>CAVYZD010000008.1:0-213059 GCA_963772905.1 Bryobacterales bacterium | reverse complement strand
TTGTCATGGCAAACACCATGAACATGAGGAAGGTGAGTGCCTTGATACCGCTCATGTAACTAGCGCCTTGGTCTCATTGCCCGCGGGATCGGAATGCGAAATCACCGCGCGTCGAGCGGCAAGATCCACGTCCAGCCGGGCCCAATCGGCGCGCTTGCGCCATTCCATGACAAGCGAGCCGTGGTCAGAGTGGTGGACCTGAAAAGCGCCCGAGAATGCGGGATGTGCATTGCGGAAGCGGATCAGACCCAGAAGACAACGAACCACGGGGGCGTTTAGCCGCTCGTGTAATTCCGCTTGCGTGTAGTAATGACGATTGATGTCACGGCCTACTCCGGTGCGGCGCAGCAGATCCAAGTCATTGGTCCCCGCCAGAAGCCCAACGTAATAGATCTGGGGCACCCCGGGAGCGAACAATTGAATGGCGCGGGCAATCAAGTAATCCTCGTCCCGCCGGCCGAGAGCATCGTAAAAGGTGCAATTCACCTGATACAGATCCAGGTTGCTGGCCGCTGCTCCAGTGGCCTGCCGGCTTGTGCCGTTGCTCCGCTCGTGAATCGTTTTGACCAAGCTGTCAACTTCCTCCGGAGTAAGCAATCCGGGCGGGCCGTCCGGACACCTTCGATCCGGTCCGACATCGATTACTCCGATTCCATCATGTGTATCCAGCACCGTGATGACGTTGCGCGGGCTGATTTCCAGCCATTCTTTCAGACGACGCGCGTCGGAGGTATAGAGCGCGTGTAAAACCAGCGGCGGGAGCGCGAAATCATACACCCAATCCACCTGCTTGGCGATTTCGATCTGTTCGAGATAGTGGCTATGGATCTCGACCAGCACTTCGATTCCACGGTCGTGAGTTCGCCGCGTGAGTTCGCCGATGAATTCAAAGGTCTCGGGAATCATGAAACAACTGGTGCCACGCTTCTTGATGGCGTAACCGGCGGCATCCAGGCGGATCGACCGGATGCCTGCCTTCTGGAATTGATTCAGGATTTCATCCAGGTACCTGCTGCCTTGCGGCGAACGAACGTCGATGTCAACTTGTTCCGAGGTGAACGTAGTCCACAACAGCCGCTCGGTTCCATCGTCCAAGCGCATTTTCGTGAAGGGAAACCCTGGCCGCGGGCGATAAATTCGCAATAGCTCCTCTTCGGCTGCACCATCCGGAAAAACGCGCCCGTAGGTAAGAAACATGAATGCGTAGGACGACGCGTGCCCACGCTTGCGAAAGTCGGTGAACTGCGGAGACCGAGTCGAAAGATGATTCACTATCAGATCGGCCATCAGATCCGTGCGCCCGGCCAGCGCGCGTACATCGTCCCATGAGCCAAGCCGTGGATCCACCTGGGTGTGATCGATTGGATCGAAGCCGGCATCTGCGCCATCGATCGGGCAAAAGAATGGCAGCAGATGAACGCCGCCGAACAGTCCACCCAATGGCTCGTCATTGAGCAGTGACTGAAGCTCGCGAAAGCCGCCGCTCGAAAGACGATCGACGTAAGCGATGAGCTGGACCTGGTTCTTCATGGCCGCCCCTTGTGGTTCATGGCCGAGACACTTTCACAGGTGGTGCTCCATTTTCTCCAGGCTTACTCCTTTGGTCTCCGGGTAGAGCATCAGCACAACGAAGAATTGCGCAACCATCATCGCAGCGAACAGGACAAACGGGACAGCCCCGGAACGAGCAGCCATCACAGGGAACACAGCGGAAATAAGAGCGTTCATGAACCAATGCGTGAAGCTCCCGAGGCTCTGGCCTTTGGCGCGAACCAAATTCGGGAACACTTCGCTGAGGTAAACCCAAATGACGGCGCCTTGCGAGAATGCGAAAGAGGCGATGAATCCAACCAGCAACCACAGCAGCAGTTTCGGTTGCTTGCCGGTTGCGAAAATCATGGCGACCCCAGCCAGGCAGACCGCCGTTCCCACCGCTCCCGCCAGCAACAACTTCTTGCGACCCAACCGATCGATCATGCTCATCGCGATGAGCGTGAATACCAGGTTGGTGAAGCCGATGACAACCGCTTGCATATCGCTTGAAACTTTACTGAATCCGGCACGCTCGAAAATGTCGTTCAGATAATACAAAATCGCGTTGATTCCCGAGAGCTGGTTGAACATGCCGATCGATATCGCGAGGAAAATCGGCTTACGGTAACGAGACTGGAATAGCGGCTGGCTTTGTGCTCCGCTCTGCCTCTGGAGTGTTTCGGCGATCTCCTGCAAGGCGCGCTCCGGGTCCTGTTCTCCCACGCGCTCGAATACTTCGCGGGCTTCCTCGGCCCGGCCCGCCGCGATCAACCATCGGGGGCTTTCCGGGATTCCGAATAGGGCCACCAGAAATCCGGCCGCCGGGAACGCGACCATCCCGAATTTCCAGCGCCACTCTGATTCGCCGAATCCGGCGGATGCAACGAGAGAGTTCGATAGATAAGCCAGCAGAATCCCTACCACCACGTCCATCTGAAAGAGCCCGACCAGACGTCCACGCCTGGCAGCCGGTGAAATTTCTGCGATGTACATTGGGCCGATTACGGACGATGCGCCAATAGCCAATCCCCCGATAGCGCGAAATACGATCAGGGCAGCCCAACTCCAAGCGAAGGCACAACCGACGGAAGAAACCAGGTATAAGCAGCCTAGCACCCGAAGGCACCGTCGCCGTCCGTATCGATCGCTGGGCGCCGCCGCGCCTAATGAGCCCAGAACCGTCCCCCACAGCGCGCTGGAGACGGTAATGCCGAGCGTCAACGGCGATAGTGCAAACGTTCCACCCAGCGCTTTGGTCGCGCCGGAGATGACGGCCGTATCGAATCCGAAGAGCAGTCCGCCTAACGCCGCAACCAGAGAACTGCGCAGCAAGTATCCATTGACTAACGGAGTAGTCGTTCTTCCGGCCGCAGTGGTGCTCGTTCTCACGACTCAACGGCCTCTTCCACAGTCCAATCCGGGATAGCGCCGTGCCGGCTGGCGACGAGCGCCCCTAAGCGATTGGCGAACACAGCGATTTTGGCCACGGGCCAATCGGAGATGAGGCCGTGCAGGAACGCCGCGGCGAACGCATCCCCCGCACCTACAGGATCGGCGACGTTGATCGTGTGCGCGGGAGCCTCGATGTATTCATCGCCGCACAACATCGCGCACCCGCGCGCACCCAAGGTCACGCACACTGCTTTCCAGCCAAACCGTTTGGATCCTTCGCGGCAGAACGCCTCGATTTCTGATGGCAGCCGGGTAAACTTGCGTACAATACAGAGTTCTTCTTCATTGAGCTTGACTACGCCGGCCAGTTCCAACAGCTCGATTACAAGCTGCACCGAATAGTTGCCTGGGCGGAGGTTGAGGTCGTAGAAGCGAGTCGCGACTGGTAGAGCATCCATGAGCCTGTCGAGCACTACCCTGCCTTGCGGCGCCGATGCAAACAATGTCCCGTAATAGAAGCTCGCAGGGGCGCGATGCGTGATCTGCGCGATTTGCTCTTCGCGGAGACGCAACGCGTCGTACGCCGCCGGACGTTCGATGACGAAACGCGTTCGATTCTCTGGTCCCAGTTCAACGCGAGCGGTGCCGGTTGGGTACCGGCCCGTGGTCTGCAAGAAGGAAGTGTCAAGGCCGAGAGCGGCAATCTCCTGCCGTGCTGCATCCCCGAGAGAGTCGGCGCCGACAGCGCTGATCAGCACCGGGTTGTATCCTAACCGCTTGGCATGCGCCGCGAAGTTGAGCGGTGCGCCTCCCAGCGCCGTGGAGTGCTCGAACAAATCCCACAATACCTCGCCGGCCACAAGAATCGAATGCTTTCGCTCAGCATCCTGTAAAGACAGATTATGACAATTTGTCAGGCCAGCCATTGCGCAACAGCCAGTATGGTTGGCCGTGAAATAGCTGTCAACTCTTTTTTCGAGCGCCGCAAGAGTCGCGAATCACCAGGCGAAAATTGAGCAGAATGTCTCTTGCCGGCAATTTCGGATTCCGCAACCGTTCCAGCATGGTGCTGACTGCAATCGCGCCAATGTCGGCGCAGGGTTGATGGAGAGTCGTCAGCGGAACCGAGAGAAGGCTTGCGTACTTGACATCGTCAATACCCGCCAGGCGCACCTTTCCTGGCACGTTCACCCCCAGCTCGGTAAGGACCTTCATCAGGTGCGCCGCCGTGAAATCGTTCGCGCACACAATGCCGTCCGGGCGGGATTTAGAGAGTGCCGATTTGACCTGGTCCTTATCTTGTGGATCGATGCGGCAGATGCTGGGCTCCAGATTTCCGGGCGCTTCTCCCAAGGCCTCGCGGTACCCGGCGATGCGTGCGTCAACGGTGGGCGCCGACCCGGGACGGCCCACAAACATGACTCGCCGGCACCCGCGCCCCAGGAGATGCGCGGTGATCGTATATCCGGCCCGGCGATTATCGATTCCCACCAGGTCGTACCGGCTTCGTGCCGGATAGGCTACCAGGTCCCGATCCAGTAACACGATCGGGAGACCAGCTTTGTCGAATATCGTCGCGATCTTATGGTTGATCGCGTCCTTCTGCGGCGTCAGCTCCAGCGGCGCAAAGAAAACGCCGGATACTTTCTTGGCCACCAACTGCCGGCAGGCCTGCGACGCGTGTTGCTCGACGTCCGCCGTGTCCGCCAACGAACTTCCCCAGAGCAGGACGTGAGGGCCGTTGTGCTGAGCATTCGCCATTCCCCGGCAAATAGGCTCAAAAATCTCAGTGCGCCCCAGTTCGGGAATCAACAGCCCGAACGTATAGCCGCGCGCCGCCGTATCGATACGAACAAAGCTGCCCGATCCGGCGCGTCTCTCGATAATGCCGGCTAACTGAAGCTCGCGCAGCGCGCGATTCACGGTGGGCCTGGATGCCCCAAAAGTTTTCACCAGCTCCGATTCACTGGGCAGGCGCTGGCCCGCTTCGTACTGGCCGGATGCGATTGCGTCCGCGAGCGTTCGCCGAACCCTTTCGTGCTTCGGAAGCGAAGATGGATGGTTCACGGCCTGATAATACAGGTTGGGGGTGCAAATGTAAAATATCCTTGACAGGCACTAAGGGGCGAAGATATATTTCATCTGCTGTTACGATGAAGCGATACGTATTCCCTCTGGTGACCGCGGCGTTCTTAAGTATTAGCGTCGCAAACGCCCAACTCGCCGGCAACGGGAAAGGTCAGGCGGTCGATCCGGACGGAACATTACATGTCAGCGGCCTCTCCGTTCCTCTATCGAGCTTTCTGAGTCTGGAAGCACGCTCTTACATGCTGCATCTGCTGCGAGACAAGCCCTTTTCGGGAGGCCCAAGCCCCACGCAAGATATCCAAGGCTACCGCGCACGCCAGGATGAGATCATGAATTGGTTCCTCAAGCCGATTCGTGAGCGCTATCCCGTGAATGTCGAACACCGGACCATCGCCGGGATGAATGTGGACATCGTCACGCCTAAGGGGGGTGTTGCGCCGAAAAATGTGAATCGAGTGCTGCTGAATGTCCATGGCGGCGGGTTCATATCGGGCGCTCGCACGGCCGCACTGGTCGAATCCATCCCGATATCTTCCGTGGAGAAGATCAAGGTCATAACGATCGACTACCGCATGGGGCCCGAATACAAGTTTCCCGCAGCCAGCGAGGACGTTGCGGCGGTTTATCAAGCGGCACTCAAGGAGTACTTGCCCCAACACATCGGCTTGTACGGCTGCTCGGCAGGTGGAATGCTGGCCGCCATGTCGATCGCGTGGTTTCAAAAGAACCATCTCCCGAATCCATCGGCGATCGGTGTTCTCTGTGCCTCCATCGGTGACCTGGGTGGGGGTGATGCGAGCTTTGTTACTGGTCCGCTGAACGGGTTCTCGATCCCTGCGGGGCGCGCAGGCTCCGATAGTCCGGCCCAGTTCCGTCCGGCATATTTGAGCAACGTCGATCCCAAGAACCCACTGGCCTATCCCATCAACTCTCCGGAATTGGTCGCAAAATTTCCGCCCACGTTACTCGTGACAAGCACCCGGGGGATGGAATACAGTTCTGCGATCAATTCGCACAACGCATTGGTGCGGGCGGGAGTGGATGCCGAACTGCACGTGTGGGATGGACTGCCGCACGCGTTTTGGTACAACTCCGACCTGCCGGAATCCCGCGAGGTCTACGCCGTGATCGCGCGCTTCTTCGATCGGCACTTCGGTAAATAAAACATGAAACAGATCCTATGGTTGTTCAGTTTCTGCTTGTGCCTTGCTGCCGCTCAGCCAGAAGAACACTGGGTCGCCACTTGGGCCACTGCTCAGGCTCTGGCCCCCGTTGCACCGCTTGGCGCTCCTCCTCCGCGTCCGCAGGCGGCGCCGGCTCGGCCCTCGCCGATCGGACCAATTCCAGAAACATTCAAGAACCAAACGGTGCGAATGGTTGTGCGGACCAGCATCGGCGGGCGGCGGGTACGAGTGCAATTCTCGAATGCTCTGGGAAACACAGCGCTTGCGGTTGGAGCCGCGCATATTGCGATTCGCCAGAAAGACGCTGCCGTTTTCCCCGCGTCGGATCGCGTACTCATGTTCGGTGGACGGGCCTCGTTCAGCATTCCCCCAGGAGCGTTGGTTGTGAGCGATCCGGTGGATCTCGACGTTCCCAAGTTTACGGACTTGGCCATCTCGCTCTACCTTCCCGAAGATACAGGTCCTCCCACGGTGCACCCCTTGGGCCTCCACACAACCTACATAGCGAGTGGGGACGCCAGCGCCGATGCGACGTTGAATCCGTCTACAACGACAACCGCCTATTTTTGGCTCTCGGGCGTCGACGTCCTGGCGAATTTGAGTGCTTCCGCGATCGTGGCTTTCGGGGACTCCATCACCGACGGCTTTGCGACCACGGCCAACAAAGATCAGGCCTGGCCGGCGCTGCTGGCGAACAGGCTCGCGTCCAGCAAGTCCACCGCGATGCTAGCCGTTCTGAACTTGGGGATCTCCGGAAATCGAGTGCTGCGTGACGTGGCCGGCACAAATGCGCTGGCGCGCTTCGACCGTGACGTGCTCGCGCGGCCCGGCGCACGCGGGATGATCCTGCTGGAGGGAATCAACGACATTACCTTTTCGGCCATACCCGGCATTCCGCCTGGCCAAGCCGTGACAGCCGGGGACCTGATCTGGGGCTACCGGCAAATCATCGAGAGAGCGCACCTGCACGGTATCAAGGTGGCAGGTGCGACTATCATGCCGGTCGAAGGCGTGGCTACCTACACCGAGAGCGGGGAGAGCGTTCGTCAAGCCGTGAACCAGTGGATCCGCACCAGTGGGGCGTTTGATGCAGTCATCGATTTTGACGCCCTCACGCGCGATCCCGCAAACCCCAAGAGGCTGCGCTCGGAATTCGATTCTGGCGACCACGTGCATCCAAATGACGCTGGAAATCGAGCCATGGCGGACGCGATTGATGTTTCAACTCTTCTGAAATAGGAGCGCACGGGAAGATCCATGCGATTAACAATTCGATTCGGTTTAATGTTCCTGAGTCTGAGCCTGCTTCCGCTCGGTTCCCAGGAGCGGGCTGCCAAGAATCCGGTGGTGATCGACGACGATGGTTCGGTTCACGTTCCTGCTCAGGCCGTTCCGATGTCTGGCTTTCTGAGTCCGGAGGCCAAGGCCTACGTAACGCAGCACCTGAAGGACATGCAGAACCCTAACGTGTTGGCGCAAGACAACGGCGTGCCGCGCTTCATGAAGGGATATCTGGAGCGGCAAAAGGTTCTCTATCCGGTGGATCGGGAAGACACCAAAATTGCGGGTGTACACGCATACGTGTATACGCCCAAGGCGGGGATCTCAGCGGCGAATCGCGATCGTGTCCTGATCGATCTCCACGGCGGAGGCTTTTCCGGGTGCTGGCCGGCCTGCGCCGAACTGGAGTCCATCCCGATCGCTGCCCTCGGCAAGATTCGCGTGATCAGTCTCGACTATCGCGAAGGACCCAAGTACAAGTTCCCCGCCGCGAGCGAAGATGTAGCCGTTGTCTATAAAGATCTCCTGAAAGATCACACGCCACAAAATATCGGCATTTACGGCTGCTCCGCCGGAGGTATGTTGACGGCGATGTCGGTTGCTTGGTTTGAAAAACACAATCTACCCAGTCCTGGTGCCGTTGGCATCTTTTGCGCTGGAGCGGGCTCTCCCACCGGCGCCGGCTTTGGTGGCGACGCGGCTTACACGGCCGGGCCACTGGGTGAGGCGCGCATCATGGCGCCACCGCCTAAGCAGAAGACGCCGGCGAACCAACCCTCAGGCGGACTAGGCTATCTCGCGGGCACCGATCCGAAGGATCCTCTGGTTGCCCCCATTAACTCGCCGGAAATTTTATCGAAGTTTCCGCCAACCTTGATTATCACGGCGACTCGCGGCTTCGAAATGAGCGGCGCTCTTTATACCCACACGCAGTTGGTGAAGCTGGGAGTCGACGCGGAGTTGCACGTCTGGGAAGCGCTGTTTCACGGATTCTTCTATAATCCCGATGTGCCGGAATCGCGCGACTGTTACGACGTGATCGTAAAATTCTTCGATCGCCACCTCGGAAAGCGAAGTTAGGAGAAACCCATGAACCTGCGGCTGATATGCGCGTTTTGGGTTGCCACCGGATTATTATGCGCGCAGAACGGCGCCAAGAAACTTACCGAGTCCGATTGCACAACGCAAAGGTTGGGCACTTCGATTCCCGCTGAAATGCTCGCCGAGCCGGTTGCGGCAGTAACTCTGAGCGCACCAGTGTGGAAGCCCGCGGTGGCGCCCCTGCCTGCCTATTGCAGCGTTGATGGCTCGATGGCGCCGATTGAGACCAGCGGAAATGCCAAACCGATTCTCTTCCGAGTGTTGTTACCGTCGGAATGGAGCGAGCGAGCCGCTCAGCTCGGTGGCGGCGGGATGAACGGCATGATTCCAAACCTTACGGCAAGTTTCGGAGTGACCACCGGGCCTGGACTGCTGCAGCTCGGATTTGCCACCTACGGAAGCGACTCCGGCCACACGATGGCGGGCACCGACTGGTCGCTCAGCGACGAATCCATCAAAAACCTTGGGTACATGCAGTTGAAAAAGACACACGATGCAGCGCTGGTGTTAATGCAGCGCGCTTATGGCATGAAGCCCCGGTTCAACTACTTCTTCGGAACTTCGCAGGGCGGCCGCGAGGCGCTCACGATCGCTCAGCGATATCCCGCCGACTACGACGGCATCATCGCGAACGTGCCGATCGTGAGCTTCTCTTCGCTCATGCTGGCTCCAGAGTTGATTCGTATTCAGGAAAAACCGCTCGCCAACTGGATTACACCCGCCAAAGTCAACGCCATCCGCGGCGAATTCATACGGCAGTGCGACAAACTGGATGGAATTGCCGACGGCATCATCAACAATTACATGGCCTGCCGCGCGATTTTCGATACGAAACAAGGTAAGAAAGGACGCGACCCTTGGGCTGCGAAGCGCTGCCCTGACAACCGCGATCCCGATCCCGCGGATACGAGCGCAAAGGCATGTTTGACCGACGGCCAGATCTCGACCCTGGAGATGGTTTACAGTCCCTATCGGTTTGCGACACCCCTGGCCAATGGCGTGAAACAGTTTGGAATGTGGGTGCCGAATACCGATCCCAGCGGATCGGGACTCATCTTGCCGGGGCGTTTTCGCGGCCAGGAAGGCGCGCGACCCGATGCGCAGATGCACCGTCATCTGGGAGTGATCGGCGTCACTGGCTTCCTGATGCAGGACCCCGCCGCAAACCCGCTGGACTACATCGAGGGTGGGCAATGGAACCAGCGCCGGATCCAATTGTCGGAATGGTTGGATGCGACCAACCCGGACCTCAGCAAATTCGCCGCGCGCGGCGGCAAGATGATCGTGACCATCGGGACCAATGACACCCTGGCGTCACCGGGAGCGCAGCTGGACTACTTTCAATCGGTCATCGAACGGATGGGGCGGGAAAAGGTCGACCAGTTCGCCCGCTTGTTCGTCATTCCGCAGACTAACCACGGATTAAGCGGCACGAACTATGCAACCGACGGCGACGGAAAAACGATCGAAGGTGCTCCCATTCCAAATACATATGATAGGCTACCAATACTCACGGATTGGGTAGAGAAGAAGGTGACGCCACCGAAGCAATTAAGCGTGAGTGGCGGAGGGCGAAACCTGCCACTTTGTGGCTATCCGTCTTATCCAAAATATACAGGTGGTCAACCGAATGATGCCGGATCATACGTCTGCGCACGGTAGACGCTGCAATCCGTCGACGATTATGCTGAGCGCAATGAAATCAAAACCGCGTCGTGAGCTGATAGCAGTCGTTCTGCTGTTCTCGGCCCTGCTTTGCCAGGCGCAGACTGTTTCGCCCAAACGCCCCTGCGCACAATTCCTCGAGTTCAGCGCTCCGGGCGTCGAGCTTTCCAAGGCCGAGCCGGTCCCGTCCACAAACGCATCACCGCCCTATTGTTTG
Source organism: Bryobacterales bacterium (assembly GCA_963772905.1). Lineage (GTDB taxonomy): Bacteria > Acidobacteriota > Terriglobia > Bryobacterales > Bryobacteraceae > Palsa-89. Next base: position 202,598 of record CAVYZD010000008.1, on the reverse strand, counting down.
GTACAGGGCACCATTAATAAACGAGTCGGCGCTGGAGGGAAGCAATTTGGTATCGGCTTCGAACTGCGGCTGCCGGATATGTGGACGGAGCGTTTTCTATTCCAAGGTGGCGGCGGTATGGACGGCGTGGTGCGGCCAGCAACCGGTGCGGTTCCGATTTCGGGTTCCACGGCGGTGCCGGCCCTCGCGCGCGGTTTTGCCGTCGCATCAACGGACTCCGGGCATCAGGGGCAAGGTGGATTTATAGGCGCAGCGGCCGATGCCTCATTCGGCATCGATCAGCAAGCCCGAGTGGATCAAGCCTACGGCGGCTTTATCGCGGTGACGGAACTGGCACGACAGATGATCGTCAGTTACTATGGCCAGCCGTGGAAGAAGTCCTATTTCATGGGTTGTTCCAACGGTGGCAGGCAAGCCCTGCTCGCAGCGCAGCGCTTCCCGCTCGTGTTCGACGGCGTGATGTCGGTAGCCCCGGCCGCTCGGGTGGGCACGGCCACGATCAGCTCTGTTTGGGATACGATCGCGTTCTCTGAAATCGCTCCCAAGGACGACGCGGGCCGGCCAATTCTTTCCAAGGCGTTCTCCAATGCGGACCTAACACTCGTGGGCAACGCAGTGGTTCGGGTTTGCGATGCGAAGGACGGCGTTAAGGACGGCCTCATCTTCAATACGAAGGAATGTCACTTCGATCCGACGGAACTGACCTGTAAGGGGAGCAAGACTGTCGCATGTCTTTCGGCAAAGCAGGTGGATGTCCTGAAAAAAGTGTTCGCGGGGCCGAAGAATTCGCGCGGCGAAGCGCTGTATTCAGACTGGCCCTATGACACCGGTATCGCAGCTCCAGGCTGGCGCGCGCTGAAGCTGGGGACTTCGGAAACCGCAGTGTCCAATTCCGCGGACGTAACGTTAATGTTCAGCGGACTCAAAGGCTTTTTCCTCACGCCACCTGACCCGGGGTTCGACCCGATGAAGTTCAACTTCGATACGGACCCGGCGCGCCTGAACGACACCGGCATTCTGCAGGACTCGTTGTTGACATTCCTCTCGACGTTTTCCGCTCGCGGCAGCAAACTGATGCTCATTCACGGGATGAGCGACCCGTTCTTTTCAGCCTACGATACGGCGCGCTATTACGAGCACGTGGTGCGTGACAACGGCGGATTAGATAAGACGATGCCGTGGGTGCGCTTCTTCGAGGTGCCGGGGATGAATCATTGCGGGGGCGGCCCGGCGCTGGAGGATTTCGATCCGCTGACCGCGCTGGTCGAGTGGACGGAGAAAGATCAAGCGCCAGAGCACATGGTGGCGAAAGGCAAATCGTTTCCGGGCGTGAGCAGGCCGGTGTGCGCATATCCTGAGTTTCCGCATTATCGTGGAACCGGTTCCCAGGACGACGCGGCCAATTTCGAGTGCAAATAGCGGTACCACGCCGATGATTGCTATCGATGTGCTGTCCGGCGAGCGGGAGGCGCCAACCCCTTCCACAGCGTCCCACTCGCGTCTCAAGCTCTGTGGATGAAGCGCAGCAGCTCGGGGCCGAGCGTGTCCATGGCGCTGCCGATTTGTAGCACGCTCGAAAGATGGTTATGGCCGGCTAACTGTATCAGGCGCGGCCAGTGCCCCCTGCGGACGGCATGCTCTTCCACTAGCCACGCAGCCTGGCGTTGGAAGTCGGGCGGATCAAATTCGGAAACGCTGTAGAAGCAGGGAAGCGAGGTCTCCGCCAGTTTTCTCAGCGTGGACTGCTCGGGCCAGCGCTTTGGGTCCTGGCCATAGTACGCGGCCTGAAACGGGTTGCGATCGGCGCGTGCCACATCGTAAAGCCCCGAGATCATTATGGCTCCCGCGATATCGCCGTTGGGGAGCGCGTGTAACCGAGGCTCAGCGACATATCCTGCCACGTGGACCGCGCCCGCGGATTGGCCCATCAGAAAGACGCTTTTCGGATCGCCGCCCCACCGCGCGCTAGCGGCATGCAGAAACCGAACTGCGGCGCCGACATCTTCAGAGCCGGCCGGCCAAGGTGCGGCGGGGGCCAAGCGGTACGTCATGGTGACGCCGATACAGCCCGAGCGGGCCGCCCACAGCCCCACATTGTTGTAAAAAGGTGCGTCCGGAGTCCCCTTATCGCCGCTTACGAATCCACCCCCGTGAACAAAGACGAGCACGGGGGCGCTATCAGCTCCGGCGGCCGGGACGAATACGTCCAGACGATGGCGTGAATCCGGTCCGTACGCCACATCGCGATGCACTTCGACGTCGGGACCGGGCCGGGGCGCGTGCGGCGCCAGCAGTTTTATCGTGGCCTGGATTTGGGCAGGCGTTAACTCGGAACCGAGGCTTCGAAGCTGTTCCCACAAATCAGTTGTTGCCGGGGCGCTCACTACGCGATCTCCATCCCGTAACGGCGGGTGCGGAACGTCTCCGCAGGAACCCAAGTGCCGTGGAAAGCCATGCGCACACGGACTGGCAACCGGAACAGCGCGACCGGCCCGGCGGCCACGTTGCGCGCATCCAGCACGGCGAGGTCGCTATGATTCTCGGCCAGACGATTGACCACGGTCAGCAGGTAGCCGTCGCCTTCGGGAGAATCCGGCCGACGGGGAACAAATTGCGATTCCTGAACCGCGCTCGCCGGGCCGGGACTCCAGCACTCCATCTTTCCGGCGTTGTGATCCACGTGGCCTATGGAAGAGCTGCCGTCGGCGCCGCGCCCTGCCACCATGTAGCCGTGTTGATAGCCGTGCCCTTGGTAGCGGTCGTCCGTACGCGGCAGTTCGCCCGGGATGCGCGCCAACGGTCGCAGGGTGTATCCGTCGTTGCCATTCGCCAGGTCGAAGGTGAACTGCGTCAGGATCGGCGGTGGCACGGGAAAGGACTGGCCCGAAGGTGTTGGGAAAAAGTCGAAGCACGGGCCATCATATAGGCAGACGTCGAGATGAAGCTTCGAGCCATCCTCATAAGCATTCATCATGTGGCCCGCGCTCATCGTGGGACCACGGAACCAGCGGATGTCGCGCGCGGTACCGTGACGCGGGACAATGGCGACCCGGGTTTCCTCATCCGTATGCCACTGATAGAATGGCCCGCCGCGCTTCACCGCTTCCATATCGGTGATGAACGGGAAGAACGGAAATACCGCGTAATTCGGTGTCACGGCAAAATCGTGGACCATGCCGGGCCATGGCATTTCGAACCATATCTCGTCTACCACCCGGCCGTCGCGATTGAGCGCGTAAAAGACGATGTCCTTCGTGCCATCGCCCTTTGCCTGATACGAGAAGGTGAGCATTTCGTCGTGAACCAGGTCGAGTTTGGGATGGGCGCTCAAGCTCACACTGGTGATCGCCCCGCTAAAGTCGAAATGTCCACGCGTTTCCAGCGTCTCCGGATCGAGCTCGTACGGCAAGTCGTCTTCCTTGAGAGCGAGCAACTTTCCCGCATGGAACACGAGGTTGGTATTGGCAGTGCCCATGCGAGCGCCGCCGGCCGCCGGGTCGTTCGTGAAGCGATTCCGGTACCGTCCAAACAGAGCGCGCCGGGCCTTCTCCTGGAGCACGAACCGCTCGGTCCGAACCCATCGGCTCATATAATCCACCTGCCCGCCGGAGAAACGAAAGGTGTGCACCATGCCTTCGCCATCGATGAAAACGTCGGACCCGTCAAGCGGTGGATACTGGCGATCGGGCCCGCAGCGCAGCAGGGTTCCTTCGATTTCCGGAGGCAGATGGCCCTCCACCAGTTCTAGTCCGCGTACAGTTGCCTCGACACGATTCGGATGGCCCCAGCCTTTGTAGAGCGGGATGTCCGGGAATTGAATCTCCATGAGTTCTTCCTTTGTTGAATTACTTGTGCGCCAGATAGGCGATGATCGCGGCGAGATCCGCATTCGAGATTTCAGTCTTGCGGAATCGCGGCATGAAGTAGACGCCCTGGCGGACGGCCGTTTCTATCATCTTGGGGGCCAGGTCGGTGCGCTGCTCTAACACCGCGGGCTTCACTCCATGTGCGGCAGCGGCGCTCGTCCCCGGCTTTCCCAGCCCTGTTCCATGGCACGGCGTACACCATTTCTGATAGACCTCGCGGCCCCGGTCCGCCTGGTCCCCAGCAAATGCAGGACCGGCTATCGGCAGCAGCAGAGCCAGCCCTAAGCACATTTTGGTCATGCACGCGCCTTTCTCATATGCTTCGGCCAGATGCCGCTCTTGCCCGGCGCCAGAATGCCGTTTGGATCGAGCGCGTCTTTGATGGTTTCCTGCAGCCGCAGCAGCGCGTGATTATTGAACGAGTAAGTATTGGCCACGTCGTCCATGAACGCCAGGTGGGTGCGATATTCGCCCCAGCCGTGCTGAGCCCCTACCTCAACCAAGCGCTTGAATGCCTCCCGCGTCTTCCGATTCTTTTCCACGTCGTGCACGATCGGGAACGTGAACAGGAAGAAGAACGAGCGCGGATAGTATGTGCCGGCAATAACCGAGAGTACATTGTCGACGCCCATTTCGTTCAAAACCTTGTCGAACGCGTCCATCACTTCAAAGACGGCTTCACCCGTCATCGGCGTGATTGGGGACAAATCGATATGGCCCACGCCATTCGTCCCGAGAGCCGAAAAGATAGCCAGGCTAGGCACGCCGAGCGGAACTGAATTCGCCACCTTCGCCAGGTCTTCTGGACCAGGCGGCAGCTTGTTCGATGCGCCATCGCGAAATTGCACGCCCGGAATCGCGGAAAACTTCCTCTTCGCAAACGCCCACTGCGCGGGCACTACTTCGGTGGGACCGTAAAACGGAAGCTCGATGCTCCAGTAGGGAAGGTCCTTGCCTCGCAGATATTCTTCCAGCTCCGGGATGCTGGCTCCGCCCGCTTTCGAGCGGAGCGCGATCAGTTCCGGGTCGCGCGCCCTCGCTCTTAGCGAACTGGCGACGCTGGTCGTACCCAGCACGATGTTCGAATTCATCAGGTACGACAGCGTATCCACCATGGGAATCAGATCGTCGTGTTTGGGCACGCTGACGATTCCGGTGAAGCGCATCTCCGGCATGGGGTAAAGCCACACGCCCATTTTCGTGACAATTCCGTAATTGGACTGCGTGAAGATCCCGTCCACGTACGGCCCGAAGCCATACTTGTACTGCTGCCAGGTGTGCGAGTTGGGAAGCGCGCCCATTCCGGTCCGCACCACGTCGCCATTGGCCAGCACTACCTCCATGCCGCACAGCGTGGAGAAGTGATCGCGCAGCGGGGTGTGCCCGCCGCCGCGATCGAGCGTATTCCCCACGGGACTTCCCCAGCCCGGATCGGGGGCGTCGATGAAGACATTGAGCCCTTTTTCCTGCGTGTAACGGTACAGGTCGAAGTAACTCACGCCGGGTTCAACGAGCGCATAATGATTCCGGTCATTCACTTCCAGAATGCGGTTCATGCGCTTCAAGTCGAGCACCACCGAGCCCGAAAGCCGCGGCGCGGAACCGCCATATGCCAGATTCTTGCCCGTCGAAACCGTCCACAGCGGAACCTTGTACTTGTTCGCAATCCGAACGATCAGCTGGATCTGTTCGACGCCATCCGGCGCGACCGCCGCCGACGGCACTGGATCTTCCGGCTCGTGCCAGAACGGCGAATACGAGTCGCGATACAGGGCCACGTCTTCGTCGCTCGTGAACACCCATTCCTTGCCGACGGCGGTTTGAAACTGGGCAATCGCCTCCTGAAAGTCTTGACGGTTTACACCGGGCGGAAGACTAGGCATTCGCTCTCTCCTGTTCTGCGGCGCGGGCACTTGCTGCAATGATCCGGAAGACTAGATCGGACGGGTCACTTGTCGGCAAGTGCGTCATCATACGACGGCATGGCAGCGCGCCATCGAGAACCTCTCGGATGGCCTCGATGCTGTGCTTCACCAGATAATACTTCAAACGCATGCTCCGGCCGCGCGCCAGCAGATTCAGGCAGAACAGTGAGGCCGGCGCCGTGAAACCTGTCAACCAAACGGGCCCTTGTTTCCACCGCAGATCAAGATCGTCAAAGCAAAGGCTCGTGATATCCCCACGAATTGTCACCGTTCGTGTTTCGCGTGCAGCCGCCTCGGTGGCAAACACGGATGCATGTTCGAATCGCTCGTCAAAGAGGCTAGGTTTCATCATCTGCTTCACGGCGTGGGGGAAAATGGACCTCGTCATCGAATCCTGTTCATCATATCCCTAACTATGGATCGAGCGAGGCGACGGGCAGTCTGGGTCGGCTTTTTCCATGTGTGGGTAACGAGCAAAGAGGGTGAGCGCCTGCGGAGGAAGAAAGAAAAGGTGCTCGGACCAGCCGCCTTAGAAATCGGGCCAGTTGTCCCAACCCTTCCGGGAAACGATTCGATCCGTTTTTGCGACCCACGTTCTGCCCGTAAGATCCGACTGTAACCTGAAAGCATCTCTCGACTACGCCGCTGACGAAGACCTGCTCGCCAAGACTCCGGCGCGCAAGCTCGCCATGCCCAAGATTCGGAAACCGGTGTGCCGCCGCTACCTCAGCATGGAGGAGATCGGCGCACTTCTGTCCGAGAAGGGCACGGCCCGCATCGGCGAAACAAAGACCGAAGCTAGCGATTCCGGGTTGTGTCGATTGAGGGCTGGCGAAAGCCGACCTAATCCGCGAACCTGAGCTAGGGGGAGCCGGCTCGGCGACCGATTCCGAGCGGACGTCCCCTTTGGAGCGGCCAGTACTTGCGCCTTGCTAAATCATTTGTCCGAAGCTCGATCCTGCTACTATGCGACCTTTTGAACGGACCCGAAGCCGACAACGTCTTGCGACACTTCCCGGCCGAGATTCCCCTCCACCAGCAAGGCCTGTGGGATCGGGGATCTCCTGCGAACATATGCGCGCCCTTTCTGAGCCGCGTCGCGTAAGCCAGCGGACTTTCACCTCGCCCTGTACATCGTTCATCCGTTATTATCTGTGGCTATTGTTCGCCTGTTCATCTGTGGCTGATACAATACTTGATTCATGTCCCAATTGCTGGAGGGCAAGACCGCCCTCATCCTCGGCGTGGCAAACCGATGGAGCCTGGCTTACGCCATCGCCCGCGCCTTCACCCGTGAAAGCGCCCATGTCATCCTCACTTACCAGGGCGATCGCCAAAAACAGACCGTCGAAGAGCTTGCCGCCGAAATCAAAGCCGCCCAGGTGCTTCCCTGCGATGTAACCCAGGACACCCAGTTAGACGCCTTAGCCAACATGTTGAGGGATGCCCTGAAGGATCAAGGCGCCGTGCTCAACGCCGTGGTGCATTGTATTGCATTCGCCAATCGCGAGGATCTAAGCCGCCCGTTTGTCGAAACATCGCGAGCCGGCTTCGCTCTGGCCCAAGACGTCAGCGCTTACTCGCTGGTGGCCTTAGCCCGCGCCACTGCGCCTCTCATGGCTCCCGCGGGCGGTTCCATCACCACGCTCACTTACCTCGGCTCCACGCGCGTGGTCGAGAATTATAACGTGATGGGCGTGGCTAAAGCCGCGCTTGAATCGTCCGTGCGTTACCTGGCAGCCGATCTCGGACCCTCCAATATTCGCGTAAACGCAATCTCCGCCGGAGCCGTCAAAACTACGTCGGCGCGTGGTATTCGCGATTTTTCAAAGATGCTGGATGGGGGCGCCAAACTGGCTCCTCTCCGGCGCAACACCGATCCGGCGGAAGTGGCTGACGCTGCCGTTTTCCTGGCCAGCGATCTCGGCCGCGGCGTTACCGGCAATGTGATTTATGTCGACGCAGGCATGCAAATCATGGGATTTGCCCTCTCGGAATAATGTCATCTACGTCTAACATAGCGGGCGAACCTGGACCACTTAGCCAAATTGACATCCGCCCGCACCGATTTTTATCATGTGATTGCAGTAGCCTGATCGGAGCAGGCCTCCTAGCAGGATGCTGAAAAAGGCCAAGGTCCGCTGGCTGACGCGCGCGGCTCAGAATCGCGATAATGTGAACTACCGAGCCGCGACCGTCAGGGAGCGCATACTTGGGAATTTTTTCAGCCGCCCGCTAGGAGGCGCTTCCGGCCAGTCATCGCAGTTCCTCCGAGTCTAACTATGATTACAGTTCAAGGCCTCACGAAGAGATACGCCCGCACGCTTGCGGTGGATCACATTTCTTTCGAAGTGAAGAAAGGCCAGATTGTGGGCTTTCTCGGACCCAATGGCGCCGGGAAAACCACGACCATGCGCATTCTCACCTGTTTCCTTCCGCCTTCGGAAGGCACCGCCACCGTAGCCGGCTTCGACGTGCTCGAACAGCCGATGGAAGTGAAAAAACGAATCGGCTATCTGCCGGAAACTCCGCCGGTGTACCCGGAAATGGAGGTGCGGGAATACCTCACATTTGTCGGAAAACTCAAAGGTATGTCCGGCCCGAGCCTTGCCGCGCGCGTCACGGAAGTGGCCGAGCGCTGCGCCGTCGCCGACGTGCGCGCTAAACTAATCGGCAAATTGTCCAAAGGCTACCGCCAGCGCGTCGGTCTGGCGCAAGCCATCATCCATAATCCGGACGTTCTGATTCTCGATGAACCCACCGCCGGGCTCGATCCTAAGCAGATCAACGAGACGCGCGATCTCATCAAGAGCCTCGCGGGCGACCACACCATAATCCTGAGCACGCACATCCTGCCCGAAGTGGAACAGACCTGCGAACAGGTGCTCATTATCAACAAAGGCAAACTGGTCGCAACCGATTCGGTTCACAATCTCCAAAATCGCGCCCGCGGCGCCGAATCCGTGCTGGTCGAAGTGGAGGGCCGCAACGGCGTGCTCGACTCCCAAACCATCCAGCACCGCCTCGAAACCGTGAGTGGCGTCAGCCGCGTCCTCTTCAAGGAAACGCGCAGCAATCGCTCCATTTTTGAAGTCGAAAGTTTAAAAGACCGCTTCATCCGCGGCGACCTGGCGCGCGCCATCGTGGAATCCGGATGGAATTTGAACGAGCTTCGCCCCGCCGCCATGAGCCTGGAAGAAATCTTCCTGCAATTGACGGGCGGAGAAAAGACCGCGGAGCCTGAAGAACCCGCGGCCCCCGCCGAAGCGGTCGTGCAAGGAGAGAATTAATGAGAAATGTTTGGGTTATTTTCCAGAAAGAGCTAAACAGCTATTTCGTTTCGCCGGTGGCATATCTTCTCCTGACGATGTTTGCCATTATTTTCGGCCTCTTCTTTTGGAACTCGGTCGGCTATTTCAATCAGGCCAGTCTCCAGGCCCAGATGAGCGGCCAATCCATGCCCATGAGCGTGAACGAATACGTGATCCGTCCGCTGCTTTCAAACACCGCCGTCATCGGCCTGTTTTTCATCCCGATGATTACCATGCGCCTGTTCGCCGAAGAGAAGCGCCAGGGCACCATCGAATTGCTCGCCACTTCCCCCATTCGCGACATGGAAATCATCATCGGCAAATGGCTCGCCGCCCTGGTCCTCTACGCCACCTTGCTGCTGTTTACGGCCATCAACTTCTCGTTCCTGTTTCGTTACGGCAATCCCGACTGGAAGCCGATGGCTATTGGTTACCTCGGGCTTCTGCTGGAAGCCGGTGGGCTGCTTGCTGTCGGAACTTTTATCTCCTCGCTCACTAGAAATCAGATCATCGCGGGCGCCGCTACGTTTGCCGTCTGCCTCTTGCTCTGGGTCCTCGAATGGCCGTCCGGCTTTGAGTCGGCAACTTGGGCCAAGGTTCTCGCGTACATGTCCGTGGTCACGCACAACGATTCCTTTTCGAAGGGCGTTCTCGACACGAAGGACGCAGTTTATTATCTGTCGCTGATTTTCCTGGGGCTGTTCCTGACTTCACGCTCCATGGAATCTCTCAGGTGGAGGTCGTAAATGGCTAGCGGGTGGATGCAAACCAGACAAACCAAGTACGCGGCCTACGCGACGATCTATATCATCGTCATATTGGCCGTGCTCGCGGTGGCGAACTTTCTCGCGAATCGCTATAACAAGTCCTTCGACGCCACTGCCAACAAGCGCTTCACCTTATCCGATCAAACCAAGAAAGTGGTCGGCGACCTGAAGCAAGACGTCACCATTCAATATTTCGACCGGTCCACCGGCATGCAAAACGCCAAGGATCTGCTGGACCGTTATGCGAATCTTTCAACCAAAGTCCACATCCAGTATGTCGATCTGTTGAAGAACCCGACGCTCGCACGCGCCGCCAATGTTACGCGCGAAGGCGAAGCCATCGTTGACGTGGGCGCCCGCCATGAAGACGCCAAAACCTTCGACGAAGAAGGCGTCACCGGCGCGCTCATCCGCGCACTGAAGGGCGGCGAACGCCAGGTTTGCGTGATCACCGGCCACGGCGAGCATCGCCTCGACGATTCATCGCAAGGCGAAGGTTTCTCCGGTTTCCAAACCATCGTTGAAAGAAACAACTACAAGGTGCAACCCATCAATCTGCTGCAGAAGGCCGTGGTTCCGGACTCTTGCAGCGTATTGGTGGTGGCGGGTCCCACCGGCGATTACATCCAGCCTGAAGTGGACGCCATCAAGAAATATGTCGAAGCTGGAGGCCGCGCGCTTTTCATGCTGGATCCTCCCTTGAAATTGGGCCGGCGACAGGTGGGCGATAACCAGGCTCTCTCAGCTCTGCTCGCGAGCTGGGGCGTCACCGCTGACAACGATCTGCTGCTCGACGAAAGCGCCGCCTCGCAATTGTTGGGCGGAGGTCCCGAAGCGCCAGTGATCATGCAATACGATTCGCACCCCATCGTCAACGACATGACCAACATCTCCACTGCTTTCCCGCTCTCGCGCTCGCTCGAAACCAAGAACACCGACAAGACCACCATTAGCAAGTTGTTCTCAACGTCGGCGGACAGCTTCGCCACTACCAAACTCGACTCCGCCGAAATTCGTATCGATCCGGCCAAGGACAAACGCGGTCCATTTACGCTGGCCGTCGCCGGTACGTTCACTGGTACCAAACCCGCGGATCAAGGCCGATTCGTCGTGGTTGGCAACTCAAGCTGGGCGTCCAACCAGGCGCTGGGCTTCAGCGGCAATCGAAATCTGTTGCTCAACACCATCAACTGGCTTTCCTCCGATGAGGACCTGATCGCAATCCGCCCCAAGGAACCCGAGGATCGCCGCATTAATTTAACGCGCGCGCAATTCCGGATGGTTCAAGCCACCAGCCAATTCTTCTTGCCGCTGATTGTTATCGTTGGCGGCGTGATGGTTTGGCTCAAGAGGAGATAGGGGGAATGCGCATTCGCGGTTTGTTGGTTGCAGTAGTTTTGCTGGCTGCGCTCGGGGGCGGGCTGTATTATTCGAACAAAAGACAAGCCGCTGAAGCGGCCAAGCCGCCCGCCGATCAGCCTCCGAAAATTCTCTCGCTCACCGAAGGCGACATCAGCAAAATCGTATTGAAGAAAAAAGGCGCGGACCAAACGGATTTGCAGAAAACCGGCGGAAAATGGGCGATTACAGCGCCCATGCCCTACACCGCCGATCAGGATGCCGCCAATCAGTTGGCGAGTGCCGCTTCGAGCGTCAGCTCCGATCGCGTGGTCGAAGACAAAGCTTCCAGCGTGTCAGCTTACGGCCTCGATTCCCCGGCGCTCGAAGTGGATATCACCGGCAAGGGCGGCAAAGTCAGCAAGCTCAAAATTGGTGACGACACTCCCACCAACAGCGGCGCTTACGCCATGCTCGAAGGCGATCCGCGCGTCTTCACAGTCCCAAGCTACGTCAAAACCGGCCTCGACAAATCCGTCAACGATCTGCGCGACAAGCGCCTGCTCACCTTCGATCCGGCCAAGATCAGCCGCGTGGAGCTGATCGCGAAAAAACAGGATATCGAATTTGGCCGCGACAAAGATCAATGGCAGATCATAAAACCGAAGCCTCTGCGCGCCGACGGCAACTCGGTCGACGAGATGCTCCGCAAGTTGAATGACGCCAAGATGGATCTCACGCTCTCCGCCGACGCCGCCAAGCAAGCGAGCGCGGCGTTTGCCGCCGGCACACCCGTCGCCACTGTGAAGCTCACCGACCCTTCCGGAACGCAGCAGATCGAGATCCGCAAGAACAAGGACGATTACTATGCGAAATCGAGCGTGGTTCCCGGCGTTTTCAAAACGACCGCCGACTTGGGTACGGGCGTCGACAAAGCTCTCGATGACTTTCGCAATAAGAAGCTCTTCGATTTCGGTTTCAACGAACCGAGCAAGATCGACATGCACGCCTCTGGAAAAACGTTCGCGTTCCAAAAGGGCGGTGACGACTGGTTCTCCAATGGCAAAAAGCTCGACAGCATCAGCCTGCAATCTTTTCTCGATAAGCTCCGCGATCTCTCGGCTTCTAAATTCATCGACACCGGCGCGCTCGGCGCTCCCACCATCGACATCACGGTCGTTTCGAACAACGGCAAATTGGCCGAGAAGCTGCTCATCGCAAAGCAAGGCTCCGATTACGTCGCGCAACGCGAGAACGAACCGGCGCTTTACGCACTCGACACCAAAACGGTCGACGATCTCGCGCAAGCCGCCTCCGATGTGAAGCCCGCGCCGCCCCCGGCCAAGAAGTGAACAAAAGATGACCGGCCTTCTCACCGACCTCTATCAGCTCACCATGGCGGCTGGCTACTACGAGGCCGGCAAGGCCAATGAAATCGCCACCTTTGAACTGTTTTTTCGCCGCCTCCCGCGCTACCGCAACTACGTGGTCGCGGCCGGGCTCGCGCAAGCGGTGGACTATCTTCTCAATCTAAAGTTCACTAACGAAGAGATTGAATATCTCCGCGGCCTCACGCAATTCCGGCGCGCCCCTTCTGCATTCTTCGATGCGTTGCGCGATCTTCGCTTCACCGGCGACCTCTTCGCCATGCCCGAAGGCACGCCGATCTTCGCCAACGAACCGTTCCTGACCATTCGCGCTCCACTGATGGAAGCGCAGATCGCCGAAACGTTCTTGCTCGCGAGCATCGGCTTCCAGTCGCTCATCGCGACCAAAGCATCCCGTATCGTCGAAGTCGCCGGAGGCCGCGCCGTTGTCGATTTCGGCGCACGCCGCGCGCATTCGCCCGAAGCCGGCGTCCTGGCCGGGCGCGCATCTTACATCGGCGGATGCATCGGATCGAGCAATACCGAAACAGGTTTTCGGTACGGCATCCCCGTCTTCGGAACCGCTGCGCACTCGTGGGTACAGTCTTTCGCAACCGAGGCCGAAGCGTTCGAGCGGCTGCAAAACTTGCTCGGCGACGCCACCGCATATTTGATCGACACCTACGACACGCTCGAAGGCGCGCGCACCGCTGCTTCGCTCGGGCAGCCCATGTGGGGCGTGCGGCTCGACAGCGGAAATCTCGTCGAGCTTTCGCGCGAAGTGCGCAAGATTCTGGATGACGCGGGTTTGACGAACGCGAAAATCATGGCCACCAGCGATTTGAACGAATACAAGATTCTGGAATTTTCCGCCGCTGGCGCGCCCATCGATGCGTTTGGAGTGGGCACCGATCTTGCCACCTCCGCCGATTCGCCCAATCTCGGCGTGGTCTACAAACTCGTGGAACTGGGCGGCCGATTCACCGCAAAATTCAGCGAGGACAAACATACTTTACCCGGAGCAAAGCAGGTGTTTCGATTCGCCGGTCATGACGTGATCGCCTGTTCCTGGGAATGCCTGGGTTGCGGCGCCGGCGAGCCTGCCGCGCAAGCTTTACTTCGCCCCGTGATCCTGCGCGGCAACTTGATCGAGCCTCTTCCCACGGCACGAGCCGCGCGCGAGAACGCCGCCGAATCGGTGAAGCGTCTGCCCATCGCCGTCCGCAGCCTGTTTGATACCGGCCAGGAATATCGCGTCGAGCACAGCCGCGAACTCTCGGCGCTTTACGAAAAGGTTCAGCATGAAAACAGTCTTCTTCGACATCGACACGCAGATTGACTTCGTTTATCCTGCTGGAGCTCTCTACGTGCTGGGCGCCGAGCATATCCTGCCGACCATCGGCGAACTCAATCGCCGCGCACCTCTGGTGATCTCGACAATGGACGCCCACAGCGAGGACGATCCCGAATTCAAAATCTATCCGCCGCATTGCGTGGTTGGAACCACCGGCCAGCACAAGCCCGCGATTACGCTGCTCGATCAACGCACGACCGTTCCGGCTCCTCACTCCGCCGTGCGCCAGTTGATTCTCGAAAAACAGAAACTCGATTGCTTCAGCAGCCCGCATCTTCAGCCGCTGCTGGCCGAACTCAATGCTGACCGTTATGTCGTCTACGGCGTGGTCACCGAAATCTGCGTTTACTACGCCGCGTTCGGGTTGCTCAAAACAGGCAAACCGGTGGAAATCGTGACAGATGCAATAAGAGCTCTCGACGAACAAAAGGCGCGCGAAATGTTTTCCGAGTTTTTGGCGACCGGCGGTCGCCTAACAACCTCCTCCGAAGTCTTCGCCATCTTGTAACCGTTACGCTGGTCGCTTGGCGGTACATCGATCTGCGATCCATGCCCCAAGATCAGCGTCTGGCGGACGGCACCCAACTTGCGCGCGAGCTTCAAACCATTCTGGACCGAGACACGCAGTTTGACGTTGCGAACTTGAGTCACGATCCCGCTGGCGATCGCGAACGTTTGGATGCTTTCCGCGTGAATGGCCGAACGCTTGATCTGGACCTCCAACGAGTAACTCTCCATTCAGGGGTACAGGTCTGGCTGTTTTCCTCGGACAGCGTCGCGCGTATACCTCTCATCGCGCAGACCACCAACAACTCTGTGATCGAACGGCATCTGCCGCTTCCGCTGGTGAATTGGCAATTAATCGAAACTCCGCTGTGGCATTGGATTAGCCTGCTTCTGTTGGCGTTTGCGCTGGCCGCGGTTTCCAAATTGCTCTCCCGAGCCGCGCTCTGGTTGACGCGAGAAGTGATCAGCCGAATCGCTCCGCGATGGAATCTCAGCGCGCTGGAAACTTTCGTCGGGCCATTGCGACTGTTGCTTTCGGTCTCGCTCTTTCGCGCGGGCATGGAATGGTTCGCTCCTTCGGCGCTCTTGGGGCTCTATCTGGCACGCGTTCCGGCGCTGCTCTTTTTCCTGGGGATATTCTGGCTGTGCGCCGGGATCATCGACGTGATTGTGGTCCGGCTCCGCGCGCGCTTGGAGGCCAAACACCGCGCGTTCTCCTACTCGGTGCTGCCGCTCACGGGGCGCGTTACCAAAGTCGTCATTCTGCTGTTGACGATCGCCGCCGTCCTCGGATCCTGGGGCTACAACACCACGACGCTTCTCGCGGGACTCGGCATCGGCGGCGTGGCCATCGCGCTCGCGTCTCAAAAGACCATCGAAAATCTTTTTGGCAGCGTTTCCGGTATCAGCGACCGCCCGGTGTCGGTAGGCGAGTTCTGCAAGTTCGGTACCAGCATGGGCACCGTGGAAGACATCGGCCTGCGCTCCACTCGCATTCGCACACTCGATCGCACCCTAGCAGATGCGGGCGCTGCTTCAATCCATCGCAAAACTTTTGAAAGACCAACCGAAGGTTGAAGCCGGAGGCCTGCCGGTTCGCTTCATTGGAATTGGAAGCTATTCGCTGGATGTCGAAATTTTCGTTTACGTCAGAACAATCGACGGCGACGAGTTCATGAAGATCCAGCAGGAACTCCTGCTCGCGATCATGGATGCTGTGCAGGCGGCGGGAACCGGGCTCGCGCTGCCGACGCAGGCCAGCATCGATTACGGAACCGTAGCCGGACCCACGGCCACACCCACTCCGAATGGCTCGGGCTCCCAACCGGTGGGTGCAGCCAGACAATCGCGCAATTGATTCGCGAGCACCTGAACACATGGATCGGAAAGCATCGCTCGGTGGCTGCCCGGCAACTGATGCAGGCGAACGCCGGCGGCTTTGCCTTGCCAGCCCATTTCCGGATAGTCGTACGCTTCCGCGCGCGGCTCTTCCACGCAAAACAGATCGAGATGCCCCGGCCAATCGGGAGGATCGTACTCGGCCGCTGCACGGCGAATAGCCAACCGCGGATCGAGCAATCCGGAGGGCAACGGCAAATTCATTCGAAGCAGGCCGTTGTGTGTCCATTCTTCCACTCGTTCACGGAGGCCTTGCCCAAGCGCGGCGACACGAGGACGCAAGTAAGCAGGTGCGCCAGCGACACCGCATTCGCCGAGGCGGCTGCGATGATAAGAAGCCCGTTTCGCGAGAAGCCCCGTCCAGTAGCTCAATTTTTCGCGAGCGCCGCGCGAGCCGTGATGGTAACAATCCATCAGCGCCAACACTCCAACCGGCTTATTCTTGGCGCGAAGCTGCACGGCTATTTCATAAGCCACCAATCCGCCGGTGCAAGCGCCCGCCAAATGATATGGCCCATCCGGTTGCAACGCCAGCATCTCATCGACGTAACGCGCGGCGAGTTCTTCGATGGAGTAAGTGACTCGGGCCGCTGTTACTTTCGGCAATTGAAACGCGGTGACTGGCTGCTCTTCGCCAAGATGTTGCGCCAGGCGGAAGAAGCCAACCAGATTACCGTAAGAGCCGGGAATGCAAAACAACGCGGGCGATTCGCCGGGGCGAACGATCAGGCGCAAATGGTTTGACTCGGATGTTTGCTCGAGCCGCTCGCAAACGCCGCTGACAGTCGGATTTTCGAGGAACGCGATCAGCGGGAGTTCGGCGCCCGTCGATTCGCGAACCCGCGCCAGCGCCGCGGTTGCGAGTAGCGAGTCGCCGCCCGAGTAGAAGAAGTTATCGCGCAGGCCGACGCGCTCAACTCCCAGCGTGGCGGCGAAGATGGCGGCGATTTCAATTTCCGCCTTTGTTCGCGGCTCAATGAAACTTGCGCGAGCGGCGCGAGATTCGCGAATCTCACCGATCCCGAGCTTCGCGGCGAGGCCGATGCGCTGGATCTTGCCCGAAGGGCCCTTGGGGATTTCGTCGAGAAATAGGATCTCCTCCGGCACCTTGAAGTCCGCAAGATGTCCGGCGGCAAACTCGCGCAGACCGTGCTCGGTGGCATTCAAGCCTGGGCGAAGGACGACGGCAGCGGCAACGGCCTCGCCCAACCTCGTGTGTGAAACCGCGAACGCGATAGCCTGGGCGACTGAAGGATGCCGCAGCAGGACTTCATCGATCTCTCGCGGCGAAATCTTCTCGCCACCGCGATTGATGATCTCTTTGGAACGGCCGGTCAGGAACAGGTATCCTTCGTCATCCAGGCGCCCTTGATCACCGGTGCGAAACCATCCGCCAGTGAAAATGTTCGGACCGCGCACGGCCACTTCGCCGTCAATAATCGCGATCTCGGGCCCCGCCGCGACGCCCACGGAACCTGGCTTGCGTTTGCCCGGCGGCAGCGGATTGGATGCCATCTGATGCGCAGCTTCGGTCATTCCGTAGGCTTCAATCACCGGAACGCCAAACACAGTTTCCATCTCCTCCATCAACGACGGCGCCAAAGCGGAAGAGCAGGAGCGGATGAAACGGAACGAATGCTCGGGCGCTTGGCCAGGCGCGCGCAATGACGGATTGATGAATTGTGGGAACGGCGGTGTACCAGGACGGGCGGAACTCGTCCACCCATTCGAAGAACTTGGGCGCGACGAAGCCGGGAGCACAGACGACGCTTGCGCCCGACGCGATGGACGACAACAGCGCGCCGACCAAACCGTGCACATGGAAGAGCGGCATCACGTTGAGGCACCGGTCGGCTGCGGTGAGTTGCAAAGAGCGAGCGATGTTGTGAGCCGATGCGGATAAGTTGGCGCGAGTGAGGTGGATGAGCTTGGGGCGCGATGTTGTTCCGGATGTGTGCAGCAGAAGAGCCGCATCGCTCGGTTCGGTTTGGCGTGCGGAGATGGGCGGACCGGCAAGTTTGAGATCGCTCGTGAGTTCGAGCAACGGAATCCCGAGGCGGCGCGCCGTTTCTCGAATTGCCGAATCCAAACCTGCTTCGACGACGACGGCGCGGGGACGCAAGTCGGACAGATAGAAATCGAATTCACTAGCCCGATAATCGGGATTCAGCGGCGCGCAAGCGGCATATCCTGCAATGGCGAGAAATGCCACGGCTATTTCGGGGCCGTTCGAACACACCAGGGCGATACGATCGCTGGGCCCGAGACCGTGGGCCGAGAGCGCGGCTGTCAATTGATCGAGCGCAGCGTCGAGCCCCCTGTAACTCAGTGTGGCGCGCCCGGGCGCAAAAATCGCCGCGGCATCGGGTCTTCGTAATGCCTGTGTTTGAACGATCTGGCGGATCAAATGAATCCTAAGTTAGACGGTCATGATCTCGATGGCTTGTTTCAAGCTCTCGAGCGGATCGCGGCCAGGCGTTGGCCGGAATTCATGTGCGATGTACCCAGTGTAGCCGAGGTCTGCGATCGTCTTCGCGATGAATCGGTAATTCAGCTCCTGGGTACCGTCGATCTCGTGACGGCCGGGGACACCGCCGGTATGAAAGTGCCCGATCCACTGGAAGTTTTGCTGGATGTTGCGGCAGACGTCGCCGTCCATGATTTGCAGATGATAAATGTCGCAAAGAATCTTGACGCGCGGCGAATTTACGCGCTGGATTACATCCACTCCCCAGGCGAGATGATCGCAGATTTGATCCTTTCGGCCGAGGCCCGGGTCTTGGAGCTTGCTGTTCATCACTTCCATGCAGATGGTGACGCCTTTGTCTTCGGCACGCGATTTGATGCGGTTGAAAAAGGCGACCGCGTTGTCCGCGCCCTCGGCATTCGACATACCGCGGCGCTGTCCGCCGACAATAATGATGTTGGGGTATCCGGCGGCGGCAACTTCGTCGAGGGCTGCACCGAAAGCGGCGAGGGATTTTTCGTGCGCCTCTTTGTGGATGATGCCGTCTTCCATGGTGACCCCGACCATGGCCGCCATAGTTGAGACGAGGCCGTATTTCTTGAGCGTCGGCCAATCCTTGGAAGCGACCAGATCGTAGCCCACGCAGCCCAGGCGCGCGGCTTCACGGCAGCGATCTTCGAACGGCATCTTGGGATCGAAGGGGAACGACGTGACACATTGCTTGAGCCGTCCCTTGGTGGGCGAGGCGCTTGGGGTTTGGGAATCGGCAACGGTTGCAGCACCGGCGAGGGCGGCCGCGGTAACGAAGTCTCTGCGTCGCATTGGTAGGTATTGTACTAAGCGCCGTTGCGGAGCGCAGTGGCGGGGTCGACTGCGGCGGCGCGGCGAGCGGGTAGCCAGGCTGAGAGCAATGTTAGCAGCATAAGGAAGACTGCCGCAGTGAGCAGCGAGAACGGATCGAGAGGCGAGAGCCGGTAAACAAAGCTCTTCATCACGCTGGAGAACGTGAGCGCCAGGATCAGACCGGCGGCGAGGCCGGGAGCCGCGAGCGTGGCAGCTTCACGAAGAATCATCGTGACCAATTCGTGCGGCGATGCGCCGACCGCGCCGCGCACTCCGAATTCACGAACGCGCGCATTTACCGAGTAAGCGAGCAAGCCGTAGACGCCGGCGGCGGTCAGCAAGGCGGCGAGAGCGCCGAGGATTCCGAGCAGAGTTAGCGCGAGACGGCGGCGGGCGAGGGAATCGGCGACGTTCTGAGCGAGAGGCTGAATTTTGGAAATCGGGATTTCGGAATCGACACTCTGGATGGCGGCGCGAATTGCGGAGGCGAATTGTGCCGGGGCAGCATCAGTCTTGACGAGAACAGTCATCACGGGGCTGATGGAAACGGTGTAGAACAACGGTTCTACTTCCTGATCGAGGCCTAAGTCGCGCGTGTCGCCGACGACGCCGGCGATTTCGCTGGAGGATTGCTTGGGATCCATCACGCCGAGGATCAGATGTTGGCCGATGGGATCTTGATTGGGGAAAAAGCGGCGGGCGAGCGTTTCATTGATGAGGATGCGGCTCTGGTCGGCTTCAGATGCAGTGAGCCAGCGGCCGCGCCGCAATGGAATGCCGAGGAGGCGAAAATACCCGGGCGTGCCCCAGCGAATTTGCGTGACGGGGAAACTGCCTTTGTCGAACGTGCGGCCCTTTATCCCGAAGCGCGTTGCAAAGCGGCTGTGCTCGTTGGCGCCGAGGCTCATGGGAGCCGAGTTGATGGCAGCGGCATCTTGCACGCCGGGCAATGCGTGCAGAGCAGCAGCAAGTTTTTCCCAATCGGCGCCCAGGGGAAGATCCGGAATCTCGAGAATTCGCGCGGCGTCGAAACCGGGCGCTTCGTTGAGCAAGGCGGCGAAGTTTCGTCCGAGCAGCGCGGCGCCGGAGAGAACGAGGAAGGCCATGGCGATTTCGGCGGCCAGGAGCACGGATCCGACGCGGGATCGGCTGGGCGCAACGGATCGCGAGGATGCCACGAGGCTGCGGCGCTCGCGCAAAACTTGCCGACAGGCGGGCAGGCCGAACAGCACGCCGGCAATCGCGGAGATGGTGACGGTGAATAACCAAACAGGCGCTTGCCACGCGGCGTGTTCGAAGGGGAGGAGACGGCCCGCGCCAACTGCGAGCGGCACGCCGAGGGCTCCGCCGATCGCGGCGAGCAGAAGGCTTTCGGTCAATACATGACGCGTCAAGTGGCCAGAGCCCGCGCCGAGCGCTTCGCGAATCGCCATTTCGTCGCGGCGCTCGAGCATGCGCGCTAAGAAGAGATGCGCGAGATTAGCACAGGCCATCAAGAGCACGAGGCCGACCGCGGCCCATGCGAGCAACAGTGGAGGGCGGACATCGCGAGTGGTCTCGCTTGACAGAGGAATCAGGTATGCGCCCACGGTGGCGTTGGTGTCGGGATGAGCTTGCGCCAGCCGGCGCGCGATGGTCTGGATTTCGATTTGAGCCTGTTCGGTGGTGACGCCGGGTTTCAAGCGCGCCACCACTTCAAGCGGATGGAATTTTCTGCGGTCCGCAAGATCGGATCCCATGAGGGAAAGCGGGAACCAAAAGTCGGCCCATTCGGGATAAGCCTGACGCTGGGAAACGACACCGACCACGGTGAAGGATTGCTTGTCGATGCGAATCTGCTTGCCCGCGATGTTCGGGTCGGCTGCGAATTTGCGGCGCCAAAGTTTTTCGCTGATGACGGCGACCTGGAGCTTGGCGCGTTCCTCGGCGTCGCTGAAATCGCGACCCACGATGGGATCGATGCCCATGGTTGGAAACAGATTGCTGGAGGCCATTGTGCCGTGGACGATTTCGGCGTCGCCTTGTCCGAGCAGCGTGGCGGTATTCATAGCGGAGAGGGTGTGCGCGGCCATGGCGTCGAAGCTGCGGGATTGATCGCGCCAGTCGCGAAAATCGGGCGCGGTGACCTGCAACTGCGGGAGCGCGGGATGAGTTTCCCAGATGCGGACCAGGCGGGCGGCATCGCGAAACGGAAGGGGCTGGATGAGCACCTGATAGATGACGCCGAAGAGCGCGGTATTGGCTCCGACGGCGAGGGCAACGGTGAGAATCGCAGCGAGCGCGAAGGCGGGTCTGCGGCGGAGAGAGCGCACAGCGGATCGCATTTTTGTATTTTACCGGGCTGGTCGGGCAGGCGGTTTGCGGTGAGGCGAGAATTGTTCTGGAGAAGGTGGCGCAAGAGGGGGGGTTTCGTGTCCGCGCAGTGGTGTTTTTTTCAAATTTCGCAAAACGAACCCAATAGTGCGCGAGTGGATCGCAATTCATGCGCCTCTATTTTAGAGGGGGATGTCAAGGGGGACTAGAGTTTGCGGCGGGCGATTTCGTCGTCATAGGCTCGATTGACGCGTTCGACTCGGTCAAACAGGCCGCAGAAAACGACCTCGGGGTTCATCTCGAGCACTTCGTCATCGGAAAGCGTTTCTAAATGTGCTTTCCATTGGGCTTCAAAATCGGCGTTGAAAATGTCGCGGTCGAGCACGCTGGCGGCGCGGAGGTTGAGGTTGCCAGGAACCAGGACTCGCCAGATGTGAGTCGGCCCTTCAGGCGATTCCTCCGCTTGGGGCAGCTCGGCTAGATCCAGGTAGCATGGAATTCCTTCGGCGTCCAATGCGTCGCGAGCGGCTGCGATGTCGTCTGCCGGCAACGCGCCGGGCCGATCGACGCGCGAGAATACTTCGGAGGCGTCGTTCAGCCAATCGGGTTTTTCGCCATCGCTGAGTGGTTCGCTGAGTGGTTCGTCGTCAACTTCCGCGTTTTCTGAGCGGGCCGCGCGGCGGCGGGCGACCTCGTCGTCGTAGCATTGTTGCGCGGTTTCGACGAGATCGGCGCGATCGATTGCCTGAAGCGCGCCGTCGGACAAAGAGGCATAGTGTTCACGCAGATACTTGGGATCGTTCGGCATGAGGTTATGGTATTGCAGCGGCGACCCGGGGCTTGACATATTCTTATATAGGAATACAATGTTCTTGTGCCCAGAGCCGCGACGACATCGGACGCTTTCAACGCGGTGGCTGAACCACGGCGGCGGGCGATCCTGAGCTATCTGGCGCAGAAAGAACGGCCGGTGGGAGACATTGTGACGGCCTTGCGGCTGGAGCAGCCATCGGTGTCGAAGCATTTGCGCGTGCTCAAGGACGTGGGGCTGGTGCACGTGCGGCGCGACGGACGGCAGGCGTTTTATCGGACCAATGCCCAGGCGATCCGGCCGCTGCACGAGTGGACCAGCACGTTTGAGCGTTACTGGGCGAATCAGTTGAATCGAATTAAGGAACGAGCGGAGAGAAGAGACAAGGAGAAAGCATGAACGCGACAGCCCAAGCCTTAGACAATCTGACGTTAAACGTCACGCAAGAGATTCACGTCCGCGCATCATTGGACGCAACCTTCGCGGCGATATTGGAAGAGATCGGGCCGTACAACGCAATGGCCGACGGCAAGCCCATGCCGATGAAGATCGAGCCATGGCCGGGAGGCCGATGGTATCGCGATTTAGGAAACGACGAGGGACATCTGTGGGGACACGTGCAATCGATCAAGCGGCCGGCGCTGCTTGAAATCACAGGTCCGCTATTTATGTCCTATCCGGCCGTGTCGAACGTGCAGTATCGTCTGAGCGAGGCGGTCGGAGGAACGCTGCTCAAGTTCCAACACTCGGCGCTGGGGTTGATTCAAGAAGGTCACAGGAAAAACGTGGGGACGGGCTGGAACAGCCTGCACGAGCGCGTGCGGGCACGAGCGGAAGGGGGCCGATCATGACAGAACACGCAGTGGTTTCGGAAACCGAATGGGTAGCCGCGCGCAAGGAACTTTTGGCCAAGGAGAAGGAGTTCACTCGCCAGCGGGATGCGATCAGCGCGGAGCGGCGCAAGCTGCCGTGGGTGAAAGTGGAGAAGAATTACGTCTTCGATACGCCCAGCGGAAAGAAGACGCTGGCTGAGCTGTTCGGCAAGAAAAGCCAGTTGATTGTGTATCACTTCATGCTGGGGCCGGGATGGGAGGAGGGTTGCCCGAGTTGCTCGTTCCTGGGCGATCACTTTGATGGGAGCCTGATCCATCTGGCGCAGCGCGACGTGGCGTTCACGGCGATCTCACGCGCGCCGCTGAGGGAGATCGAAGCGTTCAAGAAACGCATGGGCTGGCGTTTTCCGTGGGCGTCATCCAATGGAAGCGACTTCAACTACGATTATCACGTGTCGTTCACCAAGGACGAGTTGGCGAAGGGCAAGGTGTACTACAACTACACCGAGGCTCATTTTCCGAGCGAAGAAGCGCCCGGGCTGAGCGTGTTCTATAGGGACAAGACGGGCGGCGTGTTCCACACGTATTCGACGTATGGGCGCGGGCTGGACATTTTGTTGGGCGCCTATAACTTCCTGGATATGACGCCGAAGGGGCGCGACGAGGGAGGGCTGAAGCACACCATGGCGTGGGTTCGCCATCACGACAAATATGTAGACGGCGAGCTGGTGGATATGACGATGACTTACACGCCGCCGAAGATTTTGACTACCCAAGGAGAAACCAAATGACACCAATGATGGAACCAAGCTTGATGCAACCAATGCTAGGTGAATTTCAGCAGGAGGCGGCGACGACGAAGCGAGTGCTGGAACGCGTTCCGGCGGATAAATTGGCGTGGAAGCCGCATCCGAAATCGATGTCGCTGGGGCAATTGGCGATGCACATCGCGACCATTCCCGGGGGCATTACGAAGATGGCGCAGTTGGACGAGTACGAAGTGAACCCGGCGAATTTCAATCAGGCCGGGCCGAAAGACCTGGCCGAAATTCTGGCGGCGCTCGATTCGGGCGTCAAAGAAGCCCAGGCGTACTTGGGCGGCGTGAGCAACTCGGCGGCGTTCGGGCCTTGGCGTTTGACAGCGAACGGGAAAGAAGTGATGGCTATGCCCCGGGCGGCGATGCTGCGAATGATCCTGCTGAATCATTGGTATCACCATCGCGGACAATTGTCGGTGTATCTGCGATTGCTGGAAGTGCCGGTTCCAACGATCTATGGGCCTAGCGCGGACGAGAATCCATTTGTTTAATTGAGCTGACCAGTTGTCGCTCAGCCGGCTGAAGAGCGTCGTGGGACGCAATGATTCGATCGATCATGAACCGATGCAGCCTCGCGACGGCAGCCAGGAACTCTTCGTGCGCGGCCTCGTAGGCCTGAGCGGCGCGCCCTTTGCGAGCCTGCCGTTCTTGGGGAGACAGCTCAGACGGAGGGGTCATGAGAACCGCATTGAATTCCCGGGAAAGGTCCGTCATCTTTCTGTATGCGGCGTCAAAATCGGCGCGGAGGGAGTGATAATGGCTCTCAACCGCCGATCTTGGAGATAATTCGCTGGCGGCCATGGTTGTGAGATATACTATCCCCGTGGCGATTGGGAGCGGACAATCGCTAGCTCGGACTACCGCGCCGACGGATGGTCTTAAATTTGTCTCGCTCCCAAGCGCCGGGCCATTATCGCGGAAGTAGCCCACTTAGACAGTAGCTCCAACCTAGTGCTTTGCACTAGCTGGACAAAAGTCCAGGGACCGCTCGCGGCTCGGTGACAATGCTAGATGAGGCCTTGATCGAGAGCGTAGCGCGTAAGTTGCGCGGTGCTCCGCAAGCCTAGCTTACGCTTCAGATTCTCTTTGTGAAAAGCGACCGTCTTTTCGGAAATGCCGAGGGCAAAGGCGACTTCTTTTCTGCTTTTTCCTTCGGCGGTTAACTGAAGAATCTGACGCTCGCGGGCGCTGAGCACCGGCCCAGGACCGCCGACACCTGGCGAAATGTAGCGGTCGCCGGCGAGTACGGCTTCCACCGCGGCGAGGATTTCGGTCCGGCCGGAGGACTTCACGGCGTACCCATCGGCTCCCGCGTCGAGCGCCGCATTCAAGTACGTGGGGCTGGTATGCATGGTTACAAACAGTAACTTGGCTTGGGGGAGGGTTTTCTTGATCTCGCGGGCCGCATCGATTCCGTTCAATGCCGGCATGGTGATATCGAGAATGATGAGTTCGGGATTGAGACGAATGGCGGCATCGACGAGCGCCTTGCCGTCTTCGGCAGTGCCCACGACGGCGTATTTGGGCTCAAGGAGGTTCGTAAAGCCATCGAGCATGAGGGCGTGGTCGTCGGCGACGAGAATGCGAGTACGTTTCATTGTGCTTACGGACCGCGCCTACGGGAAGGCGACGCTCACGGAAATCCGCGTGCCAGCGCCGGGCTTCGATGCAATGGACAAGTTACCTCCCATGATACGCGCTCGTTCGCCGATGCTGACTAATCCGAGCCCTCCCTTGCCTTTGACGGCCTCGGGGGCGAATCCAATTCCATTGTCCTCAACGGACAACACCAACCGATGATCGCGGAGCTCCAACGCCACGGAGAGACACTTCGCCTTGGCGTGTTTGGCCACGTTCTGCAGGCTCTCCTGGGCGATGCGATACAAGCCGGAGGCGATGTTCTGCGGAATTTGATCGGGCAACTTGCCGGCCTTGAAATCGACACGGATTTTCTCGGCCTTCGCAAAATCGTCGCACAGCGCCTTCAAGGAAACGACCAGGCCGAGGTCATCGAGGACGGAGGGATGCAGTTCGTAGGCGATGTGGCGCGCTTCCTCCGACACTTGAATGGCGCGGGCGCCGAGTTCCTGCAGGTGAGCGCGGGTGGCGGCGGGCGAGGGAAGGGCGACGGCGAGATTCTCGACATCGAGAGCGAGAGAGGCGAGCTTCTGGCAAAGGCTGTCGTGCAGCTCGCGAGAAACGCGGCGGCGTTCCTCCTCCTGCGCGGTGATGAGTTGGGCGGCGAGAGCGCGAATCTCGGCGCGGTAGGTTTCCGATAGCGTCTCCAGACGTTGGCGCTCGGTGATGTCGGTCATGAAGGCGACGGTGAGCTTGACGCCGGCTTGATCGATGGAGCTGAGGCTGACTTCGAGTGGGAACCGTGTCCCGTCGCTGCGGCGCCCTTCGCGCGCGGCGGGCAGGAGAAGAGTGAGGGGCTTGCCGAGCAGATGGGCGCGGCTGTAACCGAAGATTTTTTCGGTGGCGCTATTGACGAGCACGATCTTTCCGTCGACATTGGCCGCAACAATGGCCTGCTCGGCGGACTCGAGCAGTATACGGGCGTAATCGCGGAATTCCTCGAGCTCGCGTTTCATGATGTCGGTGTCGAGGAAGACTACGATCACTCCGTCGATTTTGTTATCGGCAGTGCGGTAGGGGCGGACGCGGAGGGAAAGCCAGCGGCCGTGCTTGTCTTTGACCTCGCGCTCGATTGGGAGGCCAAGGCTCGCGACTTCGGCAAAGAGCGCGTGCCAATCGGATATGTTTTGCGCGGACGAAATGTCGCTGAACGGGCGTCCGACGTCGGTTTCGATAAGATTGAGAAGGCGCCCGGCGGCGGGCGTAAACCTGCGGACGTGGAGGCTGCCATCCAGGACGACGACGGGGATCTCAACTCCCGCCAGAACGTTGTTCAGATCGTTGGTCAGGACGCTGAGATCGAGATTGCGGTGCAGCAGTTCTTCGTTCAGGGTGAGGAGTTCTTCGTTGGAGGACTGAAGCTCTTCCTTGGCGGTTTCGAGCTCTTCATTGGTGCTTTGCAACTCTTCGCTGCTGGAGAGGATCTCCTCGTGCGCTGCTTTCATCTGCTCCTGAGCAGTTTCGTGCTCGGCGATCAGAGAACTCAGATATTCTCGCGTGGCGACCAATTCGCGTTCCAGGGTGGAATCTTTTTTCGCGCGGCTTTGGAGTTTGGCTGTTGAACCAGACGGCGGGACTGCGGCGACGGCGTTGAAGACCACCAGAAGATCGGGCTTCGTTCCGTTGCTCTTCGTGAGTGGCGAGACTTCCAGGCGGACTGCGCCGGATTGGCCGCCGTGATCGAAGTGGATCGCTTGAGTGGCGGCGGTTTTTCCCTCTCTTTGCGCTTTAGAGACCGCTCTTCGAAGATCGAGAACGAACTCGGGGCGGAGCATCTTGAGCAAGTGAGCGGTGGGCGGGCCGGTGGGGAGAGTGAGATAGGGGCCGATGTTTCCCTGAATATGCAGGATACGGAGATCGGAATCGATGACCAGCGCGGGAGGGGCGTAGCGTTGGAGGAGAACGCTTTCGGCTTGCTTTCGGAAGTCAGGCGGCAGGGCAAGCAGCGGTGCGATGGCAGAAGGCGAGCCGGGCTCTCTGTGATCGTCGAACCGCCAGTCGAAACGGGGCGCCAGGGACGCGGTGGGTTTGCGGGCGAAGATTTTATGGGCGCGGTCCACCGGAGCGAAGATGCTGAAATAGGCGCTGATGGCTTCCGATTTGCCGAGGAACAAGAATCCGCCGGGGTTGAGGGCATATTGGAAAGCCGATAAAATCCGGCTCTGCAAGCCGGGTCCGGCATAGATGAGGACATTGCGGCAACTAATGAGATCGAGTTTCGAAAACGGCGGGTCGTTGGCCAAGTCGTGACGCGCGAAGACGCACAGACCGCGCACCTCTTTATTGATCTGATAACCGCGTTCGACCTTGACAAAGAAGCGCCGCAGGCGCGCGGGTGACACACCGCGGAGGGCAGCTTCGGAATAAACGCCGGCACGGGCGCGCTCAATGGCCGGTTCGCTGATGTCGGTTCCAAACATTTGCAGTTTGGTTTGGTGGGCATTGGAGCCGAGCGATTCAAGCAGCAGCATGGCGATGGAGTACACTTCTTCGCCGGTGGAGCAGCCGGGCACCCAGACGCGAACGGGAGCGGTCCGCCGATTCAAGTTGAGTTTCGGAAACACGCGCTTTCGCAAGGCCTGGAAGCACTCCGTATCGCGAAAGAAGCTGGTGACGTGGATGAAGATGTCGTCGGCCAGGGACTTAATTTCGGGCGGATTTTGCTTGAGGAACCGCACATAGTCGCCGAGGGAGTGCATCTTTTGCAAAGCCATGCGGCGCGCGACGCGGCGGCTGACGGTGGGCTGCTTGTAGAGACGGAAATCCACGCCGGATGCGGAGCGAAGCAGTGCGTAGATTTTCTGAAGGCCGTCGCCTTCGGGCGGTTCGGCGTGCTCACGCACGTAGGGATGGCGGCCGATGCGCGCCAGTTCGGAGGCGATGGCGGCGGGGGGCAGGACGAAGTCGGTTGCGCCGGAGGAAATCGCGCTGTTAGCCATGTCGGGCCAAACCGCCGTTTTCGGATCCTGCGCGAAGGTGAGCCCGCCTTCCTCCTTGATGGCTTTCAGACCGATGGTGCCGTCCGATCCGCTGCCGGAGAGGATCACGCCGATGGCGGCGGTCTTGCGTTCGCGGGCCAGCGAGGTGAGGAACTCGTCGATGGGATGATGTGGAACGGCGGCGCGCGCGCGCGGGATCAGATGAAGAACACCGTTCTGGATGGTCATGATCTTGTCCGGCGGGATGACGTAGATATGATCGCGCTCGACAGCCGTGGCATGGGGAACTTCGAGAACCGGCATGTCGGTGGCTTTGGAGAGAAGCTGCGCGAGGGCGCTGTCGTGTTGGGGCGCCAGATGCTGGACGATGACGATGGCCATTCCGGTTCGGGCGGGAAACGCTTTGAGAAACGCAGACACGGCTTCCAGGCCGCCGGCCGAAGCGCCTATGCCAACGATGGGGAAGGAGGCGGGAGAATCGGGCGTAGCGATGGATGGTTTCACGCTGCGCCGCGGGGTGCGGGCTTTGGGTGGGACCTGGCGGGTGGTCGACCGCTTCTTCTCGGCCATGTCAGAGCAACAATAGCACCGATGAGAGCGGGTGGACCGACGAGCGATTGAAGATGGCGGCCCTTAGTGCTTCCACAAATGCCTGACCACTCCGTTGGAAGTAGTCATGTCGCCGGGCTGAGCTCCAGCGGGGCAATTGCCTAAGTATTTCTGATCCTGCGTCATGGTGGTTTCCGTGATGCCTTGCATGGCGGGCGTGAAAGTGGCATGGCTTTCGGAGTGCGCCCAAGTGTCGCCGTGGAAGGTGGTGGCTCCCCTGCTCTGTACGTCGGTGCCGTTGACCGAGCAATGAGTCTGAATGACGTATTGGCCGCCCTGGAAACCTTCGCTGACAGTGGTGCAGCCCGGTCTGGTTTTGGCAACCGAGCGCACGTATTGGTCATAGGCGTGATTGCGGCAGATGGTCGCGGTGTTTTCTCGGGATCGAGCGCCGGGATTGTCAATGCTCAGAGAGTGGACGGACCAGAGGCCCTCTTTGAAAGGCGGGGGGTCGACGGCCGTGGCGATCCCGACGGACAATAAGAGAGCGGCGGGCAAGGAAACCGGTAGCTTCATTCCGCCGGTTCGATCCGCAGGACCGCTCCTTCCTTGGCGTCGGTGAGCAAGTATAGGAATCCGTCAGGGCCTTGGCGAACGTCGCGGATGCGCTGGCGGAATTCGCGGAGCAGCGCTTCACGCCGCAGTTCCTCCCATTTGTCGTTGAAGAGGATGCGCTCGAGGTGCCCGGTACCGGGAATTTCGCCTTCGCGGAGCGAGCCGACGAAGACGTCGTTCTTCCACTTGGGAAATTTGTCGCCGGTGTAGAAGGTCATGCCGGAGACGGCAATTGCTGGATTCCAAATCACGATGGGCGGTTCGAAGCCGATGTGGCCGGGAGGCGCGACCTGCCAAGGTCCTTGATAGGTGCGGCCGTAACTCACAAGGGGCCAGCCGTAGTTGCGGCCGGGCTTCAAGATGTTGATCTCGTCGCCGCCATTGGGGCCGTTCTCGTTCTCCCACATTTCGCCGGTGATGGGATTTACGGTGAGTCCAAGAGCACTGCGATGGCCGAGGGTGTACACTTCCGGCCGATGATTGGCTTGCCCCGCGAACGGGTTATCGGGCGGGACTGAGCCGTCGTCGCGCAGGCGCAGGACTTTGCCGCCGAGCGTGTTGGGATCCTGCGGGTCGCGCCCGGTGGTGCTCAGATAAAGCATGCCGTCGCTACCGAAGGCGATGCGCGAAGTGCTGGCTTCGGGCAACACGAAGATGTCCTTGACGTCGGTGAGAGTGCCGCCATCCAAGCGGCCGCGCGCCACTGCGGTGGTTCGTTTTCCGCCATCGAGGGGCTTGGTGTAGGTGAGATACACAAGATGATTCTCGGCGAATTTCGGATGGAGCTGGATGTCCATGTAGCCGTGCACGGCGCCGGGGCCGCCGGATTCGCCCGCCCAATATGCCATGGGAGCGCCGGCGATCGGCTTGGGATCGAGCTTGGCGTTGTGGCCTGGATCGCGGATGACGCGGATGTGGCCAGAGCGCTCTGTGACGAGCATGCTGCCGTCGGGGAGAAACGCGAGAGCCCAGGGATATTCGAGTTCCTTGGTGACCACCACCACGCGGAT
The DNA here is from genome assembly GCA_963772905.1 of Bryobacterales bacterium. Lineage (GTDB taxonomy): Bacteria > Acidobacteriota > Terriglobia > Bryobacterales > Bryobacteraceae > Palsa-89. The sequence continues at coordinate 171,929 of CAVYZD010000008.1, read as the reverse complement.
CTTCTGTCCTTCGGCGGTGTCGAACACCACGGGATGATCCGGGAGCGGGCGGGAGGCGAGTCCGGTGGGAGCCACGGGGATGTTGAACTTGCTATCCCACTGGACTTTTTGCTGGGCGAAGGCGAGTTGTAAGCCGGCCAGGGCGATGCCAGTCAAGGCGATGGATGAGAGCGGCACGATCGAACGCGGATTCCACATGTTTGAGACCTTTCTTGATCGATTCGATCCTACCTGTGGCGCGGTCCGAGTGTCAATCGCGTGGTGGATAGTCAGGCGCGCAGCACCCATTGCACGAGTTCGGCGATCTTGGGCGTCTTGCCTTGCGAGAGAATGCCGATGCGGAAGATGCGGGCGGCTGCCCAGACCGACACCAAAGCGTACGCGATAACGCCCAGCAATCCGAGCCACGGCTGCCACCAGGGCACGCCGCCAGGCAGAGCTTGACGCAGCAGCATGAGCACGGGCGTGAACGGCGGGATGAACGACATCACGAGGGCCAGGCCGCCGTTGGGCGCTTGCATCACTGGCGTGAGCACGAACATCGGAATCATAATGGGCAGAATCAGGAGGAACGCGAGATGTTGTGCGTCCTGGGGAGTAGAGCAGGCCGACCCGAGCGCTACGCCGACCGACGATAACATAACGACATCAGCGATGAGGTAGACGAAGAACCACGGAATGAGATTGAGCGGCGCGAGGCCAAACATCGCCATGCCGGCCAGAACCGCCAGCCCTGCAATGATGTAAACGAGTGAACTAGTCAATGACGCGCCGACGGCGGCCAGAACCTTGCCCATCATGAGTTCGAAGGGCGACGCGGAACTCAACAACATTTCAAAGACGCGCTGCATTTTGTCCTCAGCTACGGCGCCCAGGTTGGGAGCCGAGCCGAAGATGGCGATCATGATTAACAGAAAGACCAGAAAAAAGGCAACCGCGCCGCCCTGCGCCTGATTTTTCTTTTCGCCAGCGACGATTTTCCCGGTGGCTGGATCTTTGTCCACCAGCTTCATGGACACCGGAACGACACCGCCGAGCACATCGGGAATGCGAGCAGGATCGACGCCCAGTTGCGCGAGACGCACGCGGCGTAGGCCATCGTTGACCACGCCGGGGAGCCAGAGGCTTAGAGGATCGACGAGTCCACCTGAATTGGTGTAGTAGCGGACTAATTCCTGTTTGGAGTCTTCCGGAGGATGAAGCGCTTCAGGCGCGATATCGATAACGAGGAACAAATCGCCGGCGCGAATTCGATCGCAAAGCGCTAACAGTTGAGCGGTTTGATCCGGCTCGGGTTTCACTTCTTCAAAAACGAGGCGTGGAACGCCCTGACTGGCGAAGGATGCTGTGGCCACTGCTCTCCGGTTGGCTTCCTGGCCGGCCTGAATAATGGCTGCGGCGGAGACGCCGGTGCGATCGATTACGGCAACGCGCTGCTGGCGGGCGACATTGCTTTTGCTAGTGAGGGCAACGGCGAGGAATCCTCCGCCGAAGAGCAGCGGGAGCAAGATCAGTCCGACGAGATAGGCCTTGCTGCGGACCATTTGGAGATAATCGCGCTTGGCCACCAGCAGGATTCTATTCAACAGTGACCTCCTCCTCGGGCTGCGGGCCGGCGATGCGGACAAAGATGTCGTGGAGAGAAGGCTTGACCACGGAAAACGAAGTGACGCGCGCGCGGGATGCGAGTGTGCGAAGCACCTGCTGGGAATCACAACCGGGCGCCATGCGGAGTTCCTGGAGCTGGCCGAGATCCTTGATTTGTTCTATGCCGGGAAGATCGCCGAGGCGGGAACTGCCGCCCTCGAGTTCCACGCGAATGGTATCGCTTCCGTAGCCCGATTGAATCTCGGCTAGCGTTCCGTCCAAAACTTTCTTGCCGCGAAAGATCATCAGGATGGAATCGCACAGGCTTTCGGCGACGCTCATGTCGTGAGTGCTCAGAATAACGGTGCACCCGCGTTTGCGCATTTCAAGAATGGCGCCGCGAATGGAATCGGCGCTGACGGGGTCCAGGCCCGAGAACGGCTCGTCCAGGATCAGCAGCCTCGGCTCGGGAATGACAGTGGCGATGAACTGGACCTTCTGGCTCATCCCCTTGCTGAGAGTTTCCACTTTGTCGCCGGCGCGCTGCGCCAGGCCCAAGCGTTCCAGCCAGGCATTCACTTCGGGCGTGACGTTGCGGCCGCCGCGCAGCTCGGCGTGGAACTGCAATAGCTCACGCACGCGCATTTTCCGATACAGGCCGCGCTCTTCGGGAAGATAGCCGATTTCGCCCGGCGGCATGCGGGATCGTTCCTGGCCAAAGACGCGGATGGCGCCTGAATCCGGATGAATGATGTTGGTGATCATGCGCATGGTAGTGGATTTACCGGAACCGTTTGGGCCGATAAATCCATAAACCGATCCTTCGGGCACCGCGAGCGAGAGCTGATCCACCGCGGTAACGGCGTCGAAAGTCTTGGTGACTTGGGTGATTTCGACGGCGGACATTGCCATTACTCAAACACTGTATGTCTAATCCGGGTGCATGTCAAGCGATTTCGTTGATGTCCGGCCCGAAAGGTATTAGAACTTGATTTGAATTTCGCCGATCAGAATTATATGAGCTTCCGATGCCGGTTATTGCTAGCGTGCGTTTGCGTCATGCCATTGGCGGCGCAAGAGACGCCCGCGTCGGAGGCGCCCACGCCGCTTTTGCGCAGCGGAGAGCCGGTGAACTGGTGGTTTGTATTCAAGTTCAACGCGCAATTGGGGCCGGCGTGCGGAGGCGCTCTCAGGACATGCCCGTTTGGCGGCAGTGTCCAACACTACTACAGCTTCGGCCAACAATATGCGTTCGCCAGCAGCGCCGATGGCACGCTCCAGCAGGGCTCCGGTTGTGCTGGCGATACGGCCGCCGATCCGATTGGCGCGACGTTCGGGCAGATCTACGGCGGCAAGTTTTATTACGTGCTGTGGAACGATCAGTTCTACGGCGATCCGATGCCAACTCAGTCAGCGCCGTGGGGCCATTCCAAGGGCATGCTGGCATGGAACGACGACGGAAGCGGAATGGTGATGCAGGTCTCGACGCCATCCTGGCCGGGGTCGGGGAGCACGAGCGAACCTCGGAAGACCGATGGAAACACGCTGGGGTGCGTTCAAGACAATGACGTTTTGGTGAGCCAGCATTTCTTCGCGCTCGAACTCAGCCACGCCGACGTTGTCACGGTGCTGAAGGCTTTGGCGAACGCGAGCGTCGTCACGGACCCAACGAAACTTCAGATTGTGAACAACGGAGGGCCAGCGGATGTTCAGGCGCTGGTCAAAAGTCTGGGGAAGCTTTCCAAGAGCAAGACGGCGACCAAGGCCACGTTGTCGAGCGGCGTGCTGCTCATATCGAAACCGTCGGATCTGAACGTCCCGCCGTGGCAAATGGTGTCAGCGATGCTGGGCGGCGAGCCGCTGCGCGTGGCAAGTTGGTGGACATTGCCCGAGATTCCGACAACCAGCGCGGCCACACCGGTGGGTTGTTGGAACGCGTCGCTGGCGAAACCCGGCGCGGTGGGAATCGCAACAACGGGAACCTGGCAAGGAAAGACGCTAGGATTGGAGGGCGTCGCAGAGCCGGATGGGAATCACGCGAAGATCGGCGTGTCCATTGGCGGAAACCCGGATGTAATCTTCGGCGATATGAACCAGCAGGGCTCACTTTCCGGTCCGTATTGTGACAGCAGCCAAAACGGCCGGGGCGGGCTGTTCTTTGTCGTTGAGAATGATTCGCAGTTGTACGACAGCGTGTTCGATTTGTTGCGAGGCCAAACAGCAGCGGAATAGAGCGCGGTTATTCGTCGCGTAGCGCGCGCATCGGATCAACGAGCGAAGCCCGGCGCGCGGGCTCGAACGTAGCTAATACCGTGATCACGAGCAGCGGGATCGCAATCGCTGGAAACAACGCATAGTTCAGGTGATCGAACGAAGCTACCCAAGCCGCGGTCATGACGGCGCGGCAGACGTAGAAGCTCGCGACGAGTCCAACGGCCACGCCGATGGATCCGAGCACCAGCCCTTGACCTAGAATCATCCGAATCACTTTATGGCGATCCGCGCCGATGGCCATGCGTATGCCGATCTCGCGACGCCGGCGGCTGACCGAATACGAGATGAGCCCGTAGAGCCCGACCATCGCCAGAATCAAGCCCATGGTCCCAAGGCCCGCGACGCTTTCGGCAATGATGTCGGGAGTCCTCACCGCGCGCTGGCGGTAGAAATCCTGCATGGTTCGCGCGTCGAACACCGGCATGTTGGGGTCGATGCCGCGCACCACTTCGCGCAGCACGGGCGCGAGCGTTGATGCGTCCGGAGCGTCGGTCTGGGCGACAATCGTCATCGCGGGATTCTTCTCCTGCGTGTAGGGAAGATAGATGAAATCGAGGGGAGGCTCGGCGATCCAGAAATACTTGGCCATTTTGGCGATGCCGACGATCTGGACCAGCGGCCCGGTAGCGGTTCGAAGATGGAAGCGCTTGCCGAGCGCGTCCTGCTTGGGCCAAAAGTGGTTGGCGAAATGTTCGTTCACCACGGCCACGAGCGGCGTCTCCGCGCGGTCGGAATCCAGGAACCCGCGTCCGCGCAAGATTGGGATGTCCATCACCGCAAAGTAGCCGTCGCTGACGTAGTTGCTGGGAAGAGAAATGGATTGCTGCCCGTTTGGCAGAGTGTAGCCTTCGGGCACCACGGGGGTTGATCCGCCGCCTAGCAACGGGACTCCCTGGACCAAGGCTGCCGACCGGACGCCGGGAGCGCGGCGCGTGTGGTCCAAAAGATCTTTATAGAACCTCCGGCTTTGATCTTCCGAGTAATGCACGGGCGTTGTGTCGAAACCGGTGAGCCACAAATGATCGGTACGGAAACCCGGTCCTTGCTGCAACTCGTCGTGGAAGCCCTGCAAAAGTACAGCGGAAACAATCAGCAGGATCAGGGACAGCGCTACTTGGCCGGACACGATCGAATTACGCCCCCACAGACGCCGACGCCCGCTGCTATCGGCATCGGCTGCCTTGAGCGACGAAACCAGATCGAGACGCGTGGTTTGCAACGCTGGCGTGAGGCCGAAGAGGAACGTGCTGATGAGCGAGGCGGCAATGGTAAAGAGCAGCATTCGCTGGTCCACCGAGACGTGGAACGCAAGCGGCACGTCGGTGGGAATCGGGATGCTGTTGAAGAAGCTGGTTCCGGCGTAGGCGACGGCAATTCCAAGCAATCCGCCGGCCATGGCGAGAATCAGGTTTTCAAGCAAGAGTTGGCGGATGAGCGCGCCACGAGCGGCGCCGATGGCCAGACGCACGGCCATCTCACGGGAACGCGCGCGGGCGCGGCTGAGCAGCAGGCCCGTGACATTGGCGCACGCGACTAACAATACGCAGATCGCGAGCATCAGCAGCATGGCAACCAGCGCGGCATTGGGCGGCGATTGCTTCACACGCATTTGGAACTCAGTCTCGACATCCACGCGCTGATTGCGGTTGCTCTGCGGATACATCTGTTCGAGGCGGGTCCCGATGCCAGTGAGGTCCGCGGCTGCCTGCGCGATGCTCACCCCTGGTTTCAAGCGGCCTTTTACCGTGAGCCAACGTACATCGCGTTTTTCCAGATTATTGTCCCCGCCGAGACGCGGCGACATAGCGATGGGAACGAACATGGACGGCTTAACAAATTGGTCGATGCCAGTGAATTGTTGCGGCATGACGCCGATGATCGTGAGCGGCACGCTATTGATCCAAATGGTCGATCCGACAACCGACGGACTCGAGTTGAACTGGCTTACCCAATAATCGTGGCCGAGCACGAGTACGCCGTCGCGTCCCACGGCTTGATCTTCAGACTCTAGAAATCCCCGTCCTAAAGCCGGCTGGACGCCAAGCACGCGAAAGAAGTTGCCCGAGACGTACATTCCATAGGTGACTTTGGGGAGCGCCGATGCGTTGGGCTTGAAGCCGAAGGAAGTGACGCTGGCCGCGATCAGGCCGTCGAAACTGCGGTTGCTGTCGCGGTAATCGCGATAATCCGGGTAAGACAACGCGTTATTGGCGAACGCGGCGGAACTGGAGGTGGTGACGGCCGCGATTCCCGATGGTTCCAGAACCGGCAGCGGCCGCATAATCAGCGCATCCGCAAAGCTGAACATGGCCGAGGTGGCGCCGATCCCGATGGCTAGCGAGCAGACGCTGACCAGCGTAAATCCGGGACTTTTCAGCAATAACCGCAAGGCGTGTCGCAAGGACTTCAGCATTGAACTGACATACGACGCCTGGGCCCGAGATGTTCGATCGAATTAGACGGTAATGATCACTTTCCCGACCTGCTGGTTCGATTCGAGATATTGGTAGGCCGCGGCCGATTGCGCCAGCGGGAATGTCTGGGCGATCTTGGGATGAAATCGCCCGTCGGCCAGGCGATCGAAGACATATTGTTTGGCGGACTTCAGTAGTTCCGGCTCGCGGCGGATTTCATTCAGCGAAAAGCCTCGCAAGGTGAGTCCCTTCTGCATTGTGAGTCCGAACGGGAAGGGGGGCGGCTGCATGGAAAGCAATCCATAAAGGAAGATAATTCCGTGATAGGCCGCTGCCTCGGCGAGCTTTTCCATCATCGGACCACCAACGGGATCGAAGATGAGCCGCGCGCCGGCACCGCTGGTGATCTCTTTGACCTTGGCCACTACGTCTTCTTCGTCGGTGGCGATCACGTGGGCGGCGCCCAGTGCGAGCAATTCGTCGCGCTTGTTCGATTTTCGCGTGGCGGCAATCGGCACGGCGCCTTCGGCGTTGACGATCTGAATGGCTGCGAGGCCAACGCTGCTGGAGGCCGCAGTGATCAGGACAAAGTCGCCGCGTTTTAGTCCGCCGTAGGTGATAAGCGCGCCATACGCCGTCAGGTATTGCATCCAGATGGCTGCGGCCTCGATAGGGGAAAGTTTCGCTGGATATTCGCCGAGCACGTTTGCCGGGACGATGGCTTCTTCGCCCAACACTCCGTTCTTGCTCTGCGCGAGGCCGGGAACGGTCGCGACTTGTTTGCCGATCCAGATAGGATCGACGCCCGGACCGACGGCTTCCACCACTCCGGCTGCTTCCAGACCGACGCGCGACGGCAGCTGGGGCGGGCCCATATAGAGCCCGCGCATGAACAAGGCCTCGGCTCGATTCAATCCGACCGCCTGCACCCGCAACTTCACTTCACCTTCGCCGGGCGCGCGCGAGGGCAGTTCTTCGACCTGAAGATTCTCAGGACCGCCAATACTGTGGAAGCGAACGATTTTGGGCATGAACGCTATCGCGGGCTAACTTTGCAGGTGAAGTTATCGGCGTCGGTGGTGAGGCCGCTGCCCTTGTAAACGGCCACTTGTGGATACGGGCACAGGGGGCGAGTCATCTCCACCTGACCGTTCTCAACATGCGCGGCGACGATCTGATTGGGTGCAACACCCTCTTCGCGCCAGCGCTCGATGACAGCCATCTTGTTGAACTGATCGGTGCCTTCGCCACCCCTGCAATGCTGCATTCCGGGGATCATGAATAAACGAAGCCAATCGCTTTGATCGGGGCCCATAGTTTGGAGCACGGCGCTGTAGAAGTTGACAGTGTTGCCGGGCGGAATGGCTTGATCGGCCCAACCGTGATAGAGCAGCAGCTTTCCGCCGTGCTTCTTGAACGGCGCGAGATCGTCGGTGTGGGCGTCGATGCCGGATTTGTCGGCCAGAGCGACATCGGCGTCGAGATCGAACTTGTGAAAATCGTAATCGGCGTCCTGGTGGCCCAAAATGCGGATGCTATCCCAGCCGCCGCCGGGCTGCGTGGGAGTGCTCTTGAGCGCTGCGTACTGCAATTCGCCGCCAGGCTCAAATCCGGTCCAGATGATTTCGCCCTTATTGGTTTTCACGTCGGCGAAGACGATCTTCACGGTTTCCACTTGGGCGGCGGTGAGGCAGCCTTCGGTTTCTTCGCCCTTGCACTGTATCGAGGCCGGATCGAAATGACATTTGGTGGGATCGCCGATGAGGCCGTCCTTGACGCCATCGAGCGCGTCGCACTTGGCGAGAATCGCCTTGTGCAGGGTCTCTACATTGGCCTGGGAGAGCGCGCTGTTCGGATTTTTCATCATCTTGATGGATCGCTCGACGCCGGCGGCGTGTAGATGGATATGAGGATTGGCGGGAGCGCCGGCGAGCACGCCATCGAAGTCGTCGGGGAATTTCGTTACCTCGACCAGCGCCTGGCGGCCGCCCGTGGAGCAGCCGTTCCAATACGAATATTTCGAGCTTGCGCCGTAGTAGGCCTGGATCAGAGCCTTCGATTTGACGACGGTCTCGTGCACGGCACGCCATCCGAAGTCGACGATCTTCTCCGGGTGTCCGAGCGCGAACATGCCGTTGCCGCCTGCATGGCCGGTGTCGGTGGAAGCGGTGGCGTAACCGTCGCGGAGCGCCGCGGCCATTTGCGGGAAGCTGATGATGCCGGCCCATCCGCCGTTGCCGACCATTTCGAATTTGCCGTTCCAGTTTTCGGCGGGAAGCCACAATTCCATTTTGATGTCCGAGTCCGAAGACGGGCGGAGAGTCGCGGCCACGCGGCAATGGGCGGGCAGCATGCGCGGAGGGACGGCTGGACCACCGGCTCCCCGTCCAGCGCCGGCCGGAGCTTGATACGGTCCAGCGGCCACGGATTCAACGGCTGTGAACTCGACGCCAGGGAGCGAGAGCGATTTCAGGTTTTGACATTGGTTCTGCGCGGCCGTCTCGGCGTACGCGACGGAGGCGCAAAGCGCAGCGAACGGAGTCACAAACAGCAGGGTTCTCATGTTGTCTCCTTCGGCAACGGTCACTGGATATTGTGTCACAGCGCAAGAAAGATCAAGCAGACGGCGGCCCGTCCGAGTTAGATTCGTAGAGACATGACGACGCCGCTGAAACAAGTCCAGCCGGTGGTGGCGTACGCGGCAAGGCATCTGGACGAAGATCTTTCGTTAGCGGCGCTGGCTGATCAAGCGGGACTGTCGGCGTTTCATTTGCATCGCGTGTTTGCGGCGGTGGCCGGGGAAACTCCCAAGCAGTTCACGTTGCGGTTGCGGCTGGATCGCGCGGCGGCCATGCTCCTTACCGGCGGAGATTCGGTATTGAATGTCGCGCTATCCTGCGGCTTCCAGAGTCACGAAGCGTTCACCAGGGCATTCCGTAAACGGTTCGGATTGGCGCCGAGTGCCTACCGGGCACGCGGCTTTGCAGGCGAGACGGATGCACCCGAACACGCGGCGTTGGTGAGTACTCTGGGGCCGTGCGTTGGACTTTTTCACACAAGCGAAAACGGGAGATCACGGAAAAACGGAATGGCTTATTCAATCAGCAAAAAAGAAACTGCGCCCCAGCCGGTGCTCGTGGTGAGGCGGCGCGTGAAGCCGGATCAGATCGCAGCTACATTAGGGGAAGTGCTCGGGCACGTCTTCTTGCACGCGCAGCAGAACGGGATCGCGCTGGCTGGGCCGCCATTCACGCGATATGTCGAATGGGGGCCGGGATTGTTGACCATCGAGGCCGGATTGGCGGTGGCTGCGCATGCTGGTGCTGGTTCCGAAGGCGAGATTCGGCCCGAAACATTGCCGGGCGGATTTGTCGCGACCACTGTTCACTCGGGCGCGTACGACAAACTCACCGAAGCTCATGCCGCGGTGCAACAATGGATCGAAGCCGAAGGACTCCGCGCAGCGGGCGCGCCATGGGAAGTGTATGTGACCGATCCGGCGGATTATCCGGATCCGAAAGATTGGAAGACAGAGATCTTCTGGCCTGTGGTTTGACCGCACCGGTCCCGCACGATAAACTAGCCTCCTTAGCCCTGTTTTCCTCGCGAAAGGCGGCGTGACCATGTGGAGTCGGGGGTGTTGTAGGCTATTTTTCTTGGCGGCACTCGCGGCCGGCGCGATGTGCGCGCAGCAGGGTTATAGCCCCGCCGATATTCAAGCCGGCAAGCAGCTTTACGGCGTGAATTGCTCGAATTGCCACGGGCCGAACGGTGATTTTGTTTCGGGCGTGGACTTAGCACACGGCAAATTCCGGCGTGCTTCCACCGACAACGAGCTGGTGGCGATCATGGAGCAAGGGATCAACGGAACGCCGATGCCGCCCGCGAATTTGAGCGACCTGCAGGCGCACCAGATCGTGGCGTATCTACGGTCACTGGCCGCCGCCACTGGCGATTCCGGGGCGAGTAAGGCGGATCTGGCGCACGGCAAAGCGTTGTTCGAGAGCAAGGGCTGCCTGAATTGCCATCGCGTGCAGGACCATGGCTCGCGCGTTGGGCCGGACCTGACAAACGTTGGCGCGCGCAGGAAAGCCGCGGACATCGAGCGATCCATTGTCGATCCGAATGCCGAGATTCTGCCGGAAAACCGCTACGTTCGAGTGGTGACACGCGACGGCGCCACAGTCACCGGAAGAATTCTCAACGAAGACAGCTATTCGCTACAGCTCATCGACAGCAAGGAGAAGCTGCGCTCCTTTCAAAAAGCGGATCTGAGCAAGTTTGAGTTTCTGAAGACTTCGCCGATGCCTTCGTATCGAGATAAACTGAGCGGCGACGAACTGTCGGATCTGGTCGGCTATCTGGTTTCGCTGAAAGGATTCTAGTCTATATTATGCTGCGCCCCATATTTGCGCTGATGCTGGCTGCCGCGTCGCTCCCGGCGCAGGTTTCGTTCGATCGACTGGTGCGCGCCGGCGACACGCCACAGGATTGGCTCAATTACTCGGGAGGTTATCTCAGCCAGCGCTATAGCGCGCTGAACCAGATTACGCCGGACAATGTGAAAAACCTGGAGCAGAAGTGGATTTTCCAGGCGCGTTCGCTCGAAAAGTTCGAAGCGACGCCGCTGGTGGTGGACGGCGTGCTGTACACAGTGCAGGCGCCCAACGATATCGTCGCGATGGACGCGGCAACGGGACGAATTTTCTGGATCTATTCGTATAGTCCGGCGCCGCAAGCTCGTTTGTGCTGCGGGCGCGTGAACCGCGGGCTCGCGATTTTGGGCGACACCTTGTTCATGGGAACGATCGACGCGCACATCGTGGCCGTCGACGCCAAGAGCGGGCATTTGCTATGGAACACACCGGTGGCCGACCCCGAGGCCGGTTACGCGATCACACTCGCACCGCTGGTGGTGAAGGACAAAGTGATCGTGGGGACAGCGGGCGGCGAGTACGGAATTCGAGGTTTCCTGGCGGCCTACGATGTTCACTCCGGCAAGGAAGTTTGGCGCTTCAACAATATTCCGGGACCCGGCGAGAAGGGGCACGAAACCTGGGCCGGCGATTCCTGGAAGCACGGCGCGGCGTCGGTGTGGATGACCGGATCGTATGATCCGGACTTGAACCTCACGTACTGGGGCATTGGAAATCCCGGACCCGATTGGAACGCCGACTTGCGCAAGGGCGACAACCTGTACAGCGATTGCGCGGTAGCGCTGGACGCCGATACGGGAAAGCTGAAATGGTATTTCCAATTCACGCCGCACGACGATTTTGATTTCGACTCGGTGCAAGTCCCCGTGCTAGCCGACCTCGATTGGAAGGGCGCGCGGCGCAGAGTGCTGCTATGGGCTAATCGGAATGGCTTTTTCTACGTGCTGGATCGCGCGACGGGCGAGTTCCTTCTTGGCAAGCCGTTCGCAAAAGTGACGTGGGCCACCGGTTTGGATGAAAAGGGTCGGCCGATGCGCGCCGCAAACATGGTGCCGACGCCGGACGGCACACTCATTTATCCAGGCAATCAGGGCGGGACCAATTGGTACTCGCCGTCCTACAGCCCGCACACCGGTCTGTTCTACATTCCAACCTGGGACAACTACTATTCGGTATACGTGAAGGAAGACGTCGAGTTCAACGAGGGGCGGTTGTTCACCGGGCCGCTTCCGAAGTCGCCGGTGCCGTTGATCCGCCCCCCGCAGATTGAGAATCGGGCTGTAGAAGACGGCTACGGAGCGATTCGCGCGATTGATCCCGATACCGGCGATCGCAAGTGGGAGTACAAAATGACGGACGTCACTGACAGCGGCATCCTGACCACTGCGACGGATCTTCTCTTTGTCGGCGGGCGCGAGGGATACTTCATGGCGCTGGACGCCCGCACGGGCGCGCTCTTATGGAAGGCTGCGGTGGGCGGCCAAGTATCGTCGGGCCCGATGACCTATTCGGCCGGCGGCAAACAGTACGTCGCCATCTCGGCGGGCAATTCGCTGTTCGTGTATGGATTGAGGCAGTAAGATTTGGACTGGATATCGCCGCGCGCCCGCGCAGTCCGAGCGGCTTGGAACGGTCTTGACTGGACGCGCGACGAACTCGATCAGAACCGCGATGCATGCCTGCGGGACTTGGTGCAGCACGCGTATCACACTGTTCCGTATTACCGCGCCGCATTCGATCGCGCCGGGCTCCAGCCCGAGGACATCCGGACCTGGGCCGACCTGCGGCGGATCCCCGCGACCACTCGGGCGGACATACAGGCGGCGCCGGAGCAATTCATCGCCAGCAATGCGCGGCACACACGTCTGATCAGCCATCGCTCCAGCGGGTCGCGCGGGATGCCGGTGCACACCAAGCGCACTCTTTTCGAAGAGCGGCTGCTGGCGGGTGTTCGCCTGCGCGTCTTGATGAAATACGGCTTGCGCCTCACCGACCGGCGCGCCTCGGTGTCCATGGAAGAAGCGGGCGTTCCTGGGGGCGATCGTCCTCTGGCCTCGTACTTCGGACTCTTCGCGCGGACGTTGGTTGACGCCAGTCTTCCTCCGCACGATGCGCTGCGGGCGTTATGCGCGGCGCGGCCCGATGTCATCACCGCGTACCCGGCTTCGTTAGCCAGGCTGGTGGAGTTCATCACGCCCGAGCAGCGGCGGCGAATACAGCCGCGCTTGATCGCGCTGGGAGGCGAGATGGTGCTGCCGTCCTTTCGCCGTGACATCGCAGAATGCTTCCAGTGCCCAGTGCGCGAGATTTACGGGGCAACCGAGGCCAATCTGATCGCGTGGGAATGTCCAGCAACCGGGCATCTACACATCGCGGAGCATTCCGTGATTGTGGAGATTTGCCGGGAAGATCAACCGGCGGCGGTTGGCGAGTCTGGCGAGGCGATCATCACGGTGCTGCATTCGCGCGCCATGCCTTTTCTGCGATACCGCTTGAACGACCTGGTGACACGGGGACCGGCGCCCTGTCCATGCGGCCATCCGGCGTCCACATTGATCGCCGTTCGCGGGCGGACGAACGATTGGTTCAAGTTGCCCAACGGAAAATTGCTGCATCCGTTCGTAGTGAGTGATTCGGTGATGGACCATATCCCGGGCGTGCGCCGCCTGCAGATTACTCAAACGTCGGAGCGAGAGCTGACGATCGCGATCGTACCGGGGCAAGTGCTATCGGCGGCAAGCCTGGCCGAGGCTGAAGGCAAGATTGCCGCGAGCGTGGAACATTATTTTAAAATCAGGTTGAAGACGGTTCAGGATCTCGATCGCGCGCCGAATCAAAAATTCAATCCTTTCGTGCCGCTCCGCGACGCCAGTGTATAATTCTTCCGAGATGAAAACGGGGTTCTTTCGATTCCTGGCGGGCTGCGCACTGCTGGTGTGGCCGTTAGCGATGCTGGGGCAAGCCAAGGCGGATCTTTCGGGCGTGTGGTCGCCTGATGAAGTGTTATCGATCGCGCCGCGGGCAAATGCGCTCATGATCAATCGCAAGCCGGCCGAAATCAAACGCGATCCGGACGAAAACTGCACGCTGTCGGGCATCCCCAGAATCGAGTTGGGGCCCAAGCCGTTCAAGATCCTGCAGTCGGCGGATGAAGTGGTGATTTTGTATCAGGACTACACGGCTTTTCGCCAAATATTTACCGATGGGCGCGCGCTGCCCGCCGATCCGCAGCCATCGTGGCTCGGATATTCGGTGGGCAAGTGGGATGGCGACACGCTGGTAGTGGAGACAATCGGGTTTAACGACCTCACGTGGCTGGATAACGCCGCAACACCGCACAGCGAGGCGTTGCACGTGACGGAGCGTTTTCATCGCCGCGATAAGGAGCGCCTGGATCTTCAGATCACCATCGAAGATCCGAAGACATTTTCGAAGCCATTCACGGTCTCAGAACATGCGCGGTTGCTGCCTGCCGGCGAGCTGACAGAAATGATCTGCCTGGAGAATCGAAAATGAGAAGGGTTCGTGGGTGCATTTCTGTTTCTAGCTGTGAGCGGGCACGCGCAATGGCTGAATTACCCAACGAAAAGCGCGCCTCGAACCAAGGATGGCAAGGCGGACATGTCGGCGCCCGCGCCGCGCACCAAAGACGGCAAGGTGGACATCACGGGCATTTGGGAGCCGAACGGCCTGAAGTATCTGATCAATATCGCCGCGGATTTGAAACCGGACGAAGTGCCCTTTCAGCCGTGGGCCGCCGCGCTATACAAGGAACGCCGCGCAAACAACGGCCGCGACGATCCCAACAATCAATGCCTGCCTTCGGGCGTGCCGGAGAAGGATGCCGTCACATCGCCGTTTAAGATCCTCCAATTTCCGGGAGAGATGCTGATTCTATATGAATCGCGTACGATCTACCGCCAGATCTTCACCGACGGGCGCGCGATGCCGAAGAATTTCAAACCGTCGTGGCAAGGCTTCTCGACCGGGCATTGGGACGGCGATGATTTCGTTGTCGAGACCACGGGGCTGAACGGAAAAATCTGGATGGATACCAACGGGCATCCGCTCACGGAAGCCGCGCACGTCACCGAGCGTTATCGCCGTCACGACTACGGCCACATGGACATTCAGATCACGATTGACGATCCGAAAGCGTACACCAAGCCGTGGACTATCACCGAAAATCCCCATCTGCTGGCGGACACGGAGCTGCTTGAATCGGTGTGCGAAGAGAATAACAAGGATGCGCGGCACATCGTTGGAAAATGATATCGCGCGCGCTCCACTGTTTCAGGCTGATATTTCGTTCCTTCAGGATCGTGCCCGTCGCGAGTTGGAATTGAGCGATGGCTTCGCTCATATCGGCTTCCGAGCGCCGCTCCTGGCTGCGCGCGGTGATCATGGTGGCCTGACGCTGCTGCACAAAGAACAGCGTCGATGTGCCCGCTTGAAACTGGCGCTGCTCACTTTGATACTGCTCTTCGGCCGATTCCCGCGCCACCTGCGCCGCCTGCAGGCGTAGCTGCGCCATTTGCAGGTTCTCCATGCCGGTTCGCACGTCGGATTGGATGTTCTGTTGCGTTTGCTGCATTTGATTGCGGATGCGGCGCGTCTCCGCCAGCGACTTGCCGAGATTGGCGTCGGCGGTGCGATTGCGAATGGGCAGCGAGATATTCAATTGCACTTCGGTGGTCGGAAAATCCCCGTTCCAAATCCCATTGAGCGAATGCCAATAGTTTCCCACCAGCACTGGGGGAATCGTCGAACTTCCAAATGACACGCCGGTTAGCGGAGGCAATCCCGCCAGAGCCGATAGTTCATTCAGCTGAGTGGTCAGGGGGCCGAACGCAGCGGTGAACGGATTGGGTCCCGGAGGAAGCACCACGCCGGCCAATCCCGCGCGGGTGTAGAGGGCGGTCAGGTTCACTTGCGGCTTGGTCTGGTCGCGATAGTAGCGAATATCTTTCTCATTGATCTCGCCGTTGATTTTCACTTCGGCGATTTCGGGACGATTGGCCATCGCTTCGGCAATCGCGTCGGCCAGCGGAGTGATCGGCGCCTTCACGTTGGGCGGCGTCACGGGAACCAGCGCAGTGGACCACAACGGATCCGACCGATCCGGCAGGATCAGTTCCTTCAGCGAATTCTCCGCGCCGGTCAATGCGGATTGCGCCGCGTAGGCGCCCACTTCGAAATTGGCGAGCTGCGTCTGCGCCGCCACGACATCGATCGGCGCGAGTAGCCCCTGCTGTTGTTGACGGCGGTTGCTCTCGTCCTGCTGGACACCGATGCGTACGGCGTCCAGTTGCACTTGCAGATTGTTGTAGGCGTACGCCAGTTCCCAGTAGGCCTGCTCGGCCTGCTGGACGATGGTCATGACGCGCGCCCGGAACTGCTCGTCCGTTAACGACCGATTCTTCTTGGCGACGTCAATTTGGTGGCGGTTGCTGTCATACAGCAGGTTTCGCCAAAGAGGCTGCGTGTAGGAAAAGTTGAGCGATGTTTCGTATTGGGGGTTGAGCGAAAGGAAAGTGTTGTTCGAAAATGCATCGGCGGACGACAAATCCGCCTTCACCGTTCCACCGAACCAGGGCAAAGGCTGGGTGACTCCGGGATCGCTCTGCCAAGTTTTGTTCAGTAGACTGCCGGTGGACGATCCGCCCAGCGACGATGCGATGGGATTGATCTGCTGCTCCCAATAACTGTTGACGCTGAGTTGCGGATCGTAGGCGCCTTGCGCCGCGGTCAAATTGTAAGCCGATTCCAGTTGATCGATGCGCGACGATTCGATGTCCTTGTTGTTGGCCAGCGCCATCCGGAGAACCATGTCGAGCGTGATTTCCATCTGGGTCTCGACGCCGGTTCGCGGGGGCAAACGAAAAGGCCGGACGGGCGGGACGAGCGTGCTGGTTTCCTGCGCCAACATCATTTCCTGCGCCCACATCAATGGAAGCGTGCAGGCGAGCAACGCCATTGCCACGCGGCGCGACGCGAATAAGAATCGGCTCATCAAGCGCGCTCCCCTCCTTCGAAATGCATGGGCTGAGGCGCGACGTCTAAGCCAGGAGCCGCTTCCCGCGTTTTATCGCGTTTGCGGGAGAGTTTGCGGAACATCGGTAGCTGCTTCATGTCGTCAAAGAGCGAATAGAACACCGGCACGGCGAGCAAAGTCAGGAGAAGACAAAGCGTTTGTCCGCCCACCACCAGCACTCCGATGGACCGGTTGCTGGCCGAGCCTTCGCCGTTCGACAGCACCAGCGGAAGCATGCCGGCCACCAGCGCGGTAGTGGTCATCAGGATGGGCCGTAAACGGTCGCGATTGGCTTGAATGATGGCCTCGTAGCGATTCAGACCGGCGGCTCGCAATCCGTTGGTGTGATCGATCTGCAGAATCGCGTTCTTCTTCACGATCCCGAACAGCAGCAGCAGACCAAGGCCCGACATGATGTTCACGCTTTGGCCGAACATCAATAGCGACAGGATGCCGAAGGGCACGGCCAGCGGCAGCGTCAAAAGAATGGTGAAGGGATGCAGGAACGATTCAAACTGCGCCGCCAGCACGATGTACATGAAGATGAAGGTCAGGGCGATGGCGACAATGAAATAGTAGGCGGTGCGGTTCAGTTCCTTGGAAGTGCCCAGGAGTTCGGTGCGATAGCCGGGGCCCATGTGGAGATCGTCGGCGAGCTGATTCAGCGAAGAAATGATTTTCTGCTGCGATCCGCCGGGCAGCACGTTGGCGCTAAGAGTCACCTGACGCTGGCGGTCCAGACGCCCGATGCTGGACGGCGCGTCCCCGCTCTTGATGCGGACTACTTGATCCAGCGGCACCCAACCCCGCGTGTTGGTGGAGAAAACGGTGAGCTGGCGCAGCCCCTCGGCACTGGTGCGGAACTGCATGTCGGCGCGTAAACGCACATCGTATTCTTCGCCGCCCGATGGGAAGGAGGAAACCACCTGGCCCGCCACCATGGTGTTCAGAGGCTTGCGCGATATCGCTAACGCGCACGCCCAAATCCGCCGCGCGCTGCCGGTCGATTTCCACGCGCAGTTCGGGTTTGCCATATACCAGCGACGTGTCGGCGTCGGCCACCTTGGGAATCTGCTTCAGCTTGGCGAGGAGCGTTTGCGAATAGCTGTTGAGCTTGTCGAGATCCGGCCCGGTGAGCGTGAACTGGACGTCGGCTTGGCCGCCGCCGGCGTCCATCGGCCGCCTGCCCGACGCTGGTGCGCAGGTCCTTCGGATAATGGGTAAGAATCTCACGCGCTTTAGCGACCATCTGATCTTGAGTCAGCGTGCGATCGGTCGCGCGGCACCAGCTTCACGTAAATCGAAGCGCTGTTGGCCTCACCGGCGCTTGAGCCGGTAAACGATGCGGATCCAATGCCCACCGACGTCAACGTGGCGGTCACTCCGGGCAGAGCGCGGATGTCGCGTGCGATGCGCTCAGCGATGGTGACCGTCGCGGCCAATGAAGTTCCCTCGGGCGCCCGAATGCTGGCTTGGAATTCAGACCGGTCGTCGGCCGGAATGAAGTTCTTGCCCACCAGCATGAAGAGCGGAATACTGCTCAGCACGACCACCACGCTGATGGCCACCATGGATTTGCGATGCGCCATCGACCATTCGAGCATGCGCGTGTAATGGGTATCGATGTAACGGAAGAAACGCGAATCCTTCGAGCCTTTTTTCTTCTCGCCCTCATGCTTGGGAAGCACCTTGACGAACCGCGAGGTGAGCATCGGCGTCAGGGTGAACGACACCAGTAGCGAGACCGCGATGGCGAACGAAGCGGTGAATCCGAATGACGACATGAAGCGGCCGACGATGCCGCCCATGAATCCGATGGGCAAAAACACGGCGAGCAGGGAGAAAGTGGTTGCCATCACCGCCAAGCCGATATCTTTCGTGCCCTCAATGGCCGCGCGATAGGGCGACATGCCCTTCTCTTCCATGAAGCGGTAGATATTTTCGAGCACAATAATGGCATCGTCGATCACGATGCCCACCATGAGCGTCAGAGCCAGCATGGTGATCTGGTTCAAATCGAAGCCGATGGCAGCCATGAGCGCGAAAGTCGATATGATCGACGTAGGAATGGCCAGAGCCGAGATCAAAGTGGTGCGGATATTGGCGAGAAATGCGAATACGATGGCTGCGGCCAGGATGCTGCCTTCGATCAAATGCTCTTCGAGCGAATGTACCGTCGCCTTGATGAAGATGGATTGATCGTTGATGATCTGAATGTGGATGTCTTTGGGCAGCGCAGCGGCAATCTGTTTGATCCGCTCCTTCAGCGCATCGGCCGCCGCTACAGTGTTCTGTCCAGATTGTTTGGACACTACCATGGTCACGGCCGGCATCGCCATTCAGCCGCGCCGCAGTGGTGGGTTCTTCTTGCGAATCCTCCGCATAGCCGATATCGCGCAGCTTCACGACATACGATCCACGAGTGGCAATGGCGATTTCGTTGAACTGCGCCGGGTCAACCAAGCGGCCTAGCGTCCGGACGGCCAGTTCGCGAGCGCCCGCATTCACATTGCCGGCCGGCATTTCCATGTTCTGCTGGCGTAGCGCGTTGGCAACATCCGAGATCGCCAGGTTGTAGGCACGCATCTTGTCCGGATCCACCCAAACACGGATTTCGCGCTTCAGGCCCCCGACCAATTGGATTTGTCCGATTCCGTTGATGTTTTCCAGCTGCGGCTTGATCTGTTTGTCGGCGATCTCGGTCACCTCGCGCAGAGGACGCGGCGAGGACAGCGCAATCTGCATGATCGGAGTGGCGTCGGGATCGAACTTCTGCACCACCGGTGCTTTGGCCGTATCGGGAAGATCGTTGACGATCAGGTTTACTTTGTCGCGGATCTCCTGCGCGCCGACGTCGCCGTTCTTATCGAGTTCGAAGGTGATGACGACCGTGGAGGCGCCTTCCACCGAGGTGGAATTGATCGAATCGATACCGCTGATCGTGTTAACGGCATCTTCCACGCGCTTGGTGATGTCGGTCTCCACTTCCTCGGCCGAAGCGCCGGGGTTGCTGACTGAGACCGACACCGTAGGCAAATCGATTTTCGGGAAAAGATCCACGCCCAGGGTAAAAAACGAGAAGCCGCCCACCACCATGAGCGCCACGATCAGCATGGTGGCGAAGACGGGCCGTTTCACGCACAGTTCGGCAAGTTTATGCATGGCTATTCTCCTGAACCAGCAGCGGGCGCAGAGGACGAAGCCGAATTGCCCGCATCTACCGGCTCGCCATCGAACAAATCCTGAAGATGGTTGGTCGCCACCACGAAATTCTCTGCGATACCCGACAGAATCTGAATCATGTCGCCATCCACGGCACCCAACTGCACCACCGCCACCCGCGCCTTGCCATCGCGAACGAAGAATACTTGCGAAGAATTCGTGCTGGGGTCCGTCAAGACAGCCGCGCGAGGGAGAAAGATTCCCATTGTGCTTCCATGCAGCAGAATCCGCGCCGTGGCGAACATGCCGGGCTTCAGCGCCAGATCCTGATTCGCGAATTTCGCCTCCACGGTAACGGTGCGTGAATTCGCGTCCACCGTCGGATTGATGGACGTCACAATGCCCTGGAACATGCGGCCGGGATAGCCCGGGACGCTGGCCTCCACCTCGGCGCTGATCTTCAACTGGGGAGCGTTCGATTCCTGGACCTGCAGATCGAGCTTGAGCGGCGTGACACGCACCAGCGTCGCGATTTTCGATGTCAGCGCTACATATTGGCCGACGGCGATCGGGCGCGCGCTGATATAGCCCGCGAAGGGCGCCTTGATCAGCGTGTCGTCCACCGCTTTTCGGGCGATGGCAGTCTGCGCGCGTGCACCAGCGAGCGATGCCTGGGCGTTTATCACGCCTTGAAAATTCTGGCGGGCGGAATTGAGCGCCGCCTCATAAAGCTGCCGGGCGGAATTGGCTTGCTCCTTGGCCGTGTCGGACTGCGTGCGCGCCTTGTCGTACGCGCTTTCGGAGACGTCGCCGGTTTTGACTAACGAGTTGTAGCGCTGTGCATCGGCTTCCGAGTTTTTTGCTTGTGCTACAGCGGAATCGTAGGATGCCCTCGCCGAAAGAACTTCTGGCACGGTGTTCGCGTCGAACTTGCCGCCCTGCGCCAAACCAATGCGCGATTCGGCCTGCCGAAGACTCGCTTCGGCTTGTTGCTCGGAAGCCTCCGCAGCCTGCAAACGAAGCTGCGCGTCGCGATCCTCGAGCTTCGCAAGCAGCTGTCCTTCTTTCACGAATGCGCCCGCGTCCACCGGTGTTTCAATCACTCGCCCGGCGGCCGGAGGCGCCACGTCGGACGATTCCTCGGCCAGAAAGCTGCCGGTCACCTGCACCGAAGAGGAAACCTGGCGCGTTACGGCGCGCACCGTAGCAACCTTGAGCACCTTGGCCGGGCCCGTGGCGGCATCCGTCAGCGAGACGTTCTTGTTCTCTGTGTTGCAGGCGGCCAGGAGAATCGCCCCCATAACCAGCACAAATAGAAAAATCGACCGCATTACTTCTGCTTTCCTTTCGCAATACGGCCCGAGGCCGGCCGATGTTCCAAACCGCCCAGGATCAGTTCGACGAATTGATCCACAATTGCGTCCTCATTGGGCGGAAACTTCTTGGCGCCCAGGACGTGACGCGCCATGGCGTAATGCACTACCGATCCAATTACGAACATCACTGCGCCCCCCGGGTCGCATTCCCGAAACGCGCCTTCTTTTTGCCGCAGGATGACGTAACGAACCATGAAATCGCCCATGGGCAGACCGAACCGCTCATGGAACAGGTCAGCCAGCAAGTGGCCTTCGAGCGAGGCGTACAGCAACAGCCGGTGAAACGCGGCATCTTCGCGAAACGACCGAATCAATTGCCGCGCCACGTGCTGGAACAACCCGCGATCGTCACGGCGCTCGGCCAATTCGTTCATTTCGACGAACCACCGGTCGCCACCCATGGTGGCTTCCTTTTCGTCCAAAATCGCGTGGTACAGATCTTCCTTGCTGGCAAAATGGCGGAACAGGATGGCTTCGCTGACGCCGGCGGCGGCGGCAATGTCCTTCGTTTTTGTGCCGCTGAACCCGTTGCGGGCGAAACTGTCGATGGCTACGCGCAGAAGCTGCCGGCGGCGGTCTTCGCCGGGCATCCGCGGCGGGCGGACGGGAGTCTCCGACGGTTTGGCTGGGCCGGTGGCGCGGGCGCGGGCTGCTTCCATAAGTAAGTACTCACTCCTATCGGCGAAACCATAAGACGCCGTTAGCCCTCCCCAAGGTTACCGGTCCTCATGTGATATGCTTTTCCTCCATGTGGTCAGTCATTTACCACATGCTTTGATTTCGGTCCCGGTTGCGCTGCCAACCCTCGCCGCGCCGATTTTCAGTAGGAGGACCACGCCATGCTACCGCAGGCGACCGCAACAGCAGCAGCCGGCTTCCTGGGCGATCTGCCCTGGGGCACGCACTTCTGTTATTTCTTCGAATCCGCCCAAGATCTTTTCGCCACGGTGGTCCCATTCTTTCAGGAAGGCCTTGAGAATCACGAGTTCTGCCTTTGGAGTATCTACACACCAATCACGGAAGCCGAGGCTCTTCGTGCTTTGCGGGAATCTATTCCGGATCTGGACCGCCATTTGGCGGAAGGCGCAATCGAAATCCAGGTGAATCCCGAGCCGCGGTACGACGGCGACGTTCTGAATGCGCATCAGACAGTGGGACTTCTGCGGAAATTGCTGGGCGGCGCTCTCGATCGGGGTTTTTCCGGATTGAGAGTGGCGGGAAGTCCAACCTGTATCCAACGCGGCAACACGGGACATTTTCGTGAATTCGAGCGGGAGCTGGCGAGATCACTGGCGGACCGCCGGATCATCGCACTGTGCTATTTCTCGCTCCAGGAAAGCAGCGCGGCGGAAATCCTGGACGCGGCGCGGATGCATCAATTCGTTGCAGCCAGGCGCGAAGGGAATTGGGAGATCGTGGAAGCGTCCGAAATCAAGCCTCCCAAAGCACAACTCCCCGAGCCTATCCTGCGGCCCGCGGCCGACGGCCGAGCTTCCCTCCGATGGTGGGGCTCCGGGATGTCTTGGTCTGGCGCGCTCGGAGCCGTGTGTGGGGCACTGACAGTGCTGCTGGGGGCAGGTGCATTGGCGGGAGGGGGCATGCATCCCCTGACAGCAGCCGGTTTCATCCTGGCCGGGCTGGCTCTTCTCGGGATCACATGGGGAAGGCCAAGGCTCACATTTACGGGCTCTGGGATTACGGCTCTTTTGGCGATAGCCTCACTTGCGCATCCTAACCTAATGAGACCCGCGACGGCCGCATGTTTTATCGTACTCGCCGCAGGCTTAGCGCTGGCGCAAATCGGTCCGCTGGCAACACGGCTTCCCACCCTGGGTATCACCGGGTGCCTGGTAGCTGCCGCCGGTGCAATGTGCGGCATCGCTGTCGTGTGGGGAAACGGCGACGCTTTTGGTTTGGGCAACCTGACCCGCATGGCCCCATACTCGGCAGCTTGCTTGACGATGCTGGGTGTGGGTGCAGCGGTTGTGGCGATCGGTATGAGCCAAGCCGGGCTTCAACGGCCAGTCTGGGCGCCCATCGGCGCGGGCGTAATTGTGGCGGCGATCCGAATCGCACTGTTGCAAGCGTTCTCTCCCAAGAACCTGACCGGCGCGTCGTCGAACTTGGCTTTCGCAGGAGCGATGATTGGGGCGGTCATCTTTGGCGTGCTCGTTCATCTTGCCTTGAAGGCCCACCGCCAAACTCAACTCCTACGAGCCGTGAACCAACGACTGGAAGAGGAAATGGTGGAACGGAGCCAGGCCGAAGAGGAAGCGCACACGGCGAATGAACGCCTCGAACGGCGGGTGGAGGAACGAACCGAAGCGCTGGAAGCCGTCAACGAAGAGTTGCGAAAAGAAATGGCCCGGCGTGAGTGCGTGGAAGAGAACCTCCGGCGGCAGCAGGAGATCTTGCAATCGATCGTTGACCATGTGCCCTTGATGCTGAAGTTCGTCGACAAAGAGGGCCGCATTCAAATGGTCAACCACGAGTGGGAGCGGATACTCGGCCGGACATTGGACGAGATCCTCAATCAAGGCGTGGACATCTATGCAGAGGGTTATCCCGATCCGCGGGAGCGCGAGCGTTTACTCGATTTTGTGGCGAACTCAAGCGGCGAATGGGAGGATTTCACGACCCGGGTCAAGGACGGGCGCGTGATCGATACCAGTTGGGCTGTCGCGCGCCTCTCCGATGGGGCCACCATCTGCATCGGACAAGACATCAGCGAACGCAAGCTGGCCGAGCGTGAGTTAAGAAGGCAGAAGGAGATTCTGCAGACCATTTTTGATCGTATTCCCGTCATGATCCATTTCGGAGACCAGAACTTTAAGCTGCAATTGGTCAATCGGGAGTGGGAACGTGTTCTCGGATGGTCGTGCGAAGAAATCCTTCGGGACAACGTCGATATACTGGCTGAAAACTATCCCGACCCGGAGTATCGCGAACAGGCACGTGATTTTGTGATGCATTCGCGCGGGGAGTGGAGAGACTTCAAGATCCAGGTCCGGGACGGCCGGGTGATCGACGCGTCCTGGGTCATGCTCCATCTGCCGGATGGGACGAGTATCGGAATCGGGCAGGATATTAGCGAACGCAAGCGCGCTGAAGAAGAGCTAAGAAAGCAGAAAGAGCTTCTGCAAACGATCTTCGATCACATCCCCGTCATGATCGGCTTTGTGGATCAAAAGGGCAAGCCCCAGGTGGTGAATCGGGAATGGGAACGCGTCCTTGGCTGGTCATTGGAAGAAATACAACGCCAAAACATCGACGTCCTCGATGAGAACTACCCCGACCTCGAGTATCGCGCAAGGGTCCGCGATTTTGTTGAGAATTCGGACGTCGTATGGGCGGATTTCAAGACCACCGTGCGAGACGGCCGTATGATCGATACGTCGTGGGCTATGCTCCGCCTCCCCGACGGAAGCGCCATTGGTATTGGCCAGGACATCACCAAGCGCAAGCAGGCGGAACAGGAGCTCAGGAAACAGAAGGAGATCCTGCAAACCATCTTCGATTACCTCCCGGTGATGATCAATTTCGTGGATCGTAACGACCAGCTCCAGCTGGTGAACCGCGAATGGGAGCGGACGCTCGGGTGGAAGATCGAGGAAGTGCACAGCCAAAACATAGATATGCTAGCCGAGAACTATCCGGACCAGGAGTATCGGAAAAAGGTTCGCGATTTCATCGTTAACTCGCACGGCGAGTGGGCCGATTTTAAGACCACGGTGCGAGATGGCCGGGTGATCGACACCTCGTGGGCCATGCTCCATTTGTCCGACGGGACGGGCATCGGCATTGGGCAGGACATCACCAAGCGCAAGCGCGCTGAAGAAGCGCTGCGGGAAAGCGAAGAGCGGTTCCGCCAACTGGCCGAAAACATCACCGATTTGTTCTGGATCAAGACTCCAGACTTCAAACGCGTGTTGTACTTGAGTCCCGCCTATGAACGCATCTCGGGGCGCTCTCCGGAGCAGCGCTATCGAGATCAGGATTATCAGCCGTTTCTGGACGTGATTCATCCCGAGGATCGCGAGAAGATGGCTCAGATCATGCGGCAGGGGGCAGGAGAGGAATATGACATCGAATTTCGCATCTACCGCCCGGATGGATCGCTGCGCTGGATTCGCGACCGCGGTTTCCCCATCCGGGATCAGGCCGGACAGATCTATCGCATCGCCGGCATTGCGCACGATATCACGGAACGCAAATTAGCCGATGATGCGCTGCGCGAGAGCGAAGAACGGTTCCGCCAGCTCGCCGAAAACATCCGGGAAGTGTTTTGGCTACGGTCGCCCGACTTCAAACGCCTGCTCTACGTGAGCCCTATGTACGAAAAGGTTTGCGGCAAACCGCTCGACGATATCTATGCCACGGGCATCGATCTCGAGGTCGTCCATCCCGACGACCGTCCCGGAGTGATCGAGATGATGCAGAACTTCGGTGGGCGGGAATATGAAGTCGAATACAGGATCATCAACAAGGGGGGCGAAGTCCGCTGGCTGCGCGACCGGGGCTTCCCCATTCGTGATCGATCCGGGCAAATTTATCGCATGGGCGGTGTAGCCGAAGACATTACCGACCGCAAGGAAGCCGACGACCGCCTCAGGGCGAACCGCGAGCAGTTGCGCGCCCTCTCCGCCAGCCTGCAATCGGCACGCGAGAAAGAGGCGACCAGGATTGCGCACCAGATCCACGACGAACTGGGTGGTATTCTGACCGGGTTGCGATGGGAATTGGAAGCGCTCGAGAAAATGATTCATGAGCCGGCCGACGCCGAGCGGCTCAAGGCAATGCAGGAAAAATTGGCTGCGATGGTGGGCCTGACCGACACCACTATCGACGTAGTGCGGCGCATCGCATCCGAACTGCGGCCTAGCATTCTGGACGATCTTGGTCTCATCGAAGCCATCGAGTGGCAGACCCAACAATTCCAATCGCGCACCGGAATCCAGTGCCGCTGCGATTGTGCTCTGCAAAGCATCCCGCTGGGGAATCAGGAGTCCACAGCGCTGTTTCGCATCGTACAGGAGGCTTTGACGAACATACTCCGCCATGCGCAGGCTACCGAGGTCCGCGTTGCGATGACCGAAGAGAACGGAGTTTTCGCGCTGACGGTCACCGATAACGGGCTCGGCATCACAAGCGCCGAGAAGCTCAGCCGAAATTCCTTGGGACTCCTCGGCATGCAGGAACGCGCTCGTTTGATCGGTGGGCATGTGGAAATTGTTGGCCGCGCGGGAATGGGAACCACCCTCTACGTTCGCGTACCGATGGCGCGTGCAGCTTCGGGAGGGTTGATTTAGTGCGCAAGGTTCTCATCGTCGACGATCATGAAGTGGTTCGTGATGGCGTAAGAAAATTACTCGAAGAACAAGACGGAGCAATCTCTTGCGGCGAAGCCGGCACCCCCGAGGACGGTCTCGAGATGGCGCTGGCCGGCGACTGGGACGCGGTAGTCCTGGATTTGTCCTTCGCCGGCAAAGGCGGACTCGAAATTCTGAAGGAGCTGAAGCAGGCTCGTCCTCGCCTTCCCGTTCTGGTGCTCACGATGCATTCCGAAGAGCAGTACGCGCGCCGCGCCTTCAAGGCCGGGGCCGCGGGGTTTATTACCAAGGACAGCCCGCGCGCCGAACTTTCCAAGGCGATTCACAAAGTCATGGAAGGCGGAAAGTACTTAAGCCCGGCGCTGGCGGAAAAGCTGGTCGTCGACCTGAAACGCGGAGCCGATCGGCCGTTGGATGAGACTCTCTCCGACCGTGAATTCCAAGTCATGCGCCTGATCGCATCGGGAAAAACCCTCAGCGAAATTGCTGAATTGTTATCCCTGAGCGACAAAACTATCAGTACCTACCGCGCACGCCTGATGGAGAAAATGGGGATGCGGACCAACGCCGAACTCACTTATTACGCCATTTACAACAAGCTGGTGGAGTGAAATCGCGATTGCTAGGCTAAACTGTAAGGCAATTCCTGACGTGCGCGTAGTTCTACATCGGACGCCAAAATCAAATACCTCCTGATACCCGCCCCGCTCTGCCAGACCTTACACTGAGAGGTTATTGGTATGTGACATCGGGGGGAAATCCATGTATACGAGGGCTGAACTTGCGGTTAAGTCGCCACAGCGCGGCTCGGACCAGTTCCTAATGTTTGTCGGCGTGCGTTTGAAGAAGCTGCGCCACGAGCGTGATCTGGTCGACAGAGCCATCGTTGCGCTAACGGAAGTCTCTCAAGGGCGAGGGTCGCGCGCCAGACGCCCAGGCCGGGCATAAGGAAGCTGGGAGGCATCGAAACGTGAGTCTCGACGACGCGGACCCACGCCGGAACACGATCGCTTTCCCAGCCGAGCTATCATAACAAGTGCTGGCGCGTTCTCTCGCGCGTCCCTGAGGAGCAGTCAGCCCCCGTCCGTTCGGCACGCCACGTTTGCGGAAGCTCGGCTATCCCCACTAAATGCTATGTTGAAAGTGACCCCGAGTTCAAACCCATGCTTGCAACTAAACTCGTAACCAGCGAGGACCCAAACGCACAGGAAACCCAAGAGTGGCTCGAAGCGCTCGACGGCGTTGTTGAAGAAGGAGGGGCGGACCGCGCGGCTTACCTGCTCGCCCGCCTGACGGATCGCGCCGCTCTCTATGGTGTTCAATCCGCCAGCCAGTTCAGAACTCCCTACATCAATACGATTCCAGTGGACGAAGAGGCGCCTTATCCGGGCGACCGGGCCATCGAGCGGCGGATCAAAAGCCTGATCCGCTGGAACGCCATGGCTATGGTCGTGCGCGCCAACAAGCACGATAGCGGCATCGGCGGCCACATTTCCACTTACGCGTCGCTCGCCACGCTGGCCGAAGTGGGCCACAATCATTTCTTCCACGCCAAACACGGCGATCAACCCGGCGATTTTGTCTATTTCCAAGGGCACGCCTCGCCTGGCGAATATGCGCGGGCGTACCTGGAAGGCCGTTTGAACGAGAAGCATCTCGAGAATTTCCGGCACGAGCTGCGCGAGCATCCCGGCCTATCTTCGTACCCGCATCCCTGGCTGATGCCAGACTTCTGGCAGTTTCCCACCGTCTCGATGGGCATCGGACCGCTCAACGCTATCTACCAGGCGCGCTTCATGCGGTATCTGGAGAATCGGGGCATAGTACCCGTGACATCGCGCAAAATCTGGGCGTTTCTGGGCGACGGCGAAACCGACGAGCCCGAGTCGCTGGGCGCCATTACGCTGGCCTCTCGCGAGCAGTTGGACAACCTCATCTTCGTGGTGAACTGCAACCTCCAAAGGCTGGATGGTCCGGTGCGCGGCAACGGGCAAATCGTCACCGAGCTTGAAACCCATTTCCGCGGCGCCGGATGGAATGTCATCAAAGTGCTGTGGGGTAGCAACTGGGACGAATTGTTCGCGCGCGACACTACCGGACTGCTCATCAAGCGCATGAACGAGTGCGTCGACGGCGAGTATCAAAGTTTCAAAGCCAAGGGCGGCGCTTATACCCGCAAAGAATTCTTCGGTAAGTATCCGGAGCTGCTGAAGCTGGTGGAACACATGTCCGACGAAGAGGTCGGCGCACTGCGGCGCGGCGGTCACGATCCTCTCAAGGTCTACAACGCCTATAAGCGGGCGATGGAAAACACCGGATCGCCCACCGTGATCCTGGCCAAGACCGTGAAGGGGTATGGCATGGGAGAAGCCGGCGAAGGCCGCAACGTCACCCATCAGCAGAAGAAGCTGAACGAGGACGAGATGCTGTACTTCCGCCGCCGCTTCGATATTCCAATCTCCGAAGAGACGGTACACACGGCTTCGTTCTATCGGCCGCCGGAGGACAGCCCAGAGTTACGCTACATCCGCGAGCGGCGGGAAGCCCTGGGCGGCAGTCTGCCGGCGCGCTCGGTTCCGAAGATCACCATTGAAGCCCCGCCGCTCGATCTGTTCGCTGAATCCGTCGCTGGTTCGGGGGAGCGCGAAGTGTCCACCACCATGGCCTTCGTGCGTGTGCTCACGCTGCTGCTCAAGGACAAGAACCTGAGCCAGTATATTGTCCCGATCATCCCCGACGAAGCGCGCACGTTCGGGATGGAATCGCTGTTCCGGCAATACGGCATCTACGCCAGCCGGGGCCAGCTCTACAAGCCCGTGGATAGCGAGAATTTCCTGTTCTACAAGGAGGCCAAGAACGGCCAGATCCTGGAAGAAGGCATCAACGAAGCCGGATCGATGGCGTCATTCACCGCCGCCGGCACCGCGTACGCCACTTACGGCGTGCCGATGATTCCGTTCTTCACCTACTATTCGATGTTCGGGTTCCAGCGCATCGGCGATTTGATTTGGGCTTTCGCCGACTCGCGCGGCAAAGGTTTCCTGATGGGCGGAACCGGCGGCCGGACCACGCTTTCCGGCGAAGGTTTGCAACACCAGGACGGACACAGCCTGGTGCTCGCCAGCACCGTCCCCACCTGCCACAGTTACGATCCGGCGTACGCGTACGAGATCGCCGTGATCATCCAGGATGGTATCCGCCGCATGTACCAGCAGATGGAAGACCGCTTCTACTATCTGATGCTGTACAACGAAAACTACGCGCAGCCGCCGATGCCGGAAGGCGTCGCGGAAGGAATCTTGCGCGGCATGTACCGGTATCAAGGTTGCCGAAAGCGGAAACGCCCAGGTGCAGTTGTTCGGAAGCGGCCCGATTTTGAACGAAGCTCTGCGCGCGCAGAAGATCCTGGCGGAGAAGTATCAGGTCGCATCCGACGTCTGGAGCGTCACCAGCTACAACGAGCTGCGGCGCGAAGCGCTCGACGTGGAACGCTGGAACCGGCTGCATCCGACGGGGCCGGAGCGCAAGCCGTATCTGCTCCAGGCGCTGGAGGGCGTCGACGGCCCGATTGTGGCGTCGAGCGATTACATGAAGGTCGTGGTGGACCAGATCGCTCCTTGGTTGCCCGGCCGCCTGGTTACCCTCGGAACCGATGGTTTCGGGCGCAGCGACAATCGCGAACACTTGCGGAAGCATTTCGAGAACGGCGCGGAAGCGATCGCGGCGGCTGCCTTAGCGCGTTTGGCGCGGGATGGAAAGTTCGATAAGCAGCGGGCGCAGGCGGCGATCGTCGCGCTTGGACTCGATCCCGAAAGTCCCGACCCTGTGACGAAGTAGTAGCATTGCAGAATGCTCTACTTGTCCGAACAGGACGTCCGTCGATTATTGCCGATGAAGCGAAGCCATCGACCTGATGCGCGCGGCTTTCGAAGCCTTGGCGCAGGGCCGGGCCAGCAATCAGCCTCGGCGACGCCTGATCTTGAGCACCGGCTCCATGCTGCATAGCATGGCCGGGTCGTACGGCAACTATTTCGGAACCAAATTCTACTCCGCAAATCCTAAATTACGGCGTCCACTTTTACTTCGTGCTCTTCGACGCCCAAACTGCGGAGCCACTGGCCTGGATGGCGGCTAATCACCTGGGACAAATCCGAACGGGGGCTGCAAGCGGATACGCGACCGATCTGTTGGCGAATCCCGAGGCCGACACACTCGGCGTGATTGGTTCGGGATTTCAAGCCCGAACGCAGGTGGAGGCGATTCGCGCCGTCCGGACCATCAAGACAGTGCGCGTCTGGAGCCGGAGCGAAGAGAAGCGGCGAAAATTTGCCGAAGATTGCTCGGCCCTAGCCGTCGGGACGCCCGAGGAAGCCGTCCGCGGCGCGCACATCGTCATCACTGCCACCAACTCGCAAAATCCAGTCTTGGAAGATGGCTGGGTTGCGCCCGGAACCCTCATCAACGCCATGGGCGCGAACGTGGCCACTCGGCGCGAACTACCCGGCGAGCTGGTTCGGCGCGCGGCTCTGGTGGCGGTGGATTCGCTAGAGCAAGCCAAGATCGAAGCCGGCGATCTGATCCTAGCCGATAGCTGGCGAAATGTCGTGGAGCTTCAAAATGTCCAGCGCCACTTCGACCCGAGCCAGATCACAATCTTCAAATCGCTTGGTATTTGTGTGGAAGACGTGGCGGCAGGAGCCTTCGTCTATGAGCGGGCGCTCGTTACTCCTGGAGACTTTGCTGATCCGAATCGCGCCATGCGCTGATCTTCAGCCGCCGGCAAACCCAGCACAGCCCTTCGGTGGAATTGGGCGCGCACTCGGCCCCGCACACCGTGCACTTGTCGACTCGTTTGATTTGATCCGCCATCACCGGATCGCTTCGCCTGTTCCAAAAGCGCTTGGTCGATCACCGGCTCGGCTGGCGATGTTTTTCGTTTCATGGACTGCAACCACATTACCATGCCCGCGCGGCGAAAACGACTTGCGCCAGGCTAAGCCGCCCGGTCCAGGCGCATGATGTATCCCGGATCGAGCGCGGCCGAGCATCGCGAGCACTTTTGACCGGGTTTCACCTTGGCCGTCTTTCCCGTGGCCACCACGATACCTTCCACGGTATGGGTACAGATCGGACAGTAAACAAACGCCTTCGTTTCGTAGCTGCGGCACCGGCCGCGGCGCTTGAGAGCGAGTCTGACTGTTCATGCTTCCCTTCCTTCAATGCATAAGACGCAACTGGGTGGCCAAAGGATCGAAAAAAACTGCAAGCGGCAACAGGGTAAACTGAAAATGTTCGTTACGATATGAAGACAGCGTTCGTTTTCCCTGGACAGGGCTCGCAATACGTTGGAATGGGCAAGAGCCTGGCGGAAAGATTTGCCGCCGCCCGCGCAATTTTCACCCAAGCCGACCAGGCTTTGGGATTTTCGCTTACCCAACTTTGCTTCGAAGGTCCCGCCGAGACTCTCCAGCTCACTGAAAACATGCAGCCGGCTCTGCTAACGGTTTCGATAGCGGCTTGGCGCGCCCTTGTTGAGCATGGCGTTCAGCCCGATTACGTGGCTGGCCACAGCTTGGGCGAATATAGCGCCCTGGTCGCCGCCGGATCGCTCGATTTCGCCGACGCCGTTCGCCTGGTGCGCAAGCGCGGCCAGTACATGCAGGAAGCGGTACCCATCGGAGTGGGCGCCATGGCGGCTCTATCGAAGCTTCCACTGGAGCATCTGGACCGCGTGCTTGCCGAGGCGTGCCAGGGCGAAGTGGTGACGGCGGCGAACTTCAATTCGCCCGACCAGGTGGTGATCGCGGGACACGCGGCTGCGGTAAACCGAGCCATGGAACTTGCCAAAGGAGCAGGCGCACGAGCGAGCCATCTTGCTTCGGGTGAGCGCGCCGTTTCACTGCCCGTTGATGGAACCGGCGCAAGAGCGCCTGAAGCCGCAACTGGACGCCACGGAATTCCGCGATCTGACCGTGCCCCTGATCAACGGGTGGCGCGCTGAAGTGGTTCGCACCGGCGCTGAAGCTCGCGACGGCCTGTATCATCAAATCCCGAATTCGGTCCGGTGGACGGAGGTCATCGGAAAGCTGACTTCCCTGGGCGTCAATCGAATTACTGAGGTGGGCGCGGGCGGAGTGCTAACGAAATTGCTCCGTAACATCGCGAGCGGCGTCGAAGGCTCGAAATTCGGCGAAGCGGAAGATCTGGAGAAGGTACATGCGGCAATCGCTTGATGTGGCATTGGTTCTCATGAGTGCGTCCCTGATCTGTTCCACCGGTTGCAAGCCGCCCGCGGCGGCGCCGGCCAAGCCTGATCTCACGGCTCTGACGGACGACTTCGTCTATGGATCGCTGGCGCTTTCGCCCGTATCGGCGACGTCCGCCGGGTATCACGAGCACAAGGGCGTTCATCTTGATGAACAAATTGACGATTTCAGCCCGGCGGGGATCGACCAGCAGCACAAGTTTTATTCCGATTTCCACACCCGCCTCGCTGCCATCCAGCCGGATTCGCTCTCGGCCGAAGATCGCGCCGACTATCAGATCATCGACAACGCGATCAATCTCTCGCTCCTGGAATACGAAAAAATCCAAAGCTATCACCACAACCCGACCGTTTATGTGGAGCTGGTGGGCAACGCGCTGTTCAATCCGTTTGTGCTGGAATACGCGCCCATCGATCAGCGCTACCGGCAGATTATCCAGCGCTTGCAAAAGATTCCAGCTCTGATGCAACAAGCGCAAGCGAACCTGGTGGACGCCCCAGAGATTTGGAATCGCGTGGCGCGCGAGGAAAACGAAGGCAATCTGGATTTGATCGACAAAGCCCTGCGCGCGAAGGCCCCGGACGCATTGAAGGCGGACTACGATCACGCCGCCGGACCGGCTCTGGATTCTCTGCGCGCGTTTACGAAATTCCTAAGCGGCGATTTCGCGAAAAAGACTAGCGATTGGCGGCTCGGCAAAGAAAACTACGATCCGAAGTTCGCCTACACGCTGGTTTCAGGCAAGAAGCCCGAGCAGGTGCTGGCCGAAGCCGAAGCCGCGTTGAAGGACGTGCGCGACCAAATGGCCAAGCTTGCGGCGCCGCTGACCGTGAAGCAGGCTCTGGACAAAATCGCCCAAGACCACACCACGCCCGCCGCCTACATGGATCAAGCCAAGAAGGACTTGGCCGAAGCCACAAGTTTCGTAAGGGAGAAACACCTGGTGACGCTCGGCGCCGGCAGCAATCTGCAAGTGATTCCCACACCCGAGTTCATGCGCGGCCTCTACTCGGTGGCGGGGTTCAATGCGGCGCCCGCGCTCGAGCCGCAATTGGGCGCATTTTATTGGGTGACACCGATTCCGCCCAACATGCCCAAGGCCAGCGTGGAATCCAAACTGCGCGAATACAACCGTTACGGCATGATGGAAATCACGATTCACGAAGCCATGCCGGGTCACTATGTGCAATTCGAATTCGCGAACGCCCTGGAGCCGAAACCGCGCCGCGTGCTCCGTAGCATTTACGGCAATGGCGCCTACGTCGAAGGCTGGGCTCTCTACACCCAGCAGATGATGTCGGACGAAGGCTTCATGGATAACAGCAAGGAGCTGAGGCTCTCCATGATGAAGCAGCTGCTGCGGTCCATCGCCAATGCCATCCTGGATATTCGCCTCCAAACCATGGGGATGACCGAGCAACAGGCAATGGATTTGATGATGAACGATACGTTCCAGGAGAAAGAAGAAGCCACCGGCAAATTCCAGCGCGCCCAGTTGTCGTCTTGCCAGCTACCGATGTATTTTATCGGATGGCGCGGATGGCTGGATACTCGCGAGCAGTACAAAATGCGCAAGGGCGCGGCGTATCAGCTCCAGCAATTTCACGATGCGGCGCTGAAGGAAAGCGCTGTGCCGCTGCCGGCGTTGGGGGCTTTGCTCCAGTAAACGCGCGCTACAAATTTCGCTTCAAATACGAACAGATGTGATAGCCGTCAATGAACTTGAACGGAGTCTCACCCAGCGTGTAATGACCGCACGGCAGGACAACAACCTTGTGATCCACCGAATATTCGCGCATCTTCGCAACGATGTCTCGCGAAAGCTCGGGCGGAAAGGTCGTATCATAGGCGGCGTAAATGAATAGCGACTTTTGTTTCTTGGCCGCGAATTTTTCCATGTAGTTCACCGGCGACACCGCCATCCAGGCTTGCCGCAGCCGGTCCAGGTCGATGTGTTCTTCAATACCTTGCCGGATGTGCTTGGTGGAAAGCCCCGCCCACACCACATCAGCCACATAAGTAGAGCAATGGTTGAACACATTGACTGACACACGCTCGTCGTGCGCGCTCGCGAGGCAGGCGTAAGCCGAGCCGAGGCTGGTGCCGACGATCCCCAAGCGCTCGAAGCCTTGCGATCCGAGCCAGTCCAGACAACAGCGCACATCGATCACGGCTTGCCGCGCTGCATCCATGGTCCGGCAGATGTTCGCTGACACCGCATAGTCGGCGCGCTGGAGTTCGGCCGGCATGCGGAAATCGTGATACGGCAGGCTGATCCGCAGCGCCGAGATGCCCAGGCGGGCTAACCCACGGCACAGCGCGAGGTAGCTATCGGCAGGACCGTTCCAGTGCGGCAGCACCACCACCGCTTTCTTGGAGCCCGGAGCCGGAAACCATTGCGCGTGGACCATGTTATTTTCGTGATAGGGCGTGTGGATGGGCGAATGAAATCGCACAATCCCGTCGCGCAGCTCAAAATCGCGCGGCACTTCATAGCCGAAGAACTCGTCGCTATCCAACATCGCGAGCTCGTTCAGCTTCGTGACGTACTCTTCCGGCCCTTCGCCGTTCTTGGGATGACGCTCGGCGATTGGCCACTTGTGGGTCCATTCCAATCCCCATTCAAAGTGGCGCACCACGCGATTGGTGGCCCGAAAACACAGCTCTTCCTCTCGCGAACGAATCCAGCGCTCATACCGGCGTGTAATTGCCTTCACCATGCAGTCCTCCCAGGATAACGGCTCAACCGGTAATAATGGAAGTAACGCATGCCGCAAACGCTTCGACGCCGGACTCCGGAAGAGCTATTGCAACAGGTGCAGGCCGAAGAAGATTACGAGCGCCGCGGCCGGCTGAAGGTGTTCCTGGGTTATGCCTCGGGCGTCGGAAAATCGTTTCGGATGCTGGACGAAGGCCGCAGGCGGCACGAGCGCGGCCAGGACGTGGTAGTCGGCGCGATTCAGCCCAAGACCTCGCACGAGACCGAATGCGTGCTCAGCAAACTCGAAGTGATTCCGCTGCGAGAAGTGGATGGGGTCCCCGTCATGGATACAGCGGCCATTTTGAAACGTCACCCCGCCGTTTGCCTGGTGGACGGCCTGGCTTATGACAATCCACCGGGATCGGCGCACGCCAGCCGATGGGAAGACGTCAGAGAGCTTTTGGACGCCGGCATCTCCGTCATCAGCTCCATCAATATCCAATACATCGACGAGCTGCAGGAGCGCGTGGCCAGAATCACCGGCAAGAGCGTGAAACAAACCGTTCCGCGCAGCTTCTTGAACTCGGCTGACGAGATCGTGGTGGTGGACGCGCCGCCAGAGATGTGCATCGAACGATCGCAGAACGGCCCTGCAGACGGACGCAGCCCGGCGCAAAAACTCTCGGAACTGCGCGAAATCGCGTTGCTGCTGGCGGCCGACGTCGTGGACAAGCAGCTTGAATCGTACCTACAGCGCAACGGCATTCCGCAAACTTTCGGAGCCCTCGAGCGCATTCTGGTTTGCATGACGCCGCGCGCCAACGCCGCGCCGATGATCGCCAGCGGCAAGCGCAACGCCGATCGGTTCCACGGCGATCTGATCGTGGCCTACGTGCGCCAGGCGGAAATTTCGGCTGCCGATCAGGAAGCGCTGGAGCGCAATCTCTCGATCGCCCGCGCCGCTCAAGCCAGGATCGAAATTCTCGACGGCCAGGACCCCATCGAGACCCTGCTGAAGTTTGCGCACGAGCATGGCATAACGCAAATCTTCGTCGGGCACAGCACGCGCGAGCAATGGTGGGAACGCTTCACCGGCACGCCGCTCGACCGGCTGATCCGTGGCGCGAACGATATCGACGTGCGGGTGTTTCCCCACTAAAATATGCCCGAACAGCCTCGCGGCAAACTCAAAATTTTTCTTGGCTATGCTGCGGGCGTGGGCAAGACCTATCAGATGCTGGAGGAGGCCCAGGCCGCCAAGCGCCAGGGTATCGACGTGGTGATCGGCTACTTCGAACCGCACGGCCGCAAGGACACCATCGCCAAAACAGAAGGCCTGGAAGTTGTTCCGCGGCGCAAAATCGATTACCGCGGGTCTTTCTTTGAAGAGATGGACACCGACGCCATCCTGCTCCGGCATCCGGAGATGTGCGTTGTCGACGAATTTCCGCACACCAACGTTCCCGGCTCGGAGCGCCTGAAGCGCTGGCAGGATGTACAGGTCCTGCTGGACGCCGGCATCAATGTCCTGACCACCATGAACATCCAGCATCTGGAAAGCCTGAACGATCAGATCTGGCAGATCACCGGCATTCGCGTGCGAGAAACGATACCCGATTGGGTGATGCAGCAGGCCGACCAGGTGGTGATGGTGGATTTGACGCCTCGCGCGCTTCTGAACCGGCTGGCGCGCGGCGTGGTTTATTCGCAGGAGAAGGCGCAGAAGGCGCTCGAGAATTTCTTTCAAGAATCGACGCTCGTTGTTTTACGCGAGATGGCGTTGCGGCAGACGGCGCACGAAGTGGAGATCCGCCAGGTGGATTACGATGCGCCGGGATTCCAACCACTGCCCGGTTATCGCGATGAAACCGAGCCATCGGACGGACCCACGGACCGCATTTTGATCCTGGTTACGCCCGAGCCCTCCTGTGCGATGATCATCCGGCGGGGGAAACGCGTGGCGGATTACCTGCAAGCGGACTGCTTTGCTGTAGCCGTGTCGCGTGAAACCGACCTCCGCGATCTGTCGCCGCGCGACCGCGAAACCGTGGAGCGACACCTGAACTTCGCCCGCAATCTACACATTGAAACACGCGTGCTGCAAGGCCACGACGTGGCCAAGACACTGGTCGAGTTCGCGCACCTGAACGGCGTGACCCACATCTTCCTCGCCCGGCCTCGGGCCAGTCAATGGCCGGCTCTATCCGGCCGAAGCCTGGTGCAACAAGTAGTGCACGCCGCTCGCGACATGCAAGTGACCATCGTGGCCGACCGCGGCAACCGTCCGCAATTGCAGACCGCGTAGCCGCGACCCTCGAACCGGTTACAATTGGCGGGACGGGATACTTATCACGGACATCCAACGCATGCCGGACAACAAAATCGTTTTCCTTTTTGACGTCGACAACACGCTCCTCGACAACGACCATGTCACCGCGGATTTGAAACATCACTTAGGGGCGCAGGTCGGTCCCGAACGCTCGCAACGCTACTGGCAGCGGTTTGAAGAGATCCGATCGGAGCTCGGATACGCCGACTATCTTGGGGCGCTGCAGCGTTATCGCATTGATTATCCGCACGATCCCAATCTTCTGACCGTTTCATATTTCATGATGCGCTATCCTTTTGCGAATCGCCTGTTCCCGAATTCGGTGGACGCCGTCGAGCACGTCGGCCAGTGGGGCCGGCCGGTAATTCTGTCGGATGGCGACGTCGTTTTCCAGCCGCATAAAGTCTATCGGTCCGGGCTCTTCGAGCTCTTCGATGGCCACGTGCTGATATACGTTCACAAAGAGCACGAGCTCCAGGACGTGGAGCAGCGCTATCCGGCCGATCACTACGTACTGGTGGACGACAAACTACGCATCCTGGACGCCATCAAGAAACTTTGGAAATCGCGCGTCACAACTGTGTTCGTGCGGCAGGGCCACTATGCGCACGACCCGGAGGTGTTCAAGAAATATCCACCGGCCGACATTAGCCTGGAACGCATCGGCGATTTGCTGAACTACGGTGCGGACAGTTTCAGTCCGCTGGCGGCAGCCGCCAAGTAGTCAAGCAACCGTCGCGCCCAGCACCGCCGAGACCATGGCCTGCGCTTCTTCCTGGATCTTCTTCAAATGATTCTGGCCGCGGAAGCTCTCGGCGTAGATCTTGTAAACATCTTCGGTGCCTGAAGGACGGGCCGCAAACCAGCCGTTTTCGGCGACCACTTTTATTCCGCCGATAGGAGCTCCATTACCTGGCGCGACAGTCAGGATGTTTTGGATTTTCTCGCCGGCCAGATCGGTCGCAGTAATATCGTGGGGCGATAGTTTAGCGAGCGCGGCGCGTTGCTCGGCATTGGCGGGCGCATCGATCCGCTCGTACGTCGACACGCCGAATTCCCGCTCCAACTCCGCATAGATTTCGCCCGGGTCGCGCCCCACGCGAGCCGTGATCTCGGCGGCCAGCAGCGCCGCGATGATGCCGTCTTTATCCGTGCTCCACGGAGAACCATCGCGCGTCAAGAATGAGGCTCCCGCACTTTCCTCGCCGGCAAAACCGAACGATCCCGAAAGCAGACCGTCGACAAACCATTTGAATCCCACGGGCACCTCGATCACTTTGCGTCCGGCCTTGGCGGCCACGCGATCGATCATGCTGCTCGATACCACCGTTTTTCCCACCGCCGCATCACTGCGCCAGCCCAAGCGATTCGCGAACAGGTAATGCACGCACACCGCAAGGTAATGGTTCGGCGGCAGCAATCCCGAGCTGCGCGTGACGACGCCGTGGCGATCATGATCGGTGTCGCAGGCGAACGCGACATCGAACTTGTCCTTGAGATCGATCAGGCGGCGCATGGCGTAAGGCGACGATGGATCCATGCGGATGCGGCCGTCCCAATCGAGCGTCATGAAGCGGAAAGTGGGATCCACGGTGTCGTTCACCACGGTCAGGTTCAATCCGTAGAGATCGCGGATCGGCCCCCAGTAGTGGACGCCTGCGCCACCGAGCGGGTCCACGCCGAGCTTCAGGTTCGCGCCGCGGATCACGTCGAAGTCGATCACGCTGCCCAGATCCGCGACATACTCGGCGATGAAATCGTGCGTCTGCGTGTCCGGACGTACGAAGCGCGTCGCTGAGCGGAATTCTCTTCACGCCGGCCAG
This sequence comes from Bryobacterales bacterium, assembly GCA_963772905.1. Lineage (GTDB taxonomy): Bacteria > Acidobacteriota > Terriglobia > Bryobacterales > Bryobacteraceae > Palsa-89. The sequence continues at coordinate 132,197 of CAVYZD010000008.1, read as the reverse complement.
GTTGTTTTCGAGCAGTTCGTTCGCGCGCTTTTGGATGACTCCTGTAATCTCGCTGCCCGCCGGGCCGCCATGCGGCGGGTTGTACTTGAATCCGCCATCCTCGGGCGGATTGTGCGACGGCGTGATGACGATGCCGTCGGCCAACCCCGACTTTCTTCCACGATTGAATTTGAGAATCGCGTGCGAGATCGCCGGCGTCGGCGTGTACTCGCCCTGAGGCGCGATCCGGATGACAACCTCGTTCGCAGCCAGTACCTCCAGCGCGCTGGCGAAAGCCGGCTCCGATAAGGCATGCGTGTCGATGCCCATAAACAGCGGCCCGTCGATCCCCTGCTCTTTGCGATATGCGCAGATGGCTTGCGTGATCGCCAGAATGTGCCATTCGTTGAAGGCTCGGTTCAACGACGACCCGCGATGACCCGACGTTCCAAACGAAACCCGCTGCTCGGGAACCTTCGGATCGGGACGATCCTCGAAATACGCCGTGATCAAGCGAGGAACGTTGACTAAGTTGGATGCTTCCGCGGGATGCCCCGCCGCCGGATTGATGGCCATTGGTTGTCTCCTCTAGATTCGAGGGTGACACACCGTTTCAGTTGCTGGCATTTTGTGTCCCGTTTTGTTCCACCACCGTTTCAACCGCGTCGCGAACCGCTTCCTTCACTGCTTCTTTCACATTTTCTTCCACTACCGCCGTATCGATTTGCATGTCCACCGTTTCCCCAACCATCTCACGGACCACAACCCGCAACACCGGGGCCACCGGCGGCAGCTCTTTGGTAACGGCCTTGGCCACCTTCTTTGCCACCTTCGCCATCTTCGCCACACTCGCAGAATCGTCCTGCGGAGCCGCCTCCTGCACGGGCTGCTGACCCGCGCGCTCAATGGCTTCCCAATCGTCCTGAAACGTTTTTGCGAGCCTCGCGACAATCCTCTTGTCGCGGAAAATGATCCCAACCTCGCGCCGGGCGCAGAGTTCAAGCTCGCGCAGACTCTGGCTCCCGATGAAAGCCTGGCCGCCATCCCGGATGATGGTGCGGGTGTGCAATCGCATGATGCTAAGCTTGCGCACCGCGAGTTTCGAGCTGTGCCGGCTGACGCGGCCGATCACCTTGATGTCCACGCCCGCCTGCGCCCGCTCTTCGAGCAGCCGCAACATCGCGGGGTCGCTGATTTCCGGGTCGTAGATCAGCAGCTCCTTCTTGGCGCCCTTAAGAAACGCCGCCAGCTGCTTGCGGGCATTCAAAGGGCTGACGATGAATGTCGGGAGACCCGGCTCGTACGGCTGGCGCTTGGTGTCGGCCTCGAAAAGCTTTACTGCTTCGGCCAACAGTTTCGGATTGCGGGTCACCAATCCGAAACAGCGGCTGTGATCGATGTCCAGGTGAGTAAAATTGAACGACAGCAAGAACAGCTCGCGGCGATCGACGATCAGAAACTTGTCGTGGTAACGAGCCAGGTCGTCGGCGGTGCGCGCCACGGTGATGCCGGCCTCCAGCAACCGCATTTCGAGCTTTCGCAGATTCCGTTCGCCGCCGCGATTGGTGTAGGCGATCAAGGCATGTACGAAGACGCCCCGGGCGGCCGCGTTGGCAAGCGCCTGCTCGATTTCGGCGCGGTCGAATCGAAAGATGACGATCTCTACGCGGCTCTTGGCTCGATTGATGGCTTCCACTAAAGGCCCCACCCCGTCGCCCGGCTGAACCAACAGTTTCACGTCACCTCCCGGACGCCAGAAACTGAAGTAACAGCTGGCATCGCTCTTGCTTAAACAAGATGAAGGCCATCTACGGAGGAGGCGCCATGTGGAGTGACAGCAAGGGACTTACGTGCTTTTGGTTGGCGGCGGCGGTATTCATCCCCCAGTCCGCAATCGCGCAAAATCGTTACATCGCGCCCACCGCGGCAGGAGAAATTACACGGCCTGTTTTGAGTGAGCTGTGGCGCGAACCGAGCGACATTCGCTCCGAAAACCTGTTGTATGGACCCGGCGGCAAGGAGCACGAGCCGCATGGGCCGTTCACCTTCGTGAAAGAGGATATGAATGGCAGCAATCCCAAGTTCGACGTTCGCGACCAGGACGGCGTGAAGTGGAAGATCAAACTGGGCGCGGAGGCGCGCCCGGAAACCGTGGCTACCCGGCTGGTTTGGGCGGTGGGCTATCACGCGGACGAGGATTACTTCCTTCCGGAGGTTCGCGTGAACGGGCTGCCGGGGCACGTGCATCGCGGCCAAAAGCTGATCGGCTCGGGCGGCGTGATGCACAACGTTCGTCTCAAGCGAGAGCAAGGCGAGAAGAAGGAAGACACCTGGCGCTGGCGCGACAATCCGTTCAACGGCACGCGCGAGCTAGACGGATTGCGCGTGATGATGGCGGTGATCAACAACTGGGATCTCAAGGATAAGAACAACGCGATCCGGGAAGAGAAGCGCAAAGACGGCGCCGAGGAGCGCATCTACGAAGTGAGCGATCTGGGAGCTAGTTTCGGCAGCGAGGGGTTGCAGCGCACGCATGCGGAATCCAAGGGGAACCTGCGGGCCTACGAGCATTCCAAGTTCATCAAGAAGGCCGGGCCGGAGTTTGTGGATTTCAATGTGCCGCGCCGCCCGGCGCTGATCGTGCTGGTAAACCCGCATGAGTTTTTCAGCCGCATGGGATTGCGGAGGATCGGACGGCACATCCCCCGGCAAGACGCGCAGCTGGATCGGCGACATGCTCGGCCAGCTTTCGAACGATCAGATCCGCGACGCGTTCCGCGCGGCTGGATATTCGGGGCCGGAGCTGGATGGATTTGCGGCGCAGCTGGAGCAAAGAATCGCGGAGTTGAAGGCACTGTAGCTGAGCCGCGACCGTGAGGGAGCCGGTAAATTGGGCTTAAGAAACCACTCCCTCACGGTCGTGGCTCGGTTGTAGGTCGTGGCTCTGTTCGAATTGGATTTCGTGCAGCTCCGCGTAGAGGCCCCCAGCGCGCATCAGCTCTTCGTGGTTGCCGCGCTCCACAATCATCCCGTCCCGCACCACGAAAATAACGTTGGCGCGCCGGATGGTGGAGAGCCGGTGCGCAATCACGATCGAAGTCTTGCCCTCCATCAATCGATCCAGCGCTTCAAACACCAGCTTCTCGGAGGCGGCGTCCAGCCCGGAGCTCGGCTCATCGAGGATCAGGATCGGAGTATTGCGGATAACCGCGCGCGCGATGGCGATCCGCTGGCGCTGCCCGCCCGAGAGCGTGACGCCGCGTTCGCCGAGAATGGTGTTGTAGCCCTCGGGAAGCTTTTCGATAAATTCGTGCGCGTTCGCCAGTTCGGCCGCGCGCAGGATCTCCGCGCGTGTCGCTTCGGGTCTTCCGTAGGCGATGTTGTTCCAGATCGGTCCGTGAAATAGCAGCGTCTCCTGCAGTACGAAGCTGATTTGCTGGCGCAGCGACTTTTGCTGGAAACGGCGCACATCCTGGCCATCGATGTTCACCACGCCGGAAGTCGGATCATAAAAGCGCGGGATCAGGCTGATGATGGTACGTTTTGCCGGCGCCCGTGGGACCAACCAGCGCGGCCACTTGTCCAGGCTCGATCCGCAGACTTACGTCCTTTAAGACCGCAGTGGCCTGGTCGTACCCGAAACTGACATTGTCGAATTCGATGCCGCCCCTGAACTTGGGCGCGCGGCGAGCGCCCGGCAAATCCCGGACCTCGTTCTCGGTGTCGAAAATTTCGCGAATGCGCTCGTAGCCGACCATGGCTTTCGAATAAGCGTCGGTCATCTTGGAGAGCTGCTGCATGGGCTTGTACATCTTGCCGAGATACAGAATGAACACCACCAGCGATCCGGCGGAGAGCGCTCCCGTCAGCACCATGCGCGCGCCGAACCACAGCACCAGGCACGTGCCCACCGCCACGATCACTTCCACCAGCGGGGCAAGCTTGGCCTTGAGCGACCGGGCCCGCAGCGCGATCTCCACGCCTTCCAGGCTCTCTTCTTCCAAACGTTTCTGTTCGTAATCCTCGCGCGCGAAGGCCTTCACCACGCGGATGGAGGAGAGCACTTCCTGCATCACCGAGACGATTTCGCCTTCCTTCTTACGGACATCGCGCGAGGCTTTCTTGATGCGGCGGGTGTAAGAAAACACCACCAGAAACAGCAACGGCGCAACCGAAAGCGCGATCAGTGTGAACCGCCAATTCAGGTACAGCATCACGCCCAACATGCCCGACCAGCGTGAGGCTATTGATCAGGGCGTCCAGCAGGCTCGAGGCGATGAAGCTCTGGATGGCATCGATATCGCCGGTGATGCGGCTGATCAGATCGCCAGTCTGCTTGTGATCGTGATAGGCGAGCGACAGACGCTGGATGTGCGAGTACAGCGTTCGCCGCAGATCGTGCGTCACCCATTGGCCGACGCTGGTGGTCACGTATTTTTCGACATAGGAGCAGCCCGCGCCGAGGATGGCGATCGCAAGCACCGCGAGCGCGGCAAATTCCAAGATCCTCAATTGATCCCGCCCGAGCCATGAAACAATCCAGGCATTCAGCCAGCCCTGCATAGGATGGGACTTGAGGACGTTGTCGAGAACGATCTTGAGCGGCCATGGCTCGAGGAGGTTCGCCACGGCCTCACCGGCGACGGCGAGAAAGCCGATCGACGAGCAATTTGAAATGGGGCTTTAATAGATCTGTGAGCCGGAACCGCTTGTTTCGAGTGTCTTTCTGCATGCCGTTCTATGTGTATAGATGCGCGCGGAGCGGCAGTTTCACAGGTTACTAAAAGCGGAAAAAATTCCCGCCTGCACGCACCGATGATGTACTTTCTTCCACGGCTTCGCCGAGGGCTAAGGTTCTTTAATGAGCATGAGCCATCGTGGCGATTGGCTTGCTCGGTGGGGCGCAAGGAGTCGGTCATGTCAGCAAAGAATAAAGCCGTATTCGGCATTTATGTTAGCCAACTGGACGTGGAAAACGCAGTCCATGGATTGAAACTCGCCGGCTTCCGCAGCACGGATATTTCGATCCTCTTCCCCGACAATTCGGGCACCAAAGACCTGGCGATGGAGCGCAGCACGAAGGCTCCGGAAGGTACGGCCGCAGGCGCTGGATCGGGCGCGGTGGTGGGCGGCATTCTGGGATGGCTTGCCGGCATCGGCGCGCTGGCGATTCCCGGGCTCGGCATGTTCGTTGTGGCCGGGCCGATCATGGCAATGCTGAGCGGCATCGGCGTCGGTGGCGTGCTCGGCGGAATCGCGGGAGCGCTGGCCGGTATGGGAACGCCCGAGTACGAGGCCAAGCGCTATGAAGGCCGGATCCGCAAAGGCGGCATCCTGCTGTCGGTGCATTGCGACGATTCGGACTGGGTGAAGTCCGCCCGCGCAATTCTCGATCAGACGGGCGCCGAAGACGTGTCCGCAACCACGGAAGCGAAAGCGGATTTCGCATCGAGCGATCGGCCGCGTTCGCGGACGCTGACGTCCAAAGTTTAGCCGCTGCGGACGTAGAGCCGCGCACTATAGCCCGGAACCGAGCACGCGTGCTCTTGGTTCGCTGACGTGGACTGGGTTGAAGTAGAGAAGGCCAATTGCCAGCGCGATTCGTCGAAATCGAAGGCCGCGCAATTCCGCCGAGAAATTGCAGAGCAGACCGCGTGGCAACCCGACGGATCGGAGCGATCCATGCGCAGCCGTCGCGCCTGCTCGTCGACATTCGACGCGAGTGAGATCCTTCCGGCCGTTGCTGAGGCACGGCCAGCGCTTGCGGAGCGCGATCAAATCGCGATAGAAGCGCAGGATTGAGCTGTGCTCGGGGCCGTGCTCAGGATGGTCGAGCAGGCTCCATGTGATCCTTGATCCTTCGAACGTCGCCGGCGGATTGCGGATCGGCGAAATCGTCCGCCGCCGTCAACTCCTCAAATTCCTTCCAGCGGCCTTCGCTCACCGCCCTCGCCAACGCCGGATCGCCGAAGCTGGTGAAGAACTGAAAGGGAGCCGTGTCCGCGAACTCCTCGCCCATGAACAGCAGCGGCAGAAACGGGGAACACAACAGCAACGCCGCCGCGAGCTTGTATTGGTCGGGCGAAACCAATCGCGACAATCGCGAGCCGCTGGCTGGTATTGGCGATCTGATCGTGATTCTGGTTGAACGCCACGAAACCGCTATCCGGGCTGGTCCCGCGACGAACTGCCGAAACGCCGCCTGCGAAATAGCCGAATAGCAACCGTCGTGAACAAAGCCTTCGGTGATCGCTTTTTGGATCTGGCCGAGCCGGTCGAAGCCTGCCATATACGATTGATTCGCGCCCGTGAGATATCCGTACAACGCGTGATGAAACTCGTCGTGCCACTGGGCATCGATGCCCAAGCCACCGATCGCGCGAGAATTCAACACGCGCACATCGTTGAGATCGCTTTCCGCGATGATCCACGCCTGGCGTCCCAGAGTGCGCGGCCTGCTGGTGGAAGCGATCGCGCAGTTCGGCCAGCATGTGAAAGGCGCTGAAGTCGAAAATGCTGTGGATGGCGTCGAGCCGAAGCGCATCGATGTGGTACTCGGTCAACCAATAGAGCGCGTTCTCGATGACGAACCGGCGCACGCCGTCGCTGCCCGGCCCATCGTAGTTGATGGCGCTGCCCCAAGGCGTCCGGTAGTGATCCGTGAAGTAAGGGCCGAATTCCGAAAGGTAATTTCCTTCCGGCCCCAGGTGATTGTAGACGACGTCCAGCACCACTACGAGTCCCGCGCCATGGCATGCGTTCACCAACGTCTTCAGGCCCTCCGGACCGCCGTAGGCCGAGTGCGGCGCGTAGAGATCCACGCCATCGTAGCCCCAGTTCCTAGTACCGGGAAACTGGGCGACGGGCATCAATTCAATCGCCGTGATGCCGAGCTCTCGCAGATAATCCAGCTTTGAAGCAACGCCTGCGAAGGTCCCTTCGGGCGTGAAAGTTCCGGTGTGCAGCTCATAGAAAATGTACTCCTCGAGCGCGATGCCATTCCAATCTTGATCCGACCATGCGAACGCGCCAGGATCGACGATTTGCGATGGGCCGTGCACGCTGTCGGGCTGCGATCGCGACACTGGGTCGGGCCTTGTCGCGCCCATCATCGAAGACAAATGAATATCGATCGCCGGGCGCGGCATCCGGAATCAGAACCTCGAAATCTTCGCCGGCGCGCTGCATGGCGACGCGGCGTCCTGACAACTCGAGCGCGAGCGCATTCGCAGCGGGAGCCCATGCGCGAAATTGCACACCACCGTCCGCCAGCACGCTGGCGCCATACGACATCCGCCAAGCCGTCAATTAGGCGTTCTCCGCAAACAGGAGCGCCACCGGACATTGGGAGAATACCTTGTTGAGCGGGAGCAATAAACTGCCATCGTCGGATCGCTGCGCCGTAACGGTTTGGCCGGTGAGAATATCTCGAAAACTTTCGTGGTTCGTCTTGCGCGGCAGCGCAACCGTAGTGTTTCCCCACACGTCGCCGATTGGTTTCCCGTGCGAGTTGCCGAGCTTCAGAAAGAATCGCCCAGTCAAAGCCACCATGGTTTGATTTTCTATCACGCGGGCGAAGGCCACAACGTGACGGGCGCGGCCACCCTCCGCCACGAGGCCTGCATATGAACCCTGCGAGAACAATTCTGCATGCTCGCGCCGGAATCGCAAGGCCTCGCTGGTGATGAACATTTTGATCGCGCCGTCGCACACATTTTCTCGCAACCGGTCCATGAGACCCAAACGATCGCGCTCAGCTTGGGCACGTATGCTGGTAAGCATCTTGTGCCGCGCTTCGTAGCTGACTGGCCGCCGATTGTCGGGATCCACCAGATCGAACGCCCAGATTTCGTTGCCCTGGTAGAAGTCCGGAACTCCCGGCGAGGCGATCTTCACTAGCACTTGGGCGATCGAATTCCATAAGCCGGCTCGCGCGATCGGCGCTTGAAACTGGCGAAACTCGGCCAGGAATTTGTTCTCAGCTGACGGCTCCAGTATGCGCTCCACGAATTTCGTCACCGCCTCTTCGTATGCAGAGTTGGGATTGATCCAACTGGTGTGGACTTTAGCCTCGTGCAAAGCCTTTTGCATGTATCCGTCGATCCGGCGAACGTATTCCTGGTGCGCCTCGGCGTTCATGGAGGCCAGCGGCCAAGTGCCGACCAGCGTTTGGTACAACAAATATTCTTCGTTCGCGCCCGGCGCGGGACGATCGCCCACCACGGTCTTCGCCGCACGGTTCAACGCGCGCCAACTGCGAATCGCCCGATACCACTCCCCCGGAATCTCAGAAAGCACGTTGATGCGCGCTCGAACGTCTTCCCCGCGCTTGGTGTCGTGCGTGGAACTCGCGCTCATGCTGTGGGGCCACAATTCACGCCGGATCAGATTGCGGCGATGAAACGCATTCACGGGGACTCCAAAGCGCGAGGGATCGCCTCCCACTTCGTTCAGCGACGCCAGCGGATAGTAGCGGTAAAACGCGGTATCCTCCACGCCTTTTGCCATCACCGGCGACGAGAGCTGCTGGAATCGCATGGTGAACATCTGGCGCTCGGCCTGCTGCGCGTCGTCGAGCCCCGAGGGCCGCTCCAGCGACAGCACGCTTTGGATAAAATCGAATACCGATTCGCTGATCGCCGGGTTCCGCCACTTGGCCTCCCGGATCGCAATCGTCACCTGACGCCGGTCCTGCGAATCCACCTCGGTTTGATTGCTCGATACGTAGGTGCGATACACCGGAAATGCCGCCAGCACTTCGCGTAGCGCGTCGCGCAAGCTTTCCAATGTGAAATCGCGGGACCAACGATGCTGCTCGGAAATATGATCGAGCCTCCGCGCCAGAACATTTAACTCGCTCGACATGGCGACCTGCAGGATCAGCCGCTTGCTCTCAACCACCAGATCGCCGAACGCCTCCGACCATCCCGTGAACCGGCGATACAGTTGTTGGAACGCCTTTTCCTTGCTATGGTCGACGAAAAGCCCGTTCACCAAGTTGAGAAACCCGTAGCCCGTAGTCCCTTCCACGGCCCAATCCGTACGCAAAGGCTCAGTGCCCGTAAGGATTTTCTCGGCCACCACGTAAAATAAGCGATTGGCGCAGTCCGGATTGCAAGCATCCTGCAGGAAGCGGAAATATTTCTCCGGTTCAAACAGGCCATCCGGATGATCCACGCGCAGGCCGCGAATATAGCCACGGCGCACCAGATCGAATATCAGCGCATGGACCGCCGAGAACACCTCGGGATCTTCCACGCGAATCGCCGCCAGATCGTTGATGTCGAAAAAGCGCCGGTAGTTGATTTCGTCCATCGCCACGCGCCAGAAGCTGAGGCGATAGGCTTCGCCTTGGAGCAGGCGCTCCAGGCGATCGAAACTGCGCGGCTCTCCCTTCCGCCCATTGATATCGGCGAGCGACGCCTGGATCGCAACGCCAGCTTCCGGACTCGATTCCAGCAATCCGATGAGCCGCCGCTTGACGATTTCCTTTTCCCGCTGACGCTCGCGAATCTTCGCATCATCGGTTTCCGTGGGCCCCGCCAGATGGCCCAGCGCCGTGATGATACTTTCCATCTCGGCCACGTGCTCATGCGACGCGCCCAGTTTCTCGCGCAGCTTCGCCACGGCGGGCTCCAGGATCATGGTCCAGGTGCCGGGCGCCAGCGGCAGCAGCGTGCCGTACACCGAGACTTGAACTTGGCCGTCGCCAAACACGATTTGGATGTCCTGGTTCTCCAGTACGCGGCCGAATTGGTCGCCCGAGCACCGGCAGCAGCACCTTGTTCACCAGTTCCTCTTTAGGAGGACGCCAGTCGATATCGAAAAAGCGCGCGAAAGGGCTGCTGGGCCCGTTTTCCAGCACATCCCACCACCACTCATTGGAGGAGTGAGTGATGCACATATGATTGGGCACGACGTCGGCGATCAGGCCCATCTTCCGTTGATGCAGCGCTTCCGCCAGGCGCACGAACGATTCCTCATCGCCGATCTCAGGATTGAATTTCGCGTGATTGGTTACGTCGTAGCCGTGCATGCTTCCCGGCCGCGCCATAAGAAACGGTGACGCGTAAATATCGCTGATCCCCAATTCGTCCAGGTATTCCACCAAGCCGGCGGCTTGATCAAACGTGAACGATTTGTTGAACTGCAAGCGATAAGTGGCTGACGGAGTGTAAACCGATTGAGTCTCGCGCCGCTTCATGGAGGTTGCCACCTCTCCCTACATGGACTCCAGGGAGGGGATAAGATTTCAGGCCGCTTCGAGAATCCTCTGCACCACTCCCAACGGCACCCTGACCCACTCCGGGCGAATGCCGAGTTCCGCGGCGGCTTCTTCGAGCGCGCACTCGATTAGGCAATTCTCCAGCAGCAATCGAACGTCGGCGTCGTTGGAGGGAACCAAGGGGCTTGGTCCGAGCGCGTCGAGATACCCCTTCAGAAAAATCGCCGACACCCAATCGGACCAGTAGCGCGACCAGAATTCAAGCGCTGCGCTGGTCTCGGGACGGCGCGTGACGCCGGGCAGTTGATCGAAAAAAACGGCCTGGGCCGCGTACTGGAAGGACAAGAGCATGCTCGCGACGTCGCGCAGTGGCGAGCGCTTGATCCTGCGGCCGCCTAATGTGCGGTCCATCCGGCCATCGAATCCAATAAACACAAAATCCTTGCCGGTGTGCAGCACACGGCTCAACTCCAGATCATCGTGCAGCCGGATGCGCAGTGCAGCTATGCGCCGGTCGGAAATGAGGCGCGAGCGCGTTCGTATTTCATCGCGGCGCTCCAGCAGTTTCCGCGCATCGCTCTCGGTGGCGGCGGGCAGCGCGCCCAGCTGCTGGCGCAAGAGCTGAAACGTCTCGGCGGTCTGGCTCATCAGTGCGTGGTATATGGCGTGGCGGTAGTGATCAGTGAATGGTTCGGGAGCGAACTGGGGATCCGACGGGTCCGAGCTAAGCGCCAGGTGCAAATCCGCGACGCGTTTTCCGAGCAGGCGCGCCGAATCCAGATAGCTTCCGATGGACTCATGAACGTGCGCGGGCACCTCTCTCGTTCGCAGATCGAAGGGATGATGGCTGCCCTCCGGCCCCGTGAAATCGCTCTCTTTGCGCGCCAGGGCGGCTTCGAAAAACTGGCTCAGTGCATCCAGCGTGTAATGCCAGGCGTCACCCTGCTGATCTTGTATAAACGCATGCAGCGCGGCCACCGTAGTCACGTCGCCGTTATTCGCGCGGTACTCGATGCTTCCCGTCAGCGGCGCGCTGTAGGGAAAGTTACGTTCGGTCAAGAAAGAATCGATTTCGATCTCGGGATGAATCCCCGGCTCAACGCGCCGGTAAATTTTCAGGATGAACCGGTTGCCGTACGCGATCGACGTGTTGGACTGCTCGGCCTTCAAAACCGCGGACCCGAGATCCGGATGGCTCTGCCCCCACGCCGCGCGAAAAGCTCGAGTGTGAGAGCCAACCAGTTCGCCGCCCACGTCCGCGAAAGCGCCGCCGCCGCGCGATCGCACTGAATAGCGTGTCGCAAAACGCCGGATCCCACATAGCGCTGTACAACACTCCACGAGTGCCGTCCTCAGCGTGCAGTTGTGCCACCGAAACGTCGGACAGCTTCTCCTTCACTTGCTCGGCAGCGTCACCCACAGCTACCGAGCCGGGCAGCACGTAAATTTCCGGATCGCCATCGTTGTACTCCACTTGCCCCAGCAAAATTTGAGCAGAAGTGTCCGGGATCGGTATGTTGTCCAAAACTTCGATGGAACGGATGGGCCGATCCTTGCCCTGAAACCAACGGCGAGTCCTCAAATACGCGGGCAGACGGCGCAACAGGATCGCAAGGCTTCGCCCCTGAAACACCTGCGTGAACGATTCCACCACGATCAGCGGCAGTCCGGACGGTGTCGCCGGCGTTTGAATGCTTTCCTGATGCGCCTGCTTGGCTTGGAAAACGAACCAATAAAAACCGAGCGACCCGAGCGTCACCGTGTAGAACTCGTCGCCCACCGGCGGAAACTCGGCGCGTCCGAAAATTTCGAGCGGCGTCATCCCCTTCACGTCGCTCAGATCGAGTTCCACGTGCTGCGGAAACCGCGACAGATTCGCGATCACCAGAATGATCTCATCCTGATAGCGGCGAAAGAATGCGAGCACCTTGCGATTCGACGGCCGCAGAAATTCGAGCGTGCCGCGCCCCATGGCCTTGAACTGCTTGCGCTGCTCGATCAGGCGCTTGGTCCACCACAGCAGCGAGTGTGGATTATTCTGCTGCCCTTCGACATTGATCGCCTCGTAATGGTAAGCCGGATCAATGGTGATGGGCATGTACAGTTTCTGCGGATTCGCGCGCGAAAAACCGGCGTTACGATCCGCGCTCCACTGCATAGGCGTCCGAACACCGTTGCGATCGCCTAAATAAATGTTGTCGCCCATGCCGATCTCGTCGCCGTAGTAAATCACCGGCGTGCCCGGCAGCGAGAACAGCAGCGCGTTGATCAGTTCGATCTTTCGCCGGTCGTTTTCGAGCAGAGGAGCAAGCCGCCGCCGGATGCCGAGATTGATGCGCATCCGCCGGTCGTGCGCGTAAACGCGGTACATGTAATCGCGCTCTTCGTCTGTCACCATCTCGAGCGTCAGCTCGTCATGATTCCGCAGGAACAGCGCCCATTGGCAATTGGACGGAATGGGCGGCGTTTCCTGCAGAATCTCGATCAGCGGAAAGCGGTCCTCCATGCGAATGGCCATGAACAGACGCGGCATCAGCGGGAAGTGAAACGCCATGTGGCATTCGGCGCCATCCGCGAAATACGCCACCGCGTCCTCCGGCCACTGATTGGCCTCGGCCAACAGAATACGGTCTTTGTACTTCGAATCCACGTGCGCGCGCAGCTCGCGCAGGAACGCATGCGTCTCCGGCAGATTCTCGCAATTAGTGCCCTCGCGTTCGTAGAGATACGGCACGGCATCCAGCCGGAATCCGTCCACGCCGAGGTCGAACCAGAAGTCGATCACATCCAAAATTGCCTCCCGCACGTGCGGGCTGTCGAAATTCAGATCGGGCTGGTGTGAATAGAAGCGGTGCCAGTAGTAAGCTTTTGCCACTGGATCCCAAGTCCAATTCGACGTCTCGAAATCTTTGAAGATGATGCGGGCATCCAGGTATTTGTCCGCCGTATCGCTCCACACATAGAAGTCGCGCCAGCGCGTGCCCGGTGCCGCGCGCCGCGAACGCTGAAACCAGGGATGCTGATCCGACGTGTGATTGAGCACTACTTCGGTGACCACCCGGATTCCCCGGCGATGCGCCTGCTTCAGGAAATTTTGAAAATCGCGCAGCGTCCCGTACGCCGGATGAACATCGTTGTAATCGGAGATATCGTACCCGTCGTCGCGCCAGGGCGACGGAAAGAACGGCAACAGCCAGATGGCCGTAATTCCGAGGTCCTGCAGATAGTCCAGCTTCTTCGTGAGGCCGCGGAAATCGCCCATGCCGTCTTCATCGCTGTCATAGAAGGCGCGCGCGTGAACCTCATAAATGATGGCGTCCTTGTACCACAGCGGATCGGAGTCGGGGATGGTTGTAACGTTGTTAGTCGCCACTCTCTATGTGACTAACGGACCTGCCAAGTTGTTTCCAGAAACCTTGCCGCGTCAGGGCGTGACGCTGACATTGGCCGCAACGCTCGACTGACCCTCTGCGCTAAGAATCAGCGGATAATCCCCAGCTGTTGCCAGCGTGGGCACTGTAATGTTCGCCTGCCACAATCCCACAAACCCCGGCGCGAGGCTGGCGGACGAAACCGTAGCGTTCTGGCCGCCGATCGTAGCGGTGACGTTCGACACCACCTTCGAAAGCGGGTTGTCCCCCGCCGCGGCGCCGTCGGCAACCTTCGGGCTGACTGCACCTCCGCCCGTGAAATACGCGACGATCGTGCTTCCAACCTTCGCCGGATTGCCCGAGCCGTTCAAGCTGAAACCCGGGAAATTCTGCACGATGGCGTGCGACCCTTGCACAAACAATCCAGGCGCCGCTGCCACCACCGTTACGTTCACTGCCGCGCTCTTGATACCGCCGCTGCTCACAATCACTGACGCGGTCCCTGGCGACGTCTCCCACGGAATCTGGAAATTGATCTGGCTCGTGTTCACGTACAGCACCGGCGCGGTCTTACCATTCACCGTCACCGCAACGCCGCCCAAACTGGCCGGAAGCGGCAGCGAGGCCCCCGCGCTCAGCAGCGTTCCAATAAAGTTCTTCCCAAAGATGGTAGCCAGTGAGCCGGGCGAAACCTGGGGCGTGAAGCTGGCCGCGTTCACCACCCCGCCCGTAGTGATGGAAGGAGTCACCGGGGTGAGCAAACGAATCACGTTGTTTTCAGTGTCGGCGACGTACACATTCCCCGATCCGTCCACCGCAATTCCATGAGGCGCCGAAAAAAGAGCGTTGGAGGCTGGACCGCCATCGCCGTAAAAACCCGGAAGCCCGAATCCGGCAATTGTCGCGATGCTTCCATCGGGATATACCTTACGAATGCGCTCGTTGTTGGTGTCCGCGATATAGAGATTGCCCTTCGAGTCAAGCGCAATGGCGCGCGGATCGGCCAGTGCGGCGTCCGGCGCAGGGCCGAAGTCGCCCGAGAATCCATCGTTGCCGTTGCCCGCGATCACGGTTACCGCTTGCGTCGTCAAATTGTATTTCAGGACGCGCAACCCGTCGCCATCGCAGATATACATATTGCCCTGTCCATCGAGCAGGATCGACTCGGGATCGTACAGCGGCGAGCCGTTGCCGAACCCCAGAATCGTGTTGATGGTCCCGGCGATAATCTCGCGGATCGCGTGGTTGCCGGAGTCGGCGATATAAATATTCCCGGAAGAATCCACCGCCGTGCTCCCTGGAAATTCCAGCTCCGCGCTCGTGGCCGCTCCGGTGTCCCCAGCATATCCGCCCGTGTTGTCACCCGCGATCGTGCTGATGATTCCAGCGGTGGTGACAATGCGGATCACGTGATTGCCGGTATCGGCAATGTACAAGTTTCCCGAAGAATCCAGCGTCACGCCCGACGGCCCGAGCATCTCGGCGTCGGTGGCTGTGCCGGTAACGCCCGAGGCCTTATCTCCTGAATATCCCCCCGTACCGTTGCCGGCTACTGTACTGATCGTCCCGCCCGAAATCTTGCGCACGCGCTGGTTCGCCGAATCGGCGATGTATAAATTGCCCGACGAATCAAACGTAATCCCATCTGGCGAACTTAGCTGCGCGCTGGTCGGAGCGCCACTGTCACCCGAGAAGCCCGCCGTGTTGTTGCCCGCGAACGTGCTCACGGTATACTGCTGAGCCCAGGCGCAAGTTGAAACCACACCCACCGCGAGGGGCAGGAAAAAATGCCGCATTGTCATAAGTCGATTTAGACGTGCACGAGACAAGTAGGTTCCGTGCGATACCGTTAGGATGCCATACTGGAATGGCTGATGGTACGCCGCAGGATTTCAGACCGTTAAGTTCAGCCGGAAGCGAGGCGCCCGTCTTTGACGCGCGCATCCAAATCGCGAGAAGATTCCTCAAGAAGGAGAACCGAGAATATGATCTCAAGGATCGTGGTTTTTGCCGCAGCCGGCGTTCTGGCTGCTTCTATGTATGCCGCTACCACCAAGCCCGTGACCGTGGAACTCAAGGATGCTAAGGGCGCCAGTGTCGGCACCGCTGTGCTCAGCCAAACCAAGGCAGGCGTGAAAATCAAGCTCGATGTGAAGAACCTGCCACCGGGTGAGCATGCCATTCACATCCATGCAGTCGGCAAGTGTGAAGCGCCTTTCACCTCGGCCGGCGGCCACTTTAATCCCGACATGAAGAAGCATGGTCTTGAGAATCCGCAAGGCCCGCACGCCGGCGACATGCCCAATTTCACCGTAAAAGCCAATGGAACCGCCAAAACGACCATCATGGATCCGCGCGTGAATCTGGATGATGACGCTCATTCCGTGTTTGCCAATGGCGGCACCGCGCTTGTGATTCACGAAAAAGCCGACGACCTGAAGAGCGATCCCGCCGGCAATGCCGGCATGCGCATCGCCTGCGGCGTAATCTCGAAATAGTCGTTGTGCCCGCCGCGCGCGCGCCCAAGCGCCAAAAGCAAATCCGTGCGGATGCAGGAGCCGTCTCCGCGATCCCGCTGAACGATCCCAGCCTCTACATCAACCGCGAGTTGAGTCTGCTGGCGTTTCAGCGGCGCGTGCTCGAAGAAGCCGAGGATCGAGGAAATCCGCTGCTCGAACGCGTGAAGTTTCTCTCCATCGTCGGCTCCAACCTCAACGAGTTTTTCATGGTGCGCGTGGCGGGTCTGGTGAGTCAGATGGAGGCCGGCATTGTCGACGCGGGCCCCGATGGCATGCCTCCCCGCGCGCAGTTGATCGCCATCCGCCGCGATGTGAAGCGCCTCATAGCCGACGTCTACAAATGTCTGGCCGCCCTTTATCCGGAACTCGCGGAAGCCGGCATCAAGATCCTGGACTATATCGCGCTCAACGAGGTTCAAACGCGGGTCGCCGGCACCTACTTCACCGAATCTGCATTTCCCGTCCTCACGCCGCTGGCTTTTGATCCAGGGCGTCCGTTCCCGCACATATCCAATCTGAGTTTGAATCTGGCCGCCCTGATTCGCGACAGCCAGGGCAACGAGCGCTTCGCCCGCATCAAGGTTCCCGATTCCCTGCCCCCGCTGGTGCCCGTCAATCGCGCGGCACAGCCCAAGCAGAAGCGCCGCCGGTCGCTGGCGAATCTCGAATTCGTATGGCTGGAGCAGGTGATCGCCGCTCACCTGGCCGCACTGTTTCCAGGCATGACCGTGGTCGAAGTCCACCCGTTCCACGTCACTCGCGACGCCGACATGGACATCAAGGAACTCGAAGCCGAAGACTTGCTCGAGAGCATCGAAGAGGGAGTGCGCCAGCGCCGGTTCGGAAGCGTCGTGCGGCTGATGGTCAGCGATGACATGCCGCCGCACATCCTCGAAATCCTCATGAACAACCTGGAGGTGGCGGCCAGCGAGATTTATCGCATCCGCGGACCGCTTTCGCTCAGCCGCTTGATGTTTCTCTACAACCTGGATCGTCCCGATCTCAAGGACGCTCCGTTCGTGCCACAAATGCCCGCCGCGCTGGCGCAGGCCGGGCCCGAGGAAGACGCGCTCGCGGTGATCAGCCATCAGGACGTCTTGTTGCATCATCCCTTTGAATCCTTCCAGCCGGTGATCGATTTCCTGAAGAGATCCGCCCACGATCCCAACGTGCTGGCCATCAAGATCTGTCTCTACCGCGTCGGACGGAACTCACCCATCGTGCAGGCGCTGCTGGAGGCCATTGAAGAAGAAAAACAGGTGGCCGCGCTCGTGGAATTGAAGGCCCGCTTCGACGAGGAGAGCAACATCGAATGGGCCCGCGCACTGGAAGCCCAGGGCGTGCACGTGGTGTATGGCCTGATCGGGCTGAAAATTCATTGCAAGGCCACGATGGTGGTGCGGCGCGAAGGCGATCGCATCGCGCGCTACGTGCACCTTTCGACCGGCAACTACAACGCGGTCACGGCGCATCTCTACACTGATATCGGCATGTTCACCGCCAACGAAGACATCGCCGACGATCTGACGCACCTCTTCAACTACCTGACCGGCTATTCGGCCAAGGCCGATTACAAGCGCTTACTCGTGTCCCCCGTAAATCTGCGATCGCGTCTGGAAGCGATGATCGAGCGCGAAATCGAGCACCAGGTGCAAGGCCGCAAGGCGCGCCTCATCTTTAAGACCAACGCGTTGGTCGATCCAGAAATCATCCAGCAGTTGTATCGCGCTTCACAAGCCGGACTGCGCGTGCAGTTGCTCGTGCGCGGCATGTGTTCGCTCCGGCCAGGGATTCCCGGCATCAGCGAGAACATCGAGGTGATCAGCATCGTCGGGCGATTCCTGGAACATAGCCGCATCTATTACTTTCTGAACGGCGGCGACGAGGAAGTCTACCTGGGAAGCGCCGACCTCATGCAGCGCAATCTAGATCATCGCGTGGAGATTCTGTTTCCCCTGGCCGACCCCAGGTTGATCCAGCGTGTTCGCGACGACAAGCTCGCCGTCTATCTCGCCGACACCGTGAAGGCGCAACGCATGCTCCCCGATGGCAGCTATGCGCGCAAAAAGACTCCCAGCGGCAAGCGTCCGGTGAATGCTCAAGAATCGTGGATTCCCAAGCGGCGCTCCGCTGATGGGCACGAAATCCCGGAAGCTGTCACGCTCAAGCACCGCCCCGACGACTAGGGCATCTCCCCTAGTATCCCCCTGCGCCGACACTAGGTAAGCGGGAAAAGCTCTTCAGTTCTGCCTGGCTGCAATAAAACATTAGAAAATCACTCTGCTCTGCCAGACATGAGTTCGTGATTCAGCAGTATCGCTGAACTACTCAAGCATGCTCACCTCGCCCGCTGGAAGTGCATGGGAACGGCTCCGCGACAGCGCGCGCTACCGGAGCCTCGTGTCCTGGTTCGATGCCGATGGCGCTTTCGCCGGCTCCCCGGTCCGCAACGCTCCTTATCCCGTCGTCGCCACTCTGCTCGTCCTGGCGCACTTAGGCTGCACTAAGATTGGATGGCTTTTGATCGCCGGCGGCGCGCAAGTGACACCCGTATGGCCGGAAGCCGGATTCGATATCGTCGCCCTGCTGCTGTTTGGGACGCGTTACTGGCCGGTGTTGCTGGCGGCGAACTTCCTGGGAATTTTGCAGCAGGGTATTCCATGGGCGCCTTCGGTCGGAGCGGCTATCGCAGCTATTGGCCGGGCGCTAGCGGGCGTCGCAGTATTCAAACCCGTCTCCCGGATCAAAGCGTTCGTCGGACATTTTGAGGACCTGGTTGCGGTTGTCTCCGCTGGAATGCTCGCGCCGCTTGTATCCACCACGTTTGGAACGCTATCTTTCCTGGCTGCGGGAGCCTTTCCTCCGGGCGAACATTGGACCGACGTAGCCAGCCGCTACTGGGTCTCCGACTCGTTGGGCATCTTAACCGTTATGCCGTTCCTGCTGGCGATCGCCCGCGCATTTGCCGATCGCGAATGGAAGATTCGCCGGCCACCGGTGTTCCAGACCATCGCCTTTGCCGCCTGCGTCGCGGCCGCCTCTTACTTCGTCTTCTTCTTGCCCGAAGCTTCGCACCTGCTGTTTTCCGTCTTCCTCTTCATCTTCATCGGAACCGCCTGGCTGGGGCCTTTGGGCGGACGCCTCACGGCTCTTGTGATTTCGGGCGCAGCGATTTGGGCTACTCATCTGGGAGTGGGCGCGTTCACCGGAGGCACCCTTTTCGAGAACCTGCAAAACCTGGATTTGTTTCTCGCCGCCGTATCGCTCACGGGCGTGGCGCTTGGAGCGTTCCGGGCCTCGGGTAGTTTAGCGCTGCCGGCCGGCGTCCTGCTGGGAGGCTGGATTCTGAGCGGATGGCTTTTCTCCTCGCTCGAACGTAATCGTGTCAGTTACGATTCAGCGCGCTTCGACGCATCGGTGATTTCCGTTGAGAACCAGATCCACACCCGCTTGGCGATTTACGAAACCGCTCTCCGCGGTACAGCCGGATTTCTTGCAGCCTCCGAACAAACCTCCGCGGACGGCTGGCGAATTTCCACCAACCGCCTGGGTCTGCTGGAGCATTATCCCGGCACGATCGCCGTCGAGGTGATTCTTCCGGTTCCGGACGCCAAACTGGATAGCTTTGTTGCCGCACGCCGCCGCGAAAATTTTGCGGCATTCCAGGTCAGTCCGGCGACGACGGCATTCGCAGGCCGCCCCATCGAGCATTTTGTGACAACCTATGCCGAGCCCCCCGGCATCGCAAGGCTGATCCTCGGACGAGATCTGGCCACCGAACCGCGCCGCAAGGCAGCTGCAGAGCAGGCGCGCGACACCGGGGTCGCTACCTTGACAAAAAGAGTCGAATTCGCCGGCGGCCGCGTCAACGGCTTGATGCTGTTCGTTCCGGTGTACGTGGATGGCGCGCGCCTCACTACCATGGCCGAACGACGCGCGGCCTTTATCGGGTGGGCCGCGATTGCATTTACCGCCGATGCTCTTTTCAAATCCGCGCTGGCCGGCGTGCAGGATGTGGTCGGCCTGAGCGTTTACGACGACTCGTCCGCGCCCGAAAATCTGATGTTCAGTTCGCAGCTAGCCTCCCCGGCGCGCCGCGTCCGCTTCGAGCGCACCACGAAATTGGACTTGTCCGGAGCTACCTGGATCCTGGGTTGGAATCGCACGCCCCAGTTTCCTTTCCTCAGTAAGACTCCTTCGGCCTGGGCGGCGGGGAGCACCGCAATGCTGTCGCTTTTGCTGGCGGGCTTGGTGATGAGCCTGCAATCTACGGGACGGCGGGCCGCGGCGCTGGCCGGCGAGCGAACCAAGGAACTGGCGGAGGCGCTACACGCAGCCGATGCAGCCAACCGCGCCAAGTCCGAATTCCTGGCCAATATGAGTCATGAGATTCGCACGCCCATGAACGGCGTGCTGGGCATGACACAATTGCTGCTCGATACACCTCTCACCGAAGAACAGCGCGATCTCGCGCAGACCGCGCAAAGCTCCGCCGAAGCGCTGCTCACCCTTCTAAACGACATCTTGGATTTTTCAAAGATCGAAGCGGGGAAGTTGAAGATCGAGTCCGAAGCGTTCGACCTGGAGAGAATCATATCCGGAGTTGCCGACCTGATCGCGCCACGGGCCATCGAAAAAGGGATCGAGTTCGCCATCCGATGGGCCCCCGGCACGCCACGCTCGGTCATCGGAGACAGTGGCCGCGTCCGGCAGGTTTTGCTGAACCTGGCTGGCAACGGCGTGAAGTTCACTTCTCGCGGACATGTGCTGATCGCGGTCGACTGCCTGGAGCGAACGGCCGACCGCGCCATGGTGCGCGTCACCGTGGAAGACACCGGCATCGGCGTTCCGCACGATGCGCAAAAGAGCATCTTCGGAAAATTCACCCAGGCCGACGGCTCCATCACGCGGCGCTTCGGCGGCACAGGACTGGGCCTGGCCATCAGCAAGGAACTGGTCCAGCTCATGGGCGGACAGGTGGGCATGCGCAGCACGCCTGGTGAAGGATCGACATTCTGGTTCACGCTGTGGATGCCCGTTCGGGGCCCCGAGACGGTGCTGGGGCCGGGTCCAGCGTTGCCTGGCGCCCGGATCTTGCTGGCCGATCCACAGCCGCTGAACCGACGTGTCCTGAGCGAGCTGTTGGCTCACTGGAGAATCGAGTACGAGTCCGCGGCCACTCCACAGGATGTCCTCGCGGCGCTGCGGCCCGCGGGTTCGTTCTTCGACATCGTTCTCATCGATCATGCGCTTTGGGAAGCTTGCGGCGTCGATCTCAAACGTGCCTTCGAGGAACGCGATGTCCTGCAGCAAACCAGGCTGCTGGTGCTGGCACCGTTGGGGCTGCGCGGCGGGTCCAGCAGCTATCTGGATGCCGGATTCTCAGGCTGGGTGACTAAGCCGGTGCGAAATTCCCAACTCGCTGAAACGTTGGTGGCCGCCTGGCACTGCCGGAACATTCCTACAGTTTCGTAGGCGCTTTTTACCCGCGCATATCGCCGTAACGCTTTGTCACGCGTCCTAAACGTACTAGCCTTTCAGGCTTGCGCGCGGCAACCGACTTGCTCCCTTCGAGCTTTCATGGAGGTCGATGCAATGCAAAACCTACTCGCCCTCGCCGCAAGCGTGGGAGCGTTCCTGATCGCGGGCGCATTATGCGCGCAGCCACCCATTCCGCCCGACCCGCAGCCTATCTACCGCGTCACTGTCGTGTCGCGCAGTCTGGAGGCCGTGAACTACGAGCACCGCGGCGGCCCCACACCAATCGATTTCCGCGGCACAGTTCTAATACCGGACGCCCAGGGCACAGCTATCGTGGAGAGCCGTCGGGGCAGCGTTGCCATTGACGCTAAACTCGAGCATCTGCCCCCGCCCACGCGTTTTGGCCGCGAGTATTTGACCTATGTGTTGTGGGCCATCACCCCCGAGGGACGCCCCAGAAATCTCGGTGAGGTCCTAGTGGATTCATCGAACAAAGCGCACCTCAAAGTTACGACCGACATGCAGGCTTTCGGATTGATGGTGACCGCCGAACCGTATTACTCGGTGGCCACGCCCAGCGATGTCGTAGTGGCTGAGAATGTCGTGCGCCCCGACACCATTGGCGCGCGCGAGGAAGTGATGGCGAAATACGAATTGCTTCCGCGCGGCCAATATACGATGACCATCCAGCCCACCCAGCTGCGTTCCTATGATGCTACTGCCGAGAGCCTGCCCTACGATCGATACGAGGCCGTGCTTGAGTTGTATCAGGCCGAGAACGCCGTCCAAATCGCACGCTCGCTCGGCGCCGATCGATTCGCTCCGGAATCCTTCAGCAAAGCAGCGGCACTGCTTTCCCAGGCCGAGGACATGAACGCGCGAAAGCTGGATACGCATACCGTTGTGTCGTTGGCCAGGGAAGCCACGCAAATGGCCGAAGAC
This sequence comes from Bryobacterales bacterium, assembly GCA_963772905.1. Lineage (GTDB taxonomy): Bacteria > Acidobacteriota > Terriglobia > Bryobacterales > Bryobacteraceae > Palsa-89. Next base: position 109,680 of record CAVYZD010000008.1, on the reverse strand, counting down.
GCCCGGACAATAGCGGTGAGGCGGCGGGATGAGGATCGCCGCGCCCGCGAGCTGGAGCAATCCCGCGAACAAGGCGAGTTGCGCCGCCAGGCCGAGGAAGACGCCGCCCAAGCCCGCGCCGATGCTCAACGGGAAGACGCCGAGCGCGTAGCAGCCGAACAAGCGCGAGCAGACGCCGAGCGAGCTCGAGCCATCGCAGAGCGCCAGGCAGCCGAAGCCACAGCGCAACGCTTTCCTCTAGCCCCGCCGCCAAACCCGCCTATCGATCGTGGCGGCGATCGCACCGCCCTCCAGCAACAGCATCGCGCTCAATTGTTCGCCCAATTGAACGGCACGCTAGCCACTCGCGATACGCCCCGTGGACTGGTCGTCACCATCTCGGACTCCATGTTCGAGCCTGGCAACGATCGATTGCGCAGTGATGCCTCCCGGCCTCTGGCCAACCTGGCAGCGATTTTGTCGTCGCATCCCGGCGTCATCGTGCGCGTCGAAGGCTACGCCAATTCCACAGCTCTCTCCGATGAACGGGCGCACTCAGTTCGAACGGCGCTCATCGCAAGCGGCGCAGCTCCGGACCTGATCAGCGCAGTGGGATACGGGAACTCGCGTCCCATCGTGACTCCGGCGTCGGCCGAACAGAACCGCCGCGTCGAAGTTGTGATTTACGGCGACAGCATCGGCAGCCACGCGCTTTGGGATCGTCCCTACTCGCTGCGGTCGGAACGCTAGCGCCTACTCGTAGCGCAACGCCCGCATGGCATCGATCCTGCTGGCGCGCAGAGCTGGAATGTACCCCGCCGCGCAGGCCACAGCCGCCAGCAGCAATCCGGCGAGAGCGATCGTCATTGGATCCTGGCCCGTAATCCCGTAGAGCTGCGTTTGAATCAGCTTCGCGAGGACGATCGCCGCGGCGAACCCGGCGACGATCCCGATCAAAACCAGCATCAGCACTTCCCGCATCACCATCCAAATCACGTCGCCTTGAAACGCCCCCAATGCCATGCGGATTCCAATCTCGCGCGTCCGGCGAGCCACGGTATAGGCCATCACGCCGTACAGCCCGATCACGGCCAGCAAGGTAGCCAGAAAGCCGAACACGGCCGACAAGCTCGCGATCAGGCGCTCCACCAGCAGGGAATTGGAGATCTGTTCGTCCATCGTGCGCATGCCATAGACCGGCAGATTCGCGTCCAGCCCGCGCACCTTCGAGCGCACCACCGAGAAAAACTGATCCGGGTTCATCGACGTGCGCGCATACACGGTCATGCCGGTCGCGATCTGGTCCGCAAGATACGGCACGAACATTTGAACCGGCACCTCGTCGCGCAGGCTGGTGTACTTGATGTCCTTAATCACGCCGATGATCTCCATGTCCGTCTTGGTGCCCGGATCGCTCCCAAACCCTACGTGCCGTCCAATGGCGTTTCCTGCCGACCTGAAGTAACGCTTGGCGAATTTCTCGTTGACGATCACCATGCGCGGCGCCAGGTCATCAGGCTTTGGTCCATGTTGCACGGTTCCGGTGTCCTGTTCGGTGAAATCCCGCCCCGCCAAGGTCGGAACACCCAGCGCCGCGAAGTAGCCGGAGCTGATGGAATTCATGTAGGGTTCAGGCGGATCGCCCGACGTCTGATGATAGCCCTCAACCGTTACCGAGCTATCCCATTCGTTCTCCTCCAGGATTCTCATCCTTGCGAGCCCGACGGTGCGAACTCCCGGAATCGCGCCGAGTTGCGCGGTGAGCTGCTGGTAAAACAACTTGGTGCGGTCCGAGGTGTAGCCGTTGAGAGATGGATCCAGTTCGAATGCGACCAGATTGCCAGCCGCGAACCCTGGACCCATATCGCGCAGGTTGCGCAAGCTGCGAATGAACAACCCCGCGCCCACCAGAAGCAGCAGTGACAACATCACCTGCACGGCGACCAGAGCCTTGCGAACACGCACGTGCGTCCCCGCTCCCACTACGCCGCCGGCCGTGTCCTTTAATGTGGGCGCTACGTTGGGATTCGTGGATTGCAGCGCCGGCGCCAGGCCGAAGATCAAACCCGTGAGCAGCGACACGGCGGTAGCGAACAGCAAAATCCGCAAATCGGGCAGCGTAGACAGCCTGAGCTCCACGGTTTCGGGAGGCAGGAAGGCCAGCAGCGCGCCGTCCGTCCAAACCGCCAGAACCAACCCCAGAGCGCCGCCCGCCACGGAAAGCAGCAAGCTCTCCACCAGCAACTGGCGGATGATGCGGAAGCGTCCCGCGCCGATGGCGATCCGGATCGCGATCTCTTTCTGCCGCGATGCCGCGCGCGCGATCAGCAGGCCGGCCACGTTGGCGCAGGCGATCAGCAGCACGCCTCCGGTCAAAGCCATCAACACCCACAACGGAGTGGACAATATTTCCCGGAGACGCATCTGCCCCTGCGCGCCCGGCAGCGCTTCAATCACGTTCTGCAGGAACCGGGTGCGCACGTCGGCCGACGCATTGTTGAATGCCGCCTCCTTTTCTTCCATCTCCAGCATGGAGTGGAAATAGGGCTGCAATGACGCTTGCGCCTGTTGCCGCGATACGCCGGGTTTCAAGCGGCCGAAAGCGTTCACCCACCGGTGACGCCGATTCTTGAAATCCAGCTGCTCTTTGAGCAGCGGCATCAATTCGGGAAGCTGCATCACGGGCACGAAGATCTTGCTCGCGCTGCCCAGTTGCACTCCGTCGAAGCCTTTCTGCACTACACCGATGACGCTGTAATTGTGGCCATTCACGGCTACCTGACGGCCCACGATTGACCGATCACCGGCAAATCGCGATTTCCAGTAGGCGTAGCTCAGCATCACCTCCGGATGGCCATTCTCTACGCCATCCTCCTCCGCCGTGAACGTGCGTCCCACCGCCGCGCCCACTCCCAGCACCGGGAAATAGGTCCCCGAGACCAGCTCGCCATCGGTCCGCTCCGTTGTTCCGTTGAACCCCAGGCTGAACGAGTAAGAGAAGCGGCAGAACATATCGGAGAATACTGAGTTGTTGGCCTTGAAATCCCGATACATAGGATAGGAGATCGCATTGGCGCCCCAGTTGCTGCCGTAGTGCATCCCTTTCATGCTCAGCAGCACCAGTTCCTGCGGATTCTTCACCGGCATCAGCCGCAGCAGCACTTGATCGAGCAGGCGTGAAGATGGCGGTGTTCGCGCCGATGCCGAGCGCCAGTGACAACAAGGCGACAGCCGTGAAGACCGGCGACTTCCGAAACGCCCGCAGGGCGAACTGGATATCTTTCCCGATGGATCGCATTGCCTGTTTAGACTAACGGGGGTCCGATTTGGTTAGTTCCCTTAGACTAGTATCCCGAAGCGCAAGCTCGTTGGAATTCGCCAGATGGGGCGGTCCCCCTCTCTGCTCGGCGCAGTGACTGCGATCGTCGTTACGCCGCACATCGCGCCACAGAACATCGCCGACGCAGGTGCGTTCCCCCGCTTGGTGCATCTTTCTTGATCCTAACGCCACCAAGTCATCAGCGTTAAGACTCAGAGTCCCGACGGCCAAACCAAATTGCAAAAACGAACCCAAGTCCCAATCTGCCCGGCATCTCCCTGGGACCCTGCTATCCTCATAACATGCCCCGCCGAACTGCGCTCCTGCTCCTTTTCGCGGTCAGTCTGTTTGCCGCGCCGGCCCGCGTCTCGCAATCCGATTCGCGACTGACCAAAGCCTTTCGACGGCCGGAGTTGAACGGCTGGATCTTCGTGCACCTGGAAGGCACGCCGTCGGAAATCGGATTCCAGCACGGCTATCTGCTCGCCCCGGAAATCGAGGACGCGCAAAAGGTGATCGTGCTCGGGCTGACGCACGACAGTCACAAGCCCTATGGATTTTTTCGCACGGCCGCTGAAAAGGTCCTATGGCCTCGCGTGGAGCCGCAATATCGCGAAGAGCTGAAGGGAATCGCCGAAGGCCTGAAAGCGCGCGGCGTCGCGCTGGATCTGTGGGACGTGGTCGCGATGAACGCCTGGCTCGAGCTGTCGCCCTATTACACCGGCTGGTACGACAAGCAGCATCAAGCTCGCATCGGTCGCCCGGCCGGTGCCGGAGCATTGCAGCGCTTTCGTCGCCATTGGAAGCTATACGCGCGACGGCAAGGCCGTGATCGCGCACAACAACTGGACCGAATACAAAGAAGGCTCGCGCTGGAACATCATCTTCGACATCGCGCCGGCGGAAGGCTATCGCATCCTGATGGACGGCATGCCCGGCCTGATTCACAGCGGCGACGATTACGGCGTCAACAGCGCCGGACTCGCGTCACCGAGACCACCATCGGCCACTTCGCGGGCTTCGATCCGAAGGGCATCCCCGAATTTGAGCGCGCGCGCAAGGCCATGCAATACGCCGCTTCTATCGACGATTACGCCCGCATCATGGAAGACGGCAACAACGGCGGCTATGCCAACACCTGGCTGATCGCCGACACGCAGCACAACGAAATCGCGAGCCTCGAGCTGGGCTTGAAACACGTGACGCTGAAGCGCACGCACGACGGCTATTTCGTGGGCTCGAACTTTCCCGAGAATCCCGAGCTCATTCGCGACGAAGCAAGCGACTATCCGGTGACCGACATGAGCATCAGCGCCAACGCGCGGCACGTCCGCTGGGATCAGCTCATGGCGGAGAACAAGGGCAAGATCGACGTCGCGGCGGCCGAGAAGTTTCTGGCCGATCACTACGATACCTTCGAGCACAAGGACGCGCCCAGCGAGCGTACGCTGTGCGGCCATATCGATCTTTCGACGCGCGGTTCCGCTCCCTGGCAGCCCGCGTTCGGCCCGGCCGGCACGGTGCAGAACAAGGCCGCCGATGCCACCATGCTGGCGCATATGTCCTTTGACGCGGCCATGGGGCACGCCGATGGAATCGACTTCAAAGCCGCCGAGCACATCGCGAAGTACCCGCAATTCGATTGGGAGAAGACGGCGCTGCGCGATCTGGATTCGCATCCCTGGACTACCTTCCGCATCTCCCAGTAAGTTCTGATCCCGGAATGAGTTGTCCTCGGCAGATGTCGTCGTTGCGCTGCTGACTCCTAAGTCTGTAGCTTCCAGTTGGGTACTGCAGGAGATTGGTGCGGCTTGGGCGCTTAAGAAGCCGATCATACCCGTAATCTCCAGGCGAGATGTCCTGAACAATATGCCAATTTCACTGGAGCAGGCTCTCACCATCGAATTGGCCGACGTGGAGACTCCCGAAAACGCCGACAAGTTTGTGGATGCATTCGAAGAGAGCTTGGCAGCGGCGAACCTATCGTGATAGTGCTCGCCGACCTCACCGTCCTGCACGCTTGCATATAATCGAAGTACCGTTTCGCTGACATGCAGCGCTGGGAGGTTGGTCTGAACAAGTTCCTGAGTCTCGTAATTGGTGTGCTCGCGCTCGCCGCGCCGTCTTTCGCTCAGGTCTCGGCCTCTATTTCGGGACGAGTCACAGATCCCTCCGGCGCGATCGTCTCCGGCGCGACGGTCACCGTGAAGAGCCTGGAGACTGACGCGACGCGGACCGTAACCACGAACGACTCCGGCGACTACACCGTGTTTGGATTGCCACTCGGCCCACAGGAAGTAACGGCGGGGGCGGTGGGCTTTATCAAGTTCGCCCCCTTCCAGAGTTACTTTGGTGGTCGGGCAGGACGCCGTCGTGAATTTCGACCCTTCAGGTTGGCGGCGAGCGGATCGAAGTAAACGTGACCGATCGCAACCCCGCTCGTGAACACCACTACCTCCTCCGTCTCCGGCGTCGTCGGCGAAAAACAAATCAAAGACCTGCCCCTCAACGGCCGCAGCTTCGACAACCTCATCACCCTCAACCCCGGCGCCGTCAACTACAGCGCGATGAAGAGCGCCGGAACCAGCACCAGCGACGGCAACACGTTCTCGGTCGAAGGCCGCCGCAGCTACGAGAATCTGTTCCTGCTGAACGGCATCGAATACACCGGCTCCAGCCAGCTCGCCATCTCTCCGGGCGGCGTCAGCGGCGAACTGCTCGGCATCGACGCCATTCGCGAATTCAACGTGCTCACCGACACCTACGGCGCCGAATACGGTAAACGCGCGGGCGCGCAAGTGAGCGCGGTCACGCAATCGGGAACCAATCAATTGCACGGATCGCTCTTCGAGTTCCTGCGCAACAGCGATCTCGACGCGCGCAACTTCTTCGACCAAGCCTCCGTTCCTCCGTTCCGCCGCAACCAATTCGGAGCCGCGCTCGGCGGCCCCATCAAGAAAGACAAATGGTTTCTGTTCGGCAACTACGAAGGGTTCCGCCAATCGCTTGCCCAAAGCAACGTGAGCGAAGTTCCGGACGCCGAAGCCCGGCTGGGCGTGTTACCGAATGCCCCTGCCGGCTTCAAGGCTGAACCCCGCGATGCTGCAGTACATGCAGCTCTGGCCCGCTCCGAACGGTCCCGATTTGGGCAGCGGAGTTGCCCTTTCCTACAACAACCCCAAGCAAACCATTCGCGAGGATTTCGGCACAGTGCGCACCGATTACATCGCTCGGCGAACACGACATGCTCTCGGCAGCCTACACTATCGACGACGGCAACAGCCTGCTCCCTCAAGCCGACCCGCTGTTTGCATCGGCCGAAACGTTGCGCAACCAGGTGGCGAGCCTGGAAGAGACGCACGTCATCTCGCCCGAATTCCTGAACACCTTCCGCGCCGGATTTTCGCGCGCCGCGTTCGGCTATGATTCCGTCGATCTGACCACGTTCCCAGCCAGCCTGGCGTTTGTCACCGGCCTGGGACCTGGCGGCATCGTCATCGGCGGCGGCGTCACCACCAGCAGCGGCGGCGCCATTACGTCCGCTGGCCCCAACAACGCCGCGAACGTTTGGAATCGCCGCAATCTGTTCACCTACACCGACGGCGTGCAGATCATCAAAGGACGCCACCAGATCAGCGCGGGCGTGTGGTTCCAGCGTATTCAGGATAACGAGGACGCCGCGTCGCGACAGCTCGGCCAGGCCAGCTTTGCGAGTTTGCAGACCTTCCTGCAAGGCACCGTGACATCGTTCCAAGTTGTGCCCAACCCGAACGAACTCGGCTGGCGAAGCTTCTTCGGCGCGGCCTATTTCGAAGACGCCATCAAGCTCACGCGCAATCTCACGTTCCAGGCCGGCCTGCGTTACGAATTCACCACCGGCTGGAACGAAGAATCGGGCCGCGCCGCCAACTACCTCACCGATTCGAACGGCGTTCTGATCACCACTCCGCGCGTCGGTAAGCTCAGCCTTCACGCAAAACAACGCGACGCATCTGCTCGGACCGCGCGCGGGCCTGGCCTGGGACGTCTTCGGAAACGGAGCCACCGCCGTTCGCGCCGGCTACGGCATGTACTACTCGCTGATCGACGATCTCAGCTTCCTGCTCAATTCGATCCCGCCCTACAACGGCTCTGTTTCCAAGGTCGGCTCGCTGCCCTCGCTGGTTCCGATCACTCCCGGCGTCCCGCCCGCGCCTGGCACCATCTTTGCTCCGCAAGGCGTGCAGCCCGATGCCAAAACGCCGACGGTCCAGGAATGGAATTTCACCATCGAGCAGCGCCTGAGCCAGAACACCGCGCTGCGCGTCGCCTATGTGGGATCGTTCGGATATCACGGTTTCTTGAGCATCGATCCCAACACCATTCCCGGCCAGGTTTGCTCGAACTCCGGCCGGATGTTCAGCGGGCGGCACCGGTACCGTTGATGGGCCTGGTTCCGCAGGGCACTTACTACATTCCCGGGCCCGGCGCCAAGCGTCCAAACCCCAGTCTCGGCGCGGGCTTCTTCTGGTACACCGAAGGCAACAGCAGCTACAACGCGCTGCAGATCGACGTGAGCCACCGTTTCAGCCGCGGCCTCCAGTTCCGCGCAAACTACACGTGGTCGAAAGATCTCGACATGAACTCGGGACTCACCGGCGCGCAGGCCAACAATCAAGCGCAGATGATCCTGAATCGCAACGATCTTCATGAAGACTGGGGACCCTCGGCTTACAATATCCCGAACCAGGCGAATTTCTCGGGTTCGTACGAGCTGCCTTTCGGCAAAAACCGCTTCGTGAGCGGCTGGCAGCTCAACACCATCGTCACGCTCGAAGACGGCTTCCCCTTCACGCCGCAAATCGGATCGAACCGTTCGGGCGATGGCGACACGCGCAATCCGGACCGGCCTTCGCTGAAGCCATCATTCACAGGGCCAGTGGTCGAAGGAAATCCGAACCAGTGGTTTAATCCAGCCGCGTTTATTCTGCCGACTCCCGGCACCTACGGCAACCTCGGCCGCGGCGTCTACAGCGGACCCGGCTTGGCGGAAGTAGACGCTTCATTGTTCAAAGACACGGCCATTACCGAGCGGTCCCATCTGCAATTCCGCGCCGAAGTCTTCAACGTGCTGAACCACACGAACTTGGGCACGCCCAACGCCACTGTCTTTTCGAACGGCGCCATCAGCCCCACCGCGGGGTTGATCACCACCACGGCCACCACCTCGCGGCAGATCCAATTTGGATTGAAGCTAATTTTCTGATCGCAGCAGACCGCTAGTCCACGCGGTGACCAAACACCTGCACGTTGATGTCGGACGTCTTGTCCCAGCCCGCGCCCTTGCTATTGAAGGAGCTCTTGAACTTGCCTCCGGAGGTGAACTGCAACATCTCACCGTCGGCTCCGTCCTGCTTGGCGCCCGCGAGCGGTGCGTGCGACGCCGCATTGAACCATGCGTACGTCTTACCTTTCTTGTTCGGCTGGCCCGCCTTGTTCAAGGCAGTTCGGCCCAGGCCCCATGCGCCAAAGCGATACTTGACGCCGCCGTCCACGCTCTGGTTTAGCTGGGTGAAATCGATCTGCCAAACTTGCATGTGGGCTTTCAGATCTTCGTAACGGCTCCCGCTCGCCGCGCTCGTGTTGGAGATCAGAATATCGGGATTGCTGGACTGGCTGCTTCCGGCCGCAAGCCGCCCCGTCGCGATCGGCGACAAGCCTTCTTCCGGGCCCCCGAAGTAGAGCCGGACATCCTGATAGAAATCGCCGAGGTGTTCCGGATCGGTTGTATGCACGCCGGGAACGGTCCATACGCGGACGGTATCGATTACCCAATGTTCTCCCGCCGCGCCAACCGTGAAGTCATCTCCGAGGAAGCCTTCGTCGTACAAACTCCAACGGATGTTGCTGCGGTATTCGCCCGACGCCTTATTGAGATTCGTCTGGGGCAATCCGCGATCCACCAGGAGCGTTGGCTCTGCCGCGAAAACGCACGGTGCGAACCCCAGTACAAAGCAAAGAGAGGATGTTTTGAATCGACTGAGAGGATGCATAGGGATCTATTATACTTCGACGTCTGGTATTTCAATCCCCTCCTCTGCCGGCGTCAGCAGCCGCGTATTCGCTCCGCCGAATTCCCAGCCAGCTTCCGCTAGCCGCTCGGGCGACGCGCTGAAGACGACGTGAAAAACGTTGCGATCTTGCGATGGAGCCAGCAGTTTGCCGGGCCGCGTGGACACAATCGCAAGATACTTCAGGATCGCGTACACATCGGCCTCTTCAGGAAGCTGCCAATCTATATCCTGCGTGCAAAAGCGCACCCGCGATCCGCGCAGAGCCATGTTCCAAACGAGAAACGCGCAGCGCTCCACGGCGGTTTCAAACCATGCGGCTTCGGATGCGGGCGCGTCCAAATCAAGGAAAAACGCCACGGCTTGCTCCTGCTCGCGGGCAAACTCGCGAACCTGCAGATCGCCGGTATGGGCGGTGGCTTTCCAATCCACGTGGTGCGCGTCTTCCAGCGCCTCGTAGGGACGAATGCGGTAAAAGTCGTTGCCCTGGCCGCGAAAAAACGAAGTCATCTCGTCTTGCAAGGCCACCAGCAAATCCTCGAAGCCGGGCTGCGGATCGATGGACGGGTAAACCAAAATGTCCCGCAGCAGCCGAACATGAATGCGCCGCTCGGCGAATCCAAACGGAAAGCGCGTCGAGAAACGGAAGCTGTTCTGCCGGTAAACACCGCGCCGCGCAAAGAACAGCTCCACCGGCGCCTCGATCCGCGCACCGCCCGGGATCACGGTGAAATACAGGGGCAGGGCCAACCCGCAATCGCTCGATGCGGCCAAATGAATCGAAAACGACGGCATCCATCGCTTGGTATTCCGAATTACGATACGGCCCATCAGCTTGCGCCCCGCGCACAGGTGCTCCGGCAGCAGGAAATCCAGTTCCAGGCCCGCCAGCGACAGCCGGCTGATGAACCCCGCCACCATCATCGTGGCAAGCAGCAGCGCCAGGATCAGAAACAACAGGTTGTTGGCCGAAACAAACGCCGCCAACGCCACCAGCACGCAGGTCATCGTAAACAGAAGACCCATCCGGGTTACCTGCTGGCGGGTGCCGTGATCGAGCGCCGTGCGGAGCCAAGGCCAGGGTTTTAGCACTCCTTCCACGATGCCACACGGGAGGCGCGCCCGGCTTTGGGGGCTAAAGAAAGCCTCAAGGCTGCCGATTTCTATGCTGTAAGGCCTTTCCCTAAATGCGCCTCAACGTTAGCAGGACCCGCTTGACCCCGGCCGGTTCGGAATAACAATGGAAACGTCCCTGTTATCCCTGGCGCAAACCCTGGAAGACCGGCAAGCGAACAGCCGCCGTATGGAGTCGCTGGTAAACGCCAGCCCGATCGCCATGTACACCTGCCGGGCGGAAGGCGACTTTCGCGCCACCTTCGTCACCGAGGGCGTGCGCACGCTGTGGGGCTACGAGCCCGAGGATTTCCTGCGCAATCCCCGTTTCTGGAGCGACCGCGTCCACCCGGAGGACTTGCCGCACGCGCTCGACCAGCTCTCCCGCGATACTGGAACGAACCAACCTCAGTTACGACTATCGGTTCCGTATCAAGAACGGAGAATATCGCTGGACGCACGACGAACTGCGGCTGGTGAGGGACCCTGCCGGCCAACCGCTGGAGATCGCGGGCTACTGCTTCGACATTACGGAACGGAAGCTGGCGGAGACGGCGCTACGGGAAAGCGAAGAGCGCCTGAATGTCATCTTTAACTCCACCTCGCGATCTGCAGGCGCTTTTCCGCATCGAACCCGGCAACGTCTTCGTGACAGAGGCCGTCAATCGCGCCTTGGCCGAAAACTTTCAGACCAGAATGGGCAGGGACGCCGCTGAATATCTCGGCCGGGATTTTGGCAATTTGCTCCGTCGCCACGGGTTTGTCGGCCGAAGAAGTCGAGCGCCGGCGCTCGCTCTATCTGCCAGGCGATTCAAGAGAAGACGCCACTCCGCTTCGATACTCCCTCGTCCGATCTGCGCGATCCACTCGAGGTTTGCATTTCCCCGGTCATGGATCAGGAGGGAAACTGCACACACCTGTTATGGAATGGCCGCAACATTTCCAAGCGCATCCAAGCCGAAGCCGCAAAGGCGGGAAAGCGAGGAACGCTATGCCCTGGTGACCGAGGCGATCCACGAAGGCATTTTCGACTGGAACCTCGTCACGGGCGATTCCTATCTGTCGCCGCGCTACAAGGAGATCCTCGGATTTCGCGATGACGAGTTGCCGAACGACAGCGAGTCATTTTTCGGCCGGATTCATCCCGACGACAGGGTCCGTATGGCGGAGACCGTGGATCGCTACAATCGCGATCCCTCCAAAGACAGATTCACCGACGAACTGAGGCTCAAGCACCGCGACGGCACCTATCGCTGGGTGGTTTCGCGCGGCCGGATCCTCCGCAACGACCAAGGCGCACCGATCCGTATTGTCGGCGCCATCGGCGATATGACGGATCGCCTGGAATCGGCGGCTAAACTAGCCGCCAGCGAAAAGCGGCTGCGCGATATTATCGAATCCCTGTTCGGATTTGTGGGACTGTTCACGCTGGACGGCGTCCTGCTGGACTCCAACCACGGAACGATGGAGGAGTCCGGCAGTAACGCAGGAAGATCTGCTCGGGCGTCCGTTTTGGGAAACCGAAGGCTGGCGGAATAGCCCTCAAGAGCAAAGCCTGCTCCGCGAAATGATGATGCGCGCCGCCGCCGGCGAAGTGGTGCGCTTCGAAACCAGGCCAGTGATCCGAGGCCGTGACGAAATGGTGGTGGACATTACCATCCGGCCTTTGCGCGACCGGCAGGGCAACATTTGCAACATCCTCTCCCATGGTGTGGACATCACGGCACGGAAACAAGCCGAAGCCGCTCTGCTCCAGGCCAAGGAAGCCGCGGAAGCCGCCAGCCGCGCCAAGAGCGAATTCCTGGCCAATATGAGCCACGAAATCCGCACGCCCATGAACGGAATTATCGGTTTGACCGAGGTTCTGATGGATACACCGCTTGACGCCGAACAACGCGAATATCTCGCTTTGGTGCAGGGATCGGCCGAAGCGCTTCTCACCATCATCAACGATATCCTCGACGTTTCCAAGATTGAAGCCGGCAAACTCACTTTGGAAGTGCGCGAGTTCGATTTCCGCGAAACCGTTCTCGACATTTTGAAAGGCCTCAAAGTCTCGGCCGATTCGAAAGGTCTGCGCCTGGTTTCCAATATCAACTCCGGCGTGCCTGCGCTGGTGCGGGGCGACTCGGGAAGGCTGCGGCAGATCTTGATCAATCTCATCGGAAACGCGATCAAGTTCAGCGATCAGGGCGAGGTCTCCATCACCGTGGATCGCGCCAAAGAAAGTCCGGAGCTACTACACTTCTCGGTGCGGGACACCGGCATCGGAATTCCCGCCGAAAAACAGTCCATGATCTTCGAGGCCTTTACTCAAGTGGATGGCTCCTTCACTCGCAGGTTCGGCGGCACGGGCCTGGGCTTGGCCATCGCCAGCCGCCTGGTCCGAATGATGGATGGGCGCATCTGGGTGGAGAGCCAGAATGGCGAAGGCAGCACGTTCCACTTCACCGCGCGTCTGGAGCCGGCCGGCGCAAAATAATCAGTTCTTGGATTGGGCCTGCTGGACTATAAGCCGGTTTCTGTACCCCGAAGGGCGGCGATCATTCCTCTGGGCGAGGCATTGCTGCCAGGCTCTAGCAACCTACCCGGAAGTTGAACGGAGCGGGCCGCTCCTCCTCCCCTATTTGGTCTTGCTCCGCATGGGGTTTACCTTGCCAGGCGAATCGCTCCGCCCGCGGTGCGCTCTTACCGCACCTTTTCACCCTTACCGAAAACTCGAACTCGCGCCCAAGCTCCCGGCGGTATATTTTCTGTGGCACTTTCCGTGAAATTCGCTTTGAGCGAATCCCCCCGGCCGTTAGCCGGCATGCTGCCCTATGGAGACCGGACTTTCCTCCCGCCAGCGAGCAAAACCCGCCGGCGAGCGACCACCCGTACAACAGGCCCGACTCGATTGTCTCAGCGCCGCGCGTGATTAGCGGCTTACCGACGCGGGCTGCTCCTGCTCGGCCTCGGGCGGAAGCTCGTCCTTGGATTCGTGGTATTCCATTTCGGTGTTGACGGCCCAGATGTTGGCCTTGTCGCGCCGCCCCGCCACGATGTTGTCCACCGCCGTCATCGCGGTGAGCATGGAGTGGTCCTGATTGTTGTACTTGTGCATGCCGTTGCGGCCGATCAGGAATAGGTTCTCAAAGCGATCCACAAAATCGCGAATCACGGGGAAGCGATCGTAGGTGCCGAAATAGGCCGGATAAGTTTTCTCCATGCGCAGGACCGTGGCGTCCAAAACATCGGCGCTCGCTACCATCCCCATCTTCTCGGCTTCCTGAACGGCGCACGCGATCATCTCCTGATCCGGCTTGCGCCACAGCTCATCGGTGTCGTAGCAGAAGTATTCCAGCCCGATCCAGACTTTGCCGGGATCGCTCACCAGAAAGGGGCTCCAGTTGTTGAAGATCTGCATGCGGCCCGCGAGAACATCGGGCTCCTGGATATAGATCCAGGTGTCTTTCAACAGCGCTCCGCCTTGCTCGGTGATGTTCAAGCGATTCAGCAAGAGCCCCACGGTGATGAAGTCGCGATACAAGAGCCCGTAGCTCACCTCTTGAACTTCGCTGGGCGGCGGCACATCGAAGGCCTGGATGAGGTCCTTCACCGGCATGGTCGAGAACACGTACTGCGCGGGAAAAAAGCGCTCCTCGCCTCCATCGTTGCGGGCTGTCACCCCGGTTATGTGCTCGCCCGAAGTATGGATACCGCACACCGTCCAACCCGTCAGAATCTCACCGCCGCCGGCGCACACGCGGTTGGCCACTTCTTCCCACAACTGTCCCGGGCCGAGCTTGGGGTAGAGAAACTTTTCGATGAGCGATGTCTCGGTGTCCTTCTGGCCGATTTCCGCGCTCCCGTTACCGAAAATTTTCTTCAGATGATGGATCAGAGCCTTGCGTAAAGAGAGGCCCTTGATCCGCTGCGCCCCCCACTCGGCGCTAATTTGATCACAAGGCACGCCCCAGACCTTTTCGGTGTAGCTCTTGAAAAACGTGCCGTACAAATGCCGGCCGAAGCGGTTAATCAAGAAATCCTCAAGGGTTTTTTCCGGGCGGATGGGCCGCATCGCACTCGATATATAGCTGAGACCGGCTTTGAGTGTGCGGATCAGGCCGAGCCTTCGCACCGTGGCGGGATTCAGCGTGAGCGGATAATCGAAAAGCCTGCGCAAATAGAAAATCCGGGACTTGCGCGGCCGCACCAGCATCACCAGATCGCCTGAGCTCGCGGCGCCAATGGACTCCAGCACCCGCTCGCGATTTTGATACACCAAGCGATGATTTGCTTCGCCGCTCTGTTCCACCGGCATCAGCGCCGTCCACCAATCCATGACGCGATCGGACTTCGAGAAAAATCGATGCCCGCCGATGTCGATCCGGTTACCTTTATATGCCACCGTCCGCGAGATTCCGCCCATGTAGGCGCTTTTTTCCAACACCACGGGCTTGATGCCGGTCCGCCGCAAGAGCTCCAGCGCGGTGGTTAAGCCGGCGGGTCCAGCGCCAATTATCACAGCAGTTCCTCGGGGAGTTTCGATCATGGGCAGACGATCAGCGTATACACAAGGTGCGAACGGAAAGCAGAACGAACGCTACTATCTCATCATAGAAGCGCATGCGGACGCAAAGTTTCGCGATTTCTGATAACATTTTCCGGCTCTGAGGCGTCTAAGAGCAACTGGCCGATGACCTCAGCGACCATAACTAGCGCGGCGCCCGCGGTCCCCCGGCTCGAGAACGCGCGCCCAGGCTGGTTCATTTACGCGGCTGCCGCCGCATATGCACTACTCGTCGGCTGGACCGTCCATCGGCATGAGCCCTGGGCCGACGAAGCACAATCCTGGCTGCTCGCGCGCGACGCAAGCTTGACCGATTTGTGGGGCAGGCTACTGCATTACGAAGGAACACCGGGGCTGTGGCAAACCTTGGTGCATGCACTGATCCGGGTGGGCCTTACGTACGCGGCGTACGGTTACGTTTCAGCGGTCCTCATGCTCGCGGCGGTTTGGCTTTTGCTGCGATACGCTCCGCTGCCGCCTTTTATTAGGATTTTGCTACCTTTCACCTATTATTTGTGCTACCAGTACGCCGTGGTGGCGCGCAGCTATGCTCTAATCGCGCCGTTGCTGTTCGCGATCGCGATCCTTTATCCGCAAGCGCCGCGCAGGCCAGTGGTGATGACGATCCTGCTGTGCTTGTTGGCAGGCGTCAGCGCGCACGGCTGGTTGATTTCAGTTTGTATCTGGTTGGTTTGTTTTGCGCCCCGTATTCGATCCCGCCAACTCGTCATCGCGGGTTTTGTTTATTGGCTGGTCATCATACTTTTTGCGGTAGCGGCTTGGCCCGCGAACGACGTGGCGTTCGCCGAGCACCGAGGGTTCTCGAATCTTGGCCTTCTGCCCGCAGTCACAAAGGCCATCTTCGCCGGCGCTTTTACCGGATACTGGTACATTTCGGCGGCCGTGATTCTGCTTTCGTTGCCCCTGCTGTGGCGGGGCGGTGGGTCGCTGTTCTTCCTTCTGGCGAGCGTCGCGTTCTGCCTCTTCGGAACCATCGTGTACACACAGGTGTGGCACTCGGGCGTCCTCTTCCTGGCGTGGCTGTTTGCGATTTGGATCTCATCCCAAAAGGCTCCCATCACTCGGCCGGCCCTTATCGCCATGCTGGCCGCGATCGGATTTCAATGTTATTGGACAGCCTCCGCGATTCGTCACGACTGGACTCATGCCTACTCGGGAAGCCTCGCGGCTGCTCAATATCTGCGCCAAGCGGGTTTGCCGCCCGGCGGTATCTACGCGGTGGGATACTCAACCACCGCACTCGAGCCGTATTTCGCCGCAAACATATATTCCAATTTTCACGACGGCGCGAGTGCAGCCTACTGGGATTGGTCTAAACAGAACCCATCCAACAATTCGCTGGCGCTGTTCGCCGCGCCGCGCCGCGACATGGTGGTGGTGGGCTACACCGACCTGCGAGTGGCGAAGGTCTGGGCCGATCTTCTCGATCTGCTCGGCTACGGACGGGACCGGCATTTCGACGGCGCAACGTTCTGGCAGACCGGGGTCTTCGAACAGGAATCGTTCGATCTCTATCGAAAAATCTCGGAGCCGCACGCCGCCAGCAGCGTGAATATGGGAGATCGAGCACATGGCGGCCAATTGCTCAGCGGCTTTTACAACATCGAAGCGGGCGCCTGGCGTTGGACCGCGAAGAATTTTTCGGTACTGCTCAAAACTCCTCCGGGGTCCGATCGAAATGGGGCTGATCTGGTGCTCAAAGTTTTTCTGCCAGATTCGCAACTGCAGCGCTTGGGCGCGATGACACTGAGCGCGGACACAGGCGGCCACACCCTTGCGGCGCGCACTTTGACTGGCGCAAACGAATTCACCTATTCCGCTCCCGTACCGGCCGGCGCGCTGCAGCCGGGCTTCGTCGTCGTGAATTTTCGATTGGACAAAGCGGCCGTCAACGTCCAGGCTGATGCGCGCGAGCTGGGCGTGGTGGTTACCGCGGTGGAACTAGATCCCGTACGATGATCCAAGAGACCCAGTGGCCGGAATCGACAGTATCCTTTCAGGACCGTACTGGAAGCTGAGGGCGCTGTGTGCCGTCGCCACGCTAGCGCTTTTCCGCGCGTTTCCGAGCTATGACGCACTGGCGTCGGGTTTTCACCGGGCGACCTGGCGCAATGTTCAGATCAAGTTCGATCATCCGATGATCGACACCAGCCGGATCTTCGCTCCTGGATCGCACGAGAGCAAGCTCACGTTTCGGATGACCGTACCGATATTGGCGCACGTTTTGCATTTGGGCGAAACCGGCCTCCTGATCTTATTCGCTCTCGCCGGGTTCGTTCTTCTCTATCTGGTCCTGAAAGTAGTTTTCACGCTGACCGCGAGCAAGCGAGCAGCGCTCTTCGTTTGTCTGGCGACGGCCTGCGCCTGGCCCGGCGAAGCGGCGTTCCATGAATTACGCGGAGGCTATTACGACGCACTGGCGCTGTGCCTGTTGGTTGCGGCCTGCGCGACGTCCTCATCGCTGCTCACGGCTGCATTGGTCTTCCTGGCTGCTTGGACGGATGAACGAGCGCTCATCGCGTCATCGTTTGTGTTCTTGTTCCACGCCGGGCGCAGCAAAATTGCAGTAATCGTGGCCGCCGCCGCGTACCTCGTGGCAAGGGCTTATCTCACGGCTACGATTTCAGGCGTCGACGTGGGCGGAGTCGGGGTCGCCATTCTCATGCAGCAGCTCAGGGTGATTCCGCTCGCGATTTGGAGCGGTCTGAGCGGAGCCTGGATTCTCGTCGCTTGCGGGTTGATCGCGTTATTCCGCGAAAAGCGCTATCTGGCGGCGGCTGGATTCTGCGGCGCACTCGCTGTGATGATCACGGCGTCGTTGTTCGTTGCCGACACAACCCGCAGCATGGCCTATTGCTTGCCGGGCGTGTTAGTGGCTCTCACCGCCCTCAACCCCAAACAGATTGAGAAACTCTCTGCGATCGCCGCGGTGATTTCGCTGCTCGTTCCGAGCTTTTATGTCGAGGGCAGCGGGGGATTCTTTTGGCTGTACCCGCTCCCCGTGCAAATTGCCCGGTGGTTGGGGCGTTAGCTGCCAGATTTGATATCGTAGCTCTGCGGAGGCTGACTTGAAACTTTCCTTAATCCTAGCGCTTGCCTGCTTCACTGCTGTTGCGTTCGGTGACGATTTGGGATCCTCGCAGGTCCCGGAAATTCCCTACGAATCCGTAGCCAATTTCTTGAAGCTTCCACCCGACCTGTACCTGGGCGAGGCATCGGGCGTCGCGGTGAACTCGAAGAAGCACGTGTTCGTCTTCTCGCGCGGCAATACGACGGGCCCGGCTTATGGCGCCAGCGCCGCGCAGATTCTCGAATTCTGCGCCCGAGGGCAAATACATCCGCGAGATCGGCCACAATCTCTACGCGTGGTCCTTCGCGCACGCCATCCGCTTCGATAAGGACGATAATCTCTGGGCGGTCGATAAAGGCTCGGACATGATCATCAAATTCGATCCCGAAGGCCGCGTCGCGATGGTGTTCGGCCGCAAGAAGGAAGCGTCCGACGAGGGAACCGAGCCGTGGAAGCATCCCAAACCGCCGCTGCCCGCCATCAACGGCGCATTCCGGCAGCCCACCGACGTGACATGGGACACGCAGGGCAACATCTTTATCAGCGACGGCTACATCAATTCGCGCGTCGCCAAGTTCGATAAAAACGGCGATTGGGTGAAGCAGTGGGGCACTCCCGGCAGCGGACCCGGGGAGTTCAACACGCCGCATAGCATCGCGTCCGACGCGAAAGGCAACATCTATGTGGCCGACCGCGGAAATCGCCGCATCCAAGTATTCGATCCCGATGGGATGTTCCTGCGCGAGTTCAGCATCGATGTGCCGCATGCCGCCGGTGGTCCACGTGGAGTATGGCAACCCACCGCCTCCGGCTCCCCCCGCGGCTACGGTTGGAACGGCGCCGCTCAACGCCACCATGCAGAACGGCGCGCCCTGGGCCATCTGCATCACGCCCGGGCCCACGCAATATCTATACAGCGCCGACGCCTATCCCGGCCGCATTTACAAGCTCACGCTGGATGGCAAAGTGCTCGGCGTTTTCGGAAGCATGGGCCGCCAACCCAAGCAGCTTGGCTGGGTTCACGAAATCGCCTGCCCTTCGGAGAACGAAATTTACGTCGCTGAGCTTTTGAACTGGCGCGTGCAGAAGTTGCTTTTGCATCCCAGCGAAGTGAACCTGATGCGAAGCCTTACGTTGTTGCTGTTATCGGGCTCGGTTTTGTTCGCGGGCACTCCTGCGACCTCGACGTTTTATCGCGACGTTCTTCCGATTCTGCAAGAGCGCTGCCAGGGCTGTCATCGCCCGGGTGAAGTTGGTCCCATGGCGTTTGGCGCGTACGACGAAACTCGCCCGTGGGCCAAGGCCATCAAGCAGGTGGTGCTGCTCGGGAAAATGCCGCCCTGGTATGCCGACGCGCCGCCAGGCAAGTTTCATAATGACCCGCGTCTTTCGCAGCAGGAGATCGCGAAACTGGTGGCCTGGGCCGATACGGGCGCGCCCGCGGGTAATCCGAAAGATGCCCCGCGTCCGACTGACCTTCCTCGAAGGCTGGACCATCGACAAACCCGACGCATCTTCCAGGCGACGGCGTATCAGATCCCCGCCACCGGAACATTGGAATATACGTACTTCATCGTGCCCACCGGATTCAAGGAAGACCGCTGGATCGCGCAGGCGGAAGTGCGGCCGGGAAATCGCGCCGTGGTGCATCACGCCAACGTGTACATCCGCGAGCCGGGGTCCAACTGGCTGCGCGAATATCCGATGGGCAAATTGTTCGTGCCCGAAGAGCGCGGCGAACGCGTGGGAACAGGCGGATCGAGCAGCGCGGGCGCAAGTATTCGCGAGCAAGTGATCGCCGGCTTTTCGCCTGGCCGGCCGGCCAAACAAGTTCCCGATGGTTACGCCATGCTGATCCCGGCGGGTTCGGATCTGGTCTTCCAACTTCACTACACCACCAACGGCAAGCCGACCACCGACGTCACCCGCATCGGCTTCGTGTTCGCCAAGCAGACGCCCACCAAGCGCGTGATCCGCGTGCAGGCCTCCAACGCCGGCTTCGTGATTCCGCCGGGCGCCGACGATTATCCCGTCACCGGATCGGCCGCCTTAGGCGTGGACGCCGAACTGCTCAACGTCTATCCCGCATATGCATCTGCGCGGAAAATCGATGGTCCTGAGCGCCGTTTATCCCACCGGCGAGCGCGAAGAGTTCGTCCGCGTGCCGCACTACGATTTCAACTGGCAACTGGTTTACGCACTGAGCCAGCCGCGGCATTTTGCCCAAGGGCACGCTGCTCAAGGCCGACGCCACGTTCGACAATTCGGCCAATAATCGGACCAATCCGAATCCGCGGGCCACCGTTCGTTGGGGCGATCAAAGCTGGGACGAAATGATGGTGGGATTCTTCGACCTGGCCATCCCCGTCACGACTGACCCAGCGAGCGTTCTCCGGACGCAGTAGCAAACTCGACGCCACGTGGAACTAGTCGCCCAATACCTCGACCGGCGCTAACACCGGCGCCTCCGCGTCCTTGAACACCGCCGTGCTATCCGACGTTTCCGCCATCACCGGAAACTGGAACCCGCACTTGGGGCAGCGCTCCGCCAGCGCTTTCTGCTCGTACTGCAGATCATAAGCCTTGTCGGTGATCAGGGCGCAGCACGGGCACACCCGAATCAGGCGCGTATTCTTCAGCTCAAAGTTGGTGATGATGTCTTCCATGATGGCGCCGCTGCGCACCGCCCACTCCTTGGCCGCCTTGTGGTAGGTGTTCATGTGCCAGTCCTTGAGCGCTTCGAAGCTGGTCCAGATACTGATCTCGTTGTACCAGGAGGGGTCCTTGGGATGGACCCACCAGGTGAGGTGCAAGAACCCCGGCAAGGTCTTTAACTGATTACGCGTTTCTCCGAAAAGCAACTTGAATTTCTCGTACCCGTCCGGGCTCGAGAAGCGAACTCGCTGCATGCTCTGATAAATAGGCATCCAATCTCCTTTCGTGATCCAAAATGAAAATCAAATTTCAAAAATCCATCCGCAGCGCCAGCTGTCCGGTCCGGTTGCCGCCCTGTCCGGCGGTTTGCGCCGATTGCAAAACGCCAAACGTCGAGGGGCTGCTGATGTCGGCGGCCGGCGGCGCAAAATTGGTGTGATTCAAAGCGTTGGTGAAGGTCGCTTCAAAGCGGAATCGAAGGCGCTCGCGGACTGCAAAGATCTTCGACAACCCCGCCGACACGGCGATTGTCCCGGGGCCTTCCAATATACCCACGCCCGCGTTTCCGATCCTTCCCGCTCCCGCCGGCGTCGGAGCGAACGCGTTCAAGTTCCATTGCAGATCGCCGCCCACTCCCGACTCGGGATTTCCCACGGCGTCGGGACGCGCCGTGATCCCGCCTCGCCCGATGATGCCGGTGTTGGACTGATCCTCGGTTGGGCTTATGGTTGGAGTGAGAAAAGGCCCGGTCTGGATCAGCGTGACGGTGTTGATATTCCACCCGCCCAACGCTCCGTTGACGAACCAATTCTTGCTCTGCCAGGTTCTTCCCGTGCCATATGGCAGCTGGTAGGTGCCGGTCAGCAAGAACCTCTGTCGAGGCATGCCAGCCACATTTCCGCGCGCCGCACGCAGGTCGAATTGATCGTACGACGGCGTAAACAACAGGTTCTCCGAAGCAAAGCCATTCGGGGCATCGCCTTGAGCGTCGCTGATGTTATGCGCCCAAGTGTAGTTGGCCTGAAAGTACAGCCCATGCGAAAGCCTTTGGGTCGCTTCGAGCGTCAGTCCCTGGTAATTCTGAAAACCTGCGTTGGCGCTGTAGTTGATCTCATCCCAGTTCTGATACGGCGCGCGTGGATCCACGTAGGGACTGGGCACATACGGCTGTTTGCTGGGCGGGATCGCGTTGTAGTCTTCCTTGACATTCATCCGGTAGGAATTCATTCCCGAATAAGTAATTCGTGCGGCCAGTGCCGACGTCAATTGGCGTTCGATGGTCACGTTCCATTGCGCCGTCTGCGGATCCTTGTAATTCGGGCTCATCCCGTCGTAGAATCCGGTCCCGCCGTACTGCGCGGTCGTGGATGCCGGAGAGGTTTGCGGAAAGGTGAATAGCGGCACGCCGCCGTTGTTATTCGAATATGTGTAAGGTGCCCCAAGTGGGATGCCGATAAAATCGTAAGCCAATTGTCCCAGGGGCGTCTGAGTGAAGATACCAAACCCAGCGCGAAACACGGTCTTGTTATCGCGAAATGGCCGGAAAGCGAGTCCGATGCGCGGATCGAAGTCATGCCAATAGGTGTTGCGCAGGCTCTGAGAAAGATGATCCTGGCTCGCGGTTACGACATTCGAACATGCCAGGGCCATGTTTCTGGTCGGTAGCTGGCAGGCATTGAACGAGACCAGAAACGCGTTGTAGTTGGCCTGCAGCAACGGACTGGACGGCACGGTTTTGTTCAACAGAATATCGGGAACCACAACGTCGCCGTTGCGAGGATCGAAGTTGGCGATGTCGCCCTGGTTCTCCGTGAATTCCGGAAGAACCTCCCATCGCAACCCGTAATTGAGCGTGAGGCGATCGCTGATCTGCCACTGATCCTGAGCATAGACGCCCCATTGCGTGCTCGGCTCGTTGGTGTTGGGACTGCTTTCCACAATGAAATCCGTGTTGGGCGCGCCCAGCAGGAAGTCGCCGAATGAGCTGCCCGTGAAGACGCCTTGGTTGAAGGTAAACGCGCCGAAATCGTCCGATTGACCCCAGCGCACCACGGTCTCATAAAACACGCGGCGAGCATCCAGGCCGACGCGCACAGTGTGCTTTCCCATCGTGCGGCTCAGATTGTCAGTAAACTGCATGGTCTTGGACTGGCCCGGCCCGTCCTTATCGCGGCCGATGGGCGTAAAACCGGTGCCGTCGGAGAAGTTGAAGGTCGGAAACGCCCCTGAATTGGGGTGATTCGCGAAGCTAATCCCGGTCAAGCCCAGTTGGTCGTCAGCCGCAGCGCCCTGGATTGGAAAGCTGGTGTTCACAAGGCTATTGGTGAAACCGAAGCGAAACTCGTTCACCATCTTGGGGCTGATGGTGTAGTTGTAGGAAACGATCAAACTGCGATCGTGCTCCACGTTCACGTCGTTCGGCAACAGAGGATTCACTGGGCCGGCCTGCCCCGAATCCGAGAGCAAGTTCTTCCAACTGAACCGGGCATAAATCTGTTGATTGGATGTGATGTAGTGATCCAGCCTCGCATCAAAGCCGTTGGTATTGGAAGGTATCGGCTGCAAGACTTCATAGTTGAAGCTGCTCCCGGCGGAATTCACATTGGGCAGCGGATAGTATTCGTTGAGCAATTTTTGGGACACAGGATTGATCATCGACGACGGAATGGTGTTGTTCTGAAACGGCGTACCGCTGAATGGATTAATGGCAACGGTTGTTGGCTGGCCCGTTGCGGGATTGATGATCGGCAGCCCACTTAGATCGCCATTGCGTTGCGCCAGCGTCGGCACCAGGTCTTGCTCCGGCGACGCCGTTCTGCGCCGATTCCCCTCGTAGTCGACAAAAAAGAATGTTTTATCCCGGCCGTTGTAGAGGCGCGGAATCACGACCGGCCCGCCGAAACTGCCGCCAAAGGTATTGAATCGTTTGGGAGCCTTGCTGGTGAAGTTCAGAATGGTGGCATCCAACACGTCGTTTTGCAGATATTCGAACAGACTGCCGTGCAGCAGGTTGGTTCCACTCTTGGTGATGAACGTGATGTCGGCGACTTGGGAAAACTCGGCGCTGTTGTTGAAGGCCGTCACTTTCAGTTCGGCCAGCCCCTCTGACGAAGGATAGGCGTTCTGCAGAGAGCCGTTGGCGGTCACGTTGGCCGTGGAAATTCCATCCACCGAGTAACCAGTCATCGAGTACGTCGCGCCGCCCACTTGTATATTGCCCTGGCTGTCGGTGATGATGCTCGGCGACAATGCCAAAGCGGCCAGCGGGCTGGTGGTCTGCGCCCGAAAGTTCAGCGGCATCTCCACCAGCTGATTCGTTCCCCGCGTGTCTCCCACCGTGGCATTCTCGGTATCGATCTGCTCCGCCGCGGCCTCCACCTTGATGTTTTGGCTCACTTCGGCGAGCGACAGGGGAAGATCCACGCGCGCGCTTTGCCGGGCCACCAACTCCACTTCCACCGTCGGCGACGCGGCGAATCCTTGCTTGGTTCCGGTCACCGTATAGTGCCCCGGCTTCAGGTTTTCGAACAGAAAATTGCCATTATCATCACTCACCGCGGAACGGGTGGTGTTCTCGTCCGTGTTGTGGAGAGTGACAACGGCTTGGGGCAGGGCCAGGGCCGCCGGATCGCGCACCGTTCCACGGATGTCGCCAAAAGTGGATTGCGCGTTGCCGCTGGCTGTTAGCAGCAAGAACGCGAAAACCGCACTCGCAACGGAAAAAACTCGTGTCTGTCGATTGGGCATAGTGGTTCTCCTCGATCCCAGGGATCGTTACATCCGGAATTCGCAGACATTGCGAGTCAGTGAAGAGGGCTGCGGAGCCTGTTGGGCGAGCTAACGAAGCTGTGAGGCTCAGGAACGGTCTGAATTAGTTTCCTTATCCTAAGGTGGGAATGTTACAGACTCAATGACCACTCTGCGCTCGCCCGCGATTACCACTTTCATCGCGCATGGCCTTGCGCAACCGCCGCACTTGCGGCAGCATCTCATCCGCTTTCGTCCCGCCAAAGCCAAGAATGAAGCCTTGGCGAACGTTGTCGCCCACGTAAGCGGAGGACAGAGGCCACAGCCAAAGGCCTTCCCGCGCGGCACGCGCTGAGATCTTCTGATCGGACAATCCCGGGGGCAGAGTCACTACCAGGTGCATGCCGGCTTCAGCGCCCAGAATTTCTATCTCGGAACCGAACTCTTTGCGCAGTGCTTGCGCCAGCGCGTTGCGCCGCTCGGCGTACAATTGCCTGGTCTTGCGGATGTGCCGCGTGAAATGGCCCGCGCTGATGAAATCGGCCAGCGCCGCCTGATACAGAGGCGACGGGAACAAGTCGTTCGCCCGCCGCACCGCCAGGAAGCGGCTCGCCAGACTCTGCGGAATCACGATGTAACCGAGGCGAAGCGCCGGAAACAGCACCTTGCTGAAGGTTCCGATGTAAATCACGCGCGAGCCGGGATCCAGCCCCTGCATGGACGCCACCGGCATGCTTTCGTAGCGATACTCGCTGTCGTAGTCGTCCTCCACGATCCAAGCATTGGAACTATGCGCCCACTCCAGCAGCTGCAGCCGCCGCGCAGCGCTCATCGTGGCGCCCAGCGGGTACTGATGTGATGGCGTGACAAACGCCGCCCGCGCATCCCGGCAAAGTTCGATTCCGGCCGCCACGTCCAAACCCTCGCCATCCACCGGGACCGGAACCAGCCGGCAACCGGAAAGCGTCAGGCTGTGCCGCAACAATTCGTAACCGGGCTCCTCGATCCAGACCGGGCTATCGGGATCCAGCAGCACGCGCGCCGACAAATCCAGCGCATGCTGCGATCCGTTCACCACCATGATCTGCGAGGCATCGCAATTCACCGCGCGGGCCGTTCGCAGATAAGCCGCGATCACCTCGCGAAATTCCGGCGATCCCATCGCGTCGGCATAATTCAGCGCACTGGCGCGCACGCGCCGCACATGGTGCATCACGATGTCGGACCACACACGGAACGGAAAATGATCGTACGCGATCTGCCCGACACTGAACGCGCCCGAACTCGGGAACCATGGCGTTGGTTCCACCGGCAGCAGCTTGGCAGCGCGCGAAATGGCGTCCAGCGAATCGGTCGGAACATTCGCCACCACCGGACGAGCGCTCGGAAATTGATCGGACAGCGAACTGGTGACAAATGTGCCCGCCCCGGACCGGCTTTCGATGTACCCTTCGGCCAGTAGTTGCGCGTAGGCGCCGAGCACGGGAATGCGCGAAATCCCCAAGTCATCCGCCAAAGCGCGGCTGGATGGAATTTGTTGACCCGGCTGCAGCCTGCGTTCCAGGATCATGGCCCGCAGCGCGTCATAGATCTGGCGATGGAGCGGTTTTTCGCCTTTCCGATCGACAGCGATCATCGGCACGGCGGCGCCATGGGGCTTCTTTCTCATTGGGGGGGACTTGCGCTCTATCGTTAAATGATAGTGGTCATATCCACCTGGCTTCAACTGGCCGTTGATCGCGACCACGTTCGGCGGCCACGCCAAATGCCTACATTAACGTAATTTATACAAACTCCCTCTTGCATTTACCCCACTGTTGGGCTACTCTAAATCCAATGATCGCTTCGAAAGGACATGCCAGCGTGACTCTCGCTTTACCAAGCGAAGTTGCCTCTGTCTTTTCAAGCGGTCAAGTTCCGATGCTTCGGCCCATTATTATTACGGTCGTAGTACCCAGCCCCGCTTGAGGGCTTCGGACAAAGTTTTCCGAAAGGCCATCGGGTGGGGAAAGAAAAACCACTCGGTGGCCTTTTGATTTTAGTGGCTTCGTTTTTGGGCGAGTTTCGTTGAGTGGATTGATCTTAGGTGGGTTCGTTTTTGCGATTTTGAGTTTTGCCCAGGGAGGGATGATGTCGACGACCACAGCGCATCGAACAGGCGGCGTGACGGAATCGAAACTGATGTCCGGCGCTCAGATTTTGCTGGAATGTCTGGTCCGCGAGAATGTAGATTGCATTTTCGGCTACCCGGGCGGAGTGACGCTGCCGCTGTATGACGCCTTCTACGATCATCCGATCCGCCACGTCCTGGTGCGGCACGAGCAAAACGCCGCCTTCGCGGCTGAAGGCTATGCGCGATCCACGGGGAAGGTTGGCGTTTGCTGCGCGACGTCGGGTCCCGGCGCCACGAATCTGGTCACCGGCCTGGTTGATTCCCTGATGGATTCCATCCCGGTCGTCGCCATCACCGGCCAGGTCTCCACCAAGCTGATCGGCAGCGACGCGTTTCAGGAAGCCGACACCTTCGGCATCACACGCTCCTGCACCAAACACAATTTCCTGGTGAAGAACATCGCCGATCTTCCGCAGGTAATGCATGAGGCGTTCTATCATCGCTTCCACCGGCCGTCCCGGACCGGTGCTCGTCGACGTTACCAAGGACGTTCTCCAAGCCCAGGCGCACTACACGCCGGTGTCATCCATCCATCTTCCCGGCTACAAAGTTTTCACCGAGGGACACACCGGACAGATCCGGCGCGCGGCGCAGATGATCTGGGAGGCGAAGCGGCCATTCGTTTATGCGGGCGGCGGCATCATCGCGGCCGATGCGTCGGAGGAGCTGCGCGAGTTCGTGGAACTGGTGGACGCCCCCGCCGTCACCACGCTCATGGGCCTGGGCGCACTGCCGGCCGCGCATCCTAACTACATCAGCATGCCGGGCATGCACGGCAGCTACGCAGCCAACATGGGGATGTCGGGCGCGGATCTATTGATCGCTCTGGGCGTCCGCTTCGACGACCGCGTCACAGGACGTCTGGCGGCGTTCGCCCCGCACGCCAAAGTAATTCACGTCGACATCGATCCGGCCGAAATCGGCAAGAATCGCGCGGCTGACCTGCCCATCGTGGGCGACGTCAAGCGCGTCCTCGAAAAGCTAAACAAAGTCGTGCAGGAACTGGCGCCGCAGAGCCGCGAGTTGAACGCCGGCGCGCGCGCCGATTGGTGGCGGCAGATTCGCGACTGGAAATCGGAGCATCCGCTGACGCCCGAAGTCTCGACGACCGAAATCAAACCGCAGCATGTGATGCGCGAGATCGACCGGCTTTCGGGCGGCCGCGCCATCGTTACGTCCGACGTCGGCCAGCACCAGATGTGGGCCGCGCAATTTATCCGTTTCGATTCGCCGCGGTTGTGGCTCAACTCGGGCGGACTCGGCTCCATGGGCTTTGGTCTGCCGGCCGCCATCGGAGCGCAATTCGCGCGTCCCGACAAACTGGTGTTCTCCATCGTGGGCGACGGCGGATTCCAAATGTCGATCCCCGAACTCGCCACCATCGCCAATCACGGGCTGCCGATCAAGATCATCGTGGTGAATAACGGCTATCTCGGCATGGTCCGGCAATGGCAGGAATTGTTTTATAACAACCGGCTGTCTCAAGTGGAGATCGTCGGATTTCCCGACGCCGAAAAGCTCGCGGGCGCGTATGGATTCAAGGGCCGCACGATCGAGGATGTTCATCAACTGGCGTCGGCTCTCAAAGAAGCCGTCGACGAGCCCGGGCCGTACTTGCTGAACATCCGCGTCTCGCCCGCCGAAAACGTGTATCCGATGGTGCCGGCCGGCGGCGCCATCAACGAAATGGTGCTGGGCGCTCCGCAACCGGTGGGAGCATAGGGTACGACGATGCTGCAATTGATTTCCCTGTTAGTGGAAAATAAGCCCGGCGCGCTGATGCGCATCACCGGCCTGCTGAGCGCGCGCGGGTACAACATCGAGAGCCTGACGGTCGCGCGGACGCTGGATGCCACGCTGTCGCGGATGACCATCGTGGTCGACATCGAGCCGCATCTGCGCTCGCAAGTGATCAAGCAGATGAACAAGCTGGTGAATGTGCTGCAGGCGTCCGATCTTACGGATTCCCCGGCCGTCAAGCGTGAAATGGCGCTGCTACGCGTGCGTGCGCCACTCGCCAGCCGCACCGCGATCCTAAGAGAATCGGAGATCTTCGGCGCTCGCGTGGTGGATTCATCCACCGAGGGCTTTGCGCTCGAAGTCACAGGCGATTCCGAAAAGCTGGACGAATTTCTCGACGTCATGCGCAGCTATGGCGAGATTGAAGTAACGCGCTCCGGTGCATTGGCGATTTCGCTCGAAGCGAAGAAGCTGCGCCTGGCGCCCCCCGTTCCGCGCAACGCGGCCGTGGAAGAGACTGACGAAAAATTGGACCACACACTAGGAAAGACACATTAGAAAAAACATGGCAAAGAGATACTACGAAAAAGACGGCAATCTGAGTCGATTGCAAGGCAAGACGGTGACCATCATTGGTTACGGAAGCCAGGGACATGCCCACGCGCTTAACCTGCGCGATAGCGGCGTCAACGTCACCGTGGGGCTGCACCCCGGCAGCAAGAGCGCGGCCAAGGCAGCAGCGGCTGGACTCAAAGTCCTGAGCGTCGCCGACGCCATCAAAGGCGCTGACATCGCGATGATCCTCGTCCCCGATCATATTCAAGGCGATTTGTACAACAACGAAATCGCTCCGAACCTCGCGCCGGGCAAGACCCTGATGTTCGCGCACGGTTTCGCCATTCACTTCGGGCAAATCAAGCCGCCGGCCAACGTGGATGTTTCGATGATCGCGCCCAAGGCGCCCGGCCATCGCGTGCGCGAGCTGTACACCGAAGGCGTCGGCGTTCCGGCGCTGGTGGCGATCCATCAGGACCCTTCCGGCAACGCGCTGCAAAACGCGCTGGCCTACGCTCTCGCGCTGGGATGTCTGAAGGCCGGCGTCATCGAGACTACCTTCAAGGAAGAGACCGAGAGCGATCTGTTCGGCGAGCAGTCCGTGCTGTGCGGCGGTGTGAGCGAGCTGATCCGCGCTGGCTTTGAGACTCTGGTGGAAGCCGGCTACGCCCCTGAAATCGCCTATTTCGAGTGCCTGCACGAAGTGAAGCTGATTGTCGACCTCATCTACGAGGGCGGCCTGGGCTACATGCGCTACTCAGTCTCCGACACCGCCGAGTACGGCGATTACACCCGCGGTCCGCGCCTCGTTACCGACGAGACCCGCAAGGAAATGAAAAAGATTCTGTCCGAGATTCAATCCGGCCAATTCGCCCGCGAGTGGATCGAGGAAAACAAAACCGGACGCCACAAGTTCCTCGCCCTGCGCCAAGCGGGACACGATCAGCCGATCGAGCGCGTGGGCAAAGAGCTCCGCCAGATGATGACGTTCTTGAAAAAGAAAAAGGAGGAGGGCGTACCGCAGGAGCAAGAAGCCGTCGCGGTATCCAAGTAGTTCCATGCGCATCCAAACTTTCGATACTACGCTCCGGGACGGCACGCAAGGCGAGGCCGTCTCATTCTCCGTCGACGACAAACTCATCATCGCGCAGAAGCTGGACGAGCTCGGTATCGATTACATTGAGGGCGGATGGCCCAACTCCAATCCCAAAGACAAGGAGTTTTTCAAGCGGGCCCAGGAGGTCAAATTCAAGCACGCCCGCCTGACTGCGTTCGGTTCCACTCGTTTCGCCAAGAACGCCGTGGACCAGGATCCGAACGTGCGCGCGCTGCTCGAAGCCGAGACTCCGACGGTTTCGTTGTTCGGCAAGAGCTGGGATCTGCACGTCCATCGCGCGCTGGGCATCGACGAAGACCAGAATCTGAAACTGATCGGCGAAACCATAAAATATCTCAAAGATCACGGCCGCGAAGTGGTCTACGACGCCGAGCACTTCTTTGACGGCTACAACGCCAACCCCGAGTTCGCGCTGCGCACGCTCGAAGCCGCGAAAAAAGCTGGCGCCGATGTTCTCTGCCTGTGCGACACCAATGGCGGCAACCTGACGCATCGCATCGTCGAAGTGGTCTCGGAAGTGCGCAAGCGCTTCGACGGCGTGATCGGCATCCATACGCACAACGATTGCGATGTCGCGGTGGCCAATACCATCGCCGCGGTGGAAGCCGGTTGCACGCACGTCCAAGGCTGCATCAATGGCTATGGCGAGCGATGCGGCAACGCGAATCTGGTCTCGATCATCGCGAATCTCGAATTGAAACTCGGCCACACCACCATCGGCCCCGAGAAGCTGCAAACTCTGACCACGGTCGCGCGCTACATCGCTGAACTCGCGAATTTACCAATGCGCAACGATCAACCTTATGTAGGCCATAGTGCATTTGCGCACAAAGGTGGCGTGCACGTCAGCGCGGTCCTGAAGGATTCGTCCACCTATGAGCACATCAAGCCGGAAATGATCGGCAACCGCCAGCGCGTGCTTCTGAGCGATCTGTCGGGCCGCGGCAATGTGCTCTACAAATTGAAGCAGCACGGCCTGGCCGAACGTCTGGATGCCGATGCGCGGCGCCAGTTGCTGGAACGCATCAAGGACCTCGAGCATCAAGGCTACGAACTGGAAGCCGCCGAAGGCACCTTCGAGCTGCTGGTTCGCGAGGCGCTGCATCCCGGTTGGAGCGTTTTCGAAGTGGTGAACTACGATGTCACCAGCCGGCTGGTTGGCGGAACCACCGCGACCGTCACGCTGCGCATCCAGGACAGCGTCCACACCGCGAGCGCCACCGGCCAGGGCCCCATGAACGCGCTCGACATCAGTCTTCGCCAATGCCTGTCCAATGTCTATCCGCAAGTGAAGAACGTGCGCCTCACCGACTACAAGGTTCGCGTGCTGGAACCCAAAAAGGGCACCGCGGCAAAGGTCCGCGTCCTGGTGGAATGGTCCGATCATCGCCGCAGCTGGGCCACCGTCGGCGTTTCCGACAACGTGATCGAAGCCAGCTGGGGCGCGCTCGTGGATGCCATCCGTCTTGAGCTGATGCGCCTGACCGAGCAAGACGAAAACGTCGACAAAGTTGTGGAAGACTACTGCTGGGGCGTGTAAGCCATTCAACTCGGTAGTGCACTTAGTTTGAAAGTTAATTCTCTATTGACTGCTGCCAGTGAAAGCCCGTATGGCTGAACATTTCTCAACAGGCGCATAAAATGAAGGTCAGGAACTTGGTGTTCTTAGGCGCCGCAGGTTTTGCCATTCAGGCGATTTCCCTTGTAGCTTTTGCACTCGCTACTCGTTCTACAATTGCCGAGACAGGTAAGCCTGCAACGATACTTCTCGTAATCGCTAGCATGGGTGCACTGCTTTGGAAGGCGATCAGAAGCGCCCCAACTAAGCTTGATCTCTTACTTCTTCCGCTTCTTTTCGCGTGCGGCTATCTCTGCGCGTTTTATGTGGTCGGCTTTCTGGGATTCCATGGTCTTTTGAGGGGCCTAGATCTTTCTTCGTGGGAATACCCAAGGTCTGTCTTGAGCGTACTGGTAGCAGTGTCTGTACTGTATTCGATAGGCACCGGTTTCTTGTACGTTCTAAACAGACGACTCCGTAGTCACCAATAGATGATACGGCGTTAATTCTTAAACTGACCGTCAATTCAACCCCCGCGCTAGAATAGTAGCGATGGCGGCGACTACCCTCCTCACGTCCGATCAGTTCCTGGCGATGCCCGAGGAACTGGATCAGAACGGCAATGCTCTTTTTCGAGAGCTGATCAACGGCGAGGTGGTCACCATGCCTCACGCGGCCAAGCGACACGATATTATCCGAGGCAACATCCTCGGCGCGCTATTTGTTTATCTTGACTCCAACAAGAGACTTGGCTTGAGAGCTCTTCCGGACACCGAGTTCGTCATTGGTGTCAATGATACTTTCATTCCCGACGCTTGCGTTATTGAGATCGGCCGACTCGGCGATGATTACAAATACATCCATGGCGCGCCAGAGCTCGCCATTGAAGTCGTGTCCCCGAGCGAAAGCGCAGCCTATCTGAGAATCAAGACCGAA
The DNA here is from genome assembly GCA_963772905.1 of Bryobacterales bacterium. GTDB lineage: Bacteria > Acidobacteriota > Terriglobia > Bryobacterales > Bryobacteraceae > Palsa-89. The sequence goes on along the minus strand of CAVYZD010000008.1, from coordinate 77,095 downwards.
GCCTATCTCGCCAACGGCTCACGGTCGGTCTGGATCGTTTTTCCCGAAGTCCGCTCCGTCATGGTTTACACTCGCGACTCGGTTCGCGAATTCAAGGGCGGCCAGCCGATCACCGATCCCCTCCTCCCCGGCTTCTCCACACCCGTGGCCGCGTTCTTCGAGCTCACCTAGGCCATCCGCGCCGATGCGCAACTTCTTCACCAAATCCATTCCGCCGTTTTCGCGTGTGCTCTTAGTCGAAAGCGGCAGCCGCGAGCTCTTCGAAAATCTACTGCCGATTCTCTACCGAAATCATCCGGAAATGCGCTGCGATCTGGTCACTTGCTACGCGGGCGCGCCCAAGAGTTTCCGCACCGAGCAAGGCTCCCTCTATCGCGTCACAGACTACCCGGACAGCCCTTCGCGCCAGCGCCTCTACGCCGAACTCGGCCACAACCGTTACGTCATCGTCGGCATCATTTGCTCCGCCGAGGCCATCATGACCAAATGGAAATGGATGCTGGCTGCGCGGCTCCCCGGCAAGGTTTTCGTGCTGAACGAAAATGGCGACTCGTTTTGGCTCGACCACGGTCACCTCCCCGCCATCCGCTATTTCGTCCTGTTTCGCGCTGGCCTCACCGGCTCGGGAGCGGTCCGAACTCTCGCGCGAGTGGTCTTGTTCCCGTTCACCCTGCTATACCTGATCTTGTACGCACTCACCGTTCATTTGCGGAGGACCCTACGAACACTATGAAAGCTGTCTTTGTTGAACAGCCCGGCGGCGTTGAGAACCTGAAGTACGCTGATATTCCCAAGCCCTCGCCCGGCCCAGGCCAAGCGCTCGTCAAAATCGCCGCATCCGGCGTCAATTACATCGACATCTATTTCCGCAAGGGAGTTTATGCGGCGCCTCCGCCCATCGTGCTCGGCAGCGAAGGCGCGGGGACCGTGGAAGCGGTCGCGCCCGACGTGAAGAACATCGCTCCCGGCGATCGAGTCGCCTATGCCATGGCGCGCGGATCCTACGCCGAATACGCCATCGTTCCTGCATGGCAGTTGGTGAAAATTCCCGCATCGGTCGATTTCGACACTGCCGCCGCCGCCATGCTGCAAGGCATGACCGCGCACTATCTCACGCACTCCACCTATCCATTGAAACCGGGCGATTCGTGCCTGATCCACGCCGCCGCCGGAGGCACCGGCCGATTGATCGTCCAGATGGCGAAGATGCTCGGTGCTCGCGTGATCGCAACGGTTGGCACCGAAGAGAAGGCCAAACAAGCCAAGGAATCAGGCGCCGACGAAGTGATCGTCTACACGCAAGAAGATTTCACGGCGAAGGCGAAGGGCGTGCATGTCGTTTACGATTCGGTCGGCCAGTCAACCTTTATGAAGAGCCTCGATTGCCTGCGCCCACGCGGCATGATGGTGAGCTTTGGAAATGCCAGCGGACCCGTGGAAAATTTTGCTCCGCTCATATTGAGCCAGAAGGGCTCGCTCTATTTGACCCGCCCTTCGCTCGCTCATTATTCGGCCACACCCGAGGAGTTGGATTGGCGCGCCGGCGACGTATTGAACTGGATCGGCCAAGGCAAACTGAAGCTGCACATCCACAAGGTGTACCCGCTTGCGAATGCCGGCCAAGCTCAGAGCGATCTGGAAAGCCGCAATACCACCGGAAAGTTGTTGCTCCGTGTCGGCTGATCGTGCGGAGCGCCCGGCCATCCCGTTCGCCGAGTTAAAGATCGATGCCTTGCTCGTCGCGGCGCCGCCCAATGTCCGCTATTTGAGCGGCTTCACCGGCGACAACGGCCTGCTGCTGGTCACTCCCGGTTCGCAAATCCTGTTCACTGACCCGCGCTTTACCATCCAGGCCGCCGATGAATGCAACTGCGAAGTCGCGACGGTCACCAAAACGCCTCTCGATCACGCGGCGCTACAAACCATTCGAAAGAAGCGGATCAAGCGCGTCGGATTTGAAGCCTCGCGCATGCTGTACGACATGCACCGGCGCCTGGTCCACGAGTTGCCGCGCGGCGCGAAGCTCAAGCCCATCGGGCCCATCGTCGACAAGCTGCGAATGGTGAAATCGGACGACGAGATCGCCCGCATTCGCCGCAGTGTGTTGACCAACTCGGAAGCTTTCGAACGAGTCGCACGATCCATCCGGCCCGGTGCGCGGGAGAACGACATCGCGGCCGAGCTCGAATACCAGATGCGGAAGCTCGGCGCCGAGAAGGCCGCGTTTGAAACCATCGTCGCCACGGGCCCTCGATCCGCGCTGCCGCACGCGCAGCCAACATCGCGGAAACTCGCGAACGATGAACTACTATTGATTGATATGGGCGCGTGCCAGGACGGCTACATGAGCGACATGACGCGCGTGTTGTTCCTCGGCAAACCCAGCCGCCGTGTGCGTACGATGTACAACGCCGTGTTGAAAGCTCAGCTCGCCGCCATCGACGCCGTTCGGCCCGGAGTCACAGCCGCACACGTGGACCGTGCCGCTCGCCGTGTCCTGGAAGCCGCGGGCCTGGGAAAACAGTTCGTACACTCCACCGGTCACGGCTTGGGGCTCGAAATTCACGAAGGCCCGCGCCTGGGCCGCCGCGACAAAACGAAGCTGGCGCCCGGCATGGCGATTACAATTGAACCTGGTGCGTACCTTCGCGATTTCGGAGGGATTCGCATCGAGGACACCGTGCTTGTAACCAAGAATGGCTGCGAAGTTCTCACGCCTACTTCCAAGGAGCTAAGACTTCTCTAGAATGTCGAACGACGAAATCCGCGAGTTGATCCAGCTCGTGATAGAAAGCGGAATCGCCGAGTTGGAGATCGAGCGAGGTGAGGAGCGCGTTCGCATTCGCCGTACACTCGAACCAGCGCAAGCTCCGTCAACCGCCTCCGCACCCGCAGCAACTGTCGAGACCACGCAGCCTGCGGCCACGCCCGCACCCAATGCGAACGAGCACATCGTCAAATCGCCGATTGTCGGCACCTATTATGATGCGCCCAAACCGGGCGATCCGCCGTTCGTCAAGTCAGGTGATTCGGTCGAACCCGGCCAGGTGCTCTGCATTATCGAATCGATGAAGCTGATGAACGAAATTGAATCGGAAGTGGCCGGAACGATCGTGGCCAAGCTCATGGAAAACGGCCGGCCTGTGGAATACGGAGAAGCCCTCTTCTCCATTCGCCCGCGTTGATGTGCGTGATATGTTCCAGAAAATCCTAATCGCCAATCGAGGCGAAATCGCCGTTCGCGTCATTTGCGCCTGCAAGGATCTCGGCATTAAGACGGTGGCCGTTTACTCGGAGGCCGACCGCCACAGCCTGCACGTTCGATTCGCGGACGAAGCTATTTGCATCGGTCCTGCAAAAAGCTCGCGCAGCTATCTCGACATTCCTTCGGTAATCAGCGCGGCGGAAATCACCAACGTTGACGCGATTCATCCGGGCTACGGCTTCTTGAGCGAGAATGCCGACTTCGCCGAAGTGTGCCGGGCATCGGAGATCAAGTTCATTGGTCCCAAACCGGACGTCACGCGCTCCATGGGTTTGAAGCAGCATGCCCGCGCCGCGATGGCGGAATGCGGGGTGCCGATTCTGCCCGGGTCCGATGGGATTCTTCAAAACGCGGAAGAAGCTCTCGAAATCGCGCAGCGCATCGGATTTCCGGTGATGCTCAAAGCATCGGCGGGCGGCGGCGGCCGGGGCATGCGCATGGTTCACGAAGCCTCCGAGTTGCCGTCGTCATTGACTCAAGCTCAACAGGAAGCCGGAGCTGCGTTCTCATCGCAAGACGTCTACATGGAGAAGCTCGTAGAATCGCCGCGGCACATCGAGTTTCAAGTTCTGGCCGACGAATACGGCAACGTCGAGATTTTGGGTGAGCGCGATTGCTCCATCCAGCGCCGCCATCAGAAACTGCTCGAAGAGGCACCGTCGCCAGCGATGAGTCCGGAACTTCGCGAGAAGATGCGGGTGCGGCTATGTGCGGCCATGAGCCGGATCGGCTACACCAATGCCGGAACGATCGAGTTCCTGATGGACCGCGACGGCAATCTGTACTTCATCGAAGTGAACGCGCGAATTCAAGTGGAGCATCCGGTGACGGAGTCGATCACCGGGATCGATCTGGTGAGAAGCCAGATTCTGATCGCCGCGGGCTATAAACTGCCGGAGATCATTCAGCAGCCCGTCACGATTAAGGGCCACGCCATCGAGTGCCGCATCAACGCCGAGAATCCGGACACGTTCGCGCCATCGCCCGGCCGCATCACCGCGCTGAATTTGCCTGGCGACATCGGCATTCGTGTGGACACCGCCGTGTATACCGACTACGTGATTCCGCCATTTTATGATTCGCTGGTCGCAAAGTTGATTGCTTGCGGACGCGATCGTACCGAAGCAATCGCTCGTATGCGACGCGCGTTGGACATGTTTGTGATCGAAGGAATTTACACGACGATCCCGCTACACCAGCGCATTATGCAAGATCCCGATTTCATCGCGGGGAAATTCGATACATCGTTTCTCAGCTCGCGAGCTCGCTCTCACTGACTTCGATTTCCATCCGCAGCAGCGCGGCTCCGAGCGTCTTGCCCTGCGCGTCGATGCGCAAAGACAACGTTCCGCCGCCGCCCAGCGCCTCATGCAGAAGAAAGTTCAGCGCACCGAGGTTTGGCAACTCATATCGCTCCACTTTGCCTTTCACCATTTCACCGAAGAAATGTTTTACACGTTCCGCGGTGACTTCGCGCGCCAGGACCGGATAATGCCGTGCGTCGAATGCAATCACGCCGATGTTGGACGTATCGCCTTTATCGCCGGAGCGTGCATGCGCGATGCGCGAGAGAGGGATCTTCATTCGATCACCTCGACCGATGTCTGAATCAACTCGCGCGGAATCAGCGCCGGCCAGTAGGCAACCACTTCACGGACCGGCGGTCGCCCATCGCCAAAGCCAGTACCCGTCGGCGGACCGCTGAGCACCAGCGGGATCAACTCACGCGTGAAGCGCTCGACGGCTTTGCGATCCTGCCCGCGTACGCCAATGCGTAGTTGCACTTCCGGCGGATCTGGATTGGGAACAGCCACCGGGCCATGACAGGCGTTGAGGCCGAAGTATTCGGTGTAGATTTCTTCGAACTTAAGGCCGAGTTGCTGCAGCCGCTCACGCACGATCCGGTCGGCCGCTTGCGCTTTTTCGAGTGCCTGCGGCGCGCCATAAACCAGCGTTCCGATGGCCTTCCAGCCGTATGAATAAGCGATGGAAAGCTTCAGCATCTCGGGCCGCGCGTGTCCGCGAATTCCCGAGACCTGCACGCGATCGGGTCCGGCATCTTTCAATTGGATGCTGGTGAAATCGGCCACGCAATCTGGCCCGATGTAGTTCTTCGGATCGCCCAACTCGTAAAGCAGTTGCTCCTTGACCACGTCGACCGACACGCGCCCGCCGGTTCCCTCATGCTTTGTGATGCAGAACCGGCCATCGTGTTCAGCCTCGATGATGGGATAGCCAATGTTCGCCATATCCGGAATGCTCTGCCAATCCACCTGACAATTGCCCCCGGTGCACTGCGCGCCGCATTCAACAATATGACCGGCAATTGTTCCGGCCGCGAGTTTGTCCCATTCCTCCGGTTTCCAGCCGAATTCATGGATCATCGGAGCCAGCGACAAAGCGGTATCGGTGCAGCGGCCCGCGATCACGACGTCGGCGCCAGCAGCTAAAGCCTCAGCAAGAGGAAACGCCCCGATATACGCATTCGCGCTTAGGATGCGATTGCGAATCGTGCTCAGCGGCTTGCCGGTGTCCATGTTCTTCATCGCATGGCCGGCCGCCAGAAACTCGTCGAGGCGCCCAAAAACGTCGTCGCCGAGCACGACGGCAACTTTCAACGAAGGCGCCAGACGCCGCACTTCGTACGCGCAAGCGATCGGATTCACGCCGCCGGCATTAGCGATCACCTTGATTTCGCGCTCGATGAGACGCCGCTGGATGCGCGCGATCAAGGGAGGAAAATCGCGGGCGTAACCGAGATTCGGATCGGCCTCCTTTTGCTTCTGGAGAATCGACATCGTGATTTCGGCCAGATAATCGAGCGCGAGATAATCGATCGGGCCTTGTTCCACGAGGCGCACCGGCGCTTCCAGCCAATCGCCCCAAAAGCCCTGCCCGTTCGCGATGCGAATCACGTCAGAGGGTCTCCAACACCAGGTGCTCGCGATGCCCATGGGCCATCGCAATCTCCAGTGCGAACGCCAACACGAGTCGAGTCTGTAAAGGATCGATCAGAGCATCCACGTGCCCGCGCGCAGCGGCGTAACGCGCATCCAACCAGCGTTCGTAATCCGCACGCGTGCGCTCGATCCGTTCCTTGAGGTCGTCAGGCACAGGTTTCCCTTCTGACTTCAGCCGTTCCAACTCGGGACCGTGAATCGCTTGCACCGCCGAATCGCCTTCCATCACGCCGATGCGCGCCGTCGGCCAGCCAAAAGTAAAGCTCGGATCGAAACCCTGACCGGCCATCGCATAATATCCCGCGCCGCTGGCGTGATTGAGCGTCAACACAATCTTCGGAACGGTCGCGCAGGCCATCGTCTCAACCATTTCGGCGCCGGCGCGAATGATTCCGGCGCGTTCTGCCTCCGCGCCCACCATGAAACCGGAAACATCTTGCAGGTAGATCAGAGGGACGTCATTGCGCTCGGCATTCTCGACGAAGTAAGCCACTTTGCGCGCCGATTCCGTGTAAACAATTCCGCCGATGCGCGCGCCGTTTTCTGACTTCAGAAACCCGCGGCGATTCGCGACCAGCGCCACCGGACGCCCCGCGAGTTTCGCGTCCGCGCACAATAGTTCAGGCGCATGCCCGGGCTGAAATTCCAGGTAGCCCTCGCGATCGAATATGCGCGCGATCACATCCTCCATGTTGTATGGCAGCCTGTGGTCGGCTGGCATCAAGTCGTACAAACCTTCGGCTGGTTTGGATGGCGCCGTTCCTTGCGGCGCTTCTGCGATGGCCGGTAAAGCACGAAACCGTTCGCGAATCAATTCTAGGCATGCCGCGTCGTCCTTCGCCATGAAATGCGCGACGCCGCTCACGGTGGTGTGCATGCGCGCGCCGCCGAGCGATTCGGCGTCGATCACCTGACCCACCGCGCCTTTCACCAGATTCGGACCACCGAGCCCCATGAAGCTGGTGCCCTCCACCATGATGATCACGTCGCTCAAGGCCGGCAGGTAAGCGCCGCCCGCGATGCATGGCCCCATCACCGCCGCGATCTGTGGCACGTGCAGCATGCGCCGCATCAGTGAATTGTAATAGAAGATGCGCGCCGCTCCGTATTGTCCCGGGAAAATGCCGCCCTGCAGCGGCAGATTCACGCCAGCCGAATCCACCAGATACACAATCGGCACGCGATTGCGCATCGCGATTTCCTGCGCGCGCAGAATCTTGGTGATCGTCTCGGGCCACCAGGCGCCAGCTTTCACTGTGGCGTCGTTGGCAACGATGATCGCGGGCCGACCTTCGATCTTGCCCGCGCCAGTGACCACGCCCGCGGCCGGTGCCTGGCCTTCGTATTGGTCATAAGCCATCAGCAAGCCTATTTCGAGAAACATCGATCCGGGATCGACGAGCTTGCGGATTCGCTCGCGCGCCGTCAGCTTGCCATCGCGATGCTGCTTCTCGATGCGTTTGGGGCCGCCGCCTTGCCGCAGCTGGTCTTCCAGCGTCTGCAGATCGTCGACGAGCTGGCGCATGTGACCCGTGCCGGTGGTGGACACCATTCTAAGAATACGATAGCGCTCTTCACGCTATGCTAAGGGCTTGTTGGGTATCGATTCCAGGGCGGCGCGCATTGCATGGACTGTGTTTCTGCTGGCATTGCTGTTGGCCACGGCTTACGCGGTCAGGGAGACGCTCGCCGTTTTTGTGATCGCGCTGCTCTTTGCTTATTTGCTAGCGCCACTGGTGGGCTTCGTGGAGCGCATCACACCGCACCAAATCTCGTCACGCATCGCGTTGGCGATCGTTTACCTGGTGCTGGTAGGAACGATCATCACATTAGCTCTGACCCTCGGATCACGGCTGGCTAATGAAGCCAATAGTCTCGCGTTGCAATTACCCGCACTGCTGAAGAACCTCTCCTGGATGCAAATCGTGCCTCTTCCACCTTGGCTAGAGCCAGCCCGCGCCAGCATTATACAAACGATTCAAGGTCAATTGAGCACCAGTGGACAGGAGATTCTTCCTTACATCAGGAGCGTCAGCGGGCAGCTTGTATCCGGCGCGAAATATGCACTCTACTTCATCCTGATCCCCATTCTCGCGTTCTTCTTTCTCAAAGACGGCGCAACCATTCGGGATGAATTCATCGTGGGTTTGGTTGAGGAGCGCCGGCGGCCCGTCGTGGAAAGCATTTTCGAAGATATCAATCGCTTGCTCGGCGAATACATCCGCGCTCTGGTGCTGTTGTCCGCGGCGAGCTTCACCGCGCACAACCTCTTTCTCGGTTTCACAGCAGCGCCCTATGCGGTCCTGCTTGCGCTCGTGGCCGCTCTCGGTGAATTCATACCCGTGGTGGGGCCGGCGGCCGCAGGCCTGATCGTGCTGCTGGTAACCAGCCTGAGCGGCTACAATCACGTGTGGCTGTACGTGATCTTCTGGCTGCTGTACCGGCTGGTGCAAGACTACATTTTGTCGCCGTACCTGATGAGCAAGGGCGTACAGCTCAATCCGATGCTGGTGCTGTTCGGCGTCCTGGCAGGCGATCAGATCGCAGGCGTGCTGGGCATGTTTCTGTCAGTCCCGCTGCTGGCAATCTTGCGAGTGCTCTTCGTACGGTTGCGGCGTACACGCACGCTCGACCTGGTAGCTCCGCGAGGGGAGCTATGAAGGGTTTGCCGTGCTTGCTTCTGTGCCTAGCGCCAATGACGGCTCCGCTGCGCGGCCACATGGTGAGCATGAGTACGGGCGATTTGAAAGTGGAAGGCAACCGCGCCCACTTCGAACTGCGCATACCCATGTACGAAGTGGCGCACGTCCACGAACCGCAACATACGTTGCTCGATCACGTTCGTTTTGAAAGCGGAGGAGCATGGGTCAAGCCGTCCAGCCCGGCGTGTCATCAAGAACAGGACACCTATCTGTGCACGGCCGATTATCAATTTCCCGCCCCGGTGGAAACGCTGCAAGTGGAGTGCACGCTCGCTTCCGTTACGGTACCGAATCATGTGCATCTGCTGCGGGCTTATCGCGGCGATAAAACAGATCAGGCGGTGTTTGATCTTTCATACACCAAGGCGGAGCTCCGATTCCGGCCGCCGACGGGATTCGAGACGGCGGTTCGCGAGCTATCCGGTGGATTCATGCGTGCTGCCGGGGGACTTGCGCCTCTGCTATTTCTCGCAGCACTAGCGCTGGCTGCGCGAAGCCGGCGTGAGTTGATTGCATTGGCGGCCTCGTTCCTGGCAGCGGAAGCAGCGGCTTGCGCGATCGCACCGCGCATGACGCTATCATTGTCGCCGCGCTTCATCGAAGCCGCTGCCGCGCTCACGATCGCCTATTTGGCATTCGAGATCGTGCTACTTCCGAACTCCAGCATGCGATGGCTGGTGGTGGCGGTGTTGGGCTTGTTTCACGGCGCGTATTTCGCCGCGTTTCTCGCCGAAAGCGGATATCACTTCGGGGCATTTTTCTCGGGCGTCGCGATTTGCGAGTTGCTGCTCATGGCTGTATTTGCCTTCATTCTGGATCGCCTGATGCGGCTTTCGTTCTTGCACCGGATCGTGCCGGTGGCCGCGTCGCTTTTGCTGGCCGTGGGAGTTGCGTGGTTTTTTCTCCGCTTGCGGGCCTGACATCATGGAAGTATGCGCAGCTTTGACAGCCTTTCGGAACGTGAAATTTTGGCCCTGGCTATTTCGCTCGAAGAAGAAGACGAGCGCGTTTATTCCGAGTATGCCGAAGGTTTGAGGCAGAACTTTGCGGCGTCGGCCGCGGTCTTCGATGGAATGCGGGAAGAAGAATCGGGCCATCGCCGCCGATTGATCGAGCTATTTCGCCAGAAGTTTGGCGAGCACATCCCTCTGATTCGCCGCCAGGACGTGCGCGGCTTCGTGCATCGCAATCCGGTCTGGCTGGTACAGCCGCTCGGGCTCGACACGGTCCGCAATCAAGCCAGCGCCATGGAAGTGGAGAGCCGGCGCTTTTACGAGAAGGCCGCCGCGCGTGCGCAGGATGCCGGGGTTCGCCAATTGCTGGACGACTTGGCGCAGGCAGAGCGCACCCACGAAGATCGCGCCTCGGAGTTGGAGAAGACCGAGCTTCAGCCGGACGTGAAACACAAGGAGGACGAAGCCAACCGGCGGCTATTTGTTTTGCAAATCGTGCAGCCTGGGCTCGCCGGTCTTATGGATGGGTCAGTCTCAACGTTAGCGCCGGTGTTCGCAGCGGCGTTGGCCACGCAAAGCAGTTTCGATGCGTTCAAGGTTGGGCTCGCGGCGTCGCTGGGCGCGGGCATCAGCATGGGATTTGCGGAGGCTCTCTCGGACGACGGCAGCCTGACCGGCCGCGGGCATCCGTGGGCGCGCGGTGTGATATGCGGTTTGATGACAGCCTTGGGCGGAATCGGACATACGCTGCCGTTTCTCATTCCGGGTTTTCGCTCGGCGATGATTGTCGCGGCCATCGTGGTTGTCGTGGAACTCGGAGTCATTTCGTGGATAAGAAATCGTTATATGGATACACCTCCGGTCTCCGCGGTGTTGCAAGTGGGGCTGGGCGGCGTGCTGGTGTTTCTGACGGGCGTGCTGATCGGGAGTTCGTAGTTATTGCGCGGGGCGCGGCGAGTTTAGTTCCAGCGAATTGAAAAACAATTTGAACGCCTGATAGCTTTGCGCGCGGTATTGCGGCCGCATTCCGAAAAGAATAACGTGGCCGCCGCCGAGTGGCACGTCGACCAAAGCCGCTCGCGATTCGAGATACGATTCACCGAGCAGCCAGCCCGAGGCGAGAACGCGATCCGCGGGGTAGCGTGCCACGACGCGATCCCGGCTCAGCGACGGAATCTCCCACGCCGGGCTGTCTTCGCTCCAGATCGCGATGTTTTCGGGCAAGCCGTAGGTGAGCGGATGGTGTGTATCGAGCGTGACGTTGAGCAAAGATCCGGGCGAATAGAAATCGCGATTGGAAACTCCGGCTACTACATTCTTGACGTCCAGATGAAGGTGCTCGACTGCGTAGTTGGCGGAACGATTCAGGAACACAAGCGTGCCGCCTTGCTCGGCGAAAGTTTTCAAGTTGGCCGCGGCTTTCGCGTTCAATCCGCCGGTGTATTCCCGCGGCATGGTGCCTGGCTCGAAGCCCGCGGCGATTTGCGAGGCCGGCTGATCGGGAAAGACGATGACGTCGAAACGCGAGCGCAGATTGCCCGCGTCGATGTCGGGGTTCAGAACATTTTGATAAGCGAAGCCAAAGTCTTCGAGCAGCCAGCGGGTCCAGCCTTCGTCGATGGCGGGGACGTAGCTTTTGTAGAGGGCGATGCGCGAAGTTTTCTTTGCAGCGCGCCAGAAATCGATGCCGCCGGGGGCGGTCCCTAGAAACTCAAACGCGGTCACGGGCTTGGAAGCGACTCGGAAGGGCGCGTCGATGGTATCCGTCGCCACGCCCATCAGCAACGGCAGCGTCTGCGCGGTGACGTCGTAAGGGCGTTGCGGAGGACCGCCTGGATACGATCGCAAATCGGGATAATGCTGGCGCTCGAGAAGCGTTTTGGCGTAGCTCGAATTGGGCTGCTGCATGTGGATGATGTAGCTGCCTGCCGGATAACGTTCGCCGCCGGCATCGAAGTCATCGCCGGCACGACCGATCTCGACGCCGCCGAAACTCAGGAGCTCGAGCATTTTTCGAGCCGCACCCGGATCCATTTGATCGCGGGGAATCACGAAGGCGTAAGGCGATGTCCGCGCGATTGCTCGCTCTGCCACGTCATAGAAGTTTCGCAGCAGGTCCGTGCGCCGCAGCGCGGCCTGATACAACAAGCTCTCGAACGCGATCAGTTGATAATCGACGATATCCCCGATGCGCCACGTTCCGCCCTCCCACGGCTCGAGATAATTCCAGCTCCGTTCGCGCGGGTTGTAGCCGAGGCCGGTGGTTTGAATCTGATCGGGCCGCACGATCAGCGGAGTGGCGAGCGATGCACTGGCGGCTTCGCTCAGGATGCGAATCCCCCCGTGATAGGCGATGTACTGGCGGGCCGGCGCCCAAAAATCGTATAGAGCATTCGTCACCACGCCCTTCTTGCCTGCCGCGGTTAAATCAGCAGCAATCGCCAGCCCCAGATAATTGCCCTCCTGCGCGAGCGTCGCGTCGACGTTCGGATCGATCGGACTCAGCCACGGCGGTACGAACAGACGCGAGGCGTACGATCCCTGCTGGTGCACGTCGTAGACGATTTGCGGATGCCAGGAGTTTTCGAGCAGGGCGGTCAGGCGCTGCTCGGGCTGCGTGAAGATGTACCAGTCCCGATTGTTATCGTGCCCAACGTATTTCTGGTACAGCTCCGGCGGCGACGTACCTTCATACGCGGTTCCCAGCGTCTTGCGATACCAGCGCGTCACGATGTCGACTCCGTCGGGGTTTTGCGACGGCACCAGCACGATGATCACGTTGTCTAAGATCGCGCGAAACTTCGGCGTATCCTCGGTGAGCAGGTTGTAAACGAATTGAATAGCCGAGTGCGTGGACGCGACTTCGGTGGCGTGAATGGAGCAGGTGATCACGACCACCGTCTTCCCTTCCGCGATCAGCCGGGTAGACTCTTCGGGCGTGGTGCGGCGGGGATCGGCGAGTCTGGCTTGGATTTCGCGGTAGTGATCGAGGTTTCGCAGAGTTTCCGCCGAGCTGATAGTGGCTGCGATGAACGGGCGGCCTTCGGCGGTTTTGCCCAGTTCCTCCACGCGAATTTTGTCGCTCGATTTCGAAAGCGCCTGGTAGTAGGAAACGACTTTATCCCAATCGAGCAGCTCGCGATCGACACCGATGCGATGGCCGAAGTGCGACTCGGGCGTAGGGACTTGCGCCCAAACGCTGAGCGACACCAACAGCAGGGTTGCGACGCGGGATTTCATGCGAGACCGCTATTGTCAAGCTACAACGCTTGGGCCGCGCTCGTCCAGCGATTCTTGTGGCACGGCTAGAGTTCGCGATACCCCGGCGCGGATGGTGAAGTGAAACGTACGGCCAGCTGTCCTGCTCTTATGGAATGCCGCGACCCATGTCGCGCAGGCGAAAGTGAAGGATTGTTTGATCAGCGCGCTGCCAATCCTGCGAGGCGCCGATTTGGCTGGCTCGGTTCGCCGCTTCGGGTTGGACCCTGGGAAGGTATTGTCGCAAACAGCGCCCAGGCGGCACGCCATCGATTTCTTCAAGCGCGTTGCCGGTCAAATAAGGTTACGGCATGCGGATGATGTTCTCGCCGTACACTTCCAAGACGGACCAGACGTTGGTGATGCGGAAAAGGTCGCGAATGCGGGGGCTCAGGTTGATCAAGATGATGGTGGTGCCGGAAGTCTTGGCCGAAACATAGAGCGCCACGATTGTTCCCAGGCCCATGCTGTCCATCTGAGTGAGGCCGGTCAAATCGAGGATGATCTTTTTGCTTTGCGGGATCAGCGACTTCACTTCGTCGCGCAGGATGCTGGTCAAACCGGCGGTCAGCTTGCCCGTGCACAGCACCACCGTTGCGTCGCCTTCGACGTAGGTGCGAAGGGTGAAGGACGCAACTGGGGCATCGGGTGGAACGGCGGCATCAACTGGATCTTCGGACATTGGGCACCATTGTAGCCAAAATGCGGCGGCCTATTTTGCAGCGGCGGCGATCACGTCGTAGGGGCGCATCATTTCGTTGTCCTCGTGCTCCAGCACGTGGCAGTGCCAGACGTATCGGCCGAGATAGCCTTCGAAGCGAACGATGATGCGCGTCACCATTCTGGGATCTGCGCGCACCGTATCCTTCCATCCGGCCTCCTCGGGCGCGGGCGGAGTGACGGGCCCGGTGTATCGCACTTCTCCGCGGGTCTGATAGAAGAAGGGCTCGAAGCGGCGGCGATCCAGAATCTGAAAGCGGACCAGGTGGAGATGGATGGGGTGCGAATCGTCGGTCGTATTGATGAAGCTCCAGATCTCGACGCTATCGAGCTCCGGATTTTCCGTCACGGGCATGTGCCAGGGCGTATTGTTCAGCAGCATAGACATCGATTCGCCCTTCAGGGTCATGTTTTCGATCAGCCCAAGTGGGCGCGTTTTGACGGCGGCCGATTCGGGAGTTTTGGGAACGGGACGCAGCATCGCGGGGAGCGAACTGGTGTCGGCGGATTTCGTGGGCCCGACCCGGAATTGCATCACTTGAAAAGCATCGGTCTGCAGCACGATCTGCTGGCCGGAGCGGCCCGTGAAATCGATGATCCAGATCGGCGCGTTCGCCGGGCGCGACGAGCGATCGGTCGAGCGGAACCGGCGCGGGCAGCAGCCCCTGATCGGTGCCGATCTGATGAAGCTTTTGTTCATTGGAGAGCGCCAGATGCAGAAACCGGCCATTGGAGGCGTTCAACACGCGAAAGCGATACTTGCGCGCCTCCACGTTCAGAAACGGAAATGCCTTTCCGTTGGCGACCATCACGTCGCCAAAGACTTCGGGCACCCAGGGGTGTTCGGGGTCGCCGGATACGGGATAGTCGAGCTGGCCGTCTTGCCGCAACAGGCGGTCGCAGATCACCAGCGGGATTTCGAACGCGCCCGTAGGAAGATTGAGCGCGTCTTCAAAATCGTCGCGAATCAGGAAGAGCCCAAACATGCCGGCGTAAATGTTCAGCCGGTTGATGCCCATGGCGTGGTCGTGATACCAAAGCGCGGCGGCCTCCTGGCCATTGGGATAGAAGTAAGTCCGCGATTTTCCCGGCACATACCAATCTTCGGGATAGCCGTCGTTGTCGGGCGGAGTTTTAGCGCCGTGGACATGAACGATGCCGCGAACTTCGGGCTTATCGGATTCCGCGCCGTGCAAAGTGTGATCGATCGGCAGGAAATGTTTCGGCGGCAGTTCGTTCGGCCATTCAATGAAAAGCCCTTGGCCGCTGCGCGTCTCGAAGGTGGGGCCGGGCGACGTCGATCCGTAGCACCATAGGCGCGCCGGCGGAAGATCGCGATGCAGCTTGGACTCAACCTGCCGCATCGGAACCCGGAAGTACGGGACTTTCGCGGCAGCGTGGCTTCCGGGAGCGGGGCGAAAACCGGCCGGCTTCGCTATCTCTGGGATTGGCAGAGGATCGACAAACTTGACGAGCGAGTTCGGGTTCAGAGCGGGCGCCGCGTATGCAGCGCGTCCGGCGATTGCTGTGAGGCACGTCGCGCGGCGAACGAATGTCCTACGGGTCATCGTTAAGAGTGTAACCGCGCGCCGGGTTTGAGACCGGCACGCGGCTGTGAGTACGGCGGGGTCAGCGGACTGGGACCTAGCGGGTGCCGCTGTCGGGCCTGCCCCGAGTGCGAATGCAATGCGGTCTTCGGCGATGGCTGCCTGCGCCGGATTCGTCGGGTTCGCCACTGGATTCCGAGAGGAGGAATGTGCCCGTGCTCGGAGCTGCATCGAAGTTGAACATATTGTCCAAGGTACCGGCGATCGCGTCGAAGGAACCCGCGATGCGCTGGCCGTTGAGCCAGTTGTCCTCGATGAAACGGAGGATCGGAGCTTTGATCGGTGATCGTGTGATCAACGTAGTTTTGTTTGGCGTATGGCGAAATCACCAGCAGCGGCAGCCGCGGTCCATATCCGCAGCGGCCTTGCGCGTGAACCGCGGTGCGCGGCGACGCCGGGAAGAGCAGCGGTTCCGCTGCCGCATGTGCCATTTCCTGTGAGCTATCAGCGCTGGTCGCGGACTGATTCACGATCGGCGGCATCTGATGGTCGTACCAGCCGTCGGAATCGTCATAGGCAATCACCACGGCCGTGGATGACCAAGAAGGCTGGCTCTGCAGGAAATTGATCACGTGCACGATGAACTGCTGTTCGTCGATGCGGATCGGAGTATCCGGCGTGGCCATCCTGGAATCCAGGCGCCTTCAAGAAGCTGACGGCCGGGAAATTGCCGGCGTTCACCGCGGTATAGAAATCGTTGATGTCGTATTGATGGTTCGCGGCGTCGCCGGCCTTGCCGATCATCGCCACCGAAGTGGGGCGTGCGTGAGTCGGGATTGGCGGTGGTCTTGTAATATTGGAACGGCTGATGATGTGGAATGTAGTCGGCCTTCTTCGAATTGGTGATCAACGACGTGGTGCTGCGCGAGCAGCCGGTGGATCCGTTGGGATTGGTCTGCGTGAGGTCGAAGCCGCCCTCGAAGAATCCCCAGCTCACGCCGGCGGCGTTCAGCAAGATCGCCGATGTTTTTTCCGCTCATGCTGAATGTTTCGCCGGTAGTGGTGGAACAGACGTCGCCAGCCGGATCCGCATCGCTGATGTCAGTCATTCCGCCGTAGCCATCCTCGATCAGGGCGCCAGTGCCATTGGTGTTGTTGATGACCCCGTTGAGCTGGCCGGAGATCAGATTGAGCGCGCCAGCGGTGGACGGACCGTAGTTGGTGCCATACGAGTTGTCGCTCATGGCGTAGTGCTGAGCGTAATTCCACAAAGCCGTAACCGTGTTGCCGTCGTAATAACCCATCACGATGCCGGTCGTCGAAGCCACCGGGATGTTGGTAGGCGGAGGCCCGGGCGTGCCTGTGGCCATCGGGAACAAATCAGCCAGCCCGCTGTGATAGGCGATCTGTTCAGCCGTGTAGTCGTGGTCCTGGTCGGACGTGGCGGCTTGCGAGCGATCGAAGCGGAAAGGCGCCGCCGCACCCGTGGCGTTGGCTGAATTGGTCACAGTCTGGTTGGCGTTCAAAAATGCCGGGCCCAGGCCATTGACGCTCGGCGTGTTGGGGTAAGCATAGAACGCGGGTTCGCCCTCCGGATTCATGGCGAACGGATAGGTGGCGAAGTAATGGTCGAACGAAACGTTTTCCTGGAAGATCACGACCAGGTGTTGAATCGGCGTTGCCGCGCCGCCGGTTGGTGCGGGCGTTTGAGCTTGCGCCGCCCCCAGACCGATCAATGCCCCGGCTATCAAAGCCTCGCCGAGGAACGTTGACAAACGAATTCTCATAATTCTCCTCTCCAGTCTTACTGCGTAAATCTCCCTCGAGAAGCTTTGAGGTTGAACACCTGAGTGTACGCGGGGATTGTGAACGTCGAATGAACGCCAGGTGAAGCCTTGGTGAAGGATTGACAACTATTTTAGTTTCATCTAAAGTATTGCGCATGGCGTCACAGGCAGCGCTCTTGGCCGCGATTGCTTCTCCGCGGCGGCGCGAGATCTTACGCCTGGTTTGGAAACACGAGCTGACCGCTGGGGCTATTCACCAGGCCATGCCGGACGTCACTTTCGGCGCGGTTTCGCTGCAGCTTCGATCGCTGGTGGACGCGGGATTGGTTCAGACGCGCGCGAAGAGCAGAAACCGTTTCTATCGGGCGCGGCCGGAAGCGCTCGGCACACTCGGCAAAATGCTGGAGCAGATGTGGGATGACAAGCTCTGGGCGCTGAAGTTGGAAGCGGAACTGGAAGAGACTCGCCGGGGGCCTAAGCCGCATCGACGATCGAGGATCAAGAAAGGATAAGGATCAAGATGAATCTCGAACACAGGCTCGATCGAACGGTGGATATTCAAGCGCCGCCAGAGACGGTGTTTCGCTACTTTACCGACAGCGCTCGCTGGGCCAAATGGTGGGGCGCCGGTTCCAGCATCGAACCCCGGCCGGGCGGCAAAGTTTACATTCGTTATCCAAACGCGGTGGAGGCGATCGGGGAGGTCATCGAAATCGCCTCTCCAGAGCGCATCACGTTTAGCTTTGGGTACGCCGACGGCAATCCGATCCCGCCGGGGGCTTCGCGCGTGACCATCGTTTTGGAACGGAATGGAGCGGCCACCCGACTTCAGTTGACGCACGAATTCGCCGATGCGGCCGTACGCGAGCAGCATGTGCAAGGCTGGCGGTACCAGCTCGCCGTGTTCGCCAATGTGGTGGCCGACGAAGTCTTCACCGGCGCAGCTAGCATTGTGGATGCCTGGTACGGCGCCTGGATGATCACGGAACACGTGGCTCGCGATGCAGAATTCGCCCGGATCGCGGCCGCCGACATTCGTTTTCGCGACCGTTTTAGTTTGCTCGACAACGTGGCGGATCTATCGGCTATGGCCGGCGCAGCCCAGCGTTTCATGCCCGGTATTGGATTGCGGCGCAGAGGCGAAATCCGGCACTGCCAGGGAATGATCCTGGCTGACTGGGTTTCAACATCGAGTGATGGGAAAGAAGTGATGAGCGGGACCAGTGTTTTCCAATTAGGAGCAGACGCTCGAATTCAATCCGCCACCAGCTTCGCAAATCCGCCCAGCGCCGGCTAATCCTGTGATACACTTTCACAAAATGCCCTGGCATTATCCGCTTTCTCGCAGAAAAGCGCTGGCCGCTATCAGTTCTGGGCTCTCAATTCCGGCGATCGTCCTGGCGCTGGATCACAGCGAGCCCGCTCCGCGCTTTCGCGCGAAGACCATGGACGGCGAAATCATCACTAACGATTCGATGCGCGGCAAGGTGGTTTTATTGCAATTCTGGGCCACCTGGTGTCCTTATTGTAAGCGCGACATGCCGCGCTCGAAAGAATCGGCAAGGAATTTGCCAGTCAGGGCTTAGTGGTGCTGGGCGTAGAAGTCGGCGAATCGAAGAAGAAGGTGAAGCAATATTTGGAAGATTCGCCTCGGACATCGCAAGTAATCCTCATGGAAGACACCAACCTGGCGGCGGTATTTGATGCCAAGCGATTCCCGATGTATGTATTGATCGATCGCAACGGAAACCTGGCTGGAAGACAGGAAGGCGCGGGCGGCGAGGGCTCGCTGCGGCGGTTGTTGCGACAGGCCGCGCTCAACTCAAGCGAGGATTCGGGCGACAGCGTTCAACTGCAATCTTCGCCGCGCCGCGAGTAACGCCCGCAATAGCCCTAAATCGCCTTGCGCCGGCCAGCTAACTCGCGATATCCTGCCGTTGTCCGGAGGTTCGCCCCATGAAAACAACCGTCCTTCTGTTCTGTTTGGCCGGAAGCTCTTTGCCCGCGCTCGCTCATCACTCCTTCTCTGCCGAATATGACGACACCAAGCCGGTGAAGATATCGGGCGTCGTGACCAAGGTGGAGTGGATGAATCCGCACATCTGGTTCTACGTCGACGAGAAGACCGCTGACGGCAAAGTGACCCACTGGGCCTTTTCCGGAGGCGCGCCCGGCCAGCTCATGCGTCGCGGCATCAGTAAGGATGTCATCCAACCCGGAATGATGATCAACGTGGAAGGTTTTCGCGCCAAGGACGGTTCGGACAACGCCAACGGAACCAAGGTGACCTTCCCCGACGGCCGCCAGGTGTTCACTACCAGCCAGGAACCGGATTCCAAGAAGAACTGAGAGGATCATCATGAGTTCAGCATTTGAGGGGATCGGCAAGCGCCTCGCGTTGGGGATCCTGCTGGCTGGGCTGCTTCTCGCGCCCGCTCGATTCCAGGCGCAAAGCCCGAGCGGAGCCAAAGCGCTGCCCCGCACGCCCGATGGCAAGCCCGATTTCAGCGGCGTGTACGAGTGGCCGAAGTCCAACGGCGGCGATCGCTGCCGCTGTTCCGCCACTGTTTTCGATCATAAGAAAATGGCGCCGTTCAAACCCGGCGGCATGCCGTTCTTTGAACCGCCTACCGGCGATCCGCGCCACGACGAACCTCGCGAATTTTGCATGCCGGCCGGATTTCCTTCGGGCATGCTCTCGGCCAACGCGGTGCAGTTTGTGCAGAACAAGAATTACCTGGTGATCGTCCACGAATTCCAACGCATGACGCGCATTATTCCGCTGGATGGCCGCGCGCACCGCACCGGGATCGAGCCTACTTATCTCGGCGATCCGGTGGGTCACTGGGAAGGCGACACGCTGGTGGTGGAAAGCACCAACTTCAAGCGCTGGGGTTTGGACGATTATTACTACACCGACAAAAACCAATACCGCATGCACAGCGACGCGCTGCGCACGGTGGAGCACATTCGCTGGCTCGATTCGAAGACGCTCTCTTATAGCCTGACCATCGACGATCCCAAAGTTTTCACCGCGCCGTGGACGCAGGATTTCACCATGGCTCTGCATCCCGATTGGGATGCGGCTGGCCTATACGAATACGTCTGCGAAGAGAACAACCGCTGTCCCGGCGGAAAATGCAAGGGCGAATAAGGAGCAAACTTAGTTCAATGCAAACCCGCAAGCTGGGAGGCTCCGGCCTCCAAGTCTCACCCATCTGCCTGGGCGGCAACGTTTTTGGATGGACCGCCGATGAGCCCACGTCGTTCGCGATTCTGGACGCCTTCGCCGGAGCCGGATTCAATTTCATCGACACGGCCGACGTTTACTCGCGTTGGGTGCCCGGCCACAAGGGCGGTGAGTCCGAAACGGTGCTGGGCAATTGGTTCAAGCGCAGCGGGAAACGGAAGAGCGTAATTCTTGCCACGAAAGTCGGCATCGAGCTCGCGCCCGATAAGAAGGGGCTTTCGAAAGCCTATATCCTGCGCGAAGTGGAAGATTCGCTCACGCGGCTCCAGACGGATTATATCGACCTCTACCAATCGCACATCGACGACGCCACAGCTCCGCTTGACGAGACGCTCGGCGCTTATGATCAGTTGATCAAGCAAGGCAAAGTGCGGGCTATCGGAGCATCGAATTATACCGGGGCGCGATTGAGGGAAGCGGAGACGGTGAGCAAGCAGAACGGGCTGCCGCGCTACGAATGCCTGCAGCCGCACTACAATTTGTACGAACGCGCCGGATACGAGAAGGATCTTGAGCCGGTGTGCTTGGCCGAAGGCATCGGCGTGATCCCGTACTTCGCGCTCGCGAGTGGATTCTTGACGGGCAAATACCGGTCGGAGAGCGATCTCGCCAAAGGACCCCGCGGGCAGATGGTGAAGAAGTATCTGGACGAGCGCGGATTCCGGATTCTCGCCGCGCTGGATCAGGTCGCCGAGAAACACCACTCAACGCCCGGCAAAGTGGCCATTGCGTGGCTGATCGCGCGGCCCAGCATCACAGCGCCTATCGCGAGCGCTACCAGCGTGGAGCAGCTGAACGACCTGGTGGACGCCGCGAATCTAACTCTCGACCGGGCGTCCATCGAGACACTGGATCACGCTAGTGCCTACTAACCCGAGCGCCCCGGAACTGCGTTTTGCGTTTGAGCTGGACGTGGAAGTCGGCGCGCCGCTCGATTTGGGCCAGACGCAAGCCGGACATCGGCGGATTGTCGCAATTGCGGGCGGCGTGGTTTCCGGTCCGCGGTTGCAAGGCCGCGTATTGCCGGTCGGCGCCGATTGGCAGATCCTGCGCCCGGATGGCACGGCCGATTTGGACGCGCGCTACAGCATCGAGGCCAGTGACGGCGCACTCATCTATGTCGTGAACCGAGGCGTCCGGCACGGTCCACCAGAAGTGCTCGCTCGATTGAATCGCGGCGAGCGTGTTGACCCCGCTGCCTATTATTTCCGCAGCGCCGCAAGTTTCGAAACTAGCGCCGCGGAATACTCCTGGCTCACGCGCGCCATCATCGTGGGCGTGGGGGAGCGCTATCCCGACAAAGTCGCGATCCGCTTCTGGGAAGTCTTGTGAGGGAAACTCGGTGAGCCGCATCGCGCTGGTCACTGGCGCCGGTAGCGGCATCGGGCGCGCGGTCAGCCTGGCACTGAATTCCGCGGGATTTTCCGTGGTTCTGGCCGGACGCCGCGCCGCCGAACTTAAACGCACCGCCGCGATGGCCGAGCCGGGCAATGCGCCGATGCTAGCGGTCCCAACTGACATCACGCAGCCGGACGCTGTAGCCGCGCTGTTGGATCGAACCAAGGAAGCATTCGGACGACTTGATGTTTTGTTCAACAACGCCGGCACCAGCACTCGCGGCGTGCCCATGGAAGAGCTAACCTTCGAGCAATGGAACACGGTGGTCGCGGTCAACTTGACGGGCGCGTTCCTGTGCGCGCAGCACGCCATCCGTCTTATGAAAGCGCAGCAACCGCGCGGCGGCCGCATCATTAATAATGGATCGATTTCGGCGCATTCACCCCGCCCGAATTCCGCGCCTTACACCGCCACCAAACACGCCATCACGGGACTCACCAAGAGTATCTCGCTCGATGGCCGCAAGGACGACATCGCTTGCGGACAGATCGACATCGGCAACGCGGCCACGGAAATGACCGAGCGAATGACGGCGGGCGTGGCGCAGGCGGATGGCACCAAGGCGCCGGAACCACGCATGGACGTGAGGCTGGTGGCCGACGCGGTGGTTTACATGGCGAACCTTCCGCTCGATGCCAACGTGCAATTTATGACCGTGATGGCCACCAAGATGCCGTTCATCGGGCGCGGATAGCTGCAGTTCACCGCCTGCCCTTCGCCAGGTCCTCGCCGTCGTCGGCTGCGACCAAAGTCATCAGGCTGGTGACGATCCTCCGCAGAACGTCCGACTGCGCGTTCATCTCGTGCGCCGCCGATGCGCTTTCTTCCGCGGTCGCCGCGGTATGCTGCGTGACCCGTTCCA
Source organism: Bryobacterales bacterium (assembly GCA_963772905.1). Taxonomy (GTDB): domain Bacteria; phylum Acidobacteriota; class Terriglobia; order Bryobacterales; family Bryobacteraceae; genus Palsa-89. The sequence continues at coordinate 54,393 of CAVYZD010000008.1, read as the reverse complement.
TCTCGGCAACGGCTTTCGTAACCTGCTCTATGCCGCGCGTCTGATCCGCACTCCCTGTTTCCACTTCGTGAATTAAGGTCCGCACCGAACTGGCGTCTTCGGCGAGCGATTGAATTGAATCCGCGATCTGATGGAGTTGCTCCTTGCCCGAGGCCGCTTTGGTGACCGACTCTTGGATCACCGTGGCGCTGTCCTTGGCAGCCTGACCCGCGCGCTGCGCGAGATTCCGCACCTCATCGGCGACCACGGCGAAACCCAGTCCGCTCTCGCCGGCACGCGCTGCTTCCACCGCCGCGTTGAGGGCAAGAATGTTGGTCTGGAAGGCGATCCCGTCGATCACCTCGATGATCTTAGAGACCTTCTTGCTCGACGCGTTGATTTCGTCCATTGAGGCCATCATCGTCTGTACGGCGCCATTCGCGCCCTCCAGCTTGCGCGCCGTTTCTTCCATCCTGGACGCGGCCGCTTTCGAAGATTCCGAATTGCGCCCGGCCATGGAATTTATTTCAGCCGAGGACGCGGAGGTTTCTTCGAGCGAGGCGGCTTGTTCCGTCGTGTTCTCGGCTAGCGTCTTGCTGGCGTCGGCGATCTGGCTGGTGGCGGCGTTGAGTTGTTCGGACGCGGTATTCAGGCTGCGCACCGCCGGCACCAGAACGCGGCTGATGTGCCGCGCCAGGCGCCACCCCACTGCGCCCGAGCATATCAAGGAAAGGGCCAGCAGCAGCCAGATCCACACCCGGCCGCTCAGGTTCGAGGAAGCTGCCGCAACCGCTTTCCGCTTGCCGTGCTCCTGCTTGAATTGCGCCAGACTCTCGATCGAGCTTTGCGCTTTCGCGTATGCGGTCATGGTCTCGGAACGAAACAATCTCATGGCCTGATCGGTCTGGGAATTCCGGCTGAGCGGGATGATGGAGTCAGCGGTTTTCAGCAGATGATTGAGGTCGCTGGGAACTTGATCGAAAAGCGCTCGGTCCGCCGGATCGGAGATGCTTTTCCGGTAGTTCTCCAGTTCGGATCGTGACGCCAGTTCCAGGTTCGCCAAATCGCTTTCCGCCTTGCCTCTCGCCTCATCGTTCGCGGCCGTGATATGACCTCGAATGCCGCCCCGAATGTCCTTCGCAATGCCCGCCAGACGCCCCACGGCATTAATCCCCGGCAGCGACTCTTTGGCCAATTCCTGGACGGTATCGTTCATTCCGCGCATCAGGGCGATGGATAGGCCGCTCACAACGACGGTGAAGGCAACCGGCACAGCAAACGCTAGAATGATTTTGTTTCCGATGGTCATGCGAACTCTAGTTCCGAGTTGCATATCGGCCAGAGTCGCAACAAGGTGAATTTTCGGCCGGCCGCTAACCCTCCGCTTCCCAGTTGAAGCGCGTCACTGCGAGGCCGGCAAACACTGCTGCAAACAAAAGCAGCACGCCGATCGGAGCTAGTGCGGCATCGAGCCCCAGGCCCCGCCACGTCATGGCTTCCAAGCCATCCATGGCCCAACGGGTGGGCACCACCAGGCTGACGTTCTGCAGCCATTGCGGGAACAGAAACATCGGTATCCAGGCCCCACCCAGCATCACCACGATCAGCGTGGCGAAGATGGAAAGGCCGCGCGTCGCTTCCGGCGTCTTACCCAGGGTAGCGACCAACATACCGAAGCCCGCTGTCATCAATGCGAATGCCGCGCCTACTCCCAGAAAACCCGCCATACTGCCGTCCACTCGCACGCCGAACACGAATCGGGCAAACAGGAAATTCACCTGGACCACCAGGAACGCGAGGATGGCCGCACTCACGGCGCGGCTGCCGAGCAAAACTCCGCGCGACAACGGCGCAGCCCGGAACCGTTTCCACAAACCGCGCTGCCGCTGCTGCAGCAATCCGATGCCGACGTCGATCCCGAGAAACAGCACGAACTGCACCACCATTCCAGCGAACGCGTGAGCGTACCCGTTGTACTGAACGTTCCGGCGCGCCGTCACCGCTTCTTCGTGCGTGGTGTAGGGCATTGTCAGGCCGCGCGAGAGCCCACCATCCGAGTCCTGAGGGGACCGCTGGGTCCAACGCTCGACACTCCTCAGTAAATCTTCCAGCGACTGCTTGTCCTCCGGCGGCAAGCCCTGGCTCTGCTCCACTCGCGCCAGCGATTCCTGCACCATCGCGCGCCCGGTCTGGCCCGTGAACATTTCCTTGCTGACCGCTTGCATCACGTCGCCGGTCAGAATCCCCTCCGCCATTGAGCGCTCGGCGGCATGCGACGGATCGAACAGCACCGCGATTTCCGGCTTCTCGCCCGGTCCAAAAAAGGCAGCCCCAGCCGCTTTTCCGAAGTTCGGAGGAATAATCACGGCGACATTGGCCTTTCCCTTCCGCACGGCCGCGCGTGCGTCGTCAGGCATCGAGGGCCTCACATCCAGCGCCTTTTCTGCCGACAACCGGCGGACAATTTCCTGGGAAATCGCGCTGTGGTCTTGGTCCACCGTCAACACCGAAATCTTGCTCTGGTTCGCTTGATCGCCCGCGCCTCCCAGTACGTATCCGAAGAAGGAGCCGATGGCGATCGGAATCGCAAAGCTCATCAGCAGCGCGCGCCGGTCCACGAAAAACAATTGCATGTCTTTGCGCACCAGGGCTCGAAACGGGATCATCATGCGTCGCGCAAGCTCCTTCCGGTCAGCGTCAGAAAAACCGTCTCCAGATCGGCGCGCTCGCTCACCACGTGCCGGTATAAGTGGCCGCGCTCAACCAGCCACTCTAAGATGCGGGGAGTCTCCCTGGCGAGATCCTCGACGCCGACCCGCAATGTCCCGGCTTCCAGGTTCGCGGAACGAACGCCCGGGAGCGCCTGCAATTCGTCCAGCCGCAGACCGTCGTGTCCGTCATTTAACTCAACGGCCAACAGATTCGTTACCGGAAGCAGCCGATACAGGCCCTGCAACGTGTCATCGGCCACCACCTTGCCGTGGTCCATGATGATCACGCGATCGCACAGCCGCTCGGCCTCTTCCATGTAGTGCGTGGTGTAGAGCAGCGTTTTGCCACGCCGTTTGAGCACTTCGAGATTGTCGAAAATCGCATTCCGGCTCTGCGGGTCGACACCGACCGTGGGTTCGTCCAGAAGCAGGATCTGCGGATCGTGCAGTAGCGCCGAGGCCAAATTTAGACGCCGCTTCATGCCGCCGCTGTAGTCTCGCACGCGGTCGTGGGCGCGGTCGGTTAAGCCCACCAGCTCCAGTGCCTCCGCGATCGCCCGCTTGGCAGTCGATCCATCGATGTCGTACAGGGCCGCGAAGAGCTGCAGGTTCGCCAGCGCCGTCAGCTCATCGAACAGTGCCAGATCCTGCGGTACCAGTCCGATGCGCCGCTTGTTGGGATCGGTGTCGCCGGCCAACGCGCGGCCTTCGATCCGTACCGAACCCGAGTCGGGACGCACCAGCCCCGCGATCATGGAGACCGTGGTGGTTTTGCCCGCGCCATTGGGCCCCAGCAGCCCGACCGTTTCGCCAGCCGCAGCGCGCAGCGACACGCCGTCGACGGCAGTGACGTTGCCGTATCTTTTCTTCAGATCGTCGACTTCGAGCATCGCTTTTGAGCCGGAGCACTAACGTCTCAGACCGGAGTACTACCGTCTCACAAGGATACGCTCGGACGCAAAGCAATGTTCAATTTTCGGTCTCTTCCGATGCCGCGGTCCGTGTCTTGATCGGGTAAACTGAACTGAATCTCCGTATGGCCCTTTCTGCAACCGACAGGCTCGGCCCTTACGAGATTCTTGCACCCCTCGGCGCAGGCGGAATGGGCGAGGTGTACCGCGCCAGGGACACCAAGCTCGATCGTGAAGTCGCGATCAAGGTTCTGCCCGCCGCACTCGCGCAGGATTCCGAGCGGCTGGCCCGCTTCGAGCGCGAGGCGAAGGTTCTCGCGACACTCAACCACCTCAACATCGCGCAGATCTACGGCATTGAGGATAGCGGCGGGATGCGTGCGCTGGTTATGGAACTGGTGCCCGGCGAATGCCTGAAAGGCCCGCTCCCGCTCACCACCGCGCTGAACTACGCCAAGCAAATCGCCGAAGCATTGGAAGCGGCCCACGAAAAGGGCATTACGCATCGCGATTTGAAACCGGCCAACATCATGGTCACGCCCGAGGGCGTGGTGAAGGTGCTCGATTTCGGTTTGGCTGCGGTGCCGAGCCGCGACGCCGACGGATCGGTTGACCGGCACAACTCGCCCACACTCACCATCGCCGCCACGCAAGCCGGAATGATCATGGGCACGGCCGCTTACATGTCGCCCGAGCAAGCAGCCGGTAAACCCGTTGACAAGCGCGCGGATATTTGGTCTTTCGGAGTTGTCTTATGGGAAATGCTGACCGGCCGGCAGCTATTCGATGGCGAAACGATCTCGCACACCTTAGCAGCAGTGCTCACCAAGGAGCCGGACCTGCAGCAAGTGCCGGTGGAAGTGCGACGCCTGCTGCGATCGTGCCTGGAGAAGAAGGCCAAGCAGAGGCTGCAAGCGATCGGTGATTGGCGGCTGCTATTGGAAGAGGAGACACTGCGGGAGCCCGACCACGCCGCCCCGAGCAAACTTCCTTGGGCCGTGGCGGCTATTCTGGGCGCGGCACTGGCAGGCCTCGCGTTCATGCATTTCCGGGAAGCCCCGCCCCAAACGCCCTTCATCAATTCGGCTCTGCTCCCGCCCGACGGCACCGAGTTCAGCTTCGGCAATGCCCAGACTCAGGCCCTGCCGGCACTCTCGCCCGACGGAACCCGCCTTGTCTTCGGGGCAAAATCGAAGGACGGCAAGGCTCAGCTTTGGTTGCGCCGCCTCGATTCGCCGACCTCGCAGCCGTTGCCCGGCACGGAGGGCGCTATCTTCCCGTTCTGGTCCCCAGATAGCCGCTGGGTAGCCTTCGGGCAGGGCAGAAAACTGGAGAAGATCGATATCCAAGGTGGCCCCCCTGTTCAGGTTGCCGATCTGGAGGGCGGATTGCGAGGCGGCAGTTGGAGCCCTGAACGAGTCATCATCTTCGGTGTGAGCGGAGGCAGCGCGCACGGTCTTTTCCGCGTCGCTGAGGCGGGCGGCACGGCGACTCCAGCGACTACGCTGGAAAATGGCAGAGAATCGCGCAATCACGTCTTCCCCTGGTTCCTCCCGGATGGCCGTCACTTCCTGTACACCAGCCAGCAATACGGCGATCTGCCGGTTCGCGTGGGCTCGCTCGATGAACCAGGAAAGCCCGGCAAGCTGGTGGCGCAAGCTAGTTCAACCGTAGCCTACGCCCTAGGACATCTGCTTTATCTGCGAGAAGGTACCTTGGTGGCGCAGCCGTTCGATCCAAACCGGTTGGAAACCAAGGGCGAAGCTGTACCCATAGCCGAAGTGGTGCCCACCGTCATGCAGCCTTCGCGTCCGGCCGTATATTCTGTGTCGGCCAGCGGGTTGCTGGTCTATCAATCCGGCGCTGCCGTCGCATCGCACTCAATCCTGTGGAAGGACCGGCAGGGAAAAACGCTGGGAACCTTGGGCGAGTCCATCGGCGAGATCGACGGAATGACGCTTTCACCGGATGGCAAACGCCTGGCCGCCAGGATTCTCGATCTCACATCGAACTATGACATTTGGGTCTTTGACACGGCACGAGGCATCCCCACCCGGTTCACTTTCGACCCGGCGATTGATCGTTTTCCCGTCTGGTCCCCTGACGGAAACACACTCTACTTCGCGTCCTCGCGCCGTGGCCAGTATGATATTTTTCGCAAGCCTTCCAATGGGGGTTCAAACGAGGAACTCGTTCTGGGCGATGCATCAAGCAAACGCCCCGACAGCGTTTCGCCCGATGGAAAGCTGCTTCTGTACGAGGCACAGGATGCCAAGACCTTGACCGATATTTGGGTGCTCCCCATAGCGCCAGGGCAGCCAGCCGGAAAAGCCGAGCCGCACGTGTTCTTGCGGACACCATTCAACGAAGGCTATTCGCAATTCTCGCCAGATGGGCGTTGGGTTGCTTACTCGTCTGACGAATCGGGCCAGAACGAAGTATACGTTGCACCATTTCCCGGCCCGGGCGCCAAGCTTCAGATTTCTTCTGGCGGGGCCGGGCTGCCACGCTGGCGTCGCGATGGCAAGGAGTTGTTCTACCTGACGGCGGACCGCCAGTTGATGGCTGCCGAGGTGACCATCAGCAACGGAACGCTCGAAGTAAGACGGGTACAGAAACTGTTCGGGGGAGTAAGTAGGGGTTACGACGTCTCCGCTGACGGCCAGAAGTTTGTGGCGCCGGACGACAGTATCGCTTCCTCGCCTCCGCTGACGCTCTTGCAGAATTGGCCGGCGGTGCTGCGCAAATAGATATATCAGAGCGTCCAACGAAGGGCTTGCATGCACTCCATCACAGGTACCCTTCAAAGAACCCGCTGTTGCCCCAAAACTCAACCAAATCTGAGAGATCAGAAACTTGACACCGATCTTCGCCGCCTGTCATACTGCCTTTGCGATGAGCGCACCGGCGGTTACAGCTACGTCCACGTCCCCGTCGGACGCGGCCTGGAAAGCGATTGAAGGCGGCTATGATTTGCAGGTTCACGTCGCACCGGACGTCATCGAGCGGCGCATCGACGACATCGATCTGGCCCATGAATTTTTGCAGCGAAAGCTCAAGGGCTTCGTTCTGAAGTCCCATTATTTCCCCACCGCTGAGCGCGCCAAGGTCGTCACCAAGGCTGTGCCTGGGATCCAGGCGTTTGGCGCCATCACGCTCAATCACAGTGTCGGCGGATTGAATCCCGTAGCGGTGGAATTAGCCGGCCGCTCCGGCGCGAAGATCGTCTGGATGCCCACCGTCGACGCCGCCAACGAGACCGCCGGCCGCGTGGATGGTCCTAACACCAAGCTGCCGTTTTGGGCCAAAATCCAGCGCGAATTGGCCGCCACGGGAATCTCGCCCGCACCTCTCACTGTATTGGACGACAAAGGCAATCTGAACGAGGCATCTCGACGGTGTTTGGAGATTATTGGCAATCATAATATGATCCTGGCCACCGGCCACCTGGGCCGAAAAGAAATCTTCGCGCTGGTGCGGGGCGCGCGCGAAATGAAACTGAAGCGGGTTCTGGTGACGCACGCCGAATTCCCGTCACAGAATCTGACCGCCGACGAGCAGGCCGAACTCGCGGGCGAAGGCGCATTCATCGAACATTGCTTCACCACCATGCACACGGGCAAAGCGCCCTGGGACGAAGTGATGGTGAGCATCCGAAAAGCCGGTCCCGACCGTTGTGTATTGTCCACCGATCTGGGCCAGACCATCAACCCGCCGGTGTCGGACGGTTTTGCGATGTTCGCCCAGACCCTGATGGATGGCGGATTCTCCGCCGCCGAGATCACGCGCATGGCGGTCACGAATCCGGCATCGCTGGTCAACTGAAGGTTTCGAAAAGTTATGGATTCCCCAAAAAGCGTTCTAGTGGTGAGCGCCCATGCCGCCGATTTCGTGTGGCGCGCGGGCGGAGCAATCGCGCTGTACGCGCAGAAGGGTTACCGCGTGCGGATTCTTTGCCTGTCGTATGGCGAACGCGGCGAATCCGAGCGGCTGTGGAAGAAGGAAGGCATGACGCTGGAGTGCGTCAAGCAGGAGCGGCAGAAGGAATCGGAACGCGCAGCCGGAATCTTGGGTGCCGAGATCCGTTTCTTTGACTCGGGCGACTATCCGATCAAGGCATCGGAGGAGACCATCCACGAAATGGTGGTCGAGTACCGCAAACTCCAGCCTGAAGTGATCCTCACGCATTCCTACGAAGATCCCTACAATCCCGATCATCCCTACGCCAATATGCTCACGCTGCAAACTCGCGTGTATGCGCAGGCGGCGGGGTATCCGGCCGAAGGAAAACAGCTCGGCGCGCCTCCCGTGTTCATTTTTGAACCGCACCAGCCCGAACAATGCGAATTCAAGCCGCAAGTGCTGCTGGACATCACGCCGGTGTACGAGATCAAGGAAAAGGCCATGGAGTCGATGGAGGCGCAAGAGCACCTCTGGAATTACTATCGGGACCTGGCTAAGCGCCGCGGCACCCAGGCCGTGCGTAACTCCGGTAAAAAAGGAATCAAGTACGCCGAAGCGTACCAGCGCGTGTATCCGCAAGTAGCCAGCGAGTTTTCCTGAGCGACTAAGATGCCGTCCCACAAGATTGTCCGCCGCATCCCGCGTCCCGAGACCCAGGCCGTCAAGCTGCTCGGCGAGTTGGGCGTCGCCACCATCCATGAAGCGCAGGGGCGCACCGGAGCGATGCTTCCGTATATGCGGCCGATTTATCCCGACGCGCGCGTGTCGGGTGCGGCCGTAACCGTGTCGTGCCATCCCGGCGATAATCTGATGATCCACGCCGCGGTCGAAGTCTGCCAACCCGGCGACGTTTTGGTGGTGGTGACAACTTCGGAATCCACCGACGGCATGTTCGGCGACCTGCTCGGAACATCGTGCCAGGCCCACGGCGTGGCCGGCTTGATCATCGACGCCGGCGTTCGCGATACCGCGGAACTCACGGCCATGAAGTTTCCGGTGTGGTCCAAGGCGATTTCGCCGCAAGGTACCGTGAAGGCGAGCCCCGGTTCGGTGAACGTTCCGGTGGTGTGCGCGGGAGTAATCGTCAACCCAGGCGACGTGATCGTGGGCGATGCCGACGGCGTCGTGGTGGTCGCGCGGGCTGCCGCAGCCGACGTAGCCAAAGCCGGCCAGCAACGGATCGCCAAAGAAGAAAAAACCCGTGAACGTCTCGCCAACGGCGAGCTGGGTGTCGAGTTTTATGGGCTCCGGGCCAAATTGAAGGAACTCGGAGTAGAGTACGTGGAAGAGCTGGTGGAAGAGCCTTCCCGAGTGTCGTAAGGAGTTAACCATGGGAGAAATCGTATTTGCAGCCGCGACGGTTCACGCGCCGCAGCTTTTCACCTATCCGCCGAGTGAGGACAAGGCGCAGCTGGACGCCGACATCGCCGCCATGCGCGTGCTTGGCAAGGACCTGGATGAGATCAAGCCCGATGCGGTGGTTGTAATCGGCAGCGATCACCTGGAAACATTTTTCCTGTCGGCTGTTCCGACCTTCGCTATCGTAGGCGGCGAAAAATCGAAAGCCGCTTTCGCCCGCAAAACCTACGCACTGCCGATTCACGGGTTCGCCGAAGAACTGGTAAATGACCTAGTCGCCGATGGTTTCGATCTCACCTATTCGCAGGATGCCGAGCTCGGTCATGCGTTCGCCGCTGTATATGAGTGGGTGATCGAGGGCCGATCCATCCCTGTAATTCCGATTTTCGTCAATACATACCTGCCTCCGCTGCCCACCGCCCGCCGTTGCGCGCAACTGGGCGCCGCTCTCCGCGATGCGATTCTCAAGTCGCCGTACAAAATCGCGATCGTCGCCAGCGGCGGCATGTCGCATTATCCGGGTGCCTGGAAGTATCCGCAGCCTGCGTTCGATTTTGACTGGTGGGCCATCGCGCACATGGAGCGTGGCAACAACAACGCGTTGCTCGAACTGAACAACGAACAGTTGGACGAAGTCGGCAACACCGAAATGCTGCCCTGGATGATTCTGTTCGGCGCCATCGGCCAGCAGCCCGGCGAGCTGATCACCTATCAGCCCACCTGGCATCACGGGCACGCGGTGATGCGCTTCATCCCCAACAAAAAGGGCATTCCCACCACGCCCGAACCGAGCCCCAAGTTCGGCTTCGGCAGCGCGGAAGGTTACCAATTCTACAAGCATCCCGATCCGTCGGTGTATCCGCTGAACAAGTTGCTGTATGATCTGCGATTCAGCTCGCCGCTGCGCCGCCGGTTGTTTGAGGACACCCCCGCGCTCGCAAAAGAGTACGGCCTCAACGAAAAGCAGGCGCAAGTGCTCGAAACGATGAAGGACGAAAGTATCGACGCGGTTCGATCGTTGAAGCCGCATCCGCTGGTTGAAGCGGGCGCGCATCCCCTGGGCATGTGGATGTCGCTGATCACCGTGCAAGCCGAGCAGCGCCGCATGCGCGCCGAGCAAGCAGAAGCGACCGCAGTGAAGTAGAATCCCTACCATGGCAACAGCGATTGCTCAGCAACCTGCCACGGCCGCCGCGACGCGAGTGAAGTGGGTGCCGCTAGTCATCGCGATCGTCATCGGCCTGGCTCTGTATTTCATGCCCGCGCAGCACGGCCTGACGCGCGCCGGGCAAACTGCTCTCGCCATCACCGCTTTCACCATCGTGCTGTGGGCTTTTGGCGTGATGAACAACGGCGTCGCGTCCGTATTAATGATGGCGCTACTGATTCCTGCGGGCGCCAAACCCGCTCTCGCGCTCAGCGGTTTCTCAAGCGGCTCGTGGTGGATCCTGCTGGCCGTTCTCTATTACGGCTTCGCGATGCAGAAGACCGGACTCGCAGCGCGCACCTCGTACTACATCCTGTCGTTGTTTCCGGCGTCGTATTCCGGGATCCTGGCCGCGTTCTTCGTAATCGGTACGGTGCTTTCACTCGGGATTCCTTCCATGACCGTGCGCACGGCCATCATGGTTCCCATTGCCTGGGCCGTCGTGAAATCGCTGGACTTGAAACCGCGCAGCCACGGCTCGGCGCTCATCATGCTCACGACGATCGAGATGGCAGTGGTGCCCGGACTCGGACTGCTGTACGGTTCGCTCGATGGCCCCGTAGTCGCATCGGTGTTTGATTTAAAGCATCTGCCTCTCAGCTACCTCTCTTACGCGCGCGTGCTTTACTTGCCCGTATTCGTGCTGTGCGCCCTGATTGTGTTTGGCAATCAATGGGTACTAAAACCGGAGAAATCGCTCGACACTTCGGCCGAATTCGTGCGCGGCAAATTGCGCGAGCTGGGATCGTTCAAACGCGATGAAGCGATCACCGCTTTAATCGTGATTTGCTCTATCGTCTTCTGGTCCACCGATCGCTGGCATCACTTGCCGAGCTTCTTCATTGGCATGGTCGGACTGGCAGTCTTCGCGCTGGCGGGTATCGTCGGAAATGCCGATATCGCGGGCGGCATTTCGTGGACTCTGCTGCTGTTCATGGGCGGCATTTTCAGCCTGCAAAATGTCCTCACCGAATACAAGCTGACCGATTGGCTGGCCGGATACTTCGTGCCCATCATGCAGCATCTGACGTTCAGCGCAGTGATTGCGTTGGTGGCGGTGGGAATTGCGACGCTTGCCCTGCGTTTTCTTGATCCCAGCGGATTCATCGCCATCGTCGTGACGTTCGTTCCTCTTGTGGATACCACTACTGCGGCTGGGATTGCACCGCTGGTACTCACTGCCGCAATGCTGATTCCGTCCGTACCGTTCTGGGCGACTTATCAAAATATCTGGGTCGCGATGGGGGAAGGAATTACCGAGGGCCTGGCATTCAGCGGCGGGCAGCGCGTGCGGCTGGCGAGTTTGTACGCGGCGATTTCGCTGTTTACGGTCGCGGCATCCATCGGCTACTGGAAGGTTATCGGGGCCTTGTAAAATGCGGATCGGATTCGTCGGGTTTGGTGAAGCAGCATTCTACCTTGCGAAGGGTCTCGGACAGCAGGGCGTCGATTCGATTTGCGCTTTCGACATCAACGTTACCGAGAAGGTGTGCCAGCGTGCGCGAGAAGCTGGGACGCGTTTGGTGGAATCGAACCGCGAACTCGCTCAATCCTGCGACATCATGATGTCCGCCGTTACGGCGAATCAGGCCCTGAACGCCGCCGAACAAAACGCGCCCTATCTCACCGCCAATCACATTTACGCCGATTTGAACTCCGTGTCGCCCGGCCTAAAGCAATCCATCGGACGTCTGATCGAATCCACGGGCGCTCGTTTCGCCGAGATCGCGATGATGGCGCCCGTTCCACCCTACGGCCACAAAGTGCCGATGCTCGCGGGCGGCGCCGGAGCCGAGGATTTCGTCGAAAAGCTTGCGCCGCTCGGAATCTCGGCCGAAATTGTTTCGCGCGAAGTCGGCACTGCCGCTGCCACAAAGATGTTCCGCAGCATCATCGTCAAAGGCATGGAAGCTTTGATTACGGAATGCGTTCTAGGCGCGAGCCGCTACAATGCCGACGAGCGTGTCTTCGCGTCGCTGGCCGAGAGCTTTCCGGGGATCAACTGGAAAGAGCTCGCCGACTACATGGTCGGCCGCGTGGTTGTTCACGGCGAACGCCGCGCGCGCGAAATGGAAGAAGTTGCCGCGACGTTGCGCGAGATTGATATCGAGCCGATCATGGCCGAAGCCATCGTGCGCCGCATGGACTGGAGTGTCGAAGCGGGCTTGAAAAAGCACTTCCATGGCGAAGCACCCAAAACTTACCGGGACGTGGTGGCCTTAGTCTGAAGCGGCTCTTTCTCATACTTGCTGTTTCCTCCGGTATCTGCCGCGCCGTCGATCTCAAGCCCGAGACCGCCGAAGCGTTCGATCGCTACATCGCCGCCACTGAGGCGAAAATGCAGCCCCGCTGGAGCGGCGAACATTTTCTTTGGTTCGACGATTCACCCGCTATTCGACGCAAGTTGCTCGCGGGCGACGTAGTGGCTCAACCGATCGAAGGCAACGGCGTCACGAATCTGCCGGGCGGCCTCATCCAGGATTGGATTGGCGCCGTCTTCGTTCCCGACACAACCGTCAAGAGCGTTCTTGCGATTGTGCAGGATTACCCCAAACACACCGAGATCTACAAACCCGACGTGGTGGACGTCAAAGTGCACTCACACAACGGCGGCGATTTTCTGATACGCACCCGCGTGGTGAAAGCGAAGTTTTTCATTTCCGACGTCCTCGACATCGAGAATGAGATCCACTTCGTTACGCTCGACCCCAAACGCACTTATAGCCGTTCGGCAAGCCAGCAAGTGACCGAAATCGCAAATCCGGGCAAACATAACGAGCACGAATTGCCAGTGGGACACGATCGCGGGCTGATGTGGCGCATCAACGGCTATTGGTTTTTCGAAGAAAGCGACGGCGGCGTTTTCATCACCTGCGAATCCATCACGTTAACGCGCGATATTCCGTTCTTGATGGCCAAAGTGCTCAGCCCGATTCTGCACGAGCTTCCCGCCGAAGCGCTGAAAAACAGTTTGGAGGAAACGCGCAAGGCGATTCCGCGCGAGGCCCGGTTGACGGCGCCCTAAGCTTCCGCCTGCGAAGCTTCGGTGCTGACTTCGTCGGGTTTTGGAGCCGGCAGTTCGATGAAAAACTGCTTGCGCGAATAGGTTTTGCCCTGCGTTTTGCGCGCGCGGAAGTAGGGCTCCAGCCGCTCCAGCGCCTGCTGCATGCTAGTGGCGACATGGTCGCGCATGGCCGCCGCCGATGCCTCCCGATCGTTTCCCACCAGCACTTCCATGAGATCCTGATGGCGGTGCGAAGGAGTCCCGTTGAAAGCCCTGCCAACGCACAGCCAGGTGGACGACAGCGCGCGAGTTCGCTCAATGGCGTCGCACAGCGCCGGGCAACGCGTGCATTCCGAGATTCGCCGGTGGAGCTTTTCGTGCAAATTCAAATAGTAAAAACGATTGCTTTCCGTCTGCGAACGCATGGCGTCCACGCGCACGCCCAACTTCAGCAGTTCGGAGCGTTCCTCGGGAGTAGCCATTTCGGTGAACAGGCGAGCCGCCTCCACCTCCAGCGCTTCACGGACCAAGTAGTGGCCGCGTACGTCCTCGCGGCTCGGAATGCGAACACGCGTTCCTGCACGCGGACGGCTTTCGAGCAATCCTTCGAATTCCAGACGCAGAAATGCTTCTGAAACCGGCAAAAAGCTCATACCGAGCTCGGCCGCGATCTTGCGCCGGGAGATCACTTGGCCGATAGCTACTTCGCCACGCAGAATTCGCTCGCGAATAATAACATAGGCTTCACCGGCGAGGTCCGACGCCCCGGAAGAGCGGTCTTTCATAAGTCCCCGATATTCAAGTCCGCAAAATGGTAAATCTCACTCATGCTAGCACAGCCTGCATGCAAGCAGGGGCCTTTCGGTACACTAGGCGGGGGCCATTGCCATGAAGAACAGCCGCAGCGCCGAGTGGTTTCAGACGCCTGAATATTATGGTTTCGCCCGCCGGGCATGGCTGCGGTCGGAGGGTTTTCCGGCCGACGTTTTCGACGGCAAGCCGGTGATCGGGATTTGCAATTCCTGGAGCGAGCTGAACAATTGCAATCTGCACCTGCGGGATGTGGCGGCCGCAGTGAAACGCGGTGTTTGGGCGGCTGGCGGAGTTCCCTTGGAATTTCCCACAATTTCGCTGGGCGAAATGTTCATGCGCCCCACCACGATGCTGTATCGCAACCTGATGGCGATGGATGTGGAAGAATCCATCCGAGCCAATCCGTTGGATGCCGTGGTGCTTCTGTGTGGCTGCGACAAAACTACGCCGGCGCAATTGATGGGCGCAGCAAGCGCCGATATCCCCGCGATTGTCGTTCCCGGCGGACCGATGCTGGCGGGCGAATGGCGCGGGCAACGGCTGGGCTCGGGCACCGACGGCAAAAAGCTTTTCGATCAATATCGCACCGGGCGGATCACGGAAGAAGAATGGTGCGAGATCGAAGGCTGCATCGCGCGCACGTCGGGCCACTGCGCGGTGATGGGCACGGCGTCCACGATGACCAGCTTGGCCGAAGCGCTCGGGATGACTTTGCCCGGGTGCGCCAATATTCCGGCACCCGATTCGCGCAGGCTGGCGATCGCGGAATTGAGTGGACGCGCAGTGGTCGGCATGATCGAGCCGGGGCTGAAGCCGTCGCGCATCATGACGCGCCAGGCCTTTGAAAACGCCATTACGGTACTGATGGCGATGGGCGGATCGACGAACGCGGTGGTCCATCTGATCGCGATGGCGGGGCGTCTCGGCATCAGTTTAACACTGGAAGACTTCGACCGAATTTCGCGGCGGACGGCTTGTATCGTCAACGTCCAACCGTCCGGCGAATACCTGATGGAGGATTTGTTCAACGCGGGCGGAGTTCCGGCGGTGATGCATCGAATTCAAGATTTGCTGCATGGCGATTGCGACACGGTGAACGGAAAAACCATTGGCGAGAACATCGCCGCCACGGCGCCCCGTAACGACGCTCTCATCCGCCCGCTCGATCAGCCAGTGTATCCGGAAGGCGGGATTGCGATCCTGCACGGGAATCTGGGTCCGCGCGGCGCAGTGATCAAACAAAGCGCGGCGTCGAAGCATCTGTTGAGGCATCGCGGACGCGCCTATGTGTTCGAGACTCGGGACGAGATGCTGGCGCAAGTGGATCGCGACGATCTGCCCGTGAACCGCGACACGGTGCTGGTGATGCGCAACTGCGGTCCGAAGGGCGCGCCGGGGTTCCCCGAGTGGGGCCACATCCCGATGCCGCGCAAGCTGCTGAACGAGGGTGTGACCGACGTGGTCCGCATCTCCGACGCCCGGATGAGCGGCACTTCGTATGGGACCGTAGTGCTGCACGTCGCGCCTGAGTCGGCGATTGGCGGCCCGCTCGCGCTGGTGGAAACCGGCGACGAGATCCTGCTGGATGTCGACGCCCGCAAGTTGGAGCTGCTGGTGAGCACGGATGAACTGGAGCGCCGCGCGCGGCTCTTTAACCCTCCACCACCGCACTACACGCGCGGCTATGGCCGATTATTTTTGGATCACGTGACGCAAGCCGATCTCGGTTGCGACTTCGATTTCCTCTTGCCTGATAAAATGACCGTGGATGGCCGCTCGGATCCTGATCGCCGGGTTGTTGATTAGCGCCGCGGCTATGCACGCGCAAAGTCCGCCTCAAAAACCAACCCAGGGCATCAACCGGGCCACGCTGGTTCTCCCGTACCTGGGCGTTCCGCTTTCGGCGGAAATCACCGAAGAGCGCACGACGAAGCTTCCCGACGGAACTTCGAAAACCGAGGTGATCACATCCAAAGCCTGTCGCGACGGCGCTGGGCGGTTGCGAACCGAAATGGACCTCGCGAACGCTACCGGCGACCAGGCGACGATCGTCATCTTTAATATCCCGCATGGTTTCATGACCGTCATCGTTCCGGCTGAAAAGCTTGCCGCCCGCTTTCAATTCCCAAATGAAGACCGGTCGAAGAGGGGCTTTGGTTACGCCCAACCCGGGCCGGCAATTACGGCCCCCGGCAAGAAGACGTCTAAAACGGAGAACCTGGGAAAACAGACCATCAACGGGCTTGAGTATGAAGGCACGCGTACCACAACCAGGGTGGAAAACCAGCCGTCGATCGTGGGCGTCCAAAAGGAGTGGCAATCGCCCGACGGATTAATCGGTTTGATCAAATCATCCGGCCCAGACTTGCAAGTGACGGCCAAGCTCCATGTTCTCGGCCGCCGCGAGCCGGATCCACGGCTGTTTGAAATCCCGCCGGATTACACGATTAGCGAATTGACGCACGACCATCCCTTCGCAGTGATGCCGACTCTGAAACCTTAGAGAGCGGGTTGCCGCCTAAAGTTATGGCTCCATATGGCTGTACCATATCAGCGAGCCGGGCAATCTAACTTAGTGACTTGGGTGCACGATGATGACCAATAGATAACGATGGAACAGCAGCACAGTCCTCCTCTTGAGATCACAGCGCCGGCTGAGCCGCAGAAGCTTCTTCCGGATGGTCACCCGCCCGGCGGCCCTCCCCGCCGCAAGCATCGGCTCTGGGTTTGGTTTCTGCTGCTCGTTCTGCTCGCCGGCGGTGGCTATTACTACTGGTTCAAAGGAAAGCCGGCGGCCACTTCGGGCAGTGGCAAAGGTGGCGGCAAGAACGGACCAGGAGCCAACGCCGTGGCTCCGGTGGACGCAGCCAAAGCGCATCGGGGCAACATCGGCGTATACGTCACGGGGCTCGGCGCGGTAACCCCCATCTACACCGTGACGGTGAAGACTCGCGTGGACGGCCAGTTGATGCAGGTCCTCTACAAAGAGGGCGACATGGTGCATCAAGGCGACAAGCTCGCCGAAATCGATCCGCGGCCGTATCAAGCGCAGTTGACGCAGTACGAAGGGCAACTCATCCGCGACCAGGCTTTGCTCGACAACGCGAAGATCGACCAGGCGCGCTATGAAACGCTGATCAAACAGAACGCGATTCCCGAGCAGCAGTTGGCCACGCAGATCGCGCTTGTCAAGCAAGACGAAGGGATCGTGAAGAACGATCAGGGCCTGATCGACGCGGTGAAAGTGAATCTGATTTACTGCAATATCACCGCACCCATCACCGGGCGCATCGGCTTGCGGCTGGTGGATCCGGGCAACATCGTTCAGACTAGCGATTCGACGGGGTTGCTGGTGATCACGCAACTTCAGCCCATCAGCGTGATCTTCACTATCGCGGAGGATCAGCTGCCCGCGGTGTTGGCCAAGAATCTGGCGGGACAAAAGCTGCCGGTGGATGCCTTCGATCGCGATATGACGAAGAAGCTCGCGAGCGGCACGCTCACCACTATCGACAACCAGATCGATCAGACCACCGGAACCGTCAAGCTGCGCGCCACGTTCGACAACAGCCGCAATGAGCTGTTCCCCAATCAGTTCGTCAATGCGCGGCTGCTGCAGCAGGAAAAACGCAACGTGATCCTGGTACCGTCGGCCGCAGTGCAGCGCAATTCCTCGTCGACCTATGTATATGTGGTCAAGCCCGATTCCACGGTCACGCTGCGGCAGGTGAAGGTGAGCACCAGCGACGACAACAACACCGAGATTACGTCCGGCGTCCAGGAAGGCGACGTGGTGGTGCTGACGGGCGTCGACAAGCTGCAAGAAGGCAGCAAAGTGACGGTGCACCTGGAAGGCGCGGCCAGTGCCGGTACGCAGCCGGCGGCAAAGCAGTCGACAAAAAAGCAACCCGCGGGAAAGCGAACCAAGTGAGTCCGTCGCGCACCTTCATCCTGCGGCCGGTGGCAACCACGCTGCTGATGGCCGGCATTCTGCTGGTGGGCGCGGTCGCATACAAAGAACTTCCGGTTTCCGCGCTGCCGGAAGTGGATTACCCAACGATCCAAGTGACGACGACGTATCCCGGCGCGAACCCGGACGTCATGGCGTCGTCGGTGACCGCTCCGCTCGAGCGGCAATTCGGCCAGGTGCCCGGGTTGCAGCAGATGACATCGACCAGTTCGCAAGGCCTCTCGGTGATCACGCTGGAGTTCAACCTCAGCCTGAATATCGACGTGGCGGAGCAGGAGGTGCAGCAATCCATCAACGCCTCTGGAACTTACTTGCCGGCCGATCTTCCCACGCCTCCGTTGTACAGCAAAACGAATCCGGCGGATACGCCGATCCTGACGCTGGCGCTCGAGTCGGACACCATTCCGCTCTCGAAAGTGGAGGACTTGGCGGACACGCGCCTGGCGCCGAAAATTTCGCAACTCGCGGGCGTGGGGTTGGTGAGCATCAGCGGCGGCCAGAAGCCTGCCGTGCGCATTCAGGCGAATCCGTCGACGCTTGCATCGTACGGGATCAACATGGAGGATCTGCGCAGCGCGATTCTCGCGGCGAACGTGAACCAGGCGAAAGGCAGCTTCGACGGGCCACGCCAATCGTTTCAGATTGGAGCCAATGATCAGCTTTTATCCAGCGCCGATTACTCGCAGCTCATCATTGCCTACAAGAACGGACATCCCGTTAAGCTGACCGACGTCGCGGACGTCGTGGATAGCGCCGAAGACATTCACGAAGCCGCGTGGATGAATCAGACTCCGGCGGTGATCGTGAACATCCAGCGCCAGCCCGGCGCGAACATCATCTCGGTGGTGGACCGCATTAAGCAACTGCTGCCGCAGCTCACCTCCACGCTGCCCTCCTCCGTTCAGGTGAAAATACTGACCGACCGCACGAACACGATTCGCGCCTCGGTCAGCGACGTCGAGTTCGAGCTGATGCTGACGGTGGGCCTGGTGGTGATGGTCATTTTCCTGTTTCTGCGCAGCCTTTCGGCCACCATTATCCCGAGCGTGGCAGTACCCCTTTCCCTGGTGGGCACATTTGCCGTGATGTATTTGCTGGGCTACAGCCTGAACAATCTCACGCTGATGGCGCTCACCATCTCCACCGGATTCGTGGTGGACGACGCCATCGTGATGATCGAGAACATCGTGCGCTTCATCGAGGAAGGTGAGCATCCGCTGCGCGCCGCGCTGAAAGGCGCCGAACAAATCGGCTTCACGATTATCTCGCTCACGGTTTCTCTGGTTGCCGTTCTGATCCCGTTGCTGTTCATGGGTGACATTGTGGGCCGGCTGTTTCGCGAATTCGCGGTCACGTTGTCGATCACCATCCTGGTATCGGCCTTGGTCTCGCTGACGCTGACGCCGATGATGTGCTCGAAGTTGTTGAAGCACACTTCCGAAACCGAGCAGAGCCGCCTTTTCCGTGCCTCGGAGAAGGCCTGGAACTGGGTGACCGGAGTGTATGACCGGACATTGCAATGGGTCCTGGAGCGGCAGACCGCAACGTTGCTGGTGGCCGTTGCAACGCTCGCGCTCACGGTGATCCTCTTCATCGAAATTCCGAAAGGCTTCTTCCCCATCCAAGACACCGGCGTGATTCAGGGCATCTCAGAAGCCGCGCAGACCGTCTCTTTCGCCGAGATGTCGCGCGAACAGCAGCAGCTGACACAGGTGATCCTGCAAGATCCCGCGGTGGACAGCCTTTCGTCGTTCATCGGCGCCGATGGCACCAACACAACGCTCAACAGCGGACGCATTCTGATCAATCTGAAACCGCTTGATGTTCGCAAGATCAATGCCACAGCGGTGATCAACCGTTTGCAGCCCAAGCTGGCGCAAATATCGGGAATCACGCTGTTCATGCAGCCGGTGCAGGATTTGACGGTGGAGGATCGCGTCAGCCGTACGCAGTATCAATACACGCTGGAAGATCCGAGCATCGACGAATTGAACGTCTACGCGCCGCGCATGGTTGCCAGGCTCCAGCAAGCGCCCGAATTGCGCGACGTGGCGAGCGACCAGCAGGTGCTCGGGCTGCAAGCGCGGCTGGTCTATGATCGCGTGACGGCTTCGCGGCTGGGGATCACGCCGTCGGCCATCGATCAGACCCTTTACGACGCTTATGGCCAACGCCAGGTGTCCACCATGTTCACGCAGTTGAACCAGTACCACGTGGTGCTGGAAGTGAAACCCAACTTTTCGAATAATCCCGTGGATCTTCGCAATCTGTTCGTGCGAACCGGCGCGGCATCGGGCGGAACTTCGGGCGCTGTCGCGGGAGGCACGGGGACGGCGGTTACCAGCGGCCCAACGAGTTCTGCCACAGCCTCTCAGGCCAGCCTGAATTCCACGGGATCAAACAACGCGGCGGGCGCGACCGCCATCGCCTCCACCACTGCATTTCCGAACGGCGGGCAGGTTCCGCTAGCCGCGTTCAGCACGGTGGAGACTCGCACCGCGCCGATCGCCATCAATCATCAGGGCCAGTTTCCGGTGGTGACGCTCTCGTTCAATCTGGCGCCGAACGCGTCGCTGGGCGAAGCGGTGGCAGCGGTGAACAAAGCCAAGGAAGACGTGGGACTGCCGCCCAGCATTCAAGCGGCGTTTCAAGGCAGCGCGGAAGCGTTCCAGGCGTCGCTCGCCAACGAACCGATCTTGATTCTGGCGGCGCTGGTGACGGTCTACATCGTGCTCGGTGTCCTGTATGAAAGCTATATTCATCCGATCACGATTCTTTCCACGCTGCCGTCGGCGGGAGTGGGCGCGCTGCTGGCGCTGTTCATCACGCGCAGCGATTTCAGCGTGATCGCGCTCATCGGCATCGTGCTGCTGATCGGCATCGTAAAAAAGAACGCCATCATGATGATCGATTTTGCACTCGAAGCCGAGCGCCACGAAGGCAAACCTCCGCTCGAAGCCATCTATCAAGCCTGCCTGCTGCGCTTCCGGCCCATCATGATGACCACCATGGCGGCGCTGTTGGGCGGCGTTCCGCTGGCGCTCGGAACTGGCACGGGCTCGGAGTTGCGGCGTCCGCTCGGCATCACGATCGTTGGCGGATTGATCTTCAGCCAGATGCTGACGCTCTACACCACTCCCGTGATTTATCTGTTCTTCGATCGCCTGGCGATCCGGTTCTCACGCCGGCACCGCGAGATGCGCGGCGCTCCCTCGGCGCAATCAGGACCCGCGCCTCAGCCCAGTCCGGCGCAATAGCGATGAATATATCCGAACCATTCATTCGCCGGCCGATCGCGACCACGCTGCTCACCGCGGCCATTGCGCTCGCGGGTGCTACTGCGTTCCGGTTGTTGCCGGTATCGCCGCTGCCGCAGGTGGATTTTCCGACCATCTCAGTCTCGGCCTCGCTGCCGGGCGCAAGTCCCGAAACCATGGCGTCGTCGGTGGCTACGCCGCTCGAGCGGCAATTCGGACACATCGCCTCGGTCACCGAAATGACGTCGTCCAGCACACTGGGGGCGTCGGGCATCACACTGCAGTTCGATCTTAATCGCAACATCGACGCCGCGGCTCGCGACGTCCAGGCGGCCATCAACGCCGCGCGCGGGTACTTGCCCACGAATCTTCCGAGCAATCCGAGCTATCGAAAAGTGAACCCCGCCGAC
Organism: Bryobacterales bacterium; assembly: GCA_963772905.1. Taxonomy (GTDB): domain Bacteria; phylum Acidobacteriota; class Terriglobia; order Bryobacterales; family Bryobacteraceae; genus Palsa-89. The sequence continues at coordinate 32,809 of CAVYZD010000008.1, read as the reverse complement.
GCGCCCATCTTCATGCTGGCGCTTACTTCCGACTCACTGTCCAAGGGGCAGATGTACGACGCGGCGTCCACCATCATGGCGCAGAAGCTGGCGCAAGTAACGGGCGTGGGCCAAGTGACGGTGGGGGGAAGCGCGCTGCCCGGCGTGCGTATCGAACTGAATCCGTCACAGCTAAACAAGTATGGCATCGGCTTCGAACAAGTGCGCTCGGCGCTCGCGGGATCAAACGCGAACACGCCCAAAGGCGATTTTCAAAGCGGCAAGCGGCGCTGGGAAGTGGGAGCGAACGATCAGATCTTCCATGCCATCGACTATCAGCCGCTGGTGATCGCCTATCACAATGGATCGGCGGTGCATGTTTCAGACGTCGGCAACGCCGTGGATTCGGTGGAAGATTTGCGTAATGCGGGTTATGCCAACGGCAAGCCATCGGTGCTCGTGATCGTGTTCCGCCAGCCCGGCGCCAACATCATCGACACTGTCGACCAGATCCGCGCCGTTCTCCCGCAGCTTGAAGCGTCCATTCCCCGCGCCATCAACCTGCGCGTGGCCATGGATCAGACCGTCACTATTCGCGCCTCGGTGAACGACGTGGAGATCACGCTATTGATTTCGATCGCGTTGGTAATACTGGTGGTGTTCGCTTTCCTGAGAAGCCCGCGGACCACGTTCATCCCGAGCATCGCCGTTCCGGTTTCTTTACTGGGAACCTTCGGCGTGATGTACCTGGCCGGCTTCAGCATCGACAATCTCTCGCTGATGGCGCTGACAATCTCCACCGGATTCGTGGTGGACGACGCGATCGTCGTGATCGAGAACATCACGCGCTACATCGAGCATGGAGTGCAGCCCTTCCAAGCCGCGCTCAAAGGCGCGCAAGAAATCGGCTTCACCGTTTTCACCATTAGCTTGTCGCTGGTGGCGGTGTTTATTCCGCTGCTGCTGATGGGCGGAATCGTGGGACGGCTGCTGCGTGAGTTCGCGATCACACTGTCCGTCGCGATTCTGGTTTCGATGGTCATTTCGCTCACCACTACGCCAATGATGTGCGCGCATCTATTGCGCGTGGAGCATGATCACGGCTGGTTGTACCGCAAAAGCGAGCAATTCTTCACCTGGGTGGTCAACCTCTACGGCCGGACCCTTTCGGTGGTGCTGCGGCATCCCGCGCTGACGCTGATGAGCCTGCTCGCGACTTTGGCCCTCACCATCTACCTGTACATCCAAGTGCCCAAGGGATTCTTTCCGCAACAGGACACCGGGCGTCTGAGCGGCCAAATTCAGGCGGATCAGGACACGTCGTTCCAGACTATGGACAAAACGCTGCTGACGATGGTGGATATCATCGACCAGGATCCAGCCATCGACACGGTGAACGCCTTTTCGGGCGGAGGCGGCGGCACGACGACGAATACCGCACGCATGTTTATTTCCCTGAAGCCGCTGAGCGAACGCAAAATCAGCGCCGACCTGATCATCCAACGCCTGCGGCCGAAGCTCGCCAAGGTGCCCGGAGCCACACTGTACCTGCAGTCCGTCCAGGATGTGCGCGTCGGCGGCCGGTCGAGCAACGCGCAGTATCAATACACCATGCGCGCCGACAATTTGACCGATCTCACCACCTACGCTCCCCGCATGCTGGAGCAGTTGAAAACAATTCCAATCATCACCGACACCAATAGCGATCAACAGGACCGCGGCCTGCAAGCCATGGTGGATTACGATCGCGCAACCGCCGCGCGCTTCAACATTTCGCCGCAACTGATCGACGCCGTGCTGTACGACGCCTTCGGCCAGCGCCAGGTGTCCACCATGTATTCGTCGCTGAATCAATACCACGTGGTGATGGAGGCGGCGCCCGAGTACTGGCAGAATCCCAACACGCTGCATCAGGTGTACGTCGCTGCGCCCGGCGGCGGCGAAGTTCCGTTGAGTGCCATCGCCAAAACGGCGACCGCCACTGCACCGTTGTCGGTGACCCATCAAGGCCTGTTTCCCGCGATCACCTTGTCGTTCAACCTGAAGCCTGGCGTGGCATTAGGCACGGCCGTCAATGCGATCACGGCGGCAGGCAGGAAGATTGGGCTGCCCGCGACCATCCAGACCGGATTCGCAGGCACCGCGCAGGCCTATCAGGATTCACTCGGCAGCGAGCCCGTGTTGATCGCCACCGCGCTGGCGGCGGTCTATATCGTGCTAGGCATGTTGTATGAGAGCTACATTCATCCGATCACGATTCTATCGACGCTGCCCTCGGCCGGCGTCGGCGCTCTGCTCGCGCTCGAGCTGACACACACCGATTTGAGCGTGATCGCCATCATCGGAATCATTCTGCTGATCGGCATCGTGAAAAAGAACGCGATCCTAATGATCGATTTTGCGATCGCCGCCGAGCGCAACGAAGGCAAAAACTCACGCGACGCCATCTTCGAAGCCTGCTTGCTACGCTTCCGGCCGATTCTGATGACCACTATGGCCGCTCTGCTGGGCGCGTTGCCACTGGCGCTCGGAACCGGCACTGGATCGGAACTGCGGCGTCCGCTCGGCATCACCATCATCGGCGGCTTGATCTTCAGCCAGATGCTGACTCTGTATACCACGCCGGTGGTCTATCTTTACTTCGATCGGCTCCAGCAATGGCGCGAACGGCATCGCGCGCGCGCCAGGCGGGACCAACCGCTGGGATCGGAGGTGTAAAACGGAAATGTTAAATTTGAGCGAGACGATGACCAAGAAGAATACAAGTTGCCTCCGCGGAGTTGTTGCCGGCGCGCTGCTGGTTTTGACCGGCTGCATGGTGGGGCCCAATTACAGACGTCCACCGGCGCCCGTTCCTCAAGCTTTCAAAGAGCCGCCCCCCGACGGCTGGAAAGAAGCAAAACCAAGCGACGCTGCCATCAAAGGCAAGTGGTGGGAGATTTATAACGATCCAGCGTTGAACGCGCTCGAAGAGCAGGTGAGCTTTTCCAATCAGAACGTACTGCAGGCGGAAGCGCAATATCGAGCAGCGCGCGCCGAGGTGCAGATCGCGCGCTCGGCCTTGTTCCCAACCGTGACGGCCGGCCCTACGGCCCAAGTCGCCCAAGGCACGGGCGGGGTTTCGGCCAATCAGGTAGCAACCGCCGGAGGCGTTCATACCAACTATCAAATCCCGTTCGATGTCTCCTATCAGGCGGACCTGTGGGGCAGCATCCGGCGCACTGTGCGCGCCAACGCCGAAACCGCGCAAGCCACCGAAGCGCAACTTGAGAACGCAAAGCTGATGTACCAGGCCGACTTGGCGCAAGACTATTTTCAGTTGCACGGCACCGACGGCGATGTCGCTCTGCTGCAGTCTACCGTGGATTCCTACACCAATTTTCTAAAGCTCACACAGGCCCGGCACGATTCCGGTGTGGCTTCCGGCGCCGACGTGGCGCAGGCCGAAACACAACTCGATTCCGCCAAGGAACAGTTGATCGATCTTGGCGTGGCGCGCGCGCAGTACGAACACGCGATCGCCATTCTGATCGGCAAGCCGCCCGCCGAGTTGACCATCCCGCCCCAAACCCTCAAGGGGGAGCCGCCGCAAGTGCCTGTCGCGATGCCATCCACACTGCTCGAAAGGCGCCCGGATATCGCCGCCTCCGAGCGGCAGATGGCCGCCATGAACGAACAGATCGGAATCGCGGATGCCGCCTACTATCCGTCCGTCACGCTCAGCGCGGGCGCGGGCTTGGCCAGTTCCAGCTTCACGAGTCTGTTTACCTGGGCAGCCCATTTCTGGTCGGCCGGCGCCAGCCTGTCGCAAACGTTGTTCGACGCGGGAAAGCGCCGCGGGCAAGTGAACCTGGCGAAAGCCGACTTCGATGCATCCATGGCGAGCTACCGCCAAACCGTCTTGAACGCGTTCCAACAGGTAGAAGACGAATTGGCAGCATTGCGTATTCTGGAACGGGAAACCGGCGCCACCAACGAAACCGTGCAAGCGGCGCAACTCGCGCTCGACATCACTACCGCGCAATACAAAGCCGGCACCGCGACCTACCTGAACGTGGAAACGTCGCAGACGGCGTTGTTCGCCGAGCAAAAGGCTCTGGTGGATCTGCTAACTCGCCGCATGGTCTCGAGCGTGCTGCTGGTGCAAGCGCTCGGCGGCGGTTGGGACTCCTCGCAATTACCCGAGGTCAGCTCGCTCTCGGCTCGCGACAAAGCCGCTAAAAACTAATCTTGTCCTTGGCCGCCGCGATCTTCTTGCCGTCCACGCCGTAGATGATCAACAAATCGCCCCAGGCGTGATAATCGCCGTGGCGCTCTCGATAACTGACCACGGCCGCGGCCTCGTCGGCCGTCAGATTCAGGCCCTTTGCGATTTCTTGCGCCGTGGCTTTGTTGACGTTGATCTTGGTTGCGTCCTCAACCTTGGGGAAATTCTCGAACAGGTAGGCCGCGATGATGTCGAGCTCGGCCCGGGTGGCCTGCGCGCCGCGATCGCCCATGCGATAGACGATGGTCTGGTATTCGTCCTTGGTGAAACGATAGACCGCGATTTCCTCGGCTTTGTGGCAGCCGACACACGCCCGCAGGATCAGCTCTTTGCCCTTGCCGTCGGGAAGATCGGCGGCGTGCGCACGTACTGAGAGCAGGCCCGCGCAAATCGCCAGGCTCGCGGCCAGCCTATTCAAGCGCGCCCCCTTTATGGCTTGTGAAAACGTCCTTCGAGAACACCCTTCGCAAGAATATGGCCCTGCATCGCCGTGAGAACGTCGGCGCGCGTGGCATCGGGTCCCAAATCGAGCTTGGTGTCAAGCGCGAAAAGTTCGAAGGTGTAGTGATGATACGGGCCAGCCGGCGGAGCGCCCGGTCCCATGTAGCCGACACCGCCGCGCAGGTTCTTGGCGTTGATCGCGCCGTCTTCGAGCTTGGCTGTGGCAGGGACGCCGCCGGGAAGTCCCGTTGCCGTGCCCGGAATGTTGAAGATCATCCAGTGCAACACGTCGTCGGTCTTCTTCCCTAGGGCCACGTCGGGATCGTGCAGGATCAACGCAAAGCTGACCGTGCCCGCGGGCACGTGCGTCCAATCGAGCTTCGGCGACACCGCTGCGGGATCGGCCTGCGTATATTTGTTCGGGATGATGCCGCCGTCTTCAAAATCAGGCGACGTGAGTGTGAGGCCGGGTCCGGACGGTCCGCCCTTGCCTTGCGCGAAGGCCGAGCTTTGACCTGCCAGGCTCGCCACGAAGAAGATCGTTGCTCCAACAGTGAGTTTTTTCATGTGTGTTTCTCCTTGGAATGTATCAGCATATCACGCACGGGCGAGCCCTCATGAACGCCGCCATGCTATGATCGGGCTTCTTGCGAAATCGCGCAAGAAAGCACCCATCGGAGAGGCGGAATGGCAGGGCAAACGGCGAAGTCAGCAGAAAAGAAACCGCACAATTCGGCTGGCGGAGAGCAGAACCTAGCAGAGCATTTGGCGTTTGAAATGGCGCGCGTGGTGGAGGAGGCGGCGATTGCGGCCGCCCGCACCATGGGACAAGGCGACCGGCCCGGCTCCGATCATGCCGCGGTACAAGCCATGCGGCGCGCCTTCGAAGATGTACCCATCGCCGGAAATATCGTGATCGGCGAAGGCGAGCGCGATGAAGCGCCCATGTTGTACATCGGCGAGCGCGTGGGTGCGACCCCGCCCCCGGGCTTGGATTATCCGGCCGTCGACATCGCCGTCGATCCGCTCGAAGGCACCAACTTGTGCGCCACCGGAGCGGCCAATTCCATCGCTGTGCTCGCGGCATCGGAAGCCGGCGGACTGTTGCATGCGCCAGATTGCTACATGGAGAAGATCATTGCGGGACCCGGATGCCAAGGCGCGCTCGATCTGGACGCGCCGCCCGCCGACAATCTGAAAGCCATCGCGAAACGTTTGGATCGCGACGTGGACGATCTGGTGGTGATGGTGCTCGACCGGCCGCGTCATGAAGATCTGATCGCGGCTCTGCGCAAGGCGGGAGCTCGCATCCGCCTGATCGGTGATGGCGATTTGTCGGCCGGAATCGCCGCAGCTGTTCGCGGTGCGGGAGTCCACGCCGTAATGGGCATCGGCGGAGCGCCCGAAGGCGTAATCACCGCGGCTGCGATGCGCTGCTTGCATGGCGAGATGCTGGGACGGCTGGTGGTCGACGGCAAAGAGATGGAGCGCCGGATGGAGAAGATGGGCATCCGCGATCCCAAGAAGATCTATCGCGCCGAGGACCTCGCGCCGGGTAAGAAGATTATCTTCGCCGCGTGCGGCGTCACGCCGGGGAATTTGCTGCAAGGCGTGCGATTCTTCGGCGATGGTTACCGCACGCATTCCTTGGTGATGACATCGAGCCCGAACACCGTGAGTTTTCGCGATACCGTGCATCTCACCGGCAAGCCCGATCGGCGCGGCGTCCGGCTGTTCTAGTTCGTCTCTAATTCATACGGCCCAGCCAGCGATGAATCGCGCCGAGCTGCTCGGTCACTTGCGCGCGATCCGCGGCATCCGGCGCGTACTTCAGATACATTTGCAGATCGCTCTGAGCGCCGCGATATTGGCGCATTCGCAGGCGTGCAAAGCCACGCGCTTTGTAATATTCGGCGTTCTCGGGAAAACCTTCCAGCAACAGATCGGTCACCGCGATCATCTTCTCAAACCGCTTGCCGCGAAAATACGCCGAGCGCAGGTTGTTCAGCATGCGAACCAGGATGTACCGCGTGCCAACGGGCGCAAATGCTGTGGCATCAGCGTCCGATCCAGTGCGGGCGCGAGCCAGTTGCCGGCAATCGTCCGCGCTCAGCAGCTTGCCTGCGTGAAACGGATCGATGTAAGTGGCATACTCGCCGTCATTGTATTCGACGATGAAATGGCCGGGGAGCCCGATGCCGGACACCGGCTGGCCGAGCCGTCGCGCGACTTCGATGTACACAACCGAAAGAGCGATCGGGATGCCAGTCCGGCGATCCAAAACGTAATTGAGACAACTGTTGCGTGGATCGTTGTAGTCCATTTCGTTGCCGTGGAAGCCGAGCTCTTCGAACAGGTACCGATTGGTGGCGGCGACAAACTCGCGGCCGGGGGCCCCCCCAGAGCCTTCCGACGATAAGCGCGAAGCGATCACAGACGCCATGCGATCCAGAATCGCGAGAAAGGGCTCCGCTTCGAGATCGGGCGTTTCAATGGACGCGATTTCCAGCGCCGCCACGTCCAGCCTCGCGTCCGGCGCCTCCCGCAGTGCGGCCCGCAGCGCTTCCATCAAGCTCGTCCTTTTCGAATTGTGACACCGCGAGCGGCCACTTGCACACGGAGAATTTCGCCGTCGGCTTTTTCAATCGCGGAAGCCACGCGCTGCTGAGCGCCGCGCTCCACGAGAAAGAACACGCATCCACCGCCGCCCGCTCCGCAGACCTTTGCGCCAAGCGATCCGGCCCGCCTAGCCAACGCGATCAAGCGGTCGATCATAGGAGTGGAAATGCCGGGCACGTTGCCCCGCCGGTGCCGCCACTCTTCGCGCAACAGCCGGCCGGCTTCCGCCCAATCGGCTTTTTCGACCGCCACGCGCATGGCCGACGCGATCGCCGCAATGTGCCCGAAGTTGCGTTGTACTTTTCGGTCGCCGTTGATGTACGCTTTGGTGACCTCCCAATTGTTGATGCCGGAATTGCGCGGTGCGCCTGTGTAGCAAAGAACGATGCGCTGGTTGAAATCCTCGATATCCACTGGAATGGCGACGCGGCGCACGCCTGCGGGACCGAGCTCGATGGCGTTGACTCCGCCATACAGCGCCGGGTAGTAGTCCTGCACGCCCGCCGGCACGCGGATGATCTGCGATTCCACGTTCTGTGCAATTTCGCGAATTTTTTCCGAGCTATACCCGGCCCCGGTGATCCGATTGAGCGCGCTCGCGCAAGCGATCATCAGCGCCGACGATCCGGCGATGCCCGCGCCTGCAGGAGCCTCTGAATCCGTGCGCATCGCAAGACCAGTGCGCGGACGAAAGAAGCGCAGTAGATGAACAGCCAGGGGTAAGCGCGGCCGCCGGATCTGATCGAGCTCGTCGAGCGATCCAAAACTCTCTGCCGCGTCGAGATCGTTGGAACGAAGCCGGAACTCCGGCGTGTCGAGCGTCTCAATCGCACAGCGGGTGTAGCGATTGATCGCGAAATTCACCGTAACCGCGCCAGGATGAAACAGATACAGGGGCCAAATATCGAGCGTGCCGCCCGCCAGATCCACGCGGCAGGGCGCCTCGGCAAGGATTCGCATGCGAAGTCTTACTATACCGCCGCCCCGCTTCATCGCACGCCCGCTGTTGATGGAACAATCTCCCGTATCTGCCCTAGTGGGCACCCGAGCGGGCAGGATGATGCTCCACCGCTTCGACGTCCCGCGCGGCGAGTTGCTCGACGATATCACCCTGCCAAAATCGCCGTGCTTCTTCACTGTGCTTGAGGACCGCGTCCATGTGGGCGACCGTGAGACCGCGAACGAATAAGTGCGCCTGCTCGCCGGAGCTGAGTTCGACGATCGGTTTCATCTCCCTGGGAATCCAGGACAGCTCTTCGGGGAAGGGCATCTGGCGCACGGTCTCGTGCATCTCTTCGACATTATCCATGAAGTGCATGTGATCGGCTCGGCGCAGGATGATCATGCGCTTAGTGGCTTGTGTTCGATCGAACAGTTCGTACATGCCTGCAAGGGGAAGACTCACGTCGTCGTCCGCAACCAGGTAAAACACCGGAACGTTCGAGCCCCACGCGAATGTCAGGGTTACGGGGAGGATGCCCGGCCTGGGATTGGAGGCGCCAGCTGGAGCGAGCGCCACAATGGCCTGGAAACGCGAATCCATTTCCGGCGCAGCCAGCGCAGTCCACCCTCCGAAGCTGTGCCCCACAATACCGATGCGCTCAGGGTCGGGCTGCGAGTCCCCTGTTGTGTCCTTCAAAAGACGATCCAGCAAGAAGCACGCATCCGGTACACGACTGGCAATCACAGCTTGCATGCGCACCGCCCTTTGCTCCGCACTTTCGCCTTGCCGGTCTCGCAATTCGGGTGCGCTCACTTCGGAGTGATCGAGCGCGGCAACTATATATCCATGGCTGCTCAAATGCGTACACAGGAACGTGGCCGCGCGACGGTGACCACCGCTATGATGCGAGAAGACGATCGCCGGATAAGTTCCCGCGTGGGCAGCCGCGTTGCGAACGGCCGTTTGGCGGCGTGGCGAATCGTTTGGTGGACCGCTGAAAACGTCCTGAGTTTCCGCAGCGAGGTCTTGGCCTTGATGCTGCGGTGCGGCGGGGTACCAGATCTCGCACAGGAATGAGCGGTTCCGCGCCTCATCGAGTGACTGGATGGTCCGCACCCCAACGGGAAATGGGCCGCGTACGAAGGGATCGTAACCAGGCATGTAGCTTCGCATGCGAAGTCTTACTATACCGCCGCCGCTGGACTATGCCACTGGTAATATCTAAAATCCCGCGGTTTTGTCGATAGAAAGAAAGATGAGGCTCGTCTTAGTTGCCGGAGTGCTTACCGCAGTTTGCGGCTGGGCGCAGACCAAGCCGGTGGCTCCCCCACCCGCTCAGACGACGCAGCAGCCTGACAAAGCTCAACGGCCAGACTCGGACTCCGTGCAATCCGCCATGGCGATATCGCTCGCCAAGCAGCGCATCGCCGCCATGCTGCAAATCGCGTCCGTCATGAACAAAGCGCCAACGCCCGCCGCATCCTTCTTTACCGTTCCCTGGATCGAAACGCCCGTCCCGTTCAGCCAGCCGCCCTGCGATCCATTGCCGGCTGCAGAATTGGACAAGCTTGTGGAGGAGGGCGCCAAGCTGGAGGGCCTGAAGCCGGAATTGATTCGCGGGGTGATCACTGAGGAATCCGGGGGCCGGCCATGTGCCGTTTCCTGGAAGGGCGCGCAGGGACTGATGCAGTTGATGCCCGCGACGTCGGAAGAATTCGGGGTGAAGGACCCGTTTGATCCGCATCAAAACGTACAGGCCGGTACCAAGCTGTTGAAGCAACTGATGACCAAGTACAAGGACGACGTCAGTTTGGCCCTGGCTGCCTACAATGCAGGCGAAGGGCGAGTGGACCGGGATGGTGGGGTGCCTCAGATCCCGGAGACTAAGAACTACGTCAACGACATAAAGTCCAAACTACCCCAGGATTGAGGCCTATGGACTTAGTGATTTCAATAAGATAGGCGGATCGCGGGTTAAACTTTTCCGAACGATCCGACGATAACTAGAGTGAGCTTGCTGACGTCGGCGAGCACGACTCCGCAATGCCAGTCCCGAACCCATCGCTGTACCCGATCCCGGAGCGGACGGGCATTCCCCATGTCGACGCGCCACCTCTGGAGATCGATTCGATTCCACTTTTCGATGCGGACGAGGACGCGGTCGCCCCGGCAACCATCCTGGTAGTGGATAGCGAAGAGATCAATCGGAGGCTGCTCAAAGCGATCTTCAAGACGACGCCTTACAGGATTCTGGAGGCGCGCAAAGCGTCCGAAGCCACGGCGATGCTCGAAACGCAAAAGATCGACCTGGTGATTCTGGATCTGATGCTTCCCGAGATGAGCGGCCCGGAGCTGTGCCGCTGGATGAAGGCGCACCGGACCACGCAATTGATCCCGGTGCTGATGATCACCAACATCTTGGGCGTCGAGAATGAGATTGTCGGCATCTCATCGGGCGCGGACGAATTTCTGATCAAGCCGCTGCATCCAGCGGTGGTGCGAACGCGCGTGCGCGCCATGCTGCGGAATAAGAGCCTGATCGATTCGCTGGAAGAAGCCGAAACCATCCTGTTGGCGCTGGCGCAGACCGTGGAGCATCGCGATCCTTATACTGGCAAGCATTGCCAGCGGCTAGCGGTGGCTTCCGTGATGCTGGGCGAGGCTTTGGGGTTGCCGAGCCAGGACCTTACGTCGCTTTATCGCGGCGGGTTTCTGCACGACATCGGGAAAATCGCGATCCCGGACTCGATTCTCTTCAAGCGCGGCATGCTCACCGAAGAAGAATGGGAAGTGATGCGCAGCCATCCGGGGCGCGGCGAGGAGATCTGCCGTGCGATGCGCAGCCTGGCGCCGGTTCTGCCGATCATCCGAAGCCACCATGAGCGCTGGGACGGTTCCGGCTATCCCGACGGGTTGGCCGGCGACGAGATCCCGTTAGTGGCGCGCATTTTGCAAGTGGCCGATATTTTCGACGCGCTCACCAGCGAGCGTCCATATAAGCTGGCACTGACGCCCGAGGCCGCCTTCGCGGTGATGGAAGAAGAAGTGCGGCGCGGGTGGCGCGATCCCGAGCTGGTGCCGCTGTTTGCCAGCATTATTCAGACCCACCCGGCTGCGGATCTCACGTCGCTGGAAGCGTCGCTGGATAACATGCGCGTCGCAATTTCGCGGTAGAAATCCCGCTTGCTGACGCGCGCGGCTTAGTTACGGAGCCGCAACCGTGATGGAGCGGTAACCTTTTAAGTTGGACTCCCTCGAAATCCTCAATCAGGAAATCATCGCCTGCGTGCGCTGCCCGCGGCTGGTTGCCTATCGCGCCGAAGTGGGACGCGTGAAGCGGCGCGCGTATCGCGATTGGGACTATTGGGCCAAGCCCGTACCCGGTTTCGGGGATCCGAGGGCGAGGCTGCTGCTGATCGGTTTGGCGCCCGGAGCGCACGGAGCCAACCGAACCGGCCGCATGTTCACCGGCGACAGCTCGGGCGATTTTCTCTACAAGGTCCTCTACGCCACCGGATTTGCATCCCAGCCAACCAGCACTTCGCGCGACGATGGACTGAAGCTGATCGACGCTTATATCAGCGCTGTGGCGCGCTGTGCACCGCCCGATAATAAGCCGAGGCCCGATGAGATTCGCGCTTGCCGGCCATATCTCGAGCGCGATCTCGAATTGCTCAAGCGAGTGGAAGTTGTCGTAGCGCTGGGCCGCGTGGCTTTCGACGCGTATCTGGGCATCCTGCGCGAGCAAGGCAAAATCGCGCGCCGATCCGCTTTTGTTTTTGGCCACAACTCAGCGTACGAAACCGGGCCCGGGCAGCCGTTGTTGATCGGCTCCTATCATCCGAGCCAGCAGAACACTTCTACAGGCAAGCTGACCGAGGCGATGTTTCGCGACGTGTTCGATCGCGCGCGCCTGCGTTTGTCGCCTAAGGCTTAAGCGGCGGATTGAACGACGCGGATGATAGCAGCACCCCCAGCTTGTCGCCATAGGGCGGGGCGATATAGGGATTATGAACTAACATCCGCACCGTGGTGAAGCCATCCGTGCTGAGCCAGCTCTCGGGAACGTCATGCTCATACAGCACGTCGCCGTCTTTGGCGAAGATTGCCTGATCGAACAAATGGCCGTTGACGTAGAAGTCCACGCGTAGCGGGCCGGTCTTCTGCAGTGTGTCGTGCGGCAAAAAGAAGCGCTCCATGAACCAGTGGTGTTTGGTGCTGGAAAGACGAAAATGGAACTCGGGTTGATCCAGCGTCCAATAACCGCTCTGATCGGGAGCGCCCACCTGCACACCCTTCACAATGTATTGCAGCGCGCCCGGTTTTCCGGTGGTGAAAGCCTCCCCCAGCGCGAGGCTCGGGTGGGCATCCTTTAGCAAATTCAGTTGCACGCTTCGGACCGTATCCGTATTATCGAGCTCCAGGTAGTGGAAGCCGTCCCAGGTGAAGATGTGATCGTAATGCCCGAGGCGCTCGAGTGGAATGCGCTGCGAATCGGGGCCGTTCATCATGGTGATGAACAGATCGTTGTCGCGATACAAGATACGCAGCAGGAAAACAAGATCCCAGCTGTTGAACGGTTCTTGGACGAAAAGGAGCTTGGCGGCGTGCGGCAGGCTTGGATAGCGGCTCGAAAACTCGGCTGCGGTCAGCTTGTAGGGCGAATACTTGGGATCAGGCGCGGGCGGCCAGTTCTTGTAGGCGATCACCGACATGATGATGGCTGTGATGATGAAGAGTCCGATCGAAACGCGCTCGGCCGAAATCGCTTGAAAGCTAGGGATGGTGGTGCAGAGCCAGTCCTTGATTCGCACCAGGCAGACTGCCGCGTACAAAGCCATTCCGGCATACGGCAGATACATAACAAAGCCGAGGCGCGTATCGACGAATGAGACCGGCAACAGGCCGATCAGGAAAAACAGCAGCCCGAACCACATGGGGCGCGAGCGCATCCACAACGCCAGAGCAGCCAACAGCGCAAAGATCAAGATCACTTCGAACGGTTTGAACGGCGTCACCCCGGTCCGCGCCGCTGGATTGTTCCGATAAAACAGATCGCCCAGGTACGTGCCGATGTTCAAGAAGTAGCGGCTCCAGGTGTAAACCGGCACATATTCGGGACTGCTGGTCAATCCCTCGGGACTGACCTTGCCCGGAAGGTAGATCAAGACGCAGGCCGCGCCGATGAGCGCCATTCTTCCTTCCTGGATGGTCCAGCGGAACAGAGCGCGCAGGCTGCGAAAATCCGGTGGATGCCAGAGGAGTTCGTAAATCAGAATCATCACCGGCAGCGACGCGGCCATCTCCTTGGAATTGAGGGCGCAGACGAAGCAAACCAGAAACCCAAGCGTCTCCCAGGCGCGCATCAACCGGTTTTGCAAACGCGCCCGCAGATAAATCAGCAGCGCTAGAAAGTAAAACAGGAAGCAGAAGACGTCGTACATCGAACCGGCGCTGTAGTACAGGTACCAGAACTTCCCGTGGTAAGCGTAGACCAGGGTTGCAATGGCGCCGATCTCGCGCGAACCGCCGATCCGGCTCAACGCCAGATAAGCCAGCAACAGATTCACCAGCATCGCGGCGAAGAAGACAACGTAGATGGGGTACGGGTTGAATCCGAAAATGGCGTAGAGGCTGCGATAAACGACACCTCCAAACGGCCGGTAATAGGGGCTCCAAAAGACGAAGTTGGCTTTCACCAGAGCGCTGACCGGCTGCTCCAGGTATTTGTACAGGTTCATCAAGTCGTCGCCGGTGTAGTAGACCAGCAAGCCGCGCCAGGTGAAGAACAAAAAGAAGCAAGCGATGAAGAGGCCGGCCAAAATCGCCAGGACGGGGCTGCCTCGGCGGGGTGGGGCTAAAGTCTCGTTGGAGACGGGCGTCAAGGATCCTTGCGCCATGCTTGCTGTAGTTTCTCGGCGAACGGGGTATTAGACGGCGCAAAGTCCGGGCGTTGAGGTTGAGGCTCGGCCGGCGGATCCTGGCGTTGCACCGCGGGCGGCGCGGGCGATTCGGAAATGGGCGGTTCGGCAGCGGGCGGCGCGTCTTCCAGGTACTTCGTCTTCTTCAAAATGGAACGTTCCATCGCCGTGCTATAGCCGGTCCAGCAGCCCTCGATGTGGCGGTCCTTTTCGGCGAGCGCGCGCATGCATTCCATTTTCGAATCGAGGTTGTCCAGATGATGCAGCAGGAGAGCCTCGGGGAATAGCGGCACTTTGGGCGAACCAAACTCCAGCTCGCCGTGATGGCTGATGATCAAGTGTTCCACAAGCACGCGCAGTTTGGGCGGAAAATCGGGGATCTGCTGAAACTTTTCGTACAACAGCCGTAGCCCGATCACGATATGGCCGAGCAATTGGCCTTCGGTGCTGTAGCCGAAGCTGCGGTCATACGTCAACTCGGCCACCTTGCCGATGTCGTGCAGCACGGCGCCCGTGAGCAGTAACTCGTAATCCACGTTGCCGTAGTGCGACGCGGTGAGATGGCACAGCCGGCAAACCGACAGCACGTGTTCGATCAAACCGCCCAAATAGGCGTGATGCACGTGTTTTGCGGCGGGAGCGGTGCGGTACATGCGCGCCAGCGGCTCATCGTTGAGAAATGCTTCGAGCAGCGACCGCAAATGCGGATTGCGCATGCCCGCCACCAGCGCGCGCAGCTCCCCGAACATTTCCATGGGATCGCGCGTGGACGCCGGGAAGAAATCCGCGAAATCCACGTCGGCATCCAACACGCGGGCCATCTTGTGGACGGTCATCTGCAGGCGGTTTTGGAAGATCTGCAGCAGGCCTTTGACCTTGACGAAGTCGTCGCGATCGAAGGTGTCCACCACTTCGGCCACGTTGTCCCACATCTTGGCGTCGATCTCGCCGGTGCGGTCGCCCAGCAGCAAGGACAGGTATGGCTCGCCGGATTTCTTCTGCCGGACATCCTTGCCGTGCACCAGCAACGTGGTGGTGAATACCTGGTTCGGCTTCAGATCGCTCAAATAGGGCGGCTTCATGCGTGCCGTGATCTACTGCGAGGAGCTGGTCCCGCCGGTCTGTGTCCCTGGCACCGGGACCATCCAGAGCAGCCTCTTATGATGGATCGTGTTAGCAACCTCTGCCTTTTTCACGGTCTCCGGCTTCAACTGCGCGGGATCCACCCACGCGGTGTCCTTGGCGTTGGCGGCGCCGGTGTCGATGTAGTCGGCTTTGATCTCGAGGAAGGCGTCCTTGCGCAGCTTGGTGAGGTACTCGCGCACCGCGGCGTCCAGCTTGGGCGCCAGAAGCTTCTCGGTGATCTGGCTTTCCACTTCGCTGAGCTCGGCTTGCCCAGCCTTCTGGTGATCTTCGACACGCAGAATCAGAAATCCGTTGCTGGTGCGGATGGGGTCGGTAATGTAGCCTTTGGGCTGGTTCCAAACCAGATCTTCCAGGTTCTTGCTCACTTCGCCCTTCTTATAGGGCGGCAGCTGGCCCATGTCGTGGGAGCTGACCGAGTCGGAATTGTCACGTGCCATTTCGGCGAACCGCTCGCCCTTGCGCGCGCGGGCCACCAGGTCTTTGGCCTTCTTTTCGGCGGCGGCCACGCCCGCGTCGTCCTTGCCTTCGGTGGAGATCAGGATTTCCTGCAAAAGGATGCGCTCGTCGCGTACGAAGTCCGTTTTGTGCTCGTTGTAATACTTTTCCAAATCCTCGTGCTTCACCGACATCTTTTCGGTGACTTCCTCGCGAATCACACGTTGCGTCAGGAGCCGGGTCTTCAACTCCTGTTTGAAGTCCTCGTACGACATGCCGCTTTGTTCCTTGATATACACCTGGAACTTGTCGGGATCGGCAATCTTGGCGTCGGACTGGATAGCGGCCAACTGCTTGCTCACGTCGCTGTCAACATTGATATTGAGATCTTTGGCTTTCTGCGCCAGGATCAATTGATCGATGCGATCGCGCAGCAGATTTTTCTCGCGCTGGGCAAGCTGCTGCTCGAGTTCGGCGCCGACCACGCCGCCGGCACGGAGGTTCTCGATGAGCTCCCGGCGGCTGCGTTCGAGGTCACCTCGAGTGACAATATCGCCGTTACACTTGGCGACGATCTCTTCCACCACGTTCAAATCGGCGGCGGTTAGACTCACAGCGGCCAGCGAGGCCGATCCAAGCACCAGCAGGGGCACAAGCAACTTCATATTCTCCATTATGGCCGAACCGGGCGCCGCTTGTGGGCGGGGGCAGTCCGCTAAATGGGACGCCCGGCTCACTGATAAACTGGGACTGGAGAAGATGGCGACGCCCACGCGTGTACAAGAGCGCACCGAAGTCACCCCTGCGCGCGAGCAGTTGATTCAGGCCTATCGCGCGATGTACATGGCGCGGCGGCTGGATGACCGGGAAGTCCTGCTCAAACGCCAGAACCGCATCTTTTTCCAGATTAGCGGCGCTGGTCATGAAGCGGTGCAAGTGGCCGCCGGCCTGGTGTTCCGCCCCTCACACGACTGGTTTTATCTCTATTATCGCGATCGCGCGCTGGCTTTGATGCTGGGCGTTACAGCCGAACAGATGCTGCTGGCATCGGTGGGCGCGGCTACGGACGAGGCGTCCGGCGGCCGGCAGATGCCCTCGCATTGGACCAATCACGATTTGCATATCGCGTCGCGATCATCCGCCACCGGCACGCAGTACCTGCAAGCGGCGGGTTGCGCGCAGGCGTATCGCTATCTGAATCCCGAATCGGACGAAGTGACCCTGGTCACGAGCGGCGAAGGTGCAACCAGCGAAGGCGAGTTTTGGGAGGCGATGAACGCAGCCTGCCTGGAGAATCTGCCGCTAGTGTTCCTGATCGAAGACAATGGATACGCCATTTCAGTGCCTGTGGAAAAACAAACTGCGGGTGGAAACGTGGCGCAATTGCTGGCCGGGTTTCCGAATCTGAAGCGGCTGGAAGTGGATGGCACGGACGTGGTTGCTTCGTACGTTGCACTGGCCGAAGCAGCGGCCTACGCGCGCGAGCAGAAGGGTCCCGCGCTGGTGCATGCCAAGGTGACCCGGCCGTACTCGCATTCCCTTTCCGACGACGAGCGGGCGTATAAGACCAAGGCCGAGCGCGATGCCGAAGAAGCGCGCGATCCGGTGCTGCGATTCCCGGAGTGGCTGGTGTCGGAGGGCATCCTCGACCGGCAAGCGCTGCAGGTGATCGTGCATGAAGTGGATCAGGAAATTCAGCGGGCCACCGATCACGCCTTGCACGCCGATCCGCCGGCCAAGGGCTCAGCGCTTGAGTTTCTCTATTCGGACAAAGTCGATCCAACCTCGGCCGAATTCGAAGCCGAGCCGCAGTTCGCGGGCGAGACGCGAACCATGGTGGACGAGATCAATCTCACGCTGCATGAAGAGATGCGGCGGAACCAGCGCATCATTGTGTTCGGCGAAGACGTCGCCGATTGCAGCCGCCAAGCGAATCTGGCCGAAGTGAAAGGCAAGGGCGGCGTATTTAAAGCCACGGCAGGGCTGCAGATCGAATTCGGCAGCGATCGCTGCTTCAACAGTCCGCTGGCTGAAGCCGGCATTATCGGCCGGGCAATTGGATTGGCTGAGCGCGGTCTGAAGCCAGTGGTCGAGATCCAGTTCTTCGATTACATTTGGCCGGCCATGATGCAATTGCGCGCCGAGCTGGCCACGCTGCGCTGGCGCTCGCACAACGGATTCAGCGCACCGGTGGTGGTGCGCGTTCCGATCGGCGGCTATCTCAACGGCGGGGCAATTTACCATAGCCAGTGCGGCGAAGTGATGTTCACGCATTTGCCCGGTCTGCGCGTGGTGATGCCGTCCAACGCGCTGGATGCCTGCGGCCTGCTGCGGACGGCGATTCGTTGCGACGATCCTGTGATGTTTCTCGAACACAAGCGGCTGTATCGCGAGCCGTACAATCGCTCACAGCATCCGGGGCCGGATTACACCATCCCGTTTGGAAAAGCGAGCGTGGTGAAGAGCGGGCAAAACCTGACGGTTGTGACTTATGGCGCCGTGGTGCAGAAGATGCTGCAGGCCGCGCTGCAAGTGGAGCAGCGCAATCCCGACAAGACCATCGAAGTGATCGATCTGCGAACGCTCGCGCCGTACGATTGGGAGACTATTCGCGCATCAGTGGAAAAGACCAGCCGCGTGATGATCGCGCACGAGGATTGCTTGTCGTGGGGCTATGGCGCCGAAATCGCGGCCCGGATCGCGAGCGAGCTGTTCGAGCATTTGGATGCGCCAGTCGGCCGAGTGGGCGCGCTCGATACCTGGGTCGGCTACAATCCGCAGCTTGAAAACGAGATCCTGCCGCAGGTGGAGAATCTGGCGGCGGAAGCCGAGCGGCTGCTGCAGTTCTAGCGCTATATAGCTTGATCAGGCGTCGGCGGGGAGCAGCGTGAAAGGCTTGCCATCAGACGCGCGAACCACGCGAAAATGCCTTTCGTCGACGGTGAGTATTCGCCGCGTTCCGATTCGTTCGGCGGCGGCGATGACTGCCGCGTCAGCCAGGCCGAGATCAAGAGTTCGGTACTGATCAATCAACTCGCGCGAGCGCCGGAGATCGGCCATGGTGAACGGCTCCAAAGTGAACGCACCCGCCAGAATATCGTCGAGCAGATCAAGCTCCGCCTGAACGCCGAGTTTCGCGCCAATCAAGTAATGCGGTGACGACTATGCCGTCGATTGTACAGTCCGTAGAGCGCCCCCGAATCGGCTATCGCCGCCATCGGCCCTTCTTGGCGGCCGCACCGAGGAAGTCCTTGGCGCGTTCAGCGCCGTGAGTCTCGCCGCTGTCATACTTGCCCAAACCTCGGGGGAGCGGACGTTTGCCGTCGGCGGTGTACTTCTGCAAGGCATCGCGAATCAGCTCCGCCTGGCTGCGTCCCTGCGCTTCCGCCATTTGCCGCAACGCCAGGGCAACCTCGGAATCGAGATAGACGGTGGTCTTCGTCACGCCATTTATAGCGTGCCATATATGGCACCTTAAGAGCCTGCGTTATGCCTGCGGAAGACCAAAGCTCGCGATCGCCGCCGCTTCGTCCTCGAACATCTGCAGCACCGAATCGATCTTGGTCACGCTCAACACCCGCCGCACGGGCGCATCGGCGTTCAGCAGCTTCAACGCGCCTGCGTTCTTCACTGCGTGGCAATAGCAGTTCATAAGCACGCCCAAACCGGTACTATCGATGCGGCTCACCCGGCTCAAGTCGATCAGCACCTTGGTGTCGTTCTGGACGCGGATCACGTTCGACAGCTCGTTCAGCTCCAACGACGACGCCAGCAACTGCGCGTTTTGGGAAAAACGCAGCACCGTGACATCGTTCACGCGGCGGCGCTCCACCATCGGTTCGCCCAGCCCGCGAATCAGCAACTCGGTTGCGCAAATCTCTTCAAAACAGTCGTCGCACGCCAGATAGTGGCTCTCCCACTGTTCGGCGAGATCGGCGCTCAGCCGGCGCCGAAGATACGCGGTAATGAATTCTTCCCGATAGACCGGGTTATCGTGGAAGTTCATGCTCATATCCCTGAGTGACGCGAGTTCCCCGAATGTTGCGTGCGTTCCAAATAAATCGCCCGAAATCTTTCCTTAGCCCGGCACAGCACGACGCGGAAGTTTTCGTCAGTCATACCGGTCTGTTTCAGGATCTCATCCTTCGATTTTTCTTCCAGATAGAACGCGCGCAAGAGCGGCGATCACGCTCGGAAAGCTGTTCCATGCCTTGTGCGATGGCATCCCGCAGCTCGAACAGCTCCGATTCCGCAATGGATTTGCCGGGAGGCTCGGGTACGACTTCCGGCATAGGCTCGTCGCGCATATTTCTGCGGCGATACTCGGAAACCACGTTACGGCAGATCCCGTTCAGGAATGCACCCACCGCCGCCTGGTTGTGGATCTTATCTTCCCGTGCCGCAAGCATAAACCGCATCAGCGCTTCTTGCACGATGTCGTCCACGTCGGGGCAGAAGAAGCCCACGTCGTAACACACCTTGAAACGCACCTTCGGCCGAAGCTTTTCGAGATCCTCACCCGAAAAATTCATTCACGCCCTAGATTGAAGAGCTTCCGGGCCCAACAATGTCGGCTATCGTAACATATCTGCCATACTGTCTTGAGTAGCATTCGTGGCGCATAGCGCCGGCCTTAAATCATGACCATCGAAAAATCATGACTATTGAAACAGCGCAACTCGAAAAGGCGGTCCTGCTCAAGGTGAGCGGCCGCATGGACGCAGAAAGCGCCCACGAGTTCGAGCAAGCCTGCGAAAAATGGATCACACGCGGGGCTAAGCATCTGATTGCCGATTTGGACGGATTACAATATGTCAGCAGCATGGGGCTGCGATCGTTCCTCGCGATCGCGCAAAAGCTGCAATCAGCTTCCGGATCGCTGATTCTCTGCCGGCTGAATGGCTTGCCTCGCCAAGTGTTTGAATTGACGCGGCTCATCGGCCTTTTCCCGGTCTTCGATACCGAACAGCAAGCCATCGCGACACTATAATGGACCCCGCGGCTCGACGGCTTACCCTGCCTGCGCGCGTAGAATCGGTCGCCGTGTTTCGGGACTTCGTGCGTTCAGAGGCGGTTGCGGCCGAGGTGCCCGCCCAAAAGTTCGGAGAGCTGGACTTGGTTCTGGAAGAGATCCTTATGAACATCGCGCGCTACGCCTACGTCCCCGAAACCGGAGAGGCCGAAGTCGTAGTAGCGGCTGACGGCCCCGGAAGGGTGTCCGTGGAAATCGCGGATTGGGGTAATGCTTTCAATCCGTTAGACGTCGAGCCGCCGGACTTTTCGCGAGGCCTGGCCGAACGCCCAATCGGAGGGTTAGGCGTGTTCCTGATCCGAAGCCTGGTGAGTTCGATCGTTTACCGCCGAGACGCGGACCGCAATATCCTGTCGTTTGTCTTTCCCGCGACTGATCCTGAGGGGCCCGGCTAGTACCTGGAATTGTTCAAACTATTTTTGTAGCCGTGCAACATACCGCTATACTGTGTCACTCTATAACAACCAAGCGAGACGATGAGCGCACGGGACGCCAAGGTGTTTGGAGGAGTGAGAGGTAGCCGCAGCGTTCCGCTGTTCCGTCTCGCCTAGGTAGCGGGTAACTGAGGGAAGAAAGGATTTTTTGTGACTACACTACGCAAATGGAGATTCCCGATTTTGATTGGAAGCGGCCTGATCGCCGCCGGCGTTCTGGTGTATTTCTCGAACGCACACATTGGCAGCGACAAAACGCAAGGCGCGATCGGCCAGCGCGATGTATATCGGGACGGCCAAGTGGCTTCCGCCGATGTTGCCACTCCGGGCTCCGCGCCGGTGGCCAACACCGCCATTCTGGAAAGCAGCGAGTTCAAATCGCTGGCAAAGAATCCGGCATTCCAAGAACTGCTGAAGTCCGATGCATTCAACGGCACCCATAGAAAGGCGATCGCGGATCTGATGGTGCGCTCAGACTTCCAGGCGGCCGCGCAAGATGTGCGCTTTGCTGCCCTCGTCAGGTCGGATGCCTTCCAAACTGCCTTGAGGAGTCACGCCGATCTCTACTCCGCTTTGCGAAACGAAGCGCAGTTCAAGGCATTGGACAGTAACGGTCTTAGGATGCTGCTGAAGAACGAGTCGTTCGCTCAGTTAGCGCGGGAAGCGTCGTTCCAAGGGCTCCTCGCGTCATCGGCGCTCCGCGAGAGTTTGAAGTCGGAGGCTTTCGCGAACCTGGCGTCGCACACCGAGTTCCAGAAGGCGCTTGAATCCGGCAGCGCGGCGCAGGCGATGGTCCATATGCGGGCCGATCTGAAATCCGAAATGAGCAAGCAGTAGCAACGAATCTTTGTCTGTAATCCGTACTTTCACACGAGTCCCGCGTTGGATCGCGGGACTCCTTTTGTTTTCTAGCCTGTTCTGCGCCTCCGCGTTCTCGGCCGGCCACCCCAAAATCTTCCTCCAGTCCTCCAAGCACATCGAAGTTCTCTATTACAGCCCAGCCCATGAATACCTGGTCACTCATCTCATCCGTTCCTACGAAAACGCTCTCAATTTCGAGTTAAATCTATTCCATTACACGCCTTCTCAGAAACTGACCGTCCTGCTGGAGGATTTTGGCGATTACGGCCACGGCGCAGCCGGTACCGTGCCGTCGAACTTTATCGACGTTGGCATTGCGCCCTTTAGCTACACCTACGAAACGCTGCCCGCCAACGAGCGCATGACCTGGATCATGAATCACGAGTCGATCCACATCGTGATGGGTGACAACGCGAATTCCGCGGATCGCCGCTACCGCTCGCTGTTTTTCGGCAAGGTGGTCCCAACCGACGAAGATCCGATTTCGATCTTTTATAGCTCGCTCACCAGCCCGCGCCATTATGCGACCCGCTGGTTTCACGAAGGCATCGCGGTCTTCATGGAAACCTGGATGGCCGGCGGACTCGGCCGCGCCATGGGCGGCTGGGATGAAATGGTGTTTCGGACTATGGTCCACGACGACGCCTACATCTACGATGTGGTGGGCCTGGAATCGGAGGGGACTTCGGCCGACTTTCAAACCGGGGCAAACTCGTATCTATACGGCACGCGCTTCATGACGTGGCTTTGCTATACCTATGGCCCGGGCAAATTGCTTGCATGGATCACGCGGGGAGAGAACACCAAACGCTACTTCGGGTCGCGCTTCAAGCAGGTCTACGGAATCGGGATGGATGATGCCTGGAAGATGTGGATCGCCGACGAGCGGAAGTTCCAGGACGCGAACCTCGCCGTTATCCGGAAGTATCCGGTCACGCAGCCGCAACGGCTGACCAGTGGAACACTCGGTTCGGTGTCGCGATCGTATTTCGATCCGAAAGACAACGTGATTTATGCTGGCATCCGCTATCCCGCGCACATGGCCAGCGTGGCCGCGATTCATGTGGACACCGGTAAAATCGAAGAGTTGAAGGACATCAAGGGTCCGGGACTGTATTACGTCACCTCTCTTGCCTGGGATCCTCGCGGGCGAAAGCTTTACTACACCACCGACAATAACGACCTGCGCGACTTGAACGTTTACGACGTCGACACGCATCATTCCCAGCGATTGCTCAAGGACATTCGCACCGGCGACCTGGCGTTCGACGCGGCGGACAGCTCGCTGTGGGGCGTGCGCCACAACAACGGCCTCTCGACCATCGTCGAAATTCCCGCCCCTTACAAGGAAACCAAGACCAGCCACGATTTCGATTACGGCACCGATCTTTTCGACATCGACGTTTCGCCCGACGGCCAATATCTGACCGGCGCCATCACCGATGTCAGCGGCCGACAGAAGCTGGTGCGTTTTCGGATCGATGGCTTGCGCACAGGCGACGCGACGTTTGAAACGCTGTACGATTTCGACTACAACTCGCCCGGCAATTTCGTGTACTCGCCCGACGGGCGTTACCTGTACGGCTCGTCGTATCAAACCGGCGCATCGAATCTGTTCCGCTACGATTTCGAGACCAAGAAGATGGACGTGATCAGCAACGCCGAGACTGGGCTGTTCCGTCCACTTCCGCTGGCCGATGGATCGTTGATCGCGTTCGAGTACACCAGCAAGGGATTTGTCCCGGCACGTGTGCCGACTAAGGCGCTGACGGACGTCAACGCCGTGACGTATTTCGGACAGGCGACGCTCAACAAGTATCCCGAGCTGCGCGGATGGAAACTGCCGCCGCCCTCGTCGATCAGTTCCGAGAATCTGGTTACGGAGGCCGGCTCGTACAAGCCGCTTCAGAATCTGCGCCTGATCTCAGCGTATCCAATCGTGCAAGGCTACAAGTCGACGGCGGGCGTGGGGATGCGCGCCGAATTTGCCGACAAGCTGCGCCTGGTGGGCGTTAATATTGATGG
The DNA here is from genome assembly GCA_963772905.1 of Bryobacterales bacterium. Taxonomy (GTDB): domain Bacteria; phylum Acidobacteriota; class Terriglobia; order Bryobacterales; family Bryobacteraceae; genus Palsa-89. The sequence continues at coordinate 8,706 of CAVYZD010000008.1, read as the reverse complement.
CAGCTTTTCGCCCGATCCGAGCCTGCCCACGAATGAACGCGCGCACATTTCGTTCGATGCGCACATGTGGGATTGGAAGCTGAGCGGCTATTACAATTACGCCGATTTCTACGATCTGTTCGGCCCCACCAAGGTGAGCCGCAAGGGCGAATCCCTGCGGCTGTCGCATTCGCAATACTTGATCTATGACACGCCGCGCACGCTGTCGCTTGAGTGGAACATCGCCGGGTATTCGGATCTCGACCGCTTGCCGGAGTATCAGAACGTCGTCACCAACGTCCGCGATCTGGGGGAAGCGAATGTGATGTTGAAGTATTCCAATCTCGCGCGGGCGCAAGGCGCGGTGGATGACGAGAAGGGCGTGGCTTGGGGCCTTTATTCGCGCATGTACTATTCACACACTGCGTTTCCGCGCGTATGGGGTAATTACGACCGCGGTTTTCTGCTGCCGCATAACAGCGCATTTTGGCTGCGGACGTCGGCCGGAAAGTCGTTGGGGGATTTTAACAGTCCTTTCGCGAGCTTCTACCTCGGCGCGTATGGCAACAACTACGTCGATCACGGCACCATCGAGCGCTATCGCGACTACTACAGTTTTCCCGGCGTCGGCATCGATGCCATCAGTGCGCGCAGTTTCGGCAAGCTGCTCGGCGAATACAATTTGCCGCCGAAACGTTTTCGCGAGCTCGGCACCACCTGGGCGTATGTAAATTGGGCGCGCTTGACCTTGTTCTCTTCCGGGCTGGTTACTAACTTCACCAGCACTCCCAGCCGCGATTACTTCGTCAACTTTGGCACGCAGTTGGATTTTCGCATCGTATTGTTCACTTACTTGAACGCGACGCTTTCCACCGGCTACGCCGGCGCGGCGGATCACAACGGCCATGTTACTGGCGAGTATATGGTCTCGCTGCGGATTCTCTGATGTTTTCGCCGGCCGTCCGGTTGTTCCTCGCCCAAGTCGCCGTGAGCGCTCTGCCGGTGCTCCTCTTTCTGTTCGCGCTGGAGTTAATCGACACGTACAAGCTGCTAACGCTGGGCCGCGTGCTGCGGTCGGTGGCCGTGGGTTGCGGAGCGGCCGTGCTTTGCTACGGGATCAACACCGCGATTTACGCGTCGGGACTCGCGGCGCCGGCCGTTTGGGCGCGATCCGGTGCGCCGGTGATCGAAGAAATCGCCAAGGCGCTGTATGTGGCGTGGCTGTTGCGAACGAATCGCGTGGGCTTCATGGTGGACACTGCGGTGTCGGGATTCGCTGTCGGCGCGGGTTTCGCGGTGCTCGAAAACTTGACTTACATTCCGGATCTTTCCGCTAGCGGATTAGTCGCGAGCGCGGTGCGCGGGCTCGGAACAGCCATGATGCATGGAGGCGCGACGGCCATTTTCGGTACGGTGTCGGCGAATGTCAGTGAGATTCGGGAGTCGCGGTCGCCGGTGGTTTTTCTGCCGGGTATCGCGATGGCGATTGCCATCCATGAGCTCTACAATCAACCGTGGTGGCGGCCGGTGATCGCGGCGGTGGTCGTGTTAGTAACTCTGCCCGTGGTGGTTGCGTTCATTTTCTGGCGCAGCGAAAAGGTGCTGGAAAAATGGCTGGGGACGAAGCTCGACAAAGACATCGACTTACTGCAAATGATCGCGACGGGGACGCTGAGTAAGTCGCCAGTGGGTAAGTATATGCGATCACTCGAAAACACATTTACTCCGGTGATTTTGGGCGACATGCTGTCGTACTTACACCTGTCGCTCGAGCTGAGCGCGCGCGCCAAGGGCGACTTACTGCGCCGCGAGATGGGCTTTCCGGTGACGCCCGACACGGAGCTGCCGGGGCAATTGAAGGAGCTGAAGTTTCTGGAGTCGCAAATCGGCCGCGCGGGGAAGATGGCGCTGGGTCCGCTGCTGGGGCAAAGCCGGCGGGACATTTGGGAGCTGCAGCAGATGGCGGAGAAGGCGGAGTTAGGCTAGCTGGCGGAGAATGTCTTCGGGCACGCGGGATCTGAGGTCAGGATAGGACTCCAGCAGACGCTCGATGTCGAGGAGATCCTTCTTGCGTTTTGTGCTTCGTCGTTCGGAGCTAGAGGCGGCCCAAATCTTCCCCTGAAGCACATCTTCGATCGCGGCCACTGGAAGGCGGAGCCCGAGTACTTCGCGGACGGAGGCTCGTTCGACAAAGTCGCCGTAGCGTGGATCCGTTTGGAACTGAACTCGCAGGTTCGAGCCAGCGGCGCTGATGTTCAAACTGTGAGGAAACGTCTCCGTCTTGAAATGTTCCTGCATGAGCTCTCGAACTTGGTCAATCTGATCGACCGCGACAGCAAGATCCAGATCCAGACTGACTAGCGGTTCGACGTAGGCGTTGACCGCCTGCCCGCCAATCACGCAGAAGCGCACTCCGTCCTCCTGGAGCAATGCGAAGACCTCCTCCAGGAGATTCGATTCGTCCAAAGTGATGGCCTTCCAGAAGGAGAGTGCTCTCACAGCGTTGGTAATCTCGTTTGTAGGCGGAAGCGAATGCCGGCGAGCACGCCCGCGACGCAGCTACTCACAATACAGAGGGTCGCTTCGTACTCGACGATCCGGTTGCGGAGCCAGAGGTTCTCGCCCCAAGGCGCAACATCAGACCGTACACCATTATTGAAGGCCGCATGAGCTCCTGCCCACCCAGCTATCCCTGAGGCGATCAAAAATGCTAATCCACCGAAGAGAGCTCCCCGCAGAAGGAGTCCGTTTGTGACCCGCGATCGATAACAAGCAAGTGCGGTGAAAAGGCCGATTACGCACCCAGCGCCAAGTTTGAAAGCAATGAGGTAAAGTGCCAGTCCTGGCATCATGAGCATCGGGCAGCCCTCTACAAGCAGGATACATCCAAGACAGGGCGAAAACAAAAAGCCCCGGACTCGGTTCACACCGGCCGGGGCTTCGTTTTAATTCGGGCAACGTCCTACTCTCCCACACACTCGCGCGTGCAGTACCATCGGGGCTGCAGGGCTTAACTGCCGTGTTCGGGATGGGAACGGGTGGGACCCCTGCGCTACAATCACCCAAAAGTGATTTGCTCGGGAACCGCGAATGATGAGCCGCGATTCCAGCGAGCGAAGATCTCGAATATTGATGGGCAGCACTTACTGCTGAGCTAGTAACTTGTGTTGTATCTACAGTACATTTTATGGTCAAGCCGAACGGGCTATTAGTAACGGTAAGCTCAACGTATTACTACGCTTACACATCCGTCCTATCAACGTGGTAGTCTTCCACGGCCCTTCGTAGGGTATTATCCCTTGGGAGATCTCATCTCGAGGAAGGTTTCGCGCTTATATGCATTCAGCGCTTATCCTGACCCAACTTCGCTACCCAGCTATGCCACTGGCGTGACAACTGGATCACAAGAGGTTGGTTCATCCCGGTCCTCTCGTACTAAGGACAAGCCCTCTCAAATCTCCTGCGCCCACAACAGATAGGGACCGAACTGTCTCGCGACGTTCTGAACCCAGTTCACGTACCGCTTTAATAGGCGAACAGCCTAACCCTTGGGAGCTTCTACACCCCCAGGATGCGATGAACCGACATCGAGGTGCCAAACCGGAGCGTCGATGTGAACTCTTGACTCCGATCAGCCTGTTATCCCCGGCGTACCTTTTATCCGTTGAGCGATGGCCCTTCCATACAGAACCACCGGATCACTAAGTCCTGCTTTCGCACCTGCTTGACTTGTAGGTCTCGCAGTTAACCTGGTTTATGCCTTTGCACTCGACCTCTGATTTCCAAACAGAGTGAACCAAGCTTCGAGCGCCTCCGTTACAATTTAGGAGGCGACCGCCCCAGTCAAACTACCCGTCTACCAATGTCCTTCTCCCGGATTACGGGAGTAAGTTAGAATCACAGAATGCTCAGGGTGGTATCTCACCGTTGGCTCCCTCGAGACCAAAATCCCGAGTTCAAAGCCTCCCACCTATTCTGCGCAGAGCACCCCATAATTCATTGATAGAGTATAGTAAAGGTGCACGGGGTCTTTCCGTCTTGCTGCGGGCATCCGGCGTCTTCACCGGAACCACAAGTTCGCCGGGCGAATTGTTAAGACAGTTGTCAGATCGTTACGCGATTCGTGCAGGTCGGAACTTACCCGACAAGGAATTTCGCTACCTTAGGACCGTTATAGTTACGGCCGCCGTTCACTGGGGCTTCAGTTCAAAGCTTCGCCTTGCGGCTAACCTCTCCCTTTAACCTTCCAGCACCGGGCACGCGTCAGCCCCTATACGTCGTTTTCGACTTAGCAGAGACCTGTGTTTTTGTTAAACAGTCGCCTGACACCATTCACTGCGACCCCATTGCTGGGGCACTCCTTATCCCGAAGTTACGGAGCTATATTGCCTAGTTCCTGAACAATCCATCACCCGAGCGCCTGAGTATATTCTACTCGTCCACATGTGTCTGTTTGTGGTACGGGTGCCTCGACTCTCCTTAGAGGATTTTCCTGGCAGACGACCCGGCGGATTTGCCTGTCCGGATCTCACTTCACCCTGGATTGAAACCATTGCGCACCAGGGCTTACGTGCTGCGTCCCCCCTTCGGTCTTTATCGAACCAAGGCAGTTACGGAATGTTAACCGTATGTCCATCAGCTACGCCTTTCGGCCTCGCCTTAGGCCCCGACTAACCCTGAGCGGATTAACCTTTCTCAGGAAACCTTAGACTTGCGGCGACCAGGGTTCTCACCTGGTTTATCGCTACTTATGCTGGCAGAGTCACTTCCTAACCGTCCAGTATTCCTCACGGTATACCTTCAACCAGTTAAGAACGCTCTCCTACCACCCAGATGCTTGCGCATCGGATCCATAACTTCGGTATCATGCTTGAGCCCCGTTGGATTGTCGGCACCGGGTTCCTCGACCAGTGAGCTATTACGCTTTCTTTAAAGGATGGCTGCTTCTAAGCCAACCTCCTGGCTGTCTGAGGCGCCCGACTTCCTTTCCCACTTAGCATGAATTTAGGGACCTTAGTTGATGGTCTGGGCTCTTCCCCTTTTGACAACGAAGCTTAGCCCCCGCTGTCTGACTCCCGTGTTACTCATTAACGGCATTCGAAGTTTGGTTGAATTCGGTAACCTGGGAAGGCCCCTAGTTCATTCAGATCTCTACCGCCGTTACGGACCACACGAGGCTAGCCCTAAAGCTATTTCGGAGAGAACGAGCTATCACGGAATTTGATTAGCCTTTCACCCCTACCCTCAGCTCATCCAAGCTGTTTTCAACCAACACTGGTTCGGACCTCCAGTCGCTGTTACACGACCTTCATCCTGGCCAAGGGTAGATCATCCCGCTTCGCGTCTAATCCCAGCGACTGAACGCCCTATTCAGACTCGCTTTCGCTGCGGCTCGCTTTCGCTTAACCTTGCCACTGAGATTAACTAGCCAGCTCATTATTCAATAGGCACGATGTTAGGCATTCCGGTCCTCTTGCGATTTCCGGCATAGCCCTCCAACTGCTTGTAAGCATGCGGTTTCAGGTACTATTTCACTCCCCTCACAGGGGTACTTTTCACCTTTCCCTCACGGTACTAGTTCACTATCGGTCGCAAGTGAGTATTTAGCCTTACCGGATGGTCCCGGTAGATTCTCGCAGGGTTCCACGTGTCCCGCGATACTTAGGAGCCACTCGAAGCTAGGATGGCATTTTTATATACGGGGCTGTCACCCTCTTTGGCCGGCCTTTCCAGACCGTTCTACTAACACTTCCCTATAACCTCTTTACACTAAGTGACCTATGACCGGTCTCCCGGCCACCTGCCACTTAATGTTTGTGGTCCTGCAACCCCAGGCTCTCCTTTCGAATTGCCTGGTTTAGGCTGTTCCGAGTTCGCTCGCCACTACTATCGGAATCACGGTTGTTTTCTTCTCCTCTGGGTACTGAGATGGTTCACTTCCCCAGGTTCGCCTCGCACTCCTATGTATTCAGAATGCGATAACTGTTGTTAGCAACAGTTGGGTTTCCCCATTCGGACATCTCCGGATCACAGATTGCAGCATCTCCCCGAAGCTTTTCGCAGCTGGTCACGTCCTTCATCGCCTACTTGCGCCAAGGCATCCACACGCATGCTCTTAGTAGCTTGACCATAAAATTTACTCTAGACACAAACTAACTAAGTGCACTTACAATTTGCACTTTCTTACTAGCGCTCCACGCCGTATATTGGCTGCACGGCGTGATTGCAACTTGTGTTGCCCATCAATATTCAATTGTCAAAGATCATTGGCCACTCTTCAGCAGCCAAAACTCAGCACCCGTCTTCCACGGATTCTGACTTCTGGATTCTGAATTCTTACTCCGCCGCGTCGCACACACTGTTCGGTGCGGAGCGGCTCAATAAAGGTTGGTGGGCCTGGGTAGAGTCGAACTACCGACCTCACCCTTATCAGGGGTGCGCTCTAGCCAGCTGAGCTACAGGCCCGGACAAAAGCCGGATCTAGCTGGACCGCGTTGCGCGCGATGTTTGCGCGGAGCGGCTCCAAAATGGTGGAGCTGGTCGGGATCGAACCGGCGACCTCCTGAATGCAAATCAGGCGCTCTCCCAGCTGAGCTACAGCCCCTTCTCGGTTCTTGGTTGCTGGTTGCTAGTTCTTGGCCCGAGGACCAACAACTAAAAACTAAGAACCAACAACTAACAACCGAATAATTATCGAGGCCGATTGGACGCTGCCAGCCGGCACCAGGCCGAACTGACAAAATAAGTCGCAGAACTCTAAGTGGAGAATCCGAGACGGACTATATTTTAGACTGATCCGCCGAAGCGGACCAGATGGACTGGAAAGGCTGCTACTTACTGACCGCTAAGCGCCTTGCAATTTGCTCAACGGCTCGACTTGCGCCGATTCGGTAACTCCAGCCACTTTCTCTCTTAGAAAGGAGGTGATCCAGCCGCAGGTTCTCCTACGGCTACCTTGTTACGACTTCACCCCAATCATGAGTCATACCTTGGGCCGCTGCCTCCCTTGCGGGTTAGCATACAGACTTCTAGTACAACCCACTTTCGTGATGTGACGGGCGGTGTGTACAAGGCCCGGGAACGTATTCACGCTATCGTTCTGATATAGCATTACTAGCGATTCCAGCTTCATGCAGGCGAGTTGCAGCCTGCAATCCGAACTGAGGACGGTTTTTGGCGATTAGCTCCCCCTCGCGGGTTGGCAGCGCTTTGTACCGCCCATTGTAGCACGTGTGTGGCCCTGGACATAAAGGCCATGATGACTTGACGTCATCCCCACCTTCCTCCAACTTATCGCTGGCGGTCTCCTGAGAGTTGCGCCTTGCGGCATGCCAACACAGGACAAGGGTTGCGCTCGTTGCGGGACTTAACCCAACATCTCACGACACGAGCTGACGACAGCCATGCAGCACCTCGACTCCAGTCTCTTGCGAGAAGTCCCTGTTTCCAAGGATTGTCCGAAGCCGTTCGAGCCCAGGTAAGGTTCTTCGCGTTGCGTCGAATTAAACCACATGCTCCACCGCTTGTGCGGGCCCCCGTCAATTCCTTTGAGTTTCAGCCTTGCGACCGTACTCCCCAGGCGGCATACTTAACGCGTTAGCTCCGGCACGAACCGAATGAACGGCTCACACCAAGTATGCATCGTTTAGGGCGTGGACTACCAGGGTATCTAATCCTGTTTGCTCCCCACGCTTTCGTGTCTCAGCGTCAGTGATGGTCCAGAAAGCCGTCTACACCGCAGGTGTTCCTCCTGATATCTACGCATTTCACCGCTACACCAGGAATTCCGCTTTCCTCTCCCATACTCAAGCCCTCCAGTTTTCGGCGCACCCTCCCAGTTAAGCCGGGAGATTTCACACCGAACATAGAGAACCGCCTACACACTCTTTACGCCCAGTAATTCCGAACAACGCTTGCTGCCTACGTATTACCGCGGCTGCTGGCACGTAGTTAGCCGCAGCTTCTTCTCCGGGTACCGTCATTATCGTTCCCGTCGAAAGAGCTTTACACCCCGAAGGGCTTCATCGCTCACGCGGCGTCGCTGCATCAGAGTTTCCTCCATTGTGCAAGATTCCCCACTGCTGCCTCCCGTAGGAGTCTGGCCCGTGTTTCAGTGCCAGTGTGGCCGTGTGCCCTCTCAGGCCGGCTACCGATCATTGCCTTGGTAGGCTTTTACCCTACCAACTAGCTAATCGGCCGCGGACTCCTCTCTCGGCGCATTGCTGCTTTCCCTTCGCAGGCTTATGCGGTATTAGCCCCGGTTTCCCAGGGTTATTCCCCACCAAGAGGTAGATGATCCACGTGTTACTCACCCGTACGCCACTTTACTCATGGATTGCTCCACTTTCTCGTGCGACTTGCATGTGTTAAGCGCGCCGCCAGCGTTGATTCTGAGCCGGGATCAAACTCTCGTTTGATCTTGTGAGACTCCCGACCTTTCATCCACCCCGCCCTAATTCGAGCGAAGCAGACTCGGACCGGTTATCGCCTCGGTTTGACTCAAAGTTCTGACGAACATTACTTTTTGCGTCCAACCAGATTGTCAAAGATCTGCGTAGCTAGCCAAGCGATCCCCGTTTGCACGGAAAAGACCCAACCAACTACCGGCCTCGAAAGCCGTTTGGCCCGAGCGCGCATTTTTGACAATGCACTGCCCGAACCGAAATTCGTGGGAAACTGAAAGAACTACCTGACAGGAGATGAGGCGTTACTGCTTCTGCTGCCTGC
>CAVYZD010000007.1:0-78256 GCA_963772905.1 Bryobacterales bacterium | reverse complement strand
GGTGCGCTACCAGGCTGCGCTACGCCCCGACGTAGTGGTGCTCTCTTCATCTTAAACCACTTCCCAAATTTGCGATACGTCCGGCCCGCCCGCGCGGGGGCCGGCAATCGAGGCACTTTGCGCGAGTTGTCTTTTATGCAAGGCACCGTATAGAATCCAAGACTGGGATTGTTGGACGATCGACGAGGAGTCTTCCCATGAGATCGTCAATAGGAGAACGACAGATGCATCTTCGACAAGTAATGCTTTCGGCGATTGTTTTTCTGGCGCCGGCCGGGCTCTTAATGAGCCAACCCAAAGGACCGGGAGGCCCGCCTCCACCACGACCCGTGCTATCGGTCACCAGCAGCGCATGGGCTGATGGCGGCGAGGTGCCGATGAAGTATTCCGGCCGCGGAGACAACAAGTCCCCCGACTTCGAATTTCACTGGAATCTGGGCCCGCAATCGATCCCGATGCCTGACACCGTCCAAACCTACGCGGTGATCTTTCACGACATGGAAAATTCCACCAACAAGACGACCGAGGACACGCTCCACTGGTCCGCGTTCAACATTCCCGCCACTGCGAAAGGTTTGCCGGAAGGCTTGGGCACGGGCGATCTGCCCGATGGCACCCGCAATGGCCCCGGCATCGCGGCGCGAAGAGGAACGCCCGGCTATTTCGGACCCGGCGCGGGACCTGGGCCCGATCCATCACTACGTCTTCGAGTTCTACGCGCTGGATACCAAACTCGATTTGCCGGCCAACACCACGCGCCAGGATTTGCTGAAGGCTATGGACGGCCACGTGATCGGCAAAGCCGCGTATTATGGCCGATTCCACATGCCAGCCCCGCAGTGATCGCAAACATCCGCAGCACGTGATAGGCTGATGAACCATGACGACACCATATATCAATGGACACATGATTGATGTGGAACCAGCCGCGATGACGCCGGTAGTAAACCCCGCGAGCGGCAAAGCGTTTTCTAAAGTCTTTATGGCGCGCCCCGAACATATGACGCGCGCTATCGACGCTGCCTACGCCGTCAAGGACGTGTGGGGAAACACGCTGCCCTCCGAGCGTGAGTTGATTTTGATCCGCGCCGCCGATGTTCTCGAATCCATGCGCGCCTCGGTCGTCGACCTTCTCATCGATGAAGGCGGGTCCACCTTCGGCAAGTCGCAGTTCGAAGTCTCATTCGTTGTTGGTCTCCTTCGATCGGCGGCCGGCGAGTGCCGCCGCATCATGGGGCAGACGATACCGTGCGATATCCCCGGCCGCATTTCAATGGCGATTCGGAGGCCGCTTGGGGTGGTCGGCGGTATAGCGCCGTTCAATTTTCCGCTGATCCTGGCGACAAAGAAAGTCGCCCTCGCGCTCGCGGCCGGAAACACGTTCGTCTTGAAACCGTCGGAGGAAACTTCGCTGGTTGGCTTGAAGATCGCGGAGATCTTCGACAAAGCAGGATTGCCGCCGGGAGTTCTGAACGTGGTCACCGGCGATGGCCCAACCTTGGGTGAGGCTCTCTACAGCGACCCGCGCGTCAAGGCCATTCTATTTACCGGCTCTACGGCGGTCGGCCGCCAGATCGGGGTGGAATGCGCACGCCGGGGCAAAAAGTTCGACCTGGAAATGGGAGGCAAGAGCCCGCTTCTTGTCATGAAGGACGCCAACCTGAAGTATGCCGTCGACACCGCGGCCTTCGGTCTGTTTATGCACCAGGGGCAAATCTGCATGGCGGGATCGCGGCTCATTGTCGAAGAGCCCGTGTACGAAGAGTTTCTGGATCTGTTCGTAGCGAAAGTAAAATCTCTCAAGGTCGGCGATCCGCGCGACCCGCATACGGTGATCGGCCCGCTCATCCGCGCTTCGCAGTGCCCTTTCATCGCGAGCCGGATCGAAACCTCGAAGGCACAAGGCGCTCGCGTGTTGTGCGGCGGCACATACCAGGGGCATTTCTTCCAGCCCACAGTTGTGGCGGACGTAACGGCTTCTATGCCGATCTTCCAGGAAGAACTTTTCGGACCCGTGGCCAGCGTCAGCAAGGCCAAGAACGCCACCGATGCCATCCAACTCGCGAACAACACTCGCTACGGTCTTACGTCGGCGGTGATCACGAACGACTTGCAGCTTGCCATGCGTTGCGCGCTCGAACTGGAATCAGGTTCGGTGCACATCAACGGCTCCACGGTGCACGATGAACCGCATGCGCCGTTTAGCGGCGTTAAAGATTCGGGCATGGGGCGCGAAGGCGGCCAGTGGTCCATGGACGACCTCACTCAGCTCAAGTGGGTCACGATCCAGCAGGGCGAGGCGCACTATCCGTTCTAGCGAAAGAATCCGCCCACGATGGGCCGAGCTCCAGCCAGCGCTGTCGGCCAGTCCAGATCGGCGGCCACTCCGGCACATAGAGCATTCCGTGCCCACGCCGGCACATGAGTTCCGTGCCGTGCCACTCCAGAAGAATGTGCGACGATTCTCCGATGCGCACCGGGTTGGCCAGCAGCCGCAGACAAACCGGGCAGCGCTTGCGCTGATCGGCAAGCATCCAGCGCGCGGCGAACAAGCTCCCGATGAATGCGAAATCGATAAAAATCGGTGAAAGCGACTTGCCGAAACTACCCAGGTCGAGCGAACCGAAAATGATGATCGGCAAAATCAGGAATGCTTTCGCCGCAAGGAACAAACCGCGGCGCGGTCCGATCCTCCGCGGATGGCCTCCTGGCGGAGAGGAAATCATGGCCGTGACGCGGACCATCACGCAGGCCAGTATGAAAGACAGCCCGACGATCCAAGCCAATTCCCAAGAGCGGTCCGCAAGCCGCACATAGCGATATTGACTGTTCCGCGGAGTGTCGTAGCGCAATCGTCCCACGACGAAGCCCAAAGTGTGTGCGGGCAGAGTGGCGAGTATGGCGTCGTTCTCCTGAACATACCTGTCGAGATTTTGCACTGGCAGAAGTTTCGGCGTGTAGTATGCAAGCGAGGTAAACTGACGGCCGCCATTCGTTTTCAGCGATTCGAACTGCTCACGTGAAATGGTAGGGAAGGGATCGAAGAAACCATTGGTGACGTCCGGCGCGAGTTGCCCAGCGGGAGTCAGCATCACCAGGTTGCGGGGATACAGCGCACCGCGAAGTACAGGCCGCGCGGCGGGCAAAAGCAACGCGATGCCAAAGCAGATCGCGCCAAGCACCGCGAGCAACGCGAGGCAATGGGCCGGCGATTCTGTAAGAAGCGAATAGCGGCCGGGGCCGGGATCGTCACGCCAAAGCCAGTACGCGTCGCGGAACGCACCCGCGCAGAACGCCGTTACGCTTTGTCCACGGGGATCACGCTCAACATACCAGAGCTCACTGCGCCACTCAGCGAGCCAATCCGCTCGCTGCGTTTCCGGCACCAGTACGGAAGCGCTTCTCAGTATCGCGAGATGAAGCGCCGCCAGGTTCATGCCTTCTCACCCATGGGAGCAGGAATCAACTTGGCGAGCAACGGGTAGCGTTTTTCGGCGGCTTCGAGCGTTGCCCTACCAGACGCCGTGAGCGCGTAGTATTTGCGCGCCGGACGAAGTTCGGCATCGGCGATCGATTGCTTCTCCCAGCGCGAGCGAATCAGGCTATCGCGTTCCAGCCGCCGCATCGCCGGATAAACCGTGCCGCTCGGCAGACCCGTCACTTCCATCACGCCGAACCCGTAGACGTGGCCGGCGTCGATCGCCTTGAGGATCATCGCCGCCGTATGAGAAAGCTTCAGCTCCGCCGCCATGCCCGTAGGATACCTGTGTAGAATGCTACTTGACAACTCAAAGGTAGAATGCTACATAGGTACCAGCCATGTTGGAGCTTCGCAATGTCTCGAAGCAATTCACCGGCACCCTCGCTGTGGATCGGGTATCGTTTTGCGCTCCCGCCGGGGAGGTGACCGGTTACCTCGGCCCCAACGGTTCCGGCAAATCTACCACCATGAAGATGATCACCGGCCTCCTTGAGATCACGACGGGCCAAATTCTATTCGACGGCGTTCCCATCGGCCGCGACCTGATCGCGTGGAAACAGCGCCTGGGCTACGTGCCGGAGGAGCCGCATCTCTACGGGCATCTCAGCGGACTGGAATACCTGGTGATGGTGGGACAACTGCGCGGCCTGCCCGATCAATCCACCGCCCGAAAAATCGACCGCCTGCTGAGCCTGTTCTCGTTGCATAGCGACCGCCACGTCCCCGTTTCGTCGTATTCGAAAGGCATGCGGCAGAAAGTGCTGATAGCGGCCGCTCTGCTGCACAATCCCGATCTGATCCTGCTCGACGAGCCGTTTTCCGGCCTCGACGTCGGCACTGGCCTGGTGTTGCGCAGCCTGATCCAGGAACTCGCGGTGCGCGGAAAAGTGATCCTCTTCAGCTCACATGAACTGGAAACCGTGGAGCGCGTGTCGTCGCGCGTAGTGATCCTGCATCACGGCAAGGTGGTCGCCGACGACTCCATCGAAAACCTGCGCAACCTGATGGCGCTGCCGACGCTGGAAAAAATCTTTTCGCAGTTGGCTGTCGAGCAGGACACCGCCGCGATGTCGCGCGAAATTGCCGATTTGATCCAGGCCTAGGTGCTCCATGCGAGAAACTCAGTTCCGCATACTCTATAGGCAGTTCCTTTTCCGCATGGTGGATCTGGAGCTTCTCTCGGCCGACGCCCGGGGCGATACGAACAAGCTGCTGGGGCAGTTTGCGGCGCTGCTGGTTTCGCTCAGCATCGTCTTGTGCCTTATTGGGATGGGGTTTCTCGCAGCCGGCGACCGCACCGCCGGCGCGCTGTTCGTCAACCGGTTGGCCGTCCAATGGAGCGGCGTTCATTTCATGATCGCCACCACGATGCTGGTGGTCGGGCTTTTCGCGATCCTGAGTTGGGATTCGACGTTTCCGGACCGGCGCGACGTTATGGTGCTGGCGCCGTTGCCGATCCGATCGCGCACCATCTTCTTCGCCAAAGTCGCCGCCGTGGCTACGGCATTGAGCATCACAATGGCCGCAACGCACAGCCTCGCCGGATTCCTGTGGCCGCTCTTGCTCAACGATCGACATGCAGCTGCGCCCGCCCCTGCCATCGCTTATGACCGCGCCATGCCTCCGCTCAGCCCGCCAGAGCTCGAACCGATTCTCAAACACGACCTCGAATCCGCGTTGAGAAACGGTCCGCTCGCGCCAGGCACCGGCAGCGGCGCCACAGTGGGAGTCTGGAAACACGGCGAGCAGCGCGTCTTCGCGTACGGAACTGCGAAACCTGATTCGCTTTTTGAAATCGGCTCCATCACAAAGACATTCACCGCGCTCGCGCTCGCCCAATTCGTCGTGCACGGAAAAGCTCGCCTGGACGAACCGGTGCGCGAGTTGTTGCCACCCGGCACGGTGACGCGACCGAAAGGCCCTGAGATCACGCTCCTGGATCTGGCGACGCATCGGTCGGGCTTGCCCTCCGTCCCGCCACTACCCACCAACTCGAACGCCACCAGCAGCGAGACCGCCTTCGCGGCGTACAGCGTGGCAGACCTGTACGAGTTCCTGAAGACCTGGGGCGTTGCCGAGCCTGCTCACCCTTCTTTCGGCTATAGCAACCTTGGGATGGCGCTGCTGGGACAGGCGCTCGCGAACCGCGCCGGCGTCAGCTACGAAGATCTCGTGCGCGGCATCACGGAGCCGCTCGGAATGCACGATACGGTAATCGAACTGCCGCCTGAGCAGAAGGCCCGAGTGCTCCAGGGATACAACGGACTGCATGCGCCGGTGAATCTCCTGAGTGCCGGTGCGCTGGCCCCGGCCGGAGAGATCCGTTCCACGGCGGCGGACATGCTCCGCTATCTTGCGGCGAACCTGCATCCGGAAAGGGTGTCGCGTGAGACCGGGCTTCGAGCGGCACTGGAATTACAGCACATACTACGAGCGCCGATCGGGCCCGGCGCGAGCATCGCACTCTCGTGGGTCCATACCGGGGAAATGTACTGGCACAATGGCGCCACAGCCGGGTATAGGAGCCATGCCACTTTTAGTCCCAAGGACGACTACTCCGTCATTGTTCTGACAAACCTCGGGCCAGATTTATTCGACTTCGCGGGCGTACTCGCGGAGCATACACGCGAACGTCTGACTGGCAAGCGTGCGATTTCGCTGCACACGACCATCGTACCCGCCGGCGGTGGCGGCCTGTTAAACTTTTTCCGCGTGTTCGCCGTTTGGTGGATCACCATGGCGGCCGCGGGCGCATTCATCTATTGCTGCGTGCTGGGCGCACAGGGGATCATCGCCGAGTTGCTGCCCCGGCGCCACTTCCTGCGCGTATCGTCCTATATGCAACTGGGTGCGTTCGGCATTTTTGTGATCGCCTATTTTCTTGAACCAAAGCTCGTCACGCCCGGGGGCTTCATCGGCGCGCAAAACTCGGACTATCTGGAATGGTCGCCCTCGTACTGGTTCGTGGGATTGTTCGAGCAATTGAATGGATCGCCCGCCCTCGCCGAACTGGCCCGGCGTGCATGGATCGCCATCGCCATCGCATTCGGCGCAACCGCGTCGGCGTACACGCTCGCATACTTCCGCACCATCCGCAGAATCGTGGAAGAACCCGACATCGCGCCGGCGTCGGGCGGACGCAGCCGGCTGCCTCGTTTCGGCAACGGATTCACTACCGCGATCGGGCAGTTCAGCATCCGAACCGTGCTGCGCAGCCGCCAACATCGCCTGCTGCTGGCCTTTTATCTCGGTACCGCGTTGGCCGCGTCCATCCTTTTTGTGAGATTGGACGATACGGCCAACGATCCCGGAAACGCGCTGGCTCTCGGGCCGCTGAACTCGACCATCACGATCATGATCCTGTGCGTGGTGGGGATGCGTGTGGTGTTCTCTTTGCCGATGGTCATGAGCGCGAACTGGATTTTCCGTGTCACGCCGACTCCGGAGGGCCCCGAATGCATGACCGCGCGGCGGCGGGCACTGTACGCGCTGTCAGTGGTTCCGGTTTCGTTGGGCGCGGCAGCCGTCTTGTTTTGGATCTGGCCGTGGCAGGCGGCGGCGAAACATCTTTTGGTACTGGTGTTGCTCGGCACGATTATCGCCGAACTCTGCCTGCACGGCACGCAAAAGCTGCCGTTCACCTGCTCCTACCTGCCGGGAAAATCGAACTTCAACATCGCGTTCCTGATGTGCGTGATGTTGTTCCTCCCCGCGATCATGGAAGCCGTGAAGTGGGAGCGCGATTCGTTTGACCATCCCGCGCGTTATGCGGCCGTGGCAGGCGTGCTTGCAGCGCTAGCGACCGGCGCTCGATGGAGCGCAATGCGACTAGCAAAGTCAGAAGATGGAAAGCTGCGCTTCGAAGAAGCAGCGGAGCCAGCGGTGCTCGCGCTGAATCTCGATCGCGGTTACTGAGCCACCTTGCGGCGGCGAACGAAGAACAAACCCGCCAAGCCCAGTCCGATCACCGGGACGAGCACCGGCTCGGGAACTGCTGACTCCTCGCCGGTAATGGACCCCAGGGTAGGCGTTAAGGTCTGGCCGTGCACCGGCACCTCCGATGAGCTACCCGACACGGAAGCGTCAATGGTAACAGCGCCGCCGACTGTGGCGGCTTCAATCGTAGGTGATAAACCCAAAATTGTCGCGGTATCGCCGGGCCCGGGGCCAGTGCAATTGAAAGTACCCGGATCGCCCATGACCGGCAGGCAGGATCCGTCCACGACAACTACCCCGATCAGCTCATATTGCAGTCCACCCGTCAGCTTGTTGTTGCCAGGGAGCAGCACGATCGGCAAAGCTGGTGCATCCAAGAAATCCGCCAGCGTGTAATTGACGCTGTTGTAGTTCATGGTCAATGACAGCAAGCCATCGTCGGGATCCGCGTAGTTACCGCCGGTAGGAGCGTCCGAGAGCGTCTTTGACGTGTCTACGGTGAAGTCCACCTGGCCGTTGTTTCCGCCTACCGTGAAATCGATCTCCTCAGAGATGATCGATGCTCGGCTGGCGATCGGCAGGGCTAGGATCAGCGCCCCCAACCCCATGTATCGCGCGTGCTTTAGCAGACTCTCGAGCGGGAAGGGGTAGCGCATGTAGGGATTATAGGGCAAAGCACGTCCGCAAACAATCGCGCTTAGTACTATGAATTGTATCAACGAATTGTATCAACCCAATCGGCTGGAGTATCGCGGCGAGACGGTACTGGTACTAAAGCGGGATTTGGGGCTTCTAACGTCCTCTCGCGGGATGTAATATGGATGAATCGATCCGGGTGTTTCTTGCGCCAAGCGTGTCTGGTGTTCCCGGTATTTGACGGAGGCGATGACTAGAAATGAACATGAAGCGATGGCTAATGCTTGCCCCCGTGGCTCTGCTGTTCCCCACCTGGGCGCTAGCAGACCCCACGAACCCGGATCTCCAAGTCATCACTGACGGTTTCGCGTCCGATCAGGAGTTTGGCGCAACCGCCAATCCGACATTGCCCGATGGTGAGTCAAGTTTGCCCGATTGCATTGGAACGAACTGCGACGAATTCGTTTTCGATCCCCTGATCCGGCTCAACGGCGGCGGTGGCAGTCCGGTCGTTGGGCTCACATTTTCCTTTGTTGGGGACGGCACCTTTGATTTCAAAAATGAGAGCGGAGTCACATTCAGCTCACTTGAGATCACCTTCTCGATGTCGAAAGAGGATTACCTGGCCATACTGAATTCAGGGGCAGTGTTCTCGTGCGACCCCGGAGACGTCTTTGCAACCTGCGGAATCCAGGCAGTCGATCCAAGTGACACCGAGACACTAACCTATTTCTTCACTGGCGGACCGGGCATCCCGACCCTGGTACCGGAACCCTCCCAGTGGCTATTCCTCTCGCTTGCCTTCGCCGGAATCGTAATCGCGCGCCGGAAACTGCGCCCTAGTTCTGCTTGCTCGCGAAACTAGCGATCAACTTATCGAAGTCCGGATTGCTGGCCAGAACTTTCAAGTCCGGGTCGTTGCGGGCCTGCTGCACGGGATAACCCTTCTCCAGGGCAGCCTTTAAGCTCGCCAGGGCGTCGGCTTGTTGTCCTGCGAGCGCATTCACCACTCCTTCGATATACATCAGACTGTTATCATTGCCGTCGATGCCGCGCGCCCGGTGGATGAATTCGAGCCCCTTTTTGGAGTCTCCGTTCTTGGCGTAATAGAAGCCTAAGTAACCAAGCGTGCTCGCATCCTGCGGATTCACTCGTAGCGCTTTCAGCGCGAGTGTGATGGCCTGGTCATAGGTAGCTTTGGCCTTTACCTTATCGCCCGACCAGCGATAGCCATCGGCAAGATCGCCCACTGCAACGTGGTCATTGGGATTGAGCGCCACCGCCTTCTGGAATGTCGTCACCGCGTCGTTCACATGGCCGAGATAGAAGTACGCCGTGCCCAGATTTGAATAGAGGCTTTCGGAAGGCTCGATCTTCAAGGCTTTTTGAAACGCAACGATGGAATCGTTCCATTTCCCCTCTTCAAAATTGACGCCACCCAGATTCTCGTAACCGACCGCGGAATCCGGCGCCAGATCGATCACCCTCTTGAACGAGTCGATCGCCTTGGAGTTCTGACCAACCTGAGCGTAGGCCATCCCCAGCTTGTTGTGGTTCAGCCAATAATAGGGGTTGGCGGTGATCGCCTGCTGGTAAGCCTGAAGAGCGTCGTTGGGCTGCGCGGCGGCCAAATAAGCGTCGCCCAGCCGGCGATAACCTTCATCGGAATTGGGCGCCAGCTCCAAAGCGCGTTTTAGCTCGACGATGGCCTCGTTGGTCTTCCCGGTAGCGCGGTACGCATTGCCCAGCGCAAAGTGCACTTCCGGAATTTCGTCGTTCAGCGTCTGCGCGTGCTGGGCGGCGCTCAGCGACTTCTGCGACCAGGCCGCGTCGTGGTTCAAGTTGTACATCACCAGACTGGCATCCGACAAACCGGCGTAAGCGAGCGCGAAACCCGAGTCCTTCTTGATGGCTTGTTCATAGAGATCCACAGCCGACTGCACGCGTTTCACATCGCGCTTCCCGCGCAGAATATCGCGCCCTTTGAGATACAGTTCGTACGCCGCGACGTTCTCGGTGGGGCGCAGCGCATTGCGCGCCAGCTCTTCGTCGCTCGGCTTCAGCTCAAGCGCCGCAACCAATTCGTTGTAGATCTGATCTTCGATGGTCAACAGATCCTGGCGCACGCCTGGAAAATCCTTGGTCCACAGTTCCTTTCCAGTGGCATCGCTCAGCCGCAGCACGGCGTCGATCTTGTCGCCCGAGCCTTGCCATGTTCCCTGCACAATCAACTTGGACCCTAACTGATGCGCGATCTTGGTGACGGGATCAGCGGCGTTGACTTTCTCTACGGCGCCGCTCGAAGCCAGGTGAACGTTTTTCATCTGGAACAGCTTGGCCGAAAGCGCGTCGGTGACGCCAGCCGCTTCATACTGCAACGCTGGATCGCTTCCCACCACGCGCAACGGCAGCAAGGCCACAAACTTGTCGTTGGCCGTCGAGGCGGGAGTTGCACCGCCTTTGCGCCCGGTGATCGTGATCTGGATGGGCGATCGGCCCAGAATACGTTCGCGAACCGGGCGGATCGCCATCCCGATGCCAACCAGCAATACTAAGCCAGTGGCCGCGAACATCCACTTGGGATAGCCCATTTCCGCTTGCCGCAAGCGGACAATGCGGGTGGCTGGAGTTCCCGACTCGAGATCCGCCAGCAGATCCTTCGCGCTCTGATAGCGCTGCGCCGGATCTTTTTCCAGGCACTTCAGAATGATGACCGCGAGATACTCGGGTATGTCCGAATTGAGCAGCCGCGGATCCTTGGGCTGCTGTTGCACGTGCTGGAACATCACCTGGAGCGACGATTCGCCGGTGAACGGCACTTCGCCGGTGACCATTTCGTAGAAAATGACGCCCAGCGAATAAATGTCGCTGCGATTGTCGGCGGCCTTCGATTCGGCCTGTTCGGGCGACATGTAGCGCGGCGTGCCCAGCACTTCGCCCACGCGCGTCATGCCGGTTTTGTCGGAGTCCAGCGATTTTGCCAGTCCGAAATCGGAGACGTAGATATGATCGTCCATGTCGATCAGCACGTTGCGCGGCTTCAAATCGCGATGCACCACGCCCTCGGAATGCGCGGCCTCGAGCGCGCCGGCCAGTTGCTTGGCGATATTCACGGCTCGCTCGATCGGCAGGCGTCCCTGCTTGGCCAGCGAATCGTGCAGATCCATGCCCTGCACAAAGGCCATGGAAATGAACTTCACGCCGTCGACGTCGCCGAGATCGTGAATGCGCAGGATGTTGCGATGCGAAATGCGGCTGGCGAGCAGCAGCTCTTGCTTAAAACGCTGCAGTGAGCTCGCGTCCTTGGCCAGTTCCGGCCGCACCAGCTTCAACGCCACCGTCCGGTCCAAATCGGTGTCGTAGGCTTTGTAAACCTTGCCCATGCCGCCTTCGCCAATAACGGAGTCGATGCGATAGCGCGGGCCGAACTGCGATCCGGGGCCAAGATCGGCCAGAGAAAACGAGCCTGATCCAGAAGCTGCGGCGCTCGCGGAGGCACTTGCGCTTGAGCTCGCCGACGAACTGATGCTCATCCCTCCGCCCAGATCGTTCAAAATCTCGCGAGTGGTCTGGTAGCGTTTGGTAACGTCCGGCTCCAGGCACTTGCTCACCACCGCGGCTATATCGGCGGGAATGCTGGGGTCGATTTCGTTCACCGGGACGGCCCGTTGCTGCACGCGCTGCAGGAGCTTGGCCATCAGAGTGTCGGCCTGGAACGGCAGCCGCCCAATGAGCATTTCGAAAAAGATAATGCCCACGCTGAACAGGTCCGACCGTGCGTCCACCTTTTCGGCACGAGCCTGCTCAGGCGACATGTAATCCGGCGTGCCCATCAGGACGCCCGTACGCGTCAAACCGGACAGTTCCATGGAGCGCGCCAAGCCGAAGTCCATCAGCCAGACACGGCCCGCGTCGTCCACCATGACGTTTTGAGGCTTCAGGTCGCGATGTACCACGCCTTCGGTGTGCGCGGCTTCCAGGCCCCGGCAAATCTGTTGCACGATCGGCACCGCTTCGGCCGGAGGAAGCTTGCCGCGCTCGTTGATAATGCTCTTCAGGTCGTTGCCCTCGATGAAGTCCATGGTGATGAACTTCCGCCCGTCGGCGGTGCCGAGATCGAAGATTCGAACGACGTTCTTGTGCGTGACCTGGCGGGCGAGAATCAGCTCTTGCTTGAAACGGCGCAGAATATCGGGATGGCCGGCCAGTTCCGGGCGAATCACTTTGAGCGCCAGCAGCCGGTCGAGCTCGTGATCGCGCGCTTTGTATACAGCGCCCATGCCACCTTCCCCGAGGCGCTTGAGGATCTCGTAGCGTTCGCCCAGCATCATGCCAGGTTCGAGATTCGTGCTGGGATCGGAAGAAGTGAGCTTTTGGATCGGCACGGACCAGCCGGTGCCGCCAACGGCCGTCGCTCCGAGCGAGACTTCGGTGAAGACCTGGGTGCCGTCCGGATCGATCATCCCAGCGGAGGTTACAGCGGTTTCGATGGCAAGAGTAGCACCGTCGTCGAGGGCCGCGCTGTCAATCCCGAACGGAGCGCTGCATTTGGAACAAAGGCGCGATTCTGGCGGATTGCTGGTGTGGCAAGATGGACATTCCACCATAAAATCAACAGCCTTACCTGTGGCCTTGTATACTACACGGTAACGCAGATCGTAGGCGCCCGGCAATCGGAAAGGTACTGGGAAACGGTTAGCGGTGATAGCCGGCCGCCTAAAAAAGTTGTCGCGCATGGCGAACCCGAAAACTGGGACGCATGCGCGACTGAAACCTTTGGCTAACGATGGTACTGAAAGTTAGCTACTTCTTCTCGTCGGCCGACTTGTCAGCCTTCTTCTTCTTGGCCTTTTTCTTCTTGGCTGTGGAATCGGCCGGCTTGTCTTGCGCGGCGAACAGGCTGACCGTGCCCATCAGGAAGGACAGGCCCAGCATCAGAGTCATGATTTTCTTCATTAGAGGTCTCCTTAGGTGTCAGAAGTTTGTATTGAAAACTTCAGCCCTATCATTTCAGCCGTAGATGAACCCCAGCTTAAGTACTTGTTAAAACCGCTTCATTTGGCTGACCGGTCACAGCTCTTCCGCGATCCCGGTACATGTTCTATCTTGCTGATAAAAAAGGTTATGTTCAGTAAGACGAAGGCCTTGCCCCCGGTGGTTCGCGCCAGGCCCTGCATTATGATCTTTGGGATGAAACGAGAACAGCTCGCGCGGCGCTTGGCAAAGGAATCGGGAATCAGCCCCGCGGCGGCAGCCGATCAGCTCGACCGGATCCTGAATGACATCTTGAAACGAGTGAGAGCGGGACGCAGCGCTTCGCTTCCCGGCCTCGGGACCTTTTGGCCGGGTCCCAAGCCCGCATTCTATTTTGAAGAGGGCTTGCCACCCGGCGCCCGGCGGGTCAAGGGAAAACCGGGGTCCAAATGACGGCGTCCCGCTCGAACACCGCGCTGACGTTGCGCATCACCCAAATGTTGCGCGAGGCTTTGGAACAGGGCGCAACGGTGGAGATCGACGGCCTGGGCAAATTCGTTCCAGGGGGCAAGCGCGGGTATCGCTTCGTGGGTCAAACCAAGCCTCGGGTATTCATCGCCTACGTTGAGGAAGACTTGTCCCAAGTGAGGAAGCTGTATCAGGCGTTCGAGCAACATGGCTTCCGTCCCTGGCTCGACAAGAAGAAACTGCTGCCGGGGCAGAATTGGCCGCGAGCCATCGAAACCGCCATCCAAACCTCCGATTTCTTTGTGGCGTGCTTTTCGCGCCGCGCCACTTCTAAGCGCGGCAGTTTCCATAGCGAGCTGCGCTACGCCCTGAATTGCGCCGGCAAAGTACCTCTTGATGAGATATTTTTTATCCCGTTGCGCCTGGACGATTGCGTCGTACCCCGCCGCATCGCGAGGCAGGTGCAATACCTGGATCTGTTTCCGCAATGGGACTTGGGCGTGAACCGCGTGACGGCCGTGATCCGCGCGCAAGATGAGCGCCGCAAGCGTAAGCACCTGCCTCTCGCGGGCTAGTTCCGTCGGTTCCTCAAATTTATTTCCTTCTGCCCGATATGGAATCGCAGTACCCAAGCGATCTGAAGCGCGGGTCAAAGAGGAATTTATTTCAAATGAAAAGAATTAGGCTTTACCAAGTCTCATTTGCGATGCTCGCGCTCGTCGTTGGTACGAGTAGCTTGTACGCACTCCCGGCATCCCCACTGGTCCCGACATACACACCGCCAGGCGCCGTGGCGCTGACCTATACGCTTCCCAGCACGCCCAGTCCGAGCTCCGTCTCGGTGAGCCTGGCGACGGCCGCCGTGGCAGTGGCTCCCGCCAGCAGCACGTTTTATACGGTCGATCCGACCACCGTGCCCTATTGGCTGGCAGTGAGCGTATCCAGCGGCACCGTAGTTAGTCCGATCACGGCGGGAACTGTGGCTGGAACGCCCTCGGTCTTCACTCTGGCTGCGAGCCAAGTGGCGGCCACTCTGGGCGCCGGCATTTACACCGCCACGGTGCAGCTCGATGTGATTGGCTACAACCCATTGAGCATCCCGGTCACATTGACGGTCAAGAGTCCAGCGGCGACGCTTACGGCCACTGGGGGAACCGCGTTAGGCACCGAGACCTGGTCTGTCGCCTCCCCGCAAGTTCCATTCACCTTTACTCTGTCTTCCAACAGCGTCCCGATCTCTTACACCACCACGCTTTCCGCGCTCACCAGTACGGGAACGACGGTGGCAACCGGAATCAGTGTCAGCCCGTCGAGCGGCTTGGTGTACACCTGGGGAACCACGGTGTCCGTCACGCTCAGCCCGCTGGTTTATGCCCAGGCCAAGGCAGGCGACGTCCTCTCCGCCACGGTCACCATCAATTATGAAGGCACTACCATGCCCTTGACGTTCTCGCTGACGATATTGCCTCCGGTGGCCCTCATCAGCAACTTGTATCCGGCCTCCGTACCAATCGACACCAACGCCACCGATGTGGTGAATTTCGTCATCAACGGTACTGGATTTGTGGCCACGGGAACCAACCAGGTGACCGCCGTTTTTGCGAACGGATCGCAGATTGTCACTGGAAGCGGACTGGTCGTAACGGTAGTGAATAGCACTACCATCGTGGTGCAGATCACGGTGGGAACCACAGGCTACTTCACCACCGCCGGCACTCCCCTGGCGATCGCAGTATTGAACCCTAATGGCAACGCAACCCCGAGCGTGCCCACCACGCCTTCGGGAGCTTTGGCCAACTTGAATGTGGTCGACGTTCCCATCATCGACGCGGTGACCAGCGCTTCCACCTTCATCGAACCATCCACAGCATCCCCCACGGTGTTTGCGCCCTACGATTTCATCACTATTTTCGGTACGAACTTCTGCCCGGACTGCGGCGTCAGCTCCAACCCGGCGATGCTGGGCGGCACGCCTGACTCCACGTATTTCCGCTATCCAACTTACTTGACCCCGGACTCCACGCATTACCTCCAAGTCCAGTTCAACAAGCATGGCGGCGCGTTGGTCGCGCAAGGCTATGTCATTTTTGCCAGCAACACCCAGATCAACGTGTTAGTGCCGGCCGCACTCGCAACCGTTACGCCCACTCTCATCGGATCGGGCACGGTAGATATCGTCGTCAGCTACGGCACGACAGCTCCTCCAACCGCTCCGCTCTCTACGGAAAGCTCCTCCGCCTTCACTGTCGGTGTTGTCGCGAACGACCCGGGCATCTTTGCCGCGAATTCGAACGGCACCGGCCAGGGCGCCATCCTCAATGGGGACTTCTCCTTGAACTCCTCCACCAACGCCGCTCTCCATACCACCGGTACCGTGATCGTCTATATGACGGGCATGGGCGCCCCCACCAGCACTGCGAGCAACGCTACCACCACCACGGCCCTCGCCTATCCCGGCAGCTGCATCTCCGCCTTGGGGAACGCCTCGGCGAGCCCGGCGATCATCGGCTACCTGACCACGATGAATACGACAACCGTTAGCCCTGTTTACACGGCTCCGACCGTCGCTTGGACTTCGCTGGATGGCGCGGTTATCCAAAGCGCCAAGATCGTATCTAATGGGACTTTCCACTTCCCGCCATGCATCTCGCCGGTAACGGCGACCATCGCCGGTGTCACCGCTACTGTCGGCTACGCCGGATGGGTGGCTGACTCCGTGGCGGGCCTCTATCAGGTCAACCTCACCGTTCCCGCCGGCGCCGTTCCAAACACCTATGCGTCATCCGGCGGAACCCCCATCTCGGTTCCCGTCCTAGTCACTGTGGGCGGCAAGACCAGCCAAGCGGGAGTCACGCTGTACGTGAAGTAAGACTCGCTCGTTCTACTGGTGCGGCGGAAGGCTTCGGCTTTCCGCCGTTCTTCATTTACTGGCCAGTTTTTTCTTGATCGCTTCCGCCTGCTTGTCATCCGGCGCCAATGCGATGAATTTCTCATACGCCTCGTGCGCGGCTTTCTTGTCCTTCAGCTTCTCTTCGCTCTCGCCCAAACGCAGAAACGCCTCGGCATACGTCGGATTCCACAATGTAGCTTCGCGAAATCGGCTCATGGCCGCCTTGTAGTTGCCCTTCTTGAAGTAGTAGGCGCCGACCTTGACGTCCTTCTCGGCTTCCAGCGGATTAAACGAGTAGGTTTTAGGCGCGATGCTGGGATCTTCCTCGGGAGGCTCTTGTTCTTGATCTTGCTGCTGGGGCTTCGCCTGGTCGGGCGGCCTGGTTTTCAGTTGCTTGTCGTCTTGCGCGACAAGCACCGCAGCCAGCATAAGTCCCAAGAAAGCGGCGCGTACCACAACCCGATTATACCGGGGAACCGAACATGCTTCGGAACAGCCCGATCATGCCGGCAAACGCCTGGTCCGTCGCCTCGGGATCGTAGCGCGGTCCTTCATCGCGCATGAAGGCGTGTTCGGCGGGATATAGCTTCACCGAATAATCCACTTTGGCTTCGCGCAGCTTGCGATCGATCTCCGCGCGCCCGGCCTCGGGCACATGCGGATCCGCGCTCCCCCACGCCATAAGCAGCTTGCCATGAATTTCACCTGCTCGCCCCAGCGACCCGGCATCGCGATCCTGGCCCAGCTTTCCATCGTGGATGCCCGTTCCGTAAAAGCAGACCGTGGCCCGGACGTCCGGCTCGAGCGCGGCTCGAAACGCGAGATGCCCTCCGATGCAGAACCCCATTGCGCCCAGCTGGCCAGGCGCAACCTGGCTGTGCTTTGCCAGATAATCCAGCCCCGCGCGGCGGTCCTGGTCGAAATGTGCCACCGGTGTTTTGGCTGCATCGTCCATGCCGCGGGTTCGGCCCGCGTCGTCGAACGGAATCGCCGAGCCTGCGGGTTCGATTCGATGGTAGATCTCCGGCGCCGCCGCCACGAATCCGTAGCCCGCCAAGCGAGTGACCGCCCGCAGCATGGGTCCGGTGAGCTGAAAAATGTCCGAATAGCACAAGATGCCCGGGTATTTGCCGGGCGGCTTTCGGCGCCGCGACAAACATCCGCATGGGCACGCCTCCCGAAGGAATGTCGACGTATTCGTTTGTGATGACCATTGGCTGAATGGTACTTCATTGCCTTGCGTGAAATCACCCAAGTCTGGAGCGCTATGGATCAGCGCTGAAACCAAAAGGGATACGGTTTCAACAGGTTGTCTTTGGTGAACCGCATGCGCTCCTCAAAGCCGAGGACGATATGTCAAAGATTGCAAAGCTTGCTTCGCTCGCACTCGTATGGCCGCTGCTCAGCTGGGCCCAGGCTCCCGCTCCCCCCGGGACGCCGGTGCAGATCATGGTGACCTTGGGCCATCACTATGGCCACGAGCCGCCCGTACTCACGCCCAACGATGTCACCGTAACCGAGCACTATGAACCCCTGCCAGTCACCCGCCTGATCCCACTGCGCGGCGCCGATGCAGGTCTTGAGCTGTTCCTGCTGGTGGACCATTGCTCCAACTGCGAGCCCGGCTCCAAATTCGAAGAACTAAGCCGCTTTATCGCTTCTCAGCCACCCACCACCGCGATCGGCATCGCGTATATCCAAAATGGACAGCTGCAAGTGGCCGAGAATCCGACTACGGATCACAAACGCGCCGTCCAGGCTCTCAACACTCCCGAGGGAAGCAAACCGGCCAGTCCATTTACCGCGCTGGCCGAGTTGATTCGGACCTGGCCGCCGGGTACGCCGCGGCGAGTGGTGCTAATGATCTCGAATGGCATCAATCCGTCGGCCGACGGACGAGATGCGCGACCCATCGGCCGATACCGCGCTCGAAGCCGCCGAACGCGCCGGAGTCACCGTATACGTGATTTATCATCCGAGCGCTGATTACCTCAAGAGCGACCTTCGAAGCTCTATCCGGGCAGGTCCAGCTCGCCCACGTCGCCGATGAAACCGGCGGCGAAGCCTATTTCCTGGGCTTTGGGCCGCTGCCTTCGCTCGGGCCGTTCCTGGCCGATTTAGCGGACCATCTGGCGAACCGGTATCTGCTCGAGTTCGTCGCCAGTCCCGCCGAGGGCCCCGGCGCGCTGCGGCAGGTCAGGATCAAAAGCAAGCTCACGGACTTCGAAATCATGGCCCCGGATAAGGTTTGGATTCACGGACATCAGCCCGGCCCCAAGGGCGGAAAGGAACCGCTCGGAGAACGGCCGTGAAGGGCATTCTCAAACTCGCCTATAAGCTGCTGGTCAACGACAAGGCGAAGTTCACGGCGCTGCTGGTGGGCATTACCTTCGCCGTTTTCCTGATGATCGCCATGACTTCGCTGTTCGCCGGCGTTCTTCATCGAGCGTCGGCGACGGTCATCAATCTCGGCGCGTCGATGTGGATCATGGACCCGTCCGTCCAAACGGTGGCGAACACCATCGGCATGCCGGATTACGTGCTGGACGCCGACGCGGAGCATTCAGGGCGTGAATTACGCGGTGCCCGTCTACTCCGGAGGCGCGCTGGTGAAACTCGCGGACGGCACCTATCAAGCCGTGACGGTGGTCGGGCTGGACGACACCAGCCTGTTCGGCCGGCCGCAGCTTCTCCAGGGAAAGATCGAGGACATCTACGGCGAGAACGCGTTCATCGTGGTCAAGGATCCGGAATTCCCGAAACTGGGCAATCCCCACGTCGGGACGGAATTTGAAGTGAACGATCACCGGGGCGTGATCGTCGGCATCGCGCAGGTGGCCAGCAGCGGTCTGTTCGGGGTTCCCACGCTCTACACAACCTACGAAAGAGCGCTGCAATACATCCCGAATCCGCGCTTCACGATCTCCTACGTTCTGGTGAAGCCCAAGAGCCCCGCCGATGTCGCGAACATCAAGCGAGAGGTGCAGGCGCTCGGCTACCTGGCCTTGACCAAAGACGAGTTCATGAGCAAGATTTCCGACCTTCTACATGTTCCAGACCGGCCTCGGGATGAATCTCCTGATCATGACCGTCATGAGCTTTATCGTCGGCCTCCATTTCGGGCCAGACCTTCTACACCTTTGTCCTGGAAAACCTGGAGAAGTTCGGCGCACTGAAAGCGATGGGTGCAAAGAGCCGCGAATTGATCCTGATGATTCTGTTCCAGGCCAGTTTTACTGCGCTCACCGGCTACGGCTTGGGAATCGGGTTGTGCGCTCTCACCATCGCGCTCGCCAAGCTGAGGCTTCCGGATTACGCCGCGCATGATCACGTATTGGAATCTCGCGCTGGCGTTCGTGATGGTGGTGATCATCGCGGCGTTTCCAGCTATTTCGGCGTCCGAAAGGTATTGCGGATTGAGCCGTTCGATATTTTCCGAGGTTGATGATATGGCAGAAGCAGCGATCACGAGCAACCGGGCGTCGTCAAGTGGTTCGGCGAAGGCGAAGCCAGAACCCAGGCCCTGCGAGACGTCAGCCTCGAAGCCTATTTCGGCGAAATGCTGTACATCGTGGGCCCGTCCGGCAGCGGCAAGACCACGCTGCTCAGCGTGCTCTCCGGCATTCTCAGGCCGGATTCCGGCAGCGTCTCGGTGGAAGGCGCCGACATCTGGAATCTGGGCAGCGACAAGCTGGCCGATTTCCGTCTGCACAAGATCGGCTTCGTGTTTCAGGATTATCATCTGTTTCCCCGCCTGACCACCGCCGAAAACGTGGCCGTTCCATTGATCCTGAAGCGGACAGAACTGGGACGAAGCGATCGTCGAAGCCAAGAAGTATCTGGAGATCGTCGGCTTGAAGGGCCGCGCCGATCTTCCGCCGGTAAAGCTGAGCGGAGGAGAACAGCAGCGCGTTGCCATCGCGCGCGCCATCGCCGGACAGCCGGACATCCTGATCATGGACGAGCCGACGGCTTCGCTCGACGGCGATACGGGCCATGCCATCGTTAGCTTCGTGAAGAAGAACATTCTCAATGAAAAGCGCTGCATCCTGATCGTCACGCACGACGCCAGAATCTACGAATTCGCCACGCGGATTTTGAAGATGGAGGACGGGCGGCTCACTGGAATTGAGAAAGGAGGCACCGCATGAGAAAGCTATTATTCATACTGTCTTTCATCGGCCTGCTGGCCGGATGTGTGGTTGCGTATCTGTCGGGCATCACCCAGCCCCCGCTGCCGCCGGCGTTTAGTCCGCCCACCAATCCTTATCCCAACGGCATCTACGCGGAAGGCATGGTGGAGAGCGATCAGCCCAGCGGCGAGAACATCAACGTTTATCCGGAGGTGTCGGGCACGGTGAAGCAGATCCTGGTGGCGGAAGGCCAGGAAGTGAAGAAAGGCGCGGTTCTGCTGGTGATCGACGATTCGATCCAGAGGGCCACCGTCGAGCAACTGCAATCGCAGGCGCAGGCCGCCTTCACTCTTCTGGCGGAACTGAAGGCTCAGCCGAGAAAAGAAACGCTGGATGTCGCCGAAGCGCAAGTCGTGGCCGCGCAGGCGGCGCTTGAAAACCGCTCAGGATGAGTTGGACAAGCAACAAGCCGCCTACGATGTGAATCCGAAATCGATCAGTAAAGATGCGTTGGACAGCGCCGCGAATGCGGTCGCAACGGCGAAAGCCAATCTCGAAGTAGCCCGCAAGCAGCGCGACCTGACCAAAGCGGGCGCCTGGATTTACGACATCAACAACCAGGAAAGCAACTACAACGCGCTGTACAAATCCTCTTTGTCGGCGAGCGCGCTGCTTTCCAAGTACACGCTTCGAGCGCCCGCGGATGGAATCGTGCTGGCGATCAACCCCACCGTCGGCAGCTATGTTTCGGCGCAAGGCGCCTACGACACGCTACACGCAAGGCATGGATCCCGTGCTGGTGCTGGGAAGCTCCGCACGCGCACCTGAACGTGCGCTGCTACGTCGACGAAATTCTGGTCCCGCGGCTTCCCGATCCGGTCCAGATGAAGGCTCAGATGTCGGTGCGCGGATCGATCGGTCAAAATCCCGCTCGAGTTCGTCAGAATGCAGCCCGTCGTGTCTCCCAAGATCGAGCTTTCCGACCAGAGGCAGGAGCGGGTGGATGTTCGGGTGCTGCCGATCATTTTCCGGGTCGAGAAGCCCAAGGACCTGAATCTGTATCCGGGTCTGTTGGTGGACGTGTATATCGGTGAATGAATCATGGCCAGAGGCTTATACCACATTCGCGCTCGCGGCTGCGGCGGTGCTGCTGGCCGGATGCAGCATCGGCCCGAAGTACGTCAAGCCGTCCACGCCCGCCGTGCCCGCGTACAAGGAGCTGGGCGCGTCCAACGTAGTGGAGGGTAGTTGGAAAGCCGGCTCAACCCAGCGATCAGCGCCGCGCGCGGAAAGTGGTGGGAGAGGCTTCCACGACCCCGAGTTGAACCGGCTCGAAGAGCAGCTCAATATTTCGAACCAAAACATCGCCGCGGCGGCGGCCAATGTTCAGGCCGCGCGAGCGATGATCCGGGAAGCTCGCGCGCAGTACTTCCCGCCGCTCACGGCCAATCCGGGCATTACAAATTCGCGCTTGTCGACGGCGTTCGGCCAAACGATCGGCGCCAACTTTCACCACTTACTCGCTGCCGCTCGACGCCTCCTGGGAGCCCGATCTGTGGGGCCGCGTTCGAAACACAGTGAAGGCCAACACTTTCGCGGCGCAGGCCAGCGTCGCCGATCTGGAAAACGTTCGCCTCTCCGCCGCAAGCCGATCTCGCCGCCGATTACTACGAGCTGCGCGCGCAGGATGCGCTGAAGCAGCTTCTCGATTCCACGGTCAGCGCCTACCAGGAAGCGCTGGAATTGACGCTCGACTCTGTACAAAGCCGGACTCGGCAACGATGAAGCGGTCGCGCAGGCGGAATCGCAATTGAAAGCGACCCAAGCGCAGGATACGAACCTCGGCGTTCTTCGCGCCCAGTATGAACACGCCATCGCGCTGCTGGCCGGCCAGCCCGCATCGACGTTCTCGATTCCCGCAGGCGCGTTCCAAAGCGGCTCCGCCCGCGATCCCGGTCGGCCTTCCGTCCGAGCTTCTGGAGCGCCGTCCGGATATCGCCGCCGCCGAACGCGCGGTCGCCCAGGCGAATGCGCAGATCGGCATCGCGAAGACCGCGTTCTTCCCCACCGTCACGCTTGAGCGCCTCCGCCGGACTTGAAAGCGTCTCGCATGCGAAATGGCTCGACATGGCCGAGCCGGGTTTGGTCGGTCGGCCCGAGCCTGGCGCGAGACGATTTTCGATGCCGGATTGCGCCGGGCCACGGTCCAACAATATCAGGCGACCTACGATCAAACCGTCGCGAACTACCGGCAAACCGTGCTCACCGCGTTCCAACAGGTGGAAGATAACCTGGCGGCTCTCAGAATCCTCGCGCAGGTGATCGAGCAACAGAACGAGGCGATCGATTCAGCCGGCCGAAATCTCCAGGAAGCCGAAGTTCGTTACAAGGCGGGCCTCGATCCTTACCTGAACGTGATCGCGGCGCAAACCGCTCTGCTGAGCGACCAGCAAGCCGCGGTGAATTTTCGAGAGCAGCAAATGGTGGCGAGCGTCCAGTTGATCAAAGCGCTGGGCGGCGGCTGGGACGCGTCGCAGATTCCATCAGCCAAGGAACTCGGTTCCCGCTAGAGCGGCAATTCAACTTCGATCTCCGTCCGCACCGCGGTTGGAGACACGTTCAAGTCGCTACTTTCCCACCACAGTTGAATCGCCTCGATCGCGCGCCCTGTCAGTTCGTCGATGGACTTTCCGGTGACAAGAATTGTGGGAAGCTCGGGGACGTGGGCGCTGTAGCCGAACTCGTCGCCTTCGATCAGAAGTGAGTACTTCCTCGTCATTCAGACTCTTCCTTAATCTTAGTCTGCTTGAGGATCGCCTTGCACGTGCCGGGCCGTGCCGGGCCGTACATCATCGCCGAGTTTCCCCGATACCACCGTAATCCGGCCATCGGGATAGCGGAACACACGGTGATCACCCTTGGTCCGAACGTGCAGCCAGCCGGCTTCCTCCAATTGCTTAATTATCTCTCGGACCTTGAGCGGCACAATCAATCGCTAAATCGGCGGAACAGGTCCTCCAGCAATTCAGGGCCTTGGATGATTCCTTTGCTCACAAACACCTCGACGCCGATCTCTCCGTCCTTATGAAACTCGATTTCCCACCGCTCACCTGGCACGGCTGCCTCAACCATAAGCGCACCTTCCGTCGGGTCGGACAGTCGGTAATAGATGTGCGCGGCTTTCAGGCGCGCTAGCAATTCCAAAATGTCGTGGATGGTCGATGGGTTCACTCTCTTTGCTCTGCCTCCGAAGGATCGCGGACTCGCGTAGCTCAAGGTTGACACATCCTGCGACAATAGAATTAGCCTTCCTCGCAATGGAACTCCGGGAAAAAGCCGCCCAACTGCCGCTGCTGCCCGGCGTGTATCTCTATAAAGATCAGCACGGCGAAGTGATCTACGTTGGCAAGGCCAAGAACCTGCGCGCGCGTGTCCGCAGCTACTTCAATGACGACCGACTGGCCGAGCGCAAGACCGGTACGCTGATTTCCGACGCCCGCGACATCGAATACATCCTGGTCGACAACAATAAAGAGGCGCTGGCGCTCGAGAACCAGCTCATCAAACAATGGAAGCCGCGCTTCAACATTCTGCTGCGCGATGACAAGACGTTTCCCTACATTAAACTCACCAAGGAAAGATATCCGCGAGTTTACGTGACGCGCCGGCTGACTCAAGGATGGCTCGACTTACTACGGACCGTACTTTCCCGGCAACCTGGCGCACAGGCTGGTGCATTTCATTCATCGCCACTTCAAGATTCCATCCTGCAAAGTGGATTTCACCCGAGCGCACACGCATCCGTGCCTGGAGTATCACATCCATCGCTGCCTGGGGCCGTGCGTCGAAGGCTTGACCACCGATGAAGCTTACGCCGCCGCCGTTCGCGACGTGAAACTGTTCCTGGAAGGCCGCCACAAGGATCTGGCTCGCGATTTGCGCGCGCGCATGAAGGAAGCTTCCGAAGGGACGCGCTTCGAAGAGGCCGCCGCGCTGCGCGATCTGATGTCCACCGTGGAAGAGATGGAAGAGAAGCAGAAGATCGCCGCCGCCGAAGGCGAGAATATCGACATCCTGGCCTACTACGCCGAGCCGCCGCTGGTGGCCGCCAACCTCTTCCATCTGCGCAACGGCCGCATAGTGGATCGTCGCGAATACTTTTGGGAGGACCTGTTCGATTTCCAGGCCGACGAATTTTTCTCGTCGCTGCTCAAGCAGATTTATCTCGATCAGCAATACATCCCCAGCCGCATCCATGTGCCGGTGGACTTCGAGGATCGCGAAGAACTGGAAGAACTGCTGAGCGAGAAGCGCGGGCACAAAGTGGAGATCCTGATCCCGCAACGCGGGCAGAAGAAGGCGCTGCTCTCGCTGGTCGAGACCAATGCGAAACATGCGTTCCAGCAGCGTTTCCGTATTATGCATCCGTCGTCGAAGGCGATGCAGGAGGCTTTGCAGGACGCTCTCGGGCTTCCCGATCCACCCAAGCGCATCGAGTGCTTCGACATCTCGCACATCCAGGGCACCGACAAAGTGGCCAGCATGGTGGTGTGGGAAGACGGGCGGATGAAGAAGTCGGACTATCGCAAATTCATCATCCGAACCGTGGTGGGCAACGACGATTTCGCTTCCATGCGCGAAGTAGTGACGCGGCGATACTCGCGACTGCAGCAGGAAAACAAACCGTTCCCGAGCCTGATTCTGATCGACGGCGGCCTGGGCCAATTGCACGCGGCAGTAGAAGCGCTCGATGCAATTGGAGTGATCAACCAGCCCGTCGCGTCGATCGCCAAGCGCGAAGAAATCATCTACGTCTATGGCCAGGAAGATGAACCGATCCAGCTTGATCGATATTCGCCCGTGCTGCACGTCATCCAAATGGTTCGTGACGAGGCCCATCGTTTTGCGGTGACATTCCACCGAACCCGCCGTGGCGCCGCGCGCCTAACATCGGAGCTGGAACAAGTGGATGGCATCGGCGCGAAAACCATCGCCAAGCTGTTGCGCGAGTTCGGCAGTCTGGAGCGCGTTCGCGAAGCATCGGTGGATGAGCTGGCGAAGGTGATAGGCCCCGCCGCCGCGCGCCGGCTGCGCGAGTACTACAATGTGACTGGAGCGGTCGAACTGAAGGTGCTGAATTAACTTTGTAAAACGGCTCCAACCGCGGTCCTATCATGCCTTTCGTTGCATTGGCGCCGATTGCGAGGACACCTGTTGCGTCGGTTGGATCGTCAACGTCGATAAGCAGACCTACGAAGCCTACCAGCGCACCGACGATCCGGAGCTAGGCCCGCGCCTCCACGAACTGGTCACTATCAACGCCGAACGAGCGAGCGAGGACAATTATGCGCGGATCGAGCTCAACGGGCCCGGCTGCCCGTTTCTGGCGGAAGGCTGGTGCGCCATCCAAAAGAAGCTGGGCGAAGAATACCTGTCGATGATGTGCTCGGCGTATCCGCGCGTGATGAATGTGGTGGACGATGTGCTGCAGCGATCGCTCGACTTGTCGTGCCCGGAAGCGGCCCGGATCGTCCTGCTCGACCCCAACCCTATGCAGTTCGACGAGGAAGAAGGCCGCCCGCACGATCCCCGCATGGGGCACCTGTCAGTATTGAGCACCGCGCCGGATACGGCGGCGACATCGAACGGAAATTCCGATAAACCCTACCAGCATTTTCGCGACATTCGCGCGTTCGTCATCTGGCTCCTGCAATATCGCGCGTATTCTTTATGGAAACGGCTGGTAATTCTCGGTTCTCTGTGCGATCAGCTCCAGGAAATGCGCGCGGCCGATGGACAATTGCAGACTCTTGAAGTTCTAGAGGCCTATCGCGACGCCGTCGAACGCGATTCATTCGGCGAAGCGCTCAATACGCACAGTCCCCGGCCGGCCGAGCAACTCGAGATGGTGCTGGAATTGATCGTCGGACGAATCAGTTCCGACTTCACTGCTCCGCGCCTGCTCGAGTGCTATCAGAAATTCATGCAGGCCATGGAGTGGACCGTGGAATCGAGCATGACCGATATCGGGCGGCGCTACACGGCCGCTCATGCACAATACTATAGCCCGTTCATGAAACAGCATGCGCATATTCTGGAACATTACTTAGTAAGCTACGTGCACCGCACGCTGTTTCCTCTCGGACCCCAAACGAGCAGCCGTGGGCTCAGCGTCCATCACATTGCGCAATCGGTCCGCGATCAATGCCTGCTGATGATGGTGTATTTCGCTATCGTCCAGACTCTTCTGATCGGAATGGCCGCCTATCATAAAGAGGCTTTTGGCACGGGCCACGTGATCCAGGTAATTCAATCGTTCACCAAAGCGTTTGAACACAGCCTCTCGTTTCCGGGGCGCTCGTTGAAGATCCTCGCAGCAAAAGGGATGACGAACTGCGCCAATATGGCGATATTGCTGTTGAATTAAGCCGGCAAAGTGAAACAGAACAGTGCGCCGGGTTCCGCGACTTGTTCCACCCAAATGCGGCCGCCATATCGTTCCACGATGCGCTGGCAAATCGCGAGGCCGATGCCGGTTCCCGGGTAAGTCTGATCGTGCAGCCGCTTGAAGACGCCGAAAATTTGCTGCGCATATTCGGGCCGAATTCCGATGCCGTTGTCGCGCACCGAGAAAAGCCATTCGCTGTCCCTGCGACAGGCGGAGACGTGGATCCTGGGCGGCCCGGGACCGCGATACTTGATCGCGTTTCCGATCAGGTTTTGCAAGAGCTGCACCAACCGGACCTCGTGCGCCGGAACCGTCGGCAATTGGTCCCAGGTAATCATCGGCGCCGCTCTGCTCGATGGACGCCTGCAGGTTGAGCAACACGGCTTCGATGATCTTCGAGCAATCCACGGGCAGCGCCGGACCCTCCTCGGGCGACCCGGCTTGCGAATAGGTCAGCAGGTCCTTCAAAAGCTGCTCCATCCGCTGCGCGCCGTCGACTATGTACGAGATGTATTCGTCCGCATCCTTATCCAGCTGGCCGGAGTATTCCAGCTGCAGCATCTGGCTGAAGAGCGCGACCATTCGCAGCGGCTCCTGCAGATCGTGGCTGGCCGCGTAGGCGAACTGATTCAAGTCGTCATTGGATTGGCGCAAGGCTTCATTCGATTGCAGAAGTTCCTTGGTGCGCTCCGCGACGCGCTGCTCCAGGCGTGGTGTTCAGTTCGCGAATTTCTTCATCGGCTCTCTTTCGCTCCGTAATATCCCGGATCGCCGAGGTGAGCAGCAAACCTTCTTCGGTGTGCAGCGGACTCAGGCTGATTTCGACCGGAAACTGCACGGCCGTTCTTGCGAATAGCGTTCATACTCCGTGGGCGACGCCGGCAGTTGCAATGCGAATGACCGCTCCATCCGGGACCAAGGAGCGGATGTTTTGCCCGATCGATCTCCTCGCGCTTGCATCCGAACATCACTTCGACCTGCGAATTGACCAGGCTGATGCGGCCATCCTCGGCGCTGATGATCATCGCGTCGGGCGCCGCTTCGAGCAGCGGAGCGGAACTTCTGTTCGGCCTTGCTCAACACTTCGGTCTGGCGGTCGCAGCAGCGCGGTATTGCGGCTTAGCTCGACGAATACGCCCACCTTCGAGCGCAGAATTTCGGGGACGATCGGCTTGAACAAGAAAGTCCACCGCGCCCAGATCGTAGCCGCGGAACAGATGCTCGTCGCTCTTATAGCCGGTGAGAAACAGGATCGGGGTGTGGCGCGAGCGCTTTCGCGCGCGGATCAACTCGGCGGTCTGGAAGCCGTCCATCTCCGGCATCTTCACGTCCAGCAGTATGGCCGCGAAATCGTGCTCCAGCAGATGGCGCAGGGCTTCCATGCCGGACCGCGCCAGCACCAGCTCCTGGCCCAGCCCTTCCAGCGCCGCTTCGAGCGAAACCAGATTTTCCGGCGAATCGTCCACCAGCAGGATCTTGACGCGATCCTGCGCCTGTGGCTGCTGCTCCGCTGACGAGATTCCCGCTTGCCGCCGCCATAGTTCTAGGCGTCCGCGACCGCCATGTGCGCGACTTCGCTGCTGCGGCTGATCCACACGCGCAGCACCGAAAAGAGCTGCTCCAGATCCACCGGCTTGGTGATGTAATCGGACGCGCCGGCTTCGATGCACTTGGCGCGGTCGCCCTTCATCGCCTTCGCGGTCAGCGCGATGATCGGCAGCGAGCGGAATTCGGGATCTCGCGAATGGCCTTCATGGTTTCGTAGCCGTCCATTTCCGGCATCATGATGTCCATCAGCACCAGGTCGATGTCGCGGCGTCTGCGTCAGCAATTCGATGCCCGCGCGGCCATTTTCGGCGTGCACGACCTTCAGTTTGTGATCTTCCAGCAGGCTGGTGAGCGCGAAGATGTTGCGGACGTCGTCGTCCACCACCAGCACCTTCTTGCCGAACAGCGTGGCGTCGGTTTCGCGCAGCTGCTCCAGGATTCGGCGCTGCTCCGGCGTCAGATCGGCTTCGGCGCGATGCAGCAGCAGCACCGATTCATCGAGCAAATCGCTCCAAGGTGTGCGCTGTGCTTCACGACACTGGTCGCGATCAAGCGCGAGCAAATCCAGCTCTTCATCGCGGTCAGCATGCGGGCGCCGACAGCATGATCAAGGGCGGCGCGTACGGACCGACGTCCGAATGCATCTCCTCGACCAGCGCGCAGCGGCGCCGATGTCTTCGATCAGTAGATGAACCACGATGCCATCCAGATACTGCTGCTTCACCACCGCCAGCGCTTCGCCGCCGGTGGCCACGCTCGATCGACTCCAGATCGGGCGCGCCCAGCAGTCGCGATCATGCGCGCGCAGCTCGGCGTCGTCCGGCACAGACCAGCAGCAGCTTCTTGACGCGCTTCTGCAGCGGAATGCTCGATCGCCGCGAACGCCTCCGCCAGCGAATCGTTGGTGACGGATTTTTCCAGATAAGTCATGGCGCCCAGCGCCAGGCCGCGCCGGCGATTCTCGTCGCCGGAAATGATGTGCACCGGAATGTGCCGCGTCGCCGGATCGTGCTTCAGGCGATCCAGAATGGTCCAGCCCGCCATGTCGGGAAGATTGATGTCGAGCGTGATGGCGCCGGCTTGAACTCGCGCGCCAGGGACATGGCGCTGCTGCCGCGCAGCGCCACCAGCGCCTTCAGACCGCGATCGTGCGCCAGATCCACCAGAATGCGCGCGAACGTGATGTCGTCTTCGACAATCAGCAGCGCCGAATCGCCCGGCTGGATCAGGTTGCGATCGTCGTCGATCACCAGATCCTCCACCAGCTCCTCGTTGGTGAGCGACGGCGAACGGAAGAATCATATCCACTTCCGCTGCCGGAGCCACCGCAGCCTGCTCCAGCAGGACCGGCGTGGTTTGCAGAGCCTCGCTCTTGGGAACCTGCAGCGGCGCGATGTAGGTTTGCGGCAAGTACAGAGTGAACGTGCTGCCGACGCCGGGAGCGCTCTGCAGCCGAATTTCACCACCCAGCAGCCGCGCCAGTTCGCGGCTGATGGAAAGCCCCAATCCGGTGCCGCCGTACTTGCGGCTGGTGGTTCCGTCGGCCTGCTGGAACGCTTCGAAAATGATGCGCTGCTTGTCGGATGGATTCCGATGCCGGTGTCCGCCACCGAGAACGCGATCACCGACTTCGCGCGGCTGAGAGCATGGGATGGCCCAGCGTCCATCCGCCGGTCGCTTTGTCGATGCGCAGGCGCACCGATCCGTGCTCGGTGAACTTGAGCGCGTTCGAGAGCAGGTTCTTGAGCACCTGCTGCAGGCGCTTGGCGTCGGTGTGCATGATCTCGGACGGCAAGCGGGCCGCCGAGCTCGATCGTGAAGTCCAGGCCCTTGCCGTCGGCCACGTGACGGAACGTCTTCGCAGCAGTAATCCTGCAGCTCGCTGAAGCGCACGCCGCCGACTTCCACGTCCATCTTGCCGGATTCGATCTTGCTCAGATCGAGAATGTCGCTGATCAGCGCCAGCAGATCGGTTCCCGAAGTGTGAATGGTCTCGGCGAACTTCACCTGCTTCGACGTCAGGTTCTTGTCCGAGTTCTCCGACAGCATGCGCGCCAGGATCAGCAGGTTGTTCAGCGGCGTGCGCAGCTCGTGGCTCATGTTGGCCAGGAATTCGCTCTTGTACTTGGAAGTGAGCGCAAGCTGCTCGGCCTTTTCTTCCAGCGCCTTCTTGGCCTGCTCCACTTCCTGATTCTTGGTTTCGACTTCGGTCTTCTGCTCGGCCAGCAGTTGCGCCTTTTCCTGCAGCTCGGCGTTGGTCGTTTGCAATTGAAGCTGCTGGCTCTGCAACTCTTCGGCCAGCGCCTGGCTTTGCTGCAGCAGTTGCTCGGTCCGCATGGTGGCGGCGATGGTGTTCAGCACGATGCCGATGGATTGCGTGAGCTGATCGAGAAACGCCAGGTGAACGTCGCTGAATTGCCCGAAGGACGCCAGCTCGATGGCGGCCTTCACGTCGCCTTCGAACAGCACCGGCAGCACCACGATGCTGACCGGCGCCGCGCTGCCCAGGCTGGAATTGATCCGGATGTAGCCGCTCGGGAACGTTGGTGACCAGGATGCGCTCCTTCTCCTTGGCGCACTGGCCCACCAGTCCCTGGCCCATTCCGAAGCTGCATGCGGCACGTCGTCGCGGTCGTCGATCGCGTAGCCGGCCAGCAGCTTCAGCACGGTCTTGTCTTCGTGCGGTCTCGGCGATGTAGAATGTGCCGTGCTGCGCGCCGACCAGCGGCGTCAGCTCGGAAAGCAGCAAGCTGCGACACAGTCAACAGATCGCGCTGGCCCTGCATCATGCCGGTGAACTTCGCGATGTTGGTCTTCAGCCAGTCCTGTTCGTTGTTCTTGCGCGTAGTGGCGGCGAGATTCACGATCATCTCGTTGATGTTGTCCTTGAGCGCCGCCACTTCGCCCTGCGCTTCCACCGCGATGGAACGCGTCAGGTCGCCCTTGGTAACGGCCGTCGCCACTTCGGCGATCGCGCGGACCTGCGTGGTCAGATTCGCCGCGAGCTGATTGACGTTGTCCGTCAGATCGCGCCAGATTCCGGCCGCGCCGGGCACACGCGCCTGGCCGCCCAGCTTGCCTTCGATGCCGACTTCGCGCGCCACGGTGGTCACCTGGTCGGCGAACGTCGCCAGCGTATCGATCATGCCGTTGATGGTGTCGGCCAGCTCCGCGATTTCGCCCTTGGTTTCGAGCACCAGTTTGCGCTTCAGATCGCCGTTGGCGACCGCGGTCACCACTTTCGCGATGCCGCGCACCTGCGTGGTCAGGTTCGCGGCCATGAAGTTGACGTTGTCCGTCAGATCCTTCCAGGTGCCGGCGACGCCTTTCACTTCGGCCTGGCCGCCCAGCTTGCCGTCGGTGCCCACTTCGCGCGCCACGCGCGTCACTTCGCTGGCGAACGAATTGAGCTGATCCACCATGGTGTTGATGGTGTTCTTCAGCTCCAGAATTTCGCCCTGCACGTCCACGGTGATCTTGCGCGACAAGATCGCCGTTCGCCACCGCCGTGGTCACCTGCGCGATGTTGCGGACCTGCGCCGTCAGGTTGCCGGCCATCGAATTGACGCTGTCCGTCAGATCCTTCCACGTTCCGGCCACGCCGCGCACTTCGGCCTGGCCGCCCAGCTTGCCTTCGGTGCCCACTTCGCGCGCCACGCGCGTCACTTCCGATGCGAACGAGCTCAGCTGATCCACCATGGTGTTGATGGTGTTCTTCAGCTCCAGAATTTCGCCGCGCACGTCCACCGTGATCTTGCGCGACAAGTCGCCCTTGGCCACCGCCGTGGTCACTTCCGCGATGTTGCGGACCTGGTTGGTCAGGTTGCCGGCCATGGAGTTGACGCTCTCGGTCAGATCCTTCCAGGTGCCGGCGACGCCTTTCACCTCCGCCTGGCCGCCCAGCTTGCCTTCGGTTCCCACTTCGCGCGCCACGCGCGTCACTTCGCGAGCGAACGAGCTGAGCTGATCCACCATGGTGTTGATGGTGTTCTTCAGCTCCAGAATTTCGCCGCGCGCGTCCACCGTGATCTTGGTAGTTAAATCGCCGTGCGCCACAGCCGTGGTCACGCCCGCGATGTTGCGCACCTGATTGGTCAGGTTGCTGGCCATGTAATTGACGCTGTCGGTCAGATCCTTCCAGGTGCCGGCGACGCCGCGCACATCCGCCTGGCCGCCCAGCTTGCCTTCGGTTCCCACTTCGCGCGCCACGCGCGTCACTTCGCTCGCGAACGCGTTGAGCTGATCCACCATGGTGTTGATGGTGTTCTTCAGCTCCAGAATTTCGCCGCGCACGTCCACCGTGATCTTGCGCGACAGGTCGCCCTTGGCCACGGCCGTGGTCACCTCGGCGATGTTGCGGACCTGTGACGTCAGGTTGCCGGCCATGGAGTTGACCGAATCGGTCAGATCCTTCCACACGCCGCCGACGCCCTTCACCTCCGCCTGGCCGCCCAGCTTGCCTTCGGTTCCCACTTCGCGCGCCACGCGCGTCACTTCGCTGGCGAACGCGTTGAGCTGATCCACCATGGTGTTGATGGTGTTCTTCAGCTCCAGAATTTCGCCGCGCACGTCCACCGTGATCTTGCGCGACAGATCGCCCTTCGCCACCGCCGTGGTCACCTCGGCGATGTTGCGGACCTGAGCTGGTCAGGTTGCCGGCCATGGAATTCACCGACTCCGTCAGATCCTTCCACACGCCGCCGACGCCTTTCACCTCCGCCTGGCCGCCCAGCTTGCCTTCGGTTCCCACTTCGCGCGCCACGCGCGTCACTTCGCTGGCGAACGAGTTGAGCTGATCCACCATGGTGTTGATGGTGTTCTTCAGCTCCAGAATTTCGCCGCGCACATCCACCGTGATCTTGCGTCGAAAGATCGCCCTTGGCCACCGCCGTGGTCACTCCGGCGATGTTGCGGACCTGGTTGGTCAGGTTGCCGGCCATGGAGTTGACGCTCTCCGTCAGATCGCGCCACGTTCCCGCCACGCCTTTCACTTCCGCCTGGCCGCCCAGCTTGCCTTCGGTGCCCACTTCGCGCGCCACGCGCGTCACTTCGCGAGCGAACGAGCTCAGCTGATCCACCATGGTGTTGATGGTGTTCTTCAGCTCCAGAATTTCGCCGCGCACGTCCACCGTGATCTTGCGCGACAGATCGCCCTTCGCCACCGCCGTGGTCACTTCGGCGATGTTGCGGACCTGCGCCGTCAGTTGCCGGCCATGGAATTCACCGAATCCGTCAGATCCTTCCACGTTCCGCCGACGCCCGGCACATCCGCCTGCCGCCCAGCTTGCCTTCGGTTCCCACTTCGCGCGCCACGCGCGTCACTTCCGCGGCGAACGAGCTGAGCTGATCCACCATGGTGTTGATGGTGTTCTTCAGCTCCAGAATTTCGCCGCGCGCATCCACCGTAATGCGCGTCGAAAGATCGCCCTTGGCCACGGCCGTGGTCACTTCGGCGATGTTGCGCACCTGGTTGGTCAGGTTGCCGGCCATCGAGTTGACCGAATCGGTCAGATCCTTCCACACGCCCGCGACGCCCTTCACTTCCGCCTGGCCGCCCAGCTTGCCTTCGGTTCCCACTTCGCGCGCCACGCGCGTTACTTCGGCCGCGAACGAGCTGAGCTGATCCACCATGGTGTTGATGGTGTTCTTCAGCTCGCAGAATTTCGCCGCGCGCATCCACCGTGATTTTGGTGGTCAAGTCGCCCTTGGCCACGGCCGTGGTCACGCCCGCGATGTTGCGCACCTGATTGGTCAGGTTGCTGGCCATCGAGTTGACGCTTTCGGTCAGATCCTTCCACGTTCCCGCCACGCCCGTCACCACCGCCTGGCCGCCCAGCTTGCCTTCGGTTCCGACTTCGCGCGCCACGCGCGTCACTTCGGACGCGAACGAATTCAGCTGATCCACCATGGTGTTCACCACGCGCGCGGTGTGCAGGAACTCGCCGCGCAGCGGCCGCCCGTCCACTTCGAGCGACATGGTCTGCGACAGATCGCCCTTGGCCACCGCGCCGATCACGCGCGCGACTTCGGTCGACGGCTGCACCAGATCGCCGATCAGGCTGTTGACCGACTCCACGCACTCGGCCCAGTCGCCGCTGGCTGCACCGATCGATGCGCGCTGGGTGATCTTGCCTTCCTTGCCGACCGCTCGGCTGATGCGCTCGAACTCGCTGACCATCCTCTCGTTGATATCCAGAATGTCGTTGAGCGCGTCGGCGATCTTGCCGGCCACCCCCATCTGGTCCACCGGCATCCGAACCGAAAAGTTACCCTTTTTGAAGGCAATCAGAGTTTTGAGCAGAACATTGCTCTCACTCGCGGTCAAGCCCTTGGGGGCGGTCTCGGTGGCTCTCATCCCAATTAACTCCTAGACAAAGTCTGGTAAGGCAGTCTACTGTAGACTTTACCGCGCAAGGATATGTTTCAGGAAAATGTAACGGCTACATCCTTAACAAAATCAATAACTTAGCTCGCTAGATTGAGGCAGGGTGAAGTAACGGATTTACCGCCGAAACTTCCAGCGCATCGATCTGATCGGTCACCTTCATCGATCCCAGTTCGGCTCCAATGCCGGTTCCCACGCGTCCGCTCGCTACCAGACCCGTAATCACCGGGCCGCTCTCCTTGATGAGGGAGAACACAATGATGGCCGGAAGCATCGCCTTGGCTCCGAAACGCGTCAAACTTTCGCGCGTTTGCAGCGAGAGCACAACGCCGGTGGCGGCTCCCGCCAGCGCTACCAGCGGCAGCGATTTTGCTCCGATCGCATCCATCTGCCGGATAAATTCGCCACCTTCAAATGGAGCGGTCATCACGCCCCGGAGTACTCGTGCGCAGAACCAACCCAGTTCGCCGAACCATTCGAAAAAGGCCGCCAGCAGCGTCTTGGCCGCAGCTGAATGCGTTGAGATCGCTTCCACAATAAATCCCAATCTCATCTCCTTGCCCGCCAGGGGCCAGTAGCACTCGATCCGTAGTTTCAACAGTTTAGATGGGAGCGCGAGAACAGCGGACTGCAATTCTTACCGGAATCGTGATGGACAGAGGTCCGTGAGTCACCGGGGCAGGAATTCGACGTCGAGCGTCTGGATCGTGGGGACTATCGTCTGGCGCGCGCCTTGGCAAAACGAGGGCGCCATCGTTTGGCTGCTGGCCTGTCCGCGGAGGGACTTTTTCGTGC
The DNA here is from genome assembly GCA_963772905.1 of Bryobacterales bacterium. Classification (GTDB taxonomy): domain Bacteria; phylum Acidobacteriota; class Terriglobia; order Bryobacterales; family Bryobacteraceae; genus Palsa-89. Next base: position 42,562 of record CAVYZD010000007.1, on the reverse strand, counting down.
CAATCGATTCGGAGTCGACCGATGCACTATGATTTGTTAACGCCAACGTTTATGAGCCTGCACTGCGACGGAGGCAATGGATCGAGACACTAGCGCTCGACGCCAAATAGGCCAACTTTCGACGCGATGAGGCCATCGACGCTGTATCGACCCGGCCCAGAGAAGATCAGCCAAACCAGGATCAACGTGTAGAGCACCTCGGGGAGGTACAGGAAGTCGTCGAGCCAGGCCAGGAAACCTTTCGCCTGGATGCTGTGGATCGAAGTAGTGGCGATCGCGACGATCATGTCTCCCGCGAGCATTGCGGCGCAGAGCGGCGTGAGGAGCCCTAACGCCAGCCCCGCCCCGCACCCGAATTCGACCATAGCGACGAAGATCGCAGTTGCGTGCGGGAACGGGACGCGTATTTGCACCATGGTCTTCTCCAGCACGCCGAACTGGGCTGGCACGAACAGCTTGGTCCCGCCGGAAATGCAGAAAAAGACGCCGATCAGGAAGCGGGCCGCAGTCACCGGCATCCATTCGCCGGCGCGCAACATCGTCAAGGCGCTCTGGATCATATGTGTCATTCAACAACCTCCTCAAATAGCTTCGCTAAATGGCGCGCAAACAGGACTCCCGCCCCCGCTCCGACCGCCTCGCTCGTCACGTTCAGCATGAACGACAAACCTTAGGTGAAGTATACGTATCGACGCAGACGCGAAGACGACCATGGGGAATGATCTCGGCTACGCCCAACGCCCAGATTCCCGGGACGCTTGTCTGCAAATAGTCATCAACGACAATGTACCCGCGTTTGTCGACGGCAACGCCCGCGTTGGTGAGACCAAGGTCATCCGTATTTGGGCGGCGTCCCACGGCAAGCAGGAGATGTGACCCGCTTACCTCGGGATCGCCACTGGCGCAGTCAACGTTAGTGAGAATTTCCTCGCCGCGCCTGGAAAAGCCAATACAAGTTGCGTTCAGCCGAACCTTGATGCCCTCGTGCTCGAGGATCTCCCGGATGGCGGTCGAAACATCCTCATCTTCGTGCTGAGCCAGGTGCGACCCCATCTCGATAATGGTCACTTCGCTGCCAAACCTGCGGTACATTTGCGCGAATTCCAGGCCGATGTAGCCGCCGCCTATGATGAACAGGTGCCGCGGAAGAAAGTCGACGCCCATGATGGAGCTGTTGTTAAAGTATGGGACTCCTTCGATACCAGGCATCTGAGGCGTCACTGCGCGACCGCCCACGTTGATGAATATCCGATCCGCAGTGAGCCTCTCCGAGCCGACGCTTACCTCTTTCGCGGACTCGAAGCGAGCGTGTCCCTGGTACACGGTGCAGTTTGTCATGCCTCTCAGCCAGCTCTCGACGCCGGCGCTCGACTGCCCCGAAATCGCGTCCTTCCTCGCTTTGACGAGCTTCATGTCGACGCTCACTGGGCCATTGTTAACTACTCCGAAATCGGCTGCGCGACGAATTATGTGGGCCGCATGCGCGCTTGCGATCATGGTTTTCGTTGGTACGCAGCCGGTGTTGACACACGTTCCGCCGAACAATTTGCGCTCAATGATCGCAACTTTCATGCCCGCCCCTGCCAGGCGCTGCGCCAGGTAAGGACCAGCTTGACCGGTTCCGATGATAATCGCGTCGTAGGTCTTAGTCATTGAACTCCTGGGAAAGAGGGATCGCACGTGAAAGGCCATGTCGAGATTACAGCCGTGAGCACATTCGGCTGCAGTTCATCTGTGTCAACAGTCGGCTATCGGTGTCAGGTGGATGCCTTTGTCGCCGTTCCGTGCGATCGGTGACGCGCTCGCTCGCAGCACGAACCTCGCGACGAGTTTCGGTGGCTGTTCAATAGCTATTACAACTCACTCGGCGAAGCGCCGCCGGAGAAGCAACTGCGCGCTTCGTTTTCGCGTCCGTCGCTTGATGAGGTGCTCGCCTTTCGCACGCACGTGGACGAAGCGATGGAAAAGCTCTTCGCAGGCCGCACGCGCAACCTATCGCATTTTTTCAGCCGGCGACGCGCTGGCAGTTCACTGGAATCCGGCTGCCCGCTTAAGGACTCTCAAATATGAATCTCACAACCGATTTTCGGACATTCGAAGCGAAAAGCCTCGCCCCCAGCCTTGTCCCGTTAGACACGCGCGAGGCACTGATCGATGAGGTTTGGAGCGGCCTGCTCAAACGTCCACGATCCCTGGTTCCGTGGATGCTTTACGACACCGAGGGTTCACGTCTCTTCGAGTGCATCACAACCGTGCCGGAATACGACATTTTGGCGAAATATGCCGGAGCGATTGTCTCAGCGACCGGCGCTGACCACTCTCGGCCCTTGCGCCTGCTGGAGTTGGGAGCGGGGACAGCCGCCAAGACCGGCATTCTGCTGGAAGCCGCAACGCGTTTGCGGAACGAAGTAATCTATCTGCCGGTTGATGTTTCGTCGGATGCACTCGATGCGGCGTGCGACAGGCATCGGTTGCCTGTTGCCGGATGTGCAGCTACAACCGATGGTGGCGAACTACGTCACTCACCCGCCGAAGCTGGATCGGTTCAATGGGACCACGCTCGCGATGTACATCGGATCGAGCATCGGCAACTTCTCGCCGCAGGAGGCTCGGACAATTCTCCGCAATCTGAGGTCTCAGCTCAGAGCCGGTGATGCGCTGCTGTTAGGTACGGATATGGTTAAAGACGAGGCGACTCTCGTGCGAGCGTATGACGATAAAGCTGGCGTCACGGCGGCGTTCAATTTGAACATTCTGCATCGCCCTCAATCGAGAACTCGGCGCGAACTTCGATACCGGCTGCTTCCGTCATCGGGCCCGCTGGAATAGCGTGAAGTCGCGCATGGAGATGCATCTGGAGAGCACGCGCGATCAGTGCGTAAATATCCCAGCCGCGCAACTTAGCGTTCAATTCGCAGCCTTTGAAACCATCCATACCGAGAACAGCTACAAATTCACCCGGGAGACGCTCGATGCCTTGTTGGATGATGCCGGTTTTACAGTCGAGCAGACGTGGACGGATCCGTGCCAGTGGTATGCGCTCACGCTCGCGGGCGTTCGCTAATTGCAGTGAGTCACGTTCGTTTCTGACGCTCACTTGCCGATATAGGGCGCATAGCGCCGCGTTCCAAACGGTGGAATTGGAAACATCGGTAGGTCTGAGACGCTGTATGTGTACTCGCCAACGTGAATGCACGAGGTGGCCCAGAAAGGGCGCCGCCTTACCTCACAATTTCCGGCGATTACCGCACGGGACATCTCTTCGATTTCTGTGATGATGTCTTTTTCTCCGTTTCGATAGCGGCGCTCGTACGGGAGTTCCCACGTTGCCAGGCCGAAGCTGAAGTCTACAATGTCGGAGATGTCCTCGGCATGGACACCAAAATCCGCACATGCCGGATTAGCAGGTTTGAGCTCCACAACTGTCCCCTGCCCGCCCTGTACATCGTAGACCTTCAAGGAGGCTGTTCCGGGTGGAAGCTCCGCGGCAAGGCGCTCAAACAGGTCTTTCAGTCGCTCGAACATTTACAATTGCGTCAAAATCGATTCTACTATTGCGGAAGCGGATGATTGACGACGATCAAATCCAAGCTAAACTGTTTTTGCATCCTTGCTCCACCCATGGAAGGCCGATAAGTCGCCCGCGTTCCATGCCTCGCGGGGCCCCGGAGTCTTCAGATCCCAGTCGGGGGGATCTCGCGCGTCACGGCGCGCAGGTCGTGCCAGAGGTCGCTGACCGAAGGCCGCCCCCAAAACCATTAGCCGTTATAGATGCTGTGGATGATGAGCCCCGGCTTGAGCACGAGCGTATGCGGGATCATCGGATTATGCTCCGGGTCAGTGTACTCCGCGATGTCGAGGTCCTTCTGAACGGTTCTCTCGGGGTTGGAGAGGAAGGTCCACTGGGCGCCCACCGACGTGCGGAATTCCCGCAGAGTGTGGTGGTCATCGGTGGAGATCGTGGCAATCCGGGTGTAGGCCACGGCGATCTTCGGATAAAACGCGGCCGCTCAATGCATTAACTATTTGCGTACTACCGGCAAGGCTCCATGCCTTCTCATCAACTTCCAAAAGCCCAAGGTTGAATGGAAACGCATTGCTCTTTGATCCGCGTTCGTCTGTGTTGATCTGTGGCTAAGAACTGACCTTCTGTGTTCGCCGCAGCGTGTAAGCCTCTGGATGGATGTTTTCTGACCGCAGCTTTTTCCAATCATCCGAGGCGTGAATCAGTTTTCCGCTGATGTGGTTCGACTGTTCGGACGCCAAGAACAAAGCCAACTGAATCTGTTTTTCGGGAGCGACGCCGCCGGTTTGCCGAACCTGCAGCGCCTCTTCGGTTTCCTTCCAACCAGCGCGTTCACCGGCTCGCAGGATTTCGTCCGTCATGTGCGTGTACGTTCCGCCGGGACCCATACAGTTGATCTGTACGTTGTGCTCGCGATTTTCCTCGGCGATGGTTTCCACCAACCGAACCACGGCCGCCTTGGACGCCGCATAGGCCGATAGATTGGGCCGCGCGGTGGTTGCGCCGGGGCCGCTCAGCACAAGGATCTTTCCGGCGCGGCGCGCGATCATGTGTGGAAGCACGGCTTTGCACGCGTTCATCACCCCCAGCAGATTGGTATGGATGGTGTCGGCCCAGGCCTTCGGGGACTGATCCACAAAAGGTCCGATGGGGCCGGGAATGGCCGCGGCGCAAATCAACACGTGGACTTCGCCGTAGTGGACACGCATGCGGTCGACCGCGGCGTTCACTTGCTCGAAGTCGGTGACATCGGCGCGGATGCGAAGCGCGTTGCCTCCAGCATGCTCGATTTCCAAATGAGCGAGGTCCAGCTCGGCCTTGCTGCGCGCGAGCAGCGCCACGCGATTTCCGGCGGTCGCGAACCCGAGCGCCAAACGTTTTCCGATGCCTCGCCCGGCTCCAGTTATGAGCACACCGGCGTTGGTCAGAGTGTCCACCGTGGGGTCCTCCAGTTCAACTTCCCCAATTCAAGTTAGTACAAAGTGACGGGCGGAGCTAGCCGGAGGGGGCTGTGTCCTTGTGGCGATACATGGATTCGTCGACGCGGCGAAACAGATGCGCGACGGATTCACCGGGCGCATACTGCGCCAAGCCCACCGAAACCGCGACATCGATGTGGATTTCGTGCCCCTCGCCGGTGATGCGGTACGGGCCGTTGAGGCGAGCGGCGATCTGGCGCGAACGAGTCTCGGCATGGTCTTGCGCACACGCTAGTATGGCGACGAACTCATCACCGCCCCAGCGGCAGACGAAATCGCGTGCGCGCACCTGGCCGCTAAGCCGGGCCGCCAGCTGCTTCAAGACCTCGTCGCCGCACAGGTGCCCGTGTTGATCGTTGACCTCCTTGAACCCATCGAGATCGAACAGCAGCACGCAAAATTCCTGTTGGGCCACGACGCGCGCGGCGAGTTCGCGATCCAGCTCCCGGCGGTTGGCGACACCAGTGAGCGGATCGAGCGTGGCAAGCAGCTCGGCCTCGTGCAGGCGATGCTGGATTTCGGTCATCTTCTCGCGCAAGCGGGCGAAAGCGTCGTGGGTGTCGAGCTCGATGGATTCCGCGAATCCGCGCAACTCCGAGGTTTGGGCGGTGAGACGCGACAGGTCGCCGGAGCGGAGCGCGGCCTCCACTTGATCGGCGAAATCCACCAGGCGCTCCACATACTGAACGCTGCGCACGGTGCGCGAATCTTCGGTGCGGGCCATCATGTCGAGGGTTTGATTCAGGTCGCGAGCCAAGGCCTGATTGTTTTGACGCGCCTTGCCGGAGAAATCGCACAGGATCTCGCGCAAAGCCTGGCGGCTGTCATCGAGATATTGAGAATTTGGACTGGAAGCTAGCCCAGAGTGCAACCGCGTCAACCGTTCACGATAGGGAGCGCTGATCTCGGGCGAAATCGCATCCATGGCCTCGGCGATGTCAAGAATCGCAGATAGGTAGCATTCCACCGCGGCGTGCGTGGGGCTGGCGGGAGTCTCGGGCGAGCTCATGAACCACTCTTTCCCATCGATTGCTTTTCTTGCGGCTATCCTTTCGGGGCAGGCGTCGGCGCCGGCGGCTGGGCAACGGGAGCTTTCGGCTCGAAGCCGTCTTGGTACGCTTCCACACCTTGGGACGGCACGGCCATCTTGATGATCTTGCGGGTGTCGTCCACCCAAAAATCGGCGCTCAGCGGCGGACCCTGGGGAGGAGTGCCGCTAACGGTCAAATGGTTCAGGTCGGCGGTCCGGCCTGCGAATTGCACAGTTTCTTTGCCCTTGAAAACGACGCTTGCCGCCACTTCCGTCTGATTGAGAATGTAGACGGGAATCTGCTGCGCGCCCCGAGTCTCGAAGCTGGCGCGCATGGCGAGCAGGGTCCAAGGATAGAGCGGAAAATTGTTATTCACGACGACGGCGCCGGTGGAAACGGGCAGATCCTTGGTTTGCGGACCCTGGCCGGTGTCGATCTCGTTCTGGGCTTGGCCGCCCGCGAAGGTGGTGTGCACGTTCATTTGAATCGCGCCCAGCTTGGATCTCGCGGTAGCTTCCAGAGGTTCGTACTTCGCGTTGGTGCGCACTTCGAATTTTTCGATATCGATCTTTATCGGGCCGATGTTGGCGGAGCCGGAGCCATCGATGTCGACGCCGCCGTCGCTGGCTCTGGCGATGCTATAGTTTTCGGTCGCGACAGGATTGCCTGCCATGTAGATGGTGAGCTTGCTGTTAGCGGGCGCCACGCTCGGTTGGATATTTTCCGCCGCGGGCTTCCTCACCAGCGCCTGGACTTCGGGCGGCAGATCGAAGCGATCCTTGGGCAGATCGATATTCGTTTCCACGCTCTGAATCTGGATCACGAATTCCTGCTGCGCCGCGCGATTCACTAAATGGTGAGGCGACAAGACGCCCGCATCTTTCTGATAATCGTCGTACAGAATTTCGGCGGGGATTTCGCCCAGTTGCGAGCTCACGGTGGTCGTTGTTTTCACCAGCAGGCCCGAAGTTTTATCGAAAAACTCGTTCACAGCGTTGCCTTCCTTCGGCGTGAAGACGATTTTGTAGCATTCGCGGCCGGCGACGGTTTCCACTCCGGTGTTCTCGGCTTTCGCGTACAGCTTCTGCCAGTAGAGATCGGCATTGAACGCGCCTTCGCGGAACGCGTCCGCCTTTTCGACGCCCTGCTTGACGCGCGGACCTTGCAGCGCCGAATTCTCCCAAGCGATTTCACCGTTGCTTCCAGCCGATACATTCCCAACACCCGAGAGCTCGGTGACGTCGAGATATTTGTCGGGAGCCGCTTGGTAGATGGTGGAAGTCCCCTTGATCCCCACCTTCGAAACTTCGATGGTGGCGTGCTGCACCGTGTTGTGCCGGGCCTCCCACGCAGTGCGTCCGCCGGTGGCCGCGATGAAATGGTCCATCACGGCTTGGACGCTGGGAAGCGGTGCATCGGCGCCGAGGAGCGGAAAAAAGGCCGCCAGTAGAGCGATTGCGAGTTTATTCATGCGTTCACCTCCGGCCGCTTTTTCACTTTATCAGGGCCGCTTGCTAACGTGCGCGGCCCGGCAATTGCTTTACTGCACGGGCACGTTGGAGGCGATCTTTTTCGAACTCACAATCTCGTGAGCCCTATCCAGCATGGCTTTCGAAGCGGGCAGCGAATTGTATCCCTTCGCGACTTCCGGATCGTTCTGAAACGCCACGCGGTCCGAATCTTCCTTGCTAAAGGCGGTGATCAGGAGCTCTTCGCGCAGACGTTCGCGGATCCAGTTCTGATCCCGGTTGAAGTCGGCTTTGAGGAACGGAACGCCGCGCTTGATGGCAAATTCACGAAAGTCCTCGAGCGCCTGAGGGTCGACCGTCCAATCCTTCGGCAGCGGCGAGGTGCGGTGGGCAAAAAACTGTGGTGCGTAGAAGAAAAACACCAGATTATCGCTAAGCGTGGCTTCCAGAGGCGTTAGCTTGGGAGTGTCATATTTCTCGTCGGGACGGATACCGTCACCGCCGTACACGATGCGCCCGCTATCGGTCTTCTTCATGTCGCTTGAGTTCACCTTGCCGTCTTCATTGCGGCTCAGGTACTCAAACAGCCCCTGATGTTCATAGTCGCGCTGGATCAGGCGGCCGCTCGGCGTGTAATACTTCGCGATGGTGAGCAGCAGAGCGCTGTTGCCGGAAAGCGGGAAGGGCGCCTGCACCAGTCCTTTGCCGAACGTGCTTTCGCCCAGCACCCAAGCCCGGTCGTGATCCTGCAGCGCGCCCGTCAGGATCTCGGCGGCCGACGCGGTACCCCGATTGACCAGCACCACGATGGGATATTCGCGTCCGCGTTCGCCGTGCTTGGCGATGAACTTGGTCTCGGCCGACGCGCGGCCATGATGCGACACGATGAGCTGGCCCTTGCGTAGGAATCGGTCGGCCACATTCACAGCCTCCTGCACCAGGCCACCGGGATTGTCGCGCAGGTCCAGAACCAGGCCATCGATGTTCGCTTCAGGAAAACGCGCCAGCGCCTGGTCCACTTCGTGGCTGGTGGTTTCGTTGAAAGCTTCGATTCGCATGTATGCGATCCCCGGACGCAGCCAGAACGCGTAGTTCACGCTGCCGCGGGGGACGTTGTCGCGAACCAGCGAAAAATGCATCGGCTCAGAATGGCCGGCGCGGCGCACCGTGATCGTCACCGGGGTTCCCTTGGGACCTTTCAGCATGCCGGAGACCTGGGAAACCGTGGAGCGCTCCGTGTTGCTGTCGTCGACAGCGATAATCTGATCGGCTGGCCGCAAACCCGCGCGATACGCCGGCGAGTTCAAGAACGGGTACATCACGATCACTTTGCCCTCCGGCGAGCCGACGTACATTCCGACGCCGAAGTAGTGGCCGGACTGGCCCTCGCGCATCAGCTGGTAGGCCTTGGGATCGAAAAAGTTCGAGTGCGGATCCAGCGACCGCAGCATGTTCGGGATCGCGCCCTTGAACACCGTGTTGTCCGCGTCCAGGTGGTCGGCGAAGTTGCTCTCCACCGCCTCATAGACCTGCGTGAACTTTTTTAGGCTTGCGTTGACGTCGGCTTCCGATTGAGCCGAAACGAAAGCGGGACTAGCGATCAGGAGAAGAACCGAGCCCAGGAGCCAGCGGGGCGATGACATAAAGGTAGTTAAAACCTCGAGTGCTTTTATAGTAGCAACAACCGGCTCCCTCACGGTCACGGGCTCAAAATAAGGGCATCCAAGTCGACGGGAGCCGATACATCCGTTCGGATGCTTGTTGCAGACGAAAGGTTTCGATCGAAATACGCCGGCCATCGGTGCGTATTGTAACGAGACCATCCTGGTCAGTCCGCAGAACGCTCGCGTGATGCGCCGCCAGCCGCTCCAACACCAGGGGATGGGGATGCCGGAAGGTGTTTTCGAACCCATCGGAAATCACGGCGAACGCGGGTGATACAGCGTCCAGGAAAGGATCGATGCTCGAGGTGTTGCTGCCATGATGCCCCACCTTGAGGATGTCGGCGCGCAGGGGCTCGGCGCCCGCCAGCGCACCACGTTCCATGGGTTTTTCCATGTCGCCGGTCAGCAGCAGGGATCGATAGCCGAAAGTTACGCGAATCGCGAGCGAATCGTTGTTGGTGGGGCTCTCGCTTGGAACGTAGCCGGCAGGCGGCGAAATGACCTCGATGTGCGCGCCTCCAAAATCGAAGCTGTGTCCGGCGGTTAGCGCTTTGATACTTACGTTTTCCGCGCGGGCTCTATCGCGCACGGCCGACCACGCGGCGCTCGGGACCATCGCACCGGTCCACAGTTCCGCGGGATGGAAGTTTTCGATGACTGCAGGAAGGCCGCCGGCGTGATCGTCGTGTGCGTGGGTGAGAGCCACGGCGTCGAGTCTGCGGATGGAGCGGCTCCAAAGATACGGCGACACCACGTCCTCGCCGATATCGATGCGCGTTGTAGCGGCGCGATGTCCAAATGCCAGTATGCCGCCGCCATCCACCAGCAGGAGCTTCGAATCGGGAAAGGCCACCAGCAGGCTGTCGCCCTGTCCGACGTCGATGGCCGTGAGCTCGAGTTCGCCCGGGTGCAGCGAGGGCGGAAAGGGATGCCAGAAGATCAAGGCGAAGAGCGCCAGCACTGTGGCGAATGCAATCGCGAACCCGGCCCGCGAGGCGCGCCGCAGAGCGAGAGCAAACAGGAGCAGCGCTGCCGTGAATAGAATGCCCAACCACAGCGGAGGCGCCAGGACCCGCCAATCGGGTTCGAGATGCGTATGCCAGTTGGCCACTGCTTCGCCCGCATGCAAGAGCCAGCCCGCAATAATGGCAGGGATGCGCCACATGGTGAAGACAGCCAGGAAGCCGAGAGGAACCACCAGGGCGAGCAGCGGGACCACCAGGATATTCGCCGAGAGACCAGTGAGCGAGATGCGGTGAAAGTAGATGGCCATGGGCAGCGCGAGGCCGATTTGGATGGCTGCGGAGATTACCGCAAGATCGTACCCGAAGATAGCGATCCGTACCGCGACAGCGAACACGCGCGCGGCCCAGGCCTTGGGAATCGGCGTATAGTAACTCATCGTTTCGGCCAGCAGCCGCAATTCGAGGCGGAATTGGGCCGTGCGAGGAGGAAGACGAGGATCGCGGCTCGGTTGATTGATTCCGGTGAGAGCGCGGAGATAGGGCAAAGACGTAGCTCCCAACACGGGCTGGGCGAATAGGGCAATCGCGGCGACCGCCAGGAACGACAACTGAAAGCTGGCATCGAACAGCTGGCCCGGATCCCAGAGCAGGTACACGATGGCGATGGCCGCCAGCAGATTCATCAATCGGCCGCGCCGGTAAAAGTAGCGGGCCACGACGTACAACGTGAAGCCGCCTGCGGCGCGGATGGCCGGAGCATTCCAACCGGATACCATTGCATAAAGCCAGGCGCCGGAGGCGGTGGTTGCAAGTGCCGGCATCTCGGGAAGAAAGCATAGCCGCAGCAGGAACAACAGGAACGCAGCGAGAACGGTAATGTGGAGGCCGTCGATCACCAGCATGTGATAGGTGCCGGTGCGGCGAAAGTGATCGGTCCAGATTCGTTCCATGCGGGTGGATTCGCCGATCAGCGTGGCTTCCATCATCGCGGTGGCATAAGGATTGTTGGGATAAAGGCGCTCGATGCGGCTTAGCGCAGCGGTCCGCAGGTCGAAGATAGCCGCCAGAAATCGGGAGCCGCAGCGGCCCGGCCTCACGGTGACAAGGCGGCCGGCTGAGATCGACGCGGTCCAGTAAACGTGGCTGCGCGCCGAATAAGCCTCGTAATCGAAAGCCCCCGGGTTTTGAAAATTGCGGATGCGGCGCACGCGGGCCTCTAGCTCGACCAACTGCCCGTAGCGCAAAGCCGGCGGCGTTTCCCCGTCGCGGATGGATAACGTGACACGGGCGCGCGCATCCGGCGCCAGTTCGAGCAGGAATTGATCGCGGCCTTCATAGAACGCGGGCGGGGACACCACGCAGCCGTCCAGAATCACGTTCTGGTGCGCGCTGGCGTCGATGGTGGGCGGGAGCCCGGGCCGGCGCAAGGTCTCGAGCAGCGCCCCGCAAAACAAAACCAGGGCTGCGGCGCTAAACCATAGCAATCGCGAGGAAATCCGCCAGGCGAGAAAGGTGAGAGCGGCTAGCAGGGGCAGGGTCCAAAGGATGTCGCCGACCGCAAAGGAGACCAGCCGGGAGACGACGATGCCCGTGGAGAGGGCCACGAGTGGCGCAACGAGAGGGCTTTTCACGTAGAACACACGTAGTGGGCGGGCCTGAGGAAGTTCTCTTCCGCAAGAGGCCTGAGGAAGTTCTCTTCCGCAAGAAATGTGAAACAGGAGCTTTAGTGTCGAGTCTCAAAACGCAGGGAAGACTGTCTCTCGTCAAGCGCCCATGGAAATCCTTTTGGTTGAGGACAATGCAGGTGACACAGTGTTAATTCGCCAAATTCTGGGGGAAGCGCCGGTACCGGTGAATCTGCATATCGCCCGTGACGGAGAGCAGGCGCTGACCATGCTGAACGGAGGGTACTTCCACCCGGCGTTGATCATTCTGGATTTGAACATTCCGTGCATCACGGGCCCCGCCCTTCTCGAACGGTGGCAGGGCCGGGACGTTCCCGTGGTAGTGTTTAGCTCATCCGTGGATGCCGCCGAGAGGGAGCGCGTGCTGGCGCTCGGGGCCCGCGAATTCATCCACAAGCCCACCGACATGGGCGCCTACGCGCGCGAAGTGCTGGGTATCATCAAACGCTGGAGCGGGACAAAGGCGTGCGGCGCGTGAGTTGATGCCAGAATAAGAAAATGCAGAAGAGAAGACTAGGCGCGAGCGATTTGGAAATCACGCCGCTTGGCGTGGGTGCGTGGGCCATGGGCGGCGCAGGATGGCAGTTCGCCTGGGGCGCGCAGGACGACGACCAATCGATTGCCGCCATCCACGCGGCGTTGGACAAAGGCATCAATTGGATCGACACGGCGGCGATTTACGGCCTGGGGCATTCCGAAGAAGTAGTCGCGCGCGCCTTGCAGGGCCGGCCGAACAAGCCGCTGGTGTTCACCAAATGCGGGATCGTTTGGGACCAGCGGCGCGAGACCAGCCGGACCATCCAGCCCGAATCCATCCGCAAAGAGGTTGAGCAAAGCCTCGAGTCGGCTGAAACTGGATGTGATCGACTTGTACCAGATCCACTGGCCGGAGCCCGACAATCTGGTGGAAGCGGCTTGGACTATGATGGCCAAGCTGAAAGAGCAGGGCAAAGTGCGGCACATCGGAGTGTCGAATTTCAACGTGGACCAGATGCGCCGTGCGCAAGCGATCGCGCCGATCACGTCGCTGCAGCCGCCTTATTCGCTTATTTCCCCGGACATCGAGAAAGAGATTCTGCCGTACGCGCAGGCCAACAATATCGGCGTGATTGTCTATTCGCCCATGAAATCGGGCCTGCTCACGGGCGCCATGACACGCGAACGCATCGCCGCGATGCCCGAAGATGATTTCCGCAAACGCACTCCGAATTTCAAGGAGCCGCTGCTGACGCGAAACCTGGAATTGGCCGGCCTGTTGGCCACCATTGGCCGCCGGCATGGCAGAACGGCCGGTGAAATCGCCATCGCATGGACGCTGCGGCGCGCGGAGGTAACGGGCGCGATCGTGGGCATGCGCTCGGCGAAACAGGTGGAGGGCGTCATTGGAGCCGCGGAGTTCCGGCTGAGCACGAAAGAGATCGCCGAGATCGAGCAATTCCGTTCGACGAGCGCGGCGCCCGTCAACGCCTGAGTGCTGCCGCGGGTTAAAATCTAAGCAAGAATGCCGGGGATCCCTCTCGTTAGTGTCGTAATTCCCGCTTACAACGCAGGCGCCTTCATTGACCAGAGCGTGGGCTCCGCTCTCGCGCAATCGGCCGGCGATCTGGAAGTGATCGTCGTCAATGACGGTTCCACCGACGACACCGCGGACCATTTCCGAACCTGGAACGATCCGCGTCTGCGGGTGATCACGCAAGCTAACCTTGGTCTTGCGTCCGCATTGAATGCTGGAATCCAGGCCTCGCGGGGAACTTACATCGCGTTTCTGGACGCGGATGACTTGTGGCTTCCTTCCAAACTGGAGCGCCATATCCAGGTTCATCAGGAACGTCCGGACATTGACGTTACGTTTTCCTGGGTGGACGCCATCGACATTTGTGGGAAGCCGCTCAGCATTCCTTGCCCGCGCTGGCGCGGTGCGGTATCGATGCCTCAACTGCTAGCCGATTACATGATTCGGACCATGTCCGCGGTGGTAATCCGGCGCGAGGCGGCCGAGCGGGCCGGCGGGCTCGATTCCAGCCTGGTACGTTGCGTGGACTTGGAATTTTTCCTGCGCGCCGCCTTGCTGCGGCCGAATAACATTCGTGCGATTCCCGAAGTTCTGACCCTTTACCGGCGTCACGATACCCAGCGCACGCGCGATTGGCGGCGGATGTTGCAGGGCTGGAACCAGGTGCTGGCTTCGATCCGGCGGCGGGCGCCCGAGGCCACGGCGCAAGTAGAACGCCTGGCGTCCGGCAACATGCTTCGTTATTGTGCGTCCCTGGCCTATGAAAGCGGCCAATTTTGCGAGTCGGTCGAACTGGTCAAGCAGGCGTTCGCGCTGTCTCCTGCTGCGTTCCTGCGCGACACGCGAAACTGGAAAATGAGCGCCGCAGCCATCGCGGGTGTTACTCTTCCGCGGCGGGCGTTGTTTGCGATCGAACGATGGGCGGGTTTCGTTCGTTCCACGTGAGGAGTGCCACCGGCATGGTCCGAAAGAGAGAATAGGGCAATGACATCAACTCCCCCCAGCCTTTACCTGGAGCGCCCCGGCCCGGTGCAGCGCTTTTGGGGATTGTTTCATCAGGCCAGCATCACCACCTATCAGAACAACGTCTTCGGCATCGCAAAAGGCGCGGCTTACTCCTCTCTGCTCTCGTTCTTTCCGGTGTTGGCTTCGCTCGGTGCGATTTTGGCGAGCGTAAACGCAAGCGCCGTGGCTCGCGTGTTTTCGAGACTTTTGGTCCAGGTGATCCCCCCGGGCACGGAGGACTTGGTGCGGTCGCGCTTCACGGTCCGGAGTCAGGAGTCGGCCTGGCTGCTTCTGCTGGCAACCCTGCTTTCCGTGTTTGCGGCGTCGGGCGCAATGATGACGCTCATGGAGGGATTCCAGGCCGCCTATCGGCTCCCCGCCGGCCGGCCGTTCGTGAAGCAACGGGGCGTTGCAATTCTGTTGGTATTCATCGCGGCGGTTCCGGCCGTCGGTTCGTCGGTGCTGATCGTGTTTGGCGCGCGTATCGAGAGCTGGATGCTCGCGTCGCTTGGCTTGGCGCCCGAGGAAGATCTGCGAACCTCCGTAATTCTCGCCTTCGGCCTCTTGAGGTACGTAGTGGCGTTGGGGACCACGGTGCTCGTCACTGGATTGATGTACTACACCGGGCCCAACCGCCCAATGAAATTCTCGAGCGTCTGGCCGGGCGCGGTCCTGGCGACGGCGCTGTGGCTGCTGGCCACCTCCGGTTTCGCTTTGTATGTGCGGCACATCGCCAACTACAGCGTGGTCTACGGGAGCATCGGCGCGGTGATTGCTCTGCTGGTTTGGATGTATCTGTTGGCGGTGATCGCGCTCTTCGGCTGCGAGTACAATGCGGTCAGGGAGCGATTGGGGGGCTGAAGTCCATGCCGCGTACGATGCCCTCGGCGGCCGCATCGCGCTTCCGCGCATAGTCGACGATCACCGGAGTTTCGGGTTGCGGGCCGCAGACGAACTCGGGCGGCGCGTGGCGCATCTGAACATGCTGGAGATCCGGAATCGCGAGCGCCAATAGCTGGCCGGTGGTTTCCACGCGGATGATGGTCACGTCGCCGCAATCGATTGCGCGCAGTTCGCCCTGGACGCGCCGCATATCATCGCTCGGCTCAATGAACGGATTCCAATCCGATTGCTGGTGCGGCCTGCGCGTGGTCACCAGTTGCAGGCGGCCATTCGCGTCGTGGGCGAACTGCACGCCGGGGTCGGTTTGGGCTATGTAAATTTGTTTGCCGGCCCGGACGCGTTCATCGGCATTGGTGGCGTGTTCGGCGGCATGCTGGGCGGCGGACCGAGCTTCGTCGCGGCGGCCCAGCTCGTTGAATGTGTCAGCCAACGCCAGCCAGTACGCATACGCGCGGGCGTCTGGCACGGTGCGCACGGCCCGGAAGTTTTCGAGTGCAGCTTCATAATGACCGGCGTTCTTTTCGGTCAGGGCTAATTGGTAATGCGCGTCGTCGAAATCGGGCTGAAGCGCGATGGCGCGCTGGAGCGCCGGCCGGATCTCGTCTGGCGGCAGACCCGCTTGATCGGCGAGAATCGCGTATTGATAACACAGCTTCGGGTCGGCGATGCCCCGCTCGATTGCCCGCTTCCACGCAGCCCGGGCGCCTTCCGAATCGCCCTTGTGCAGCGCGATCATGCCGAGCGCGGCGGAAACGTCGGCCAACTCGGGGGCTTCGCGGCTGAGCGCGGAAAAGAGCAGCTCGGCGCGATCGAATTCGCCTGCAGCTAAAAGCAACTGAGCCAGCAGGAGCTGCGAAGCGAGGCGCGGGACGTCCGTAACTTCCGGCGCGACGAATTCAGAATGTATGGGCGGAAGCTGAATGGCCGCCATCCCTTGCGCCACCCAAGCGTGGAGATCGCGCTCGATCGCTTCCGCTTGTTTTTCGTAGATTTTCGTGAAGCCTTCGCCTCGGGCGGCGATGAGCCGCTCGAAACCGGCGGAGTACCCAGGCGACAGGGCCAGCATTTCCGCCAGCGCCCAGCTTTGGGCATAGAACAGACCGGTGGCCGCACGATCTTGATGTTGGAGCGCAGCGTCGGAGATTGCCATCAAGTCCGCCAGCGGCATCCAATCGTGTGAACGCAGTGTTTGAACGCGGCCAGGCAGCGGTCCGCCGAGCTGAACGCCTCGATCGTCCATTCGCAGCGTGCTGCACAACTCCGCCAATCCTTCTTTGAGCCAAGGCGGAAGCTGGAGATCGGACGCCCGCAGAATCAGGTGCGCATACTCATGCGCCGCGATGCCTAAGCTGCGTGGATCGGATCTTGCCATCACGATGTAATCCCGATCGCCCGAGCCCACGTAATAAGCGTCGGAGTTGGTTCGCAGGCGATAGGGCTGATATTCCTCGGCGGATGCGAAGACGATCACGCGAACCGGAAGCGGCCCGGCGGTTTTCCATCCGCCCTGTTGCATGAAGAAGGCTCGCAGTTTCTCGAAATGTTGGAGGATGGCCACCGCGCGCTCGCCGCTGGCTTGCGCATAGACTTCGAAGTGATCGCTCCGCGCCAGGCGCCAGGAGGGCACGGTGCCCGCGACGGCCGGGATCGCCAGCGCAAGGAGAACAGGGAGCCACCCGTGGAACGAGACGCGCACGGGCGTTTAACGAGCGGCGTCCGCCAGGCTTATCACCGCGCCCTGGTAGTCGGCCGCGCCCATTTGCCCTTTGGGAAAAATGTCGTGCTGCGCGATCCACTCGAAGGACTGTTCGAATACCTGGCGCGTGTAAGGCTCGAAGACAATGCGCTCGCCTGGTCCCCAGCGGCGCGTGTCCATCGACGCGTGAAACCGCTCCGGCATTTCCTTCTTGTAATAGTGCGTGTAGAGTTCGGGCCGCAGGTCGATGTCCCGCTGCGCGAGCCGCAGCGCGCGGAAATATTTGCGCACGTCATCTGGATCCGGGTCGCCGGTGATCATGGACGCCATCATGAACGTGGTGTCGATAATCTTCCGAAAACCCAATTGCTCCAGGAAGTAGTAAGGGCCGCTGAACAGCGATGCGGCGGGAACTTTGCCGTCGATCAACAATTCCATCCGTTTGAACAGCAGGCCGTCGGCGAACGAAAGCTTGATCGCATCCTGCGGCATGTACTGTTCCAGAGCCTGGATGGTGGCGTAGTGGCTGCCCGACTGATAGCCCACCGAGATCGGCACACCCGCCAGGTCTTTCGGCTCGCGCACCGGCGAATCGGGCGGAACAAAGACCCCGGCCGGCGATACGGAGTACGCATCGGCGTAGAGTTTTCCGTGGCCGTTGGACGCGGCGACATTCACCGTCCAATGGCAAGCACAGCTAACCGCCGTGGTGCGCCCTTTTTCGAATGTCTGGTAGGCGCCGACTTTATCGCCCAGGTCGTGCCGTTTCCCATCCTGGGAGACCAGCTCGTCGCGGAACTCATAGTCTAGCCCTTCCGCGGCGAAATAACCCTTTTCTTCAGCCACCCACTCCTGTAGCCGCATGTGCGGCGCGATGACGAACTTGGACACGCGGTGCTCCTTGGGATGCTGCGTTGTTGCTCTCATTGTATCCGTGGCCCGCCCCCTCAGCCCGCGTTGCGTTGCATGCAGCGCTAAAATATAATACTTGCAGTGGTTCCAGCCCGAGGAGGGTTTCGATTTATGCTGCGCTTTACTGTGGTTGCTTTGGCAATGGCGATGGCCGCGGTCGCGGGGACGGAGACAACCTCGCCTACGTTCAACAGAGATGTTCTGCCCATCCTGCAGAAGAATTGCCAGGGCTGCCATCGTCCCGGCGAAGTGGCGCCGATGTCGCTGATCACTTACAAGGACGCGCGGCCGTGGGCCAAGGCGATGAAGGTGGCGGTGGTCACGCAGAAGATGCCGCCATGGTTCGCCGAATTCGGCCATTTCGCTAATGACCGCACCATGAGCCCCGCCGACATCAATACCTTGGTCACTTGGGCTAACAACGGAGCGCCGGAAGGCGACGCCAAAAATGCACCGCCGGCGCTGACCTTCCCCCAAGGCTGGCAGATCAAGCCCGACATGGTGATCGAGATGCCCAAGCCCTTCCACGTGAAGGCCACCGGCACCATCAACTACCAGAACATCAAAGTCCACGTGAATTTCCCGGAGGACAAGTGGGTAGTCGCCGCCGAGATGCGCGCTGGAAATCCGAAGGTGGTGCATCACATGCGCGCCATCGTGACTCCGCCCGGCGCAACGTGGATGGCCAAGGCCGTGTATGGCGAGTCGTATGAGGAGGGCTCGGAAGCCATGACGGGTGCGAAGGAAGGCACGGACCTGCTCGGGAAATACAATCCTGGACTGGGCGCGCAGCACTTCGATGTGGATGGCGCGGCCAAGTTCGTGCCCAAGGGCTCGGACATCGTGTTCAACATCCATTACACGTCCGTTGGGACCGAACAGGACGACCTTTCTAAGGTTGGCTTGGTTTTCGCGAAGAATCCGCCGAAACGCCGCTACTGGATGTCGCCGGGAACTCCTGCCGCTTTCAATCTCGTGATCCCGGCCGGCGACGAGAACGCCGAAGTGGTGAGCGAAGTCACCGTGGGCGTTGACCACGCGGAGTTGGTCTACATCCAGCCCCATATGCACCTGCGCGGCAAAGACTATGAGCTAGACGCAATCTATCCGACCGGCGAAAAGCAGGAGATCTTCAAAGGCAAATGGAATTTCGACTGGCAGGTCGGGTATCAACTCGAGAAACCGCTGCCGATGCCGAAAGGCACGCGGCTGGTTGCCATTGCACATTACGATAATTCGCTCAACAACAGATTCAATCCGGATGCCACCAAGGAAATCCATTGGGGCGATCAGAATTGGGACGAGATGCAGTCCGGTTTCCTCGGGCTGGTGGTGGACATGAACACCAACGTTTCCAAGATTTTCATCCCGTCCGGACCCAGCTTGTTGCCGCGCGGGAAATCGGGGCCGACGCTCGCATCTTCTTTTGGCCTGACAAAGTAAGCGCCACCACTCCCTGACGATCGTGGCTCGGTAATGTTTTGTCTTAACCGAGCCGTGCGCCAGCAGCACACTCTGAGACGACCGGAAGTCGTGCACTGGAGCACATCGAGTCGAAGAAGACTGGGCGGGTGGCGCGTAAGCAAGCGGTCCCATGCGCTAGACTGGGCGGATGCGAAAGCTTTTCGTGTTCGCGGCGCTCGGCGCGGCGCTGCCGGTGTTCGCGCAGGCACCTGATTGGTCCAAAATCAACGACGAAGCCATGCGCCATTTTCAGGCGCTGGTCCAGATCGATAGCAGCGATCCGCCCGGTAACGAAACTCGCGTGGCGGAGTACGTCAAAAAGACGCTCGAAGCCGACGGCATTCCCGTAATGATGGTGGCGAAGGACCCGGCACGCGCCGATATCATCGCGCGTCTGAAAGGCAACGGCTCAAAGAAGCCGCTCCTGATCATGGGCCATAGCGATGTGGTGCGCGTCGATCCCGCTAAGTGGACTTTCCCGCCCTTCAGCGCCACGCGGCAAGGCGGCTACGTCTATGGCCGCGGCACGCTCGATGACAAGAGCGATTTGCTGGCGGCGATGATGACCATGCTGATGCTGAAGCGGCAGAATACGCCGCTCGATCGCGACGTCATCTTTGTGTCAGAAGCCGGCGAAGAGGCTTCCACCGGTCCGGGCATCGAGTACCTGGTGAATGAACATTGGAGCGACATCGATGCCGAGTTTTGCCTCGCGGAGGGCGGCGGCGTGCGGCTGAAGAATAGCCAGGCCCGCTACGCGCTGGTGGAGACCACCGAGAAACAGCCCAAGGGCGCGCGCCTGATCGCCAAAGGACCGGCCGGGCACGGATCGCGTCCGCTGCGAACCAACGCCGTGGTGCACCTGGCCAAGGCCGTGGAGACCATCGCGGCTTGGGATCCGCCTATGCGGTTCAACGACACCACGCGTTACTACTTCGAGAAAATGGCGACCGTCAGCAGTCCCGAAGAGGCGGCGCGATTCAAAGGGCTGTTCGATTCGGCGAAAGCGCCGGCGGTTCGCGAGTATCTGGCCGAGCACGATCCGATCAGCTACTCCATGCTGCACACTTCCATCTCGCCCAACATCATCAAGGGCGGCTATCAGGTGAACGTGATTCCATCAGAAGCGGAAGCCACGCTCGACATCCGCGCGCTGCCCGACGAGAATATCGCGGCGTTCTATGACACGATGCGCAAGGTGATCAACGATCCGTCCATCGAGCTGGTGCCGGAGACCGCCAATCAGCGCCCGGGCGCCGCGCCGTCGAAGCTGGATACCGAGGCTTATCGCGCGGTGGAAGCGGCTTACAAGAGCATCTATGGCGTGATCACGATACCTGTGATGAGCACTGGCGCGACCGACATGGCGTTTTTGCGGGCCAAAGGCGTGCAATCCTACGGCGTGGGCGCGATGGTGGACCAAGAGGATGCGCCGAAAGGCTACGGCCCGCACAGCGATCAGGAGCGGATTCTCGAAGCAGCGGTGTACAAGCACGTGCAGTTTTTCTGGCAGGCGGTGAACTCGATCGCGGGCGCGAAGCATTGACGGCGGATGATATAAACTGAGGCGATGCGGAGCATCACGATTATTGCATCGCTGGCGATGGTCTGGCCCCTGGGCGCGCAAGACGCAGCCAAACCGGCAGTTCCCGCGAAGCCGCCGGTCCCGCGCACGGCCGAAGGAAAGCCCGATCTGTCGGGAATCTGGCAAGGCGGAGGCGCGAGCGGCCTGGCTTTCGCGGTGGGGACCGAAAATGCAAAAGCTGCGCGTCCCGGTGATGCAGCGGTCGCAGCCGCGCCGGCCGCAGTGGTGCGAAGCCGTACGGTTCCTCCGTATCAGGATTGGATGCTGCCGAGGATCAAAGAACTTCGGGACCGCAGGAACATTGACGATCCGCAGGCGCGCTGTCTGCTGGTGGGCGTGCCGCGCATCACCAACGAGCCGCTGCCCATCAAAATCATCCAGACCAAGGACGAAATCACGTTTCTGTACGAAACATTCCACGCCTTTCGCGTGATCCCGACCGACGGGCGTAAGCATCCCGACGACATCGATCCGTCCTTCATGGGCGATTCGGTGGCCCATTGGGAAGGCGACACGCTGGTAGTGGACGTGATCGGATTTAACGACAAAACCTGGATTGGCGCGGGTGGCGCGACGCTGCACACCGAAGCGCTGCACGTCATCGAACGCTATACGCGAGTGGATTACGACACCATCACGTACGAAGTGACCATCGACGATCCCAAGGCGTTTACCAAGACCTGGAGCCCGGCGCCGACATTCCTCTCGCTGCGGCCGGGCGAACGCCTGCACGAGTACGAGTGCATCGAAAACAACGAGGACATCGTGCGTTTCGAGCAATTGCTGAAGAATGAGCAGCTATTTCGACGACCGCAATAAGCTGACACCCGCGGGCGCCGGCTTGCCGAACAGAGCGGCGAGCCCGTCGGGGGCGGCGCGGCCTTTCAGATAGCGATCGAAAAACGCCACGCTGTACTGATCGATGAGCGAGTGGAAGCGCGGATTCAGATCGGTCCAAGCCAAATGCCCCGCGCCCCGAAACTCCACGTAGTACTTCGGTGCGGATGAACGATCATAAGCGCCTTCCAGCCGCCGGACGGTCGGCGAAATTCCAAGATCGAGCGTACCGCCCTGATACATGACCGGCACGTTCATGCGTCCCAAATTCCCCTTGGCGAGGAACGGTGTGTTAAATGGCGAAAGCGCGAGAACGGCCTTGATGCGCGGATCTTTCCAGGACGTCCAGGCGCCCGCGACAGCGAGAGCGGTGTAGCCGCCGAGCGAATGCCCGGCCACTCCCACACGCGCGGCATCGACACGAACGCCCTGAAATGGTTTACCGCTCAGGACCGCGTCGAGAACGGCTTCGATATCGGCCCGGCGATCCCTGTAGGTCATCTCCGACCATTCCTGGGCCTTCTGGAACGGTTCTTCCGGATGCCATCGGCCGGCGCCGGTCCGGCGTGCACTGCCGCATCGCGCATCCGCGTGGTTGGGCGCGAGCACCAGATATCCCGCGTTCGCCAAAGCATCCATCAGAAACACCGATTGCGTGTTGCATCCGGTGAAGCCGTGCGAGAAGACAACCACGGGAAATCCCGCCTCCGGCGCAGGACCCGCCGGTTTCCATACCGCAACATCTCGGCCCGCGACATTAACGTGCACCGCGTGATCGGCAGCCGGCAAGGACGCGGCGGCCAGCAGGAAAGCGGACCAGAACATTCGCATACTTACTTGTATTAACACGACGCGCGCGCCCAACTCTCGATACAATGCATCCGAGCTATGACCAAAAAACTCTTAGTCCTGACACTGTGCCTGGTGGCCGGAGCCGTGGCCCAGACCAAAGTGAAGCCCCTCACCGCGCTCGATTACCTGGAAATTCAGCAGTTGAACTACAAGTACGCGTTCGCGCTCGACAATTGCACCAACCATGGCGAAGACTACGCGAACCTGTACACGGATGACGGCGTTTTCGTAGTCGGATTGAACGGCCTGGAGTTCAAGGGTCACGCGAAGCTGGTGGAAGCGGCCGGCGGTCCGACCTGCGCGCGCATCAAGCAGCCTCATCAAACGCATACCACGGAGAATCTAGTGATCGAGGCGTCGCCTGAAGGCGCCACCGGCAAATCGTACCTGGTTTACCCCGGCGATCAGGGCAAGCGCGGCGACGCGGACTTCGACGGGCACGTGGGCGGATATCAGGACATCTACGTACGCACCCCCAAGGGCTGGCGATTCAAATCGCGCATTCACGTGTTTCCGCCGCAAATCCCGGGCGAGTACAAAGGAGTGCCCAACACCAAACTCGACACCGAGACCCGTTAGAATGGGGGTTCCCCTGCATTAGGGTCCAATGAAGATCGCCCTCGCACAAACCAACAGCACCGTCGGCGATCTTTGCGGCAACGCCAAACGCATTCTGGAGTTTTCCGGACGCGCGGCAAAAGCGGGCGCGAGCGTCGTGGTGTTTCCGGAGCTTAGCCTCACCGGTTATCCTCCGCGTGATTTGCTCGAAAAAGAGAGCTTCCTCGACCGCACCGAGCAGCACCTGGAGCGTCTGGCGGCCGACGCCGGCCCGTTGAATGTGAGCATCATTTGCGGAACGGTGACGCGCACGGGCGCCTCCACCGGTTTGCCGATTTACAATAGCGCGGCCGTGCTCAGGGGCGGCCGCATCGCCTTTCGACAGCACAAGATGCTGCTGCCGACGTACGACGTTTTCGACGAAGCGCGCTATTTCGAGCCGGCCACCAAGCAATCGCCTCTCGCGCTTGGCGACGCCGTATCCGCGCTCACCATCTGCGAAGACATTTGGAACGACAAGCAGTATTGGGAACGCCGCCGCTACAGCCGCGATCCGGTGGAGGAGCTGGTTTCGGCCGGCGGGCGCATCCTGATCAGCATCAATGCCTCGCCGTATCACATGGGCAAGCGCGCGCAACGGGCCGAAATCTTCACCGCCACGGCGCGGCATTTTCGCGTGCCGATCATTTACGTGAACCAGGTAGGCGGCGACGATCAACTGCTGTTTGACGGAACCAGCTTCGCGATGACTCCCGACGGCGAGATTATCGCGTGCGCAGCGTCGTTCGAAGAAGATCTGGTGCTGGTGGACACCGAAACGTTGACCGGCGACCGTCACGACAATTTGTCCGATGAATGCGAGGCCGTGTATGAGGCGCTCGCGATGGGCACGCGCGATTACATCCGCAAATGCGGTTTCGAGCGGGTCCTGGTTGGTTTGAGCGGCGGAATCGATTCGGCGTTGACGGCCGCGATCGCAGTGGACGCAGTCGGCAAGGACAATGTGACCGGAGTCGGCATGCCGGGTCCCTATTCGTCCGAGCACAGCGTCATCGACGCGCGCGATCTGGCGCACAATCTCGGCATCCGTTTCGAGTTGATCCCGATCAAGAGCCAGTACGACGCATTTTTCAATGTGCTGGAACCCCTCTTTGACGGAGGAGCGATTGGCGTTACCGAGGAGAATCTGCAATCGAGGCTGCGCGGCGTCACATTGATGGCGCTGTCAAACAAATGGGGTGCGCTGGTGCTCACCACGGGCAACAAAAGCGAACTAGCGGTTGGATATTGCACGCTCTATGGCGACATGTGCGGTGGCCTCGCGGTGATCAGCGATGTTCCGAAGACGCTGGTCTATTCGCTCGCGCGCGTGGCCAACAAACGACACGCGAATGCGATTCCGGAGAACACGTTCGTCAAGCCGCCGTCGGCCGAACTGCGTCCGGATCAGAAAGACACCGATTCGCTCCCGCCTTACGAAACGCTCGACCAGATTCTTCGTTTGTACATCGAGAACAACGAGGCGCCGCAGCAGATCGCGGCTGCGCTTCATCTGCCTGTAACTCTGGTGCGGGACATCGTGAATAAGGTGGACCGCAACGAATACAAGCGCCAACAGGCTGCCCCGGGTCTGAAGGTGACCACCAAGGCGTTTGGCATCGGACGCCGCTTCCCGATCGCACAAAGGTTTTCCGAATGAAACCACGTGTCATTTTCAGCGCATTTATTTTGATTGCAGCGGCGCTCGTATCTTCGTCGCAGCCCCCGCCGCGCGAACAAGTGGGCCCGCTCGCTGGCGGTGGTTTTCTGCTCAACAGCGGCTGGCGCGTGAAGCCCGCAGGCGTGCAGATTCCGCTCGACACCTTGCCGATGTCGTCGCTGCTTTCCAAGGACGGGCGATTCCTCATCGTTCTGAATGGCGGCTATAATCCGCCATCGCTGAGCGTGCTGGATACCAAGGACGGCCACGAAGTCGGGCGCGCGCCGGTGCCCGACGCCTGGCTCGGCATGTCGCTATCCAGGGACGGAAAAACGCTATGGGTGGGCGGCGGATCGCAAGCCTCGGTCTTCGAGTTCGCGTTCGATGAGAACGGAAAGCTTGCGCCCACGCGGACTTTCGAAGTCGTCAAACCCGCGGCGCGGTCGGCGCACGATTTTATTGGCGACGTCGCGATCGATCCCGACGGGCATCTGCTGTACGCGGCCGATCTGTACCACGACGCGATCGTGGTTGTGAATCCGCAATCGGGCATCGTGATCGATCGCTTCAAGACGGGTCGGCGGCCCTATCGGATTCTGTTCAACCCGGACGGCAAGTCTTTCTACGTCTCAAGCTGGGCCGACGGTTCGCTGTATCGTCATCAAACCAGCGATGGTGCGCTGCTGCAGACGTTGCGGCTGGGTGCGCATCCCACCGATATGGTCTGGCGCGATCGCGCCACTCGCGAGGAGGAAGGCGAACAGGGGGATCAGCAACCAGGATTCAAGGCACGCATTTTTGTCTCGGCCGCGAATACGAACAGCGTTTATTCGGTGGGCGTGTCCGACGGCGGCGACCTGCGCGTGGTGGAAACCATCAACGTCTCCACAAGTCCGAATCATCCGCTCGGTATGACCCCCAGCGCGCTGGCGCTGAGTGCCGATCAGAGCCGCTTGTACGTGGTTTGCTCCGACGCCAATGCTGCGGCGGTCGTGGACGTCACCGCGGGGCGCAGCCAGGTGCTTGGATTCGTTCCCACGGGCTGGTATCCGACAGCGGCCCGCGCGTTGACTGATGGCCGTTTGGTGGTGCTGAACGGCAAGGGCTCGCAAAGTTATCCAAACCCGAAAGGTCCGAATCCGACCGTAAGGCAGCGCAACATGGATATTCAGTACGTCGCGCATATCCAGACTGGTTCGGCGTCATTCATTCCCGCGCTCACGGACGACTCGCTGGCCGGCTACACGGACGAAGTGAAATCGAATTCGCCCTACACTGACGCCAAGCTGGACGCGATTCCCGCCGGCATTCCCGCCGCGATTCAGCACGTGATCTACATCGTGAAGGAGAACCGCACCTACGATCAAGTGCTGGGCGATATTGGAAAAGGCGAGAGCGATCCGTCTCTGTGCCTGTTCAAGGAAAACGTCAGCCCGAATCATCACAAGCTGGCGCGCGAGTTCGCGCTGTTCGACAACTTCTATGTGAACAGCGACGTCAGCGCCGACGGGCACAACTGGTCAACGTCGGCCATCGCGAACGACTTCGTGGTGAAGATGTGGCCCAGCAATTACGCTGGGCGCAATCCCAATTACGGCTTTGAAGGCGGCGAGCCGGCGGCCTATCCGCCCGCTGGCTACCTGTGGACCAATGCGGCGGCCGCGGGTGTCTCGATGCGCAACTACGGCTACTGGGTGGAGAACAAAAAGGAGCCCGGCCCGGACGGCGTGCAGATCGACAAGGTGCTGGACCCGGCCCTGGCGAAAGTGACCAACCTGAAGTACCGCAGCTTCGACACGGATTATCCCGATGTCAAGCGGGCGCAAACGTTTCTCGACGATCTCGCGCAATTCGAAAGCGCCAATCAAATGCCCAAGCTGATCTTCATGCGGCTAGGCAACGACCATACGTCCGGAACAACGCCGGGCAAGATCGCGCCGCTCTCCGCGTTTGCCGACAACGACTATGCGCTGGGCATGATCGTGGAAGCCGTGTCGCGCAGCAAATTCTGGGGAAGCAGCGCTATTTTCGTTCTGGAAGACGACGCGCAGAATGGCCCGGACCACGTGGATTCGCACCGTTCGCCCGCGTTTCTGATCTCACCGTACACGCACACCGGCGCGATCGATAGCAACATGTACAACACTACATCGGTACTGCGAACCATCGAGCTGATTCTGCATATGCATCCGATGACGCATTTCGACGCCGGCGCCCGGCCGATGACGGCCAGCTTCTCGCGGCAAGCTTCACCCGCGCCTTACCAAGCCGAGAAGCCGCGCGTGTCTTTGGATGATCGCAACCCGGCGAATTCGGCGACGGCCGCGCGGTCCGCCCGGCTCGATTTCAGCCAGGCGGATTTGAACGATGACGACGAACTGAACGATATTCTGTGGCGCGCGATTCGGGGAACGGAGCCGCCGGCGCCGACGCGCAGTATGTTCGCGAAGTAAGAACGTGCTACTTGCGGCTCGAATACTTGTTGAGCGTAGCTATCAACTTGCGAGCCGCGGGCGGAGCCTTGGTGTTGCCCATAACGATCTCTTTGTTGCTGAGAGCTGAGCCGTAAAGATCCCGGTTCCAGTCATCGTCGGGACGAAGTGTCGCGCCATCCAGCGAAACGCCCGCGAACGCGCCGCGTGATCGGGAGTACGTAAGAATTTCGGCATGCAATTGAGCGTCGGTTTCAGCCGTTGAAGTCCGGCCTACCGGACCACCAGCAACCGATGCGTCGGCGCCTAGAGTGAATTTGCTTTCGAGCAGTTTCTTCGCGCCAGGCTCGCTGTTCACCAGCATGACGACGTCAGTTTCCGAACCGCCGATTTGAAATCCGAAGCTACCGCCTTCCACGCGAATCGCCGCCGGCGCCGACCAGCCCACGCCGCTAGCCTTGCGGCACAGCATGAAGCCTTTGCCGTACTTCGCGCCCACGATGAAAGCGCCCTTCTTCAGGCCGGGAACAAGCACTACGCAGTGGGCCTTATCGAGCAGATCTTGAGGAATGCCCTTATCGGGTGCGGACATGATTTCGGTCAGCATGTCGGCCGCATCGTCGAGCCGCTTGGGAGCGTCGCTGGCTCCGTACAACAACGTTCCGGTCGCCGCAAGAAGTGCTAAGTGAGTTAGTCGCATTTGAAACTCCTCCAGGCACGATTCTAGCAGGCTCTCGCGAAGCCCTATCATGAAGATTGGGTTGCCGAACTCTGATCCTCGTGCTGGCGGCTGCGGCGGCGCTTCAGGCGGCCGATCCGCTGGCGGCGAGCGTCGCGCGGAGGCTCGACTTGATCGAAAGCGGCAAAGCAAAACCGGGCACAGTGTTCCGCTTCACGCCCGCGGAACTCAACGCCTGGGTGCGCATGAAGGTGCCGACGATTGTCCACGACGGTTTTCGCGAGCCGCTGCTCGAATTGGGAACCGGCACCGCTAAGGCATCGGCTTACATCGACTTCGTCAAGGTGCGGCACGGAGAAGGCGTCGAAACCAATTGGCTGGTTGCGAAGTTGATCCAAGGCGAGAAGCTGGTGACCGCACAAGCCAGTATTCAATCGTCGAAGGGCCAAGCTACCGTGCACATCATCCGCGTGGAAATCGGCGGTCTTGCCGTGACGGGCGCGCCGCTCGATTTTCTGGTGCAGAATTTCCTGCTGCCGTTTTATCCGGACGCCAAAATCGACCAGCCGTTTGACTTAGCGGGTAATGTGGATCGCATCGTGGTCACACCGGCTGCGGCTTTTGTATATATAAAGCCGGTTTACATACGGCGCTGATTTTGGCCGCAGCTTCCTGGCCCATCCGCACGCAATCCGGGATTCCGATTCCGTGGTAGGCGTTGCCGGCCAAATAGAGGCCGGGGATCGTTGCGGTGAGTTCTTCGATACGCTCGACGCGCTTCGCATGCCCAACCGTGTACTGCGCCATCGAGTGCGGCCAGCGAGCGGCGTTGTGAAATACGGGCTCGGCTTCCAGCCCCATGATGCTGTGCAGATCGGAGCGGGCGGCATCCACCAGCTCCTGGTCGCTGAGACCCAAGGAGTCGCCCCCGAGGAAGCATCGCAACAACACCATATTGCCCGGCACGCGATGCTCGAATTTGTTGCCCACCCAGGTGCAGCCAAGAAGGTGCTTGCGCTCTTTCTTGGGAACCAGGAAGCCGTGGCCATGCAGCGGATGGTCGAACGTGGATTGGCGATAGCCGAGCGCGAGCGTAATGGACGATGTGTACGGAATGCCAGCCAACAAACCCGCTAGCTCGGGCTGCATCGATTGCACGAGGGGCGCGGCGTCTCCAGCCGGCGTGGCAACCACAACGTGCTCGGATTCCAACCAATCGCCGTGGGCGCGAACGCGGAAACCACGGGCCGTGGTCTCTACAGTTTCGACGTCGGCTTGAACCACGTCGGCGCTGGGGCGCAAGGCTTCGATCAGATCGCCGAGGCCGCCCTTTAACGTCAGCAAAAACGAACCGCCGGAGCTTTTCGGACGCGGCGCGGCGAGAACACCGCGCGTCAAGCTGCCATATTTCGCCTCGATCTCGACGAAACGCGCCAGGACGCTGTTCACGCTCATGTCGCGCGGATCGCCGCCGTAGACACCGGCAAGCAAGGGCTCGGCCAGATAATCGATGCATTCCTCGCCGTAGTGGTCCAACAGAAATTCGTAGACGGAACGATCGGGCTGGGGCCGCTCGGGCGGCTGGCGGAAGAATTCCAGGCCCATGCGAATCTTGGCGCCCCAGCTCAACAGCCGGGTTTCAACAAGCGGGAGGATTTTGGTAGGGACCATCATCATGAGTCCCTCGGGCATGGGAACAAGCTTGCCTTTTTTGACGATGTAGGTGACGCGCGAATGGTCGTTCGAGCCCATCACTTGATCAGCCAGGCCAAGTTCGCGGATCAAATTCATGGCCCAAGGTTTCGCGGCCATGAATCCGTCGGGGCCCTCTTCGAGTACGCAGCCCTGTTGGACCGACGTTTGGATTACGCCGCCGACGCGCGGCTTGCGCTCCAGCAGAGTCGGACGGAGGCCGGCTTTCGAAAGGTAATAGGCGGCGGAGAGACCCGAGACCCCGCCGCCGATGATCAGAGCTTTATGCACGCATTTCCCTAAACAGGCTTAGATCTTAAACTCGCGCACGAAATCTACGACGGCGCGTACATTGTCGGGCGGAGTCTCGGGCAAAATGCCATGGCCGAGATTGAAAATATGTCCGGGGCGCGAGCCGGTGCGCTTGAGCAGCTCATGCACGCGCATCTTCAACTCGGGAAGTGGGGCGAAGAGCACGGCCGGGTCGAGGTTGCCCTGGATAGCGGAACGATAGCTGATGTCCATCCAGGCCTGGTCGATGTTGATGCGCCAATCCACGCCCATCACGTCGCCGCCGGCGGCGTGCAACTCGCGAAAGAATCCCGACGCGCCCGTGCCGAAGTGAATCACAGGAACGCTAGCGGTACGAATGCGCTCGATCAATGCACGTGAATAAGGCGCGACGAAGCGGACGTAATCGTCGGGGCTGAGCGCGCCCACCCAGCTATCGAAAACCTGAATCGCCCGCGCTCCGGCGGTCACCTGGCTCAGCGCAAACGGCCCAAGCACGTCCACCAGCTTGCCCATCAAGCGGCGCCACAGCGTTTCGTCGCTGTACATCATCGATTTGGTTCGGACAAAATTCTTCGACGGGCCGCCTTCGATCATGTAGCTGGCGAGGGTGAATGGCGCGCCCACGAATCCGATCAGCGGAACGCGGCCGGCCAACTGCCGGGTGACCAGCTGGATGGACTCGCCGACGTAATTCAGGTCGTCGGTATTGGAAATCGAGAGCGAATCGACGTCGTCGGAGGTGCGGACCGGGTTGTCGATGTGCGGCCCTTCCCCCGCAAGGAACTTCAACTTCAGGCCCATCGGCTCCACAGGCAGCAACAGGTCGGCGAAAATGATGGCTGCGTCGACGTCCAGAAACTCAATTGGTTGCAGCGTAACCTCGGCGGCCAGATCCGGGCGTTTGCAAATTTCGAGAATTCCAGCTTTAGCGCGGATGTCGCGATACTGCTTCATGTAGCGTCCAGCTTGCCGCATGAACCAGACTGGCCGGACATCGGTGGGCCGGCGGCGGCAGGCATCCAGAAACCGGCTATTCATTGAGGCCATTCGCATCGTTTACCTGAAGTGATTTCGTGTTTGAGCATGTGTAAGTAACGTGAGGGCGTGAAACGGCCCAAATTATAGTAGCGCTTGGACCAAGCCCTACTGTCAATAGTTTGACCGGAATTTGTGGAGCGGCCGGAACATTGGGCAAGCTAGATGTTTTAGATTCAGCTACTTAGGCGAATGGCCGGCTTATTCCCGCGGACGGCCCTTTTTGATACGTTTGAGCAGGTTGTCCATGCGTCCGCCGAGCTCGGTGGCCACGTCGGCCTCGAAATGCAGCTCCGGGATACGAAAAAGCTCCAACCGGACGGCCAATTGGTGGCGCAGGAAAGGGCGGGCGTGTTCGAGGGCGGCGAGAGCTTGTTGCACATCCGATCCATCGGCGACTCCGATGCGGACCAGCGCGTGGCGCTTATCGGGCGAGACTTCGATGCCGGTGACGGTGGCGGAACTGATGCGCGGATCGGAAAGTTCGTAGCCGATCAGCTCGGTCAGTTCTTCGCGGAGCGCCTCGGAGATTCGCTCGGTTCGGTGTTGCATTTCGATCCTACTCAATCCACTCTACGCTTGATCCCACCAGCGCGCCGCCAAGGATCGACGACGCCTCGCGCTCCACGCGTTGCAGAACTTCTTCGGCGTAGGCATGGTCGCCGGATACGGTAACGGCGGAGACCAGCGAG
Organism: Bryobacterales bacterium; assembly: GCA_963772905.1. Classification (GTDB taxonomy): domain Bacteria; phylum Acidobacteriota; class Terriglobia; order Bryobacterales; family Bryobacteraceae; genus Palsa-89. Next base: position 10,896 of record CAVYZD010000007.1, on the reverse strand, counting down.
CGCTGCCAAAGTTCCTGATAGCCGATTTCGGCCACGGCGACGTTGAACTTGGATCGCAACCGGTCCTTCAGGCTCTTCACCGTGTGGCGCTTGTCCTTGAGAGAGTGAGCACCCTCGATGTGAAGCTCCAGGGTCAATACACCAATGCTTGGCACGGCGCGATTTTACGCCATCGCCTCCACGGCGACGCGCTCGGTGACGAAGGCTTCGATCACGTCGCGCGGCTTGATATCGGAGAAATTACGCACGGTAATGCCGCACTCGAAGCCGTTCTTCACTTCGCTGGCGTCGTTCTTGAAGCGCTTCAGCGAATCGATTTTGCCGGTGAACACCACCACGTTGTCGCGCAGCACGCGCACTTCGCTGTCGCGCTTGATAAATCCGTCGATCACCATGCAGCCGGCCACATTGCCGACCTTGCTGATGCGGAACACTTCGCGCACTTCGGCGCGGCCCTGGTACACTTCTTTGAACACCGGTTCCAGCATGCCGGTCATGGCGCGTCTTCAACTCGTCGGTCAGTTCGTAGATGATGGTGTGCAGGCGGATGTCCACCTTTTCCTGCTCGGCGAGCGCGGTGGCATTGCGCTCCGGCCGGACGTTGAAGCCGATCGATGATGGCGTTGGAAGCGGAAGCCAGCAGCACGTCGCTTTCGTTGATGGCGCCCACGGCGGCGCGCAGCACGCGGATGCGGACTTTGTCGTTGGAAAGCTTCTGCATCATGTCGGAGAGCACTTCGGCCGTGCCGCTGACGTCGGTCTTGAGGATGATGTTGAGCTCCTTGACCTCGCCTTCCTTCAATTGTTCGTGGAATTGTTCGAGCGTCATGCGGCCGCTCTTGGACATAGCGACTTCGCGCGCCTTGGCTTCGCGATAAATGACGATCTGCTTGGCCTTGGCGGTGTCGGTCACCACCTGGAACGTGTCGCCGACTTCGGGCAAGGAGTCCAGTCCAAGCACTTCGACGGGCATGGAAGGCTCGGCCTCGCGAATCGGCCCGCCGCGATCGTCGAACATCGCGCGGACCTTGCCGAATACCGAGCCGCAGATGAAATAATCGCCGACGCGCAGCGTGCCGTTGCGCACCAGCACAGTGGCCACCGGGCCGCGGCCGCGATCGAGATTGGCTTCGAGCACGTTGCCGACGGCCGGACGGTCCGGATTGGCCTTGAGGTCCAGCATGTCGGCCACCAGCAGAATCATTTCGAGCAGCAGATCGAGATTGGTCTTGGCCTTGGCGGAAACCGGCACCATGACCACGTCGCCGCCCCAGTCCTCGGCCAACAGGCCGCGATCGGCGAGTTGCTGCTTGATGCGTTCGGGCTGGGCATCGGGCTTGTCGATTTTGTTGATGGCGACGATGATCGGCACGCCGGCCGCTTTGGCGTGATCGATGGCTTCGAGAGTCTGCGGCATCACGCCGTCGTCGGCGGCCACCACCAGCACCACGATGTCGGTAACCTTGGCGCCGCGGGCGCGCATGCGGGTGAACGCTTCATGGCCGGGCGTGTCGATGAATACGATCTTGCGGCCATTTTTCTCCACGTGATAAGCGCCGATGTGCTGCGTGATGCCGCCGGCTTCGCGGTCGGCGACGTGGGCGGAACGAATGGCATCGAGCAGCGAAGTCTTGCCATGATCGACGTGGCCCATGATGGTGACGACGGGCGCGCGGCGCACTTTATCGGTAGTCACTTCGGCTTCCGAGATTTCTTGCGTGCTCTCTTCTTCGTAGCTGACTTTGTTGGTGGACGCGCCGAATTCGCGCGCCAGATCCTCGGCCATCTTGACGTCGAGGTTCTGGTTGATGGTGGCGAAAATCTTCTTCTCCACCAGCTTCTTGATCACCAGATTGGCTTTGATTCCGAGCTTTTCGGAAAGCTCTTTTACGGTGATGCCTTCGGAGATGGTGATTTCGCGATCGATGGGCGGCGGCGCTGCAGCTTGCTCACCACGGCGCGACGGCATCCGTAGCCGGCCCTCTTCCTGCTCCTGATCGCGATGCCGGTCCCGGCTGACGGGCTTGCCTTGATGGCGGCGCTGCTGTTCGGTTGGAAGCGGAGTCGCTGGTTCGGCGCGCAACGGCGAGGTGGGATGCAGTGTGCGAGGCCGTCGAAAAGCTCCGGGCTGTGATCCGCCTGGTCCCGGCGGACCACCGCCGACTCCGGGGCCGCGCATGACGGGCTGGCCGGGGCGGATGGGACCCCGATAGATCGGCTGGCCTGGCACAGGGGTCGCGCTGCGGGCCGGCAGGCCGGGCCTTGGAGGCGCTTGTACTTGACCGGGCGCTGGACGCGTCTGCTGGAGCCTGGCCACCATGTCGGGGCGGGGCGGGACCACGGGACGAGCGGCCGGCTGTCCAGCCAGATTGGGACGCGGCTGGGGCCGCAAGGGCGTTCCGGGCGTAGGCATCGTGCCGGGAACAGGCATGGCCGGCGATGCCGATTCGGTTGTGGTAGGGGCGCTAGGCGCCGCGGGAGCTGCCCGCGCCACTGGAGGAGCTGGAATTGTGATGGACGCAGGGGGCATCGGCGAGGCGGGAGCCGCCGGCGGTATGGGCTGTCGCGGTCCCGACAAGATTTGGCCGGGACGCGGCGCGGGAACTGGACGAGCCGGAATGGGCCCCGTTCGCAACGGGGGATGCAGAGGCGCGGCGCCACCAGCGGCCAGGGGCGGCCTCAACGGCGCGGGCTTGCTGCGAAGCGGTTCTTCAACGGTGGAAACGGTGGCCTCCTGAGCGGGTGCGGTGTGAGAACTGTTGGCGGGCGGTTCACCGCCCGATGGGGCGGCCTTGGCTGGTACTGGAGGATGCTCCGCCACAGGCTCGGGGCGCGCGAGATGCTCCTGCGTTTCCATCTCGGCAACGGCGACCGAGCTTTCGAATTCCTGGCGTGCCGCCGCGCCTGCTCCACCTTGCAATCGTTCCCGGATGATCTTCTCGACGCTTTCGTCAATCGAGCTGGAGTGGGTTTTCTTTTCGGAGACACCGAGCTCGGGCAACATCTCGATGATGAGGTGCGATGGAACTTCGAGTTGCCGTGCCAGCTCGTTGATACGGATTTTCGTCATAGATGACTGCAACGCCGACAAACGCGGCGCTTAGCTGACCCCCTCCGAGTTCTTTATAGTATCAAATTCCTTTTTCTCGTCCGACGAGTTTCCGGCGGCAACAGTAGCGGCCTCCGCTGTTTCGGACTCTTCGGGAGCAACGGCCGATTCAGCTTCGAACGCCCTCTCTTCGGGCAGTTCAGCGATCGGCTCCGGGCCTGCTTCCCCGTCTTCGAGGACTTCTTCCTCGCTGGCTGGAGGCCCTTCGGCGCTCTGCTCAAACTGGGCGTAGTAGGCGTTCACGGCGACCAGGATCTTCTCCACCGTGGTGGGGCCGATCCCCGGGATGACCTCGAGCTCCTCGGGTGTCATGGAGCCGAGCTTCTCCACGGTGCCGACGCCTGATTCGATTAGCTTTTCAACGATCTTTTCGGCTAGGCCCAGATCGATTAGAACTGACACGGGCGCGCCCGCCGGCACAAGGGCAGCCATGGCCGATTCCACTTCCTGGCGTTTCTCTTCCTCGCTCTTGATATCGATTTTCCAGCCCAGCAGCTTGGCCGCCAGGCGCACGTTCTGCCCCTTCTTGCCGATGGCGAGCGAAAGCTGGGTGTCATCGACAATCACTTCCATGTGCTTTTCCGCCGGATCGATGATGGAAACCCGCGAAATTTTCGCCGGACTCAGTGCGTGCGTCGCGAACACCACCGGATCCTCGGAGAACTCGATGATGTCGATCTTTTCGCCGCGCAGTTCCCGGATGATGGACTGCACGCGCATGCCCTTCATGCCGACGCAGGCGCCCACGCTATCCACGTCGCGGTCACGGCTCATGACAGCGATCTTGGTGCGCTCGCCGGCTTCCCGCGCGCAGCCTTTGATCACCACCGTGTTGTCGTAAATCTCGGGGACTTCCTGCTCGAATAGGCGCATCACCAGCTCGGGCGCGGCGCGCGACACGATGACTCCGGCGTTCTTGCCGGCTTTCTCGACACTGCGGATGACGCAGCGGACGCGGTCGCCCACGCTGAAGTTTTCCAGCTTGCTTTGCTCCTTCTTCAGCAGGCGCGCCTCAGTTTTGCCGAGGTCGACCACCAGGTCTTGCCCCTCGATGCGCTTCACCATGCAGTTGACCAGCTCGCCCACGCGGCCCGAGTATTCCGAAAAAATGGTCTCCCGCTCCGCTTCGCGCACCTTCTGCAGGATCACCTGCTTGGCGGTTTGCGCGGAAATGCGGCCGAGCGCGTCGGTGGGCTTGGGAAATCGGACTTCGGATTCCAATTGAGCCGCAGGATCCATCCGCTGCGCATCGTCGAGCGAAATCTCCTTCACCGGATCCTGAACGGTTTCCACAACCTTCTTGACGCCATAGATTTCGAGCGCACCAGTGGCATCGTTGAACGACGCGACCAGATCCTCGGTGGTGCGGAAGTGCTTACGGGCCGCCACCAACATGGCGTCCTTGACCGCGTCGATGACGATCTGCGGGTCGATGCCCTTCTCCTTGCTCAAAATCTCAATGGACTGATAGATGCTAGCCACTGTTTCCTCTTCTCAAATGTCTGGGAGTGAATTACCAGTCAAACTTCAGGTTGGCTTTTTCGACCTGCGCGAGCGGGAAGCGGATGACCCTTCCAGCGCTTGGCCCGAGCGACGCAACTTCCAAAGCAACCACACCCTGCGAAATGCCGGCGAGCTTGCCTTCCCAGCGACGCTGGTTCTCCACCGGTTCCCGCAGAACGACTTTTGCTTTGTGACCCACGAATCTCTCGAAGTCCTTCTCTTTTGACAGCTTACGCTCCAGGCCAGGCGAACTGACCTCCAGCGTGTAGCTATCCCCAGGTATGACGTCTTCCATGTCCAAAATAGTTCCTACCTGCTGCGAAATAAACTCGCAGTCGGCGTGCGAGACGCCATGCGGCCGCTCTGGTGTGGACTCGCCAACAGCAGGCCGGTCAATGAAAATGCGCAAGAGTCTCCCGCGCCCAGCGCCCAGGAGCTGAACCTCGACAATCTCGATTCCTTCCGGCTCACCCACGCGCTCGGCGATTTCCACGATCTTTGCGACAATCTCTTCCTTGGCAATGACAGGCATCGGACTTTTTGATCGAATGCAATAAAAAAGTGGGCTTTCGCCCACTGGACACTTCCGACAATTTCATTATACACGTATAAGCATGAAGTATCGAGTTGCATCGAGAAAATCGAGTGGACTTGCGAGGATCGCCGGGGCGGTGGGCGCGGTGGCCTTCGGCGCATTTGCGATTGGAGCGCTGGCGATTGGCGCGTTGGCGATCCGGAAGCTCGCGGTTGGGCGAGCTGCGGTGAAGTCGCTACATATCGAGGACCTGACGGTGACGCGGCTGAGGGTTTCGGAACTGACGATCGATAACCCGCTTGCTGACGCGCGCGGCTCGGTTACTGAGCCGCGTAGCTAAGGCAGCAACTCGGCGGTGAGCACCGCTCCGCCCATCTCGGGCATTACGGTGGACATCTTTACCGGTGTGCGCGTGTCCTTGGCGATCCAGACGGTGGATTTGTCCGGTCCGCCATCGGCCGAAGAAAGCTCCACTTTGAAAGCGTCGAACGTGCCCGCGGGGACGTTGACGCTCTCCGAGCCCTCCACTTGCAACTGCATCAGCTTGACCTGCTGCTTTTGCAAATCGAAATTGCGAAATGCAGTGGCGTAGCCATCGGCGAGCGGCAGGCAGCCGATCACGAAATTGGCGCCCGCGCCATCGGCGAACGTGGTGCCATCCAGATCGGCGGAGATCGGCTGCTCACCACCAGCCACCACGACGCGCTTTTTCAGGGTAAGGCGACCCTTTTCCAGAGTGGTTGTGTCGAGCATCGCACCCATGGGCGTGTCGATGTTCTCGACGACGGTCCAAACGCCGCCGCCATCCTGAATGGTAGTCGAGAGCTTGAGCGCCATCTGCTGGCCGCCGATCGAGAGCGTGGCAGAGTACTTGTGAGAGCCAGCGTGCAATTCGCCTTCCACTTCGGGAACACCGACATCGGCGGAATCCAACTTCTTCGAAAGCACCACTGTCTTTGGATCGACGGTGATCTCCTTCAAGCGCGCCACCGCTTCGGGTGATCCACCCTCCTGATAGCGACCCCCAAGCTGCTCGGCCAGGAATTTCTCCACCGCCATAAACATCGCGAGATTGTTCACCGGCCGTGCGAAACCGTGGCCTTCATCGGGCGCACACAGGTATTCGACGGGAAATCCGCGATCGCGCAGAGCGATCACAATCTGCTCGGCCTCGCGGCGATTCACGCGCGGGTCGTTGGCGCCTTGCACCACCATTAGGGGCGTGTGGATTTTGGAGGCGGAATTGAGCGGCGATCGCTCCTCCAACCACTGCTTGCCGGGGGCCGTATCGGGATCGGCCATGCGCGCGTACATGATTTTGCGGCCGGCTTCCCAATAAGGCGGGATCGCCTGGAGCAGCGTGATCAAATTCGACGGGCCGACAATATCCACGCCCGCGCGGTACACATCCGGCGTGAAGGCGACACCGGCCAGCGTCGCGTAGCCACCATAGGAGCCGCCGAGAATGCCGATGCGCTGGGGATCGGCGATGCCCTGCGCGGTGAGATATTTCACGCCCCAAGTGAGGTCGTCCTGCATCTTGGCGCCCCATTCGCCATTGCCCGCGTTCAAGAATTTTTTCCCGTAGCCCGTGGAACCGCGAAAATTTGGCATGAGAACGGCATAGCCGCGATTGGCGAAGAACTGCGCCAGAGAATTGTAGCCCCATCCGTCGCGCGCCCAGGGTCCGCCGTGCACGACCAGCAGCAAGGGCAGGATCTTCGGTTCGAGGCCTTTCGGCACGGTCAAATAAGCGGGGATTTCCAGGCCGTCAGACGAGGGATAGCGGATCGCCTGCATCGGAGAGAGCGGTTCGCGCGGCAATTTGTCGCGCACTTTGTACTGAAACGCGAGGGTGCGGCCGTCACGGTTATATAAATACGTCTCGCCAGGGTCCACGTCGCCGTTGGCGATGATCAGCCAATGCCGGTCGTCGAAGCTACTCGACAGCACCGAAATTTCGCGGCCGGGAAACTTGTTCTCGAGCCATCGATAGTCGGCCTCGAACGGTTGGTTCCTGAAATAGTAGCGGTCGCGATCGTCGGAGTATAGCGTGGCAACCAGTTCGTCGGTGGCTTCGGAGAACCACGCCGATCCGAGGTCGACGCGCTTCAGCGGATCGGATTCCACCGTTTCCAATTGGCCCGTTGCGGGATCGAGCAGAGCGAGCGTGGTGAGATCGAGATCGCCCTTGTTGGTCTGAATGTACACGCGCTGGGCGTCGCGATGAAATTGGATTGGATCGCAACTCTCGAACACGCTGCAGGTATAGATCGGCGTGAAGCTGTCCGCGTCCACGCGCAAAATCTCCTGATCGCCCGAATCCAGAACGCGGTGGGCCAGCCGCAGGTTGCCTTTGAGATCGAAAATCCAGGCGGCAATACGATCGGTATTCTTACGGAGCAGCGTGCGCTCGCCGGTGGAGATCTTCAGCTTGTAAAGATCGTGCCAGGATGGGTCGCGATCGTTGAGGCCGATATAAATCACATCCGGATCGGTCTTGGGAGCGCTGAACAGGTTCACGCGCACGCCTTTCAGATTGGTGAGGTCGCGCGATGGGGGAGCATCCGTTCCTGGAGGCGCGGCGGCGCTGGGATCCACGGCATAGGCGTTGAAATTTTCGTCTCCCGCGTTGTCCTTCACGTAGACGATGTACTTGCTGTCGCGCGTCCACAGGTAGCCTGCTACGGGACGTGCCGTCTCGCTGGTCATCAGACGCGCGGAGCTGAACGGTTCGCCGGTGTACTTCACCCAGACGTTGCGTGTTTTGTTCCAGGGCTTCAGAAAAGCGATGAATTTTCCGTCGGGCGAGAGTTGTGCGGCCGAGATTTCGGGATCGCCGAAGAGCAGTTCGCGGTCAATGATTGGTGGAAGCATCCGTGATCTCAACTTAGCGGATTTCCGCGTATCGAGCCAACGTTACGTTCGATTCTTTGATTGCTGTCCGCACCTCGGCACTGGTTAGCGCGTCCAACTCCCGCTGCCGGCTCTCTTTCAGCCGCGTGTGGCTGGCTCGTAATTCTTCGCGGCAAAAGCCGGGATGACACATGAATTCGGTGACGCCCTCGGGCAGTTCGCGGATCAGTCGCGCGAGCTCAGCCGTGCCGTAATGGCCGGTGAATTGGAATCCAGCAAAGTGATCGGTGGTGCGGCAGCCATAGCGTGAGAGTACGCGATGAAACCGCGCGCGTGCGAACCCGAGACCCCGGCTGACCATCTGCCTGCGCCACGGCACGCTCCCAACATTCAGCGGATAATCGAACGGGCGGCGCACCCACGGGATCTGAAACTCGGAAGCGACGCGCGCGACGGCGTCCAGCACGGGCGGCAGCAAGTGCGTATGCTTATGTGTGTCCAGATGGCTGGGGCGCAGGCCGGCTGCCAGCACCTTGCGGACCTGCGCGGACAGCTCGTCATAAATCGCGATGCGGCCGCGCGCGATTTCGGCTATGAGGCTCGCCACGCTGGACGGTAGCCCGGGGCCGCCCACCAAAACCAGGTGGACGCCCACGTCCAATCCCGGATTCTCGCGGGCCAGCGCGACAGCATGATCGAACGCGGCGCCGTTTGCCATGAGCGTGGTCGCGGTGAGGATACCCTCGCGGTGCGCGTGAACGATCCCTTCATTGACATCACGCGTATAGCCGAAGTCGTCGGCGTTCGGAATGAGGTATTTCAAAAGATCGCGAGCTTGATGCGTAAAAACTTCTTCGGATTGGCCCGGAAATCCTTCATCAGAAGGTGCAACTCCCGCGTGGCGCCGTTGAGATTGTCGTACATCTGCTGATTCACCAACAGCTGCCCGATGGTCCCCTGACCGGAGTTGACTTTGTCGAGAATCGAATCGAGCGTAGACAGAGTGCCCTTCAATTGATTGCTCAATTCGTCGCTCTTGAGTAATTGGCCGGCGGTGCCTTTACCGGCGTTCAGGTCGTCGACCAGTTTATGAACACCCGCGATGGTCGCTTTCGTTTCGTTGTACACCGCGTCATCCTTGAGCAACTTGCCGGCGGTCCCTTGCCCATTCTGCAGATCCTGCAGCATGGTGTCAACGCGGCCCAGGGTCGCGCGGAAATTATCGTACAGCTCGCGATTATTCAGCAGAATGCCAATCGTTCCTTTGTCGCTGTTGAGCGTATCCGCCAATCCTTTTACTTGATTGAGGATCTGCAGCAGATTGTTGTAGAGCGTTTCATCCACCAGCAGCTTGCCGATGCTGCCTTTTCCCGATTCCACCAGACCCACGATTCTATCCACGCGCTGCACCGTATCCTGCAGCGAGGTCAGCACGCTGAACCCTTGTTGCACCAGATCCTGAAATTCACCACTGTTCAGGCTGGGGAGTTCCTGCCCGGGGCCGACGGGCGTAGTGCTCTTGCCGGTTTTGAGATTGATATATTTCGTGCCCAGTACATTGGCCGCGCTGATGGACGCCAGAGAGTCGTTCGGGATGTTCTTCAATTGCCCTTCGGGAATCTGCATCTCAATGCGAACCAGCCGCATTGGATCTTTGGCTCCCGACAGCCGGATCGCCTTTACCTTGCCGACGGGAATGCCGTCTAGGTTTACCGGCGCTCCATCCGTCAGAGCGGCCGCGTCGGCCATGTAGGTGTAAATCATGGCCTGCGATTCGAAGATATTCGTGTTGCCCGTGATGAGGAAAATCAGCACGGCCAAAATCGCCATCGCGAATAGCGCGAGAACTCCTACCTTGAGTCGTGCCCAAGAAGCCTTTGTCTGAACCGGCATAATTTATGAGTGTTTCGGTACAAACTTCTGGACGTACGCGTCGTGGGACGCCTCCAGTTCGTGCTGGGCGCCCTCAAAGACGACCCGCCCATCCTTCATGACCATAAAGACGGTGCGTGCCGGATTGGAACCATCCCCTCCCGCTCCGTTCCCGGAAACCGGCTCCAAATGTCCGCTGCTGCGATTGTATCGAAAGTTGGCCATCAATTGTCCGTCCTGGTAGCGTTGAGTCACGATGAGGTTGGCGGTGTGCCTGGAATCCCGTTCCTTGGCGATCAACGCCATGATCGTGTTGGCGGTGATCGGATCGAGGCCGGCCGTGGGCGAATCATACAACACCAGCGGCGGCTCGCTCACCACTGCTCGCGCAATTCCCACCCGCCGGCGCATACCGCCCGACAATTCGCTGGGAAATTGCTCCATGGTGTGTTCGAGCTCGACAAATCGCAAGGCGTCGCGCACCTTGGTATCCACTTCCGCCATGGGCATGGCCTGCGCGCGGCCATTGAGCAAGGGATAAGCCACATTTTCGGCGATCGTAACGGAGTCGAACAAACCTCCTTCCTGGAACAAAACTCCCACCTTGCTGCGAATCTCGAACAGCTGGTTTTCTTTCAAGCCAGTAATCTCCTGGCCGAACAAATAGATGTGGCCCGAGTCGGGCTGGATCAAACCGAGCGCCGTTTTGAGCAAGGTAGTTTTACCGCTGCCGGCCGCTCCCAGGATCACGCGCGTTTCGCCGGCGCCCATTGCAAACGATACCGAGTCCAATGCCACGATCTCGTCAAAGCGCAAGCTGACGGCATCAAACCGGAGCAGCCGATCGTTTGCCTGGGTGCTGGGTGCGGCGCTCGTCACTTCATCAATCGACTGTCCCATCAATGCAGATTGACGAAGATGCGGGTCAGCATGGACGTAACCACGAACACCCAGACCGACGACACCACGACGGCTTTGGTAGTGGCTAATCCCACACCCTGCGTTCCGCCTGAAGTGCGCA
>CAVYZD010000006.1:0-544645 GCA_963772905.1 Bryobacterales bacterium | reverse complement strand
AAACCCATCACGGCCTCCGATGCAACTAAGCCTGTCAGTGCTCCGGCTGCATGAGCTGCGCCAGTGGGGACGGTGGCGACAGCCTAGTTACCGTAGGCTGGTGTGTTTCTCGGATCTAGTGGACTGTCCCTTGGCGACCGATAGCGTTCCAAATTCGCCTCTTGTTTATGGCGAAGATGGAAGTCTTGCACCTGACACCGAGCGAACGTGGAGAGTTAGAAGCGTACCGCGAGATCGAGGAAAGGCTGGGCGCGGCGCCTTCGACCATCTCGCGGTGGAAACGTCGCTATGAAGAAGACGGGGTACTGGGCTTGGCCACGATCCATCCAGGCCAGCCTCCGCAGAAACTTACGCCGCAGTTGCGAGCCAAGGTTTTGGAGCGAACCCGCAAGCGCCTCCGGATGGATCGACGCATTGGTCGTTGCGCAAGATGGCAGCGGTGATGAAGGTCAGCAAGAATCTGATCGCACGGATCTGGAAGGAAGCGGATCTGAAACCGCATCGGCTGGAGCGCTATATGGCTTCCAACGATCCGCAGTTTGAGGAGAAAGCGGCGGCCATCATCGGCCTCTATCTGAATCCACCGCAAAATGCAGCTGTTTTCTGCGTGGATGAGAAGAGCGCCATTCAAGCTTGGGACCGGCTGGATCGCCGGTTGCCCTTATCCCCAGGCCGTGCCGAGAAGCATGGATTCGAATACTATCGCCACGGCGCGCTGTCCTTGTACGCGGCACTGAACCCGCAAACAGGCGAAGTCCTCGGCCAAATGGCGCCACGACACACGACCCAGGAGTTCGTCGCCTTACTGGAGGAGGTGGTTGCCACGCAGCCCGCCCATCGCGATGTGCACGTGATTCTGGACAACTTCTCCACCCACAAAACCGATCTGGTCAAGGACTTTCTCCAGCGGCACCCCAAGGTTCAGTTCCACTTCACGCCGACCTACTCGTCCTGGCTGAATCAAGTCGAGAGCTGGTTCAGCAATTTTCAGAGGGACGTCATCGATCGTGGCATCTTCACCTCGGTTGCCGATCTGAAGCGGAAGATTCTTCGCTATATCCGCCTCTACCAAAAAACCGCCAAGCCATTCTTGTGGAAATACTCGGATGTGTGCAGAAGGGTCCCCGCGTGGTAGCGATGTCTCAGGGACAGTCCACTAGGTTTCTATTTCGAAGGCTTCGGCTGGCACTCTTTTCGCCGTGAGAATCTGACTCTAATTCAGGAGGAAGGTGCCTCAGCGGTCCTCAGGCTTCAACAACGATTGTTGACCCCTAGCAGTAGTTCAGTGAGTTAACGATGGTTTTGCGGGAATTGTGCGGGATGGCTAGGAGGGTAACTTGCTTCAAGTTCTTGATTTCAGTGGTGGGCCCGACAGAACTCGAATCTGTGACCTCTACCGTGTCAAGGTAGCATCGCGGTGAATCGTTCCACATAGTTAGCTCACTTTCGGTCCCTCTGCGGACCCGATCACGCTCATTGCCGCAGTCCAGACGCAGGCACCAACCTCGCCAAAATCGTTTCCACGTGCGCCCGCTCGCGCTCGGAATCCGGAATTGTGTACAGCCAGGTCGTCTCGGGTTTCGAGTGCCCCGCCGCCTTCATAGCTTCGAACGGTGTCGCACCCGCCTCTTGCCGCCAGGTGATATTAAGCCGGCGGAACGTGTGCATGCCGAAACCTTCGAAATATATTCCCACCGCTTCGGCCGCCGGTCGGAACACGTGCTGCTGAAGATCGCGATCGTCAGGCGGCATCCCAGGCTCGCGCTCAAAGATATAGTGTTTGTCGCGGCCGTGGCGGACGAGTTGCTCGGCGAGGGGACCAATCTGGCGCACCCGACGCGAAGCCGCGCTCTTCGTCGGCCCGAACTCGCCGCGATGCCAGCGTCGATTCACCTGGAGCGTCCCGGCGTGCGCGTCAACATCCGCGGGCTCGAGTCCCAGAACCTCGGAGACGCGCAGGCCAAACACCACCGCAGTGAGCACCACGAGCTGCGCTGCGTCCACAGGAAGGATGCAGGTGTCAGGAAGCGCCGCCAAAAACTTCTGTAGATCGGCGGCATTGGGAATGCGTTTCTCGCGCTTCTCGACCTTGTGGCCGAGGTTCACGCGTGCGCAGGGATTCTCGCCCTGCCACAATCCCCAGTCGCTCGCCGCAGTGAAGATCGCGCTGAGGATATTGCGCAGGTCGCACAGTGCCCACCAGCCGAGGCCGTGGAACTCGTGTGGCTCTTTGACCTTGCGGCCGTTCTGATCGGTCGCCTCGAAAGTGTGCACGTGCTTTCCTGCCTCGTGGTTGAGCCACGCCTCGATGCTCTGGCGGTCTATGTCGGCAAGCTCGGCTTGGGCAAACACCGGCAGGATGTGATTGTCGATATGGGTCTCATACTTCTTGCGCGTGGCAGATCCGAGCTTTGGTAGCCGAGCTTCGCGGTACTTTTCGACCAGCTCGGAGAAACGGATTTGCGCTTGCAACAGGAACTTACCTTGATTGATTGGCGCCATGATTTCCTGCTTGCGCTGGTGCGCCTTCCGCACCGACGTTTCGTCACAGTAACCGAGCGGTATGCGTTTCCGCACGCGATCCAGTCCAGCAGAACCAGGACGGGGAACGTAAGGCCGAATGAAGTAGTACGGCCGCGGTGCATCCGATCGGGTTTCAATGGGCGGGTCTTGCCAGCGTTTCATCAGATCATCCTCCAGGATTCCTCTGATGATGTCCAGACGCGCTGGCAGGCTTCCGGTCGGTGGGTTCACGCTCGTTTCACCGCTTTGGCGGTTGAATTTGAAATCCTCCAAGTAACCGAGAGCCGGCCCCTGCCTGCATACGCGCGCTGCGCACTTCATGACAAGTCCGCCTACTTCAAGATCTGGAAGGCGTCGAGCACATCCGTGACGATCAAGACTAGATTCGGCCGCGGTTTCGGCTGAGGTCATCGGTTGTTGCACAGTGGTCAACCACTCCAGGAGAGCCGCCTTTTGCTTGTTTCGCCGACCGCTCATGGTGAGATCGAGTCCCGCAAGGTGCGACGTAATCGGATCCTCCGTTGCGGCCGGGGGTTGCTGATTCGGAAAGGTCGGTCTTGGCACGCTCACCACTGCAATTGTGGGGTGGTTTCGGGCGACGAAAAAGCCGCCGGAATTTAGTAGTGCTACGAAACTGGTTTCGTAGCAACCCACTTCTCGGCCCGACGAAGTGCCGTCCTGACCCGATCCCTTATTCTTTTCTGCGTCTTTGAGCCAGGTTTCGCCTTGACGAACTCGGCGCGGAAGAATTCCTTTGCGAATGTGTCGCAGATTGTGCCGGTGACTTTCGGCTTGCCCATGCCAACCCACTTCAGATAAAGATCACGCGTGTGGTCCTTCCGTGGCCTCCCACCTTTGTTCGTCCCAACCGGAGGTACACTCGGCGGCGGGGGCGGGAGTGACCCTTCATACTTCTTCCGCCAGTGTGCTGAGCGGTTCGCGACTCGACTTCTGATTTCGCGCATGAACCACTCGTCTCCGAGAAGCCAACTGAACGAGTAAGGTAGGGCAGCGACGCCGTGCGCGAGTTCCTTCATGGTGCTCCGCATTTCAGGAGGATCGTCCTCCCGAGAAAAATTGAGAACTGGCCAATGCCGAGGGGGTGGAACTCGCAGAGTTTGGAGCGCCTCTTTGACCTCCGCGAAGGTCACGCCCCCCTGCAATTCGCCAGAATCACCGAACAGTGCAAGTGGTTCGTCTGGAGATCCGGCAAAATAGCGCTCAGCCGCCGAGTCATAAAGGCTGACTGCATACGCGCCCCAAATCTCAGCAAGCGACAAGATGGAGTTTGGCAACCCAGGTGGATCGCGCGGTAGTTGTTCGAGGTAGTTTGTGAGTGCTGATGTGAGGTTCTTTTTTGCTTCGTTTCGACGCTCCTGGTCCTCACGAATCGCTCTAAGAGCGTCCCTCCCAGGCCCGTCTAGTGATGGTTCGGACATCGCTCCCCTTCTGCGCGACTCCCCATTGCTCCCTGATGGGGAGAGCCGCCAGCGGGAAGGGGTTCCCGCTTGTCGCCCTGCAGGAGCTAGGCGGCTAACTTGAAAATTATCACGTCTCCCTGTCCTCGGGGCTTTGGTGCCTCAAATTGCGTCTGGCTCGGACGCGCTGAGGCGGCTAGGAAGGACCGCGACAAAGCGAAAATCAAAACGCGTACTTCAAAGAAACTCGCCTCTGTTCGAGCATCGCTTGCGTTTGCCGCAGTGTTTCAAGGGTCGTCAGGGACAACGCGTAGACCAGGCCGCCGCTGTAGCGAGATGCTTCAACCTCTTGTCGTTGAATCTTCGATTGGTTCGTGGCAATCTGCTCCTCGACTTCGGCCAACGTACGATTCGTGGCGGCGGACACAATCACCGGGCGAGCACCAGCCTTCAGCGAAACAAGCTTCTGCTCAAGGATCGCTTCGGTTTGGTGCAGGATTGCGATCGTAGAACCCGTCAAGGCTTTTGTCAGGCCGCCGGTGTACTTGGCATCCTCCTTTTCCGACTCAGCTATTTCAGCCTGAATCGCTGTAAGGTCCGCCTTCACTTCGGCAACAGCAGAACCGTTTTCAGGCGCTGGCTGCACCGCTTTCAGGTGCGGCTGCGGCGCGATCGCCGGAGGCTGGAAGACCTCCGCCGCGGCAAAGGTGCGTTGCGAGACCGCGGCCTCTGACTTAGGCGCGCAGCTAACTCGTACTCGGGAGCCCGTCTCGCCTTCACTGATACGGATCGTGCAGGATTTGTCAGAAGACGACGCCGAAATCGTGTTTCCGATGCCATCGAAGGTTACTGTGAACTTCACGCCGGCGGTCCGCATCTGCACCTGATAGTGCGCGACGATTGGGTCGAGTTCCGCGGGCGCATTGTAGGAGACGTCAACGGTCAGAGGGGATGCTGTCATCGAGACGTTGTTCGCATTCGGAAAGTTCACGAGCCAATTGGGCAGGCTCAACCGCTGATCCGAAGGATCGGCTGAGAAGGATTGCGCGAGCGGGAGCAATATCGCCAGGAGTCGTTTCAACGCACCACCGCTCTGGCTCATTGAACCGCCTCCATGGGCACCCAGCATTCCCGGCCGATGCGGTGCTCCTCGGGATAGGCATGAATGCGTCCGTCGTCTGGGTCTAGCCAACCCAGCACACGCACCTTGCGGGTGAACCAGCTCTGATCGAGGATTTTGACTTGCCACCCGTCCGGCATGAGCATAAACGAACGCGTACGACGCAGAGCAAGCAGCATTTCCTGGGTGTCTCCGCGCGCCGCCCATTTCGTCACCTCGTCAAGGGCGTCCTTGGAAGACGCGCAGACCCACGGGCCTCGTTTGACCATCACCACGTCGCCAATGTTGGCAAGGCCGCGGGGCTGGTCCACAGCCGCCGCGGGGTACGCCTTGAACGCAGGTGCGCTCCGAGCTTCCGGGTGAAAGCAACAAGGCGCGAATAAAAGTCAGCACGAGCACTGCCAGGACTCCGCGGCCGAGCCACCACTTTAGCGTGTGTCCCGGTGATTTGCTCCGCAAGGGAGAGCCGCAGACCGAGCAGAAATTATTCTGGGCCGATTGCTCGCCTTTGCAACTAGGGCAGTTCATTGGATCACGTGTCTCCTATCGGCAGACTGCGTCGCAACTCTGCCGAGCGGATCCGATACTAGGTGAAAATCCCTTTAAAATCGGGACCTCCGTACTATTCCAGCGTGTACGGAAAACCTGTACGATAAGCCAGGTTCAAAGATGAAAACAGCAATCTATGCGAGAGTCAGCACCACCGATCAGAACTGCGAAATGCAGATCCGAGAGCTTCGGGAGTATGTCGCCCGCCGCGGGTGGGAAGCCCCCGCCGAGTTCATCGACTCCGGTTTCTCTGGCGCAAAGGCGAGCCGGCCGGCGCTCGATAAGCTGATGAGTGCCGCCGCGCGTCGCGAGTTCGATTGCGTTTTGGTTTACAAGATCGATCGATTCGGCCGCTCCGTCCTTCACCTCAGCCAACAGCTCGCCGCTCTGACGAGCTACGGAGTGCGGTTCATCGCAGTGAGCCAAGGTATCGACACGGATGCTTCTAATCCATCGAGCAGGCTAATGCTCACGATTCTCGCAGGAGTAGCGGAGTTCGAGCGGGAAATTATCCGAGAGCGCACCCTGTCCGGTGTACGCGCGGCGAAGGCCAACGGCAAGACACTCGGGCGCCCGATGCGGATCTTCCGACGCGACGAAGTTGTCCGTCTCCGCGAAGAGGGTTTGAGTTGGCGCGCGATCGCCGCGCAACTGGGTGTTCCAGTTTCGACCGTGGTTGATTCGTTCAAGTGTACGGAAATCCTCCCCCGGAAGAAGCCCATTTCTGACGGGAAAACAAAGCCCGGAACCGCCGCCGCGTAGTGTGCGAAAAACGAAGGATTTGCGTACGCTCGACCCCAAGGCTTTCCGCGCGGCACTTCAGACGATATCGATTCTTAGGAGGAAGTCAGATGAAAATCAACCTTCTTGACGCAAAGCGACCGTTGTTCGTTGAAGAACACCCAGTGCTCACGATTCTCATTCTTCTTCTGGTCGTTGCACCCCTGATTGGAATCGCCCTGGCTCGGATTCCTAGCCGCCCTGCGCCGAGCAACATCGTGACTTTGTCGCGTGGCGCGCAGTGCGAAGGTAGTCAAGGCTGGTACAGCGCGCCGGCCATTGCGCCCGGCACGGTTGTGAAGATCGTGCACAGCAGTCTATTCAGCTCTCAGGTTGCCGTCCGCCCGGACTTCGGGGAACTAGTCTGCTGGGTGCCTAATGAGGCGCTGCGGTAAGACACGTGGGCTGTTGGAACCAGTGGTCGCGCGCGCGTAGGGGTGTAGCGTTTTGTCGCGTTTCGGGGTTCGTTCAGCTTCCGCCCCCCTGCAACCGCCGGGGCGCCGAACAGTGGAAAAAACTCACCCACTGTGGGACTCGCGCGCGTGGGAGTGTCCTGTTTTGTGCTGTTTTGCCGTGTTTAACAAGGGCGAGGCCTTCCCCCCGTTAGCACGCTTTCAGAGTTGTCGGCCTCATGTCGGCTTTAGTCGATCATCCTTGGGGTTTTGGAAAGGCTTCAGGGCGTCGATTGCGGTCCGGTAAGCTCGATAGACGGTCCCGAGTCCGAGACCCGTCCTACGGGCGATAATGGGCCAGCTCAATCCTTCGAGCCGAAGCCTCAGCACCTCCACCACGTCAACGTGCCTGCGTGGCCGCGCCATCCCTCACCGCCTTTGGGTCCCCTGGGTCAGTTCTGCCCAGGGGTCTTGGTCCATCACATGCGCGCGCGTTGGGGTGTCGGATTGTGTCGGAAATCGGCTCGCAGTCCCGTGCACGGTTATCTGCGAAATCGGTTCGCGCCCGCGCACGTTGCCGTGTAAGATTGCGTAAGATTCGGCCTTCCACACGCGCGCGCGTTGGGGTGTAGAGTTTTGTTGAGTGAGGTCGGTTGGGCTTAGGCACCTCTGCTTGCTCCTCCCGTGCTGTATGGCCGCGACGGTGGGCAGGCTCTTTGCCACCCCCATTTTAGGCGGCGCCTCTCGCCTCGATCCAATGAGGCGCGGCCTCAGGAGACACGTGTTCCCCCTCGGGCAAGGAAGGTTGCGGGCTGAGCCGCTTTTGCTCTTCGCGAGCCAGCCGTTGCTCGACGTTTCGCCAGTAGGCAGGGTCGGCCATCGGCTTCACGTCGGCGATCACACAGAAGAAATAGCGCATGCTGAAGATCAGAGAGGTGTCGCCGCGATCGCGACTCGCGAGCTTGAGCCAGCAGCCCCGCAGGATCGCGCGCTTGATCGTCTCCACGGTTTCACCGCTGGCCAGCATCCTGCGAATCTCAGAATCAAAAGCCGGCGTCAACCGCACGAGCGGCCGGGATTTCAGCGCTTCGCGAACCTCCGCTACCTCGGAATCGAACGCCTGGCCGGGGTTTCCACCACTCCCCGGCTTTGGGTTGGGCTTTTGCTTCTCAGGGGAAGGTTTCTCCCGGCAGTCAGCATCATTGACCAGTGGTGAATAATGCTGGATAGCTGGTGATTTCACAAGCCCAGGTTCAACCAGCGAAGCTGTTCCATCTTCCGAAGGAAGTTCAGTAACAGATACCACGCTCAAAGCTCCCTCAAATGCTCCCTCAGAAGCTCCCTCATTTTCGGCTGCAACTGTCTGATCGGTCGATTTCTCTGAAGCTCCCTCATTTTCGACCGCAAGTTTCAGGAAGCATTGCCACGTGTCACAGTTCTTCCAGAGCACCGAATAAACGGAGGACGTTGGCCCACGGTGGATAACTTTGATCGCGTTCATTTTCTTGAGTACCCTGATCCGACGCTCCACTGTGCTCAGTCCGATGCCCAGCTCTTCAGCGATGGTTTCCTGCTTTAGGAAACAGCCACGGCGGTGCTTGTAGTAACGGTAGTAACGCTGGATCAGTCGAAAGCATTCGAAGTCGCGCCAGCTTGGCGCGGTCCCACTCGGTCCCTGAAGCCGCGCAGTTTCGCCCTTTCTCGGTCCCACTGCGGTCCCATTCGCAGAGGACTCTCTTGCAGAGAACTCGCGTGTTTTCTTTTGTGGAGTGGTGGGCCCGACAGAACTCGAATCTGTGACCTCTACCGTGTCAAGGTAGCGCTCTAACCAACTGAGCTACGGGCCCGGAGTACAGCGAGGAAGGCACTCCCAATATAACATTCCCGCCGCGCGGCGCCGTGCACGATCGCCCGCGTCATACTGTCCCAATGGCTGCCTCATGGCTGCCGCCGATTCAGCCGATACAAGGATCGTGGCCCTCGGAAGATTTCGCCTGTCTCTCGCTCTGATCGCGTCGGTCGCCTTGCTCGCTCCGGCCGCCGCCGAATGCCAGTCCGACCCGGTTCTGTGGCGATTCGTCGACCCCGGCGCCAAGGCTCTCATGAGCATCAACTGGCAGCGCATCCGTCAAACGCCGGCGATCGCGTCGGTGCGGGAGAAGTCGCTCAACGAGAACTTCGCCCAGGCCATGCCGGCCATCGAACTGCTGGACGATGTGGACCGGATCGTGATCTCGTCACCCGGCAACCTGTTCATCGGCGATGCCGAAGCCGAATCGGCCAAAGCCCCGGTGCTCATCGCCGTGCATGGACATTTTGACGCGGCCAAGGTGCGCCAGGTCTTCACCCGCCTCGGCGCCAAGCCGCAATCCTACAACTCGTTCCAGGTGTACCGGCCGCAGGGCAAGAGCACGAAGAACATGGCTGCGGTTCTGTTCGATGCCGAAACCATTCTCGTTGGACAAGCGCGGTCCATCTTCGCCACGCTGGACCGGAACCAGTTCGGTCCGCCTGCGCCCCAGTCCAACCCACTCATGGCGCGAGCGGCCGAAATGGACGCGGCGTATGAGTTTTGGATAGTGGTCAGCGATCCCGATTTGTTCGCGGGCAACCAGTTGGCTGGAATGTTCCCCGGGAGCGATTGGGCGGCCGATGCGCAAGGATTCGAGGCCGGGATGAATCTGCGCTCGGGCCTGACGGCGGACATTACCGTGCATTTTGGATCGGATGAGTCGGCCAAGCAGGTTGTCAAGGAAATGACGCGGGTGATCGGCGCGGCCCTAAAGGAAAAGAGCGGGGATCCGTCGATGCGGGATATCGCCAAGAAGGTGAAGTTCATCGCCGAAGGTCCAGCAGCCAAGATCAGTCTGCGCCTCACCCCGCAGGAATTGGAACAATACGCGCAGGCGTTCGAGGCTGGGCGTAAAGCTGCTGCGGCCGCAGCAGCGGCGCCACCCCTCCCTGCCCCAGCGCCGGCTAGACCAGGCGTGATCCGCATCGAAGGGCTAGACGACGGGCCACACGAAATCCCCTACCCGAACCAGCAGCACTGATCGGGCGCTAATCAGGTTAACGATACGCTAGAATCGGCGGTATGGCCAAAGGCAAACGTCAGCTCGTGGAAGTCCGCTGCCCGTGTTGCGAAGCGAAGCTGCAAATCGATCCCGAACTGAGCGCCGTGATCAGCTATGAGGAACACCAGAAGCCGCGGGCGATTGAGGATATCACCGCCGCGGTCCAGAAGATGCGGGGCGAAGAGGCGCGCCGGGGCGAGACATTCCAGAAGTCGTTTGACGAGCACAAGAGCCACGGCAAGGTGCTGGAGCGGAAGTTCGACGAGCTTCTCAAGCAGGCTAAGGAAAATCCTGATGCGCCGAAACCGAAGAGGCCATTCGACTTCGACTAATGGGCCGGGTTCATCGCGCTCGACCTAGAACTATTTCCCTTAGCCGTACTAAGGCAACAACACTGCGCTAGCTGAGGCGAGAGCCTCCCCGGCGATAGAGTGACTCCCCGTGGCATCCATCCCCTATAGGCTGCATACTGGCTTTGGTGATTGAAAAGGTGGTGAGCCAATGAGAAAACGTCTTTTGGTAGCTGCGGTTTTTGCGGCGGCGGGGCTTGCGATCGCACTCCCGCTCGGCGACTGGGTTGGGCTGGGCACGGTGCAATCGCTGATCGCTTGCGGCGCCTGCGGAGCATTCCTGGGCTACGTGGTCAGCATTTTCCTCGATATCTTTCTCACCTCCAGTCACTCCGCTGAAACCGAAAACAATTCCTGATCCGCTCCACGGCGCTGCGATACACTAAGGGACTGCAATCAGTAAGTCCGAGGAGGATCGTTGCGTGTCTGAATGGCGGTATGCCGAGGAAAAACCTACCGAGCGGCTGTGCAAAATCGAGCAGTACGGCATAATGAAACAGCAAGCCGGAGGCGACGTCGAGTTCTTGATCACGGTCCGGGAATACGTGAATCCACCCGACCCGGCCATGCGATTTCTGGCCCAGGCCGACAAGCAGACCAATCAAAAGACGGCGCCCTACACGCCCACTGGGTGGGGATCTTCGCTGTTGCAAGCGCTGGCCGAGTGCGTCCAAAGCATCCGGAAGTTTCCCTACGAGCCATAGAGGGACGGTGGCGGCTTGGCAAGTCCAGCCTTCTAATACCCTTGCCAGTTTCACCGATAAGAATCATGGGTGAAACGTGACGGCAACTACCGAAGACGGCAATAGTCCCTTGGGCGAAATCATTCGCCGGCACGGGCAATGGATGCAGAACGCATCCACGGGAAGCCGGTGCATCCTGGAAGGCACGACGCTGAATGAGCTGAACCTAAAGGACGTGGATCTGCAACAGGCGATCCTACGTGGTGTCACATGCCTCGAAGCCGAGCTTCCCTCCATCAAACTCAGCAGGGCGATTCTGGAGATGTCGGACTTCGGCCGTACCATTCTGTCCCTGGCGGATTTTACCGAGGCTCAAATCTCCAATTGCGAGTTCGCTGCCACGTGGCTCGCCGACAGCAGCTTCTCGGACGCGAAGATCCGCACGACCAACTTTCGAAAAGCCAATCTGGACAAGGGACGCTTCCAGGGCGCCCTCATCGAACAGAGCCACTTTCAATCCGCGACGTTAAATGGCGCGTTCTTTCACCACGCGAAAATTTCGAATTGCGATTTTACCGAGAGCGAGTTCCGGGCGGCGCAGTTGACGCGGGCGCGAATCCAAGACAGCCGCTTCCTAGGCATCACCGCGGCACAGGCGGTTTTCAACAGTTGTGTCCTGAAAGGGTGCGACTTCTCGCAGGCCGATCTCACCGGTGCGCGATTCGTACAATCCGATCTCACGGGCTCGCAATTCGATCGGGCGCTGTTGCGGGATGCGGATCTCCGGCAGGCTCAACTTGGCAGCGTGATTCTGTCGCGCGCGGAACTGACCGGCGCACGATTGGGCAGCGCGTCCCTGTTTGCCACGGATCTGCGCGGAGCCGATCTAACCGGCGCTCGCGAACTCACCGCGCAGCAACTGGCGCAAGCCCGCACCGATGAAACCACGACGCTTCCCAATGGAACGCCCGGACCCTACCGCCGCAAGTCCGGCGCCGAGCGTCCTGCTTTCGTCTAACTTCACGCGCCTAATCCAAACACCGTACCCTTGCGCTCTTTGCCCACGGCGGTCACGATCGCAGCGAGCGCGAATACAGTGACAGCCGTCAGCGACATCGCCTGGGCGTAGCCGATATGCTCGGCCAGCACCGGCTCAATATAGACCACCGAACTTGCCACCAGCACGCCGCACTGATACGCGAAGCCGGGCATGAATCCGCGCACCGAGTCGGGTGAAAGCTCCGACAAATGCGCCGGGATCACGCCCCATGCGCCCTGCACCATGAACTGGATCAGAAATGCGCCCAGCACAAGCAATGCCATGGACGGTGCATAGGCCCACAGCGGAACGATCAGGATTCCGCCCAACAGAGACCAGATCATCGCTCGCCGGCGGCCGATGCGATCCGACACTAGTCCAAGCGTGAGGCCGCCGAGAATGGCGCCGATCATCGAGATGCCCGTCATCACGGAACGTTGGCCGGGCGTGAAATGCCACTGGCGCTGGAGAAACGTTGGGTACATATCCTGCGTGCCATGCGAGGCGAAGTTCATCATAGTCATGAGCAGCGTCATGTATAAGAAAACCTTCCAGTGCGATGCGATAGCGCGGCCCAATCCGCTCCAGCTTTGTTCGCGGGTCTTGTGCCAGACTTCGGATTCCTTCACGCGGAAACGCACGAACAAAGCGAGTAGCGCCGGAATTCCGCCCAGGAAAAACAGCGGACGCCAGCCCCAGCGCTGGAACAGAAAGAAGTATGCGATCGCGGCGAGCAGGTTGCCGGCGGCATAGCCCTCCTGAAGCAGTCCAGAAAGAAGGCCGCGCAATCGCGGCGGAACTTTCTCCATCGCGAGCGACGCGCCCACGCCCCATTCGCCGCCCATGCCGATGCCGAACAGCGCGCGCAGGACCAGGAACGTCGTGTAGTTCGGCGCGAGGCCAGTGAGCACTTCTATCACCGAGTAGAAGACCAAGTCGATCATCAGAGGAAGCCGCCGGCCATAGCGGTCGGCGAGCAGGCCGAATATGAACGCGCCTACCGGTCGGAACGCGAGCGTCAGAGTGATGGAAAGCGCGATCTGGATATCGGATTTATGAAACTCTTTGCCGATCGCTGTCAGGCAAAGCGAAACCAGGAAAAAATCGAACGCGTCCAGTGTCCAGCCCAGAAAACCGGCGGTGAGCGCCGCGCCGTGATCGGAGCTCTGGGTCGCGGTCGCGGAGTGGCTCACGCAGGCAGTATAGCAGCCGAGCGTCGATGCGCTTTCGAGGGCTCGCGTGAATGGTATTCTCTGGTTAGGGCAACGGATGAATGTGCGAAAAGCATCGTGCTGGTTGGGATGCGGCTTCGTTTTCATCGGTGCGCTCTATGCTTTCCAAAAGCCGTTCCGGCAGTTTCCGGGCGTTGAATATTTCAATTTTGAATTGACGCCCGACTGGCAGGAGAAGGGCGAGTGGACGTTCGCGCGCCTGATGTTTCCGCCCGGCCCCAACGACGGCTACGCCGGCCGCTTTGATGGCGATTTCCGGCAAGGCTTATCGCTGTGGACGCAGGATTATCCTCGCGCCGATCGTCACTTCTCGCAGGCCGTACGGCGGCTCACCCGCATTCACACCCGCTCCGTGGAGCAACCGATTTTGCTTGAAGACGGCGACGATGCCTACAATTGGCCGTGGCTCTACGCCGTGCAGGTAGGCGAATGGGGCTTTACACCAGAGGAAGCCAAGGTGATGCGGGAGTATCTGCTGCGCGGCGGCTTCTTCATGGCGGACGATTTTCATGGCGACTACGAATGGGACATGTTCTTGAAACGCATCCGCTTCGTGTTTCCCGACCGGCCGATTGTCGATATTCCTGAGAACGATCCGATCTTTCACACCGTGTTCGATCTCACGGATCGCTTCCAGATTCCGGGCGCCGCACATCTCTATCAAGGTTGCAAGAACTGCGGCGAAGGCGGGGTGGGTGCGCACTGGCGAGGGATTTACGACGACAAGGGCCGCGTGATGGTGGCGATCTCGTATAACTCGGATGTCGGCGATGCATGGGAATTCGCCGACGACCCGTCGTATCCGGAGAAATTTTCGGGGTTGGCGATTCGCGTCGGCGTGAACTACGTGATTTACGCCATGACGCATTAGTGAACGATGCCCTAATCCGGGTTTTCGAGCTCGAGCTTATCGTTCAGTAGCGGCAGCACATAAGGATTCCCGGCTTTTCCGGTCACCCATCCGCCGTCGACGAGCTGCCGGTGAACCAACGCGCAGACGCTCTGAACGATGTCGACCTGACGCTCGATGACCTGAACGGAAACGAGCTCTTCCAACATCTTCACGTATGGTTGCGCCTCGGGCCGCTTACGAAACTCGAACGCGAGCCACTTCCAATAGGGCGTGAAGTCGCGACTCATCAGCAGCACGATGCGCATTACGCCGCTCACGAATTCGCCGAGACAGATCGCGATCGCGATGGAATCGCGCCGGCGAGCCATGCGCTGAACAAAGTTGTATTCGCCGTGGTGCCAAACACGAAAGCATTCCTCCGCCAGCCGACTGCGGAGGATTTCGTCCGGATACTCGTGAAGAGCCGACCGCCACCTGCCCAGCTCACCGGTGCCATCCATCCAGATCTCACCGTGACGAAGAAAATACAGTATGGACTCCAGGCCGGCCGGCGGCCAGTCTTCGGCAGCCAAGGGAAATCGCACAACTTTGAGATGTTTACGAAACCATTCGGGGACGCTGTGGACTTTTACGCTCTGGTCTCCGGCCCCTGCCAGTCGATATCCCTTCCACGGATTGGGCGTGGCGGCGTTCATCACTTGCGATACCTTCTCGCCGAACGCCGCGTAGTCGGCCGCAGGAAGAAATAGGTCGAACTGAGGCCCCCAGTCGTGATCGCGCGAAATCTCATCATCGCCGCCGAGAACGTCGGAACCCGATAACCGGCCGGCTGCGACTCTGTCGGCGAGGTCTGGAAATTGGACGGTCAAGAATGGGCGTGCCCAGGAAAAGAAAAAGTCGCGGGCTATTGCCAAGCCTTTCATCGATGAATGACGGCTAGCTCTTCGCGAGTTCATCCTGCCGGGCACGCATCTCGGCCTGCGCGTCACGGTGCAGGTCGCCCATCTTAGCGCCGGAAGCGATGAGAGCAATCAATCCGGCGGCAAGCAGGGGTATGGTGATCACGGCCCATAGAATCAGGGTAAAGCGGCGCGCCATCGCGCCTGGCACGCCGAACAGCGTGAGTCCGAGCGTCGACAGAACTTGAAACAGACCGACATTGCCGGGCGCTTGCGGCACCACCGAACCGAGCCGCAGGAGCACCGTCAGAGCGGCGGCCTGCGACCATGAAACGTTGTCGAAACCATAGGCCTGCATGATGGCGTAGATCGGGATGATCTGGACCAACAGAAAAGGAATGCTCATCCCGGCGGATGCGTACAGGTAGCGCGAGTGGCCGATGCGATGCAGGTCTTCGATGAACACGTGCGCCCAGGAGAACATGCGCACGCCCAGCAGCGCGTCCAGAGTCTGCTCTCGCCAGTACATGGCGACCGCCAGCAGCGCGGCGCAGAGAACAATCAGAATCGCCAGAAAAACGCTGCCCGTAGTCAGGATATCGATCGCGCGCGTTTGCCCGTGTGTTAAAGGAAAGCGGTGGATATAACGCAGCGATAGGTACAGGCCGCCGATCAGCAGCAAGCCGTCAAAGATGCGTTCGATCAACGCGGAGGCGAGCGTAACCGAGATGGGAATCTTGCTCCAACGCGCCATCAGGAAGCAACGGATCAATTCTCCGGCGCGCAGCGGCAGGACTTCGTTGGCAAACAGGCCGACGTAGATCGCGCCAATCGATCCCCATTGCGTGACTTTTCCGACCGGAAGAAGCAGAAGACTCCAGCGCCAGGCTTGCACCACGTAGACAAGTAGATCCGTGACGGCGGCCACCGTGACCCAACGCCAATCGAGTTCGCCGATCTCTTCCCACAACTCCGCTCCAACTGACGCCGTGCACCGCCCACGCGATACAGGCCACCGACAGCACGAACGTCACAATCGTGAACACGTGGGACGCACGCTTGGATTGCGGTGGGGGAGGCGACATGAGGTACAAGACTATAATAACCGCCGGGGTCTATCGGAGATAGAACAGGCTGAGCCGCGGTAAGCCCGCGGATTCAAGCAGCAGCCGCTCGAGATATTGTTTTTCGAGCATCGCGATTTGCGGTGCAGTCATTTTTCCGCGATAGGGGCGGAGCTCGAGATCAAGCCGGCGGCGCGCTTCGAGGAGTTGGTCATCGGTTTGGCGCGAGCGGACCAGGGCGATCATCTTGTCTTCGAGCGCGGTTAAGCGGCGCTCCAGATCTTCGAGATCGTGATAAAGCGCGGCGGCGTCCGATGCGAGATGCTCGACCGCGATCGCGATTTCTTCCAGACCAGCCAGTCGCCGGATCTGCTCCGCGTGGGCAGTCAGATAGGCATCGAGCGCTTCTTGAGTGAACGGCGCGGCGGATTCCTTGCGAGCGCCGGGGGCTGGCGCCACTCCGGCCATGGCCTGCGCTTCCATCATGACGGCTTGCGTGCAATACGCCACCGAGTTCACGTTTTGGCCGCGCTTCTTTTTCGCGCGCCATTTCTCAAAAGCAGCATCAATGCCGCGCAGCACGGCTTCGAGCGGCACCCCCGCGTTCTTCCACGCTTCCACCAGCGCCCAATCGAGCGGCGACATGAGAAACAAGCCCGGTGCCGCGGGCTTTTTGGAAGCGCTCTTCAACTTCGGTGAAATAGTTGAAGTAATTCGATGGCCAGCCTGTTTCGTCCGGTGTCACTTCTTCCGATTGCGGCGCCATATGATTTCCAGGCCTTCGAGCGTCAGGTCTTCGTTGATCTCCTGCACCGAGCGCGCCGCGCCCGCGATCAGTTGGGCTTGGCCTCCGGTGGCGATCGACTTTTGTCTTGGGCCCGAGCTCAGCCACCACGCGTCCGACGATTCCGTCGATCAATCCGGCGAATCCATAGTAGAGGCCGGATTGAATGCTGTTCACCGTGTTCTTGCCGATGAGGCTGGCGGGTTCGCGAAGATCCACCATGGGCAGCCGCGCGGTCTTGGCAAACAAGCCCGTGATCGACATGCCGATGCCCGGGCAGATCATGCCGCCCAAATATTCGGCATTGGCGGAAACAACATCGAAGTTGATGGTTGTTCCGAGATCGACCACCACCGACGGGCCGCCGTAGCGATGAAACGCCGCGACGCCATTGACCACGCGATCGGCGCCAACTTCGCGCGGGTTGTCGTACAGCACCTTAAGCCGATGTCGGTCTCGGGCGTCACGAAGAGTGGCGTGGTTTGAAAATAGCGCTGCGACATGGCGAGCAGAGGGGCGTCGAGCGTGGGCACGACACTGGCGATGATGATGCCATCCACGCGCGCCAGATCGAGCGACGCCAGCGCGAAGAGGTTGCGCATCAGCACGCCCCATTCGTCGGCGGTCTGCTCATGAATGGTGCGCAGACGCCAGCGCCCGATCAGCTTCGTCTCTTCGAAGGCGCCGATGGTGATGTTGCTGTTGCCGGCATCGAGAGCTAGGAGCATGGGCGCACACCCCCGGCGACGATCTGATGATCGCGGCCGTCGTCACCGCGAAGCAGCAAGAAGCCGGATTCGGCGAGGCCGGCGGTGGTGCCGCGCAGCATCGAAGCCGTCTTGATCCACGCACACGCGGCGTCCGGATACGTAGCTCGATGCGCGGGAAAACATTTCGAGGATCGGCCCGCGGCCTTCGCTTTCGAGCAGCGCGCAGTAGTCGATCGATGGCCGGGAGCAACTCCAGCAGCAATAGTGCTCGCGCGATTGCGTCGCGGCCAGTGGCGATGCGCAACGAGGTTGCGATGCCGCTCAGTTCTTCAGGGAACCGGGAATGATTCACGTTGATACCGATGCCTGCAATGATAGCTGAGCCTTCGAGCTGCGTCAGGATGCCGGCGCATTTCTTGGATTGAATGAGGACGTCGTTCGGCCAGCGCAAGTCGCACGCGAGGCCGGTGGCTTTGAGGATCGCATCCGGTACCGCCAAGCCGAGCGCGAGCGTGACCACGGGCAGGGTGTCGGGCGTGAATTGATACCGCAAGATGACCGAAACATAGAGGCCGGATCCTGGTTCGGAGTGCCAGGTTCGACCGTGGCGGCCTTGACCCGCGGTTTGTTCGTCGGCGCCGACGACCGTGCCGGAGGGCGCGCCCTCGGCAGCCAGACGGCTGCGCTTCGGTCATGGTCGAATCGATGCGTCGTATGCCACTCGATGCGGCGATCGGGATCAAAGGCCATCGAGCGTGTCGCGATTTTTCTTGATCTGGTCGATGTACCCGGCGCGCTTGGACCGCAACTCTTCGACGATGTGCGGCGGAGCGTCCGCTCAGGAACTTTCTCGCTCGCCAGCTGCCGGTCGGTATTGTCCACGGTCTTTTGCAGCTTCTCGTTTTCCTTGGTCAGGCGCTGGCGCAGGGCATCGCGATCCACTTCGGGAAGCTGGAGCGAAAGATCGAAATAGGTTGTCGAGCGCACCGCTCCGGTCAGCACGGGCGCCGCGCCAGAGCGCACTTCGAGCTTCACTTTGCCGAGCCGCTCGAGTACAGGCAACTCCACTTTCGACGCCCCATTGCGGCAGTACAGCACGCCGGCAAGCTCCATTTTCTCGTCGAGTCCATTGTCGGCCTTCAGCTTTCGAGCCGCGGTGACCATGTCTTGCAGCAGACCCATCTCGCGCTCGGCGGCCTCATCGATCGCGCCGGCCTGCGGATATCGCGCCAGCGCGATGGATGTGTTCTGGCCAAATCGATGCCACAGTTCTTCGGTGATGAACGGCAGGATGGGATGCTGCAAGCGCAGATACGCGCTGAAGACGGCGAGCAGATTACGCCAGTCGTTGGTCAGGCCCGATCCCGGCGACAAACGAAGCTTCTTGATTTCGAGATACCAATCGCAGAAATCGTGCCAGAAGAATTGCCACAACTCCTCGGCCACTTCGTGATAGCGATGCTGCTCCAGATGCGCGATTCACCGATTCGGCGGTGCGGCTGAGCCGGCTGAAAATCCAGCGGTCTTCCAAAGTTTCGAGCTGGCCGGGCTCGGGCAAAGAAGGCTCAACGCCCGAGCTCTCCATGTTCATCTGCAACAACCGCGCCGCGTTCCACAGCTTGTTGCAGAACTGGCGCGCCGAGGTGAGCTTGTCTTCGTTGTAGGTGATGTCGGTGCCGGGCGCGGCGGCCATCAGCAGCCACAAGCGGCAGGCATCGGTGCCGTATTTCTCGTTGATGTCGAGCGGGTCCACCACGTTGCCCTTGGTCTTCGACATCTTCTTGCGCTCGGGATCGCGCACCAGGCCGTGCATGTGCACCTGGCGGAACGGCACGTCGCCGGTGAGCTCGATGCCCATCATCATCATGCGCGCCACCCAGAAGAACAGGATGTCGAAGCCGGTGATCATCAGCGTGGTCGGATAATACGCGCGCAGATCGTCGGTGTCGGCGGGCCAGCCGAGCGTGGAGAACGGCCACAGGCTGGAGCTGAACCAGGTGTCGAGCACATCGGGATCCTGCTCGATCGCCGCCGAGCCGCAATGCGAACAGGCCTTGGGGATTTCGCGCGCCACCGTGATCTTGTTGCAATTTCCGCAATGCCAGGCGGGAATGCGATGGCCCCACCAGAGCTGGCGCGAGATGCACCAATCGCGGATGTTCTCCATCCAATTGAAGAACGTCCTGTTCCAATTGTCGGGCACGAACTGGATGCGGCCTTCGTTCACCGCGGCCATGGCTTTGTCGGCCAGCGGCTTGGTTTTCACGAACCACTGCGTGGAGATCAGCGGTTCGACGATCGTGCCGCAGCGATCGCACTTGCTGAGCGCGAGCGCGTAGGGTTCCACCTTTTCGAGCAGGCCTTGCTTTTCCAAATCGGCCACGATTCGCTTGCGCGCTTCGAAGCGATCGAGCCCGGCGTAGGGCCCAGCGTCGGCCGTCATGCGCGCGTCTTCGCCGATCACCTTGAGCTGTGCGAGGTCGTGGCGCTTGCCCGCTTCCAGATCGTTCGGATCGTGCGCGGGAGTGATTTTCACCACGCCGGTGCCGAACTTGGGGTCGGCGATTTCATCGAAGATGATCGGGATCGGCCGGTTCATCAGCGGCAGCGTGACGGTTTGTCCCGCGAGATCCTGGTAGCGCGGATCGGCCGGATTCACGGCCACGGCCGTATCGCCGAGCATTGTTTCCGGACGCGTGGTGGCCACGATCAAATAGCGCGAGCTCCCGTTCACCGGATAGCGGATGTGCCACAGGCTGCCCTGCGTGTCCTCATGCTTCACTTCGAGATCGGAAAGCGCGGTGGAGCAGCGCGGGCACCAGTTCACCATGTACGTGCCGCGATAGATGAGGCCGCGTTCGTAGAGGCGCACGAAGGCTTCGAGCACGGCGCGCGAAAGGTCGGGATTCAGCGTGAAGCGCTCGCGGCTCCAATCGCAGCTATCGCCGATGCGCTTCATCTGCGAAGTAATGCGGTTGCCGTATTTCTCTTTCCACTCCCAAACGCGGCGCACGAATTCTTCGCGGCCGATCTCGCGCCGCGTGATGCCCTTCGGCGGCGAGGCTGCGTTCCACCAGCATTTGGGTGGCGATGCCGGCGTGGTCGGTGCCCGGAAGGAACAGCGTGTTGTCGCCGCGCATGCGATGCCAGCGGGTGGCGGTGTCGATCACGGTGTGGTCGAGCATGTGGCCGATGTGCAGCGATCCGGTGACGTTGGGCGGCGGAACGGCGAGCGAAAATCGGGGGCCGGGCGCATGCGGGTCGGCGTGAAAGATGCCCGAAGCCACCCACCATTCGGCCCAGTGGGGCTCGAAGCGTTGCGGCTCGTATGCTTTTTCCAATTCCATGGGAGACTACCAGTTTAGCAAGCGGCCGAAATTTGACAGGGTGGATGCGGGATGCTGTAATGAATGGGAAGTAATTCGCCTGCCTTGTTCCTCAGTAGCTCAATGGTAGAGCATTCGGCTGTTAACCGAAGGGTTGTAGGTTCGAGTCCTACCTGAGGAGCCAAACATTTCAAAGGCTTACAGCCCCTCACGTTCCCCAAAAACGCCGTTTTCAAGCCGAGTGTGGGGACTTTTGTGGGGATGCTGTTTCACAATGCTGCGCAGCGCTACCGTTCGCGCGAACTTGGTGCACCCGAATCTTCACGTGAGCGCCACCTAAACTAGTTGCGCTGATCGTTCTTTAGCAACGGATAACCATCTGCTTGCACAATACTTTACAGCCAACATGACCCCTCGTATAATCGAGCAAACGTCATGGCTACGCAAGCCCTCCCTTCGCATATTGAACAGTGGCCTATTGAACGGCTCGTCGAGTACTCACACAATCCGCGGAAGAACGACTCTGCTGTCGATCGAATGTGCGGGTCGATGCGGGAGTTCGGCTTTAAGATTCCGGTCTTGGCCCGCAGCGACGGCGAGATCGTGGACGGCCACCTTCGGCTGAAGGCGGCGCGAAAGCTCGGCATCACGGAAATTCCGGTCATCTTGTGCGACGAATGGACGCCGGCACAAGTCAAAGCTTTCCGCCTAATGGTCAACCGCTCGGTGACGTGGGCCGAGTGGGATGAAGAGCTGCTCGCTTTGGAACTGCAGGAGATCCAGGAAGCGGACTTCGATCTGAGTCTCACCGGCTTCGACCCCGGCGAGATCGATGGCCTGCTCGCGCTTGATGACGAGGAAAAAGCGAACGCAACTCCGCCGCTACCGGAAGCGGCCGTGTCGCGCCCGGGCGATCTTTGGCTGCTGGGATCCCACCGCGTGCTCTGCGGAGATGCGACGAGTGCAGAGGCCGTGACCCGGCTGCTCGGCAAGCGCAAGCCGCGGCTGATGGTGACTGATCCTCCCTACGGAATTGAATTGGATTCGGAGTGGCGCGATCGGGCCGGCCTGAACGGTCACGGACCAGCAGAGCCGAGCTATTTGAAGAAGCGCACGAAGGGGCATACCGAGACTACGATTTCCGGCGACACTCGCGCGGACTGGTCGGAAGCCTTTGAGCTGGTGCCCAGCCTCGAGGTGGCCTACGTGTGGCACGCATCCAAGTTCACGCGGGAGGTTCTGGATGGGCTCTTGCGCATCGGGTTCCTCCACCACCAACAGATCATCTGGAACAAAGGACGGACAGTGCTGACCCGCACGCTGTACTGGTTCCAGCATGAGCCCTGTTGGTTTGTACGAAAGAAGAATGCTCCCTGGTACGGCAAGGCCGGCGAGAACTCCACAATTTGGGATTCGCCATCGCCCAAGTTCATCATGGGCGGCTCTGACGAGAACAAGTACGATCACCCGACGCAAAAGCCCGTGGAACTGATGCGGCGCCCGATCCTCAACCACCTCCGACGGGGCGAACTGGTTTACGACCCATTCCTAGGTAGCGGCACCACCCTCGCGGCAGCGGAACTGACTGAGCGCGTGTGTTTCGGACTGGAGCTCGATCCGAAGTACGTCGACGTCGTCATCCAGCGCTGGCAGCAGTTGACCGGGAAGGAAGCCACACTGGAGAGCGACGGTCGGACGTTCGCCGAGGTCGCCCAAGAACGTCAGGCGGGAGCACGGGCGTGAACCGAGCGGCATTTGATCGGCCAGACAAAGAAAAGCCGCCGAGGCGAAACCCCGGCGGCGCCTGCAAACGGATTGGATGGCGCTCAGGTGATCGAGTAGATGCGCTCCCCGTCTTCGCCCTTCATCGACGTCACCGTCAGGCCCATCTTCTTGCCGATGGTGCCAGACAGGAATCCGCGAACGGAATGTGGCTGCCAGCCGGTCGCTTTCATCAGCTCCTTGCTGGTCACCCCGCCTGGCCGCTTGAGCAGGTCCAGGACCTGGTTGGTTTTGCTGCCCTCGCGGGCGGCCTTAGGTTTCTTGGCGCCTCCGGGCGCTTTCTTGGCCGGGATGGCCTTCTTGGCCGCCTTTCCCTTCTTCTTCGCAACGTGGGCGCCCTGTGGCGCGACACGGGCCTTCTTGGTGGGTTTGGCCTTCTCGATTGCGGCCGGCGCCAGCGCGGTGGCCGCTTCTTCTGCAGTCATCGAGGTCATGATGTTTTCTCCTTTGGCGGTGATTACCGTCACGACATCGATCACTCCTGTGAGCCCGAAAAGCAAGTGGATTCTGCCGGAAATCGCAGAGGGCGACGAAATGGCGATGGCTACGATTACTGCGTGCGGTTGGCAGCATTTGGCATCTGATGGCAGCCCGCGGTTCAATTCTCGGACGCAAACAGGAGGAAGCGATCGCCGCGCTGCTCACTCAACGCAACGTTGAGGAGGCGGCTCGTGCCTGCGGAATCGGGGTCAGGACGCTTCTGCGATGGCTGAAACTCCCGGAGTTTCAGACCGCCTATCGCCAAGCGCGCCGGGACGCGTTTGGCCAGGCAATCGCGCGTCTCCAGCAGGGGACCTCGGCGGCCGCTACGACTCTGTTGAAGGTCATGATCGATCCAACTGTGCCGGCGTCGGTCCGGGTGCGGGCGGCGGACAGCGTTTTGGATCACGCCGCCAAAGCGATCGAGATCGAGGATATCGAAGCCCGCGTGGCGGCTTTGGAACAAGCTACCACTGGAACGCCGCGGGGATGAGGGGTATCGATGGAAGGCTCAACAAACTAGAGCGTCGGCTTGGGATTGTGGGCGACTCACCGAGGTACCTGGTGATATTAATGGACGCAGGACAAGAACTCGGACCCGCCGAGGACGTCTACATCAAGAGCCTTCATGGAGCTGGGCTTCTCCCCACCAGTGGTTTCGGAGTAGTTGATCTGATCCACGTTCGGGAGCGGAGCGCAGTGAAGCACAACGCGGACGATGCCCCTGCTGCGGAAATAACCATCAGGCTTGTATGAGCAGCGGCACGGTATGAAAGCGATCATCAACAGATTGCATCGCCTGGAGAAAGCCAATGCTCCGGCAGATCGCGACCGGGCCCTGCTTGGGGCCATCTTGGAAGCGAGGAGGAGGCGCTTGGGGCGAGACTACGTCGAACCGACTCCATTGCCCCCAGGAAGCTTCGACGGCTGTCGCACCATGGCCGAGCGTATCGTGCGGGCCCGCGCGCTGTTGATGGAGCGTGAAGGCAGGCTTAAGGGAGTGGGACGTGAAGGCAATCGACCGCCGACTACAGAAGCTTGAGCGATCGCTTGCTCTTAAGGTGGGGAACGGTGACGCTTGGGGCAGCTTGGCGAGCGTGCGCGATGAGATCGTCGGCCACGCAGAACACGTGAGCGAGTCGTATGGGGCCGCTATCAGGGCCGAACTGGGTACGCTCGGCCCGGTCGGCCTATGGCTCGAAATCGCTCGAAGCTCTTTGGCGGATCACGGGTTCTTACAAAGGGGCGACGAGAGTTTCGCCGAAACGATCGCACGAGCGCTGGACATTGGCATTGATGAACTCCGAGTCAGTATCGTGCAAGGGCACATCGTTTCCGCCCTGCTGGAGAGGCTGGGTGAGGCTCGTTAGCTACCGATAATTGTTCTTATCAGGCTGTTGTTCCCGATCCTTTAGTCGCCCGTAAACATTGCCTTTCTCCGAGTGGCCGTCACACGCCCGAAGCTATTGACATAACGCCCCATTAGCGGCGGGACCAGGGGAAGAGACGGCGCAGTTGACGTAACGCCGGATTAGCGGCGGTGTTCACGCTATCCTGTAGGCTAGATCGTGGTCATTTTTCAAGTATGGGAGGTTCATGTCATGAGGAAGAAGAATCGCTCGTTCCTTCTGATGTCGTTGCTTTCAGCATCGTTGCTCGTCAGCGTGTTCACTATCGTGCAGGCCCAGAGTCCTGCAGCGCCGGGAGCCAAGGCGACGAAGTGGTCTGATCGGGCCACCTGGCCCAACCGCAAGGTGCCCGTCGCAGGCGACAAGGTCACCATCGACGCCGGCAAAGAAGTAGTGCTCGACGTCAACACCCCGCCGCTGAACGGTCTGACGATCAACGGCAAGCTGAGCTTCGCGAACAATAAAGACGTTGAACTGACCACCGAGTGGATCATGTTGCACGGCGAGTTGGAGATCGGCACGGAAAAGGCCCCTCACACCCGCAAGGCCACCATCACCTTCACCGACAACGTCAAAGACGAAGACATCAGTGGAGTGGGTGGAACGACGGACCGCGTGGACCGCGGGATCCTGCTCATGGGCGGAACCCTCAATCTTCACGGTGACCGGACCAATTCCTGGACGAAGCTGTCCAGCACAGCGAACGCCGGCGCCACCTCGATCCAGGTCCTGAACGCTGCCGGCTGGCGCGTCGGCGACGAGATCGTTCTCGCATCCACCGATTACGATCCCCGGCAGGCAGAGCGGCGAACCATTGCCGCCATCAGCGGAAACACGATCACGCTCGACAAGAAGCTCGACTACATGCACTTCGGCAAGATCACCTTCGATGTGGATGAACGCGGCGAAGTCGGCTTGCTGACGCGCAACATCAAGCTGCAGGCATCGGCTGACGCGGAACAGTCCTTCTACGGCGGGCACGTCATGGCGATGGTCGGAAGCAAGATGTTTGTCGACGGCGTCGAATTCAATCGAATGGGCCAGAACATGACTCTCGCCCGATATCCGATCCACTGGCATCTGATCGGCGACGCGCAGGGGCAGTACATCAAGAACTCTGCGCTCCATGACACCTACAACCGCTGCGTGACCGTGCATGGCACGAATTTCCTGCGCGTCGAGAACAACGTGACCTACAACACCGTCGGTCACTGCTTCTTCCTCGAAGACGGCATCGAGCACGGCAATGAATTCATCAAGAACCTGGCAATCCAGACCACGTGTCATCCGACATTGGAATGCGTGCCCACGAATACCGCCGCCAACGGAGAGAGAGGCGCCAACTATGCGAATCGTCAGGCCTATAGGGAAATGAGCTTCCACAGCAAGAACGTTCTGCTGCCTTCGGACAACACGGTGGCGTCCTTCTGGATCACCAACCCGGACAATAGCTTCATAGACAATGTAGCGGCCGGTTCCGACGAGAACGGTTTCTGGCTGTCTCTGCCGGAACACCCGCAAGGGAAGTTCAAGGATTCGGACCTCAGCAAGACCATCTGGCCGCGCCGAACGCCGCTGCGCGCATTCAGAGGCAATGTGGCCCATTCCAACTTCGACGGGTTCATGTTCGACCGGAACATCTACGAAGATAACACCTTCGGTCTGGCCACCATCCCGTTCCTGCCGTTGTCAAATCCTGCTGACCTGGATAGCGAAGTGGTGGAGTCGCACTTCGAGAGCTTGACCAGCTACAAGAACCGAAATGGCGGTCTCTGGGGCCGGGGCGACATGTTCGTCTACAGCAACTTGAAACTCGCTGACAATGCCATTGGCATGACGCAGGCCGCCGGCGACATCGGCAGCGAACCGTTTCAAGCACGGCTGGTTGATTCGCTGGTCGTGGGCGAGAGCGACAATCGCGGCAATCCCACGACGCCCGAGGAAGTTGCCTATGGCCGCAGCCTGCCCAAGAAGCGGATCCCTGACTTCCCGATCCGCGGCTTCGAATACTATGATTACCGCGGTGATGTGGTGAACACGACATTCGTGAATTTCCAGGACAACGATCGGAGAAAAACGGGTGCGCTGTCCTTTCTGTTGTACACGAGCGCGGGGCTCAGTACCGGAAGCACCATCAGCGGTGCGAAATTCGTCAACGCCAAGCCGGTGTATTTCCCGAAATTCGATACCAGGTTCGATAATGATAACCGCGGCGGCAACGCATATCGGACCCTGTCGATCCACGACCTGGACGGTTCGGTGACCGGCATCCCCGATTCCCACATCATGCTCAACGATGGTGAGAACGACAGCGTCGTCACCGACAACACCTGTGAAATCCATCCCACCTGGAACGCCTCTGTGTGCAAGGGTGATGTCGGTCGCCTGAATCTCTCCGACAGCAGAGGAGAACTTCCAGGCAAAGTCGATCTCGAATCGCGGACCGCCCGGTTCGCTTTGCTCTCTACGATCGGTCCGAATGCACCAGACACTCCCCTCGTTCGGGCCCAACGTGCCGCTCTGTTTTCTCGTCGTGCTCCGCAGGCGCCCATCGCGCTTGTTCGCAACGGCAAGGAATTCAAGATCTCCGGCGACCAGAGCACTGTGAAGGCCGGCACCGAGATCCTGGTGAAGACCGAAAGACAGCAAGTCTCTCTCAGTCTGGCCGAAATGGACCAGGGGTCATGGGTCATATTTGAGCTGCCGGGTTTCACCAAAGCAGCCTCCGGAACGGAACAGCCCAGCATGGACGCATTGCGCAAGGCGAACGCGACGTCTTATTTCAGGGGCGGGGATGCCCTCTGGGTCAAACTGGTCGTGACCAAGCCTCCGTTGCCGATTGTTCGTCCAACGGATCTGCAAGCCAGTATAGCGGTCAGCAGATAGGATCTGTTTCGCGAACTGAACAAAGCCCCCGGCACCGAGCCGGGGGCTTTGTTGTGCGGCGGATCGTCCGTTCAAAATCGATCTTTCGCGACGTTGAGATGGAATGAGGCTGGAGGGTCCCCCCACCTCATTGTCCGACCTGCGATAGGTGTAAAATTGCCCCTGGCTATACGTCCGCGTAACATGATCATTCAGGGAGGCTTAACGATGCGAAAACACTCACTCTTGCTCCTTTCGTTGCTGGTTCCAGCCTTTTTAGGCCTCGGCGGATATACCGTTGTTCAGGGGCAACAAAAAGGCTCTCCCGCGGCTGGCGCGAAGCGCTGGTCAGACGCGGCCACGTGGCCTGATAAGAAGGTGCCCGGCAAGGACGCCGTTGTCACTATTGAGAGGGACATGAACGTCGTCCTCGACGTGAGTCCGCAGCCGCTGCACGGTTTGACGATCAACGGCAAACTGAGCTTCGCGGACAAAAAAGATCTCGAACTGACCACCGAGTGGATCATGTTGCATGGGGAGTTGGAGATTGGCACGGAAGCCAAACCCCACAAGCACCAGGCGACCATCACCTTCACCGACAACGTCAAAGACGAAGACATCAGTGGAGTGGGTGGAACGACGGACCGCGTGGACCGCGGGATCCTGCTCATGGGCGGAACCCTCAATCTTCACGGTAACCGGACCAATTCCTGGACGAAGCTGTCCAGCACAGCCAACGCCGGCGCCACCTCGATCCAGGTCCTGAACGCTGCCGGCTGGCGCGTCGGCGACGAGATCGTTCTCGCATCCACCGATTACGATCCCCGGCAGGCGGAGCGGCGAACCATTTCCGCCATCAGCGGAAACACGATCACGCTCGACAAGAAGCTCGACTACATGCACTTCGGCAAGATCACCTTCGATGTGGATGAACGCGGCGAAGTCGGCTTGCTGACGCGCAACATCAAGCTGCAGGCATCGGCCGACGCGGAACAGTCCTTCTACGGCGGGCACGTCATGGCGATGGCGGGAAGCAAGATGTTTGTCGACGGCGTCGAATTCAATCGAATGGGCCAGAACATGACTCTCGCCCGATATCCGATCCACTGGCATCTGATCGGCGACGCACAGGGGCAGTACATCAAGAACTCTTCGCTTCATGACACCTACAACCGCTGTGTGACCGTGCATGGCACGAATTTCCTGCACGTCGAAAACAACGTGACCTACAACACCGTCGGTCACTGCTTCTTCCTCGAAGACGGCGCGGAGCACGGCAACCAGTTCGTGCACAACCTGGCGATCCAGATCAAGTGCCATACCTCCAAGGCCTGCATGCCGACCAATCTCGGCGCAAACGGAGAGAACATGGGAAGTAATCCGCTGAATCGCGCGACCTACAGGGCGGCCAGCATGTCCGGCAAGGACACCCTGCTGCCTTCGGACAACACGGTGGCGGCTTACTGGATCACCAATCCGGACAATGTCTTCATCGACAACGTGGCAGCGGGTTCCGATGAGAATGGCTTCTGGTGGTCGTTGCCGGAACACCCGCAAGGGAAGTTCGAAGGTACGGAGATCAGCAAGGCCACCTGGCCGCGTCGAACCAGGATGGCGGAATTCAGGGGCAACGTTGCCCACTCCAACTTCGACGGGTTCATGCTGGACCGGAACATCAATCGGGAAGGCGTCTTCGGGTTGGCCGGCCCCTCGCACATCGCCAAGGAAAATCCCGCTGACGAAAACAGCAAGAGCGTGGAATCGCTCCTCGCGGATCTCACCGCTTACAAGAACCGCAATGGCGGCTTCTGGAGCCGCGGCGAGCTGCACATCTTCCGGAATCTGAAGGCGGCGGACAATGCCATCGGGTTCACGAGTTCAACGGGTTCCTTCGGCGCTGACACATTTACCTCACTGGTGGTTGATTCGCTGTTCGTGGGCGAAACCGACAACATCGGCAACCCCGTAACGCCGGAAGAAAAGGCCTACGGCCGCAGTCTGCCGAAACGCCTGATTCCGGATTACCCGATCCGCGCCTACGAGTACTACGACTATCGCCATGACGTGGTCAACACGACATTCGTGAATTTCCAGGACAACAAACAGCGCGGATCAGGAGCGCTTTCCTGGCTGTTGTTTACAGGCGCCGGGGTTACCACCGAAAACACCGTCAAGAGTGCGAAATACATCAATGCCAAGCCCGTGTATTTCCCGAAGATCGACCCCAGGTTCGACAGTGACAACCGGGGTGGTGTGGCCTACCGGAGCCTGGCGATCCACGATCTGGACGGATCGACCACCGGCATCCCTGATTCCTATGTTCTGCTCCAGGACGGCGAGAACGACAGCGTCGCCACGGACGACACCTGTGAGATTCATCCCACCTGGAACGCCTCAGTGTGCAAGGGTGATATCGGACGCATTCAGTTCCGCATCAGGAGGGCCGGACCCACAAGGGGTGCTGGTCTTGCGCTGAAAGATGTTGCTTTGCGGTCAGCTGGTCCTGCGCGGGCGGCTGGTCCTGCGCGGGCGGCTGCTCCTGAAAAACCAATTACCCTGAGCCGCAATGGCAAGGACTTCAAGATCACGGCCAATCAGAG
Source organism: Bryobacterales bacterium (assembly GCA_963772905.1). Classification (GTDB taxonomy): domain Bacteria; phylum Acidobacteriota; class Terriglobia; order Bryobacterales; family Bryobacteraceae; genus Palsa-89. The sequence continues at coordinate 514,713 of CAVYZD010000006.1, read as the reverse complement.
CACTGTGCGCGCCGGTACCGAGATCCGTGTGAAGACCGAAAGACCGGAAGTTACTATCAGCTTGAGCGAAATGGCCAAAGACTCATGGGTCGTGTTCGAGCTGCCGGGTTTCGCCGACGCGACCTCCGGAAAGCAGCAGGACAGCATCGACGCCCTGCGCAAGGCGACCGAGACTTCGTATTTCAAGGGTCCGGATGCCGTCTGGGTGAAACTGGTAATCCCGACCGCCCCCCAGGGCATTGGCAGAGATCAGTTTGGCCCGTTGGATACTCAAACCAGCATTACGGTAAGGCGATAAGCAGCTTATTCGCGAACTGATCGCCGAGGTCCTGAAATCCTCAGTTATCGCTGGCTGAAAGGATCGAGGCATACATTCCCGTGCTTACCCGATAGAGCGGTGGTGTTTCGCTGGCGCGCATCGTTCAAGGTAGCGCGAGCCCTTCGGGTGTATCGTCAGCCACTCGTACAAAGGGATGAGAGGGTTTGGCCGGAAGTCGTCATCTCGAAGATACCGATAATGCGCGTTATCAGGCCGGAGTCTGAGATGCCCCGCCTTGGCCTATCGGACAAGCATGCGCCGGTATACGCGTTCAACAACGGACTGTGGGATACGCAGCATTACATAGCTCCGGCGACGGCGTCGGGGCTGATCCCGCCCGATCTTCAATACCCCTGGCTCATCACGGAAAATGCGGATTATAGAAGTCGTGCTCAGCCTCCAGAGCAGGGCAAGCTCTTTGGCTGCGTAGTGAGGCTCCATGGCTGGGCTGCTAGTCACGGGCTCGTTGGTGCCCCAACGACCAAAATCTGGGCCAGAGCCCAATCTCGTACCTCGGTTTCGTTCGCGCATTTCGGCGGCGCGTCGTTCGTATTCTGTAGACCACATCAAGATAGTTGAAGCACACCGAGGTGAGGATAGCAACCATTCTTTATTGCTTCACCGCTTGACTGGGCGATCTGAGATTAGTCCCGAATGTTGAACGAGCATTGCGGGAGACCTCAAGAAGGCCGCGCACTGATTCTTGATGACTGGACCAACAGGTGGCCAACCGACTACATAGTGGCTTCCGGCCTGGCCCGAGACTTTCTCGGAACGGCGCCGGCGCAACGTCAGACAAGAATCGCTTCGCGTACCGTTTCTGCCAACGGTCGCAACTTCCTTACGAAGTAACTCTGGCAGCAATCCACTGATCAATATCAGTTTGTCGATAGCGAACTAGCCGTCCAACTCTTACGAACGGAGGCCCAGAATGGAACAGGCGCCATTTGTGGAGCAGGGCAACACTAATGTTTAGCTGCTGTGCGACCGCTTTCTCGCTGAGGAATAACGTTACTGGCGTAACGGCGGACGATCGTTCCAGTGGAGACGCCGGCGGCATCTTTGTCAGCTGAGGCTGGGGAAGGCGCTGATTTGCGATTTGTTGAAGCAATGAGATGATTTTCTGTGCATCAGGGCCCAAGTCGATTTCTAATTTGATGGTCACGCCCTACAGCGTATCTATCCGTAGTGGCAGCAACGAGCTGGCCGGCGGAAGCTACCGTTAATGGTGGACATCAGGCATGAGCCGCGCTTGCGAGTGAACTTCCTAGAACCGGACTTCTTGCCCGCGTCGAGCCAAATCAATAGTTTGGGGTGTTTTGGTTCAAAAATGCGCTGAAACGCCGGAACATATGCTCTAATGAAATTCTAAAAGGGGGGTAAACCATGCGTCTCTTCTGGTTTACTTTAGGTGGCGCGCTCGTTCTGGCGTACACGACGATCTCCGGTAAAGCCTTCGGTCAGACTGACGTGTCGCAGCGCGGCTACGACCGCTTTCGCACCGGGGTCAATAGCTCCGAAACGGTCCTGAAACCCGCCAACGTCGCATCGACCGCCAACCAGTTCCACAAACGGTTCCTGATGAAAGTGGACGGCAAGATCGAAGGCTCTCCTCTTTATGCTGCGGGAGTTACGGTCGCGGGTGGCCTCCACAACGTCATCTACGTCGCGACCATGCACAACACCGTGTTTGCTTTCGACGCGGATACTGGTGCTCAGCTCTCCACACGGCAAGTGGATGCGCCCGTCACGGGCTACGACATCGGCACGATAAAACCCGCGACCATTCACCACGAGTGGGGGATTGTGAGCACTCCCGCGATCGACCGGTCCACGGGCACGATGTACCTCGTCCGATGGGGCTACGAAAACGGTACCAGTGGGCCCACGTTCCGGCTGTTCGGTCTGGACATCAAGGACCTTACCAAAGAGAAGTTTTCTTCTAAAATTATCGATTCCTACAATGTAGGCGGGCGCGGGTTCGACCGATACCGGCAGATCCAGCGCGCCGCGCTGACGCTGGCTGTGAAACCGGACGGCAGCAAAGCCATCGTCATCGCTTTCACGGGTCAGGAAAACGTGGGAGGAGCTGCCGGATGGGTGGTCGCATTCGACACAGCGAAACTGAGTGGCACGGAACCGCCTGCCGTATGGTGTAGCAACCCTGGCAACAGCAACGGGCCCGGAGGAGGCGCAGGTATCTGGATGGCCAACGCGGCGCCCGCCATCGATGCCAACGGCGACATCTACGTTGTGACCGGCAATGGCCCCTACGCTCCGTCTTTCGGGGTGGACCAGTTGGGTGAGAGCGTTGTGCGGCTGGTCTGGACGCCAGGCAGTCCAGCCACGCTCGCCGTGGCAGACTGGTTCACACCCTTCGTCGATGCGGACCGAGACTCGGATCACCAGGATCAGGACCTCGCGGCAGGCGGCGTCCTTGAACTGCCCGACGAGAACGGTCTCATCGTCGGAGGCAAGGACGGCGTTTACTATCACGTAAACCGGGCCGATATGGGAAAGCGCGACTTCGCCAAACTGATGGAACCTCCCTTCGTGGCGGGGTTCGATTATCAGCCAGCCAACGGCCACACCTCGCTGTTCGACGATCTGAATCAGGTGACGTCGGCCGATCCGTTTAAGATCGGACGGACGGACACGGGCCGGACTCCGCACCTCCATGGTGGAGCGGTCTACCTGAACGGACTGCTGTTCGTGCAGAGCGAAAACGAACAGGTAAGAGTGTTTACGAAGACTGGAGGAAACTTCGGCGCCACGCCTTCCGCCCGCGGCACGGCGACCGCGTCTCACGGCACGGCGCCCCCGGGGGGAATGGCGGGCGGGATCCTGTCAATCTCTGCGAACGTTTCCTCTAACGGAATCCTGTGGGCGAATGAGGCGTTCGGCAACCTTGCGAGCGACCCCTACGCGCTCGCAGCGCCGACACCTAATATTTTGCGCGCCTACGATATTTCCGCCGTATCGAGCGGAACGCTGACGCCCATCTGGGACAGCGAAACGGAGCCCAACGATCACCTTGGCGCGGGGACGAAGTTCGCTCCGCCGCTGGTCGCCAACGGACGTGTTTATCAAGCGACGTATGACAACCAGATCGTCGTTTACGGTTTGGGAGGTCCCTCTTCGACGCCCTCGCGGGATATCCAGCGCACCGTCGTGTTTATCTACGGGCAGACGCAGCCCGGGCAGGACCTGTTCGTGCGTGGAGGCAGCCAAAGTGGTGCGCCGATTCGCATCAGCCATCGCAACTGGCTGAACCCGAAAACCAACACGTATCGCTGGGGTGATGCGTATCTGGACTGGAGCGCTGGCGAAATCGGCCAGGCTCAGCCTGCCGGCATTGGCGGCGGATCTCCGGCGGAGTGGACAACCAGCGTTTCGCAGGGGGCGGGCCAGCCCTACGTTTCGATGGCGGGCTACGGAATCGCCGACGAGAACACCTTTGGTCCAAACTACTGGATGCTGGACCTCGATATGGACTGCGAGCAAGCCTTCGACGACGGCCATGGACAAAAGTGGTTCGAACTGAAGGCCGTGATCGCACCTCTGCCCGGATGGGAGGGCGATATTGCTCAGAGCAGTACACCCATGCCGCCCTACGCGAGCCACAACCATATGGGAATTTGCGGACGCGTGAATGTGTTTGTGGCGAACTACCCGAACCTGCCTGCCGGCCTCAACCCCAACTCGGCGCAATTCATGGCTCCGAGTTACACGTACCCGGCGCCGGTCGATGAGCGCACCGCTTCGTCCGACGTCATTGACAACACACCGTGCACGGATCCGGGAAAAGAGATGCGCTGCGTGGGCAGCGTGCTGCAGATGTGCAAAAGCCTTCCGACAGGCAAATTTTTCCAAACTGTACAGAATTGCGGAACCGTCTCGGCGGGGGGAAACTTCGTCCAGATGTGCAAAAATTCGACCGGAACCTGCTGCTCTCCTTTGAACGGGGACCGCTGTCAGTAGCTTGAACTCCCGGTTTGAGGAAAGCGCCGGAGTTGTGGGCGGAAATCACTCGCCGCTGGATGTCGGTCCAACTCGGGAAAGTTTAGACCGTTCCCGACCAGGCCGTCATCGGCGCGCTTCAATCCCATCAGGCGTCGGTTGCATTAAACACCTTGTCGTCCATAAACGGCGTTGTGGGAACGTACCGATAATGTTGCACATCAGGCAGTGGAACCATGTTCGCGCCCGCTCGGCGCTGTACTAACTCATTGACGCGGAGGCGACATATCGGGAGTAATCCGCCGATCGGTCTGCTAACCCGCGAACCGTCTTCACGGATAACTGCTAATCGGCGATCTTTGCAGTCATGCCGAGCTGGCCTGCAGTTGTTTGACTGATGCGAGGGGTGGGAGGCTGACGGCGGTGTTCTCAACAACGTAATGCGAGGCCGCTGCTCCCGTGGCACGGGAAGCATGTATCTGTCCCCTGATTATCGCTGAGGCGATCGCTAGTAGCCGTGGCGGCTCGTCCGACTGTGATTTGTGGCCCGAAAACATGCGCGACGCGACATCGCCAAAATTGGCGTCGGCTTCGATCATTGCCAAGATCGTTTTATCATCTGCAAAGCCGAGGAAATTTGAATCGAGCAACGCGGTGAGTGCGCCAGCAGCAACAGCCCTGCTTCCGGTGTGCCTCACCGCTCCCATCACCTTCTGCATAAGCGGCGCCGTCAGGGCGACGTCAGGACCGGCGTGAAACACCGTGTGACTTGCGAGCTCCGCGAGCAGGTTTGCTGCTGCATCGGTTTTTAGAATTGTGCGGAGCCAATACCTTGGAATTGGCAGGCTATCAAGCCAGGTATAAGCGGGCTTAGCTCCCTTTAGTGACTCCTTCAGTGCCTCCGGAAGCGAAAGTCGCTCTCCCTCGTGGCGCACGTGGCTTGGGCACGTTCGCGAGTACTGTTCTCTTACGATTCTATTTGCGTTCGATTTGCCACTGGAATCTACATCAAATTTGATGCCCGCGCGATAGAATGGCGTCAGCTGCCGCTTCAGACGCCGCCAGTTTTCTGTGCGCTCGAAGGAGTATTCCTGTTTACGCTGCCTATACTGAGCGCCGATCACGAGTGCTGAGTACTCCCAAGCGTGCACGCCATAACGGACACCCCGGTCGAGGACGGCCGACTCCAAAAGGGTGATCCCGCATCGGCATGCGATCCAGCCTTTGAGGCCGTCATCATTCAGTCCGCGTTCAATGGATGCGAGAAGATTTGCAAGCTCTACTTGCGACCCCTTCTCTCGGAGCAGGCCGTCTACAGCGGATGAGGAGGCCTCCGTCAATTCCTCGACGAGCGGCGAGACGTCCTCGTCGAGTCCAGCTAAACTTACCGAAGACAACGGCTGTTCGATCTTTTCATGATCGCCCCCCTTTCCTGTGAGCAACGCACCAAGCTTCTGGAGATTCGCGCACAAGGTCCATACGGCCCAGTCTGATCGAGGGCTAAGGAAGCCAGCATCGTCGTGTCCCGTGTCGGTCCGTGTCGGAAGAGAGGCAAAGCAAAACTGTTCAACCAATAGCTGGTGATAATTCGCGGCGCCGCCTAAATCTGTGTAGGCGGACTCCTTCAACGCGAGTCTGTACCAAACCGAGGCCCAGCTTGGATGGGGTAGTTCTGGCCAATAATCGTTAGCGCACGAGGCGGCAATAAGAAGACTGGGGCTCACTTTGGGCCAGAGCAGTCGCACCTTAGCCGTGAGAGATCGGTTAGCTGATTCGTAAAGTTTTGCCCGCTGGAGGATTTGGCTATCGGGTAGCGCGAAGCTCGCGACGTGGTATAGGCGGGACAGCGATCCGCCGTCGTCGCAGGTCTTGGAGTCGGCCATGAATTGATCCAACATGGCAAAATGGGATTTACTGGCACAGGCCTTTACCAGCTTGGAAAGCGCGCTGAGCAGATCCTTCGGCTCATTTCTTGCTCCCAATATCCGCGGATCAACGAGCTCAAGTAGAAATGACAGGGACTCTTGCTGCACATGGCCCGGACTTGCCAACACTCCTTCCTGAAGGAGCTGCAAGATGATTGCTCGTCCGTCCTGCCGCCAGCCGAGCTCCGGGTCCTGATCTAGTCTCTTGGCTCGCGAGAGAAGATCTGCCTTTTCATTTGCTCGTCTCAGCCCTGCAAGAAACAAAGCCACTTCCCTCCAGAACGGACGTCTTACCATCTGCTCGAAGACATCATGGGAATTCTCTGGACCACGCTCGTTGATAAACGCCGCAGCAAAATATTCGCGAACCGGTTGAATCTCAAACCCGTACCGTGTGTCAGCCCCCTCTCCCTTGACCGCGACGATCAGGCCTAGCCGTTCTTCTCCTAAAGCAAATAACTCGTGGGCCAGAGTAAGCGACATGCCCTCTGTGCGGAGCCAATCCTCGACGATTTTGAATAGTTGCGGCCGACCAAGGCTCCCGCTAGCTGGATCGGTCTCGGCTAGACTATGAATTTCGAAGCCCAAGACCTCGAGAGTCTTCCGCTCAACCGATTGGCGGATCTGTTGAGCGGTGAGTTTCGCGATGAGCAGCATAGGGCCGCCACAATGCGGGCAAAGCCAAGCCGCTGATCGGTTTGACTCGCTGTTTTCGATCGTGTTCGAAGGCGGCTGCCGACCGGTCTCCAGCAACTGCTTGCAGAGGGGCAGAAGTTGTTTCCGGCGCCGATTTGCGAGGAAGCCGGAAAAGCGAATCCTCACGAACCCGCGCGGCAGGACATGGAGCATGAAGCGACGGAGAAACTCTTCGGCGGAGACGGTCATGTTACGTTGCTTGCCGCCGTGTGCGTAGTCTCTCCACCGGAAGGTTACCTTGCCGTCGGCGATTGACACAAGGCGATGATTGGAGATGGCGACGCGGTGCGTGTAGCGCGCCAGGTAATGGAGCACATGCTCTGGTCCTCCGAAGGGTCGTTTTGCGTAAACCACCCAGTCCTGCCGAAAGAGCGATCGGAGAAAAGCGCAAAAGTTCTTCTCTGTGGCCAGCGATCGGAGATCGCCGGGAAACACGAGTTTGCCCTTACGAAAGGTTCGCTTAAGGCCGGCGACGAACTTACCGCGAAACACGCGGCTTAAGACGCCTACCGGCAAGAAGAACGCGTAGCGTGGGCGAACCCAGTGTCGGTGGTCGAGCGACAGCCCACCGGATGGGATCACACAATGTATGTGCGGGTGATGCAGAAGATTCTGGCCCCAGGAATGAAGCACACTCAGGAAGCCGATTTCTGCGCCGAGATGTTTCGGGTCGGCAGCCACCTCCAGCAAAGTCGCGGCGCTGGCGCGGAACAGGAGATCGTAAACGACCTTCTTATTACTTAGTGCCAGCCACGATAGCTCGTGCGGGAGTGTGAACACGACATGGACGTATCGAACCGGCAGTAGTTCCTTGCCGCGTTCAGAGAGCCATCGATCGCGAGAGTTGGTCTGACACTTTGGGCAATGCCGATTACGGCAGGAGTTGTAGGAGATGGCCTCATGGCCGCATCCAGAGCAGCGATCCAGGTGGCCACCGAGCTTTGCTGTGCGGCAAGCCTCGATGGCATAAAGTATCCGCAGATGGAGCCAGGTTAACCAGGATCGGTGCTTTGCGATGAAGCTGTCGCCGTATTGTCGGATGATGTCGGCCACCTCGAAAGGTGGTCGGCTCATCGTTTTTGCAATTTCCGCGAGCGCTTGCTGTTGTCGGGGCTTGAGACCGGGATCGCCTCCAGAGGGTTGGCCACCGCCGTCAGATGCTTCTGGGAAAGATGGAGATAAACGATGGTGTGCTCCAGCTTGGCGTGTCCAAGCAAGACTTGAATCGTCCGTAGGTCTGCACCTGCTTCAAGCAGGTGAGTTGCCCAGCTGTGCCTCAATGTGTGCGGAGAAACACGTTTCTGAATGCCGGCTCTCTGAGCGGCTTCGCGACAGGCGTGCCAGGGAATTTTGTCGCTGATGGGTACGTCCGCACGCCAGTTCTTTACGGTGCCGGGGAACAACCAAGTCTTTGGCTTCATCCAGCGCCAGTATTCCCGCAAGGTCTCCAGAAGCTTGGGACTGAGCGGCACGTCGCGGTCGCGGCCACCCTTGCCAGCCCGAATGTGGATCAACTTGCGTTCGCTGTCGATATCACCGACCTGCAGACGGCACAGTTCGGCACGATGTATTCCGGTCGAATAGAGTGTCATCAGCATCGTCCGATGCAGCAGGTTGCTCGCTGAATCGATGAGACGGCCTACTTCGTCTTGGCTCAGCACGGTGGGAAGCCTGCGCGGCGTTTTGGGAAACGGAAGGTGCTCCAGCATGTAATGGCGCTTGAGCGTCTTCACAAACAGGAATCGTAGTGCGGAAACCCGTTGCACCACGCTGCGGGGGCTGAGCTTCTTCTCTTGCAGAAGATAACTCTGAAATCGGCGGATGTGGTCCGGGCCCAGTTTATCTGGGGACCGATGGAAATACTCGGCGAACTGTCGGACTGCCATCAGGTACGTCCGTACAGTAGCCTTAGAGTAATTACGACGCTGGAGTTCCTCCAGCATCATTTTGCGAAGATGGGTCACAGGGAACCTCCTTGTGACCCACAAATATCGCTGTCGTCAGCCGATTGCCGCTACCGTTTCCCACGCGTAGCGTCCGCCGCGCCAGCGGCTTCGTTCAAACGCCGGTCATGGAAGCCACATGAGCGAGAAGTCGGCATCCCGCCGATATACTTGTCATCGACCGGGAAGACGTATCCCTTCGCTTCTTTTTGACCGGAGGTCGCAGCATGCCCTCGTTCAGTTTCTTGAGCCGCCTGAATATATGCGGTCGAGGGTTAGGCCGCTTACTGCTTGCCATTTACTGCTTAAGGTTAGCCGGAGTATGTAGCAGTCATCCACAGGCGCAGGCCAGGGTGTCACCTAGAACACCGTGCCGTAGCCCGCCGGTTCACTGAGCCGTACCGGTAGAGATCCGACGGCGAGGTTCGCAGAACAAGAAGCTTCCGCGATGAGAATCAAAAAGCGATTCGCCGACAGCGCCACTGCTGCAAGCAACACAGAAAACGATCATCGGAGCGTGGCAAGCGATATGCAGGATAGGAGTGCAGAGTTCAGGCTAATCCAAGGAGGACAAACCCAATGAACAAGTTGAGAGAACTGATCCAGTTTGCGGGCATTATTGCCGTATGCAGTGCGCCGATGTTCGCTCAGAATTCGGTGAATTTAGCGGCGAGTATACCTTTCGCCTTCAACGTCGGCACGAGGTCGCTGCCAGCAGGCGATTACAGGATTGATGGTCAGTCTGACTCGCCCAATCTCACCGTGCGGACCGCCGACGGATCGGTCGGCACGATAATTCTCACCACAAACGCGAGTAAGTTCGATCCGCCAAAACAGTCTAAGCTCGTGTTCCGAGTCTATGGCCAACGAAGCTACCTCGCCGGAGTTTGGACCGCCGGTATAGGCAGCGGCCGCGAGACGCCGAAGACAGCTGCTGAGAAAGAAAGCGAGAGGGCAGGTATTCCGATGCAAGTGGCAGTCCTCACACTGGGAGCGCAATAAAGAGTTAGCCGGCCGGCGGCGAGAAGCCGCCGGCTTCCATCACAATTTCGCATCGGAATTGCCGTTCAGCGTTCGCGTCGCCACCTAAGAGTTTTTCTTCTCGTTCCTCAATTCGATAAACCGCGAGTGTCTCAAGTGCTTGTCCGGCGTCCACTCTACGAAATCGAACCGCCCCGCCAGGACCGGCTGCAGCCACCGGCAGTCTTTCATCTTCGCAGCCGTGAGGCCCTCACCCCACCGCCCGGCCCGTGCCTCCGGGAGATTCGCAAACGGACACCCCAGCGTCTCAAGCCCACGGAACCGCTGGTGCAACTGTTCGTGCACCGCTGGTGTGAAACCCGCTGCGCGTTCTGGCCGGATAGACCAACAGTGGTCTGTCATAGTCTTGAAAGGACTTCCGGCAGGAGATTGCCCGAAACGTCGTTGAAAGTTAGCGACCCTCGGAACTCATAGGCTACGCGACAGCAGCTCCTTTCGCAATCGATTTCTTCGAGACAGCGTTGGCCATCGAAGGCAGCAACAGCGGAATCTGGCGATGGCCGATGACTTTGCGGAACTGGCGTTCGGCCACCAGCAGCCCCGACCCAACCCAGCGTTCGATCTGATCGCCTGGCCGCCAGCGTTTCACATTGCGGCAAAGCGTTTCCACGATAGAGAAGGCGGACTCGATTACGTTGGTGCAACACAGAGTTCGGCGAAGCTGATCGGGGACGCGCAGTTTGTGTACGGTGAGCGTTTCTTCCATCCCTTCTTCCAGGCTGCGCGCCGCGCTGGGATTCAGGTCCATGAGTTCGCGATGCAGCCGATCCAATGCACGCTTGGCGTCTGCGTAATCAGTCATCGCGTAGGCGTTCTGGAGTTTCCTTTTCGCGTCGGCCTTGTGTTCCTCAGGAAGATGATCCACCACATTGCGCTTCTTGTGGACCTGACAGCGCTGAATGAAGGCCGCTTCGCCAGCAAGTTTGCGTACCGCGGCGGCCAGCGCTTTGCCACCATCCAGGATGTACAGCCGTGGCGTCGAGAAGTCCAGGCCGCGCTCCACCAACTCGCTCAGCAAACCGTTCACCACCGCCGCATTTTCCGTGGCACCCTCGCGCAGGCCGAGCACCGTTTTACGCCCATCGCAGCCAATCCCAAGGGCTACGATCATCTGGCGGTCTTTGAACGGAGTCCCGTCGATCAGCACGGCGCATAACCGCAATTCGCCCAGCGGGCGCTCCATCAACTCCTTTACCTTGGACCGGCTGGCTTCGATGAAGTTCTCGCTCACCGCTGATTTCTCGATGCCATAGGTGTCCTGAAAATCCTGCACCACGGCGCCGTAGTTACGAGTCGAAAGCCCACGCATCATCTTGTCCCACACGCTGGCTTGCATCGGCCCGCTGTGCTGGAACAGCTCGTAACTTCCTAGTCGCTGTTCTCGTTTGTCGGAAGTGCGAAGTCGCGCCCTCCGGATCGGCACCTTCTGCCCGTCCACCACACAGTAACCATCTTCTTTGCCCCAGCGATGCGCACGCCTTCCTTCGTGTTGCTCATGGCGCTCACCGGCCAGCGACTTCACTTCCTCCTCCATAACCAACTGCATCAGCGTCAGACCAGTTTGCCTCAGCAGGTTGCCGACGCCTTGCTGCAGCAGACCGACGATCTCGGCCAGCGGCAGCATCATCTGGATGTTGGGATTGTGTTCGGCGGCGAGCCGGCGGAACTGCTGCACGGCTCGTTGTTGTTCAATCTGGTATCGTTTCTTCAAGCGACTCTCTCCTTTTTCTTGGCAGAAAAAAACTCACGCTCGGCTATTATGGCCGGGGGTTGAGAGTCGCTAATTTTCTACGAACTAACGGGCAACCTCTGCCGTTATCTGGACGATACCAGTCCGGTTATCGCACGTAGCAACACGCTATAGTCGCATATACTGGCTGCTATGATCTGAACGTGACCGAGCCTCAGGTGATGCCTCAGGTAATGATCGTAGTGCCCTGCTACAACGAAGAGCTCCGTCTTCCCAGCGACCAGTTTCTCCACTTTCTGTGTTATTCCCAGGTACGCTTCGTGTTCGTCGATGACGGCAGCCGCGATCAGACCTTCGAGCGGCTGGAGAGCCTGCGCTCGGGCCGCGAGGATCGCATCTTCGTGCTCCGCTTGCCAGCCAACCGAGGCAAGGCGGAAGCGGTTCGCGCCGGCCTCAACTTCGCGCTCGATCAGCACGCCGACTATGCCGGATTTTGGGACGCCGATCTTGCCACGCCGCTCGAAGCCATCCCGCAGTTCATGGAGGTATTGGTCCAAAACCCCGGCCTCGACATGCTGTTCGGCGCGCGGGTCAAGCTGCTCGGCCGGCACGTAATTCGCAAGACCAGCCGCCACTATCTGGGCCGGATCTTTGCGACGGTGGTTTCCACCATGCTGCGGCTGCCCATCTACGACACACAGTGCGGCGCCAAGATCTTGCGCGTGCGGAAGGAAACGCGCGCCCTGATCGCGGAGCCTTTCCGCACTCGGTGGGTTTTCGACGTGGAACTTCTGGCGCGCTACATCCGTCAGCTCGGCTCGCCGCAAGCGGCCGCCCAGCGCATCTACGAGTTTCCTCTGGATAGCTGGCAGGATGTGGGCGGCTCCAAAATCCGGCCCTTCGATTTTGTGGCCGCATTCCGGGACATCGTCCTGATCTACTGGGAATATCTGCGAACGCTCTGACGCTTACTTGTGCTGCGTTTCCCAATCGTATTGGATCTTGGGATCGTCGTAGGGAATACGGCCTTCGTCCTGCGGATCGTAAAAGCGGTCCGTCAAATAGACCAGCAATGCGGGCTCAGTCCCGATCACTTTATAGCCGTGCCCGACGCCTGGCGGAATCAGCAACTGCCAGCGCCTCAGCGTGCCCACATACAGCGTATTGCGCGCGCCGAACGTTACCGACTGTGGCCGCAAATCCACCAGCGCCACTTGCAGCATGCCCTGAACCGGCACCCAACAATCGGTTTGCCTGCGATGAAAGTGAAACGCCTTGATGGTGCCCGGATAACTCAGCGCCGCCGATACCTGCGTGGTCTCCTTGGGAAAATGCTGCGTGAAGCCCTGTCCCATGCGCGCCACTTCCAGAAAATAGCCGCGATCGTCCGGCCATACCGGATAGGGTTGAATGGCGACTCCCGCAATGAGATCCTTCGAATCGGGCGCCACGATCAGCTTGCCGATGCCCTGGTCACAATCTGGTGTCACGATCTCCAAGGGCTGCTGCCCGCTTACCTGCGCGCTCATTGCTTCTTGCTCCCAGCCGCCAGGTTTCCGGCGCGCAACAGCGAATCGAACGTACCGGCGTCAGTCCACCAGCCTTCCAGATGCGCGTAGGTCATGGTCCCCTCGCGAATGTAGGCGTTATTCACGTCGGTGATCTCCAGTTCGCCGCGGCCCGAGGGCACCAGTTTGCGCACTTTGTCGAACACCGTCTCGTCGTACATGTAAATGCCGGTCACTGCGTAGTTGGACTTGGGCTGTTTGGGCTTTTCCTCGATCCCCACGATCCGCCCGTCCCGCAGCTCGGCCACTCCGAACCGCTCGGCGTCGTCCACTTCCTTCAGCAAAATCTTGGCGCCCTTTTCCTGGCGCTCGAAGTCCACGGCCATCTGCCGGATGCTGCGCTCAATGATGTTGTCGCCCAGGATCACGCAGATTCGGCCGCCATCGGCGAAGTGCTCGGCTAATCCCAAGGCATCCGCGATGCCGCCTTCTCCTTCCTGATAGGTGTAATCCAGATGCTTGAGGCCGAACTCGCGGCCGTTGGCCAGCAGCCGCAGGAAATCCCCCGAGTTCCGGCCGCCCGTCACCACGAGGATCTCGCTAATCCCGGCGTCCACCAGCGTCCGGATGGGGTAATAGATCATCGGCTTGTCGTAAATCGGCAGCAGATGTTTATTGGTGATCTTGGTCAATGGCAGCATCCGGCTGCCCGTGCCGCCAGCCAGCACGACTCCCTTCATCGAATCGGCTCCTTCAAATCGCCCCCAGCTCTTGTTTGCGATTAGCGTAGTTTTTGTGGTGGTAGTTCTGATATTCGCCGGAGCGGACGTGCGCGATCCATTCCGGATTGGACCGGTACCAATCCACCGTCGCCTGCAGGCCGCGCTCGAAGTCCATCTGGGGACTCCAACCCGTGGCCCGGCTCAGCTTCTCGCTCGACAGTGCATACCGCCGGTCGTGTCCCGGCCGGTCTGTCACGTACTCGATCAAGCTGGATGGTTTACCGGTCATCGCGAGAATCTGCTCCACCACCGTCTTATTGGGAAGCGAGCGATTCCCGCCGATGTTGTAAATCTCGCCGTCGCGCCCCTGCTCCAGCAGCGTGAGAATCGCCCGGCAGTGGTCTTCCACGTACAGCCAGTCGCGAATCTGCATTCCGTCGCCATATACGGGAAGCGGTTTGTTATCGAAGGCGTGCGTGATCATCAGCGGAATGAGCTTCTCGGGAAACTGGAAGGGGCCGTAGTTGTTGGAGGCGCGAGTCACGATGACCGGCAGTTTGTAGGTCTTGTGATAGCTCAGCACTAGAAGATCCGATCCCGCCTTGCCCGCCGAATAAGGACTGCTGGGCTGCAACGGAAAGTGCTCGTCGGCTTCGAGCGGCGGCTCGAGGCTTCCATAGACTTCGTCGGTAGAGACGTGAATGAAGCGTTCCACGCGATGCGCGCGCATGGTCTCGAGTAAATTGAAGGTGCCGCGCAGATTGGTCTCAAACACCGGCTGGGGCGCGAAAATACTGCGGTCCACGTGGGACTCCGCCGCAAAATGCACCACCGCGTCCGGCCTCATCTCCGCAAAGATGCGCCGCAAGCCTTCCAGATCGCAGATATCGGCCTGCACGAAGCGGTAGCCCGGATTCCCAGTAATCGATATAAGATTCTCCAGGTTCCCGGCGTACGTCAGCTTGTCGATGTTGACGATCTCGAAGGACGGATTCCCGAGCGCCATTCGCACGAAACAGGAACCGATAAACCCCGCTCCTCCAGTGACAATAATTTTCATCGAATCCCCATTGTACGCGAAGCAGCATTCCACTACCGGGCAGCTAGAGATTAGTTGTTCGGGCCACCTCGTACCACATGCTGCCATCCGAAATGAATTGCAGTGTAGCGGACTTGCCGGGAGATCCGGAAAGCGCACCCGCGCTTTTGAAGTAGTTACCGAAGCTGACGGTTTTCCCGCTGAGCTGGTCGTTCACGACGATGATCCACATGTGCTGTCCGGGCAGACCGCCCGTGGCGGCATTGATCGTGGCATTGCCGATCGCGTTATTCGTGGTGGTTTTGTGCACGTCGCCGGCAGTGGTTTCGAGCGTCACGGTGGCGGCGTAGGTCATGGTCTCCATCGAGGCGATAAACCGGCGGGCTATGGCATCGCGCTCACGATTGCCGTCGTCGCCTCCGCGGCGTTGAACGCCGCCGCCCATCAGGCGAAACACCTTGCCATCGTAGAAGACCCATTGCGGTTCGCCGGCGATCAGGGCCCCAGCCGGATCGGTGCTCCCGTCGCTCCTTTTGATGTTCACCGAGCCCACGGAATCGATATTGAGGGAACAAGACGAACTGCAGGGCACGTCGGCAACCAGCACAAAAGTCATGCCGGTTTGGTAGGCCGTAATCACTTTGTAGGGCAGACCGCAGGAATATAGCGTGGTGCCATTGGTGGAAAAACAGAAGTTCTCGTTGTTGTGAACGCTGTCATGCGTGGAAATGAGCGCCGAATTAAAGGAAGGCACGCACGTGATCCGATTATTCGCTGCACCTTCATCCCGGCAAGTCTCCAGGATTCCACTTCCCGATTCCAGATTCAGTGCGGCCCGTGTGCCGACCGGCCTGGCGCCGACCTGCACGGTAACGTTCTGTGCGAGTGCCGCGGCTGATGCAGCACATAGGAATACAAACAGCGATTTCATCGAAAGTTAGCTCCTCAGTTCGATCTGGCTCGGAGGGCGAACTTCACTTACCCGAGCGCATGCTTTCGGCGCCTGCCTTCTTGCGAACGTAGTCGCCGCGCGAGAAATACTTTTCCAGCCAGCAGTACAGCGCGATGAACAAATAGCGGCTTCCCATTTCACGGATTTTAAGCTTGGATACGCCCGATCGCCGGTTTCTCCAGGTGATGGGGATCACGGTCCAGGAGTAGCCGCGAACGATGGTCTTGAGCGGAATCTCAATGGTGAGATTGAAGTGCGGGGAGAGAAACGGCCCGCAACCCTCGATCACCCTGCGGCGATAGGCCTTGAATGCGTTGGTGAAATCGTTGAGCGGAGCATGAAAGATGACGCGCAGAAAAAGATTTGCGATGCGGTTCAGTATCAGCTTGTGCAGGGGATAATCCACCACGCCCGCCCCGCGCATGAAGCGCGAACCGAAGGCGGCGTCCCAGCCTTCGTTCAAGACTTGCCAATAGCGGACAACGTCGCGGCAATCGTCCGATTCGTCGGCCATCATGATGACCATGGCGTCGCCCCGGGCCTGCTCCAGTCCAAAGGTGACAGCCCGGCCGAATCCGTGATCCCCGGTATTTTGCACCGGGCGCAGCGTCGGCACGCGGGTCAAGGCCTGCTGCAACACGGCCCAGGTAGCATCCGTGCTGCCGTCGTCCACCACGACGATCTCGTGCTCGATGGAATGCAGACGAAGCTCCACGTAGAGGTGCTCGACGGTGGCTCCGATGCGGCCCTCTTCGTCTCGCGCCGGAATCACGACGGAAAGCAGGCGGATCGGTTCTTGAGGCTCGGGAGAGCGGAGCCGCTTCATGGAGCGCTGATCTCCAGCCAGCCGGGATTCGATTCGGCGTGTTGGGCGATTTCTTCGAAAACGCGCTCCATCGGGATCTGGATGCTCCAGCCAAAATCGCGCGCGGCATCGCGGGAATCCATGACAACCCACGGAATATCGTAGGGTCGCGGGCGGGTATCGGCGGTGGGCTGGTGGCAGCCGAAACGCGCGTCGCACCAGAGTGTCAACTGTTGGAGCGAAATGGCGTTCGAGCGGCCGCCTCCGGCGCAATAGATACGCTGGCCATTCGCTCTGAAAGTGTTCATCTGCGCATCCGCCAGAGCGGTGAGATCGCGCGGGTGAAAGAGGTCGCGCACTTGTTTACCCGTTCCATCGAAGCCGATGAAGCGCAGTGGATGACGCCGGGCGTGAGCATGAATCCAATACGAGAAAATGCCTTGGTCGGGTGTTCCGAACTGCCCCGCCCCGGCCAGCACGCCGCAGCGGTTGATCCATACCGGAAAGTCGAAAGCCTCGCCGTATTCGAGCGCCAGAGCCTCAGCCGCCAGCTTGGTGCTGCCATACAAGGAGACTGGAGGGCGAGTGGAGAATTCGACGCCGAGCCCTTCTGCGGAAACCCCTACAGGCAGATCGGCCGTTTCATCCAGGCAGAAAGCGCCCCGCTCGTCGCGCAACGGCAAAGAAACCAGAGCCGGAATGGAATACACGCGGCTGGTGCTCATCAGCAACAATCCAGCTTTATGATGCTTACAATATTCGAGCACATTCACCACGCTGATCAGATTGTGCTCCATCAATTGCCTGCTGCTGAAACCTGACTGGGTGCCCGCCAGCACGCTGGGATTGGCGGCTGCGTCGATCACCCAATCCACCTTGGGAAACGATTCGAAATCGCTGGGGCTCCGGATGTCGCCGTGTAGCAAGGTAACACCGAGTTTGCGCAGTTTGGCGCGGTTCAGCTCCGATCCCGGGCGCATCAGGTTGTCGACACCGGCGATTGAGATCGCGGGGCGGCGCTCCAGCAGGCCTTCAGCGATTGAACTGCCGACAAAGCCGCAGATTCCTGTGATCAACAGCTTCATTCGCTGCTGTGGGAGTGCGCGATCGCCGCGGCGGCCGGCGCGCCCAGCCTCGCCATCCAACTGGCGGCAATCTCCTCAAAAATTCGGCCGAGGTCTTTGCTAATGTCCCAAGCCGGATAGTGGACACGCATTTTTCGAAGGTCGCTGTAGTAGCAAATATGATCGCCGATCCGGTTTTCATCGATGTACCGGTAGGTCATCGGACGGCCCGTAATTCCTTCAGCCATGCGGAACGCTTCCAGAATGGAGCACGCATTATTCTTGCCGCCTCCCAGATTGTAGACTTCGGCGATTCGCGGGGCTTTCCAGAATTCAAACATGAAACGCGCCACATCCTGCGAATGGATATTATCGCGTACCTGCTTGCCTTTATAGCCATAAACCTTATATTCACGTCTTTCGATATTGCATTTGATCAAATAGCTAAGGAAACCGTGCAGTTCCACGCCCGAGTGGTTGGGACCGGTGAGACAGCCCCCGCGCAGGCAGCAG
The DNA here is from genome assembly GCA_963772905.1 of Bryobacterales bacterium. Classification (GTDB taxonomy): domain Bacteria; phylum Acidobacteriota; class Terriglobia; order Bryobacterales; family Bryobacteraceae; genus Palsa-89. The sequence goes on along the minus strand of CAVYZD010000006.1, from coordinate 496,536 downwards.
GTGGGCATATTGAAATACCTGCCGTATTCCTGAACCATCACATCCGACGCCACCTTGGATGCCCCAAACAGGGAATGCTTGCTTTGGTCGATGGAAAAATCTTCGCCGATACCGTGCTCAAAGGCCGGATCGCTGTAATCGAAGCGCGTCGCCGATTCTTTTAGGGGAATGCTATTGGGCCGGTCGCCGTAGACCTTGTTCGTGGACATGTGGATGAAAGGCGATTCGGGGCAAGAACGGCGCGCGGCTTCGAGCAAATGCAATGTTCCGAGCGCGTTGACCTCAAAATCCAGAAACGGAATTGCGGCTGCGCGGTCGTGCGACGGCTGCGCGGCGGTGTGGATGATCAATTCGGGCCGCAGGTCGTCGAGCAAGGCCAGCACGCCTTCGCGATCGCGGATATCCAGGGCGGCGTGCCGGTAGCCGGGAATCTCGCTGCGCAAATGCTCCAACACCCAACTGGTATCGCCCTCGGGTCCAAAGAAAATCGCGCGATGGTTGTCGTCGACGCCATGGATCTGGAACCCTTGGCGGGCAAAATAGAGGGAAACTTCAGAACCAATGAGTCCACAGGAGCCGGTCACCAGTGCGGTCGGCATATCTCTCCAGCGTTGCCACGTCGCCTCATCCTTCTAATGGTACACCGGGCGTCGCTGGTTTTGAGGGAAAGTGGCCGAAAGATTGAGCCGGCCCGCAGGTGAGGATAAGTGATAGAACTACGGGCAAATCCCGCCGGCGGCCGCTACGAAAACTCTAGAGCACTGCTCGCTTGCGGTCGCCTGCAGCAGCGCCTGCCGCATAGTACAGTTCGGGACCGGCGGGCATTCGAATCACTTCCACCTCGGTCGCCGTGGTTCTGGTTTCCAACCCGCGTTGTACGGTTTCGACGAAAGCGCTGATCACGAGCGGGTTCATCTCGCTATCGAAGCCGCGATAGAAGTTCACATACTGCGAATCCGGAAGCGGGATTCTCAGCTGCCAGCGCGGCGCCGCCTTGGTGGCGCTATCGCAATGGATATCCTCGAAAAGTTTGCCGCACAAACTCATGCGCACTTCATGAAAACCGAAGTCGCGGCTGCCGGTGCGAATGTGGCCCCAGCACTCCTCGACGTTCTCCGCTTTCGCCAGCTTCGCCTCAAAGTCCTTTAGGCGAGCTTCCACGTCGATGATTCGCCGGAATCTGCCGCCGAAGAGCATGCGGCCCGCCGAGGCAAACTCAGTGTAGTCCAACTGCCGGATGCCAACCCAGACCGCTCCTCCGAACAGAATAACGATCAAGCCGCTGAATTGATTATGCAGCGCACTGATCAGAAGCGAGAGAACCGCGACCAGACCGCACAATCCGTACATGGTCAGCACGGCGCTTCTGGGGCTGAGACCACGATCCAGGAGACGGTGATGGATGTGTCCGCGATCGGCTTGAAAGATGGGACGGTTGCGCAGGAATCGGCGCAGAATCGAAAGCACTACATCTAACAGGGGAATCGAAACAGCCAACAGGGGCACAGTCAAGGCCACCAGGGTGACGGATTTTTCGCTCCACAACGCGCCGAAACAGCCCAGCATGAATCCCAGCGTTAAGCTGCCGGAATCACCCAGATAAACCGACGCGCGGTTGAAGTTGTAGCGCAGGAAACCGAGCAGGCAGCCAGCCAGCGGCATGGTTGCCAGCACCAGAGGCAGATTGTTCTGCGTGAGCGCCGCGAGCAGCATAGTGACAGTGGCGAACAAACCCACGCCCGCCGCCAACCCGTCCATTCCGTCGATCAGATTGAACGCGTTACTGCAGCCGACCAGCCAGATCACCGTGATGGCAAAGCCGAGCCACGGCCAGGCGGGGAGCGCCCGCAGCAGCGGGATTTGCACGTGAATGTCGGAAAAATAGGCCAACACGCTGGCTGCGAGGATTCCCAGGAGTTTTTGCCACGCCGCTAGTCCGATCAAATCGTCCAGCACGCCAGTGAAGAACACAACCGAAGCCACTAACGTGAGCGGCACGATGTTGTGGAGTTCGTGATGCAGATGCTGCGTGTAAGTGAACGGCAGAGCCAGGGCAATGCCGAACGTGATGACGTAGGAAATGACGATTGCAATCCCACCCACCCGCGGAACCGGCGCGGTATGTTTCTTGCGGACGCCATCCGGATGATCGAGAAAACGCTTCCCTAGAAGATCCCGCACCAAGGGAGTGATTAACAGAGCCAGCACAACTGACAGAGCGCCGAGTGTGACTATCAAAAACACGTTACGTCTCCTGAGTTCAAACGGACTCTACCAAGGCTACGACGACGAGGACGGGCGCTAACTTCAAAAGCGGTGCGAGGCTTAGTGAAGAAACTCTCGCCAATCCTTGGCCTTCTCTATTTCACACCGGAAAGGCCTTAATGCCAAGGGCAAATGGATCTAGTTCGTACTAGTACGGCATGGTCGTCCACTAGGTACTCATACTTAAGCCACTGACTCTCAATGCTTTACTGGGCAAGGTGGGAAAGGCAGCGACGGGACGGACGAACCAGTCTGGAAGAGAAAAAAGCCTCGAGAGAAGGTGACAGGATCTGGTACACGCGTTAGCAATCAAAAGTACATCAAACGTATCACAGTTCCGTCAAACCAAACAAACTGAGCCTGTCCGGCCACCAGAACGCCACCTGGCGCGCTGACGCCGTCTTTCTTCGTGATATTTTTGATCCCGACATTGTCGATGTTAAGCGAACAAGACGCGGCGCAGGTGGTGTCCACGTTCAGCAGGAACACTTGGCCGGCGCTATACGCCGTCAAGGCCTTGTCCGGCATGGAACAGGTGTAGCCGGTGGTTCCGTTGGTAGAGGCGCAATAACTCTCGTTGGCGTGAATCGTGTCGTGGGTTGGTATGAGCGCGGTGTTGAACGCCGGAGTGCAATCCACACGGGATGATCCCACGTTATTGGTGCAGGATTGCACGATGCCGGTGCCGGAGATGAAATTGAGGGTGGCCTGCGTGCCCTGCGTCGTTCCGTTGAGGGCGATGTTGAGCCCGGAAATGCCGGCGCCCGTGCAATCGGTACTGCTGTGAGCCGGATCGTCAGTGCAGCCACCGCCCGTGAAGTTGAGCGACGCTTCCACCGGAAGGTTCGTACCCGAGTTTTGAATGTGAGCGATGGCACCGTTGGTTCCCGCGGGTCCTGTCGCGCCCTGCGGGCCGGTGGCGCCCTGAGGACCCTGTGGCCCCTGCGTTCCGGTGACGGTTTGCGGAGTCCAGCCAGTCGAGCTGTTCCAAGCCAAAGATTGTCCGCTCGTCGGCGCAGCCGCCGAGACTGCCCGGCCTTGCAGTTGCACCACGGTGCTCGCGTTCGGGGCGCCGGTGACGTCGCCGGCCAGGACCCCGGCCGAAAGCAGGGTCCAAGAATTCACCGCGGTGCAGCCGTACAGGTTCAACCCAGCGGGTGCGTTGGTCTGAAAGAAGGCTTCTCCCACGCCACAAGTAGCCGGGAGAACAGCGCCGGCCTTGAATGGTTTGGTCGTGTTCGCGGCGGAAAAATCCACGCTTTTGCTTTGCGTTCTCAAATCCACCAGGGTTTGGCCCTCGGTTGTGGCTATCAGCGAAACCGCGACCAGAATCGCGCGCCCGTATTGCATAGGTACTTGTCCTCCGAGTGGAAAATTCTCAACTCAGGTGTACCAGCATGAAATCGGAGCGCCCGCTCGATCGGGCTTATAAGACCGTGAAAATGCGCCTAAGATTTGTCAACTAGCGCTGTGATTGCCACGGGACGCCCCGCGCACTCTGGGCAATAAACACGCGCCCAATCCGAAGAGGCCAATCAGCACCCAGATTCCGCTGCGCGGCTCCGGCGTCGGCAGGTATACGATCTGTTCCTGAAACCCGCCGGTGCCCACCCCGTGGCGACCTCCGGGGGTCATGTTGACGTCGCTCACAACTTCGAAATTAGAGAGGAAGGAATCTGTCGCGCCTCCACCCAAGTACCAGTTCGCCGCCGCTATCAGATCGGCGGTTGGCTGACCGAGTCCGCTGGGATCAACCAGCGGGTGCCTGTACAGAGTGGTGTAGGCGGACGGATCCATCAAAGTCCAGATCGCTTCCTGGATTTGGTTGTTCGCGGTGTTCACGGCCGGGTTTGCGTTCTGTGCGATGTTGTATTGCGATACCAGCCACGCAACCATTGCATAGCGCGCCTCCCCCGTCGATCCAGTTCCGGTGTTCAAGAACGTCTGGTCAGTTGCATTGCCGGACAAAGTAATCGTGACCCAGGAGCTCACTTTGCCGAATCTGGTCAGGTCAAGATCCGCAGTGCTGCTGAGCTGGGTAACGTTCGCCGAATTGCTGGAAGGAACCTTCAAATAGTCCGCGAAATCGTCGCAGTAGCCTTCCACCGAGACGCCGTTCAGCGTTGCCTGCTCACCGCCTCCACCCCCATCGAGCTGGAAATCATAGTCGATTGCTTGGAACGGCACAGGATTAGCACTGACAGAAATATTCAAAACGAACAACGCAAAGATTGCTCCAATTACTATAAAGTTTGTCTTCATTACTATCACGGCTTTCAATTACAGCTTGGGGTGCCGCGACGTACTGGGAAACAAACTAGGGTCATCAACCGAGCTGGGGATTGTACCGGTACCCACCGGAATACGCTCGCCCGTGCGGCTGTCGGAGCCCCGGAGGCCTAACAAAATCGTCTACGAGTGTGCTGTGCGAACTTTCGGCAAGAGGAACATGGCCGACCCAAACAAACCGAGGAGAATCCAGCTAACTGATCGCGGCTCCGGAGTCGGGCAAACTACAATCTGCCGATCCAGTCCAGCCACATTCGCAACTACATCGGGCGCTGGATCGGGAATCGTCACGATGTCTTCTTGGAATCCACCAGTCCCCAGGCCTCGCTTGAATTTCATATTGGTGGGGCTGACAATCTCAAAACCCGCCAGAAATGAATTTAGCTCGCTCCGATTGCCCGCCGTATTCATCGTTTCATACCAGGTAATGGCCTGTTCCAGGTCGCCAGTTGGATCGACATGATCGGGGTTGGGTGCCCCGCGGAGGGCAGAGGGATCGATCAGCGTCCAGATCGCCTCTTGAATTTCGTTGTTGGCTGCATCGTTTCCCTGCCCTACGCTATAGAGCGATACCAGGTAGGCTGACATTTCATACCTCGCCAATGCCGATGAGCCCGCTCCGTGGTTGAGGAACGCCTTGTCCGCCGACACGTTTCTCGGGCGGCCCGACAAATTGATCGAGCTCCAAGAAGAGACCTCACCGAATCGGGTCTCGTCGAGATTCGCCGTGGTGCTCAAGTCTGTCACATTTGCCGAATAGTCTTTGGGAGACGAGATTTTATCCGCGAAATCGTCACCGAAGATTTCGACGCTTACTCCGTCCAGCGTGGCTTCGGAACCGCCGCCCCCGCCGGCGAGCTGAAAGTTATAGCTAACCGTATCGAATGGCACACTGGCGGCGCTCGCTCCGCCAATCAAGACGAAAAGCGTTATTCCAACAACCAGGGCTTTTTCCATAACGAAGTAATCTTAGATCGAGTCGCTGCGAAGGACATGAAACTATCGTCATGACCGTAGCCGCAAATCGTACTGGTACTTTTGTCGTTTGCAGAGGCTTCCTCCGGCCAGTACCGGCAGTACTCGCGGCGGAGTTTCCACGCAAATTCCTTTTTGTACAATTGGTCTGTGCTACCGTATTCGTCTGCCTCGACTCGCCGCTTGGCTATCGCCACCCCGCTTTTAATAATCTTGGCTGGTTGCCATAGCGCCACTAGCTACCTGGACAAAGGCAATGCCGCTTTCGCGCGCGGCCAATTCAACGATGCCTCGCTCAACTACCGGAAGGCAATCCAGAAAAAATCGGACTTTGGCGAGGCATATTATCGGGCCGGCCTCTCGGAGATGAAGCAGAATAAGGCAGCCGAAGCGCTCCAGGACCTGCAGCAAGCTGTCCGCCTGATGCCGGACAACCAAGAGGTCAAGATGGAGCTGACCAATCTGATGTTGGGCGCGTATGTGGGCGATCCACAGCGTCCCAAATTTCTCTACGATCTACTGATCAAGTTCAGTAGCGATTGGCTGGCCAAGGATCCAAACTCGATGCCCGGCCTGCGCATCCGGGGATACATTGCCATGCTCGAGCAGCGCTCCGACGAAGCAGTCAGCGATTTCAAGCGCGCGCACCAGTTGTACCCGCGCGACCAGAAGATCGTTGACGGACTCATGGACGCACTGTTCCGCGCCAATCAGTCGGCCGACGCCGAGCAAGCCGGCTTGGATTTTGTCACGAAGGATCCCGGCGCCAGCGACATTTACGACGCGCTCTTTCGGATCTACGTGGCCGGCCATCGCTTGCAGGACGCCGAGAATATCCTGATTCGAAAAGTAAACGCCAACCCGAAGGAGAATGCCTACCTCCTGCAGTTGGCTTCGTTCTACGCTGGTACCCACAGAAAGCCGGAAATGGACCAGACGATCCAGCGGCTTCTTTCCAACCCCGGCGACGACACCAAGATGCACATGGAGGTGGGCGATTTTTACGCGGCGATCGGCGATCTTCCGGGCGCTATCGAGCAGTATCGTACGGGAAGCAGCGCGAACGAAAAGGACAAGCTGCTTTATCAGGACCGCATCGCCAGAGTGCTCTTGCTGCAAGGCAAGCGCAGGGATGGCCTCGACGTCCTCAATGAGACTCTTGCGAAGTACCCGGACGATCCCGAGGCTCGCGCGTTGCGGGCAGCACTGCTGGTCGGTGCGCCCGGATATGCAAAACCCGGCGAGGGCGTACAGGAGTTGCGTGCTCTCTCCGACAAGAGTCCCAACGATCTGTTCCTGAAATTCGTGTTGGCGCGCGGCCTCGCTGAAAGCAACAATCTGGGGGAGGCTCGCACGCGTTTGCTCGAAATCGTCAAGGCGCGCCCCCAATTCCTGGAGGCCCACATTATGTTGGCCGACATCGCATTCAAGCGCGGCGACTTGCTTGAGACAGTTCAACAGGCCGAAGCCGCCCTGGAAGTTGATCCGGAAAACCTGCGTGCGCGGATGCTTCGTGGCAGCGCCTTGTTGAAGCAAGGCAATTACGAACAGGCAGGAGCGGTGCTCGGCGGGTTAGCCCGGCAGGTACCCGAATCGGTGGAGGTGCAACTGCAGCTCGCTTATCTTTCGCTGAACAGGCGCAATTACGCCGAGGCGGAAGCCGCCTTCAACAAAATCCTGGAGAAGCACCCAACCGAGTGGAGGGCCGTGGCCGGCCTGGTGGACGTCGATCTGGCCCAGAATCGTCCCGAAAAAGCCTACGGCCGATTGGAGGCCGAGTTGACGCGTTCGCACGGTGCCCCCGCCGTCCGTTACCTGATGGCCACAACGGCGCTGCGCAACGGGAAATACAATGACGCCATCGCGAACTTCCGCGCATTGGCGGAGCGAACGCCAAATTCCATCGATGCCCAGATCCAAATGGCGAGCGTTTTCCAGCTCAAGGGAGACGTGCATAATGCGATCGTGACTCTGCAAAAAGCCGCCGCGATCCAGCCCCAGGACCCCCGCCCGAGCGCCATGCTTCCATTCCTGCTCGAAATGGAGAACCGGGCGCAAGAAGCCAAGCAACTAGTCCGCCGGACTCTCGCACAGCGGCCCGATGATCCAGATGCCCTGAACAACCTGGCATACCTACTGGCTCAGACCGGCGATAGTCTGGATGAAGCGGTCACACTAGCTCGGAAGGCGGTCAGCAAGGCTCCGAATAACCCGGCCTTTCTCGACACGCTCGGTTACGTGTATCTGAAGCGGGATCAAGACGACGATGCCCTGGCCATCTTCAGCAACCTCATCCGCAAGTATCCCGACGACCCAGCCTGCGCATATCACACCGGCATGGCCTGGTTTCAAAAGGGCGATCGTGCCAGAGCGAAGACGCTGCTATCCCATGCCTTGGAACTACGCCCCGCCAAAGATATCGAGTCGGGTGCTACGGACTTGCTCAGCCGCATCAACTAGGCAAATCTGGGCGGTGAGTACTGCTCGTCCTAACGGGAAGCGCTAGTACGTAATTAAATTTTCCACAGGGTACTAGCACTGGATTTAATCGAAACCGTATCTTACACTGACGTTTACAGACTTATATTACAAGCACGTGAAACCCGGAGGAGGGGTTTGTCACATGAAGTTTGCATTATCGATTCTTGGCTTGGCTGCGGGGCTATCGCTAGCTTCCGTAGCGAACGCCACCGTCACTTATACATTCGCTAGCGGGAACGCGCTTTTTGCATCAGGTTCGTCATCCGCCACTTACTCTGGCGCGGCGGGTACGATCACTGTCTACGCCGATCAGGTCGTCAATAGCACTGGGGCCTTTGACACTCCAGGGAACAATAGTGAGAACGGACTTTTTACTGTCACAGCCGGCAATAATGGTAACGGAATCGCGCCTTACAACCCGAACGACTACCCGGGGTTTGGATCCACAACCAGTACAAGCAATCTCGAGGAACAGAAGGGGATTGTCGACGGTGTCACTGGCGCCAGCAGCGACGACAATATTCTTTTGTTGAAGCTGACCGGCTTTGCAGCCAACAGCACTTTGAGCCTCCTGCTCCAGGCTGGCCCCTTGACCGACTCGTTTACCGTATACACAGCCGACACCACCGGTTCTGCGCCGACGAAATTGACCAGTGGCACGGGTGGAATGACAAAGTACAATACCACCCCGATCTCGGTGGGCGGGGGCGCCGCTGCATTCGGCGGGACAGAGCCCACTACGCCTCAATTGACCGGCCTGACAATCAGTGGACTTGGACCGACGACCACCGGTTGGATCGCCATTCAAGCCGATTGCCAGTACTTGCTGCTGGATTCGATCGTGGTTGGCACGACTGCTACTCCCGAGCCGCGCTTCTACGGCATCCTGCTGGCTGGCCTTCTGGGCCTCGCCGGAATCGCCTACAAGCGGCGCGCTGCACAAGTTAACGCCTAAGAGAACCTTCTCCTTAGCTCGTTTCAAACCGGCATGCGGTCCACACGGGCCGCATGCTTTTTTGTTTTGGTGAGGACCTGCGCTTAGGGTTGCGTCCGCTGCGCGATCTGCGGCGGCAGGCTGAAGGGAATTTCCAGAACGACATCGATATCCACCGGGATTCCATCTCGCGTGGCCGGCTTGAACTCCCAGGCCTTTACGTCCCGCAGCACCGCGCCCTCGAGCGCCGGCGAAAGGTCCCGCAGCAACAGAATCCGGTCGAACTTGCCCTCCTTCGTGATCACTGCTTCAATCTGCACCCGAATCTCGGTGCGGGCGCCCGGAGGCACCGGCTCAACCGATTCGAACTTCCGCAATGGAATCGGGGCGCGAACAAACGGAGCGGATCCGGGCTTCTGCTCTCGCTCGGCGAACCAGATGATCCAATCGCCCGAGTAGCCCGCGATGTTCTCGATGGGGATCACCATGGTATAAACATCGCGGCCCCGGAATTTTGCATCGATGCGCGGGGGAATGGTGCGCGATGCCGGCCGAAGCGGCAACGATAAAGTGGAAACCGGCAAGCTGCGCAAACGGTCGGCATAGAGCACAATCTTACGCGGCGGATCGACATGCGGCGGCGGCACGGCATTACGACCGTCGTGGATGGTCAGGTTCGGAACGCCAACACCCTTGACCTCGCCGGTGGCAATTTCACCCACGGTGGGCGCCTGCGCGAATTGTCCGGGCCGTGAGCCATCGGGAACCGGCCCCTTGTCCGGATGCAAACCCACCACCGCGATGTCCACCTTGCCGTTCCCTGCCGCATTGACGGGGCCTGGAGGCGCATTGGGCGGTGGCGGAGCTCCCTTGGAGAAGGACGGTGCGCCAATCCCTTCAGGCAGCGCCGCTCGCGCCATCGGCGTGGCTGTGATGGAAGCGTCCGGTACGGGAACATCGGCGGTTTGCACCGGGATGATCAACTTCGGCGGCTGGCGCGACGGCGGCGGGGGAACAAAAGCTTTGAGGGGCTTCGGCACTTCCACCGGCTGGGTTTGAATTGGCTGCGCTTTGTTCACATCGCCCTTAGGCGTGGGCGGCGAGATGTTCGGCTGGGGCGATTTCGCGCCTTGCGTGTCGGGCTTATCGACCTTCGGTTTGGGCTCGGGCGGCGGGGGCGGCGCTGGGATCGCCATGGCCGCGCGCGCGATCAAGTTGGGCGCCGGCTGATCCTGATGAATCTCGATCTTGGGAACGGCTTGCCAGATGAACTGCTTCACCGATTTCGGCTTCGGCGCGGTGGCGATAATCGCGGTCTCGGCCTTCTGCGGGGCGCGAGGTTTCGGAAAGGTTCCGATGCGCTGTTCTGCAGACACCTCCGGCAGCGGCTTGGGTTTGGGAACTGGAAACCAGACGATCTTCTTGGCTTCCGGCAGGATCAGCTCGTCGTAAATCGGCCGCTTGCGATCCTGATCTTGCGAAGCGCCGCGCGGCATCAGCAACAGTCCAGTTACCACAGCTACGTGGAACAGAATCGACAGCACGAAGGACGTGGGCTGAATGCGATATCCGGCTCCAGTCCCTCCCGGCTTGTGACGGATGCGAACCTTTAAGGACATTGGCGGCTGATAAAGCTGCTGTAGAATACTTGGTGCATGTCCCGGCCCGCTCCTGAAGGATAGCAAACTCGGATTCGGGCGAGCCACAGCGATCAGCGGGCAGCTTCGGTGGCGAGCACTCCGGCCGACCGCAGTCTACGCTCGGCCTCCTCCAACTCGTTGCGCGCTGCAAAAGGACCGATCAAAATACGGCCGCCTTCGATCCGCGCTACATATCCCTTCTTCTCCAGGATCTTCACGAATCTGGAATCCTGCTCGGCCCCCAGGCTGGCCACTTCGAGATACAGCGCGGGAGCGGGCGGCGCGACCGTGTCCCAGAAGTTTTCAGCCGGCAGAACAGCCGGAATCTGCGCGACGGAAGCAGGAGTGCTCGCCGGAATCGCTTCGTTGGCGGCCACGATGCGCACGCCGACATACCAACTCGCAAGCGCGAGTGCAATCGTTACGGTGGCGGCGAAACCGATCAGCAGGCCTTTGAGCAGCTTCGATGCACCGGTCGCCACTCCCTGGACGAGGTCGACTGGTTGATCTGCGAGCCGGTCTGCGAGTCCGGGTTCGGCCGCGCACTGAGAAGTGGACATACAGCGTCTCCTGTACTCCTTCCTACGTCGTACACCTTAGGAATCGGCGGATCTATAGGAAAACATTAGCGGCGTATTGCTCTAGGGACACGGTTCGCTAAAATGGATGATCCAACATGGGAACTGATCTCGTTAAGGCCCCCAAGCTCAATCCGGATTTCCTCTGCTTCAAGCTCACGATCCGGCGCTCGAAGATCCATCGCTATGGAGTTTTCGCGGGCGAGCGGATTCCGGCTAAGCGCAAGGTGATCGAGTATACCGGCAAACGTCTGAACCGCAAAGAGGCGAAGTATCGCGGCGACGGCGACTACACGTACCTGTTCGCCGTAGACGATTATTGGACTCTGGACGGCGCGATCGGCGGGAGCGGAGCCGAGATCATCAACCATAGCTGCGATCCGAACCTGGTGAGCCGCGTGCTGAAGGGGCATGTGCTCTACATGAGCCTACGCACCATCAAGCCGGGCGAAGAGCTGACGGTGAACTACAATTTCGGCAAGGACGTGCGGACGTTTCCGTGCTCCTGCGGGTCGCCGTCGTGCGGTGGCGCAATCGGCAAGGACATTAGCAAGTCGAAGAAGTAGTCGTGGGCCGCCCGGTCCACACCAATGGTGCTTAAGTTGCACTGCCGGATGCGATGAACGAATCAGTCCATCCGACGGATCGGCTGCTGAAAAGCTTCGCCGCCAACGGGATGGGGGCGCAGCGCAAGAAAATGATGGTTCGCCATTTGGAGAATTGCATGGAATGCCGAAGCACGGTGGCGCGGCACCGCGCACTTTCGCGCATTTATCGCGATCTGGAACACAGCGCGATTCGCGCGTTCCAAACTTAGCAGTTAACTGGCCTGGGACGCGGACGATTTTCCACCGGCGCTGAGGGCTGCCATGGCGGCGGCTTCGCTCGGATACATCTGGATCACCTGCGCGAGCCGCGTCAGCTCCAACACGTCACGCACGCGGCGGTTGGCGTTCACCAATGCGAATCGGCCGTTCGGACTCTTGGTAACACTGGTATAGATCCCGATCAAAAACCCGATGCCGGTGGAATCGATGTAGTCGACATCGCTAAAATCCACCAGAATCTTCACGGAGCCTGCGGCCTTCAACTCCTCGGCTTTGGTGTGCAGATATAGAGAATCCTGGCCAGTAGCGAAGCGTCCCTGGAGCCGAAGGATACAAATGTCGCCGCGATATTCAAATTCGACGAGCATGCTTGTCATCGTACTACAGAATGCTCGCGATAGGCCAGATTTTGCGGGTTTCCCGCGAGTTAGACGCCGGCTTGCTTGTCGGCGATGGGACCGATCACGGGCACCACAATCTTCTCGCCATTGTACGTCTTGAACATCAGGTAGAGCCACAGGATAAAGCCGCCGAGACCCAGGACACCTTGGAGAACAATCGCGATGAAGAGACCCAGAAACGGGATCAAGCGGAACGGGATCAAGATGATCGTGATCACGATCCACAAAATGACCCAGGCGATGTTCAGGAAGATGGACTGGAAGGCATGGAAACGGATTTCCCGGTTCTGATTGTAGGGGGCAAGCACCAGGAACAAAATTCCGGTGATGAATCCGAACAAGTAGCATAGGGCAGCGGCCATGTTGTCGGTCATTCCGACGGATGGGGAGACACCAGGCGCCGGGGGCGGCGGCAGAGGTTGGGCTCCGGGTGGCGGGGGTCCGGGCACGGGACCGGCTCCTGGCGCGACACCTTGAGCACCAGCGGGCGCTCCGCACTTCTGACAGAATCGACCGCTAACTTCGGCACCGCAGTTCGCGCAAAAGGCCATTCGCATTCACTCCGTGGAATCACTCTATCCGAAGTCGTCCGGATTGGCAAGACGCTGCGAGTTTTACCAGGCTTACAGCTCAGGGTTAAGCCTTAGCTTGCAGCACTCGGCGCTTCCAGTTTGTTTGCGGCCGAGAGTGCGGCATCCGGCGGCCCGAGGCACGGCCGGGACGGCGCGATCGGCTCAACCGGTCCTGCAGCAAACGCCCACTCGCTACAGGCGGCGGTCTAGGCCAACCATACGACCCAGATCCAGCAGCTCGCCAGAAGTTGGCGGCGCGGCATCAGGCGCGGAAGGGTGCTCGTCAGGCGCGACCGGCCGGGGTCAAAACTAGGGCGACCGAAAGATGCGGTAGAATCGTTGGTCCTGCTGGCGATTCTACTGCTCGTTATTCTGATTTGTGGCGCTCTTGTTGCCGCTGGGGCGATTTATCAGGCGCTGGGGACGGCTGCTGATCGGCGACGCTATCCGCCACCGGGGCAGATGATTGATCTGGGCGGGCGCAGATTGCATTTGATCGATCAGGGTGCCAGCGCGCCGTCCGTGATTTTCGAATCGGGCATTTCGGCGACGTGCTTGAACTGGACGCGGGTTCGCACGGAAGTGGAACGCTTCGCCCGCGCTTGCACCTACGATCGTGCGTGGCTGGGTTGGAGCGATCCGGCCTCGGGGGCGCGTACGACATCGGCGATCGTCAATGATTTGCACGCTCTGATCGAAGCAGCGCGCATCCCTGGCCCTTACATTCTCACGGGGCATTCGTTCGGTGGCCTATTGATGCGCGCGTACGCGGCCAGGTATCCGGAGCAAGTGGCCGGTTTGATTCTGGTGGACCCGCTGTCCCCGCGCGAATGGCTGGACGCTTCTCCCGAGCGCAAGGGAATGCTCGATCACGGCGTGAAACTGGCGCGGCGCGGAGCAGTGCTGGCGCGGATCGGAGTGGTGCGGGCGGCTCTGGCGTTGTTGATGTCGGGCGGACGGCTGGTCCCCAAGTTGATCGCCAGGATGAGCAGCGGGCACGGCGAATCGGTGATTTCGCGGCTGGTGGGCGAAGTGAGCAAGATGCCGTCCGAGACCTGGCCGATGGTGCGGGCGCATTGGTGCCAGCCGAAGAGTTTCTCGGGACTGGCGGCGTATCTGGAATCGCTCCCGGCGAGCTCCACGGAAGCGGCGGCGCTAGGTGAATCGACAGCGCCGGTCACGATCCTATCAGCCGCAAATGCAACGCCTGAACAACGTGAGGAACGCGAGGCCATGGCGCGCCGCTCTCCGCACGGACAGTACATCGTCGCGGCGAAGAGCGGGCATTGGATCCAACTGGACGAACCCGAGCTAGTGGTTCAGGCGATCCGAGAGATGATCGAGCGTGTTAAGCCTTCTTGATCAGTTCGATGTCCATGTGAATGTGCACATCCTCGCCCAGCATGAAGCCTCCGGTCTCAAGGGGAGCGTTAAAGGTTAATCCGAAGTCGCCGCGCTTGATGGTGGTTTCCGCCGAAGCGCCGGTCCGCAGATTGCCCCACGGGTCCTTCGCTTCGACACCCGCGCTCTCGACATCCAGCGTAACTTCCTTAGTGACGCCGCGCAGCGTGAGATCCCCGGTGACTTTCCATTGGTTTTTGCCGTCGGCGACCACCTTCTTCGAGACGAAGGTCATGTGGGGGTTCTTCTCCGCATCCAGGAAATCCGGGTTCTTGACATGCGCGTCGCGTTTCTCGTCGTAGGTGTGCAGCGTGTTGACATCGACGCTGGCGTTGATCTTGGTGTTGGCGGGGTTAGCCGCGTCGAAGACCACGTCGCCGGTGACGCCGCTAAATCCTCCGCGGATGTAGGCGATCATGAAATGCCGGATCTTGAAGCCGACGCTGGAATGGGCCGGGTCGATCGTATAAGTCGCGGCTGTTGCCGCAGTGGTGGCGGTGCTCATAGTTAGGGTTCTCGCTTTCGCGGACGGCCGAAACCGGCGTCCTCATGTAGTTTACAACGCGGCTGCCCGCCGTGGCCTTCGGTGGCCTCCAAGTTGCATGACCAAAGACCAGAAGGTGGGGTTTTTCGATGTTAGCCGGAGCCATTGCCGCGATTTTATTGGTGTTTGCGTTGTTTTTGTCGATGCTCTCGTCGTCGCCCAAAGACGATGCCGAGTGGAATCCTGACACAGACGTGTGAACATTTGTCCACTGCTCGACGCGTTGTCGCGCTTCTTTAGCGTAGCGGGACGAGCGTGAAGGTGAGCAGGAAAATCGCGAGCGCGATGATTCCCAGGGTCACGCGGTTCTTGTCGAGCGGAGTTACGTCGAAAATCACCGGGTGGCGCAGGGCGAGAAAGAACAGAATCACCGCCCACACCAGCCAAGTGTGCGAATAGAAGATCCCGAGCGGCACCAGCGCGACCACGAAGATGCGCGAGAGCAGCTTGTGCCATCGGCCGGTGAAGGCGTAGAGGATGTGGCCGCCGTCTAATTGCCCAATCGGAAGCAAGTTGAGCGCGGTGGCGAGCATCCCGACCCAGGCCGCGCGGGCGACCGGGTGAAGCAAGATGTTGGCCGAAGGAACGCCGTGAAACCAGAGCAATTCCACGGCGCGCTGGAGGGCGGGCACTCCGAAGGTGAGATCGCCGCGATCGCCGATGCCCGGGACTATTTTGGAGCTGGCGATTCCGATCACGAGCGCCGGTACCAGTACGGCGAAACCGGCGAGCGGCCCCGCGATGCCGACGTCGAACAGAGCTTGACGCGTGTAGATGGGCGAACGAATCCGGATGAATGCACCCATGGTCCCGATGGGCGACGGGAATGGGAGGAAGTATGGCAGGCTGGCGTCGATCCCATAGTAGCGGCAGGCGAAGTAATGGCCGAGCTCGTGCGCGAGCAGGATCGTCATCAGGGTAATCGAAAATGCCAGTCCGTCGAGGAGCAGGAGCGGATGGGCCTGGATGGTGCCAAACACATTCAGGTACTGATCCAGTTCCAGCGGGCGATTGGTTTGAAAGCTTTGCGCGAGCACCACGCCGACGATGGTGGTGGTGAGCAGCGTGAGCGCGAGCAGGGTCCAGTGTAGCGCCCAGCGCGCGGTTGAAATTCCGTCTCGCGGAAAAGTGAACGAGGCTCTCAGCGCGTCGCTCTGAGCTCGCAGCGCGGGAGGCGAAGTGCGGGGAACCACGACAACTTACGCTACTGCAGGGACTGCAGCTCCTTGCCGGGCTTGAAGCGCACCGCCTTGCCGGGCGGGATGGCTACTTCGGCGCCGGTGCGTGGGTTGCGTCCGATGCCGGTCTTGCGAGGGCGTACGTTGAAGATGCCGAAGCCGCGGAGCTCGATGCGCTCGCCGTGCGACAGGGCCCGCTTCATGCTCTCGAAAACGGTTTCCACGGCCATCTCGGCCTTGGTCTTGGTGATGCCGGTTTTGTTGACCACTTCGTTAATAATATCGAGCTTGATCACGGTCTCCCCCTCGCGATGAAACGTACACGGCGTGCGGGCGGAAGGCCCCGCGAATCCTCCGGCGCTCCCTGGGAGGGAGCAAACCTCATGATAGGATTAGGGTTAGGGAGTTGTCAAGCGAGTCAAACTGGTAATGGCCTTCTACCCGACGTCCGGTTTGGCGGCGAATCTGGCATCGACCTCCCGTGGACTGAGCCAGGCTAGTGATGTTCCGCCAAAACGATTCCGAATCACACCACCTGTTATCGTGGATACCTGTTGCCATGCACGCGCCCGCTCCTCAGTGACTTGGACCCTGCAGAATGCCCAAGCCATTAAGAAGAAACGAAGCGTACTTCTCGAACCCTCTTCGGCGACAAGAATTAGCTCGATGTAACCACTACGTACAGTACACTGACACCTGACGTCATCCGGCTTGCCGCGCCTAGCTTCCGTCGTCTCGTAGCCAGCACGTCTAAGCTCGGGTACTACCGCAGAGAGAATTGCGAAGGCAGCTGGATTTGGATGCCGTCTCCAGAAGCTGGCGCACTCTTCCACGGGAACGATCGAGCGTTCATCCACTTCGAATGTGGCACCGCCGAGGAGACTGGGAGCGCCCATAGATGGAGTCTCTCACACTCGGCCCAGATGCGGGCCCTAGGAGGAAGATCGATCCTGCGCTCCGTGATAAATCCGCAGGACTTCGACGGTCTGCTCGCTTACGCGGTAGAGGACGATGTAAGGCAGAGGGTAGATCACTAGTTCTCGAGTGCCTTCCTCACGTCGATGCGGCCACGGGATGGCGATTCCCTGAGCGATTGGATCGCCGCAAACACTCTACGCACAGTCGGCTGCCGTTGACGTGGATGCCGATCTTTCAGGTAGTCGCTGATCTGCTGGAGGTCCGCTGCCGCGGCTGGCGTCCAGCGGATGCCCACTTATGAGCGAAGCATCTGCTCCAGGCGCGCGTTCATTTCTTCTTCTTCGATGAACTCGCCTCGGTCGGCCTGGGCAATGCCCTCGCGCGCGGCGGCGCGAAAGCGAGCATCCTCTTCGAGTAGACGCAACGCGGCATCTTTAACCAGCCGTTCTGCATCGGTGCCTTCCGCAGTGGCGATCTGCGCGAGCCTCGCTTCCTGCTCTTGAGTGAAACGGACTTCCATTGCCTTTAGGGTACGGGAAAACTCTCCGCAGCGGCAAGCGCGAAAACTACCTGTCTTTAACAAACAGCGAGAGCAAATAGTCGTTCGCGATGTTCTGATCTCGAATCGCCCGCCAGCTTGCGAAGGCTCGTTCGACGATTTGGATCTGCGTCAAGACCTGGGTGCGCGACCACTCGGTGGCATTATCGTAATCGGCGATTTGCCGATCCTCATAGAGCTCGCTGAAAGCGCTGGCGACATTGCGGAGATGCGCTGCGGCCACTGGATCTTCGCCGGCCAACGTGGCGTTGGCGGCACGCCCGGAAGCCATCTTCATTCGGTTGTGTTCGAACGCGCGAGCCAGACGCGGCCGTTGAGAAGCGATCTTCCAATTGGAAACAGCTTCCGTGGTCAACAGGTGGAAGAGGGCATAGTAGGCCGTAGAAATCGCGCGCCTGAGGCTGGCTTGCCGGGGACGCTTAGGCTCCCGCTTGGCGAGGTGCTGCGCCTGTTCAAGCAGATCGTCCGGAAACGCCACCTGCTAGCTCCATGCACGCTCCCGGAGCACAGCCTGCTCGGATTCGCTTCGAAAGTGAATATAGGGAACGAGGCCCCACGAATTGAAGGGATCAATCTGGCGAAGGATGAACGTCCTTATCCCGGTGGCAACGTCGCCAAGGCGGTTGGGACTGCTGGCTGCGTCTGACAGCAGGACTCGAAAGAAGATGGCCGGGTCTCCCGAAGAATCGTTTTCGATCGTATGCAGGATCCGTACGATGTCTGGCTTGTGCGCCTCTTCGATCTGAGTAATCGCGGCGGAAAGTTGCTCGGAATCGACCGCTCCTTTTGGAATAATCGGCACAAAACCATTATCGCCCGTCTTGACGTGGAAGCGCCGCTAATGCCCGCTCACCCCGCCCCACGGCGAATTCAAATGATAAAAGGCCGACGGACCGATCATTTCCACGCGCCGAATCTTGCCGTTCTCAATCAGGAACGCCTCGGTCACCAGAATGCTCGACGGCGAATTGAAGAACGAAAACGTGTACGGGCGGCCATCCGACAAAATGCCCGACTTCACCGTGCCCTGATCGAACACCACGTGCGCCCACACCACGCCGCGCTCGGCGTCCACCAGCGGATAGCGGCGATCGTGAATGGCCTGGACCACGAAATAGTAGCCCAGCTTGAACTGCGACATGCAGTCCAGCGCGAAGCCGTTGATGGCGTCCTTGGGCTCGTTGGCGGGGCGCGGAACGTTCGTCGTGTGCGAGCCGTTTTCAATGCGGTCGCAATCGTTGGTAAAAGGATACGTACCCGTGCCGTTGACACCCTTGCCGTCGTTCTTCTCCAGGCCGCTGAAGTAGGCGTCGGCGATCGAAATCATCTCGGGGCGCGACAGGCGTTGCGCCGGAGGAATCGATTTGAACCACATGTCCTCGGGCTTGTAGCCGGGCGCGTCCAGAGCGGCGATGTTCGCCGGACCGCCTCCGCCCTGACGGAAATAAATCGCTTCCACTTCGCTGATACGGCCGAGCTGGATGCGCAGCCGCAGGCTCATCAGGAGCGGCTTGCCGGCTTCGTGCATGGTGCCCATGAAGGCCACCGCGCCGAACTCGGGATCGGCAAAGATGTGCTTGTAATTGCCGACGCCTTCCACGGTTTTCCAGAAGCCGTCGCCGAGCTGCATCACCTGCTCGTTTTCGGTGTACCTGACGTCGGCCGAGAGCGGCAGGCGCTTGGGATCGTGCGCGGCCAGGGCGGCGAGGTACTGATTCATCACGTCTTCCAGGCACGCGCGATTGCAGTTGAGCGGGATGGGGCCGGTGGAGGCACTGGCGTTGGCGCCGAGAAACAGCGTGGCCGCAATTGCGCCGAAAGCGGCGAGGGCAAAGCGCATGGTCGGGTATTCTCCTGGGATGGGATTCTATCAGGTCCGGGCGATCGGGTCGGGAAAGTGGGATAGTGGGAGCATGGCGCGCGGATGGGAAAGCAAGTCGGTCGAATCGCAGATCGAAGCGGCCGAGGAGCGCGCGGCATTGGCGAAGGCGACGAAACTGACGGCCGAGGAAGCCGACCGCAAGCAGCAACGCGAGAGTCTTCTGCTATCGCGCACCCGGGTGATGCACGACCTGGAAACATCGAAGAATCCTCGCTCTCGTGCCAGCCTGGAAGCCGCACTGAAGCATTTGGACGACAAGCTCGCTGCGCTCAAGTAATGCTGCGCTTTGTTTGGCTCGCGATTGCGTTCCCGCTTATGGCGCAGCAATTTCACATCGACCACGTGACGGTGGCGGGCAAAAGTGTCGAGGCCATGCGGAAAGCGCTCGAGGCCGCGGGGATTCCGAGCGAATATGGCGGCCCGCATTCGAACCATGCAACGGAAATGGCGCTGGCCAGCTTTCCGGACGGTTCGTATTTGGAATTGATCGCGATTCAACCGAAGGCCGATCCCGCTGCATTGGCAGCGCACTATTGGTACAAATTCATGGAAGCGGATGCCGGCCCGTGCGCCTGGGCCATCCGGCCCGCGGATTTATTGGACGAAGTCGAGCGACTCCGCAAAACCGGCATTGCCGTGAGCGATCCGCGCAGAGCCGGCCGCAGACGCCCCGACGGCGTGCAGCTCGATTGGGAGACGGCGCAGGTGGGTCCAACGAACGGCGGATTCTTCCCGTTCATGATTCACGATTTCACGCCGCGCGAGAATCGCTCATTCCCGAGCAGCAAGCCGACCAGCGACAAATGGGCCGGCATCGTGGCGGTGGTCATCGGCGTTCGCGACCTGGACGCCGCCATCGCGCGCTATCAGCAGGCGTACGGGTTGGCAGAGCCCGAGAGGCAGGATAACCCAGCATTTGGGGCGAAACTTGCCTCGTTTGCCGGAACCCCGGTGGTGCTGGCGACTCCGCTTTCGTCCCATTCGTGGCTGAATGCCCGGCTCGATCAGTTTGGCGAAGCGCCGTGCGCGTTCGTTCTCGGCAACCGACGGCCGGCCACACTTGACAAGATCTCTTGGGCCGACGCGGATCAGCTGGGCTGGCATCTCGGCTTCGAAACGCAATGAAGCTGCTCGCACTGTTGCTCACGCTCGCGCCGTTCGCCGGCGCACAAATCCAAATCGATCCCGCGATCGCCAGCGAAATCGCCAAAATCAAAGCCATCGATAATCATGCTCACCCGGTCCTTCCGGCCGCCGGCGACACCGAATACGACGCGCTGCCCGTCGAGCACATGGACCCTTACACGGAACCGATGCGAATGCGCGCGGGTTCGCCGGCCGCGGCGGAAGCCTCCACCCGTGGCTTCGGGGCGGAGATGATCCGGCAAAAGCGCGAAGGCTATCCGAGCTGGGTGCTGGATCAACTCGGCATCGAGACTATGCTCGCCAATCGCGTTGCGCTCGGACCCGGCATTGCGCCGCCGCGATTCCTCTGGGTGCCATACGAAGATGCGTTGCTGTTTCCGCTCGACAACCGCGCGCTCGCGATAAATCCCGATCGCAAAGCGTTTTTCGGAGACGAAGATCGCTTGCTCGCGCGCTACCTGAAAGAATGCGGCTATTCGAAACCACCCGCCACGCTCGGCGAATATCTGGCAAAAGTTGTCGACCCGACGATCGAGCGGCACAAGCGAGGCGGCGCAGTCGCGATCAAGTTCGAGGCTGCCTATTTGCGCTCGCTCGATTTTGACGATGTTTCGCGCGCCGATGCCGACGCGGCATACGTACACAAGCAACCCTACAAAAAGCTACAGGATTTCCTCTTTCGTCACATTGCAGCCGAGGCCGGGCGCCTCGGGATGGCGGTGCACCTGCACGTGGCTTGGGGACCGGGCGGCTATTTCCACATCGCCGGCACCAACCCGCTGCTGCTCGAGTCCGTATTCAACGATCCGCGATTGCACAAAACGAATTTCGTCCTGCTGCATGGCGGATGGCCGTTCACTCGTGAGATCACCGCGCTGCTGACCAAGCCGAATGTCTACGCCGATTTCTCCGCACAGACGCTGACGAACTATCCTCGACGGATCTCTCAGGTGCTGCGCGAATGGCTGGAATTCGCCCCGGACAAAATTCTTTTCGCCACCGATGCCTATCCTTACTCAGACCAACTGGGCTGGGAGCAATCGGGCTGGGTGGCGAGCGACACGGGCCGCCAAGCGCTCGGATTGGCGCTGACAGGCATGCTGAAGGACGGCGAAATCACGCGCGACCGCGCTGTCGAGATAGCGCACCTGGTCCTGCGCGATAACGCTCGCAAATTGTACGGGCTGAGATAGTCTGGCTATCGATGGCCGGAGTCCCGGCCGAAAAGCACAGCAGGCGAGGTGCTAGACACGTCCGCGATGACTCAAGTGCTGCTGTGCCTAAGCGCGGTTTTGTTCGCGGCATGTGCCGCGCTTTCGTGGCTGCTCTGGCGCCGCAACACAAAGCCGCCCTGCGCGGGCATGCAAGCCGCGTTGGCAAAATCCGATGTGATCGCGATGTTCGTCGGCGATGGACAGGGAGCGGTCCGTGAAGCAAACGATGCATGTCTCGGACTGTTCGGCTATTCCAGAGACGAACTAGCCGCCGGCAAAATGCTATGGAAGGCGATGCTTGCTCCGGAACTGGCGCATCTACCGGCGCGATTCCACCAGCAGCTGATCGCGGCGGGCGTCTCGGTTCCCACGGAGGTGGAATATCTCCACGCCGACGGCCATCGCGTTCCGGTCCTGTTGGGAATGGCCTTGCTCGATTCCGCCGAAGACAGCGCGATCGGGTTCCTGGTGGATCTTACCGAACGAAGGCGCACCGAGGAGAGGCTGCGCGCGAGCGAACAGCGGCTGCGGGCGCTGGTGGATTCGCTCGACGACATCGTGGTGGAGATGGACGAGCGAGGCACTTTCCTGGACGTCTGGGCGCGCAGTGACGACCTGCTGCCGCGGCCCAAAGCGGAGATGATCGGCCAAAACGTCTCATTGATTCTGGGCGACGGCTTGGTCGTCCCCTATCTCGACCTGCTGAGAGCGGCCATCGAGACCGGGCAGTCCCGGGAACTCGAACACTCCAAAGAGGTGGATGGGAGCACGCGCTGGTTCCAGGTGCGCTTTCATCCAGTTCGATCCGGCGACGCGACCCGCAAGACGGCTTGCCTGGTGGTGAGAGAAATCACCGCACGAAAGCAGGTGGAAGACGAATTGCGCAATGCCAAAGAGGCGGCCGAAGCGGCCAATGTCGCGAAAAGCGAATTCCTGGCCAATATGAGCCACGAGATCCGTACTCCGATGAACGGCATTCTGGGAACGCTCGAACTCATGCTCGACTCGCCGCTTAGTACCGACCAACGCGAGTGTCTTGGGATGGCGAAGACGTCGGCCGATTCTTTGCTTGGAATCTTGAGCGACATTCTGGATCTTTCCAAAGTGGAAGCCCGGAAGCTGGAACTCAACCTGGAGGAATTCAGTCTGCGCGAGACGGTGAAAAGCGCTGTCCAGCTCATGCTGTCGCGCGCACACGAGAAAGATCTGAAACTCACTTGCCGAATCGAGGACAGGGTGCCGGACGGGTTGATCGGCGATGCCATGCGGCTCGGCCAGGTACTGCTCAATCTGATCGGTAACGGCGTCAAGTTCACTCAGCGCGGCGAGGTGGAGGTGAGAGTAACGGTGCAGGTCTGTACTCCCGATATCGTCGAAGTGCACTTTGCCGTGCGAGACACCGGTATCGGGATTGAGCCCGACAAGCAGGCGCTGATCTTCAAGGCATTCGCGCAGGCCGATGGCTCCATGACGCGCCGGTTCGGAGGCACTGGACTTGGGTTGACGATTTCCTCGCGCCTGGTGGAGATCATGGGAGGCCGCATGTGGGTGGAGAGCACGCCGGGCGAAGGAAGCGAGTTTCACTTCACCGCGATCTTCGCTCCCGCCTCCGAGCGCGCCGCCGATGTCAGCACGGCTCTGATCGCGCCGGTGAATGGCCAGCCCAAACGGTGTTCGAAACACCTCGATATTTTGGTCGCCGAAGACAATCCAGTCAATCAGCGCGTTGCGCAACGGATTCTTGAAAGGAACGGCCACCGCGTGACTCTGGCGTCAACGGGCAAAGAGGCTTTGGAGGCGCTCGATCGGCGCGCGTTCGATATCGTCCTGATGGATGTGCAAATGCCCGAAATGAACGGCTTGGAGGCCGCCGCCGCGATCCGGCACAAGGAGCGGTTCACCGGCGAGCATTTGCCGATCATTGCTCTAACGGCGGGCGCGATGGAGAGCGATCGCGAAAAGTGTCTCGCCGCCGGTATGGATGGCTACGTCGCCAAACCCTTCCAGATGCATGATCTGCTGGACGCTCTAGAAGCCCACGCCCCGAAGCCGTTGCGGCCCGTCCCAGTTTCGTAAGCCACGTTTCGTTATGATGCCGTAGCGCTGCTATCCTAGGGGTGACGGATTTCCCCGCACCATCACCCGTGAAAATTGGTTTTGTAAGTCTCGGCTGCCCCAAGAACCTCGTGGATACGGAGGTGATGATGGGCGAATTGTCGGAGCGCGGGCATGAGCTTACGTCCGAGCCCGGCGACGCCGACGTCCTGGTGGTGAATACGTGCAGCTTCATCGACCCGGCCAAGCAGGAATCCATCGACACGATTATCGAAATGGCCGAGTACAAGAAAACCGGGCGCGCGCAAAAGCTGATCGTCGCGGGATGCATGGTGGAGCGCTATCGCGATCAGATTCGCGGCCAGCTTCCCGAAGTGGACGCGCTCATCGGCACCAACGAACTTTCTAAAATCGTGGCCTTGTGCGAGGGAATCGAGCCAGCGTCGAACCAGCTAGAGCCTTACTTGTATCACGACCTCACGCCGCGCGTGCTGGCCACCGCCAGCCACTTCGCCTATATCAAGATCGCCGAGGGCTGCGATCATCCCTGCTCGTTTTGCGTGATCCCCCAGTATCGCGGCAAATTCCGCAGCCGCCGGTTTGAATCGGTCATTGCAGAAGCCACGCGGCTGTTCAAGCAAGGCGTACGCGAGATCAACCTCATCGGACAGGACACCACTTCGTATGGCGAGGATCTCGGCATCAAGGACGGCCTCGCACAGTTGATGGCGCGCCTCGCGCAAATCGAGACCGCGCACCAGAAATGGGTCCGGTTTCTGTACTGTTATCCGAATCGCATCACGCAAAAGCTGCTCGACACAATCGCTGAACACGCGGCCTTGGTGAAGTACATCGATATGCCGCTGCAGCACGCGAGCGCACACGTGTTGAAGCGCATGAAGCGCGGCTCGAATGGCGATTTCTTCCTGAAGCTGCTGGAGCGAATTCGCGCGACGATCCCGGGCGTTGGCATCCGGACCAGCATGATCGTGGGCTTTCCGGGCGAGACCGACGCCGATTTCGAGATCCTGTGCGATTTTGTGAAAGCCGCGCAATTCGACCGCCTGGGCATCTTCTCTTATTCGGACGAAGACACCAGCGCGAGTTTTCAACTGGACGCGAAAGTGGACGGCCGTACCATTCACAACCGAAAGCAGAGGCTGATGGCCGTGCAGCGCCGGATCTCGAAGGCCAACAATCGCAAGATGATCGGGCGTGAAGTCGACGTGCTCATCGAAGGCCCGTCCCAGGAGACCGATCTTGCTGTGGCAAGCGCGCATGTCCACGCAAGCGCCGGAGATCGACGGGTTCTGTTACGTGAACGATTTTGCGGGCGCCGCGCCCCAGCGTGGTGAGGTCCGCCGGATGCGAATCACCGAGGCGCATGATTACGATTTGATCGGAACGCTGGAAGCGCCTACGGAGACAATAGCCGTCCCGGCGCGCGAAGCGTTTCCCATCCTTGCAATGCGATGAAGTGCCCGATCTGCAAAAAAGAAGTCACCCCCGACTCCCAGTTCTTCCCCTTCTGTAGCGAACGCTGCAAGATCATCGACCTCGGCAATTGGGCCAGCGAGAAATATGTGGTATCCACACCCATACAGCCCGAGGACGCCGAAAACCCGAGCGAAAGCCAGGAAGAATAGATGCCCCGGCGAAATCCCGCCGCGTTTCTCATCGGCACCTGGTTCGGCTGCGGCTATGCGCCCGTCGCCCCCGGCACCGCTGGATCGCTCGCGGGTTTGATCATCGCAATCGCACTCCATCACTACGCTGGCTGTGGCCGCGCCACGCTGCTCGTGCTCACCGCGATTCTTCTCGCTCCGGGAATCTGGGCGGCCGGCGTCGTGGCAAAGCAGACCGGAAAACCGGATCCGCAAATCGTCGTGGTCGACGAAGTAATCGGCCAATGGATCACTTTGGCGGGCGCTGCCACTTACAATTGGAAAACGTGGCTAGCGGCGTTCGTGCTGTTCCGCTTGCTCGACGTGTGGAAGCCCGCGCCCGCGCGCCAGCTTGAAGCGCTGCACGGCGGATGGGGCATTGTAGCTGATGACGTGATGGCGGGGCTTTACGGCGCGCTTGCTATATTCGTATTAGATCGTTTTCATTTATTTTCTTATGGCATCTAAGAAGGACTCGAACGGCCGTCCGCAAATCTCCACCGTGACTCCGGAGGCCGCCATCCCGGGCGGTGAATTTCAGATTCGGGGCGCGGGCTTGGCGAAGTCGGAGCGTCCGCGCGTCACCATCGGTGATGTGGAAGCACCCATCGTGATCGGGTCCGACTCGTGCGTGATCGTGCGCGTACCCGAGGGCGCCTCCGCCGGTGAGTTGGTGGTGGCGGCAGGCGCGCACAGCAGCCAGGCGTGGACGTGCGATATCGGAATCCAGGTCGCCGAGAATCTGTACCCGGTTGGAAATCCCGCGGTGGATTCGTTCGGCAATATCTATGTCACGTTCAGCGGGTCGCGCGGCCAAAAGACACCGGTCTCGGTCTATAAGATCGATCTCAACTACAACTCGAAGCCCTTTGCGAGCGAGATCATGAACGCTACGGGACTCGCGTTCGACAAAGCCGGCACGCTCTATATTTCCAGCCGCTACGACGGCATCATCTACCAAGCCAATTCCGCGGGAAATGTTTCGGTGTATGTGGAAGGGATGGGCGTCGCCACCGGCATCGCGTTCGATCCCGACGAAAACCTATACGTCGGCGACCGCAGCGGCACCGTCTTCAAGATCAGCCGCTCGCGACAGATTTACGTTTTCGCTACGCTTGAACCCTCCATCGCCGCGTATCATTTCGCGTTCGGCAACGACGGCTATCTCTATGTGACCGGGCCAACGACATCGAGCTTCGATTCGGTGCATCGCATTTCGGCGCACGGCGAAGTGGAGACGTATTATCGCGGCCTGGGGCGCCCGCAAGGCCTGGCGTTCGACGCCGAAGGTCGCTTGTATGTCGCGGCCTCGCTCGGCGGACGGCGCGGCGTAGTCCGGTTCGATCAGGACCGGAATCCGGAATTGTTCCTCTCCGGCCCGGGCATCGTCGGGTTGGCGTTTACTCCTTCGCGAGCGATGGTGGTTTGCACCAACAACGCGCTCTATCGCGTGGACGTGGGCATCACGGGCCGTCCCCTTCCCTAATGCCCGACGCCGAGATCATCGCCGTTGGCTCCGAATTGCTGACGCCGCAAAGGCTGGATACAAACTCGCTGTACCTCACCGGTCAACTCAACGCGCTGGGCGTCGAAGTGGTGCGCAAGACCGTGGTGGGCGATGAGCGCGAGCGCCTCACCGACAGCATTCTGGGCGCGGCGGCACGGTCCAAGATCGTCGTGCTCACGGGCGGCTTGGGCCCCACCGAAGACGATCTCACGCGCGAAGCGGTGGCTGGCGCGCTGGGGCGATCGCTCGTTTTTCATCAAGACATTTGCGATCGCATCGAAGAACGGCTCCGCTTCTTCGGACGCAAGATGGCGGAGATCAACCGGCGTCAGGCGTACGTGATCGAGGGAGCCGAGGTATTACCGAATGCTCGCGGCACCGCGCCCGGCCAATGGATTTTGAACGACGGTGTCGCATTTGTGTTGCTCCCCGGACCACCCATGGAGTTGCAGGCGATGTTCGAAGGGCAGTGTCTGCCGCGGCTGGAAAAGATTTTGCCGCCGCAGTTCATCCGCACGCGCTGGCTGCGCACGGTGGGGATGTCGGAATCGGAATTGGATCAACTGATTTCGCCCGTGTACACGCGCTACGCGAACCTGGCAACCACGATCCTGGCCGTTTCCGGCGAAATCCACGTGCATCTGCGCGCGCGTTGCGCATCCGCACAGGAAGCCGAAACGCTGGTGGCGCAGGCCAGCGCCGAGATCGAACCGCTGCTGGGCGATCGCGTGTATTCGTGCAACGGCGATTCGCTCGAGAAAGTAATTGGGGACATGTTGCGCGCGCGCGGCGCGTCGCTGAGTGTGGCCGAGAGCGCCACCGGCGGCCTGCTAGGAGGCAGGATCACTGCGGTTCCTTCGGCGTCCGATTATTTTCGCGGCGGATTCGTCACCTATTCGGATCAGATGAAGATCCAGTTGTTGGGCGTGCCCGCCGATATGATCGTCGAGCATAGCGCGGTGAGCGAACCTGTGGCTCAAGCCATGGCGGAAGGCGCTCGCGCTGGTACGGGTTCCGATTATGCACTGTCAATCACCGGCTACGCGGGGCCGGACGGCGCACAAGTTGGACTTGTGTTCGTCGGACTTGCCGCGCCCGATGGAAGCGAAGTGCGGCGCGTACAGTGGCCGGCCGATCGCGATCGCGTGCGCGCGTTTTCCACCAATATCGCGCTCGACATGTTGCGCCGCCGCCTCTTGAAGACCTAGCGTGACGTCGCCATGCCGTTCGAAGTTTTCCAATCACCGGCCGGCAGCATCTTGAGCGTCACCACTGGATTCATTGCCGAAGCCGGTTTCACCCACTCCCTCACACCCGCGCGCAATTGCACCTTTGGATGCACCTATTGTTATGTGCCCACCATGCGCATCTACGGCGGGCTCAAGCCGGACGACTGGCGGCACTGGGGGCAGTTCACTACGTTTAAAACAAATGCGCCGGAATTGTTGCGTCGCGAACTGCGCGGCCATCAAGTGATCTATTGCTCGCCGCTCGTCGATCCTTACCAGCCCGCCGAGGAAACCGAACAGATGATGCCGCGTATCTTGGACGAGCTTTTGTCGCATCCGCCGAAAGTATTCGTCATTCAGACTCGCGGACCGTTGATCGTGCGCGATCTCGCCCAGTTGGTCGACTTGTCCGCGCACACGACATTGCGCGTGAGCTTCTCACTCACCACAAATCGCGAGTCCATCCGCAAGCTTTTTGAACCTCATTGCGCGACGCTCGATTGCCGCCTCAGGGCGATTCGCGAATTACGCGCGGCCGGCATCACGACGTTTGCCACGCTCGCGCCATTGCTGCCGTGCGATCCCGACGACTTGGCCGAAATCGCGCTGGGATCGACCAACCAGGACATCATCGGCGATCCATTGCACGTGCGCTCGGTGAAACCCCGCGGCGCAACCACGCGCGAGGCCGCGGCTCGAATCAGCGAGCACCACGGCTTCTCAGAATGGCTGGATCCTGAGTTTCAGCGCAGCATTGTGCAGCGGATCGGCTCAATCGTCCATCGCGCCGGGCGCAAATTCGCTACGGGAACGGAGGGGTTTGCGTGGCTGGCACACTAGAACGGCTCGGCATTGAACCGTACGTCGGCAGCGATTCAGCGATTGCCTCACTGAACCCCGCCAATGGGAGCGAACTCGCGCGCGTCCGCCTGGCGACCGCGGAAGACTACGAGCGCACTGTCACCAAGAGCATCGATGTATTTGCCCGCTGGCGCATGTTCCCTGCCCCCAAGCGCGGCCAAATCGTGCGCGAGATCGGCGATGAACTGCGCCGTTTCAAAGACGATCTCGGCGCCCTGGTCACGCTCGAAATGCCGGCAAAATCCTGGCCGAGGGCAAGGGCGAAGTGCAGGAGATGATCGACATCGCCGATTTCGCCGTCGGCCTCTCGCGCCAGCTCTATGGCCTCACCATCGCGAGCGAACGCGCTGAACATCTCATGTATGAGCAGTGGCATCCGCTCGGCGTCGTGGGCGTGATCTCAGCTTTCAATTTTCCAGTAGCCGTCTGGTCGTGGAACGCGCTGCTGGCCGCAGTCTGCGGCGATTGTGTCATCTGGAAGCCCTCGCTCAAGACTCCACTGACCGCCATCGCTGTGCAGAACATTTGCGATCGCGTGCTCGCGCGCCATGGCTGGACGGGTGTTTTCCAATTGATCATCGGCGACGATGCCACCATCGGCAAGCGCCTCATCGAAGACCGCCGGATTCCGCTGATCAGCGCGACCGGTTCCACGCGCATGGGGCGTGTTGTTGGCGAAACGGTGGCTCGGCGGTTAGGCCGAACGCTGCTTGAACTCGGCGGCAACAACGGCGTCATCGTGATGAACGACGCCAATCTCGACCTGGCCTTGCGCGCGGTGTTATTCGGAGCGGTCGGCACCGCAGGGCAGCGTTGCACCAGCATCCGGCGCCTGTTTCTGCAGCACGGAATCGCCGAGGACCTGACGCGCAAACTCCGCGCCGCCTACGGCCGCATTCGCATCGGCGATCCCTTGGACGAAACCACCTTAATGGGCCCGCTGATCGATCCGCAGGCGGTCGCGATGATGCACGCTGCGCTCCAAAGAATCCGGACTGAAGGCGGCGAAATCATTTACGGCGGGGAGCCACTGGGCGGTTGCTTTGTGAAACCCGCGCTCGTGAGGGCCCCCGCCAACATGCCGATCGTCCAGGAGGAAGTCTTCGCGCCGATTCTCTACTTGATCGAATTCGACACGCTCAACGAAGTCATTGCGTGGCACAACGCCGTGCCACAAGGCCTTTCCTCGGCCATGTTCACCACGAATCTCGTCTCCGCAGAAACATTCCTGAGCGCGCGCGGCAGCGACTGCGGCATCGCCAACATCAACATCGGCACCAGCGGCGCGGAAATCGGCGGAGCCTTCGGCGGCGAGAAAGACACCGGTGGCGGCCGCGAATCCGGCAGCGATGCCTGGAAAGCCTACATGCGGCGCCAGACCGTGACCATCAACTGGTCTTCCGAATTGCCCCTGGCGCAAGGAATCGAATTCGATGTGTGACCCTCGACCTGTGTTGCTGCTACTGGTCGCAAGCCTCGCCGCCGCGCAAACTCCGCTCGGAAACAGCGGCAAGCCAATGCGCGTCGTGTACGAATGCACGGAGGGCGACACGCAGGCAGCGGGCCTCGGCTGCTCGGAAGAAGATCCCTGCCCCGTTTACCTGGAGCTTGAAAACATCCAGGTGGTAGGTTCCCAAATATTCGTTACAGGCAACCTCCATACGCCCATGGCGACTCTCGACTCTATCTTGCTTGCCTCCGGCGATGGAGGCAAAACGTGGACGGAGCCGTTTGCGCGCATCCGCTCGTCCGGGCTCGATCAGATTCAATTCATCGATTTCCAGAATGGCTGGATCTCGGGCGCCAACTTGCAAGGCGCGCCGCGCGACCCTTTCTTTCTAATCACCACCGACGGCGGCAAAACCTGGCGCCAGCAACCCATTTTTGAGGAAACGCGCGTGTCCGCCATCGAGAGCTTCAATTTCACTACCGCGACGCATGGGACCGCGTACATCGATGCAACGCTCGACAATGGCGCGCATGAAGTCTACGAGACCGAAGACGGCGGCAACACCTGGAACATCCAGCCAGGCGCCGCCAAAGCGCAGCCGCGCGACGTGTCTGGTTGGAGGGTACGAACCGACGCCGCCACTCATAGTTACGTCGTCGAGAGATCGGAAAATAATCACTGGCAAAAGGTAGCCAGTTTTCTGGTAAATATTGCGACGTGCAAAGAATGAAGCCCGATCCCATCGAATTGGAACTATTTCGCCACTTACTGGTCTCCATCGCCGAGGAGATGGGCGCGGTGCTGCGCAAGACCTCGTTCTCGGCGAACATCAAGGAGCGGCGCGACTATTCTTGCGGCGTGTATGATGCCGGTGGCGAAACCGTCGCCATGGGCGATCACATGCCCGTTCACCTCGGCGCCATGCCGCTCTCCGTCTGGCACGCGACCCTGGCGTTCGATCTCGCACCAGGCGACGTCGCAATCCTGAACGATCCTTTTCGCGGCGGCACGCATTTACCCGATATCACCGCGGTATCGGGCGTTTTTCTCAAAAGTAGCAAAAAGCCGGCATTTTTCGTGGCGAACCGCGCGCATCACGCCGACGTCGGCGGCATGAGCCCCGGTTCAATGCCACTCGCGCGCGAGATCTACCAGGAGGGAATTCGCATTCCGCCCATCTTGCTCGTGCACGGCGGCCGCATGGATCGCTCGCTTCTCGATCTGATTCTCGCTAACGTCCGCACTCCCGTCGAACGCGAGGGCGACCTGCTCGCCCAATGCATGGCCATCAAACGCGGCGAACAGCGCCTGCTCGAATTGGCCGCGAAATACGGACTGTCCACCTTACGCCGAAATATGACCGCGCTCAAGGACTATAGCGAGCGGATGATGCGTTCGGCCATCCGCCG
Source organism: Bryobacterales bacterium (assembly GCA_963772905.1). GTDB lineage: Bacteria > Acidobacteriota > Terriglobia > Bryobacterales > Bryobacteraceae > Palsa-89. Next base: position 464,557 of record CAVYZD010000006.1, on the reverse strand, counting down.
GCTTCCTCCTGGCACGTATCGCGCCGAAGATTTTCTCGATAACGACGGCGTCACGGATCGGCCCGTCAAAATCACAGCCACCGTGACGATCAAAGGCGATCGCGCAACAGTCGATTTCACCGGCTCCGATCCGCAGGTGGACGGCTCTGTCAACGCCAACTACGCCGTCGCGGTTTCAGCCGCCAGCTACGTGTTTCGCTGCCTGGTGCGCGAAGATATTCCGTACACCGCGGGCGTGATGCGGCCACTCGAAATCATCGCTCCCAGCGGCCTCGTCGTGAGCGCGAACCCTCCCGCCGCCATGGCCGCCGGCAATGTCGAGACATCGCAACGCATTACCGACGTCATTCTCCGCGCGCTGGCCCAAGCCGTTCCCAAGCTGATTCCCGCCGCGAGTTCCGGCACCATGAACAACCTCACCTTCGGCGGGCTGGACCCCATCCGCAAACGCGCCTTCGCCTATTACGAAACGATCGCGGGCGGCATGGGAGCATCGGCGCTATCGGATGGCGCGAGCGCCACGCACACGCACATGACCAATAGCTGGAACACGCCCGTGGAAGCGTTCGAGCACCTGTACCCGCTGCGCATTCGCGCATATCGCATTCGCTCGGGCTCGGGCGGAAAAGGCAAACATCGCGGCGGCGATGGAATCGTCCGTGAATATGAATTCCTGACGCGGGCCGACGTGACCATCCTCTCGGACCGCCGCGAGCACGCGCCCTACGGATTGTCGGGCGGAAGCTCCGGGATGCCCGGCAAAAACTCGCTATTGCGCGGCAAGCGCACCATCGCGATCCAAGGCAAAGCGCGCTTTGAAGTACAACCTGGCAACGTATTGAGAATCGAATCTCCCGGCGGAGGCGGCTACGGAAAGCCAACCTGAACCATTGCAGCGTGTAGCGATGCGTCAAACCTGGCGCCGTCTCACGTTCCTGCATTGGCCCTGCACCCCCGATCTCATCCGCCGATTCATTCCGCCCGGCCTAACACTCGACACGTACGATAATGCCGCCTGGATCGGATTAGTGCCGTTTGAAATATACGGCACGCCCGGCATTCCTCGTTTCCCCGAAACAAATCTGCGCACTTATGTCATCGGGCCCGATGGCCGCCCCGCCGTCTGGTTCTTCTCCTTGGAGGCGGCACGCCTGGCGGCCGTCGCGGGCGCACGCATCGCTTATCATTTGCCGTATTTCTGGGCGAGAATGAGCGTCACATCAGCAAATGGCGTAATTCGCTACCATAGCCGTCGCCACTGGCCGCACGATTCGCGCGCGATGAGCGAGATTGCCGTGCAGCCCGCCGAACGTTTCGCCCCGAGCGAACTTTCAGCCCGCGATCATTTCCTCACCGCCCGCTACCGGCTCTATACCTCAGCGCTTGGCCGCCTCCGCTATGCTCAGATCGAGCACCCGCCATGGCCGCTCGCAAGAGCACGATTGATCACGCTGCAACAAACACTCTTTGAAAACGCAGGGCTCTCTCAGCCAACCCGAGAGCCCCTCGCCCACTACTCGGACGAACTCGCCGTGAAGATTGGCCCGTTGATCTGAGCCAAAGCGATCTACACTGAAATTTCATGGCCAAGTTCAAGACCGCCGGAAGCAAGAAAACCTCCGAAAAAGTAAAATCGGCGCGCGCCGCCATTCCATGCCTGCTCATCGTGGGGCTGGGAATTGCGCTGGTGTGCCTGCTCTTCTATTACGCGCTTTCCGGTAACACACAATGAGAATCGATCAACGTAGGCCCGATCAGTTGCGCCCGGTTCAAATTACGACCAACTACTTGAGGACGGCCGAAGGCTCGGCATTGATCGAAGCCGGGAACACGCGCGTGTTGTGCGCCGCAACCATCGAAGATACCGTGCCGCAATTCCTGCGCGGCAGCGGACGCGGATGGGTGACCGCGGAATATTCCATGTTGCCACGCGCCACCGCCACCCGAACCCCGCGCGAAGTCACCAAAGGCCGCCAATCCGGACGCACGCTCGAGATCCAGCGCCTGATCGGCCGCTCGCTACGTTCCGTAGTTGACACCGCGGCGCTCGGCGACCGCACCGTCATTGTGGATTGCGACGTATTGCAGGCCGATGGCGGCACGCGCACCGCGGCCATCACCGGGGCCTATGTCGCGCTCGTGTTGGCGCTAAAGAAGCTGGTCAAATTCGGCGCGCTGAAATCGTTGCCCATCACGCAACCCGTAGCCGCCACCAGCGTCGGAATCTCGGCGGGCGTGCCCCTTCTCGATCTCTGTTACGAAGAAGATTCCACCGCCGAAGTAGATATGAACATGGTAATGACCGGTTCGGGCCGCTTCGTCGAACTGCAAGCCACCGCCGAGAAAACCCCCTTCGACGACGAACAACTGGCCCAGATGATCGCGCTCGCGCGCCAAGGAATCGCCGAGCTGTTTGAAATCCAAAAAGCCGCGTTGGGATCGTAAATTTGAAGCTCTATTGCGCCACAACCAATCCCGGCAAATTGCGCGAGTTTCAAATAGCGCTCGAAAACTCCATCCAGCCGGAGAGTTTGACCAATGTGGTGCCGCTCCCCGGCCTTAAATCCATCCCCCCGCCCGAGGAAACCGGCGCCACTTTCGAAGAGAACGCGATTCTAAAAGCTCTCTACTACTCGAAACACGCCGACGGCCTTTTGTTCGTCGACGATTCCGGCCTCGCCGTGGATGCGCTCAGCGGCGCGCCTGGCGTCTACTCGGCGCGATTCGCCGGCCCGAATGCCACCGACGACGAGAACAACCGCTTATTGCTCGATCGCATGCGCGGCGTCCCCGATCGCCGGGCTCGTTTCGTATGCGTCATCGCTTTAGCGGAATCCGGGCGCCTCATCTGCACATTCCGCGGCGACGTGGAAGGCCAGCTCGCCGATGCCCCGCAAGGAACCAACGGATTCGGGTACGATCCGCTATTCTTCTATCCGCCATTCGGCTGCACCTTCGGCCAGGCGCCGCTCGAACGCAAGATGCAAGTGAGCCACCGCGCGCGCGCGCTCCAAGCCATGCGCGAATACATGCAGCGCAGCACGGGTAAACTATTCGAAGAGGAGACGACCATGAGTGAAACCGATCCACTTCTTGGACCGATGGAATCAGACGAGCATCGCGAGGTCTGCGGTGTCCAGATGGATGTGGGTCGCGCCGGCGCTGCCCGCGTCAAGCGCTTGATTTACCCTCCCGGATATCATTGGGCCAACGAGATGAGCGCGCTCATGGGCAGCAAGCTGTGCATGCACGCCCACGTCGGCTTCATGGCGCACGGTCAGATCAACGTCCGATTCGCCGATGGCTGCGTGGAAGAGTTCAAGGCGCCGAAGTTCGTTCACGTAGAGCCGGGTCACGAAGGTTGGGTAGTGGGCGACGAGCCGGCCGTGCTCATCGAATTCGATTTCGAGGGCGACACGGTCAACCGCCTCGCCGTCCCGCAAGTGCATAAGCATGGCAGTTAGGCCCGACGAGCCGTGGCTCCGCGGTCCCGTGGAAGGCGTCCATCCCTTACTTGGCGCCACGCTGCACGCCTACATGCAGGCCGAAGAGGATCTCGGGCAATGGACCGCTGGCTTGACGGACGCGCAGCTTTGGTCGCGCCCGCACGGGCTCGCTCCAGTCGGATTTCAACTCCGCCACATCGCGGGGAGCGTGGACCGGCTCACTACCTATCTTCGCGGCGAGCAGCTCACTAGCCGGCAACTCGACGCCGCACGCAGCGAAATGGAGCCTGGCGCCTCCCGCGAGGAACTGTTGGAATCGCTCAGCCGCGCATTCCACGATTCCGAACGTGTGCTTCGCGCCATCGCTCCAGACACGTTCACCGAGGCCCGCGCCGTCGGCCGCAAACATTTGCCCACCACCGTGGCGGGACTGGTGGTCCATCTCGCCGAGCACACGCAACGACATGTGGGTCAATTGATCGTCACCGCCAAAGTTGCCCGTATGGCATAACCGGAGGTACTAGCCAGGCCCCCGCTTGATAATACCCATGCGAACCGTTTAGACTTCAGTCTTGTACATTCCCGAGGCGGACTTTGAATATTTGATCCGCACGCTCTCGGATGCGCGCTCCCGCGCTACGGAATTGGCCGTCTCCATCGGCTCCCGTCTCGGGACTGAGCACCGATTGACGGAGCTCGCGAGCACAGCCGCGTCCAACATCGAAAATACACTGCGCGATATCCGCAACGCCGCCGTCGAAAATCCCCAGAACAACATCGGACTCGCGGATTTGCAGCAAGCCGTGCAAGAGATTCCTTTCCCCGTGCAGCCCACCGCCTCATTTGCCGCCGCCGCGGGTCTGGATACTGAGCATTGGTTGTCTGCATTCGTCGACCAACTCCTGGCTCAGGCCCGATCCTCTGGCGCCATCACGTTCGAAGGCGTGGAACGGTTATTGCAACAACGTAAGGATGAATTTCTCCGCGACTTTCTCACGGCTCGCAGGATGTATCGCGCCTATCCTCGGCTGTTTCCCGAGCTCGCGGATGCCACTAGGACAATCCAGACATGAACATTTATCCCGGAGAGTTCAACGAACTTACACGCAGAGCAACCGAGCTGCTCTCAGACACGGCCGATGTTCCTCGCGTTTTGAGAAGCTGTTTCGGCGAGAAGCATGATCTGACTCTGGCCGGCCACCAGTTGGTGGAAAGTATCGAAATCCTGGTACGCGAATTACGCTCGTTCGATGCTTCCGCCGAGCCCTCAGTCACCGACACATACCAAAATCCTTACTGAGGCTGATGCCATGCACGCGATTCTGGACAAACGTAGTATCCTGACCCTAATAGTTACCGCCACCACCGGAGGACTGTTGTGAGCACTCAAATCTTAGACGAAGAAAAAACTCTCGCGCGTTTGCAGACGCTCATGCGATCGGAGCATTGGCTGGCCACCTATGTGAGCGATCTGTTGAGCGCGCACGATCTGTCCGCGGGCATCGATTTCCGCACCGCCGAACAATTGCTGTCAGCCGAGAAGGAACAGTTCGAGAAGGATCTCGCCATCGCGCGCCGCATGCTGCGGGTTTACGGCAAGCAAGTGATGGCGGACAATTTGACGCAAAGCGCGTACGCTCCGAACAACGGTTAACGCGCGATTCCTGCCGCTTAATGCAACACCGTAATCGGCACCCACGCGTCCGTGTTTTCCCACAGCAGCGATAGTGTGCCGCTGTTCCCGCTGGCCGGCGCCAGCTCGATCTTGAACGTCTCCACCGGCGCGCTCAGCGTCTTCAGATTCATCTTCACCCGCGCGAAATCCTGCGTCTCGTCATAGTTCAAATGGAACTGCCCGGTTTGCTTGTTGATGATCAGCATCCACTGCTTCTCGTTCGGCAAGGTCCAGATGCTGTAACTGCCCTTGGGAACTTTCAACCCGTTGATGTCGAGGTCGGATTCGGTGGTGATCTTGGTGGCCCAATTGGCGCCCGTGCACCAAACCTCGCCGTACGGCACCAGATTCCCCATGATCTTCCGCCCGTGCGTCGACGGCGCGTAGTAATCGATGGTGATGTGGTCGCCGCCAATCACGGCGGCAACGCTCGCCGGCGGGCTGGTGTAACGCTGCGCGGATGCCACGCTCGCAAGCGTCAGCGCGGCGAATCCGGCGAGGAGGTACGAGGCAAGTCGAGTCATACGCAATCTCCAAGCCTATGGTATCTTTTTCAACCGGGCGACAACGGACCGTTCGCGCGCCGCCAGTTCCTCGGGCAACGCCACGTAGCCCAAAGCTCCCGCCTGCCGTTGCCCCGCCGACAGCGCCCACTCGAGAAACCCGAGCATTTGGTCGCGCTTCGCGCCTGCCGTTGCGTGGGCCGGAACGATCAACCAGGTGAACGATGCAATCGGATAGGCGTCACGCCCTGGCGCGTCGGTAATCGATGCGCGGAATGGTTCGGCTTCCGCCGCCGATCGTGCAGCAGCCGTGATACTGTCGATGTCCGGCCGAACGAACTTACCGGCAGCATTCTTCACCGCCGCGTAGCTGAGTTGGTTCTGGAGCGCATAGATGAATTCCAGGTATCCGATCGCATAGGGCGTCCGAGCCAGCACACTCGCCACACCGTCATTGCCTTTCGCGCCCTGTCCCACCTTCCATGCCAACGTGCTTCCGGTTCCCATGGCATCGCGCCATTCCGTGTTCGTCTTCGAAAGATATTCGCCCAGCACGTGCGTAGTCCCGCTTCCATCCGAGCGATGCACAACAACGATCTCAGCGTCCGGAAGATTCGCCCCCCGATTCACTTCCTTCATTCGCGGATCGTTCCATTTCGTGATGTGGCCAAGGAAAATCGCGGCCAACAAATCTGGCGTGAATCGCAGGTCTTTCGACAGTCCGTGCAAGTTGTAGGCTGGCACCACTCCGCCAACTACTGCCGGGAGAAGTTCCACTCCCAGCCGATCCTGCATTTCCTGACTCGGAACGATATCCGATGCCGCGAAGTCGACATCGCCGCTCTCCAGCCGCCGGATCCCATCCTCCGATCCAACACCCTCGTACGAAATCCGCGGGCCTGGATGGTTCGCCTCAAACGATTCGATCCACTTTTGGTAAATGGGCGCGGGGAAAGTTGCACCGGCACCGCGCACCGTGGTATCAGTTTGCGCCCAAGCGGTTCCCGTGAAAATTCCGAGAGCGAGAAAAAGAGTAAGTCGCCGCCGCATCACTGTTAATGCTTTCGCTGCCCCAAGTAACTACTTAGCAAGTGCTTGACCACGTCTTTTGATAAATCATGAGCGATGTTCTTCGATCCGCTACGCGGTGTCGCCAGGTACGACCACAAAGTCATTCCCGCTCGGTCCTTCAACTCCACCGAAATGTAGCCTCCGTATATCGGCTGACCATTGGCCGGCGACGTCCCAGCACGCGGATTCAAGCTGTAATAACCCTTCAGCCACGTGTCGCCATGGCCGGTCAGAGTGGCGTCAGCGTCCTGCGCGGAATCGGCCACCATAAAGATGTCCGAACCCCTCAATTCCCGAACCAGATCCTTCTTCACATCGCGCAGGTCGGATTTATCGCCCAGTCCATCCACGAAGATTCGCTTCACCGAACCTAAGGCGCCGCCAACTTGTCCATGAATCAAGGGAACAAATAGAACCAATAAAAACAATCGGGGCGCGTGCATCAGCAATAGACTATCCTGACATGGCCAAGCCCATGGAATATGACAGTGCGGTTACATCATTTGTGATTGACAGGCCTCGCAATCATCCCGCATCATAAAATCCTTGCGGGCTTCCTTCCTAGTTCTCCTGGTTTGCTTACTCCCCGGTCTCCAAGCTCAGGATGTTCCCGCGCCCTCACCCGACAGCGGCACGAGCGATTCATTCTGGAATCGATTCTGGATCTCCGGCCAAGCCAATTTCATCCGCCAGCAGCATGGATCATTTCCGGCCGAGTACAGCGGCCCCAACAGTCTGAAATCCGACGCCGAACACGCCACCTCCCGTGTGTTGACGCTCTATACGGGATTTCAAATCACCAACAATCTCGAGATTCTCGCTGATGTCGAAAGCGCCGGCGGCGCTGGCATCAGCAATGCCCTCGGTGTCGCAGGCTTCACCAACGTTGATGTGGTCCGGAACCCCACGCTCGGCACCGCACCCTACATGGCGCGCGAGATGCTGCATTACACGCTGCCGCTCAGCTCCGAATCCACCGAAGCCACCCGCAATCCGCTCTCGCTCGCGTCAACTCTTGCCGTTCGCCGGCTCGAATTCCGCCTCGGCAAAATGAGCACGGTAGACTTTTTCGACATCAACTCCGTAGGTAGCGACAGCCATCTCCAATTCATGAACTGGACTCTGGTGAACAACGGTGCGTTCGACTATGCTGCCGACACGCGCGGCTACACCTATGGGCTCTTGATCGAATACTATGATCGCAATTGGGTATTCCGTTTTGGCGAGATGCTGATGCCCACCGTCGCTAACGGCATCACGCTCGATTGGGACCTCGCTCGCGCCCGCGGCGAAAACTGGGAAGCTCGAATTGCATCGCGAGCTGTTTCCTCGCAGAACCTCCGTCGTTCGCCTGTTGAGCTTTGTGAATCACGCCAATATGGGAAGCTACCGCGACGCGGTCGACGCTTTTCTTTCCGGCCAAGACGCCGTTCCCGATGTCACTAAATATCGCGAACAAGGCCGCGTGAAATACGGCTTCGGCCTCAACGTCGAACAGCCGCTCACTAGCCAGTGGCGGGCATTTGGACGGCTGGGATGGAACGACGGCGCCAACGAATCGTTCGCCTATACCGAAGTCGACCGCACCGCGGCCATCGGATCGGATCTGTATGGCAAGTCATGGCATCGTCCCGCGGACAAAGTCGGCGCGGCCTACGTTACCAACGGAATTTCCGGCGATCATCGCCGCTACCTGGCGCTAGGCGGGCTGGGCTTCATTCTTGGCGACGGGGGCCTCAGCTACGGACTCGAAAAAATCTTCGAGACCTATTACACTGCGCACATCTGGCGTGGCGTTTCCTTCGCAGCCGATTGGCAGCACATCACCAACCCCGGCTACAACGAAGTTCGTGGACCGGTCTCGGTCGTGAGCTTTCGCATCCACATCGAAGACGCGATCCCATTCGATCGCCTCGCCGGGCGTTGAAGCTACGGCCGCGAACTCCGCTGCTTTTCGTATACCGCTTCGAAAAACGCGAGCTGCCCGGCATTCGGCGCTGGTCCCACGTGCGCCTGATCGCCCAACACCATCGGCGCCGCGCTCTTCTTGTCGTCATACGCCGGCCAGTTCGCCAGACCCTTCCCATTCGGATCGCCATTCGCCGCGAAGTTTGTCCAATACGACGAGAGCATGTCCGAGACTTGTCGATCCAACCCCGTCCACGCGCGCGGCGGAAGCAAGTTTCCGAAGACGTACTGCGCTTCAGCGCCATGCGTCGCGCCCGATCCAAACCCGCCGCGTGAAGTCGCAGCCGCGGGCGGCGGGGGTTGATGTGTGAAGTAATACAGGAACGCCTTGGAACGGCCGGTCTTAGTTTGCGCTCGAGTCCAAATGCGCATTACGAACGCCAGCTCATCCCGAAACGCCCCCATCTGCGACGCATTCGCTTCTTCGTCGGAGCTCGCCGGATACAGTTTCAAAAACGCGTCCGCTTGGTCGCCGAACCGCATCCGCGCCCGCTCCATGAATTTCTCCGCCGTAGTCGGCTGCAGGAAAAACGTGCCTTCGTCCTGGTTCGATCCATCCAGCAGCGGCACATCGTTCTGCTTGCCCTCGGCGAACACCGCACCTACATCCTCGGGAAGAAACCAGCCGTCGATCACCGGACCACCCGCGCGGCCCGCCTTCAACAGCTCCTCCGCCGGCAGAGCGCGCAGTTCGTCCAAGGTCTGCGCGTGCACCGCGGCAGCCATCTTCAATCCATCCTGCTCGGCTTCCGCCAGCGTCCGCGTCTTCCCGATCGACAGGCCCATCCAGGCGCCGCTCTCACCAATCGCGCGTTGAAACAAGCCTTTCGTTTGCGGCGACCCTATCAGATTCGCGATGCTCGCCGATCCCGCTGAATCGCCGAACACCGTCACGCGCCGCGGATCGCCTCCAAATCCCGCGATGTTGGTCTGCACCCATCGGAGCGCCGCCGCCTGATCCATCAGCGCGTAGTTGCCCGATCCGCGCCCATCGGATTCCTTGCTCAACTCCGGATGCGAGAAGAATCCGAACGCGCCCAGGCGATAGTTGATGGTCACTAGCACCACGCCCTTCTTCGCCAGCACCTCTCCATCGAATCCCGGCGTCGACCCGGACCCCGTAGTGTAACCTCCCGGATGAATCCAAACCATCACCGGCCGTTTGTCGCCCGCCGACGTCGCCGCTGTCCAGACATTCAGGAACAGGCAATCCTCGCTCATCTTGGGCGGTGTCCGGCCCGCATTCGCACCAGGCGCCCCGCGAAACGCCGGTTGCATACAAATCGCTCCGAATTGATCGGCCATGCGAACACCATCCCAGCGCACCGCCGGTTGCGGAGCTCGCCAGCGCAGCTTGCCCGTGGGCGGAGCCGCATAGGGAATGCCTCGGAACACCCGCACTTCCGGATTTGTCCCCGCAACGCCCGAAATCAAGCCCGAATCCAAATGCACCGGTTCGGGAATTGCCGCCGAATATACAACCGGCACTCCAAGAAGAACCGTGGCCGCTGCGACAGAGATCACTCGTAGCATACAAGCTCCCTCGCGCCCATCATATCCGATCCGGCTGCTGTGCTAGGCTTGCGGTTTATGTCTGAAGCCGGCCCGCGCGTCATCTCGAACCCGCTCAAGTGGACCATCTGCATCGTCGCGGCCCTGGGATTTCTGTTCGACATCTATGTCGTGCTCGTCGGTCCCCTCATCCTCCAACCGGCCCTGACCGAGCTCGGCCACTTCAAACCTGGCACGCCGGAATATCGTAATTGGGCCGGATACCTCTTCTGGTTCCCGCCGCTGGTCGGCGGATTTTGCGGTCTGTGGGGCGGCTATCTGGCCGATTTGTTCGGCCGCCGCCGCATACTTACATGGAGCATCCTCGTGTACGCGTTCTCGGCCACCGCCTCCGGACTCGCCACGCACCTCGATACTCTCCTCCTGTTCCGCACGCTCTCCTTCGCGGGCACATGCGTAGAATTCGTCGCGGCCGTGGCTTGGCTCGCGGAACTATTTCCGGATGCCAAAACGCGCGAAGCTGTGCTCGGCTACACACAGGCCTTCTCCTCGCTCGGCGGCGTTCTCACCGCGGGCTTCTTCTATATCGCCAATCGCTGGGGCGCGATGCTTCCTACCGTCAACGGCGACCATGCCGCGTGGCGTTATCTATTGATCGCCGGAGTCGCGCCCGCGATTCCGCTCGCCATCATCCGTCCGTTTCTGCCGGAGTCGCCGCAGTGGGAACACCAGCGATTGTTCGGCACGCTCGAACGCCCCAGCATCCGTGAGCTGTTTAGCCCGCAGTTTCGCCGCGTCAGCATCGTCAGCGCGCTGTTATGCGCTTGCGCCTATGGAGCCGCGTTTGGAACCATGCAGCAAGCTCCACAGATCGCGCCGGGATTGCCGGAGGTCGCGCAAATGACGCCTTCCGCGCGCGGGCAAGCCATTTCAGGCGTACAGGGAGCGCAGGAAATCGGAGGACTGTTTGGCCGCCTCGCACTGGCGGCGCTCGCACTTGTAATCGTCGGACGCCGCCGCCTGCTGCGCATGTTTCTCATCCCCGGCCTCGCCATCATCCCCATCGTCTTTCTTTATGCAGCCACGCAGAACTTGGAACTGCTCCGCATTGGCATCTTCTGTACCGCGTTCTTCACAGTGGCGCAACTCACCTTCTGGGGCAACTATCTTCCGCGCGTGTACCCGGTGCACCTGCGCGGTACGGGCGAGGGATTCGCCGTCAACGTGGGCGGCCGCATGCTCGGTACTTCTGCGGCACTGGTCACCACCCACCTGGCCGCGCTCATGCCAGGCAGCTCGCCGTCGGCCCGTTTAGCTCACTCCGCCAACGCGGTCGGCATCGGTATCTACGCTCTTGCACTCGGCCTCACTTTCCTGCTTCCGGAACCGCCCATGAATCTTCCTGACTGATGAGGTGACCAGCATGACGCGCCACCGATTCCTCAGCATCGCCTGGGCCGCTTGGATCTGCGCCATACTCGCCTTCGCCTTCCAGCCGTTCCTGCGGAACTTGGAGATGTTCCGCCAAGTTGACCCCGCGTTATATCTCATCATGCTGGCGGCGCTCGGCGCGGGCGTCATCGCGGCAGCACGGCTATCACTTTGTGCGTCGCCGAGGTTTCTGGCGTTGGGAGCCCGTCGCGCTTCCAATCGCGTTCCTACTCCTGTGCGCCTTCTACTCGCCCGCCGGTGTCGCCGTGACGCTGTGGATGCTCGCCGCTGCCTTCGCCACTGGCAGGTTCGCGACGTCCAAACTCGGCATTCAGGCCGATCTCGCGCTCAGCACCTTGACCGGTTTCGCCATCTTTTCTTTGCTGCTCTTGGTGCTCGGCGAAAGCCACGCGTTTTATGCCTGGGTGTTTGCGCTGCTGTTCGCGGCTCCCTTGCCCCTGCTCTGGACCCAAAGGCTCGAACTGACAGACGAACTCCGAGCGATGCGAGTCAACTGGCTCAGCGACCCGGAACTGACCGCGCCCCACGTCAGCATAACGATATTTGCCGCCATCGTTTTCGCCCTCATCACCGCCGCTACCTTGTTGACCCCCGCCTGGAACGGCGACACCATCCAATTTCACATCCCGCTGATGCGCGTCTTCCTTGCGTCTCACGATCTCACCGTTCCGCCTGCCATCTCCTACGGCTACTTTCCGCAGGGCTTTGAAGTTCTCGCCACTGCCGCCTATGCGCTCGCGGGGCAAATGGCCGCGCAGTTCGTGAATCCCGCTTTTTTCTGCCTGGGCATTTTGGCTTTGTATCGAATCGCCCGCTGCTGCGGCGTCACTCGATCATGGGCGGTCACTGGCGTCGTCCTCGGTATCTCGATCCCCTTTGTGCACTGGAGCGGGAGCGTAACCAAGAACGATTTCCTACTGGCGTGCTATCAGCTAGCCGCTCTGCTCTGCTGCTTCCGCTGGCGTGAAACGCGACAGTTTCGCTGGATGCCAGTGAGCGCCTTTTTCATCGCGATGAGTTTCGGGATTAAGCATGTCGCCATCTTTGGAGCCGTTCCCTGGGCGCTCGCATGCGCGTACATTCTGTGGCGTCAACCCAACAAGAGATTCAGCCGCGCCGCTTCACTCGCGGCCATTGTTCTCGTACTTGGCTCGCTTTGGCAGGTGCGAGCTTACCTCGCCACTGGAAATCCCTTTGCGCCGGCGAGTCTTGGCAAGGCTGCGGAGGCCGAATCGAGAAGCGAGAGTCACGGCCGCGGGCAGTGGCTCCTCATGGCTTATAACGCGCACGTCCGCGGCAAGCGAAACTTTAATTCGCCGACCCAGAATCCAATGGGGATCGTTCTGCTCTTGCTTGCTCCGCTCTGGCTGATCCCCCGCCCACGTGGCGCTCCGCGCCGAACGGAATGCCTGCTGTGGCTATTCGTGATCCTCTACTATCCGTTCTGGGCTATCGAAGCGGCCGTGCTTCGCTACGCAATTGCCCCGGCGCTGCTACTCGTGATTCTGGGCGCAGCCAGACTCGCGCTATTCCCCCGGCCCCTCGTGATCGCCGCCATGAGCGCCGCACTGCTATTTTCCCTTCCAGTCGTGATTCTGATCGAGATGGCGCCCGCTCAAATCCCTCTGTTCTTGAAACAGATCGATGCCGCCACGTTCCTCCGCCGCACGCTTCCACCCTACGGCGCCGTCGAATACTCCGCCGGCACGCGACGCCGTCCGATTCTATCGCCAGTGTCGGCGATTGGGCCGTCGCTTACACACCGAATCCCGCCAATTTCCACTTGACCTATCTCAACGAGCGCCGCTACTCACCCAATTCCGTTCGCGCGATATTGCGCCCGAACGACCGCTACCTCATCCTGCCCAGACACCCCAACTTGAAGGAACTGGAATCCGCCGCGCGCGAGAAACGTACTCTGACGCGCATCTACGAAGATCGTGAGTTCGTCGTGGACGCGGTGCAGCCAACCGAGCCGCGACCGTAAGCCCTGTTAAAGGGCCGAGGGAGCCGGTTCAATCCCTACCTCGCCGACGCCCCGCGCGCACCCCGAGCCGGCGAACCTTTCGCCGTCCCACTCGCCCCCGCACTCGATGCCGCGTTCGATCCCGCCGCTTCCGCAAGCGGCGCAACTTCATCCCCTCGAGTCTGAATCGCCCGTACCGACCACAGCAAGCTCCCCGTCACAAACGACACGCCGTTATAGAAGTGATACAGCAGGTGAAACGGAAACGCCGCCACCGCGAACAGCTTGCCGCGCTTTTCCGACAAGAACAAATAGAAACCGTTGTTCAACGTGGCCAGCACTACAACTGCTGCCACCACCGCCGTGATGAAATAGCGGTCTCCCAAATACAGCATCGAAACCACCACCACCACCACGATGTACAGCCCATGGAACCACGCGTTCAGCGATCGCCAGCGACCCCGAACGTCATAGCGATGGCGCAGGAATAGCAGGGGCACAATCGCCACCACCAACGGAATCAAACCACGCATGTGGATTCGCCACGCGCACAGCACAATCGCCGCCGCGCCCCCAATCATCGCCGCGCACACCCCCAGCGACCGGTGCTCCGCTCCATCCGACCAAAAACTGCTCAGCAGGATGAACAAAATCGTGAACAGCGGCAGCAGCGCGTAGCCGCCAAAGCGGAACGCGTGAATCGCCGCGTACAGCAGCATCAGATAGACCAGTCCGATGCTCACCCGCTGGCTGATCTCAAGGTTGAGATCGTTGGGCATGTTGTGATCGCGCAGAATCAGCTCGGTCCACGGGATCCCACGATCCAGCACATCGGTCTTCAGCAGCCCCCAGAACGTCCACTTCTTCAGGTGTTTCACGCGCAGATCGCGATCCAGCAGTATGCGGCGGCCCGCCCGGCGCATCCGGTATCCCAACTCGATGTCTTCAATCGCCGGGCGCGTATAACTGGCGTCGAACCCGCTCATGGCCAGAAACACTTCGCGTCGAATCGCGCCGCAGCCACTCCAAAATGTGGAAGCCTCGCTCTCGGCGTTCTGATGCACGAAACAATGCATCAGGTTTTTGTACTGGGACAGAAAATCGCGCGACGACGGATCGTCGTCATAGGAGCCGATCACCGCGTCGATCGCCGGATCGGCGAAATCCGAAATCACCCGCTCGATGGCGTCGGGATGCACGCACACATCGGCGTCCAGGAAAAAAACAACGTCGCCCGTGGCGGCCTGCGCTCCGATGTTCCGCGCCTCGGCCGGACCCTTGCGTCCCGAAGTCGCGAGCGTGCGAATCCCGCGCGCCGCGGCCTTTTCAATGGAGCCGTCGTTCGAACCGTCGTCGACAACGATAACTTCGTGGGGTGCTTGGGCCAGGCGGGCAATCGCGTTGAGACACTCGTCCAATTGCGTCCCGCCGTTATAGGAAGGGATCACAACCGAGATTTCAGCGGCCAATCTCTAACTCCGGTTTCAACGGGGATCCTAACCCTTCAGTGTACACGCTTTCACATGCCGTTTCTCTCCGGATGGTAATGCGCAGAAAGCTCTCTAATCAAGATGGCGCGCGAAATATGACTCCCCTGTCGTCTAGCCTCTCGACAGGGCTCGGCGCTCCAACCAGATTCGCGACTCCGTCGACAAGGCGGGGATAAAACTCTGCCAAGCCGACATGAAACGTTCTCCCGGCAAAACAGGGTAGAACAGCTTCCTCAATCTTCACAAGAGTTTGACGGATCTTATCGCAAGCTGCCTCATCCAGCCGCCCAACTTGATGGCCAAAGACAATCAAGTCCCAAAAGCGCAGAATGGGCCGTGGGATATTCTCGTCGTCCCTAAGAAGGCGATTTACCGCACTATAGTCATTTGTAGCGATTGGAGCGCCCAGCACTGAACCCGCGGCGTGAGTATACGCCTCACCGCGATCAACACGAAGATTGAACCGTTGACCCTCCGAGTCGATTTGCCTAAGGATCGCATCAACTCCAGTGCCAACGACCCCGCTAAGCATAGCGCGATCAATTAGGCCAATCGTTTTGTTTGAAATGGCCCTCTTGAATCCTTCTTGGCGACCCATAAACTTTCGGACGGTCGAAAGGATATGCATGGTCTCTGACTCCACGGCGCTTACTATTACCGACTGGATCTTGTACTCGGAGCGCAGACAACGGAGGAGGGGAAGTTGTTCTGTGACGATCAGCTGAAGCAAGACCGAAGTATCGATGATGATAAATAGCGGGTTTGCAGGCTTACCCGGGGTCACGCAAAATTCGGCTCGGTGATCGAATCACCAAATCTTTCAGCAAATGTATAGCGGTCCATCATGCACATCTCAGCGGCTTTGCCAAAGCTGATCTCGCCTGCGTTAGTTAGGTCAATGACCTGCTTCACATACCCTGCCGGCAGACGAAGACGGCGCGTCCCGAGTGAAGTGGTGCGATTCCGCGCGATCCACTTCGGAGTCTCCGCCGCCAGGGTCTGCATGTACTCTCGTGTTGTTAATGTGTGTGGGCTGATCCTGCGCAGCACCTGAGCAACGTCGTACGCATAGTACCGCCCCTGTAAGTCAGCGGTTATCAGCCCGTTAACAAAAGCAGCACGAACAAGCGTCCTCTGTTCGACATGGGTTGCTGCAACCAACTCGGCGAGCTGGGTTATTGTCACATCGTTCCACTTGATTCCTAGCTGATTCGTATAGTGCGTCAGAACGGACCGAGGAACAAGGCACTCCTGAGAGAAAGAGCGTGCGCGCTCTTCAGAGATCGTAGGAGCTTCGCTTTCGTTACCGAAGTCCAACGAAACAGGATCATTGGCAAGATCAAAAATAGCGTGACAGACCTCATGAAGCAGGACTTCATTGCGCCGGAACCATGTTGACTTGAACGTATTAGCAAAAACACACGGCCTCTTGTCACCCTCAGATCCAATCTCGAAACAGCACCCATCGAGTGACGAGTTCGTAATCGGACTTTCTATGACAACTAGTCCAGATTGGCGCAGACGCGGACGAACAAGCTCGCCGATCCCCAGCTGTCCCTGTTCTAGATTGGCAATTGACCGGAAGCGCGCCGCAGCTTCGCTGCCCTGCAGCGCCGGTGGCGACGAGCGATCAATCTGGTTGCTGACACTTTGTGCGATCGCGCTCCAAACTGATGAACTTCTGACATTACGGATATCGTCGAGCTGGGCCATCGAGAAACCGAGGCGGCGGACCAAACCAACAAACTCACGATCCGGGTCGCCCAGACGACTATCTCGAAGCTTAAACCAAATTGCGGGCGCTACACTGCTGCCGTCGGAAGGTCTGGAAGGCTTACGTGACAGCAACTCTTTTTCGGTTACGCCGAGCACTGCGCACAGCTCCGGGATTGCGAAGCCAGGGATCTGCTCTTTATCATCCATCCATTCACGGAACTGCTCCGCCGGAACGCGTGTTAGATTCGCGCAAAACTCAGGACTGAGTCGTGCGGCCTCGATAATTTCTTTCAGCATCGGGATAGGGCCGAGTATATAACAACCGCCGGATACAGCGTGGCCAGGTATGCCCAGGGCCTCTCAGGGGACACTCTTCCCTCTATTTCAGTATACGGCAATCTAGCCACAAAGCTTTAGTTAGTATCCTGCATAACTTCGGTCGTGGACACGGGAGACCGGCAGCCATGGAATCAGCCAGTCCGCAGCAATTCCCGAACGCTCCAACGTGACGACGATTATTGGCCTTCACGGCCGCAGTGGCGAAGAGCCCTCTACGCGCGGCGAGAACTTCTAGAAGCGCGCCTGCGCTAGCGCGGCTACAGCTCTCGGTCACAACACTTCGTCGCGTCCATTTGTTCTTGCCGCCAACCACTTCCACCCCCATGCTTCCGCAATCGCCCCTCCCGACCGTTATTCTCAAACCGATGCCTTTCACACCCCCAGCCCCGCTCCCGACCGGCCGCACTTTGGGTTCGTTTCGCGAATTTCAAAAAAACGCCACTCGCGCGCACAAAATTATTCCTCTTGCGCCACCTCCCCCGGAAAAATTCTCGCCCCACCGCAAGCCGTCCGCCACCAACAACCAACAACCAACAACCCGCGCCCCCCAGGAATCTGGCATATTAGAGTTTCGCGCTTTTCCCGAAACCGGAGGACCGAACCTTGGCTGTGAGTGCACAAACTCTACTTTCACCCGTTGAACCGTTGACCCTGGCCTACGACCGCGAGCGTCTGGAAGACGTCGGCTTCATGACCTGCATGACGCTGGTCCTGCTCGGCAACTACGCCCAGACCGGCCACTTCGGCGGACCCCTCGCCTACACGCCCTACAACGTCGCCCTCCATCTCGCCGGTCCCGACTTCGGCGGTCTGCGCTTCGACTATCGCCGCCCCAAGCATCCTTATTCCGACAAATTCATGCTCGCCGGCGGCCACTGCATCCCCACCTGCTACGCGCTCTGGATCATCATGGGCGAAGCCCTCGCGCGCAAATACAAAGCCACCGGCGACAAGCGCTATTACGTCGATCCGCACACCGCCATGCTCGGCATCGACGCGCTGGGTTTCCGCCGCGGCGCGGGCGCGCTCGCCACGCTGCTCGCCGAAAACGGACTCGCCGATCATCCGCTCTTCGCCGAAGCCAAGATACGCGGCATTCGTGCATTAGCCGGACACGCCGAGAGCACCGACCTCACCAACGACGTCAACGGTGGACCCTCCGGCATCGGCGTCGCAACCGCAGCCGGTAAAGCTGCCTTTTGGGACATGGCCGGCGCATCGCTCAACGGTCCCAAGATCTTCGCGTTCGAAGGCGAATTCGCCATGACCGAAGGCCACGCTCAGGAGCTGCAAGACGCAAGCTCTGGCATTGCAGGTGGGCAAACGCCTGCGCGTTATGTTCTCCGACAACAATGCCGGCATCGACGATTCGCTCCTCGGCGGCGTGATCGCTAATAAATATGATCACTACCGCCTGGTCGATCAGTGGACCTCCTACGGCTGGAACGTCTTCACCCTCGACGACGGCAACGATTACGACCAGGTTGTCGCCGCGCTCAAAACCATGGACGATTGGGATCCCGCCGACCGCCGCCCCATGATCGTGATCGGCAAAACCGTCAAGGGCTACTGGCCCTACGCGGCGCACGGCAAAATCTCCGGCCATCACGAGCAGATCATTGGTTACCCCAGCCATCCCTACGCGCAGAAGATGAACTCGGATTACTTCGTGGTCCTCGCTAAAACATTCGAAGAGCAATATGGCGTGGAGTTCGTCGGCATCGAAAAAGGCGCCGTCACCGATCCGCGCGAGCGCCTCATCCAGTTCAAGGCCAACATCGACGTCGCGATGTCGGTTCTCGATCGCAATGGTATTGGCGACTGGCTGGCCGACCGCCTGGTCGCCATCGGCGACACCATTAAAGATGATGGCAAGCTGCACTTCGATGTTTCGCACGATCCGTTCTTGGACGATCGCCTGCGCGTCGCGAATCTCCCCGTCGAGCCGCAAAAAGTAAAGGTGAAGAATCGCATCTCGGGCGCCGAAAAAGAAGTGGGCATCACGCTGTTCCGCAAGCCCGGCGAGATCGCGGGCACTCGCCGCGGAATTTCCGAAATCATCAAGTGGATGAACTACGTCACCGATAGCCGCTTCGTCACGCTCGCAGCAGATCTATCGGAATCCATCAACGTGGAACACGGCAGCCTGTGGGGCCACTACGATCCGGAAACGAATCCGCTCGGAACTCGCATCAAAGCCGCGATTCAAGAAGCCGGTAACGTGTCCACCGCGATTGGCCTGATCAGCCAAAGCGCCAGCGTCGATCCGGAAAAATTCTCCGGCGTCTGGGCGTTGAGCGGAACTTATGGCGCATTCACTCCGCTGATGTATACGCCCGCGCGCGTCTGGAGCCAGCAGAATCAGGACAGCAAATTCCGCATGGGAGTGCTGCACATTCTCGCGGGACATTCGGGACCTGAGACTGCAGCCGACGGCCGCACCCACTTCGGAATCTTCGCCACGCAAGTGTGGAAACTTTTCCCGCGCGGCCAAACCATTCATTTGAATTTTTGGGATTACAACGACGTTTCGCCCGGATATTTCGCCGCCGCCGAAATCGCCGCGCGCGATCCCAAAGTCGGCATCATTTCTATTGAAGTCGCGCGCCCCGATTTTCCGGTCGCCGATCGCGCCAAGTTTGCCGACACCGATCTCAAGGCCGCCGCCAAAGGCTTCTACGTCATTCGCGATTTCGCACCCGGGCAGCCCAAACACGGCTACATCATTTCGCAGGGATCGAGTTCCACCGTGAACCTGGTGAACATTCTTCCGCGCTTGGAGCAAGCCGGAATGAACGTCAAAGTGGTCGCCGCCATCAGCGAAGAATTGTTCGATCGCCAGCCGGAATCGTATCGCAACTCGGTTTTGCCGCCCGAAGCCCGCTACGATCTCATGGTGGTTTCCACCGGCACGCGCCGCGTTTGGCCACTGCGCGACGTCGGCCCGATGACGGATGCTTATTCGTTAACTTCCGACTGGGATAATCAATGGCTCTCGGGCGGTCTTGAGCCCGACGTCATTGCCGAAGCACACCTCGACAAAGAATCGATTTTCAAAGGAATCGAGCGTTTCGCGCGCGATCGCGCGGATCGTTTAGGAAAACAAAAATCGCTGCTCGGCGCTCTCTAATTCGTAGCGGCGTCGCGCTTCACCGGCTTGCCGTAGACTTCGATCCACG
This sequence comes from Bryobacterales bacterium, assembly GCA_963772905.1. GTDB lineage: Bacteria > Acidobacteriota > Terriglobia > Bryobacterales > Bryobacteraceae > Palsa-89. The sequence continues at coordinate 444,240 of CAVYZD010000006.1, read as the reverse complement.
CCACATCGGCCCATCCGCCCGGCCCGTGCCCGCTGCCAGGCATCAGATCGGTGAATCCGATTTCGTCAACTTTGCTCAGATCCGGATGTTCCACCCAGTTGCCTCTGGTAACGACTTTGTCGATGTCCAATTTCAACCAGCGCACTTCGGCGATCGAGAAATCGCTGTCGTGCCAATCGAGCGGTGAGCCATCGACGTGGTCGCCGACGAGCCAAGTTCCGTCGGCCAATTTCACAATCGGTCGCACTCGGTGGAATCCGGAAACTTTGGTTTGCCAGCGGATTCTCGCGAGTCCAGTGAGATCCACGTAGTTGCCTTTGTCGCGCAGCGCGACCGCGACGGGCGAAGTCGCAAGGCCGGTCCAAACATGCGGCGGATTGCTCGGATCCGTGGCGCTGCCAAGCTCCTGCACTTGTTTGCCGGACGGCCCGTACAACTTCAACTCCAGATTTGCGTTGCCCACTTGATCCTGCGTAACGCCGTGTTCGCCGCCGCCCGGAGCCGTTTTCCATTCCTCGCGGAAAAACAGTGGCGCGCGAGCGCCGGTTCGTTCGCCGGCCCGAACCGGAGCGGCGGTTGGCTCTGGCGCCGGTTGTTGCGCAAACGCGGCGCTGACAATTGCAAACAAAAGGAATCGGTAGAACATTTGGCTGCCAGTATATCGCAGCTTTACTGGGTCCGAACTTGCTGGGCTTTGTCGGTCAGCATGCGCCGGACGGCATCCTCGACGCGTTGGACGGCGGTGCGCCGGTAATCCCAACGTTTGTCCTTGCCGGGAGGAAGCACGGTCATGGTGGCGTTGGCTTCGAATAGCAAAACGTCGCCGCTAGGGCTCAGGCCAAAGTCGATACCGCCATAATCGAGACCCAGAGTTTCCTGAATGTCGGCGAGCGCGGCCATCGCACGCGGGCCCAGCACTTCCGGCATATGCTGCAGGAATTTCGATTCTTCGGCGCGATGCCCGGCATCGTCCGCCATGTCGGCCGTCACGTAGTGTATTTTCCAATTAGTCGAAATCGCCAGATGCAGCGGATACAGCCAGCCGCCGATCATCATCACCCGGTACTTTCGATGTTTTCCGTCGGCACCGCGCGCATCCAGGTATTGGATCGCAGCTAACTCATCGCCCGGGAGCTCAGCGAGCGCCGCCTCGATGCCGCCCGCCTTTTCCACGCGTACAAAATGTCGGCCGTTGTGAAATCCAGGCGCGCGCAGCAGCAGCGGAAATTGAAAGCCCCGCTGTTCGAGTTCCGAAGCCAGTCCAACGCGCGGCAGGTTCGCAATCATCGGCGCCACAACGCCTGGGATCTCGCCTCAGCCGGCGCGAGTTTGCAGCCCGGCCGGTCGCCAGCACCGCGGCCGGCGAATTGATTACCGGCGCGAATGTTCGTTCCATCAAACTCACCGCGCGATCCAGTGCCAGCGCGCACGAATCGGCATCGCCAATCGCATTGAACACCAGGTCGTGCGAAGGCAGCGGCACGTTGGGATCATACACGTTTGGCAAAATCACAAAAGTCCGGAACACTTTGTCGTCCAGCAGGTGGCGGATCGGCACGTCGGCTCTGCGTCCGGAAACCAGCAACAAAACCTCGATCGGTTTCGCTTGGCCGCGATAAGGCAGCTCGGTTGCGCGCTGATCCCGAAGCCCGAGGCGCTGATGACGCGCCGATTCTTCTTCGTGCCCTAACTCGGCGAGCAGATTTCCCAGTCCCTGATGCGCTTCCGCGAATTTGGAATCCAGCGCGATCGCAGCTTCGTAGTGTTCGCGCGCCGGGACCAAATCGCCCGCCTCCAGAAAGAGGTTGCCCAGATTCACGTGCGCCATCGGACTCTTCGGATCCTGCTTAATGGCTTCGGTATAGGCGCTCCGCGCCGCGGTCCGATGGCCCGTCATGTAGAGCAGCGTGCCCAAGTTGTTGAGTGCGCCCACATGCGACGGGCATTGCGCCAGGACCTCGATATAGGCTTGCATGGCCCGCTCGTTGTCGCCCAGTTCGGCCAGTAAACATGCGCGATTGAAGCGCAGATCCAAACTCTGGGGTGTCTGGACCAGGCGCGACTCCACTTCGCGCAATGCTTCCTGCCGCTGCAAAGCGGGCGCCCAGCTAGTCATACACCGCTTCCTCCAATTCGGCGTGGACAGGCGCTGTCGCGCGTCCGAGCGCAAGAGTCGCGTCAATGAGTGCGTCAATATCCGCGCGATTTGTTCGATGATTGGTAATCGCGGCTCGAATGGCCAATTGCCCGTTGATCCGAGTTGTCGAAGGAGCGGCTACACCCGATTCTTGCAGCTCGACCACGATTCGCGAGTTCACGCGATCGGCATCCGAACATCGATAACGGAAACAGACGATGTTCAGTTGAACCGGAGCAAGAAGTTCCAGTTCGTCATTCTCGGCCACGCGCTGTTCGAGGTAACGAGCCAGCTCGCAAGTTCGCGCGATGGTCTCGCCCAGCGCGTGCAGACCATAGACCTTCAGAGTGAACCAGGTTTTCAGTGCGCGGAATCCGCGCGAGAGATCCGGCCCGAAGTCGCACGGCCAGGGCGATCCGCCGGCCAAGCCGCGAGTCTCTCGCTCCAAGTACGCGGCCTGCGAGGCAAATGCTTTGCGATGGAGTTCACCGTCGCGCAGCAGGACGAACCCGGCGTCGTAGGGCACTTGACCCCACTTATGAAAATCGAACGCGAGTGAATCGGCGGCTTCGATTCCCGCGAGGCGCGGCGCAATCTCCGGAGCCAAAATCCCGAGTGCTCCAAAGGCTCCGTCGACGTGAAACCAGAGCCGCTCTTCGTGCGCGATGGCGGCGAGCCCGTCCAGATCGTCGATGGCGCCGATATCCACCGTTCCCGCTGTTCCGGCGACCAAGAATGGCGTGAAACCCGCGCGGCGGTCCGACTCGATCATCTGCTTCAAGGCCGCGAGATTCATCTGGTGCCGATGGTTCACCGGAACCAGCCGCAGCGCGTCGCTTCCGAGTCCACAAAAATCCAGCGCCTTGCGGAGCGATTCGTGCGCGGCCGTCGAAGCATACGCCATCAGCCGCCTTTCGACGCCGCCGACGCCCTGACGCCGAGTGTCAAATCCCAGCGTGGCATCGCGAGCGACCAGCACGGCGATCAGATTCGCCATCGAAGTGCCGGTCACGAAGAGCCCCGAGGCCGTTTTCGGAAAGCCGAACAATTCGATCATCCAGCGCACGATTTGGCGCTCGACTTCGATGGGAGCATGATCGCGTCCGCCCAAGTTCGCATTCAGACCAGCCGCCAACATCTCGGCCAGCATGCCCGCCGCGTTGCCGCCGCCATGCACCCATCCCATGAAACTGGGATGAACGTTGCCGTTGGAATAAGGCAGGATGTCGCGCATGAACTCGTCATGCACCGCGCTTAATTCGGACGGCGCTACCGGCAAATCGCTGCGAAACTTCGCGCGCACGCCGGCGGGCATGGGCTGCCAGACCGGGCGTTCGCGGATATGCTCGAGGTAATCGAACATGTCGTCGAGCATGCGGTGCCCTTGGGCGCGAAACGAGGGCCAATCCTGAGGATCTAGGTTGCGGTCGAGTTTTGACTCGGGGTACGACATGCCGATTTTCGTGATGCGTCTACAATCGGCAGAAACGGATGATTCCGTTAGGCTTTAGCTCATTCCTGCCGGAGGGCGATCATGGGGTCCAATGCCGCCGCGCGGCGCGCCGGAAGGTAGCAGGCGGCGAGGGCCGCGCCAATCAATACGAGCGAGACGGCCAGCAAGGTCCACGGGTCGGTCGCCCGGACTCCGTAGAGCAAGTGCGAAAAGCTCAGTAAAACTCGCGCAAGAATTAACTGGGCCGCGAGGCCGATGGCGACGCCGGCCAGAGCGAGGCGCAGGCCTTGGCCGATGACCATCCCAAGAAGGTCCCGTTTCACCGCGCCGAGCGCCATGCGAATGCCGATTTCGCGGACGCGCTGGGTCATGGAATAGGAGATCACGCCGTAGATTCCGACCGTGGCGAGCGCCAGCGCAAGGGCTGCGAAGGCAGTCAGCAGGATCATCGGAAAGCGCTGCCCGGCCATGGATCCTGAAACCAGCGATTGCATGGCGGCGATGTTGTAAATGGGCTGGTCACTGCCGGCTTGGTAGACCGCGGCCTTGAGAGTGGGCATCAGAGCGGCGGACGGCAGCGGCGTGCGCACAACCAACGTGACTTGCGGGCGAAAGGTCGGCAGGGCTTCATCCGGGAGTTGATAGAAGGAGTAATAAATCTGCGGCTTTTCGTTGACGGAGCCATCCAGCCCATAGTGTTCGACGTGTCCGGCGACGCCAACAATCCGGGCGGCGACATTGCGGGCCGCGCCCCAATCGGGCATGGTTAAGCTCTGGCCGAGGGGGTCTCGATCGGGAAAATAGGTGCGGGCAAGAAGGCTATCGATCACGACGACGAGCCAGGAATTGGCGGTGTCGGCGCGCGATAGAGGGCGCCCGCGAAGCAGCGGAATTCCCATGGTGCGGAGGTAATCGGGGCCGATGGGATAGTAAACCGCACGCGGAATCTCGGCCATGGATGCGGGCTGGCGCGATCCGATCCAGAACGGGCCGGAATTGTCCCGTTGGCTGAACGGGAGCAAAGCGGTGAGGTCGGCCGCTTCTACTCCGGGAATTTGGCGGACGCGCTCGACCAATTGTTGGTACGCGATTCGCACCTTCGCGGGTGCGTTGGCGGACGGCGAAAGTCCAACCTGAAAGCTGATGAGGCGCTGGGCGTCGAAACCGGGATTGACGGCTGACAGATTATGGATGGTGCGGACCAGCAGGCTGCCAGCGGTTAATAGCACGAGTGTGAGCGCGATTTGGAAAATTACGAGAGCGCCTTGCGTGCGGTGGTGGCCGCCAGACAAGCCTCGGCTGCCCTCCTTCAGGCCTGTTTGCAGATCCGTGTTCGAACTCTTCAGGGCGGGAAGGAGGCCAAACACGATTCCGACCGCAGTGGAAACGGCGAACGCGAATAAGAGGACCGATGAGTTGAGGCGGATGTTCTCGATTCGAGGCAGCGTGGGGAGGGCGGCCAGCACGGCGTTGAGTCCCCATTTTGCAACGCCCAGTCCCGCGGCACCGCCGATGAGCGAGAGAAGCAGGCTTTCGGTGATCAACTGGCGGATGATCTGAGCGCGGCTGGCGCCGAGAGCGAGTCTAACGGCGAACTCTCTAGTGCGTACCGCCGATCGCGCGAGCAGCAGGTTCGCGACGTTGGCGCATGCGATCAGCAAGACCAGACCGACCGCTCCCAACAACAGGAGCAGCGTGCCGCTGATATCGCCGATCAGGAATTGCTTGAGCGGCACGATGTAGGTCCCCAGGCCTCGCTCGGTGGCGGGGTTGAGCTCATCGATTTGATCCTGCAGGGTGTTCATCTCGGCTCGCGCCTGGCCGAGGCTGACGGACGGACTGAGGCGTCCGATGGCGACGATGTCGTGGAAGGTGCGATTGGTGCGGATCAAGGGATCGCCGTGTCCGAGGGCGGTGTAAACATCGGCCTGCCGATCTCCGTAGCGAAAATCGGGACGGAGCACGCCGACGATGGTGTAGCCGACACCGCTCAAGGTGATGGGTTTGCCGAGCGCGGCGGGGCTGGCGGAAAATCGATCGCGCCACAGACGATCGCTGATGATGGCTGCCGGCGGGCCTGCGGTGCGATCTTCGCCGGCCGAGAACGCACAGCCAAACGCCAGCGGGACGCCGAGTGTACTAAAGAATGACGCGGAGACTTCGGCCGCGTCGACGTGCTCGGGCGCGCCGGGGCTGGTGAGATCGAAACCTTGCGCCTTGTACGCGGCGATCTGCTGGAAGGAGCGGGAGGTGCGCTGCCAGTCGAGAAAGTCGGGGTAGGAGAGCGCGGTTGGGTATTTCAGAGTTCGATTGAAGAGGGCGATGAGGACGAGGCGGCCGGGGTCGTGATAGGGCAGCGGGGAGAGGACGACGCCGTCGAGCACGCTGAAGATGGCGGTGTTGGCGCCGATGCCGAGGGCGAGGGTGAGGATGGCTACGAGAGCGAAGCCGGGGTTGAGGCGGAGTTGGCGGAGGGCGTAGCGAACGTGGTGCATTTGTTCACTCTCATGGCAACGATATCACGGGAGGGGGCGGGGAGAGGAGTGCTGTCAGTCCGTTGGTGCGGGCGGAGTACGGACGTGGATTACCTTGCCCGCGCTGGCGTTCTCAATCTCGGAACGTGACCACGACTACGCCGATCGCTAACTTGGAAAGTGGTGATCACCGAAAAGCGACGTGATGCGGGGATCTACGCATTCGTCAATGAGGATGCGCATTCCAGAAGCTGGCGATTGGCGAAGTCGAGCACTGCGAGGACCTGTTCGCGGGTGATGGGCGGATAGAGGTTGATGAATTCGTCAATCGTTTCGCCGCCTTCGATGAAGTCGATGAGACTTTGGACGGGTACGCGGGTGCCGCGAAAGCAAGGAGTGCCGCTCATGCGTTGCGGGCTCACCCAGATGGCTTCGTCCAGCCGGTTTCGTTGTTCAGCGGTCACAACCTTAAAGTACGCCATGTAGGGGAGCAGCACAAGCGTCGTGCGGTCAGCCGGCCACCGGGATGATCATGCAGGTGGCGGAGCCGTGAGCGAGGAGCTTGCCGGCGGCGTCGGTGAGTCGCGCTTCGGCTGTTGCGAGGCGGCCACCAGAATGGACGATTTTGCCCTCGCATCGGACGATACCAGTTTGCTCAAATATGGGTCTGACGAAATTCACTTTCAATTCGATGGTGGTGTAGGTTTGGCCGGCCTTGAGCATGGAGTGCACCGCGAATCCCATTGCGGAATCGAGCACAGTGGATATCCATCCGCCGTGCACGGTGCCCATGGGATTGTAGAAGCGCGCGGAGGGGCGAGCATCGAAGAGGGCTCGGCCCTGCGATACCTCGACGGGCCAGATGTCGCAGACTTCAGAAAACGGCGGGGCGGGATAAGTGGCGTCGAGAAGTTTTAGCAGAAAGGCATGACCGCTGTCGCTCGCAGCGGTGTTGGTGTCGACTACGCCGAAGCGTTGGTAGGGATTGTTGTGCGCCATGGGTCGAGGCCTTTATGATATCGCCCCGTTGTCCTAATTCTTCCGTTCTTTGAGCAGGAGTGTTACGAGAAAATTCTGCGCCTCATGTTCGTCTCTGACCTCACGCCAGCTTCGGAACGCTGCCTCGACAGATTCGACTTTCTCCAGCACATCTGTTCGGCTCCATTTGACAGCCCCGTTGTAATCGGCTGTGTGGCGATGCTGAAGCATGTTCACAAAGGTGTTCGTGATCGCGTGAAGATGTTTGAGAACGTCAAGATCATGGCCAGGCGCCGGTCTGGTCTTGAAGTATGCGTTCAGGTCATCGCGCTTTGTCGTTCATACCTTGACCATCGACGTGTGGTCGAGCATGCGAGCGACGGTGAAGCGTTCCGCGGGACGCTTCCAGTTCTTCGCCGTCTCCATGCTGAGAAGATGGAAGAGGGCGTAGTACGCTGTGGATACCGCCCTCCGGAGGCTGGCCTGTTTGGGACGTTTCGGCTCTCGATTGGCGAGATGGCGCGCCTGTTCGAGGAGATCCTGCGGAAACGGCATCTACTCCCGTTCCCAAAAAGGGTCGCGGAGCATGGCCTGCTCTGATTTGCTGCGAAAGTTGAAATAGGTCTGAAGGCCCAGTTCTTCCGCTTTGATATCGTGCAATACCCTTGCGATGATTCGCTGGGTTGTCTGGCGCAATTTTGCAGGCGTGCTTGCCGCGTCGGAAATGACGATCCGAAAGAAGAGGGAGATATTTCCCTGGACGTCCTCGGCGAAAGCATACATGATCCGGATGACATCGGGATTCAGAGCGCGCTCGGCTCTCTGCACGCCGGCTCGAATCTTCCCTTGATCGACTAAACCGCGAGGAACTATCGGCACAATCACATTCTCGCTCGCCTTTTGCTACAGCCACACCTTCGCGTCGTTCATGGTATAAAACAATGAGAGTCGAAATTGTTGTAGCTGTGGAAAACCTGTGCGGTCCTTCGGATAACTCATCCAACTCAGTGTTCGGAAGCCACTTGCCCCCCGGAAGTGGTGGCGGGCTTTTCCACCGAATGATCCACAGCGTATGTGGCTCAGCGCAAGGCGCAAATAAATGGCTTGGTTAAAAAGCGGCGCGCCCCTACTGTAGAACGGTTGGCTTATGGCAGCATCTACCCCTGACATCGCACTCGAACGCGGGCTCCCGGCCAATGTGGACGCCGAACGCTTCGTGCTGGGCGCGATTCTGATGGACGACGCGCTCTACATCCAGGTGGCGGGCGAGCTCGAAGCCGAGGATTTCAGCCTGGAGAAGCATCGCCGCATCTTCCTGCGCATGGGGGAGCTGTACGCGCGGGGCGACCGCATCGATCGCGTGACGGTGGCCAACGAGCTGATGAAGCAGAATCAGCTGGAATCGGTGGACGGCATCACGTATCTGGTTTCGCTCGACGAGGGTCTGCCGACGCTCGCCAATCTGGACAGCTACGTCAGCATCGTCAAAGACAAAGCGATCCTGCGGCGCATCATCTTTACGTCTCGCAACCTGATCGACCGCTGCATCATCGGCGAGGAAGAGCCCGACCAGATTCTGGCGAGCGCCGAAGAGAGCCTGCTCAAACTGGGCGACACGCGCGCTGCCGACGCGCTGGTGAATCCCAAGCGAATTCTGGACGAGTTCGACGGCGGGATCAACGCGTTTCTCGATCCGAGCAAGCGCATCAAGGGTCTGAGCACCGGCTTCCTGAAGCTGGATGAGATGACCGGCGGGCTGCACGAGGGCGAGCTGGTGATTCTGGCGGCGCGTCCATCGATGGGCAAGACGGCGCTGGCGCTCAACATCGCGCAGCACGTGGCGATGTTTCCGGAGAAGAAGCAGACGGTGGCGGTGTTTTCGCTGGAGATGTCGCGCGAATCGCTGCTCACTCGTATGATTTGCGCCGGCGCGCGCGTGGATCAGCAGAAGTTCCGCGCCGGGTATCTGAATCAGGACGAGCGGCGGCGGCTGGCGCGCACAGCGTCCGATCTGGTGCAGGCGCCGCTGTTCATCGACGACACTTCCGGCACGCACCTGATGGACATTCACGCCAAGCTGCGGCGGCTGAAAGCCGAGCACGGGTTGTCGTTGGTGGTGGTGGATTATTTGCAATTGATGAGCGGGCGCGGGCGTTTCGAAAATCGCAACCAGGAGATCAGCACCATTTCGCGCGGGCTGAAGCTGCTGGCCAAGGAGCTGAAGGTGCCGATGCTGGTGCTCTCGCAATTGAGCCGCGCGCCGGAGACGCGCCCGGGGGATCATCGACCGCAGCTGAGCGATTTGCGCGAATCGGGCTCGATCGAGCAGGACGCAGATCTGGTGTCGTTCATTTTCCGCGAGGAAGTGTACAAGCCCGACCGCGAAGACCTGCGCGGCATGGCGGAGCTGCTGCTGGCCAAACAGCGCAACGGACCCACGGGCCGGGTGAATCTGGTGTTTCTGAAGGAATTCACCAAATTCGAAAACCGGACGAATGATTTGGGCGGCGACGATTCGTTGCCAGAATAAGGGATATCGACGCACGGGCTTTCGTCGTGTTACAAAGACTGTATCGTTTTTGAATGACACAGACGCAAATCCCGAGCATGCAGGCGACGCTAGCCTCCTATGAAGGCTTGTTCGGCCCTTACCATCCGCAGACGCTCGCGGTGACGGTGGCGCTGGCCGAGGCTCTCTCAGCCTCGGGCAACCGTGGGGATGCAAAGCGGCTGCTGGAACGGGCGATTTTCGACCTCGCCAAACATCACGGGCGCCAGCATCCGCTGTGTATTTGGGCGCTGGAAGCTTGGTCCAGGTTGCTCGGCGAGGAGCGCGACTCTCCGCTCGCCTCCAAACGTGATATTGTCTCTTAGGGCAGACACTGTCGTTCCAAGACTACGAAGAATCCGCCCAGCAAAAGGAGCAAACTCATGGCATCTGTATTGTCCTCTCCGTCTGAAACCCGGGCCGCCGTGTCGGCGACCAAACTTCTCATCAATAACCGATGGGTGCCGAGCCAATCCGGCAAGACATTTGCGACAGTCAACCCAACCACCGGTGAAGTAATCTGCGAGGTGGCGGAAGCCGACGCCGCCGACGTGGATCTGGCGGTCAAAGCTGCGCGCGCTGCATACGACCGCGGCCCGTGGCGGACCACTTCCGGGCGCGAGCGCGGCCGGCTCTTGACCCGGCTGGCCGATCTCATCGAAAAGAACGCGGATGAACTGGCGCGGCTGGAATCTCTGGATAACGGCAAGCCGTACTCGATGGCGAAGGCCGTGGATGTGGCGTCGACGGCGGCCTGCTACCGTTATTTCGCCGGCTGGGCGGACAAAGTGACGGGGAAGACCATTCCGCTGGAAGGCCCGTTCTTCTGTTATACGCGGCACGAGGCGATCGGGGTGTGCGGGCAGATCATTCCCTGGAATTTTCCGATGCTGATGCAGGCCTGGAAACTCGCGCCGGCGTTGGCCGCCGGCAACACCTGCGTCCTCAAACCCGCCGAGCAGACTCCGCTTACGGCGCTGCGCATCGGCGAGTTGATTCTGGAAGCCGGCTTTCCGGAAGGCGTGGTGAACATTCTGCCTGGATTTGGAGAGACTGCCGGCGCAGCGATCGCAAACCACATGGACATCGACAAAGTCGCTTTCACCGGTTCCACCGACGTCGGGCACCTCATCCTGCAAGCCGCGGGACGGTCCAATTTGAAACGCATCTCCTTGGAACTGGGCGGCAAGAGCCCGAACATCGTGTTCGCGGACGCCGATATGGATCAGGCGATCGAGGGCTCGCACATGGGCCTGTTCTTCAACCAGGGCCAGGTGTGCTGCGCGGGCTCGCGGGTGTTCGTGGAAGAGAAAGTCTACGACCAGTTTGTGGAACACAGTACTGCTCGCGCGCAAAAACGGACGGTTGGCGATCCGTTCCATGCGAGCACGGAGCAAGGCCCGCAAGTGGATCAAACGCAGCTCGAACGCGTGTTGGGCTACATCGAATCCGGCCAGCGGGAGGGCGCGAAGCTCACCTGCGGCGGGGGACGCGTGGGAGATCGCGGGTATTTCGTCGAGCCGACAGTCTTCTCCGATGTCCATGATCACATGACGATCGCGCGCGAGGAAATCTTCGGGCCGGTGATGAGCATCATTCGCTTCAAGGATATCGATGAAGTGATCGATCGTGCGAACAAGACGGTCTACGGATTGGCGGCGGGCGTCTGGACGAAGGACGTCAGCAAGGCTCTGGCGATCGCGAACAACGTTCGCGCCGGCACGGTATGGGTGAACTGCTACAACGTGCTGGACACGGCTGCGCCGTTTGGCGGCTTCAAACAGTCGGGAATCGGGCGCGAGCTTGGCGAGTACGGGCTACAGCAATACACGGAAGTGAAGACGGTGGTCGTGAAGCTTTAGGGGCTCATGATCAGTCTGTTCCGGGCGCCCGACAAAAACGGCCGCGATGCCATCGCGTTGCTTCTATCCCAGGACGCGATGGTAGTTCTTGAAGACGGCGATCCCTATCCCGGCGTGGCGCTGTATGCTCCGCAGGCCAGAGAGATCGCCTACAAACTTCTGTTGTTCGCTCAGGAGATCGAAAGCGGGCATCCCGCCGATTTACCGTCGGGCCGGAGCCGGGAAGAGCGGCGCAAGCATGAGTGAGCCGGGCGAGTCAGCACGCCTTGGCGGTATCCCAGCTGAATCGCTCGGCCAGCATGGCGCGCACGATGTTTTGGTCCGTCTCCAGGTCGGAAGGATCCTCGGCAAGCAGCCACGTCAAGTTATCGGTGAACAGCTTGTTGGCCGAATCCAAATCTCCGCGGCGCTCGTGGTTCAGTGCCCGATTCCAAGCCAGAACGCAGGTCACGGAATGAGTTTTTCCTAAATGCGTTCGAGCACTCTCGAAGGCGTCGCGCTCGAGTGAGGCCGCCTCGACATCTTGAGCAAGCTCGAATAGGACAGCGGAGAGATCGGCTTTGGCCGCAAGGGTGGACGGATGGTTGGCGCCCGAATGCCGGACGCGGCGTTCGAGGATTTCGCGATGGATCGCGCGGGCTCGTTCCAGGTCGCGCAGTTCGAACATGATTTCGGCGAGGGTGCTGAGGATATCCACTCGCATGGGATCTTCGCCTCCGACAGAGCGCTGGATGCAATCGAGCGCCTGATGCAGCAAGAAAGTGGCTCCATCCGCGTCACCGGCTTGCCACAATACGATCGCTAGCTCGTGGGCAGCTGCGAGAGTTCGGGGATGATGGGGGCCGACAAGATCCGTAAGCGAATCGAGCGTATCCCAAAGCGCTGAGACGCTGCTCGACTCCGCGAAGCGCTCGGCATCTTAGTTTACCGGGGACTTGGCCGGTGACATGGGTGTTATGCGAAATTAGCTGGGCTGCTTGCCGCGCGGGACAAAGTTCAAAGACGCCGAGTTCATGCAATAGCGCAAATGCGTGGGAGGCGGGCCGTCGGGAAAAACGTGGCCCAGGTGCGCATCGCAACGCGTGCACAGAACCTCGTCGCGGTCCATGCCGTGCGAAAGGTCGTTTTGCGATTTGACGTTTTCTTTTGCGATCGGCTGCCAGAAGCTGGGCCAGCCGGTGCCTGATTCGAACTTCGTTTTGGAATCGAAGAGGACCGTATCGCAGCAGATGCAATGATACAGGCCGTCGGCGTGGTTGTTGGCGTAGATCCCGGTGCCGGGGCGCTCGGTGCCCGCGTGGCGCGTCACTTCGAATTGCTCGGGCGACAGTTGCTTCTTCCACTCGGCTTCCGGCTTTTCGATTTTTTCCAGCTCGACGACGCCTTTTCGTATGCCCGCTGCGTCAAACTCGACAATGCGCACCACTTGCTTTTTGCCGGAAGTCGCGAACGCGGATAGAGTCCCGACGGCCGCAGCGGCGGGGGCGGCGAGGCCTAGCGCCTTGAGGAACATTCGTCTACGCATTACTACTTGCCGCCTTTCAAAAGCTCCGGAAATTCCGCGCGCAGATTCGTCAGCTTCGGCAGGTCGTTATAGACGACGTAGCCTTTGTTGGTGCACAAGGGCGAACCCTGCTTGCAATGAAGTACGTAATCCTGATGGTAATCTTCGGCCTTGTAGAACGCTTGGAGCGGCGCCACCTTCGTGACAATGGGATGCGGGAACACCCTGGCGGCGGTCAACTGTTGGATGTACGCTTCGGCGATTCGTTTTTGCTCGTCGCTGGTGTAGAAGATTTCCGAGCGATACTGCGTTCCTTCGTCCGGCCCTTGACGGTTTAACTCGGTCGGATCGTGAGCGACCGAGAAATAGATTTTCAGCAGCTGGCCGAAGGAGACCTGGGATGGATCGTAGGTGATCTCGACTGACTCGGCGTGTCCCGTGGTGCCTGTGCTGACGATGTCGTAATGCGCGTTAGCTTTACTACCGCCGGCGTAGCCTGAGATCGCACTCGAAACTCCTTTCACGGAGTCAAACACGGCTTGTACACCCCAGAAACATCCGCCGGCGACAACCACCGTCTCGGACTTCTTTTCGGAGCGGTTTTCATCCACGGCGGGGCCAGGCAGGCTGGCTGCGCTGAGAGTGGCCGCGGCGCTGAGAGTGAAGGTGGCAATCAGGCTGGCCAAACCAGCTGTTCGAACGATTCTGGTGTAACGTGTGATTGGTCTTGGCATTCATTTACTCCTTGCAGATCATAACAGTCACTTGGGCTTGGTTTCGAATCGAATTTTTTCAAGGCCGGCGGAATCGGTGGGAAGCCCTTTTTGCCCAGCCGGAAATCCATTGGAGGCGAACAAAAACGCGAGAATGTCGGCATTCTGCTCCCGGCTCAGTCGCCCGGGTTGATCGGCCGGCATGGAGGTTTGCATCTTCTCGAACAAGTCGCCGGCTGTTTGCCCGTTCCAATTGCTTTTGAAATCGGCCCCAGCGAGGGGCGGCACAGCGCCGCTGCCGTCGAGATTGGCGCCATGGCACGACGAGCACTGTTTCTGATAGAGCGATTTGCCGCGATCCGACTGCTGGGAAGTGTAAACGCCATCCCATACGGTTGTGGCTTGTTGTGCGCAAACCGCCGACGTCAAGAAGACCATGAACCCGCTTGCAATTTTCACTTGATACTATTTTAGGCAACCTATGTTCTCTATGAATCACCTGAATCGCTTTGCACTTGGATTACTCATTGCTGGACCGATCATGGCCGCGGCTCCGCCGGCTTGCGATCCTGACAATGGCGGCATCACCCTGCCCGCCGGATTTTGCGCGCTCGTGGCGGCAGATGGTCTGGGTGCGGCGCGTCACATCACGGTGGCTCCGAATGGCGACGTGTATGTCGCGCTTCAAAGTGGCCCGAATGGCGGCGGTGGCGTGGTCGCATTGCGCGACACCAAGGGCAACGGCCACTTCGATATGAAGGAAACGTTCGGGGAGGGCAGCAGCACCGGCATCGGGCTACGGAACGGTTATCTCTACGTCGCGAAGATGCAATCGGTGGAGCGCTACAAGATGACGCCCGGCCAATTGAAACCGTCCGGCGCAGCCGAAGTTGTCGTCATGGGCTTACCTGGAGAGCGCCAGCACGGCGACAAGGGCCTGACGTTCGATGGCAAAGGCTCGCTGTACGTCAATGTGGGCGCGCCCTCCAACGCCTGTCAGACCAGGGATCGGCAGGCGAAGTCGCCGGGGCAGGATCCGTGCCCGATTCTCGAAAAGCACGGCGGAATCTGGAAATTCGACGAGAACAAGCTTGGGCAGACGCAGAACGACGGCGTGCGCTTCGCCACGGGCCTGCGTCAGATGCCCGCCATCACCTGGCACGATGGCGCGTTGTATATCGCCATGAACAATCGCGATCAGCTCGACGTGCTTTGGCCGGGCCAATTCACCGTGCAGGAAAATGCTGACCGCCCCGCCGAGCCGCTGTATCGCGCCGTACAGGGCTCCAACTTCGGCTGGCCGTTCTGCTTTTATGATTACGGGCAGAAGAAATTCTTTACCAATCCAGAATACGGCGGGGATGGCAAGACATCGGACCGCTGTGGCTCGTTTACTCCGCCGGTAGCCGCTTTCCCGGCCCATTGGGCGCCGGTGGACATCATGTTTTACTCCGGCAAGGAATTTCCGAAGAAGTATCAAGGCGGCGCATTCATCGCGTTTCACGGATCGTGGAATCGCGCGCCGATGCCGCAGGCCGGCTATAACGTGACCTTCCAGCCGTTTTCCAACGGAAAACCGTCGGGCGATTTTGAGGTGTTCGCGAGCGGCTTTACCGGAAAGTCGCCGCTCATGAACCCGGCCGAGGCGGTGGCCCGTCCCGACGGAGTGGCCCAAGCGCCGGACGGATCGCTTTACATCGGCGACAGCCAGAAGGGCCGCATCTGGCACGTTTACTATCGCGCAAGATAGCGGCGATCCTGAGCGTGACGCCACGCGGAAATGCTATTCTGAACCGCATAGCAAGGTTGCGATAATCGGACAAGGTTCGTCCCACCGCCACTATGGCAACGCCCATCTCCGATTCTGCCGTAAACCCGACCGCTTCCAATTCGCTGGTCCGCGCGCTCGGCGTGAGCGATCTGACGTGGCTTTACCTGGTCGCGGTGGTAAATTTGAACGTCGTTCCCGTAGTTGCCGTAGCCGGCTTCAAAGTTGCCTGGTTGTGGGGCGCGGCCATCCTTCTCTTCTTCGTGCCGCAAGGCGTCGCCGTCATCGAGCTGGCCGAGCACATGCCGGGTGAAGGCGGCTTGTATCTCTGGACCAAAGAGAGTTACGGCGATTTCCACGGCTTCATGTGCGGCTGGTGCTATTGGATGACGAACATGTTCTTTGTGCCGTCGCTGCTGTTCTACGTGACGGGCGTGACCACGTACATCGTCGGCGGCAGCACGGCCGCAAAACTCAACGAGAGCCGCTATTTCTTTTTCTGCCTCACGGTCTCGCTTCTCTGGATCACGGTGTTCGCGAATGTTCGCGGGCTGGGCGTGGGCAAGTGGGTGAACAACATTGGGGGCGTTGGCGCGCTGGTGATCGGCGGTGCGCTGATGATGATGGCCGCGGTCGCGATCGGGCAACATCGCGGGTTGCTGCATTGGAATGGGTTCGCGCCGGGCAGTCCCAACGCACTGCCGCTGTCATCGTTCGGCGTCCTCTGTCTGGCATTGGTTGGGATGGAACTCGGGCCCATCATGGGCGATGAAGTCCGCGATCCGCGCCGGACCATTCCACGCAGCGTCGCATGGGGCGGCGGCTTGTCCGCTCTAATGTACGTGGGTTGCACGCTTGCGCTGTTGGCTGCGGTCCCGCAATCGCAGATGGCGGTGGTGCAAGGTCTGCTGCAAGCCATCGACAAAATGAGCGCCTCGTTCGGCCTAGGTTGGATTCTACTGCCGCTCGCGCTGTTGATGGCGGCGTCCATTGCGGGATCGACATCGGCCTGGGTCAGCGGCTCAGCGCGCATCCTATTTGTATGCGGCCTGGATCGATATTTGCCGAAGGCCCTCGGCAAAGTACATCCGCGGCATCACTCGCCGCACGTCGCATTGATCATGTTCGGATTGCTGGCATCGTCGATCATCGCCATGAGTTTCATCGGCGCATCGGTGCAGGAAGCGTATTTGACGCTGCTGGATCTGGCCGTAGCGCTACAGATGATCTCCTACATCTATCTTTTCCTGTCGCTGCTGAAGCGCGCGTTTTCGAAATCGTCGGAGCCGCGATATTTCCGCCGGCCGGTACTGCAGATCGCCGCCGTCGCTGGGTTATTGATGGCGACGCTGGGATTTGCAATGGCCTTTGTACCATCGCGGCAAATTGCGTCGATCGCATCATTTGAATTGAAAATGTTCCTGACCTTGGGATTCATTCTGGCCTTGGCGAGCGGGCTGTTTGTCTACTATTCGCGGCTTCGGCCCGAACCGGAACCCGAGGTAGAACTTTCCACCGTATAGAGGGGATCGCGTGCGCTGGTACTATCGAAAACTTACTGACGGTCTCGTGATCACTCAGGCTCGCCCGGAGCACGCGGCGCAGCTCGAGGAACTGCAGCTGGTATGTTTCCCCACGCTGGCCGACGAGGAGCGCTTCAAGCAGCGGCATTTCCTGAAGCACATGGAGCTGTTCGACGAAGGGCAATTCGTCGTGTTGGAAGGAGACACCGTGGTTGGCGCGACGGCCACGCTGCGGCTGAACTTCGACTTGAATCATGTGGATCACACGTTCGGCGACATCATCCAGGGCGGCTGGCTGACTTCGCACCAACCGGAAGGCGTCTGGCTCTACGGCGCCGACGTGAGTGTGCGCCCCGAATATCGCGGACGAGGTCTCGCGACCGCACTCTATGCCGCGCGGCAGGAAGTCGTGTGGCGGCTGAAGCTCAAAGGCCAAGTCACGGCTGGAATGATTCCGGGCTTTAGCGCGGTGAAGAACACGATGTCCGCGGAGGCATATTACGAGGGCGTGCTGGCCGGCCGCATTCGCGATCCAACCGTTTCCATGCAGATGAACGTTGGTTTCGAACCGCGCGGGCTGCTGGCCAACTACTTGAACGACCCGGTCTGCGACAACTACAGCGTCCTGCTGGTGCTGGACGCGGAAAAAGACGTGCGTGGCGCGTCGAAAGAGAAAGCTATGTCCTATATTCGAATCAATACTGAAATCCCGGGGCCGCGAGCGAAACAGATGCTGGCACGCCGTGCCGCCGCGTTGCCCAGCGGACTGGGGCGCGCAACCGATGTTGTAGTGGAACGCGCGGAAGGCGCGCTGGTTTTCGACGTGGACGGAAACACGTTCATCGATCTGGCGGGCGGCATTGGAATGCTGGCCGTGGGACATTCACCCGCGCCTGTGGTGCAGGCGATCCAAAAGCAGGCGGAGAAGTTCATTCATCCGTGCGCGCTGGTGACAACGTTCGAGCCCTACGTTGCATTGGCGGAATTGCTGAACGAAATCACGCCAGGTACTTTCCCAAAGAAGACTTTGCTCGCCAATAGCGGCGCCGAGAGCATCGAGAACGCGGTGAAGCTGGCGCGAAAGTATACGGGACGATCCACCGTGATCTGCTTTGAAGGCGCCTATCATGGACGAACGCTGCTTACGTTAAGCCTGACCAGCAAGTACGGGCTCTTCAAGTCCGGCTTCGGCCCGTTCGCTCCCGAGATCGTGCGGCTGCCGATTCCGAACGTATATCGCACCCCGCAAGGCATGAGCGAAGACGAATACGTCGACTTCGGCATCCAGCAGCTGGAGCAGGCCATGGTCACGCAGGTGGACCCATCGGCCGTGGCGGCCATCATCATCGAACCGGTGCAGGGCGAGGCGGGATTCTTGCCCGTGCCGCCGCGCTTTCTCCAGCGCATTCGCGAGCTCTGCGATCAACACGGCATGGTCATGATCGCCGACGAAGTACAGTGCGGCTGCGGCAGAACGGGCCGGCTTTTTGCCGTGGAACATTACGGCATCGTTCCGGATATTATCGCCTCGGCCAAGTCGCTGGGCGCGGGAATGCCGATCGGCGCCGTCACGGGCCGGGCCGAAATCATGGACTCGGCGCATCTGGGCGGCGTCGGCAGCACGTACGGCGGAAGTCCCATGGCCTGCGTTGCGGCGATCGAAGCGCTCAAGATGATTCGCCAGCCGGAGTTTCTCGCGCATGCGCGGCATCTTGGCGACGTGATGCGCGAAGTCCTGTTGACTTGGAAGCGGCAATGGCCGATCGTCGGCGACGTGCGTGGGCTTGGTCCGATGATGCTTGTCGAACTTGTATCGGATCCCGATACGAAAACACCTCTCGCGCCGGCCGACACACTGCGTATTATTCGCGCCGCCGTTTCCAAGGGCGTGGTGCTTATCCGAGCCGGTGTCTATAGCAACTGCATTCGGTTCCTGCCACCACTCAACATGCCAGAGGACATGCTACGCGAGGGGTTGCAAGCGGTCGGCGAGGCGATCGCATCCGTCGCGCAGGAAGAGATGGAACCCGCGGGCCGATCAGTTTGATGGCTGCTCAATACGACACGTTGCTGTTCAACGGCAACGTCCTCACGATGGATACGAGTGGCCGCGCCACGGCCGTCGCGTTTCAAGATGGACGCATCGCCGCGGTAGGCGATTCTCGCGCGCTGCTCGCGCAGGCCGGGGCTACGACTGCGCGCTACGATCTCGGCGGACGCACCGTTGTCCCAGGGTTCATCGACCCGCACGCGCACATCTGGAAAATCGGGCACCTGCTGACGACGATGCTCGACCTGCGGCGAGTCCATAGCATTGGCGATCTTTGCGCCGCCGTACGCGATCGCTCTGCCAGTCTTCCGCAGGGCGATTGGCTTCAAGGCCGCGGATTCAACGAAGCGATGCTCGCGGAAAAGCGCAAGCCCAAGCGCGAGGATCTCGACCGGGCCGTTCCGAATCGCCCGGTGGTGCTGACACGCACATGCGGGCACATCTTCGTGGTGAATAGTGTCGCTATGAATCTGGCCGGGATCGATGCGCATACCGAGACGCCAGTGGGCGGCGTCATCGAACGCGACGAACACGGCGAACCCAACGGGATCTTGCATGAAACGGCCATGGGCTTGGTCACTCGCGTGATGCCGCCACCCACGGCCGCGGACTATCAGAACATGATCCGGGCGGCGCTCGAGCATCAGCTTTCGCTCGGGATCACGTCGTCCTCCGATTGCGGCGTCTCTCCCGAGCTGCTGAGCGTGTACCTCGATCTCGATCGCCAGGGCGCGCTTCCCGCCCGAATATTAGTGATGCCGCTGCGGCGCGTGGATGGCCGAAAAGATCCCGTGCCGCTGCCCGAACAATATGTAACCGATATGTTGCGCGTCGATACCGTGAAGTTTCTCGCCGACGGAGGCCTGAGCGGCGCCACCGCGGCCCTAAGTGTTCCCTACCGGCACGCCAATACCAAGGGAACGCTGCGCTTCGAGCCCGAGGATTTGCGCCGGCTCTGCCAGGAATCGCACGATCGCGGTTGGCGCATTGCGACCCATGCCATCGGCGACGTCGCCATCGATCTGATCCTCTCCGTTTACGAGAGTCTCGGGCCGCATCCCAAAGCCTTCGCGCATCGCATCGAACATTTTGGCCTTCCCGATACGGCGCAGCTTCGGCGCGCCGCCAAGCTCGGCGTGATTTCCGTCCCACAGGCCATCTTCATTCATGCTCTCGGAGCGAACTTCCTCCAGATGATCCCCGATTCGCTTTTCCCACGCACCTATCCCATCCGAAGCATGCTCGACGCGGGGCTCACGGTCGCGTTGTCGTCGGACGCCCCGGTAGTGGAAGACGATAATCCGCTGATGGGGATGTACGCTGCAATCGCGCGGCGCACCAATGATGGCCGCGAGATCCTTCCGGAGCAAGCCATCACCGCGCAGGAAGCGCTGTACGGCTACACCATGGGCGGCGCGATCGCATCCGGCGACGACGGCACGCGCGGCAGCATCACTCCGGGCAAGTGGGCCGACGTTGCGGTGCTTTCGGATGATCCGCTGCGTGTGGAACCCGAGGCGCTGCCCGGCGTCCGAGTGGACGGGACCTTTCTTGCGGGCCACAAAGTTTACGAACGTTGACGCGTGCGGGCTACCGGTCGATGCGATAACCTAAACGTGTTGGCTCTCCCCGCTTCCATCCAGCGAATCGCGCCTTTCCCGAAGCTTGCTTTAGAGCTTCTAAACTTCGTACCCACCATTTCCAGCGAAGAAGGCTACCTGCGGATTTTGCTTGAGCCGCAAGCAAAGCTCATCGGGGAAATCGTACGGGTAGTCACTGGGAAAGACACCCGCGGCGCCGCCGGCGTCACTCTCGACACCATGCTCGAAGAGCTGGGTCCCGCTAAGTTGGCCGAGATCGCCTTTACGATTCTGCTGCGCGACTATATGCGCGGAACCTTCGAACTTTCCGAGGGTGTGCAATATTGGCGGTACTTGTTGGCCTGCGGATTCTGCTGCGCCGAAGTCGCTCCGCCCAATCCCCCGAAGAGGCTCGCAGCGTATTGCGCGGGTTTGCTGCACGACATCGGACGGCTTGCGCTCATCGCTTCCTACCCCGGCCGATACGCCAATCTGCTGGCGCTGATTGATCGCATGTTCGAGGCGGACCAGCCGTTCGATGTGTCGCGCCAAGAGACAATCCTGTTTGGCATGGATCGCTTTGCCACAGGCGGATGGCTCGCAGCTGCCTGGAGCTTGCCCGCCTGGTTACGCCCTGTGGTGGGAAAGTTCGATAAAGCCATCGCCGACAAAGAAAATCTCGTCGAGACCGTGCGCGCCGGCACACGCATCGCGAACTCCTTGGGGTTTGGCTATCTCAAAGGCGCCCCTCGCATGGAGATTCGAAAAATCCTTAGCGGCCTGCCCGCCGCGTTCGACCACTGGAAGGCCCTGGATCAATGGGAGCTGGGCGAAGAGCACATGCAGGCAAAAATCCAGGCCGCGCTTAGTTTGTTCGGAATAGGATCTGCCGAAAGATAATCAGGCCTGTTTTTCCTGAAAAACAACCACTTCTTAACCGTGACAGGCCCGTCACAAGCCTCGCGATCATAGCAACAGTCCACCGGCTCAAGCGTCAAACGGGCGATGAAAAACAAATTTCCGCTCGTCGCGCTCCTGTTCATCAGCGGTGCATTCCTGTACCTTGGCGCCAAGGTGAGCACCGACTACAGCCATTCGGCCGACTTCGGCCAGTATCATACCTACTCGTGGCTGCAGGTGAAAGCCGGCAACGATCTGTGGACTGATCGCATTCGTGGCGCGGTGGATAACGAGCTGATGGCCAAGGGTTGGATGGAGACGCCTTCGGGCGGGCAGGCCAGCGTTACAGCCTTCGGCGCAACGAAGCAGGAACAGCAGCTGCAAACCTTCTACGATGGTCTGGGCGGCGGCTGGTTCTGGCGCGGCTTCGGCGGGGACGGGCTAGCGACCACCACCGTGGAGAACGTTCCGGTGGGCACCTTAGTGGTGGATGTCTTCGATACGCAAACCAAGAAGCTACTGTGGCGGGGACACGCCTCCGAGACGCTTTCGGGTGATCCCCAGAAGAATGAGAAGAAGCTCGATCACGAAGTGGCCGACATGTTCCAGCACTTCCCGCCGAAGACGGGAGGCTAAAGCAAAGCCTTGCTAAGACAAGTCGAGCAGTTCGTCCACCGTAAGCAGCGGTTGCACATTCAGGGGACGCGGGCGATCGCAATAGGCGATAGCTCCGGCATAGTCGGGCGCTGGCGTGAACGCGTGCACGGTCCAGCGTTCCGCAGCCGAGGCGCTGCCGTCCAACTCCACCATTCGCGCTGGGACGCCGGGCAGCAGCGTGACTCGGAAGCTATCGAGTGGAAGAGAAAGCCCGTCGCCGACGGCCTTGATATAGGCTTCCTTGCGAGTCCAACAGTTGAAAAATCCCGCTGGCCGATCGGATTCCGCGAGAGCCATGAATTCCGTCACTTCAGCGGGAGCAAAGAAACGCCGGGCGATGGCTTCAATGTCGGCCATACGCCGGCGATATTCCACATCAACCCCGATCTCGCAATCCGAGGTGAAGGCGTAAGCCGCCAGATCGCCTGAATTGGACACGTTGAAATCCAGTGGGTACCGTGCAGCGGCCAGCGCCGGTTTGCCTTTCGGCCCATAAGCGAAGCTCACGTCCGTGGCTGCGATACGCAAGTAATTCGCGGTCAAAGCGCGTAACACGGCCCGCCCCAACACGAACGCACGCCTGTGTTTTTCGAATCGGAATCGCGCGGCGCGTTCCGCCTCATCCGCCGACAGCCACGACAACGCCCGATCGAAAGTGCTCTCCAAAGCTTCCAGCCGAATCATCCAGAGTTGCACCTCTCGGCCGGAGAGTTCGAGCTGCCGCATACACCAAAGGTACAATAGCAGTCGTGGCCACACTCACCTTTGAACAGGCGCGCCAGTGTGTGCTTGATCAAGTACACGGATCTCATCCCCAGCTTGCCATCGAGCAGGTGAGCCTTTCTGAAATCGCCGGCCGTGTGCTTGCCGAGCCGGTGCCGGCGGATCGCGATTACCCGCCCGTCTCGCGTTCCGTACGCGATGGGTTCGCGGTGCGCGCCGCTGATTTGCCGGGCGAGCTGCTTGTAATCGGCGAAGTGCGCGCGGGCGAGGCGTTCGCTGGCGAAGTGCAGCCGGGCGAAGCGCTCGAGATCATGACCGGCGCTCCCATGCCGCGCGGCGCTGACTGTGTTGTGATGGTGGAGCACTGCACATTGGATGGCGATCACGTCAAGGTGCCCCGCACGCTTGCTCTCCACGAAAACGTGAGCTTGCACGCTTCGCAAGCGCAGGCGAACATGGTGCTACTTGAAGCCGGACACCGCCTCGGATTCGCGGACGCCGGGCTGCTCGCGATGGTGGGACTGTCGCGCGTGCCGGTATTCGCGCGCCCGCAGGTGGCGATTCTGGCCACGGGCGACGAAATCGTGGAAGTGACGGAGACGCCGCTGGATTATCAGGTCCGCAATTCCAATGTCGAGTCGCTGGCCGTTCAAGTGCGGCGGGCCGGCGGCTGCCCCACCATTCTTCCCATCGCCCGCGATCTATACGACGCCACTCGCGAATTGATCGAGCACGGCCTGCGGTTCGACATGCTGGTGCTCTCCGGAGGCGTTTCCGCCGGCAAGTACGACATCGTGGAACGCGTATTGGCCGACCTGGGCGCCGAGTTTTACTTCGATCGCGTCCTCATCATGCCCGGTCAGCCGCTGGTGTTCGGCAAGGCGCGCGGCAAATTCTTCTTTGGGCTGCCCGGGAATCCCGCGTCCACCATGGTGACGTTTGAAATCTTCGCCCGATCCGCTGTCGAGTTGCTGGGCGGCCAGACCGAGAGCACCCTGCCGCTGATGTGGGCCAAGCTAGCCCGCGATTTTCATCAGAAGCCGGGACTCACTCGTTTTCTGCCCGCAACGCTCAATGCCAACGGATCCGGTGTGACTTCAATGGTCACTCCCCTGCCCTGGCAAGGCTCCGGCGACGTGCCCGCGCTGGCCCGCGCCAATGCGTTCGTGGTGACGGAACCGGACCGCGAAGCTTGGGCCGCCGGAGATTGGATCCGGGTACTGCTGAAATGAAAAAAAAGCTCAGCCATTACGATGATGCCGGTGTCGCGCGCATGGTGGACGTTTCCGCCAAAGCCCCCACCAAGCGAACCGCGCGCGCGCATGCGTTTGTGAAGATGCAACCGTCGGTGATCGCGCAGCTTCCCAGCAATCCCAAAGGCAATCCGCTCGAAATCGCGCGAGTGGCCGGCATCTCGGCGGCCAAGAAGACCTCGGACCTGATTCCGCTCTGCCATCCGCTGAATCTCTCGCATGTGGATGTCGAAGTGGCGCTCGAAGCGAACGGCGTGCGGATCGTGTCCAGCGTCGCCACCACCGCTCCCACCGGCGTTGAAATGGAGGCGTTGACCGCGGCCTCCGTTGCGGCCCTCACCGTGTACGACATGACCAAGGCGCTGGACAAAGGCATCGAGGTTCAGGATTTGTACCTGCTCGAAAAAACCGGAGGCAAGAGCGGGGATTACAAGCGTCCCGCGTCCGACCCGGCGCTCCAAACATGATCACGGTGGCAGTGGTCACTGTGAGCGATTCCATTGTGGCGGGAACCCGCGAGGATCGCTCGGGACCGGCTCTACGCGATCGCGCGGGCACGCTGGGATGGACGGTAAGCGCGATGGAACTTGTTCCCGATGAAATCGAGCAGATCGCGGCCATCTTGCGCCGCCTCGCGGATTCAGGCGACGTTTCAGTCATCCTCACCACCGGCGGCACCGGCGTCGCTCTTCGCGACGTAACTCCGGAGGCGACCCGTAGCGTCATTCAGCGCGAAATCCCCGGTCTCGGAGAGCTGATGCGATCCGAAGGCCTGAAGTTCACGCCTACCGCCGTCCTCTCGCGCAGTCTCGCCGGTGTTCGTGGCCGGACATTGATCGTAAATCTGCCCGGATCGCCGAAAGGCGCGGTCGAATCCCTGGACGCCATCGCGAAACTCGTTCCGCACATCGTGGACCTGCTCGAAGGACGGACCGGCCATGGCAATGTGTAACACTAAGGGTATGCGCCATGCGCTGATCTTCCTCCTCTGCGCCACAGGATTCGCTCAAGCTCCCGGCACCCTCGATCCCGCTAAGCAAGACGCCACCAAGCAGGAGGAGGAAAAGCCCTTCGTCATCGGTACTACCGTCGTCATTGTTCCCACCACCGTTCGCAACCGCAACGGCGAAGTCATCGACGGACTGCAGCTTCAGGATTTCGAGCTCTACGACAACAACAAGCTGCAAAAAATCACCGCCGACGTGCGCGACGAACCACTGTCGCTGGTCGTGGCCGTGCAGCGCAGCTCCAACCTCACTGAGGTGCTGCCCAAGATTCAGAGGATCGGATCCCTGCTCCAGCAATTACTGGCCGGGCAGGACGGCGAAGTGGCCGTAGTTGGTTTCGATCACCGCATCATAGTGATGCAGGATTTCACCACCGAGACCGCCAAGATTTCCGAGGCCATGCAGAAGATGACGCCTGGCAGCGCCGAACACGCCGTAGTTGACGCCGTGGATACTTCGATTCGCATGTTGACGAAGCGCCCCAAGGATCGCCGACGCGTCCTGCTGTTGATCTCAGAAAAGCGCGACAAGGGCAGCGAGTTGCGATTGCGCGAAGCGCTGACAGCGGCCCAGTTCGCGAACGTCGCCATCTATTCGCTCGACATTTCCACCATCGTGGCTGCTTTGACCGACAAAGGAATGCCGCCGCGCCCGCAGCCCATCCCGCCGGAGGCCACGCATTTGCCGGGCGGCTATCCCGCCACGCCCACGACGATGGATCAGATTTACAATAACGGCAACGTCGTTCCGGTATTCGTCGACATCTTCAAAGCCGTCAAGAGCGTTTTTGTCGATGACACGCTCGACGTCTTCACGCGCTTCACCGGTGGCCGGGAATACGCGTTCATCGGCGAGAGAAGTCTGGAAAAAGCGGTATCAGGCATCAGTGAGGAGTTGCACAGCCAGTATCTGCTCAGCTATCAACCGAACAATCAGACCGAAGGCGGCTTCCACGACATTCGGGTTGTGGTGAATAGGCCGGGTTTGGAAGTTCGCACGCGGCCTGGGTATTGGGTAGCGGCGCGGCCGGAATAGGCCGGAATCAGCTGCCCCAGGTCAAAGCTAAGCGCGGGCGAGAAGTGCTTGGCATGATTCTAGGTTAGTCGCCGGGCCCGTTCTCCACAATAGAAGAACCGTACGGGGCAATTTTAGTACGGACTATCGCCGGAAGCCTACGGCGGCGAAACTCACCACGCTCTGCTCGTCGATGTTCCACTGCTGATAGCGCCGCAGAGTTCCACGGGCGCCGGGTACGGCCTTCAGGAACGTATAAATCGGCGCGGACCCGCACCACTTCAAATCATCCTGGTTCTGTTGGATCTGCTCCCAGAAGCCGGCGGCATCCGCTTTGGTCATGCATTCGATCCGCGATTTGTCGCGCTCCGCCACCGCCGCCATCTCGCCTTGTTCGGCGCGCGCGATCATCTGGTCGCCGTAGCGTCGGCCCATGTGCGCCATGTCGACGCCCAACACCCACAGCAGCTTGTTCCCCTCCCGCGCGGAAATGTTGCCGAGGCTATCGAAAAATCGCTGGACGTGCTCATTCGATTCCGGCCTCCCGCCTTGATAAATACTGCGCGCGAACGACCCGCACAGGATCGGCAAAATGCGGATGTCCGGACCATACAGGTATTGCAGGAACAAAACCTGAAACTCGATGGAGTGCTCGATCGCGTGGCAATAATCTTCCATACGAACAGCTTCCGGAGCGGCAGCGGCAAGTTCATTCACCAGCTTGCCGTCGGTAGCGGACTCGCCGAACGGCGTCACGAAAGGTTTGTGCGTGAGCCCGAACCGATCTGGTTCGCCATAGTGCGATGTTCCCAGAACCACGAACGTGCGCCCATCGTGCGATGGCGGCAGCATGGAATACGCGTCGCGGTACGATTCCCAGCCGCCAAACGGACTGACGTGGGGCGTAGCGATTCCGATGATCGAGTCTTCCGTCCCAGGCGGCGCGCCTTGCATAAATTCGCCAAGGGTCTTGCGGGCTTCCTCGGCGTTGTCAGGATAGGCCGAGCCCGAGTGTGCCGCCTCGCGCTTCGGCGCCGCTTTGAATTCGTTGACGCGTGCGACGCGTGTAACCTCGAACGTTTCGTCTTCCAAGAATCCGGCCTGGCTCAGCGTGTCGACGAGATGCTTCTCAAGCTCGCCGATCTGGATTTCACCCGTGATCCGCACCAGGTTCGAACGCAAATCCAAGCTGGTCTGCTCGCCGTCGAAGCACGCCAGACACTCGACTAACTGCGGCGGGATGAGCAGCATGGCGTCGGAGAATTTCAGCGGATCGCGAATGAGGAGGCCGGGATGCTCGGGATCGGATGACGGGATAAAATCGAGTCCCAGCCGCAGCCGGGGAAGTGGACCTGGCACACCACCACTATCGCATGGGTGATGTCATCGATCAGGTTCGAAGCAAACGATAATGGAAGCATGCGAAGATTCTCCGGCCCCGAGCTCAAAGAAGCCCTCTCCAGCCTTACCGGATGGGCTGTGGTGGACGGCAAGCTGCACAAGGAGTACAAATTCGCCGACTTCATCCACGCCTTCGGTTTCATGGCCACCTCCGCGATCGCCATCGAGAAGATGAACCATCATCCGGAGTGGTTCAACGTCTATAATCGCGTCACGGTGGATCTGACCACGCACGACGCCCAAGGAATTACTTCCAAGGACATCGATCTCGCCAAGCTCCTGGATGAGATCGCGGGCAAGTTGCAATGAGAATCCTGCTCGGCCTGCTCGCGGCGGCGTGCCTCCATGCTCAGCCCACGTTCCCGGGCGCGGCAGCGGTCGATCAGCAGATGGAGCGCGCGGTCACCGACGGGCTTATCCCCGGCGCCGTCGTCGTGATCGGACACGACGGTCAGATCGTCTATCAAAAGGCGTACGGCAGCCGGGCGCTCATTCCGCATCGCGAGCCGATGACCCTCGACACCATCTTTGACGCCGCTTCACTCACCAAGGTGATCGCCACCACACCATCCATCATGCGGCTGTTCGAGCAGGGCCAGATCCGCATAAACGATCCGGTCACGAAATACTTGCCGGAATTCCAGGGCGGCCACAGCGACATTACGATCCGCAACCTGATGACGCATTTCTCGGGACTGCGGCCCGACCTCGACCTCAAACCTGCCTGGAGCGGCTATGAAACCGGTATCCAGCGCGCTCTCATCGACAAGCCCGCCGGCCCGCCTGGCGTCCGTTTCGTTTACAGCGACATCAACTTTATCCTGCTCGGCGAAATCGTTCACCGTCTCACTGGAAAAACGCTCGACGAATACGCGCGAGAGAATTTCTACCAGCCGCTCGGCATGCGCGAAACAATGTTTCTGCCCCCAGCCTCGCTTCGCCCGCGTATCGCCCCCACCGAAATCAATCCAATAACAGGGCAGCCTTTACGCGGCGAAGTTCACGACGATACGGCACGCTACATGGGCGGCGTCGCGGGCCATGCCGGCCTGTTCACTACCGCGGGCGACCTCGCGAAATTCGCTCAAATGATGATCGACAAAGGCGAGGGCCACGGAGCCCGCCTGTTCACTGCCGCCACCGTCGAAAAATTCACTTCGCCGCAATCCCCGCCCGATCAGCCGATTCTCCGCGGCCTGGGCTGGGACATCGACTCCACCTACTCCAGCAATCGCGGCGAGTTGTTTCCCATCGGCTCCTATGGCCACACCGGGTTCACCGGAACGTCCATGTGGATCGATCCGTTCAGCCGTTCGTACCTGATCATCCTGACCAACGTGGTTCACCCGCATCGCGGGCATTCCCTCAGCTCGCTGCGCAGCCGGGTGGCAACTCTCGTAGCTGCCTCGCTCGGAGTAACGGCGCCGGCTGTGAAACTCACCAGCTACAACGACGCGATTGTCGGGCCAGGCCTGCATCGCGAAGTGGAACCGAAAGGCCAGGTGCTCACGGGATTGGATGTCTTGGCTGAGGATAATTTCGCCGCATTCCACGGCAAAAGGATCGGGCTCATCACCAATCAAACCGGCATTAGCCGCGACGGAAAGCGGAATGTCGACCTCATGCTCGCCGCCGGCGTCCAAGTTACCGCGCTTTTCTCGCCTGAGCACGGCCTCAATGGAGTGGAAGATCGCGCCGATGTTTCAAACTCCAAGGACCCCGCATCAGACTTGCCCGTCTACAGCCTTTTTCGCGCGTCATCGCGCCGCATCGAACCGAAAATGCTCGCGAACGTCGACGCCCTGGTCTTCGATATTCAAGACGTCGGCGCGCGTTTTTACACTTACTCCTGCACAATGCTGTATGCCATGGAGGAATCCGCGCGGA
Source organism: Bryobacterales bacterium (assembly GCA_963772905.1). GTDB lineage: Bacteria > Acidobacteriota > Terriglobia > Bryobacterales > Bryobacteraceae > Palsa-89. The sequence continues at coordinate 414,808 of CAVYZD010000006.1, read as the reverse complement.
ACCACATGCCGTTTTTCGTACTAGACCGGCCTAATCCAATCACGGGCACGCGTGTGGAAGGTCCCATGATTGACCCCGAACTGGAATCTTTCACTGGATGCTTTGAAATACCCGTGCGGCACGGGATGACTTTGGGCGAGTTGGCATCCATGGCGAACGGCGAGCACAAGCTCGGAGCCGACTTGCACGTGGTGCCGATGCGCGGCTGGAATCGCGGCGATTGGTTCGATTCCACCGGTCTCGCCTGGGTTGACCCATCGCCAAATATGCGCAGCCTCAACGCGGCGATTCTCTACCCCGGGCTCGCGATGCTGGAGGCTTCGAAGAACTATTCCGTCGGACGCGGCACGGATAGCCCTTTTGAGCTAATCGGCGCCGATTGGATCCAGGGCCGCGAGCTCGCCGCCTTCCTAAACGGGCGTTTTATTCCAGGCGTCCGGGTTTATCCCGTCCGCTTCCGCCCCAGCGCGTCGAATTTTTCGGGAAAAACCATCGAAGGCGTGCGCTTTGTCTTGACTAATCGGGACACTTTCGATAGCACGCGCCTGGGCCTGGAAGTGGCCTACGCTCTTGGGAAGTTGTATCCAGGGAAGATAATCTGGCAGGACAATCGCTTCCTGATTGGGAGCCAAGGCGTGATGAAGGCGATGCAGGTTGATTCCGACCCGCGAAATATCGTCGAGGAGATGCAGGATCCCCTCGCCCGGTTCATCGAGCGAAGGGAGAAATACCTGTTATACCGCTAGGTGCAGCCCGAGCTTCGACAAGTCGAAACTCGCGGGTAAGAGTGCCCGGTGTCCGCGCCGATAGGAGTACCGGCACGCGATCCGCAACTGCCCCTGCTTTCTAGGCGGCTACGCTTTTAGCCGCCGAGCCTTTGGGTTCGTTTTTCGGACGATTCTTGCTGCCGGGAGGCCGGCCTCGCCGCTTGACTTGGGACATCCAGGCCGGTGGCCGTCCACGCCGTCGCCCGCGGCCCCGTGCCAACCGCTCCAACGTCATGATCGCTTCTTCCAGTCCCTCTCGCTCCAGCCTCAATTCGGCCAGCATCTTGTTAATGTCCATTCATCAATCTCCCAAACTTGTTTGGTTGCGAAGTGCCTCCTGTTCGGAAAACCGAACAAGGGCCGAGAATCTTGTTGATCCTGTTATAAACTTTGTACCTCATCCGTAACCATTTTTCAAGCACATTGTTCGGCAACCAGAACAAAATCGCTTGACAGACTATTGGTTTGGTACTACACGGGTGCCCGATCGGCCTAGATTTAGGGCCGTTCGAAAGTCGAGCCGCGCCTTTTCCAATAGAAATAAAAAGGCAGACCCAGCGATATCAGAAGCAGCCCAACGATAGACTCGCGGGGCGAGCTCCGCAGCGTCGAAGCGATCAAACATGCAATTCCAAGCACAAATGCGATAGGCACCACCGGATACCCGAGCGTCCGATAGGGACGTGGCATATCAGGACGCCGGTACCGAAGCACGATCACCGAGGCGGTCGCCATGCCGTATAAAATGGCGCTGGCGAAGATCACGTAGGTGTAAAGCTGGTCATAACGCCCACTCAAAACCAGCAAACACGCCCAGCCGCTTAACACCAAAATGGAAACGCTGGGCGTCCGATGCTGGGGATGAATTCGGGCGACGCCGCGGAAGAATAATCCGTCCCGAGCCATCGCAAAAGGAACGCGCGAACCGGAAAGGATGGAACCGTTCAGGGCAGCGAAAATGGAGATCATGGCAGCCAGGCTGACAGCAGCGGCGCCTGGAGCGCCCAGAATCCGCCGCATCATTTCAGAGGCGACACGATCCGTAACGGCTACCGTAGCAGCGGGCAAAACATAGAAATACGCTAGATTTGCTAGCAGATAAATCGTGATCACGGCCAACGTCCCGGCAATGAGCGCAAGCGGCAAATTACGCTGCGGGCGCCGAATTTCGGACGCGACCATGGTGACGTTATTCCAGCCGTCGTAGGCCCATAAAGCACCCACCAGAGCGGCGAAGAAGCCCAAAATGCCGCCCGGCGCGCTCACCGAGGAATGATAATTCGCGGTTGATCCGAGATGCGATCCCAAGCCGATCAGAATAATAGCCGCGATAAGACCCACCTTCAGCAGGGTGGTGGCTACTTGAACGTTGCCGCCCACCCGCACCCCGAAGTAGTTGATCAGCGCCAAGAGGGCGATGACACCGATCGCGAGCAATTGCCCATAGCGAATTTCGAGCGGAGCGCCTCCATCACCGAACGGCAGCGGCGTCACGATCCAGATCTGGCCGAGCTCCGGGCGGAAATTGGCGAGATAGATAAAGAAGCCGGTCGCAAGTGTGGCGATTGAGCCGCTTTTGGCGACCCAGGTCTGAGTCCACCCATAGAGGAAGGCCCACAGCGGGCCATAGGCTTCGCGTAAGTAGACGTATTCGCCGCCGGCCTCGGGCATCGCGGCTGCGAGTTCGGCATAGCTGAGGGCGCCGAATAGCGACAGCAATCCCCCAACGATCCAGACCAAAAACACCTTCAGTGGCGATCCGACATTCCGCGCCATGGTGCTGGGCACCAGAAAAATGCCGCTGCCAATGACGGTTCCCACCACGATCGCGGCCGCGCTCCAGACGCCGAGTTCGCGCTTAAGGCCGTGTTTATCGGGCACCGGCTGTTGGTTCATACTCAGGTTCCTTCAGAAATAGGGAGATCAGATAGCCTGTGGAAAACGTCGCGCCAGTCCCAATCACCACGTACCAGGTGAAGGCGATGCTGGTCTCGAAGAAAACGTAGATCATCAGCGCCAAGCCCACAATCATTGCGATCGTGGCCGATGTTTGCTGGACACGTTTCGTGAGTAGGCCGAGCAGGAACACGCCCAGAAGCGAGCCATATAAGATGGACGCGATGGAAAGGCCCGCTTCGAGTACTGAGCCTACGTGACGCGCGACCAATCCGATCAGGAAAAGGACAGCGCCCCAAGCAACAGTGGCCCAGCGTGCTATTTGGAGAAAATGTGCATCGGAGCGCCCCGGATCGCGCCGCATCGCGAATGGTTTATAGAAATCCATTACCGTGGTGGAGGCCAGCGCGTTGAGCGCAGCGCTCAAATTCGACATGCCTGCAGCGAGAATCGCGGCGATCACCAAGCCCGCGACGCCGGTTGGCAGGTTGTTCCAAATGAATCCGGGATAGATGGAATCGGCCGGTTTTGGCGCGGGCAGACCCGCATCGGAGTAGTGCACGAACAAAAGCAAACCAATAAGCAGAAAGAGCGCGAACTGGAAAAAGATGACGATCCAGCTGGATAGCAGCGCGGCGCGGCTTTGGTTCTCGGTTTTAGCGGCCAATAGCCGTTGGACGAGCAATTGTTCGGTACCGTGGCTTGCGGTAGTGAGAAAACAACCGCCGATCAGGCCGGCCCAAAAGCTGTAACTGCGCGAAAAGAATTCGGGCGTCCAAGCACATCGAAAATCGAAGACTTGGAATTTGTGAGTAACATCGGCAACGGCCGCCACATGCGCCCATCCTCCGGGAATCTGATGCAAAATCACCCAGAAGCTTAGTGCGGCGCCCGCAACGTACAGAAACATTTGGACGGCGTCGGTCCAAATCACGGCTGTCATGCCGCCCTCAAACGTGTAGAACAACGTCAGGCAGACGATCACCAGGATCGAAATCACCTGGCCGGTGCCGAGCACGATCACAACAACGATCGACAGCGCAAACACTCGCACGCCTTCAGCCAGCGCGCGCAGCACCAGAAAGGTGGCCGCCGTGAGTCTTCGGATGCGCTCGCCAAAACGTCTGCGCATCAGCTCGTACGCCGTAAACATTTCGCCGCGAAAATATTGCGGCAGGAACAATGCCGAGATCACGATACGGGCGAGCAGATATCCGAGGACTACTTGAAGGAACTGGAAGTTTCCGGAGAACGACAGCGCGGGCGTGCCGATCACGGTGAGCGTGCTGGTTTCGGCCGACACGATGGATAGCGCGATTGCCCACCAGGGCGCGTTCCGGCCGCCCAGGAAGTAATCCTTCAAATTGTGCTGGCTTTTTCGAAAATGCGCTCCAAACCAGGTGATCGCGATCAGGTACACCGCGATGGTCACCAGGTCCAGGGTGTGCATGAGTTATGCTGGCCGCGGCTCCTGCATCGTCATGCAGTGTAGTGTACCCAAGCCGAGAACCAGGTCGCCGCAATAGATGCCGACCACTTCGCGTGACGGAAACAGCTTGGCGAGCGTGTTGAGCGCGACGCGATCGTTTGGATCGTTGAACGTCGGAACGAGGACCAAGCCGTTCGCGATATAGAAATTCGCGTAGCTGGCGGGCAGGCGTTGACCGTCGAAATAGACGGGCGCTGGCATGGGAAGCGTCACAATTCGCAGTCCCGTGCGCCTCAGCAACTTCAAATTCTCGCTCAGGGTCTCGTCCACTACTGTCACGATGGTCTTCTCATCAACGAATCGCGCCACATCGTCGATGTGGCCGTGGGTGTCGTCGCCCGCAATTCCCTGCTTCAACCAAATGGTCTGTCGAATCCCGAGATATTCGGCGAAGTATCGCTCCAGATCGGCTCGCCCGAGGCCAGGATTCCGCACCTGGACGGACTCGCTCAGCAGGCATTCTTCGGTGGTCAACATCAGTCCCGCTCCATTCACATCGATGCTGCCGCCTTCCAGAACAATGCCTGGTTCGAAAGTCCGCATTTTATAACGCTTCGCCACGCGCGACGGGATGCCATTGTCATCGCGCCAATTATCGTACTTGGCCCATCCGTTGAAGAGCCAATTGGTGATCGCGAGCTCGTCTTTCTGGCCGCGGACAAAAATCGGGCAGTAATCGCGGGTCCAGCTTCGATTGGTGGGCCAGCGGAAGAACTCCACCGCGGTCATGTCCACGAGGCATTTCGTGAGAACGCGCCGGACGCTTTTTTCAAGAGCCGCGTCTTCGACAATGATGCGGACCTTTTCCACGCGCGCGAGGTGCCTGACAATGCTGCCATAGACCCACGAAATCAGCGCAAATTTGCCGGGCCAATCCGATCGCTCATGAGGCCAAGCGAGCCAGGTAGCTTCGTGCGGCTCCCACTCGGCGGGCATCCGCCACGTCACTTTACTCACGATCAGTCCAGCCACCGTTTCAGAATCGGGGCGTAGGCATCGATGCGCCGATCGCGCAAGAACGGCCAGCCTCGGCGGACTTCTTCCATGCGGTGTGGATCGCATTCCACGACGAGAATCTCTTCCTTTGACGTGGAGGCTTCCGCGATCACTTGCCCGAACGGATCGGCGACAAAGGAAGACCCCCAGAATTCCAGGCCATGATCCGGGGGGCCTTCAAATCCTACGCGGTTCACAGCCGCGACGTAAATGCCATTGGCGATCGCGTGCGCGCGCTGAATGGTTTTCCACGCGTCCAACTGCGCCGCGCCGTACTGCGCCTTCTCCGCCGGATGCCAGCCGATCGCGGTCGGATAAAAAAGAATATTCGCGCCGGCGATGCTCGAAAGCCGCGCCGCCTCCGGATACCACTGATCCCAGCACACCAGTACACCAAGCCGTCCGAAGCGCGTGTCGAAGTTCAAGAAGCCCAAGTCGCCCGGCGTGAAATAGAATTTTTCGAAGTACAGCGGATCGTCCGGGATGTGCATCTTGCGATAGATGCCTTGGATTTCGCCGTCGGCGCCAATCACAGCCGCGGTGTTGTGATACAAGCCCGCGCTGCGGCGTTCGAACAAAGACGCAATGATCACGATGCCAAGCTCGCGCGCCAGGCGGCCGAGGGTTTCAGTGGTCGGTCCCGGGATCGGCTCGGCCAAAGCGAACAGCTCGGCATTTTCCTCGCGGCAGAAATATTGCGACCGGAACAGCTCTTGCAGACAGACAATTTGCGCACCACGTCCCGCTGCTTCTCGGATCCGCCAGATGGCTTTCTCCAGGTTTTCGTTCGGATCCAGCGCACAGGTCATCTGCACCAGGCCGACACGGAACTTCTCCGTGCTCATCGATTCCATATTTCCATTGTGCGGGCGCGAACAGCGATACCGCAATTAACGCACGATTAAAAAGCCGTTACATGTACAAGCCACCGTTGACGTTCAACACGTGCCCGGTGATGTAGCGCGCCTCTTCGCTCGCAAGAAACCGGACGGCGGCAGCGACGTCCTCAGGCTGCCCGATGCGCTTCAGGGCGATGTGGCCCACCATGTTGTCCTTCAGCTCCTGGGACAATTTCTGGGTCATGTCGGTCTCGATGAATCCCGGCGCCACGGCGTTCACAGTTATGTTACGGCTGCCCATCTCCTGCGCCAGGGCCTTGGTGAGCCCGATGAGCCCCGCCTTTGACGCCACATAATTGGCTTGCCCGGGATTGCCCATCTCGCCCACCACGGATGAAATATTAACGATGCGGCCCCACCGCTCGCGCATCATGTGCTGCAACACTTGCTGGGTGGCGAGAAACGATCCGGTCAGATTCGTCGACAGCACGCTGTCCCAATCCTCGCGCTTCATCCGCAGTGCCAGACCGTCCTTGGTGATGCCGGCGTTGTTCACAAGTATCGCCACCGGCCCGAATTCCTTGGTTGTTTTGGCAAAGGCTTCGTGGATGGACTCGGCACTGGTCATGTCGATGGTCACGGCAAATGCTTCTTGACCCTTCGCTCGAATCTCACCGGCGAGCTCTTCCAGCTGGGCCATGTTGCGGGCGGCCACGGCCACTCGCGCGCCCGCTTCCGCGAGCGCGAATGCACACGCCTTTCCAATGCCCCGGCTCGCACCAGTGATGAAAGCGGTTCGATTTGTCATGAGCTTGAATTTCCATCATAGTAGAACGTGAGCTCACTCAATGGCCTATAGCGACCTGCGCGATTTCATCGAAGCGCTCGAAAAGAAGAAGGAACTGAAGCGCATCTCGTTTGAGGTGGATCCGTTTCTTGAGATTACCGAATTTGCCGATCGCTCGGTCAAGAATAACGGCCCCGCGCTGCTGTTCGAAAAACCCAAGGGCAGTCGAGTTCCCGTGCTCATCAACAGCTTCGCCAGCATGCGCCGCATGGAGCTCGCGCTGGAAGTGGATTCGGTGGAATCGATCGCCGAGCGCATCTACGAATTCCTCGAAATGCGGATGCCGGAGGGGCTGATCGGTAAGCTCAAAATGCTGCCGAAACTCGCGGAAGTGGGCGCGTTTTTCCCGAAGATGGTTTCGAGTGGGCCCTGCAAGGATGTTGTCCGTCACGACAACATTTCACTGAACGATTTTCCGATCCTGCACTGCTGGCCGCAGGATGGCGGCCGGTTCATCACACTTCCGATGGTTTTCTCGCGCAACCCCGACACCGGCAAGCGCAACTGCGGTTGCTATCGGATGCAGGTGTACGACGAACGCACCACGGGCATGCATTGGCAGACCCATAAGCACGGAGCGGAACATTATCGCCGCCTGTTGAAGGAAGGAAAGACGGCGCGCATGGACGTGGCCGTAGCCATTGGGGCCGATCCGGCTACGATGTATTCTGCGATTTTGCCGCTGCCGCCGGACTTGGACGAAATGATGATGGCCGGCTTCCTGCGCGGCAAGCCAGTGGAAATGGTGAAGTGCGAGATGTCGGATCTCGAGGTTCCCGCCAATGCCGAGATCGTGCTGGAAGGCTACGTCGAGATCGGCGAAAATCGCGTCGAGGGCCCGTTCGGCGACCATACCGGCTTCTATTCGCTCGAAGACGAATATCCGGTGTTCCATATCACATGCGTGACGCATCGCAAGCATCCCGTCTACGCGACGACGATCGTCGGGCCGCCGCCGATGGAAGATTTCTATATGGGCAAGGCGATCGAACGCATTTTTCTGCCGCTGATGCGCCTACAACTACCCGAGATCCGCGATATCTCGATGCCGGCCGAAGGCGTGTTCCACAATCTGATTCTGGTTTCGATCCGCAAATCGTATGCACTGCACGCGCGCAAAGTGATGCATGCCATCTGGGGCCTGGGCCAAGCTATGTTCAGCAAGTGCATCGTGGTGGTGGATGAAGACGTGGATGTGCAAGACGTCCGCGAAGTGGCCTGGAAAGCGCTGAACAACATCGACCCGGAACGCGACATCCAGTTTGTCTTGGGTCCGGTGGATTCGCTCGACCATTCGAGCCGCCTTCCCAATTACGGATCGAAGATGGGAATCGACGCCACGCGCAAATGGAAAGAGGAGGGGTTCGTGAGGCCGTGGCCGGATGTGATCCGGATGCCCGATGAAGTGAAGCAGCGAGTGAATCAGCTCTGGAGGAAGGCCGGCCTTGCTTAACAACGCCGCCAGCGGCCCGATCTTCATTGTCGGCTGCCCTCGCAGCGGGACCACGCTGATGCGCCGCATACTGGACCGTCACCCGTCGATCGCGATCTGCCCGGAGACGCAGTTTCAGCGGCTGGTGTACTCGCGCCGCAAGGCCTTTGGCGATCTCAGCAATCTCAGCAACCGCCGTGGGCTGATCGACGAGTATCTTTCCAGCCGTTTTATCCGGCGCATGGAGCTGGACCAAGCTGGGCTCGCCGAACAGCTTCAGCGCGAGGGTGCCAACTACAGGACGATGTTTAGCAGCTTGCTCCGTTACTACGCGGATTCGCAAGGCAAATCGCGCTTTGGTGAGAAGACTCCCCAGCATGCCTTGTTCCTGGAAACTTTGTGCGAGTGGTTTCCGAACGCGGCAATTCTTCATATGGTGCGCGACCCCCATGCAACCGTCGCCTCCATGCAACGTATGCCGTGGCGGCACAGCGTGGTTGCGAATGCGCGCATATGGTTGAAGCTGAACCGGGCAGCGCGCCGGTTTCGCCAGTGGCCGGGCTATCTCGAGGTTCGATACGAGGCGCTGGTGACGGACCCGGAGCGCGGAATACGCGAAATCTGCTCTTTCATTGGCGAAGAGTATTCGCCGTCGATGCTGGTGCATGAAGAAGATCCTCCTGAGGCCAGCGCTGATTGGCTGTTGCGATCACGTTCGGCGGTAACTGCGGCGCGTCTGGACGTGTGGCGCAAGGAGCTAACAGAAGCTCAAATCGCGCAGATCGAATGGGTACTCGGCTCTGAGTTGGAGAGCTTCGGCTATGCGCGTGAGGCGTCACCCGCGTCGGCGCTAACGATCCTGCGCGGCGCGAGCTATGAGGCTTTCGACTTCGCTCGCTTCGTCTTCATTCGGTTCCCCGCGGTTTGGTATCGTTTCGGTGCACAGACCAAGATCGCGAAATTCGAGCGGTGGGAGGGCCCGAAGGCGGCGCGGAAAATCGCCAGCGCACCGAAACGGGAAGACTTTTAGTTGCATTGCAGCGCTGGTAGACACACGGCGCGAGCTCAAGTTACCCTGTTCACAATGTCAACGATGGCGGGAAATCGCCCAGCACGGATGTTGGCCGGCATAGTGCTGCTCGCCGGGATCAATGGCTCCGCGCAATCGCTCAACTCCAAAGCTCCCACTCCGCTGCTGCCCGGAGAAAACCGCGGAACAGTGGACAACCAGGTCGGATCGCAATACTGGTCGTTCCAATACGTGGCCGGCAAAGCCAACGTCTCGGTGCGCTTCACGTCCATGGGACTATTTGGAAATCCCACACCAGCCACCATCGAAGTGGTCCTTCATAACCCCGACGGAAAGGTCTTCGGATCGCGTTCGCTAACCTCCAACGGGCGCGTTGCACAGACCGACTGGCCCGGAACTTTTGGGGCAGCTGGAACCACGATCGTGGAGATCAAGCCTTCCGGCTCCAACCTGGTGCGCAGCGGAGGCGATTATTCGATTACGGTGTCGGGCGAGGCGGTTAATTTTTCCAAGGCTCATGCCGCCTGCCCCGAACAGATCGTGGGCACCTACTCGGTCATGGTATGCCCTCCCGACTTCGATTGTCAGAGCAGTCTCGCGGCCCGCTTCCAAGCCGACGGGACCGTGATCACCACCGACGGCCACAAAGGAACTTGGACCGCCTTCGACCCGGCCTCGCGGATCTACACGGTGGTCATCGGAAAGGACCGTTGGAGCATGAAACTCGTACCCGGCCGCGGCCTCTTCAATACCAGCGATCTCTCTGTGGTCGTTTTCCAGGCCGTGCGGCCGAACTGACGCCGCTCAACACCAATTCTGCGGGCGATCCTGGTACGATAATGTTGGGTATCCTAGCATAGAGGAAATGGCGTCCCTGCAAAGTATTGCCGCAATAGTCTTAACTAAACCGCGTCTATTTTATCCAAACAGGGTTACGTCTAAGGCAGAAGCGGCCACATGTTATTTGTGTGCCTACGCTTTAGTCAAGGAGCAGGTGGACTTTAACTAAATGAAAATTTGTGTCTTAGGCGGTGATGGTTACTGTGGCTGGGCTACGGCGTTGTACTTGTCCAACAGGGGCCACGCGGTGGCAGTGGTTGATAATTTCTTGCGACGCCAATGGGATTTCGAATTAGGCGCGCAAAGCCTCACTCCCATCCAGCCCCTCAGCGACCGGCTGCGCGTTTGGCAGGAACTCACCGGGAAGTCCATCGAGCAGTTTGTCGGCGACGTCAACGACTACGAATTCCTGGCCGGCGTGATCGAAAACTTCCAACCGGAGGCAGTGGTCCACTTCGCCGAGCAGCGCTCCGCCCCGTATTCAATGATCGACCGCAAACATGCGGTGTTCACGCAAGTCAACAATGTCGTCGGCACCATGAACCTGCTGTTTGCGATCCAGGAGCTACGGCCTGAGTGTCATCTGGTGAAGCTCGGCACCATGGGCGAGTACGGGACGCCGAATATCGACATCGAAGAGGGCTACATTCGGATTGAGCACAATGGCCGGTCCGACGTGCTTCCCTTCCCGAAGCAGCCGGGCTCGTTCTATCACCTCTCCAAGGTTCACGACAGCCACAACATGATGTTCGCCTGCAAGATCTGGGGCCTGCGAGCCACCGATCTGAATCAAGGCGTGGTGTACGGAACCGTGACCGATGAGGTTGTGTTGGACGAAGCGCTGATCAACCGCTTCGATTACGACGACGTTTTCGGAACGGTGCTGAATCGTTTCTGTGTTCAGGCGGCCGCGGGGCATCCTCTCACCGTGTACGGCGAGGGCGGCCAGACTCGCGGGTTCCTGGATATACGCGACACCGTTCGATGTATCGAGATCGCATGCCTGAATCCGGCCCAGCCTGGCGAGTGCCGGGTCTTCAACCAGTTCACCGAACAATTCTCGGTTTTGGAACTCGCCGAAATGGTCAAGGCAGCGGGCCGTAAGCTGGGGATGCGCGTCCAAATTGAGCACCTTGCGGCGCCGCGCGTCGAATCCCAACAGCACTACTACAACGCCAAACACTCGAAGTTGATCGACCTGGGCCTTGAGCCGCACTATCTTTCCGACTCACTGCTTGATTCACTGATGAACATCGCGGTCCGTTATCAGGATCGTATCGACACGTCGCTGTTTATGCCTCAGGTGCAGTGGCGAAGTTCGCGAAACCCGCGCGCCCAACGGTCGAGTGTGAATGCGGCAGTCTCCGCGTCACAAGCGACCTATTGATAACGCGCCGGCAAGTTGTTGCTGACGAACCGGCCGCTCCTGAAGTAGCCTGGAACTATGCCGCGTCCAGCAGATGTGTTTCTTGCAATCGCGGCCATACCTCTCGTTTATTACCTGATCGTCATCTATAGTTCCTGGCAATATTTCCGGCAGCCCGCGTCCGCCCCTGGCTCTTCCTCGACGCCGCCTATCAGCATACTCAAGCCAATTCGCGGCCTCGATCCGGATGCCGCTGAGAACCTCGCCAGTTTCTGCCGGCAGGATTATCCCGAGTACGAAATCGTCTTCTGCGTCGATCCGGACGATGAAACGGTTCTTTCGGTTCTTGCAAAGCTCACGGCCGATTTTCCTCGGTGCCGCATTCGAATTCTGCACGGCTCCGGACGTGTCGCCACTAACGACAAAGTCGCCAAACTCGCGCGACTGGTGAACGACGCCGCTCACGAAGTGGTCGTCATCAGCGATAGCGACGTGCGCGTGCGCCCCGACTATCTCCGGCGCGTCACAGCTCCGCTGCGCGATCCGCAAGTCGGCGCCGTCACCTGCTTCTACGTCCCAACCGATCACGCTAGTCTCACCGATCACCTGCAGAGCGTCGGAATGATGTCCGATTTCTACGCCGGCATCCTGGTCGCCTGGCAATTGGACGGAGTGAAGTTCGCGCTCGGCCCCACCATCGCCACCACGCGCGCACGCCTGGCCGGATTCGGTGGCTATCCGGAGCTCGAAAATCGCCCCGCCGACGACTTGCTGGTCGGCCGCCTCATCGCGGATCAGGGCTACGAAGTCGTGCTGCTCAATTACACCATCGCGACCGTCTGCGATTATGCATCGCTCGGCGATCTGCTTCACAAGCGCCTGCGATGGATCGTGGTGATGCGTCACATGCGCCCGTGGGGGCATCTCGGCTTGCTGCTGACGCAAGGCCTGCCGTGGTCGCTTGCCGCGATTGCGGTTCATCCGTCGGCTGCGATCGCATCTGGTTATTTAGGCGGCTATCTCGCGCTACGCGTGACCATGACCTGGATCATCGGAATCCAGGGCCTGCAGCAGCGTGGCTTGTGGAAACAAATGCCGCTCATTCCGGTTTGGGACGCTGTGGCGTTTGGGATCTGGCTCACCAGTTTTGGCCGCAACAGCATCCGCTGGCGCGGCGCCGATTATCACATCCGCGATGGCCAACTGGTTCCCGCGGCCTCGCCACGCTCCGGCGATTGAGCCAACCCGAACAGCGTCCTACTTATCCGCGTCCGGATTGGCCCCCAGGAACAACTTGCGCCCATCCGACAGCGTCACGTCCCTGCCGTTGGCTTTGTTCTCGCCATCCTTGGCCAGATAGCCGTCGACGTTGATCTCCGTGCCCTCCGGCAGCGAGTTCTTGTTGAGCCCGCGCCGGAACAGCGTGTTCGGGCTTCCGCATTCGATCGCCCAGTTCACCACTTTGCCGTCGTCGCCCTTCACATCCATGTGGATCCAGGAGTGAGGATTGATCCATTCCATCTTTGTGACGACTCCGTGCAACTTGACGGGCTTGTTCTCGTCGAATTCCGCGGCAAACGAATGGTGCGCCCACCCCGGCGCCGCGGACCCCAGCAGCCCAACGCAAGCGATCGCAAAAACTGTCCTTTTCATTTCGATCATTTCTTTCCCGCCGCCTGCTCGGCGGCCTTCTTCTCGTCAGCCTTCGCGGCAGCGATAATATCCTTCATGCCGATATTGCCTTCGTGACAGGCATATTCGTACAACGGCCCCTCCGTTTTTGTCATGGGAATCTCGCCGCTCCAGGGCTTGGTGAAAGCCGTGGGATCGTCCACCGTGAACTGATACAGCAATGTGTCGGGGCCCGTGCGCGTAAACCGCTCGATCAGGTGCAAGTTTTCATCGCCTCCCCGGACCCTGGTCTCGCCTTTGAAATTGGTGCTGTCCACTACCAGCGTGTCGCCTTCCCAATGGCCCCTCGGATCGCCGATCCATTCGCGGACGCTGGAAGGTAAGTGCGGGCTTCCGTCCGTCGGGATGCGGCGAACATCGTGGACCATCTCCGTGTCGATCGCCACCACGCCGGGGCCTTGCACGATCTGATAATCGTTGTTGTAAGCGCTCGGCATCATGGGCACTACCGTTCCGAAGGAGATGCAGCGCGTCATCAAGTCCAACTCTTCGGGCTTATCGGAAGGACTGAGCTGGCCGCTGTTTGCAATCGCGCATCCAGGGTGCTGGCAGCGAACCTTAATCGCCTCGGCCTGCTCTTGCAACTGCGCCAGCCGGTGCGCCGTCAGCGGAGGGATTCTGCCATCCGGCGGATCCACAATGATCGACGTCCGCATGTTGCTCAGCAGCTTGGTCCCCGAGTCCCACCAAAAGTCGTTGTAGGCGTAGAGCACGTCGCGAACACCTCCCCCGCGCTTGTCCTTGTTGTTTCGTTCACGCGCGGCCTGCGTGTACGCTTTGGCTTCCTCCGGGGTAAAGAACGCCTTGTCTCCCAGATCCTTCGGGCGCTCCATCGGCGTGATGGTCTTGTTCGTCCAGATCCCTTCAAAGCTGGGATGGCCGTCGGATGTGCGCGGCGCCGTCCACGCGCTTTCATTCTTAGCGGAGCTCTGGCCGAAGGCCGGGAGCAATCCCAGCAACACGATTCCCAAAAAACGACCCGTCATTTTGAACCCTCCCGCTCGCGAGCGTTACCGTAAAGCACATCCTCCGAAAACGGGATGCACTTGAACTCCATCAACTGCGCGTTCTTTTCAACATGCCGGTACAGTGGCATGCTGATCTTCCAGGGCCTGGAAAATACTTTCGGATCCTCGATGGTGGCTTCGTACATCAAGATGTTCGCGTCAAGCGGCGTGTAGCGCTCCACCACATGCAGCGCGTCACTGTGGAAGTCCCCTGCTCGGTCGAACCAGGTCTGATCATTTTGGCTGGTGACATCCACTACCAGCGTATCTCCATCCCAGTGTCCGATCGACCATCCCATCCAACTGTCGGCCGGCGCCGGACCCGGGTTCTTCATCGGGACCAGCCGGACTGCGTCGGCGAACTCATAGGAGATCATGATGGTGTCCGATCCCGCTCCCTGGATGATTTGAAACGGATACGGCATGTAAGTGGCGCGCGGCACGCCGGGCATGTAGCATTTGATTTCCGGATCGGCACTCCACCGGTCTTTGTAATTCTGTTTTCGCTGCGCGGCGGCGGACGGTAGATAAGGAATCTCGCCGCCTTCCACCACGCCTGGTCCTGGAGCCACCGCGCCGATCGCTCCCATGCGGGAATCCCGCCCTGGCTCTGCGCCGTGGGCCTGAAGATCCCAATTCGCGGTGTTCAGGGCCTGCCAGATGCCGCTTATGTCTGGCGTGCCACTCGGCGTGCGGGATATCTTGGAAGTCGGGACCTGGCCTGCCGCGAACATCGCGCAACTCAGCGCCAGCAGCGCGCCCCCAAATAGGTGCTTCGTCAAAGCGATCCCTCCCACAGGTAGCCTATTGAGAACCGCCCGCTACTGTCAAGCTGGCGACAATGCAAAGCTAAACCGCTGCTAGTTCGCAACCCACTGCGCTTGATATTCTGAGAGCTTCCGCGTCCGCTGGAGACCCCTATGCCTATTCGTTCTCTTCTATTCTTCCTGCTCTCCGGACTGGCTTTCGCGGCCCCCGCGCCCACGTTCCCGGTGCTGGCTTATTCGACGTATTTGCGCGATAGTTTCACGCCAAATGCGATCGCCACGGATGCTTCGGGCAACATTTATCTCGCGGGAAGCGCAACTATCGATCCGGCAACGATGCAGACCACGGCGTTAATCGTGAAGCTGAATCCGCAGGCCACGCAATATCTGTATGTGCGATACATCGGTGGATCCGTCTACGATTCCGCGAGCGCGATCGCGGTGGACAGCGCGGGCAACGCGTATGTCGCCGGCGTAACCGGATCGCCGGATTTCCCCGTCACGGCGGGCGGCAACCTGGGCGCGGCGCCTTCGGGAGTCGCCAACGAACGATCTTTCGTAGCCAAGCTCGATCCCACCGGCGAGCTCGTGTTCTCCGATCTTCTCGGCGGCCCCGCGGCGAGCCAGGCGCAGGCCGTCGCCGTGACCACGACGGGGCAGATCATCGTCAGCGGGACTAGCGTTTCGGCAGGATTTCCCAACACAGCGGGCGCCTACAGCATCGCCAACAGCGCGAATCATCCCTACTTGCTCGAGCTCGATCCGACAGGCACAAAGCTTGTTTTCTCCGCTACTGGAATCGGCGGCAGCGCCCTCGCGTTCGATTCATCCGGCAACATCTACGCCGCGGGCAGCACCTATTTGCTCGATTATCCGACCACGCCCGGCGTTTATCAGACCGCGTTCCCGGTCTTTACTGACTGCACTCCTCCCTGCGCCCCTGGAGGTTATCAGGGGCAAAATCAGTACGTCTCGAAGGTCGACCCCAGCGGTTCGAAGTTGATTTTCTCCACATCGGTTTCCGGTACGTATAACACCACGAACGGCGGGCTGGCTGTGGACTCGGCGGGCGATGTCTTTCTCACCGGATTCGAGGGCGGCAACGGAGCATCCTCCATCCCGGGCGTAATTCCAGGGTCGCCGTTTCTCACCAAACTCGATCCTGCCGGGCAGAAGCTTTTGTTCTCCGTCCCCGTTGGCGGCGCGGGCGTGCAGTTGGATTCGAATGGCTCAGCGTATGTCGGAGGCATGGCTGGCATCGTGCCGGGGCCGATTTTCGGCTATCAAGTTACGAGCCTTCCGGCGCTGACGAATGTCCCTGGACAATGCTTGCCGAATAACACGTTCATCAAGAGATCTGCTTATGCCGCTCAAGTGGACGCGACTACCGGCAACCTACTGGGCACGCAATTTATCGGAGGGTCCACAATCGGCGTCTCGGGCGTCGCGCTCACGGGTTCCACTCTGTGGCTCGCGGGCGGAACGAATCTGCCGGACTTTCCGTTCAGCACGAACGCGCTGACGCTCCCGAGCTTCCCGCCCGGCCCGCTGCCCGGCGCTTATCTCGGCGCTGTCGATTTCTCGCAGCCCCAGCCGCCGGCGGGAACGCCCCAGATAGCCTGCATCGCCGATGCCGCGGATCTCGCGTCAGCTGGCCCGGTCGCAACCTATCAGCTCTTAACGATCTTCGGCACCGGACTCGGCCCGGCCACGCCCGCCGGCGCGAACAACAATACGACCACCACCCTCGGCGGCGTCAGCGTAAACTTCGGGTCCACTCCAGCCCCGCTGCTCTACGTTTCCTCAACCCAAATTAATTTCGCCGTTCCTGCCGGCTTATCGACGTCGAACATGCATGTGACCGCCAACGGTGTGTCGACTCGCGAACGTGCTTTCCCCACGACGTTCGCCAACCCCAGCCTGTTCTTGGATCTCCCGGATCTCCCGATGGACCAATCGATCGGATACATCGCCGTCGCCCTCAACGCAGACGGCTCCGTGAATTCTCCGAGCAATCCCGCGCCGCCCGGCTCGATCGTTTCGGTGTTCTTAAACGGATTGTCGCCGGCCGTGGGCTTCAACGGCCCGAACTTGCTTTTCGCAAACAATGGCTGGACGGTGACCGGTTTCTCGCAAGCCACTCCCTACGTGCTGCAGGTTGACCTTCAGGTTCCGGCAACTCTGCAGGCGATCTCCTGCGGGTCTTCTTCTTGCGCCGCCGGCTTTTCGATTTATTACACGAATCCAGGGAACCCTTACGCGCAGCCCGTCACGACAAGCGCTGTCGAAGTCGGAGGAGCGGTGTATATTACGAACTGATTCTCCGGTGCTATCCGCCCACTAGCACCACGCCTGCCAACACCGCTAGCGCGCCCGCAGCTCTACGCGTGCCGATGCGCTCGTGCAAAACAAACTTGGCGAGTAATGTCTCGAGCACAAAACTCGCCGCTGACGCCGGAACGGCGAAACTCAGCGGCTCGGCTTGCACCAGGGCCATGAACGAGAAGAACGATACCGCGTTACAGGCGACGCCCAGAATCAGCAGGCGGCGCTGAATAATGACGTGCAGCAATCGCGCCAACCCACGCGCGCTCACCGATTGTTCACCGGCGCGCTTCATTTCGTGGCTCTGCAGCAGATCGCCCAACACTGTCGCGCACACCATCGCCGCCACTAGTACCCACTTCATTGCGCGTGGTCCTCGGGAGGTGTCGTGTCGGGTGCAGTGGACCCAACCAGTGCCGCACCGGCAAAAATCAGCACCGTTCCCAGCCATCGCTGGCCCGTGACCGTTTCATGCAGCAGCACCTTGCCAAGAAACACCGCGATCACGTATCCAACGGCGGTCACCGGAAGCACGAAACTCAGGTCTGCCAGGCTGAAAAGTGCGATTCGCGTGAGCAGGGCTACGATCAATGCGGCCACTCCCAGCGCGACATACGGATTCAGCATGGCCCGCAAATAAAGCGCCGGATTCATAGCCATTCTCTCTGGCACCTGCTTCATTCCCCACGCCATCGCAGAATTTCCGACGGCCCGCAGCGCCAGGAAAAGTAGCACAACGAAATAGGTTTTGAGAACGGCTCCGGGCCGCACAATAAGATTCGTCATCCGCCCGCGCGCCGCAAAAGTTTCTCGGCTCCCTGCCGTAGGGAATTGGCCGCAGTGAGATTGGCCGGCAAAGAGCGACTTAATACGCGCATAGACAAAAACTCGGGAACGCTCCCAGTGTATCGCGCCTGCGTTACCCTTCTATAAATGCATCGCATGACGTGCGCTCTCTTCTTATACGCGATTTTTGCGACGCTCGCGTTCGGCCAGGCACAGGACGAAGGCATACCAGTTACGAATCCGCTGATCATCGCCAAGTGCTCAAGCTGCCATGCCCGCGACGAACGCGGCAACATGCAGCGCATCTCCTGGGAGCGGACCACGCCGGAAGGCTGGCAGGAAGTTCTCAAGCGCATGATCGGGGTGAACGGTGTCGCTGTCACGCCGGACGAGGCGCGGTCCATCGTCGCGTATCTCAGCGCAACCCATGGCTTGTCGCCTGAAGAAGCCAAGCCCGTGCTCTACGACGCCGAGCGCCGGATTCGCCAGGAAACCAACATACCGAGCGAGAATCTTCGCAACGCCTGCACCACTTGCCATTCCTTCGCGCATGCTTTGTCGTGGCGGCGATCGGCCGGGGATTGGAAACAATTCGTCGAGGCACATGCAGCGCGGTACAACATTACCGGTAGTGACGAAGCCGTCGCATTTTTCCAAAAGGCCGCTCCGCTTCACACTCCCGAGTGGGATGCTTGGGCCGCCCGTAAGGCGCAGACATCGGATCTTACGGGCCGCTGGCTGTTAACGGCATCGATACCAGGGCGCGGAAAATACTTCGGTCAGTTTCAAATTGACCCGGCCGGTGACGACGGATTCAATACGAGTGTGCTTCTAACGTCGGTCAACGATGGCTCCGGCATTTTGCGCGCCGGCCGCAGTGTCGTGTATGGAGGCTCCGCCTGGCGCGGGCGTTCCAAGGGCCGCGGACCTGCGGCTTCGGGCCCCGATGATCTCAACAGCGAAGCCCGCGAGGTCCTATGGATCGCGCCGGATCACTCTGAGGCCCAAGGCCGCTGGTTTTGGGGGCAGTATCAGGAGTTCGGTTTCGACGTGAAGTTGCGCCGCGTGTCGGCTGATCCAACGCTGCTCCTGCTCGATCGATCGTCCCTGAAAACGGGTACCGAAGCCAACCGCGTTCGCCTGATTGGCGATAAGTTCCCCGCGCGCGCCACGCCCGCGGATCTCGACTTCGGGCCCGGCATCACCATTCGGCGGATCGTTTCGAACACCAAGATTGAATTGGTTGCGGAAGTGGATGTGGCCGCCGATGCGGCGCTCGGCAGGCGCGACGTGGCGATCTTCGGTTCCGTTGCAAAGGGCGCCATCGCGATTTACGATCGCGTCGACTATATCAAAGTGACGCCCGAATCGGCCCTGGCATCGTTCGCCGACCAGACTCACGCGCTGGGCTATCAGCAATTCGAAGCCGTCGCGTATCAAAGAGGTCCGGATGGCAGGATGCACACCGCGGACGATTTGGAAGCTCGGCCCGCTGTTACACGACGACGTCACATGGTCGATGGAAGTGTTCTACGAAGCCGAAAATCACAGCACAGATTTCGTCGGCAAGGTGAGCCCCACGGGTTTCTTTACTCCGGCGGCGCACAGTCCGGGTACGAACTACGATGTATGGGTGATCGCAACAACCAAGAATGACAAAAAGCCCCTCATCGGCAAGTCCTATGTGGTGGTCACGATGCCATCGTACACGTTCCTCGGACACCGCTATGTTCGCGATCTCGATCGATGGGTGGATGATGGCAAAGCCGAGGGACCATCACAATGAAAACCCTTCCGCTCTTCCTGCTTTTGCTGCTCGCGGGCCCCGTCGTGGCGCATCACGGCCTCGCCGCCTTCGACACAACCGCGCAGCTCACCTTTCATGGAACCGTCACCGATTTCCACTTCGTCAATCCGCATTGCGTGGTCGAGTTTGACGTGAAGGACGACCAAGGCCAGGTACGCAACTGGAAAGCCGAGCTGACCAGCGCGAACCATTTGGCGCCGAAAGGCTGGACCGAATCCTCGGTGCAGGCTGGCGACCAGATCACCATCACGGGCTTTCGCGCGAAGAACGGCGCGGCGTCGCTGTGGGCCACCAAAGTCGTACTGGCCAATGGCCAAGAGCTCAAAATCAATGGGGGAAACTGATGCGTAGAGTGGCCTGCTCAATGCTTTTCATCGCATCGATCTGCGCGCAAACCGGTGGCGGGTCGCTTATCGGAACGATTTCCGATGTGAACGGCGCACCAGCGGCCGAAGCACCCATCCAAGTGAAGAACAAATCCACTGGCGCCATCGCACGAACCGCCAGCAAATCCGATGGCAGTTATACGTTGGCCGGATTGACTCCGGGGATGTACGAATTCTCGATCGTGATGCCGTGTTGCGCCTACCGGCGGGTTGCGCAGGACGTCGTTCTGGAAGCAGCTAAAACCGTTCGGTTGAACATCAAGCTCGCGGAAACGGTCAACGGTACAACACTCGGCGACGATCCAGGCCGGCTCGCGAACGTCATGCGGAAAAGAGCGAGAGTCGGCAACCAGCCCCCGCCTCGCCTCGCCAATGGAAAGCCGGATTTGTCGGGCGTCTGGATTGCCATAGACGATCCGTACCCCGAAACGCCCGCAGTTTTGCCTTGGGCCGCCGCGCTGATCAAAGAGCGCCAGGAGAACAATGGCAAGGACGCTCCGCACAACCACTGCCTTCCCGGTTCGCCGCCTGTGCCTGGGAGTTCGGCGCCCTTTATCGAGAAGTTCGTGCAGACCGGTTCGCTTCTGGTCGTTCTCTTCGAGGATGTCCCGGGCTTTCGCCAGGTCTTTCTCGATGGAAGGAGCCATCCGTCGAATTGGGATCCAACATGGATGGGACATTCGACCGGTACGTGGGATGGAGACACGCTGGTTGTGGAGACGGCCGGTTTTAACGACCGGAGCTGGTTTGGCGGCCTCGGCGAAGGCCAGTTGCCGCACACGGAAATGTTGCACATGACCGAGCGCTACCGGCGCGTCGATTTCGGTCAGATGGAAGTAGCGGTCACCTTCGAAGACCCCGCGACCTTTCTCAAGCCGTTCCACATGAACTTGAAACTTGACCTGGCTCCGCAGGAGGAACTGCTGGAGTACGTCTGCGAGAACAACAAGCCGGAACACCTGGTTGGGAAATAGCGCGAGTGAGCGGCCTGCAGGCGAGCATCTGTTTGACTTAGCAGTGCCGTTGGGTTTATATCTAAACTCACCAAGAAGGGAATGCCATCGTCTATGCTTCGCTTTCTCACGGCTACGTTGCTGCTTTCCGCGCCTGCTTTCGCGCAAGTGGATTTCTCGGGCAGCTGGGCGCCTCTGTACCACGAGGATCTGCCGGATCGCATCCCCGGTCCCGAACTCGGCGACTATTTGGGGCTTCCTCTCAACGACGCCGCGCGGCTCCGCGCCGACAGCTACGATGCGGATCGCATATCCGTCGTTCCCGAATACCAATGCCGGCCGCATTCGGCCGACTACTCGATGCGCGGTCTTGCCAACATGCGCGTGGATGCGATTCGCGATCCAGTGACGCAGCGTGTAATCGCGTTCCACACTCGCATCACTTTTCAAGAGATGGAGCGGACCATCTGGCTGGACGGCCGGCCGCATCCATCCGAATACGCGCCGCACACCTGGCAGGGATTTTCCACGGGAACCTGGAACGATAATATGCTCGACGTTTACACCACGCATCTGAAGGAAAGCTATTTGAAACGCAACGGCGTTCCGCGCAGCGATAAAGCTACGTTTACCGATCATTGGGTGCGGCACGGAAATTATCTGACGGTCGCGACGGTAGTGACCGATCCGGTGTTCATGACGGAGCCCTTGGTGCGGACGCAGACCTGGGTTCTCGATCCGGGCCAGCAGATCTCGAGGGACATCTGCGAAACCGTGGCCGAAGTGCCGAAGGCAGCCGATTACGTGCCCAATCATTTGCCTGGCACGAATCCATTTCTACATGAGGTGGCCGATTGGTACGGATTGCCGTATGAAGCGACACGCGGCGGCGCGGAGAGGTTGTATCCCGAGTACCGCAAGAAAATGGGCAAACCCGAACATCCACGCGATCGCTGTGAACGGTACTGTTCCTGCGGGGCCGAAGGGCAAGTTTGTCTCAGTCCCACGGCGGCGCCTCCGAAACGGTAAACCAAAATGTTGAAAACCGTTTCAATCATCGCCTCGCTTGTTGTGCTGGGACTCCCTGCGCAAGCGCAACAGAATTTCGACAAGGTGCAGATCCACGTCGAGCCGGTGCAACACAACATCTACATGCTGGTGGGCGCCGGCGGCAATACGACCGTTCAAATCGGCAGCGAAGGCGTATTGATGGTGGACACCCAGTTCGCTCCGCTCGCGCCGAAGTTGATGGCCGAGATCCGCAAATTGTCCCCGGGGCCGCTGCGCTACATCATCAACACCCACATGCATCCCGATCACGTCGACGGAAATGCCGCCATCGCGAAACTCGCCGGCTACGATCCAACGCTGCCGCTGAAGATCATCGCGCACGAAAACGTACTCAATCGTTTGACCTCGCCCGCGCCCGGCCAGCCCCGTTTTCCCGAGGCGGGCCTCCCGATCGACGAGTACGCAACGCCCGAGAAACACCTGCATTTCAACGGCGAGGCCGTCATCATTTATCACGAGCCGAACGCGCACACTGACGGCGACAGTGTGGTTCTGTTTCGGGGCTCCGACGTGATCAGCACCGGCGACATTTTCACGCCCGATGCTTATCCGTTCCTCGACATCGAACATGGCGGCGGCGTGCAGGGCGAGATTCTGGCGTTGAATCACATTCTGCAATTGGCTGTCCCCGCGAGAACGCAAGAAGGCGGAACATACATAGTTCCGGGCCACGGACGCATCTGCGACGACGCCGATGTAGTTGAGTTTCGCGACATGGTGGTGATCGTTCGCGACCGTGTCCGGGCGATGATCCAGAAGGGAATGACGCTCGACCAAGTGAAAGCCGCCAAACCGACGCGCGATTATGACACCGAGTACCTAACGACCAGCAGCTTTGTCAGCGCGGACCGGTTTGTCGAGGCCGTCTACAAGAGTCTTGCCCAATGAAATCCAAACTGCCAATACTGATGCTAGTCACCGCGTGCGCTCTTTGCGCGCAGTTCGGTCCTCCGCCGCCCGCTCCTCCGGCTCCAGGAAAACCAGGCGCGCCGGTCGATCTCACCGGATACTGGGTGGCTTACGTGACCGAAGATTGGCGCTGGCGCATGGTGACGCCTCTGAAGGGCGACGCCGCGAGTGTCCCAACCAACGCCGAAGGCCGCCGCGTACTCGATCAATGGGACCCCGCCAAGGACGAAGCCGCGGGGCTGCAATGCAAAGCCTACGGCGCACCGGCCATCATGCGCATTCCCGGGCGCCTGCACATCACCTGGCAGGACGATACCACGCTCAAGATCGAAACCGATGCAGGCCAGCAAACTCGTTTGTTGCATTTCACCGGCGAGGCTCCCCGCAACGCAGCGCCATCGTGGCAGGGTTATTCCATGGCGGTTTGGGAAGGCGCCGCGCCAGTCTCCAATCCGCCCGTTTCATTCGGACTGGCGCTGGGCCCCAGGCTGGGCGCGAAATCGCGTTCACTCCAAGTGACCACCACCCAATTGCGCGCCGGTTACCTGCGCAAGAACGGCGTTCCGTACAGCGATAAAACAGTGCTCAAGGAATACTACGACGTTTTTAGCGAGCCGAATGCCGACACGTGGCTCATGGTAATGACAGTGGTGGACGACCCCACGTATCTGGCGGTTCCCTTCGTGACCACCAGCCACTTCAAGAAACTCGCGGATGCATCGGGCTGGGATCCCGAGCCCTGCACGGCGCGATAGTCAGTTACTTTTCATCGGGCAGCGCGAAAACATATAGCGCATTCCCGCTCAGCGGATGATGGATCTCCGGCGCGATGGTCAGCGGAACTTGTCTGGGGCTGCCTCCGCCCATGCCGGTAGTGACAGCGATGTATTGCTTCCCATCGATGCTGAACGATACCGGAAAACCTTGGACGGCCGTTCCCAGGCGAATCCGCCACAGTTCCCTGCCCGTTTTCACATCCACGGCGTGGAAGTTGCGATCGAGATCTCCGACAAAAGCTACCCCGCCGGCGGTGGACAAAACGGCTGTGAGAAACGGCGCGCGCTGTTGGAGCGACCAGGTTTCCTTCAGCGTTTTCACGTCGTAGGCAGCCAGTTTGCCGATGTTGCCGTTGCTCCCCGGCATTTCAAAGAAACGCCGATCCGCCGCCGTGCCGCCGGAGCCTTCCTTGAATTCAACAACGCGCCCTTTCATTTCAAGACAGCTTTGGCTCAGCGGGATGATGAGCTGACTGGTTCCCGGATGGTAGCTCATGGCCTGCCAGTTATGCCCGCCTTCGGTGCTGGGGCAAGCCTGCACCCACTGGCCGGTTTGCTGTTCGAGAATATCAGCGCGATATCGCGGCTCGCCGGTTTTCTCGTCGAATTGATCGAATACGTTTTGGAAAATGGTTTCCTTGCGCGCAAGATATTTACCAGTTGCTCGGTCGAGTTTCCATAAAATACCGGCCTTTCCGATGGTGAAAACTAGTTTTTGTCCGTCAGAATCCACCAGCACGCGCTCGAACACCTCATCCAGATCCAGCGTCTCGCCGCCGACGTGCTGGTAGTACCACGCAAGCTTGCCGGTATCGGGCGAAAGCGCCAGCGTGGAGCTGGTGTATAGCGCCTTGGCCGATCCCGAACCGCGAGTGGCGCGCATCCACGGCTTGGCTTGAGCCACACCCCAATAGGTCAAATTCAGTTCCGGATCGTAGCTGCCGGTGATCCACGTATCGCCGCCGGCGCGCAATAAATCGGGAAGTTTTCCCCAAGTATCGCCGCCGGGCTGATTTTCCCGTGCGACCGTGTCGAATTTCCATAGTTGGCGCCCGGTTGCCGGATCATAAGCGCTAATAAAGCAGCCATCTTTTTTATATTGATCGCAGCCGCCCAATCCTTCAATGATTTTGCCGCCGATCACGATGGGGCCGCTGCTATTGCTGTAGCCTTTCGCCGGATCCGCGATCGGAGTCTGCCAGATGATCTTGCCGGTACGAGCGTCCAGAGCAAGAATCCGCGCGTCGGTGGTCGCCATGAACACCTTGTCTTGATACAGCGCCAGGCTGCGCATCGCGCCGATGGAGCCGTTGACGTCCGGCCCAATGCGATTCTCCCAGATGAGTTCACCGGTTCGGCCATCAATGGCCTGCACGACATTGCCGGGGTTAATCAGAAAGATGGTTCCGTTGTGAACAATCGGCGTCGGTTCGTTGGCGCCGCCGGCGTCGTTCATGGCCCACTCCCACACCAGGCGCAAGTTCTTGACGTTGCCCGCGTTGATTTGCGCGAGCGGGCTGTAACTCGACGCGCGATAATCGCGACGGACCATCAGCCAATCGCCCGCATCCGGATTCTTCAACATCGCATCCGTCACCGGCACATAGTTTTTCACTTGTCCTGTGACTGTGAGTCCGCGCCCCGGTGTAGTTTGCTGCTGGATTGACAAGGCTGGGCTCTGCTCGGGAGCAGGCGCCGGAATTTGAACCTTCCCTGTCGCGATGCTCTGAATCGGCGCAGCGGTTGTGGCCTGAAGCGGCTGCGTGCCCGCGGGCGCGCCATTCGCTTGCAGGATGAACGCCGCCAAATCGACATATGCCTTCGCGCCGAGCCCACCGCGATTGGACGGAGGCATGGCTGATTGCATGTAACTGACCAACTCGCTCACCGGCCGCGCGCCCCACGCGGTCATGAAGTTCGAACCTGCTAATTGGGGAGCCTCGCCGCTACCAGCCAGATCGGGTCGATGACAACTCGCGCAATTTGCCTGATAAACCGCCCGGCCGTCCATCGCTTGCTGCGCAAGAAGTCTCGCCGCTCCGCAGACTACGATCATGCACGCCATTCTGAACATTGCTACCGGCCTTCCTGTCGTAACAGCCAACCCCACAGATTCCCGTCGGGCGCTTTCTCGCTGTGAATCTGAACGTAGAGCTTGCCCTTGCGGAGGCTCTCCACTTGTTCCGCGGTCAACGTAAGCCTTCCCGTGATGCTGCCAGCGGACGCGTGCGTGATGTTGAGATCACCGATGGCCTGCCCACGAACGCCGGTGGCCACGCCCTGATGAATATGCGCCATTGTCGCGGGGCCCTGCATCCCATCGAAAGATCCGTTAATCGCAAGCTGATTGCCGGCAAGCACGGCTGAGACTGAACCCGATCCCGTTACCGCGGCACGCATGGAGGCATCGATCGCAACCGGGGCCAGCCGAGCATGGAATTTGGCATCGAACTTCTCCGGAGTTTGCGCCCAGGCGATCAGCGCAAGCGCCAACAGGACTGCGCCGCCGAACATTTTCCCCATGCCGCGTATTCTATCGCACGGGAGTTAAACAGGATGGCACGTAGAAACCAGATTGACATCCAATATTCATCCCACAGCGAACGCCCGCCAATAGAATTGGAGGCTTATGAGCGCTGCGGCTGTGATGGTTTCGATCGGCGATGACGGGGTCCTGAACCGCGAGGTCTCCGGGGCTCTGTCCGATGTTTGGATCGATCGCGATCTGGGATGGCTGGATTTCAACGATCGCGTGCTGGCCGAGGCCGAGGACGATCGCACGCCGCTGCTGGAACGAGCGAAGTTTCTCGCGATCTTCAGCTCGAATCTGGACGAGTTCTTCATGAAGCGGATGGCGGTGTTGCGCAAGGGCTCCGCGCCGGAACGAGCTCGGCTGCTCGCTACCATTCGGGAACGGCTGGATTCGAGTCTCAAGCGCCAAGCCGATTGCTTTCGCAACGCGGTGATCCCGGGCCTGGCCAAGCACGGCATCCATCTACGGCGTTGGGATGAGCTGACTGCCGCGCAACAAGACGAAGCCAGCGCCTATTTCGATCGCGAGGTTTCGCCCGCGCTAACGCCGCTGGTGTTCGATCCGGCGCATCCGTTTCCATTCCTTTCGAATCTTTCGAACTCGCTGGCGTTCCTGCTGCACGATCAGGATAAGGAAGCGCCCACCTATGCGCGCGTGAAAGTCCCTCCGGTGTTGAAGCAGTGGATCGCGCTGGCGGCCGAAGTGCCCGCGGGCGAAACCGTTTGGGCATCGCTTCACGAAGTGATTCGTGGCAATGTCCACAAGCTATATGGCGGCATGACGCTAACGGGAACGACGTTGTTCCGGGTGACGCGTGACGCCGAGTTTGAGATCGATGACGAATCGGATGCGGCGTTACGCGACATCGTTCGCGAACAGGTCCGGCAACGGCGTTATGAACCGGTGTTGCGGCTGGAGTTTGCTCCCAGCGCCGATCCAAGCATTCGCGAGATGTTACGGGAACGGTTTCGGCTCTCTGAAACAGACATTTACGATTTACATGATGAGTTAGACTACACGACACTATTCCAGATCGCTGGAATGCCGGTGGCGGCGCTTCGAGATTCCCCCTGGACTCCGCTCCCGCCGGCGGCGATCGAGAATAGCCACGACATTTTCGCCGCAATCCGCACTGCCGACGTGCTGGTACATCATCCCTACGAAAGCTTTGAAGACAGCGTGGAGCATTTCATCGCGGCGGCGGCCAGCGATCCCGAGACCGTAGCGGTGAAGATGACGGCTTATCGCATCGGCGACGATACGCCGTTCGTCAAATCTCTGGTGAAGGCGGCGGAAGCCGGCAAGCAGGTGGCCTGCGTCATCGAAATCAAAGCGCGGTTCGATGAGGAGCGAAATCTGCATTGGGCGGCGGAGCTGGAACGAGCAGGCGCGCACGTTACGTTCGGAGTGCAAGGGCTGAAGACGCACGCGAAGCTGGCGTTGGTGGTTCGCAAAGAAGCGGCCGGGCTCAGAAGCTACGTTCACATTGGAACCGGAAACTATCACGTGCGCACCGCACGGCTGTACGTCGATTTTGGCTTGTTCACTTGCAATCCGCGGATCACGCAAGACGTGGTGAACCTGTTTCACTATTTGACGGGGCACTCGAAAGCGCCAGCGCCCAAGGAGTTGCTGGTGGCGCCAACCACCATGCGGCGCCGGTGGCTGGAGCTGATCCATCGGGAAATCGCCAACAAGCGGGCGAACCTACCAGC
Source organism: Bryobacterales bacterium (assembly GCA_963772905.1). Classification (GTDB taxonomy): domain Bacteria; phylum Acidobacteriota; class Terriglobia; order Bryobacterales; family Bryobacteraceae; genus Palsa-89. The sequence continues at coordinate 386,579 of CAVYZD010000006.1, read as the reverse complement.
GCGCATTATTGGAAAAATGAATCAGCTCGAGGATCCGGAACTGATCGAAGCTCTGTGCGAGGCGTCGACGGCCGGCATCGAAATTGATTTGGTCATTCGCGGATTCTGCTGCCTGCGGCCGGGCGTGGAGGGGCGCACGCAGAACATTCGTATCCGATCCATCATCGGCCGGTTTCTCGAGCACTCACGCATCTTCTATTTCGCGGCAGGCTCTGAGGATCCCATGGAAGGCGAGTTCTTCATCGGATCGGCCGACTGGATGTTCCGCAATTTGTCGAAGCGCGTGGAAGTGGTAACGCCGGTGTTTACGCGGGAAGCAAAGGAAAAGCTCTGGGAAGTTTTGGAGATTCTGTTGCGCGATCAGCGGCAGGCTTGGGTGTTGAGCTCCGATGGCGCGTTTTCGCAATTGCACGGTGACGGCAAGGCCATGGGCACGCACGCGACGCTGATGGAACTGGCGCGCCGCCGATCGGAATAGCCGATCGGATTAGCGGATCGGATTAGAATGAGAGCTGATGAAAACATTCGCCGCTCTCCTGCTGCTGGCCGCGTCGCCGCTGGCCTGGACGGCTTCGACCCAGAACGCGCTGGATAAAGCAACGCTCGAAGCCTATCTGCGCCACGTGGAGCTCTATCGCGGCGAGGTGACATTCAAGATCGACGATCCGAAACCGTCGAAGTATCTTCCGGGATTCTCGGAAGTGCCGGTGCACGCTTTTTACAACAACGCCCAAAAGGACGAGCTGTATTATGTTTCGGCGGACGGAAAGACCATCGTCAAGGGCGACGTGTACGACCTGGACAAGCAGCCATTCCAATCGAATCTCGACAAGATAACTCTCGCCGATCAGCCGAGCTTTGGGCCGGCCGATGCGCCCGTGACGATCGTGGAGTTTGGCGATTTCGAGTGTCCGGATTGCAAGATGGAAGCGCCGTACTTGCGGGAGGATGTGACCAAGGCTTTCGGCGGCAAAGTGCGCGTGTTCTTTAAGAACTATCCGCTCGAATCGGTGCATCCCTGGGCGCGGGCCGCCGCGATTACCGGCCGGTGCGTCTATCAACAAGGGCAGCCCGCGTTTTGGAGCTTCTACGATTGGATCTACGCCAATCAAGAGGAAATCACCCCCGATAATCTTAGCGTCAAGGTGCTGGATTGGGCCGGGCAGAATAACGTTGACACAGTGAAACTCGGTCAATGCATGAGCTCGAAAGCGACGGAGCCCGAGGTGAATCGCAGCATCGCGGAAGCGCGCACGCTGGGGGTTCAAGGAACTCCCACTTTATTTATTAACGGCCGAAAAATCGGCGGGCTGATGTGGCCGGATCTTCAGATGGTGATCAACAAAGAGCTGGAATATGTTTCAGCGGGTCGATGATGGAGTCTGGCGCAGCGGCGGGGGCATATCGGCCAGCACATAAGCCATCACGGCCATGGCCGCGATGTTAGCGCGCAAATCTTCGAGCTTGACCTTATCTACCGTGTCGGCGCGCGAATGGTGCCAATCGAAATAGTGCGTGCCGACCGTGCGCAACGCGAGTCCGGGAACACCGTCCACCATGATGGGCGCGATGTCAGCGCCGCCGCCGCCGAGTTGCACCGTCGAGGCATCGATGCGTTCCAGCAATCCGCCGATCTCACGCAAACGCGAAAGGATGGCCTGCAAGTCACCATTCGCGCTGAGGCCGAAGCCGATGGGCTTTTCCGCTCCGCCGTCCATTTCGATTGCGGCCACGTGATTCTTCACCGTATCGCCGGCCCAACTGCGATACGCCTCGCCGCCGGCGCCGCCGTTCTCTTCGTTGGTCCAGAAGACGACGCGCAAGGTGCGCCGCGGGCGGAGGCCCAGCTCGTGAATCAGGTGCGCGGCTTCGAGGGCCGTGATGCAGCCGGAACCGTCGTCTTGCGCGCCGGCGCCGACGTCCCAGGAATCCAGATGGCCGCCGATGACGACGATTTCGTCGGGACGCTCGCGACCGGGAATCTCGCCGATCACGTTGGCCGAATCGGCATCGGGCAACATGTGCGCTTCCATGTCGAGGTGCACGGTGACGGTATTGCCAGAATCGGAGAGGCGCTGCATCAGCAAAGCATCTTCGATGGTGACGGCAGCAGCGGGGATCTTTGGAAAGCCATCGGCGTATTCGAGCGCGCCGGTATGCGGGGATTGAATGCTTACCGGCGTGACGGATCGCACCAGCGCAGCTACCGCGCCTAATCGCGCTGCTCGCGAAGGGCCAGCGGTGCGATAGACGACAGTGCGGTTGTAGCCTTCATAAGGCGTGTTGAAGAGAACGATTTTGCCTTCGACTCCGGCGCGGCCGCGGCGATCTAAATCCTCGAAGCTCGCTACGGGAACCACTTCGGCGGTGATCCCGCGCTTGGGGGTCGCGACGCTGCCGCCGAGTCCCAGGATAGTCAGCGGCCTTTGGACCGGCTCGATCATCGAGGCGCTCTCGTTGCCCCGCACCCAATGTGGAACCTTGACGCGAGGGGTGACGACGTTGGTGAGTCCATCGGCTTTCATTTGGGCGGCCGCCCAGGTGACGGCGTGTTCGAGCGCGGTGGATCCACTGAGGCGATGGCCGATGCGATCGCATAAGTAAGACAGCGTTTCCATGCCGTGCTGGTCGGCGAGCGCGGCGTCAATCAGTCGGCCGGCATTTTCGCGATACTGATCGGCCAGCGGGCTAATGGTCTGCGCGAAAAGCGACGCGGCGAGCGCGGCGCCCGCGACCAGAGTTAGGAAGCGTCTATTCATCTAGCGTCCTCGGGTTGTAAAGATTGAAACCGGAAGCCATGCTGGCGCATGATCTCGCGCGCTTGGGCGGCGGCTTCCGGCAGAACGTAAAAGAAAGCGCCCACGCGCTCGCTGCGAAAGAGTACGCCGCCGACGTAATTGTCGGTTTCGACGGCGTACTCCACGCCCGATTCGGTGAAAGCCGATTCCAGGCGCAACGCATCCTGTAGTTTCTTGGCGATGTAGATCAGATCCATCTCACGATCTCCAAAGAAGTCGGCTTCGCGGCGCATGGGATTAGTGGGTTAGACGCCTCGCACGCGCGCCGAGAAGGCCTGGTAAGCGCCGGGTGGCATATTGTCGATCATGGCCTGCGCCACTGTCTCCAGATTGGAAAGATATTTGGGATTGCCCATGGCTTTGCGATTGTCAACGATGGCGGCCTTGGTTTTCTCCCAGACGAACAGCAATTCGCCCGCGTTTTCGAGGAACAGCTCCTTATTGAGCGCGCCGGAGGTGACGAACGACGCCGCCATATCCCAATAGCTTGTGACCATCCGAAAGTAAGCGTTCTCGTCGGATCCAGGCGGGCAGGCGGCCTGATGCTCGGCTGCGTTGGTGGCTTTGTAGCCGAAGAGCCAGCCGCGCGCTTTACGCATGCGATCTTCACGGCGCAAATCGTAGAGCTTTAGTATGACATCCACATCATGGTGATTCGGTTTATCCATATGGAACAGTGTAATCGGTGAGGGCCCGAGGGACCAAGCTTGGGGCCGGAGTGGGGTGGCGCAACCAGTGTGTAGGTGGTTGTTCGCCTATTGGGATTCGGGATTGGCTGGGCGCGCTTATAAAGCGATGAAGCAAGAGAAGAAGGCGGAAGTTGCGACGTTACGGCGAGGAGACTGTCGCGGGCGTCCGCCTTGAAAGGTGCGTGGCCGTCGTGCGAACTAGCGGTTCCCAGCGGCCTTGGTAAGCGCTCCCATTACGGGCTCGAGCGAGGACAGGACGAAGTTGGCTTCGCCTTTGAGCGGAATGAACTGAAAAGTTTCGTGCACGCCTGTAGTCGGAAGCGAATTGGGACCGGAGTGGGCCGTGACGATGGCTTCCGTCGAAAACGACGTTTGTTCGGAAACGGTCTTGAGGCTGATCGAGGGAATCAGAATGCTTACGGAAGTCGACCCGGTGTCGACTGTCATGTGCGTGGTGACTGAAAGTAAGGTCCCGATTTCGGTGTTCAGGGTGCGGATCTGCGAACCCGTGAAGTGCCGGACCGGACCTTGGCCCTGGGTGAGATTCAAAGTCGGCTGACCGATCAAACTGGAGGTCTCGTAATCGACCTTCGTTTTCCCGTCGCTGCTTTGCATCACGTATCGATTGGGCTGAATATTGGCCATGTTAGACTCCTTTGTCTGCACGTCCCGCAACGGGGCCGTGGCCATCTATCCCGCACCTACTCTACTCTTGCGAGGCGGTCGGGTCAATCGCCCGATGGGGGTGGGCGAGAACAGCCCTAGGTGAGACTTAGGCCGCGCTGCAAGGCCAAGTGGTGATTACGTGCTGGCCGGGCAACTGAATGACGCTCTGGCGAAAGCGCAGGCCCGGCGCGAGCTACGAACTGCGGCGCACGGTCAGGGGAACCGATGAGGCTTCGCGCCGTGTCCCACCGACACTGGGCTGCGCCGGTTGCTTCGCGCGACTGAGCTTGACCGGGGCTTGCGAGAGGATTGGCTTGACTTCGTATTCGTAGATCCCGAAACGGGGCGCCTCGCGGCCATTGCCCGGAATCGGCTCGGCGATCACTTTCTTGGCGATGATCTCCCACTCACCCTCGATAACGTCGCCGATGTCTTTGTTGGAGCGGCTGTGAATCGTTTTGTTGGATGTCATGTTGGTAAGATCCTCGCTTACTTGTGCCGGTAGGTGATTCGACCTTTTGTGAGGTCGTAGGGGGAGAGTTCGAGAGAGACCCGGTCTCCGGTCATGATCTTGATGCGGTTGCGGCGAAGCCTGCCGGCCATGGACGCCAGCACTGGCATGCCTGCGTCGAGTTCGACCGTAAACATCCCGGCCCGGAATTTTTCGACTACTTTACCCATCACTTCTATCGCGTCTTCTTTTGGCAAATTATTCTCCAGTTCTTCAGTTTCGTCGAGTAATTCGGGCGACAGATTTAGTGCCGCCCTGGCTTGCAGCGCTACTTACCAGCGGCTGTTGCCACGGCCACCGCCGCCACCGGATCCGCGATCCGTTTTCGGCTTGGCTTCGTTGACGTTGAGCGCCCGGCCGTCGAGATCCTTACCATTGAGCCCGTTGATGGCGGCGTTGCCTTCCGCATCGACGCTCATTTCGACGAAGGCGAAACCCCGGGCTTGGCCGGTATCACGATCCGTGACGATATTGACTCGTTGGACGGCGCCATATGAATCAAACATGGAACGAAGCGTATCTTCTGTCGTCCCGAAACTTAAATTACCTACAAAAATATTTTTCATCGTTTCCTTCTGAATTTGCAGAGCAGCGAATCTGGCACGATCAGACAGCGGCGGGTTAGACCAGACGATGAGGGACGATGCGAAAATAGGCGGAACTTCAAAGACAACTTTAGTTTAGCACGCGGGGGCAAGTTGCGGGCGGAGGTAGTGCCTGAAAGGTGCGTTGACGAAAACTTTAGGGCGGAGATGGGCCGCGAAGCCATCGATTAAACCCAATCGTGAGGCAGACCGAGCCTCCAATGGCGAGCATCCATATGATGGGCAGCAGAATTCCAGCGACGAGGCCCACTCCCAAATCCTTCTCTCCTGGGGAGTTCGATTGAGCGGCCCAGATGAGTGCGTAGCAAGCTGTACTCGCCATCCACAACCCAAAGCCCAAAATGAATAATCGCATGAGTCCGCCAGCTTTTCCCCGTCTAAACCCAGAATGCAAGCAAGATGTGCCTTGCATTTTGGTTGACCATTGCGATGCAACTCCGGGGAAGGTCAAACGAGAAACGTGAATTCTCGTTTTCGATCCGCACATCCCTAAGAGCGGCACGCGCCCCAATCCAACGAATGGCGATGTTATCCACAGTAGTTTACAAAGTTACGATCCAGGCGACGGCGGTTTCGGAGGTCAACTGGAAAGTAGTGTCGACTGGTACGTGGACACCAGGGCAGACGCCGCTTTTGAAGAAGCCGCTCTCTGTCTGGAAGTCATCGACATGCTGTTCAACGTCCCCATCTCGGCAATCGACCCATCAAGCCGCAATCAGATTCAATTCGGCGACATTTTCTACGCAGCAGTATTCAGGAGACTTTCGAAGCGCCCACTACGAACGGACGCGCATAAGCAGCCGAAAGAAAACCAGCCAGCCTTAGCGGCGTTTCAACCTTAAATCCGTGAGCGGGTGGTGACTAGCCGAAGGTTCTAGATGAAAGCGAGGAACAATATGAGATATTGCTTGTCGTTAGTGTTTGTGGCTCTCGCCGCGACGGCTCCTACGGCACTTGCCCAGAAGTGGGAAGTTGGTGTTGGAGCAGGAGGCAGTTTTCTGACGTCGGAAACCATCACCAATCCGGTGGGTGATGCTGATGCCACCCGCAACCTCGGTTCGGCCTTGAGCGCCTGGCTCGACAACAACATCGGAAGCGGGTTATTCGGTGGGGAGTTGCGCTATGACCATGAGAACGGCGATCTAAAGTTGTCCTCGAATGGCACTACCGTCAAGTTCGCAAGCCAAAGTAATGCGCTTCACTACGACGTGGTATTCAATTTTACCCCTTCCGAATCGGCCGTGCGGCCCTTTATTGAGGGCGGTGCTGGAGTGATTGGTACTCGGGTAGCGGCGCCGAGAGAGCGTATCAACCGCTCTCGAACATCGCGGTGTTCAGCGATGTCCGGGACCGGAGAATTCTGGTGTCCGTGGGTGCCGGCCTGAAATTCACGATCGCCAAGTCAGTCCTGCTGCGTTCTCGAGGTCCACGACTACATAACTCCGTTTCCCGCCACGCTGATCGCGCCCGCTCCCGGATCCACGGTTGGCGGTTGGCTGAACGACTTCGTCGCTGAGGTCGGAATCGGCTACGCTTTCTGATCCAAGTCCAGTCGATGGTTAGAAAACTTTGAATCGCATGCCGGCTGGTGGCTACCTTGCGGGCGAATGGGGCGGACTCCGTTACGGCTTTGCGATGCTGCCTGGGTCAACCTTCGATACCCACGCTCGGCAGTACGCTACGGGTGCGACGGATTGGCACCTTTTGCCCATTCCTCCATCGGCATATGTATCCCTCACCCAGCCTTGCGGAGGCGATGTCTGGCGCCGAGGGAAACGAGCGAGTTGATGAGGCGGATCACGGTCTACTGGACATCCAGGCGTGAACAGGCCGAGAACCTCGTTCAGGAACGGCTATGCCCCGCCCATTGGATCAACGGGTGCGGGGGATCCGCTCGTTCCGCATCGCCGCGTGCCACGCGAAGACGGCCAGCACCACAGCCGACTGTCGCACATCCTCGATCTTGACGGCGTCTGCAAAGTCGGCGTTTGTATGCCTGGTGCGTGTATCGTAGTTCTCGAAGTCCTTGATCGTTGTGAAGGCAGGAACCCCAGCCTGGACGAACGGCACGTGGTCCGTGCTACCGATCCCCTCGATCACGTTCCGCCGCACACCCAGGTCGGCCAGCGGCGCGAGCCAAGCGTCGAAGATCTGCTTTGCCGCGGCGTTTTGCTCCATGTAGAAGCCGTAGGTCTTCCCGGTCCCAGGATCGTCGTTCAGGTAGACCGAGATCCGGTCGCGCGCGGCCTGGTCCCCAAGATGCTGTGCCACCCAAGCCCGCGATCCGACCATGCCTTGTTCCTCGCCTCCCCAGAGGGCGACGCGGATGGTCCGTCGCGGAGAGGCGTGGAGCGCGGCCAGAATGCGCATCGCCTCCATCGAGGCGGAGACCGCGTCCGCGTTGTCGGTGGCGCCGACGGCGGTGTGCCACGAGTCCAGGTGAGCGCCCACCAGAACGACCTCGTCTTTAAGCACGGGATCCTTGCCTGGGATCTCGGCCAGGACGTTGTCGCTGTCAAGGCGGTCCTGGCTGAAGCGGGCGCCGACTTCGATGCGGAGCTTCAGCGGCTCTCCCGCTTTGGCCAGATGGACGAGCATGCTGTACTGTTCGGCCGCAAGCACCACGGTGGGCACGGCGTCCGGGGCCGTCGCCGGGTTGCCTTGGACGCGCACCGTACCATGCTGTGTCGCCGACGGGGCAAGCGCCACGCCCGCCCCGTACTTCTGAAGACGTGAGAGTATCTCGCGCCGCGGCGTTCGGCTGGATGGGCCCGGAAAAGGAGGGTTCCCCGTCTGGACAGGTCCCGAGCCCTCGGACGGCTCCGGCCGGTCCTTGCGAAGGAATTCCGTCTGGGGCCGCGCCGTCAGGACGATGGCATTGCGAAGGCGGCTACCGAGCGCATCGATCTCCTCGATGGTGCTGTCGCCGACGTAGATGGGCGTCCCGGTCAGAAGGCCCGAGGTCGACGGCGACCAGGCCTCGGCGTATCCCAGGAGCGGCATGTAGCGTGGCTCGGTCATCTCGACCGTGAGCTTCTCCAGCGTCCAGCCGCGACCGAACTTGAACGGCTCGAGTTGCGGGTTCGCCAGTCCCCATTGCCGGAAACGGTCCATGGCCCAGCGGGCCGCCTTGTCGAAAGCGGGAGATCCTGAAAGCCTTGGCCCTAGCACGTCCGTCAGCGTGTAAAAAAGATCCGCCGCCGCGGAGTGGTTCAGTTCTTCGGCCCGGATTGTGGCGACCATTGCCGCGTCAACCGACTCCTGTGCGGCCGCACCATTTTGGAGCAACGTAATGACGACAACGGCCGCCACTGGCAGCCTAAAGGTATCTATTCGAGGCAATCGCAATGATTTCCTTTCTTCGCTTCTGGTTCTCGTGCCATGCCACTCAGCTTATTCGATCTGTCAGCGCGGTTTCCAGGCCGACGCGGCCGCCATGAAGGCGCGCGTCTCGCCGTCGAGTACCCGGGTTCTCAAAGTCGTAACGCTCCTCGTAGTCGACGCCCGAGCGCATTTGCATCACCTGCCGGATCGAGACTCCGTCATAGCCGCCGCCCTTGAGCTCGGGCAGGTAATAGGCGATCGGCGTATCGAGGGAATCGATTCGGCCCTCAGCAAGCGCGCAGCCGATCAGCACCGAGGTGACGGATTTCGTCATCGACCAGCCGATGAAGCGCGAGCGCTCGTTGCTGTTGTTGCGGTAGATCTCGCTGACGATATGTCCGTCCTTCAGCACCAGCAGCGCATTCGTGTAGGTGCGTTCCAGGAACTGCTCGGCCGTCAGAGCCGCTCCCTGCCATGAATAGGTGAAATCCAGTGGATGATCGCTATGGGGCAGAGCCCAAACGGGGCCGCTGCGGGCGACCGTGCGCGTTGTGAAGAGGCTATCCATGCTGCGGAACGCGAGCGCGCTGACGTCGTTGTCCAGCATGTGCCAGCGCAGGATCTGCACCGCGACCGGCACCTGGGACGGTGGACCGCCGACGAGCGGTGGCGGCAGCACCTGCTGAGCGCTCACATTGAAGGAGACAAGCGCGGCGACGAGAAGAGCAGGTAAGCTTGAGCGCGATAGACTCACGAGTCGACCTCCAGGAAAAAGAAGAACCAAACCAGCGCGTGCAGCGAGGCGGCCGGCTGCTGCCGCGCCTTTTGCTGTTCACGTTTCTTTGCGGTGATCGTACCATGGCGGACGCTGAAATCCGGTGAGATACCGGTTTCTAACCCTCGGGACCGGATTGTAACTATATGCTTTTACATCGCTTAGCCCGATCCGTCGCGGCATTGGCAATCCTGCCATACGCCACGCGGCACGCTATGCGAGCACGCGCCCCTCAGCCAGCGACTCCACCATGTGTTGCTTAAGCTCTTACTATAACCGCCTTTACCATGGGTCACTCCAAATCAGCACAGCGGGTTATTTCTTCTGAGTGCCGAGGCGCACGCATGGATTCGGGACGTTGGTCTTAGGAAAAATGGACAATTTATCATCGTCAACGCCGCCCGCGCAGGGGGCATACCGCATTCTAACGACGGCGCCGCCTCCGGACACCTGCCCGACGGCGCGAATTGCCAAGTAACGCCGCGTATCGGCAGCCTCTAGGGCGACGGGCTGCCCAGGGTGTTCAAGGCCCCACCGGGGCACAGTCATTCCCATCGCTATACACTTTCCCTGATAAAACGCCATCACCGCCTTTATGGAATCGGTTTCCACCTTCTCCCAGAATCCATTCCACCTCTCGGGTGGCTCGGTAATGGGCTTTGTGTATGCGATAGGCGGTGCGTTAAAGGTAAACAGGCCTTCATCGTCATCTTCCTTGAGCGATACAACATAATAGAGGCCTGGCACGTGGTCCGTGCCGGGCACCGGTACTACGCCCGTCTTGTACTGTGCATCAGACGAACCAGGGTACTCTGGCAGCCACGAGGGCCACGTAAAAGGCGAGTTCGAAGTCCTCGGCGTCGCGGTCTTGCCACGCGGCTTTCCCACCCCATCAGTCTGGCAATATCCGGCGCACACTAGCCCAAGCACCGGGAGTGCCAAGAGAACAATCGGAACTGGCCTCATGTTCCCTCCTTCGTCGCATACGTGATGGCGTGATATCTAGTATCAACCTTCCGTAAGGTGGCGGCGGCCGCACTTCTTGCGCGTCAGCAACCATACGTGTACTTTATCCAGTGACGGCTGGCTTCAGCACGTCTTCACACCACTGCCGAAAACTGGTCGGCGTCGTGTTCTGGCCAGTTCGAGCCTCTCCGTTGTCGAGCCCCTCGCTTTTGGCCCGCACCATATCGGTCATGCCCTGGGCCATGGCCTCCGACATGCCGCGCCCGATGAACTGCTGCTTATAAGCGTCATAGTCGGTTCGCAGGCACTTCACGGGCTTTCCGAGGACGGCCGTCATCACCGCTGCCATGTCCTCGAAGGACAAATCTTCCGGACTTAGAACCGCTTGGTGGCCGGAGCCGGTCCACGCATCATCGAGCAGAAGCCGGACCGAGGTTTCAGCAATATCCTGGGTAGCGCAGCCCGGCAGCTTGCGCGAAGGATCGACCGCCGAGAAGAACATGCCTTTCTCCCGGATCGGTTGCACCTGGCGCAGCAGATTGTCGAAAAATGATGGACACGTGACGGCGCGGTTAGCGATGCCGGATTCCGCGATGAGATCATCCATGGCCAGGGTTGCGGTCACCAGGCCAGCGCTACCGGCCTGCGCCGTGCCGCGCCCGAGTGCGCTGATCCCCACGATCCGCCGCACACCTTGCGACCGCATGGCGGCGAGCCCGGGACGTGTAAAGCCTGAATAGGCTTCGTCCACGCTCGACGCTTTGGGATTGGGCGGAACCAGCCAGAAGACCGCGCCGGCGCCCTCTGTAGCGTGTGCGACGACCTCCCGATCACCGTGCGACCCTTCGACGACGCTGACGCGTTTCCTGTCCGCAGGCTCGATGCGGTTGGCATCCCGCGCGATAACTCGAACGTCCGGGTACGAGTCGAGCAGCCTGCGCAGGACCTTCTTACCGATGCTGCTCGTTGGAGCGGTAATCACGATCATAGGCCTCCATGTTGCTGAGCGGGTGCGTTGTATACCAGGCGATCTTGACGAGCCGTCGCTTATCTTGATACACACGGAGGTAGCCTCCGTATAGTTCCTAGATTAGCGGAGGCAGCCTCCGGTTGCAAGAATTTTCTGGATGACGACCAAAACGCCTGAGATTACAGGGCGAAAGCCGCGTGCGGATGCCCAGCGCAATCGCGAGCGGATTCTCGAAGTTGCGAAACAGCAGTTCACGCGAGTCGGCGCGAACGCCAGCCTGGAAGACATCGCCAGAAGAGCGGGCGTAGGTCCAGGAACCCTGTATCGCCACTTTCCCGCGCGCGAGGACCTCCTCGTGGCGGTTTACCGGTCCGAGATGGAAGAGCTGGCCGCGGCGGAACGAACCCTGGCGGACACTATGTCCCCTGTTGAAGCCTTGCGGGCCTGGTTGTTGCTCTTAGTCGATGCCGTCGAAACGAAGCACATCATCGCCCCCGTGCTGAATGAGCTCGTCGGTGACCCGCAAAACGTGTTCAAGGCATCCCACGGCCAGATCCATGAAGCGCTACGCGCGCTCGTCAAACGCGCGGTCAAGAGCGGCGACATCCGCAAGGACCTCGATCCGATCGATCTCCTCCGGGCTATCGTCGGCGTCGCCAATGTTTCCGCCAGCCCTGACTGGCCGCAAAGCGCGCGCAGGCTGGTCGATATCCTGATTGCCGGTGCTCGACCGTTGAAGTGAGAGCTGCTCTCCCGAGCCCATCGCGTAATATGGCAGGAACGGGTTGTTTCCGGGGCGTCGAAACTTACACACTTACTTACACAGTTTTCACATGCCTGAAATTTAAGTGTCGATCTGTCAATGAGTTGCGTTGAGACCTAAAATACTTAAAATCACTTGCGCGCGCTCATAACGAACGCTCTCCCGGCCCTGTTATTGTTTGAAGCGGCCAGGCAACTATCGTTTGTCGACGACGATCTTCCCGCTCCGCAGCACCACTTTGGTATTCAGCATCGGATAGATGTTTTCGAGCGGATTGCCCTGAAGCAAGATGATGTCCGCCACCTTGCCTGGCTCGATCGACCCGATCTGATTCTCCATATTGAGATAGCGGGCGGTGTTGATGGTGATGATGCGGAAAATGTCCGACATGGAGAACATCACACTGTACGACTTCAGCTCGTGCTCGAGCACCACCTTGTCGTCGTAGTTCTGATCCGTGCACCAGCCGACTGCCTGGCCGTTGCTGGCGTCCCAGATGGTCCGCGCGTTGACGATAGTGAACCCGGCCTCAGTACCCGTGGCTTTACCGGCAGCGTCCCGATTCGCTCCGTTGATCGCCTCCGGCCACGGCTTGCCGTCGCGAAAGCGGGGCGAGTCGTCCTTCGGAAACTGCACCTGCGCGGGCGGTCTGGAATAACGGTCGATGATCGGCGCGCCAAACGCGAGCAACCCTAGCACGATGGAGCCCGTGTTAGCGACTTTCTTTGCATCTTCGTGGCCCGTGAAGTCTTTGTTCGGCATATGGACCAAGCGAGTGATGCCCGCATCGATGGCGCCTGTCATGGCCGGCGTGGAGACAGCGTGGACGTTGATCTGCACACCTGCCTTTTTCCCTTCGTCCACCACGGCTTTGAGAACGGCAGTGTCCTCGGGACTGGGGCCGCCGGGGGCCATGACAATTTCGCCCGTGTGCCGGATGCCCTTCGCCGCCATTTCGCGGATCGCGGCGCGAGCAGCATCGGGAGTGAGCCCCACCAGGGTCCCTTTATCGAGGATCGTGCGGAAATCCCGGGCTGCGACCGGCAGGGATGCGGAAGGAATGACATGGGGACCGTTGAAGACCCCAGAATCGATGTTTTGCGCGAGCTTGAGGTTATCCTCGGCGGTGCCACCGCCAGAGAGGACGGTCGTGTAGCCGGCTTCGAGAACGGACTCCGCCTGATCTTTATTGAATTTATCGACGTGCTTGTGCGCGTCGATGTAGCCGGGCATCGCGGTCATGCCTTTGCCATCGATCACCTTTAGACCGGCGGAACTGGCCGAACCAGCGGTAGCGGAAACGATCTTGCCGCCGCGGACGATGATGGTGCCGGACTCGATGATAGGACCGGTGACTGTGATGATGCGGGTATTGGTGATCGCCACATCCTGTGCTACAAGCTCCGAACAGAAGTATGCCAGACCCAGGCTGGCAATCAATGTTAAGCAACGAAATGCTGGTAGTCGTTTCATCATTGTGAGCAGCATACGTCCCCAGCGTTATGAATTGCAAGGGACACTCAAAGAGCGATGGGCGCGCGGATCGCGAAGCGCATGCGGCAGTCGAAGTCTACTCTGCGCCGTTATTCAAGTGAGCGCAATTCCGCCACCATGCTCTCCAACTCTCGCACTGCGGAGGCCTCCCGTTGCGCTCGTTGCTTTGGGTCCTCGCCTCGGCGAGGTTCACACTCAGTGTGCAAGATCTTGCATCGTCTACGGTAGGCATCCAGCCTCGGGTCTGCAAGACGCCACTCAAAGAAATCATTGAACTCTTGCGGATACCGCATTGAGCCTGAAAGAAAGCGCTCGATAATATCTGCGACCTGCCCCGGTCTGTCTATTTTCTTACTCACGGTACACGTCTTCCTCTGGTTAAATTCGCACAAGGATGTGTCTTGGCGTAGCCGGTTGCGTTAAGCGTATTGCTGCGCTTACTTGACAGCCGCCAGCCCGAAGGACGGGTGTTGGTGCTCATCAATTTCTCCTGGACCCGGCCGCGGTCGTCACAATCGATAACTCCGTTCAGAGAAATTTGCAAGACAAGGTGCAGCGATAATGACGGTGGTCACGCCGCCAGCGGAAGGTCTTCAATCCTGGATGCACGTTCTGCGCCCACAGACGACCATGATGGACGCTGATGGCCCTGTAAGCGATCGCAAGACCGAGGCCCACGCCGCCCGTGGAGCTATCGCGCGAATCGTCTACGCGGAAGAACGGTTGGAAAATCTTGGGCAACAATTCCTCGGGAACTCCTGGGCCGGAATCACGAACGTTAATCAGAACCGTTTGATCGGGGATATTGCTGCGCATCCGTGGTGTGTCTATGGGGCCGTCTGAGCCGGTGTCCGTCAATTTCAGCGCGAGCGGTGCACTCAGTACCAGCGCGGCGGCACCAAAATTCTGTTCAACAATACGCCACCGCTGATTCCCGTGTCCTCGGGCCAGATCATCGCGCAGGCGCCGTTTGAACTGGACGGACAATCGCAGGTGCCGGTCTCGCTCACTTTCAACGGCGTCACAATTCAGGCGTCCGTCGAGGTGCAGCCTGCAAATCCCGCGGTCTTCACCATGAGCAATCAGCCCTCGGGACCGGCCATCGCGTCTAATGAGGACGGCACGCTGAATTCGGCTACCAGCCCCGCGGCGAAAAGATCCATTGTCGTGTTGTACCGCACAGGAATGGGACAAACTATGCCACCCGCATTGGACGGATCGATGCCGTCGGACACGCCGCCTTTGGTGAAATTGCCGGTGCTCGCGACTATCAGCAGTCAGAACGCCGTAGTTTTGTATGCGGGCGATGCACCCGGTTTTGTCGGACTCACACAACTCAATATTGGCGTTCCCACGTCGATCATGGGCGGTAGGTGGACCAGGGACTTGACCTTATCCACTAGATCGCGTCCGAGAACCCGCACTTCTTCGACAAAGTCCTGTAATGCCATGTCGCCCCCAATGTTGCTTACGTGAGCAGCGGTAGATTAGTTCTCCGAATTCACTACCGGAGGGCACGGCGGGAGTTAGCGATGACGGCCGTGAAGGTTCGAGCGATGGTGAGTCATCGGGAGTCTGCTTGGGTGCAGCCACCGATCGAGCTTTTGCATCAAGCTGGTGAGCCAATTCCACATAGTTGGCACCTCAGACGTACGCTATCACAAATAGTCACTGGCGTTACCCCGGAGGATTGCAGGACTGCTTGCCCCGGCTATTCTGCTGCAATACGCTTCCACCCCTGCTCGGAAATACTTGAAGTTCGTCACTCGTCCTTGCGGCTTGTTCTTGCTCCCTTCGCAGCTTGGTCTTCGACCTCGCCACTGGCGCCTTCATTCAACAAGCGCGAGGACGCATTGTTTCTCGGCCCCGGCGGAACAGGAAAGAGCCACTTGGCGCAAGCCATCGGACAGGCTGCTGCGATTCAACAAGGCTGGCAAAGTGTTGTATCGCGGGATCTGATGGTGGGGAAGCTGCGGCGATTGTCCGGCACGACGCAGGCAGCTCTCCAGCAACTCGCTTGCCTCGGGAACGTAGCCGACATCGCGGTGTTGAGTCTGGTTTTTGGGCAATCCGAAGAGAAGATCCACGCTCCCAAACAACTCCTATGCCTGGGTACTCAAAGACCGGCGGCGCTTGAACAAGCCCGTGCCCTATAAGCATCCCAACGGCATAGTTCGCTGGGCCCCGCTCTCACCGGCGACCGAAGCGGCGGTAAGAAAGCAACTCAAGTCCGGCGGATGATCCGGAACGATACGCCCGCCAGATCGTCGATGGTCGTAATCGGCGTACCAGGACCGATCTTCCTCAGCGCGCACCTTCGCTAATACAAACGCCAAGGGCTTCAACGTTTGTAGGACCTTGAGCCAGGGCTCGCCTCAAGCACAGCGGAATAGCGTGCTTGCGCGGCAATAGCCGCACGTACACCTCGGCCTGCCCCTTCTCGTCCGACGCGTACGCCAGCGATTGCCGCTGGTGGCCATTCCCGAACGGGATCCTGAGCTGATAGACTTTCGGGCAAGCGGCCTGCCGGCGACTGCTACTGCCCGACAGTTCTAATCCGCGCTTTCGCATCACGAGGGTGGCCACAACATGCGTCCTGTGTATGTTCACATGGCAGCGAGAACGAAATCGTATCGCTACAACGATGATGCTCCAGAGATGCGACAGTCGCTTGCACACTTCTTGTCCATTCCTGCGAACGACGTCCTCCGCGCAATTCCGGCGCCCATAGACGGAATCTTCTTGTCGAATCAACGGCCATACGCTCAAGAACTTGTTGTCAATCATTTGACGGACGGGCTCCTTCTCTTCGATCACAACGGGAATCGGTATCGCCTTAACGGCATCAATTGCTTTCGAGTTGAAACGGCTACCAATGGCCTGACTGCTGTGCGTGCCGCTGTTGATCACTTGCAGTCTGGATGTGCTCGGACAGTGTTGGTTGTGGGTGGAGAAAAGCTGTCTGGTTTTCAGCGCTTTGTGTCCAAGGGTGACTATGAGACGGGATTTCGTCAGTGGGCTGAAGACATGGTGTCGTACGTCGCCAGCTCATTGGCAAACAATGACAGGCGTTACTGCCAGAGTATGCCTGCGGCGGTCGCTTTGATCATCAACTACTACGCTAGGTCGCGTTCGATTAAGTACGATGTGTTAAAAGAGCTCATTGGACATCTCGCCATATTGGGTCACGAGAATGTGCGTGCCAATCCCAACGGACTTCAGCGACTTGGCAGCCAACCAGAAAGATCGGTTGCCGACCTGTACAAAGACGGAACTGCGAATCGCATGCGTGTCTATCCCCTGCAGCACCTGGACATGAGTCCCGTTAACACTGGAGCTGGTGCCATCCTTCTAAGCACTGATCGCGAGTTGCCGCTGCTGAATGGCAATCGATCTCGTGCAGATGTAGCTCTCACGGGATGCGCCATCGCCCAGGACACGGTGTCCTTGGCTGAGCGGCGGTCGTTCGATTCGTTTCCCGCAACTCGCCTCGCCGCTAAGCGCGCTTACACGCAGGCTGGCCTGGATCTTCGGAACTGGCAAGACAATATCGCGCCGCTTCTGGTGGAACAGCATGACGCTTTTGTCCCACTTACCTTAATCAATCTCGAGGATCTGCTTCTCTTTACTAACCACTTAGATGTGCTGGCATTTCTGCGCAGCGACCTCAAGTCCGATAGTTGTCCTTTGTGGCTCAATCCTTCGGGCGGCTTGCTAGAGGGGCACCCGTTTGCGGGCACGGCTATCATCAAGCTCGTAGAATGTTTCGCCCGGCTCACAAAGAACCCAATGTTTAGAGAATGGTCGTCGCGTAAGAGAGCGGCAACGACGGCAGTTGTCCACAGTTTTGGCGGCATTGGATCAAGCGTTGGTGTTGCGGTCCTCGATCAATGCGATCGCAGGACCGGCACAATAACTCGCACGCGTGTTGACGTGGGCCACTACCTCAACCTGGGCTCGCGAGTTGAGAGGGCGAAGACAGGTGCCGAGTCGCTCCTGTCAGGGAACGGGGAGATGGTGTCACTCGCGAAGCTATCAATGCCTTCGGTGACGTTCGATGAATCGTTTCGACAGCATTTCGGCTCCCTCAGACCCGATGGTATTGCCGAAATACTGCTCGCCTTGATCCAAACGCCACAGGGCTTGGTGTACGCTCTCGCCAAGGGCGAGTCGTCCGAGACGAGGCTGACGCCGGAAGACTTGTGTGCCTCGGACATCTTCGTCGCCTTTGAGCCGCTCGTGCTAGCGGCGTCTGACACGTTCAGAGTGTTTCGCATTACCGAGCGTCGGAGGCGGTCTTTGTTAAGGTTTAGGGAGGTCGAGTGACAAGTCGTTCAGATATAGCCGTCTGTCAAATTCATAAGGATAACTTCGAGACTCTCTTTGAACCAGTCATAGAAGCCGGTCTGGTCGTGTTCAGGCCAGCGGCATACGCCACGATCGAAGCCAGCATATCTAAGGTACTATCCGCTTGCGCCCATCATGGGTTCTTAGTGCTGTTGCCAGAGACGGCAGTCCCAATTTCCTTCCTCGGCACAGTCCGTGAACTTGCAAGCGATCTGAATCTGACCATCATTGCTGGGCTCGAGCACGACGTGACATGGCCGCATTGGGCTGTCGAAAGAGATTACTGGAATGGGTCTTTCACCGTTGAGAATCGCATCGCTGTCGTTTGGCCGGACCGAAATAGGGAAGTCACGTTCGGGTGCAAGAACTTTCCGGCCGTGATGAAGGAACACTCGATTGTGGAGCAGATTGCCAGGAACCCAATTCCGGAATTCCTACTGGTGACGGTTTCAGCCCCGGATGGTCGGCGCATCAAAGTGTGGCCTGTGCTCTGTAGCGATTTTCTTTGGCTGACTGATGAACGTGTCATTGACCAAGACGAACTCGATAGGGCTGTTCGGGACCACGACATCGACCTTATAGCAGTATTGTCCCACACTGCTCGTGTGGATCCCTTTCATGTGAAAATGCATCAATTGATTGCGGGCGGCATGAGGCGACCGCTCCCTGTGAACATCGCTTTCGCCAACCTAGCCTCGTACGGAGGGAGCATCTGCCTTGCCTCGTCCGAACGTGCTTCATTGCGACAGGACACAAACATCGCCGCGAGGGCCCTCGCACGAGGGGTCGAGTCGCACTATCTGTTTTCAAATTGGGCTCGGTAAAAGTAGATCGTAAGGCCAATGGGGCTCAAGTTGCCAGTGGTGCGTTCCACAGTTCCGACATCGTTGCATGGCACCCGCCGAGTTTGCCCGTCTGGATCCGGATGACATCTGTGCGAAAACCATAAATGCGATCGATGGACGCGCTGTCTCCCAACACCAACGCTCGTTTCCACGGCAAACAAGCCGGGAGTTGCACGTTAATTTGGTCAACTCCAAAAAACAAGCCAGGCGCATCTGGGCACTTCCGCTAGAGGGCGCGGCGAAGGCTGACAGTTGGCCGGGCGAAGGCACGGCGAAGAGGAGGTGGAGGGATGGCCGTAGTGTCAGAAAGGTTCTTCTCAGCGCACCAAATGTCACTGGTCGCCGGCCGGGAAGGCTCATTTACCACTTCTCACGGAAGCTGGCATGGCCGCCGGCGGTGCGCTGCCAGAATTCCGTTGCAGTCGAGGCTATTTGGGGCACACCATCGGTAGCTGGGAGGCAACGGCGAAATCCGTGTCACGATCAAGCGCTTTCAGGCGTCAAGATTCTGCGGGGAGAAGCCGTGGAAAACGACCGACGCGCCACCGAGTTCTAAGTTCACCGCCAATTAACCAAGATTGGCCAGCGCGCGGCCTGCGGCGAATGGTCCCGAACGCCCTCCAGCGTGACTGCTTACAACAGCCTAGAGAAGAACACTATCAACTTCCCCGCGGGTATCCTGCAACCCCCACTTTTTTGACAATCGCATGGATGCGGCGGTGAACTATGGCGCGATCTGAAATACGATCGGACATGAGTTGACGCATTGGGTTCGATGATGAGGGCCTGTACGTCGCCATAATTCCATTCGCGCGGCTCAAGCAACTTTCGCCGAGGAATAACGAAACTGGAGACCTCCCAGACGAGGATGTGACGCCAGTTGCTCAGGATTCCTGATCGATTGCGGTCTGCCTCGCGGCGTGTCTTTGTTTAATCCATCTCCACTCGTTTCATAAAGGCCCTTTCATGCTATCGCAGGCGATCACGGTGCTACTGAATATCCTTGCCATCGCCGCAAAGGTGTCCGGGTCCCCAGAGTGCATTCTGAACAAGGTTCACGGTTTGATGCTTTCCTCGGTGGGTTATGAACCTTATTCCGAATCGTGGCCGGGCAGCCAGAACGGTTCCAGCACAAGGCCGCCCCGGCCTGCTGCAACCGGAGTAGAATTGTTCGGGACCCATGACAGTTTCCAGCAGATTGCACGCGATGCGATGTATCCGGTGCACAATCGCGATGGCGGGTGGCGTGTTAGCCTCCATCAATGGCTCGGCGGCACAACCGGCTCCCGGCACGAATCTTGAAGTACTTCAACTGCGGCCGAGCTTCTATATGATTGCGGGCGCCGGCGGCAACATCGGCTTTCAGGTCGGACCGGATGGCGTCGTGGTGGTCGACGCGGGTTCCGCATCGAACGCGGATGCGGTGGTCGCTGCCATCAAGAACGTCACGACGCACCCGATTCGCTACGTGATCAACACCAGCGCCGATCCAGATCATGTGGGTGGCAACGCCACACTCGCGAAAGCCGGGCAGACACTGTTCACGGGAAACGGTGGAGCGGGTCTTGCGACTAATTTTCTGGGAGGCGGAGCGTCGATACTTTCGGTGGGACAGGTCTTGACGCGTATGAGCGGGCCGAGCGGGAAGCCCTCGCCATTTCCAATTGAAGCGTGGCCCACGGAGACATTCAATCAGCCGCGGAAGTATATGTACCTTAACGGCGAGGGCATTGAAATCCTCCATCAGCCTTCCGCGCACACCGATGGCGACGCGATTGTCTTCTTTCGTCGCTCCGATGTTGTCGTGGCCGGCGATGTCTTTGACACGAGACGATTCCCCGTCATCGATGTCGCCAGGGGCGGAAGCATTCAGGGCGAAATCGCAGCTTTGCAGAAGCTGGTGGATACAGCCATTCCTTCGGTGCCGATCGTATCGCGCGAAGAGGGCACGCTCATCATTCCGGGCCACGGCCGCATCTGCGATCAACTCGACGTGGTCGATTACCGCGACATGGTGACGATCATCCGGGACCGCATCCGCGATTTGATGAGACAGGGCCTCACTTTGGAACAAATCAAAGCAGCCTCGCCGGCCCGGGGCTACACGCGCCGCTACGGGTCCAACAGCGATTCTTGGACCACCAACGACTTCGTCGAAGCAATTTATCGCACCATGAACGAGAAAGCGCAGTGAGAGTGTTCTTCATCGCGCCGCTGGCCACCCTTCTATTCGTCGCCGCGCATCCCCGCGCGCTCGGCCAGGTTCCCAATGCGCCGGCAGGCGCCGCAGCTACGGCCAAAACCTCCGCACCTGTGGATCTCACCGGCTATTGGGTCGCTTTCGTGACCGAAGACTGGCGTTTCCGGATGATCACTCCGCGCAAAGGCGATTACCAACCCGTGCCCATGACTCCAGAGGCGCGCACGGTCGCCGATGCTTGGGATCCCGCAGCCGATGAAGCCTCGGGAAATCAATGCAAGTCGTATGGCGCCGCTGCGATCATGCGCCTGGCTGCGCGATTTCACATTACATGGCAGGACGACAACACGCTGCGGGTGGAGAGCGACGCGGGCATGCAGACGCGGCTCTTTCATTTCAACTCATCGCTTAAAGCAAAGCCGTCATCGCCGAAAGAGCGGACCTGGCAAGGTGAATCCAGCGCCCAATGGGAACCCCCGGCCTCGCTGAAGGTAGTCACCGCCAACTTGCGTTCCGGATATTTGCGCAAGAATGGCGTTCCTTATAGCGAGAACGCTGTTGTTACTGAATATTTCGATATCGCGCCGATCCCCGGGGGCGGCCAGGTGCTTCTGGTGACCGCGATCGTCGACGATCCACAGTATCTCCGGCAGCCCTTTACTACGAGTTCGCAATTCAAGAAGGAGGCCGACGGATCGAAATGGGATCCCACGCCATGTACCGCAAAATGAACCATCCGGCCGTCACGATCCTCACCGCCGTACTCCTGTGCCTGACGGTCTGCGGGTCCGTCTCCGCCCAAGTAGAGCTTACTGGCTCGTGGACGCCAAGAAACCACGAGTTCCTCACGGGCGATGGGTTGCCGGTGGACTTCACGGGAATCCCACTCAGCGAGGAAGGGCGGATTCGAGCACTGAGTTATTCCGAGTCGCAACTCGAGATGGTGGAACACCAGTGCCAAGGGTGGCCGGCCTTTTATCTAGTACAAGGGCCATTCGGTTTGAGAATCTGGAGCGAAACGGATCCGCTCAAAGGCAACGTGATCTCCTACACCATCGGTGGATGGGAGGATCGGGCGCCAATGACAATCTGGCTAGACGGGCGGCCTCACCCGTCGGAATACGCGCTTCACACACGTTCTGGCTTCACCACCGGGATGTGGGAAGGCAACACCCTCGTCACCTACACTACCCACATGAAGGCCGGGTTCCTGCGAAAAACCGGCGCGCCATCGAGCGATGAAGCGACCACGACCATGCGCTTTTACCGCCACGGCGATATCCTGACAATTCTCGAGATCATCGAGGATCCAATTTACCTCGCCGAACCCTGGATCCTGTCGAGGAGCTTTCAACTGAGCGCGGCGCCTCAGCCTCCCATCGGCCCGCCATGCGTCACGGCCTATGAAGGGAGTGTTGGGCCAACCGCTCCACATTATTTGCCGGAGAAGAATCCCTTCGTCGATGAGATGACCACAAAGTACGGCGTCCCGCACGACGCCGCCATCGGGATGCCCGAGACGCTTTATCCTGAGTATCGGAGGAAGATTACGCCACTCGCTCCGGTTCGATAAAGCAGTTGCTGCATAGGTATGATCGATCTCCTTCATCACAAACGTTAGTACAAAAAGAGGCTTCCGTGTATCGGCCCAGGGAGGGAATCCAGACTCGGCCAGCACGTGCAGCAGTTCGTGAAAGAAGGGCATCTACGCTGGGATTCGCTCGGTGAATACTGTGCGCCGGTACCCTCGCTGGAGCTGATTGCGGCGAAGACCGGCAACTAGCGGGCTGCGCTGCTTTCAAAAATGCTCGACGACGCCATCGGCCGCTACCTCGAAGACGCCCGCGAGCCTTCGCGCAAGGTGAACGAGATCGACAACCGCGGGTCGACGTTCTATCTCGCGTTGGCGTGGGCAAAAGCACTCGCGGCCCAGGACGAGGACGGGGAGTTGAAGCAACGCTTCACTCCGGTGGCCGCCGCGCTAGAGGCCAACGCGGGCAAGATTACTCAGGAATTGTTGGTGGCGCAGGGCAAGCCGGTGGACATTGGGGGATATTATTTCCCGGACGACGCTAAGTGTGCCGCAGCGATTCGCCCCAGCGTTACGCTGAACGCCATCATAGACGGAATGTAGTGTCTTTGCGCGTCCGCGCGGGCGCGCGAGACTAATGGTCGAAGCCGCACGTTGGCGGAATATCGCGACCGGTCCCTGGCCAGTTGGTGGCCGCCTTATACTGGGGCATCCGAGATTGCCCGAAACGTCGTTGAAAGTTAGCGACCCTCGGAACTCATAGGCTACGCGACAGCAGCTCCTTTCGCAATCGATTTCTTCGAGACAGCGTTGGCCATCGAAGGCAGCAACAGCGGAATCTGGCGATGGCCGATGACTTTGCGGAACTGGCGTTCGGCCACCAGCAGCCCCGACCCAACCCAGCGTTCGATCTGATCGCCTGGCCGCCAGCGTTTCACATTGCGGCAAAGCGTTTCCACGATAGAGAAGGCGGACTCGATTACGTTGGTGCAACACAGAGTTCGGCGAAGCTGATCGGGGACGCGCAGTTTGTGTACGGTGAGCGTTTCTTCCATCCCTTCTTCCAGGCTGCGCGCCGCGCTGGGATTCAGGTCCATGAGTTCGCGATGCAGCCGATCCAATGCACGCTTGGCGTCTGCGTAATCAGTCATCGCGTAGGCGTTCTGGAGTTTCCTTTTCACGTCGGCCTTGTGTTCCTCAGGAAGATGATCCACCACATTGCGCTTCTTGTGGACCTGACAGCGCTGAATGAAGGCCGCTTCGCCAGCAAGTTTGCGTACCGCGGCGGCCAGCGCTTTGCCACCATCCAGGATGTACAGCCGTGGCGTCGAGAAGTCCAGGCCGCGCTCCACCAACTCGCTCAGCAAACCGTTCACCACCGCCGCATTTTCCGTGGCACCCTCGCGCAGGCCGAGCACCGTTTTACGCCCATCGCAGCCAATCCCAAGGGCTACGATCATCTGGCGGTCTTTGAACGGAGTCCCGTCGATCAGCACGGCGCATAACCGCAATTCGCCCAGCGGGCGCTCCATCAACTCCTTTACCTTGGACCGGCTGGCTTCGATGAAGTTCTCGCTCACCGCTGATTTCTCGATGCCATAGGTGTCCTGAAAATCCTGCACCACGGCGCCGTAGTTACGAGTCGAAAGCCCACGCATCATCTTGTCCCACACGCTGGCTTGCATCGGCCCGCTGTGCTGGAACAGCTCGTAACTTCCTAGTCGCTGTTCTCGTTTGTCGGAAGTGCGAAGTCGCGCCCTCCGGATCGGCACCTTCTGCCCGTCCACCACACAGTAACCATCTTCTTTGCCCCAGCGATGCGCACGCCTTCCTTCGTGTTGCTCATGGCGCTCACCGGCCAGCGACTTCACTTCCTCCTCCATAACCAACTGCATCAGCGTCAGACCAGTTTGCCTCAGCAGGTTGCCGACGCCTTGCTGCAGCAGACCGACGATCTCGGCCAGCGGCAGCATCATCTGGATGTTGGGATTGTGTTCGGCGGCGAGCCGGCGGAACTGCTGCACGGCTCGTTGTTGTTCAATCTGGTATCGTTTCTTCAAGCGACTCTCTCCTTTTTCTTGGCAGAAAAAACTCACCCTCGGCTATTATGGCCGGGGGTTGAGAGTCGCTAATTTTCTACGAACTAACGGGCAACCTCCTTTCTGAGCCGGGGCGAAAGCTCCGGCTCCAGCTACTCCAGACTCTAGGGGCGCAGGCGATACACGCGGTCGCCGTCGCGGCGGAAGCTCTTCACGCGCAGGCCCATGCGCTTGCCCAGTTGGCCGCTGATAAAGCCGCGCACGCTGTGCACCTGCCATTGCGTGGCCTGCATGATGGCCGCGAGCGTTGCGCCGGACGGTTGGCGCAACAAGGCCAGAACTTTCTCCGTCTTGGTGCCTTTACCAGGCGCATGGCCCTGCTTCGATTGCTTGGCCAACGGGGGGGAATTGAGTCATAGCATTTCGCGCAAACGACTCTTCAGAACCTGCTCATTCGGACTCTTGCCGCCGCCATCGAGCCAGCTCTGGAGCTTGCCGACGCTCAGGGTTTGTTCGGTCTGGCATCATAAATACGAGCAACGTTTTCTGTGCCGATACTCCTTCTTAAATCTGCTGGAAGCTGGTTGAAAAGAAGCACAGCCTGTTGCCAGCGTGGAGGGCCAGACGGCTCTGGGTAATGCTGGTCGCTGCCGATGATGAATCGGTCCGGAAAATTCTCAAAAAGCGTCAACCAGTCCGGCTTGACCTTCTCGCCGGCCATCAAGAAATTCTTTCCTGGGACCTTAGGATCTAGTTTGATCTCCATGTAGAGATTGGAATATTTCTGAAGCAGGCGGCGGCAGAGATCGGGCGTACGATACCCCGTCCCGTCTGAACCTAAATGTGCCCAGATAATCTTCGCGCGCGGATTATGCGCCAACAGCCGTTCAAATGCGGAGATGTTGTCGTGAAGCTGTGGCGGATTGGGAGGCGAGTTCAAATCCGGCGGAAGTGCCATCGCTCGTGGGACAGCCTCCATATGCAGGTCGATCGGCACACCATGTCCGGCGGCGATGTCGGCAAGCAAAAGAAAAAGAGGATGGTCCGGCGGGGCGAATTGATAAGGAGTACCGCCGGCAAAGTGTTCTGCGGCCATTTCACCAAATCCCGCAGCTCCCATGCGCAGCAGTGCCTCGGCGCGTTCGCGGAATATTTTTCGGATCGGCGCGCCGGTATCGCCTGAGCGCACCGATTGCTGAATCATTGAATTGAGCGTCTCGCCTCCACCGAGTACCGCCAGTCTTTCGTGATACGGTTTCGTCGCCGCCAAAATGCCGGCTGCATCGATTGCTCCTGAAGGGCTTACCGTGTCGGGCGGAATCAGGAGAAATGTCTTGACCATGTTCTCGCGCGGGGCGGCCTGGATGATCGCGCGGACTGATCCTTCGGGATCGCGCTCGTCAAAGTGTGTATGGGCGTCGATGTACGGAGAGACTGCTGGCACGAAATGACGCTCAGCCGACTGCGGAGCAGCGCCCGATATGAGCTGGATAGCCCCTATAAGAATGCACGCCTTCAGCAGCACACTGGGACAGGTCAAGCCCCGAATCGTCGCAACGTCGTTCTCGGACTTTTTCATTGGCAGCGTCCTCTTGCACCTGCCAGCATACACAAAGACCACCCCCTTTAGCGCCGATAACCGCCCTCCACAAAGTCTGTGTCCCTGATACTGACCGTGTGCTCGGTCTCGGGCTGCTTGACGCGTCGTTATACGCGTCCCTGGGGCCACCTCATCTCCTCAGTCGTTCCTTCAGGCCTTCTTCTTCAGCTTCTCGCTTGGAGTCGTCGTCGCACCGTCAAGCCAGGAGAGCACCTTCGCGATCGTTACCGTATGTTCCTCCTCCGGCGCCATCACGTGGATCGTCAGTCGCGTGGCCGGGCCAAGTGGCATTTCCGCGTGCACACTCCGGCGGAACGCCGCGATGGCTTCGACAGCGGCTTCGCAGAGGCTCTCGGCTGGAACTCGAACGGAATGCTCGATGCCCTCGGCGTCGGTGAATGACACTTGGCAAGAAATCCTGGACAACAGCTGATGTACTCAAGTCCAACGATAGGGCCTCTTATCGGAGAAGATGAGGAGCTTGGCGCTACTACCCAGATAGCGAGATTAGCAGGAGGGCCTCTTACGGACTCCAACGGACGAGGGCCTGTTCGATTGCGTGGAGGGCTACGGGCTTGGGGACGTAATCGTCCATCCCGCAGGCTAGGCATTCCTTGCGTGTTCCGGTAATGGCAAGCGCGGTCAGCGCCAGGATCGGAACTCGTGGCCCATGGTGCTGTCCGGCACGAATCGCGCGCGTAGCCTCGAATCCATCCATTTCCGGCATGCGCGCAAGTGACGGTTCGACAGGTGAAGATACAAGATGACGTGCTTCAGGTCCGCATGGCCCATCAGAAGCTGAATGGTTCGCAGATCCGTTCCTGCCTCCAGCAAGTGTGTGGCGAAGCTGAATAACCAAGTCAAGGGAGCTTTTGGCCACTAGCTGGCAAACCCAGTGCCGTTCTATGCCGGCCGAGAGCGCCACCAACGCCCGCACATCCCAGATCGGTACTTTTGATCGATTTGCCTGTCCAAATTCAGGCTCCAAACTGGGTCCATGAGCGATTCATTTCTTGCGCCTCAGATCGGGAAGCAGCTGACAGCTCTTGTGGCGAGCCCAGATGTGCATGCCGAGAGCTTCCGCGATGCGCAAGACCCTGAGAGCACTTTCTCCCTTGATCGCGCAGCCGCCCACTACGACATCCTGGCATTCGTCAAACGAGACATGGAGCGGCAGAAGACCGATAATAAACCGAAACTCAGAAAGTAACTTCCGGCCTAGCACTGGCTAGATCATTGTGCTGTCCAGCCGAATTTTACGAGGCAATCGGGACACATTCCATGCGAAAAGTCTGCTTCCGAGTGGTCGCGGATGTAAATCTCTATTTGCCGCCAGCTTCCGTGTTCATCGCGAATCTTCTTGCATCCCGCGCAAATTGGTAGCAGGCCGCTGAGCAATTTCACTCTGGCCAACGCCTCTTGGAGTTCGCCGATAAGCCGTTCCCTTTCCGCCGCCGCCTGTTTCAAGGGAGTTATGTCCGTGGAAGCGCAAGTGACGCCTACGACAACGTCCAGGGCGTCGCGAAGCGGCTCGACGGTGAGATCGAAATGATGCGGTTCGCCCAGGAACGTTACGGTTGCTTCCGTACGAGTCCCGATCCCGCTCTGCAAAACACCGCGCTTGATTGCCATCAGGCGGGCCCCCTCTTCTCCGCCGACGATTTCCGCGTCCGTGTGGCCGAGCCAGTCTTGGCCAGCCCAGGCCAAGACTGGCGAGTTGATCCACGTGTAGCGTAGCTCGCGGTCGTGATTGAACACCACAACTGGCGAGTTCTTGAGGGCAACGCGGAAACGCTCTTCGCTGAGATGCAAGGCCTCCTGCGCCCGCTTCAATTCTTCAATGTCGGTGCACGTTCCAAACCACCTGGCAATATTCCCCGAACCGTCTTCGAGCGGCAAACCAAGCATGAGAAACCAGCGATAGCTACCATCGGCAGCTCGTAGGCGGCTCTCGACCCGGTAGGGCTCCCCAGTGGCGACCGCGCGGTTCCAGGCATCCCACGCGGGCTGCTTATCGTCGGGATGAAAAGGAGTGTTCCAACCCTTGCCATAGCTTTCTTCCAGGGTCAGACCGGTGTAGTCCACCCACCGCTGATTGAAGTAAACATTCAAGCCATCCGGGGTACACATCCAGACGAATTGCGGCACCAAATGGGCGAGCGTGCGAAATTTCGCTTCACTCTCTCGCAAAGCCCCTTCCGCGCGCTTGCGATCGGTCATATCCCGAACCAACACGATGACCGTCAAAGTTTCCCCGGAATGGTTCGGACTCAGACTGATCTCAACCGGAAACAGGAAGCCATCTCTTCCTTGCGCCTCCAGCTCGAGCCCGCTGCCCATGGGCCGCCTCTTGGGTTGATGTGCATAGCCAAGGCGATGCCGAGCATGGATGCTTCGATGGGCCGTGGGAAGGAGGGCATCGACGTTCAGCGTGAGAAACTCTTGACGGCTATAGCCGAACATCTGCTCGGCGGCTACGTTGACCAGCAAGATGTGTCCTGCTGCATCGACCTCCAGAATCGCTTCCGGGACCGCTTCCAGTACATCGCGAAGGTGCGCGTCGAGTTCGGCCTGGGGCGAGGTTTGGTGGCTGCTCAATAGGACGATCCTCTATCGTGAAATCCACAATCAGTCAATCCCGTTACAGGGGACATCGCCGCCTTCACAAGAAAAGCGCGTGTCGGCGATGGAACCACAGGATCCAGTTAAGTTTAGCCGATCAAAGAGGGTAGCGACTGAATCACGGCGAACCCGGAAGTTATCGTACCAAGGGTAGACTCCCCCTCGCCCGGCGAGGAGATCACCTTGCGCCCGATTCTTGCGCAATTCGACGTGAAATTTTCCGTTTTCTCCAGTTGACAGGTTCCGTTTGTTGACAAGGTCCGGTTCAGCCCGGGGTACCAAGTTGAACGAAATGCTCACAGAACCAATACACTCTGTTGTTCCGTCGCAGGAGGGATCGATCGCTTCTGCTTACGGCTGTTCTTGTCAGCGTACATGCGCCGGTCCGCCTCGGCCAGAAGTTCTTCACCGTTGACACCATCGTCGGGCCAGGACGCCACGCCAACGCTCGCCGAAATGACGTTCTCGCCGGGCAGCAACAGCTTGTAAAGCAGCTTCCCATCTTCGAGCGAAAAGCTGAGGAAGAACCGCTTGCGAGAGCGGCTGAGGATGTAAGTTCGAGCGCAGACATTTGGCGTCGCAGGGTTTTCTTTCACGGTGGAACAATGGTCCAAGCCTGAGTCACAAGCGAGAGGCACCATGAAAGAACTCTTCACCAAAGCATTTTGGAACGGCGTCAAAGAGACCTTTGAGGAAGCCCAGAAAGATTCGCCGCAAACATCTGCTCCAGACGAGCGTCAAACTATCACGTCTACCGGAACTCACATGAACACCGAACATTTCAAACATCTGCTGCAAGCGAAAGAACGCGAACGGCTCTCCCAGATCGCGCAATTGGAAGAGCAAGCGCGCGGATCGGGCGAATCTGAGGTTGGAGACGCCACCGACGATGCCACCTCCGCGCAAGGCACATCCGAAGCTCTCGAAGAAGGAAGCCTCGCGTCGCAGACATTGATTCAAGTGCGGGACGCCTTGCAGCGCATCGAAAACGGGACGTACGGCAAATGCGTCAGGTGCGGAAAGCCGATTCCCGAAGCGCGCCTCGAAGCGGTTCCTTGGGCGGCATATTGCGTTGAGGACCAGGAAAAGCTGGATCGCGGAGCCCACGTGCAGACCGGCGGCTCCACGCTATAACGTTCGGCGCCCCATGAAGATTGCGACGTCCAACATCAACAACGTCAATAAGCGGCTTCAAAAGCTGTTGCATTGGCTCGAACGCGAGAAGCCCGATGTCGCCTGCCTGCAGGAACTCAAAGCCGAGCACGACTTCTTTCCAGCCGATGCACTCCGGTCCGCTGGATATGAGTCCGTCTGGGTGGGTGGCCGCGTAGCGGCCCTCTCGCGGATACGCGCTCCATTCGGCACACCGGCGAAACTGGGAATAACCCATTGGGGCCTGCCTTCTGACCGGCACTCCCAGTTCCCCCGAACGTCGCAAGACTCTAGGTCCTTTAGCACTCCGCCAAGTAGAACTCCGCCAAGCAAAGCAACTCTGCCATTGCTACCCTCTCCAAATGGCTGGCCGTGTCTCTATTGTTAGCTTCGATCACCAAGGCCACAAGTGGTATTGCGTAACCGATGGCCGCTCAGTCTTTGAAGCTGTCCGAAACGCTGTGACGTTTTTCGCAGATCCCTATTGGCGCGGTCCTAAACCCGATTCCCAAGCTGTCTTCAAAGTTGCCTTGGTGGGTGATGAGCGAACCTGGAGAGTACGGGGAGATCGGGTCAAGCTTTCTTGCGCTTCTCCGTCGCCTGAATGCTTGCAGGCTCCTGCGGCTTGCGCTTCAGCCGTTCGGTGAGGTCCTGGTAAGCACGGTCCTCGCGCTTAGCAGCTATCAAATAAGCGTGGTAGTGCTCCAGCGCGCCTCACGACCAACTCGGCATCGTCATCAGATATCGTCGGCATTCTCGGTATTCTATCGGACGCCAATGGCAATCGGTAGAGCGGTAATGGCAACAGATAGGCAACCGATAATGCTCCTTATCGGACTGCTTGCTGCAACGGCGTTTTCACGAGACTAATCAAATCCAGAACCTCCGATGTCCAAGTTTCCCCCAACCGGACTTCTGGACAATTCCCTCCCTCGGCCCGTCAAATTGGAGTTCCGCTTGAAACGATGGCGCAGACGGCGGCTCTTAATTTATAGGTTAAACGGCTCCCATTGAGCGGAGCCGCCTCAGGAACCCCGCAAATTCGTTCAGGAAATCCATGTCCGTGGGCTCAAGCCCACTAGGATCGAAGTGCATGACATCATTTCGTAGCTCGCGAATCCGCTCCAAACTTTTGCAGAACTCCGCTCTGTCCACGTCCAGGCCAAGGTATTCCCAACGATCCTCGTTCTCCACCAGCCTGACGTACTCACCGAAGGTGAGATCCGAGAGGCTTGTGATTTGACGTTCGTCGCCGGGCACCTTAGCCTGATCGAGATCTTTGGCCGAGAACTTTCCGTGTAGAATATGCCGCACGCCCCTCTCAATCTCACCCACCAAGAGGAATGGTTCAGCCAAAAGGCGAAACTGGACGCTGATGTCCGCCGCCGTCACGATCCCGCATATGATCTTGTCCGACGCGTGTACCAAAACGCACTCTCGTGCGGCAATAACACTGATGGCTGACAAGAGTGGTTCGTCCGAGGGTAATACTGTCACGTCATCCATGCAATCTTTTACGGTTTTGCAAGGTCGATTGAGTGCCATACGGCTCCCAATCGATCGCCAGCTGATAAGACCCTTGACGTCTCTTGAACCAGTCATCACAGGGAGCTGCGAGTAGCCCTTGGTCAGCTCTGCGTAACCGCCCGCTTGAGGGTCGTGTCGGGAGCAACCGCGAGAGGCTTTCGATTGGCGGCATCCAGCTGGGACAGACGGACCGTGGGATCAAGTGCTTCTTCAGATCCGCCGCCGGGAGCCTTGACGAAGCTAATGCTGCCGTCGAACCATACTGATTCGAAGTCGGGAGAGGTCGCAAGGTTGTATTTGTCTAAACTGCGCCGAATGTCGTTGACCACCCTGTATCCGCTCGGCATCGAACCAAGAAAGGAAGGCTCGAAGAGACTCCCGCTGTGGATTGACACCGTTCTTCAGTTGATCAGCAATCGCCTTGAGTTTCTCTTCGTACAGGGCCATAATGGCGCGCTTACATGGACCGAGATAGCGCTGGTTCCTGTCAGCCTAACACGAACCGCCCAAAGACGCTGTCGAGGCCGCGCGAGCGCGACGAGGTCTCTTTCGCCGACCTCCTTCGGAGGAGCTTCTCTGACTCGGTGGCGACCAAGCGGACTTCTGGCTCGCGCCAGATCCTTCAAATCCGAGGATACGC
This sequence comes from Bryobacterales bacterium, assembly GCA_963772905.1. Classification (GTDB taxonomy): domain Bacteria; phylum Acidobacteriota; class Terriglobia; order Bryobacterales; family Bryobacteraceae; genus Palsa-89. Next base: position 354,515 of record CAVYZD010000006.1, on the reverse strand, counting down.
GAAGGCTTTGACTGCAGCCTGGATACTTCCCCAAGCGCTTATGACTTCCAGCAGATGTTGTTGGCCACGCGAGCCAAATTCCCAACGCAACTCATTTTGCCGATCGCTGTTTCCAAGGCGATGTGCAAGATGTCTAAGCGTAAAGTTCGCGAACTGAGACACCCATTCTCGGTTCATGATGGTCGCAGAGCTAAGGTCTTCTCGCCCCAGTTGTCGAAGGGCCCTGTCCGCACCCCACATAATGATGCCGTGACGAATACCGGAGGGAGGATGGGAGTAAGACCGCCACTCCTCGGGAGATCCGGGCGGCCGAAGGAAAGTTCCGATCATGACGAGTGCGCACGCCAATACTGCATGAAGTGCTTGCAAAGGCGTCGTAATAATGCCCTGGTAGTAAGGCGGACATTTCTCTTGCGGGCGCTCGGCAATTTCCAGCGCTCGCATAAGCGTATAGTACATCGCGAATCCGTCCGCATCCATTTCCAGCGCCTGAAGAAGCAAGCCGTTTTTCGGATCACTTCGTATTCCCAGGACCTCGGAGATGCTCATCTGGCCCGACCAAGCCTTTAACCAATCAAGATGCCCGCCGATGATGTGTCGAAATTCGTGTGCAACAAGAAACATCACCGCAAGAGGGATCAAGAAGACGGCGGCCTGTCGCCGGCGTAGGTCTCTAGGTATTGCCGAACGCGGATCAGAGATAAACGTGCGCATATAGCTCTGCGCGTCACTGCTCGTCGGGTGAAATTGTCTGGTGCGCTCCTCCTTCGAGGGATCGCCGACCCACGGGAAAAATTCAGGCAGACAAAAAAGACGATGAACAAGGTCTTGAATGAGAATCAATGTGCCGTAGTTGACGGCGATTATGCATTGGCCTCCAACCAAAGGTGCTGCGACTGCGTTGAACGAGCTATCGTCATTGACGCCGCTGAAAATCTCTGGAATGCCTTTCGATGTTCCTACCTCAGAGACGAGTTGCTCGCGAATCTCCTGAGCGACCGGCTCTACGGTCGCGAACAAGTGCCCAAACGCGGCCGACTCAGCCTCAGGATAACGGCTCCCAATGTTTAGTGAACGCAAGCCTTCATCGAACTTATCTATCATTGGGCTCATGATGAGAGGTTAGCCAACAATTTTGACACACCGCGCGAGAAACGGCGTTCTGGGAAATCAGTCCTGGGATGTCGGCGTCAAAGAAGCTTCCGATAATGCACGTTGACGTTGCCTTGGAAGGAAGTGTCAGCCGCCGCTCCAAACGATTCTTCTAGGCTCAATGGTTAGTGACGCGGCAACCCGCAAACAAAGTTGGCCGCGTCGTCGGTACTCCCCGTGCCGTTCCATTGCGCTTCTAGTGGGTATGGGCACAGCGGTCGCGTCCGAGTGACAACGCCGTTCGTTACATGCGAGGCGATCACCTTGTCCGGCGCGACGCCCTGGTCCGCCCACTTGTCCAATGGTCCGATCATGTCGAAAGCTGTTGCTCCCGGTCCGCCCTGACAGTGCTGCATCCCAGGCACCATGAAGAGCCGGTAGAACTCCACCGTGTTGTGTAATCCGTGTACATCGCCACCCTGCGCCTTCATAACGCTCTCGTAATAGTTAATGCTGTTGAGCGGCGTAATGTCCGGGTCGCTCCAGCCGTGATAGTGGATCAGCTTTCCGCCTCTGGCTTTGAACCCGCTGAGATCGGGATTCACCGCATTGAACAAGGCCCCAAGTTTTGAGTCCGTGTAGTCGATGTCACTGTCGAAGCCGTCGGCGGAGTTGAACTTGAACGTCTTGTAATCCCAATTCGGGTCGTCGAAAACCATGAACTTGAAAAATGGAATGCCAAGACGCGCGTGTCGTCCATTGCCTGGCCCGTCGCCGGTGACATCGCCGGCCCAGCCTCCCGGACCGGCTTCGCCGCCGGGCACCAATCCCGGATAGATCACTTCACCTTCGGTGGTCCTGAGACCGGCCCAGATCTTCCTCACCGCTGCCACCTGATCGCTTGTGAAGCACTCTGAAGTATCTGAACCCTTGCAGAGCAGTGTTTCGAGGTTGAAATTGCAGCGGCGTGGATCATTTAACACTCCGTCCTTGACCCCATCCAGCGCGTCACATTGGTTGTTCACGGCGTCTGCCAGGATATGCACCTTGTTCGCCGGGATGTAACCATCGCCATCAATCGCCAGGGCCACCCAGAGATGGCCGCCGATATAGTGGTGGGTCCAGTTGTTTGCCGGGTCTCCCGCGATGATGCCGTCAAAATCGGCCGGATATCGCTGTGCTTCGATCATCGCTTCGTGACCGCCCTGGGAACATCCACTGAAATAGGAGTGAGCTGGCTGCGCCCCGTAGAACGCCTTGAGAATCACTTTGTCGGCTTGCGCCATGAGATGGGTGCCGCGATCGGCAAAATTCACGATGCGTTCGTAGTTGCCCACAGCCCATTCGCCGTCGGTCCCGCTACCCTGATGCCCAGTATCCGTACTGCTGGTCGCATAACCTTGCTGCAGGGGTTTAACCATCGGCATGTAGCTGATCGAACCGGCCATGCCGCCGTTTCCCACACCCAGTAGCTTGTGATTCCACTGCTGCGGCATCCACAACTCCATGCGGACTTCCTTGTTCACTGTCGCCATCACACGGCAAAATGCGGGTATTTGAACGGTCACCGCCCCGGGCGCGTTCCCGGGCAGTGTGAAGGAACCGGCGGGGACGGATGCAGCGGAGGTAATCGTGACGCCCTGTAGTGGCAAGGATGCGAGGCGCTCACAGAATTGCTGAGCCCAAGCTGGAAAAGCAACATTCAGTGCCGCCAATGCAAGAATCGTCCGAAGTACGGCCATGTTCTGCTCCCGGGTATCCGCTGCGTCCTTGAGATTCCTCAGAATATCAAAACTGGGCACGAACGCAGTGCCTAATCCGCTTCACGTGTCCCTACTGCTCGGAACGGATATCGATGGTGCTGGACACTTCAGTCAGGCGTCAAACTTACATTGAAGACTGCGAAGTGTGCTGCCGTCCGATCGAGGTGCGCTACGCCGTTAAAGATGACGAGGTGTGCCAGTTTGAAGCCAGGGCGATATAATGGCTAGGAATACAACCTGGCTAAAAGATCATTCTATGCGTTTGCACCGCGCGCCAGCGACAATCGGTGCAAGACCTCTTGCCTAGTGGACACTCGATGCATCGGATCGTAACCTGAGTGCCAACTGGCGGCGACACCTCTATTGCGACCGTGCAGCTAGTCGCACAAATGTCCTCCAGGTTGCCGACGGTCACTGTCCGACTCGCCGAAACCTTCATCAACTGCGAACAGAGGAAAAGTTCGTCGTTTGGCATAGCGGCCCTCGCTTTTGGAAACTCATCGGCAGACTGGAAAAAACTTTAGCCGAAAATGATCTGAGGTCGGTCAACCATGTGGGATGCGGTGGACGTAGGGGAAACGCTCGATCCGAAAGCGTGTGTTGTTCCCCCAACTCCTTCTCGGACAGAAGCTTTCAGTCCTGTTGGTTGATAATATCGACACCATGAATATTACCAACGGGACTGTCTCCGGCGACGTGGAGTACACCAACCACGAAGATGGCACATGGGCGTTCAAACTGACATTCGAGGATGATCCGGTCCCGATTGAAAGCGTGGATAATTTCCCGACCAAGGAACTCGCGCAAGAACAGGTGAACTACGAACTTCAGGCGGCGTCCTTACGAATCGCCGAGGGTTAACTCCGTTCGTGTAAGAATCTGCCTCCCGTCCGACTTTGGGTAGTGCGATCATCGAAACGAACAGAGCATCGTGACATGCAAGAGCTGCAAAGTCGCCATGAAGGAACTCAAAGGGCACATCTACCACAAGAAGCGAAAATGGCGGTGCCCGAAGTGCAAGAGGGTCCGAATGCAGGTGCACAAGCCGCGTTAGCGTGAGTGAGATCAGGCTAGCTGCGGCCGTCACCGTCACGGTCGTAATCGCTTACAGTTTGATAGCTAGTCTCGCTTGGTGGCAAAGCCTACTGCTGTTGATTGGTTGCTTGTTCGGGATCTGGACGATCGTGTTCAGTTTTCTCGAAGTGTACCGGGCCGCTCGAAACGCGAAGAACAGCGCCAGTGAAGCTTTCAATGAGGATACAGATCCGTACGCTTCGCGGACCGTGGCGGTTGGGCCGCCAACCGGGGAGCCATACCCGCATCATGAGGATTTCGTTGAAAGCGCGGGCCTGGATCAGGGTCAGCTCACTTCACAGCTTCCTGGTTCGACGCCGTTCATCGACGGATTCCTGAATCGGCGGCATGATAAGAAGCAAAAGGCTCGAGGATAGCGAATGGCGCGACCGCGGAAGAAGGCGGCGATCTCGTATAACAACGAGGCGCTTGGGGACCGAACACGGGGAATTTCTGAGCATCTACAAAAACGTCGATCGCATGGAAGCAGAACTCCTGAAGCGTGCGCCCGAGAGGACGCCGCCTCAGGCAGAACTTTAATTGCAACATCGCACTTCAGTATGGTGTCGCGCGTCGGTTGCCCTGCACGCGCACAGTCCCGTGCTGTGTCGCCGACGGGGCAAGCGCCACGCCCGCCCCGTACTTCTGAAGACGTGAGAGTATCTCGCGCTACGGCGTTCGGCTGGATGGGCCCGGAAAAGGAGGGTTCCCCGTCTGGACAGGTCCCGAGCCCTCGGACGGCTCCGGCCGGTCCTTGCGAAGGAATTCCGTCTGGGGCCGCGCCGTCAGGACGATGGCATTGCGAAGGCGGCTACCGAGCGCATCGATCTCCTCGATGGTGCTGTCGCCGACGTAGATGGGCGTCCCGGTCAGGACTCCCGAGGTCGGCGGCGACCAGTCCTCGGCGTATCCCACGAGTGGCATGTAGCGTGGCTCGGTCATCTCGACCGTGAGCTTCTCCAGCGTCCAGCCGCGACCGAACTTGAACGGCTCGAGTTGCGGGTTCGCCAGTCCCCATTGCCGGAAACGGTCCATGGCCCAGCGGGCCGCCTTGTCGTAGGCGGGAGATACTGAAAGCCTTGGCCCGAGCACGTCCGTCAGCGTGTAAAAGAGATCCGACGCCGCGGAGTGGTTCAGTTCTTCGGCCCGGATTGTGGCGACCATTGCCGCGTCAGCCGACTCCTGTGCGGCCGCACCATTTTGGAGCAACGTAATGACGACAACGGCTGCCACTGGCAGCTTAAAGCTATCTAGTCCAGGCAATCGCAATGATTTCCTTTCTTCGCTTCTGGTTCTCGTGCCATGCCACTCAGCTTATTCGATCTGTCAGCGCGGTTTCCAGGCCGACGCGGCCGCCATGAAGGCGCGCGTCTCGCCGTCGAGCGCACGGTCGTGGTTGGTTGGGCTGTCGGGTTCGCTGGTATTTTCAGCACGCTCCATCAACTATTTCCCTTTATTCCCGACAGCAGAGCGTTTTCGCATCGAAGGCGCTTTATTGACCCACCACTTAGGAAGAACTTTCTGAATCGGCGATACTGACATCACCCGTCCCTCCTTACTGGTCATGACATCCCAAAGTCAGACGATTCCCCGGCGACCGGGTCCGAGAAAACTTCCAGGGCAACGTTTGATCGATTGTAGCTGTTCTCACTCTCGGGCCGGGTCCCCGATAGACCTGTAGGTCGCCAAAACACGGGCGGAGAGATCTGAGCGGCGTACCCTGCAGTCTTGTTATAAGAACGGATTCATACTTGGGTTGATCTGCGGTGTGTTCATATGGCTGGCGAGTTTATTCGGTCTCGTCATGACCTGGGACTTGAAATAGTCGCCCTGCGGCAACAGTTGGTGGTCTTGAAGCGGCGGACGAAACGACCGCACCTGCGCGGTTCCGATCGATTGTTCTGGGTTCTGCTGCGCCGAGTGTGGCCGAAGTGTTCGAATCCGCTTCTGATCGTGAAGCCGGACACCGTCGTTCGATGGCACCGGAAAGGCTTTCGTCTTTACTGGCGCTTTCGCTCCTGAAGCAAACCGGTTGGCAGACCCGTCACCGGGCCCGAGGTTCGGACTGCCCTCCACACCATGGCGAGTGAGAACCTGACATGGGGAGCTCCCCGCATCCACGGCGAGCTGTTGAAGCTGGGATTCGTGATTTCCGAGCGAACCGTCTCGCGATACCTTCGGCGGTTGCACCGCCGCGATGGGGCTGCTCAACTGGCGAACGTTTTTGAAAAATCACCGGGAGCTGATCGTCGGGATGGATTTCTTCACCGTAATCACAGCAAACTTCCGGATTCTGTACTGCCTGTTCCTGATTCGGCACGATCGCCGAGAGATCATCCATTTAAGTGTCACCGAGCACCCAACCGCTGAATGGGTGGTGCAACAGCTTCGCGAGGCATTCTCTGAAGGTGCGGACGGCCACTACCTGGTCTTCGATCGGGACGCGAAGTTCAGCGCCGAGGTGCATCAGTTTCTAGACTCAGCCGGCGTTTCTGGCATCCGCACCAGCTACCGCAGCCCGTGACAGAGCGGGGTTGCCGAAAGGTGGGTCCGAAGAACGAGGCCCATCTCAGGCGCCTAGCACGGGATTATCTCAGCTATTATCACGCCGATCGCACTCACGATGGATTAGACAAAGTCACGCCGCGAGGGAGACCACCATCGATCAAGAATCCCGGTGAGCAACTGGCGTCGCATCCTCGTCTGGGAGGTCTCCAGCATCGTTATTCCTGGGCGAAAGTTGCTTGAGCCGCGCGAATGGAATTATGGCGACGTACAGGTAAGTGCTCGGTTGGATGCCCCAGTATAAGGCGGCCACCAACTGGCCAGGGACCGGTCGCGATATTCCGCCAACGTGCGGCTTCGACCATTAGTCTCGCGCGCCCGCGCGGACGCGCAAAGACACTACATTCCGTCTATGATGGCGTTCAGCGTAACGCTGGGGCGCATCGCTGCGGCGCACTTAGCGTCGTCCGGGAAATAATATCCCCCAATGTCCACCGGCTTGCCCTGCGCCACCAACAATTCCTGAGTAATCTTGCCCGCGTTGGCCTCTAGCGCGGCGGCCACCGGAGTGAAGCGTTGCTTCAACTCCCCGTCCTCGTCCTGGGCCGCGAGTGCTTTTGCCCACGCCAACGCGAGATAGAACGTCGACCCGCGGTTGTCGATCTCGTTCACCTTGCGCGAAGGCTCGCGGGCGTCTTCGAGGTAGCGGCCGATGGCGTCGTCGAGCATTTTTGAAAGCAGCGCAGCCCGCGAGTTGCCGGTCTTCGCCGCAATCAGCTCCAGCGAGGGTACCAGCGCACAGTATTCACCGAGCGAGTCCCAGCGCAGATGCCCTTCTTTCACGAACTGCTGCACGTGCTTGGGCGCCGAACCGCCCGCCCCGGTTTCTAACATTGCGCCGCCTTGGAGCAGCGGCACGATGGAGAGCATACGGGCGCTGGTCCCCAATTCGAAGATCGGGAACAGGTCGGTCAGATAGTCACGCAGCACATTGCCGGTGACGGAGATGGTGTCCTCGCCGCGGCGAATGCGCTCGAGCGAGAATTTCATCGCGTCCACCGGCTTCATGATCTTGATTTCCAGTCCCGAGAGATCGTGTTCGGGTAAGTAGGCTTTCACCTTCTGAATGATCTGCGCATCGTGGCCGCGATCGGAGTCGAGCCAAAACACCGCCGGTGCGCCGGTGGCCCGCGCGCGCGACACAGCCAACTTCACCCAATCGCGGATGGCCTTGTCTTTGGTCTGGCAGGCGCGGAAGATATCGCCGCGCTCGACGCTCTGTTCCAGCAGCGTTTTGCTGCCCGCATCCACGATACGAATCGTGCCGTTGCCCGGCGCGACAAACGTCTTGTCGTGCGAGCCGTACTCTTCGGCCTTCTGCGCCATGAGGCCTACGTTGGACACGCTCCCCATGGTGGCCGGATCGAACTGTCCGTGCTTCTTGCAGTCCTCGATCACAGCCTGATAGATGGTGGCGTAGCAGCGATCCGGGATCATGGCGACAGTGTCTTCGAGCCCGTCCTCTTTGTTCCACATCTTGCCGCCGTCCCGGATCACCACCGGCATCGAGGCGTCGATGATCACGTCGCTGGGAACGTTCAAGTTGGTCTTACCCAACCGCGAATCGACCATCGCCAAACCGGGGCCCTGATCGTAACAAGCTGCGATATCGGCCTCGATCTCGGCCTTCTCCCCGGCCGGAAGCTGATCGAGTTTGCCCAGGATATCGGACAGTCCGTTGTTGACGTCGGCGCCGATTTTTTGGATCGCACCGGCGTGTTTCTCCAGGGCCGCGGCGAAATACACCGCCACACAGTGCCCGAACATGATCGGATCGGAGATCTTCATCATGGTGCACTTCAGATGCAGCGACAACAACGCGTTGTCAGCTTTGGCGGCGGCCATCTGGTCCGCATAGAATCTCCGTAGCGCCGCCACGTTCATCACTGCGCAGTCGATGACTTCGCCCTGGAGCAGCGGGATGCTTTGCTTCAGCACCTTCACGGCGCCGGATGAGTCCACGAATTCGATCCGCACGTTGGTTGCGGCAGGCACGGTCGTGGATTTCTCGCTGCCGTAAAAGTCCTTGTCATTCATGTGAGCGACACGCGTAACGGACCCGGGCATCGAACCCTGCCGGGGCCAGTTTTTCATCATCCTGTGTGGATGCTTTTGGGCGAACGCTTTCACCGACTTCGACGCACGACGATCCGAATTGCCTTCGCGCAATACGGGGTTCACCGCCGAGCCCAGGACCACGGCAAAGCGGGCCTGCAGCGCGCGCTCCTCCTCATTCGACGGCTGCTCGGGATAGTCGGGTATGTTGTAGCCCTTTCCGCGGAGTTCGGCAATCGCTTCCCGGAGTTGCGGAATCGAGGCGCTGATGTTGGGGAGCTTAATGATGTTGGCCTCCGGGGTCTGCGCCAGCTTCCCCAGGCGGGTCAACTCGTCGGGAATCTTCTGGTCGTTCCGAAGACACTCAGGGAAGTTGGCGAGAATACGTCCAGCGAGCGAGATGTCCGCTGTTTCGATCTCCACCCCTGTCCCCTTGAAGTACGCTCGTAGGATGGGCAGCAGCGCGTACGACGCGAGTGCGGGTGCCTCGTCGGTCTTGGTCCAAGTGAGCTTCATGTATTGGTCTCAGTGTGAATGAGTGTAGAGAGAACGCGGTCGCAAAGCGGATGGTCTCAAACTGAAAGCGTAGGATATCATGACCAACCCGCTGAATCACACCTCAATAGCCTTGATGTTTCCTGGTTGAAGGTTTACTCTTTTCCAGGAAGCGTTGTGATGTGCCCTTCGATGTTGGCCCAAGGTGGCCAGGGGTCCGCTCCCGGCTTAGCTACGGCTTCTGTGCTGGGTTCCGCTGTCGCCGGTACCAGACCCATGTGAGACAAGTAAGTTATCACCCAAAATAGGGCGAACCCTCGATCACCTGTTCGGGAGAGCCGCGGCTGATTCCCAATTGCAGCCGCCCGCCAGTGATCAGATCCGCTGCACCCGCGTCCTCCGCCATGTAATGAGGGTTTTCATATCGCATATCGATCACCGCGGTGCCAATTTCAATCCTTTGCGTCCTAGCACCGACTGCCGCGAGAAGTGGGAACGGTGATGCCAGTTGCCGCGCGAAGTGATGAACACGGAAGCGTGAAGGTGTCCAATGGCCGAATCAGAGGAATCCGATTTTCTTCATCAAGACTAAGTCTACTGTTCCGGTTCGGAGGTTTACCATTTCTCGGTTTCAATCGCTCTGCGCGCCGACTGCGATTCTGAATACGGTTCATAGCCGACCCACGAAAAGGTATGGTTCCGTGATGGGATGAGACTGCGTCAGCGTGGTCCGGCTGTTGCGGTACATAGCGATATTTCTCCTGGTCGGCGATGCTGGAGTAACCACATTCGGGACCGTGGCGGCGATCATTACCAGAAGTCCGAAGATCCGCCATGCCAACTGCCGTTGCTAGCTCTCCACGACGTCGCGCGTAGCGCGCGCTCGGAACAAGACTTAGCCTGAACCCGCAGATTTCAGCGCTGTAGCAACCGGCGGAGGCTTGGTGCTTAGGCGATCGCTGAACGAGGCTCCAGTTTGACATCCAGATCGAGTCCAAAATGCTGGCGGACAGCGCTCAGGTAGTTCTGCGCCAAGAGTGCGACATCCTCGGAGATCTCGTATCGGCTCGCGACAAAATTCTGGAGGGCCTGAATTTCGCGATATTGAGACTCATTGAACCCGTTCATGGTGACGCCCATTTGATGGCGGCGGTGGAGGTTCAAGGATTGGGCGACGAATGCCAAGCGTCCTCGCGCCAACAGGTGCACATAGACTTTCCAATCACCGGCCACCTTGTAACTGCAGATATCCACTTGCTCCTTGAGCGCCCGGACAAGAGCGTCGCGCCGGCTGAGAACTGCGCTTGCGTTTGGAATCGTATTCTTCACCGCAAGGTAATTGCGAATTTCTTGCTCCCCCTCATTCACGTATCCCTTTTGCCAACGTTCGGCGCTAAGATCCTTCACATAATCCTGGTAACTAACGCCGAGCACGCGGTCGTCTTGATCGATCTGTTTACTTTCGCAATAGCTAAGCACGACGTCGGGATGATCGAATCCCCTAAGTACTGTGGCTAGAAACTCCGGCTCGCTCAAATCATCGGCTTCGGCAATCCACACGATATCCCCACGAGCCTGTTCGGCTCCCAATTTCCACTGTCGAAATACCGAGCCGGAATTGGATTCATTGGCGATGATCCGATAGTCGACGCTGCTTTGCGCCAATATCCGTTCCGCTAGAGCGAGGCTGTTATCCTTCGAGGCATCGTCCAGGAAGATCAATTCGTAAATCGGATAAGTCTGGCTCAGGATTGTGGAGAGTCGAGCCGTCAGATAGCGCTCGTAATTGTAGTTGGGCACCACCACCGACACCTTCCGCAGCGACAGTCCGGCCAGCCCAAGCAGGTCGAATGCGTACTGACGCCATGAGAACCGTTCGGCGATCAGATCGCGGCCACGTTGGGCCATCGCTTCGTATTGCGGCCTGTCTTGAATGATCTTCAAGATCGCGTCAGCGAAAGCCTCACAATCGCCCATCGCAACGTTCGAACCACCGCCTTCATCGATCAGCCTATTGGCCCCACCCGAGCCCGCAAAGGCCACCACGGGGAGGCCCGAGCCCATGGCCTCCAGCACTACATTCGGAAAAGGGTCTTCGCGCGAAGTTAACGCCAGCAGGTCCGCCCCGGCATAGTAAAACGCGGGATCTTCCTGGTGTCCCACAAAGTGAATTTGACGAAACAAACCGGGATCGTTTATGGCAAGCTCGCGGATCTCCGCCTCACAAGAAACTTCCAAGCGGCCGACCCAAACGAGATGGATCAGAGGAGCACGATCGCGCAGCCGAGTGGCGATTTCAACGAAGTGATCGATGCCCTTGCGGCGATCACCATACCCGACTCCGATAACGATCGAGGCATCTTCGGGCAGTCCGAGCTGCTGACGCAGGGCTTGACGCATCCAAAAAGGGTCCGAGCCACGGTAACAATTGCGCTTCAGCACTCCTTGCGGGCGGATGACCACTCGCTCCGGCTTGAGATCACCGAACTCAAGGAACGCATCCCGTATTTCGGGCGTGGGGAAAACCACCGAGTCAGCATGTTCCGCCAGTGCGCGAGCGTGAGTCTCTACTTTATGCGACAAAATGAGTTCTCGGAGCTCATGCACCAGCGCCACACAACGCAGACCGGCCTGCTTCAGCGTGACCAAGAAGTGGCCGCCGACCGTGGTGTTGACCAGGGCGCAGTTAAAGCCCCGTTCAAACAGATCGGCAGCAACTTCCCGGGCGCGTGGGCCATTGGTATCCACGCCGGCCAGGTCGTGCACCTTCCCATATCTAGCGAATTCCGCCTTCAATGGTCCATCTCCGAGACAAACGACCTCGATCTTGCAGGCCAGCGTCTCCACAAGCTCGCGCGCAAGATTCAACGCAATCAGTTGAGCACCGTGCTGGTAGGCGTCATGAGTAACGACGACAACACGCGCCGGCGACGCCGATTGCTGGGCACCCGCGTTTACCAATGCTTGTCGCGTGGCCTGCAACCACGCGTAACCGTAGCGGCGATCGGGCTCCAGATGAGCGCCTTCGGCCCACTCATTCCATGCGTTGACGAACACCAGCCGCTCATCTTTTCTAAGCCGCTGCTGGGTATCCTTAATGGCGTTCTCAAGCCACTCACGATAACCTTCCGGGCTGGAGTTAAGGAAAACCGCTCCCGATGCACCGCGCCGGGGAGTGTTATCCCAGGACGGGCAAACGCCGCGCAAGAGCTTATAGCTCGGGGCGGAATAACTCCGGCTCCGTTCCACCAGCGCGCTCATATCATACACAACACCCGGGAAGGCGGGATCGTAAGGCTGGACTGTATCCGTCACGATGGGAGGTCCGGTAAGATTAGGGGGAAATTCAGTCGCGGCATCAAACCCATAATCCGCAGGATCCCTTGCATCGAGCGACTGGGTACAGATCAAGTACAGATCGCCAAGTCCGTTCTCGGCCGCCCATCGACGCCAACGGCCGACCGTCTCCAGGGCGTTGGGCAGCAGAGATGGCTGGTAAACCAATAGAACAGGGCGATTATTTACGGACAAATAGCGCGGATCGCGCATATACCGGGCGACATGTTCAATGAAAGCGATGTCATCGTCCGCGCTGTGCTGCTGGGCGATGATGACCTGGTCATCGACGCCGTCCCACCGGCGTGTCCAGTTCTCGTTGGCCCAGCACAGACAAAAGGGAAGATCGAGATCCGGGTTGTCGAGGTATTGCCGCAAGGGCAAATCCAGAAGCACCTTCCCGCCAAACCAATAGAAGTAGAAACAAAACGCGCCAATTCCATAGCGGCGCGCTAAGGCCACCTGCTGCGTTTGCACGTCCCTGACCCGAAGATCGTAGAACCCTAATTCAGCGGGCAAGTGGGGCTGATAATGCCCGTGAAATTGCGGCCGCGCTCGCGAGACGTTGATCCATTCCGTAAATCCTTTGCCCCACGCTTGATCATTTTCTGGAATTGGATGAAATTGAGGCAAGTAAAATGCGATTACTCGAACATCTGAAGACAGCTCGGCCGCCGGCGGCGTATCCTGGACGTAATCCTGAGTCCAATCCGGGGGGGGCGAGGGTCTTTCCGCAAGCAGAGGAGCGTTTTGGGATTCCGGCGAGTCTCCAGGCTGGATCACGGCGGCGGCTTGCGAAGGCCCGCGCCCATTCCTCGACACCTTGAGGAGCAGCCCGAACAGGTATCTTAGCGGCGCCGTTATGCGCCAGCTCATCGAGGCCTTCAACTCGGCGTTCACGGTCTGCAGCGCAACAATCTCCTGCCCATAACCCGCAATCGTTCCTGCCTGACCCGCTATCTTTTCATCTACAGCGCGGACGTAGGTTTCCTGTTTGGCAATGGTTTGGCTCAGCCCCTCTATCTGGGTCTCCCGGTCGGCCAAAGACTGTCTTAAGTTGACCTGAGTCGCTTCGCGCTCGGCCAGGGTTTGGTTGAGAGACGCGATCTGGTCAGCTTGTTCAGATAAGGTCCGGCTCAGCGAGGCAATCTGGGCGCGACTTTCCAGTGCGCCGTGGTTCAGCGCGTCGATTTTGGCAGCTTCATCAGATATCTCGCGTTTGAGATGCGAGCTCTGCAGTTCGGCCTCTAAAGCGGCCTGACCGAGCGCCAACACCCGGGCATCGCGTTCCCCCAGCGTCGTGTAAAGGACGATTTTATCGTTCTCCAGATCATTCACATGCCGGAATACAGCGGAATAAGCCCTCAGTCGGCTATCCATGGCGGCAAGATGTACCAGAACATCCGTTTCGTCCAAGCCGATCTCGTCTTTGGCTGTCCGAGCCAGTATCTCGTATGCTTGGGCGACGTCGTCCGGAACGCGGCAGTCCAAACGAACGTTGGAAATCGCAAACTGCGTATGTCGCAGTTCAGGATCCAGGTAGTCATCGTGCCCGGAAGCATCTGCCGTAGGGCGCTTCTCGATATTTAAACCAAGTGCGTCTGCGATTCTTCGCAGCTGCTCGGCCGGCTGGTTGATAAGGAGATCGTAGTCGACGATGACCCGGGGGGAACCAACAGTATCCAAAACTGCGGGCAGCATGTGCTGCAGCCAGAGGAAATAACTCTTCTCCGCGGAAATTTGATTCCTCTTCTGCAGGGACAGTGCAACGCTGAGTGGATTTCGCAGCGCAATCACGTAGCTCGGGTTCAGATCGCAAGATTGGATCACCTGGCGCCAAAAAGGCAGTAGCCGGGATGTGCGCGGATCTTTGAAGCCAAAGACGGGTCCATACTGCGCCGTTTTTCTTATCAGGAGTTGCGCGGCCTTGATCTTTAGTGCGCTGACCGCGGGATCCGGTTGAACAAAGCGCCAAGCCGGCGCGAGCCGGTCGTATGCAGAGCCCAAGTGCTGCAGCAGCTCTTCATTAATCGCCCAACAGTCCCGATCTTCCCAAAAACCTCTTGGATTATCGTCGCCAGGCGGAATCAGATTATCACCCAGGTCAACGCCGAGCGAAGCCAAGGTGCGCGCAACAGCGCTTGTGCCTCCGCGGTGCATGCCAACGACGATGACAATCCGCGACTTTTCCATGTTCTCGTTATGGGGCATAAGCTATGGGGAGAGTCATATTATCGGACATTCTCTGCATTGGTTTGTGGCGATACCCTGTCGAAGCACTGGAATTTTTGCTTTTGGCCGGAATCGCGCAACTCTACCTGCCATAGGAGTTGCGGAATTCGATCGCGCGGCGGCGATGATCGTACGACGAGCCAGCCATCTAACGCTAAGGTTAGGGGCAGACCCCGGCCACAGTTAACAAACCGTCTTTGATCTCCTTTGGAAATAAATCCAATTTGAATCAGGCTTCAAGTTTACTACGCATATCCCGGCCTTGGTCAAGGAGCCGTGCTCCGGGTAGAGCGTGGTGTGCGGTTGCCCTGTAAACTGAAGTCTAGGTCTGCAAACATCACAGGCCATCAGCGAACGAAGATGCTGCTTAGTTACGTTCACGATTTCCTCGCCAGCCTGGAATCCGACCCCGCGATCGTGGACACCGCAACAGCTCTCCGCAAACTCAGAACTCTCGGCATAACAGACTTCGGTGCGGTTCTCTGGAGCATGCCGCTGGCCGAGTATCCCCGTGTTTCGGCTTTGCTACCCAAGATGGCCAGTCCCGAGGTGCAACGCGTATGGACCGGCGTCTCCGGCCTTCCGCTCCTGGCGCAGTCGCTCACATTTATCCGATCCATATCCTGCAACTACTCGAATCTCACGGGCCGCCCGCTTGCCGGAAGGCGCATTCTCGATTTTGGCTGCGGTTACGGACGATTGACCCGGCTTTGTTATTTTTACTCGGATGACGTCTGGGCCGTCGATCCGTGGGGCGAGGCGCTCGAACTCTGCCGTGAAGCGGGCCTGACGCGCCACCTTTTTCAGTCGGAGAATCTGCCCGATGCGCTTCCGGTTCCCGAGGATTTCGACGTCATCTTCGCCTACTCCGTTCTGACGCATACCAGTGAACGGACAACCAAGACGGTCTTGAAGGCCCTGCGTAAACATCTCCGTCCCGGTGGCATGGCCTGCATCACGATCCGGCCGATTGAGTATTGGAACTGGTACTCATCGCCAAACAATCCGGACCACCGGCCCGGCGACCGAGAAATGGAGCGGCAGCACCGTCAGTCCGGCTTCGCCTTTACTCCACACCGGCGGCAACCCGTGGATGGGGAAGTCACTTTTGGTGATACATCGATGACAATCGGTTGGTTTGTGCGCAACATTCCGGAATGGCGCATCGTGGCGTACGATCATTCCACTGACGACACCTTGCAGAGATTTATTTTCCTGCAAGGGGTCTGATCGATTCACCGCTGTGCGCGTCGGGTTCGGGGCCGCACTGCCAATTGATCGGAGTTCTCGGGCTCCTCGACAGCCTCGCGTTGCGCGGAAACCAGGCTACTTAGATACCACACCGAACTGGTCACTACCAGCCAGCCGATCACCAGGGTCAGGTTAATCCGATTGGCCGTGGCCAGCGGGCTAGCGACCCAGACCACCGCAAAATACGCGGACTGGGTCAAAGCCAACGCCGTTTTCCATCGCCCCGGTGCACCGCTGACTAGGATTGCCAGCGAACCCACCAGCGCCAGGATTGAAAGATAGGAGTTGTGATGAATCACATGGAAGTCCCAGGTAATCAGTAAGTTCAACAAGACACCCATGATGCCCACGAAAAGGAACGGCCCCCAACCCTTCGGGATGTCCTCCAAGTACTGATCCGGACGCCACCGCTTTCGTAGCCACACGACTACGCCGACCAGCCAACCGGCATTGAGCACACCAAGGGATGGGCCGATAAAGTAGAAATCACTCGCCCTCCACTTACTGGTGATTTCCAGGTGCGGGTCATAGCGGACTAGAGACCGGCCGAATACCGTTTCTACGGCGTCGCGTTTCATCCCGACCCAGGCCGCGAAGGTGAGTTTCCGATAGGCCCGCCTCACGGTTCGGAACACGCTGGCCGATTCGTGGCCAAAGCCGAAGGTCCCGGCCAGCGCATACTTGGTGAGCGCGTTGCCAGGAGGGTTTACCTCACGCTGCCAGACGGCCCAGGGCAGCAGTAAACCGGCAAAGATAACCAGCGCAGCCAAGGCCGGCTTCCACCCTACCCGAAGCCGGGGAAGACATAGCAGGCACGCCACAGCGAACAGTCCAAAGATTACGCCACCGTGGCACAGCATTCCAAGCGCGGACAATGCGCCGGCCAAGCATACTCGCTGTAGCGAAGGTTTCAGGCCCGTCGCGTAGGGCTCGGCGACCAGGAGCAGATAGGCGCCCAAACCGAGCGCGGCTGCGTTCATCTTGGGCCAGATGTAAGTTGAATTGAAAACGGCAAAGGCCGACGTGGCCACGAGGGCGGTCGCCAGTACGGAGCGCCTCACGCTGAGCCCCATCTTGCGGCACAGTACCCAAAATGGAAGGATCCAGCAGCTCATTACGATGATGCCGCCGATTTGGTAGAAATAATACACCAGATGCCGGTTCTCGCCGAACGGCAACAGCACGCCGACCGCGGGCCGGGCAAGCAGGAACATTCCCGCCAGAGCCGGCGGGCGGTCCGACACCTTCCAGGCCGACAGGCCGAATACCTGCAGAAAAGACCGGTGGGGGCCACTGACCATCGCTTCGGCAATCCACTGCGCGATCTGGTTGTCGGTGGACCATGCTGCCGGAGCATACCGATAAGTTGCCTGGAAGCTTCCGGCCCCCGTGTTCACGGCGTACAGCAAAGTCACATAAGCGAGCGATATCAGGAACAGACAGAGCACCGGCCAGCCAACTTCGCTGAAGTTGTCGAACATCTGGATCAATTCGCCCCGGCGGCGGCGTGACATCAGCACCACAATACCGGCGCTCAGCACCGTCCAGGACCAAACCTGACCGAAAAGCGCGGAAGCATCGAAAACGAAGAACGCCACATACCCCGCCGCAGTAGAACCGGCCATCACCAGCAACGGAAAATACTCGTCGCCCCTAATCCAACGCTTCAGGGGCAACGCGATCGCCAAGCCGGTCAACGCCAGCAACCCGAACATAAGCGCGTGGATGAAGACGATAGTAAACAGGGACTCCCGAATCCAGGAAGTGAACGATGCCGTGAAAGGCGTGGCGGTTCCGACATACTGGGCCGTGCTGTGACTTTCAGCCACCAGCCGGCCTTGCGACGGACACCAGGAACTCGGAATTCGCACAATATCCTCGGTCCAGGAGTCGTGAGTGTTGGCCGTGGCGACGTATGTCCGGTTGCCGGTCGCGATGCACTCCAGGTAGATTGCAATATCGGGATTCCCGGCGTAGCCCACGTAGGGAACGCTTATATACTCTGGAAGCGCAAACGGTTTGGTGACCAGGCGGCCGGGCTGGGAATTGTTCTCCGGACTCCAACTGCGCCAGTAAGTGGTGGCCGTATTGCCCGCGATCTCTGAGCTCAGCGAGTCAGCCTGGGGCGCCGGGGTATGCACGAAGCCGCCGGTGACTTCCCATCCGTCAGGCTGAACCAACGGATAGCGCCTGGGCTCCGGCACGAGCAACAGCAGCAAGCCAACACTCGCCACCACGGCCCACAAATAGAATAAGCGACGGACGGATACGTGCTCCCACAGAAACGGTCGCAACATAAAACGAAAACTGTCCTTCCGTACGGGAGTTCTCACAATATTACAAAGTTCGGCGTCAACGCCGCAAACTATCGCGGGCGCTACCAAGGCAGATCCGGAGGGCAGGCATGACAAATTGGGTCAACAGTGTTTTAGAATTCTCTTGTATCCTAGCTCCAAACGCAGATCTGGAATTTTGCGGCGCATTGATTCAACGGGACCATTGACAGAGAGACCTGGCACGAAAGACGAAACCAAGAAAGCCGCAGGGATCGAGCAAATCTCAAAGGCACTTGCAAGTGAGGGCCGGGCGGCTGGGATCCCGGCTCGCGAAAGGCAGGTCGCTGATCTTCAAGCACAGATCGTAGCCTTGCGGGGTTCTGCGAGTTGGAGGCTCACAGCTCCTTTGCGGCGCACCATGGATGCCGCCGCTTACCTTCGAAACCTGTTGTTCCGAACATCCGCGTTTCAATGGAGCGGTAAGCCCTTGGCCAGATTGATTTCGTCCGTGGGCTTTCCGGGTGCGTCCTTGTGGCTGCCCCGTAGTCAGCTCTTCGACAGGCGTTTCTATCTGGAGCAGAACCAGGACGTCTCTGAATCGAAGGACCCATGGGCCCACTACCTGGCGTTCGGCGCCGATGAGAGACGCAACCCCAATGCCTTGTTCGACACCTCGTTTTACTTAGAACGCTACCCCGATGTTTCTGCCAGCGGCCTAAATCCTTTGGTTCACTATCTTGAATACGGGGCGCTCGAAGGCCGCCAAGCTTCACCGCCGCCTGACACGCTGCCGCAGCGTGCAGACCCAGATTCAAGGAAACCCGAACCGGTTCAAACCGCACGTCAGCTAGAAGTATCGGAGGAGAGCGACGCCCTTCTACCGGTCGATTCGCCCGCTAAACTCATCGCTTTTTTTCTGCCTCAGTTTTATCCGATCAAGGAGAACGACGAATTCTGGGGCAAGGGCTTCACGGAGTGGACCAACGTCGCACGAGCCAAGCCCAATTTCGAAGGTCATTATCAACCGCAACTCCCGGCTGATTTGGGTTACTACGACTTACGTGTCCCCGAGGTGCTGGAACAGCAAGCCGAGTTCGCTGCCACCTACGGCATCTATGGTTTTTGCTTTTACTATTACTGGTTCAACGGCCGCAGGCTCCTGGAACGCCCTCTCGATCAAATGCTGCGGAGCGGGAGGCCGGATTTCCCTTTCTGCATCTGCTGGGCAAATGAGAACTGGACCCGGACTTGGGACGGAGCGGCGAGCGAAATTCTGATCCAGCAAGACTATTCCGATGATGCATGCGAGCAATTTATTCGTGACGTTATTCCCGTTCTGCGACACCCTCGCTATATCCGGGTGGGCGGAGCGCCGATGCTTCTGGTGTATCGGATCAATGCGCTGCCCAAACCCATGACGATCACCCAAAAGTGGCGAGAGATCTGCGCAGCAGAAGGTATCACTTCACTCCATATTTGCGCTGTCCAAAGTTTCGGCGTTGGGGATCCGCGGCCTTACGGTTGCGATGCCGCGATCGAGTTCCCCCCACATACCGAGCGGCTGATAATGGATCGCGAATCAGTCTCTGGGATCCATGCGGACTTCCGAGGATATCTCGAGCATTACCCAGCAATCGCTCGCAATCAATTAGCGTTGCCTTGGCCGGATTACACCTGGTACCGCGGCGTGATGCCGTCCTTCGATAACACGCCGAGGCGCGGCGTTCACGCCCACATCTACTTGAATTCCAGTCCCTCGGAATACCAATCGTGGTTATATGAACTCGTGAAGCAGGAGCTGCGCTGGAAAGCAACCCAGGAACCAATCGTCTTCATCAATGCCTGGAACGAGTGGGCGGAAGGCGCCTATCTGGAACCGGATCAGAAGTACGGCCGCGCAAGGCTGTTGGCAACCAGACGCGCACTGCTCCAAGCAACCAAGGATTTCGGCTGAAAATAAGGTCTCTTCGCCAACCGCTGATGTATACTGCCTACATGCCGAGCCGGAGATGGCTACCGTCATTCCTCATAGGGCGCGGCACGGATTCCTCTGGATCTTTGCCTCGTTTGCATGGAATAGATGCGCTGCGGGGACTCGCGGCGTCGATGATCGTGATCTTTCACATCGTGGGCATCAATAAGATGGCCATACCCCCGGCACTATCCTTTATCTCATCTTATTTCGGCCTAGGCGTTCCCCTGTTCTTCATTATCAGCGCGTTCTCGCTCTTCTACACCTATTCCCAGCGCATGACCGGGCTGCCGGAGGTGAGCGCCTACCTGATACGCCGGTTTGCACGAATTGCGCCGCTGTTTTATGCCATGCTCGTCGTTTGGATTGCTACCTCGCACTATAAGCTACATCAGCCAATTCATCCCGCTGAGGTCGTGGCTAATCTCACTTTCGTTTTCAATTTCATCCCGGCCTGGCAGACTAGCATCGTGTGGGCCGGCTGGTCGATCGGCGTGGAGTTTCTGTTTTACGCTCTTCTTCCCTTGCTGATTTCATTTATTCGCGATACCCGGGCTGCGGTTATCGCGCTGGTGGTTTGCTTGGGGCTGGCATGGAGTTTCCAGAGCGCGCCAAATACGCCAGAGTACACGTATTTCACCTACGGCCCGTTCTTTGCCATGGGCATAATTGCATGGAACTTGTTCAACCGGAAAATCGAGGTGCGCGCCGGGAAACGCAACGCCCTGTGTGCCCTTGGCGCTGCTCTTGTAATTGCGGTTCTTATGGTCAGCCCCGGCCCTTTTCGGGCCTTTCTTTGGGCTCTTAGCTACAAGCGCGCCGAGTTCTACATGCTGGGTGGAGTGCTCACGCTGCTGGTGTACTCGCAGGCCGTGCATCCCCTCGCTCTAATCTCGAACCGCGTAACTCGGTTTCTCGGCGAGATCAGCTTTAGCCTCTATCTTCTCCACCCATGGCTTATTCTGATGTTTATGCCGGTGTATAGTTTCCTTGGCGGAAAACTTTCCCCGGGGCTTTGCTTCTGCATCTCAACAGCGGGCACATTTGCTCTTCTGGTACCGCTTGCGTGGGTGGCGTACCGCGTAATCGAAGTGCCAGGAATGTCTTGGGGGAGAGCGTGGACGTTGAGGCGTCGTCAGTCTGCTACCCCTGAACTTGCGCCGGTTATTCTCCAGGCCAGTCCCGCTCGGAAGCTTCCATCCGGTCCTTCACTGGAACCGCAGGGATTCTGAACAAAGTCTTGATTGATCCGAAGGATTTCGCTGTTCCTATCATTAACAGCGCCCGGTCTTACGGCGTGGTACCGGACATCCACAAGGACGATTTCATCTTTCAATTTCTTATCACCAACCCGAGCTTCCTGTCAAAAGAAGATGCCATAAATTACTACTTCAAGGATGGGGAAACCTCCTCTCAGAAATTGAAGCTGCTCATTACGAAGTTGCTTAAGCCGCTTCCGGCCCGTGACATCTCGATCCTTGAATTTGCCTCGGGATACGGCTGCGTAACACGGCATCTGGCGATGCACCGCGATTATAAAGTGACACCGTGCGATATACATCCCGCGGCCATTGCGTTCATTGCGGAAAGAATGGGATTGCTGCCACTTCCGTCCGCGCACAAGCCTGAGAAATTCATTTCAACCAAGTCCTACGATGTCGTCTTCGCGCTCTCCTTCTTTTCACACATGCCGGACGCCACCTGGGCGCGCTGGCTGGCTGCCCTTTTCAAAGCAGTGGAACCTGGCGGCCTTCTCATCTTCACGACGCACGGTCGAATAAGCGCCAAGTTTTTTGGTGCACCGGCCCTCAATAAAGATGGCTACTGGTTTCGGACCGAGAGCGAACAAGCGGACCTTGATATTAACGAATACGGCCAGACGATCGTATCGCCAGGCTACGTGTTTTCGAAGATCGCGTCTCTGCCCGAAGCATGGCCCTGCTTCTACGAGGAGGCTTACTGGTGGGATCACCAGGACGTCTACGTGGTTCAAAAAACAATAGCCAGCGTGTCTCGGTAGTCGCCCGGCACGTTACGGCACGGTCCAGGTGCCCTCTTGCTGCCACCCGCTGCTGGACCCGGATAAATCACTTGCGTACATGTAGGTGTTCTTGGCCCCGGCATAGGCCGCTTTAAATGTCATTGGCAGCTTCAGCGTCAGCACATTGCCGTTCGGTGTTACGGTCATGGCCGTGACGTTTAGCGAGCACTGGCTGTTGGTCAATGTGGTGGACGCCGTGCCCGGTGTCGCCGTCAACCACGTCGTCCCGGCGTCGTTCAGCAAGTTGATCTGGTTGGGCGCCACGTTGTAGTACAGCAGGCAGGACTGGCTGTTGGGATTGGCCAACGAAGCGGTGAAATACACCCACACGTATTGCAGGTTCGCCGCTCCGGATGTGTCGGAATACTGCAGGGTGAAAGTCTGGCTGAGGCCCGATCCCGAACTCGGCGCCACAGAAACATTGGCCGGTATGCCGGCAGCCGCCAGCACGGTCCAGGTGCCCTCTTGCTGCCACCCGCTGTTCGACCCGGATACATCACTGGCGTACATGTAAGTGTTCTTGGCTCCGGCATAAGCCGCAGCAAATGTCATTGCCAACTTCAGTGTCAACGTGTTGCCGCTCTTGGTAACGGTTATGGCCGTCACGTTGAGCGAGCACTGGCTGTTGGTGAGCGTGGTGGACGCCGTGCCCGCTGTCGCCGTCAACCACGCCGTCCCTGCATCGTTCAGCAAGTTGATTTGATTAGGCGCCACGTTGTAGTAGAGCAGGCAGGACAGGCTGTCGGGATTGGCCAACGAAGCGGTGAAATACATCCACACGTATTGCAGGTTTGCCGCTCCGGCTGTGTCAGAATACTGCAGCGTAAAGGTCTGGCTGAGACCTGACCCCAAACTCGGACTTGCCGAAACAGTAGCCGGTGTGCCCGCAGCCGCCAGCACGGTCCAGGTGCCCTCTTGCTGCCAACCGCTGTTCGACCCGGATACATCACTTGCGTACATGTAGGTGTTCTTGGCTCCGGCATAAGCCGCCTTAAAAGTCATGGAGAGTTTCAGCGTAAGCGCATTGCCGTTCGGTGTTACGGTCATGGCGGTCACGTTGAGCGAGCACTGGCTATTGGTCAATGTGGTGGCCGCCGTGCCCGGTGTCGCCGTCAACCATGTCGTTCCGGCATCGTTCAGCAAGTTGATCCGGTTAGGCGTTACGTTGTAATACAGCAGGCAGGACTGGCTGTCGGGATTGGCCAACGAAGCGGTGAAATACACCCACACATATTGCAGGTTTGCCGCGCCGGCTGTGTCGGAATACTGCAGCGTAAAGGTCTGGCTGAGACCCGATCCCGAACTCGGGCTCGCTGAAACCACCGATGGAACGCCTGCAACATATGATGTTCCCAGAACAAAGGCATCCGGCGCCATACTGAGCCCGGTTTGGATTGCAGCCGCCACCGGAAAATTGCTCGATGAGGTAATGCCCGCAAGATACAGCTTGTTGGCCGGCGTAACAGCCACAGCGTAGCCCCGATCGTCGCCCGATCCGCCAAAGTAGCTCGAAAAAACCAGGGTCGCGCCCGCCGGATCTAACACCGTGCCAAATGCATCGAACGCACCATGGAAAGCCGTTTGTATGGCGCCGGAAGTCGGGAAATTGGAAGATGAGGTGTAACCGCCGATGACGGCTCGGCCTACGGAGTCTACTGCGATGGATGTGCCAGCGTCTGAACCCGAACCACCAACCAGCGTCGAGTACACCAAACTGCCTCCCGCCGGGGAAAGCTTAGAGACAAAAGCGTTGTACTGACCATTCAATCCAGTCTGGAACACCCCGAGCGTCGTCGGAAAATCGAACGAAGCCGTATCGCCCGTAACATAGGCCGCACCGGTGGAATCCACGGCGATCGCGGCGGCGCTGTCGATGAGCGAGCCGCCGAGATAGGTCGAGTATACGAGGGCCGAACCAGTCGCATTGATCTTACTTATGAACGCGCTCGTAGTGCCGAGAAGACTGCTCTGCAGTGGCCCTGCCAACGGAAAACTAGTGGAAGATGTCGTGCCCGCAACATAAGCGTTTCCGGCGGCGTCCAGCGCGATGCCGGCACATAGGTCAAGCGCACTTCCACCGAGAAATGTGGAATAGGCCAGTGCACTGCCGGCCGGATTCAGCTTCGATATAAAACAATCGGAAATACCGCCTTGATAAGACTTCTGAAAGGCTCCAGCGCTTACCGGAAAAGATGGGGACTCCGTCTGGCCAGTCACGTATGCAGCTCCGGTGGAGTCCACCGCGATAGCCAGTCCCAAGTCGGCAGTCCCGCCGCCGAGGTAGGTCGAGTATTGCAAGACGAAGCCAGTACTAAACTTCGCAACGAAAGCGTCTTGAGAGCCAGGGGCATGTGTCAAGAAAGCGCCGGTTGTGACCGGGAAGTTTGAAGACTCAGTCACGCCTGTTACGTAGATGTTCCCGGAAGTGTCCAGCGCGATCCCTCTGCCGGAGTCATAAGCGCCGCCACCGAGGTACACGGTATCGAGCACTTGCGTGGCGGTGCTATTCAGCTTGGCGACGAAAGCGCCGCGGCTCGAGCGCGCCACTATCGATGGATTGGTAATGCTACCCGAGCTGCTCTCTCCGGTGACGTATAAGTTTCCCTGGGCATCCGTGGCGGCGGCGTAAATGGAATCAAACCCTGACCCTCCCAAATAGCTGCTGAAATTGAGGACCGGGTCGATGAAGAGTGCCTCAACATGGTCGTAGGCTCCCAAGCCGAGACCCACTTCGTGATCGCCCTTCACCAAATAGGCGCACGCCACCGGCACCCTTTGTCCACGCACCTTTTGGAACGCGAGCGGACGCCGCTGCGTGATAACAGCGTCGCCAGTATGCATTTCGAGGTCTCCGGCACGCGTCAGATCCATCGGCGATCCCTCGTAGTGGATCCGAATCACGCCAGGATCGGCTTGGGGGGATATCTCGAAGTTGTATTCCAGCTGGCCAGCGGCAGTGACAAACACAAGATCGATTCCTGGATAGATGCCAGAGTAGCGGACGCGCTCAAAATGGGAGTCGGATCTCCAGGTTTTTGCGGAACCGATGTAGTAGATCGTCTTGCTTCCAGACGCAACTTCTCCGCGCGGTTCTGAGCGGGCGCTCGCGCCAGTAAAGCTAAGGTGAGCGTTGCCTCCATTGCTCGACTGGATGAGTATTTCCCCACCGGCGCTGAGTGATACCGCAGTTCCCGAGCTCCGCCAGAAATAGCGTTCGGATGTGCCGCTGCGATCTTCCTCAAAACTCGGTGCGGCTTGAAAGACTTTTTGTTTGGCAGTTTCTCCGCCAGCATGGCAAACGATTGCGCAACCGCTTGCTATCGCCAGGATGGAATAGCGGCGAAACCACGGTACGGCACTCGAGGGATGCGCTCCCATACGCCAAAGATGTGGGATCGCAGAGCAGGAAATCTCGGGTAGCCGAGATCGAGAGTCAAATCTTCACCTACGGCACAGTCCAGGTACCCAGTTGTTGCCAGCCGCTGCCGGAGGTGGATATATCCGTGGCGTACATGTAGATGTTCTTGGCGCCGGCGAAAGAAGGCTGGAAGGTCATGGGCAGTTTCAGCGTCACAGTCTTGCCACTCGACGTTACCGTGGTGGCCGCCACATTGAGCGAGCACTGGCTGTTTTCGAGCGTCGTGGACGCACCCGGAGTTGCCGTCACCCATGCCGTTGCGCCGTCGTTCAATAAGTTGATCAGGTGTGGACCCACGTTGTAGTACAGCAGGCAAGACTGCGTGGGGTCACTGGCTAACGTGGCATTGAAATACACAAACGCCAATTGCAGGCTCGCCGCTCCGGCCGTGTCGGAATACTGCAGAGTGAAGGTGCGGCTTGCGCCCGTTCCTGCTTTTGGTTTCACCGAAGTTGCAGCTGGCACGCCGGATCCCCCGGGTACGGTCCAGCTACCTTCATCCACCCAGCCGGCACTGGACCCGGACACATCAGTGGCGTACATATAAGTGTTCTTGGTGCCGGCGAAGGCGGACTGGAAGGTCATCGCGAGCTTCAGGGTCAGCGTGTTGCCGCTCGTAGTAGCCGTGCTGGCCGTCACGTTCAGGGTGCACTGGCTATTTGCAAGCGTAGTGGCAGCCGCACCTGGTGTCGCAGTGAGCCAGGCCGTCCCGCTGTCGTTCAGCAGGTTGATCAGGTTGGGAGCCACGTTGTAGTAGAGCATGCAGGAGTGGCTGGCTGGATTAGCCAATGTCGAATTGAAGTATACCCAGGCCGTCTGCAAGCTCGCTGCTCCCGCTGTGTCGGAATATTGCAGCGTAAAGGTCTGGCTCGCGCCCGTTCCCGAGTTTGGCATCACCGATACCACCGCCGGCACCCCGGCAGTCGTTGTAGTGGTGAACGACCAAACAGCCGAACTATTCGTGCCGGACGAATTCTTCGCCACTACCATCCAGTAATACGCTATGCCGAGGCTCAGCGCTCCCGGCGAAAAGCTGGTTGTCGCCGTGTTGCCCAAAAACGGCGGGGTGGGCGATGTCCCAAAGTAGACATCGTAGGACGTCGCTCCAGCCGACCCGCTCCAACTGAGGGTCGGACTCGTCGAAACTCCGGTCGCACCGTTTGCTGGAGACGGACTCGACGGCGGGGGAACTAACGAATCAGTTCCGCTCTGGTTGATCGTAAAAGTGTTGCCCGCGATCAAAAGAGTACCGGCCCGTTCGGTTCCAGGATTCGCCGGTATGGAATAAGATACGGTGCCGTTCCCGCTGCCGGACGCGCCACCGGTGACGGAAATGAAGTTCGACGTCGTCGCCACGCTCCAACTGCACCCGCTCGAGGTTGTGACGTTCACACTCGCCGACGCTGCGCCCGAATCATAGCTCGCGCTCGGTGACGCGATGCTATAGGTACAATTCAGCAAACCAAACACTCCCACGACATTGGTTGAGTCATCAGAACTGGTGGCTGCGGCGTAAACCTTTCCGTTGGCGATCATGGGCGTCATGTACTTGTTTCCAACGCCGAAATTGTCACGGCCGTTGGCGGCCTGATTGCTGTCATACAGCTCCGTTGTCAAACTGGCGGCATTGTAAGCGTGTAACACGGCCGGCGACGAGTTCTCCATGGCCCACACAATCGCGTTCGACGAACCGTTGGCGGAAATCGAAGGTGTGGTCCCGGGGTACGTAAAGCTGGTGGATGAACTAGAGGAGGGAGAACCGAACGATCCTCCCGAATACGGATACGCCGTGAGCTGCTGGCTTACCGGTCCGTAGTACAACGTGCTGTTGAACCAGGCAGGGCTCGAAAAAACAGAACCGCCGAGCCCGAATTGCTGATAGATGGCGCTGTCGTTATTCTTATTGAACTTGCCCATGTTGTTCCGGTCGACAACATACGCATTGCCATCCTTGCCGGCGCCGACGGCCAGTTCGCGCGGATGACCGAGGGCGTCGGTCAGCGTTGGCAGAACCATTGCGCCGCCGGAGCCGAGATCCTCGTCGCCGTTGGATTCCGAAACGGTATTGGACATTGTGAAATAGTCCACCACGGAAAGTCCGCCGCTGCTGGCCACATTCATGAAGGCGTTCCCGTAGTCTCCCTTTGACGGTAGTCCGGCACTGTTCAGTGTCGTGTCGAACGTGCCGTTCGCCAACAAGAAGTAAATATTCCCGCCAGGATCGGTGGCCGGGCCCGCGCCAGCTTGCCAAATTGACCCATCACTTCCATTTGGCGTCAGATCGAGCACCGTCGTCTGCGACAAAGTCGATTCGTTGTAGCCCATGATCCACGCCGAGTAGGGGCTATTGTCGCAATGGGAAGCAAAGGAAGTGTACACGATGCCATTCAGAAGCAAAAGAGCGGCCCGATCTTTATACTGCTTCGGATCGAAGGTTGTAACGCCGCTCGTTTTAGGATATGTGCCCGTGATCGCGATGGGCCCGCCGAACTCTTCGGCGTGAGTAACCAGGTCGATCGCGTGCAAGCGCTGGTGATAGTTACCGGAATTGTCCTTGGTCATCGCCACCAGGTAGATCGTGCCGTGCGGCCCGCTTGCAAGATCGATCACCGGCGTCGATGTAACACCGATCTCAGGGCTGACCTGCCCGCACCCGCGGTCGTCCGAAGGATTCTCACCATCTGCAACCGACTGGCTCCACAGTTGTGTGCCTGTGTCGGCGTCAAAGGCATAGAGCGTGTCGTTCTCGGTGACCACGTAGACCACATTGTGAGTTGCCGAGTTAATCGAAAGCGCCGGCACATAGAGAGGTTCTGCATCCACCTGGCCGTCTACCGATAGCGTGAATTTTAGGCCGAAATTGGTGGAGTTCACATTGGCCGGCGAAAGAATAGTCTCCAGCAAGTTCTGTCCGGTGCGAGCGTTGTCGTTGTGCCAGGTGAGCACACTGACCTGAGCCATTAAAGCCGGCATCAGCAACCCACACGGGATCAGATATCGGAACACCTTCATTAATGAGACCTCGATTTACGGAAACAGTCTTTGAAGAATTCAGCGCCTTCAGGGTCGGCCTGATTACCAGCATAGCCCGCATCGGTCGTACGAATCATCCTGGAAATCGCCTTACTTTGGATTGTTGAAGTACCCGATGCACATCTCATCGGGCGGGGCAGGCACTCCCTTTTTACTAACAACGATTGATTGCCGCCGATCAGCCGAGCATCACTGGAGCGGGCGAGAAAGTGCCTGCGGCCGGGAATAGCGATTGCGATGAACGCTGGCTTAGCTGCGATTCGCGATTGCCGAGCGATCGCGCCCGACCAGGATTCCGCAAACACCGAGCAACCCCAGCAGCAGCAAGGCAACTCCGCGCGGCTCCGGCGTCATCACGATCTGCTCCTGAAATCCGCCGACACCGACGGAGCCGGCCGAGACTGTCATGTTGACGTCGCTCACTACCTCAAAACTTGAAAGAAACGCGGTTGTCGCGCCTACTCCGCCGTACCAGTCCGCGGCTTTTTCCAGATCGCTGCTCGGGTCTAAGGAGTCGGGGTTGAGCGGCTTCGGAAGCGGATAGCTCGCAGGGTCCCTGAGGCGCTGGCCTGCTAATGCTTCTTTTCCTTCGAATAATCGATGAAGTTCAATTCCTTGCATTTTCCAGGATTATACGGTGCGTCGGCAACCAAAATGGTATCAGAGCCCGTGTATCTTCCTTTCAAATACACCGGATCTTCCGCGGAATAACTGCGCGTCAGAGCCATTTTGTTCGGATCCAAAACGAAGCGCTCCACCACGTGCAGTTGACTGCTGTTCCGCACGGGCGTGTTTAAGAACCCCGGCAGAAAACCCGCGGTATCCACCACCAGCGTGTCGCCTTCCCAGTGTCCGATGGAGTGCCCGGCGCGGCTCGGCTTCACGTTGCGCGGGTGTTCTTTCATGTTCATGTAGATGGTGCGCTTCAACCCGAGCTGACCGTATTCCAGAACGATCGTGTCCTTGTTCTGCGTGATCCGGTTCACCGGACCGTCGAACGTCCAGTCAAAGACGATGCTGGTGGTCTCGCAGTGGAAACGCGGAGTGTCTTCGCGCTTGAATTCCTTGGCCGCCTTTTCCCCGGCCTCTGTCAGTTCGGTACCACCGTAGCGCCTTGGCCCGGTGCCGGGGCCCGCGAAGGAAACCGCCGGCCGATCGCCCGGTTTGTACTCCGCCAATTGATCGAGCGGCACCAATCCCCCGCCCGTGCCTCGCGCATTCGCCATCACCAGTTGTACCGGAGCCCAGTCGCCGGCTAGGTTTGGCTCCCCGGTTGGACGACGCGCTGGCCGATCCACTTTGGGCGGCGCAATCGGGCCGCGCACTTCTTGGACGCCTCCCTGCGGCGCCTTGACGTATTGGCCATAGCGATCCATGCGCGTTCCATCCGCTGCCACGATTGTTTGCAGGTAGCACGAATCCGGATCGGTGCGGTTGGGCGATGCTTCCACTGTGATTTGCTGGCCCACGGGAAAGTTTTCTTTGGTCCAGCCCGACCGGCGCAGCACGTGAACCGATCGCATCTCACATCGATGGTGACTTACCTTCCCGTCTTTTTCGACGACGTCAAAATAGATCCACGAATGCGGATTGATCATTTCAACGCTGGTGAGCTTGCCTTTGTACTCTACCGTCTTCTTCAGATCGTACTCGGCCCCGCCGTGGTGAGCGAATGCAAACTGGGGCAAAAGAAATAGGAGGACAAACACGATCGCGAAGGGCATGCAATTCTGCTCCGGGTGCGAACCAGTATACATCCCGTTGCAGTGACCCGCCGGAAGGAAAGCAAAACCGGGCAAGCGGATGCCGTTGGGTGTAAAATGGCTCGGGACGAAAGGCATCCGGTGCCAAAATTCCACAACAGGAGGGGACCATCATGTCCTTGCGACCAGGAATGATTTCGGCAAGAGTTGCACTCGCGATCGGTTGCACGATCGGCGGGGTGTTTACAGCCGGCGCGCAGGGTCCTTTCGGACCCGTTAAGGAACCCTATACACCCGCGGCGGACGCCAAAGATCTGAAATCGGTGCTCTTCAAGTGGATGTGGAGCATGGGCATGCTGAAGGGCCATGATGAACGCGACATGGTGGCAACCCTCGAATATCAGGGCAAAGGCGCCATTCAGGTAGAGGGGCAACCCTGCACGCTCACGCGATATCGCGCCAGCACGAACTACCAGACATTCAGCCAGCGCGTTCAGTACGCCTGCACACGGCCGAATGGAGAAACCTACTCGAACGTCGAGGTGGTCAGCGGGCTGTACGCCTGGAACGAAGACACGCCCGGCGCCGGGATCGATGGAACGAAGGGAAAGACCACGCCTGAGCCCGAAACCGGTGCGGAGCGGCTCATCCGAATTTGGGCCAGTCCCCAGGGCGCAGCTAAGGCCGCCGTGGCAGGGACAACGGAGACATTCTGGTTAGGAGCCAATCCAGGCACTCTTTTCGCGGATGGTGTCGCAAAGGTCGGGCAAACATCCGTGTCGTGGGAGAACGGCAAGCCGGTGGTCACGTTCCCGATTCCTGGCGTTCCAGGAGCCACCGCGACAGCCACGCTGGATTCGAATTATAGGGCCGAGCGCGTGGTGGTGAAGCACGGCTCGATGACTACCGAGTTCACCTACGGCGACTATCAGGACTGGAACAACCCGCTAAACAAGATCGGAGTGCTTTACGCCGGAAAGATAGCCGAGCATCAGAACGGCAAAGTGGTCCGCGACCTGACCACGGATGTGACGGAGACCGGCGACGTATATGTCGTGGCGCCCGTTCCGGCCAGCGTGCAGGCGGCCATTAAGGTCAGCGGGCAAATCCCGCGCGGAGTGATGGCTAAGACGGAACCTCCAGTGAACAAGTCGGCGCCAACACCGCGGCTGGGCGAGCATCCGGATTTAACGGGCAACTGGGCCTGGAACGATTGGATTGGGAACTACATGACTGGGGGAGGACGCCGGCGCAGCCCCTGGCAGTCTGCGGACTCTAATCGCAACACCAACCAGACCGAAGATTTCGAGCTCTACTCGCCGTCGCGCTTTGGCAATCTGGGCCGTCCCATCTACAAGCCGGAGTATTGGGACAAAGTTCAACAGCTCGACATGTGGACCAACAAGTATGACCCGGTGATGACCTGCCAGCCTCTGGGAGTGCCACGCGAAGGGCCGCCCCGGCGCATCTACCAGACAGACCGCGATATCACGTTTCTTTATTACGGAGGGGATGCAGGAGGCGGATACGGCGAGTATCGCGTGATCCCGACCGATGGACGCCCGCACCCCAAATCGGCCGAGCTCGATATCACGTACATGGGCGATACTGTTGGACACTGGGACGGCGACACGCTGGTGCTCGACTCCGTCGCGTTCACTGACACGACCTGGCTGGGCCGCGGCGGTTTTTTCCACTCCGATCAGATGCATGTGGTGGAGCGATTCAAGCGTGAAGGAGATGCGCTGCTGTACGACGTGACGGTGGAAGATCCTGAAGTGCTGGCGGAGCCGTACGTGTATCCGACACGAGTGGTGCGTCGCAACCCAAATCCTGAAGCCGGGCTGGTCCGCGAGCGAGGCAACTGCGAGGTCTACGAGACGAAGGACGTCACGTCCCAGATTCGGCACTAGCTCGGAGAGGAGAGGTCATGCAGTCAGAACTGTTGCTGGACTTGGTCTCGACACGATGATTTCCTTGCCACGCTGCCCCAGGGGCCCGTTTATAGCCTGGCACGCATTGGGACGGCCAAATGCGATCTGACATTGTTCCCGGCGCCATCTTCCCGGACTACGAGCTTTCCGACCACACCGCGAAACATCGGAAGCTCTCCGAACTCCAAGGTCCGCATCCCATGGTTCTGGTGCTCAGCCGCGGAGGCTTCTGCCCGAAGGACCGGCGGCAAGCCGAGGGCCTGGTGCAGCTCCATCGCGAAATCGAGGTTGCGTATTGCCGGCTGGTCACCATCAGCACCGACAACATCACTCTGACCAATGAATATCGCAGCGGGATCGGCGCCCATTGGCCTTTTCTCTCCGACGCGGGGCGCATCGTGCAAAAGGATCTCGATATCGCCGAGTACACCGATCCTGTCAACAATCCAATGATCCCTCACGTGATCGTCCTCGAGCCCGGTTTGGTCGTCTATAAGATCTACAACGGCTACTGGTTCTTCGGCCGTCCCACCATGGAAGATCTTCGGCAGGACCTGCGTGCCGTCACCAAGAAATGCCGGCCGGATTGGGACATCACAACGCCCGAGCTTAAAGCGGCGTGGCAACAGGGCCGCAAGGAGCTCTTCTATCCGTACGGCAAAACGTACGTGCAAACTCTCGGCGAACAGGACTAGGGCAACTGCAGAGGCTGAATCTGTCCGTCTTTCTTGATCCCCAGGCGGATGGGCCGTGGCGGACCTTTGCGCGGGATAGTGACCTCGGCCCAAAGTTCGGGAGCATTGGGGCGGAAGCGCAGTGCATCGGCGGCGGTCTGATGCTCCGTCACGAAGAAAACGACTCGTTGATTAGTGGTCCGATCGAAATACGCGGAGCCGGCATCGGGCGCGAGCGTCATGGAAAGATAGCGGCCGCGGATAGGCAGGTTCGGATCGTAGGGCCGCGTCTTCACCCAAACGCGCGGGCACGTTGCGCGATCGTACAGCAGCTTGCCGGTGAGGCTGAGGACCAGCGCGCACTGCAAAGCGCCGAGGATGATACCTTTGCGAAGCGAGTTCATGCGGCACCTCCGGCGTTGACGCGCGCGACCAGTTTGCGGCGCAGCTTTTCCCAATACCAGGCGCCCGCGAGAAACAGGACGCCGAGAACGATGAGGCTGGTGGAGCGGCCGAGCTTATCCATGACGCTCGAGAAATAGAAGAAGAGGATGGTGATGGCGAAGCCGGCCATGCCGAGGTTGATGCGTTCGGCGCGAAATTCCGCGATGCCCCAAGCGATCATGCCGGCGGATCCGATGGCGCACCACGCGTAAACCAGGACTGGTGTGTGCTGGAACGAGAGCGCGCTCAAGACACCGACCCAGACCGCCGCGACGGCATTCATCCAGGCCTGAGTGCGGCGATAGACGAACGCGAAGCAGAGCGGCAGCACAAGAGCGAGGACTAAGCCCAGAATGTCGGAACGATGATGCAACAGCGGATTCTTCGTTAGGGACAAGAGAAGCACCGATGGAATGACAGCGATGCCGCCGATCCACCGGAAGGTCCGATCGGGCACGCTCAAGTAGCAAATCGCAAGCAAAGTGGAAAAGATCATGGCGATGGTGGCGGCATCCAGGTCGCGGGACATCGCTTCAGACCATTCACCGATCAGCCAGCACGGAACCAGCAGGGCCGAGAACGCGAGTTGCGGCCAGCCGCGCAACAGCCAGTAACCGGCCAGCGCGCCGATGGCCCAGAGAAGAATGCCGGTGGGCCAATGTTCCTGCATGTTGAAGATTTGTGCAGCGAGGAAAATGCCGCCACCCAGCGCTGCGGTGCCGACGCCATGGAGCGCGACAGCGATCGCGGCGAATCGATCGGCGCAGAGTGCACCGGCTAGATGCGATCCACCGACGGCGAGTATCAGCAGCGTCATGCGCTGGAATGGCGAGAGGTCGATCCAGTGCGCGGCGACGAACAGCAGCACGCCGGCCGCAAGCATGATTCCGCCAAATGCAACGCCGATCAGAATGGGTACGCGGTTGGCGCGGTGCGGCGCGCGGGCAGTTTCGAAATCGCGGATGCGGGCGGCCTGCTCGGAGTTGAGCAGCGCGGCTTGGGTCCAGCGGAGGAGCGAGGATTCGAGTTCAATGTGCATTGACTTTCTCCGTGCTCAATTCAATGGCTTTAGCTTTGGCGCCGCGCAGATCAAGCTTGCCGGTGCCGAGGGTCGGGATGGCGTCGACGAGGTAGATGTTCTCGCGCTTGGGTATCCAGAGGCGCGGCAGATCGGTCTCGGAAAGCCGTTTCCAAACATCGCCCGGCGCGGTTTCTGGTTGTGTATAGAGCAGCGCCAGACGCTCGCCGCGCTGGTCGTCGGGAATGCCGATGACGACGCAGGGCTGGTCGCCGAGGATGTCGTGGATGGCTTCTTCGATCTTCAGATGCGGAACCATTTCGCCGGCGATTTTGCTGAAGCGGGCGAGACGATCGACGATTTGGAGGAAGCCGTCGGCGTCGATGCGGGCGAGGTCGCCGGTGGAATAATAGCCATCGACCAGCGATTGCGCGGTGCGTTCGGGATCGCCGATGTAGGCGAGCATGCGGCTGGGACCGTTGACGAGCAAGAGCCCGGTCTCGCCAGCGGGGAGCGGCGCGAGTGTTTCCGGATCTACGATGCGTAGCGCGACGTGCGGCAGCGGGCGTCCGGCGGTTCCCGGTTTGTACGCTGCGCGCTCATGATTGACGACGTTGACCGAAACCACCGGTCCCATTTCGGTGCAACCATAGCCTTCGAGCGGCGTGACTCCGAATTTTTCTTCGAACGATTTCGTGAGCGCGGGCCGCAGCTTCTCGGCGCCCACCAGAAGATAGCGGAGGCTTGCGAATTGCTCGCGCGTGCATTTGCGCAGGTAGCCTAGGCAGAAGGTCGGCGTGGAAACAAATAACGTGGGATGATGCACGCCCGCGAGTTCGCCGATCAGCTTGGCGTCCGTGGGATTGGAGTGAAACACCGCTTTGAAGCCATTGACCAGCGGGAACCAGAGCGTGTAGCTGAAGCCGAAGGAGTGAAAGAACGGGAGCACGCCGAGCATGCAGTCGGTGTGATCGACCGAGTAGACTTGCGCGGTGGCGTCGAGATTTGCGAGCAGATTCCAGTGCGACAGCATGACGCCTTTGGGCATGCCGGTGCTGCCGCTGGAGAAGATGACGGCGGCGACCGAGTCGGGCTTTGCGGCGCCTGCCAGAACGCTCGTGGGGAGCAATCGCGCCGAGACCATCGCCAGGGCTTTGGACGCTGGGGTGAACGTTGGCAGCAAGTCTTCAAGGAAGACTGTTCCGGGCAATTCGGCGAGCTTGGCCTTTTCGAGAAAGGCGCGTGAGGACAACATGGTGCAGATTCCGCATTTAGAAATCGCGTGCGCCATGCCTTCTTCGCCGGCAGTGAAGTTGAGGTTGACGGCGGTCTTGCCGGCCAGCGTGACGCCGAGGTTTGCCAGCGCGCCGCCCACCGAGGACGGAAGCAATAGCCCGATCGAGCGAGATTCGGAGCAATGGGCGGCGATCCATTTCTTCAGGAGCAGCGCGGCGGTGAGCGTTTCGCCGAATGTAAGTTGTTTGCCGGTGGAATCGGCCAGCGCGATGGACGACCAGTTGCGTTTCGCTGCCTGAACAAATCGATGCGAAAGTGTTGTGGCCGGGGTCTTACTGCATTCGGCGGCTTTGGCGCCGAGTTCGAGCACGCGCTGGTATAGATGCTCGGAGCTGACGTCACCGGTTACAGGCTCGCCGACGTAGACCGTCACTTCGTGACGCAGCTTCAGGCGCGTTGCAAATGGACGGCCGCCTTTGAGGCTGAGGGCGTGGCCCCAGAGGCCATCCAAGTAGACCGGAATGACTGGAGTGCTGGAATCCATCCCGCGAGTTATGACATCGACGCCGCGCTCGAACGGCTTCACGTGCGACGTGCGGGTGATCTCGCCTTCGGGGAAGATGGCGACCAGGCTGCCTTTTTCAAGTTCCGTGCGGGCATTGCGCAGTGCGCGCAGCGATTCTTTGGAGTGAGTTGGAATCGGGATGGCGTACAGCAGACGAGCGAAGGGCTTCAGCCATTTGGTTTCGTAGAGCGGCTGCCACATCAGGAAGCGAATGAAGCGCGGCGTGGCGCAGCCGATCAGGATGGCGTCGGCATAGGAGACGTGATTGGAAATGATGAGCGCGCCGCCCTTCTTGGGGATGTTGTCCGCGCCGACGATGCGGATTTTGAACAGCACATGCGCGAGCGACCAAACGACCAAGCGAAGCAATGGCGCGGGCACGAGCCACGCGATGTAGAGGGTGGCGAGGAGCGTCAGCACGCCTAGCGCGGCCAGAATATGCGACGGCGTCCAGGCCAGCAGGTCATGGAACAAGTAGAGCGCACCAGATGCAAGCACTACTCCGATCATATTCAAGAAATTGTTGGTGGCGAGCAAGCGGCCCTTTTCCTGGGGATCGGCGCGTTCTTGGAGGAAGGCGTTGAGGGGGACGATGAAGAGTCCGCCGGCAAAGCCCGCGGCCGCGAGCCAGAGGACGCTGGATGTGAACGAATGCGCGAAACCCAGGAAAACGGACGCGAGTCCGAGCAGCGCCGCGCCGTAAGGAACCAGGCCGATTTCCACGGTGTCGCCCGAGAGCCAACCCGCGGCGATGCTGCCGATGCCAATGCCGACGGCCAGCGCGGTGACCAGCAGTCCCGTGCGCGCGTCGGAGAGGTGCAGCGTTTCGGTTCCGATGAGAATGACCGTCATTTGAAAGAGCGCGCCGAGAAACCAGAAGTACGAGATGCCAGCCACGGTGAGCCACAGCGGACGGTCGCGATAGATGTGCTTGACGCCGGTCCAGACTTCGGCAAACGGGTTCCACTGCATGGCGAGGCGCGAGCCGGAAGCGGGGACTCGGCGGATGAAGAGGCTGGTGAGCGATCCGGCGACGGCGATGGCCAACAGCATTCCACCGAGGATCAGAGGTTCGCCTTTCCAACGCGCGAAGAGGAACGATCCGACGCTGGTTCCGAGCACGATGGCGGCGAAGGTGGAAAGCTCGAGCAGTCCGTTGGCGCGCGTGAGTTGCGCTTCGCCGAGCATTTCGGGAAGGATGCCGTACTTGGCTGGGCTGAAAAAGTTGGCTTGCATCGCGAGGAGGAAGAGAACGATCAGCAGCAGGTCGATGCTGCGCATATAGAGCGCGATGATGCCGACGCCCATGATCACGATTTCAAAAGCTTTGGTGATTTGGAGGACGCGCGTTTTGCTGAAACGGTCGGCCAGTTGTCCAGCGTAGCCGGCGAAGAGCAGAAACGGTAGAACGAAGACCGCGCCGGCGATGGCGAGATAGCGCGAACCGAGCAGTTGATTGGCGGCCAGCTCGACGGCACCGACCGAGACGATCATCTTATAGACGTTGTCGTTGAAGGCGGCGAGGAACTGGGTCCACAGGAACGATTGGAAGCCTGGGTCGCGGAGGAGCGCGGCATACCCGGTGGGTTCGTTTGGTAATTTCGCTATTGTCGGCATACATTGTCTTCGGCATTTTCGAGGCCAGATCCGCGAGCCACTAGCTCATTTGTTTTCAGTAGTTTCTGCGATAGCCTCTTTTGCTTCATATACATTTTATGGACATATATGTACACTTCATGTATGGCTGCCTTCTCTGATCGGGATCGGAACTTCCTTTCTTCCGTCGCGAATCTCGGCTATTGCAACCACTTTCTTCCGGAGCGGATCGCGTTCGAGAAGGCGGCGCTCGGTCGCGAATTTGTTTCCGGTGGGCCAGTGTGGAGCGTGTCGGTGAACGATCCGGACGCGGAGGCTCCGAACGTGGCTTCGATTTACAAAAAGCTCGCGGATCTCATGGAAGCATTACCAGGCCAATTAGCTAGGGCGAGCGATGTGAGCGACGAAGAGCTGGCCGCCTACGACGAGAGCGTCCACTATTTGCTGTACCAACGCTATCACAAGAGTTTCGTTTCGGCCGAGGGCAAGTGGCGCTTCTATCGCGAATTTCTGGCGGATTGGAACCGGCTGTGCAGGATTCCGGGCAAGCGATTCGAGAGCGCACTGGATCCGTCGCACGTGTTCGCAAGCTACCGGCAGATCCAGCGGGCGTTTCACCAGATCTACGACAACATTATCGGCAACTCGATGCCGGCGGCACGATTGCGCGCGAGCGTCTGGCAATCCATCTTTACGCAGGACATGCGGCGGTACGGGCGCGGTTTGTACTTGAAGATGGGCGAATTTCCGACGCTGATTACGGGGCCATCGGGCACGGGAAAAGAGCTGATTGCGCGGGCGATCGCGGGAGCGCGGTATGTGCCGTTCGACGCGGAGCGGATGGAGTTTGCCGATGCACTGGGCGAGAGCTTTTTGCCGATCAACATCGCGGCGCTATCGCCAGCGCTGATCGAATCGGAACTGTTCGGGCATCGGAGGGGATCATTTACGGGGGCGATCGGCGATCGCAAGGGGTGGCTGGAGGCGTGTCCGGCGACGGGCTCGGTGTTCCTGGATGAGCTGGGCGAGATGGATCTCGCGATCCAAGTGAAGCTGCTGCGGGTGATCGAGACGCGGCGGTTTTCAGCGGTGGGCGATACGGCGGCGCGCGAGTTTCAAGGCAAGCTGATCGCGGCGACGAATCGGGAACTGCCGGCGGAGATTCGGGCCGGGAGATTTCGCGAGGACCTGTATTATCGGCTGTGCGCGGACTTGATCCGGACGCCATCGCTGGCCGATCAGATTCGGGATTCGCCGCAGGTGTTGCATGAGCTGGTGCATTACATGACGCGGCGCACGGTGGGCGATGAGGCGGAGCGTTGCCTGCCGGAGGTGGAGCAATGGATCGAGAAACATCTGCCGGCCGATTATGCGTGGCCGGGCAACTATCGCGAGCTGGAGCAGTGCGTGCGGAACGTGATTATTCGCGGGTCGTATCAGCCTTTAGCGCAGGCCGCCGTCGCACAGGAGGACGGGTTCTTCACGCGATATCGTGCGGGGGAGTTGAGCGCGGACGAGCTTCTGGCGCATTATGCGGCACGCGTGTATCGATTGACGGGGAGCTATGAAGAAGCCGCGCGAAGGATGGGGCTTGACCGGCGGACGGTGAAAGCGAAAGTGGAGCTATATCTGGAAACGGAGACGGGTCACTGAGGGGCGGCGGCCCAGGCGGTCACTGTTTTACGCCAGCCCAGCTGGCTAGGGCCTTCCAATCGGGATCATCTTTGGAAAGGAACTGGCGGCCTCCGCTATGAAATTCGTCGCCGCCCGCTTCATGAGCCAGCGGATGAAGCAGGAGCCTGCTGGCCTGGGGATTCGACGCGATTCACCAATTTCGAAACCGACTCGAAGTTGCGGCGCGATTGCTCTTCGGTCCAAGTGGCGCCCTCGGCGAGCGGCTGCAGCTTGAAGGCGTTGTTGGACGCGCTATGGCAGGCGACACATCGCGCGTGGCCCGGCCGCTTCTTGGCAAAGATCGGT
Organism: Bryobacterales bacterium; assembly: GCA_963772905.1. GTDB lineage: Bacteria > Acidobacteriota > Terriglobia > Bryobacterales > Bryobacteraceae > Palsa-89. Next base: position 314,762 of record CAVYZD010000006.1, on the reverse strand, counting down.
TCAACGCTAGTTCGGTAAGTCTCGAAATTCGAGCGATTGTGCGATCGCCAGATGCGTGGCGGAAATGACGAGTGTGAGAAGCACGAGCCGCGTGAATGTCGTGAGCATTGGATCCTTGTTACGGTAGCACCGCGGTGATGTTGCGCTTGGGGACTTCGCCGACCGGAATCCGCGTGATCTCTTTCATCGACGCAATGTCGACGACGGAGACTGAATTCGACGCGGCGTTGGCCACGTACGCGGTCTTGCCGTCGGGCGTGAGCGTTACCCAGTCGGGCGAACGACCTACTTCGGTGCTCCCGAGGAGCTTCAAGTCGGGCAAGCGAATAAAAATAGATGGAGCTGTTCAGGCGGCTGTTCACGACGAGCGTCTTTCTGATCCGCGGTGACGGCCATGCCGTGCGACTCGCTCCCGCCGTAGAGGTAGGGCTTCTTGCCAGGAGGAAGGTCGGGAAGTTTGATCCGGTTGATCTCTTTGCGAGTGGCGAAATCCACGACGGCGAATCCGTTGAAGCCGGAAAGCTGGGCGAAGATCCACTTGGTGGAACCGTCGGGGTTGGTCGCGAACGCCATGGGGCGGATGCCCTGATCCATTTCGAGCGACCAGGCGGGCACTTCGGTTTTCTGATCGATCACGGTGATGGTTTTCGATTGAATGGAACCGCTGACCACGTACTTGCCGTCGGGCGTGACGTAGGTATTGTGTACGGCGCCTTTCACCGGGATGCTCTTCACCTTTTCGAGCGTCGCGGTGTCGATGACATCCACGGCGCCGGGAGCCACGGCGATGGAAACGTACACGCGGCGCCCGTCCTTGCTGATCGCGATATTATTTGGGTGGCCGCTCAAGGGGATGCTGCGGGTAATCTGCAGAGTCTTGCGATCGACGACGTCGAGCGTGCTGCGCCCTTCATTACTGATGTAGTAACGGCTTCCGTCGGGAGCGGCGGCGGCGCCGTGGTTCACTTCGATGCCGGTGATGGTTCCGACCACTTTGTTGGTGGCGGGATCGATGATGGAGACATCGTCGCCGGCGCTATTGGTCTGGATGATGCGAACTGTGGTGGCGGCGAGGGGCAGAGCCATGGCTGGAACAACGAGAAACGCAAGGAATGTCGAACGGGGCATCGTCAGCTCTCTTTCGTGATGAGAATTATACAATGCCGGGCGCAGAGCAGTAGAATATCCAAGGAACGGGAGGCCCCGATGATTCATCGCAGTTTGTCGTTTTTCCTGCTGCCAGCCACGCTGGTGCTGATTTCGGCGGTTCCGGTTTGGGCACAGGGACGCACGCCCGACGGCCAACCGGATCTGGAAGGTGTGTGGGACGCGGCCAGCCTGACTCCGCTGGAGCGGCCCGTGGAGTTGGGCAACAAAGAATTCTACACGCCGGAAGAAATCGTGGCGTATGAGAAGAAGCGCGCGCATGACCTGAACAACGACCGCCGCGATGGGTCGGCTGCTACCGATCTTGGCCGCGCGTATAACGATGGCTGGTTCGATCGGGGCGGACACTTGGCTAGCGACCGGCGTACGTCGCGGCTGATTGATCCTCCCAATGGCAGGTTCCCGGCTATGACGCCCGCGGCTGCGCAAAAATACCGGGAGATGCACGCGTGGCTGGCGGAGCATGCCACCGACAGCGCCGAAACGCGCACGCTGCCCGACCGCTGCCTCGTGTTTTCACAATCCGGTCCGCCGTTCTTGCCGGGGAATTACAACAACTTTTATCAAATTGTTCAGGCGCCAGGAGTGGTGACGATCGTTTCCGAAATGGGGCACCAGGCGCGCACGATCCCGCTCGGGAAAGGCGCCGCGCATCTGCCGCAAAACGTCCGGCAATGGCAGGGTGATTCCTTGGGCCATTGGGAAGGCCAGACGCTGGTGATTGAGACCACCAACTTCCGCGCGAGCGACCAGAGCCGGTTTGGCGTTCAATATGACGGCATGACCGATGAAAACTTGCGGGTGGTGGAACGCATTAGGCGCACGGGTCCGAGCACGATTACGTATCGCGCCACCATTGTCGATCTCACGGTCTACACGCAACCCTGGACGGTGGAGTTTCCGATGGAGAAGAGCAAGAGCCCGATGTTTGAGTACGCGTGCCACGAAGGCAACTACGGGCTGGTGGATATTCTGTCTGGTGCGCGGGCGCAGGAGAAGGCGGCGCAGAAACAGTAGGCGGGCCGCCATGTGAAGATCGTTATCATCTCCGATATACACGGCAATCTCGATGCGCTCACCGCGCTGCCGGAGAACTTCGACGAGCTCTGGGTGCTCGGGGACCTGGTGAATTACGGGCCCGATCCGTGCGAGGTTGTGGATTTTGTCAAAGCAAACGCTTCGGTCGTTATTCGAGGCAATCACGATCATGCAGTTGGGTTCGATGAAGATCCTCGCTGCTCCATGCCGTTCCGCGGGATGGCGGACGCGATGCAGGAGTACACCAGCTCGGTTCTATCAGAATCTCAAAAGCGCTTCCTGCGCGACCTTCCTCTCAAAGCCGAGCGCGAGCTTGGAGGCGTGAGGATGTCAATGTGCCATGCGGTTCCTTCAGACCCGTTGTTCGCCTACTGTCCACCCGGCTCGCCGCGATGGGAGAGCGAGTTGGAGATTGCGAAAGCAGATATTCTGCTGGTTGGCCATACCCACCTGGTGTTCGATCGGCAATTCGGCGGGCGTCGAGTGATCAATCCTGGCAGCTTGGGCCAGCCGAAGACCGGGAGGCCGCAAGCCTGCTACGCCGTTTGGGACGACGGAAGCTTCGAGTTTCGGTCTTTCGATTATCCGTTCGAGAAAACGATTCGCAAGATCGATGCGCTGTCGATACCGGTCTCGGTCAAAGCTGGTCTGGCGCATGTTCTCCGTCACGGCGGCCTCGGGTGACGGGGCTCTGCCATCCAGATTCCCCGCTTCGACAAGCTCTCGATCTCGCGTCAGAAATCGCCGAACGCTACGGATTGTCTTCGGCGAGCGGCCTCCTTGCTTCGTGCCACGCCGCTTTGGCGCAGGATCAGATCACGATCGCGATCGTGGGACGGTTCAAAGCCGGCAAGAGCAGCTTCCTGAATCATTTTCTCGGCCAGTCCCTGCTGCCGGTCGGCGTGGTCCCGGTGACCACGGTAGTCACTGAAATTCGATTCGGCGCGACGGAACGAGCCGAGGTCCGATTCCTAACAGGGCGCGTAGAAGAAATTCCTCTGAATGAAATTGCGGGCTACGTGTCGGAGCGTGAAAATGCCGAGAATCACAAGGGCGTGGCAACGATCCGGATTGAACTCCCGGCCCTCGCGCGGTTTCCGGGCTTGATATTCGTGGACACACCGGGCCTGGATAGCGTGCTTGCGCACAACACCGACGCGTCTCTGAGCTGGCTGCCGAATGTGGGCTTGGCCTTGGTCGCGATTAGCGTAGATCCGCCGCTCTCTCAGCAAGACGTCGAGCTGCTGAATAATTTGTATCGTTACACGCCGAACGTCTCGATTCTGCTGACCAAAGTGGATTTACTTAGTGCGGATGAGCGTACCGAGGTAATCGATTTCATCGGAACCCGGCTGGCCAAGAGTTTTGGACATTCGCCCGAGATCCTGCCGTACTCGGTTCGTCTTGGATACGAGGAACTGCGCGAGCGGCTGGAGCAGACGGTTATTGCACGCACTCTGGACGAGTTCGGCGGGCGCCGCCGAGCAATCCTATCGCGGAAGATCGATACGCTGCTCAGAGAATGCTCCGATTACGTGGCGCTGCATTTGAAGTCAGCAGAGCTGCTCGATTCGGAGCGCGAAGCAGTGAAAAGGCAAGTGATCGGCGAAAGGGAAGTATTGGCCGACGTGAAGAGCGAACTGCGCTTGATCATGCGGCATGCCATGGGCGGCACGCGCGCCATCGCATCGTCTCTGATCGAGCCGCACCAGCCGGAGCTCGAACGCGTCATGCTCGCGGACTTCGCGTCCAAATTTCCCTCGTGGACCAAGAGCTTGGCAGTCCTCCTCAGCTGCTTTGAAGACTGGCTGGACGATTCGTTATCGGCCCAGTTAACCGGAGTCTCGCTGGCTGAGCGCCCGCGCCTGATCGAGCCGCTTCAAAAGACAAGACGTCAGGTTTCGCGCCGCCTCCAGGAATTTCGCGACCGGCTGTCGGAGAGCGCCCTGCGAGCATTTGGCATCCCGCTCCGCACCACGGAAGTGGAGATCGAAGTTCAAGAGCCGCAGACGCCGGACATCCGCGTGGGCCGGATCTTCGATCGTAATTGGGAGCTACTGTCGCCGGTCGCGCCGGTCGTATTGATCAAATCGCTGGTGAGACGCCACTTCACTCAAAGGATTCCTGACATTGTCTACGCGAACATTTCCCGGCTTACGTCGCAATGGGAAGAGAGCGTCAATACCGCGTTGCGGAGTATCGAAAAAGAAGCCGAGCGCCGCCTCGATGAACTGATCGGGACGGTGGAAAGACTCATCGAAACCGCCAGCAGCGATCGCGTACCCGCGATTAAGAAGGACCTGGAGCGGATGGACTCCGCTCGAAAGGCGATTGAGCACTAGCCTCGCGTGACACGGCATTGTGTATACTTCCCAGCGAGGAGGATGCCGTATGAAGCGCTACTTGTTCTTGAGCGCCGCCGCGGTCATGCTTGCCGGTGCATTCGGAATTCTGCGGACTCGGTCCGTGGTGCACGCTGCGGCAGCGATGGCGCCGCGGTTTGAAGTGGATCCGTTTTGGCCCAAGCCTCTGCCGAATCACTGGATTTTGGGCCAAACGATCGGGGTTTCGGCCGACGCGCAGGATCACATCTGGATCGTTCATCGCGTAGGATCGCTCGAAGCGGGTGAACAGCACGCGACCACGAATCCGCCGATTTCGCAATGCTGTGCGCCTGCGCCACCGGTTCTGGAGTTCGATCAGGAGGGCAATCTGATTGGCCACTGGGGCGGTCCGGGCACTGGTTACGATTGGCCTCAATCGGCGCATGGGATCACGGTGGACTACAAAGGCAACGTTTGGCTGGGCGGCAATGGGCGTGGTCCGCAGAGCGCGCGGGGTGCGATCAATGGTCAAGACGAGGAGTCCAAGGCTGGCGATCGAGTGGACAGTTTTCACGACAATTCGATCCTCAAGTTCACTCCAGACGGAAAGTTTCTGATGCAAATCGGCAAGCCGGCGCACAGCAAGGGCAGCAATGATGTGGAGAATGTGCGGCTGGCGGCGAAGACTTTCGTCGATCCAAAGACCAACGATTTGTATGTTGCCGATGGATACGGCAATCATCGCGTGATCGTCTTCGACGCCGACACCGGCAAGTACAAGCGGCATTGGGGGGCGTACGGCCACAAGCCTGACGACGCCGACCTCGGCCCATACAATCCGAACGCCCCGCCCGCGCAACAGTTTCGCAATCCGGTGCATTGCGCCATGCTTTCGAACGACGACTTGCTGTATGTGTGCGATCGCGTGAATGACCGCATCCAGGTCTTTCGGCCGGACGGGACGTTCGTCAAAGAGGCGTTCATCGAGAAGCAGACGCTAGGTTCCGGATCCGTTTGGGACATTGCGTTCTCGCGCGATCGGGGGCAGAAGTTCCTGTATGTCGCCGATGGCGAGAACGACCGGGTGCATATTGTGGATCGCGATTCACTCGAAGTTCTGACGACGTTTGGCGAGGGCGGCCGGCAGCCGGGCGAGTTTTACGGCGTCCACAGCATCGCCACCGATTCGAAGGGGAACATCTACACCACCGAGACCTATCGCGGGCAACGAGTGCAGAGGTTCGTGTACAAGGGCATGGGGCCAGTGACGAGCAAAGATCAGCGCGTGTTGTGGCCCAAGCACTGAAGAGGAGACGACGAGCATGCGAATTGATTTGACGATCCTATGCGTGGCCGCTAGCGCCTGCGTACTTCTGGCACAGGACACGCGCCCCAGTTGCAACAAATGCTCGGGCACTTATATTACGAGCGGCGAGATTCAGGCGTATCTCAAGCGAGCGCCCGCCGATGCCGTCAGCGATCAGCAGGTTCGCGCCGTGGATGTTGGCAAGAGCAACGTGGACATCGGCGTGGTCTATCGCGGGAAGCAGACCGCCGGTGGGGCAGTGGCGGAGCATGACCTGGTGAGCGAGGTTTATCACATCCTGGATGGCTCGGCGACGCTAGTGTTGGGATCCGACATTACGGGTTTGAAGAAGCGGCCGGCGGATGACCGGGCGGTGAGGCTGCTGAATGGTCCAGGCGGAAACGGCGCATCGATTCGCAACGGCGCCACTTATGAGTTGAAGCCGGGCGATGTGGTGATCATACCCGCGGGCGTCGGGCATTGGTTCACGAAGATCGACGATCACATCGCGTATTTGATGGTGCGCGTAGACCCGGACAAAGTGACGCCACTCAAGGATGAAGCTGCGTCGAAAGCTGATTTGAGCGGTGGTGCAACGGCACGATAAAGATCTGGGATACGATGACTCACAGTGTTTATCGTTCATGATCTCGGCATCGCCGTGTTGTTTTGCATCGTCACGATGCTGGGCTGGGGTTCGTGGGCCAACACGCAGAAGCTGGCGGGCAAAGATCGCTGGCCGTTTGAGCTCTTTTATTGGGACTATGCGATCGGTGTCCTCGCATTCTCTCTGCTGTTCGCTTTCACGCTGGGCAGCGCCGGCGCCTCAGGAACCCCGTTTCTCGAGAATCTGAGAAGCGCGCCGCAGGGCGCCATCTGGACCGCGATTTCGAGCGGCGTTCTTTTCAACATTTCGAATATTCTGCTGGTGGTGGGCATCGACGCGGCGGGCATGGCGGTGGCATTTCCCGTGGGCGTGGGCCTGGCGCTGGTGATCGGAACGGTGCGCAGTTACGTGCTCGCGCCCAAGGGCAATGCCGCGCTGCTGATGGCAGGCGTGGCGCTGATCGTGTTTGCGATGATCATGTCGGCTCTGGCGCATCGCCGTCTGCCGCCGGCCGCGAATGCCAAACCGCTGCGGGGCCTGGTGTTCTCCGCGATCGCTGGTTGTCTGATGGGATTTTTCTATCCGCAACTGCTCGCCGCCGTGTCGCCGGATTTCACCACGCGCGCGATTGAGCCGGGATTGCTGACGCCCTACACCGCGCTGGTCTTGTTCGCGGTCGGTTTGCTTGCGAGCAACATCGTGGTGAACACGATCTTCATGCGCGCGGGCAAAGTGACATACGGCGATTACTTCCGCGGGCGCGTCCGGCTGCACTCGCTCGGATTCCTGGGCGGATGCATCTGGATGCTGGCGCTGTGTTTGAACGTGATCGCATCAGGCGTTGCCGGACCGGCGATTTCCTACGCTCTCGGCCAAGGCGCCACGCTGGTTGCCGCTATCTGGGGCGTGTTCATCTGGCGCGAATTCGCGCACGCACCGAAGAGCACTACAATTCTGATCGCGATGATGTTCGCCGGATACGTGATCGGCCTGGTGTTGATCGGAGCCGCGAGTCTTTGATGGCAATCGTCGTGATCGGCAGCTTGAACATGGACTTTGTGATCGCCGTCGACCGTCTTCCGCTGCCGGGCGAAACGATTCTCGGCCGAGATTTCCGGACGATTCCCGGAGGCAAGGGCGCGAATCAGGCGTATGCCGCAGGGAAACTCGGACCGAGCGGGACGGTGGTGCGAATTGTCGGGCGAGTAGGGGCGGATTCTTTTGGTCAAGCACTGAAGGCCAATCTGGCGGGCGAAGGCGTCGATGTTCGCGCGGTGCTGGAGACGGATTCCGAGGCAACCGGCGTGGCTTGCATTCATGTGGACAATGCGGGGCAGAACTCGATCACGGTCGCGCCCGGAGCCAACGGCGTTCTCTCGCCCGCGGATATCGATTCCGAGAGTTGGGCCTTGGAAGGCGCGCGCTGTGTGCTGTTGCAACTCGAAGTGCCGATCGAAACGGTTGCCGAAGGATTGCGTGAAGCGCGCCGAGTTGGCGCAACGTGCATCCTCGATCCGGCACCCGCGCGAGTTTTGCCCGCCGAGATCCTGCAGATGGTGGACATCGCGACGCCGAACGAGAATGAGGCGTGCGTTCTGGCAGGCATGCCGCCGAGCCGGGTAAACGCGGCCGATGCAGTCGCGTTGGGCCATCGGATCAGGGAGCTCGGCGCGCGCGCAGTGGTGGTGAAGCTGGGCGATCAAGGCTCGGTATACTGCGGTCCAGATCGAACATTCGCGACGCCCCCTTTCCAGGTGCAGGCCGTGGATTCCACCGCTGCTGGTGACACGTTCAACGCGGCGCTCGCGGTGTCATTGGCGGAAGGCGCGGAATTAGAATACGCACTGCGGTTCGCGAACGCGGCAGCGGCGATCTCAGTCACTCGCGCGGGTGCGCAAACTTCGGCGCCGTCGAGAGCGGACGTGGAATCCCTGCTGGCGCAAACGGGCAGGCCTGTTCGATAGTAAGATAATGCCGCGCGAGACCAAGGTGCTCGGCGCGCTGGCGCTTTATGCCGCCGCGTTCCTGCTCTACGCCGTGAAGTGGGCTTTCACCTGGGATGAAAGCTATCATCTGGTGGCGGCGCAATTAATGGCAGCCGGCAAACGGCCGTACATCGATTTCTGTTTCCCGCAGACGCCCGTGAACGCCTACTGGAACGCGGCGTGGATGCGGCTGCTGGGCGAAAATTGGCGAGTGCCGCACGCTATTGCGGCACTGTTCACCATCGGAGCAGTTCTGTTGACGGCCAGGTTCGTTTACCTGCGGTTCCCGGAGCAAAACTGGCGCGCGGCAGCCACATTGACGGCCGCTCTGCTCACCGGCATGAACGCGATGGTTTTCATCTATGGGCCGGTCGCACAGCCATACGGAATTTGTTTGTTCGCACTGATGGTCGCGTTTCATCTAGCGCTTCGCGCGGTGGATCGCCCAGGATTGGGATGGTCCGCGGCAGTGGGCTTCTGCGCGGGAGTGGCCGCGGCGTCGTCGCTACTTTCAGCTGCCGCTACACCGGTGTTGATCGGGTGGATCATGTTTTACAATCGCGCGGGCGAGCGATGGAAGAAACTCATTGCGTACTGCGTGGCGGCGGCGATCCCCTTCGCGCCCGTGATCTGGCTATTTTCGCAGGGGCCGCGCCAGACCGTGTTCAACGTCATCCAATACCACGCGTTCTTTCGCAAGCTGTATTGGCCCGAGACGACGAGCCACGATTTTGAGGTGCTGACGTCGTGGATCGAATCGGGACAGGCTCTGCTGATTGGTCTGCTAGCAGTGGCGGGGTTAGTGTATATCGCGCGCAGGAGCCAGTGGACGGCCGCGCTGAAATCCGAGTTCTATCTGTGCGCCTGGCTGGCCGCCGCGCTCTCGTTCGAAGTGAGCCTCGCGCATCCGACCTTTGAACGGTATTTTCTATTGGCCGTGCCATTCCTCGCGATCCTGGCCGCTGTTGGGCTGTACGCGATCGCGTCGCGCGTGTTGGAACCGTCCAAGCCGTTTTGGGCGGTGGCGTTGGTGGTTGCGATTCTGCTCATTGGATTGGGCCGATCGCTCTACGACCGGCTGGACATCGGCGATTGGAGCTCATACGAACGGTTGGCGAAGAAAGTGGACGAAGTGACGCCGCGCAACGCGACATTGTTTGCCGATGAACCGATCTACTTCCTGACGCACCGCGTGCCGCCGCCCGGGCTCGAGCTAAGCTACACGCACAAAATCGACTTGGGGCCGGAAGAAAACGCCCTGTTCCACATCATCCCCGAGTCCGAGCTCAAGCAACAGGTGCGGTCGGGAATGTTTGCTACTGCTTATAGCTGTGATGGCGACGAGATCCGCGACTATGGCTTCGCGAATCTATATAAAGCGCGCGTGGACATGGAGGACTGCTCCATTTTCTGGGACCGGAAGTAAACATCAAGCGGTGGTTGATCTGCGTTTGGCGAACAGCTTCCAAGCAAAGAACGCCGCAGCCAGAATGCCGATGATGGCCCAGCCTGAGTCGCCCAGGATCGCGCTCACCTGCTGAACGCGGTCGCTGAAAACGAGGCCTAGCCAGATGTAGAGAGCGGCTCCCAGCGACTCGCCGAGAAAATCCCACAGCGTGAATTGAAGCCAGGGATATTCGGCGACGCCACTGGCCAGATTGATCCACGGGCCCAGGGGAGTGACTAGCCAGCGGCTGAAGAAAACCCCGGCGCCTCCCCAACGCCGTGCTCTGGCCTCGAGTTTCTTGATACGCTCGGGGCCGCCAAGCATCAGGTTGAAGCGTGTGACAAGCGCCTTACCGCCCCAGCGGCCAATCGCGTACCCAACCTGGTCTCCCGCGACGGAGCCAGCCGCCGCGATGGCGATCGCCACCCAAGCGTTCATCGCTTCCTGCGCTACCAGGGACCCGGTAATAATGAGAAGCAGAGTGACGGGCAGTGGAACGCCGACGGCCGCCACCGCAACCACGGCAAAGAGAGCGGGAGAGCCATAGCGCGTCAGAGCAGCGAGAAGCTGGTCGAGCATCAGGGCGCCTTGGCTGGCGGCGGAGTTCCTTCGGGCCCCGGGCGATCGCTGTCGTGGATTGCCTTCTCGAGATCGCGAATCAAATCGGAAACTGGGAGCTTTTCTTCTCGTGCGATGTCGCGAATCGGCCTGCGGTCGTGCCGATTCGGCTCGACACGGATCGCCCGGAACAGCGCATCCTCACGCGCGTGATGCAGGTGAGCGACGAAGGGCACGCTCATCCAGGGTTGGATCTCCTCGTTTCGCCAGTGCATGCGGCGCGCAGTTCTTCCCGCGCGCGAACCGAAGTACAGCGCCGCGGCAAGCGCCAGACAAAAACCAATAACGACTACCAGTGTTCCGTAGCGAGGGCGTGCCACGATTTAACTATAGAACGGCGGACGCTACTCCTCGCGAAGGGCGTTCATCGGATCGAGACGCGAAGCGCGAATCGCCGGGATCAGGCTGGCCGGAAGCGCGACCAATGCGAGCAGCAACACCGAGAGGACGATGGTCAGAGGATCGTTCGGGCTGAGGCCGTAAAGCAGTTTCGTAATGACTTGGGATGTGGCCAGCGCGAGCGCGATGCCGAGCAGCAAACCGGCCATCAGCAGCTTTCCGCATTCGCCTCCGATGAGCCTGAGCACGTTCGCGCGATCGGCGCCCTGTGCGATGCGGATGCCAAGCTTTTCGCAGCCTCCGGAGTGTAGGAGGGCGGGAGCGTCGCTTCGAAGAGACCAGGCGAGATGGTTGCAACGTGCGCGCGGGCGCCAGCGACGTCCAACCGGGCTTGAGCCGTCCGATGACTGCGAGCCACCAATGGTAGCGCTTCGGCGTATGCGGGTTTGCACTATTGATGATGGGCTCGGCACACACTGGAATCGCGACATCGAACGACCGGCCAACTTCGACGCCGAAGAAACCTGCGCGACGCCGATGATCTCGAAAGGCTTGCCGTCCAGCAGGATCTTGCGACCGATCGCGGATGCCTGGGCACCATCTTCGCGCTGCCAGTATGAATAGCCGAGCACCGCGCCGGAGGAGCCGCAACCTGGGCGGTCGTCGCCGGTGGAGAATACGCGGCCGACGGCAGGCACAACGCCGAGCGTTTTGAAGAAATCGCCACTCGCACTTCGCCGCCGGCGGGGGTATTGAAGCGATGATCTGCCCACGCGAACACTTCGGAGAATGCTTGCTGGTGTGTTCGCAGTTGGTCCCAAAGAGCATACGTAAAGTTCGCTCGGCGAGTGCTGGTGTTGCCGGTGCAGCAATGCTGATTCGGCCCAATTTTGACTTCGACCAGTTCCTGCGGATTTGGTACCGGCAATGTGCGGAGGCGAACCGCGTCGAGCAGATGGAAAATCGCGGTGTTCGCGCCGATGCCGAGAGCGAGGCAAAGAATGGCGACGGTGAAGAAGCCTGGTTCGAGCCGAAACAGGCGGAGGGCATAGCGCAGATCCTGGGCGAGCGTTTCCAAAAAGCCGATGGTGTTCATGCGGTGTGTGTTCTCCTTGGCGGCGGTAACGTTGCCGAATTTGCGGCGCGCTGCCCAGGCAGCCTCCTGCGGGCTCATGCCGCGCGCGATGTTCTCGTCGATCTCGTGCTGGAGATGAGCGTCGATCTCGAGCGCGAAGTCGCGATCACGACGCCCGCGCGGGAAGTATCGGAGCCACGGCATAACTTACTCCGTGGCCGGGCCCAGCACGCGGGCGATGGCGTTCACGATCTGGTCCCACCGGCTACGCTCGCTCGCCAAACGTTTTCGGCCAGCCGGCGTGATGCGATAGTACTTGGCCTTGCGGTTGTTCTCCGACGTTCCCCAGAAGGACGCGATCAGTCCGCGCTCCTCCAGCCGGTGCAGGGCCGGGTAAAGGGAGCCGTGCTCCACCTGTAGTACGTCTTCTGAAGTACGCTCGATCACGTAGGCGATAGTATGGCCGTGCGCCGGAGCCAGCAGCAGAGTGCGCAGAATTAGCATGGCCAGGGTGCCTTGCAGCATGTCACCCCCGATCGTCTTTGCTTCGGGTCATACTGTCAGCCTACCAGAAGAATATCTAGTGGACTGACGCCGTCTCCAGCTCAGCCCGAAAGTGGGCGGCCTTATCCGTCTGGCCCAAGGCCTGATAGATGGTGACCAGATCCTTGCGCGCGGATTGGAGCCAACTCACCGTCGGGCTGGTTTGCTTGAGCAAAATGTTGTATCCGGCCAGCGTTTCGCGCTCGGCCTCTGCGTAGCGTTTTTCGCCGGTAAGCGCGCGGCTCTGCGTGAGTTGTTCTGCGTGCAGCGCAGGTAGACTCACGCAACGAACCCGTCCAACTGCGGGCCCCCCAACGGATTCGTTTGCGGCCTGCTGAAGACTTCCGATGGCGGGGATCATTGGGCGTCCGTCAACCTGGCGTCCAATCAGGTTGACAGCGTCTCGTTCGATGCATCCTCCGGCGCTATTTATGCCGGAGCAGTGGTGACGGGCCTGGGAGTGACCGCGGTAAAAAGCACGGACGGGGGCAATAACTGGACGCCGCTCTTCAACCAGTTCGAAGGCGACAATAATGTACTGATTATCAAGGTGGATCCGAATACTCCTTCCACCGTTTACGCGATCGCGGCGACCAATCGTCTCTGGAAGTCGACCGATGGCGGAGCGAGTTGGTCGTTTTCGCAAATTCCGGCCGGCTGCGAGCCGTACGGCGAGGGGTGCACGTCGATCCAAAATCCCAGCTATTTCGTTGTAGCGCCTACGCCGGCGGCGCTGCCACCAGCACCCTTTATCGCGCCTTCGGGCGTCGTGAATGGCGCGAGCTTCCAGCAGGGGATCGTTCCGAATTCGTGGGTGTCGATCGGCGGAACCAATCTCGCTTCCAAAACCGATAATTGGGCCAACGCGATTGTCAATGGAGAACTGCCCATCCAGCTGGATGGCGTCAGCGTGATGATCGGCGGGAAGCCCGCGTACATCAATTTCGTCTCGCCCGTCCAGATCAACGTTGTGGCTCCTGATGTTGGATTCGGTTCGCTCCCGGTGACGGTGACCACGGCGGGAGGGACCGGTAACACGTTCATGGTCACGTCGAGCCAATACGGCCCGGCGTTCTTCCAATGGCCCAACAGCCAGTCCGTCGCCACGTATCTGGATTATACGGCCGCCGTTAAGAACGGGACATTCCAGGACGTCACCGTCGCAGCGAAACCAGGCGACCTGATCGTTCTGTGGGGCACCGGATTTGGCCCTACCGGTCCCGCCGCTGTTCCCGGAGTGACTGTCCCCGGGGGCCCCACGTATTCGACCACAACGTTACCCACCGTCACCATCGACAATGTTCCCGCGAAAGTGATCGGCGCCGCGCTGGCGCCTGGATTCGCCGGCTTGTACCAAGTCGCGATCGTAATTCCGGAGTCGATCGCCGATGGCGACTGGCCCATCCAAGCCAGCATCGGCGGCGTCGAATCGCCAAGCGGTATCTGGCTCACGGTGCATCACTAGCGCGGCGTCGTTCGGCCCGTCCTCTGACTGCGCGACAATACGACAATGCGCGCATGGTTCATGGACGCCTACGACGGCGTGGATCACCTCCGATTGGGCGAGACGCAAGATCCATCACCCGGACCCAATCAAGTCCTGCTTCGGGTGCAGTTCGCGGCGCTCAATCCCGCCGATGCTTTCCTGGCGCAAGCGATGTATCCGGCTAAGCCCTCGCTGCCTCACATTCTGGGACGCGATGGCGTTGGTGAAGTGGAAGCGATCGGCCCGGGTGTGACCAAGGTACGGCTCGGCGAAACAGCCGGCATCCTTCGTTGCGACTGCGGAGTGGACTTGTGGGGAACACTGGCGGAGAAGGTCGTCGTTTCGGCCGCGTCCATCGCTCGCCCGCCCGAAGGCTGGTCCCTGGAACAAATGGCCGCTGCGCCGCTGGTCTATCTGACGGCGTGGCAAGCTCTCACGCAATGGAGCGACCCTCCGGCGCCACCTCCCGCCGGATCGGTGCTGTTGGTGACTGGCGCGTCCGGCGGCGTCGGCACGGCTTCCGTTCAACTCGGAAAATCCATGGGCTTGACCGTCGTCGCGCTGACGCGCAGCGCGGAGAAGGGCGCGCGATTGAAGGAACTCGGAGCGGATTTTGTGTTCGACCCAGCGGATCCGAACCTGCGCAAGGCGGTTTCGGCTGCGATCGCTCCGCGAAAAGTGGACATCGCCGTCGACAACGTGGGCGCGGATTTGTTCAACCAGGTGATCGGCCTGCTCGGTTACGGAGGACGCGTCAGCGTGGTGGGCAGAAGCGGCGGCGCGGTGCCCGAATTCAACACCGGGATGCTGTTCTTCAAGCGAAATCGGATCGGTGGCGTGGCAGTGTCCGACTATACGGCCGAGCAGGCGCATGCGGCTTGGGCGCAGATTATCCGACGGCTGAACGTAACCGGACAGAAGCCCGTGATCGACAAAATCTTCCCGTTCGAGGATGTGAAGCCCGCTTTCGAGCGCCTGGCGGAAGGGCCGATGGGCAAAGTACTGGTACGCGTGACGGATTAGCTTCGCCGGGGCATGCTACCATAAACACCAGTTTCAATTTTGCGCGCGACTTCGCCTCGCGTCCACGGCGTACGCCAGCTCGCCTGATTCGTTCTATCCCGCTGCCCAGTTGCCTTGCAGCAAGGAGTGTCCAAATGACCAATATCTACGTCGGAAATCTTTCTTACGAAACATCTCAGGAAGACCTGGAGGCGGCGTTCAATGAATTCGGCGCTGTGGAGCGAGTGAACATCGTGAACGACCGCGACACCGGACAGCCTCGCGGCTTCGCGTTCGTAGAGATGACCAATCCGCAACGAAGCATCCAACGCGATTGCAGCGCTCAACGGGCGCAATTTGCATGGCCGGGACCTCAGCGTCAACGAAGCTCGCCCGCGTGAGGAACGTTCTGGCGGCGGCGGACGGCCCGGTGGCGGCGGTGGCCGCGGCGGATTCAAGAGTGGTGGTGGCGGCGGGCGCGGTAAGGGCCCGCGCTGGTAACTATTCACGCGTTTTCTGCATCATAATCTCTGCTGGCGACGAAAACCTTGGCTCGAAAACTCACAACTCGTTTAGGGAACTACTGGCTTCTGCTGGAAGCCTCGGGCGACTCCACTTGGCGCCTGCAACTGTTAGGCGATTCGCATCATGAGGCCGAAATCACCGCCGTTGGTGAGGAGGAAGCTAAGGACGCCGCCGTGGAAGCCACCGTCGCGCTGTTGAAGGAAGAGGATCCGGCGTTTCGGGAGCCAGCGAAGGTGACCTGGAACCCGGCGTTCGTTTCCGACAACCGGCTGAATCTCTGATTGGCGCCGTTACTCGCAACCGTTGAGCCCCTTCGTCAAACAAATGGATGACGAGGGTGGCGGCGGGATCGGAATATTGCGCGCGGTCATTAACTTGGTGAGCAACGCCGCGGCATCCGGATGGGCGATCGCCGATTGCACGCCCACGCGCACCAAGCCACGCGCCCAATCGAGTGGAATCCACGTTTTTCCGAGCAGCGCGCCATTCACGCTGTCGCGGCTCCCGCCATCATGCGCGTTAAGATTGGCGCCGCGATCCACTAACATCTGAATTACTTCCAAACGGCCTTTGTGCGCCGCGCCATGCAGAGCCGTGCGGCCTTCGTCGTCGGCGATATTTGGATCGATCCCGAGATCCAGGCACATCTTCACCGCTTCCAGATTCTCCTGGGGCGACCATTCGAACGTCACGCCTTCCACCCAGCCGATACCCGCCGCCACCGCCAGCGGCGTTACGTTGTGGGCCGTGAAGATCTTCGGATCTGCACCATGCGCGAGCAGCAGCTTCATCAGCTCGACGTCGCCCGATTGGGCCGCTCTGAGAAATGGCGTTGCGCCGTCCTCAAACAGCCACTGCATAGTGAAGTTGGTGCGGGTTTCGGTGCTGTCGCCCTTGCATTCATCCGGCTTCGATTCCACGCCGCAGATGCGCGCGTTCACGTTCGCGCCTTTCGCGATCAACAACTTGATGAAGTCCAGATGATCCATGTCGGGCGCGCGCACCGGATAATCGCCGCCTTCTATGTTGCGATTGTCGGTGGCCAGATAAAGGGGCGTCCAGCCGCCGTTGTTGGGCGTGTTCGGATTCGCGCCATGCGCGAGCAAATACTCGGCCAGTTTGTAATGCCGATTCTGCGTGGCGACCAGCAGCGGCGTCCAGCCGTAGAAGGTTCGCTGATTGACGTCCGCGCCCGCGTCCAGCAAAATCTTGGCGCACTCAATGCAGTTTTCACGCGCCGCGTAGGTTAGAGGCGTTAGCCCGCCGCCATCTTTTTTCGCCGGGCGGCGGAAGAATGCAACGAAGTCGTCCTCGCCCGCCGGAGTTTTCGACGCAACTTCGACTTTGGGCCGCGGCGGGGTGCCGTCGTTGCCCGGCCCGCGTTTTCCGAGAACGCCGAAACTGGAATGCAAGCGCTGCGTCACGGTATTCGCCAGATTGTTGCGCGCGTTGCGCGTGTCGACATCGGTGGCCGCACCCACGCTCGCTCCACGCTCGACGAGCAGCTTCACCGCCTCGGGATGCACCTGCTCGGTGGCCCACATCAGGGCCGTGGTGCCGCGCTGTTTGTCCTTAGCGTTTACGTCGGCACGATGATCGAGCAGCAATCGGATCGCGTCTAAGTTGCCGGTTCGCGCCACCAGCATCAGCGGCGTTTCGCCCCCCGGACCGAGTGCGTTCGCATCGGCGCCGGCCTGCAGTAACTTCGCGATCATCGGCGCGCTTCCGTGCTCCGAGGCCAGATACATGGGCGTTGCGCCCTCGCGATTAGCGAGTTGGATGTTCGCGCCCGCCGCGATCAGAGCATCCGCCATTTCCAAATCGTCGCGGTACGCTGCCCATTGGATCGCCGTTGCGCCGTCGGCCTGCGCCGCATTCACATCCGCTTTTTGCTGGATCAATGCACGAACGGCTACCGTGTCGCCAGTCATGGCAGCATCGGCAACCGGGCTCGAGGTCGCACCGAGCGCCAAGAAAGCGAGTGCCAGCGTGCCAGCACCGAGGGAGGCCAAGCGCGCGGCGAACATGATGTTTAGACCAAGCCCGGCATGTTTACACCAAGCCCGCGAGCCGGCCCGTGCTATCGCCGATTTTGTCCTCGTGAACGCCGTACATGTCGAGAATGCTCGCCAGCAAATTGCCGGTGGGAACAGTCTTCGACGGGTACGCCAAGTGACGATTGCCTTTGAGCTGTCCCGACGCGCCGCCGATCAACACGTGCGGCACATCGTAATGCAGGTGCTGATTTGAATCGCCCATGTTGCTGCCATAGAGGATCAGCGAATGATCCAGCAGCGTGCCGTCGCCATCGGGCGTGTTCTTCAGCTTGTCGACAAAGTACGCCAGGCACTTGATGTGGTACTGATTGAGCTTGGCGTAGCGCGCGATGGTCTCCGGATTCTCGGCATGATGCGAGATGCCGTGAAAACCGTCGTGCACGCCGCTTTCCGGATAGGAACGCGAGGTCAGATCGCGTGCATAAAGAACCGTGGAAACCCGCGTGATATCGGCCTGGAACGCCAGCCGCTGCAGATCGAAATGCAGCTTCACGTGCTCGTCGAACGATTCGGGAACGCCTGCCGGAATCACGACGCCATCGGTGGATATGGCGCCCGTGGCGCGTTTCGCCAGCGCGAGACGGCGTTCCAGCTCACGAATGTCGGTTTCGTATTCATCCAGCTTCGATCGGTCGCTCGGGCAGAGATCGCGCTTGAGGCTCGCGAGTTTTGCCGTGACAGAATCAAGAATGCTGCGATCCTGTTCACGTCGCGCCGCGCGATCCGCCGCGTTACCACCGGCGCCAAACAAACGCTCGAACGCTACTTGTGGATCCAGTTCCATCGGCAGCGGCTGCGTCGGCGTGGACCACGAAATCGTGTTCGAGTACGTGCAGCTATAGCCTTCGCCGCAGTTGCTCGAATTCGCGCCGGGATCTTCGAGCGCCAGTTGCAGCGACGGCAGCAGCGAGCCTTGCCCCACGTGCTGCGCGATGATCTGATCGATGGTAGTGCCGTCGTAAATATCCGCGCCGGTGGTTTTCTTGGGCTTGTTGGCGCACAGGAACGCGGCAGCCACCCAATGATCGGCGCCGGTTTGTCCGGGAGGCGGCTCGGCCGACTTCGACCAGAGGCCGCTCATGATGACGGTGTGCTCGCGGAAGGGCTCGAGCGGCTCGAAAATCATCGGGTATTTGAAGTCCTTCGCGCCTTGCGCCCGCCTGGGTTCGCCTGCGCCGCCCCCCTCGGGGACCCACCATCCGGGCGCGGCCCCGTGCGGAATGAAAATGCCTGTAAAACGAGTCTTGGGGTTCGCCGCCGTCTTGCTGATGAGCGTCTGCGCCGGAATCATGGAATCCAGCAGTGGCAGCGCAAGCGCAACACCGGCGCCGCGAAGGATCGTGCGCCGGGACATGTGCTTTTTGGTAATAAACATGGATTGCGTCCCCTTCTATTTTCTAACAGCCGCCTGGAGCCCACTTGCGTTCGACGTGATCTCCAGCTTTTGATTCATCTGGAACGGCTCGCTCTTCACGATGCCTAATATTAGCGATGAAAACCTGTAATCCTTCGACTCAGAATCCCGCACGATGGACCGGATCAGCGGCATATCGTAGTACTCGGTCCCGCGGCCCAGGGCATAAATGAACAGCTTCTCAGTCACCACGCGAACGAATTGCGGTGAATATCGTAGCAGCGCCTCGCGCATACCCTTCACACCATCCAACTTCGATCCGTCCACCAGCACGCCCGACGGATCGATGGGGCTTCCGTTATCGGTGGTCCGCCACGTTCCCACGGCGTCGAAATTTTCCATCGAGAATCCGATCGGATCCATGATCTTGTGGCAAGTAGAGCAGGGCGGATTCTTGCGATGCATTTCCATCTGCTGGCGCATGGTCGGCTTCGCGCCGCCGTGTACGGCCGAGCCTTGGTCCTTCAAGGTAGGAACATTGGGCGGCGGATCCGGCGGGCTCACACCTAGGAAAATCTGCATGATGTCTTTGCCGCGGACTGTCGGGGTGGTGCGCTGTGGATAAGACGAGATGGTCTCGATAGCCGCTTTGCCGAGCAACCCGCGGCGCATGTCGAACTCCGGCATAAATTCCACGCGCCGAAAATCGCTGCCGTAGACCCCCGGAATGCCGTAGTGCTTGGCCAGCCGCTCGTTCAAGAAGGTATAGTTGGCGTTTAGCAGGTCGATCACACTGCGGTCTTCGTGCACCACGCTCCCGACAAACAGCTCGGTTTCCTTGCGCATGGCGAGGCGCAAATTGTCATCGAAATCGGGAAACACCGACACGGTCGGGGCCCAGGTGGCCAGGGCTCGCAGGTTCAGCCACTGCCCGGTGACGTTGATCACCAGCCGGTCGGCGCGCGCGTCGGCCAGCATGCGCCGCACCTGCTCCTCCAGCACGGCAGGCTCGTGCAGCTTGTTCTTGGCGGCGACGTCGATCAACTGGTCGTCGGGAATGCTGCTCCACAAGAAGAACGACAGGCGCGACGCCAGCTCCAGATCGCTGATGTGATAGCTTTGGCTCGCGGCGATATTTTCCGGCTCGGCTTCCTTGCGAAATACGAATTCAGGATCGGCCAGGACGCGTTGCAGTGCGCGCTCGATGCCGGTGTCGAAATTCCCGCCGTTGCGGCCCTGCTGATAGAAGCTCATCAGCGTCTCGGTGTCCTGCGGCGTCACCGGACGCCGGAACGCGTGCCGCGCCAGCGTGTCGACAATGTGCTTGGCGCAAGCCGTTTCCTGGGACGCATCGGCGGGGTGGCACACGAAAATCTTCTGATGGCTGGCCGATTCATTGGCGCCCGTGGGCTTAAATGGCCCAAGAATCTCCATCTTGCCAACGTGCGGATAGAACTTGAAGCCCGGCAGCCCGCCGGTCTCGATGGTGCTCCGCAGGAAATGCTCGTCTAAATCCTGGCTCGGCGCCAACTGCGTGGCGAGAAAAGTCACACCCACCGTGTGCAGCCCGGCTTTCACCTGGAAATGAATGTCGGCGGTACCGCCATGGACCGGCTTTCCAGAGGCGACTTCTTTGTCCCAATCGTAGAGATGAATCCGCTGGCCATCGATGAGCAATTCCAGCTTTTCGCCGGTGATCTCGCCGAAGGCGCGGTTGCCGTCCATCAATCCTTTATTGATGGGGAAAATTTTGAACACATAGTCGCCGTCGGCCGGGAACTCGTGTTGCAGAACCAGGCCGCCGCGAGTGCCGAACGGCAGCCCCTCGATGTGATAATCCTGCGATGTGTCGGAGGCCACGCGATAGGTCGCCAGTGCCGGCTCATTCACGTCGCCCATGGCGATCCGGCTGATCTTGGCCGCGGCCGTGGTGTAGCCTTCAAGCAAAGCGGGCGAGAGCGAGAGCGCGCCGGCAATGTTATCGAACCCGCGCGTGGAATCGTCCGTCGGCAAGTACTTCGCCGGATCGATGTCCAGCGCTAGCATGTCGTGGATTACGTTCGCGTATTCAGTCCGATTGAGCCGGTGCAACCCCGGCGGCGGGAAATGCGCCGAAGTGTTGTGATCCAGCTCGTTCTCGAGCCAGGTGACCATGGATTCGTAGGTGGCCCAAGCTGGCCGCGGCATCCCCGACGGCGGCATCATGCCAGACCGCAGCTTACGCACAACCAGCTCCCATTTTTCGGCGTGGTCGGCTACATGCGCGGTGTCGAGCTTATCCAGCTCCAGCCCGCCGGTTTTCAGCTTTTGGTTATGACAGGTGACGCAGTACTGATCAACCAGGGCCCGTTCGGCGTGAGCGTCCGTAACTTGTGAAGGCGCCTGACTCGGCACGGATGCGAGCTGGGGATTTGCCGTTTGAGCCGCCAGGACCCAGGTCATGGCCGCCAGGCAACCGGCAGCTTTTCGTATCGTCATGGATTTTTCGGGCACTACCCGGGCCGCGAGTATTCTGCCTTACGCCAACCACATTCCACCAACCCAGCTTATCGCCCTAACTACTGATATTGCAATAGTTTCGGACGGCATGCCGGATTCGCTACCTGCCAGCCCTCTTAGAGTGACGAACTCACTCATTCCATTGTTACTCGTGGCTCTTATTCGGCCACAATCCAATAGTTTGGGAGCTTCGGCTTGGTAGCGCGGACGATTTCCAGCACGGCTTGCCGGTCGGCTGGGAGGATCGCCGCAAAGGCCGGGCTTTTGTCTTTGCCCGTGAGCACGTCGTAGAGCCGCTGGTAGACGCGGTCGCGGACAACATCGGGCATGGCATCGAACGCCGCGCTATAGATCATATAAGACAGCGGATAGCGGAACAAGCGCTTTTGCAGGTCGAAATCGCGAAGCGATCGGCCTTTGGCATCCCTTGGCCC
This sequence comes from Bryobacterales bacterium, assembly GCA_963772905.1. Classification (GTDB taxonomy): domain Bacteria; phylum Acidobacteriota; class Terriglobia; order Bryobacterales; family Bryobacteraceae; genus Palsa-89. The sequence continues at coordinate 292,956 of CAVYZD010000006.1, read as the reverse complement.
TCGCGCGGCGAAGGTCTTGGTAAACGTCGAGACCCCGGCTACAGGCTCTTTGAGCGGCTCCTCGTCGACGAAAAGCATGTAGCCCACCATTTCTTCGATCTCGGTGTTGAGCCGGTCGCGCGCGGCGGCGTCCATCGTGCCCTTGCCTTCTCGCAACGCGATTCGCGCATCCCAGCCGATGCGCGTCATCAGGTTAGTTATGCGCGTCTGATGCTCCAGCGTCATCAGCGCAACGATGTCGCTGGTCGGCGCCAGATACCGCGAGGTGTCGAAGAACGCCTCCAGGCTGGTCACATTCTGCGTGCCTTGCTTCACCGCCCGGCCCGGCGACAGCGGATCGGCCAATTGCGGATTGTTGCCCAAATGCACCTGCGATCCGTGCGTTCCGGTGACGTACCAACCGCCCCAGCGCTCGTCGAAACTGGTGCGATCATCGGTGATGAACGCGCTGCCGTGCGATTCGCGCGCTTCGGCGTCCGTCACTGGATGCACCGAGCTCACGAGAATGCCCGGAATACCCATGGTAGGAGCGCCTTGGTGGCATCGTAGGCAATCGTCACGGCGCGCAAACTCGGGGCGATCGCTCTTCTCGATATCCAGGCTGTAAAACACGGCGCCCTGCCTGGGATCGATGCCCGACAGCTCCAGCACCTCGCCATTCTGCACGTAGCCGACGGCCGTATCGTCGTTGAAATAGATCGCCCGCGGGGTACGCGGCGAGATGCGCTGAGTCTGGATGCTGGTGCGTGAAAACACCAGCACCTGCGAATCGATGTTAATGTCGAGCTTCTTCAGAACGGCGGGAAGATAGCCCCAGCCGTTGGGCGCGTAATCGAGCTTCGCTTTGCCGCTTTCGAGTTGCTTTTCCAGGCGCGCGATCTGGTCCGATGCCGGCCCCGCGTATTGGATTGCCGGATCATCCAGCGGAACGTAGAAAGTATCTTCCAACCGTTCGGCCAGAAGCACCGCGCTTATCGCCAGCGCAGCCAGCCCGCAAACCAAAGCGACACGCATCTACCACCATTTTACCGACTCCCTCACGGTCGCGGCTCGGCTAACACGCGGCAGGCGCGCGTGGGCAAGCGTATTAGGCTCCGGTGCCCTTGAGCATCGGCTTGCCTTCGTGCGCCACCAACAGATCGTGCATGTCGTTGGCGTGCTCTTCTTCGTTGGTGAGAATGCCTTCCATCATCACGCGCGTGGTGGGGTCCTTGTCGGCAAAATATCGGATCAGCTCGCGATAGTGCTCGCACGCGATTCGTTCGGCCACCAGGTTTTCCTTGATCATCTCCACCAGATTCGCGCCCTCTACGTACTGCGAGGCCGACCGGGACAATATCCCTTCGGGATTGAAGTTCGGCGATCCGCCCAATTGGTTGATGCGCTCGGCCACCTGTCGCATATGGCCTTGCTCTTCCTTGGCGTGCTGATCGAATTCCTCTTTTACGCTTTCGCTCGCCAGGCCCGTGGCCGCGATAGCGTTCATTGTGTAGCGCAGGACGCACACGATCTCGGTGGCCAGCACCGATTGCAGGATGTCGATGGTCTGCTGGACATTGCCCTGGTACGCGGGCGTCACCGCGCCCTTCTCCAGGCTGGTCCGCGCTCGTTTGCGCAACTCCTGAACGTCTGTCAGAAATGGCTGGTTGTTCTTTTGGTCCATTGGTTCCTCTCCGATCGAAAGTTTAGAACAGCTTCTTAAACGCCTTGCCGATGCCTTTGCCGATCTTGCCTGTCCCTTTTATCGTGCCGACCGCGACGTCCTTGCCGGCTGCGCCCGCACCTTTGCCGACCGACGTCGCCGCATTGATGGGATGCAGCGTCACCAGGTCAATCGCGCCTTTGCCTGCACCCTTCGCGAGATTGCCCGCGCCTTTGGCCGTGCCCTTTCCAATGTCGCCCGCACCGCTCCCGATTTCCTGGCCCGCGCCGCGGTCATGCTTCTGAGGAGCGCTGGGTTGGTCCGACTGGGCCCATGCGGCCGCCACTAAGGTGAGAGCCAGCGAGATATACTTCATCACCAGGTGAGACGCACGAACCCGGCAGTTTGATGCAACGAATCGCTCACCTAACGAAAGGAACCCCATGCGCACTTTCGCCATTGTTCTGGTTATTTTCTGGGAACTGTGAACGCACAAGCCCCCACTCGCGATCTGCACCTGCGCGGCGGCCGCTTCCAGCCGCTGTCTTACGATCAGATGACGCCGGAGCAGAAGACGCTGGTCAACAATATTCTGGCCGGTCCGCGGACCTCGCTGGATGGTCCGTTCAACGTGCTGCTGCGCAGCCCCGAGATGGGCGATCTCGCCCAAAAATTCGGCGCCCAGATGCGCTACCATTCCTCGCTACCCCCGCGGCTGAACGAATTCGTCATACTGATTACGGCGCGCTTCTGGACGGCCCAATTTGAATGGCAGGCGCATCACAAGAACGCGCTGGCGGCCGGCTTGAATCCGGCGCTTATCGACGCTCTGGCTGCCGGAAAGCGCCCCGCGCCCATGCAGCCCGATGAAGAAGCGGTCTACAATTTCTGTACCGAGGTGCTGACTACGAAACACGCGAGCGATGCCGCTTTCAACGCGGCAAAGGACAAATTCGGCGAACGAGGCGTGGTGGACATGCTGGGCGTGATGGGCTATTACCAATTCGTTTCGATGATGCTGAATGTGGACCGTTACCCCATGGCCCCGGGCGTCCAGCCGGAGTTGAAGCCGCTGCCTTCAGAAACTCGCCGATGATCAAGGCGTGGCTGTGCCGGGTCTCGCGCCGGCAATCTTCATCCGAATCCGAAACAAATGGGTGCAGGCGGTAATGTAGAGCGTCTTGCCGTCGGCGTCGCCAAAGGCGAGATTCGTCGCGACAATACGCGGCCTCGGCTCCGTCGCGATCTGCGGCATCTGCAGCGTGCCCAGGTGCTTGCCCTCGGGCGACGTGATCCAAATCTCGCTGCCCCGCACGGTGGAATATACATTACCCTTCCGATCCACTTTGATACCGTCGATTCCAGCGTCCAAGAACTTCACCGGATTCGCCACCGTGTCGTCCGGCAGCACATCGTAGCGCATCGTCTTCGAAAGACCCGCCGTGACATAAAGATGCTTTTCATCGGGCGATAGCGCGATCCCGTTCGGCGTCTCGCTGTCTTTCTCCGCGCCGAGCAGCGTGACTTTGCCGTCCTTGATCAGGAAGAATCCGCTATAGGGCAACTCGCGATCTGGACTATTCTCCGCCCCGCGCATCCCCCACACCGTGTCCGTGAAATAAATCGCACCGTCGGATTTGCAAACGATGTCATTCGGACCGTTGAACCGCTTGCCCTGGTATCGATCGGCCAGCACCGTTCGCGAGCCGTCCTTTTCCAACCGAACGATCGCGCGATCCGTCATCGCGGTAATCAGCAGCCGCCCTTGGGGATCGAGTGTCAGGCCGTTCGAGCCGATCAGCAGAATCGCAACCCCGCCGGCCGTCACGGTCTGCGCACCAACGTTCGAAACATCGTTCCCGGTGTACCCGCTTTTCCGCAGGAATACCGAAAGCGGCGCGCTCGGTGACCATTTGTAAATCTCGTTGCCCGCGTTATCGCTGAACAACAGAAATCCATCGTCGCCGCGCTGCACCCACACCGGTCCTTCGGTTAAACCAAAATGATCGCCGAGTGTTTCAAGCTTCGCGTCGGGCGCAATGATGTCGTCGAGCGCCGGATCCAGCTTGATGATCTTGAACGGCCGCTCGGCCGGTGGTTGCGCGGCCAGCGAGCCTGCCAGTATTAGAACGCAAAGCGCGATGCGCTTCATTTCAGTTGCGATCCGCGCTCTGCAGCAGCGGATTGCTCCACTCCTTGCTCCGCACGTGGGTTCGCGACTTGATCCGCCAGCCTTTCGGCGTCTTCACGTAGATGTCCTCATATCCGCCGTCGCGATTCACACTGCCCGGTCCCTTCTCGCCCAGCATGATCAAATAGCATCGGCCCTTCGCGCCTTCCGCCGTCGGCGTGATTACCAGGTCTCCCATCAGATGCGTCCAGCCATTCCACGGCATGTCTTTGCAGCCCTTCGATCCGCCCCACGACGCCGCAGCCAGTTCATCGCGACCCTTCGCGCGTTGCACCCCGCCCTTGCTGAATCCGTCGTCGGAATATTTGTCGATGAACACTCCGTCAGCCGTGTAGAGATCCGCGTAATCGTATCCGTTGTTGGTACACGTATCGATGTTCTGCCCATATTTATTCACCAATTGCTGAATCTCGATGTAATCCAGCGCCGTCAAAGTAGCCTTCTTCTCTTGCGCGTACGCTGGCGCCAACGCCAGCACGAGCCATACCAATCTGCGCATCGCGTCCTCCCGCGCTTCAGTATATAATCAATGCCCGATATGCGAATCTTCGCCAAGCTTGGGATCAGCGTAGTCATTTGCGCCACTTGTTTCGGGGCATCAAAGCATTGCGACCGCGCTTGCATGATCGCACTCACCGATCAGTACCTCGCCGCGCTTGTCAAACACGATCCAGCGGGCCTGCCTTTATCTAAAGGCGTCCGATTTACCGAGAACACGGCCGAAATCCGCGTTGGCGACGGCCTCTGGGTCGGCGCGTCCGAAGCTCCCAGCACTTTCAAGATCTACGCCGTCGACCCCGAATCCAGCCAGGTCGGCTTCTACGGCGTCATGAAGGAAAACGGCCGGCCGTTGATCATCGCACTGCGGCTTAAGGTGATCGACGGCGAGATCACGGAAATCGAACACGTGCTCGCGCGCAATCTCCGTGCCGATCGCATGCAGAACCTGATCACGCCGCGCGCCGCCTTCTTGTCCGATTCCCGCCCGCCGAACGCACTCCACGTGAGGACATGATCAATGCGGCCAATTCATATTTCGAATCCATCGAGCACGGCGTGGGCGATATCGCGCCCTTCGCCGAAGACTGCGAGCGTCACGAAAACGGCGGGCAGACCACGCACAACGCAACGCCTGTTCCGTGGCCCGTTCCCATGGGGTCTCCTGAAGGCGATCGCGCCATGTCGATTCTCGGCACCTTAACCTGCACGGCGCAAGTCAACAGCCAGATCTTGAGCTTTATCACGCGGCTTTGGCCGCGCCGCTTGGGCCTGGTCGACGAGCAAAAGGGACTGGTCTACGCGTTCCCCATGTTCCAACATCGCGGCGCAGTCCACGACATCAAGATCAAAGGCGTGCCGGGAGTGGATGTGGTGCACATGAACGGCGGGACGTCCAATCTACAAGCCGGCGAGATTTTCAAAATCCGCAGCGGCAGGATTCACGAGATCGAAGCCATGGGAACGAGCCTGCCTTACGGCACGAAAAGTCCCTAGGATTAGTCGCGCGGCGATCGTTGCGCGATCTCCACGATCTTGCTCGCGAAAAACTCGGGCGCGTCCAGCATTGCGCCGTGCCCTTGTCCTTCGAGAATCACAAGCTGGCAACCCGGAATCGCGTCGCGCACAAAATACGCTGCATCGTGCAGCAGCCCCACGGTATTGCTTCCCAGCACCATCGTCACCGGAATCTTGAAATTCGCGAGGCGCTCGGCCGAGGCGCGGTAAGTATTCACCGAGCGAGCTTCGCGCGGCAGCGTAGGAGCAATCTCCAGGATAATCGGCCAAATTGGCGAAGACTCCATCATCGCAAGGCGATCGGGAGGCACTCGGATTTGGTCGCGCAAAAACGTGAAGACGATGCTCGCGCGATCGTTCGCATCGAGCGCCCGCTCCAGGTTCGCACGGATGGCATCTGAGTCCGGCCGGGGCGCGATCACGACCGGAGGTTCATAGAGGATCGCATGTGAAACCGCCTTCAGCCGATCGGCCGCCTCGAGCGTCGCCAGTGCGCCGTAGGAATGCGCGAGAACCACAACCGGTCCTCCGATCGCGTTGACAACACCAGCGATATCGTCCGCCTCGTTTGCGATCGAATATTCCTTGGCGTCGCCCGACGGCGCACGCCCACGCCGATCCATCACATACACCGTGAACTGTTCGGCAAGCTTTGGCAGCACCGCGCCCCACGAGAGTGTGCCGTTCAGAAGCGAGCCGTGAACCAGCAGCATCGCCGGCCCAGACCCGGCCTTCTGAACGGAGATCGCCACGCCGTCGCTCGACCGTACCGTGAAGCGCTCCGTAGGCGTCAAAATTCCAACCGGTCCTTCTTTGATTCAATTTTCACCGCGTCCAACCCCGGCACCTTTTTCAAATCGTCCAGCGTCTTGAAATTGCCCTTGGCCTCGCGATACTGCACAATCGCTTCCGATTCTTTGGCCGTCAACTCCAGGCCCGTCTCAAGATCCTTCGCAGCCGCCTTGTTCACGTTGATCTTGACGATCGGAAAATTCTTAGCCAGGTGCGCGACGATGGTGTCGACATCGGAATCGGGAATCTCGGTTGACTCCTGCAGCATCTCGGTCACTTCGATTGCCACCACTGGTTGCCGATTACCGCGTTGAACGCGTCAATCGGAGTCTTCACCCAAGCTCTGTCCTTCACCAATGGCAGCGGCGACTTCTTCACCGGCTGAAAAGCCCAGTAATTTTTCTGGGCGGGTGTGAAGACGTGCGGCGCTTCGGCCGGGAACAACGGACGCTGACAGGGCGAGACCGAGAATCAAACCCGGCACCGAAGACACGTATCGCATCCGGACCTCCGCTCAAGTATGTGTATCATTTCTATGGGACGAAGTGGCGTACCAGAAGCCTCATTGAGCCATCTCCCCGCTAAGACCCCACTACCAGAAAAATGACGACCAACAGCACGATCTTCCAGGTGCTGTTGGGTTGCAAAGCCGCCATCCTCAGAATTGTAGCCGGATCACTCGTATCTACATTGTTGACACAGTCCGTGCCGGATGCCATCCTGAAGATACAGATCGTACTAAGGAGCGAACCGATGAAAGCGTCGATCAAGAAGTGGGGAAATAGCGCAGCGATCCGCATTCCATTGGCCGTGCTGGAAGCTACCGCAGTGAAGCTCGACGAGGAAGTGGACATTCGCGAGGAAGCAGGCCGAATCGTTATCGAGCCCGTTCGCGAGACGAAATACAAGCTGAATAACCTTCTGAAGGGGATCACCAAGGATAATATTCACGGCGAGATCAATTTCGGCAGGCCCGAAGGCAAAGAAGTCTGGTAATGGTTCGCGGCTGGACGCCGGACGCGGGCGATATTGTTTGGCTGAACTTCACGCCGCACACGGGACGCGAGCAAGCGGGTCACCGGCCAGCGCTCGTTCTGAGCCCCGCGGCTTATAACAATCGAACCGGTCTACTGATCTGCTGCCCTCTGACGACGCAAATCAAAGGCTACCCGTTTGAGGTGCCGCTGAAAGGCGACCGTCCGAGTGTCGCGCTGGCGGATCAACTGAAGAGCTTCGATTGGCGGGCGCGAAAAGCCGTGCGAAAAGGGAAAGCATCTGCCTCCGAACTAGCCGAAGTGCGCGCAAAGATTCACGCACTGATCGACGAAGAATGATCGAGATCGCATGACCCACCTCGCCCTCCTCCGCGGCATCAACGTCGCCGGCAAAAATATCCTCCCAATGAAGGATCTCGCCCAGATGTTCTCGATCGCCGGATGCTCCAACGTGCGCACCTACATCCAAAGCGGCAACGTTATTTTCGACACCCGCGGAAGCGCGCCAAAGATCGCCGCGGCCGTCACGACCGAAATCGAAAAGCGATTCGGCTATCGCGTTCCTCTGGTCCTTCGCACGTCCGGCCAATTACTGCAAACAACCCGCGGCAATCCATTTCTCCCGAAGGTCGCGGACCACAAATGGCTCCACGTCTACTTCCTCGCCCACTCGCCGAGCGCCGCCGCCATCGCCACGTTGGACCCCGCCCGCTCCGCCCCCGACGCTTTTCACGTCATTGGCCAGGAAATTTATCTGCACCTCCCCAACGGCATGGGCCGTTCCAAATTGACCAACGCCTATTTTGATTCCAAGCTTTCCACCACCTCCACCGCACGCAACTGGGCAACGGTACTAAAGCTTTCCGAAATGATGGAAGCGCGATAAGCCTGCTAGCTTAGTGGTGCGTGATTTCGTTTTCCAACATCAATAAACAATACGGCAAGCAGTTGATCTTCGTCGACGCTTCCTTCCAGCTCAATCCCGGCGAGAAGGTCGGGCTCGTCGGACCTAACGGCGCGGGTAAAACCACGCTTTTCCGCATGATCGTGGGCGACGAGGAGCCCGACGAAGGCGACGTCACCGTTCCCAAGCGCCTCCACATCGGCTACTTCCGGCAGGACGTGGAGGAGATGCAAGGCCGCTCTGTGCTGGACGAAGCCATCGCGGGCAGCGGACGCGCGGGCGATCTGCATCACGAGCTCGAAGCGCTGCAGCACGCCATGGAAGATCCCGATCGGGCCGCCGAAATGGATCGCATCCTGGAACGTTTCGGCGAAGTCCAGGAAGAGTACGAGCACCTGAATGGCTACGCGCTCGAAGCCCAGGCGCGCGAAGTCCTACACGGACTAGGCTTCGAAGACGATCAAATCGACGGCGACGTCGGCGCGCTTTCCGGTGGCTGGAAAATGCGCGTGGCCCTTGCGCGCGTGCTGCTCGGCCGTCCCGACGTGCTGCTGATGGACGAGCCCACCAATCACCTGGACATCGAATCCATCATCTGGCTTGAGCAATTCCTCAAGTCGTTCCAAGGCGCGCTGCTGATGACATCGCACGACCGCGAGTTTATGAACCGCATCGTGTCGAAAATCGCGGAGATCGATTCGGGCGAGATTGTCGCCTACTCGGGCGATTACGATTTTTACGAGCGCGAGCGCGCCATTCGCGAGACCAATCAACAGGCTGCCTTCGCGCGCCAGCAAGCCATGCTGGCCAAAGAGCAGCGCTTCATCGATCGCTTCCGGACTCATGCGGCCAAGGCGGCGCAAGTGCAAAGCCGCATCAAGGCGCTCGACAAAATCGAAAAAGTCGAACTGCCGAAAAAGCGCACGGTGGTCAAGTTCGAATTCCGCGTGCCTGCACGTTCAGGCGATCAGGTCGCAGTGATCGAAGACCTCCACAAACGTTTTGGCCCCCGCGTGATTTATGACGGATTCAACCTCACCGTGCGGCGGGGCGAGCGCTGGGCCGTCATGGGTAAGAATGGCGCGGGCAAAACCACCCTGCTCAAGATGATCGCGGGTGCCGTCGAGCCCGACGCCGGCAGCGTGCGTCTTGGCGCGAGTTTGACCATGGGTTACTTCGCGCAACAATCGCTCGATGTGCTCGATCCTGAGCTGACCGTCATTGAGCAACTGCAACAGGACTTTCCCCAGGACGGCCTCGGCTCGCTACGCTCTCTCGCGGGCGCATTCCAGTTCTCGGGCGACGACGTTGACAAAAGCATCCGAGCACTATCCGGCGGCGAGAAGTCGCGCTTGGCAATGGCGCGCATGCTCTACAATCCTCCGAATTTTCTGGTGCTGGATGAGCCGACCAATCACCTCGATCTCGCTACCAAGGAAATGCTCGTCGAAGCGCTGAAACAATTCGAAGGCACAATGATTTTTGTGTCGCACGACCGCACGTTCCTGCGCGGTCTCAGCTCACGCGTGCTGGAGCTCGGAGGCGAGAGCGGCCGCGATCGCAATCCGCACGTGTACCTGGGATCGTACGTCGAATACGTACAGAAAACCGGGCACGAAGCGCCGGGAATTTATGCTTAGTCCCAGCCCGAGCCCATGGCCGCCGGCATGATCTTCATGAACGCTTCCACCGCATGGATCTGGCCGCCGTACACCTTGAATTCCTCCCAAACGATGAGCGCATTGCCCTGGCCGTAGGCAGACGTTTGTCCAAAATTCATGCGGAGAAGCACGATGCCAAGTTCTTCGTCGACGGCAGCCACGCGCGTGGTGATGAACGGATGCTCCATGATTTTCTGCGCCTTGATGTTTTCGCAACCTGGCCGGGAGCAGCCATGACCCGCCGTGACGAAACCGTTCTCGATGCGATACGCGTCGGGGGCGAAAGGAGCGTCCACTGCAGTAAAACTGCCGATTTTCAGGCCCGCCGGATAGAACTTGGCGATACGAATCGCATCGTCTCGCGATGCCAGTTGCGATTTGTCCGGAATCGATTCCATGTTTTTGTCCGCCGCCTGCAGCGCCTCGGGTTTAAACAGCGCGCCCTCTTTCTGATTGTGAGTCACCATCGTTTCGATCTCGGTGATCTTCTTGTCCGCAACTTTCAAGCGCAACGTGAGCAGCACGGGCGAGCCTGCTTCCTCAACGATTACTTCCGAAGCCGCGATGCCTTGCCGAACATCCAAAACATCCTGCCGAAAGGCCCGTACTCGCGACGCATCCTTCCACAGACCATCGCCCAAACGCATTTCGACGCTATCTTCGGTAAACCGCACTTTGCTGTCAACAGGCAGCGCACTTGGATTGTGCGCGACAAGAGCGTCCAGATATTGCGTGATGAATCCGCCGAGACATTCGCGATCGCAATCGGCCGACGCCGCGTGGCCCGCGCTCGCGGTGAAGAGCAAAACCAGGATCAGGGTGAAATGCTTCATGGCGTTTGATTGTATACCTTACTCCACCCGAACGGCGTTCAGGTAATGATCCAGATCGTCGAGGCTCGCTCGAATTCGCACAGAGTCACCGGCCAGCGCCGCCTCTTCCAGCGCGCTGCCAACTTCGGTGATGGGCTCAAAACCGTACCCGCCGCCAGTGCCCGACATTTGGTGGCCAAGCGTGCGAATTGTTTCAAAGTCGCTTCGATTGAGCGCTTCGCGCAGCTTGGTAACATCGGCGCGCCGCTTCTCGATATAACCGCCAACCACCGGTTTGAGCCACGATTCCACCGCAACATGAATTCGATCGCTAATCGGAACAAACTTGTTGATGGCCGCAAGCAATGCAGCCTTTTTGATCGGCTTCGTGAGGTGCTCTGTACAGCCGGCTTCGAAAGCACGCTGTCGGGCTTCGCGAAAAGCATGCGCGGTCAGCAGGAAAACAGGCGTCGAGCCAAGCGATCGAATTTCGCGCGTAGCGGCATAGCCATCCAGCACAGGCATCTCGGCGTCCATCAAAACAACATCGTAGGAACGCTGCTTGAATTGTTCTACTGCCTCGGCACCGTTTACCACTTCGTCGATGATCGAGCCGGAGTCTTTCAGGTAACCGCGAATGAGAAAGCGATTCTCTTCCGAATCGTCGGCCAGAAGAATTCGCAGTGCCCGAGCATTCAGCGGGACCGCAGCCTCTTGCACAAGCTTCAGTGCGCCTTCACCCAGCAAGAATCGCGCGGTGAAATGCATTGTGGTGCCGGAACCGGGCTTGCTCTCGGCCCAAAGTTTTCCGCCCATCAATTCAACAAAACGCTTAGAAATCGCGAGCCCCAGGCCGGTGCCGCCGTACTTGCGCGTGGTGGAAGGGTCGGCTTGCGAAAAGCTGTCGAAGATAGTCGAAAGACGATCGGCGGGAATTCCGATGCCGGTATCGGAGACCGCGAAGTGCAACCTCCCGTCCTCCTGCTTTTCCACCAGCACAGAAAGTTTGCCGCACTCGGTAAACTTCGTCGCATTGCCTAGCAGATTCAAAAGAACCTGCCGCAGACGGCCGGGATCGCCGATCAAGTGCGTGGGCACGTCCGGCTGAATGCGGCTGCCGACTTCGAGACCCTTGGCGCGAGCGCGAACGGCGGCGATCTCGATCGCTTCGTCCAGTACTTCCGCAAGATCGAACTCAATATTCTCCAGCTCGATTTGGCCCGCCTCGACTTTCGAGAAATCCAGAATATCGTTGATGACGGCGAGAAGATTGTCGCCCGCGCGTTGAAACATTCGCACATACTTACGTTGTTCCTCGTTGAGCGGAGTCTCCGAAAGCAGCTCCGCCATTCCGAGAAGCGCGTTCATTGGCGTTCGAATTTCGTGGCTCATGCGGGCCAGAAATTCGGTTTTCGCCTCGGTGAGCTTTACGATTTGCTCGCGCGCCAGCGTTGCTTCGTGCGCATATTGAACGAAGCTCTGCGCTTGCTGGAACCTTTGCCCGGCGGATTCGATCAGCAAACACTTATGTTCCCCGGCAATCGCGATCGCGCCGAATTGAAGGTCGTTTTGTGTCCACAGGTCCGAGTACAACGCCGCGCGATCGCCGGGATTGGCCCAAAACTGTTCGGCGTCGGGAAGAAACACTTCGAGAAACGGAAAGGCTTCCTGCAGCTGCCCAGCGGGAAGCCAATCCGGCGCAGCGCCCTGCAGTTGAAACGATCCGCCCGCGGCGCGTTCAAAGACGGCATACCCGAGCGCGGCGAGCAAATTCATCGGAGTAGCTTCCCGCCGAGCGCGAGAAACATTTCCTCGACGCCGGTGCCGGCCTTGGCGCTAGTCTCAAACACATGCCATCCGCGTTCAGCGACGGCCGCGTCTTTGATTTCCCAGCGATCGCGGAGATCCACTTTGTTCAACACCAAGACGAACGGCAACGATCCGAGTTGGCCTTCAATGCGCTGCTGCAACTCGACCGCCTTTGACAACGACGCCGCGCGGCAGCCATCAGCGACCAGAACGTACCCGGAAGCGCCGCGCAGATGCGACGCGTTGAGCTGGGCGAGATCGTCCTCGCCCGCAAGATCCCAGAGCATCATCGTGACGGTCTCGGATCCAACGGTAACGTCCTTGCGATCGATCTTGACGCCGATAGTGGTGAGGTAGCGCTCGTCGAAGATGCTGTCGACGAAGCGGCGCACCAGGCTGGTTTTGCCGACGCCAAACTGCCCCACCATGCAAATTTTCTTTTTCAACATCTGCTAAGGAATGCCGATCACGCGAAACGAAGCGCTCCGATCCTTTTGCTGATCCTCTGGCATCGCAAGCAAACGGGCGGCCGGCACGCCCAGCGCGATGAGCGCGGCACGTACATTGTCGGCGCGCGACCGGGAAAGCGCCGCATTGAACGCTTCAGTCCCGACCGGATCGTGATTGCCGCGCACTTCGATCTGGATCGTTTTTCCCAAAATACCGGCGGTTTGGATGAGCGCGACCATTTCGGTACCGACGTCTTCGAGCAAGAATCGCTGTTCCGGAGGAATTTCGGCGCTCCCGGTGAAGAAGTGGAAGGACCGCTTTTCCACTGTATCCTTGAGTTCGGCGAGTTGTCGTTGCGCTGCGAAGCGGGGAACAAGCGAGTGATATTCCTCCCAGCGAAAATCAACCTTATTGGAAGGTAGTCCCTCCGGCAACAGCAACGCGGGATCAACTGCCAGCGGATCGCGCAGTCCGGCCAGGTAGAATCTCGATCCCCGTTTCTCCGTGTGAGTGAGCACAATGCCGGGTTCGGCTTCGAGGCGATGGGCGAAGTTCAAAAAGCGGCGATCGATGGCGGATGAATAAACCCACCAGCCCTCGAACACCAGCAGCAACAGAACCGGCAATCCGAAGAGAAGCGCGCGAGCGGCCCAGGAGCTGGACGGGCGCCGGTCGGGTTTGCCCTGCCCCAGGAGACAAGCTTCGAGTTGCGCACGGCAGCTGTCGAATCGCGAAGTATCGCCCGAGAACGTGTGAAACGCTTCGGCCTTCTTTTGTTCGATATTGTCGAGCGTGTCTTGGAACACCCGGCTCAGTTTGCGGGGGGCCACGCCGCGAACAAAACCCGCCAGAATCGCATCCGGGCCATAAGCCAAGACCACTTCAATCTCGCCCATGCGAATGATATCGAGGTTTTCGCTTTCTGCGCCGCTGACGGAATCGTGAACGAAATCCTGAATCGCGGTGAGCATGCCCGAAACCATTTCAGGATCTTTTGTTTCAGCGGCTTCCGGGGCCGGAGCGGTGACATGCTGCAGCAAGAGACCGGAATTGCGATGAATGAGAAACACCTGCTCAATGCGATATAGCAGGCTGCGCAAGACGACAATCTCGGCGTACGGCTTTCCGGTCCGCAACGATTCCCAACGCCATTGCAGGCTGCGCCAGGAAAAGCTTTGCTCCAACGTTTGGCTGAGCGATTGCAGCATTCCATCCAGCTCGGATGTGATGGCCTTGCGGATGGCTTTGCCGAAGATGGGGAACAACGCGTCGGCGAGCATGCGCGGATTGGACTGTACCGAAAGTTGGAGCGCTTCTTCCACCAGCGGCTGAAGCGCGCGGCGGAGTTTGATGTCGGAATGCCCACTCGACCGCAACCGGACTGCTTCGGCGAGCACGCTGGCGACGTCTTCGGCGCGGCGCGACGGATTGTCCAGGCGCTGGCGCAGATTCTCCCAGGCAGCCCGATCGGGGCCAAGAAGGATGGCGCGCAGCTCTGCGAGCGGCTTGTCTCGACCGTCAGTGGGCATGTGGCTAGTCGCCAGTTACGCGGAACTGGTCGGTGAGCCGAAGCGCGACTTCATTGAACAGGCCGGCCAGCGCGGCGCGATCCGTTTTGGCGTGCTGCAACTCCTGGGCGCGGCGTTCGAGCAAAGCGATCAACTCCTCGCCTTTGTCGCGAATGGCGTCGGACAGTTCCTTGGATTGCTGGAGTAGATCGTTGCGAATTTCGCGCTTGGCCTGCGCCTCCTGATTTTCGAATTCGCTAATCTTCTTTACGACGGAAGAATGGCCTTCGGAACGCTCGTCGCGCTCCGTGTTCAAGCGCAATTCGAGCGCCGTCAGTTCTTTGTGAACGAACGACTCTAAGGCTTCCAAGCTGCGGCGCGTGGTTTCGCGTAGATCGGACGATTCCTTGCGCAACGCTTCCTCCAGGCGCGCGAAGCGCTGCTCGTAGTCGCGCATGTTGGAGCCAAACAAAATATCGCGAATCTTGTCGATGTTGCCTGGGCCATTATCCGCGGCTTGTTCGGGCGGAGGAAATTGGTTTTCCTCGGCGCCTCCGTTTGGAGCATATGCGTTCATAGAAAATTCCTCCGTGTGCTTTACAGATACTTTATGAGAATCACTTCGTTGCCCTTGGCACTGTAGATCAGCTCGTCGGCGAAGCTTTTCGTCATCAACAGTCCGAATCCGCCGGGCCGGATGCCCATTTGGCGGCGTAATTCCACGTGGCGGAACGGGTCCTCGGGAGTGTTCGCGACGGCCGCGTGGGCGAGCGTGTCCATGGAGAAACCTTCGCCTGGGTCGCGAATGTAATAGACGATGGTGCGCGCGGTGCGGATGTAGCTGAGGTCGACGGTCTTCTCTGGGTCGAGGTGGCCGCCGTGCTCGACGGCGTTCATGAGCAGCTCGCGAAAAGCGGTGGCGACGTGCTCGCGTTCATCCGGGTCCAGATCGCTGGGCAGTTCGCGCACGAATTGAGTGAGACGGTCGGCAGTGGCGATGCGGCAGCGGATCTGAAGCGAAATCCAATTGGGCTTGTCGGAAAGGATCTTGATGTCGCCGCCGGGCGCTTCTGAAGAGAGCGAATTATGCAGCGTTGACAGGAAGGCGTCGCGCGAGAAGGGCTTGCTGAGGTAGGCAGCGGCATCGCGCCGGAGCGATCCCAGTATGTGGTCCGGCGTATTCTTGACAGTCATGATCACGACCGGGATGTGCGGGTAACGGCTGCGGAGAAGGCCCAAGAGCGCGAGTCCATCCATGCCAGGCATGAGGATGTCGACCAGCAGGATGTCGTAGGTGTGACCTTGGAGACGCGCGAGGGCTTCTTCGCCGCTAGAGGCGCTGTCGGATTCCCAGTTGGCGCCCACGAGCATGGCCTGGACGAGCTCGTGAATGGACGGGTCGTCATCCACGATGAGGAGCCGATGAGGCTGCGGCGCTGGCATTGGAGGCCTTGAATAAGGATACATGAGGCGGCGCGCCGGAGGGTGGCTGCCGTGGCTGGTTGTCGGCTTTGACGCGCGTGTCATCCGGTGGCATACTGTCAGTAACTGAGGTGAACGATGAGCAAACCGGCTTTTCTACTGCAGGGCACTTTGGACCTGCTTATTCTGACGATTTTGGCCTTGGAGCCGAGGCATGGGTGGGCGATCGCGCAACGTATCCGGCAGATGTCGAACGAGGCGCTGCAAGTGGGACAGAGCGCGCTCTATCCGGCGTTGCACAAACTGGAGCAGCAAGGCTTGATCAAAGCCGAATGGAAGGTGTCGGAAAATAGCCGGCGCGCCAGGTACTATTCGCTGACCCGCGCGGGGCGGAAGGCGCTCGCCAAAGAGGCGGCTCAGTGGGAGCGGCTGTCTGCCGCAGTCTCGCTGATCGTCCGCACTACCTAAGGAGACGGCATGTCACGCTGGATGGATGAGTTTCGCCTTCGTCTTCGGTCTTTGTTCCGCAGAGAGAGCATAGAACAGGATCTCGATCAGGAGCTCGAATACCATATCGAGCGCGAGATCGAGACGGGCCTCGCGGCCGGCGTTGCTCCAGAAGAAGCGCGCTACGCGGCGATGCGGGCCATGGGAGCGGTGACCCAAAACAAAGAGGCATGCCGCGACATGCGCGGCGTGAACTGGATGGACGACTTGATGCAAGATCTGCGCTACGGCGCACGGAGATTGCGCAAAAATCCCGCGTTCACGCTGGTCGCGGTGCTGGTGCTGGCGCTCGGGATCGGCGCCAAGACCGCGATGTTCAGTGTGGCCTACGGGATCCTGCTGCGGCCGTTGCCCTATGCCAACGCTGATCGCGTGGCGGTGGTCTACATGCGTTTCTTCCCGCGCGACTTTGCGTTTGGCACGCTGTGCATTCGCGATTACCTGATGTGGAAGGAGAACAATCGCGCGTTTGAAGATCCTTCGCTGTTCCGGAACCTGCGTGATGGACATCAGCGGGACCGAGGGAGTTCCGGAGCAAGTGCAAGGCGCGGCAGTAACCGCGGGCTTCTTTTCGACGCTGGGAGTACAGCCGCTGATAGGGCGGGCGTTCGCCCCGGGGGACGATCGGCCGGCGACGCGCTCGATGGCGGTGCTGAGCGAATCCGTTTGGCGCAGGCGCTTCAGCGCAAGCCCAGCCGTATTGGGTAAAACAATTTCGGTGAACGGCGTTTCGTCGACCGTGATCGGCGTGATGCCCAGTGGAATTCGATTCCCGCGGCGCGACACGGAGGTCTGGACCAATCTGCCGCTGAATCCGCCGACACGGTACGGCCCCTGGTTTTATCGCGGGGTAGCGCGGCTGAAACCCGGCGTGACGATGGAGCAGGCGCAAACAGAGACAAACGCGATCGGCCTGCGGATGATGCAACAGAATCCCTATTACAAGCGGCTGACGCTACCGGTGCTCAGCCTGCGCGACGCGCTGCTGGGAACCACGTTGCGGCCGGCGATCCTGGTGCTGGCCGGCGCGGTTGGGCTGGTGCTGCTGATCGCCGTGGTAAACGTCGCCAATTTGATGCTGGCGCGCGCGACGGTCCGCAAGCGTGAGATAGCATTGCGGATCAGCCTGGGAGCGGGGCGCGGACGCTTGGTGCGCCAGTTGCTAACCGAGAGCGTACTGCTGGCGGCAACGGGCGGCGTGGTGGGGCTTGGTCTCGCGTGGGGCGGAATCCAATTGATTCGCGCGTGGAATCCGGGAAACTTGCCGCTGATCGATGCGGTGCGGTTGGACTGGACGGCCTTGGGGTTCGTGGCGATGATCTCGCTGCTCGCTGGGGCTCTGTTTGGCTTGGCGCCGGCGTTGGCGAGTGCGCGCGGCGACGTGAACGCGGCGATCAAAGAGGGCGGACGCACGGGCGGCGCGAGCCGGGCGCACAGTGGAACTCGGGCGGCGCTAGTGGTGGCCGAAATCGCACTATCGCTGATGCTGCTGGTGGGAGCGGGACTGCTGCTGCGCAGCTTTGCGAATCTCGAGCGGGTGACGCGCGGATTCTCGGCCGAGCCGAGGAAGATCCTGACGATGCTGATTTCGCCAGGCAATCAGAAATATCGCGATGCGCGGGCGGGTCTGGCATTCTATGACGAAGTGCTGCGGCGCGCGCGCTCCGTTCCTGGAGTGGAATCGGCCGCAGTAACCGACTCGTTGCCGCCAGATCGTCAAGGCGACGCCGACACGTTTGAGATTGAAGGACAGCCGCTGCCGGCGGGCGTCATCAATCCGATCATTTCGGAACCAGCGGTGAGTGCGGATCTGTTCCGTGCGCTGGGCATCCCGCTGGTGAAGGGCCGCTACTTCAGCGATCACGATGGGCAGGACGCGGCGCCCGTGGCGATAGTCAGCGAAGGTTTTGTGCGGCGCTTTTTGCCCGGACAGGAGGCGGTGGGGAAGCGCCTCAAGCAGAGCGGGCCAGGGTACGGCGACAAGTGGATGAAGATCGTGGGCGTGGTGGGCAACGTGAAATACCTGGGGCTGACAGTAGACACGGACCCCGCACTGTACATGCCATTCGCGCAATCGTACGGGCCGCAGATGTTTCTGGTGGTGCGGTCGGCGGGCGACGCGGGCGTACTTGCAGAGGCGCTTCGGCGGGACATTCAAGCGATGGATCCGGGAGTAACGCTGGCAGCGGTCCAGACGCTGGAGCAGGCGATGGATGTTTCGGTGTCGCAGCCGCGGTTCAACACGATGCTGCTCTCGGTGTTCGCGGGGATGGCGGTGTTGCTCGCCGCGGTGGGGATTTACGGGCTGATCGCGTACTCGGTGGCGCAACGCACGCATGAGATCGGCGTGCGGATGGCGTTGGGCGCGGCGCAGGCGGACGTGATGGGAATGGTGGTGCGGCAGAGCGCGTGGCTCGGTCTGATTGGGATTGCGATCGGGCTGGGCGGAGCTTTTGCGTTGACGCGGTTGCTGAAGGCGATGCTGTTTGGAATCGGCGCGGCGGATGCGTTGACGTTTGTGGCGGCGCCGTTGGGGATCATGCTGGTGGTCCTGGTGGCGACGTTGGCGCCGGCGGTGCGGGCGATGCGGATATCGCCGGTGGTGGCGCTGCGGTACGAGTAGCCAGGTTTTCAGGCTAGGCAGGTTTCGCTGCCGTGCCTCGGGGCGTCAGAATCGCAAGAACGGCCGCTACCAGAAACAGCGCCAGCACGTCGCCCCACAGATGCCCCATGTGCTCGGTGTTTGCGAGCGCTTGAGCCGCCATGATCCCGCCATGCACAACGCTTGACCATACCGTGAACCAGATGAGGCTAAGATGCGCGAGAGGGTTTCGGGACGCCACCAAAAGGAACACGCCAAGCGTCGCGTAAATCCCCAAGATCATTTGGAGGTAATCCGAGTGGCCGCCGGTGTGCCACGCCCAGCCGGAGGGCCAGATAATTGTGAGCGGGTAGATTCCGATAATGAAAATCAAACCCACCAGGAGCAAAGCGATCCGCAAATATTTGGTGCGATCGTGTTCGGCCACGGGTCTACTCCTTTAGTGAGGAATTCTAATTTTCGATCAAACAGTATACACCTCTGCCGCGCGCGGCTTTGCTCGGCGGAGAGGAACGGGCGCGCCTCCGCCCGGCCATACCTTGTACTTCTACATCTAATGCTCTAACATGTAGAAGTACGAGGCATATAGAGGCAATGACGACGAAATCGGATCTTCCGCAGGGCACGCTGGACTTGCTGATTTTGAAAATCGCGGCGCTCGGGCCGATTCATGGCTACGCGATCGCGCAACGGTTGCAACAGGTGTCCCGCGACGTGGTTCAGGTGCCGCAAGGCTCGCTCTATCCGGCGCTGCACCGGTTGGAATACCGGGGCCTGTTGGCCGCCGATTGGAAGGAAACTGACACGGGCCGTGAAGCCAAGTTCTATCGCCTGACGCGCAAAGGCCGGGCGAAGCTCGAGACCGAGACCGCGAGTTGGCAGCGCCTGGCGGAAGCCGTGGGTCTGATCCTTAAGATGTCGGAGGGAGGCGCGAAATGACGTGGTGGCATCGCCTGTGGCGCCGCAGGCAAATGGACGAGCAACTCGACAAGGAGCTGCGTTTTCACCTGGAGCAACATGCCGCCGAGCTGATCGCGCGCGGGCACACGCCGGAGCAAGCCCAACGAGAGGCCACGCTGGCACTGGGCGGTGAGCAGCAAATGAAAGAGGAATGCCGCGACGAGCGAGGCACACTCTGGTTGGAGGACTTTGCACAAGATTTGCGCTACGCGCTACGCACTCTGCGGCAGCGGCCCGGTTTTGCAGCGGTGACGCTCGGCACTCTCGCGCTTGGTATCGGTGCAACCACGGTGATGTTCACGGTCATCAACGGCGTGCTTCTGAAGCCGTTGTCGTATCTGGAACCGGAACGGCTGGTCACGCTGCACGGGCATACGGAGAAGTACGGCGACAATTGGGGACTTTCGTTCCTCGATTTTCTGGACTGCAAGCGTGACAGCCGATCGTTGACGATGGCGGCGTGGAACTACGGCGGGGGTACGGTGAGCGCACCGGGGGAGGCGGAGTACGTCCAGGGTCGACACATCTCCTCGGCGCTGTTTTCCGTCTTCGGCGTCGCTCTGGCGCAGGGCCGCGGTTTCACGCCGGAAGAAGACCGTCCTGGCGGGGCGCCGGTCGCGATTATCAGCTACGGCCTGTGGCAGCAGCGTTATGGCGGAAGTCCGGCTGCGATCGGGAAGCCGCTTGTTCTGGACGGAAAGTCGTACACGGTGGTGGGAATCGCGCCCGCCAATTATCTGCTGGATGGTGAGGCCGATGTGTTCACGCCGCTTGGTCAGGTCACTGAACCGAGAATGCAGAATCGAGAAGCGCGGTTCCTTCGCGTCGTAGCGCGCCTCCGCAACGGAGTGGCGATGAGCGAAGCTCAGGCGGAGTTGGCGGTGATCAGCGTTCGCCTTGCGAAGCAGTATCCGAAATCGAACGCGGGGCGCGGTATCATGGCGTATCCATTGCGGCGGGACATGGTCGGCGAGGTGCAATCGACGCTGTGGCTGCTGCTGGGCGCGGTCAGCCTGGTACTGCTCATCGCGTGCGTCAACGTTGCAAGCCTGATGCTGGCGCGCGCTGTTTCGCGCGAACGTGAACTTGCTATGCGCGTGGCGCTGGGAGCGGGCCGTGGCCGTTTGATTCGCCAATGTCTGACGGAGAGCGCGGTGCTGGGGCTTTTGGGTGGCGCGCTTGGGGTGTTGTTGGCTGTAGCGGGGATCCGTCCTTTCGTGATTTTGTGGCCCGAAGGTTTGCCGCGAGCCGAGGAAATCCGGCTCGATTGGCATGTGTTGTTGTTCGCGGCCGGCGCTTCGCTGGTGAGCGGTCTTCTGTTCGGCCTCGCGCCCGCGATGCGCGCCCCTGCGCGGGGGTTGGAACAAACGCTGCGGGCCGGAGCGCGGACGGTGACTGGAAATTCACGGCATCTGCACAGCGGCTTTGTGATGTCGGAAATCGCTCTGGCCGTCGTGCTGCTGGTGGCTGCTGGAATCCTGGGGCGGGCGGTGTTGCGGTTGTCGTCGCGCGACCCGGGCATCAAGGTCCACAACGTGATGGTCGCCCGCGTGGCACTTTCTCCTGGCGTGCTCCAAAACCCCGGGCAGATTCGCGCGGCCTGGCAAGACGTTCTGGATCGCACTCGTCACGTGCCGGGAGTGGAGTCGGCGGCCTTGAGCGATATCATCCCGATGCGTGTAGGCCAAAACGCGCTTGGCTACTGGACCAGCGCCGCACCACCGCCGCCCGATCAAATGCCGATCGCGCTGGCGTCGTCGGTGACGCCGGATTACTTGCGGGTGATGGGAACTCCTTTGCGCGCAGGCCGATTCCTTAACGAGCACGACGGCCTGGGAACAGAACCGGTGGTGGTGATCGATCAAGTCTTGGCGCAACACGCGTTCGGCAGTGGTGATCCCGTCGGGCAGCGGCTCTGGATTCAAGCGTGGGGTCCTACGAAAGTGGTTGGAGTGGTGGGGCACGTCCGCCATTGGGGGCTCGCCGATGACGATCGATCCCAAGTGCGCGATCAGATCTACTATTCGTTCGCTCAGGTTCCCGATTCGCTGATGCCATTGTTTTCGACATTCATGTCGATGGCGGTCCGGACCAGCATTCCGGCATTGAACGTGGTTGAACCCGTGCGGCGCGAGTTGCGCGGGGCAGGAGGCGATCAGATTCTGTACGACGTTCGCAGCATGGAGCAGCTGGCGAGCGGTTCGCTGGCGCGCCAACGATTCCTGATGACGCTGTTCGGAGTGTTCGCTGGTTTGGCGTTGCTACTGGCGTGCATAGGCATCTATGGAGTGCTGGCGTATGTGATGAGCCAGCGCGTTCCGGAGATTGGCTTGCGAATGGCGCTCGGCGCAACCGCTCGCGATGTTGTGCGGCTGGTGCTGCGGCAAAGTCTTCGCATGATTTCGGTGGGTGTGGGCGTCGGCCTCGCGGGCGCAATGGTTGCGGTCCGCGTGCTGGAGCGCGTGATTGCAGGCGTGCGCTCCATGGAACCTCTCACGTTCGCGGCGATGATTTGCGTTCTGGTGGTGGCAGCCTTGATCGCGAGTTTCCTTCCAGCGCGGCGGGCGAGCCGGATCGAACCGATCAGCGCGCTGCGGCAAGAATAGCCGACAATTGTCATCAGTTCGTAATGCAGCCACCGACACGAGATCGCTCGATCGCCGGCAAGCGGGCGCCGCTGAATTTGTTCCGGGGTCTGCGGCCGCTCAGCGGCACTCGGGCGGTCCGCGATGCCGTGGCGGGAATCGAACTGGCGGCGATGAGCATTCCGCAGGCGCTAGGCTACACCGCCATCGCCGGCATGCCGGCCGTCACTGGTTTCTATACGCTATTGCTGCCGCTTCTAGCGTTCGCGACGTTCGGCTCGTCGCGATACCTGGTGGTGGCGGCTGACTCCGCTACCGCCGCTATTCTCGCCGGCGGAATCTCTCCCCTGGCGGCCTTGGGAAGCGCGCATTATGTTGCGCTGGCGGGAATGGTGGCACTGCTCACGGCGGGGTTCCTGCTGGTGGCGCGATTGCTCAAGCTGGGATTCATCGCCGACTTCCTGTCGCAAACGGTACTAGTGGGGTTTCTGACGGGCGTGGGATTTCAAGTGGGAATAGCGGTGCTTGGCGCGATGCTCGGGTTGGAGGTCCACTCCCGGCGTACAGTCTTACAACTCGGGCAGATCTTCAGCAGCCTCTCGCAAGTGCATCTGCCATCGCTGGGAATTTCGATCGCCGTAGTGGCCAGCGTTCTCATCCTTGGCAAGTACGCACCGAGATTTCCCGGCCCCTTGATAGCGGTTGGCGGCGCGATTGCAGCGAGTGCAGCCTGGGATTTTGCGGCGCGCGGGATCGCCGTGATTGGGCCGGTGGCGAGCGGCCTGCCGCACCTGAACGTGCCTCAAATCACTTGGAACGAGTTCGAGGCTCTGGTTCCTGTGGCGGGATCGTGCTTTGTGATGATCCTGGCGCAGAGCGCGGCAACCGCACGCATTTACGCGGCGCGACACCATGACGTGCTGGATGAGAACGCGGACCTGGTGGGGCTTTCCGCGGCGAACGCAACGGCAGCGCTGAGCGGCGCGTTCGTAGTGAACGGAAGCCCGACTCAAACCGCGATGATGGAAGGCTCGGGTGGACGGAGCCAGTTGGCGCACGTTGTCACTGCCGCAGTGGTTGCACTGGTACTGCTCTTCTTCACGCATCCGTTGCAGTATTTGCCGCGATGCGTGCTGGGCGCAATCGTATTCATTGTGGGAATCCGGCTGGTGGACCTGCGCGGACTCCAGGCCATTCGCCGCGAGAGCCCCGGCGAGTTCCTACTGGCTGTGACGACGGCAGGCGTGGTGGTGGTAGTTGGCGTGGAACAGGGAATCGTTCTCGCCATGGTGCTTTCGCTGTTGCGCATTGTGCATCACACCTATCATCCTCACACCGCGGTGCTCACCGAAGGCGGAGGGATCTGGCAGTTGAACCCCGTTGTTCCTGGCGCCGTGACCGAGCCGGGACTGGTGATTTACCGTTTCGGAGCGCCCTTATTTTATGCAAACGCCGGCCGATTCGCCGAGGAGATTGAGCTGCTTGTAGGGCCGGCGCCAACGCCTGTTCGTTGGGTCATCGTAGATGCCGGAGCGATTATTCAAGTAGACTACACGGCCGCGCGCGTGGTGCGTGAACTTCACAAAGACTTAGCCAACCTAGGCGTGGTGCTGGTGTTCGCACACGTGCAATCGGACCTGAAGCCGGATTTAGACCGCCATCATCTGACGGAGGTGATCGGCGGGAATCGTATTTTCGATACGCTACGCAGCGCGCTGGCGTCGTATCACAGCTTTCACCGCGGGTGAGAATGAACGATGGAAGCCAAAACCGATCGCCCGGCGTGGAAGACTTTATTGGCTTTCGCAATTATCTATTTTGTGTGGGGTGCGACTTATCTGGCAGTTCGCGTCGGCGTGCGGGAAGTACCGCCGTTCCTTTTCGCCGCGATGCGGTTCATGGTTGCGGGACTGGTGCTTTATGGCTGGATGCTGGCGCGGGGCGAGCGCTCGCCGAGCGGGCAAGAGTGGTTGTCGGCATTCATGCTCGCGGTACTGATCTTCGTGCTCGACTACGGGCTGTTGTTTTGGGCCGAGCAGCGCGTGCCATCGGGGATTGCGGCTGTGATGCTGGCCACTATCCCGGCGTTTATGGCGCTGTCGGAGATCATTTTCCTCGGAACCCAGCGGCTCACGCTTCGTTTGGCCTTGGCGCTCGGGATCGGCCTGGGCGGAGTGGGCGTGCTGGTGATTCGCTCGTTGAACCTGGGCGGGGAGCCGATTGATACAGCAGGCGCGGTGGCGCTGATCATCGCATCCATCAGCTGGTCGTTATCATCGGCGCTGACGCGCAAATTGCCGCTGCCGTCGTCCAAGGTGATGAGCTCGGGCGCGCAGATGCTGGCCGGAGGCGTGCTGCTGGCTCTAACTTCGGCGGGACTCGGAGAATTTCGACGGTTTCATCCAGGGAGCGTTTCGCGCGGGGCGTGGCTGGCGTTGCTTTATTTGATTGTGGCCGGATCGATCGTCGCGTTTACCGCTTACGTATGGCTGATTCATCATGAATCACCGACCAAAGTGGGGACATACGCGTACGTGAATCCGGTGGTGGCGGTGCTGGTGGGATATTTTTTCGGCGGTGAAGCGCTCGGCGCGCGAACGATTTTCGGGACGCTGCTGGTGCTGATCAGTGTGGTGGTGATCACAACGACGCGGGTGAGGCGGCCGGCGGCGGCGGTTTCAGTGGAGAGCACGGCGTAGAGCCTACGCCTTCAAGAGCCCCTGCACGTAATCCGGCTTCAACGGAAGACGCCGCGCGATTTTTCCCGTTGCATCATGCAGCGCCGCCGCGATGGCCGGCGCAGCCAGTGCATTGGCTGCTTCCGATCCGCCGCCGTAAGCGCCGACCTCCGGCTTGTGGAGCAGCACCACTTTGATCTCTGGAATATCGACCATCTTCAAGATCGGATACGTTCGCCAGTCGCGCGCTGTGATCGCGCTCTCATCGAACTTCGCCTCTTCGAGCAGCGCATGGCTGATGCCCATCACTGCCCCGCCTTCCACCTGCCGCTTCAATTGCAGCGGGTTGACGACGATGCCGGGATCAACCGCGATGGTGGATTTTTCCACTTTGATCGCGCCGGTGCTTGGGGTAACGGAGATCTCGCAAACGCAGGCCCAATAGGTTCCCGAGCGGAACATCACCGAAACGCCCCGTCCGCGCACTGGCTCGTCGCCGGCAGGCACGGCATTGCGAACGGGCGACGGGCGCGTCTCCCATCCGGATGCATCGCGAACCGCTTTTAGGACGCCGATCGCGCGCTCTTCGGTCGCGTGATCGATGCGGAACTGGATGGCATCCACACCAGCCAGCGCCGCCGCTTCGCTAATGGCCAGTTCGCGCGGATAATTTTGTTGGAACTGCCCCGGCGTCCGCATGCTGTGGTCGCGGAGCCCGATGGCGAGCGGCGATTCTTTCTGCCCGACCTGGTAGGTACCATGGCCCCGTTCCATTAGCACGGAAACGCCGTCATAGATCCACGGATCGGAAATATCGTTGACGGTCGAGCCGATGAACACACCCTTCTCGCTTGGAGCGGCCATGGTCGGCAAACCGGCGAGCACGGCGCCCACCGGACGGTCGTCCTGCATGGCGGGCATGTAATGATCGATCTGATACGCCGTCATCTTACCGTTTGCATCCAGCGCAATTTCGACATCGGATAACGACGCCGGCGATTGGGTGGACCACTGGAAATCGTCGGGCCGCATCCACTGCACGCGGACCGGCCGTCCCAGCGCCTTCGACAAAATGACCGCTTCGTCTTCCGCACCCGCGTTCCCGCCGTTCGATCGTCCGTAGTGGCCCGGGCCTGCATACGTCCGCACGACAATGCGATCGATAGTGATCCCGAGCATCTGCGCAATCTCGCCGCGCAGCGCTTGAGGATTTTGATTGTGCGTGTAGATATGCACCGAGCCGTCGGTTTTCACGTCGGCCAGAGCCATGGTCGGCCCGATCGGCGCATGCTTCATGAACGAAAACTCGTAGGTGGCCGAGAGCTTCTTGGCGGCTCCCGCCATGGCCGATGGCACGTCGCCGCGGCTTTTATCGCCCTTGGTGACCTTGGTCGTCGTCCAGTCGGACTTTCTCAGGTGATCGAACAAATTCGCGTCGCCCGGAAGACCTTTCCAATCGGTCCACTTCGTGGCGCCGGCCACTTGTTGCGCGGCGCGTATCGCTTCCCACTCGCTGGGCGCAACCACTCCCACAAGATTCCCCTTCACCACCACCTGCGCGTTTGGGAACTTGCTCTTATCCAGCTCACCCACGGAAACGAGCGTGGAACCGAGCGTTTTGGGATGAATCATCCGCGCGTGCAGCATGTCGGGCAGACGTACGTCGGTGGCCCATTGCTCGCGCGCGCTGACTTTGGATGTGATGACGCTATTCTTGAACGGCTTGCCGATGATCGTGTATTCGCTGACCGGTTTCATGGGCGGCTCGCCGGTAACGGTCAAGCCCATCGGGCTGGTCAGATCGCCCATCACGGGAATGGTGAGCTTCAACTGCTGGCCCTTGACGAGCTCACCGTACGACATGCTCTTTCCGCCGCCGGATACCACGCCGTCCTTGGCCGACACCTTGTCCTTCGGAACGCCGAGCCGCTGGGCCGCGAGTTCGAGCAATGCCTGATACGTGTACGCCGCCGCCTTGCGAACATTCGGCGTGCCGCGGCCGAGAAAATCGAAGGCGCCGCTGCCGTCGGGCGTGCGATCGGTGTCGCCCATCACCACAGTGGTAATAGCCTCGAAGCGCGCGTTCAGCTCTTCGGCTACGATCTGTCGATAGGCCGTGAACGTTGTGCCTTGCCCGAAATCGCTCTTGCCGGTGCGGATGAGGATGGTGTCGTCGGGATGAATTTCGATCCAGGAACTGGGGAGCGTCGGATCGAGCGTGTTCTTAGACTTGGTGGTCTTGAGGGTTTTCCTAGGCACGGCGGCACCCGCGATTCCAAATCCCACCAACAAAGCCCCGCCCGCTTTCACTAACTCACGGCGCGTCAGAGTGGCGCCGTAAACACTCACCGATTTTTCGCTAGAGATCGCCATGAGATTAGCTCCTCTCCGTCATAATCATGCCGGCGCGCCGAACCGCTTCGACGATGGCCGTGTAGCTTCCGCAGCGGCAGAGATGCGGCGACGGACCTGAGGTTGTGAACGCCGCCTTGATTTCCGCGACGGTCGGCGTAGGCCCCTGTTCCAGCAACTCAGTCGCCTTGATCATCATGCCGTTCTGGCAGAAGCCGCACAAAGGCGTTTGCTCTTCGATCCACGCTTGCTGCACCGGATGCAAAGTTTTCTCCGCGTCGGCCTTGGACAGGCCTTTCTGCTTCGCCCATCGCGCGGGCAGCCCTTCGAGCGTTGTGACTTCCTTGCCGGAGGCGGCCGAAAGAGGCGTGACGCACGAGCGGACTTCCTTGCCTTCCATGAGAACCGAACAGGATCCGCACTGCGCCAGTCCGCAGCCGAACTGCGGGCCAGACAGCTCCAAGTCGTTGCGGAGGACGTAAAGCAGCGGCGTATCGGCCGGCGATTGGATCTCGCGACGGACTCCGTTGACGATGATCGTAACCATGACAGCTCCTTCCGGAATGCGCTTGTCGAACTGGAGATTATGTTATCAAGAACCGCGGCTGCGGCTCGGATCAGCCAGGTTCGCGCGCGAGAGGTCAGGACCCAATGGGAGGGCGACCGCGGTTCTCGATCCGCGCATAGCGTTTCATGTAAAATGGCGGCGTGCTTCAACGGCCTATCCTATTCAGCTTCGTCTTCCTAACATCCCTCGCCGCTCTACCCTGCTCGGCCGCGGTCTCCGGCGAAGCGGTTTACCAAAAGCGCTGCGCCTCCTGTCACGACTCTGCCCGTGACACGGCTCCTCCTCGCGCGGCGCTCTCGCAATTGTCCGTATCGCGAATTCTGCGCACTCTGGACTTCGGCGTGATGATCAATGTCGCTTACGTCCTCAATCGTGAGGAGCGCGAAGCCGTCGCAAAGTACCTGGGTGTCGATCGCCCCGATGCGCCCATTCCTGCGCAGGCCTACTGCGCCGACCGCACGGTGAACATTGGCGCGTCGCCGAGCCCCATGTGGAATGGCTGGGCCCCCGATCTTACCAACACGCGCTACACCACGGCCGGCGGCATCACACTCGCTCAAGTGGGCAAGCTCAAACTGAAGTGGGCTTACGGATTCGAAGGCGATGTCAGCGCATTTGGCGCGCCCACCGTTCTCGGCAGTACGTTGTTCGTCGGCAGCGCAGGCGGCGCGGTGCAAGCGCTTGCCACCGATTCAGGCTGCGTCCGCTGGGTGTATCAGGCCAGCGGCCCCGTGCGATCGGCCATGGTTGCAGTCCCCAACGGCAAGACGCACGTTCTGGTGTTCACCGATCTTACCGGATGGGCGTACGGCGTGGAGGCCGAAAGCGGACGCCTGCTCTGGAAGAAGAAGCCCGAAGAACACGAATCCACGCGGCTCACAGGCTCCGCCGCGTTCCACGACGGCGTGGTTTTCATTCCGGCCGCTTCGTGGGAAGAAACTCGAGCGGGCAATCCCGACTATCCGTGTTGCACCTTCCGCGGCAGCGTCACTGCCTTGCGCGCGAAAGATGGAA
Source organism: Bryobacterales bacterium (assembly GCA_963772905.1). Classification (GTDB taxonomy): domain Bacteria; phylum Acidobacteriota; class Terriglobia; order Bryobacterales; family Bryobacteraceae; genus Palsa-89. The sequence goes on along the minus strand of CAVYZD010000006.1, from coordinate 263,989 downwards.
CCGAGGTTTGGAAAACTTACACCATTCGCGAGAAGCCCAAGCAAATTGAAAAAGGTCCGGGCGCGATCGGAACCTGGGGGCCCTCGGGCGCAGGCGTGTGGGGAACGCCGACGCTCGACTTGAAACGCGGCTTGCTGTACATCACCACCGGCGACAATTTCTCAACGCCCGCAACCGACATGAGCGATTCGATCCTGGCGCTGGAGTTGAAAACCGGACGCATCGTTTGGTCCAAGCAGGTGACCCCCGGAGACATATTTAGTGGCGCGTGCACGGGCAGCAAATGTCCGGGACCGGATTATGACTTCGGGTCGTCGGTGCTCATCGAGAAACTGCCCGGCGGCCGCGACATCCTGCTGGCGGGACAAAAGTCGGGCGTCGTGTACGCGCTGGATCCCGATCGCAAAGGCGAGATCCTGTGGCAGACGCGCGTGGGCAAGGGTGGAACCAACGGCGGAGTGCAGTGGGGCATGGCGAGCGATGGGCAGAAGGTCTATGCCGCGGTTTCCGATCTGGCGAGAAAAGCCCCTCCGGGCACCGTCCTCCAAGTCGGATTGCCGCCCGATCCTGCAGCAGGCGGCGGACTCACTGCTCTTCGAATATCGAGTGGCGAGAAGGCCTGGTACGCGGCGCCGCAGCCCTGCGGATCGACGCCGAATTGCAGTCCCGCGCAGCCCGCGGCCCTGACCGCCATTCCCGGGGTCGTGTTTTCGGGATCCGACGACGGGCACTTGCGCGCTTACGCCACCGAGGACGGCCGGGTGCTGTGGGACTTCAACACCGTACAGAATTACAAAACCGCCAATGGCGTGCCCGGCCGGGGAGGATCGCTCGATGGCGCGGGTCCGGTGATCGCCGGAGGCATGCTGTTTGTGAACTCAGGCTATGCGCGCAATGGCGCGATCGCGGGCAACGTGCTGCTGGCGTTCGCTCCGGAGCAGTGAGATCAGGCTCCGCTTTAATCCGCGCGCAAACGCCATGCACGGGTCCACTCTGGACGCGCGCCAAGCCGGCATGCAACAAGCAACGACGACGGCGGCCATTTGCAGGCCTTCCTTCAGCACCAGCCACAGAACATCTTTCGCGCTCGCGCCCACCGCTATCCGAACCGCCAATTCGCGCCTGCGTTGCGCCACAAGAAACGAAACCACGCCGTAGATGCCAACCGCGGCGAGTATCAATCTGGTCGCGGCGAATAATCCCAGCAGGAGCGCCGTGTAACGCTGGCTGCCGACCACCGGGTGCTGCGAATACAGAACGATGATCTGCGGCTCGGGGGGCGCCGCAAGCCCGTTATTTCTGATGTCGCCGATCACGCCGATGATGGTGACGTCCCCCGAGTCCCTGATGTTCGCGCCGGGAGGATGCTCGGCAAAACGCCCGGGTTCACGGCGATCGCATTGCTGACTCTGGTGCTGGGCATCGGCGCCAACACCACGATCTTCTCCTGGATCAACGCCACGTTGCTCAACCCGATTCCAGGCGTCGAGAACACCCGCGAACTGGTAAGCGTTGCGCTGGGCAGCCTGACCCGGACTTGTTAACATTCTTCACCGTTTGCATTTTGCTGTGCGTGGTGTCGATGGCGGCGTGTTTTGTACCGGCGTGGCGAGCGGCGACGCAGGTGGATCCGATGACCGCGTTGCGGCACGAGTAGCGCCGACGAGGGCGCCGGCCGCAGACCGGGGGTCCGCCCCACTTACGCCCAGCTAAAGCCGCTCTTCGACAGAGGCAGCGTCCTGATGCGTTTGCCAGTGGCGGTGAAAATGGCGTTGGCAATCGCGGGCGCAACAGGCGGCATGGCCGGCTCGCCGAGTCCGGTGGGCGGATTGTCGGTTTTCACGAAATGCACTTCGATTTGCGGCGGCGCCTGAATTAATCGCACCGGCTGGTACTGGTGGAAGTTGGTTTCCACCGCGTGCCCGCCATCGATGGTGATCTGCCAGCTCATGGCATGGCTCATGCCTTCGATCACGCCGCCCTGGCACATGTTTTCCGCATGGCTGGGGTTGACGATCTGGCTGCCGATGTCGCCGGCCACCCAAACTTTGTTGACCTTCACCTTCTTGCGTTCGTCCACGCTGAGGTCTACCACGTGCGCGAAGTAGCCGCGATGGCTGAACTGAAACGCAGTACCCATGGCGCGGCCCGCGGGCAGCTTGGTCTTGCCCCACCCGGAAATGTCGCGAACCTTTTCGACCACACCGCGCATGCGTTCGGCGACAAATGGAAAGCCGTTGGGCACGGGGCCAGGCTTGTTATTCGTGATCATGGGATTTGAGAGCAGCGCCAGGCGGAACTCGATGGGGTCCTGCCCGGCGGCGTGGGCCAGCTCATCGAGAAAACTTTGAAACACGAAGCAGAACGCATTGCTGCGCGGCGCGCGCATGGCGAAAGTGGGAACGCCGAGCGCCATGGTGGTGGCCTGGAAGGCGAAATTCGGCGTGAAGCCAGCGGGAAATTCGTTGGGCGCGATCTCGGCGGCGCTCGCGAACTTTTGGCCGACGCCGAAACTGACGAAGTGGTTTTTCCAGGCAATCAGTTTGCCGCTGGCGTCGATGCCGCCCTTCAAATAATGGAAGCCGGCCGGACGATAATGATCGTGCGCCATGTCGTCCTCGCGTGTCCACAGCAGCTTCACCGGTTGGCCCACGGTTTTCGCAATGGCTGCGGCTTCGAGCGCGTAATCGTTGGTGAGGCGGCGTCCGAATCCGCCGCCGGTCTTCATGAGATGCCAGGTGATGTCGGTCTCGGGGATTCCAAACAATTGGGCGACCTCTGCCCGCCCTCGCGCAGGCGTTTGCGACGGCGCCCACAATTCGAGCTTGCCATCCCGCCAACTGGCGAGGCAATTCTCGGGCTCGAGCGGAGCGTGCGAGAGGAATGGATATGCGTAGGCGGCTTCCACGACTTTGGCCGCGCCGCCGATGGCTTGATCGGCATCGCCATCGACGCGGATGTCGAAGGCTGGAGCTTGCTGCGAAATCTCGCTGGCTTTCGCCAGGAATCCTGCGCTCGATTGCTGGGCCGTGGGGCTATTCTCCCAGACCACCTTGAGCTTGGCCCGCGCGCTCTTGGCTTGCCACCAGCTATCGGCCACGATGGCGACGCCGGGCATCAAGCCGGTGAGCACGGTGGTGCCTTCCACGACGAACGCATGCTTTATGCCGGACATGGCTTTCAGTTCGTCGAGGTTCGCGCTGGATATTTTTGCGCCGTAGACCGGAGACTTTTCGAACACCGCCCAGAGCATATCGGGCACCGTGAAATCGATCGAGTAGACCGGCTTGCCGGCGACCACGGCCGGGGTGTCGTAGCCACGCAGCGGCCGGCCGATGATTTTGTAATCTTTCGGATCTTTGGGCTTGATCGTTTTGGCGTCGGGCACGGGTAGCGTCGCGACCTTAGCGGCCAACGCGCCGTATCCGATGCTTCGCTTCGAAGCCTGGTGCAGGACTTTGCCGGATGCCGTGCTCAATTCCGACTCGGGAACATTCCAGGTTTGCGCGGCGGCGGTGATGAACATCGCGCGTCCGCTGGCGCCCACCAGACGCAGCGGGTCCCAGTTGGTTGGAAGAGCGGTGCTGCCGCCGGCCACTTGCGGACCATACTTCACCGGATCGAGATCGGCCTGGACGATGCGGACGTCTTTCCAATCGACGTCGAGTTCGTCGGCAATGATCATCGGGAGCGAGGTCTTGATATTCTGGCCGATTTCGGGGTTCTTGGCCATGATGGTGACGATTCCGTCGGGCGCAACCTTAATAAAAGCGTTGGGCGATAACGGTGCGGGTGGCTGGGCCGCGGGCGCTTGCGCGAGTCCGGCGCTCGGCTTCAGATACAGCCCGATCATGACACCGCCGCCGGCCAGGGCCCCTACCCGAAGAAAGGAGCGCCGATTCATCGTTTTCGTGTTTTCGTTCTTCATGGCCTTCTAATTATTCTATCGAGGCGCCCGGATGGCAAGGGTAGGGGGCCGTCGGCCGGCAAGAAATATGGAACTGATGCGTCTGATTTGCGTACCGATGCTCAGGAGGACGCATGGAACGGGTGATTGATTTGGACGGCTCGGTCGCGACGGGATGTCCGTCTATCAGTGCTCCGATCTGGCGGGATGTTCTGGCGCAGGCGATGACCGGCGAACTGATGGCCGCGATGAATTACACCTCGTTGTCGGAAATATGTGACGATCCCGAGGAAAAGGCCGAGGCATTGGAGCATGCGCAGAATGAGCTTGGGCATGCCGCGCGGTTCGCCGCCGAAGGCCGCAGGATCGGCGTGGATGTTGTGGACAACGTGGGTTCCAGGCATTGGAAGCGGTTGCGCGAGGCATTCCTCGGCTGTGTCGCGGAGCGCGATTTTATTGGCTGCCTGATCGTCCAGGAAATCATGCTGGAATCCTTTGCGGTGGCAAGCTATGCGCGCGTCGGTCGAGTGGCGCCTGGGAGAATGGGCAAGACCTTCGCTTCGATCGCGGCGGAGGAAGAAGAGCACGTGGACCACGCGTTGGCGATCCTCAGAGCAGAGCGAGCCCGGGATGCCGAGCGCTTCGACGACAAGGTGCATCGGCTGCATCTGGAAGTGATGACCACGCTTGCGAAGATGCTGGCGAAGGAATGCAAGGATGGGCACTGCGAAGTGTGCCATGCGAGTTGTGTGAAGCCGTCGCTCGGAGAGGTGAGCTTGAGTACGGCTGAGCTTCGCGGAGCGTCGCTGCGGCAATACTTGAAGACTCTGGACGCGCTGGGGTTGCCGGGCGAGGTGACGCTGGCGTGGGTGACGCAGTTGCCAGTGTGACCCCGTGGATTTCGCGCTGGTGGGGCATCAGGAGAGTTGGAAAGCGGCCGCTGATGTACTGGCTGTTCTGCGCGGGCCCGAGCACGCGCCGCTGCCCGACGACGAGATCAAGGACATTCTTCCGTGGATCCCGCCGCGAGCGGTGTGTCACGTAGAGACTGCTTCGAGCGTCGGGGCGAAAGCGCGGGGCATTTACATCGACTCCTTCATCCCGCCGGACCGTTTGGACGCGGCCAATGTGCACGACAACATCGCTCGCGTTCGAGGCGCGGCTGCTTGCGCGATCCAGGCGGGAGCGAAGATCGTGAGCCTGGGCGGGTTCAGCTCCATTCTAATCGAGGGAAATTTCGATCAACTTTCCGAGAGACGCGAGACGGTATTCACGACGGGCAATACGTTGACGGTCGCTTTCATCGTACAAGCCATACAAGAGATGTGCGCGATCGAAGGCCGCGACATTCGAAGATCGACGCTGCTAATTGTGGGAGCGACTGGCGACGTGGGCTCCGGCTGCGCCCGTTGTTTCGCGCCGATGGTGAGGCGGGTGCAGCTCAACGCTCGCAACGTGGAGCGGCTCGGTAGGCTGGCGGCGGAGTTGGCAGCCGATGGGGTTGAGGTGGAGATCGCTATGGATCTCGAACAATTTTCGGCCCAGGCGGATATCGTGATCTCGGCGGCGAGTCTCGCCTCGCCTTCGCTTTGGCTGGGGCGGCGGATCGCGACGGGCGCAATCGTTTGCGATGCAGGCTATCCCAAGAACCTCGCTCCGAAGGCCGCGATGCCGGGCGCGAGGATCTTCTTCGGAGGGCTGGGGCAGATCGCGGGCGGGCTCAAATTCGCGCCGGATTTTCGTGGCATCTTGAATCGGCATCCATTCCCGGACGTGGTGCATGGATGTTTACTCGAAGGCATGGCGCTTGCACTGGAGGGCAGGTTCGAGCCGTTCTCGCGGGGGCGCGGGTTCATCACTCCGCAGCGCGTTGCCGAGATTGAGGCGATCGCGGCGCGGCATGGGATCCATCTCGCGCCACTGTACAACGCTGATGGACCGCTGGAGGAGCAGCGCGGCCGTCACCTTTTGTGCGCTTGATCCTTCTCGTTTTCGCAGTAGGTCTCGATTAGATCGGTATCGGCGAGCAGCTTGACGGGCACTTGAGCGCGCCAGGGTTTCTCGTAAGCGCCGGGATCGTCGATGGTGATGTCGATTTCCAGGTGCCCGAAGTCGCGGCGGGTGAAGCGCTCGGTGACATGCGCGGACTCGGTTTGCGGATGGCCCTTGGCGGTGTCGAGCCACGAACGGCCGTTGAAGCCGATGGTGTCGACGACGAGCGTGGCTCCTTCCCAATGGCCGACGGAATAGCCAAGCCACGTGGGCTGCGGCTCCTTTGGCAAGGGACGCCCGTCCAGGAACACTTGACGGAAAGTGGAGTTGGCGGAAGTTTCATACAACAGGACGACGAGCGTTGGCGTCTGCACAATCTTGAAGGGATGCGGCGCGGCTGCGGTCGTCATGTCAATGCGAGGCACGCCGGGTGGCATGCACTGGGATAGAGGATCGTCCTGGTGATCCTTGCCCTCCCGCTCAGCCTGCAGATTTTTCGCCCAGGGCTGCATCAGGACTTCGCCGGGCTTCAGATCCTGCGCGAGATTGAAGAAGTGTTGGGGATCGCTTTCCCAAACTCCGGATAAATCAGGCTTGCCATCGGATGTTTTGGGCGTGGGGGCGGTGAGGTTCGCCCTGCCATCACCGGTGCGCGGAATTCCAGGTGTGGGATAGTTCAGCCACTGTGCCGCTATGGGGCACGTGAGCGCGATCACCAAGGAAACTGCCCGAAAAACGATGCGTGGCTCTATGGTGCTACCTCTGCTTCGCGAACCGATAATCGCCGGACACGTGCTGTACGAAGAGATCCGTCACAACTCCCTGGCTGTTCCTTACGAATTTGATGGCCAGGCCGGCGAATCCGGAAAAGTTAGTTTCCGAACGCGCAAATTGCCGCTCCTTGCCTCGTCCATCCACCTCGCCAAAGAGTACACCATCGGCAAACGTGATTTCGACAACGCGTGGGACGACTCGCCAGAGCTTCGGCTGCTCGACGTAGGTGCCGACGTACTTCGCCAGAATTTCGGGCGCTACTTTTACTTCGGATTTTGTTTCGTCGGAAGCGGTGCCGATCCAGTGTTCGCGTTCACCGCTTTTCTCGTTGCAGACGAATTCGAGCAGCTCGGTATCGGCGGGCAACTCCGCTCTCACTGCGACAGTCCAAGGCCGGGCGTACACGGTGGGGTCTTGGAGCGTCACTTCAAGATCCAGGTGTCCGAAGTCCCGGCGCCGGTAGCGTTCGGTCATTCGCAGAGCTTCGGTGTGTGGATGGCCGCTCGCATCAAGCCAGGTGCGGTCATTGAATCCGAAACTCTCGACGACTAGCGTGTCTTGGTCCCAGTGCCCTACTGAGTAGCCCATCCAGCTCGGATTCGGCGATGTTTCCAGCGGCCGGCCGTCGAGGTAAATCTGGCGATAGGTTAAATCCGGGTTGAGGATTAGGATCAACGCGGGAGTTTCGATGATCTTCATCATGCCGCCGCCCGTGCCGTCGGCATCGGTAGCATAGGCGGGACCCAATGGCAGGCAAAGCGCGGTCATCGCGTCCTTGCCGAAGTTTTCCGTGCGCTCGCGGACCAACTGGTTGGCCCAAGGTTGGACTTCGCCGGGCTTCAGGTCCGCGGCGATGTTGATGCGATACTTGGGCGAAATTTTGTTCCACACTCCAGAGAGATCGGGCTTGCCGTCCGCGGTGCGGGGTGTGGGAGCAGTGAGATTTGGCCGGCCGTTGGGCGAGCGGGGAATTCCCGGAGTCGGATAATTTAGCCACTGGGCATGGAGTGTTACCAGCGCGGGCGCGGCAACCAAGATTGTGAGGACCCGAGTGCGCATGCGTTTCCCCGTCAATGATCGGTATTCATAATACCTCTTCCCGTCGGCGGCGCCGTGCGCGATGTATGATTACCGGTGCGATCGTCGAGGGGAGGAAACGGAGATGGGGAAAGTATCGAATGGCCGCGGGCTCGTGGTGGTGGCAACCTGCATAGCCGCCATGTTCGCGGGGCGGGGAACGCTCCGCGCACAAACATCCGGGTTTAGCATCACGCTGACTGGACAATCGATGATCCGGTCGGACGTTCGCGCGCACGCGCCATCCGCTGTGCCGATCATCAGGTCGCTGCTCAAGGGCGACGTAGTGTTCACGAATTTCGAGGCGACGATTGTCGATGAACGAAAGGGTGAGTCGCACCTGGACGGGCGGTTTCTCTCGCCGCCGGAGGCGCTGGATGCGCTGCAGTCGTTCGGGTTCAACCTGGTGTCGTTCTCCAACAATCATGCGTTCGATCTCAAGGTTCCCGGAATTGAGAACACGCTGGAGGAGGCAAGGCGCCTGAACCTGGCTCATGCCGGCACGGGCGGTACAGTTGCGGAGGCGGTTGCGCCGGGTTATCTGCACACGCCGAAAGGCACGGTCGCGCTAGTGGCTATGGCTTCAGGGTTGATTGCCGAGGGAGGGTCGGCCACGGCTGCGCGGCCGGGTGTGAACGAGCTTCGCGTCGAAGCCGGGAAACCGAACGAGGAGGACACGCAGCGCATTCTCGGAAGTATTCGTGAGGCCAAAAAGCACGCCGATCTGGTTATCGTATATGAGCACAATCATGTGTTCGACAAGCTTTTTTCGACGATCATGCTGGAAGAGCTGCCGGAGCGGATGAGGCCTCCGGATTGGCTCAAACAATGGACGCACGCGGAAGTGGACGCGGGCGCGGACATTATAGTGATGCATGGCGCGCCTCTGCTGCACGGCGTGGAGATTTATCGCGGGCGGCCGATCTTTTACGATTTGGGGAATTTCATTTTTCAAGCGCCGCCGTCGCTGATTTTGTTGGATGAGCCGATCAACTGGGAAAGCGTGGTGGCGTATGTCGAGTTCGAGGGGAAGAATCTGCGATCGATTCAGTTCCGGCCGATCGCGCAGAATAAAATCGGCGAGGGGCAGGCCGACATGCACGACGAGCACACGAATAATCTCTTTCTGCAGACGCGCGGATTGCCCACGCCGGCGGCCGGCGAACAAGCGCACTACATCCTGGAACGGCTGGCCGATCTGTCGCGGCCTTTCGGGACAACCGTCGTGGCGAAGGGCGATATGGCCGAGATTCAGCTGAGCGGCTCGCGCTAGGCAGGCGCCGGAGCGCCCTGGTCAGCCACCGCCCTGTTGCTTTGCCAAAGAAAGCGACATCCTGCCAGAAATACATGGCTGCCTTGCCGGTGAATTTCCTCAACCCTAGCGCATCTCTGGTGCCAAAGGGCACGGCGCGGATGGAGTGTAATCGAGCCACTTGGCTTTGGACGTACGCGGCTGAGCTCACGCCCCGTGTCCGCCTGTGGGATCAACCGCCTCGGAACCAGGACATTAGGGCCGCGAACCCGGCCTCCGCAACGGCATCAGCGCTCGCAGACGCTCGTCGCGCAGGAAGATTCCCGCCCACGCGATTATGGCGGTCGACAGCGGGACCAGCACCGGATAAGGCTCTCCGATGCGCACATACGTAGCGATCGCGCCGCCCAGGTAGCCGGTGAGTAGGATCGCGCCCAGCACCGCCGTCCGCGGAATCAGGAATAAAACGATGCAGCCGAGTTGCAGGCCGGCCAGCAGCGGCAACGCGCTCTCGGGCCATCCGATTCTTGCGAACTCCGCGACGTACGGCGGGTTTCGCGTCAGCTTCCAGGTAGCGCTCGTCGCCACCACAAAAGCGGGCCAGAGCGTAAGAACCCAGCCCGCCCACAGCATCCAGCGCTTCCCGCTCGCGTCGCGTGCTGGAACATCAACTGCATTCATGGATTCCCCCGTTCCCTGCGCGCCTCACTCACTTCACCATGTGGGCGCGATCCTTCTCGTTTTGCGTGCAGAACATCTCAAAGATGTCGTTGTTCGGAATTAGATCATATGCAACCTTCACCATGAACGGCCGCGTATACATCTGGGGATCGTCAAACGTCAGTTCGGTGTCCAGATGTCCGAAATCGCGCCGGCGATAGCGCTCTGTCACATGCATCGCTTCGCTGCGCGGATGCCCCATGCCGTCCACGGGCGTGCGGTCGTTGAAGCCGCGCGTCTCCACCACAAACGTATCGCCCTCCCAGCGGCCAATCGAATATCCGAGATAAGCCGGAAATTCCCATTCGGCGGGAAACTCGCGTCCATCCACGAAAATCTGCCGGTGCAGCCCGTCCACTTCGTACAGAATCATGGTCTCTTTGGGCGCCTGCACGATTTTGAATGGTTCGGCAAGCAGCCCCGCCACTGGCCAGCCGTACTCGCCATGGCAAACGTTATCCACCCGCTGCTGGGCCGCCCGCGCCTTCATCGCCGCCTCTCCCGCGGGTGTCAAAATGGATTCCCCGGGCTTCATGTCCCAGAACATGTTGAGCCCGTATTTATTTACGACTTCGAGTTCCATCCCGAGCAGCGCGGATCGCGATTCCCGCTCGTACGCCGGACCGAGAAGGCGTTTCCACTCGGCGGCGGAAGTTTTCTCATGCGCCCAGACACCCGTCAGATCCGGTTTGCCGTCCGCTCCGCGTGGCACCGGGGCAGAGAGATTCGGATTTCCATCGCTTAGGCGAGGTGTTCCGGCGGGAAGGTAGTTCAGCCACTGCGCGTGCGCGCCAATCGGCAGGAGAACAGCCCCGAGGAGCAGTCCACGATACATCATTTTTTGATAATCCAAGACTCGATTCTATGCGACTGTCAGGCACCCCGCAACCCGGAGCTTTCGCCGCAAGAGTTGGGCTGCATCCGCGGCATTAATTCACTACTTTGTGACAATCTCTCAAGGTTTTGCGTGATAATCTAAGTGAGTCCATGGAAATAAGTACGGCGGCATAGTTTAAATTCAACCCTAAGGAGAGCAAGATGGCTTCAGTCCACAGTAAGACTTCCCACACGCAAGCGCTTCAACAGGGCGCCGTACGCCCACGCCACGGCACCAAGACCTCGCAGGCGCACCCCGGCGTCAGCCCGCTAAGTCCGGTCGGACATCGAAACACCAGCTTTCAGCCGTTACCGCGTCCTTTGGGTTTGACCCCCTATCACTATTCCTTGACCGACAACTTTCCGGCCATCGGAACCAACATCGCGACCGCTAAGAAAATGGTTTTTCATGTGTTAGGCGATTCCGGCGGTGTGCAGGATGGGGAGTTCCAAAGTAGCGTCGCTCAGAAAATGGTTGATCAGGTGGCGCACGGCGGAGCTACCGTCCCGCAGTTCTGTTACCACCTCGGCGATGTTGTCTATTTCACGGGAATGATCACGGATTATTACGCCCAATTCTACGACCCTTACGCTCACTATGATCCCCCTATTCTTGCGATTCCCGGCAATCATGACGGCGAAGTCGACGATCCCCAGGCTCAAACGTCCCTCGACGGCTGGGTGGAGTATTTCATGCAAGCGACTCCCGATGTTGACCCCATCTCCAAGGACGCCCCTCGTGTGGGACTAAGTCTCCCGAATCCTTACTGGACGCTGGACACGCCTTACGCCACCATCATCGGTATGTATACCAACGTTCCCGAGGGAGGTTCGGTTGATTCCGTACAACAGCAATGGGTGACCAATGAGTTTGCAACGGCTCCCAAGGACCGCGCGCTGATCCTGGCGCTCCACCATCCCATCTATTCGTTCGATGTTTATCACAGCGGCAGTTCGAAAATGGCTGACGTCCTGGAGAATGCCATTCGCGATACGGGGCGTGTGCCGAACCTGGTGCTGTCGGGCCATGTTCACGATTACCAGCGCATCGAACAAAAGATCGCGCCCGATGGTCCAACACCATTCATCGTCTGCGGCAACGGCGGCTATCACAATCTGCACGCAATCCATTCGAGTCCAGGCGACGCAGCCAAGGACACCGGCGCCGTTCTGAAATACGGCGTGGATAAGGTCTGGGGTGTGATGACCTTGACGATTGACAAAAAAACGATCGAGGGTAGAACGGTCGAAATCGACAGGTCGGGAAAGCTCACGAGCACCCACGACTCTTTTAGCTACCCCGCTACTCCAGTGATTCTCGATAACCCGAAACAGGTTCCCACGCTGTGATCTACCGGCCAGCTGGTAGCGCATATACCAGCAACGAATTTCCGGCCGCCACAGCGATGTATTGCTTTCCGTTTACCGCATACGACATGGGGCCTGAGGTCACGGGGCCGCCCACATTGGCCTTCCACAGTAAATCGCCGTTGCGGCTATCCAGCGCATAAAAATATCCTTCGCGCCCGCCCGAGAAAAGGACATCCGTGGCAGTCGTTAAAATGCCGGCGTCGGTAACATCCAGCATTTTGAACTCCCACTTTTGTTCGCCAGTCTTCGGATCGATCGCGCGCACCGCGCCGTAGCCTTCACTCTCTTTGCGCTGATTGACAGGCGTGGCGCCCTGCAGATTCGGCACCACGGATCGGGGTGTCGTGCCAACATACCTGCGCCCTTCCGTGTAATCGGTCGGCGCTTTCACAAACACCGATGAATACTGATCCCAAGTCGGAATGTAAAACAAACCGGTCCGTGGGCTATACGACGGCGAATACCAATTTGTCGCGCCCTGCACCCCTGGATAAACTTGCTGTCCCGCTACCGTCGGCTCCATCCCGTTCACCCGCATTGGCCGGCCGGCTTCATCCAAACCTTTGGCCCAATTCACTGTGCTGAACGGTTTGCCGGTCAGAAATTGTCCGGTCGTGCGATCCAATACGTAATAGAAACCGTTCCGATTCGCCCACAGCATCACTTTGCGCGGCTGCCCTTGCCATTGCATATCCGCCAACACGGGAACCTGCACCGAATCGTAATCGAGAGTGTCGTGCGGAGTGAACTGGAAATACCATTTCAACTTTCCCGTATCCGGATCCAACGCCACCACGCAATCGCTGTAAAGGTTGTCGCCATCGCGTGTATCGCCGTTCCAATCCGGCCCCGGATTTCCGATGCCCCAATACGTCAGATTGAGCGCCGGATCGTATGACCCGGTCACCCAAATCGAAGCGCCGCCGTGCTCCCACGAATCGCCTTTCCATGTTTCATTGCCGGGCTGGCCTTTGCCGGGAATGGTATAGAAACGCCAAACTTCCTTGCCCGTTTTCGCATCGTACGCGGCGATAAATCCTCGAATGCCGTATTCGCCTCCGGCCGTCCCGACAATCACCTTGTCCTTGATCACCAATGGCGCGTGCGTCAGTGCGTAGCCCGCACCCGCTTTTGCGACCGCGACGTTCCAAATCGGCTTGCCGCTTTTCGCATCGATCGCGATCAAGTGGGCGTCGATGGTGCCCATGAACAACGTGTCGCCCAAAATCGCCAGCCCGCGATTCACTTGCCCGCAGCAAGGACGCGCCGCTCGCGACGGTACATAAGGATAGGTCCAGAATACGCGCCCCGTTACAGCGTCCAGCGCGACAACGTTGTTCGGCGCTTGCACGGTGTAGAGAATCCCATCAACAACCAAAGGCGTGGCCTCGAACTTCTCAAGCGATCGCGCCTGAAACGTCCATTGCTGTTGCAGGTTCTTTGCATTCTCTGGCGTGATCTCGCTCAGCGTTGTGTAGCGCTGGCTCATCGTCGAGCCGGAATACGTCAGCCAGTTTTGCGGCTCGTTGCCGGCCGCGAGAATCCGGTCGAAGGATACTTGCCCCCACGCCATATTCATTCCCGCAGCCAGCACGATCGACAATGCGCATCGCGTCATAGTTCAGAACCCTTTCAAGGAAAGCAGGTAGGTAATCACGTCGTCTCGTTCCGCTTTCGTCAGCTTGTCGCGATAGGACGGCATCGGCGATTCGCTGAGAAATCCAGTCTCGCGCACGCCAGTCCGCTGAAACGATAGCAGCCGCTCCTTGGTATCCAGAAGCTGGATCGAAAACGTGTCCTCGTTCAACAGCCTTCCGGTAATGGTTTCGCCGCTCTTGGTGGTCACGCGATAGTAGCGATTCTGCGGCAGCACTTCGGCATTCGGATCCAAGAGCGAAGTCTCGATCTCGGCCACACGGCGCAGCGCTCCAATGTCGCTCAAGTCCGGCCCGACGCGCGAACCTACTCCATACACGCGATGGCATCCCGCGCATCCGCCTTTGCCTTCGAAGATTGCTTTGCCGCGAGCCGCGTCTCCATTCGGAGCAGGAGTCCGGCCGCTGCTTGCAGCCTCGCGCAGATACGCCAGAATCGTTCCCGCTTGAAAATCGGTGAAGTTGTGCGGCGGCATCGCGGTTCCCGGAATGCCGTCTTGAATGATCCGAATCACGCCGTCTTCTGTGCCCGCCCGGCGAAACTTGCCGTGCCCCAAATCCACACCATCCACCAGATTGCCTTCCGGGCCGTGACAGGAAACACAGTTCGCGCGGAACAGTTTTCCGCCATCCTCGATATCCGCAGGGCCATAGCTGTGCTGGGCAGCCAGCGGAATACCCATCCACATCGCCGTTCCCAGGGCGAGCAGCAACCGCATTTGTGACATGAAACCTGCCTTTGAATTGCCGGCGCTCATCATATCAAATAACGCCTCAAATGAAGCAGGCAGCACCACTCGCCCATGGTCCGTCTTCCGTCCCTCCAGGATCGGGTAACCTCAAGGGAGCGATTCGTATGGATAGCGTTCCCGGCGAACGCCGGTTAGCACTTTCGATCTTTCGTTTTGGGCTGGCGGTGGCACTGGTAGGAGCCGCGTTGGCGATCACTTTTCTGCTGCAGAGCGTTGTTTCCACGGCCGGCTATATCTTCTTCTATACTGCCGTCATCGCCAGCGCCTGGTTTGCCGGAAAGTGGCCGGGGTGGCTGGCCGTCATCCTGAGCGTAGTGGCAGTGGCCTACTTCTTTACGCCGCCGGTCCACTCCTTTGTAATCGACCAGCAGTCGTTACCCGTCTTCCTTGAGTTCGCAGCGTCCGCTCTCATCGTAAGTTGGTTCAGTTCCTGGCGAAGACAAGCAGAGGCCGAGCTTCGGTATGCCCGCGATGAACTGCACTTGCGAGTGGAGGAGCGGACCGCCGAATTGAAGCACACCAATGAACAATTGTTGCTGGAAATGGCCGAGCGCAAACGCGCCGAAGACGCATATTACGAAGCACAGGCTGAGCTCGCCCGGGTCACGCGGCTCACCGCGATGGGTGCGCTGGCGGCTTCCATCTCGCACGAAGTGAATCAGCCGCTGGCTGCCGTGGTTACCAATGCCGACGCTTGCCTGATTTGGCTTTCGAGCGATCCGCCGAACCTGGAAGAGGCGCGCGCGGCGGTGGAGTCCATCGCTCAGCAGGGAACGCGCGCGAGCGACGTGGTCCGGCACATCCGCGCCATGTTCACCAAGGCCGCGCCCGAGAGATCGCGAGTGCAGGTGAATAGTCTGATTGGTGACGTGGGCACGCTCATCGAGGGCGCGGCGTTGCGAAATCAAGTCGCTCTCGAAACCGACCTGGCCCCTGATCTTCCCGCGCCCATGGGCGATCGGGTCCAATTACAACAAGTGATCGTGAATTTGATTTTGAACGGCATCGAAGCGATGAGCGAGGTTGCGGACCGGCCGCGACGCCTCATGATCCGCTCCCAGATGCAGAACTCCGATGAAATCCTGGTGGCCGTACGCGATTCCGGTGTTGGCATCGCACCGAAAGATGAGAAGCGGCTTTTCGACGCATTTTTCACGACCAAGGCGCAAGGCATGGGTATGGGCCTGTCCATCAGCCACTCCATCATCGAGGCACATGGCGGCCGTTTGTGGGCTACCCGCAATAACGACTTCGGCGCAACCTTTCAATTCACGCTGCCCGTGGACCGTGACAACGCGCGATGAAAGATTCCGATCCGATCGTTTATGTGGTGGACGACGATGAGTCGGTTCGCGATGCCGTCCAACGGCTGATCGGATCGGTGGGCCTGCGCGTCCAGACCTTCGGATCGACGCGCGACTTTCTCAGCGCCAAGCGCCCGGAAGCTCCGTCGTGCCTGGTGCTGGACGTGCGGCTGCCAGATTCGAGCGGGCTTGAGTTGCAGCGCGACCTGGCTGCGGCGGGCATCGAGATCCCGATTATCTTTGTCACTGGCCACGCCGATGTTCCCATGACCGTTCGCGCCATGAAGGCCGGTGCGGTCGAGTTCCTCACCAAACCGTTTCGCGGCCAGGAGCTGCTCGACGCAATCCAAGACGCGATTGGGAAGGATCGCGTGGCCTGGAACGAGCGCGCGCAAATGGCGGATCTTCGATCCCGATACGACTCCCTGACGCCCCGCGAGAAGGAAGTCCTGAAGCTGGTTGCCGCCGGATTGCTCAATAAACAGATCGGCGCCGACCTGGGCACCAGCGAGTTAACCGTCAAGACTCACCGCGGGCGAGTGATGGAAAAGATGCGCGCGGAATCGCTCGCGGATTTGGTCCGGATGTCGGAAAAGCTAAGCGCCGGTCCCCAAAAGTAGCCATCTCCTACTAACGTAGGATGTAAATCCGCCTGCATGCAGCTTATGATTGATCCAGATGAAGATTGTGGAGCAGAGCGCGAAGGGAGCAGAAACGGCGAACACGCCCCGGCGGCGCATTTCGATCGTGGATGACGACGCGTCGATTCGTGAGGCGCTGAAAAGCCTGATGCGATCCGTTCGATTCGACGTGGAGGCCTTCGCTTCGGCGGAGGAATTTCTGGCTTCCGAGCGCGTGAATGACACCGCCTGCCTGATCCTGGACGTCAATCTGCCCGGGATGAGCGGCTTCGAGCTTCAGCGCCATTTGCATGCCGAGCACCGCGGAATTCCGATCATCTTCATCACTGCTCACGCGGATGAGGCTTCCAGGCAGCGCGCGCTCAAGAGCGGAGCGGTCGAGTTCTTGAGTAAGCCCGTTCGCCGCGACCCTTTGTTCAAGGCCATTCAATCGGCCATCGAAAATTGAACAGAGTATGCGTCTCCTACCAAAAGAGGATAGTAACCATCCCGATTCAGCTTTACGATGTTTCTAACGATCGAAAGAAAGGATGGGAACTCAAAACATGATGTGGAATGCCCATAGCGAAAAGCACGAGCAGGAGACAGCTCCGCATGGAATCATCGGATCGAGCCGGCTTCTGAAATCCGTGATGGCACAGATCGCCGTAGTCGCGCCGACCGGCTCCACGGTTCTTATTCAGGGAGAAACTGGAACCGGCAAGGAATTAGTGGCGCAAGCGATTCACGATTCGAGTCCCCGGCGCAATGGTCCTCTCGTCAAAATGAATTGCGCGGCGATTCCCGCCAGCTTGATTGAAAGTGAGCTATTCGGCCATGAGCGCGGCGCTTTTACGGGCGCATTGACGCAGCGGATCGGGCGCTTTGAAGCCGCTAACGGCGGCACGTTGTTTTTAGATGAAATTGGCGATCTCGCGCTGGACCTGCAAGTGAAGCTTTTGCGGGTGATCCAGGAGCAGGAGTTCGAGCGCCTGGGCAGCACGCGGAGCATTCGTGTGAACGTGCGTTTGGTGGCGGCGACACATCGCGATCTGGAGCAGATGGTGGAGAACAAGGAATTTCGCGCCGACCTATATTACCGGCTCGGCGTGTTTCCGATTTCCCTGCCCCCATTGCGCGACCGCCCTGAGGACATTCCTGCTCTGGTGCGGCATTTCGTTGCCAAGTACGCCGAACGCATGAACAAAGTAGTGGACGAAATTCCATCGGAAACAATGGACGCCATGGCTGCGTACCAATGGCCGGGCAACATCCGACAGCTTCAGAATTTTATCGAGCACGGCGTGATTGTCTCCGCCGGTCCTGTGTTTGACCCGCCGCTCAGTCAATTGCGAATTCAGAAAACCAGCGTGCCGAAGAACAGCAAGACTCTGGAAGACGCCACGCGAGATCATGTTCTGCAAACGCTGGAGGAGACGCGCTGGGTGGTTGGTGGCCGGCATGGCGCCGCAGCCCGCTTGGGAATCGCCCGAACCACGCTGATCGCTAAGATGCGGAGGCTTGGTATCGAGCTGTCGCGCCCCGAACTGCAGGGTAAAGGTGCGAACGGCCACGCATTCGGAGCGATGGCGTAGCGGCTAGACAACGTCGAGGAGGCTGCATGGAAGGCACGGGTATTCACGGCGCGGAACTCGTTTTGCTTCTCTTGCTGTTGTTCGTGGCGGTTTTTGCGGCGCTGGCACGAAAGCTTCAGACGCCCTACCCGATTGTGCTAGTCATCGCAGGGTTGCTCCTCAGCTTCGTGCCGGGGATTCCGAAAGTAACCCTGGACCCGGATTTCATTTTTCTGGTTGCGCTGCCACCATTGTTGTACGCGGCCGCCTGGGTCACGTCGTGGCGGGAATTTTCGCACAACTTGGTCAGCATTTCCATGCTGGCGTTCGGATTGGTAAGCGTCACGGTACTGGGTGTCGCGTTGGCCGGACCCTGGCTGTTTCCCGGGTTTGACTGGCGCATCGGATTCGTTCTGGGAGCCGCCGTCGCTACCACGGACGCAATTGCCGCAACGTCCATCGCGAAACGCATCGGATTGCCGAAGCGCATCGTCGACCTGCTGGAAGGCGAAAGCTTGCTCAATGATGCCACCGGCCTGCTGGCCCTTGAATTTGCCGTCGCGATGGTGGTTCACGGCCAGGACCCCACGGTGGGCGCTGGGCTGCTGCGTTTGCTGTACCTGACCTTCGCGGGTATCGCGAGCGGACTGGTGCTGGCCGGTATCGTGGAATGGTTTGAACATCGCATTGACGATGGGCCGATCGAGATCGCGGTCAGCATCCTGATTCCTTACGCGGCGTACCTCAGCGCGGAGGCGATTCATGCGTCCGGCGTGCTAGCGGTAGTGGCCGCGGGAGTCTATCTCGGCCGCAGGAGTTCGCGATTCCTTTCGCCCGGCGTGCGACTTCAGGCACGTGCCGTATGGGATTCGATTGAGTTTATCTTGAATGGATTCGTGTTCATGCTGATCGGCCTTCAGCTGCCCTCAGTGCTCGCGGGGGTGAGCGAATTGAGCACCGGGCGGCTCATTTTTTACGGCCTCCTTTTCAGCGTGTTCCTGATTTTGCTCCGCATCGTCTGGACGTTTCCAGGCGCGTACCTTTCGCACTTCATTCGTACACGCCTGCTCCATCAGAACGAGCCGCGGCCGGAAGCGCGGCAGATTTTTGTGATCGGCTGGACGGGAATGCGGGGCGTGCTCGCGCTGGCGGCAGCCATGTCCTTGCCGGAGACCATCGCGGATGGCAGTCCGTTTCCACATCGCGACCTGATTGTGTTTCTGACTTTCTGCGTCATTCTGGTGACGCTGGTATTCCAGGGTCTGACGCTTCCGCCGCTGATTCGAATCTTGAAGCTCGCGGAAACTTCGGGGCCGAAGCCGGAAGACCAGGAAGCTCGGCGGCTGGTGCTCCAAGCGGCTCAGGCGCGTCTTGAGGACATCCGCCGGAGCGATCCATCGGGATTTGATGACGTCTACGACGATTTGGAGCAGCACTACAAGCATCGTCTGGCAAGTGTGGGCTGGTTCAATCAAGAAGAGGATCGGACGCATGCGGCACATTATTTCCGGTACGTGGAGCTATCGCGCACACTGCTGGAGGTGGAGCGCCAGACCGCCTTACGCCTGCGGGACGAGGGGCGGATCACGGATGATGCGCTGCGTGAGTTGGAACGCGAGCAGGACTTGAGCGAGACGCGGCTGTTGGCGGCGACAGAGAGTCGCTGACGGCCAATTCATTTTGGATGCAGGGCCACAAGCCGGAATCCAGGGGCGGCACTACACAATAGATCGCCTTCGAAAACCTGGCAATCGTAGACAGATCGCGGCAGCTCCTGCCGGTGCCAGTGTGCACCTTTGTCCATGGTGTACATGACGCTGTGCTGCTTACCCTCGTCCACGAAGACAAACCCATTCTCTGGCGAAACAAAGCGCACGACGCTCGCCCACTTGTCTTTCCCTTGAAAAGATGAGTCAGGCTCGGGAGTCCAGCTTCCTCCGCCCTCCACGGTTGAGAACATATAGGTGCCGTTGTCGTTGAAATGCCAAGTGATGAGCCAGCCCCGCTCCTGATCGCGGAAGAAGATATCTCGCACCAAGGCCAGTTCTTGCGGACCAGCGGTCCGGGAGCCCACCATCGTTGGTTCGAAACACGAAGATGTCTTTCCCATCGGTGCCTGCGATCCAGCCAAGTTCTGGCGTGAGAAAGACCATGCGGTCGATGGAACGAAGATGGGGAATCTGGGCTTCCGTCCAAGTGCGCCCGCCATCATTCGTGCGGAGGAACTTGTTCACTTCAGCTCCACAGCCGCGCTTGTCGTCGAAGAAATGGGCCTTCTGTAAGAACTCCTGGGACACATTCCGCCAGTGCTGGCCGGCGTCCCGCGTATAACTACGCGTCTTCTGAAGGCGCTGGCGATTTCATCGTCGTTCATACTCAGCCGGCCGCCCAGGCTTCACTGCGGCTAATGAATTGGATCCGGCCAAGTCCAGCGGCGATCTTACAGTTGTCGCATTTACCTTCGCTCCAACTGAGCGTGAACGGCGCCCTCGCAGTTAATCGGCTCTGTCCATAGCTGGCGCACGCAGCACCGGCCATTATCAAAGGCGTCCACCACCACGACGGTCTCACGGTTCGCTCTCTAGACAGGTTACAACGTAGTAGCTCGATGGAGAGGCAATGCGTCTGAGTGGAAAGTCGGCTGCACCGGACCTGAGCCTTCGGCGGGCAACCGACCCCACATTATTCTGCGATCCGAAGATTGTTGGTGACCGAGAACGCGCCGTGCACTCCGCGAGCCCGGATATACGCCGTATCTTTGTCGGCCTGGTTGTCGACCACGCCCTCTAGAGTGACGTTGCCATGCTTGACGATAAGGCGGATCGGCTTGATCACCGGCAGCGCGTAGCGATTCATCGGAGCGTACCCATAAATGGCGCGATAGAGCGAACGGCGCAAACGGTCGTCGTGGCCGGAGAGCGGCAGCACTTCGATTTGGTTGTCCACTTTGTCGACGCCCGCGATGCGCTCCACTACTCTTTCAGCATCGCCCTTCAGCACCGGGCGGGTCACCTGGCCGGTGAGCGTCACCATATTGCCGTCGACGCGGTACGCCAGGTTGTCGAACACGTCGAGATAAGGAAGCATTACCAGTTCGTGGCGAACTTCCTTGTTGATATCCACCGTCGCCGGATCCGTCTTGGCGAAGGCCATGGTTGTTGTCAGCGCTGCGAGCGCAAGAATGTACTTGATCATTTTGATCTCCTCTTAGGTTTGAAATTCACAACTTATCGGTTAGCGCCGGCGTACGTCCACCGAGTGGATCCTTCCGGAGCTGAAGTCGACCGAGCAAGAGAACGAGAACCAGGTGGTGCCGAACCCCCGCTGTGCGTTCGCCGTGCCAGTGATCCAATCGTGGCGCCCGGGATTGTCGAGCGGCGCCGTGCGTTCAAACATGACGTACTGGTAGCCGCGCTGATTCAGCCGGTCGGTCACGGAATCCTGGCACATCCGAATGGCCCTCGCCATCGGGAATCCGCCGCCATCGCGCAAGCGCCACTGCAGATCGAAGGTGTACCCTCCTCGGCCGCCTTGCGGATCGGTAATTTGCACCACCGCTCTTCCGCCGCTGCTGCGCGGATCCTGCATCAGTCGCACAGTCCCCCGGCCGTTGATTCGGACGAAACGGAACTCAACCGGGTTCGAAGGCAGCGGCGTGTTGCATTGAAATCGCCGCCAAGCGGCTGGCTGTCCGGCAGTCGTCGTCAAGAGGCCCGTGTCGCCTGCGACCTCAACTTCCGCGGCATGATCCACCGTCACTTCGATCGTGCACCTGCCGTTTCCTCCGCCGCCGGTGATGATGGCCCGGCGCGACACGGGATTCGCATGTGCGGCCGGGATGAGCCCGGCCAGAATTCCGGTACAGAGCAAAAGATGTTTCTTCATTGCGTCACCCGCAGATTCTCGGATACGTGCGCGCTCGCCTTCAACGCCTGCAGATGAACCCGGCTGCGATCGGCCTGCGAATCCACCACGCCTTCGAGCGTGACCCAGCCGTCCTTCACGATGATGTGGATGGAAGGAGCAGCGCGAGTGCCATATTTTTCAAGCGGCCGCGACTCATAGATGGCCCGATACACATTCATTCGAAGCGCGTCGTCTCTCCGGGAGGAAGGCAGAACTTCGATCTGGTTGACTACGTTCTCAACACCATCCACCCGCTTCACCGCACGTTCGGCATTCTGCTTCACGGCTTCCTTGACTACCTGTCCCGACAACGTAACCGTCTTGCCTTGCACTTCGAATCGCACGGTGTCGAAAACTCCATAGGACGGAAGCACGGCGAGTCTCTCGTGGATGGTCTGTTCGAGATTGTCGAGCGTTC
Organism: Bryobacterales bacterium; assembly: GCA_963772905.1. Taxonomy (GTDB): domain Bacteria; phylum Acidobacteriota; class Terriglobia; order Bryobacterales; family Bryobacteraceae; genus Palsa-89. The sequence continues at coordinate 241,791 of CAVYZD010000006.1, read as the reverse complement.
TTCCGGCCCATGGATGCTGCGGTTGTGCCGACGCGCAGAACGCGAAGAGCAGAGCCGCACATCCGATCCTCGAAATGTTTCGCATCAATTTGTTCTTCATTTGTTTCGTTGGTCCTCGCCCAGGCAAATTGCATTCTATGCGCCAAATCACGTTCGGCGCGTTCGAAGCAGCACATTCAGCGAGTTGAGGGCGGGATGACGAAAAACGGGGATGACGAACGGATCAGCCTGACGAAACTGTACGACTCAGTGGCCGTTCCGTGACACCGTCATTACTTCGCTGCGAGGTCGAACCGTGAGCCATCGCCCCCGCAGTGGACATACCCGAGCCGCAGCGCCGGCAGACGCTGGGCCCAACTCGGCGGAGCACCCTGCGCAAAAGGTGGATACTTCGAGACCGCGGTTAAAGCCTCCGCCAGATCGGTTGAACTCAGATCGCTTTTGGACAGCGCGCACCCAGCCCAGCCATCAGAGCGCAGCTCTCGCGTCCACTCGCTCTTCATCCAGCTAGCCGGATGCATTTCGTCCAACGCATGGCCGTACAAGTGAGCGATCATCGCAATGATGGCGCCATCGCCGTATCTGTCATACACTGCGGCGAAGAACTGTGGCGCATACACAAATTTGGCCTGATCGTCGGTAACCACCAGCATTGCATTGGCCGCCGTGGCGTTGCGGTAGATCGCGATCTGCGGGCACTGCGGCGTGCAAGTGGGCTTGAGAGCCGCATTCATCCGGCCAGCCAGCTGCATGGCGTCGGCGGTAGGGCGCTGATCGGCTTTGGCATCGTAGGAAGAAGCGCCGGACCCCAGCGCGCATAAAACTTCCGCGCCGGCACCGAGGGGTAGCAGACAAACGCACAGCAGGAACCACAGCGGATACCACATGTCAGAACGTGCGGTGCCGCCGCCCAATCAATTCACGCAAGGTGTTCACGCCGGCGCCCGAACCGGTCAGCAAATCTTCGGGAAATTTGCGATACGACAGGACTTCGCGATAAACCTGTGGAGCGCTCAGCGAGTTCAGCCCCAGTCCCGCCAAGTACTGCAGACGCATATTGAGATCGTCATTGATCTGAGCGTTGGCCATCATCGGCGCCAGATCCGGCGCGCCGCCCGCGTAGGTGGCGAGCAAATCCACGGCCGAATGGAACCGGACCTCGGCAAGCGACGCCGACACTGCCGCATAAGTGGGCTGGTCCAGACGCCGCTCGAGCGCGTCGACATTAATGGGAGCACCGTCGACCCTACCCAAGAGCACCAGATCGTACCCGTCGCCGTTCAAATAGTTGCTCCAGACCGTCGCGTTGGGAAAGACGCTAAAGAAAGTTGCCAGCTCGGTTTTGACGGTTTCCTCGTCGCTCTCATAAATCGGCAACCATTGCGCCGCCACTCCGCCGGGATTCAAATGGCTCTTGACCAACTCATAATACTCTCTCGAGTACAGCGTCGACGTGCCCTTTACCCACGGATGGATCGGATCGGTGGTGATAACGTCGAACTTATCCGGGCTGATCAGAATGTAGTGCCGGGCGTCATCATAAACCACATGGGAGCGGGGATCGCGCAGCACGTGGTTATTCTCCTTGCCGAAGAACTCGTCGGAGGCGGGTGGAATCAAAGACTCCAATTCGCAGATCACGATGTTCTGAACCTCGGGATAGGGAACAAAGGAACCGGCTGTGACTCCCGCGCCGAACCCCACCACCAACACCGAACGCGGAGCGGTGTTTACCAGGGCCGGCAGGTGCCCCATCATGCGCTGCAAGCGCATGTCTATCAGCGTCGAAGAGGCCTCTGATTTTCCGCTGACGTAGAAAGATTTCAGATCCCCGCGTTGAGTGATCACCACCGACGAATTGATTCCTTCTCCCACGAACACGGGCGTCGTCTCGGCATCGTTGGCGCTAGTCAGGCCACGCAAGATGGGCGCTACGCGGCGGCCATAAGCGATTGACTGCCACGGAACCGCGCCCACGGTCGCAGACAGTCCCCACGCCGCCACAACCGCACCTGCCAGCGCGCTTGCGAAAACCATGCCTTTCTTCGATGCCAACGGCACAATGGCAATCACCGCGGCCGCCGCCGCCAGCCAGATTAATACTCGTTGGGAGCCCTGCGTCCCGATCCAAGGAATCAACAGCAGACTGAAAGCCAGCGCGCCCACAATGGACCCGGCGGTGTTGGCCGCATAAACTTCACCCGTCAATCGCGCCGGATCCTCGCGTTTCGCTGCCGCCGCGGCCAGCGCTAGCGGAAAGCTCGCGCCCCACAGTAATGTTGCCGGGAAAATCGCGCGGATGGTGCGCGTGAGGTCCAGATCGAAGTTGAGCCACGGACTGGTAGCGAGCCACGGATCGACGGGCCACCAGGGCAGCACGTACGCCAGCGTGAACGCGGTCCAGGCGATCGCTAGCGCTAGCAGGATCTGGCAGCCGGCCAGTGCCAGCCGTGGACCGCGCACCCGGCGCGCCAGGAAAGAACCCGCGCCGCTGCCGGCCCACAGTCCGGCGAGGAACACCGTCAGAATAATGGAGAAGGTGTAAACGGTCGCGCCTAGGAGGAGCGAGAGCAGTCGTGTCCACACTACTTCCGCGCCGAGCGCTGTCAGGCCGGAAAATGCGATTGCTGCGTAAACGAACACCACACCCGGCGCGCGCTGAACGCTCGGTCCTTTCCGATCATCGGCAGCAGTCCAATGCCCCGTGCGACTCGCCAGCCCCAACGCGAGCAACGCCACGCTCACATTGACCGCTGCGGCGACATATGTCGCAAAACCCATATCGTGCACGCGCAACAGGTAGAATCCGGCAAGCACGCAGCCGGTAACCGCGCCCGCGACATTGGCGCTATACAACAACCCCAGCCAGGAAACTCCTCGTGGCTTCGTTTCCACCCATCGGGCGATGGCCGGCAGCGAAGCGCCCATCAAGACCGTAGGCGGGAGCAGACAGATTGCGGCAACCGCGCCGCGCAGGATCAATCCAGCCAATCCGCTGGTTGCGCCCGCAACGTAGATGCGGCCGATCAATGGAACGCCGAAGAGCGCGATGATCCCGAACGCCGCGATCCCCAGTTCGATCAGCGCATATACGCGCATCGGATGATGCCGCGTCGAAACTAGCCGGGCGAAAGCGGCGCTGCCGAGACAAAGCCCGCCCATGTAGGCCGCCAGAAGCAATCCCAGCGATACGGCCGAAGAGCCGATCACCAGTTGCAGCAACTGAAACCATACGATCTCGTAAATGAGCGCCGCGCAACCACTGCCGGCAAATAACAGGAGCCACGGCACCAGATAGCGGTAGCCGCGTTCCGGCGCCTGAGTATCGGCCTCGACCGGTTTGGTCTCGACCGCCTCGCGGCGGATCACTGACGAACGTCTGGGCATTTCCTCATCAGTTTATCTCGCGATTTACTTCCTCACATACCCAGCCGCCGCGGATCGAACGCCGCCCTGCCGATGAGCTTCGTCCGATAATGCGTGAACGCCGCTGGCGTCGACCCAGCGGTTGTAGAAATTGAAAAGCGCGCAAACGATGATGGCGTAGTAAATCGCTTCATCGTCCCAGTCCGCCGCGTGCAGCGTTTCGATGTCGAGCTCTGTGATGCTTCGCGAGTTACCATTCACCCGGTCGACGAAGCGGAAAAGCACCTTCTCCTTTTCAGTCAGCCCGGATCTTTCCAAATCGTGAATCACGCCCCAGATGAACCCTTCGGCGTCAATCTCGGCGTCAGAAGCTTGCTTCAACAAAGCCACCGCGACCGCGGCATGCGACTTTAGTCAAAACGGACAATCGTTGCGGGCCGAGGTGAACGCAGCGATCAACTCCCGAATCCACGGGCTCAGCGGAGCCTGCTCGCGCATGATCTCTTGCGTAAAGCGCGCCAGATGATCGGTCGCGCGCGGTTTGAACGCGAACAGGTGCCAGATTTGCGAATACTCGGCGCCCGCGGCTTGCATCATGCGCAACGCTTCGGCGTACGGTCCTGGCTGCGGATTGTTCTCCACGCCGGGAAGGAAAATCGGCTTCATTTTGGTGGATACGGCTTCGTGTAGTATACAGCTATCATGTACTGGACCGACTGGGGACGGTGGCGATGGGGACTGATCACATTCGTAGCTGTTCTGACTGCGGCGTGCTCCAAACCTCGCGATCAGAACCTGCTGGAGCAGCATCGCAATCTCGGCAAGGCGTTCTATGAAAACCCCACCACGCAACAGGAAGCGGTCCGGGAGTTTCAGCAGGCGCTTGCGATCGCGCCCGATTCCGCGCGCGACAAACTGAACTATGCGCTCGCGTTGCTCAAGGTGCAAGGGAGGGAAACCGAAGCCATAGATCTGTTGCAACGGGTGCAGCGCCAGGACCCTTCGCTGCCGCACACCTGGTTCAACCTCGGGATCTACTATCGGCACCAAGGCGACGCGAAGCGAGCGATCGAGCAATTCGAAGGCATGCTGGCTCGAACGCCGGACGAGCCGATCGCGCACTATCAATTGGGCACCCTGTACAACCAAACGAACCGGCGCAGTGAGGCGCAGGCCCAATTCGAAAAAGCTGCCGGGCTGGATCCGCAACTCGCGGCTGCGCGTTTCCAGCTCTATAATATGTTCCGCCTCGAGGGAAACGCCGAGCAAGCGAACCGCTACCTCGCCGATTTTCAGCGGATCAAGACAGTCCAGAAAAATTGGGTGATCCCGGAAAACGTCGAGTGGTGCAACTACGCCGAAATTTACGATCCGCCCGAAGCTCGTTCAGATGTGACTCGCACAGAAGAGGAGCCGCCGCCGGAACCGAAGTTCGCCGACACGCGCCTCGCTGCAACGGTGGATCCGGCAACCGCGGGCCTCACCTTAATCGACTCCACTGGCAACGGCCAAACTGATCTTCTGGTGTGGTCTTCGCAAGGAATCCGTTTGTTCCTGAAGGGGCAACACCCCGCCGCCAAAACGGGACTGGAAGGATTGACCGGCGTGATCGACGTAGCTCCCGGCGACTTTGAAGACGACGGCCTGATGGATCTCTGTGTGCTGACCGCGGCCGGTCCGGTTCTTTATCGCAACACGGGCGGCAAATTCGTCCGGTTCCCTGCGAAGCTTCCCGCGAGGCGCTTCGATGCCGCTGTATGGATGGACGTCGATCACGATTACGACCTCGATCTCATCCTGCTTGGCCCAGAGCCGGCGCTTATGCGAAACCAGGGAGCGGCGGGATGGGCGGATCGGACCGAGGATTTCCCGTTCGTGAAAGGCGAAGTGACTTCAGCGGAGAAGACGCGCGTTATGCCCGATAGCAAAGCTTTCGATCTGGCTGCGTTTTATCGCGACCGCGCGCCGGTGCTGTATCGCGATCAACTCGGCGGCAGGTACACAGTAGAAGCGTTCCACGGACATCCCCCGGCCAACCAGAAACAAGTGGATGCCGACTTCGATGGAACAGGCCGGCTGGACCGTGCCCGCATCGACGCGGACGGCGGTACTCACTATTTGCGCAATCGAAGCGGCGAGAATCACTGGATCCGTGTTCAGCTCAAGGGCGTGCGCAGTCTCAAGCTGGCTCAGGATGCGTTAGTCGAGATGAAGGCTGGAACGCTGTACCGCCGCCAATTTTACGCAGGCGTCCCGCTCACGTTCGATGCCGGAGACCATGCTACCGTCGACGTCATTCGCATCACCTGGCCGAACGGCCTGATCCAAAACGAAACTCAGCAGGCGACGAATCAGGCGCATGTCTATCCCGAGGCGCAAAGACTATCCGGCTCGTGCCCGATGATTTGGACCTGGAACGGGCGCGAATTCCAGTTCATTACCGACGTTCTGGGCGTGGCTCCGCTCGGCGCTCGCGATGGCGATGGAAGTTATTTTCCGGTGGATCATGAAGAGTGGGTGCAGATCCCCGGCGCGGCGCTCCAGCCCGCGAATAACCACTACGAAGTTCGCGTCACCGAAGAGTTGAGCGAAGTTTCGTATCTCGATCAGATCCAGTTGTACGCCGTCGACCACCCGGCTGGCACCGAAATCTTCACCAACGAAAAGTTCAAAGGCCCTCCCTACCCCGAGTTCCGCCTGTTCAGTGTCGAGCGAAGGATCTATCCCAAGACGGCGCACGACGACCACGGCACGGATGTCTTGCCGCAATTGATCGCGAAGGATCAGCGCTATCCGGATCATTTCCGCCGTTCCGAAACGGGCGTCGCGGGTCTGCATTCGCTCGATCTGGATTTCGGCTCTGCAGCCCCCTCTGGCAAAGCGATTCTGTTGCTGAACGGATGGGTGGATTGGCCCGATGGCAGCACCTTCCGCAGGGCCGCGCAGGAGTCGAAGTCTGGCTTGGTGATGCCGTATCTGCAAGTGCAGGACGCCAGCGGCCACTGGAAAACCGTGAATCAGGACATGGGTATGCCGGCCGGAAAACCAAAGACTATCGTGGTCCCAGTCGAGTTTCTTTCCGCGAGCCGAAAGATCCGGATTGTGACCAATTTGTGCGTATATTGGGACGAGATCTTCTTAAGTGAGGGCGCTTCAGACGCCGGCGTGAAGCCCGCTCTCATCCCTTTTGACTCCGCCGATCTGCATTTTCGCGGATTCTCGGAAACGCGCATCGATGCGCAGCGTAAACAGCCCGATACGTTTCTCTACGATCATGTTTCCGCGGCTTCCTTCTGGAATCCCACTCCGGGCCTCTACACAAGGTACGGCTCTGTTGAGGGCCTGCTGCGGGATGTCGACGACCAGCTCGTGATCATGGGATCAGGCGACGAAGTACGTCTGCGGTTCCCCGTGGCGGCCCTCCCTGTACCGCAGGGAATGACCCGCGACTTCCTGCTCAAAGTGGACGGCTGGGCCAAGGATCGCGATCCGAACACCGCCTTCTCATCCAGTGTTCAGCCGCTGCCATTCCATGCGATGTCCCAATATCCGTATCCCGCGAGCGAACACTTTCCGCGCGACGCCGCGCACGATAACTACCAACGCACCTACAACACCCGGCCCGCATCGGTGTTGCTCCAACAGCTCGGATCGAAATGACGGGCGTCTGCTCACTCTCGGGAATCGCGCAGTCGCGATTGATCCGTAGCGGCGAAGTATCGGCCACGGAGTTAGTAGAAACGCATCTTCAGCGCATCGCAAAAGTGAATCCGTGCCTGAACGCTGTCGCGGAAGTGCTGGAGGAAACCGCGCTCGAATCGGCGGCGCGCGTGGATCGCGAAAGATCTCAAGGCAATCCGCTTGCTCCGCTGGCCGGCGTTCCGTTTTCCATCAAAGATTCAATCGAGGTGCAAGGCACGGTCTGCACGGCCGGCACGCTCGGCCGGAAATCGGCCGCAGCTTCGATCCGCGATGCGACGGTAGTGGCTCGCCTGCGAGCCGCCGGTGCGATTCCGATCGCCCGAACGAACCTGCCGGATCTTTTGTTCGCGTTCGAAAGCGACAACCTCATCCGCGGACGCACCAACAATCCCTACGATTTCTCGCGCACATCGGGCGGCTCCAGTGGAGGCGAGGCTGCGCTGATCGCGGCGTGCGGATCTCCATTCGGCCTGGGCAGCGACGCCGCTGGAAGTGTGCGGCTCCCGGCGCATTTCTGCGGCATCGCGAGCATCAAGCCCACGTCGGGACGGCTGCCTCGCACCGGCCACGTTCCCCCAGCGGGCGGGTGGATCGAAGCCCTGTGGCAAATCGGTCCTATGGCGCGCCGCGTGGAGGATCTCAATGCGATGCTGTCGCTGCTTGCGGCGCCGGATGGCTGCGATCACACCGTCATTGGCATGCCGTTTTGCGATCCGGCGAAAGTGCGGATGAAGGATCTGCGGATCGCGTTCTTTACCGACAATGGAATCGTGTCCGCGGAACCGGAGACAGTCGCCGTCGTTCGACAAGCGGCCGCTTCGCTTTCCAGCGAGGTGAGCCGGATCGAGGAGCGCCGCCCACCGGGTGTGGAAGAAAGTTACGAACTCGAAATGCAGATGATTGGCTCAGATGGTGGCGACGCGTTGCGCGCATACTTGGCCGCGGTTGGGAGCACGTGCACGCATCCCCTGCTCGATGGATGGCTGAGGAAACTCGAACCATACCGCACCACGATCGACGGGTTCACGGAATATTGGGCCGCGTTCGATCGCTTTCGCGCCGGCATGTTCGCGTTCCTCGAAGGCTACGACGCGATCATTTCACCGGTCTGCCCGCAACCGGCCGTGCCGCACGGCAGATCGATCGAAGAGCAAACGTTCCAGGGATTCAGTTACACCATGACCCACAATCTTACCGGCTGGCCGGCCGCCGTGGTGCGCTGCGGGCAGACGGCCGCGGGCCTTCCAATCGGCGTGCAGATCGCCGCCCATCCATGGCGCGAAGATGTGGCGCTCCGGGTTGCAGCGCAACTCGAGTCCGCGTGCGGCGGCTGGCAACCGAGCCCGTGTCTTTGATGCTCGACCCCGTTACGGCGTACGATCGGATCGCACCCGTGTACGAGCGCATCGCTGAAAAGCGCAGAGCGTATCTGGACAGCATCGACCGGCTGGTGATCTCCGGGATACCGCGTCAAAGCCGCTCTATGCTCGATGTCGGATCGGGAGACGGCGCGCGGGCCCGGCGGATCGCACAGGCACGCGATATTGCGGAGCTCGTTCAGTTGGAACCCAGTGTCGCGATGCAGGGCCGGGACGCCCAATTCCGGACCATGCGCGCTGAAGAACTGCATTTGCTCGAAGGCGAGTTCGACGTCATCACGTGTCTATGGAATGTCCTCGGACACATCTTTCCCTCCGAGGCCCGCTCGGAGCTTCTCCGTCAGTTTGCACGCCTCGCATCTCCTCATGGCCGGATCTTCATCGACCTGCAGCACCGCTACAACATGCGCCACTACCGTGCGATTCCAACGGCCTTTCGTTTTGTACGCGATCGTTTGAAGTGGCACGAAACCAATGGAGATGTAGTGGTCGCGTGGGATGTCGAGGGAGTGCGGTACGCAACGCGAGGACACGTCTTTACTCACAGGGAGTTTCGTTCTCTCGCAAAGGCAGCCGGGCTAAACATCGAGACCCGCTTTGTCGTCGACTACGCGACCGGAGAATGCCGGCGATGGAGTTTCGAAGGACATCTCCTTTACGTGTTGGCGCGAACCGCCGAGCGCAGCGCGCAGCCGACTTCGTGAATCTGTTCCCTCGTCAGACGATTGAAAAACGGCAGCGCCAAGGTTTGACTCGCGACCTGTTCCGTGAATTTCAGATCGTCGCGCCGATTCGCATAGGGCGCGAAGAGCGGCTGCAAATGCAACGGAGCGAAATATCGGGCGCAACCTATTCCCTGCTCCGTCACTTTTGCCAGGATCGCGTCGCGGTTTTCCACGCGAACCACGTAGACAAACCAACACAGGCGTCCATCTTTTATCTTTAATGGCGGCGTAATTACTTCGGACATCGCCTGAAGTTCTTCGGAATACTGAATAGCCAGCGCCTCACGACGATCGAGAATCTCGTCGATCCGCTTGATTTGCTCCACACCGAGCGCGCAGTTCAACTCTGAAAGCCGATAGTTGTATCCCAGTAGGTGATGGTCCAGCCAGCCGTCGGACTCCATCCGTCCTTGATTGCGAAGCGCCCGGATCGTCGCTGCCATTTGAGAGTCCCGAGTCACCACCATGCCGCCTTCGCCGGTGGTGATGGGTTTGTTGGGATAAAACCCAAATACTCCGAAATCCGCGATGCCTCCGACGGGCCGCCCCCGATAGCGGGCTCCGATGGCCTCGCACGCGTCTTCAATCACGGGCAATCCATGCTTCCTGGCAATGTCCATGATTGGATCAAGATCCGCGGGATGCCCGAACGTGTGGACCACGATGATGGCACGCGTCTTCGGAGTAATGCTCCGCTCCAGCTTGCCGGGGTCAAGGTTGAGCGTCAGCGGCTCAATATCCACAAATACCGGCCTGGCTCGCTCATAAAGAACCGCATTTCCGGCGGCAATAAATGTAAAAGACGGCAAAATGACTTCGTCGCCTTCACCCACACCCAGCGCGCGCAGGCAAAGATGCAGACCCGCCGTTCCCGAACTGACGGCGATTCCATGCGGGGCGCTCACCAGATCCGCAATCGATCTCTCAAATTCCTCCGTGCGGGGGCCGATGCTGAGCCGCGGCGTTTGCAACACGCTCACCACGGCCTCGATATCGGCCTCGGTAATGTCGGGAGCCGAGAGTGGGATTCTCATCCCGTTGCCCGCGCGTGCTTGATCAATAGTTCCTCACCCAAGGACAAGGACGCAAGCACACCAACGATTCTTTGCGAAGCGCAGCCATCCCCGTACAGATTCGCCATGCCTTTGAGCGATTGCCGGTATCCCTCGCTTCTCGCGGTTTGGACGCGATCGAGAATGGATTGCGGGTCCGGCGCCGCGTCAAGTACATTCGGGCCGCGCTCACGGCCAAGCTGGCGGATTCCCACATTCACCGCGGGCAAAGCGAAGGACGCCGCCTCAATGATCCCGCTGCTGGAATTTCCAAGCAGGAATTCAACGTGCTGCAAGAGACTCCAATAGACAAGCGGTTCCAGGTTGACGAATACCTTGCCATCGCGATCGCGCAAAAACGACTCGATGCGCCCGAACAGCGCGCGGCTGCCCGCATCGGCGTTTGGATAACAGAACAGAAGTTGCTCGGGGACCGCTTCCAGCGCTTCGAATAGCGCGCCGGCCTCCCGCGTTGTGTCCCGAGCGATGGTCGTTGGATGATACGTGACGACCGCTGCCGACCGGCTAAGATCGATGCCTAGACGCTGCTCGAGTTGTTCACGGCTCATTAGCGCATCACGCCGCAGATGATCCAGCGATGGCGCCCCAGTGCGGTGGACGCGCCACTCTTCCTCGCCCATGGCGATCACCCGCGCGCGCGCCATTTCCGTAGAGGTGAAGTGGACGTGACTCATCTTGGTGAGCGCGTTGCGAACCGCGTCGTCAATTGCGCCTTCGCTAATCTCGCCTCCTTCAATATGCGCCACTGGAATCCGCAGCGCCAACGCAACCGAAGCGGGAGCGAGCATTTCGTAGCGGTCCGCGGTGGCGAGCAGCAGATCGGGGCGCATCTCGCCGAGGCAATCCGCCAGGCTCAAGGTCGCGAGGCCGATCGTCTTGGCCATGCCGACATCGGTATCCGAACTCAGCAGGCATTCGATTCGCGCGTCGACATGGAATCCGGCTTTCTCTATCTCGCGGATAGTCGATCCGAATTCCGGAGACAAGTGCGGCCCGAGCGCGATGATCTTCAGATCCACGTCGGGATGCGACGCAAGGTCGTGCAACGGCCAATAGAGCGCGGTGAAATCGGCCCGAGACGTGGTGACGGCGGCAATCTTGCGCTTCATCTTAACAAGTCGCTCGGCACATATTCCGGAACGACGGAAACGAGTGCCTGGATCAGCCCTGGAACGTCGTGGGAGGCGATGCTGCCGCAAAGCCGCTCGACGATCTCGCCAAGTTCCGCGGGTTGAAGCCGGCAGGTCCTGATCACTTGAAGCTTGCCCATGGTCCCTTCTTTCGTCTCGGTTTTAGAAACAAGCTCTTCGGTGAGTTTGTCTCCTGGACGGCACGCGGTGAAGACGATCGGGACCGAGTCGGCTGAGCCGATCAAGGACCTGGCTAAATCGGCAATTCGCGTTGGTACGCCGACTTCCGGCACGAGAACCTTTCCCTCGATCTCAGCGGTTCCCGCAGCCAGGATCGCATGCACGGCCTCGTTCAAGGACATGAACCATCGCGTCGCTTGTGGATGCGTGACGGTAACGGGCCCGCCCTCCGCGATCTGCTTCTGAAAGATCGGTACGACGCTGCCGGGCGATCCGATCACATTCACCAGGCGGATCGCATTCATCCGCGAGGACGGAGTGCTGTGCGCGATTACGGCCAACTCCGCCACGCGTTTTGAAACACCCATGACACTGTGCGGGTTCACGGCTTTATCCGTTGAGATCAGGATCAGCCGGGTCGTTCCATGGCGCAGAGCCGCTTGCGCCAGCGTGTAGCTGCCGATTGCGTTGTTGCGTACAGCCGCGATCGGATTGCGCTCGAGCAATGGCACGTGCTTGAACGCCGCCGCGTGATAGACGATTTCGGGCTGAAAGCGAGTAAAGATCTCGTCGAGCAACAGAACATCATTTACGCTTCCGAGGACAGGCTCGCAAAGCACTTCATCGAAGACCGATCCCAGGTCCTGCCGGATCTGGAAGAGGTTGTGTTCCGCGGAATCCAGCAGAACGATGCGGCTTGCACCGGAAGCGGCGATAGCCTTCACTAAGGCCGATCCGATGTATCCGCCAGCGCCAGTGATGAGAACACTGTGTTTCAACATTCAGGGCGACACCGCTTGCTAACGCGCGCGGCTCAGAACGAAGTATACGCCAACAAAAAGCCTCGCCGGTTTCCCAGCGAGGCCTGTAGCTTCTTGCGAGGTGCGATGTGTCAGAACGTAAAGCGCGCGACCAACTGGCCCGATCTCGGATTCGTACCGGCTCCGTTCAAAGTGTTCACAAATCCATAGCCTCCGTTCAAAGCGCCACTCGTTCCAGGGAGACCCGGGAATGGGTTCCCAGTAGTGGCCAGCGTCGTGCTCGTTGTGGCTCCAGTCGGCATTGGATAGAACACACGATTGAAAATGTTGAAGAATTGCGCCTGGATCAGCAACTGGACTTTCTCCGTTATGCGGAAAGTCCGGCCCAAGCTAAGGGACTCGGCGGGCTGGCGCTGCCACCGGCAGCTGCTGTAGTAAGGCGCTGCGTCGCCAAATGTTTCCGTCGTCTGGTTGGACCAGGCATTCGGATTCAGTACCAGCGTTTTGGTCGGGTCGAAATGGCTGTTTGGATTGACCGCGAGGCACGGCTGGCCAGGAACATAGTTCTCCAGAGGTTCGGTACTTAGGCCGCCGCCGGAGAAATTCGATACGCCGTTCAAGGGAGTGGTGCCGATACCCATGGTGTTCCACAGGGTGATGTTCGAGGCCGGACTTTGGATCATCATGCCGCTGGCGTACTTAAGAACGCCACCGATATTCCAGTCACGAGCTATCCAGCTGGCAGCCCTGCCAAGAGGTTTGTCGCCGAAAAGGCCCTCCGCCTTCGGGGTTATGTAGCTGAACGAGACCACCAGCACCTGCGGCTGATCGAAGCCGGAGAGCTGCTTATCAGTCTTCAAGTTGAACGGGTCGTTCAGTACCGGATCTTGCGGCGTCAGGTACGAGGTGTTGGAATTGGCCGAGTTGGTCAACGACTTCGAGAAGGTGTAGGCAACCGAAGCGGTCAAGCCATGAGAGTAGCGCTTGGTGACCTTAACCTGCAGCGAATCGTACCAGGTGTCCCCATCTGGTGGCCCAAGGAAGTTCGGGACACCGTACCACTGGGGATAGGGCCGCAGCGCTTGAGCGAGAGTCTGGCTTGAGGGGAAGCCCGGGTACACGTTATTGGGATTTGCCAGTGCCGGAAATCTTGCGATCACGGCCGGATTGCTGATTTGGTCCTGGAGCAATTGGTAATCGGCCGGATTGGTGAAAGACATGTTGCTGGTTGTGCCGTAGACTCCCTTGCCGCCGGGGCCCTCCGTGGTGAGGTTCGAAAGAATGTTCTGGGTCAATCCGTTAAAAGATTGGGTATCGAGCAAAGGCGCGGTGAACCATGCACCGCGATTGCCGACGTAACTCGCTTCCACCATCAGGTTGGGAACGATCTCCTGCTGGAGCCCGATGCTCCACTGGAAGATACGAGGCAGCCTGCCGCTCTTCGCGATGGTGATGAACGGCTCCTGGGGCACCACACATTGGGTCCCGCCGCAACTGGTGCCAGGCACCGGGATCGGGAATTGGTTGTACTCCGGAAACGTGACACCCGGGAACGGGTTTCCATTCGACAATTGAGTGGCTGGGAGGAATTGCCCAGGCGAGGCAGCAGTATAGAAGTTCGCCACGCTGGCCGACAGGAAGGCATTGTCGGCCGCCGAGGAGTAAGCGATTGAGCCTCCGGCCCGGAATACAGTCTTGGGTGTGATTTGGTAGGCAACACCGACGTGGGGTCCAAGCGAGAAGGGATAAGTGTTATTCAACGGACCATTGTTTGTTGCGCCATACACGATTCCGCCCGCCAGTCCACCGGGACTATAGGCGGATGCAAGCGAGGTATTGACACAAGTGAAGCAGGCGTCGGACATGCGCCCGTGCTCCTCCATCAATGTTGTGGCGTAATCCCACCGTACACCAAGTTCTAGCGTCAGCCTGCGATTCACCTTCCAGCTATCCTGGATAAACACACCCCAGGTATGGTTGCCCAGCCGCGTATCGTTGATCGCCGAAGTTTCGACGCTCGAAACCTGGCCTAGCAAGAAGCTGGCATACGGGAATCCGGACGTGAAAATGAGTGGTTGGCCATATTCCTGGGGGTTCTCGGTCTGCTGAGCGCTGAAGGAGTATTCGCCGAACGCGCGCAGGCTGCTCTGCTGCGGGAAGCCCTCCAGAACCATGTCGGCGCCCGCCTTGAAGGTGTGATTCCCATGGACCCAAGTCATGCTGGTGTTCGCCGTCGGTTTGACATCGTGGTCGTCGTAGGCGCCGGCGAGAGAGCTCGTTCCAGGGCCAGGAGCAAAAAAGCCCGACCCCAGAGCCAGTCCGCCACCGATAAACCCATCGTTCAACCCGCCGAACGACGGCATGTAATTACTGGCTGGAAATGGCGTGAAGGAATGGCCCCCGGGAGCGCCGCCGTACCCTTGCGCGGCCGCCGCCGTCGCCCCTACGTCAAATGACGCGATCTGCGGCCCACGAACGGGATGGTCGTAGTAGAGCAACCCGGCACCGAAATGGAACAACAGCGTGGGAGTGATGGTGTCGTCGAAATTGACGCGGTAGGTGAACGAGCGATCAGCGTCCGGGACCGCCGGAGCCAGTAACTCAGAGAATCCGTTGCTGTTGGGCGAATTAGTTTCTGTCACCGAAATATAGCCGGACAACTTCATCTTCGAATTGAGCACCTGGTCGACCTTCATCGACGGGATGGTGGTGTGCTGGAAATTGGAGTAGGCCGGGATGGCGTAGTTGTTCAAACCGTTAAAACTCGTTAGGTTGGGCTGGGGGAAGAAACTCTGTAGATAGAGGGCCACCGGGTCCAACCGGCTGATGGGAATCGCGTTGCCCGGAAACGGGGCTTCCGTGATTTTTCCGGTTGCTGCATTAATGCTCCTGGTTGCCGGATCGAAAATCTGGTTCACGGCGGCATCCGAGGGAAACACTCCAGGAACGGGAATGGGGAACGGACCAAACCCCTCGGCCCCGGCGAAGTTTCCGGTTCGGTAGGCGGCAGTAGGTACCGTCGCGAGCCCGTTGTTGGTCACCGTCGACTGGCGGAACTGCTCGAAATTGAAGAAGAAGAAGGTCTTGTCTTTGCCGTTGTATAGCTTCGGGATCCTGACCGGGCCGCCCAGCGTGAAGCCATAATCATTGCGCTTCACGGCGTTCTTGATGTGGCCGGAGTTGGTGTTCGTAGCGCAGTTATTTTCCTGGTTGCAGTTGGCCGTGAACGGCAGACCGGCGTTCAGCGCATCATTGACAAAGTAGTCGTATGCGCTCCCGTGATATTGGTTCGTGCCGGATTTCATGGTGAAGTTCAGATAACCGCCGCCCGCCCCGCCGTATTCGGCGGCGAAGTTGCTGGTCTGTACCGAGACTTCCTGGACGGCGTCGGTGCCTTGCTGGGTGGACTGATTCAACTGACGCCACAGGCCGTTTGTGGCGTCCATGCCCTCGATCATAATGGTCTGCGAACTGGAGGGTAGGCCATTGATGCGCAACACGGAGTCGGTTGTCTGTTGCGCGCCGGGCAGCAGGTTCAGAACGGTCAGCGGATCCCGGATATTACCTAGACCGCTGCTGCCACCGGTGCCGTTGGTGGTGAAGAGGGGTAACAGGTCGGCGGCGGTGTAGTCGACCTGATGGCTGATCTCGCCGCTTTCCGTTTTCAGCAGCGGGGCTTCAGCGTTGACTGTAACCGTCTCCGCGGACGAGCCCACTTCAAGCACTGCGTCGACGCGCACCGTTTCGGCCACCTGAACCACGAGGCCAGGCCGGTTGAACTTCTTAAACCCCTGGGAATCCACCGTGAGCGTATACGTGCCGACAGGAAGATTGGCCAGCGTGTAGTTGCCTGTCGTTGTGGTAGCAACCTGATAAACGGCGGACGTCTCGGTGTTCGTAACCTGAATGTTCGCGTTGGGAATGACTGCGCCAGTCGGATCAGTGACCGTTCCTGTAATCGTGCCGCGGTCTCCTTGGGCAAACGCTGCCAAGGAAAAGACCAGAAAAAGCCCCGCGAGTCTCAACTGCATGTAATATCCCCTCCCCAGAGTTCCAAGGTTCAAACGACCCTGTGCGTGAAACTACCCCTCAAAGACCAAACCAAGATCTCGGATATCATATAACAGAAATCTATTACCAGATCGTCGTTGCGAAAATTTGACGCCGTGTAGACGCTGCGCTTAAGTTCTTGTGAAAGCTGGCCTTGCATGCAGCCCTGACCGGATGATCACGCGGTATGGGCTGCGGCATCAACGGCTGTGATATACCAGCTACCCATGTCACGAAGCGGGGCAAGAATGGAAGTGAGGCGACCGACCGAGAACCCGTTGCGGCTGCTCTTTTCAACCGGATCCCAGGCTCCTCAGGTTGCTTTCGATCTGCGGCAGAAGATTGGATGGCCCGTTGCGCAAGACGAATTGATGGGCTTGTTCGAGGTATTTTCGCGCGGTCGCCCGATCGCCCATGTTCACGTAGGCTTGCACCAGGAACATCATCGCAACGGGAGTGTTCTGGTCTTCCACCTGAAGGGCCGGGAGCAGAACGGGGATAGCTTCCTTGCTGCGTCCCGAATACAGCAGGTCCTTCGCCAGCTCCAGCCGGGCTAGGCGAAAATCGGGCTGCTGCGCGATGGCGATTTGATATTGCTGGATGGCATCGGCGAGACGGTGCTGGCGTTCGCGCACGTCGGCGAGCCAAGCGTGGACCTCGGCATTGTTGGGCTTGAGCTGGATGGCCTTGTCGAGCTCGGCCACGGCCGCATCGTACTTGCCTTGCGCGGCGAGCGCCGTGCCGTGGTACATGTACACCTCGGCGAGTTGGGGGCTTGCGGCGCGCGATCTTTGGTACAGATCTTCCACTTCCTCGGGGGTCGCCTGGTTTGGGAATTGCGCCATGTAAAGGAGGTTCACCAGGCAGTCCAGATTATCCGGATATTGTTTCAAAACCTCTTTGTAAATCTGCGACGACCGGTCAAACTCGCGCTTGTTCAGAAGCTTCTTGGCTTCCATGAGGCGGTTCTCGATGCCGGTGGCAAGCTTCGTCATTTGTACGTATAGCTCGTCTCCGTTGGGTGGATAACGATCCTTGTTGGTTTCCGCGAGTTGGTAGTCTTTTTCGGTTTCGGCGGAGCGGCCTAGCCGTTTGCTGGTTTCGCCCAAGCCGAACCAGGCGGACCCGAAGGCCGGCCAAGCCTCGGTGGCACGGCGATAAAGATCGTCGGCGGCGGCGAAATCCTGCTGTGCGAACTTCACTCGGCCCATGAAGTACAGGGCCATCGGCGATCCGGGATTCTTTGCCAGGAAAGGTTCGAGCGAGGCGGCGCTTTCGGGGAATCGTCCCAGCTTCAGGAGCAGTTCGGCTCGTTTCAGGATGGCGGGCGCATAATCGGGGCGAATTTTCAGGCCTTCAGATACAGAAGCCAGCGCCTCATCCAACTGGCCGGTTTTTTCGAGGCAAAGCGCCAGATAATACCGCCAGGCGAAGTCCTTCGGGTCTAGCCGCACGGCGCGTTGATAGGCAGGCACAGCGGGTTGATACAGAGTATGCGCTTCCAGGACCATGCCGAGGTTGCCCGAGGCCTGAGCGCTTTTCGGCTGGGCCACGGCTTCATCGCGCGCCTTGACTATGGCGTTCTTTACGTCCGCATCGAGACCGTCAACTGGGATAACCGGGACAGGCGGGACGGATTTCGCGCACGAAAGCTCCAAAAACGCAGCCAGAACTAGGGCGGCGATTCCCCGCGTCATAAAGTGTTGCCATGATATCATCCCCTGCAATGATGTCCCGTAACGGGTTATTTGTGGCAATGTGTTTGGTGGTCATCTGCTTGGGCGCCTGCAAAACATCCTCTTCATCAAAGTCATTCCTCTTCGAAGATGTTTCCAAACAGGTCGGGATCGACTTCTGGCAGTTCTCCGGCGCCACGGGCGAGATGCTGCTTCCCGAAATGGTGGGATCAGGTGTCGCTTTGCTGGATTACGATAACGACGGTGACATGGATGTCTATCTGGTCCAAGGGTATCCGACTCCGCCTCAGGGCAAGCCTCTCGTGGCCGTTCCGCCGGGTTGGAAACCGGGCAACCGCTTGTTCCGCAATAATCTCGCCGAAACTGGCAAACTGACGTTCACCGATGTCACTGACGCGGCGGGAGTTGGGTACGCCGACAAAGGCATGGGCGTAGCAGCCGGCGACTACGACAACGACGGATACGTCGATCTCTATGTCACCAATTACGGCCACAATATCCTCTATCACAACAACGGAAACGATACGTTCACGGACGTAACCGCGAGCGCAGGGGTGGCATCTTCCGGCTGGTCCACCAGCGCCGCGTTCATCGATTACGACAAGGACGGGCTGCTGGACATCGCGGTGGTCCATTATGTCGACTTCTATCGCCGCCCCTGCTACATGTTCGAGGGCAAGCTCGATTATTGCGGTCCCTCGCCGTTCAAGGGGACGGCGACGGAGTTGTATCGCAACCTCGGGAACGGGCGATTCAAGAATGTGACCGATGAGGTGGGTCTGAACGCGAAGGTCGGGCCGGGGCTCGGCATCCTCACAGGAGATTTCGGTCCCGACGGGTTTCCCGGTTTCATGGTCGCCAACGATGGCGCGGCGAATCATCTTTGGATCAATGAGAGACGCAGTCCGCAATCGAAGCCGGCCGACAGAGTTTTCAAAGAAGTGGGGCTCACGCATGGACTGGCCTATGCTTCTGACGGCAAGCCGCGAGCCGGCATGGGCATCGCTGCGGGCGATGTTTTTGGCGACGGCGGCGAATCCATCATCGTGACGAACCTTCCGACCGAGGCGTTCACGCTGTTTCAACGGCAGCCGAATGGGGATTTTGTGGATGCAACCGAGCAATCGGGGCTGGCGCATATTTCCCTGCCCTATACCGGATTTGGCGTCGGGCTGTTCGATATGAACAATAACGGGCTGCTGGATATGTTCAGCGCAAACGGCGGAGTGAGAGGAATGGCCGTGGATCTGAAGTCAAATCCGACGGGCGATCCTTTTCCCTACCGCGAGAAGAAGCTGTTGCTGCGGAATATGGGAAAGGGGAAGGAGTTCGAAGATGTGACGGCGATGGCGGGTCCGGCGCTCGCTACCGCCGAGGTGAGTCGTTCCGCGGCGTTCGGCGATGTGAATAATGACGGCGGAACGGACATTCTGGTCACTAACAATAACGGTCCCGCGCGGTTGTTGCTGAATACCGTTCCGAACCGCGGACATTGGCTGCTGGTTCATCTCGAAGGGACGAAGACCAATCGCTCGGCGTACGGGAGCGTGGTGGAATTGGTGCGGAAGGATGGCACATCGGTGAAGGCGTGGGTGCGAGGCGATGGGAGTTACCTGGCTGCGAACGACCCTCGTGTTCATTTTGGTCTGGGGAAGGACACCGAGGTGAATCGGATTCAGGTGCATTGGCTGGCTGGGGAATGCGAGTCGTGGAAGCAGACTGCTGTCGACGTGATCGTGAACCTAAAGGAAGGCACGGGTCAGCCTTGCGTCGGGGTGCCGTCCAGTCCGCGTCACTAATAACCTGAACTACGCGCCACGGAGAAACGGATTAGGCTTGTGCCAAAGCTCCGAGGGGTAAACGGCGGATGCCTGTACGAAAAAATCCGGAATCGTGGGTCAACGCGGGCCCTTAGCGTCTTGGGTCTGCTCCTCAATGAAAACGAGTTTCCCCTGAGCGATCACCTGCGCTGGTGCTCCATTGAGATGACCGAAGCCATAGCCCCGATCACCCTGAGTCTCGACCCGGCCATAAGCGATAACCCATTGATCTCGCACCTCGGGCCAACCACATTCGGGTCTGCCGTCTTTTCCGGAAAAGGTGCATTGGAATTGAACGTGTTTCCCTAGTGTGGTCGTCTTCGCCGCCTGTGCCAACTTCAACTTCAAAGAGTCTTGGTCAAGCATAGGTGTTCCTGGAGTACCGGAAGGGATGCCTCGCTGCTCTATCCATACCGAAACATGCAAGGGAACTCCTTGCGCCTCGACCTTGCGGCCACAGTCGTCCTCCGTCAACCATGCGCCCTCATCGGAGGCAATAAATCGACCGAGAACTGCGACTGCCTTGCCGCTAAACCTGCCCTGATCTAATAGAATGTCGCAGACGGTTTGGACCTTGACTCTATCTGCGGTGTTGGTCTGGCCGAATGCGGTTCCGGCAATTAGGAAGACGACCCAGACGAAATCTCGCTGAAGTCTCTGCCTCATGCTAACAGCCATCGTAGCCCAATTTCGTCAACAGCTATAAGGAAACTGAGGAAAGCGCGTAACAGCCAAAGTAAATGTATCTATTTTCTTGGTTGCGCGGGACTGCACCGCTCCGAACGCTCTGTTAATCCGCTTAGACCAGCTCGATGCGCAGATCACGGCCGATAGCGTGTGCCGTTGCGCGTTAGGGTTTGCAGCGTCACGGAGGCATTGCCAGGATCGAGAAGACGGTCAAGCGCCGCGAGGCTTGTGTTCATGCGCCGCGCCATCTCGGCCTTGCTGATCTTGTCCTTCTCCATCGCTTGCCGAACTTGCCAGGCCAGTGTCTCTTTCAGCGCGATCACGCGGGTTTCTTCAAGGACGCCTTCCAATTTCAGGAAGTCCTCCAGTGACGGGCCGATATGCTTGTTGCGCTTTTTCATTTCGTAACCTCCTTCATTCTCCGTTTCACTATCGGACGCAGCAACTGGGCGGCCGCGATAAGCTGCTCAAGGTTTGGATTCGGCATGGACCGCTCGCAACCGGCGGTGTAACTCCGTCTCGGCAATCTTACGCTCGCGAATGCGTCCATCACGGAGTGCATCTGCGAGTACTAATAGCTCATAGAAGGACTCATCACGTAGCGCCGCTATTGGTGCGGTCTTGTACAAGGGTGCAAGCGAGACACCCCGTTGCTTGCCTTCCGCATACGGCCAGACCGGAATCGGGTCGCCGGCCGGTGCGATCAGCTCGCGCAAAGGCGCAGCCCCATACGAAGTTGCTACTCCTCGGGAAAGCTCCCCTCGTTCCGCGGGAAAGACGTATTTCAATCCGTGCGTGAGAAACTCTTCCAGCGCCCCTATGTTTGGACGATTTTCGAAATCAGGACCGTGAAGTAAACCGCTGGCACGAGCGCGCTGTACGCTCGCGTGCACTTCCGACGGACTCATGATCAACTCCAGCGCAAGGCGAGAATAGGGAGCCCGACGCGACCCGTCCGCGACAAGCTTGAGCACCACGTAGACATCCTGCGGCTTCAGCGCCATCCTTTCCATTCTACATTCGCGATTCGCGAATAGCGAATGATTGGTTCCGGGCTCAGGCACGGGGCAGCCCTGCGTCGTAGCGGCGTCTAGTCCTAGTCATTGAAAATGCATACAGGATCAAACTTGTGTCAAATCGTTAAGCTCTTCAAAAAATTGCTTTCAATCTGCAATATGCTGTACCCACGTCGATACGGGGTGGTGCAGTAGGAGTGGTGTGTTTATTGTGCGCTCTATCTGCGTGCAAATACGCGCATCCGCATAAAGCGTTCCCCTTCGAGGACGTTGCCAAACAGACCGGGCTCGACTTCTGGCAGTTCTCTGGCGCCACCGGGGACTTCCTGCTGCCGGAGCTGATGGGATCGGGCGCCGCTCTGATCGACTACGATAACGACGGCGACATGGACGTATTTCTCGTCCAGGGCTCGCCAACGTATCCGCAAGGCACGCCGCTGGTGCCGATACCGCCCGGATGGAAACCAGGCAATCGCCTGTTCCGCAACAATCTGCGCGAAACCGGGAAGCTTTCGTTCACCGACGTTACGGAATCTTCGGGCCTGGGCCTGGTCGACAAAGGCATGGGGGTGGCCGCGGGCGATTACGACAACGATGGCTACGTGGATCTCTATGTCACCAATTACGGCCACAACGTTTTGTATCACAACAACGGCAATGGCACGTTCACGGATGTGACCGCGGCGGCGGGAGTAGCTTCATCGGGATGGTCGAGCAGCGCCGCGTGGATCGACTACGACAAGGACGGGCTGCTGGATCTGGTGGTGGTTCATTATCTGGATTTTTATCGACGGCCTTGTTACACGCCGCAGGGATCGCCGAATTATTGCGGACCGCAGCCGTTCAAGGGAACGGTCACGGAGGTTTATCACAACCTCGGGCAGGGCCGGTTTAAGAATGTCACCGAAGAAGTCGGGCTGAGCGGGAAACCAGGACCGGGACTGGGCATCCTGACTGGAACGTTCGGAACCAGCGGCTATCCGGATTTTCTGGTCGCCAACGATGGCGCGGCGAATCACCTTTGGATCAACCAGCGCAGGAGCCCGCAATCGAAGGAAAGTGATCGGGTATTTCGTGAGGAGGGTCTGAGCCGCGGCCTTGCCTACGCCTCCGACGGGAAGCCGCGCGCCGGCATGGGGATTGCTTCGGGAGACTTGTTCGGCGATGGCGGTGATGCCCTGGTGATTACCAATATTCCGACCGAGTCATTCACGCTGTTCCAGCGCCAGCCGACCGGGGATTTCATCGACGCCACCGAGCAGAGCGGACTGTCGCGTATTTCCCTGCCCTATACGGGTTTCGGCGTGGGTTTGATCGATATGGAGAATCGGGGGATGCTCGATCTGTTCACTGCCAATGGCGCCGTCAACGTGTCGATGGTGCGGTCGGGCGACAGGTTTCCCTACCGCGAGAAGAAGTTGTTGCTGAAAAATATGGGCAAGGGAAAGGCGTTTGAGGACATTTCGGCGTCCTCGGGTTCGATTTTTCAGATTCTCGAGGTCAGCCGTGCCGCGGTTTTCGGGGACGTGAACAATGATGGCGGAATGGACATCCTGGTAACGAATAACAACGGCCCCGCGCGGCTGCTGCTGAATACCGCGCCAAACCGCGGACATTGGCTCCTGGTACATCTCGAGGGCACGAAAACCAATCGTTCCGCCTATGGCAGCGTGGTGGAACTGGTGCGAATGGACGGTACATCGATCAAGAAGTGGGTGAGAAGCGATGGCAGTTATCTGGCGGCCAACGATCCTCGGGTTCATTTCGGCTTGGGAGAAGCGAAAGCGGTAGACCGCATTCAGGTGCATTGGTTGGCCGGAGAATGCGAGTCGTGGAAACAGAGCGCAGTCGACACAATCGTGAATCTCAAGGAAGGCGCGGGGCAGCCGTGCGAGAGCCTGTCCGCCGGCGCCGCGCGCTGATATAGTATCTAGTCGTGCGCTACCGCAGTCGTCTTTGGCACATACCGGGGCGAATACTGGCCGTTTCGGGCTGCGTGGCGATGATGGGTTCGGCGCAGCAAACGCAGACTACAGCGGAGGTAACGCAGCACGACACGCCGTTCACCTTCAGCACCGGCGTCAACCTGGTGCTGGTCCCCGTGGTGGTTCGCGATCGCGAGGGGCACGCCATCGGCACACTAAAGAAGGAAGACTTCCAGCTGTTCGATAAAGGCAAGCTGCAGGAGATATCGAAGTTTTCCATCGAAAAGGCCGAGGCGCCGCCCATTCTGCCCGACACCTCGATTCAAACCGACGTCAACGGAAATCCCCAGGCCAAGCCATCCGGGCCGGCTGCGCAACCCATCGCCGGGCATTTCGTCATGTGGCTCTTTGACGATATTCATTTGAGCTTCGGCGATCTGGCGCAAACGCGCGAGGCTGCGAAACGCGTGTTGAAAGAGTCGTTCGCACCAGGCACCCGGGCCGCCATTTACACGACGTCCAACCACACCTCGCTCGATTTCACAGACGATGTCGACAAACTGATCGCAACGCTCGATCAGATCAAGCCGTGGCCGACAATTCCCACCAATACCGTGGCGACGTGTCCCGATGTCAGCTTCTTCCAGGCCGACGCAATCATCAACGGAAACGATCAGCAGGCCATGCTCGCGGCACAGGCCGATTATTTGGCATGCCAACGCGATGCCATTCCACCCGGCTCTAGTCCCACCCCGCAGGCCGCACCTTATATTGCCGCTAGCATGGCGACACCGGTAAGAATGGCGGTCCTAAAAGAGCTCGAGATCGGCTTTCAGGATACACGGAGCACATTGCTGGTCCTGAAAGGGTTGGTCCGGCGTATGTCGGCCATGCCCGGCACCCGCACTATTGTTATGGTTTCGCCCGGATTCTATCTGGTCACCGACCATCGAACCGACGAAATGGACGTGATCAATACCGCCATACGAAACGACGTGGTCATCAGTTCGCTGGACACGCGCGGACTCTACGCATTGACTCCGGGCGGCAAAGCGGACACCAGGGCCGGCTATACCGATCCGACTACAAGCAACATCAAAGCGAACTACGATCGCCAAGCCGCTCTCGCCGATATGGACGTCTTGGAAGAGTTCGCTCAGGACACCGGCGGCTCCTTCTTCCACGACAACAACGATTTCGCCAGCGGACTGAAGCTCGTCGCGACGCAGCCGGAATATATTTATATTCTTGGGTTCGCGCCGCAGAAACTGAAGCTGGACGGCAGCTACCACAAGCTAAACGTCGTACTGAAGAACGGCGCCGGACTCCAGATGCAGGCGCGCCGCGGGTATTTCGAACGCAATCATCTGCAAGATCCCGCCCAGGAAGCGCGGGAAGAGATCACCGAAACATTCTTCTCGCGCGAGGAAATGCGCGAGCTGCCGGTGGAGTTGAAGACGCAATTCTTTAAGACCGGCGATCTCATGGCCCGGCTCTCCATCCTGGCGCGCATCGACGCCAAGCACCTGCGCTACCGGAAAGCCGACGGCCGCAACGACAATACGTTGACCGTGGTGGGAGGAGTGTTTGACCCAGATGGGAAATATGTGGCCGGAACGCAGAAAGTGGTGGACTTAAAGTTCAAAGACCAGACGCTCGATGCGCTCCCCGACTCGGGCATCACGGTGAAGACGAATCTGGATGTGGCCAGCGGCAGCTATATCGTGCGGCTGGTGGTGCGGGATTCCGAAGGCAACATTATGACGGCGCTCAACGGCTCGGTCGTGATTCCGTAGCGGCGCGATGTTATTCTGCAAGGCACGACGCTGGTCTTGATCATGCCTTCTCCCACAGTCCGCCTGCTGGCCGGTTTGACAATAACGCTCGCGGCAGTCGGAGTTTATTCCGGTTACACCATTGTTCAGCTTCACAGCCTGCGCGAGTTGCAGACGCGAACCATCGACCGCAACCGCACCGATAGCCTGCTATTACTGCGCATTCAAAACGGCTTGAATTCTCTGGCCCTGACCATGCGGGACATGGTGGATTCCGACGAGCCGTATCCGCTGACCGCCTGGCGACCTCAATTTCGGCGGATTCGCTCCGACCTTGAAGACGCCCTATCTCGGGAAGAGAAGTTTTCGCCAATCGATCAGTCGCCGGACCAACGCCGTTACATGAGCGATTCATTCCGCCAGTTCTGGGATGCTCTCGACAGAATTTTCGATCTCGCTCGCGGCGGCCAGGAGGAGGAAGCGCGGGCCCGGATTCGAATGTCTTTGGAGGCGCGGCAAGCGGCTTTGAGTACCGCCGTCTCGCGCTTGCTGATAGCGAACAACGAAACTGAACAAACCGCGGCGGCTCAAACTCAGCAACTTTATGCCGGCGTGGAGCGCAACGTCTATGTTTTTCTGGCCGCGATGCTGGTGGTGATTGTGCTGACCGGCCTTTATCTGGTCCAGTACAACCGCCGCTTGTTCCAGCAAGTGGCGGCGCTGTCGGAGAAGCGCGGCGAACTGGCGCAGCAGTTGATTTCGATGCAGGAAAACACGTTCCGCTCGATATCGCTGGAGCTGCACGACGATTTTGGCCAGATCCTTACAGCGATCGGCGCCATGCTGCAGCGGGCGGATCGGCATACCGGAGATCTGCTCGAGGTGCAAGAGATCGTGCAAACTACGCTCGAAAAGGTGCGTTCCTTGTCGCATGCTCTTCATCCCGTGGTGCTCGATGAAGCGGGTCTCGAAAGCGCCCTGGACGTATATCTGCCCGCCTTCGAGAAGCAAACCGGAATTGAAGTAAGGTATGAGAAGACCGGCGAGGGACGGGACCTGGACCGGGAACTTTCTATTCATCTGTATCGGGTGATGCAGGAAGCGTTGAACAACGTCGCCAGGCATTCCAATTCCAAAAGCGCCGCGGTGCGGTTGCGCTTCCTCCCATCAGCCCTCGTACTCGAAGTGCAGGACCAAGGCAAGGGATTTCAAGAGCATTTCACGCAGGGCTTAGGCCTGATTTCCATGCGTGAACGGGCGGGGTTGATGAATGGCACCATCGAGGTGGCCAACGGCAATAACGGCGGTGTTTTGGTTCGTGTAACGGTGCCATTGGCGTCCCAGGTGGTGCATGCCTGAAACGCCAATTTCCGTCCTGCTAGTGGACGATCACAGTCTGGTACGCAAGGGATTCCGCCGCCTGCTGGAGGACGCACCCGGCGTCTGCGTGGTTGGTGAGGCGAGCGATGGACATGAAGCGGTGGAGGCCGTGGGCGCCCTGAAGCCACAGGTGGTGGTGATGGACTTTGCGCTGCCGAGTATGAATGGCGCGGTCGCGACGCGACGCATCCGCGAGTTGTACCCTCAGACAGCGGTGCTGATTTTGAGCATGCATGCCGAGCCGAGCTACGTACGAACCTGTATGGAATCGGGAGCGCGCGGTTACCTTCTGAAGAACGCCCTGGATCTGGAATTGGTGTCGGCCGTCCGTAAAGTCGCTGCAGGCGAGCAGGTGCTAGACCAGCGGCTCGGCAAGTTCGCCGAAGCGTCCGATGCACAGCCCAAGCTTTCAACCCGCGAGCTCGAGGTTTTGCAACTCATCGTGCACGGGAAATCCAACAAGGAGATTGCCGTCGTTTTAAAGCTGAGCGTAAATACGGTGTCCGTGCATCGCGCCAACATTATGCAGGCGCTCCAGATTCACAACACCGCCGAGCTGGTTGTTTACGCGATCCGCCGCGGACTGGTGAGCATCGCGTGACCCGCAGGACCTTTGTCCTGGGAAGCGTTCCACTCATCGGCGGCGCTTCCGCCGTGCCCGATCCCGGATTCCGGTTGGCTGATATTACCGCCCAGGCCGGTATCAACTTCCATCACAACAGCGGCGCGTTCGGAGCCAAGTATCTTCCGGAAACGCTCGGCCCGGGCTGCGCCTTCCTCGATTACGATTCAGACGGCTGGCTCGATATTCTGCTGGTGAACGGCGCTGACTGGACCGGGCATAAGCGCGAGCGGTCGACGCCGCACCTCTACCGTAACAATCGCAACGGAACCTTTACCGATGTCACCGAGCGCGCGGGGCTCGCGATGGAAATCTATGGGATGGGTGTCGCGGTTGCCGATTACAACAACGACGGCTTTCCCGACATCCTCATCACCGCCGTGGGCCAGAATCGCTTGTTTCAAAACACCGGCCATGGCACGTTCCTCGACGTGACGCAAAAGTCGGGACTGGGTGACCGTAAGGGCTTCAGCACGTCCGCGCTCTGGTTCGATTACAACCGCGATGGTTTGCTCGATCTGTTCGTCTGCAATTACGTCCAGTGGTCGCCCGAGCACGATGTCTTCTGCAGTGTGGATGGCAGGAACAAATCCTACTGCACGCCGGAGGCGTATCACGGGTCCACTTGCTGGCTGTTCCGAAATCGCGGCAATGGGACATTTGAGGACGTGACGGCGAAGAGCGGAATCTTCGACACTACGTCGAAGTCGCTGGGAGTGGCCATGCTCGATTACGATCTGGATGGCTGGCCGGATCTATTCGTCGCCAACGACACTCAACCCAACAAGCTCTACCGCAATCAGCGCGATGGAACTTTCGAAGACGTCGGGGTGTCGGCTGGCGTCGCTTTCAGCGAGGACGGCAAAGCGCGCGCCGGCATGGGCGTAGATGCAGCCGATTTCGACAACTCAGGCGTGGCTGGGGTCACGATTACGAACTTCGATGACGAGATGATCGCGCTCTATCGCTCCGCAGGCCGTGGCATTTATAAGGACGCCGCGATCAAAGCTGGAGTCGGGCAGGCATCGCGCATGCGGCTTGGTTTCGGGTGCGCGTTCCTGGATGCCAACCTGGATGGACATCTCGATCTGGCGGCGGTGAATGGACATATCGACGAGACGGTTCGCAACATCGCGGGTAACCATGGTTACGCACAGCCGCCGCATCTATTCTTGAATGACGGAAAAGGCGGGTTTCACGATGTCGCGGCGCAGATTGGCGCCGGATTCGCCGCACCCAAAGTCGCTCGCGGGTTGGCCTATGGCGACTTCGATCGCGACGGCGACCTCGATCTCCTGATCACCACCAATCAGGGCCCCGCATATCTTTATCGCAACGATCTAACGTCGGGCAATCGATCTCTGCGCTTTCGTTTGCAGGGGACGAAATCGAATCGTGATGGCATTGGCGCGACAGTTCGCGTCACGACGCCGGACGGGACGCAATCGCGCATGGTGAAAACGGGGTCGAGCTACATGTCGCAATCCGAGCTCGCGGTGACGTTCGGCCTCGGGAGGCGCGACCAGGTGGATCGCGTGGTCATCGAGTGGCCGAGCGGCCAAGTGCAGGAGTTCAGGAACTTGAGCGCCGGCGAATATCATTGCACGGAAGGACAGAATCCCCTGAGAATCGCGCTGTGACGCACGTTCGATAATAGCTTTCTACTATTGTTGCCGCCCCTCCGAGGCCCTAGACTGGCCCGAGAGATCCGCGATGAAAAACAGGAGTCTTGCATTCTGGATCGCCATACTCTTTCTCGTATTGTTGTTGAACACGGGCTACGTTGCGGCGTTCTCCTCCGCCACAATCTTCTACATGTCGAATGTGCTTGGGCATGTCGTCCTGGGGACGGTTCTCACCATCGCCCTGCCATTTATTTTGCGAAGGAGCGGCCTGCTCGCGGGCGCGCCGGCGGCGGTGGGATTTCTGCTTCTCGCGTTCGCATTTGGCGCCGTTTTGACCTATGCGGGAAACGTTCACGCAAATGCGTGGATACTCTGGTCCCATATCGCGGCGGCGGCGCTTGGAGTTGCGTGGCTCATTCCATTCGTTTGGAAGAAAGCATCAAGCGAAGGCGGCGATTGGTTGAGGTTCAAAAAGGGTTTCGCAGTGGCATTGCTCGTGCTCGTCGCACTGCCCATCATCGGGCATGGTTACAAGAGATTTTTTCCGGATCCGCATAATCGCATCGTGAATCCGGCCAGTCCTCCGCTAGCGATGGAAGGCGAAGGCGGCGGACCGAAATCGCCGTTCTTCCCCGCTTCGGCGCAGACTAATGTCGGCGGCATTATTCCGTCCAACTTTTTCATGGATTCCGAAACCTGCGGAGAATGCCATAAACAGATTTACGAGGAATGGAAGGCATCGTCGCATCATTTCGGCTCTTTTAACAACCAGTTCTACCGAAAAGCCATCGAATATATGCAGGACACGCAGGGCTCTCCGCAGGGCAGCAAGTGGTGCGCCGGCTGCCATGACCATGCGGTGTTCTTCAATGGACGTTTCGACAAGCCGATCGAGCCCCAGATTGATACGGCTGAAGCGCACGCCGGCCTGGCATGTACGAGCTGTCATGCCATCGTGCACGTGGACAGCACCATGGGCAACAACGGATTCACTATCGAGTACCCGCCGCTGCATCAGTTGATGACCAGCAAGAACAAAGTAATCCGTGGCATGGTCGATTTCATGACCTATCTGAATCCGGAGCCGCATCGCGAGACTTTTCTGAAGCCGTTCATGATCAAGCAGGCGTCGGAGTTCTGCTCAACATGCCACAAAGTTCACCTGGACACTCCGGTCAATAACTACCGATGGTTCCGAGGCTTTGACGACTACGACAACTGGCAGGCGTCGGGATTTGGCGAGGGCGCTCGGTCCTTCTACTATCCGCCTCAGGGCAAAACCTGCTCGGATTGCCACATGCCACTGGAACCCTCGAAAGAAGCGGGCAATCGGAACGGTCAGATCCATTCACACCGCTTCCCTGCGGCGAATACAGCAGTGGCCAACGCGAACAGGGACGTCGAGCAGCTTGCGGCGGAGCAAAAGTTCCTCACATCCGGTTTCATCTCGGTGGATATCTTCGCGGCGTCGCCGGTAGAGAATACCCGTAAACAGACGGGCATGATCCGCCGCGCGGCCACGGGGCCGAAACTCAATTCCGGATCGGCGGTGGGAGAAGAAGCCGAGCAGCAGGGCGATACGTTCATCCGCGAAGTGGGCAACGTTGCCGCGCCGCTCGATCAGGCGCAGCCGAAGTTCCAGCCCGGTTCGACGGCCCGTGTGGACGTAGTCGTCAGGACGCGCAAGATCGGGCACTTTTTCCCTGCCGGCACGCTGGATTCCTTCGATATCTGGCTGGAACTTCAAGCCACCGATGCGAAAGGCAAGATAATCTTCTGGAGCGGACAGGTGGAAGACGGCGGCAAAGGCCCAGTCGAACCGGGCGCACATTTCTACAAGGCCTATCAGCTCGATGCCGACGGCAATGAGATCAACAAGCGCAACGCATGGCAGGCGCGCAGCGTGCTTTATGTGCATGCCATCGCACCCGGGGCAGCCGATACGGTCCACTATCTGCTTAAGATTCCGAAAGACGCCAAGGGGCCGATTCACCTGACCGCGAAACTAAACCATCGCAAGTTCTCCTGGTATTACACCCAATTTGCTTATGCCGGAAAGCCCAAGCCTGGTGAAGACTCAAAGATCGATATCTACCATAATGCCGCCGAATATAGCTTTGATAAAGGCAATATCCCAGCTAATGTTTCAGGCGAAGTGCAGGGTGAGATTCCGGTCACTCCCATCACCGTTCTGGCAAAAGCGGAAACCAGCATCGATCTGACGAACAACGCGGCCGCAAACCAGTGGCGGCAGGTCACAAACCCGAAGACGCGCGAGCGCTGGAACGATTGGGGCATCGGCTTGCTGTTGCAGGGCGACGTTAAAGGCGCCGAATATGCTTTCATCAAAGTCACCGAGGCCGAGCCAGGCTACGCCGACGGCTGGTTAAATGTCGCGCGGGCGCTGATCCAGGAAGGCGAAACCGAAAGGGCCAAGCCATTTATCCAGAAGTCGCTGGCGGTGAATCCCGATCTAGGCCGCACCTACTACTTCCGCGCGCTCATTGAGAAAGCCGATGGCGATTACGATGCCGCATTGAAGGATCTCGCGATCGTAGATACCAAATATCCGCGCGATCGCGTGGTATGGAACCAGGTGGCGCGGCTTCAGTTTCTCAAGCGAAACTACAAAGAATCCATCGAAGCTCTCAAGAAGGTGGCGGCCGTCGATCCGGAAGATCTACAGATGCACTACACCGCGATGCTGGCTTATCGCGGCATTGGCAACACGGCGTCCGCCGAACGGGAGCAGAAACTCTTCCAGCGTTTCAAGGCCGACGAATCGTCGCAGGCCATCACCGCCAAGCCGCGCATGCTCAGTCCAGAGGACAATAATGAACGCCAGGCTATTCACGACCATGAGAGTATCGACCTTAATCGTGGCGCTAACCGCCCTGACCGCGGATGCTGCGCCGGCGCAGAACAAAGTCGTCTTCAATGACGTAACTGCGCAAGCCGGAATCAAATTCGTCCATAATGCCGGCAAATCCGGCAAGAAATATCTGCCTGAAACTCTCGGCTCCGGCGCCGCCTTCTTCGATGCCGACAGCGACGGCTGGATCGATATTCTGCTGGTGAACGGGAAAGACTGGACTCCGCGCGGGCGGCACACTACAGCGGCGCTTTACCGCAACAATCACAATGGCACGTTCACCGATATTACGCGCGGCAGCGGCCTCGATGTGGAGATCTTCGGCATCGGCATCGCTGTGGCCGACTATGACAACGACGGGCGCGACGACGTCTATATCACTGCTCTCGATGGCGACCACCTGTTTCATAACGAGGGCAACGGCAAGTTCAAAGACGTGACGGCGGCATCTGGAATCAAGAACGCCGCCTTCGGAACCAGCGCCGCCTGGCTGGACTATGATCGCGACGGCAAGCTGGATCTTTTTGTGGCCAACTATGTTCAATGGACCGAGAAAGGCGATCTGTGGTGCTCGCTGGATGGCAACGTAAAGTCTTACTGCACGCCCGAATCGTACACAGGAACGTCGAGCAAGCTGTTTCACAACCTCGGCGGCGGGCGCTTCGAGGATGTGACGAACAAGGCCGGGCTGGGCGATCCAACCAGCAAGTCTCTCGGCGTGACGATCATCGATTTCGATAACGACGGCTGGCCCGATATTTTCGTCTCGAATGATACGCAGCCGAACAAGCTTTACCACAATAACAAGAACGGCACCTTCACCGATCAGGGCGTGTCGGCCGGAGTGGCCTTCGGCGAGGATGGCGTGGCGCGCGGCGCCATGGGTGTGGACTCGTGCGATTTTGATCGCACCGGACGTGCGGGCCTGCTGGTGGGCAACTTTTCGAATCAGATGCTGGGGCTGTATCACAACGAGGGCAACGGTCTGTTCGTGGACGAAGCTCCCCGGTCCAGCGTCGGGCGCGATAGCCTGCTATCGCTTTCGTTCGGCGTATTCTTCTTCGATTACGATCTGGACGGCTACTCCGATATCCTCACGGCGAACGGACATATCGAGGAAGAGATCGGGCGCGTTCAGCCCAAGATCCACTATCAGGAGCCACCGCTACTGTTTCGAAACCTTGGTACGAAGAAATTCCAGAACGTGTCGAATGCCGTGGGCGTGGATTTCACCAAACCGCTGGTCGGGCGCGGCGCGATCTACGGCGACTTCGATCATGACGGCGATCTGGACGTGCTGATCACTTCCAACAACGGCCCCGCGCACCTTTTTCGCAACGATGGCGGAAATAAGAACAAGTGGATTTCAATCCGCACCATCGGGACGAAATCGAATCGAGATGGAATCGGGGCTTCGGTGGCCATCGCATCCGCTTCCGGCAAACAATGGAATGTGGTGCGCAGCGGCTCCAGTTACGCTTCCGAGAGCGATCGCGCACTGGTCTTCGGTCTGGGGCAGGATCCGCTGGTGACATCGATCGAAGTAACGTGGCCGAGCGGAACGAAACAGAAGTTCGCGAACGTGCCCCCGAATCAATTCATTACTATTGACGAAACCCGCGGCATTCTCAAGTAAACTCAGGCGTCAAAAACGGTAATTGGCCTCGAGAAACGCCAAGTGGCCATTGGGCCCTTTTGGATAAATCGACTCGATGACCGATTTTCCCAGTGCATAGCCGTAATATGGCGAGATGGAAAAGTGGGAGTTGAAGGTCACGTCGACATTCATGTCGTACAAGTTGGCCAGGCTGGTGGACCCGTTGCTCGCGCGGCCCTGGTATCCAAAACTCCATGGCTGAAAAACCCCGCCGCCCGTGTACCAGAGGTCGGCGCCGCTGGCGAGCCGCAGAGAATGAAACTCCGTGTGTATGGTGTACCGTAGGTGCGGATGCAGGGTGAGGATTCCGAACCGGTCCACATTGTTTTCCATATCGAAAAACGGGAAACGCGCATAGGCGCGAGTGGTGGGCATGAGCTGAAAGAACGTTCCGTGTGTGCTGTCGTTCGGATGTTTGTCGCCCGACCCGTAGTAATATCCGCCTTGAATCCACGGCGTAAGGCGGCCCAGTATTTTCGGCTGAAAGCCTGCTTCGAGGTCGAACATTCCGGCGCGTTGTTGCTGAACGCCCCAATCACCAAACTGGAAGGCGCCCTCGCCCATGACATCGAAGATACCCGCGGAGGTTTTCAAGGCATTGACATAGTGCCCACCGAGCGTCCAGATGCGCAGGTCGGCATGATCGGCGGTGCGGACTGCGAGTGGGCGGTTGTCCGTTTTGGTCACCGGACGAAAGTCGTCGTAATAAATCCCGAAGAGTCGAAATTCGCCCGTGGTGGAGGCCGACCGCAATTGCCGCGTCATCGATCCGTAGCCGAAAGCGACGGCATTCCAGCCCCAGCCATCCACCTGAAAGACTCCACGCGTCGGCACTGCACCAACCAGCGTGTAGTTTACCGTCGGATTATCGTATGCATAATGAAAGCCGTCGAAGGCCCGAAGGATATCGGCGAACGCAAAGGTTCCGATCAGGCGCTGCTGGATTCGATCACGTTTGAGTGCGGCGATGGTCGGGTCCGAGGGCTTGTTCTCGGCGCCCTCGAAGAATTCGAAGCGGCCGAGTTGCAGAGTGGCGCTTGGAACTCCGAACACGTGGTGCCAGCGCAGAAACATCTGTTTTGGAAATAAGAAGGCCGCATTCTGTTCTTTGTTGTTCGCGACGTAGTAGCTGGCGCCCAAGCCGAGTTGTCCTTGCGCGCCGGGAGCCACGGCGTTGGTGGGCAGGTTCAGCAAAACAGGAATTTCGATCTCGAACATCCAGTCGAAAGCTTCGAGATTCTGGCTGATTCCCAGTCGAATGGTGGCGTCATCGAGAGTATATTTGGGATTGCCGGAGTTGGGTGTAAACCATCCCCAGTTCTCGACGCGGTCGCGAATGCTGCCCGCAAACGTGAACGGACCAAGTTGGATGGGCTCCAACGGCTGTTGAGCGGAGAGCGAAGGTGCGATTGCGAGGGCCGAAACAAGGACCGTCCAGCACCCCTTATTTTGCATCGCTCCATCATGAACTCAGGCCGCAAGATCGTCCATAGTAGTTTCGTATTAGCGGCAATCGTTGACCAACCGGAATCAAATGTTACATCTCGAGCTTGCCGTTCACTACCATGTCCTTCAGTTTGAACTTGTATTTGAGATTCGAATTGCCGAGTTTCGTGATTAATTCGACCTCTTTGTCCTCAACCGTGAACGGCATCGAGCGCGGGAACGCGAACACCACGTCCATTATTTTTCCAGGCTTTCCCACCTCGATCTGGGTGGCCTTGATTGGGCCCGTGCGGGTGGATGATAGAAAACTCACTTCGCTGAGAGCCTTCGCGGCGTCCCCCGGTTTGCCCCCCAGGAACATTCCCATTGGCCCCGAAAGGACAATTTCATAAGGCCTGTCCTGTTGTTCGAGAACCTTCGCGGCTTCGGCCGATTGGTCCGCCTCGGCGCCGAATTTGAGACGCACGAACGCCTGCCGGATCGGAAGCGCGGATTGCCATCGAGCTACAACATCGAACGTTGGGGCCGACGTACCCTGGGCGCCAGGGCCAAATTCCGACCCGCCTCCGCCCTGCGGTCCTCGAGGTTCGCCGCCTGGAACACCGCCGAAACCTCCACCACCGCCGGGGACCGGGGGCGCGCCACCGGCACCGCCAGGGCCGCTCATCGAAACGCTGGCGGACTTGGCCCACGGCGAATCGGTCATCATCTTCGTGGCGTCCTTATCGCTCCATTCCGTGTAAGGCTTTTGCCAGAAGTTGGCCGCCGTTAGACCGAAACCAAATAAGAGGAAGAGCCCAGCTGTTTTCTTCATGGCTGTAATCTTCGTTTGAGTATATAGCAACCGTTGCTGTTTGAAAACGCATTTCCGAGCCGAGACGGCCCTTCGAAGCATAGTGTTTCGGAAAGGTTTCTGGAACCACCCGCCGGGATCGAACCGGCGACCTCCTGGTCGACACGCAGGCGATCAGCGTCAGAACGGTCGTGGACGGCCACTACGCGGTCTCGTGCCCATCTTTTCTCGTCTACCAACGCGCCAAGTCTCAACCAGTTATCGAATCACATTTCAGAGCTGGCGGAGGGTTCAATCTCCTGATCGATATTCAAGCCGTCGGGACCTGTGCGCTGCTGGTGCCCTATTTACGGCATCTGCCATCGGCAACACTGGCAGAATCCTATACCAAGTCCAATCTTGGCAGTCTCGCGGCCTGTTCTTAGTGAGTTGCAATCCAACCGGCGACGGCTCCTTAGATGCTTTCCCAGCTCGCGAGGCAGCGAAAACCATGAACAACGACTTCCACTACGATAGGCACGAAGGACCCCAAGGGAAGCGACGTCGCAGCGGGTTCAAGGGGTCACAGTTATCCTTTTGACCGCAATTTCCTTGACGCGGGCGACTGCAGCGGATCTCAAAGAGGAAACGGTCCTGGCGTGGCAGGACTACCTAAGAGCTGCCGAAGCTCGCAACCAGACGCATCTTGCGCCGGGAAGTTCTTTTCTGTCGATCGACGCCGTCCCGGGTGAAGCGGGAAAGCTTCGTCATGGCGGCATTGCGGTTTTGCCTGCAGTGCCCGACGGTCCGGTGAAGGTTCCCTCAGGGCTGATACACGATTGGACCGGCGCCATCTTCGTTCCGAATGCATCACTGGGCGATGTGATCCGCGTGGTCCGCGATTACCAACAGTACGACATTGTGTATCAACCCACGGTTATGAGTTCGAAGCCTTTGGACACGAGCGAATGGGAAGACCGGTTTTCCATGGTGGTTATGAACAAGTCGTCCTTCGCCAAGCGCGCGCTCGACAGCGACTATCACGCGACATTTGTTCGTGTGGATGGCAAACGGTGGTACAGCATTAGCGAAGCGACTCTCCGAAAGTAGCTGGTTCTCTCGAAGCCGAGTTGGAATGTCTAAGTAATTTCGTCTGCCCTGCGTCGGGCCATTCCGATAAGCGTGGCGCGCAAGAATCCGAGGAACGGTTGGCGTTCTTTCCAGTCAATCTTGTCGTAACGCTGCACTAGGTAGATTGAGCGTGCTCGATTCGTGCGGTGATTCTTGAGGTATTTGGATATCGTCCTGCCTACCCAGTGGACGCTCCGTGACAACCAGCTCACTGCGTCCCAATAGAGGAACTGTAAAGCTCAAGTGAGTTACTCTTGCATAGCTCGCTCCGTACAGCTTCGTCTCGCGCACAAAATCAACGCTGCCGCCTATCGAGGGCGCACCTTCGAGACGGCCACTAAGTAAAACCTCCGCGCCTGTCCCGGCTTCGATCCAGATTTGTCCTTTGACCAGGCCAAGGCGACGCTTCCTCGGCGTAATGTCGTACACGTACGCGCTGCCGATGCCCGTTTTCACTTCGCCCCGAAGACGAAATTTGTAGTTTTCCGGAGAGACCCGGACAGAAGATAGGGGGAGGTTTTCGATCTCCTCCTGGAGTGCGAAGTATCGTGTGGTCACCTCATCTAAAGCGGCGCCGTCACCTACGACTCCCGCAATGAGATATTCGCTCCGCTGGTTTTCTCCCGTCCTTCTGATGGCTAGCAACTCGGCATCTTTATAGAGATGTGGCAAAGACGATTCGATCAACACGGCAACCGGCCCCGCCTCGTTGAAAGGATCATGCTGTTGGAGCGAGGCGACGTATCGAGCGAAAGCGACGTTCTCGGGCGGGGATTGCGACCTTACCAAAACGTCGTTCGCAGGTAGATGCTGAATCATAAAAAGGAAGAGAACAGCTTTTCCCCAAGAGCAGATGCGACCGGCCAGGGCCGAAATCCGCGCCGAGCGTGTATGAGAGGAACATTGGAACATGCCTCTTCTATTGCAGCTTATGAACCAAACTTCGTCGACTCAGAATAAGGCAGATTTAAGGCATGGGTCACAAATTGCTGATACAAGACTGAGAATACGCAAAGGGAGATCAATGATGATCCGCCAAGCTATTACGCTGATAGACAAGATTGGAACAATGTGGTGCCGCCTCATGCACGGCTCGGTCTCGTGGCCCATTCACGGTCATTACCACTGCTGGACGTGTATGCGCCAGTACAACGTACCATGGACCGCGGAGCCACGGAAGACGCCAGTCACGACGATCCGGATACCTGCCAGTCAGCCTCTAAGCCAGCTCCAGCGCGTGGCGTGAAGCCCGAGGAATCGAACGCGCCAGCCACAGGAGACATTTGATGCTCCATTTAGTTCGATCTCGATTCCTAACACTTTTGTCTAAACCAATTTGCAAAGGATTCGAGCTAGAGTTTGACCACGTGCACTTTCTTTTGATCGCCACTAATTGCTCCGCGACGCACTCCTGAAAACCTATATATGACTCGCATGATGCCGACGCGTGCTACATCCGGGCACTTGCCCGGCAGCTCGGCAGCGAATTGAGCCGGCTTGTGCTCGGCAGATCCGCTATATCACTGAATCGTCGTAGAGAGAAAGCAGTTGCAGGATGGATACGGGGTTGCAGATTCCGGCGGCATGGAACATCGTAGCTCAAACCAACGGGGCTCGAAGGGACAATTCGCCTGCTTCTTGACGCTATTTATCCTCGCCGGAGGCGCTTCAGACGCGCAGGAAAAAGCCGGAATGATTCGCGGAAGCGTCGTCACGATCGAGTCTGACGGTTCCCGTTCGATGATTCCCGGCGCAACTGTGGTGCTCGAAAGCGCCGAAGTAGCTCGACAGACGACGGCCGACAACGTAGGCTCATACAGCTTCACGGACTTGCCCGCCGGCCGATACCAGATCCGAGCGAGTGCGCCTGGGCTGATCGGTTCAACGTTGGCCGAAATTCACTCCGGTGAATCTCTCGAGGTTGAAATCCCCGTGACCATTGAGAATGTTAAGTTGTCGGTTACCGTGAACGGAAACGTCGAACCGCTCATCTCGGCGGAGCCCGAGCAGCGAACTGAAATTGAGAGATCGACGATTCTAAACGCGCCAACGAAAGATGATAGAGCGGATACTCTCCTCCCGCTCATACCCGGCGTCGTTCGAGGCCCGGATGGGCTCATCAACATAAAGGGCGCCCGGTCCTCTCAAGCCGGAGCATTGGTGAATAGCGCAAGCGTCATCGATCCAGTGACGGGCAATCCGGCAATGAACGTTCCCATTGATGTCGTCGAATCGGCGACGGTGATCGCCAATCCCTATGACCCAGAGTACGGGCGGTTTACCGGAGCAGTTTCAAAAATCGAGACCACTACGAGTAACTTCGATGACTTTCACTTCTCGATGCAGAATCTCTTGCCGAGACCTCGCAATCGTGACGGCGACTTTATAGGAATCGAATCGGCGACGCCTCGCACCACTATTACCGGGCCGATCATTAAGGATAAGGTTGCCTTCACCGAATCATTTGAGTATCGATTTGTCCGAACGCCAGTCAGCAGCCTTCCTCCTCTGGAACGCGACATGAAATTTGAGGGATTCACCTCCTTCAGCCAAGTGGACGTCAATCTCAACTCCCGGCAATCCATGACCGCGACCTTCAGTCTGTACCCGCAGAAGCTAAACTACCTCGGCTTGAATACGTTTACTCCTCAGCCTGCAACGCCGGACCTGCACCAGCGCGGGTACATGGCCTCTTTCCAACACCGCTTCGCGATCAATTCAGATTCATTGCTCCTTTCGCAGTTCAGTTACAAACGCTTCGATGCGGACGTGACCGCGAACAGTGCGGCTCCCTATGAATTGCTGGTCGAAACGACAAGCGGCGGGTTTTGGAACCGGCAGACCCGGGAAAGTGAGCACACGGAATGGCAGGAGATTTATCAACTCGATCGGCATGGTTTCGTCGGCTCGCACGAACTGAAGTTCGGAACGGACTACGTCCACGACAACTACGACGGCCGGACCGCGCTGCTGCCGGTGACGGTTTTTGGTGTTTCCAACCTGCCGTTGGAACAGATCAATTTCGGCTCCGCTTCGCGCTTCGGCGTCCATGAAGATGGAATCGCCTGGTTTGTGGCCGACAAGTGGCAACCTCTTCAGCGGTTAACGATCGATCTCGGTCTCCGGCTCGATCGTGACTCGATCACGGATTCAGTCAATGCCGCGCCACGAGCGGGATTTGCCCTTATGTTGACGAAAGACGCCAAGACGGTTCTAAAGGGCGGCGCCGGATTATTCTACGATCGTGTGGCCCTCAACGTTGCGTCCTTCCCGTTTCTGCCCAGCCGGACCATCGCGATGCTATCCCCCGACGGCGCGATCCTCTCTACCGAAAGCTTCGTCAATGCGGTTCCCGGCGGGCTTCGCAATCCTCGCAGCGTTGGCTGGAATGTCGAACTGGACCGGCAACTGACTTCGGCTCTTGTTATCCGCACCGGCTTCCAAGAACGCAACACGGCCCGCGATTTTGTGCTCGATCCGCTCGCGAATGTGGGTCTTCTATCACTTTCGAACAATGGCCGTAGCTTTTACCGTGAGTTTCAGTTGACTGGCCAGTATAAGGTCCGGCGCGGAACTCTCAACGCGTCGTATGTACGTTCCCGGGCGTTTGGAAACTTGAACGACTTCAATCAGTTTTTCGGAAATAACGGCACCGCGGTGATCAATCCGGATGAGCAGGGCCGGCTGCCATTCGATGCGCCGAATCGGTTCTTGGCGTGGGGCCAGTTCGAGGCGCCGTTTAAGCTTACGGTCCTTCCGGTTCTCGATGTTCATACCGGATTCCCTTACTCGCTGACCGACCAGGAACGTGAATTCGTCGGACCGCGAGACTCCGAGCGATTTCCTCGCTTCGCTTCGCTCGATCTTCAGGTCACGCGCCCAATCAAGATTCCGATCCGCCGAGAGGGTCTGAAGGCCCGCGTAGGATTCGGCGTTTTCAACCTGCTCAATCGTTTCAACCCACGCGACGTGCAGAACGACATTGATAGCTACCGTTTCGACGCGATGTTCAACGGCGTTGGCCGTATCTGGCGCGGAAAATTCGTACTGGAGTTTTAGTCATGTTGCCGGCACTGCTTGGACTAATGCTTCTTGTTCAGGATGCCCCCGATACGGCCGGGCTTCCGAGTGCCGATGAGGTTGTCGCGAAGTTGGTCCAGCACGACGACGAACGGCGAGCCGCCCTTCAGGGATACACCGGCGTCCGCCGCTATGTACTCGAAAACCCGAAGCATCACAAGCAGGCCGAGATGCTGGTCCGGATGGTTTACCACAAGGACGGGTCGAAGGAGTTCGAGGTTGAGTCATGCACAGGCTGGGGTGGCGCGCGACAGCACGTGTTTCCAAGGCTG
This sequence comes from Bryobacterales bacterium, assembly GCA_963772905.1. Classification (GTDB taxonomy): domain Bacteria; phylum Acidobacteriota; class Terriglobia; order Bryobacterales; family Bryobacteraceae; genus Palsa-89. The sequence goes on along the minus strand of CAVYZD010000006.1, from coordinate 200,648 downwards.
CTCGAAGCTGAGAGCGAAGCATCACGTCCCGGCAGCCCTGAAAATTCCGGCATGACTCCCGAAAACTATTCATTCTCGATGCTGCGCGTGGACCAAGTGGACGGGCGAAAGACGTACGTACTCGAAGTCGCTCCAAAGAAGCAGAAGAAATATCTGATGCGTGGATCCATCTGGGTGGACGCGGAGGATTTCGCGATCGTTCGCATGGACGGGGAGCCGGCGAAGAGCCCTTCGTTTTGGATCAAGAGCGTCCACTTCGGTCATATATACCAAAAGCGAGGGCCGTTCTGGCTGGCTGCTTCCGACAACTCCGTCACGGAGGTCCGAATTTTCGGCTCCACTGAACTGCAGATCGATTACTTCGATTACGTCGTGAATGTCTCTCCTCAAGAGGCGCGGCTGCAATGAAGACACGCTGGAGAATTCTCGCGTCTGGCAGCCGCTGTGTTTTTGCCAGGCTGCTAACGGCTGCTATCGCAGCGTAGATGCCGCTATGCGGGATGTGCTCTCAGGTAGCTTTGTAGCCCCTAGATGGACGTTGTGGCCGCCGGACCGAATCCGAGTGGTGAACTGGAATATCGATCGGGGGTTACAGCTCGAAAAGATTATCGCGTTTCTCGAAGCACAAAGAGCCGACATTCTGGTACTTCAGGAAGCCGATTTATATGCCCGGCGAACTGGATTCCGCAACATCGCCGAGGAGATCGCGAAGAGACTCCGGATGAACTATACATTTGGCTACGAATTTGAGGAATTAGCTCAAGGACGGCGTGGTGCACCGGCATACCACGGTCAAGCGACGCTTTCCTCGTGGCCGCTCGGAAATTCCCGGGTACTCCGTTTTCGTCAACAGTCCAACTTCTGGAAACCAAAATGGTTCTTGCCGCGCACAGAACCCTTCCAGCCGCGCCGTGGCGGGCGTATCGCGCTTATTACCGCGGTGGAGGTCGGCGGCCGCAGGCTCATGATCTACAATCTCCATCTGGAAAGCCGCGCGGACGACCGTCTCAGGAGGATGCAGCTTTCCGAAACAGTCGAAGACGCGACGAAGTATCTCGATAGCGATCCCGTCTTAGTAGCGGGCGATCTAAACGCGGATCTGAGTCGTTCTAACTCCTCAGCGGCTGTGCTTGAACGCATGGGTTTCCATAGTGCGATTGCTTTGCCCGCCGCTCACACCACGCCAGCCCACGGCATTTTTCGTCACCGGCGCACCATCGATTGGGTATATCTTGCGGGACCCGTCGAATCGATCTCTGGCGGCGTACGTGAGGACGTGAACGCGTCAGATCACTACCCAATTTGGTTCGAACTCAAGTTCTTGGATTGAGAATAGTCAGCAATACTGGCGGGCGATCATATGCTTCCGCATGCGGTTCTGCAACGTTGTTCGTTTTAGACCCAGACGGGCTGCCGCGCCGTCCGGACCTCCGACCTGGCCGTTCGCTTCTTCCAGGGCTTTTAGGATGCGGTCCCGCTCCGAGGCCTCGGACCCCGCGGAATTCCGACGATACAGGGTATCGGCGTTCGTCTTCAACTCCGACATCTCAACATGCAGACTCGTCCCATGAGTCAGAATGACCGCCCGCTCCAGCACATTCTGCAGTTCACGGATGTTGCCCGGCCAATCGTACCTCGTGAGTGCCTCCAAGGCAGCGGTAGGAATCGTTTCGATGTCCCGGCCCATGCGCCGCGCATGTTTCTGAACAAAGTAGCTCGTGAGCAGAGGTATGTCTGCGCGGCGTTCCCGCAGCGGGGGAACATTCAATGGAAACACGTGCAGCCGGTAAAACAGATCACTCCGAAACTTACCTTCCTCGACCATCTGCTTCAGGTTCCGGTTTGTGGCGGCGATTATCCGGATATCCACATGGATCGTCCGATTCCCGCCGACGCGCTCCAACTCCTGCTCCTGAATGGCCCGCAGAAGCTTCGGTTGCAATTCCAGCGGCATCTCCCCGATTTCATCCAGGAACAGCGTGCCTTTATGCGCCATCTCGAATCTACCGAGTTTTTGGGTGAATGCGCCTGTAAATGAGCCCTTCTCGTGTCCGAATAGCTCACTCTCCAGCAATGTGGCCGGAATCGCGGCGCAGTTTACCTTGATGAACGGTTGTTTGCTTCGCTCGCTCAGTTCGTGAAGGGCTCGCGCGATCAATTCCTTGCCGGTCCCTGTTTCGCCCTGCACAAGTACTGTGGCGCCCGTCGGAGCAACTACGCGGATATTTCGAAGCACCTCTTGAAATGCTGGACTCTCGCCGACCATGCCGCTGACGCTCTGATCGGTCTCCTCGTCCAGACACAGCGTTTCGGTGGCAAGCCGGTCTTTCATCTCGGCCAGTTCGCGGAAGGCTGTCGCATTCTCAATTGCGAGCGCGAGTTGGCGAGACACGTGAACTAAGAGAGCCACTTCGTCATCGGTGAACGGCTCTCCTTCCTCGCGATGCATTGCCATCGTGCCCAAACTTCCGTATCTACCGATCAACGGAGTCCAGCAACCGGCAGCGGTGAACAGATGGGCATATTTTCGGTAGAGCGGCGAAGGAAATCGCTGGAAGTCGGGGCCACACGTCACAACTGGTTTTCCGCTACTCATCGCTTCAGCGTTCGGAAGGCCTTCTGGATTGAAGCTTCTGTCTTTTTCGTCTATTCCTAGTTCTCGCCCTCGAGGTGAATCTACACCCGCGATGTGGAGCTTTCCTGTTGCTTTGTCCAATACACTGAGTGAACCCGATATGTGGTTGATGACCGGTCTGAGCCGTTCAGAGATGGCCGAAAAAAGCTCGCCAGCAGGGAGGCCGGATTGGAGCGCGTCGGTGATATCGAACAAGGCATGCATGCAGTCGCGTTCGTCCGTCCGTGGCAATTCCGTCTCCGCACCCGGCGAGAGGCGGAGCTTCTGTCTGTGGAACGCCCAGAGATCGTCGTGATAAGTTTCCTTCGCCAGTGCCACACTCGCCCCCGACGCGATGTTTACTACGCTGGTAGCTGCCATACCGTTGCTCCTTTCCCGGACTCAGAACTGAATTTGTGTCAACCAACCCCGAGGTTGGCATCAGCTTTTCGTCTGGTTCGATTATCGGTTCGACTCTGTCTTTGGACAAACCCTAAATCGGGTTCATCGGGATGATTCGATCGTAAAGGGCGTTGCTACCACTTTCGTGCGCGATCGGACTCCCTCTCATAATTCGAAGGATCGATCTGCTTCCTGCCAAAAATCCGCGCATCGATGGACCAGGCGCCGGGGCCGATCATGGCCAGGCTAAGACCTAGGCTCATCAGCTCGACCGGCGGCCAGAGATTTCCGGGGTGGGAGAAAGCAATCCAGGCCTCGACGATGGCCGCCACAACTCCCGCTAACGGCGTGTACAAGCCCGCCATGAGCAGGAGGCCGGTACCGGCCGCAACGACTGGCGGGACCATCGAAAGCGAAGAAACGGACCACGCCGAGTTGATGCCGCTATAAAGCAGTCCACCACCGGTCAGCGCCCGGAGCAACAGAAGGCCGGCACCGGGCCAACCGTCTGCGAAGCTCGAAAATAGCCTTTGCACAAGTTCCCTCTATAGCGTAAGGGAGTGGCCAGAAGAAGGGATCAGCCGCAACTGGTAGCTGCCGATTACACTTTAGTGGGGTTCAGAGCTCAATAATTCCGCGCTTCAATGCAATCGTGACCGCGTGGGTGCGGTCGTTGGCGTTGAGCTTGGCCAGGATGTTCGACACGTGCCGCTTGACGGTATCCTCGCCGATGGAAAGCTGAGCGGCGATCTCCTTGTTGGCGTTTCCGCTGGCGATGAGGCGGAGAACTTCCAGTTCGCGGTCGCTCAGCCCCTCCTCGCCGGTATGTTCGGCCAACTCAGCAGCCACCTCGGCGGAAATTCGCTTCTGCCCTGCGTGGACGGCCCGGATCGTCTCAAGCAGTTCCGTGTTGATCTTTCCTTTCAATAAGTAGCCGCGCGCTCCCGCGTTCAATGCACGGAGTACTTGCGCGTCGCCGGCGTACGTTGTCAGCACAATGACTCGCGCGTTGGGAAACTCGCCGCGGATGGCGATAATGGCTTCCACCCCGCTCATGTCCGGCATCTGCAAATCCATAAGGGTAACGTCGGGCCGATGCGTTCGGAATTCCTGCACGGCTTCCCTGCCGGTGGAGGCTTCTGCTACCAGTTGCATATCAGATTCCGTGCTGATCAGCAGGCGGATGCCTTTTCGCAGGAGGGCATGGTCATCTACTGCAAGAATCCGAATCGCTGCCTGTTTCGGCATCACGCTTCCCTGTTTGGCGCAGTCAGCCGCAAACGCCGGCCGAGCCTGGCCCACCAGCTGTTGCTGGTGAAAAACTTCTCATATGCGATGCGGCCCGGGACGGTCAACTCCGCCTCGGTGCCTGCACCAGGTTCGCTCCAGATCTTCAAGCACCCACCCATACTATTGGCGCGCTCGTGCATGCCGGGTAGGCCGAAGTGCCCGGTCCGCGCGCCCTCCTGCAGGACGCTCGAATCGATCCCCTTGCCGTCATCACGAATCCGTAGCCGGAACATGTCGCGGTCGTACCGTATTTCTGCCTCGATCCGGCCAGCGTGCGCGTGCCGGAAAGCATTGCGCAATACTTCGCGGCCGATCCGATAAATTTCGTCCCTACGGAGTGGAGCGAGCGGCAGCCGGGATCCCTCCACGACCACGCGGAATGCGGGCGCACTCCCGTCCGCCTCCGCTGATTGCGCCAGTTCCTCCCCAGCGGCGCTGAGCAGAGAACCCAGATCGGGATCCAGCGAAGGTTTCGCGCGCAGATTCTGTATAGCGTTGCGGCCCTCGGCAATCGCATCCACCGCGTCGAGTAGACCTTCGTCAAGCACTTCCGCCGCCCGACCGCTTTGCCCAGGAAGCAGATTGCGCGCTGTTTGGAACACGGGAAGCAAGCCCTGAAAACTCTGCAAGAGCGTATCGTGCAAATCGCGAGCAATGCGCGTCCGCTCATCGATGCGCTCCTCCAGCCGAATGTCGAAGGCCCACTGCAGTTGCCGGACGCGGTATTGGTATGCCGCCGCTAGCAGTGTTAAGAAAACAACTGCGGAAACAGCCCGAAACCACCATGTGCCCCACCAGGGGGGAAGGATCTTCAGCTGCAGGGCAACCCCCTGCTCATTCCACACCCGGCGATTGTTCGAGCCCTGAACGCGCAGCGTGTAGTTTCCCGCAGGCAACGTCGTGAAGGTAGCAACCCGGTGATCAGTATCCACCGGGATCCATGAATGGTCGAGTCCCTCCAGCATATACCGATACTGATTCCGTGCCGGATCCACATAGCTCAGAGCAGCGAACTCGAAGGAGTATATGTTCTGCTCGTGAGATAGCGCCAACGAGCGCGTAAACGTGATGGAGTTTGCGAGCAGCGACCTCGGCCCGGGCGCCACCGGCCGGTTCAGCAATGAAAATCCGGTCAGGACCACCGGCGCGACGAATGGTTTTTCGACGATCTGGTCCGGCCAAAATGACGTGAGCCCGCGCGAGTTGCCGAAGAACATTTGACCGCCCCTCGTTTGGTAGGCAACCGGAAAGCCCTCAAAGTTATCTGAGGTCAGGCCGTCAGCCTCATCATAATTGGTGAAAGTCTTGGTGCGTGGGTTGAACCGGGACAACCCGCCGGCGGTGCTGACCCACAGATTCGCTTTGTGATCTTCGAGAATGGCGTCGACAGAATTGGATGGGAGGCCGTCGCTCACATAATAAGTGGTGAACTGCTCCCCCTGAGGATCGAAGCGCAGCAAGCCATCCTCTGTAGCGGCCCATATCACGCCAGAATGATCGATCGTCAGATAGCCGTTGACGCTCTTCGTTCCAGACCGAACAAGGGTTGAGGAAGTTTGCTGCTCCGCTCTTCCCGTCCCGGAGGAATTGGGACGGTAAGCGGTGAAACGTCCCGCCGCCGGATCGAAGCTCTGGAGTGTCCCGCTAGACAACCACAGCATGCCCTTCGAATCTTCAGTGATCCCACCGACTTCCTGGGGCGATGCACCGGCCGGCCCGGCCTTCCAGGAGTGGAAGCGGCCGGTTGCGGGATCTTCACAGCGGTTAAGCCCATCTTCGGTTCCGGCCCATACGGTGCCCTGATGATCTACCATCAGGCTGTAGACGGTGTCGTGACTCAGGCTCTCGGGATCCGCGGGGTTATGCCGAAAAGCGGTGAACCTTCGCGTGCGCGGATCGTAGCGATTCAATCCGCCGCCGTACGTTCCGATCCACAGATAACCGGAGCGATCCTCAATCATCGAGGTCACGAACGAGTTGGAGAGGCTCGCCGGGCCAGGCACCCCTTGCCGGAAAAGGCTGTACTCTCCGGTTTTGCCGTCAATCCGCGTTAGCCCTATGGGACTGCCCACCCAGATGTTCTCGTGATTATCTACATAAACGCTGGTATCGATCGTTATGAAAGGTTCGAACAGACTGCCGGGTTCAACGACGTAGCGCTTAAACGGCAGTGGTTTTCTCCGAAACTTATCCGCCCCGGTGCCCGCCACGCCCACCCAGACGGTCCCTTCGTGATCCTCCATCAAGGCAAGGAGGGAGTCCATGTCGATGCTATTTGGACGCCGTGTGGCGCGATATTGGACCGCGCTCCGCCGGCTCGGATCGACCTTGACCAAACCGCTACCGTACGTCGTCAGCCAGAGGTTTTCATCGGCGTCTTCGTAAATTCTCTCCGCGCCGCTGAGCTCCGTGGCCGGAGGCTCGCGGTCTTTGAACGAATAGAGCCTGAGCTGCCGCGTATGCCGATCCCAGGAGGCCAGTCCGTTGCCCGACGTGTAAATGATCCACAGCACTCCCGCGTGGTCCTCGAGCGCTTTGATCGACTGCGCCCCGTGCACGTCCAGGCGGATTCGTTCCGTGACTTTTTCTGTGCGCCGATCGAAGGCGTCCAGGCCCGACGATGTACAAACCCATAGCGTGCCCTCCCGGTCCTCATAGGTCGACGTCACCACCGAGCTGCTCAAACTGGCCGGATCAGACGGATCGTGAGCATAGTGCTGGAACATCCCAGTCGCCGCGTCCAGCCGGTGTAGGCCGGTCGGGGTGGACAGCCAAAGGACTCCGGTCCGGTCTTGGCTGATATGCGAGACCGGCCCTAGAAGACTGTGCGGACCGTTGTGGTCGATCGGAAAGCGCGTGGAAGTTTCTGTGACGGGATCGAACCGATCGAGCTCTTCATTGGAGCAGATCCAGAGATATCCGGACCGATCTTTGAAGATGCAGTTGAGAAAGCCCCCAGCGGGATAGTCCGGGTGGGCCGCATCGCGAGTGTAGGATTTAAAGCTGTACCCGTCGTACCGGTTCAGGAATCCCGACGTGTTGAACCACAAAAAACCCTGATTGTCCTGAACGATGTCGCGGACCTGGCCGGGGGACAAACCGTCCTTGCGGGTCAGGTGGGAAAACCGGATGTCCTCGCCCTTGCTCACGGCGAGTCTCACCATGGCGAGTTCCGCTGCGCTGAGAGCGGAGGCAAGCTGAAGAAGGGACACCACTGCTACGTACGTTAGGATCCGGCATTTCGTTCGGGCTCGTGTCAAAGTGCCTCCGATCCAATTCATCCTGGCCGGCCCTTCTATGGTGCCTTCTCGACGAGGGACCTAATGGCCCCTTCACGGTTAGATTACTCCCATACGTATGGCGCGTTCTGGTATTTCCTCACGCCCCGCCCGGGAGGCCGATTCACGAACCCCCTATGCACCTGCAGGCGCGGCTGCCCAAATTGAAGACGGACTCAGCGATACTGGCGCGCGATCTTGTATTTTTGCATGCGGTTCTGTAACGTTGTTCGCTTTAACCCCAGACGAGCTGCCGCTCCGTTCGGACCGCCCACCTGGCCCTTTGCTTCCTCCAGCGCTTTTACGATCCGCTCGCGCTCCGAGGCTTGGGAGGCCTCTGAATTCCGGCTACGCGGCGGACCTGGAGCAGCCGCCTCCATGAACTCGGGCATTGCAACATGCAGCGTGCTGCCAGGAGTAAGGATGACCGACCGCTCAAGCACATTCTGCAGTTCTCGGATGTTACCCGGCCAATCATAGCGCGTGAGTGCGTCCATGGCAGAGGCAGGAATCGCCTCAATGTTCCGGCCCATGCGTTGCGCATGTTTCTGGACGAAGTAGCGTGTGAGTAGAGGTATATCTTCGCGGCGTTCCCGCAGCGACGGAACATTCAATGGGAAAACGTGGAGCCGGTAATACAGATCGGCGCGAAATGTGTTCTCGTCCACCATCGCCTTCAGGTTCCGGTTGGTAGCGGCCACGAACCGGACCTCGGTTCGGATGGTGCGATTGCCACCAACCCGCTCGAATTCCTGATCTTGGATAGCACGGAGCAGCTTCGGCTGGAGTTCAAGCGGCATTTCCCCAATCTCATCGAGAAAGAGCGTACCCTTATGAGCCAGCTCGAATCGTCCGATCTTCTGCGCTACGGCTCCGGTGAACGAACCTTTTTCGTGCCCAAACAGCTCGCTTTCGAGGAGGCTGGAGGGGATCGCCGCGCAGTTTACTTTTATGAAGCTGCCCTTGGTCCGGCCGCTCAATTCGTGAATGGCTCGGGCTACGAGTTCCTTACCCGTTCCGGTTTCGCCCAGAATGAGGACGGTTGAATCAGTCGGGGCGACGATCTGAATGCCCTTTAAAACGGATTGAAAGGCCGGTGCTCCACCAACCATGTTCCCGATGTTATTGTCGAGGCGAATCTCATCTTCCAGGTAAAGCTTCTCGGTCGCGAGCCGCTCCTTGATTTCTGTCAGCTCTCGATAAGAGAGTGAATTCTCGACGGCGATTGCAATCTGGTTCGCAACCTGCGCCAGGAATTCCACATCGTCGGGAGTCCAGGCGTCATTATTCCTTAGTCGAGAAAGTGCCAGCGTTCCCCGGATGCGATCTCGTGAGATCAACGGAACCGAGCAAATGGACTTAAGGCCAAGTGCAACAAACCGCCGAAAATTCGGGTTCGGATAGCGGTCAATATCGGCAGCATATGCGACAACCGGCTTACCGGTAGCGAGCACCTCCTCCGCGGGCATACCCACAGGGTTGAACGGCCCCTTGGCTGACTCTAAAAGCTGCGGATCGGTAGAATGCAGCGCGTATACATCGAGGATTCCAGTCTCCTCATCGCGCAACGTCAGCACCGAGTGATCGTGACCGACGACGCTGGAAAGCTGGTCGGATATTGCAGGAAATAATTCGTCTGGCGATAGCTTGGATACAAGCGCATTCGTGATGTCGAACAGCGTTCGCAGCCGGTCCCGCTCACGCACAGCCTGCTGTTTGGCGAGGAAGGACTCGACCGCAACCGCGAACTCACTGGCAACTCGCTCCAGAAATTCCAGTTCGTCGGGACTGGGTTCATACGGCGCCACGGAGCTGAACCCGAACGCGCCGAGCCGGTTATCACCCGACGTGAGGGGAACGAGCACCATGGTCGTGATCCCGAACCCGCGGGACCGTCTTACGAACTCCGGCCAGCGGGCTTCAGACTGGAAGGATGAGATTACGAGCGGCTGCTGGTTCAGCCATACCCAACCGGCTGGGTCCTGGTCCACGGGCAACCGGAGGCTCCGTGATTACAGGATTGCCTGGCGCATTCAGAATGTGCCCCTGCATCGTGTTGCCGATGGGATCGTGCAGGATCAGCCCGAGATGATCAAACTTGACAATCGGGCAGAGAGACTCGGCTACACCTGCGAGAAGACTTCTCAGGTCAGTTCGGCCGGCAATCGAACGTGAGAGTGCGACAACAGCCTTGTAAATCTCGGTGGACGACGCTGCCACTGCTGCAATCATAATTGATTTCATCCCGTGCGTCGCAATGGTAGCGCCAAAGTCGTAGTTCCCGCTTTCCATATAGTTACGGAGATCTGCCGAAAATTGTAGGCAGGTGCCCAAGGCATCTGCCGGGCGCAGTTGGGCACTTCGTCAATGAAGCGATGGTTCAGTTGTGAGAATTGAACATTCTTCACCCCCATTGAGCTGCGGTTAGCGCTTGCCCATGCCTGGCGGATAGTTCTTGAACAGCTTGGCCATAGCCTTTTCAAGGGTGCGGTAGTTCTTGTCGGGATCCTTCTTGAGGTCGAGCGTCTTGGACGCGGAGCCGCGCCACACGAGGTGTTTCGCCGCTGGGTCGAATAGGCCAATAATCAACTTGCCGACATCGACAGTCGAAGTCGACCCGTGGACGTCGACGTTGCCCCAGCCGGGACCACCCCAACCGCCCCACGGGCCACCACCAAACCCCGACCCGAAGGCATCGAACTCCTTCTCCTCTGAGATGCCTGCTTGATAACCGACGAGCAGATCACCACCGCTGTCTACCCGCCGCAGGCCCTTGCCAGCGAGCTGCTCGTCCACGGAGCGCTTTATGTCCTGATCCAGGAGCTGGTCGCCCACCGCCACTTGCTTGTAATCGACCCACTGATAGGTTTTGTAGGCACTGAAGTTTGCCGAACGATCATAGTCAAGTTGCACTTCCTGGGCAAACGCGGCCACCCCCAGACACAATAGTCCTGTTATATTGATGAGTTTCATTTTCTTGTTTTCCTTGGAGTTGATTTAGGGAATCATGTGCATCGCGATATGCACGAAGTCACAGCTCCCATCCCCCACCCAGATTTTTGTAAATGTCGACGAGTCCCAACAGCTCGTTCAATTGAGCCTGAGTCAAACCCAGCTCGGCGTTAAAGGCGTTCGTCTCGTTGGTCAAAACTTCTAAATAGCTGGCTGCCCCGCCCTGATAACGGATCTCGGAAAGCCGTGCGGCATCTTCAGCCGCGACCACCAATTGCGCCTGACGCTCTCGGAATTCACGATCCTTTTGGTATTCGACCAGCGCGTCCGAGACACCGCGAAAAGCTTGCTGGATGGTCTGCTGATAAGTCAGCACCAATTCCTTCTGGCGGGCCTCGCTCAATCGCACGCCAGAACGGATCCTCCCGCCGGCGAAAATGGGCTGTGCAAGCGATCCGCCGAAATTCCAAAAGCCCGCCGGGCCGGTGAACAGGCTGGTGAGCGCGGAACTCTGAAATCCGCTGTCCGCGGTCAATGTGATCTGGGGAAAGTAGGCTGCCTTGGCCACTCCTATTTGAGCGTTCGCCGCCATCAACTGTGCTTCGGCCGCGCGGATGTCGGGGCGCCGCTCCAGTAAACGAGAGGGGATTCCGGGCGGAACCTCCGGCAAATGCGGCTGCTCAGTTAACGTGATTCCACGTGCAATCGGCCCCGGATTGTTGCCCAGAAGCGTGCTGATGAAGTTTTCTTGTTGTTGGATATGCCGTTCGAAGTCGGGTATGTTCTCGGCTGCCACGGCGACCAACTGTTCCGCCTGCCGCACGTCCAGCAGGTTAGTGGCTCCGCCGCGCTCCAGCGTCTGAGTAAGCCGCAATGAGCTCTGGCGCGAGTCTAGAGTCTGTTGCGAGACTTCAAGCTGGAGGTCGTATGCGCGAAGTTGGAAATATGCAGCGGCAACATTGCTCACCAGCGTGTTGATGACTGCCCGGCGCGCCCACTCAGTCGCCAGCAGATTCGCGCGCGCTGCTTCTGTGGCGCGGCGGTACTTCCCCCAGAAATCGAGCTCCCACGCGAACGAGGCGCTTACCGAGGTCGCACTTGTTTCGTACTCTGGCAGAGGCTTTTGCCGCGCATACCGTTCGTTGACGGCAGCCGCCCCGGCATTTATGGTTGGCAACTGGTCGGCCCGCGTGATGCCTACCTGCGCTTGCGCTTCCAAGATTCGCGCCGCGGCAATGCGAACGTCGTAGTTTTGACCCAGAGCCGTGCGAATCAGCTCCTGGAGCTGCGGATCCTGAAACACCTCCCACCACTTCTGATCTCCGAACGATTGCTCGGAAGACTGCGGCTGCTGGGAATTCTGAGCAGGCTGCGACCCTGGGCCGCGGTAGGCAGTGGGGACGTCGATCTTCGGCCGGTGGTAATTGGGTCCGACCGTGCACGCCCACGTGAACATGGTCAGGATCAAGATCGGGATCGCCTTTGTCACGTTAGTCACCATGGACTGGAACCGGTTCGGGAATATTTGCGGGTGCGGGCGCGGAGCGCTTCCCCATACTCGCCACGCGTTCGACGATTACGTACAACGCCGGGATAACAAAAATACCGAGACCTGTCGCGGCCAGCATTCCGCCGATTACCGCCGTACCCATAATTTGGCGTGCTACCGAACCTGCGCCGGTCGCGACGAACAAGGGCACGCAACCAAGAATGAAGGCGAAAGAAGTCATCAGAATCGGCCGTAGCCGGAGCTTGGCTCCTTCCAGGGCGGCGTCAATGAGTGGTTTGCCTTTTTCGTACTCGGTTTTGGCGAATTCGACGATCAGGATTGCGTTCTTGGCCGCCAGACCGATCAACATCACCAGCCCAATCTGCGAATACACATCGTTCTCGATCTGCACCATGAAGGCGGGGAAGATCATCCCGAGCACGGTACGCCGCAGCCACAACAACCCGAACGCGCCGCACACCGCGACCGGCGTGCTCAGCAATACGCCAAACGGCAGTGACCAACTTTCATAGAGTGCCGCCAGGATGAGAAACACGAACAAGAGCGACATCGCGAAGACGGCCCACGATGGCAGCCCCTCGCGCGCCTTCTGTTCCTGCCGGGACATGCCCATGTAGTCGAAACCCATCTCAGGCGGCATCGTCTGGTGGAAGACCTCTTCCAGGGCCGCCGTGGCCTGGTCTGAGCTATAGCCAGGCGCCGCGCTCCCGATAATCTGCGCTGCCGAATACTCGTTGAAGCGCATCTTGAATTCCGGGCCGTAACGCGACTCGAATCTGGTTAAGGTGGATAGCGGAACCATCTCGCCCCGGTTACTACGCACGTAGAACTGCCCTACGTTGTCCAGGCTGGAGCGGTACGGCGCTTCTGCCTCCACGTAAACCTGCCAGGTACGGCCGAATTGGTTGAAGTAATTGACGAACTGCCCGCCCATAAAAGCCTGAAGAGTGGAATAGACGTCCCTGAGATTGATTCCCTGTTTGAGTACCTTCTCCTTGTCCACGTACACGTACTTTTGCGGCACGCTGGGTATGTAGGTGGTGGTGACCATGCCGATTTCGGGCCGTTTGCGCGCGGCCTCCAGGAATTTGTTCAGGTTGTTCACCAGGAAGTCGGATTCTTTTCCGGAGCGGTCTTCGAGCACGAACTGGAATCCCCCCGAGGTGCCGACCCCCTGAATCGCCGGTGGAGAGAAAGCGAAGACGGTTCCTTGCGGAAGAGTGATCAGCTTCAGGTTCAATTTCGCCTTAATTACCTGATACTGCTCCTCTATTTGTTTTCGGCTTTCCCACGGCTCCAGAGTTACCCAGAAGAACGCGTTATAACTGGTGCGGGTCAGGCTGAGCAGACTGAAACCCGTAGTGTTGCTGCAGTACTTGACTCCGGGGGTGGATTTCACGACATCTTCCACGGCGCGGACCTCTTCCGCCGAGGCCTGAATGGAGGTTGCTTCAGGCAGTTGCATCTGGATGTACATGTATCCCTGGTCCTCATCCGGCAGGAAGCTCGATGGCAGCACCTTCGCAAAGAAGACGCCGGCAACGGCGAGACCCGCCAGCGCCGCTAGCGCCAAGACGCTCTTCCGAATCAGTCCGCCCGACACCCGCAGGTAGAACTTGCTGCCGCGCGCAAAGACAGCATTAAACCAGTTGAAGAACCTCGCAAGCGGGCCACGAGTCTGCTTCTTGGGTCGAAGCAACAGTCCGCCCAGCGCCGGGCTTAACGATAGCGCGTTGAATGCAGAAACGATCACCGAGATCGCGATGGTCAACGCAAATTGCTGGTAAAGCCGCCCGGTAATCCCGGGGATGAATACCGTTGGCACGAATACCGCCGAAAGGACCAGTGCGATACCAATGACCGGGCCAGTCAGTTCATCCATTGCCGCTCGAGCCGCATCCTTCGGAGCCAGACCCTCCTCAATATGTCGTTGGATACCTTCCACCACGACGATCGCGTCGTCCACCACCAGGCCGATGGCGAGCACCAAACCGAAGAGCGAAAGCGTGTTGACGGAGAAACCGAAGAACGGAAACGCAGCGAACGTGGCCACTAGCGAGACAGGCACGGCCAGCATGGGGATCATAGTGGCGCGCCAGTCTTGCAGGAAGAGATAGACGACCAGAATCACCAGCAGGAAGGCGATCCCGAGAGTAATAATGATCTCCTCCATGCCTGCCCTCACGGCATCCGTGGTGTCCAGCGTTACGGCGTAGTCCACGTCCGCCGGGAAGCTGTCCTTCATCTTGGCCATGAGCTTCCGTATGCCTTGCGCCGCTTCCACCGCGTTGGAACCGGGTAATTGGTAGACACCAATGACGGCGGCGGGCTGACTATTGAGGCGAGCGACCCAGCCATAGTCCTGCGAACCCAAATCGACGGAGGCAACGTCCCTCACGCGCACTACGCCGCCATCCGCGCCTTCGCGGACAACAATCTCGCCGAACTCTTCCGGCGTTAGAAGCCGGCCTTGGGCACGTACGGTATAAGTGAATCGCTGGTCTGCGGCAGATGGTTCCCCTCCAACCTGACCGGCGGGATTGACCGTATTCTGCGCTTGCACCGCATTGACGATCTCGCTGGCAGTGACGCCCAACTTCGCCATTCGATCGGGCTTTACCCAGATGCGCATCGCGTACTCCCCTATGCCGTAAATCTGGGTCAGACCGACACCGTAAGAACGCGCAATGGGCTCCTTTAGATTGATGTAACCGTAGTTCGACAGGAACTTCGCATCGTGAGTGCCCTTTGGCGAATACAAGGCGATCAGCATCATCGGCGAGGTCAAGGATTTCTTCACGTCGATACCGATCTGGTTGACCTCGGGAGGAAGCTGCCCGATCGCTAGTTGCTGGCGAGACTGCGTCAGAAGCAGGTCCATGTTCGGGTCGGTCTTGAGATCAAAATCGACCAACAGCGCCGTGCTCGAGTTGTTGGTCGAGTTCAGCGAGTACATGTAATCCATGTTGTCGACGCCATTGACCTGCTGCTCGATGGGCGTAGCTACGGCTTTCTCCATGGTCTCGGCATCGGCGCCCGGGTATAGGGCCCACACGCGGATTTCAGGCGGAGCAATATCCGGAAATTGCGCGACAGGAAGGTTGGTGATCGTGATGGCGCCAACAATCACCAGCAGGATCGAGATGACCATGGCGACGATCGGACGATTAATGAAAAATTTAGACATGGCTCAACGTCCTTCCGTCGGCTTTTTTGCCGGTTTCGGAGCCACTAAAGTTCCGTCCCTAATGTTCGCTATCCCTTCCACTACCACTTCGTCACCCAGCTTCAGGCCATCGTCAATGACCCACATGGTCCCCACCTTTTCGCCTGCCTTGACTGGGCGAATGCTTGCCTTCTTGTCGGCAGTGAGAACCGCGATCTGGTAGCCGCCCTGAATTTCTTTGACTGCGCTTTGCGGCACCAGCAGCGCGCCTTTCTTGACGTTGGTCTGGATCCGAACACGCCCGTACTGGCCGGGGCGCAAGATGTTGCCGGGGTTCGGGAACGCTGCCACCAGGCGAATGGTGCCTGTCGCGGTGTCGACCTGCCGGTCGGTAAGCAGAATCTTGCCCTTCTGCCGGTAGACCGTGCCATCCGCCAGAATCAACTCAGGTGAACTATCGAATAGGTCAATTGGCTGTCCGCTGACGTGCTTCGCCCGCAGATACTCTTGTTCGCTGATGGGGAAGTACACCTTGATAGGATCGACCTGCGAAACGGACGTAAGGTGCGAGTTGGGGCCCACCAGGTTACCCATCTGGACCTCAGCGATTCCCGCGACGCCATCGACAAGTGAGGTGACCTTGGTCCAGCCGAGATCGAGTTCTGCCCGTTCCACCGCCGCCTGGTTCGCTTCGACTTCGGCCTGCGCCGATTCGATGGCCGCCTGAGCGGATTCTATGGCGGCCTGAGCAGAATCGACTGCCGCCTGACCCGCGAGTTTGGTCTGAACCTCTGTGTCCAGCTTCTCCTTTGCAACAGCCCTCTCAGCCACCAGAGGCGTGTCACGGTTGACATCGATCGTGCTCTTGCCTAATTGCGCTTCTGCCTGCGCAAGGTCGGCCTTTGCCTGGGCAAGCTGGGCCTTGGAACGGGAAACCTGCCCTTTGGCAGCGGCAAGCGCACCCTTCGCGCGGTCGAGGTTCGCTTGGAACGGCCTCGGATCGATTTCGAACAGTACCTGGCCTTTGCTAACTTCTGAACCTTCTTTATAGCTTTGTTTGATCAGATAGCCGGACACCTGAGGCCGGATGTCGGCGTTTGTATAGCCATCGAGAGTGGCAACCCATTCACTATGCAAAGGAACATCTCGCTGAACAGGGCATGCGACCAACACTTCGGGCGGCGGCAGTTGCATCGATGCCTTGCTCCGCGTACATCCGACGAGCACTAAGCTGAACATTACGACTGTGAGCGCCGGCAGGGACACGAGTTGCGCGCTTTGGCGGCGAGTCGTAGGCACGCGATCCGCCGATGTTGCTTCGGCATTTCGTTCGCGCGAAATTCCTATCCAGAAGGTATTCATAGGCGTTGTTCCTCCCAAACAGAGAGGATTGGTTGTTCTTGCATCGCGATGATTCAGCTGGGAGACTCGGGTGATCTCATGTTCGGCTTGGCCTATGTCCCTCGCACCAAGAAACCGGCCCAGCGAACCGCATGCGCGTGACCTCTCTGCCCTCCTGTCGTCTGAGCCGTTTTCGTGTCTTCATTACAATTCGCTCGTAAATGCCAATGCCAATCCAGATTCGAGCGTCATCGACTAATTCGCATTCCATTGGCCATGCCTTCCGGATTACACAGACAGTGGGGCTAACCCTTTAAGGCATTGGAATCACGAGACTTGCCCCGTCATGAAAAGTGCAACAAACCAATGTCCGTGCTGGCGCCGTCGGCAAGTGCCGGGGCTGCTGCCGAAGCTAGTCAGCGGCAGCGGCATCGATGTTCTTTCGAACTGCGCAGGCTGCGTTTCATATCGAGGGCTCTGCGAACGTAACAGCTACCTACCTGCGGCGATTGAACCGCATCGAGGCGAATTACGTGCGGCACCAGGAATGCTTTCGAGTTGCTGAACTAGGGGAATCCGGAAGAATCTGTGATGAGGTGCGAAGAACAAGCCGTGACGGAGAATCTGGTCGCGCGCCCGGCCACAGGCCGTAGCTCCCCTCTGGGAGCCACGCTGCTGAAGGGCGGCGCAAACTCCGTCATCCCCATCGGTTCTTTAGTGAACCGCACGTACCACTATTGGCATGTGTTCCTGCCCGGCGTCGAAGCGGGTCAGATCTATGGATTCAGGGCCCAGGGCGCCGTTACGGTCCCGAGAGATTATAGCCGTGAGGCAGCCCGTCTAAAGGGCGACAACAGCGCCACGGCCATGAAGAGCGTGGTCACGGACCCGCAGGCATACGATTGGGAAGATGAATTTCGGGATATGGTTAAGGCGATGCACCGGGCCGGCATCGAAGTCATTCTCGACGCGGTTTTCAATCACACGTCCGAAGGCTGCGGATTCGAAGGCCCGACAGACGATTCCGCATTCGGATGTTGTTCGGTTCGTGAATTGCTGATTGAGCGCCGCATATTGCGAGATGTCGCACAGGAACGATGGCGCGAAACTTTGACAGAGGCACTGAGCGAGATAAAACCTGCTTGGCATGGCGTGAAACTCGATCAGCCGGACTGGTCGTCCTTCTCCCACAGCGTCGTAATCGGCGGGGAATTTGTGCGAAGGGAGACAGAACTGCTGGCGATGCATAGATACCGCACTGGATCCGCCTTATGAGATTTGCGAATGGAATGCGGAGCAGCCAGTTTTGGGAACAACATATCATGACGGCGCGCCGTCAGTGGTAGTCCTGATCGCAGGTGCGGGATAAGGAAAGGCACTCATGGATGCGCCCTCACAACTAACCTATGCAGGCGTTTTGCTGGCCGTTTTTGCTAATCAAATCTGCTTGCCAATCCCGTCTATAGTTTTTCTGATGGCCGCCGGCGCCCTTGCGGCGCGTGGCGAAATGCGCGCCAGCATCATTGTTGTTCTGGGTATTTTCGCTTGCCTGGCGGCGGATGGAATTTGGTTCTCGTTGGGTCGCAAGTGGGGTTCTAAATCCATGCAGCTACTCTGCCGTTTGTCTGCCGACCCGCGAAGCTGCGCGACGGATGCGCGTAGAAAGTTTCGCCGTTATGGTCTGCCTCTCTTGTGTGTGGCGAAGTTTGTTCCCGGAATGGATTGCTTGATGCCGCCGCTTAGCGGTGCAGAAGGAGTATCGCTCCCGGTCTTTCTTGCGCTCGATACGCTAGGCGGCTTCCTCTGGTCAGCCACTTATGTAGGGCTGGGCTATGTCTTCGCCGGTGAAATCGATATTGCAATCGGTTGGTTCGGACATTTTGGGACCGCCATCGGCATCGTGATTGGGATTCCACTGGGTCTCTATGCCGGCTGGCGTGGACTGGCTCTACTGCAAATGATCCGTCGACTGCGCTTCCGCCGCATCAGCCCGCCGCTTCTCGCGCGCAAACTGAAGTCCAATCGCAAGGTCGCGGTGCTCGACCTGTTGGACTTCGAACCAGAAGCCGGTCGTGATGCCATTCCGGGCGCTTTCCGGGTGGATCCCTATCTGTTGCGGAAGTCGCCACACATTAGCGTTCCGGACGATGTCGAGCTGATTCTGTATAGTTCCTCGGGGAGCGAAACGTTATGCGCGCGAGTAGCCGTGGCTCTGAAACGGATAGGCATTGACAAAGTATGGGTCCTGGAGGGTGGACTCAAGGCCTGGCGTGAACAGGGTTTCCCTGTCTCTCAAGCGCCGGAAATACCCGAGGTCGCTGCAGAGCGTGTCGGCGTTAAGTTACCGCCTCATGACTTGCTCGCAACTGAGGCGTAGAGATGAATGGAAGTAGCTTTGGCCTACCTGAACGCCCGCTTAGTTCGATGACGCCCAATCCGGCACGTGCCTGGTCGTCTGCCGACTTGTTTTCGGCGCGCGCCAGTGCTTCTGAAGTATGGGAAGCGGCAACTCCGAAAGTGTCTTCGTAAAATCATCTGCGCAATGACACAGCTGAGCAACTTCGATCTTGAATAGGTTGGAACACGCGGTGCACTGGACAGTTCGTGTTCCGACTAAATAAAGAGCTCGGCGAGCGACGAGCATGTCTCACGTTTGATGGTGACATTTCTATGGAAAGCATCGAATCGCTCGAGAGGTGCTGCGAGGAAGCGCTGAAGGATGGCAGATCAGTAGACCTCATTTTGCGTGACATTACGAGCGTCGATGAGGCTGGGCAAGCCCTGCTGCGACGGCTCGCCCAAAGGGGCGTTGGCCTGTCCGCAAGCGGAGTGTATGTCTCATATCTTTTAGACAACATTCGCAGCAATGTGAGCGTTGACGGCAAGGATTGCAGACAGAAGCACTGATTGCGGGTTGGAATCCCGCTTGCGTTGCAAAGGTCTTGAGGCGATTGGCAACGCGGCCTTATTCGCGCTGCGCGTGATTAAACGACGCATTCCGCGCACCTTTCGAGCTGGCTTACGTTTGAATGGCTGCGGAAATTGACTGAGGACTCGAAGCGCTGCAAAGTCGTTCCTTTCTCCAATGGGCTCCTCCAAGCCGTGTCATGAGTCTTGGACACGCGCCAACCGATCCAGACGGAACGGCTCAAATGTCCGCCCGCCCGAAGACTGGCAAATGCTATGGCAGCTGCCTCTATACGGGCGATGGCAGGAGTCAGCAAGTTCGGAAGACTTCCTTTTTAAGAGATTCGAACCAAGGCGCTTAGCTGCCCGGACGCCCTCTTCCGCTCAGACCGAAAAACCGCGCGCATCTACGGCAAGCGGGATGCTTTTCAAAGCCTGACGTTGGAGTGACCAACAAAAGGATTCATTCAAAGGCTTTGATTATGCAAATGAACAAGTCCGGCAACCTGTCTAGAGAATGCGGGACGAAAACCAAACAGTGCCTAATCCTCGCGGCAGGTAAAGGGACCCGCTTGAGGAAAGCGTCGCATGGGCTCCCCAAACCCTTGGTGCATTTTCGCGGTAAGCCGATCCTCGAACACATCATTCTCGGGGCGCATCAAGCCGGCATCAACAGATTCGTGATTGTCGTGGGGTACGGTTCCGAATTGATTCGCCGCTGGTTCAACCACCGCTTCCGAGGCAAAGTGTCAGTGTCCTGGGTGGAAAATCCCGACTATGAGAAGCAGAACGGCATTTCTGCATTGAAGGCTAGAGAGGAACTCCATGAGACGTTCCTGTTACTGATGGCGGACCACGTGTTTGAACCACAAACGGCGAGAGTGCTGATGGAACAGCCGCTCGCGCCTGGCGAAGTGATTCTTGCCGTTGACCCAAACATTGACGGCATTTTTGATTTGGACGATGCGACCAAAGTTCGGCGTAATGGCAATCATATCGTCGACATCGGAAAAGCAATTGTTAAGTACGATGCGTTGGATACAGGGATGTTCCTGTGCAGCCCGGCGCTGTTTGACACACTCCAGTCGGTCGTCAAGGACGGGAACTGCTCTCTTTCCGATGGCATGCGGCAACTGGCCCAAGACGGTTGCCTGCGTGCCCTGGACATTGGCGAGTCCGGCTGGCAGGACCTTGATACTCCTGAGGCACTGGCCCACGCCGAAAATACCTTTGGTGCGCATCACACAGCGATTCCCGTGCCCCTGGCTAGTTAATGATGAAAACTCGATTTCCATTCCGGCTGCTGGCGGGGATATTTGGAGCCCTACTCTTGGTCTTCCTGATTCGCCGCGCCGGTCCCGCAAATCTACTCGAGAGCATTGCCACCCTCGGATGGCGGCTCAGTCTGGTGATCGCGCTAGGTGGAGTCGGGCACGTGGTGAAAACCTGGGCCTGGCGGCTTACACTGCTCGATGACAAACGCCAGGTATCGTTTGCACGCACTCTCGCATTACGGCTCGCGTCTGAAGCACTCGGGCAGCTTGGTTTCCTAGGACAGATGTTCGGCGAAAACCTGCGAGTCTTGCTTCTGAGTTCCACAATACCGCTTGCGAGCGGGATCGCCTCAGTGACTCTGGATCGGGCACTTTTCATCCTGAGTGGGGTCGTAGTCAGCGCCGTCGGTTTAGTCGCCGTGGTGGCATTACGGCCGCTGCCCCACGCCCTCTTGCTGTATGCAGGGCTGTCCGTATCGATTTTTCTGGGTGTCATTCTTGTAGCGGCGCTTGCGGTGAGGTGGCGCTGGCCTGTGGTTTCAGCAGCCGCGAGGATCTTGGGCAGTCTACGATTTCTGCGTGGATGGATAGAACGCCAACGCCCCTTGATCGACTCGGTTGAACACCGCCTGCTCAACTTTTATCACCGGACGCCGGGAGCGTTTTGGGGAAGTTTCGGACTGCATCTGGCAGGCCAAGCCGTGGCGATCTTTGAGGTCTATCTGATCCTGTGGCTGCTGGGCGCGAAGATCGGCTTCCTGGCAGCGCTCGCCATCGAAGCTTTGACCAAAATGATTAACATCGTTGGGCTCTTCAATCCAGGAAACATTGGCACTTACGAAGGTGGAAACATGCTGATTGCAAAAATGTTCGGCCTCACGGCGGCCGCCGGCTTGACTCTGGGACTCGCCCGGCGAGTTCGAGCGCTCTTCTGGGCCGCTGTTGGGAGCCTGTGTGTTGTCGTCTTGTCCAAGACGCAAAAGCGAGTTTCGTCGTCGCAGCCGGAGACTCAGAGCGCCTCCCGAGGCTCGCACGTTGCTCTTATTCTTGCTAACAAAATGGCCGGCGGCAGTTTGGATTCAAGACTTCCTCGCGTTGGCGCTCTCCCGGTCTTACTCCGTGCAATTCTGGGCGCCCACAAGGCCGGTGCCGGGCGAATCGCAGTTGTAGTCGACAAAGAAACAGGGTCATCTATAGTGGGGGATTTGCAGAGTACGCGGCGATTACCGGCGTCCGTGGAGTGGTTCGAACTTGGCGTTGAGACGCCACTCACGTCGTTGCTGGGCTACGTCATCGGCGCCGGGGAGTCGACGGTGGTGTTGATATCCGGAGACAGAACCTATCATCCATCGCTGCATCGGCGGGCCGCCGAATGGGAGCGAAACGGCGGCGCTTTGGCGCTTACAACCGGCAAACAGCTAGTGGGAATTTATGCCCTTTCGCGAGCTGTAGCGCAGGACCTGGCGCATGGTCCGGCCACCGTCCACAGTCTCGAAGAATTGGATGCGTATCTCACTTCTACGCAATCGGTTGAGACCGACCTGGTCGACGGCGCCAAGTGGCAGCGCGTTTCCACTTTCGAAGCGTGCGTGACTGCCGAACAGAAACTGGACTCTTGGCTGGTCAAGCCAACCGATGGAATCTTCGCCAGAATGAACCGCAGGGTCTCCATTCCCATCAGCCGCCAGCTCATCAAGTTTCCGATCACACCCAACATGGTCAGTCTGTTCACTCTAGGCGTCAGCTTTATGGCCGGCGTGTATTTTGCATGGGGTGGCTACTGGAATTCGTTGGTGGGCGCGATTCTGTCGGTCTTTGCAAGCATTCTCGACGGAAGCGACGGCGAAGTCGCTCGCTTGAAACTTCAGGAATCCGATTTCGGCTGCTGGTTGGAGACCATCTGCGATCAACTTTACTACTTGATTATTTTTGCTGGAATGACGATAGGGTTGACAAGAAGCTCTGGCACGCGGACTTATCTGATCTGGGGAGGGATGCTTCTCGTCGGAGCGGTCCTAAGCTTTCTCGTCACCGGGCTCCAACGCCATCGGCTGACCGATGGGCGCCCCGAACAGCTCCTCGGAATCTGGCAGACACAAGCCGAGCGCCGCCGATCGAATCCTTTTCTGTACCTCGGGCGGCACACTGAATTCATTATTCGGCGCTGCTTCTTGCCGTATCTCATTTTATTTTTCGCCCTCTTCAATATCACGAATGTGCTATTGGTTCTCGCGGCGTTGGGCGCCAACCTGGTCTGGCCGATCGCTCTCTATAGCCATCTCACTTTTTCGGCGTCGCAAAGGCCAGTAGCAGCTCCTCCCATCTCTGCTTAGGTCTGCTCACTAAACCCTGAAATCCGAACAGTTTCAGGCCGACCACCGTACGGCGTTCGGCTTCGCCGGCATGATTTCCACAAGCTGACGGCGCGGCACAACACAATGGCACGCAGCCCCTCTCGAACGAAGGATCAGCTTGCCAGCCAGTGGCAATCTTGTTTGCCTGGTCAGCATTCGCCGTACTGCCGGCTTTCTCCCAGGAAGAGTTTTATCGACAGGAAGTGAGCGGGCAAGCATTGGGCAAGCTTTGTCAAGCAGACAACGCAAGATGGCATTAATCAGAAGGCCACGGACAGTGGAGGTGCCCTGGCGAATTATAGATATTTCTTTAATAAGAATAATGGTGTTGAGGCCAACTATGGCTACTCGCTAAATACGCAGATTTACAGTGAGACGGGTGCCGCCTTCGGTGTGAAGAGCTATTCAAACGAAGCAACCGCCGCCTACGTTTACAGACTGCCGTTTAACCGCTGGTCGCTTTTTGCATTGGCTGGTACGGGTGCTATTATTTTCGATGCGAAGGACATGCGCGGTGTCGGTTCCCAGGCACGGCCGGTAGGGTTGTACGGCGCAGGAATTGACGCGGACATCACCAGTCACTTGTTTGTGCGTGCCCAATATCGCGGATTAATTTACAACTCGCCTACTTATGACCGTCCCGCGCTCGCTGGCATGGACCAGGTCACGCATCGATTCGAACACTCAGTCGGCTTCGGCTGGCGGTTCTAAGCAGAAAGCTTCCGGTCACGGTGCAAATCGCGTTTCGCGGACTAACGGGAAGACCTTCGCCAAATCGATCTTGTCAGGATGCCCAAGAAGCAGATACCGGTCAGCAGAAGGGTTGACGGTTCGGGCACGGCTTCTACTCCATCGATCGTATAACTTCCACCACCGGGAACACCGACCATCAATCCAATGGCGGTCACATCACTCACGTCCGCCCCGCTTCCGCCCATGGTCGGGTTCGTGAGGGGGATGAGTACATCGATAAAGCTTGAGCTAGCCGCAAATGTGGTGCTGTAGGTCAGGTTATTGGAGGATGCCACCGACCCGCTGGCGAGCGCAAAAGTGAGGGTCCCACCCATATCGGACTCGATTTGGACCAGAATGGAGTCACCGCTCAAATCCAGGCTCGGCAAATCAAAGACGCCCGGTGTCGTGGTGCCGAACCAAGTCATGATGTCTTCTCCGACCAGGTCAGTTCCGATCGTTCCAGTGATTTCCCCCGAGGGCGGATTGGAATTGATTGTACTTACCGCGTTCTCAGCGGTGGTGAAACTGCCCGTGAAATTCGTGTTAAAGATGTTGTCTCCGCGGCTCCCGCCAAGGGAACCTGGACATGTAATCTCGCTCTTCGTATTGTTGAACCCAGTCTGGCTGATGGAGTCGGCGCAAGAGAAGTTGTCAATGACGAACGTAGACCCGTGCGCCATCATGCTGGCAGCTAGGAAACTCACGACTACCAAAGCAGCGTGAAGTCTCATGACACCTCCAGCGGGAGAATGGTTCATCAATTGTACAAGAGGGTTTGTTGAGGAACAATGTTTTTTTCGAGATCCCGACAGTATTCGTACTATTGGTACCGAAGAGAGATTGCTCTTTTTGGCAATGCGAAGAACAAATGCAGATGTTTGACTGTCAGATAGGATTCGGAGCCGACTCAGCCCTTCAGCGTCCGTCTCTTCGCAGCGAACAACAACCCGATTCCCACGACCACCGCGATTCCACCGTACACGGCCCAGCGAATCTGGCCGGTCATGAAACTGCCCGGTAGGACGTTGATGCCCTGAAGAAACCAGATGCAGCCAATGACGATCAGGAGTACGGCAACGATTCGGATGATTGTTCTCATGTCGCGGTTCTTGGTTTGGGGGACGCTAAGCAGTTTACCGATCATCCCACAACATCGGCCCAGACACCGGTCGCGGGGTAGTGCGCTAAATGTGCGCCTGACTTTTTAAGATGTGGGCGGTACAGCGAACGCACGCAACGCAAGCTAGACCAACACATTGAACGCCTTCTGGGTAGCACCGTTTGGCTAGGAGAGAACTATATCACGTTCGCCGTGGGAACTGGGGAGTGTGTCTTGGAGCGTTGCTACGAGTCACGCAACTGGAAGCAATGTTTTGTGGCTGAAATGAGGGACTTGAGATAATACGAAACGAGGGGTGTTTGAGCCCGGATTTCCCTTTTTGGCTGCGACCGGCCTAACCTTCTGATGCTTTCCGACGCCTTTATTCATGCGGGTTCTGATCAGCGGAACCGCAGCCTGGCAGAGGCCGAAATCACCTTCCGGAGGCCGATATGGAACAGACCAGTTCTGGAGCCTTCTTCTCCACCACAAGCTTTCGCAATATTTTACGCACACTGGCGATCGTCTCTTTTCTGCTATCTCCAGCGTTTGCGGATGTTATCGACGTCGGAATTACAGGAAGCGCAAGCGCTTCCGGCACAGTAATCCTTCCATGCATGTCCGGAGACCCAAGCTGCTCCTCACCAGTGGGGTACGTCTCCAATTCTTTCAGCTTCAGTGGCACCAACCAATCGGGGCAAGCTTCCGTTACGGGATCGTTCGGGCAAACCCTCACGGAAAATGCTCTGGTTCAGCAAACCACAGCAGTGACACCCAACAGCTTCGCCGCAGATCTATTGAGCCAATTCACAAACAGTCCAGTAGCTGGCGGAGGTTGGGCGGTCGACGAGAGTTTAAGCGAGTACTTTGCCATTGGCTTCAACCTTACGACCGAGTCCTCCCTGCGCTTGACCGGCGCGTTGACAGCGGACGGGTCCGGACAAGTCTTCTTTGTGTTCGCAGATCTCACGGGTCCTGGGACCCCGGGACCTTCTTTACGACCCGGTTTGGGCCGATCGACCAGATGATGACACTGGTGCCGGGGGATTATCTATTGGAGTTTGGCGCCAATGGCAGCTTGCAGCACTACGGGTACTTCCTTATTTCGGGGGTGGATGATTCACTAGACCTATCGCTCGATGCGACGTTCACGCCCATTCCCGAACCTCATTGGACTCCCATCGTCCTCGGCCTGATCGCTATCGGCTGCTGCGTAGTTGGACAGCCGGAAAAAACCCGACGACGCAAAGCCGGACAGCCCTCGGACAGCCCAAGGCATCCAATGAAAAAGGCGACCCGAAGGCCGCTTCTGACTTGTCTGCAACTGATTCTGTTGATGAGGACTTAAGTGGAGCCACCCGCCGGGATCGAACCGGCGACCTGCTGATTACGAATCAGCCGCTCTACCAGCTGAGCTAGGGTGGCCCGTGTTGCGTTGGCGGTCCGCCTGCACCGGTGCCCGGTTTTGATTTTAGCATTTACGCAACCAACGCCACGCAGCCAGTAACAATCAGCGCAGCCGCCCACACCAGGTCCAGATTGAACCAGGCTTTTCGCAAAAGCGCCAAGCCAAATTTTTGATACACCAGCAGTGCGACGACCGCAGTGACGCTGAGATAGCCGAGCGTGTGAATCAAAGTTGCTGCGATTCCCGGCCACGGTCCCATGCCCTCTGCCATTGGCATGTGATGCTGATGCTCGGGCAGCGGTGCGGCATGCAACACGATGGGCAGCACCATCAATCCAGCGCCATGAGCGCTTGCCATCAAGAACGACCATAGCGTGAGATCTCGAAAGCCGACTTGCATTCCGCCCCAGGCAAAATGCCGCCGGCGCAGGATTCGCAAGATGCCAAGCGAAATGAGCGCGGCCGCCACAACCATCCGGATGTAGCCGATCGGCAGCACGATCTGGATGAATCCCGCCAGCGCCACAACCAGTCCGATGGACAGCGCGTGTCCCAGAGTGATCGGCACCAGCGCGCGCGCCACAGCTTTGGTTGCGTGCTCCTGCATCCCCCGAGCCACCGCGAATAGCCAACCCATGCCGGGATTGATGCCGTGGTAAGCGCCCAACAAAAAGAGCGCCGGCCACCGCCAATTCCAGCCGAGGGCCGCGATTGACGTCATGAATAGCAGTAGGAATCCGACGACGTGTCGCCGCCTTCCAGGCGCACCTGGTGCAAGCGCAAGTCGGCGGACTCCAGGAAAAACCTCGGGTCCAACTCCATGCCGCCTTCCGGTTTCGCATCCACTTTCACCATCCAGCTTCGAACGCCCTCGGGATAAAACTGCACATCCCAAGGCGAGTACAGCGAGTTGGTGAAATAGATGCGCTTCCCGTCGCGGCTCAGCTCCACCATCTGTGGGCCGCCGTTCAGTGCCTCCTTCGGCGCTCGCGGATGCGCGGCGTGCCGCACTATTCCGCCCAGATGAAGAGATCCGGTTTTCTTGGGATGAAATGGATCGGAAACATCGTACTGCAAAAACTCTCCGGTGCCCCAACAGGAAACATAGAGGAATCGATCATCGAGCGAGAGGTTGATATCGGTGATCAACGGCGGCACGGCCTTGAAGCCCTGTAGCAGTGGCGGAAGCTTTTCCGGATCGGCCGGCTCGGCGGGAATTTCGATCACTTTTTTCATGCCCCACTTGCCCTCTTCGCGGTGCCACAACCAGATGGATGCCGAAAGATCCTTGAGCGAAACCACGACGCCCAGGAAACCGTAGGCGCGCGTTGGATCGTGCGCTGGACGAAGCTCGAGCGCCATTTGATAGTCGGCGCCGAGGTCCAGCTCCTGCAAGTGCCGCCGCTTCCGTAAATCCCAAAGGTGGAGTTTATGCCCGTAGCCGCCCTTCAACAGAATCTCGGGATTGATTCCGTGCCGCACCATGTTGGGCGTGCCCCATTCGCTGGTGATGACGGTGTCCAAACCGAGGTGCCACCAAAAATCGTAGGCCAGATATTGCGGGCCGCGGTCGAGTTCCCATTTGCCGAGGATGTCGAAGCTATCGTGGTCGATGATGAAGATCCCGCCCGGTCCGTCACCATTGGGTGCACCAAGCGCGCTGGTGTAGATCCCTTCGGGGCCGCAATGAATGGTGTGCGGAGACGCGTAGCCCGTGCGCGCCGCCAGTGTTTCCGGCTCGATCACTTTGACGATTTGCGGCTTCCTCGGATCGGGCTTGGTGTCGATGATGTGGATGCGCGATGAGTTGATACCGGGCACGATCAGATAGCGGCGCTCGATGTGCGGATGCGGAGCGTAGGGACAAAGGCTGGCGCTGCAGGCGTTCCATCCAAAATGATGCAGTTCGTCGCCAATGTTGGGCATGTCCACTTGGCCGGCCAAGCGTCCGAAAGCGTTCGACCCAGGGTCCACATCCACAACGCCGAGCGCATCCGGCCGCTGCTTGCCATTCGCATTCAACATCGCCACATAAGCCAGTTTCTCCGGTGGCGCTGCCATGGCCAATTTCGGAGAGGGATAAAAGGTCGGATCTGGACGCCAGAGGCTCATTACGGACTCCTTCTTCAAATGGATTATATCCCGCTCATTCCCTCAGACCGCTGCCGCATTATCATTGAGCATATGGCATTTGTGAAAGTCGGTTCACTCGTCGCATTGCCGCCCGGCTCGGTGACCGAAGTGACGCTCGGCGAGAATTCCTACGCGATCTGCAACCTCAACGGCGAACTGCACGCACTGGACGGCATCTGCCCGCACGCCGGCGGACCGATCGGGCAAGGCAACATCCACGACGGCCTGGTGATCTGTCCCTGGCACGAATGGGCTTACGATTGCCGCACCGGCGAAAACGATTTCGATCCTACGGTGAAGCTGGATCGGTTTGCGGTGAAGGCCGAAGGGGACGACATCCTGATCGATCCCCAAGCCCGCAGCTGATGCCCGAGCTACCTGAAGTCGAGACCGTCGTTCGCACGCTCGCGCCCAAGCTCACCGGACGACGCATCATCGACGCGAAATTTTCGTCGCATCACGTGGTGCGCCAGAAATTCCCGGAGTTGCGCAAGCGGGTTCGTGGTCAACTGGTGCACTCGGTGGAGCGGCACGGCAAATTCATCGTACTCACGCTAGATCAGGGCGTGCTCGTGATTCACTTGGGCATGACCGGAAAGCTGCTGGTTGACTCCGAACCCGGCCGCTACGCGCGCGCTGTCTTCGAACTCGACTGCGGCACGCTGGTCTACGACGATGTCCGCCATTTCGGCCGCATCGAATGGAGCGCGGAGCTTCCAGCTCGTGCCGCTGCTTTGGGGCCGGATGCGCTAACGATCGCGCTCGACGATTTCCGCAAGCTTCTGAAGACGCGACGATCGGGCATCAAGCCGCTGCTGCTCAATCAGCGATTCCTGCGCGGCATGGGCAACATCTATACCGACGAGGCGCTCTTTGAAGCGCGCATTCATCCGCGCGCCATCGCGGCGAGTTTAAGCAAAGACCGCGCGACCCGGCTGCACGCCGCGATGGTCGATATTCTCGCCAGCGCGATTCGGCTCAAGGGCTCGTCGATCTCCGATTACGTCGACGCCGACGGCCAGCGCGGCAGTTTTCAACAGCAGCACCAGGTGTACGGACGCGCGGGCGAGCCCTGCCCTACTTGTGGGACGCCGATCCGCCGGATCGTGGTGGGCCAGCGGGGGACGCACTACTGTCCGAAGTGCCAGCGAAGCTGAATACTTGATCGGCCACCAGTGCCGCGGCCCTCATCTCGAGTACATCGTGAACGCGCAGCAGGTGTGCGCCTCCCAAGATCGCCGCCGTCACCGCAGCCGCGGTCGCGCATTGCAGAAAGCCTTCCGACGGCTTCTCCAGTTGCGGCAGGAACGACTTTCGCGACGGACCCACCACCAATGGAAATTCGAGCATCGCCAACTCGGCGAGCCGCGCCAAAATCTCCGCGTTCTGTTCCTTGCGTTTTCCGAACCCGAGGCCGGGATCGATGGCGATGCGCGCGCGATCCACACCCGCACGCACGGCGCGATGCGCGGACGCGTCCAGATCTCGCCGAATGGTGCCCATGACATCTTTGATGGGCGCAAGCTTGGCCCAAGTTTCCGGCGTGCCGCGCATATGAGTGATGATGAGCCCCGCATCGTACTGGGCCGCGACTCGCGCGAGTTGCGCGTCGAACGTCAGGCCGGAAGGATCATTGATCAGCGCCGCACCGTGCTCCAGCGCTTTTTCAGCCACGGCCGATTTGTAAGTGTCGACCGAAATTGGCACGGTCAGCTTTCCGTGCAGCCGCTTCAGCACCGGCACCAGCCGCCGCAGTTCTTCGGCTTCCGACACGCGCTCGGAACCCGGCTTGGTGGATTCAGCCCCGATGTCGATGATGTCGGCGCCCTGCTCTTCCAGCTCGACGGCCCGAGCGAACGCGCGATCGGGATCCAGATACTTGCCGCCGTCGGAAAACGAATCGGGCGTCACGTTGAGCACGCCCATCAGCAAGGTGCGCTCGCCGAGCAGCAACTCGCTGCCGCGAATCTTCCAAACGAAGTGGCGCTTCTCCATGCTTAAGGCTCGATCCTTTTCCACTTCTTCCCGACCCGCACCACCATTGCCCTCTTCGCGGGCAGCGAGAAGTCGGTAAACTTCACCCCGTCGATCTCCACCGCGCCGGCCCTGATTTTCCTCTCGGCATCAGTTCGCGACTCAGCCAGGTTCGTGCCCACCAGGATCTTCGGCAGACTCAATCCGGCGTCGATGGGAAACCCTGTGACTTCGATGTCTGCCGGCTGTTGCCCGTCACGCACCTCGCGCTGAAAATCGGCTTGCGCCTGATCCGCCGCCGCAGCCGAATGAAAATCGGTCACGATTTGCCGCGCCAGACACATCTTCACCTGCATCGGCTCCTCGGATTTCATCGCCGCGATCTCGGCCAGGCTCTTGTCGGTGAGCAGCTCCCAATAGCGCCACATCAGCGTATCGCTGATCCCCATCACTTTGCGAAACATCACTTTGGGCGGCTTCGGTGATGCCGATGTAATTGCCCTTGGACTTCGACATCTTCTCCACGCCGTCGGTCCCCTCGAGCAGCGGAACCATTGCCACGATTTGCGGCGGCTGCCCGGCATCGCGCTGCAACTCGCGCCCGACCAGAAGATTGAACCGCTGATCCGTGCCGCCCATCTCTACGTCGCATTCCAGCATCACCGAATCGTAACCCTGCGCTAGCGGATACAGCAGCTCGTGCACCGAGATCGGCACGCCTTCCTTGAATCGCTTGCTGAACTCGTCGCGCTCCAGAATCTGCGCCACGGTGTACTTGGAGCACAAGCCGGATGATGTCGGCAAACTTCATCGGCTCCAGCCACTCGCTGTTGAACCGCACTTCGGTCTTCTCGCGATCGAGGATCTTGAACACCTGGGTCTTATACGTCTCGGCGTTCTTGTCGATCTCTTCGCGCGTCATCGGCGGACGCGTGGTGTTGCGTCCGGTAGGATCGCCGATCAACCCGGTGTTATCGCCGATCAAAAAAATCACGCGATGCCCGAGATCCTGGAAGTGCTTCATCTTGCGCAGCAGCACTGTGTGGCCCAAGTGCAGATCGGGCGCCGTAGGATCGAAGCCCGCCTTCACGCGCAGCGGCCGCCCGGCCTTCTCGGCCTGGACCAGGCGCTCGCGCAAATCCTCCTCCCGGATCAGATCGGCCAAGCCTTTCTTCAAATACGTTAGTTGTTCTTCGATGGACACTCTCTTCATTAGAGCAGGGTGTCCGCGATCAATTTCGCCGCCAGCTCCGGCGATTCCATGGGGATGAAATGTGAATGCCCCGGGAGAAGCGTGTCGACGCCGCGCGCGAAGCTGGCCGCTAAACCGGGCGCCGTTGGCGATGAGCCCATCACATTCGCCGGATCGCGATATCGTCCGGCGCGCACAACGTCGACCGGGATGGTGATGGCTGCAATCTCCGGATAAATATTCGATTCCGGCACGGAGCTGTTTTCGTAGATGGAAGCT
Source organism: Bryobacterales bacterium (assembly GCA_963772905.1). Lineage (GTDB taxonomy): Bacteria > Acidobacteriota > Terriglobia > Bryobacterales > Bryobacteraceae > Palsa-89. Next base: position 168,740 of record CAVYZD010000006.1, on the reverse strand, counting down.
TCGATGGCGGGCGGACACGCGAGCACGTAGCCGTTGCCGGCCGGCTCGAGGCCGTAGTCGCAATAATCGAGGAGAACGCCGCGATCCCAGGAGTCGAATGGCGGGCGGTTTTGAAAGCGCTCGAACATCTCTTGCGGCGAGGTCCATTGATTGCGGCGCTTGCGGACGAACTCCGTCTTTCTCCAATACCCGAGATACTGATCGTTGGCGCGGATCACCGGATCGAAGAGCACCAGCGCGGAGAAGGCGGTGGGCCTTCAGCGCTGCCGCGAGCGTGACCGCGTGCCCTCCCATGGAGTGCCCAACCCCGACAGCTCCCTCCAGGCCCAACGATTCCGCAATCGCCGCCACGTCCCGGCCGAAGTTCCGCCAAACGTAGGGAGGCGCGGGTTTGCCGCTGCGCCCATGTCCCCGCGCATCCAAGGCAAAGCAGCGGCGTTCCCCAGGAAGATGCGCGATCACGCGATCCCAGATTCGCGCATGAAAACTGGTGGCATGACAAAAGAAGACCGCCGGTCCCTCGCCCGCCCACTCCCAGAGAGCGATTTCGACGCCATTGACCACAGCTCGGGACTCGACCGGAACGCGAGGCATTCTTCAGTCTAAGCTGACCGGCGTTAACCGTGGACGGGGTGCGAGGGTTCTTCGGCGGCGCCTTTGTCGCCATTTGCAAGCACGGATTCGATGGTCTCGAACATCTCGTGTGGGTGAACCGGCTTCGAGATATAGCCGTCCATCCCGGCTTCGAGACAGCGCTGCCGGTCGCCCACCATGGCGTGAGCCGTCATCGCGATGATCGGCAGGTGCGCCCCGGTGGCCTGCTCCAAGCGCCGGATTGCGGCGGTGGCCTCGAACCCGTCCATTTGCGGCATCTGCGCGTCCATCAGAATCAGGTCGAAGCTCTGCCGCTCCAAGGTTTCCAGCACCTGCACCCCGTTGCCCGCCACCACCACGATGTCCCCATGATTTTCGAGCAGCCGGCACGCCAGCTTCTGATTCACGACGTTGTCCTCTGCCAGCAGCACGCGTAACGGAATGCGGCCTTCGCGCAGCGTATGCCTGGTGATCACCGCGGCGGGCTTTGCGACTCCCTCATGCGCCGACAAAACCTGCAGCAGCGCCTGCAGCAGATCGGCCTGCAGCACAGGCTTGATCAAGTAAGCGGCAATGCCGAGCTCCTTGCAGCGCAGACCGTCGCCACGTTGGCCCCCCGAGGTCAGCATGATGGTGATCAGGCCGGCCAACTCCGGCGAGTGTTGCACTCGTTCCACCAGCGTGAATCCGTCGACTTCGGGCATGTGACAGTCCGCCAACATCAAGCTGAACGGAACGCCAGCGGCATTGGCTTCCTGCAAAAGCACGAGCGCATCTGGAGCATTCGACACCGCTGTCGGCCGCCCGCCCCAGAAGCTAAGGGTCCTTTCGAGGATCTGGCGATTGGTTGCGTTGTCGTCCACCACCAGCACGCGCAAATTGTGGAGAATCGCCGGATCGGTGAGCACCGGCCGGGCCAGCGCGCCGTGCGCCATCCCAAATCGCGCGGTGAAGTGGAACGTGGATCCTTCGCCCACTACGCTATCCAGCCAGATTTTGCCGCCCATCATCTCGATCAAGCGCATGGAGATGGAGAGCCCTAGCCCGGTGCCGCCGTATCGCCGCGTGGTGGATGTATCGGCCTGCGTAAACGGCTCGAAGATGAGCTTCTGCTTCTCGCGTGGGATGCCAATGCCGGTATCCGTTACGCTGAAGTGCAGATTCAGACTGTCTGCATCTCCCGGCTCCGCCTCCACACGCAGGACTACCTCGCCCTGGTCGGTGAACTTGATGGCATTGCCGGCCAGGTTCAGCACCACCTGGCGCAGACGCACCGGATCGCCGATCACAAACTCAGGAAGTTCGGGCGGAACGAAGCAGGCCAATTCCAAATCCTTCTGGTGCGCTCCCACGGCGAGCGACTTGATGGCGTGCCCCAGATGATCCCGCAAGTTGAATTCGATCGGATCCAGGGTCAGCCGGCCGACCTCGATCTTGGAGAAGTCCAGAATCTCATTGATCACGCTGAGGAGTGCGTCGGCGGAATACTTCACCGCGTCCAGATATTCGCGCTGCGTGAAGTCGAGCTCGGTCTCAAGCGCCAGTTCCGTCATGCCGATGATGCCATTCATGGGCGTGCGAATCTCGTGGCTCATGTTGGCCAGGAACTCGGATTTGGCGCGATTGGCGCCGTCAGCCGCCGCGCGGGCCTGCTCCAGCCGTAAGAGCATTTCCTTCTCTTGCGTGATGTCGATCATCGCGCCGCTGATGAGTTTGGGCTGCCCCTCTTCCTGCTCCACGCGCGCCTGGCTGCGCATCCAGCGAACCGATCCGCCTGGAATCACGACACGGAATTCGCCGCTAAACGATCCGGTCTTCGCCATCCCCTCGTGAGCGGCGTTATCCAGCGCAACACGATCGTCGCGATGAATCATCTCCCGCCATTGGTCCAGGGTCATGTGCAATGGCCTTCCGGTCAGGCCGGTGAGCGCCGCGAATCCTTCGGAAAACGACACCACCTCGGAGGGAACATCGATCTGCCAAATCCCAAACGCCGCGGCCTTTTCCGCCATGGCGATGCGTGCGGCATTTTCGCGCAGCTTCTCTTCGGAGCGCAATCTCTCGATCGCGTTTCCAGCTAGATGGGCCCCCGCCTCCACCACCCGCAGGTCGCGATCCCGCGGACTGGCGGGTTGCCTGTGATACATCGCGAACGTGCCGAGCACCTTGTGGTTGGAATCGCGGATGGGCACGCTCCAGCAGGCTCGCAAGCCAAAGCTCAAGACGAATCCCGTGGCGGCGCCAAAGCGGGGATCGTTGGCGATGTCTTCGATGACGGTGGTTTGGTTCCGAAACGCGGCCGACCCGCATGCCCCCACGTCGGGCCCAATTTCCAGTCCGTTTACGCCTTGCATGTAAGCCGCCGGAAGACTTCCGCCCGAGCCCTCCCAAAGCCGCCTGCCCTCTTCGTCGAGCAGCAGCACTGTGCAATAGCAGCCGGTGGCCATGCGCTCGATCGCCCCCGTCAGCGCGTTCAGGACTTCCTTCAGAGACGCGCCTTTGGCGATCAGCTCCAAAACATGCCGCTCTTCCTCGATCACCCGCGAGGAGCGCTCCAGTTTTTCCTGATCCCTTTGCCGTTCCTTTAACCTCCAGGTCTGGAGCCAAGCCGCGGCAATCGCGAAAATTGCCAGGCACAGCACACCCACTTCGAACGGCGACGCCATCGATAATCTATCGGCTGCCAGTTGGATCTTACTTAGGGCCCGCGTGGAGCCAAACTTCGGACGCCGCGCTACAAGTCATTACTTTTTATATGTTTAGAGCGATTTGACCTGACGCTCGTGTCCAAGTAGAATTGACATCAGGCGATTATCGGAATTCCTCGAAATTTTGTCTCGATTCCAACGCTGTCGCCAGTTCTTTTGTAAGGATTCAACTTGGAACAGCGCGCCGCTGCCTGCGAGCGATTTCTCTATCGATTCAAGCTCCCAATCCTAGCGATCCTGACGATTCTGTACTTCGTCATGACGATGCTCCGCGCGCGCGGAAAACCGTTCTGGTATGACGAAATCCTTACTCTTCTCGAGGCACGCCAGCCCAGCTTATTAGCTGCGTTGCACGCCGGCGGCAAGGCCGACTGGATGCCTGCGCTCAGCCATGTGGTGTTTTACGTCACCGATAAGTTAGTAGGGCATGGCGAAGTCGCGTTTCGGCTTGGCCCCATGATCGGCTTCTGGTTGTTTTGCCTCTGCCTTTTCGCATTTGTCGCGCGAAGAGCCAGCATATTCTTCGCATTCATGGCGCTGCTGCTGCCATTCGCATCCCTCTTCTCGGCCTACTCGTTTGAAGCCAGAAGCTACGCGCTGGTCCTCGGTTTCTGCGGGATCGCACTGCTGGCGTGGCAAACCGCGGCCGACGGAATGCACCGGCCCCTGGCCCTAATGGCGCTTTCGGCCGGCATCGCGTGCGCGCTGCTCAACCATTATTGGGCGGTTTTCATCTACCTGCCCCTGGCTGGAGGGGAAGCATTGCGGAACTATCGCCAGCGCCAAATCGACTGGCCGGTTTGGATCGCATTCGCGGCCGGCGGGGTACCGCTTTTGATCTCGCTGTTTGTGATTCTGCGAGTGGCCCAGACCAACCAGCATCCCTGGTCCTGGGCGCGCCCCCGGGATTACTACGCGTTTTATTGGAATTTCTGGCCGGTGATCGGATTTCTTATACCGATCGCGCTCCTCGCCGGAGCATGGCTGCTTCTGGGAGGCCGCGAAGAGGCACCAGCGGGCCTCCGGCAGTCCACATTTCGCGACTACGAATGGCTCGCGGCTGCCTTGTTTCTGGCGGTGCCCATGCTAGCCATCACCGGTGCGCTGCTCATTCCGCCGCACATCTACGTCGATCGCTATCTCGCCCTATCCACCGCCGGGTTTGCACTTTTGGCCACCTTTGCGGCGGCTCGTTGGGCGCGCCAGAGGGCGGCCATCGGAATCGCATGCGCCATCGCAGCCTTGGCGCCTTTCCTGTTCCATTTCACCCAGATCCGGTGGCAGCACTTGAGGGATCCGTATACTCGCGCGCGCCTGCTGCGCAAAGAACTCGAAACTAGCGACCAGCCGGTAGTTATCAGTAACTACATCGCGTTCCTGGAGGTATGGTATTACGCCCCTGATAACGTCAAGCCGCGCATTCTCTGTCTGGATGATGAGAAAGCGGCCGTCAAGTTCCGGCATATGGATGACGTCGCCGGCGACTCCCTCCGTGACATCGGAGTTCCGTTCCACCCCTATCGCGAGTTCGCGACTTCAGGGAAGCAGTTCATGATTTATTTCGTGGGTTGGAGCTGGATGACAAGCAAGATCCTGGAGGATGGCGGTAGTGTGGAGTGGCTCGACGCGAGCGATCGAGCCGGCGGCCTGCTGCGAGCGCATATCAAATGACGGTCTCCGCTCCGAAATCCGGTTGGCGGCTAGAGTCTCGGGCGGCAGCGCTCGAGCGCTTTCTAGAACAGCGCCAAATTTGGATGCTGGCTGTCTGGAGCCTGGTGTATTTCGCCGGGACGATGCTCCAGGCGCATGGAAAACCCTTTTGGTACGACGAGATTCTGACACTGTTGGAAGCACGCCAGCCCAGCCTTTCAGCGGCGATGCGCGCTTTGGGCGACCTCGACTGGTCCCCTCCCGCCAACCATCTCACCTTCTATCTTTGGAACAAGCTAGCCGGCAGCGGAGAAATGGCATTTCGAATCCCTGTCATGATCGCCTTTTGGGTGTTCTGTATCTGCCTCTACCTCTTCGCACGCCGGCGAGTCAGCATCTTTTTCGCGTCGATGGCCCTTCTTCTCCCATACGCCAGCGTCTTTCAAACCTATTCCTACGAGGCCCGCAGCTACGCGTTCATGCTCGCCTACTGCGGCATCGCCCTGGTTGCATGGCAGGCTGCAGCGGATGACGTTCTGCGCCCTTGGTCGCTCATCGGACTGGGCTTGGGGATTGCGGCTGCTATCTCCTACCAATATTGGGCGGTATTGATTTGTCTCCCGCTGGCCGGCGCGGAGGCGTATCGCGGAATTCGGCTGCGGCGCGTCGACTGGCCTGTTTGGGGCGCCTTGACGGCGGGCGGCCTGGCCTTGGTTGCCTCCCTAATGTCGATCTGGCCTGGACTGGCGAGTTGGCACGCGAACGGGCAAAAAAGAGTGCATCCCGATGCATTCCTCAATTTCTACACGGTCGCGTTCCGGCATTGTTCCGCATTTGTAGTTCCCGCCGCGCTGCTGCTCGTCATCTGGTTGGTTTGTGGCGGCCGCAAGGAAGCACCTGAAGGCAGGCGCTCCGATGCCATCCCAGGCTGCGAATGGGTGGCGGCAATGGTGCTGCTTCTGATCCCCCTGGCCGTGGTCGCGATCGCTCTGGCCGTGCCGCCCCACGCCTTCTGGCCCCGGTACGCCGCGCCCGCCGTCGCTGGATATGCGCTCTTAGGATCGTTTATAGCAGCGCACTTCGCCGGCAAGCGCTCCTCCATCGGACTCATCTGCGTCCTCTCGGCCCTTGCGCCGTTTCTATATACCATGACGCACCCTCCGCGTTTTAACAATCCGCTGCGGCGGACGTACGGATTGCAGCGGCAGCTTCAAAACGGCCCCGTGGTGGTGGAAGATCTAATGTTCTTTATGAAACTCTGGTATTATGCGCCCGAAAATCTGAAGCCGCGCCTTCTGTTTCTAAGCGAACTGGGTGCAAGGGCCCATGGCTCTCCCCTTCGCGAGTTTTCTAAACTTGGCGTTCCGGTGGTCCCGTACAAGGACTTTGCCGTCCCTGGAAAAGATTTTGTCTTTTACTCGATTGTGGGCCGAAGGAGCAAATTGCAAAGAAAGATCCTTCAAGGTGGCGGCACTGTTGAAACCGTGGCCCGCTCTGGCCGCCACATGCTCATGCGGGCACATATCGGCGCCGGACCACCGCTACTGCACAGTGTATACTTTTTGAAGACCGACGCCCCTGAAACGGCGATCGGGAAATAATGCACTTCCGGCTGGTTCTAAGCCTGCCCGGAATCCAGGAGACATCAAAGAATGAGCGAAGTACTCAGTGGAGCTGAGTTTAAGAAGCAACTGCGCGCAGGACAGACCAAACTCGGCCTGTTCCTGAATTCAGCCAGCCCAACCGTCGCCGAACAGCTGGCCCATACCGGATACGATTGGCTGCTGGTTGACACGCAGCACGGGCCAATGGGCAATTTGGAACTGTCCGGCATGTTGGCGGGAATTTCCAACGGCGGCGCGAAGTCCATGGTGCGCGTGGCCGGCTACCACGATCGTGGCGGCATCCAGCAATCTCTCGATATGGGCGCCGACGGCGTCCTGGTTCCCTACATTAATACCGCTGAAGAAGCCGTCCAGGCCGTGAGTTGCGCGCGCTATCCGACGGCCGGTACGCGATCGGTCTATTTCCCGCAGCGCAGCATGAACAAATTGGGTCTGCTCGGTTACGCCGGCGCCGCCAACGACAACGTCATTCTGGCACTGCAAGTGGAAACCGCCGATTGCATCAAGAACATCGATGAGATTGCAGCCGTGAAAGGCGTCGACATGCTCTTCCTTGGCCAAAACGATCTCTGCATGTCCATGGGACTGTTCGAAAAATACAAGTTCCCCGACATGTACTTCTCCGACGAGCTGAAAGCCGCCACCGACAAGCTGCGCGCCGCGGCCAAGAAGAACAACATTATCCTCGGCCTGTTCCTGTTTGGAACTTCGCGCGTTGGCGAGTTCCTGGAGAAGGGCTTCCCGTTCATCAGCGTCGGCAACGATCTGCATCACATCCTGACGCAGGCCGGTGCCTACGTGAAAGACGTCGAAGCCGTCTCGAAGGAAAAGGGCAAAGCCTGGACCCGGCGCGACACCGCGCTGCTGTAGTCTCTTCTGATTTGTGAGAACCCGGTTTCGTGTGGAACCGGGTCACTCACTTCAACAGGAACGTCTTCGGCCCTCGCGACACACACGTCAGGTCATCACCCAATTGGACGGTCAAAGCCTGCTTGGTATCGTCATATGCCGCCCCTAGCGTATATGCCGGGCCCGGCTGGATCGCCGGGAACTCCTGCGTCCACGTGGACCCGTTCCACATCCAGGTTTCGCGGCGAAAGTCGTAGTTGTATGTATTGCTCGTAACGTCCTTGCCGCCCGCGCCCCCGATCATAAACACCGCCTGCCGAGCGGTGTGGTACGCGAGTACATGACCGGCCCTCCCCTCCGGCGGCGTCGCGTCCGCCATCTGCTGCCACTTTTTGCCATTCCACACCCAGGTGTCTGAAAACCAGGTCGGCGTCGGCTGGCTCAAGAATCCGCCGAACAGCACGATTTCGCCATGCAGCGCGTCATAAGCCATGCTGTGTCCCGAGCGCGCCGGCGGATTCTTCGCGCTAGCAACCTGCGACCAGTTGGAACCGTTCCAAGTCCACGTATCGTTTGATTCGGCGAAATCGCCATAACCGCCGAACAGCACCACCTGCTTGGTCGACGCATCGTACGCCATGGCGTGCCCGTAGCGCGCGGGCGGACTCACCGCCGGATGCATTTGCACCCAGTTCGTTCCATTCCAGATCCAAGTCTGATTGCTATAAGCGGCTGTCGTGCCCGCCATCCCGCCGAACAACACGATTTGCCCGCGCCCCGCGTCGTATGCCATCGCGTGCCCGGCCAGGATGCCCGGATTGTTGGCCGGGGTCAGCAGGGTCCAACTCGATCCGGTCCAAAGCCAGGTGTCGGAGAAGCGGGTGGTATTCCAGTTGCCGCCGTATAGAATCGCTTGCCCGGAACTCCCGAACGGAGCCATCGCCATATCCATTCGCGAGATGGGCGCATTGGCCGGCGTGAGCTGGGTAAAGTTGACGGTGGCAAGGTTTGCCGTGCCGGCCGCCTGCGTCACCGTAAACACCTGGCCGCCTACGTTGATGACACCACTCCGCTGCGCCCCCGTGTTTACCGCCACGACGTAGCGGAGCGTGGCGGGCCCAATGTCCAGATAACAGGAACACTCGACATCGGTGATCCACGCAACGTTCGTTCCGAAGGACCACGCGAGATCCGGCGCGCTGGTTGCCACTGCCAGTTCCCCAGTGCCGCCCGCTGCCGGGACATTCGCCGCTTGCGGTGTGACGGTCATCCATCCCGACGACGCGCCCGCTTGCGTGACAATCACGAAGGCATCGCCCGCGGTGATCTTGCCCCAGCGCGGCGCCATGTTGACGTTGGCCGCCACCGTGAAGCTGAACGCTCCATTGCCGGTTCCCGAGTCGCCCGAGGATCCCAACGTGATCCACGAGGCGGATGAAACAGCGCTCCACGAGCATGCTCCGGTGGCTGTGACCGCGACTTGCCCCGATCCTCCGGCCGCTCCAAACGACTGCGCATTCTCGAGTGAACTCGCGCACACCGGCGCCGGTGCATAGGAAACGCTCAAGCTCAACCCGGCCGACGAAGCGGAACTGACCGCGAGAGTCAGAGTCCCGTATGGATCCTTCCAGGTTTCCCCAGCGTGAAGTGTGGGATCGTTCGCGAAAGTGGCCGGATGGAAATTCACCAGATTGGTATACGTCCCCGGATCAACACCAGCGATCGTTGCGGTCAGAGCCGGGTCCTGATAATGCACCAGGGCACCGGCGAACGCGGTGGTCGGAAGCGTGGCATCAAAAGTCCCGAGCGGCTGGCGGAATTCCACCCAGAGCCAATCATTCGCCCCCGTACCGCGGCTCACCTTGATCACTTGCCCGCTGCCCGATCGTTCGTAGGGGGCCAAAACAAAATGGCCGTTGGCAGTCACCGTCTGAATATTCGCTCCGGCTTGGAGCCAGCCCAGCAGCGCTTTCTGCGGCGCGGCCCACTGGCCCGAATTCCGGCCCATGCTGGAGAACGAGTCGCCGTATTCGTGAAGCTGATCCCACGGCGCCGCCGTCTCGCCCGCCGGGCCCACCGGATCGCTGCCATAATCGGCGAATCGCGCGTGCTCCAAGCCAAAGCCATGGCCGAGCTCGTGCGAAGCTGTCGCGACAACGTCGGCCTGGGTCACCATGCTCTCGGCCCCCAGCCACATCGACGACGCGTTCAGCGTTCCTTGCGGCGATGTGATCGGCCCGCAGCCGAGCAATGCCATGCCGCCCGAGTCCATGCCCATCTCGCCCTGCGGCGCCACCACGAAAATGCGATTGTACTTCGTGAGAGTCGCGGACGAAGCGGCAGCCCGCAAAGCCGCATCGCGCGCCGCCAGCGGCTGGTCGAAATAATCCGCATCCAGCACGAATGGACCCAGCACGTCGCCGGTGGCCGTGACCGCGCCGAACGAAGATTCCTGCAAGAATTGGCTTACCGTTTGCCCGCTGCCGAAGAAACTGCTCTTCATGAACTTGGCGGTTACCGATGAGAGCAGCGCCTTGCTTGGAAATGACGCCAGAATGATCGCGATGCTCTGCGGCCCCGTCGCGCTGCACGTGTTCGCCGCGGTGTCGGCAACTGGCGCGCTCACTTTCGAAACCGTCAAATGATTGCTGGATGCCCGGCCCGCGACTTCCACCGTCTGGCCGGTCTCCAAACCGGTCGTTCCGTCCAATTCCAAAGTTTCCTTGGGCGTGTGCAGAAAGAAACGCTGCCGGCTGGTCCCGTCCTGAAAATTGTCCACCACCAGCGTCTCTACGCGGCCCTGCCAGACGCCCGTGACCTCTCGCTCCGGCTCCGCTCCCGGCGAGTTCGCCGTGAGTACCAGGCCTGCTAGAAATACTGTCCACGCCCGTGTCCGGAACATTGGATGGCTCCTGTCATCCCCATTAGAAGCCCCCAATCCTGACGCGCCGATAGAGCGCGGGTACCGTTGTCACGGCCGCACGCTCGTAGGTAGGCTTGAGTGTTTCACCCCAGGACTTGTACCGGGAGTTGACTATTCCGGCGCCTGATGCCTTATTCCGGCGCGCCTCACTGACCAGGCAAATGCGCCACGTCCCGATTATTTTCGTTGCAAATGAACTCCAGCAGTTCGGTGTCCGGCAGCAGGTGCACTTCTTGATTAACGGTCCAGGGCTTGGTGTACGCCTTGGGATCGTCGATGGTGATCTGTAGATTCATGTGGCCGAAATCCTTGCGATGGAAGCGCTCGATCACATGCAACGCGTCTGTCGACGGCTTGCCTAACTGATCCAGCCACGCTTTGTCGTTGAACCCGCGTGAATCCACCACCAGCGTGTCGCCGTCCCACTTGCCCGTCGAATAACCCATCCACGTCGGATTCACGTCCGGCTCAAGCTCGCGCCCATCCAAAAACACCTGCCGCCAAAGATTGAACGCTTCATAGACGATCACGATGGTTCCCGGCGTCTGGACGATCTTCCACGGCGCGGGAGCGGCGTCGATCTTGGGCACGCCCTGCGGCAGACAATTCGCGTCGGGATCCTCTCGCGAATGCGATCCATCCGTGCGCTGGTCATAGAGCGCCTTGGCCCAGGGTTGGAAGGGAACCGCGCCCGGTTTCAGGTCGACCGCGATATCGCGCAAGTACCGGTTCGCGTCCGGCTCCCAAATTCCCGAAAGATCCGGATGGCCATCCGCGCTTCGTGGCGCCGGCGCCGAGAGATTTGATTTACCTTTGGATGGAAGATTCTTCCATTGCGCCGCGAGCGGCAGGCAAACTAAAACCGCACAGATTCGTAAATACATGGCCGCCTCGATTCGGGTACGATTATATTCCCGTTTGATATCGAAGAGCTTTACTGCACCGTTATGAACGCCGGCGGACTGGGCATAGCTCCCACGATTACCACCACCGGCTGGACCCCCAGCGGTGCATTCGACGGAATGATGTAGTTAACCTGCGTTGCTCCTACAATGCCGGGCGTGATGCCGATGAACGCGATTTTGGCCGGAAGATTTCCGACCATCACTGTGACGGGAAGCTGCGGCTTCGGCAACTTGTCGATCGGTGTTCCAGGGGCCGGCGATGTGCCAGTAGCGAGCGCCGGTGTGACAACCCCATCCCCTGTGATGTACAACACCACTTCCTGCCCCCGGCTTCCAGTCACCGACGGGACCGGAGCGTTCTGCGCATTCACGAAAATCCCCGGGGCCGCGGCCTGCACCGTGAAGGCCCAGCTGAAACTCTGGCCGAGCCATCCAGTGATCGTCAGGACTGCATCTCCCGGCGCGGTCTCATACGGAATCTGTATGTTCACCTGGCCGTAAGACGCGTAATAATAGGGCGCCGCCACGCCATTGATCGTCGCCGTAGACCCAGCCAGCGTCAGCGGGAGCGGCAGCGATGCAGCCTGCCCACTAGCCTGCGCGCTCAGGTCGTGTCCGAAAACACTCATGATCATTCCCGGCGCGTACGTGTACTGATAGGAAGCCACGTTGACGGGCGCGCCGATCACGACGAACTGCTCCGGTCCGCCCACCAGGGGCACCTGAAGCCCCGTGGTCCACTGAAACCCGCTCGCGTCCTGGCCACTGAAAGTGATGGGAATCGTGGCCGGCACCGACGTGACGTTGACTCCCCAGCTTCCCTGCAAGGTTCCGTGAGGCTGCAATATGGTGGTCCCAAACACCCCGGCGATTTTCGAAGACAGGTCTACTCCGTTGATGTTCAAGCCCGTCACTGTGGTCTCCACACCGGCGACCTCCTTGAGCTTCAGCACAAAATGCCATTGATACGGTTGGGCGCCAGGCACCTCACCGATCGGTGGCGCCTGAATCTCGTAGTCGTAAGGAAAGGCCGAAGGGACCACCGCCGAGTTCGCCGTCGGAACACTCGCGTTGACAGCGACCGTGCCCGAGCTTCCGTTAAATTGAGCGTTCCCATCGTAGGTCACTCGAATGCTGTTCGCGCCCGCGTTCAGTTGGCCGCCGTAAATCTGTACTGTTGCGGTACCGGCCGGCTGTCCGCTCTGCGGGAGACTGGCTGTGCCGAGCAACAGTTCGCCTGGCAGCGTGGATCCAGGCGTCGCCGTATTACTGAGGTTCACGTAGAGCGTCCCGGCTGGAACAGCACTCCCGGCAGCCGCGGTTACAGTGATGGTCAACTGAACGCTGCCGCTCATCGAAATGCTCGATTTATCGGCCTTAACGCTGACGGTCGTCTGTGTTCCCGAGGCGTTCCACGAATTCACCAGGTTCGCGACATCCACTGATCCTAATCCAGTCGCCATGTCATAGCCGGGTCCGGCGGAATACCCAAAGCTCCCGGTGGTGCAATCCGGTGTTCCAATCGCGCAGGGGATGATGTTATTGCCCACGGTGATGTCGTGAAAGATGTTCGTGGTCGCATTGGCGATCCGATAGAGATCGGGATTGATGTTGCCCAATCCAGGCTGGCCTTGCATGCCTTTTGAAATCGCCGATTGATTGAGCAGCGCCACGATCCCGGCGAAAACGGGAGTGGCAGCCGAAGTCCCGCCGCCGTACACATCACAGACGCCGCCTTCGCACTCCCAGTATCCGTCGTGGCCATTGGACGCTGGCATCGCGACGTCCGGGGTGTCTCTCTCGTTATCGGCGGGCACACCCAGACCGGTCTGCCACGCCGGCTTAGCGAATAGAATGCTGGGGCCGCCGCCGCTGGCCACAATCCTGTCAAACGCCAAGCTGTCGTTCCACGCCATTTCAGGAATGTAGGAGATTGCGGAACCTCCGTTCGCCCCATTCATCGCGTTCCAATAGGTCCCGGATCCTTCGTTGAACTCCGTTCCGCCAACCGCGGTGACTTCGGGTATGCTGGCCGGGAACGAAACGTCCAACCCATCACTGGCCACGGGCGAGAAGTCAAAGTTGCCGCAGGTGCTGGGTCCTGCGTCGCCCGAGGCCGCAATATACGTAATGCCCTGCGCGTTAGCCTGCTGGATTACGGACTGAAAGAGGTCGCCTAAGTAAAGAGCCTCCCGTTCGCAGACCGCGTAACTGGCGCTGATTACCGGAGCGAGATTCTGATCGATGGCATAAATGGTCGAGATCGGGACACTGCTCGAATTCACGAAAATAAGCGACGCATTTCGCGCGATTGCCCCGCTCCATTCCAGGTCGAGGTCCGCCTCTCCCTGCCAGCTGGCGTTCACCCCCGGATCGGAGCCGTAAAGAACTACTTCCGGGTCGGCGGCGGGAAGGTTAAATTTGCTGCGGAACGCGCGGATATTCGCGAAATCCGGCTCCAGGTCCGATTCCCCCATGATCGCGATCTTCTGTCCCGTCCCATTAATGCCCTTGTTGTAGAGCGGCATAATGTCAAAGATGATGGCCAGATCACCCGGTGCGAGAGAATTGGCGGGACCAAGAGGGCTGGCGCTGGTGTACTGTGGCTTCGGCCGAAAATCGTCCAGCCCGATAAAGGCGCCCACCACCGGGTCGAGGGCTTCTGGAATGGAAACGTCCGTCGAGTTGGCGAAATGCTCCTCGGTTCCACTCCGGTACCTGTGAATCTGTGTGCCCAGCGCCGATTCAATCTGCTGCGCGGTTCCGCTGAACCCGATCCAGTTTCGGCCGCGCCCCGAATAATCGATGGTTAGCCCATGCGATTCGATCCAGGATCGGATCGTGGACATGTCGTCTTCCCCCAAGCCGAAGCGGTCCCCGTATTGCTCCGGCGTCAGCCATTTGTGGAAATCCGGCGATGAAGAATTGCCTTGCGCCTCAAGCAATTTTTCGATCGCAGCCTGTTGCTCGGGCGCGCGTTTTAACAAGACGACCAGCGGTCCGATTCTTCGCGAAGGCTCCACGCGACCCAAATCGACAGCCGTGCCAGTACGCGGATGAATGGTCCCCTTTGAGAATCACCCGGCGGCTTTCGTCAATTGGAGCTGTAACTCTAGCCGTTTGAGCAAATACGGATACGTTTAGAAGAACGAAGAGAAAACGAGCTCCTCGCACGCCGAGCCTCCAGTTGTGAATCGCGAATATTGATTCTACTTCAAATCAAATTCCTTCGCGATACCCGATTTACTGGTGACTATCGTCTTCTTTCGTCCGATCGCGCAACCGGTCCCGCGCCTTCTGCGCGTCGCGTTCGGATTGGTTCAGCGCCTGGTGCAACTGGTCGCGCGCTTTGTCGAGATCCTCGCGCGTCTGCTGATCGGCTCGCTTCAGCTCCTCGCGCGCCTTCTGGCTGGCTTCGTCCAATTGCCGCCGCGCTTTCTGGCCCGCCTCGCGGCTCTCCGAGCGAGCGCGATCCGCGTCCCGGCGGTTGCAAGCCGAAGCGGCCACGAGTCCGATGACAAGACTACCGATACCGATCCACTTCTTCATGCGCGCCTCCGCCTGTAAGACGCTACCACATTCGTTTCGTTGCAGAGGGGCGCCGAGTTGCAAGCGGGAAGGCAGCTTAAGCGGGTCGTCGCACCTAAAAAGGTGCTCTAATGGGAAACGGCTATGCTTGACATCACGAAAGACATCCAATCTCTGACGACCTTTCGGCGCCGATCCGGCGATTTCATGAAACAGATCAAGAAAACCAAGCGGCCAGTGGTGCTTACGGTCAAAGGGAAAGCAGCTGCCATCGTACAGGACGCCGAAGCTTATCAGCGCCTCCTCGATACGGCCGCCCGCGCCGATCCAACCGAGGGCATTCGTCAGGGTCTGGAGGACGTGAGGCAGGGGAAGGTCCGCCCAGCCCGGGAGTTTTTCCGGGATTTCGAAGCCGAGCATGGAATACCTCGTTAAGATTACGTCCCGTGCCCAACGTGATCTCTCTCAGCTGTATCGCGCAATTAACGCCGAACATTCCGAGGCCGCGCTGGAATGGTATCGCGGGCTCAGGGAGGCGATTCTCAGTCTGGAAGAACAGCCGGACCGCTGCCCCGTGACACCGGAGAGTGAAAGGCTCAGACATCTCCTGTACGGGAACAAGCCCCACATTTATCGTGTGATTTACCGCGCACGGGAAAAGCAGAAACAGGTTGAAGTGCTCCACATCCGGCATGGCGCGAGGCGGGCGTTCAAGGCGTCTGATGTCGCATAGCTCATCTTTCGCCTCAGTAATCTGCGCTCGCGCGAACCTCGGCCAGCGGCTTCGCCAGGTCCGCAAGCAGTTCGGGCCCCACAATCGAGAGCGGAGTGGAACCGTAGCACAGCAGCCGGTCATGGAAATCGCGAAGCGACGCGCCCGCGCCGGCCTTCGCACGGTACTCCGCCAGCAGCTCTTCTATCTGCGCGCGGCCGACAGTGTACGCAATGAAGTAGCCCGGTCCGAGGGCAATTCCAGCGATAGCCGCCTTGGACTGCTCCACCGAGAAGCCGGTCTCGTGCGCGAAAAATTGGACCGCTTGATCCACGCTCCACGCGCCGCTCGCTAGCTCCGGATCGACGATGGCCCGAGCGCCTCGCACGCGTTCCCACTGCGCCGTGTAGTAACGCCCATCCAGATCGTCGCGATACAGCCCGAGCTGCACGAAAAGTTCCTCGCCGTAGAACGCCCAGCCCTCAGCGAATTCCCCACTGTTTTGGATTTTACGCACGAAGTCCGGGTGGCGCCGGGCAATTGAGAGCTGCAGAAAGTGGCCCGGCATCGCCTCGTGCGCCGCCGTCGATAGGATCCGATCGTTATCGAAGTCCTGATTTGCATCCAGTCTCTTGGCCGCATCCGCAAGCGAGATCGGAGGCGTTATGAAATAAAATCCGGTGGTGGCTTTGCTGAACAACAGCGGCGGATTCATGGAAGCGCCCGGCGACACGGGTTGCAGGAACTTCGGCGTCTCGATGATCGACATTTGGCCTAGCCACTCCGGCAGATCGATGACCTGACGCTCGGAAACGAACTCTCGCAGTTCGGCGATGTGCGCGCGATAATAGTCGATCAGCGCCGCGCCCCCTGGGGCCAGCCCACCGCCGCTCTCGGGGCCGATCGGCGTGCCGCGCTCCTTGGCGAGCTCTTCCACCCAGAACTGTACGGCCCATCCGTGAGCCAGCTCGTCGCGAGCCATGCGCTCCACGTCGGCGGAGTCGAATGGGAGTAGCTGTTCGTCGCGCAGCATCGCGTCGTACGCCGCACGCCCAATCGCGTAGTTCTCGGGCCATGATGCCGCGTGCCCATCGATGTATTTCTTGGTCTGATCCATCGCAGCCAGGGTCGCGTCCCGCGCCTTGACGAGCGCAGCAAATCGGTCCGCTGATAGTTGAGCCTTCGCTGCGTCCGTCAGCGCTTCACCAAAGAAACTCGGGGCTCCAGCCAGTTGCTCGGCGCCAGTAACGCCATACAAGTGGCCTGGCCGCGTCACCAGCGCGTTGCCTGCCGCGATGTACGCAGGGGCGCCAGCCATCCGTTGAATGATCTTCTCCCACGCGACGTCTACGTCGGCCTTGGTGGCACCCTCGGTGCCGGCGATCGGCAGGTGAAGAAACTGCGTGAAGATCGCGCTCATGATCGCCATCGACGGCCCCGATGGATCCTTTTCATAAGTCTTGTACACCGTGTACTGCCGCTCAAAGCCGACCAACTGTGCTCGGAGCAGTTTGGCGTCGTCCACATCAGTAAGCGATGCGCCAACCAGCGGGATGGCCGCAAGCTCGTTCTCCCAGCGACGGATCGTCGCCAGGTCGCGAGCATTCCCGGCTTCAGATGGCGTGTCGAGCTGCCCGTCTTCGTCGCTCAAACCGAGCGATGTCGCAACCAGCGGATGCGATTTGGCCCAGCCGAACGTGATCGATTTTGCGAGCGCTTGTAGCTGCTCCGTGGTCGTCGCCGCGGGCGCGGAGGGAATCCCGATCGACGCGAGCAGCGCCATCGCGAGCATGCGCGGAACAAAGCCCGAAGTGCGTGACCCCATATTTCATGAGGCTAGCAAATAAATCTAGACGAGCGGATCTGGCAGCCCGCTCGCTCCAAACTCGCGCAGACAACGAACCCTGTTCCACCATCTTCAAAAGATCCTCCCTGGCGCAAACTGGCCGGATGAACTAAAAGCCGCGCACGGGGTGCGAAACATCTTCGAGACCGCCTTATTCCAATGCACGACGAAATCGGCACCGCGCTGAAGCGTTGTGATTGGCTCCTGCTAGTGCTAACCCTCAGTAGCTTGCCTGCGGATATCACGGCCAGCGGTTTCCCGGCCACTTTGCGCTGACGCAACACTGGTATCTCGCGGATTTTCCCTGTTGATAAGACCGGCCGCGGTGCCCGCACGGCCATTTTGGGATCGACCTCTCTCGGGATTTACCGCTAGCTCGATCACGCCGCCGACCTAGCTCTTTTTCCGCCCGAATCCAACAACTTGCCGGCTCCCCTTCGTCCCACGCTTTCTCCGCCTGTTACGCTCGAATCGAGTGCCTGGACGCGCCATCTACGCCGTTGCTTGGCTTCGTTTTTTAAATTTGAAAAAAAGCGCCGCCGCGCACACACGCTCCCCACACCCCTCCAACCACGCAGTGCTTTAATAAGGTATAGAGCACCGCAGCCGATGGACCCGCGCGATCCCGGGCCCCGCGGCCTGCCCAAACTTATGAGAATCCTCGTCGTCGAAGACGAAAAACGCATTCAAGACTTCCTGTCCCGCGGCTTGGAAAGCGCCGGTTACGCGGTCGACGTGGCCGGCAACGGCGCCACTGCGGTCGAGCTGGTGCACGGCGCCGAGTACGACCTCATCATTCTCGACCTCATGCTGCCCGACATGGACGGCCTCACGGTGCTGCAGAAAATTCGCAACCGCAAGACCAGCCCGCCGGTCCTCATTCTGAGCGCGCGCGACGCCGTCGACGATCGTGTCAAGGGTCTCGAACTCGGCGCCGACGATTATCTCGTCAAGCCCTTCGCGTTCGTCGAACTGTTGGCTCGCGTGCGAGCGCGTCTCCGCCGCGGCCAGCCCATGCCCGAACGCTTGCAAGTGGGCGACCTGTTGCTCGATTGCATCCGCCGCAAAGTCACGCGCTCCAACGAAAACATCGAGCTCGCGCCCAAGGAATTCAGCATCCTCGAATACCTCATGCGCAACCGCGGCCGCCCGCTCAGCCGCACCATGATCGTCGAACACGTTTGGGACATGGACTACGACGGCCTCACCAACATCGTCGACGTTTACATCCGCCACCTGCGCAGCAAAATCGACGACAAGTTCCCGGTCAAGATGATCCACACCGTGCGCGGTATCGGCTACATGCTGGACACGCCTGAGAAAACTGCCGATATCCCCGTGGAACAGGCAAATTGATCAGGTCATGATCACTTCAGGCAAAGCTTTCGGCTGGGGTCTTGGCTGGACGCGCGGGCTCCGCTTCCGCCTCGCCTTGAGCTACGTCATTTTCTTCACCATCCTGCTGGTATTGCTCGGCATGCTGTTCCGGCAAATCCTGAGCGCCACGTTTCAGAACCAGATGGAAAGCGTGCTCGATGAAGAATGGGGCGCGGCCAAGGGTTATCTCCGCACCGGCCCCGAGGGACCCGATTGGGTTTTCGACGAAAAGGATCCCGACGAAAGCTTCACCGTCCGCCGCGTGCAGCGCGTCTACATGCTGGCCGATACCGAAGGCCACCCGCTGCAGCACTCCGAAATCTACGATTCGCTCGGCATCGATCCGCCGGCCGAAATTCGCGCCATCCTGC
The DNA here is from genome assembly GCA_963772905.1 of Bryobacterales bacterium. Taxonomy (GTDB): domain Bacteria; phylum Acidobacteriota; class Terriglobia; order Bryobacterales; family Bryobacteraceae; genus Palsa-89. Next base: position 149,652 of record CAVYZD010000006.1, on the reverse strand, counting down.
AATCCGCCAAGCCCGCTATCCGCGTGCGCAAGGATTCCAGCGGCGTTCCTTACATGATCCGCTCCGGCTTGTGGGTCGATCACGACGGCCACAAATATTACCTGGCCATCGGCCGCGCTCTCGACTACAACGACAAAGTGATCAGCAATTTCACCTGGAACTATTTCGCCTGGGTTCCGCTCGTCATCGTGCTCAGCGGCGTTCTGGGATGGTTCCTGGCGGGCCGCGCGCTCGACCCGGTGAATTCCGTAGCCGACGCCGCGCAGCGCATCACGCATTCCAATCTGGACGTGCAGATCGAATCGCGCAACACCGGCGATGAGCTGGATCGCCTGATCGAAGCGTTCAACCACATGATGACGCGGCTGAACCATTCCTTCGAGCAGATTCGCCAGTTCTCCACCGACGTTTCGCATGAGTTGCGCACACCGCTCACCGTGGTCCGCGGCCAGCTGGAAGTTGCTCTGTTCACCGCGCAAACCGTCGAGCAATATCGCGACGCGATGGCCGACGCGCTGGAAGGCGTCGAGCGGCTTTCGAATATCGTTCGCGCGCTGCTCATGCTCTCGCAGGCCGAGTCCGGCCAGCTGGTGCTGCAGAAAAACGAAATGGATTTGAGCGATCTGGTGCGCGACTTGGTCGACCAGCATCAGATTCCAGCCGAAGCGGAAGGCGTGCGCCTCACGGCCGAGCTGCCCGATGGCTGCACCCTCAATGCCGACCGTATCCAGATCGAGCGGCTGTTCTCGAACCTGCTGGGCAACGCAATCAAGTACACGCCCGCCGGAGGCCAGGTGAAAGTCAGCCTGATTCCGCGATTCGATCACGTGAAGCTGATCGTTGAGGACACCGGCGTCGGCATTTCGCCCAGCCACTTACCGCATATCTTCGATCGCTTCTATCGCGTCCCGTCGGCCGATCCCGAGAAGGGCCTGGGTCTCGGTCTCAGCTTTGTGGCTTGGATCGCAAAAGCGCACGGCGGAGCAGTCACGGTAGAAAGCACGCTAAAGGAAGGCACGCGTTTCACCGTTATGCTTCCCATGGGCCGCTGGACCGCAACCCCACCAAACAATGCCGCTCCTGAGACTCCGGCCCCGCCCGTCCCCGAGCGGGTACACTAGAGGAACACCCTCATGGCACAAATTGAGATTCAAGCGCGCGAAAAAGAAGGCATCAAGATCCTCGACCTCAACGGGAAGCTCACCGTCGGCGGCGCATCGGATTTGCGCGAGAAGGTCAACGAACAGTTGGCCGCGGGAAGCCTGCAGCAGATCCTGAATCTGAAGCAAGTCGAGTACATCGATAGTACCGGCCTCGGCACCATGGTGATCTGTTTCATGTCGGTGCAAAAAGCCGGCGGATCGCTCAAGTTGTGCCAACTCAATCGCCGCAACCTGGAGCTGGTGCTGCTCACCAAGTTGTCTACCGTGTTTCAGATCTTCAATGAAGAGCAGGAAGCCATCAACGCCTTCTTTCCCGATCGCGAGATCAAGCACTTCGACATTTTGAGTTTCGTTCAACAGAACAAGGAAAGCGCCTAGCCTACGTATGTTTGGGCGTCGCACCAAAGCGCAGGTTGCTGCGGGCGCCAAAGCGCCGGCGTTCCGGCTCACGGCCCCGGACGGTTCGACAATCACTCTTGACGAAATTCTCGCGCGCGGGCCCGCGCTCCTGGCCTTTTTCAAAATCAGCTGCCCGGTTTGCCAGCTCACGGCGCCCTATTTGGAACGGCTCGCGGCGAACCGTGCGATCCAGGTGATCGGCATCTCGCAAGACGACGCTTCGTCCACGCGCGGCTTTGCAAACCGCTTTCAGCTCACGTTTCCCACGCTGCTGGATCTATCGGAGCAGGAATATCCGGCCAGCAACGCGTACTGCATTACGTCCGTTCCGTCGCTATTCTTGATCGAGCCCGATGGCATTGTCAGCCGCGCGTTCGCTGGATTTTCCAAGCGCGATTTCGAAGAGATCGGCACACGCGCCGGCGTCGCGCCGTTCGGCCCTGACGATCACGTGCCCGAATGGAAGGCCGGTTGAGGCTCCAAAAACTAAGTCCCAGTTCGGGACTCATCCTACCGAGCCGCGACCGTGAGGGAGTCGGTGCGATAATAAAAATTCCAAATGGCCAACAAAATCTCTGAAGCGTTCGAATCTGCCGCAGCCATTGCCAAGGGCATGTCCGTCACCTTCGGCGAGATGCTGAATCCCACCATCACCGAAGATTATCCCGACGTGCCTCCCACGTTTCAGGAGCGCTATCGCGGCGCGCACGTTCTGCAGCGCGACGAAAATGGACTAGAGAAGTGCGTAGCCTGTTTCCTGTGCGCGGCGGCCTGCCCGGCCGATTGCATCTACATCGAAGCCGCCGAAAATACCGACCAGCTGCGCATCAGCGGCGGCGAGCGTTACGCGCACGTCTACAACATCGATTATTCGCGCTGCATCTTCTGCGGATACTGCGTGGAGGCTTGTCCCACCGACGCCATCACGCACGGTCACGGTTTCGAAATTGCCAGTTACAACGTTTCCACCCTGATTTACCGCAAGGAAAATATGCTGGCGCCGATACCGCAAGGCGCGCATTTCCCGTTGAAGGCCGAGACCGAGGCTGCGCCCAGCGGGCACTAGCGCACGCTCAGTTTTTCAGAATCTCGATCAGCCGCGCCCGGTCCGCCGCCGACATCCCGGAGTTCTTCGCGATGTCAGCGCGTGTTTCCAGCTTCCGCCGATAGCGCCCAAAGTACTCGTTGAAATCGCCGCCATACTGGAAGCTGTACATGATGTCCTCGAACACCGCGGTGTGCGACAGCCCCAGCGCGTGTCCCGATTCGTGCAGGCAGGTCAAATACACAATGGCGTCGCGCAATAATCGATCGCCATTCACCGGCAGCGGCGAGGGCCGTACGAAAACCTCCGCGCCGAGGTGTCCTTCGAAAGCCATGGGTCGCGTCTCGCCGTACATGCCTTTCTCTGACGATGCCCAATACAATCGAATGCGCGCACGGTCGCGATCCTTCACGCGCGTGAATTCCAGTTCCCCGCCCGACGCTTTTTGCCACGCCTCGAATGCCCAGGCTGCCAATTGCGGATCGTCGGGCTGGCACATCGAGGCCGGATCGGTGCACGGCTCCACCCAATATGTGTATTTCATTGGGGCGGCGGACAGCGCCACTGCGGCAAACAAGAGAGCGAGCCGGATCATCGTCGTTCAGCGAGCCGCTCTTCGGCCAACAACTTGAGCTGCGCTTCCAATTGATCGATGCGCTTGGCTAGATCGTCGATCAATTGACCCTCGGGATCGGGAAGAGTGCCGTGCTCCAGATCGCCGATGTCGGCCCCTGATCGCACTACGCGCCCCGGCACGCCAACCACGGTGGAATGATCCGGCACGGAACGGATCACCACCGAACCTGCGCCGATTTTGGTGTGATCGCCGATGATAATGTTTCCCAGGATCTTGGCGCCTGTGCCAATCACCACGTTGTTCCCAATGGTCGGGTGCCGCTTGCCTCTCTCCTTGCCAGTTCCGCCCAGCGTCACGCCCTGGTACAACAGCACGTCGTCGCCGATTTCTGTGGTCTCGCCAATCACCACGCCCATGCCGTGATCGATGAAGCAGCGCCTGCCGATGCGCGCGCCGGGATGAATCTCGATACCCGTCATCATCCGGTTAAATTGCGAGACGATCCGCGCCAGTAACTGAAAACCCGACGTATACAGTTTGTGCGCCACACGATGCAGGAGAATCGCATGAAAACCGGGATAACAGAAAAAGATCTCCACCGCGCTCTTGGCGGCTGGATCGCCGCGAAAGACAGTCTCGATCTGTTCCCGGACGGCTCGAAACATACTGCTTTGTTTTGATTATCTCACCGGGCCGAGGGATGCAAGGATCTTATTGAAGTGACGCAAGCATCTTGTCGAAGTTCGCCTGATTGGCAGCTATGGTTTTGGCCGGGCCTGTAAACTTGAAGAACACCGAGCCTTGCGGCCCTTCGACGATGGCGGCCAGCATCCGGTAATCAGACATGGACGCCCCGCCCATTCCCGTGTAGGCGCCCGATACATCCACCGTCGTCACCGGCCAGCCGTGAATGGCTTCCTTTGCGATCTTGGCGGCCGATTTCGAAGACCTCCCATTGGCCTGCACGAACTGCCCAACCCAGCGGTCCACGTTCGCGTCCACGCTTCCGCCCTGCCCGGAGCCGAAGAAGTAGACAGCGCACTCGCCTCGCTGGCGTGACGGTGTAGGTCCCCAAACGCATCGGCCGCTCGGCTTCGGCTTTCCAACCAGACGGAACGGTCCATGAATCCCCGCGCCCGAATCGGCGGCGAAGCACGTGGACACAACAAAGAATGCGAAGATCGCCCGGCCCATATGTGATTCAGTATGGCACGCGGGCGATCCCGGCAACACGGCTTACTTCGCCTTGAAGCGGTCCAGATAAACGGTCTCGCGGCGTTCCCTCTGATTGGCCGTCAGCTTCGGGGTGGCGAACTTCAGTCCGGAATCGCCGAGCCCGACCAAAACGTCGCCAGCGCGCAACCTTCCTCGCCCGCACATTGGAAAATGAGCCTGGGCCGCTGAACCTTGGATGCCGAAATGGGCGCTTTAGCGTGGATAAATACGCTCTTGCCGGTGTCCCTGTTCTGCAAACGCAAAGCTGGGGATCCGGCGGTCGGCACGACCTTGTAGGAGCCTGCGGGAAGGTCGTTTCCAACCGCCCGGAAGGCGAAAGGGATGGTGGCGATGGTTTCGTGTCCTGGCCAAAAGCAGCGCTAGCGGCCAGTGTCAGGGTAGCGGCGATCAGGATGGGTCTTAAGGTTTTCTGTGTCATCTGTTCCTCCGTACTAGATAGGCGCAGAATGCGCAGCGGAAGGATCACGCGGGTCTTAAGAAACCGGGCGCGGTATAATTCGCCATAAGCCATGGAACGCGCCGCACAATCGGGGGAGCCGGCCGCGAGCGACATCAGCGTGCTCCGCATCGATCCGCGCAAAGTGCAGGTGGTGGAAATGCGCTTCTTCGGCGGCCTCAGCGCGGAAGAAACGGCCGAGGTGCTGAAAGTGTCGCCGGTCACCGTGAAGCGCGAGTGGAAGGCCGCCAGGGCGTGGCCCTATCGCGAATTGACGGGCGAGACGAGCGGTGCACTCCAAACGTAATGCACCCCGATCGATGGAAGCAGGTTGACGAAGTACTGCAGTCGGCGCAGGACCGGACGCCGGAAGAACGAGACGCGTTTGTGCGGAGCGCCTGTGCGGGCGACGAGTCGCTGGAGCGCGAAGTCCGATCGCTGCTCGCGGCAGACCCGGAGGCGGGACAATTTCTGGATCGGCCTGCCATCGAAGTGGCCGCGGAGTCCGTCGCCCGCGAGGGAGGCGGCGACGCACTGGCTCCCGGCGCCAAGCTCGGATCGTACGACATTATCGGCCCGCTGGCCGCCGGCGGAATGGGCGAGGTATATCGAGCGCGCGACACGCGGCTGGAACGCAGTGTTGCGATCAAGATTTTGCCCCGAGCATTCTCGGCGGACAGCGAACGGCTGCGCCGCTTCGAGCAAGAAGCGCGACTAGCGTCCGCGCTCAACCATCCCAACATCGTCACCATCTACGAACTTGGTCAGGACGGTTCCACTCGCTATATCGCGATGGAGCTGATCGAGGGCCAGACCGTGCGCGAGCTGTTGTCTGGAGGCGCTTGCTGCCGATCCGAAAAGCCATTGAAATCGCGTCGCAGGTTGCCGAGGGGCTGGCCAAGGCGCATGAAGCGGGCATCGCGCACCGGGACCTGAAGCCCGGGAACCTGATGGTCACCGCCGACGGATTCGTCAAAATCCTGGACTTCGGCCTAGCCAAGTTCGCGCCGCCCACCACGGAATTGTCGGCAACCCGCAACCTGACCGCGTGGCAGACCGCAGCCCGGCGTGGTTCTGGGAACACTGCAGTATATGTCGCCGGAGCAGGCGAGCACGGGCCAGCCGGACTTCCGGTCGGACCAGTTCTCGTTTGGCTTGGTGTTGTACGAAATGCTGACGGGAAAGCATCCCTTTAAAAGAGAAACGGCCGTCGAGACCATGGTCGCGATCCTGCGGGAGCAAGCCGAACCCATCGGAGCGCTCAACCCCGACGTCCCCGCTCCGCTCTGCTGGGCCATCGAGCGGTGTCTGGCAAAAGAGCCCGATAAGCGCTACGTCTCTACGCGAGATCTGGCGCGCGAAATCGCAGCCATCCGCGACCGCTTTTCGCGAAAAGCCGGTCCAACAAGTGGAAACTCGCCCGGCCAATATGCCGGCGCAACGTACCCCGTTTGTGGGGCGAGAAAAGGAAGTCGCCGCGTGCAAAGCAACTGCTGTTGCGAGACGGACGTGCGCCTGGTCACCGGTGACGGGTCCAGGCGGCATCGGCAAAACGCGCCTGGCGGTGGAGGTGGTGAGCGGCCTGGCTGAGCAGTTTCCAGGCGGCGCTCATTTCGTCCCGCTCTCACCGGTGAACGATCCAGGCCTGATCGCTTCGGTGATCGTTCAGACGTTGGGTATCCGGGAGGCGGGCAGCCAATCGCCGATCGAGATACTGAAGAAGAATTTTCAGGATTCCTTGCGCGCCCCGATGCTGCTCCTGCTGGACAATTTCGAGCACTTGATTCAGGCCGCGCCTATCGTGGCGGAGCTACTGGCCCTGGCCCCGCATCTCAAAATCCTGGTCACCAGCCGGGCGGCGCTGCATTTGTACGGAGAACACGAATTTCCGGTGCCGCCTCTGGCTTTGCCGGACGCGCGGTCCATGCCTTCGCTGCAGGTGCTGTCGCATTATTCCGCGGTCGCGCTGTTCGTACAACGCGCCGCGGCTGCCCGGCCGGATTTTGAGCTGAATCGGGAGAATGCTCGCGCCGTCGCCGAAATCTGCGCGCGTTTGGACGGGCTGCCTCTGGCGATCGAGCTGGCGGCCGCCCGGGTGAAGGTTCTTTCGCCCGCTTCCCTGCTCACGCGGCTCACCAGCCGGTTGCAGTTGCTCACGGGCGGATCGCGCGACCTTCCGCAGCGGCAGCAGACACTGCGCGCCACCATGGACTGGAGCTATGATCTGCTGAGCGCCGGGGAGCAGAAATTGTTTCGACGATTGTCGGTGTTCGTGGGCGGATGCAATCTGGAGGGCGTGGAAGCGGTATGCGACGCCCCAGGCGATCTCGATGTGGATCTGCTGGATGGCACGGCATCCATGGTGGACAAGAGCCTGCTGCAGCAGGTGGAGCTATCCAATGGCGAATCGCGGTTCGTGATGCTGGAGACGATTCGCGAGTACGCCCTGGAAAAACTGGAGGCCAGCGGCGAACAGGCCCTCGACCAAGCGCGCCCATGCGGCCTATTGTCTGGTGCTGGCGGAGGAAGATGCCACCGAACAGAACGTCGCGGCAGGACCGGAATGGCTGGACCGCTTCTCGTGCGAATATGACAATTTTCGAGCGGCGCTGGAGTGGCTGACCGAGACCGGGGATGCGGCGTGGGGGCTGCGTCTGGGCGCCGCTCTGTTTCGCTTCTGGGAGGCGCGCGAATCTCTGTCGGAAGGCCGGGACCGGCTGGACAAGCTGCTGAAGCTGCCGGCGCTTCGGCTGCTCCCACCAAGGCGCGAGCGCGAGCGGCGTTTGCCGCGGGCGTATTGGCAAGCGAGCAGGTGGACTATGCCGCCTCCGATGCGCTGCTCAGTGAAAGCCTGGATATCGTGCGCCGGTTGGACGACAAGCAGGGCGCCGCCGTCTCTCTGAACGCGCTGGGGGTCAACGCCCGGAACCGATGCGACCTCGCGGCTGCGCAAGCTCTTTTCGAAGAAAGTCTCCTGCTGTTTCGAGACATTAGGCCGCGACCAGAAGGCGGTAGCTCGCGCTCTAAGCAACCTGGCCAGCGTCGCCAAATTGCAGGGCGATTTTGTCCGCGCGCGCTCCCTGCACGCGGAGTGTCTGGCGATCTTCGGAGGACTGGGTGATCGGACCGGCATCGGCTGGTCGCTGAACTCCCAGGGAGATATTGCGCGAGAACAGGGGGATTCGGCGGCTGCGCAGATGCTGTACGAGCAGGCCTTGGCGATCTTTCGGGAGCTTGGCGACCGCTGGGGCATCGCAGGCACGCTCACGGACCTGGGAAACCTGGCGAGGGAACAGCGCAACTTCCCCCTGGCGCACTCATTGTACCGGGAAGGCCTGATTCTCTTCATGACGCTGGAACACAAACGTGGAATCGCCCGCCTATTGGAGAACGTCGCGTGCTCGGCGGCGGCTCAACTGGAGGCGGAACGTTCGCTCCGGCTGGCAGGCGCCGCGGCTGCGTTACGCCAAAACATCGGCACTCCGCTTACGCCGGCCGAACAATCCAAACTGGAGGCCATGCTCGACCCGGCGCGGCAGGCGTTAGGAAATACGGCAAGTGCAACAGTGTGGCTAGAAGGCTGGGTCATGCCGGTGGACGAAGCGATTCAAGATGCGCTGATGCGAGAAATCGCCTCGCCGTCAGGCTAGGCTACGCCATGTTTATCGGATCGAGGAGCCGCCGCACGGCGGAGACCCGATTGGCGGGAAGACCCACCCGCCTCGCGTGCTCCTGAACAGTGGCTTCGTCCGGAGCCAGGTAGACGCAGTAAATCTTGTCGCCGGTGACGTAGCTATGCAGCCACTGGATTTCCGGACCGAGCGCCTTGAGAACATTGATCGACTTGAGTGAGGTCTCGCGCAATTGCTCGTCGGATAGATTTCCGACTCCCGGAATTTCGCGTTCGATGACGAATTGGGGCATGAGCTTCCTTTGATGATGCTAGCATGTCTCAGAACGATGGAATGAGGTTGCCATGGATCTGCGATCGCTTCAGAAACCGCTGAAAGAGCTGTACCGGAGTGACCCAAATGCGTCGAAAATAACCATCCGGGCGAAGGGCGGCCAGACCGATGCTCCCATATCCTGCTCAGTAGACATCGGCCGCGCCATCTACCAAGCCGAGGCTCACCAGGGCGTGGGAGGCGCAGGCGCGGGCGCCTGTTCCGGCGATCTTTTGCTGGGTGCGCTGGCGGCTTGCGCGCAAATCACCTGTCAGATGGTGGCGGCGGCTATGGGCATCCCGACCGAGCGAATCGAAGTCGCGGTAGAGGGAGATTTCGATCTCCGCGGCACGCTTGGCATCTCAAAAGATGTGCCCGTTGGTTTTGAGAGTATTCGCGTTCGTTTTGATATTGCCGCGCCGGACGCAACGCCGGAACAACTGCGTGCGCTGCGGGAAAAGACGGAGCAATACTGCGTGGTGATGCAGACGCTGGTGAAGCCGCCGAGGATCGAAACGGAGTGGCCCAAACCAGCATTGCTATGATAAATGCGATGCGGTTCGGTTGGCTCTTCCTGGCGGCGATTCTTGCCGGCTGTTCTTCATCTTCTTCATCCGACAAACAGGCCAAGGCGGCCCCGCCCGCCGTTCCCGCGCACTATACGGCCAGCAACACGTCGAATCCGATCGCCAAATACATCGAACTGGTCGGGCTGCGGGTCACCGAGCGAAGCCCTGGCCATCTGGTGGTTCAGTTCGGCGTAGTGAATCACTCGGAAGCTGACATCGGCGACGTGAAGATGAAAGTGAATCTTAGCACCACGGCCGCCAAGCCGGGCGATCCTCCGCTCATCAAGTTTCCAGCACAAGTTTTGCGCCTCGGCCCGAATGAACTAAAGGACGTGTCGGTGGAGGTTCCCATCAAGCTTCGCGTCTACGAACTTCCCGACTGGCAGTTCCTCAAGGCCGACTTCGAAATCACGGAACCGAAACAATTCTGATCGCGGATCTAGCGCACATGTTTCCGATTGCCTCACAGCTTGTGGCGAAACAAATCCTGCAACAGTTTGCGTCTCACAACGGCGCAATGATTTGAGACAATGGTACTCGGCTTGCAGCCCCGGCAGCGCCGCCCGCGTTCAACGATCGAATTGACCAACACCCAAGTAAGGAGCTCTCGTTTGATTCTCAAGAACACTCTCAAGGTGCCATTTGCGCCGTTTGTTTTTCTGTTCGCGTCCACTCTGTGCGCGACACCACGGCTCAGCCTGACCCAGACTTCGGTAGTCGTTCCGGTGGTCCAGGGCTCCAACGGGCCAACGCAAAACCTGGACGCATTCAACATCGGTACGGGCACGCTGAGTCTCACGGCCACGTCGAGCGTCACATGGCTGGTTCCCACCGTCGGCTCGGTGACAGACTGCGGCCTAAGAGGCGCGTGTTATCCGATTCAGATCGCGCTCCAGACCTCCACGCTCGCCACCGGCTCTTACACCGGCAACGTGACGATTGCGGATTCCACCGCACTCGATGCGCCCCAGGTGATTACCGTTACGGTCAACGTCGGCGGCGATGTTCCGGGAACTGTGACGTTCTACCTGGCTGACGGCGGCAAAACCTCCACCAGCTTTACCACCGGCAGCACGGTCACGGCGAAAGTCGGCTCCGGTACGCCCTGGCTTACGGCCACCACGGCGACATCGCAAGGCCTCACCACCGTGACCATCACAGCCACCGCGTCGTCCAGCATGGCGGCCAGCGCTTACAACGGTACGGTGACCATTTCCGGATCGTCGTTTGCAGCCGACAACCAACCGGTGGCAGTCGTTTTGAACGTCACGACGAATCCCATCGTGCAACTCAGCAGCAGTTCGCTTTCGCTCACCATTCCGCAGAACACGAATAAGGAAAGTATTCCGGTGGCGATCACCAACGCGGGACAAGGCACGCTGACAGTTTCGAGCGTCACCGCAGCCGCGGCCAATAGTGGAACCTGGCTGAGCGCCGCCACCGTCAGCGGCGGCATGACCGTAACGGCCGATCCGACGGGTCTTATGCCCGGCGTCTATTCCGGAACAGTCACGGTTGCGAGCAATGCCGCCAACAGCAGCGTGGTATTGCCGGTGCAGGTTACTGTAGAAGCGCAAGGTCCGCCCTTCGCATTTGCCGGAGGCGTGGTCAACAATGGAACGTTCGGGCCCGGCGAGCCGGTGGCGCAGGGCGATATCGCGGCCGTGTTCGGCGATCAATTCACCTACGATGCTCCGCAAGGCGCCAGCGGTCTTCCGCTGCAAACCAAATTGGACAACATCCAGGTGATGGTGAACGGCGTAGCCGCGCCGATCTTTTTCACTTCGTCCGGCCAAATCAATTTCGAGGTTCCGATTGCCGCCGCCACGGGAGGCGGAACCGGTCCAGGTGGTCCGGAACGGGCAAGCGGGGAACACGATTTATGTCGACATCAACCAGCGCGTGCCTCGATTCATTCTGTTTGGCGGCTACGGACCGTATGCCGTAATGACCGACATCGATGGCAACTTGACCGGCATCCCGAGCCATCCGGCGAAAGCCGGAGACACGCTGGTCATTTACGCGGTCGGCCTGGGGCCAACGTCGCCCAGCGTGGCCAACGGAGCCGCGTCACCCCCCAGTCCGAACCTTGCGGAAGTGCCCGGCACCACGCAGGTGTGCTTCGGCGTGGAAACACCGTTCGAACAGGCGCCTTGCGGAACCGCGGGATTCACCGGACTGACGCCCGGGTTCGTCGGGCTCTATCAAATCAACGTGAACGTTCCTTCGGGCGTCAAGAGCGGCAACCAACAAATGTCGCTCCTGCTGGTGGACAATACCGAAAGCGACATCGTGCAAATCGCCATCCAGTGACCGAGCGGCTGTATTATCGCGACAGCTATCTCACCGAGTTCCGGGCTCGCGTTGTGCATGCCAGCCCGGACCGGCAGCGGATCTATCTGGACCAAACCGCGTTTTATCCGACCTCTGGCGGCCAGCCGTTCGACACCGGAGAGCTCGGCGGGGTGCACGTTTTGGAAGTTGCCGATGAAGGGGATCGGATCGCGCACGTGCTGGCTCGCGCACTCGCGGAAACCGAGGTCGCCGGACGCATCGATCGCGATCGCCGGTTCGACCACATGCAGCAACACACCGGCCAGCATCTGCTCTCGGCCGTTCTGATCGAGCTGTTCAATGCACCGACGGTAAGTTTTCACTTGGGCGCGGATGTGTGCACCATCGACGTGGCTGGTGCGCTCGAAGCGGAACAGTTGCGCGAAGCCGAACGGCGGGCCAATCAGATCGTTTTCGAAAATCGGCCCGTGTCCATCAGCTTCCAGGATTCCTCCGAGGACCTGGGCCTGCGCAAGGCCACCGAGCGCGAGGGGCCGGTTCGGATTATTTCGATCGAGAGCTTGGATCGCAGCGCTTGCGGCGGTACGCATGTGCGAGCCACGGGTGAAATTGGGCCCATCCTGATTCGCAAGCTGGATCGCGTTCGCGGCAACCTGCGCATCGAGTTTCTGTGCGGCGCCCGAGCGGTGGCGCGCGCACGGGCGGATTTCGACGCGCTTTCGAAGATCGCGCGAGTATTCTCTGCGCCGCTGGACGAAACGCCGGCGTTGGTCGATTGGCAGCGGGAAAAATTGCAGGAATCGGAACGGGCTCGCGGAAAGCTCGCCACAGAGCTTGCGCAGGCCAGCGGACGGGCGCTTTACGCGGAAGCCGCTGTTGGTCCCGATGGCATTCGAAGGACGATCCGCCGCGTGGCATCCATCACCGAGGATGTGCGCGCCGAGGCGCAAGCATTCGTCGCATCCGGGCCGGCGATTTTCGTCGCCGTCGCTGAAACTCCTTCGGCGATTCTCATGGCGGCCTCCAAGGACAGCGGCGTCAATTGCGGCGAAATTCTTAAGCGGTTGCTGGCCCCCAGAGGCGGACGGGGCGGAGGCACCGCGGCCATGGCCCAAGGCAGCTTGCCCTCGAGCGCCGCGCTCCAGGAATTGGCCGAAAATCTTTCCCGCGAACTTAACTTCCCGGCCTAGGGCACCGCTCGCTGACCGACGCGGCTCGGCAAACACCGGCAAACACACATTGGCGATTCTGAGCCGCGCGCGTGAGCAAGCGGGTTGATGCGGCTCGGTCCACCGCTCGTACAGCCCGCGGCTACGCTGCAAGCCAGTACCAGCGTACTAAGTGCGAACGCTAAAGTTCAGCCCAAAAGGGTCCGACTTTCCTCAATAGAAGTGCATTCGCCAAACTCAGGAGGAGGTTCATGAAGATCTCTGTTCCAGCGCTCGCCCTGTGGCTGGCCCAGCTGTTGCTAGCCGGCGGGGCGCTGGGAGCGGACCGGCACAAGCCCGACGTCGATCCGGAAAGCGACGACGGCCTTCTGTTGCAGCGGATCCAGCAGGAGCCAACGCTACCGCGCAAGCTGGCGCTGCTCGAGAAATACGTCACCGAATATCCGAAGACAGTTTCCATCGCTTGGGTGTATGAGCAATTGCTGCCCATTTATAAGGAGGCGATGCAATGGGACCGCGTGATTGCGACCGCCGATGGATTGCTGGCGGTGGATCCCAACGATCTCGACTCGGCCCACGACGGCCTGAAGGCAGCCGAGGCCCTGAACAATCCAGACCTCACCATCAAGTATGCCGAGCTGGCTTGGGATTTGGCGACCCGCACGCTCCAAACTCCAAAACCCGCGGATCCCGAGGACGTCCCGGATTGGACCAAGCAAATGGATTTTGCTCGCGAGAATCTGGCGTATTGCGAATACACGCTGGCGAAAATGGCCGCCGCGCAAACCGACGATCTGAAGCGAGCCGAATTGACGCTGGCGTTGCAGCAGCGCAATCCAAAAAGCCAGTTCCTGTTTCTCACCAAGAAGCCGACGGTGATCGAGCTGGCGTCGCTGAATCCGGCAAAAGCCCTGCAATTGGCCGAACAAGGCTTGATCGAGAATCCCGACAATATCGACTTCCTGATGACCGTCGCCGATCACGACATGAATTTGGAGAAGGACCTGCCGCAGACGCTCAACCGCGCGCTGCGCATCCTGGAATTGGTGCACGGCAAGCCGCAGCCGGCCGACATCACGCCGGCCGAGTGGGAGAAGAAGCAGGTGAAGTTCAGCGGCTGGGCCAATTGGATTGCCGGTGTCATCTACGGAAAGCAGGCCCGCTATGGGCTTTCCGATAAGCATCTCCGCGCCGCCCTGGCCGATATTCGGGAAGACGCGCGTCTCACCGCGGCTGCGTATTTCTATCTCGGCTACGATAATTACGCGCTGGCGGGCGAGTTGGCTGACAAGGGCCGGGCCATCGAAGCGGTGAAATTCAGCAAGCTTTGCGCGGAGATGGATTCGCCCTTCCGGTCGCTGGCGTTGAAGAATCTGGAAGCCTTGCGGAACGAATACAACTTGGAATAATTCCGGAGCGCGGGCGGACCCACTTGCATTTCGCCCCTCAATTGCGTCAAGCTGGATAGTTTTCCACCTTCTGAGGAACTCGCGCAATCTGACGGACACGAATTCATGCTGGTGAGGGTTCTCTACCACGATCACTGTTTCGACGGTGCTGCCTCGGCTGCGTATTTCAGCCGCTTCTATGGGGACAAGTACGCCCCGGGCGCCGATTTCGAATTCACGGGCCTGGCGCATAAAGCGTCGCAGCTGTTTGAAGACGTCCTGTTCGACGGCGACGTCAACGCCATCGTGGATTTCAAGTATTCGCCCAATCCGCGGCTGACCTGGTGGTTCGATCATCACCAGAGCGCGTTTCTGAGCCCCGAAGACGCCGAGCATTTCCGCCACGATCACAGCGGCCAGAAGCTCTATGATCCGTCCTATAGCTCCTGCACCATGTTCATCGCCGATGTGGCGCGCGAGCGCTTCGGTTATGAGGCTTCTGATCTCGCGGAGCTGGTGAAGTGGGCCGACATCATCGACGGCGCGCGTTACGCGAGCGCCCAGGAAGCGGTGGAACTCAAGGCGCCCGCCATGAAGCTGACGCTGGTGATCGAAGGGGCGAAGGGTTCCGAGATCATCCACAAGATCATCGGCTGGATGCGGCATTGCAAGCTGGGCGAGATCGTTCAGCAGTCCGAGATCCAGCAGCTCTACGTTCCGCTGTATGAGCGGCACCTGCGCTCCATCGATATCATCAAGAAGCGCGCCGAGACCGGCGACGACGTCGTGTTTTTCGATTTGGTGAGCGACAATCTGGAAGGCTACAACAAGTTCATCCCGTATTATTTGTTCCCGGACTCGATTTACACTGTGTCGGTGAGCACATCCAGCTTCCGGACCAAGGTGTCGGTGGGTTCGAATCCGTGGGTGCGCGGAGATCTGAAACACAACCTGGCCACCATCTGCGAGCGCTATGGCGGCGGCGGGCACCCGCGCGTTGGGGCCATCAGTTTCGAGATCGGCGCGGTGGAAAGGGCGCGAGCGGTGGCGGCGGAGATCCGGAAGGAATTGGGGAGCTAGGACCGCTTACTGACGTGCGCGGCTCGGTAGCCTCCCAGCTATGCGTTCGCCCGCTGCGTCGTGGCGTTCTTGAATTGCAAGGTGTCGGTGTACTGTTGGAAGCTCGCGACCTTGCCGTTCTTGAACCGAAAGACGTGCACGAACTGCGCGTCGACCTTGACGCCGGTGGCTTTGTAGGTGCCGCCATAGCGTCCGAGCGCGACCACCGTTTCGCCGCCATCGACGATTTCGGACGGCACCGCTGCGAATCCGTCCCATTCGCCGCCGAGCCGGGCAAAGAGACCGGTCAACACGGTATCCACTCCGATATACGGGCTCTTGTCGGCGTAGAGGAAGCCCTCGGCTTCGTTCCAGATGATGTTTGGATCGAGAATTCCGATCGCGGACGGTATGTCACCGCGTCCCATGGCTGCATAAAATGATTCGACGGTCTTGGCGTTCTGTCCCATGCTGCTCCTTTTTTGTCCCGAATGGATTATGGCACACAGTGGGGAAGCGGATCACGCAGGCGTCGGGTATGCTGGGTTGAGGGGAAAGCCTTAGAGTAGCCAGCAGTTATTGCCGGCGTGGCAGGTCTACCGCTGATGCCGCCGGCAACGGGAGAATGTTATACTCGATTTCCTCCGATAGAAGGGTTGGAATGCTAGCGCGTCTTCGGTACATCCTCCCGGTGGTGGTGCTCCTCGGCTTTGCCGGATGGGTGTATAGCGACGATATTCCCAAACCGGACTTGGCGGGCGCTGTCATGAATCTGCAACAGACGCTCAGTCAGCTCCAAAAAGAAATCAAAGATTTGCAGTCGTCAGTGAAGGAATTGGCGAAGGACGCCAAGGAGGCGCAGAAGCAGAAAGTGGCGCATGTGAGCGCACCGGCTGCGCCAGTGGCCCCGCCGGCTTCGACGACAACCGCGACCGGCCCCGCGCCCAATTGGCAGCGAGCGGAGGAAGCATTCGAGCGCGGGAGACGCGCGGAGGATTTGAAATCGTACGGGCCGGCTATTGAGGCGTTCACCGAAACCATCGAGCTGGATCCGAAGAACGACTCGGCGTTTCTGCACCGCGGATACTCGCACTACTATTTAGGCGACTACGCGAGCGCGGTCGCGGATCTGACGCAGTCGCTGGCGCTGCAGCCTCACAACTCGCGTGCTTACGCGATGCGGGCGTCGGCACTGGCTGCAAGCGGGAAGGCGGCCGAGGCGCTGGCTGACGTGGAAGAAGCAATCCAGAGAGATCCGCACAATGCCGAACACTTGGTTCTGCGCGCGACTCTGCATAATCAACTGGGACGAGCGGGCGAGGCGATCAACGACTACGCGCAGGCGATCCAGATTGATCCTGATTTCGAACGAGCTTACCTTGGCCGGGCTGCCGTCATGCGCACGCACGGGCACGTGCAGGAGTCGCTGGCCGATTGTTACAAGGCGATCCAACTGAATCCGACGGATACGGCCGCATATTTGTGCCGCGCGCAGTTCTATCTTTCCACTGGGGCGCCGCAACCGGCGCTGGAAGACATCAATCGGGCGATGCTGATCGGGCAGAAACCGAACGAGGCTTTGGCATTGCTGAGCGAAGCGCGGAAGATGGTGGACGCTCCGCCGCAGCAGGCTCCTTCCCACCCGGCTACGGTGGCGGAAGTGCACGTTCCTCCACCGACTCCGCCAGCCCCTGTGGCAACACCTGTGACGGCGCCTTTTGTGGCTCCTCCGGTGCCAGCGCCGCAGTTGGCGTCAAGCATCAAGCCGCCGCAGCTTGCACCGGTGACGCGCCGAGTTTCGGTCGCTCCGCAAGTGATCCCGCCGCCGGCGAACGCGCTGCCACAGCATGGATCTCGGGATGCCAATCGTTATTACCGCCAGGGCCGTTATTTAGCCGAGCAGGAGAATTTCGAAGAAGCGGAGAAGGCATTTTCGCAGGCCATTCAGATGGATCCGTCGCTCGCGCTGGCCTTAAATGCGCGCGGTTATGCGCGGTTGCGCTTACGCCGTTATCAGGATGCGATTGACGATTGCAGCCAGGCGATTAAATTGAACCCGGCCTATGCGAATGCGTATTTGAATCGCTCCGTAGCCAAGCGGGCGATGGGCGATATTGCGGGTGCGCGCGAGGATCAACGGCACGCGGCCGAGTTGGACGGCGTGGCGCAGGCGCAGGCTACGCTCGCGAAACCGCCGGCGCGGCCATAAGCGCGGGACCGCTCCCTTACGGTCGCGGCTCGGTTTCGTCGCGGCGATTTACTGGAGCGGCAGATCGCTCTGCCCGTTGCCATTCGCGCCGGGTTCAGCTTCCTCTGGAATCACAGAAGCAGCCGCCACCTGATCGCCTTCGTCCATGCGCACCAGTCGCACGCCTTGCGTGGACCGGCCGGCTTGGCGGATCTCGCCCGATTCCAGACGAATGATCTTGCCGTCGCGGGTGATGATCATCAGATCGGTATCTTCCTTCACCGACAGGATCGCGACCACCTTGCCGATCCTGGGCGTCAGCTTCATGTTGATGACGCCCTTGCCGCCGCGCGCGGTGAGGCGATAATCCTCGAGCGGCGTGCGCTTGCCGAACCCGTTCTCGGAAATCGAAAGGATCAGCCCTTCTTTCTCGACGATCTCGGCGCCGATGATGGTGTCGCCCTCGGCCAGATCCATGGCGCGGACGCCGCGAGCCGGCCGGCCCATGGCGCGAACGTCGCTTTCATGGAAGCGGATGGCCTTGCCTTCGCGAGTGCCGAGGAAAATGTAATTGTCGCCGTGAGTGAGACGCGCTTCGAGCAGTTCGTCGCCCTCGTCGAGCGACACCGCGATGATCCCGCGCGCCATCGGATTGTCGAACTCGGTGAGCTCGCATTTCTTGATGACGCCCTGTTTGGTGACCATCACGATGTACTGATTGGGTACGAAATCCTTCACGGCCAGGAAGGTGTTCACGGATTCGTCCGGCTGGAGATTGATCAAGCCGGAGACGTGCTTGCCCTTGCCGGTGGTTCCAGCATCGGGGATCTCGTAAATCTTGAGCCAGAAAACGCGGCCTTTGGTGGTGAAGACCAATAAGTAGGCGTGCGTGGAGGCGACCACCAGGTGGTCCACCACATCTTCGGTGCGTGTCCCCATGCCGATGCGGCCCTTGCCGCCGCGCGATTGGCGACGGTAGGTATCGACGGCGGTTCGCTTCAAATAGCCGCCGTGCGTGACCGTGACCGCGACGTCTTCCACCTGGATGAGATCCTCGAGATGGATCTCGCCGGTGTCTTCGATGATCTGCGTGCGGCGCTCGTCGCCGAATTCCTTCTGGACTTCCTTCAACTCCTGCACGATGATGCCGCGCAGCTTCTTGTCGGAGGCGAGGATTTCCAGGTACTCGGCGATCTCGACCTGGATATCCGCGAGTTCCTTCAGGATCTTCTCGATCTCCATGCCGGTGAGGCGCTGGAGCTGCATTTCGATGATGGCCTGGGCCTGACGTTCGGTGAATTCGAATTGAGCGATCAAACCGTCGCGTGCTTCACGAGGCGTGCCGGATGCCCGGATCAGTTTGATGACCGCGTCGAGATTTTCGAGCGCCTTCTTGAAGCCGAGCAAGATGTGCTCGCGCTCGCGCGCCTTGCGCAATAGGTAATCGGTGCGGCGGCGCACGACATCGATGCGGTGATCGATGAAGCGCTTCAGCACATCAGCCAGGCCCAATTCGCGCGGCTGCCCGTTGACGATGGACAGCATGATGACGCCGAAGTTGATCTGGAGCTGGGTGTGCTTGTAGAGATTGTTGAGGATGATCTCGGCTTGCTCGCCGCGCTTCAGTTCGAAGACGATGCGCATGCCGTCGCGATCGCTTTCATCGCGAATTTCCGAGATGCCTTCGATCTTCTTTTCGTTGACCAGGCCGGCGGTGGCCTCAATGAGACGCGCTTTGTTCACCTGGTAAGGGATCTCGGTGACGATGATAGCTTCGCGGTCCTTGCCGATTTTTTCGGTGGCCGCCTTGGCGCGCAGCTTGAGCGTGCCGCGTCCTTTAGTGAAATAGTCGAGAATGCCCTGGCGGCCGAGAATGAATCCGCCGGTGGGGAAATCGGGGCCTTGGACGAGGTTCACGATTTCGCTGAGATGCGTGTCGGGCTTTTGGACCAGCAGGATGGTGGCGTTGATGATCTCGGTGATATTGTGCGGCGGAATATTGGTGGCCATGCCGACCGCGATGCCGGACGAGCCGTTGATCAGCAGGTTGGGAACGCGCGTGGGCAGGACTTCGGGCTCCACGCGGCGCTCGTCGAAATTCGGCCGGAAGTCGACGGTTTCCTTGTCGAGGTCTTCCAGCAGCGCGGTGTCGATGCGCGAGAGCCGGGCTTCGGTGTACCGGTAGGCCGCGGGCGGATCGCCGTCGACGGAGCCGAAATTGCCCTGGCCGTCCACCAGCGGATAGCGCAGCGAGAAATCCTGCGCCATGCGAACCAATGCGTCGTAAACCGGCGCGTCGCCGTGCGGATGGAAGTTGCCCAGCACTTCACCGACGATGCCGGCGCACTTGCGATACGGCCGGTTGAACGCGAGACCCATCTCGGACATCGCGAAAAGAATGCGGCGATGCACGGGCTTCAGGCCATCGCGGATGTCGGGGAGCGCGCGCCCGATGATCACGCTCATCGCGTAGTCGAGATACGAACGGCGCATCTCGTCTTCGATGTTGATGGGGATCAGATTCTGCTTCCCCTCGCCACCGAGAGGCATTTGCGATGCACGATCGGGCGGAGGCGGCGGGTTCGCCGGGTCGTTATTCGGGTTCTTCGGGTCGTTGTTCGGATCGCGGGGGTCTGCCAACTAGTTAACTCCTTGAAAACAGAGGAGCGAAGCGCTCGATGAGATGTGCGTTTCGCAACCTATATTTTACCAGCCGGTGCCCCCTCGGCACCACTCGAATTTAGTGCAAAATGGCCTGGGCAATCCGCTTGGCGACCTGGTTGTCAGGATCCAAGTCGAGGGCTTTGTGAGCCAGGTCTTGAGCCTCGTGGATCTCACCGGAAGCAATGAGAGCCAGGGCCAAATTGGCGTAGATGGGCGCTGCGGGCGGGCCGATGTCGAGCGCCTTCTGAAACTCCACCCGGGCATCGGCGAAGCGTCTGGCGCGTGCGTACTGGACGCCCAGGTTGCAGTGGCCGTCGCGATAGGAAGGATCGATTTGAACGGCTTTTTCGAGCTTCTCAATCGCTTTGGGGATGTTGTGAGCTCGCGAAAACTGCTCCGCTTCGTAAGCCGCGCGCAGCGCCTTCTTGGGGATTGGATGCTCCAGTTCGCGCAGCGACACCGCACCCGCGGGAGGCTCCGCGCGCGGGGGGGCGGGCCAATCAGGAACGAGCGGCGCCATCTCAGGCTCGTTGAACTCGTCGGGCGGCTTGAGATGGAAAAATGGGGGATTGAGCGGCATTTGCGCGTGCGACATTTGCGGGTGCAACGACACGCAAAGAAACAGGCCGGCTAAGAATCTGTGCGTAGACACACTTCCTCCTGAGTACTTTGGATCTGTGGAACTTCACGGACGAGGCTTGTGGGTTTACAAACGAGGAACGGCGTGAGCCGACGTAGACTCTAGCGGTATTCTAGAGAGCTCTCAGGAACTTTACAAATCCAAAGTTTCTATGCGGTCGATTTGTAAAACGGAAACTGGCACTAATGTTTCAGCAGGATTACGGGCGCACTCTCGCCCGCCAGCACTTTATCGAAGAATTCCTTTACCTTGGCATACTCAGCGGGGGTGGCGCGCGTTTCCTTCACTTCCAGCGATTGCTCGAACGTGACCGAATCGTTGGCGGTCTTCCACGATGCGTGATAGGCGCCATAAGCGGAGTCGATAGTCACCGGCTCAGGGATTTCATCGACCACGAATCCGGCGGGAAGTTGAATCACCACCGAATCCTTCCGCAGCCGGGGTTCGAGCTTGACGGGCAGCTTGCGTTCTTTCTTCGCGAACCAATATTCGGACGCCGGCGCGAGAACGCCGGGCTTCACCATCAGCATGGTCTGGCGCATGAATTGACCGAACTGGCCGACGCCGAGATCGACGGCGAGCTCCATGCGATTCTCCACTGCGTGATCGGTGGGAGTGATTTTGTCGAGCGTCACGCCTCCCAGCTGGCGCGAGTACATTCGCTCCAGGCCCTTTCGCATCTGATCGACTTCGGCGTGGGTGGAGAAGTAGCGCATACCGGCGCCCGACTGTCCGAAGTATTCCGTGAGCAGATGCGCGGTCAAATGCCCTTGGTCGTCCATGCGGCCTTCCACCTTGCGCTCAATACGGGCGGCAGCGGACGGCAGCTGGGGCATCTTGAGCAGATCGCCATTGGCGCCGGCCACAACGAGGGCGAAGCTGCCTTGTTCGTCCTCGGGCAAATCGCCCACTGGCGTGACGGGATCGGTGGGATCGAAGATCAATAAACGGCCTAACGTGGGATGTTCCAATACGGTGGGCGCGGTGGTAGCGGCGGAGACTTTCACGGCGACGATAGCGTGGTTGAATTGATCGGGAGAGGGCCACTCGGGGCGGACAAACTCGCGGTCGCCGGAATAGATGACGACCGTATAAGCCTCGATGCCGGCCGCTTTCAAGAGCGCGCGCATCAGGCCGGCTTTGTCCTTGCAATCGCCATAATTGCGCGTGAGAACTTGCTCGGCGGAGTGGGGCGTGTAGCCGCCACCCTTAGTGAGATTCATCGCCACCTCGACGTAGTTGGTCTGCTGCGCGAAAGCGGCGATGGCGCGGATCTTGTCGAGCTCGGTGCCAGCCGCCTTGGTGAGGTCGGCGGATTTCGTACGAATAGCGGCAGTGGGCTCGGAGGCGGGGTCCATAAAACCGGAAAGCATTTGCGACACGGCGGGCCAGTCCTTCAAGGAGCGCAGTGTGCCGGTTGAACTCGCGGGAAAATAGCTGACGCCGATCCACGGAACGATGGATTGGAACGACGGGCTGTCGTCCTCAGGTTCGATCCAGGGTAGATCGCGAAGCTGCCATGTATAGGTATTGCCTTCCACGCTGGGCGCAACCTCGGCGTGATTGAAGGTGGCCGCTTGCGCCTGCCAACCCGGCGGGAGCGACAGGCTGAATCTGGACATCAGCACGGGCGTCGATTCCTGGAAGAAGAAAGGATACGTGGTGGCGATGCTGTCTTCTTCCTGCGTCACTTCATAAGCGAACACCGATCCAACGGGCGCGTCGGGGTCGCAATCCAGGCGTTTGGCGCGGCTTTCATCGTAGGTGTATTCAGTGGAGAGCGCTTGATCGAGGATGTTGTTCTTCTGATATTCAATCTGCTTGCCGGAGGGCAGGATGAGCCAGCCGCGAAAATCGCGAATGCGGCCGGACTTGGTGTTGTAAGCGCGCCAGGCGGAAGGCGCATGACGGCTGGTTTGCAGGATCTTGACCGCACCGCGTTCGGTGGCCGACCATTTGCCATCGGGCGCCACGGTGAGATGCTCCTCATGGAACAAAATTACACTGGTGACCTTGGCCGGAAATTCCGTCTTGGGCGACATGGTAGACGCTTCCTGCAGCCAGCTGGGAATTTCCTTGGCCGCGAAAGCCGCCGGCGCGAACATCAGAACCGCAAGCGCAAACTTCATTTGGCCTCCGCTGTAACGACCTGTTTCAAAGACATGGTGTGTTCGTCGCGCCGCTGGACCTCGTCGAAGATTTTCTTGAGCTGGGGATAGGCTGCGGTCTCAAACAAAATCTGGCCGTTATTGCCAAAGGTGAATTCGCGATCGCTGATCAACTCGTGCGCGCCCTTGGTCATCATTTTGATTTTGTAGCCGCCCGGAGCGCCGAAATTGAGCGGGCCCGGGCTCTCGGCGTTGTCTAAGGCGAAACCGGGCGGGAAGTCGAACGTGACGGAATCCTGCTCCTGCCAAGCATAGGGAAAGTAGACGGGATATTTGCGCTCGCTGGCGGAAAACACGGGAGGAACTCCGCGCTGGAAGAAAAATGGCTGGAATAGAATCCGCTTGCCGGTGCGCTGCGCGTATCCGGTCATCTTCAGGTGGTAATGCAGAGTGAGCGGCTTTTCGGGATCGCTCGCGTTTTCGATACGGACGTCGGTGATCTCGCCGTCCGGATAGAGCTTGCTGAGCTGATCCTTGTACAGCTCCAAGCGGCGGGCGTCGGAATCGGCTTTCAACTCGGAGCGCCGGTCATGGGCGCTATGGCCGGAGTATTGGAGATCAACGTCGCCGTCGATGGAGCCGTCATCGCCAAGCGCAAACTTGGCCTTTCGCACGCGCGCGGACGCTTCGGGAGGGGCGATGGGCGCCGCGACGAAGGTTGGTTTCTTGGGATCGCTGAGCAGAGCCTGCATGCCTTCCTCGCGCCAGGAGAGCATGTTGGACGGAAGGTCGCGCGCGCTGACATCGTAGATCTTCCAATTGCCCCCGATATTGACGGCCATATCGACGTTCTCGAGGAAATACTGGTCGGTCATGGCGGGAATGAAGACGATATCTTCACGATCGGCGATGAGGGCCGGGCGTACTTCCAGACCGACGGAATTCGCCATGGCGGCGAAGAACGTGTTGAGCTCGGAAGAATCGCCTACGCCGCTTTTGAGAATTTCCGCGGCGGTGCGGTAGCGATCCTTGGGCATTTCCTTGATGATTTGCGCCCGCTCTACGTCGGTCACCTCGGGGCCGAACAGATCGCGCAAGTTCTTGCGGGTGTATTGGATCAGCGCCAGGACTTTCTCTTCGTCGGTTTTGGCGTCGGAAACGGCGGTTGCGGCTACATCCTTGATCTCGTTATTGGCTTTCATGGCCGGCTTGAGATAGCGGTTGTATTGTTCTTTACCAACGTTTGTCCAGTATTTCTCGGGTTCGCGGCGTTCTCCGCTCGAGTAGAACACCAGGGCCCAGGCGCGCACGTTTGGCTCGCCCGGCATCATGGGCTCGTCGTGAAACGCCGGCTGGTTCTCGAGCGTGATGGATTGAAAACCATCCCGGTCATCTTGCAGGGCGGGAAGCACGCAATGAAATGGCCGGATGGCCATGCGATACTCGGTGTACTCGCGGGACAACGGCGCAAAGAAATACGTGACCTTCTGGACCGGGAACTCACGCTGGAACTGGACGCGCATATAGAGAGACCGCGGATCGTGGCTGATTTCGCGCCAGCGGTATTCCACGATCGCCCCAGGCTCGACACCCGGCATGGCAAACGACTTCACACGGAGCTTGGTTCGGCCGGCGCGGACGAGGTCGCGATCGTAGACGCTATCTTTCTTCAACTCGATCTCGGTCCCATCGGCTTTCACGGTGCGGCCCACCACGTACATGATGGAAGTCTTGTCGTTGTAAGGCAGGTCGATGGTGGCGGCCTTTTCCTTGCCCTTCTCGTCGAAAATCTTGAGGCGCACGTAGTGGTAGTAAACTCGCTGCAAATCTCGGCCACCCAAAACTTCGTCGCGGACGTGCACGCGCCAAAAAAGCGCCTCGACGCCGGCGTCTTTCTCAACAATGGGCGCTTTCATGTCGCGTTCGGCGTCCGAAATGGGAAGCCAGGCGATATCGATGGGCGAGACGGGTTGTCCGAAAACCGGGACGACGCCGGCGGCCAGAAGAACAAATACAACGGAGTTACACAGAGTCCCCGCTAAATGTCTCATGATTCTGACAATGTTACCAGGTTACAAGAGAAGATCAAATAGATTTGTTATCTGCTTTTCGAGCTTAGTTTGACTGGTACTACGGCTGACGGGGCGGGAAGGCCACGACGTTATCCGCCAATTTCGACAGTCTTCGTGTTGTCGTCGGGCACGCGGTCGATCAGCAGCAGAAACGGATCGATGCCGGCTTTGGCAGGCGGCTCATCCACAGTGAACGTGTAAGTTTTCTGGCCGCTCGTCATGAGGACGCGGTCGCGATACAAGGTCTTACCGTATTTCTGGCCGTGAGGCGGCTTAGCGAACGCTCCGATTTCGATCCAATCATGCACCGGCACTTCGTGCTCTTCACCTTTTTCGTCGGCCTTGAACTTCTTGGCGTCCACTTGAATCGTCACGTCGTATTTTCCGTCGGGGCGCTGGGTGGCCTTCGCCGACAAGGTGCGATTCGAAAACAGCGTGATGTCGTAGAACAGGTCCTGAATCAGATATTGATACTGGGGCGGAGTCTCTTCGCGGAGCGCGTCCACCAGCGCGTAGGAGGTGGGATAAGGCGGCGCGGCGTAACCGTACTGGTGCAGAACTTTTCGCAGGGCGCGATTCACGGCTTCCTCGCCGATCATTTCTTTCAGGTAATACATCACCACGCTGCCCTTGCGATAGTGAACGTAGCCCTGATTGGCGTCCACGTTGAGCAGCGGGCGTTCCTTCAACAGCTCCCGGCCACGCGAGCGCAGATAATTGTCCATTTCGTACTTCAGAAACTTGCGCATGGTGTCGCGGCCGTATTCCTTCTCCATCACCATGAGAGCCGAATACTGCGCGAGTGTCTCCGATAGCAGCGTCGCGCCCTGCATGTTCGCACCGACGACTTGGTGCGCCCACCACTGATGTGCCATTTCGTGAGCCACCACGTAATAGACCATGTCGATGTCGTCAGGGTCCTTCAGATTCGCGATGAATCCGATGCTCTCGGAATACGGCATGGTGCCGGGGAAGGCCTGCGCGAATGTGGCAATTCGGGGGAATTCCATGATGCGCGCTTCCTTCTGCGGATAAGGTCCGAAGTTCTTGGTGTAATACTCGAACGATTTTTCCACCGATCGCAGCATCTTGGGAACGTTCCAGGGCTGTTCCTTAAGATAGTAGACCTCGATCTTGATTCCGTTCCACTCGTCGCGCGCGACTGCATAGTCGGCGGAAAGGAACGCGTAGAAATTCACGGCGAAATGGTCCAGCTTGTATTGGAAATAGCACCTGCCGTTTTGCGTCCACTGGCGCACGAGCGATCCGGGGGCGACGGCAATTTGGCCCGGCGAGGTGGAAATAACGGTCTCCACGTTCACCCAATCGGAATTGTTGCTGAGGTAGCTATCCATGCAATCGGCCGTGCAGTTGCGCTCGAGCGCGGGCATCAGATCTTTTTCCTTGAGCCCGAATTTCTTGCGCTTGTTTTTGTTATCGAGTTCGCGCGAAGACTGATAGCCGATTTGCGGGGCTGCCTCCACATTATTGAAGAACGTTCCGTTTTGGACCACCTGCAGGACGCTCACCGTGTTCTCAAAGCCGCGCGGCTCGCGGGCGACGGTGAAGCGGAAGTGGCGCTGTTCGCCGGGCTGCATGGGCGGATCGAGTTGGTAGATGCGGTATTGCAGGCGTTGATCGTCCTGCTTGAGTTGGCCGCCGTCAACCTGCACTTGGGTTTGGTAGTCGGGACCGGGATAGTTGAGATGCAGTACCGAAATAGGCTGGCTGGTCTTGTTCTGAATGACGTTGTCTGCTCGCATGATGGCGGCGCGCCGCTCGGGATAGAGATCTATGGTGTACTTCACATCAACAATGCGAGGCTGCGGCAGCTTGTCGTACTTCTTGTAGGTCTTCTCGTAATCGGCCGCCATGCGGTCGCGATCGTTTTCGCTGAAGACGCTATTGAGGACTTCGGTGTTGTAGTAGATCCACGCGCCGGTTCCGGCGAAAGTCGCCAGCATCAGGACGGTGAGCACGCGCCAGGGCGCGGTGAAACGCAAGCTCGCGAGCTTCAGACGCGGTTTCCATCCAAGTTCGCGGCCGCGTTGCCACAACAGAATGCTGGCGATGGCCAGTAATCCGCAAAACTCGAGCCAGTACGCTGTGAACCACAGCCAGCTGGTCCAATAGGGAGCGAAGCCGAAGAAGTCGGAGTAAGTGGTGTCGGGCTGGGAGCCGAACTGCACCAGCCGGGTGGCAACATGGAGCGGCCGCCAAGCGAAGATGTTCGCGATCGAGAATGCAATAAAGACGAAATATCCAATGTATTTGTTGGGCGAAATCACGTGAATGAAGTACGCCAGCACCGCGAAGAAAATGAAGAGCGTGAAATCCATCCCGAGCAGCTCGGTGATCCAGAGACCGAACTGATAGCGGTGATAGCCGCTAAAAGCCTGCATCAGGATGCCGCTCGCCAGGGCGACGCAGACGATCAGAAATATAGTGCAGAGCAAGGCGGACAGTTTGGATGCGTAGGACGGCCAATCGCTGTGCGGCATGGCGTCCTCGATTTCGTCCATTCTGGCATCGCGTTCCTTCCAGACCAGGATGCCGGCGTAGTAAGTCACCATGCCGAGCAAGAAAAGATACAGCGAACCTTGGATGATTTCGATGAGCCGGTACGTAACCGGCAGCGAGGTGTTGCCGTAGCCTTCCGATGCGTTCAGAATCAGGCTCGGGATCGAATTGAGAAGCGCGGCGCAGGTGATGATGATGAACGAGGTGGATTTCACCAGGCCGAGGAACTCGATGCGGAAAGATCCCCAGAACTGCGTCCATTGCGCGCCAAATCCGAACGCCTGATGAAGCTGATGGATCGCGGGCGTCACGAGAGCCGCGGCTTCTGCGCCGTCACGAACTTTCTTTTTGCGCCCGGCCCGTTCTTCAAAGCGGAACTTCGAATAGGCAAACGCGAAGATCGCTAAGCCCACGGCTATCCAGATGATCCGATTCCAGAGCAGAAGGCCGGTCAATCCGATAGCAGACGAGTTTTTCTCGGCGACGGTCAGGTATTTCGTCGCGAGCCTGAATGTCCGGATACCAAAAGGATCGAGCAGCGCGGCCCAAGTCTCATGCTGGACGTCGGTGGTCAAAGCCTGGCCGATGCCATAGAAGGTCAACAGCACCAATCCGCCCAGGAACGACGTCACGGTGCTGCGCGTGAGGACGGCGATGGTGAAGATCACTGCAGCGATGAGGATCGCGTTGGGAATCGCGAAGATCAGAATGCCGTAGAGATGGGCCTGCCAGTTCACCGGCCCCCAGCGTTCCGGATCCACCCACGGCATCAACTTGCTCACCAGGACCGCGAGTGAGACGCCGAGCATCGGGATGACGGCGATCAGCGCGGAGCCGAGGTACCGGCCAGTGAGGTAATCGAATTTCTTGAGCGGAGTGACGAACAGGAGCTGGCTGGTATTGGAGGAGAAATCGCGCGACGCCGCCGAGTTCACGAAGGCCACCGTCATCAGCAGCGTCAACAGGCTGGTGATGGAATAGTAATTTTCGATCACGAACGGCGCGTTGCGATAAGTGTTTTCGAGCGCGCCGCCGACCTGGATCTGGTCCGTCGACGTGGCTCCGAAGATCAGCAGCGCGATGATCAGGAAAAAGATCCAGAGCATCCAGGAGCGCAGCCAGTAGCGGACTTCGAAGCTGAAGAAATGGGCCAGCATATTTGTGGCGGCCTCTTACTGCAATCCGGCGATGCGTGAGAAAAATACGTCTTCCAGGTCGGCCCGTACGGGCTGGAAATCCGTCACCCGGCGGATCGGAGCTATAAACATGAATCAGCGGGCGGCCGGCAATCAGCTTGCTGGATATCACGCGGAATCGCTCCGCGCATTCTTTCATGTCGGGTTTCTGAATTGATTTTTGCCAGATCTTGCCCGTGAGCTCGCCGACGGCATCCTCGGGAACGCCCGCGAACAGCACGCGCCCCTGGTGAATGATCGCCATATTGGTGCACAATTCCATCACATCCTGGACGATGTGGGTTGAAAGAATCACAATGACGTTCTCGCCGATTTCCGAGAGCAGGTTATAAAAGCGATTGCGTTCGCCGGGATCGAGGCCGGCGGTCGGCTCATCCACAATCAACAACTGCGGATTGCCGATCAGCGCCTGCGCAATCCCGAAGCGCTGCCGCATCCCGCCCGAAAATCCCGACAGCGCTTTCTTACGGACGTCGTGCAGATTGGTGCGAACCAGCAGCGACTCCACCAGTTCATGGCGCTCACGGCGATGCGTGAATCCCTTGAGCAGCGCCAGATGATCGAGCATGTCCTGGACGGAAATTCGCGGATAGACGCCGAAGTCCTGCGGCAGATAGCCGAGCCGTTTGCGAACTTCGTCTTTCTGGCGCAAAACGTCGATGTCGCCGAGCCAAGCCTGGCCGCTATCGGGCTCCTGCAACGTGGCGATGGTGCGCATCAAAGTGGACTTGCCCGCGCCGTTCGGCCCGAGCAGGCCGTACATCCCGCGCGGAATGATGAGCGAAACGTCGTCCAAAGCGCGGACGCCGTTGGGATAGGTTTTCGAAAGATGCTCGATGCGAAGGTCCATAGTGTTCCGGCTACAGTCTAATATACGCCCGGTTTTGCCACTGGGTTCCAGAATATCGCGTTCTATGGGCGTACTGGCACCGAAGCGGGCAGCGCAGAAACGCGCGAGATTCTCCCGGCCTTCACCTCGTCGATGCTGATGTGATTTCGCTCGAGCGTGGCGCCTAGCGTTTGATCGAGGGCGGCGCGCGCCGTGTTATAGGCCACCAGCGCCGCCAGCGCCGCGGATTGCGCGGAAACCAGATCGCGCTGTTGCACCGCGACATCATAGGGCGTGGATGCGCCGAGCTGGAATCGTCTTTTGCTCAGCCTCGAACAACTGTTCCTGGAGCACCCGATTCTTGAGCGCTGCGTCGAAGCGCGCGCGCGCCTGCTGCAGCGTGACCACGCTGTTTCGCACATCCACTTCCACCTGGTTCAAATCCTTGCGATTGCCGAGCTGCGTTTGCCGAAGCGTCAACAGATCGATGGCGTAATCGGCTTGCGCCTGGCGGTTGCGGATGGGCTCCTGATAGAAGACGGCCGCGATCTCGGTCGCAAAATCGCGCCGGAATACCTGGTCGAGGGCGTTGCCGATGCCCCCTTTGAAGCGCGGGTCCGCTTGTTCGACGAATCCATCGAACGTCACTGTTCTTGGCGTCCCTGCCAATCCGGCCTGGGTTTCCGCGGCGATGCCCTGCAATGTGGGCAGAATGCCATTCTTGGTACCAAGGGCGTTTACTCTCGTTGGCTTTTTCACCGGCTAGCTCAGCGGCCAGATCGGCGCGGTTGGCTAGCGCCTGTTTGACCATTTCGCCGACCGGAGGAAGATCGTCGCTGGGCGGAATTTCGATGGGATCGATCGGCACGATGCGGACGTTGGCCAGCACCGGGTCGGCGGCGCCGGTACGGCTGATCAGGTTCTTGAGCGACACTTCCTGCTGGCGCAGTGCGGTCTCCGAATCCACGACGGCCTGGTTGAGTGGTGGCAACCTGCGTTTGAGCGGTGATGGCGTCGGTGGGCGCGGACGACCCGATTTCCACCTGCCGGTTCACATCGCGGAGAAACGTCTGCGCGGTCTCCGCCGCCGACTGCTTGGCGCGGAGATCCTCGTAGTCGCCGGCCAGATTGTAATACATATTCAAAACCTGGCTCACGATCCCGCTCACCTGCGCTTTGAAATTCAAATCGGTGGTGTTGAGATTCATGCGGGAGACCGTGATGGTGCGGGCGTTGGCCGCGACTCCGAAGCCCCGCAGGAAATTGTGCTGGATGGACAGGCTGACGCTGGGCGCGACAGTGGGATTCAACACGTCCGGAGGCGCGTTCTCGTGCAAGTAATGCTCGCTATAACTGACCGTGGCGATACCACCGCTAAGAAGGCCTTGCTGATAACTCCCGGAGTAAACATGCGTGCTCGAGATCAGACTGAGCACCTGGCTCTGCTCCGGGTCGGGCTGTGGAGCGCTGGTGTGGCTGAACGTGGTGTTTTCCTGCACAATCGGATCCAGGTTCTGGGTGACAGGTCCGATCTGCGAAATAGTCGCGTTCGTGTTGCGGCCAGTACTGGAACTCGCGCCCGGCGCGGTCACTCCAGCGGCGTTTTGGCTTCCAGTGACGCCTTGACCACTGGCCACCGATCCGGCTTGCGATGCGCCGCTCGGGACTCCCGGCAATGCACCGCCCGCTTGAGCGCGCTCGAGTTGCCACTGCGCTGATGAATGGATTGTAGCGGCCCACTTCGATGTCGATGTTATTTTCGAGCGCCAGCGCGATGGCGTCCTGCGCCGTCAAATACAGGGCTCCGGCGCGCACCAGCTCCTGCAAGCGCGGCGAATTCGCCAGGCGCACGGGCGGAACGGTAACGGCCAGGTAGGGCCGAAAAATAATCGCGGCCTGTGGACGGATCGGTGCGATGTTCTGCGCGTCCTGAGCCCAAGCGAGAGACGCCAGGCACAGCAGGGCGACCGCTTGCTGACGCGCGCGGCTCAGTATCCGTTTGCGCGTCGTGACCGAGCCGCTACCGTGAGGGAGCTGGTTGCGCGGTGTCATTGCCGGCCTCCGGAAGTGTGGCAGGCAGCACGGAATCGCGCGCCAGTTGCCCGTGCAGCGCCTCATCGAGCGAGATGTGATTCACGTCAAGCGTGGTCCCCAGCGCTTGATCGAGAGAGATTCGGGCGTGCGTGTAGTTGGCCATGGCCTGTGTTTCGCTGCTCTTGCTCGACGCCAAGTCGCGCTGATCCTGAACCACCTGAAAGAACGTGGTGGCGCCCAGTGTGTAGCGTCGCTGATCGGCGTCCACCGTCTGCTGCTGGAGCTCGCGCGCCTTGGCTGCGGAGTCATAACGGACACGCGCCTGCTGCAATCCGATGACGGCGTTCTGCACGTCGATGCGTCACCTGGTTGACGTTCTTACGCAGGTTGAGTTGGTTCTGGCGAAGCTCAAGCTGGCTGGTGGCGTAGTCGGATTGCGCCGCGCGATTGCGCAGCGGGATGTTCAACGAAAATCCGGCCGAATAGTTAGGGAAGTTGCGGCGCGCGATCTGAGCCAGCAGATTGTCGTATCCGCCTGCCAGATAGGTGACTCCGGGTTGCGCGGCCCCCGCGGCCGTCAGTTCCCCCGTGAGTGCATTGTTGGTCAACTCGGCGAAAGCCTGGAGCGTGGGCTTCAGCGAGTTCTTAATGCCGACCAGATTCATCTGGTTGCTTTCGATATTGAGCTGCGCCTGGGCAATTTCGGGGCGATTGGCGAGCGCTTGGTTGACCAGCTCCTGCGCGGGACGGATTTCGTCGCTTGGCGGAATCTCAATCTTGTCGAGCGGCACGATGTGAATGTTCTCAAGGCCGGCGGCGGAGATTCCGTTGCGGCACAGCGCGTTCTTCAAAACAATCTCTTGTTGCTGCAAGTTGGTTTGCGATACCACCAGGTCCTGCTGGCTGGAGTAAAGCTGGGCTTCGGCGCGCGTGATTTCGATTTCCGCAATCGCACCAATTTGCACCTGCCGCTTGTTGTCCTCGAGCAATTGCTGTGCAGCGGAAACCTCCTGCTGGCGGGCGCGCAAGTCTTCGCTGAAAGCGATCAGGTCCCAATACAAATTTAGCGCCGCGGAAACGGTGGTCATCACCTGCTGCTTAAATTGCAAATCGCTTACCTTCACGTTGTTGCGCTGCACGCGGATGTTGCGGCCGTTAACGGCGCTGCCGAATCCCTGCAGGAGATTTTGCGTGACTTGAAGATCCAGGTCGCCCGAGGTATACGGATTCACGCTGAAAAAATTGCTGTTGACGTGGAAGTGGCTGCTGGCGAAGGTGACTTGCGCGGTCAATCCGAAATCCCAATTCTGCGCATACTGCAACTGATAGCTGCGTGTGTCCTGGATCAAGGCGTCGGTGCCCGTCAAGATGGTGTTGCTTTGCGGAATGCTGGCGTGCTGAAAACTCGCCAGCGCGAACAAGGACGGATCGAGCGAAGGGATGTTCGGACCCAACTGCGTGACGATGCCGCCGCCGGAACTGACCCCGGTGCCGGTGGAAAGCGCGACCGAGCCCGAGTTGTTCACGCTCACTCCCTCCAGGCTGACGCTTTGCGGTCCCGCGGCCACGGCTGCTCCCACGCTCCGCAACGCTCCGCCGCCTTCAGCGCGCCGCAACACCTCTTTGGCGAGCAGCGGCCCGTAGCGCTGCACCTCAACGTCGATGTTGTTTTCGATCGCGAGCGCGACCACGTCCTGCGCGGTGAGGTAGAGATTGCCGGCGCGGATCAGCGAATCCAGGCGCGGCGAATTCGTCAGCCGTATAGCAGGCACGCTCCTCGGCTGATAGGGATGCGTCAGCCAACCGAGGCCTCCAGTGGCCGGCTGCACGCTGATTTCCGATTGAGCCGAGGCGCCCGAAATCAGAAGCAGGGGCAACAACAGGGTTAAGACCGCAGTTTGCAATCGAGGCATAGGATTCTTTTCAGTATCGCTGGAAGCGGCCCGGACAAGGTTCGCCACTGGGGAGATACGCTAAGCGATCGGCGTTCGTTCCGTGTTTTTCGCCACTGTTATACAATACGCGCTTGGACCTATGAGCCACGCTGCCTATCGCATTCCTTTGCTCGCTGCGATCTCTGCCCTGCTTGGCGCGCCCGTGTTCGCGCAAGGCGGCATGGGCTTCAATCCAACGGGCGTGTGGACCGCGATGTACCACGAAGACGAATTGGAGCGTACCGACCCCGGTTCTCCCGCGGGCGATTATCTGGGGATTCCGATCAACGACGACGCGCGGCTGAGGGCCGATACATGGGACGGCGATCTTGTTTCGGTGCTGCAGCACCAATGCATCCCGCACTCGGTCATTTACGCCATGCGAGCGCCCACCGGCCTCAAGATCACCACGATCAACGACCCTGAGTCGGGCAGAATCGTCGCCTACATCATCGATGGCACCTACACCGGCCCGCGCACCATCTGGATGGACGGCCGCGCGCATCCATCGCAATTTGCGCCGCACACCTGGGCGGGCTTCTCCACCGGGACCTGGGAAGGCGACACGTTGCGCGTAGAAACTACGCACATTAAATCGGGCTATTTACGGCGGAATGGCATTGCATTTTCCGATGAAGCGACGCTGACTGAGTTTTTCGACCTGCATGACAAGTATCTGACGCTGACCAGCGTCGCCTCGGACCCGGTGTATTTGACCGAGCCGCTGGTGCGCACCGAGAGTTGGGTATGGAATCCCTATCAGGTTTTCTCGCCGATCGCAGGCTACGGCGCGTGTCTGCCCGTGCCCGAAATTCCGCGCCCGTATGGCTGGGTGCCGCACCATTTGCCGGGCACGAATACGGTGATCCACGAGTTCTCCGAGCAGTATGGCGTGCCGTTCGAAGCAAGTCGCGGTGGAGCGGAAACCATGTACCCGGAATATCGCAAGAAGCTAAAGCAGATGGTGATTCCGCGCGCCAAGGTGTTCGACGTGCAGTTTGAACAGGAGCACGCAAAATGAGGTTGGCCGCGTTCATCCTCGCGGCAGTCATCGCCCCGGGAGCCGCCCGCGCGCAGGATTACGAAGTGCGCCACGTGCAGGGCAACGTGTTCATGTTCGCCAGCACGCTGGGCAATCTCGCGATACAGGTTGGAAAAGACCCCGGGCACGACGGCGTCCTGCTGGTGGACACCGGACCCGCTCCGTTGCGCGACACGATTCTCGCCGAGGTCCGCAAGTTGTCGAGCGAGCCGGTTCGTTTCATGATCGTCACCGGCCCGGACGCCGACCGCATCGGGGCCAACGAAGCGCTGCTAAAGCCCCAGACTTCGAGAAACTTTCAGACCCAGGCCGAAATCGCTTTGTTCGCTCAGGATAACGTGCTGCAGCGGTTCAGCCGCAAGGGATCGGGAGTTCCTTCGAGCGCGTGGCCAACGCTCACGTTCCTGGATGAAAAGAGCTTCGCATTCAATGGTGAGGCCATTCAGCTTTTTGCCGAAAAGAATGCGCACACCGATGGCGACAGCATCGTGCTGTTTCGCGGCTCAAACGTGATCGTCGCGGGAAACATCTTTCTCACCACAGGCTATCCGGTGATCGACCTGCAAAGAGGCGGAAGCATTCAAGGCGAGATCAAGGCCCTGAACCACATTCTGGATTTGTCCGTGCCGCGCTCTATGCAGGAAGGCGGCACCATGGTGATTCCGGGATTCGGACGCTTGTGCGATCAGGCCGATGTGACCGATTACCGGGATATGCTCACCATTATTCGCGACCGCGTGCAAAACCTGCTACATCAGGGCAAGACGCTGGATGAAGTGAAGGCGGCGCGCTTGAGCCGCGACTACGATCGGCGCTACAGCACGACCGCATGGACTGGGGACATGTTCATAGAGGCCGTCTATAGGAGTTTGAAAGCCAAATGATCTCCCGGTGGACCGCGGTCGCATTCGTTCTGGCAGGCCTAACGCTGCAGGCCCAGCAGGCTAGCGCCCCCATCGACATCACTGGTTATTGGGTCACGCTCGTGACCGAGGACTGGCGCTATCGCATGCTGAACGCGCCCAAGGGCGATTATTACAGCATTCCGTTGAATGCCGAAGGAAAACGCGTGGCCGATACGTGGGACCCGGCCAAGGACCTCGCGGAGGGCAAGCAATGCCTGAGCTACGGCGCTCCGAACATCATGCGCGAACCTGCGCGGTTGCACATCACCTGGGCGAACGATGCCGCTATCAAAGTGGAGATTGACGCGGGCAAACAAACGCGGCTGTTCCAATTTGGCGCGGTTGCGGCCGCTGGCGAGCCGAGCATGCAGGGCACTTCGGTTGCTTTGTGGCAAACGCCGCAGTCGATCCGGGCATCCACATCGAAGATTTCGGCGCAGGATCCCAATACACCCGGGTTCCGCGACGCCAGCATGGCCTCGCCACCCGCGCCGCCCGACACGCGCAGGCTGGGCGGGACCTTGAAGGTAATAACCACTCACATTAAACCCGGATATATCCGCAATAACGGAGTTCCGTTCAGCGCGAACGCCGTGCTCACCGAATATTACGATATTCACAAGACCAATGGCGCGGAATATCTGGTGCAAACCCAGGTTCTTGAAGATCCGCGCTATCTGAATGCCCCCTGGGTGGTGAGCAACCATTTCCGCCGCGAACCGGATGGATCGAAATGGGACCCCGAGCCCTGCGAACTGATCCTGCCGTCCAAATGACCGCTTCCTCACGGTCGCGGCTCTGTTGAGCCCACGAGGACATCGGAAATGTTTGAAACAAAAGGCCTAATGTCGTAGACGCTAACCGACGATAGAAGATCAAAGGCTTCTACATGCAGAGGTCCGCCGCGACCATTTCAGCCAGTCTGAAGAAAGTGCCGCCGTTCCCACCGGTGGCGGCCAAACTACTCGAGCTGCTTCAAAACCCGGCGGTAGACAGCAACGAAGTAGCCGACCTGATCTCAAGCGACTCCACCTTCACAGCGCGATTATTGCAGCGGGCAAACTCCGCTCAATTCGGGTTCGTTACCGATGTCACTAGCGCGCGGCGGGCGGTCGCTCTTTTGGGTCTGGATCTGACGCGGCAAATTACGCTCTCGCACGCGACCGCCGCCTATGTGGGAGGCGCACCCAAGACGGAGGCGCTGCGGCGCTCCTGGCAGCACACCATCGCAACTGCGGTGCTGGCCGAAGAAATCGCAATCGCCTGCGAGATGTTTACCAGTGTGGCGTTCACGGCTGGCATCATGCACGACATCGGGCGGCTGGGCCTGCTAGTCGCGTATCCGGACGAATACGAGGGCGTGATCCGGGAATCCGCCCGGCGATGCCTGGACCTGCTGGACTTCGAGGAAGAGACATTCGGCGTGCACCACGCCGAAGCGGGCCGGATGCTGGCGGAGAGTTGGGGTTTGCCGCCGGACATGGCCGTGATCGCGGGACGCCATCACGACGCTTGCGAAGGTACCGAGCTGAATGTGCTGCGTATCGTGCATGTGGCCTGCCGTCTGGCGGATGTATTGGGCTACGATGTGGTGAAGCCGCTGGCGCCTATGCAGCGTCGAGCAAGTGCTCGCGGATTTGCCGCTACGGGGCCGACAACGTTTGACTCGATCGCCGGCAGAGCTGCTCCTGCACATCGAAGAACGAATTCGCGAATTCGGCGGGGAGACTTCGCAGGTGCAGCCCGAGGAAGCTCTTGCGCTGCTGGCGAGCGCCGCGGCGGCGCGCGAACCAATCGTTATCGAGGACGCGGCCGCTCCCGATCAAGCGATCGCCGACCGACCACTGGACCTCAGCCGCTCGAAGAAGCCGTCAAGCGAACAACAGCCGAATTGGGCGCGAGCCATCGTGATTGGAATTGTGATCGGACTTGCCGCCACTGCCGCGTTCGCTTATTGGCTGCTGCGCTGATCCACCGAACAAGCCGCATCACGGCCGCTCGGTAACCGGGAGATCCGAACGAGCGCGGCAAAGCCGATTTCCTGCCGCCCTTTGCCTCCCCCTCCAACATGGCATCCAACGTCGCATAGGCGTAAGTCGTGGGCGCATGATTTTGCATTAATCCTCCAGTGTCGGCGGTTGGCCCATAGGTGCTGTGCAGATCGTGGCCGAGCATGCGGAGCATGGCCAACAATTGCCCGCGATGTTGCGCAGTGTGAGTCATGCGGCGCGTCATCACCCAAGCGCGAGTGCGAGGAACACTGAAGAACGTAACCACTTCTTCCCACCAGGGCTCGGCCGTCGTCTTCAACACAGCTCAGACGCCTGGCGCTGTCTTCAGCATACTGCACCATGAACTCCCACCGGGTCTCGCGAGCCGGCAATGGAGGCGCCTTCACGTCGATGCCGAGAATAGTGCGGAACCAAAAGTCCTCGCTGACGCACTGATGCACCATCTGCTCGTGGACGCTTCGCCCGCGCTTATCGGAAGCATTCGGGCGCACCTCCAGCTGGTCGTCGCGAAACATGCTCCACACGCTCACCACTTTCACCCGTTCGGTGGCGAAGGTATCGATGAGAAATTCGTACCGCACGATTGGACGTTACCATATGTGTTGATCCGGCGGCAGCGCTCATGATCACTTCCATCCAAGACCATGTCCAGTTCCTACTGCTGGCCTTCGGTTCGGTGTTTTTTATTGTCGACCCCATCGCGTGCATCCCGAGTTTCCTGGCGCTGACGGCGGACGCGGAACTGCGACAGCGGCGGCACATGGCAAAGCGCGCGGCCTGGACCTGCTTCCTGGTGTTGTCGGGTTTCGCTTTGGCGGGCACGCTGATCTTCAAAATGTTCGGAATTACTCTGCCTGCGTTTCGGATCGCCGGAGGATTGATCATGATCCTCATCGGGCTCGACATGGTGCAGGCTCGGCGATCGCAAACCAAGGAAACTCCCTCCGAGACCCAACAGGCCATGGAGAAAGACGACGTCGGAATCATTCCCTTGGGCGTCCCCATGCTTGCCGGGCCGGGGTCGATTTCCACAGTAATGGCACTGATGGCTCAGTCGGCGAACTGGCAACACAGCGTCATGATTATCGTCGTGGTGGCGCTGACAGCGGTTCTCTCTTATTGGACGCTCGCCGCGGCCGACCGCGTGGGCCGGCGCATGGGCGACACGGGAATCCACATTTTGACTCGATTTATGGGGCTACTTCTGATGGCCATCGCCGTCCAATTCATTCTCAGCGGTCTGACCGCGGCGGGATTTGGAGTCAATCATCTGATGAAAGCCATTCGATTGCATGAGCGCGGAGGCCCCGATCATCTGGTCTACGAAGATGCTCCGAACCCGGCGCCCGGGCCCGAGGACGCACTGGTACGAGTCTACGCCACGGGAATCACGCGGACGGAGCTGACCTGGGACCAAACCTATCAGAACCCCGACGGCTCGCCACGATTGCCCACCATCCCCGGCCATGAGATGTCGGGCGTGATTGAGACCGTGCCGGCCGGCTTTAGCGGCCTGGCCCCCGGCGACGCCGTGTACGGACTCATCGATTTTCCACATGACGGGGCTGCCGCGGAGTACATCGCCGTGCGGGCCACCAATCTGGCTTTGAAACCGCGCACTGTCGATCACGCGCATAGTGCAGCGGCGACGCTGTCCGGTCTGACCGCCTGGCAGGCGCTTTTCACGCATGGAGGATTGAAGCCCAGCCAAAAGGTTCTCATCCACGGCGGAGCGGGCGGCGTGGGAACATTGGCGGTCCAGTTGGCGCACTGGAAAGGGCGCGGACGTGGTCACCACCAGCTCCGCAGCGAATCTGGATTTTCTCCGGAGCCTGGGCGCCGATGAAACCATCGACTACACTAAAACCCGTTTCGAGGACGCCGTGCGCGATGTTGACGTCGTGCTGGACGCCGTCGGAGGCGACGTGGTGGATCGTTCCTGGCAAGTGCTGCGCCCGGGAGGAATCGTCATATCGGTGGCCAAGCCAATCCCCGAGGACGCCCCGCGCGATCACGGCGCTCGCGGGATCTTTTTCATCGTCGAGCCGGACCGCGATCAGTTGCGTGCCATGGCGGAGCTCATCGACACCGGCTTGTTGAAGCCGATCGTCGCGAGCATTGTGCCGTTAGACCGCGCGCGTGAAGCTTTCGAATCAGCGGGCAAAGGGCACACGCGAGGAAAGATCGTGCTGCAGGTTCGAGACGACGGAGAACCGTAACCAGGTCGGCCCTTCGACACGGCGAACGGCACGCCGCTCGGCAAATCAACAAGTTACGCGCGGAAGCCGGGATGCTTCATAGATTGCGCCATGCCGAACCCGCAAAGCTTTACCCAACTACTCGAACCCAATCTGCTCCCGCTGAACCGCTTCGTCTTCGGAATGGTCGGCAACCAATTTGATGCCGAAGACATCGTGCAGGAGACGGTCGTAAAAGCGTTCACGCACTTTGCCGACTTCCGCGCCGAGTCGAAGTTCAAGACTTGGCTGATGAGCATCGCCATCAATGAGGTGCGGACCAAGCGCCGGAAAGAAGTCCGCTCCCGGACGTCGTATTTCGAATTCGAGGAACTGGAGCGGCTGGCAAGCGCGACGCCACAGGACTCACCGTTCCGCCAGTATCAAGAAAACGAAACTACGCGCCGTGTTCAAAACGCCATTGGGTCGCTGCATCCCAACTACAAAGACTTGATCCATCTCAGGTCGATCGAGGGGCTGAACATTGCCGACACGGCCCGCCGGCTTTCGATCTCGGTGGCAGCCGCGAAAGCGCGCTACCATCGGGCGGTGCATCGCCTATCCGATACGTTGGCGAGGCAGTCTCGACGACCGTTACCGAGGGCTGGCAAGGTCGCGCAGAGCGTTTAGCGCGCGGTAGAGACTGCCGGGGTCGCCGCGGAAGCAGTAGTTGCCGGAGCCGCTGGACCCATCAGTTTGCGAAGCAGATCCGCAGTAGACTGATGAACCTCCACGCCCACAGCATCGGCTTTCAGCCCGAGGGCGACATCCATCGGCGTACGGCCTTTGTTGTCCTTGAGGTCGAGCTTGGCGCCATGATCGGCCAGGAACTGCACGATGTCATCGGTCCCCTGCCCGGCCGCTGCATGCAACGCAGTGTTGAGAGTCTTGTCGGTGGCGGCGTTGATGTCCACGCCCTTCTCGAGACAGATCTTCATCGCTTCGATGGGCTGCTCCCCGCGCCGGATGGTGTTGGCGTGACCCATCCCGGCCGCGACCATGAGTGCCGTGACGCCAGCTTTGGTCACAACCTTAGGATCCGCGCCTTTTTCGAGCAGCAGATTCATCAACGGCACGTCCGCAGACTTGGCGGCGCGCAGAAACGGGGTGGCGCCTTCACCCATCATCATGTCTGGGAAATCGAGAACGGCGCGCGCCGGAATCAGCCTGGTGAGCTTGGCATTGACGTCGGCGCCATGATCGAGCAGCATCTTGATCAGATCCATCGGATCCGTCTTGTTGGTGTCTTTGGGAGCAGGCCGGTTGCTGCCATACAGATCGCGCATGTCAATGGCGGCAAATAGAGCGGCGCGTCCCATGTTGTCGGCGGCGTTTGGATCGGCTTTGCGATCCAGCAGAAAGGCGGCTGTATCGTAGTGGCCGTTGATGATCGCGAGCACCAGCGCGCTGGTACCGTCCGGATCGGCGATCTTCAGATCGGCGCCGTGATCGAGCAGGATCTTGGCGCAATCGGTGAATCCGCCGCGTGCCGCAAATAACAGCGCGGTAAAGCCGCCCCGCGGGAAATGCATCGGCACATCGCCCGGCTTGGGCTTCATTCCGCTGAAGTCGAATACGGATGAGACGAGATTCACGTCCGCGCCATGGTCTACCAGAACCTGAACGACTGAGGCATGATTCTCGGCGGCAGCCCACATGAGCGCCGTCTGCCCGCGCCAGCTTTCCCTCGCGTTCACTTCAGCGCCATGATCCAGCAGGATGTTCACCGTTTCGGCGCTGCCGGAGCGGGCCGCGCTCATGAGAGCCGTCTGGCCCTCGGCTTGAAAGGTATTTGCATTGGCGCCGGCCTTGAGCAGAGCTTCCACGATTGGCGCATTCCCATTGGTGGAGGCCTGCGCAAGCGGTGTGACCCCGTAGCGATTGGCCGTGTCCACATTCGCGCCCGCGGCCAAAAGCGCCTTTACGGCGTCTTCATCGTTCCAGTAGGCAGCCCACAGCAAGGCTGTTCCGCCATCGGGCAGTGTGGCATTCACTTCCGCGGGATGCTGCTTGACGAGCGTCCGCAGCGAATCCATATCGCCCTTCATGGCGACATCGGCGATCTGTGTGCTGCCCGCGCCGAACGCGGCTCCGGAGAACAAAGCTCCGGCGAACAAAGCTCCCGCGATTAGAAGACGCATGGCAGGCTCCTAAACGTCCGCGATGCCGCTGGTGCTATCGCCGACCTTCTCCGTCGGCACGCCCATCTTGTTCAGCACAGACAACAGGAGATTGGCCATCGGAGTGTTCTCGGGGCACTTCACATGGCGTCCGCCCTTGAGCGTACCCGCGCCACCGCCCGCCAGAAGGGTCGGCAGCGGATTGTGATTATGAATGTTGCTGTTGCTGAGGCAGCTTCCGTAGAGCAGCGTGGTGTGATCCAGCAAATTGCCGTCGCCATCGGGGGTCGACTTCAGCTTGTCCAGGAATTTCGCGAACAAGGTCAGGTGATAATTCTGGATCTTGACCAGCTTCGCCAGTTTCTCGGGGTTGTCCTGATGATGCGAAGTGGCATGATGCGGATCGGGCACACCCACTTGCGGGTAACTGCGCTGGCTCAATTCGCGCGCCATCATGAAAGTAAACACGCGCGTGGCATCGGATTGATAAGCGAGCGCCATCATGTCGAACATGAGCCCGACATGCTCTTCAAAGGAATCGGGCACGCCTACGGGGGCGTTCGGAACGGCGACTTGCGACCCGGCCTGCTTTTCGGAGATCTGCAGGCGCCGCTCGATCTCACGGATGCTCTCCAGGTACTCGTTCATGCGCGTACGGTCCTTCGCGCCCAGGCCCTTTTGCAATCGCGGAACCGCACCGGTGATCTGATCCAGGATGCTACGGTCTTCTTCCATGCGCGCCTGACGTTCGGACAACGTGCCGCCTTCGCCGAACAAGCGTTCAAACACCACACGCGGGTTGATCTCCATCGGCAGCGGCGTGGTGGGAGTGCTCCAGGAAATCGTGTTCATGTAGGCGCAACTGTAGCCGACGTCGCAGGCGCCAATCAGCCCGGTCATGTCCTCGGTCGCGAGTTCCAGCGAAGGGAATCGCGTGCTCTGGCCGATCTTCTGGGCCGTCATCTGATCGATGGTGGTGCCGGCGCGCACATCCTCGCCCTCGGTCTTCTTGGCGTGGGTACCGTTCAACCACGTGGCGGTGGCACGTGAATGGTCCGCGCCGCCGTCGCCGAGCGCTTCGGCCATGTGATGCGACAGGTTGCTGACAACGATGACGTTTTGCTTGTGGCGCTCGAGCGCGCTGAGGACGGGGCCGAACTCGAAGTCCGTGCCTGTTCCGATCGGCGTCCACTTGTCCATCACCGCACCGTGCGGGACGTAAACGCACCCCAGTCGCGGCGTCACATTGGCCGCGGTCTTGGTTTGCGCCGTCAGCGCCGGGATCATGGAATCGAGCAGCGGCAGTGAAATCGCCGCGCCTCCGATGCCGCGCAACATCGCCCGGCGAGAAAGGTGCTTCTTGGTGACGATCATCATGGTCGGCGTCTCCTTAATTAATTATGACTTGCGTTTTCCTGCAATAATGACGCGGTCTTGACCGGAGGGCTGGCTGACGTCCGGCGCAGTCTTAACCTTCATACGGAATTCCGGGCTCTTCACGATGCCCGATACCAGATCCGAAAAACGGTAATGGTCGGCGGAGGCGCGGGTTACTATCGCCCGAACCGACGGTTCGTCGCTAAAATCCAAGCCGCGTCCCAGCGCATACGTCATCAGCTTTTCAGTCAGTGTGGTGACGAAAACAGTGGGGCGGCTCATCAGAGCCGCGCGCAGCGAGGTAGGTCCGTCCACTTTAGATCCATCCAGCAGCACGCCCGAAGCGTCGATCGGGG
The DNA here is from genome assembly GCA_963772905.1 of Bryobacterales bacterium. Taxonomy (GTDB): domain Bacteria; phylum Acidobacteriota; class Terriglobia; order Bryobacterales; family Bryobacteraceae; genus Palsa-89. The sequence continues at coordinate 106,138 of CAVYZD010000006.1, read as the reverse complement.
CTCCGTCTTCACTCTTGGATCGCCACTGGCCGATGGCGTCGAAATTTTCGAGCGCGAAGCCCAGCGGATCCATAATCTTGTGACAACTGGCGCAGGCCGGGCTCTTGCGATGCTCTTCCATGCGCTCACGGACAGATAGAATCTTCCCGCCTTCGTTGTTCTCCTTGAGCGCCGGCACGTTGGGCGGCGGCGCCGGCGGCGGAGTACCCAAAATATTGGTCAGAATCCATTTGCCGCGCAGCACCGGCGAGGTGCGGGTGGCATAGGACGTCACGGTCAGGATGCTTCCCTGCCCCAGCAAGCCGCGGCGTGCGTTGTCGGTCAACGTCACTCGGCGGAAGCGCGGGCCGTAAACATCGGGTATGCCGTAATGCCGCGCCAGCCGTTCGTTGACAAACGTGTAATCGCCGTTCAGCAGGTCCAGAACATTGCGATCTTCATTGACGATGCTGCCGAAGAACATCTCGGTCTCGGTGAGCAGGGACACGCGCAGGTTGTCGTCGAAATCGGGGAACTCGTTGGGATCCGGCGCGAAATTCTTCAAGTTGCGCAGATACAGCCATTGGGCGGCGAAATTGGTGGCTAGCGCCTGCGCGCGCGGATCGGCCAGCATGCGGCGGACTTGGGCGTCGAGCGTGGCCGGATTGCTCAGCTTGCCGGCGGCTGCCAGATCCAGCAACTCATCGTCGGGAATGCTGCTCCACAGGAAGAACGAAAGGCGCGACGCCAGTTCCAGATCGTCAATCTTGTAGGATGAACCTGCAGCCACGGTGGCGGGATCGCGCTCAAAACGGAAAACGAACTCGGGACTCGACAGGATCAAGCGCAGCGCCCGCTCGATCCCCGCGTCGAAATCCTCACCCTGATTCCGCCCGGATTGGTAGAAGCTGAGCAGCGTTTCCATGTCGGTGGGCGTGATCGGACGGCGATAGGCGTGCTTCGCGAGCGTGGAAAGAATCTTCTTAGCGCAGCCCACGTCATCGCCTGAATTCGTTGGGCTGGCGCTGGCGGGATGGCACACGAAAATCTTGCGGCGGCTCGGTGTATCGCCCGGGCCGGTGGCGTTATACGGCCCCGAAATCACCACTTGATCCACGTGCGGCAGGCCCGCCTCATTCACCGGGTCGAGCGTGGTCCGGATAAACGGCTCAAGGATGTAATCGTCTTCGGCCTGGTCTTTTTGCAGGAACGTGACCCCGACGGTCCTCGGGCCGGCCTTCACCGGAACCCTCGCCTGCAACCGCGCCTCGATCATCATGCGGGCTTCAGCCGGATTCTTCACCAGCGCTTCGGTATCGGAAGTTCCGCCGACGGAAGCCAAGAACACCCGCGCTCCGTCCACCAGCACTTCGATCTGGTGCGCTTCTTCCAGGCCCCGGATCACGTCCACGGTGTTGCGCGCCAGGACAATTTTGACGACGTACTTGCCATCCAGCGGGAAGTTGTAATGCATCAGCAGGCCGCCGCGCGTGCCGAGGGGCATGCCTTCCACGCGCTTATCCTGCGAAAGATCGGGCCGCGCGCGAAAGGTCTGCGCCACAGCGCCTTGCGTGGGATCGCCAACCGCCAGCCGGCTCACCTTGCGCGACGCCGACACATAGCGTTCCAGCAATACGGGCGATACGCCGAGTACGTCAGCATTGTTGTCAAACCCGTAGCTTTCGTCGTCGGGCGGGAGCAGCGACGCGGCGTCCACGTCCAGCCCCAGAAGATCGCGGACCGAGTTGGCATATTCGGTTCGATTCAGACGGTGCAGCGTCGCGTGGCCGGGGTTCGGATTTACGGCATATGCTTTGTCGAGCGACGTCTCTAAAGACGATACGAGCGCGCTGACATCGGCAGGGCTGGGTTTGGGCATCCCCGACGGCGGCATTGCGCCCACACTCAGCTTGCGGATGACTTTTTCCAATGTCTCAGCGTTGGCCGCAACGTTCGTTACGTCCAGCTTTTCGAGCGTCAATCCCCCGGTTTTGGCGCGATCACTATGACAGGTGACGCAGTATTTATCAAGTAGCGTACGGCTCGCCGAGGCACCGCAAGATTGCGCGAACGCGACCGGCACCACAAGCACCGCGCAAGCTATAGCAACAGCAATACGATTCCTGATTTCTCCCACCATGCGCCCGTATGAATCTTATCCCAAAATCGTCTTGCATGCAAGGGCCGGGAGTTTGTTCAGTTTGGAGGGTCCCAAAACCTAATATCCGAGCTTCTGGACACCGGCTTGCATGCCGTTCACCGTGCCCTTCGTCAGCCATTCGACCGACGCCTGGAATAGGACCAGGTGATTTTTCTCCCACATGGCATTGTGCGAGGAGCAGGCCAACTCGACGAAGACCTTCCGTTCGGCGCCGAGGTCAGTGTATAGGTCGCGCACGCGGCCGGATGGCACTTGCTTGTCATATTCGCCCGTCACCATGAGCGTTGGGGTGGTCGTTTTGGCCACCACGGCCGAATTCCATCCCCAAGTGGTGACTTGCGGAGCGCGCCGCACGCCGGCTCCCCAGGTGGCTCCCACCGGGTCGGAAGCCGTCATCTGCTCCCAAACGGAATCGCTGGCGGCTGGGTCCACTTGATCGCGGCATTCGGTTTGCTTCGCCCAATTGGCGGTGAACTCGGCGTGAGACTGCGAAGTCATCGTGGTTCCATCGGCCGGAAGCTGCGCGGGAGGATCGGCAGCGCCCGCTCGGTTGTATGCAGGCGCGAGCAGCACCAACTGGCTCACTTGTTCGGGATGCCGCGCCGTGTAGCCCGCGGCTCGCGGCCCGCCCAGCGACCACGCGATCAGGCTCACCTTATCGACGTGCCGAAGCGATCGCAAATAATCGATCACGCCGCCCAGATCGTTCCAATCCGAGGCGATGGTGGTCAGCGGATGCGGATAGCTGGGCGAACAGGGCGCGGGAATCAGCCCGGGGATGAATCCGGCCTGCTGCTCGCGCGAGAGATTGCAGGGATCGTTCATCGGCGCCGGACGCGTGGAGCGCCCATAGCCGGTCATGTCCATGGAAAAGGCGTCGAAGCCGGCGTGCGCCAGATACGCCATCCAACTGTAGTCCTGATAGGGGACATCGAAAGAAACTTCAGCGGGCGTGCCGGCGCCGTGAACGAAGAGCGCAACGCGATCGGAGGCCGGTCCGCGCAATGCGACGCCGGCCTGCACCACTTCGCGCACATAGATCTGCGCGATCTGGCCGGTCATCGCGGGCACCGTGGAATGCACGCGAACGTAATGATCCACGCGCAGAAGGCGTGCGCTATCGTCGGCGAAACAAAACTGGGCCAGCGACAGTCCGGCGATCAAGGACAACGAAAATCGAGCTGCTTTCCGCATTGGTTCAGTATACGGGAGAGCAGCCGTAAGCAACTGCGCTAGTATCGCGTTCATGCCAGAGCCAGCAGGGCCGAACCTGAACTTATGGAAAAAGCGACTTGGCCGCGTCCCGGATTGGGTCTGGGAGCGAACCGAACTTGAAACTCTGGTGCTGGCTGATAACGATCTGACGGAAGTCTCCGCCGAGATCGGGCGCCTCAAACGCCTGCGCATGCTCGATCTGGGACACAATCAGCTCGCCAGCGTGCCGGATTCCCTGGGGAATATCGAAGGCCTCACGGATTTTCTCTACCTGCACGACAATCGCTTGAGCGCGTTGCCGGCGTCCCTGGCGCGGCTGACAAAGCTGCGCTATCTGAACATCAGCGACAACGGATTCGAGACGCTGCCGGAATGCGTTTGCGATATGGCGGGCCTAGTTGAATTGAGGGCTTCAGGCAATGGTCTGACGTCGCTACCCGATTCGATCGTCAACTTGAGAAACTCGCGCGAGCTGCACTTGAGGGACAATAAGCTCGCGCGCTTGCCGGAATCGATTGGGGGCTTGCGCGAGTTACGCCAGATCGATCTCCGGGGGAACCCGCTGATCCATTTGCCGGCCGCGATCGCCGGGCTGCCTAAGCTCGACAAACTCGATTTGCGCTGGGTGACGACGCTCGCGCCACCGGCTTGGATCGCAGGCTTGGAATCACGCGGCTGCCTGGTGTACCGCTGAGTGCCATCAATAACAAGCTTCGAGCAGCGCTTGCACTTCTTGCTCCGTCATCGGCCGGTCGACCACGCCCATATGCGCCAGCTCGTGCGTGATCGGGCCCACGATGGAACCGATCTCGTCGCGGGGTACGCCCGCATCGCGGAGCCGCTTGGGGACATCGAACTGCGCGATGAATTGCTCGGTCCGGTCCGCGCACTTGAGAGCAGCCGGCTTGGGATTCGACCGGTCGAACGGAATCCCATAGCCTTCCGCCACCGGCCCGAACCGCTCCGCCGCGATCTCGGCCATGAAACGCATAGAATTCGGCAGCGTGATGCACGAGGTGATGCCGTGCGGAACGTCCCAACGCGGGCCAATCTGATGCCCCAGCAAATGCGACAAGCCGAAGCGCGTATTCATGGCGCCGAAAATCGAATACCACGATGCGAACTGGCAATGCCCGCGATGCTCGAGCTGCTCGTCGCCCTTGGTCGTAATGGATGGATGCAGATGCTCCGAGAACAATGCGATCGATTTCGCCGCCAGTGCGTCGCTGATGGGCTGATGCCGGATCGCATAGGCGCACTCGATGGCATGATCCAGCGCGCGGATGCCCGTCGACACCCACAACCAGTCTGGTGTCGACAGCGTCAGTGCGGGATCGGCGATCACGGTGCGCGGCAACACCCGCGTGTCGTAAACGCCGCTCTTGACGCGCGTGCTTTCGTCCGTCACTCCGCCGGCGTGCGTGTACTCAGCCGCTGATAACGTGGTCGGAACCGCGATGTGGATCAGCTCGCGCGTTTCCAGCAGCCCGTAGATCGCGACCTTGGCGGAATCAATAGGACTGCCGCCGCCCAAGCTCACCAGGCTATCGGCGTTCACGCGTTCAATCTCTTTCTGCAGATCGTTCACGGTCCCGCGCGGAACGTGCTGGATGATTCCGGAGAAAACCGATGCGCAATGCGATCCCAACGCTCCGGTCACTTGCTGCAGAATTGGGAGCTTAGCCACAACTTCGGTGGTAACCACCACGGCGCGTTTCAGCCCGCGCCGCTCCATTTCGTCCTTGAGGGCTGCGATCTTGCCGGGCCCGTAAATCACGCGCTCCAGCCGGCTCAAATTGAATTCGCCGGTGGGGGCTTGCCAATGCCCACGCCGAATCTCGGGGGATGCCATGCGGCCATCCTATCAAATCATCCGGACTTGACAGGAGCGATAAGATGAGCAGCATGCGTACACACTCGATTGCCTTTCGTGCTCTGCTCGCGATCGCCGCGGTAACGATGTTCGCGGGTGTCTTTTCCGTAAACGCCGCCCAGCCTGATCCGAAGGTTCTGTCTTTCACGCTGCCCGACAAAATCCCATGGACCGACAACCCCGGCGGCGCCTCACAAGCCGTGCTGGCGGGTGATCCGTCCAAACCCGGGCTGTACGTGGTCCTCACCAAGTGGCATGCGCATCACATGAGCCATCCCCACTTCCATCCCAACGATCGCTTCATCACGGTGATCTCAGGGACCTGGTGGGTGGGCACCGGATCGAAGTACGATCCCGACAGCACCACTCCGATACCCGCCGGCAGCTTCGTCACCCACTATGGCAAGCAGATTCACTACGACGGCGCAAAAGACGGAGATGTGACGCTGGAAATCGTCGGCATGGGCCCGGCGACGTCGACGCCCGCGGAAACGAAGTAAACTAATTCTTAGGATCGCTCGACACATCGAGCGTCGTATCCAAGTACGCAAGGTACGCGGCTAGCAAGCGGTAGGTATCGTAATAGTCGCCAAGATGCATCGCTGTCATCTGATCGCGCGCTGAATGAAGGATCGGCCACGTTTCGTTGGTCATGGAATGAACGGTGACCGTAGGGATATGGCGATCCTGAAAGGAATCCGCGTCCGCGCCTCCGGCCGCGCCCACGTTCATCACGCTAAAGGGAAGATGGGTTGAGCCGGCAACGATGGCCAAGGCATTCGCAAGTTTCTTGTCGCCGCGCGACAGATCCAACTTGGTAGGCGAGGTTCCTAGCGAATCCATGTTCACCATCGCAAGCACTTTGCCTACGTCATTTTTGTTCATTTGATGAACGTAGAACTTCGAGCCAACTAACCCTCTTTCTTCGTCCGTGAATCCGATGAAGATGAATGTGTGTCGCCGCGGAAAGCCTTTGAGACTTTGATAGAAGCTCGGCAATAGTGAACAGCCACTCCAGTTGTCCACCACGCCGCGGCCAGCGTTCACGAAATCAAAGTGTGCCCCAACAATAATCTCCGATTCGGTTTGTCCCGGCAAAACGCACATTACGTTGGGGTCCTTCGAATGCTTCACCACCTGTTCGATCAGATTCTTGTCGCGGCAGCCGACCTTTTCGAAAAGCGCGTGCAATTCCTGTTCCCGTTCGGAATTGGTGTTCTTCAAATCGGCAAGCCGTCGATTTATGTCGTCAGCGGGCAGCGTGTCGTACTGAATCGAGATTGTCTGCGCGGACAACCCAAGTGCCAGCGCCAGTGCACAAGCCAGTGTCGTCGACACGACGCTACACCGCGTCGGCCGCGTGATACGAACTGCGCACCAGCGGGCCCGACTCCACATGAGAAAATCCCAGCTCGTACCCGAAGCGCTTGAGATCCGCGAACTCGTCGAGCGGAATGTACCGGATGATCGGCAGATGTTTTTGCGATGGCCGCAGATATTGCCCGAGCGTCAAAATATCCACCTGATGCGCGCGCAGATCCCGCATCACTTGCCGGACTTCGTCGTTCGTCTCGCCGAGACCCAGCATCAATCCCGATTTTGTCGGCGCTGCCGGCCTCGCCTGTTTCGCGTACGCCAGCATATCGAGCGAACGCTCGTAGCGCGCGCCCAACCGCACCTGCCGGTACAGCCTCGGCACGGTTTCGGTGTTGTGATTCAGCACGTCCGGCTGTGCGTTCATCACGATGTCCATGGCCGCGTGCGAACCCTGAAAATCGGGCGTCAGCACTTCCACTTTGCAGCCCGGAATCCGCTCGCGGATGGCCTGGATCGTAAGCGCAAACAGCTCGGCGCCGCCGTCCTTGCGATCGTCGCGATTGACGCTGGTCACCACCGCATACTTCAATCCCAGCAGCGCAACCGCTTCGGCCACACGCCGCGGCTCGTCGTAATCCACGGTCATTGGCGGACCCTTCTGCACCGCGCAAAATCCGCAGCGCCGCGTGCAGACGTTGCCCAGGATCATGAACGTCGCCGTGCGATGGTTCCAGCATTCGCCCACGTTGGGACACGCCGCGCTCTCGCACACCGTGTGCAGATTCAGTTGCCGCACCAGCTTTTTCAGTTCGTGATAGTTGTCGCCGGAGGGCGCGGGCGCGCGCAACCACGCCGGACGTTGCGGTTGGGGATTGATGGAAACCAGCACTGCCCTCATTCTACCGTGGGACAATTGACCCCAAGGCAAAACATGCCCGGATTTGGCCTATACATTCAACACGGGCAGCGCGGGGTCTCTCGTTGGCGGTGAGAATTTCGCTTTCGCATAAGGATCATCAGCCCAAGCCCTGCCCCCCCCAGTATGAGTGCTACGGAACTCGGTTCTGGCGTAGCGGTGATGGTTAGTGCTCCTTGATCGGCTGGGAGGTTGTAGTCAACGTCTACGAAGTCTGCTAATTCGTAGGTCCCAGGGGTTGTGAAGTCCGCCTTCGGAATAAAGAGCAGGGAAAGCGTAAAGGTACTCGACCCCATTGAGATGCCATAGTAATCTGGCTCAAGCGGCGGGCTGACCACCGAGATGTTCGTTAGAGGGCCAAAGTCATCTGAGCCCGTCATCGGGTCGGGAAGAATGAGGTCAGTCGCCGTCTGCACAAGACCAATGACGTTGCCGGTCGGGGGCGTCAAATACCCGTTCATCTCGACCAAGGTCCAACTCGTTCCGGCAGTTCCCGCTGCCCCCACAAATGTGTAGGTTACAGTATCGGCTCGTACGACATTCGCTCCGACCAACATGAGGATTACAACCAGGAAACTCAACACCATGCTTTTCATTGGATTGCTACCTCCGATTTTTCGTTTTTAGTCCTCTACGTGGAGACCGGGATTTCCCTTTCGCTCCCCGGTTTTCAGAGAGGATATCACAAGATCGCCAATTGTTGATCCTCGGACTTGATTGCGTTTAGTACCGGTACGGTTACTTTTCGGTACCGTTGCGGTGCGGGAGACGGTAGTCAAGCGTCTATAACGCCCGCAGCCGATTTTCCAGCACCAGTCCGCTCTCGAAATTCTCACACTGCAGATAGTGGGACGCCGCGTCTTCCAGCGCTTTCTTCGGAATCAGGCCGATGATTTCGCTGCCCGCGATCTCAACCCCGCGCGCGCCCGCTTCCCGTTTCACCGCGTCAAATACCGCGTGCAGCGGCGTCTGTTCGAAATCCGTCAGGTTCATCGACACCTGCACCAGCCCGCGGTCGGCCAGCGGAAGCCCCAGCGCTTTGACGAATGGCATCCCGCCTGAGGAAGTCCGGATCTTGCGCGCAATATCGCGCGCCACCTGGACGTCGTCGGTCTTTAGATTGATATTGAATGCGATGAGGATCTTGCGCGCACCAATGATGCACGCGCCCGCCGAGGGATGCAGCGCGGGTCCGCCGACGTCCGGGGCGATTCGCGGATTTTCAAAGCCCCCGCGCCTGCAATTTTCAAGCAAACGGCGATCCGGGCTCAGCGCCGCAGCTTCATAGAAATAAACCGGCACGTGCAACCGCTTCCAAACTTCTTCGCCGGTCTTGCGCGCGATGGCCACGCAATCGTCCAGCGTCATGCCTTCGAGCGGTACGAACGGAACCACGTCGGCCGCGCCCATCCGGGGATGAACGCCCGCATGCTTTCGCAGGTCGATGCGCTCGACGGCCGTCTCGATCGCCCGCAGAGCGCCGTTAGCAACAGCATCTGGCGGCCCAACAAACGTGATCACGCTGCGATTGTGATCGGTGTCCATTTCCGATCGCAGCACCACGACGCCCGCCGCCGATCGAATGGCTCGCTCGATCGCCGCGACGGTCGCAGCATCACGTCCTTCAGAAAAATTCGCAACGCACTCGATTAGCGACCCGGCCACTGGACCTCGGATCTTTCCACCAGCACAGCGCCACGGCACATCACCAAATCGACAAGGTTCACTCCAAAATGATACGGCAACTCGCGATAATCCGGCACGCTCAGCATGAGCAGATCGGCGCTTTTGCCGCTCTCGATGGATCCGATGCTGGCCTCCCTGCGCATGGCGTGAGCCGCATTGATGGTGGATGCCGCGATGGCCTCGGCCGCGGTCATCTGCAGAGTACGGCAGGCCAGCGCGATGGTCATCTGCATATTTTGCGAAGGACAATCGCAAGGATGATAGCCAGATGCAAGCGCTATCGCCGCTCCGTGATCGATCAGCATGCGCGCCGCCGCCGAACCCGCGATCCCACGCGCGAACAGCGCACCCGGCAATTGTGTCGCGATGGTGGTGGATCGCGAGAGGAGCGTCGCTTCGTGCTCGGTCAGATCCGTCAGTCCGTCCACCGATACGGCTTCGGTTTCTACCGCCATCGCGATTGTGTTCGGGGCCGCCGCGCGCCCCGCGCTCACTTTCAAACCGAGACCCACCTCGCGCGCCAGAGTCAAATAGCGGCAGATTTGTTCCGGCGTGAACCCGCCTTCTTCACACTGGATCTCGGCAAAGTCAGCCAGCTTGCGCCGCCGCAGCACTGGCAACAAACGCTCGAAGTCTTGTCCCGCAGCGGCTGCGACGAACGTCAACGCCACAGTTATGGGAAGCTCCCGAAGCGACGCGTACGCGCGCAGGATCTTCAGTTCGCCCGCCTCGGTGATACCTAAACCGGACTTGGCTTCGACCGCCGTGGTTCCGTGCCGCACCGCTTGTTCGAGCACGCGCAACGCCAGCATCTCGATCGTTCGCGGCGAAAGCTCCGGATCGCCACCGGCCAGGTGCGCATGGCAATCCACAAAGCCCGGCATCACCACACGTCCGCTGGCGTCGATTTCGTCGGCACCGCGCGCCAGCGCGAGATTCTCCAGACGGCGGCTCGGCCCCACTTCGCGGATCAGCCCGTCGGCGATTAGGACCGCGCCATCTTGAATGATTCCCAGGTTTCGAAGGTGGGCCCCGCGCCGGGGACCGCTCGGCCCGCGCAATGTCAACAACTGCCGCGCGCCCCGGATCAGGGTAGCTTTTCGCACCGGAGCTTGGTGCTTCCAGGCTACACCATTGCGAGAAAAACCTGGCCGATTGCCAACTACAGCGCATGCTAGTGTATTGGCTTGAAGAAACCACCGGCCCGAAAGCGTCCGCTCAAAACTTTGGACCGCGTGCTCTCCAAAGCAGGCCTGGGATCGCGCACCGAAGCGCGCAAGTGGATCGGCGCGGGCCGCGTCAAGGTGAATGGCAAGCTGATCCAGACGCCGGATCATTGGGTGGATTTCGCGCGCGACAAAGTGACGCTCGACGATCGGCTGGTAGAAGCGGGCCGACAGATCTATCTGCTGCTCTACAAGCCCACCGGCTATCTCACCACATTCAAGGATCCCGAAGGACGTCCGACAGTTTACGATTTGATCCAGGACACCGAGCGCTGGGTGGTGCCCGTGGGGCGGCTCGATCAGGACACCAGCGGACTTCTGCTGCTCACCAGCGACACGCAGTTTGCAGAACGCGTCACCAATCCAGACTACAAAGTTCCCAAGACGTATTTAGTGAAAGCGTCCACGCTGCTCACGGACCAACAGCTCGAGCAATTGCGCGCAGGAGTGGCGCTGAGCGATGGCCCGACGCAATCGGCCCAGGTCAAACGCGTTCGCGACTCGGCCAAATATTCGTTCATCGAGATCACCATTCACGAGGGGCGCAACCGGCAGGTTCGCCGCATGATCGAAGCCATTGGGAGCAAGGTGCTGAAGCTGGTTCGCATCCAGATCGGCGGGCTGCGCATCGGCGATCTGCCCATCGGACGCTACCGCGAACTCACTTCAGCCGAAGTGGCGATGCTGGCCAAAGGCAGATAGACCAGCGCGAACGCCACAGCGCAGACCGCCAGGACAGCCAACGCGCTCTCCCGTGCGAGCAACACCCGCATCACGTCCGCAACCGCGCCCGCCGCCAGCGCGGCCAATGCCAGCTTGCCCACATCGCGCAGCAAAACGGCATCGCGGCGCGTGACACCGAGCAGCCGTCCGAAATGAATGGCCATAACGATGCGTTCGAAGACTGCGATCAAGACCACCACCGCGATCACCCCCCGCAATCCCAGCCGCGCAGTGAACAGCCACAGGGTCAGGACCAAGGCCGCGGCCAACAGCAGACGAAGCCGCAACAGAAAGTATCGTTCGCGCTGGTACGCCCGGTACAGCGGATCGAGCAGCACCATGCCGAGCGGCAACAGCGTGAGATTGATGGCGAAAATCGGCCAGCTATCGGCGAAGCGCGCGGTGAACAATACGCGAATGAACTCGCGCCCCGCCACCATCAGAAACACGTACACGGGAAAGTAGACGGCCGCAAGCTTGCGCGCAGCCCGCGCCGCCAGCAATACGATCTCACGATGTTGGTTGCGCTTTTCGAGAATGCTGACGCGCGTGATCAACACCGAGTTGGTGGCCTCCTGAATCAGCCCCATCAACGGCAACTGGAGCGTGCCGAGCGAATATACGGCAAACATTGCGGGTCCAAAATGATTCGACACGAAATAGTTGTGCAGATCGGTTTGGACGATCATCAGAATGCCGGCAGCCCCCAGCGGAATCGCGTACGACAACTGCTCGCGGAGCATGTGCCAATCCAATGCGCGCCAGAATCCCGCAAAACGCGATTGCAAGTAGCACAACAGCACCACGGTTTGGATCGCGCCATGCAGAATAGCGGCCCCCAGCAGCGACCGCAGGGTTCCGAAGAGCAAAACCGCGCCAACGAAAACCAGCGCCCGCAACGCCTGTATTCCGACGATGAACGCCGACGCCAGCCGAATCTCATCGTTGGCCACCGGGACCATGTCGAGAAAAGATCCGACGACCCAAAACAGGATCGCAACCCCGATCCAAGGCGCATAAGGCGCGAGCCCGGAGTCGTGGAAGATGGCGGTAAGAATGGAGGGATAAAGAAGCAGTGCTCCGCAAGCCACCGCGCCCACGGCAACATGAAACAGAACAATGTTCAAAACAGTTTCGCGGCGGCGCGTTGTTTCCCGGGGCAGAAAATAATAGGCGCTATTGGGGACACCGAACGGCAGCACGATCATGGCCGTGGTGATCAGCAGGAACGCCTGCTTGTACAGGCCATACTGCTGCCGGTCCATGCGGCGGACCAGCAGGAGCGGTAGCGCGATGCTGAAAACAAAGCCGGCTGTTTTGGCGAAGGTGAGCCAGGACACGCGCGCCGTCAACGAGTCCTTGCCCCAAGCGGCGCGTCCCATCCAGGTTCTGCTGATCGCACCCTCGATCGACATCATAGGCGGACAATCGATCCAAGCGAACCAGCTACTGCGTCGCCTGGCAAATGAGCCCTCCGTTCAAGTTCGCTTTCTCCCGGTCAATCCGCGCCTGCACCCGGTGCTGAGGTTGAAGTACGTGCGAACGGCGATTACTCTCGTTCTTTATCTCGCGCGGCTCGTGGCGGAGATCCGCCGCTCTGAAGTCCTGCACATCTTCACGCCGGGATATTTCGCGTTCTATCTGGCACCGGTCCCAGCGCTGCTGCTTGCGCGGCTTCTCGGCAAGAGCGCGATCCTGAACTACCATGACGGACGCGCCGAGGATCACCTGACGCGCTGGCCCATCGCGCGCAGGCTCATGCGGCTGGCAACCGCGATCGTCGTGCCATCGGATTACTTGGTGGAAGTTTTCGCGCGTTTCGGGCTCCACGCCACGCGGATCCACAACGTCGCAGAACCTGGTTCCCTGCATTATCGCGAGCGCCCACGGCCCAAGCCGGTTTTTCTCCACAATCGCGGTCTCGCTTCCGAATACAATCCGGCCTGCACACTACGCGCGTTCGCTATTGTTCAACGGCATTATCCGGAGGCGCGCTTGATCGTCGCGCACACGGGGCCGCTGCGAGGCGAACTGGAAGCGCTCGCCGCGTCACTCGGATTACAGCAGATAGAATTCATCGGAGCAGTGCCGCCGGAAAAAATGGGCGCGCTCTACCATTCGGCCGACATCTATTGGATGAGCCCGAACGCCGACAACATGCCGCTTTCGTTGCTGGAATGTTTCGCCGCTGGGCTGCCCATCATTTCCAGCCGCGCCGGCGGAGTCCCTAATATCGTCGAGGATCAACGGACCGGCTTGCTGTTTCCGCCGGGCGATCATGAAGCCATGGCCGCCTGCGCGCTGCGTCTGCTCGAAGAGCCTGGACTTGCGGCGCACCTGGCCGGCAATGCCCGCGCTGAATGCGACAAATACGCCTGGGTGCGCATCGGGCCGCAATGGATCGCACGGTATCGTCATCTGCTGGAGCGCTCGATCAAGTCCGTATAAATCTCTTCCATGCGCCGCGCCGATGCATGGATCGGGAAACGCTCGGCAATCGAGCGCGCTCTGGCAGCCAACTGCTCGCGAAGCAGGCTATGATTCATCAAGGATGCGAGCACCCGGGAGAGCTCGCCCACCTGCCCGCCTTCAAACAACATGCCGTTCTCGCCGTGCCGCACCAATTCGGGATTTCCGCCCGCGCGCGAGGCCACCGGACAACAGCCGCAAGCCATTGCTTCGAGCAGTGAATTGGAAAACGCCTCGGATCGCGAAGGCAACACGAAAATGTCGATATCGCGCATGGCCTCGGCGGCATTGGCAGTGGCCGCCGCGAAGATGCCATCGGCCGGGAGTCCCTGCGACAAAGCTTGTGAACGCAGTTGCCCCAGCATGGAGCCACTCCCGGCGATCCGCAGCCGCCAATCCGGGCGCCCCAGCCTGGCGAACGCTTCGATCAACGTTCCCAGGTCTTTTTCAGGGCGGAGCGCGCACACCACGCCAATGGTGACGGCATCGCGCCGCTCGACGCCGGGGCGAAATGTTTCCAAATCCACACCGTTATAGCAGAGCCGGATCCGGTCGCGAGGAACGCCTTCATCCAGTTCCAAATGCCGCTGGACAAACTGGCAGTTCACCACGATCGCGTCCGCCATGCGGTCCGTCATCCGGATCAGCCGGCGGTAGCGTGCTGGGATCAGCTCGCGGTGGGACCGCTGGCTCGACACCACCACCGCGTTGGTGAACCAGCGCGCGACGGGAACGGCGAAGAGAGTCAGAGGATAGTCGAAGGTGTGCACCAGCCGGATTCCGTGCTCCTGGATATAGCGCCGCAGATTCCAGGCTTCCGACAGCGCCCCCAGCGACGCGAACGAATCCACCGGAAAGTGAACCACCGGGACGCCGGCGGCGGCGAGTTCCGGGGCCCGCATTCCCTGGGGCCGAAAGCATCCAACGTGCGGCGTGAATCGCGACCGATCGAGCGTCTTCGCGATCTCGGTCATCTGGCGCTCGCTGCCCCCGAGATCCAGCTCGCGGGCCAGCAGCAACACTGGCCAAGACATGAACTTCCGTCCAATTGTAACGCGGGCTAATCTGTTCCAATACTTTCGTCCGGATTTCCGCTAAGATTCTGACAACACGATGGAGACCATCCTGGTCATCGACGACGATGCCAACCTGCGTGACACGCTGAGTATCATGTTGGAGCGCGAAGGGTTCCGGCCCGTGCTTGCGGCTGACGGGCAGTCCGGTTTCGAGCAGGCCATCGAACGGAAGCCCCATCTGATCCTGGTCGACTTGAGCATGCCGCGCTTGAGCGGAGCGGAGATGTGCCGGCAACTGCGGGAACGCGGGATGAAGACGCCGCTGATCGTGCTGAGCGCGAGCGCCGGCGAAATGGACAAAGTCCAATTGCTCGAAATCGGCGCCGACGACTACATGGTGAAGCCGTTCGGCATCCGCGAACTGTTGGCGCGGATTCGAGCGGTGCTGCGCCGGACGTCGTCCGAAGACGGCAAGGTGTTAGAGTTCGGGCAAGTGGAAGTGGACCTGACCCGTCGTGTGGTTCGCCGGGTGGGCCAGGAAATAAAGCTGACCCGCGCCGAGTACAATCTGCTGACGTTCTTCTTGCAGAATCCCGACCGGGTGCTCACGCGCGACGCAATTCTCAACTCGGTGTGGGGTTACGATTACTTTCCGCATACCCGGACCGTGGATGCGCACGTGGTGCGGCTCAGGCAGAAGCTGGAGCCAGAAAGCGCGCGGCCCCGGCACTTCCTGACGGTCCACGGCGTGGGATACCGGTTCCTGCCCTAGCGTGCGGCAAATTGTCGCTCACACTTTTTTCTCCCCGGCCGATAAGCCAGCTGTTAGGAGAATCTTCATGATCAGCAGCGTTAGTTCCACTCCGCCCCCTGCACAGGTGCAGCAGTCACAGTA
This sequence comes from Bryobacterales bacterium, assembly GCA_963772905.1. Classification (GTDB taxonomy): domain Bacteria; phylum Acidobacteriota; class Terriglobia; order Bryobacterales; family Bryobacteraceae; genus Palsa-89. Next base: position 90,662 of record CAVYZD010000006.1, on the reverse strand, counting down.
CCAGCAGAACGTTCAGGCACAAAAGACCAAGGAGCAAGAACAGCCGCAGGACACAGTGGTTCTGAGTAAGCAAGCCTCGGGAACGAGTGACGTCGATACCGGCGGCAACAGCGAGGCGTAAATAGAGGGACGGTAGCGAACTCGTCCGGCAACAGGGCTAGCTCGGGGTCACCCTCATTTTGGATGGCCCCAATTTTGCTTGGCATTGCTATATGCCGGCAATATCGCATCACAAAGTGCGCGATTACGCGCAGACCCCGCTGAACGTGTATTGGGAAATGACGCAAGCTTGCGCGCTGGCGTGCCGGCATTGCCGCGCTGAGGCTGTCGCCACGCCGCACCCTCAGGAGCTTACCTTCGAGGAAGGCCAGGCGTTTCTGCGGCAGATCGTCGACTTTGGCGATCCGCTCCCCCAATTGATCCTCACTGGAGGCGATCCGCTGGCCCGCGGCGATCTCTACGAGCTGATCGATACCGCCCGCAGCCTGGGGATCGGCGTCTCCATCACGCCGGCAGCCACGCCCGCACTCACCGACGATGTCTTGATACGGCTCCAGCAACACGGCGTGGAAGGCTTGGGTTTGAGTCTGGACGGATCCACCGCCGAGCGGCATGATTCGATTCGCGGCGTGGCGGGCACCTTCGATCGGACCATGCAGGCGATGCGCTGGGCGCAAGAGCTCGGCATGCCGCTGCAAGTAAACACGCTGGTGTCCGCCGAGACCGCCGCGGATATACCCGCGATCTACGAACTTCTCAGACCGCTGAACGTGTCGCGATGGAGCCTGTTCTTCCTGATTTCGGTGGGACGCGGCAAGGTGCTCCAGCCGCTCACGCCCGAGCAAGGCGAAGAACTAATGAATTGGATCTACGAAAGATCCAAGTTCGCGCCGTTCATTGTGGCCACAACGGAAGCGCCGTCTTATAGGCGGGTTGCTTTGGACAAGATGCGTGCCGAAGGACTCGCGGGCGAGCAGATCAAACGCAGCCCGGGGTCTCGCGGGTTTGGAATCCGGGATGGCAACGGCATCGTATTTGTATCGCATACCGGCGACATTTGTCCTGCGGGTTTCCTCCCGATGTCGGCGGGCAATGTGCGCGAGGATCGCTTGACCGATGTCTACAGAAACTCCGCATTGTTCCAGGAGCTGCACGATCCGGCGCGATTGCACGGACGCTGCGGCCACTGCGAGTATCACGCCCTGTGCGGCGGATCGCGCGCCCGTGCCTACGAAGCAACCGGCGATCCACTGGGCGAAGATCCGTTTTGCATCTACGAACCTCACGCCTGCGGATCGTTGAGCTACTCGTAGCGGAGCGCTTCGACGGGCGCGATGGCCGTGGCCGCTTTCGCGGGATACAGCGTCGCGATCAAGCTCACGAAGATCGCCGCAGCAGCGATCCAGAAAGCATCCTGCCAACGCGGGTTGAACGGAACATAGGCCAGCGAATAGACATCTTCATTTAACTTGAGCCAGCGGTAATGATCGGCCAGCATCGAAAGCGTATAGCCGATCGCGAGACCAACGGTGGTTCCCACCACGCCGATCAGCGCGCCTTGCAGCATGAAGATTCGGCGGATTTGCCGGCGCTTGGCGCCCATCGACATCAGCACGGCGATCTCGCGATTCTTCTCCATCACCATCATCACCAGCGTGATCAGAATGTTCAGCGCGGCTACGATCTCGATCAGTCCGATGGTAACGGCGGTGACGATGCGTTCCATGCTGAGTGCGTCGAGAATCTGATGATATTGCTCCATCCAAGTTGTGGCAGAAAGTTTTGGGCCAGCGATCTTATCGGCCAGCTTGGCGACTTCCGGAGCTTGGTAAATATCGTCGAGGCGCAACTCGATGGAATTCACAACGTCGCCAACGTTGAAGACTACCTGAGCGGAGCTGAGGGATGTGAACGCGAAAGTCGAGTCGAGGTCATAGAAACCGGATTCGAAAATGCCGACCACGCGAAACTTGAATGGCGCGGGAAAGTGCATCGGATTCAGCGGCGTCATTTCGGGCCGGGGGTAAAAGACATTCACCACGCTACCGAGCAGCATGCCGGTTTTTTGCGCCAAGCCAGAGCCGAGGATGATGCCTGGCAGGCCGCTGGTATCCCGGAGTTTTCCAACCGATCCCTGCTTGAGATGCTTCAGCATGTCCGGCGGATTGTCGATTGGAATGCCCTTGATCTCCGCGCCTCCGGACTGAAGCGGTCCTATCAGATAGACCCCGCCGTAAAGATTGGGAGCCACATTTATGACGTGCGGAAGCTGGCGGAGCTTGGGATCGAGTTCGCGCCAGTTGGCGATGCCATCGTCGGAATCTTTCGACAGCACCATCACGTGGGCGGTGGCGCCGAGCAAGCTGCGCTGCAGCGTGTCGCGAAATCCGTTGTTGATGGCGATGCCGATCACCAGCGCCATCACTCCCGCCGCCACGCCCGCGATGGAAATCACCGTGATCACGGAAATGACGGCCTGCTTGCGCTTGGCGCGCAAGTAGCGGCTGGCGACGAAAAACTCAAAGGTGCGCGGCATCATGTCTGTGGACGCAAAAGCGGAAACAGAATCACGTCGCGGATGGAGCGCGAGTTGGTTAGGATCATGGTGAGGCGATCGATGCCGATGCCTTCGCCGCCGGTGGGAGGCAGCCCGTAAGAGAGAGCACGCACGTAATCTTCGTCCATCTGATGCGCTTCGGCGTCGCCTTGTTCGCGCATTGCGAGCTGCATTTCAAAGCGATGGCGCTGCTCACGCGGATCGTTCAACTCGGTAAAGGCGTTGCCGATTTCCATGCCGGCGCAGAAGATCTCGAAGCGCTCGACGAAGTCGGGATCGTCAGGCTTGTTCTTGGAAAGCGGCGAGATTTCGACCGGGTAGTCGTAAATGAAAGTCGGTTGGACGAGGTTCGGCTCAACGTTGTGCTCGAACGCCTCGATCAGGGCGTGGCCTTTGAGCGTGGAATCGCCTACGGCTTCGCGCATGGACATCCGGCGGATGTTGCCGAAATCAATCTGCGTGCCTTGATACTCCACGGCGGTTCCGCCCGTGGCGTCGATCGCAGCCTGGCGTAGGAGCGTTTCAGACAGATCCATCATGCCGTGATAGTCGGTGTAGGCCTGATAAAACTCGAGCATGGTGAACTCGGGGTTGTGCTGCGTGGAGATGCCTTCGTTGCGGAAGTTGCGGTTGATTTCGTAAACGCGATCGAGGCCACCGACAACCAAGCGCTTCAGATACAACTCCGGCGCGATGCGCAAATAAAGATCGATATCCAGCGTGTTGTGGTGCGTGACGAACGGCCGAGCGGCGGCGCCACCGTAAATGGCCTGGAGCATGGGCGTCTCCACTTCCAAAAAGCCGCGGGATTCCAGCTCGCGCCGCAACGAGGAGACGATTTTCGCGCGGGTGAGGAAGACTTTGCGGACATCCGGGTTCGCGATCAAATCCAGATAGCGCTGGCGGTAGCGCGTCTCAACGTCTTCCAGGCCATGCCATTTCTCAGGCATCGAGAGCATGGTCTTGGCAAGGAAATCGAGATGCTCGACGTGGATGCTGAGCTCGTTGGTCTTGGTGCGGAAGAGGTAGCCTTCGACGCCGACCATGTCGCCCAAATCGAGCAGTTGATAGAGCGCGAACTCGCGCTCGCTGACGGCGTCCTTGCGGACGTAAATCTGGAGTTGTTCGCCATTCTGCAGCAGGTGCGCGAAGCCGGCCTTGCCCATCCGTCGGACGGTCATGACGCGGCCTGCGACGCGGACTTGGACGCGCGGATCGGCTAGCTGCTCGGCGGGTTTGTCGCGATACTCGGCCAGTATTTGAGGAACGGTGTGCGTGTAATCAAAGCGATGGCCGTAGGGCTGGAAACCGAGGGCTTCGATTTCGGCGATGCGTTGAATGCGCTGGCTGTACAACTCGTCGTCAAGGGACAATATGGGCTCCTGAATGTAATGTTACTGGTTGTTGGTTGTTAGTTGTTGGTTAAACTTGAAGGCGTGGCGGGTACTTATCGCGAGATTCAGCCCAGCCCACGGCTGCGTCGCTACGTGGAGTCCTACTGGTGGCAGAGCCGCGAAGCACCGGGCGAATACGTTGTGCTGCCCGATGGGTGCGCTGATCTTCTGTTTTCGCAGAGCGGCGGCGAGCCGAACGGCTTGACCACGGTCGGCCTAATGACCGCTCCCATGCGGGCGCAAGCTGCGGCGGCGCAATCGTACTTTGGAGTCCGGTTTCGGCCGGGCATGGCATCGGCGTTCGTTCCGGGGGCTGAGTTGCTGACGGACGAAGTACGATCGCTGGACGATCTCACGGGAATCGCGGCGTCGCGGCGAATGTTCGAGCGTCTGGCGGAGTCGAAAGACGCGGACGAGATGGCCGGGGTAATGGATGAAGTGCTGCGCCCACTCAATCCGCCAGATGCCGGCGAGCGAGCGCTATGGCAACTTGCCTCGGCCGAGATTTCCCTGGATGATGCGATCTCGCAAAGCGGGCTGAGTGTTCGTCATTTCAGGCGTCTGTGCGTGGAACGCGCGGGCGTGTCACCGAAATACTTGAGCCGGATTCTACGGTTTCGGAAAGCGGCGCAACGGATCTCGGCGATGCGAGGGCTGGCTCGGCGTTCTTTGGCTCAACCCAGCTGGGCGGACTTCGCGGTGGCGTGTGGTTACTACGACCAGGCACATTTTATCCGCGAGTTTCAGGAGTTCGCCGGCTGCACTCCTGGCCGTTTTCTACAATCGCCGGCGGCGTGATCTCGATTATGATCGAGACACGATGAGCGAACAAAAACCAGAAAATCAAATCGATTACATTGAGCTTCCCGCCACCGACATCGCAGGCACGAAACAATTCTATAGCGCCGCGTTTGGATGGAAGTTCGAGGATTATGGGCCGAACTATACCAGTTTCCATGACGGGCGCCTGGCGGGCGGCTTTTGGAACGAGGTCCCGGCGCCGGCGCGCGGTCTGCTGCTGGTGATTTACGCGAGCAACCTCGGGGCGTCGCAGGACAAAATCAAAGCTGCCGGAGGGAAGATCGTGAAGGACACGTTTTCGTTTCCCGGCGGGCACCGGTTTCATTTCGCTGATCCGAATGGGAATGAGTTGGCGGTATGGTCGGAGAACGCGTAGCCCGCGCAGAGATTACACCGAGGTAGTTTCGGCGACGCGCTCGGCGTAGCGCCGATCGACGTAATTGTTGAGGATCTGGATGAACTCAGCCACGATGCGGTCGCCGCGCAGCGTGCACGAGAGCTTGCCGTCGATGTAAACTGGCGCGACGGGCTCTTCGAAGGTGCCGGGCAGCGAGATGCCGATGTGCGAATGCTTGGATTCGCCGGGGCCGTTTACGACGCATCCCATCACCGCCACCTTCATCTCTTCCACGCCGGCGTAGCGCTCCTTCCAGTTAGGCATTTGGTCGCGCAGATAGTTTTGAATCTGGTCGGCCATGTCCTGGAAGAACGTGCTGGTGGTGCGCCCGCAACCTGGGCAGGCGGTGACTTGCGGCGTAAAGGCACGCAGCCCGAGGACCTGCAGAATCTGCTGCGAGACGATCACCTCCTCCGTCCGGTCGCCATTGGGAAGCGGCGTGAGCGAGGCACGGATGGTGTCGCCGATGCCTTCCTGCAACAGCACAGACAGCGCGGCCGTAGTAGCGACGATGCCTTTCGATCCGAGACCGGCCTCGGTGAGTCCCAGGTGTAGCGCGTAATCGCAATGGGCGGCCAGTTTGCGATAAACCATGATGAGATCCTGGACACCGCTAACTTTCGCGCTAAGGATGATTTTGTCTCGTCCGAGTCCGTAGCTTTCGGCGGCTTGCGCAGCGAGAAGGCCGCTCGCGACGATGGCGTTCATGGTGACTTCCATGGCGTCAAGCGGCTCCGGCAGCGCCGAGTTTTCATCCATCATGCGCGTGAGCAGCGCCCCATCGAGCGAGCCCCAGTTGACGCCGATGCGCACCGGGCGATTGTGCTCGATGGCGACTTCGATCATGGTGCGGAAGTTGTCGTCATGCTTCTTGCCGATGTTGACGTTGCCCGGATTGATGCGGTATTTGGCGAGCGCGCGGGCGCAATCGGGATACTTCTTGAGGAGGATGTGGCCGTTATAGTGGAAGTCGCCGATGATGGGGACGCGAACGCCGAATTTGTCGAGCGTATCGACGATTTTGGGGACGGCTTGGGCTGCGGCTTCGGTGTTGACCGTGACGCGAACGAGCTCGGAGCCGGCCTGGGCCAGCGCCATGACCTGGTTGACGGTGGAGGCGGTGTCGGCGGTATCGGTATTGGTCATGGACTGGACGACGATGGGGTGATTACCACCCACCCAGACATCGCCGATTTTGACGGGCACAGAAGTGCGCCGGGGAAGTGCAGCCATTGGGCCTCCGTTGAAAATTACATTGTAGCGTGTGGGATATGCTGAGGAGACGATGCGGCAAGGATTCCTGTGCGCGATGTTACTGGGCGTCGCAAGCATTACCGCGCAAGAGACCACGGGAAGGATAACCGGGACGGTGGTGGATTCTGAGGGCTCGGTAATACCCAACGTCACTGTCGCGATCGTCAGTCCTGTGTCGCTTGAGACCAAAACTGACGCGACGGGCGAGTTTGCCATAGGTGGCCTCGCCCCCGACTTTTATACTCTGCAATTTCGCGTTCCCGGTTTCGAAACCAGCGACATTGCGACGACCGTCGCAGCCGGCAGGGAACGATCATTGGGGCCGATTGTGTTGGAGATTGGCGCGGTCCCCAATTGCGAACAAGTGCTCAATAGTCAACTACTTTTTGACAAGAAGATTCGATCTGGAGCCAAACCGAGCCTATCGGGAATTTTGCGGGATAAGGCTGGCAGACCAATAAAGAACGCTTCCGTCGATCTTCAGATTGCCGAAACGTCACAGACAATCGCAATCGCCAAGACCAATGATAAGGGCGAATTCCAGTTCCTGGACCTCTCCAGCGGAGTCTATGGCCTTACTTTTGACGGGTTCCTCGTGCATCATCGGGTCGTGAGAAGAAACCATGCGACGAGTATACTTGTGACCGTACCACCGCACGAGATTTGCCTTTAGCCGAAGTCGTTTCGCGCTCGATCGCCAGTGGCGGGGCATGAGAGTTTCGCCGGGTTACCATATGGACAAGCCCATGAGCAGTGAGCACATGCAGGTCGCGATCAAGGAGCTTCAGGACACGATGGTCGTGATGGCTCACATCGAGAAGACGCAGTCCGAGCATATCAGCGAACTGATCGACTTCCGCATCCAGTCGGAGAAATTTCGACTCCGGACGGAGCAAAACTTGGCCGAGATCACCGACAAGCTGAACGGTCTCATCGGCTACGTCGCCGGCCAGCGCCCCGGCGGCGCGACTAAAACGTAAGCCCCCACAACAAGCACGCATTCTGTTTTCGGTGTAGGCTGACCGTATGGCGGCTCTTTCCGACACTCCACTCAAGCGAGTGGTCGAACTGCGCCATTTGCGCGCCGGGGATCTGGATGTCCTGCTCGACGAAGAGACCGCGGTCTGGCGCGACACCCTCGACTGGGATTTCCGCGGATCGGCCGGATTGGTCCGCCGTTTCCTCGAAATGCAAGCCCTCAACGGCTATGCGCTGCTGATCAACGGGTACGCTGCGGGCTACTGCTATTACGTGGCCGAGGAGCGCAAAGGGCTGATCGGCGATCTCTACGTCATGAAGGACTACCTGAGCGTGGAGAACGAAGAGTGCCTGCTTGCGACCGTGGTGGAAGGGCTGATCAAATCGCAATATATCCGCCGCATCGAATCGCAATTAATGATGCTGCGCACGGGCGCCAAGATGAATCTGCCCGAGCGGCGCTATTTGCGCACGCACGCGCGCAACTTCATGGAGATCTCGGCCGAAACCGCGGGGCATCTGGCCGAAGGGCATCCGACCGCACCGGTGTGGTTCGATGCGTGGTCCGAACGCAAGCAGGACGAAGCGGCGGCGCTGATCGCGGCGGCCTATCGCGGGCACATCGATAGCGAGATCAACGATCAGTACCGCTCGCCCGCCGGAGCGCGGCGATTCCTGATGAACATCGTCCAGTATCCGGGATGCGGCGCGTTCTTCCAACCGGCGTCGTATGTGGCGATGGATCCGGGAACGGGGCGGCTGACCGGGATTTGTCTCGCGAGCTTGGTGCACGCCGACGTCGGACATGTGACGCAGGTGTGCGTTTCGCCAGCAGCACGAGGGACGGGCGTGGGCTATGAGCTGATCCGGCGGTCGCTCGCATCGCTGATGCAGCACGGCTGCAAGAAGGTGACCCTGACGGTCACGTCGGCGAATACGGAAGCGATTGCGCTATACGAGCGGATGGGCTTCCGCAAGACTCGGAACTTCTCGGCGTACGTCTGGGAGGGGTTCGGCCCCGGAGCTTAGCGGCCAGACCTCGCGGTTTAGGGCGCAGAGAAGCACAAACAGCAGGAGCACCAGCGGCGCGGCGGCGGCCCAGGGTCGCGACGCCAAGGTCATCAAGAACGGGATGGGCGTGACTAACAACGTGGCTGCCAGCCGGGCGGATGTCTGGACGCAAACGAAGATCGTGAGCCACAGTGAAAGCAGCAGAAGACCGGCGTCGTAACCATAGACGTGCGGAGCCACCAAAAGAGAGCCCGCCGAAGCCGCGGCAATCCAACGCCACAACGGAGCGCGCCAGCAGGCGGCCGACACCAGTACAATGACGCCCGTGACCAAGAGCCCGCGAATCAGCAGGCTGCCGGCGCCAATATTCAGCGCGAGACTGTGGACGTTGATCATGAGTTCGGGCGACGGGCTGAGATGCTGGATGTCCTTCCTCTGCAAGAGCTGGAAGTAGCCCACCAGGCCGCTTGGGCCGGCCAGCCACAGAGATACCAGCAATTCGGCGGCAACCGCTGCGATCGCCCCGCATAACATGCGCCAGCGCCTCTGAATCACAAGGGCGAGCGGCCACAAAAGAAAGAGATGAAACTTAATCAAGCCCAACCCAAGGGCCGCGCCGCTGGACCAATGTTTGTCCTTCGCGGCGAACGTGTAGATTGCAATCGCGATGACCAACATCTCAACGCAGTCCTGCCCGGATGCGATACCGAGCGCGGTTGGAAGATAGAGCGCGGCAAAGATCAGCGCATCGGGACCCCAACGGCGGAAGGCCCACACCCAGCAGCCCAACAAAAGTACGGACTGCAAGCCGATCCAGACCCAGAATGCAACGCCGAAGGGCAATAACGCGAGTGGCGCCAGGATGAGGGCGTAGAATGGCGGACGAACGAAGGGGACCAGCGCGTCCAGGCCCGGTACAAATCGGCGTTCACGTTCCAGTTGGACTTCGGGCGAGTGCATATGCGCGAAGTTCCCATCGAGGGCCAGGGACGCTCCGGTGTAGAGATTCAAGAAATCATGATTGCGAGCGGCCGGCGCAATCCGCGAGCCGAGGCTGATCCAGAGCACGCAGCATCCGGCAATGGCGGCCCAGGTTTCGAGTGGGATTCGGCGCATGGAAGATGGCTATCCGTGACTTCGACCGCGCGCGGGAGAAACTTTAGCGCGGGTGTGGGTGAGGCGTGGGCCAAAGTTTCAAAATGCTAAAATTCCGCGAGCACACGTCCGATAAGAGATTGAAGGTTCCCTTTTGATCTCACTACGCAAAACCGTTACAGAATTGGATCGCCTGGAAGAGTTCCAGCGGACGGCGGTCAACTGCTACTCCCAAGCGCTGCGTTCTTCCTCGCAGCATGCCATCGAACTGGACCCCGCGCAGGTGGCGCACTTCCGCTCGCAATTGCAGGTCTTGCGGGACAAGCTGGAGGCCGACGCCGGCGCCCGGCAGATGGAATCCGTCCAAACAGCGTTCGAGGCTGAACTCAAGGAGTATTGGGACAAGACTCGCACTCAGGTCCAACGCCTGCGCAAGGACGTCGAAGCCGCGGCTGCGGCGGTGGAAGCGTTTGCCGGCTCAGTGAACGAAAGCGAGATCCTGCTGGAATCCGGTCTCAAGCGCGAGTTGCAACATCTGAAGCAGAGCGCCTCGAGCGACGACATTCGGGAAATCCGCGGCGCGATCGAGGTCACAACCTCCAAAATCGCCACCAGTATCGACCAGATGCGCACCAGCAATCAGCTGGCGATCGCCCAGCTCAAGGACGAGATTCGCCTTCTTCATCAGGAAGTAAAGGCGGCGCGCGCCAAGGCCGAGGCCGCGCCCGAAAGCCAGAAGGTGGACAACCGCGTCGTCAATGGCCGTATCGAGGAATTGATTCGTCAAAACAAGTCCTTCTCCGTGCTGCTGGTAGTGTTGCGCAACTTCGACGGTTTACAGAATTGTCATTCGACCAGTGTCATATCGAGCGCGGTCGGGAGCTTCCAGGCGCGCTTCGAAGGCATGCTTCCGTCCAGCGCCATGGTGGGCCGCTGGGCCAAAGATCAATTCGCGGCTATCCTGGGAACCGCGCCCGCTAACGCCATGGAAATGTCCAGCGAAGTGGTGCGCAAGCTGTCCGCGCCTTTCATCGAAAACGAAAAGGGCGCCTCGCGATCCGTGGTTTTCATGCCGCGCGCCGGAGTCATCGAATTTCGCCCCGGCTCCGATGCGGCCAAATTTCAAGCCAAGCTGAAGCAACTGGCCGATACGCTCAGTCAGTAGGGCTACTCCGGGCCATCACTGCACGGCGACGACTTTTGAGTCCACTTGGAACTTCCGATAGTTGTTCCAGGTCACTTCCTGTTCTGCGGCAACCTTTTTCACCAGGCCCAGGCGTCCCGCGCCACTAATGACTTCACGCTTGGGGAGCCACACCTCGTCATTCACGCGCGTCTGCTCAAACACCAGCTTGGCGCCCGGATTTAAGCGCGCGATAAACAGCCCGATCGAAATGGTCGCAGTGGTCTCAGCTTCCAAACGCACCCATTGATACTCGGCCTTGTCGATCCACATCTTGGCCCGCACCTTGAGCAGCGGCTTGGCGTCGCTATGTTTGGGATGAGCGCCGGGCTTTGGCGTGGCCGAGATCACCCACACGTCGTAGCCATCGATCTTCTGATCGCCCAGCAGCTTGAAATCGAATATGTCGGGAACGTCCCGCAGGAATTCGCGGTCCTTCTCGCGCTCCTTCTCATATTGAGCCCTCGCGACGCGCTCGTTGCTCCGGGCTTTCGCGTTCCAGCTTCGTGACAGTTTTGTCGAGCTTCACTTGCTCCTTGCGCTGATCTTCGGCCGAAAGCGGCTTACCGTCGCGCTCCAGCATGCGGCGATGCGGCTCGCCATACAGCACCACGGTCTCCCACTCGTCGATCTTTTTGGATTTGACGTTGCCGTTTGAATCCAGATTGCGTTCGGTTTCGCGCGCGATCCAGGTGTAGTCCTTCATGCGGACCCAGTCCGCCTGATCGAGTGCGACGGATTTGCGCACGATCTCGCGGGCGTCCTGCGCAAAGGCAGTGCTTGCCAACACCAGCAGAACCGTTACGCGAGAGACCATTCCTGACCTACGCGTGTGACGACTACGCGATCCGAATGGTTGCCGGCCGCCGCAAGAAAGCGTTCTACGGGTTCCAGGTACGGTTCGCGGCTGAGCCGGAAGGTCTGATGATGGACGGGGAGCAGATGCTCGGCGCCGCAATCGGCCCCCATTTGCCAAGCCTCTTCGGGATTACAATGCACGCGAATCCACGGATCGTAGGCGCCCACCGGCAGAATCGCCAGATCTACGGGCTTTTTGGTACGCACCGATTTGAACGAATCCGTGAACGCCGTATCGCCCCCGAAGACCACGCGATGGCGCGGGGTTTCGATCAAATAGCCGTTGTATCCGCGGTGAACATCGGAATGCATGCGCGCACCCCAATGCTTCACGGGTATCGCCTGGATCGCCAGCGGACCCACGCGAACACGCTCGCCCCAGCCCACTTCCTGCACGCTTTGATAGCGCCGAGCCCGGAGAAGATCGCTGGTGAATTTGGCCGTTACAACCGAGGTGCCGGCGCGCTCCAGCCCGCGCAGCGTGGCCACATCGAAATGATCGAAATGCGCGTGCGACAGCAGGATCAAATCAATATGCGGTAACTGCGTCCGGCTGAGTGCTGGCGCTACCAGCCTGCGAAGCCCCACCGTCACCGGACCCATGCGCACTCCGCAGCGCGCGCCCAGGATTGGATCGGTCAGGATGGTGAACCCGTCGATCTTGAGCAGCACCGTGCTGTGCCCGAGCCAAGCCGCGTGCAATCCGGTATCGGCCCAGCGCTTGGGATGCGGCGTGAAAGGGGCTGGCGGAACGGCGCAACGCCTCTCCTCGCGATACCGCTTGAAGTATTCGGGCGCCACCTTGCGCGCGTACTGCAGCCTCGCGGCCATTACATTACCAGCCAAAACGTTCTTCCTTCCAAGGGTCGCCATGCATGTGGTACCCATTGCGCTCCCAGAAACCAGCTTTATCCCGATCCACCAGATCGATGCCGGCGATCCATTTCGCGCTTTTCCAGGCGTAGAGTTGCGGAACTATGAGCCGCGCCGGGCTGCCATGCTCCTCGGTCAACGGTTCGCCATCGTGTAGAAATGCCACCAGCGCGTCTTCCGCCAGAAAATCAGACAGCGGCAGATTGGTGGTAAATCCCGCATCATAGCCGCGCGCAACCACGTACTGCGCCTCAGCCAACGCCCCGCCTGCAAGTTCAACCAGCTTCCGTGTCGACACGCCTTCCCAAACGTTGCCCAATCGCGACCAATGCGTCACGCAGTGAAAATCGGAAAACACCTTAACGCGGGGCAGTTCCTGAAACTGCTGCCAGCTCCATTCCATTGGATGCGCCACCAACCCGCCGAGTGCAAATTTCCATCGGTCGAGCGAAATGGGCGGCGCGCCGTTGGCATCCAGGATCGGCCACTTCTTGGTGCGGGTTTGGCCTGGCGGTACGCGATTAGCGCGGCGCGTATCGGGACTCACGATTACACCCGCACCGGCGTCCTCAGCAGTAAGGACACGTTCCTCTTGGGTCTTGTTTTGGTCCATGGCAAACATCGGCGCCTACATCGGCAAGTGTTTCCGCGGAGGTGAGAGTTTCCGCGGGATCGGGCTACTTAAACTCCAGTATGGCACCCAGGAAACTCGTCGCGCTTGGCGTATTGGCAACGCTCGTGGGCTCTCTTCTCCCCGCGCACGATTTAGGCGGCCACGCGGAATATGTCGGCGGCACCATTACGCAAATTCCAGCCGGATGCCATGGAACCGTGCAGGCGGTGGATGCCGAGTTCTTTGTCTTTTATTCTGGAAAAGCCAGCTGGCGCGTTCCATACGCCAAGATCAACCTGGTGGAATATGGCGAGAAGGTGGATCGCCGCTATCTGGCCGCGGTGCTGATTTCGCCTTTGTTCCTGCTGGCCAAGAAGCGCCAGCACTTTCTCACCGTGGGCTATTCGGACGAGGACGATCATCAGCAGGCCATGATCTTCAAGGTCAGCAAGGACGACATTCGCGCGATGCTGGTGAGTCTCGAAGCGCGCACCGGCCGCAAGGTGGAATTTCAAGACGACGACGCTCGCAAGAGCGGCAAGGGGTGAGCCATGCCGTGGATTCTTTGCGCCGCGCTGTTTTTCGCGCCTTTCATGGAACAGACGCCGGAAGACGAGGCCGCTCAGCAATTGAGCAAGGTGCGCCGCATCTACATCGCGGTGTTGACCGGCGGCGACGACGCCCTGCAAATTCGCGATTTGCTGATGACCAGCCTGCATAATTCCAAACAGTTCATCATTACTGAAGACGAAGATAAGGCCGACGCGGTGCTGAAGGGCGCTGGCGACGACGATGTGTTCACCGATACGTTCCAATCTTCGGAGGGGATCAACGCGCACACCCAGTTCGGCGCCGGCAGCAGCGAGGGGCTGCGGAATTATTCCAGCAGTAGCAGCAATCATTCGGGCGGCTTGACGATCGGCGAAAACGATAGCACGCGCACCGAACAGCGCAAGCACGAGGCCATTGCGACCGTACGGCTGGTGGCCAAGGATGGCGATGTGATCTGGTCCGCAACGGCCGAAAGCATGGGCGCGAAGTTCATGGGGGCGAGCGCGGACGTGGCCGACAAAATCGCGAAGCGCCTGGTGTCGGACTACAAAGCCGCCAAGACACGGGTGGCGATTGTCAATCAGGAGCGTGTGACGCCAGCGCAAGGAACACCTGTCGCGCCGAGCGTCCCAGCGACGAAGTAAGCACAATCCCGCATCGCGCGCGTGTATACTGATACGCGTGAAGTGTGGCGCATTTGCGGCGATCATGGTTTTCGGGCTGTCCACCATCGCGTCCGCGCAGTGGATAAATATTCGAACGCCCGGCACCCCGCGCAAGCCGGATGGGACGGCCGATCTTTCCGCCCCCGCGCCGAAAACTCACGACGGCAGAACCGACATTCGTGGAGTCTGGAAACCATCGCCGCCCTACATCGGCAATCTCGCTTCTGACCTGAAACCCGGCGATGCGCCCTTCCAGCCCTGGGCGGCGGCTCTGTTCAAGCATCGGCGCGATACCGAAAGCCGTGAAGACCCAACGGGAAACTGCATTCCGGGTGGAGTGCCGCGGTCGGACGCGGTCCCCTACCCGTTCAAAATTGTCTATGGCGACAAGATGGTTGTGATTATGTATGAGGCCGTGCACAGCTATCGCCAGATTTTCACCGATGGCCGCGAGCTTCCCAAGGATCCGAATCCAACGTGGCAGGGCTATTCGATAGGCCACTGGGAGGGCGACGATTTTGTCGCTGAGACATCCGGCTTCAACGACCATGGCTGGCTGGATAATCAGGGCCGTCCGGCCACCGACGCGCTGCACGTGACGGAGCGGTTCCGGCGAAAAGATTTCGGGCACATGGATATTCTGATCACCATCGACGATTCGAAGGCCTACACCAAACCCTGGAACGTAAAGCTGCCGGTCAACCTGCAGCCAGACACGGACCTGCTCGAATACGTCTGCAACGAAAACAACAAAGATTTGGAACACCTGGTGGGGAAATGACATGCAACGTCGCGACTTCATTCAGAAGCTGATCGCCACCGGCGCAGCCGCGTTCGGTATTTCGAAGACGGCAATCCTACACGCGCAGCAAGCGGGCGCCGCAACCCCAAGGCCCCTGCCCGCACGCGGCGAATTCATCATTCGGAACGCCTATGTGATGACGATGGATCGCGCGGCTGGCGATATCCCGGGCGGCAGCGTGCACGTGAAAAACGGAGTGATCGCCGCAGTCGGCAAGGATCTGAAGGCGCCTGGCGCCGCGGTCATCGATGGCCGGCGATGCATCGTGCTGCCGGGTCTCGTCGACACCCACTGGCACATGTGGACCACCTATTTGCGGTCCATGGCGGGCGATAAACCCGAGGACGGCTACTTCCCGGTGACCACGCGCTACGGGAAGGCGATGGAGCCGATCGATATGTATCGGTCCACCAAGCTCGCCGCCGCCGAAGCGATTAACACGGGCCTCACGACTGTCGGCGACAATTGCCACAACGTGCGCAGCCACGATCACGCGGTGTACGACATTCGGGCCGTCGCAGAGACCGGCGTGCGCTGCCGCTGGTCCTATGGGCCATATCGCGGGATGCCGCCGGACAAGCACATCGACATGGCGGATGTGGAAGCTATGCATCGCGACTGGGACAAATATTCCAACGGCGGTTTGATTTCTTTGGGATTCGCTTGGGGCGGGATTCCGCTGGGACCGGCCGCCGCGAAGTCGCCTGAAAACCTCGATATCGCGCGCAAGGAATTCGAGACCGCACGCCGCTTGGGTATTCCGATGGCAACGCATTGGGCATCGCGAGAGAACGCGCCGCCTGGCGACGTGCAAGCCCTCGCGGCCGGCAACTTCCTAGGCAAAGACGTCCTGCTGATTCACATGCTGGCCACATCGCCCGCCGAAATGAAACTGGTAGCTGCGGCGGGTTCGCCGATCAGTGTCTCACCAGGATCGGAATTGCGCATCGGCTATGGCTCGACCAAGGCATGCGACTTTTTGGACGCCGGGATTCTGGTCTGCGTGTCGTTAGATACCGTGCCGCTCACCGGCAGCGCCAATTTCTTTAGCGTTTTGAAGCTGATGAGAAACGCAGAGAACGCCAAGGCGTTTAACGAGTTTAAGCTGACGGCGCGGCGGGCGCTCGAAATGGGCACCATCGATGGCGCGCGGGCGCTGGGTTTGGATAGCCAGATCGGATCGCTCGTGCCCGGCAAGCGCGCGGACGTCATCATGGTGCGAACCGATGGGCTCGACATGGGCGTCTTCACCGACCCCGCGCATATGCTGGTGGAAGCGGCCGAAGAAGCCGACGTGGACACCGTCGTTGTGGACGGCCGGATTCTGAAGCGCGGAGGCAAGCTGACGTCGCTCGATCCGGAGAAAGTGATCGCCGACGCGGCTGTATCGCTGGCGGAAGTGGGAAAACGATTATGATTGTGAATCGTTATCGGACGCTCGCGGTCGGATTCATTTGCGCGGCGGCGTTGAACGCCCAATCCAACCCCATTAGCGCGGATGCCCGCCAGAGCTACGCGCTGGTGAAGGACAGCCTGTTGAAGGCCGCGGAGCGAATGCCGGCGGATAACTATTCCTTCCGCACCGTTCCCCAAGTGCGCACGTTTGGCGAAATGATCGCGCACGTCGCCGATGCGCAGATGCTGATGTGTCAAGTAGTGACCGGCGAGAAGACCACGGCCAACGCCAAGTTCTCGCCGCCCAAAACCGCCAAGGCCGATCTCGTAGCCTCGCTCAAAGCGTCCTTCGCTTATTGCGATCCGGTGTACGCATCCATGACCGACGCGGCCGGCATCGCGCCGGTGAAATGGTTCCGCTGGGACATGAGCAAGCTGGGGCTGCTGAACTGGAACATCGCGCACGACAACGAAATGTACGGGATTATCGGGGCATTTCTGCGGATCAAGGGACTGGTGCCGCCGTCGAGCGAGGGGCGGCCGTAGCCTCCGCGATCCTCCGGCCTTGGCCAAAGGGTGCGCCAATTTCGCTCGCGGTTACGTCTACGTTAGAGCCCTGCACCGTGACCAGCAGATGCCCGTAAAACCAACCCTGCGCGAAGCCCTGCCCTTTCAGCCTGCCTCCCGAGCTGGGCGCTTCGAGATAGACGACATCATCTAGCACCGCATGCACGTACTGGTGCCCGTGGCCGCTCACCACGTAACGCACGCCGTATTTGCGGATCAACTGATGAAACGAAAACTGGCTGTTTTGAAACTTCACCGACACAAGCCAGAAAGGTTTGTGGAAGAAGATGAACTTCGGGTCACGATCGCGGTTTTGCTCCAGGTCGCGTGCTAGAAACTGCATCTGCTGATCGTCCAAGATCAGGCTTAGATCCGAGGCCTCGCTGTTGTCCAGCACAACGAAATGCGCGTTTTGGTAGTTGAAGCTATAAAAGGCCGGACGCCCGGTTTGTTCTTCGTAAATCTTGCGCGAGACAGGCGACCAAATGTCGTGATTGCCCGGCGTGAAATACATGCGACCACGATAGCGCCGCCACAGCGGGCGAAGCGCGTCCCACTCCGCGGCGGCTGTCGAGTCGTTGCCGCCTTGGATGGTGTCGCCAACGTTGATTACGAAATCGGGATGCGACGCATCCAGTTCGCTCCACACGCGCTCATAAACTCCAGGCTGAGCATCGCCGGTGCGATCGCCCAGGATCGCGAATCGGAAATCGTTCTTAGGAGAATCGGCAGCTGTGAGCGCCACCAGCGCCAGCGCCACGGCCAGCAGGCGCCCCTGAATGCCCATGCGCGCGATTGTAGCAGGTAGAATGAAAGCATCTACCGAATGCTCCGCCCCTTCCCCGCGTTCTCCAGCGCCGTGCTCGTCTTGTGCGCATGTTTGTCCGGATGCAGGCACGCCGTTCCCGACAATGTCGCGGCTACGGTGAACGGGCGCGTCATCACCTATCCCGACCTGGACAAGCAGTATCAGGCGCAGTTCATGTCATCCAGCGAGCGTCCGAGCGACGACCAGATGATGATCCAGAAGCTGGAAGTGCTGCGCACGCTGGTGGACAACGAGATCATGCTGCAGCGGGCCGAGAAGCTGGGCTTGATGGCGACCGACGCCGACGTGGAATCGCGATTCGCCGAGCTCAAGGCGCCCTACACACAGGAAGAGTTTCAAAAGCAATTAACGGCCCGCAAGATGAGCACCGACGACATGAAGGCCCAGCTCAAACGCGACCTGAGCCTGACGAAGCTGCTGAACAAAGAGATTACGTCGCACATTGCGATCTCCGACAAGGACGTCACCGATTTCTACAACGCCAACAAGAGCAGCTTCAATTTTCCCGAGCCTCAGATCCACCTGGCGCAGATTATGGTGACGCCGAACCCCGATCCGAATGTCCGGAATCTGAAGAACGATAAGGCGCAGAACGAGGAGCAGGCGCGCAAGAAGATGGATATGATCGTGGCGCGGCTCAAACAGGGCGACGATTTCGTGATGCTGGCGCAAAACTTCTCCGAGGATCCGACGTCGGCGCCCAATGGAGGCGATCTGGGATTCGTGCCCGCGTCGGCTCTGGAGAAGGCCAATCCCGAGCTCCGCGCCTCGATTCAAAACACACCGCCCGGCCAGGTCACGCCGGTGGTGAAAACCACCGAGGGCTATCGCGTGTTCAAGATTTATTCGCGCGAACCGGCCGGGCAGCGGGAGCTCACCGATCCTCGGGTGCAGCAGAACATTCGCGAGACCTTGATCAATCGCAAGGATCAGCTATTACGCGCCGCGTACTATGAAGTGGCTCGCGACGAAGCGCAGGTGGTGAACTATCTGGCGCAAACCGTCGCGCAGACAAAAGACAAGAAGTGATCAACAACTGGAGCGCCGCGTTTGGCTAGTCCGAGAGGCTGTACATCCTAAGTGTGCCGACGTCTTCGAGAACAGCAACCGTGGTTGTCCCTGAACTGTGGAAGATAGCGTAAGCCAATCTGGGGCGAGTAGGCAGAGGAATTGTGGCACGCTGCGCAAGTGTGACGGCGTCGACTATTTGCAGGGTCGCTTTTGACGTGTAGAAGAACGTGTCAAGAAAGCTACCCTCCTCGAAGCACGACGTTAGCAAGGAACGATGATCGGGGCTGATGGCAGCTGGTCGCCAGCCGGAATGACAGCGGGGAAGAAGATCAGAAGAGACACGTTCCTCTCGGCCCGACTCATGGAGGACGCAGAGGTGATCGGCCTGAATGAGGCCACCGTTGAGCGTTTCATCTTTGCCGAATCCTTCAACAAGGCTGCTGGACATCTTGCACTCCGACCGCGGAATCTGGACGGTCGATCTGGAGTCTAGGACGAGATCGCCGCCGCCGCGCGCTGGACATTCCATCTTGAAGTCTGGCCGAAACTGGCAAGGCGTCCTGACGTCCGGTGGGATGGGAATAGTTACCGTCTTGACCACGTGAAGAGACTCATCCATCGCTACGATTTTCCAATCAGTTTCTGTTGAGTGCAGAAGGAGGAGATTACCTTCTGCATCGATCTGACCGGGATTGGAGTCCGGGCGTGGGGCGACATCGGCGGAGGCGAGCAACCGGAATGCTCCGAGGTCGAGGGAGACGACCGACGAGAAAGGCTCTATGCGGACGTTTCTTCCGCCTGTTACGACTGGGGGTCCAGTCTTCGCCGTAACAACGAGCCCGTTGAACGTCGCGTACGCGTGGCTTCCATCGGGAGTCGGCAGGAGCTCCGAATAAAAGAGATTCCAACGTTCCGCGGAGTTGTCGTCGACCGGTTCCTGGGGAATGGAGAAAGTGATCTCTTCGCGCAGAGGCTTAGCGGACAGGGGCTCCGTCAGACGAAGAAGATGCCAGTTGCCGTTTGAATTTAGCTTGGATTTGTCGCGATAAAGGATCAGCAAGCGGCCCGCTCTGTCGAACTTCATCTTGGCGTTTACACGCCATTCGGCGTGTGTGTGAAGGTCCAGGGTTTTGGGAGGACCAAGTATCGGCTGAGCTCGCACCACAGCACTGATCAATAGCGCTCCGCAAACGCCGATGACGTACTTAAGTAGCACGAGAAGCAGCCTAGCATACAAAAACAGGGTGCACGTCCGCGCAGGTATCCTCAGGATCACCCGAGCTGCTGGAATCTACTGCAAACTCGCCGGAGCCGGTTTTGTCTTGGTCTCCCCAGACGCCCCAGGCTTTGCGTCCGGCGCGGACTTACTCTTCGCCGCGGGCAGCTTGCGCATCTGCGCGAAATACTGTTGCACGTATTGCTGGTACGCCAGCGGCACTTCGTCGCGATTGATCTCGCCGCCAGCCTCGGCGTGCGCGCCGTTGCGATCGGAATATTGCGTCTTCAATTGCTGCTTGCCCGGTGAAACCTCCACCATCACTTCTCCGGTGATGTTGGCGGCCCGCTTGCCGATAATCTCGCTGAGCTTTCCCATGGCGGCCAACTCAGCGGCCTCGCGAGCGGCTTTGTCGCCGTCCTGTTTGCCGATGCCGCTCTTGCCGTCGGGCGAGTTCGGCTGATTGTTGGTGCGCCCGTCGCTCTTGCCTTGCGAAGCCTGCTGCGTCCCGCCTTGCTGCTGCTCGCCTTCCGATTGCGAATTGGCGCTGGCGTCGGCCTGTTCCTGGCCGGGCGATTTCGAATCGCCTTCCTGTTTTTCGCCTTGCTGCGAAGACTTCGAGTTCGCCGATTGCGACGAATCGTTCGGTTTTCCGCCGCCTTGCTTGGACTGTGGCTTCATCTTCGCCAGCAGATTCGAAATCGCATCGCGCAACTTGCCCGTCGAAGCTAGCGTTTTCAGCCGAATTGCCCGATTGGCTCGAGTCCTTCGCGTCCTTGGAACCGTTTTGCTGCCCGGACTTGGAATCGGAACCCTGCGTCGCGCTGGCGCTGGCGTCGCTTGCGAGCGACGAGTCGCCCTTTTCGCCCGAATCGAGCGGATTGTTTCCCTCCGGCATCTGCTGCGTAGCCTTCGCATCGGCTTTGGCGGAGCCATCGGGCGCCGTATTTCCGTTATTGGCGTTGGGATCTTCGGCGGATTGCAGCGCGGCATCGGTGGCGGGATCGAGATCACTGGTTTTGGATTCCCAAGGGTCCTTGGCGGCTTCCGAATCACGGCCATCGCCAGCGCCCGGATGCTTTCCCCGCGCGCACGCATCGGCAATTTTCGGCGAACCGAAGAACCCGTCCAGGTTGATGCGGACCAGCGGGGATCCGAGGTCGAGATTGCGCTTGATCCCATAGCGCAAGCCGAACATCCCCAGAGCGACGGCCACGAGAGCCAGATTGATATACGCAGTGCGGGGCAAAAGGAACGGCATGCCGCGTTCGATGTCGACCGATCGAGCCAGATCCTCCGCCTGTTTGCGCTGGGCCTGAATGAAGTCGCGCGGCGCGGTGCGATCGTCCGGACGCCCGCCGAAGTAGAACGCCGTGGAAAGCGCGTCCTTCAAGCCTAGCCGCCGGTCGATGGATTGAGCCATCTCATAGGGCGTGAGCAGGCTCCCGCGCAAGCGATAAGCGCCGGCGCCGAGGCCCGCGACAAACAGCACGGCCAGCCAATACCAATTGAGGATTTGCGCACCGACGATGAGCAGCAGGATCGCGCCCCCGAGTGCAATCACGAAGGCGAAAGAAGCGGCGTGGATCAGAAGATGCGAGAGCTGTCGCCGCCGGCCGCGCCGGATCAGGTCGAACAACGCACTCCGCTCGTCACCCACTTAACAATTATTACAGACCCGAAGGGCTTATCATAGACCGATGAGGACATCACACACGCTGTGACGCTGCCCCAAGCCAGGCTGGCCGCGCTCCTCGCCGCCTGCGCCGCAATGTTTAGTTGCCATCGTTCTGGCCCGGAGGAGGCGCTGCGCGCTGCGTTTCGGCAAACCTCGGGGCGCATTCAGCTGCCTGCACGCACGATCGATCTGCATGCACCTTTGGAATTCGCGCCCGGCGCTCACGACGTCGTCATCGAGGGCGATCCCGCGCGCTCGGTCCTGCGTCTGGCGCCGGATTTTCAGGGCGCGGCAGCCATCCTTGGCAATGGAGTTTCGAACGTCCGCTTGTCCGGTTTCAAGATCATCGGCAATCGGGCTGCGCTCCCGGCCGCGAAGTACCTGCCGCCATCCGATGTCACTTTCGCGAATTACTACGACGCCAACGGCGTGCTCTTCAAAGACTCGCAGAAAATCATCATCCGCGATATTTCGTTCCAGGAGATCGGCGGCTTTCCTGTGCTCGCCAGCCACTGTTCCGGCGTAAGTATCCAACGCGTAAACATCAGGATTCCGGCACTCTCAACGCGCAGGGCCACAGCAACACGACCGGTGGCATTTTGCTGGAACAAGGGACCACGGACTTCGATGTTCGCTTCTGTAAGCTCGATCGTATCTGGGGAAACGGAATATGGACGCATTCGAATTACGGATCGGCCCTCAATCGCGACGGGATCATCACACAAAACGAGATTCGCGGCACCCCGCGCGACGCGATTCAAGTGGGTCACGCTACGCACATCCAAGTGCTGAACAATCACGGCAGCGGCATCGGATTTCCCGCAGCCCAGGCGGATCTCCCGGGCGGCGCGACGCCGGTTGCGATCGATACGGCGGGCGACGTTTCGGAATCGGTCTATTCCGGCAATCGCTTCGAAGATGTCGACGGGCAATGCATCGATCTCGATGGTTTCCATGACGGCCAGGTTCTCGACAACTCTTGCGTCAATCTGAAACCGCGCGAGGCCTATCCTCTAGCGCACGAGGGCATCGTGTTCGGAAACTCGAACCCGGACATGCGATCGGAAAACGTCGTTGTGAAGGGCAACGTCATACAAGGCTTTGGCTACGGCGGCGTCTATCTCATCGGCCGCGGACACCAGATCATAGGCAATCGCTTCATCGACATCAATCGGAATCATTGCACCGGCGACATGCATATCGCGATATGCGCCTACGCGCCCGACGAGCCCGCCATGCTGCGCAGCGGAATTTATGTCGCCGGCCACGCGGCCCGCCCCGCCGATACGCAATCGAACGTCATCGAATACAACCGGATCAGCGGATTTGGCATGGACAAATGGTGCGTCGGCGCGGGCCCCGGTGTGAATCTGGCGCGCAATAAGATCGCGGACAATACGTGCGCGGGAGCGCGTTAGACGAAGAAAAACTCCGCCGGTTCGCTCCAGGCGCTCGCGACGGTTCGAATGCGAATCGAGTGGGTTCCAGCCGCCAGCTTCTCGGGAAGCGCTATATTCGCCTGCCACTCGCCGTGCGCGAGGTCGGTAAGAAACGAAACCGGAATCGGCTCGGTGTCGATCGACGCGAACACCGCCTCGCGGACCAGATCGCGCGAAGCGCCGCGGAAGCGGCAGACCAGCCGCTCAGATCTGTAGCCGTGAAACGTTCTAGACCGGTCCAGGCTATTCTCAAGCGAATAAATCGCAGGCGCAAGTTGCTCCACAGCCGGCAGGTCGGTCACCCCGGGCTCCTCCGCTGGCCGCGAGTCGCCAAAGTGAATCCGGAACTCATTGCCGAATCGCGTCGTGTTAGTGCGCAGCCGGACCACGTGTTCGCCGAGCGCAAGTCCCGGCGGCAGTCGCGAGTTTGCCTGCCAATCGCCTTTACCGAGATCATGCACTGTCAAGGCGTTCACGCCATAGCCATCCACTTCGATGCGAATGCGATCGGGGGTCAAACCCGCTTCGCCCGAACGAAAATAGACGCACAGGTATTCGTCTTTTCCGGAGTGGAAGTAAATTTCGTTGGTTCGGTTGTTCACCCCCGAATAGAGCCACGGCGGCTGAACGTCCGAATGCTCCGGCTCCGCCTCCCAGCGGCGATGGCAAGTCACTCCCGCGCGCCGCTCGGAGGCGACATACTCCAGCTTCACCCGCACGAAACCGGCCGATCGGCACAGCGCCACCAGACACTTCGCCGTCGGGCCGAACCAATTGTCAATCTGCCCGCCCAACTGATCGGTCTCGTAGAATTCGAGCGAGCAGGCGTCGCTCGGCGCATCGGGCGAATCGGTAACAAACGACTCGACGAATGCCGTCTCTCGCGTCAGCGCGCAGATTTTTTCGAGCCCGAGCAGCGGATGCCGCAAATGATACAGAACGCCGAAGAAGAGAACGTAGTCGAAATCGCCGATGCTTCCCCGATCCAGCTCATCAACGTCCAGAATTCGATAATCGACGTTCAGGCCCGAAAGCTCGTTCGCGGTGCGAAGCTCCTCGAAATCCACGCAATCGATCGCTACCACGTTGGCCCCGCGCCGCGCCATTTCGAAGGAATTCCAGCCCGAGGCAGCTCCCACATCGAGTACCCGCCGGCCAGCGAGCGAGGCGGGAATCGGGAACGATTCTATGCGTTGCCTGAGAGCGTCCACCGATATCAACCCGGGGATCTCGGTGCCATCCGGCAGCGTCAGCGCATGGTAATTCTGCTTGCGCAGAAGCTGATCCACTTGCGCTTGGGTGGCGCGACGGTAGTTGGCATCTTGTGCCGCTGGTAACGGGGTCAAATAACAATTAGACGCCGCTCAAGCCGCGAAGCGCAAACTTTCCAGACCGCCCGAATCCTGGTGGCGCAGATCGGTGAGAGCAGCCATCGTGATTCCGGCCTGGCGGCAGGCGGTGTTCAAACGAATATAGGAGGGCAGATCCTCCTGCGAGTCCGTGATGAATTCGGCCAGGTAGAGCAGCGAACTTAAGGGGAGTTCGGAGCGCTCCGGCCGGTGATGCCAGCGAACGGCTTCGACGATTTCCGGTGGGAACTTCCATTGCGCCAATGTCTCCGACCCAACTTCTCCATGGCATCGCCCGGACAAACACATCTCCACTTCCACGGGCGGACAACCGCCGTCGGTCAGACGATGGAACCGTTCGAGGAACACTGGGGGCATAATGGAAAAGGCTAGCCGGCCGATGTCGTGAATTAATCCAGCCAAAAACGCCTGGGCAGGATCCACTTTCTTGGAGCAGTGCAGGGCCAACATTTCGGCGGTTTGCGCCACATCCAGGCTGTGGTTCCAAATGTGGTGCGAGTGCGGAGAGGCAAAGTTACTACGCAAGGCAGCCGCAAGAAGCACGCGGCGGGCGGTCTCGGTCCCAATGAAGGAAACCGCGTGCACGATGGTTCCGATCGGCAAGCGAGGGCTATAAAAAGCAGAGTTCGCGATCTGGATCAGGCGGCCGGCGAGCACCGGATCGAGCGAACAAACCGCCGCCAATTCGCGCGGACCGGCGTCCGGATTCGTCACCTGGCGCACCACTTCGCGCGCGGCGCGCGGGAACACGGGAAGCCGCTCAATCACCCGGGTAACATCGGCACGGCTGGTCACCTGCAAGTACGACATCATGGCTTCGACCGACGAATTGGCGCATTCGTCGGGAGGATCGGTCTCATCGAACAGAGGCTGCGACTCGAAGTATTGATCGAAGTCGTCGCTAATCTCGAGCACCGCCACGATCTTTCCCATGGCTGCATCGGAGATGGGCCGGCGGCCCCATAGCGTCTCGAGCACAGCTCGAACTTCGCTTGAAACCAGCGCTTGCTCTCCCTCCGCTTCCAGATGCATTTCAGCGAGCAGGCGAGCGTGAGCGCCGTTGTCCACCAGAATCTCCGGAAAGTGATGCGAGATCGCGGCTTGCTCCACCAGCTTTCGCTCGGATTCGGAAAGCCCGATCGCCCCCGCCAGTTCGCTCGACCAGGTGGCTACGCGCAAACAATGCGCGCGGACCGCGATATCATCGCGATCTTCCTGATTTCTCACTTGCGGGGTCACACTTATCTCATCGGCCACGA
The DNA here is from genome assembly GCA_963772905.1 of Bryobacterales bacterium. Taxonomy (GTDB): domain Bacteria; phylum Acidobacteriota; class Terriglobia; order Bryobacterales; family Bryobacteraceae; genus Palsa-89. The sequence goes on along the minus strand of CAVYZD010000006.1, from coordinate 64,865 downwards.
TCTGCCCGGCAGCGACGGATTCAAGGAGTGGCGGTTGCGGCGGAACATCTGCGCCCGATAGGCCTGCCGCTCCCGGTAACCCTTCCGTCTTCTTCCGATTGTGCCAAGCCCAAGCCATGCCAGCGTTCGCCCTCCAGGCTTATCGCACACTGGCGGCCGCATTTAAATAAAACTCACCCTAGTCCTCGTACTACAAACGGCTGACGGATTCCGTAAGGAATTGTCCCCACCGATCGATAAGCTTCCAATAGGGCTCCCACCGCCGGATCGTGAACGGGAGCGGTCGCTACCAAGCCCGGTTCGCGTTCCACCGCCTCACGAAAGCCGCTCCGCAAACCCCGGCTGTGGAAAACTCCCCCAACGTACGCGCATGGTACCGATTCGGAGGCGTCAAACAGCTGGCTGCCAACGGCGCGGGCCAATCCGGCAAGCTGCCGGGCGGCATAGCCGAGGATCTGGCGCGCCACGGGATCCCCGGCCTCGGCGGCGTAATTCACCTGTAACGCAAGGCTTGCGAGGCGTGGCCGTGGGAACTCGGGCGTGTAACAGCGATGCATCAAGTCATTCATATTACGGGCGCCGGTGGCGTCCAGCAAAATGGCCCGCAGCGCGGTGGGCGAACCCCAACCCTCCTCCCAGCCGAGCGCCGCACGCACAGCTTCGCGGACGATCCAGAATGCCCCGCCTTCATCACCAAACAGATAGCCCCAGCCGCCGGCGCGAGCTGTTCGGCCCTGGACATTGCGGCCAAACGCGATGGAACCGGTACCGGCGATAACGACGACACCCGGGTCGCCCGCGAGCGCACCGGATAGCGCGATGGTGGCGTCGTCGGTCAGCAGCCGATGGTCGCTCGTAAGAATCTGATCCAGCAGTACTTGTTTGTTCGCCGGACCGCCGCTGAATCCCAGACAAGAACTGAAAAAACGAACCCAACCCTCCAGTCCGGCTTGCAGGCAGGCTGCGCCGACGGACGTCCGGATCGCGTCGACGAACTTCGCCTGCCCCTCTTCCGCTCCGGCATGATTGGACGGACCGCCTCGGCCGACCCCGAGCAATCGCCCATTTTCGTCGCCAATGATCGCGGTGGTGCTGGATTGGCCGCCATCGACTCCCAGGAAGTATTGGGAACTCATTAGCGAATCCGGTACAAGCGGTTGCCGTTATCTTCGCCCGCGAGAACCAACCCCCAGGCTGCCGCATGACGCTCATAATCGTCGGCGCCATAGTCGCCGGGCCGGATAAAAAGATACTGGATGCCCCGGGCTTTCAACTCGGCCATCGCGGCCATGCGGAGGCTGACGTTGATCGGGCGCGGGGTGATGGCGGGGTGATCGGAAACGGTGGTCCATTGGCCATCCGCCCCCATGCCTTCGAGCGCGATCTTTGTGTTGATGTTGTCCCAGCTGGATTCCACCACCACTGAACTAGCGGGCTGCGCTCGGGCGAAATCCACTTCCACATACATTCCCCGGGCAGCCGGTTGCCAGCTCCTCCAGCGCGTCACGGGACTGTTGTCAAACGCCATTTGCACATCCCAAGGATTGGGATGTGCGGTCAGCCGCCAGGAGGGATCGCGCGGCAGCTCCTTCGCACCGTCGAAGACGCGAATCTCGGATATCGACCATTGGTCGCGAGGTTCGCTGCCTTCAAGAACCACGCGAAACCTGCGAAATTCCCGCTCGGAGAAATCGAATTTAAGAATGCGCACCGGCTGGAAACCCTGTACGATCGGCGTCCACAGAATATCCTGCATCACTTCGTTTTGGCCGCCCTGATAGCCTGTGAGAGCCTCGCGCGGGAGATAGGACCTGCCCCCAATCCCAATCGCGAAGATCCGTTCGCCGGCTGGAACTACGCTACCGATCATTCGCACGGTCTTGTAATCGGGGTCCTGACTCAGGTATTCGTCTTCCGGCTCGAGGCGGAGAGCGGCCTGGATCGGCACATTCTCCAATCGCCAAGCTCCGGCCGGCACAATAGGTGAGATACATGCCGGGCCAGCACGCGACAACGTTAGCGGCCACCAGCGCCAGGAGCAGCCAGGGAAGATTTGCAATCGCGAGGGCCAGTGCGAGAGATACGAACGGGACCATCGGAATCAGGAAGCGCGTTCCAACGTTACTAAAATAGGTGCACACGAAAAGCAGGCCCGCAAACAGCAGCTGACGTCCCTCGCGGAGGCGCAGCGCGAGCAGAGCCAGCGGTGTCAGCAGGAACAAAGGACCCAGAAAGCCCGCCAGTACGCCGCCCTTCAGGGTCACCTCCAGAGGGATCTGCCAGCGGCTGGTTAGGCCGTAGTTCCCGAGAAAAGCCCGCCAGGAATCTTCAAATGAGATGTGCACGTAGGGATTGGGAAAGATGCGGTTGGCGAGCGGCGACAGAGGATTGGCGACTTCGATCCAGTTTTTTGCCATCCACGGCAGGATCATCACGGCGGCCAGGAATGCGACCACAAGCACCGGGCCGAGCAGCGGCTTACGCGCGCGCCAGAGCTTCCAGGCCACGAATCCGAGCGCATACGGCACCGCGAGAAACGCCGTATATTTCACGGCATAGCCGAACCCGGCCAGAATGCCAATGGGCAGCAGAAACGCTGGGTCGCGATTCTCATCCCAGAGCTGCAGCAAGTAAAAGAGCGCGAACAGAACGGCAGGAAGAGCAACGTCGATATAGGCGGTGGTCGCATCGCGCAGAATGATTGGGCAGGTGTAGGTGAAGATGGCGCCAGCGACGCCCACCGCGGGCCGTCCGATACGGCGCCCGTAGCACAGCACCAGAAACACCAGTGCGATCAGGAAAGAGTAGTGAACCAGCGCGGCCGCCGAGTGCCTGCCAAAGTCGAAGGCGAACAAGTAGAGCAGCTCGATGCCTTGCGAAAGATTGGCATAGATATCGGTGGTAATGCGCGGAAAGCCATGTGCGCGGCTGTAAATCAACACTTCGCTCAGGTGATAAGCCATGCCGTCCGAGCTGTGCTCGGGCGCGAGCGCATTGAAGAACGCATACCACGTGAAGGCGGCGAAGGTGGCGATAAAGATCCAGCGCCACAGCGGCGGCAAGGGGTTCGAAAGCTTTTCCAGCAGAACGGAACGCGCCCGAATACGCGGCGTAGCCGATCGCAGCGAGTCCCACTGCCAGAAGAACGCCGCGATGCACTAGCTTAGCCGCGGCAATCGCAAACATGATTTCGCTGAGGCACGCCGATCCAAGAATAAATGCGAGCAGCCGCCGCTCCCAAGCGTACAGCGATACGGCGCGCTTGCGTAGCAGCAGCATACCCAGAGACCACGCCGTGGCCAGAGTGAATAACGCCCCGAGCAGAACCGGGACCACGTGGATCATGGTTTGAAAAACCCAGTCATGGCTTCAGTCCTAACCGCTTTAGGATCACGCCGAACTGCGCTCCGTCGGCCGGGGCAGTGTACAGTTTATCGACCGCGAGCGAGACGGTGGCCTCGGTGTTGTTCACTAGCCAATCAGCGGGCACCGGCTTCTCGAAATGCTTGTCGCCGGACGTGGCGTAGCGGACTTTGTCGAGCAGCTTTCCATTCACCAGGAACGAGATCTCCAAAGGCCCGGTGATTTTGAAGGCATCGTCCCACAGCGCGAAATCCGCCGCGTACTGGATGCCGGTGGTGGAAAGCACCAATACGCGAACGGTGGGCTGTTGCTTGGTCCAGCGCCAGGCGACGCCGTCACTGGCGGGGTAAACGTCCTTGACGATAGCCAAGCCAGCGTCCGGGCCCTGCATCGACACCATCATCGCGTCGGGCGCGGGCGTGAGGCGATCGAGAGTCGGGCGCTGCTGGGGCGGTGGATAGCTTTCCGGAAGACGGTCGCAGGCGGCGAGGCAGAGCAGGGAGAACAGGCAAGCGATTCGAATCAAGAACATATTATGCCAATACCCAGCAACGGGTTGAGCCCCGAAGACATCCCAAGGTGTAGAGGCCGCGATGAACATGCAACAAAAGGTAACAACCATGATGACGGCCTTGGGCCTAGCCGCGGGCGCTGCGCTGGCGTCATCTCTCCCCGATACAACGCCCGCGCCCACGCAGATGGTGGTCACAGTGCGCCCGGCGAAAAACCACGCAGCCCTCCAGAACCTGGACGCGCGGGATCTGGCAGTTCTCCAGGGCCACACTCGGGCCTCGATTGCTCACGTGCAGCGGCTGGCTGGCAATTTCGCGGACATGCAACTTTTCATCTTACTGGACGACTCCACGCGCACTTCTAGCCTCGGCATTCATCTGCCGGAGTTGAAAACTTTTGTCGACTCCTTGCCGGCCAGCACCCAAGTCGCAATTGGTTACATGCGCAACGGCACCTTCGGCTTGGCTGAGCCGTTCACCTCCGATCATCAGAAAGCAGCCAGCTCCTTGCGGCTGCCCGAATCCATTCCCGGCGGTAATGGCAGTCCGTATTTCGCGCTTTCCGATTTGGCGAAACATTGGCCGTCGAAGGAATCCACGAACCGCCGTGCAGTGCTGATGTTGACGGATGGCGTGGATCGCTACTACGGCGGGGCGGTTTTTGACGATCCATACGTAGACGCGGCCATTGAGGACACTCTCAAGAACGGCGTAATGGTCTATTCCATTTATCTTCGGGGAGCCGGCCTCTATGGGCGCGGCGAATTTAGTACCAACGTCGCGCAGTCACGGCTTATGGAAGTCAGCCAGGAAACTGGCGGCCAAACCTACTTCCAGGATTTGACCAATCCGGTCACGATTTCGCCGTTCCTGGCCGATTTTCAGGATCGCCTCGCGAATCAATACCTGGTGACGATCGACGATTTGCACGAGAAGGGCGTCCAGCCGGTGAAGGTGCGGACGGAGTTGCCTGGCCTAAAGATCGAGGCCCCAACGCGCATTTACGTGCGGTAGGGGGCGCTTACTTTGGTTGCGGAACGATCCGCAAATAGGGCTTCGGCGACTTCCACCCGCCCGGATACTTTTGCTTCGCTTCTTCTTCCGTCACAGCCGGGAGGATGATCACATCGTCGCCGTGTTTCCAATTCACCGGCGTGGCAACTTTGTGCTTGGCCGTGAGCTGGATGGAATCCAGCACGCGCAGCACCTCGTCGAAGTTGCGTCCGGTGCTCATGGGATAGCTGAGCATCAGCTTGATTTTCTTATCCGGCCCGATGACAAAGACGGTACGCACGGTGGCGTTGGTCGCGGCGGTGCGGCCTTCGGATGTCTCGCCGGCATCGGCCGGCAGCATGTCGTAGAGCTTGGCGACTTCCAGCTTCGGGTCGCCGATCATCGGGTAATTGACCGCGTGGCCCTGCGTCTCCTCGATGTCCGCTTTCCATTTGCCGTGGCTGCTCACGGGATCGACGCTCAGTCCGATAATCTTGCAGTTTCGCTTGGCGAATTCCGGTTCGAGCCCCGCCATGTAGCCCAGCTCCGTGGTGCATACGGGAGTAAAGTCTTTGGGGTGTGAAAAGAGGACGGCCCAACCATCGCCGATCCATTCGTGGAACTGGATTGGACCTTGTGTGGTCTCGGCAGAAAAGTTCGGGGCTTGGTCGTTGATGCGTAAACTCATAGTTGATCTCCGGAAAGGATCGCGAGAAAGTTGCGAACGCCTCAGTAGTATATCGTAACGGCGCCGCGTACATCAGCTCTCGTATACCGTCTTACCGCCGACCACCGTGCGGACGATTTTGACGTCCTTGATCCTGTCCACCGGAATCGAGTACAGGTCTTCGGCCAGCACAACATAGTCCGCCAGTTTGCCGGCTGTGATCGAACCTTTGATGTTTTCCTCGTGGGAATTGTAGGCGCCGTTCAGGGTGTTCACGCGGATGGCTTCGTCGAGCGAAATCTTCTGGTTCGCGCCCCAGGTTTTGCCGTCCCAGCCGGTGCGCGTCACCATGCCCTGGATGGCCATGCGCGGATCGAAGGGGCCGGGGCTGAAGTCGGACCCGGCGGCCACGTGGATTCCGGCGTCGAGAAGCGTTCGAAAGGCCATGCAGCGCTTCATCAGATCTTCGCCATAAAACTTGAATTTGTCCGAGTTGTAGTAAGCGTACGTGGTGAAGAGCGCCGGCACGGCGTCGAGCGCCTTCATGCGGCGGACCAGGTCGTCATTGATGAGCGTGCAATGCGTGATCTTCGGGCGAGCATCCGCGCGCGGGAAACAGTTTCTGCGCGCGCTCGAAGGCGGTGAGGTACATGTCGATGGCGACGTCGCCGTTGGCGTGGCAGTTCACCTGGATGCCCGCGCGGTGGACCTTCTCGACCCAGGCGTTGAGATCGTCCTGCGTGGTGGTGACGTTGCCCTTGTAGTTGGTGCCCGGGTAATTGACGCTGAGGGCCATGGTGCGTTCGGAGAAGGAGCCGTCGACGACGTGTTCTGACGTAGCGCCGAAACGGATCCACTCGTCGCCGAAGCCGGACTGGATGCCGGCGGCGATCATCGCATCCAGTTCCTTGCCCGCGGCTTCGTAGCTGATCCGGTGCTTGAGGTCGCCACTGGCGCGCACGCTTCTGCATGGCCGGCAGGCTGCCGCCTTCATGATGGACGGTGGTAACGCCGTAGCGGGCGAACATTTTCGAGATGTAGGCGAGGCCGGCGACCTCGCGTTCGAGGGAATCGGATGAGGCATCCAGCCCGCTGTTCTCGGCAGTGACATTGCGATGCTTCCCGACCCGGTAGAACGCGTTCTTCGCGTTGTCGGTGACGCGGCCAGTGAGCGCGCCCGTGGAATCCTTGTCAAACGTGCCGCCGGGAGGATTCGGCGTTTGGGCATTGACGTCCGCCATTTCGAAGGCCTTGGAATTGTAGAAAGACGTGTGGCCGCCGCGGTGGTGAACGGCGACAGGATGGTCTTTCGAGACCTGGTCGAGATCGTGAATGGTGAGCTGCCGGCCATCCTTCACTTTGGTGTCGTCGAAGAAATAGCCCTCCACCCAGTAGCCGGGCGGCGTCTGGGCGGCGCGGGCGCGCAGCTTCTGGATGATGCTGTCGATGGTGACCATCTCGACTTCGAACGGATTGCCGACCAGGACTTCGTAAGCAGCGTCGTGCCTCCGGCGTGGTTGTGGGTGTCGATGAAGCCGGGGACGATGGCGGCGCCTTGAGCGTCCCAGGTGGGCGTACCCGGCCGGATGAGGTTGCGGACATCGGCACTCGATCCGACGGCGAGAAAGCGGCCGTTCTTGATGGCGAACGCTTCCGCGCGAGGCTGGCGGGGATCGACGGTGACGACGCGCGCATTGAACACCACAAGATCGGGAGCGCTGGTGCTTTGATTTTCCCGTTCTTGCGCACGAAGCACGGGGGCGATCGAGACCGGCTCCGGCGAGAGCTAGCAGATCGCGGCGGTTGATGCGATTGGACATTGTGCCTCCGAGGCGAGAACCTATGATGAGTGTACGCAAAATGAGCTTCGTTAGCCGCTTGCTTGGCCGCCTCTGGCGCCTGCCCGCCCCGATTACTCGCGACATCGCGACCGAACCGCTCCGAATTGCAATGCGCGATGGCGTGGAGTTATTGGCGGATCGTTATTATTCCCGGCGGGCCTCGGCACAGCCAACCTTGCTCATTCGAAGCTGCTACGGCCGGGGGACGTTGTTCAAAACTATCGTCGTCCTTTTTGCGGAACGGGGAATGCAGGTGGTTGTTCAAAGCTGCCGCGGCACAGAATGGATCGCAAGGAACTTTCCGGCCGTTTTTCGACGAGCAGAACGACGGCGAGGACACGGTGAAGTGGATGGAGCGCCAGCCCTGGTTCACTGGCGATCTCGCGCTTTGGGGCATCAGTTACCTCGGCAATACGGCGTGGGCCGTTGCGAATTCCAGTGTCCGGGATCGAGTGAAGGCGATCAGTTTTCACGTGACGCTTACCAATTTCCGGGACCGCACGTACGCTTTTGACGGATTCACGCTCCTAAGCTGCATCGGGTGGACTGCCACGATGCTAAGCGTTTTTCGCAACAGCGGCATGAACATGTTGAGCGCCATGCTGGGCGCGCGAAAGACGAGAGCCCTGACCGAGCAAGCGATCGACGACCGTGCCGCTGCGCAAGGCAGACCGTGTTCTTACACCGGAAGGTGTTTCCTGGTGGCAGGATTGGATGGATCACGCCGAACCAGGCGACCCCTGGTGGGACGCGATCGATTATGGCCGTGCGGCCGAGACCATTCCCCCTTCTGTGATGACCGCGGGGTGGCATGACATCTTCCTGCCTTGGCAACTCAGAGATTTCATGAGCTGCGCAACGCGCTGGCCGGGATGTTCGCATCATCATCGGTCCTTGGATGCATGCGTCCGGCGCCGGGATGGCGGAATCCATGCGCCAGAGTATCGACTTGTTTCAGGAACGATTCGGCATCGGGACGAATAGAACGGGCGGCGGCGGATCGAAGGCGCGCGTTCGGCTCCTTTTGATGGGCGCGGATGAATGGCGCGAATACCCGTCCTGGCCGATTCCGAACAGCATTGATCGCACTTATTATTTCCACCCGGGCGGCGTCCTCTCTGCGAACGCGCCTGCGTCGGAAGCGAGGAGCACATTTGAATACGATCCTTCGCGGCCCACGCCGTCGTTCTATGGGCCGACTCTCGAAGGACGCAGTGGTTCCGGTGACATGGCCGAATTGGAGCGCCGATCCGACGTGCTGATTTTCAGCACCGAACCGCTGAGCGCGGACCTGGACGTGATCGGACCCATTTCCGCCGAAATATTTCTGCGCTCCAATGCGGAGCATACGGATCTGTATCTGTGCTTGTGCGATGTTGCGCCTGGGTCTCGATCGAGCAATGTTTGCGATGGCTATGTGCGATTGCGGCCCGGCCCGGCTTCTGACGACGGTTCGCGCCAGGTGAACGTTGAGTTTTGGCCGGCCGCTTATCGATTTCGGAGCGGGCATCGCATGCGCGTTATTGTCGCCAGCGGCGCGCATCCGCGTTATTCACGCAATCCAGGAAGCGGTGAATCATTAGGCGATGCGTGCAGTATGGTCATTGCTCATCAGGAAATTCTGCATGGGCCGGAACATCCGTCGGCCATTACGTTGCCGGTTCAACCGGTAACTTAGCGGCCTCCCAAGCGGCGAGTCCGCCGGCCATCTCGGTCAGATGCGTGATCCCGTGTTGATGGAGAATGCTGGCGGCGATGGACGAGCGGTAGCCACCAGCGCAATGCACCGCGATGCGGCGATCGCGGGGAACTTCGGCGATACGCTCTTGCAGATGGTTCAGCGGAATATTCACGCTGCCGGCGATGTGTTTGGTCGACCACTCGCGCGGATTTCGGATGTCGAGAACGAGCGGGGCATCTGTGCTCGCTAATTCCTCGGCCACCATCGGGGCGGTCACGCGCTCAGTGGGCCACACCAAGTCCGCGCGGGCGGCCAGGGCTTCCATGCCTCCCCGCAGGTAGCCTTCGACGTGATCGAAACCGATGCGGCCCAGGCGCAGCGCGGCTTCCTGCTCGCGGCCAGGTTCTGCAATGATCACGATGGGCTTGGTGCGGTCGAGCACGGTTCCCGCCCACGTAGCGTATTGGCCGCCGAGCCCGATGTTGATGCTGCCGGCGAGATGACCCTGGGCGTATTCCGCTGGATCGCGCACGTCGAGAATCTGCGCGCCCGCATCGCCCATTTGGAGAACGTCGTCGAGATCGATGGGATGGAGAACATGTTCGAGATTGTGCTCCAGAGTGGCGCGCTCGCGCGTGTTGAGAATGGCGTCGTAAGTGAAATAGGGAGGTGCGTCCGGCTGGTCGGCCGTAACAAGACGAATAAATTCTTCCTTCGACATAGGCTGCAGGGCATAATTCAATCGCCGTTGATCTCCGAGCGACGAGACCGTGTCGGAGGAAAGCTGCTTGCCGCAGAGCGATCCTGCGCCGTGCGCCGGATAAACCAGCGTGTCGTCAGGAAGCGTCAGCAGTTTGTGGTGCAACGAATCGTAGAGATGCGCGCCGAGATCGTTCGCAGTCCATCCGAGCGACGCGCGCAGGTCGGGACGGCCGACGTCGCCGATGAAGAGCGTGTCGCCGGTGAGGACGGCGTGCGGTTTGGCCGCATCCTTGGCGAGATCGAACACCAGGATCGAGATCGATTCAATGGTGTGGCCGGGCGTCTCAAGCACCTGCAATCGCAGACCGGGGAAGTCCAACGTATCGCCGTCCTTCATCGGCACAAATGCATATTCAGCTTGGGCGCGGGAGCCGAGATGGATGGTCGCACGGCTTTCTTGAACACCCCGATCGCGGAGCTCCAGATGGCCGGCCACAAAATCGGCGTGAAAATGCGTCAAAAAGACGTGACGGATTTGGAGGCCGAATTTCTCGGCATCGGCCAGATACTGCTGAATGTCGCGCTGGGGATCGATAATGATCGCAGTCGAACTGGGCTCGTCTCCCAGCAAATACGACGCGTGGGCGAGGCAACCCAGGTAGTACTGTTTCAGAATCATCGAGAGCTTCTACATTCTAGCGTCTCGACCGCCGAACCGCGTGCGCGCGTCTGCTATTTCACTGCAGGGTTTTCGACGTAACTTGCCACGTGGCCACCCGGTAAGTAACGTTGTCCTCTCCCAACCGCCGAAAGAACGTCTCCCACACCGGCATGTCGCGCGAACCGTGCGCGGCCACTTCCTTAGCGCCGTCAATGTAGTCCCGGACTCTTCCCGTCGGGAACTTGCCTCCGTTGTTCTTGTACATTTCGGCGCCGGAGAGGAATAGGTAAGAGGTATCTCGGTCTCCTTGCCCGGTTCTGCTTGGCCATATGCGACAAAGCCTGACATTGACAGGAGCACCAACTGCATCGAGAAACGCATGAGCGCCTCCTGTCGGATCGGAGCAGTTCTCATTCCGTTGCCGTTTCTCGCCGAACCTGTAGTTTGAGAAGAAGGGCACTGCCGCCGCTGCGTCGTTTCGCTCAGGTCGCCAGGGGCTCGCTGGCTTACAATGAAGTGGTGGAACAAGTGGCCAAACCCGAGTCGCTCCAAAACGGTGAGCGCCCAGACACACAGCAGCCGCTCGTGTTCCTAGACACCAACGTGATCATCGGATATATCCGAGGTGATCCAACGGCCATCCAACTGTTTTCCGCCGAAGCAGCGGGGCGTATTCGGGTCGCTGTGAATCCGATCGTGCTTCAGGAACTCCTTCTGGCCGTCGACGGTGCGAGTCGACCCGAATTCGAGCAGATCAGAGATCATTTGCGCGTACTGCCGATTGATCTGGCCAAAGCTGAGGCTTTGGTTCCACGAGCGCGAGCTCTGAGGAATCGCGTGGCGCATCCCAACGAAATCCTGATCCTCAGCAGCGCCGACGAATGCGACTTCCTTGTCACGAGTGATGCCCTGTTAGAGAGCTTGGTGACGGGCGATAAACCTCAGGTCGTCACACCTGAGGAACTCGTTGCCCATCTCATCGCCGCGTAGTGCGTGTCTATTTCGATACCGGAGTATTCATCGACTTCCTAAGCACGCGCGGAAGCGCCAACGCCCTGCGATTGTCGCCGCGACGAGGACGCATGCCAGCAGACCTCGCCGTTGACGCTGAAAAGCTGTTCGAAAAAGTGCGTCCCGTGCACATCGGCGCAGCTTCTTGTCTCACGTATTATGAAGCTGAAGAAGCGCTTTATCGTGTTCTGGCACAACCTGCGAAGGGTGTTTCTCTCGCCGACCAATTGCTGATTCCGGCGGCTCGATCGATAACCATACAGGTTCAGATAGTGGTCGAGCTGTTCAATATATCGGTGCTTGATATAACGCAGGGGACGATCCGCCTCCAGCATCAGCAGCTCGACTTACAGACACGTGGAATCCGGGCTGCGGACGCGCTCCACGCGGCGAGCGCGATTGCTTTCAATGCCGACCTAATCGTATCAACGGATGAAGCGCTCATCCAACTGGATGGAATCCTCATCAACGGCCGAGGCGGCAAAATACTCTGTCGCGACACCGATTTGGCGCTTCAACTCCTTTAGTGCCGCGCCTGCTCCTACACCGGCGCCACCAGCGACAACCGCGACCATGGACGATGCACCCGCACCTCGGCCCCGCCCAATCCCGCTTTCGCCGCCAGAGCCAGCAATTCGTCCCGCTTGAACGCCGCCTCCACCGAGATCTGGCCGTCGTTGATCGTGATCTCCTGCCAGCCGAAAAGCCAGCGGGTATTGGGAAGGAAATAATAAGCCAGCGGCCCTCGATCCAGATCGATCGCCAGCACCGCTCGCTTCGCAACGGCACGAAAGCCGGTGAATAGCTCCACCACCTGATCATTCGTGAAGTGATGCAGGAACAGCGAGCTAAACACGAAATCGAAACTGGCCGGCCGGAACGGCAACTGGAACGCATCGGCCGCCACCTTGGGATTCGCCGCTCGCGCCAGGTGATGGGCCTTGTAATCGAGCGACGTCACCCGGGCCTGCGGAAATCTGCGCCGGATGGCCTGGCCCATCGCGCCCGAAGCCGCTCCCACGTCCAGCACCGAGAAGCTCTCCTGCTTGGCCACCAGCCGCGAGAACATCCGCCGCACAACAAGGTATCCACCCAAATAGCGATTGATGCGTTCCAGGTCGCGCAGGCTGGCGCGCGCCACGTCGGGAGGCGCGTGATCCAGCATCTCGGGCACGATCACACGCTGGCGGGCCACCGGCACGCTACCATGATAAGCTGCGTTTGTCACTCTCCGAAAAAATCTCTGTCATGGACATTGTCACTGGTAATTTGGGCTGGATCGAAGCCATCTGCGGTCCAATGTTTTCGGGTAAAAGCGAGGAACTGATGCGGCGGCTCCGGCGAGCTATGATCGCCCGCAAACGAGTCCAGGTTTTCAAGCCGCTGATCGACCAACGTTACTCCACCGACGAAATCGTTTCGCACAACGATTCGCGGATGAAGTCGCAGGTGATCGGGAGCGCCGCGGAAATCCTGCCGAATCTGGATTCGCGCACGGAAGTAATTGGCATCGACGAGTCCAACTTTTTCGGTCCGGACCTAGTCGACGTCGCAACGCATCTAGCCGACAGCGGCAAACAGGTGATGATTGCCGGCTTGGATACCGACTATATGGGCCGCCCTTTTTCGCCCATGCCCGAGCTGCTCTCGCTGGCCGAATCGATCACCAAGACTCTCGCCATTTGTGTGCGGTGCGGAAACCCTGCAAAACACACGCAGCGCCTGGTGGAGTCGAGCGACCTGATCGTGGTGGGCGCGGGTGGAATGTACGAAGCTCGCTGCCGCCGGTGTTTCGAGCCGGGCGTGCCGAAGCAGACGTCCCTGGAGTTCGCGAGCGCTCGGGTCAAGTCTTAAGCCCCGGAAACCTGCCGCGACCGTCATCCATCTAAGAGGTTATATAACTGGTACTCTACGGATCAGAGGTAACATGTCAATTTTCCCCAATCCCAGCCCCGGTGGGTCCGAACCACCGCCCTCTACACCGCCAGCCCCGCCGCCCTACGCACCGCCTCCCGGAGCTCCGCCCTATTACGCCGCTCCGCCGCCGCAGCAATACTATGCGCCGCCTCCGCCGGCGAGTGATGGGTCAGGATGGAAAATTGGCGTTTTGTTTGGTGTAGTGGTCCTTTTAATCGGGGCCAACGTTTACCTCTACATGCAGTTGGACAAGGTGAAGAAGGAGCTCATCACCACCAGCGACTCGGCGCAGGCCCGGCTGGACAAATTGGAAGAAGCGACCTCGCTCAGCACACAGAGCAATCGCCGCACCGTGGAGCAGTTGCGCGATCAATTGGAACGCGCCCGCCGGCAAGCTAACCTGGCTGCGGGTCAGGCCAAGGATGAGGCGCTGAAGAAGGTGGATGAAACGCGCGCCGCGCTTGAAGCAGCGCAGGAGCAGGCCAAGCAACAGCTCTCCTCCGACATCTCTAAGGTGAAGGAATCCGCAGACTCCCAATTCTCGCAAGTTGGCACTGAAGTAACTTCGGTCAAAACCGATGTAGCCTCGACCAAGTCGCAATTGGAGAAGACCGTGGCCGATCTCAAGCGCGCCACCGGTGAGATGGACGGACACAGCGTGCTGATCGCAACCAACGGGAAGGAGCTGGCGGCGCTCCAGGCCCTTGGCGAACGCAACTACGTCCAATTCACCATTCAAAAGGCCAAGAAGCCGCAAAAGGTGGGGGACGTCTCCATCCTTTTGAAGCATACCGATCCGAAGAAGCTCCGCTACACCATCGAGCTGACCGCCGACGACAAGACCGTGGAGAAGAAGGACCGCGTGGCGAACGAGCCGTTGCAATTCATGACTTCGAAGGCGAAACAGCCCTACGAGATCGTGGTGAACGATGTGAAGAAGGATGCCATCGTCGGTTATTTGTCGATTCCGAAGGTTCTGAACACGCGCAATTAAGCGGGTTCTTAGTACGGCAAGCGGCATGGTTCTGGAACCGATGTTCTATGGCGATTGCCTGATTTGGGCCTAAGGTTAAGATGGGATCAGAATTATGGAAAGCCGGCACGATCTTCGCCGCCAGGAACGGACACCGTGTGAGCACAACGTCACTCTCATGTGGCGCGACTCTCGCGGCGACAACAAGTTCGCGAATGCCCGCGCCATCGATATTTCCGAGTCCGGCATGCGGCTGCTGATGCCGGAGGCGCCGCCCGTACACACGTATGTGACGCTGCGGGCGACGAAATTGGGCCTGATAGGAAACGCTTCCATCCGCTATTGTTTGCGTACCATGGCATCGAAATATGCCGTTGGGGCCGAGTTTACCGCCGGTCTGCGTTGGAGTCCCGCGAAACAGGCCGTCAGTTAACCTTGTCTGGCACGGCGTTAGCCTGATACGATACTCTTTCCAACTTAGTTAGTCCGTTTTGAGTCCGGCGAGAATGATAACTCCGGTGGGCGGTTCCTTCGAAGACTATTTCGATCTGGAACGGCGAGCGGCGGAAACTCCGCATGGCGTAGCTCTAGCTGCGCATGGGCGCGAGCCTCTCACGTGGGCGGACCTTTGGCGCCACACTCATACCAGGGGCGAAGAATTTCTGCGGGCGGGAATCGTACAGCATAGCGTCGCCGCACTGGCACTGCCGAATGGACCCGAGTTCCTGAGCGCGTTTCTGGCGATCACGCTGCGGGCGGCTTGCGCGCCGTTGGATTTGAGTCTGACGGAAAACGAATACCGTTTCCATTTGTCGAAGATCAACGCCGGGGTGCTCGTCTACGCAGACGGTGTGAATGCGGCGGCGCTGGATGTGGCTCGCGAGCTTGGCATGCGGCTAATCCGCATTTGCCATACCCGGGGGGCCGCGGCCGGCGTGTTCTCGGTGGAATCGGCCTCAGACGCTGCTCAGGATGTTACCCGGCGCGAGACCAGCGCCGCGGTTTTGCTGCTCACTTCAGCTACCACGAACACTCCGAAGCTGGTGCCGTTGAGCCGCGAAAATTTGATCGCGGCCGCGCAGCAGGACTTCAATGCCTTACAACTCCGCGCCACGGACCGGTACCTTAGCCTGACGCCGTTGTCTCTCGCTCACGGGCTGGTGGCTTCTCTTACGCAGCTCTACTGCGGAGGCGCCGTCCTGTGCGAATCGGCGTTCTCGCCCGCGAATCTTTTGGAATCCATTCAGAATTTCAGCCCGACCTGGATGTCGGCGGGGGTGCCCGTTCTGCGAGCCCTGCTCGCACTGGCGCAGGATTATCCGGACGCGTTCCAGCATACTACGCTGCGCTTCATTCGCTCTACCGGCGGGTCCCCCGATCCGGAATTGCTGGAAGCATTCCGCCAAATCGCGCGGGTTCCAGTGCTGAACGGCTACGGTCTTACCGAGGTGGCGGGCGTGACTCGCAACACCCTTTCGATGAGCCGGCCGGGCTCGGCGGGAAGATCATCCGGAGCCGAATTGGCCATCCGCGACGACGGGGGTAACTTGCTTCCAGCGGACGCGGAGGGCGAGATCGTGGTGCGAGGTCCGGCGCTGACTTCAGGCTATCTCGATGATCCCCAGGCCAATCAAGAAGCCTTTCGCGATGGCTGGTTCCACACCGGAGACATCGGCCGGATCGACAGCGACGGCTTCTTGTTCATTGTGGGCCGAAAGAAGGAAATGATCAGCCGCGGGGGCAAGAAGATCCTTCCGCTGGAGGTGGACGGCGTGCTGTTGCGCCATCCGGCGGTCGCCGACGCTGTCACTTTTCCGATCCCCCATCGCACGCTGGAGCAGGAACCCGCCGCCGCCGTGGTACTGCGTCCGGGAGCGGAAGTTTCCGAGATCGAGCTGCGGCGCTTCGCGGCCAAACATCTGGCGGCCTACAAGGTTCCTCGAAAACTTGTATTCCTAAATCAGATTCCGCGCGGATTAGGCGGTAAACCCAAACGCGCGGCCCTGGCGGAACAGTTCCAGCAACTGGGCGCGCCTGCGCATTCCGCGCAACTGGATCGGCCCTCCGAGATGGAGGAGGCGCTCATCGCGATCTGGCGGCGCATTTTGGATCTCCAGCACATCACCACCGAAGACGATTTCTTCGATCTGGGCGGCGATTCGCTCTCTGCCGCGCATATGCTGACGCAAGCTGCCGCCGCGTTTGGACTGGGCCAAAGCAAGCTGCCCGAGGCGGACTTTTTCGATCAGCCAACGATCTCCGCGCTGGCACGCGCCATCGCTGAACGGATCAGGGCCGAACGCGCTTGCGATGTTCCCAGCGAGCCAGCGCTTCCCAATCGCATTCTAGTGCTCGAGAGCGAGGGCGCTCGCATTCCGATCTTTTGCTTTTCTACCACCGAAGAGGATGCTTATCAATTCCGCCATCTAGCGCGATGGCTGGGGCCTGAGCAACCCTTTACCGTTGTCTGCCCGGCGCATCCGGTGCAAGATGGCCGCGTGCTAGAGGTGGAAGATATTGCGCGCCAATCCGTTAGGTCGATTCGAGCTCTGCGGCCGCACGGTCCGTACGTGATCGGTGGCCACTGCTACGGAGGCGTGGTGTCGTTCGAAACCGCCCGCCAGCTCATCGCGGAGGGCGAATCCATTGCGTTGCTGGCATTGTTCGACACCCCCACGCCGGGATATCCAAAAATTGCGGCGGCCTGGAAGCGATACCCGAAAGCAGCAGGGGATATGCTGGCCGCTTGGCTTCGCGGTAAGAAGCCGGTGACACTCCAGGAGATTGGCGCACATATCCGAGTGCTTACACGTATCGCGACCAAGAAGATGCGGACATCAGCGCCCGCTGTGGTTACGGCTCCCCATACCGAGTCTCCGCGGCCCGAGGCTTACCATCGGGCTCTGATGAACGCGTATCAGCCGCGAGTGCTGGCGGTTCCGATCGCGCACTTTGTCGGAGCGGGCGTGAATATAAGCACCAGGATTCTCAGCGATCCGAGGCTGGGCTGGCGTGACTTTGCGGGCGCCGAGTTCGAAATGCGCAGCGTGGCCGGCGACCACGTCACAATCTTTTCGGAATCCAATGCACCGCAGCTGGCCGCCGAATTGGAAGGAATTCTGCAGAGTTTGGATCGCCGTCCGGCAGCGGCGTTCGCCTGAATTGACTTTCGCGGGCCGAATGTGAAAGGTTGAAGGTTCGGGTGCATTTCGAATGATAGAAGGCCATCCTCAACGCTTAGTGGTTGGAATTACCGGCGCCACCGGAACAATTTTCGGGATTCGTCTGCTCGAAGCGCTGCAGGGATCACGCGTGGAAACGCACCTGATCGTGAGCAAGTGGGGCGCTCATACACTGGCGGAAGAGACTTCCTACTCGTTGGATCGCGTGCGGCAAATGGCGGCCTTTTCCTATGCGGCGAACGACCAGGGTGCGGCGGTATCGAGCGGCTCGTTCGTGACGGCTGGGATGGTGATCGCGCCGTGCAGCATGCGGACTCTGGGAGCCATTGCGAGCGGCCAAGGCGAACACCTGGTGCATCGTGCCGCCGACGTGGTTCTCAAGGAGCGCCGGAAGCTGGTGTTGCTGGTGCGCGAAACGCCGCTCAACGACATCCATCTGGAGAACATGCTGAAGCTCTCGCGCATGGGCGCGGTAATCCTGCCGCCGGTGCCGGCATTCTACAATCATCCCCAATCAATCGAGGAGATGGTGGATCACATCGTAATGCGCACGCTGGATCAGTTCGGTATCCACACCGACCTCGCCGAGCGGTGGGGCAGCGAGATCGCCGCTTCTATGCACCGCGCTTAGCTTTCAACTCCGCCAACAGGCGGCTGACCTCCTCCTGTTTCTCGAGCGACGCCAGACGATCCTCGACGGAATCGCCGGTTAGTTCGGCCTTGGCCTGGCTTAATGCTTCACTGCGCTGCACTTTGCCCTTCATGCGGTCGAACGCCTCGCTGGCCGACGCGTTGCCGATCGCCATCCGCGCGTCGCCAGCCTTATTCAACGCCCGAGCGCGGCGATGCTGCGCAATCAGCACGTCGCTCTTGGCTTGCGCCTCGGCCAGCTTTTGTTCCAGCTTGCGCAACGCCGACTTCAGATTCTCCACTTGCACAGTCTGATCAGCCACCTGGTCCGCGAAGTTCTCGGCCAGCGAACGGTAGCTGATCGATCGCTCGATGGCTGCACGCGCCAGCTCGTCATCGTTCTTGTCCACGGCCAACTCCGCCTTGCGACTCCAGTCGGCCGATTTTTCCTGGTTCTCCTTCTGCTTCTTCTCGAGCAAGTGTTGGTCGGCGATGGCGATCGCCACCTGAGTCTTCACCTGCAATAGCTGATTCTGCATATCGAGAATCACCTGCTTGATCATCTTCTCGGGCTCCTCGGCCTTGTCGATGATGTCGTTGAGATTCGCTCGCACCAGAGTCGCAACGCGCTCCAAAAGTGCCATGATGTACCTCCTTAAGAATTGGCGACCGGTTCCGATCCGTTGCCGGGTTTGGGAGCCTTGTCGCCGATGGTTCTAACTTTGCCCAGTAGATCGGACATCTGCATGCCCGAAAGTGTTTCGAATAATGCGGGGATCTGCGCGGCGATTTTGGTGAGATCGCCCGTGATTTTGTGCATGCCGGCCGAGTCGCCGTTGCCGGTGGAAACGATGGTGATCTTGTCGATGTTGGCGAGCGGCGACGCGAGCGCCCGCACCACCTCCGGCAGCCCAGTGATGAGTTTGTCGACCACGGCGGCCTGGTTCCATTCCTGATAGGCCTCAGCTTTGACGCTCATGGCTTTGGCTTCGGCTTCGCCTTTCTTCAAAATGATCTCGGCCTCGGCTTCACCCTGTGAACGGATGGCCGCTGCATGTCCTTCGGCTTCCGACGTGAGCCGCGACTTCTCGGCGTTGGCCAGAGCTTCGATCCGGCCGCGTTCCACTTCTGCCTGTTTGAGAACCGACGCGATCAGCTCGTTTTCACGGCGTTTGATTTCGGCCTCTTGCACCTTAGTCTCTTGTTCCTTCTGCACGATTTGAATTTTGACCTGCTCGGCGATTACTTGCTGCTGCATGATGTTGGCCTGGATGTCGTAGGCCTTGTCGGCTTGCGCCTGCTGCCGCTTGGTGGCCTCCACGTAGGTGGCTCTTTTGATCTCAAGGTCGCGGTTGGCTTCGGCCTGCTTGGCTTGCGACAGCGCCTCCGCAAGAACGCGCTCCTGATCGGCCTGCGCCTTGGCCACCGCGGCTGCTCGCATAGCCTCAGCGCGTTTGATGGCGGTGTCGCGTTCGGCTTCCGCTGTGGCGACGTCGGCATCGCGCTTGATGCGGGCGATGTCAGGGCGTCCCATGTTGGAGATGTACTCATTCTTGTCGCGGACTTCTTTGATGGTGAACGAAATCACTTCCAGGCCCATCTTGCTCATGTCGTCCGCGCACGTGCCGCGCATGCGATCGCCTACCATCTCGGGTTCTTTGACGATCTGTTCTACCGAGAGCTGGCCGATGATGCCGCGCAAGTGGCCTTCCATGACAAGCCGGATCAGCGCTTCCCGAGACTGATCGGTCTTGGTGAGGAACTGCTCCGACGCAGTCTTGATGGACTCAGGGTCTGACTTCACCTTGATCTGTGCGACCGCTTCCACGGTGACTGCGACGCCTTGTTTGGTGTAGAGATCCTGCTGCGGCGCGACGTCGAAGGACATCAGTTGCAGCGACAGCTCGTGGTAGCTTTCGATCATGGGGAAGATCACCGTGCCCTGCCCTTTGACGATTCGGGTGCCCCGAAAGCCGTAGACCACCAGCGCCTCGTGCGGACCGGCCTTGCGGTAGAGCCGGGCGAACATCGCCATGAAGAACATAACGACCAGGACCATGAGTCCGGCGATCGTGAGTGCTTCTATCAATTGAACGCGCATGCTAATTCTCCTTTTTCCCTTCGCTGATTTCTTCCCAAGGGCGAACGTAGGCGATGCCGCGTTCGTAGCGCGTGACCACCACCTCAACGCCCTTGGCGATGGGCCGGCCATCGTCGCTTCTCGCGCTGGCCGCGCGGCGCGAGCCATCTTGAGAGAAAATCATTTCGCCGGTGCCGTCTTCGCGCAACGTAGTGCTTAATCGACCCAGCACGCCTACCATCTCGTAGTCGGCCGGATCCAAGTCCCGTTCATGCGCCAGCAGCACTTTGAACAAAAACCAAAACACGGCCGCAGCGCCGCCCAATCCACCGATGAACGCCAGACCCAGCGCCAGAAGCGCCCAGATGCTTGAGTATCGGCTCAGCAAATACCCGGTGCCGCCGAACCAGGCGAGGAACGCTGCTACAGTTCCGAAATTGATCGGAGACGCTTGCGATCCCTTGCCGCCGCCGCCCGGGTGTCCGGCGTGCCCGTGCATTCCTCGCGGCAAATGGATGTGCAGATGCGACGTGCCGGCCAGGAACGAGAGCAGACTGCATAAGAAGCCGACACAAAAGCAGAAGAAATAGAAGGTTTCCCAACTCATCGGGCTTTCCTCCGTAACGCCGGCTGCAACTCCGGCCGCAGAACCTGGAACAAGCGATCGGTCAGGCCCGGCGTATCCAAAATCGATTCGATCAACAGCAGGCACTTGCGGGAATCTTCGTGCATGGCCAAGCTGAGCAGCGCGCGGCTGACTTCGGGGTCGCGGGAAAATCGCTCCGCGCCGCCGATGAGCCAAAGATCCAACTGATCCTCGCCCACGCGAACATCGGACATCAGCTCGGTATGAAAACCTTCGGGGTCGTCGACGAGGTAACCCGGATGCACCTTGAAGAACCGCGCCAGCAGCATGCGAGTATGGTTGGTCAGGTGCGGACGGCTGCCGCTTTCGATCTGCGACAAATAGGACTGGCTAATGGACTGTTTCAGCTCCCGCTTGAGGGCGCCGACAATTTCCTGTTGCGTCATCTCGCGGCCGAGTCCGCGGAGGGTGCCTTCGACGTCGCGGAGGTAACGGATTTTCTCGCCGAGTCTCATATCGCAATATGCAATCACTCTATTGCATTTTGCAATCAGAATCAAGAGGGGACGCTTACGGTTCCCGCTAAGTGGTTGATTTAACAAATGAATTAACGGCGAGCCAGGACCAGTGCCGTCAGGCACCCGAGCAGGGCAAGGAGCGACACTGCCCCAGCAGCCGCGAAATACGTGGAGTGGTAGTCCAGCACGAAGTCGCCTTCACCGGCCGGCACGGCGATGCCGATCAAGGCATAATCCACGGGGAACACCGAAAGATTTTGGGCACCTGACTTCGCAGCCCAACCGGGGAAATACGCGTTACCTACGCGTACCAGACTGGGAGTCGCGCAGCGGTAGTGAATGCGATAATGGCCGGGCGTGAACTCGCGCACATCCGCGGTGCCGGCTCCGTCCTGCGCCGTAACGCTGATCGCGGCTGGAACCAAGGCCTGACGCGCCGGGTCCAGTGTCGCGAGCCGCTGCTTGCTTTCCTCATCCGAACTGACGCGCACCAGCTCCTTGGGAAAATTGGCGCGCGGGAGCGGATCGTCTAACACGTGTATGTTACCGGTACGGCGGTCGAGCCAGCGGCTGATGTTGAGATCCTTGCGGAGGTCCTTGTTTGCGTGCATGGCGGAGGCAAAGCCGATGAAGCGCGACAGCTCCAGTGGATCGTATCCGTAGGTCACTTCGGTCCGCTCGATGAAGTAGTGCGCCAAGGGACCAAAACTGGCCAGCATGTCGGCGCCGTCGAAGCGCGTGAGGGGCGGCAAGTTGCTCGCCACGGCTTGCTGGAACAACTCTTCCTTCGATCCGTACAGCTCCTCGTAACTCTGGCGTGAATATGCCAGCGGATTGGTGGCCGACTGATGGTAGACAAGATCGGCGCAGAAGAACAGCAGCACGGCGAGAGGCAGCCAGCGGATCGGCCATCGATCGGCGAGCGCCGCCAACCCAGCCGCGGCCAGCAGTGCCAAGCCCAGCGACGGCACGAACCAAATGTTCACGGGAGCGCGAATGCTGCTGAACCCTGGCAGGAGGGCCACCAGACGATAGAGTCCCGCCGATTGTCCCATCGCATACCAAATGGTGGGGACGATCAGCAGCAGGCTCGCGATCCGTAAGCGGCGGTCGCGCAGGCCAAAAATCGCCAGCGGAACCAGCAGGATTCCCGCGTAGAAATAGAATTGCGTGATATCGGCAGGCCCATGATAGTCGCCCGAGAACACTCCGTAAAAATCGGGCGCTACGAGCGTGGACAACGCGGCGAATGGAATCACGCCCTCGTGCCGGGTGGTGGCGGTCAGCCCGGTGCGGATCGAATTGAGTGTTAATTCTAAACCCGGCCCGGTTCCAACGGCGGAGAGCAGAGTCCCGATCACTGGCATCGCCAGGGCCATGCCGAAAATTGGCACCCAGCGGCGCGGATCGGCGGCGACTCGCGCGACCGCGAAGAGTCCGAGGGCGAGAAAGCTATACAGGATGGTCTGAAAGTGGCCAGCGAGAATCAGCATTCCCGAAGCCAGTCCGCCGAGAATTGTGTACCGCAGCGGATGCGATTCCAATGCCAGGTCGAGCAATAGCAACAGCCACGGCATCCACGCGGCGCCTTCCAGCATGGGCGTATGAGAGCTATGGCCGGCGAAAAATCCGGAAAGCCCGTAACAGAGCCCGGCCAGCACCGCAGCTTGGCGGTGACGCAAGAGACGCCACGCCAGAAAATAAGCCCCCAGGCATGCCAACAGCGCATGCAGCCAATGCTCCACAACCAGCAAATGCGGCGAAACTCCGATGAGGAAAAATGGCCAGTTCAGCGGATACCAGGCGCCCACCTGCGGATCGGCGAGAAACGGGTAACCAGCCCACGGGTAGGGCGACCAGAAGGGGATTTGGCCGGCGTGAAGCTCCTGCGACAGGTAGTTTTGGATCGGCTGAAAGTAGTCGGCCGCGTCCCACAGGATCGACGTTTCGCTGGACGTCATCGGCGTCCAATAGCAGAACAGCGTCATAGCCAGAAGGATCAACGGCGCGAGAACCGGCCAACGGTCGATGATCTTCTTCTCGGGCTTTTCGGCCGGCTCGTGCGAAACTCGGGTCTTCTTTTTGGAAGCTTTTGCCATTGGATTTGTAGCGAGGCGCGCGAAACTGGCAACGACGACTCTCGATTGTAGCAACCGAACGCGCAGGCCGCAGGTGTCTCGGCGCCGCCGTTGTGTTTTATCATTGATATTCCGTGGCTAGGACGCGCAAGAAGACGGCAATTACACACGCCCCAGCCGCGGTGCAATCGTCGCCGCCATTTTACGAACGCCTGGAATCACTTCTCGCTCGGCGCGCCACGCCGATTGTGGTTGCTCTGATCCTGCTGGCCTCGGTCCGAATAGCTTTCACCTACACGGTGTTCAACCACACCTCCGATGAACCGGCTCACATCGCCTGTGGCATGCAATGGCTGGACCAGGGGATCTATCGCTACGAACCTCAGCACCCGCCGCTGACGCGCGTGATGGTGGCGCTGGGCCCCTACCTGGCGGGAGCGCGATCGAACCGGCAGGGCGATCTCTTCGTGGAAGGCGACAGCATCCTCTATGAAGGCGGGCATTACGATCTCCGCTTGGCTTTGTCGCGGGCCGGCAACCTGCCGTTCTTCTGGCTGGCGTGCTGGATGGTGTTCCTGTGGGGACGGCGGATTTTGGGCCCAACCGGAGCGGTGTTCAGCGTACTGACTTTCACTATGATCCCGACGGTGCTCGCGCACGCCGGACTTTCCACCACCGACATGGGCGTTACGGCTTGTTTCGCCTTCGCCACCTATGCGTCGGTGCGATTTCTCGAGCAGCCTGACCTCAAGCGCGCGGTATGGCTCGGCGTGGCGCTGGGTTTGATGGTGATCACCAAATTTTCCGCGCTGGCGTTTTATCCCGCGGCGGCGGTCCTGGCGTTGGCCTATTGGCTGTATTCGGCGCGGCCCGCCTTCTCCGAGATATCGCGCTTGTTCGCGGCGCGCGTGGCCTGGATTGGGTTGGCCGCCCTGATCGGTCTCGTGATCATTTGGGCCGGCTATCGCTTTTCTTTCGGTAAGAGCGTGGGGATTCCCTTCAGCGTTCCGTTTCCTGAACTGTATTCGGGCGTGAAGTCGGTGATGGACCACAACGCCAAGGGCCATCTTTCCTACTTCCTAGGCGAGTTGCGAAGGGACGGCTGGTGGTCTTACTTCCCGGTATTGATCGCGGTGAAGCTACCGCTCGGGCTGTTGATTCTCGCAGTGATTGGCCTGTGGAAGCGGCCCGCGCGTCCAGCCACCGTGTGGCCCTTTGCGCTCGCGATTGCGATTCCCGTTGCGATCCTGGCCGTCGCAATGTCGTCCCGCATCAACATCGGACTTCGCCACATCCTGCCGGCGTTTCCGTTTTTCGCGATCATCGCCGCAGCGGGGACGCTTTGGCTGATCCAGGAGAGCGTCCGCAGGAAGTGGACTCTTTGGCTTGCCGCGGCGGCGGCCGGCTGGCTGGTGATTGGTTCGCTTGCAGCGCACCCAGACTATCTGGCTTACTTCAATGCCTTGGCCGGCGACGAGCCCGAGCGCATTGTGGTGGATTCGGATCTGGATTGGGGGCAGGACATCAAGCGCTTGGGCAAGCGGCTCCAGGAGCTGAACGCGCCATCGGTTGCATTCACGCCGTCCATCGGCATCAGCCTGGCCGCCCACGGATTTCCGCCTCACCAGCAAAACGACGCCGACGCTCCCGCTCCCGGCTGGAACGCGGTGCAGGTCACGCATTGGAAGCTGAATCGCATGGGCCTGCCGCTGAACGATCGCACCGACCAAACCTGGCCGGACGTTGTGAAACCCACCGAACGCGTCGGGCGCTCGATTCTCCTGTATTACGTGCCACCACAACCGCCCGCTGGGCGTTGATGCTCGCCGGGTCGCTATTGCCCAGGTTTTGGCGGTTCAAACTGGGAGGGATCGAAGTAGTAAAGAAGAACGCCGCGCCCCACCCGCTCCTTCGGTTTGTAAATGTCGGGCCACAACTGCAGGTCCTTATGCTGCTCCATTAGACCAAAGCGGGCAACCTTCCAGACGGTGATGCTGACTGCGTTCCAACCTGGCGATGGCGTTCCGGGATCGCTTGGCTCGATCGGAGGAAAGCCGTGGTAGTCGTGCAGGTAGGCAATGATGAAGGGGTTGAAAGTGACAGACTGCGCCCCCAACTCACGCAAACGAGCGCTCAGCCGCAACATGTCTTGACCCCAATCGAGATCCGAGTCAGCCAGAATTTTTTCTGGTTCGTCGCCGGCAAGTTCGTTGAAATAGGCCAGATAGTCGGGATGATTCACCGCGCCCGACACGACCAGCCACGCAGCCAGCACCGCTACCGCCCAGCCCATCCAACGCCGTTCGGAGGCGCGCCCCAGCCACTCCCACGTGAATGCCGCCGCCAGCAGCGCGAAAAAGAAATAGATGGGAAGCACGTGCCGCGTGCCGATATTAATGCGGCTGTAAAGTCCGACCGCGAGGATTCCAACGATGCCCGCGATGGGCATGGACCAAGCCAAATTCTTCCGTCTGCTCCAGGCCAGCGCAATTCCTCCGGCCAATAAACCGAGAAAGCCCAGCGGAGTCTTTACCGCGAGCGCCACTGGGTAGAAGAGCCAGAATCCAGACAAACTGCGCGCGCCGAGCAAATACGAAGGGTGTCCCAGCCGCTGGTGTGTGGAAGCCTGGTGGATGCCGGCGAAAAGCTCGGGCGCGGGCATTCCGTTCCCGAAGGAAAATCGGAAGCATGCCCACACAGTCAGCAGGCAAACGAGCACCGCCGCCAAGAACGATAGTGCACGACGCACAGTCAGCAATCGGAGCAACGGCGCGAAGCTTCGCTCATTGATGACCATCCACGCCAGCATTACGCCCACGCAGGCGGGAAGAAACGCGAGACTCGAATATTTGCACAAAAACGTCAGCGCGCAACAGAAGCCCATCAGCGCGCCCAGGCCGGGACCGGGCATCGGATTCTCGGTCCACACTACCAAAGCGAACAAAGCCAAACCGAACGTGGCGGTGAGAGGCATGTCGGTGGTTGCAAGCGACGCGTGAGCCAGTATGGGCGGCAGCAGCGTGAATAGAGTTACCGCGAGTGCCGCTTGCGCCTTCCCATACCAGCGCGCACCCGCCAGGTAGACGACCACGCACGCCAGCCAAAAGAACGGAAGTATCCCAAGACGCGCCAGCGTCAAATTTCGCTGGTACTTCCCGTTGTGATAGAGAATGGCCGCGCCCTCCTGGTAGATCATCCTGCGTCCTTCGCTGCGTTCTCCCGCGAGAAAAGGTCCCAGCGCGGAGAAAATTCTCGCCAGCGGCGGATGCTGCGGTTCCAACGTATATGTGCCCTTGGACAGCCACTCCATTCCGCACGCGATGTGGGCGGGTTCGTCAATGGTGTGGTTGAACACCGGATACGTAGCCACGATCCGGAGAGTGGCGATGAGCACGGCCACGGCCGCCAGCAGCAAGCTCTTTGAGGCAAGCCACTCCTGCACGCGAACGGTCCAAGTTGGTCCCGGCGCCCTCTTATCTGCTGTCTTCACCGAGGCTGCGGCGGTTTTCGCCGTGTTCTTGGGTACGGAACGATTTTGGGTTCGTTTCGATGCCATCACGTGCGATGTTTCATCACGGCGCGCCCTTCGTAAGCGTCGAGAACCGATTCCACCGGGCCATCCATCATGACGGAACCGTGATCGATCCACAGCGCGCGATCGCACATCTCGCGCACCGCCTTGGACGAGTGGGACACGAATAGCATCGCTTTGCCGGCACGGCAGAATGACATCAGCGCGGCCTTGCTTTTTTCCTGAAAGCTGGAATCTCCGACGGCCAGAACTTCGTCGATCAGCAGAATGGCTGCCTCGCATTGAATGGCGACCGAGAAGGCCAGCCGCATGATCATGCCGCTCGAGTAGGTGCGCAGCGGATCGTCGATAAATTCGCCGATCCCGGAAAACTCCACGATCGAATCAAAAAGATCGTTGGTCTTGCGCTTGGACAGGCCCAGCAGCGCAGCGTTCAATACCAGGTTCTCGGCGCCCGTGAGATCGGGATGAAATCCGGCGCCCAATTCAAGGAGCGGCGCCACTCGCCCGTTCACGCGCACGGAGCCTTGGTCCGGTTTTGTCAGGCCCGCCGCCAAGCTGAGAAGGGTGCTCTTGCCGGCTCCGTTGGAACCGACAATCCCCAGCGTCTCGCCTTCCTCCAGACGAAAAGACACATTCCGCAAGGCGTAGAACGGTTCGTGGTGCACTCTGCCGAACCAGCGCGCTATGTGCGTCCGCAGCAACTGGCGTCCGGTGCTATGAGGAAACCACTTGGAAACGTTCTGGAATTCGATCAGCGGCATGCCAGTCTACAAACGCGCATAAAAACCATCTTTCAACTTCCCGAAAGCGAAGAGTCCAATTCCAAACATTAGGACTGCACCGGCCGCGAGACGAATCAACGTGGAGCCCAGCGGCGCGTGGCCCTCGATCAATACGTTGCGCATCATGAGGACTAGTGCTGCCACCGGATTGATTTGATACACGCCTCGAAAGCGTACGGGAATCACGGCAAACGAATAGAAAATCGGAACCAGCCAGAACAGCACGGTATTGGTAGATTCCACCACGTAACGCGTGTCCCGCACGTACACGTTGACGGCCGAAAAGGTCAGTGTCAATCCCATGACGAACAGGATCTCCAGGCCCCAGATCAACGGCAGCCAGAGCCAGTGGATGTTGATACCGCGTCCAAACACCAGGATGATCCCGAGCAGCAACGCGATCTGGATCAGCAGGTGCAGGCAATTGGAAAGGACGCTAGCGATCGGGAATACCTGGCGCGGCACTGGAACTCTCTTGATCAGCGACGTATTCTCCAACAGCGAGGTGGTTCCGGTAACCCACGCAACGCTGAAAAAGTTAAACGGAACCAGCCCGCACAAGACCGACAGCGGAAAGTTCCTGTCGTGCTGAGCGAAGATCTTGGTGAAGATGAACGTCAACACGCCCATCATGATCAAGGGGTTCAGCAGCGACCACAGGACGCCCAGGGACATGTTCCGGTAGCGGACTTTGAAGTCCTTTTCCACCAGGCTACGAATTAAGAAAAGATAGTCACCGTTCCACACAATGCAATCCAGTTGGGACCACTACGAATCACAATTATACGCTGAGCCGCGCCGGCGCCTAAATCCTATTGAACCTAACGCGGCGACATGGTTCAATAGGAGTGACACCCCTTCCCGAAGAAACACTGGAGGACAATCCGAATTGAATGCTGCAATCCTCGCCCTGGAAGACGGGACGGTCTTCGAGGGCAAGAGTTTTGGTGCGCCGAAAGACAGCCTGGGCGAGGTGGTGTTCAACACCTCAATCACGGGCTACCAGGAAATATTCACGGATCCGTCATACGCGGGCCAGATTGTCGTATTGACGAATCCGCAAATTGGAAACTACGGCGCGAACGCCTACGATCAAGAAGCGGCGCGGCCCTACATCGAAGGGCTGGTGGTTCGCGAATTCTCGCGATTGGCCAGCAATTGGCGGTCGGAAGAAAACGCCGAACAGTTTCTCGCCGGTAATGGAATTCCCGTAGCGGCGGAAATCGACACACGCGCCTTGGTGCGTCATCTCAGAACACGCGGCGTGATGCGGGGCGTGCTTTCGGTGGGCACTCGAAGCCGGGACGAACTGATCGAGCGCGCTCGCAAAGCTCCCTCCATGGCCGGCCTCGATCTCGCGACCCGTGTTTCCACTCCCGCCAGCTATTCATGGGATCAGCCGGTGGAGGCTTGTTCTCCATCGGAAGCGCTCGCGAAGCCGGCCGAGCAGTTTTGTCACGTGGTGGCGTTCGATTACGGGATCAAGCGCAATATTTTGCGGCGCCTGGTTCAGGTGGGCGCGCGCGTCACCGTGGTGCCCGCGGGCGCATCAGCGGAAGATGTTCTGGCGCTCAATCCGGACGGGGTATTTCTGTCGAACGGCCCTGGTGATCCCGAGCCCCTGGAATTCCAAGCGGCGCAAGTGCGAAAGCTGATCGGCAAGAAACCCATCTTCGGCATTTGCCTGGGCCACCAGATTTTGGGACTCGCGCTTGGCGGCAAAACTTACAAGCTCCCGTTCGGACACCGCGGCGCGAATCATCCGGTGTTAAACCGCGTCACACAGAAGGTTGAGATTACCTCACACAATCACGGCTTCGCCGTCGATCCCGATTCGCTCAACGTGAACGAGGTGGATCTCACACACGTCAACCTGAACGACCAAACGCTGGAAGGCTTCCGCCATCGCAATGAGCCGGTGTTCTGCGTGCAATATCATCCCGAGGCCGCGCCCGGGCCGCACGATTCGCACTATCTGTTTGACGACTTCATGCAGTTGATCAAAGATCGCGGAGGACGCTAGCCGATGCCTCGACGCAACGATCTTCACCGCATCCTGATCGTCGGCTCCGGCCCGATCATCATCGGCCAGGCTTGCGAATTCGATTATTCCGGTGCGCAGGCCTGCAAAGCGCTCAAAGCCGACGGTTATGAAGTGGTGCTGATCAATTCGAATCCGGCCACCATCATGACCGACCCCGACCTGGCCGACCGCACGTATATCGAGCCCCTCAGCGTGGCATTCGCCGAAGAAGTGATCCGGCGCGAGCGGCCCGATGCGCTGCTGTCGACAGTGGGTGGACAGACCGGCTTGAATCTGTCGGTGGATCTGGCCGACGCCGGCGTGCTCGACAAATACGGCGTGGAGCTGATCGGCGCCAACATCGAATCCATTAAGAAGGCCGAGGATCGCCTATTGTTCAAGGACGCGATGCGGAAGATCGGGCTGGAGACCCCGCAATCGCAACTGGTCGCGAGCGTGGAAGACGGACTGAGCTTCGCCGAGCGTGTTCCGGGCGGATACCCGGTGATCCTGCGGCCCAGCTTCACAATGGGCGGTTCGGGCGGCGGCATCGCTTACAATCGCGAGGATCTGGCCGAAATTATGCAGCGCGGCCTGGATCTCTCACCGGTGCACGAGGTGCTGATCGAAGAGAGCGTCCTCGGATGGAAAGAATTCGAGCTGGAAGTGATGCGCGACATGGCGGACAACGCCATCATCGTGTGCTCCATCGAGAACTTCGATCCGATGGGTGTGCACACCGGCGATTCCATTACCGTCGCTCCGGCGCAAACCCTCACCGATCGCGAATATCAGATGATGCGCGACGCTGCTTTGCGCTGTCTGCGGGAAATCGGCGTGGACACCGGCGGATCGAACGTGCAGTTCGCCATCAATCCGGAAAACGGCCGCATGGTGATCGTGGAGATGAACCCGCGCGTCTCGCGAAGCTCCGCGTTGGCATCGAAGGCCACCGGATTTCCGATCGCGAAGATCGCCGCAAAGCTCGCAGTAGGCTATCGGCTGGACGAAATCAAGAACGACATCACCGAAGTTACGCCCGCGTGCTTCGAGCCTACTCTCGACTATGTAGTGGTCAAGATTCCGCGCTGGCAATTCGAGAAATTCCCGGGCGCCGAGCCGGTTCTCGGAACGCAAATGAAATCGGTGGGCGAAGTGATGGCCATCGGCCGCACTTTCAAGCAAGCGCTTGGCAAGGGGCTCCGCAGCCTGGAAACCGGCAAGGCGGTGACATCGGAAAGCTATGATGCGGCGCTCATCCGGCAGCGCCTGATCACGCCCAATCCAGAGCGTTTAGGTTACATTCGCTTCGCGCTGGAACAAGGCTGGACTGTCGAACAGATTCACGAAATCACTTCGATCGATCCGTGGTTCCTGAAACAGCTTCGCGAGCTGGCGGATCTTGAGCAGAGCTACGCAGGGCAAAACCTGGGCTCGCTCCCGCGCGATCGCATGCTCGAAGCCAAACGCGATGGAATCTCGGACCCCCGGCTGGGACGGCTGATGGGAACCAGCGCTGACGCAGTGCGCGCGCGGCGCAAAGAACTCGGCGTCACGGCGGTGTTTAATCGCGTGGATACCTGCGCGGCCGAATTCGAAAGCTTCACGCCCTATCTTTATTCGAGCTATGAGTCGGAGAACGAATCCGGGGCAGCCAACCGCAAGAAGGTTATGATCCTCGGCAGCGGCCCCAACCGCATCGGCCAGGGCATCGAGTTCGACTACTGCTGTTGCCACGCCGCCTATGCGCTGGACGAATTCGATCACGAGTCGATCATGGTCAATTGCAACCCGGAAACGGTGTCCACCGATTACGACACCAGCGATCGCTTGTACTTCGAGCCGCTCACGCTCGAGGAAGTTCTCAACATCCACGACACCGAAAAGCCGGACGGCGTCATCGTGCAGTTCGGCGGGCAAACGCCGCTGAATCTCGCACTACCGCTCAAGGCCGCGGGCGTGACGATCATCGGCACCGATCCCGCGAATATCGATCTAGCGGAAGATCGCAAGCTGTTCGGCAAGCTGCTCGACGAACTCGCGATTCCGTCGCCCGCCAACGGCACCGCAACCAGCGCGGAAGAAGCCTGCGCAGTGGCTCGTCGCATCGGTTATCCGGTGCTAGTCCGGCCGAGCTACGTGCTGGGCGGGCGCGCCATGGTGATCGCCTACGACGAAGAGATGGTCCGGCGCTACATGCAGGAGGCCGTGATCTTTTCGCAGGAGCGGCCGGTGCTGATCGATCGGTTCCTGGAGGATGCCACCGAAGTCGACGTGGACGCTCTCGCCGATCAAGAC
The DNA here is from genome assembly GCA_963772905.1 of Bryobacterales bacterium. Taxonomy (GTDB): domain Bacteria; phylum Acidobacteriota; class Terriglobia; order Bryobacterales; family Bryobacteraceae; genus Palsa-89. The sequence goes on along the minus strand of CAVYZD010000006.1, from coordinate 32,832 downwards.
GGCAGCGTGCTGATCGCGGGCATCATGGAGCACATCGAAGAAGCGGGCGTGCACTCGGGCGACAGCTCCTGCGTTCTTCCTCCCCAAGGGCTTTCCGAAGCCGTGCTCAAAACCATTCAGGATTACACCGAGCGGCTGGCGCGCGCGCTTCACGTGATCGGCCTGATGAACGTGCAGTACGCGATCAAGGATGGCGTGGTGTACGTGCTGGAAGTGAATCCGCGGGCGTCGCGCACTGTTCCCTACGTTAGCAAGGCCACCGGCGTTCCGCTGCCGAAGCTCGCGGTCGGCCTAATGCTTGGCAAGCGACTCCGCGACTTCGAGCACCTCACCGGCGGCCGAACATCCGGCGTTTTGCCCGTACCGCAGTGCTTCGTGAAATCGCCGGTCTTCCCGTTCGGCAAATTCCCGGGAGTCGATCCCGCGCTGGGTCCTGAGATGCGTTCGACTGGCGAAGTGATGGGCGTGGGAGAAAACTTCGGCGAGGCGTTCGGCAAGGCGCAGTTGAGCGCCGGCACTCCGCTTCCCGAAAGCGGCACGGTGTTCATCAGCGTGAACGATCGCGATAAAGCGGCTGCGGTGGAAGTGGCGGCCAAGTTCGCCGAGCACGGATTTCAGCTCGCGGCCACGCGTGGAACTGCGGCCGTATTGAAAGCCGCCGGCCTGCAAGTGAAGACCGTTTTCAAGGTGAACGAAGGACGCCCCAACGCGGTCGACATCATGAAGGCCGGTTCTTTGAAGCTAGTGATCTACACCACCACTGGCGGCCACACGTTCAAGGACGAGCGCGACATTCGGCGTACCGCGGTTGCTTACCGTATCCCGTGCATCACAACGCTCAGCGGAGCAAAGGCTGCCGCGCAAGCAATCGCCTCACGGAAGCGCGATCCGATACGCGTTTGGAGCCTGCAGGAGATCCACCGGCCTGCGGGCGTCGCCACGACATCCTAACGCTGGCTCGCTTCACCGGCCTGCACTCTTCTCGTGAACTCGGCGGATTTGCCGAGCGGCACACTCAAGTTGCGCCATCGGCCAGCGCAGAGATGCTTCGCCAAGAACACGATCTGCCCGCAATGGTAGGAATAATGCGCCACCTGCCGGTTGATGGCTTGCATCACTGAGTGCGCTTCGCCGCGAATCGTGATGGTGCGGCCGAGATCGGCGTCTGAAAGCGATTCCAAGGTGCCGAGCAATCGCTGCCAGCCCTCTTCCCACATTTCGATGAGCGAAGCACGCGTGGCAGGCGGATCGGAGAACTCGGCATCTCGGCTGCGGCCAGCTTTCTCGCCGTCGGTGGTCAGAAAATCCGTCCAGCGCGACCGCATGTTGCCCGACATGTGTTTAACGATAAGCGCGATCGAGTTCGCTTCGTCATCGACAACAGCGAGCAGCTGATCGTCCGTCACTTGTTCGATAGCGCGCTCGGCCAGGTTCTTGTAATACCGGAAGATCGCGATCGAATCTTCGACATACGATGTCGTAAACTTGAGCGCCATAACTCAAGTTTCGCAGAAGTCAGTTTCCAGAAGCAGCGGCGCGTACCGTCGGATATTTAATCCCGAGTTGTTCCAAATAAGTATCGTATTTCGACGGATCGTAATAGAGAGCCTTCATGCGTGGCCGGTATTCCTCCATGGTTTTCTGATTCAGCCAAATCGCGGGCTGATCGTCCGGCCGCAGGAAGCTCTTGTACTTCACTTCCTTGGTCTGCACGTGGTTGTAGTAGTCCCAAGCCTTCTTCACCAATTCCGGATGCAGCAGAATGTCGAGCATGGTCATCGCCTGCACTTTTGCACCGGCGACAACGCCCTTGTGCGCGATGGGAGTCGCCATCGAAACACCGTTGGCCCAATTGTGCCCGGGGCCGCCGGGAATGTTTGACGGATACATCAATGTAACGGTCGGCACAACCCACGAAACGTCGCCGATATCGTCCGAACCTCCGCCCATTGGGCCGATCGCGCCTGCGCCATCATCATCATCGTCGGCCGCCGATTTCGGCTGCTTCAACTCCCGGACCTTCGCGGCCAGCCCGCGCTGCGGCATCTTCAGCTCGGCCTGCAAAGCTTTCGCCAGAGTCTGATCGTCGTTCGACCACTGCGGCAGGCCAACTCGCTTGATGTTCTCGTACATGTCTTCGGCCACCGGGACGTTGAAATGCGCCGGCCATGCGCTGCCCAACAGCCGCGAGGTGTAGGTCGTATCGGTCATCAACGCGGCGGCTTGCGCCATGTTGTCGCCGATGCGCCAGAGGTTCATGATGTGGTCATAGTCGGCTTCGCGATAGTAATACCAGACGGCCGCGTTGGGAGGGACAACGTTCGGTTGATCGCCTCCGTTGGTGATCACGTAATGCAGGCGCGTCGCCAGCCGCAGATGCTCGCGGCGAAAATTCCAACCCACGTCCATCAATTCCACCGCGTCCAGAGCGCTTTTTCCGCGCCATGGCGCACCCGCCGCATGCGCGCTTTCCCCTTTGAAGCTGTACTCGATCGAGACCAGTCCATTGTTGGCCGCGGGGCCCATCGACACGCTGAAGTTGTCCGACACATGGCAAAAGAGGACGACATCTACGTCCTTGAAAATTCCCGCACGCACGTAGTACGCCTTCGTGCCAAGATCTTCTTCCGCCACGCCGGGCCACAGTTTGATGGTCCCCGGCAGATGCTCACGCTCCATCACCTTCTTCACCGCCAAGGCGGCGATGATGTTCAGCGGCATCCCGGAGTTGTGGCCTTCACCGTGTCCCGGCGCGCCCTCAATCATCGGGTCGTGATATGCCACGCCAGGTTTCTGCGAAGCCCGCGGGATATCGTCGATGTCGGAGCCGAGCGCGATCACCGGCTTGCCTTTTCCCCACGTCGCGACGAAGGCCGTCGGAATGCCCGCGATCCCGCGCTGCACCGTGAAACCTTCCTTCTCGAGAATTCCGCTGAGGTAGTTCGAGGTCTCGAACTCCTGGAATCCCAGTTCGCCGAAACTGTAAACGCTGTCCACCATCACCTGCGCCTGCTTTTTCATTGCGTCGATCTGCCCGGCCAGATCGGCCTTCAGCGCGGCTTCTTTGTCTGGTGCGACTTTCTGCTGCCCGAGAACGCAGCCGGCAGTAAACACAGCGATCGTGAGTAATTTTCGGAGCAATTGAAACCTCCTTGAAGGTTCCCTCCAGTATCGCCGTTTACTTGGGCGTCACGTCGCGGACCTGGCCGTTGGATACATCCAAAACGACGGCCTTGCCGGCGTCCAGCAGCGCTTTCACCGTTGCGGGCGGCAGCTCATACTGCGGGACCCAGCCGCGCACATCGTCAATCTTTGCCGCGGCTCCCGGAGCGATAAAAACATTCTGCAGACCAAACGTCTCAAACGGACGGTCCGCGAATCCCGCATAAAACTGGTCCGTGTTGAGGCCCGTCACCAGCAGAGTCTTGCCGGGATGCGCGCGGTCGTAAGCTACAATGCCAGTCACTAAATCGCCGGCGACATGACTGTGCGCCACATGCCAGCTGGTCACATCCCAAGCCGCGGGCATGCAGATCGCCAGATACATCGCCACTATGGGCGCCATCGGGCGAGGCCGGCGGACCAACGCTCCAGCCAAGATCATGGCCAGGCCCATCGCCGGTCCGGTTAACGCGTAATCCTGAACGTGTTCCGGCAGCGGGAGCATCGGAACCAGCAGCGCTAGGAACCAGGCCAGCCCGAACCATCCCACGCGCCCTGCCACAATGATCGCGGCGACAATACCCGCGCCGACCAACGCCGTGCCAGCCACCGTCAGCCAAACGGGCCAATCCCAATGGAAGTGCGCCAGCTCTTGCGGACCAAGCGCCAGCTTGACGTAGGCGGCTAGCGTTCGGAAGATTCTCGAGTCGATCTGGATCGCGTAGGGTCCCGATTTCGCGGCCGGCGCCGCCCAGAAATGCAACGCCGTGTAGGCAGCCGAAATCGCAAATAAGGGCGCCGTGCGCCGTAGCTTCGCCCGATCGAAGAGCAACGCATACGCGAGCGCGATCACCGGATACATCACCGCCATCTCGAGCGATCCGAGCCCCAGCGCAAACACGATCATCTGCCACCAATACTTGCCCCGGATTAATAGCAGCAGCGCCAGCAGCACGAAAACCAGATATTGGCTCTCGTTGTAAATGGACGTCCAGCACAGAGCCGGCGCGACGCATGGGTTCGCGAGCCAAAGAATCGGTGCGCACGCCGCCGCAAGAACAGAGCCCGTGAGCCTGCGAACCAGCGCCACAAGGAGAACAACGTCAGCGGCAACCGTGGCAAACACGACGATCCGGAAGGGCAGCGGGTTCACGCCGAACAGCGCTTTCAGGCCATAAAAGAACAGATTTTCGCTCCAGGGCCGAATGTTCCCGTGAGCCTTGGGCGCGAAAAGGATCCTCAGAAAATCGCTGAAATCCTTGGCAGGTCCCAGATGCAGCCATCCGAAATCGTCCTGATAAAACCAGTCGCCCAGCCCGCGCCAATAGAAGACGAGAAGGAAGGCCAGACCGGCCAACGCCGCGCCGTTCCTGGCGAGCCAGGTTTCTCGATTGGCGAGTGAGAGATCCTGCACTACGGCTTGATCACTTCCCGTAAGAAAACAAGTATCGATCTGAGCTCCGCATCACTGTACGCTCCGATCACCGCCGCGTGACGCCACGAACCGCCCTCCGTCACCTTCAATGTATCGGGATTCACGGTGCGCAATACAGGCGGTACCGATGTCAGATCATAGAACAGCGCGCGCGCCTTGCCCTGGCTTACGATCAGTGCGGGCATGGCCTCACCATCCACCGTGGCGGTGCGAACGCCGGGTGTCGCGAGTTCGCGAAGAGCCGCGGCATCGGCGGGAATTTTGGCGATCGGCGTGGTCACCGGAATCCCGATGCCGTTAATCTCATGACATGTGGAGCAGCGCGCGAAGCCGCGAACGGCGTCGAAGAATAGCGCGCGGCCGCGTTCAGCCTCGGGCGAGAGTGCGGGTTCTGCGGGTCCGGAAGCGCCTGGTCCGCCCGGCGGTCCCAGATTGACTGATGCATTGGCGATCCCATTCAGGCTTGCGACGTACGCGATCACGGCGCCTAAGTCCGCGCGGCTCAGTGTTGCGCCGAACGCAGGCATCGCCGTCCCCGGCAATCCGCGCATGATCGTATTCGTAATGTAGCTTTGATCGAAACCGCGGCCGGCCAATCGCGGTGCACCGGCCGGCGCTCCCTTCGCACCGTGACAATAGCCCGTGGCGCAGGATTGCGCGAATACTTTCTCGCCGGGAGTTTGCGCCCATCCCAGCGCCGGGATGATGAACAACAGGATCACTTTCACTTCGCGACCTCCGGCAATGCGAACACGATCAACGTTGATCCTGCGCGCCAGTTCTGATCGGGAAACAGCGGAGCGAGCTGCGCGCCGGTGATGGCCTGTTGCCAACCGGTCGGAGTCGCGATGTACTGCCTTCCGCCGACCGAATACGAAACCGCCGAACCGCGATTCCCCGCTCCTGTTTGATAGCTCCACAGCTTGTCGCCCGTGCGCGCATCCAATGCGAAAAAGTCGCCCTCGGGATCGCCGCTGAACACCAGATCGCCCGCGGTGGCCAGCACGGACGCCAGCAGCACATAGCGATAGGGCATGCTCCATACGCGTTTGCGCGTGATGGGATCCCAGGCGTCCAGATGACTATACGTTGTGCGATTCGGCGGCAACTGGAACGAAAACCCGCCGTTGGCATGAAAGCGGCCTTCGCTCGCTTCGGTGAGCGTCGACGTCAGGTCGTTACAAACTTCGTTGATCGGCGCGTAGACATAGCCGGTGCGCGGCGAATACGCCACAGAGTTCCAGCTCTTCGCGCCCGCGGCGCTTGGACACGTGTTCACCACTTTGCCGGCTTGCGGCTCTCTGCGCCCCACCAGCTTTCCATCTTCGGTTATGCCCGAAATCCAGGTCTGCACTTCCGGCATGGAAAACGCCCCGATGAATTCGCCCGTGACGCGATCCAGCACAAACGTCACCCCGCTCTTGTTCATGTGCACTAGCAGCTTTCGCATCTGGCCATTGATGGCGCGATCGATCAGCACGCATTCATACGCGGAATCGAAATCCCACAAATCGTCCGGGACTTCCTGGTGATACCAGCGCAGCTTGCCGGTGTCGGCATCCAGAGCCACCACGCTGGCCGTGTAGAGATTCGCTTCCTTGCCCTTCGCGCCCGGCGGCAGCCGGTCTTCGTCGTTGAAATCGCCGCCCGCGTTGCCGGTGCCCCAATAAACGAGATTCAGCTCCGGATCGAACGAGCCAGTCATCCACGGCGCGCCTCCGCCCAGTTTCCAGCTATCGCCCTTCCACGTCTCGTGACCTTTTTCGCCGGGCCCAGGGATCACGTACCAGCGCCACGCGAAACGCCCGGTTTTCGCGTAGAACGCCGTCAGATAGCCGCGATGCGCAGCGTCGCCGCCGTTGCCTCCGACGATCACTTTGTCTTTCACCGCTAGCGGCGCGGCCGTGATATCGCAGCCGCACTGGCGCGGATCGTCGACGCTGACCTTCCACAATTCGGCGCCCGTTTTCTGATCCAGCGCGACCAGGAAATTGTCGGTGGTGCCGAAGAACACCTTGCCGTCGCTCACCGCCACGCCGCGATTTTGCACGAACGTCATGCCACCCGGTTTGCCCGGCCGCGGCGTCGGATATTTGTATTGCCACAGCAGGCGGCCGGTAGCAGCGTCGAGCGCGAACACTTGGATGCGCGGCGTAATCAGATAGATTACGCCGTCAATGACGATCGGCGTGGCCTGCAAGTTCTCCGCATAGTCGCCGGTCTGAAACTGCCATACCGGCACGAGATTCTTGACGTTGCCGGTGTTTACTTGATCGAGCCCGCTGTACCGCCAGGAGTGCTGCGTGCCGCCGTAATGCGGCCAATCGGCGTAGGTCGCGCCGTCCTGAGCGAAGGCCACCGTGAGGGTGAGCGGCACGAGCAGAAGTCGCATAGTGTCCCATCATATTAAACTTAAGAGACAAGCTTCTGCATCCCAGATAGCGTGTTCAGTATCGAATACATAAACTATGCCAATTGCCTACATTTGCCAGGGCGTCCGCACGCCCATCGGCCGCTATGGCGGCGTGCTTTCGTCGGTCCGCGCGGACGATCTCGCCGCCCACGTGCTTGCCACCCTTCGCGCCAAGTTCCCCAAGAGCGATTTCGCCACGATCGACGAAGTGGTGATGGGTTGCGCCAATCAATCGGGCGAGGACAATCGCAACGTCGCGCGCATGGCGCTCCTGCTTTCAGGCATTCCGCACACGGTGCCCGGCGTGACGGTGAATCGACTGTGCGCCTCTGGAATGCAAGCGGTCGCTTCGGCGTCCCGAGCCATAGTAGCGGATGAAATGTCGATCGCCATCGCCGGCGGCGTCGAGAGCATGACCCGCGCGCCCTTCGTGATGGGGAAGGCCAACGCGCCGTTCGCTCGGAATCCCGAGATCTTCGACACCACGCTCGGATGGCGCTTCATCAATCCGGAGCTGCAGAAGAAGTACGGTACCGACTCGATGGCCGAAACGGGCGAGAACGTCGCCGAGGATTATAAGATCGATCGCGAGTCGCAAGACAAGTTCGCGCTGTGGTCGCAGCAGAAGGCCGCAGCCGCGCAGAAGGCCGGATTCTTCGCCGAAGAAATTGCGCCCGTGATCATTCCCGGTCCCAAGGGCACGTCCAAGACCGTGTGCGAGGACGAACACATGCGTCCCGACACCACACTCGAAGGGCTCGCGAAACTGCCTACGCCGTTCCGCAAGGGTGGCACTGTGACCGCTGGCAACGCGTCGGGCATCAACGATGCCGCCTGTGCGCTTTTTGTGGCATCGGAAGAAGCCGCCGCGAAGTTTGGACTCACTCCGCTCGCGCGGATCGTCGGGGCAGCAGCGGCGGGCGTGGAACCCCGAGTGATGGGGGTGGGGCCAATTCCGGCCATTCAAAAGCTCCTCGCGCGCTTCAAGATGACGATGGACGACATCGACATCCTGGAACTCAACGAAGCTTTCGCCGCGCAGGCGATCGCCGTCACACGAGCCTTCGGATTGCCCGACGCTTCCGAAAAGGTTAATCCCAATGGTGGCGCCATCGCGCTCGGACACCCGCTCGGGATGAGCGGCGCTCGCCTGATCCTGACCGCGACACATCAACTGCAGAAGACCGGCGCGCGTTACGCGATCGCCTCCATGTGCATCGGCGTGGGCCAAGGTATGGCCACGCTGCTCGAACGCGTCTAGCGCGAGTTCGTCGCTGCGGCCTTCAATCCAAAGACCGACAAATCGATCGCGTCGGCCATCGCCTGGTAGCCAGTATCGTTGGGATGCAGGTGATCGCCGTTGTTAAAGCCGGCGCGAAACTGCTTGGGATGCTCGGGGTCGCGTGTGGCCGCGTCGAAATCCACCACCGCATCGAACGCGCCTCCCGACCGGATCCATTGGTTCACCGCTTCGCGCACGCCCTCGCCCGCCTCGCTGTAATAGGCCGCGCCTTCAAACGGAGTCAGCGTGCCGCCGATCACCTTGATGCCGTGCTCATGCGCCCGCTCGATGAGCTGCTTCAGCGCACCGATCAAATCGTCCGAGCTGACAGCATCGCTCTCCGCCGCTCCGGAACGCAACCCGAGCCCGATATCGTTGATGCCCTCCAGGATCATGAGCCACTTCACGCCCGGCTGCACCAGCACGTCGCGATCGAAGCGAGCCAGCGCGCTCACACCCGCGCCATCGCGCAGCAATCGATTGCCCGAGATGCCCTGGTTCAACACCGCGATGTTCGCGCCGCCCGAGGCCGCCAGACGCCGCGCCAGAAAGCTCGGCCAGCTGCGATCGGTGTTGGGCGTCGATACCGCGCCATCGGTGATGGAGTCTCCGAATGTCACGATGGCGGCCGCATCGGCGGGCGCGGCCACATCCACGTTCGTCAGAAAATAGAACGATTGCGTGGTGGTTGCATCGGCGATCGTGGGCGCGGCCGTGGCATCGCCTTCCTTGGAAATATAAGTCGTATGCAATCCAACTGCGTGCATGGTGTCCGCCGCCGCGGTTCCTGGAATGTAAACGCTCACCGCAAGATCGCTGGCGGCAGGGACGTCCAGACTCACCGCATCGCTGATCTCGGTGGCGCCCGGCGGAATCCAGGCCGCCGGTTTGCCACTGAAGAGCAATGCCCGATCCGACGCCGGAACCACGCTCGATTCCCGATCGCGAAGAGCGACATGTGCCGCGCCAATCATCAGGGGCGCGCTCCCGAAGGCGTTCGAAAGCTCGATGCGCACGCGCCGTCCGGCAATGCTGGTATGCGCGATCATTCGAACCGTTTGGTTGTGGAAGCTCGTAATTGCCGCCGGCCGCGGCGGCGAGGGTGGAGCAGGTGTCGTGGCTGCGCCGGCAGTTGGAGCGGGCGGACGTGGCGCTGGAAACGCCCGTGGCTGCATCGGTGACGTGGCCCAGGTGCTCACCCAATGCTCGGGGGTTTGCGCACAGGCGCAGGAAATCGCGAGCGCGACAATCAGCAGTTTCATGTCCAACTACTTTATCGCACGCCGGCCGTCATTTGAATCCAATTGAGAAAAGCCCGCGCCTCGCCGATCTCTTCCTCGCTGACGATGTGCGGCCGGCCCTTGTAGATGCGTAACTGCACGTCCGCGCCCAGGTCTCGAAACAGATTGGCGGCTTCGTGGGTGGATGCCTCAGGAATCCAATCGTCGACGTCACTGCCGGTGATCAGCATGCGCAATCCGGCAAGGGATCGCGGCGCGGTGGCCTTCCAATCGGACCCCGGTACACCCATGAGACCCCCTGTCAGCACGATGAGCGACCCCACCCGTGTGGGATGGCGCAATGCGTATTCGAGCGCCAGAGACGCGCCTTGGGAAAAACCCACGATGACCAGACGATCCGGTGTCAGCCGCCCGTACTCACCGGCCTCCAACACTGCCTCATGACATCGCTCCACGGCTTCGGTGAGGTAAGGTTCATTGGTCTCGCGGGGATCGAAGAAGCGGCCGGGGTACCAACTGCCGGGCGTTTCGGCTTCGGGAACCACCCAGCGGATTCCCTCGATGTTGCCAAAGCGCGCTGCTAAGTCAATTTTCTCTTCCGGTGTTTTGCCGCGGCCGTGCAGCAATACGCCAGCCATCTGTGATGAACCCCGCGCCGAGCCAATGGCCCGCACGCGGGGCAGCGTTACTTCAGTGCTCACAGTACTAATTTACTACCGCTCCCGCGCGGCGCACGGTCGCGGCTCGGAAGCTACTTCTTCTGCGCTGCGTCCCCACCAATAAACACGGCTTGGCGGCGCGATGGCCCGATGCCAACTGCATCCGCCGCGGAAGGAGTTCCACCAGGCGTCGCGGTATTCACGGCAACCGCTTCCGTGTGCACCGGGAAGTTGTTTTCGGGAATCGTGATCGGCTCCAGCATCCCCAGGATCTCGTCGCGGCGCTCTTCAAACCACGGCGGCAGCAGCAGCTGATGCCCCAGCGCATCGTACGGCTCGTCGCGCGAGAATCCGCCTTCGGCCGTTGCCGCGCACTCCACCAAAATCCCGCCCGGGCAGCGGCAATAAATGGAGTGGAAGTAATTGCGGTCCTTGATTTCCGAGCAATCGGTGTAGCCCAGCTCTTCGTAAATTCCCTTCTGCTCGGCCAAGCCTTCGTCGGTGCCGGCATCCAGGGCGACATGATGGCCAGTTCCCGCACCGAATCCCCAGCTTCCGCCCGGACGATCTGGCTCGTGGTGCAAAATGATGGTCTTGTTCGCGCCGCCGCCGTTCAGTTCCAGCCGGTGATAGTTGCCTTCCACGCCAGTCTTCTTGAATCCCAGCGCTTCGATGAAGAACCGCTCGGTCTCGGGAATTTCGCGAACCGACAGCACCGGCCCATGGAACCCGTGCGTCGCCACATCGGCGCTCACTTCGCCCACCGTCCAGGGCTTGCGCTCGTCGGTGGAATCCTCAATCACTTCCAGTTGCAGACCGGAGGGGTGACTGAACCGGATGAACTTCTGCCCGAACCGCTCCTGAATCCCGCTATGCTTCACCTTGTGATGCGTCAGGTGCTCGTCCCAAAATTTAGTGGTGCCCTTCTTCACCGTGTATGCGGTGGACTGGATCTGGCCTGATCCCGGGCGGCCCGGCACGCGCTTATAGGGGAAGGTGGTGTAAACGGAACCCGGCTCCGCACCTGCGTTCGAATAATACAAGTGGTAATGGGCGTAGCGTCCGTCAAAAAGAATGGTCTGTTTGATCAGCCGCTGCCCAAAGACCTGCGTCAAGAAATCTACGTCTTCTTGGGCTCCAGATGCACAAACGGTGACGTGGTGGAAGCCCGATACCAAGGACATGTTGCTTTTACCTCCGGCGCGATTATATCAAGTGTGACGTCTCGTCAAGAACCCGCGCGCGTGGTCTCAATATATCAACAGCGCTTGTTGCATGCAAGAACGAAAAGTACTAACTTTCAGCGGCTTCCGTGCAACTTGCGTCGGGCAAAGCAGCCGGCCACAGTGCACGCGACCAGCGCGCGTGAAAGCTCACTTCGCAGAAATAGTTGGCCAGCGTTACGAGGGGTACGGCCAGCATCAGCGGCGTCAGAATAACAGTCCAGGGCCGCTCGCATACCAGGCTCGCTCCGATCCCGAGAACGGCTTGGGTTAGCTTGGCGAAGTTGCCTGAGGCGCCCGCCACTTGCCCGCGTCCGTACCGGACGGCATCGAGGTACGAGCGCACGTCCTTCGCGCCCGGAACTTCGGTGTAAGTCAGGGCCAGAGTCCCGAGTGTGTGCGCGTCGCTACCGCCCACCGGAGCCTTTTGCCAAGCTTCGGCCAATCGCGCGGCTGAACGATTATTGGCCGCTGGAATGTGGCCGTTCAGCGTCTCGAGCGCGGGGAACAGGTCTTCGAACATTTCGAAATCGAGCTCCGTGCGGCGCCCGGTGAGGCTTGAGAAAACATGATTAATGCTGAACAGGATCTGCTGTTCGCGCAAATAGGCGGCGAGCGATGGCACGTCGTTGCGACGCCACTGTAGTTCGATGTGGTGCCGCTCTTCGATGCCGTACACGCCCACATGGATCTCGGTGCCTGACGGCGTGGTGCAGGTCACCTCTTCGCTCAGGAAGAAGTCGGGATGGTGGCGCAGGTGCTCGGCGGCATCAATGGAATCATGGTCGGTGACAGTGACCAGGTCCATGCCCCGGCGCTTCAACGTTTGGTAGACGGCTTCCGGTTCGTTGTAGCTTTCCCGGCAAAACCGATGAAATCCGGGAATGTTGCACATGCCCGAGTGGCGCGTATGGACGTGCAGGTCGCATCGCATGGCCCTTTGTAACCCGCCTGTCGTTACAAGCGGGTGAATTGTGGAAAAAACATTCATGACAAGAAATGTATTTCCTCAGGCAAGGGAGTAGTCTACGTGGAGCAACCTGAACCTGTGCTTGAAGCAGCCCAAGGTACTCGAACCCAAATCCAAACGAAACTCGGCGCGACGTCTTCAGACGTGTTTCAATTCGATTCACATCCGGTTACAATCGCGGGTTTTGGTCTTTCGCGCTCTTCGCGCGGTGATACTATGAGATCGCGATCACCTGAACCGCGCCCGTAGCTCAGCTGGATAGAGCGATTGGCTTCGAACCAATAGGCCGGGGGTTCGAGTCCCTCCGGGCGCGCCAGCTCACCGCATTTGACACACGCCCCCATCCGCGATACCGTCGCTCCATGGCCTTGGAATACTTCGACTGGGAAGTGGGTGACGTTTTCGTCCTGCACCTGCAAGGCCCCATCACGCTCGGCCAGCCCACCCAGAAGCTCCGCGAACTGCTCCAGGAAACGGTCGCGTCCGGAAGAACGAAAATCCTTCTGAACATGGCCGAAGTCTATTACATCGACAGCAGCGGCCTCGGCGAACTCGTCGCCGCTTGCACCAGCGCGAAACGCCAGGGCGTGACGCTCAAGTTCATGAAGCTCGCCCCGAGAGTTCAGGACGTGATGCAACTCACCAAGCTCTATCAGGTCTTCGACGTGTATCCCGACGAAGATTCCGCCGTCAAAAGCTTTGCGAGCTGATGAGTCCAACTCACCACCTGAAAGCGACCGCGCTTCACTCCGTGCATCGCAAGATGGGCGCCAAAATGGTCGATTTCGGCGGTTGGGACATGCCGCTGCAATATTCGGGCATCTTGGACGAGCACCGCGCGGTCCGTACCAGCGTCGGATTGTTCGACGTGAGCCACATGGGCGAGATCAAAATCCACGGCCCGGACGCCGGCGCGCTCACCGACTACGTCACCACCAACGCCGTCACCAAGCTTCAGCCCGGCCAGGCGCAATACTCAGGCCTGCTCTACCCGCACGGCGGGTTTGTCGACGACATTCTCGTGCACAAGGTCGCGGGCGATCGTTATTTCCTGTGCGTCAACGCGTCCAACCAGGAAAAGGACTACGAGCACATCGCCAGCGCCAACCGATTCCACGCCACTGTGGAGTTCGCGAGCGATCGGTACAGCCAGTTCGCCATCCAAGGGCCGCGTGCGATCCCCACTCTGCAACAGCTGACCACCGCCGATCTCGCAGCCATCGGCTACTATCATTTCGTTGACGACGAAATCGCGACAATTCCCGCGCGCATCGCTCGCACCGGCTACACCGGCGAAGACGGCTTCGAGATTTACTTCGCACCCGAGTATTCCGAGCGCGTCTGGAACCAAATCCTCAACGCCGGCCAGGAGTTCGGCATCAAACCATGCGGGCTCGGCGCGCGCAACACACTGCGATCGGAAGCCGGCATGGCGCTCTATGGACACGAGATTCATGCCACCATCACGCCTCTGGAAGCCGGGCTGGCGTGGATCGTGAAGCTGGACAAGGGCGATTTCATCGGCCACGCGGCGCTCGCGCGCCAAAAAGAACACGGCGTCACACGTAAGCTCATCGGCTTTGAGATGACCGGCCGCGGAATCGGGCGGGACGACTACGAAGTTTACGTCGATGGCGACCCGGCGGGCTGGGTCTCGAGCGGCGGCCCGTCGCCCACCCTGAACAAGAACATCGGAATGTGCTATCTTCCGGCTGGATACTCCAAGCTGGGACAGCGGATCCAGATTGTCATCCGCAATCAACCCGTGGACGCCATGACGGTTTCCACGCCATTCTATAAACGGACCAAATAAGCATGTATCCAGAAGATCTGCACTACACCAAACAACACGAATGGGTGCGCGTCTCAGCGGGAGCGGGCGTGGTTGGAATCACCGATTACGCGCAGCAACAGCTCGGCGACATCGTCTATGTCGATCTCCCCCGCGTGGGCACGGTCTTGGAACAGGGCAAAGTCATGGGATCGGTGGAATCCGTGAAGGCGGTCTCGGACATCTACGCGCCGGTTTCGGGCGAGGTCGTCGAAATCAACGATGCGCTTGCCGCCGCGCCCGAGAAGCTGAACGGAAGTCCCCACGCCGACGGGTGGCTGGTCAAAATCAAACTGTCGGCGCCCGATGAAATCCCAGGCCTGCTTTCCGCAGCGGATTACGAAAAGTATGTGGCCGAGGAGGAGACCGGGCACTAACGTTCCTGGCCGTCCCGCTCGTGCGCTACCTGCCGAAATCCGATATCGAGCGCCGCGAGATGCTGGCGGCTATCGGCGCCGAATCGCTCGAGAGCCTCTTCACACATCTTCCGGCGGAGGTTCTACTCAACCGGCCCCTGAACATTCCGCCGGGAAAATCGGAATACGAAATCGTCGACTATTTTCGCGCGCGCGGCGATGCTTGCGCACACGGATTCGCATCGTTTCTCGGCGCGGGCGTCTACCATCATTACCGGCCCGTGCTCGTGGACACGGTGGTCTCGCGCTCCGAATTTCTGACCTCCTATACGCCTTATCAGGCCGAAATCTCACAAGGCACGCTCACCACCATCTTCGAATTCCAAACCATGATCTGCCAGCTCACCGGCATGGATGTCGCCAACGCGTCCATGTACGACGGCTCAACCGCGGTGCCGGAAGCAGCCATGATGGCCATGCGATTGACCGGCCGCGATCGCATTCTCACCGCGCGCACCGTGCATCCTGAATATCGCGAAGTGCTGGCCACCTACGCGCGGCACCAAGGAATGCCCGTGGCCGAAGTGGACTACGTGCGCGAGACCGGCGCGCTCGATCTCGACAGCCTGGAACAAAAGATGGACGCCGAAACCGCGGCCGTCATCATTCAATCACCTAATTTTTTCGGAATAATCGAGGACGTTCGCCGCGCGGCCGACATCGCGCACCGCCACGGCGCGTTGCTGATTTTCGTTTTCGCCGAGGCCGTTTCGCTTGGGCTTCTCGAACCTCCGCGCGATGCAGACATCGTCGCCGGCGAGTTGCAATCGTTCGCTATCTCGCCCAGCTATGGCGGACCTTTCGCCGGCATCATCGCCACCAAGGAAAAGTTCATGCGTCAGATGCCCGGCCGCATCGTAGGCGAAACCAAGGACACGCGCGGGAATCGCGCCTTTTGCTTGACTCTCGCCGCTCGCGAACAACACATCCGCCGCGAAAAGGCGACGTCCAACATCTGCACCAATCAGGCTCTCGTCGCGCTCATGGCGACTGTCTTCATGACCGTCTACGGTAAGCAAGGCCTGCGCGAACTGGCGTCGCAAAATTTAGCCAAAGCTCACTATCTCGCGGGAAAATTGCCCCTCCGATTCAGCGGGCCGTTTTTCAACGAATTCGTGGCGTCCGTCAAGTCCCCCGCTACCGTCAACAAATCGCTGCTGGATCACAAGATCATCGGCGGCTTGCCTCTGGCGCGCTTTTATCCGGAGCTCGATCACGCGATGCTTCTATGCGCCACCGAGATGTCGCGCCGCGAAGACATGGACGCCATCGCCGAGGCCTTCGCCACATGATCAAGAAAGTCCGCCCACATATCAACCAAAACGAGCCGCTTTTGTTTGAGCGTAGCTCGCCGGGAAAACGCGGCTACCAATTGCCGCCGCTCGACGTCCCCGCAGTCGACCCTGCCTCCGCGCTCGGCGCCAGCAACACGCGCGGCGAAATCGCGGACTTTCCCGAAGTTAGCGAAGTGGAAGCCATTCGCCATTTCACGCGCCTCTCCACCCAGAATTACGCCATCGATCTCGGCCTCTACCCGCTCGGCTCTTGCACTATGAAGTACAACCCGCGCGTGAACGAGCAAGTCGCGCGCATCGAGGGCCTCGCCTGGGCGCATCCCTATCAGCCCGAATCGCTGGCCCAAGGAATCATGGAAGTGATGGCGGCGCTCGAACAGGCGCTTGCCGAGATCACCGGAATGGACGCGATCACGTTGCAGCCCGCAGCCGGCGCGCACGGTGAGTTCACGGGCATTCTATTGGTCCGCGCGCTGCTCGAATCGCAAGGCCATCCTCGCAAGAAGCTGCTGATTCCGGATTCCGCGCACGGCACCAACCCCGCAACCGCAACCATGGCCGGCTACGCGGTTCAGAACATCAAGTCCAACGCGCTCGGCATGATCGATGTCGACGAACTTGCGCGCGCCGTCGACGAAGACGTGGCCGCGTTGATGCTCACCAATCCCAACACCCTCGGCGTTTTCGAAGAGCACATCACTCGCATCGCGGAAATTCTGCACGCGAAAGGCGCGCAGCTTTACATGGACGGCGCCAACATGAACGCGCTGGTCGGCATCGCGCGGCCCGGCGACTTCGGCGCCGACGTCATGCATCTCAACCTGCACAAAACATTTTCCACGCCTCACGGTGGCGGCGGGCCCGGTTCCGGCCCGGTGGCAGTCAAGAAGCATCTAATCCCGTTCCTGCCGAAGCCGCGGCTTGCTCGCATCAGCGATCACTGGACCTGGAACTACGATCTCCCCCAATCCATCGGCCGCGTCCGCGCCTTCTACGGAAATATCGGCATGCACATTCGCGCGCTGGCCTACATCATGGCGCACGGCGGCGACTGTCTCCGCAACGCCACGCTCGATGCCGTGCTAAATTCCAACTACCTGCGCGTGTTGCTCGAGCCTTACTATGAGCTGCCCCACAGCGCACCCACGCTCCACGAGTGCGTCTTCAGCGATTCGCGTCAAGCCAAGCACGGCGTCCGCACCGGCGACATCGCCAAGCGGCTGATCGATTACGGATTCCATCCCTATACCGTGAGCTTCCCGCTCATCGTCCCTGGCGCCATGATGATCGAACCCACCGAAACGGAGGGCAAAGCCGAACTGGATCTGTTCGTCGATGCGCTGATTTCGATCGCGAAGGAAATTGAAGAAACGCCCGATTTGGTCCTGACCGCGCCGCATGACACGCGCACCAGCCGCGTGGACGAAGTCACCGCCGCGCGTAAACCGATCCTGCGCTGGAAACCCGGACCCGCTAAATAAAACAGCCCAGGCTGCCCTCAAACCCCTGCTCCACCCGCCCGTCCGGCCACACCACAATCGGCACCATGTCCCCGTGCTTGCGCGCCTCGTCTAACGTCGTCTGGCTCAATTCCACCCGCCGCTCTTCGTATTGCACGCCCTCTGCTTCCCACTTTCTCAGAAGCTTCACGCAGGCGTCGCAGCCGCGAATGGTATAGACAACCGGAGTCTGCATGACGTAAGACTACGACGCGCGATCGGGCAGCCGCAGCGCCGTCGACAACAGGAACCGCATCTCCTTGATGGCTTCCTTGCGCCAATCGTCGGACCGCGGCTGCAACCTTGCGATCACCTCGCGCAGCATCTCCTGCCGGCGGTCTTCGGGTGCGGTGGCGAACGTCGTTTCCTTCGGCAGGCCCATCTGCGCTTTCACCTGATCCAGGATCCCGGCCAGCTCCCGATGCGCGCCCTCGGAGCGCTCGGTGAAGTGCGTGATGTACTGCAGATCCGCCGTGTAAAACACAAACACCGGGATCGCTCGCGACTTCCCGTCGTTGCTTAGAAACTCGTCCATGATGTCGGGATTCTCATCGCGCAGAAACACGCGCAGCGTCATGCCGCTGGCATCCGCGATACGCGCCACGCTGGGTAGCTCGCGATACACGTCGCCGCACCATGCCTCCGCAATCGCCAAAATCTTTGCGGGACCGCGCGGCATAGAAGCAGCTCTTTGAAAAAACGCGACGTCCTCCGGCGAGAGCGGCGCGCTCTTGTAGTTTTGCTGGAACTTGTCGACGTTCACGGCCGCCTGGGCCAGGAAATCAGGGTACGTCAGGCCATGCTCGAAACGCACGGGAGTGATGACGGTGGTTGCTGCTGGCATCTTCGTCTTCCTTTACACCAGGGTACGACAATTTTAGCCCGCATCTTTCTTCTCTTCGCGGCGTCAAAGAGAAGTGCGATCAAGCGCGCCCACGTTTCCGTGGCAACATCGTTCATGGAGGTAGCATGCCCAAAATGCGAGCGGTTCAAGTTCCCCGCGCCGGCGATCCTTTAGAAATTGTCGAGCGCGATATCCCCGATCCCGGCCCTGGCTTCGTTCGCATAAAAGTCCAGGCTTGCGGTGTCTGCCACAGCGATACTGTAACGAAGGATGGCCTCTTTCCCGGGATTCAATATCCGCGCGTTCCCGGACACGAAGTCATCGGCGTGATCGACGCAGTCGGCCCCAACGTGCCGCGTTTCAAAGTTGGAGATCGAGTCGGCGTCGGTTGGAACGGCGGATTCTGCGGCTATTGCGACAACTGCCGGCGCGGCGACTTTTTCGCTTGCCAGACCTCCACCGAGGTCACCGGCATCTCGCGCGATGGTGGCTACGCCGACTATATGCTCGCGCCGATTAGCGCCCTGGCTCTCGTGCCCAATGATCTCTCGTCCATCGAAGCGGCTCCACTCATGTGCGCCGGCGTCACCACTTTCAATTGTCTTCGCAATAGCGGCGCGCGGCCGGGTGATCTCGTCGCTGTCGTCGGAATCGGCGGCCTGGGCCATCTCGCGGTGCAATACGCCGCGAAGATGGGATGCAGAACCGTCGCCATCGCTCGTGGTAAAGACGAAGAGCCACTCGCCCGCCAACTCGGCGCGCATTATCACATCGACAATAAGACGCAAGACCCGGCGGCTGAATTGCAGAAGCTAGGCGGCGCCAAGGTGATCCTCGCCACCGTCACCAGCTCCGACGCCATGAAGGCCGTCCTGGGAGGCCTCGGCGTCAGAGGGAAGATGATGGTGATCGGCGCCGTGCCCTCGCTCGAAGTCAACACCCTGCAAATGATCTTCTTTGATCAATCGGTCAGCGGCTGGTACGCGGGCCTAGCGGCCGATTCCGAAGACACGCTCAACTTCAGCGTGCTCTCGGGCGTCCGGCCCATGAACGAAACGTTCCCGCTCGACCGCGCACCCGAGGCTTACGACCACATGCTGAGCGGCAAGGCGCGCTTTCGCGTCGTGCTCACCATGGGCAACTAACGTTGCACCCTTGTACTGGCGACCGATATAATCGGTCCGCCAATGACTGAAGACTCACCGAAGCGCCCATCGCGCCGCAAATTCCTGGCAACAACTGCCGGGGCCACAGCCGCGCTCGCTGGACCCGCCGCCGTCGTGTCCGACGCCCAAAACGCAGCCCCTCTCCCCGACGAAATCACGCTCGCGCTCGTCAACGGCCGTATTCACACCATGGACGCGGCCGATGCCGTCGTCAACACCGTGACTATTCGAAATGGCCGCTTCAGAACCGTCGGGGGGCGACCGCCCAAAGCTGGACCTAACGCCCGCATCATCGATCTGCACGGCCGCACCGTGACGCCAGGCCTCGTCGAACCGCATATTCACATCGTCAGCCTCGCCAATCGTCCCGGCTACCACACCATCCTCGAAAACACGACTTCGATTCGCGAAGTCCAGGAAGCCCTCGCCGCGCGCCGCAAGGATGTTCCCGCCGGCGCCTGGATCACTTCGATGGGCGGCTGGCATCCCAACCAGTGGGCCGAGCATCGGCATCCCACGCTCGCCGAACTCGACGAGGCGGTTCCCGATCGCCCCGTTTTGTTATACGAGCGCTTCACCGGACCCGCCGCCACCAACAGCATGGGCAAGGCATTCTTCGATGCGGCCGACGCCGCGCCGCCCGTGCATCCCGATATCAAGAAGGTGAACGTCTCCGCCACCGGCGCCATCGCCCCAGCGGGATTCACCGGAGGCGGCCCCTCGGCTTCGGCTCTCTTTCTCCTGCGCCGCATCCAAACTTTCGACGACAAAAAGCGCAGCACGATCGATGCAATGCGTTATGCGGCCAGCGTCGGGCTCACCTCGCATCTGGATCAAGTGTTGTTCCCAACGCCCGGGCCGCTGCATCCCAACCAGATCCTGTCGAATCTCGATCAGTACCGCATGTATGATTCGTGGCTCGAACTCCACCGCCAGGGCCTCACCATCGTGCGCCTGCAGATGAATTTCCTCCAGAATCAGAGCGACCCGCAGCTTCCCGAACTGAAAGAACGTCTCCGCAACCAGTTCCCCTTTTTCGGTGACGACATGATGCGTACCGGAGCGATCGGCGAATGGGCAGCGCCCCTCAATAGCGGCGCGGTGTGGCGCGAGGCGCAGCATCTGGTGGGACAAGCCGGCTGGCGCAACGAGAACGCCGTGCAAAATCTCGCGGGTCTGCGCCAGGTGGTGGAAGAATATGAAGCCGTGAACAAGGAGCACGACATCACCCAGCTGCGATGGGTGGTCCACCATGTACCGGAAGTGAACGCCGACCTGCTCACCCGCCTCAAAGCCCTCGGGTGCGGAGTGGAAATGGGCGCCTTCCGCTGGGTCACATCGTCGGACCCCAAGATCGTCGCCGGCCCGCCATTCCGCACCATCGTCGATCATGGCGTCCAAGTTGGAATTCACGGCGATGGAGTCCACATCGCGCCATTGAATCCATGGCTGCACATCTATTACGCCACCACCGGCATCAATTCATTTGGCGATCAGGTCAATCCCGGCCAGCATCTCACGCGCGCCGAAGCGCTCCGCCTGTTTACGCGGAACAACAGCTGGTTCCTGCGCATGGAAAACAAAATCGGCTCCATCGAGCCCGGCAAATTGGCCGACCTCGCAGTGTTGGATCGCGATTATTTCGCCGTCCCCGATGCCGAGCTCAAGAAAATCCGCTCCGTGCTGACCATCGTGGATGGCAAGATCGTCCACGACGCGGGGGCGCTGTAGACTGCGCCGCCAGCTCATCCTGATCGCGCTGGTCGTCCTCGCCTTACGCCTGCCCTTCCTCAACCAGGCTCTCCAAGGCGACGACATCCTCTATCTCACCGAGGCCGAGCACGCGCAGATCGACCCGCTTCATCCCAAACACACCACCTACGTTTTCATGGGACGCGACATCGATATGCGTGGCCAGTCGCATCCACCGCTCGACGCATGGTTTCTCGCGCTGCTGCTCGCCATGGGCAACGACGTCTCGGAGATCCCCTTCCACTCCGCCTACATTCTGTTTTCTCTGATCGCCGCCTTTAGCGCCCTCGCACTCGCGCGCCGCTTCAGCCCTCAGCCCCTGCTCGCGACGCTGCTCTTCCTTGCGACGCCCGCCTTCGTCATCAACGGAACCTCGCTTGAATCGGACGTGCCCTTCGTCGCGCTCTGGCTTCTCTCGACGGCGCTCTACGTCACTGCGGTCGATCGCGAATCGAAGCCTCTGCTTCTTGCGTCCTGCTTCGCGATGATGTTGGCCGCGCTCACTGCGTATCAATCCATCCTGCTCGTCCCAATCCTGTTTCTGTACGGTCGCAAGTGGAAACTCGCCCGCGCCGCCGCATGCACGCCTCTCGCGATTCTGATCGCATGGAACATCTTCGAGCGCCTCTCCACCGGCGCACTTCCCACCGGCGTCCTCGCCAATTACCTCACCACCTACGGATTCGAAGCGCTCACGCAAAAGCTGAAAAGCGCCGTCGCGCTCACGGGCCACCTCGCGTGGATCGTTTTCCCAGCTCTTTCGATCCCCCCGCTGCTCACCATCCCATTCGCCATCGGCGCCGCGTTCTACGATCTCAACCCGCTCTTCTGGGCGTCCATCGCCATCGGCGTCGGCATTCTCATCCGATGCGCTCAGCGCTGGCGCGACTTTCTCGCGCAGTGGGTACTCATCTTCTTCGCGGGCGCACTGGTCATCTTCTTCGCCGGCTCCGCGCGCTACCTGCTCCCCATCGCACTGCCCATCGCGATCCTCGCCACTCAACGCGCCGGCCCTCGCCTACTCCAAGCGAGCATCGCCTGCGGATTCGCCCTCAGCCTCACGCTCGCCGCGGTCAACTACCAGCACTGGGACGGCTACCGCCAATTCGCGCGCGAGCTCGCAAACGACGCCCAATCCAAACGCGTTTGGATTAACGGCGAATGGGGACTGCGCTACTATCTCGGATCCGAAGGCGGCCTCCCGCTGCGCCAAGGCCAAGCCATCCATCCCGGCGAAATCGTCGCATCGAGTAAGCTCGGCTATCCAATCGCCTTCACCACCGGCGGCGGCGTCCTCGCACCCATCGCCCAACGCACCATCACGTCCCCGATCCCGCTGCGCCTGGTCGCGCTTCAGGGTCGCGCGGCTTATTCCACCACCATGCTCGGCCTGCGCCCCTTCGACATTTCGCTCGCGCCCATGGATCAGCTCACCGCCGAGCTGATGATCGAACGCAAACCCACCCTCACCGATCTGTCCATGAACGCGCCCGAAGCCGCGCAGCAAATCGTCAGCGGCATTTATCAACTCGAAGGCGGCCAATGGCGCTGGATGTCGCGCACCGCGACCATTCTTCTGAAGCCGCCGCCCGAGCCAACTCCGCTGACGATCCACTTCACCATCCCCGACGCTTCGCCCGCCCGCCAAGTGTCGATCGCCCTCAACGATCACGCCATCGCGACTCAAACTTACTCGGCCCCTGGCACGTACTCGCTCTCGACCCCTCCAATCAAACCCGGCGGCGACACCGCCAATCTCACCATCGCCATCGATAAAAGCTTTTCCGTCCCCGGCGACAGCCGCGAACTTGGCATCATACTCTCTGAGGCAGGATTCCGCTAGAGTCAAGGTATGAAGCCAATCGACAAGAAGATCAAGGACGACGTGAAAGAAGGCAAGGTCCCTCAAAAAATCGAGGACCTGCCGGTGGAATGGGACAAAGAAGATCAGAAGGAAGAAAACCGCAAGCCCGATCTCGGGGAGCTTGACGAAGACCCCTCCGAGCTCTAGCACTCTGGCGAGGCCTATGAATCGGCGCTTTCCCGCAGCCTCTGGCCGCTCGCGCGCGTTGCCCAAACCGCGCAGAATGGGCTCCCCAATTCCGACGCGATCCTGATCAATCAGAACAGGACCGCGACTGTACATCACTACACAGGACCGACGTGGGAAGCAACGGATGGCAGCATCGTGAAGAGCGATGGCTCTCAGGCGAAACATTTTCTGCCGGCCAATAGGGATGCGGTCCATTGGTTGGAATTGCCAGCCCACGGCGCAGCCAAGCAGTTTGCGAACGTGACGTTCATCCATCGCATCGATACCTCCGGCGGACTTCCCCGGCCAACCAGCCCTGCGATGCACAACACGCGGGCCGTCAAGAGCGTGTCAGCTACTCCGCGACTTATCTACCCCCGATTTAGAGAAACAACTCCATCTGCACATTCGCGCGCGCATACGGCGATGGAACCACTCGCTCCGGCGGAAGATGCCGAAAGCCGAGCGACTCATACAACCGGATGGCCGGCGTCAACTTTTGGTTCGTCTCAAGATACAGCCTGTGCGTGCCCAAAGCGCGCGCTTCCGCGATCACGTGCTCCAGCAACCGCCGCCCGACGCCGCTCCCTTGGCACGAGGCTGTCACGCCCATCTTCACTACTTCAAACTCGCCCGCCGCAATGGCGAGCAAAGCGCAGCAGCCAATCGCTTGGCCGTCTCGAACAGCAAAAAAGATTCTGCCGCCGCCATCCAGAATGCTGGTTTGCGGATCCGCTAACACTGCTTCGTCCTTGCGCTCCAGCGCGCCGAAATAGCGCACAATCCATTCCACATTGAGCCTTCGAAAAGCCGCTTCGTCCCCTGGCCTGAATTCACGGATGATCGCTTCGGTGGCTGGCGCCATAAAAGGTCCTTTCTCACTCCACCTTACGAACCCGCGATTCCGATGTCCAATATCTGAAACATGCTTATCTATATGATGTTTGTATGAATGACGACATCGAGCTTCGCCATCTCCGCTACTTCCTCGCCGTCGCCGAGACCCTGCACTTCAGCAAAGCCGCCGAGCGCCTGGGCATCGCGCAGCCGCCGCTCAGCCAGCAGATCAAGCGCCTGGAACAACTGCTCGGCCACCGGCTCTTCGATCGCACCACCCGCGGCGTCAAACTCACCCTGGCAGGTCAGCTTCTCGCCGAGCGAGCCCGCGGCACCCTCGAGAAAATTCAAGACGACCTCGTTCAGGTGCGCCGCCTCGGACGCGGCGAAGAAGGCACCCTCACCGTCGGCTACGCCGGCTCCGTCATGTTCACCGAGCTTCCCGCCGCCATCGAACGCTACCGGCGCCGCTATCCCAAAGTCGAGCTTCGCCTGCGCGAGCTCTCCACCGCCCCGCAAATCGCCGCCCTCCTGAACGGCACGATCGATCTCGGATTTCTCCGCGACGGTGACCCCACCGAAGGAATCCACATCACCACCGTGCTCCAGGAACGCTACGTCGCCGTCTTGCCCCGCGGCCATGCACTGGCGCGCAGACGTTCGCTCCGGGTCCGCGATCTCGCAGCAGAGCCGTTCATACTCTTCGCGCGCCGCATGGGTCCGCTGGCCTTTGATCGAACCGTCGCCTGCTGCGAGAAAAACGGATTCCGCCCCAACATCGTCCAGGATGCGCCGCAGTGGCCGACCCTTGTACGCCTCGTCGCCGCCGGCCTCGGTGTCTCCCTCGCACCCGCCTGCGTCGCGAGCGTAGCCATTCCCGGAGCCGTCTATCGGGACGTCCACGCAGCCTGCAGGAGCACAGTCGACCTTGCCAGAAAAGCCGCTTTCAGCACCACTTTGTCGAACAATTTCATCGAGATAGCGGTCCAAACCATCGAGTCCCATTGACACACTTTGATTCATACGTATAATTGAAACAAACGTATGAACACGAAGGATCGCATCCTGAACGCCGCCGAGCGCCTCTTCGCTCACGACGGCTTCGAAGCCACTTCCCTCCGCTCTATCACCGCAGAGGCCAAGGTCAATCTTGCCGCCGTCAACTATCATTTCCAGTCCAAGGAAGCGCTCGTCCAGGCGGTCATCGGACGCCGCATGGGTCCGGTCAACGCGCAGCGCATCGCGCTCTTGGATGCCTATGAGTCCGAAGCCGCTGGCGAGCCCTTGCCACTCGATAGGATCATGGACGCATTCCTGCGGCCCATCGTCGCTATGGTTGGCAGCCACGCCCATGAATTCGTTCCTTTGATCGGCCGCATTTACGTCGAGCCCGGCGAATTTGCCGAGCGGCTCTACACCCAGCAGTTCGAACCCATGCGGCAGCGCTTCTTCCCGGCCCTCCAACGCGCCATGCCGGACATTCCGCTCGACGAGCTTTCCTGGCGCGTCCACTTCGCCGTCGGAGCGATGGTTCACACCTTGGCCGCGTCCAAAATTCTCGAAATGATGTCGCGCGGGCGCTGCGACATTTCCGACGTCGAAGGAACTCTCGCTCGCCTGAAAGCGTTTGCCATGGCGGGCCTCACCGCGCCCGTCTCCGTGGAGGTTCACCATGCCGCGCACTAGATTCTTCCTCGCAGTTATCGCTGTCTTCCCGGCGTTCGCCCAATTGCAAACCCGGCCGCCAGTCCTGCAACTCAGCCTCAAACAAGCCGTCCAACTTGCGCTCGCCCCCGAAGGCAGCACCCGCGTCAAACTCGCCGAAGAGGACCTGAAGCAAGCCACCGAGCGCGCCAACGAATCCCGCGCCGCTCTGTTGCCGGACGTCGAAGGTTACGTCGAATATCAGAACGAGACCGCCGACCTCGCCGCCTACGGCTTCAACTTCCAAAACGTTTTTAGTTCGCTCCCTATCCCCGCCCCCTCCATTCGGACATTCGTGGGACCGTTCAGCGTACTCGACGCGCGCGTCTCCGTCAACCAAACCGTCTTCGATTTCAGCGCCATTCGCCGTTATCAAGCTTCCAAAGTCGCTATCGAAGCAACCAAGGCCGACAACGAAGGCACGCACGACCAAGTCACCGATCAAGTGGCCCGCGCCTATCTCACCGGGTTGCGCGCCCAAGCCTCGCTCGACACCGAGCGCGCCAACGTCGAGTTGTCCGAATCGTTGCTCCGCCTCGCTCAGCAGCAAAAAGCGGCGGGCACCGGCACCGGCATCGAAATCACGCGCGCCGAAGTGCAGCTCGCGAACGACCGTCAGGCTCTGCTCGTCGCCGAAAACGATGTCGACCGCACGCGGCTCCAACTGCTCAAAGTAATCGGCCTGAAGCTCGACAACCCGGTCGAGCTCATCGATCGCCTGAGCTACATCCCGATGGACAGCGTCGAAGCTTCGCAGGCCCTCGCCACCGCCAATCAACATCGCGCCGAGCTGCGCGCCCAGCAGCGCCGCGAAGAGAACGCCCGCCTCAACTTCAGCGCCACCAAGCTTGAACGCCTGCCGTCGGTCAGCGCCTTCGCCAACTATGGCGACATCGGAGCGAGCATCTGGAGCGCGCTTCCCACGCGCAGCATCGGTGCAACGGTGAAAATTCCCATCTACGATGGTGGACGCCGCGACGCCCGCCGCGTCGAGAGCGCTTCGCAATTTCGCCAGGAGTCCATCCGCACCGCCGATCTTCACGATCAAATCGAATTGGACGTGCGGGTCGCCATCGATAGCTTGCACTCGTCCGATGCACAGGTGAAAGCCGCCGAAGAAGGCCTGACGCTCGCCGAAATGGAAGTCGCACAGGCCGAGCGCCGCTATAAGGCCGGCGTCTCGAATAGCGTCGAAGTCACCGACGCGCAAACGCGCTTGGCCCGTGCCCGCGATAACCGCATCAACGCGCTTTACAACTACAACCTCGCTCGTATCGACCTCGGCACCGCCACCGGCACGATCCAGAGCATGATCCAGTGAGGACTTTCATGAAACGATTCATACTCCCAACTCTCATCCTCGTCGCTCTCGCTGCCGTCGCGGGCATTTACATTTACGGACGCCTGCATCCCAAGAACACCAACACGCTGAGCGTCTCCGGCAATCTCGAATTGACGCAGGTCGACATCTCGTTCAAGGTTCCCGGCAAGCTGATCCAGTTGAACGTGGACGAAGGCTATTTCGTGAAGAAGGGGCAAGTCATCGCGCGCATCGATCGCGATCAGGTAGACAGCCAGCGTGATCGCGACGAAGCCAGCCTCCACAACTCCCAATCGCAGTACGACCAAATGGAAACTTCGGTCCAATGGCAGCGCCGCACGCTCGAAAGCGACGTGGCCTTGCGCACGGCGGAGCTTCGCGCGTCCCAAGCCCGCCTGGCTGCACTGGTCGCCGGATCGCGCCCGCAGGAAATCCAGGAATCCCGCGCCGCCGTAGCCGACGCCAAGGCGCAGCACGATCAAGCACAGGCCGATTGGGATCGCGCACAGGATCTATACAAGAACGACGACATCTCGAAGCAGCAGTACGATCAATACCGCATGCGCCTCGACAGTACCGCCGCCGTGCTGCGCCAGTCTGACGAGCGCCTCGCTCTGGTTGTAGAAGGCCCGCGCAAGGAGGACATCGACGCCGCCCGCGCCGATGTGGTCCGGGCCCAGGCTGCTGTCGAATCCGCCGAAAACAATCGGCTCGAGCTCAAGCGCCGCGAGCAAGATGTATTCGCCCACCGCGCCGACGTCAACCGCGCCCGTGCCCAAGTCGCCATCACCGACACGCAGATCAACGACACCGTCGTTACCGCGCCCATCGATGGCGTCGTACTCGTGAAGTCAGCCGAGGTGGGAGAAGTTTTGGCCGCCGGCACCACCGTCGTCACCATCGGCGACATCGATCGTCCCTGGCTGCGCGCCTACGTCAATGAAACCGACCTCGGACGCGTCAAATACGGCCAAGCCGCAACGCTGACAACCGATTCGTTCCCCGGCAAATCCTATCCCGGGCGCATTTCCTTCATTGCATCCGAAGCTGAATTCACGCCTAAACAAATCCAGACTAACGAGGAGCGCGTGAAGCTGGTCTATCGCATCAAGATCGACGTCGACAACCGCAGCCACGATCTGAAATCCAACATGCCTGTTGACGCGGAGATTCAACTGCAATGAGCGACTCCATAATTCGCGCCGTTAATCTAACTCGCAAATTCGACAGCGTGACTGCTGTCGACCATTTCAACCTCGAAGTCGCGCCCGGCGAAATCTTCGGACTTGTCGGTCCCGACGGTGCAGGCAAAACCACAACTCTGCGCCTGCTCTGCGGCCTTCTCGACCCCACCGAAGGCGAAGCCTGGGTGGCCGGCCACAGCGTCGCTCGCGAGCTCGACGCCGTCAAGGATCGAATCGGCTACATGGCCCAGCGCTTCGGCTTGTATGGCGATCTCACCGTCGACGAGAACATGTATTTTTACTCCGACCTGTTCGGTCTATCGAAAGCCGAGCGCGAACCCTTGATCCAGCGTCTGCTCCGCATGACCCGCATGGAACCCTTCCGCACGCGCCGCGCCGCCAATCTCTCCGGCGGCATGAAACAAAAGCTGGCGCTCATGTGTACGCTGCTGCATCATCCCCAAGTTCTGTTTCTCGACGAACCCACCAACGGCGTCGACCCCGTTTCGCGCCGCGATTTCTGGGCCATTCTCTATCAACTGGTCCGCGACGGCCTCACCGTCTTCGTCACCACCGCCTACCTCGATGAAGCCGAGCGCTGCAATCGCGTCGGCCTGATGAGCCAGGGCCGCATGATCCGCTGCGACTCGCCGCAGGGGCTGAAACGCAACTTCGAAAAGATCTGCTTCGAAATCGAAACCTCCGATCAGCGCGCCGCCCGCGCCGTGCTCAAGGACGCCGAACCTTATGGCGCCAAGCTCCACCTCTTCCTCCCGCTCGGCCAAACGCCTGACGCTGTCGAAAGCACCCTCGCCGCGCAAGGCATCCGGGTCATCAGTTTTCGCCCGATAATTCCGTCGCTCGAAGATGTCTTCATCGGCTTGGTAAGAGAGTCCCAAAATGCCGCTTGAGTCCAACGCCGTCGAAATTCGCGACCTCGTCAAAACCTTCGGCAGCTTCGTCGCCGTCGATCATGTCAATCTCGATGTCAGCCGCGGCGAAATCTTCGGCTTCCTCGGGCCCAACGGCGCCGGCAAATCCACTACCATCCGCATGCTCTGCGGCCTGCTGAAACCTACCTCCGGCAGCGCCACCGTCGGCGGATTCGACATCGCCACCGAATCCGAAGCCGTCAAACGCAACATCGGGTACATGTCGCAGCGCTTCTCGCTCTATGACGACCTTTCAGTGGAAGAGAACATCGATTTTTTCAGCGGCATCTACAACGTCCCGCGCGACCGCCGCGCCGAGCGAAAAGATTACGTCCTCCGCATGGCGGGCATCGCGCAACGCCGCGGTAGCCTCACCGCCCTGCTCTCCGGCGGCTGGAAACAGCGCCTGGCACTCGGATGCGCCATCCTACACGAACCGCCCATTTTGTTTTTGGACGAACCCACCTCCGGCGTCGATCCCATCGCACGCCGCACTTTTTGGGATTTGATCTACCAGCTCTCCGCGGCCGGCCACACCATCTTCGTCAGCACGCATTACATGGATGAAGCCGAATATTGCCATCGCCTGGCGCTTATGTATCGCGGCAAGGTAATCGCGCTCGGAACGCCGGCCGAGCTGAAAACTTCGCTCTCCAGCCACAATCTCTTTCAGCTGGAAGTCTCGGACCTCCTGGGCGCCATGAACACGCTCGAAAAGATTCCCGGGCTCTCAGAGATCGCCGTCTTCGGCGGAGGGTTGCACGTCACCGCCGCCGATGCCGCGCGCGCTGTCCCCGAAATGCGATCCGTCCTCGAAAGCGCCGGCATCTCGGTCCCGATTCTCGAACCCATCCAGCCTTCCATGGAGGACGTCTTCGTCGCCATGATCGAAGACGAAGAAAGGAAAATCGCATGAGCTTCCGCAGGCTGATGGCCGTCACCAAGAAAGAGCTGCTGCACATTGTCCGCGATGTCCGCAGCCTGGCGCTCGCCCTGGCCCTCCCGCTCGTGATGCTGCTGCTGTTCGGTTACGCGCTCACGCTTGATGTCGATCGCATTCCTACCTACGTCTACGATCAGGACCACACGCCCGAAAGCCGGGAATTGATCGACCAGTTTCGAGGCTCGCGTTATTTCCAACTTCGCGAGGCTATTAACAACTACCGCGCCGCCGATCGCGGCATCGACAAAAGCACCATCCTGCTGAGCATCGTCGTCCCGCGATACTACTCGCGCCACTTGCTCGCGGGCGATGAAGCCGACGTCCAACTACTCGTCGATGGCAGCGATTCCAACACCGCATCCATCGCGCTCGGTTATGCCGACGCCGTGATCGAAAGCTATTCCGCGCAATTGCGCTCCGATGCTCAAGTCCGCCGCGGCGGCCAACCACTCAAGGTTCCCGTCGATCCCCGCATCCGCGTCTGGTACAACAGCGATCTCAAATCCAAGAACTTCATCGTCCCCGGCTTGATCGCCGTCACCATGATGATCATCGCATCGATGCTGAGTTCGTTGACCATCGCACGCGAATGGGAAAACGGCACCATGGAACAATTGCTCTCCACTCCAGTGCGGCCCGGCGAACTGGTGCTCGGCAAACTGCTCGCCTATTTCGCGCTCGGCCTCGCCGACATGGCCATTTCCATCATCGTCGGCGTGTTCATCTTTCAAGTGCCGTTCCGCGGCAACGCCTGGTTCTTGCTGTTCACCAGTTGCCTGTTCTTATTCGGCGCGCTCTCCTGGGGGATTTTTCTCTCGGCCACCGCGCGTACGCAGTTGATGGCCTTTCAAATGGGAATGCTCAGTTCGTTTCTGCCCGGCTATCTGCTCTCGGGTTTCATTTATTCGATTCACAATATGCCCAGGATTATCCAACTGGTCAGCTATCTCGTGCCTGCACGCTATTTCGTCACGATCTTGAACGGCGTGTTTCTGAAGGGCGTCGGATTCCGCATCCTGTGGCTCGAAGTCTTGATGCTGGCCATTTACGCCGGCTTGGTATTTTGGGGCGCGTCCCGCAAAATGCGCTTGAAGGTAGCATAATCATGCGCGAACGATTGCTCTGCATCATCCGCAAAGAATTTCGCCAGGCGTTTCGGGAGCCGCGCATGCGCTCCATGCTCTTCCTCCCGCCGCTCGTGCAATTGTTTGTCTTCGGCTTCGCGGTGAACCTCGACGTCGATCACGCCACGCTCGCCTGGATGGATGGCGACCGCTCCTACCAAAGCCGCGAGCTGCTCGCCGCCTTTCAAGGCTCGGGCCGTTTCGAAGTTGTCGCCGAGCCGGCCAACGATCGCGAGGTCCAACAACTCCTCGATGCAAGCCGTGCCGACCTGGTAGTCCGCGTGCTGCCTGGCTTCGAGCGCGACCTCGCGCGCGGCCGCAACACCTCGGTGCAAGTTCTGATCAACGGCACCAATTCCAACACCGCGTCCATCGTCTCCAGCTACGCGTCCTCCATCATCACTGACTTTGCATCGCAAGTAATGCAGGAACGAAATCGCGCGCTCCTCAGCGCTCGCCAGGTATCCGCCCCCGTTTCCTTCCATGTGCCGCAGCTCAAAATGCAGAGTCGCGTCTGGTTCAATCCTGATCTGCTCAGCCGCAACTACTTCGTCCCCGGCATCGTCGTCAACATCATCATGCTGATCACGCTGATGCTCACTGCCATGGCCATCGTTCGCGAAAAAGAAATCGGAACCATGGAACAGTTGATGGTCACGCCCATCCGCCCTATCGAGCTGATGCTCGGCAAAACAATGCCGTTCGCCTTAGTAGGCTTAGTCGACACCGTCCTCGTCATCATCGCCGCCCTGCTGATGTTTCACGTTCCATTTCGCGGCAGCGCGCTGCTCTTGTTTTTCTGCGCAGTCCTGTTCCTGATGACGTCACTCGGCGCGGGAATCTTCATCTCCACCATTTCGCAGACGCAGCAGCAGGCCATGATGACCACGTTCCTGTTCTTCCAGCCGTGTTTTCTGCTGAGCGGCTTCGCGTTTCCGATCCGCAATATGCCGGACTCAGTGCAATACCTGACGTATCTGAATCCCGTGCGCTACTTCATGGAAATCGTTCGCGGCGTGTTTCTCAAAGGAAGCGGCGTCTCGGTCCTGTGGCCGCAAATGCTGGCGCTCGCGATTTTCGGCGTCGTTATTTTGACATTAAGCTCTTTGCGATTTCGTAAACGTCTGGATTAGCTTGTGCGCGGACCACTTCCACGCCGTCTCCGCGCGGCGCCCAGATCTCGGGATCGCTCGCCAC
Organism: Bryobacterales bacterium; assembly: GCA_963772905.1. Classification (GTDB taxonomy): domain Bacteria; phylum Acidobacteriota; class Terriglobia; order Bryobacterales; family Bryobacteraceae; genus Palsa-89. The sequence goes on along the minus strand of CAVYZD010000006.1, from coordinate 370 downwards.
GAAAATCGCGATAGTGGGTACGCCAATCGCCGCCGCAAGATGCGTGATTCCGGAATCGTTGCCGATATACAAGCGCGCGCTTCCAAGCCAGCGGGCCAGTTCATAGAGATCATCGAATCGCTCCGCATCCTCAAGCATCTCCTCGGGTCCAGCGCACCATCGCACCGGGACCGCCAATCTCGAGGCCAGTTCCCGAAAGCGCTCTAACGGCCAATTCTTTCGCGGGCTGCCGGAGAACGGATGGATCACAGCGAAATCACCGCGCGCGCCGGCCGCAATCTTGATTCGGGAACGGCTTGTCCCTCGCCTCCCGCTTGCCTCAAAAAGAAATCCGCCGCGTGAATGTTGGCTTCGTGCTCGGGCAGAGCAT
>CAVYZD010000005.1:0-1430618 GCA_963772905.1 Bryobacterales bacterium | reverse complement strand
GCGCTTAGCGCGCGCAGCCCATAAAAACAGCCCACCAACGAAATGATGAACGCGAAGACAAACGGCTTCAGCAGCCCCTGCACGACGTCGTTATACTCCAGCGCCTGGTACGCATTGGTCCAATATTGGGAAGCGGGAAGGCCGATGGAAAAATACGCGATGACGAAGCCGCCCAGGAGCCCGACAAAATCGGCCACGATGACGAGCATCGGCAGCATGACGGCGGTAGCGATCATGCGAGGCGTCACCAGCTTTTGAATCGGATCGGTACCCAGGGCGCGCATGGCGTCGATTTGCTCGGTTACCTTCATGGAGCCCAGTTCGCTCGCGATTCCGGACGCGTTGCGGCCCGCCACCAGCAGCGCGGTGAGAACGGGGCCCAGTTCGCGGACCAGAGTAATGGCCACGATCTGGCCCACTTGTCCGGTGGCGCCGTATTGCTCGAGCGCGCGCGCCATCTGCATCGTAATGACGACGCCGCTAAAGAAACCGGTCAGGATGACAATCGGGAGGCTGCCGACGCCGATCGCGTCCATTTGAAGCGCGATGTCGTCGACGTAATGCGGTCCGCGAAAAAGGTTGAGGAGCGCCCGGCCGGAGAGCACGTAAAAATCCTGGATCGCAGCCACGGGCGACTTCAGGAAATCGAGCAAGCCGGCTCCTCCATCCCCAGATGCTACCACGCCGACCGGCTCTCTTACGGTCGCGGCTCTGTAACGCAGCATTACCGAGCCGCGCGCCAGCAGCACACTCGGAGACGACCGGAAGCCGTGCACTGGAGAACATCGGCTCGAAGAAAGCCAGACGGGTGGCGCGTGAGCAAGCGGTTTACAGCCGCACTACCTTGGGTGATGGATGATTCTTGAGCGCATTGCGAGTATCAACCACCAGCCTGGCGCGATCGAGGATCGCCGAGTAATCGAAGCTCGCGTGATCGGTCACGATAACCACGCAGTCGGCTTCTCCGGATATTGTCAGCGCGTCCTGCGCAGTTAACTGGTGATCGTCCAGCTGCAATTGCGGAACGTAGGGATCGCTATAAGTAATGCGCGCGCCTCGCCGCTCGAGCAGCAGAATAATATCCAGGGCAGGGGATTCGCGCACGTCGTCGATGTTGCGCTTGTAAGCCACGCCCAGGATATGCACGTGCGAGCCACGCAGCGGCTTGGAATAATCGTTCAGCGCGTTCTGAATTTTATCCACCACGACGTGCGGCATCTGGCCGTTGATATATCCGGCGAGCTCGATAAAACGCGCCTCGATGCCCGCTTGCTTGGTCTTCCAGGAGAGGTAAAACGGATCGATGGGGATGCAATGGCCACCCAACCCTGGGCCCGGATAGAATGGCATGAAGCCGAATGGTTTGGTGGCTGCGGCGTCAATTACTTCCCAAACATTGATGCCCATGCGATCGCACATCAACGCCATTTCGTTGACCAGTCCGATGTTGATCATGCGGAACGTATTCTCGAGCAGCTTCACCATCTCCGCCACGCTCGTCGAACTCACCGGCACAACGTTCTCGAGCGCCTGGGAGTAAAACAAAGCGCCCAACTGAGTGCACGCCGGCGTGATGCCGCCCACCACTTTGGGAATGTTAGCGGTCTGAAACTGCGGATTTCCGGGGTCCACGCGCTCCGGCGAGAAACACAAAAAAAATTGTTCCCCCACCTTTAAACCGGGACGCTCGAGCATCGGAAGCACTAACTCGTTCGTTGTGCCGGGGTAAGTGGTCGATTCCAGTATCACTAACTTAGCCGGACCGAAATACTTCGCAATGGCCTGGCACGCGGACACGATGTAGCTCATGTCCGGATCCTTGGTCTTGCGTAGCGGCGTTGGGACGGCGATATTGATGGTGTCGAGTTCCGAGATCACCGAGAAATCCGTAGTCGCGTGAAACTTTCGGGCGTCCACCAACGGCCTCAAAACATCCGACCCAACATCCTGCACGTAGGAATCGCCGCGATTCAACCGCGCGACCTTCGACTGCTCGATATCGATTCCGGTAACCGGAAATCCCGCCCTGGCGAACTCCATCGCCAGCGGCAAGCCGACATATCCCAGACCAACGATGCCGACGCGAGCGGTGCGGCTTTTGATCTTCTCTTCCAGAGACTGTGCTGCGGAGGCTGCGGTGGACTGCATTGTTTTGCTTCTACTGTAACCCGTGCCGTTGGCGGGCGCACGATTCCGCACGCCGGCGCTCTTCACGCGGTGCCATACTGAGGCTGAGGATTTATCGTTGAAAACCGAGAATCCAACTCACATTGCCGTACTCGGTCTTGGTTACGTCGGGTGCGTGACGGCTGCCTGCTTAGCGAGCCTGGGACATCGCGTTTTTGGGGTCGACCGTGACGAACACAAGGTTAGTGAAATTCGCAACGGTCGTGCGCCCTTTTATGAACCGGGGCTGGAAGAACTGGTTCGAGAAAACACCGCCGCGGGGAGGCTGTCAGCTTCCACGTCGGCCGATGCGATTGGGGATGCCGGCATCGTGTTGGTTTGCGTTGGAACGCCGTCGGAGAAGAACGGTAATTTAGGTCTGCATCAATTGCGCCGCGCTGTCGGCGAGATTGCCGCGCAGGTTGGCGGCCGTACAAAACCCTTGATTGTCGGGATCCGGAGCACCGTTTTTCCAGGCACCTGCGAGGAAGTGGTGGAGCCGGCTTTCGCCGCTGGAGCGGAGGTAAGCGTTGTATCTCATCCGGAATTTCTGCGCGAGGGATCGGCGGTACGGGATTTCTTTGAGCCGTCGCTCTTGGTGATCGGCGGCGCGGACCGCGCGACGATCGAGCGCGTGGCTGATTTATACCGGCCGCTCGGAGTGAAAGCCAGTTTGGTGTCTCTGCGGACGGCAGAGATGATCAAGTACGCTTCCAACTCCTTCCACGCGGTGAAAATTTCGTTCGCTAACGAAATCGGCGCCCTGTGCGAGCAAGTGGGCGTGGACGGCCATGAAGTGATGGCCACGCTCTGCGATGACGTGAAGCTCAACATTTCCGCGGCCTATCTCAAGCCCGGTTTCGCGTTCGGCGGCTCTTGCTTGCCGAAGGACCTCCGCGCGCTGGTGTATCGCGCCGCCCGCCTGGACTTAAGTTTGCCGCTGCTGGAAGCCGCGATGCCGAGCAACGAGCGGCACCTCAAGCGAGCGATCGATGCGGTCCTCGATCTCCCCGCGCAACGTATCGGCGTCATCGGGCTCGCATTCAAGGAAGACACCGACGACCTGCGCGAAAGCCCCGCTGTCATGCTGCTCGAACAATTGATCGGCAAGGGCCGCGATGTGAAGGTCTTCGACCCGCGCATTCGGCTGGACGCCATCTATGGATCGAATCGCAGTTTCATCGTCGAGACCATTCCGCATATCGGACGGCTGCTCACCGGTAGCCTGGAGCAGATTCTCGCGTGGGCGGACCACCTGGTGCTAGTCCAAAAACAAGCTGGCCAAGCGATGGAGCAAATTCAAGCCAGCGGCCTTCCATTGCTCGGCTTGTTGAACGGATCTTTTCGCGTAACTTCGGCGCGATCGGGTCCGTCCGGGCGGGCGGTGCTACGGGCTGTGAACTAGACGCTCCTTATCTTCGTGTTTCGACGCATAATTCCGGGCCGCGTCGCCGCACTGCTGGCCTCGGAATTCCTTCTGATCTATCTGTGCTACGTCGCCGCGACGTTTGCGTTCGTGCGTCTCGACGCGCAGGTGTTTCTCGTCGACGACAACGGATGGTTGCGCATTTTTGTCGTGACGTTCTGCCTGATAGGCGGAATCTACTTCCACGATCTTTACAGCAATTTTCGGGTCCGGCCGAGAGATCTCATTCAATACTCCATCGTGGTGGCTGGTGCGGCGTTTCTGGCCGAAGCGCTCCTGAGTTATCTGAAACTGCCGCAATGGGTGCTGCCCGCACGTCCGATGATCGCGGGAAGCACGCTCACAATCGTGGTTCTTCTGATCTGGCGCATCCACTTCGTCGGCGTGCTCCTCAAGGTGATGCCGTCGGAGCGCGTGATCTTCCTCGGAAATTCGCCGATCGTGCAGGAGATCGTTGCGCAACTCGAGAAACATCCCGAGAAAGGGCTCACGCCTCTCGGATTCCTGGACGATTCCTGCTCGGCATGTGGAGGCCCGCGTCTCGGCGGCCTCTCCGATCTTTGTGAAGCAGTGGACGGACTCCGTCCCGACCGCATCGTTGTGGCGCTCACCGAACGGCGTTCCAACCTGCCGGTGGCTCGGTTGCTTGAGATGCGGCTCTCGGGCATCCGCATTGAGGATGTTTTCAGCACCTATGAAGCGGCGTTCGAACGGATCTCCACGCGCGTGCTTCGTCCCTCGCAGTTGATTTTTTCGTCCACCGAGTTGGGCCCGAATCCCAGAAGGGTAGCTCTGCAGTCGATCTATTCGATGACCGGCGCCGCGATCGCGACCCTGATCGCCGCACCCATGATGCTCTGCGTGGCCGTCCTGATCAAGCTGACTTCGCCCGGCCCGGCGCTGTTCCGCCAGCAGCGTGTGGGAAAGAACGACCGCGTGTTCACGCTCTACAAATTCCGCTCCATGGTGACGGACGCAGAAGCGCACAGCGGAGCGGTATGGGCCAAGCGCGACGACCCCCGCATCACGCCCGTGGGCCGTTGGCTGCGCCGTTTGCGCCTGGACGAACTGCCACAATTGTTCAACGTTCTGCGGGGCGAAATGTCGATCGTCGGCCCACGTCCCGAGCGCCCCGAGTTTGTCTCCGAACTCGAGAAACGTATCCCCTATTACCGGCATCGCCACTGCATCAAGCCGGGCATTACCGGATGGGCGCAGATTAATCACAAATACGGAGACACCATCGAGGACACTATCGTGAAGCTGGAATACGATTTGTACTACATCAAGAATCTCGCGCCGGCGCTCGATGCCGTCATCATGTTCCGTACGGCGAAGGTGATGTTGTTGTCGCGGGGCGCGCAGTGACAGCTAATCTTCCAAAACGGGAAGCAACTCAGGAACACCGGCGCCCTGGCTGCGGTCGAGATCAAGATAGCGTGTGTCCAACAGCCGCTCCGGCTCCAAGTTCCCCATCGCCGAAAGCAGCGTCTCCTTCAGGTGCGGGTAGTCCTTCTCGATTTCGCTAAACAGGCTGCGGATCGACTTGCGCACCGTGCCGGTCCGGAGCGAACAGCCGCACGGAGTGATGGGCGCGCCCAACGATTCGGCGTACTGCCTGGTAATGTCCTCGGTGACGAAAACCAGCGGACGGATCAGCCGGAAATCCTTCTGGCGGGAATAGGTGATGGGCGGCAGCGAGCTTACGCGGCCCGTGAACATGGCGTTGCGCAGGAACGACTCGCAAAAATCATCCGCCGTGTGGCCGAAAGCGATCACATTCGCACCCAGGCCGCGGGCGATCTGATAAACGGCCCGGCGCCGGAAGCGGCTGCAGAGGTCGCATCCATGGTCGGGCTGCTCTTCGAGCAATCGCAGCGACGGATTGTCGGTGTGATAGGTCCAGTCCACGCCGCGAGATTTCAGGTATTCACCCAATGGCTCAATGGGCCGCAGAAACTTGCCCTGCTCCACGGTGAAGGCGCAAACCGAGAACTGGATTGGCGCACGCTTGGCTAGCAGCATCATTGCTTCCAGCAGCGTGAGAGAATCCTTGCCGCCCGAGAGCGCCACGGCAACGCGGTCGCCATCGCGGATCATCTTAAACCGGCCGACAGCCTCGCCGACTTTCCGGAGTAGAATCTTTTCGAGATCCATTAGGCCGCGCCGAGATTGAAATTCTCGCCGAGATACACGCGGCGCACTTCAGGATCGCGGCCCAGGGCGTCCGGCGTTCCCGCGCGAAAGATTTTCCCGTTGTTGATGATGTAGGCGCGATCGGTAACGGCCAAAGTCTCTCGGACGTTATGATCCGTCATCAGGATGCCGATGCCTAGGTTCTTCAGGTCGAAAATAATCCGCTGCAGCTCCAGAACCTGGATGGGATCGATGCCCGAAAAAGGCTCGTCCAGCAGCAGAAAACTGGGCTCGATCACCAGTGACCGCGCGATCTCCACGCGCCGCCGCTCGCCGCCCGAAAGCGCGTAGCCCTTGTTGTGGCGCACGGTCTCGAGCCCCAACTGTTCGATCAGCCGGTTCATTCGCTCGCGCCGCTCCCGCCCGCTCATGCGAAGCGTTTGCAGAATGGCCATCAGGTTTTCTTCCACAGTGAGCTTGCGAAAAACCGAAGCCTCCTGCGGCAGATAGCTGATGCCGCGTCGCGCGCGCTGGTACATCGGCATCCGCGTGATGTCTTCTGAGCCGTCGCCGTTGCTTACCAGCACGCCGCCCGAATCCGGGCTGATCAACCCCACAATCACGTAGAACGACGTCGTTTTGCCCGCGCCATTGGGACCCAGCAGTCCCACCACTTCGCCCTGCTTCACCCACAGCGACACGTTGTCGACGACCTTCCGGCCGCGGTAGCTCTTCGAGATTTCGGCAGTCTGCAGAGTACGCATCGGGAGCTTACTGGTTGGGCTTGGCCTTGCGATGCAACACGCTCTTCACCTGGTCTTGCGGCACGCCATTCACCAGGAGCCGGTCATCGTTCGAGTACCAAGTCAACTTTTCACCTCGGGTGGTTCCGCGCGTGCTATCGACGAACCGCGGCTGCCCTCCCTCTAGGATAACTTTGTCTTCGTCCACATAGTATTCGGCGTGATCCGAGGTCGCGTCGCGCGTGCGATCCGGAGCCTTCTGGTGGACCTCCACTTTGCCGTCCGCGAGCGCGTGATCGAGCGACGAATCATCGCTATCGCTGCGCAAATAGGCGTGAATATCCGCCGCCTTCACCGTCATATCGGGGCGTTCCAGCGTGGCTCCGCCGCTATAGTGCGCCAGCCGCGTGTCGTCGTTATATTCCAAATCCGGCGCCCTCACGATGGTAAACACGCGCAAGGCCGGTTTGGTTGCGTTTTTTGGCGGCGCGGCAGGCTTGCTGTTCTTGGCATTACCGTCCTTGTCCGTGCCCTCGTCCTTGGTCTTATCCAGCAATTGGCTGAGAACATGCCCGTGGGCCTTGACCAAGTTGTTGTCGCGATCGATCTCCACAGTTTCGCCCTCCAGCCGGTCCCCTCCCTGCCACACCACCGCATCGCCTTCATAGCGGATCAGCAAATGGTTGTCCTTCGATATCATTTTCTTCGCCCGCGCGTGCAGCGGCTCGTCTTCGGACAGCATCCCGCCCCCGGAATCGTCGTCTTTCTTTTTATCGGGCATGCGCGTTGAAGTTACGTTGCCTTCCGCCGTAAAATCCCCCGACGTTTGATTCATCACGATCTTGTCGGCATCCGCGGTGCCAGTGGAATCCGACATGTGCGCTCCGCCGACCAAGGTAATAATATTGCTCGATTGATCCAGCAACGCGCGTTCCGCGTTGGCGTGACGATCCCCGGCCTCATACCGGAAATCGCCCGATTGATCCAGATTCGCCAGCTGCGACGAGTTCGGTTTGAACTTCGCCAGCAGGTTCTTGCTCCAGGTTAGTTCCGGCGCGGGCGCCGTCTTCGCATCTTTCTCCTTCGGCTTCTCGGTGCGCGTAGTAACGGCCACCGAACGAAAGGTGTCAATCGTGTTCTTCGGCCCGTACGCAATCCAGATGCGATCGCCGTTCATCCAGCGATGCGGCTGCTCGGGCCGGTTGGGAATAAACTCCAGCGCCCCAGGACCCGAGGTCTCCACCGACTCGATCTCCTGGCCGCCCGCCCGCATCTTGGTCCAAATCGTGTCGCTCTTCAGTACGCGCGTTTCCGATGGATCCACGCCCGGCTTGATCACCGGCTTCGATTCCATCTCGCTGTGTCCCTGCGCCACCGCCGCCTGGAGAATGCTGTCGGAACTTGTGGTGTCGAAATCCATCAGCACGCGATCGGCGGTGATGGTGGTCAACGAAGTTTCGCCTGTCGAAACTACGTGCGCCTGGTCCACGCCAGTGATCCTTTTGATCTGGTTATTGTCGTTGAACTCCAGCCGGAGCTGGTTTGCGGCGTAGTCCAGATTGCGCCCCGGGCGCCGGTCCGTGCCCTTGGCCTGCGTAGTTTCCACCAGCTGGATCAACCCGCGATGGTCCACCGTGACAATGGCGGGGCCGGCGTTCATCGTGAGCGTCTCGCGCGTCAGCTTCGACCAGGGCGATAGAAACACCTTCCCGTCTTTCTCTTTGTAATTGAGCTGATCGGTTTCAATCTTCATTGGGATCGTACCAGGATCGGTCCCGCGCCAAGTCATGGACGCTTGGCTGTGCAGATTCAGCTCGCCCGTGGTGGGATCGTAATCGGCGCCCATCGCCTGGCCGTCGCCCCGATCAAACTTGAAAGTCACCAGGCGATCCGTGTTCGCTTTCCCCGTCTTGCTCTCCACATGAACGCCCGAAGACTGGATCGACATCAGCTTGCCGCTCGGTTCTTGACCAACCGGAACGTTCAACGTGATTGTCACCTCGCCATCGGAATACAGCATCCCTGTGCCCGCATCGAATTCAGCCTTGGCGCTCGTCACGTGATTGAATTTCTGCCCGTCTTTGTTAAAAACATCGAGTGTCACGCCCGCGAGCTCGTCCTTGCCGTCTAATTCTTGAAAGTCCTCGGCGCGCAGTGTGATCACAGTCTTTTGGCTGGAGGTGTGGCTGTAGGTCCAATCGTGGAGGCTCGCCGAAAGTCCAGGCGCAAGCTTCTTGGGTTTGGCGGGCGCACTGGCGGCCTGTTGTTTCAGGCGCGCGTAATAGGTATATCCGACGCCCCACACGATCGCGACGAACCCCAACAAAATCAGTGGCGCGAAACGACGCATGGATACTCATCTAGCATATCGAGCCGGGTCCAGAAACTCAATCCCGAGGTGCTATGGAATTGGCGTTATCCTGATTCTGGATGCCTCCTGCCACCGCCCCCAAGGGCGCCAAGCATCGTCCCCGGCTATTTCTGATCGATAGCTACGGGTTTATCTTCCGCGCCTATCACGCCCGCGCGCGCAGCGGAGCGCCGCCCATGCGGACCACCACCGGGATTCCCACGGAAGCCGTGCTTATCTTCCATAACATGGTGCGGAAGTTGCGCGCCGCCTATGAACCAGAATACATCGCGGCGATTTTCGAATCGGGCAAAACGTTCCGCGAAGAACAGTACGCCGAGTACAAGGCCAATCGCACCGAGATGCCGCCGGACCTGGGCGAGCAGATTCCATATATTCGCCGATTGCTCGAAGCGATGCGCGTTCCAGTTTTGCAGTACCCGGGTTTCGAGGCGGATGACGTGATCGGCGCGATGGCCCGGCGGGCGAGCGAAAGGTTCGACGTGGTGATCGTGTCTTCCGACAAGGACATGCTGCAGCTGGTGGACGAGCGCGTGCATATGTTCAATCCGGTGAAGGAAGACGTCTGGTACGATCCGGCCGCGACCGAGGAATTCATGGGCGTGAAGCCGGGGCAGGTGGCCGATCTACTGGCACTGAAGGGTGATTCCATCGACAACATCCCCGGCGCTCCCGGCATCGGCGACAAAGGCGCGCGCGATTTGATCGTGCGCTTCGGGTCCGTGGAGGGCGCGCTCGATCACGCGGCGGAAGTGGAGCGCAAGATGTATCGCGAGAGTTTACAGAACAATCGCGAGCAGATTTTGTTGAGTAAGCGTCTCGCGACCATCGATACCACCGTGCCCATTGAGTTTGAGATGGCGAACCTCGCCGCGCAGGAGCCCGACATCGCCGAGCTCAAGAAGGTCTACAAGGAGCTGGAGTTTTACAGCCTGCTGAAAGAAGTCGGGCCTACAGAGGATGCCCATACGCGCGATTATGCCAGCCTGCTCACACGCGAAGAGGCGGCCGAATACGGCGCTAGTCTGGCGCAGCTCGATCCCGCGAAACCGATCGCGTTTGCGATTGAATCGACCATGGACGGCGGGCTGCCGCTGACGATGATCGGCGTCTCGTATCAGCCGGGGGTCGCGCGCGCGCTGTCCATCGATTTCATTGACACCGTCAAGCCGGTGCTCGAAGCTTCCGCGCGGCCGAAGATCGCGCATGACATCAAGGCTGTGACGCTGGAACTAGCCAAGCGCGGCGTTGAGGCGCGAGGATTCAAGCATGACGTGATGCTCTATGCGTTTCTGCTCTGTGCCGATCCGGCTGGTTGTACGGCGCCGGTGCTTGCTGAGCGCTATCTCGATCGCAAACTGGGCGCGGCAGCAGAACAGCATGCCGATTTGGCGGTCACGCTGGCCGAACGCCTGGCGCCGAAGATCGATGCGCAGGGTTTTCGCGAAATTTATGAGACTATCGATCTTCCGCTGGCAGGTGTGCTGGCCCGGATGGAGCAGCTTGGCATCCGCGTCGACCCGGCGCAGCTTCGTGTTTTGTCCGGGCAACTCGACACCGATATTCAGCGGTTATCGGCGGAAATCTACGAACTAGCGGGAAAGCCGTTCAACATAAATTCGCCGGTGCAGCTCGGCAAGGTTCTTTTTGAAGAGCTCAATTTGCCGGCGCCGGTGAAATACGGCAAGGGCAAGAGCATATCGACTGCCGCCGATGTATTGGAAGGTCTCGCGGCCGAGCACGAAATCGCCCGCAAGGTGCTCGACTATCGGCAGCTTACGAAGCTCAAGGGCACTTACATCGACGCGCTGCCCGATTTGATCGATCCGAAAACCGGCCGCGTCCACACCACGTTCAATCAAACTGGCGCGGCCACAGGACGGCTGTCATCGTCGAATCCGAATTTGCAGAATATTCCGATCCGCACGGCGCTGGGCCGCGAGATACGAGCGGCATTCGTTCCGCGCGAAGGCTGGAAGCTGGTGGTAGCCGATTATTCGCAGATCGAGCTGCGGTTGCTCGCCCACATGTCGCACGATCCGGTTTTGGTGGATGCGTTCAGCCGCGGCGAGGATATTCACACGCGAACTGCTGCTGAAGTGTTTCGCGTGCCGCCGCTGATGGTGACTTCAGAGATGCGGCGCAACGCCAAGGCGGTGAACTTCGGAATCGTGTACGGGCAGACGCCGTTTGGCTTGGCGCAATCGCTCGGCATCGACCGCAAGGAAGCGGAGCTGTACATCCAGACTTATTTCGAGCTGCACGCGGGCGTGAAGAAATTCATCCAAAAGACCATCGCGGAAGTGCGCGAAAGCGGCTTCGCACCAACGCTGTTCGGCCGCAAACGCCCGATCCCGGACATGCACAGCCGCAATCCGAATGCGCGATCGTTTGCTGAGCGCACGGCCGTGAATACACCTCTGCAAGGCACCGCGGCGGACTTGATCAAGCTCGCGATGATCCGCATCGACGAAATTTTGTTGCGTGAGAAGTTGGAAACCAGGATGCTGCTGCAGGTGCACGACGAATTGGTGTTTGAGGCTCCGCCGGGGGAAGCCGAGAGCGTTTCTAAAATGGTGAAGCGCGAAATGGAGAACGTACGTAAGCTGGACGTGCCGCTGATCGTGGACGTGGGCATCGGCGAAAACTGGCGCGACGCAAAATGAAGCCCCGCGTATTCCTCGTCTTCCTCGTATTCCTGGCCGCATGCTCCCGCGCGCCGCAAGCTCCGTCAACATTTCGCGTGGCGTTCACGACGTCCAAAGGTCCGTTCACCATCGAAGTTCATCGCGATTGGGCGCCCAAGGGAGTGGATCGATTCTATGACCTGATCGAGAAACACTTCTACGATCAGAACCGCTTCTTTCGCTACGTGCCCAATTTCGTCGTGCAGTGGGGCATCCAGGGCGATCCCCAGGTGCAGTTGAAATGGCGCAACAACAACATCACGGACGATCCGGTGCGCGAGACGAATCGGCGCGGGACCATCGCGTACGCGACTGGCGGTCCGAACACGCGCACCACCCAGCTATTCATCAATCTCAAGGACAATCCGCAGCTCGACACGCGCGGCTTCTCGCCCTTCGGAGAAGTGGTCAGCGGGATGAACGTGGTGGACGGGCTCTATGCGGGCTACGGTCAGACGCCGGATCAAGACCAGATCCAGCTCCACGGCAACGCGTATTTGCAGAGCCAATTCCCGAAGCTCGATTACATCGAGACCGCCCGCGTTGAACCCTAGATTATTTCGGCTCCGCCAGCCGCGCAGGCAGGAACTCGTCGCCCGCATGCCACGTCGGCAACTGCGGATCATTCGCCACCGTCATCCCGATCAGGAAGCCGAACTTCGCCGCCTCCTCCATCCCCGCGAAATCCCAATCGTCGTGATACTCGTCGGACGGCTGATGATAGTGCTTGTCGTTGTACTCTTCGAAAATCTTCTCGCCATAGCCGGCGGGCTTGCCGTAATATTCCGTCCCCGGGTCGATAGAAAACGCCGGCACTCCAGCGTGCGCGAGCGAAAAATGGTCGGACCGGTAGAAGTGCCCCTGCTCGGGCTGCGCGTCCGGTTTGATAGTGAGTTCCATGCGATGCGCGGCTTCTTCAACGATCGGCCAAACGGTGGTTCGTTCGGCGCCCGTGACCGAAACGTCCTTGGTTCGTCCGAACGGATAAAACGCGTCGAAATTCAGATCGAGCGCCGTTTTCGCGAGCGGAACCACCGGATGCGCGGCGTAATATTCGGTCCCGCGCAGCCCGGCTTCCTCCGCCGTCACTGCCATGAAGATTGCCGAGCGTTTGGGCTTGTGCTCCAGCGCGGCCCACGCCCGTGCCATTTCGATGATAATCGCGCAGCCCGTGGCGTTGTCCACCGCGCCGTTGTAAATGGAATCGCCATTCACCGCCGGACCGATTCCCAAATGGTCCCAATGCGCGGTAAAGATCACGGCCTCGGATTTGAGCCGCGGGTCGCTGCCCTCCACCTTCGCGATCACGTTGTTGGATTGAATCTGGCGGATCTCGGTGGGGATGTTCGCGCGAATGTGGATGCCGAGCGGGACAGGTTTGAAGTCGCGCGAGTTGGCGGCGGCCAGCATCTCATCCACGGTCTTTCCAGCGAGGCCGAGCAATTTCGCGCCGGCCTCCCCGCTCACCCAACCCGCGAACGCGAGCGCCGCCTGACCTTGCGGCAGCTTCAACTGCGGATCTTCCTTGCCCCAGGAACTGCGGACAACGTCGTAGCTGTAGCCCGCCGTCGGCGTGGTGTGGATGATGATCACGCCCTTGGCGCCCATGCGAGCGGCCTCTTCATATTTGTACGTCCAGCGGCCGTAGTAGGTGAGCGCGCGACCGCCGAAAAATTTCGGATCGTCGGACGGCGGTTCATTAGTGAACAGCACCAGGACTTTGCCCTTCACGTCGACGCCCTTGAAATCGTCCCAATGAAACTCGGGCGCGACGATGCCGTGTCCGACGAAAACTGCTTCGGCGTCGAACTGATCTTCGGGCTGCTGCAGCTCGCTGACGCCAACGAAATCGTCCAGCCATTTGAAGGAGGCGGCCTGGTTTGCGCCAACAGCCGCAAGGGTCGCGCGGGGCGAAGTGGTCACGCCCACCATCGGAACGCGCTGGAAATATGTCCCATTTTCGCCGGCCGGCCTCGCGCCAACCACAGCGAATTGCGACGCGATGTACGCAGTTGCCAACTCGCCCCCGCGCGTTCCCACGCCGCGGCCCTCCAACAAATCGCTCGCCAAAAACTTCACGTGCGCGCGCATGCGTTCGCCCGAAATGTCGGTCTGCGCCCAAACCGCGGCGGTTACCAGCAGTACCAATCCGAGTCTCTTCATGACCCCAGTGTTGATTTTTTCCTCCAATGGTGTCAAAACCAATGTGTATGGCAATCGCAACCACCAACCCCGCCACTGGCGAATTGATCCGCGTTTTCGATCCGCATACCAGCGCGGAAGTGGACGCCAAGATCCAAAAGGCCCATGAGGCGTTTCGTGCGCATCGCCGCACCTCGTTCGCCGATCGCGCCGTCAAAATGCGGAAGGCCGCGGAAATTCTCGAATCCGAGAAAGATCGCTGGGCGAAGCTAATGACGCTCGAGATGGGCAAGACACTGAAGTCGGCGGGCGACGAAGCCTTGAAATGCGCGTGGGCTTGCCGCTATTACGCCGACAACGCCGAGAAGTTTCTGGCCGACGAAGCGGTCACCACCAACGCGGGCAAGAGCTTCATTGCGTACCAGCCGCTCGGAGTAGTTCTCGCGGTGATGCCGTGGAATTTTCCGTTCTGGCAGGTGTTCCGCTTCGCCGCCCCGGCATTGATGGCGGGCAACGGTGGACTCCTGAAGCATGCCTCTAACGTTCCGCAATCGGCGCTCGCGATCGAAGAGATCCTGTGCCGCGCGGGTTTTTCGAACGGCGAATTTATTACGCTGCTGATCGAATCGTCGCAAGTAGCGCGCGTGATCGACGATCCGCGAGTAGCCGCAGCCACGCTCACTGGCAGCGAACCCGCCGGACGCCAAGTGGCCAGCCAATGCGGCAAGCAGATCAAGCGAACGGTGCTCGAACTCGGCGGCAGCGATCCGTTCATCGTGATGCCCAGCGCCAACCTGGACGAGGCCGTTGCGACCGCCGTGAAGGCGCGCTGCATCAACAATGGACAATCCTGCATCGCGGCCAAGCGGTTCATCGTGCACGATTCCATCTACAACGAATTCGAGCGGCGCTATGTGGAAGGCATGAAGGCGCTGAAAGTCGGCGATCCGATGGCTGCCACCACGGACGTCGGGCCTCTCGCGACGGCGCAGATCGTCGGCGAACTGGACGATCAGGTGAAGCGGGCGGTAGCGGGCGGCGGGCGGCTGTTAGCAGGCGGCAAACGCGCGAGCGGTCCCGGCAATTTCTACGAGCCGACCGTGCTGGCCGGCGTTCCCAAGACCTGTCCCGTGTATTACGAAGAGATTTTCGGCCCGGTCGCGATGCTGTTCCGCGTGGACGGCATTGACGAAGCGATCGAGGTGGCCAACGATTCCGATTTCGGCCTGGCGTCCAGCGTCTGGACCAACGACAGCGCCGAGACAGCGCGTTTCGTCGGCGAGATCGAAGCCGGCGCCGTGTTCGTGAACGGCATGGTGGCTTCCGATCCGCGGCTGCCGTTCGGCGGCGTGAAGAATTCCGGCTACGGTCGCGAGTTGAGCGAGTTCGGCATCCGCGAATTCTGCAACATCAAGACAGTTTGGATGAAGTAGGCGGCGAGCCGTGGCCATTACTTCGGCGCCATGCGAATCGCGCCGTCCAAGCGGATCACTTCGCCATTGAGCATCGGATTTTCGATGATGTCGCGCGCCAGTTGCGCGTACTCGGACGGCCGCCCCAGACGTTTTGGAAACGGAACCATTGCGCCCAGTGACGCGCGCACTTCGTCGGGCATGCCCGCCAGCATGGGCGTATCGAAGATGCCTGGTGCAATCGCCATCACGCGAATTCCGACGCTTGAAAGATCGCGCGCCAGCGGCAGCGTCATCGCCGCAATGCCCCCCTTCGATGCCGAGTAAGCCGCTTGTCCGATCTGACCATCGAACGCCGCCACCGACGCTGTGTTGATGATCACGCCTCGCTCGCCTTCCTCATTGGGCGCATTGGGCGCCATCAGCCAAGCGGCCAACCGCGCGACATTGAACGTGCCGATCAAGTTGACGCGGATAGTTTTCGAAAATCGCGCAAGATCCGCCGGACCGGTTTTGCCTATCACGCGCTGGGCATCTGCGATACCCGCGCACTGAATGGAGATGTGCAGCGCGCCGAACGCGTCCATGGCAGTCTCAACCGCGGCCTGCGCTTCGGCAGGATCGCTCACGTCGGCGTGAACGAAGCGTGCGTGTTTGCCCAACTCCTTCGCGAGTGCTTCGCCGGCATCGTCGTTCAAGTCGATAATGACGACGTGCCCGCCTTCCTCCACGATCATCTTCGCCGTGGCTTCGCCCAAGCCGGACGCTCCGCCCGTTACCACCGCGACTTTGCCTGAAATGTCCATCCACTACCTCCGCTCTTCGAAGAACTTCTTCATCAACTCCACACACTCGGCCGCGAGCACGCCTTCCACGATTTCGACCCGATGGTTCAGTAGCTCGGAATCGGCGATGCGGAATTTGCTACGCACTCCGCCGAAGCGCAGATCGCGTGCGCCAAACACCAGACGTTCGATCCGGGCGGCCACCAGCGCTCCCGCGCACATCACGCAAGGCTCTAGCGTAGCGTATAGCGTGGCTCGTTCCAATCGATAGTTGTGGGCATGCACGCCTGCTTCGCGCAGGGCGAGGATCTCGGCATGCGCGGTTGGATCCGACTTTGCGATCGGTGAATTGAAACCGCGCCCGATGATCGCGTCATCGACAACCACCACCGCGCCCACGGGCACTTCGCCGCTCGCCTCGGCCTGACGCGCGAGCGCGAGCGCTTCTTGCATGAACACTTCGTCTCTTTTAGACAAAGCCTCAGGGATGTGCATCAGCGGTTGTCTTGATATCCATCTCGACGGTTTTGTCCACTTTCAGCAGAAAGTTGCTCGGGTCCTTCATGCCCCACTGCACGTAGGGAATCACGAAGTGTGTTGATGCGGTGTAATGATCGCCGGTGCGCTCCACCTGAAAATGGAGCGTCAGCTCGTGATCGGCGCCAAGAATTCTGAAGACGCCGTGGATATCTGTGTTCCCATCCACGCGATCGGGCGTGAACGTGGCCTCGGGAAAACGCTGGCTCTCGAGAATATCCTTGTGCATGCGGCGATCCCGCGCGTCACTGCCGCTCGCCCCGCTGGTCACGTCAACAACAATTTCGCCTGAAGCCTTACCGGAGTCCGGATCCCAATGAATGGATCCCTTGTTGAGCCTGAATGTTCCGTGGACGGTGTGCAGGACGTCATGCAGAGTGAATTGGACCTCGGTCTTCGCGGGATCGAGATCCAATGACATGGAACTCGCCGCAGGCAGCCAAAGCAAAACAAGTGCGACGATCCTAAGCGCCGACATGCACCGCCAACAGGCGCTCGAAAATCACTGGCTTCGCGGCAAACGTGCGCAGCACGCGCGGGCGCAGCCTAGGAAAGCGATCGAGCGTCAGCATCAGCTGAGCCATGAACGCGGGCCGGCGCTCCAGACGGCGATGCGCGGTTTGATATTGGTCCAGATCATCCTCGGCCAATGCATCGGCGAGCGCGAGAGCTTGCCGAAACGCCAGGCCCATGCCCTCGCCCGTGATCGCATCCACCGACCCCGAAGCGTCGCCGATCAGCGCGATGCGCCCGCGATAGACTCGCCGCAGCCGGCGCGTGGCCGTTACCGCACCACGATCGGGGCCAATAATATCAGTGCCCTCAAGCCTGCGCGCCAACTCGGGAAAATGCGGCATGGCGTCGTTCAAACGCAGATGCGGATCGCGCGTGATCAGCGCCACACAAACCTCGTCGCCGCCCACCGGCGAGACGTACATCTGGCACCCATTCGCCCAGTAGATCTCCATGAAATCAGTCCAGGGCGCGATGCGATAGTGACGGCGAAAGCCGTAGCGAAACGATTCGCGGCGTGTCGCGTCCAGACCGGCCCAGTGCCGGACGCGCGAATTTTCACCGTCGGCGCCGATGATCCAGCGCGCGCGCACGTCGCCAAGATCCCTCACGTGGGTGCGCCACAGGAGCCGAACGCCGAGCTCCTGCGCGCGATCGATCAAATGCTGATGCAGCCGGACGCGCCGCGCGGCGATTCCAGGCCCGCGCGGAAAATCGGCCGCCACGCTTCCTCCCGCGCCGAGAAAACGAATCCCGCGAAAGGCGAACGATTGCTTGGGATCAATCGCCACGCCCAACTGGGCGAGCGCCTCCATCGAATCCGGCATCAGCCCTTCGCCGCAGGCTTTGTCGATGGGTGGTTCGGCGGCATCGGCCACCACGACATTGAAGCCTTTGAGACGCGCCGCGATTGCCGCAGCCAATCCAGCGGGACCGCCTCCGATGACGAAAATGTCTGTATGACTTACCACTTCAACAAAACCAGTTCGGAACAAAAGCCCGGGCCCATCGCCGCCAGTATGCTGTACGTCCCCGGCGCCGGCCGCCGCTTCATCATCACTTCTTCAAGCACCAACAGCACGGAGGCCGACGACAGATTGCCCGTTCTGCGCAGACAATCCCAGGACGCCGCGAGCGCGCCCTCCCCCAACCCGAGCGCGGTTTGCGTGGCTTCGAGAACCCGCGGGCCACCGGTGTGCAGCACCCAAGCTCCGATGTCCGATCGCGACAGGCCTTGTTCTTCGAGAAACGCGTCCACGTCGGACGCCAGATGCTGCTCCACCACTTCCGGCACTTCGCGCGAGAGCACGATCCGAAAGCCTTTTTCCGAAATATCCCAGCCCATCACGTGTTCAGAATTCGGATAGAAGACCGATCGCGTCGCCAAAATCTCGGGTCCGTCGGCGGTTCGCTCCGCGCCCGAGACCAGCACAGCCGCTGCGCCATCGCCAAACAATCCCGACGAAATAATATTCGCGATCGAAATGTCTTCCTGCTGCAGCGTGAGCGAGCAAAGCTCCACCGAAAGCACCGCCGCTACTTGCTTGGGATACGCGAGAACGTAATCCGCGGCGCGAGAAATTCCGGCCGCTCCGGCCACGCAGCCCAATCCGAAGATCGGCACGCGCTTGATGTTCACAGGCAGGTTCATGCGGTTCACCAAACGCGCGTCGATCGAAGGGCTGGAGATGCCGGTCACGGAAACGAAAAACAGCGCGCCGAGATCCTCGGTCGAAAATCCCGATCGCGCGAGCGCGCAGCAGAGCGCCTTCTGACCCAAATCCTGCGCCACTTCGATCCACGCGTTATTCGCCGCGCCCCAGCGCGTCAGCCCATAGTATTGCTCCATGGGCAGCGCCAGGTGCCGCGTTTCCACACCGACGCGGGCTTGTAAACGCTCCAGGAACACCGGATTATCCACCTTCGGGCCCCAATGTTTTTGCAGCGCCTGGAGTAGCACGCGCTGATCGTACTTATGCTGCGGCAAAGCGCTGGCAACTCCGGCGATCTTCATAGGGGTGCTCCGGCTCCTTGAGGCTATTCTAAGCTACTGGAGCTGGGCGCAGTTCCTGCGCGTAGAGCCGATTGTGAGGAAATTCGCGCGCCAGCGAACCCAGCAGATTTCGGGCTTGAGGAACATCTTTGTTGCGCAGCGCGGCCACGGCCAACAGCAGCCGCGCGTAAGGATTGAGATAACGTCCTTTTTCGGCTGTCATGCGCAGATCTTCGACGCCGCGGTCGCGATCGGTTTGGGCGCCGCCGGCCTGCAATATCCAGCGCATCGGCGCGGGCTTCAGACTGAACAGGTAGTTCTCGACGCCAATCGCCAGATACGCGTCGTAATAATTCGGCTGGATCATGAGCAGCTTTTCCGCCGTGGCGCGGCTGTTCTTGATCACCTTCAAGGCGTCCAGATAGCGCCGCTCGATCAGCGCTTCATAGTCCGCGCGCAGGCCCAGCGTCAAGATCTTCGCGAAAAGCGCCTCGGCATCCTCCGGCATTTGCGCCAGGATTTCATCCGCAAGTCCGCCGGACTTGTCCAGTTCCTGATCGAAAGCCTGCCGCACTGCCGGATCGGGTGTCACCTTGGGCGGGCGATGAAAGAAGCTGTTGTCGGCGAAAAACTCGGAGTGCAGAATGTTCAACCGGTCGAATTCGGCGAACAAATACGCGGCGGCGTTGGAAACCGGGCCGATCGGATCGTTCGGGTGGTCCCGCTCCCATTGCGCGAACGTCTTGTGCGCTTCGTCGAAGTTGAGATCGTACATCTGGCGATAGCCGCGATCGATCACCGGATTCGGTACCAGCGCCGGTCAGGTTCGGAGCCGCCATGGCCGCCGCGCCTGCGAGGATCGCGAGAATCGATATTCGAACGATCATCTAAGAATCGCACGCTGCGCGAGCCCCAGCGCTTCGCTCCAGAACGTTTCCGGCGAATGCATCATCTCCACCACTTCGGCTAGCGCGCCCACGAACGCATCGGCCTCGCGCTCGTTCACCGATCAACGGCGGCGACACCTTCAGGACCATGAAATTGTTCCCGCACATTTGCGTCAGGAACCCTTGCTGGAACAGTCGCATCACCACAACTTGGCCGAACATCCCCGGATGGATCTTAGCAAACGCCTCGAATGGAACCCGCAGCGCGAGCTTGTGCGGCGTCTGAAACTCGATCCCGCTGAGAAGTCCCAGCCCGCGGACCTCCTTCACCATTTCATAACCCGCAAGCGCGGCGCGCAACCGGGTGCGGAGAAAGTCGCCTGCGGCCAGCGCCCGGTCTCCGAGGTGTTCGCCCTCCAGAGCCTCGAGGGCTGCGAGACCCGCGCGCATCGCGAGCGAATTCTCGCTGTACGTAGACGTATGCACGATCGCCCGCCCGAGCGACCCATACACCGACTCGTACACTTTGTCCGACATCAGCAGCGCGCCGCTCGGTATCAGACCACCGCTGAGCGCCTTCGCCAGAACCACCATGTCCGGCTCGACGTTGAAGTGATGCGAAGCCAGGAACCGCCCGGTGCGGTACATGCCGGTCTGCACTTCATCCACGACGAACAGCGTTCCATAGCGCCGGCAAAGAGCCTGGGCTATTTCCAGATACGCCGGAGGCGGCACGCGCACGCCGCCCTCGCCCTGCACTGGCTCCACGATGAAGGCCGCGAATCGCCGCGTAGCCAGCTTGCGTTCCAGGGCTTCTAGATTCGCGAACGGAACCGCCTCGGTCTCCGGCAGCATGGGGCCAAACGACTCGCGCCAGAACGGATCGCCCATCAGCGAGAGCGCCCCACAAGTCAGTCCGTGAAACGCGCCTTCGGCGTACACGATACCGTTGCGGCGCGTATGGGCGCGCGAGAACTTGATCGCGGCTTCCACGCCCTCGCTGCCTGAGCTGCAGAAAAACACCTTGCTTACGCGGCCTCCCGCGCGCCAGCAGAGCTTGTCCGCCAATTCACCCGCCAAGCCAGGGACATGACTCTGCAGCATCGCCGGGCCGTGCCGATCCAGTTCGTCCTTCAGCGCATCCACGATAGCGGGATGATTGTGCCCCAGGTTGTGAACGCAGTAGCCGGAAAGAAAATCCAGGATACGGCGTCCGTCTTCGGTGAATAGCTCGGTCCCCTCGCAGCGCGTGTAACGCGCGTTCATCTGCAGAACGTCCAGCAAACGCACCCACTGCGGGTTCACGCGATCCTGATACAGGATGTCCTTGCCGCGGGGGGCGCCGATCTTGGCGGCGGTGGTTGCTAACACCTCTGAGGGACGGCCCATAATTCTAAGTGGTTCCCGAAACCTCACCCGGCGGCGGGAACTTCAACTTCGCTCGTCACCTGCACGTCAGGAATCTCGATGCCGGTTCGCGTTCCTTCGCCGGGTTTGCTGTCGATCCACATGCGGTAATCGGGCCCGTACAGCACCTTCATACGCTCGTTTACGTTACTCACGCCGATGCCCTGCTCGAACAGTGTCGCGAGACGAGTCTCGGGAATGCCCACGCCATCATCTTCCACCACCAGGTGCAGCCGTCCATCCGCCAGATAGCTGCGGACGCGGATCATTCCGCCGTCGACCTTGGTGGCGAGGCCATGCCGGATGCTGTTCTCGATCAGCGGCTGCAGCAGCATGCTGGGAACCAGACGGTCCAGCGTCTCGGGATCGATTTCCTTGATGAACCGCAGCTTTTCGCCGAAGCGCACCATCTCGATGGTCATGTAATTGTCAATGAACGCAAGCTCTTCGCGCAACGGCGTAAGGTTATCGGTCTTGCGCAGCAGCCGCCGCAGAATGCTCGACAGGCGGTACACCACGCCGCGCGCCTGCTCAGGATTAGTGCGGATCAAAGACGATACCGAATTCAGCGTATTGAACAAAAAATGCGGATTGATCTGGCTGGTCAGCGCCGCGAGCCGTGCTTCGTTCAGCCTCAATTGTTGCGCTTCCAGCTTCTTTTCGTTGCGCGTGTTGTTCCAGATCTTCAGCGGCAACATCACTGCGAACACCGAGCTCACATAGGCCGCCAGCACCGGCGCCCAGCGGGTCTCAGTCCAGATGGGCGAGAGAAATACGCCGTCCTTTAGCGGAAGGAACGACACTTCCACGCGCAGCAATCCGCTGAAAATGATGCTGAACAAGCAGCCCAATTGGAACAGCAGCCGAAGCTGATAGGTCCTTTGGAGCAGCCAGCGCGGGTTCAAGCTAAAGATGGGAGAGAAACGCCAGACGTCCTCCTTCTCGGGTGCCAGATCGCGCAACAGGCCGCCCAGAACGCCCACGCCGGCGAACAGCAGCATGGTCATCACTTCTCCGTGGAAGACTGCGGGCAGCGAGATCAGGATGCCGGATAGCAGTCCGGTGACGTAGCCGCCCACCATCCCCGAGAGCAGGCTTCCCTCCAGCCCCAGATCCACGGCGTCGTACTTCACCGGATTCAGCACGCGGAAAAGAACGCTACCCCCGTATGCCACCCAGAACATCAGCGCCAGTTTCGCGCGCTGCACCAAAGTGCGGTCTTCGCGCATCAACATCCGTTGGAAGGTGCCGAAGCGCGAAAGGATGCTCGCCAGGGACGCCGCCACCGCCACCCGCAGCAGCAGGGTCAACAGTTGTTGGGGTTCCATGGGGGCGCCTGGGGACCATTATAATGAATGCAACCCCGTTCTCTGACCACTAGACCCATGCTGAGCAAAATAGCCGAAGCCAATTTCCCCAGCCGATTCGGCCATTTCCGCATCTATGGCTTCGAGGGCGCTTACGATGGCGCAATCGAGGAATGCGTGGTGCTGCGGATGGGCGACGTGGCGTCGGGCGCCGAGCCGCCGCTAGTGCGCATTCATTCCCAATGCCTGACGGGCGACGTGTTGCACAGCCTGCGGTGCGATTGCCGGTCGCAGCTCGATCTATCGCTCAACCTGATCGCCGAAGAGGGCCGTGGACTGCTGATCTACGAGCATCAGGAAGGTCGCGGCATCGGCCTGCTGAATAAACTGCGCGCCTACGAACTGCAGGATGGTGGCGCCGACACCGTCGAGGCGAACGAGCGCCTGGGTTTTGAAGCCGACTTGCGCGATTACCGCATGCCCGCCGAGATTCTGCGCTATTTCAAGATCAAGAGCGTGCGGCTGCTGTCGAATAATCCCGACAAAATCGCCGCGCTCGAAAACGCGGGAATCCGGGTCGCGGAGCGGATCCCGTGCATCGTCGCGCCGCATGAATCGACCGAAGGGTACCTCCGCACAAAGAAGCAAAAAATGGGGCATTTGCTGGATTAGATCGTCGTAGCCGTTTCCAAGGCCGGGATTGACGGCGGTGAGATGGAATTGCAGAAGCAGCAGGGTGAAAAGAAGCGCAAGAAGAGCAGCGGAGCACGAAAGTGTACCGAGAACCCATCCCTAACTCTCAGATAATCCTTTTCGTACTGGCTGCCGCCGCCTTAGTGGTGCTCGGTTTGATAGTGTTGTTTATCTACGGCATCATGACTGCTCCCCCTGGCGGCTCGTTCTAGTCCGCGGGTTTCCCGTTCGAGTAGTCGTTATGGCCGTCCGAATTCCCGCGCGAACAAGGCCTCCAGCGCCTTATCCCCCCGCTCCCCAATAATCCCTTCCACCCGCTCACGCACCGCTTCATCGCGAGCATAGAACGCCAATCCCGCCAGCGCATCCGCCGCCACCGGACCGCTTTCGGCGGCCAATCGTTCCAGCAGGAATTCGAGCGCGCGATCACTCCGGACCATCGCGATCGCAACCAGCAACGTTCGCCGCTGCTCGCTTGCGCCACCTCGTTCCCAAGCCCCGCGCAAGACGTCGAACGCCGCATCCAATCGCGATTCACCCAGCGCCAGCGCGGCCTGTTCTCCAAGTCCGCCCGAGCGTGAGGTCAAGAATTGCGCAACGAATTCCACCGACGACCCAGGGTCCAGCCGCAACAGCGCGCCGAAACATTCGGCGACGATTTCGTCTTCCTTGTCGTCCAGCAGCGCCTTCAACCGTAACAGCAGCACGCCCTCCGGACGCCCCGCTTCCCCAATCGCCCGAATAGCTCCAGCCCTTGCCGGGATCTCGTGATCCGCCAGCAGCGTGACGCATTCGAGCAGAGCATTGGGGTGCCCCATCCGCGCCAGGCCACGCGCGCATAGTCCACGCAGCGGCGCGGCGACGTCCACAGGCGGCCCGAAGCTGCCCTCCATCTGAATGTGCCGGATGCCGGCGAAATAGACTTTGGCGGCCGGATCGTCCATCTGGATTAATGCCTGCGTGATGGCGATCAAAGCCTTGCACCCGGGATCGATCTTGGCCGGATCGCGAATGAGCCGCTCGAAAGCCTCCACCAGATCCGGCGCAAGCCCGCTGACTTCCAGTCGCTCCGCGGTAGCCGCCGCCGCAGCCACCACGTGATTGCTCTTGTGCCGCAGGAATGGCGCGAGATCGCCCCTCAAATCGAACCGCTCCGGCGCCTGGCGAATCGCATGAATCGCAGCCAGTGCGTCTTCAGTCGTCGGGCGCTTGGCCATCGAACCAATATAGAATTGATTTAGGCACTATGTCCGCAGCCCTTCAAAACCCGCCGCGCAAACGCTGGACCCGAGCCGAATGCGATCGCCTTGAAGCGGCTGGTATCTTCGACCAGCAGCGAGTCGAGTTGATCGAAGGGGAACTGATCGTCAAGATGAGCAAGAACCGACCGCATGTGGGTGTCGCAGCGCTGCTAACCGCTTGGCTGATTCAGGTTTTTGGGGCACGGCGTGTCAACGCTGAGGCTTCTATCGATGTCGCACCCGAAGATAATCCGACGAACGAACCCGTACCGGACCTGATTGTCGTGAAGCGCGAATACTCCGAAACCCGCTTTTGGTCGGCGCAGCCGCAACCTCGCGACCTGGATCTCGTCGTCGAAATCGCCGACACATCCCTCGCCTTCGACCTCACCGTCAAAGCCGCTCTCTACGCCCGCGCCGCCATCGCCGACTACTGGGTTCTGGACGTTCTTGGCCGCCGCTTAATCGTCCATCGCGACCCGCAGGGCGACCACTATGGATCGGTCACGGCCTATAGCGAACAGGAAGGGCTTGCGCCCCTCGCCGCTCCCGATACTCTTCTCCAAGTCCAGGCCGTTTTCCCAGAATATCCCAAATAAATCAGGTACTTACAAACCTATACACATCCCAGCGCCTTTTCGCGTCAACACTATTGTGACGCGTCTGCTGCTATGGGTGTCCCTTGCCTGCCTTCCGGCATTTGCCGCCGACCCCGAGCTCAACACCCTGCTCAAGGGCATCGAACACCGCTACAATAGCGCCAAAACCCTACAAGTCCATTTCGTGGAGTCCTATAGCGTCGAAGGCCGCGCGCGCAAGAGCGAGTCTGGCGAACTCACGCTGCGCAAACCGGGCCGCATGCGCTGGAATTACTCCGAGCCTTCGGGCAAGCTCTTCGTCTCTGACGGCAAGGATGTTTATCTCTACACCCCCGACGCCCATCGCGTGGAAAAGGCCAAG
Organism: Bryobacterales bacterium; assembly: GCA_963772905.1. Taxonomy (GTDB): domain Bacteria; phylum Acidobacteriota; class Terriglobia; order Bryobacterales; family Bryobacteraceae; genus Palsa-89. The sequence continues at coordinate 1,405,212 of CAVYZD010000005.1, read as the reverse complement.
CTCAAAGCCAGCGACGATATGCGCGCGCCCTTGGCGTTCTTGCTCGGAAAGCTCGATTTCGCCAAGGATTTTAAGGATTTTGGGCTGAAACCCGATGGCGCCAATTACCTGATCACCGCCAAGGCCAAGAACGACAAGCTGCCCTACGAAAAGGTGCAGATGCTGATCACCCCCGACGACTCCATCCAGCGCCTGATGGTCAACGGGCAGGATTTGTCGATCCTCACCTTCCAGTTCGACGGCGAAAAGCTGAACCCTCCCGTGGACGACGCCTTGTTCAAGTTCCAGATGCCCGCCGGAGCAACCCTGGTGGACGCCGAGGGCAGCGAATAATGGCCGAGTTCGTTCTTAAGTACGCCGATCCCCGCGGTGAAATGCACCAACAGGTGGCCGAAGCGGCCTCCGAAAAGGATCTGCGCGACCGTTATTCCCAGCAAGGCTTCCTGATCTACTCCGTTAAGCCGCGACGCGCGATCGCGGGCATGGCAGTCGGCGGCAGCCGCAAGCGGAAGATCAATCTTGAGAAATTCCTGATCTTCAACCAGCAGTTCGTCACCTTGATCCGCGCCGGGCTCCCGATTTTGAAGGCACTCGACCTTCTTTCTGAGCGCCTCACCGACGAAAAGCTCGCCCCGCACATCAAGGCGGTCCGCGAAGAAGTCCGTAACGGCTCATTGCTATCGGATGCGTTCGCGCGCCAGGCCGTCTTCCCGCCCATGTACGTCACCTCGGTGCTAGCCGGCGAAAAGAGCGGCTCGCTGGGCGAAGTGCTGGACCGCTATATCACCTATCAGAAGCTGGCTCTGGCGGTGCGCAAGAAGATAATGCTTTCGCTCGTCTATCCCTGTCTTCTGACCGTGCTGGTGATCTGCCTCATGGTGTTCCTGGTGACCTTCGTAGTGCCGAAGTTCGCCGAGCTCTACGAAAGCATGTCGGCGCAGCTGCCCGCCGCCACCCGGTTCCTGATCGCGCTGGGAACAACCGCGCGCAACTACATCCTGTTCGGATTTGCCGGGTTGGTGGTGGCCGTCATCGCCTTCCGTTTCTGGTCCAAAACTGAAACAGGCGAGGTTCGCGTGGACCGTTGGCGCATGCGCCTACCGTTGGTGGGCGAAATCTGGATCAAATACCAGGTGGCTCAGTTCTCCCGCGTATTGGGTACGCTGCTGGTGGGCGGCATCCCGCTCCTGCAGGCGCTCGAAACTGCCTCGAGTTCGCTCGGAACGCGGCTGCTCAAGAATACTCTCGCCGAAGCCGGCCAAATGGTGAAGGAGGGCCAGGCACTTTCCGCCTCGCTCAAGGAAACCGGAATCTTTCCAGGGCTTTCCATCGACATGATCGAAGTGGGCGAATCCACCGGCGCGCTCCCGCAAATGCTCGCGAGCGTGGCCGAATTCTATGAGGACGACGTCAATACGCGGATGTCGGCCAGCCTGTCGCTGATCGAGCCCGCCATCATGATTTTTATGGGCGCTTTCGTCACCTTCGTATTGGTGGCGCTCTATCTGCCGATCTTCTCCTTGGCGGACACGTTGCGATGATTCATACCAAGGTGATGAAAACAAGGAAGACGAGGAATACGGGACATGGCCGCTAGAGACGTCCTTAAGATTGTCCAGCCGGCGGACGAGATCGCTCAGGCGAAAACCTTAGCCACGCGCTACCGCTGCGATTTCGTCGATCTGCGCGAAGTCCGCATCGATCACGACCTGTTCCACTCCGTCCCGGTCGATCTGATGTTCCGCTACAACTTCGTGCCCATTCATTCGCAAAACGGGCACCTCGACATCGCACTCGCCGACCCCCGCAATCTGAACCTGATCGATGAGCTGGCCGTTCTTCTCCAGAAGAAGTTGCATGTCAAGGTCGCGACGCTGTCGCAAATCTCGGATCTGCTGAAGAAAACCGAGCAGTCCCAGCGCGTGCTCGAAGAGGTCACCGAAGGCTTTGCCCTCGATCTGATCGGCGAAGAAGAGAACCAGGACGAAACGCTTTCCATCGACAAACTAACTGCCGATAGCGACATCGCTCCGGTGATCAAGCTGGTGGACACCACCATCTTCAACGCGCTCGAACGGCGCGCCAGCGATATCCACATCGAAACACGCGATCAGGAAGTGGCCATCAAATATCGCATCGATGGTGTCTTGCACTACGCCATGCCGCCCATTTCCAAGGACTGGCATTCCACCATCATTTCGCGCATCAAGGTGATGAGCGAGCTGGATATCGCCGAGCGCCGAACGCCGCAAGACGGTCGTTTCCGGGTCCGTTATAAAGGCCGCCTGATCGATTTCCGCGTCTCCATCATGCCCACCATCCACGGTGAAGACGCCGTGCTGCGCGTGTTGGACAAAGAATCGATGAGCGAGAAGTTCGCCAAGCTTTCGCTCGACGTGGTCGGGTTCTCAGAGTCCGATCTCATCAAGTTCCGCCGCTATATCAAAGAGCCCTATGGGATGGTGCTGGTCACTGGTCCCACCGGATCAGGCAAGACCACCACGCTTTACGCGGGGGTGAGCGAGATCAAGAACGACGAAGACAAGATCATCACCATCGAAGATCCCGTGGAATACCAGATCAAGGGCATCACGCAGATTCCCGTGAACGAAAAGAAGGGTCTCACGTTCGCGCGCGGCCTGCGTTCCATCCTGCGCCACGACCCCGACAAGATCATGGTGGGCGAAATTCGCGACCAGGAAACCGCGCAGATCGCGATCAACGCCGCGCTCACCGGCCACCTGGTGTTCACCACAGTCCACGCCAACAATGTGCTGGACGTGCTGGGCCGCTTCTTGAACATGGGCGTCGAGCCGTACAATTTCGTGTCCGCGCTCAACTGCATCCTGGCCCAGCGCCTGGTCCGCGTGATCTGCGTCTACTGCAAAGCGCCCGTGAAATATCCGGATTCGTATTTAGTCGAAAGCGGCCTCAATCCCGAAGAGTGGCGCAACGTGACGCTCTATGAAGGCCCCGGCTGCTTCGAGTGCGGCGGAACTGGATTCCGCGGCCGTACCGCAATTCATGAACTGCTCGATCTGAGCGAGCATATTCGCGAAATGATTCTCGACAAGCGCCCGGCATCGGAAATCAAGCGCGTGGCGCGAGATGAAGGCATGACGTTCCTGCGCGATTCAGCCATCGACAAAGCGCGCGAAGGAGTCACCACATTGAAGGAGATCAACAAGGTTACCTTCATCGAAGGTTAACCAGGCCGTCCGCGATGTCTCTTGCCAATCTGCTCAAAGATCCGCCGCCCACCCACGCTTTCGAACTTTCGGAGGACGGGATCGCGTTCGCCCCGGTATCGAATTCCGCACTCGTGGACTTCGCCCGCTTCGAACCCGGAGTGCTGCTGGTCTCGCCCGTGCACGACAACATTCAGCAGCCGCACGTTTTGCTCGAGCACGTCCGCAAACTGGCTCCGGCCAACGGCCATCGCAAGCGGCGCGCCGCCGTGATTCTGCCCGACTACTGCGCGCGCATCGCGGTGCTCGATTTCGACACCTTCCCCTCTGATCCCGATGAGCAGCAGGCACTGGTGCGTTTCCGTCTGAAAAAGAGCGTCCCTTTTGAAGTGGACACCGCCGTGGTCAGCTACGTGGAGCAGCCGCGCTCATCCGCCACCGGACCCAAAGTGGAGATCCTCGCAGCCGTAATGTCTTCCGAGATCGTGCAGCAATACGAAGCGCCGTTCCGTGCCGCGGGCTTTCATCCGGGCCTCGTAACTACCTCGTCTATCGCCGCTCTCAATCTCTTGGATGCGGATGGCATCACGCTGCTGGTCAAACTCAGCGGACGGATTCTCACGGTACTGGTGCTCTCTGGTAGCGCGGTGAAGCTTGCGCGTTGCGTTGAAATGGATGAAGCCGGCGTGTCGGACATCGAATCGGTGCTGCACCCTACCATCGCCTATGTCGAAGACGAGTTGAAGTCGCGGCCGCAAATGGTTTGGCTGGCTGGATTCGGTCCCGATGCCGACGAGTTTGCTCCGCGCTGGGAGAGCGAATGGGGCGTCGCGGTTCAGCCTATCCGCTCGCGGCTGGGTGCGCCCAACCGCAACAACAGCGGTCTGTTGGGATACTTGGAGTCGGTGGCATAATCCATGGCGTTGCGCGTCCCCATCAATCTTGCGACAGAGCCATTCCGGCGGGACCGGCCGATGCTGGTGGGCTCGGCTGCCATCGCGGTTCTTCTGTGCGCGTTGCTGATTTTTCAGGTAATCACTATCGTTTCCGGCCATCGCCAGGCGGCTGACATCCGGGTCGCAATCGATCGCGAAGGCGCGCAGCTCCGCACCATCGCCGCTCAGCAAGCCACGCTAAACGCCACGCTGCGCAAGCCCGAAAACGCCGAGGTTCTGGAGCGCAGCCTATTCCTCAACAGCCTGATCGATCGCAAGGCCATCAGTTGGACCAAGATTTTCGCGGATCTCGAAAAAGTGATGCCCTACAACGTGCGCCTGGTCTCGGTCCGTCTGCCGGCCGTGGATTCGAACAACCAAGTTCTGCTCGACATGGTGGTGGGCGCCAAAGACGTCGCGCCGATTCTCGAATTGTTGAAACATCTCGAAGGCTCGCCCCAGTTCGGGCCGTATAGCGTGCAGACTTCCACGCCGCCTTCGCAAACTGATCCGTTTTTCCGCTATCACGTCACGGTGAGCTATGCTCAGAGGCTCTAAAGTGGGAAGCAGCTTTAACGTCTGGCCTCCCAACAATCCGCGCGCGTTGATCCGCATCGGCCTCGGTGTGCTGGTGGCGGCGAATCTGGTGGCGGCCTATTTCATGGTGCGGCCCCCGGGCGGATCGGCCGAAGAGCTATCGCAACAGGCGCTCGAAATGCACTCGCAAATCCGGCAGCAGCAGGGCGTGCTCGACCGAACCCGAATCTTGGTGAGCAAGATCGAAACTGGACGCGGCGAAGGCGACAAATTCATGAGCAGCTACTTTCTGCCGCGCCGTCCGGCTTTTTCCATCATCGTGGGAGAATTGAACGATCTCGCGGGCCAATCCAAAATCACGCCTCGCGACAGTGCCTGGGCGCTCGAACCGGTGGAAGGCAGCGACACGCTCGACATGCTTCAGATCTCGGCCAATTTTGAAGGCACGTATCCCGATCTGGTGCACTTCATGAATCTGCTCGACAAGTCGGATCGGCTGCTGATTATCGAAAGCTTGAATGCCACGCCGCAGCAATCCGGCGGCCGGCTCAACGTGATGTTGAAGCTCGACACGTTCGTGCAGGAGGACGGTTCAGCGCAATGAACTGGATGCCGTCCAACCTGGGAGCGGAGCCGAAGAAGGTCGTCTTGCTCGCCGTCATCGTCGCGGCCGCGGCCGTCGTCTTTCTTTACAACCGTAATTCGAGCGAAGGGCCTACGTCGGCGCCGGTGATCGCGAGCCGCGCGCCCGTCACCGCATCTTACGGAACCGGTGCTGTACGCCCCGAGCGCGGAGCTTTGCGTGCGCAAAACGCGGCCGCGAGTGCCACACGCGAATTCCGGCCGTCGCTCAAAATCAAGAATGTCGAACCGTCCAGCATCGATCCAACGCTGCATCTGGACCTGCTGGCGAAGCTCAAGACCGTCCCCGCGGATGCGGGCACGCGATCGTTGTTCGAGATCGGCGCCGCGCCGCCTGCCGAAATCGCCGCCGTGAAAGAGCCGGCCAAAATCGCAATCGCCCGGCCGTTCGTCGGGCCCCGGGAGCCCCCGCCGGTGGTGGTTCCGCCGGAGCCCAAAGTGCCGCCCATCCCGCTCAAGTTCTATGGCTTCGTCAACAAAACCAAGGTGGGCGACAAACGCGCTTTCTTCCTGGATGGCGAAGACATCGTGATCGCCGCCGAAGGCGACATGATCAAGAAGCGCTACAAAATCGTGCGCATCGGCATCAACTCGGCCGTGGTGGAAGATACGCAGTTCAAGAGCAACAACCAGCAGACGTTGCCGCTCGAAGCGGAGCTGGCTGGATGAGACCCGTCACGCGCTCCCGCGAATCCGGCTTCGCGCTTCTGTTGGTCTTCGTAATGGCCGCCGCCATCGCCATCACGCTCTATATGGAGGTCCCGCGCGTCGCTTTCGAATCGCAGCGCGCACGCGAGCAGATGACCATCGATCGCGCCTTGCAGTATCAGCGCGCCATCCAGCTCTTCTATCGCAAGTACCGCCTCTATCCGCAGAACCTGGACGATCTCGAAACCACTCGCAACATTCGGTTCCTGCGGCATCGTTACAAAGACCCGCTGACCGGCAAGGATTTTCGATTGCTGCACGTAGGCCCGGCCGGCCAATTGACCGATTCTTTGATTCAGCCCGCGGCCCCGCTCCCCGGCAGCAGCGGCGGAAGCGGTCCGAATTCGGCGCAAAATTCGAGCCAGACCACAGCTCAAAACTCGAACGGTTCGCAGCCCGTCGATCCCAACAATCCCAACGCCCAGACTTTTGACCCATTGAACATGGCGGCGCGCCGTCCGAGCGACCGCATTCCCGGTCAAAGCGGCCCCGGCGGCGGAATTCCAGTGGATCAGCCTCCGGCCGAACCCGATCCCAACGTGCCCCAGCAACCGGCGCCGGTGGTGGACCCGAATCAGCCCGCGCAGCCGCCTACCGATCCCAATCAGCCGGTGCAACCTGGGCAACCCGGAATGCCGGGCCAGCCCGTTCCCGTGCTGCAACCCACGGATCCGAATCAGCCAGTACAACCTGGTCAACCTGGAATTCCCGGACAGCAGCCGCAATTCCCGGTGCAGCAGCCGTTCCCAGGGCAACAGCCGCCGGCTCAAAATCCCGGTGTAACACCGCTTCCGGGCCAGTCCACTCCGTTCCCGCAAAACATCGCGCCTCAAGGAGGCGGCCAGGCTCCACTTCCGGGATCGAGCACGAACGGTCCGGGCAGTGGTCAAGCCCAGACAGCCGCGGGTCTGATCCAGGGACTTCTCACCACGCCGCGCCAGCCGCCTTCGTCCATCGCCGGGTTCACAACGGGGAATACCGGAGGCATCGCCGGCGTCGCCAGCACCGCCGAAGGCAAGGGGATTCACGTAGTCAACGATCACACTAAGTACAAAGAGTGGGAGTTTGTTTACGACATTAAGAAGGACAAAACCGTAGTGGGAGCGCAAGGAGTGGCGGCGCAACAGCAGATGCAGCAGCAAATGCAACAACCGGGCGGGCTCAGCGCCCCTGGGAGCAGTCCGTTTGGTTCAAGCCCGTCCACTTCCACCAGCCCAACGGCGAGCCCCGCGCCGGCTGGCCCAACTACGCCGCCGCCTTCGCAGTAACGTTCAAATAAACATTTCTTCGTCGCTGGTGGCGTGATCCGGCGTTGGCCGATTACCGCGCGCTATCGACGCGAGAGCGGCCCTGATTCCCGCCGCCAGACCATTGATCTCGCGCAGCGGCCGCATAACCCCATCGTGAAAGACGGCCACCGTTTCGTGCGCGCGGCTCAGCGTATCATCCAACACCAGCTCCACGCGCTCCATCTGGACTTTGGCTCGCACGGCGGCATCGCCCACAACGTCCTCCACAATCGCTAGCTGGCGCTTGGTGGAATCCAGGATATCGTTGGCCCTTGTGGTGATCTCGGTGATCTGGCGGCCGCTCTGCTCCACCGTGGAATTGGTCTTTTCCACTAGACTCTCCACTTTCGGCAGCAGCGGATTGATGGCTTCCTGCAGTGCTTTCGTAGTTTTGTATATGCCGGCCAGCATGCCGGCCTGAATACACAAAGCAATCGCGGAAATGATGACGAAAGCCGCCATCACGTAGAGCAGTGCGGTCTCGCTCATGGGGTCAGCTCCTCGGGATCAGTCGGCGGGATCAGATGCCTTCGACGTCGTTGGGAGTGCTGCTGACGGCGTCGCGATAGGCCTGCTTGCCGGCTTCCACGGCTGCGGCCAGGTTCTCGCGCTGCCGCAAAACGGTAGACTTGCCGCGATCAATCGCGTCCGTCGCCTGGTCGCGCACTTCATTGGTCCGGCGTCTCAGGTAGTCCTTGCCCTCGTCCGCTTTAGAGCGCAGCAACTCGCGGGTTTCCGGACCCGATTTGGGCGCAAACAGCAGCCCTACCGCCACGCCCAACCCCAACCCGAGGAAAAAGTACGAAAACTTGTTGTCGTCTTCCATTTTTGCCAGTCCTTTCGTTATTGCAAAAAGTACAGACTCATCTCTACAATAGCAGTCCCGAATCTGTTAGTGTTCCTTTGTGATGGCGAAACGTCCGCCGCAACCGTTAGACCGCGAAAAGCTCCTAAACGTTGCACTCCGCGCCTTAGGTGGACGCGCATATTCTTCCGGCGAGCTTCGCCAGAAGCTGGGCCGCCGCGCGCAAAGTCCCGAGGATGTGGATGCTGTGCTCGCCAAACTCAAGGAAGCCGGCTACCTGAACGATCAGCGTTTCGCCGAAAACTACGCGGCGGCGCGCCTCGAGAATCAAGGTTTGGGCAAGATGCGCGTCTTGCGTGACCTGCGACAGCGCCGCGTGGCGCCGAAGCTGGCCGAACAGGTGACCGACAAGACCTACGAGAAAACCGATGAAGCGAAGCTGATCGAGGAGTTTCTGCGCCGCAAATATCGCGGCAAGGAGCTTGGTACGTTTTTCCGCGAAGAGAAGAATCTGGCCGGGGCCTTTCGCCGGCTGCGCTATGCGGGATTCTCGGCGGGGCAATCGATCAAGGTGTTGAAGCGCTTCGCGAGTCAGCCGGAAGTGTTGGACGCGCTGGAGTCCGAAGACGATCCACTATCTGACGAAAACCGTCACTAGCACTCCGGCCACGATCAGACTCGCCCCCAGCACGTTACCCAAATGCGGCTTTTCGCCGAGGAACAAAAACGCCATCGCGACCGCCAGCGCCACGCTCAGTTTGTCGATCGGCGCCACGCGCGATGCTTCGCCCAATTGCAGCGCTTTGTAATAGAACAACCAGGAAAGCCCGGTCGCGATCGCCGAGAGAAAAAGGAACAGCAACGAGTGCCGCGAAATCTTGAACAGGTCGGCCGCATTCCCTTGCACCGCGACGATACCCCAGGCGAAGAACACAATAATCGCGGTCCGAAAAGCCACCGCGAGATTGCTGTCCACGTCGCGCACGCCGATCTTGCCGAAGATCGCCACCAGCGCCCCGAAGAACGCCGAGAGTACCGCGTACCAAGCCCAGTTCATCGGCCCGGAATGCCCGATATTTTGATTTTTCCGTCGGAGCGGACCGTGCCGTTCATCATGCCGCTAGTGTTGAACGGCGTCGCGACATTGCCCTGACGATCCAGCGCGATGACGCCACCATCGCCATGCTGCGCGACCAGCTCCTTCATGACGACATCATTGGCGGCCTGCGTAAGCGAGACGTGCAAGTAGCGCACTCGAGCGCAAATGTCGGACGCCACCACGTTACGCATGAAATACTCGCCCGTGCCGGTAGCCGAGACCGCGCAGCTATCGTTATTGGCGTAGGTGCCGGCGCCGATGATCGGCGAATCGCCCACGCGCCCCGGCATCTTGAGCGACGTGCCGCCGGTGGAAGTTCCGGCCGCGAGATTGCCTGCCTGATCCAGCGCGACCACGCCGACGGTCCCGTGCCCGTCGCCCTCTTTCTGCTTCTTTTGCGAATCCTGAAATCTCTTCCATTCGCGGTCGGTGTAGAAGTAATACGGCGACACTAATTCGATGCCCTGCGATTTCGCAAACTCCTCCGCGCCATCGGCCACCAAGAGAACATGCGGCGTTTTCTCCATAACCAGCCGCGCCAGGTGAATTGGATTCGCGATGTGCTTCACCGACGCGACTGAACCGGCCTGCAACGTTTTCCCGTCCATGATAGCCGCGTCCATCTCTGGAATGCCGTCTTTGGTGTAATAGGCTCCGCGCCCGGAATCGTAGAGCCCCGAGTCCTCCATCACGCGGATCGTAGCTTCAACCGCGTCCAAGCTTGTGCCGCCGCGCGCCAGGATCGCGTAGCCGGCTCGAATCGCCTTCTCCATGCCTTCGCGCCGCGCTTCGATGGTCTGCGGCGGCATGTTGCTGTAGTTGCCGGCGCCGCTATGCGCCACCAGAACAAAATTGCCAGCGGCCTGCATGGATGCCGCAAAAATGACGAGCGACGCAATGGTTCTCACGAAACTATTGTGGCTCTATTGCAGGTGTGGCGCTATTTCGTGCCGCCGGAGCAAAGTGCGCGAGCCTGCGCCGCAAGGTCTCATACGCGCGGAACAGTAGCGACTTCAGCGCTGGGATGGAGCACTCCAGCACCTCGGCAATCTGGACATAATCCAGGCCTTCGTATTTGTGCATGAGAACGGCGGCCAACTGCTTCGCCGGCAGGGCATCGATCGCCTCGCGAATTTCCCGCGCTCGATACTCGGCAAGCAACTGTTGATCGGCGCGCGGGTTTTGATCCAACACCTGAATACGGCGGCTTTCGTGAGTGGATGCGTCCAGTCGCAAGTGCGCCCACTCGCGCCGCGTGTCTCTACGCCAGTTCAGAGCGACGTTGGTGGTGATCCGGAACAGCCACGTGGTGAACTTGGCTTCCGGTTGATACCGGTCGCGAAAGCGGTACACGCGCAGGAAAACGTCTTGCGCCAGTTCCTCGGCAATCGCGCGGTCGCGAACCAGCCGGTAGAGATGATTCACTACCGTGCAACGGTGCCGATCGAGCAGGGTTTCAAAACTAGGCTCATCGCCGCCGCACACTTGCACCATCAGGACGGCATCCGGATCGAGCACCCACTCCGCCATGCACCTAAGAACGTGTGGGCGTCAGGTGCGGTTGCGGTTGGGCTTGTAACTTTTCGTAAACCGGCGTCTACTGCGCGCGTTCCTGATGCTCGGGAAATACCGCGTAGCCTTCGGGCGGCGGATACAAACTGAACAGCACGCTCAGGCGCTTGCGCAGATAGCGGCTCGGCAACTGGCGCGGACCGGTCTCGACATCGATATCGCAGCAGATTCCGTGCAGGTACAGCGTCAGCGTGTCAATGAGCGACTGCCGCACATATTCGCGAAACGCCTTGGTCTCCTTGCGCACGTTGGTGTCGCGCCTGAGGAGCGCCTGCTTCATGTGCCAGCTTTCTTCGTCTACTTCGCCATGCACGCGCGCGTTCATTTCTTCGCGCAGCAGCGAGCTGTATTGGGACAGAGCTTCGTCGGACCCGTGATCGGCCGCGAGCGTCGCCATCACATGATAGAAGCGGTAGTGGTATTCGGAAACGTCCTGATCCTTCAGCGCGAACACCAGCACTTCTTCTTTATCGAACTGGACCTGCGTGGCCCACGAAAGGCGATTCTCAGGCGGCTTCTCGGTGCAGACGAATTCGTCGCGCCGCGCGATCCCTTTTTCTTTCCCGTCGGCCCGTTCCAGGTACGGAACCAGCATGATGGAAACCTTCGGTAGCAACGCGGAAATGGAGGGCGGAAGCGCCGCGATGGGCTCTTCCAGATATTCCTTGACATCCTCCTCGCTCAACGGCACCGAAGCGCAGAAGTAAGAAAAGGTGTTGCTCAGCGGGATCATCTCGCTGCGGAACTGCTCCGCGAATTGGCCAACGCTAAGCTTGGAAAGATCGGGTTGCGCGGACATCGGGTGGGGTGGAATCGAACTTCATTCTAACACGGGGACGCAGAGCGCTCGCCCTTGCGAGCCTTACGGCATAGCGTGCGATAGCGCAAATTGACCGTAGCAGGCCCACACTTGACGCCCTTTTAGCCGTCCCTCAGCAATCGTCATCGTGTAGATACCACCGTAGTCAACAAAAGACGTCATGTGCATCTTTGTTCCGGAAGGAACCTCAGCCAACAGCCCAGAAGCCTCCAGCCTCGAGACCGAGGGTTGGTAGGCTACCTTCGAATGGCAAGCTGACAGCAAGGTGTGCAAAACTATCGGATCGCTGTTGAGCGCGACGAAAAGATTGCCCTCTAGCGTTTCTGTCTCAAGCACTCCCTCGGACATGTAGTAGCCAAACCATGCGAACGTTGCAATGAGCAAAGCATACCCGGCGACAAGACATGCGACGCTGATTCCGGACCACATCAAAATGCGGCGACTGCGGGTCACTCTCGATATTGTAGCCGTCGCGGTGTCTGGAACTGCCCGGTCTTTTCCTCATAGGCCATCACGGTGCCGGAACCGATGTGATACAGCCAGCCATGCAGCGCCAGATCGCCTTGTTCCAGACGGGCCGCGACCGTGGGATGCGACCGGAGGTTCTTCAATTGCGCGACGACGTTCTCTTCCGCCAGCGCCAGAAGAAACTCGGCGCTTGGATTCGGTTCGCGGCGTTCGACGTTGGCGTAACGCAGCCAAGCCGCGACGTTGGGAAACGCGCCGAGCGCTTCGGGATTGAGCGCGCCTCGCATAACACCGCAATCGGTGTGGCCGCAGACAATCACTTCCGGCACCCGCAGCACGCCTACTGCATATTCGATGGTGGCCGAAACACCGCCGATCGCATCGGGATACGGCGGCACGATATTGCCAATCACGCGGCAGATGAACAACTCGCCGGGCTTAGTTTGAGTGAGCAGGCAGGGGTCGATGCGGGAATCGGCGCAAGTGATGAACAGCGCCTCGGGCCGCTGGCCCAGGGCTAGCTTTTCGAAAAGATCCTGGTGCTGCGGATAGACGTGTTTCTGAAATCGGGAGACGCCTCCCAGGAATTTTTCGACCGGCATCTTATCAAGGGTACAATGCAGTCAACCCGACATCCGCGCAATCATTAGATTCAGGGTTGATTCGACGTCCGGGGGAAAATGCGCTGATTGCGCTCTGATTACCTGCGCGAACGTGTCCGTCCAACGTGCGCGGGGCTTCGAGTGGTCTTCTTGGCCATTCAGGCCAACAAGCCACCTCTCGGAATGAACTTCGCGGCCTAGTTGTTGGCGTGCTGAATTCTCTTCCGCCTCAACCCAAGCGCAGGTGTCCGGTAGACTTGCAGTGGCGAGGCCCTCCTGGATCTGAAGAAGGAGCACGCCGAATGCGACAAATGGACGCAGCATAGGATGGCTTTGCTTGTCATGGAGCCAAAGCAGAAACCCCAGGGCCAGTCGTGAGGCTTCGCTTCCGAGCGCGATCGCGCTGCGAGCCAGTTGTATGACCGAGGTAGTTTGGAGTTCAACAAAGAAGTCAGCATCGTCCGCCTCGCGTGGCGATACGAAGGCAACGTTTCTGAGAAGAATCGTGCACGCGAACAGACGCTTGGAGTGACCCGTGACATCCGCGGGCTCACTCACCTGTTCTAACCATGCTGGCGGCCCCATTAGAGATATTCAAGCAAAAAGCCCGCCTCTTTCGAAGCGGGCTTCAGTAGTTCACGAACGCCACTGTGCCGGAGGCACCCTGGCCGCCCCGCGAGGGGCTAGTAGTCCATCTCGGGACCGCCGTGCCCACCGGGGGCCGGGGCCTGCTTCTTCTCGGGGATCTCGGCGATCATGGCTTCGGTGGTGAGCATGAGGGCCGCGATGGAGGAAGCGTTCTGGAGGGCCGAGCGCGTCACCTTGGTCGGATCGATGACGCCCGCCTTCACCAGGTCTTCGTACTGCGCAGTGGCTGCATTGAAGCCGTAGTTGGCGTCGTTGGCGTTCTGGATCTTCTCGATCACGACGGCGCCTTCGTAGCCCGCATTGCCGACGATCTGCCGAACAGGCTCTTCGCAAGCACGATGCACGATGTTCACGCCGATCTGCTCATCGCCAGTCACTTTGAGGTCTTTGAGGGCTTTGGCCGCCCGCAGCAGCGCAACGCCGCCGCCCGGAACGATGCCTTCTTCGACCGCAGCGCGAGTGGCATGCAGCGCGTCCTCGACGCGAGCCTTCTTCTCCTTCATCTCGGTCTCGGTGGCTGCGCCGACCTTGATCACGGCAACGCCGCCAGCCAGCTTGGCCAGCCGCTCCTGCAGCTTCTCGCGATCGTAATCGCTGGTGGTCTCTTCGATCTGAGCGCGCAACTGCTTGATGCGGCCTTCGATCGTCTTCTGTGCGCCGGCGCCATCGATGATGGTGGTGTTGTCCTTGTCCACGGTGACGCGCTTGGCGCGGCCGAGGTCGCTGAGCTGGACGCCTTCCAGCTTAATGCCGGTCTCTTCCATGAGAGCCTTGCCGCCGGTGAGAATCCCGATGTCCTCGAGCATGGCTTTGCGGCGATCGCCGAAGCCGGGCGCCTTCACCGCGCAGGCATTCAACGTGCCGCGCAGCTTATTCACTACCAAAGTCGCGAGCGCTTCGCCTTCCACTTCCTCGGCGATTACCAGCAACGGCTTGCCGGAGCGGGCGATCTGTTCGAGCAGCGGAAGCAGATCCTTCATGTTGCTGATCTTCTTTTCGTGGATCAGGATGTAGGGATCTTCCAGCACGCACTCCATGCGGTCCGGATCGCTGATGAAGTAGGGCGAGAGATAACCGCGGTCGAACTGCATGCCATCCACGGTCTGCAGCTCGGTGGTCATGGTCCGGCTCTCTTCCACCGTGATGACGCCGTCCTTGCCGACTTTCTTCATCGCGTTGGCGATGGTGTTTCCGATTTCGGCATCGCCATTGGCGGAAATGGTCCCAACCTGCGCGATGGTCTCGTTGTCCTTCACGTCTTTCGAGAACTTCTTCACTTCGTTGACTACCAGCTCGACGGCCTTCTCGATGCCGCGCTTCAGAGCCATCGGATTGGCGCCGGCTGCAACTGCCTTCACGCCCTCGCGGAAGATGGACTGAGCAAGAATGGTTGCGGTGGTGGTGCCGTCGCCGGCCGTGTCGGAGGTTTTCGAAGCAACCTCGCGCACCATCTGCGCTCCCATGTTCTCGAGCGGATCTTTGAGCTCGATTTCCTTGGCGACGGTGACGCCGTCCTTGGTGATGGTTGGGCCGCCGAACTTTTTCTCGAGTACGACGTTGCGGCCGCGGGGGCCAAGCGTGACCTTCACTGCATCAGCCAACTGGTTGACGCCGCGCAGAATCGCCTGACGGGAATTTTCGCTATAAACAATCTGTTTTGCTGCCATTTTGAATGTCTCCTTTCAAGAAACTTGCGCCTACGCTACTTTGGAGGGCTTCTTGGGCGCGCCTTCCAATACGCCGAGAACTTCGTCCTCGCGCATGATCAGGAACTCTTCTCCATCAATGCGGATTTCGCTGCCAGAGTATTTGCCGAACAGGATGCGGTTGCCCTTTTCCACGTCGAGCGGAACCAGCTTGCCGTCTTCCAGACGCTTGCCCTTACCCACGGCGACGACTTCACCTTCCTGCGGCTTTTCCTTGGCGGAATCCGGAATAAACAGACCACCAACCTTGGTTTCCTGCTCTTCCAGCCGTTTCACGACGATCCGGTCATAGAGCGGTCGAATGTTCATCTTGAACCTCCTCTTACGTTGAGTTTGAAATTTTGTGCTGGGCGAGCGTTGTCCTCTCGCCCCAGCTATATTAGCAGAGTCGGGCGACGAGTGACAATATTTGTCTGTATGTATTTGATTATGAACATATTAATTTGCGAGAGGCATGCACGCATGCGCCTACTCGATCGGCTTCTTCCGGCTAAACGTGCCACAGTCCACGGTTTGAAAGGAACCGGGCAAAGCAGAATCAATGGCAGCGATAATCGTCGCCACCTTTTCCCTGATGATGGGCAATTGGATTGCTGAAAGAGCGATCACTGCTAGGCGCCTCCCAGTCAGGTTTTGTTCAGAAGCAAGGGTTTGGTCTCCTGTGAGGAGGACGCCGATCCCGTTCTCTTCCGCTGCCCGTAGCAGTTCACCGTTCTTGAGTCCCGCCCAGCCCATGTAGGTTACGGTGACGACCTCGTGTGGCTCCAAAAGTTTTCGCAATGCGTGATCAAGATTCTCGTCGAGCAACACCCTCACTGTTGCAGTTGCCCGCGTTGAGCGTGTGCGAATTCGATTAGCCGCTTGATTTGAGAAACAGACAGGGACGGGAAACCCTCGCTGAGTTCTTCAATCGTCTCACCAAGATCGTAGCTATCAACAATCGCGTCCGGAAGGATGCGCGTTCCGCGCACAATGGGCCGGCCGGATACCTTTCCGGGAACTACTTCAATCAGTTCGCAAACTGTCCAATCGACGTCCGAATCTGTAGCCGTCTTTGCCATACGCTTTGACTTGCCCCTTTAACGCGCCCACGCAATCATACGACGTTTTGCTGACCCCTCACGCCGATGATCTCCCCCCATGGACCCGACTCGTCGTACGACAGAAACTCGACCATTCCTGTCGGGGAATCATCGCGATCCTCGTCTACGTAATAGATAAGATAGCCAGGGTCTTGCTTAACCCCGAAGCTCTCGTCACGCTGAGGATCCCCTTGACGGACGGTGTCGATGAAGCTGGCTTCGAGTGAAGCGTCAAAGACATAGATCGTCGCCATCGACTGAGCAGTCAACTCGTTAAACACGGCAGGCAGCTTGGATGGGTCGGCGATTCTGACGAGACCGCGGTGGCTGGGGATGAAACGTAGTCCAGGAGGGAGCAGGCCCTCAGAATTCACGACGCGAAGGCCTGGGAGATGCTCCAATCTAGAATAAACAGATCGTGGTTGATGTCCCATCCCGCGAACATAGCAGACCTTGCCCAAGCGAGAATAGCCCGATTCCACGATCGCATTCAACACCCTCTGTATGTCCTCCTCTGAAACGTAATCGGCGAAATCCCTGTGCGTGGGTGACACGACTGGAAAGAAAGCCCTGAGACCATGAAGAGGCTGGCTCATATCTCGTTCCATGATACCCTTCGCCACGGCAGAAATCGATTCGGTACCTCTAGAACCCACCGGTTTTTTTGACCTCATTCCGCCACAAACTCAATCCAAAGTTGTGGCTATTGTGCAACACACCAAACTTTACAAAGCTTTTTGAATCAAATAGCTAGCGGCCAGTGTTAGTCCTTTGTAAAATGAGTAGTCCCATTGGATTAGCGTGCGCATCGAACATACCGAAGTACCCAGAGGAAACCGCGTTGCGGTTTGAGACAACGGTTCAGAGGCCAGTCGAGGCCAAGGGCGTCGGACTTCACAGCGGGGTTCCCGTCTCCATTCGAATTCTCCCGGCGCCGCCCTCCACCGGCATCGTTTTTCTCCGCACCGATCTCGACAATTTCTCCGTCCCGGCCAGTTGGCGATACGTCGCGCGCGTGAGCTACGCCACCAGCCTGATGCGGCAAGGCGTTTTGATTTCCACCACCGAGCATCTGCTCAGCGTGTTCTACAGCATGGGCGTGGATAACGCCTATGTCGAGATCGACAACCTGGAAGTCCCGATTCTCGACGGCAGCGGCCAGCCCTACGTGGAGCTATTGAGCGCCGCGGGTTTGAAATCGTACCGCCGGCGAAAGCGCTTCCTGCTCATCCGGCGGCCCGTCACGGTGGAGCAGGGTTCCAAGCGCATCACGATTCTGCCGGCCGACCGTTTCCTGCTCACCTGCGACGTCTTCTACGATCACCCCCTCATTGGCAAGCAATCCCTCGACATGGAAGTGACGCCCGAGCGCTACGCGCAAGAGATCGCTCCGGCGCGCACGTTCGGATTCGCGCATGAGTTGGATCAGATGCGCGATATGGGGCTGATTCGCGGCGCATCGCTCTCAAACGCGGTGTGCTTTAATCGCGAGACCGTTGAGAATCCCGAGGGGCTGCGTTTTCCGGACGAATGCTGCCGCCACAAGGCGCTCGATTTGATCGGCGATCTTGCTCTCATCGGCAAGCCGCTGCTGGGCCACGTAATCGCCGAGCGCGCCGGACACGCCATGCACGCGGCGCTGGTGTCGCGCATTATGTCCGATCCGTCGCTCTATGAGATCCTGACGTTCGATCAGTTGGCCACGCGCGTCGCGCACGCGCTGGTGTCCTAACGATAGCCGGCCGCTTGCAACTCGAACAGTTCCGCATAACGACCGCCGAGCGCGACCAATTGTTGATGCGTTCCCTGCTCGACAAGTTTGCCGTCGGCCAATACCAAAATGCGATCGGCCATGCGAACCGTTGAGAAGCGGTGCGAGATGAGCACGGCCATGCGGCCGCGCGTGAGATCGGCAAAACGAAGGAAGACTTCGTATTCAGCGCGGGCGTCCAGGCTGGCAGTGGGTTCGTCGAGGATCAACACCTGCGCGTCGCGCATGTAAGCGCGGCCCAGCGCGACCTTTTGCCACTGCCCGGCCGACAAATCGACGCCGTTTTCGAAGCGGCGGCCGAGCATCTGATCATAGCCGCGCTCGAACTGCGCGATCAACGGTTCCGCCAGGCTCTTCCGCGCGGCGCTCTCCACCCGCGGCTGGTTGCCGAGTTCCTCAATACGCCCGAAGCCGATGTTTTCGCGCACTAGCATGTCGTAGCGCATGTAGTCCTGAAAAATGACGCCAATTTCAGCGCGCAGGCTGTCGACGTCGTATTCGCGCAGATCGACGCCATCGAGCAAGATCGCGCCGCCGGTGGGATCGTAGAGGCGCGCGAGCAATTTCACCAGCGTGGTTTTGCCCGCGCCATTTTCGCCAATCAATGCGATGCGCTCGCCCGAGTCGAAACGAAAGCTCACGTGCTGCAGGACCTGGCGCTCGGAACCCGAATAGGCAAATGACACATCGCGAAATTCGAAGCCAGATCGAATAGGCCTCGGCGCGGGCAAAGCATTGGGCGCGGAAGTGATGCCGGGCTCGGTTTCAAAGAAGTCGAACAAATCTTTGATGTAAAGGGCCTGCTCGGCGATGTTGTTCAAGCTGGAAAACAGCGTTTCGATCAGCGAGCGCGAACGCGCAAAAGCGCCGGCCACGAAGGTGAGGCTGCCCACCGTCATCGCGCCCGCCATGGTCCGGATCAGGATGAGAACGTAAGCGCCGTAATATCCCGCCGTCGGCAAAAGATTCAAAAGCGATCCGGTGATGGCGCGCTTGATCGCGAGCGCCTTGTTTTCGTCGTAGAAGCGATCGAAGAGCGTACGCGACCGGTCCGCCAAGTGCCGCCCGAGGCCAAAGATTTTTACCTCTTTCGCGCTTTGATTGCTTGCGCCGAGCATGCGCAGATAATCCAACTCGCGGCGTTCGGGTGTCATGCGGTAGAGCATCGAGTAGGCCAGCATGGCGAAGCGTGTTTCGCCCAGGAATGACGGAATTACGGCGGCAACTAACAGCACGAGAAACCAGGGCGAAAACGAGACTACCGCGGCCAATAACGACAGCAAGGTGATGAGCTGCTGGCCCATCCCGGCGATGATCCCGAGCATCCCGAGGCGGGCGGTGGTCTGGCGGCGCGCCCGCTCCAGTTTGTCGTAAAACACGGGATCTTCGAAGGAAACCAGGTCCATGCGGCTGGCATGCTCCATCAGGCGCAGGCTGACGTAGTTAGTGAATTTGTCGCCCAGGAGGCTGTCGGAAAGGTTCACTGCGCGCGCCAGGAGGTCGCTCAGGACGGCCAAGGCAATTTCGTAGGCCAGATAGACCCAGATGCGGTGAGGGTCCGCCAAGCGACCCCGAATAGCCTGTACGACTTGATCGATAATTAGCTTCCCGACCCACAGCTGGCTCACAGGAATCGCGGCCGAGACAATCCGGAGGACGATAGTGGCGAAAGTCAGGCCTGGGCTGGTATCCCAGACCATTCGCAAGAGCGGTGGGACGTTGCGGAGTGCCCGCAAACGCTCGCGCCAGGTGGCAGGCGCGTCGGCAGCCTTCGGAAAGGGCGGATGCGGGGGAATCAAGTCCTAGTGTAACGCCAGGGAAGTTCGGAACGGGGCCCAATGGGCCCCATTCGACACCATCTGCCTGAATCTGAAACAGGCCCCTTGTTTTTCAACAAGGGCGATGTATGGGAGAATCAGATTCGACGGAAACGCATCCGTCAAAACCTGTTTGTGATTCAGATAATAGGGCCACCAAGGTTGCGAGTCAAGTGAAAAACTTATCCCTGAGGATTCGGCTCCAAGGGTCTGATCCAGAACAGCTTAGGGGCGGGTTTCATTTCGGAAATGCTGTGGGAAACTTTGTGGATCATGTTGCGCGCAATAGGGCTTTGGTTTCTAAGGTGGAGAAATCGGGGCAGTTATTTGCCCTCGAGATGCAGCGTGATGAGGCTCCCCTCAGCAGCTGAATAGCCAAACCGCCGGGCAAGTCTTAGTGTTCCGCCGACCGCGAGGCCCGAAAGCAGGCAAAATCCGAGCAGAAGTCCCGCCAACATGAAGATGGCAAGGATCATTTGGCCCGCGGTCTCGGGTTTCAACTCGAGCGGCTTTACGGGCGGCTTCTCATTTTCGGCGACCACGCCCTGGTAATTTATCGAGTCAAGAAGTTTTGCGGCGGCGGCGGGTGGGCCCATTGCGACGGCCACGAAGGGTCCAGTACGCTTCGCGGTGGCACCGGCGATTTTCTGAAATTCCGGTAGCTGTTGGCGGGCCATGGACGGGGTGGGGAAGGAGAAAACCGCCAACAGGACACCGTTTCGATACCTGGCGATCTCGCCCTCGGTGCCGAAGTCGAAATTCACAGCCGATGCCTGGATTTCAGGAGCATCCGCCTTTAGCCCGAGGGGGCCCAATATGTAGCGTTCCGAACGCGGGACAAGGCCCTTCGGAGGCAAATAGGTGTTGAGCGTGGGGACAGAGGTGTGCAGAACGTGCGGGAGGGCGGCGTCGGCAAGTTGCGGCAAGTCTTTGGGGCATTTTCCCTCGCACTGGACGAGGTAATTTCCCACCCGAACCCCGCTGAGTTCGAGCGAGGCCGCGTATGCGCCAGTGGTGTCCTTAAAGCGCCAGGCGGTTACTTGAAATGCGCCATAATCCGCCCGCTCGGCAGCTTCCAAGCCAGTCTCGGCCAAACCGGCGGGGGCATCCACAGCGGCCGCGGACTTGCGCTGAGACGGTCCAAGCTGGTCCGGCCACATGGCCGCAAATGCGGAGGAAGCAAAGATCGCCGCTAAGATCAGGCTCCGTGGCATTTCTTGTATTTCTTGCCGCTGCCGCAGGGGCAGGGATCGTTGCGGCCCGCCTTCTTCTCAGACGTAGCCTGCTTCTTCTCGGTGGCCGTTCCGCTGCCGCCCACGAATTGCAGCGCGGCCATTTCCTTGTCCTTCTTGCGCTGGATATTGCGGGTGAAATCTTCCACCGCGTTCTGAGCGGCGCGGCGCTGTTCGGGACTCGCCCCCACCAGCGCCTCTTCGTCTTCGCCCTCTTCTTCCTCTTCCTCGTCTTCATCTGTGAAAGGCATCACCGGCCTGGGGCGCGAGGGAAGTCCTCCGGGACCTCCGCCATTGCCCGATTCGCCGGGAGGCGGGCCCTGTGTTATTTGCAGGAAGAATAGATAGCGGATGGTCTCGTCTTCGATCCGATCCATCATGTCCTGGAACATCTCGAAGGATTCCTTCTTATATTCGATCAGCGGATCTTTCTGGCCGTAGCCGCGCAGGCCGATGCCTTCCTTCAAGTGGTCCATCGACAGCAGGTGGTCCTTCCACTGGCTATCGATGACGTTCAGCATGATCATGCGCTCGGCTTCGCGCATATTTTCGGGGCCGATCAGCTCTTCTTTTTCCTTGAAGCGCCGTTCGAGGAGCTCGGTGATGTGATCCTCGATCTCCTGCTTGAGCAGCCCGTTCATTTCTTCCGGATCGATCTTGACGCCGAACTGGCTGAGGACATCGGATTGAAGCCCGGTCAAATCGTAGGTGCTGATGTGAGCCTTCTCTGGGCAGCGGACGTCGCTGAACGAGGCCACGATGCCCGTGATGATTTCTTTGATCCGCTCGGTCTGGTCCGTGCCTTCGAGCAATGCGCGCCGCATCCCGTACACGGCCTGGCGCTGCTTGTTCATCACGTCGTCGTATTCGAGCAGGTGTTTGCGCGAGGCGAAGTGCTGGGCTTCCACGGCTTCCTGCGCGGCGGCGATGCGCTTGGTAATGAGGCGCGACTCGATGGGTACATCCTCTTCCATGCCGAGCCGCAGCATCAGGTTCTGCATGCGCTCGCCACCGAAGATGCGCATCAAATCATCTTGCAGCGATAGATAGAAACGCGAGCTGCCTGGGTCGCCTTGACGGCCGGCGCGTCCGCGCAGCTGATTGTCGATGCGGCGCGACTCGTGGCGTTCGGTACCAAGCACGTGCAAGCCGCCTAGGGCGATTACTTCGTCGTGTTCGGTAGCCGTTTCAGTGCGGAAGCGCGCCATCACGGCGTCCCATTCCGCACGCTCGGGCGATCCGGCGGCGGCGGTCTGGTATTGATCGGGATCCTTGTTTTCCTTCTTGAGATATTCCTTGGTGAGGAATTCCGGATTGCCGCCCAGCAGAATGTCGGTACCGCGGCCGGCCATGTTCGTTGAAACGGTAATGGCGTTCTTACGGCCCGCCTGCGCGATGATGAACGCTTCGCGCTCGTGATTCTTGGCGTTCAGTACTTCGTGCTTGACGCCCAGCTTTTTCAGCAAGCCGGACAGCCGTTCAGATTTTTCAACCGAGATGGTGCCAACGAGAACCGGCTGCCCCTTTTCGTGCAGCGTCTGAATCTCTTTGGCGGCGTTGCGGAATTTCTCCTCCTCGGTCCGGTAGACCATGTCCTGAAACTCTTTGCGGACCATGATGCGATTGGTTGGAATCACCATCACGTCGAGCTTGTAGGTCTTCTCGAACTCAGCGGCTTCGGTTTCGGCGGTACCGGTCATGCCGGCCAGCTTTTTGTACAGGCGGAAATAATTCTGGAATGTGATGGTGGCGAGCGTTTGATTCTCGCGCTCGATCTTGACGTTTTCCTTGGCTTCGATGGCCTGATGCAGACCGTCGCTCCAGCGGCGGCCGGGCATCACGCGGCCGGTGAATTCGTCGACGATGATAACCTGGCCGTCCTGCACCAGATAATCCTTGTCGCGATGGAACAGCACCGAGGCCTTGAGCGCCTGCTGGACATGATGCAGAGTGGACCAGTTCTCGGGCTGATAAAGATTGCCGCACCCGAGCAGCTTTTCGACTTTCGCGATGCCCTCTTCAGTGAGCGCCGCGCTGCGATGCTTTTCCTCGACGGTGTAATCGCCGGTGGTGTAGCTTTCGCCGGGCTCCTTGCCCTTAATCTCCTCGCCGCGAATCAGCTTGGGAATGATGCGGTTGATCTTGTAATACTTGTCCGTCGATTCTTCGCTGGGGCCGGAAATAATGAGCGGGGTGCGCGCTTCGTCCACCAGGATGGAGTCGACTTCGTCCACGATCGCGAAGTGGTGGCCGCGCTGGGTGCAATCCGCAATGCGGAACTTCATGTTGTCGCGCAGGTAGTCGAACCCGAACTCGTTGTTGGTGCCGTAGGTGATGTCGGAGTTATAGCTGGCCTGGCGTTCCTGGTCGTCGAGATCGTGCACGATGATGCCGTACGAGAGCCCAAGGAACCGGTAAATGCGGCCCATCCACTCGGCGTCGCGCTTGGCCAGATAGTCGTTGACCGTGACGACGTGGACGCCCTTGCCTTCGAGCGCGTTCAGGTAGCAGGGCAGCGTGGCGACCAGCGTTTTTCCTTCACCGGTTCGCATTTCGGCGATTCTGCCGCGGTGCAGGACCGCGCCGCCGATGAGCTGGACGTCGAAGTGCCGCATGTTGAGGACGCGGCGACCGGCTTCGCGGCAGACGGCGAAGGATTCGATCAGCAGGTCGTCGAGAGGCTCGCCGTTTGCGATGCGCTGCTTGAATTCGACGGTTTTCTGGGCCAGTTCGGCGTCGGAGAGCTGCTGGAGACCGGGTTCGAGATCGTTGATGGAGGCGACAAGTGGACGGAGCCGCTTGACTTCGCGTTCGTTCCTGGTCCCGAAGATTTTCGCAAGAGTGGCGTCGAGCATGGGCGGGGGCCTGGATCTATTTTAGCGGATCTTGCTTGCGAGCACGTTTCCAGACGCCCCAAAATCGCACGTTCATTCCGCCACACATGTTATTGTCGGACGCGAGCACGTATTTTCCCCACAGCGCCAGGTCGATCTGGCAGAGATCGTCTTCGAGATGCAGGTGGTTCCCCGCTGGGCTCGCGTCGGCTGCGAATTCGCCGGAGTGGACGTTGTCCCCAAAACCGCGCCAATAGGCCTCGCCGTCGAGGCTCAGCTTGCCGGGGATCTTTGAGTTTTCAATCCGGATGCGATTTTCTCCCTGCACCCATGTCCCGGTCCATGCGGTCAGTGGAGGATTTGCATCGAGAGTGAGTAAGCGGATGTCCGCGGATCGAATCCAAGCCTGGGCTGCGCCTTTCCGCGACGTGAGATATCCGCAGGTCCAATCGCCTTCCACGCGGGTCACCACCACCGGATCGCCGGTCTTGATCATCTGCGCTAACTTCGAGTTCGTATCGAATCCGTCAAAGGTGCAGGACGACTTAGGGGGCTGCTGGCCGGCGGCGATCGATAGGCCCGCCAGAAGCACTAGACCAATTTTCACGCTAAGGCCGCGTGCGGAAGCGCTCCAAACCGGCGCTCGCGCGAGTGGAATTCGGCTACGGCGGAGGCGAGGTCGGAAGCCTTGAAATCCGGCCACATCACGGGCGAGAAGAGCAGCTCGGCGTAGGCGCATTCCCACAGCAGAAAATCGCTCAAGCGTTGTTCGCCGCCGGTGCGGATTAGCAGGTCGACGTCCGGGCCGCCGAGAGCCTCGGAAAGTTTTTCGCGCGTGGGTTTGCCCTTGAGGGCGCAGGCGGCATCCAGAATGGCATCGCGCGAAGAATAGTCGACAGCCAGGCGCAAGTTCAGCCTTCGACCCTGCGCGGTGGCGCTTTCACATTCGTCGATGGCGGGCAGAAGCAGACGGGGCAGGCGATCGCGCCGGCCGATCACCGAGACTCGCACGCCCTTGTCGACGCACTTGGCCTGCTCGCGGCGCAGGTAAATGTGGAACATTTTCATCAACGCCGAGACTTCCGGCTGCGGACGCCGCCAATTGTCGGAGGAAAACGCATAAACGGTCAGCACTCCGATGCCGAGATCGGGCGCGGCTTCCACCGTACGACGCAGCGCTTCAGCGCCGGCGCGATGTCCGGCTACCCGCGGAAGTCCGCGCGCGGAGGCCCAACGGCCGTTGCCGTCCATGATGATGGCGGCGTGAAGAGAGCTCGAAGTTCTTTGTGGCATTCAACGTTCCCGAATAGCCTGGATCAGCGCTTCCATATGATTCAAATATTTTTCGAGCGCGCGCCGGCCGGTCTCGGTCAGCTGGTATTGCGTTTTGGGCATGCGGCCTTCAAAGGATTTGCTGCACACGATGTATTCGGCCTCCTCGAGCTTGCGCGCGTGCACGCTCAGGTTTCCATCGGTAGTATCGAGAAGCTTCTTCAGTTCGTTGAACGTGAGCGATGGATTTACCGCAAGGGCGCTTACGATCCGGAGCCGGATGGGTTCGTAGATCAAGCGGTCCAGCCCCGCGAGCGCCTGACCGCGCGGGCACTTTACCAGTGATACCGCGCGCCGCCGGCTTGTCCGCGGGCCGTTCCTTTCGAGCAGTGTTTTGTCTAGCCACCGTACCTCCTTGCAATAATCGCCCCGAAAATCAGATGCAGTCCGCCGAAGCCCGCAGCCAACAGCGCCGTCCCCCAGGCCAATGGACAGAAGAGCGCCACCGCGCCCATGAACATAAAACACAGGCCCATCACGGGCACTACGCGCACGGAAAATGCGCCGCCCGTCACCACGCCAGTACCGTAAAGCAACAGCCATGTTCCGGGGATCGCGGCGGAAATTCCCGCGCGATACAACACGGCGGTCAGCAGCCCTCCGACAATCAATGGCGGCACGAAACTCAGGACGAATCGTCGTGCCGGAGCCGAAAGCACGGGGCCTTGTGCGGCTTTGGCCTTCCGCCGGATCGCGAGAACCGCAAGAGCCAGGGCGACGGCAGCTTCGAGCAGCCACGTGGTGAGCCAGCGTTCGAGTGTGAGCTGCTTGGCGGCAATGCCCGCGGCGACCAGCGCGCTCGCTCCGATCGCGACGCCGCCCCAGCCGGGGACCGCGGTGAACGAGCCGGCACGCTCCATGGTTTCGCGAATGAACCGCAAATTGTCCATCGCGTGGGTCTGCAAGGAAACCGGTTCGGCGCGCGGCGCGCGAATGCTCCGGACTGTAGCCATGGGACCGATTATACGCGATTCACTTTGCGGTGTAAAGTGCGAACAGTTCCAGTTGGTCGTACTGGAACGGCTCACTTGGCCACTCCGGGGCATGCCGGTCCGCGATTTTGTACCGGGTGCGGATTTTCTCCACGCGTTCGGCGATCATTTCCGGATAGTGGCCCTTCAAGTACGCGGACTTGTCGAAACGCTCGCGATAGCGGCGCACCAGGTGCGGAAAGCTCTGTTCGAGAAACGGCAGGAAAACTTTGGCCGCGCACGGCTTCAGGAAAAGAGGCGCGGCGCTGAAGGACGTTGCACCATGGCGGACGGCGGCTTCGCAAACGCCATTCAGGCTAGCTTCGCTGTCGTTGATGAGCGGCATCACAGGATGCGCCAGCACGCTCACGGGAATACCGGCTTCGCTCAGCGTTCGCACGGCATGCAAGCGCAGCTCGGGGCGCGGCGCGCGAGGCTCCAGCAAACGGGCTAGGCGCTCATCGAGCGTGGTGATGGTGAGATGCACGCGAATCCGGTTCCTACGGGCGATTCTCGCCATGAGCGGCGCATCGCGCGCCACGAGATCGGACTTGGTCGTAACGCCGATATCCAGCCCGCCCTCGTCCGCGAAGGCCTCCAGCATCTGGCGAGTGACGTTGAAGCGGCGCTCGGCGGGTTGATAGGGATCGGTGGCGGTGCCCATCCAGACCCGGTCGCCCGGCTTCAGCCGCCGGAGTTCCGCCCGAAACGCGATGGACCGAAATTGTTTGGCGTAGATCTTGCGCTCGAACAGCTCGGGGTCGCGCAGTTCCATGAACTCGTGCGCATAGCGGGCGTAGCAATACTTGCAGCCGAACTCGCAGCCGCGATACGGATTGAGGGTATAGATGGAACTCATCCGGCCCGAGCCGCGCCCAATGAAACGCCGGGTTTCAAGCTCCAGGTATTCCACCTGACGCTTGGCTTCCAGCACGTCGCTGGACGCGGCCAGGCGGGCAATTCCAACAAGTTTCGGGGGAGGATCGTCGTCGAACAGCATGGAGTACGCCCTTGCTTGCGACTATTTTCGCCATTTGTTCGCCTCATTGTCAACCTGGGCACGGGCCTAAAGAACGACCCGCGAGTCGCCGTCGCGCCGCGTGATGTGTTCCCGGTCCAGATATTCGAGCAACGGAATGGCATACTTGCGTGAAACGCCGGTCCAATCCTTGAACTCTGGCACGGCGAATCGCTGGCCTTTCTTGTGCGCCAGCAGCGCCCGGAGCGATTGCATGGCCGACGAGTGAAATACCAGCTCGTCGCTGACGCGCACCAGCCGCTGATCGCGCAGCATCAATTGCAAGAGCGTCCGGGCACGATTGGGGTCGACGCCCGATTTCGCCAGCACTTCCTGCACTGCCGGCGTTGCCAAGCCGCCTGCGCGGAAAGCATTTTCGATCTTCGCAGTGGCATCCGCTTCGTCCTGTTTGAGCGCGACCTTATGGGACGAAAGGCGTACGACTTCACCCTCGGCCGTCAAGGTCTTGGAGCGGGTTAGTAACGCATCCATCAGCCATGCAGGCGCGCCGGGCAAATATTTGCTGCGCAGTTCCTCTTTCGAGACTCCAGCGAGCAGCGGATTCTGCCGATGAAATTGCTTTACATGCTCATGCAGGGCTTCCAACTGTTTCGTGACCCAGCCCGGATCGAGCAGCCAGAACTGCGGCGATTCCAGCACGGCGAGAGCCGCGGCGCTCGCAGCCTTGCGAAGATCGGCTTCGAGCAGACCAGTGCGCGCCACCAGATCGGCCATTCCAATTCCGTAGCGCGATTCGCGCGCCAGCAACGCTACGCGATCGGGCAGCGGGGCGGTCTCAAGAATGCGCAAACGCTCGAGCGGCGCGCGCCGTGGCGCGGCAATGTCCAACACCACTCCGCCGCCGATGGTGACCACCGGCGAGAACATGCGCACGATGAATCGATCGCCGGGGAGCAACAGCAGCGGCTCGCTGAGCACCAGCCGTACATATTCGCGCGAGCCGGGCGCGATGGGATCCGTGCCGCTGAGCCGGCGGATTTCGGCTTCCACTTCCGCCGAGCCAGCGTGGAAATGCACCGGCGCCCGATGCTTCAATGGCTTGGCGGATGCGAGCAGTTGGAAAACGCAATCGATGCGCGAGGTTGCCTGGAAACGGCCGGCCTCAGCCAGCACCATGCCGCGCGCGAGTTCGGATGCGTCGACACCTGCGATGTTCAGCGCCGTTCGCTGTCCCGCGATGGCGGCGTCCACTGTGGCGCCGTGCACTTGAACGCCGCGCACGCGAACGCGTTTGCGCGCCGGATGAAGCTCCACCTCTTGATCCACCCGAACCGTACCCGAGACCAGCGTTCCGGTGATCACGGAACCAAAGCCGCGCATCGCGAAGGCGCGATCAATAGGCAGGCGGAAATATTGCGACGCGTCTTTCTCCGGCACCGCCGCGGCAAGCTTCGCAAGCTCGGCGCGCAGTTCGTCCAAACCCGCGCCCGTCGTCGCGCTAACGGCCACCATCGGGGCGTCTTCCAGAAACGAGCCGCGCACGAATTCACCGGCTTCCAGGCGCGCGAGCTCCAGCAAGTCACCGGCCGCCAGATCGGCCTTGGTGAGCACCACCATTCCCTTTTGTATGCCTAACAACATACAGATATCAAAATGTTCCCGAGTCTGTGGCTTTATGGACTCGTCTGCCGCTATAACAAAGAGAACAAGATCGATGCCGCTCACACCCGCCAGCATGTTTTTGATGAACCTTTCGTGGCCGGGAACGTCTACTAAACCGAGGCGCACGTTTTCGGAGAGCTGGAGGTGCGCGAAGCCCAGGTCAATGGATATGCCACGCCGCTTTTCTTCTTTCAACCGGTCGGTATCAATGCCTGTTAAGGCGCGAACCAAAGCAGTTTTGCCGTGGTCGATGTGGCCGGCAGTGCCGATGATGATGTTTTTCATGTCGACCGTTTTCATCCTAGCGCCTCTCAACGGGGCAGGAACTGGCGAAAGATGCCTCGCAGGAGCCCGTGCAGGACGCCGAGGCAACACCCACCTTCAAAACCGGCGTGTCGGATGTGCGCGTGGACGTACAGGTGACGGACGGCAACAAACTGGTCAAGGATCTCACCAAGGACGACTTCGCGGTCTCCGACGAAGGGCAACCGCAGCCCGTCATTTCTTTCGCGCATGGCGACGAGCCTGTAAATCTGATCCTGCTGCTCGATATCAGCGGAAGCATGCAGAAGTATATCGACGAGATTTCGATGGAAGCGCGCGAGGCGCTGGATCATTTGCGCCCGGCCGATCGCGTCGCCATCCTGGTGTTCGCCAAGAACACCGCGGTGGCGCAGGAGTTCAGCGATAATCTGGCCGAGACCGCCCGCAATATCGGCGGCGCGGTAAAGAACTGGGATGTGGGAACCACCACGCAGATCAACTCGTCAGTGGTGAGCGCGGCGCATTACATGGAAAAGAACGCCGGCCCTGGCCGCCGCGCGATCCTGATCCTCACCGACAATCTCAGCACGAGTTATCAGCTCACGGACCGGCAGGTAGTGCGTGAGCTGGACAAAGCGGACACGGTGTTCAACGCGATCATCACCGGCCGCGCGATTCGGCCCGAGTTGCATCCGGGCAAGCCCGCCAATCCCGATTTCACGCCGGCGAACGTGTACGAGCTAGCCGAACAAACCGGCGGCGAATGGGTGAAGGCGGAGGATGCCGGCGTTTCGTTCACCGATATGATCGAGCGCATCCGCAGCCGCTACATGCTGGCGTATCATGAGCCGCCGTCGCAGCCCGGCCGTTTCCGGCACATCACAGTGACGCTGGGGGACGCCGCGCGCGAACGGTACCCGGCGGCGAAGCTGCATTCGCGCAGCGGATATTACGCGGAATAGCTATTTCGTTGAGCGCGGCTCGGATCCGAAACTCAGCACGTTGCCGTCAGGATCCTCGATTTGCATTTCGAGAGCCCACGGGTATGTGTGTCGGACTCCTTTTCGGGATTCTACAGCATCTGGACTAGAGAACCAGCTTGCGAACCACAGCCCGGGCGGGCGCGCCGTCGCTCCCCATGATCTTCAGCGGCAGGCAAACCAATTCGTATTCGCCCGGCTCGACATGTTCCAACTGCAGCCCTTCGATGATCCAAATACCTGCTTCGAGCAAGATGCGGTGAGTGAGCGGGCCATTGTCGTCGAATCCGCCCACGGAAAGATAGTCCACGCCGACGGTTTGAACGCCTCGCTCCGCGAGGTGCCGCGCCGCTTCGGGCTCGATGTAAATGTATCTCTTCTCGAAGTAATCCGTTTTCCAGCAATGCGCGGAATTGCGGGTCCTGAAGAGCACGCGTTCGCCTTTGGCCAGATGATGCGGTTCGAGTTCCGGCGTCCGGATCACTTCGGGATCGTGAATCTCAATCACACGGGCTCGCCCGATGCACGCCGCGATCGGTAGCGACTCGATTCCCGCGCCGCCAGGAAGGTAGTGGAGCGGCGCATCCATATGGGTGCCGATGTGCGTGGTGGTCGAGATTTGCGAGAGGTTGCATTGAGCGCCGGTCGCGATCTGGAGCGTGGGCGATCGCTCGAACGGCGCGTCGCCGGGCCATGTAACCATGCCGTTGCGCAGCGGTACGGAAATATCGATCCAGCTCGAACTCACGACGCGACCGCGACGACATTCTTCACGCCGCCGGGCTGGCTCTTCAGCGCATCGAGCGCTCGTTCGATCGGAAAACGCCCGGTGATGATGGAACGCAGGGTCTGGGGCCATCGCTGAGCGAAGATGCCGAGGTGCCGGATGGCCGACTCGAATGCCTGCGGAGGCGCGTTCACGCTGCCCAGGACGAGCTGATTGTTGAGCACCATGTTTCGCATAATTTCGTCGGTATCCACCGGAATCGGACCTTTGCGGCCGGGAACGCCGGTGAAGACGAAAACCGCATTTGGGCCAAGATGTTTCAGCACGTCAAACGCGACGCTGGACGCTCCGGTGGCTTCGTAAACAACGTCGATCGATCCCACCAGCTTCGCCATCTCCTCGGTGGAATGCGTCTCGGCCGCGATGTACTCGGCGCCGATGGCGGTGACGATGTCGTTCTTCTCGGCGTGCTCGGCCGATCTCGAATAAACACTCACCTCGAAGCCTTCCACCTTCAAGGCCATCGCTCCTAAAAGTCCGACTGGGCCGGCGCCGAGAACTACAGCGCGGCGGCAATGGGCGGGCGGCTTCGCGGGATCCTCGGGACAGTCCCACGGGAGGCGCCGCTGCACCATCCAAAGCTGCTCCAGCGATTTTTCCGCGATGGTCAGCGGTTCGACCAGAACGCCGACGTCACGCAGTTCGCGCGGCACCGGATTCAGATAGCGCTCCTCTTCCACGACAAACTCGGTCATGTAGCCGTGGTTTTGTTTGATGCCTCGTTCGGTGAAATCCCCCGTGTAACAAAAGTCCTGGCGGCCTTCGCGGCAGGCAATGCAACTGGGATGCGGGCAGGGGCGGCGGACGGTCATGATGACCAGGTCCCCCGGCTTCACTTTGGAAACTTGCGCGCCCACCTCGACCACTTCGCTGAGCGATTCATGTCCGATGATCAAATAGTCGGAACCTTCCGGCGGCGTGCCGTACTGGAACGAGATGATCTCGCGGTCCGTTCCGCAGACGCCAACGTCGAGCACACGCACCTTGGCCTGTGTGGGTGATGTGAGCTTGGGCTCGGGGTGATCGGTGACGCGGACTTCACGCTGCGCGGGATAAACGGCGACGGCTCGCATAACTACAGAATACCTACCGCGATCGCGCCGTTGCCCCAGGTGCAGTGACGGCCGACTCCGGTCCAATGGGCGGCTTCGAGATAAGGCACAAATTCCGCCAGGTCGCCTTCGTATTCCGCGCAGCCCGTGAAGCCTCCAATGCCGTGGCGTTGACCGGTGCGGCTGCTCCGGCGCTGGATCGCGACGCGAGTCAATTCGCGGCGCACGGTCCGCACCGATCGCGCGCGTTCGGACATTCCGCGAAAATCGATTTCGAGCGGCCCGGCGCTGTACAGGCTGCGCAAGGTGCCGACGCGATCGCGAGCGCGGGCCAGCAAAACGGAAAAATCCGTCGCGGCGAGATCGCCAGCAGACTTGAGATCCGTGGGAGTTTGAAACTCGACGCGAATGTGTGCAACCGGTGTGGTACGAGGAGCAAGGTCGATCGTTACCATGCGCCGGTCCACGGAGACGAGTTCCGCCCATTGCGCGAATGCACGCGTGAAATAGTCGAGCATTGGATCGCGCAGGTCAAAGAGATGCAGCCCAAAATCGAATTGCTCGCCGCGTGCGATCGTTCGTTCCTCCAGTGTCGAGGGACGAATTACGAATGGCCTTGGCTGGTCGGAAAACCCGCTGGGCCCTCCGCCGGCCGATGTCGGCTCGAAGATGCGCGCATAGTCTTCGGCGCTCGTGCTCGTACGAAGGATGCTCCCAAGCGCGCCCCGCAGAACGTTGCCAGCGAGTCCGGCCGGAAAGTGGATGGGATCGCGCGCGGCGAAGTGCAGCTGGCACGCTGCAAGATCGAACGTCACTTCAGCATTTCGCGGACTTTGGTCGCGAGTTCGTCCGTCGAAAATGGCTTCTGTAAGAAATGAGAGTCGCTCGCGGAAATCGCGGCATCACCGTAGCCGGAGACATACAGGACCTTCATGTTTGGGCGGCGCTCAACCAAACACTCGGCCATTTTGCGGCCGCTCATTCCCGGCATCACCATGTCGGTAATCAGAAGATGAATCACGCCCGAGTGCTGGTCGGCCGCGGCCAGCGCGTCCTTGGAAGACGCGGACGACAGAACGTGGTAGCCATGGCGCTTCAGCATGGTTTCGACAACCCGGCGCACGCCGTCCTGGTCTTCCACTAACAGGATCGTCTCGGTTCCGTTAGCGGCTTTGGCTTTGGTCCCCGCCTCCAGCTGATCCGCGGCTTGTGGAGCTACTGGGAGTTCAATGCGAAACGTAGTTCCCTTGCCAGGCGCCGACTCTACGCGAAGATCGCCGCCGTTTTCCTTGATGATTCCGTAGCTGGTGGCTAGGCCAAGTCCGGTGCCATGTTCTTTGGTGGTGAAGAACGGCTCGAAGATGCGAGAGAGCACCGGCGCATCCATGCCGATTCCGGTGTCGCGTACGGTGAGAGTCACGCAGTCTCGCGCCGGCGTTCCCGCGTTGCGGGTTTCGAGAGTCAGTTTGCCGCCGCCCGGCATGGCGTCGCGCGCATTCACTACCATGTTCAAAATCACTTGCTCAATCTGGCCGGGATCGGCGCACACGCTCTTCAATTGCGGCTCAAGATTGACGCCCAGCTCGATTTCCTCGCCCAGCACGCGGCGCAACATGCGATCCATTTCGCGCACCAGCGCGTTGAGATCAACCAATGAAGCGCGGACTCCCTGCCGCCGGCTGAAGGCGAGCAATTGACGCGTCAGGTCGGCGGCGCGCTCGGAGGCTTTCACCACTTGTTCCAGATCCAGGCGCGCCGGATCGCTCGGATGCATGGCGTCCAACAGCATATGCGAATAGCCGTTGATCACCATGAGCAGATTATTGAAATCGTGCGCCACGCCGCCCGCCAATCGGCCCACCGCTTCCAAGCGCTGCGAATGGTGGAGCTGCTCTTCCAGGCGCTTGCGCTCGGTGATGTCGCGCGAGTTCACCACCATGCCGTTCACTCCGGCGACGTGCGAAAGATCGCGCGAAAACGATTCCAGCACGCGCAGCGATCCGTCGCGATGATAGACGCGGCACTCCACTGCGCGGCCGTGGTTGCCGTTGACGAGCGCGGATTGCACTCGGGCCGAGTCTTCCTGGTGAACGAACGACAAAACATTGCGCCCCACCAGATCGCAGGCCGGATAGCCGAGCAGCCGCTCGTGGGAGGGGCTGGCGTACCGAATGGTTCCATCCAGGTTTAGGATGCTGATCAAGTCGAGCGAGTTCTCGATGAGGGAGCGGTAGTGTTCCTCGCGGCGCTCGAGAGCTTCAAGCGAGCGGCCACGTTCGGAAGCGTAGCGGATGGAGCGGACCAGGAGCTCGCCATCCACGCGTCCCTTGACCAGATAATCCTGCGCGCCTGCGCGAACGGCCCGCACGGCCAGCGCTTCGTCGTCGTGACCCGTGAGAACGACGATCGGAATCTTGGGCGCGTGGGCGTGGGCACGGACCAGGGTATCGAGGCCATCGGCGTCCGGGAGCGAGAGATCCAGGAGCATGACGTCGAACGAATCGTTGTTCAAGTGATCGAGGGCGGCTGCCAGACGGTCCGCATGGACCATTGTCAGGTGACTTGCTCCCGCATCTCGAAGCAGCTCGGTAAATAGGCGCGCATCGCCAGGGTTATCTTCAACCAGCAACACGCGAATGCCGTCGAGATTCATTGGGCGCGACGGAAGGCGGAGGGGGGCGCTGCGGACCTCCGATCCACACCAGATTTTACACCATGCAAGAGATGAAATGCGGATGAAAATGTGGAGGGGAAGTACGGGTTAGCGGGCGCTGACACACCTTCGAACCGAAACTGCGCGCCAGGCTGAAGGAGAACGACTTCTTCGAATACGTCATTGACGTATAAACATTCTATCTTGGGCTTCAGCCGGAGGCTGGAGATCTGATTCCTGATACTGGGGGAGCCAGGAAGCTTCGTTGGGCCGGTTGGTTCTCGGGACAAGCGTGGAGGAGTCCGGGTGGTCTATTATTTCGGAAGCGAAGACGGGCCTCTCGTGCTCTTTTCCGTTTACAAGAAGGGACGCAAAGACGATCTGACAATGAGCGAAAAGGCGGAGTTGAGAGCGGTTATCAAATCCATTCGTGACGAACATCGAAAGAGGAAATAGGGGAAATGGCGAAACCAAAGCGGACGACAGTGGGCCAGGAAATCATCCAAGGAGCCAACGAAGTCTTGACAGTGATGCGGGGGGACCGGACAGCCGGCCGCAAGCACGTCATTCCTAGCGTCGATGTGGCGGAGATTCGCCGGCGGCTGAAACTCAGCCAGGCGGAGTTCGCGGCCGCGTTCGGACTTTCCCTGGACTCGGTGAAAAACTGGGAACAGGGGCACCGCTCCCCGGAAGGTCCAGCGAAGGTGCTGCTGGCGGTGATCGCAAAGGATCCCCGGGCAGTGCAAAATGCGCTTGCGACGTACCGTTGAGAAAAATGCGAACAACCCGTTCGAGGACCACCTCTGGATGGTACCTTGGGTTGGTGTCGGCCTTATGCTCCTAGCAATCAGCGATTATTTCATGGAGCCTCGCATCCCGGCTTCTGTTGCGAGAGAGGTCGGGCAGGCCTTCACAGGCATGGGTTTTCTCTGGTGGGCGCGAAAGGCCCGAATAGAGATGCGCCGCGATAAGTCGCCTGAAGGCTCAACCGACATTTAACGGACTACCGCCCCTTGGAATTGCGGACAAGACGCAGCGTGCTGTATTATAGAGGTTTGCGGCTCCAGGGTGAGAACCCTGCTCGTTCGCTTGACGATTCCACATTTTAGCGATTACGAAGGATAGTTATGTACGCAGTGATAGAAACTGGCGGGAAACAATATCGCGTCGCCCCCGGCGATCAGGTGAAGGTCGAAACGCTGCCTGGCGAAGTCGGCTCGGAAGTCGAATTTGGCCGCGTGTTGGCGGTTGTAAATGACGCGAACGAAGTGGCGGCGGGTGCGGCAGTGGCCGGTGCTCGCGTGAAGGGCACCATTTCCGAACACGGGCGCGGCGAGAAAGTGATCGTGTTCAAGTTCAAACGCAAGAAGCAGTACAAGCGCACCATCGGGCACCGGCAAAACTATACGCAGGTGCGGGTGAGCGAGATTCTGGCATAGGTTCTGTATGGCGCATAAAAAAGGTTTAGGCAGTTCCAAGAACGGGCGCGATTCCAATGCCCAACGCCTCGGCGTGAAGCGCTTTGGCGGAGAAACGGTGACGGGCGGATCCATCCTGGTACGCCAGCGCGGCACCACCTTCAAGCCCGGCGAGAATGTCGGACGCGGCAAGGATGACACGCTGTTTGCCAAGGTCCCGGGTATCGTGGTGTTTCGCGATCGCGGACGCTTCGGCAAGTTCATCAGCATCGAAGCCGCCGAGTAGTCTTTCCCATTACAGCCTCCGGGCTCGAGTCACGTTGATTTAACTCAGCCGAATCCATGTTTATTGATGAAGTACGAATCCGCGTGAAGGCGGGCGACGGCGGCAATGGCTGCCTCGCGTTTCGCCGCGAGAAATTCGTTCCGCGCGGCGGGCCCAGCGGCGGCGACGGCGGGCGCGGCGGCGATGTGGTTTTTGTCGCCAGCGAACACCACAACACACTGCTGCATTTCCGTTTTAATCCCGAACACGAGGCGCAGCGCGGCCGTCACGGCGAAGGCAGCCAGCGCACGGGTCGGGATGGCGCTTCCATCGACGTTCCGGTTCCCGTGGGCACCATCGTTTACGACGACGAAACCGGGGAGCAGCTACACGATTTTACTCTGCCAGGCGAGCGGTTTATCATCGCGCATGGCGGCAAGGGCGGGCGCGGCAACCAGCACTTCGCGACGTCCACGCATCAAGCTCCCACCGAACATGAGCCCGGCCATCCGGGCGAGGAGAAGCGGCTGCGGCTCGAATTGAAGCTGCTGGCCGACGTCGGACTTGTAGGGTTCCCGAACGCCGGCAAATCGACGCTGATCTCGCGGATTTCGGCGGCGCGGCCGAAGATTGCCGACTATCCCTTCACCACGCTCGAACCCAACCTGGGCGTCGTCAGCGTCGGCGATGAGAGCTTCGTGGTGGCTGACATTCCCGGGCTGATTGAGGGCGCGCATCTGGGCCACGGCCTGGGCGTGCAGTTTTTGAAGCACATCGAACGCACGCGCTTGCTGGTGCACCTGGTGGATGTTTCCGAAGCCACGGGGCGCGATCCGGCCGGCGACTTCCGCATCGTGATGGAGGAGCTCAAAAGCTTCAGCCCGGATCTAGTCCGGAAGCCGATGTTCGTGGTGGCTTCTAAGGTGGATGTGGCGCAGGAGCCGGCGCGGATCGAGGAGCTAAGGGCTTTGGCGGCCGCGAAGCAACTGCCCTTTTTTGAGATATCTAGCGTGACCGGGCAGGGAATCGAGGGCCTTAAGTACAATTTGGCTCAATTCCTTTCCACGACAACCGAAGAGGAAGTTAGGGAAAAGAGCATTTAGTCGGTTCCTTGGGAGGTTTCCCATGACGATTGGACAGACAACAGCCCTGCAAGGGTTGCACACTTCAGAGACACAGTTTAACCAGGCAGCATCGAAGATTGCACAGTCGCCGTTTTCATCGTCGGCACCTGGCGATATCGCGGACTTAAGCACGCAGGCCATCGCACTCCTTCAGTCGAAGAACAGCTTCGAAGCCAATATCCAAGTGCTGAAGGTAGACGATCAGATGAGCCAGACGCTGCTGAACGTGATCGGCTAGCGGAGCTACTTCAGAAGGGCGCTGGAAGCGGTAGCGAAGTTCAGCACCACCGACGGAAAGATTCCCAGCACCAGCGTTCCAACTGCCGCCACCCAAAGCGTTGCGCCAATGCCGACGCCGACGGGTTGCACACTGTCAGTCGCCTCGCCGGGTTCGTTCATGTACATCACAACCAGAATGCGCAGGTAGTAGTAAGCCGCCACCGCGCTGTTCAGCAGGCCGAGGATCGCGAGCCACACCAGGTTCGCATCGAGCGCGGCTTTGAAGATGTAGAACTTGCCGAAGAATCCGCCGGTCAGCGGCACGCCGATCAGCGATAGCAGAAAGATGGTGAACAATCCTGCCGTAACCGGCTGCTTCCAGCCCAGCCCAGCGAGATCTTCAATGTTGACGAACTTCTCGCCTTGCCGCGAAAAATGCGTGATCACGGCGAAGGCGCCGATGTTCATGAACGAGTATGCAGCCAGGTAGAACATAGCGGCGGCGATGCCGATCTCGTTGTGTGCCGCAATCGCCACCATGATGTACCCGGCGTTGGCGATGGAGCTATAGGCCAGCATCCGCTTGATGTTGGTCTGCAGCAGCGCCGCGAAGTTTCCGATGATCATAGTCAGCAGCGCCGACGACCATACGAACGGTTCCCAGCGGCTGGTGATGGGTCCAAAGGCGGTCATGAACACCCGGATGAAAACGGCGAAAGCGGCGGCTTTGGGACCGGCGGACATGAACAGCGTCACAGGCGCGGGCGCGCCCTGATAAACGTCGGGCGCCCAGATTTGGAACGGGGCGGCGGAAACCTTGAAGGCGAATCCAACGAACATCAGAGCCGCGGCAGTGCCGGCCAGGACCACGTTACGCTCTGAACCCGGCGTCAGCAGCGCGACGCGAATGGCGCTAAGATTCGTGCTGCCGGTGGTGCCGTAGATCCAAGCGACGCCGTAGAGCAGGAACGCCGTGGCAAACGATCCAAGCAGGAAATATTTGAGGGCGGCTTCGTTGTTGCGCTTGTCGTCGCGCAGATAACCGGCAAGAACGTAGGTGGCGATGGACGAGATCTCAAGACCAATGAAGATCATGATCAGCTCGTTCGCCGTGGCCATGATGCACTGGCCGGTTACCGAAAAAAGCAGCAGCGCGTAGTATTCGGAAGACTCGGCATGCTCGCGCTTGAGATATTGCACGGCGGAGAACAGGCTCAGGATGCCGACCGCGATCACCAGCACGCGGAAGAACGTGGCGAAGCCGTCCACGATCAGCATGTTTGAGAAGGAGAGTCCTGGACTGGCGTTGGCCGCGACCGCCGCGGCGAGAGCAGCGGCAAAGGTGATGAAAGTCAGCAGCGCAAGGTTGCGCTTCTTGTTCTCGCGCAGCCAGCCCTCGATCAGCATGATGAGCACACCGCCGAGGGTCATGATGATTTCGGGCAGGATGCGGAAATAGTCGGTGCCCGTCGGCATGAAGTTAACGGGCATTGTTTGACTCCGGGGCGAATTCTCCTTGGGCGGCGAGCGTGGGCGTGCGCGGCGGCGCGGCCTTCGCGTGAATCTCGCGATTTGCATCAATCGGGCCGAGCAGCACGGCGTTCGACGCGGAAATCGGCGGAAGGAAGCTCTGCGTATAGCTGCCCATCCAGACCATGAGAAGAATCAGGGGAACGATGATGGCGTATTCACGGAGGTTGAGATCGGGCATGTGGTGCGTCAAATCCTCAGACGCCTTTCCGAAAAACGCCCGCTGATAGAGCCACAGCATGTAGCAAGCCGAGAGAATCACGCCCAGCGCGGCGAACACCGTCCAACGGAAATCTACTTGGGACGAGCCTTGCAACACCAGATACTCGCCGATGAAATTGCTGAGCGTCGGCAAGCCGATGCTCGCGAGCATGGTGATCATGAAGGCGGTCGCAAGCCACGGCGCGGGCGTCGCTACGCCGCCATAGGACGCGATCTCAAGCGAATGCCGCCGATCATAGAGGAAGCCCACCAGTAGGAACAGCGCGCCGGTAGAGATGCCATGCGCCAGCATCTGGTACACCGCGCCGTCGAAGCCCTGCTGCGTGAAGCTGAAGATCCCGAGCACCACAAATCCCAAGTGGCTAACGGATGAGTACGCCACGAGCTTCTTCATATTGGGCTGGACCATCGCGACCAGCGCGCCATAGACGATGCCGATGATGGCGAGAACGACGATCCAACTGGCGCATTCGCGCGCTGCGCCCGGAAACATCGGAACGCAGAATCGCAGCAGACCGTAAGTGCCCATCTTCAGCATCACGGAGGCCAGCATGACCGAGCCCGCGGTGGGCGCCTCCACGTGCGCGTCGGGCAGCCAGGTGTGGAGCGGGAAGATGGGAACTTTAATCGCGAAGGCGATGAAGAAGCCGAGGAACAGCCAGAACTGTTCGCCGGAGCTGAGCGAAATCGCGCCGCTTTGCAGGCCCGCGAGGATCTTGCTGTAGTCGAACGTGCCGGCCTGAATATAGAGGTAGATCATCGCGACCAGCATCAGCATAGATCCGGCCATGGTGTACACGAAGAACTTGAGGGCCGAATAAATCCGGCGCTCGTGACCCCACACGCCGATCAGAAAGTACATCGGGACCAGCGAAACTTCCCAGAAAACGAAGAACAGGAAGAGGTCGAGCGCGCAGAAAACGCCGATCAGTCCGAATTCGAGCAACAACAGGAACGCGAAGAACTGTTTGACGTGCTTGTCGATCGAACGCCAGGAGACCAGGACGCAGAGCGGCGTCAGGAACGTCGAGAGAATTACCAGCCAGAGACTGATGCCGTCCAGGCCAGTGTGATAGTTGATGGCGGGCGACTGAATCCATGATCGGTTGTTTTCCAGTGCGAACTTGCCGGGCGCCGCGGACCAAACCGGGCCGATCAAGCCGAGTGAAACCACGAAAATCGCCAGCGATGCGATCAGGCTGAACATTCGGATCACTTGCGGGTTGTCTTTGGGCAACGCCAATGCGATCAGGAACGCAAGCAGCGGCAGGAAGATGACGATGTCGAGCAGCGTCATCGCAGGCCTCCCGCGAATCCGATGGCGAGCAGCAAGACGACGGATCCGAGCACCACCCAGGCTGCATAACTTCGGATGTTGCCGGATTGGATCCGGCGCAAGATAGCGCCGATGCCGCGTGACCGGTGCCCAGCGCCATTCACTATACCGTCGATAAATCCAGCGTCCACGCCACGCCACAGCACGGTGCGGGAACCTTCGAGCAGAGGTTCGACCACGGCGGCGTCGTAAGCTTCATCGACGAAGTATTTGTTGTAGACCAGCGTGTAGAGGCCGCCCATGGATTTGGCGAATGAATCGGCCAGGCCGCGGTTTGCGACGTAGAAGATGTACGCGAGAAAGATCCCCAAGAGTCCAACGCCCGCTGAAAGCCATGCCAAGCTCGGATTCTCAGCTCCCTCGGCAAACATCGGCTCTAAGAAGTGCGGTACGTTGATGAAGCCGCCAACGAGCGACAAACCCGCCAGGATGATCAGCGGCCCGGTCATCACTAGCGGCGATTCGTGTGGATGCGCATGCCCTCGATAGTCACCCGTGAACGCCATGAACCATGCGCGGAAGACGTAGAACGCGGTCATGCCCGCGGTCAACACGCCGACCCAATACATCCACGGCGCGCGAGCGTAGGCTGCCACCAGGATCGCGTCTTTGCTATAGAAGCCCGATAGAAACGGGACGCCGGAAATCGCCGCCGAGGCGGCCAGCAACGTATACGCCGTGATCGGCATGTATTTGCGCAGCCCGCCCATTTGCCGCAAATCCTGTTCGCCGTGCAAGCCATGAATCACCGCGCCCGCGCCCAGGAACAGCAGCCCTTTGAAGAATGCGTGCGTCATCAAATGGAAGATGCCAGCGGAAAACGCGCCTACGCCGACGCCCAGGAACATATAGCCGAGCTGCGAGACGGTGGAATACGCGTAGACTTTCTTGATGTCCATCTGCGCCATGCCTATGGTGGCCGCGAAAAACGCGGTCGCCAAGCCGATCACCGCCACCGTGTCCATGGTGATGGGCGCTTTGGTGAATAACGCCGCGGAGCGCGCGATCATATAGACGCCCGCAGTCACCATCGTCGCCGCATGGATCAGAGCGGACACCGGCGTCGGACCAGCCATGGCGTCGGGCAGCCAGACATACAACGGAATCTGGGCCGATTTCCCGGTAGCGCCCACCAAAAGCAATAGAGTAATGATCGTGATGGTGCCAATGCCCGCTTCCGACGGCAGGCCTTTGGCGGCGTCAAACACTTTCGTGAAATCGAGTGTGCCGAATTTCACGACGATCAGAAACACCGCCAGCGAAAATCCGAAATCGCCGATGCGGTTCACGATGAATGCCTTGTTGCCGGCCGTGGTGGCGAACTGCTCGGTGAAATAGAATCCGATCAGCAAGTAACTGCACAATCCCACGCCTTCCCATCCGACGAACAGCAGCAGGTAGTTCTGAGCCAGCACCAGCACCAGCATGAAAAACATGAACAGGTTCAGATAGGCGAAGAAGCGGTAGTAGCCTTCTTCGTGTTCCATGTAGCCGACCGCGTAGATGTGAATCAGCGTACCCACTCCCGTCACCACCATGAGCATGATGGCGGTGAGGCGATCCACGGCGAAATCGACGCTGATGTTCAGCATTCCGCTTTGAATCCAGGTGTAATAGTGTTCGACGTGCGGGGTATCGATGGGCCAAAGCCCGAGGAGCGTCTTCACCACCCAGATGAACGAGAGCAGCACAGAACCTACGGCAAAAGTGTTGATCAGCGCCTTGGGCCAGCGCCGGCCGAACAGCCCGTTCGCCAGGAACCCGAGCAGCGGAAGAATTGGAATCAGCCAAAGGGACATTTGAAAAGAGACTCAGTACTTCATCGAATTCACGTCGTCGATCATCAGCGTGCTGCGATTCTTGAATACCGTTAGAATGATGGCCAAACCGACGGCGGCTTCGGCTGCGGCCACCACCATCACGAAGAAGCTGTAGATGTGTCCATCCACTTGCCGGAACTGATAGGAGAACGTCACGAAGCTCAAGTTCACGGCGTTCAGCATCAGTTCGATGGACATGAAGACTGTAATAATGTTGCGCCGGCGAACGAATCCCACTACGCCGAGCGCGAAAAGGATCGCGCTGAGGATCAGGTACCAGCTCAGCGGGACGGGACTATTTAGCAAGGCGTTGGGCATGGTCAGATTTCCTTTCTCGCAAGCACGATGGCGCCAACGAGTGCTATCAAAATCAGGACCGAGGTGACCTCGAACGGCAGCAGGTAACTGGTGAATAGTTTGCGCCCGACGTCGGCGGCGGTGCCCTGGAACGCGCCAAAAGTGACGCCTTCAGTTTTGGGCAACATGGCTTGAATGATGAAGCTGACGAGCAGGAGAAACGCGGCCGCCAGAACGATGCCGAGGTACTTGACGAAGCTGGACACCTGAAATGTCGCAGTTTCGGCGCCGGCGTTCAACAGCATGATGACGAAGACAAATAGCACCATGACGGCGCCCGCGTACACGATGATCTGCGCCATGGCGATGAATTCGCCGCCGAGTTGTAAGTAGAGAATCGCTAGCGATCCCATCACGCCGATTAGCGACAGCGCGCTCGCGATCGGGTGTCTCTGCACGACGAGGCTGATACCGCAGAAGACCGCGATACCGGCGAAGATTAAGAAGATCAGCGCAGTCATAGGCTATTTGGTCGTCAAAGCCACGATCAAGCTAGTGGCCAGCAGGTTGATCATCGCCAGCGGAAACAGGAAGACCCAGGCGAAGCGCATCAACTGATCGTATCGGAAGCGCGGCAATGTCGCCCGCACCCAGATGAAGATGAACAACAGTACAAGGACCTTGCCGCAGAACCAGAACAGCGCCATTAAAATCGTGTTCAGCATGGGCACCAAGAGCGAGAGGCCGAAGATCGCGGCGATTCCGACAAATACGACAGCCGTCGCCGGCAGCGTGAATTTATCCATGCGCCGCGCCGGATTCAGGCCGTGGTAGAGCGCGATCAATCCAGCGATGGCGAATACGAGAATGGGCACGGCGTCGGAATACGGCGCCGGGAATGGCGGCTGCCAGCCACCCAGGAATAACAACGTCGCGACGGCCGTGACCGTCACCATGTTGGCGTATTCGGCCATGAAGAACGCCGCGAAAGTCATGCTGCTGTACTCGGTGTGGAAGCCGGCCACCAGTTCGTTCTCGGCTTCCGGAAGATCGAACGGAACGCGATTGGTTTCGGCGAACGACGCGATCATGAAAACGATGAAGCCGATGATTTCGGGGAATACGTTCCAGCGCGGGATGAAACCCAGCCAGTAGCCGCCTTGATAATTCACCATTTCGCGAAAGCTGAGCGTGTTGGCCAGGAGCAGCGGCGCCGCCACCGCGAGGGCCAACGGCAGCTCATAACTGATCATTTGCGCCGAGCTGCGGAGTCCGCCCAGCAGCGAGTATTTGTTGTTCGAAGCCCAGCCGCCCAGCGCCACGCCGTACACGCCGATGGAAGAGATCGCGATCACGAACAGGATTCCGATGCGCAGATCGGTAAGCTGCATCCACGTCTTCACTGGTCCGATCGTGATTTCCGGCCCAAACGGGATGACCGCAATGGAAGTCAGCGCTAGGGCCACGGCCACGAACGGGGCCAGCAAATAGAAAAGCTTGTTGACGTGCGACGGGATCAAGCCTTCCTTGGTGATGAGCTTCACCACGTCGGCCAAAGGCTGCAGCAATCCATGCGGACCCACGCGGTACGGCCCCACGCGCAACTGGACGTGCGCGATCACCTTGCGCTCGATCCACTGCAAGTAGGCCAGCGTGGTGAGAAGCACGAAGGCCACCACCGCCACCTTGATGAGGCTGACTATATAGAAATTGAATATGCCCATGGAGACTCTACGAGCGCGGCTCCGAATACAACGCGCCCGGCGCCTCGAGTGTGGATTTCAGCTTTGAACAATATCGCCCCAAGGTGCCGGACGTGAACAAGGTGTCGCGCGCGGACTGAATCAAATCCGGCCGCGAACTCACCGGCACTCGGCCATTCACCGGCGCAGTTTGCGCTGCTCCACCTGTTGCGAGTATGGGCAAAGGAATATTATAACCATGCACGTTGGTGCGAATCTCTTCCAGAACTTTGTCGGCGGACCACATGCCGAGATTCACGCCCATCTCTTTGGAAAGCAGCCCCATGATTTCGAGATCGGGCTTGGTCCCCATCACCTGCACGCCGCCCTTCAGGCGCTGCACTTCTCCGCAAACGTTGGTCACCGTGCCGTGTTTTTCGTAAGCGGACGCGGCGGGAAACACGATGTCGGCGCGCTGCGCGGTTTCGGTGAGGAACATTTCCTGGACGATCACGAAAGCGCTTGAAGAAGCGAGCGGCGCGTGCTTCAGC
Organism: Bryobacterales bacterium; assembly: GCA_963772905.1. GTDB lineage: Bacteria > Acidobacteriota > Terriglobia > Bryobacterales > Bryobacteraceae > Palsa-89. The sequence continues at coordinate 1,360,313 of CAVYZD010000005.1, read as the reverse complement.
GGATTTGCACCCACCACCCACAGCACGTCGAGATCGGTGGCCGCGAGGATTTCATCGTACGCCAAGCCGGGCGCGGTCACGGGCCGGTAGCCGGGGCCGGAATCAGGACTGAGCCCCAAGTCCGCCGCGCCGCGCGAATTCGAATAATCCACCAGGCAAATGTATTTCACCGGGATGCCGAGCGAGTCGCCGAATGCCACCAGTTGGCGAATCTTGTCGCCCTTGATCGCGTCGCCGAACAGAATCACCAGCTCCGGTTCTTTCTTGAGTTGATCGCTCAGCGAGATTACATCGGCCAATTCGCGGCCCGGTACGGTGATGACGCTGCGTACGGCGATGCTTTGTTCGCGCACCGGGCCGGGCGTGACCGTGTAAACATGCGCGTCATGATGCCGGTAATTGGCGCGGATCTGAAACGCGAGGAACGGATGCTGCTGCGCGAGGTCGCTCGAAACCACCAGGATCGCCTTGCGATCGTAGAGATCGGCGGTTGTCGCGAGTGCGTCCCTCTTGCCACTCAGCGCGTCGAGCAGCGTCGCCACATCGCCGGTGCGATGGTGATCGATATTGTTCGTCCCCAGCGCCTCCCGCGCGAACTTCTGCAGATAATAATTCTCTTCGTTGCTGGTGTGGTTGGAGCCGATCACGGCGAACTTGCCGCCGCGCGATTTTACTTCAATGAGCTTCGCCGCGGCGGTCGTGAGCGCGTGCGACCAGGACACCGGTTCCAACTTCCCGTTCCGCCGCACCATAGGTGATTGCAGGCGCTCCGGGCTGTTCACGAAGTCGGCTGCGTATCGTCCCTTGATGCACAAGAACTCGCCGTTGATTCCCGAGCGGTCGCGATTGTTGCCGCGAATGATCTCGTTGTTGCGGACACCCAGCGTCGTCTTGCAGCCATCGGCGCAGTGCGTGCAGATGGTGCCGACGTGCTTCATTTCCCACGGACGCGTCTTATAGCGATACGTTCCGCTGGTGAGCGCGCCCACCGGGCAGATGTCGATGCACATGCCGCATTCATCGCATTCCAGGTGGTCGAAGTGATTCGGCTCAATCACGGAAACGGAGCCGCGATTGCCCACGCCCAGCGCCTTCACGCCCATGCCCTCGTCGCAGATGCGCACGCAGCGATAGCATAAAATGCAGCGCGGCTTATCGTAAAACACAACCGGCGACCATTGTTGTTCGTCGATATGCTGCTTCTGTTCCAGGAACCGGCTCTCGCCCATGCCGTAGCGGAACGTCATATCTTGCAGTTCGCATTCGCCGCCCTTGTCGCACACCGGGCAATCGAGGGGATGATTGGTCAGAAGAAATTCCAGTGTGCCCTTGCGCGCTTCGTGCACCTGCGGCGAATCGGTGTGGACCACCATGCCTTCGGCCACCGGTAGTGTACAACCCACCTGCAGCTTTGGTGTTTTTTCCACTTCCACCAGGCACATGCGGCAGGCGGCCTGCAGAGTCAAGCCGTCGTAATAACAGAAGGACGGAACCTCGATCCCAACTGCCTTGGCGGCGTTGATCACCAGCGTCCCGGGCGCGGCTGTCACCGCTCGGCCATCGATTGTGAGATGAATTAGATCGCTCATGGTTGTGTCCCCGTTATGCCATGGCCAGTTCCGCCGCATGCTGATAGGGGCACGGCTTGCCATTCAAATGCGCTTCGAAATCCTCGGGGAACTTCTCCACGATGGAGATGGTCGGCATCGCGGCCGCATCGCCCAGTGCGCAGAACGTCCGGCCCAGCATGTTCTTCGACAACTCGCCGATCAACGGAATGTCGCTCTTCTGGCCGGCGCCCGCGTGAAAACGATCCAGCATCTTTTTCAGCCACGTGGTGCCTTCACGGCACGGGATACACCATCCGCAGCTTTCGTGCGCGTAAAACTTCATGATGCGCTGCGCGAACTTAACCATGCAGGTTTCTTCGTCCAGCACCACCGTGCCGCCCGATCCGAGCATGCTCTTCACCTTGGCCAGCGAATCGAAATCCATTGAGATGTCGCACTCGTCGGCCTTCAAAATAGGGCACGATGACCCGCCCGGCACCACCGCCTTCAGCTTCTTCCCGTTGCGCATTCCGCCGCCGACTTCGTAAATCATGCGAAGAAGATTGAAACCCACCGGCAGTTCGTACACGCCGGGTTTGTTGATGTGCCCCGACAAGCAAACCAAACGCGTCCCGCCGTTTTTTGGTGGTCCCAGGGCCGCGAACGCCGCGCCCCCATCGCGGATGATGGCCGGGATCGCCGAGAATGTCTCGACATTATTCAATAGCGTCGGCGACTGCCATGCGCCCACCACGGCCGGAAACGGAGGCTTCATGCGCGGAACGCCGCGCTTGCCCTCGATGGAATCCAGCAACGCCGTCTCTTCACCGCATTCGTACGCGCCGGCGCCGGTGTGTGTGTAAAGATCGAAATCGAAGCCCGTGCCCTGGATGTTCTTGCCCAGGTAGCCGCGCGAATACGCTTCGGCAATGGCGCGATCCATGGCTTCGATCAAGTAGCGGTACTCGCCGCGAATATAGATGTAGCCTTTGTGCGAATCGACGGCGCGCCCCGCGATCAGGATGCCCTCGATCAGCTGATGCGGATCGTTCTCCATCAGCAGCCGGTCCTTGCACGTGCCCGGTTCGCTCTCGTCGGCATTGATGATGATGTATTTCGGCTTGGGCGACGTGCGTGGCACGAAGCTCCACTTCATTCCGGCCGGGAATCCCGCGCCGCCACGCCCGCGCAACGCCGACACTTTCACTTCCTCGATGATCTGCTCGGGCGTCATCTCGATGGCCTTGAGAAAAGCCTTGTAGCCATCGGTCGCGAGATAAGTTTCGAGCGATTCCGAATTCCTCAGACCAAAGCGCTTGGTCAGGATTTTCACTTCGAGCGGGCTGGGTTCGTTATAGAGCATTGAGTGTTAGTGTGGGCGAATTGTGGGCCGCATCTCGAGATTCAGCACTCGTTCCTCAAGCACGTGCAAACGCTGCACGAGCGCTGCATTTGAAGCTTCGGCCCCTTGTAGCCGCATATCGTGCACTTTTATCTGAGCGCGAAAGTGCGTGAGCAAAACGTCCTGCACTTCCCGCACGAGCACCTTGATCTCGGCAACCACGTCTTCGAGGTCTTTCTTCGTAATCGGGTCCGAATCTGCCATACCTACTGCGCCTTTCTCACATCCGCGAGCAGTTGATCCAGCTTCGCCGGCGTCACATGATGATGGAAATCGTAATTGAGCTGCACCGCCGGCGCCCAACTACACGCGCCCATGCACTCCACTTCTTCCAACGAAAACTGCCCATCCGGCGTCACTTCCTTGTTTCCGATCCCCAGCTTCTTCGACGCGTACTCGTACAATTCCTCGCCTCCCAAAATCAGGCAGCTGATATTGGTGCACACCTGCACGTGGCATTTCCCCAGCGGCTTGCGATGGAGCATCGAATAGTAGCCCACCACTTCGTCCACCTGCAACGGCTGCACCTGGCAGCGGCGCGCGACTTCTTCAATCAGCTCATGCGAAATGTGACCGACTTCGTCCTGCGCATACAGAAGCATCGGCACCACTGCCGACCGCGTCCGTCCGGGCGGATAGCTTTCCAGCAGTTTCGCGAATCTGGCTTCCAGTTCGGGTGAAAACGTCATTTAGCGATCCACGTCTCCCAATACGAAGTCCATGCTCCCGAGCGAGGCGATGGAATCGGCCAGTAACCGGCCCTCCAGCAATGGCGCAAGCGCTTGTAAATTCCCGAAGCTCGGCGTCCGCATAAACACGCGGTATGGCTTGGACGTCCCGTTGCTCACCACGTAATAAGCGATCTCGCCGCGCGGCGATTCCACCGCTTGATACACCTCGCCGGCCGGAACGCGGAAGCCCTCCGTCACGATCTTGAAGTGATAAATCAACGCTTCCATCTGCGTTTTCATTTTCTCGCGCTCGGGAAGCACGATCTTGGGCGCGGCCGCCTGCCAAGCTCCTTCGGGCATCCCTTCCAGCGCCTGTTTGATGATCCGCGCGCTCTGGCGCATTTCTTCGACGCGCACGCGGTACCGCGCGAACACGTCGTTCTCGGTGTGCACCGGCACTTCAAATTCGAATTGATCGTAGCTCGAATACGGCTCGTCCTTGCGAATGTCCCACTTCAAACCAGCCGCCCGAATCATGGGACCAGTGACGCCCAAATCCAGCAGATCTTCGAGCGGTACGAAGCCCACGCCCTGCGTCCGGCGCTTCCAAATCGGATTATTGTTCAGCAGCTCTTCGTATTCGTCCACCTTGCTCGGAAACGCATTGATGAATTTCCCGACCACCTGCTGCCACCCGCGCGGCGGTTCCAGCGCCAAGCCCCCGATGCGGATGTAGCTGGTCATCATGCGCTGCCCCGAAAACATCTCGAAGATGCGCAAAATGTCCTCGCGCTCGCGGAAGCAGTAGAAGAACATCGTCATCGCGCCGATGTCCAGCGCGTGCGTCCCCAGCCACACCAGGTGGCTGTTCAAGCGCTGAAATTCGGCCAGCATCACGCGCATCCATTGCGCTTTGGGCGGAATCTCAATGTCGCCGATCAGCTTCTCCACTGAAAGCGCGTAAACCAAATTGTTCGAGAGGTTCGAAAGATAATCCACGCGATCGGTCAGCGTCACCACTTGCTGCCAGGTCTTGACCTCGCATTCCTTCTCGATGCCGGTGTGCAGAAATCCGATGTCGGGCACCGCTTTCAAAATTGTCTCGCCGTCCAGCTCCAGCACGATGCGCAGCACGCCGTGCGTGGAAGGATGCTGCGGCCCCATGTTCAGGATCATCCGCTTGCTGGTGCTCGGAGAGATGATCTGGTCGACGGTCTCGAGCGTCGCGTCGGTCGCGGTTATAGAATCTGTATGAAGTGTGGATTCACGCATGGGGCGTCCTTACTCGTCCTGATAACTGTATTTGTATCCGTGAACCGGATAATCCTTGCGTAGCGGGTGCCCTTCCCAGTCGCTCGGCATAAGAATCCGATTCAGATCGGGATGGTTGCGGAAACGCACGCCAAACATATCGAACACTTCGCGCTCATACCAATCCGCGGTGCGCCAGACGCCCGTCACGGACTCGATTTCGCATGCCGACTCCGCGAGCCAGCACTTCAATCGCAAGCGCTGGTTGCGTTCCAGCGAGTGCAGCAGGTACACCACCTCGAATCGCGGATCGGCCGGAAGCCAATCCACTGCGGTGATCGCGCTCAAGCGAACGAAGCGCTGCTGGTCCTTCAAGAATCGGCAGACTTCCACGATTCGCTCAGGTGCGATCCACAGCGTCGGCTCGTTGCGCTCGGCGTGGCCAGCCGTGATGGCTCCGGGAATCGCCGCATCCAGCGCCGTGGCAGCCGCATGGTCCTTCAATATGTCAGGCAGCATTTTTGGTCACCCGCCTCGTTACCCGCGCCCCCTCAACGTCGTAGGGACTGCCTTCCGATGTCTCTTGCGACCAATCCAACGCGCCCTTCCGCCAGATGTAAAAGAACCCGGCCAGCACCAAAGCCACGAACACCAGCATCTCGCCGAATCCGAACAGCTTCAGCTCGCGATACACCACAGCCCAGGGGTACAGAAACACGGCTTCAATGTCGAACAGGATGAAGACGATCGCCACCAGATAAAACTTGACGCTGAAACGTTCTCGCGCCGATCCCGTGGGAGCAATGCCGGATTCGTAGGGCGTGTCCTTCACCCGGTTCTTCACGTGTTTGCCCAGCAGGAACGAAATCGCAACCAGCGCCGCGGCCACCACCACCGCGATCGCGATTTGTACCAGCACCGGGAAGTAGGTATCAGGATAGGAGGTCGGCATTCGATTGTCTGGAGTGTGGACTCAAAGCCCTAACACTCGACTATAATGAGATCCGGCCTCTGGCCGCAAGTTCGAGTTTCAGAAACAGGAATCGCGCTATGGCGGCGCCCACAACAAAACAGATTGAAATTGTTGTTAATGGACAAGTTCGGGTTGCTCCCGAGGGCTGTACGCTGCGGGAATTGCTGGTTTGGCTCGAGGTGGATCCCGAACGAGTTGCCGTGGAACTGAACCGCTCCATCGTGCAGCGCCAGGGGTGGGATCAAGCCATCGTCGGGGCGGGCGCGGCGTTAGAGATCGTACAGTTTGTCGGCGGGGGATAGGCCGAAATTTCGGTGCGTTTCACTTCCCTATTGACACCCGCGTTGGCTCAGGTAAAATTTAGAGGCGCTCTTGTTAGAAACGTTAGCGGGGGAACATGTTCAAAACAAAGAAAAGTCGTTCTGAATCAGAAGACAGCATCCGGACGTTTGCCTCAAGCGACGTTTCGCGCATCGCCCAGGTCAGCTTGCGGCAGTTGCAGTGGTGGGATGAGCGCAAGGTGGTCTCCCCGCGCCATGAGGGCCACAAGCGCGTCTACCAGTCGGAGGAAGTAATTGAGATTACGGTGATTGCCGAGCTCCGGCGCAAGGGATTTTCATTACAAAAGATCCGCCGGGTCCTGCGATTCCTGCAGCGCGAGATGGGCAAGCGGCTGAGCGACGTGATGCAATCGAACTCCGATCTGCACCTGGTCACCGACGGCAAGTCCATTTATCTGGAAGACCAGCAGGAGCGGATCATCGACATCCTGAAGAACGCCAAGCAGCCTATGTTCCTGGTTTGCGTGAGCGATCAGGTCCGGCGTTTGGACGAAACGGCCCAGCGCAAGCCGGTGAAGGCTGAGGCGGCCACGGCGGGATCGCGCCGGTCGGTCCGCAGCGCTTAAGCCGACCGTACCCAGCCGCGACTGCGCACCGGAGCGGCGAAACTGAGCCATCGCCGAAACTGCCGTAAGGGAGTGGGCCGGCCCCCCGCAAAACGCCTCACGCCATTGCGCATGCAGCCAGTTAGGCTAGTTAACGACTATACCTCAACTCGACCATAAAGGCCACGTGCGTCAGGGAGGATTGATCCCGAATCTCGTGCAGTACCGTTTGCGCGTGTTCATGGTCCGACCCCATTTGTCAAAGCCGAAATCGCAGCCTCTTTATTGAGACAGAGATTTGCGATTTTCGGCGCGATCGCGCTCGTGCAACCTGGCCAGCCCCGCCGACGAAGCCCGGTTGCGCAACTCGACAGCGTGCATTCGGTTTTGAGACTGAATTATGAGACTCTGAGGGAGCTGATTTCATTGGCCCCGCCGAGCTTCGCAGAACTTACCCTTTGTGAAACAGTCATTTCCCCGTCTTTGGATTGGGTTCTAAGGTTCAGGCGATTGGCTATCTGAGTCCTGTTCTTGGACTATCCTCTGGAGTTCGGGCCATTTCGTGTTTATTTGTTCGAGTAAAGATCGAGCCATTTCAAGGCCGAGATTGATTTCCACCCCAATTGCGGTGTCCTCATCGTAGACCGGGTGACCGTGCTCCGCCAGCTTCGAAACCAAGGCTGGATCGAGATACGGTTTGCTGTAAAACCGCAATGAAAGCACTGGCGCGTGTCCTTGGCGGTCAGTCTCCACGGCTTCCACGACACAATTTGTCAACGGATTCCCACCACTCACCGTATATAGGCATTCCGGGTTAAACAGGATGTCCCGCCGAAATCCACGAACTGCATCAATGTGCTTCATAGCCCGATTTTATCAAAACGCCTTCGCCAAGCCGCGAAGTTTGCTGCGAAAAGAGGAAACGTGGAACGGCGCGGCAATGTGGCGCCAAGGACCCCTTTCGAGACCAGAAAAGGATTCGCCAGGGGTCTCCGAAACACCGTTGGTAACATTAAGATAGTGGTATGAAGATCATTTTTACTGAGGGTTCGATTCACCATCTGAAGACAATGGACATCCACACAGCTCCCCGAGTTGGAGAGCAAGTGGTTGTTGATAATCGCACTTGGACCGTGGATTCGGTCACCCACTTTCCCAAGGAAAGCGGACGCAACGACAACGAGAACTGCAATGCTTGGGACGAAGACCGAGACGCGGACATGACCGTTCATCTCGTGGACGAAGAATAGTAGCAGCGGTACTCGTCTCAAGTGTTGACCGGCCCCCTGAAAGCCACCTTGTCGGTAACTTCGCTCCAGCCTCGCAAGTACCCTTTATGGAGACTGCGTTGCATGTCCACCCGGTCGTATAACGGGCGCTCCACCCAATCGCATGCGCCTCCCTCCGACCTATAGCGGCCTTGCCCTGGCCTCCCCGGAAAACTCCGGTATACTGAAGAAGCGAGGTGTCAATGCCGCGTTGGCTACGGTCCGTTCTTTTCGCCGCTTTCGTCGTTGCTCTTTGTTCGGTCCTGGGTGGTGTCTTCGGACCGGGCGTGACCGGTGTTTCCGCGGCTTCCAGCGGTCCTGAGGAAGATCTCAAGACCAATATCAAGAGTTTCACTAAAGTGTACGAATTGGTGGAGAACAACTTCGCCGACAAGATCACCTCCGACAAGGGCATCTATAAGGGTGCGATCCCCGGGATGCTGCGGACCCTTGATCCCCACTCGAATTTCTTCGATCCCAAAGATTTTCAGTCGCTGCGCGACGATCAAAGCGGCCACTACTATGGCGTGGGCATGCAAGTGGCGCCGCGCAATGGCAAGACCATCGTGGTTGCGCCGTTCGGTGGATCGCCCGCCTACAAAGCCGGCCTTCGCCCGGGCGACGTGATCCTCGAAGTGAACGACAAGAAGACCGATTCGCTGAACACCACCGAAGTCGCCGACCTATTAAAGGGACCGCGCGGAACGCACGTCCAGGTGACGGTGGGCCGCGAGGGCGCCGATAAGCCGCTCACCTTTGATATCGTGCGCGACGAGATTTCCCGCTCCAGTGTGGAAGATGCATTCTGGGTTCGTCCCGGAATCGCCTACATGAAGATCACGCAGTTCAACGAGAATACCAGCCAGGAGATGGAAGACAACTTCAAGCGCCTGGGCGAGGCCAACATCAAGGGCCTGGTTCTCGACTTGCGAGAAAATCCCGGCGGGCTTTTGAACGAAGGCGTGGCAGTTGCGGGACACTACCTGCGCAAAGGTGAAGTGGTGGTTTCGCATCGCGGTCGCGCATCGGCCGAAAAGCCGTACCTGGCACGAGGCAGCGCCTCGGGACAAAATTATCCGATCGTGGTTTTGGTCAATCGCTACTCGGCCTCAGCGGCAGAGATCGTGGCCGGCGCGTTGCAGGATCACGACCGCGCATGGATTCTGGGTGAGACAACCTTCGGAAAGGGTCTGGTTCAGACCGTTTATCCATTGGAAGACAACACCGGCCTCGCACTCACGACCGCACATTACTACACCCCGAGCGGCCGCCTGATCCAGCGCGACTATTCGAACATCTCGTTCCTCGACTATTACTACGGCAAACGCACCGAGACCAAGAACCTGCAGGACGTTAAGAGCACCGACAGCGGCCGAACGGTGTACGGCGGCGGGGGCATCACGCCCGACCAAAAGTACGAACCGCCGAAGTACAACAAGTTCCAGACCGACTTGCTGACCAAGTACACATTTTTCAATTTCACCGCGAAGTGGTTCGGTTCGCATCCGCAAGCTCACTTGGTGAAGGGCTGGGAGCCCGACGCAGGCGTCGTGGCCGAATTCAGGCAGTACGTGATGCAGCAGAACGTGCCATTCACGGAAGCGGACTGGAACGAGAACCATACTTGGATCCAGCAACAGCTCAAGCGCGAGATGTACGCGACAGCGTTCAGCTACGAGGATTCTCAAAAGGTAGCGATCGAAACGGACCCCGAGGTTCTGAAGGCGATCGACGCGATGCCCGACGCCCATGCGCTGCTCGATAAATCGAAAAAGCTGATCGTTGAGCGTATTCAGCGGGATCCGCTGCGCTAAGCTCGATATTTGAACACGCCACAAATCACCGTCCTCGACGCGGGCGGCCAATACTGCCATCTGATCGCCAGAAAGATTCGCGATCTGGGCGTCTATGCCGACGTTCAGCCCAGCGAAACGCCGGCCGCTGAACTAGCGGGCCGGAAGGGCCTGATCATCTCGGGCGGCCCCGATAGCGTTTACGAAGCCGGCAGCCCGCAAATCGATCCCAAAATTCTTTCCACATCGACCGCTGTACTCGGCATCTGCTACGGCCAGCAGTTGATGACCTACGTGCTGGGCGGCAACGTTCGCAAGGGCGAAAAAGGTGAGTATGGATTCGCGCGATTTCGCACCGCGCACGCGCATCCGCTGCTCGCCGGCCTGAACGGTGAACTGCAGGTTTGGATGAATCATCGCGATCAGGTGGAGTCCGCTCCCGAGGGATTCGATGTCCTGGGCGGCACTTCCACATGCGCCGTCGCTGCCATCGCTCACCGCACGCGTCCTTTGATGGCAGTGCAGTTCCATCCCGAAGTCGCGCATACGCAGCAGGGGAGTCAGCTCCTGTCGAATTTCGTTTTCGGAGTGTGCGGCTGCACCAAGGATTGGGATCCAAAGGATCGGATCCGGCCACTCGAAAAGGAAATCCAAGCGATCGCGGCGGATCGCAACGTATTCTTCTTTGTCAGCGGCGGTGTGGATTCCACAGTGGCTTATACGTTGTGCCTGCGCGCGCTCGGCACCGAACGCGTCTTCGGCATTTACGTCGACACCGGGCTGATGCGCGAGCGCGAAACCGCCTATGTCCGGCGGCTGTTCCAGCAACTCGGCGCGACTGACTTTCGAGTGGAAGAAGCCGAGTCGGAATTTCTAAAGGCATTGGAAGGCGTCACCGATCCCGAGACTAAGCGCCACATCATCGGCGAGCAGTTTGTCGTCGTGCAGGAGCGCATCCTGAGCACCGGCCATTTTCTCGACGGGCATTGGATATTGGGGCAAGGAACCATCTACCCGGACACCATCGAATCGGGCGGCACCGCGAAGGCCGACGTGATCAAGACTCATCACAATCGCGTGGCCGGCATCCAGAAGTTGATCGAGTCGGGCCGGATCATCGAGCCGCTGGCTTCGTTTTATAAAGACGAAGTTCGTGAGATTGGCGAAGAGCTCGGTATTCCCGCCGAATTTTTGCATCGCCATCCATTTCCCGGACCCGGCCTGGCAATTCGCTGCCTGTGTTCCGACTCCACGGCGCCGGTCACCCCCTGCGATCCCGGCTGGCTATTGCCGATCCGCTCCGTCGGCGTGAAAGGCGATTCGCGTAGCTATCATTCGGTACTCGCGCTCGATCACATGCCCGAAGACGACATCGCGACCGAGTTGGTAAACCGCAACAGCGAGATCAATCGTGTCGTCGGGCTGATTCACGCGCGCACCCCTCTCGCGGAAATGCGATCTCACCAGGCCACTCTAACCCGTGAACGCTTGAAGCGCCTGCGAGAGGCAGATGCGATCGTGCGGCAATTGTCGGAAGAAAGCGGATTCGAACGCGAAGTCTGGCAATTTCCTGTGGTTCTGATTCCGATCGGCGCGGCTGACAAGCCGGATTCGGTGGTGCTGCGGCCCATTCATTCCGTGGATGGCATGACTGCCCAAGTAGTTCGCATGCCGCGTGAGCTGCTGCATCGCATGACCCACGAATTGCTCTCGGTGGATGGCGTTTGCGGCGTGTTCTACGATCTCACGCACAAGCCGCCCGGTACCATCGAGTGGGAATAAGTCAGATCCTGTGAAAACTCTTCAGAATATCTTTCGTTGAATACCGCAGCGCGATGGGGCGGCCATGCGGACAACTCATCGGGCAATCGGTGGCGGCAAGTTCCTTGAGCAACCACTCCATCTTTGAGTGATCCAGCCGCATATTGATCTTGATTGCCGCGCGGCAGGCGATACTGGCGGCCATCGCGCGCCGCAGATCGTCGAGCGAGACTTTGCGTAGTTCGGTCTCGGCGATTTCGAGAATTTCGAATACTAGTTTCTCGATGTCGGCTGGACCGACACCCGCCGGCGCACCCTTCACCGCAATAGTGCGGTTGCCAAAGGGCTCGGAATCGAAGCCCGCGCGTTCCAGTTCACCGGCGATACGGACATATTCGATCTGCTGCGCCGCCGTGAGTTCGAGCAAGATCGGCATCAGAAGCTGTTGGCGTTCCACTCGTCCTTGGGCCTGTTGGCGAAGCACCTTCTCGAATAAGATCCGTTCGTGAGCTACATGTTGATCGATGATCCACAAGCCGTCTCGCCCGGCGGCAACAATGAAGCTCTCGTGAATCTGGCCGAGCGGGCGAAGATCGGAAAGCGCGCTTAAACTCTGCGGTGCATCGGCGATCGCCAAAGCGCCGTGCGTGTCGGGGACTGATGCTGACCGAACGGGCTCGGAGACATCGAAGTCGAAGCGTGGTTCTGGCGGCGCGGTAGTGTTCAGCGTGAACACGGGCAGGTCTTCCATTCGCTCAGGCCCCGTCTCACCGCTGGGCATCGGCTCGAATTGTTGATTCTCGATGCGCTGCGTGAAATCGGAAAAAGGTAAATCTGCCGCGACCTGAGGCTGCATCGGAACCGGAATACTAGATGCGGGGCGCGAAGCGATCAGGCGTTCGCGAATGGCGTCGCGTACAAAATCGTGCACCACGCTGCCGTGCCGGAACCGAACCTCGGTTTTGGACGGGTGCACATTCACGTCCACTTCTTCGCAGTCGCAATCCACAAATAGCAGCGCGAACGGATAACACGCCGGCGGCATCAAGTTGTGATACGCCGACGATAGCGCATGCAGTAGCAGACGATCGCGAATGAGCCTGCCATTCACGAATAGGAAAATGGAATTCCGATTCGTCTTCTGCACTTGCGGACCCGACACGAATCCGCGCAACGCAAAGACGCGCGTGGTGCGGTCCTCGGCATCGACGACTTCGAGCTCGCGTTCCACGTAATCCAGATCGATCAGCTCTTCGAGCGTCTTGTTGCCGAAGACCTGATACACGCGCTCCCTCAGCGTTTCTACCGGCGTGACGTCCAGCAAATCCGCCGATCCGTGGCGCAGTTGGAACGATTTCTTGGGATGCGCCAGGCTGTAGTGCGTCGCCAGCGACGCGATGTGCGCGAGTTCGGTTTGATCGGACCGCAGAAATTTCTTGCGCGCAGGAACGTTGTAGAACAAGTCGCGAACCGTGATGGTAGTTCCGGTGGTCCGCGAGAATTCGTCGCAGCGGAGGATCTTGCCGCCCGCGATTTCGACTGCCGCGCCTGTCGACTCCTCGGCCGCCCGCGTTTCAAGCAGCAGCCGCGACACCGATGCGATGGATGGCAGCGCTTCGCCTCGAAACCCGAGCGTCGCGATGGAAAGCAGATCCTTCACATCGCTCAACTTGCTGGTGGCGTGGCGTTCGAAGGCCAGCAGAGCGTCGTCGCGCAACATGCCGCCGCCGTTGTCGGCCACGCGGATCAACCGGCGCCCGCCGCTATCGATTTCGATGCGAAGATCGGTGGCGCCGGCGTCGAGCGAGTTCTCGATCAGCTCCTTGACCACCGAAGCGGGCCGTTCAACGACCTCCCCGGCCGCGATCTTATTGGCGACGGTGTCGGAGAGGACTCGGATTCTTCCCATTGAGGGTTACGAGCTACGTGCTCATGGACGCCAGGAATTCGCCGTTGCTCTTGCTCTTGCCGAGACGATCGAGCAGCAACTCCATGCTTTCCACCGGCGACAGCGGATTCAAAACGCGGCGCAGAACGAATATGCGATTCAGCTCTTCGCGCGGCACCAGCAGTTCTTCCTTGCGCGTACCGCTCTTGGTGATGTCGATGGCCGGGAAAACTCGCTTGTCCATCAACTTGCGGTCCAGATGGATTTCCATGTTGCCGGTGCCTTTGAATTCCTCAAAGATCACGTCGTCCATGCGGCTTCCGGTATCGATCAACGCGGAGGCAACGATAGTCAATGAGCCGCCTTCTTCGATGTTGCGCGCCGCTCCGAAGAAGCGCTTCGGACGTTGCAAAGCGTTGGAATCCACGCCGCCCGAGAGCACTTTGCCCGACGGAGGAACCACGGTGTTATAAGCGCGCGCCAGACGTGTGATGGAGTCGAGCAGGATCACGACATCGCGCTTGTGCTCGACTAATCGCTTGGCCTTTTCGATCACCATTTCGGCCACCTGGACGTGGCGCGAAGCCGGCTCGTCGAAGGTGGAACTGATCACCTCGCCCTTCACCGAGCGCTGCATGTCGGTGACTTCTTCGGGCCGCTCGTCGATCAGCAGAACAATCAACGATACTTCAGGATGATTGGCCGTGATCGAATTCGCAATGGACTGCAGCAGCATCGTCTTGCCGGTGCGTGGCGCGGCGACAATCAACCCACGCTGCCCTTTGCCGATGGGTGTGAGCAGATCCATCACGCGCCCGGAGTAGTTGTCGCGCGTGGTTTCGAGCTTCAGCCGTTCGTCGGGATAGAGCGGCGTCAGGTTGTCAAAGAAGATTTTATTGCGTGCTTCCTCGGGCGGCTCGAAGTTGATCGCGTCCACTTTGATGAGCGCGAAATATCGTTCGCCTTCCTTGGGAGGCCGAATCTGACCGGAGATAGTGTCGCCGGTGCGCAGATCGAAGCGCCGGATTTGCGACGGCGAAACGTAGACGTCGTCGGGGCCGGGCAAATAGTTGTACTCGGGCGCGCGCAGGAATCCGAAGCCGTCGGGCAGGCATTCGAGCACGCCCTCGGAAAAGATCAAACCACTCTTCTCAGCCTGGGTCTGCAGGATTTTGAAGATCAGTTCCTGTTTGCGCAGCCCCGCGGTGCCAGTGACGTTCAGGTCCTTGGCGATCTGATTGAGCTTCTGGATGCTCATGTCCTTGAGCTCCACCAAGTCAAGGGTGTTGGCCTTCTGGTTGGCTTGGGCCTGCGGCGCAGCTCCGCCTTGGCGCTTGCGTCCACTTGGCTGGCCGGCGGTGCCGTCCGGTTTGCCGTTGGGCTCCGCCGCTTTTGCGTCCGTCTTGTCGGCCGAGGATTGCGCGTCACCTGATTTAGGATCACCGGATGACTTGGGATCGGCGGACTTGGGGTCCACCGCTTTTCCGTCGCCTTTATCGGCCTTGGCGGCCTTGCTCTCCGGCTTGGTCTCGGATTCCTCGGGGGTGGGAGCGGCTATTGCCGCTGGGTCTTGATTGTCGAAATCGCTTGCCAAATTTCCCTCGCTCCTCGGCAGCTAACGGCCGAGAACGGCAGAGGCTCGGCCTCAGGAGACTGGCTCCGGATGGCTGCCAAGCCTTGCCGCTGATCGTTCTGACTTTTCAGTTTGTCGGTTTTCGTGGCGATCACCAGGTATCGCCGGTTATGGAACTCCAACCACTGTTTGAGTTCCAGGTCCTTGTCCATCCAGCCTCGACGCGCGTCGAGGATCACAAAACACAACTGCAACGAGCCCCGCCGCAGCAGATACTGCTCGATCAGCTCTTTCCACTGCGCCGTTATTGCCTTCGGGACGCGAGCGTATCCATACCCGGGCAGATCCACGAACTGGAATTGATCGCCTACCCGATAGAAGTTGACCAATTGCGTGCATCCGGGCTTGGCGCTTGTAAACGCCAACCCTTTGCGACCCGTGAGGCAATTCAACAAACTCGACTTGCCGACGTTGCTACGCCCGAGAAACGCAATCTCGGGCAGCGTTTCGGCTGGAAACTGATCCGGGCGGGCGGCACTCACCACGAATTCGGCGTCCATCTAACCTTGATATCAGGCCCGCCCTGAACTCAGCCCAGCCATCCACCGGAACCAATCCGATCCGGCAGACTCGCGTATTGCGCCTTAGACAGAAATCCGCTCTTCCGACGTTCCGCGCACCAAATCCACCGGCGGTGTCGTTGCGGCCAGAGGGAGCGCGACCAACTCCCGCTCCAGTGCGATTTTCAGCACCTGATCCATGGAGGTCACAAACTGGAGCTTCATCTCTTTTCGGATGTTTTCCGGGATGTCGGGAAGATCCTTTTCATTATCCTTCGGCAGAACCAGCTCGCGAATACCCTGGCGATGCGCCGCGAGCACTTTTTCCTTTAAGCCGCCGATGGGTAGAACGCGCCCTCGGACTGTGATTTCGCCGGTCATCGCCAAATCGCAGCGCACCGGAATATTGGTCAGCGCGCTACAGATGCTGGTGGCGATGGTGATGCCGGCCGAAGGCCCGTCTTTCGGGATCGCTCCTTCGGGCACATGCACGTGAATGTCGACGTTGCGGTAAAAATCGCGCGGCAGGCCCAGCAGATGGGCGCGCGACCGCACGTAGCTCATGGCGGCATGCGCGGACTCCTGCATCACATCGCCGAGTTTGCCGGTGGTTTGCAGCTTGCCCTTGCCTTCCATCACGGCTGCTTCCGTGGTCAAGATTGTCCCGCCCACTTCCGTCCATGCTAAACCCACCGTCGCGCCCACTTCGTTCGCTTTGTCGGCTTGCAAATCGCGGAACTTCTGCGGGCCTAGGTATTCCGACACGGTGCTTTCGCTGAGCACCGCCTGTTCCAGCTTTTTCGAATCGGCGTGTTTGGGGCTGCTCTGCGCGTTCACTACACTACGGGTCACCTTGCGGCAGACATTGCCAATCTCGCGCTCCAGGTTCCGAACGCCGGCCTCGCGCGTGTAGGACTGGATCAAGCTTTGCAGGCCGTCATCCGTGAAATTGAGATCGCTGCCTTTGAGCCCGGTCTGCTTCATTTGCTTGGGGACCAGGAAGCGCTTAGCGATTTCCAACTTCTCGAGTTCAGTGTAGCCGGAGAGCCGGATCACTTCCATGCGGTCCTGCAGCGCCGGGGGAACCGTGTGCAGCACGTTCGCGGTGGCGATGAAAAATACCTGGCTCAAGTCGTATTCGACGTCCAGATAGTGATCCATGAACATGTAATTCTGTTCCGGATCGAGAACTTCAAGCAGCGCAGCTGATGGATCGCCGCGGAAGTCCATCGACATTTTGTCGATTTCATCCAGCATGAAAACGGGATTTTTCGTCCCGGCTTTCTTCATCATCTGCAGCACTTGGCCCGGCAGCGCGCCAATATAGGTGCGCCGATGGCCGCGAATCTCGGCTTCGTCGCGCACACCGCCAAGAGACAGACGGATGAACTTGCGGCCAGTGGCTTTGGCGATCGACATCCCGAGCGACGTTTTGCCCACGCCGGGAGGCCCGACAAAGCACAGGATCGAACCCTTGGGACTTTGAACCAGGCGCCGCACCGCCAGGAACTCGAGAATACGTTCCTTGATTTTTTCCAGGCCGTAGTGATCGGACTCCAGCACTTCCTGCGCGTGATTCAGATCGCGGATTTCCTTGGATTTTTTCTTCCACGGCACCGCCAGCAGCCAATCCAGATAATTGCGCGACACGGTGGATTCGGCCGACATGGGCGGCATGTTTTCCAAGCGGCGCAACTCGGCGATGGCCTTCTCGTGCGCGTCCTTGGTCATGCCCGCGGTGTCGATCTTGCGCTTCAGTTCGTCGAACTCGCTCTTTTCGCCGCGGCCCAGCTCCTTCTGAATCGCCTTGATCTTCTCGTTGAGGTAATACTCTTTTTGCGCCTTTTCCATCTGGCGCTTCACGCGACCCTGGATGGTGCGATCGACATTGAGCTTCTCAATCTCGATGTCCAGCATTTCGGCCACGCGCGTCAGGCGGTCCACCGGATCGAAGATCTCAAGCAGCTCCTGCTTTTCTTCGATGGTCAATTGCAGATTCGCGCCCACGGTGTCGGCCAGTTTGCCGGGCTCATCCACGCGGATGGCGGCGATCATGGTCTCGTAGTTCAGGTTCTGGCTGAGCTTGACGTACTGTTCGAACAGGCCCGTCACGCGGCTGACGAGCGCTTCGAGTTGCGGTCCGGCGTCCACTTTGAAATTGAAGGTCTTCACCGATGCGCGGAAATAACCCTCGTCTTCGCTCACTGAAACGATCTTGCCGCGCTCCACGCCCTCTACCAGGACCTTGATGTTGCCGTCGGGCAGCTTCAGGCTCTGCACGATGTTGGCCACAGTCCCGACGTTGTAGATCTCGTCGGGCCGCGGCTCGTCGACCGAAGCGTCATGCTGGGTGGCGAGAAAAATCTTCTTGTCCGACGCGAGAGCTTCTTCAAGCGCGCGCACGCTGGAATCGCGGCCCACCACGAACGGGGTCATCATGTACGGGAAGATGACCACATCCCGGATCGGCATCATCGGCAGGCGTCGTGTGTCGGACTTTTCTTTGGAGGTAAGCATGGGGATTTGTAGTTAGGTTACTTGGTTCCCGCGCTCCGTGCCACTTCGAACCAGCAACGCCAAAAACCTGAGCGGAGAAACGGGGACTAACCGGCCTTTTCTAGCAGGGCCATGTTGATCTTCTGCGTCATGACCATCTCCTTGGTCACCAGGAACTCGCGGACTTTCTTGTACGACGGGAGATAATACATGAGGTCCAACATCAGGTCCTCGAGAATCATCCGCAGACCGCGCGCGCCAACCTTTCGCTCCATTGCCAACGCAGCGATGGCCTCAAGCGCGTCGTCGCTAAACTTTAGTCTAACATTTTCAAATTCGAAAAGCTTCTGGTACTGCCGGACGATCGCGTTCTTGGGCTTGGTGAGGATCTGGACCAAAGCTTCCTTGCTCAGGTCTTCGAGAACCGCCACCACCGGCATGCGGCCGATAAATTCCGGAATGAAGCCGAACTTGATGAGATCCACCGGCTGAACGTTCTCAAGCAGATCCACGTCGCGGCGATTGGAAGCCGTGCGGGGCAGAGCGCCTTCCGGCCGATGTTCTTCCTGCTGGACAAAACCCATGGACTTGGTGCCCACGCGCTTGGAAATCACCTTCTCCAAGCCGACGAACGCGCCACCGCAAATAAACAGGATGTTGGTGGTATCGACAGGAGTGAATTCCTGATGCGGATGCTTGCGGCCACCCTGCGGAGGAACGTTTGCGACCGTGCCTTCCAGGATTTTGAGCAGCGCCTGCTGCACGCCTTCGCCCGAAACGTCGCGCGTAATCGACGGATTTTCGTCTTTCCGCCCGATTTTATCGATCTCGTCGATATAAATGATGCCTTGCTGGCAGCGCTGCACGTCCCAATCGGAATTTTGGAGCAATCGCAGGATGATGTTCTCGACGTCTTCGCCGACGTAGCCGGCCTCGGTCAACGTTGTGGCGTCGACGATGGCGAAGGGAACGTCCAGGATGCGCGCGAGAGTTTGCGCCAGCAGGGTTTTGCCGGTGCCGGTGGGGCCAATCAGAAGAATGTTGGATTTCGACAGTTCCACCTCGGCGCCGCGCTGCTTGTTCATCTGGATGCGCTTGTAGTGGTTGTAAACCGCGACCGCGAGCTTCTTTTTGGTGCCGTCCTGACCGATCACGTATTGGTCAAGATATTCCTTCAATTCCAATGGTTTGGGGAGCTTATGCGGAGCCCCGTAAGGTTGATCGTGACGATCGTCTTCTAAAATTGAGTTGCATACGGCGATGCACTCGTCACAAATGTAAGCTCGGGGGTAATCGTTGGGGGAGGAGATTAACTTACCGACTACGTCCTGACTCTTATGACAAAACGAACAACGCAGTGCGTCATCAGCACCAGCACGTTTCACAGGGAATCTCCCGTCGACTAAGACTGTACACTACCAGCTTCTGACCCTACCTGAAACACCATTATAACAGAACGATCTCAAGATGCACGCGCGGAAAATGGGGCGGGGTCGGGGGAGGGTACTGGGGGATGGAGGCGCTCATCCAATCCCAAGAAGTGACTAACCTAGTCATTCCAGATCGATCTCCGCTTGCTTTCGGGCTGTGAAGGCTTCGCTTGATGTTGCGGCGAACGAATACTTCCCTTTGATCTCGCTAACCAACTGAGCACTCGGTCGGGAAGCTGAGGTCGGGTTTTGGCCCAGCAGCTTCCGGATCTCTTGCTGCTCAGCGGGAGCAAGGGAGTTTATCTCCGCAAGTATTTTCTCGACGGCTGGGCTCATCGGATCTTTTCGCTACCTGTATTTGACAACGCTCACGTTCGGACTTAACGCGGCGGTCTAGCCACAAAGGCTCCAATAGACCTCTGTACTTGGCCCGCAGAAGAAGCCCTCAAACCGCTCTTGAACCGCCCCAAGATTACGCTCAGAGGAGCAGAGAAAAGAGAAATGGCTATCCCAGTGTGTCGTCCACAAAAGCCCCTTGTCCGGAGTAAAGACACTTACGTGACGACATCCGGAGGTCGGTCCGTCGTCTTGGCCCTTGAGGTCGTCGATCCAGTGCAGTTTTCGTTCGGTGCAGAACTCGTCGCCAACCCAAACCCACTCATGGCCGAGACCCTGTATGAATCGAAGCACGGCGTCATGAAGCAGGTCCGAAAAGGAGCCTTCTGGCGGAGGAAGGATGCTGTCAGAGTCGGATAGTAATTCGATCCTGTCGGCGTAGTCTTGGTTTGACAGCTCCGGTTTCAGCCCGAGTATCCTTGTGCGCAACCCAATATCAACGGCTGCAATAGATGGAAGGCCTGATCTCCGTGAAACTTCCGCCCATGAAACGGCGCCGCAGTTCTTGATTATTGCGGTGCGGCTTGGGTACGTCGCCGGTACAAATTGCTCCGTCCCGATCGACGAAGCCTTGATGAAAGGATGGAGTAGAACGTACACGGACTCGAACGTACCTGCGTAATAATCCAAGATCTTGCCCTCCTGAGGGCAAGTAGCGAACGTGTCTGGGGCAGGGAGTATCCGCTCTGGCATGTGAGATTTTTGCTGCAACGATGTTCGCACAAAAACAAAAAGCCGGTCCCCTAACGAGACCGGCCTCGATTTTCTACTGAATCTACTTAGTACCGATAATGTTCCGGCTTGTACGGACCCTCAATCGGCACTCCGAGATATTCGGCCTGCTTCTTGGTCAGCGTCGTCAGCTTCACGCCGATCTTCTCCAGATGCAGCCGGGCGACTTCTTCGTCCAGCTTCTTCGGCAGCGTATAGACGCCCACTTTGTAGGTGTCCTTGTTCTTCCACAGGTCGAGTTGCGCCAGCGTCTGGTTCGAGAAGCTGTTGCTCATCACAAAGCTCGGATGGCCGGTCGCGCATCCCAAATTCACCAGGCGCCCTTCGGCCAGCATGAAGATCGAATGGCCATCCGGGAACGTGTACATGTCAACCTGCGGCTTGATGTTGGTCCGCTTCACGCCCTTGGCCGTGTTCAACGCATCGATCTGGATCTCGTTATCGAAGTGACCGATGTTGCAGACGATGGCCTGGTCCTTCATGTGCGCCATGTGATCCAACGTGATGATGTCCAGGTTGCCCGTGGTGGTTACATAGATGTCGCCGCGGCCGAGCGTGTCTTCCACCGTCGTGACCTCGAAGCCTTCCATCGCGGCCTGCAGCGCATTGATGGGATCGATTTCAGTGACAACCACGCGGGCGCCCATACCGCGCAGCGAATGCGCCGAGCCCTTGCCGACGTCGCCATAACCGCAGATCACGGCGATTTTGCCGGCGACCATCACGTCGGTGGCGCGCTTGATGCCGTCCGCCAGCGACTCGCGGCAACCATACAAATTGTCGAACTTCGATTTCGTCACCGAATCGTTCACGTTGATCGCCGGCACCAGCAGCTTGCCAACTTCCTGCATCTTGTACAGCCGGTGCACGCCCGTGGTGGTCTCTTCGGAAACGCCGCGCCAATCCTTCACGATGTTGTGCCAGTGCTTCGGATTTTCCGCGTAGACTTTCTTCAGCAGGTTCTTGATCACCGTCTCTTCGTGGCTGCCAGAGGGCGAATCCACCCACTTGTCGCCATTCTCCAGCTCGTAGCCTTTGTGCAGCAGCAGCGTGACGTCGCCGCCGTCGTCGACAACCAGCTCGGGACCCTTGCCGTCCGGATGGCTGATCGCTTTGTAAGTGCATTCCCAATATTCTTCAAGCGACTCGCCCTTCCAGGCGAACACCGGAATTCCAGCGGCGGCGATGGCGGCCGCGGCGTGATCCTGCGTCGAGAAAATATTGCAGCTGGCCCAGCGGACGCTGGCGCCCAGGTCGACCAGGGTCTCGATGAGCACCGCGGTCTGGATGGTCATGTGCAGCGATCCGGTGACGCGCACGCCCTTCAACGGCTTGCCGGGCGCGTACTTCTTGCGGATCGACATCAGGCCGGGCATCTCAAACTCGGCGATGGAAATTTCCTTGCGGCCCCATTCGGCCAGGCTCATGTCGGCCACTTTGTACTCGGTGGCGGTGTTCGGGATGGTTGCTGTGCTCATGCGATCTCCGTTCGAAATTTATATCTACGAATCTAGATATGTTGATATAATAGCCTAGGCAGCCCGATGGCGTCAATCCTCAAAAACCTCAGATTGCTGGCAGACCCCAGCCGCCTCCGTATCTTGTTGCTGGTAGAGCGCGAAGAGTTGTCGGTGGCGGAGCTCCAGGAAATCCTAGGGATGGGTCAAAGCCGCATATCGACCCATTTGGCGCAACTCAAGCAGGCTGGTTTGCTGGAAGACCGCCGCAATGGGAAGAGCATACTGTATCGCCTGAATCAAGCTGCGCGATCGAACGGCTTTTCTCAGATGCTCGGAGTTCTCAAACAGGCGGCGGCCGAAATCCCAGAAGCTGGGCAGGATTCAGAAGCTCTGCGGCTTGCATTGCGCCGGCGCCAAGACAAGATGCGCGCCTATTTCGACGAACTGGCCGGCAAGTTCGGGCGCAACTACGTGCCTGGACGTTCGTGGCAAGGCTTGGCCGAAACGTTGCTCACATTGATGCCGCCCATGGTGATCGCCGACTTAGGAGCGGGCGAAGGTACGTTTTCGCAATTGTTAGCCCGGCGTTCGAAGAAAGTGATCGCAGTCGACAATTCGGAAAAGATGGTGGAGTACGGTCGCGAGCTGGCGCGCAAACGCGGCGTCAAGAATCTCGAATACCGCAAGGGCGATCTCGAGGAAGTGCCGATCCGCGATGCCACGGTCGATCTCGCGTTTTTCAGCCAGGCGCTGCATCACGCGCAACATCCCGATCGCGCGGTAGCCGAAGCCTATCGCATCTTAAAGCCCGGCGGCCGGATCGTGGTGCTGGATCTTCTGCGGCACAGCTACGAAGAAGCGCGCGAACTCTACGCCGACCTGTGGTTGGGTTTCACCGAAGTGGAAGTCACGCGCTATCTGCGGCAAGCTGGATTCAAGAACATCGAAACGTCGGTCGTCCACAGCGAGGAAGACGCGCCGCACTTCGAAACGCTACTGGCTGTCGGGGACAAGGACACATAGACCGTCGATAGCCCTGTCAAATAGAGCGGCCTGTTGCTCGTTCACGCCGTGGTACGAGATTGATTCTCCCGATTGTCCAAGCGATCGCCATAGCATTCCGGTGGGTGTTTTGCCCCGCGAGTCCAGCACGATCGATCCCCGAAAATCTCTCTGGACCTCCGAAAACTCCGCGGAATTCCAGATCTGGCGGGAATCGGGTTGTGGGCCACCCCATGAGGGTCCCGATCCGTGTAGCATACTCGCTGTAGTTTTGAATAAACCGCCGATCGTGAATCGGCGCTCAGCGGCATCGATGCCATGGGCGAGCACGCCTGTTTCCAATCCGGTCACTTTAGGTACGCAAAACGAACCCGTACTCACACATGGAGGATCTCGCGGACAGACGGGCATCGGTGCCGGATCGTTAGCGCTTCCCAATACGATGCGAAGTTCTCCAAAGTCCGTTACTGGTACGAGAACACTCCTCCATCTGACCTTCCGAAACACCACCGATGGGCCTCTCGCGTCAAATTCAAAATGTCCCGATGAATCAGTCTTCGCGAATGCATTTGTGATAGCGAGATGATCGATTCGAACATCCGGAATCGGATCGCCGGCCTGGTCGACGACAACGCCGCGAACCAGATGCGGCTGCGCGTAGGCGCTGGTCGCGAGCGCAAGAGTCGTTTGAAGGAGACAGCGCATTCCCATCGCGCCTCTAAATATAAACTAACCCGCGCTAGCGGTTGGCGACAACCAGCGCTCCTCGGGTTTTGTAGCTGCGCGCGAACACCAGCAGCGCCATCACGAGCACGGCGATGCCGAAGGCGCAAACGGCCGTCCAACCTTCCCGCTGCCAGCAAATTGCTCCGAGCCACGAGCCGATCGATCCGCCGCTGAAGTAGCAAAACATGTACACCGTATTCAGCCGGCTGCGCGCGCCAGGATCCAGACCATAGATCCGCGTCTGATTCGCGACGTGGCCCGATTGCACGCCGACGTCGAGAAGAATTACGCCGGCGATCAGTCCGGCCATCACCTTCCCGAGAACGCCCAGCAGCAAGAACGACGCGAGCGTTGTCAGCAGCGCAAGCAGGATTGTGAATCGTGGCCCGCGCCGATCGGCGAATCGCCCGACGATGGGCGCGCACAATGCACCCGCGGCTCCTACTAAGCCGAACAGTCCCGCGACCGACGATCCGTAATGATAGGGCGGCGTCTGGAGCAGGAACACGAGCGTGGTCCAGAACGCGCTGAACGCGCACAGCAGCGCCGCACCCAGGAACGCCG
The DNA here is from genome assembly GCA_963772905.1 of Bryobacterales bacterium. GTDB lineage: Bacteria > Acidobacteriota > Terriglobia > Bryobacterales > Bryobacteraceae > Palsa-89. The sequence continues at coordinate 1,335,931 of CAVYZD010000005.1, read as the reverse complement.
ATTCACGCAGCGCGGGATGATTGCGAACTAAGTCCACCAGCGACCGCATGAGAGCCGGCCACCGAAGTTTGCTTTGCGGTGGGACCTTCGGCAATCGCGCGCGCAGCAACGCCATCAAACACAGCATCCCGAGCGCCGCGATCCAATACACCGCGCGCCATCCGAAGACCGACGCAACGGTCCCGCTAAATGTGCGGGCCAGCAATATTCCGATCAGCAGCCCGCTGAACACCGTCCCGAGCACCTGTCCTCGGCTGTTTTCCGGAGCCAACTGCGCGGCGAAAGGCACGATGATGTGGACCGCGGCGCCACACAGGCCCACGGCGAAACTGGCGATCGAGACCCACAGAAGATTCCGAGCCGTTGCCACGCCGCATAACGCCGCGCAAGCTCCTAAGAGCAGCATGGTGAGCAGCGCCCGCCGGTCGTGACTATCGCCTAGTGGAACGAAGATCAGCATCCCGATGGCGGTGCCGACTTGCGTGAGCATCGCCACCAATCCGATCATGCTGACGTTGGCTGAAAACGTCAGCGCCATCGAGGCCAGAAGCGGTTGCACGTAGTAGATATTTGCGACGATGACGCCGACGCTCAGGGCCATCAGCCGGACGGGAACGCGTTTTTGCAAAGCTTGGTTATTCGGTCGCTGGTTCCGGCGATGGCTCGGGCTCGCCCGCTTCCTTGCGCGCGTGCTCGAACAGGAAGTTCAACGTCTTGTTGCTGCGGATCGAATAGGCAATCCTGCTCAACATGCCGTCCTTCTGTAGCTTTTTGCGCACGGCGGCAACGGGCTCGCGCTGTTGCTTGGCGATGCGCTGGACCTCGGCATCCACTTCGTCGTTGGTCGGCGCGATGGCTTCGCGCTCGGCGATCTTGTCTACCAACAGAGACGCCTTCACGTCGTGCAACGCCTTGGGGCGCTGCGCGTCTTTGAGCTTCGACCAATCAATCTTCAGCTTGGTCGGATCGATGCCGCGCTCTGCCAGCTCGCGGAACTGATTCTCGAGCTGCGATTCGATCTGCCGCTCGATATAAGCTTCCGGCACCGGAAACTCGTGCGTCTCAATCAGCTTATTGATCAGCTCATCCTTCGCCTTCTGCTGCGCGCCGTATTCGCGCTCTTGAAAGATGGCTTTGCGCACGGCCTCGCGCAAATCGTCCAGGGTCTGATAATCGCCCAGATCCTGCGCGAAGTCATCGTTCAACTCGGGGAATTCTTTTTTGCGGATGGTAGTCAACTTGGCGCGAAAGCGCACGGTTTTGCCGGCCAACCGCTCTTGCCCGAAATCCTCCGGATAGGTAACTTCGAACTCTTTTTCTTCCTCGGGCGACATGCCGAGCAGCGCTTCGGAGAAACCGGCCATCGTATCGGGATCGCCGACGTGCAACACGACTTCGTCCTGATGTATCGCCTGATCCACGCCCGACAGGCTGTCCAGCGTCACCACTGCATAATCGCCGTCAACAATCGCGCGCGGCTCAACATTCACGAACTGCGATTTCTGCTCGCGAATCTCTTCCAGCCGCTTGGCGATATCTTCGTCGGTGACCTGCGGTTCGCTGTAGTGGATGGTGACGCCGCGATAATCCTTGAGCTCGATCTCGGGCGCCACTTCGAACTCGGCTTTGAAGCGCAGCGGCTCGCCCTCGTGGAAGTGCACGTCCTTCACGTTCGGACGGCCCACCACTTCGAGATGCTCTTCTTCCACCTTCTGCCTGAAATATTTCGGCAGCAGGTTTTCGAGAACATCGTCGCGCACCTGCTTGGAGAATTTGCTGCGGATCAGGCTGGCCGGCGCTTTTCCGGGACGAAAGCCGGGCAGCTTGGCCTTCTGCTGGATGTCCGCGACAACGCGATCAGTCTCGCGGGCGATCTCGTCCAGCGGGACAGTGATTTCGATTTCGTGCTTACAACCTTCTACTAGCATTCGGAGTGAAAAAGGCGGGACGTTTGAGGGCCCGTACTTCTATTGAAGCATCGAGCCCCCAGTTGAGGCAATGGTTACTTCGCGGCTGCGGTCAGTTTGGCGCCTTCCTTGAGAGCTTCGGCTTTGTCGGTGGCTTCCCAAGTGAAGCTTTCTTCCGTGCGGCCGAAGTGGCCATAGTACGACGTCTTGCGATAAATCGGGCGCCGGAGCTTCAGGGTTTCGATCATCCCCTTCGGCGTGAGCTTGAAGTTCTGGCGAACCAAGTCCACCAGGTGCTGTTGGTCCACCTTGCCGGTCCCGAACGTATCCACCATGATGGAAACCGGCTCGGCGACGCCGATCGCGTAGGCTAGTTGCACTTCGCAGCGCGATGCCAGGCCGGACGCGACGATATTCTTCGCAACATAGCGCGCCATGTAGCAAGCCGAGCGGTCTACCTTCGTCGGATCCTTGCCCGAGAACGCGCCGCCGCCGTGACGGCCCATGCCGCCGTAGGTGTCCACGATGATCTTGCGGCCCGTCAGACCGGTGTCACCGTGCGGTCCGCCGATGACGAAACGGCCGGTCGGGTTCACGTGATACTTGGTCTGCGAATCCACCAGATTTCCGCCAACCACCGGATCGATGATGAACTTCTTCACGTCGGCGCGGAGCTGCTCGGTGGTGACATCGTCGTCATGCTGCGTGGAGAGAACCACGGCGTCGATGCGGACCGGCTTGTTGCCTACGTACTCCACTGAAACCTGACTCTTGGCATCGGGACGCAGATAGGTGAGCTTGCCAGTCCGGCGGATCTCGCTCTGCTGGCGAACCAGCTTGTGCGCGAGCATGATCGGGAGCGGCATCAACTCGGGCGTTTCGTCGGTCGCATAACCGAACATCAAGCCCTGGTCGCCGGCGCCGCCGGTGTCCACGCCCATGGCGATGTCGGGCGATTGGGTCTGGACGACATTCAGGATGCCGCAGGTCTTGGCATCGAAGCCCATCTTGGCGTCCGTAAAGCCGATGTCCGCGATCACTTCGCGCGCCAGCTTCGGAACGTCCAGAATGGCCTTGGTGGTAATTTCGCCCGCCACAACGCAAATGCCCGTGGTGACCAGCGTTTCGCAAGCCACTCGGCTCATGGGGTCCACTGCCAAACAGGCGTCCAGTACCGCATCGGACACCTGATCCGCCATCTTGTCGGGATGTCCTTCACTGACGGATTCCGACGTAAAAATATGCCGCAATTTCTCTGACACCGATTAAGCCTCCTCAGGTCTTCTAAAAATATTGAGAGGTCGAGATTTTCCGACCAAGAACCAAGAGGAAGTCTATCGCCTTTGAAGCATTCCGGTCAATGAACCGGAGGCCCATCTTTGATGCCCCTTCGTACTTTTGGTTCTAGTTCCATATTGTAATTGCGCGCTGCATGCAATGCAAATCGCGATAGCATGCCTTTACGATTTCTGATACGTCCCACGTAGTACAATTCCCGCAAGGGACTAGATCACGGATGTCTGTTTCCGGAACCGAATTAACACAGGAACAAGCGCGATGGGGAAGGAAGGTGAAGCTTGCGATTGGTCTGTGGATCACGACCGTTCTGTCTTTGGTCGTCGTGGCAGGCTCGATTTACTTCTTTCCCGTGGTTCCGATTGAGGAGAAAGGGCCGGGAGACGGACTTCTTGTTGCAGGTTCTCTGGTTTCGTTTGGAGTTGTGCTGCTGCTCTCCATGATCTGCACGGGGTCATGCCTCATCGATTTTTCCCGGATGCGGCGTGCTCGCAAGTTTCCAACTTTGCATTAGGCCTACTTACCCAAAATCAATCGTCGCGATGGACGCTATCAGGGTCGAAGGCTGCCAGGCACACCGCAATGTACTCCGCGCCCTCAGGCCCGGGTGTGCTGTAGCGCACCCATTCGCCGCGCGAGGCGATCACGGCTTGCCCAGCCTTCACTTCCAGCACACCGGCCTTCGATTCCACACGCAACGTGCCCTTCAACACCACGGTGTATTCGTCGAACTCGGGCTGCTGTCCAGGTTCGCTCCATCCCGATGGACTGTGCATGTGGGCGATGCTGACCGCTGTGTCCTTCGTGTTGACTCGGCCGATGTACTCTTCGATTTGCTTGTTGCCTGGGACGGGAATACGCGTGGCGCTCGGGACGAGTCGGGGCATCGGCTGTTTAATGATCGCGATCGGTCACCAGTTCGGTGAGTGCGTACATGGCCCGCTGGTTGGGTGAATCGGGAAACTCGCTCATGATGGTGCGCGCGCGCTCGGTGAAGGATTGCGCACGTTCCCGTACGCGATCGAATCCATGACGCTGCTGGATCATACGGAGAATCTGCTGGAACGGCGCGTTATCGTAATTGCCGTCCTTCAGCACCGTGGCGACGAGTTGCCGCTCTTCGGGCGTGGCTTCTTCGAGCGCGTATATCAGGGGCAGCGTGACTTTACCTTCACGCAGATCGCTGCCCACCGGCTTGCCCAGTACCTTCTCGTGAGATGTGAAGTCCAGCATGTCGTCGACGAGCTGGAACGCGATCCCGAGGTTCCAGGCGAACTCGCCCAGGCGTGTTTCCAGGGCTTCAGTGGCGCCCCCCATCATCGATCCCAGCCGCGCGCAGGCTGAAAACAGGCTGGCGGTTTTGCGATCCACCAACTCCATGTAGTCGGCTTCGGAAATGTCAATCTTGCCGATACGCTCCAACTGCAGCAGTTCGCCTTCCACCATCATCTGCGTGAGCGCGATCAACAGATCCAGCACGTGGAAATTGCGCTCGCGCAGCGCCACCTGAAAGGCCTGCATATATAGCCAGTCGCCCGCCAACACGCAAGTATGATTGCCCCAGATGGCGTTTGACGAGGGCCGACCGCGCCGCGTTTTCGCGATGTCGATGACGTCATCATGCACCAGCGTCGCGGCGTGGATCATTTCCACCACCGCCGCCATGCGCACCGTGCCATCGGTCACTCCGCCCACCAGTTGCGAAGCCAACAACACCAGAATGGGCCGCAGCCGCTTGCCGCCGCCATCCTGCAGATAACGCGAAATCGTCGTGACGGCATCCACGCTCGCCACCGATTCCAGGCTGATCTCGCGCTCCACCCGCTCGAGATCCTTCTTGACCAGATCGAAGATTTCCTTCGCGGTTAGAGTTTGCCCGAGCCTGCCGAGTCCCATGGGATTATTAAGTTTAGCAGGTTGCTTGCAACCATTCCCCGCATGCTTGGAGAGCAACTTCAACTCCTGATCACGCTGTACGCGAGGCCCGTGCGGGCCGCCAGCCGGATCATTGACCACGGGCGGCTTTGGTTTGCCGTGTGCGCCGCGCTGCTCGTGCTGGTGTTAATGCCGGGCGGGGTCTTTCTGCCAGGGAAGGCGGTCCTGAGAACATTTGGCGCGATTGCTTTGGCCTTTGTGCCGGTCGTAATCCTGATCATGACCGTCTATCGCTCGCGCGAAAGCTTTCCAGTCCTGCTGCGCCGAGACTATCTCACGTTCCTGAATTGCGTGCTGCTATCGATGGCGGCGGCGTTCCTGCCGCTGGCAGTGTTGAGCAGATTCTTGTTGTTCGGGAATTATTGGCTGGCACTTGTGTTTCTCGGCGCGGGAAATATCTATTTCTTGATTCTCGTCACGTGCTGTGTGCGAACGTTGTGGGGTAGCGGGCTCCCGGCGGCCGCCGGCGCGGCCATTGTGGGATTAGCGGCGATATTCGGCGGGCTGATTGCGTTCCTTGAGTTGGGCTCGTTCATGTACTTCTTGTCGTCGCCGTTCGTCCTGTTGTACGCCTATATTCTGCTCGGTTCCGACCTTCGATCTTTGGGCGAGGGCCTGCGCGCACGGCAGCATCTGCGCCAGCAATTGGACATCGCGGCAACCAATCCCCGCGATGCCGATGCGCATTATCAAATCGGACTCATCTACCAGCAGCGCCATCAATATCACGAGGCAAAGAAGAGATTCGCGCGCGCTGCGGAGATCGATCCGAGAGAGGCTGATCCAGTGTTTCAGCTTGGGCGGATCGCGCTCGAAGAGGATCGCGTGCCGGAGGCCATCGAGCTGCTGACGCGCGCGGCGGCTCTCGATGACAAGTGCAGCTCCAGCGAGGTCTGGCGAGAATTGGGCGTTGCTTATCTCCGATCGGGGCGGAACGAAGACGCGCGGCTTGCGCTCGGCAAGTTCGTAGAGCGTCGTTCGTATGATCCCGAGGGACTCTATTGGTACGGAAAAAGCTTGCTCGCCCTGGGCAAGGTGAGCGACGCCAAGGAGCAATTCGAGCAGTGCCGAGAAGCCGTGGAAACGATGCCATCGAACCGGCGCAGACAACTCGCGAAATGGAAGCGCTTGGCGGTGGCCGAGCTGCGAAGCATTTAACTCGCCAGCAAAAGCCTGCGGAAGTTTTCCGTAGTCGCGATGCAAATCTCTTCATAGGATTCGCCGCGCAGTTCCGCCAGCTTGCGCGCAGTGTGCACCATCAGCGCCGGCTCGTTGCGTTTGCCGCGCTTCGGAACGGGAGCGAGATAGGGCGCGTCCGTTTCAACCAAGATGCGATCGCGCGGCGCCGCCTGGGCCGATTCCTGAACGTTGAGCGCTTTGGGAAACGTCACGATGCCGCCGAAGCTCAAATAGAAACCTAGATCAATCGCCCGGCGCGCTTGCTCGGGGCCGCCCGAAAAACAATGCATGATGCCGCCGATGCCGTGTGGCGTCCAATGCTGCTCGATCAGCGCCAATGTATCGTCCCAGGCTTCACGCGTGTGAATCACGATCGGCTTTTTCGCTTGAGCCGCGATTGCCATCTGCTCGATGAACGCCGATTTCTGCACTTCGCGCGGCGAAAAATCGTAATGATAGTCGAGACCGATTTCACCCACAGCTAGCACCTTGGGATGCGCGAGCAAATCAGTCAGGCGTTTGAAATGGTCCGGGCTCGCCTTCGCCGCATCGTGCGGATGGACGCCTACCGTCGCGTAAAAAGCGGGATGCCTCTCGGCAAGCCGGAGCCCCGCTTCGAGATCGGGCGGACCGTTGCCGGTGCCGATCGCCATCATATGCTCCACGCCTGCCGCGAGTGCGCGCTCGATCACGGCGTCGCGATCTTCGTCGAATTCGGCGCTGTCGAGATGGCAATGGGAGTCGATCAGACTCACTTCAGCCGCGCTCCGATGGGAACGTCTTCGAGAAAACCCGCCAGCACCGGCTTACCGCCTTCGAGCGACGCGGCGACGATCATGCCGTTCGATTCGATGCCGCGTAGTTTTCGCGGCTGCAGATTGGCCACGATCACCACCTTGCGCCCGATCATCTTCTCGGGCGCATAGGATTCGGCGATGCCGGCGACGATGGTCCGCGGCTGCTCCTCGCCAATGTCCACTTTCATGTGAAGAAGCTTATCGGCGCCTTTGACGCGCTCGGCGCTGATCACTCTCCCGACCCGCAGGTCAACCTTCACAAAATCATCGATGCTGATCTTAGCGCCATCAGGCGCCGCAGGGGGACTCGCCACGGCCTTGGCGGCGCCGAACAGCTCGGCCTGCCGCGCCTTCTCCTGCACCTCGAGATTTTCCATCTTAGCGATCGCGCTCGCGTCCAAGCGCGGAAACACCGCCGCAACCGAACCGATCTTTTGTCCCGCCTGCAATTTCCCCCAGTGCAGATCGGCGAAGGTGGCGGATTCAATCGGCGAAGTCATGCCAAGTTGAATCCAGATGTTGCGGGCCGCGTTCGGCATCACCGGGTAAACCCACGCGCAAATGATGCGCAGCGCTTCGGCGGCGCTGTATAGCGTCTCGTCGAGCATGGTTTGAGAGTAGGCGGAAGTATCCTTGGCAAGTTTCCACGGCGCGCGTTCGACAATGAATTTGTCGATCACGGAAATGAAGCTCCACAATGTTTCCAGGCCGCGTGAAAAATTGAAATCGCAGAAAGCGTCCATCGTGATTTCCGTTGTACGGCGCGCAGCCTCGGCGATGTCGGGCGCTCCGGGAGAATCTGGAATCAAGCCACCGCGATTTTGCTGGATCAGCGTCAGCGTGCGGCTGGCGAGATTGCCGAGCCCATTCGCGAGATCCGCGTTATAGCGCTGGATCAAGGCGTCGTAGCTGAAGCTGCCATCCTGTCCGAAGGTGATCTCGCGCAACAGAAAATAGCGCAATGCGTCGGCGCCCACCACATCCACGATGGGGCCGGGCCGCACAACGTTCCCGCGCGACTTGCTCATCTTGTTTTCTTCGTGCAAAATCCAACCGTGCGCGAAGACTTGCTTGGGGAGCGGCAGATCGGCGGCCATCAGAAACGCCGGCCAATACACCGCGTGGAAGCGCAAAATGTCTTTTCCGATCAAGTGAAGATCGGCCGGCCACATATCGTCATCGATCACCGCGCTCATGTACGAGATCAGCGCGTCGAACCAGACGTAAAACACGTGATGGCCTTCCACCGGAGCGGGGATGCCCCACTGAATATTGGTTCGCGTGATGGAAAGATCGTTCAAGCCTTGCTGCACGAACGCGATCATCTCGTTGCGCCGGTGATCGGGCTTCACGAACTCCGGATGCTTTTCGAACAATTCGAGCAGCGGCCGTTGGAACGCGGAAAGTTTGAAGAAGTAATTCTCTTCGGTGACGGATTGCGTGGGGTTACCGCATGTCGGGCAAGGCTCCCCGGGCTGGACATCGTTGACGTAGGCTTCCTCGCTGACGCAATACGCACCTGTATAGGAGCCTTTGTAGATGTATCCATTTTTCTCGCAGCGCTCGAACAGCCAGCGCACGGTCTCGTGATGCTTGGGATCGGAAGTGCGAATGAAATGGTCGTAATCGATGCCGAGCTTGGCCCACTGGCTGATGAACTCGGCCGCCATCTTGGTTGTGTACGCCAGCGGGTTGGTGCCAGCGGCCTGCGCGGCTCGCTCCACTTTCAGACTGTGTTCGTCCGAGCCCGTGGTGAGGACCACCGGATCGTAGCCCTCCATCTTCTTGAAGCGCTTGATCAGGTCCGCGACAAACGTGGAGTAGGCGGTGCCCAGATGCGGCGCCGCGTTGACGTAATAGATGGGCGTGGTCAGGTAATATTTCATCGAGAGATTTTTAGGTAGGCGAGATTCGCTTCGGTCAGAATTTGCTTGAGTGGAAGTCCCGTCTTTCGGGCGAGGTCACGGCAGTCTTCATATTCAGGTGCGAACGAGCCGTCTTCAGAAATTTTAACGCGGACCCTGCCATGCGGTGTCTCAACGTTCGTTATCATTCGACTCTTCACGCGGCGCTCCGCCGAATGGATCCGCAGCCCGAGCGTCGAGGTCTCTTCGAAGATCAGGCGCGCTAGGGCCTCGCGATCTTCGGGCCGCGCGATCACGCTCAGCAGCGTGCCGGGCCGCGACTTTTTCATCAGAACGGACGAGAGCGTCACATCGAGGGCGCCGGCTTCGAGCAGCCGCTCCATGGCGTAGCCGAGAACCTGCGGAGTGGAATCATCAATGTTTGCTTCTAAAACGACTACCGTGGTGGATTCCGCCGCGCCGCTCGTTTCGCCGATCAGAACCCGCAGCACGTTGGCGTGTTCGGGAAAATCGTAATCGCCCGCGCCGTATCCGCTCGCGATCACACGCATGGGTGGAAGCGCGCCGAATTCTGCGGCGAGCGTAGTCGCAATCGCGGCGCCCGTTGGTGTGGTCAATTCCAGGCTCGGCCCGCGCGAGTAGATGGGCTTGCCCGCGAGAAGTTCGGACGTTGCGGGCGCAGGCACCGGCAGCACTCCATGCTCGGTTTTCACGGTTCCGCTGCCCACATTCACCGCTGAGCTGTAGACCGCGCCGATATCGAGCAAATCGAAGCCAACGCAGGCGCCCACGATATCGCAGATGGAATCCACCGCACCCACTTCGTGGAAATGAACCTTGTCGATGGAAACGTCGTGGACTTTGGCCTCGGCCTCGCCCAGACGCTGAAACACCGCCGAGGCATTTTGTTTCGCGCGATCCGAGATGCCGGATTTCGCGATAATTTCGAGGATGTGCTTCAGATGCCGGTGGCCTTTCGCGTCGCCGCCGATAACCCGAAACTTCGAAGCCGCGATGCCGCGCCGCTTGGTCTTCTCCACCTCGAACTTGGCGCCCGTTCCGAGTTCTTCCAGCGATTGCACAAGGGTCTTCGCGTCGGCGCCCGCGTCGATCAACGCGCCAACCGTCATGTCTCCGCTGATTCCGGAGAACGCGTCTAGATAGCAGATCTTCATGCGATCAATTGGGGTAACAGCTCGCCCGACGGCCCTTGCAGGAATTCGTCGATCGAATCCGACAGCCCGGTTTCGACGACGTTGATTTCCACTACGCGCGCTCCGGACGATTTCGCCATCAGCGCCAGCCCCGCCGCCGGGTAAACCACGGCCGACGTTCCGATCAGAAGAAACAGGTCGGCGCGGCGCGCGGCCAATTCGGCTTCCCGCCAGACTTGCGCGGGTAATGCTTCACCAAACCAGACAACGCCCGGCCGCAACATGCCGCCGCATTCGCAGCGCGGAGGGATTTCCGGAAGCGGCGTGCGGCGATCCTCGCGCTCACGCCCGCACTCGAGACATCGCAAGATCCAGATGCTTCCGTGCAATCGAAGCAGGTTGCGGCTGCCGGCCAGCTCGTGCAGTCCGTCGACATTCTGCGTGATCAGCGTGAAATTGCGCGCGCGCGCTTCGGCCTCGGCCAGTGCATAATGTCCGGGATTGGGCTTGGCGTCGGCGATCAAGCGCCGCCGCCAGTCGTACCATTCCCAAACGAGTTTCGGATCGCGCGCAAACGCCCCGGGTGTCGCGAGTTCTTCGGCGCGATATTGTTTCCAGAGTCCATTGCTGCCTCGAAACGTGGGCACACCGCTCTCCGCCGATACTCCCGCGCCCGTGAGTACGGCAATCGAAGAAGCGTCGCGCAACCATTTGCGAACAGCGTGCATTCAATTTCAGAGTAACCCACTAGGTGGCCATCTCTCGCAGCAGCTCAGCGACCAGATCGCCCGCAGGCATCGCGCGGGCGCGAGCGACGCCTTGCCCAGCCCAGAGCGACAGATAATCGGGCAGCCCCTGTTGAGCCGCCGCGGTGCGCATCGGGCGGGTCAAAGCGTTTTGTAAGGGATAAGGCAGGGCGAGTTCTCGACCGTCCACGCTCGCCATGAATGCATTGCGGAGCCCGCGCGCGGGCCGGCCGGAGAAAGCTCGCGTGACAACGGTCGTGTCTTCCTTCGCGGCCAGAATCGCGCGTTTATAGATATCGGATGCTCCCGATTCCGGGCATGCGAGAAAGGCTGTGCCGAGCTGCGCGGCCGATGCACCCGCTTGGATCGCCGAGTTGATATCGCGGCCATCCATGAGCCCGCCGGTAGCGATCACCGGGATTCGCACCGCGCTCACGGTGGCCCGAACCAGGTCGAGCGTCGGAACCATGCTCGATTCAAACGAGTCCAGAAATGTTCCGCGATGTGCTCCCGCTTCGGCGCCCTGTGCGACGATGGCGTCCACGCCTGCTTGCTCGAGCCGCTGCGCTTCTTCCACCGTGGTGGCTGTTCCGAGAATCGCGATGTCGCGCGCCTTCAGGCTGAAGATTGCGTCCGGGTCCGGAACGCCGAATGTAAAGCTGAAAATCGGGGGCCGCGCGTTGAGCACCGCTTCAAGCTGCGCCGGAAATGGATCGGGCGCGGGCGTGGGCGGGACCGGCGGGGGAATTCCGAGCTTCTTGTGAACCTCGCTCAAGACTTCGAGCATCGGCGCTGCATCGCAGTCCTCCCGCGCACTCCAACCGCCGGCGAAGAGATTTATGTTGAACGGTTGCGACGTAAGCGCGCGAATGCGCCGGATCGCGCCGGTGATTTGCTCGGGCGTCAGATACGCCGCGCCCAGCGATCCCAAGCCGCCCGCGTTTGAAACCGCCGCGACCAGCTCAGGTGTGGACGGCCCGCCGCCCATGGGTCCTTGAATAATAGGATGCTCGATGTTGAGAAGCTTCAGGAGTTGGTTCACCACACACTATTCTCGCGCGAACCTCGCACTTTTCGATACCCTAGTTCGGAACAATGACGCACCAGGAGTATGAAGAATTCCGTCACACGGCAGTCCACGAGCTAACGGCCTTGAACACGAAGTGTGAAGAGCAGTTCAACGTTGGGCACTGGGATCGTTGGTTCTATGATTCGGAACCTGGAACGATTACTTTCTCCGACAAAGGCGTTCCCAAGGTTATTGCTTCGGTTCAGGTAGTTGGTACGACTTCAGCGAAGACCAACTCGTGGCTTTGGGCGTGGGCAAACGAGAGCATACCGCCCAAGGAATACGCGCGCCTTACTGAGGTGCGCGCCTTTGGCGAAGCTGAGGGATTGCTATTCTAACCGAGGCATATTGGCCCAACGATGAATATCACGGTTGGGAAATGACGGCTGTAGCCGTGAAGATCGTTGGCGCGCTCGGTGGTTATCGCACACCGCGGGATAATGGCGGCCACTCGTACTACATATTTACCAAACTCGAATTAGCGAGTGCCCGCTGAGGGTCAGCGCGTCAGACTGTCCCGCGCGGCGAGCACTGTCCGATACGCTTCCTCCGGATCGCGATTCAACGCCGTCAAGTGCCCCATCTTACGGCCCGGGCGTGGTTCCATCTTCCCGTAGAGATGCAGCTTCACGCCGGGAAATGCGCATGCCGCGCGCCAATCGGGCTCGCCACCCGTCCAAAGATCTCCCAACAAATTCGCCATCGCCGCTGGCCGGTGCATCTCCGTTGATCCGAGCGGTAGCCCGCACACCGCGCGCAATTGCTGCTCAAACTGGCTGGTGATGCATGCGTCCACGGTCAGGTGCCCCGAGTTATGCGGACGCGGCGCCAGCTCGTTGATCAAGAGTGATCCATCGCGCGCCACAAAAAACTCCACGCACAGCACGCCCACCACATCCAGCTTTTCGAGAACGCAGCGCGCCAGCTCCACCGCTTCCTGAGCAACCTTGGGCTCTACGCGCGCCGGAGCAATCGAAACGTCCAGGATGTGACGGCTATGCTGATTCTCAATCGCGCCATAGTGCACGAACTCGCCGTCGGCGCCGCGCGCCGCAACCACCGAAATCTCGCGGTCGAAATCGATGAACGCTTCGAGCACCGCTTTCTGCTGGCCGATCACGGCCCAGGCCTCGGCCGCGCGATCAGGCGCCTCCACTCGCACCTGCCCCTTTCCGTCGTAGCCGAACGCGGCGGTCTTCAACACGGCCGGGCAACCGAGATCCCCGATCGCGCGATGCAAGTCTTCAAGCGACCGCACCTCGCGATACGGTGTGGTCGGCAACCCAGCTTTCGTGAGGAACGCCTTCTCTCGAATCCGCTGCTGCGTGGTGTGCAGAACCGATCCACTCGGCCGGACGGGCGCGCAACGCGCCGCAGCCTCCGCCGTCGGCGCCGGAACATTTTCAAACTCGAACGTTACTACGCTGACGTGCCGCGCGAAATCGGATACCGCCTCCAGATCATCGTACGACGCCATCACTTCCACGTCGGCCACTTGCCCGGTGGGCGTGTCCTGATCCGGCGAGAACGTGTGGACGCGATAACCCATGCGCCGCGCCGCTATCGCAAACATGCGCCCCAACTGCCCGCTTCCCAGCACGCCGATCGCAGCGCCGGGCAAGATCGCTTGGTTCACGCCAGGTCTTTCATCATGCAAGTTCTTCCGCGCGGACGGTCGCGGCCTGTTCCTCACGAAACACGCGCAGCTTTTCGCGCAATGCCAGATCGTGAGTCGCCAGAATCGCGACCGCGAGCAGGGCCGCGTTTTGTGCCCCGGCCTTGCCGATCGCGAGCGTACCCACCGGAACCCCGCCCGGCATCTGAACGATGGATAACAACGAATCCATGCCCTTCAGCGCGTGGCTTTCCACCGGCACGCCCAACACGGGCAGCAGCGTGTTCGCCGCCACCATTCCTGGAAGATGTGCCGCGCCGCCCGCGCCCGCGATGATCACTTGCAACCCGCGCGCTTCCGCGCTCGATGCGTACTCCACCATCCAAGCCGGCGTGCGATGCGCCGACACCACTTTTGCCTCATGCGCGACGCCAAAGCGAACCAGTGTTTCAGCAGCTCCGCGCATGGTCTCCCAGTCGGACTTGCTGCCCATAATGATGCCGACCAGTGGGATCACGTTGCTGGACATAATTGGGAACCCACCAAAATACCACGCGCGGATGCTTACGCAGCAGAAGGTGACGCTACTTCACCTGAGCCAACAGGTTCCGAAGCAGGGTCGCGGTTTCGGCCGGCGGCTTCTTGGAGAGCGCCGTCTCGGCCTGAAGCTTGGCCGCCGAGGGGTTGCCGGTGTCCTTCAGCGCCACCGCATAGTGGTAACGGAAGTTCACGTCGTTCGGGTGCGCCGAGGTGAGCGTTGACAGGATCTGGAGCGCCGCCGCCTCATTGTGCTGCTTCAGTTGTATCCATGCCAGCGTGTCCTGCAATTGCGGCATGTTGGGCACCTTGCGAATCGCCGTGGTGACCATCTGCTGCGCCTCGGTGAGATTGCCGCCCGTGTCCGCCAGCAAGAACGCGAGATTGTTCAACACCACCGGGTCGTCGGGCGTCTTGGCCAGCGCCTTGCGATAACTGGCCATCGCCTCCGCCTTCTTGCCCATCTGGTCTTCCACGCTTCCGATGGCCACATCCAACCCCTTGCCGTCCGGCGCCAGTTGCTGAGCCTTTTGAAGCGCCTGCAAAGCTTCCTCGGGATGACCGTGCTTGACTTCGAGTTGAGCGATGCGGACTTGCACGTCCGCCGACTTGGGATTCTGCGCCGCCACCTTCTGCAACTCCGCCAGTGCCTGATCGGTCTTGCCGGCGGCTTCTTCGGTGGCCACTAGAAGCGCGGCCTTGCCCGCCGAGCCGGGCGACTTCTGGGCTTCTGCCTGCATCAATTGCAAAGCTCGCTCGGGCTGATGCTCGGCTTCGTATGCGTTCACCAAGCCGGCCAGGGGCTGGATATCCGGCGATCCCTCTTTATAAAGCTTTCGGAAATAATCCTCGGCTTGCGAATAACGGCCCTGACCCAGGGCGATGATCCCCTGTTGCATCTCTACTTGCGGCGCGTCCTTGGTGTCGCTCGCTAATTGGTCCGCTTCCAGCTTGGCTTGAGTGTAAGCTCGAGTTCCCGTGAGCCCAATTACACGGAACAAGCGCGCATTGGGATCATTTCGGCGGATCGCTAACGCAGCGTCGGCGTGCTGCAGCACTCCGGAATAGTTCTTTCGGAGCATTTCCATGCGGGCCAGCGACAGTTGCGCAGTCTCTAATCGGGGGTCCGCCTTCGCAGCTTGCTGGAAATATGTAAACGCCTGGTCGGCCGCGCCTTTTCGGAGGGCCGTTTGCCCGGCCAGCATCTGCACCCTGGCGTTGGCGGGCGCCTCCTTCGCCAGATCGCCAATCAAGGCAGACGCAGTGGTCAGATTCTGGGCCCCCCCGATTTGATCCAGCAACTGTACTTTAAGAGTCCGCGCGAATAGATTCTTTGGATCCTTCGCAAGGATTGCGTCGGTTGACTTGAGAGCTTCGTCGCGACGCCCCAACGTCGCGAGCATGCTTGCAACCCGCTCTTGATAAACCTGCTCACGCTCGTGATCCCTGGACTCGCCCCGCCGGTAATCCTCGAGCGCCTTCTCAGGGTTGCGAGCCAGCGCGTGAAAATCTCCGGCCAGCATGTCGGCTTGCGGGAAATCCGCCCGGCGGTCCAACATGGATTTCAAGACCTTTTCGGCGTCGTCGGGCTGTTTGCGGGCGTAGTAGAACGCAGCCAGGCGGAGCAGCGGCCCCGACTCCTTTGGATTCTTCGCCACCCACGATTTCAACAACGCTTCGGCCTTGTCCCAACTCTGCTGGGCGCCATAGTAGTTCAACAGAACTTCGTAACCGGCGGCCAATTGCGGATGGCTGTCCACCGTCTGCCGCGCGGCCTTTTCCCCTTCTTCCGGCTGATTGTCGCGGAATAGCGCTTCCGCCAGCCCGACCGACGCCTCCGCACTGTCCGGCGCCAGCCGCAGCGCCTGGCGGAACGAATCGATCGCCATCCCTGGATGGTTGTCGATCAGGGCAATCGTGCCTTTCAGGCGCTGCCCTTCGGCGGGGTTACCGCCCGGCGCCGTGAGTTCGTCGGCCATGGTCTGGGCCTGCTTGTACAACACGGCCGGATGCCTGGGATCGCGCGCATATACGGCCAGGCACAGATTCGCGAAGTCGACTTTCGCGGGATTGTTCTTAGGATCAAGCGTAACCGCGCGATTGAGCGACTGGTAGGCTTCGTTCGCGGTTCCCTGCTTGACCAACGCGAGCCCCAACCGGTAATAAGCTTCACTCGATTGCGGGTTCTTCTTAATCGCGTTGCGATAGTTTAGAGTGGCGTCGCTGTATTTTCCGGCCTTGAATAGTTGATTCCCGCGATCCAGGTATTGACTTGCGCTCTTGCCGCAGCCGGCCAGCCAAACTGCGCTCAATACAAGCGCCGCAACCCACGCGCTGCTGCCAGCTCGACGGATCGAATTCGATCGAAACCTGGATTCGGAAGCCATTTGACCCCTAAATTATCATGGCACGAAAGCCATCCACCCTGAGCTTTCGGTACTGTACGTAACATTTGCGCCTTAGCGCGAGCGGTACTGGTAGGAGGTTCAAACAACCTTGGCTTCCAAGCCACCCAAGCGAGGCCCCAGGGAACTGTTCAGACCGACTCCGGGCTGGCCCCTACAGGCGCGGCTGGGGCTATTATCCGAGCGCTGTCCTCGGAACCGTGCTCCTGGCCTTCTTGGTGCTCAAACTCTTGGGCCGAGTGACGCTAAGCAGCCCTGCTCCAAGGTCACGGTTCGGTCACGGTGAGCCGCAGGAAGGCTGGAAACGGCGGAGAACGGCACGGGTCTAAAGGGCGGAGTTCTAATTTCCTGAAGCAAGGGATGAACGGCAATGACCAAAGACCCGGTTTGCGGTAAGCAAGTAGATCAAAATAAGGCGCCTGCAACGAGCTCATATAACGGCCAAAAGTACAGTTTCTGCGGGCAGGATTGCAAGAACAAGTTCGATCAGCAACCCGAGCGTTATGCCCCGCAGTCTAGCCAGCCACAACACGTAGGGAAATCCTAATTCAATTCAAAGGAGAGCCAGGATGAAAATCGAAACCATGGAAGAACTGTTTCTGGAACAAGTCGAGGATTTATACGATGCCGAGAAGCGTTTGGTGAAGGCCCTGCCGAAGATGGCTGAGGCCAGCACCTCCACCAGTCTCCGGCAAGCGTTTGAATCGCACCTGCTTGAAACCGAGGGCCATGTGAGCCGTCTCGAGACCATTTTCCGGCTGCTCAATAAGGATGCAAAAGCGGAAACCTGCGACGCGATGAAGGGGCTGGTCAGCGAAGGCGAAGACATGGTCAGCCATATTGACCAATCGCCGTTGCGCGACGCAGGCCTGATCGCTGCCGCCAATCGCGTCGAGCATTATGAGATCGCGGCCTACGGATCGGCGCGCACGTTCGCCGAAACGCTCGGCCTGAGCCAAGCAGCCGCACTCCTTGAGCAAACTTTGCAGGAAGAAAAGAAGGCCGACATGCAGCTCACCGAATTCGCCGAAAACATGGTTAATGACGAAGCGCTGCGGAGCGGAGCATTCGCTGACCGCTAGCTCTGACGCCGTTAGCGCATTCCGAAATTGGAGGGTCTCGCCCAGGGCCCTCCTGTCGCCGCCGTCGCGTGCGGCTCGGGGTGCTATCCTCGCACTAGGTTGTCCGATGACTCTCGGAAAGGCGGCGTGGCTGGGCGTGGGGATTTCTTTCGCAGCCGCGCTCTGGGGATTTCAGCAGCCATTCCGCGTCTATCGCAGCCTGGAGCCATACGATAACGTCGAACTGCCGCCTGATTGGCAGGAAAAAACCGAGTGGGTTTTCGCCCGCTTGATGTATCCCCAACATCCGCACGCGCGTTTCGGCCGATTCTTCGGATATGGCGCCGCTACCACCTGGCTCGAGGGCGGCACCAGCTGGTCGCAGGATTATCCGCGGGCTGACCGGCATTTTGCTCTCGCGCTACGGCGTCTGACGCGCATCCAGGTTCGATCGGTCGAGCAACCCGTCAATCTTGATGACGGCGACGACGTCTTCAATTGGCCGTGGATGAATGCAGGCGAAATGGGGGATTGGAAGCTGACTTCCTCACAAGTCGCCAAGTTGCGCGACTATTTGCTGCGAGGCGGATTCCTGATGCTCGACGACTTCTGGGGATACGAGGAGTGGGATCGATTTTATGAGAGCATGCGGCTGGTGTTTCCCGATCGTCCGGTGGTCGAGATCCCGGATGCCGATTCCATCTTCCACACCGTCTACGACCTCGACGACCGCTATCAGGTCCCTGGCCAATGGGCCATCCGCCGTGGAACCACCTATCGCAACGAGGGCGGCGAGACCGCGCACTGGCGGGGAATCCTCGACGATCGGGGACGCGTCATGGTGGCGATGTCGTTCAACTCCGATATCGGGGACTCCTGGGAGTGGGCCGATGATCCCGAGTATCCGGAAAAGTACTCCGCGCTCGGAATCCGCATCGGAGTCAATTACGTCGTCTATTCGATGACGCACTAGCCGCTACATCTGCTCGGGTTCTCCCAGCCAATCCGGGTTGCGCGCCGTCGAATCGAACGCCGACGTCGTTTTGAACGGCTCATATTGTCCACTCACGGCATGCGGGTGCGCTCTTGCCAGCAGTTTGTTTACCTGGTCATTCGTCAGGGGCCGGAAGGTCTCGACGGCCTGGATCGCCTGGTCCAGCCGATCCATGCTTTCGCAGCCCGTGATGACCACCGAGGTTGGCAGCGTCAGAGCGTAGTGCAGACATTCCAGAGCCGTCACCGCGTCCGTCTTCAGGATGTGGCCATCGCCCATCGGCTTCATTCCCAAAACGCCCATTCCCTGTTCCACCAGCTTCGGCAGCACGTGATGCGAAAAGCTGCGAAAGTGTGCGTCCATAATATTGAGAGGCATTTGACAGGTGTCGAAATGAAATTTGTGCGCCGCGGCGAGTTCCAGCATGCGCAGGTGAACCGACGGATCTTTGTGGCCGGTGAATCCGATGAAGCGGATCTTGCCTGCCTTTTTCGCTTCGACTACCGCTTCCAGCGCGCCGCCCGCCGCGAAGAACCGGTCCGGGTCCTCGAGCCGGATGTTCTCGTGAAATTGAATTAAATCGACGTGATCCGTTTCCAGGCGCCGCAGCGATTCGTCGATCTGGCAGGCGGCGGCCTTCCTGGTGCGCCCGTCAAACTTCGTCATCAGGAAGATTCGATGGCGGTAACCGTCGCGCAGGGCTGCTCCCATGCGCCGTTCGCTTTCGCCTGCATTGTAATCCCAGCTGTTGTCCAGGAACGTAATGCCGCGATCGATGGCGCTACGCACGATCCGGACTGCGTCCTCCGCGGCCACCTCGGGCTTGCCCAGATGAAATCCTCCGAGCCCGATCGCTGAAACCGTTTCACCCGTTCTGCCCAAGCGCCGATAGATCATCCAATCCCCACTCCTCACTGGTTAGACCACGGGAAGGCGATTCAGTTACCTGGCCTGGGACAGCGTCAACCCGCCCGCCTCACCGCAAGTTGAACTTTTTCATCTTGTAGCGTAGCGTATCGCGGGTGATACCGAGTAGCGTGGCGGCGCGGGTCTGATTACCTCCGGCCTTTTCCAGCGCCCGGGTCAAGAGGCTCCTTTCCGCCTCCTCCAAGCTGGTCTGAAAAGGAGCGTCGGAATCCCCAACCGCCGCCTGCAGCGCCTCCTGGACTCCGGCGCCGTCCGTGCGAATCTGCAAACTCCCGCTTTGAATCCGGTCGGCCTCTTCCAGCACCATGGCGCGTTCCATCACGTTGCGCAGTTCGCGCACGTTTCCGGGCCAGATATGCGATAGCAGCAACGCTCCGGCGGGATGCGAGATGCCCTGGATGTCGCGCTTGAACTTGATGTTGTAGATCCGAACGAAATGCTCGGCCAGCGGCAGGATATCCTCCTTGCGATCGCGCAGCGCCGGCAGACACACCTGAATCACGTTCAGCCGATAGTACAGATCCAGCCGGAACTTTCCGTCTTGGATCGCTTCGGTGAGCTTGCGGTTGGTGGCCGCCATTACCCGCACATCGACTTGAATGTCGCGCACGCCCCCCAGCCGCCGGAAAGTCTGCTCTTCTAGAACGCGCAGCAACTTGGCCTGCACCGTCAGCGGCATCTCGCCGATCTCGTCCAGGAAGATCGACCCGCTCGAGGCAATCTCCAGAATCCCCGCTTTGGCCGCGCGCGCGTCCGTGAAGGCGCCTTTTTCATACCCGAATAACTCGCTCTCGAGCAGTGTCTCGGGAATGGCGGCGCAATTCAGCGCCACGAATGGTCCTTCGTGCCGCCGCCCATGATAATGCAGGAATTGCGCCAGCACATCCTTGCCGGTCCCGCTCTCGCCTTCCAGCAAAATCGTTGAGACTTCGCTTTGCGCGATGCGCCGGGCGAACTTGAGAACTTGCCGCATGACGGGCGATGCGGCGATCATCTTGAAGCCACCCATCCCGATCCCCTGTTCATCCAAGGCTCCGGCCGCAGTCTCTCCAGAATCCGAGGGGCCATGTTGCTCCTCGGCTGCGTTAGCGCGTCCAAACACCAAAACAGCGCCGGAGACTGCTCCGCGGTGATCGCGAATTGGAGAGATAGTTCCGCTGACGGAACGCTTCTCGCCCGTGCGCGATAACAAGATACCGTTACTGGGCAAATCGCGTAGCGTTCCGCCGGAAAACACCGCCGCCCAGGGCAGTGCTATCGGCTCTCCCGTTGTCCCGGACACCAACTGAAGCACTTCGTTGGCGGGTTGTCCCAGCGCTTCCCGCGCCGGCCGCCCAGTCCAGGCCTCGGCCGCCGGATTGAATAACGTGATCGTCCCTGCTATGTCGATAGAAATCACGCCCTCGGCGATGGCCCGCAGGGTGGATGCCAACAGTTCTTCCTTGCCGCGCGATTTCACCTCTTCGCTGTGTTTGTGCAGCGCGATTTCGATGCTGGCGTGCAGGGCGGCTTCCTGGAAGGGCTTTGTGATGTAGCCCAGGGGCTCCGCATCCTTCGCCCTTGTAACCGTGGAGCTGTCGGCGTGTGCCGTCAAGTAAATCACCGGGATGTTGAACCGTTCCCTCAGAACGCGCGCCGTCTCGGTGCCGTCCATGTCTCCCTGGATACATACGTCCATCAGCGCCAGATCGGGTATGTTCTCTTCGGCTTGCGAAATGGCGTCCGCGCCGCTGGAAACCGAGGCCGTCACTACATAACCGAGGTCCGTCAAGGTCTCTTGCAGATCTTCAGCCGTGATCCGCTCATCTTCGACAATCAGAATTCGTGCAGACATGCTAAGTACCCGTCACAATCTTCGGGAATCGAAACGCACGGTGACAGGTGGAGGGTTTCCGCGGCGTGACCAGGCTCGCGGATTTCACATCAAGATTTACTAGGGCGCGCCGATTCGATCAGTCACACGCCAACTGGCGTGGTACCCCGTGCCAACTCAACGGCGGCGGGAGCGATCGAACCGCGTGCTTCTAGTCTAAATCATTTGTGCGCCGTTGGGACTCACCCACGCGCCAGAGAAGGGATAGTTTTCAGAAACTTATTTTGAGACGCCGTGACTCGCCGCGCGCCGGAAGTGTTATTACTAGTACATCGCAGTGAGACCGAGTGACAGAGCCGGACTAGGGTTGGGCCGGTTCGACAGAAACGTGCGCGCGAATGCAGCAAGGCGGCCAAACATGAAATCAGCCCTGAGTCACAATGAACTCGAAATCCTCGATCGCCAGGTGGCGGCTCTCAGCTACCAGCTGTCGGAGATCGCCGGATCACTTGAATCCCGCCTCGGCGACACCAATGAATTAGCCCTCGCGGCTCGCCACGCGCAACTGGAGTTCGCAAGATTCTCGCAACGCATGCGCCGGCGTGTCTTGATGGAAGATAACCTCCGGCCTGATTCGGATTCGCGAACGGCCTGATATCAGCAATGTTGGCCATCGCCCGCTCCGGGCATCGCAGGCCGGCTCCAACATGTAAAACTGAAACGATGGATTTTATCCTCGATGCCGAAGAGGTCCGCGTCCTGGGATCGCTTCTAGAAAAAGAGATCACCACCCCGGAATACTATCCGCTTTCAGTCAACGCCTTACTGAACGCCTGCAATCAAAAGTCGAATCGCGATCCGGTGGTCCATTGGGATGAAGATACGCTCGAGCGCGCCCTGTACACGCTGCGCGAAAAAGGTCTGCTCGTGACCATCACTGGCGCCGGCAGCCGAGTCCCCAAGTATGGCCACCGGATCTCGGAGAGGTTGAATCTCGGCCGCCGCGAGCTCGCCATACTCTGCGAATTGATGCTGCGCGGTCCGCAAACGCTGGGTGAGTTGCGCACGCGCGCCGAGCGCATGCACCCCTTTGGAGATCTCGCCGAGGTAGAATCGGTTCTCGATCATATGCCTGAGCTGGTTACCAAGCTTCCCCGCCGCCCGGGGGAAAAGGAGGCTCGCTACGCGCATTTAGTCTCCGGCCAGCCGCCCATCTCGGCCGCCGAGCCGGTGTCTGATGCAATTCCAGCCCCACCCCCGCCAGCCAGCCGCTTGAGCGCTCTCGAAGTCGAGGTCGCAGAAATGCGCCGCCAGCTCGACGATTTGAAGCAGCAGTTTGCCGGATTCCAAAAACAGTTTGAATGAAGGCGGGCGGCTCCGCCAGTTCTAACCCCGGCCGCCCACCCTGTTGGGCCTCACGCCGTGCGCTGCGAGGGAACTGGAACTCCTGGGCCGCGCCCCGGACGGATCGGGATTGGCACCACGCGTTCTTCGAGACAACTGGAAACGCCCTTGGCCGGTCCGTGAAAATATTCGTTGACCGGAAACAGCGCATACGGCTCCAACTCGCGAAACACTCGGCCCAGCTTTTGTTCAATCCGGTACACCGCATGGAAGAAGTTGCCCCGGTCCATCTGCAACCTTTGGCAGCACAGCTTCCAATCCGCGCCCAGCAGAAAGTGGTAGCGGAAAATGCGGTGTTCTTGCTCAGTCAGCGTCCGCTTGCTTACCAGACAAAAGTCGGCCGAATACTCTTCGTCCTTGCGTCCCCACGTTCCTCTTCGCTCCTTGCCCGGCAACGGATCCAGCGTTACCCGGCTCATGTACTTCTCACGGCTCACACAGTCTCGAAAGCGATCAAAACATGCCCGGAAAATGGCTCGTAGCACGCAGTTGCACGGATGCGTCGCCCCACTCCGGCCGATTCGCAATCCTAAGCCCAGGCAGATGTTGCACGCCGGCGCTGCCAGCGCCAACGTTTCCGATCGTGTCCATTCCATGTCGTCCTCTTCCTAATAGTCGAACCCGGAAGAACAACCGAGTTATTATTTGCGCGATTTCCAGTCTCACGGCCATTCCCAGTCACGTCAACGCAAAAGGGAGATGCCGCTAGGAAACAATACCGTCGCTAACTAGGGAGAGAGTCCGTCAACGCTAAGGCGGTCATTGGTTTACGTTTATTACCCAAAAGCGCGCACCTATTAAAGATAAGCTTTCTGGGTCTTAATTTTGTTCTTATTCCCGCCGAGCCTATTTCACACTGAAATACGAGGAGACCCAATTTGACCTTCCAGGACGCGCAGCTCAAGTTGCTGGCGTACGTCCGGAGTCAAATTCGAAATGGCGAACTGACGGAGAGAGGATTTGCCCGCTCTGTGGGAATCTCGCAGCCTCATGTGCATAATGTGCTCAAAGGCGTCAGAAATCTCTCACCCGAGTTCTTTGATCTAGCATTAAAGTATTTTCACCTCGACATGCTCGATCTGCTCCCTCTGCCTGAGCTCGAAGCTCATCTTTGCAGCCGCCGCGCGCCCCGGCGCTTCGCCGAAGTCCCTTTCCTCAACGCCCCGGTCGGTCCCGGAATGTCCTGGCCCACGGCACTGAGCCCACGTCAGAAGTTCCCACTGCCCTTTCCATCAACCGGCGCATCCCCGAACCTAGTAATGGCTAGCCTCATCGCCGATCCCTCCATGCCATCCGTTGCCTCTTACGATGTTGCCCTTCTCGATACCGCCCCCATCCGCCCATCCAAGCTTGCCCCGCAAAGTTTGTTCGTCATCGAACGCGGCAATGAAGCGGTGCTTCGTTACATCCGGCCTGGCGCCCGGAACTATTACCTCGCAACCGACCTCACTTTGGACACTCCCGCTGATTGGGAGCCCCTTCTGCTTTCCGCTTCCGAGCTCGCCGCCGCTGTGAAAGCTCGCGTTCGCTGGCTTGGCAATGAGCGCGCTGGCGACCAGCAGACTCAGCGCGGCCGTTTCTTATACGAACCGATCTCCTGATAGGCTTCCAGCACCTGCGTCGCCGACCGTTCCCAACTGAAGCGTCCCGCCTGCTCGAATCCGCATTTCACCATTGCGCTCCGCCGCTCGGGGTTGAGCAGCACTTCCCGAATGCCGCGCGCGATATCGAAAACATTCTCCGGATTGACAATCTCCGCGGCCTCGCCCACCACTTCCGGCAGCGAGCTAACGTGCGAGCACACTACCGGCGTTCCGCAGGCCATCGCCTCCAGTGGCGGCAATCCGAAACCTTCGTATAACGATGGAAAAACGAACGCGGACGCCGCTTGATAAAAGGAACGCAGCGTTTCGATCGGCACGAAACCCAGGAACCGCACGGTCTCCTCCACCCGGCTCTGGATCACGGCGTGGCGCAGCGCCGGATAGCGCGAAATCTCATCGCCGATGATCAGCAGCCGCAGATCCCGGTACGCCGGATGATCCTGAATTTCGCCTCGCAGCACCGCGAACGCCTCCACCAGCCGCGGAATGTTCTTTTGCGGGTTGGTGCGCCCCACGTACAGCAGGTATGGATAGTGGATGCGATACCGGTCGAGCACGCGCTGAATCTCCGGCGGATAACCAAACTCCTCGCCATCTACGGCCGCCAGAGGTGACGCGTGCCCCGCGGGGAAAACCGGTGCGTGAAAAATCGGATCCGGCGCGTTGTAAGTCACTCGAATGCGGCTGGCCGGGATTCCCAGCAGCGCCTCCACGTCGCGGCAGGTCGCCATCGAAACCGCCATGACTCGATCCGCTCGCAACAGCCCGCGCCGCAGATAAAAATGCCGCAAGCGATTCCGGTAGCCTGTTTGGCTCGCGAACAGCAGCGTGCTCATGTCATGGATGGTCACCAGATATGGCTTCGGCATCGTGAGCGGAATCGCATTCAGCGGTATGTGATAGACGTCGGCGTTCAGCTTCTTCAGAAACAGCCCATAGCCGATCTGCGCTAAGCCGCTTCTGCTCTCTCCTGGAAAAATCGCCGTCCGGAAATTCGCCGGCAGATCGGAGAACTCGGGCGTCGGCCGCTCGGTGGTGATCAGTGTGTATTGGTTGGCCGAATCAACCCGCGCCAGCGCCCGCACCAGGTTCCGGATGTACGTACCGATACCGAAATCCGCCACGCGGCGAGTATCGAGCGCGATTTCGAGGGGCATTAAGAAGGGCCGCTAAATTACGCTGTCGTCCGCGCTAGCTTCCATCCGTACAGCGGGAAGCGTTCCGCTAGCTCCGTCACCTGGCGCCGCACCGAGGCGAGCGTCTCCCGCGACTGCACGTCATTCAACGCTTCGGCGATCAGCGAGGCCACTTGCCGCATCTCGGTCTCGCGGAATCCGCGCGTTGTCACCGCCGGACTTCCCAGCCGGATGCCGCTCGGATTCAGCGGCGGATTCACATCGAACGGGATCGCGTTCTTGTTCACCGTGATGTAAGCCTCGTCCAACGCCGTCTCGGCTTCCTTGCCGCGCACTCCTTTCGCGAACACGTCCACCAGCATCAAGTGCGTATCCGTCCCGCCCGACACCACGCGGAAGCCCTGCTGCTGCAAGCCCGCAGCCAACGCCTGGGCGTTCGCGATCACTTGCTTGGAGTACGTCTTGAACTCGGGCGTCATCGCTTCCAGAAAGCATACCGCCTTGGCCGCGATCACATGCACCAGCGGTCCGCCCTGAATGCCCGGGAACAAGGCCTTATCGATCGCCGGGCCGTACTTCGCCTTCGCGAGGATCATCCCCGACCGAGGTCCGCGCAACGTCTTGTGCGTTGTCGACGTCACGATGTCCGCGTGTTCCACCGGATTCGGATGCAGCCCCGCCGCCACCAGCCCAGAAATATGGGCCATGTCCACCAGGAAGATCGCGCCCACCGAATCGGCGATTTTGCGGAAGCGCGGAAAATCCATAATGCGCGGAATTGCGCTGCCACCCGCGATGATCAGCTTCGGCTTATGTTCCTCGGCCAGCCGTGCCACCTCGTCGTAATCGATGCGCTCGTCTTCGCGCCTCACCCCGTACGCCACCACGTGATACGTCTTGCCCGAAAAATTCAACGGATGGCCGTGCGTCAAGTGCCCGCCATGCGCCAGATTCATCCCGAGTATCACGTCGCCGGGCTGGATCACCGCCGAATACGCCGCCTGATTGGCCTGCGATCCCGAGTGTGGCTGCACGTTCACATACTCGGCGCCGAAGAGCTTCTTTGCGCGCTCCCGCGCCAGCGTTTCCACGATATCGGTGAACTCGCAGCCACCGTAATAGCGCTTGCCCGGATAGCCCTCGGCGTATTTGTTGGTGAAAACGCTGCCAGTGGCTTGCAGCACCGCCTCCGACGTGAAGTTTTCACTTGCGATCAGCTCCAGCCGGCTGTGCTGGCGCTCCACTTCGTGCTGGATCGCCTCGTAGATTTCCGGATCAACGGCGGAAAGCGGCCGCGACATCCGCTCGGAATCGGTCATAAGCTCTAGTGTACCGGAGCCGGCGCCAGGCGCGATCCTACGTTCTCGCCACGTTTCTTGCCAGTCGCACAGCACATAAATCCGGAGCAATGCTATAAATGAAGAACCCGCGTCGACTCACGGCAAGTCCGTAGTTTCCTTTAAAGCACAGTTTGGGAGAATCCATGCACAACCCAGTTCGAGCCGTCGTTCTTTGCCTATCTCTGGCGCTCAGGGTGGTCGCCGGAAACCGGGTCGTCGCGAGCTATCTGCCGATCGGGACTTCAGGGGCTGCCGCAGCATTGGCCGAGGACTCCGCCGGCAATCTCTTCGTCGTTTCGCGAGTGGTGGAACCCACAGGCGTTCCGCAAATTCGCGTGACGAAAACCGATTCTCAGGGCAACATCCTCGCCAGCTTCGATTTTGGCGGAACGGCGCTGTACGATTCGTATACTCCGTCCGCTGCGGCCATCGATCCCCAGGGAAATCTGGTAGTCGCTGGGTCCACAAACGCATTCGATTTCCCGCTGGTGTCGCCGTTAATGTCGTTGGTACTCGGCGAAGCCGGATTCGTCGTGAAATTAGATCCGCAGTTAACCCAGATTCTGTATTCAACGGTCCTCGGTGCACAGAAAATCTTCCCGGCAGACTCGAACACCTACGTCAATGCGATGGCTCTGGATCCGGCGGGCAATATCTACGTTACCGGCGTTACTGCCTCGGAAGTCTTTCCGACTACGCCCGGCGCTTTCCAGGCCGCCGGTCCGGATGAGAACGAATTTACCCAGCCGATGTTCGCATTCGTGTCGGAGATCTCGGCGGACGGATCGAAGCTTCTCTATTCCACTTACTACGGCTCTGATAGCACGAACTGCCTTGGAGGTTTTACCTACTGCCTTGATGCGACCGGCGTTACCGTCGCGAACGCCATTGCCGTGGACAGCACCGGCGCGGCGGTGATCGCTGGCTATACCGTTTCCAACGCGCTGCCCACCACGTCCGGAACCATTGCACCTCAATGCACGTGCAGCTACGAGCCTCCCAATTCCTTCCAACCGGGCTTCGTGGCAAAATTCGCACCCGGCGGCCAAAAGCTGGACTGGGCGACTTACGTTATGCCCACCCCGCCGAGCGGTGAAATCGCCGCCAATATTTCCATCAACACCGTGGCGTTTGATTCCGGCGGCAACGTAATCATCGGCGGCAACACGACGAACGGTTTTCCGGTCACTCCAGGGACGCTCGAAACCACCTATCCAGGAGGAAGCCCGGCTTCGAATTCACCTGCGGGACTGGTCGCGAAGATCGATTCGTCGGGCAGCAGCTACCTGTTCGCCACCTATTTCGGTCAGCCTGTTTACGGATCGCCCATCGGCGTCAACCAGTTGCTGCTCGATTCACAGGACAACATCTGGCTGACAGGCGGTTCGGCGCCAAGCGCCCTCCCCTTACCTGGATCTATTCCAGCGCTCGGTTCGACATATGCTCTCGAACTCTCGGCAAACGGCGCTGCCGTGCTCGGCGGATTCACTGCGCCCGCGGGCGGAACGGGGCAAGGAATCGCGCTGACCGCGAATGGATCGGCGACGCTGGGCAGCACGGGATCGCTGGTGCTGAGTCTGCCGAACCAGGCGGCCTCACTGGCTGGAATCATGAATTCGGCGGGCGTCCAGGTATCCGGCACCATCGCGCCTGACGAATTAGTCTCGCTCTTCGGCGCTGGGATCGGGCCCGCGACGCCCATGGGCGCTCAAGTGGAGAGCGGAATCGTTACCAACTCGTTGGGAGGAGTGCAGGTGATGTTCAACAAAACGCCTGCGCCGCTACTGTACGCGGGACCGAATCAGATCAACGCCGTCGTCCCCGGAGAGTTGGAAACGCAGACCTCGGCGACGCTTGAGATTATTACGCCGAACGGAACTCTCACCGGTCCGGCACTTTCTGTGGTTGCTTCCGAGCCCGAAGTCTTTCAATACGCGCCGGTGGTCTATCAATACAACCAGCCTCCGTTCGTCGGCGCGGCGGTCGCGCTAAATCAGGACGGCAGCGTGAACTCGCCGAACAATCCGGCGACGGCCGGAACCATTGTGAGCGTCTGGGCGAGCGGCGGCGGGGTGGGCGCGTGCCAAAACACCATCACCTACCCGTGTGAACCCCCGGTTGTTCCCGACGGCTCGATCAGTGGCGTGAGTCATTTGCTCCTGCCGGTATCCGTCCTCTATGGCGTCAATGGTCTCGCATCGATTGGCGGAAGCGAATCGTTGGCGGTCTTGTACGCGGGAAACGGGCCAGGATTAGTCACAGGCACACTTCAGATCAATTTCCAATTGCCGTCAGGCAATTGCTATTGCGACCAGCTCCCGTTCCAACTGCAGGTGGGCAGCGCAATCAGCAGCCCGTTTTCGATCTACGTGCAGCCGTAACTTCCACCGAACACGCTGCCGGTGGCCTGCAGCACGGCCTCGGACGTGAAGTTCTCGCTCGCGATCAGCTCCAGCCGGCTGTGCTGGCACTCTACCTCGTGCTGAATGGCTTCGTAGATTTCCGGATCAACGGCGGAAAGCGGCCTCGACATCCGCTCGGAATCGGTCATAAGCACTAGTGTACCGGAGCCGCGCGTTCTCTTTCAGTTCCGCGCCATAATACAGAACATGACTCCAGAGCGCTGGAGACAGATCGAGCAATTGTACCTCGCCGCCGTCGAGCTCACCGGGAACGAGCGTTCCGCGTTGCTGGCCCAGGCCAGCCCCGATGTGCGGCAGCGAGTGGAGGCCATGCTCAACCAGCCCGCGGGATCGAAACTGATGGATTTGCCAGACTGGGCCGACGAGTCGGTGGACCTCCCGGCTTCGGCATTGGAAAAAGACGGAGCGCTCAATGCCGGCACTAAGCTGGGTCCCTACGAAATTCTTGCGCGCATCGGCGCGGGCGGCATGGGAGAAGTCTATCAGGCGCGCGATACCAGGCTGAACCGTACGGTTGCAATCAAGATTCTTCCGTCGCGTCTCGCCGATAGCCCCGAATCCCGCGATCGTTTCGAGCGCGAGGCGCGCATGATCGCGAGCCTCAATCATCCCCATATTTGCACACTCCATGATGTGGGCCGTCACGGCGCCTTGGATTATCTCGTCATGGAGTTTCTCGAAGGCGAGACGCTGGCCTCGCGGCTGGCCAAAGGCCCGCTGCCGCTCGAGCAGACCTTGCTGTATGCCATTCAGATTGCCGGCGCGCTGGACAAAGCGCACCGTCGAGGCATGACGCATCGCGACCTCAAGCCGGGCAATATTATGCTGACTAAATCGGGCGCCAAGCTACTGGATTTCGGTTTAGCAAAGCTGAAACAAGGCCCATCCACGGCTGGCCTTCCACTCACGCAGCTTGCGACGGCGCAAAATTCCATCACCGCGCAAGGGACAATTGTCGGGACACTGCAGTACATGGCGCCCGAGCAGCTCGAAGGGAAGGAAACGGACGCGCGCACGGATATCTTTGCCCTCGGCGCGGTGATCTATGAGATGGCGACGGGAAAGAAGGCGTTCGAAGGGAAGAGCCAAGCCAGCATCATCGCGAAGATTCTGGAAATCGATCCGCCGCCGATAAGCTCGCTCCAACCGATGACACCCGCGTCGCTCGAACGAGTGGTGCGCACGAGCTTGGCGAAAGACCCCGAGAATCGTTTCCAATCCGCACAGGACGTCAAACTGGAGCTGGAGTGGATTCGCGATGCGGCCCCGGAGCCTTCCGAGTTGGCAGGTGTATCCCCTCGCACTCGCTGGCGTCGAGCACTGCCCTGGGCGTTATTCGCCGCTACGGCGCTCGTACTCGCGGTGTTCACCTGGGTCTATGAGCGCGGCGTGAAGAACGCGGTTCCGCCGGAGCCGGTGCGGCTCCAGATTCCTCTGCCCACCAAGCCCCCCTTGCGATTAACTGGAGGGCTCGCGCTCTCCCCGGATGGCCGGCAGTTGGCCTTTATTGCAGCCAGTGCCGACGGCGTACCCCGCATATGGATTCGGTCCCTGAACTCGCTCGAAATCCGTCCTCTTTCCGGCACCGAATCTGTGGGAAGTATGTTGTTCTGGTCTCCCGATAGCCGGTTCGTCGCATTTGATTCGGCTGGGAAACTGCTGAAGATGGACATTTCCGGAGGTCCGGCGGAGACAGTGTGTAGCCTGACTTTGATGGGAGTCGGCGGCTCGTGGAATCAGGATGGGGTGATCATCTTCGGCCAATACGGGGGACCGCTGATGCAGGTCTCATCGGCCGGCGGCATCGTAACCCCTCTCACTATTCTTGATACGTCACACGGAGATGTCGCACATGTAGAGCCATATTTCCTGCCCGATGGCCGTCACTTTGTGTACTATCGCGATTTAGGCACGGATGGCGCGATATCGGTAGGCTCTCTGGATACCAAGCCTGAGCAGCAGGATTACAAGAAACTCATTCAGGCAACTCTTGGGGTCGCTTACGTGCCATCTCGGGACGCTGGTTCTGGCCAGATGCTTTTCCTGCGTGGGAGGACGTTGATGGCCCAGCGGTTCGATGCCCGCCATCTCACGATTTCCGGAGACCCGGTTCGAGTTGTGGAAGAGCCGGTGGCACAGTACTGGGCCACTGGCGCCTTCTCGGCTTCGGCCGGCGGCACGCTGGCCTACTGGTCGCCAGGAAATGTGGAAAGTCAGCTCACCTGGTTCGACGCGCAAGGCCAGGTTTTGAGCAGCGTGGGGCAGCCAGGACCGTATGCCGGCATCGCTCTTTCGCCCGACGGGACGCAAGCTTTCGTGTCTCGCGCCGCAGCCGGCCTGATTACGGCTCTATGGCAGCTGGATATGGCACGGGGCACGAGTACGCGGCTCGAGCTTGATCCGTCCGCCAGCGACGACAATGCTGTTTGGGCCCCAGATGGGCGCAGCATCATCTTCGGGTCGGTGCGGGTCGGCCAAATGATGGACATTTATAAGAAACAGTTGAACGGCGCGGCCGACGCCGAACCAATGATCAAGTCCAACGAATGGAAAAGACCTCTCAGCTTGTCCCCCGATGGGCGCTTCCTGCTGTACGCCGCTGAGGGAAGCGGAACGAAGAATAAGTTATGGGTTCTTCCGCTCGAAGGGCGCCCGAAGCCTGTGCCGTTCCTCAGGACGGAATTTGATGAGCCCGATGGCCGTTTTTCCCCCGACGGACGCTGGGTAGCTTATGTAACGAATGAGGCGGCGCGTTATGACGTTTACGTCCGGCCCTTCTCGCCGGACCCGGCTGGGCAAGGAATCTCGAGTGCTGGGGGCAAGCGGCTGATTTCCGAGAACGGCGGTTCCAGCCCGATGTGGCGTCCGGACGGCAAGGAACTGTATTACCTCGACCTGGAAGGAAGATTGATAGCGGTTAGCGTGACTGCCGGATCCGATTTCCAGGCCGGAGTTCCGAGGGTTCTTTTTCAGGCTCCAATCGGTGCCTCGGGTGGCCGCTGGGCGCCCTCGCCGGATGGCAAGCGCTTCCTGTTTCTGGTGCCGGAGACGCAGGAAGCAGCGCCGCTTACCGTGATCCTCAACTGGGAGGCGGGGCTGAAAAGATAGCAGCTTACTCCCAGCACTATCCCCTCCCTTCGCCACAGCACTAAGCGCATTTCTCGATATGCTCTCTCCCAGGTTTGCCGATGGAAGTGCAACGGAGGTCCTCACCATTACGCCGCTCACTCTCACCCCCCCGGCTCTCACGCCCCAGGCCTTCACGCCGAAAATCCTCTGCATCGCCCAACACGCCGAGGATTTCTTCGCTGGCATTCTCGCCGAATCCACCACCATCGCCAACCGCGCCGAGGACGGATTAGCGCTGCTGTGCACCCAGGATTTCGATGTTGTGCTCGCGATGCTGCCGCTCTCCGATTGCGCGTGCCCCTTCAGCTTGCTGGCGGAATTGCAGCAGGCGCAACCCGGTACGCCCATCGTGCTCCGGGCCCCGCAGGCCTCCGCCACCGAGGTTGTCCGTCTTTTGCGGCTGGGTGCCTTCCACGTGTACGCCGGCGGCGACGTCACCAGCCTGCTCTATTTCGCCGCCAATTCCAAGTGGGCCGACGAATCCAGCGCCGTTCCCATCGAATCCGACGCCAACCGCCTTCTATTGATCGGTGAAAGCCGCCCCATGCGGCAGGTCGCCCAGCAGATCCATTTGGTCGCCCCGCGCCGCGCCACCGTTCTCATCACCGGTGAAACGGGAACCGGCAAGGAACTGGCCGCGCGTTCCATCCACGCCTCAAGCGAACGCAATCGATTCCCGCTCGTCGCCGTCAACTGTAGCGCGCTTCCAGAAGCTCTTCTCGAAGCTGAGCTCTTCGGCCACGTGAAAGGCGCGTTCACTGGCGCCATCGGACATCGCATCGGCCGCTTCGAAGAGGCTAATCACGGCAGCATCTTCCTGGACGAAATCGGCGACCTGCCGTTCGGTCTGCAAGCCAAGCTGCTGCGTGTGCTACAGGAGCGCGAGTTTCAACGACTCGGTAGCTCGGAGACCATCCGCGTGGATGCGCGCGTCATCGTCGCCACCAACGCCGACCTACCCGAACTGATCAAACAAGGCAAGTTCCGCGAGGATCTCTACTACCGGCTCAACGTCGTCCCGATCGCGATGCCGCCCCTGCGCGAGCACGCCTCCGACATCCCGGTTCTGGTCCAGCACTTTATCGAAGATATTTGCCGGGAGGAGAACCTTGCCACGAAGCAAGTCTCCCACGAGACGCTCGACCGTCTGGCCGCGCACGACTGGCCCGGCAACGTTCGTCAATTGGAAAACGCCGTGGAGAAGGCCATTGTCCTCAGCGGCGATCGTTCGGTCCTTTACCCCGGCGATTTTCCACTACCGCCGCGCCGGCACCCGGCCACAAACCCCGCCGCTCATTTGATCGCGCTTCCGGATCAGGGCCTCGACTTCGAGCGCACCGTCGGCAGCATCGAGCTGAACATTTTGGAACAGGCCTTGCGAAAAACCCGCGGCAACAAAAAACTCGCCGCCGAGATGTTGGGCTTGAAACGCACCACGCTCGCCGCTAAGCTCAAGAGCCTGGCTGCGGTTGGTGTGGGATAGCCGCCGTCGACATCACCTGCGCCGCGTGCACAATAAAACGCTTCGGCGCCGACCCGACATAATAGAACGGATAGCACGTCACCAGCGTCAAGGTCGGGCCGCCCGATGCCTCCAGCACGCTGACGTCGCGCGGCGTCACGATCTTCGTGGACTTCACCACGTAGCGATACGACCCGCTCGTGGTCTCGAGCTCGATCGTATCGTCCTCGCGAATGTTCCGCAGCGCGCGGAAAAACGTATCGCGGTGCCCCGCCAATCCCACGTTCCCGATCTTGCCGGGCAGCGCCGTACCGGGAATATGCCCCACTGCGCGTCGCAACGTGCTTTCATCAGCGCCTTCTCGCACCATCACCGATAGCCCTAGCCTCGGAATATCCAGCCGCCCGATCACCGAGCGCATCGCGGGAGGCGCTTCCGGCTGCTCACCCTGTGGGCTCTCCTTCGGCAACACGGAAACCTCGGGCACTGCCTCTGCCTTTCCCTGGCTCCACAACCGGTGCGCTTCCTCATTCACGAACCCACCCACGCTGGGCGTCAATCCCCGCAGCGTCTGGTCGAAAGCCCAATCCTGATACGCCTGATCCAGGACGCTCGCGGTGTTGATCCACACAAAGCAATCCAGCGCCACCAGGCCGAGCAGCAGGAAGATCCATTCGGCCACCACCAGCCCGCGTCTCGGCGCCCGAATTCTCATTGCGACTCCGCCGCCTTATCGGAAAACAGATACGTTGTCCGCGTCCGCACCACCAACTTCGGATGCTCTGGCGAAGACGCTTCCACTTTGATACGCCGCTCGGCTTTGCCCTCGGCAGGCGGCACGTAGCCGACCGTGTATCGCGTCCGAATGTCCTTGGCGATCTGCCGGCAAATCGGTACGATCTCCGCGAGCGTCGCCGGATGATAGAACACGCCCCCGCTCACCTGCGCCAGCTTCTTGAGCACGCCCTCGTTTTTCTCCGGATCGTCCTCGTCATAAATTCCCACCGTATAGATCGTCGCGGTGCTCGTCAGCACGCGCTGCATCACCTCTTGTTGTGTGTGCGTGCTGTGATTGTCCCCGCCGTCGCTGATCAGCACCAGCGTCTTTTTATCTCTCCGCCCGAAATCGAGCTGATTCAGCGCCATATCGATGGCATCATACAGCGCCGTCCGCCCCTCCGGAATGCCTTGCCACAGCGCCATCCGCAGCTGCTGCACTTTATCGGTAAACAGCACGCTGTCGGGAAGCCCGCGCCGGGCGCGTTCGTTGAAATTGATCACGAACGTCTCGTCCATCGGATTGCTCGCTTCGTTAAACACCAGCGCGGCGGTGATCACCTCTGCGCGCTTCGGACGCATGCTCCCGCTTTCATCCACCACAATTCCCACCGTCACCGGAATATCGGCATCGGCGAACTGCGTAATCTGCTGCGCCTTTCCGTTCTCGTAAACCTTGAAATTGTCCTGGGCAAGCCCCGACACGAATCCGCCCGCCGGGTCCTTCACGCTCACGTCCAAAAGAACCAGCCGCGAAGTGGTCCGGAGGGTGAATTCGCCGGGTTGCTCCGCTTTGGCAATGGCAGGGCCTTTCGATTGGCCCCCTGCCACCACGCTCGCGATAACAACCCACGCGCTCACCCACCACGCCACTACGCGGCCGCCGATCATAACAGTCTGATGTTAGCAGTCCGTTACGTTACGACAAACGGAAGGCCCGAACCAACGCGAACAAACCTAGCGAAAATACGCCGGCCAGAGCGATCAACGGATACGGGCTGGCGGTCTTGGGCAGTTGCTGCGGAGCAGGCGTCGGCTCAGGCGCGGGAGCTGGCGCGGCTTCGGGCTGCGGAGGCGGCGTGTTCTGCGCCACTTCCTGTTGCGGCTCGGGCTGCGTTTGCGTTACCTGCGCTTGCGGAAGTTCGGCCGGCTGCGTGGCTTCCGTGGTCGGGACTGGCTGATGCGCCACTGCTGCGATCTGCGCTGCCGCCGACTTCGGATACGCGAACTCCTGACCGAAATTGTCACCCGGATAGAACCACGCTCTTAAAGCTTTTGGTTGTCCGGGAGGTGTTTCCCAGAAAGTAAACACGGTCTTGCCCGTCGGCTGAAGCCGATAATTCGGGATCGCCAGAATCGTCGTGAATAGGTGATTCTGGTCCGCGTTGAAAATTTGCACGATGTGCCGGTCCGATGGCGAATCCAGCAGCTTCAACACGTATTTTCCAGGGGGCAGTACCATGTTGGGCACTTGGAACGGCTCGTTCACCGTAATAATTGTCTTCTTGTCCCATTGATCCGCGGGCGCATTCGGCGCTAACGCGATACCGAGCAATCCGACGGATGCCATTGCGAGTATCAAACGGTTCATAACTTGACTCCTTTTTGCAAATTGCCGCTTCGCGATCGCCTCAAGCAACCGCACGGTTTTTTAGGATGCCCACTGAAGTGGCTGCAACCTGACCTGAATGTCGCAGTTTGCTTGCCAAAGGAGGAAAGCCGTTACAAATCAGTCGTATCGTTTCCATGGCGATGCTTTGTAACGTGGAAACTTTTACCGCGCTGTTCGAATTCTTCGACGCTGGTGTCCGCCCGTAGACTCAGGCTTTCCAGTCGTTTACCGCTGTAACGGATCTTCCACCGTGGGCGGAGTCGCTTCCATCAGCCGTCCTAGCTCGGGTTCGAGCGCACTCATCTTTTGCTTCATTTCCCAAGCAATTTTGCGATAGCTGAAATGCCCCTTCACGCCCGATCGCAGCCGCGCGATGTATTCAGCCTCCGCAAAATCCATCTTGAACAAAAATCGCGATCGCGCTGCAAATGGAAGCAAATACTGCGCTCCAGGCTGGGGCAGCGCTGCCGCCACGTTATGCGCCTGCGTAATGAGCCCCAGATATTTTGCGCTTAGCCCCGCATCCGCAATCGCCGCCGGTGTCTCGAAGCCCAAATGCGCCGAGTAAGCCTGACGAAACTGTTGACAGCGCCGGTGCCGGTGCAAATCGCGATAGGCGCCAATGTCCATCACGATGTCGAACACATACGGCGCTCCGCGAAAATTGCGCAACAGCTCATCGCGCCGGCTCCGGGATTGCAACGCCACATCCAGTACTTCGTTCCTGCGTTCCGCGCTCCACTCGCTCGCCATCTCGTACAGCTCGCGATACGGCCAAGTGGTCACCGGATAAAGCAGCGTCGCAATAATATCGGACATGGTGTCCGAGGGCTTCATCAGATCCACATCCTCCGTCGCGCCCGCTTCACGCGCCGCCAAATTCTCCCGCACCCACTTCCGCAAATCCTCGCGACTCTGCCGCGCATGCTCATCGGCGTCCAGATGCCGCGCCAGCGTCGGCGCCACAGCTTCACCGGCCCCGCTCGCATCCCATCGCAAGCAGGGCTCCTTCGCGCATGCCTCCGCGATCTCGTCCGCCAAGCCGCGCAGCTCTTCGTACTCCGACGCTTTCAGCCGCCGCACCTGCCGTTCCAGCGTGCGGATGCTGGTCACTTGCCCCACTCCTGTCGGAATCCCAAAGCACAACAAATAACGCGCGACATCAAACGCCCGCGCCTTCACATTGCGCAAATACGCCGCCTGCGGCATCTCCTCCGGACGCGGCAATTTCGCGGTGAGATGCTCGAACACTTTGGCATGAACTTCGTTGTACCCCGCGAGCAGCGCCCCCGCCGCTTCCTGATACGCCGCAGCCTGCGCGGCATCGAACTCAGGCGGCGTCACGAATCCCGACTTCGAAAAATCCTGATAGCGCGACGATCGCGCCTGCCCGTCCCACAGCTGCTCGTCTTCAATCTCTGTCGCTGCCAGCTCCGAGATGCCCTCAAAACACAACACCACGTGCCCCAGGTCCGCGATCGACGCGTGCCCGTATTGGAAATAGAAGCTCTCGAGGAATTTTGTCGAGTCGTGCGTACGCACCCACTCGATCGAATCGCGGATCGAATCAGGCGACCGGCTGTACCGCGCCAGCGCAAACGCAGATTTTTCCGGCGGGATCGGCCCGAGCGTCAGTACGCGGGACATCAGCCCTTGAATTCGCCCGCCAGCCGGCTCGCGAACGGATGCTTCTGCCCGGTGTACTTGCTGCTGGCCTTCTTGTTATACGGCATCGACGATGGCGACGACAGTTGCTCGAACGTGAACGAGCAAATCCGCATCCCCGGATACAGCGCCACCGGCATGCGCCCCAGATTGCTCAACTCGAGCGTCGCCTTGCCCGCCCAGCCCGGATCGAACAACCCCGCCGTGCCATGCACGATGATCCCGATGCGCCCCAGGCTCGACCGGCCTTCCAGCCGCCCCAGCACATCGGCGTCGAGCTCCAGCGTTTCTTCCGTGATCGCCAGCACGAACTCGCGCGGCTGCAGAATGAACGGCTCGCCCGCCGGCACCTCCACGCTCCGCATGATGCCTTCGATGCCCTTGCTCTCGCGCAGATCGATAAACGCGTTTCGGCTGTGCTCGAAGACATTGAACTCGTTGCCCAGCCGGAAATCCACCGAGCAGCTTCCAAATTGCTCCGGCGGTAACTCCGGCGAAATTTTGATCTTCCCCTGCGCCAGATAGCGCCGGATGTCCACGTCGGACAAAACCATAGAGATTCAAAATAACACACGGCGCCGATCAGACTCGGCGTGCGGCGCTCCCCGCCGGTACTTGACGGAAGGCCAAGCCAGAATCCCACGTGGACCTGAATTCGAAAGTCGGATCGGTGTCGACCCGCTGAGTCGACCCGCGAACAATAGTGTGCGACGGTCCCTCCTTCAGTCTTTCGTTTCTATATCTTCGTCGTGGCGCGCGACTTGCCTCCAGTATGATCGGAAGAGGAGTCGTCAATGAACAGCGTACAAATCGGACAGAAGAGCTATGAGATGCCCCCGCGGGACGGAATCAGCGTCGCACAGTTTCTCACCGTCGCCGACATAGAGCGATCGGCTCGCTACTATGAAAAGGTCTTCGACGCCCAAGTTCTAAGCTTGGGTGACGGCAACGCGCCTGGGTACCTTCAGCTAGCGAATATTTGGATGATTCTGAACGTCGGGGGCGGCCCGACCCCGGATAAACCGTCGGTAACGCTCAGCGTCCCCGACCCGAATCACATCAACAGCTTTATGAATATCCGCGTTGCGGATATCCAAGCTTGCTACAAATTGTGGAAAAGTCGAGGAGCCGAGTTCATCACCGAGCCGATTCCCAAGTACGGCGAGATTCGCTGCTACATCCGCGATCCTGACGGCTATATTATCGAGGTCGGACAGAGCACCGCCCTCAAGTACGGTTAACACCGGCCCTGCAAACTTAAGGAGACCACTAACATGACCGCACCCATCGCGTCGAACACGCTTGGTGTCAACGTCTTTACCGCGCCGGGAAAGGTAATGGTAGGTGAGCGGCCCAAGCCCTTCGGCGAAGCCCTCGGCTTTGACCCGGCCACGTCGACTTTAATCTTCGGTGAGTATGACGCGGTGCTGGTAGACGCCATGACGACGGTGGCTGAGGCCGAGGCTCTCGCGGATTGGGTTGCGCTGCATAATCGCAACCTGGAGACCATCTATATAACGCACGCCCATTTCGATCACTTCTACGGTCTGAGCATTCTGCTCGACCGTTTCCCGGGTGCTCGGGCGATAGCAACGCCCAAGACAGTGAGCGCCATGCAGATGTCTTTCACTCCCCCAGTGGAGCGGTTAGCACGCCGGCTCTTTCCTGGCCAAGTGGCCACCAAGTTGGTTCCACCAGAGCCCTATGAGCGCGACACGTTCACTCTCGAAGGCCACGAATTGCGCATCATCGAACAGGGCCACACCGATAGTCCCGACACGACTTCTCTGCACGTTCCATCGATCGACCTGGTCGTCGCTGGCGACGTGGTGTACAACCAGTGCCACATGTACGTCGGCGACACCACCCCCGAGAGCCGCAAGAACTGGATCGCGGCGCTGGATCGGTTGGCAGCGCTGAAGCCGGCGATTGTTGTTGCCGGTCACAAGAAGCCTGGTGCGCCCGACTCACCGTCGGCGATACAGGACACGAAAAGTTATCTTCTGGACTTTGATCGGCTGCGGCAGACCGCGACGTCCGACGAAGAACTGTTCCACCGGATGACCGAGCTTTACCCACACTGGGTAGCCAATCAGTCGTGGTTGATGTTCGGATTCCCGAGCGGCTGATGTGAACGCTGGCTCGCGCCGGCATGATCTACCGCTCCCGGTGCCCGTCACCCCAAATTCATCGCCCGAAACATCGCAATACGCTGCTCCCGCAATGGATCGTTCTCCACTTTGCTCACGTTGTCGATCACCATCGTCGCGCGATCCTTGGCGTTGAACGCCGGCCAATGCGGCATCTTCGGATTATTCGGATTCCCCGTGCGCGCGAACGCGATCCAGGTATCGCTCACCTTGTCCGCCAGCGCCATCGCATCCGCCCCCCCACCCGTCATCCGCGCTGAAATCTTCACGTTGTCGAACGCGAACGGAATCTCCATCGTGTGCGGCGACTTCAATCGGCCGCCCTGCACCGGCGTCTCCCACCTGAAGTAGTAAAGATACACCGGGCCTTTTCCTAACGCCGCCCGCCGCTCGGCGACTTTCATGGTCGGCGCGCCGTAGCGGTAATCGCTCGCAATCAGGAAATAAATATCGGACGCCGATGCGCTCGGATTCAGCTTGCGATACAGGTCGACAATGCCGCCGGATTCATCGCCCAACAAATCCTTCACCCGCCCCCGCATCCCCGCGTCATCCAACGAAAACGCAGCCGGATCGTTCAGCGAAAACAGCGTCATCTCCGTGCGCGTGCAACCCACCATCACCGGCACATCGGCCGACACCGCCGACGCCTTCGGATAGAACGGATGCTGCGGAAGGATCTTGCCATCCACCGTCGGCGAAAATCCGGCCGTCGTCTGATCGACTCCCGGATGCTCTTTGATCACCGCGAAGTGCGCCGCCATGATCTTTTCCACCGGAAGTTTTTGCAACTCCCGCACGTTGCTCCGCTCGATCCCGAGCTTCGCCAGCAGCAGTTCCGAGTTGCGCACCGCCACATCGCGATCGATCACCTTGATCGCCGCCCCGCTTTCGATGATCGCGCGCTGGAAGAGCCCCTTGGCTGACGGCATCGCCAGCAAAGTTTCAACCTTGCGGCCGCCGCCCGATTGCCCGAAGATCGTCACCGTGTTCGGATCGCCGCCAAATCCGGCGATGTTCGCGCGCACCCACTCGAGCGCCTGAACGATATCCAACATGCCCGCGTCCCCGGAAGCCGCGAAATCCGTACTGAATTCGCTCAGGTTTGCAAAGCCGAGCACGTTGAGACGATGATTGATCGTCACTACCACCACGTCGCCCCGCTGCGCCAGGTGGGTTCCATCGTTATCGGGCGATGACCCCGACCCGCTTGCGAACCCTCCGCCATGGCACCAGAACATCACCGGCCGTTTCCCGCCCGAGCCCACCGCTGGAGTCCAGACATTCAGCACCAGACAGTCCTCACCCTCGGCCGGCAGTCCTTCGCCTGAAATCGAAAGACCACCCGGTGGACGAGGCGGCGCCGACGGGTCTCGCTGCGGTGCACTGTGTCCATATGCGATAGCATCACGCACCCCCGTCCACTTCGCTGGCTCAACTGGCGCCATGAAGCGATTCGCGCCCGCGGTGCTCGCTCCATACGGGACGCCTTTGAAGACCTTGATCCCGTTGTTGTCGACGCCGCGAATTTTGCCGTAAACGGTTTCGGCTGTGACGAACTTGGCGTCTTGCGCGCTTAACTGGGGAAGCAGAATTCCGCCTGCAGTAGCAAACGCTGCGGTCTGCTTCAGAAAATCCCGGCGAGTGAAAGGTGAGAACGTGCGGGGTGGCATCATGACGGTTTCCTCGGGAGCGATCTTATCACTTCGAACAACCCGCGTGAGCCGCGCACCCAACCGAGCCGCGCGCGCGAGCAAGCGGTCCAAATTGTTTCGTAGTTTTGGTGGACGGCGGGGGGATCGAACCCCCGACCTCTGCATTGCGAACGCAGCGCTCTCCCAGCTGAGCTAGCCGCCCACGATTGACTGCCTCACTATTTTACTCCATCTCTTCGGTGACTCCACTCGCCGCGCGTTTTTCGCCCCGCATGGCACAACATAGCGCCTTCGCTCATCGTCAGCGCGTGCAGGTTGCCATATTCTGATCTCGATGCTTCGCTCCGCCATTCGCCCCGCTTCTTGGGTTCGTTTTTTCAAATTTGCAAAAATCCACCCCCGCACACACACAACACCCCTCATCCGCCACCCGCCAGCCACCAACAACCAGCAACTAAGAACCAATAACCAGCTTGACTTCCCCTTTTCTTCGCCCGACAATGTAACCATGGCTCTAACTAAGCGGCAAAAAGAGGTTCTCGACTTCATCGCCGACTTCGTCGAAGAAAACGGCTACAGCCCCAGCTACGAGGAACTCGCCCACGGTCTCAAACTCGCTTCTCTGGCCACCGTGCACAAGCACATCCAGGCACTCGAGTCGCGCAATTACTTGCGCCGCCTGTTCAACCAAAGCCGCTCGCTCGAAGTCTCGCCGAAGTATGTTCAGGAGCGGCGCAAGAGCCGCGTCACCAGTCGATCTGCGGAGATTCCCCTCGCCGGCCGCATCGCCGCCGGGTCGCCTGTCGAAGCCATCGAAGGACAGGACACATTGCAGTTCGCCGATTTCGCCGGCAAAGGCGACACGTTCGCGCTCGAAGTCAGCGGCGAGTCCATGATCGACGATCACATCATGAACGGCGATTACGTTTTGGTCGAGCGCACGCAGCAGGCCCACGATGGCGAGATCGTTGTCGCGCTCGTCGATGGCCGCGATGCCACGCTCAAGCGCCTGTATCACGAACCCGCCGGCCGTATCCGGCTGCAGCCCGCCAATGCCGCCATGCAGCCCATCATTGTTGATGCGGCGTCCGTCCAGATCCAAGGCCGCGTGCTCGCCGTCCTGCGCAAATATAAGTAAACCCGCTTACGTTCACTTACACTGAAGCTTCCAGCATTGCCAGG
Source organism: Bryobacterales bacterium (assembly GCA_963772905.1). Taxonomy (GTDB): domain Bacteria; phylum Acidobacteriota; class Terriglobia; order Bryobacterales; family Bryobacteraceae; genus Palsa-89. The sequence goes on along the minus strand of CAVYZD010000005.1, from coordinate 1,293,092 downwards.
CCGCGCCCGGAGCGCGTGATAAACTGGTGCGTGAATGAGTAGCCCAATGAGCGGCGTGAAGCGCTTTTTGTTTTGGGATTATCCACGCGCCGGATGGCAGTACGACGTCATGGTGGGTCTCATCGTCGCCTTCATCTTTCTGACGCCCAGGGAATGGTTTCGCGATCAGCCGCGCGCCAATAGTATCGTGATGGTCCGTGCCGGCAATGGCGAAACCGTCTTCTGGATGGATGCCGAGCAACTTTCAAACAGTCCCGAAGCAGCGCGGACAACCGAGGCCGGCAACTTGCTGCAAGCACGAACGGGCAAGAAATACCATGTGGTTCGGTTGGAACCAATTGTCGATTCCGAACAGGAAATCAAGGGGTTCATGGCGTTCACCACGCCGTAGCCGCAGCCGCTTTCTGGAATTCAACACTTGATGCAAACGCAATTGTGCGCATTTGTTTTGTGTCTCACTCTGGCTGGTTCCGCGGCGTTCGCCGCCGCCAGCGACAGCCTGCGGCAAGTGCTGGCACGCATGGACAAGGCCGCCGCCGCCTTTCAGTCCATGACCGCGCACGTTACGCAGGTGACGCATGTCGACGTTCTAAACGACGACACCACCGAGATCGGTAATGTAACAATGAAGAAAGTTGCCCCCGATGAAGTGCAGGGCCGAGTCGATTTTACTTCTCCCGACCGCAAGACCATCACCTTCGAGAAACGTCGTCTCCAGGAGTACTTGCCCGTAATCAATACTCTGCGAATCTATGACTTGGATAGGCAGGGCCCGCAACTCGACAAGCTCATCCTGATCGGTTTTGGCACTTCCGGCACGGAACTTGCAGCGAACTGGGACGTGACCATTCTCGGGCCGCAACATTTGCAGTTGATACCCAAGAGCGCGGAAGTGAAACATTACATCGTCAAGGTGGAGTTATGGATTCCAGAGCAAGGCGATCCGTATCCGCTGCGCGAGAAGATTACCGAGCCGTCGGGCGACTACGTCCTGGTGACGTACAGCGATAAGCAGATCAATCCGCCGCTCAAACCCGACGCCTTACAACTCAAGCCGCCCCCGGGCGCGAAGATCGAACATCCAGGCCAGTAATCGTGGATACTACAGTACAACCAAACAATCGCGATACCAGCAGTCGCCTCACCTTCTTGGATTGGGCGCGCGGCGCCGCCGTGGTGGTCATGCTGCAAGGCCACGTCTTTCATTCGTTCAATCGCACGGCGTTGCGAACCGATGGGCCGTTCATGTTGTCGCAATTCTTCGGAGGGATCGGCCCCGCGATCTTTCTCGTCCTCACCGGCATCACACTTTCATTTTTGATGGATCGCCGCGAACGCCAAGGCTTACGTCCCCTGGGCCGTTGGAAAGCCGCGCTGCGGCGCTCAGGTTATCTGTTTACCCTGGCTTTCCTTTTCCGCTTTCAGCTATGGGCCTTTGCGTTTGGGCAAAGCCCCTGGACGGATTTGTTCAAGGTCGACATCCTCAACTGCATGGGTTTCGCCATCGCGCTGATGTCGGTCATGGCCATCTTCACCACGGCCGAACGCGTTCGTTTGTGCGCTGGATTAGGCATTGCGATTGCGGCTGCGTCCCCATTGGTTTCCGCTATCGATTGGCGCTGGCTCCCGCCGCAAGTTTCCGCCTACTTCGTTCCCAGCTACCAATACTTCGCGTTTTTCCCGTGGGCCGCGTTCATCGCATTCGGGATCAGCATCGGCAGTATTCTTCGCTTGGTCCAGCCTGAACAAATGAATCGAGTGATGCAATGGGGCGGCCTGATGGGTTTCGGCCTGATTATCGGCGGGCAGTATTTCTCGAACATGCCGTACTCGCTGTATCCGAAATCGGAATTCTGGCTCGACAGTCCAGGTCTCATCGTGATCAAGCTGGGCGTCGTGATGCTGGTGATCGGTTTCGCCTATCTGTGGACCGCCTTGCCGCTCGCCGCGTCGTGGAGTTGGGTGCGGCAGCTCGGAACAACATCTCTGCTGGTCTATTGGGTGCACATCGAGCTGGTGTACGGCCGCTGGTTCGGCTATTTCAAAGAATCGATGAGCAACATCTGGTGCGGCATCGCCGCGGTCCTGGTGATCCTGCTCATGATTGGACTCTCTGTGCTTCGGACGCGCTGGAGTCCGATACGCCTCGCGATCGCGTCCTATTTCTCGTACAATTCGCCCAGCCGGGCTTCCGGCGACTAAGCCAACTCCGCCAGAAGCGCGCCCCAATGAAATCCGGCGCCGAATGCAGCGAAACAAATCAGGTCACCTGTGTTTGGACCCGGATCGCGCCACCACTCGGCTGCGGCAATGAGCATGGACGCCGATGATGTATTGCCGTAGCGCCGGATGTTGGAGTGGAAGCGGCCCGAACCGACCGCGAGCGCTTTCGCTACGCGATCCATCAGGTTTTGATTGGCCTGATGCATCAGGAAAACCTTAACCCCCCGCGCAGATTTGGTATTTCGTTCAAGCAGTTCGCCGATCGCCGATGGGATTTTACGGGACGCTTGCAGGATCACGGATCGGCCGTTCATCGCCAGCGGAGCATCGAAATCCAGGCGCAGATCATCGGCGAACGTGCCATCGGAATGCAAAACCGAATCGATGATCTTCACCGGGCCATCCTCAGCACCGATCAGGCATGCGCCCGCGCCATCGCCAAATAGCGGTGCAACGCCGCGTTCCAAAGGCTCGCGCATTGCAATCGCCGACATTTTTTCGGATGCGATCACAAGAACATTTCCGTGAACCGCCGCAAGTGATGCAGCCAGCGCCATTCCGAACAACCCGCCCGCGCTAGCGACTGGTAGATCGATGGCCGGCACACCATCGAGGCCCAAAGCATGAGCGATGCTTGCTGCCGGTCCGGGAAATCGGCGCTCTGCCGATCCGGAAGAAACCAAAATCATCCCGATGTTTTCAGTGCCCATTGCGGCGCGGGCCGCGGCAACGCCCATACTCGCAACGGTTTCTTCGGGAGACGCGTAGCGCCGCTCTTCGATTCCAGAAACATCGAGGATCCAGCCGGGTTCGCAATCCAGACGCGCCGCAAGCTCTGCGTTGGTCACGATGCGCGACGGCAAATAGGCTCCGAAGCCCTTGATCGCCGCCACCAGTTACATCCTGCTCTCGATATAGGATTGAATGCGCGCGATGGATTCGAATTTGCGGGGATTCAAATCGGAATCGGGAATCTTGATCCCAAACTCACGCTCCAGTTCGCTCACCATATCAGGCAATGCGAACGAATCCAAATACCCGGAATCAAACAGCGATTCATCGGGGCCGGGAGCTGCGGCCTGATCGGACACCTTCCGCACGATTGCGACGATGCGCTCTCTGTTGTCCATCGTTATTGAGTATGACTTCCTTCGGCGCGGATCGCGACGAAACGATCGTACTGCGTCATGAGCTCGTCGAAGAGCGCTCCGCCGGTCATGCGATAACCAGCGCCGGTGAGATGCGTGTAGTCGCCTTGCCCGAGGCCGGCCTGCACCCATTGACGCACGGAGCCTGGGCCGCCCATCGCAGCGCGCCAATCCCAAAAGGCGCAGCCATTCGCGCGCGCGACTTCGCGCTGGATCTCGACCACTTGATCGAGATGCGGAAACGGAAGCAGCCGGCCGCGCTGGCGATACTCGCAATCGGGCGGCCCAATGAGAAGAATACTTGCGAGCGGTAGCGTGGCGCGCAGCCGCTGGACGATCGCGGTGAGCGATGCACGATAATCTTCGGGAGTCCACGTGCGGCTGAGAGCTTCGTTGGTTCCGTAGGCGAGTACAACGAGCGCGGGATCGCGGCTCATTAGTTCCGAAGCGAGGATGTCCGAATTCCATTCGAGCATCAGGTTGGCCTGCGCGCCGTTGATGCCGAGCGTTTCATAGGTCACGCCCGCGTGATTTTGCGCGACCCAACCGAATAGCCGCACCGGCGCGGAGCTGAGGGTTCGCAATGTGTACTGATGCACGCCGGGCGAAGCCATGTATTGGTACGTTCCGAGGCCGCTCTCGCCGTCGGTATCGATGAACGCAAAGGGCGCGCCATCGACCGAAAAATCAAGCTGGCCGCCTCCGGGTTGGCGCAGGTAGTGCAACTCGAGCTGCTCGCATTCGACCGATAGAGTCACGGTCTCGCCGGCCGATTGCGCGGTTAAGCTGACTCCGCCCAGCCCGTCGATGCCGTCACTTTTGCGAGTGACGATGCCGCTGGTGTACCAGCCGCGGGAGTTGCTGCCGTGGCTATCGAACCGCCGATAGCCGAGGAACGGATGGCCGGGGAGCGTGTAGCCAGGTCCGCCGGCGCCGAATTTGGATTGAAAATCCTGGCGCAGTTGATTGGCCCAATCATCGGATGCGGTGTGCGAATCGCCGTAGTGCAAAATGTGCAGCGACATGTTTTCGGCGGGATGCGAGAGCTGCTCGAAGAAAGGCACTAATGCTCCGCCGCCCTCGAGAGCGCTGCCAGGACTCGTGGCTCGCTCGCTAATTGCGCGCAACGCTGCGCCGCGAACCGCGGGCGAAACGTGAACCACGGGCACGTGAATATGTTTTTTGTGAGATTTCTTCTTGGCAGTCTTGGTAGTGGTGGCAGCGGGCGCGACCGCGACGAGCAAGATGAGAACGAGAGCGAACTTGGTCACTGGTGCGCGCTCCGCTGCTGCTCTCGCGCCTTGAATTTCCGGTAGCCGGATTCGAGCGCCTGATCGAGCAGCACGCCGACCTTGCGCGCGCCGGCCGGCAGAGGATGAGTGAAATCGGCACTCACCAGCCTGGGCGTGCTGTCATACCAGCGCGCCATGGTTCCTTCGCCGCCCATGGCTTGAAACGTGTTGAAAAATGCGCAACCGGTTTCCTGCGCCATTTGACGTTGGATCTCGACTAGTCGCGGAAGCGTGGGAACCGTGGTGATGCGAGCGTTGGAATCACGCTGTCCGCGATCCATGGGACTCATGATCAGCACCGATGAGCGCGGTACCGCGGCCTTCACGCGCTCGATCACTTGGCGCAACTCGCCGGGATAATAACGCTCGATGTAGTCGGCATAAATGCTTTCGTTGGTGCCGTAATTGATTACCACGAGATCCGGATGTGCATGCTCGAGCTCTTCGGTCCACTGGGGCTTGTCGAAGTAGCGTACGACCACTTGCACTTGGCCGCCATTCAGCCCAAGACTATTGTAAATCACGCCCGGCGTCTTCCTTTCGAAACTGACGCCGAACATGCGCACGGGTCCGCGCTCGACGGAGAGGTTGATTTGCCGCGTGCCCGGGTTCAATGGGAACGTTTGATAGGCGGGTTCTGTGGTCGGCCCGCCGGTTTCCACGCTGCCGATGGTCTGCCCCGGCGCATCCACCTGGAGCACGCCGCCGCCGGGCTGGCGCAGAAAATGAATTTCCATGAGCGCGTGATCTTCGGCGAGTTCGAAGTGCGTAGAAGCGCCGGTGTCGCCCTCAAAGCTGACGCCGCCGAGGCCATGAAAACCGTCGCGCGCGCGGGTTTGCGTGGCGGCATTGATGAGCCAACCTTTGCCTTGCACCTCCACGCCTCGATGTCCGTACCAGGCCCAGGGTTTGGCGATGAGGACGAAGCCGTGACCCGCGTCGCCGAAGTGTTGCTGCAAGAGAGAACGCACGTCGGCGGTGATGGAATCGGCAGTGACTGGAGAATCGCCGTAATGCAGGACGCGCGTGATGGCGCCGGGCGCGCCCAATTCGGTGCGCCACAAGGAAAGATAGAAGGTCCGGAGCGCATCGTGAGGATCGATGAGATTGGGCTCCAGGATCGGCCGTTTCGACGAGGCGGCCGGCGTTGTAAATTTCGGAATCGGCACGATGGGGTCGATCGGGGGCATGTTGCGCGGGCGAAAATCGAGAGCTTCGGCGGGAGTAAACGGGCGCGCGAGATTCGCAGCTTCGAGCAGCAGGATGAATGCGCCGAGGGTGAGGATAGCGAACGATGTTTTGCGCGGCAGCATGTTCAAAATCGCGAGTAAATGAACGGCGCGGAACTCGCGCCCGAAACATATCGAATGGCAACCACGAGCGCCGCGATGGCCGCGGCCTGCGCATAGTACGGCGACTGGCAGTAGAGCCGGAGGCCGGTGTCGTACCAGCGTTGCGGGATGTAATGAATCGCCAGGGCGAAGATAGCGACGAGCGCGAAAGTGGGCGTAATGTTGGCGAAAGAAATGGTGCCCGATGTAATTTGCCAGAAGATGTCGCGCGCGGTTTCGAGGCTCGATGCGCGGAAGAAAATCCATCCGATCAGCACGAAGTGAAATGTGAGAAACCGGCGGGCGAAGCGGGCCGCGGGGGCGGGCGATGGTTTGCGCTTCCCTCGTAGCGTTTGCCACCAGCGATGCGCAGCGAGTCCGATGCCGTGCCAAGCGCCCCAGACCAGAAACGTCCAGCCCGCGCCGTGCCACAGGCCGCCGATCATCATGGTGATGACTAGATTTAGAGAGGCGAAGATTTTCCAGCGCGAGCGAAGGCCGGGCAGGGAGAAATACAAATAGTCCCGCAGCCAGTTGGAGAAGGAGATGTGCCAACGACGCCAGAAGTCGGAAATGTTTTGGGCGGCGTAGGGGCGATTGAAGTTGGGTGGAAGCGCGATACCGAGCAGCAGGGCGGAGCCGAGAGCGATGTCGGTGTAGCCGGAGAAATCATAGTAGAGCTGGAGCGCGTAGCCATAAGCGCCCGCGAGGACTTCGGCGCCCGAGTACAGTTTGGGCAAATCGAACACGCGATTTACCAGCGATTCGGCGAGGAAATCGGCGATGAGGAGCTTCTTTACGAGGCCGAGTCCGATGAGAAAGAGCGCTTTTCCGCCGTTTTCCGCGCTCAGCAGTTCACGTTTGGACCACTGCGGCCAGAGCGTGGAAAGTCGAGTGATGGGTCCGGCGACGGCGGTGGGGAAGAAGCTGGCGGAGGCGAGGTAGGCGAGATAGCTTTCGGATGGCGTCGAGTCGCGGCGATAGATATCGATGGTGTAGGTGAGCGATTGGAATCCGTAGAAGGAGAGCGCGAGGGGCAGCACCCAGGGCAGCACGGGCAAATATTTCACCGATGCGATGAGCCCGACGTTGAGCCCGATGCTGAGCGCGACGAGCAAACGGCGAAGGGCGGGGCGCGTGGAATTGTGGAGTGCGCGGCCGATGAAGAAATCGCACGTGGATGCCGCGGGGATGATGGCGAGGTACACGAGGTCCCAGCGCGCGTAGAAGAAATAGTTGGCGAAAAGGACGACGGCGAGCGCGCCCAAACGGTATCGCGCGGCCAGCCAGTAAGCGAAGAAGACGGCGGCGAGAAAGCTGAAGTAAGCCGCGGTGGTCAACAACATTGGGGACGCAACAAGTATAGCGGAGGCGGCTCGCGTAGCCAAAGCAGGAGTGCCACGGGTCGCGGAAGGGGCGGAGCAGGGTGCTATATTGATAGCCGATCCCCAGACGTCAATGCCGCATTCAGTCAATAAACTACCGAAAACACCTCAATATTCGAGACCGTTTATCACAATTTCGCTCATCATCCTAATGGCCTCAGGTACGTTTGCGCGCTTCTACGGAATCAGTACGCGTGCGATGTATGACGAAGCAGCCAGCTGGAATATTGCTAAATTGCCATGGCGCTCGTTTTTGCAGGCGCTCTGGGATTTCGAAGCCAACATGGGCCTCTACTATTTGATCCTTCGCCCCTGGCTCCATTTGGGGAACAGCGAGGTGGTGGTTCGCGGCCTGTCGGTGGTATTTGGCGTCGCGACGATTCCGGTGCTTTACCTTCTGGGCAGCCGATTGTTCAGCCAAAGGGTAGGGCTCATGGCGACGGCGCTGCTGGCGGTCCACGCGTTTCATATTCGATGGTCGCAGGAAGCTCGCAGTTATGCGCTGCTGGTATTGTTGCTCACGTGGTCAACGTTGCTGTTGGTTTCCGCGCTGCAGGCCGAACGCGCGCGAGGCCGCTGGGCCGGTTACATCGTGCTGTCTGCTCTGGCGTGTTATTGCCACTTATTCGCGGTGTTTGTCATCGCCGCACAGTGGCTCTGGATTATTCTTGAGGAAGTTCCGCGCCTTCGGCGAAGAATTCCCGGATTAAGTTGCCAAATCGTCCTGATCGCGCCGGCCGGATTGTATGCGGCGTTTAGAAATCAGGGGCAACTCGATTGGATTGCGCCGCTGAGCGGTAGGAATATCTTGGAACTCTGCCGGGCGTGGGTGGGTTCCGCGGCAGGCGGCTACGGCATGGCGCTCCTATTCTGTTTCTACAGCATCCTGTGTGTACTTGGGGTCGGGACTGGGTTAGGCTCCGGACCGCGATCGCGAAGGTTCAACACCGCGCTTCCAGTGCTCTGGGTTGTGGTTCCTTCCGGCGCAATCATCTTGGGGTCGATCGTTAAACCGATGTTAGTCGACCGGTATCTCTTGCCGTGCCTTCCCGCGCTGTTGCTTCTGGTGAGTTTGGGGGATCGACTCTTTGTTGTCGCGGGGCAGGGTTGTAATGTTGGCGGGGGCGATGGCGGCAACGGCCGTCTTGGCGCTGAATGTCCATGGCTCGGTAGTGCGCCATCGGGAAGCAAGACAGGAAACAGAACTCAATGGCCTAAAAGCGATGAGCCGATACGTGTCATCTCACCAGGAGCCGGGCGATGCCGCGATCTTTTTCAACGCAGAGCCGCACCTGTCTTTCAAGTACTACGCGGCGCTGGCAGGGGCGAAACAAACGCCCAAGATCGTGATCCCGGATTATCATGGAGCGACAACGGCTGCGCAAACCTTTCCGTCACAGGAAGAGATCCGGGCGGCTGCTGCTCCTTTCCCACGCGTCTGGCTGATCTTGAATCAGTTTGCTATTGAGCGCGATTGGCGTCCAAAGGAGCCAAATCTGCCGAGGTTTGACGAGGCGCTGGCCGCTGATTTCAAGCAAGATAGCCGCTACAAAGTGGGATGGTTCGAGATTTCACTTTACACGCACCGCAAGAAAATGTAATCCTTCGCCTGCCAGCGGCATCCTACTGGCGAGGAGAGGCTGTCTTGAGACGTGCAACATCAATAGTGTTTTTATTCACAATCGCTCTAATGGCGGTTTTCACTTTGGCGAGCGCCAAGGAGAACGCCGACAGTTTCTCCGGCAAGTGGGTACTGGACAAGCACAGCCCGCGCCCCGGCGACGCGCCCAACAGCCTGGAGACGAAAATCAAACAGGATAATTCCGGGTTAACGATTGAATCCACATTTAAGGAGCCTGAAAACGGCGTAGTTCCGTTGCTATATCTGGGGGTGATGGCGGAAAAGGTGCACTTGAGCACGGATGGTCAGGAGCAGCAACAGCAGATCGGCCCATTCATGACGACCTTCAAGTCCATGATGGACGGGAACAAGTTGACCACCGAGTGGGCTGCGCTCATCAAAGGCGATCAGGTGCAGGGGCATTGGGTTCACACGCTGTCCGATGATGGCAAGCACATGACGCTCGAGATTCACGAAAGTTCCACGCACGGCCAACACGCCGAAGCCACGCTGCAGTTTGTGAGGAAATAGACCGCTCCCTCACGTTCGCGGCTCGGTAACGTGGTCGCGGCTCAGATAGCATGGAGAAATGAAGCGGTTCGCGCTCCCTCTGCTAGCGTTTCTGTTCGCGTTCCAGGCTGATCCCGCCGGGAAGTTCGCACTTACCATCGATAACATCATGCGGGGGCCGGGGCTTTACGGCTACGAACCCTCTGGCGTTCGCTGGTCCGGCGATGGCGCGCGGATCTATTTTCAATGGAAGCAGGCGAGCGATCCGCGGATCAAGCCGGCGGACACGTACGTGGTTGCGCGGGATGGATCGGGGCTGCGGAAGTTGTCGGATGATGAGGCGAAGCTTGCGCCACCGGCTGCTGGACAAACCACGCGAGATAAGAAACGGACGGTGTATTCACGCGACGGCGATATTTTCCTTTACGACGCGGCGAGCGGAGGCACGCGCCAAATCACCAAGACCGACGATGCGGAGACGAATCCGCGCTTCACGCACGATGAAAAACGCGTTGCGTTTATGCGGGCGAATAATCTCTATGTAGTCGCGCTCGACAGCGGCGCGACGGAAGAGTTGACCGATATTCGTCCGGCGGGCACTCCGCCGCCTCCCGAGGATGAAAAGGGAACGGCGAGCCAGGAGGCGCTCAAGAAGGGCCAGAAGGATCTGTTCGATGTGATCCGTGAACGCGCCGCCGAGCGGGAAGGGCAGGAGGCCAAACGCAAGCGCGAGCATCCGCGGAAGCCGTTCATCTTGCAAACCGGGCAGACCGTGGCGTCGCTCGAACTGACACCCGACGAGAAGTATGTGATCGCAATGATTCGCGAACCGGCGACGGGCGGCAAAAAGACAATTGTGCCTAACTTCGTGACGGAGTCGGGCTACACGGAGGACATCCCGTCGTACGAAAAGGTGGGCGATAAGCAAAGCTTGGTGCGGCTGGCGATCCTGAGCGCGGGGACGGGGGAGTTGAAATGGGTGCAGACCGCCGATGCGAACGATCGCGAAGTGCGGTTATCGGAGCCGTTGTGGTCCGACGATGGCACCAAGGCTGTGCTGAATGCGCGTGCGATGGACAACAAGGATCGCTGGATTCTCGCGCTGGACGAGGACACGGGGAGGACGCGCGTGTTGGCGCACGATCATGACGACGCGTGGATCGACGGACCGGGGATCGGCGATCCGGACGAGCCAGGTACCGAAACTTTGGGATGGATGAAGGGCGATCGCGACGTCTATTTTCAATCGGAGCGGACGGGCTACTCGCATCTTTACGCGGTTTCGTTCGAGGGCGGCGAGGCGAAGGCGCTGACGTCGGGCGCGTGGGAAGTGGATAGCGCGATCCTTTCGGCCGACAAGAGCAAGTTTTTTCTGGTGACCGACGAAGCGGATCCCGGCGAACAGAACGTTTACGAAATGAGCGCGGAGGGCGGCGCGCGAACAGCGCTAACCGCGCGGCCAGGGGGACATTCTGTTGTCCCATCTCCCAATGATCGCTGGTTCGCCGATGTTTATTCGTACACCAACAAGCCGCCGGAGCTATACGCGCAGGAAGCGCGCGCGGATGCGCCAGCGAAAAAGTTGACCTCGTCGCCTGTGCCCGAGTTTTGGGATTATCCGTGGCTCGACACGCCGATCGTCACGTTTCGAGCTCGCGATGGCGCGATGGTGCGGGCACACGTGTACAGGCCGGCGAATTATCGCAAAGACGGGCCCGCGGTTCTGTTCGTGCATGGCGCGGGCTATTTGCAAAACGTGCATCGCTGGTGGCCGTATTATGCGCGCGAATATATGTTCCACCAGTTCTTGATGGAGCACGGCTACCTGGTGGCGGACGTGGATTATCGCGGATCGGCGGGCTACGGCCGCGATTGGCGCACGGCCATCTATCGCCACATGGGTGGAAAAGATTTGGACGATAACGTGGATGCCGCGCGTTGGATGGTGTCGCAGTACGGCGCCGATCCGAAGCGGCTGGGCATTTACGGTGGAAGTTATGGCGGCTTCATCACGCTGATGGCGATGTTCACGCAGCCCGATGTGTTCGCCGCGGGCGCGGCGTTGCGGCCGGTTACCAATTGGGCGAATTACAACCATGAATACACGTCGGACATTTTGAATCTGCCGCAGACGGATGCAGAAGCCTACAAGCGGTCGTCACCGATTTTCTTCGCGCAGGGATTGAAAGGCGCGCTTCTGATCTGCCACGGCATGGGCGACACCAATGTGCATTTTCAGGACACGGTGGAGCTGGTACAGAAGCTCATCGAGCTGCGCAAGGAGAATTGGGAGCTGGCGGTGTATCCGGTGGAGAACCACGGATTCGTTGAGCCGACCAGTTGGGCGGACGAATACAAACGGATCTTCGATCTGTTCGAGAAGAACCTAAAGCGGCCATAGGTTTGGTTCAAAGCCCCTGGGATTTTGATATAGTGTCCGGCAATGAGCCGCACAATCCTTACGCGCATTTCCGCCGGGGCGCTGTTTCTGACGTTGGGCTGGATTGCTTACACGCAGCTCGGCTATACACAGAATCCCGCGCCCGCGAAACTCACGGTTAATAAAGTGAAGGACGATCTGTACGAGATCGTGGGCGACGGTGGCAACGTTGCCGTTTACATCACCGACGAGGGCGTCATCCTGATCGATGATAAGTTCGATCAAGATCATGAAGGCATCGTGGAAGGCGTGAAGAGCGTCACCAATCAGCCGATCAAATACATCATCAACACGCACTATCATGCCGATCACAGCGGCGGAAACACCAAGTTTCTTCCCACCGCCGAGATCATTTCGACGGCCATGGCGCGGACCAACATCTTGGAGCACAAGCAATCCAACGCGCCTCCCGGCGTGAGCCCGGCGCGGATCACGTTTACCACCGAGACCGCGATTCATTTAGGCGGCAAAGAAGTGCGCGCGATTTACATGGGGCGCGGCCACACCAATGGCGACGCAGTAATTTATTTCCCGGCCATCCGCACGCTACACACCGGCGATCTGATGGCGGGCACGAGTCCGCTGATCGACTACAACGGCGGCGGCAGCGTTGTTGAATGGACCAAGACGCTGGACAACGCGTTGAAGCTCGATTTCGACACCGTGATTCCCGGCCATGGCGACGTGACGAACAAAGCTGGCCTCTTGACCTATCGCAACAATGTGGAGAAGCTTCGGAATCGGGTAAGCGGGCTGGTGCATGCGGGCAAGAGCCAGGACGAAATCGCGAAGTTCATGGAGACCGAGTACAAGTGGGCGCCGGGCAGCTTGCAACAGCAGTGGAGCGTGCCGGGGATGATCGCGGAGCTCAAATAGGAGGTTGGCCCGATCGCGGAACCTCCGGCCCATGGCCCTTTCGAGCTACATACCAAATTCCTTACACTAAGATCCGGTTATTTCTGTAACGAATCAGAGTATGCTGTCGTTAGTAACTCTAGGACCATGGAAAGCACCACACCGGCCGCGCTAGAACCCGTTCGCCCTGTCGCGCCGAAACAATTTCAGCATGATTTGCCTCCACCGCCCCGCAAGCGAGGCTGGGTGTGGCTCGTGGTTCTGGCTGTCCTCGCTGGGGTCGCGTACTGGCAATGGCCGCGGCTCAAGGGTTACTTCGCGAGTAGTGATTCCACAGCGCAAGGGACCGCGAAGGGCGCTGGACGTACGCGCGGAGCGGGAGGCGGGCAGGCCCAAGTAGTGGCGGCTAAGGCTACCAAGGGCGACATTCGCGTGTATTTCACCGGCCTCGGCGCGGTGACTCCCATCTACACCGTCACGGTGAAAAGCCGCGTTGACGGGCAGTTGATGAAGATCCAGTTCAAGGAGGGCCAGCTCGTTCATCAAGGCGATTTGCTGGTGGAGATCGATCCGCGCCCGTACGAAGTGCAATTGGAGCAGGCCGAGGGACAGCTCATTCACGACCAGGCGCTGCTCAAGAACGCGCACCTGGATCTGGAGCGATACAAGACGCTGATGAAGCAGGACGCGATTCCCGAGCAGCAGCTCAACACCCAGGAAGCGCTGGTCACTCAGTATGAAGGCACCATCAAGACCGATCAGTCGCAGATCGACAGCGCCAAGCTCAACCTGATTTATTGCCACATCACGTCGCCGATCACGGGTCTGGTGGGATTGCGGCTGGTGGATCCTGGGAACATCGTGCATGCCAGCGATACCAACGGCTTGCTGGTGATCACGCAGCTGGATCCGATCAGCGTGATCTTCACCACCGCCGAGGATCAGCTCCCGCCGATTCTCGATCGCATGCACGCCGGCCAGCAACTGACCGTGGAGGCCTGGGATCGCGAGCTGAAGAACAAACTGGCGGAAGGCAAGCTGGAGACCATCGACAATCAAATCGATCAGACCACCGGCACGTTAAAGCTGCGCGCGGTTTTCGCCAACACCAATGGCAAGTTGTATCCTAGCCAGTTCGTGAATGCGCGATTGCTGGTGCAGCAAAAGCAAAATGTCACGCTACTGCCGAATGCGGGAATTCAGCGCAATGCGCAAGGCACTTACGTCTGGCTAGTGAAGCCCGATCAAACCGTGACGGTGCGTTCCATCACGGTGGGCACGGTGGAAGGCGACGTGTCCGAAATCACGTCGGGGCTCGAGCCGGGCGATGCTGTGGTCACCGTGGGCGTCGATCGCCTGGAAGAGGGCGGCAAGGTGAACGCGCAAGTTCCGGGCGACAAGCCGCGCAATGGGAAGCGTGGCAGCGGGGCCGAATCGGGTGACGGAAAGCGCGGCGGCCCGAGGCCTGGTGGCGGACGTCCGCACAAGCCCGGCGCTCAGCCGACGGCGTAGTTTCATGAACCCTTCTCGGACATTCATCGTCCGGCCCGTGGCCACTTCGCTGCTGATGGCTGGGATTTTGTTGGTAGGCGCCGTCGCCTACAAACAACTGCCGGTGTCGGCTCTGCCCGAAGTAGATTACCCGACCATCCAGGTGATCACGTTCTATCCGGGCGCGAGTCCAGACGTGATGGCGTCGTCGGTGACCGCTCCGCTCGAGCGACAGCTCGGCGAAGTGCCCGGTCTGCAGCAGATGATGTCCACCAGCTCCGACGGCAGCTCCGTGATCACGCTGGAATTCGGTTTGGCGTTGAACATCGACGTGGCCGAGCAGGAAGTGCAGCAGTCCATCAATGCGTCGGGGACTTACCTCCCGGCCGACCTGCCGACGCCGCCGATTTACGCAAAAGTAAATCCCGCCGACACGCCCATCCTGACGCTGGCGCTCACATCCACTGCGCTTCCGCTCTCGAAAGTGGAAGACCTCGCGGACACGCGGCTCGCGCCCAAGGTCTCGCAATTGCCGGGAGTGGGTTTGGTCAGCATCAGCGGTGGCCAGAAACCGGCGGTGCGGATTCAAGCCAATCCAACGTCGCTGGCGTCCTACGGGCTGAATCTGGAAGATCTGCGCAACGCCATCACTGCGGCGAATGTCAATCAGGCCAAGGGAAATTTCGACGGCCCGCATCAGGCGTACCAGATCGGCGCGAACGATCAAATGCTGTCGAGCGCCGACTACGCGCCCATGATCATCGCCTATCGCAACAACGGGCCGGTGCGGGTGAGCGACGTCGCAACAGTTGTGGACGACACCGAGAACGTCCGCCAAGCCGCCTGGATGAACGAAACGCGCGCGGTGATCGTGAACATCCAGCGGCAGCCGGGCGCCAATATTATCGCGGTGGTGGATCGCATCAAAGCGCTGCTTCCGCAATTGCAGGCGTCGCTGCCTTCGTCTGTGAAGGTGAAGATTTTGACCGATCGCACCAACACCATCCGCGCGTCGGTGAAGGACGTTCAGTTCGAACTGATGCTCACCGTCGGGCTGGTGGTGCTGGTGATCTTTTTGTTCCTGCGAAATCTCTCGGCCACCATTATTCCGAGCGTGGCGGTGCCGCTGTCGCTGGTGGGCACTTTCGGCGTGATGTACCTGCTCGGCTACAGCCTGAACAATTTGTCGCTGATGGCGCTAACCATTTCCACGGGCTTCGTGGTGGACGACGCCATCGTGATGATTGAAAACATCTCGCGCTATCTCGAGGAAGGCAAGCGGCCGTTGCAAGCGGCGCTGCTTGGTTCCGAGCAGATCGGGTTCACCATCGTATCGCTCACCGTATCGCTGATCGCGGTGCTCATCCCCCTGCTATTTATGGGCGACATCGTCGGGCGGCTGTTCCGCGAATTCGCAGTGACGTTGAGCGTGACCATTCTGGTGTCCGCCGTGGTTTCGCTCACGCTCACGCCCATGATGTGCGCGAAGATTTTGAAACACAAACCGCAACACGAGCAAGGCTGGTTCTACCGAGCGTCGGAACGGGGTTTCGATGCCGTGATCTCTTTCTATGCGACCACGCTCCGCTGGGTGCTACGGAATCAGCCGCTGACGCTGCTAGTGGCCGCGGCCACGCTGGTGTTTACGTTCGTGCTGTTCGTGAAAATTCCCAAAGGCTTTTTCCCGGTGCAGGACACGGGCGTGATCCAAGGCGTTTCCGAAGCCGAGCAGACAATCTCCTTCCGCGCCATGTCGGAGCGGCAACAGGCGCTGGCTAAGGAAATACTGCGCGACCCTGCGGTGGACAGCCTGTCGTCGTTCATCGGCATCGACGGAACCAACACCACACTCAATACCGGACGAATTCAGATCAACCTGAAGCCGCTCGAGGAGCGCAACATCAGCGCCAGCGACGTGATCCGCCGTTTGCAACCGGAGCTGACGAAGGTGGCGGGCATCACGCTCTACATGCAGCCGGTGCAGGATTTGACGGTGGAGGATCGCGTCAGCCGCACGCAATACCAGTACACGCTCGAAGATCCCAACGCCGATGTGCTGAATTCGTTCGTGCCCAAAATGGTGGCGCGGTTAAAGGAGCTGCCGGAGTTGCGCGACGTAGCCACCGATCAGCAGGTGAACGGATTGCGCGTGAAGGTGGTCTTCGATCGCGACACCGCCTCGCGCCTCGGCATAACGCCTTCCACCATCGACAACACGCTCTACGACGCCTACGGCCAGCGCCAGGTGTCCACCATGTTCACGCAGTTGAATCAGTATCACGTGGTGCTGGAAGTGAAGCCGGGCTTCCAAAACAATCCTATCGATTTGCGTAATTTGTTTATTCGATCGTCCGCGGGAACCAGCGGCGGCGCGGGCGTGGTATCGGGAGGCTCGGCGAATACCGTTGGATTCGGGCCGTCCAGCGCATCGGTGGCCCAGGGGACGGCCGGACAAAACATCGGTGTTCCAGCGGGCGGATCGTCGGGCGCGGCCTTCAGCGGCGCGGCGCCATCGTCGTCTTTGGTCTTCACCAACGGCAGCCAGGTGCCATTGAGCGCGTTCACGCATCTGGAACAGATCTCGGTTCCGATCACGGTGAATCATCAGGGACAGTTCCCGGTGGTGACGCTGTCGTTCAATCTTGCGCCCGGCGCCTCGCTCGGCGACGCGGTGAACGACATCAATCGCGTGAAGGAACAACTGCAAATGCCGGCCAGCATCCAGAGCGCGTTTCAAGGTACGGCCCAGGCATTCCAGGCATCGCTCGCGAACGAACCCATTTTGATTTTGGCGGCGCTGATCACGGTCTACATCGTGCTCGGCGTGCTGTATGAAAGCTACATTCATCCGATCACGATTCTTTCCACGCTGCCCTCGGCGGGTGTCGGCGCACTGCTCGCGCTCTTCATCTGCCGGCAGGACTTCAGCGTGATCGCGCTCATCGGAATTATTCTTTTGATCGGCATCGTGAAAAAGAACGGCATCATGATGATCGATTTCGCGCTCGACGCCGAACGCAACCAGGGCATGGAGCCGCATGAGGCGATTTATCAGGCGTGCCTGCTGCGATTCCGGCCCATTATGATGACGACCATGGCGGCGCTGCTGGGCGGTCTGCCGCTCGCGCTCGGAACCGGAGTGGGATCGGAGCTGCGGCGTCCGCTGGGCATCACGATGGTCGGCGGGCTGATCTTTAGCCAGCTCCTGACGCTGTACACGACGCCCGTGATTTATCTTTGGTTCGACCGTCTGGCGCGGCGCAAGCGCGCGGTACATGGTGTCGATCCCAGCTTTGCCCCGGAGATGGGCGACTAGCAGATGAATATCTCCGAGCCCTTTATTCATCGGCCTGTCGCCACCACGCTGCTGACCATCGCGATCGCGCTGGCGGGCGCCGTCGCGTACAATCTGCTCCCCGTATCGCCGCTGCCGCAAGTGGACTTTCCCACTATCCAAGTGCAAGCGAGCCTGCCCGGCGCGAGTCCTGAGACCATGGCATCGTCGGTGGCGACGCCGCTCGAGCGCCAGTTCGGACGCATCGCGGCGGTCACGGAGATGACGTCCACCAGCACGCTGGGCGGCACGGGCATCACGCTTCAATTCGAGTTGAACCGCGACATCAATGCCGCGGCTCGCGACGTGGAGGCCGCCATCAACGCCGCGCGCGGATATCTGCCAACGAATCTGCCCAACAACCCCACCTACCGTAAGATCAATCCCGCCGAGCAACAGATCTTCCAGCTGGCCCTCACGTCGAAGGTGCTCGATCGCGGGCAGCTCTACGATGCCGCGTCGACGATCATCGTGCAGAAGCTTTCGCAGATCAAGGGCGTCGGCCAGGTGAACGCGCAAGGCGGCGCGCTGCCGGGCGTGCGTGTCGAGCTGAATCCGATGGCGCTCAACAAGTACGGCATCGGAATGGAACAGGTGCGGGCCACGCTCAACGCATCGAATGCCAACGTCCCCAAGGGACATTTTTCCGACGGCTTTCACCTCTGGGAGGTCGGCGCGAACGACCAGATGTTCAAGGCCAAGGAATATCAGCCGCTGATCGTCTCTTACAACAATGCCGCGCCGGTGCGGCTGTCCGATGTCGCCGACGTCATCGATTCGGTGGAGGACATCCGCAACATGGGCCTTGCCAACGGCCAGGGCGCGGTGAACGTCGCGGTGAACCGGCAGCCGGGCGCCAACATCATCGACACCGTGGACCGGATTCGCGCGGAGTTGCCGCAAATCAAGGCCGCTATCCCGCAATCCATCAAGCTAAATGTCACGCAGGACCAGACCGTCACAATCCGCGCGTCGGTACGCGACATCGAGCGTGCGCTGGGCGTCTCGGTGGTCCTGGTCGTCTTAGTGGTCTTCGTATTTTTGCGCAGCGCGCGCACCACCATGATCCCGAGCGTGGCCGTTCCCGTCTCGCTGACCGCGACCTTCGGCGTGATGTACTTGTGCGGCTACAGTCTCGACAATCTTTCGCTGATGGCGCTGACCGTGTCCACCGGCTTCGTGGTTGACGACGCCATCGTGGTGATCGAGAACATCACGCGCTATTTGGAACAAGGCATGAAGCCGTTCGCCGCCGCCGTGCGTGGCGCGCGCGAGATTGGCTCCACGGTGTTCACCATCAGTGTTTCGCTGATTGCGGTATTCATTCCGCTGCTGCTGATGGGTGGCATCGTGGGCCGTCTGTTCCGCGAGTTCGCGGTCACCATGTCGGTGGCGATCGCAATTTCGATGGCGATTTCGCTCACCACCACGCCCATGATGTGCGCCTATTTGCTGAAGGAACACGAGACGCACGGGAGGATTTATCGCGCGAATGAACGCGTCTTCAACTGGATTGTGGGGCTGTACGGGCGATCGCTCGCACGCGTGCTGCGGCATCCCGCCATCACCCTCGGTGTCCTCGGCGCCACCATCGCCCTCAACGTCTACCTCTTCATTCACGTGCCCAAGGGATTTTTTCCGCAGCAGGACAACGGGCGCTTGAACGGCACCATCATCGCCGATCAGGACACTTCGTTCCAGGCCATGCAGGGCAACCTGACGCGCATGGTGAACATCATCCGGCAGGATCCGGCGGTGTTTACTGTGAGCGGATTCACCGGGGGCAGCGGCGGTAACGGCAACACCATCAACCAAGCGCGTGTGCAGATCCAATTGAAACCGCTCGCGGAACGCAAAGTCTCGGTATACGACGTCATCGAGCGGTTGCGCCCGAAGCTGCGCGTGATTCGCGGAATGAATCTGTTCATGCAAGCCAACCAGGACGTGCGGGTTGGCGGGCGCAACAGCGCGGCGCTTTATCAATTCACCATGCGCGGCGACAACGTGCAGGATTTGACCACCTACGGGCCGCCCATGCTGTCGGCCCTGCGGCACATTCGCATCATCAGCGACGTCAACACCGATCAACAAAATAGCGGCTTGCAGGCCGTGGTGCAGTATGATCGCGACACCGCCGCGCGCTTTGGGATCTCGCCGCAGCTCATCGACAACACGCTGTACGACGCATTCGGGCAGCGGCAGGTGTCGACGCTCTACACTTCGCTCAATCAGTATCACGTGGTCATGGAAGCGGCGCCGCGCTTCTGGCAGGATCCGCAATTCCTGAAAGAGATCTACGTTCGCGATCCGAAAGGGCAGCAAGTTCCGCTGAGCGCATTCGCCCGCTTCACGCCTTCGGTGGCGCCGCTGGCGGTGAATCACCAGGGCCTGTTCCCGGCCGTGACCATCTCCTTTAACCTCGCGCCTGGCGTGGCGCTGGGCGACGCGGTGAACGTGATCGAACAGACCGCGCGCACTGTGGGATTGCCCGACACCATTCACACTTTCTTCGCGGGCACGGCTCAGGCTTATCAGGTTTCGCTGGCCAATGAACCGATTCTGATCGGAGCCGCGCTGGTCACCGTCTACATCGTGCTCGGCATGCTGTATGAGAGCTGCATCCATCCCATCACGATTCTCTCCACGCTGCCGTCAGCCGGCGTGGGCGCGATGCTGGCCCTGCTGATGTGGCACACCGATCTCAGCATCATCGCGATGATTGGAATCATTCTGCTGATCGGGATCGTGAAGAAGAACGCGATCATGATGATCGATTTCGCGATCGCCGCCGAGCGCGCCGAAGGCCTGCGCCCGCGCGACGCCATCTATCAGGCCTGCCTGCTGCGCTTCCGGCCCATTCTGATGACCACTATGTCGGCATTGCTGGGCGCTATGCCGCTCGCGCTCGGGCAAGGCGTCGGGGCGGAACTGCGACGGCCGCTAGGAATCACGATCATCGGCGGGCTCATCGTGAGCCAATTGCTGACGCTCTACACCACGCCGGTGGTGTACTTATCGCTCGACCGGTTGCGGCTGCGGTTTAAGCGTGAGCCAATTCCCGAGCTATTGCACAGCTCGACCGATTAACCCAATCGTCAAGACGCTTTTTTCACCACAAACTCGAAAGGCATCCCGCCCGCGTCGCCCGAAATCTTGATCTGATCGGTCGCAACCACGCCCTTGTAGGTCAGCTTCAGCGCGTTGCCTCCCATATCGATGCTCAGCCAGAACGAAATGTTCGCGCCATCAATCATGCCGTCCTTAATTGCAATGTCGCCGCCGTCCGGGCCCGCCATGGAACCGTTCAACATGGCGCCGTCGGCCATGAAATTGAAGGTGACCGGGAAGTCGCCATTGGGAGTGGAAACGCTGCCGGTCCACTTACCATCGACGTCGGCGGCGAAAGCGGAAACCGTGAGCAGCAACAATGCTGCCGCGGATGCAAAGAATCTCATGGGTGAAACCTCCTGGGAGAACTTTCGAATATAGTAGCAGCTCTCAGTGCGTCATGCTGTACAGCACATAGTTGACGCCCGTGCGGATCCCGAGCGCCGAATAGCGCTCCGGATATTCGGGATCGTCGGCCCACTCCCACGAATCGCCCGTATCGTGATTAAAGAGCACCGCTACCACGATGCGTCCCTTGTCATCGTAAATGGCGCGCCAATGCGGATCGCGCCCGCCGTTCAGGTACGGCATGCCCCGCAAGCTCCATTGGCCCGAGACCTGGTAGCGCTGATCGAGATCGAAGACGGTGTGAAAGATCGCGTTGCTCGATTCGATCTCGACGATCGGCCGGCCCGGCAGCAGCTTGGCCATGTTGCGCTGAAAATAGTACCAGTCTTCCTCGCCCCAGAAATCGTCGCCGAGCAGGAAACCGCCGCGCGCCAGGTAATCGCGAACCCGGGCGAGCTCGGCATCGTTCATGTTCCACTGATCCGGCCCGGCGCAATAAAGGAACGGCCAGTTATAGATGTCGTCGCCGTCGTCCGGGCTGACGGGCTGTTCCACGCTGCGGACTTGGAGGCGAGTCAGGCGGCGGAGCGCCAGGACAAAGTGACGATCAGCGCGCGGATAATCATTGGTCCAGGCGCTGCGCCCTTGGCGCCAATCGAAGCGGAACAGCCATCCGAAAATGCCCCAGTCGCCTTGCGGGTACATGAGGCGCGCGAACACGAACTCGGCCGGGTCCTTATAGTCGGCGGGCAGCGGGAAATCGTTGTACTCCTGGCCCTCGTACTCGCGGAACGGCATCTGGAATGCGCACAGCATGCCGGCAAAGACGCCCGCCGCGGCGAGCCCGGAGGCCAGAACAACCATCCGCCTGGTCGGCACACGACCATGCTAGCATCCGGGTCGAGCAGCGGTTCGCGAAATGCGGCCGGCCGCTACGGCCAGTTCATCACCAGCTTGTAGGCATCCAGCGTTCCGATTCCGGTAGCGAAGTCCCAGCCTACCGTGGTCCCATAGGCCGCCGTGAACGTGGTGCTTGAAACCGACAGCGCGCCGTCGGGGTTGCCCATCGTGTGACGGCGGCCGCTCGTGGCTGTGTAGCCGAAACAATTGAAGGAGCCCGCGCAGTTGACGTCTATATCGCCGAGCGTCACGTCATGGAATACGCACGAACCCTCTCCGCTTGAGGAGTTACACGCGCTCGAACCCCCGGTGCCATATTCGCTCGCGGCAAGGTCGTAATAGACGTAGTTCGGATTGCCCTGCGCACCGCCCTGGTGCTGATTGACCAGCGCCTGGATGCCGGCCAGAATCGGCGAAGAGAATGAAGTGCCGCCCGCGCCCGCCCAGCCGCTTGGATTGCCCACGCAAGGCGCGCCGCCCTCGGCGGTGTCGGACCAGCAGTACACATAGTAGTGGCCCCAGAGTCCGTTGGCAGCAAACAGCGAGACGTCCGGAATATCGCGCACGTGATCGTTCGGAATGCCGGCCACGCCGGTTTGCCAGCTTGGTTTCGCGTAGCCTTTGCAAGTTCCGCCGATCACGCCGAACGTGGTGGGGCTTCCGGTGGCGCAGCCGCTTGGACCTCCGCTGCCTGCGGTCACGGTCTGCAGTCCATCCTCGCTTGCGGTGGCGGTGTTACAGAAACTGTTCGCGCCCGCTGTGGTATCAAAGCCAAAAACACTCGCGAGCAATGCACCGGCGCAAGAATCGTTCCAGGGCATTTCGGGTATGTAGGAGAGTGCCGAACCAAAGGTGGATGTATTGTTGGAGTTCCAATAGCTGGCGTTGGTGCCCATATACGAGTCGGCGAAATCGGTGCCGCCCACCGCGACGTTGTACGGCGTGGACGCGAAGGCACTCACGCCGATGCCGTGGGTTGCGGCGGACATATTGGCATCGCAACTGGCCGCGCCCTCGTCTCCCGCCGAAACGAACACCGAAACGCCTTCGGCCACCGCTTGCTGATAGGCCGCGCTGAAGCTGGCGTTGGAAGCCGCGCCGTTCTCCGCTTCACACTCGCCGTAGCTGATGCTCATGATGGATGGCGGATTATGGCCGTTGATCAGATTCTGGATCGCGATCAGCCCGCCGAAGGTGCTCCGTGTATCGGCGCAGGCTTCGACAGCGATGGTGGCATCCGGAGCCGCGGCCGAGGCCCACTCGGCGTCGAGAATCGCTTCGCCGTCGTCGCCGCCCGACGGTACGCCGGGATTCGCGCAGTTGTTTCGGCCCGAGACGGGGGCCGGATGAACAGTCACCAGCGATCCGTGCGCATGCGCGGAGAGCCCGAACGTTGACCGGAAAGTGGTCCAATCTGAAGCTGAGAAAAGATTGGTATCTTCGATCACGGCGACCGTCTGGCCCAGGCCCGTGATGCCGCTATTGAACAGCGGATTCAAATCGTAGATGGCCGCAAGATCGGCCGGAACCACTGCCTGATAGACGGCGCCCCCGGAGGTGAACGTAAAGTTGCGGCGCACGGTCTTCATGGAGTGCGGGCGGAAATCGTGCATCGAAACCACGCCCGTCACAACCGGGGCGAGCGCCGCCGGAATCTGCGGATCGCTGGCGTTGGCGATGTGCCGCACTCCGCCGACGTCATAATAGCGCACCGCGGTATGGAAAGCCTCGCGCACCTGGCCGGCCGTGCCCGAAAAGTCGATCACCATGCCGCTCGGATACACCAGGTTGACGGTGAAGCCGTGCGATTCCAGCCACGCCGTGATCTTCCCGACATCCTCGGCCGCCGGCGCGTAGGCGCGGCCAAATTCCTCGGCGGTCAGCCACTGATGAAATTTGGGAGAACTGGTGTTGTGCAGATCGTCGATCAATCCCCGGACCGCTTCTTCCTGTTCCGGCGAACGTTCCAACTGCAGCAGCATGTGGTTCATCGCAAGATCGTCGGCTACCGGGCCGCGATCGTTCAGAGCGGTGGCTTCCGGGCGCGTGTTGCCGGCCAGCGTCCGAAGCTCGGCTTCATCAATTCGTCCGGCGATCCGGGGCGTGCGGGCAGCCTGAGCGGCCAAGCTGGGCGGAAACGCCACGGCGAGCGCTAGGATTGCTGCTGGGATGGAAGTGAGTAAGATACGTGACATGACTCTCCTTTGGAGATTAGGCAGGCTTCTCAACTCAGAGGATATCGGCAGAAGCCGGCGATACCTTTAGAGCCAGGAAAGATAATCTCGGTTTCGAAATGTCGGCCGTCTTGCGCGTTGGGGCCGCTTCTACTATACAGCCACGAGGCGGCCAAACGCCCCACGTTCATGCCGATGGCCATATAGGAATGCGGCGTATCTTGCCCATCCGTGCATCGGACCGAAGCCGACTTAAAGTTCCTCAAGGAGTGGATAACCGATAATTAATCTATGCGTCGGGCGGCAGCCATCGCACTTACATGCGCTTTCTTGGTCACTTCTGCGAAGGCAGTTCGAGAACTTGTCGTACTTGAGGAACTACAGCCTGCTCAGCGGGTCGAGGGCGTTGTTCTTGATTCTTCGGGCGCTCCCATCCCAGACATTACAGTGACTGATCGCGCCGAGGGGTGGGTTGCGGTGCTGCGTTCCACCAAAACGGACAGCCACGGGCATTTTCGGTTTTCCCGGCAACGCGGGAAGAGTGTCTACTATCTCCGCTTCGACCACGCCTTGTTTAACCCGCTGGCACTTAGGCTCAAGCTCGACAAGCATGCTACGCAGCGCGCCATCACCGCGAGGCCGGAGATCGGCGGCTGAGGGATGACCGGTCGTACGCGGAACCCTTCTCACACGGACTGACCGGTTTCCCGTCTGCCCAAGAGCGTGGAATAGTGAGCGAGGACGATCCCGTTGCAACGCCTGTTCGATTACATGATCGAGCGCGATGAAAATGTTTTCTATGTCGTCTCGGTCCCTCTTACTGGCGCTAATATAGTTCAAAATGCCGACCGTCTTGCGCGTCGGACCATATCGGTTCTACTTCTACAGCCACGACACGGCTGAGCCGCCGCACGTTCACGTCGATCGCGAGGATCGTTCTGCGAAGTTCTGGCTGGCGCCGGTAGCATTGGCGCGCAACTTAGGATTCGCTGCGTCCGAACTGCGAAGGATACAATCATTAGTAGAGCAGCACCAAGTCCAGCTTAGGGAGGCGTGGCATGGGTATTTTCGCACTCGCGGCCGATGAACGCGTTGCCAACGTCCACTGCACGGCGGAGAGCCTGGCTGTCGATCTCATGGACGGCCGAACCATCATCGTTCCCCTGGTTTGGTATCCGCGGCTGCTGCAGGCGACTCCCGAACAGCGGGGCCGATGGCAAGTCTCAGGCGGTGGCTACGGCATCCACTGGCCCGACCTCGATGAAGACCTCAGTACCGAGGGCCTGCTGCGCGGCGCCCCGTCGCCTGAGTTCAATCCCAAGGATTCTCTCCAGCCCTAATGTCCCCGCCGTGCTAGAGTTCCTAGAAGAGGTGCAGTGGTTGTGCGGGCACTTTTAGCCGTTTTCTCGGCGTGTGCTGTTGCCGCGCTCGGGCAGTCCGACCCGCAGGCCACCGCTCTGCAAACCGGCGCGCTTCAATCCACCACTGCGTTCCGCGCCGACTCCACACTGGTCCTGGTTCCGGTTTCCGTCACCGACCCTGCCAATCGCTACGTCCTTGGGCTCGAAAAAGAGGCCTTTCATCTCTCCGAGGACGACGTCCCGCAGACTATTCGATTCTTCTCGAGCGAAGATGCGCCGCTCTCGATCGGCTTGCTGGTAGACGTCAGCGGCAGCATGGGCGCCAAGCTCGAAACGTCGCGGCACGCGGTGATCGAGTTTCTGAAAACACTGAACGCTTCCGATGAAGCCTTTCTGGTGGACTTCAGCGATCGCGCTGAATTGGCCGTGCCGCTCACCAGCAAGCCGGACGTGATCGAAGCCAAACTGACCGAGGTGACCTCCGGCGGCCTGACCGCGCTGCTGGACGCCGTGCATACCGGCTTGCAGGAGATGAAGCGCGCCAAGAATCCGCGCAAGGCGCTGCTGATCATTTCCGACGGCGGCGACAACAACAGCCGTTTCACGGCCACCGAGATCGAAGACCTGGTGCGGGAGGCCGACATCCAGATTTACGCCATGGGCGTGTTCGAGCCGGTGCTGTCTTTCGGGCTGGGCAAGGCCGGAGCCGCCGCAGGGTTGGGAGCCGCGGAAATTAGCGGGCCGAAGCTCCTCGCGGAAATTGCCGATCAAACCGGCGGGCGGGCGTTGGCTGCGTCCAGTCTGCGAGATCTGCCGGGCATTGCCGAGCGGATCGGCATCGAGCTTCGCAACCAATATGTGCTGGCTTATTCGCCGGTCAACAAGAATCGCGACGGCAAATATCGCAAGGTGCAAGTGAAGGTGGATCAGCCCAAGGCGCTGCCGGCGCTCAAAGCTCGTTGGCGGGCGGGATATTACGCGCCGAATGATTGAGGCAAGTATGAAGATCGCGATCATCGCGTGGGTCTTTTCGATCGGCTTTGCCGCTTTGGACCAAGAGAACGCAGAAATCGCGTCGAAGGTGGAGGCCGTAATATATCCCGTTCTCGGCAGACTGACCAGAACTGAAGGCGACGTTCGACTTCACCTCGGGCTCAAAGGTGTCGAAGTGATTTCCGGACATCCGTTGCTCGTTCCGGCCGCCACGCAAAGCTTCAAGGACCTCGGCGAAACCGATGCGGTCTACCACTTCAACCTTGTGGATCCGACCATTCGTATTACGAGCAAAACTGTCCAAAGAGGCGATGCGTTTGACCGGATCTTCCTTCGGGCTTTGAGGATTAAGACCGAGAAGATTGTTCGAGAGCCGGAATGCGTGGAAACCGATCCGCCGAAGAACAAAATCAATTCTGCGAAGAGTCCCGTGGAGATTTGGATTTACGGTTCGCGTGCGTGCCCGGGCATCCCTATGGGTTGACCGTTAGCGGTGTCCGCCGCCCACGTGCACTCCGCCCACGTGACCCATGCCGACCGCCGGACGGCCGCCGATCACAGTCCCACCCATTCGAACCCCAGTCGGACTCGTGTAGAGCGGCCGGTAACCAGCGCCGAAGCGCGGCGGCAGGACGCCATAACCGCGAGCACCGTACACGGTCGGATAACGATAGGGCAGATAAAGCGGCGACGTGTAGTACAACGCGAGCGGGCTCGTTCCGTACAATCCTAACCCGTATGGCGTGTAGGCGTAGGATCCGTATCCATACGATCCCGGTCCATAAAGCCCCGACCCATAAAGGCCCGATCCGTACAGCGAGTAAGGCGGAACATAGCTCGACATGCCGGGCGGATACGGAGGGATGCCCAACGATTGCAACACTGCGTCCGGATCGTTTTGCCAGCCATCGATCACGCCCGAAAGATCGGAGGTGGCCGAAGCTTCCAGATTGCCGTCGGCGACCGAGTGATCGCGCTCGTTGTTCCAGTTGTCCAGGTCATCGGGTGAATGCGAATCGCCCAGCAGTTTGCGCGCGGTGAGCTTGCCTTCGAGCGGAACCACGTATCCGGCGCCCGCGGCCGTCGAATCGCCGTCGGCGGTGGTCACGTTCGCTTCGCCCGTCTCCACTTTCACTTGAGGGGGTTCCGAATCGAAGCGGTAGCGGCCGGGCTTTTTGATCTGAACCTGATCGAGGTTATAAAGGATGGTCACCGCGGTGTCGGCCAGCTTGTCCGCTCCTTCATCGAGGACCGCCGAACCGCGCAGTAGCTCCACGCGGGTGTTATCCAGCTCGTTCGAGACCATGCGAATCGCGCTGTTCGCGCCCATGCGAAGAAATGTTCCCGGAGTCAGCAGCACTTCGGCTCGGCCTTCTTCGGTGCGCAGCTCCGAACCATTCTTCATCTGGTCGAACTTGCCGGACTTCTGTTCGACGCGCTGGTCATCCAGGAAAACCGAACCGTCCGCAAAATGGATTACGCCCGAGTGTGCAGAGATGACAGACTGGGCGAAGGCAGGAAGGCCGAGCAACGGAGTCAAGGCCGAGCAAAGGATCCACCGGAGAGCCAACATCGCGAGACTCCTTTGCATTAGGATCGGAGGTTTCCGGACCCTTGTCAAGCCGGGTTCACGGCAAGCTGGGGCTTGGCTCCCGCAGTCCGCACGGCCATCTCGACCAAGGAATTCCAATTCTGCTTGCCAAGCGCCTTTTCGAGGCCTCTTTGAGCTGATTGCCAAAAGGGAACCGCGCGCTCGAATTCCCGCTCGCCCGCCGCGGTGAGAACCAGCCGCCATTCGCGCCGGTCTTCTCCTGCGCGTGCGCGAAGCCATCCTTTCCGCCGCAGTGGAGCGAGCGTCCGCGTTAGGGTGGTGCTGTCGATCTCCAGCAATTCTCCCAGTCGTTTTTGCGAGATCCCCGGCGCGAGATGCAAGGCTTGCAGCAACGTGAACTGGGTGATGCGGAGGCCCGTGGGACGCAAAGCAGCGTCGTAATATTGGGAAACCACCCGGTCGGCCCGCCGCAGGTTAGCGCAAGCACACGGTAGTTGGATCACGGAATGCATAGATACTTGTATCTACATCAATTTTCGCGATCTTGTCAATCGGTCATCTTTCCTGCAACCGGATTAGATGTATATACATCTATACCCGGCAGGAGAGAAAATCATGAACCAACTCGTGCCAGCCTACTTGCCCCCGTTCGTGCTGCTCGGAACCGTGGGAACCATCGCTGCTCTGCTGTTCGGTTTACACCGCGCGCTGCGCCGCACCGCTTGGCAGGCCCGCGACCGCAGCCGCGCCTTTTGGGGCCTCGCGACGATTCTCGTGGCTTGGTCCGTTGCCGCGTTCGTACCCGTCCGGCTAGGGTTTTACCAAGGAACGCCGACCCGCATTCCTACCATCCCGTTCGGCTTGCTGATTCCGATCGCGGCCGGTGTGGTGCTCTTCTGGCGCTGGCCGCTGCTCAAGCGCGTCATCGATGCAGTACCGCAAGAGTGGATCGTGAGTGTCCAGGCCTATCGAGTCTTGGGTTTCATCTTTCTGGTGCTTTACGCGGGAGGGCGCCTGCCGCGCGAGTTCGCTTGGCCTGCCGGAGCAGGCGATGTTTTGGTAGGATTACTGGCGCCGCTCGCCGGTCTTGCGTACGCCCGTGGTTCAAGCGGATCCGCAAACTTCGTGCGGACCTGGAATCTGTTTGGCCTTGCCGATCTCGTTGTGGCGGTGACCACCGGCTTCCTAACTTCGCCCTCGCAGTTCCAAGCGCTGGCGTTCGACCGGCCCAATGAGCTGATCGGCGCGTTTCCGTTGGCGATGATTCCTGTTTTACTGGTGCCGCTCTCGGTGCTGTTGCACTTGGCGTCCCTGAAAAAACTCCGATCGACGGAAACCGGGCCTCACACATCCATCAGCGCCGCGCTCCCTCTCCCAACAAATGCAGCGGATTGATTTTGCCGCTGATGGTGACCATCGGCTCCGCCAGCACCACTTCCAACGCTTCGGCGTGCCGCCAAACACGTCCCGCCAGCGATCCGCCGTAAAGCAAGCGAATCTCTTCCAGGAAACATTCGCGAATTCGCTCACTCGACGATCCGCGCACGCGAGGGCTCACTCGCAACTCCACCTTGGTTTGCGCACGGCCCTCGTGCTCGATGAGTTGGAAGTCGCCTAGCACGCCGCCCAGGCGCGCCGGCAGCACTTGTTCGAGAACGCGAATCAGCTCGGTTCCCATCAATGTGATTCCGTGGCCGGTCATTTTTCCGAAGCTGAAGATGTCCCGGATGCGCCAATGGAATCCCATGCGCGAGAATTCGCAATCGCAGTCGGCGCGCTCCAGCACCCCGCTATCGTTCACTTCAAAATTGATCAGAGTCAGCGGGGCAGCCGGAAGCAGCGTGGTGTAGAGCAACGAACCGACTTCAATGTCGGTCAGCGGCGCCGTGACGCGCTGAGTGATGGCCGCGATCGCGTTGCTGTAAAGATGCACACAATCGCCCGTGGTCATTTTGCGGCAGCCATGGCCGATGAAGCCCATTTCGCTGATGCCGTAGCGCGCGAAGGGCTCGCCGCCCGCCTGCTCGATCACCGCTCGCTTGGCCTCGGTCAGGCTCTCGCCGCTTACGAGGAACAGAGTGCCTCGAATGTCCAATCCGCGCTCCAGCGCCGCTGCGGCCAACCGAACCGCGGGACTCGCGGGCCCCGAAACCAGGCACGGAATGCCCTCCGCGCAGAGCCCCGCAACGCGCTCCGCCGCTGTCGAAAAATCGTTGTCTGGAAGCACCTCGGGAAATGGAATGCGGCAACCGTGCCCGCGCGCCATCAGCACCAGCCCAGCCGTCGCCGGCGCGTACCAGCCGCTTGGGCCGGACGAATACCAACCCTCCAGACGATGGCCTTTGCGAGCAACGATAGCGCAGTCCTGCAGCCCCAGAGCCGACGGCAGCGTGGGACGCAACACTACTTGCGCGCGCTGTTCCAGGCCAAACTCACGCACCACAATTTCGTGCATCGCTTCCTGATGCAGCATGAACTCGGCGCTGCGGAAGCTTTGAACCGCCTTGCCCCGGCTGCCGCTGGTGATGTGCCGCACGGTCCCGTTGGCCAGAGGGTTCCGAAAGCTTCCCGGAGACGCGGGGATCTCGCGTCCCTCCCGGACAATGGGTACGTTGCCTTTGAACTCGTCCTGGGTGAGGTAGACGCCGGCCGCGCGAAGCTGTTCCAGAGCGGCTTCCAGGCCCGCGCGCCCCGCCACAGCCGCGAGATCCTCGGGCGAGCACTGCGCCACTTGGAACATCCGGCAATAAGGATGCGCGCGATCTTCAAAAACCACCCGTCGCAGAGTGTCGAGAAAGGCCGATTCTCGATTCTCCAGTTGGCGCCGCACCACGCCAAGACAGTCCTCAGGCGACGGGGCGTCGAGAAAGTCTCGAAATCCCCGAGCCGTCTGAGCGTAGTTGGCTGCTGCCCCGAACCATCGGGCCAAGCTCCCGGTCATTCATGAAGATTATACGCTCACGAAGATGATGCGCCGCCGCCGGGGTATACTTTTGCATAATCATGGCGAGCGCGGCAGGCGTTGCAAGCGGTACGGGGCCAGGTATCGAGCCCGCCTCGTCTGCGGACATGTCGGCGAGCTGGGGAAAGCGGCTCGGTTGGATCCTGATGATCGCAGCGCCCTGCGCGATCTGGTTCGCGCCGCTCGATCTCGCTGTGGCTGCCAAACACGCCATCGCGATTTCGCTGTTCATGATCCTGGCCTGGGCTTTTGGGACCCTATCCCCGGGCCTCGCGGGCCTGATCGGATGTTATTTGTACTGGGCGCTGGGAGTGGTGCCTATCGACGTCGCCTTTAGCGGCTTCGCCGACGACACGCCGTGGTTCCTGCTGGCCGCGATTTTGTTCGGCGCCATCGCTATCAAGTCGGGCCTGGCGCGCCGGATCGCGTTGGGAGTAATGCTGCGGGCCGGCACTTCCTACTCGCGGCTACTGCTCGGACTCATCATCGCCGACGCTCTGATCACTCCGTGTGTGCCCTCGGGCGTACCGCGCGTGATCATCATGGCCTCCATCGCACTCGGCGTGAATCACGCATTCGGCCTGGAGAAAGGCAGCAACGTCTCCCGCGGCATGCTGCTGATTCTGACTTACGCGGCCAGCGTGTTCGACAAAACAGTCATCGCGGGCGCTGCAACCATTACCGCGCGCGGCGCCATGGAACGCTTCGGCCACATGCAAGTGTTGTACAGCCAATGGCTGCTCGCGTATTTGCCTGTGGATGTGGTGTTGATCGTGGTGGCGTGGCAATTGACTCTGCGCTTCTTCCCTCCCGAAAAACCAACGCTGCCGGGAGGCAAGGCGTATTTGAAGGACGAACTCGCAAAGCTCGGCGCCTGGACGCTCGTCGAAAAGAAAGCCCTCGCTTTCGTGCTGGTCGCCGTAGTGTTATGGCTCACCGACTCCTGGCACCATGTGTCCGCGTCGAAGATCGCCCTGGGTATCGCGTTGCTTGCCCTGCTGCCGCGCATCGGCGTTCTCGGCCTGGAAGACTTGCGGGGTGTCGACTATCTGCTCTTCTTCTTCGTCGCGTCGGTGGTTAGCATGGGGAAGGTCCTGGGCGCGACCAAAAGCCTGGATGTTTTCATGCAGGTTTTGTTTGCCTGGATCACGCCGCTCATTCCACACCGGTATCTCGCGCCTTTCGCACTGTACTGGATCGGTTTTGCATATCACCTGGCTCTGGCAAGCAGCATCTCGATGCTGGGAACCTCCATGCCAGGTCTGATGACGTACGCCGCGGTGCATCATCTCAACGCCCTGGCATTGGGGACGGTCTGGACTTTCTCGTCGAGCGCGACGATTTTCGTCTATCAAAATGCCGTGCTGATCGTCGGGTATTCTTACGGCTGTTTCACCGCCCGGGATCTGCTCCGCCTGGGCTTGTGTTTGACTATCGTGAATTCCTTGTTACTGCTGATCGTCGTGCCGTTCTATTGGCCGCTGATTGGCATTCAGTTTTGAAGCGGCCATGCGACTGGAATTTCAACTCTGTCCAAATCTGCCTCGGATGGCGTGGGCCGCGCGCATGCGCAACGGGGACAGCGTGGTCCAAATTCTGCACGGCCCTGGGGTGGAAACGCGGGACGATTGCTTCTTCGAAGGGGCTTGGGACGGCCCGTTCGAGAGTTGCCGATTCCACCAGGCTTTGACACTCCTGGGATCCGGCGGCTGCGTCTCGGGCGATGGCATTCTGTTCGCCGGCCCAACCCACACCTTCGAGCGGCTCTACTCGTTTCGAGCCGATCATGAGTTGTTCGTATCGAACTCGCTCGCATTTGTGCTAGCGCTCAGCGGGGAGCGGCTCGATCCGAACCATCCGCATTACTATCTCGACTTCCTCGATTACAACCGGGCCGGCCTCCGCGTACAGGAAAAGCGGCTGCGTCTGGCTGGGCCAAGGTTCCTCGACCTACATGATTGCTGCAATCTGGCGATCCAGCCGGATCTGACGGCATCGAGGCTTGAGAAGTCTTTAGGCCCGCCGCCTCGGGATTACGACGGCTACGTGTCGTTTCTCTTGGGGACCGCCGAGCGCGTGTTTGCCAACGCCGGGGACGCGGCCGGCGATTCGCATACCGGCCGGTAACCATGCTTTCGCAAGGCTACGATACCACCGCGGTCTCAACGCTAGCGGCCAAAGCCGGCTGTCGTGAAGCCGTCACGTTTCGCAAGAGCAACGGCACGTCCGGTTATGAAGACGACAGTGGGAGCGCGATCGCGTCGTACTTGGGTTTGACGACCACCGAGTACGAGCGGACGGATTACGAAAAGCTCCCGCACGATCGGCGCGACGAGTTCTACATTGAACCGGACGGCATCGACAGATCGATGCTTGTGATGGAAGAACAACTAGTAGGCGCGCTTGTGCTGACTGGCCGATTCGGTGAGAGACTGTGGAACCGCGAGCCTACCCTTTGGGGTCTCCCGGGCGACACCGGGAATCCGCTGTTTGAAATGCCGACTGGCTTCAAGCTCGGCGGATGCGCGCTGGGCGAGTTTCGCTTGAAGACCGGATTTATCCATTTCCCGCTGGCCTGCAGTGGGGGCCTCCACGCGCCGGCGATCAAAGCCATTACGGATTCAAGGGCGATGAAGCCCTGGTCCGTCGGCTCGGGCTACGACCGGCCGATTGCACGGCGCATCGCCGAAGAAGCCGGCGTTCCCCGGCATCTGTTCGGCCAAAGCAAGAAAGGCGGACCGCGCGTGCGCGGGGCGGAGCGCCGAAGCTGGGTCAGCCGGGCCATTTACTCGTTGTGGTTGGCGAGCTATTGGCCGCCCTTACGGATTCTGATCCTACGAGTCACCGGAAATCGGCTGAATCCGGCATGGCGCAACGGTTCGTTTGGGGTCCAGCGCGGAGTTGAGCGAATGATGCAACGCTATCTCTCGGCCATTTCCGCGGCTGACGTGCGCGAGCCGGCTATGCCCGCGCGCCGAGCGCCGCTTTGACGCGCTCTGGTGTGAACGGAATCTGACGCAGGCGAGCGCCGGTGGCATCGAACACCGCGTTGCCGATGGCGGCGGCAATCACCGTAATGGCGGTCTCGCCCGCGCCAGTGGCCTCTTCGTCCGGCCGGTTCAACAGCACGCATTCCACCTTGGGAACCGCAAAGCCGAGGGGTAACGTGTGATAGGTTCGCCAGTCAATCGAAGTCACTTTCTGATCGTCCCACGTCACTTCTTCCAGCAGCGCGCGGCTCATGCCTTGCAGGGCTCCGCCCTCGGCCTGGTTCTTCAAGCCATCGGGATTCGAGATCGGGCCGGCGTCGATGGCGACGAACACGCGCTTGACCGCGATCTTTCCGCTGTCCTGATCCACTTCCACTTCAGTGACGATGCCCGTGTATCCGTTGTCGCCCTCATACGCCACGCAAGCAATGCCGCGGCCGCTGGCGATGCCCGACTTGCGCACTGCCGGGTGCGGCGATGGCCGCGCGTCCCAATTGGCCGCTTTCGCCGCGGCTTTCAGCACATCGATCACGCGCTCGTTGCTCAAGTGGCGCAGGCGGTATTTCACCGGGTCCGCCTTAGCGTGCGACGCCAATTCGTCCATGAAGGATTCGTGCGCGAACGTATTTTGGAAGCGGGCGGGCGATCGCAAAGGGCCGGTGAAGAACGGCGATGGAATGTTGTGAACCAATACGCGCACGCTGCCGACCTTGCCTGCGCCTTTGGGGACGCCGTCGAACAGGGCAGCGGCATACGAGGGAATGCCGTTGCTATTGTTGTTGAAGCCGCGCGGAGGGGGCGCTGGCGATCGCGGCGTGAACGCTTCTGGCTCAAAGCCTACCAGTGAACCAGTGATGACATTACCCGGTGTGCCGGGCCCTGGCCTATTGCCGAGCGTCGGCGACCAGGCTTCGTGGTCCCATGCGATGATGTTGCCCTCGGCGTCCAGCCCCGCGCGTTCGTCTATGAGAAACGCGTTGCCGTAGTTTTCCGACGTCAATTCGTCCTTGCGCGTGAGTTGCACGCGCACCGGCTTGCCCACGGCTTGCGAGAGCAGCGCCGCATCGTACGTCACGGTGTCGGCGGCGTTCAGTCCGTAACAGCCGGAGCCTCGGCGAAAGATCACGCGCACGTTTTCCCGTTTCAGGCCAAGCAGCATCGCGGCGGTGCTGCGCTGATACCAGACGCCCTGCGTTGGCGACCAAATGGTTGCTTTCTCGCCCTGGACATCCGCAACCGCGCAGGAGCTGCCCATCGATCCGTGCGCTTGATAAGGATGCAGGTAGGTGGCCTTCACTACTGCGGCGGCCTGGCCCATCTTCTGATCGACGTCTTTCGAATCCACCAGCAAGATGTCGCGCGTCGGTTTCTGATTCCGCAGTTGCTCGTAGAAGCTCGCCGCGTTTGCCAATCCGCCTCCCGTGTTCCACGAGACTTTCAGTTTTCCAGCGGCCTGCAACGCTTGCCACGGTTTTTCCGCGACTATGCCGACGAAGTTTTTCTTGACCACCACCTTCACCAGCCCGGGCATCCCTTCCACCGAACTCTCGTCGACGCTCATCACCGTGGCGCCGGCGGCCGGTGGACGGACGACGCGGCCGTGCAGCATGCCAGGCACGCGAACATTGTGAACGAATTCGAATTGTCCGGTGACGATTTCGGGAATATCGGGACGCTGCGCCGGAGTTCCCAACACGGTCCATTCGCTGGGCGGTTTGCGTTTGGCTTTGGGATCGAGCGTCAGGTTGAATTTCTTGCCGCCCACCAATTGGCCGTACGTGATTTTCTTGGACGGGTCGCTCTTGGCGCTAATCGTTCCATCCGCGGCTGTCAGCTGGTCCGCGGCAACGCCAAGCTGTTGCGATGCCATTTTGATGAGCGCTTCGCGCGCTGTGGCGGCGGCCTGAGCCAGATTGCCGTGATTGAAATTCGCGGGATGCGATTGGCTGCCGGAGGTGTAGGCCTGATCGGGCGTGATCGCGGTGTCGCAATAAATCAGTTTCACGCGATGGAACGGCACCGACAGCTCTTCGGCCACCAATTGCGCTTGCGCCGTCGAAATGCCCTGGCCCAGTTCTTCCTTGCCGCTGTACGCTGTCACACTGCCGTCGGCCGCGATGGCGATCCACGAGTCCACCTGATTCAGCGGCGGCGATCCCGGTGACGGCCCGCCCGCACCTCCAGGCCCTTGCGCGTCTGCTATGCGATCTGCAATGCAGAAGCCAACAACGAGCGCGCCTGAAGTCTTCAAGAAACCGCGGCGGGAAAGCGCGGCCAGCGCGTCAGTGGTCATGACCGGATTCACCGCGCCATCTCCTTCACGTACCTGTGGATGGCCTGATACATCCGCACGTGCGTAAAGCAGCGGCACAACACACCAGAGAGTGCCTGCTGAATCTCGTCTTCGGTGGCTTTGGGATGTTTGTCCAGGAAAGCCTTGGCGGTCAGAATCACGCCATTCACGCAAAACCCGCACTGCGCGGCCTGTTCATCGATGAACGCTTGCTGGATGGGATGCGGCTTCTCGATCGTTCCCAGCCCTTCGAGCGTTGTGATCTCCGATTCCACCGCGGCTTTCACTGGCGTGACGCAGGAACGCACCGCCGCGCCTTTCAGGATCACCGTGCAGGCCCCGCATTGGCCCAAGCCACAGCCGAACTTGGGCCCGCGCAGTTCGAGATCGTCGCTGAGCACGTAGAGCAGCGGCGTCGCCGGGTCCACGTCTACGGTGTGGGTGCGGCCGTTCACCTTCAGAGTTAGTACGCTCATCTCGCCCTCTTCGTTATCGTAATCTCTCGCATGCGCGCGGAAAGAAATTGGTCCATGATAAGAACGATGTCCGTGGCTTCAAGAAATGTCGCGCTGCTCGCCCTAGGCATTTTATCTCTTGCGCGGCCGGCGGCGGCTGAGGAGATCAAGGTGATGACCTCCGGCGCATTTACCGCGGCGTATCTGGAAGTGATCCCCGAGTTCGAACGCGCTACTGGGAACAAGATCGTCACCGCATACGGGGCTTCGATGGGCAACGCACCCGATAGCATTCCCAGCCGGCTCGATCGCGGGGAACCCGATGACGTCGTGATCCTGGCCGATTCCGCGCTGGACGAACTGATCAAGCGCGGCAAGGTTGTGCCCGGCAGCCGCGTCGATCTGGTGCGATCCAGCATCGGTATGGCCATCCGGGCAGGCGCGCCCAAGCCCGACATCAGCACCATCGATGCGCTCAAGCGTACGCTGCTCCAAGCCAAGTCGATCGCCTATTCCGCGTCGGCGAGTGGCGTCTATCTTTCTCATGACCTGTTCCCGCGCCTGGGGATTGCCGACCAGATCCAGCGGAAGTGCCAGAGAATCCCGAGCGGGCCGGTGGGTGTGGCCGTCGCGCGCGGGGACGCCGAGATCGGCTTCCAGCAAATCAGCGAGCTGCTTCCGGTGCCGGGCATCGATTACGTGGGCCCGCTGCCGCCCGGAGCGCAGAAGGTCACGGTGTTTTCGGCCGGCATCGCCGTGGGCGCAAGACAGCCGGACGCAGCTCGGGCGCTCATCAGATTCCTCGGGTCGCCGGCAGTCGTCCCAGCTATTAAGAAGAGCGGCCTGGAGCCTGTGCTGCAGCCTGTCACGCGCTAGATGGTAAGATGGTCGCGCAGTCCATAAAATTCGGCGATGATCGGCGAGACTCTCCGGCATTATCGTATTGAAGCCAAGCTTGGCGCGGGGGGCATGGGCGTTGTGTACCGCGCTCTGGACACGCATCTGGACCGATCCGTCGCCGTCAAAGTTCTGCCCTCCACCGCCGTCGCAAACGCCGACCGCCGCGCGCGTTTCTCCCAGGAAGCGAAATCCGCGTCGGCGCTGAGCAACCGGCACATCGTCACCATTTTCGACATCGACACCGGCCAGATCGACGGCCAACCGGTGGACTTCATCGCCATGGAGTACGTGCCCGGCAGGACCTTGGACCGCCTGATCGGCCGCAAGGGAATGCGCCTGAACGATGCGTTGCGGTACGGCATCCAAATCGCCGACGGGCTGGCGGCCGCGCATGCCGCGGGCATCGTGCATCGGGATCTGAAGCCCGCCAACGTCATCGTCAACGAGCAGGGCGAAATCAAGATTCTGGACTTCGGATTGGCGAAGTTGACCGAAGCCGAAGAACCCGATGTGTTCGCGGCGACCCAGAGCGTGCACGTGGACGCGATGCTCAAGACCGAGGTCGGCACCATCATCGGCACCGTCGCCTACATGTCGCCTGAGCAAGCGGACGCGCACGCGGTGGACGCGCGATCCGACATATTTTCGTTTGGCGCCGTGCTGTACGAAATGGTGACTGGGCGGCGTGCGTTCGGTGGCGACTCCAAGCTCTCCACGCTCGCCTCGGTTTTGCATTCCGAGCCAACGCCTTTGACACAGGCCGGCTGGGCGTGCCGCGCGACGTCGAACGGATCATCAGCCGCTGTCTGCGTAAAGATCCGCAGCGCCGCTGGCAGAGCATGGCCGATGTCAAAGTCGCGCTCGAAGACACGCTGGAGGAATTGGAGTCCGGCAAACTGGGCGGGGCTGAAGGCGCGGCTGTGGTGAAACCTAAGCGTGGGTTTCGAGTATTGTTGTGGCCTGCGCTGATCGTGATTGCGCTGGCCGCTGGAGTGTTCGCCGGATGGAAGGCTCTGAAGCCCGCGCAGCCCTCCTTCGAACGCTTGACGTATCGGCGCGGTGAGATTCCATCGGCGAAATTTTCGCTCGATGGCCAGACCGTGGTGTTCAGCGCGCAATGGGCCAGCGAACCAACCAACATCTTTTCGATGCGCCCGGGCAATCGCGAATACCGGGCACTGGATCTGCCGGAGGGCCGCATTCTTTCCATCAGCTCGACGGGCGAAATGGCGATCCTGCTGGGCGCCACAACGAACGGAACCGCAGGGACGTTGGCGCGCGTGCCGCTGTCGGGTGGAGCGCCGCGCGAGATTTTGGAAAACGTGAACGATGCGGACTGGTCGCCTGACGGTGAAACTCTCGCCGTGTCGCGCAACGTGGGCGGCAGAAATCGGATCGAGTTTCCCATCGGAACGGTGCGCTACGAAAGCGACGGTCTCGCGCCGGAGACCTTGCGTGTATCGCCGAAAGGCGATCGCATCGCGTTTTTCGAGCCTGACAATCAGCTCGGCAACTATACTGTGACGGTGTTGGACATGAACGGCCGCAAGCAGGCTTTGTCGCGCGGCTGGCAGGAGTTGCTGGGTCTGGCGTGGTCGGCCAGAGGTGACGAGATTTGGTTCGGCGGCGCGAAGGCCGGAGGCGAACCTGCGCTGCGCGCCGTTACGATGTCGGGGAAGGAGCGCATGCTTGCGGATCCGCCGGCCACTATGATTCTCGACGACATCACGCGCGATCAAAAGGTGCTGGTGACGGCGGTGGATACGCGCATGGGAATTTCCGGCTTGGCTCCCGGCGCCAAGCAGGAGCGCGATCTCTCGTGGTTTGACGTGAGCCGCATACTCGATATTTCCGCCGACGGCGGCACTATCCTGTTTGAAGAGCTGTCTTACGGCGCCCCGCGCAACCCCGCGATTTACCTTCGCAAAACAGACGGATCTCCCGCAGTGCGGTTGGGCGATGGCAATCGTCCCGCGCTTTCGCCAGACGGCAAATGGGTGGCATGCATCGTGAACGACGGTCCCCAGACGCAGTTGACGCTGCTGCCCACAGGGGCGGGAGAAGCGCGCAATGTCAGCACGCGTGGAATGCACTATGGACGCGTGGAATGGTTTCCGGATGGACAAACGCTGCTGTTCACGGCCAATCAGCCGGGACGGCGTCCCCGAACGTTCGTGCAGGATCTTCGTGGCGGGCAGCCGAGGCCCGTAACGCCCGAAGGAGTGACTGCATCCCGCGTCTCGCCCGACGGCAAGTATGTCACGGTGGCGGCGGACGGAAAACTGAGCTTGCTCCCGATCGCGGGCGGTGAACCGAAGGCGGCCGTGGACATACAGCCGGGAGAATCCGTGATGCGGTGGAGCGCCGATGGGCGATCGTTGTTCTTGCGGCAGTTCGTGGGACTCACGGCGGTAAACATCAACCGGCTGGATCTGGCAAAGGGGCGCGAGGAGTTGTGGAAAGAGCTGAAGCCGGCGGATCCGGTGGGCGTGCAGATCTACGATGCGGTGATCACACCGGATGGCAACGCATACGCGTATTCGTTCCAGCGCGACATTTGCACGTTGTATCTGGCGAGCGGGCTGAAGTGATGCCACGGGGAATCAGCGGTGCGCGATTACGAGCAGCGACCGCGCGCGTTTGACGACGCATTCGACGGCGCGTTGCAGATTTTCGGGGTCGAGCGCGGCGAAGCTTTCGTCCAGGATCACGAGTTCGGCATTCTGCAGCAGCGCGCGCGCGATGTAGAGGCGGCTGCGCTCGCCGTGCGAAAGCTGCCAACCGGTTTCACCCACCATTTGCAGCATTCCCGCAGGCATCCGTTCCATCACCGGGCTGAGGCCAAGCTCATCGCAAATGGCCTGGGCTTCGGCGAAGTCTTCGGGGCCAAGCACGGTGGGGCGTCCCAAAAACAAATTGAACGCGAATGTTTCAGCGAGTACGTGATTCTCGTGGAACTGCGGCGCGGCTGCCACGCGCCTGCGCCATTCGGCGGCGCCCAGGGTGGTGCGATCCAGGCCATGCATCAGAACGCGCCCTGCGTTGGGTTCGCGCACGCCGGCCAGTACAGAAACTAGCGTTGATTTTCCGCCGCCTGAGGGGCCTTCTAGGACTACTTGATCGCCGGCTGCGATCCGAAGATTGACATCGCGCAGCACGGGCTCGGAGCGATCGCTATAGCGAAATACGAGATCGCGGGTCTCGACGACGGGCGATGCCTCGGCCGGCTGGGGAGCGCTCAGCGATCCCGGTAATTCCTGCCGCGCCGCCGCGTTGAACAAGGTCGAAGTGCGCTGCCATGCGACTGCCGCTCCGGCCAACTGCCATGCGCCCGCGGCCAGCCGCTTCCACGCGCGATACGCGAGCAAGAGTCCGCCGACTGCGATCGCGACGCGCGCGGGAGAATCCACGCCGCGCAGGAATGCAGGTATGAGACCGGCAAGGCCGAGGATCAGCCAACCACGCGGGACAAGCGCGATGAGCTTGGCGGTGGATTGGTCCATGGCTCGCGAGCTGCCCAGGTATTCTTCGAGCGCTTGGTCTTCGCCCACGTGCCAGCGATCTGCCGGAAGCTGCGCGAGCCGGGTGCGATGGCCGGACATGCTCTCTATCAGGTCGTGGGTCATGGCCAGGCGGACGCCGGTCCAATCGCGATTGCGCCGAAGGTAAGTCCGGGCGAGTGCGGTCGCGACGGCGAACCAGAGAACCAGCAGCGCAGAATGCAGGAGCCCGCCCGCGCCTGCGGCCAAAACAAATATCGACGCAATGATTTCGATGAGAGCGACGAGCGCAAGAAACCCGCCGCTGAGCGCCAACGCTTCCACGGCTTCGGATTCGAGCACACGTCCGAGTAGTTGTCCCGCGCCCTGGTGGCGAAGGCTATCGGGATCCAATCGCAGCGAGCCAAAGAAGAGGCGCTGTTTCAGCAGCGCTCCTGCGCCGATGGCCACCCAGCCTTGCAGGCGCGTGATCAAAACGCGCAGCGGGACGAGCGTGAGCAAGAGGAGGGACCACGGCAGCAGCCAGCCGCGATCGGTTCCCCCGCGCAAAACATTCGAGCCAACGACGAACCACGCCAGAATCCACAACGCGTACTGCAGTGCGTGGGTGCTTGCGAGTGCGATCAAGCGCCGGGGGATCTTCGCGCGCCGCAATTGTGCCCAGAAGTCGGCGCTGGGCGGGAGCCGTAAAAGCCAAATGCCGCGAATCCGTTTCGCGCCCAGGCGTTCGCGCAGCATGGCGTCGCGCGCGCGAGCCTGTTTCGATGGCGGAATCCGCGCGCGGTCGAGCGTCTCTTGAATCTCGCGCAGGACCGGGGCTTCGACGTCCGCGCAGAGCGTAGCTCGGATGGCTGCGGGCGAGACCCGTACTTTCTTCAGATCGGTGGTCACTAGAGAGCCGTTGGGGAGGATCGCCAGGAATGCCGTGCCTAGGTGGATCAGAGCGGGGCCCATGTGGGGAAGTTGGCGTTCGAAATCGGAGTAAGGTGTTTCGGCGGGTTGGGCTTCGAAGCCGATCGTTAGTGCCGCGGTTTCGAGCCAGCGAAAAACGTCCTCGGAGACTTGAGATTGGGGATTTGCAAGCGCCGGCGCGGACATCAAAACGGCAAGTGCGTCGCCCAGCCGAGAAGCGGGCCACAGACACGATTCAGGAAGTGAGTTGGCCATCGTGTAAACGCAGGTTGCGCCACTCGGCGCTGTCCCAAAACTCAT
Source organism: Bryobacterales bacterium (assembly GCA_963772905.1). Taxonomy (GTDB): domain Bacteria; phylum Acidobacteriota; class Terriglobia; order Bryobacterales; family Bryobacteraceae; genus Palsa-89. The sequence continues at coordinate 1,250,714 of CAVYZD010000005.1, read as the reverse complement.
CACGAATAGTACGTTCGGCCTGGAGCATGGCCTGGAAGCGTGGGCCGCGGCCGTCTTCAATTACGCCGCCGTCTTCCATCACCAGCACGCGATCGAACTCCAGCGCCTCGCGGATGTCGTGCGAAATGAAAATCAGAGTGGCGTCGCGCCAAACGTCACGAGCCCGTTTAAGTAGAGCGTGGCGCTGTTCGAAATCGAGCCCGCGGAATGGCTCGTCTAGAATCGCCAGCCGCACATTGGGACGCAGCAGCGCACGGGCCAGCCGCACGCGTTGTCCTTCGCCGCCCGAAACCAAGCCGCCGCCTTCGCCGAGGGGAGTGTCGAGACCACTGGGCAGCCGATCGATGACGCGCTGCAATTCAGCGGCGTCGATCACATCTTCCAGGGGCGTAGTGTCCACCGAGCCGTAGCGCAGATTATCGGCGAGCGGCCGATTCCAGATTTGCACCGCCGGGTCCACCCAGGCGGTATGGGCGCGAAGTTGGTCGAGACTTGATTCGTCAAGCTCCACGCCGTCAACGAACACGCTGCCGGATGCGGCGCGATGCCAGCCCAGCAGCAATCCGGCGAGGCTCGATTTTCCGGCACCCGACGCGCCGACGATGGCAACATGCGAGCCCGCGGCGATGGTCAGATTGATATCGCGAAGAATCTGGTGGCCCGCTGCGACAACGCTGACGTTCTTGAACTCGATCGAGATCGGCTGAGCGAGCGGAGCGCTGCTAGTCGCTGCGGGTGCTCGCTGGGGTGTTCTCTGATCTAACGCGCCGAGCGGCTCAAGCAATCGAAGCGTGACATTCCGATAGGCCGGATATTGCCAGGCGATGAGCGCCACTTCCTGGCCGAGCGCGGGAAGATTTAACGCCCAATAGACCAGCAACAGCACCGAGCCAGCCTCCCCGCCGCGCGCCAGATGCGAGGCCAGCAGCCAAATCGCGAGACCGAAGCCAGCCAGGAATTGCACGGTTTCGAGCGAAATAACGGAACGCTGCAGATTCAATCCGGCGCGCGCCCAATCGGTAAGCAGGGACTCATGCTCGCGGCGCATGGCCGCTTGTCCGCCGTGCGTGTGGATGGCTATCAATCCCAGCAGCGCGTCCAAATAGAAGTGCGAGAGTGCGCCCGCGTGGGTGCGCAGGCGAAGGTCGCGCTCCATCAGCAACGGCTGGGATGCCAGTGGAATTGCGACGGCGGCAAACGCGGCGAGGATCGCGATCGGCGCGCTGGCCGGATCGATCCAGATGACGCCGGCAGTGGTGAACACGATCTCGAAGATGAAGCGCAGAAGCTGGCCGCCGAGTTCGGGCAGGCGGCGTATCAGGTGGATGCTGTGGCTGCGGTCGGCCATGTCCGACTTGAGGCGGCTTTGAAAATAGCGATCGCCCAGGCGCGGGATTTTTTCGAGGAACGCCACGCGCAGCCGGATTTCCAGCCGCCGTCCGAGGCGCAGCAGGCTGCTTGTGAGCGGAATTTCGAGTAATAGCAGCGCGGCCGAGAATGCGATTGTGGCGGCCAGCAATTCCCGGCCGGCGGTCAGGAGACCACGGAATAAAACCGCTTCGACGATCACAGCGGCGGCGGCGAGCGCGAGCGACAGCCCGATGATGACCGGAGTCAGGATGCCGTCCGCGAGGAGCAACCGCAGGAGCTCGCGGCCAGGACGAGGCGAGGGTTGTTGCAAGCTAGCCAATAATTCGGGCGATGATGGCACTCGGTCTTCGCTCGATCCGAGGGCGCGAACTAACACCGCGCCGCGCATCATCAACCCGTCTCCAGCGGGCCTCACGGACCAATAATGCTCTGGGATTGTGTCGTCATGAAGGAGCACCTCTTCGAGCAGGCGCGAACTCTCGGCGCCGGGATCAATCGCGCCAGAATCCACGAGCGATGCGAGCATGCGAACGCCGGCGTCCAGTGCGGCGAGCGATTTCCAATCGGGATCGTTGGCCGCCTTGCCAATCGCAGCGGCGTCGTTGATGCCGAGGGCCTGCAAGCGCCGGAGCAGGGGAGCGAGAAAATCGTCCGAGCCCGCGTACTCGCGCCAATCTTCGGCGTCGACGGATTGATTATGCGTGTAGAGATCGGCGCTGAAGCGCTTGGCGCTCACCCAGCGGCGGCCGGCCGCCGGATCCATCAGCTCAACGAACTTGCCGAATCTGCGCCAAACGATGACGAAATGCGTGACGCCCGACGGCAGCACCACCACGGCGATGGCGGGCAGCGCGCGGGCTTCCGGGAGCAGCACGTGATCGGATGGAAGCATGATCTGCTCGGCTCGGAGCCCGAGCTGATTGGCCACTTCCTCGAGTGTGTCGATGGAGGTGCCATCGACATCCGTCTGGCAGGCCTCACGAAGACGGCCGTAGTTGATCGGGATACCGAAACCGTCGAGCAGCGATTTGAGCGCCGCGGGGCCGCAGTCCATGTTGGAGGCTTGGACGACTTCGGGGACGATGAGGCGGGTGCGGGGGTTCATTGAGGAGCGCGGCCCAGTGTGCGGAGGGCGATTGAGGCAGGTGAGACGCGGGAGATTTCGATGTCGGCGGTTGCCGCGATCGAGATCGTTGTTGGTTGTTGGTTATTGGTGACGACCAGTTCGGCATGGTCAGCGGCGACAGTTTCAACCCGCGCGGGAAACGTCTCGCTTCCTAGCTTTACAAAGGCTCGTTGGCCGGGACGAATTTGGTTGGTCGACGAGAAATACGCGATGGCGTGGCCTTGCTCGATGCGCACGTTAGCCGTGGTTTCGTATTGCGGGATGCGCGCGGCCAGCATCCACCACGCCCAGGCGCCCAACAGAATTACGGCCAAGGCGAGGCCGAGTTTCGATGCCCGGAAATCATCGGCGTTCAAAGCGCGGAGTGTGCGGGCGAACGCGATTCCCTGGTTCATCCGGATCGTCCGTCGTGAGGATCGCCGCGCACTTCCTCTGAGTGTATCGCGCGAGTCAAGCGGAAAGGCCTCGATTCCCTGAGTAAGTGCTATCTCGACACTGCTACGGATTCTCGACGGCGATCGTGACTTGATCGGACGTCGTGATTCCTCCCATGTTGAGTTGCAGTGGAACCACTCCGGCGGGGACCTTCGGTATGGTCACGTTGATCTGATACACGCCGACAAACTGGGGCGACAAGCCTGAGAACAGGAACCCGGCCGGTACGCCGCCAATCAGCACCACTGGTTTTACGGTTGTGTTGCGCGTGGCATCCAGCGAGTTCTCGCCATCTGTATCGGCGGGCGATACAGCTCCAAGTCCGGTGGCCAGGATGACCAGAATGTCTCCGACTTTCGCCGGCTGCAGGGCCACGCCCGAGATGGAACCGGTGGAACCGGCGAGCGCGCCAGTCTCGAAGTCGGTCGCGATGGCCTGCCCCGTGCCCGATTGGAAAGTGAAGATCCCAGGCGAAACCGGTCCAACGGACGCGTGAAACGGCGGAAGAGCAGTGCCGCTCGCGGTGGTGACGACGACGTCGGCGGTGCTACCTGTGACTTCCCAAGGAACTTGCAAATTGATTTGGGTGGACCCGACAAACAGCAATGGTGCGGGGAATCCTCCGATAGTGACGGAGACGCCGCCCAGGTCGCTCTTCAATGGGATCGCCGGAGCCCCAGCGCTCGACATCGCGAAGTCCGCGCCAAAGATCGAGACCAAGGATCCGCCAGCCAGCGGTTCTCCGGTAGTGAACGAGGCTCCATTGAGAGCCGCGGTGACCGCGGGCGCGCTGGTGGTATTGATCGCCACCGATGCCGGATCGGCCATGTCCGGTTTGCCATCGCCATTGAAATCCGCCACCACTGTCGGATCAAACGAGACGCCGAGGTTGATGGGGGTCAGTTTTTGGAAGGTTCCGTCTCCGTTGGAGAGATAAGGTGTGAGCAAGTTGCCGAATCCCGTTACCAGATCCAGCTTTCCATCTCCATTGAGATCCAAGGCGACCACGTAGTTCCCAGTGATTTGAGGCGCAGGCTGCACTAGCTGGAACGTGCCCTCGCCGTTCCCAAGGGCGACGAAGAGATACGTTACGAGCGTGAATTGGCCGATCGTTTGGTTGATCGCAGCCGCGATATCCATATTTCCAGTGCCGGTGAAGTCGCCCGCCACGAATTGCGGGTTGGTCAGGTCGGATGTCTCGCTCAAAACTGGAATCGGTGCTCCGAAAGATCCTTGCCCCTGGTTCAGGAGAACCCAAACGTGGAGTTGATCGTTTGAAATATCCGTTTCGAGCTGCAGATACCAAATCGCGATATCGGTTTTGCCATCGTGGTTGAAGTCGGCTGTCAGGGCGATTTGGGATAACTTGGCGCCAGTCGGCAGCGTTAACGGGGCGGGCGACGAAAATGTTCCGTCCGGCTTCCCTAACATGATGGCCGGCCCGACACTGAAAAGGTTAAAGCCGGTACCGCCGTCGAGCAATAGATCGGGAATGCCGTCGCCATTCACGTCGGCCGCGGCTTCGGCAGTGTAGGGAAGGCTCTTTGCCAGGATGGTTGGGGCGCCCAAAGTGCCGTCCGGTCCGGCGAGCATCAGGATCAGATTGGTGCTCGGGCCTTCAGCATTGCTCGTCATAAGGACAGGTCCGGAAGCGTTGAATATAATGTCGGTCCGGCCGTCACCATTGACGTCCAGTGCCAGCACTGCGCCGCTGGGGCCTGGAGCGGAGGTCATGAGTGGCGCCTGAAACGTACCATCTCCATTCCCGAGAAGAACGGAAACCTCCGTGGCTGAATTGCAAAATATAGCGATGTCGGGCTTGTGATCGCCGTTGAAGTCGCCGCTTATCACGTTGGTCGCCGAGCCGCCGGCTGCGCATGGCGCCGGAAGCGCGGTCACTGCAAACGACGGCACGAGAGAGGAGGTCTGCGCTCCGGCGGGAAATTGTGCCAGAACCACGGAAATGAGCAAGTACCGGACTGCCATATTAGGACAGCATACACGGAGTTTCCGTCTTATTCCGCCGCTGCCTGCTTCATGAGGTGCTTCATGTTCAGATTGCGAATCAGCCGGTGCAGATAATTGGGATGCAACCCGAGCAGCCGCGCGGCCTCGGTGTAGGTGCCCTGCGCCTGTTCGAAGGCGTTCAAAATGAGCTGCTTCTTGGCCTCGCGCAGCGCGTCGTGGAAAGCCGTCATGGTGGCGCCGGCCGATTCCGCTTTTTCGAGAATCGCCTCGGGCAGATCCTCAGGCAGGATGAGATCGGAGGAGCCCAGCACCACTGCGCGCTCGATGGCATTTTCGAGTTCTCGCACGTTGCCCGGCCAATCGTAGTTCATCAAGGCGGCGCGGGCTTGCGGCGAAACTCCCAGGACGGGCCGATTGGATCGCTGCGAGAATTTGGCGGTGAAATAGCTGGCCAGCAGTGGGACGTCTTCGCGGCGCTCGCGCAGGGCGGGCATGCGCACGGCAACCACGTTGAGGCGGTAGTACAGATCCTCGCGAAAACGGCCGCGCTTCACTTCTTCCTCGAGGTCGCGATTGGTGGCCGCGATCAGCCGCACGTTCAGCTTGATGGTGCGCGTACCGCCCACCCGCTCGAATTCCCGCTCTTGCAGCACGCGCAGCAGTTTGGCCTGCAGCAGCGGCGCGAGCTCGCCAATCTCGTCGAGAAAAACCGTGCCGCCCTCGGCCACTTCGAGCTTGCCCTTCTTCTGCGCGATCGCCCCGGTAAAAGCGCCCTTCTCGTGCCCGAACAGCTCGCTTTCAAGCAGCGTCTCGGCCAGCGCGGCGCAGTTGATGGCCATGCACGGCTTGTCGGCGCGGCTGCTGTTGCGATGGATGGCGCGCGCCACCAGTTCCTTACCCGTTCCGCTCTCGCCGAAAATCAGGACTGTCACGTCGCGGGGCGCCACGCGCGCGATGAATTGATACACATCGCGCATGCGCGGGCTGTCGCCCACCATGTTGTGTTCCAGGCTGATCTCGGCCTGCAGGCGGCGATTTTCCTGCTCGAGCGATTCCATGCGGCGTGCGTTATCCAGCGCCGCGGCGGCGATGCTGCCGATGCCGGTGAGAAGCTGCAGGTGATTTTCGTCGAAGTGCGCTTTGGGATTCGAGGCGTCCAGGTAAATCACGCCCAGGATGCGGTCGAACACTTCGAGCGGCACGGCGAGCACGCTGTGGATGCGGCGTTCGAGGATGCTGGCGGTGTCGGAGAACGATTCGGTGGAGGAAAGGTCGTTGGATAGGACCGCGACTCCGTCGGAAAGCACTTGGGACACGATGGTGCGGCTCACCTGCACGGCGGGGTTTGGCCCGGATACGCGATCCCAACCGAAGATGGAAGTCCACTCGTCCATACCGTGTTCGCACAACAGAATGGCCGCGCGATCGGCCGGCGCGACTTCAAAAATCCGAGAGAGCACCTCCTTTTCAAGCGCCTCGAGACCGCGCACGGAGGCCACGGCCTTGCTGATGCGGAGCAGGGCGTTCAAATCGGAAAGCGTCCGGCTGCTGGGCTGCAGAGCGTCGTGCTGCAGGTAGCGGGCATCTTTTTTTCGCAGGATGATGGTGGACCCGCCGCCTCCCGCCTCATCGGACTTGTTGAACTCAACCGATGTAGAAACGCTCTTGGCGCGCTCTGTTTCCGGCACCACAAATACGAAAAGCGAGCCCCCGATCTTGATCTCGTCGCCCGACGCGAGCACGCGCTCGGTCACTGGAACGCCATTCACGAAGGTACCGTTACGACTATTCAGGTCTTGAATCTTGAATTGGTTCCCGCTGCGGACAATGATGCAATGACGGCGAGAGACGCCGACGTCCAGTAGCGAAATACCATTCGATGGCTCGCGCCCGACCGTGACCTCAGCTTCCGAAAGCGGGATGCTCGTTCCCTTCAGTGGGCCCGTGACGGCGTCCAGCTCGGCGGCAATGTCCGGCATCTCACGCGTAAGTATATCGGATACCAGACAGAAATAAAGCGTTTTTGAACTAGCCGGGGAAACTGGCAGAGCGGTGACGGGCTGAACGAGGTCTACATAAGGCGAATGCCCTATCTTCCTGGATAGGGTGTCTATCCGAGTAGATAGCTCTTCGAACCCGGCACCTTAGAATCGCGCCGCCGAGCGAGAAGCCGGCTATTCCAGTTACTCCCACGGCTACAGTTACTTGCACTCACTTAGTACGCCGGGTTTTTGAGTTGTGGTACCGTTGGCATCCGAGTTGCATTCTTGAAGTGCGTTCAGTAAAAACAGCAATAAGTACAAAAAAAACCAAGGGAGAACGGACCAATGAAAACCAAGACGAACATCAAAGCGGGCATGGCGATCTGGGGAACCAAGAACTAACACAATTGGCGCGCGGCAGATTTTGGAAGCCGCGCTGCGATCGAACCGAATAAGCGGACCGTGAGGCAACCGGGCAATCCGGATCCTGCGGTCCGTTTGCATTTGTAGTAAAGCCGCTGGCGCTCCCTAAGGCGAACACCCTATCTGTCTGGATAGGGTGACTATCTGAGTAGATAGGGTTTGAGGCCTGGAAACCTTAGCGCCGACTTGGCGCAGACCTGCCTCTTTCACCAGTTAATGGCTTGTATCCAATTACTTCCGCCTGCTTAGTACGTGCGGTTTTTGAGTTATGGTACCGTTGGCATCCCAGTTGCACTCTTCTAAGGCGTTCGAAGTAAGAATAAGTACAAAAAGCTAAGGAGGCATAAGCCAATGAGGACCAAGACGAAAATCAAAGCGGGTATGGCGATCTGGGGAACCTAGTCATTGCCGCCGCCGCGTGACGTCAACCGGCGCCACGCGGCGGATAGTCAAAGAAAGAAAATAGCCGCAGCGGGAAACTTCCTGGCTGCGGTTCGTGTTTTAGGCTTCCCTCTCGACCGGCGCCATGCCGGTGAGGGTACAATGCAGACTGCCGGGTGATGAGTGCACTAACCCAAGATCTGCGGTACGCCCTCCGTACTTTCCTCAACAGTCCGGGCTCGACGGCCGTGGCCATCGCGGTTCTGAGCTTGGGGATCGGCGCCAACGCGGCGATCTTCAGCGTCACGAACGCCGTCCTGTTTCATCGGCTGCCTTACAAAGATTCCGACTCCCTGGTCTTTCTTTGGGAGAACAACGTATCCAAAGCCGTCGGGCTATGGCGGCTATCGGCGGCCGACTACCGAGAGTTTCAAACCGAGAATCAAGTACTCGCTCAGATGGCGGCGATGAGCTTTCAATCCTCGGCGCTGACGGTCGGCGAGCTGCCCGAGCGCGTTGAGACGGCCTCCGTTTCCCCTCAGCTCTTCGAGATTCTGGGAATGAATCCGGCACTGGGGCGCGCGTTCGCCCCCGATGAGGACCAGCCGGACAAGAACCACGTCGCTATTTTGAGCGCGGGGCTATGGGAACGGCGCTTTGGCCGGGATCCCAAAATCCTGGGCCGCAAGGTTTTGCTCGATGAGGGCTCGTTTACCATCGTCGGCGTGGCTCCGCCCGAGTTCCTGCTGCCGGGAAGCCAGTCCGAACTCTGGATTCCATACACGCCCGAACCGAAGGATTTTCTGCCAGCGAATCGGGGGCTCCATCTGCTGCAAGTGCTCGCGCGGTTGAAGCCGGGGATTTCGCGAGACCGGGCACAGAGCGAGCTGCGGATCATCGCGGACCGGCTGGCGCGCGATTACCCGGATTCGAATGCGGGCTTCAGCGTGGATCTGGTGCCGTTGCGGGAGCAACTGATCGGAGATGTTCGCCCGACGTTGTGGATTCTGATGGCCGCTGTGCTGGCGGTGCTGCTGATCGCCTGCGTCAACGTCGCCCATCTGCTGCTGGCTCGATCAAGTGCTCGCGAGAAGGAGATCGCAGTCCGGACGGCGCTGGGCGCGAATCCCGGGCGTTTGGTGCGCCAGCTTCTGACCGAAAGCGTTCTTCTGGCCGTGATCGCCGGACTCTTCGGGCTCCTGATCGCTTACTGGGGAACCTGGATTCTGGCGAAGCAGGCGCCGGCGGGTTTCGCGCAGTCTGGAGAAGCATCGCTCGATTGGCGGGTTCTCGCATTCACGTTAGGCGTGTCGATCATCACTGGCCTTGCCTTCGGGCTAATGCCGGCGTTGTCGAGCGCGCGATCTAACTTGAATCTGGTGCTGCGCAGCGGAGGCCGCGGCGGAACGGGCGGACGCACTCGTACCCGGCTGCGCGACATCCTGATGGTGTGCGAGGTGGCATCCAGCGCGGCGTTGCTGATCGGCGCCGGATTGCTGATTCGCAGCCTGGTCCGCCTGCAGGAAGTGAGCCCCGGTTTTCAAACCGATCACGTGCTTACGATGCAGGTTTCTCTTCCGCCGGCCCGTTATTCCGGCCTAAAGGTTGGATTATTCTACGATCAGTTACTCCGCCGCATCGGAGGGCTGCCGGGAGTGCAGGCCTATGGAGTTTGCCGGTTTCTACCCTTGAGCGGGCACGACATGGGACTCAACTTCCAGATCGAAGGACGTCCGCACGTGCGCGACGTGGATCAACCCCGCGCCTATTATCGAACAGCCAGCAGCGGATACTTCAAAGCGCTCGGCATTCCGTTGCTGCGCGGCCGGTTCTTCGACGACCGCGATAACCAGCAGACGCCCAAGGTCGCAATCATCAATGAAACCGCTGCGCGGCGCTACTGGCCGGGCGAAGACCCCATCGGCAAGCGCATTCTTTCCGGATTAGACGAGAATCAATGGTCCACAATTATCGGCGTGGTTGGCGACGTAAAGCACGTTGGATTGGATGTGGGCAACGATCCGGAAACGTATTATCACTACCTGCAGATTCCACCGGAGGCGATGAGTCTCGCCGAGGGGACCTCGGCACTGGCGATCCGGACCAGTTTCGAACCAGCCGCCATCACATCGTCAGTGCGGCAGCAGGTTCTCGCGCTCGATCCCAGCCTGCCGGTGTTCAACGTCCACACCATGCAGGATCTGGTGTACGGCTCGGTGGCCCAGCCCCGGTTTCGCACGTTTCTGATCGGAATGTTTGCCGGGCTCGCTCTGGTGCTTGCCGCGCTCGGGCTGTACGGCGTAGTGGCTTACTCGGTATCGCAGCGGACCATCGAACTGGGCGTGCGAGTAGCGTTGGGCGCCCAACCCAGCAGCATTTTGAGCCTGGTGGTTTTTCATGCGGTCGGGCTGGCGGCGATCGGACTCGCAATTGGCGTGGGTATCAGTCTGGCGGGAAGCCGGCTGATTGCGCGTTTTCTATTCGGCGTCAGCCCGGCCGATCCCGTCACATTGGGAAGCACGGCTGTAGTCATTCTGTTGGTAGCCGTCACGGCGAGTCTGGTTCCTGCGTTGCGGGCTGCCAAGGTGGACCCCGCTATCGCGCTCCGCGCCGAGTGACCTAATGGCCCGAGGCCGCCTTCCAAGCCTTCACTTCGACGCCACCGTGAATCATCCCCTGGATCATGCCGCTGAAGAATACGTAGGGGTGCGCCGGTTCGAGCGCGCTCGCGTCATCCAAACGTTTCCGAAGCTCGGCTGGGATGGTGAATTCGAGCGAAGCGAGATTGTCATTCAGTTGGGCCAGGCTGCTTGCGCCGAGAATCGTGGACGTGATGCCGGGCTGCGTGGCCACCCACTGCAGCGCAACTTGCGCCGGCGATCTTCCGATCTGCTTGCTGACATCCAGCAGCACCTCCAGCATCCGCCAGTTGCTCTCGGTGAATTTGTTGAATGGGCTTCCCTTCGTCAGGCGTCCGTCGCCCGTTCCGGTATCGCCCGCGCGTTTGTATTTGCCCGTGAGGAAGCCGCCGCCTAGCGGACTCCACGGACAAATGGCGATCCCGAGTTCCTGTGCCGCCGGGATGTGCTCGCGTTCGATGTTGCGCTCGATCAGCGAGTATTCCAGTTGCAGCGCCGCGACGCCTTCCTTACCCTGCTGCTCGGCTAGCGTGTGTGCGCGCGCCACATACCAGGCGGGCGTATCGGAGAAACCGTAGTGGCGAATCTTGCCGGCGCGCACCAGGTCGGTCAGCGTGTTGACCACTTCTTCGACCGGCGTGACAGTGTCCCAGGCGTGCAGCCAGTAGAGATCGATGAAGTCGGTCGCGAGCCTGCGCAGCGATGCATCGAGCGCGCGGTAAATGTTCTTGCGTCCGTTGCCGCCGGAATTCGGATTGCCGGGCGAGCCGTTGAAGGTGAACTTGGTGGCGAGCACGATCTGATCGCGCAGCTTGCGCTCGTTGATGAACTTTCCGCACAACTGTTCGCTTTGGCCGAGCTGATAGCCGTCGGCGGTGTCGACAAAATTTCCTCCCGCGTCGACGTAGCGGTCGAAGATGGTTTTTGAAGCGGCTTCGTCGGCGCCCCAGCCCCATTGCGTTCCAAAAGTCATGGCGCCCAGGCACAGCGGACTGACGCGCAGCCCGGTACGTCCTAATGTCGTGTAGTTTTTGAGGTCCATATGTTGTGATGATAACGTTATGGACCGCGACGCAGACTCCGAGCCGTTCTGGCTGTGGCCGAATCTGTTGAGCCTGGATGCGCCGATCGTCGCAGTGCTTTGGCAGGGATTCCTGGCTTATCGCTTTTCGACACCGCTGCGGCCGGCCGGAAGGCTGGTGCTGTTTCTGACGGTGTGGGCGATTTATCTCGCGGACCGGCTGCTAGACGCGCGCAAGCCGCCAGCGCTGCCTGAGCCTGCGCGGCATCGTTACTATCGTCGGCATTCGAATCTCATGACGGCGTTATTGGCGTTGGTCGCGGGATCCGACGCCGCGATCGCGGTGCTGTGGCTGCGCCCGGCGATCCTGCGCGACGGACTGATCCCGCTGGCTGGCGTTCTGCTTTATCTTGCGGTGATTCATTTCGCGGGCAAGCGCGTCGCGGTGCCCAAGGAAATCGCGGCGGCGCTGCTGTTCACGGGTGGAACGTTCGTCGCGGCTTGGGCCGCGCTTCCATGCCCGCAACTAGCGTGGGCAGCGGCGGCGTTTTTCGTCTTATGTCTCGCGAACATGATCGCGATTGAGGCTTGGGAAACGCGAGAACTGAGTCCCTCTCTTCATCCGCTGACGCGCTGGCTCGCGCGCACGTACCTGATTTGGGTTCCCACGGCGGTGATCGTTTGCATCCTGCTGGGACGCAACGCCTGGTACGAATCCATTGCTCTGAGCGCTGCGGCATGCGCGCTGTTGTATGGGATTGGCCGGCGGCTGTCGATTGAAGCGCGGCGAGCGCTGGTAGACGGCGTGCTGCTTAGCCCGATGCTGTTCTTGTTCCTTCGATGAACGCCGACCGGATCGCGCGTGTGTACCGATGGCTTGAATACGCGGCTTTCGGACATGCGCTCGAAGACGCCCGATTCGATTTCCTTGCGTGCGCCGCCGACGCTCGCCGCGTGTTGATTCTTGGCGAAGGCGACGGCCGGTTCCTGGCGCGGCTGCTCGAATACAATCGGTACGCGAGCGTTACGGTGATCGACAGCAGTGCGCGAATGATCGACCTGGCGCGGGGGCGAGTGCCGAAAAGTGATTTTTCACGTGTTCGATTCCTGCATGGCGATTGGAGCGTTCTGCCGGCGGAGGAGTTTGATCTCGTGGTGAGTCATTTCTTTCTTGATGTACTCGATGGTTGCGAGAGCGAGGCCGTGATCGCCAAAGTCAACGTCGTTCTCGCGCCAGGCTCGGTATGGCTGATCAGCGAATTCCACGCGCCTGCCGGTGTATTTCGGCAACTATATGCGCGCCTATGGCTGCGTGTGATGTATGCGTTCTTTGCGGCCACCACTGGATTGCGCACATCGGCGCTTCCGCCGTATCGGGATACCTTGGCGGATTACGGATTCGCCGAAATCGATTACAGGGAGCGCAGATTCGGCCTGATCCGATCGCAAGTGTGGGGGAAGACTACTTCCACACAAACCTCGCCAGCTTCTCTGGCGGTAAAATAGTTCTATGAACACGGCGCGGTTCGTCCACTGGCAAAACGGCAGCATGTGGCTCGGCTACTTTGAACAGTTTCCGGACTACCTGACGCAGGGCGAAACGTTGGAAGAACTCGAGGACAACCTTCGTGATCTTTATCGGGATCTCACTAGTAACAAGATCCCGGGTATTCGCAGAGTCGCCGAACTGACCGTTGGATGAAGCGGACCGATCTGATCCGCCAGATTGAAAAAGCAGGCTGTACGCTTGCCCGGCATGGCGGGAAACACGATTGGTTATACGAATCCGAAAACCGGAATGTCGCAGCCGGTGCCTCGCCATAAAGAAGTGAATGAGTTTCTCGCCAAGCACATTATCAAGAAGCTCACCGGCTAATTTGACGGGCCGCTATTCCTGCTCGCGTCTGAGTCGAGTATCGAACGCTCATATTTCAGCGAGAAACAGCGAATAATCTTGTGATACATTTCCTTCATGCAGAAGGTGCTAGTGGTTGCTCTGTGGGCGTGGCTTGCATTTTGTTGGCAGCCAGCGTTTGGGCAGACCCCACGTATGGGGACAAATCCTAGCCGCAACCAAAACAGCGAACCTACCTCGCAGGAGACAACGCCCAATACGCACAGGTAGGAACGCAGAGTTCCCCATTAATCGTTGAGACCCACGAACGGGCCAAGAGCAAGGAAGAGGCCGCCTAGGCACAAGAGGGTAAACAATATTCTCCTGGCCCACAGCCTCCTTTCACGGGTACGTTGTTGGTGAAAGTCGACCTTTTCAACCCTACTGAGTTTCCCATCAAGCTCAAAGATGGATTCGTAAAATGCGGCGAGACGGGACAAGGATACACGGCGCACTTCACCGGCGAGGGATCGTTTCTCCCGTCAGAAACGCCCCACGTTGTAGATGTGCCAATTCGCATGGTTGGCGACGTAGCGAAGCGATTTAAGGATGGTGTGTTGACCTTGCCGGTAGAAGGCATCTTTCGACACTTCAATAAAATCGATAACGCGGTCGTTGTCAGACAGGTTTTCAGTGCAATCCTTGAATGCGGGGAGAACTTTGGAACCAAGGTGACCTACCTCATTCACATGAACCCAGAACCGAGACAGCAACGGACAGACAGAAAGGCAATTAGGACACACCGACGCGCCGCTGCTATTTCCACACAAACCGCGCCAGCTCTCGATCTTTGCGCACTCGATCCACCGGAAACACCTGGTTGTGGATCACCACGTAAACGCCGGGTGCGAGGACGCGCGCCGCAAACAGGCTCTCGGTCAGATTCTGCAATCCATCGCTGCCTTCGAATCCCAGCGGCGTCATCGCTCCGGTGAGCACGATCGGATATTGCAACGTTCCAGCCAGGCCCCGCTGTAACAGGAGTCCCGTGTCGACCATAGTGTCGGTGCCATGGGTGATCACTACGGGCGCCGGCTCTTCGGCCAGCTTTTCCCGCACCACGCCGAGCACCCGCTCGCGATCGGCGTCCGTCATCTCCAGGCTGTCTTTGTTCATCAAGCGCGTGACGTCGATCGCCGCGTCGGGCAGCCGCAGCATTGGGAAGTAGCGATCGATCTTGCTGTCGAGATTCTGCACGCTGCCGGTCTGCTCGGAATAGACTTTTTCGATGGTGCCGCCCGTCGCGATTACATAGATCCGCTGCATGGATCAGATGGCCTGCCGCGTAAGCTGCTTCAGCGGAATCCGGTGTTCCAGGATGAGTTTTCGCACCTCGCGCGGCGACAGCTTTCGAATGCGTTCCACATCGCGGCGTTTCCCGAGCATGCGCGGCAGGAGCAGAGCCGCTTCCCAATCGCCCTTCAGGATCGCCAGCGCGGCTTGCATTTTCCCGCGCCATCCCGGAAATTTCCCGACTTCTCCGTGCCCCATCAGCGCGGCCCACGCGCCCGCGCCCAATCGCATCGCGTAGTACACGCCGTTCAACCACAGCAAGCTCCACGGAAACAGCTTCGCCGCCAGCAATACGCGATTTCGTTCGATCAGCTCCAGCCGCCGCGACGATCGCAATCCCAAGGTCGTGCCGCGATGATGCCGCACCACCGCTCTCGGAATATACAGGCATTTCCATCCCGCGATTCTCGCGCGCAATCCCAGCTCCGCGTCATCGCCATACGCGAAAAAATCTTCGTCGAAGCCGCCAATCTCGTCGAGCATCGCGCGCCGATACATGGCCGCGCATCCATCGGGCCACAACACTTCTTCGACGCGATCATATTGGCCTTCATCCAACTCGCCTGTGCCTCGCCCGCGATTCTGGCCGTCGGGATAAATCAGGTGTCCGACTTTGTCGATGCGCCGCGGATCCTCATGCACCAGAATTTTCGATGCGGCCATGCCAACGTCCGGGCGATCGTCGAAAGCGCTTGCCAATGCCCGCAACCAGCCCGGGTCGGCCTCTGCATCGTTATTGAGCAACGCGACGAATTCGGTGTCGGATGCCGCAAACCCTTGGTTATTTGCCCCACAGAACCCGCGGTTCTCACTATTCCGGATAAGTTTCACGTGGAATAGGGGATTGTCCTGCCACTCACTTACCACCATCTCGGGCGAACCGTCGTCGGAACCGTTGTCTACAACCACCACTTCAAACGGCTGGTTCACCTGCTGAGGCTTAAGTGATTGCAAGCATGATCTCAAAAGATGGAGACGATTCCAGTTCACCACTACTACCGAAATAGCCCCGAGGCGGTATGTTCGCACCGACTGTAGTATTATAACCGTAAGCTAGCAGGCAACTTATATGTTTTCTGTGGGTGAAACACTCAAACGCGCGCGCGTGGCACAGGGAGTCGATCTCTGCACGTTGGCAGCGCGGACAAAAATCAACGTCAAGTACCTGGAAGCGATCGAGTCCGATGATCGCAACAGTCTGCCGAGCGGCTTCTTTTACCGAAGCTTCGTCGATCAGTACGCCAGAGCTTTGTCGTTAGACACGCGGGAGATCGATGCTGAAGTCGATCGCGTGCTAAGCGCAGATGCCCCTCTGCCATTACCTGGATACGAGAGCGTGGTGGCTCGCAATGTCGCGCCGTTGACATACGCCCCGCGCTTTCATTCACGCCGCACGTACGCATCGTTGGCCACTCTGGTTTTAGTGGTGGTCGCGTGCTCGGGAGTCTACACGCTGTGGCGCAATTGGAGATCAGACTTCAGCGTGCATGCGGCGATCGATCATGTGCGATCGATTGCGAAGGCAAAAATCGCTCAGGCCAGTTCGGCGAAAGCAGCGCCGCCGTTGACGCCGGCTGCACAACCTCCGGCTCCTCCCGTGGTTCGCTCCGAAGAGCGCGTCGAGACGATTGCATCAGAGGCGGCACCCGCGCCGCCGGGCTACAAAGTAATGCTCGATCTCATGGCGCGCGAAGCCACCTGGTTGTCGGTGTCATCCGACGGAAAGCCGGTTTTTTCCGGCATCCTGCAGGCCAATCAGAGCAAGAGCGTGGGCGGCAAGCAGTTCGCCAAGATGCGCGTTGGAAACGCGGCCGGCATTGAAGTCCGGTTGAATGGGAAGCTGCTGGGGCCGCTGGGCGCTCGCGGTCAAGTATTGGTGGTGCTATTTACGCCCGACAATTTCGAGATTGTCGCGCAGCCCAAAGAGAGCGACTAGCGCACTACTGCGCTTGGCCCATCTTCTCGGTGTCGGCTTGTTGCGTGCGCAACATGCGCTTGCGCTGCCTCTCGATGCGCAATAGTTGCTGGCGGCGGCGATGCTTGATGGAATCGTCCACCTTGCGCCAGAACTTGCGGAAGTATTCGACGGCCGACGCGATGCCGAAGATCACTACGCCCCACATCCAGAGCATCGCGAATCCGCTGAGCGCTTCCCAGCGGATGCTCACCAGGATCATGCCAATGGCGGCTACTTGGAAAATCATCTTGGTCTTGCCGAGGTCGCTGGCTTGGATGGTATAGCCTTCGGCGGCCGCGATGCTGCGGAGGCCGGAAACCGCGAACTCGCGCCCGATGATCAGGACCACCATCCACGCCGGAACTCGCCGGATCTGAACGAGCGAAATGAGCGCGGCCGATATCAGGAGCTTGTCGGCGATGGGATCGAGCAGCGTGCCGACGGTGGTGATCTGCTTCCAGCGCCGCGCTAGATAGCCGTCCAGCAGATCGGTAGCGGCGGCGATCAGGAAGATTCCCAGTGCCAGGAAAGCGTTGCTCACCAGAACCTCGCCGCGCCACTCGATCCGCAGATTCTGCTCTACCAGTACGGCCACCAGAAATGGGACGAAGAAGATGCGGAGAATCGTGAGCGTATTCGGCAGATTCATAGAGGCGCGTCTTCCAAGATCTGGAATCCTGTTGACAAGAATATCACTCGGCAAGGTAGCTGGAGAGGCGCCGCTTGACGGACTCGGGGACCTCGGCGTCGATCTCGCAGACCTCGCCGCGATACTGGCTGGAGAGCACCTTGGCGCGTTCGTGGAGCAAGTGAATGAGCGAACCTTCGCCGGCGGGGATCAGAAACCGCTGGCGGGAGATGGGATCGAGCGGCAACGCCTGGTCGATGGCTTCGAGCAGCGCGTCGAAACCAGCGCCGGTGTAGGCTGAAACTGGAACCGCCTGGGTGCGAGCGCCGGCTTTCACTTCGCCCATGATTCTTTGCGTGAGACTCTCGACATCGCCCGAGGCGTGATCGATTTGATCCATTTTATTCAGCACCAGAATTTGCTGCGTCTGATCGGCTCCGATATCGGCCAGCACTTCGAACACATGCGCGGTGTGCTGCGGCGCGCTGGGCGAGGAGGCATCCACCACGTGCAGCAGCAAAGCGGCCTCAGTGACCTCTTCGAGCGTGGCGCGGAAAGCCTTCACGAGGGTGGTGGGAAGATTCCGGATGAACCCCACCGTATCGCTCGCCAACACCTTGCGGCGCGACGGTAGCGTGAGGTGCCGAACCGTGGGATCGAGCGTCGCAAACATGCGCGCATCGGCCATCACCTCGGCGCCGGTGAGCCGATTGAACAGCGTGGATTTTCCGGCGTTCGTGTAGCCGACCAATGCGATGGTGGCGAGCGGAACCGATTGCCGCTGGCGCCGCTGCGTCCCCCGTCCGCCGCGCACGCTTTCGAGCTGATCGTTGAGCTTCTTGATGCGGCGGTAAATCCCCCGGCGGTCGGTTTCGAGCTGCGTTTCGCCAGGGCCTCGTGTGCCGATGCCGCCGCCCAGACGCGACATCTCGATGCCCCGTCCGGCCAAGCGCGGCAGTAGATAATTCAATTGCGCGAGCTCCACCTGCAACTGGCCTTCGCGCGTGCGGGCGCGGCGCGCGAAAATGTCGAGGATCAACTGCGTGCGATCCAGAATCTTGCAATCGAGGGCGCGCTCCAGATTGCGTAGCTGGGTGGGAGTGAGCTCGGCGTCGAACAAGACCATGTCGGCGTCGTGGAAATTTACCAGGCGGCGCAGTTCTTCGAGTTTGCCCGAGCCGATGAGCGTGGCCGAATCGGGTGCTTGGCGGGATTGAACGATGGTTTCTTCTACGTGTGCGCCGGCGGTGTCAGCCAGCGACTTGAGCTCGTCGAGGGATTCTTCGACGTCGTTGGCATTGGGGCTCGCCGGGCCTCTTTGGTTAATGCCTCGGTGCGAGCGGGATTTCAAGTCCAGCCCGACCAGAATCGCGCGTTCTTCGTTTGCAACCGCCAAGCGGGGTGTTTAATCCTCTACGGGTTCCGGATGCGGGGCGTGGGCACCGGGCGTGCTTCCCGCGGGCGCAGCGGCTCCGGAGGAATGCCCGCCGGTCGAGGCATGGAACGGTTTGGAGACCACGACGGTTGAGATGGCGTGCTTAAAAATTAGCTGCTCCTGATTGTTGGTCTCGAGCACGACCGAATACTTGTCGAAACTCTTGATGCGGCCGGAAAGTTTCACGCCGCTCATCAAATAGATGGTCAGGAAGGTCTTATCCTTGCGCGCATTGTTTAGAAAAGCTTCCTGGATATTTTGCGCCAGCTTTTCCATGGGCGTCCTTTGGCCGGGTTTGGGCTCGTTATCGTGAATGGTAGTCCCTCCCACCGCAAAATGGTGGTCCGACTTCATCATAGCGCAACGGTCGATCCGGGCGGTTCCGCCTAAAACACGGAGCGCTGATACTCCCGCGCCTTCGTCCCGAGCGAAAATCGGGGCTCGGCCGCCACCCGCCCGTCGATGCGCGCGCAGACGTGTTCGCCCACCGCTGGGCCGTGCTTGAATCCGTGGCCGGAGCCGCCGCCGACCAGCCACACGTTGTCCAAATCCGGATGACGGTCGATCAGGAAATCGCCGTTCGACGTATTTTCGTATTGGCACACGCGGCTTTCCACCAGCGGCGCCGCGGCCAGGGCGGGGAATCGCTCGGCCAGGAATGCGCGCGCCTCTGCCAATCCGCGTACCGCACGATCGCCCGAGTCGGGATCGAATTCGTCGCCATGCCGGTCGAACGCCAGCTTCAAGCCGCGGTTTTCGAGATCGGGAATCGTGTACGCCCCGTGCTCGTCCGTGATGTCGGTCCAGGCCGGCATCAGAGGCGGCGCGAAGCTCGGATCGCCGGCGGGTGGTCCAAAGAAAAACGCTTCCTGACGCGTGACTCGAATTCGGCCACCCAATACTTCAGGGAAGATCTTCGGCAACCAAGGCCCGCACGCGTAGACGATGACGCCCGCATGATCGCGCGCGCCGGCCGCGTTGTTGGAATACTCAACCCCTTCGCGAACCGCTTGCGCCACCACCGCCTGCACCGCGCGACGCGCAAAAATCACGCCGGCCTGCGTTTCATAGAGGCCCATGCGTTCGTCGCGAAATCGCAATTGCGGAAAGGCCGGTGCGAGTTCCGCCGGCGCCAACCGTTGGAACGGCACGCCGCAGTTCTCGAATGCCTTCTCGATGCTCGCCGCGCGCGGATCGCCGGGATGAGGCGTCCACAGCACGCCGGTGTTTTGAAAAAGCTCGGGCCGCCCGATTTGTTCGAACAACTTGAGCCACAGCTCGCGCGACCGCATGGCCCAGCGCGTGTAGATTTCATCCGCCCCATAGCCCATGCGCAGGATGCGCGATTCTCCGCCCGAGCTCGATCGGCTGTTGCCCGCGCCATAAATATCCACCAGCGCCACGGTCCGACCGGAGCGCCGCAGATGTAATGCGGTCCAGGCGCCGAACACGCCCGCGCCAATCACCACCGCGTCGAACGTCTTGTTCATGCGGCCCGGCGCAAATCGTTCAACACGGCCATCGGAATATTCAAATTGCCGTTATGACCGGTCCCGAGCGAGATCTGCGGCTTGACGTCGCCATGAAAGTCGGACCCGCCGGTCACCAGAAGATTGTACTTGCGCGCCAGCGCGGCGTAGCGCTCCATGTCCGCCGGACGATGATCGGAATGAAAGACCTCGATGCCGCGCAGTCCCGCGTCCCGCAATTCGCGAATGAAATTTTCCTCGGCTTTCGGATCCCGCAGGCCGAGCCGGATCGGATGCGCCAACACCGGCAGCCCACCGGCTACGAGAACGCGCTCGATAGCCGCTGCGACGAAAGGCGCGTAGCGCTCCACATACGTAGGCGCCGATTCGCCCAGATAGCGGCGAAACGCTTCATCGAAACTTTTCACGTAGCCCTTGTCGATCAGGACCCGCGCAAAGTGCGGACGCCCCGTCAACGTGCGGCCCAGGCGCTCCACTTCGCCCAGCTCGATCTCCACGCCCTTCTTGCGCAAACTCACCACCAGCCGTTGATTGCGATCGCGACGCCCGGCCAGCAACTCGTCCAGCCACGCGCGGAAATCCTCGGGCGGAGGCTGGCGCAGAAAATATCCGAGCAGGTGCGCGGTGTATTCTTTCGTGCCGGGAACGCGCGTGCTCAGCTCGATTCCGCAAACCAGATCCAAGCCGCGCTCGTGAGCTTCGGGCAGGGCCTGGTCATATCCGGCGAAGGTGTCGTGATCGGAAATGGCGAGCGCTTCCACGCCGCGCTCCACCGCCAACTCCACCAGCTCATAAGGAGTGAAGGTTCCGTCGGATTCGTTGGTATGGCTGTGCAGATCGATCACAGCGCGAGCTTTCTCAGCCGCAGCGCGTTGGCGATCACGGAAACCGAACTGAATGTCATGGCGGCGCTCGCGATCACGGGGCTCAAGAGCAATCCAAAGAATGGATACAGAACGCCGGCCGCGAGTGGAACACCAATCACGTTATAGACGAAGGCAAAAAACAGGTTCTGCCGGATATTGCGCATAGTAGCTTTGCTCAGCGCGCGGGCGCGAACGATCCCGCGCAAATCTCCTTTTACCAGTGTAATGGCCGCGCTCTCCATGGCGATGTCGGTGCCCGAACCCATCGCGATTCCGACGTCGGCGCGCGCCAGAGCAGGAGCATCGTTGATTCCGTCGCCCGCCATCGCCACCACGCGGCCTTGTGATTGCAATTTCGCGATCACGTCCGCCTTGCCGTCGGGCAGCACTTGCGCGTGCACTTCATCGATGCCGAGCGTATGCGCCACTACCTCCGCGGCCGATCGATTGTCGCCGGTAAGCATGACGATTCTGAGCCCATCGCGGTGCAACTGTGCGATGGCGTCGCGCGCGGTGAGCTTTACCGGATCGGCCAGTGCGAGTGTGCCGGCGAGCTGTCCGTCGATCGAGACGCCGACCACGGTTTGTCCGGACTGGCCATCGCCACTGTCCGCGCGTCCGACGAAGATCAAGCGACCGTCGATGACAGCTCCTACGCCGCGCCCGGTTTCGGATTGAAAGTTCTCGGCTTTTCCAAGAACCAGATTTCGCTCAGCGGCGCCCGCGACAATCGCCGAGGCCAACGGATGCTCGCTGAGTTTTTCAACGCTGGCCGCGAGTCGCAGGACCTCGTCGTTTGTTGCCGCGACCAGCTTGGGCTTGCCCTCGGTGAGTGTTCCGGTTTTATCCACCACCAGCGTGTCGACCTTTTCCAGGCGTTCGAGCGCCTCGGCGTTGCGGATCAGCACGCCGGCCCGTGCGCCGCGGCCGGTCCCAACCATGATCGACATCGGCGTGGCTAATCCCAGTGCGCAGGGACATGCGATGATCAAAACCGCTACCGCGTTCACCAGCGCGTAAGCGAGGCGCGGCTCCGGCCCAAAGATAGCCCAGATCGCGAACGTCACGATCGCCACCGCGATCACAGCCGGCACGAACACAGCCGATACGCGGTCCGCGAGGCGCTGAATGGGCGCGCGCGATCGCTGCGCGTCGCTCACCATTTGGACGATGCGCGCCAGCATGGTCTCGGCGCCCACGCGCTCGGCCTGCATCGCGAAAGCACCTGTACCGTTGATGGTGCCGCCGGTCACTCGCGCGCCAGCGGATTTTTCCGAAGGGATCGGCTCTCCGGTGATCATGGATTCGTCCACGGAACTCGAGCCTTCGATCACCACGCCGTCCACCGGAACGCGTTCGCCTGGCCGCACACGCAGCAGGTCGCCAACATGTACGCGATCGAGCGCGACATCTTCTTCGACATCGCCAGGCCGGATCACTCGCGCGGTCTTGGGAGCCAGACCGAGCAGAGCTCTGATCGCGCTACTGGTCTGGCTTCGCGCGCGCAGTTCCAACACTTGCCCGAGCAGGACGAGAGAGACGATCACCGCCGCCGGCTCAAAATAGAGTCCGATCCGGCCGTGGCCGCCGAGCACCAGCGCGAACAAGCTATAAACATAGGCCGCGCCCGACCCCGCGCCGATCAGCGTAAACATGTTCAGGCTGCGATTCACCACCGACGCCCAGGCGCGCTCAAAGATCGGCCAACCGGCCCACAGCACCACGGGACTCGCGAGTGCGCATTCGATCCACGGCTGGTGAAAGCCAAAGAACATGAGCGCGAGCAACGCCGCCGACGGTGGAACGCTCCACCAGAAACGCCGCGCCATCGAGGTGTACTCCGGATTGACCTCGTCGGTGGTTGCAGCGCTGAAACTTACGGGCTCCAGCGCCATTCCGCACTTGGGGCACGCCCCCGGCCCGATCTGCCGGATCTCGGGATGCATCGGGCAGGTGTATTCGACGCCGGCCGGCGGCGCTATGGTCGTGGGCTCGGCTACAGACTGCGGATGCAAATACTTTTCCGGGTCCGCCTGAAACTTCGCGGCGCAACCCTTCGAGCAGAAGCGATAGGTCTGGCCTTGATGCTCGACCAATCCCGCTGCGTGCTCGGGATCGACTAGCATCCCGCACACCGGATCGCGCGCTTTCGTGGATTGAATTATCGGGAGCATCAGAGCCATCGCCCGTCAGGGCCGCAGCCGCAGACGCAGGAAAAAGTCGACCGCAACGGGACGATTCCCATAATACGGTTTGATGGCATCCGGCAGCGAATAGGTGCTGAAATTCGCGCCGATGCCGGTCTCGATCTTGTCAAACGTCCCGATGTCGCGAGTGTAACCCACCGTGTAAGCGCCGATGCGAAACGTGCTTCCGGCCGTGCGGTCGAGTTGCGCTTCCAGATCCGGCTGGTCGCCGAACAGCTCGTCTTTATCCACCAGCTCGATCCGGCCGGTGAAGAAGTTTTTCTTCCGCCATGGCGCGACGCTTTCGAGCAGATACGAATTCAGATCGTGCCGCGTAAAGGTGTCGTGATTGCGGCCCCAGATCGCGCTCGTCGCCCAGTCCGACCCCTGTATGGGGCGCGTATATTCGATGGAAGCGGTTGCGCGCACCACGTCGCCAGGCTCCTGCCGTTCGGGCTTGGTCAATCGTCCGGCCGACACTTGCGCCGACCAATTGTTGGTGGGAGAGTACGACAGGCGCGTGGCCCACGAATTGATCGGCCCGTCTTGGATGATCCAGCGGTTTTCTCCGGGCTCGGAGCCATAAAACCCGCTGCCTTCCAGACGCACCTTCTTGTACTTGATCCCCGCCGTCACCACTTCGTCGGCGATGTGCGTGGAATCCTGCCAATGGTGCGAGAGCGGGGCTTGAGGTATCTCCGCGGCCGAAGCACGATGCGGAAACGCCACCGGGCCGAGCGCCGGATCGCCCACGGGGGCGAAATAGAGCTCCAACGTGGCATGTTCGCTGAGGGGGTGCGTATAGTGCACGCCCAAACCCATGATGAAATTATGCGGATGCTGGGCGTCCACTAGCGGCTTGCCATAAGCCGTCTCGCCTGTTTGAAACAACTCCGGGTAGCTGCGATTTGTGATGGTTGCCGGGTCCAGGCTCAGCATCAAATCGAATTGAACGCTGCCGCCTGCGAGCGGATGCCCCGCGGCGAACATCCCCCAATTCGGCGAGTAGAACTTGTCCGCGCCGCGCGAACCAGTTTCCTGGGTGTCCAGCACGTAAGCCTGGCCCATGAACATGAAATCCCACCCGGAATGGCTCGCCATCATCATCGGGAGCGATCCGGATTCCGGATTCTCGCTGGTACCCGAGGCCAGGTTCATCAAGTCGTCCTGCGCGGTGGCCACGCGCAAAAAAAATAGAGTAAATATGAGAATTCGAAACACACTTCTTCCCCTTCATTCGAACGTCACCAGTGAAACGGCTGCGGCCGGGGAATTAGATTCGAAGAGGGAGGGGACCGGTATCGTAGTTCAGCTGCGGCCGATCATCGGGTGACGCCGGCAACCGCTCACCCTGCCAGATCACTGGAATGGCCGCCACCGATATCGCGGGCGCCAGCGTGAAGCTAGCCGACGGCTGCGCGTCATGTTGCTGCGGCGTTTCCAACTGCGCTTTGCTGTGCGAGTGGCACGGAGGCGCGGTATGATCCGCCGGTTGCGCCAGACAGCGGGTGAAACATTCGGCATTGGCGAGCGTTAGCGCGAGCGAGAGCAAAATCGCAACTCTGGCTAGCGCGCACCGCATCACGCCTTCAGCTTAACACGCGTTCGCTACAATGAAGCTTCGCCTCCTCTCCGATGATTCAAACTTTATTTGGCGCAACAGAACAAGAGCCGAACCTGCTGGAGCGCCTGAAAGCCGGCATTCAAAAAACTCGCGCAGGCCTGATGGATCGCCTGGAAGACGCCGTCGCCGGCCGCAAGGAAATCGACGCGGACCTGCTCGACGAGCTGGAGTATGCGCTCATCACCGCTGACATCGGCGTGAACACAGCCACGGAAATTCTCGAAAGCATCCGGCAGCGCGCCGACCGCAAACAACTGGCCAATCCCGCCGAAATCAAGCAGCTCATCGCCGAGCATTTGCTCGAAGTGTTGGAGGCGTCCGATCGCCCGGTGCCCCACGTGGCCGAGCCGCCGGCCGTCGTGATCGTGGTGGGCGTCAATGGAGCGGGCAAAACCACCACCATCGGAAAGTTGGCCAGCCGCTATAAATCGGAAGGTCGCAGCGTGTTGCTCTGCGCCGCCGACACGTTTCGCGCCGCCGCGATCGATCAGTTGCAGGTGTGGGGCACGCGCGCGTCCGTCGACGTGATCCGGCAAGCTCCCGGCGCCGATCCTAGCGCCGTCGTCTTCGATGCCCTGCAAGCTGCCAAGGCTCGCAAAGTGGATTACGTGATCATCGACACCGCCGGACGCCTGCATACCAAAACCAACTTGATGTCGGAGCTTGAAAAAATGCGCCGCACGGCCGCCAAAGTGATCCCCTCCGCGCCGCATGAAGTCCTGCTGGTGCTGGACGCGACTACCGGGCAGAACGGCTTGGAACAGGCGCGCAAATTCACCGAGTCAAGCGGCGTCACCGGGCTAGTGCTGACCAAGCTGGACGGCACGGCGAAGGGTGGAGTGGTAGTGGCGATCGCTCGCGAATTAAATCTCCCGATCCGCTACGTCGGCGTCGGCGAACAAGCGGCCGACCTGCTGCCCTTCGAGCCCGACAAATTCATCGCGTCGCTGTTCGCGTCCTGAATACCAGATGATGCGAGACCCACTCATGGACGAGGCGCTCGAGCTCGCGCGCCAGGGCCTCGGGCGCACCAGTCCCAACCCCGCCGTCGGCGCCGTGCTGGTAAAGGATGGCCGGATTGTCGGCCGCGGTTTTCACACTTACGCGCAAGCGAAACACGCCGAGGTAGTCGCGCTGGAAGATGCCGAAGCCGCCGGCGGTGCTCGCGGAGCGACGCTCTACGTCACCCTCGAACCCTGCTCGCATCACGGCCGCACTCCGCCGTGCGCCGACGCTTTGGTGCGCGCCGGGATCGCACGAGTGATCGCCGCCATGGAAGATCCCAATCCGCAAGTCGCGGGACAAGGATTTCGCCGCCTGCACGACGCCGGCGTCGAAGTGGAAGTGGCCGCCGAATACACCGATGAAGCCGCGCGCCTCAACGAAGCCTTCATCCACTCCATGCGCACCGGCCTGCCGCTGGTCACTTTGAAGGCGGCGCTCACGCTAGACGGAAAGATCGCCGCGCCCGAAGACAACACCGGATGGATTACCAGCGAGCGAGCCCGCGCGCATGTTCAGCAAATCCGCCACAACGCCGACGCGATTCTCACTGGCATCGGAACCGTGCTGTCCGACGACCCCCTGCTCACCGATCGCACCGGAGAGGAGCGCAGCCGCCCGCTTCTGCGGATCGTCGCCGACTCGACCCTCCGCATTCCACTCGATTCCCGCATGGTCACGAGCGCCAACGGCGACCTTGCTGTCATCACCACCTCCGCCGCGTCCGACGAACGCCGCCGCGCGCTGGAATATCGAGGCGTGCGAGTGCTGGTGTTCGATGGTCCCGGAGGCCGCGCCGACCTCACCAGGCTCCCCGCTTTCCTGGCCGCTGAAAACTATCGATCGCTCATGATCGAATCGGGCAGCAAGTTGAATTGGGCGGTGCTGGAATCGCGCATCGCCGACAAAATTTTCTTCTACTACGCGCCGAAAATCCTGGGTGGTCTGCGGTCTCTGCCGGTCGCCGGCGGCACCGGCCGATTGCGGCGCACCGACGCCATCCAGTTTCAGAACGTGCGGCTCCACTCCATCCCGCCCGACGAGTTTGTCGTCGAAGCCTGGGTGCAAAAGTAGGTGTTCACCGGAATCATCGAAGAGGTCGGCCGGGTCGTCGTCGCCGGAACGCGCATGCGCATCGACTGCCGGATCGTCCTCTCGGACATCAGGGAAGGCGCCAGCATCGCGGTCAACGGCGTCTGCCTGACTGCTGTCGGCATCGATCCCACTGGCTTCTGGTGCGACCTGTCACCCGAAACCCTGGCCCGCACCAATCTCGGCGCGTTACGCGAAGGTTCGCTCGTGAATCTGGAGCGGCCGGCCGCGGTGGGTGACCGTTTGAGTGGCCACATCGTCCAAGGTCACGTCGATGACACGGCCGAGTTCCTGGCGCTCGCCCCGCTCACCGATGGAAACTGGTGGCTCACCGTGCGCATTCCGCGCGAGCTCGATCGCTACCTGATCCTCAAAGGCTCGATCACGCTCGACGGCGTCAGCTTGACCATCGCGTCGCTCGACAACAGTATCGCCAGCGTCGCCATCATCCCGCACACGTATGAAAATACCGTAATGCGCGAGTACCGCCCGGGCTCGGCCGTCAATGTAGAAGTTGACGTGATCGGCAAGTACGTGGAAAAGCTTCTCGGAACGCGATAGAATTCAGTATCCGAAGGTCAGCCAGCCGCGTCCAACAAGTAGGCTTAGAAGGAGTGTCCATATGCGGGCCCTGCAAATCATATTGCTGTCGCTTGTTTTTGCCCTTGGTGTCAGCTTTGCCCAACGCGGCGGTGGTGGACACGGTGGCGGCGGTGGTGGTGGGCGCGCTATGGGTGGCGGCGGTGGATTCCGCGGTGGTGCAGTAGGCGGCGGTGGATTCCGTGGTGGTTCCGTCGGTGGCTATCGCGGTGGATACGGCGGCGGCTACGGGTATCGGGGCGGTTACGGTCGCGGCTATGGTTATGGCCGCGGATGGGGAGGATGGGGATGGGGCTTTGGATTCGGCTTTGGTTATCCGTGGTACGGCGGCTATTACGGCTATCCGTATTATCCGTACGCATATGGGTATCCGGCTTACCCTTATCCGGACTCCTATTATTACGATGATCCCTATTCGTACGGCTACCCACCTCCACAACAGCAGCAGTACGGTTACCCGCCTCCGCAGCAACAACAGTACGGATATCCGCCTCCACAGCAACAGCAGCAATATCCGCAGGGTCAATATCCACAAGGCCCGCCGCCACCGGCGCAAACCCGTCCGCAGCAGAACTCGGCTCCCGGCAACGCTCCTCCGCCCCCACCTCCGCAGGCCAGCAATAGCTACTCGGATGGCCAGTGGCATCGTTTTGGCGGAAGCAACGCGTTGGTGAGCAGTTCCCAATAAGACACGGCTCCCTTGGGAAGCGACCTAATGCCCAAATCCGCGGCACTGGCTGCGATGGTGATGTCGGCGGGTTTAGGATTCGCGCAACAGCCCCCGCTTTCGGAGGGATTCGTCGATGTTCCCGGAGCGAAGATCTTTTACAAGGATTCCGGCGGTCGCGGTCTGCCTGTCATTTTTCTCCACGCCAACACCGGCAGCGCCGATGTTTGGGAACATCAAATCCCAGCCTTCACGCAGGCAGGTTATCGATTTGTCGCCTATGATCGGCGCGGGCACGGCCGGACTGTGGCGGACGCGAATGGCCCTGCTTCAACCGGCGCTGATGATTTGCTCGCCCTGCTCGATCATTTGAAAATCGATAAATTCCATTTGGTTGGCACGGCCGGTGGCGGGTTCGTCGCACTCGATTTCGCGATTTCGTATCCGCAACGCCTTCGCACCTTCACGCTACTTTGCTCTACGGGTGGCATACAGGACCCAGATTACGTGGACGCCACCCGCAGAATGAGGCCGGATGGCTTCGAAAAAATGCCGCCCAGCTTTCTTGAGCTTTCACCCTCCTATCGCTTTGCGAACGCGGAAGGCCTGGCCCGCTGGTCCGAATTGGAGAGGAATAGTCGAGCGCCGGAAGCCGTCCGGGGTCCGGCTCAGCCCAGCAAGAACCGAGTCACGCTGCCGCTGATCGAAGGAATCAAGATTCCCACGCTGGTGATCGCCGGCGATGCCGACCTAATATGCGCCGCCCGCTCTTATGCGTCGAATCGCGAATCACATCAAGGGTGCCCAGCTTATAGCGGTGCCTGAAGCCGGACATTCCGTTTGGTGGGAAGCGCCCGACAAGTTCAACCGCACTGTGCTTGCGTTCATAGCCAAGCACTAGGATTCGGCTTCGGCTTTCAATCCAACCAATATTTCGGGAGATCGCTCTTAGTTTCCCGAACAATCTCCAAAATCGCCCGCCGATCTTCCGCCGTCAACCGCTTGAACTCGCCCGCAGCGTCCTTCCCGCTCAGCACATCGTAGATTCGCCGATACACTTCCGCCTTCGCCACCTCCGGCAGCGCGTCAAACGACGGACTGTAAAGCATGTAGCTCAGCGGATACCGGAACAACCGTGTCTTCAAATCAAAATCGCGCAGCGACCGCCCTTGCTTATCGCGCGGCCCACGCTCGGGAAACGTCTTCGTAAAGCCCGACACCCCGGCAATCGGTTCCAACATGCGCGCTTCTTTCGCGAACAGCATATAGGAAACCACTTCGTCGACCACGAAATCCAGCCGTGCGCGCGATTGCTCCAGCTTGCCTTCCTGGATCGCGATGCGCGTCTCCCACCCCAGCCGCGTCAGCATATTCGCGATGCGCGTCTGATGCTCCAGCGTCATCAGCGCGATCAGATCGCTCGAATCCTCCAGATATCCGCTGGTGTCCACGTGCCCCGCCAGGCTGGTCAGATTTTGCTTGCCTAGCGTCTCCAGCATCGATGGCTGATCTGGATGCGGCGCCACCGCGTTCCCCCGATGCACCAGGCTCCCTGACGTCCCCGTCACATACCAGCCGCCCCAGCGGTCTTCCAAAGGCGTGCGGCTATCCACCACCAAGGCCGCGCCCGGAAATCGCGGCGAGCCATCCGAGCTCGGAATCACCGAAGTGACCAGCAGACCCGGAACGTTCAGCGTGTTGGGAATGAGGTGGCACGCCACGCACTGATCGTTGCGCCGCAGAAAGCTCGGCTTGTCGGTCTTTTCCTTATCCAGCGTGTAAAACATCACGCCTTGCCTTGGATCGGTCGCGATCACCTCCAGCACATCGCCGTCCGGAACAAAACCAACCGCTGCGGTGTCGTTGAAATAGAGCGCCCGCGGCCTGCGCGGCGAAATCTTGGGCGCTTGAAAACTCGTCTTCGAAAACACCAGCATCTGCGAATCTGGGTTGATGCCCAGGAGCTTCAGCAAGCTCGGAAGATAGCCGTCCTTGGCCGAATATTCCAGGCGCGCGCTTCCTGCCTCCAACTGCTTCTCCAAATGCGCCACCGGATCATCGGCTGTCGCTGAGCCATACTGGATCGCCGGATGATCCAGCGGGATATAAGGATAATCGTACGCGTCGTCATGCGCCGCACTCACGGCCTGCACCGCGAAAGCCGCCAACATCAACGCAGCGGCACCGCCCACCAACCCTGGCTTACACAAATCGCCCATTCTCACTCAATGCTATGGGACAGCCCTGAGCAGGACAATGACCAAAGTCACACAGTTGCTCGGAGCCTCACCCTTGGCAGTTCGATGGAACCTTTAGTTGCTAATTTGTATTGACATGGTCAGATGCACTCCTGCATGTATATTGGTGTTAACATGTTGATGTAGTATGGTTAAGACACATAAAAACAGGAGAACCTCAAGAGTCTCGGCTGCTGCCACGGCCAAGCGTGTCGTCATCGACTTCCCAGCGTCATTGTTTGAGGCTACTGAGAATGCCGCCGTTGAGTTGGCTATCAACAGGAGCAGCCTGATTCGGGAGGCGGTAAAGCAGTTCCTAGAGGAACGACAGCGCCAAAAGCTGGAGCAGGAGCTTGCGGAGGGCTACATCGCAAATGCTGTTTCGAGTCGTATCCTCGCGGAAGAGATGATGGGTGCTGAAACGGACTTGGGTTGAATTCGCCCGATCATTTCAACGCCAAGCTGATCTTGAGGGCCACGTCGACCTGGCGCATCGTGATCTCGCTTAGTTTCCCCAAGCTTTGACGGATTCTGATTTTGTCCACACAACGTATCAGGTTGCACTGGACAACGCTGTCCTTGGTCAACCCACCCTCTGACTTCGAAACGGGAACATCTACCGGGTAAGATTTGGGCACATTATCGGCATCGGTAATGGCGGCCACGATTGTAACTGGCGAATACTTGTTTCCGACGTCATTTTGAATGACTACGCATGGGCGAGCCTTCGCTGGTTCGCTACCCTTGCCCGGATCAAAGTCTACTCTTAGAACATCGCCACGAAGGTATCGTCCATCCAAATTCGTATCCCTTCTTTCTATCGCGCCACAAACACGACACGTCTTCATTGTAGTGCTGACATCCTCGCTGGCATGCTACTCCTGATAGACAGTGGACAAACCGGCCGCTCTCCGTCGCAGCGTGCTCTTCGGCGAGCTTTCCCTCAAGGACCTGAAGGAGCTGAGTGCTCTCACACACGAGCGCAAGCTCGCCCCCGGCGAGATGCTATTCCTCGCCGGAGAACCGGCCACCGGACTCTACGTCATCGCATCCGGCGTCATCCGCGCCTTTCGAGTGAACGCGCAGGGCCGCGAACAAACCATCCACACCGAACGCGAGGGCGCCACGCTCGCCGATGTGCCCGTCTTCGACGACGGAACCTACCCCGCCACCGCCGTAGCCGAAGAGCCGAGCACGGTCCTGTTCCTCGACAAGATGGACGTGCGCCAGTTCATGCTGCGGCATCCCGCCGTCGCGCTCACGGCCTTGAAGCTGATGGCCAAGCGCCTGCGCTCCCATGCCGATCTGGTGGATTCGCTCGCCTTCCAGCAAGTGGGCCAGCGTTTGGCGCGTGTGCTGCTTCTCGAAAGCCGGGCCCATGGCGCTCGCACCACCGCCGGCGTTCAACTCGACCTGGCACTCTCCAATGGCGAACTGGCCCGTCGCGTCGGCTCCGTCCGCGAAGTGGTCTCGCGGACGCTTGCGCGCCTGGAACGCGCAGGGCTGATCGCGATTGACCATAGCCAGCCGCAATCCAAACGACGGCGCATCGTCATCCCCGACCAGGCCGCGCTTGCCACCTACGCCGGAGAATGAGGCCTCGGCGGGCCCTGCCCGATCCTGCATGCAATGTTGTATGCTAACCCCGATGCCGCGCCTGTTTCTTTCTCCACGCAAAACGCTCAGGACCGTAGCTCTCGTTACTCTGAGCGCGGCCTTCGCATCCTCGCCCTTGGCCGCTCAATGGTTCAAATATCCGACCGCGGGAGTGCCGCACAAAACCGACGGTAAGGTCGACATGTTCGGCCCGGCCCCTCGCATGCCCGATGGCAAACCCGACTTTTCGGGAATCTGGACCACGGGAGAGCCATTCGACCGCCGCGGGCATGGCCTGTCGAGCCCCAAGGATCTGCCGCCTCCGACGGATCCCAAAAGCTTCCCAGACGCGCAGACTCCTGGCGACCCGACGGCGATCATTGGCTCGCGCCAGATGGCCAATATCGGTATCGATCTTCCCGGCGGGTTGCCCTATCAGCCTTGGCTTTTGGCACTCACCAAAGTGCGCACCGAGAACCTGGCCAAGGACGATCCCCACATCCGCTGTTTGCCGGATAATTTTCTTCGCGCCTACGGCATGCCGCATCTGCTGAAGTTCGTCCACAAACCCGGTCTCTTGGTGGTGCTCAACGAAGTGGATGCGGGCTATCGCCAGGTATTCACGGACGCGCGGCCCTTGCCGCAGGATCCGAACCCTTCGTGGCAAGGATATTCGTCGGGGAAATGGTCCGGCGATACTCTGATCATTAACACCATCGGGCTGCGCAACGATACCTGGATCGATTGGAACGGAAGTGTGCTGACCGAAGCGGCCAAGGTCGAGGAGAAAATCCGCCGTCCTGACTTTGGGCACCTGGACGTCGAAGTCACGGTGGATGATCCCAAGGCCTACACCAAGCCCTGGACCGTTCAGTTAAAACAGCGCATCGTGGTCGATACGGAGCTGGTGGACGAAATCTGTGCGGAAGATGAGCAATCCCTCAAGCACATGAAGTCACTTCCCTCGCAGCCGTAGAAGGCATGAAGAAGTTCCAACACGAGTGGATTTTCGAGGCGTTTGCCGGGCACTCCACCTTCTTCACCAAGCGGATGTTCGGCGGGCTGGCTGCGTACCTCTTCGAACGCCAGATGCTGTTGCTGGTTGAGCCGACGAAGTCCGGGCGCTGGAACTGGCATGGGGTTCTGATCTGCACGGACTACCGTCATCATGCTTCCATTCAAACCGAGTTCCCCGCGCTCGTGCCGCATGAGATTCTACGCAAGTGGCTCTTCATCGAGTCCACGCACGAAGATTTCGAATCCACGATGGCCCGAGTGGCGCAACGCGTTGCAGTCAATGATCCCCGCTTCGGCATCCTGCCCGCGAGTCCCAAGCGAAAGCCGAGCGTTCGCGCGTCTACCACAACGCGGCGCTAGCCAATTTCGCGCCCTCCACCAGCGCGCCGAGCTTCGCCCACGCGATCTGCGGATGCGTGCGGCCTCCGAACCCGCAATCGGCCCCGGCAATCACATTCTCCTTGCCGAGCACAGCGGCGAATCGCCGAATGCGCTGCGAGACCAGCTCCGGGTGCTCCACAACATCCGTCGAATGCGTGATCACGCCGGGAATCAGGATCTTTCCCTCGGGCAGCCGCGCCGTTTCCCACACCGCATATTCGTGCTCGTGCCGCGCATTGGCGCCTTCAATCAGATACGCCTGCGCCTTCACGGCGAGCAGAATGTCCACCAAATGCTTCAATTCCAGATCGTAGGCGTGCGGACCGTGCCAGCTTCCCCAACACAGGTGATAGCGCACCCGGTCTTCCGGAATGCCGCGCAACGCATGGTTCAGCGCCTCAACGCGCACCTGGCAGCGGCGCTTGAACGCTTCCAGGCCCATGCCGATTCCGATGCGGTCCCACAGCGCGGGCAGCCACGCATCGTCCACCTGCAGAAGAATGCCCGAGTCGGCGATCGCCTTGTACTCCTCATGTAGCGCCTCAGCCAGAGCGAATAGGAAATCTTCTTCCTTCGTGTAATATTCGTTGGAGCGATAGACTTCCAGGCTCGCCGGAGCGGTGCTCGTCAGGAACAGTTCGTCTCCCGAACTCGCCGCGGCCTTGAGTGAATCGATCTCACGCCGCAAAACCGTCTGGCCGGTATAAGTGACGGGGCCGGTACAAATCCAGTGGTTCCGTACCTTTTTGATCTGATCGCCTGGCTCGAAAAACAGCGTGCCGCGTTCGGAGGCCCACTTGTAGAAATCCGCGAACTCCTCGCGATCCCTGCCTTGCGTGACGATCGGCGGGCCCTTGCGCTCTCCCGCCTTGAATCCGCCGAAGCGATCGTCGGTGAAGGACAACCAATCGCCGCCCTTGGTGTACTCACCTTCGTTGATGATGTCGAGGCCGGTCTCGTGCTGCCGTTCGACAAGTCTCCGCACCGCGGCTTCTCCCGTCAAGCCGTCCGGTGCAGGCAAACTGCCGACATGCGTGGTCAGGATCCTGTGCGTGCTCCGTTGCATGCCCCGATTATACGGCTCCTTTTATTCGGACTTATCAGAACTCAAGCCGCGCTTGGAATCCGATCATTCGTGGTGAACTGTCGCCGCCTAACCCGACGCCGAGCAGTCCCGTCGGCGGCGAAGTGGTGTAGCTGAGAGCTCCGAATCCGGTCTGTGTGGAGGGTTTGCCCGGGATTCCTGCGTAGATTACGTTGGGAAGGCCGAAATTCGGATGGTTGAACAGGTTGAAAAATTGACCGTCAATGCGCAGCTTCACATGCTCGGACAACTGAAACCACTTGGTCAGATACAGATCGCTCCAGACGAAATCGGGCCCGCGTAGCGCGTTTCGGCCTAGATTGCCGAATTGACAGTTAGCCGGGTTGTCGCCGCCGGCACAGGCGCCAGTGCTCGGATCGACCGTGGAAACGAAAGCGTCCGGGTTCAGCCACTGGACGGTTCCCGGTTGCGTGATCCCAGGGATCGAATTGTGTTCGTATATGGGCACGCCAGGCACCACGCTCGCATACTGCGGACCACTGCCTTGGATGATGCCGGTACCGTTCGCTGAGTACGGTGCGCTCAGAACGGAGAACGGCAAACCACTGTGCCAGAACGCGGTGCCCGACACCTGCCATCCGTTTAGCATTCGCGCCAGCAGCGGATTGCGAGCTTTTATTGGCAGCTGATAAACATACTGCGCCGTGTAGTTGTCTCGAACATCGTAATCGCAGGGCCCGTATTGGCGGCTCAGATCACCGGGCAACGGAGATAGGATCGCGCCTGCGGCGAACGGAAGAAATCCGCCATTCGAAACGGTGTCCATACAGTGGCTCCAGGTGTAATTCACCAGGACCTGGAGGCCGTGTGCCAGGCGCTTGTCCGCCGTTAACTGCAGGCCGTTGTAGTGGCTGTTGGCGCCGGTGTTCAGTTGCGTTACCGGCCCGAAGCGCGGATCGACGGGCTGGCCATAAGGGAACGGCGCGAAACATCCGGGGCAGACCGTTTGATAACCGTTCACTTGCGTTTCATAGGGCTGGTTTACGGCGCGCGTACCTACATATTGAGCTCGCAAGTTGAGCGTGTTGCCGATCTGATGTTCCAAGGCGAAACTCCACTCGATGAAGTAAGGCGCATGGAGCTTGCCATCGGGAACGGCGGTGATCGAAATCGGAGGAAGGCAGGAGCTGCGATTGGCCAGCAGCGAAGCGCAAGAAAGCTCGCCGTTCGCAAAGCCGGAGTTGAAGAGCTGATTCGCGGCCACCGTTGCGTCGACAGCGCTGTTTGGCACTCCCGGCGCGATCGACGCTCCACCGACCGAGCCCAAGAGTCCACCCTGAAAGGTCTTCGAATACGGAGGATTCGTGCCGATGAGATCGGCGACGCTCCCCGGCAAGATGTCGCTGAACAGGCCAAATCCGGCCCGCAAGACCGTGTGCGGCGCGATCTGCCACGCGATCGCGGTTCTGGGTTGCAGGATCGCCAAGGGCGTCGAAGCGAACACGTTCCCCAGATGCGTCTGAATCACCGCGTCGAGAGGCTGATCCACATCGTGCGAGATTGAGCTGAAAGACCCAGTAAGGCGACCCACGGCGTCATGCGGATTCAGCGGGTTTGAATTGTACGTGTCGCGGATGCCGAAAGTCCAGGTCAGGGTTCGCGTCAACTTCCAGGTATCTTGCGCGTAGAAATCCAAATTGAGGAAGTTGTAGGGCTGCGAATTCGCCAACGGAAAAGTCTCGGAAGCCGTGGATGCGACGCCGTCGATGAACTGGGGCAGGGTGGTGTAGGTGACCAGAGGAACCACCCCCTCGCCGAAGTCATAATCGTTCAGCCGCAAGACACGGCTGTTGGTTCCGAAGCGGAATTCGTGCGAGCCGACGGTCCAGGCGAGGTTGTCGTTGATGAAGAAGCGCGCGGCGCGCCGGCCCTGCACCCAGGTATTGTCGAGCCCTCCAAGTGGCGTGAACGGAGCGTTGGAGCCGCTGCCCTCCAGCACGATAGGAAAGGCCGCGAGGGTCTTTTCGAGGTCCGCCGGGCCGAACAAGCTTTGATACCAGGAGAACGCTGGATTGAAGTAGTTCACCAGATGTCCGGAAAATACGTGCGTGTAGCCCGACGCGAAAGAGTAAAGAGGTTGCGGAGAAATAGCGTTGAAGATCGGATTAATAGGGTCGGTGTAGGCAGCTTGTAGCCCCGTGTCGGACTGAAAGCGGAACCAGGCCATGTTGTTGGTGTTGATGTTGTAGTCGATGCGGGCAGTCTGCACCTGCTCTCGATCGTCACTCGAATGCGAAACGCTCTGGCGGTTCGCGCAGCCGTCGCCATCCGGTGGGCTGGCGGCAAGGACCGTTCCACTCCTGGTTAGCGGACACCCTAAAACCGCAAGCGGAGTTCCCGCGGTATCGCCGTACAGAGCGAATAGCTTCTGGTAGAAGGCCACCAGCCCCGGCGAACTCCCATTTCCCAATTGTCCGAGCACGTAATTCTGAAAAGCAGGCGTCGGAACGGTGGTGGCGGTGACAATCGGCAACGCAATCCGCACCCATTCGGAATCGAAGAAGAAAAACAGCTTGTCGTGAACGATGGGGCCCCCGAGACTTCCCCCGAAGTGATTTACCGTGGAGCGCGGTTTATGATTCCCAGTCGTGGCGTTGGTGAAGAAATCAGCGGCATTCAACTTTGAGCCATTCCATAGCTCATATAGATTTCCGTGAAATCGATTGGTGCCGGATTTTGTGACGTAGTTGACCTGCGAGGCGCCGTACCGCCCCTGATCCACGGCATAGGAGACCGTGTTGACGGTCACCTCGGCGATCGAATTCAACCCCAGGACCAAATTGGTGGAAAGACCGCTGTTTAGGTTGGTCAGCGGATCATTGGTCTCCAGGCCATCGACAATATAGCCGTTAGAAAGCGAAGGCAAGCCATTGAACTGCACGTTGCCATAGCCGTTGGTGCCACCGACGAAATCGTTGCCGCTCCCCGCCGTGTTGATGAGCGCGCCCGCGGCGAATTGGAGCGGATACGTCATGTCGCCACCCGGATTCGGAAGATCTTCGAGAGCCCGAGCACCCAGCGTCGTCGAAGTATTCGGGTTGTCAGGGTTGATCAGAGGCGCCTGATCCTGAACGAGAACGGTTGCGCTTGCCGACGCGATGTTCAGCTTGAAATCGACCGTTTGCTTTTGGCCAAGCTGCGCGGACACGGAATTGTTCTGTTGTGGTTCAAATCGGTCTGCCTCCGCCTTCACCGAGTACCTGCCGGGCTGGAGCTGCGGAAAACTAAAACGCCCGTCGTCGCCGGTTTGCACGGATCGTCTCAGGCCATTCTCGACGTTTGTGACGGTCACGATAGCACCGGAAATCGGGGCACCGGCTGGATCGACGACCGAGCCGACGATGGCGCTGGTTGTCTCACCCTGACCTTGCGCGAGCTTTACCAAGATCAAGACGATGGCCGCAGGCCAGATCCAGCAACTACGGTGACGCCGCATTTAGCCACTTTACTACAGATGCCCAGTCGTAGTAAACCATAGTTAATTTCGGAGCATGAACTTTGGTTTCGCAACCTCGCCAATAACAGCCACCAACAACCAGCAACCAGCACGAGAGAATATCCCCGCCCCCGCGCCACGTATAGGACGTGAAATTCCGAGTAGTAACCGCGGCTCGCCGCATCTTCTGCTGCGCTCTAGCATTCGTTGTCTCCGCTAACGCCACTGTCATCGTGCAACTCAAGGTCGTCGAAGGCGAGGGCGTGGTCTATCGCACCGGCACGCGCGCCACCCGCGGCCTCACGGTTCTGGTAACCGACGAAACCGGCAAGCCCGTGGACATGGCCGCCGTCAGCTTTCGCCTGCCGGACGAAGGCGCATCGGGCACGTTCGGCTCCGGCCTGCGCACCGAAATCGTCACCACCGGTCCCGATGGGCGCGCCACAGTCTGGGGCATGCAGTGGAACAAAACACCCGGCCCCGTCGAGATCCGCATCACGGCCATCAAGGAACAAGCGCGCGCCGGGCTCGTTAGCACGCAATATTTGAGCGACTCCGTGGCTCCTAAGTCCGGCGGCGAGGGCGTCTTCACCGCATCGCACAGTCACAAGTGGCTGTGGATCGCCGCCATCGCGGCAGGCGCGGGAGCCGGCGCGGCATTCGCCATGTCCAAGGGTTCGTCGTCATCTCCGGCAGCCACCACCTCGGTTGTCACTGGACTCTCCATCGGCGCGCCGAGCATCACTGTGAGTCATCCGTAATGAAGCAATTTTCCTTAGTCATCGTCCTTGCCGCGAGCGCGGCCGCCCAAACGTCGATTCATCCTCCGCAACTCGGCTTCGTGGCCATCTCTGGCGGCTCGCTCCGTCCGGTTTATGGAATCGCGGGCAACTTCATCCTCGGCCCGTCAGTCGCAGGAAGCGTCCTCTCGCAATCGTTCTCCGGCTCGCTCGGACTTTTGAAAACCGCCTCCACGCTGGCTGCGTTCGACGCTCAAGGCCACATGCTCGCGTCCACAAACGCCGCGTCCGGCCCGGCCTTGTTTGCGTTCTCGCCCGACGGCGTAACCGCGCTGGTCTACCTGCCAGACGGCAACACGCTCATCGAATGGGCCGGCGGCAAATTCGAAACCCTCCCGTTTCGTTCCGAGCCGGACATCGTGCTCGCTATCGCACTGCCCAATGCGTTCGAAGCATCTCTCATCGTCGAGCGCAGCGACGGAATCTGGCAGGTCGAGCTTCCATTCACACGCTCCCGAGTCAATTCGCAGAAAGCGCTTCCCGGCGTGACTGCGCCCGTGCTCGCACTCGCCTCGGGGGACCTGATCTATGCCGACGCAGCAGGAATCGTGCTCCGAAAACCCGACAATTCCGAGCTCCACATCGCAGGACAATTGCCGAAGGAGTTTTCCCTCACTCAGATGGACCGCGATTGGGTCCAACTCAGCGACCTCGCGAGCCTCCGCCGCTACGCCATCCGCCTCACTGCCGGCCGCGAAGGTTTCTATCAACTCCCGGAGGCCGTCCAATGATCGCGCGCCTTCTCTTGTTCGCGTCTCTGCTGCCTCTATCCGCGCTCGCGCAGCTTCAGGTCTTCCAGTTTGACGGGACAAACTACACGCCCGTCAGCACCGTGGTGAACATCGGTACAGCCGCGCCGGGCGACACCATCATCTCCCGATTCCGCGTGCGCAACATGGGCAGCGCGCCTGTCGTGCTGCAGACCATCACGCTCGCGGGCGAAGGCTTCACTATTCAATC
This sequence comes from Bryobacterales bacterium, assembly GCA_963772905.1. GTDB lineage: Bacteria > Acidobacteriota > Terriglobia > Bryobacterales > Bryobacteraceae > Palsa-89. The sequence continues at coordinate 1,211,102 of CAVYZD010000005.1, read as the reverse complement.
CTCGCCCTCGCTACCCTACACCCTGCCGCCCTACGTTGGCCCCACATCGGAAGCCGAAATCGACACCAACTTTAGCCCCACCATCATCGCTTCCTACAGCGCGACGCTGGCCATCAACTCCGTCAGCATCATCCTCCAGGGAACGGCCGCGCCCACGGCCACGCTTTCGCTCTCCGGAAGCACGACGCCGCTGGCCGCCGGCGCAACGGTGAACTTCGGATCGGTCGCCGTCGGATCGAAACAGACGCAGGGCTTCCTGCTTTCCAATGCCGGTAGTGCGAGCATCACGGTCGGAACACTCACGGTCTCCGGCGCCGCCTTTACCGGACCCATCGGACTCAGCGCTCCCGTCCAGCTCCAGCCCGGCCAGACGGCGACGTTCCAAGTAACATTCACGCCGCAATCCGGCACTCTCGCGCAAGGCGTGTTGACCGTCGATTCGCGCACCTTCAACCTCACCGGCCAAGGGCTCGCCGCGCCGCTCCCGAGCGCCACCATCAACTTCGCATCCACCGTGGGCGGTAGCGCGCAACAGAACAGCGTCTCCATTTCGCTCGCCTCGGCGTCACAGGTCAGCGGCACCGGCACGCTGACGTTGTCATTTCAACCGAGCGTGTCTGGCGTTACGGACGATCCGGCCGTGCAGTTTCTCTCGGGCCCGCTGCGGATGGCCACCGTCACCATTGCTCCTGGCGACACCACGGCCGAAATCGGCGGCCAGCCGAGCATCGCATTCCAGACCGGAACCACGGCCGGGACCATAACGTTCACCCTCACGCTCGAAAACAACACGCCCCAGCAGGTCACGTTGACCATCCTGCCCGCCCAGATCACCCTCGCGAGCTTTACCGCAGTCCGCCAACTCGGCGCGATCAACGTCGCTTTCTCCGGGTTCGACAACACTTACTCGGCGTCGCAACTCCAGTTCACCTTTTACGACCTCAAGGGTGTCGCGCTGGCGCAGGGGCCCATCAGCGTCAGCGCTACCACTCAGTTCCACCAATATTTCGCCACAACGCAAGCCGGCGGTTCGTTCGCGCTTCTCGCTGCCTTCCCCGTCTCGGGCGATACCACGCAAGTCGGATACGTCATGGCCGAGCTGACCAATTCCGCTGGCACCGTCACGGCGCAACAGATCCCGATCGAGAATTAGTATTCTGCAAGCATGCTGCTTGCGAGCGTGGTCGAGACATCGCGGCGCGTCGCCGATACCAGCAAGCGGCTCGAGAAAATCGGGCTCATCGCCACGTTGCTCCGCCAGCTGACCCTCCTGGAAATCGAAATCGTCGTTCAATTCTTGGCCGGACAAATCCGCCAGGGCCGCATTGGCATTGGCTACGCTGCACTGCGCGACGCTCGGAATTCACCGGTATCGAATCCAACTTTGGAAGTTCTCGACATCGATCGAACGCTCGAATCGATCGCGAAAGCGAGCGGCTCCGGGTCGCAAAACCAGCGCTTCCAGCTGCTCCAAAGCATGTTTGCGCGCGCCACCGAACTCGAGCAGCAGTTCCTCACCGCATTGCTGATGGGCGAATTGCGCCAGGGCGCGCTCGAGGGAATCATGGTGGAGGCGGTCGCCAAGGCGTCCGGCATTTCACCCGATCGCGTGCGCCGGGCCGCCATGATGGCAGGTGATATCGCGCGGGTCGCTCATGCGGCGCTCGAACAGGGCGAAACAGGGCTTGAACAATACGACGTTCAATTGTTCCGGCCCATCCAGCCTATGCTCGCCCAATCCGCCGACGATATCCCCGAGGCCTTGGCCTCGATCGGCGAGGCCGCTCTCGAATACAAAATGGACGGCGCGCGCGTCCAGGTCCACAAATCGGGCGATGAAGTCGCGGTCTATTCGCGAGGCCTGAAAGATGTTACGCAGGCGGTTCCCGAAGTGCTCGAATTGGTCCGCGCCCTTCCGGCCAAAGACCTGATCCTCGATGGCGAAGTGATCAGCCTTCTGCCCAATGGCCGCCCGCAGCCGTTCCAAATCACGATGCGGCGCTTCGGGCGCAAACTGGACGTCGAACGTCTGCGCCACGAATTACCCATGACGCCGTTCTGGTTCGATCTGCTCTATCTCAATGGCGCTCCGCTGCTCGACGAATCGCAAACCCGCCGTTTCGCGGCGCTCTCGGAACTCGCGCCGGGTTCCCTGATTCCGCACATGGTCACCGGAAATGCCGCGGCCGGCGATGAATTCCTGGAACAGGCGCTTGCGCAAGGCCACGAAGGCATCATGGCCAAGGCCATCGATGCGAAATACGCTGCTGGCGCTCGCGGCCAAAGTTGGGTCAAGGTGAAACGCGCCCGCACGCTCGACCTGGTGATCCTGGCCGCCGAATGGGGACACGGACGGCGCAAAGGTTGGCTCAGCAATCTGCACCTAGGCGCGCGCGATACAGCGAAGGGTGGGTTCGCGATGCTCGGCAAAACGTTCAAAGGCCTCACCGATGAAATGTTGCAATGGCAGACCACGGAGTTACTCAAACTCGAAATCGGCCGCGATAGCTACACCGTGCACGTTGAGCCAAAGCTGGTGGTCGAGATCGCCTTCAACGAAATCCAGGTCAGCGCGCGCTACGCGAGCGGCCTGGCGTTGCGATTTGCCCGAGTGAAGCGCTATCGCACCGACAAAACCGCCGCTGAATCCGACACGTTCCAAACGGTGCAGCGCCTTGCCGGCGTTCTGGTTTGACGCGCGCGCTATCGCGAATGAATCGCTAACGTCGCCATTCCCGTGATGCTCCCCGGCATCGAAACGGTCAGCGGAACTGCATCGCCTTCCGGAACTCCCGTCGGAACTTGGAGCACCAATTGATAAAGACCGGCGTCGCCCGGCGTGAGACCGGAGTAAATCAATTTCACCGCTACGCCGCCGATTTGGACCGTGGGTGTCGCAACCGTATCGTACAAGACGCTCCCGTCCGGCGGTGGAATCGCACCAGTGGCGAGCGGCGTGCCTTTGGGGTCTCCATTCGGCGTTGCCAGCCCGAGACCCGTGGTGTAGACCGATAGCAGGTCTCCCGGCGCGGCCGATTGCGCGCAGGAGGACGCCGCAGGCGCCATCGAGACCGTACAGTTCGTGGGAAACCCGTAGGCCTTGACGGCTGAGGCAGGCAGCACATCCCAAGCCGTGTTGGCGAACTGAGCCGCGGCGTCCGTCGCCGCAGGATTCGATGGGTCGGGGATCAGTAGGATTCCCGGAACCGCCGCCTCCAGTGTCATCGTAAAATTGGGGCCCGTGCCGGCCGGCGTGGTTAGCTGAACCTGCACGGGTCCCGAGGTGCCCAGCTCCGAGGGTGTGACCAAATTGATCTGGTTCCCGGTCGCGATCAGCTCGAAAATGGGCGCTGGCGTTCCGTTGAACGTCACCGAAATTCCGTGGCTGCTTGTGCCCGGGAACACATTGCCTTCATTTGTCGATCCCAGGCCGTTTGCATATATGCTGACGATTTCGCCGGCCACCACAGTGCCGGTGTTGAGGAAGGAACCGCCGTTCACGATCGCCGATATCCCGGTGAGGTTCAGCGTGACGGTGCCGCTGGTCTGGCCGCTGATGGTCAACATCACTGGCACGGTCCCTTGCACCGTTGTGGGAACGATGAAATTGATCTGGTACAGGCCGGGGGTGCCCGACGCGCCTGCAAACGAAACCGTGGCGTTCGCTCCGCCAACTGACAGCGTTGGGGTGACTGCGGTACTAGTGAGCACCGTCGGGGCCGCGCCTGCGGCAATCATGGGATTGGTGGCGCCGAGACCGGTCGCATAAAGCGTCAGCTTATCTCCTGGATTTGCCAGGTTGGTGTTGCTGATGAGGACGCCTTTGGCGGTGTAGATGAAGCCGTCGGTCGATTTGGCGCTCACAGCGGGCAAGGTGGGGGCCACCGCCGAGATAGTCACATCGAATGGGGCTGAAGTAATTCCGCCCACAGCTACAGTTGCCGTGGTGGGGCCGGTCGAGATATCAAATGGCAATTGCACATTGATTTGAGTGGGGGTGCCTCCCACGATAAAGGCTGGCTCGCCCCCCACGGTCACCATGACATTGTTGGGATTGCCTGACCCGGAGCCACTCCCGAAGTTAGTTCCATAGATACTGGCCAACAAACCGGGACACAAGACGCTACTGGTCGGAGGGTATGTGTTGATGACGCTCGCGATCATCGGTGCCGGCGGCGCCTGTGCCAGCAAACTGCTCACGCAGAAACAAGAGAACAGTATCAGTTTCTTCATTAGACCTACCTCCGAGGCTCTGGTTTGCCAGAGTGTAGGGTATAATGAGGCTCTTTAAGCGAAACCGTCAGGGTTTTACAGTAGTATACGCACGGCTTTCGTTTCCCCTTCAAGGGCTTACGGGGGCGCAAGGGACCATGAGCCATGGTGGATTCAAAGGAAGTCAACGCTGCGCTCGAGCGCATTCTCACAACGCCGGCCTTCGTTCGCTCGCCGCGCTTGGCCAAGTTCCTGCGATTCGCCGTGGAACAGCGTCTGGCGGGACGCGCCGATCCTCCGAAGGAGTTCGAGGTCGGCGTGCAGGTTTTCGGGCGCCCGGAGGATTACGATTGCCGCATTGACCCCGTGGTGCGGGTCCAAGCGCGCCTATTGCGCTTCAAACTTCACGAATACTACGAAACCGTCGGCAAGAACGATCCTTTCCGGATTGAGTTGCCCAAAGGCGGGTACTTGGCTTCGTTTTTTCGGGACACGGTTCCCCCGCCTGGCGCTGCGGCGCCGTCGCCTCCGGCCCCGGTCAATGGACGCCGCATCCCACTTCGATGGCTGGCCGCTGCGGTGGTGAGCGCCGCCTTGGCAGCGGTCTTGGTTTCGTGGGGCGGCTGGAGAGAAGCGGCTGGGAAAGTCTGGGCCGACACGCTCCCCGCTCGTTCGAAATCTACGCAATCCCCGGCCGCACAGTTGTACCTCGAGGGCAGATATTACTGGAGCAAACGCACCCCCGAGGATCTTCATAAGGCCGAAGACTACTTCACGCAGGCCGTCGTCGCCGATCCCGGATATGCGAAAGCCTACGTCGGGCTCGCCGATTGTTATGGACTGCTGCGCGAATTCGCAGGCATGCCCGATAGTGAGGCCTGGCCCCGAGCGCTTGCGGCCTCTCGCAAAGCCGTCGAATTAGACGACTCGCTGGCGGAGGCCCATAGCTCGCTGGGGTTTGATTTGTTCTATGGATCGCTCGATCTACAAGGTGGCGAGCGCGAATTCAAACGTGCCCTGGAGTTGAACCCCAATTACGCCCAAGTGCATCAATGGTACGCAAACGCGTTGACCTCACTGGGGCGCCTTCAGGAGGCCTCCGATGAGATGGAGCGGGCCAGGGAGCTGGAGCCTGGGTCGCGATCCATTTTGGCCGACCAAAGCTTTCTGTTTTTTTATCAAGGCAAGATCGGGCAGGCCATCGATCAACTGCATAGGATAGAAGCCGCCGAGCCGGCGTTTCGCTCGGCACATCTGTATCTTGCCTACATCTATTTCGTTGCGAGGGACTGCCGTAATTATTTGCCGGAATCGCGAAAGGCTGCCGAATCGTCTCGCGATCCCGCGGAACTAGCGGTAGTGGTGGCCGCTGAACAAGGGTTCGCTGCCGGCGGACCACCAGGGATGCTCGAGAGCCTGCTCCAGGCACAGAAGAAGTTCGCGGACGACGGGCGATACCCGGCCTTCCAGGTGGCCGAAACCTTCGCGATGCTAGGCAGAAAGCGCGAGGCTTTGGATTATCTCGATACGTCCTACCAGAAACGCGAGCTCTACATGGCGGCTCTGAATGTGGCCCCGACACTCGCCAGCCTGCGCACGGAACCGGGCTACCAGGATTTGCTGGCGCAATTGGGATCGGATGTTCCGAACTAAGGCCGTTGCGCTGACCATTGCCGGATCCGATCCGAGCGGTGGCGCCGGCATTCAGGCCGACCTCAAAACATTTCACCAGTTCCGTGTTTATGGCGAAGCGGTGCTCACGCTGATCACCGTCCAGAACACTTGCGGCGTGGAACGCGTCGAGTGTCTCGCGCCAGACATGGTGACCGGCCAGATCCGCGCCGTCGTCGGAGATATTCCGCCTGGCGCGGCGAAAACCGGCGCGCTCGGCAATCGCGGCATTATCGAGGCGGTGGCCGCGCTCGCGGCCGGGTTCTCATTTCCCCTGATTGTGGACCCGGTGATGGTGAGCAAACATGGCGCCGCATTGCTCGCAGCCGATGCCGTCAAAGCGCTGAAGACGCGGCTGCTGCCTCTTGCGTTTCTCCTGACGCCAAATCTGCACGAGGCCGAGTTGCTCACCGGCAGCGAGGTACGCGATGTCGAGGGAATGCGCCGTGCCGCTGAGACTCTGGCCGCGTTCGGACCGCAAGCCGTTCTCGTCAAGGGCGGCCACCTGGCCGGTGATTCAACCGACGTTTTGTTTTATCAGGGCCAGTGGCAGGAGTTCACTTCGCCCCGCATCGCAACCCGAAACACGCATGGAACTGGCTGCACCTTCTCGGCGGCTATCACGGCTTCGATCGCCCACGGCTACGAGCTGCCGGAGGCGGTGGAGAGAGCAAAGCGTTACATCACGGAAGCAATCCGGGGCAATCCAGGATTAGGCGCGGGGGCGGGGCCGCTGGATCATCACGCTCTATTTTGAATCGAGCGGTTGATCGGGGGGGTGATCAAAAGGCGGAGCCGCGTCTCGCTTGGGCTGCTCGGGCTGGGGTTGGCCTGGAAGGATAAACGAAGTTTCGCCCGGCCGTAGGAGTTTCAGCTTCTTGCGAATCTCAAGCTCTTGCTCGGAAACGCTGCCCTCCAGCTTCTTGATGCGTTCGCGACGGTAATCGTTTTCGCGCTGCAGATTGGCGTTTTCTTCTTCCAGCTTGCGGATCTCGGTCCACCGGTCTCGCAGTGCGGGAAGGCCTTGAGGGCCGCGCAATTCCATCAGACCATAGACGCCGATCAATGCGAAAACGATGACAAGGATGGCGCGGCGTACTGTATTACTCATTCGTTGCGGTATGAGTCCTTACATTTGTTTATAATCCTCTTTTGCAAAAAGATCCAGAGCAACAGCGAAAAAACTTGCTATGACCGACAAAATTGTTGTATTGAGCACCTGCGGTTCGCCCAAGGAGGCTCAGCGGCTGGCGCGCGAGCTGGTGGAGAAGAGGCTGGCGGCGTGTGTGAACATCGTCCCGGGAGTCCGCAGCGTGTATCACTGGAAGGAGAACATCGAAGAAGAAGAGGAAGTGCTGCTCGTAATCAAAACCAGCCGGCCGTTGTTTGAAGAACTGCGGAACGAGATCCTCCGCCTGCATTCTTATGAAGTGCCGGAAGTGATCGCGCTGCAGGTGGTGGATGGCTCGGAATCCTACCTGGCGTGGCTTGATCGAGAACTGGCTCACAAGCCCAGTCTGTAGACGTGGCTAACGTTTCGACCAGGCCCAACCCGTGATTCGCCAACCGGCGGGGACTTTCCGCAGGGCCAGCGTAATGATCGAACCAGTCTCTTTCATCGGCTTGCCGTTCGCGCTGAACGTGTAGTTCACTGGAGCGACGACATACGCGCGGCCGGCGCTAACATCCACGTGCCACGGTTCGCTCAGCGTCACGATCCCACCGGTGATGCCATCTTTCTTGGCGTTAGCGTCATAGTCGCTTATCCACTTCGCGCACGCTCCAGCGCCGTGCCATTCGTGCGGTGGAAATTCATCGATGATGGATGTTTGATCGGCGCAGGCCGCCACGGCCGCCTTGGTGTCGCCCTTGTTGAAGCCGTCCACGAACTGATGGACGGTCGCGAGCACTGCGGTCTTAGCGGATTCCGTCGTCTGTCCAGCGGCGCACACCACGACCGCAATTGAAGCAAGTATTTTGCGCATGTGTTTTATGAACAGTCTATCCTGTGGCGCCTTGCGGCGCGCGGGGCGGCGAAACAATCTGTGCTTTGATAGTTCTTGTATGCGTACACTCCATGTCGCCACGATCATGGCGATGGCACTGGCGAGCGCGCTATTGGCGGCTCCCGAATATTTGCCCCGCACCGCCGACGGCAAGCCAAACTTCGAGGGCATCTGGCAGGCGTCTAGCACGGCCGCGGCCGATCTTGAGGACCACGCCGCACGATTGAATATGCTGGCCGGCCGCTCCGTCGTGGTGGGCGATGAGATACCGTATCAGCCGTGGGCCGCGGCGAAGAAGGCGGAAAACTTTCAGAACCGCGCTAAGGCCGATCCCGTCGGCCAGTGCTACATTCCCGGCGTCCCGCGCATTATGTATCTCGATTTCCCGTTTCAGATTTTCCAGACGCCGCAGACCATTGCCATGGCCTTCGAGTGGGAGTTGGATTACCGCCTGATTTACATGGACGGCAGTCCGCACCCTAATGCGGACGACATCTCCGCCTGGATGGGCGATTCGCGCGGCAAATGGGACGGCGACACGCTGGTGGTGGATGTCGCAAACAATAACGACAAAACATGGTTCGACATGGCGGGCGACTTTCATAGCGATGCGCTGCATGTGGTGGAGCGGTACCGCATGACCGATCCCGACACGCTTCAATACGAAGCGACAATCGACGATTCGAAAGTCTTCACCAAGCCATGGACCATCCGGCTCGCATTGCATCGGCGGACCGACCGCGATCGGCTATTCGAATACGTTTGCCAGGCAGAAGTGGAAGAGGCCAATGGCGCGTTCACGCGCGAAGCGCGAACGTGGTATCCGGGAAACGGAACCCCTCCGCCCGCGATGAATGTGCCGGTAGCGGCTCCGCGCACGTCCACGGGGCCGACCGGAAACTTTCACCGCAAGCCTGACGGCAAGCCGGATTTTCAGGGCTATTACGTCCCCGATGCCGGCGGCGCGAATTTCGGTTTGCAAAGGCATGCCGGCGACGGACTGACTCCCGCTGGGCGAGGCCTCCTCATCGATCCCCCGGATTTGAAGCTTCCGACGCAGCCCTGGGCGGTGGACGAAAAAGCCGATCGCGACCGTCCCGAACGAGGTTACGATGATCCGACCGCGCATTGTTTCCCGGCCGGTGTCCCGCGATCGATGTACGTTCCGACCTCGTACCACATCATTCAAACCGCCGATTACCTGCTGATTCTGCATGAACGCGTGGCGTGGCGCATCGTGTCGCTGAAGACGCGCCCGCATCTTCCCGATTCCATCCGCCTGTGGCAGGGCGATTCAGTAGGCCATTGGGAGGGCGATACATTGGTTGTCGATACGACGAATCTGAACGGCAAGACCTGGCTCAACGAAGTCGGCGAGATCGTGAGCTATGCCGAGCACGTGGTGGAGCGATTCACGCCGGCTGGTCCCGACGCCATCCATTACGAGGCGACGGTCACCGATCCGGTGGTGTACACGCGGCCGTGGACGATTGCCTTTCCGATTAAACGCCAACCGGGGATGTTGTTTGAAGCTGCTTGTCACGAGGAAGATCACGATCTTCCGCATTTGAAGGCGATCAGGGACGCAGCGGTGTCGCGGAAGAAATAGCGCCGGGCGGGAAACAACTCGAGAGGCTCTGCCGAACCGCCGGACTCAGCGTTTCAAACGGAAACACTACGGTCTCATCCGGGAAGACGTTGCTGACGGTCAAGCTTTTCGTTGGAAGCGGCACGTTCGCGGTGGGGTTCGGATAAAGAATCGTGGCGCCCGGCCCGTTCGCTCCATTGCCCTGCTTTTTTCCGCCCTCGACTTTGTATGGGAACGGAGCATTTCCGTCCACGGCAACCGCGATTTGCCGGCCTTCGCCGGGGACGCCGTTGGCCCAGGCGAGCTTGATCTGACCTTCATGAGTGGCGGTTCGGCAGGTGAGAATCAGGCGGTACGTGTCAGTGACGCCTGGATATTTCGTCGAAGGGGCTTCGCGCAATATGGCGGCGGTGAGTGTCTGAGGCTTGTCGAATGAACGGGAATCCCACTGATCGGCGCCGGCGGTTTCCGCCGATAAAGCTTTCGCGAATGCCACTTGCGTGATTTCGTCGGGTACGCCGTTGCCGGCCGCGCCCATCGCCGAATTTTTCATCAGGCGCAAGATCGCCGCGTCGGCATCTGGACCGTGGGCGGCTGCGATGACGTCTTTGGGCGTGTGGCCGTTCGTGATCTTGCTCAGGAGCATCGACGCGAGACTGGGCTCGGGATGCGTGGCGTCGAAATGCTGCACTGAGAGTCCGCCATACATCAGCGCGTCGCTATGACAACTCCCACAGTATTTCTGGACCACGGCATTTTGTTGTGCGGCAGGCATGATCGCAGCGCGGGCGTTGGAGCAAAGACTCAGAACAACGGCCACGCAAACGGCAGATGGTCTGTATCGCATGTCGATGCCTCCGATCAGGCCCGCAGAAATTGCTGGATTTCCGCAAGCGTTTCCTTAGGGGCGCTCTCTTGCAGCGAGTGGTTGCCAGGCAGGCCTTTGCCCGCGACATTCGCGCCCTCGTCCTTCCAGATTCCGAGGACATCGTACAATTTTCCCATGGCGCCCTTCGCCGCCCAGAGAGTCAGCAACGGGCACTGGATCTTTTTGCCGGCCTTGATGTCGGCGGCGTCGATCTCAAGATCGACGGAAGCCGAGGCGCGATAATCTTCGCACATGGCGTGGATCGTGAGCGGGTTGGTGTTGTTGCGCAGATATTCGCGCTGGACATCGTCGGAGGCGCGCGCAAGCATAGCATCGTTGAACGCCTTGAGCTCGTTCTCGGGGCCGGGCGCCGGACGCAGATAATTGAACCAGTGAAAATAGGCCTGGACGAAATCGATGGTGACGTGTGAATAGAGATAATGCGCGGGCACGATATCCATCACGATGAGCTTTTGAATGCGGTCGGGATGATCGAGCGCCATCCGGCGGCCAACGCGCCCGCCGCGGTCGTGGCCGACCATCAGAAACTGCCGGTAGCCGAGATGTTCCATCACTTCGACGCCGTCGAGGGCCATGGGCCGCTTGGATTGGCTGGTGTGGTTGGGCGCATCCGGGGGCTTGCTGGAATCGCCGTAGCCGCGCAGATCGCACATCACGAGCGTGAAATCCTTGGCGAGCTCGGGCGCGATCAAACGCCAGGTGATCACCGATTGCGGCGCACCGTGGAACAGCAGCACGGGCGGTCCCGAGCCGCCGATTACCGTGTTGATCTCGGCGCCCGAGGTTTTGATGCGTTCGTTGCGGAAGCTCGACGGGAAGAAGCGCAGGCAGGGCGGCTGGTCGCTGGTGGTTGCAGTTTGAGCGCCGGCTTTGGCGCCAACCAGCGCGGCTGCCCCGGTGAGGAAGGCGGTTTGCTGCAATAAGGTGCGTCGTGTGGGCGTGTCTTGATCGGGCATGTTCAGAATCTCACTCCGTTATCTTATTGCATGAGAGGACCGCCGGTGGCACACGGCCCTACTTTGTGAATACCGAGTTCAAGACTTTTCCGTTACCCGCGTCTATGACCAGCATGTAGCACCCGAAAGTCCACGCCGCAAGTCTGCCGTATCGCCACTCGATATGAGTTACCACGCCCATTGTCTCCGGCTGACTAATCGTCCAGGCTACTGTGCCATCGATCAAGAAGGACAATGGAATCGCTGTCAATTGGCAACGATTTGGCGACCGGAACATTTAGCGACCGTGCGAACTCAGCAACGACATCATTCACGGGCTTACTTGCCGACCATATGCTTGAAGTCTTTCTCGTTCTCCAGGCAGTAGTAATCCAACAGCTCGCTATCCAGCGCGAATGGTTGCGTAAGCTTCACGGTCCAGGGCGCGGTGTAGGCCTTGGGGTCGTCGATTGTGATTTCGACTTCGAGCGTCCCAAAATTCGGGCGCCGGATTTTCTCGGTCACCTTGGCGGCGTTGGTGAGTGGGTTGCCATCGGAGTCGAGCCACAGATCGTCGCGGAAACCGCTGGTGTGGACCACCAGGGTGTCGCCTTCCCAGGCGGCGGTGGAGTAGCCGTTCCAGGTCGGATTCGGGTCGGGGGGCAAGGGCCGGCCATCGGTGAAGATCTGGCGATATTGCATGTTGCGCTCGGTTAGGATGATGACGCGGTCCTTGGCTTCGAAGATGCGCTTGTAATAATCGTCGGTCCAAATGCGGAGGGCGCCGCGGGGCATGCAGCGGACGTTGGGATCGTCCTTGGCGTTGTCCGCTCGTCGTTTCTTGACCAGCTCGGCGGCCCAGGGTTGATAGGGCGGACCTCCCTTGAGGCCGCGGGCGATGTTGAGAAACTCCCAGCTGATTTCCAGGTCGGTGCAGTGGGAGCCGCAGGGCTTGCCAATGGGGACCCACCCCCACATGCCGGTAAGGTCCGGTTTGCCGTCGGCAGTGCGGGGTGCGGGGGCGGTGAGGTTGGGCTTACCATCGGCGGTGCGGGGAACGCCGGCAGTAGGGTAGTCCAACCACTGCGCGAACAAAGCCCCTGGGACGACGGCTACAAACCATGCCGCCGCCACGCGGCGCAAGCACGATCGACTTGGCATGCCTTCTTATTATTCCTCCGTGCACCTTCGATCTTAGTGCTTTCCAGAGACCTTCTGTCAAGGCCAGCGGGGCGCGGGCGATTACCTGTTGTTTTCCCAAAGGACATGTGCCATACTTCCTGTGGGAAACCCAATAGACCATATGAAAGAGAAAAAAGACGTTTTGCAGGGGACGTTGGCGCTGATGGTGCTGAAGACGCTGGACGTGCTGGGGCCGCTGCACGGCTACGGCATCGCACGCCGCATCGAGCAAATCAGCGGTGAACTGCTCAGCGTAAATCAAGGCACGCTCTATCCTGTACTGCTGAAGCTGGAGCAAGAGGGTTCCATCGCATCCAAATGGGGACCTTCGGAAAATAACCGCAAGGCTCGCTTTTACCGGTTGACCAGTGCTGGGCGCAAACAATTGCATGCTGAGACCCAAGGCTGGGAACAAACGGCGGCTATTATCGGGCGATTTTTTGCGGTAAAGGCTGAGGATTTGAAGTGAAAGCTGCACGGCGATTCTTCCAGCGGGTGCGCTCCTGGGCGCGGACGCACCAAGACGAAGAGCGCCTTCGAGAGGAGATCGAAGAACATATCGCTTTGCAAACTGCTGAAAATCTACGCGATGGCTTATCGCCTGAGGAAGCGCGCCGTCAGGCCAAGCTGAAGTTCGGTTCGGTGGACGCGATCAGCGAGGACTATCGCGATCAGAAAGGCCTGCCGTTCGTGGAAACGCTGGTCCAGGACCTGCGATACGCACTGCGGCGGCTGCGAATGGCGCCCGCGTTCACCATCACCACAGCGCTCACCTTGGCGTTGGGCATCGGCGCGACTACTTCGATTTTTACCTTGGTGCACGCCGTTCTGTTGAAGTCGCTACCGGTGGCGAATCCCGCCGAGTTGTACCGCCTGGGAAAAGAATCCCGGTGCTGTTACATCGGCGGGTACAGTCAAGACCAAGAATTCTCGCTGGTCTCGTACGAATTGTACAAATACTTCCGGGACAATACCAGAGAGTTTTCGGAATTAGCGGCCTTTCCGGCAGGTTCGGAACTATTCGGGGTCCCGCGCTCCGGCGGCTCAGAGGCCGCGCAAAGTTACCCAGGCGAGTTCGTGTCCGGCAATTACTTCACCACGTTCGGCATCCCAGCTTACGCCGGACGCGCGATTACGGCCCAAGACGACCAACCGAACGCTCCGCCAGTCGCAGTGATGAGCTATCGCTTGTGGCGGGAACGGTACGCAGCGGACCCGTCCGTAATCGGCAGCGTATTTAATTTCGATAACAAGCCATTTACAGTGGTGGGAATCACTCCTCCGGGCTTCTTCGGCGGCACTCTGCGCAGCACGCCACCCGACTTCTTTCTACCGCTCAACACCGAACCGTACATGCAAGTGGATGCCGATCTCAACAAGTACGATACCCACTGGCTGGAACTGATCGGCCGCGTCAGGCCAGGGGCGGACCCCAAGTCCATCGAGGCCGCAATGCGCGTGGAGCTGAAGCAGTGGCTGCGCTCGCACTGGGGCGAGATGAGCGCCAACGATCGCGCGAGATTCCCGGATCAAACTCTGTACCTGACGCCCGGCGGCGCGGGCATCACCAGCATGCGCGAACAATACGAGCACTGGCTCCAGATTCTGATGCTGGTCTCCGGATTTGTACTGCTGATCGTCTGCGCCAACGTAGCCAACCTCATGCTCGTTCGCGGGCTGCAGCGGCGGCGCGAGACGTCGTTAAGCATGGCGCTGGGAGCGCGAGCGTCGCGAGTTGTCCGGCAGGCCCTTAGCGAAAGCATACTGCTCGCGTTGTTCGGCGGTGCGGCGGGGCTTGTGATCGCGTTCGCAGCCACACGTCTGATTCTGCGTTTGGCATTTCCCGCGCTACCCGGACTCGCCGGTGTGCCGATCGACGCATCCCCTTCCACCGCCGTGCTGCTGTTTGTCTCAATCACATCGCTAGTGACCGGCCTTGCCTTTGGCATCGCGCCCGCCTGGATGACCACTCGGGTCGATCCGATCGAAGCGCTGCGCGGAGCCAATCGGAGCACTGCTCGCACCGGCTCTCTCCCGAGGAAGGCGCTGGTGGTGTTGCAGGCCGCGCTTTCGCTGGTTTTGCTCTCGGCGTCGGGACTCCTCATAGCTGCTTTGCAGAGACTGGAGCATCAGGATTTCGGATTCGAACAGGATCGGCGCATCGTGGCCGACATTGATCCACGGCTGGCCGGCTATCGATCGGACCAACTCTCGCCGCTCTACCGTCGCATCCACGATTCCATCGCGAGCCTTCCCGGTGTTTCCTCCGTAGCGCTCTGCCTATATTCACCGCTGGCGGGCGCGTGGGGCACCGGCGTTTGGGTTGACGGACATCCCCCGGCGGGACCCAAGGATGACAACTTCGCTGTCTGGGATCGCGTTACAGCAGGCTACTTGAGCGTGATCGGAAACCCTATCGATCGAGGGCGCGGCATCACCGAGCAGGACACGGCCGCGTCTCAGAAGGTAGCAGTGATTAACGAAGCGTTTGCGCGCAAGTTCTTTCGCAATGAAGATCCCATCGGCAAACACTTCGGTATGTTACCCGGCGCCAGCCGCCAGTTCGAAGTGCTGGGCATCGCGAAAGATGCGCGCTATCTGGCCGAGGATCTCGATAAACCGATTGGTCCGTTCTTCTTTTTGCCGGAAGCGCAGTCCGATTACTCGCAGCGCAATCGAGGCTCGCTTTTCCTGCATGGCATTATCATTCTGACCAAGCCGGGCGCCAGCCCATCGGATGCGCAAGTGCGCCGCACCATCGCGTCGGTGGACCCGAACTTACCCATCGTTTCGATTCGCCCTCTGAAAGAACAAGTATCCACTCAGTTCACGCAACAGCGATTGATCGCACGCCTCACTTCGTTCTTCGGAGCGCTTGCGCTGGTCCTAGCTTGCATCGGAGTCTATGGCGTTATGGCCCACAATGTCGGCAGCCGGACCAGCGAAATCGGAGTGCGCATGGCACTGGGCGCCGATCGCGGCGACATCGTCCGGCTGGTGCTTCGAGGCGCGTTCGGGCTGATTCTGGCGGGGTTGTTGATCGGGCTTCCGTTGACGTTCGGCGCTGGGCGATTCCTGGGGCATCAGCTTTACGGCATGCGCCCGTACAATCCGGTGGTGACGATCGTTGCGGTTGCGATGTTGGGAATATCGGCGTTCGCCGCGTCGTTGATTCCGGCGCTGCGGGCTAGCGCGATCTCACCGTCAGAAGCGCTACGCGCCGAGTAACGCGATTACGCGCCCTTGGGCAACTGCAGCAGGTATTTGCAGAGGACGTCCAGATCCATCGGCATGAACTTGTACGCGGGCATGATGCTCCCGGGCGTGACGCCGGCGGGATCGGCGAAATGTTTTTCGAGCCAGGCGCGATCGTGCCGCAGGCCCACTCCATCCAGCGCCGGACCGAGCTTCGAACCGACCGCGCGGATTTGATGACAGGCGTTGCAGTGGTTCGATTGATAGACCGTGGCGCCTCGCACGGCGAAATCGGGCGCGGCAAGAAGCGCGGCCTCGTTTTGCGGCGTGAGCGTGAGCACGAAGAGCGAAAGTGCGTTGAGATCGGAGGCGGGCAAATCGATGGACGGCATCACGCTGCCCGGGACAATTTGCGACGGGTTCTTGAAGTGCGGGACCATCCAAGCGACCGTGCGATGCTCCTTGGGCATCCTGGTGAGATCGGGGCCGATGCCGTTCTTGCCGCCCACCGGATGGCAGCCGGTGCAGGCTTGTTTTTTGAAGAATCCCAGACCCTCGAGTTCTTCGGCAGTCAGCCGCTGCCAAGCGGCAAGCGTGGTCGCGGCCGGGGTTGAGGATGGAACGCCGGCGGCAGGCGCTGAAGCGGTTGCGGACGAAGGTGGAGCTTCCGGCGTTTCAGTCGCGGGCGTCTCGGTATCTTCCGCCGATTCCTGATTCTTGGGCGTGGTGACCACCGCTGCAGTGGTTAAGCCGGTCCAGGCGATCACCGCGAGCAACACAAACGAGATCGCGAATGTTCGTTTCCCAAGACGGATCATGGGCCCGCGGTCAATGAACGGAATCAAGAAGAGCGTGAGCACCGCGACTCCCGGCAACACCACGCTGCCCACTGTTTCCAAAGGCCCTTTGAAGAATTTTAGCGTCTGGAAGAGGAATAGAAAATACCATTCGGGACGAGGGATGTAAGCCGTGTCGGTGGGATCGGCCAGGCGCTCGAGAGGGACCTTGGCGACCACGGCCATGACGAACAGGATGATGAATGCGACCGCGACTCCGACCGTGTCCTTGAAGACTTGCTCGGGAAAAAATTTACGCTTGGGAGCGGTATCGCCGGCCGCAGCGGCAACGCCGTGTTTCCGCACCAGGTAGATGTGAATCCCGATGAGGATGATGGTGAGCGGCGGAAGCAGCACGGTGTGAAGCGCGTAAAATCGCGAGAACGTGACGTTGCCGACGCTGCCCTGGCTGCCGAGCAATCGCAAAAGATACGGCCCGGCAATGGGCGCTTGCGATGCGATTTGCGTGGTCACCACGGTTCCCCAATAGGCGCGATTGTCCCACGGCAACAAATAGCCGGTGAGTCCGAACGCGAGCGTGATGAGCAGCAGAGTGACCCCCACCATCCAGGTAGCCTCGCGCGGTTTCTTGTAAGCGCCGTAAATGAACACCTGGATCATGTGCAGCACCACGATGATCAGCATCATGCTGGCGCCCCAATGGTGCAGGCCGCGGATCAAGGGGCCGCCGGTTAACTCCGTCATGATGTACTTCACGCTGTTATAAGCTTCGCCGGGCGTGGGCGCGTAATTGAAAGCCAGCAGACCGCCGGTGAAAACCTGAATTACGAAGAAAAACACGGCCATGCTGC
Organism: Bryobacterales bacterium; assembly: GCA_963772905.1. Classification (GTDB taxonomy): domain Bacteria; phylum Acidobacteriota; class Terriglobia; order Bryobacterales; family Bryobacteraceae; genus Palsa-89. Next base: position 1,193,776 of record CAVYZD010000005.1, on the reverse strand, counting down.
CGATGATCTGGTGCCAGCCGGCGGAGGCGGGAATGTCCTCGTAGAGAAAATTCTTGACCGCGCTTTCCAGGCCGGTGCGATGTTCGAGCCAGTCGATTACAGTGCGCATGGGGTCAGGCGTGCGGTTCCACGGGCCCGATTTCCAGCTTGCCGGCATCGACCTTGGTAAGGTAGCGATCGAGCGGGCGTGGCGCAGGGCCGCCCAGGACCTTTCCATCCATGGAAAAGACCGAAGTGTGGCAGGGGCAGATGAAGGTGTGGCTGGGATCGTCCCAGTGATACGCGCAGCCCAGGTGGGTGCATTGCGGCACGAAGGCGACCACTTCGTTATCCGGCTTCTTCACTACCCATGCCGTTGCCTTCTCCCTGGTGACCTTCCAGCCATCCACGCGCTTGCGCTCGAAGGCGATCTCGGTGGGAGTGCCGGTTGGGATCGTGGACAGATCCGCCGTGTCCACCCACTCAGCCTCTTTGGGGAGCTTGGGCGGGAAGAGCAAATAGATGCCGGCCGGAACCGCGAGCGCAAGGCCGACCAGGCTCATCGCTCCATTGATGAATCCGATGTAGAAAGCGCGTCGCGTGGGGGACACATCCACGGCCGCTTGTTGTGCTTCGTTAGGCTGATCCATTGTGCGTTTTGGCTGTTGTGGTTAGGAAGCGTAACAGACATTCTACAAGACGCGGGCCTGGTTACGGATGTTACCGGGAAGAGGCTAGAGAGCGCCGTCGCCCCGATCGTCGTTGCGGATGCGGATGGCCTCGGCGACGTCGTATACAAAAACTTTACCATCGCCGATTTTGCCGGTGCGGGCGCTGGCGACTACGGTTTGGATCACTTCCGCGGAGCGCTCGTCGGAAACCACCATCTCGATTTTAACTTTTGGCAACAAATCCACCTGGTACTCCATTCCCCGATAGACTTCCTTGTGGCCCTTTTGGCGGCCGTGGCCGCGGACTTCCGAGATGGTCATGCCGTCGATGCCGATCCCTTTGAGCGCTTCCTTGACGTCCTCGAGCTTGTGCGGCTGAATAATCGCTTCGATTTTCTTCATGGCTGGCTGCTGGTCCTCACGCTTCGAGATTATAACCTTCTTCGCCGTGCAGGCTGATGTCCAGGCCTTCCCGCTCGTGGTCAGGCGAAACGCGCACGCCGATCAGGACATCGCAAATTTTGAGGATAATTAGCGTGCCGACAATCGCAAAGCCCCACGAGATGGCCACGCCAACGAGCTGGTTCAGCACCTGGCCGGCGTGCCCGTCGATCAGACCGAGCGGGAGGGAGTGACCCGAGCTGTCCTTCAGACCGTCGTTCACGGCCATGGTGGCGAAGACGCCGGTGAGAATCGCGCCTATGGTGCCGCCTGCGCCGTGGACGCCGAAAGCGTCCAGCGTATCGTCGTATTTGAACTTGCTTTTCACGGCGGTGACCATCAGGAAGCAGACGATGCCGGCGATAAACCCAATCAGCATGGCCGGGAACGGCTGGACGAAGCCGGAGGCCGGAGTGATGGCCACTAATCCTGCGACCGCGCCCGAGATGCCGCCCAGCACGCTGGGTTTTCCGTTGTGCAGCCATTCCACCAGCAGCCAGCCGAGCACCGCCGCGGCTGTTGCGAAGTGTGTCGCCACGAACGCGCTGGTGGCCAGAGCTGAGGCCGCCACTGCGCTGCCCGCGTTGAATCCGAACCAGCCCACCCACAGCAGACAGGCCCCGATGACCGACAGCACCAGGTTGTGCGGCTTCATTTGCTCGGACATGTAGCCTTGCCGCTTGCCCAAGTAGAGCGCGCACACCAATGCCGATACGCCGGAGCTAATGTGGACCACGGTGCCGCCGGCAAAATCAAAGCACGGAATCGTGCCGCCGGAGAATGCATTGAGCAAGCCGCCCTTGCCCCACACCATGTGAGCCAGCGGAAAATAGACGATGAACAGCCACAGCACTGTGAAGAGCAGCATGGCGCTGAATTTCATCCGTTCGGCGAATGCGCCCGAGATGAGCGCGGGCGTGATGATCGCGAACATGAGCTGGTAGATCATGTAGGTCTGCTGCGGGATCGTTGCGGCATAGTCGGGATTGGGCGCGGCGCCGACGTTGTTCAAGAACAGATAATGGAAGCCGCCCAGGACGCGCGATCCCTCGCTGAACGCCAGGCTGTAGCCGGCGATGGCCCAGATGATGGAGACCACAGCCATCAGAACGAAGCTGTGCATCATGGTACTGAGTACGTTCTTGCGCCGGACGAGGCCGCCATAAAATAGCGCCAAGCCGGGGCCCGTCATCAGGAGGACAAGCGCGGCGCTTACCAGCATCCAGGCGTTGTCACCGGCGCTTTGCGCGGATTTGACGGCAGCCTCTAGATTGCTGATGCGGGTTTCAGTTGCGGGAGGGACGGACTGAGCGAGCGCCAACGCTGGCGCCAGCAACGCCGCCCATACGACTCGGTAGGGCATAAGGTCTATTGTTAGCGCAGGTGACAGCCAAACGGAAATCGGACTTTTGGATTGGGCGGATAGCAAGTTTCGATTAGCGCAACGAAATCGGGGCCGCTAGACCTTCGGCTTCCACTTGAGACCGGCGCTGAACTCCAGCCCCACCAGATACTTCATACCTTTGCGCGTACAGGTACGCACCGAGGCCGAGCCATGCAAACCCAAGCTGGTGGCCTGCAGAGTGACATAGGTCTGTTTTTCCATCGGGTCGCTTACTTCCACCCGGATACCGGATTCCGAAACGTCGACAATCCGGCCGTTGAGAAATCCGTCGACCCCTTGGCGATTTTTCCAGATAATTTGGACGGGCGCCGACCGAATGGATCGCATGTGCCGCCGGAGATCGCCGTCTTGGCTCATGAAACTCGTTCCACAATATCAAAACGGCCAAGCGCTAGCTAGCCGGCCACTGAAACCCCTTCGCCACCGGCTGGAGGTGCGCGGCGCCATCGCGCCACAGGTAGAGTTGCCGCACTGGAAACTGTCGGACGCGCTCTCCCGATTGGATTTTCGATAGCGTTGTGCCGTCCCAGGACCAGTCGAAGCGATTCGTGGCGGGATAAATCGGATGAAGCCCCTGGTAGGGCCGGCGGTTCTTATCGAGTGGATTTCTGGAAGCGACGGCGGCGGTCATGTCCCACTCCACGCCGAAGATCCCCACACCGTGATACTCCGAAGGGCCCGCGTAAAAAATTGCCGCTTGGGCGGGGAGCCTGTTAATTTCGTCTACGGGCGCACTTTGAAGGATACGAAGCTCTTCGCTCCAGGCCCGGGCCCACTCAGTCACTCGATGCTGTTGCGCCATTGCGAGCACAACAATTAGTGCGGCCGCGGCGGAGACCAAAACCAATTTTGCCGTCCGAGCCCCATCGAGGAAAACCGAGCAGATCAGAGAAAAGAAAGCCATGCTGAATGCGAGCGAAGCAGTATAGAACGTGCGCGACCCAAACCCCACCGCTGCGATCCCGTAGCTGGCGGCGGAATAAATAGCCTCTGAAATGAGTACGATTGCGACGGAGACAGCCATAAGACCGAGCAAATAGCCGCGAAGTAATCGCACGGATCCCAAATTCTTTTCAGTACTCCACAGCCAAAGGACACAGGCCATCACCAAAAGCGCGAGAAATAGTCCAGCCACGCGATATTCGGGAAAACTATTGAGCAGCGCTTTGGGAAAGGCCAGAAGATTCCCGGCCGTCCAGCGCAGCCAATCATGATTAAAGCGCTTCGTGGCGGGAGAGCCCATGAAAGCGGCATAGCGATTAAACGCAATGGGCAGGGCCTGCGCGAGGCAACAGATGCCGAGCAGCGCGGCCAAGTCGCGGCGAGTCTTGGCGGGCCCTCGGCCGGCCATCCAATAGAACACGACGACCGGAAGGATTGCGAAATAGAAGGCCTCATAAAACAGACTGGATCCCACAATTCCGGCGGATACCAGCGCCGCAACGCCAATCGTTAAACGCTTGCGGACGAGCAACAGGCGAGCCAGTTCGGTGAAAAGGATTTGGGCGCCGAAGTTGTGGATCACCGTGGGCCAGGCGGTTTCGCCGAGCATCCACGGCATGGCCAGCCAGAAAACCACAGCACAGTCCCCGGCCACATTGCGATAGTTGGGAAACACGCTCATGATGCGATTCAACCAGGAGCGAAGTGAGAGAGCGGCCGCCAGGACTAAGAGCGTGGAAATGAACTGCATGCCCATCGGCGATTCGCCCGCGATGGATGTCGCCAGGAATGCGGTCAATCCCTGCAGGGGCCGGGAGGCGTAGGTTGTTCCGAAGCCAAGAAAATAATGCAGACGATCCAGGGAAAATGGCGCGGTTGCGTGCTGCGGCTCGATCAGGTACCACCAGTCGTCCGCATAAAGACCGAGCTGAAAAGGTCTGGGCAAATACAAAAGTGCCCAGCTCACGAGAAGAAGAATAGGAAACCGGTCGCAGATAGCCTTGGCCGTGGCCAGTAATGATCCGGATTTAGCCATACTTCGGGAGTATTACACCCCGGACAATCATAACGCGTGTCTATTGCGGCCCGAGCGACGTCTATTTTTGCTTGGGCGGATCCGGATCGTTCTGCGCTTCCGGCGCTGAAGAGCCCAGTAGCAACTTGCGGCCGTCGGGGTACGTCAAGTTGCGTCCGTTGGCCCGGCGCAGCGAATGGTCGCGCGCCTGATAGCCATCCACGACGATCTCGGTTCCGAGCGGCAGGCTGTCGCGCGTTACGCCGTGGCGCAGGAGCGAGTTTGGACTTCCACCCTCGATCATCCACACTTCCTTGGCGCCGTCTGGCTTCGTGACTTCCACGTGAATCCACGTGTGCGGATTGACCCACTCCACCTTCACCACTTTGCCTTTGAGGAGAATCGGGCGTTCCGGATCGAATTCGCCGCCGAATGCATGATGAGCGGCAAGAGGCAGTGCGAGGGTTAAACACAGTGCGGTGATGCTGGCGAGAACTTTCATGACGCTCCTCATTTCTTAGCCTTCTCCGCGGCCTCTGCTTCTCGCGTTCGCGCGCCGCGCAAAATATCTTCGAGCGCGTAGTTGGCCTCGTGACAGGCGTATTCGTAAATGGGCTCGTTGGTTGCGGGCCAGGCGTATTCACCGGTCCAGGGGCGGTCCCAGGTAGCCGGGTCCTCCACGGTAAAACGATAGAGCAGCGTTCTGGCATCGATGCGCGAGAATCGCTCGACGACGTGCAAATTTTCGGTGGATCCGCGGAATCGCGTCTGGTCGTTGAAATTCGTGGTGTCTACTACCAGCGTGTCGCCTTCCCAATGGCCCACCGAATCGCCCATCCAGCGGCGAATGGTCTTGGGCAGGTGCTCTGCGTTCATTCGCACAATGCGCGCATCGTGAACCATCTCGGTCAGGATCATCACCGAATTCGCGGTCTGCACAATCTGGTGGAGGTTGTTGTAGAAATAGTCCGGAAGCGCCGGCGGTCCGGATGTGGAACCGAATCCGAGCAGGCAGCGTTCACCCAAGGGGCGCTGTTCCGGATTATCGTAAGAACCAGCCGGTTCGAGTCCCACGTCCCTGCTTTCCTGCGCGTCGGATGTTGGCCTGGCCAGCAACGCGAGCATTCGTTTTCGCGCGGCTGCGTTCAGAGGCGGCGCACGACCGTCGGGTGGATCGACTACGATGGATGCGCGAATCTGGCCGTCGACCACCGTGTACCGCGAGCCGGGATCGAGCCAGAAATTGTTGTAGCCTCCCACTCCTCCGGCCGGACCAGTGGACCCATCCCCACCTTTGGGCGGCGCCGATCGATCGCCATTGATCGCCTCGTTGCTTTTGGTGCGCTGGGCGGCGGCGTCTTTCTCGAGCTTCGCCGCTTCTTCAGGAGTGAGCACGGCCTTGGTCCCGGCGGGGCGCTCGAGCGGAGTCAGCGTGGCGAGGTCGTAGGTGCCTTGTAGATCGGGATGGCCGTCGGGCAGTCGCGGCTGGGCAAACGCAGAGAAGGGAATCGCCATCAAGCAGGTGAAAACGGCCAATCGCATCCGCATCATCGCACCTCCCTACTTGCCGAGCGGCTTCTTGCGCCACTGGCCATACAATAACTCTTCCACAAATTCAGGGCACTTGAAATCCAGCAGCTGCGCATTCTTTTCCTGCCGCCGGTATAGAGGCATACTCATTTTCCAGGGACGCGTGAATACGTTGGGATCTTCGATGGTCGCCTCATACGAAATCACATCGGGGCTGGTGCGCGCGTAGCGTTCCACCACGTGCAGCGCGTCGCTGTGATAATTTCCAGCGCGATCGAACCAAGTGGAGTCATTCAAGCCCTGGACGTCCAGCACCAGCGTATCGCCCTCCCAGTGGCCGACCGATTGCCCCATCCAGGAGTCGACCGGAGGCGGCCCGGGGTCCTTCAGAAAAACATTGCGAACCGCGCCGGCATATTCGTAGACGATCGCGATCGCGCTCGCGCTTTGCAAAATCTGAAACGGGTAGGGCATGTAGGTGGCGCGAGGGACGCCCGGCAGATAGCACTTGATCTCGGGATCGGATGTCAGCCAGTTCTCGCGGTTCTCCTTCCTCTTCGCCAGCGCCTCCGGCTTATAGGGGATCTCGCCGCCTTCCACCACGCCAAGCCCCGGCGGCACAGACCCGACTGCGCCCAACGCCAGCACGGGCGTCGCCGGCACCGGACCATAGGGACCCGGACGAACCGCCATCGCCGGACGCGCCACATGCGCTTCAATGTCGTAATTGGCTTCGTTGAGGGCTTGCCAGATTCCGTTGAGATCGGGCTTGCCATCCGCTGTTCTGGGCGCGCGATACGCTGGCGTCTGAGCGGCCACAGAGGCTGCGATGAAGGAGACCGCGATCGCGCTGTGTACAAACCGTTTCATTTTCCTCGCAGCCGGATTCAGCCAAAAGTGTACACCTTCCCGGCCCAAGCAACAAAGCGGTTCCGGTAGTAGACTGGCCAGAGGAGATTCCAACATGGCCGACGATACCAAAGATCCAAAAATTGACGACGAGTCGCGCGGGCTTCCGCGTCGCGATTTCATAAGCTCGGTAACTGCGGGCCTGGCCGTTGCAGGTTCGGCTTCAGCCGCGATGAAGGTGGTTGAGACCGACGTCGAAGTCAAAACGCCCGATGGCACTTGCGACGCCGCCTTCATTCATCCGGCCTCCGGTTCCCACCCCGGCGTATTGTTTTGGACCGACGTATTCGGCTTGCGGCCCTCGATGCGCGCTATGGCGAAGCGTCTTGCCGCGGAAGGTTATTCGGTGCTCGTGCCCAATCCTTTCTATCGCGTGTCCAAGGCTCCCTTCACGGATGCCTCCAACTTCAACTTCCAGAATCCAACCGACAGAGCGAAGCTCGGGCCGCTGACGGCGCCGCTGGCCGTGCCAGGCAACGTCGAGAAGGATGCCGTCGCGTACATTGCCTTCCTCGACGCGCAAAAGCAAGTCAACAAGTCTAAGAAGATCGGCACGCAAGGCTACTGCATGGGCGGCCCGCTGGTGATGAAGACTTGCGCCACGGTGGCCGATCGCGTTGGCGCCGGCGGATCGTTTCATGGCGGCGGCCTAGTGACCGACAAACCCGACAGTCCGCATCTGCTCGCGCCGAAGATCAAAGCCAAAATGTATTTTGGTATCGCACACAGCGACGACGTTCAGCAGCCGGATGCCAAGGACAAACTCAAAGAGGCGTTCATTGCCGCTGGCAATCCGGCCGAGATCGAAGTCTACGAGGACGCTCAGCACGGCTGGTGCGTGCCGGATATGCCAAAGCAGCCGAACGGCATGCCGATTTACAACAAGCCCGACGCCGAAAAAGCCTGGGCAAAGCTGCTGGCGTTGTACAAGGCCAATCTCGCCTGATCGGTTGGTCCGATCGCAGCGCCTGTCGTCCAGTTTTGACAAACTCTTACACCCGCGGGCCTGATTCCATCGGTCTCTCCTAATAGGTGTCTTATGACAAAAACATTTTCAGCGATGCGATGGATGATCGCCTGCGCTCTTGCCCTGGGCGTGAGCTTCGCGGCGGATATCGACGGCAAGTGGACCGCGCAGTTTGAGGGGAGAAACGGCGAGCAGACTCAGACCCTCACACTAAAAACCTCGGACAACGTTCTTACCGGAACCATGCAGGGAGCGAGGGGCCGGGCCGCTGAGATTTCCAACGGCAAAATCGACGGCAACAACATCTCGTTCACCGTGGTCCGCGAATTTCGAGACAACAAGTTCTCGCAGGAATACAAAGGCACGATTTCAGGAAGCGAGCTGAAGCTGACCGTTTCGGGCGGCCGCGGCGGTTCCCGCGAAATGACGTTCAAGAGGGAATAGCGTTCTGAGTCAGCTGCAGGATGCTCTCGATCATCACCGAGCCGGGCGGCTGAATGAAGCCGAGCAGATCTATCGGCAGATCCTGGCGACCGAGGCTGAGCATCCCGACTGCCTGCATCTGCTCGGGATGATCGAACATCAGCGCGGGCGTCAGCAACTCGCCGCTGATTTGATCCGCCACGCCATCGCTATCAACGCGGCGGAAGCTGCATATCATTCCAACCTGGGAGGCGTCCTTCAGTCCCAAGGAAAATTGGACGAAGCCGCGTCGTGTTTTGAGCGGGCGCTCGCTTTGAGACCCGGCTGGGCTGAGGTTCACAGCAACTTTGGCAATGTGCTTCAAGCCCAGGGAAAATTGGACGAGGCTGTGGCGAGTCACGAACGGGCGCTCGCTCTGAAACCGGATTTCCCTGAAGCTTGGTCTAATCTTGGGAATGCCCGCCAGGCGCAAGGCAATCTGGATGCAGCCGTGGCGTGTTACGAGCGCGCGCTGGCTATCCACCCGGATTACGCCGATGCTCACAACAATCTCGGCAGCCTGCTGGGATCGCAAGAAAGGATCGAGGAAGCCGTCGCGCATCTCGAACGTGCGCTCGCTCTCAAGCCGGACTTTGCATCGGCCTACAACAATCTTGCCAATGTGTTGGCATCGCAAGACCGGACGGAGGAGGCTGTCGTGCACTATGAGCACGCGCTGGCGCTCAAGCCGGATTACGCACACGCCCACAATAATCTAGCTAATATCTTCAAACATCGAGGTAATTTCGAACAGGCCGCCGCGCATTATGGCCGCGCTATCGCAATTCAACCGGACTACGCCGAAGCTCATTACGGCCGTGCGGAGATCAAATCCTTCGAGCGTGGCAGCGCGGATCTGGCGGCCCTCGAAGCCCTGGCTGTCCGCGACAATCCCTACATCCATTTTGCGCTAGCGAAAGCGCTCGAGGACTGCGGCGATTACGCCCGAGCTTGGGAATACTTTCGCCGTGGAAATGCTTTGAAACGCACGCAAATCGATTATGACGAGGAGGCGACTCTCGAGTCATTCCACCAAATTGCCGCCGCATTCGATCGCGGTTTATTCGATCGCTTCGAACAGCAGGGCGATCCTTCGGCAGTCCCCGTTTTTGTGCTCGGCATGCCCCGTTCGGGCAGCACGCTGGTGGAGCAAATACTGGCCGGCCATCCCCAAATTCATGCCGCCGGCGAGCTGACGATTCTTGAGAAGATGACGGCCAACTATCCGCAGTGCATACCTGAACTTGACGCCGCTGCCTTGCGAGCTCTCGGCCAGTCTTATCTCAACCGTCTTCCCGCACTCGCCGATGGCCAAGTCCACATCGTGGACAAGCTGTCCGGAAATTTCCTGCGCATCGGTCTCATCCGCCTGATGCTTCCCAACGCCCGTATCATCCACACCCGCCGCGACCCCATCGACACCTGCGTATCCTGCTATTCGAAACTGTTTACGTCCGGTCTCTTCTTCACCTACGATCTTGCCGAATTGGGCCGTTACTACCGCCATTACAGCGAACTGATGGCGCACTGGCGATCCATGCTCCCGCCCAACGCGATGCTCGAAGTCTCTTATGAGGACGTCGTCGACGATCTCGAAGGCCAGGCTCGCCGCTTGATCGACTATTGCGGCCTCCCGTGGGACGATCGCTGCATCAGCTTCCACAAAACGAACCGGCCCGTAAAGACCGCCAGTGCGGTCCAGGTCCGCAAGCCTCTGTTCCGCAGCTCGATCGAGCGCTGGCGGCATTACGAAGCCGGCTTGGCTCCCTTGCTGCGCGAACTCGGCGTGCACCAAACCGTGTAGTGATACAGGTGTAGTGATACAGGTGGAGTGATACAGTATCCAGGAGTGACCGCTCACATCAACCGGTTCGTACTGGCGCTCGCGATTTTTCCGGCAGCGCTTTTTGCGCAGTGGCCCTCCTACCCGACAGCGGGAGCGCCCAGGTTGCCGAACGGCCGCATCAATATGGATGCACCCGCGCCCAAGGCCGCCGACGGCCATCCTGATCTATCGGGAATCTGGGATCGCGGCATGCTTCCAGGAACGCCGCCACCCGCGCCGGCGACCACATTTGGCGTAACGCCTGCGCCCGGGCCGCGGCCGTTCCAAGATCTTCCGTCGCTTTTTCCCGATGGTTTGCCCATGCAGCCTTGGGCCGCCGAACTTCGCAAGCAGCGCCTGGCGGAACATAGCAAGGATCATCCCGATGCCCACTGCCTGCCGCTCAACGCGGTGCAACTCGCCAGCCATCCGCAGCCTCGCAAGATCATCCAGACACCCGGGCTGGTTCTGATTTTGTATGAAGCCAACGACGGCATCCGGCAAATCTTCACCGACGGTCGTCCGCTGCCCGACAATGACCCGCAGCCCTGGTGGTACGGTTATTCGATCGGCAAGTGGGAAGGCGATACTCTGGTAGTCCAAACGGTGGACTTCCGCGACATGGGTTGGATCGACGAGGAAGGCACCCCCATCACCAGCGCGGGCCGCCTCACCGAGCGCTTCCGTCGCTTGAACTACGGGACGCTTGAGATCGAGATGACCATCGACGATCCGAAAACATTTACCAGGCCGTGGAGTTTCAAGCTGAACCAGCGTCTGATGCCCGATACGGATTTGATCGAATTTGTTTGTGCGGAGAACAACACCAGGTTGTCGCACTTGGTCGGCAAGTAGGCGCAGCTCGACTGAGCCGCGCACGTGAGTAAGCGGATTCTTAGGAGGCGCTCATGCGCAAAATAATCGGAAGTATCGCCCTGTTCGCCGCGGGCCTCGCCGTGGGAGCTTTTCTGATGCAGCCCGGCCGGGCCCAAACCGCGCCAGTTCCCGGCCTGCGCCTGAATCACGTCGGAATTTTCGTCAAGGATTTTGACGAGTCCATGCGCTTCTACACCCAGACCATGGGATTCCACGAAGCTTTCACCATTAAGGACGCCGCCGGTAAGCCCGTGCTCGCGTATCTTCAGATCACGCAGGACACGTTTCTGGAACTCGGGCAGTCTACTGCCGAGCGTCCGGTCGGTCTGAGCCACATCGGCCTCTGGCCCGAAGATATGAACGCGACCGTCGCCGCCTTGCGCCAGCATGGAGTTCAAGTCAACGATCCGCGAACCGGGTCGACCAAAACCAGCATCACCAACGTCACGGATCCCAACGGCGTGCGGCTGGAGCTTGTCGATTTCCTCCCCGGCTCGCTCCCGCGAAAAGCCATGGAAGAGTGGAAGAAGTGGCTGCCCTAAGCACTCGCCATCGACAGTCGTCAGGGCGACTTTGCGGGAGCAAGCTCCCAGAGCGTCGTGGCCGGCAAGCAGAATACCCTCGCGTGTTCCCGACGGTGCGATACTTCGGAGATGGAAGTAGGGCTCTTTCCCAACCCGCTCAGGCCCGGAATTGGCCTGCGGCCGCGCCGCGAAGGCCAGCGCCCCCTTCTGCCACAGCACGCCCGCCACTGTCCCGTGCTCGAAGCCGGAAGCACCGTCGGCTTTCTTGTCCATCCTCCGCTTGCTGAAAAGGAGAGCTTTCAAATCGGGTATGAGGGGGAGGGCCGGTATCAGTTGATTTATTCGGTGAACACCAAAGGCAGCAAGTGGGAGCCGATCTTTACCGTTACGTATCTGATGCCAATGGGCGCGATCGGCGCGACGAAACGAGAAATCAAGATGCACATCCAGGACACGCCGCAAACCCGTGAGATCGCACACTTGATGCCTGCTATGTTCATCTCCGAAGATGACATCGGGACGCCGGCAGGTGCGGTGACTCTGCGGGGAGCGTGGAATTTCCAGACTCCGCAGGGCTGGGACGCGGTCTACACTCCGGTCTTTAACATGATCGAACGGCCCTTCGCCCCGATGCTGGTGATCCGCGTCGAGACCGATTGGTATGTTCACGACTCCGAGTTCCGCTACGTCCTTCAGCCCGGCGAAACGATTTCTGCCTCACACAGCATGCCGATCGGGCAGGTGCTCTTTGTGCCACGAGAAGAGGTCACCTTCCGCGACGGCACGGAAGAGGAGATCAAGGCGCGACACCAATCCGCTCAGGCGTTCTACGACGAAAAGGCGAGGATGAAGGTGAAGACGCCATACGGATTGGAATACAGCCCGCATTATCAGAGCATGAGCCGCCAAAAGAAGGTGACGGCCAAACCGGGTGGCGGGGAGTGACTCGCCGTCTGCCGCTGATTACCCCTTGGACGCAACCACTTCCGGTGTCCTTGTCTCGCAAGCGCCTGTGACCGCCGCGCACGGGAGCATCCCCATGCCTCTTGCGACACCTGATTTACACTCAAAATGTAAATTTTGCGCCCACCTGAACCCGTCGCGGAGCCGCCGCGCTCACCGCTTGGCCGAATGTCGCGCTGCTGATGTTGCCGTCCACCGCCTGCGGTCCGAAGAACTGTGCGTGGTTGAACACGTTGAAACCTTCGATGCGAAATTGCAGCGATTTCGATTCCGTCAGCCGCAGGTTCTTCAGAATCGCCATGTCGAAATTCGACATGCCGGGACCATGGAAGTAGCGCCGCGACGCGTTGCCCGGCGAGCCCAACGCATTGTTGCTGAAGAGCGCTGCGTTGAAATACGGCTGCCCGTTCCGCGGATTGTGATTGATGTTGAGCGATCCAGGCGCCACATCCGGTTGGTCCACGCCATAATTGTTGATCCCGTTCGGCTCCGCGCCCAGCAGCGAATTGTCGCCGTAATTCACCAGCGTGACAGGCAGACCGCTGCTGAAGCGCGTGATCCCGGAGAATTCCCAGCCATTGGTCAGACGGTTGGAGGCACGGAACAGCCGCACAAAAGGAACCTGATAGTTGTAGCTCACCACGAAGTTCTGCGTGATATCGAAGGACGATAGCGCCCTGCTCAATGATGGATTCAATGGATTCACCTCTTCGCCCAAATTCGACGACTGATCCAAAGACTTGCTGTAGGTGTATGCCGCAAGCAATTGCAGCGGACCGCTCGAATGCCGCAACGTGACTTGCAGCGAATTGTAGTTGGAGTTGCCGATCGTGGTTTCGAGCGTGTCGCTTCCGAAATTCGGCCCCAGCGGGCCTCTGGTTCCATTGATCACTTGGCCCGCCGCCGTGGTGAACACGCCGCTCTCGTTGAACGGGCCGCACGGGGTTTGCCCTGGCGCTAAATTAGACGGATTGCTGAGTTGCAAGCACAGCGCGGGATTCCCCGGATTGGCCTCCTCCAGCACCAGCAAATGATGCGCCTGCGTGCCCACATAGCTTGCGCTCAGCACGGTGTTGTGTCCAAAGCCATGCTCGATCGACAACATGTATTCTTCGGTGTACGGAATTCTGTTGTTCATGGCGTAGTTGGGCATTCCGCTGATGGGCTCGAACTGCGACCAGTCGAGACTCGCATCCGGATGTTTCGCGCTCGTGCTCAGCGGCGCAAGTTGGACTGGAAAATACTGACCGGCGTTCTGTCCTGTGGCGGCAGTGATAAACGGAGTAGCAAACAGCGGCGGAGCCGGGCTGGTGTAAGTCGTCCCATAAGGCGCGTTCGCGCTGCTGATCCCGATCGACAGCGCTTCGATCGCGGTATAAAACATCCCGTAGCTCGCCCTTATGCTAGTTTTGCCGTCCCCGGGCGCCCAAGCCAAACCGATGCGCGGTGCGAAGTCCAAGTTGCCGGGCGAGGCCAGTGTGCGCGGAACGCCAGGATCGCCGGGAAACAAGATACCCGCTGGTGCGCCCGGGAAAACCACCGATTGACGGCCCGGCGCGAAGGTCGCGATCTGGTTATATTTTTCGTACCAAGGTTCAATGCGATCCCAACGCAGCCCATAGTTCAGCGTCAGATTCTTCTTGAGGCGCCAGCTATCCTGCGCGAACAGTCCGACGTATTTGTTCCGGCCGTAAAAAGCCTGAAGCTGGCTTTGGTTGTACTGACTCGGCAAGCCGAGCAGGAAGTCCTCGAAGTCGTTGCCAGTCGTGCTGCCGAAGAATATGAAGTTGCCATTCAATTGGGCGATTGGATTGGTGTTTACCTGATCGTAGTGGAACTCTGCGCCTACCGCGATGGTATGAGTGCCGATCACCTTCGAGAAGTTATCGCGCCACTGGAACGTGTTGTTCACCTGCTTCAACTCGTTCGTGTTGGTTCCGATGGAGAAGTTGTTGAAATCCACGCTCTCCACACCTTCTGTTTTCGGCGACAAGGGAACGATCCCCGGCGTATTCGCGCCTTCCACGAAACCCTGCGACGCGAGCGTGACGCCGACGCCTCCCACCGGCTTGCCGAGATCGGTGGCGTCGCGCAGGAAGCTGAAGTGGAATTCGTTGACAGCCGTCGCGCTGAGCGTCTTGGTGTCGCCGAGCGAAAGCAGTTGCGCACGTCCCGAATTCAGCGCGTTGAAACCTGGAACATTCGCGCCGCCCTGCGCCACTGGATAGGGATTATTCTGCGACCAGCCGTCCATGAAATAATAGGCCGACAACATTCCCCAGCGCGTCGTCGCATCCACACGCGCCGCGCCTTTGTCGTCGTTCAAAGTCTGGTTGTACGACGACGTCGAAAAAGTCCCGTTCGGATTGTTGGGCAGCGGAATGTACTGCAGAAGGTGTTGCGCTGGAGCGGACCAAGTGTCTTGCGGAATGATTTGCCCGCCGAAGTTGCCGGCTCGTTCGGCGAGCGAAGGAACCGGGATCTCGCCGGTATCGATTCCCTGGGTCGATCCCGTTCCTTGATAATCGGCGAAGAAGAAAATTTTGTTCTTCTGGATCGGGCCGCCAACCGTTCCTCCATACTGGTTTTGGTCAAACGCTCCGCGCGTCGGCGAGAAATAGTTGCGCGCATCGAGATCAGTGTTGCGCAGGAATTCGAAGACATCGCCGTGGAATTCGTTCGTCCCCGACTTCGTCACCACGTTGATCTGGCCGCCGCTGAATTCGCCGTATTCGGCGTCGAAGTTGCTTGTCAGAATGCGAAACTCGGCGATGGAGTCCAGGTTCGGGACGATGGCCGCGCCCATGTTGACGTCCTCTTCCACGTCGCTTCCATTCAGCACAAAGCTGTTGGCGAATTCGCGCTGGCCGTTGATGGAGATAGTGCCGGGATTCAGATCGCCGGAAGGAGAAAATGCGCTGACGCCTACGTCCTGCTGGGTGTCGGACGTGAGAGAGGTCACCGGAACCACGCCGGATTGCAGCGCCAGCAAATCCGTGAAGCTGCGGCCATTCAGCGGCACCGCCGTCATCTGCTGGCCAGTGATCACTTCGCCCAACTGCGTATCAACCGTGTCAACGTGCGCGGCCGATTCGGAAACCGTGACCGCGTCGGTTCGCTCCCCGATGGCGAGCGATGCGTCGACCACAACTTTGCTGTCGACATCAATCACCACGCCCGTGCGCCGGACCGCCTTGAACCCGGCGGCGTTCACCTGCACCTCGTAGCGCCCGACGGGCAAACTCTGGAACGAATAGAAGCCCTGGCCATCGGTCGGGACGGTTTGCTGAACGGCGGTCGCGATTTCCGTTGCCGTGATTTTCGCCTTGGGTACGGCGCCGCCGTTCGGGTCCGTGATGGTCCCTAATAAGGTCCCCCCGTCGCTGGCCCAAAGCGTCCAGCTGAATAAGGCAACCAATGCAACCGAGTAGCGTGTAGCAGCCCATAAGCCCCTCAATGCCGACAACTCACATACTCTTAGCAGTGCATTACAGTAAGATAACAAAGTCACTTAAATATCTCCGACCTCTTTGGTCCCATATTACGGAAGGGCCTCCCCGGAGTCAACCAAAAACAGCAAGTGAGTTGCAACTAATTGTGAACGGTTCCGATCTTGCGCCGAATGGGGAAAGCTGTTAGGTTTGGCATAGTCGTGAGGAATGAGTAGAGAAATCTTTCGGTCTCGCGTCGCATTGGCGGTTGGATTCGGCGGCCTTTTGTCGATCATGGCTCTGGCCGGAATCGATGCCTTGCGGGTCCTCGATCAGTTCCGCCGCAGCGACGATCAAATCCGGCGCCGCTATCTTTCGGAGAACCATGTGTTGAACGACATCCGGTCGGATGTCTATGTTTCGGGCACTTATGTACGCGATTACCTGCTCGAACCGGAGACGGCCAGAGCCGATGCCTATCGGACCAGTTTGGAGGAAGTGCGCAAGCACATGGAGTCGGCGCTGGATTCCTATGGGCGCCAGGTCGGGCCGGCCGAAGTCGCGCACTACACCACGCTTCGCGCCGAATTAGCGGACTATTGGCGAATTTTGGCGCCGGTCTTTCAGTGGGACGCGGCAGAGAGGAGCCGCACCGGATACGCGTTTTTGCGGGACGAAGTGTTCCCGCGCCGGCAAAATATGCTCGAGCTCGCGAGCCGCATCGACGGACTGAACGAACAGCAAC
Organism: Bryobacterales bacterium; assembly: GCA_963772905.1. Lineage (GTDB taxonomy): Bacteria > Acidobacteriota > Terriglobia > Bryobacterales > Bryobacteraceae > Palsa-89. Next base: position 1,177,091 of record CAVYZD010000005.1, on the reverse strand, counting down.
TGGATGCCGGTAACCGTCAGGTTGGCGCGCTGTTGTTAAGTTTCCAAACCAGATTGCTTCTGACTCTGCTGGCAGCGCTGGCGCTGGGGCTTGGTTTGGCGCTGTTCACCATGCGCAAGATTTTCGAGTTGGAACGCCAAGCCCGCCGGCAGTATGTGGAGCTCAAGGAACTGTCGGCGCGTGTGGTCCAAGCGCAGGAAGAAGAACGGCGGTCGCTATCGCGCGAGCTGCACGACGAAGTGGGCCAGGCATTGTCGGCAGTGCTGGTTGAGCTGCGAAATCTTTCGACGGGATTCGCCGGCCGATCGGAAGAGCAATCGCGCCGGCATGTGGAAACGATCAAGGGCTTGGTGGAAGGCACAGTACGCGTGGTTCGCAACATGGCGCTATTACTGCGGCCGTCGATGTTAGACGATTTGGGTTTGATTCCCGCCTTGAAGTGGCAGGCGCGCGAGGCCTCCAAGAGCACGTCGATGGACGTGTCGATCGCGGCCGAGCTCGAATCGGACGAGCTACCGGACGAGTACAAGACATGCATTTATCGCGTGGTACAAGAAGCGCTGCACAATTGCGCGCGGCATTCCCACGCAACCAAAGTGCGAATCCGCGTGGAACAGGCGCTGGATCGACTGCGTCTCAACATTGAAGACGACGGGCAGGGATTCGACGCTCAGCATACGAAGGGTCTGGGGCTGGTCGGGATTCAGGAGCGCGTGAGCCGGCTGGGAGGAACGTTTGATGTTCAATCTCGGCCGGGACACGGAACTAAGTTGTCGGTCGAGCTGCCGTTCGCTAGGGAAAACAGGAGCGCGTTAGTTGGCGAAACAAATTCGCATCCTGTTGGCTGACGATCATACCGTAATGCGGCGCGGCCTTCGCATGCTACTGGAGAGCCGTCCGGAATTCAGTGTGGTGGCCGAAGCGTCGGATGGACGGCAAGCGGTTGAACAAGCGGAAGCGACGCAACCGGACGTAGTAGTCCTGGACATCGCGATGCCAAACCTGAGCGGGATCGAAGCTGCGCAGCGGATTAGCGCAGCGTCGCCTCATACGGCGATCGTGATTCTCAGCATGCATTCGGACGAGGGCTACGTGCTGCGCGCGCTGAAGGCGGGAGCCAAAGGGTATCTGCTGAAGGATTCGGCGGAGGGGGATTTGATCGACGCGATTAAGTCTGTGCACGAAGGCAGGACTTTCTTCAGCCAGGAAATCACGCGCATGCTGATGGACGATTACGTGCGTGGAATCCGGGCGCGCGGCGCAGAGGATAGCTACGATTTGCTGACTTCGCGCGAGCGAGAGATCCTGCAGCTGGTGGCGGAACTGAAGTCGAACAAAGACATCGCACAGCTTCTCAATCTCAGCTTATACACAGTGGAAACGCATCGGCGAAACCTGCAGGAAAAGCTGAACCTGCACAGCGTCGCGGAGTTGATCCTGTACGCGGTGAGAAAAGGCGTGATTTCGTAGACGTGCGGAGCGCGGCTCAGCCGCGGCGGCCGATAATCCCGACTTCCTTCTTTGGCAACCGGTCGAGCATGTCCTGGCTGATTCCGAAATTGCTGGTCAGCAGCGAATTCGGATTGCCGCCCAGCCAATTCGTGAGCGAGATCTCCTGATAGAGCCCGCTGTTGAAGAGGATCAGGATTTGTGTCGGTTCGTTGCCCACTTGCTCAATGAAGTGTCCGTAGCCTTGCTTGATGAAGGCGACGTGCCCGGGCCCGAACTCTTCGGTTTTAACGCGGCCGTGCGATCCGAAGATCGTAACGCGCCCGCGGCCCTTCACGTAGAATTGCCACTCGTCGGCGTGCGGATGCCAGTGCAACTCGCGGAGCGCTCCGGGTTTCAAATCCATGCGGACGGCAGTGAGAGTGGTTTGGATCGGGAACTCGTTCTGCGTCACGATCCGTTCCTCGCCGCCCGCGAACGTCCTCGGCGCCATCTTTCCGATTCGGAATTTGTGCGCGGACTGGCTGGGCTGCAGGTCGGAATTGCGAATGTCTTCCACCGCCGGCGGAACGCGTCCCGGACCAATGTACAACTCTTTCTGCGGAAATTGTCCGAACGCCGATTCGGGAAGATTCAGATTGCGCGCCAGAACGTTGTGGGGCGTGCGAGCTATCCAGTCGGTGATGCTGAAAGTTCCAAATTCGGAGAAATGTCCATTGTCGAAGCCGAGCAGGAAGTGGCACTCGGTGTTGCCGGTATTCTGAATGGCGTGGCCGTGCCCGCGCGGGAAATACCAGGTGTCGCCTTCTTCGAAATCGTCCACTTCGGCCTGGCCGGTGGGCGTGATCACGGTGGTGCGGCAGCGTCCGGAGAGTACGTAGGCCCATTCGGCGGCCAACGCGTGCCAGTGCAATTCGCGAATGGCGCCGGGGTCGAGTTTCATGGAAACGCCCGCGATGGACTGCGAAACGGGCAGTTGCTTGACCGTCGCTTCTTTGGCCGAACCGCCCGGGCCAACCCAGCCCTTCTCGCTCTCGATGTCGTATTTGAAGGGTTCGAGCTCATCGCCCTTGGTCTCCTCGGCGGGCGCAGCTTTCACTTGATCGGCGATGACGGCGGTGGCGGCAAGGCCGAGCGACACGCGCGATATGGCGTCAAACAGATCCCGGCGGTTGATTTCATCGGACATGGATTTCTCCTTACGCGTACAATGCTAACAAATGTCCATGCGATATCTGCTGGTGTGCTGTTCGGCGGTCGCCCTTTTCGCCCAGAGCACGGATCTGACGCAGGCGTTGCAATCGTCGCGGCAGCGCATCGATTCGATTGACGATCAGATCGTCAAGCTGCTGAACGAGCGCGCGCAGGTGGTGCACGGAGTGGGCGTCATCAAGAAGCAATTTCACGCGCCCGTGAGCGCGCCGGGGCGTGAGGAGCAAGTGGTGCATCGTGCGGCGGGGCAGGCGAAGGCGCCGCTGACAGGTCCGGCGGTGGAAGCGATTTATCGGACGATTCTGCGCGAAATGTCGGCGATGGAGCAGGCCGAGATGGAGAAGTCGGCGAAGACGCAGTAGCTTACGGACGGCGGGAATCGGCTCTTTCCATCGCGCTTCGCAAGAGCGCATTAATTCGGGTCTGGTAGCCCCTGCCATGTCCCTTTAGCCACGCAAGAACATCCGCATCCAATCGAATTGTGAGCGGCTTTTGATTGGCCGATAGAACTTGCCGACGACGGCTTTGCTCCAATCGACCGTCGGCGGAATGTCCGTCGTGTCGATCTCTCGATCCTTCATGCGCCTCAGAGCACGGATCTCGCCAGCTCGGGTGTTGTTGGCTTTTCGCATATGCTCGTCTCTCGCGCGGGGTCGCCTTTCGCGCCGAAATCACGCGAATCACTTCGTCGCCGTTCTCGTCCTTCCAAGTATGCGCGAGGATCAAGACAATGTCGGCTATCATCCCTAATCTCAAAGCTCACCTTGTGCTTTGCACGATTTCTTGGTGTACATACAGGCCGTGGGCTCACGGGAGGGACCGCCGTCGTTCACGAGATATTCGGCGTCATAGGATTCCCCAAAGAATCCTTCTGGACTGCCACTTGTCAGAAGGAGCTGGCGAAGAGGCTCCGGGAGACGATAGCCGATCTCTGATTCCACGTCTCGGAGCTCTTTTTCGGATGCCCGAGCTTGCCGCAGCAACGCCTGGCTGGATCTTAGCGCAAGCGCTCGATAAAGGAGACTCCTAGGCCAGCTGCTTCTTGATGGGCAGGTCGCGAATTCGTTTGCCGGTGGCCGCGAAGATCGCGTTGCAAATGGCCGGCGACATGGGAGGAACGCCGGGTTCACCAACGCCCGCGGGCGGCGCGGAGCTGGGGACGATGTGGACGTGCGTTTCCACGGGCGCTTCGTTGATGCGCGCTACGGGATAGTTATTGAAATTCGATTGCGAGACGCGGCCGTTCGCCGCAGTGATCTCGCCCATCAGCGCGATGCTGGTTCCGAAAACCGACGCGCCTTCCAGCTGCGCGCGCACGCGATCGGGATGAATCACTTTGCCGGTATCGAGCGCCACGTGGACACTCGGGATACGGATGTTGCCCTTGTCCACTTCCACTTCCACCACGGTCGCGACGTAAGTCAGGAAGCTGCGGTGCACGGCGATTCCGAGAGCGCGCCCGTTGCCCGGCTTCTTCTTGGCCCAACCGGACTGCTCGGCGGCGATTTCGACGACGCGGCGCATGCGCGCGACATCGAGCATATACGGATCAGGCCCCTTGCGATCAGCCGGCGGACGTAAATCGATCTTGCGCGGTTTACCCAAAACGTCGAGCAGGTACTCGACGCGATCGCGTCCGGCGGCGGCGGCCAACTCATCGGTGAAGGATTGAACCGCGAACGCGTGCGGAATATTGGCAACCGATCGCATCCAGCCAATGCGAATGTGCGTGTCGGCTGGTCCGCACTCGGCGCGGAAGTTCGGGATGTCGAAGGGAACGTCGTTCCATCCCATGTCGAGTTCGAATGAGCCGTACTTTTCGGCGACGTTATCCTGCGATGCGATGGGCGGAAAAACGCTGCGCTGCAGCCAGGCGGTGGGCCGGCCTCTTTCGTCGACGGCCGCCTTCATGTACATGGCCGCGACAGCGTGATAAAAGTCGAATCGGATATCGTCCTCGCGGGACCAAACCACCTTGACGGGTTTGCCGAGCTGCTTGGAAAGAACGGCCGCTTCAGCACAGTAGTCGGGTTTTGATTTGCGCCCGAAACCGCCGCCGAGCAGCGTTACGTGACAAGTGACGTCTTCCGGCTTGATGCCGACCGCCTTGGCCACAGTATCCTGGACCGCTTGAGGATTCTGCGTCGATGTCCACAGCTCAACTTTGCCGTTCTTGAAATCGGCCACCGCGACGGGCGGTTCCATGGACGCGTGCGCGAGATGCGGGACGTAGTATTCGGCTTCGTGAACTTTGCCGGCCTTCTTGAACGCGGCATCCACGTCGCCATCGTTGCGGGCGACCTTGCAAGCTTTGCGCGCGGTGTCTTGCAGCGTTTTCTTGTAGGCGGCGGAGTCGAGGCTGGCGTTCGGCCCAAGATCCCAATCCACTTTGAGCTTCCTGCGACCCTGCATCGCGGCCCAGGTATTGTCGGCGATGACGGCTACTCCGCCGAGCGGCTGGAATCCGTATGGAGGCTTGAAGTGCGGAATGGTGAGCGTCTTTGAAACCCCGCGGACTTTGCGCGATTCGGCGTCGTCGAAACTCTTGAGTGTTCCGCCGAAGACCGGCGGATGTTCGATGGACGCGTAGACCATGCCCGGCACGCGCGCATCCATTCCGAAGACGGCGTGGCCTTCGAGGATGTCGTCGAGGTCCGTGATGGGCACGTTCTTGCCGATGTAGCGATACTCAGCCGGCGACTTGAACTTGAGCTGCTCTTTCTTCGGCACGGGCTGTTTGGACGCGAGCGCGACCAACTCGCCAAATCCGAGCTTGCGATCGGACTTGGAGTGGACGACTTCGTGGTTCTTGGCCCGGCATTCGGAAACCGGCACGCCCCACTTGGAAGCGGCCCCGCTTTCGAGCATCATGCGGGCAGTGGCGCCGGCTTCGCGCATGGGATCGTAGAAATCGCGGATGGATTCGGAGCCGTCGGTATCCTGGCTGCCGTACTTCTTGTCGCCGATGGCCTGCTCGATCTTGACGCGCTTCCAATCGGCTTCCAGTTCTTCCGCCACGATCATAGGCAATGCCGTACGGATTCCGGTGCCCATTTCGGAGCGATGCGCGATGATAATGACGCGGCCGTCGGGCTCGAGGCCAAGATAGACGCTGGGCTGCCAGGTGGCATCGTTGGTTGTCGCGGCGATTGCTTTGATCGGAAGGACGCTCGCGCCGAGGACCAGCGCGCCAGCGGAGAAAACGCCGCCGAGAAAGCCGCGACGGCTGACGAGGGTGATCGCGTCGTTGTTCATGATTTCGGGCTTCATGCTTTTACTCCCGCAGCCATCTTCACGGCTTGTCGAATTCGCTGATACGTGCCGCATCGGCAGATGTTGCCTTGCATGGCCTCATCGATGTCGCGATCGGTCGGCTTGGGTTTATCCGTGAGCAACGACGCGGCTTGCATGATTTGGCCGGCCTGGCAATATCCGCACTGTGGCACGTTGGCCGCTCGCCAGGCTTTTTGCAGAGGATGATCGCCATTGGCGCTGAGTCCTTCGATGGTGGTGATGCGCTTGCCGGCCACATCGCTCATGTTGGTGACGCAGCTTCTTATCGCCTTGCCTTCGACATGCACGGTGCAGGCGCCGCAGAGGCCGGCGCCGCAACCGAATTTCGCGCCGGTGAGTTCGAGAAGATCGCGCAGGTACCAAAGCACTGGCATGGCGGGATCGCCGTCGTACTCTCTCATAGATCCGTTGACGGTGAGTTGAATCATGTTTAGTTCCTTTTCCGCTTGCTCACGCGCGCGGCTCGGTTTCTGCGTGAATGGGATCGACCCAGCGCACGGGGCTCGGCTCCTCGACAGGTTCGATGTCTAAGTTTACGACGACCGCTTCGTTGTCGCTGCGGACCAGCACGCACTCGAGCGTTTCGTCGCTCGATGCATTGATTTCCTGGTGCGGCACATAGGGCGGTACATAGATGAAATCGCCCGGGCCGGCTTCGGCGACGTATTCCAGATGATCGCCCCAGCGCATGCGGGCGCGGCCGCGGACCACATAGATGACGCTTTCGAGCGCACCGTGATGATGAGCGCCGGTCTTAGCGTTGGCGCAGATGCTGACGGTGCCGGCCCAGAGTTTTTGTGCGCCCACGCGGGCGTAGTTGATCGCGGCGGCGCGATCCATCCCCGGCGTCTGTGCAGTGTTGGTGTCCAAAGAATCGTGCGGGATCACCTTGACCCCGTGGTTCTTCCAGTCCCCGCTCATATTGATCCAGTTTAACCGACTTTGCACGGTTCGCCTAGGCCGGGTTTCTGAAAATGCTAGGCTTGCTGAATATGCGCGGACTCGCAGCGGCACTCTTCCTAGCGTTGGCGGGATACTCGAACGGCGCGGCTCCGGACTTCCAGTTGCAGAAGGTCGGCAACGGAATTTGGGCTGCGATTGTGAGTGACGAAGGGCTGGCGGGCGGCAACGCTGGATTCGTGATCGGCGACGACGGCGTTCTGGTGATTGATACGTTCCAGGATCCGCGGCCGGCTCGCGCGATGCTGGCCGAAATTCGCAAGCTGACGCCGCTGCCGATTCGTTTCGTGGTGAACACGCATTATCATTTGGACCACGTGAATGGGAACGACGTTTTTGCGGCGGCCGGAGCGACGATCGTGGCGCATCGGAACGTTCGGGCGTGGATGCGCACCGAGAACATCAAGATGCTGGATCCGCCGGTGACGCCGGAGAAGAAGGCGCGCGTTGAATCGCTGACACTACCGACCGTGGTTCACGATAGTCACATCGAGCTTTATCTCGGCGGGCGAAGGATCAATGTTCGGTATTATCCGGGCCACACTGGCGGCGATTCCGTAGTATCTGTCCCGGACGCGCATGTGGTGTTCTGCGGCGATATGTTGTGGAAGGATCACATTCCGAATATGATCGATGCGTCGACCAAGGCTTGGGTGGAATCGCTGGACGCGATGCAGAAGGATTACGGGCCATCGACGTGGGTGCCCGGACATGGCGGCGTCGCGAACGGTCATGACGTTCTGATCTTTCAAAAATATCTCGCCGACTTGCGCGATGTCGTGCGCCTCGGGCTAGTCTGGAAGTCCGGCGATGCCCTGGTCCAGGCGTTGCTGCCAGGTTTGAAGTCGAGCTATGGCAAGTGGGGATTTTTCAGCGATTACGCGGGGCTCGACATCGAACAAACTGCTCAGGAGCTCTCGGGGACGAAACGGCTGCCGCCTACTCCTGAGCAATAGCTTCGAGAGCGGGCGCTTGGGCAGGATCGAGAAAGATGGTCTGGTGCGCGATGCGGGCGAGCGTGGCGCGATGCGTGATCAGAATCGCGGTGCGGCCTTCGGCAACGCGGACCAGTGTTTCGGCGATAGCGCGCTCGTTGGCTTCATCGAGCGCCGAAGTGGGTTCGTCGAGAATCAGAACTTTCGGATCGGCTAGCAATGCGCGGGCGAGTGCGATCCGTTGGCGCTCCCCTGCTGAAAGCGTCTGGCCGCGTTCCGCGATGATGGTGTCGTAGCCAATCGGCAACGCGAGGATTCGTTCGTGAACGGACGCGGCTTGGGCTGCGCGCGCGATCTCATCATCCGTGGCGTCCGGCTTGGCGTAGGCGATATTCTCGCGGACGCTGGCGTGAAAAAGATAAGGCGCTTGATCAACCAATAGAATGGCGTGACGCAGGCTCGCGAGCGGAACATCGCGGAGATCGCGGCCATCGATGCGGATGGCGCCCGCGTCGGGATCGTAGAACCGCACGAGCAGATCCGCGAGCGTCGACTTGCCAACGCCGCTGGGACCGAGAATCGCGCAGATGGTGCCGGGCGCGACTCGAAACGAAAGGTCTTCGAGAACGGTGTCGCTGCCGTAGCCGAACGAAACGTGATCGAACTCGATCTCACCGCGCACCGGGCCGAGGGGCTGGGCGCCGGGCCGATCGGCGATCTCGGCACGCGTGTCGAACAGCTCCCAAACGCGCGAGAGCGACACGCCGCCCGTTACGAGATTGCTGTACAGGCTCATCAGATTCTGCACGGGCGAAAGCAGGCGGAGGTGGTACGCCATGATCGCGACCAGAGACCCGGTGGTGAGCGCGCCGTCGATCACCAGTTTGCCGCCGTAAAGAAAAATCGCGGCGGTGGAAAGAGTGAGGATGGTTCCGGGAACTGCGCCGGATAGGAACGCAGTGAGCTGCATGCTCAAGAGCGCGTCGAGGAAGCTCTGGTTGCGCGCGCGAAAGCGCTCCACTTCGCGGTCTTCGGCCCGCGCCGTAACAACCAGGCGGATGCCGAGCAGCGTTTCGATGAGAAAGCTTCCGATGTCGGAGCTGCGTTCGCGAACCGCTCGCACACGGGTGGCCAGACGATGCTGGTAATGTTGCAGCGCCCAGATGCTGGCGGGGACCGCGGCCACGCTCACCAGAAACAGCCGCGGACTGAGGACGATCATGATGGCGGCGCTGCCGATCAAGAACACGACGTTCGAGAGCACGCTGAGCAAGCTGTCGGCGGAGACGCGCTGGACTTCGGCGATATCATTGTTAATGCGCGAGACTACGTCGCCCAGCTTCCGGCTCGCCCAGAAGCGCGGCGAGAGCGTTTGCAAGTGCTGGTAGAGCGCGAGCCGCATGTCGAAAAGAACCGACGCCGAAACGCGGACATATTGGTAGCTGGAGAAGATGTTCAGCACGAATCCAACCACGGTGACGCCGAACATCAGCGCGCTGACCACCAGCAACATGCGCAGATTGTGCTTCAACAGCGCATCGTCGATCAGAAGTTTCGAGATGTATGGTTGCAGCAGTCCGAATCCAGTGGCCGCGATGCCGGCGAGCAACACAAACACCAGGCGGGGCCAGTAGGGAACGATGAAGCGCAGGGCGCGGCGATAGCCATCGAGCGGAATCCCGCGATCCGGCGTGACTTGATCCTGCATGAGCCACTTTGTTAATAGCACATGACGCACGCGCGGGCGCTCTAGAATGACCCTCATAAAGAACTTTTCTATCCCCGGGCGCGCTGCAACAGTGTATGATATCCGAATAAGGTTATGAAAATTCTGCTTGCATCGATTCTGGTGTTACCTCTGCTTGCACAGGCCCAGAAGCCGCAAGCTGCCCCGTCCGCAGAGCCGGCCAAATCGGCGCCCGAAGAGGGCATTCCGGTCACGAATCAATTGGTCATCGCCAAATGTGGTGGCTGCCACACCAAAGATGAAAAGGGCAACTTGCTGCGCATCTCCTGGGAGCGCGCGACGCCCGAGGGCTGGGAAGAAGCCATCAAGCGCATGGTGCGATTGCGCGGCGTGAGCCTGACGCCGGACGAAGCCCGTTCGGTTCTCAAATATCTGGCCACCTATCACGGCTTGGCGCCCGAAGAGGCGAAGCCGATCATGTATTACGCCGAGCATCGGATTCAGGACGAGACCAATATTCCGAACGACAACGTGAAGGGCGCGTGCGCCAACTGCCACCCGATGGCGCGTCCGCTCTCGTGGCGGCGTTCAGCCGAGGATTGGAAATATCTCGCGAATTTGCATATCGCCCTTTATCCGCAGGCGGACGAAGCGTTCCGGTTGGGGATCAACGCGGGCGGGTTCGACGAAGGACAGCACCACTTGGAACCGGGCGCGCCCTTGCCCGTGGACATCGCGCTCGCTTATCTCAGCAAGACTGCTCCGCTCGAAACGCCGGAGTGGGCTGCGTGGCGCGCTCGCATGCGTGCGCCGAAGCTGACCGGACGATGGATCGTGTCCGCCTACATTCCCGGCCGCGGCAGATTTTATGGAGATATGGAAGTGGTCGCGGCGAGCGGAACCGACGACGAGTTCACAACAAAAGTGAAGCTGACGTCGGCGAAGGACGGGTCGACGATCACGCGGACGGGCCACAGTGTCGTCTACGCAGGCTATTCGTGGCGCGGAAGGTCGAAGGGAACGCCGGCTGCGAAAGCCACGCCAGACGATCTCGGGAGCGAGATGCGCGAAGTGATGTGGGTGTCGCCCGATCAATCCACCGCGGTGGGCCGCTGGTTCTGGGGCGAATATCAGGAGTTTGGTTTTGATGTTACGATGCAGCGCGCCTCGGCCGATCCGACGTTGATCGGCGTCGATCGCACGTTGCTCAAGACGGGGTCCAATGGCACGCGTGTTCGGTTGATTGCGGAAAGCCTGCCGGCGCAAGTTGAGGCCGCGGATCTGGATTTCGGAACCGGTGTGACGGTGAAACGTGTTGTGTCGCACACGCCGACTGAGATCGTGGCGGAAGTGGATGTCGCGGCAGACGCCGTGCCGGGCAAGCGGGATATCGCATTCAAGCGATCCGTACTGCAGAGCTCGATCGCGGTTTACGATCGCATCGACTATGTGAAAGTGACGCCGGACTCGGCGCTCGCGCACTTGGGGAGCGAGAAGCATCCCAAGGGCTTCCAACAATTCGAGGCGGTCGCATACCAGCGCGGCGCGGACGGCAAGCTGCACACCGCCGATGATGTGGAGCTCGGCCCAATCGACGCGAATTGGTCGGTGGAAGAGTTTTACTCCAGTTACGGCGACGACGATCGCGAGTTTGTTGGTTCATTGAGCAACACCGGCTTATTTACTCCGGCATCGGACGGTCCGAATCCGCAGCGTAAATTCAGCCGCAACAATTATGGCGACGTTTGGGTTGTGGCGACCGCGAAGAACGAAAAAGACAAGGACGGCAAGCCGCTGGTGGGCAAGTCATACCTGGTGGTGACGGTCCCGACGTACATCAAGTGGGATCAGCCGGAGGTGGGACAGTGACCGCCGCTGACACTCGTGTTTATCGTTTGGGCGAGTTTCATCGCTTTGAGGCCGGCGGCGCGCGCTTCCTCTACCTAGTGCCTGCGGGCGCGATCTTCGCAGTGGACACTGCGGTGGGCAAGCTGATCGAGTGCCTCGGTTCCGGCGAATTGCCGCACGACGGCTTGGTGGACCGGCTCACGGCCAATAACCTCAGCATCGGCGACGCTGAGGAGTTGATCGAGGAGATGTATCACGCAAACGTGATTGTCGCTCGCGATTCGATTCCCGACGCTCCGCAGCCGCTTCCCGATGTTTTCCCCATCCAGACGCTGGTGATGAATCTCACCAATCAGTGCAACCTGTCGTGCCAATACTGCTACGAATTCGGCGCCGACAAACTGGCTACGCCCGAAGGCAAGCCGAAGTTCATGGATGTGGAGACGGCGAAGACGTCGGTGGATTTCCTGCTCGCACAGTCGGGCGACCGGCGATCGATTCACATTACGTTTTTCGGCGGCGAGACGCTGATGAATTTTCCGCTGTTGAAGGAAGTGGTCGCGTACGCGAACCGGCGAGCGGCGGAGCAGGAACGCCACATCGATTTCAGTCTCACCACCAACGCGACGCTGCTGACGCCCGCGATCATCGAATTTCTCTCCGAGAACCACATCGGCGTGACCGTGAGTATGGACGGCCCGAAGGAGATGCACGATCATTTGCGCGTCTTCTCGAACGGCAAGGGCAGCTACGACATCATCGAGCCGAGGGTGCGGGCGCTGATTCAGAACCATCGGACGAGGCCGATTACGGCGCGCGTCACGTTGACTGCGGGGGTGTCGGACGTGATCCGGATTTTCCGGCACCTGAAGCAGGATCTTGGATTCCACGAGGTTGGCTTCGCGCCGGTGACTTCGTCAGCGAGTCAACTCTACACCATCGGCGCGACGGGTATGGATAGCGTGTTGGACCAGTTCCACACGTTGGCCGACGAATATCTGGAACACGCGTTACGCGGCGAATCACACGGGTTTTCGAACGTCAGCGATACGCTAGCCGAGTTGTGCCAGGGCGTGAACAAGTCGCATCCCTGCGGGGCGGGCCTGGGACTGCTGGGCGTTGGGCCCTCGGGCGACATCGCGCCATGCCACCGCTTTGTTGATTCCGATGCTCACTCGCTGGGACACATCTCCACGGGCATCGACCGCGCGAAGCAGAGCGATTTTCTGCAGCGCGGCCACATTGGAGCTAAGTACGATTGCCACTCCTGCTGGGCGCGACCCCTGTGCGCTGGCGGCTGCCATCACGAAGCATTCGTACGCTACGGGGATACGGGCCATCCCAATCTCCACTATTGCGATTGGATCCGCGACTGGACCGACACGTGCCTTCGAATTTATGGCGCGATTGCGGCCGGAAATCCAGGATTTTTGCAGCAGTTTGCCGAAAGGAAAGCATCATGAAACACATGCGAGCGTTGAACAAAAAAGCCGGACGCATTGACGATTACGTGACGTCGCGCACCGAAGATGTGGTCGCCATGCAGGACCGTCAGGCCAACCAGCGCCCTCACGTTCCGATGGGTTGCGCGTTGATGTTCACGCCGGGCTGGGAAGTTGATTCGGCTGGAGGCACTGCAGGGCTTTGCCAGCCCGTGGAGCGCGATATTTACGACTGTTTTGTCAGTTGCTACTGGCCTGCGCAGGTTCCCGATCATTTGAACAACGCGCCCGACTGGACCGCAAAATGCGCCACCGCCACCAAGGACTGGCGAAATCTGGATCTGGTGTTTCCATAATGCGAATGCGATTCTTTTTCGGCTTTATTGCATTTGTTGTGTCCGCGAGCGCGGGCACGTTGTATTTGCCGGCTTATCCGGCGTCCGTTCTCGTTTTTGACGAAGAGAAGGCGCAGATTGTCGATCGCATTCCGCTTCAGACCGGCACACCGATGTCGATCCGTCTGGCGCCGGATCACAAGAAGATTTACGTTACGACGATCGACCACAATGGCATCGAGGTGATCGACGTCGCCACGCGCAAGGTGATCAACCACTTTGTGCTCAATACTCCGACCAAGCAATACCGGTTTTTCCAGGGAACGCCCGATCCCGAGGGCAAGCTGTTTTACGCCGTAACGAAGGAGATCACGAAATTTCCCGAACATTTCGAAGTCTCTAAACCGAAGTACACCGTGATTGATCTGGAACAGCAGAAGATCGTCAAGACGGTGGAGATTACGAAAGACGAGGAACCGCAGAACCAGGGTGACTATGGCGTGGGATGGATTGAGATTTCGCCCGACGGCAAGTACCTGTACCAGTTTGGCCCGAAGATCACCATTCTGCAGGCCAGCGATTTCAAGGTCGTGGATCATATCGACCTGGCGCAGCCCGACGCTCCCGGCATGGAGAACGTGCATTTCGGCAGCGATCTCGATCTGATCAATTCACCCGGAGAGCACACGGGGATGTTCGTTTGGTCGGACCCCGTGGTTCACAATCACGTGTTTGGTTTGGCTCGCATGGACCTGACGACGCGGCACATCGATTTCAATCCGATTGGGCCGGCTCCCGCGGGCTTGGCGGGCATCGAAGTGACGCCGGACAAGAAGTGGGCGTACACGGTAGTGAGCACGGGAATCCACGGGACGAAACGCTGCGAGTTCTGGGCGTTCGATCTCGGGAACGGCGACAAAGTCACTCAAAGGTCCGAGGTGCCCTGCCGCACGCGATTCACGCTGGGTATTTCCGGCGACGGCAAGAAGCTCTACATTTACGGAGCGGGCTTTGATATTGAGGTGTACGACGCTGCCACGCTCAAGTATGAGAAGACCTGGGATCTGAACAACGACGTGACGTATGCGGGGATTGTCGTTATACCGTGAAGACCGCTTCCTAACGGTCGCGGCTCGGTAAGCCGTGATCATCCGGGGCGATGGCGTCGCGTCGTATTGCTGCGCGTACCTGCTGTCAAAGGCCGGATTCCAGATCAATCTCGAACGCGTGGATCGTCCGCGATTGCCGGTGATCCTGCTGGGTGATCAGGCGCTCGCGCTCATCCGCGATATCTTTGATCAGCCGGGGCTGTTCGAGGACGCGCCGCGTGTTCGCAAACGCGTTGTTGCCTGGGGAGCCGCGCCTCTCGATGTAACGCATTCCGCAGTCGTGGTGTCGGAAGGAATATTGCTCGATGCTCTGCGGCCAGTGATCGGTTCCGGCAGCAAGGATGCCACCTGGACGATCTTGGCAACGCGCCCTCTTCCGGCGCCTGCAATCGAATATTGCTTCGGCTCGCGCACGGCGTCAGCGGTTCCCATAACGCTGAAGCAAGGCTGCGATCCCGCGGCATGTTGGATCGAATCGCTCGAAGACGGCTGGCTGTTCCTGGTGCCCGGTTGGCTTCTCGCGGTGGGAGCGCCGCCAGATACGCTACTCGCCGAGAGCCACGTGATCGCGCCACAGATTGCCCAGATGGGCGCCAGCTCCGGCGAGTTTCCCGCGTACGCGCGCATCGCATCGCCCCTGGCCGCGCCTGGTTGGCTGGCCTGCGGGACTGCGGCGATCGGCTTCGATCCGATTTGTGGCGATGGCACGGCGCAAGCGGTCCGCGAAGCGATCCTCGCCGCGGCAGTGATCCGCGCGATCGTGGACGGCGGCTCCGAAGCTGATCTGCTCGCGCACTACGAGGCGCGCTTAACGGCCGGATTCCAGCGTCACTTGATGTTGTGCCGGCAGTTTTACTCGACTGGCGGCACGAGCCCGTCGTGGCGTGAGGAATTAGCGGCGATCGACCGGGGAATCGAATGGTGCGCTGCCAAGCTCGCTGATCACGCGAGCTTCCGCTATCAATTGCGGGGTTTCGAGTTGGAAGCCGTGCGCTGAATGCCCTCGTCGCCGGCCGCGAGCAAAGCAGCGGTGGCATAGCCGGTGGCAGCGTCGCTCATGAACTTCTCCGGGACGGTGCCAGCGGCGTGCTTGTGGTTCATCGACTCGGCCGGCCAGTAGCCATCGGCATTCTGATGAGTCCGCAGCCATGTCAACGCTCTTGACAGCACTGGATCTGAGGTTGTTATCCCCGCCTGTTCCATCGTGAACGCGGCTAAGGCTGTCAGATAGCCGTTGGAACCGACCGAGGCCGGCGCCGCGTCGTGCTTCGGCCACGGACCCATCGCCGCCAGTGTCCAGCCGCCATCGGCCTCCTGTTTGCGCTGCAACTCCGCCAGAATCGCCTGCTTATCGCTCGCCGGCAACAAGTCGCGCAGCTTCGAGGACGCCCACAGCACGAACAGCCGATTGTGCAGCGCCGTGTTCGCCTGCTCGGCCCGCAGATAAGCGGTAAGCGCGGCGACATTGCGCCGGATCTCCGGGCGCGCCTGATAATCCCCAGGTGCCAAACCGGTCGCCAGAGCAGCCAGCGCCGCGCCATAAGGGACGGAGTCTTTCGTCTCCCAAGGATCGAGATTGTAGTCGGACCACTGCCAAGCTCCTTGATCCGGCCCCTCCTTCACCTGGATCGACCACATCCGTTCGAAAGCCTTCTCCCCTTCCGGGCTCAGCTTTCCATGTGGCGCATCTTCCATCGCGATCACTACCGCCGAAACCACCGAGACGGCTGCATACACTTGGTCGACAAGGCGGCCCTTGAGCCCGCCGAACAGTTCGTTGGCGTCTGTCCGGAAAACCGTGGCGCGCGTGCCTTCTATGAGCAAGTCCTCATACAGCGTGGGCCCGGACTTCTCGTCGAGCGATCGCCTGAGGGCCGGGCGAGAGACCAGGTAGGGCAGGCCGCTGTGGCAGGATACGCACACCACGCCTGACACGAGCGCGTTCGGCCATGCGGCCCATTCCTTCTGCCGCGAATCCATGTATTGCGCGGCCAGCTTGGGGCTCCAGTTCTGACAAAATGCAGGCGCGGCAGCGAGGGTTAAGACGGCGGCAAAGCGTATGGACATAGAGGTTCTCTATAGCTCTGGAGTATAGCCCTTAATGGCCAACGGGTCCAGCGCAAACTTTGCACAACTTGCACAAGGTTGGCCTTGACACAGTTGCGGTGGTTCGTTATACTCGACTCCAAATTTCATCGAACCCACGTCGGTTTTTTCTTTATAACAGGGGCAGCGGACGCATCGCGCGCTCTCGATTCTGAAAGCTGAAATGTTCGTCCAACTGGTTGCAACGTAATCGCATCCGGTTGCAGGATTAGGTTTCCACGCGCACACTTTTCCAATTCTTGGAAGGCGCGACAGCACGATGAGATTTGGTAAGGGCTCTCCGGCGAGCAGCCGAATGCACTCGGCATAAGGTCCATCGAAAACTTTGATGGATGTTTCTTTATAACTTTTTTATGGCTTTTTAACGTCCGCCTTTTTTGGTTTTGCTGACCGCTCGAAATTTTTTGAAGGAGAGATCTGATGTCTTCTGAATGTTCCTCAACCTACCCGGTTTCCTTTGTAACTCGCGATCGCCAGTGGATGCGCGGCGCCTTGCCCCTGGTCCTGGCGGTTTGCTGTGTCCTGGCGTTTTGTTGCGCCAGCTACGCCCAGTCCACGTTCGGCACGGTGCTCGGCACGGTGAGGGACCCCTCGGGGAGCGCCGTTCCAAAGGCGGAGGTCGAACTTATGAACGTCGGAACGAACGCGACGCGCACGGCTACCACCAACGACACCGGCAACTATCAATTTGTCAACGTAGAGCAGGGACGATATCAGCTCAAAGTGACTTCCTCGGGTTTCCAAACCGTGGAAGTCACCGCATTCGACTTAGGCGCGCGGGAAACCAAGCGCTTCGATGCCGACATGAAGGTCGCTTCACAAGCAACCTCGGTGACGGTGGAGGCCACCGCAGTTCTGCAAACTGACACCTCTAGCGTCGCCGAGACCAAGGGGAGCCTGGAGTTGACTGACCTTCCGGTAGCCATCGGCAGCCGCTCGAACGGTTCCACCAGCGCGTTCTCGACACTGACGGCGCAGCCGGGCGTGCAGATCGACAACAACAACAACATCACGGTGGCAGGCGCGACTACCTCGCAGCTTTCCTTCAGCATTGATGGCATCAGCTCGGTGGGGCCCGGAAATACGGCTGGACCACTCACGGAAATGTTTCCGTCCTTCAATGCGATCGAGGAGATTCGGATCAGCGAGAATCTGAATCCAGCTGAGTATGGCGGGGTGGCCGATGTGACGACGGTATCCAAGTCCGGAACCAACACGTTTCATGGGGGGGCTTTTGAAAACCTCCAGAACAACTACTTCAACGCCTCCGACACGTTCAGCCATGAGACACCTCTCATCAGGATGAACGACTACGGCATCTACCTGGGAGGTCCCGTCATTCTGCCGAAGTTGTACAACGGACGCGATAAGACCTTCTTTTTCGGAAGCTTTGAAAGACTTTCCTTGCCGAAGGAAGAGACCTTGTTGTTAAGTACCCCCACCGCGGCCATGCGAAACGGCGACCTATCCGCCTATCTCAATCCAAGCCTTGGAGGGGACGGCGTGCAAGTGACTGGCTATCCGGGGAACATGATTCCCGCAAGTCAGATCAATCCTTGGTCCCGAGCTTTGTTGGATTCGTTTTACCCCCTGCCGAATACGGGAGCTCCGGGCGCCGTAGCTAACAATTACCTCGGGACTTTCCCGATTCCGATCAAGAGCGCCCAATTCGATATGCGCGTCGACGAAGTGATCAACTCGAAGCATTTGCTCTTCGCTCGCTACACGTACAAAAACCGCCGTGTGACCTACGCTCCTGGAGGCGTACCCGCATTCGCGAATCTAAATCCGACGTCTCCCGGCGGTACCTTGCCGATTGGAGAAACCTCCAATCCAGAAATCGCGAATGCTCTAACCGTTGGCTATAACTGGATTATCTCTCCCAGCTTAGTGAACGAAATCCGAGGTGGTTTCACGCGCGATCGCACTGCCACAAGTTTTGGCGTCTCAACGGAGGCGGCTGCGGCCGCCCTGGGGGTCACGGGGCCGCCGAACGGGTTCCCCGAAGCTTTGCCTTCGATTCAAACAATTCCGGCCGTCAGCTTGTCTGGATTCATGGCCCTGCAATCTCCGAACGCCGATATTAACCCCAAGCAGGGTACGGTACAGTTCTCCGACAGCCTCACTTACACGAAGGGGAAGCACACCCTCAAGCTCGGCGGAGATTATCGCCACCTGACCGCCCTTTTCACCAACGTGTTCTTGAACTACCGTCTCGGCTCCTATACGTTCACCGGTCAAACTACAAACTCGGCCGGAGTCCCGTGGCTCGGTTCGGGCAATGCCGCCGGAATTGCGGCTTTGCTGCTTGGCTATCCCGATTCGACTACCGTTTCAACGGTCCTCAACCCCACCACAGATTCCTACGCGAATCATTATGCGTTTTTCGTGCAGGACGACTTCAAGGTCTCGTCGTCGTTCACGCTCAACTATGGCTTGCGATATGAATACCATCCGGTGTTCCGCGACCACAACAACAACCTGGCGAACTTCGATCCGAACTATAGCAGCGTTCAAAACGGGCAACTCGTTCACGGTGCGGTAATCGTTCCCGAGCAGCAATCGCTGAGCCTGGTAAACCCGGGGTTTGCACAGTCGATCGCTCCGACTCCGATCCTGACCGCGGCTCAAGCCGGGCTTCCCGCAGGGCTACGGTATTCCCAAAAAACAGACTTTGCGCCCCGCATCGGATTTGCCTGGAAGTTGGGAAACAAAACGGTGCTCCGCGGCGGGTATGGACGCTTCATCGAAGCGCCACTTTCACTTTCGGCGATCGATGGATGGTCGGTGGAAGCCAGCGACGTCGGTGGCTTTCCCAACTCGATCCAGAGCAACGGGATGCCCACATTCAAAGCTCCCTATTCCTTCCCGTCAAATATTGCCCAGCCTGGAACCCAGTGGTACGATTTGGCGACCGACATCCACTACAAGGATCCAACGGTGCAGGAGTGGGATCTCACGGTGGAGCGCGACCTGGGGCAAGGATTTGGTATGCGTCTCGGTTACGACGGCAGTCATGGGTCTAACCTTCCAACAGACATCAACTTGAACCAGCTTCCTCCGAACACATTGGGCTACAACGCTTTTGCAGCCAACGCGCCATTCCCTCAAATGTACGCGATCTCGTACCAGACTAATTTAGGGTTCTCCAATTACGACTCCGGGACTGTGTCGGTAAGAAAGCACGCCGCCGGGCTTCAGCTCGAAGCAAGCTACTCGTTCACCAGGAACCTGGCCAATACAGCGGGCGCCCCGAATAGTAACTCGGCCCAGCCTAATGTGAATGAATTCGGCAACACCTTGCTGAGCGATCCGCAACATCCAGGGCTCGACTACGGCAACGTGTCGTTCACACGGAAACACCGTTTCCTAGCCACATTTCTGTACCAATTGCCCTTTGGGAAGGGCAAGACGTTCCTGAACAGCGACAACCGCTTCCTGGATGCAGTGGTGGGTGGTTGGGAGTTGAGCGGCATCTGGTTGATGCAGAGCGGACCGTACCTGACCGTTTCGACGTACTCCGATCCATCCGGCACTGGGTACAATTTCTGCCCCTGCAACTTCAATGGCGGACGTGCCGACACAGTTTCGGGCGTGAACCCCTACGCGGGCCAGTCGATAGCGCAATGGATTAACCCGGCCGCGTTTGCCGATCCTGGAAACAACATCGGCAGGTTCGGAGACGCGTCTCAAGGCGATGTGATCGGCCCTACCACGAAGGTGATCTCGGCCTCGCTGATCAAACATTTCCAAATCACCGAGCGGCTGCGGTTGGAGATTGGAGCCCAAGCGGCAAACTTGACCAATCACCCCAACTACCAGCCTCCCGCTAACCTGAACGTGAACGCTCCAGCGTTCGGCACCATCACTGCGATGCAGACAGCAGAAGCGGGCGGGCCGCGCCAAATCCAGTTGACCGGGCGCATCACGTTCTGATCGCTTCCAGGACACGGGCGGCTGAAAGATAATAAGAGCACGTGAAACGATCACTGCTTCTATCCGCAGCCGCCGTCCTTCTCGCGGCGACCGTTTACGCCGGGCCCGAACCGCTGATCGGAACGTGGCGTCTCGAAAGCCAGGAAGTCAACGGCCAAAAGACCACTTCCGAGGCGCTCACGCTGAAGGTGTCGCAGGCGGGCGACAAGCTCGCGTTCGCTTTCTCGGTGCCCGTGAACAACGTTTACTTCGTGAGCACGACGTATACGGCCAAGTTGGATGGCAGCGAAGCCGACGTCAAGAACGCACGAGGCGATAAGATCGGCACTATCCAATTGAGCCCTGCTGGCCCGTCGCAATACAAGCTCGTCTTGAAGGGACCGAATCGGCCCGACAGTTCCGGCAAGCTCACCGTTTCGGCAGATGGAAAGACGCTGACCAGCGAAGCCGACACCATGCAGGCCGGCCGTTCTGTGCATTCCAAGCAGTTTTTTTCGCGCTACTAGCGGTGCGCAGTGGGTTTCTTCGAACGCTACTTTCGCCGTCCACAGCAGCTCGCGGTGCGCCGTGTGAACTTTCAGGTGCACCTTTGGATCGGGATCATTCTGACGTTGTACATGATCGGGATCGGGGTCACTGGATCGATCCTCGTGTTTCGCTCTGAGTTGGAGAGGCTCTGCGGACTCAAGCCCTGGCAAGATATCAAGGTGAAAAGGCCGATCGCAGATATCGCAACAGTGGTCGACAACTTGCGAGCCGCATATCCGCGCGGCCGTATCGTGTCGGTGGAGGCGCCAGGAGAAAACGAAGCCACGTTCGTCGCCGTCGTGGAAGGGCGAGGCAGGATCAAAGTCGCTTGCGATCCGGCGGATGGCAAGATCTTGGGCGAGTTTCCACGGCGGCGCACCTGGCTGGATGTGACGCAGGAACTGCATGAGAGCCTGCTGATTCATCCCGGAAGCCAAGGCCGCATGTGGAACGGAATTGGCGCGGCATCGTTATTAGTTCTGAACATCACGGGTATGGTGATTTGGTGGCCGGGTATCCGAAATTGGAAACGCGCTCTGCTGGTGGATTTCCGAAGGAACTGGCGCCGCATCAACTGGGACTTGCACAATGCCGCGGGCTTCTGGACCATCCTAATCGCCACCGTTTGGGCCGTGAGCGGCATCTATTTCGGATGGCCGAGGCAGGTGTTCCAATTCGTGAATTCGATTTCGCCGGTGATCAGCGCGCGTCCGCCGGCTGTTAACGTGGTGCCGGAGAGCGATGCTCCTGAGCCGGATCTTCGTGCACTCGTGCGGCGGGCTTATGCGATCGATCCGGGCACGACCCTCGGCGGAATCGCGTTCCCCTACAGCCGGCGGGCGCCCTTGGGCGTGCTCATGCGGCGCCGCAATAGTCCCGGCTACGAATACGTGGATACGGTGTACTTCAATCCGTACACCGGCGAATACGTTTCTACCTGGAGATACGGAGTAAACCAAAGCCTGGGCGATTGGATCATTTGGTCACAAGTCCCGCTGCATTTCGGAACTTATTGGGGGCTGGGCGTCAAAATCGTCTGGGGCACCGCGGGGTTGGCCATCCCGGTGCTTGCGGTCACGGGGCTGCTGATGTATTGGAACCGGGCGCTGCGGAGGAAGTGGAAGAAGTTGCGGAGAGGGGGGACGGTGCCGGTTGCGGCCTAGCGTTTCCTGCAACCTTGTTCGTATTTGTGCAATGTTTATGATAGGCTTATTGGGAGCAAAAATATGTCAAAGACGAACTCGGCTAGCCGCGATATCGCGACTACGATTCACCCCTATACGAATCTGAAGCTGCACGAGTCTGAAGGTCCGCTCGTGATCACCGAGGGCGACGGCGTTTTTGTCCGCGGCGAAGACGGCAAGCTGTATCTGGAAGGTCTCGCCGGGCTGTGGTGTGTGAGCCTCGGCTTTTCCGAGCGCCGGTTGGCCGAAGCCGCCTACCGCCAGATGTTAAAG
The DNA here is from genome assembly GCA_963772905.1 of Bryobacterales bacterium. Lineage (GTDB taxonomy): Bacteria > Acidobacteriota > Terriglobia > Bryobacterales > Bryobacteraceae > Palsa-89. The sequence goes on along the minus strand of CAVYZD010000005.1, from coordinate 1,154,793 downwards.
CTGCCTTTTTACCATACCTTTGCTCATAAAGCGACGGATATTGGCATTGAGCTCGCCGAAAAGCTCCTGAGTATAGCGCCTGCGCCGATGTCCAAGGCGTTTTTTGTCAACTCGGGTTCGGAAGCTAACGACACTGTCGTAAAGCTCGTTTGGTATTACAACAATGCCCTGGGCCGCCCGCGCAAGAAGAAGATCATCAGCCGCCTTAAGGCATACCACGGCGTAACGGTGGCCAGCGCCAGCCTCACGGGGCTCGCCAACAATCATCGCGACTTCGACCTGCCCATCGCCAACATCCTGCACGTCGACTGTCCGCACTTCTATCGCTTCGGATTGCCGGGCGAAACCGAAGAAGCGTTTGCCAGTCGGCTGGCTGAATCGTTGGAGCGGCGCATTTTGAGTGAAGATCCCGAGACCGTGGCGGCATTTATTGGTGAACCGATCATGGGCGCCGGCGGTGTTTTACTGCCGCCTGCCACTTATTGGGATAAAATCCAGGCTGTTTTAAGAAAATATGATGTTTTGCTGATCGCCGATGAAGTGATTTGCGCCTTCGGGCGTACGGGCGAGATGTGGGGATCCACCACCTTTGGCTTGAAACCTGACATGATCACTTGCGCCAAAGCGCTATCGTCGGGCTATCTGCCGATCGGCGCCGTGATGGTATCCGAAGCCATCAACGCTGCGCTGGTCAAGCAATCCGAAAAGATCGGTGTGTTTAGCCATGGCTTCACCTACAGCGGCCATCCGGTAGCCTCGGCGGTGGCGCTCGAAACCTTGAAGATTTACGAACAGGACGACATTCTCTCCCACGTTCGCCGCGTCGCGCCGCGTATGCAGGTTGGTCTGCGCCGGTTCGCGGATCATCCGCTGGTGGGCGAGGTTCGGGGCATCGGGTTGATCGGAGCCATAGAGCTGGTTCGGGATAAAGCGACCAAAGCTCCGTTCGATCCCGCCGACGCGGTTGGTCCGTTCCTCTCCAAACGAGCCCATCATCACGGATTGATCCTGCGGCCCCTGGGCGATTCCATTGCGTTTTGCCCGCCGCTTATCATCAAGGAATCGGAAATCGATCTCATGCTCGAGCGCTTCTCGCTCGCGCTGGACGATACGTTCGCCATGGTTCGAGATCGCGGATTGGTGGCGAGCGGCTTGGTTCCGGCGTTGGCGAAGTAAGTCGCGCGAACTCAAAAAGTGGGCGGCGTGTTGATCCAGAGAACAAGCGTCTCGCTCTTCCCGGGGTTAACCCAGCGATGCTGCGTCTTGCTGGTGAAATAGAAGCTGTCGCCGGTTCGTAGCTCGAATTCCTGCCCGGCCAATTCGATGTCCAGACGCCCGCGCACCAGATACAGAAACTCCTCGCCTTCGTGCGAATATGATTCGCCGCTTCCCGCACCTGGGGCGATGCGAAACAGATGCGGCTCCATCGTAATCTTTCCGGATGCCAGCAGTTCCATGTGAACGCCGGGGCCGCCTTCCAGGCTCTTGCGATCGCTCGGGCGCACCAACGGGCCGGTACCGTCGATCGGATTGAACAGATCGAGAATATTGAGTCCGTAGTATTGCGCCAGCCTGTGCATGATGCTGATGGACGCGCCGCTTTGCGAGCGCTCCAGGTTGCTCAGAAAGCCGATAGACACGCCCACCTCATTGGCCACGGTCGCGAGCGACTCACCGCGCTGCAGCCGCAGCTTGCGAAACCGCGGGCCGATGGACGATTGTTCCTCCGCCGGACCAGCCGCGCGGTGATTCAGCAATCCCTCTTGCTTCAGCTGGTTCAGAATCGCGGGCGCGTTCAGCCCCTGCACCCGCCGCAGATAAATAGCGCGCCTCAGAACCCGCAGATCGTCGTTGGTGTAAAGCCGATACTTGCTGCGGCTGCGGGCTGGGCTGGCGAGGCCAAGCTTCTCCCACGAGCGCACCATGGAGGCGGACACGCCCAGCCGTTCGGCCACCGCGCCGACCTTCAGCGCTTCGCCGACTTTTCGTCCAGAACGCGCCGCTTTCGTTTTGCGGTCTCTGGCGTTGGAGTGTGAGTTAGAAGAAGCCTTGGACAAGGATATCTCTACGAGGCCCCGTTGGGCGTTCCTGTGATTTTGCCCTACGAGTATAGCAGTGAAAGGGCTTGCAATTTCGTCACATATGCTTTTAGATTTATTGTAAGGTTCTGGACCATCCATGAGCACGCACGATCTGGGCATGACCCGCAAAATCGACCGAAGGGATTTTCTGAACGGAGTCGCGATTGGCGTTACCGCGGGATTCTCTGCGCTCGCGAGCGCGCAGGCGCAAAACCCCGCGTTGGAAAACGATCCTCCTTTGCGAACTGGACTTCGCGGCAACTATCCGGCGGCCATCGACGAGTTTGACGCGATTCGCCAAGGGACGTACGCGCAGCCGTCCCTCGCCGACGCCGATTTGCACGAGGAATACGATCTCGTCATTGTCGGCGGCGGCATCTCGGGACTTTCGGCCGCATATCTCTACAGGGCCGCGCTCGGCCCAGTTCCGAAGATTTTGATCCTCGACAATCACGACGACTTCGGGGGCCACGCCAAGCGCAATGAATTTCACTACCAGGGAAAAACGTTCGTCGGGTTCGGCGGGACCATGGGAATCGAGACGCCCTATCCTTACAGCTACGCCGCCAAAGCTCTGATTCGCGACTTGGGCGTTGAGGTGGAGCGCAATCCCGAGTTTCTCAATCACGATCTGGAGCAGAAGTACGGCATGGGCGCCAGCACGTTCTTCGACAAGGAGCATTTCGGCGAAGATCGCTTGGTAAAAGGAAACCCGCGCCTCCCGCAGTTTTTCGCCAAGGCGCCGCTCTCCGATTCTGCGCGAAAAGATCTCATCCGACTGCACGGCAAGAATCCCGACTACATGGCCGGCATGAGTACACATGACAAGCGCGTCGCGTTGGCGAAGATGAGCTATCAGGATTATCTTCTGAACATCGCGAAGATGAGTCCCGATGCGCTGCCATTTTTCATCGGCGCCGGAGGCCGGAACAACAAGCGAGTGGACACCACGCCGGCGCTCGAAGCGGCCCAGCATGGCCTGGTGGGTTTCAACGGACTCGCGCTCGATCTGGACCAGGAGTTCAACGAAGGTTCCTATCTGTTTCACTTTCCCGATGGCAACGCGTCCATCGCGCGACTCCTCGTTGGCAAATTGATCCCAGGGGCGCTACCGGAACATCAATCGATGAACACCATCGTGGCCGCGCGTCTGGCGTACGACAAACTCGACGATCCGAATTCGAAAACGCGCATTCGCTTGAGCAGCCCGGTGGTGCGCGTGGAACATGAAGGCCCGCCGGATCGCTCGGCGCGCGTTCGCATCGCATATCGCAATGCCGGAAAAACGTGCGGAGTTCGCGCACGCTATTGCATTCTGGCTTGCTACAACGCGCTGATTCCTTCGCTTATGCCCGAGATCCCGGCCCATCAGAAGCAAGCCCTCGCCTATCCGGTGAAGGTGCCCATGCTCTACACCAACGTTTTGCTCAAGAAGTGGGCGGCCTTTCAAAAGCTGGGCGTCTCGCGCATCAGTGCGCCGGGCATGTATCACCCGAACACGTTCCTCGATCCCGGCTCCACGGTCGGCGGGTACCAAGGCGTCACCACGCCGGATGAACCCATCGTTTTTCACATGACCGCGAGCCCCAACAAGCCCGGCCTCCCGCGCAAGGAACAAAATCGCCATGGGCAGCAGGAGCTGCTCTCGATGACGTTCCAGCAGTTCGAGCTGAAGATTCGCGACCAAATGGCGCGCATGCTCGGGCCCGGTGGATTCGATCCCGCTGAAGACATCGCCGCGATTACCGTGAACCGCTGGCCGTACGGTTACGCGTACACATACGATACGCTGGCCGATCCCGACGTCGCGCCCGAGCAGCGCCCGCACGTCATCGGACGCCAGCGCTTCGGCCGGGTGACGATCGCCAATTCCGACGCGGGTGCGGCCGCTTTCACCAATCAAGCGATCGACGAAGCCAATCGCGCGGTGCAAGAATTGCTGCTGTTGCAAGGTTTGACGTGATCGAGATCGGGCTTTGGCTGCTCGGAATCACGCTGGCCTTCCAATCCGCTGGTTCGAAGAATGCGCCCACGCAGCCGCTTTCCTACAGCCACAAGACGCATCTCGCACTCGGCTTGAAGTGCACCGATTGCCACACCAATCCCGAGCCTGGCGATCGCATGGAGTTTCCTGATGTGGCCACTTGCATGGATTGCCACAGTACGATCGCGAAAGATCGGCCCGCGATTCAGAAGCTGGCCGAATTCGCCAAGTCCAAACAGCCGATCCCGTGGGCGCGCGTCTACGTGGTTTCCGCGGGCGTCTACTGGAACCATCGCTCGCACCTGGACGCAGGTGTGAAGTGCGAGACTTGCCACGGACCGGTGGCGCAGATGGACGTGATGGCGAACGTCACCAACGTGACCACAATGGCCGGCTGCGTCGAATGTCACCAGCAGATGAAAGCGGGCACCGGCTGCGCGTTTTGCCACGAAGGCAAATAGAGTGAATTGCTACCGGCCCAACGGCTCGGGGATCGCAGCCCCGTCGGCGCGTGGATCAGACGCGGCATAATTCATGCCCGTTTTCGAGTTGTGCAGAATCGCTTGGCCCCGGCCCATCGTCTCCACGTATTCGCGCCCAATGCGAATCTCGTGCCCACGCTCGGACAACTGCTGCAGCGTTTGCTCCGGCACGCGCGATTCAATGTAAACATCGCAGCCCGGAGCGTTGCTCTTGAAGAAACGCGGAGCCTCCAGCGCTTCCTGCAGGCTCATGCCGTAATCGACGTAATTGGAAACGAACTGCGCGTGGGCCATCGGCTGCACCGCGCCGCCCATAATTCCGAATCCCATGTGCTCATCACCTTTCTCCATGAACGCCGGGATAATGGTGTGAAACGGCCGCTTGCCGCCGGCCAAAACGTTGGGATGTTTCGGGTCGAGGTTGAAACTGGCGCCGCGGTTTTGCAGAGCGAATCCCATTCCTTCCACCGTGACTCCGGAACCGAAGGCTGAGTAAATGCTCTGAATCCAACTGGCGATGTTGCCGTCTTTGTCCACCACGGTCAAGTAGGTCGTATTGCTGCCCACCGGATCGCCCGCCTTCACTTCGCAATTCGCGCGTCGGGGATCGATCTCGGCCGCCCGCTTGCGCGCGTACTCTTTCGAGAGAAGCTGCACGACGGGAACATCGTGAACGCGCGGGTCGGCGACGTTGGCGTGAACGTCCGAATATGCGAGCTTCATCGCTTCGATGCGCTTGTGCAACTCCGGTGCGCTGAATGCGCCCAGCGGCGTCGCGGGTGTTGTCTCCATGATGTTCAGCATCTCGAGCGCGGCCATGCCTTGGCCGTTCGGCGGAAGTTCGTAGACGTGCCAGCCTCGATAATCGATCGATAGTGGTTCCACCCATTCGGACGAATACGACGACAGATCCTGCGCCGTCATTGTGCCGCCCAGATGCTGGGACGTTTTCAGTATCGCGGAGGCGATTTCGCCCTTGTAGAACGCATCCGGGCCTTGCTCGGCGATCAAGCGCAGCGCGTGCGCCATGCCGGGGTTCTTGAATAGTTCGCCAGTGTGCGGCGGCTTGCCGCCCGGAAGCAACACCCGCTTCGATTCGGCATTGGCCTCGAGCTTCTCAACAATATCGGGAGACGCCCAGACCTCATGCATGCCTTCGTAAACGGGGAATCCCTGCTCGGCATATGTGATCGCATCGTGGAACAGATCTTTCCACGGAAGTTTGCCGAAGCGCTGATGCATGCGATACCAGCCTTCCACGGCGCCAGGAACCGTGACGGTATGGATGCCGTCCTGCGGCATTTTCTTGATGTCGTGTTGCGCGAGAAACGCCGGTGACAACGCGCGAGGCGCGGGGCCTGACGCATTCAGACCGGTGAGCTTTCCCGTCTTCGCGTCCCAATACATGACGAAGAGGTCGCCTCCCATGCCCGTCATCATTGGCTCAGTGACGCCGAGGACTGCGTTCGATGCAATGGCCGCGTCAACAGCCGATCCACCGCGCGCCAGAATTTGCGCACCCGTTTGCGAAGCGAGAACCTGGCTGGTCGCCGCGATCCCTTGCTGGCTGATGACAATGGAGCGGCCGTAATTGCGGCCGAGCACTTGCGGGTACAGAATCGACATGGGGAAGACCGAGAGTCCCGGGATAATCAAGATGATACTGAAGACAAGTTTCACGCGCCGCCTCTCAATGCAGTATTTTCCGCTTGCGCAATCAGCGCCTCGCGAATTGCCGATTGTGAGCTCGCTTCGAACAGGCGTGCGATCAGGCCCGTCATGTTCGCCACTGCGAAGCTGATCCCTTGCAGGTTGCGGTCGACGGGAACTCCGGGAATCGGGCGCGGATACGGCGACGCATAAAACATTCCGTCATGATAACGGAAAACATCGCGCGGGCAATCAGGATCGGGCGCAACGCCGATGACTCCGGGCAGACTGCCGGGCAGGGAATTGGCCGCACTCACAACCAGCAAATCATCGCGTATGGCTTCGAGAAAGCGCCCCCGATGCGCGGGATTTTCCGTGCCCAGGCTCAGATTCACGATGTCCATGCCATGCTCGCGACACCATTCCAGCGCACGAAGAATCACGTCGATATTCGCGCTCAGCCGCCGGTCAAACACTTTCACGGCGTACAGCTCAGCCTCCGGCGCTTTTTCGCGGATGGCGCCCGCCACCGCTGTTCCGTGGCCCAGACGATCTACCCCGTCCGGCCCTGCGCCCGCGAGCGTGATCTCGACAGCACCAGCGATTTCTCCAACGTGCGGATGGCCTGGATGGATCCCGCTATCAATGATCGCGATCTTCACGGCAGAACGGCAATGCCCGCATAGGTGACGTCGTTCTTGAGATCCCACGTCTTCTCCCACCGGAGCGTGGCGGCGTCGTAAACCTCAATCTCGAAACCCGCGCCGTAAATGTAAAGCTTCTTTCCGTCGCTCGACATTCCGAAGCTGAAGCGCGTGCGGCAGGGAACTTCGGCCTTTTGCGTTAAACGGTCGCTGGACAGATCGAATCGCCAGAACTCGCAGCGCTTATTTCCGTTGGCGCCGTTAGCGACGATGGTGTACGCCGTTTTCTTATCGGGCGTCACTTGCAGACCCGCCATTCCAGCCGGCGCGGGCCCGATCGGATCGTAATCCACATGGCGCGTTGCCAAGTCCAAACGCGCGAGGCCGAACACGCGGTTGTGCACAATCGGGTCGGACGAGTTAAACACCGACGTGTGCACGCCGGGCTGGCTGATCAGATCCAGATCGCTTCCCAAATGGACATTCTCCATCGCGCCGAAATCCGGCTGCGCCAGGTCCAATTCGTCCAGAACCTTGAAGTCCGAGGTCTGAAGGATCTTGATCTTCGGCCCGAACTGGTACAAATATTTTCCATCGGGCGAAACTTCGAAGGAGAGGCGGTTGGTGCGTTCATCCTCAATCGGCATGTCCGCGGTCTTCACGATCTTCTGCTGCGCGAGATCGATCACCGTGTATTTCGCATGCGCGACGTCGAAGTGCTCCGATAGTTTGTCGATCTCACGGGTCACCGTATAGAACAACTTGCCGTCCGGATCCACCGCGCCGCCGCGAAAACGGAATTGCTTGGTCGGCGTGTTCAGTTCAAAATGATTGATCACTTTTCGGGTTGCGACGTCGATCACTTCGATCCCGTTGTGATCGATGGTGGTCACGTAGATTTTCTTGTGATCGGGCGTCAGGCGCATCGACATGGGTGTGCCGGTTTCCAGTGGAATGCGGTCCACGATTTGGCCCTTGGCCTCATCGAACACCAGCACTGCGGCCGGGTAGGCGGGAAGGTACAGCGTGCCCGCATTCGCAACGGCCGCGAACAATGTCAGAAGCGGAAACAAGCATTTCATACTTTAAACAAGGTTACGATAATTGCGCGGCTCAGCGCTTGGTCATCAGATCCGCAACGGCCTTTTGCAGCGGATCTTCACTTGCGGAAAGCGTCTGGATCACGGCCTCGCGATCTTCCGGCTTGCGATTCTGGTTCAACTTGAACTTGCCTTCCAGCTTTTCGATCTTGATCTCGAACGCCACAATGTCCATGAGGAGTTTCTGAACCCACTCGGCGTTCGGGTCGAATTCCCAGGGCTGTTCGAATGAGCCCTCGTGTTTTGCCGTCAGATCTTTCAGCAGCGCGATCATGGCCGCCTTGTTTCCGATCCTTGGGACGCCATACGCGTGGACCACTGTGTAGTTCCAAGTGGGAACATTGTGCGGATTCACGTACCACGACGGCGAAACGTAGGTGTGCGGCCCTTGGAAGATCACCAGGGCTTGTGAACCGGACTGCAGATCTTTGATCTGCGGGTTGCGGATCGCGATGTGCGCGCGCAGCACGCCATACGGCTCCCCGCTGCGATCCAGCAAGAACGGTATGTGCGATGCGGTTAGCTCGCCGTCATGCTGCGTGACGATCGTAGCGAAGTTGAACTCCTCCATGAATTCGTGGAGCTGCGGCACGTCGTCGACAGCGAAGAGCTTAGGGACGTACATTTGCTCATTGCAACACATCTGCAAACCTGGATAAACTCGCAGCATGCCCGTTCCACCGCTAGCTCCCAAGGTGACCCGCCGCGAAGCCGCGCAATTGCTGGGGGCAGCGGCAGCCACGCAATTGCTCGCAGCTAAGGGTTCGGACATCTGTTTCCTCACCGCGACCGAAATGGCGGACCTGATCCGCCGCAAGAAGCTCAGCGCGCGCGAAACTCTGGACGCTCATCTCAAACAGATCGAGCGCGTCAATCCCAAGGTGAATGCGATCGTCACATTGGTCGCCGAGCAGGCCACCGAGAACGCGCGCAAAGCCGATGAAGCGCAGGCTCGCGGGGCGGCGCTAGGACCGCTACATGGACTGCCCACTGCGCATAAGGACTTGGTGGAAACCGCGGGCATTCGCACCACGTTCGGCTCGCGAATCTTCAAGGACTACGTGCCGACGCACGATGCGATTCTCGTCGAGCGCATCAGAAACGCGGGCGCCATCTGCATCGGCAAAACCAATGCTCCGGAATTTGGCGCTGGCTCGCAGACCTTCAACGCGGTGTTCGGTGCAACGAAGAATCCGCACGATCTCACGAAAACTTGTGGCGGAAGCAGCGGCGGCGCGGCGGTGAGTCTGGCCTGCGGCATGATTCCGATTGCCGACGGCAGCGACAGCGGCGGCTCCTTGCGCAATCCCGCGGCGTTTTGCGGCGTGGTTGGATTCCGCACTGCGCCCGGCCGCGTGGCGCATGCTGCTGCGGGCGACTCGTGGTCCACCATCGCGGTTTCCGGCCCCATGGCGCGCAACGTTCCCGACCTGGCTCTGTTGCTCAGCGTGATGGCGGGCCCCGATCCGCGCTGTCCCATTTCGATCACCGAACCCGGCTCGCGATTCGCCGGCAATCTGGAACGAAACTTCAAAGGCGTCCGCGTCGCGTGGTTTAAGGACATGGGCGGGATTCCGTTTGACCCGCGAGTTCTCAGCGCGGTCAACGCACAGCGCAAGGTTTTCGAAAGCCTCGGTTGCATTGTGGAAGAAGCCGAGCCGGATTGGACCGGCGGGCTGGCCGCTTACGATACGCTGCGCGCCTGGGGCTACGCGTCCTCGCAGGCCGAGAACATCCGGCTGCATCGCGATCTGGTGAAGGACACCATTCAATGGGAAGCGGAGCGCGGCTCCAAGCTGACAGGTGCTGACATCGCGCACGCGCACACACTGCGGAGCAAGGCATGGGACAACATGCGGCTGTTTCAGGAGAAATACGAATACTTCATTACGCCCACCTCGCAACTGCCGCCGTTCGACGTCACGCAACCATATCCAACCGAAGTCGCGGGCGTGAAGATGTCGACGTACATCGAGTGGATGAAATCCTGCATGATGATCTCAGCGATCGAGAGCCCCTCGATCTCGATGCCGTGCGGGTTCACCCACGAAGGATTGCCGATTGGTCTGCAGATTGTCGGCCGCCATCGCGATGAGTGGAGCGTGTTGCAGTTGGCGCACGCGTTCGAGCAAGCGACGCCGGGGACGCGGCGCAAACCGGCCATCGCCTAATTTGTTTAGTGGCAGCAGTGATCTTTCGCCGGCGGCGGTGGCACATCCATCGCGGGGCTGCGCTCGAAAAATCCGTCCGGGCGGAATTGGAACCCGAGCATCGCCACCGGCATCACCGGCCAGTCTTCCGGGCGTGGTACGTGATTGTGGCCGAACACGTACCACAGCGCGATCTCAGTGTCGTCGACTTTCCGATTCGCCTTGGTCCACGCCGGCAAGCCATCGCCGGTGGGATGCTGGTTCGGATATTCGCCGGCCGCGTACCGCTCTCGCGGATCGTAGGGCGTGACCCAGAGGCTATTGGCGGTGAAGCCCGCGCGGCGCATGATCGGCGCATCCGGCTGCGCGAACGGCGGGCAATTTTCACCCGGCACCAGGCGATATCCAACGGGCCGGCCGAGCCGGTTCTTCTTGCTGGGATTCACCACGCGCCAGAAACGCGCACTGGCCGAATTTACGCGCCGCTGCGCTTCCTGCTCCGTCTTGAACAACTTCTCATCGGCGACAAACGCATTGCCGTGCGGATTGCTCGCGCCCGTGGGCACCCCGACCGTATTCACTTCCACCACCGAATTATTCGGGCCATCCACGCTGGGCACCAGCCGCGCGGCAAAAATGTGCTGATGATTTGGCGCGTTCAATTGCGGGGCGATTTCGGTGCCATATGGCGATGTCTCGCCTGGCGCGAGCGCCGTTGTGTTCATGATCCCGGTCAGCTTGATCTCGCACTGAATGGATCCGTCCTGATATAGATACCAATAGTATCCATATTCATAATTCCCAACCGTTGCGATAAAGGAAACCGACAGCCTGCGCGACCTGCGCACTTCCGATTGGCCCGTGCGCCAATCCGTATGTTTCCACAGGATGCCGTAGTCTTCCTCGTGCAGGCACACCGCGTTCTTCAGCGGGGTGACATTGCCGCGGCTGTCCACCAATGGAAAATCGAAATAATGGATCACGCCCAGACAATCGCAGCCCAATGCCAGTGAATTGGCCAGCATTCCCAGGCCATATTCGCCGATATCGAAAGCATTTTTGCGATAATATTGCTCACCCGGATCGCCGTAAGGCACCACCATTTCGCAGATGGACGCGCGATACAGAATCGGCCGCTCCACGCCATCGTCGTTGTAGCTGATGGTGTGCAGCACCAAGCCCTCGCGCGAAGTGAAGCCTACGCGAAACTTCCATTTCTGCCACTCCACCTGGTTGCCCTGAACCTTAAAACTCACGCCCTCCGGCTGGACAATCTCAACGGGCTTCAGATCCTTGCGCACATCGGGAATGTACTCGCGTGCCCAATTGCCGGGCTCGGGAGGTATCGGCGCGATGGGGTATTCCTCAATGCGGGTTACCTCCATCTTGTAGAGATCCACCACCACCACCATGCTGTCGATGGGCCGCGCGTAGCCGTTGTCTTTGGCCTCCGAACGCAAGAAGCACAGCGCCCGTAGCCTGCGAACACCCTGCTCCTCCGGCAATTCGGTGCCATACTGGCCTGCTGACCAAGGGTCAACCATCACCAGATCGGCGTCCGTTACGCCCCTTTTCTTCAGCGCCTCTTGAAACAAGGGCGAGCGACGCACGGCTTCTTCACACTCACCGAACTCATCGAGCATCACCGAAGGCTGCACGTCGGACGGAAGCGGCATCACCGACGGCACCGACTTGCTCACCAGATCCACCACCACTTCGCATGAGGCGCGCTTGCTGCGATCCAGCAAAACCGCCAGCGCCTTCCGCTCGAAAGAGTCGCCGGGCCGGTAGGCTTCGATGAAGGCCTTCGCGGGTTCGATCAGGTTAATGGACGCTATGCGAACCGAATCGCCGAGATATTTTTCCAGTTTGAGGATCGCTACCGCAGCCTGGAGTTCGGCGGCGGAAAGTGGATCGAGTGGATGTTGCTTCGAAGGAGCCGCTGCATGCTCCGAGATCTCGGGCCTGATATCGGTTGGAATCGCCATATTGCCGCCTTTCTGCTTTGAGGATTACTACTCAGCAACCGGGCTGACGCGGGGCGGAACGTTCGCCTTTTTCGCTTAAGTCTGATGCTAGTATAAGTGGATGGAACTTGGCAATAGTTCGGTAAGGTTGGTAAACCTCGCCGCCCCGTCCGCGCCAGAGTCTCCAACTTCCACTCTTTCTTATGGACTGAAGTCGGGTTCCCTGTCGCCCTTCCAGACTTTGGCCCAATCTATCGCAGTGATTGCACCCACCGGTGCGCCGGTCATGACGGTGCCGCTGGTCTACGCATTGGCGGGCCAAGGCTGCGCCATCGCATTCTTGATTTCAACCATTGGAATTTTACTCGTCGCCCTCAACATCAACCAGTTCGCCCGGATGTCGGCATCGCCCGGGTCTTTGTACACCTACATAACCGATCACATGCATCCACGCTGGGGCGTATTGGCCGGATGGGCGCTGCTCATCGCCTATATCGGGACCGCCTCGGCGGTGAGCGCGGGCGTCGCCAACTACGCCGATGTCATTTTTCGCGACCTCTTCGGTATGCAAGGCTTTCCGCTGATGCTGACGGCGCTGGTCACGGTGATCGCGTGTTTCTTGGCGTATCGCGATATCCAAATCTCCACGCGCCTGATGCTGTGGTTGCAAGCCGCGTCGGTGGCTTTGATTTCGCTCATCTGCTTCGGCGTGATTATCAAGCATGGATGGCACCTGGACATGCCACAGCTCACGCTGCAGGGCGTCACTCCGCAGCAATTTCGTTTGGGCTTGGTGCTTGCGATTTTCAGCGCCGTGGGATTTGAAAGCGCGACTTCGCTTGGCTCGGAAGCCCGAGATCCCTTGATCAACATTCCGCGGGCCGTGAAGTGGAGCGCGATTCTGGCCGGCGTCTTTTTCTTTTTGTGTTCCTACGCCGAGGTGCTGGCCTTTCGAGGGGAAACGGAAACGCTCAGCCAAAACGCCGCGCCGTTGCACGTGCTGGCGCGTCAGCTTGGGCTTCCGCCAATCATCGGGACACTCACCGATTTGGGCGCCGTCGTGACCTTCTTCGCGTGCTTTCTGGCTTGCGTCACCGCTTCCGCGCGTGTGCTGTTTCTCATGGGGCGGCACGGCGCGCTGCACTCCGAACTGGGTCAGGCGCACGACGAAAATCAAACCCCGCATCGCGCGGTGTTGCTCGCATCCCTCGCTGCGTTCCTGCCCGCCGCCGTTATGACCATGCGCGGGATGAATCTGTTCGACATTTACGGTCTCATCGGGACGCTCGCCACATTCGGGTTCGTCACCGCGTACATCCTGGTCTCGTTGGCCGCGCCCCTCTACTTGCGGTCGCAAGGCCGTCTGACGCCGCAAGCCATCGGGATTTCCGTACTGGCCGTTCTCGCGATGTGCGGCGCGCTTCTCGGTAACCTCTACCCGGTTCCTGAGGCGCCGTACTCATATCTGCCGTATGTTTACGCGGTGCTGCTTCTCGCGGGATTCGCGTGGTCCACGGCTTGGAGCGCCCGCGCGCCTTCCTTCGCGTCCGAGATCACAACCGATTTAACGGTACTTCCCAATGAAACCGACTGATCGCGAATTAGGAATGGACCGCCCCATCAAGCGGCGGGATTTTCTGAATGGCGTAGCTGTTGCCATTGGCGCGCCCCTGCTCGGCGCGCATGCGGCTTTTGCTCAACCATCGCCCAGCTACTATCCTCCCGCCCTCACCGGTATGCGCGGCACGCATCCGGGATCGTACGACACGGCGCATTCGCTGCGTGATCACACCTTCTGGAAAAACCACGCCGATAAGCCGGCCGACACCGGCGAGCGCTACGATCTGGTGATCGTCGGCGGCGGCATCAGCGGGCTGAGCGCGGCTTTCTTCTATCGAAAAATTGCGGGCAATGACGCGCGCATCTTAATCCTGGATGTTTTGGACGATTTCGGCGGCCACGCCAAACGCAACGAGTTCGATATCAACGGCCGCAAGCTGCTCGGCTACGGCGGTACTTACGCGATCGAGAGCCCGAGCCCATACAGCCCCATCGCGAAAAGCGTGATTGCCGATCTTGGCATCGACGTAAGGGCCGACGCGCGAGTGCGGGACACCAAGCTTTATCCGTCGCTCGGCATGGGCCCCGGAGTCTTTTTCGACAAAGCGACTTTCGGCGCCGATCTGCTGCTGCGCGACCCCAAGCCCGAGAAAGACGCTGATTTCGGCGATCCTGGCACTTCCGAAACGCATTGGAAGGCCTTCCACGAACAGGCGCCATTGCCGGCCCAAGCCAAGCTCGATATCCAGCGCATCTACGAAGGCAGCCAGGATTACATGCCGGGTTTGACTCCGGTGGAGAAGAAAGCGCGGCTGGCGCGCATGACGTACGCCAAGTATCTGACCGACATCGCGGGAGCCGACCCCGCCGTGGTCAAGTACTTCCAAACCCGTCCACACGCCTACTTTGGCGTGGGCATCGATGCGGTCTCTGCCCAAGACGCGTGGGGCTTCGGCCTTCCCGGTTTCCGGGGTCTAAACTTGGGCAGCGAGCCTGGTCCCGGAATCAGTCACGATTCGATTCAGAACGACGAGGCCGAGAAATACTGGTTCCATTTCCCCGATGGCAACGCATCCATCGCGCGTTTGCTGGTACGGAAATTGCTTCCCGCCGCGATTCCCGGCGATTCGGTCGAGGACGTTGTCACCGCGCGGGCCGACTATGCGCGCTTGGATGAAGCCTCTTCGAACATTCGCATTCGTCTGAACAGCACTGTGGCGCGCGTTCAGCATATAGGCGACGTGGACACCGCCAAGGAAGTGGAAGTGGCGTACATCAAGGACGGCAAGCTCCAATCGGTTCGCGGGAGCCGATGCATTCTGGCATGCTGGCACACCATGATTCCGTACCTCAGCAACGAAATCCCAGATCGCCAACGCAAGGCGCTGCAGTCGGCGGCCAAGGTGCCCATCGTCTACACCAACGTCGTGCTGAAGAATTGGACTGCGTTTCAGAAGGCGGGCGTCAATTCGGTGTACGCGCCCGGCAGTTACTTCGAAGCGATGCAGCTGGATCTCGCGGTGAGCATCGGCGACTACAGATGTCCCCGCACGCCCGAGGAACCGATCGTCGTGCATTTGATGAAGACGCCTTGTCATCCGGGGCTCGCCGCGCGTGATCAGCATCTGGCCGGCCGGCGTGAGCTTTATGGCACGACGTTTGAAACATTCGAACGCAACATTCGAGACCAAATGGGCCGCGCGCTTTCGAGCGGCGGTTTCGATCCGGCGAACGATATCGCCGCCATCACCGTGAATCGCTGGCCGCATGGCTACGCCTACGAATACAATTCATTGTTCGATCCGTTCTGGCTTGAGGGCGGCGAGCAGCCCTGCGTTGTGGCGCGCCAGCCCTTCGGACGAGTGGCAATCGCGAATGCCGACGCGGCCGCCTACTCCTACACCGACGCGGCCATCGACGAAGCGTATCGCGCGGTCGACGATCTGCTCGGCATCTCGCGCGGCTAAAGATCTTCAAGCGCCATGTGGGACTCGGGCAGCACCTGCCCGCCATCCACTACGATAGTTTGCCCGGTGATAAAAGACGCTTCGTCGCTCGCAAGGAACAAAGCGGCGTACGCAACGTCTTCCACCGATCCGAGCCTTCGCTGCGGAATTGCGGACGTCATGCGCGCGATATATTCGGGGCCGAGCGCTTCCACGCCTTCGGTCAGGATGTTTCCCGGCAGCACCGCGTTGACCGTAATGTTGTGCGGCGCGAGCTCGATCGCAGCGGTTCGAACGAAGCCCAGTTGTCCGGCTTTGCTGGCGGCGTAGTGGCTCCAGCCGGGATAGCCGGTAATCGGACCAGTGATCGAAGAAGTGACGATCACGCGTCCGCGGCCGCGCGCCTTCAGCGCCGCAAGGCATGCGTCCACCGTCAAGAACGTCCCTTTGAGATTGATGTCGAGCACCTCATCCCAATCCGCGACGCTCATTGCTCCCAGCCGCGCGGCAGGAAAGACGCCCGCATTGCAACAGACGATATCGATACCGCCGTGCTGCTCCACCGCCGCCCGTGCCATTCTGACGCAATCTTCGGGACGAGCAACATCGGCGGCCACCGCGCTAGCGATTCCGCCGGCCGAGCGGATCTCACCGGCCACAACTTCGGCCTGAGCCAAATCGCGGGCCGCGATCAAAACACGCGCGCCTTTGCCGGCAAACACGCGGGCGATGCCTTTTCCGATTCCTTTACTAGCGCCGGTGACGATGACCGAGCGGTCCGCGATAGCCGTGAGCACAATCACACTATCTTAGCGGACACATCTCCATCCCACACAGACGCAGGCGCAATCGTGAAATAGAAAGTGGCGCCCTCATTCGGTCGAGCCTCGGCCCAAATCCGGCCTCCATGCCGCCGCAACACGCGCTGCGCCGTGGCAAGGCCGATCCCGGTTCCTGGAAACTCCGTGTATTTGTGCAAACGTTGAAATGCGCCAAATAGCGTCCTGGCATACGCCATGTCGAAGCCCACGCCGTTGTCGCGCACATGGAACACCAGTTCGTCCTGATGCCAGTTCTGGCCGAATTCGATCCTCGCTTCAGCGCGAGGTCCCGTGAACTTGACTGCGTTGCTCAGCAGGTTGACCAGCACGATCTCTAACAGGTGGGCGTCGGCGATGCCGGTGAGTCCCTCCTGAATGGCGAAATCGATACTTCGATTCGATTCGGTCTCGCGCAGACGGCAAGCAATCGAGCGGGCGAGCGTTGTCAAATCCACGGATTCGTAACGCAATTCCGCGCGCGTCAGGCGCGAAAGTTTCAACAGATCGTCAATCAGCCGGCCCATGCGCTGTGTTTCCTCGCGGACCCGATCCAGGTACTGGTGCGCGGTTTGATCCAGCGTAGCCCCATAGTCCTCCAGCAAAGCCATGCTCCAACCATCGATCCCCCGCAGCGGCGCTCGCAAGTCGTGCGATACCGAATAGGCGAAAGCTTCCAGTTCCTTGTTCGACGCTTCCAGTTGCGCGGTGCGGTCGGCCACACGCTGTTCCAACTCCAGGTTGAGCTGCCGGAGATCTTCTTGCGCGCGCTTCTCCTCGGTAATGTCTCGATTGGTTTGCAGCACGGTTTTCCGGCCATCCGGCTCTACGACCAGCTTGGCGCGACTCTCGACCAGGACCTCGCGGCCGTCGATCTCAAACGTGAGTTCGCCGCTCCATTCACCGTCGCGCACCAACAGCTCTCGAATCCTGTCGAGTCCAAGTGGATGCCGCGGATGGAGCAAGTCAATAATGGTGCGGCCCACAGCTTCCTGACGGCTGAAACCGTAGAGTTCCTCGGCGCCGTGATTCCAGTACTCAATCGCGCCCCCCCATTGCGAGACGATGATCGGCTCCTGAACCTTGTCCAGGAGATCCGCCTGACGGTGCAGGATTCGATCGGCATTCTTGCGTTCGGTGATATCGCGGTTGATCTCCAAGATCGCGGCCGAACCGTCGCCATCCTGCATCAAGACCTGGCGGCTATCGGCGATCAGTTGTGTTCCGTCCGCGTGGCGGTGCACGAGTTCGCCGTCCCAGCGGCCCTCCTGGGAGAGAACGTGGTCCATCATCTCGGGAGAGATACCGGGCTGGGTGTGAAGGAACTCATGCAGGACTTTACCCAGCGCTTCCGTCTCGCTCCATCCATACATGGCGCGGGCACCCGCGTTCCATGCGGTGATCCGGCGGCTCTCATCGGCCACGATGATGGCGTCATGGGAAAGATCGATCAAGTCCGCTTGCACTCGCAGCTTCCTCTCAGAGGCCTTGATCTTGCTGACGTCGCTGTCGATGGTGAATCCCGCAAGAATCAGTAAGCCGGCCAGAAGCGCGGTTCCGCTGCCAAGGGCCCAGCGTGTGCGGTTGGCTTGCTCCTTGGCGGCCTGCGTACGCTGCGTCAGCAATCGATGCTCATCGGCCTCCACGGAGGCAAGCAAGGCGCGGATCTCGTCCATGACGCGAGTACCCTGAGCGGTGCGCACCACTTCGATGGCGGCTGCGATCCCTTGCTCGCGCCGCACGGAAATGCCCTGCGCCAATCGCGATAGCCTGAGGTCCGCCAGCCGTTGCAATTCCCTCAGGCGCGCCTGCTGAGAGGTATTGTCACTGGTCAACAAGCGAAGCCTTTCGCTTGCGGTTTGCTCTGCCGCTATGGCTGCGTGATAAGGCTCGATGTAGTCTTCGTCGCCTGTAAGCAGGTACCCGCGCTGCCTGTTCTCGGCGTCCTGGATGGCGGAAAGCATCAGTTGGGAGGCATTCAGGACCCTATAGGTATGTTCCACCAAGGCATTAGCCTCGCGCGCGTTCGCCAAGTCGAACCCAACCAGCACCGATCCGATGATCAGGAGAAGCGCTAAGGCAGCCATGAGGGCGACGCGCGGGAGATGCCGCGTACCCGAGAACCGGTGGCTCACCCAACTTACGCCAATTCCGGCGGCGGCGAACGCGGCGAGACCCCACCGATCAGCCGCATTCGCAACCGCGAAGCTTAACCGCGGTTCGGCGAAGAAGTAGTAGTCCACCAGCAACGTGGTGGCCGTCGCAAACAGTGCCGGGCCGCGGCCCGCAAAGTAGGCGATGACGATGACGGCCAGTAGCGAAACCAGCAGCGGAAGGAGCAGGCTAGGGACCGGGTTCAGCGCCGCCTGTACGCCAACGCTGGCCAACACGGACATTCCAGCCAGCGCATAGTTGCGGAGTGGTGTCGCCGGCGCGCCCATGTCAGTGTGCGGCTCCGGCCGCCAATTCGCCGTCCGGCGAACTATCCTTGCGGCGCAAGGTGAAGACCAGTTTCACCTCGGTACCGCCTTCGGAGCGAATGTCCAGGCTGGCGCGCAACTGGTCGGCCAGGGCTCGGACCAGCCGCAAGCCCAGCGATCGGGAGGTCGTCCAATCCACATCGGCCGGGAGTCCAGCACCATTGTCAGAGAGCGCCAGCGAAACGCTTCCTCCGGGTTGACGCCGTAGCAAAATGCGGATCTCTCCGGTCCGTCCCTCCGGGAAGCCGTGTTTCAAGGAATTCGAGATCACTTCGCTGATGATCAATCCGGTGGGAAGCGCGTCATCCAGCTCGATCGCGATGGGGTCGAGATCCGAATGCAGCCGAATCTGGCGGCTGTTCACTCCGTAGGAACGAAACAGATGGTCCACCATGCGCAGCAGATATTTCGAGAAATCCACCAGGGCGAGATCCTGGGATTGATAGAGAATCTCGTGCAACAGAGCCATGGACTGGATCCGATTTTGGTTGTCCTCGAGCATGCGCCGCACCTCGGCGCTCGAAGCCGCCCTGGATTGCAGGCTCAGCAGACTGGACATGACCTGCATGTTGTTCTTCACGCGATGATGGATCTCGCGCAGCATGGTCTCGCGCTGCTGCAGTAGAACGGTTTGCCGCTCCATTGCGAGCGCTTGCTCCATAAAGCGCTCTCTGCTTTCGCTCAGAGCTTGTTCGGCCTGGGCGCGTTCGCGGCGCGTGCGGGCGTCGCGGATTTCCCTCTCGACCGCCGGGGCCAGGCGCGCCATATCGTCCTTCAGCAAGTAGTCGTGCGCGCCGGCCTTCATAATGGCCACGGCCAGTTCCTCGCCGATCGCTCCCGACACCACGATGAACGGGATGTCCAAACCGCTCTCCAGGAGCAGCGAGAGCGCGGCCGGGGCGTCAAAATCAGGCAGGCGATAGTCGGCGATGATCACGTCCCAGGGCTGCTTTGCCAGCGCAGCCTTCATTTCTTGAATGTTTTCCACTCGCTCGGAAAGAACCTGATAGCCGGCCTTGGTCAATGCGCGTTCCGTAAGGGCAGCGTCGCTGAGCGAGTCTTCAACTTGCAACACGTGCAATTCTTCACACATCGGATTCGCTCCCTTCAGCTGGGGGCGGCGGGTGATTTAGAACCAGCCAATACAGACCCAGCTGTTCCACGGCATGCGCGAACTGGCTGAAGTCCACTGGTTTGCGGATATAGCTGTTGATTCCCAGATCGTAGCTGGCTGCGACGTCCTGTTCCTCATTGGAAGAGGTGAGAATCACGATTGGCATTCTCCGCGTCTGGGCATGCGTTCGAAGGCGGCGCAGTACCTCGAGGCCCGGAATTTTAGGCAGCTTAAGATCCAGCAGAGTCAGCAAGGGCTGATCGAGCGTGTCGCGGCCGGCGTGCGCGCCGGCGCCGAACAGGTAATCCAAGGCCTCCTGCCCGTCCTCGGCGATTACCAAAGGATTCGTGATGCGCGCTCTTTCGAGCGCCCGCTGCGTGAGGGCAATGTCACTTGGGTTGTCCTCGATCAAAAGGATGTGCCCGGAACTCATGAGTCACCCCGATCTTGTTGCTTGCCAGGGGTAGGTCGAGAATTCAGGCGAGTCCGACTACGGTGCCGACGGCAGGGCGAGTTTACTGGCGCAATTACGCTTACTGTGATAAGGATTGTACACTAAGTGAAGCGCGGATGCCTGGGTCGGTGCGCGCAGGCTCAGAGTACACGCTGAGGAAATACACGCCGCTTGGGCTTTAACCCATTACGGGATAAACGTTCCCGAGATGGCAGCCCTTTTGCAAGCAGGGAAGTTCGAGAAGAACGCGAACGGTACGCGGTAAGATTCCGTCGGCGCGGAATCCAAAGAAGCGCTCCAAGCCGTTCTTCTCCGCTCCTGGACTCAGAAAAGGGGAAAAAGGTTTCATGTTCCAGGAGTGTGCCCACGTTCAGTTGGCACAGCATGACCGAGGAAATCGAATGCCCGAAAAGTTGGTGCGGGCTGTCGTTCGGGGAATCGACACCGCTCCCAAAACCACCGGATGGGTCCCGTCGGGGAACCCCAAAATGCAAGAGTTGCTGATCGCGATCCTTCCGCCCGCGGGCGAGAATTTCGTCGTGACTTGGGAGAGTCGCGAAGCCGACCCGCAGTGCCCATCGCGATAATCCACCAAAACTTTCCACTTTGGCGCGCGTCTGAACTACGTGAACCCGCCACCCAGAGAACTCGAAAATCGATGCATCAACACCATCCGCATTTTATCCGCCGATGCGGTGCAAAACGCCAACTCCGGCCATCCCGGCATGCCGATGGGCGCCGCCGCCATGGCGTACGTGCTGTGGACCCGCTTCCTGCGCCATAATCCGCACAACCCGGGCTGGAGCGATCGCGACCGGTTTGTACTGTCGGCCGGACATGGCTCCATGTTGTTGTATAGCTTACTGCATTTGACCGGTTACGACCTGCCGCTCGACCAGATCAAGCGCTTTCGCCAGTGGGGTAGCAAAACGCCGGGACATCCCGAGCGCTTACACACGCCGGGCGTGGAAGTGACGACGGGTCCGCTGGGGCAAGGCTTCGGGAACGGCGTCGGCTTGGCGATCGCCGAGGCTTGGCTGGCGGCGCGCTATAACCGGCCCGGCCACCGTATCGTGGATCACTATACGTACGCCATCTGCGGCGATGGCGATCTCATGGAAGGCATTTCGCAGGAAGCCGCATCGCTCGCCGGGCATCTCCAGTTGGGCAAACTGATCTATTTGTACGATCAGAATCATATCTCGCTGGCCGGGGCCACGGCGCTCGATTTCACTGAGGATGTTGCTGGCCGGTTCGAGGCATCCGGCTGGCATACTCGCGAGGTCCTCGATGGAAACGATACCGAGGACGTCGATAAAGCCATCCGGGAAGCGCAGGCCGAAAGCCAGCGGCCATCGTTGATTCTGGTCCGCACCCACATCGGCTATGGCAGTCCGCATAAGCAAGATAACTTTTCATCGCACGGCAGTCCTTTGGGTGAAGAAGAACTCGCGGCTTCGAAAAAGGCGCTGGGTTGGCCGACCATGGACAAGTTTTATCTTCCAGAAGACGTCGTGGCTTACTTTCGGCAGGCCGTACCGCAGGGCGCGGAGCTGGAGCAGGCTTGGAGCCAGAGGTTCGAAGCCTATCGCAAGGATTTTCCGAAGGAAGCGGCGGAGTTCGAACAGATCATGAGCGGTGCGCTTCCCGACGGCTGGTCCGCGGACCTTCCAAGCTGGAAGCCCTCCGATAAGCCCATCGCCACGCGGTCGGCCGGCGGAGCGGCGCTCAATGCGCTCGCCAAGCATCTTCCGAACATCCTGGGCGGGTCGGCCGATTTGAACCCGTCCACCGATACGGCTTTAAAGGGCCTGGGCGATTTCCAGCCGTCGGAATCGGGAGGGGCGGGAACGCTCGGCGCGGTGGGCGGTGTATGGAGCTATGCCGGACGGAACATCGCGTTCGGAGTGCGCGAACACGGTATGGGCGCCACCGTGAATGGAATGGCCGCGCATGGCGGCGTGCTGCCGTTCAGCGCCACCTTCTTCAATTTTTCGGATTACATGAAGCCCGCCATTCGGCTGGGCGCGCTCAGCCGCCTGAAAGTGGTGTACGTGTTCACGCACGACAGCATCGGGCTGGGTGAGGACGGGCCGACGCACCAACCCGTCGAACAGCTCGCTGGACTACGAGCGATGCCGGGCCTGATCGTTTTCCGGCCGGCCGATCCGAATGAGACCGCCGAGGCCTGGGCATTCGCGGTGCAGCATGACGGCCCTAGCGTGTTGGTGCTGACGCGGCAAGTGGTGCCGCATCTCGATCGCAGCCGCGCCACCGAACCCGGGGTCGCGCGGGGCGCCTACATCTTGGCGGAACCCGAGGGCGGCGGCGTGGATGTGATTCTCATGGGGACCGGCTCGGAAGTGGGATTGTGCGTAAAAGCTCAGGAGAAGCTGAAGGAGCAGGGCGTCCGAGCCCGCGTGGTGAGCATGCCGAGTTGGGAACTGTTCGCGGCTCAGGACGAGGCATATCGTGAGCGCGTGTTGCCGAAGCAAATGAAGAAGCGCGTCGCGGTGGAGGCCGCGTCACCGCTCGGTTGGAGCCGCTGGACCGGCGATGAAGGAGCCATCATCGGCGTGGAACGCTTCGGAGCATCGGCACCCGGTGAAGAGGTTCTCGAGCACCTAGGGTTCACCGCGGAGAACGTCGTTCGGACCGCGCTTTGGATTCTCGGCCGGTAGCCTAGGAAACTCGATCTGCGATTGTGGCGCCGGATTCGCTTACGAAGCGATGCAACGCATTGAGCTGCTCCGCGATGCGATCGATATCGGCTGTCGCCGCCGCTCTTTCGATTTTCCGTCCGATCTCCTCGATGGCGGGGAATCCGTAGCCGCTTCCGGTGCCTTTTAGGTTGTGGCCGAAGCGCCGGATGGGTCCAAAATCGCGAGCCGTCAGGCAATCGCGCGCTTCGTCGATTTGCTTTTGTTTGGATGCCAGATACTGGGGAACCAGCGCACGCACTTGGTCGGACAACTCAACGATTGGAGTGGGCCCATAGTTTCCGGCAGGAGCCGGCGCGCTTCTCACGCGGGCATAGCGCCAGATGGTTGTGAGCAGCGTGCCGCAGTCGATTGGCTTGGCCACATGCGCCACACATCCCGCATCCAGGCTGGAACGAACGGCTTCGCTCATGGCGTCGGCCGAGAGCGCGACGATGGGGGTCGGTGACATGCCCCGCGCGGCTTCCCAGGTTCGTATCGCCTTGGTCGCTCCGATGCCGTCCAGAACCGGCATATCGATGTCCATGAGGATCAAATCGAATGTGTGTCCGCGTTGCACCACATCCAAGGCCTCCTGGCCCGTGAAGGCAAAGCGAAGTTCGACCCGCTCTGTTCGCAGGTAATGCTCGACCAGCAGCCGGTTATCTTCGGTGTCCTCCGCCACCAGGATTCGGATTGCGCCGCTCGATGCAGGAAGCGCCACCGCGAGCTTTTCTCCGGCCCCTCGTAGGGGCGGCTCCGGCACAGCCTCGAGCGGCAGAGTGAAATGGAAATTCGAACCCCCGCCTTCTTGACTCGACACGCCGATTTCTCCACCCATCAGATCAACTAAATCGCGGCAAATGGACAAACCCAAGCCCGCGCCGTGCTGGCCAGCGGTTTGATTCGGCAACTGAACGAACTTTCCGAACACTTTGGCTTCGTCTTCGACGGCGATCCCCGGTCCAGTGTCCAGGACCTCGTACCTGAGCCACTGTCTATCCGGGCCAGCGCCATCCTCTACTTTCAGGCGAACGTCGACGCGTCCGGCGGCGGTGAATTTTAGAGCATTGCTGAGCAGATTCACCAGCACCTGCTGGATCCGCAGGGAGTCTCCGATCAGCCACTCGGGCGTCCGGGGATCGAAATCCAAGTGCAGCGCAATCCCCTTGCGCGCCGCTTCCTCGCGGAATGTCGCCACCGCGTCGTCCACCACTTCGCGGATCTGCAGGGGGGTCTTCTCGATGCGGATGGCCCCGGCTTCGATGCGCGAGAAATCGAGAAAATCGTTGATCAACGCCACCAGCCGCCGGCAGTTGCGCTGGAACATGTGCACGTAACCGCTCTGGTCGAAGGTGAGCGTGGTCTGCGATAGCAGATCGGCGGCGCCCAGAATCGCATTCAGAGGCGTACGGATGTCGTGGCTGATCTTGGCCAGGAAGTCGGTCTTGGCCCGATTCGACGCCACCGCGGCATCTTTGGCCTGGATCAGCGCAGTGTCCCCCGTTCTGCCAGAGCCGTTTTCCTGTAGGAAGATATGGAAGCCGGGCCCCTGAATCTGGATGAACGTCATTTCCACTTCGGTGGGCGGTGAGCCGGGCGGTTCCATGCGCACCGCGATCTGGGCGCTCCCGCCCCGCTGCATGATCCGAATCGCTTCCTGAATTCTGGAGCGATCGCTGGCCGGCAAAGTGGCCTGGATGCTGGGCGGCCGATAAGCTTCGGAAAATCCGGCGATTCCAGCGTAAGCCCTGTTCAACCACCGATAGTGGCCCGAGCCGTCAACTTCGGCAATGCCTTGCGGCGCATGCTCCAGAACCGCATGCCGTTGCCGGAGAACGTGGTCGACGCCCGCCAGACGAACGTTCAAAGCGCCGATCTCGTCTGCTCCCGGCAAGGGATCCAGATTCGCGCCCGCTGCCAGCCGCGCAATGTTTGCTTCCAGCCTCCCGATGCGGCCCGTGATGCCGTGGGCGAACAGCAGCGTCATCGCCGCTCCTCCCAGCAGTCCAAAACACAAACAAATGGCGCTAATAGCGTTTTGCCGTTCTTGCAACTCGTTGATACGGACCAAGGATACTTCGATGGACGCCGAATTCGCCGCTTCCATGGTCTTCAGAATCCGCTCCAGTTCCAGCCGCTCGCCTTCGGCTGCACTCACCGCCGGTGCCAGCTGGACCCGCGGAAAATTGCCGGAGCGCAAGCGGGCTGCGTCTCCGAAAACATGCTCCACGCGGGCACGTTGCAAGGTTGCGAGCTGGGCCAGGCGCTGCCTCTGATCAGGGTCGTTCCGCGTTAGATCGGAGAGGTTTTGCGACGCCGAGTCAAAGGCCGCGATGGAGCCTCGTGCTTTGCTCGCAAATGTCTCCTGGGAGGTGATCAGGTAGCCGCGAATG
This sequence comes from Bryobacterales bacterium, assembly GCA_963772905.1. GTDB lineage: Bacteria > Acidobacteriota > Terriglobia > Bryobacterales > Bryobacteraceae > Palsa-89. The sequence continues at coordinate 1,129,268 of CAVYZD010000005.1, read as the reverse complement.
TGCGCGCTGATTTCGATTTCGCTGGTCCTGAGCCGTTCGATGGCGTTCGAGATTCGCAAGCCGGTGTTCAGCTGCTGGCCGGAGGCTTTGGTCTCGGTCCCCGCCAAAAAGGAAGCGCCCGCCATCACGACTGTCGCCGCGGCCGGGCACGAGATCAGAAACAAGCATTTGGCGCGGAGCGAAAGATCCAGCCAGTGGGCGAGCCAGCGCATGATCAGCGATCCAAAACGACGTCGAGGAGCGGGCACAGCGCGCCGATCCTGGACTTTTCGAGCGAAGCATCGGCGCCCAGATGGGCGGAAACAGTCAAGTAGAGCTCGGACTCCGAGGCCCCGGAAACAGCCACAACCCGAATCTCGGGAAACGAGTGTTTCAATTCCCGCAGCGCTTCGAAGCCGTCGCGGCCCGGCATCACCAAATCGAGAATCACCGCTTCTACGCAGTTATCTCGCAGTTGCAGCAAGCATTGCTCGACATCCGCCGATTCGATCACTTCAAAGCCGGCCGGTTCAAGGATGGCGCGTGCCAGAGCGCGAAAGCTCTCGTCATCGTCCAGGACCAACACTCTTACCGCGGAACATGCGGTCAGCCGGCTCGGTTGCGCCTGGTCTTCGGAGACCTCGTTCGTCATTTGTACGCTATCGGCCAAGCCTGGAAGATTATGAGCCGCCACACTTCCACTCTTGTCCCGCCACCGGCAACCGATAAGCCCACCGTGTACGCAACTGTCGCATGGAGGCATCCGTGATTCTAGCCACGGTCTCATCGGACCCTGATTTTCATAAAGATGTGCGGGCGTCGCTCGACGGCCACCTGCGCTTCGAGGCCGGCTGGGATCTGGGCTATGAGGACGCGGCCCGGTTGCTGGGCGTCGGCGCCGAGGAGAAGTGTCTCCTGATCCTGGATTTCGGAGAGCCGCTGCTAGCGCTGCCAGTGGCGCGGGCTGTGGATGGGCGCCCGCAGATTGCGAGCATCGCGGTCAGAGGCGGCGGCACCCGGGAAGAGATGGTGCAGCTCATGCAGGTGGGTGTCCGCGACGTTCTCGTAAGCTTTACGGCGCGCGAGCTCCGGCAGTCTGCGGCTCGCGCCTCGGCTAAGCTGGCGTGTTCAGACGACGTTTTGGGTGAGCTATTCGCCTTCATGCCCGCCAAACCCGGCTGCGGCGCATCCACGATTGCTACCTACGCCACCGCGATCGCGTCGCAAAAGAGCCAGGAGCCGGCTTTACTGCTCGATTTCGACATTCGTTTGGGCGTGACGTCATTCCTGCTCAAAGCCGAAGGAATCCACACCATCGCGGACGCCTTGTTGCAAGCTGATCACATGGATCAGGATCTGTGGTCGAGCCTGGTGGCCCGGCTCGGGAATCTGCACCTGCTGGGCTCCGGGCCGGTGGACTTCTCCCGCCAGGTTCCCACGGATCGTTACGCGGCGCTGCTGGACTTCGCGGTGCGCCGCTATTCGCTGGTCTCGGTCGATCTGCCAGGAACCATGGAAGACTGCGAAATCGAGACTTTGATGCGGGCCAAGCGCATTTTCCTGGTGTGCACGCCCGATATCGGCGCCCTTCACGTGGCGCGCCGCAAAGCCGGCTGGCTGCAGGATCTTCGGCTCACCGATAAGGTGGCCGTGGTGCTCAACTCGGTGGATCGCCGCGCGGCATTATCGGTGGAAGATATTCAACGCATTATTCAATTGCCGGTTCTCCATATGCTGCCCGCCAACAACAGCGACATTGCGCGTGCCGCGCAGAAGGGCGCGGTTCTCGACAGCACCTCCGGCCTCGGCAAACACATGGCCCGGATCGCCGCCGAGCTGACCGCCGGACGCGCGCTATCGCAGAAGCCGAACGCGGTGCGGCGCTTTGTGGAATATTTCTCGATTAGTGCGGCCCGCGATCCAAACTAGACACATTTTAGACAGGCGGCACTGGGAGCATTACATGACAAACCAAACCATTCGCAGTCTTTTGGATTACCTGTGTAACGAAGCCAGGAATTCTGTTCACGCCAGCTTCGGTCTAATGGCGCTGCGCGGGGAAATGGCCGCTGATCCTACTTGGCAAGGCTGTCTGGAGACCAGCAAGAGCAGCGCCGAACGGTTACTGCGCTCCATAGACGACCTTCGGGAATTGCTGGCGCCCGACGCTCCCGCGGCGGACTTGCCCGAGGAGTTCGACATAACGCTCTGTCTTGGGGAGACCATAGAGGTTCTCAATCTGGCCTCGGCCGATCACGCCAGCCGCCTGGTTCTCCAGAAACCCGCGGCGGCTTTGGTTGGACGCCAGGATCGCCGCGCCATCGAGCAGGTGTTTACACGAGTGCTACGCACCGTGTCCAAGCTTAGTCCGCGGGGAGAGGCGCGCGTGGCGGTTGGCGCGCTCTTGCCGGCGCAGATGCTGGCAGCCGGGCTGGAATCGCGCGGCGGCGTCCGAATCGAGATCGTGCCCCACAGTTCCAATATCGCGTTGCGGGTGTCCGATTGGCTGAACGCCGATCCGGAACAGGTGAATTTCAAGGACGCCGATGACGTGCTGTTTGGCGTGGAGACGCTGGTAGCCGGAAAGCGTATCCGCGAGCTCGGTGGCAATGCCGAGTTTCAATGCGACGCCCGATCGCCCATGGGATTGACCATTACACTGCCCTGGTGCGCGGATGGGAACCCCGAGCGTTATGCCCAGACGCCGGAGAATGATGACGTGGGCCTGAACATCCTGGTCGCCGAGGATTCCGACGAAAGTTTCGTGCTCACCGAGATCCTGCTCCAGCGCGAGTCTGTCTGGCGCGCGCAAAATGGCGTGGAAGCGATCGACCTGGTCAAGAAGCGGCGCTTCGATGTCGTGTTCATGGATGTGCACATGCCCGGAATGGACGGCTACCAGGCCATTCGCTCCATCCGCGATTGGGAAACGCAGACCGGCAACGCGCGCACGCCCATCGTGGTGCTTTCTTCTGACGATTTGGATACGCAGACGCGATCGGCGGCGCACGCCGGATGCTCCGGCTATCTGCGGAAGCCTCTGAACAACCGCGATCTACTGGATCTGCTGCAACGCTTGAAAGAGGTACGAACGCTATCGGCCTAATGCACCAGCCGCGCCAGCGCTCCGATGACCTCTGCCGGCTTCTCGAACGGGGCGACGTGGCCGGCCTCTCGGGATCAACACCACCTCGGCGCCTTCGATCCCGCGCTGGAACTCGCGTGCATACACGGGCGGAATCAGCTTGTCGCCCAGGCCCCAGATCAGCAGGGTCCTGGCTTTGATCCGATACAGCCGCGACGACAGGCCACGTTCGGGAATCGGAAACAGGATCTTGCCCGCCGCGCCCAACTGCCGCGCGTTCTGCACCAGGAAGGCTTGCAGAAATTTCGGATCGCTCATATTGGTGCCCGCGCTCATGATCTTCGCGCCCGCCTCGGCATCGTAGAACAAATATCCCGGCAGCTCGTAGGGCAGCATCGCGAAGATATCCGGAATGGGATGTTCGTCCAGCCATAATCCGGCCGGGGCGATCAGGGCGAGGCGCGACACGTCGTTGGGCGCGATGGCTGCCATTTCACTCGCGATCATTCCACCCATCGACAAGCCCACCAGCATCGGATCCTTGAGGCCGAGGCGCTCCACCACGTCCCAAGTGTGCAGCGTGAAATCCAGCATGTCGCGCAGCTCGGCGCATTCTTCGCTGTCGCCGTAGCCCGGCACCAGCGGGGCATACACGTGAAATGTTTTAGCCAGGGTGTCCAGGAAGCCGAGGTCCATATCCAAGCCGCCCGCGCCATGCAGAAAAACGAGCGGACGGCCCGCGCCGCCTTCGTAGTAGCGCACCGCGGCGCGATTGGTCTGTACCGTTTTCAATTCCATGTTTATCGCTCCGCGCCTGCGAGTTCGGGTTCCGGCCTCGCGCGCTTGGCCAGCGGCTTGCACCAGAAGCGATTGTCGTCGGCGTAATCCGGAAAGACGTTACGCAGCTTCGGCATTACTTTCTCGGCGAACAATCGCGTCGAATACATGCATTTGTCTTTGGGCATGTCACCGATCTGCCATCAAGCAGAAAATGTTTCCGGCACGCAGCTTCTTGATGAGATCTTCCATGCGCTGGCGCACGGTTTCCGGGCTGCCCGCGATCACGCTGCCGTTCTCCACCAGATCCTTCCACGGCAGCTCCTGGAACATGGTCTGCGGAGCATATTGCGAAAGGATGCCCTTCTGGATCGTCTTGATGGTCCGATAGCCGGGCGCGTCCGCGAAGCCCGGATACACGTGCAGGCAACGGTTGTAGAAATAGCTCACGTGCTGGGCGTACAGGCGCTCGGCCTCGGCGTCGGTCTCGGCGACGCAAATGGTCTGCGCGAAGCCCGCGCGATACGGCGAAGTATCCGGACAGTTGCGCTCGGCGACGCGATCCCAATAGCCCTGCATCAACGCCTGCCCGCGAATGTAGCCGCCGAAGCTCAAGTAAGAATACGAATAGGTATTGTCGATGCAAAAGTCGAAAGTTTCGATCGACCCGCCTCCGGGAATATGGATGGGCGGATGCGGCTGCTGGATGGGCCGCGGCCAAAGATTCACGTATCGCAGCTTGGTGTATCGCCCATTGAACGCAAACGGCTCGCGCTCCGCCCACGCGCGGCGGATGAGCTCGTGAGCTTCCCGGTATTTCTCGCGCGTCAGGCCCGGAATGGTCCCGTAGCAGTAGTTGGTGTCCATCGACGTGCCGACGGGAAAGCCCGCAACCAAACGTCCGCCCGAAATGCAGTCCAGCATCGAGAACTCTTCGGCGACGCGCAGCGGCGGATTGTAGAGCGCGATGGAAGCGCCCAACACGACCAGCGCAACATTATCGGTGCGCCGCGCCAGAGTTGCGGCAATGATGTTGGGTGAAGGCATCAGCCCGTAGGCGTTCTGATGGTGCTCGTTCACGCCGATGCCGTCGAAGCCGAGGGTGCCGGCGTATTCCAGCAGGTCCAGATAATCGTTGTAGACGGTGTGGCCGACGGCGGGATCGAACAGGCGGGAATCGATGTCTACCCAAACCGAGCGATTCTTCTCGCGAAAATCGGCCGGCAGATGCGGCCAGGGCATCAAGTTAAACCAAGTGAATCGCATGCGGTCTCCTCAGACGACGCGCCGTGCGGGCGCATTTGGCCCATCAGACTATCACATTTCGTGTGACTGGCGGCTCGCGCTATTTTTCGGACTTGCTGTCGGGCGGCCCTTGCTGCCCGTTGGAGCCAACAAACAGCTTGCGGCCGTCGGGGAACGTGATGTCGCGGCCGTTGAGTTTGTTGCTGGAGTCCTTGGCCTGATAGCCATCCACCACGATCTCGGTGCCGACCGGCAGCGATGCCTTGGTAAAACCATTCCGCAGCAGCGTGTTCGGGCTTCCGCCTTCCACCATCCAACTGGTCACCGTGCCATCGTCGTTCTTCACATCGATGTGGATCCAGGCGTGCGGATTGATCCATTCCATCTTCGTCACGGTTCCCTTGAGCTTCACCGGTTTGGTGGAATCGAACTCAGCCGCGAACGCATGATGCGCCCACACTGGCGCCGCAGTCGCGAGCAAACCTACACCGGTAATCAGAATCGCTAGCTTGTGCATCGCTGTCTCCTTTTATTTCGCGCTTTTTTTCTCCGCCGCTCTGGCCCCAGCCAAAATATCCACCATCGCGTAATTCCCCTCGTGACAAGCGTACTCGAAAACGCGACCCTTGGTCTTCATCATCGGAACCTGCGCTGTCCAGGATTTGGTGAAGGCCGTGGGATCGTCCACGGTGAATTCATAGAGAATCATATCGGGGTTCACGCGAGTGAAGCGCTCGGTCAAATGCAGGTTCTCATCCGCGCCGCGGAATCGGCTCTTATCGGTGAAATTCGTGGTGTCCACCACCAGCGTATTTCCCTCCCAATGTCCGCGCGGATCGCCCAACCACTGGCGGATGTTGCTTGCGAGATGAGGCCGGCCATCTAAGGGAATCACGCGAACGTCGTGGATCATCTCGACCGCGATCGCCACCGAATCGCGCGATTGGACGATTTGATACTCGTTGTTGTAAAAGCTCGGCAGCATGGGCGGCCCCGCGGTGGGCCAGAGGATACAACGTTCCATGAGCGATCGATTTTCCGGGCCATCGGTGGAGTGCTGGCGCGCATAAGCGGCCAGTTCTCGCATCCTCTTCTGCGCGGCCGGTGTGAGCGGAGGAATTCGGCCATCCGGCGGATCGACGATCAATGACGTCCGCAAACCCGCCGCTACTTTGGTCCCGCGGTCCCACCAGAACTGGTTGTAAGCGTGATTCACATCGGCTTCCGGATTCGACTCGCGTTGGTCGGCGTCGTTGCGCTGGTTGGTCTCCCGCTCGAACTTGGCCGCTTCTTCGGGAGTGAAAAACTGTTTGCCCGCGAACTCCGGCGGACGCTCCAGCGGAGTGATGGTGGTGTTGGTCCAGACGCCTTGCAGATCGCGCGACGCTTGCCCGAAGACGATCTGAGCCGCGCATAGGACCAGCAGGTATCTCACTTGGCTTTCTTTTCCGCCGAGCGCGCACCGGCCAGAATGTCGGTCATTGCGTAGTTGCCTTCGTGACACGCGTATTCGTACACCGGCCCGTGGGTCTTGTTCAGCGGGATTCGCGCGGTCCAAGATTTGGTGAAGGCCGTGGGATCGTCGATGGTGAATTCGTACTGAATCACATCCGGCGAGACTCGCGTGAAGCGCTCCGTCAGACGCAAATTGGCGTCCGATCCTCGAAAGGACACTTCGCCGCTAAAATTGGTGGTGTCCACCACCAGCGTGTCACCCTGCCAATGCCCGCGCGAATCGCCCATCAATTCGCGAATTCCCGGCGCGACGTGCGGCCTCCCATCGAGAGGGATCATGCGGGCGTCGTGGATCATTTCATTCAAGATGACCACATAGCCAGGAGCTTGCAAAATCTGCAAATCGTTGTTGTAGGGGCCGGGCAGCATGGGCGGACCCGCGGTGGTCCACGAGATGCAACGCTCGGCGAGTGAGCGGCCTTCCGGGCCATCGGTGGCATGATCGCGCATCCATGCACGAGCTTCGTCCACGCGCTTCTGCGCTTCCGGCGTCAAGGGCGGTACTCGGCCATCGGGCGGGTCGACGATGAGCGAAGTCCGCCGGTCGGCGACCAGGTTGTTCCCGCGATCGCGCCAGAATTCGTTGTACGAGCGGTTGACGTCCACCTGCGTGCCGCCATCGCGCCGATCGCTGTTTACCTGCTGCAGCACCTGCTTCACGTAGTCGGCGGCTTCCTGCTCGGACAGAACCGCCTTCCCCGCGAACTGCGCGGGCCGTTCCAACGGTGTGAGCGTGGAATTAGTCCAAACGCCCTGCAAGTCGGGATGGCCGTCGGGCGTGCGCGGTGCAATCCAGCTTTTCGCTGCCGTTGGCTCGGCGGCCGGCGAAATCGGCGCAAGAAAAATCACCGCGCTCACAAGAGCGGCATATCGAGCCAGCATGGGGCACCTCCGCAATCTATTTGCTGGGCTGTTTGCGGAGGTTTCCATACATCAGCTCCTCCACAAACTCCACACACTTGAATTCTAGCAATTGCGCGTTCTTTTCCAGGTGCTTGTAGAGCGGCATGCTGATTTTCCAAGGACGCGAAAACACCTGCGGATCTTCGATGGTGGCTTCATAGTTCAAAACATTTGGCGCTACCGGCGTGAAGCGCTCCACTACATGCAGCATGTCGCTGTGGAAGTCGCCCGCGCGATCGAACCAAGTCTGATCATTGAAGCCTGTCACGTCCACCACCAGTGTGTTGCCTTCCCAATGTCCGGCCGACCAGCCCATCCAACTGTCCACCGGCGCCGGCCCGGGGTTATCCATATAGATGGTCCGCACTGCGCCGTCGTATTCATACGAAATCAGAATGTACTTACCCGATTGCACGATCTGAAATGGAAACGGCATGTAGGTCGCGCGTGGCACACCCGGCAAGTAGCATTTCACTTCCGGATCCAGCTTCAATCGGTTCGCATAGTTTTCTTTTTTCTTCTGCGCCGCGGCCGGAAGATACGGAATCTCGCCCCCCTCCACCACGCCAATTCCAGGCGGTTCCGCGCCGGTCGCTCCCAGCGCCACGATTTGCCCGGCCTGCGCCGAATGACCTAGCAGGTCCCAATTGGCCGTATTCATCGCCTGCCAGATGCCATTTAGGTCCGGCTTGCCATCCGCGGTTCGCGCCGGTTTGTAGGCCTGATTTTGAGCGTTCGCGGGAGCAAGCACGGCCGCCGCGCCGAGCAACAATATTGGAATTCGATTTCGCCAGGACATGTTGGTGACTTAGATCCTATTATTCGGCTGATGTAGGTGTCAAATGCACCGGGCTAGTTGCGTCGGGCTAGCAGGTCAAGCGTAACGATCACCGCAGTGCGAACGTGAACAGCGCGTTACCCGCGCACACCGCCACGTACTGCTTGCCATTCACCGAGTACGACATCGGGCCGCTATTCACCTGCCCGCCTAGCGCAGCTTTCCATAGGAGTTCGCCGGTGCGGTCGTCGAGCGCGAAGAAATAGCCCTCGCGGCCGCCGCTGAACAGCAGATCGGAGGCCGTGGTCAGCACGCCGGCCCAGGTGATGTCGTTCATCTTGAACTCCCACTTGCGCTCGCCGGTCTTGGGGTCGAAAGCTCGCACTGCGCCGTAGCCTTCTTCTTCGGTCTTGAGATTGGTGCCCAAAGTCGCAGCCGCCATTGGCGTATTGCCGGTGCCCTTCGGCCTTCCGCCTTCGGTTGCGATGGTCCCCGTGTTCTCCCACGATGAAATGTAGAACAGCCCCGTGCGCGGGCTATAGGACGGCGGATACCAGTTCGTCGCGCCGAGCACTGTGGGTTTCACCAGCGCGCCTTCGGGCGTCGGCACCTTGCCCGGCACCCGCATCGGACGGCCCTTTTCATCGAACCCGCTCATCCAATTCACCTCGACGAACGGTCTGCCGAATAGGAACTGGCCGGTGACGCGGTCCAGCACATACATCAGGCCGTTGCGATTGGCCCACAGCATCACCTTGCGCGGCTGACCCTTCCATTCCATGTCGGCGAGCACAGCCACCTGCGTGGAATCGTAATCCACTTCGTCATGCGGCGTGAATTGATAAAACCATTTCAGCTTGCCGGTGTCGGCGTCTAAGGCCAGCACCGAATCGCTGTAGAGATTGTCGCCCAGGCGATTGCGGCCGTCCCAGTCTGGCTGCGGATTGCCAGTGCCCCAAAAGGTCAGATTCGTTTCGGCGTCGTAGGAGCCAGTGTTCCATATTGAGGCGCCGCCCTTCTTCCAGGATTCATCCTTCCATGTTTCATGGCCCGGCTCGCCTGGCCCGGGAATGGTGTGGAAGCGCCAAACTTCCTTGCCGGTGGCCGCATCGAAGGCCGCGATAAACCCTCGAATCCCGATGTCGCCGCCCGCCGCACCGAGAATGACCTTGTCCTTGACGACCAGCGGCGCATGCGTGATGGAGTAATTCTCGCTCGCGTTCGCTACCTTCGTGTTCCAGATCGGCCGCCCGGTCTTGGCATCCAGCGCGATGAGGTGCGCATCGAGCGTACCCATGAACAGCGTGTCGCCCAGGATCGCAAGCCCGCGATTCACGTTGCCACAACAGGCATGCGCTTCTTTCGCGTTGTTGTAGGGAAATGTCCAGAAAATGCGACCGGTCACCGCATCCAGCGCTACCACGTCGTTGGGCGCTTGCACCGTGTAAAGCACGCCATCCACCACCAGCGGCGTGGCTTCGAATTTTTCGAGCGAGCGCGCCTGAAACACCCACTGCAGCTCCAGATTCTTCACATTAGCCGGCGTGATTTGCGCGAGCGGGCTGAAGCGCTGGCCTAACACGGTTCCCGAATACGTCAACCAGTTCTGCGGTTCCTCGCGAGCATGCAGGATGCGGTCGAACGTAACGTCCTGGCTCAGCAGCGATCCCGCCGCGAGAAAAGGCAACAGCCATTGTCCATTCATTTCGTGCCCGTACCTTTCAGCGAAGCCATATAGCTGACGAGATCCGACAGCTCCTGGGTGTTCAGTTTGTCCTTGTACGACGGCATTCCGGAGTTCGTGATCACCGTAACTTCTCGCAAGTCCGTTTTCGAGAACGATCGGAGCCGCTCGCTGGAATCGAGCATCTGCACGGTGAACGTGTCCAAATTGAGAAGCCGTCCTTTGTATTCCTTGCCATCCTTGGCGATCACGCGGACGGACCGATACTCGGGCGACGGATCCCTGGCGGCATCGAGCAGGGCTCTCTCCAATTGCACGGCGCGGCGCAACCCTCCGATGTCGGTAAGATCGGGGCCAAGCCGCGAACCGCGCGTGCCGACACGATGACAGTTGAGACACTCACCCTTGCTTTCGAACACCAGCTTGCCCCGCGCCGCATCGCCATCCGGCAGAGTACGCTGTCCGGGCGCGGACATCGACCGCACGTAAGCCATCACCGGAAAGCCCATAAACTCGGGGAAAGTGGCGGCCGGCATGGGCGTGCCGGGGATGCCCTTGAGAATCACGCGCTGCAAGTCTTCGTCCGATTTGACGCTCAGAAACTTTCCGCGCGAAAAGTTCACGCCAGGCACCTGGTCGCCTTCCGGGCCGTGACAGCCGAAACAATTCGCCTGATACACGCGCGCGCCGTCTTCCACGTCCGTCGCCGTGTAGCTGTGCTGGGCACGGAGCGCGCCGGCCGCCAGCAGCAGCAAACAAGCCCCAGTTGATTTGCGCATCCCGATCATCATACAGAAAGTGCATGCTGATTGGTGTAAGATCGCAGAACAAGGGAGCAGGACCATGAATGTTCGGATCGCCTTCGGTGCGGCTGTGTTGGCTGCGAGTGTGCTGGGGCAATCGCCAACGAGTGAGTGGCATTTCTACGGCAGCGACGCGCACAGCACGAAGTATTCGCCGCTCGATCAAATCAACCAGGACAACGTCAAGCAGCTCCAGATCGCCTGGCGCTGGCACGCCGCCAACTTCGGCCCGCGCCCCGACGCCAATTGGGAAGTGACGCCGTTGATGGTCCACGGCGTGTTGTATTTTACCGCCGGAACGCGGCGCGATGCGATCGCGGTGGACGCGGCCACTGGCGAGACGCTGTGGATGTATCGCCTGGATGAAGGCGAGCGCGGCACGCACGCCGTGCGATTCAACAATCGCGGCCTTGCGTATTGGACCGATGGCCAGGGCGACGAACGAATCCTGCTCATTTCGCCGGGCTATCAATTGATCGCGCTGAATGCCAAGACCGGCACACCGATTCCGGGCTTCGGCTCGAGCGGAATCGTCGAGCTGCTCAACGGCCTGGACCGCACGAACATCCCGCCCGGCGTCATCGGCGCAACTTCGCCGGCCATCGTGATCCGCGATGTGGTTGTGGTGGGAGCGGCGTTGGGCGTGGGGGCTGCACCCAAGTCCAAAGAAAACGTGCCGGGATATGTGCGCGGCTACGACGTCCGCACCGGCAAGCTGCTATGGACCTTCCATACCATTGCGCTCGAGGGCGAGACCGGCAACGAGACTTGGGAAGACGGGTCTTGGAAGTACACCGGCAACACCGCCGTGTGGGCGCCCATGAGCGCCGATGAAGAGCTCGGTTACGTGTACCTCCCGGTAGAGATGCCCACCGGCGACGTCTATGGCGGGCATCGCCACGGCAACAATTTGTTCGGTGACAGCCTGGTGTGTCTCGACGCGCGCACCGGCAAGCGCATCTGGCATTCGCAGCACGTCCATCACGACATGTGGGATTGGGACAATCCCGCGGCGCCGGTGCTGGTGGACATTACCGTCGATGGAAAGCCGATTAAGGCCGTCGCGCAAGTGACCAAGCAGTCGTACGTATTCGTATATGATCGCGTGACGGGCAAGCCAGTTTGGCCGATCGTTGAGCAGCCAGTCCCGATCTCCGACGTGCCCGGCGAGAAAAGCTCGCCCACGCAGCCCGTACCGAGTAAGCCCGCGCCGTTTGATAAGCAAGGGGTCACCACGAACGACCTGGCCGACTTCACGCCAGAGGTCAAAGCCGAAGCGCTCAAGATCGCTGCGCAATACAAGCTTGGACCGATCTTCACCCCGCCCATCGTTTACGATTCCGACGGCAAGCAGGGAACGCTGCAGGTTCCGGGCGCCGGCGGAGGCGCGAACTGGCAGGGCGCAGCAGTGGATCCGCAAACCGGCATGCTGTACGTTCCGTCCAATACCGCGCCGTATTTGTCTGCGCTGACGCACGATCCCAAGCGCAGCGACATGAATTACATCGCGCGCGGCGGCATTGGCGGGATTGGCGAGCCGATGGGACTGCCGTTACTCAAGCCGCCCTACGGCCGCATCACGGCCATCAATCTCAACACCGGCGAACATGCCTGGATGGTTCCCAACGGTGAAACGCCCGACAAGGTCAAGAACAATCCGGCGCTTAAGGGCATCGATACCAGCAAATTCGGCGGACCGAACAAGGCTCCGCTGCTGGTGACCAAGACGCTGCTGTTCGCCGGGGGCGGAACGCGCTTTCGCGCCCTCGACAAGAAAACGGGCGCCGTGGTGTTTGACATGAAGCTCGCCGCCAATGATACCGGAGGCCCGATGACGTACATGTTGAATGGCCGCCAGTATATCGTGGTGGCGGTCACGAGCCGCGATTCCGGGCCGGAGCTGATCGCATTAGCTCTGCCCAGAGGCGAATCCAATGCGCGCCCGGGAGCCGCTCCCGAGCAGTAGTTTCTCGATATCCACTAAGGCTTTTTCCGAACCGGCGCTAGGACCCGTTTCAGCGAAACGGTCCCCTCTGGGCGCGATAAGCCATATAGCGGATGTTTTATCGGTCAGACGCTCGTTCGAGAACCACACCGTTTGTGGCCGCTCCCATTTGGGCTGCCGCGCTCTGGATAGCAGGACTTCTTTCGCCGGCGCTTCAGGCGGCGGGCCGCCAATTCCTGCATGGTCACGTACCGGATGCGGTAGCTGCTTCGACCGCCGTCGGCCCTCTGCGCCCAAGCGATCGAATGGATCTGGCAGTCGGTCTGCGCCTGCGAAATCGGGACGAACTGCGGCAGCTTCTGAAGGAGCTGGCCGACCCCACGAGCCCGAACTTCCGACGGTTTCTCAGTCCGGCGCAATTTACCGAGCGCTTCGGCCCTTCGGAAGCTGACTACCAGTCCTTGGGCGCGTACTTCGGAGCGAACGGTCTCGCCGTGACGGGAACGCATCCCAACCGCATGATCTTGGACGTCCGCGGAACCGTGGCGGACATCGAAAGCACGTTTCATGTTCACATGCTGAACTGGCGTCATCCAACGCGCGGCACCTTCTTCGCGCCGGATCGCGAACCCTCGCTCGATGCGGACGTCGCGATCCTGGACATTGCGGGCCTCGATAACTTCGTTCTCCCGCGCCCCATGGATCTCAAGTCACGGCCTTTCGGCAGCAGCGGGCAACCCTTCACGCAAACTTTGACCACCGGCTCGGGGCCTGCGGGTCTCTACATCGGTAGCGACTTCCGAAACGCCTACGCGCCGGCGGTGGCTCTCAACGGGGCAGGGCAGTCGGTGGGGCTGTTCGAACTCGGTGGCTTTTACGCGAGTGATGTGCAAGCCAATTTTGAAGCGGCCGGGCTACCCGGGGTGCCGGTGCAAACGGTTCTGTTGGATGGCGTGGGCGGCGGGCCAAGTATCACGAATGTCGAGGTAACACTGGACATCATGATGGCGGCTTATATGGCGCCCGGCTTGAGCCGCATCATCGTTTACGAAGGCAACAACGGGAACGATGTGCTGAACCGCATGGCCACCGATAACCTGGCGAGTCAGTTGAGCTCGTCCTGGTCCTTCAACACAGCGAACGCCAGCACCGATCAGATCTTCACCGAGATGATTGCGCAAGGCCAGTCGATGTTCCAGGCATCGGGCGACAGCGGGGCATACCATGCGACGATCATGCCGCCGGCGGACGACCCTAACGTCACCGTGGTGGGCGGTACGAGTTTGGTGACGGCGGGCGCGGGAGGCGCATGGCAATTGGAGATGGCTTGGCCGGACTCGGGCGGCGGGGTCAGCCAGACGTGGCCGATTCCCAGCTATCAGCAGCAGGTAAACACGACGTCGGCGGGCGGATCGGCCGTCCTACGCAATATCCCCGACGTGGCCATGATCGCAGACATCCAGATGTTTCTCATCTGCAATAACGGGCAGCAAATCGCGGTGGGAGGCACTAGCGCCGCGGCTCCCTTGTGGGCCGGTTTCATGGCTCTGGCAAACCAGCAAGCTCTGGCGAGCGGCAAACCGGGGGTCGGATTCGCCAATCCCCCGCTCTACGCCATCGGCAAGGGATCGAACTACGAGAGCAGTTTTCACGACATCACCACGGGAGGCAACGGTTACAATGCACTCCCCGGCTACGATCTCGCTACGGGATGGGGCACTCCCGCCGGCCAGGTTTTGATCAACGAATTGATCGGATCGTCAAACCCGACCTCCTTCGCGCTGGTATCGTCGGCGCCCACACTATCGATCGCGCCCGGAACAAGCGGTCACAGCACGATCACGATTAGTCCGCAGCAAGGTTTCAGCGGCACGGTGGCTCTGGTTGTCACCGGGCTTCCATCGGGCGTGACCGCATCGTTCAGCCCGGCGAGCGCCACCACCAGCAGCACGTTGACGCTGACCGCGAGCGCTTCCGCGACTTTGTCTACCTCGACGATTACCATCACCGGAACCTCGGGCAGCGTCACCAGCACTTCCCGGTTCGTGCTGAACGTGACGGCTGTTACGGCATTCACCATCGCGGCATCGCCGGCGAGTGTGAACCTCCCGCCGGGTGGCGCAGCCACCGTCAGCATCGCCGCGCAGAATGGCTTCCAGGGCGCCATGACTCTCTCGGCATCAGGACTGCCCAAGGGCGTCATTGCGTCGTTCAGCGCTGCTAGCTCAACCAAGCCGGGCGCGTTGACGCTCACGGCAAGCAGTTCGGCGGCACTTGGTACTTCCACCGTTCTCATCATGGGCGCCTCGGGCGCCCTGCGCAGCCAGGCGGCTATCAATCTAACGGTGTCCGCGGCAGCTCGCTTTGCAATCACCGCAGCGGAGCCGAGCTTCAGTGTCAAACAAGGCGCGAGCGCCGCCAGCACGATCACCGTGGTTCCTCAAAATGGATTCAACGGAACAGTCGCACTCTCCGCTACTGGCGTGCCTTACGGCGTTACGGCAACGTTCAGTCCGGTGACGGCGCTCACCAGCACGCTGACACTCAGTGTGTCGCCGAACGCGTCCCCGGGGCTTGTCCCCATCGCGATCACAGGCACATCCGGCGGCCTGATCAGCAAGGTCACTATTGCCCTCACCATCGCACCGCAGCCGCGCTTCACCCTCGGTGTCACGCCAGCCAGCGTCAGCGTGAATCCGGGTGCCGGCGGCGCGAGCACCATCACCATCTTTGGTGCCTACGGGTTCAACGGCACAGTCGCGCTGGCTGCTTCCGGCTTGCCCACGGGCGTGACCGCGAGCTTCGGCGCTGCGACAGCGGGCAGGATTTTTGCGACTTTCTCGGCAGCGAAGACCGCCGCTGCGGGCGTGTCCACCGTAACGATCGCAGGCACGTCGGGCAGCGTTTCCAGCAAAGTAACTATCACGCTCACCATCACAACGCCGGGTTTCACGCTCGCCGCGATTCCTGCCAGCGTGACCGTGCATCCGGGCGCGAGCGGGGCGACGACCATTGCGATCCTGGCGCGATACGGATTCAACGGAACGGTCGCGCTGTCTGCTTCGGGCTTGCCCTCCGGCGTGACCGTAAGCTTCGGCGCAGTGGCAGCCGACAAGAGCGTCGTAACTTTGTCCGCTGCGAGCAACGCTTCGGTAGGCGCTTCAACGGTCACCATCACCGGCACGTCCGGCAACCTCACAACCAAAACGACCATCGCGCTTACGATCGGCCCGTCGTCAACACCGTAGCTGGGCCATTGTCCGGCGTTCCGCTGACATCCGTTGCTATCATCATTCCCGGCGGAGGAATGCTCCAAGCTGGGCTGGATCGGCGTTGGCCGGCCCGTTCTCTCTGGGGTTACCCCAGGGGATTGTGAATAGCTGAAGTTTCGTCGCGTGAGTCTACCTGCGCTGCACGCAGAACAACTCACGCAGAGTCAGACTCGTTGGGGCATTCCGCCGTCGTGTAGCTATGATCCCGAGGCGATCGATCATTCGGGCGTTGGCGCGCTCGATGCTGGCTGGCGATGCGACCGTGCAGGGAATCGTCGCGCGAGCGAGCCGAATGTTCGGAAGGCGCTGGCGCTGGATTCGTCCCCTGGCGCGGCGTTACGTGGATGCAATGGCGGGGCGAGTGCGTCCGCGGCATCGCGACGTCGTTCAATTTCTCGATGTCGATCGTGGAGCCAAGCGCGCGTGGACTGAGCACGCTGACGAGCTGTCGGTAGAACATTGGCTCACGGACCCGCATCAAATGCAGCCTGTCGCCGCTGCTGCGAGCTGGAATGTTCCGGTAATTCAATCCGCAGGTGCCCTGGCCGAGTGGCTATTACTGTATCCATCGGAGCTGGAGTGGTTCGCAGACCTCAAGGGACTGGGTTACAAAACCAAGCAGCCGCGAATCGGACATTATCATTACCGTGCGCTGGGGAAGGCGCCGGGCGCCATTCGGTTGATCGAAGCGCCGAAACCTACGCTCAAGGAACTGCAGCGAAAAATATTGTCGGAGATTTTGAACAAGATTCCCGCGCATCCGGTAGCGCACGGATTTCTGCGCGGGAGATCAATCAAAACTTATGTAGGCCCGCACGTTGGCAAGCGAGCGGTGTTGAAGATGGACTTGCAGGACTTCTTCGCGAACATCTCGGGTGCGAGGATTCAGACGGTATTCCGCACCATGGGTTATCCCGAATCGGTGGCCGATTTGTTGGGAGGCATTTGCACGAACGCAGTGCGCGGATTCGGGGAGCTGTACGCCCGACCGCATTTGCCGCAGGGCGCGCCGACCTCGCCGTCGCTCGCCAACCTTTGCGCGTATCGGGTGGATTGCAGGCTGGCGGGGCTCGCGCGATCCGCCGGGGCGGAGTACACGCGCTACGCCGACGATCTGGCGTTTTCCGGCGGCGAGGATTTTGAGCGCCGCGTGGAGCGGTTTTCAACGCACGTGGCGGTGATCCTGGGGGAGGAAGGATTCACCGTGAATCATCGGAAGACGCGCATCATGCGGCAGGGCGTCCGGCAACGGCTGGCGGGTCTGACTGCGAATCAACGGCTGAACGTGATCCGGGCGGATTTCGATCGGCTGAAAGCGACGCTGACCAATTGCGCGCGGCTAGGCCCGGCGAGTCAAAATCACGAAGGGCATGCATTGTTTCGGGAGCATTTGAATGGGCGGGTGGGGTTCGTAGAGTCGATTAACCCGGCCAGGGGCGCGCGGCTGCGGCGTATATTCGAGACGATTGACTGGCCCTAAAGGCTCCGCTGGCGCTGCCCCGAGATATGCTGAAAGGGTAGCCGCCATTCGGCAGCACCTCACAGGAATCTCATTTGACTCTTCGCAAGTACCTGGTCATTCTTTCCATCGTGTTCTTCGGTTCGGTCGGCGACGCCTTCCTCGCCCGCGGGATGAAGCACGCCGGCGCCATCGACATTCAGCACATCACTAAAGTTTTCTCCGCCATCGCCAATCCTTTCGTCGTCCTCGGAATCGTTTTTCTCCTCGGCTTCATGTCGAGCTACATGATTGCGCTCTCTTTTGCCGATCTCACCTACGTGATGCCCGCTACCGCCATCAGCTATGTCGTCATGGTCCTGCTTTCCATCCTCTGGCTGCATGAGCACGTTAGCCCGCAGCGCTGGGCCGGCGTCGCCTTTATCGTGATCGGTGTTGGTGTGGTCGCCGGGGGCCCATCCCGCACCGAGCATCCTCCCGAGCACGTCTCCAGCTCCAGCGCCCGCGAGGAGCGCCCATGAAAATTCTCTACACCTGGCTATGCATCTTCACCACCGTCTGCGCGGCTGCCACTGGAGATGTCCTGGTAGCCCTCGCCATGCGCCGCATCGGCGACCTCACTGGTTTTCGCGACCGCGGCTTCCGCGCCGTGATCATTCGCGGGCTATCGAGCGGGGTGCTTTTCGGGGGAATCTTCTTCATGGGCATCGCCTTCTTCAGCAATCTCGTCGGACTCTCGTGGGCAGACCTGAGCGTTGTAGGACCGGCATCCGCCGCGCTCACCTTTGTCGCTAACGCGATGGCCGCCAAGTTCTTCCTGCGTGAAAACGTCGACCGGAGGCGCTGGTTCGCTACCATCTTTGTCTGCTGCGGAGTTCTTTTGCTCACACGGTCCTGAGCCGGACTCGCAGCGCGATCACTGAGTTACAATCAAAAAAAACCGCGATGAATTCCCGCGGCACTCCCATTCCAAAGGCACCGACAACAATAATGAAGAACGGGGCCCTTCCGGTAGCGAGTCGTCCGAACCGCTGGCTCGCGGACTGGCGGGTTTCCGTGCTGGTACTGATTGGGCTGTGGGCGGTCATCTACATGACCGGCATCACGAAGCCCCCGTTGCTCGACGACGTCGACACGGTACACGCCGAGGCCGCGCGCGAGATGTTACAGCGCCACGACTGGGTGACGCTGTACACCAACGGCTTCCGCTACCTGGAAAAAGCTCCGCTGCTCTATTGGAGTTTGGAGACCAGCTACAAAATTTTTGGCATCAGCGAATGGAGCACGCGATTGCCTCTGATGATCGGCGTGCTGGCACTGGTTCTTGCGACCTACCGGTTGGGCCGGTACGTTTATGGGGAGACGGGCGGCCTATACGCGGGGGTCGCGCTAGTCACCTCGCTCGGCTTGTTCATTTTCACGCGATTTCTGATTCCCGAGGTGCTGGTGGCGCTCTGGCTTACGCTCGGGTACTACTTTTTCTTGAAATCGCTTGAAGAAAAACAGCCCTCGCGCCTGGTTTGCTGGGGATTCGCCGCGATGTGCGCGTTGAACGTGCTCACGAAGGGCTTGATTGGGCTGGTGTTCCCGGCGGGGGCGATCGGGCTCTACGTTCTGCTGACCGGGAATTTGCGGTGCTTGCTGAGGCTGCACGTGTTTTCAAGTTCGCTGATATTCTTAGTGATCGCCGCCCCATGGCACATCTTCGCGGCGCTGCGCAATCCGGCCCAAGGTCAAGCTCGCGGGTTTCTGTGGTTCTATTTCATCAATGAGCACGTGATGCGTTTTCTGGGCAAACGCGTCCCCCCGGGGTACGATACCGTCCCACTCGCAATCTTCTGGGGACTCTTGCTCGCTTGGCTTTTGCCTTGGAGCGCATTCCTGCCGCAAGCTTTATTCGATGTCCCAACTCGATGGCGAGAACTTCGAAGCAAGCCCGCAACCGAACTGGATCGGCGGCAGCGCGCGAATCTGCTCTTCTTTTTGTGGGCGTTGGTCATCGTGGGTTTCTTCAGTTTCTCGACGCGACAGGAGTACTACACGATTCCCGCCTTGCCGGGTGCGGCGCTTTTGGTGGGCGGTTGGTTGGCGCGTGAATCGGGACCAGCTGCGCGCGAGTCCGATCGTCGCGCGGGAAGGCTATCTTCGACAGTACTGTTTACTTTCGGTGTATTGGCGTTTGGGGCCGGGATGTATCTCTTATCTCTTTCGCATCAGCCCGCTCCCGGGGCCGACCTGTCGGACCTGCTCAAGAAAAATTCGCAAGATTACAACTTCTCGCTCGGGCATGTGCTGGATTTGACACCGCGGGCGCTGGGCGCGTTTCGCGGTCCGCTTCTAGGCGCATCCCTCGGGCTATTTCTCGGTACCGCACTCAATTGGATCCTGCGGCGGCGAGGACGCCCTTTTGCAGGCAACGTCGCGCTGGCCGCCATGATGATCGTGCTACTGGCTTGTATCCATTCCTCCTTCAGCACTTTTTCGCCGATCCTTTCGTCTTATGATCTCGCGGAGGCTATTCGAAAGCAGTTTCGGCCGGGCGATGTGATCGTGATCGATGGCGAGTATAGCGATGCGTCGACGCTGAATTTTTACACCGGAATCCAGGTGCACGTCCTGCACGAACCTAGTGGTAACTTATGGTATGGCGCCAAGTTTCCAGACGCGCCCCATATTTTCGAGACTCAGGAGTCGCTGGCGTCCTTGTGGAACGGTCCGGCGGAGGTGTTCCTGTGGACGGACCAGGAACATCCAACAGAATTGCGCGGTCTGAAGTCTTTCCAGTTAGCGCGCAGCGGGGGAAAATTCATATTCACGAATCGCTAACCAGGGGCATGACCGCGAGGACATCACAAACCGCGGATTGTCCCATGGGCGGTGGCTTTGCGGGGGTTCAAGCGTGTTGATTGCATACGTAATCTTAGGGGTGGCCGTCCTCGGGACGATTACTTCGACGATTGTTCTTATTCTCGCCCTTTTAGGCGCGATCGAATTCCGGCGCATTGCTGCTCGGGATCAGAAAGCTCAGGCAAGTTTGCCAGCCAAAATGCCGCCGGCCTCCGTTCTAAAGCCCGTACACGGCAACGAGGCTCGGATGAAAGAGAATATCGAGAGTTTCTTTCAGCAGAACTATGCCGAATACGAAGTCCTGTTTGCCGCGGACGAACCAGACGACGCAGCGCTGCCAGTCATCCGGGAAATTTGCGCGCGATATCCTCACATCCCAAGCCGGATCTTGATCACTGGGCAGCCTTCCTGGCCCAATGCGCCGAACTATTGCTTCCATCATCTGACGGAAATTGCCGCGCACGACATTCTGGTTACCAGCGACAGCGACGTTGAAGTTGGACCGAACTATTTACGCGACGTGGTCGCTCCGCTGCTTGATCCCAAGATTGGCGCCGTGACCTGTATATTTCGCGGCAAGAGCGCTGGAGGAATCTGGAGTGCGCTCGATGCCATTGGAATGTCCGTCGAATTCACCGCGGGTGTCTTGATCGCCAATTTCCTGGAAGGCATGAAATTCGGTCTGGGACCGACCATCGCGCTGCGTAAGGATTCCATCGGGAAAATTGGGGGATATTTCGCGGTCCGCGAATACCTTTCGAACGACTTTGTCGTCGGCAATTTCATTCACAAGGCCGGCTTCCGGGTCGTGCTCTCGAGCCATGTGGTGGATCATGTATCCCCGTCGATGACGTTCCGGCGAATGTGGGAACGACAGCTACGGTGGGCCATGGGGACTCGTTATTCGCGTCCGAGAGGCCACCTTGGGACAGGACTGACCTTCGCGGTCCCGTTTGGAATTCTAGGGCTGATTGCCGCGCCCCTGTTGGGCTACACGTGGTTGGGTTTCGGCCTGTTCGCCGCCTCGCTCGTGAACCGGATGGCGGAGTGTTGGTTCATCGGCTGGTTGGCATCCCGCGACCCCGTCGCGCGGCGCTGGGTCCTGCTCTATCCGCTCAGGGATCTGCACGGCTTCATCATCTGGTGCGCCAGCTATGTGTCCAAACGCAGCCTGTGGCGCGACAATAACTACGTGTTGCTCAAAGGCGGCAGGCTCGTCGCGAGGCGGGCCAACGGCACACTCATAACGCCGGGGTAACACGCGGTCCTGACACATCGTTGCGATGCTGCCGTTGAAGGTACCTCGCGCTGAGCGATCCGCAGCGTTTTGCGGCGGGCAACTGATGTTCCAGTCTTGACCCCGCGCCTGAAAAGCTGACATACTGGCTAACCATGCGCAGCATATTCTGCCTGGTCTTCGGAACGATTTTCATCGGCGCGACAATATTGCCGGCCGCGATCACCGATCCTGTTCGCACCGAATCCGGCCTGGTTTCAGGAGTCGCCGGATCGACAAGCGATGAAGTCCGAGTGTACAAGGGCATCCCGTTCGCCGCGCCGCCGGTGGGCGATTTGCGATGGCGCGCGCCGCAGCCTCCCGCGCATTGGGAAGGCGTGCGCAAGGCCGAGGAATTCAGCCCGGTGTGCATGCAGCAACAGCGCGGACCCGGCGGGGCAGCATCGGGACCAGCGCCGAGCGAGGACTGCCTGTACCTGAACGTGTGGACGGCGGCGAAATCGGCCAGCGACCGGCTGCCGGTGATCGTGTGGACCTATGGCGGAGGCTTCACCGGCGGCGCGGGATCACTTGCGATGTACAACGGAGAGGCGCTGGCGAAGAAGGGCGCGGTGGTTGTGACGTACAACTATCGGCTCGGCATCTTCGGTTTCCTGGCACATCCGGAATTGACCAAGGAATCCGGGCACAACGCGTCGGGCAATTACGGCATGATGGACATGGCCGCGGTGTTGCATTGGGTGCAGAAAAACATCGCGAATTTCGGCGGCGATCCCAAGCGCGTGACCATCGACGGCGAGTCGGCCGGTGCCATGCTGGTTTCTGCGATGGTTGGTTCGCCCCAGGGCAAGGGATTATTCCAGCGCGCGATCGCCCAAAGCGGTGCCTGGATGGGCATCAACATCGCGCACATGACAACGCTCGCGACGGCGGAGCAGAACGGACAAAAGCTGGTGCAGGGGCTGGGCGCGTCATCGATCGCGGAGATGCGGGCGAAACCAGCGGACGATCTCCTTAAGAACGGCCGGGGATTCTTTGGAATTGTCGTCGACGGCTGGTATGTTCCCGAAGATTTGTCGCTGACCTATGCGCATCACAAAGAAAACGACGTGGATATTCTGGTGGGGTCGAATCACGACGAAGGGACGTTTTTCGCGCGTCCCGGATCCGTGAAGGCCGATCAGTTTTCCGGCAACGCGAAGAAGCGCTTCGCCGATGAGGCAGACGCTTATTTGAAGCTTTACCCGGCCGGTTCGGACTCGCAAGCCGAAACCTCGCAGCTAGCGGCGTTTCGCGATGAAATGGGCTGGCATATGCGGGAATGGGCGCAATTGCAGTCGACGCGTGGGAAAGGCAAAACGTACCTGTATTTCTTCACGCACGTTCCACCGGCGGCGCCGGGACAACCATCGAGGGGCGCGACGCACACCGCGGATCTGGCGTACATGTTCGAGAATCAGCCCCCGAACGTGACGTGGAGCGATACGGACAAGCAACTCGCCGACACGATGTCGTCGTATTGGGTGAACTTCGCGGCGACGGGAAATCCGAACGGCAAGGGGCTACCCGAGTGGCCGGCGTTTCAAACCAAGACCGGCGACAAGAGCATGGTGCTGGGCGATACCGTAGCGGCCGGGCCTGGGATCGATCCGGCGATGCTCGCATTCTACGATTCCTATTACACGAAAATGAGCTCGGGTGGGCTGTAAGCGAATAATTCTGGTGATATGCTGATGGGCGCTATGAAACATTTTCTATTTTCTGCGGCTGCGTGCGCCGCGTTCTTGATGGCTGCGCTGCCTAGCCCCGGTCAAACGGCTGCTGGCACCAAAATCCCGCGGATGTCCGATGGTAAGCCAAATTTGTCCGGAATATGGGAAGCGATGGGGACGGCCGACTGGGACATTGAGGATCACAGCTCCGCGGCCGGGCCGTTCTTTCAATTAGGAGCGATCGGCGCGATCCCCCCCGGCCAAGGGATCGTGGAGGGCGGCGAGATCCCGTATCTACCTGCCGCGCTCGAGCAAAAGAAGAAAAACGAAGCCAACCGTTGGAAGGACGATCCCGAGGTGAAGTGCTACATGCCGGGCGTTCCGCGCGCGGCCTATCTGCCGTATCCGTTCCAAATCATCCAATCGCAGAAGGATATTTTGTTCGCCTACGAGTATGCCACCACCAACCGGCTGATCAACATGGGCAAGCCGCAGGAAGCCGCCACCGATACGTGGATGGGCACGTCCAACGGCCACTGGGAAAAAGACACGCTGGTGGTGGACGTGACCGGTTTCAACGGGATGGCCTGGTTCGATCGCGCAGGCGATTTCGCGAGCGACGGCTTGCACGTCGTGGAGCGCTACACGCCGGTGGATGCGAATACCATCAGCTACGAAGCCACCATTGAGGACAAAGCAACGTTCTCGAAGCCGTGGAAGATCAGTCTGTTCCTGTACCGGAATCGCGACAAGAACGCACGGCTCTTGGAGTTCAAGTGCGTGGAGTATGCCGAACAGTTACTCTACGGGGACCTGGTACGCAAGGGCAGCAAATAGCCGGGTAACCTCGAAAGCGACGGAATCGCCCAACAAAGAAGGAGATTTCCATGAATCACCGAATTTTCCTAGGTTTGGTCGCGGTGGCCGCGGTCGGCGTAGCCGCGCTCATAGCGGCCGTTCCGGCGGTGGCACAGACGTCGGCGGCGGCGAAGCCTGACGCCAAGGCTGTTAGGTCCTCCGCGAAGCCGGATGCGCCGTTTGTGGCTCCCAAGACGCCGTGGGGCGATCCCGACCTGCAGGGAACCTGGACCAGCGATGACACCTGGGGCGTGCCGTTCGAACGGCCGAAGAACTTCGGTACACGAGCGACGCTGACCGAAGACGAGCTGAAGGCGCGCGCGATGAACGTGCAGCATTCGGAGGAATTCATTGAAAGCGGCGGGACCAATCACTCGCCCGCGCTAGCAGAGCTGCAGGCGAAGGAAAAGGGCGAAGCACCTCCCGCTCCGCCGCCCGGACGGTTTGGCCGCGGAGTGGACGCCGCACCGGTTCCAGGGCATTGGGGCGAGTTCGCGCGCAGAGCTTCGCATCAAACTTCGCAGATCGTGGATCCGCCGGACGGACGGCTTCCTCCATTGACGCCCGAGGCGCAAGCCGCACTGGACGCGAAGATGAAGATCCGGCGCGAACCGATTCCGGCGTCGTATACGAATTGGAGCTATTACGATCGCTGCATTACGCGCGGGGTCGCGGGATCCATTTTGCCCGTGATTTACGGCAATGGCCTCGAAATCGTGCAGACGCCGGGATACGTGGCGATTCGCTATGAGATGGTGCATGATGTTCGCATCATTCCGACCGATGGCCGTCCGCACCTGAGCTCGAATATTCGCTCCTACATGGGCGATGCGGTGGGCCATTGGGAAGGCAAAACGCTAGTGGTGGAGACCACGAATCTATTGGGCGGCCGGATGGCTGTGGGCGTGAATGGCGATGGCGGCGCACCGTATAGCGATGACATGAAACTCACCGAGCGTTTCACGCGCGTGAGTGGTAATACCGTCAACTATGAGCTGACCGTGAACGATCCCAAGACCTACACGGCGACGTGGAAAGTTGCATTCCCAATCACGCACGAACCGGGCTATCAGCTTTTCGAGTATGCTTGCCACGAGGGCAACATGGCGATGCACAATATGCTCAGCACGGCGCGCCTCGAAGACGCAAAGAAAGCAGCTGAGCCCGCTAAATAAGCGGTGCGGGGCGAATCAGGAGATGAATCCGATTATGAAAAGCAAAGTTTTGATTGCGGTGGCCGGACTCGCGCTGGCGCTGGCCGCGGCGCCTGCCTGGGCGCATCACGCGTTCGCGGCTGAGTTCGACGTCAACAAGCCGCTGGTGTTGAAGGGCACAGTGACCAAGATGGAGTGGATCAATCCGCACGCCTGGATTCACCTGGACGTGAAAAACGCCGACGGCACAGTGACCAGTTGGATGATCGAAGCGGGTGCGCCGAACGGGCTGTTGCGACGGGGCTTCAACAAAAGTTCGCTGCCACCGGGAACCGACATTGTGATCGAAGGCTGGCAGGCCAAGGACGGCACCAACCGGGCCAACGGCAGCAACATCACTTACCCGGACGGAAGGAAGCTGTTTATCGGATCGCAGGGGACCGGCGCTCCGACAGACAAGCCGGATAGTAAGTAGGTCAAGCCGGATAGCAAGCAGCTCTTGGTCAGGCACGGCTGGGCGGGGCGACTTTGCGGTCCAGCCAATCCCGCACCACGCCGAATACCTCGTGATTGTTTTTCTCGAGCAACATCAAGTTGCCGTTCCCCACAATGCCGTAGTCGCGTAAGCGCACCATCTCGGCTGAGCAGCCGGCTTGCTTCAGGAACTCGACATTGGCGACGGGCGATCCGCCGCCGCCGAATTCGGTGGTCAGCCATCCGATCGGGATGCCTGGCAGGTTTTTCCATTTGCGCGCGGGCTCAGCCTGGAGCTTGAAGGGCGACACGACCGGGCGCGGCGAATCGGGCGGCGCGGTGTGATCCACCAATTTGAATTGCGACGGATCGGTCACCGGGGGATCGTAGGCGATCGGGCTGGCCGTCAATCCCCAGCGAAGCTGCGCGGCGAATGGATTGCCGTTGATCTCCATGGCGAAGATGCCCTTGACGAGATTGGGACGGCGATCCGCCACACCCCAGGCAAAAAATCCGCCGAAGGCGTGCGTGAGCAAGATGCACGGGCCGATGCGATCCACCAGTTCGACACCGCCGTGCCACACAAGATCGCTATGGAAGGCTTCGTCCATGACGTTGCCCGACTCGCAGCCCATGAACTGGTCGATGAGCGGATCGGTCATGCCGCCTGGCCCTGGCCATTGGGCAGTGTTGAAGACGACCGGCGTCTGCACCAGCGGCTCGTAGGGCGGCACGTTCGGCAAATGGCTGGGACCAAGCGCGTCGGGATGATAAGGCGAACGGCCGTAGCTCGGGCGATCGAGCCAGTACACGCTGTAGCCGGCCTGCACGAAATAGTGGACCCATCCGGGGCGTCCGCCGATGCCCATCATATGCGTCCCTTGTCCGCCGCCGCCGTGGACCATGATGACCGGGTAGGGGTAACGTTTCTCAGCAGGAATCATGTACTGCACGTACATCTGTCCTTGTGCGATGGTGCCGTAGGGCATGGATTTGCGCTGCACGCCGACCCAGAAGCAGCCTTGATCGGCAAGCTTAAGCGCGGTGGATTCACGGTTGGGCTTGGGATCGACGATGGCGGGCCCTGAGGGAGGCGCGGTGGCCGAGAGTTTGTCGAGTTCGGCAATCAAAGCCGCGATGCCGGATTCCGGCGATTGCTCGATCGCGACGATCCCTTTCACCAGATTCGGGCGCTCTCGCGCGGTGACCTTGGCGAAGATCGCGCCGTCGCCCTGCGTGATCAGAATCGCGGGACCGATGTCGTCGAGCAGCTTCGCACCGCGCGTTCGCCAGACATTTTGCGTGAGAGGATTATTGGACATCGGCTGGCCCATGGATGCGACAACCTGTGCTGCGGCCGGATCGTTTGCATCGATCCCAATAGTCTTTGCGACTCTTTCAAACGTTGGCGCTTCTTTATCGAAATATCCGTGCACCCAAGGATGATACGGATTGCGGCCCTGGCCGGGGCGATCGAGCACGTAGACCTTGTAGCCTTGCTCCAAAAGCAGCGTGGCCCAGCCGCGGCGGCCGTCGGGCGTGCTGATCCAATCGGAGCCTTGGCCGTAGCCGCCATGGATCAAGATAACCGGATAGGGGTGACGCACCTCGCGCGGAATCCAATGCTCGACGTACATCTGCATTCCGTTGCACATGGTGCCGCGGGCAAGGGTGGCGTGCTCGACGCCGTACCAGAAGTAGCTCCATTCGGCGATATCGAGAATGGGACCCGGCGATGTGGGCGAGGCCGCGGTTTGCGCTGGTGCACTGCGAGCAGCGCCTGCGACAGTCATCAAGACTGCCAGATCACGCCGAGTGATTCCGGGTTTCATGATGGGAGCATTATATCGGGGTTTGCTAATCTCGTCGCATGGAGAAGGTGAACGTTCGCGAAAAGCTCGCATTGTTCTCCGACCACTGGAACCCGCGCGTGGTGGGCGAATTGAACGGCCAACACGTGAAGCTAACCAAGTTTCAGGGCGAGTTCGTGTGGCACGATCATGCCGGCGAAGACGAGATGTTCCTGGTAGTGCGCGGGAGTTTTCGGATGGAGTTTCGAGACCGGACCGTGACGCTGAACGAGGGCGAGTTCTTGATAGTCCCGCGCGGCGTCGAACATCGCCCCGTGGCCGAGCATGAGGTGGAAGTGATGCTGTTCGAACCAGCCGAGATCAAGCACACCGGGGATGTGGAGAGCGAACTAACGGTCCACGAATACGAACGGATTTAGACGGCCGCGAGTTGCTTCTCAAAGCAGCGGGAATGCGGGTCGGAAGCGTGCTGGTAGTCCGAAGGACTCCGCTTCCGGTACGATGCGGCCCGGAAACTTGGTCTTGTTGCCTAACGTTGGGTCCCAGCCGAGGCGGATCTGCGACGGCGCGGTAACCAAGAAACGCAGATGGTGCCGCAGCGCAGCCTTGCCGTTCCAGGTCACGGTCATGGTGCGATCTTGCGGGTCGAATTGGATGGCGGCGATGTTTAGTCCCGGTGCATAGGGCACATCGACCCAAATCCAGTCGGGCGATCGGTAGGAGGTTTCCGAGACTAATCGCATTCGGGTGTTATCCAGGCACGCCGCCGAGAGCAGATAGCGGGAGCCGAACTCACCTGCCGAGATAAGCGGCTCCATTCCGGCGACGCACCGCGACGGGAAGTCGAACGCGGCCTGAACGCGGATCGGCGGGTTTTCTCGTGGCCGAAAACGCTCGATAGGGCTGAACCATCGGGCCAGCTGCACGTAACTTCCTGGGCTAGCCTGCACGAACTGATCGTACGGCCCTTGGACTGCCAGTGCAACATTCGCGGCCACGGAATAAAGAATGAGAATGGAAAGGAGCGTAGTGGCGATCATGCGGACATTTGTTTGCAAATAAACCAGAGCCGCACAAGCACTTATGCACGCAATGAATACGAGATAAGGCTGGAAATCGACTTCGTATCGTTGCGACGTTAGTCCCGTGGCGGAGACAAATAACATGCTCGCGGCGGCAAACACCAACATTGTCATGATCAATGCGAAAGCGCGTCGCTTCCCATTGAATACCCCGGCGCAGAATGGCGCGAGGATGGCGATGAATACCAGCGGGCAGAGGGCTAAGATGCCGCCGGTGGGTTCCAGAAAGTAGCGCAACGGCAACACGTTCATACGTGCGTCGAAAGGCTGTCGAAAGGCCAGGCGAACGAAGGGAAACTCGGGAACAAGAGTCGGCGGGCATAGAAGCCAGTAGTAAAGACCTGGAACAACATTCGAGACCGACAAGCGGATGTTTTGATACGAAGCCGCAGCCAATTGATAGCTCAGCCCGAATTCCAATGGGTTACCGAACCTTGCGTAGTTATACGCGGCGATTCCCCAACCGCAGGCGATGACTGGAAGGGCCCAGGCGACTACTTGCCGGCGCGCGACCCGCAGCAGCATAAGTAGCGCAAGGGCGCAGAGGGCAGCGAGCCCCAAGTGCGGGCGGCAGCCGATCGCCAGGCCGAAGCACAGTCCCGAAAGGCCCGACCATAAAGCTCGATTGGCCGAAGCTGTAGTCATACGAAATAGAAAATAGAAACCGGCGCTGACGCAGCAAAATCCGCACGCGATCGCGATTTCGTACAGCTTCGCGCGATGCAATAGAAATGGCACGGACTGGGCGATGCCGATTGCGAGCAGGCACAGCGTGAAGACCACAATCGAGACACGGGGGGACAGGTACGCGAGTAATTGAAGAAACAATAGAGACAAGAAAATGTAGCCGCCGATAGCAAACAGAAATGCCGCGAAGTTCTCGGGCATATCATGACCGGTGAGGAAATACCAAGGCACGAACAATACAATTACGGGAATAGGCCCGTGATAAAGATAGTAGTGCTGCTTGTAAAGTACCGTATCCAGGAGTCTAAAGCGCTCATTCTCGCGGTCTTCGTAAGGATGCGGGAGAGCCAGCAGCGCAGGTTCCGGCAAAACTGGCAGATACAACTTTCCGCTTACAAAGGCGCGCGCGAGTAAGTCGTAATATCCGTTCACCGCGTAACTGCCTTTCGCCACGGTGGGGCCCGGCAAACCGTAATATTGATCTAACCCGCTATTCCACGCGAATCGTTCACTTACTGCGCCGATGCCGATGATCCAGTAATAGAGGGCACTTACTGCGAGCAACGCCGCTACCCAAGCCACTTGATATTGAACGCGATGCGTGAGCTTCACGGAGACTGTTTGATGCCGATGGCGATGAGGGACGTTGGTCCCCATGGTAAAGAGCGATCGATCCGGCGCCATAGCCATACAAATCGATCGAAATTCTTCAACTGCGCGCGGCTGATGGTCCGGCGTTTCAATATAGTTCCGTTTAGCCACCATCCTGGCCGGGAGGCCCGGTTAAAATGCAAGATCGCCTCTACATGAAAACCAGCTTCCGTCATTCTTTGGCGCAACTGAGCTTCAGAGTACCGCAAGCAATGCCCGAGTTCTTCGTCGAGCGAGTTATAGACGCTTTGCCCCTCGGGAACGAGAACCACTGCACGGCCGCCCGGTTCGAGCATGGAACGAATGTTGCGCAAAGCTTGCAGGTCATCCGGGATATGCTCCAAAACGTTGAGGCACACTACGGTATCCATCTGGCCGGAAAATTGCTCCTGGCCGCGTGGATCGGCGGCATCCAGCACGGCGGTTTCGAGATGGGGCCGTTGCGAAAGACGATTCCTGAGGCGCTCCAGGTGCTCGCAATCGATGTCGGTCGCGACGTACCTCTTCCTCCCCGCTAAAAGCAGGCGCGTAAGATTGCCCATACCTGCTCCAATTTCGAGGACGTTCCTGCCAATATACGGCTGAATGGTATCCGCCATCCAGCGATTAAAGTTTGGCGCATTGGCGAAGGCATCCAAAATATCTTTGTCTTTCGCAACATAAATATCACTCGAAAGCGCCGTTTTCAGAATTACCCAGAAGGCTTCGAACGCGTCCTTGAGACCGATCTTCTTCCCTTCCTCGTAGGTGCGGCCACTGTAGCTGATCGGAGTCTCATAGATACGGGCCTGCCGCTTGGCCAGCTTAATGGTGACCTCGGGCTCGAATCCAAAACGCTGGCTCCGTAGCGGAATGCTTCGCAGTAAAGACGTCCGGAAGGCCTTGTAACACGACTCCATGTCCGTCAGATTGAGATCGGCGAATATGTTGGACATCCCCGTGAGCAGATGATTGGCGAGCGAATGCCAGAAGTACAGTACGCGGCGCTCACCGCTGGTTGCGAATCGCGAACCGTACACGGCGTCCGCGCGCCCGTCGACCAGTGGGCCGAGAAGCTTGCCATACTCATTGGGATTGTATTCGAGATCGGCGTCCTGGATGATGCAGAATTCCCCGCGTGCCTCAGCAATCGCACGGCGAATGGCTGCTCCCTTGCCTTGGTTGGGAGTGGATTTGAGCAAGCGAATCGCGCCTGGGTACTTCTCGGCGACAGCTTCTACCTCGGCAACGGATGCATCGGTCGAGCCGTCATCAACGACGATAATTTCCCGATCGAAGCCCTGCGGCAGCGGCGCTCGGAGTACGCGTTCCAGTAGAGTGGCGACAAACTCTTCCTCGTTATACAGAGGTACCAGAATCGAGATCTTCATCCGCCTGTGGTCGTGGCCGCCACTCTCTCTACACTGCCACAGGCGAAAGGCGCGCGGGTTTTGTCAGTGTACGGTTGCGATAATTAGTGGTGGCCAGCGGCGCGGATGACCATTTCAGACTGCGGCGCTTGCACCGCGGGTTTGCGAGCCATCGCTTTCTCGTTAATGCGGGCGCGGCGTTCGGCTAGTTTGGTTGCATTCGCAAGATCGCGATCCTTGAACTCGGGCAGGACGTCCTTGGAAAACAATTCGATGGACGAGCACAGCAGATCGTGCGGGATTTTACCGGCCTGTGCAATGCACAGGACTTGATCGATACCCGCTTGCTCGAAATCGCGCAAACGTTCGCGTAACTGCGCGGGCGTACCGACACAATCCTGCGTGCGGCCCTCGGGAGGCGCAAAGTCCTTGGGATTATTCTTGTATTCGTCCCAAATATCGGTTTTGCCGGGACGATGCTCTCCGAAAAAGCTATAGTGCCCCAGTCCATAAAGGAAGAATCCGTAGCTTTCTGCGCCGATTTTCTCCACGCGCGTCTGATCGCGATCACACAGGAACGGCGCTGCCACGGCGAAATTCGGATTCACCGCATATCCCAACGGTTCACACTCGTTTTCGATGATCTGGTAATAATCCTTCACCCACTGCCGCGCTTCCTCCGGGCTGACGAAGGAAAACGTCAATGCGCCGAGACCCAGCTTGGCGGCCTGAATAATTGACTCCCGGCGCGAGCAGGCCATCCACAGCGGCGGATGCGGCTTCTGCAACGGCTTAGGGACGACATTGCGCTCCGGAATCTTGACGAACTGACCTTCATATCCGGTGAATGGATCTTCCACCAGCATCCGCACCGCGATGCGCATACCCTCCATCTGCATGTTCTTTTTCTCGGACTGGGGTACGAGAAATCCGCCCAGCTCGGTTTCGGTTGCGCCCGCTCCGGTGCCAAACTCCACACGGCCATCGCTCAGCAGATCGAGCGTAGCGATGCGCTCCGCGATGCGTGCCGGATGATTGATGTGCGGCGGAGTCTGAACGATGCCGTGGCCAATGCGAACATTCCTGGTGCGTTGGCTGACCGCGGCCAGAAAAACCTCCGGCGCCGAGGAATGCGCGTATTCTTCCAGGAAGTGATGTTCAGTGGCCCAAACATAATCGTATCCGCACTGATCGGAGAGCACGGCCTGTTCCAGCGCGTTCTTGAGAAGCGTGTGCTCGGAGTCGCGGACCCAAGGCCGCGGGAGTTGGTGTTCGTAGAAGCCGCCGAATTTCATTAGGGGAAGTGACCTATCGAGTTTTCGAAGCTACCATTGTAATGGACCGGTCATCCAGGTGCCTCGCGATGGCTCACTCACAACCGTTCATTGTCGGAATCGGCGGGACCACGCGCCCCGGCTCTTCTTCTGAGAAAGCCCTGCGCTACGCGCTCGCGTTGGCGGAGGCAGGGGGCGCCGAGGTCGAGTTGTTCGATGGCGCGAGCATCAATTTACCGATGTATGCGCCCGAGTCGGCCGATCGATCCGAAGGAGCGCTGCGCTTGGTGGCCGCGCTGCGGCGCGCCAAAGGCGTGATTCTTTCCACGCCGTGCTATCACGGATCGGTCTCGGGGCTGGTGAAAAACGCGCTGGATTATACCGAAGACATGTGCAAGGATCCCGAACCCTATCTGGATGGCCGAGCCGTTGGTCTGATCGTGTGCGGGCACGGATGGCAATCCACCGGCGTGGTGCTCACGGCGTTTCGGTCGATCGTACACGCGTTGCGGGGCTGGCCGACGCCGATGGGCGTGGCGATCAACACACTGGTGGAACGATTCGACGGGAATGGCATGGGAATCGAGGAGCACACCGAGCGGCAGATGAAGATCATGGTGGGACAGGTGATCGAATTCACGCGGCTCCGATCGTTGCTCGCGGCGTTGAGCGCCGAGGGCATCGCGGCCTCCAGCGTCTAGGCCGGAGTCACAAGGCCGAGTGATTTGAGCACCCGGCAAATTGAGCACCCGCATTGACACCGGCATCCCCAAAATATACGATCAAAAGCGGCGGCAAATAGGAGGGACAGCTATGGCCCATCGCCTTCAAATCACCTTGAGCGCGCTTGCTTTTCTGGGCGCCGGAACCTTACTGGCTCCCGCGCAGAGCGTGGCGCTTGCGGCAAAACCTGCCACGACGTCATCCGCGGCCGCGCCGTCGCTGCGCACCGCCGACGGTCATCCGGATCTCGAAGGCTATTGGACCAACACCACCGTCACGCCGCTGGAACGCCCCAAGGACCTCGCCGGCAAGGAGTTCTTCACACCGGAAGAAGCCGCCGAATACGCCAAGCGCCAACTGGCGACGCCGGAGCCGACAGGTCCGGGAACCTACGCCGACGTGCATTACAACATGGCTCAATTTGGCCTGGAGAAGGGCCAATCCAAGGTGGCGGCCAACATTCGCACGTCGCTGATCACAGATCCGCCCGATGGCCATATTCCGCCGATGACGCCGGAGGCTCGCCAGAGAAATGCGGATCGCGCGGCCAAGAACAAAGGTCACGAGTTTGACGGTCCCGAAAATCGCGGGCTCGCCGAGCGCTGCATCATGTGGGGCAACGAAGGTCCGCCGATGATGCCGGTGGGTTACAACAGCAACCTGCAGATCGTGCAAGGGCCCGGCTACGTCGCGATCACGCAGGAAATGATTCATGACGTTCGCATGATTCCCACCGACGGCAGCCCGCATCTTCCCGCCAATGTCCGCCAGTGGATGGGCGACTCGCGCGGCCACTGGGAAGGCGATACGCTGGTCGTCGACACCACCAACTTCACCGATAAGACTGCGTTCCGCGGCTCCAGCGCGAATCTGCACGTGGTGGAGCGCTTCCGGCGCGTGAATGCCGACACGGTCCTCTATCAATTCACCGTGGACGATCCTTCTACCTGGGCCCACTCCTGGAGCGCAGAGATTCCGATGACGAAGATTCAAGGCCCGATTTTTGAGTACGCGTGCCATGAGGGGAATTACGGAATGAGGAACAATCTGAGCGGCGCTCGGGCAGAAGAGAAAAAGCAGCAGGGCGGGAAATGAACAGATTCCTCGGCGCCATTCTGTTCTTAGCCGCGATTCCCGTCTGGGCGCACCATTCCTTTGCCTCCGAATTCGACGTCACCAAGCCGGTGAAGCTGCAAGGCACGGTGACCCAGATGGAATGGATCAATCCGCACTCCTGGATTCACATCGACGTCAAGAATCCGGACGGCACCGTGACCAGTTGGATGATCGAAGGCGGCAGCCCGAATTCTCTGTTGCGGCGCGGATTCACGAAGCATTCGCTGGAGCCCGGAACCCAGATCGTCGTGGAAGGCTATCAGGCCAAGGATGGCGCCAACCGCGCCAACGGCCGCGATCTCACGTTCCCCGACGGCAGGAAGCTGTTCATCGGTACCGACGCCAGCGAGCAAACGCCGAGCGCAAAGCCGGACAAATAGCTCACGCTATTTCTTTTCGGGCAGCGCAAACACGTACAGCGCATTTCCGTACGACGGGTAGTGGACCTCAGGTGCGAGCACGGTCGGCACCATGCGCGGACTGCCGCCGCCCAATCCGCTCGACACCGCGACGTACTGCCGGCCGGCGATGCCGAAGGTCAGGGGGAAACCCTGCACCGAAGTTCCCAGGCGCGTCTCCCACAGGACCTTGCCGGTCTTTACATCAATCGCCCGGAACATCCGATCCATGTCGCCGACAAATGCGACGCCACCGGCCGTTGATACCACGGCGGTCATGAATGGCGACCGCTGTTCGATCTTCCACGTTTCCTTCAACGTCTTGACATCGTAGGCCGCCAGCTTGCCGACGTTGCCGTTCGATCCCGGTGACTCGTAAAACTTTCGATTGGCCCCGCCCGCGCTCCCTCCACCTTCTTTCAGCTCCACTTTTTGCGCGAGCATCTCCTGGCAACTTTGCGCCAGTGGAATAATGAGCTGATTCGTTCCTGGGTGATAACTCATGGCATGCCAGTTGTGGCCGCCTTCCGACGTCGGGCAGCTCTGCACCCACGTGCCGAACTGATTCTCCACGATGTCGTTGCGATAATGCGGCTCGCCAGTTGTGGGATCGAACGAATCGTAGATGTTCTGGAACACAGTTTCCTTGTGCCCGAGATATTTGCCGGTGGCGCGATCGTTCTTCCACAAGATGCCCGCTTTGCCGGCGCTGAACACTAGATGCTGGCCGCCATCGTCTACTAAGACGCGTTCGAACACTTCGTCGAGATCCAGCGATTCCCCGGGAGCGTGGGAATAATACCAGGCGAGTTTGCCCGTGTCGGCGTTGAGAGCAACGGTGGAGTTGGCGTAGAGCGTCGCGCCGTTCCCCGATTGGCGGCTCGCGCGCATCCAGGGCTTAGATTGCGCTACGCCCCAATAGGTCAGATTGAGATCGGGATCGTAGCTGCCCGTGATCCAAGTCTCGCCGCCCGCGCGGAACAAGCTCGGAAGTTTGCCCCAGGTGTCGCCGCCGGGCTCGCCTTCCTTCGCGATGGTGTAAAACTTCCAGAGCAATTTTCCGGTTTGCGCATCGTAGGCGCTGATGAAGCACTTTTCGTCCTGATAGCGCGCGCATCCACCCAGGCCCTGCACGACTTTGCCTTTGATGATGATGGGGCCGCTGCTGGTGGAGTAGTTGCCCTTACTGCGATCGCCGATCACGGTGTCCCAAACATTCTTGCCGGTGCGTGCATCGAGTGCGTAGATGTGAGCGTCGCTGGTGGTGACGTAAACCTTGTCGTCGTAGATTGCGAGGCCACGCTGCGAACTGCCCGTGGGTGTTGGACCGATGCGATTCTCCCAGATGAGCTCGCCTCTGCGTGCGTCCAGCGCCTGCACGATATTGCCGGGATTGTTGATGTACATCACGCCGTTGTGCACCACGGGCGCCGGTTGATTGGTCCCTTCATTCATGGCCCACACCCACTGGAGTTGCAGATCCTTCACGTTCTGCGTGGTGATCTGGCTGAGCGGGCTGTAATCGGTGGCGTGATAGTCGTGGCGGATCATCAACCAATCGCTGGGATCCGGATTGCGCAGCATTGCATCGGTGACCGGTGTGAAATTCTTCACTTCACCTGCCACGACGAGACCTCGCGGCGTGGGCGGAACGGGCGCTTCGGCGCGGCCACCGATAGGTTCGCCGGGCGCAGGCTGGGCTTTCGCCTGTCCTGTCGCAACAGAGCGGATGGCCACTTTGCTAGCGGCAGTCAACGGTTGGTTCCCGGCGCGTGCGCCGTTGAAATCGAGAATGAATGCCGTGACGTTGACATAGGCTTGCTCGCCCAGGCTGCCAGGATTGCCCGGAGGCATCGCGCCTTCGAGAAACGCAATCAGATCGCTCGGAGTGCGATCGCCCCAGCTGCTCATGAAGAGTCCGCCCGCTAATGCCGAGGCGCTGTTGAGACCCGTGAGATCGGCGGCGTGGCAGCCGGAGCAACTGGCCTGATAGATGGCGCGCCCGGACGCGGCTTGAGCCGCAGTGTATACACCAGGCTGCTGTGCGTAACAAATCGCAGTCATCGCATACGCACAACAAATCTTACTCAGCATGTTTCTCCTATTTTAAAAGCCAGCCCCACAGAACGCCGTTGGGCGCCTTCTCGCTCGAAATTTCAACATAAAGGCCGCCTTTGCGCAGACTGGTGATTTGCTGGGGAGTCATCTCGACCGATCCGCTGACGGTTCCAGTTGTGGACTTCGAAATCGTGAGGTCCGCAATCAGCGGCCCCCGCACGCCGGCACCAACTCCACCGTGCAAACTGGCCGTCGTGGCTGCTGAGCGCAAGCCGTCGAAAGAACCGGTGATCGCGAGCTTGGTGCCCGTGAGCACCGCCGAAGCCGAGCCTGAACCAGCGAGATCGGCACGGGTCTTGGCATCGGCCGGCACCGGCGAGAGGCGAGCTTTAAAAGTCTCACCGTTTTCGGCCGCGAGAGATAGCCCTATCAAAGCCAGTGCGATTCCACGATTCAATGGCATTCCGGCCTATCATTCTACATCGAAGCTCGCGCCGGCTTGCAGGGCGAAATCAAAAGTCGAATCTCCCGGCCAATTGCAGGAATCGGGATTGGCCGGCTGCCGTGATCAGCCCGTAGTTCGGCGAGTTCCAGATCGGCTGACCCGCGGAATTGGTGGTCAACGTGAGGCTGGAAGCCGGCGCCTGGAAATTGGTGTGGTTCAGCGCGTTGTAAGCTTCCAGGCGAATCGTGAGCTGGAGACGCTCGCGCAATACGAAAATCCGCCCAACTGAGACATTGAGATCCAATTGTCCAGGTGCGCGAACCACATCTCTACCCAGGCTGCCGATGCCGACCGGTAACACTTGCGTCCGCGATTTTCCCGACCCGGCGAACAATGGTCCGGCGGGCTCCAGCGGGAAGTTGGACGCACTGGCCGGCAGCAAATATTGAACCCCCGTTCCGTTGGCAACTTCCGCCCTGTAAAGACTGACGCTTGAATTGACATCGTAAGGGCGCTGCTGGTTGGTGCCGGACTGAGCGGCGTTTTCATTGCTCTGCCCGATGTACAGCGGCAGACCGCTATGCGCCACCAGCATCGGGTAGATTTCGAAATTGCGCAGCCAGCGATTCCCCCTGGTTCGGTAAAGAACCGCGGCGGTGAAGTCGTTAGGCCGGT
Source organism: Bryobacterales bacterium (assembly GCA_963772905.1). Classification (GTDB taxonomy): domain Bacteria; phylum Acidobacteriota; class Terriglobia; order Bryobacterales; family Bryobacteraceae; genus Palsa-89. The sequence continues at coordinate 1,091,272 of CAVYZD010000005.1, read as the reverse complement.
CAAACTCGCTCAGGCCTTTGTTTAAACCGAGAAACTGCTGCGGAAACTGACCCACGTTGAGGGCGGAGGGTTGCGAGAAGTTGTAAATACCGCTGCCATCGTCAATCGATTTGGACCGCACATAATTTGCGACAAACGTGAGGTTGGAGCCGTATTGGCGGCGGATGCCGGCCTGCAGCGCCTGATAGCTGGACGTGCCTTCCATGTTGAGAGAATTGAAACTGCCGATGCCCGGATAGGGACGCGCTTTCTGCGTGGCCAGAGTGGTGTTGGCAAGAGCTACCGCGGCATCTATCGCCGGATCGTAGGGCACAGTGTTGGACGGCAGTTCGACAGGCAGGTGCACACCGTGGGTTCCGACATAGTTCACGTCCACGATGGCGCCTTTCGCGATCTCGCGCTGGATGCCGAAATTCCATTGCTCAATGAGAGGAAGCGGGCTGGCCTGCGTAAATCCGTTGTAGTCGGTGAGAGTCAGCGGATTCGACGCCGCGCCGAATTGGGCAATGTTCGCCTGCGGAAGTTGCACGTTATTGGTGGCCACGCCGGGCAAACCTTGCGACAGCTTGAACGGCTGCGCGATCCCCGTGCCTAGATTGTTGAAGGCCTGCTCCACGGTATAGCCCGGGAAAAGCACCTGGCCGCCGAGGTCGGAAAAAATCCCCGCGTAAAAGATCCCGAATCCCGAGCGAATCACCGTCTTGGGCGTCAAGCTGTATGCGAAACCGGCGCGCGGTGCGAAGTTCAGCTTCGATGCAGTCAGGTTCAACGTGTCGGACGCGTTCTTGCCCGCGAAGAGGACTTCGCCCGTGGTTGGATCGACACGCGAGTATTCGTTATTCGCGGCGTTGATCGGCGACTCGAATTCCCAGCGCAGCCCAAGATTCAGCGACAGCTTCGGAGTGACCCTCCAATCGTCGTGCACATATAATCCGACGTTGTAATTGCGCCTTCCGATCAAAGGTTGCGCCAGCGAATACGACCCGGTTTTTATGTCGCCCAGAAGAAAATCCGCCAGCGCGTTGATCGCGTCGCCGGAACTGTTCTTGCCGTTCGTGATGGAACCATCGAACGTAAAGCTCCCATTGACGTCGGCAGTCGGGTTCAGATCATCGAACTGATCCTTCCTTAGTTGGAAGCCAAACTGGAGCAGGTGATTCCCGAGCGTCTTGCTGTTGTTGACGTTGGTCTGGTAGTTATTGTCGATCTGGGTCCGCTGCGTATTGCTATTCGTGCCCAGTTGGGAGAACCCGCTCATGTTGATCTCGGGAGCGGCTTCGCCGTAGGAGGTCCCAATACCGAGCGCGTTCTGGACATTGATGCCGGCGCTGGGCGGAACAATCTCGGCGTTGTTGCGGAAGAAACCGAACCGGATCACCGAAATAAAGCTGGGACTCCAGATCTTCGTCAGCCCCGCGGTGGATTCGTAACCGGTGGTTGCGCTGTTGCCAACCGCACTCTCGAGAGGGCTTCCCGGGAAGAGAGGCTGGATCGGCGAATAGTTGTTGTAGTGGATCATCGTGCCGAACAAGCGAAGGCTGTTCGTCGCGGTCTCATCCAGCCGCGCCATACCGGTATTCGTGGTCGGGTGGCTTGAGCCAACGGATACGAAATTGTTGGCCGCAATCTTGTCGGTCTTGTTGATCGTTCCCGGTGAATTGGGAGCAGGCACAAGCCCGAGAATTTTCCGGGCCGCGGCATCGATCATGCCGGGCGGAATCACGTTTCCTGGAAACGGGGCTTTCGTGGACGGATCATAGACCAGCGTTGGGGACGCCGCAAAGTTTCCCGTCGCATAAGGGCCGTAGGGCACCGTCGACGTCAAGTTGTACGGTAACGCCTGGATTAGTCCCTCGTAGTTCACGAAGAAGAAAGTCTTGTTCTTTCCGTCGTAAACTTTCGGGATCCGCAACGGACCTCCCAGTTTGCCGCCAAACAGGTTGTAGCGATCTTCCGAGCGCGGCTTTGCGAGGAGGTTATTGAAGTAGTTGTTGGCGTCCAGGTCTTCGTTTCGAAAGTAGCCATATGCCGCGCCGTGCAGGACATTGCCGCCGGAGTTGGTGATCAACGCGACCATGGCGCCCGCGGTCCGCCCGTACTCGGCCGAATAGGAAGCCGCCAGCACATTGAACTCCCGAATCGAATCGGCCGGGGGCAAAGTTTGCGGGGCGCCGGTGGAGCCGCTCACCACGGAAACACCGTCGATCAGGAACTCGCTATTCAGTGTGCGGCTGCCATCGATCGAAAGTTGCGAAGTGCTCAAGCCGCTCTGGCTGGTTATGTCCCCGCCGGAGGAAACGCCCGGCGTAAGAGCCAGCAGATTGAGGACATTCCGGCTGGGCAATGGCAGATCCCGCAGCTCGGAGGGCGTGATGGTATTGCCGAGCGATACACTATCGGACGCCAAAAGGTCCTGGGTCGCTTGTACGGTCACGCTGTTGCTCACTCCGCCGACTTGCATCACAAAGGGAACGTTCGACCGCGGGTCCACCGCGAGCTCGATGCCGGAGACCTGCTGCCCCGCGAAGCCCTCGGCCGTTACCGTGACGTTGTAGCTGGCGGCTGGCAGATCGGGCGCTCGATAGACTCCGTCGACATTGGTCTTACCGGTCCAAGCGGTGACGCCCGTCTCGGCGTTGGTAATGGTAACGGTGGCGTCCCCGACCGCGCCCTGGGGGGCGGATACGATGCCCGAAATCACGCCTGTGACGCCCTGCGACCAAGCGAGAGAAGCGCAAACGATGATGAGCGCCGTTACACGCAGATCTGATTATTATAAATGACGAAGGTTACAAAAACCCCCGCCGAAGCACGACTTCAAAGTTGAATGATGCCTCGGCGAGCCGCAATCGCAATGGCTTGTGTACGGTCCGTTGCGCCCAGCTTTTCCATGATGTGCTTGACGTGAACTTTGACGGTTTCTTCAGAGATGAAGAGGCGCTCTCCGATATCGCGGTTGCGATTGCCGCCGGCAATGTGGCGGAGGACGTCGATCTCGCGCGCGGTGAGAGCTTCGTCGCTGAAGTGTTCGGCCAAATGCGACGCGATCTCAGGCGGGACTCGCTTCTTGCCCGCATGCACTTGCCGGATCCCCTCCACCAGTTCGCTGGGGGGCATATTTTTCAGAAGATACCCGCGAGCGCCGGCTTCGAGAGCCCGCTGGATCTCCACGTCGCCTTCAAAAGTGGTCAAGATGATCACGCGCGCTTCGGGAAATTCCGCGCGAATCGCAATCATGGCGTCGATTCCACTGAGGTCCGGAAGTCTCAAGTCCATCAGAGTCACGTCCGGCCGGTGCTCCCGGTAATACTGGATGCCCTCGGTGCCGCTGGAAGCTTGCGCGACGAGCGCCATGTCCGGCTGCTTCTTGATGATCATTGCAATCCCCTCGCGAAGAAGCGGATGGTCATCCACGCTAAGAATGCGAATGTGCGTTTGTTCTGTCATCTGCGACTTCCGTTCTGACCGGAGCCGGTCTTTGCGAAGATGGTGGAGCGGCCGTAACGGGCCGGACGCGTTTGCGGAACCATCGGCGTCGCCCGTCTGGTTCATCTTGGAAAGCGACGCGTCCGGGAACCGACAGCTCAATTTCAGTACCCGCCGAAGCGCTGCTAAAGAGTTGGAGCCGGGCTCCAATGCGATCCGCTCTCTCCCGCATGCCAGAGAGACCCCAATGTCCATCACGGCCCGATTGCAAAATATTAGGGTCAATCCCGCATCCATCGTCACGCACCCGCAGGCGGAGCTTATGCGAGCTGAAGGTCAACGTGACGTCGATTCGATTCGCCCGAGCGTGCCGGAACGCATTGATCAGCGCCTCCCGGCCGATCCGGTAGACTTCGTCGCGCAGCAGCGGGTGGAGCGGCCTCTGCTGGCCCTCGGTGATGACCAGGAATTTGACTGCCTTTTCTTTGGTTCCTTGCGGTTCGAACTCTTCCTGAATTCGTGCGAACGCCTGTTCCAGGTCCAAGGACACGCTGTGCGACAAGCGCAGCCCTCGAACCGCATTCCGGCCCTCTTGGATCACCTGGCTCATGAGTTCCAGTGACCGCGTCAAGATCGAATGTGCCTCGGAATCGGTGGCAACGCAATCTTTGGCGATGTGAACCTGCATGGAAGCGCTCATAAAACCTTGCAGAAGCGTGTCGTGCAGCTCCTGAGCGATCCGTGTGCGCTCGGCCAGCCGCTCATTGAAGCGCGCGTTAATGCCGGCAGCCACCTGCCGAACCCGCAGCCGGTAAATCGCCGACACCAGAAAGATACCGCATACAACACACAGGAGACGGAACCAAGTGGTTTGGAACCAGGCAGGAGAAATGTCGAGATCCATGGTTGCGCCGGCATCGTTCCAAACCCCGTCGTTGTTGCGCGCGATTACGTGGAAGTTGTAGTGTCCCGGGTGAAGCTTGGTGTAATAGGCTTGGCGGCGGGTGCCCGCGTTCTGCCAGTCGTTATCGATGCCATCCAGCTTGTAGCGAAAGAATACCCGCTCGGGAATCGCGAGGCTCAGGGCGGTGTAGTCAATCTCCAGATTTTCGGTACGCGGGGGAAGAGTCAGGCCGTGCGAGCCCGAGTAGGTTTTTCCATTGGAGATGACCGCCGAGATGGCTACCGGCGGGGGCAAGCGATTCGGCTTTTGTGCCAGCGCCGCTGGATCCAGCCACGCTATGCCCTTGGTGGTTGCAAACCACAATCGCCCATCCGGGGCTTCCACCACCGATGGCTCGGGCAGTGTTTCCCCCGAGAGCCCGGGCAGGCCATCCAGTTCATCGAGGTGCTCGGCGGAAACCGCGGTAGAAGGATCGCGCAGCCAGTTCTTCAACTCAGCCGCCGGGACATGAGCGATGCCTGAGAATCCGTTGACCCAAAGATCGCCCGTTTCAGTCTCTACGATTCCCGATACACGGCCCGGCAAATTCTGGTCTTTCCAGCGCATCAGATGGAACTGACCCTGTAGGAACAGCTGAACGCCACCCGCTCCGGCCAGCCAGACATGATGGCCCCGTACCGACATGGTATTTTCCGAGACCCCTCGCTTGCCGTCCGGAAACGAGAACCGATGGTAAGTGGAGCCATCCCATTCCACCACCTTGTTCGAAAAGCCGAACCACATGTTGCCCGCCTGGTCATCCACCATGGCTCCGATGACGCCGGGCTTCTTGCCAAGGATTTGGGTCTGGTCGGTCCAGACCCCACTGGAGAGGCGATAAGCTCGGCCGCTGGTTGTTGTAATCCACGGGTCGTTGTTTCGATCGGAGGCAACGAACACCACGGGATCCAGATTTTCGTCGGGGTAATGCAGCGGGGACAGTCCCTCGGCAGAGGACCGCCAAAGATGGAAGTCGCCCGCGCCGGCTGACCAGATGGTCCCATTGTGATCGCGTCGAACGGCAATGGTCTGGCGGGTGCGCGGGAAGCTGGTTATCGTGCCTTCGGCGGAAACATGAGTGAGCGGCAGGCTGCTGTTTCCAGTCCACACGGAACCGCGATCTCCAGCGGCGACGCTGAACTCGTGCTCTTGCGCGCGGGGAAGCCCTACGGTGGTAAACGCGGCCCGCCGCAGCTGGTCGAGACCGGAATTGGTAGCCACCCAGACGATGCCTTCGCGGTCGATCAGTACCTTCCAGACGGCATCGGAGCTGAGGCCCTGCTCGGGAGTGAAGCTTTCGCCTGCAGCCGGTTCTGCGGCCACCGGCGCCGGCCAATGTTCCACGTGGTCGAACCGCTGCACGCCCTTGCCGGTTACCACCCACAGAGAACCATCTGGGGCGAAGGTGAAGTCGCCGAATTGCGCGTTCCGCCGTTCACCTGTTTCCGGGATTGAGACCCTGCGCAGCCCTTGATCGTCCGAAAGCCAGACTGCGCCCTCCGGATCTTGATGCAGAAAAGCATAGCCGGTCGAGAGGCCGCCGCCGTACTTGCTGACCTGGAACTTGGATTGCCCACGGGGCAGAAACAGAAGGGGCCCGGTCTGAGTCTTCACCCACAGCGTTCCGTCGCTATCCATGAAGATGCCTGCCGGGAAACCACCCGGGTATCCCTGCTCCACCCCGACCTGCTCGCACACCGACCCGCGCAGACGGAAGAGGCCGGCTTTCGCCTGGACCCATAATGAACCGTCTCGGTCCTCCACCAGTTGTCCCTGCTTCCTGGTTGGAGTACAGCGTCTGTCAGGAAACGCAGTCAGGCTTCCGTTCTTCCAAAAGAGAAGTCCGGCGCCTTCCGTGGTCAGCCAAAGGCCTCCGGAAGACGATAGAAAGACGGAGTCGATTTCGCTATTCTGTGCCGCTCCGCGGGTGACTTCCTCCACGGACTGGAACCGAACACCATCAAAGCGCAGCACGCCCTTCGACGTTGTGAGCCAAAGATAGCCCTCGGAGGACTGCTTGAGATCGAAGACCGCCCCCAGGCCGTTCCACTCCATGTGATGAAAATCTGTTACCCCCTGGACAGCGGACTTGGCGTCCCTCCCGCTCACCTGTGCGGCCAATCCTGGAATCAGGGTGACTCCGGCCAGCCATCCGAATTTCCGAAAAACTGTCCCCATGACGCGATTTTTCGGGTGTGACACGGATAGCCTTCCCCGTATGTTAGCCCAATTGGAGGGGAACCGAATCCCCCATCTTCGGGGCTGTTCCATACTGCTTTCGAGGCATGCCACTAAGCTGTTGGAAGGGCCGGAACACGTTTGCCGGCGAGCACGGTGGCGTTCGGGAAGAGCCGCTGGCGGCCGGTCCGTTTGTTGCCGAAATTATCGACGAATTCGAACATTCCTTCCCTCAGCTCCAGTACTGCCACGTCGGCCGGCGCACCCACTTTGAGCGTGCCCCGATTGCGGAACACTGGAAATGCGCGGGACGGATGGGCGGTTGCGCTGGCGATCACCTGATCGAGCGGCATGCCCAGCATCAAGAACTTCGACATCACGTTCGGGAAGTCGATCACCTGGGCAGTGCGGCCTTCGGGAGTCCAGTCGGTGGAAAAGGTATCTGGTAAGAAGCCGGCCTGCAGCACGCGATCGGCGATGTCCCACCGCAAATGGCCGGTGCGCCCGTTGCCCAAGTCGAACAGGACGCCACGGCGACGGGCGGCCAGCACCTCCGGCAGAATGTGCCCGTTGTCGTCGATGATGCTGTTCGGCGGCGGCGCAAACATGTGAGTGACGATATCGCCGCGTTTGAGGAGCGCGAGAAGCTTGGGTAGCGGCGAAACCGTCTGGCCCATGTGAATCATGACGGGCAGATGGAATGCCGAGGCGACCTGCTGCGCCCGCTGCAACACTTCAAAATCGTTGGGGCCTGCGACGTCGCGTGACAATCGCGCCTTCACGCCGGCGATCATGTCGGGGTTGCGCGCGATCGCGTCGTGGGCCGCGGCTACATCCGCCCGATTGATGTCCATCGTGTCGCCTTCGGGGATAATGCCGGCACGACCGATGTTGATCAACACCCGGCATTGTTGGGGAGCCGACTTGGCGACCGCGATTGCTTCTTCAATGTGATCGGCGCCTTGCGATCCGGCGTCGATCAGCCCGGTGACTCCGTCGGCCAGGCACAGCGCAGGCCCGTCCTTGGTGCGCGTCGCGTGCGTATGAATGTCGATCAAGCCGGGAACAACCAATTTGCCGCTCGCATCGATGGATTCGGTGGCGTTGGCCGAGATCGCGTTCTCGATCGCCTTGATTCTGCCGTCCGCGATCGCCACGTCACGGATCGCGTTGAGCTTGCGCGCAGGATCGACAACGCGCCCGCCCTTGATGATCAGATCGTATTTGGCCGGAGCGCCGAGTGCGCTAACGACGCCGGCCAATCCCGCGGCAGTTCTCGCGACAAATTGGCGGCGATTCATCGTGCCCATCTTCGCATAGCCGTAGGTGTAACCTGAGAAAAGAGCACTTCTCCGGACCGCGTCGTTCCAGCCAGGAAGTATTCATTATGAGCTCAGCAACGCAATCTCTCGAAGATCTGGCGAAACTTGAACCGTCGCGAAGCGAAACAGGCTTTTTTTCCAGCGAGTCCGTTCTCAACATTCTAAAGCTGATTCTGGCGGGATCTGAGTTGTCTGAAGTGCTGACGATCATTGCTCGTTCGGTCGAATCCCAAGGCAACGGCACGTTATGCACCATCTGGCTTCCAGATACAGATGGAAAGCATGTCTATTGCGCAGCCGCACCCAGTCTTCCTGGATTTGCCGCAGACGCAGGGCGGATGTCAATTGGCCCGAAAGGCGCCTCCTGCGGCACGGCCATTTACCGGAGAGAGCCGGTCTATGTTGCCGACATCCTGCGGGAGCCTATTTGGGACGATTATCGTGACCGGGTTCTGCCTTATGGGATTCGTGCCGTTTGGTCGCGTCCCTTGTTCACGCGGGAAGGTAAGGTCCTCGGCACTTTCGCCATCCACTATCGTGATGTACGTAACCCTAACGCCATCGACCTGCAGATGATCGAGAATGCCAGCCACATTGCAGGCATCGCGATTGAGCGGCACCTTCATGAAGAAGCATTGCGGCATGAACGCGACCGGCTGCGGTTGCTTCTGGAAATCACGAACAGCACGATATCGAAGCTAGACCTGCCGCGTTTGGTTGAGGCTTTATCCACAAATCTGCTGAACGTAACACGATGTGATTTTTGCGCATTGCTGCTGCCGGACGCCGATAGCGGGCAGTTGCGTCTAACAACCTTGTACAACCCCGAGCCACGAGGTTCCTTCTCCGACGGGTCGATCATTCCCCTGCATGGTTCGATCTGCGGTAAGGCCTTCCGGATCGGTCAGACGCAACACTATAACCACCTTGATGAGCTACTCGACGACCCGGAAAGCTTGGGCAGCAGCGTAGGACAACTGTTCTACCAACGTGTTATGGCGGAAGGCTTGGTGTCGGGATGCGATCTTCCGCTCATCGGCAGAAGCGGAGTCGTCGGCGTGTTGGCGGCCTTGAAACGGTCCGAGAGGGCCTTCGAGAAAGATGATGTCATCTTTCTGGAACAGGTGGCTCGCCAGGTGGCGATTGCGGTTGAGAACGCGTTGGAATACGAAAAGGCGATCCAGGATCGAGACAAAGAAACGAAACAGAGACTCTACCTCGAGGACGAAATTCGCGCTCAGTGTGGGGCCATCGTGGGTGAGAGCTCCTCTCTGATGGCCGCGTTGCAGCTGGTATCCGTTGTTGCGCCGACGGATTCGAGCGTGCTGATTCTGGGCGAGACCGGAACCGGAAAGGAGCTGATTGCCCGAGCGGTCCACGATTTGAGCTCCCGCCGCGAACGCGCCTTCGTGAAATTGAATTGCGCCGCGATTCCGCTCGGGCTGCTGGAGAGTGAGCTGTTCGGTCATGAAAAAGGAGCGTTTACCGGAGCGATCGCTCAAAAAATGGGACGCTTCGAACTTGCAAACAAGGGCACACTCTTTTTGGACGAAGTCGGTGACATTCCTGTCGAACTTCAGGCGAAATTGCTGCGCGTTCTACAAGAGCAGGAATTTGAGAGGCTCGGCAACAATCGCACTCACAAGGTGGACGTCCGGCTCATAGCCGCCACCCATCGCGATCTACCGGAGATGGTGAAGCAGTCGGCTTTTCGCGAAGATCTGTATTACCGGTTGAACGTATTTCCGATCAGCGTTCCGCCGCTCCGGCAGCGTACCGAGGACATTCCGCAACTGGTTCGGCATTTCACGGAGATCTACGCCCGGCGAATGAACAAGCGCATCGACGAAATCCCTTCCAAAACAATGGACGCGCTGATGCGATACCCCTGGCCCGGAAACGTTCGGGAACTGCAAAACTTCATTGAGCGAGCGGTCATTTTATCTCCGCACGCCGTGTTGCGCGCCCCAATCGCCGAGTTGGAACCCCTCCGCGCACACGGCGCGGCCAACATTTCCATGACGGGTCTGAGCCTGGTCTGCAACATATGACGGGTCTCCAAGAAGTCGAGCGAGATCACATCATTCGGGCGCTGGAAGCCAGCAAGTGGGTAGTGGGCGGCCGTAATGGCGCCGCGGAGCGATTGGGAATGAAGAGGACATCGTTAGTTTACAGAATGCAAAAGCTTCGTATCAGCAAGCCAGCGCGCTCCTAGTTACAATCCTGTCACCGACGCCCGCGACGGAGTCGCGTCCGCTGCCGGTCAGTGCGACGGAGATCCGTCGCGATTTTGTCAGGGCGTCGCTGCCATCGCCAAGAATAATTGAGCTTTTCGATCTTGGCTTGATCGAGTGCCATGCCAATGTGCATGGCGCAAGCACGCTCCACCCAAACAGCCAAGAGTCCCGAGTTTTCCCTGCCCGTTACATCCGTCCATAACGTCGAGGCGGATGGAGTGCGCGTCTTTTATCGCGCGGCCGGCGACCCAGATTCCCCGGTCGTCCTGCTGCTGCACGGGTTCCCATCATCCTCATTCATGTTCCGCGAACTCATTCCACGTCTCGCCGACGACTACCGGGTGATCGCGCCGGACCTCCCTGGCTTCGGATTCACGGAAGTTCCCGCAGAACGAAAATACGTCTATTCATTCGACCGATTGGCCGCGACCGTCAACGCGTTCACGCAAGCGCTCAAACTCAGGCGTTATGCACTGTATGTGTTCGACTATGGCGCACCAACCGGATTCCGTCTGGCGATGGCTCACCCGGATCGAGTGACAGCGATCGTTTCACAGAACGGGAATGCCTATGAGGAAGGGCTGGGCGATGCCTGGGGGCCGATCCGGAAATACTGGGCGGAGCCAACTTCTGGAGAATCGCGAGGTGATCCGCAAAAACATTCTGACACTGGAAGGAACGCGCTGGCAGTACACGCACGGTGTGAGCGATCCGGAAAGTGTTCCGCCTGAATCGTACACGTTGGATACGGCTCTGCTGGAGCGTCCGGGCAACAAAGACATTCAGCTGGATTTGTTTCTCGACTACGCGTCGAACGTGAAGCTCTATCCGGCGTTTCAGGATTACTTTCGGAAGGCGAAGCCGCCGTTGCTCGCGATTTGGGGTAAGAACGATCCTTTCTTCATCCCCGCCGGCGCCGAGGCATTTCGAAAGGACATACCGAGCGCGCGGGTCGAGTTCCTGGATACCGGGCATTTCGCCATAGAGACGCACGTTGTCGAAATCGCTGCCGCGATGAAGCAGTTCCTAGCGGCGAACGGGGCATCGGAATGAGCTCGTTCGCTCAGGACGCGGCGGTTGTGTTGGTCCATGGCGCATGGGCCGACGGTTCTTGCTGGCAGAACGTGATTTTGCCGCTGCGAAAAGAAGGCCTCAAAGTAATGTGCGCGCCGATTCCTCTGACCTCGCTCACGGATGATATCGCCGCTCTTGAGCGCGTGATTGCGAGAACGGCTGGGCCCGTGGTCCTGGTGGGACACGCGTATGCGGGCGCTGTGATCGCCGGTCCGAAAGATGACCGGGTAAAGTCGCTGGTCTACGTGGCGGCGTTAGCGCCTGCTGAGGGTGAGACCGTTGCGGATGTTTTCTATCGCGCCAAGCCGCATCCGGAGGCGCCGCATCTCGAGCCGGATGTGCATGGGCTGATCTGGATGCCGGAAGGCGGTTTTGCCCACGCAGTGGCTCACAAGGCTTCGCCGGACCAGACCACGATTTTGGAAGCGGTGCAGCGGCCGATCGCCGTGAAGTGCATTCAAGAAAAGGCCCCGGTGCCGGCGTGGAAAACGAAGCCATCGTGGTTTCTGGTAGCGGAGGAGGATCGCATGATCGCGCCCCAGACGCAGTGCTACATGGCGCAGCGGATGGGCGCGAAGATTCGGACACACCAGGTGGATCACAGTCCGATGCATACGGCGCCGGATGTAGTGGTTGGCGTGATTCTGGAAGCGGCACGGGAGACGCTCGCGTGAAAAAGTCCGTTGCCATCGTCACCGGTGCGAGCCAGGGCATCGGCCGCGCTACCGCGATTCGCCTGGCACGCGACTTCGAAGCCGTGGTCCTCGCCGCAAGGCAAGAGGACGAGCTCGCAGAAGGCGGCGGCCGAGGTAAAATCCGCAGGCGCCGAACCTTTGATTTACGCGCTCGATCTGCGCCAGCCTTGCTCGGCCGGAACTCTCGTTCAGGGCACGCTCGAACGCTTTGGCAGAATCGACGCTCTGATAAATATTGCCGGGGCCGTGCCGCAGATCGATTTGTTCGAAATGACGGACGCGCAGTGGGAAGATGGCCTGGCGCTGAAGCTGCATGGTGCGCGCCGGCTGACGATACGCGCCTGGGATGCTCTCAAGGCTTCGGGCGGCGCAGTGGTGCTCATCTCCGGAAGCGCAGCGCTCGATCCGAAGCCGGGCTTTGCGGCCGTAGCGACTGTCAATGCGGCCATCATCGCGCTCGCCAAGGCCTTTGCCGATCAGGGAATTAAAGACGGAGTTCAAGTGAACAGCGTGGTGCCGGGCGCGGTGATGACGGGCCGCCGCCGATCTTTCCTCAATCATTGGGCGCTGGAGCACGGCATGAGCGTGGAAGAAGCCACGAAGCAGTTTCCAGAAAAGGCCGGCATCGCCCGCTATGGCGAGCCGGAAGAGATTGCGGGCCTGATGGCCTACCTGGTTTCGAAAGAGGCTCGTTGGCTTACCGGCGCTTCTGTCCGGATGGATGGCGGCGAAATCAAAGGGATCTAAGACACAAGACAAACAAAGGAGAACAAAAATGTTCAGAACAATTCAGATCGCAAGCGCGCTTGCGGCGCTCACGTGTTTTGCGGGCTTCGCACAAGAGAAGGCGCAACCACTCGAAACCGGCACGTTCCATGGAAAAGTGCACAACACATCGGGCCGCGCCACGATTTACAAGGAGGCCGACGGACGGTTGCTGCTTCGGCTGACGAATTTCAAGACGTCCAACGGGCCGGACGTGCACGTGGTGTTGATCGCGGCAAAGGACGCGGACGACGACGCGAATTTTCTCAAGAACAGCACCGAGAGGCTCGAGCTCGGCTCGCTGAAAGGAAATGAAGGCGACCAAAACTACAACATACCAAGTGGAACGGATCTGAAGAAGTATCAAACTGTTTCGATTTACTGCGAGCGGTTTAATGCGAACTTCGGCGCGGCCCCGCTCGAGAAGTTCTGAGGTATGACCACTCAACTAAGCCGATGGCTCCTCCAGCGGAAATGGATGATCGTTGCCGTTAGCCTGCCGATTCTGGTTGGACTCTGGTGGGCTTTTCGGCCCGAGAAACTCTGGATCAACGAGAACGTGAACGAGCCCGCGCCGTTCGCTACGAGCGGCGATCCTCAGCCAGTTCTTACCGGACGATTCGAAGCGAAATCGCAGCAAACGAGCGGGCGCGCGACCATATACAAGAAGCCCGGCGGACCTGAGTATCTGCGCCTAAGCGATTTCTCAGCTCCGACCGGCGAGGATCTCCACGTCGAGCTCAATGGCGCCGATCTTGGTCCGCTGAAGAGTAGTGAAGGCGACCAGAATTACGATTTGGCTGCTGCCACGGATCTGAGCAAGGATGAAGCTGTGGCTATCTACTCCGAGCGGCTGCATACGGTCATTGGCTTGGCGAAGCTCCAACCGTTCTGACGGCGGGATCTATGCAGCGCCGTAGGCCGGCCAACCATAGGAGATGGATCACATGAACGCACCCGAAAAATACGACGTGCTGGTGTTCGGCGGCGGCACTGCCGGCAAATTGGCGGCCTGGACGATGGCCAAAGAAGGAAGGCGAACCGCAGTCGTCGATCGGAAGTATATTGGCGGATCCTGTCCCAACATCGCGTGCCTGCCGAGCAAGAACATCATCCATTCGGCGAAGGTCGCCTCGCTGGTGGGGCGGCATCGGGAATTTGGGATCGAGACCGGACCGATCTCCATCGATATGGCTGGAGTATACAGGCGCAAGCGCGATATGGTGGACGGTATTATCCAGGTTCATCTGGACAAATATCATGAAGCACTGAACCAACATCGCGGTGATGAGCTCATCTTCGGCGAGGCCACGTTTGTGGCGCCTCGCACCGTTCACATCGCATTGCGTGATGGGGGCGAACGTACGCTCACCGCTGACCGCGTCTTCGTGAACGTCGGAACCCACGCAACAATACCCGACATGCCCGGTTTGCGCGAAGCCCAGCCGATGACCCATATCGAGGCTCTGGACTTGCAGCGCCGTCCCGATCACTTGATCGTCTTGGGAGGCGGCTACGTCGGTCTGGAACTGAGCCAGGCCCTGCGCAGACTGGGAAGCCGCGTAACGCTGATCGAGCGCAGCTCGCAATTGGTCACCAATGAAGATGCCGACGTTTCGCAGGCCATTCTGCAGTTGTTCCGGGACGAAGGCATCGACGTACTGTTGGGAACGCAGGTCCTCAGTGTGAACGGCCTTTCGGGCGAGCACGTAAGTCTTCAGCTCCAAACCGGGAATGGTGCACGAATGTTGGAAGGAACCGGCATTCTCGTGGCGACTGGACGCACGCCCAACACGATGGGCATCGGACTCGAGAAGGCCGGGATCGAGGTCACGGAAAAAGCACACATCCGAGTGAACGATCGCCTGGAGACAACCGCCGCGAACGTATGGGCCATGGGAGAGTGCGCGGGCAGCCCATACTTTACGCACGTATCCGAGGACGACTTTTCCGTGATTCACGAAAACCTGAACGGAGGCCACCGCAGCACTCGGGACCGGCTGGTTCCGTACTGCGTCTTCATCGATCCGGAGCTGGCGCGGGTTGGCTTGAACGAGTCACAGGCGCGTGAAAGAGGTGTGGCTTACCGGGTTGCATCCGTACCTTTCGACGCCGCCTGGCGCGCCTGGACCATTTCAGAGAGACGCGGATTCATGAAGACGCTCATCGACGCACATAGTGACCGCATTCTCGGATTCACGGCCTTTGGGCCAGAGGCGGGCGAACTCATGGGCACGGTTCAACTCGCGATGCTGGCAGGTGCGCCCTACACAATCTTGCGAGACGCCATGTTTGCGCACCCGACCATGACGGAAGGCCTGAAGGCTTTGTTCATGGCGGTGCCCCAAAAGCTGAAGAAGGATGCTGAGCAGCTCCAACACGCGCGAACATCCGCGGATTGAGCCGCAGGCCGACAAGGGTACGCTGAGCGCAGCCGGCAGCCTTGGCACCCCGCTTCGCCCATCCAACGGCACCTGTCGAGCGACACTGTTCGCCGGATGTGCATGGGCCTGGCGATGGCCGCAACCAGCATCGCGATCGTTCTTTCACCGTGGGGCAAGCAGTCCGGCGCGCACTTCAATCCCGCGCTCACATTCGCGTTTTATCGATGGAGGAAAGTGGCGTTATGGGATGCGGTGTTCTACTGCGCCGCGCAATTGCTGGGCGCGATCCTGTTCGCGTCCAATCACGAAGTCCTGGCGCCATACACACATTACTTTGCCGCCGTCCTGGTGGCGATATACATCGCATTCGAATCTCGCCGGGCCACCCCTGGGCATGCTGGCGGCGGCCGAGGTTTTTCTTGTGGTCCGTGATCGCAAAGCTCCTTTCTGCGCGAAGCTGCATCACCACAACGACAAGCGCTGCATCTTCCGCCAATCGGGAACAGGTAATGAAGAAACTCATTGAAGTAGTTCAGGAAGCAGGAAAAAACTGTGCCGCCATCGGGCACTTCAACATCGCCGACCTCGTCCTGCTGAAAGGCGTCTTCCAAGCTGCGCATGAATTGAACGTGCCGGTTATAGTTGGCGCCTCAGAGGGAGAACGGGAGTTTGCGGGAACGCACCAGCTCGCGGCCGTTGGGGACATCGGCAGCGGCTCTGAGATTCATGCGGACGGTCCTGGTCCTGAGCGTGCGTTGACGACTCCTGAAGAAGCCCACCAGTTTGTTACTGAGACCAAGGTGGCGTGCTGGCTCCCGCCGTGGGCAATTCGCGCGGCATGCGCAAAAGCATGGTTACCGGCAAGGAGCGCAAGCATCTTGCGATCGAGCGCATTCGAGAGATCAAATCCGCGACTGGTGTACCCCTCACTTCGCATGGCGGTTCCGGCACGGCCGATGAAGATCTGAAAGGGGCGATTCGCGCCGGGGTCAACATCGTTCATATCAATACGGAACTGCGTCTGGCGTGGAAACGGGGACTGGAAGCCGGTCTCGCGCGGCGCGAGGATGAGGTGGTGCCGTACAAGATCCTCCCGTCGGCCGTCAGCGCGGTACGCGACGTTGTAAGCGCGAGGCTGCGGTTATTCCTGGGACAGAACTAAGCCCGGGTTTCATAGATCGATGACAACATCGCCGGCCGGCTGTGAGCAGCAGACCAGAACGTTACCGTCCGCGGGTTTATCGAGTGGCTCCGGCGCATAGACGACCGAGCCTGAGACCAAACCACTCTCACAGCTATGACAGACACCGCTGCGGCACGCCCAACGCACTGGGACGTCGCAGGCTTCCGCCAATTCCAAAATGCTCTGGTAGTCGGATGCATTCCAGTGTGCCGCGATGGCGCTGCGCGCGAACGAGACTAGCGGGCCCGTGCAGGTGTCGCCCTGAGGCAGATGCGGAACTCGCGTCGCCGCACCGACGACACCGGGCGTCATCGACTCGCCGCCGTTGAAGATTTCGATGTGAATCCGCCCCGGCGCCACACCGAACGCCGCAAGGGTCGCCTGCATGTCTGCCATGAAGCCAGTTGGCCCGCAGAGGTAGACGTCCGCCTCTCGTGGAACGCCGGCCTCGTCAAACACCGATCGCGTCAAGTGACCGGCGCCGTCGAAATCCTGCCCCAACTTGTCAAGCGGTCCCGGCCTGCTGTAACAGACGTAGCTACGGCCGTGCGGGAGGGAGAGCATCAGCCGGCGGACTTCGGCGCCAAAGGCATGATGTTCTCGATCCCGAGCTGCGTGCAGCCACAAGATCTGCCGTGTCGACGCGGCCGCCGCCAGCGCATACAGCATCGCCAGGACGGGAGTTGTCCCGATTCCCGCGCTAAGTAGGACTACCGGCCGCTCTCCAGATTCCAGAATGAAGCTTCCGCGCGGCGAACTGACATCGAGCGTGTCGCCCACCCGGATATGCTCCCGCAGCCAGGTTCCAGCCGCCCCATTCGGTTCGATCTTCACGCTGATTCGATAGCGCTCGGTGGAGAGCGGCCCCGAGAGCGAGTAGCTTCGGAAAAGCGGCGCGCTTCCGGTAGTCCGTTGCAGACGCAAGACCACGTACTGGCCGGGCAGAGCCGTTTCGAGGGGCCGACCCTCCGGGCTTTGCATCGTCACCGATAGGACATCCTCGGATTCGCGATCGATCGCAGTGACCGCTAGCGGCCGAAATCCTGGCGCGGCCGGATGTGCGGCGGCCTCTGGTGCCAGGCCAGCGTCGCCGCTGCTCGTGCTCCGCAGCAACGCCTCGAATGACGCGCGCCATCCGGCCGAAAGCGCCTCGATTCGCAAAGCGCGCTCCAGCTGATCGCGAGCATGATCGGGGAAATAGAGTAGCGCGTTGATCTCCCGAACCGTCATTCGCTCTCCGGCCTCTCCGATTTTCACGATTTCGTCGCCGGCGCCCACCTCGCCTTCCTGCAGGACGCGGAAGTAGAACCCCGGCCGTCCGCTGGATGTCAGAAGCGCGGGCATGCGGGGCTCGTTCATCCGAATGCCGACGCGATAGCAGGTAACGCGAGGTTGAGTCACTTCGAAGAGCGCGCTGCCGATCCGATAACGGTCGCCGATGCAGACGGCATCGTCTTCGAATCCTTCGATGGTAAAGTTCTCGCCGAATTGTCCGTGGACGAAGTCGGCCCTTTTCAGCTGTTCCTGCCAATAACGATAGGACTCCATCTGGTACACGAAGACCGCGCGCTGCTCACCCCCATGCCCGGCCAAATCGCCTTGGCCGTCTCCGTCCAGATTCAGCCGGCTGACCCGACAGCGGCCACGCACCGGATTCTTGTAGATCCCGGTGTGCACCGTGCGGCCCCGCCATTCGATGTCGCGCGGAAGTCCGACGTTTACGGAAATTAGGCGAGGCATCCCATTGTTCCCTGGTCCATAGGGTACCCTCTGAATCGCAATCAATGAACTGCCCTCAGCCGGATGCCCGCTTTTTAGCTAAGATGCCGTGCTGCGTCCAAAGATACCGGGTGATTTTCCGGAATCATTCCACGCCGAACGCAAGCAGCACGTTGCCGGGTGTGCCGCGAAGCGTGCCGGGGTAGCCAGCGGTGGCGAAGACCATGCCTCCCGCGATCACTGGACCTGCACAACCGAACGAGCCTCCTTTGGCAGCCACGTGGTTGATGGTGTCAAAGTCCCGCACGGCATTGAATGACCAGATCACTTTTCCCTCGGCGTCCACGGCGCGCAAGATGCCATCCCATCCGCCCGTGAAGACGACTCCCGGGATCGCACTGGCTGGACCCGCCTGCCCGCGGCGGTCCGCGTTGATGGCTGCATTCCAATCCACGTGGCCGGTTTGGATATCTAGTGCCTTCAGTCCGCCGACAGGCTGCTGCAGCGGATAGTAGACGCGAGCGCCATCCGCCGCGCCTCCCCAAACGACTAAACCAGATGCCGAAGGCGCCTGAGTTTCCCACAATTGGGTCCGCCATAGGAGCTTGCCTTCCTTGTCCGGATCCAACGCGATGGCTACGCCGCCTTTCCCCGCAGCCAACAGGATGTCCTTGCCTTTGACCGTTTCGAGAATGGCCGACGAACCGCCGAAGTCATAATCCGGGCCCAGTTTCTCCGCGCAATTGGAATCGGCGCCGTTGACCGCCTGGCAACGGGCCATGAAAGCATCACCCACGAACTCCTGGTGATGCCATATCATCTTGCCGTCTTCCATCCGAAGCGCCAGGATGGAATCGCTGGTGGTTGCCGCAATCCGGCCGAAGCTGTTGCCAGTTCCCACGTAAATCAGGCCGCGCTTGGCATCCACCGTCGGCGTGTTCCACACGGAAGCGCCCGCAGGCCCCCAGCGCTGCTTCCCGTTCGCATTTTCGCCGAGCGCACGCAGCGGCTCCGGGATACTTTGCGTAACCCACAGCACCTTGCCCGTGTTGGCGTCCAGCGCCGCCACTGCCCCGCGGGACTTGCAGCACTCATAGTTCAGATTCGCTCCAACCAGCGTCTCGGTGCCGGACATCGGCACATAAAGCCGTCCGTCATGGTACGCAGCCGTGGCACTCAAGTTATTCAATCCGGTGCGGACCTGCGTTTTCCAGAGCAGCTTTCCGTCGTGCGCATCGAGCGCGTAGGCAGTAGTAGAGCGGGTTACGAAGAAGATCGCGTACTGGGTGCCGGGATAGCCTGAGACCGGCGCGGCGATCGGAGCGAAGCGGCCAAACATATCGGCCTGGTAGGCCCAGTAGAGGCAGCCCGTCTTGGCGTCCAGCGAATACACGACGCCGTTGTCATTTCCCACGAAGACTCTGCCGAACGCCACCGAGGGCTGCGAATACATGCTCATGGCGCCGGGAAATCCGAAGGCCCACTTCAGTTTCAGCTTGGGTACATCGGTTGGCGTGAGACCGGCCGCGTCTCTGGTTTGAAAGCGGGCGTTGCCGGCTCCTCCCCAACCCGACCACATGGGCGACGCGTCCAGATTGGCAAGATCGGGATTCGCCGGGCACGCGTTCATCAGTTCTTTCAGAACGCCCTCCGTTACCCCGGCCGGCGGCTGAGCTAACTGGGCCTGCAGATAGCCCGCAAAACAGGCAAGCGCGGTGGCGATCAAGATCGGGTATCTCATTCCATGCGTCCTGGGAGTATTGTAGTGCAGGCTTTCTGGGATCGTGGGGAATTCTGTGGGGCGGAATCTGTGCGCAGCTGATGTTTTCGAAGCCGGCTCGCATCGACCGTCGCACATCGGCGGCTCGGCCGTTATACGTCGAGTGACGCATGGAGAAAGGACTCGCGAGGGCCGACTACCTGACGCGTGCCCCGCTGCCCTCGGTTAGGCCTCCACGTTGCGAAAGATATTGGCTGGGGTTTTTCAGGCCCAGGCAGCCGATCGGGCATCGTGGGAGCCGATGCGATCTTGGGCGGTATGTACCGCGATGGCCAAGTGTTCCGCCCGCTCAGCGCTTGCGTGGCGTCGCGTACACCTCGATCCATGAGACGTTGGAGCATCCGGCAGTACCGTGTCCGCCGCCGGGCATGAGATCGACGTAACCGATCTCGTCCACGCGGCTCAGGTCCGGGTTATTGACTTCCAGCTTTACGACGACCCTCTCCGGATCGAGCTCGAACCAGCGCTGATCGTCGAACGTCACCTCGGACACCACGAAATCGCCCAGTGAAACCGTCCGATCCCACCATCCGCCTCTGTGGGCTCTGGAACGTCTGGCTGCCGACGAGCAACTTGCCGTCGGCGAGCTTCACGACCGGATGCAGCACGTGCAGATTCTCCGTGCGCGTTCTCCAGCGCATCCTCGTCAGGCCCGTCAGATCGAGGTAGGCGTTCTTGTACCTCAGCGTCAGTGCCACGGGCGAGGTCGTGAAGCCGTTCCAGACGTCGGGGATGCCGTTGTGCTCGGTAGCTTGTATGTTGCGCGCGTCCGTGCCGTAAAGCCGCAGTTCCAAGTCCGGGTTGGTCACGGCCTGCTGCGTGATGCGGCGATTCTCGTCATTTAGCGGACCCGTATGGGGCGGCTGCTGCCAGACCTCGCGAAACAGCAGCGGCGGCGTCACCGCCTGATGCTCCAATAAACCGGGGGTTAGGGCGCTTGACTGCGCGAGAGCGTTACTCCCGCCGCACGCGAGCAGGGCGATCGGAGCCCGCGATAGCCCACGCACGGGTACGGAAGCACTTCCGGGTGATGAAGAAAGTCGCGATCACGGTGCCCTCCTCTACGATGTTTTATGGTATCAACAGCGGCTCCCGAGCTGATCTACTTCTTGTGCTTCCGGCCTCACTGCCTGGTGCCGGAATAATGGGCGTACGTCCACCTAGTCGAAAGGTCGGCATCGCACGGATTGAGAATCGGTCGTTCTACCGCAGAGCATCGGCCGTTCTCCGTCCAAAGTGGAAGGATGGCGTGGGGTACCGGTCCCCGGCCGGCTTCGCAGCAGACACGTCACCCGCATGAGCAACTCGAATCGCTTTGAAATCAGTGCTTCATGGATGGGCCCGGCGTCCCATCGGACCAAGTGCCGGCCAAAACCATGAAGATGGTCACTCGTTCTTCCGGATCGTTCCCTGCTATTACCGGAGAGCCAGGGAGATTCGCTCCCCAGCTTTTCACGGCATCACCCGAAACGAAAAACATGACATGGGGATGCCAGTTCATGCCGTCGTCGCTCAGATACTGCTGCTTCGCCATCATGTAGCACATCGCTCCGGGAGCCAGCGCCGGTAGTTCCTTCTTTTCCAATGCGGACGTAGTGGCCGCGAGGATCTCTGCTTTAGATTTTCCCGCCAGCACAAGTTTGGTTTTCTTCAGAAAGATGGGCAGAAACGTCCTTGAGGCTGCTGGATTGAAGCAGTTCGGGGCGCGAATCTTGGAGTTCCAGAATTCCGGGTCATCGGTCGGCTTCGCCCAGGATCGCTCGACGATGCAGACAAAGCCGTTCGAGCCCTTAACAGCAGTTGCGTAGCCATCCCGGCGCAGCACCATCACTTCTGCTGCATTCGAAATCGAAGCCGGGGCGGAACTCCGGGCCAGCGCGATCTCAGCCTTCTCATCCGGAATCAAATACTGATCGAGAGGAGCCATGACCGGATAGGGAGCCTTCGCAGCTTGCGCTCGTGCATGGGCTGGCCAGAGGAAAAAGAACAGAAAAACGAACGCTAACGCTGTGATCCTGATATTATTCTTCCGCATTTGTTCTCCGATGAGGAGCATTTGTTTATGGTTTTGATCCGCTAACCGTCAGGCGGCACAATGCGCCACTGAATGATGGTATCCGATTCGTCCTCACAAATGCGCTTGCACAGGAAACCCACGCGGACGTGCAGCCTCCTGGCCGAGGTGCTATAAAGGGAGTTCGAAAAGTTTGTTTATGAACTACAAAAAGGCATTTGCGATTTTGGGCTTGGCCGGCTGGATGTGTTTTGGTCAAGAGGCAGCTTCAGATCCCTGGGCTGCCGGCGAGCTGTTGCAGCCGGCTGAGCTTGCGCAGGCGATTCAATCGGGCAAGGCTCCCGTCCTCTTGTCGGTGGCGTTTCCGGTGTTGTATAAGGGCAAGCACATCGTACATGCCGTCAACGCCGGTCCGACCTCGAAGCCGGAGGGGATTGAAGCGCTGAAAACCGCTGTCGCAAAGCTGCCGAAAGACGCCGATCTCGTCATTTACTGCGGCTGCTGCCCGATGGTGAAGTGTCCCAACATTCGGCCCGCCTATCGCACGCTGAAGGAGCTCGGATTCACGCACATACGGGTACTGAGCCTGCCGACCAACTTGCACACCGACTGGGTGAGCAAAGATTATCCTTCCGAAGGCCCCGCGGCCGCGAATTAGGCGCCCACGCTGCGCGGTCAGTTAAGTGATGCTGGGGGGTGGCGTGATAGACTCGATCCTCTGGGCTTCATCCATGCGCTACGCCTTTGCGGTTGCACTATTTGTGACGTGGTCCGGAATATCCTTCGGACAAGCCAAGCCAGTGGACGATGCCGCGCTCCGGAATGCCGCGAAGTCGTCTTCCGATGGCGACTGGCTGGCCTACGGCCTCACACCGGGCGAGACGCGCTTTAGCCCGCTCACCGAGATCGACGCGTCTAATGTCAAGCGGCTCGGCTTAATGTGGTCCTATGAAGCTGGAGACGGAGGAGGCGACCAGGAAGCCACGCCGCTCGTATGGAACAACACAATTTTTGGCGTCACCAACTGGAGCATCGTGTTCGCCGTGGACGCGCGCACCGGTCGCGAGAAATGGCGCTGGGATCCCGAAGTCAACCGCAAACCGACCAGCGACAAAATGTGCTGCGGAGTAGTGAACCGTGGGCTGGCACTCTATCACAATAAAATCTATGTTCCCGTGAACGATGGCCGGCTGGAGGCGCTCGATGCAGACACCGGCAAGCCCGTTTGGGAAACTCGCGTCTGCTATGTGCAGGATGAGCAGACACTCACCATTGCGCCGCGCATCGCCAAGGGAAAAGTGATCGTTGGCACGGCCGGTGGTGACCGCCCGACGCGCGGCTTTTTTGCCGCCTACGATGCGGACACCGGCGGCCAGGTCTGGAAGTTCTACACCGTTCCCGGCGATCCCGCCAAAGGTTTTGAGTCCGATGCGATGCGCCAGGCCGCCGCGACCTGGGAGGGCGAGTGGTGGAAGCTCGGCGGCGGCGGTGCGGTATGGGACGGGATATCCTACGATCCCGAGAGCGAGCTGGTATACGTAGGCACAGGGAATGCCGAGCCTTGGCCCCAGGCGCTTCGCACTAAGGACACGAGCACCGGCCGCGACAATCTATACGTGGCCTCCATCGTGGCCGTCAACGTGGACACGGGGGTGCTCAAGTGGCACTACCAAATGGTCCCCGGCGACGAGTGGGATTACGACAGCGTGCAACAAATGGTGCTGGCGGATCTGAACATCAATGGCCCGGACGGTAAAACAAAGACACGCAAGGTCCTCATGCAGGCGAACAAGAACGGCTTCTTCTACGTGCTGGACCGGATTACGGGCGAGTTCATCTCCGCCCAGCCCTTCTCGCGCGTCACGTGGGCAAAAGGGATCGATCAGAAAACGGGACGGCCCATCATCAACACCGAGGTGAAGTACGGCAAGGATCCGACGCCGGTATCGCCTGGTGGCGGCGGCGCCCACAGTTGGTCGCCCATGTCCTACAATCCTCAAACCGGTCTGGTATATATTCCAAGCCGGGGCTGGGACACGTACTATTATGCGGCGGACTACGATTTCAAACCGGACCCCTCGCGTGCGAACGGGCAAAACGGTCTGAAAGGCAACACGGCCGGAATGCCCCGGAAGCCTGCGGGCCCCGCCATTGGTCCGGAACCGCTCCCGGGCGGAAATGTCAGCACGCTGGTGGCTTTTGACCCGGTCAAACAGGAGATCCGCTGGCGTGTGCCCGTGGGCAACAGCAGGTTTGGCGGCACGTTGAGCACCGCGAGTGGTCTGCTGTTCCAAGTGGCGCCGGATGGCCGCTTGATCGCCTACTCGGCGGACAAGGGAGACGTGCTCTTAGAGTTGCGTACCGGGCTACAGAACGGCATGGGCCCGCCCATCACTTTCGCCATCGACGGCCAGCAGTACATCGCGCTGATGGGTGGCTCGGGTGGCCGGCAGAGTCTTGGCACTACCAACCCGGGCGCCGTCACCTCGCAGATGAAACCTCAGTTACTGGTATTTGGCCTCGACGGCAAAGCGGAGTTGCCCCACACCGTGGCTACGCCCTCACCAACCTCGGCGGATCCACACCAATAGGGACCCTTCACTCTTGAATCGTTTCGAAGGAATCGTCCGGTCTCAGCCATTGCGGCCCAACCATCCGACTGCCGTTCGACTCGTCCGATCCAGCTCAGAAAACGCAGATCCAGCTCAAAAAACGCAGATTACTGCTGGCTGCTCGGTGGGCCGCCCTTGCTCTGATTCGGCGGTGCGCCGCCACCCCGGAAATTCGCCTGCAATAGATGCGTGAGCGTATGGACGTAATGCAGCTTGCCGTTCTCGATACGGAAGAGGTGCGTATCGGGTGCTCCGCTGCCACCTGTAGCTGAGCCGGCGCCGAAGGTACAGAAAGCCACGACGGCTCCGATCGTCTCGTCGACGACGAAGTGGCGGTTCACAATGTTGACACCGCTCGGTACGCCAACATCGCATGAATCCTCCGGAGTTCCCTTGCCGGTGCGCATGCCGCCCTCGGTGCGGTTGCAGGGGTAACCCCAGGGCACCAAATCCTTTTTCCCTTCGAGAAAGGCATCCAGGTACGCGTTTGCCGCGGAGACCAGCGTGTCGCGCGTGTCGCGCTTGGCGGCAGGAATGACGCCCCAATCCTCGGTGGACGAGTATTTGAGATAGTTATCGGCGTTAAACAGCCAGTAACCAGTCGTAGTCCACAGCATTTCGATTTCGGCAATCAGCGCGTGATTTACGCGCAGCCGCGTGCCGAGCACATAAGGGTTGGCCTTGTCGGTAACGATCACTTCCGTGAAAGTCTGACAGGTGGAAGTGTCCACAAGACTGCGATGGTGGTCGATCTTCATCGCCTTTTTGATGAGGCCGTCGTTGATGTTCGTAGTCTTAAAGTTCTCGATGTACGCTAGCCCCTTCGCCAGCGGCAGGCCGTCAGTGTCGCCCTTGGCTTGCGCCGCTATGTAGAGATCGGCGGCAGCCTGGAGCCCTTCGCGCGTACAGGACACTTGGCAATAACTGAGGCCTGGGGCGAGCAGAGCGGCCGCGAGCGCTGTCCATCTAAAAGTGAAACGATTCATCGGAAGTCCTCCTGAGGATTGTAGCTTGAGACGACTGGCGAAATGAGCATGGCCACCCCTAGTAGCGTTGAAAGACCTTGACCTCAGAAGGAAGATAGGTTACAAAAACGTGTTCCTGCTCGAAATGTTCTCCGAGGGCATGGGCATAGACTTCCACCAGGTTCTTCCATTCGTTGTCCGACATGTCGGAGGCATAGAGTGGCGATTTGTCGCTGGTCAGGCAAAGCCCAGGCTCGTGCTCAGTCTTCGGTTGGCCGTTCTCCTCGTAACCATAGACAAGTACCGAATCCGTAATGACAAAGGTGATGAAGTTTGCAGCCTGCCTTAGAGCCTGCTCGTGAATGGCCGTAATGAAATCCAAGACCTCTTGCTTATCTTGCACGGACCCGCTATATCCTTTTTTGAGTCCGAGGTTGATCTCAACTCGGAGGGTAGACAAAGCATGACCAGTGCGGCCGTCCGCATTTGCGATTTGGTAGGGCATAAATCCAGGATTTCGGTCCACATTGCGCCGTTTCGCGGTCTGTGTCACTTTCCGGTCATATGCGCCGGGTCCCGGTTGTTCTCTTCGCAAATGCTCTCGATGAGATCCGTATCCGGTTCGAGGCGCCAGGCCAGCTTGACGGACCACGGTTTTGTATAAGCCTTGGGATCGTCAATGGTGACCTCGATGTCCATGTGGCCGATCCTCGGCCGGGAGAACCGTTCGGTGACGCGTAGCGCTTCAGTCCCTGGATGGCCTTGCATGTCGAGCCATGTCTTGCCATTCTGTCCGATCGTTTCTACCACCAGGGTGTCCTTGTCCCAATGGCCAATCGAATACCCCATCCATGTCGGCTGTGGATCCTTGGGTAGCGGCCTTCCATCAGTGAAGATCTGCCGGTAAATTGTGCGGGATTCGTGCAGAAGCAGCACCAGATCTTCAGTCTGCACCAGCTTAAGGCCATCGGGGATGTTGTCCTTTTCCGGAATCCCGGACGGCAGACAGGAAACGCCGGGGTGGTCCTTCCCGTTGTTTGCGATGCGCTCATTCAGGACGCCCCGCCCCCACGGCGTAAGCGGCACCTCGTCCGGCTTTAGATCGGCGGCCAAGTTGAGCAAATTTTTGACGGGATCTTCCGGCATCCAGAAGCCGGATAGATCGGGTTTGCCGTACGGCGTGCGCTGCGTCGGCGCTCTTAAATCGACCTTTCCGTCGGCGGTACGGGGCACTCTCTTCCATGGATAGGGGTCCCACTGTGCGCTGACCGTCACGGCCGTGGTCAACAGCATCGCCACGGCAGCGACTAGAAAGCAAGGTACCTTCTTGGGCATTCGGATCACGTCTCTGACTCCTCGCAAGATTTGCGCTTCGTTCCCGTTCCATACCGCCAGGAGTGACGGACAGCACTCCGGAGCGATACCCAGTTTACCGATTCCAGCCGGATCACGCGCCCAAACCCTGTCCGCCGAGGAGCAGAGCGTGGTTTTTCGCGTGACTGTCGGTTCCGGCGATCAGCCAGTTGAACGCGATGGCATCGAGAAACGTCCGCACATCCTGATTCCCAAATCATTGGTTGACACCCGCGGTGACCGGTCTCAGCCTCGCGGTGAAGTGCCGCAAGAAGGGCGGCTCTTCGACAATCTCGAGGCCGCGGATGGCGCCTTTCCGTGCATTCACTTCGAGAATGGCCTCTACCACGTAATCGATGTGGCTCTGGGTGTACACGCGGCGTGGGATGGCCAATCGCAGCAGTTCATGTTGGGCCGCGGCGCCGAACATGAGTGAGCCGATCTCCACACTCCGAATGCCGGCGTGCCGGTACAACTCGACGGCCAACGCCTGCCCGGGAAACTGCGACGGCGGGATATGCGGGAGCATGCGGCCCGCGTCGATATAGATGGCGTGACCGCCTGGCGGCTCGACGATGGGCACGCCGTGGTCGGCGATATGGCGGCCCAAGTAGCCGGTGGACGCGATACGGTAGCTCAAGTAGTCCGGCTCCAGCACTTCTTCGAGGCCGGTTGCAATGGCGTCGAGATCGCGGCCTGCCAGGCCGCCGTAGGTGGGGAAGCCCTCAGTGAGAATCAGCAGGTTGTTTTCGAGCTGAGCGAGACGGTCGTCATTGGTGGAAAGGAATCCGCCAATATTGGCGAAAGCATCTTTCTTCGCGGAGAACGTGCAGCCATCGGCGAAGGAAAACATCTTCTGCGCAATCTGTTTGGGAGGCCAATCGGCGTACCCGCGCTCGCGTTCGCGGATGAACCATGCGTTTTCGGCGAAGCGGCAGGCGTCAAGATAGAACGGGACCCCATGACTTCGGCTCAGGCGGCTTACTGCCTCGATGTTCGCCATCGAAACCGGCTGCCCGCCGCCGGAGTTATTGGTGACGGTGAGCATCACCAGTGGAATGCGCGCGGCGCCTTCGCGGGCAAACAAGGCCTCGAGCGCCATCACATCCATGTTGCCTTTGAAGTCGATCCGGAGTTGTGTGTCGGCGGCCTCGGGAATGGGCAGGTCGACGGCCTTCGCGCCGGTGAACTCAATATTGGCCCGCGTGGTGTCAAAGTGGGTATTCGATGGCACGACGTGACCCGGCTTGCAGAGCACGGTAAAGAGGATGCGCTCCGCGGCGCGCCCCTGGTGGGTGGGAAGCATGTGCCGGAAGCCGGTCAGGTCATCGGCCACACGGCGCAGGCGATAGAAACTCTCGCTGCCGGCATACGACTCATCGCCGCGCATCAGCGACGCCCATTGTTCGGTGGACATGGCGCTGGTACCGGAATCCGTGAGCAGATCAATGAGGATGTTGCGGGCACGGATACCGAACAGGTTGTATCCA
The DNA here is from genome assembly GCA_963772905.1 of Bryobacterales bacterium. Taxonomy (GTDB): domain Bacteria; phylum Acidobacteriota; class Terriglobia; order Bryobacterales; family Bryobacteraceae; genus Palsa-89. Next base: position 1,063,132 of record CAVYZD010000005.1, on the reverse strand, counting down.
GCTTCGCGAAGAAAGCCTTCTCGCTGCTCCAGTGTGGTGTGCCGGAGGGGCTCGACGCTCTTAATGCGGAAAGGTTCGATGATGGTTTGCATACCGGTAGCCTCAGGCTACAACGGAAGCCTGGGGCTTATGCGGCCAACCGAAAACTTAGCTCGCGGGTGCGCTTACTTAACCCAGTTCCGTTTTGCCTCATCGTTTCTTCCAGCGATCGGCCAGCGCGGCCAATTTATCGTCCATGCTCTGAGGCTTCGGGGCAGGAGGGGGCTTCCTCGGCTGCGGCGCGCCACCCTGGGCAGGTTTCGAACCCGGCGTCTTCATCGACAGCGCGATGCGCTTGGTTTTCGGATCTGCGCTGAGCACATGCACCTTCACGATCTGGCCCACCTTAACGACATCGCTCGGTTCCTTGATGTAGCGGTCCGATAGTTCGCTGATATGCACCAATCCATCCTGATGAACGCCAACGTCGACGAAGGCTCCGAACTTGGTCACGTTGGTGACGATGCCTTCCAGCGTCATTCCCGCCTGCAGATCCGCGATCTCCTTCACGTTGTCCTTAAAGCTGGGCGCGAGAAACTTGTCGCGCGGGTCGCGGCCGGGCTTGCGGAGTTCCTCCAGAATGTCGTTCAGGGTGTAAACGCCGGCGGTGAGGCCGCTCTTGTCGACCTTTTCCAATAGCGCAGGCTGCGCGATGAGCTGCTCGATTGGAACGCTTCAATCCATTGGCGATTTGCTCGACCACGGGGTAGGACTCGGGATGAACGGCGGTGATGTCGAGCGGGTTGATCGCCGTGGCGGATGCGCAGGAAGCCGGCGGCCTGCTCGAAGGTCTTGGGGCCGATGCCGGGTACGGCAGTTAATTGGACGCGCGAGCGGAAACGGCCATGTTCATTGCGGAACTCGACGATTTTCTGGGCGGTGCGTTCGTTAATGCCGGCGACGTAGCGCAGCAGCGCCCAGGAAGCGGTGTTCAGGTCCACGCCGACGCGGTTGACGCAGCTTTCGATCACCGTCTCAAGCGATTTGTGCAGGTGATTCTGATCGACGTCGTGCTGATACTGGCCCACGCCGATGGACTTGGGGTCCAGTTTGACCAGTTCCGCCAGTGGGTCCTGCAAGCGGCGCGCGATGGAGATGGCGCCGCGGACGGTTAAGTCGAGATCCGGAAACTCCTGGCGCGCGATTTCGGAGGCCGAATAAATGGAGGCGCCAGACTCATTCACCATCACGCAGAAGATCGACGAGAGGCCTTCCTTCCTCAGGAGGTCGCGGACGAAAGCGTCGGTCTCGCGCGAAGCAGTTCCGTTGCCGATCGCGATCGCCCGGACGGCGTATTTCTCGATCAAGGATTTCAGCGTACGTTCGGCGCCGGCGATGTCGTTCTTAGGCTGAAACGGATAGATCACATCGTGAGCGAGAAACTTGCCGGTGTCGTCCACCACGGCGATCTTGCAGCCGGTGCGGATGCCGGGGTCGAGTCCGATGACGGCAAGTTGGCCCGCCGGAGGGGCCAGCAACAGGTTCTGGAGATTCTCGCGAAAAACCTGGATGGCGTCGGCATCGGCGCGCTGCTTCAGTTCCAGGCGGACCTCGGAAGTGATGGAACTGTTGAGCAGACGCTTCCAGGCGTCTTCCGCCGCCAGGTTTAACTGGGGTGTCCAGTCGCCGGGGCTCTTGTGGATCTTGCCGTGGATGAGGCCGAGGGGGCGTTGGGGATCGAGTTCGATGAAGAAGTAGATGATGTTTTCGCTCTCGCCGCGCCGAATGGCGAGCATGCGATGAGAGGGAATCTGCTTCACCGGTTCGCGGTAGTCGTAATACATCTTGAACTTCTGCTGTTCGTCCACGGCGTCCGCCGTTTTCTTGCTGACGATGACGCCTTCCTCAAACATGGCGTGGCGCAACAGCTTGCGAATGTCGGCGTTGTCGCTGATGGTTTCGGCAACGATGTGGCGTGCCCCTTCGAGCGCATCCTCTACGCTCGCGACGCCTTTTTCGACGTCGACAAAAGAAGCGGCGAATGTTTCGAGCGGCGTACCCGTCGCCTCTTGATTCCAGAGATAGTCCGCGAGCGGCTCCAGACCCTTTTCGCGCGCGATCATCGCTTTGGTGCGGCGTTTGGGCTTGTATGGGAGGTAAAGATCTTCCAACTCGCTCTTGTCCAGTGCTCGATTGATGCGCGCCTTCAACTCGTCGGTCAGCTTGCCTTGTTCCTGAATCGAAGCGAGGATGGTCTCTTTACGGGACACCAGCTCGCGGAAATAGAGGAGCTTTTCTTCGATGGCGCGGATCTGGACCTCGTCGAGGTTCCCGGTTGCCTCCTTGCGGTAGCGAGCGATGAACGGAACGGTAGCGCCTTCGTCCAAAAGCTCGATCGTGGCGACGAGGGACTTCAGAGAGATCTGGAGCGTGCTGGCGATGTGAAGCAGAAGCTCGGGAGACAGAGACTGGAGTTCGGACATGGAAGACCCTGATTTGGACCCAAGGTTATGATACTAGCGGAGGTTAGGGTGTGGTGGCCAGGGACGGAATCGAACCGCCGGCTCTGGCAATTGCCGGGTCTATGAGCGCCGCCGCGTTTGGAGCGGACAGAGCAATCAAGGTCGACGACAGGCTGGATGCTTCGGCTGACACGCTGACTGATATGATGCGGGCCGCCGACAATGGTATCCCCCAAGATCTGATCGATAAGGCGCATTGCGTCATCGTGATCCCTGGCATGAAGAAAGCTGGATTTATCTTTGGCGCCGCGTACGGCCGCGGGTTTGCGGTGTGCCGAAGGCATAGCGGTGCAGGCTGGAGCGCACCGGCCGCAATGCGTTCGGAAGGCGGTAGTTTCGGGTTTCAGATTGGTGCTTCGGATACAGATGTTGTGATGCTTGTGATGAACGACGGCGGGATGAAGCATCTGTTATCCGATAAGTTCACGCTGGGTGGAGATGCAACGGTTGCAGCCGGTCCGATTGGCCGCGCCGCTACTGCTCAGACAGAGGTGGAACTGCAAGCGGAGATCCTGTCCTATTCCCGTACGCACGGATTGTTTGCGGGCATTTCGCTGACAGGCGCAACGCTTCGGCCGGACAAAGACACCAACCGGGAACTTTACCGCCACCACACAACGAATCGTGAAATTCTGACGGGCGATTTCAAAACTCCGGCAGCTGCCGGAAAGTTTGAGGGAGCCGTAAATCGGGAGTCGGCACGTCGCGACTGATATCCCGTCTGACCGCCGCGTTGCTGGGAATAGCTTATCCCGGCAAGCGGCGGTGCCCTTATTTGGTTAGTTGACCGTATGTGGCCGCTGCCTACTTTGCCGGTCTGCCATGCTCCAGGCACAACCCGACCAGATCAGCGATTTTGGCTTCTCCGGCACACATGACGGAGTCCGCACCGCCCCAATAAATCTTCACCGTTCCATCCGGTTCCGCGACTGCGCCGCAGGTAAATACGACGTTGTGAACGTATCCGGTGACCTCCCACGGATCTTCCGGTTGCAGAATCCACGAGTCCCCTACGCCGATGATCTTGGCCGGATCGTGCAGATCGTGAAGGGCAACACCCAACCGATAAATCGAACCATCCATGGTTTGAAAGACTCCATGATAGATGGAGAGCCAGCCCTGGTCTGTTTTGATGGGAGGGGCGCCGGGGCCGATCTTCATTTCGTCCCAGTGATAGGGTACTGGCCTCATAATCAGCTGGGATTCGCCCCAAAAACGTAAGTCGGGTGAATAAGAAATCCAGATCGACCAGGGCGCGATCTCCGAATGCGGCCGATCCAGCCGGGCATAGAGGCCGTCAAACTTTTCCGGAAAGATCACTACGTTCCGATAGTCTGCTTCCGTGATTAGACACACCTTTTCCAGATGGCTAAAGTCCTTCGTCCTGGCCAGCGCGATCCGCACTCCGTTCCGAGAGTAGGCGCTATAAGTGATCAGGTATTCGCCGTCAATTTCCGTTATACGCGGGTCTTCGACGCCGAACTCTTCATAAGCTGCGAAAGGCCCATCTCGCTCGGGTAACAAAAAAGGTGCCGGATCGGCGGTGAAGCGAAACCCATCATGACTCCGCGCCAAGCCCAGGATGGACCGCCCGGTACGGAGATGGGATCGGAACAGCATGATGTATTTGTCGTGAACCTTAACCACCGCGGCGTTGTGAACGGTTTCCACCGGGTATGGAATCTGTGCTTTAGTGAGGATCGGATTCTGGCCGTATCGCCTGACGATATCTCTCATTACCCCCGCCCTTTCGCCTCGAGATCGAAGATCGTGCAGTAGACTCGCTCATACGCCTACCACCATTGTTTCGATGGAAAAGCGCTGCTCGACACGCCCGCGGCACACCGCGCGATCGATGATGTGAACGCGTTTCAATGCCTCTACGGCTTCGTTCACACCATGGACGAGAAATCCCGTCTTTCCGTCTTCGATCACTTCTCGGCAAGAACCCAGATCCATGGCAATGACAGGCACGCCAGCAGCATTGGCTTCCGCCAGTACCAGTCCAAATCGTTCCGGGATGGTGTTCAGATGTAATAACGCCCGGGCCTTCGCGAACAATTGGTTCTTACCCGCCACGTCCACTGGCCCGATATAGCGGATCTCGCGATTGTCTAGATAGGGTTCTACCTGCTTCTCAAAATACTCCTTATCCTGAATGATTCCCGCGATGAGCAATGGCAGGCCGCTCAGCCGGGCAACCGCAATGGCCAGATGGACGCCTTTGTCGGGATGAATTCGCCCTAGGAAGATCAGCTCTTCGCCGGGTGTTTCCTGAAACGGATACAACGAAAGGTCGATGCCGTTGTACACGGTGGCCAGGTAGTTCAATCCCGGCGCACGATCGGAATCGCTGATCGAAACAAAATATCCGTCACGATATTTTTGATAGACCGGCATGATTTTGGGCGACGAGAATCCGTGGATGGTCGTGAGGACCGGCGTCTTCACGAGGCGGCTGTAGGTCAGCGCCATGAAGTCGTAATGGCTATGGATCAGGTCGAATTCGGCGGCGTGCTCGAAAGCTTCTGAGATGTGAAGATATTCCGCGACCTTGGGATCGACGTTACGATCCTCTTCATAGCCCTGGTCGATGACAGCGTGCAAGCGGCCCTGCGTTACGGAATCCTTGGTAGCGAACAGAGTGACGTCCCAGCCACGGGCCGCGAGACCTTCGGTGATGTTACTTGCAACGGTCTCCCAGGCGCCGTATTGCCGGGGAGGAGTTCGCCACGCTACCGGCGACAGAATAGCTACGCGCTTACCGGTCATTGAGATTGCATGGCCGCCAGCACCTCATCCAGCGCAACCGTTGCGAAACCGGTGGCATGATCGGCCAGGCCGTAGGGGATGATCAACACGCCATGGTGAACCAGCGCACCGCAAGTATAAACGACGTTCGGAACGTAGCCTTCCCGCTCGTTTTCGTTGGGCTTCAGCAGTGGCTCACGCAGGCGCCCAATCACTTTGCCCGGATCATCGCGATCCAACAAAAACGCGCCGATACAGTACTTGCGCATGGGGCCGACACCGTGGCTCAGCACCAGCCAGCCGGCGTCAGTTTCGATGGGCGATCCGCAGTTCCCGAGTTGCACCAGCTCCCACGGAAATTCAGGCTTGAGGAGCACCTGGCGTTTATTCCAAAAGTGCACATTGTCGGAAAACATCAGATAGATGTTTTCGTTGTCCTGGCGCGAGAGCATGGCGTAGAGGCCGTTGATCTTTCGCGGGAACAGCGCCATGCCTTTGTTTTGGGCGGCTGGGCCATTCAGCGTGATGAATCGGAAGAGCAGGAAATTCGAAGTCTCGACTAGTTCCGGCATCACGAGTCTGCCGTCGTAGGCGGTGAAGGTCGCGTAATACCTATAGGTGCCGTCCTCGTTCTGAAAATGGACGAACCGCGCATCCTCGATGCCATTGCGTTGGGAGGGCGTGGCTGGGAAGATGATGCGTTCCGACAACTCTTCTTCCGGCTGGAACTGAACCTCGTAGTTGGAGCGGGCCAGCATCCAGATTCCTTGAGCTGCGTTTTGATCTTCCCGCCCCATTCCATCCGGCAACCGGAACTGCTCGGTCTGGAGACTGGCGCGAAGCTCTTCCAGCGTGAACGACTCGCCTACCTTGTTCATCACCCGTTGAGTGATTTCGCCGGTCAATCCCAGTTCCACAAGTTTCCGCTCGAACAGTCCCTTTTCGTACACGGGGTTTGGGATCTGGCGCGGCTCAGTCAGGAAGCCGCTGGGTTTGCACACTTCGATCCGATGATCGGGATGGATAATTCCGGTTCGAAAAGTGATGGAAGAAATATGCCCTTCGCCAGTAGCGCGCAGGCTGAGAATGAATCGCAAAGCGCCCACTGGCAGGCCCGTTTGATCGGGGTGCGGGACGATGGAGGGATTGAACAGCGCAGCGGCTTCCAACGAATATTCCGCCAGAAAATAGGAGCCGATCAACAGCCGCCTCGGTTCGGAGAGTTCCTGACCAGGGGCCAGCATCTCGCGGACTTGTTCGAAAGCGTTCCAGAAAGAGCTTGCGGATATGCTGGTGCCGCTCGGAGAACTCGATGGAAACTTCCGCGAGAAGGACCGCGACCTGGTCTTCGGGAACCGACATGATCCGTTCGATGATCCGGGCCACTCGTCGTGAATCGCCCGGAGTGAAGGGCCGTAAGAGCACGCGCGCTAAGTCGGGCTCGATAATTGTGCTCGTGCGGCGAACGTGAATGTGATCGAACTTCCATCACGCCCCGACGGCAATCGGTTCCTTGAAGCTAGTCACCATGTTCTGGGCTAAGCGCATCTCGGCCAACGAAAGCAGGAAAGCCAGCGTGGATTCCGCGCCTTGATTCCCGTTGACACGATCCACGTGCAGGCCGTCGCCGCAACCGCCGCTTTCAGGAGAATAGAGCTCCAGGCCGAGATCGTTCCAGCCTAGAAACCAGTCGAAGGCGCGTTGGGCCTGTTCGTACCACCACACGTCGGATGTCGCGCGATACGCTTCCAGGCAGGCGGAAACCATGGCTTGCGCTTCGATAGGCTGCTGGTCAAAATTCGCACGCACTCCGCCGCGACGATAGAAACCATTGCTGCCGATGGGCCGGAAATGCCCTTTCTCGGAAATTTGCAGATCGTTCAGCCAGCGTAAGGTGTGCAGGCCTCGCTCGAATACCAGCTGTATTGCCGGTGGCGTGTCCGCTCAGTATCAAAGCCTGCGAAAGTTTCGCATTGTCATAGGACAGCTCTTCTTCAAACCAGCACCATTCGGGCTTGGCGTTCTTTCCGAGCAGCTCCATGAGCCGGCAGGTGAGTTTGTCACGGGTCTGATTGACGAAGCTGTCGCCGCTCAATCGTCCTAGGTATTCGTGGATGCCGATCAAGCCGAAGGCCCAGGCTCTGGGCGAGGTGAACTCGGTTAACGCCGGCAATGCCTGGGCGAACAACTGTCCGGCCATCATCTGGAAGCTGCGGAATGGCGACCGCCCCACGCCTACGCCCAGGGCCCAAAGCGCGCGGCCCTGGCAGTCTTCCGATCCCTGCGCGTCAAGCCATCGCCGGTCAAAACTCATGTGATTGTGGAAACGCTTGGTTTGGGTGTCGAAGGCGTGATGAAGAAATGCAGCGCAGGTAGTGGACATCGCCCGCAGCCGGTCGGGCTCTTCTCCTAATTCGTCCAGCAAAACCGCCAGAATGAACGCGCGCGCATTATCGTCGGTGCAATAGCCCTCGGAGAAATTCGGCACTCCGAAGATGGCGTGTTGGAACACGCCCGTGGAGTCCGTCATCCGCGAAAGATGATCCAGCTTCAACTCCGGCAACTCCCGCGGCCTTTGGTCCAGCGTCTTGGTGACCAGCGACTTTCGAGAAAGCGCAGCGCCCTGGAGGCGCGACAACTCAAAGGAACGCATGTAGAGTTGTGCGACGTTGCTCCAGATCATCTCGCGCCCCATCCGATAGGCGTTCTTACGCATGGCATGCCGGCGCGTGTCGTCCCGCAGCAAGCCAATCACTTCCCGCGCGATGGCTGGGGCATTGGCGAACGGAACCAGTACGCCGCGATCCTCCGCCAAAAGTTCCGCCGCGTGCCAGTAGGGCGTCGAAACCACTGCCTTGCCCGCGCCAAACGTGTAGGCCAGCGTGCCGGAGGTGATCTGCGCTTCGTTCAGGTAAGGCGTAATGTAGAGGTCGGCGGCTCCGATAAACTCCTTGAGGTTCTCAAGCTCCACGAAATCGTTATAGAAGATGACGTTCTTCTCCACCTTGTTCTTCTTGGCAAGCATTTCCAGGCTCACCCGGTAGGCTTCGCCATGCTCGCGCAATTCGTTGGGATGCGTGGCGCCCAGGACGATGTAAACAACTTCGGGAAACTCGGCCACGATCTCGGGCAGGGCGTTGAGGACATACTCGATGCCTTTGTTCGGCGAAAGCAGGCCGAAGGTGAGCAGCACCACCTTGCCTTCCACGCCGAACTGATCCTTGAAGTAAGTGGGATCGACGAACCCCACGTCGGGAATGCCGTGCGCGATGAGATCGATCTTGGCCGGCGGCGCGTGATAGACGTCCTGCAGCATCTGCCGCCCGCGCTCGGTCATGACCACCAGGCGCGTGGAGAGCGAGATTAACTCCTGCATGACGCGCCGCTGGTCCGCTCTCGGTTCGCGCAAAACGGTATGCAGCGTCGTGACCACCGGCATTCTCAATTCGCGCAGGAATGCCAGGATGTGGCTGCCGGCGGGTCCGCCGAAAATGCCGAACTCGTGCTGCAGGCAGACCATGTCCACGTTGCTGATGTTGAGGAAATCCGCTGCCCGGATATAGGACGACAAGTCCTGTTCCTCAATCTCAAAGTGAACCACCTCCGGGTATTCGTAGCCGCCCTTGATGTCGTTCACCGATACCGCGAAACAGTCACTTTGAGGATGCGCGGTCTGAACGGCGGCGAGCAGGTCGGTTGTAAAGGTGGCGATGCCGCATTTGCGCGGCAAGTGATCGCCAACGAAAGCGATTTTTCGAACTTTAGAAGTTTGTTGCATCAGATATTCCTTTGCCTACCGGCTCCCCGTTCTCGTAGTCGTCCGAAGCGTCTTCGGTCACGCTCACCGTGACATCCATACCCAGGAAGGACGAAGCCTTTCCGATGAAGGTGCCCCATAGCGGAAGAACCTGTTTGTGATCCCAGGCAACGGCGACCCGGATCAGATTGCGATTACCGATGATGCTATTGGTAGGATCGAAATCGATCCACCCGGCGCCCGGCAGATAAACCTGCATCCAGGCGTGCGTAGCGCCGCCTGAGGTCGTGCCCGTGTCATCCGCGCCGGGAATGAAGATGTAACCGCTGACGAATCGAGCGGCTAAACCGAGGGAACGTGCTGCTTCCATCATAAGCACGGCGAAATCCCGGCAACTGCCGCGGCGAGTTTCGAGCGTTACAGTGGGGTTCTGAACACCCTTCTCGCTGCGTCTGGTGTAAACGAAATCTTGTTTGATGGCGAGAGTCATCCGCCGCAGCAGGCTCATGGTTCCGGTGCTCCCGGATGGTTCCAGAAACTGTTTCACCCAGTGCTGCACGCTCTTCGCTCGGATAGTGGTGCACCAGCGCGCGGCTCAGGTTGGGAAGCTCTTCATCGGAGTAGCTGAACGGATATCGCTCCGCGAATTTCTCCAGGGGATAATCGGGCAGCGCGGTTTCAAAATGCTCCAGCGTAACGATGCTTTCAAAACGCAGCTCGGCCGTGCAGCCTTCAAATGTAGCGACGCCGACGGAGTTATCGAACACGTCGTGGAGGAAGCGCAGATGCGCGGGCTTGGGCGTGATTTCGAGTCGCGCCTTGAGGAGCCTCAGGTCGTGACTTTCCCTGGGCCGGAACATCATGCGATGTTCGCCCAACTCGATAGGTTCCGAGTACCGATAAGCCGTGATATGGCGGACGGTGAGGAGGCGCATTTCAAAGGTTGGCTTCGAGGATTAGCGAAGCTGTGGCACGCTTTCCGCAATTTCGTCCGTCCAGACTTGAAAGCTTTCCAGAGTATTTGGGCCGAAGGTGGTGGCGATGGCGACGTCGGCGGCATCGCGGCCTCGTGCGATGAGCACCCGTCCAATTCGCGGCACGTTATTGCGAGCGTCGAAGGTGTGCCAGCCGCCATCCAGGTAAACTTCAAACCACGCCGCAAAGTCCATCACGCCATAGGGCGGCGGCATCCCGATGTCGCCCAGGTAACCGGTGCAATAGCGCGCGGGAATGTTCATGCAGCGGCAAAGGGCGATGGCCAAATGCGCATAATCCCGGCAGACTCCCGTGCGCTCGTTAAACGCCTCCCAGGCGGTTCGCGTGGAACGCGCATTCTGATAGTTGAAGGAGATATGGTTGTGGACAAAATCGCAGATGGCCTGGACCCGCGACCATCCCGGAGTCGACTGTCCGAATCGCGACCAGGCTGCTTCCGATAGCAGATCGGTCTCGCAATACCGGCTACCCAACAGAAAGACCAGCATATCTTCGGGCAGGTCTTGTAGGGCGTGCTGCTGTGCGTACGGCGCCGACACATCGGGCTTAGCCGAGTCCCTGACCACCCCGATGCCCTTCAGACGAATCCTCCCGATGGGCGCCACAATTCGGCTGCACCAGTTTCCGAAGCCGTCGCGATACGCCGTGACTCGCGTGGGAGGATCAGTGCTGAGAAGATCGGGACGGACGGTGTCCAAGGCGCGCGAGTAATGTACGTTGACCATCAGGATCATCGGCGTCTCTTGCGGGCACTGAAAGATCAATTCGTAGCCGACCCGGATTAGCATGCGGTTCCCTTCGTCAGCCGATCGGCCCCGTCCATCGAGCGGCCAGCGTTGCCACTGCGACGGTTGCGGCAATGAGCGCGATAGAAAAGATGAATCGCCACGACAACCGCCTTTGCTCGGTCTTCACGATGTCGCCCGCACGCGGGCCGCCACGCCGCGCCTGAGGTTGTAAGCGCAGACTTCCGCGCTTACGGCAAACGCACCCCAGACCTGCCAATGCGACAGAAACCCGACGGGGATAAAGAAGGCGCTGGTCCAGCCGCTATCCACGCCGAACCGCCATGCGGCTAACGCGCCGGCCATGGCCGCGACGGGTGTCAACAAGAGTCCCAACAGCGACCAGGCCTGCCTGTATCGCAGCTGCCTGTAGCACACCTGCCTGTACCGCACCTGGGAGATAGCCTCAAGCCAGTCGACCGGCATCACTTGACAGAGAGCCGTCATTCTCGATTCCATTGGATTCCATCCTTTAGGAGTTCAGCGTTCTGCACCATGGCGCCCTCCCGCATTTCCTGGGTCAGCGGCGCCCAATTGTCACGGGCTTCCGTCACCATCGCGGTCGCCAAAACGGAATTTGCGAGCTCACAAAAAAGCAGATGGAGATCGCGGAACAGCGGGCCGTCCGCTTGCCAGTGATAGCGTTTGTAGTTAGCGAAGAGGATGAAGCCATTTGCAACCTGCTGCTATGAATGGCTTGCAACCACTCGCCCGGCTGGTTGATCTCCGCCGCCTGAGCGACGGCAAGTTTTGCCACAATCATCGGACCGCCACAGGCTGGCCGATTTCCTCGCCGATAATTTCGCCGGAAACAACCAGTTCCACCCGGCGATTCTGCTGGCGCCCGGCGGCCGTACCATTGGACGCTACCGGCTCGGCTTTTCCGAAGCCTTTTGAAGTCACCGACGTACCGGCCACGCCCTCTTTGGTCAGGTAATCACGCACTGCCGCACCGCGATCTTCGGAGAGCTTCTGATTGTAGTCGTCGCTGCCGACGCTGTCGGTATAACCTTCCACGGCCAGCCTCAACCCCGGATGCCCCGCGATGATTCCGGCTACTTTCGCAAGTTTCTCGCGAGCTGCCGGCCGAAGCGTATGCTTGGCTGTGTCGAACAGCACGTCCGACATATTGACGATCAGGCCGCGCGCGGTATCCCGAGTTTCGAGGATGGTGTTGAATTGCAGCAGGAGTTGAGCGCGCAGTTGAGTCTTCTCGGCTTCGGCTTGGGCCTTTTCTTTAGCGGCACGTTCCAGGTCGGCCTGAGCGGCGACTCTCTGAGCGTCGTTTTCCTGTTTGAGGCGATCCGTTTCGGCGTTGGCCGCCGTAAGCTGCGCTTCGTTCACGTGTTTTAAACGGTCCGCTTCAGTTTGCGCGGCCTGTGTTTGAGCTTCGTTCTGTTGCTTCAAACGATCCACTTCGGTCTGGGCCGCGGCGGTTTGCGCGTCGTTTTCCCGCTTCAGACGCGCGGCGGTTTCCGCCGCGTTGAGTTGTGCTTCTTGTGCTTCATGCGTGACCCGGTCCGCTTCCGAAAGCGCGGCCGCGGTGTCGCCCTCGGCGCGTGCTTGACGCTCGGCTGTCACTCTGCGCTCAGTGGCTAATTGCTGTTCTTCGATCTTCTTCACGGTGATGATCCGGGCGTCCTCCGCCATCTGGACGGCTTCGCGCGCCACCGTGCCGATCGGCTTCCTGCCGGCCTTACCTATCAAATAACCCTCGGCGTTCTCAAGACCCACCACAGCTTTTTGATACGTGTCTCGGGCGTACTGCTCGGCGCCCGTCCAGCGCGCGATCTGCACCGCGTTGCGTGCCTCGTAGAGTTCCAAAGGCACTTTCGGATTAAGCTCTCTCGGCTGAATATCGCCTGGCTTCACGTTCAGCACGTATTGCCCTCGCTGCAGCAGTTCGTATTTCGCATCAACTTCTTCGATGGTCCCGATGGTGTCTTTCCTGACGAAATTCTCCATCACCACTACGTCACTCGGTTGTGTGACGGCGAAATACGGTTCGGCGGTCACGATCAAACCGAAGGACTGCAACTCGGTGGTTGCGTCCAGTTTCGTCTTACCGCTCTTATTGAGGAGCACTTCGCCGACATTCGTTGCACGGCCTTCGGGTGTGATGGCCCACATCACGTAGGTCAAATACTCCTGGCCAAACTGCGTGGCCGGCCCAAGCTTTCCCATTTCCGCGTCGATCTTAATGACGCCTTGTTCGCTCTGCACCTTTGCTTCGCCGCGAGCCTCGGGCATCAGCGCTGTTCCCCGGAAACCGATCCTGGTGGATCCGCTGCGGTGATTGTAGTTGATGGCTTTCGTAGTCCTTGCCACTACGGTGATGCGATAGATCGGTGTAGCTCCGTTTTCAACGGATTGTTGAGTTGGATTGGGAGCCGTTGGCGATTGGGCCAAAGCGGCCGGCCCTAGCGCGAATCCGCACACCGTCAGGAATAAGCTTGCAAACTTCATCTTTCTGAACCTCGATCCTTTTAGCGACGCGCTGAGACGTGCACGGGAGGTACCGAACGGAGCCCTGGCACCCATCCGTTGCAGTTGTTCGCTTCCACTCCGGCGGGGGTGCCCTGCGAATTGTGGTGAGAGTAACCATATCCGGTCAGTTGACCAAGCGTGGTCAACCATTCTGCCGGGAAGGCCGTGGAGTTAGACGGTGGCCTATTTGTTGGAGGCTAGACTGGCAGATTCCGTTTGGAGCGGTTATTGCTTGTAGGAAGCGAAGGAGTACAGAATATGCTTTGGACAATTTGCATTATCCTGTTGGCGCTCTGGGCACTCGGGCTGGCAACTGCGTATACGTTCGGTGGGCTTATTCACATTTTGCTATTCGTTGCGTTGGCGGTCATGGTGGTCCGCCTGATTCATGGGCGCAGGATCGCCTAGATATTGCGCCGGCCGTGGGCCAGATTCTGGCTCACACGGCCGTGCGACGTTAGCGGAATATGCCGAGCAGATAGGCTATGAGAAGAATCACAACTACGGTCCCCAATCCAATGCCAGCGCCGCCTCCGGGACCCCAGCGGCTATGGCCGTATTATCCTCCACCGCCGCCAAACAGCAATAACAAAATGATGATGAGTATCAGCATCGTCTCTTCCTTTCTTGTGAACTGTGAACGTCGAGCCTTTGGTGAATTGTGAGTTGATGACTGGTCCGATCAGGGCAGTTGTGCCACAGGCAGAGTCTCAGGCAGTGCTTTCAGCCGATCGAGCTGATCCAGCAGCTTCGCCGATTGGGCTCTTTCCTGCTCCGTGGGCTTGGCAGGAAGGGATGGGTTCCCGCCTTTATAGAAGACCAGGATATTCTCACGAAGGTCCGGAGAGATCCCGGCAAACTGCTTTTCCGCCAGCTTTCCCACCAGCTTCGCATAGGCTTCGTCGGCTCCTTTGTACTTGCCGGCGTGCGGCGGTTCGCCGATGTCGATATTCTCGTTCGGCAGGTCCGACTGGCCCGCGCCCACGCTCGCAAGCAACGTCCGGCAACTCGCCACGCTCGCGTTGAAACTGGCCATGAACATCTTTTCCACTTCCGGAGTGGGCATCCGGACCTTCGGCGCCTTGAATGGACCGACCTTGGGAATGATCTCGACCAGCAACGTCAGTAACCTGGTGCCGAAGCCTGGCCTGCGGTACTCCGTTCCCCATTTCTTTTCATAGCTCGATCGGGAGAGATTATAGAGAAACTTCTTGCGCGTGATGCCGGGAATCTCTTTCTGAAGTTCGGTCTTCTTCAGGTTCCAGGCCACTCGGGTCATGCCCGGAACAATGGATCCGATGCTATATCGATAGGAGCCGAGCGCAAGAGTCAGGTTCCCGAAGATGTCCTTCATTTCGAGGCCGTAAGTATCCAGGAAAGCGCGCTCCAGTAGCGGCCGGGCCACCTCGAAACCAATGAAGCTGCGATACTGATCCGTTGCGTATCGCCCGGACGCCACTTGCAGGACGTCGAAGCCGAACTCGGTACGGATATGCGCCACCGGATTATCCCAATAGGTGACGTCAGCTCCGAATTTCCTCCGCAGCTCGGGATACAGCATCGGCACGGCGCGGTTGGTGGCGATGCGGTGCCCCTCCGTGTCGGCGGCATAATGCTCCAGAGCGCCCAGCGCGAACGCGTATTCGTTAAGATCCTGCGAGTCGCGAATCAGCGCCGTTATGAAATCCCCGCTACGGACGTAATGCGTGAGATCGCTGAAGAACCGGCTGCTGAAGGGATAATATCCCATGTCCTGGATAATGCAGCCGCCGTAAGCATAGGCGTGCGCTTGCTCCAATTCCTCCGCCGTTGCGCCAGGAAATCTTTCCAGCAGCAGCTTCCGCATGGATGTGTCCCACAAGGAATCCACGATGGCTTCGTGGGTCAGAACGGTGTAGCCATACGAAAACGTCGCCGAGAGCAGGAGCGCCAAAACCAGGCGCTGAACAGCAAGGAGCCGGGTGCATCCGAGGCCCCTCCCCTTGCTAGAGCACCACGGTGATCGCAAGCGCCTCACCCGGATAATCGCGGTTGTAAAGGTAATACCCGTTGTTATAGCCGACATAAACGTCATCGGCCGAATACCAGTTTGCCGCCCAGTTTTCCGGCCACGGGTCCACCATCATGAACGTATAGCCACCGTACTGGAACTCTGGGTAGCCCCCCACTATGCTGGGTTGGCTTCCGATGCGAAACAAGTGCCCAACTCCAAAGTAGAGGCCGAAACTAGCTTGGGGGATGTAATAGCCGCCATAGCCGCCACGCTGCGCCCAAGTGCGGTGATCGCTCTGCCAGTTGGACGAGCGATCCTCCTGCCAGGTTGAGTGCTCCTGCCAGGCGCCGTCCTGCCGCCAACTACTCTGCTGCTGCCAGTTTTGTGCCTGTTGCCGGCTGCGCTGAGGAGGAGAGTAGCTTCTCTGCTGTGTGGCCCGGTTGCCTTGCGGGGCGGGTTGAGGGGCGGGTTGATGGGACTGGGCGCGTTTCTGCGGCTGCGCATGCTGCTGCGGCTGTTGAGCGCGCTGTTCCTGTTGCGCCCGTTGCTGTGGCTGCGCACGTTGCTGAGGCTGTGCGCGTTGTTGCGGCCGCGCCCGCTCCTGTTGCCCTTCAGACTTGCCTTGCTTTCCTTGTTCCTCATGCTGCGCGTACACCTGCACGCCGGTTCCCACAAACAAGAACAAGGCAGCCGGGCCGATGATTCGAATAAATTCAAGGTTACCTCCTTGGATGAACTGCTACAAGAGATGAACTGCTACAAGAGATGAACTGCTACAAAGGGTGAACTGCTACAAAGGATGAACCGCTACAGACGCGCGCCCAGGTCATTGTCCGGCTGCGATTGCTTCTCAGCCCGCAACCAATCATCCGATTTGATCCCAGTTCATGCTCGAAGCTCCTCCGCGCTTGCTAAGAGCAGGTGTCTGGCCCTTCGGAATTGGGAGGGAGCTGCTGGTGGAGCTAAAGGTCTTTGCGCGAGATCTCGAGCTTACGCATCATGGCGTTCAACGTGGTCCGGGGCAACCCAAGACGAGTGGCCGCGGCGCTCACCACTCCATTCGCTTCCTGGAGAACGCGCAGGATGTGATCCCGCTCCACTTCGGCCAGCGTCCCGCCCGCGGGCGCTTCCGGCGCACCGGCTCGTATCTCGGCCAATGGAGCTCGCAGAGTGGAACCAGGCGAGAGAATAACCGACCTTTCAATGAAATTCTCCAGTTCCCGCACGTTTCCCGGCCATGGCCAATTTACCAGCGCCTGCATCGTTTCCGACGGGATCTTGTCGATCTGCTTGTTCATCTTGGCCGCGTAGGTTTTCGTGAAATGCCGGACCAGCACGGGGATGTCCTCGCGATGTTCGCGCAGCGGAGGTATGGTGATCGGAAAGACCTTCAGCCGGTAATACAGATCGCTGCGGAAGAGCTTGTCTCCCATCATCTGCGTTAGGTTGCGATTGGTAGCGGCCAGGAGCCGAACGTCGATGGGGATGGTGCGTGTACCACCCAATCGTTCGAACTCCTTCTCCTGTAACGCGCGCAACAATTTGGGCTGAAGGTCCAAGGGGATGTCTCCCACTTCATCCAAAAACAAAGTTCCCTGATGAGCCCTCTCAAAGCGGCCAATCTTTTGCGATAAGGCACCGGTAAATGCTCCTCGCTCGTAACCGAACAATTCGCTCTCCAGAAGTCCGGTCGGGATGGCAGCGCAATTCAGCGTGACAAAGGGACGGTTCTGGCGGCCACTGGTCTTGTGGATGGCACGCGCCACCAACTCCTTGCCTGTACCTGTTTCGCCCAGAACCAGCACAGTGGCGTCGGTAGGAGCAACGATTTCCACCTGCCCCATCACGCGCTTGAGCGCCGCGCTGGTGCCGACAATCTCCTCGAATTCCCGCGCGGCGCCAGGCTCGTCCGCAATCTTCTCGGCGGGCTCGCGCTCGGTGAGATCCTGCACAAAAGCAATCCACCGAAACGCGGACGGGGGCAGCACAGCACCCGCCATCAAAGCGCGCACTCGAGTCTCATCCTTGCGAATGTACTCGGCTTCGAATGGCGTGCAAGCACCATGGAGCAAGCCTTCTTCGTGCGCGTGTTCATGTTGGGGCAAATATTCTGGTGCCACAATATCCGCCCACCGCAGACCGTCTGCCAATTCTTCCCGGCTGTATCCGAGCATGTTGAGAAACGAATCGTTGGCGTCGATAATGCGATCGAATTCGCCGGATACAATGCCGGCAACCGTCGACTCGGCGGGCAGCATCCGCGGGCCGGATCGCTTGTTCCGTAGCGTTTCGTCGATTCGGTGAAGCGCGCTAAAGTCGCGCACCACCCTGGCAAAGCCCCGCAACTTCATGCATTGGTCTCTGCACTCCGTGGTCAACGCATTCGCCCAGAATCGAGACCCATCCTTCTTCTTATGCCATCCCTCTTTTGCGGAATGACCTTCGGCGGCTGTCTTTTTCAATTGGTCATGGAAGTCAATGCGAAGTTCGTCATCGTCCAGATAGAGGCAGCTTTCAAACTGACCGACAATTTCTTCGCTTTTGTATCCGTAGATTCGCTCGGCTCCTGAGTACCAGGCCAAAACCCGGCCTTCGGTATCCAAGGAGAAGAAGGCGTAATCCTTGCTATCGGCGGCCGCGTTCTTATCGATCGAGTCGTCGTTGAGCACTAAAACATTACGGCCTGGTAAGACGCCGCTCTTCGTCGTGCAGGAAAGCTTGTTTGGTTCCACAAGATCGAGAATTCGCTGGCCGATAATCCGGCGCAGGGGAAGGCCGAGCAGCTTGGCGGCGCCGGAGCTGGCATCCAGGCAACAGCGCTCGTCATTGACGATCAGGATGGGTTCGGATTGGTATGAAAGAACAGCCTGAAGCAACAGCTCCAGCTCTTTCAGGCCATCGCTCACCAGCCAGCTACTGGTTTCTTGCTCCGAGGCTGCGGAGTGCATCGAGTCTCCTTCGCCCCGTCGATCCAGGAAACCGTTGTGGTTTAAGAGACTGGGTGGTGAACCAGAGAAAGTCTCGAAAACAGCGGAGAGCCGAGATTGGCGGTCAAGCTCATTTTAGCACTGGTTCGCAAAAATACACCAAGATTGATCGCATTTGGTCACTCGACGCTCAGCAGTCAGTCCCACGTTCCCTGGCCTGGGCGACTTGCTGGTAATAGGGAAACTCACCTAGCGGTCGGGTTGGGCACTGGATTGCGTCTTCCCAGTTGAGGAGTACCTGAAAATGCCTTTAATGAACTTGGTGATTGTTTTGATTGTGGTGGGCGTGGCGTTGTGGCTGATCAATAGCTATATCCCGATGGCTTCCAGCATCAAGACGATTCTGAATATCGTCGTTGTAATCGCCGTTGCGGTTTTCGTGTTGAAAGCCGCGGGACTCTGGGTCGACGTTACCAGCTTCCGACTCAGGAACTGATGGGTTTCGGCTAATCGCGGATGAAGCCAAGCCTCAAAAAGTATCGACAAGCAGGCTTTTGATCCAAAAGCGCTCACGTTGACGGAAACCCCATCTTCCCGCATTTTCATGCACTTGAGCAGTTTTGAACAGATTGAACTAAGGTGCATCTCCGATACTTTATGAACTCCCTGTTTGTAGCTTTTGAGATGCCGCCGAAGGAGACGGGGCTATGACATACGACAGCCAACGGAACGATTTTGGTAGTGGACGACAACCGCGATATTCGTACGCTCACAAAGCGGCTCCTGGAGTCCGCCGGATGGAGGGTGGTCACTGCCATGGACGGAGAAGAGGGACTCCGTTTCTATCAGGAGCATCGCTCGGCCATTGTGCTGCTTCTCACCGACGTGGTGATGCCAAAGATCAATGGCTTGGAGCTGGCAGATCGCGTTCTGGGGATGGATTCACAATTGCCGGTTCTCTTTATGTCCGGAGATGCCGCGTGCGATTACCGCGACTTGGAATGCGTATCCAAGCCCTTCCGGCCCACTGAGTTGATCGAAACGGTGACCCGCGTGCTATCTGCCAACGCGCACTCACAAAAAGCGGTCTCGACGGCGTAGCGCCTTCGGAGCCGCGCTGACCTTGGAAAGTTGGATACAAATGATAAACACTGTTGCTTCTTTGATAACTTCACCTCTTGCCGCGCAAATGGAAGGAGGCGAGGCCCAAGCCTCAGCGGTGTACCGGACCAGAAAGTGCTTCGCGGTTGTTCATTTCGAACATGCGGGGAAGGGACGTATTGTTTTCCTGCAGGAAGGTGCGGAGCTTCGTCTCATCGGGCCCTCCTGCCTGAGCGAATGCTTCGAGGTCGCCCACGGGAACCAGCTTTACAACATCTTCAAAGTCGATTTACTGGGGTCCTGGTCCGCACAGATCAAGCCTAGCCGAATAACGCCTATTCGATCCCTGGCAGCGGTTGGAGCTTGCGCTTAACCTATGGCAGCCCAGCTACGTTCATTCGCAAGGATCGTCCCGTTCCCAAGAGAACCGCGCGCCGCGCTCGATGCTAACGGGCCCAGTCTAGCGGAGAGGCGGCAAAAATCTCGCTATCCACTGGAGCTGAGCGTTCGCTTCCACTCTCGTTCCGCTGCTTCTACTTTCTTTGGTGCGGGGAGGGCTGTCAATCTGAGCAGCGGCGGAGTCCTGGTGGCTTCCACGCAGCAAATCATTGTGGGAGCCCTGGTGGAGATGAATATTGAGTGGCCTTTCCTGATCGACGGAAGGATTCCTCTGCAGCTGGTCGCGATTGGCCGAGTCCTGCGCCAGGATGCAACTCTCGGAGCGTCCCATTTCGCCGCGACGTTTGAGCGTTACGAATTCCGTACCATCAAAAGGTCCAACACGCCCGAAGAAGACGCGGCTAATTGAGTGGAACGGTCGGCCGCCGTACCGAAGGTGAGCGGCTGATCGCTTAACGAACCACAATCTTGAAGAGCGTAGTACTGTTTATCGTGATCCCGGTCATCCCCGCCGCCAGCCCCGAACGCGAAGTCCGGATAGTATTCGAAATCGTTTCATCTCGTCTCACCTCGCATAGAGAGCGGCACGTCACTCTCCGCCGGCTGGACTGCGGCAACTGCACGCGGAGGGTTGCCCGGCGCCTGGGAGTGATCAGGCGATTCCGACCTCATTTGGTCATCTGACACAATGCGGTCATTCCCCGGCTCGAGAATGCGTTCCTCCACACACATGGGCAGCCAGGGATTGCCGCGTAAATGGTGAGTAATCCCCTAAGGATGTGCAAGTGCTTCTCTTTGGTGCGTGGGACCACCCACAATCTCTGAATCAGAAGAAGGAGTAAGAAATGAACTATTTAAAAGCAGCACCCGCCGTACTTTGTGCGGCGATCATCGCTACAGCTTTCTCACCGAGCGTAAAAGCCGACGAATGGAACCAGAAGACCGTAGTCACCTTTAGCCAGTCCGTCGAGACCCCGGGCGTTCACATGAAGGGTTGGGCGGTGTTGCCTGCCGGCACCTATGTCTTCAAGCTGCTCGGCTCTCCGTCCGACCGTCACATCGTCCAGATTTTCAACCAGGACGAAACGGTGGTCTACGCCACCGTCCTCGCGATCCCAAATTATCGTCTCAAGGTCACCAGCAAGACAGTGCTGACCTTTAGAGAGACGCCGCCCGGCCAGCCGGATGTGCTGCGGGCCTGGTTCTACCCCGGCAAAAACTTCGGCGAAGAGTTTGTCTATCCGAAGACCAGAGCGCTCGAACTGGCCAAAGTGACCAACTCGCCGGTTCTCTACACGCCAGCCGAGATTCCGGCCGAAGTCACAGCGCCGATCACCTCTGCCGAGGAGCCGGTAGTCGTTCAACTGAAGCAGGCGCCGGTCCTGGCAGTGCAACCCACCGGCGAAGACGTCGAGGTTGCCCAGGTGGTGACCGCGCCGCCCGCCGAGGCGCTGGCAGCGACGAATGAAGCTCCGGCTGCTGAGCTTCCGAAAACCGCAAGTCCCATGCCTCTGATCGGCCTGTTTGGATTGCTCGCGCTCGGCGCGGCTTTCACTCTTAAATTCGCCCGTACACGCGCACAGTAAGAAACCAATCGGGTTTGCTCCCCGGCGCGCCGTTGACAACGGGCCGGGGCGTGCTGAGAGAAAACGACATGCGACCGCGAATCACACCGATATTGGAGGCCCGAATGCGTGGTTCCCACTTGGAGGGCGAGGACTGCTATAAGACCAAGGCGCGCGGCATGGCGGTGCTCACCACACCGTTGCTGAATAAGGGCACGGCTTTCACCTCGGAGGAGCGGGAAGATTTAGGGTTGACCGGTCTGCTTCCGCCGGTGATCAGCACCTTGATGGAGCAGGTGAAGGCAGCCTATGCTCAGTACCAGCGCCTTCCCGATGCGCTTAATAAAAATATCTACCTGACTGCGCTGCATGACCGCAATGAAGTGCTGTTCTACCGCTTGCTGTCGGGGCACCTGCGCGAAATGATCCCCATCGTCAACGATCTGACGGTGGGCATGGCGATGCAACAGTATCACCACGAGTGCCGCCGGCCGCGCGGCGTTTACCTTTCCATCGATCATTTGGATGGAATCGAAGCGGCGTTTGCGAACCTGGGCGTTGGACCCGAAGATATCGACTTAATCCTGGCCACCGACGCCGAACAAATTCTGGGACTGGGCGATTGGGGCGTGGGCGGTATCGAGATTTCGATCGGCAAGCTCGCGATTTACACCGCGGCTGGCGGTATCGATCCCACTCGCGTGATTCCCGTGATGCTGGACGTCGGCACCAACCGGGAAAGTTTGCTCAAGGATCGAAATTACGTCGGAAACCGGCATGCGCGCGTCCGCGGGGAGCGCTACGACGCTTTCATCGATGCTTACGTCGAGACCGTGACCAAGCTATTCCCGAATGCGCTGCTGCAATGGGAAGACTTTTCACCCAGCAACGGACGCCGGATCCTCGAGAAATATCGCAATCGGATCAGCACGTTCAACGATGATATGCAGGGCACGGGTGCGATCACGCTGGCGGCGGTGGTTTCAGCCGCGCGCGTTTGCGGAGCGCCCATGCGGAACCAGCGCGTAGTGATCTTTGGCGCTGGAACGGCGGGTATAGGAATTGCCAATGAGATCCGCAACGCGATGAAGCGGGAGGGCCTCTCCCAGGAGGACGCGACCGCGCGCTTTTGGCTGATGGACACCGGCGGCCTGCTCATCGACGACATGGGTGAGCGTGTCTTCGACTATCAGGCGCCCTACGTCCGTCCCCATGCGGAAGTGAAGCGCTGGAAGCGCAACGGCCCGGACGACACCATCGAACTGGCGGAAGTAGTGCGGCAGGTGCGGCCAACCATGCTGATCGGCGCATCGACGGTGGCGGGCGCATTCACGGAAGCCATCATCCGTGAAATGGCCAAGCATTGCGAGAGGCCCATCATATTTCCACTTTCCAATCCAGCCCCCATGGCGGAAGCCACGCCAGCCGATCTGATTGCCTGGACCGAGGGCCGGGCCCTGATCGCCACGGGCAGCCCATTCCAGCCGGTCACCTACCGGGGTGTGACGTATGTCATCGGCCAGGTGAATAACGCGATGTTGTACCCCGGCCTGTGTCTGGGCGCCATCGTCTCTCGCGCGCGCCGCATCAGCGACAACATGTTTGCCGCCGCCGCCAACGCGGTATCCAGCCTGGTTGCCGTGCGCCTGCCCGGTGCGTCGTTGCTGCCGCATGTGGACGATTTGCGGATCGTGTCCTTGACGGTTGCCGTCGCCGTGGCCGAGGCCGCTGGGGAGGATGGTTTGGCGCGAGTCAAATTCAACGACATCGTCCAGCAGCTGGGGGACGCCATGTGGGAGCCGGAATATCGCGAGATCCGAGCTGTTTGAAGAATCTAAAAACACAATCAGGGCCGGGAGGCCTGAACCTATGAAAATTCGTCCGTTGTATGACCGCGTTGTAATCAAGCGAGTGGAAGAAAAAGGAGACGCCTTGCGTGGCGGCCTGTATATTCCCGATTCCGCGAAAGAAAAGCCCCAGGAGGGCGAAGTACTGGCCGTCGGGAAGGGCAAGCGCCTGGAAGACGGCACGGTGGTGGCGCTGGACGTTCAGGTCGGCGACCGCATCTTGTTCGGGAAATACTCCGGCAGCGAGATCACGATCGAAGGCACGGAATGCATGATCATGCGCGAGGATGAAATCCTCGGCATCTTGAGTAAGCAGCCGGTGCCTGCCAAGAAAGCGAGCTAGCAAAATGGCAAAACAAATTATCTACGCGGACCATTCGCGCCAGGCCATCCTGCGCGGTGTGAATCAACTGGCTGATGCGGTGAAGGTCACCTTGGGTCCGAAAGGCCGCAACGTCGTGCTGGAGAAAAAGTATGGCGGTCCCACCATCACCAAAGATGGAGTGACCGTGGCCAAGGAGGTTGAACTCGCCGACCCACTCGAAAATATGGGCGCGCAAATGGTGCGCGAAGTGGCTTCGAAAACCTCGGACGTTGCCGGCGATGGCACCACCACCGCGACCGTCCTGGCGCAAATCATTTATCGAGAAGGCGTCAAGGCCGTAACCTCGGGCGTGAATCCGATGGCTATGAAGCGCGGCATCGACAAAGCTGTGGCGATCGCGGTGGAAGCGGTTCAGAAGTTGTCGAAGCCGGTTTCGGGCGACATGATCGCTCAGGTGGGCAGCATTTCGGCCAACAGCGATGAAACCATCGGAAACATTATTGCCGACGCGATGAAGAAGGTGGGCAAAGACGGCGTCATCACCGTGGAAGAATCGAAGACCATGGTGACCGAGCTGGTCACCGTGGAAGGCATGCAGTTCGATCGCGGCTATCTCTCGCCGTATTTCGTCACCGACCCCGAGCGGATGGAAGTGGTGCTGGAGGATCCCTACATTCTGATTCACGAGAAGAAGATCTCCAGCATGAAGGATGTTCTGCCACTGCTGGAGCAAATCGCTCGCTCGGGCCATCCGCTGTTGATTGTCGCGGAAGACGTGGAAGGCGAAGCGCTGGCAACTTTGGTGGTGAACAAGCTGCGCGGGACTCTGGCGGTTTGCGCCGTAAAAGCCCCAGGCTTTGGCGATCGCCGGAAGTCGCTGTTGGAAGACATCGCGATCCTTACCGCGGGCAAGTCGCTGGCGGAAGAGACCGGCGTAAAGCTCGAAAGCGTGAAGCTGGAGGATCTCGGCCGGGCCAAGCGCGTGACCGTGGACAAGGAAATCACCACGATCATTGACGGCGCCGGCGACTCAAAAGCAATTCAAGGCCGCATCAAGCAGCTGCGCTCGCAAATCGACGAGACCACCTCCGATTACGACAAGGAGAAATTGCAGGAGCGCCTGGCGAAGCTGGCCGGCGGGGTCGCGATTATCAAGGTAGGCGCGGCCACCGAGACCGAAATGAAGGAGAAAAAAGCTCGCGTCGAGGATGCCATGCATGCCACGCGCGCTGCTGTTGATGAGGGCATCGTTGCCGGCGGCGGAGTTGCGCTCCTGTGTGCGGCCAAAGTTCTGAAGAATCACAAACTGGAAGGCGACGAGCAAATCGGTTTGAACATCATCGCTCGAGCTTGTGAAGAACCGCTACGCCAGATTGTGCTCAACGCGGGCCTGGAAGGCGCGGTTGTGGTAGAACACGTTCGCGAGAACAAAGATCCGCACTTCGGCTATAACGCCGCGACCGGCAAGTACGAGGACCTGATCGCCGCCGGCGTGATCGATCCTACCAAGGTGACCCGCACCGCTCTCCAGAACGCGGCGTCCATCGCATCGCTGATGCTGACAACGGAAGCGATGATCAGCGAGATCCCCGAAGGCAATTCGGGCCAGCCAATGAATCCGATGGGACACGGTGGACCGGGGATGGATTACTAAACGAAGGCGCGCGGGGTTGGTCAACCTTTCCGGGTTGGTTTGCGGAACGCTCGCAATCCCGGCCCGGGAATTCATCAGCCCCGTCGCTGCCGGAGCGGCAGGCTGGCGCAGTGCACGGATGTGGCTAAGCCTGTGATCTCCAAAAATCGGATCTCCCACCAGCTCAGGTCGATCTCATACCAGGCGAGTCCATGCCGGGCTGATGTCGGATGGGCGTGATGATTGTTGTGCCAGCCCTCGCCGAAACTCAAGAATGCCACCAACCAGTTGTTTCGTGAGCCGTCCCGAGTTGCAAACCGGCGGCTTCCCCAAAAGTGCGTTAGAGAATTGACCATCCACGTAGCATGCAGCCCCATCGTCACGCGGAAGAATACACCCCACAGAAGAAACGGCAGCCCGCCAAATGCCAGCAGCAGGATACTGACGATGGCCAACGGCACGTAGTGATACTTCGAAAGCAAAACTAAGAACCGATCCCTGCAGATATCCGGGGCGTAACGGGAGCACTCGTCTACATTACAGTGGGTGGCGTTGCCAACCAGCATCCAGCCGATATGACTCCACCACTTGCCGTCGCGCGGGGTGTGCGGATCGCCCTCCTTGTCGGAGAACTGGTGATGGATGCGGTGCGTCGCAACCCAAAACATCGGACCGCCTTCCAACGCCAACGTCCCGCAGGTGGCTAAGAAATACTCCACCCACTTCGGTGTCTTGTAGGAACGGTGGGTCAGCAAGCGGTGGTACCCCATTCCTATGCCCAAGCTCAAAGAAATCCAGTAGAGAGCCAATGCGGTAAAGACAGCCGGCCAGGTGAAGAAGAAAAGAGCGGCGACCGCGCCAACGTGAAAGAACGTGAAAGCGGTTAGCGATATCCAGTTGATTCCATCTTGTTTGATGAACGGCCTAGCGTTGGTTTCCATTGGGTTGCCCATTTTATTGGACGGACGCTCAGACAGGCCCGACTGTCAGAGTTGTGTAATATGGGCCGACGCGCCTAGTTCGACGAGGTGGCCTTTTGATCTTTAATCTGCAGCTCGTTCACCACCTGCAGCACGTTGGGAACTGCGGCCACGATGGCTTGTGCCTGGGTGCGCTTGGATTGAGAGTCCACTTCACCGGTCATGGTGACAACCTGATTCTTGACGGCGTAATTTACTTCCTTGTGAAGGCCGCCTTGAAGGAGTGCCGCATCCAGGTTCCCCTCGATACCCTTGTCCAGATCCGAGTCGATCTTTTTGGCATCATGACCGCTTCCCGGCGGAATCACTTCAATCTGATTCGATACCACTTGCGCCCCCGCCATGGATGTTGCGATGGACTGGGCTTGTGACTTTTCCGCGTCCGCCGTCACGTGTCCGCCCAGGGTTACGACACCCTTGTCGTGATCCTCAGTTACCGAGACAGCTTTGAGGCCAGCCTGATCCAGCGATGTTCGGATGCCGCCCGAAACATCGGCGGACCGCGTGGATTTCATTGAGCAGCCTGCCAAGCTTCCGACGACAACCATCGCGAGCAGGGACAAGCACGGTTTGAGTGTTTTCATATTTCTCCTAGAATCTGATCTCTATTCAGAGCAGGAGAGGGACCGAACGTTTCTCGACCGGTATTTGCAACGCGGATATCGTCCATACGAGGCAGAGGCCGAGCATGGGTAACGATATACGGTCACTTGACCGGGTTTGGTCAATTCAGGCAGGGTCGTCAGGACGTACCTGTCGCGTACACCATCGTACTCTGCCTGGTTCAGACTGGACCTCCACCTGCGGAATGTGGTGTGTAGTCAGCTTCGACAAGGAGACCAGATCATGACAGAAAAAAAGATCGCAGTATTCGGTATTTACCAAAACGCAAAGCAAGCCGAACGGACCGTCGACGACCTGTTGGCCGCGGGGTTCTCGAACGACGATATCTCAGTCTTGCTTCCCAATCACGAGGGCACCAAGGACTTTGCGCATGACAAGGGTACAAAAGCGCCGGAAGGCACGGCTGCGGGAGTCACAACCGGCGGAGTCATCGGTGGAACTCTTGGATTGCTTGCTGGAATTGGAGTCCTCGCAATTCCTGGAATCGGTCCGTTCATTGCGGCCGGTCCGATCGTTACCGCTCTGGCGGGCCTCGGAGTCGGCGGCGCGGTCGGCGGTATTATTGGTGCGCTGGTTGGGATGGGAATCCCGGAGTACGAAGCGAAGCGATATGAAGGACACATCAAAGCGGGCGGAGTTCTGCTTTCCGTTCACTGCGACACATCCGAGAATGTGGCTAGCGCGAAGGATCTGTTAAAGCACACCGGCGCTCAAGATATTGCATCGTCTACCGAAGCCAGCGCGGACACCAAAGAGGCCACGGCGGTTGCGCACCGTTAGAACTCCCTCGGGGCAGGCGGCGCGGGATCCAGCACAGGATTCGTCAGCCCCATTTCTGCGGACAGTCCAGAGGGAAACATCTTCCAGGGAGGAAACACCATGCACGAAGCACACCGGCAAGCCGCCGAGCAGCACGAACTTGCGGCGAAAGCTCATCGTACGGCCGCCGAACACAATGAAAAAGGAGACTACGAAGGGGAGAGATGGCATGCCGAACGAGCGCTCGAGTATTCGGATCACGCTTACAAACTGGCCAAGGAAGCTCACACTAAGTCAGCACAGATCGTGAGTATTTAAAATGTCCACTCGTTATAACAACGGATCGCATTACGAGAACCATCAGGAAGCTGCCGAATTACATGACGGCGCCGCCCATGCTCACCGTGTTGCCGAGCAGCACGGAAAACAGGGTTTTCTAACGGGACACGAGCATTCGCGCCAAGCTCTGGAGCACTCCCCGGATGGTAATCAGCATGTTCAGGCCGCCGCTACAGTGGGACATGGCATCGCCGCATTCGGACATGCTGAGATCGCCGCCCTCGCTTATGAGTACTGGCAAGCGAGAGGCGGTCCAGACGGATCATCGCAAGAAGATTGGTTCCACGCGGCGGAAGATTTGCGATCCCGCGCTCGCGTCCGTTGATCCGGTGCGGGCACCTAAGTCCGCGGCTAATTCTGAGGATTGTGCCAACCGCCGCCGGAACGATGATCGTGTCAGCTTCTTTCGGCCCCCAACTGCCGCGCCGGTAGGGGTGAACCGGATGATGCGTCTTTAGGACTGGATCGACCACTGCCCAGGCGGCCTCCACTGCGTCCTCACGGGTGAAGAGCGCGCCATCGCCGGCCATGGCGTCGCCCAAAAGCCGTTCGTAGGGTGCTTCCTCTCCCGGCTGCTGTTCAAGCAAGCGGTCTTTATCGCAGCGAACGTGTTCGGGTCTTTATAATCCCCGCTCACATATTGAAACAGGGACAGAAGTTGCTGGAAGGCGCGCTTGTTGCCGATGCCGCCCGATCGCTTGATGCTGTCCGTAACGCGTTTGTGCAGGCGCTCCAGACTCCATAGAGCACCAGCGCGTCCGAATGGGAGGTGGCCATCAGAAATTCCTTCCTTTACGAGCAGTCATGCGGGTTCACCCGCGCAACGGCTTGTTCAGCACGTCCTTCACCAGTAGCCACGACCGCATATCTTTCCGTACCGAGAGGGATACTTGACGCATGGCGATCCCTGGTCAAATGTCCATATGTGGTTACTAAACTCTTGATTCGGGCGATTTCGTTGCAGCCAAACGCCCGTAACAATTCCGGTGAACTGGAGTGGGCTCGTCTGGCGGGAGCCTCACTGGATATGCAGTGGGAAGCAACGATTTGAGCGAATACATGGTCTTTGTGGCCTGACCTCTGCGTGTCGAATCCGCGTCAATGCATGTTGGCATGGCAATTGCCTTATCGCTGAGTATGAGAATAACGATGTCCCGTTTCTTGAATCGAGCCTTGCTGGGTGCCGTCCTTGTAATGCCATTGACAATCGCGCCAATCGTGTTGCGAGCCGAAGATCACAAGACATACCACGACAAGCAACACAATGACGATCACCAATGGAGCAAACATGAAGACAAAGCGTATCGCGCGTGGGGAAAAGAAAACCATCGCAAATATACGGCGTTCGCGAATCTCAACGACAGCGATCAACAGGCGTACTGGGGCTGGCGCCACGAGCACTCAGATGCTCTCCTCAAGATCGATATACGCTAGCTACCACTCGCTGCACCAGCAAGGCGGCTAGCAAGTTGGGACGCATAGGCCAGCTAGCGAGCAGTGCACGCGCCCTCGGAGTAAACTCGTTCACGAACCCAACCAGAACAGGGCCTTTGGATGGCCCGGCACCGCGCCCAGGTGGACGCATGGAGCAAAAGACGGCGTGGGAACCGCCTATGCAGCGTCCAGCCGGGTGTGGTTTACTTTTTGGAACGGAATCATCACGGAGGTCTACCATCCAATGGAATGCCCGGTTTGGACAGGCGCTCACCTGCGCTCACCTGCGCTCACCTGGAAGACACGCCGCGGAGCGAGCGTCCGATCCGGCGCGTTCTCTGTGTTGCGGATTTCTAAGCCGCGCAACCGGCACACACGTAATCTCAGAGATGGAGACGGATCTCGGATGCCGATCGAGTGGGTTGCGATAGCGCACTTCAACACCGTCCGGATGGGAGATTGCCGGCTGGATCAGCAGCCCGGTAGCAGGCAAGCGCGCAAATTCAATCGTGCGGAAGACTTAGTTGCACATCATTCGAGATGAGTTTGGGATTCGCGTCCAAGGCGTTCGAGCAGGCGGGGCAGATCGGAAGCTCTATATTGTGAGTTTCCGTTGGAGCGCCGCATCGGTAGCAGTTTGCCATCATGGTCTCCTGGCGCAAGCCATCAGGGCGCGCCTCCATTTCTAAACTTTGAGCTATCTAAGCATGATGCCTGTGTTTCTGTCTGTTCAAGATTGCTCACGCTCTGTGATGGACCGGGTGCCGGGGGTTCGAGGCGCAGTAGCTGGCCTAATCCGCTTGTTGGCACTTCCAGGCATTCCGGGCTTTTGAGCAATTCTGAACAGACCGGCCCAGGGCGAATGTCCGATACTTCACTAGCAACCTCCAAGTCAGTAGTTGTCAGCGCGGATGCCTCTTGGGATGCCCGCCCCTAAGGATTGAGACGCCGGAAAATGCGCTTAGGCCATGCAACGCGGCGCGCATAGCCGAACCCCCGGTTTGACAGGATCGGTAAATCATCATGGCTCATATTGAGCAAGAAATGTCGGCACCCGGCTTGCCATTACGCGGTCTGCCCGAGGACCGCCTTATTGCAGTCCCTCGTGACACGCCTGAAGAGTGTCCTCAGGTGGTTTGCGTGAGGTGCCGATGGCAGTGTGCAGTTCCCTCCAAGGGTCGCACCAGTCTTGATTGGTTATTAGCGCTCTTCCGGCTGCGTCCATTCCGTTGTCGTTCGTGCCATAGACGATTCTATCGCTGGTCGTTTTCGCCGCCCGAGCGCTTTCGGCCGCCGAGCTGGCAGAAGAATACAAAACTCGTGACAGACACACACTCGAAAAGAAAGGACCCAGCGGCGTAGTCTTGGCCCCGCCGCACCGAACCTTGGAAAGGCGGGCGCGTCCACCGAAAAGACCGCAGCCCAACCCACGCCGCGGTACCGCACAAAGACATTTTTCGTGGCGGTTCATTTCTATGAGGCTGGAAAAGGACGGATCGTTTTCCTGCCACACGGAGCGATCCTTCGCGTTGTCGGGCCATCTTCCTGTTTGCAGGGAGGCTTCGAGGTTATGTTCGAGAACCGGCTTTACAACATTTTGGAGATAGATCTCTTGACCCGGTCCAGCCCGATTTGTGAACCGATCCCAGCACAGCGCCGCGCCGTAACAGCCAGCTCTCAGACTGACGCGTCGTTCATCTCGTAGAATCTCTCTGCTCCAAAAGGAACATTGCGGTGCGATGGTTTCGAACTGGCCTGTTCCGGCAGAAGGCCGGTCAAAGGTTCGCTGTCCCATTGGAATTGAGTGTTCGCTTCCGCTCTTTTCCAAAAGGATCTCTTCTCTTTGGCGCGGGCCTTACAGCCGGCGTGAGCAGTGGCGGCGTTTTGGTAGTTTCAGAGCACGTCGTCTCCCGGCAGGAAATCGAGATGGGTGCGCTGGTTGAGATGCGTATAGAGTGGCCTCCGCATTGTTTGAGAGCTGCCAATTCCGCACCGTGAAAAGCTCAAGCTAGCCGCCCGCCTGTTTGAGAGCGGACGGGTACCCAGTGGTCTTATCAGCTGACATTCCGTCTCGATGCGCGGAACCAACTCCTGGAGCGGTGAATCCGTTCCACACCTCGGTGCCACACTTCGGCACGCTTCAAAATTGCGTTCTGTTAAAATACCCTCACACCAGGACCGAAAGGACTAGTTTCAGCGGCCTTCCCATGCCCCGCGCCAAATTGAAGACGTCTCGCACGCCGCTGCCAAAAGCCCCGACAGGAATCGAAGGACTGGATGAAGTGACGGGCGGAGGACTGCCGAAGGGTCGTACGACGCTGGTGTGTGGCAGCGCGGGTTGTGGCAAGACTTTACTCGCGATGGAATTTCTGGTGCACGGCGCTCTGCAATACGGTGAGCCCTGGAGTGTGCATGGAATTCGAAGAAGCGGCGGACAAGCTGGCCACCAACGTCCGATCCCTAGGTCTCGACTTGGGCGCGCTTGCGAAACGTAAGAAACTTTTGGTGGACCATGTTCGGGTTGAGCGAAACGAGATTGAGGAGACTGGAGAATACAACCTGGAAGGCCTGTTCATCCGCCTGGGTCACGCGGTGGACTCGATTAAGGCAAAGCGTGTTGTACTGGACAGCATCGAGACACTTTTTGCCGGATTATCCGATGCAGGGATATTGCGGGCGGAACTCCGCCGGCTATTCCGCTGGCTGGATGAACGCCACCTGACAGCTATCGTTACCGCCGAGCGGGGAACCAACGGCACGTTAACCCGGCACGGACTGGAAGAATACATCGCCGACTGCGCAATCGTGCTGGACCATCGGGTCAACGAACAGGTCTCTACCCGGCGGCTGCGAGTGGTCAAGTACAGGGGGAGCGCCCACGGCACGGACGAATACCCCTACATGATCGACGACGATGGCATCTCTGTCCTGCCGATTACCTCTCTGGCACTCGCTCATAAAGCTCCCGTAACGCGCGTTTCCACAGGCATCACCGGTTTGGACCAGATGCTGGGAGGCAAGGGATTCTTCCGTGGAAGCAGCGTGCTGGTTTCCGGCACGGCGGGCACCGGAAAGTCCAGCCTTGCGGCGAAATTCGCGAGCGCGGCCTGCGCCCGCGGCGAAGACTGCCTATATTTCGCCTTTGAAGAGTCTCCCAGCCAGATCATCCGCAACATGCGCTCCGTAGGCGTTGACCTTGAGCCTTGGGTGCAAAAGGGGCGGCTGCACTTCCACGCCGTTCGACCAACCAGCACTGGCCTGGAAGGACACTTGGCCGGTATGCAAAAAATGGTCAAACGCCTGCGCCCGGACGTGGTGGTAGTCGACCCGATCACGAGCATCGTTTCGGTCTCCGGCATTTATGGCGTCAAATCGATGCTCACTCGCCTGGTCGATTTTCTCAAGGTTCAACAGATCACATCGATGTTCACGAATCTCACATTCGGAAGAGACCGTGAAGAGCGAACCGAAGAGGGCATCTCCTCGCTAATGGACACCTGGATTGTGTTGTCGGATGGCGACCAAGACGGACGGCGGACGCGCGGACTTTCCGTGGTGAAATCCCGCGGGATGGCGCATTCTCGAGAACTTCGTGAGCTCGTAGTGAGTCGCAAGCACGTGGAGTTGGGCGGCGTAATGGCGGGCGACGAGTTGGCGGCGACGGCCGCGGGATCATGAAGAAGCCCTTAGTCAAGAAGCGCCGGACTACCAAGAGTGCCCCTGCCGACTTTTGGGAATTGCGGCTTTACATAGCGGGCCTAACGCCCAATTCGATTGTGGCGATTGCCAATCTAAAGAAGATTTGTGAGGATCAGTTGAAGGGCAAGTACCGGATTGAAGTCGTCGACTTGCTTAAGAAGCCGCAACTGGCAAAGGGCGACCAGATCGTCGCCATTCCAACCCTGGTGCGAAGGCTGCCGCCACCGGTCAAAAAAATTGTTGGGAACCTCTCCAAGACTGAGCGTACGTTGGTGGGGTTGGATATCCTGCCGCGGGCTGAAGCAAAAGGCTGAATAGCAAGTGTCGGACAAGCGAGCGCTAAGAACAATCAAACGCTCTCCAAGAAAAACCGCACCGTCGATACGAATCGATGGCCAAGAGAAGCTCCGCGCCCGGCTGAAAGCCGCGGAAGAAACTCTGGCCGCCATACAGTCCGGCGAAGTGGATGCTTTGATGGTGTTGGGCCGGCACGGCGAGCAACTGGTAAAACTGAAAGGAGGAGAGCCCGCCTATCGCATGCTCGTAGAGGCTATGAGCGAAGGCGCGGCCACTCTTTCCAGCGATGGCGCCGTGCTCTACTCAAACCGCAAGTTCGCCGAAATGATTCACAAACCACCGGGAAAAGTTGTTGGGATGGCGATTCATTCGCTGCTTGCGGGAAAAGAGCGGGACCGATTTGGAACATTCCTGGCAAAGGCTCAGAAAGGTGTTGCGAAAGGCGAATTCAATCTGCGCCCGGGCGACGGGAGCGTGGTTCCGGTCCATGTGTCTCTGAACCGGTTTCGGGGATACGAGGGCCACGCCCTCGGCATGGTGGTGACGGATCTGAGCGAGCAAAAACGCAAGCAGGCCGAAGAAATCAGGCAGACCGAAACCGTGCACAGGCTTCTGCTGGCGCGCGCGTTCTCAGCTCAAGAGGAGGAGCGGCAGCGGATTGCGCGCGAATTGCATGACGAAGCCGGTCAGTTGCTGACATCGCTCTTGGTAGGTCTGCGTACGCTTGAAGACTCCCGGAACATGGCGTCTGCCAAGGCACAGGGACATCGGCTGAGGGAAATCACCGCGCATGCGATTGACGAGATCGGACGGCTGGCCCGCGGTCTTCATCCCGGGGTTCTGTACGACCATGGGTTGGGTGTTGCGCTGAGCCGATACATTACCGAGTATTCAAAAACACACAAAATAGCTGTGGATCTCGCGCTGGATGGATTGGACTCCTGCGGCTTGCAGCCTGCCGTCCAGCTCAAGTTGTACCGTATTCTCCAGGAAGCCCTAACCAACGTGGCAAAACATGCGGAAGCCAAGGCCGTCAGCATTGTGTTCGAGTGTTCGGCCACGGCATTGAGGGTGGCGGTGACCGACAACGGACGCGGTTTTAACACCAAAGTTCGGTCGTCCGTCTCCTCGAACCGGTTAGGGATTCAGGGCATGCGACAAAGAGCCAGCATGTTGGGTGGAACCATCAGTTTCACTTCGAAGGGCAAGGGGACCAAGATTCTGCTCGAAATCCCACTGACCGGCCAGCCGGACGATCAGCCCTTCGTTCAGCGAAGGACAATCTAGGTGCCCGCCCGAACATCCAAGATCAGAGTCATGATCGCGGACGATCACGCGATTCTGCGCTCGGGGTTAAGACTGCTGGTCAATGCCCAGGCTGATATGGAAGTTGTCTCGGAAGCCCCCGATGGAGAGCAGGCCGTTCAAGCGGCGCACGACACAAAACCGGATGTGGCATTAATGGACCTTACTATGCCGGGGACGGGAGGGATGCGGGCGCTTCAGGAGATCTTGCGGGATTGCCCGAAAACCCGGGTGCTGGTCCTGACGATGCACGATGACCCCGCTTATTTGCGATCTGCACTCTCTGCCGGCGCCTCCGGTTACGTCTTGAAAAGGAGCGTGGATGCGGAGCTGCTCACAGCCATACGCGCGGTGTTTAGAAAAGGGACCTTCGTAGACCCGAGTCTGGCCAACATTCTTGTCCAGGACGTGCTTGCGAAAAGAGGCGCAAAGGCGCTTCCCAAACGGCCGGTAAACATCCTCAGCGAGCGTGAGCTGGAGGTGCTCAAACTTGTGGCGCAGGGCTACAGCAGTCAGCAAATCGCCAAACGGATTCTCGTCGGCGTGAAAACCGTTGAGACGTATCGTTCTCGTCTGGCTCAAAAACTCGGCCTTCCGACGCGCAGCGATGTGGTTCGTTTTGCTGTGCAAATGGGGCTGTTGACACCGGAAACGCTCAAGGCCGAAGAGAATCGTTCGGTTCGGTAGCGCATCTTCGTTGTCAGGGTTTACCCTACAGAACCCTCCAAATTTGGCAGCACCCCTGATACCCCCCACGCGCCGGTAACCGCAGACTGGTCATATAGGATTCAGCGTGGTACCAGAGATAACAATGGCAGAGCGGGCGCTTGCGTACACGCGCGCGCTCGAGCCAGCATCTCGCGGCACGCCGAATGTCGATATGGCTCCGAAACCAAGACCCCCGTTCGATCCCAGGACCCTTCTGGCGAAGGTCGGCAAGGCAAAGACGCCTTCTGACTATAGGAAGGATCAGAAGGTCTTCTCGCAAGGGGATCCGGCGGAAGCCATTTATTACGTACAGAAGGGCAGGGTCAAGCTCACGGTTGTATCCAAAGGTGGCAAGGAAGCGGTAATCGCCATTTTGGGTCCAGGAGCCTTCTTTGGGGAAGGGTGCATCGCAGGCCAGTCTCTGCGGATGGCCACGGCCGCCGCCATGTCCGAGTGCTCGGTCATACGGCTGGAGAAGGCGGGCGTAATACGGGCGCTCCACGAGGACCCGGCGTTTTCCGAGCTGTTCCTCCACCATTTGCTAATCCGCAACATTCGGATTGAGGAGGACCTGGTGGACCAGCTCTTCAATTCCAGTGAGAAGCGCCTGGCCCGTGTGCTGCTCCTGCTCGCCAACTTCGGGAAAGAAGGCAAACCGGAACTGGTAGTTCCAAAAATCAGCCAAGAAACGCTGGCGGAGATTGTTGGTACCACTCGCTCCCGAATCAGCTTTTTCATGAACAAATTCCGCAAGCTGGGCTTCATCGAGTACAACGGAAAACTGGAAGTTCACAGCTCGCTGTTAAATGTCGTCCTCCACGATTGACGCCGGATTGAAGCCGAAGAAGGGCCCCTTGGGCAAAGCCTCGCAGCCACAAGCCAGCCGCTGGCTCGAAGAAAACGGTCCGAGAGAACTCGAACTGCTGTTCCGCGCGATCGTCTACCACCCGGCTGCACCCATCCTGATCACAGACAACGATCGCAAATACCGAGATGCCAGTACGGGCGCCGGCAAGCTGTTGGGACTTCCGCGGAATAAGCTCATCGGCTGCCGCATGGACGACTTTGCGGCGCCCAGCTTCAAGCCTCAGATTTCGCAGCTTTGGAGCACGTTTTTAGAGCGCGGCGAGCAGCAGGGGACGCTCCAGCTAGTGAGTCCGGATGGAAACGTCCGGGACGTTGAGTACGTGGCCAAAGGAAACGTGTTGCCCGTGCGCCATGTCTTGGTGCTGCACGACAAGACTGCCCCCGCGGAAGCCGGCCCGTCCGAAACAGGCTCCAGTCCACTCTGGGTGCGGGACTATGCGCTTTTCCTGCTGGATGTGGACGGACGTGTAGCTGCCTGGTATTCGGGAGCAACGCGCATTTACGGCTACAACGCCGATGAGGCTCTTGGCCAAGATGTGTCGTTTCTCTATCCCAGTGAAGACACTCTCAGCTTCCAGCTCCGGGAGGAACTGAAGAGGGCCGCCGGCGAAGGCCACTTTGGAAACGAACGCTGGCATGTGAAAAAAGACGGGACGCGATTCTGGGCCAATGTTATTACGATGGCTCTGAAGGACAGCCAGGGGGAGTTGCAGGGCTTCGCGAGAGTGGTGCGCGACTTTACCGCGCGTCACGGGCGGGACGAGCAGTTGCGGCGCAGCCGCTCGCGAATGCGGCCAATCCCAGCGAGATCGACCATCGCGGGAGTGGTTTCCGGTGAGTTTGAGCGTATCCCCGAGGTGAATGACGCGTTTCTCGATCTAATCGGCTACAGCCCGGAAGATCTGCAGTCTGGCCGGCTGAGTTGGCTGGATCTCACGCCCCCGGAATACTCTGCGCTGGACGAGCAGGCGCACGAAGAAGGCTTGCGGTTCGGAGCCTGCACGCCCTACGAAAAAGAGCTGCTTCGCAAGGATGGGACTCGAGTTGCGGTTCTGGTCACTACCGCGGTGTTGAAGCTCTCTCCCTTCCGCTGGATCACATTCGTGCAGGACCTCCGGGAGCGCGGCCGCCTGGAGAACGTCGAGGATGAAGATGTCGAAGTCAAAGATGCGTTCGAGGAGATCGTAGGCACCAGCGCGGCGCTGCTACGGATTCAGCGGCAGGTTGAAGTGGTTGCTCCTACCGATGCGAACGTGTTGATCCTGGGGGAAACAGGCACCGGCAAGGAGTTGGTAGCACGCGCCATTCACAGATTGAGTCCTCGCAAAAACCTTCCTTTCATCACGTTGAACTGTGCCGCCATTCCGACCGGGCTTCTCGAAAGCGAGCTGTTTGGCTACGAGAGAGGAGCCTTCACCGGCGCCCTGGCGCAAAAGATCGGCCGGTTTGAGCGGGCGCATCGGGGAACTCTTTTTCTGGATGAGGTGGGGGACATCCCTTTGGACCTGCAACCGAAATTGCTCCGGGCTCTACAGGAGAAATCGTTTGAGAGATTGGGTGGTACCAGGACCATCCCCATTGACGTCCGGCTGGTGGCGGCGACCAATCGCAATTTGACGCAGATGATGGGGGATAAACTCTTCCGCAGCGACTTATACTATCGTCTGAAAGTTTTCCCGATCACGACGCCGCGTTTGCGCGACCATCCCGCGGACATACCGTTACTTGTCCGGCATTTCACCAAGAAGTACGCCGAGAAAATGAATAAGCGGATTGACAAGGTCCCGTCGGAAATAATGCAGGCCCTGGTGAGTTGGCCTTGGCCGGGGAATGTACGGGAGCTTGAGAACTTCTTGGAAAGATCGGTCATTCTTTCTCGGGGGCCCGTGCTCCGTGCTCCGCTTGCCGAACTGCAGGCCGAGTCGGTGGAAGGCGCCGGCGGCACACTCGCGGAAATGGAACGTGAATACATCATCCGCGTTCTCCGGGAGTCCAATGGCGTGATCAGCGCCGCGGCTAACCGCCTAGGAGTGCCGCGCACTACCTTGAATGCCATGCTGCGGAAGCTCGGAATCGCCCGCAACGATTATCGATGATTCTTCCGGGAGAACTTCCGGCTCACATCGGGCCAGAATTCCTTCAGGACGTTCGAGGCCATATCGACGCCGATCTGCGTTCCGAGCTTGGCCGCCGAATTAGTGGCGCTCCGGTTGTCCTGGTAATACGCGTTTGAAATCGCGACCGCAGTGGAATTGCCAAGGATCTCCGAGTAATTGAACTGAGTGCGGCCCGAGTCGGTGTGGGTCCAGAAGATTTGACCAATCGCGTAACCCATCGGAGACCATCCGCTCCCAATGCCGCGTCGAAAATAGCGAGGACCCTGATGGAGGAGGGTTGGAAAGATAGCCTCCGACATGTAGTTCCCGATGACGAAGTCTGCGTAGGATTGCGCCAAAATAACGGGCATATCCCAGGGTGCCTTGCCCGAACGGGCGATTGGCGTTGGTGAGCTGAGCGTCACCCGCGAACGCCGCTAGCGAGAATAACCGTGCCGCGATCGAACGAGTCTTGACGTGCAATCTCGAACTTTTGCTTGGGCGAGAGAGGTTTGTAGTCTGTAAGACTGGGCCAGGTGCGGTTGTTCGGAATGATGCCAAAAATACGTCCAGTGGAGCCAGTTGAGGCGGGATTTGAGGAGTGACGCTTTCGGGTTCAGTTAAGTCCACGAAGGAAGGTTGCTGGCCGCGATGGGTAAGATAATGCCGTTCGTCATATAGGCCCCGAACGTTCCAATCACGCGAGCGGGCGACCGGATACGGCTGCTTAACCATAAAGGGTCACCTGCTGCGTGGAGTCTGCCTTGCTAGTTGCGTGCGGCCGAATCCCGATTCAGCGAGTGTTCGAATTTCCCCGCGGCTTCCGGAGTTTTGAAGTCACCGGTCAGAATTTCACGATTGGTCGTGTCGTGGCCATAGAGTTCCCGGTTGGTTTCCTCATCCGGCCGAAGCGTGGCGCCTGTCAGCGAGATGCCTGCGAAAATTCCGTGCGAACGGGAATACGACAATATTTCCGCCTGCAGTTCCGCGTCCGTCCGAGCGCTCGCGTCGCGGCCAATCGGGCCGGCCGCTACGGATGCATCTCCGCCGAGCGAAAACTTATCGGATAACAGGTGCTTCATTCCACCGTCGTTCATCACGAGCAACACAACATCGGTATCCGAAGCGCCGATCTGAAATCCGAAACTGCCGCCTTCCGAGCGTATCGCCGCCGGAGCGCTCCAGCCCACGCCATCGTGCCCGCGGCATACCGCGAATCCGCGGCCATACTCCGCGCCGAAGATGAATCCGGCCTTTTTCATGCCCGGCAGGACCACGACGCAATGCGCCTTATCGATCAGATCTTGGGGGATACCATTGTCGGCAGCCCTCATCATGTCGGTCAGCGCGTCGGCTGAAGCGTCCAGCCTGTCGTCGACCTTGATTTCTCTGTCCGCTGCGAACGCCGCGGTAGTCATGGATCCGGCAATCGCCAGAGCCCAAACATAGTGTTGTAGATTCGTTTTCACAAAAGTTATTCCTTTTCGTCTTTCGTTTCGGGGCCAGGATTGGCTGGCGACATTTTGGAAGAGGCACGCTCATGGCCGTTCAAGCGGAGCGGCCTTCATGGAGCGCGTTAGAACCGCGGGGGCGCCGCTCCAGTTTTCGAGGCAAGAAAGTCCTCAGATGGGACGGAAGTCGCTTAGCGGAAAGCGCCCACCATATAGGCTACGAGTAGAACCACCAATATGGTGCCCACTCCGATGCCAGCGCCTCCGCCGTACCCCCAGCGACTGTGGCCATAATACCCGCCACCGCCCGCTAAAACCAACAACAAAATGATAAGCAGTATCAACATTGTGAATGTTCCTTTCTTTCTGAACGCCAGCTCACTTCCGGTGGGCGAGAGCGAACGCTCATTCGTTTACTTCTCTAAGACTTTTTCAACCTGACCAATTTTCTTTTGGATTTTGCCGGCGAGGTTTTCGTTTTGGCCTTCGGCTGTTAGACCGGGATTGTTCGTCAGCTGTCCCGCTTTCTCTTTCGTCGTGCCTTTCAATTCATGGAGCTTGCCCTGGATTTGATCGTTGGTGCTCGCTTTCATGTGTTTTCTCCTGTTTTGTTGAAGTGACGCAATCAATCTGTCAATCGCGTCTTCCATGTCTGTTCTAGGCAATCCGGGAGCCAATCACCAGGCGGGGCCGTTATCTGGATCAGCGAGTTCATATGCGAGGGCTGCGATCTCAGCATGTCCGAATGCGGCTTTGCCATGTCCAACCGTGGCAGTAAGGGGAGCATACGGATGCGTCTCTGGGGAGTGCTCCATAGCTTGCCGCGAATGCTCATGTGCCGTCAGATAATCCTGTTTTCTCCGCTGCTCCGCAACACGGTGGGCGTGCGCTGCGCCGTCGTGTAATTCGGCCGCAGAACAATGAGCGCGCGCCGCCAGTCCAAGCTGCTCAGTTGCGTTCCAGTGTGCGTCAGGCACTGGTTTTACCGGTGCGCCGCGGCGGCGGCCTCTGGGATGTCCGCGCCGGCTTCGGTAGACGATGCGATATCCTGGGCGCCTGAATGTTTTAACAGATCTTTCGCCCGCGCGATCTTCTCGGATGTGTCGCAGTGAACGGAAAGCAGAACTCCGCCCGCTTTGATGTGTCCTTCATATCGCTTCGCTTCGTACTCCGGGATTCCCATCCCAACCAGCGCACCAATAATACCGCCGACTGCGCCGCCAGCTCCGGAGCCCGCCAGAGCGGTCACGATCGGACCGGCCGCAATGAACGGACCGATTCCAGGAATTGCAAGAACGCCAATCCCGGCAAGCAATCCGAGAGTTCCACCGATCACTCCGCCCGTGGTGACTCCAGCAGCCGTGCCTCCCGGCGCTTTTGTACTCTTGTCGTGCGCAAAGTCTTTCGTGCCCTGATTGTCCGGAAGCAAAACGGAGATATCGTCGTTCGAGAACCCCGCGGCCAACAGGTCGTCGACGGTCCGTTCGGCTTGCTTTGCGTTTTGGTAAATAGCAAAGACTGCGATCTTTTTTCCTGCCATGATCTCGTCTCCTTGTGAAGGTTATTGCGACTTGTGATTCCTACTCACAAACTGCATCCGGAGGCCAACCCACCGGTCGAAGGCGCCTCATGGTGATGCGCGCTTCGAATCCTAATTGCTCGACCAAACCCGGTCAGGTGACCTCCTGCGGTCGGAAGTCCCATGACACCCAGCCGCGGCGACTGTCCGTTTGGCCCCTGGGTCGGCAGCCGGGTTGGAATCGAGGTTTGGTTCTTCTCGTGCCCGAACGGTGTATTGACCGCGATGTCGCATCAAACGATGTCGGGTCTTCAAATCGTGCTTGTTCTTGCTGGCCGTCGCAATAGCCACCTTGTCCCCGAAATCACAATGACGCGCCTGAGTTGAGGAAATTCCGTGCGTTCCGCGGTGAGGTACGCCGTGGCCACATAGAGAAAAGAATTCTCGATCGGCACCGCAATGAGGTTTCCACGAATGACCCTCGAACCTTTTTGGGTCCCAAAGTGTCAGTTGCGCGGCGATCGCAGTGTTCTGATCGATCACGGCCTCGATTTGCATCGGGCCGTAGATCAACTTGTCCTTGGGAAGTTCGTATAAGAGCATCTTCCCGCATGCGGGGAAGTCGCATTGGGCGGCCAACCAGGAGATCATGTTGTTTCGCTTCTGAGGCGTGAAAGGAGTCATGAGGAGATACTCGATCTGGTCGCTTCAGGGGAACTTCATCAGGATGTAATACGGCTCCATTGGTGCAACTTTGCCGGCGTATTGTTCTTGCGGCAGCACCCAGAGGTGGATAGCCCGAAGGATCCGCCAAAAGGAGAGATTAGCTGCGAAGCGAAGATTGATCCCGAGGTACACAAGTGCGATGACAAATGCCGCGCAAAACAGCTCCCACCGCACGGAGAAGAGTGTCCAAAAGATACTGGCGTAATTGACTTGCTTCCCACTCTTCGAATCGTCAACAATTCAAGCGAGCGACGGCCCTCTCTGGGTTAGCCGGGCCGTGAGTTTAAAAAGGCTCAGTTTGACCATTAATGGTCGTATGACCACTTAAGGTCATCAGTCCTCCAGCCTGTAAGGCGCTGTTCAACGTGTACAAGGCATGGACGCCGGGGTTAAGCAACCTGGAGGCAAGCATGCATCGCATCTAGTCGACACACAGGACGCCATTGAGGGGGCCAAAGCAATGTTGAGGAATGCTACACAATTGGAGGGTTTCCAGGAAAGAACTCGGAGCGAAAAGGGAAGCGGCAATCGTAGCGTTGCTGACGACGCGCGGCGTTGAGGAAGCAGCACGCAGCGTCGGGATCGCTCCCACGACACTTTTTCGATGGCTCAAGGATCCTGACTTTAATGTTGCTTATCGTGCCGCCAAGAGGGCGGCATTTGGTCAATCGATTGCGTGCTTGCATCACCTAACCAGCGCTGCGGTTTCAACCCTGGGGAAGGTCATGCTCGACCCGGGACGCCGCCGGCGGTCCAAGCTAGAACGGCTGCCAGCATTTTGGACCACGCAGCCAAGGCAATCGAAATTGAGGATATCGAAGCGCGGGTGACGGCTTTGGAACAAGCCAACTCTGGAACGCCACGGCGATGAGGAGCATCGATGGCAGGCTCACAAACTAGAGCATCGGCTTGGGATTGTGAGCGACTCGCCGAGATACCTGGTGATACTGATGGACGCAGGAAACGAACTCGGCTCCGCTGCGGACGCCTACATCGAGAGCCTCGAAGAAGCTGGGTTTCTCCCCACCAGTGGTTTCGGAGTAGTTGATCTGATCAGCATGCCTGATCCCGACGCTCAAAAGCACGGCGCCCGCCTTAATCGTGCACCAGAAATCACAGTCGAGTTTGCGTAGTATGAAGGCGATCCTCAACAGATTGCGTCGCCTGGAGAACGCCCATACTCCGGCAGATCGCGACCGGACGCTGCTTGAGGCCATCTTGGAAGCGAGGCGGAGGCGCCTGGGGCCAGAGTCCCCTCCAGGAAGCTTCGACGGCTGTCGCACAATGGCCGAGCGTATCGTGCGGGCCCGCGCGCTGTTGATGGAGCGCCAACGCCTGATTAAAGGAGTGGAACATGAAGACAATCGGACGCCGGCTGCAGAAGCTTGAGCGATCGCTTGCTCTTGAGGTCGGGCCTGCCGGTCTATGGCTCGAAACCGCCCGAAGCTTATTGGCGGATCACGGGTGCGTCCAGAACGGCGATGAGAGTTTTGCAGAGACAATGGCGCGAGTGCTGGGCATCGGGACGGATCAATTGCAGATCCTCATCGCGCAAGGGCAAATCGCTTCCGACCTGCTGGGGAGGTTTGGCGAGAGGTTCGATAGCTACCGACAATTGTTCTTATCAGGCTATTGTTCCCGATCCGCTCAGTCGCCCGTCAACATTGGCTTTTCTCCGAGTGGCGCGTATTTCGCCCGGAGCGTTGGTTGGGGGCCGAAGATGTTGGTAAACACTGCTCGACTGATCGCGAGTGATCGACCCTCCCGGCCAGCTTTCCGGAAGTTTCTGGAATGGTCACCGAACAGTCTGGCGCTCTCTACCTCCAAAACGACGAGATACGTTCGCTTACGATACGTCCGCCTTGTAAGCGCCCAGCCCTTGCGGCTGGCGCAGAAATTTCCGGGTTCATGACGCCACCAGCCGAGGCGAGCGCCGCGAGGGTATCTTCATCGGGATGTATGACCTCTACTTGTGCTCCGCCGCTCCGCAGCGTATTTACTGCGGCGTCAAGCTTGACCAAACTCATGGAAGAAACGCCCAAAGGACCTGGTTGGAGCGCGAGGATCATTACTCGATCGAAGCCAGTCGCCAGATCCGCGTTGTCAGAGGAGTAGAACCCGCCATCGATATAATGCTGGCCTTGAAACAGGGTGGGCGGCCAGCCGAAGGAAGCGGTGCTGGCAATTACCGCGTCCACCAGATCGATGCCACTGTTGCGATCGAAGGCGCGTCGCTCTCCAGTGTCCGCATTGACGGTGACGATCAGCACCTTTTGCTCCGGCCAAGTCTCCATGGGAAGCTGCGCCGCGACGATTTCTCGTCGGGTTGAACCATTCCTTCCCAAAGCGGCGGCCAGCGCCAGCGATCCGATTCTCCGGAGAATTTCAGTTGTATCGCC
The DNA here is from genome assembly GCA_963772905.1 of Bryobacterales bacterium. GTDB lineage: Bacteria > Acidobacteriota > Terriglobia > Bryobacterales > Bryobacteraceae > Palsa-89. The sequence goes on along the minus strand of CAVYZD010000005.1, from coordinate 1,018,862 downwards.
GCCAACCTGCTTCGCACGAGCCAGGCCGTCGCGAAGTTCTACCCAGTCAACCGCAGCAGGCCGTTCGGCAGACGGAGGGCCTGGGCGAAGGCGTCTTTGAAATACTTCTTCGTGCGCTACTCCGCTCGCAAGATGGAGCGCGACCCTGGAGCCCGAGGAGGTTCCCACGAAAAGGTCAGCGTTTCGAACATCGAGACCTGCGTCAGCCATGCCTGTAATAAGGCCGGTCTCCCATGCGCTCGCAGCGTATCCGCCACCCGCTAGAACCAAGGCACGTCGCGTATTATTCAGTTGATCGTCTCCATTGAAATAGAATACTTGAGTGAAGGCGTTCGCGAACCGGCCTGGTCGCTAGATTCCGAGACGTCGGCGCGCCAGACTGTTGGGCCAATTCCCACGATAGAACCTGCAAACGCCGCAGCGTTTACCGATGGCTCGGGGAGAATTGTCGGGCACTCGTGCAAAGGGATGAGAGGGCTGGCCAGATAGGTACCCGGGAAGTCGGCGTCTCGCGGCTACCGATAACACAAATTGTCGGGCTTCTCAGAAGGCCCCAGCGTGGCCCTTCTCAGTATGGCTTCTCATCCAAATTGGGTGAGAGACTGCTAGCATCGTTTCTCGCTCCTTAATCCCGAGTAGGCTAATTGATTGCTGAATTTTAGCTAGCCAACCAGTACCGGAGCAATCCCAACTGGCTTGGCAATGGATCTCTACCTTGCTTCGCCAATTGGATCCTGGTCCAACATCGGTAAGTATCAGCCATGCGGGAATGTAGAGTTTCGCCGGGGTAGTGTCACAATTTTCTCCTATATGAGTTAAGGCAAAAAAGAAGAAGGGAATTTTCACTTAGAACCGCATAATTTGTCGTGCTAGGCCTTTACAATGGGCGTACTGGGAGACCCGCGATTGAGATTTCCGAAGAATTGAGATTTCCCAGGAAGGGGTCCCACAAAATGTTCGTGCGTCGCCCAATGCGATTCTTTTGTCTAGCTTCGATTCTTCTAGCGACGAATGTCTCCGCCGCACAGCGGGCGACTATTGGCGTGTCCCCGTCCGCTGTCAGTGTGCTGCTGGGCGGGACTCAACAGTTCACGGCGAGCGTTTCATCCGGTGTCGAATGGTCCGCTTCGGCCGGTACAATCAGCGCGGCCGGTCTGTTCACAGCGCCCACCTCTATGCCCGCCTCGCCAACTGTAGTGATCACGGCCAGCAAGTCACGCCGTTCAGGCACCGCTACTGTTACGCTTTATGTGCGAAAGCCGCAGACGATCAAGTTCCCCCATCCGGGCACTCAGACGGTAGGTACGCCACTGATTCTATCGGCGACGGCGAGTTCCGGCTTGGCAGTCAGCTTCGCTTCGCAGACGACTGGCGTTTGCACAGTGAGCGGCACAACGGCCACGTTCCTCACACCTGGCACCTGCACGATTCAGGCCTCGCAAGCCGGCAACGCCACCTGGGCTGCGGCAACACCCGTCTCACGCAGCTTCACAGTGGATGCGGCGTCCTTACAGCCGCAAACGATCACGTTCAACACTCCGGCCACTCAGACGGTAGGTACGCCACTGACGCTATCGGCCACGGCGAGTTCCGGTTTACCAGTCAGCTTCGCTTCACAGACGACTAGCGTTTGCACGGTCAGCAGCAGCGCGTCCACTTTCATTACGACCTTCGCTACGACTGGTATGTGCACGATTCAGGCCTCGCAAGCCGGCAACGGCGCCTGGGCTGCCGCAACACCGGTCTCACGCAGCTTCACGGTGAACTTAGCGAAACCAACCATCACGTCGTTCACAGCCATGCCCAGCGCTGTCAATTCGGGATCCGCCAGCGCTCTCCATTGGGTGACTACGGGAGCTGCGAGCATTGCCATTACTCCTGGAACCTTCACCTCAGCGTTGGCGAGTGGCTCCATCAGTGTGAGCCCGGCATCGACTACGACTTACACCCTGACGGCGACGAATACGGCCGGGTCAGTTACCGCGACAGCTCAGGTCACTATCAACACGGGCGGACCACTGACGATCACGACGGTTTCGTGCCCGGATGGAACGCAAGGCTCATCGTATGTGGGTTGCGCAATTAACGCGACCGGCGGGACTCCTCCCTACACGTTCTCGGTGAGCACGAGCGGTAGTTATCCGCCGTTGCCCGAAGGAATGTCATTGAACTCAAGCACGGGCGCGGTCACCAGTTCGCAGATTGGTGGCCAAGGCACGTACACAACTGAGTTCGTTGTGAAGGACTCCGCCAACACGACAGCCACGCTACCAATCAGCTTCGCGATCAGCGGCAATAATACGTTCTTGGCGAATATATTCCCCGCGACGTCCATCTTCCATCATCGAGTCGATGCCGCTAGCACCGGCTTGCCGGTAGACACTTCTCCCGCTGCTCCGATGTACAGCGGTTACTTGTCGGAGACGATCAGGGTGTTCTTCGGCAACACCTCGAACGCACCGTTTCCAAACGGAATACCCGCGTTCCAGGTTCCCAACAACCAGCCCGATGTGGCGGTTTCGACCACCCTGTATCAATCCTATTTCACGTCCGGCCCCTTCCCGGCGAATGCTCCGGTGGAAGGCACCAGTTACTCGAACGGCGACCGGCACACCCTGATTTACCAGGAGGCAGGTGGCGGCCGCCCCCCGGCTCTATGGGAGATGTGGCAGGGAATTTACTTGGGGGGCCCCTGGACCGATTCCTCGAACGCGCTGTGGCCGGATGTCACTTCGAATACTTTGACGCCTCAGGGAAACGGGACAACCGACGCGGCCGGGCTTCCAGTGGCTCCCCTTGTCGTCAATGCGGATGAAGTGATCGGCTCTGGTACACCCAGTTCGCCAAACGGCACGGTTCAACACCCGATACGATTCACACTCAACCACATGCTGAACTACTGGGTGTGGCCCTCCACAGAAACCGCGGGCGTCGGGTCTTGCACCGAATCGGGAGGAGGTTCAATCCCCACGGAAAGCCAGATCTCACAGTCTTCTCCACCGGCGAGTTGCACGATGACGGGACCTGCCGGCGAAATCTATCGCCTCAAGGCCTCGGTGGCCGCTCCTTCTTGCGTCTCCACCAGCCCGCAAGCGGCCATCATCATCACGGCTTTCCGAAACTACGGAATCATACTCGCCGACAACGGGATGAGCGGTGGTCTCATCGGTACGCCGGACGCTCGCTGGAATGACAACGACCTCAGTTGCCTTACGAATATCATCTTGAGTGACTTCGAGCCGGTGAATGTGTCGAGTCTCATGGTAAGCAACGACAGCGGTGCTACGGCGCATTAGCGATAGCGAGTCGGTTTCCTCAGCCCCGCAGCACGATAAATGCGGAACAACGGTTTGTGATTCACAACCGCTCCCTCCCAACGCATCAGCACGGTCAAGCTGCGATAACCATGACGCGGCTTCTCTTGCGCTAGCTCTGCGTGCCGCGCGCCATCAGCGCTTTGATGCCATCCCCGGCAGCCGCTGCGGAGTTGAAGGGAAGCGGCCAAGTGGCCAGCGTGTGAATGCCGATTATGCTCCATATCGGGGCTATTGTCGTGTGAGCTTACTTTGCGGAACACAAGGCCTCTATCGGATGAATCCGGTATACGGTGAACTCGACTCCCGGATGATTCCGAACGGCATTCCGGGTTGAACGCGAACAAGATTCCGAGATGATGTAAATGTAGCGTCGCCGGAATCCCCAGCTATCAGCTTCCGGCCCAGCGAGGCTGACTCCAGACGTTTCTGAGACCAGGCCCAGCGCGCGGATTCTAACCGTTGAGCCAAACCTGTCACGAGCCAGTAACATCGCTTAAGGCGCCTCTGTCTGGGTTCACCGGCGCAGGTCAAATCTTCGAACAAGCGTCCATCAACAACGCCGCACGAGCTGAGACTTCCAATGCCCTCTTCGCTAAGCAATTTGTAGGTAACCGTTCGCTTGCAACTTTTCACCTCGAAGAGTACTCCACTGTAGCGTAAGACAGATACCGGTACCGTCTCGTAGAAAGCCTGCTGGGCCGCATCGCGTAGCAACAGATACGGTACGGTATCGCGGCAAGAACAACAAGGAGAAAACGAGCATGTATTTACTCATGGGCATTACTGGAAAAGTTGGGGGCGCCACCGCGCGGCATCTCCTGAAGCAAGGCAAACAGGTGCGAGCACTTGTGCGCAATCGCGAGAAAGCCGCGAAGTGGGCAGACCAAGGCGTGGAATTGGTGGATGGAGACTGGAACGATCCGACAGCCGTAGCGGCGGCGCTCAAAGGTGTTGAGGGCGCGTTTGTTATGTTGCCAGCGGTATGGGCACCCTCGCCTGATTACAGAGAAGCAAAGGGCGTGATTGGGAACTATGTCGAGGCGCTGACTAAGGTAGTGCCGCCGCGGGTGGTAGCGCTCTCATCGATGGGCGCGAATAGAACAAGTGGGCTGGGGATGATCACGGCCTTATCACTTTTGGAGCAAGGTTTTCGCAGCCTGCGATCTCCGGTCGCATTCGTGCGCGCAGGCGGCTTTTTCGAAAACTTTCTTTTCGGCTTACAGGCCGCCCAAGGCGGAACACTACCGGTCTTCTACAGTCCTACAAACCGGAAATCGACAATGGTCGCGTCAGACGACATCGGCGCAGAGGTGGCAACGCTTCTGACCGGGTCGGCGTGGTCAGGGCATCGCGTCATCGAGCTGGGTTCGATGGTAAGCGCGGATGAAGTGGCCGGACAATTGGGTGAAGTCCTAAAACGCGACGTAAAAGCCTTTGCAGTCCCGCGTGCAGGGTGGGCGGAAGCGTTCGAGCAGTTCGGCATCCCGAAGGGCCACACTGGACCTGCCGAAGAAATGTACGAGAGCGTCAACGCGGGATGGATGGACCTCGGAATTACAGGTACGGAGCACGTAGGGGGTACGACGTCCGCACGCGATGTGTTTGCGGCTGCACAGAACGCCGTCAAGGCGGACCTCGTCAACGCGTAAGTCCGGGGCAAGCTGAATCGGCCCGGTTGGGAACTGCGGCGCTGCGGATTATAGAAGTCGTGCTTAGCTTCCAAAGCAGGGCTAGCTCTTTGGCTGAGTAGTGAGGCTCCATCGCCGGTCTGCTAGTCACGGGCTCGTTGGTGCCGCAACAATCACAATCTGGGCGAGGCCAATCTCGTACATCGGTTTCGTTCGCGCATTTCCGCGGCGTGTCGTTCATGTTCTGTGGACCACATCAAGATAGTTGAATCACACTGAGGTGACGATAGCAACCATTCGTGACGGCTTCCGCAGTCGCGCTGGATGATCCAAGGGTCGATTCCCGATGCTGACAAATGGTCCAGTTGCTCCTGGGTTGGTCCCACGATTGGCTGTGAAAGCCGGGCACCCTCACTAAGGCCCAGACGATCGACTCAGCAGTTTCTCTTAGCCGGAATCGGTCAGAAACTGCCGAACTGTGATCTATGGCCGAGCCGGCGCTCGCATTCTTGTCGAATCGAAAACTCCACGTGCGCAAGAACGGTGCGACCCATCTCATCGAGAGCGAGTACGAACGTACGGTGCGGGAGCGCACGGCGTCGCTCGAAAGACGCCACGCCTGGAAATCGCAAGGTCGTGGTGCGATGTTCATGGGCGGTGTGTGGGCCCAGCAGCCGCATTCTGGAAGCGAGACAGCGGTGCTATTAACTGGCCTAACGGCGGGCGCGGACGGCGATTTGCTGTTCTCCATGGAAACGGACGCAGTGAGCGGGATTTTCCTTTTGGATGCCCAAGGCGTGGAGACGCGGCTGTTTCACACGGCCGATTTCCGCATCCGGCATGCGGATCTGCACGCGGACGGCGTCACTCTGGCTGTCACAGCATTCCACAAGAACATGCAATCCAACATTGCCCTGCTGCCAGTGCGCGGGACGGACTTCACGGAGCTAACGGAGGGAGATTCGTTCGATCAACTTCCGCGCTGGGTTCCCGGCCCTAAGCGGCGGATCGTGTTCCAAAGCGCTGGTGTCGGGCGCGACTCCGCCGGCCGTTTCGCGGGCCTGGGGCCGTGCTCGATTCAACAACTGGACGTGGATTCGGGGGACATGGAAGAGATCGCATCGGAATCCGGCCGCGACCTGCTGCAGCCGCGCCAGGCGGAAGACGGGAGCCTCTACTATATCCGGAAGCCCTACGAATCCAGCATCCCCGACGCCAGCCTGCTCGGGTCCTTGAAGGATGCCGGGCTGTTTCCCTTTCGCATGGCGCGGGCGGTTTTCCAATACTTCAACATCTTCTCGATGATGTATACGGGCAAACCGCTGGTTACGAAACAAGGAGCGGTGCAGCGCAGAATTGACCCGCGGCAGGCATTCATCTACGGGAATCTGGCGATCGCGCAGATGGCCCAAAGCCAAGTAGACGATGCGCAAAGCCGCGTACCGTCGTCCTGGGAGCTGGTGCGGCGCGCCCCCGGTGGCCAGGCCGAAGTGATCGCCCGGAACGTATTGGCATTCGATCTGGCGCCGGATGGCAGCGTGCTTCACTCCGACGGTGCGGCCATCACGCGGCTCACGCCCGAAGGGCGCGCCGAACGCGTTCTCCAGGCCGAGCTGATTGAGCAAGTGCTGGCTCTGTAAGGGCCCGAGCGCGAATGCGCCCGCGAGCGACACAGGTTCGAAATTCGGCCTTGGTAAAATCATCGTGTAAGCCAACCTCCGGAACACGCCGCCGATAATGGTGGACATCAGGCGTGAGTTACGCGTGCGGCTAACTTCCGACATTCCGACTTCGCGGGCGTGCTGCCAGATTCAACGGACGCGGTTGCGCTTTTTCGGTCGAGGGGAAGCGGGGGATCGCCGACCTGAAACGGAGCGACCGAAGAGGATATGATGGCTTCGCTGCACTCTCCGGGAGAGGAAGGCACAGGATCTCTTATCTATGAAGCTACAGATGAATCGGCTGCTGAATTTCGCCGTCATCGCCATCGCCGCGATGTTGACGACAAGTTCGTTGCTTGCGCACCATTCCTTTGCGATGTTCGACCAGTCGAAATCGGTCGAACTGCGAGGCACCGTCAAGAGTTTTCGATGGAGCAATCCCCACGTCTTCATCCAACTGGTGGTCACGAAAGAGGGCAGCGGCGATGAAGAGTGGAGCATTGAGATGACCAGCCCGGAGCATCTGGCGCGAGTCGGGTGGAAGCCCGGAACGCTGAAGCCGGGTGACAAGGTGACTTTGATCATCCATCCCATGCGCGACGGCGTGAAGGGTGGCCAGTATCTCTCGGGAACCGGACCGGGCGGACCCCTGACAGGCTCGCCACAAGCGTCGCAGGGCGAAGGAAAATGATTCTCCGCAGACTCGCAACACCGACGATGATCCTGCTGGGTTGCCTGGGGACTGTGGGCTCCACGCAGGCGAGATTGCCGGACTGGAGCGGCCAGTGGGAAAACGTTGGGGCGACACCGGACGCGACCGGCGGATTCAATCAGTCACTGAATCAGGTTCTCAAGACGTTGCAGTGGGGACCGCCGAACAAACCCGAGGTGCAAGCGCGGGTCGACAGGATGGTCACGATGGAGCACAAGAGGCTGGAAGCGATCGCCCGCGGAGAAGATCCCGGCGGAGCCGCGCGCGCCTGCACATTCGGCTATCCGGCGATTATGCTCGATTCACCGCTGATGTTCGAAGTTTTGCCGACGCCGAAGGAGACGGCTCTAATTTTCTCGAGCCGTGAAATCCGGCACGTTTACACGGATGGACGGCAGCACACGCCGAAAGACGAGCTGTGGGCGACGCCCTGGGGTGATTCGATTGGCCACTGGGAGGGGCAGACTCTCGTCATCGATACCATCGCGGTCAAATCTGCTTTTGGTTCTTCGGAGTCGGAAGGTGTCTCTGTCGTGGCGTTTGGAGATGTCGAGGGCGAACAGACGATCACCATGTTGAGTCCGCAGGCGCACTTCATCGAACGAATCCGCATGCCTGACAAAGACCATCTGGAGGATCAGATGACCGTCATCGATCCGACCAATCTCACCGCGCCCTGGCACATGAACCGCACCTATGAACGAGTGGCGCACATACACCGCATGGTCTACGAGGACTGCGAAGGTGAGGAGCGCAATCCGATCGTCAACGGGCATTTCACGCTCGCCCCACCGCCGGGGCAGACGAAATCCCGGCAGTAAGCGATGCAGGACATCACCTCTGGTCGGATCGTGAACCTGGTGCATTCCCAATCTGCCCGCAGCCGGACTACGTGGGATAAAATCGACTACGATGCTGCTGTCGGCTAGCGGCGGACTAAGCTGGAGGACGATGATGGACGGGCGTAATCCATTGCGCTGTGTTTTAGTTGGCGCTATTTCGTGTTTGACTACGTTCGGCGTGCTGGCGGAGGATCAGAGCTTTTTTACCGGCGGCGCGGCAGTTAGTCTTACCGAGGAACAGGCGAGCAGAGGCAAGGTGGTCTATGACAATAGTTGTGGCAGCTGTCATGGCGCCAATCTAGACAATGGACAGTTCGGCCCGTCTCTGCGCGGCTCCGCTTTCAAGATGCACTGGGGGAGCCAGTCGGTGAACGCGCTGTTCACTTACATCGCGACCAAGATGCCGCCGGCTGCGCCGGGAGGGCTCGGTGATCGCGCGTACAGCGATGTTGAGGCCTATATTCTTAGCGCTAACGGTGTTCCTGCAGGTGGCAAGGAGTTAGCGCCGGCGCGGACCCAGTCCGATATCGCCGTCCGCAATTCCAATAAGGACGCGACCTACCAAGCTGTGATGGAGGCGCGTCAGAAGCTGCTTGCCGGTATCACGCCCGTGACCGAAGAGATGCTGCAGCATCCCGGCGGCGAATGGCTGGTGTGGCGCGGCAGCTATCAAAATCTCGCATTCAGCCCTCTTAAACAAATTGACAAGTCGAATGCCCGTGATCTCGGCATAGCCTGGAGCCTGGCCCTACCGGTCGGCGGCAACGAGACCACGCCACTGGTGCACGACGGAATCCTATTTGTAGAAAGCGGCGCCAACATCCAAGCGCTCAACGCTGCGACAGGCGAAGTGCTCTGGCAATATACTCGGACGCTCCCGGAAGCACTGCACAATGGCCAGCAGTCGCGGATGAAGAACATCGCCATTTTTGGAAACGCGCTCTATGCGCCTACGCCGGATGGCCATGTGATCGCGTTAGAGACCAAGACCGGCAAGCTGATCTGGGATCATTCAGTCACGGGCCGAGATACCGGATCGCGTGAGGGCGGGGCGGGTAACACTGGCTTCAACATCACTGGCGGCCCGGTTGTCGCCAAAGGCAAGGTGATGATCGGCACGAGCCTGGGTCTCAACAGCGGCGGCGGCAACTACATTGTCGGGCTGGACGCGGCCACCGGCAACGAAGCCTGGCGCTTCAATACCATCGCCAAGCCCGGTGAGCCAGGCGGCGATAGCTGGAACGGCGCGCCATTCGAGCAGCGCTTCGGTGGTGGCGTCTGGACTTCAGGCAGCTACGATCCTGCGCGAAACCTGGTCTATTTCGGGACCGGCAACACTTACGACATCGGCACGCTGATGCTGCCTCAGCCGCGCGTCGGCGAATCGAGGGATGCGCTCTATACGGACTCAACTCTTGCTCTGAATCCCGACACCGGAAAGCTGGCCTGGCATCGTCAGCACATGAAGCGCGATGTGTGGGATCTGGACTGGGTATTCGAGCAGTCGCTCCTCACGCTGCCGGTGAACGGTAAACCGACCGAGCTAGTGGTTACCGGAGGTAAGACAGCGATCTTTGACGCTATGGACCGCGCCACTGGTAAATATCTCTTCTCTCGCGACCTAGGCCTGCAGAACATCGTGACCGCGATTGATCCAGGGACTGGAGAGGAGACCACAAATCCGGCGCTGGAGCCCGAGCCGGGCAAAACCAAGCTGCTCTGTCCCAATGCCAACGGCGCGCGAAACTGGCCGACCACGGCTTTCGACCCCGCAAGCTACATTCTCTATGTACCGCTGGTAGAGACTTGCGCCGATTACAGCTGGACGCCGCGCAGCGCGGCGCAAATCGCGGCAGGCGGCGACGACATTCATTTCGCCCAAAAGCCACGGCCGGATGGCGACGGTAAATTCGGCCGCCTTGAAGCGATCAATCTGGCGACCGGCAAGGTGTTATGGATTCACCGCCAGCGCGCGCCCTTGGTCAGTTCGCTACTGGCGACAGGCGGCGGACTTGTTTTCGTAGGAGCGCTGGACCGTTTCTTCAGCGCATATGACGCCGCGAGCGGCAAGCTTCTATGGCAGACGCAGCTCAATGCGGCTCCCAATTCGTCGCCGGTGACCTATAGTGTCCAGGGCGAACAATATGTGGCGGTGGTAGCGGGTAACGGTTTCCTCAGCTCCGCCTCGGCCAGTTTGACCCCTGAGGTCGACACCCCCGCGGGCGGCACCACGCTGTGGGTGTTCAAGTTGCCGTCGCGTTGATCCGAGTTTCACGTATTGCTAACCGCGCTCTTAGGATTAGGGTTGGGCAAGGCGAAAGGCGATCGACGATGCCAAAGCGCAGGGCATGATGCGTTCTTTATATTGAGGAGGTGTCGTGCGGTCATCCGCTTTCACGGGAGGCCAGCCACAAACGGCGTTCGAGGAAGCTACCGACAATGTTGTTTATCGTTCCGTTTGGTCCATCTCCGGTTCTGGAGGATCGACGAAACCAGGAGATCGCCGGAGAAGCCGACTGGTCGGTCGTAATCCTGGCAGCTCCACGGAAGGGACGCTAGGTGCGTTAGCACATGCTTCCTTACGGGCCAAGTCCCAGAACCAGGACTGGCTGACGTCGCGGTCAGAGATCTTTGGCGTCTATGCAAGGCGAGGCTGTTGCGTCACCGGTTCAAAGTCCGTACTCGATTCTACTTGTGCGTCGTTTCCGTGACGGCGGGTGCGCTTACGCCGCCATATTCATAACGGATTTCCGCGTGACTCTTACCGCGCGCCCCGCCGCCCACATCAATATCATTGATCTGCTTCAGCGGGAGGCCACTCAATTTCGATATCCAAATCTGGGTATCTACCGTGTCATCTGGCGTTTGCCTGTGGACTTTATACAGCACAGCCGGTTCCACGCCCACCAGTTCGTCATGCACCATGGAGCAGGTGCCGAGGTCCTTGGCCGAATCCTTCCGGGCATCCGCCAGTTCCTGCAGCGTCATCGGACTCTTCCGCCACACGCCGTTGAGGCTAATGTACATGCTGCCGTTCAAATAAATGGTCTCCGCGTTTCTGGTTTTGCCTCCGTTGAAGCCCGCGGTTTCCGTCATGTATAGGTGCGAGGGCACGCGCAAAACCTCCTGAGTGGCCGCGATGACGGCGTCGCAGCCGGACGCAGCGCAAGCCGGGAGCGCGCCGGCGAGTAAAGCCGCCAGCGGAAAGAGAGCGAGTTTGTGCATGAGTCCCCTTTAAATAGGAAGTGCGCAAACTCAAGCTAGATTAGCTCACGTTGAGTTGCGCCAGGAGCCAAGCTCGAGCAAACTCCCAATCGCGTTTGACCGTGGCGACCGAGACACCAAGCACATCGGCGATCTCCTGTTCGGTAAGACCACCGAAGTAGCGCAATTCGACGACAGCGGCGGGCCTGGGCTCGAGCTGCTCCAGGCGCGTGAGAGCGTCGTTGATTTCCACGATGCGGCCATCGAGCGCGATCGCGTGGTCGCGAGCCTCTTCTAGTTGGACATGCGCTTGGCCGCCTCCGCGTTTCAATCCATTGCGACGCCGGGCATGATCCACGATCAATCGGCGCATCTGCTGCGCGGCCAGATTCAAAAAGTGGAGCCGGTTCTCACAACTCACCGCGGGGCGGGATAGCATTCCCACACAAAACTCATTGACCAAGGCAGTAGGCTGGAGCGTGTTAGCGTTACATTCCTTGCGTAGGTAAACGGATGCGAGGCTCCGCAACTGGCTGTAGACGGCGGCGATCAGCTTTCGGCCGGATTCCTCGTCTCCACCGTGCCATTCGTTGAGAAGCAGGGTGAGATCCGCTGCATCCTGAGAATCGCCCGGCGTTCGCATCTCTTCATAGTGTCACGCCCCGACCGGGTGTCAAGTGAGGTGATGCGGTGTCAAGCGAGGTGCGGCTCACGTTAGATACGCGGAAGAACAGCGCGCGCGATAGCCACTGATTTCTCGTTCGCGTGGGGCACCGGCCCGACGATGATACGGATCACCGTGTCGCCCTTCAAGACATTCAGCCCCAGCGGGCCGAGACGAATCGCGCGGTCGCCCAGGTTGGGTATGTCGGCGCCTAATCCACCGCCTCCACTCGCTTTGCCGATTCCGCCGAAGATGCTTTTCGATGCGGCCACGGCGGTCATCTGTGCGCGGCCGTCGGGGTCGACGAGGAACGTCAGCAACGGGGCTTCTCCCCCAGGAATCCCGTTTTCACCGGAACTGGCCGCGGTCGCCCCTAACATTTTGGTCACTGTGTCGGCTACATCCCCCCCGTTCAATTGAGCGCCGGCTTTAGCTTGCGCCATCATTTCCGATGTTCCCTGCCTGGCGAGTCTTTCGGCCAGGCCGCGCGGGCCGAAATAGAGGCAAGCCTCGTCCATTATGGCGGAGCGCTCAATCGGTTCGCCCAGCAGATTTGACGCTTCGTTCTTGGAGAGAATTTCGCAGGGCTTAAACACTTTCGTCCGGGACGCGCGAGAGGACGGGACGGGCGAAGGGATGGACTTCAAGTCCACACCATAACTTTCGGCTTTCGCGACCACGGCTTGCTTCACTTTGTGGATCGCATAGTATCCCGCCGCAATGGCTCCGATTCCCAGCACCGCTAAACACACGACCACGATCAGGACGATCTTCAAGCCCGAGCTTCCACTCTTAGCGGCCACGAGCGGGGCTGGCGTTGGAGCCGGGGGATGTCCCACCGTTTGTGGACTTCCACATTGCGGACAGAAACTGGCGCTGGCAGCCAGCGGAAATCGGCAGTTCGAACAGAAGTTGGCCATGGTACCCTCTATTTCCGATTGCGCAAGCCACGGACGAACCAGCTCAAACTATTTTGTAAAAGTCGCTAGGCCGCTTTGCAGTTCATCATGCAATCCACCGGTGGCTCCAGCGGGTAGCAGGCTAAGCGCTACACGCTCGGTCTCCGCAGCTTTTGTGGCTTCGCCCGAGCGGAAATAGGCCCACGCAAGCGTGTCGAGAAAGAAGGGATTGGTGCGGTGCGTGGCGGCGACGGCGTTCTGAGCCAGGTGGAGTGCTTTGGCGGGCTGGACGAGATCGGGCTGCTCGACCTTGAGAAGCGCGTCGGCGTACTCGTTCCATTCCACGGCGCCGGCGGAAGGTTTTTGCGTGGCCCTTTCCAGGAGCCCGAGAGCGTCCTGCGCGGTCTGGTGCGCGGAGGTTGAATCACCGGTTTGCTTAAGGCGTTTCGAGAAGGCCAGCAGAGTCACCGCCAGCCGCAACGGCGAACCGAGATCGGCGGGGTCGATTTCAATGGCAATTTCCATGGATGCCACCGATTTTCGAAACGCCGCTTGACTGCCCGCGTTGTCGCCCGTGGCCGCGAGGCTCAAAGCCAGAATTGTTCCGGCGGAAGATGCCAGACGGCGATATTCGGCGTTGCTGGGGGCCAAAGCCTCCAGACGATCGAAGGATGCCAAGGCCAGACCCGCCTGTTGCGCGGCGTCCTGGGGTTTGCGCGCGAGGCGCAGAGCGTTGGCGTAGGAGGCCTCGGTGGTAGCGATCAGCCGCTGGATCTCGGCGTCCCCCGGCGCGGACTTGGCCAGCGGGTCCAGGATTGCAATGCCTTCCTGGCACGATTCCAGAGCCTTCGCTGTGTTGCCGGCGGTAAGGAATGCGATGCAGCGGCGGTCGTCTATAGTGCCGAGCGTCCGCGCGTCGCTTTGGGACTTCGCGATGATCCAGGATTCCTGGTAGGCCGCTAGAGCTTTGTCCATATCGGCTGCCATAACTTCACCGTCGCCTAACTTCGAGAGGCTGAGGGCAAGATCGCGACGGTCGCCTGGGTGGTTCGAGGACTGGGCTTCGATTTTACGCCGGATGGCCACGGCCCGCCGATACGCGTCCAGGGCTGCGGCGGCGTTGACTTTGGCGGGTTGTGCGGGATCCACGCGGAGTTCACCCATGCGTTCATAGGCGGCGGCCAAGTCGCGTTGAATTTCGGGATCGTTTTCCGACCCGGCACTGAGAAGTTGAAGCTGTTGCTGTGCTTTGGTCACGATCAGGCGGCGCGCGGTGGACGCTCCCGCAAGATCGCGGATGCCATCGTGCAGGTCGAATAAGAGAGATGCCGCAAGCGTCCGGACCTGCCGGTACCGCTCCTGTGCCTTAGCTCGTTCGGATTCCGCTTCAAGCGTGCGCGTCTCGGCCAGACGCCGTTGTTGGTCTGCAATCTTTTGATTTTGTTCCGCGATGGATCTCTGCTCGTCAGCGATCGCGCGCGCCTGTTCGGCAACTTGAGCCTGGCGTCGCGTGGCGAAAATGCCGGCAAGAAGAACGGCGATCACAAGCGCGGCCGCGGTCAAAGGGAGCCATTGGCGGCGCGCGAACTTGCCCAGCCGGTACGCAGCGCCATTACCTTTCGCCACCACCGGCCAGCCGCGCTCGAAGCGTCCGATATCGTCGGCCAGCTGGGCCACTGAGGGATAGCGCCAGGAAGGCTGTTTTTGCAGGGCCGTCAGGAGAATGGCGTCGAGTTCGTTGCCAAGGCGAGGAGGCGGCGGATCATCCTCAACAATGGTCCGCATTACTTCGTGAGCGAGTTGATCCTTTTTGCGGAATGGATGTTCACCCGTGAGAATTTCGTAAAGCAGGATGCCGAGCGCGAAAATGTCAGTCGAGGTGGTGATCGGCTGTCTGCGGATCTGTTCCGGGCTGGCGTATTCGGGCGTGAGCAGCGCAACCGTTTCCGCTCCGGAGCTTAGATCGGGTTCCAGAAGCTTCGCGATGCCAAAATCAAGCAGCTTGACGGCTCCGGCTTCGGTAACCAGAATGTTGCTGGGCTTGAGGTCCCGGTGAACGGTGAGGTGGCGATGCGCGTGTTCCACCGCGTCGCATATCTGCAGGAAAAGGTCCAGTCGCCTGCGGATGCTGAGGTTGTGGAGCTTACAATACGCGGTGATGGGAATACCATCGACGAACTCCATGACGAAGTGGGGATCACCGGTCGCGGTTGTGCCTGCATCCAGGATCGATGCGATGTGGGGGTGATCCAGTTGGGCCAGAATCCGCCGCTCGTGCTCAAAGCGGCGCACGAAGAGATCGTCAAAGTGGTCGTGGCGCAGGATTTTGATGGCGACGCGCTTTTCGAAGCTGCCGTCGGCTCGCGTTGCTTCAAAAACCACTCCCATCCCGCCGCGGCCCAGTTCCTTCTCCAACCGGTAAGCGCCCAACTGCATTCCAGGGACGATCAGGACGCCGGCTATTGAGTCGGCGGCCGCATGGTCGATCAAACCTGTGGTGCAGTCATGCGCGGCGAGCATACGGCGAAGTTCCTCGGCGAGCGCCGGCTTCGATTCCGAAAGTGATTCCAGGAGGTGAATCCGCTGAGAGGGTGGTTCCGCGAGAAGGGCCTCGAACTGGGCGCGGAGTTCCCTGAATTCTTCTCGTAGCATACCCGAACCTGGTCAATGATAACGCGGAGCGGAAGGCCGCGCTGATAATGCCCCGTCGTGTTCGGGCCCCCCGCGGGACTTCGCAGTCGCAAATATAGGCAATTCGCCCGATCGCACGGTAGGGATGGACTTGGCATCGCCCGCATACGTGGCGCAACTACGCGGAGACAGGTTTCCTTCGGCGCAGAGGTCCGTCGTGTGCCAAGCTTGGCGATCCCAGCGCTCTTCAGAGGTAAGGTCCAAGTGGCTACCGATAGGGAAGGGACTAGGAAGTAGCCTAAGGGAGAGAGCTCCTCGCCGATCCGGACGTCGTGTTTTCTGGAACGGACGAGAACTTCTCGCTAGCGGGTCGATGTGACGCAAGTAGTCGAGCATGGCCCCGCGGGTGCGATGTGCATCATTCGCCGCTCACCATCGCCGGTGTGTTGCGAGCGGCGAGCCCGCCCGGCCACCAGTTCCAATCGCCCGCAATACGAAGAAGCGCAGGCCCGATCACAATGCGAACCAGTGTGGCGTCAATAAACACAGCTACCGCCAGCGTAAATCCAATCATCTTAACCACCAGGAAATTTCCGAAGGTGAACGCCGCAAATACGACAATCATGATCGCAGCGGCGCTCGTGATCAGGCCCGCGGTTCTGGCTAACCCCTCGGGGATTGCATCCATTTCACTCATCCCACTCCTCCTGGCCTCAAGGACTCGAGCGACCAAGAACACCTCATAATCCATGCTTAACCCGAAGACGATAGCAAAAGCGACGATCGGCACAATCGGGAACACGCTGCCCGTTCCGGCAGGAACTCCCAGCAAGCTACTTCCATGTCCATCCTGAAACACAAAAACCAATGCTCCGAAAGAGGCCGCAACCGAGAACAAGTTCAGAACGATGGCCTTCACGGCGGCGAAAAGCGATCGGAACCCGGCAAGAAGCGCCAGGAGCGTCCCAACCACCACCAGCACCAGTACGGAACCAAACCGATTTCCGACAATTGTCTGATAATCGGCATTGAGCGCCGGGATGCCTCCAATGCGCAGCGTGGCGCCGGGAATTCCCGTGAGAGCCGCGGCGCCGGCCTTCCGCAGCTCCCGCACCCAGTTGACCTGATCGCGCAGGGAAACGGAATCCGCGGGTAACACCTCAAGCAGGGCCGCCCGTCCATCGCGACTGAGGAATGTTCGACGCGTCTCGCGCGAGAGGTCGACGAGAGAAGACCGGTTGCTCGCCGCCAGCGTGGTGATGGAGATCACGCGGTCGGCGCGAGGGTCGCTCGCCAGCCGCTTGGTGAAGCGATCGAGTGCATTCCAGCCCGAATCCGTTTGCGCGATGGAATCCTTCGGAAGTTCGAGAATCACACGCAACGATTCAACCACGCCTCCCCGGCCCATTTGTTCAAGAGTGTGAAGTGCGTGAACCGATTCGGCCGCCGGCGGGAGCCAATTCCCCCGAGGGAGGCTGGTATCGAGTCGCGCAGCTTGTGAGGCGAGCACCAGCAATGGCGTGCCCGCCACGAAGATGGCAAGCCAGGGATGGGCGACAATCACCCTGCCCCACTGCCTCCAGCGATTTCCCGTGTTTGCGGCCCGATCCGCATCCAGCCTCGCCGTAAAGGGTAGCCGGCCAGCATTAATCCGCGGACCCAGAATCGCGAGCAGCGCCGGGACCAGGGTAGTTGCAAGCAACAGACTCACTCCCGCTACCAGGAATCCCGCCACACCGATGGAACGGACTTCGCTAATGGGAACTGTCAAGAGGGCCAGAAATCCGATGGCTACGGTCGAGGCTGAAATCAGGAGTGTAGGACCCGACCGGCGTGCAGCGGCGACCGAGGCATGGAGTCCGCTGTGTCCGGCGCAAATCGCTTCGCGGAATCGGCTGACCGTGAGGAGCGCGTAGTCGATCCCCAAGCCTAACCCTAGCATCGTGGACATATTCTGAACCAGAATGGACAAGTGCCAATGCAGGGCCAGGAACCCTGCAATCGCCAGAGTGGTCGCGATAGCAAGCTCGCCAACGGCCAACGGAATAAGGGCTGCCACCAAGCTTCCGAAAGCCACCAGCAAAAGCGCGAGGGTCCCGGGAATCACCAGACTTTCAGCGTGCTGCACGTCATCGGCGCTAGCTTTCCGAATGTCGAAATTCAGTGGCGTCTCGCCAGTCAGTTCGATCGTCACCGCCGGATAGCGGGCGCGCAATTGATTTTGAAGAGACTTCACCCGCTCGTGAAGGCCGGGGACGAGCGACTCGACGGGTACGTCGGTGGACGCGAGCCCAACTAGAACGAATGTTCCTCCTCCCTTCCCCAGGAACATCGGATCGCGCAAATCGAGATGGGAAACGACTCCGGACACGCCCGGTTCGTCCCGGATTCCTTGCTCAATGGTCGCTAAAGCTTTCTCCCCCGCGTCCGAATCCGCAGGCGGGAGTCCCTGAATCACCAGAACCACGCGGTCGACGAATGGCGAACGAAAACGACTGGCCAACTCCTCTGCGACAGTTTCGGCTTCGCTACCTTCAACCCGGGTTGCGGTTTCCAGATGGCGCTCGGCGTGAAAAGAAAATGGAAGAAGCACAAGGACGGCGGCAAGGACAACCCCGGCCAGCCAGAAACGGCGGGTATCAGAGGTTCTCATAATGGTTTCGCACAGTGCAAGGATACATCTTACGAACGGCCACCTGCCCGTCAGGCTGAATCTGCGAAAATTGGGTGTTGTCGATCGACTCAGGAGGACCAATGCGCAAACTCGCAATGCTCGGGCTGATTGCCGCTCTTCATCTGGACGCTGCAGACCCCCGCATTGGTACGTGGACGCTCATCTCCGCGCAGTCTTCTCTGGATCCACCCAACAAACTCTCCATCACAGCTCTGCACGATGGGGTGCACGTGGTGACTTCGGGCGACACTCACCTTGATTTCACGGGCAACTGGCACGGCCATGAAACGCCGGTGCAAGGCAATCCCGGGTTTAATCAAATCGCGTTACGCAGGATCGATAAGAATCAAGCCGAGGTCAAAGAGAAGAAAGATGGAGAGTTGGTAGCGACGGTTCGCGACAAGCTTTCGGCCGATGGGAACCAGTTGACGATGACGACTACACAGCCAGGCCGTCCCAACCAGATCACCGTGTGGACGCGCACCGGAGGCGCGAAGGTGGCCGACGACCGATTCGCCGGTGAGTGGGCCGAGGATCTTAGTAAGACTCGCTTGCGGCAAGGGTTGGTGCTCAAGATTGAGCCAGACGGAACCGACGGGGTCCGTTTCTCTGGTGAGTTCAGCTACACGGCCCGTTTCGACGGCAAGGAGTACAATCTGAAAAACTCCCGCAACGATACGGTGACGCTGCAACTTGTTGACGCTCATACGGTGGATTCGGTTTACCGGCGAGACGATCAAGTCGCTCAAAAGGATCGGTGGGTGGTTTCTTCCGACGGACAGCAGATGACGTGGACCACGACAGGCATGTTGGAAACCGGCCAGCAAATAAGGGAGAAGATCGTATTTCAAAAGCAGTAAGGGCGGTGCCCCTACCGGCAGTTGACTGCGGCTTTGAACTCTCGAACCGCAACCGAGATGATTCCCTTGCGCTGCATGAATCTCAGGATGCCGTTGACCGTATCTTCGAGAGACGGATCCGCCTGGCCCCATGTGGAAGCGTCACGAGCCGCTTGATAGCAGGAACTGTCATAGCGTTTGAACTCCATCGCCGAGATGTTGTCCACGGACCCCACCAGAAAGTCCAGCAGAGGAAAGAGCAGATCTTCCTTCCCGCATCTCCTGATTAGTTCGGGAACGAAGCCGGGCAGGCTAAACACTTCGAATTGCCGCCCGGTCGCCTTGGTGATCAGCCCGGTAATGTCCAGCATATTCGCATAGTCGTCCCGGGTGACGTGATAAGTCTTGTTCGCTGTGCCGGGAGTGGTGGCGATCGCCACGATATTGTTAGCCACGATGTCCGCGGGAACGAAACTGACCTGGTTCAGAGCATCGACTCCTATGCCGTGATTCACCATGAACGCGACCAATCGAACGGCGATATCAAAGTTATTGCCACCGCCCGTGACGGAGGGGCTCACCAGTGCCGGCCGGAAAATCCGCGTCTCAAGTCCCCGCCGGCGCGCGTCTACAACCACCTGTTCGGCCACCCATTTGGACTGGCTGTAGCCAAAATCGAGAAGCTCCATGTTCTCGTTCAGGTCGGTTTCATACAGGACTTTCTTAACCGCCCAGCCAAACACAAAGGTGGTGGAGACGTAATTGAAGCCTTTGGGCCGCCCCTCGAACGCCAGTCGTAAGACTTCGTTCGTTCCCAGCACGTTAGCGTCACGCATCCGGTCGTAGTTGAAGAGGTAGTTTACGGTTGCGCCGTTGTGGAACACTGTGTCGATTTCATTTGCGAGGAGATCCCAGGTTTCCAGCGACAAGCCCAGATTGGGCTGCCCAAGATCTCCGCAAACGGGGATCACCCGCGCCTCGAACATCTGTTTTATCCCGGGCGCCCAAGGCCCCATCGTTTCCATCGCCGCCCTCAGTCTTTGCCAGCCCTGATGCTCGTCGGAAGCCCGCACCAGAACATAGATTTTCGCGCGCGTCTGTTCCAGCAGGCTTTTCACCAGAAACGGTCCGATGAAGCCGGTGCCCCCGGTGAGCAGCACACGATTCAGGACTGGGATCTCGGGCAATAGCGCGGGTTTCCGAGGCTCGAAGATCAGCTTTTTGTCGTCGCTCATCATGCGCTTCTCAGCCGCACGCTGTTCTTCGCGGAACAGCGCAAGGGACTGCCGCAGCAGCAGCAGCGCTTCTTCGGGAGCCCGCTCCAACTGTTCAGCCAGTCGAAACAGGTCGGCTACGCTGACACGCTGGATGAGGCCGATATCTACCTGCCGGGCCAGCATATCGGCGCCTTTATCTTTTAGAAGCTCCTTGATCTCGTGCATGAACGCGACAAGATCCAGGGAATCCAGGCCGGCCTCGATGAGGTTGTATGTTTCCGTGCCGGTGAGATTGTACCGGGCTTTCAGTACATCGAAGGAGGACTGGCCTTCAGAGCCGTTCGTCGAGGCTCCGGCGTCTTTTTCCCGAGAAAACTCCGAGAGGACGGTAAACTGACCTTCCAGCCACATCTGCTTAGTCTTGTGGCGCATGATCTTGCCCGAACTGGTTCTCGGGATCGCACGGGGTGCTATGAAGGAAATCAGCGCAACTTCGACGTTGAGGTAGTTCCGGACTGCAGCGGCAGTCTTCAGCGCTTCCGGAAGCGCCTTAGGATTTTTCACTTCGGCAACCACCGCCAGTGCCGGTTCGCTATCTTCGTGAATCTGGAACGCGGCGACGCAATTGGTCCGGATCAGACCGGATGCTTTCTCCACCACTTCCTCGATATCCTGCGGGTAATAGTTTTGCCCGCGGACGATGATCATGTCCTTGATACGGCCGCAAACAAAGAGTTCTCCATTGTGGAAGAAACCCATGTCGCCTGTTCGGAGGTATCCATCATCGTAGGGGCTGTCGTCCACCAGCCGCGCATGAAACATCTTCTGCGCCAGTTCTGGATTATTCCAGTAACCCAGGCACTTGCTGCCGCCCGCAACCCAAATCTCTCCAATTTGACCTGGCGCCAGCGCGACGTGCTTCTCGGGATCCACGATCTTTACGGTGAGGCCCGGGAGTGGAGTTCCGCAACTGACAATCTGAGTGGCTGAGTCAATTTCGGAAACCTCGGTGGTCATGCGGGCCTTGCCCAGCGCGATGGCGTTCTTGTTGACTGAAATGATATTGCGCCCACCCTGCGAAACCGCCAGAGTGTTCTCCGCCAGCCCATAGGCGACAAAAAAGCTCTCCGACTTCAGTCCATAGGGCTGAAACTTCTGCAGAAACCGTGTGTACGTTCCAGGCTTGATAGGTTCCGCGGCAGCGAGCAGCAACCGGAGCGAGCTGAGATCGCAATCTTCCAGGCTCTCTTTCGAAAGGCGCCCGGCGCGCAGGCAATAGTCATAAGCGAAATTGGGCGCCGCCGAAGCGCTGGCCCCGTAAGCTTTTATGGTGTCGAACCACAGCGCCGGCCGTTGAATGAAGTCCGTGGGGGCGAAGCCGTAAGTGGTGCCGCCTTTCAGCGCGGGATAAAGGTAGCACCCGATAAGCCCCATATCGTGATATTGGGGCAGCCAAGATACGACTACCGGCGCGTGATGGTCTATGACGAGCGGACAGTTATGCAGTATGTTTTCATGCGTAACCATCACGCCTTTGGGATCTCTCGTCGAGCCCGACGTGTACTGGAGAAACAAAAGCTTCGATGCGCCGTTGTTGGAGGCGCCGTTAAAAGTTTCGTCCGAAATCTTGTCGACCAAGTCTTCCGTTGCGATCCACGGCAGGCCGGAAATGTAGTCGACGTCAACTCCGGATGCCGAGACGCCGCTCCTGGCAAGATTCGTCCTTAGAGATCCGTGGTAGTCTTGGCTCGTTAAAATACCGGTTGCCTGGCAATCCTTTGCAATGTGCACCATCTTGTACAGGGCGCCCTGGAAACCATGAGAACTAGGCGGGTAGACGGGAACGGGAATCAAGCCCGCGCGCACGCAACCAAAGAACGCGCAAATCATTTCGAGTCCCGGTGGGTAGGCGAGCAGAACACGATCCTGCGCCGCGAAACGATACTCTTTCCGTAAATGCCCGGCGATCACCTTCGTCCGGTGGAGAAACGACTCGTACGAGTAGCCTTCGATCTGATTGCCGTTTAGGTCGAGGTACGAAAAGAGAAGTTTGTGCGGGTGTTCATCCCCAAGACTGTCCAGCTTGTTTAGAATCGACGCTCTCATAGATCAGCTTTGAACCCATAGCGGAGGATACCGCTATTCGCTAGCCTCCCAGGTTGAATATGAAAACCAGCAAAAGAAAAGAATACTCGTCCTGCCGCTGCCAGAGCACAGGGAGTCGAGAACGACCGAGTCCCGGTGTTGCGGAACTGGAACGATGGCCAGTATTGACAACCGGGACATGGCCATGCGGCGCTTATGCGTCTCTCAATTCAGTCAAGGCATCGACCGCGCGGGAAACGCCCCTGGACGAGCCAGATCTGCGACATCCCGAGACGAGCAGCGACTGCTGTGCCGTCCGACGTCGGATCGCCCGGTTCCGGGCCTCTTCGCACCATTCCACGCACGGACCATGTTAACAGACGATTGCAAGGCTAGGAAATATATCTGTGCCCCTTCTCGCCCCGGATTTGATTTTCCTCAAGACTTATAGCTAAGATAGTGGACTAAAGGTGCCTGTGGCGCGGTCTCGGCAAGCCAAGTGCGACCAACTCGTCCTGACGCGGGTCCAGCGGAACCAGCAAGCCAGCAGGGGAATTTGTTGCTGAAGCCGGACATCGACGATCTTGTACCCTCTGAGACATCGTCGCAGCCCTCCGCTGGCGACCCCGCGAATGTGTCCTCCTTCCCCAAAGTCTTGCGGCGCCGCCTCGAGAATTTTTTTTCCGATGGCAACATTTCTCCCAAGGCCGACCGCGCGATGTGGATCAAAATCGTGTTGGGTTTTGCCGTGCTCGCGGGTAGTTGGATTGCGCTTTATGCGCTCCATCCGGGTTCCTGGAAGTTTGTTGCCCTCTATCTCCTAAACGGCCTGGCCCAGACATTCCTTTTGCTGAACATCGCGCATGACAGCAACCACAACGCCATCTCGTCGGCACCAGCGGTAAACAAAGCCCTCAACTATGTTTTCGATGCTTGTGGAATCAACTCTTACATGTGGCGCATCCTGCATCATCGAGGCCACCACTCCTGCATCAATCTCCATGGTGAAGACGACGCGCTGACCGGGCGCCGCGTCCTTCGGTTTACGCCCCACGAACCCCGCAAGCGCCTGCAGCGGTTCCAGCATATTTACGCACTGTTTCTTTACGCGCTAACTTCTCTCGATTTTGTCTTGATAAGGGACTTTGAGTGCTTTTTCTTCCCTTCCCACGGATATCTGAAGCGCACCAAACATCCGGCGCGGGAATACGTCATCCTCTTCGCGGGTAAAGGATTCTACCTCACCTACATGATTATTTTGCCGGTCGTGTTACTGGGGAAATCGCCTCTGCTGGTCGGTTTGGCTTTCCTGCTGACCCATATGATTATCGGGTTGACGGTAGCGCTGGTATTCCAGACCACGCACACCGTCGACAGCACTTACTTTCCCTCAAACCGCGCCGAGTTTGACAACGGCGTCTATCACATCTTCGCGACAACCGCCGATTATGCGACCAGTGGCCCACTCGTAGCTTGGCTGGCAGGCGGGCTAAACCATCATATAGCCCACCATCTGTGCCCCTTCGTATGCCACACTCACTACGCTTCGCTGACCCGGATTGTGAAGCAGACCGCCGAAGAGTTTGGCGTTGCGTATAGGCAGCATCCCACGATGAGGGCGGCGATCCGGCATCACTTGATTCTCCTGAAACGCCTGGGCAGCGAGGCGTGAGATTGCCACAAACCGTACCGGCCGTTTCCCGATTGCGCTCCTTCGCGGATTCGCGCCGGATGGCCCTTAATCCCGTACAGGTTTTATCGAAGTACACGGAACTCCTCGGCGACACATTCCGGTTTTACTTTGGCGGCGTCAGAGAGGCCATCGTCACTACCAATCCTGCCGTCATTCAGCATGTGCTGAAGACCAATTCGGAAAATTACCAGAAATCCGAAATTCAGGTGAAGCGGATGGGCCACTTCCTGGGCAAAGGTCTTCTCACCAGCCACGGAGAGGTCTGGCGTACGCAACGACGCCTCATCCAGAAGGGTTTCGACCGGAAGCAACTGGACATTCTGTCCTCGCTCATGCAGGACTCCCTGGCGGAGTCACTGAGGGATTTCGACAGACAAGCTCGCATGGGCCCCGTCGATATCTACCCCCAGCTGATGAAGATTACTTTCGAAATGGTAGGCAGGTCGCTGTTTGGCGCCCACTTGAAGGACGAAGACATCCATCTCATCAGCCGGACCATCGCGACCGTCCAGGAATTTTTAGTCCGTCAAACCATTCAGCCCTATCTGAATCCCTGGTTCGCCGTCTCTGGCGAACTGCGCCGGCACGAGGAAATGCGGACTCGCGCCGACCACATTTTGCTTGACTACATCCAGCAGCGACGCCAGGAGGCGCCCGGCCACGATTTGCTGCAGATCTTGCTGGATGCTCGTTACAGCGACGGACACGGCATGAGCGATGAGCTGGTCCTGAGCGAGAGCATGCAGCTCCTGGTGGCCGGCCATGAAACATCGTCGAATGCTTTATCGTGGATTCTCTACTTACTAAGTTCTCGTCCGGATTGTCTCGACAGGTTGCGCCATGAGTTCGATTCTGTGTTGGGCGAAGCTCCTCTCAGTTACTCCGACGTTCCGAAGTTCGAGTTTGCCATTCAGGTGATACAGGAGGCTTTGCGCATTTATCCGCCGTTTTGGATGGTCGACCGCATGGCTATCTCGGACGACCGGGTAGGGGATCTCGCCATACCCCGCGGGTCGACGGTCGTTGTGTTCATTTACGGGGTGCATCATTCGCCTCAGTACTGGCCGAACCCGGAGAGTTTCGATCCGGAGCGCTTCAGCAAACCGAATGAGAAGCTTCACAAGCCCTTCACCCATCTGCCCTTCGGAGCGGGGCCGCGGGGCTGTATCGGCGGTAACTACGCCACCCTTCAGATCCTGCTGATTCTCAGTGTTCTGCTCAGAAAATACGACTTTCAGCTGGTTTCGGGCCAGGCGATCGAAGCGCGTCCGCTGGTGATCCTGCGACCGAAACACGGAATCCGGATGATCTTCACCGAGGCAACCACATCTGGCGTCGGCAGACTGTCCGGCTGTTTGCCCTAATCTGCAAACCTAAACTAAATCAATCTCGACGACTAACAAACGCGAGAGCGCCCGATCGATGAAACTCAAACATCGCGCACTTCTCGCACTGCTGCTCGCGATCACTTACATGAACATAACCCCCGACGCGGTCCAATCATTGTGACATGGTCACGCGCGTGAACACACTGGTCCTCGCTAATTCGGCATTCTCGATTGCATAAGACGAACGACAGCCGCCGTATAACGGGCCGAGGACGAGATTCGGCTGAGAGAGTTGCAGCTGGTCGATGCCAAACCCCTTTTGGGCTGCGCTCTGCCGGTCCAGATCTGCATTGTTTTCTGCTACATGGGTCGATAGGTTGGGACTGAGTTTCGGTGCTCTAGACGTTAAAGTACAAGCAGATTTTTCGGCTGTATCTGGATGGAAATTACTAGAGATGTGGTGGCCAGGGACGGAATCGAACCGCCGACGCCAGCCTTTTCAGGGCTGCGCTCTACCAGCTGAGCTACCTGGCCCGAGACAAGTCTCATTCTAACAGACGGCTCACGCCTGTTGCAGTTCGGCCAACTTCGCTCCGGTGGTGCGCTCGACGTCTGCGTGCAGACTCGCGCCATGCGAATCCATGGTAACGATGGCCGCGAATTTGTTCACGCGCAGATGCCACATGGCTTCGGGGATCCCAAATTCGATCAGGTTCACTCCCATCACTTTCTCCACCGTCCGCGCATAGAACTGCGCCGCGCCCCCGATCGCATTGAGATACACGGCGCCCGACTTTTGCAACGCCGCGAGAGTCTTCGGGCCCATGCCTCCTTTGCCGATGACGGCGCGCACTCCGTACTTCTCGATGATGGTCGCCTGATAGGGCTCCTCACGGCTGCTGGTGGTGGGACCGGCGGCCTTCACGACCCAGCCCTCGCCCTGCTTGAGCATCACCGGGCCGCAGTGGTAAAGGATGGAACCGTGCATGTCCACTGGAGGCGCGTTCTTCATCAAATGCGCATGCACCGCGTCGCGACCTGTGAACACCTCACCAGTGATGAGCACCACATCACCGACGCGCAATGCCCGTACTTGTTCTTCGGAAACCGGCGCGGTGAGCACAACTTCGCGGCCGGTCAGCGGGAATCCCTCCGAACGCGCCATGCGGTCGATTACGCGATTCGGATCGCGATACAACCAGCGCGTGATCGCGCCGCTCGCCGCGTCCAGGCGAACCCCCAAACGGCGGAACGCCCAGCAATCGTACGCCACCGAAACGAAAAAGCTCGCGGGCAGGCGATTGGCCGCGCAGATCTTGCAGCCGATCAGCGATACCTTGCCGCCGAATCCCATCGCGCCGACGCCAATGCGATTGGCCTCGTCCATGATTTCGGCTTCGAGCTTCGCCAGCTCGGGCACCGGATTCACATCGTCCAGCGTGCGGAAAAGCTGACCTTTCGCGAGATCATATCCGTGCGCTCTATCGCTGCCGATGCAAACTCCCACGGCGCCGGGCGCACAGCCTTGTCCTTGCGCCTGCCACACCGCGTGCAGAATGCATTTGCGTACGCCTTCCAGATTGCGATCGGCGCGCCCTAAGTGCTCCAGCTCCATCGGCAAGGAGTATTGAATGTTCTTGTTCTCGCACCCGCCGCCTTTCAGGATCAGCTTCACTTCGATCTCGTCCTGATCCCATTGCTCGAAGTGGATCACCGGCGTCTCTTCGCCTAAGTTGTCGCCGCTGTTCTTGCCGGTGAGCGAATCCACCGAGTTCGGCCGCAGTTTGCCGAGTTTGGTCGCCTCGGCCACCGCCCCGCGTATGGCCCGTTTCACATCCAGTTGGCTCACCCCGACGGGCGTGTGCACAACAAACGTCGGCATGCCGGTGTCCTGGCAGATGGGCCCGGAATCTTCCTGCGCCATGTCGATATTGGTCGCGATAATTCCCAGCGCCTGAGCGGCCTGCGTGCCGGAGATCTCGGTTTCCAAAGCCACGCCCATCGCGGCGCGCACATCAGGAGGCAAGTTGGTGGAAGTCTGCGTGATCAGCTCGATGAGACTATTTCTTAGGAACGTCATCAGTTCTAGAGTAACGTGCTGGGCCTAACGGTCACTGTTGGCAGACAAAGTTGCTCGCATCATTTGCATCTCCGTGGCCTGTGTACTCGGCGTGTTGCGGATAGGGGCATAACGGACGGCTGCGTCCGGGAAAATCACGGCCGGTAGCGATCACATGATCCGGAGCCACGCCTTTCTCCACCCAATCCACGACCGCGCTCAGCATGTCGAACTGGTCGAGCGTCGCGCTTCCGCCCTGGCAATGGCCCATGCCGGGGACAAAATAAAGCCGGCTCCAGGATGCTGCGGAACCGTTGCTGGTTTCGCTCGCCATTTTTTCGTAATAGCGCAGCGTTTCGAGAGGCGAGAACCACGGGTCGCTCAAGCCGTGATAGAAGAGCAGCTTTCCTCCATGGCCGGCGAAGGTGGTTAGATTCGTCCAGGTGCTATCGCCGAGCAACGTCGTTTGATTCGCATCCACGCGGGCCGCTTCGCGATCGGCGTCGAAGTGCGTGAAATCGGCACCCGTCTGAACCGGGATAACGGGGCCGCCAAGCAACCCCGGGATGCCACCCTGATCGGCGATTCCGGCGTCAAACGGAAAGCCGGGATAGATCTGATCGCCGTGTGAGGATTTCGGCCCAGCGAATGCGGTCTTCAGCGCATCAGCTTGGGCACGTGTTATGCAGGTGTCGTTCTTCGCGCCCGAGCACACCAGCGCCGCGGGGTCGAAGTCGCAGCCGCGCTGATTGAAAATCATTCCATCCTTCAGTCCGTCCTTGGCATCGCAGGCCTGCAGAACCGAATTGACGATCAGCTTGCGATCCGCCGGTGAGAACGTCAGCTTCGGATCGGGCTTGCCGCCCGCGTCCTTGGGCGCTGCTTGATCGAACACCGCGGTGATGAAACCAAGCGCGAGATTGGAATACCCGGTGCGAATGGCCGGATCGCCCGAAACGATGCCGTCAAAATATTCGGGATAGCGCTGCGACATGATCATC
This sequence comes from Bryobacterales bacterium, assembly GCA_963772905.1. Taxonomy (GTDB): domain Bacteria; phylum Acidobacteriota; class Terriglobia; order Bryobacterales; family Bryobacteraceae; genus Palsa-89. The sequence goes on along the minus strand of CAVYZD010000005.1, from coordinate 990,408 downwards.
GCTTCACGTCCGCCGGTGGAGCAGCCGTCGAAATAGGAATGTGCTGCTGGCCGCCCGTAATAGGACGCGATCAGCTGCTTCGCCGCCTGCGCAACCTTTCCGATAGCGACGTAATAGAAGTTGAGGCTGGCCTCCTGATCGCGGAAGAAGCTACCGTCAAAAACCGAGCCCTTGTGGCCGCTATCGGTTGTGACCACGGCGAATCCGCGGGCCAACGCGGGCATGTCGCCAGCGGCCTGTGAACCGAGGGGCAACGCAACGCTTCCGTTCAACCCGCCGCCGCCCTGAAACAGAAATCGCCCGTTCCATGCATCGGGCAGCGCGAGAGCGAAACCGATGGCGTACGGTTTTCCATCCACTCCTGTGCGCTGATCGATGGCGCCTTCTACGTGGCAGAATGCGGGCACCGCGGCCGGGACTGTGCCCGGGAAATTTGGTGAGATCCGCAACGTGCCCGGCGCCGCGGCCGGCATGTGTTCGGTCTTCGTGATGGCGACCGCGCCACTGGATGCGAGCGGGTGCGGACATGGAGTTTGGGCGAGCGCAAACGGCGCGGCCACAGCGAGAAGCGCGCACAGCGATGGGATTTCTCTCATGGTTGAGCCATTGTATACTCGATGCTGCATGCAACACCAGGCGCTCTGCTTTAGTCTCATTGCGCTCGCCGCCGTCGCTGCGGCGCAGCCTCCCGCCGTTACGTCGCCCGAGGTCGTTCCGGATCGCCACATCACGTTTCGGATTCTCGCGCCGAAGGCCCAGCAGGTTCGGCTGTTCAGCACCGACATCTTCGGGGCGGCCCTGACCGGCGACTTGACGAAGGCCGAGAACGGCGTGTGGGAAATCACCGTCGGGCCGATTGATCCCGGCGCTTACCGTTACAACTTCAATGTTGACGGAGTGTCGGTTTTGGATCCGAGGAGCGCCTCGATCAGCGAATCTCGTGGCAACGCCTGGAGCATGGTGTACGTTCCTGGCGCCGATTTCATGGAGACCAAGGACGTGCCGCATGGCGCCGTCGCCAGCGTTACATATTATTCGAAGAGCCTGGGCAAATTCCGGCGCATGCACGTGTACACGCCGCCGGGTTATGAGATCGGGTCGCAAAAGTATCCGATTTTCTACTTGCTCCATGGAGCCGGCGATTGCGATGATTCGTGGACATCGGTGGGCCGCGCGGGCTTCATCATCGACAACCTGATCGCGGCCAAGAAAGCCAAGCCGATGCTGATTGTCATGCCGGCGGGACACACAACTTCGGTTGATGCAGGGCCCGCGCCTACCGGTCTGCGCTACGACGACTTTGTCAACGACTTCGTCAACGACATCATGCCCTACGCCGAAACACATTATCGCGTGGAGCGCGACCGGCAGCATCGGGCCATCGCGGGACTCTCCATGGGCGGCGCGCAGACGCTCGACATCGCCACCGCCCATCCTGATTCGTTCACTTACGTCGGCGTGTTCAGCTCGGGTGTCATCGGGATCGTTCCGCTCGGCAACCCGATTCGCGTGCCCGCGGCCAATCCCAGTTGGGAGCAGCAGCACGCGGCGCAATTGGACAATCCCGCGGGCAAGAAGGATTGGAAGCTGTTCTGGTTCTCAACCGGCAAAGACGATTTCCTGCTGCCCACTACGAAGGCGACCGTGGAGATGTTTCAAAAACACGGTTATCGGGCAATGTTTCAAGAAAGCGCCGGCGCGCATACCTGGAACAACTGGCGCGACTATTTGAACGAAGTCGCTCCGCGGTTGTTCCAATAGGCCGCAGGCCGCACTCTGATACAATCCTGGTTTATGTTTCAAGGACTGGAGCACACCGCCATCGCGTCGCCCGATCCCAAACGGCTGGCGGAGTGGTACGTGCAAAATCTTGAGTTTCGGATCAATTACACGTACGGCGGAAATTACTTCGTGCGCGCCAGCAACGGCACTGTGATCGAGATCATTCCCTCGGAAGGGGATCGCGCGCCGCAAAAGATGAAGGATCCGGGAATTCGTCACATGGCGATTTCCGTGGACGACTTCGACGCCGCCGCGCAGAAGTTGCGGGAACAAGGCGTTGAGTTTCTCACCGAAACCATCGCGATGCAAGGCAACCGGCTGATCTTTTTCAGCGATGGCGATGGCAATATTCTGCACCTGATTCACCGTCCCCAGCCTTTGCCGTAGCACTCGAGTACACCATTGCTCAGCAGGGTTTTCAAGGCTTTCGCCTATCGCGACTTCCGCATCATGTGGTTTGGCGCGTGCACGTCCAGCATCGGCACCCTGATGCAAACCTTCGCGCAGGCCTGGCTGGTATTCGAGATTTCCAAATCGTCGTTTATGCTCGGGCTGGATTCCTTTCTGGGCAGCATTCCGGTCGTTCTGTTTTCGCTGGTTGGCGGAGTGTTGGCGGACCGCACGGAGCGGCAGAAGCTGCTGCTCGGGTCGCAGTTCGTTCAGATGGCGTGTGCTTTTATACTGGCCGGTTTGTTTGCGGCGGGCCTGAGGGATATCCGGCCTATCTTGTTGCTTTCGTTTGTTGTAGGCACGGCGCAATCCTTTGGCGGCCCGGCGTACTCGGCGCTCATTCCGACGCTGGTCAAGCCTGAGGATCTGCCCAATGCGATTGCGCTGAATTCCATTCAGTTTAATGTGGCGCGCGTGCTGGGCCCCACGCTGGGCGGCGTCGCCCTGGCTTTAGGAGCCTTTTGGTGTTTCGCGCTCAACGGCGTCTCCTTTGTCGCCGTCATCATTTCGCTGCTGATTATCCATCCCCATTTCGTCCCCACCAAGAGTAAGGAATCGGTGGTCACCAGCATGAAGGAAGGCTTTCGTTTCATCCGCCAGCAAAGCGCCATGGAAGCGCTCATCGTGCTGGCGTTTTCGATGACCCTGCTTGCGTTTCCGCTCATTGTGTTCCTGCCGGTTTTCGCCAAGGATGTTTTTCACGGCGGCCCGAATCTGTACACGATCTTTCTGGTCTGTTCCGGAATTGGATCCATCTGCGGCGCCCTCACGATCGCGTGGCTGGGAAAACACAAGCACATGGGCCTGTTGGTGCTGGTGATGTTGCTGGCCCTGGGGCTGTTGATCAGCGGGTTCGCGATCTCCCGGAATTTTGTGCTGAGCTGCGTTCTCATATTCATTTCCGGTGCCATGCTGCTGGCGGTTTTCACCAGTATCGGCTCCCTGGTTCAAATGATCGCTCCTGACAACATGCGCGGACGGGTGTTAAGCGTTTATAACGTAGCCTTCCGGGGCGGCATGCCGGTAGGAAGCCTGGTGGTGGGAGCGCTTGTAAAGGAATTTACAGCGCCGGTTGTACTGGCTTGGAACGGAATCCTGCTGGCGATTCTAGGACTCTATTTCATCTTCGTCCAGCGAAAAGTTGCAACGTTGTAGCAGCGCGTGCGTCCGATCGAGAGATGAGGCTTTTCGTCTTATTTTTGACCGCGATGGTGGCGGGGATGGCTGCCGATGATTCCGATCTGATCAAGGCTCGGGATCACCAGGACCGCAGCGCGCTCGAAAAGCTCGCGGCCGACGCTCGCGCGGCAGCCGACAAACAGCCCAACGACGCAGCTGCTCAATACCGTCTCGCCCTGGCGCAATCGTATGCCGCGGAAGTCGCAATTGAACTGCACGATAAAGCGGCCGCGAAGAACGACGCGCAGGCCGGCATGGACGCCGCTGGTAAGGCCGTGAACCTCAAGCCGGACTCGGCCGAATATCAGCGCGTCCTAGGAACGTTGTGCGGCCAGATGGTTTCCAGCAGCTCGCTGGCTGGATTGAAATACGGCAAGTGCGCCTTGGATTCGGTGAACAAGGCGATCGAGCTGGATCCGAAATCGTCCATGGCCTATGTAAGCCATGGCGTCGGCAACTACTATCTGCCGGCCGCATTCGGCGGAGGAATCGATCTCGCGATCAAGGACTTCCGCAAAGCCATCGATTTGAATCCGAAGAACGCCGACGCGTGGCTGTGGCTGGGGGTCGCACTGCGGCGCTCCAATCAAGCCGGTGAAGCGCAAAGGGCCTTTGAGCACTGTCTGGAACTCAACCCAAACCGTGTCTGGGCCAAGCAGCAGCTCGAAAAAACGCCCGGTTCATAGGCTATTGCACGGCGGCTATTGCACGGCCATCGTAATGGCGCTGATGCTGCTTTGCCCGGCCACCGAAATTGTCACTGGCACCTGATTGCCTGACGCGACGCCGCCCGGAACCACGGCGTTTACCTGATACAAGCCGGCGAATCCGGGAGCCAGTCCCGAAAACGAGACATGGGCAGGCTGCCCGCCAATCGTAAGCGAAACCGGCGCGGTGGTGTTGCTCACAGGCCCACCCGGCACAGATCCCATGCCCGCCGGAACGTTCGGATCCACGGTGCCGAGCCCCGCGCAGTAAATGACCAAGACCTCACCTGCCTGCGCCGGAGTTTGGGCGTCGGCAAGAGCAGCGCTCCCCGCAGCGTCGATCCGGTAGATGTGGCCTTGTCCGCTGCCCGATCCGTTGGCTGACAGAATGGCAGGCTGCGCCGACATCACGGTAACGGTAATTGGAACGGAAATGGCCGTTCCCCGTTGCACGATCAACTGATACTGCGTTTTTGGATCGAGATCGAAGGGCACCACCGCGTTGATCTGGCCGTCGCTCACGAACAGCAGCGGGAGTTCTTCACCGCCCATCACAACCGTAGTTTCCCCGAGCTGTTGGGGAAGCGGCAAGCTCTGGGCGCCCACGATGCTCTCCGCTAACGATGAGCCAAAAATCGATACGAGCAATCCTTGCGCCGGTGAACTCATGTAATCCGCCGCACTGACCACGCCGCCGGGCGTCACTACCGGGACCGACGGGTTTAGCGGCACCTGTCCGGAAATTTCCACCATTCCCTTCAAAGCAGGCTGCGGTGTTTGAGCTGTTGCCGTGATGTTGAAGCCCGATACCACCTTGTTGGGCGTCCACGTGCCCGACCAATTCCCGCCCCCGAACGGAAGCAGTGACAACGGTGGATCGCCATTTCCGAATGAAACCGTGACCGTTCCGGTGCTCACCGCCGATGCGCAGTCGTCCACCACATTCACCACGACAGCCGTGGGCCACGCCGCCGGAGTTGAAAAGCCGCTAGCCAAAGTGGTGAAGACGGGCAGCAATTGCGTCGGAGTGCAGGTTGTCGAGGCAGCGCTTTGAGGAGCTTTGGGCAAGGCCGCGGGTGTTTGCAACGCGCCGGGCGTGACCACCAACAGCACGTCGACCACTTGCGTTGTCGTGTCGGTGAACGCCAAATTGATGGAGCCTTGATATACGCCGGCGGCGAGCTTGCTGGCGTCCACGGAAACCGCGAACGATCCTGTTTGGCCGCTGTCCACGACAATGGACGCCCGGGAGACCGACAGCCAGGTTTGGAACTGCGGCGAAGTTAGCGTCGCGCCAACCGCATAGGAAGCCACGTCCGTAATCCCGACCGATTGAGAACTTAGCATGCCGCCCGCCGTGGCCAGGAAAACCAAACCGCCGGGCGAGACCAGCGGCGGAACATTGGTGTTCGGAGCAACGATATTGAGAACCACAGCGATGTTGATGGCCGGATGGACACCATCGGTGGGAGCGATAGTCACGATGCCGTAATAGTCGCCGGCGGCCAAACCCGTCGGATTAGCGCTGATGGTCATGGCGAGCGGGCCGGTCGCGAGGTCGGTGGTCGCGCTCACTGGATTTGTCGAGAGCCAGCTTCCACCGCTATACGTGTTCACCGACACCTTCCATGGAATCTCTACCGTGCTGAGAACCACGATATTCTGAGACACGGTTTGGCTGGCGCTTTCAGCGGCCCGAAACGTCAGACCACTTTGCGACGCCACCAACCCTTGAGCGACCGGAGTGTAGAGTTCAGCCGACGACAAATCGGTACTCCCTCCGAAGCCGCCGGTCACCAGGATGCGGCCATCAAACAGCGCCGTGGCGGCGTGTTCTTCGCGGGCCGAATTCATACTCCCGGTTGCAGTGAAGGTTCCAGTCCCAGGATCGTACAGCTCCGCCGTGTTTGTGACAGCGGGGCCCGAACCAACGAAGCCCCCGGCCACCAGCACTTGCCCACTGGGAAGAAGCGTAGCCGTGGCCCCCCCGCGAGAAATCGTCATAATGCCAGTCAGCGTAAATGTCCCGGCGACGGGATCGAACAGCTCGGCGGAAATGCCCGGAAATCCTCCCCCGATTAATACCTGACCAGTCCCGAGCAAAACGGCGTAGTGCGCGTAGCGTTCGACGTCCATGGGCCGGCTGGTTGGCGAGAACGTATCCGATGTTGGATCGAAAAGCTCGGCGGTGTTCAACGCGGTTGCGGCGCTGGAACTCGAGGCTTCGACACCGCCTGCAATCAAAACGCGGCCATCGGGGAGCAGCGTCGCCGTGTGGCCCTCGCGAGGGGTTCCCAAAGACGCCGTGTTCGTGAAGTGGCCCGCCACCGGATCGTAGATCTCAGCCACGCGGCTACTCTGGCCGGCATTCAAACCGCCGGCGACCAGGACGCGTCCGTCGGTCAACAATGTTGCCGTGTGATAGCTGTGTGGCGAGGTGGTGGCCCCGCTCGCGGTGAATCGGCCCGACACCGGATCATACAATTCCACGCCCGACGGCGCGTCCGTGCCGCCGACGATCAAAACCGTGCCGTTCTTCAAAAGCGTGGCAGTCAGCCCTTGTCCGTGAAGGAATTGCATCCTGCCGGCGGATGTGAACTGGCCCGTGTTGGGATCGTAGAGTTCGGCGAGGTTGGTCAGGTATCCGGCCACCAGGACCTTTGCATTGGGCAGCAGGACGGAGGCGTGGTCGCGCCGGGGCTCTGCCATGGCGCCCGTTGGCCTCCAAGCGGTGTCGGCGGCCAGAGGAAGAAGCGAGCAAAGGGAAAAAATTATGAGCTTCAAGGTTCGGAGCTTCAACGATCTATCATAAGCCGTCCAGGCACCCGGCGGAAACTATCGCGGCCCAGGATAGTCTAACGAACGGGAGTTCAACGATGCCCGGCACGTTACAGGACTACGCTCAGGCTGTTCATGATGTGATCACTGTCTGCCGCGATGCGGAACAAGGATTTCGCGGAGCCGCCCAGGCAGCGCATGCACCAGCTTTGAAGGAGATGTTCGAAGAATATGCGGCTCAGCGCGGACGGTTCGCGGCCCAGTTACAGGCTGCGGTGAAGGCGCTCGGCTTTGAGACCATCGATCCACAGGGGCTGGGCGGCATGCTGCACGCAAGCTGGATCAGCCTGAAGGCATTAGTGACCGGGCACGACGTTCACGGAATCCTGGTGGAAACGGAGCGAGGCGAAGACTGGTCGCTGAAAACGTATCGGGTCGCGCTTGGTAAAACGCTGCCGGCTGAGATCGCTTCGATCCTGGAGAAACAGTACGAGGAAGTGCAGGCCGCGCACGATCGGATCCGGAATTTGCGAAACGCCAGCGCGCCACCGCAGCCCCCAGCGCCACCTAAAGACGCGCCCACCGCCGATCCAGTGGATCTAAACGCAACGGCTGAGATGGATCCATTGGTCGAACAAAAGCGCTAAGTACGTACGTGCCGCCGGACGAGAACTCAACGCGTGAGATCGATGCCGAATTTCTTCAGCTCTTCGGCGTAGTAGCGCCGGTGCAGCAGATCCCATTCCTCGGTGCCTTCCGGAATTTCCTTCTTCTGCGAGCGAATCTTGGTGCGTGCGGCGCGGTCCACTTTTTCCTCGACGCCCAAGAGCTCCGTCATGGCCTGGACCACGGCCAGGCGCACGTCATTGGGATCCTTCTTCAAGCGGAACTCGCGCGACTTGCGAAAGGCCGCCACCATCTTATGCGAGATGTCGTTGATCTTATCGCGCGACAGCTTCATGTTGTCGCCGGTGTCGCGGCCGGCCGCGCGGATCACCTTGCGCTGCGAGATCAAAGTGTTCTTGATCCGGCGGAACATCTCCTGGTAGCTGACGCCTTCGCGCCGCATGTATTCGCTGTATTGGCTTAGCAGATCGCGCACTTCGTCATTCAGGCGATCTTCCACCTGCAGCTCTTCTTCGATCAACTGGCTGATCATCTCGGCGGCCGAGTCGGCGCTACTCGTCTCGATGATCTGTGGCGTCATCCGCTTCACCAGTTGCCGTGACAGATAACTAATGAATTCTCTACTCAGCAGCATGCGAATTTACGAGGCAGCGAGCAAACTCTGCTCCCCGGTGGCAGTTCCCCCAATTCTCGCACATCAATTAGGCAACTCGCCTTGATGATGTGTTAGAAACTCTTCGTCGATCGCCTTGCGGCCCCGGAAGCCTTCGTGCAGGCCGTGCCAGAAGTGAATGCCGTTCTCGCCCAGTTTCCAGCACAGATAGACTTCCTGGCCGTTGAGCAGCGTAGGGAAATCGATGAGCCCGATCTCGAGATCCTTCACCACGCAGCCCAACTCATGTATGCGTTCGATGGAATTCTTGACGTCCAGCGCCGACGACTCGCGGCGATTCTTCTGCTCCACCGATCGCGACCGGTCCACCTGCATTCCGCCCTGCACCATCACTCGTTGCGCGAAGCTCTGCCATTCAGCTTCCACTCGGTCATACTCGGCTTTACGCTCGATAGCCTCTCGAATGGCGGATTCCACTTGTGGAAGCAGTTTTTCGGCTTGGCTTAAGGTGAAGAACCTCGGCATTTAGGAACGATCAAACACTCGAAACACGCGGCGGCGGGCTTTGGAAGTAGGCAAATTTCACGGTAACTGCATCAATTATAGCAACGTCTCAGGTTCGTGGCACAGGAATGAGTAATGCTCGGGTCCGCGATAATGAAAAGATGAGGTTCGTTGCAGCTATTTGCCTGATCGCGTTGCCAGGCTTCGGACAGTCGATCAACAGTGGCACCGTGGTGGGGCAAGTAGCCGATCCCTCGGGCGCGCTGATTGCCGGGGCGACCGCGCGGTTGACCAATGCGGTAACCGGCTATGACCGGTCCGTGACCGCTGACTCGAGCGGCTCGTATCGCTTCAACAGCGTTCCAATCAACAATTATCACCTGGTAGTCAGCGCGGCGGGTTTTACTACGGTTGAGCGAGAGGTGGATGTCCGCAACTCGGTGCCGGTGATTGCCAACGTATCTCTCAACATCGCAGGCGCGACGGAGACCGTAACGGTGCAGGCCAGCGCGGCTGCCGTCGAGACCGACACTGCGGCGCACCAGGATGTCGATCAGAGCGCCTTCTCGAAGCTGCCGGTGTTCAGCCCGGGCGCGGGTTTGAGCGACGCAATCATGTACAGCACGGGCGCGGTAGCGGGAGACGCGAATGGATTCATTCATCCCCAAGGCGATCACGCGCAGACCACTTACGTCATCGACGGCCAGCCGGTGAGCGATCAGCAAAGTAAGCTCTTCTCCACGCAAATCCCGCTCAATGCACTCCAGGGCATGGAGCTGATTACAGGATCGCCGGACGCTCAGTATGGCGACAAAACGAGCTTGGTGGTGAATGCAACCACCCGGTCCGGACTGGGGGCCACTAAACCATTTGGCAGCCTCGAGTCGAGCTGGGGATCGTTTGGAACGTGGACCGAGGGCGCCACGATCGGATTTGGAACGCCCACTTTCGGGAACTTCCTGGCGTTCAATGCGAGCCGCTCCGGGCGCTTCCTGGACACTCCGGAACTGCTGCCCATTCATGACATCGGCAACAACGGGAGCGTTTTCGACCGCGTGGATTGGCAGCTTGGGCCGAAAGATGTCATCCATTTGGACCTGCTCGTCGCGCGGAATTGGTTCCAGGTACCAAATAGCTACGATCAATTGACCCAGGACCAGAAACAGCGCGTGATGAGCTGGAGCATCGCGCCTGGCTACCAGCACACCTTCAACGCCCACACCTTGCTTACGATCAATTCCTTCGTGCGGCGCGATCAGCTCAACTACTATCCGAGCCGCGATCCGTTCGACGATACGCCCGTCACCGCGTCGCAAAATCGCGTGCTGATGAACTACGGTGTGAAGGCCGATTTGTCGTTTACTCACGGACACCACGACATTAAGATCGGGACCCAGATCCAGCAAACCCGGCTGCTCGAGAATTTCGAGTTCGCTATCACGAACCCGGATTACAATCCCGTTTGCCTGGACAATGCGGGAGATCCGCTGCTTTTACCGGGCGTAACCAACCCCAACCAGTGTGCGGCGATCAATCCCAGTTATTCGGCCAATCCCAATCTGCTGCCCGGAATCGTTCCTTATGACCTGACGCGCGGCGGAGCGCCCTTTAATTTTCACGCTACTCACAACATCAACCAGTACGCTTTCTATTTTCAGGACACCATTACGCTGGGACTGTTGACCATCAATGCCGGACTTCGTGACGATCAATACAACGGCGTGGTATCCGGGAATGGTGTTCAACCACGTTTGGGGCTCTCCTATCTCCTGCGCAAGAACACGGTATTGCGGGCCGCGTACGCTCGCACCTTCGAAACTCCCTTTAACGAAAATTTGCTGCTATCGAGCGCTGCGGGAGCGGGTGGTCTAGAGGAGAACCTGTTTGGATCGGTATCCACTCCGATCCGGCCGGGCAACCGGAACGACTTCGATACCGGACTGCAGCAAGGCATCGGGAAGTGGCTGATCATCGACGCGGATTATTTCTGGAAGTTTACCCACAACGCGTACGATTTCGATGTCCTGTTCAACACGCCGATCACCTTTCCCATCTCCTGGCATAATTCAAAAGTCGATGGACTCTCCGGGCGAATCAGCACTATCAACTTGCATGGCTTTCAGGCTTACTTCACCTTGGGGCACACTCGCGCGCGTTATTTCCCCGGGGAAACCGGCGGTTTGGTCGCGCTGGGCGGCATCCCCACTGGAGTCTTCAGAATCGACCACGATCAGGCGTATCAGCAAAACGTGAACCTGCGCTATCAGCGCCACAAGAACGAGGAGTGGATCGATTTTACCTGGCGCTACGACAGCGGGCTGGTGGTTAGCGGGGTTCCGGACGTAGCGGCGGCGCTCGCGCTCACGCCCGCACAGCAAGTTGACATCGGGCTCGCGTGCGCCGGAACGGCTGCCACGCTGACATCGCCTCTACGAACCTGCGCAGGCGTGGGAACCTCCACGTTGCTGACGCTGCCGCAAACGGGAACCGAGAATGACGACCACAATCCGGATCGGGTGAAAGCGCACAGCTTGTTCGACATTGCAATCGGCACCGATAATCTGTTCCACAAGGAATCCGGGCCGCGCTGGACGTTGCGATTTACAGTGGAAAACGCCGCCAATAAGGTGGCGCTCTACAATTTCCTTTCCACCTTCAGCGGCACGCACTTCATTGAGCCGCGCAACTATCAAGCCACCGCGGGCTATGTGTTTTGATTACGGCTGGTACTCCAACACCAACATCGTGATGTCATCCTCTTCGTCGCTCTCGCTGAATTCTTCCACGGCCTCCACCAGCCTCGCGTGCAACTCCGCGCATCCGGCCGAAGCGTAGGTGCGAAGCACTTCGTTCATGCGCTGCTTGTCGAAGCATTCGCCTTTTGCGTTGGCCGCTTCCGAGACTCCGTCGCTGAACAGGACGATCTTATCGCCGGGCTCGAGTTGGATACTCTTGACGTCGTACATCGCGATATCCAGCATCCCGATCGGTATGCCCGTGCTCTCGAGTGCCCGTGGCTCGCTATTCGCGCGCACCAGCAGAGGCTTGGGATGGCCGGCGTTTGACCACCGCAATTCTCCGCTCCGGCTAACGGTGCAATAGACGACGGTAGCGTACTTTTCCCCGCGGGCGCGTTCGTACAAGAACCGATTTACCCGCGACATCACATCGTCGATCTGCACGCTCGCCTCGGATGCGAACACAAAAGCGCCTTGCAGCAAAGCGGCCAGCAGCGCCGCGCTCACGCCCTTGCCCGATACATCCGTGATGACGCAAGCGAACAGGTCCGGGTTGATCTGGCGGACGTCGAAATAGTCGCCGCCCACTTGGCGCGAAGCGATGCTCGATCCGGTTGCTCGAAACCAGCCTTCGGTTGGCAACTCGCGGGGAAGCAATCCAGTCTGGATGGTTCGAGCGACGTTGAGCTCCTCTTCCATGTGCTGCTTGGCGCGCTCTTCGTCCAGCAACCGGGCGTTCTCGAGAATAGTGGATGCCTCGAGCGCGAGCGTTTGCAGAATCTCGCGATTGCCCGACGATAAATCGGCCGCCGATCCGCGCGAGTCCATATACAGCACGCCCACCGTCTGGTTGAGCGACGTCGCGACCGTCTCCTGCAGGGACCCCGTGCGTACCTGAATGAGCGGCACACACACCACACTGCGCAGTTCCAGGCCGGCGACCGACATGTCGGGACGCACGCCGTCCTCGCCCGTCGGATCGAACGTCATGGAAAGCAGGTCGCGGCGCGAGCGCAGCGCCCGATTGATGAGCGAGCGGGGCACGGTCAAATCCGAGATGTCGAGGGGAGCGCCACGCCGGTCGCGAGCCACGCTCACTTCCAGGCTGTCGTCCTTGCCCAGGAGCAAAAAGCCGCGTTCGGCGCCGGTGACCGATAGCGCCGCGTCCACCACGGCCGCCAGTACGTCGTTGGTCGAGAGCGAGCTTTGCAGCGCGCGGGCCACCTCCACCAGCGATCGCAACTTCGAAAGATTGCTGGCGCCGGTCGCGGCCGCGGCCGAAATCTGCCCCAGGAACTTGTTCAGCTCGTCCTCTTCGAGCGTGAACACCATCCGGTAGGAATCCTGGAACCCGAAATCGATGCGATCGCCCTCGTGCAGCTTGCCGCGCTTGGTCTGCTGGCCGTTGACATAGAGGCCATGGCGGCTGTCCATATCCTCGACAAAATACTCGCCGGCCTCAGCGACGATACGGGCGTGGGTGCGCGAGATACGATTGTCGCGCAGCACCAGTTGATTATCGCCCTGGCGCCCGATCAGGAAAGGAAAAACATCCAGCGCTATTCGATTTCGGTTTCCCGAAGGGTTGGTGACGGCCAGCGCCGGCGTGCGGGTTGGCGTGGACGCGATGCCGCCCGGGTGAGTGGTCTGCGCTCCGGCCACTACCGGCTCCTGTGGTGTTGCGGCGGTCGGGCGGGAGCGGCTACCGGCTCAGGCGTGGCCGCAGCTGTCAGTTCTTTCGAGCGCAGCACTTGGCAGTGGGAGCAGTAACCGCCCACCTCCGTCCGCGCCAGCACGATCTCGAATCCGAAGTGGCTCGCGATCTGTTCGCGCATCTTCTGGAGCAGATCGCCGAAGAATTCTTCGATCTTCCCGCAGCGGAGGCAAATCACATGGGCATGTTCCTGCTTCAGGCGCGTTTCGTAATAATGCTGGTCGCCATCGTGATGCATGAGGTCCAGTTCGTCCACCAACCCGCCTGCTTTGAGCAGCTTGAGCGTTCGGTAGACTGTCACGCGGTTCAGCTTGGGATCCTTTTCGCGCGCCAGTTTGAATAGACGTTCGGCGTCTAGATGCTGGCCGGATTGGTCGATCAAATCGAGCAGAATTTGGCGTTGCCGCGTCAGCCGCACGCCGCGTTGCTTGAGAGAATCCCTGATGCCGGAAGTTGCCACGGAAGATGGCCTCGAATGACCAGAGTACCAGAATGACTGAGACTTCCGGGAGTTAGTTTGCCGGCGTCAATTAGCCAGTTTGGACGCGCGATTCACGCTGCGAGCGACCAGGCGGCGCGGATCGAGCAAGTGCTGGGGCTTAAAGTGGCGGGCGGACCATCTGGACCCTGCCTCGAATTCAATGCCCAGAAAATACCCGATTTCGCGATACACACAGTACCGCACCTTGCCGGAAAGCTCGCCTTTCGGGTAGGTGATCCGCAGATCCGTTTGCAAAGGGATGGGTTGATCGAATTGGAGACAGGCGCCGGATAGCGAGATGTCTTCCAGATTTGCCACGCCTTTTCGTATGCGGCCCGACTTGTCCTTCCACTGGACATCCACCATGTCCGCACACAACATCCGTGGCTCTATACGCCTGTCGAACATACACTTCTTATCGGCGAGCAAAAGGCTAATGATTATGACAGACCGCGTCTCTAAAACGCCCTAACATACCGTAAGGCCCTAACCGCAAAGCTTGTACCGTAAGAGTACCATGTGATGCCCGCCAAGTACTAGTGTTTTTGACACGGTAACACCATTTTCAGTCAGTGACCGGTCTTTGACACGGGCGCCTTCCAGTGTGACGCTCGTCTTCTTGACCGCCCGGCGCAGCGATAGTAGACTGAGGCGATTCTTACGCCGACGTTCAACCCCCATTCCCCGCAAACCGAAGACATCGTCGCGTTGTTCAAGGTGGTCCTGCTAATCGCGGCGGTGATCTTCTCGCTAGTTGCCTGCGCTGTGGCTTACTGTTTGATTCGATATCGAACGCGGGGCGGGGCGGCGGGGGAGCCTCGCCAGTTCTTTGGATCGCGGAGTATCGAAATCCTGTGGACCGTGGTACCGCTCGTGATCGTGACCGGGTTGTTCGTCATTACGGTACGCGCCATGGTATCGATAGACGCGCCGCAAGAGAGCGCGCAGGCTGCGGATCTGACCGTAACGGGGCATCAGTGGTGGTGGGACGCGCGATATCCCAACGGCGTGGTGGCCACCGCAGACATCCATATTCCGGTTGGGCGTCGCCTGCTGGTTCGAGTTGAGTCAACCGACGTGATCCACGATTTCTGGGCGCCGGAGTTGGCCCGGAAGATGGATGCCGTGCCGGGCCTGCCCAGCTACATCTGGCTGGAGGCTGATAAGCCGGGTATGTACACGGGAGCGTGCTCGGAATTTTGCGGAGCCCAGCACGCATGGATGCGGTTTCGGGTGATCGCTGAACCGGAGGCGGGATTTGAGACTTGGCTTCAGCAACAGGCGAAATCGCCGGCGCCGGTTACGGGCGCGGCCGTGGAGGGCGAACGGTTGTTTCGGACGAAGAAATGCTCCGAGTGTCACGCTGTTAGCGGAATCAGCGCGGTCTCGGGGAAGGGGCCGAGCCTGGCGCATTTAGCATCGCGTGAGCTTCTCGGGGGCGGCATCGCGCGGAACACTCCGGCGAGCCTTGCGCTATGGCTTACCGATCCGCAAGCCGCCAAGCCGGGTAATCGCATGCCTGCCACGCCACTCTCGGCGAACGATCGCGACGCGTTGCTCGCTTACCTGGAGACACTACGGTGAACGCCTGGCTCTGCGCCATCGATCACAAGCGCGTCGGCATCCTCTACATGCTGTCGGCATTTCTGTTTTTCCTCGCGGGCGGCATGGAGGCCATGGTGATGCGGGCGCAATTGGCCGCGCCCAACCTGCAGCTGGTAACGCCCGAACTCTACAACCAGATGTTCACCATGCATGGCACTACGATGATCTTCCTGGTCGCGATGCCCGTGCTGACCGGGTTCGGCATCTACTTGGTTCCGCTCATGATCGGCGCGAACGAAATGGCACTCCCGCGGTTAGGCGCTCTCAGTTTCTGGTTCCAGCTTTTCGGCGGCCTGCTGCTGTACTTCAGTTTCGCCGTGGGAGGCGCGCCGGATGCCGGCTGGTTCAGCTATGCGCCGCTGAGCGAAAAAGCCTTTTCGACGGGCGTGGGCCTAGACTACTGGGCACTGGCGTTGCTGATGATCACCGCCGGCTCCATCGGATCGGCGATCAATTTAATCGTGACCATTGCCACGGAACGCGCGCCGGGCATGACCATGCGCCTGGTTCCGCTCTTCGTTTGGATGACGTTCGTTACCTCGGTGATGATCCTGTTTGCACTGCCCGCGCTCGCGGCGTCCCTGGTGTTGCTGCTCAGCGATCGGCTGTTCCACGCGCGTTTCTTCGATCCGGCGCAGGGCGGATCGCCCTTGCTGTGGCAGCATTATTTCTGGATTTTCGGACATCCCGAGGTTTACATCGTGGTGCTGCCGGCGTTCGGGATGATCTCGGAAATCATTCCGGTGTTCTCGCGCAAGCCGATCTTCGGGTACCCGTTCATGGCCATATCCACGGTCGCGATCGCGTTCCTGAGCTACGGCGTTTGGGCGCATCACATGTTCGCGGTGGCGCTGGGCCGTAATTTCCTGGCGGTATTTGCCGCTGCCAGCATGCTGATCGCGGTCCCCACGGGCATGAAGATTTTCAGTTGGATCGCCACCATGTGGGGCGGGTCGATCCGATTCACCACCTCGATGCTGTTCGCCGTCGCGTTCTTGTTGGAGTTTACGGTCGGCGGCCTCAGCGGCGTCGCGTTCGCCACGGTACCGGTCGACTGGCAATTAACGGATACGTATTTCGTGGTCGCGCACATTCACTACGTGCTGATTGGCGGCACCGTGTTCGCGCTGCTGGCGGGCGTGCACTATTGGTTTCCTAAAATGAGCGGGCGGATGCTCGATGAGAAACTCGGGCGCTGGAGTTTTTGGCTGATCGTTCTCGGTTTCAATACGACATTTTTTGTGCAGCATTTTCTTGGACTGCTGGGCATGCCGCGCCGCGTTTACACGTATCCGGATCTCCCTTGGTTCGGTGCGTTGAACATCGTGTCGACGGTCGGGGCGGCGATTCTGGTCTTCGGGATACTGCTGTTCTGCGCGAACGTCGCGATGAGCCTCGTTTTCGGGGCAACGGCCGGCGACGATCCGTGGAATGCCTGGACGCTTGAGTGGGCTGCGGCGTCGCCTCCAGCGATCGAGAATTTCGCCGAGATCCCGCAAGTGCGCAGCCGTCGGCCGCTCTGGGACCACAAGCATCCGGAAGCGCCGGATTGGGCGCAAATGTGACCAAGCGCGCACAGCTCGGCATGGCGATATTCCTGATCTCTGCGGCCGTGTTCTTTTTCCTGCTGATCCTGGCCTGCTGGCGTTTCGGAGAGAAGCCTCAGTTGATCTCGCGTCTCGGGCTGCCTCTTACAGCTCTGCTGCTCGTGAGCCCTTTCGGTCTGTGGCGGGGCTGGCGCTGGCTCACAGTTGCGGTGGGCGTCGCCTTCTTGGTGGAGCTGATCGGAACGATCTCCGTGCTAACCGCGGTTCTCGGATTATTTGTCTTTGCTGGCGTGATTGCACTCGCTGTCGTGCCGGCGTCCGCGTTAAGGACAATGGCGCTTTACTGGCACTTCCTCGCCGCCGTCTGGCTGGTCATCATTCTGATCGGGAGCCTGGGATGAATCTCTGGGACTGGGAGCCGTCGGTCGTGGTGGGATGCGCGGCGCTCGCCATCGGCTACCTGACGATCGTTCGCAGACACTTGAACCGCGCACCGTATTTCCTGGCTGGCGTTCTTCTTCTGCTGCTGGACTTGGTTTCCCCCATCGACACTCTCGGCGATCAGTACCTGTTCAGCGCGCATGTGCTGCAGCATTTCGTGCTCGCGCTGATGATTCCGCCGCTCTTGCTGCTCGGCACGCCGGCTTTCAACCTGGGGAGCCTCATTCGATTGGAGCGCGCTCTCGGCCATCCGCCCGTATCTTGGCTGTTGGGCGTCGGTACAATGTTGGCCTGGCACATTCCCGCGTTGTTTAACGTCGCGCTGGCGAGCGACTCCCTGCACGTCGTCCAGCATTTGAGCTTCCTGGTTACGGGCACAATCTTCTGGTGGCCGATTCTCGCGCCCATTGAAGGAAGGCGTCTCCAAGCGCTCCCGGCCGTCGCATATTTGTTCAGCGCTTGCTTGTGCTGCAGTCTATTGGGTGCGTTTCTCACCTTCGGTCCCGTCGGCCTCTACCCGGCCTACACCGGCTACATGGGACTCGATGCAAAAAGCGACCAGCAACTCGGCGGCCTTTTCATGTGGGTTCCTGGCTGCTTCGTGTACCTGGCGGCAATCCTTTCCGTGGTGAAGCGATGGTACAACCCGGAGGTCACGGCATGACCCGGCCTACCAGCTACGCTCCAATTGTGCTCGCCGCCGGTGCCATGCTGACCCTTTGGGGTGTTGCCTCCACCTGGATTGTTTCCGTGGCAGGCGTGATTATCATCGGAATCGGCGCAGCCCGCTGGATAAGAGAAATTCGACATGAAAATTGAGAGTCCCTGGCTTCATCGTTACGCGATCTTCGTGGCATTCGTCGCTCTCGTCGCGATCGCTGCGGGCGCCGTTGTTACCAGCCTGGAACGGCCGATCGCGGAAGCTCCGGCAGCCCATATTAATCCAGCTTTCGAATTTTGGCACTCGATCATCGGTACGGCAGCCGTGCTTTTGATGCTCGGGCTGGCGATCGCTTGCCGGTCGCGACTCGGATGGATCGGATTCGCCGCGGCTGTGTTAGACGCAGGCACTCACCAGCTTTCTCCCATCCTGCACGCCGTTTTGGCGCAAGTCTTTATTGGCGTTGTGGTCGGCACCGCGCTGGTAACATCGGCCGCCTGGAAGCTTGGACCGGAACTGATCGAGGACACTTGGCGTCCTTCGATGCGGTCGCTCGCCATCGCCGTCCCATTGATCATCCTGCTGCAAACCACGCTCGGTGCATCGTATCGCTACCACGCCCTAGGTGTGATTTGGCACATCCTGAACGCCATGCTCGTCCTGCTTCTGATCCTGATCGTGGCCGTTTTCCTGATCCGGCAATTCCCCCAGCACCGAACGCTCCGGCCTGGGGCCATCGCACTGGCGGTGATCACCTCCATCCAAGTGATGCTCGGGTTCACCACGTTCATGATGCTGATCCTCTTTCCCGAGACCAGCCTGGCCGTGGTGATCACCAGCGTCCTGCATGTCACCACCGGCGCCCTCACTTTCGGGGCTGGCGTCGCGCTCGCGATGCTGATCCGATACAACATACGGGACACGCGGTCACTCACCGGTCAGTGACCACACCGTGACCCCATGGACGCTGGATTTGCCGCCGGGCTTTGATAGACTGGTGTCGCCGCAAACCGACCACAGGACATGTTTATCGAGAATCCGCTTAACTCTTCCGCGCTCGTCTTCCCCGTGTTAGAGTGCTTTCACATTGTCGGATTTGCCCTATCCATCGGAACCATCGCCATAGTGGACTTTTCGCTCTTGGGCATCGGCATGCGCCGCCAGACTCCGGCGCAGCTTGCCCGGGATACTTGGCTTTGGACGCTGAGCGGGCTGGTTCTGATGCTGTTCTCGGGACTCCTTCTGTTTTCATCCGACCCCGACATGTACTATCTCAACTGGCCGTTCCTGATCAAAATGGTCTTTTTCATTTCGGCCGTCATTTTTCATTACACGGTGCATCGCAAAGCAGTCGCGTCGGACACGCCGCCAACCAATGGAAAGCTCGTGGCGTGGGTTTCGATTCTCTTGTGGTGCGGGGTTGTTTTCGGCGGGATTTTCATCGGCTTCGTGTATCCGGGCTTGAGTTTGGGGCGGGGCTGAGCGATGCTTCTTTCGTTCGTCCAGTGGCTTCAATTCACGGGATTCTTCACCGCCCTGCGCGGTTCGGCGTACGTATATCCGATCGTCATGTCTCTGCACATGCTGGGCATCGCGCTGTTCGGCGGCATGGTGCTGATGACCGACATGCGGCTGCTGGGCTTGGGAATGCGGAAACGATCGATCGCCGACGTGGTGGATCAGTTTCGCGTTCCGAAGCGCTGGGGCTTGTTGCTCACCATTACCTGCGGCATCCTGATGTTCGGCTCCAAGGCCGAAGAGTATTACTACAACGCGTTCTTTCGGACCAAGCTGATCCTGCTTGGACTGGTGCTGGTCCAAGAATTGGTGTTCTACCGCAGCGTTTACGCCAATCCGGCCGCACTGGATCAAGCGCCCTCAACCCCGGCCAGCGCGAAGCTGGCGGCCGTACTTTCGATCGTACTTTGGGCGTCCATCGCCTGCTGCGGGCGCGGCATCGGCTACATCGAACCGCCGCTTGACAAGATCCACGCCCAACTGATCCACCGCTCCACGTGTGAAGGAGAGATCACTCAATGCTTCTCATTCAATCCAACGCGATAGCCGATGCGCTAAACAGCTCGGAATGGGTTTTCCCAATCGCTGAATGTTTTCATATCGCCGCTTTCGCGTGGTCCATCGGCATGATCGCCCTGGTCGACTTTCGTATGCTCGGCGTGGGACTGAAGCGCGAGACGGTCGCGCAAGTTGCCAAGGCGACGGCGCCCTGGACGCTGCTCGGCCTGGCTGTGGTACTGCTCTCCGGGCCGGTGCTGTTTCTTTCCGATGCGCGGATGTACCTTCACAATCCTTCGTTCCAGTTCAAGATTGCCGCGCTCGTGATCGCGATCATCTTCAATTACACGATTCACCGCAAGGTCGCGATGTCGGATAATTCTTCCGCCGGCGTCCGGGCGGTGGTCGGCATTGTTTCTCTTCTCTTGTGGGTGAGTGTCGTGTTTGGCGGGTTGTTTATCGCGTTCGCGTAGAGGATCCAAGAGGCGATATGATTTTCGAATTCTTTCAATGGGTACAAAGCACGGATTTCATGACCTACATCCGCGAGTCGGGGCTCACCTATCCGATCATCATGAGCACGCACCTGGCGTGCATCGCGGTCTTCGGGGGGATGATCGTCTTCAGCGATCTCCGGCTGCTCGGTGTGGCGCTGCAGGATCGGCCTATCGCGGACGTCATCAACGGATTGCGGTGGTGGAAACGGCTCGGCTTCTGCATCATGGTGGCAATGGGGATCATGCTAGGCGGCTCCAAAGCCGTCGATTACTACCCGAATCCGTACTTCTGGGTCAAGATGTCGTGTCTCGCGCTGGTGGGTATTCACGCGCTGATTTTTCGGCCGGGCGTTTATAACCATCCGGAGCAGCTCGATGCGTCGCCCGTGATTCCCACGCGTGCCAAAGTGGCCGGAGCGCTATCTCTGATCTTGTGGACCGCCGTGCTTTGCAACGGGCGACTGATCGGCTATTACGAGCCGCCCGGACAAAAGGGCCACGTCGTCAGCGCTGCCGACAAATAGCAGCCTAGTTTTTTTTCGCGAGACTCGCGGTCGCGATGTGCTTGGGATCACCCCACGCAATGAACGTATCGCTTCCATTGTGAAAGAGCTTCGGATATCCGAGAGCCATCTTTCCGCCTTTGGCCACTTCAATAACCGGACCAGCGACGCCCGCGGCAGTAACGCGGCGGACCACCACTCGCGCGCCATCCGGGGTTTTCTCCAGCCATGAAACGATCGCGCCGCCATCTTCATCCAACGCCAGCGCCGTGTAGCCGAACGAGTGTCCGGTGCTGAGAGTGACTGGCTTGGTGAAAGTGGAGCCGCTGTCGTTCGAGAACGCCACCAAATCGCGTGGCATATCCTGCGCACCGGTGAACCATGCGACCGCCACGTGATCGCCCTTGGCCTGGACCGCCGCCGCGTTGGTCGGGCAAGCGTTGATCTCCCAGCCGTCGGCGTTCACGATTTTGGGCGTGGACCACTTCCCGTTATCGAGCCGCGTGACCGCGATGTCGCGAATGTCTTCCTTGGTGTGGGCGCGGAACGCCAGCAGCAGTCCTTTGGATGTCTTCGCGACGGACGTCGGGCAGCAGCCGCAAACGTCGGGATCGATGATCTCTTCCCGAACCTCTTTGCCTGTAGCGTCCACGATGGTGCGCTTCAGCGATACCGGATTGTCTTCGCCCTTGAGCGCCTCCAACCAGAAGATCGAAGCTCCGCCATCCGGGTTGGCGATCATCGAAGCCAAGCCATGCTGCACCGCGCTGTGATCATGATGCGCCTGCAACGGCATGGTCCAAGTCTTGCCATCGGTGGAGGAGGAAACGTAGACGTACTCCGCGTCGCTATCGCCGCCCGGCGACTCCACCCAATGAGCCATCCAGTGGCCGCCCGGCAATGCGAGCACCTCCGGCATCTCCGCCGGGTGGTGAAAGAAGTGGCGATGCGCAGCTACCGTGACGGCTGGCGACCAAGTTGCCCCATGCCGAACTGCGTATCGAAGCGCGAACGCGCCGCCTTGCGATGGCTCGATCCAACTGAAAACCGCCGAGCCGTCGGGGGCCACGGACCAATTGGGTTGCAGACTTCCGGGCCCGGAAGGATTCGTGAGAGGTGAGGGCGAAAACGTTTGGCTGAAAGCCGGCAGCGCCAACAGGGCGACAAGGGAAAGCGACCGTATCATTGCGTGGGTGACTCCTCTTCTAGGAGACCACGAATCGGTGGCGATCTTCAATCGGTGGGGTATTCAGATGTAGATCTTTCAGACGTGGATCACGCCGTTCGTGAGCGTGCCGATCTTCTCGATCGTCACCGACACCGGCCCGCCCAGCTTGTTCAAATCGATATTCTGCACCGCTCCGCCTTGCGCCGATTTCTTCAGCGCCGTTCCCATGGAAACGATATCGCCTGGGAGCAGCGTCAGGTGGCTGGATAGGAACTCCAGCACTTCGGGGATCTTGTAGAAGAGGTTCACCGTATTGTCTTCGGTGACGAGTTGATCCTTGTGGCTGCACGATACTTCCAGATTGTGCGGATCGGCGATTTCGTCTTTCGTCACCAGCCACGGGCCCATGCACGCGAACGTGTCGCAGCATTTGTAGCGGCCTGGATAGCTGACCCACGTATCCACGTATTCGATCGCCTTCGGATCGCCGGCCTTGGGATGAATCGCGCGGTAATGAAACGTATCCTCGGCGCGCATGGTGGGCGACGTGATGTCGTTGTGAATGGTGTAGCCGAAGACGTACTCGTGAGCGTCGCGCGCGGCGATGTTCTTGGCCGTTTTGCCGATCACGACGGCAAGCTCCGGTTCCGGATGCACGCGTCCGTAATGCGCTTTGCACTCGATCGCGCCGCCCTGCCCCAGCAGCGAACTCGCGGGCTTGATGAACATTGCGGGATGCTTGGGCCCTTGCAGAATCCGATCGCTGTTCGCGCTGTTGTTCAACGCGAGGCAACAGATTTTCGATGGGCGGCGTACCGGCGGATGAAAGATCACGTCATCGATTGAGAACTGTTCGCCGGATTGGACAATCTCCGAACCCGTCTCAATGAGCTCCAGAATACTGCGCGGCGCTGCGATCTCGATGATACTGACGCCGTCGGGCGAGATCCCAATGCGGTCCTTCCCGGCGGCGTGAAAGCTCGCGAGTCTCACTTCTTTTCCGAAATGACGGCCATGATTTCGCACTCTACCAGCAAAGGCTCGCGCAAGTCCGGCGTCGGAAACGTGTGGCGCGCCGGCCGCGAATGCGCGTCGGGAAACATCTCCACATAGTATTTGTTCACCACCGGCCGGTTCGCCATGTCCTTCAGCCACACGCTCAGCTTGATGATGTCTTCCGGCCCCGCACCGCCTGCCTCCAAAACTTTTCGTACGTTCGCGAACATCTGCTTGCATTGCGCCTCCACGCCCTCGGGGACTTTTCCGTCGCTCGGATTCTTTCCGAAGATTCCGCCGCTCACTAGAAAAGGACCGATCCGGCTCGCATTCGGGATCGGATTCACGTGCTCCAAACCGGGCACTTCAATGCTTCTTCGATTGCTCATGTTGGTAGTCTACCGTGTGTCGCGCGGCAACCGAGCGAAAGATTTCGGCCGCTGCCTGATGGAATTCCGGCGGGAGTCCGGCGCTTTCGAACGTGTTCGCGATTTCGAGCATTTCGGCCACGAACCGCCAGGCCTTGGGAGCGGCTCGCGAGATCTCGCGCTCCAGATCGAGCAGAGATGGGCCGCTTCTGGCCCACTGCCGCTTGAGATCATCCAGCACATCCAGATTCTCCGCGGCCGCCAGCACCGCGCTCGCCAGCGCGATGGAGCCTTTGGAATACGCCGCAAAACACATCTTCAACGCGGACGCTCGTCCGATGCCACCTTCCAGCACTTCCGTCTCGATGGGCCCGGCCGAGAAGCACGACGCAACTTCGGCCGCCCCTTCGCCTGCAAGATACAACCACGTGCGATTGCGCGTCATCGCAGGCGGACCAATGATGCCGCCATCAACGAACCGCGCACCCCGCTCTTCCATCCTCTGCCCAATGCGCCGGGCGCGATCGGGTGAGATCGCGTTCGCGTCGACGTAGATGCCTCGATACGAATGCCGCGCCACTTGTTCGGCGATCTCCTCGGCGAATTCCGGCGGACAAACACTCAAGATCACGGGGCACAGCTCGCACAGTTTCGCCAGCGTTCCCGCGTCGGTGAGACCAGCTTGTGACGCTCGCTCCCGCGTGCTTGCGCTTCGGTCCTCGGAAGCCCAGTACACTTCGTTTCCGCTATTCTGGGCCGAAATCGCCACGACGATTCCCATTTGTCCGGGATGCACGATCCCGATGCGCTGAGCGTCCATGTAGGGACCATCTTAACGTTGATATACTTTGCGACGGAAATGAACTTCAAGTGGATCATCCTCGCCGCCGCGGCCGGGCTTGTGCAAAACGGCAGCGCACAAACAGCCACCGATTGGCCGAGCTACAATCGCGACCTGGCCTCTACCCGCTACTCGGCGCTGAAACAAATCAATACCAGTAATGTTTCGAAGCTCGCGCAAGCTTGGTCGTATAAGCTGCGCCCCGATGCGAATAGCCCGCCCGCGGGTACATTGAACGAAGTGACGCCGATCGTTGTCAACGGGGTGATGTATCTGCCGGCCGGTAATCGCGTTCTCGCTCTCGATCCCGAAACCGGCGCCGAAATCTGGCGCTACGACCTGAAGAGCGGCGCGGCGTCGCAGCGTGGCGTCTCCTATTGGCCGGGCGACGAGCAGAATCCCCCGCGCATTCTTTTCCTCACCGGTCACAAAATGGTGGCGCTAAACGCGAAAACCGGCAAGCTCGATCCCGGCTTCGGCAACGAAGGCGAACTGACCATGGACGTTCCTTTCGCGGGCGTGCCCACCATCTATAAGAACGTCATTCTGGTCGGCATGAACATGTTCGGTCCGGGCGAAGAGCATCTGCATCAGCAGGACGAACTGCCGGGCGGCATGCCGGGCGATTCGCGCGCTTACGACGTGCGCACCGGCAAGAAGCTCTGGGATTTTCATGCCGTTCCCTTGCCCGGCGAAGTGGGCCACGACGATTGGAAGGAAGGCAACTGGAAGCGTTCCGGGAACAACATGTGGTCCTACGCGATCACGGTGGATGAGAAGCGCGGCATCGTCTACATGCCGATGGGCGGTCCGGCAGCGAATTACTACGGCGGCGATCGCAAGGGCAACAACCTGTTCGCCAATTCGGTGGTCGCGGTGGACTACGCCACGGGCAAACTCAAATGGTATTTCCAAACCGTGCATCACGAGCTGTGGGATTACGATTTGCCGCCGGACCCTATCCTCATCGATATCGTGAAAGACGGCAAGAAAATTCCGGCGCTGGTGCAGACCGGGAAATCGGGGTATATGTTCATTCTCGATCGCCTGACGGGCAAGCCCGTGTTTGGCGTGGAAGAGCGGCCCGTGGCGCAAGGGAGCGTGCCCGGCGAATTTTACGCCGCCACGCAGCCGTTTCCGCTGAAACCGCCCGCGCTCGCGCGTACCAGCATCTCTCATGCCGACCTGGTGACGGCTGATGACACATCCGCCGACCACGCCAAAGCTTGCCAGGAAGTTTGGGATAAGCATGGCTTTCAGGATGCCGGGCCGTTTGCGCCCTGGGTTTATCAGGGCGAAGGCACGCCGCCGCACGAAACCATCAGTATGCCGGGTCCCACCGGCGGCACGAATTGGGGCGGTGCCACCGCGGATCCCGAGACTGGGTTCGTTTTTGTGAATTCGCAGGATAGTCCCGGGACCGGCTGGTTGATGAACAATCCAAAGGCGAAAGAGGAGGGCGCGCTGCCCTACGTGATGCGCCCGGGTTTCTTCAGCTTCTCGGCACCCTACAAGGATTCCGAAGGCAAAACTCTCGGCAATCTGCCCTGCATCAAACCGCCCTGGGAGCGATTGTTCGCGGTAAACGCGAATACCGGCGAAATCGCGTGGCAAGTGCCGCTCGGCGTCACCGATTTTCTGCCGCCTGAAAAACGCAATACCGGGCGCTCCGGAGCGTTCGCGGGTCCCATCGTGACCGCAGGCGGATTGGTGTTCATCGGGGCCACCAGCGATGCTCGCTTCCGTGCCTTCGATTCCAAAACCGGAAAGGAGCTGTGGACCAAACAGCTCGATTACTCCGCCACCGCGAACCCGATCACGTATCGAGGCAAAGGCGGCAAACAATATGTCGCGGTGGTCTCGGCAGGCCCAGGGAAGGGCAATAACCAGGCGCTGGTGGTGTTCGCGCTGCCGTAATGAGCGCCCTGGTTAGCGTTCCATCGGAGCGCCCGCAAGCCATTTCTTTCCACGCGCGTACAAAGCTTCAACTTCGGGACCTTTGAGCCCCGGCATGTCGGTCTTCACCTTGTAGCCGATGTTGCTCTGCAGGTACGCCAGGTGGCGATAACCTTCCGGGAAACGGTTCAGCAGATCGTGATCGAGCGAAAGAAGCCTGCCGGGATCCACCGGGTCCATGCGATCCTTTTCGTAGATGGGTTGCCGCAGCACGATGCCCCAACGGTTGTTTCGTTTCTCGAAGAAATCGTAGAAGCGGCCGGTGCACACCACATCGCAGGCAACATCGTGCACCAGCGCGCGCTGGTTGATGGTCATTTTGGTTTGCGAGATCGCGCGGGCGCCTTCGATATCCACCGTAAATGCGCCTTGAAAGTGCAGGATGTTGACGCCCCGGTTGAAGCCTTCCTTGCTCACGCGAATGAATTCGTCGGCCGTCCCTTGGAACCAGGTGGCCATCATGTATCCGTCGTCATGCCATACGGTGCGAAACCGTTCCCAGTCGCCCGCGTCGCGCCAGAGCACCCAGTTGTCCACCACGGTTCGGATCGCTAATGCTTCCATGAGATCGTTTGACATTCGAAGACATTGTATTATGTACGAGTGCTCCGGACCGTATCGCTGTTTTTGGCGTTTGCGCTCCTTGGCGTTGCGGCGAATCCCACACCGCGATTGCCGGACGGCAAGCCCGACTTCGGCGGGACCGGGATGTGGAATCCGCACTATGCGGGAAATATGGCCGAGACCAGGTATCACGGGGCTCCCGGCGTCGACGAGAAGGTCGACGTGCCCTTTCAACCCTGGGCGAAGAAGACTTTCGACGAGCGCCAGGAATCGCAGGCCAAGGACGATCCGGAGGCGCGCTGCATGCCCGCGGGCCTTCCGCGCTATATGTTCACGCCTTATCCGTTCGAAATGATTCAAACCGGCAATCGCGTGATTTTTCTCTATGAGGGCAGCGCGCACATCTGGCGCATCGTGCCCATCGGAGAGAGTCTGTCGCATCCCGCCGATCCGAATCCAACCTGGATGGGCGATTCGATCGGGCATTGGGACGGCGATACGCTGGTGATCGACGTGGTGGGTTTCAACGATAAGGCATGGCTCGATCAGGCGGGCCATCCGCACACCGAAGCGCTGCATCTCATCGAACGATTCACGCGCACCGATTCACTGACGCTGAAGTACGAAGTGACGATCGACGATCCGAAGACGTACGCGAAACCGTGGAAGACGAGCCTCACAATTCCTTATCAACCAAACGGCCACTTGATGGAATACATTTGCCAGGAAGGCAATGTCGATGTGCCGCACATGGTGGGGAAGTAGCGTGGCTAAGGCAACAATTGAAATTCGACGGCTGCCGAGCAGGTGACCGGAGGTGCGGGTGTGTAGTACACGAAACCTAAAGTGCCGCCGCTGACAAAGTACTCTCGTGCGCCGGAAGGTTGAGGCGAGGATATGTTAGTCATCCCGAGTACCGGCCCAATTGTCATTCCAGCCGCGCTTGCCAGCTTCTGCGCTTGCGCTATTGCGTCCGCGATGAGATCGGACGTTGAGCAGGATTGCGATTGCTGCAGTTGCTGCGATACCTGTGGGCCATTGACGCTGAATGTCAACGTAAGCCCGCTGTTGTTTTGAGTGATGCTTTGCTGGAGCTTGCCGAGAGCGCCGATCGTTGGAGTCAGATTGGAGAGAGGCACGGCCAGGGCGAAAGTCCATTGAAGTTCAGGGCCCAAGTTGTCGTTGAGGCCGCTGACGTCCGCGGATGTGATGCCCAAACTGGCCAACGCCGCGACCACCTGATCCACAGTGGTGGTGGCCGGGGCATTGACCGTCAAACTCAGCGTAACTTGATCGGGTGCGAGCGTGATCTGACGCGTGGCTGTGATGGTGAGAGTATGCGATTCGACTTGGGCGAAAGCCGGAATTACCGCAAACACAAGCGCGACGAACAGAACCTTACGCATCTATTGATACCTCGTCGTGCTGAACCGGACCGTGATCGCGCAGGAAGACGTTGTGCCGGACAGGGCGATGATCGGGCCCAGCGTTATTCCCCCGGCCGCGGCGGCCAAGTTTTGGGCCTGCGTGGTGGCGCTGGCGATTAGGCCCGTGAGCGAACAGGGCTGCGATTGCGCCGATTGCTGCGAAATCTGCGTCCCAGTGATGGTGAACGCGAGTGTCAGTCCGTTGTTCAACTTTGCAATGCTTTGTTCGAGTGTCGTTAAGCTAGCAACCGTCGCCTTCGTATTGGCCAAAGGTACGAGCAGGCTGAAGGTCCACTGCAGCGTGGGTACCGCGGGTCCGGTACCGGTGGTGTATGGGTTAAGGCTGAAAATCCCCGACAAGTTCGCGGCCGTGATCCCGGACCCCTGCAACGCCGCCACTACATCGTCGAGACCGGCATTGAGTCCCGACTGGACAGTCACGCTGAAAATCGCCTGGTCGGGCTGAAGGCTCGCGTTCTGCGAGGCACTCACAGTAATCGTATTCGATGCCACCTGGCCAAAGGCGAACGAGCAAGCGAGTAGCGGGACGAAAATGAAAATGCTATTTCGCATGTTTGCTAGTATACTCTCGACCCCATGAATCGTGAATTAATAAGCAAGGCCGATCCAGCCTTACTAGCGTTCGAACACGTTTCCGTGCAGCTCGGCGAAAAGACTGTGCTGCGAGACATCTCGCTGAGCATTGGCGCCGGCGAGCACGTGGCCATCCTGGGACCGAACGGCTGCGGCAAATCCACGCTGATCAAAACCATCACGCGAGAATGCTATCCGCTGGGATTGCCCGGTTCTTCGCTCACCATTCTGGGCCGCGACACGTGGAACGTCTTCGAACTGCGACCGCTGTTGGGCATCGTTTCGAATGAACTCATGCGCCGCTGCACCCGCGAGATCACGGGACATGAACTTGTGCTTTCGGGATTCTTCAGCAGCATTGGCGTGCAACCATATCATCACGTCACGCCGGCGATGCTCGAAAAAACGGAGCAGGTTCTGCAACTCCTGGAAATCCCGCATCTGGCGCAACGTGAGATTACCGAGCTGTCATCCGGCGAAGCGCACCGCTTGCTCATCGGACGGGCCCTGGTGCACGATCCGCTGGCGTTGCTGCTCGACGAACCGAGCAACAGTTTGGATTTTCGGGCGGCCATCGAGTTGCGCGATCTTTTACGGAAGCTCGCCCAGGCGGGCACGGGCATCTTGATGGTGACGCATCACCTGCCGGACATCATTCCGGAGATGGAGCGCGTAATTCTGTTGCGCCAGGGTCGTGTGTTCGCGGACGGCTGCAAGGACGAAATTCTCACCAGCGCGCAGCTCACGGAACTATTTGGATTGCCGGTGGAGTTGACTCGCCGCGACGGTTATTACCATCTGTTTTAGTCGAAGCTAGAAGTCCAAAGCTTCGATCAGCGTATTGAGACTCGTCTGCTGCGCGGTTTTCTGCTTCTTCAGATCGCTCAATTGATCGCGCAGGCGCGCCAGGTCACTTTCTTGTGTGGCCAACTGGCGCGCGTATTTCTGCACCTGATCCTGCTGGCCGCTCACCTGATTCAGGCTTTGGATATTTTGCCGGACGCGGTTCTGATCGCTCACGATCGTGTTTACATTGCTCTCAATCTGCCCGATCTGATTGTCAAAGCCGGCGATCTCGCGTTTGGCGTTCGCGATTTGCTGTAATTGGCGGCGTCCCGCATCCGAGAGCGCCTTGTTCTGCACGTAAGTGAGCAGCACATCCGGCGTGAGGCTGGAAACGGCCGTTGTTGTGTCGTAGACGCGCTCTTCAGACACCGGAAACTTCTCGGTGGCGTCGGCGGCGAGTTTCACTTCAAAGCGATTGGCGGTTGTGGTGGTCTCGGTTGGTTTTTGGCCGAGCAGTTTGTATCCCGGCCGCTGCACCTGTTCAATGATCAACGTCTTCGGCTTCTGATCGACATTGCGGATGGTGTAGGTCTTCGTCTCGTCAATCGCCGATCGCGTGGTCAGCATGCCGCGGTTCACATGGATCTCGCGAACCATCTCGCGGCTGGAATCAAACTGCGTGGTTACGCGCGTGCCGAGATCCACGGCGTAGCTGATCAGCCGTTTATCACCCGCCTTCAAGGTGTTGACCAGCGCTTCTCCGGCGTAGCTCGCGGCATCGAAGACGGTAATCGGGCCGCCATCCAGCGTCTTGCCGGTGGAATTCGTAAGTTCGGCGGCATTCATCGGATGCTCGCCATAATTCTCGGAATAGATCAGCAAGCGGCGCGCTCCGATTGATTGCTGCAAGAAAGGGAACATGGCGGATTCGTCTTTTTTCACGGTGACGGGCGCGGCGAAGCGATATTCGAAAAGCTCACCAAGATCCTCTGCGCTTACATTGACCGCAGCGAAACTGGGACCGGCAAACGCGTTGATGCCACCCGTGGCTAAACCGCCGAAGGTTCCTGATTGCGCCCTCGCCATCGCTTTGCCAAGGGGCTCCGGCACACGCAACCCCGCCGCAGGCGCCTGCTTCAATTCGTCCAGGGCTCCACCGTACACCACCGGCCCGGCTGCGCGATCCTCAGGCAATTCCACGGTCTGCCGCGCTACATACTTCGGCTCATACAAATTGCTGATGAACGATACCGGCCGCCCGGAAACCACCGCGAGACGCACGTTGGTCCAATCCTCGCCGGTAGTATTATCGACGATGGCCCAGCCCTCGAGCGTCGGATCCGCCTTCTCACCGAAGATCAGCCGATAGCTCGATTTCCAAACCGGCGTCGGAATCATGTAGCCGGCCGCGATCTCGCGCTCCTTCGCGTCGGACGAATCGATATAGATGCTGCGTTTGTCCGTGGAGCGCGATTGGTTTACCACCGCGAGATAATCGCGGAGCTGCGCCTGCAATTTCGGATCGCCGAAGCGAATCGAGCTCGCAGCCGCCAAGTCCAACGTCCGCAGTTCGCCCGAATCGAGCAGCGCTACCAACTGCTCGCGCTCGGTCTGCTTATCGTCGCCCTTCACGATCCGCCCGCTGACCACCGTCCCAGTGATCGTTTCCGCGCCATATTTCAACTCGACTTTGGCGCCGCGCATTTGATCCAAAAAAAGCGCCAACGACGCCTGGCCGTCCACGCGAAACGGAAAATCGGCGAGCTTTTTCTCCAGTGTCTCGCTGGAGTCGTAGCGCAGGCCCGTGACCTTGCCGCCGTTCTGCTCGGAAATGGTGAGCGACTTCAAGACATCGTTCATGTCGCTAGCTTTGAAGTCCAGCCGCGCCGATTCGCCCGCGCGCAGCACACCGCCGCGCTCAAAATAGCCCACGCCGCTTTTGTACAAAATCACTTCGTGGATGGGAATGTCGGCCGCCAACCCCGTCGCCGCGAAGACGGCGATGAATAAAAAGCATCGTTGCATAAGGCTCCTATCGTAGGAATGCCCGCGGTGCCGCGATCCTTTCACGTGCGTCGCAGTTCATTCGCCCATTACCTTAATGATGACGCGTTTAGGGCGCTGTCCGTCGAACTCCGCGTAATAGACCTGCTGCCAAGGTCCGAAATCGAGCCGCCCATCGGTCACCGGCACGATCACCTGATGATGCACTAGGAGGCTCTTCAGATGCGAATCGCCGTTGGTTTCGCCTGTGCGGTGATGGCGATAGTTATCGCGATAGGGCGCCAGCTTCTCCAGCCACTCGTCGATGTCGGCCAGCAACCCGTCTTCGGCATCGTTCACCCAAACGCCGGCCGTAATGTGCATGGCCGATACCAGAATCATTCCCTCGCGAATGCCGCTTTTCTTGAGCGCAGCCGTCACCTCGCCTGTGATGTTGATGTACTCGCGATGCTGCTTAGTCTGAAACTTCAGATACTCGGTGTGAAATCGCATACCTGTCGATCATAGCGGCCTTGACACTCCGGCAGGCTCGGCGTCAGACTTGAGTCTGCTGGGACCGCGAATTTTCCTCCTGGCTTTGCTGCTGGCCGGCTTCGCTCCGGCGCAAGACCAGCCTGATGCCAGCGCGCGGGATCAGCAGGAACCCACCTTCGAAGCGCCATCCATTCTCAGCCGGGACTCCAACTTCACGGAGTCCAGCGGGAAGCCGCTGGAGTTTGGCCTGTTTGGCAAAGTCAGCGGTGTGTATGATTCGGCCCTCACGCCCGTCGAGGCGATCGACTCCGGAATGCCATTTGAGTCTGAAGCCGGGGCGGGCGTCGAAGCCAGTTTCGGGGCGGCAGTGTCGCGTCGATGGCGCCACTCCAAGCTCGCCGTCGACTATCGAGGGACGTATCGTGAGTACGCTTCTGCAAGCTTGTTTAACGGCCTGGATCAATTCTTCCAACTCGCTTACAGCCGCCAGATCGAACGGCATCTTCGGTTGGATTTCAAGAGCACCCTCGGGACCACCAAGCTCGGCAACGGCGAATTTGCGTACCTGCCGATCTCCAGCTTGGACCGCCTGGGACTGCCGCTCAACGAACTATTCGACAACCGCACAAACTATCTGGAATCGCGAGTGGATCTCACTTGGCAGAAGACGGCGCGTCTCTCATTCGGTTTCGGCGGCGACGGATTTATCGTCCGCAGGCAGTCGCTCTTGCTGGCCGGCGTGAACGGGTACAGCGCGCGGGCAAGCGTTGCGTACCGTCTTACATCGCGGCAAACGATCTCGGCCAGCTACAACAATACTTACTTCGATTTTCAACGCGCGTTCGGAAATTCACGGCTGCAGATTCCTACGCTCGGCTACGCGCTGGCCCTGGCAGGCCACTGGGATCTCGCGGCGCAAGCGGGAGTGGCACGAGTGGAAACGCTCGGCCTCACGCAGGTGGCGCTCGATCCCGCGATCGCCGCGCTGACCGGTGAGAGCTTCGCGACGGTGACCTTCTCCCGCGCATCTACCTGCCAGTCGGCGAAGCGCGTCTCACCCGGACATTCAAGACAGCTTCGCTGACGTTCGACTATACGATGGGCGTGACGCCCGGCAACGGATACTATCTGACGTCGCGCCAGACTGGGGCGGCCATCGGTTATTCGTACCGGGCCGGGAAAAGTTGGGAGATGCGGGGCAACGCGGGTTACGATCAACTTTCGGCGCTCGGGCAGACCCTCGGAAAATTCACCAACGTGCAAGCGGGAACTGAGGTATTTTACCGCTTGACGCGCGCCGCTCACCTCGATGTACGCTATGATTATCGCCACTATACGACGGAAAATTCGATTTTGCAGAAAGACTCCAACCGCGTGAGCCTGGGTGTGGCGTTTAGCCTGGGCGAAACGTTTCGGTCGATTCACTGATTATGGCGGCGACAAGGATACTGCTGGTTGAAGATGAGCCGCCGCTGCTGCAACTCATCCAGAAATATCTCCAGCGGCTTGGCTTTGAAGTGGAAACGCACCTGAAGTCATTTGAGGCGCTGAGCAGCTTTCAGGCTGCGCCAGATCGATTTGGCCTGGTGATTGCCGATCTGGGCATGCCCGATATGCCCGGCGACACGCTGTTGACGCGGATGCTGGAAATCCGCCCGGAGCTTCGCATCCTGGTTTGCAGCGGATCGCCGTTCTTCATCGAGAATCTGCCGGATTCACTGCAGCGCCAGGTGGCGTTTCTGCAAAAGCCGTTCATGCCGAAAATGCTGGCGGACGCCGTTCAACAGTTGATGGGGCAGAAACCAAACGGCAGCGATTAACTCACCGCTAACAGCGCATGATGAAGCTTCTCAGAGAAATTCTCTCCGGACTCCGACCATAGCAGGCGCGTCTCCACCGGCAGCGCGTCGTCCAAATCGTGCACCAGCTTAAGCAGGCTCTTGATGTTGAACTGGATCACGCGCGGGCTATCCGCGAGCTCGGGCTGCGGAAGAAAACTTGCATCGATGCCAAACTCAATTTCGAGCGCACAATTGGCGGAGCCCGGAAATTCGGTGACCCCCGCGGGCTGCGCCGGATGGATGCCGGCGTTTCCCTTGATCGAATTCCGGACCAAAGCAGCATAGCGTCACGCGCGTGGGATCGAGCTTCCATTCATCGGTGAATTGCCACAAGTCCCACCAGGTTTCGAGACGATAACAAGAGTCGGCGTTCTGAAAGTCCTTGGCCGCGGCCAAGAATCGCATCCACCGGCACGGGCGGCGGATATGGAATCTCCACGACAACGGGTTCGCTATAATCCACCGCGAGCACTTTGAACGTTGAGGGCTGCTTTGCGAGACGCGAAAACGGAAACAGCCGCAGCAGTTTTTCGTAGTGCCGGAGCATGGTCGGTTCGCTGAAGTTTCGCAGCCAGTAAGAAAGATAGAGTTGATCGGCCATAGGTTTGCACCAGGGTGCCGTGCCACGCGTCTCCGCTGCGCGGCCATCTGTTACCATCGTACTTTCTTGCGTAAATCTCCGCTTCTTCCGATATTTCTGATCGTCTCCGTCGACGTCCTTGGGCTCACGATCATTCTCCCGCTGCTTCCGTTCTATGCCGAGCATTATGGCGCGTCGCCGGCAGTGGTCGGGCTGCTGGTCTCGTTATACGCGCTTTGCCAGCTCGTGGCGGGACCGATGCTCGGGCGGTTGTCGGATCATATGGGACGGCGGCCGCTGCTGCTGGTCAGCCAAGTGGGGACGTTCATCGGTTTCCTGATTCTGGCGTACGCCAATGCGCTTTGGCTGATCTTTCTTTCACGCGCGATCGACGGGCTCACCGCGGGCAATCTCTCGTTGGCGCAGGCTTATATCTCGGACGTCACCAAGCCCGAAGACCGCGCAAAATCGTTCGCACTGATCGGGATCGCGTTCGGGATGGGGTTCCTGATCGGACCGGCGCTCTCCGGTTTTCTTTCGAAATTCGGCTATCAATACCCGATTTTGGTGGCTGCGGGACTCTCATTCACCAGCATTGTCGCGACGTATTTTCTGCTGCCCTCAGTTACCCCGGCTACGGCGGACGAAGCTACTCCACGCAAGTTCACGTTGCTCGATTGGGGCAACTATGCGCGGTATTTTCGCGAGCCGGGACTGGGACCATTGCTCTGGCAATTCTTCGCTTTCACTTTCGCGTTCTCGATGTTCATGTCTGGATTTGCGCTATTTGCGCAGCGGCGATATACCTGGCATGGGCAAGCATTCGGGCCGGAGCAAGTTGGCTACGTATACGCGTTTCTCGGATTGTTGGGCGTGATCTTGCAAGGCGGTTTGATCGGGCGGTTAGTGAAGTGGATGGGTGAGGTGAAGTTAGCGCGTGCGGGATTCTTGCTGGGCTTAGTCGGGTTAGTCGCACTCGGGTTCACTTACTCGATTCCACTGCTATTAATCGCGGCGGCGGTCGGCTCATCGGGCACGGGAATTATTCGCCCGACTGTTACTAGCTTGATCACGCAAAAAGCCGGCCGATCGGAGCAAGGCGTAATTTTGGGTTTGACGCAATCGCTGAATTCGATTTCCGCGATCGCAGCACCGGCGTTGGCGGGATTCTTGATCGATCATTCGCTATTATCGACTTGGGCAATTACGGCGGGTGTCGTATGTGGAATCGCTCTATTTTTCTAATCGTGCTTTCTTCGACGCTACTGGCGCAGACGCGAGTGCCGTTCGTTGGATGCGAGTCCATCGGTCAAGCCGAGAAGGTGGCAGCCCCCAAGAGCGACGACAAAGTAGTGCGGATTAACGCGCGTCTCGCCCAGCGCCTTGCATACTACATGAAGGCTGGCGCGGAACTGGAGTTCTTGCCCCGCGCGGTTGGCATTGCATCGGAGTCTATGGATCGAGCGGATCGGTTTTGTACGTTACGCGCACGCCAACGCGCGATATGTCGGGGCCAGTCGTACAATTCGATTACATGTCGGCAGACAACGGATCAGGTAGGTATGATATCGCGCAGGTTCTTGCGCGCGTTTTCCCCGAGCAAAGGCGATTCGTCCAAAGCGTAATTGTTGGGCTCGACCCGCCGACAAGCGATTTCAGGTTCGGCCCTTTTCCGAAAGACAAGCTCCTCAAGCGAACCGACAGGCTCGTGGAGTATCGGACGCCACCGCATTCCGAGGGGCTCGGCACCATGAGCCAACTCAAAGCCAACGACGACCCCATCGACGGTGTTGCGATACTGCAAGGCGCAACACCAGACCTCGTGATGCTGAACGTCCGTCTGCCTCGCGAGTTACGCGATCTCGCGCCGGTAATCATTCACGACTTACTTGTCCGGCAGAGCAGCGACGCGCGGTAACTCGATCCCAGCCAGAAACTCCATCGATGCGCCGCCGCCGGTGGATATGTGCGAGATCCGCGAGACTGGCGGCCTTCTCCGAATCTCGATCATTCGCTATTATCGACTTTGGCTATTACGCGGGATTCGTATGTGGAATCGCTCTGTTTTTCTAATCGCGCTGCCCTTGCAGATTTTCGCGCAGACGGTTCGCATTCCATTCGTCGGGTGCGAGACGCTAGGTCAGATTGAGCGTCTAAAGGCGCCAGTTGGGAATGACGAGACGCTTAGGATCGATGCGGCCATGGCCGAGCGCCTCGCATACTACAAAGCGGCATACGGTTCCGGTGTTCTAGCTCCACGCGGATGGTATTGTTTGGAAACCGCTGGATCAAGCGGGGGTGATTTGGTCGTTTTGCCCGAACCGAAATGGGGCGGGATAACAGGACCTGCCGTTCTGCTGCACGCCACTGACGGCGGTGGATCAGGAATGTACGAAGTTGCTAAAGTCATCGCCCGCGTTTTCCCGGCGTATAGAGGCTTTGTCCAAGGTGTAATTGCTTCGGAAGTCGAGCCTGGCGAGTGCCTACCCATTCGGTCCCTACCCGAAAGACAAGTTGACCGTTCAGCGAAAGCGCCTAGTGAAGTATCGGACGCCACCGCATTCAGAGGGGCTGGGCACCACGGTTTGGCTCAAAGCCAACGACGATCCCATCGACGGTGTTGCGATCCTGGAAGGCCCAACACCAGACCTTGTAATGTTGAACGTCCGCCTGCCTCGCGAGTTACGCGATCTCGCGCCGGTAATCATTCACGACTTACTTGTCCGGCAGGGCAGTGACGCCCGGTAACTCGATACCAGCCAGAAACTCCATCGATGCGCCGCCTCCGGTGGAAATATGCGAGATCTTATCCGCGACGCCGGCCGACTTGATCGCCTTCTCCGAATCCCCGCCGCCCACCACCGAAACCGCGCCGGATGCCGCGACGGCCTTGGCAAGCGCCACCGTCCCGCGATCGAACGGCGGCTTCTCGAACACGCCCATGGGCCCGTTCCAGATGATCGTCTTGGCTTTGGCAATCACCGCGGAGTAAGCCGCCACCGTCGCCGGACCGATGTCTACACCCATCTTTCCGTCCGGAACATTCGCAACAATCTCGAACGGCGCTCCCTCCTTTAATTCATCCACCACGACATGATCGGACGGCAGAAGGATCTTACTCCCGGAACGCGCGAGTAACTCCCTCGCAAGATCGAGTTTGTCATCTTCGACGAGCGACTTACCCACTGACTTACCCTGCGCCTTGAGAAATGTGTAAGCCATCGCGCCGCCGATGAGTAACTCGTCCACCACCTTCATCAGATTTTCGATTACTTCAATCTTGTCGGAGACCTTCGCACCGCCGAGTATGGCCACGCACGGACGGTCCGGATTCTTAGTCGCCTTGGTCAGATACTCCAGCTCCTTGTCCATCAGCAGCCCGGAAGCAGCCTCTTGGACAAACTGGATCATTCCCACCGTGGACGCGTGCGCGCGATGCGCCGAACCGAACGCATCGTTCACGTATACATCGCACAGCGCCGCCAACTGCTTCGAAAACCCCGGATCGTTCTTCTCTTCCTCGGCGTGAAAACGCAAGTTCTCAAGCAGCAGAACTTGCCCCGGTGCAGGACGCATCTTCTCCACTTCCGGGCCTACGCAATCGGGCGCCATCGCAACGGGACGCCCCAGCAACTGCGCGAGCCGCACAGCCGCAGGCTTCAGACTCATCTCGGGATTTGGCTTGCCTTTGGGCCGCCCTAAATGACTCGCCAAGATCAACCCCGCGCCTTGATCGAGCGCATATTGGATGGTCGGGAGCGACGCCCGAATCCGTTTGTCGCTGGTAATCTCCTGTCCACCCGGCGCCAACGGGACGTTGAAGTCCACGCGGATGAACACAGTCTTACCTTTGAGGTCTACGTCTTTAATCGAACGCTTTGCCATGCCTTACAAGCGTATCGATAATTAGATGTCATAGTACAGAGCGAATTCGTACGGGTGTGGCCGCAAGCGAATCGCATCTGCCTCGTTCTTGCGCTTGTATTCGATGAATGTCTCGATCAGGTCTTCGCTGAACACGTCGCCTTTCAGCAGAAAGTCGTGATCCTCCTCCAGACATTCCAACGCTTCTTCGAGCGACGACGGCATCGAGGGCACGCTCTCCATTTCCTCCGGCGAAAGATCGTAGATGTCCTTGTCGAGCGGTTCCCCTGGTTCGAGTTTGTTCAGCACGCCGTCGAGCCCCGCCATCAACATCGCGGCGAATGCGAGATAAGGATTCGCAGATGGGTCCGGCGGCCGGAACTCCACGCGCTTGGCTTTGGGACTCGCCGAGTACATCGGTATGCGGCACGCCGCCGACCGGTTGCGCCGAGAGTACGCCAGATTCACCGGCGCTTCGTAACCAGGCACCAGCCGCTTGTAGCTGTTCGTGGTGGGCGCGATGATCGCCGACAGCGCGCGCGCGTGTTTCAACAACCCGCCGATGTAATGCAGCCCCAGCGGACTCAAGCCCGCATATCCGTCGCCCGCAAACAGTGGCTTGCCTGCATTCCAAATGCTCTGGTGGGTGTGCATCCCGCTGCCGTTGTCGGCGAACAAGGGCTTGGGCATGAACGTTACCGTCTTGCCTTGTAGGTAAGCCGTGTTGCGGATCACGTACTTGTACACCAGCATGTTATCCGCCGATTTCACCAGCGTGTCGAAGCGCTGATCGATCTCGCACTGCCCGCCCGTGGCCACTTCGTGATGATGGCATTCGATGTTCAAGCCGCACTCGATCATCGTTTCCACCATCTGGCTGCGCAGCATTTGATAATGGTCGGTCGGCGGCACCGGGAAATAGCCTTCTTTGTAGCGCGGCCGGTAGCCCAGATTCTCGCCCTCGCGCCCCGAGTTCCAACGGCCTTCCTCGGCGTCGATGAAGTAGAAGCCCGAGTGCTGATTCTTGATCGAAGCGGACATTGTCGAAAATGAAAAACTCTGCCTCGGCGCCGAAATACGCCGTGTCCCCGATTCCGCTGTTCTTCAAATACATCTCGGCCTTGCGCGCAATCCAGCGCGGATCGCGATTGTAGCTTTGCCGCGTGATGGGGTCTATTACATCGCAGGTCATCACCAGCGTCGGCACCTCATAGAAGGGATCCGTGAACGCGGTGTTCGGATCCGGGATCAGCAGCATGTCGCTTTCGTTGATCGCCGCCCAACCCCGGATGCTCGATCCGTCCATGCCGAAGCCTTCCTGGAAAGAATCCTCGGAAAGCTCGGTGATCGGATAAGACACGTGATGCTGCAAGCCGGGAATATCACAGAAGCGCAGAT
Source organism: Bryobacterales bacterium (assembly GCA_963772905.1). Classification (GTDB taxonomy): domain Bacteria; phylum Acidobacteriota; class Terriglobia; order Bryobacterales; family Bryobacteraceae; genus Palsa-89. Next base: position 950,704 of record CAVYZD010000005.1, on the reverse strand, counting down.
CAAGTTGCTTCAGTCCGCTTTTCTTGGCGTACTCGAGGACTTCTTGAGGGTTCATGCAAGCTCCTGAAGTAAGGATTTGGAGAACCTCTTAACATATCGCAATTGGGATGACTGGGAATGCGCGCTCATATATTTTTTGAATCGAAACCATAAACGAACGCGATCAGACCTGGATTACGATTCCGTGAACTTGGTGCGGCGCGGCTTGGCTGCGATAATGGGCAGCGTGCCGGAGCCGCTCATTGAAGCACGTCAAGTCGAAAAATTCTACGACCAACCGAGTGAAAACCGAATCCAAGTGATCGCGCCATTGGATCTCGCTGTCTATCCGAACGAGATTCTTGACGCTGCTGGGGCCGTCGGGCTCGGGCAAATCCACGCTGCTCAGAATCCTCACCGGGACTTTCGTCGGCGTCGGCGGGACAGGTGCTTTGGCACGGCTCACCGGTTAACGGTCCGTGCGAGAACGTCTCCATCGTGTTCCAGAGCTTCGCCTTGTTCCCCTGGCTCACCGTTTTGGAAAATGTCGAAGCACCTTTGAAAGCCCGCGGTGTTTCTGAAGCCGGCCGCGTCGCGCGCAGCTTCCGCATGCTGGACTCCGTTGGCTTGGATGGGTTCGAGAACGCATATCCGAAAGAGCTGTCCGGCGGCATGAGACAGCGCGTTGGTTTCGCTCGCGCGCTAGTGGTGGAGCCCGAGGTGTTGTTCATGGATGAACCATTCTCGGCGTTGGATGTTTTGACCGCCGAGAACCTCCGCAGCGAATTGTTGGAGCTGTGGGAGGACAAGAAAATGCCGACCCGCGCGGTGTTTATCGTGACGCACAACATTGAGGAAGCGGTTCTGCTGGGCGATCGCATCGTGGTTCTGGGCAAGAATCCGGGTAGAATTCGCACCGACTTTCATGTCGATCTCCCACGCCCGCGCGATCGCAAGCACCCGCGCTTCACCAAGATCGTCGATTACATTTACCAAGTGCTGACCAAGCCGGATAGCGATCCCGACCTTACCTTGTCGGGTCCGGCCGCAACCGATGCTCGGACAAAACAGGACGCGCGCACCAAATATCCGATGCTTCCGCACGCCCGCACCGGCGGCATCGCGGGATTCCTCGAGATCCTGGCCGACCATAATGGCCGCGAGGACGTCTACCAAATGGCCGATTTGCTGTCGTTCGAGATCGACGATTTGTTGCCGATCGTCGAAGGGGCGCAGTTGTTGGGGTTTGTGAAAGTGACGGAAGGCGACGTCGAGATCACGCCGGAGGGCCTCGAGTTTGCCAACGCTCCCATCCTTCGCCAAAAGGAACTCTTCCGCAAAACCGCGCTCGAACATGTCGCGCTCCTGAAGCAGATCAAGAAAGCGTTGGAATCGAAGTCCGACCATACGCTTCCCGACGACTTCTTCCATGACATTTTGGACGAACACTTTACGGAAGAAGAAACGGTTCGCCAGCTCGAGACCGCCATTAACTGGGGCCGCTACGCCGAATTGTTCGATCACGATTCAGAACGCAAACGGTTCTTTATCCCTGACGAAACGCCTGTCGAGCAGGGCAATGTGGAGGTCGGAACAGAGAAATGACCGTTCCAGGCCTTGCCCGTTCCCTGATCAAGGATAGAACCTGGAACTTTTTCATGGACGCGATCGTTTTCGCCGGCTTGTTCGCTACCGGCTACGCGATTGTCGCCGTGGCGCGTTACTGGTTCAGCGCCCCCGTGGCAGCGGTGGAGATTTCGCTTTCGCCCGCCGCAATTCCGCGCTATGCGTTCTATTCGCTGGTGCGCATGATCGTCGCTTATTTGCTCAGCCTCGGATTCGCCATCGGATACGGTTACCTCGCCGCCTACAACAAGCGCGTGGAAGGGCCCATGCTCGCGGTGCTCGACATCCTGCAATCCATTCCGGTCCTGAGCTTCTTGCCCGGCGTGATGCTCGCCATGGTTTCGTTGTTTCCATCGCGCCAACTGGGCGTTGAGTTCGGATCCATCGTGTTGATCTTCACCGGCCAGGTATGGAACATGGCGTTCAGTTTCTATGCATCGCTGAAGGCGCTGCCGCGCGAATTGGTGGAAGCCTCGCGCGTATACCGCTTCAGCAATCTGCAGCGATTTCTGCAACTGGAATTGCCGCAGGGCGCCATCGGACTGGTGTGGAACTCAATGGTCTCGGTCGCGGGCGGCTGGTTTTTTCTGATGGCCTGCGAAATGTTCGTGCTCGGCAAGCGCGACTTTCGTCTGCCGGGTCTGGGATCGTACCTGCAATCGGCCGCGAGCGCCGGCGACACAGCCGCGATCACGTGGGGCATCGCCGCGATGATCGGCGTCGTCGTGATGATCGATCAATTAGTTTGGCGGCCGGCGATCGCCTGGTCCGACAAGTTCAAGCTCGAACAAGTGGAGAGTTCCAGCTCGCATTCATCGCCCGTGCTGAACCTATTCCGCAAATCGCCGCTGCTGACTCAATTGCGCGACAAAGTCACGTCGCCCTTCATAGAGCGCATCTATCTTTCTGCATCGCGCCGGACAACGCAACTGAAGGCTGAACCCTCGAAATGGCAAAAAGGACTTGTCGTTCTTGCGGGTATTATCGCGCTGCTGTTAATTCTTCATGGTGTGTTCCAAGGTTTGATCGTTCTCAAAGGAATCACGAAGGCCGAGCTTCTGACGACCATCGAAAGCGCGGGAGCAACCTTCTTGCGCGTGCTGGCGGCGCTCGTGATCGCATCGGCGTGGACCATCCCGGCCGGAGTCGCCATCGGATTCAACCCGCGGCTGGCGCGAATCGCACAGCCCATCGCTCAGATTGCGGCGTCGGTGCCGGCCACCGCGCTCTTCCCGGTTTTGCTGCTCGGCCTTGTTAGTCTCGGCGGCGGATTGAACGTCGGATCTATTCTGCTGATGCTGCTCGGCACGCAATGGTACATCTTGTTCAACGTGATCGCGGGCGCGATCGCGATACCATCCGAATTTCGCGAAGTCGCCGATATTTTCCGCTTCAGCCGGATCGATCGCTGGCGCACCGTGATTCTTCCCGCGATCTTTCCCTACCTGATCACGGGCCTGGTCACCGCTTCCGGCGGTGCTTGGAACGCGAGCATCGTGGCCGAGTACTTCCACTTCAAAGGGCAGGTGCTTTCCACCTTCGGACTCGGCGCCGAGATCAGCTCCGCGACCGACTCCGGAAACTTCGCCCTGCTGCTTCTTTCCACCATCGTGATGGCGACGCTCGTGGTCTCCGTGAATCGCTTGTTGTGGCGGCCTCTGTACCGTCGCGCCGAGACCCGCTATCGCCTGGAAGCCTGAAGTCTCACAAAGGGTCCTTTTTGCCACCATTGAACTCCCTACCCCTGTCATGCTAATCTCGCCGCTAAAATGATGGAGAGGCCAATGCATTTAAACACGGTACAGGAAATTGAACGCGCGATAGACGCGCTCACGCCGCAGCAGATCGAAGAGCTGTACGTATGGCTTGACCAGCGCCATCCACAGCCTATCGACACGCAGCTTAAAGCGGATCTTGACGCCGGGCGCATCGACGACCGCATTAATCGCGCCTTGGCCGACCACAAAGCCGGAAACACACAACCCCTCTAGGGCGGCCCGCGTAATGACCCACCGCGCGAACGCGGATTTCTGGAACGACTATCGCGCCCTGCCCGCCGACATCCGCGCACGCGCTGATAAACAGTTCGCGTTGCTGAAAAACAATCCGCAACACCCTTCCCTACAATTCAAGAAACTTGGCGACCACATGGGGCAGGAAATCTGGTCGGCGCGGGTCACGCTGAAATACCGCGTCCTGGCTGTCAAGTTTCCCATTTCACAAATGGTCCCTTCGCGCAACGGTCGCCCGCCGGCGCTTGGAACGCGAGCATCGTGGCCGAATACTTCCACTTCAAGGGACAGGTGCTTTCCACGTTCGGACTCGGCGCCGAGATCAGCTCCGCGACCGACTCCGGGAACTTCGCATTGCTTCTGCTGTCCACCATCGTGATGGCGACGCTGGTGGTCTCGGTGAATCGCTTGTTGTGGCGGCCTCTGTACCGGCGCGCCGAGACCCGCTATCGCTTGGAAGCCTGATTTCCCGGTGTGCGCCGCTGTGGTCGTATCACGACGCGTTAGATGGATTCCACCAGCCTACCTACCAGATCACAGCAATGGCCGTGATACGTCCGGGTGGACGCGAAACGCCGTCTCACAAAGGGTGGGTTTCGAGACGCCGATCCACTTTGACGCATTGTCACCATCTCGCGGAACCGACCCCTGTAGCAGCTCCGCCGCGAGCAGCCGTCCAGGGTTTAAGCGTCCAGCCTGGGAACGCCCGTCCTCACCATTAACGCCACTCCCCCACCAACCTCTCGCTCCCACCCAACAACTTCCGCCGCCCTTCGCGCAAAAACGCCATCCGCCCATGCTAAAACCGCATCGGAGGCCTGTATGACTAATCCGATTCCTACCCCAATCCCCAATTCCCAACCCCTAAGCCCCGCCCCGCGCACTCGCGCCAACCGCGCGAACCGCGTGAACCGTGGCGCCGTAAATCGGGCAAACGCGCTTCTCTCCACTGGACCCCGCACCGCCGCCGGCAAACAGCGTTCTTCCCAGAATGCCCTCAGCCACGGCCTCACCAGCCGCTCCCCCGTCCTCGCCACCGAGGACCCCGCCGCCTATCAGCACCATTGCCGCCAGTTCTTCGACGAATACCAACCCGCCACCCCCACCGAGACCCAGCTCACCCAGGAACTCGCCGACACAGCCTGGCGCCTCAACCGCATCCCCGCGCTCGAAGCCGCTCTCCTAAATCGCGCCGCCAACCCGCCCACCGATCAAGCCGCCATCAACTTCGACATCGTCGACGCCCACCGCGCCCTCGCCACCCTCGGCATGCACTCCCAGCGGCTCTCCCGCCAGTTTCAAAAGACCTTGGACACGCTCCGCGAAATCCAGGCCGTCCGCGCCGAGCGCGAGCGTCGCGATCTCAAAGACGCCGCAGCCCTCCTCGAACTCCACAAACATCGAGGAATTCCCTGGGCCCCTGCCGACCATGGCTTCGTTTTTTCGAAATCCCATGTCGAACGCTTCGCCGATCGCCTGATCCTCCTCAACGAGTCGCGCCACATCGAACATGTGCTCTTCCACATGCAGCCGCCCACCCCCGGAGCGCACGCACTCGCGTGAACGACAAATAGGATATAGTTTCAAAACGATGCCCTCCAAACAAATCTTCGCCATCATCGCGCTCGCCGCGGCTTCGCTGGCCGCTCAAGGCGATCAGCCCGCCCATCATGCGCCGAAACCGCCCAAAATCCTGCGACTTTATATCTTCGATTGCGGCGTCTTGAAACCGGAGGACGCAAAATCGTTCGGTTTCGACAAAGTCGCGGAGTTGAAGATGTCCGTGCCTTGTTTTTTGATCGCGCATCCCAAAGGCACGATGATGTGGGACGTCGGCGTGGTGCCCGATAGTGATGTCAAAGAGGATGGCGCTCCCCCGCAGGGCTTCATTCAGGTCACCAAGCGGCTGAAGCCGCAACTCGAGGCCTTGGGTTACGAGCCGGAAGATATCAAGTACCTCGCGTTCTCGCATTACCATATCGATCACACCGCGAACGCCAACATGTTCGCCGGTTCCACCTGGCTCGTCGAGCAGGCCGAGCGCGACATCATGTTTTCCGACAAGCCCGCGCCCGTGAGAACGGAAAAGAACTTCAGCGCGCTCAAGGACAGCAAGACGAAAATCATACCCGCTGACGCCGATTACGACGTCTTTGGCGACGGAACCGTGATCATCAAACCCGCGCCGGGGCACACGCCAGGCCACCAGGTTCTGTTTCTGAAGTTGAAGAAGACTGGCCCCGTGCTGGTCGCGGGCGACCTCTATCATTACAACGAAGAGCGCAATACGGACCACGTGCCAAACTTCGAGTTCAACAAGGAGCAGTCGCTCGCCAGCCGCGCCAAGATCGAGCAATTCCTCAAGACGTCGGGAGCGCAGCTTTGGATCGAGCACGACTACGCCGCCAACGCCAAGCTGAAAAAGTCGCCGGCGTATTACGAGTAGCGTGCCGAAGCTTCCGCTCACGCTCGCCTGCTGGAATTATGATCGAACGCGCGCGCTGCTCGAAGGCCGCGTCACCGTCGATGGCGTCGATCTGAACTATCTCAACTTGCCGGTCGAAGAAACCTTCTTCCGCATGCTGAGGCATCGCGAGTTCGACGTCGCGGAGATGTCGCTCTCGTCGTACACGTTGTCGCTCTTCCGCGAAAACCCGGCGTTCATGGCGATCCCCGTCTTCCCTTCGCGCATGTTCCGGCATTCGTGCATTTATGTAAATGCCGACAGCGGGATTCGCGAGCCGAAGGATCTGATCGGCAAACGCGTCGGCAGCCCCGAGTATCAGATGACCGCGCCGGTTTGGATTCGCGGCATCTTGAGCGACGAGTACGGCGTGCCCGTCACCAGCGCAGTCGTACTTCACCGGTGGCGAGGAGCAGCCTGGACGCCCCGAGAAAATCGCCCTTTCGTTACCGCCCGGTTTTCGGGTGGAACCGATTCCGCCGGATAAAACACTTTCGGCGATGATTGATTCGGGCGAAATCGACGCGCTCTACACCGCACGCGCGCCGTCGACGTTCAAAGGTGGGCAGGGAAACGTCCGCCGTCTCTTTGAAGAACTACCAATCGGTGGAACGCGAATATTATCTGAAGACCAAGATTTTCCCCATCATGCACGTCGTCGTGATTCGCCGCGATGTCTACGAGAAGAACCGCTGGGTGGCGCAATCGCTGTGTAAAGCGTTCGCTCTCGCGCAGCGCGACACCTACGAGGACTTGCACGAAATGGGCGCGCTGAAAGCAATGCTGCCGTGGCTAGTCCAGCACGTCGAGGACACCGAAAAGCTGATGGGCCGCGATTTCTGGCCGTACGGCCTCGAACCGAACATCCATGTGCTGCAGACCTTTCTCCGTTATTCCCACGAACAGGGTCTCGCAAAGCGATTGCTGGCGCCGGCCGAGCTGTTCGCGCCCGAATCGCTAGAGTCGTTCAAGATTTAGGAGCCAATGACGCGGCAATGGTGGGCGTTGAGCCGGGGCGATCTCGACACCACGGTCGCCCAGGTTGGCTTCAATCTCGCCCAGATGGTGATCCCGGTTTTTCTGTTGATCCCCGTTGGAATTCCGGCCGCCTTCAGCGTTACCCATTTGCTTCCTGGCTATGCCTTCGGATTCTCTGATCGGCTCGCTCGGGCTCGTCGCTCTCGCCGCTCGATTGGCCCGCCGCGAAGGCCGTACCGACGTCACGGCGCACGTCTACGGCAACAACGTGCCGGCCATCATTGGTTACGCGCTCTCGATCATGCTGCCGGTGTATCTCGAAACACACGATGCCAATCGTGCCTGGGAGATTGGCGCGGCGGCGGTCGCGTGGACCGGAATCATCAAGCTCGCCGCGGCTCCATTTGCCGGCGTGTTTCGCAAGTTCATTCCCATCCCCGCTGCGATGACGGTGTTCGGCGCGGCGATGTATAGCTATCTCGCGCTGATCCTGCTGCAGCGCGTCTTCGATCAACCCCTGGTCGGCTTGATCGCTCTCGCAATCATCTTCGCCACCGTTTTGGCCAACATCCCGATCACTCGTTGGCGCATTCCTCCGTTTATTGCGGCCTGGCTGGTTCCGCTGGCGGTCGCGCTCGGCATCGGATACGTTCATCCCACCTGGTCCGGATTGTCGCTCCAGCTTCCTTTGGCCATCACGCCGGAGCCGCTGCGCGCGATGACGCTCGCGCTCCCGTATCTGTCCGTCATCGCGCCCATTGCGATCTATCAAGTGCTGCAAGACATCGCCTCGGTTGCCGGAGCGGCTGCCGCTGGCGACGATTATGACGCTCGCACCGTCCTGGCGTGGGATGGGCTTGGTACGCTCGCGTGCGGCCTTGCGGGCAGCGTGATTACTCCGGTCGTCTACGCGATGCACCCGTCCTACAAGGCCGTCGGCGCGCGCATCAGTTTCGCGTTCTGGACGCCGGTGCTGTTCCTCGCGGTGGTGATGAGCGGGCTCACAATTTTCGTCGCGCAGCTGTTTCCCTGGCCGATTCTCGCGGCCATCATTGCCTACGTTTCTGTCGGCGTTGGCATGGCGGCGCTGCGGCGCGTGGATATGAAGTATTGGGGGGCAGTGCTGCTGGGCTTTGTACTTCCGGCTGGCGCGGTGGTTGCAACCGCAGTAAACTCGGCGCTCCCCGCGCTCCAGCTTTCGGCCGCGAACGTCGCCGTTCAAGCCGCGCTCAACCGCTCAATTTATTGGCAGTCGGTCTTGGGATTAGGCAACGGGTTTCTGTTCCTGGTTTTGGTGGTTGCCTCGGTGATCACCGAACTCATCGACCGCCGATTCGGCCGCGCGGCCGTTTGGTGCATCGTTGCGGCTGTGTTTTCCTGGTTTGGTTTGATGCATTCGGCCCTTCTGCGCTGGGGCGCACAGCCAGATTATGCATTGGGATGGCTGGCTGCGGCGGCGATCGTCTACTCGGCGCGATGGTGGAGGGGCGACGTCGCGAGATCGTGAAAAACCGCGTCCAGGTCCGTGAAACCATGCCTCCGGGCGCCGGCGAGATTCGCAGCCAGCACCTTGGCCTGCTCTAATAGCGGGGGAAAACAGTCGAAGGTTTGGCCGTTGTGCTCCGTGCATCCGCCGACAGCAAATATATACCGATCGGACGTCTCCATCTGATCGTTCACCACGATGCCGCGATTCACTTCCAGACCGGCGGCGCGAGCGAGCAGAGTATTGGGCCGCAAATTCGTGGCGATCACCACAACATCGGCTTCGAATTGTTCGACATTGCTGAAGCCGGCGGCCTGGTCCGGCTCGACGATCACCACCTCACAGCCCCGTTTCATCAAACTGCGCGCGGCTTCTGCGGCGAGCCACCCGCCAATCACCACAGCTCGTACGCCTGGCCCAGCCGCTTCCGCCAGCTTTCGCGTATCGTCGAGCGTTCCAAAAACAAAAACGCCGGGATTGTCCAGACCGTCCATCGATGGAATCTCCGGACTCGACCCGGTTGCCAGAATCAATTTGTCGTAGCTCGTCCAATCGCCATCGCTCGATCTCACGGCACGCCCGAGGCGATCGATCTCTTCCACGCGGATTCCCAAACGCGTGCGGATGCCATGCTCCTGATACCATTCGATGTCGTTCAGGGTGATGCTTGCGGCGTCGCGCTCACCAGCCAGCACGCTGGGAAGCAGCGCCCGGTCATAATTGGTGTGCGGTTCGTCGCCAAAAATAGTGATGTCGAAAACCGGACCGCTCTTGAGAAGCTCCTCCACGCAAGCCACGCCGGACATTCCGTTCCCGGCGAAGACTAGATGCTCACAACGGAGTTCGTTCATGCCAAACACGGATCGCCATTCAAATATCCTTACTGTTGAAGGCCGGTAAAAGTGCTCGAGGCCGGTGAGCACGTCTTCGGAGGCAAACGGACTCCGCTGTTTTGACGAACTCCCATCCAACCGCACGCGACAGGGAAGGTCAGTCTTAGTATATTTGCGGTCTGATTAGCCGTAAAGAAGAAATTTTCTATGACTCGTATTCACAACCTTGCATAACTCTCGCAGGCCTGACCCTGGTACTTTGGCTAGGGAGGCGAGATGACCGTCAGCACTATCGGGCACTCCACCCATCCAATCGAGGAATTCATCCGAATGCTCGAAGCTTACGGTATTCGGCAACTCGTGGACGTCCGCACCATCCCCCGATCGAGGCGCAATCCCCAGTTCAACCGCGAAAACCTGCCTGCTTCGCTTCGAGCGGCCGGGATCGGATACACTCACATGCCCAGTCTCGGCGGCCTGCGCCACGCCCGCAAGGATTCCGTGAACACGGGATGGCGTAACGCGTCTTTCCGCGGGTATGCCGACTATATGCAGACGCCGGAGTTTTCTGAGAATCTGAAGCCAGCTCATCCAACTCGCTTCGGAAGCTCCCACCGCGATCATGTGCGCCGAGGCTGTTCCGTGGCGGTGTCACCGATCGCTGATTGCGGACGCGCTGGTTGTGCGAGGAATCTCAGTGTTGGAAATCTTGAGCGCGACCAAGTCGCAGCCGCACGCCATGACGCCGTTCGCAAAAGTAGACGGCCAGAAGTTGATGTATCCGGCTGCAGCGAGTTCGCTTGACTTGCCGCTTTTCAGCCAATTAGAATGAGTCCGCTAGCAAGATAAACAACGTGCGAAATCCTCTGCGCCAGTCAGCCCTCGTCAGCTCAATCGCGTTGCCGCTGCTGACCTTGTCCGCAGCCGGCCAGATCGCCCGCACAGCGGACGGCAAGCCGGATCTGAGCGGTCTGTGGGACCATCCCTTCGTCATCGACATGAGCAAGGACGCGCGCAACGATGCCTGCGGGGCCGAAGTGAAGGGTTGCACGCAAAAAGGCCCCGGTGGCGAACTTCCGATGACCGAATGGGCCGCGAATTGGACAAAGAATTTCGATCCTTCCAGGTACGACGCCACGGGCCACTGCAATCCCATGGGCTACACGCGTTCGATGAACGCGCCCGTTCCCACCGAAATCGTTCAGACTTCCAAGCAAATCGTTTTCCTGCACGAGTCGATGTTCGCTTTTCACGTTGTCTACCTGGATGGCCGGCCCCATCCATCGGCGGACGACGCGAAGGAGACCATGTGGTATGGACATTCGGTGGGCCATTGGGACGGGGACACGTTGGTGGTGGACACCGTAGGGCCCTTCTTCGCGACTCCCAGGATGTTGCTCGACACGCGCGGCCACCCCGTGAGCGAGGATCTGCACGTGGTGGAGCGCTTCCACCGCATCGACGCAACGCATCTCGGCTACGAAGTTACCGTGGAAGATCCCAAGATGTACACCAAGCCGTTCACCAACGTGCGAACCTGGGTCCTGATGCCGAAGAGCGAAGAGATCTTAGAATACGTTTGCACCGAGAACAACAAAGAAGTGGAAGAGCATCATATTAAGTAACGGGCTCCGCAACCGAGCCCCTGGCAACAGCCTGCGCTTTCGACTTCAGCACCCAGTGCATCCCTACCATCACAATCGCCGATAGCAGCGCGGGAACCGCCGCGACAAGAAATAGCTTCTGGGTCGGCAGATGTTGGCCCATCAGAACGCCGCCCACCACTGGACCAATGATCGCGCCGATTCGGCCGACGCCCAGCCCGGCGCCGATGCCCGTGGCACGCAGATCGGTCGGGTAATAGGTGGCGGACAAAGCATTGATCGCCGTTTGGCCGCCGGCCACGCCGTATCCTGCTAGAAACACCACCACGAACAGCGCCGCGAGCGAGAGACCCGGCAGTCCGATCATCGCAATCGTTGCGCAGGCCAGCGCGAAGCATGAAGTCAGCACTCCGACGAAGCCAAAGCGCTGCACCAGGAAACCGAGGGTCAATCCGCCGATCATTCCCGCCAGTTGTTCCATGGTCCCAACCAGTACCGAGGTCCCGACTCCGTACCCAGCCTGGTTGGCGACCGTCGGCAGCCAACTCGCCAGGAAATACAGATTCAGCAAGTTCATGAAATTGATGACCCACAGGAAAATCGTTCCCACGCCGCGGCCTTCATAGAACAGATGCACCCACGGAACGCCCTTTCGGCGCGTTTCCTCGACGTAATACGCGCGCGAATCGCTGGACGCGCTCGGATCGATTTGCTTCAACCATCGGACCACGCGGTCCAGATGCCTGCGGTGCAGCACGAGAAATTGTAAGGACTCGGGTAACTCGAAAAACATGACGCAGACGATCGCGAGCGGCGCCACGGCGCCAAAATAGAAAACCCAGCGCCATCCCAGGTTCTCAATCAGCCAACGCGCGATGAAGCCGCCGAACGCAGCGCCCGCCGTGAATCCGTTGCCCACGATCATCATGATCGTCACACGCAGCCTGCTCGGGCTGTACTCACCCACCAGAGCAACGGCATTCGGCATGATCCCGCCCAGCGCCGTTCCAGCCAGGAACCGGATCACCAGCATCTGCTCAACATTCGATGCCCGTGCGGTGAAAAATGTCAGGGTTGAGAAGCACAAGGTCACGGCGAGCAGCACCGGCCGGCGGCCGATTTTGTCCGCCAGCATGCTGAACAGCAGCGAGCCCACCAGAATCCCGAATAGCCCGGCGCCGAAGACCGGCCCGAACTGCGCACTCCCAACGTGCCACTCCTTGAGGATGACGGGCGCAACATAGCCCATGGCCTGCACGTCGAAGCCGTCCATGATGAGGCACAGGCCGCAAAGGATACACAGGCCGAGTTGAAAAGTTCCGAACCTGCTGTTATCGATGGTTTCGGAAATGTTCACCGCGCGGGATGTGCTCATGGAGTTCTCGATGGCGAGATCCAGTATATCGTTTACCGGGGGCGGATCAGCTTTGGCATTGACGTGAGAACAAAAGCTGAAAAGCCTGCGGCTGATTGACGCTCCTACCAGCGTGCGTTAGAATCTAACTGCGGGGTGGAGCAGTCTGGTAGCTCGTTGGGCTCATAACCCAAAGGTCGGTGGTTCAAATCCATCCCCCGCAACCAACCTTCTTCCGATCAACATTAAGAACCTTTTCAATTGGTTGAGGAACGTTTCTCAATTTGCTCTTGGCCGTTAACGCTATCGCCCTCATGCGTCGGTGCTACCAAATTGCTACCGCGCGCTCAGCTTTCTCCCGGGCCCTCTTCATTGAATCATCGAAACGGGAGGCTGCTTCGCGCCCAGCGCCGGGGAATAGGTGTCCATAGGTATCGAAAGTGACTTTGATGTTACTGTGACCCATCTGGTGCCGAACGTGGGCGGGACTCTCACCCTGAGCGATTAGCTGCGATGCAAAGAAGTGGCGCAGATCGTGATATCGAGTCCCCTTCGTCCCCGCGCGCTCGGCAATTGGCCTCCAGATTTCCGCGTTGAACTTGTCCGGATCGATGAAACCACCGATTTGACCTGCGAAAATGAATCCGTCGGTCGTAGGGGCGAGCCCTTTCAGATCAGCAAGCATCTTTAACGCACTTTCTGTTAACGCCACTCGCCGAACGGACCGTTTGGTTTTGGACGGCCCGACGACCCATTCCCACTTGTGTGCGCCGTCCTTGGCTCTTTCCTTCGAAATCGCAGTACTTATTCGGATTTCATGGTTAAACCAATCCACGTCGGCGAACTCGCGGGCGAGACCTTCATTCCGCCGCCAACCCGTGAATGCCCCGAGAAACGTCATCGGGTAACCAACGCCGCCGATTTGCTTCGCCGCGTTTATCAGTTTCCAGATCTCCTCTTGTGTGGGTGGGATGATCTCACGCGTCTCTAATGGGGGCAGTTCGAGTCCAAGTGTAGGGTCATGACCGATGTAGCCCAAGCGAATCGCGCTAGCTGCTTTTCTGCCCACGAGCATTGTGCGCAACAGCGTCACAGTGTTGTGAAGGTACTTAACCGACAACTCATCGTCTTCTATCATTCCCGACACCAGATCCCGGCAATGCTCCAATTGAAGATCACAAACCCGGTACTCCCCGAGACGTGGCACAAGCTGACATCTGATCATCGAACCGTACGCAGACTCAGTCGAACCGCGAATGCGGTGCCGACCGCCAAGCCACTGCTCTGCAAACTTCTCGAACGTGATCACCGCGCGTTCAAAATATGTGCCCTTGTCAATTTGGCCTAGCACTTCATTCAGATGTTCCTGCGCAGTAGCCTTTGTGGGGAAACCGCCCTTGAAGACCTGCTTTCCGCTAGCGGTCCGGTACTTGACACTATAGGTTTGGCGGGCACCGCGTGGCTTTAGGATCGTTCCGCGCTGTCTCACTGGGCCTCCTCGATACCAGCTTTCGTGCCTTCAATGATAGCGGTCAGATCGGCTTCAGAGAATCGCACGTATTTGCCGAGCCTCCGATGAGGCAGGCCCGCTCGGCGCGTGCGCTCGTAGAGCCAACTCTTCTTGACGCCGAGTTTCTCAGCGGCCTCCTCGACTGTGTATAAAAGTTTAGGACTTGTGCTCATAAATGGCCTGATTGGGTTCAATCTGCTCAACAACAGACTCAGCAGGTTGCGAACCTGCGACTGGCGCCGCCGACCAAGGATGTTTGGATGCAGTGAAGCAGTGTTCTTGGCGCGGATTACTTGGCCCCTCCGTCGTGAAATTGTCAGCCGCACGTGGCGGGGCTTTCCGGGTGGGTCCATCAATTGGACCAGGCAACCGCGCTAGGCGTCGGGTAATGGCCCAAAGTTTGACCACTACCCAGATCCCATAGCTTACACTCGAACTACATGCTCAACCGGGGCTATGCCTACACCACAATCATCAGCAGCAAATACCATGGACGAACCCTGCTCTCCCACTTGGCAAGCCTTTACCCCCACTCAACCCCACAAGCCTGGCAACAAAAACTAAACAACGGCGAAGTCACCCTCAACGGCGTCACCGCCACCGGAAGCGAATCGGTCACTTTAGGCCAAACCCTTGTCTGGAACCGTCCACCCTGGATCGAACCAGACTCCCCTCAGCACTTCGAAGTGCTGTTTGAAGACCCCCATCTGTTGGCCGTAAACAAACCCAGCGGGCTCCCCACCCTCCCCGGCGGCGGCTTCATGGAAAACACCCTCCTGCGCTGCGTGCAAAAGCGAACCCCCAACGCAAACCCTGTCCACCGGTTGGGCCGAGCCACCACCGGCATCGTCCTCTTCGCCAAAACACCGCAGGCGGCCTCTAATCTATTCGCAAACTGGAACACACCCAAAATTCAAAAAATCTACCGGGCGCTGGGTCAAAACATTGCACAGCACGACGCCTACGAAATCCTCACACCCATCGGCCTCGTACCGCACCCGCTCATCGGTTCCGTGTGGGCCGCCAACCCAAGTGGCAAACCGTCAAAGTCATTGGCAAAGGTGATCTCACGCAGCATTGAATACGCTAGCACCGGCACCACAACATTTGAGGTAAGCCTAAATTCGGGCCGCCCTCATCAAATCAGAATCCATCTGGCATCCATCGGCCATCCCCTGGTAGGCGATCCTCTGTATGGCTTAACCGGCCAGCCTCTTGAAAATCTCCCCGGCCTCCCCGGCGATGGAGGATATTTCCTGCACGCCCAATATCTGAAATTCCACCACCCCATCACCGGAGAACAAATCAATCTTGAGGCAGCTTTGCCGTCTGGATTCTCCACTGGATTTGCGCTGGGAGGACAACGAGATGCGAAAAGGGTTTACGAGAAAACCGAAAGCGGACGAGCCCGCGACGCCAGGCAAGAACTACATAACTCCGAGCGGGCTGCAGCGTCTCCAAGATGAGCACCGGTTTCTGCTCACCAGGGAACGCCCGGCCGTGACGGAGGTGGTGGCGTGGGCTGCCAGTAACGGCGATCGGAGTGAAAACGCCGACTATCAGTACGGCAAGCGGCGGCTGCGGCAGATCGATGGGCGGATTCGCTTTCTCAGGAAGCGGATCGAAGCTGCGGAAGTGGTGGACCCGGAAACTCCGAGAACGGGGCAAGCGGCCACGAGAGCATTCTTCGGCGCGACCGTGCGCTATGCCAATGCCGCGGGAGTGGAGCGAGTGGTGAGCATCGTGGGCACCGACGAAGTCGATCTCGACCGCAACCACATCAGTTGGGTGTCGCCTCTGGGGCGCGCGTTGCTGAAGTCGGCAGCGGGCGACAGCGTTGTACTCCAAGCGCCGGGCGGTACAGAATACCTGGACGTGCTGGAAGTGTGTTACGAGCGCATTTCAGTGGAACCGTTCCGTGAGCCGCCTGGATCCGAGTCCTTGTCAAAGGGACCCTCTCGCCGACCATCCAACTGACGAAGGTTAACGAGGCCAGCATCACGGAAGAGTTGAGCCACTTCGTTCCGCTATCACCCCCCCATGTGAGGATCGCTCGCATGCGATGAGTACTGTTCACCCAATCCGTGCTCGTACGCGATCAGCCATTCCCGAGAACCGGCGTTCTCTTGAGATACTCCTGCGAATTCGTCATTGCGTGCTGGCACGTGATAGCTGTCGCGATGCGCGTTTATCATTACCAATCCAGCACGCAGGCTCCCAAACGGCCAGTTTCCGAGTAGCGCGTCATCCAACCTCTCGGACACTACAATGTAGAACGTGACGGAGATCGATCCCTACAACGATTTCATTTCCGAGGGTGCCAAAGTTTGGGATCGCTTGAAGGGCGTTGCGGAAGGCGTCCGGCCACGGCCGCAGTCTTGGAACCCAATCGTAAAATCGCCGCTGAACGGTGTATGGAGATCGTCGCCGAGCGTGCGCCCAACGGCTTCACGAATCTGGATGACGTTATCAGTCGCTCAGTAATCGAAAGATCGCGAAAAGGTGCAAAGTCACCGCAGGATTTGATGGAAATCCTAAATAACCGGGCTTCTTGGTCCGTGCACGCCTGATAAGCGACGAATGCAGTGTCCAAATGGCTTCCACGCCGGAGTGCGCTTCAAAACCACAGGTTGGAGCGGTTATTCCCCGGGGGATCGCGATAGACTGCTTCAACGAAAAGCTGGTGTGATCCCTCACTTTAGTTGTTCGGCGGTTCCCCCCGCACCAGGATCAGCACGCCATTGGGGTCGTAGATCACACCGTCGCTAAGGAACTGTACGCGTTCCTGTTTAAGGTACGCCCGCGCGGCGGCGGGAACGTGGAATTGCAGAGTGAATTGGGGCGCCCCGGGGTCTTGCATGCGGGGGTGAATTGGGTGCTGGTCCACGCCATGGAATTCCCATAGTTGCGGCTCAAACGTGCTGCCCGCGATTTTTACGCTGCCAGTAACGATCTGCGCTCCAGCGACGCCGGTGAGCCGATTCAGATCGGCGCCGCCTTCGGGATGGCTGGGAACCAATCCCAACATATCCCGGTAAAAAGCCGTGGCCTTCGCCAGATCCGCAACCGTCACCGCCACGCCCGCCCCAGCGATCGGGCCCTTGGCCGCACCCAGCGGGATCCGCCGGGGCTGCCGCAACAGGAGATAAAACCCATCTGGATCCCGCAAGAGAATCGACCGGGTGCCGTCGTCAAGCACCGGTTTTCCCCCCTCAGTTACTACCGTGGCTCCGCCCAATTTTGCTTTGGCAAGCAGCGCGTCCAGGTGACGGACATCGAGAATCAGAAACGTCGCTCCCGGATCCTGCGGGCGAGGCTGCACCGGCTTTCGCTCAATTTCTGTGAACTCCAGCAATTCGAGCCCATAGTCGTTGCCCGGTAGTTCGAAATATATGGGCCGAAAAAACGCGTTGGGAGTATTGGTCAGTCTGTTGATCTGGCTGTTACGCGTCGGCTTGTCCGAAGGGAATGCCGAGAGCACGCGCTTTTCCCGCAAGCCGATCACATCGCGGTAAAACGCAATTGTCTTGTCCAAATCCGCGACAGTATGAACGTAGAAATATGCCCTGTTGGGAACCGATTCAGGCGGATGCGGCGCCGCTAGACAGTGCACAGCGGCGATCACAAGCCAGACAGCGGACGGCATTTGTAGGCTCACGCGCAGTTTCATGATTCAGGCCTAGTAGACCGGAAATGGAGCGCGCACCAGAATAATGATGCCGTTGGGATCCCAAATCGTACTGGGGCCAAGGAAGGGCGTGCCTTCGGCTTTAAACACCTTGACCGCCGCCTGGACATCCTTGAAGTAGATGGTGAATTGCGGCGCGCCTGGATTCTGCATGGGCGGCTGGATCGAGTGCCGATCGCCGGTCGGTGTCTTGAATTCCAGCAAACGAATTTCGAAGCTTGTATCGGGCAGCTTGAGTTGCGTCTGCACGATCTGCGCCCCGGGTAGGTCCATCAGTTGACCCAGGGCCTTTGCCGCAGGGTGTGGCTTGCCGGCGGTAAACCCCAGCAGATCGCGATAGAAGTGTACCGTTTTCTCCGTGTCCTCAACAGTGATTCCGACTTTTGCGTTTAAGATATTGCCCGGCGGCGCGCCTTTTCCAATGACAGCCGCTTGCGCCAATTCGATGAACATACCATCCAGATCTTTTAGCACGACCGAGCGAGTGCGGCCCTCCATCTTCACCGGCACGCCTCCGGGACTCACAACGGACGCTCCGCCGTTTTTCAGATTGGCCAACATGGCGTCCAGGTCACGAACCTGCAAAATGAAGACCGTCGCGCCCGGGTCCACAATTCGCAGGTTAACCGGGTGCCGTTCGATATTGCCGAACTGCAACAACTCCGTTCCCCAGTCCCAATGGCCGGGCACCCGAAGGTAAGTCGGTCGGAACGTGCTGCCGGGAGTGTTGTTCATGACATTCAGGTTCTCGCGGAGCGACAGCCTGTCGGTCGGCGCCGCGCCAAACGGCGGAGCCATAATCGTTAATCCCATGGCATCGTGGTAGAAGGCGATGCTCTTGTCCATGTCTGCGACGGTATGCACGTAATTCTGAATTTGCGTGGCACGGGCGCCAGGGCTCTCCGCTGCCAGGGCAGGCAAAAGGGTCAGCACCAGAAGAATCAGTCCGTTGCGGCACACAACACTTGGTGTCGTCACGCTTGTTACCCCAAAGCAACTATATTCCGTTTTGGGGTCAACGAGGGACGGAACGTTTCCCCGGGTTTTGGAGTTGTCGCAATCCTGCGTGCTGGAAGGCATCGGGTTGATCTATACAACGGAAGCGGAGGCGGGTTTCGCCATTCCGAAATCCGAGGGTCGAGAATCTGCGGCTTTCAAAGACAGGGCTTTCAAACGCCCCGTCATCATTTCGGATGCACAAATTCCACTAGAACGCCATCCGGGTCGGTTACGAACACAAAGCGGCCGAAAGCTCGCCCGATTGGTTTCTGACCAACGCTGACGAACGGAACGCCGCGCCGCTTGCTTTCTTCGAGAAGATGATCCAGATCGCGGACGCGGAATTGAAACTGCGGCGCACCGGGATCCTGGATGCGGTAGCGAACCGGGTGTGGGGTGATTCGTTCGCCAGCCGGCCCGGCGACTTTTCGGAACTCAAAGAACTCGATTCGAATCGAGGTGCCTGGAATCAACGCGCTGCTGACGCGATATTCACCGCCACTCAACCCCACGAGTTTCAGTGCTTTGTTTTCGAATCGCGCGGGCGACTGAATTTTGAAGCCGAGGAGATCTTCATAAAATCGGTGCATTTGTACGACATTCGCCACCGTCACGCCGATCGCCGCTCCGGGCTTGGGCGATTCGATCAACTCCAGCAGATATCCGTCGGGATCGCGCGCAATCACAGCTCGTATGCCATCGAGGCTGACCGGCTTGTTTTCCCCGCTGACGATCTCGCCGCCCGCTTTCTTCAGTGCGTCAAGCGAGGCATCGAGATGATCGACATTCAGTATCAGCATCGTCGCGCCCGGATCCCACAGGTTCGCTCGAATAGCCTTTTGCTCAATGCCCGAAAATTCCGAAAGCTCGTGGCCAAAGTAGACTCCGGGTATCGTCATGAAGACATTGCGGAAGCGGGAACCGTGAGTATTGGTCAGGTCCCAAATGATCGGGTCCGCCGATGCTTCCGCCCTCGGCCTGGGCGGCCTCGGGGTGGCCTCGGTATTCCCCCCGAAGGGCGAACTCTCCAGCTCCATCCCGAAGACAGAATGGTAAAATTGCCATCCCCGGTCGACATCCGCCGTCGAGTGAATCCAGTGGTACAGGCCTGTCACCGCCGCAGGTTCGGCCTCGCCAGGCAAAGAGGCGAACCCGGGCGCCTGCGCGCACGCCACTCGGGCGATCAATAAGGTCAGAATAGCCGTGCATTTAGCCTGGTAGTTCATTATGGTCACCGTCCTTCTCTCTAGTGCTCAAGAAACCTTGGAACCGCTTGCTCACTCGCGGCGCCCGCTATAAGCCGCGCCATCAGCAAGCGGTTGGGAGTTCATTAGAACACAACCTTGATGCCCAGTTGTATCTGCCACGCCGTACCGACAATATTCGGTACTCACAGTACAACCCGCCCAAATCCACAGTACATGTTGCCTGAATTCAACTGCGCGTTCCTGTTGACCTCACCCTCAAGAGGTTGCAAGATTGGAGACGGAAATTCACCACTAACCCTGGCCGGTCGTGGAGGCAGCCAGTTTTTTCGGGACCGTGACTACGATGGCGAATGATCCGCATAAACAGCTCGACACCCAACTGCCCTCGGAATCCGAGCGCTCAGCGTTCTACGCTTGGGCCCACGCACAGGGGTTCACGCGGCTCAATGCCTCCTGCGAGGACTTGGCCGAAGAGCTCTGGCGTGATCGGGAGGGAAAGATTATAAGCGCTGGAAGAATAGTTGGCGAGCACGCCGACTGGAGGGTCCCACCTAGAGAAGAGGTGACTGAATCTCGCCGAAAACCCACGGTTCCATTGTTTGCTTCCGTGAACCGCGTGGAGTGGTTGCGACTACTGCCCACTGCGGCCCTTGGGATGATCATCGTGGGGGTGTTGCATTTGGTAATCGACTCACACCACGCGGCGGCGCCAGCACCGTCAAACCAATCAACGCCGCCATTGGTGGAGTCCGACGACAGAACCAACCTGGGGTTGACGGTGACCGCTCTTTCGAACCAATTTCAGATTCATTGGAATCGCGCATCACGGGCGATCCTGGCCTCCGACCATGGCGTCATGAGGATCACCGAAAACGGAATAACCGAAGCGGTGCCATTCGATCCAACACAACTTCGTGACGGCTACGTGGCTTATGGCCCGAAGACAAACGACGTGAGTATCCGCCTGGAGGTCACCGGCAAAGACGGCGCCATGACCTCTGAATCCGTGCGGTTGGTGGCAAGTCCGTAGGCGATTACCGAAGCAACTGCCCGAAACCATGCTACCGGTAATTATTGATGTCCGCATGCCTGACGGGGATGATCAGGTTATTGGCCGGGCCGAACGTCGCGTCCGCGAAAGCCATCTAGGATGAAACGCATTGAAGACTGAACACGAAGAAGAGATTACTGGACGATCGAATTAACGACGACACTAGTCTTTCTGGTCAATGGCTGGAGGCCTGCCTTAGCGCCGTTCATCTGGAGGACGTACGCCGTGATGTTCACTACAGCGTCTTCGTTCATGTCCTGAAACTGGAAAAATGGATCACTGGCGGTGACTTGAAACCGGGCTATGAGTTCGGCCGCGGTTTTCTGCCCCCAACGGCTGAGGAAGACTTTCCCAGCCAAAGGGGGGACGTGATTGGGAGTTCCAATGAACTTCTGGTAGGGAGCCGATAGCGATGCTACGGGCGGAAGCTCGCCCTCTTCACCCTTGCGTCCTAGCAACGTGTAAGTGTGACATTTTCCGCAAGTGTTCTCGTATGCTATGCGGCCCGCTTCAGCTTGGGTGACAGTGAAAACTCCGGGATCGGTTTTTTGTTGTCCGGTCAGAACGAGGCGTCCTGAAGTGAACATGGCGACGGCAAGCAGGAGTGTTTTACGTTTCACTGTTGCTACCTCACCGCTCAATTATACCGGCCCACAAATGCCAAGAAAGTCGCCGGGGCCATCCCCCTTTGGCTGGGTACCGCCTCCCGTTTGCTGGGCGAAGACACGGCGAACATGCTACCTTGTTCCGCATGGCCCGGAGGTCCACCAGTCCTTCCGTCGAACAGCTAACGCGCACCGAACTCGAAGCACTCGGCGTGAAGCTCGAATTTACGCCCAAGTGGGATCGGCGCTCACAAGCCGACTTGCCGCTTCTAATGCCGAGGACGAACGTCATATCCTGTCTAACACACCAACTCCGATTCTAGAACGACACAACGTGTGACTTAGAAGTCACTGTTGCAAGTTGCGAACCCCGGACTCCCGGGGTCCTGCTCGAAATTCCGCTCGCCGGCGGCAGCACTGGGCCGCTATCGTCTCAAGCTGCCCCAATTGGTTTGTCGTAATGCTAGTGCCGTCTGCCTCGATGATCGCGTAGGGTGTATCGGTCCGGAGGGAGAGTGAGTGAATCACAGCTGAGGCGGTATTGGCGGGGCCGCAGTTGAACGCGCCGATGTTTACGAACCCGTCAAAGCCTCCGGAGCGTAGCAGGGCCGCGTAACGGCCAACAGTGATCGGCGCCTCGGTGTAACCGTTCATCGAGATGCGCCGGTGTCCCTCGTCCTGGATGTCGGCGAAATTCACGTATGGATTGAACAGGAGGCCGGATTCCCCCGCGATCCTGCGCCAGCGCCGGTCCATCATTCCGATATAGCCGATATGCATCCGAGACCGCATTGCCCGGACAGCGGCGTTCTTATCGTCTGCCTGGAATAGTTCCTGCAGCAGGACGGGCATGGAACACTACGCCGCAGGCGCCAGATGGCCTTGGGCGAAGCCGAGCCGCACTATGTTTTCGGTTTCGATAAAACACATGAACTCGGACCACTCGGTGGTCTTTGCAAGGATGCCGCGCTGTTCGAAGAAATCTTTCACGGGCCCGTCCACGAAGACGCGGTTGATACCACCGAACAGCAACACCCGGGGCGTGTTCGTCGACCGGGTCGCGTAAGGGCACTTGCGCCAGCCGCCGTGCACCGCTCCGCAATGCGCGCTCGATGGCCAGCAAACCGCTTCGGCTCGCTCGGATCAGCTCGCTCTTCAGGCCGCTGAGAAGAGCCAAGGCTTCGATGGGTCTCTCTGCCAGGCATGTGAGAGACGAACGTATCTCAGCAAGAAGATCGCTCAGGATCAGCGCCGAAACCCTCATGACGCTGAACCGGTCGCCCTGACCGAGATAATTGTTCTTCTCTGTGGGCCACGCGACCAAAGCGTTTTCCTCGCCGAGACGCTCGAACAGAATGGGCGCGGCATCGTACCAGGCGCCAATCTGGCATGGGCCTTCCTGCTCCAGAAGATGAAAAAGCGTGACCTCTCCCTGCGGCCGCCCTGTTTGGGTTTATGGCCAGCGTCAGGGAAAAGCAATTGGTTGCCTTTCCCTTGATGATTTCTTTCGCCGTGATAGTGAGCGCTGAATTCGGCTAAGGCCCGCGACAAAGGGCGCTCGCCGAACAGGATCAACCTCGACAAGCACTCCTGCTTGGCAGAGCGGACCCAGTGTTCCGCAAATGCGTTCAGATTCGGGCTTCTGGCAGGAAGCGGAATGGCTTTCACGCCGCCCGCTGCCAGCACCGACCGAAACGATGCGCAGAACTTGGTGTCGCGATCATGCAGAACATAACGGCATGGATCAACGTAGCCCCAAGTCTCCTGGGTGGCGCTGCGGGCGACCTGCTCCATCCACTCTTGATCTGGATGTCTGGTGATCCCCGCCACGCTGACGCGGCGGTTTTCCAGATGAATGAAAAACAACGCATAGTAAGTCACCAAGCCCCGCCAACTCAGCACCTCCACGGTGAAGAAGTCTGCGCCGGCCAGGACGTTCATGTGAGCGGAAATGAAATCCTTCCACGAAGTCGTCTGGCTTCGCTTCGGAGCCGGAGCAATGCCGTGGCGTCGCAGAATGTTTCCCACCGTCTGATCCGACAAGCAGTGACCCAAATTGGCCAGCGCTCCGACGATGCGGTCATATCCCCAGCCAGTATTCTGACGCGCCATTCGCACCACGAGCGCTTCCGCGTCCGGTTGGACGGCCGCAATCTCGATGGCAGGTTCGCCCTCAGAATACGTTCTCTGCGCCAGATATTCATTCTGTAGGAGCAGCTCCTGGTTCACCGATCCTGTCACGTACGCTAGCAGTCGCAACCACTTCTTGTTCCTCATGCCGACTGCTTATCTTACTCTGGCTACCGGTCGTTTCAGTTTTTTGACCATTCGGGGTCGGCACTCACAACGCGACCGCTGGATGCGGAGGTGTATGTCTGTTTGCGGTTGGAGAGGATCTGGCTATTGTCTGGCCGGTAATTTCTCAAATCGTTCTTCAACGGCGTTGAGCGTTTCGTCCTTCTTCGGAAAGGCGAAACGCACCAGACCGCGGCCCAGAACAGGAGAGGAAGCGTAGAAACTGGAACCGGGCACTGTGGCGACACCGACTTCATCAATCAACCAGTGGGCGAACGCCATGTCGTCGTCACCGCGGCCCAGGTGTCGGAAGTCCGCCATCACATAGTAGGCGCCTTCGGGGATCGCATACTTGAAACCATGCTTGTCGAGAATGCCGAGCATGCGTGCACGGCGGGAAGCGTAAAAAGCCTGAAGCCACTGGTAGTACGAATCGGGCAACCCGATCACCACCGCCATCGCCTCCTGCAGCGGCGTGGGCGCGCACACGGTCGTGAAATCATGGACCTTCCGCAGCGCATCCGTCAAGTCGGGGCTCGCAATGCAATAACCCACACGCCAGCCCGTCACGGCGAAGGTTTTCCCCAAACCGCAAATGGTGATCGTGCGATCCTGCATGCCGGGATACGTGGCAATCGGAATATGGCGAAGGCCGTCGAACACGAGGTGTTCGTAGATTTCATCGGTGATCGCCACGACGTCGTGCTTGACGCAAAGGTCCCGGATAATCGACAGTTCCCGCTCGGTAAAAACCCTGCCGGAAGGATTATGCGGCGAGTTGAACAACACGGCTTTGGGTTTCTGTTCGAATGCGCGCGCAAGTTCATCGGGATCGAATTGATAATCGGGCGGACGCAGGGGAACCCAGATCGGAATACCGCCGGCGAACGCTATACCGGCATGATAGTTTTCGTGGGCCGGTTCCAAAACGACGACTTTGTCTCCAGGATTGACAACGCCCAGCAGGGCGGCAATCACGGCTTCGGTAACTCCGCAGGTGACGGTGACATTCCGGTCGGGATCGACCTCCTGTCCGTAAAATCGTCGGCTCTTCTGCGCGATGGCCCTGCGAAGGCTGGGCTGTCCCCAGGTCATCCCATACTGATTCCGTCCGCTGCGCATGGCCTTCTCGGCCTCGGCTAGAACTTCTTCCGGTGGATCGAAATCGGGGAACCCCTGCGCCAGCAGGATCGCTCCCTTGTCAAATGCATAACGCGTGATGGAGCGGATCACGGACTCCTGAAGATTGTGAAGCCTGCGGGCGGCGTATGTTTTCACGGTCTGCAATTATACGGTTTGCGGTGATTCAAAGTCCACCGAAGCTACATCCGCAACGGATAGCTGGTTAAACGCCATCAATCTCAGATGCTCCGGGTGTTGCTGATAACCGCGCAGGGCCTCTGTGGAAGCAAAGCGCATGATGAGGATGAGGTCCCAACTGCGGGCATCGTGCAGAATATCGCGTCCAATCTCCAGATGCTCAATGCCGGAAATGGTGGTTCTCAGGGCCAGCATTCTTTTGCAGAACTCTCCGATATGTTCGTCGCTGGTGCCTTTCTTGAATTTGATCAGTAGGTAGTGATGTAACACCGAGACTGCTCCCTGTGAAAGTTGCTAGCGAACTCTGGTTCCCGGTGGGATGGTGGACGCGGCTGCATTGAGTCTCTCAGCCGCAAAGCCCGCGGCAGTTTTATACCGCAGCATGAATTCGTCACGCTCAGCCTTGGGAATGACATCGTCGATATTGTCAAACACACCGCCGCAACGATCATCCAGCAGATTCAACAGGCCAAAGGGGCCGGCTCCACGATTGCGCAAAACCAGTTGCGACATTTCCGCGCAGAGTAATGTGTCGTAGGCTTCGAGGGCTCTGGAGTTGACGCCATGTTCGAGCATAGCAGCACCGAGCACCCGCGCATCGATAATGGCTTGGCTGGCGCCATTGGAACCTGTGGGGTACATCACATGCGCAGCATCGCCCAACAGCGCGACATTGCCCTCAACCCAAGTCGAAACCGGTTCACGATCGATCATCGGGTATTCAAAGACCGCAGCCGCGCC
Organism: Bryobacterales bacterium; assembly: GCA_963772905.1. Classification (GTDB taxonomy): domain Bacteria; phylum Acidobacteriota; class Terriglobia; order Bryobacterales; family Bryobacteraceae; genus Palsa-89. The sequence continues at coordinate 924,951 of CAVYZD010000005.1, read as the reverse complement.
ACGCAACATGGCCGGGATGTCGATCCAGTCGTAATTCCAGTGCTCGAAATGATGCATGAAGTCCTCATGCCGCACCTGTTTGTTCCAGTCGCCATCCGGCCAGCCACCGGAATTGTCGACGGTGATCTCTGCGATCCAATTGATGTCCGCAAGGCCGGTAACCGGGTCGGGGGCCGAGATAGGGTAGAACACCACGCGATGACGGTGCGTCCCCAGACCCACAAAGGACGCGCCACTGCGAATCGGCGTGCCTTTGGTGACGCCGCGCCACATGATGGCGCCTCCCCACTGAATGGGAGGCTGGCCGGGATACATCTGTTGACGCACGGCTGAATGCAGACCATCGGCCGCAATCAGCAGGGATCCTTCCACCTGGGAACACTTACCGTCGCGGCTTCGCAACAAAGCCGTCACTCCCTTTCCGTCCGGATGATTGCAATAGCCTGTGACTTTCAGGCCGGTGCGAACGGAATCTGCGCCCAGACGTTCCAGAGCAGCGCGATACAGGAGTATCTGCAGGCCGCCCCGGTGCACGGAATACTGCGGCCATTTGTAGCCGGCCCTTAGTCCCCGGGGTTCGGAATAGACTTCATTGCCATTCAGACCAACGAGAGCCCACTCTCTGGTTTGGAGTCCGATCGTATCGAGCGATTCGGGGCCGAAACCCAATTCATAGAGTTCACGGATCGCGTTGGGCTGAATGTTGATACCCAGGCCGAGGGGCTTGATGTCGGCGACCGATTCAAAGACGACGCAAGGTACACCGATTTGATGCAAAGTCAGTGCAACGCTCAAGCCGCCAATGCCTGCCCCAACAATTAGTACTGGAGATGTGTTCATTTAGCTTAAGACCAGTAGTTTACTCCAATGCCTGGGTCTGTCGATTCGCTCCTCGCGCATCGTCGCCGTTTCATACAGGCGGCGCCAGTTCCGATAGAGCTCGGCGAAGTTCAATCGGTCGAAAACACGGGAACCCAACGGCTGGAGTTGATGCTGGTTGGGGTAGCACGCGACCTGTGCAAGGAAATGGAATACATGGAAAGGATGTTTCCAGTTGGATTCGGAGCGCTGTCCGCGCTCCGGGTCTTACCGTCGGCGATGATGGGGCCGGACGTTTCCTGTGCGGAATCCTCGCATTAATCCACGATCCGGTTCTCTCACGCCAGCTTTCAGGTCTGCGCGTCGAGCGCGTACACAAAGTCGTCAACGCTGGTGTCGGTGATGAGATTGTTGTAAATGGCGATGTTGCGGTCGATGCTGGGAACCAGGAGATGCTTGTTCACATCGTCCGGCAGTTTACGCTTGTACTCCCAATCAGGTCTCCGGTGGCGGCGTTGATGGCCTGCACGAAGTCGCTTGGATTCGGCAGATACATGCCGCGCATCCAGATCATTTTCAACTTGCCGACGTTTGCCCGATGAATCTGGTTGAGCGGGCTGTAGCCCCAACTATCGAGCGTGCGGCGCCACATCAGCCAGTCGGCCGGGTCGGGCTTTTGCAGCATGGTGTGGGTGACTGGGACGAAGGACGGAGATTGGGCCGTCAATGAGGCCGCGGCGCTGAACAAGAAGTGGATAGGATCGCATGTGATTTTGAGACAGCACGAGTCACGCCGCCCGACTATACAATAGTATGTGCCGAGACCTTCCGTTCAAACAATTTCGAAACCGCTTTGTGGCCTGCGCAGCCACGGCCCTGATCAGTGAGCACTCTGCGTCTGGAACATGTCAGTAAGGAGTACGTCACGGAGGGAAGCTCCGTGCCTGCCCTGCATGACGTGAGCCTCGAATTTCGCCCGGGGGAGTTTGTGGCGTTAGTGGGGCGAAGCGGTTGCGGAAAATCCACGTTACTGCACCTGGCCGGCGCCATGGATTTTCCGACGTCGGGAACCGTTTGGCTGGATGGCGTGAGCACTTCGACGCTGAGCGATGTGGCGCTCACGCGGATGCGCCGCGAAAAGGTGGGATTTGTCTTCCAAAGTTTTCAACTGCTGCCGACTCTTTCCGTGATCGAGAACGTTGAACTGCCCCTCATGTTGGCCGGACAGAAACGACCACGTGCCACGGCTACCGAACGTTTGCGTTGGGTGGGGATGGATGAGTACGCGAACCGCATGCCCTATCAACTTTCCGGCGGGCAGATGCAGCGGGTCGCCATTGCCCGAGCTATGGCTAACAGTTCTTCGATTCTTTTAGCGGACGAGCCGACGGGGAACCTGGATACTGCCACCAGCGAAATGATTCTCGCTCTATTGAGACGCATCGCCAACGAGCTGGAAACCACCGTTCTTATGGCGACCCATAGCCTGGAAGCGATCGGGAAGGCGGACACCATCGTGCGGTTGCATGACGGCCGCGTAGAAGGCCGCTCATGACGGCCCTGGACCTGTTCTATCGTTTGATCTTCAGGCCGCTGAAGGGCGAGCGGTTGCGAACTGCGCTCACCGTGCTGGCGGTGGCCCTGGGCGTTGCCGCGGTCTTGGCGATTGAACTGGCTGGTCAGGCCGCCACCGGCTCCTTTCGTTCGTCGCTCGAAGCGTTAACGGGAAGCGCCAACCTGGAAGTAACCGCCACAGGTGGAATCCCTCCGGAAGTGTTCGCCCGTTTGGCAACCTTACCGTATCCGCTGAAGCTTCATCCGCGCATTGAAGACTATGCAGTCATCGACGGTAAGATCAGGCGCACGGCGTCAATCATAGGAATGGACCTGCTCTCAGAGGGAGCGATTGAAAGGTCCCTGCGTGAAGGGCAAACTCGCGCTTTTTCGGATCCCCGCGTGAATGAATCCGTTTGGTTGAGCTCCGGGTTGGGATACAAGACCGGCGATCGGATTCGTTTACTGACCAACGACACGGCGTCGGACTTTATCGTTGGCGGAGTGCTGGATGATCAGTCAAGTGAAGTGATCCTGATGGACCTGGCGCCGGCCACGCGAATTTTACGCCGCGGTGGAAAGCTCGATCGCATCTTAATCGAAGCGCCGCCCGCCGGCTCTATCGAGGATTGGGAGGCCGCCCTCCGCCAGAGCCTTCCCCCAGGCGTCGCCATCGCGCGGCAGGGGACCGAGACCGAAGAGAACCGGCGCATGCTGGAGTCTTTCCGCTGGAATCTCCGCGTTCTGAGCTATGTCTCGCTGGCCGTCGGCGCATTCTTGATCTACAACACCATTTCGGTATCGGTGGTGCGGCGGCGGTTTGAAATCGGCATTGTGCGGGCACTGGGCGCCTCTCGCGGCGCGGTTTTGCTGGGAATTTTGGGTGAGGCGAGTTGCTTCGGCCTGCTTGGCGGCATGGCTGGAATCGTTCTCGGACGCCTCATGTCGGAAGGGGCCGTCAAGCTAGTGGCCTCCACAGTCGCATCGCTGTATTTCAGTAGTCGCCCGGCGCCGATATCGCTGACGTGGGAAACAGCACTGTTGGGAGTCGTGATGGGCGTCGGGTCTCTCTGGTCTCAGCTTTGGGACCCGCTTGGGAAGCGTCGCGCGTGTCGCCCGTGGAAGCGATGGCGCGGGGCAGCCGTGAGCATCACGCTCGCCTACACCGCTGGAGGTCCGCCGCTGCCGCAGTGATGCTTGCGTCGGTTGCGTGGATCGCTTCTCAGCAAAACGCCATCAATGGAAAACCAGTTTACGGCTACCTTTCAGCGCTGCTGGCGATTGCAGCGTGCGCGCTCGCGATTCCTGCGCTAGTCGCCGGCCTCACGGTGATCACCGCCGGGTTGATCCGCCGCGTGTTCGGAGTGGGCGCCCTGGTTGCCACACGCAGCCTGGCGGGATCGCTTCGTCGTACATCCGTCCTGGTTGGAGCACTGTCCACCGCGATCGCTGTGCTGACGGCCATCGGAATTATGGTGGGAAGTTTTCGCGAAACCGTGTTGGTTTGGATGGACGATGTCCTGCAGGCGGATCTGTTTCTGAGCCCCGCAGTCCCGGCTGGAACGGATCGCCACCCCACCATGTCGGCGGACATCCCCGCGCTGCTTGCTCAGCTTCCGGAGGTGGATGCTGTCGATCAATTGCGCACTTATGAAATACGGTATGACGGACTGCCCGCCACAATCGGGGGCATGGACGCCGGCAGTGGAGGACGCCGTCGCAGGCGGTCGTTTCTCTCGGGAGCACCGGCCCCAGGCGTGTTTCGTCAACTCATCGGAAATAACACGGTCATCGTAAGCGAGCCCTTTGCAAACAAGCATCGTGTACGGGCCGGTGACATTCTCAAACTCAGCCTGGGCGGACAGGCCGGATCATTTCGCGTGCTGGATATTTACTACGATTACTCCAGCGAGGGCGGCGTCATTTTGATGGATCGCGCCACTCTGCTCCGATACCTGCCGGACCCAGAGCCGAGCAACGTTGCAGTGTATCTAAAGCCGGGTGTGTCGTTGGACCAAGGGCAGCGTGCGGTGGAGCGTGTAATCGCGGGCCGGCGTGTGGCGGTGGTAAGGAATCGTACTCTGCGGGATCAGGGCATCCAGGTATTCGACCGGACCTTCGCAATCACGTATGTACTCGAGGCGCTCGCTGTATTTGTGGCCGTGACTGGAGTGGGCGGCGCGTTGCTCGCGTTAGTGATCGATCGTCGCCGCGAGTTCGGCCTGCTCCGTTTCTTGGGCGCATCTAACCCACAAGTCCGGGGAATCATCCTTTTCGAAGCTGGGCTGCTAGGCGTACTTGCGAACGTCGCTGGCGTCACGCTGGGGTTCATTCTTTCGCTGCTCTTGATCCACGTCATCAACAAACAGTCGTTCGGGTGGACCATTCAGTTTCACTGGCCGGTTCTCGTGCTGCTGACCGCGCTGTCGATTGTTTACGCGGCAACGATTCTTTCGGCTCTATATCCGGCCAGGATCGCCACTCGCCTGGTGCCGATCGAGGTGATTCATGAGGAGTAGCCCCGGGGGCCTGCTGCTGGTGTTGGGGCTCGCCCTGAGTGCACCCGGTGCGGATGTTCCATATCGCCTGGCGCTCCCCAATTATCGTTTCGAATTCCCTCGCGACTATTTCAATCATCCCGAGTTTCAGACCGAATGGTGGTATTACACTGGCAATGTTCGAACCGCCCAAGGCCGGCGCTTTGGCTTTGAGCTGACATTTTTTCGCCGGGCTGTCGATCGGCAGCCGCCAGCGAATATCTGGGATTTGAAGGATGTTTGGATGGCGCATCTTGCTCTGAGCGACATGGAGGGCGGCCGATTCCTGCACACCGAGAGGTTCAACCGGACCGGACCGGGTGTCGCAGGCGCAGACCTGAAGCAGGCTCGCGTTTGGAATGGCAATTGGCAAGCGCAGTGGATCTTCGATCCCACTATCGAAGGTGGAAGCACACAGACATTGCAGGGAATCGCGGACCGCTTTTCCTTTGAACTGTCGTTAAAAGCCGAAAAGCCACCAGTCATCAATGGCGAAAACGGTGTGAGCCAGAAGGCCCCAGGCGCCGGCCGGGCTTCGCACTACGTTTCACTCACTCGGCTCGCCACCACGGGGGTAATCGTTTTGGACGGAAAGCGATTTTCCGTGGAAGGCAGCAGTTGGATGGATCATGAATTCTTTAGCCACCAGATGGAAGCTGCCCAGATCGGTTGGGATTGGTTCAGCCTGCAGCTGGAAGACAAGTCTGAACTGATGCTGTTCCGTTTGCGTCGTTCGGGAGGATCCATGGATCCATACTCGGCGGGAACCTACGTCGATTCCCAAGGGCGCCCCAAACATCTTGCCGCCAGTGATTTTACGGTGACACCGGGACAAACTTGGACCAGCGGCGCAACAGGCGGACGTTACCCCGTGGAATGGGCCATCGAGGTTCCGTCAATAGGCTTCAAGGCGGCGATTCGGACGCCGCTGGTTCAGCAGGAAATCACAGGCGCTACAACCTATTGGGAAGGCGCCATCGACATTGACGCAACCAAGCTGGGCCGCCGGCTGCACGGAGTTGGGTATCTTGAAATGACTGGTTATGCCGGGCGCATTGTTGGTTTGGATTAGACCGATTCTCACTAATGCCTCACGAAGGGAGCCCCAACGCTTGTCATGGCGAATGAAATAGAGACTAGTCAGGCTTCAGCGAGCAATACGAAGCTCTACCAGGCCTTGATGGAAGTTGTGCGGAATCGCATGACCAATCGGGCGTTTGCCCCCTGCGAAATTCCGCGAGAGCATTTCGAGATGATTTTGGACGCGGCTCGCCATGCTCCCTCGGGGGCGAATGCCCAGCCGTGGCACTACATCGTGGTCACTGATCCGTCGGCCAAGGAAACCATTGCGCAGTGTTTTCTCGACGAACAACAACATCGCGTGCGGCTCCGCATGGGGTTTCCGACGCCGAATTATGCTGGTGTGAAGACCGCCCCGGGCTTGATTGTCGTCGCGGCTGATTTCCGCTTCGTAGGGGCGTTTCCCGTACTCAAGGATGGTTCCGAAGAGGACCGCCTGTACCACCAGAACGCGGAGCGAATCCTGCTTCAATCGGTGGCGGCTTCGACAATGTCGGCACATCTGGCGGCTGCGGCGCTGGGGTACGCGGTGTGGTGGATCACGGCGATCGGCCAGGAGGATATTCAGAAGAAGATCAGGCCGTTGCTTGGCGTGCCCGAAGAGCTCGCGATCATTGACGTGATGTGCTTCGGTCCAGCGTTAAAGCCTTCCTATAAGCGCTGGAAGCGAAGGCTGGACCAGATCATGAATTGGGACCGGTTTAATCCGGAGAATTTCCTGACCGCCGAACAGATTGAGGAATGGATCAAGACCCGCCGGCACAAAGTGATGTACCGCGACGAGACGAATATCGATTGATACCCAGCGCACCTCCGAAGGTTCCGGTCAGTCAACCCGCTGCAGCGGCGACAATGTAATCCAAGGTAGTGGCGTGCGGCTCCAGGACCGCTGGCGGAACCTTGTAGTGCTCCGCCACGGCGCCATGCACTCCAAATATTACCGGCTCTTGTTCCGCCGGAAGATACGCTCTCCGCACCGGGCCCTTCACGCGCTCAATGTAGACATGAGATCGGTAAACCACGTCGGACATGACTGTGGGAAGGTATCACGAAAAGACGCCCGCCGCCCGGGGCGCCTTCGCTTCGATCGCTGGATCACAGCGCTGCAGACGCGTGTGGTCACCTTCGGCCTTCTCTTAGGCGAAGATAAGGCCTGATATGGTGGTTTTCGTATGTCGGAAACAACCGATCAACGCTTGCTTCAAGCTCTGCTGGACTCCTGGGACCGGAACAACACCATCCTGCTCAACTTGCTCGGCGCCCTCCCCGAGGGCGGGCTGGAGGCTAGGGCGATGGAGGGCAGCCCATCCGTCGCGGAAATGTTCACGCACATCCACTATGTGCGACTTGTGTTCGTGTTCGAGGACGCCCCCGAGTTCGCCAGAGAACTGCCCAAGGGAGAGTGGGCGGCCGTCCGCGACCCTGGCCGCATCGCCGAGATGCTGAACGACAGCGCCAAGACGGTGCGGGACGCGGTAAAGAGCAGGGTAGAGGCAGGCCGGGACATGGACCTTCACTATGACCACCCGATCCTCTTGCTTCAGCACATGCTCTGGCACGAGGGCTACCATCACGGCCAGATGAAGCTGGCTCTCAAGATGGCGGGCCGCCCAATGACCGACAAGGAAGCCGGGCCTCTTACGTGGCGCGTCTGGATGCGGAAGAAGTGAGTGGTCTTCATCAGCGTGTGCGCACGGGGACCGGTTCTACCTGGAGGCCTTCGCGCACGATATCGCTAGGATTGGCGATCACCGAGTCACCTGGTTGCAGTCCGCTCAAAACTTCCAGCTTATCGCCGTAGTCACGGCCCACCTGAATATTTTGGAAGTGAACACTGTGATCCGGACGAACCAGGGCCACTTGGGTGCCTTCGGCGCGAACGATAAGACAATCGCCGGGGAGAAGCAGTGGCGGATTCGCTCTTGGGCTGCTCAAGTCCACTTGAGCGTACATGCCTGGTAACAGCGCGCCATCCGAATTGGGCAACTGCACCTCCACCAGCATCGTGCGGCTATTCGGGTCCAACGCTTCAGCCGTGCGTGTGACGGTGCCGGCGAAGCGGCGGCCCGGCCGATTGGAAACCGTCAACTGCGCGGCCTGTCCGGTACGAACTGAATCAGCGTTGCTTTGCGGAACGTTGACAAAGGTCCGCAGCACGCGTGTCTGAGCGATGCGGTACAGCAGCGTGCTTCCGGCATTGACCAGCGCACCGACATCCACGTTGCGCAGCGTAATCACTCCGTCGAAAGGCGCCTTCACGATGCGATAGCCCTGGATCTCATCCAGCCGCGACAGATTCGCCTCAGCGGCTGCGATATTACTGCGCGCAACCGCAACCGCTTGCTCCAGTGCCTCGAGATTGGCGGCTTGGGCCTGATACTGCGCCTGATACTGATCGTTCTCCTGCTTGGAGACGGCTCCCTTCTTGGCCAGCGCGGCCCAACGCTCGGCGGTGACGCGCGCCAGGTCCGCGTTCGCTTTGCCTTGCAGCCGGTTGGCGAGGGCCTGGGTTAGCGCGGCTTGCACCTGCTGTACGTTGGCTTGCGCCTGGCGAACTTGCTGGCCGAGCTCCGGCGCTTCAATCTCCGCCAAAATCTGGCCGGCTTGCACGCGATCGCCGATATCCACGAGCCGGCGTTTGATGTAACCGTCCGAGCGGGCGAGGATGGGGGCTTCCGTAACAGCCTGGATGTTGCCGGGCAGCAGCAATTCGCTCTTCGAAGACGAAGGCGCCACCTGGATCGCTTCCACACGCGGCAAGGCCTGTTCCTGTTCGCGCGCGAGATTGCGAATCACCGCGTCGCGCTTGCGAAGCGGGATATAACCGGCGAAGAACGCCACGACCACCGCGGCCGTGACGGCCAACACGATGCCCCAGAGCGTGAGTGCGGATGGGTGCCACAGTTTGGGGGCAGTCCGCGGCGCATGAGCCAGCCGCTGGTGTTCCAGCAACTGGCGCTTGAGTTCCTCGTTCTCGCGGCGCAGCCTGGCTTCGGTGGTTTCCACGGCGTCTTGAAATTTGGGCTGATCCGGTTCGATGTGACGCATGGGATGTTCTACTGAGGATCCAGACTCCACCGGTCTTCCATCGCGTGCCGCCGGGCTTCCGCCAGCGCTTGCTCGCGCTCACGATCGATGGGAGGCTTGGTGCGCAGGTAGGTATAGATGATCGGGACGACGAACAGCGTGGTCACAGTAGCGAACAGCAGGCCGCCGATCACGGCGCGTCCCAGAGGCGCATTCTGCTCGCCCCCTTCACCCCAGCCCAGCGACATCGGGAGCATGCCCAAGATCATCGCGGTAGCCGTCATCAACACCGGACGGATACGGGCAAAGCCCGCGGACAGCATAGCTTCCTGGGCTGACGAAACAACCGAGCGCTCATCGTTGGCGAAGGTAACCATCAGAATGCTGTTGGCCGTCGCGACACCGATACACATGATGGACCCCATCAGCGACGGAACACTCAGAGTGGTTCCTGTGACGAACAGCATCCACAGGATTCCGGCCATGGCCCCCGGTAGCGCGGTCAGGATGATGAACGGATCGAGCCAGGATTGAAAATTCACGCACATCAGGAGATAGACCAGGACCACGGCGAAAGCGATCCCGAGCGCCAGGCGAAAGAAGGAGGCTTGCATGGTGGCGTACTGGCCGCGCAAATCGAGCGTGGTTCCGCGGGGCAAATGGGTCTGGCTCATGATCTTTTCCACTTCCGCGCCGACGCCGCCCAGATCGCGCCGGTCGATATTGGCGTAGACATCGAAGACCGGCCAGACGTTGTAGTGGTTCACGATCACGGGAGCATAATCGCGCCGCACCGTGACCAGATTCGAGAGCATCTGCGTGCTTCCGGGCAGGGCTCCAGGATTTCCGTAGGCTTGCGAAGAGCCGTTAGGCGATGTACCGACAAACGCGTTCGTGGATGCCGCCATACCGGACTGGGAGCCTGGCGTGGTGGTATTCACGTTGTCATTAGCCACCGACACCGGCGTGCGGAGCAGAGCGTCAAGCGAGTCGATCTTGTATTGCGGCGTCTGCACACCGACGTTATAGTTCACGCCATTCGACCAATTCACCCAGTAGTTCGGCGCCAGACTGCCGATGCCGCTGAGTGAAATCAGCATATTGGTGCTGACGTCGCGCTGGGTCAATCCCAGTTGCGAAGCCTTCGCCCGATCCACGTCGAAACGGATCTCCGGCTGGTCGATCACCTGGTGGACATGCACGTCGGCGGCGCCGGGGATGCGGGCGATCTTGCGCGCCAGCTCCTGGGCGATCTTATAATTCGCTGCGGCATCCCGCCCGACCACCTGCAAATCGAGCGGTGCGGGAAGACCGAAGTTCAAGATCTGCGTAGTAATGTTGGCCGGCTGGAAGAAAAAGACGGTGTCCGGAAAGTTTTCCCGCAGACGTTTGCGAAGCAGGACTTCGTAGTCGCGAGTGGAGTGGTGCTCTTTATTCAGCGAAATGAGGATTTCGCCGTCGGCGCTCGAGATGGTCGGAATATCGCCTTGCGCCAGACTATACCAACTGTTCGGAATTCCGATGTTATCGATGATGGTGGCGAGCTCGTTGGCGGGCAGCGCCTCGCGGATTTCACGCTCGATCGCGGCGAACCTCACCTCCGTTTCTTCAATGCGCGTTCCGGCGGGAGCGCGAGCATGCAACTTCATTTGCCCCGAGTCCACGTTGGGGAAGAAGTCTTTGCCGATCAAGCCGGCGAGGCCAAGCGATGCGGCGAAAAACGCCATGAAGGCCGTCAGCACGGGCCCGCGATGATGCAGCGACCAATCCAGCAGCCCTACGTATCGGTTGCGAAGCCCCTCGAACAGAGCATTAAACACATAGTGCACGCGCCAAAAAACACCCTGGCCGCCGGCGGCTTCTCCATGTGCACCCTGCTGATATAGATGGGCTTCCGATTTGAGCAGAAAGGCCACCATCGTCGGCACCAGCGTGCGGGACAGCAAATACGACGCGAGCATGGCGAAGACCACGGCCATGGCCAGCGGCGTAAACAGAAACCGCGCGGTTCCGGTGAGCAACAAAACTGGAACGAACACGATGCAGATCGAGAGCGTGGAGACAAAGGTCGGAACGGCGATTTGCGACGCTCCATCGAGCACGGCGTTCAGCAGCGGCTTTGCCATGCCGAGGTTGCGGTGAGTGTTTTCGATCTCGACCGTGGCGTCGTCCACCAGGATTCCGACCGCCAGCGCCAGACCGCCCAGCGTCATCACATTGATGGTCTGTCCCAACAGGCCCAGAATGCTGATGGAGGCCAGGATCGACAGCGGAATCGAAATACAAACGATCAGCGTGCTGCGCCAGCTTCCGAGAAACAACAGAATCATGGCGCCGGTGAGGGCCGCGGCGATCAGAGCCTCACGCAACACTCCTTGGATGGACGAGCGGACAAAAATGGATTGGTCGGCTAGAGCAACCACATTCAGCTCGGGAGGAACATTGGCGAGAACCCGGGGCAGCGCCTTCTTGATGGCGTCGACGATCGCAAGCGTGGAGGCTTTGCCCGTTCGGGTTACGGTCAGCAGCACGCCGCGATTTCCGTTGTTGCGCACGATGTTGGTTTGCACCGAGTAGCCGTCGCGCACCTGTGCCACGTCCTTGATATAAACCGTCGCGCCATTCACCGTCTTGACCGGCAGGTTATTGAGCTCGTCCAAAATGAGCGGACTGCTATTTACCTTGATCTGATATTCCGTTCCGGCCAACTTGGCCGTGCCCGCCGGCAGAATCAGGTTTTGCAGCGTGAGTGCGTTCGAGACATCCATCGGCGATAGCTGTTTGGCGTACAGCTCGTCCAGATTCAAATCCACCATTACGGATCGATTCTTTCCCCCAAACGGATAGGAAACGGATGCGCCCTGAACGGTCCCCAGGGGAGTTCGGATGAAGTTGTTCGCCAGGTCGAAAATCTCCTGCTCGCGCAGCGTTTTACTGGAAAGGCCGAGCTGTAGGACCGGAACACTAGCGGCGTCGTACTTGAGAACGTTTCCCGGAAACATACCGGGCGGCATACCGCGCACGGCGCTAGTCATTTGCGCCGTCACCTGGGCCACTGCCATGTCCACCTGAACGTTGGGATGAAAGTAGATGCGGACCACTGCGATACTGTTGTAGGATTGCGATTCGATATGCTCGATGTCGTTGACGTTGGACGTGAGCCCGCGTTCAAACTGCGTGACGACGCGTTTTTCCATCTCCTCCGGCGAAAGGCCGCTGTATTGCCAGAGAACGCTCACGATCGGAATGTCGATGTAGGGGAAGATGTCCACCGGCATGGTCACGATCGCGGTAACTCCCAGGATGGCGATAAGAATCGCCATTACGACGAAGGTATAAGGGCGGCGGAGCGCCAGCCAGACAATCCACATAGATTACCCTTGAAAATCCGGCTGAAGCACAACCGCTTGCAATGTTCTCGCCTCCGGATTTCTGGTAGGCAGTATATCAGCTAGCGGCGGGTGGGCCGGTGCGATCAACGCTCATTCCAGGGCCTGAACTATAATGTCCACGATGTTTGCAAACCGGTTGTGCATGTGCTGTAAGGAGAGTTTTCTGTGGGAATAGTGCGTTCGCTCCCTCTGCTCGCTCTCGGTTCCTCGCTTGCAGGAGCTGCTCTCCTTGCAATGATGCCGTTGGCCGCCCAGGTCCCCAACGCAGCTCAGACTCCCCGCGCGGGTGCGCCCGGTGAGCGCAGGGGAGCCAAGGAACCGATTAAGGAGGAGCCGACCATTTGGTTGAAGCCCGGCGTGCCCGACCTGCAAGGCATCTGGTCCAACAACTGGATCGTCGATATGGCGGACGGCCGCTTTGCGGAGAAGAACGTCGAAGTTCCCTTCACCGAGTGGGGTAGGAAGCTCTGGGAGGAGCGCACCGGCAACGCCCAGAAAGATGACCCAAATCTACAGTGCAAGCCCAGCGGCCTGCCGCGAGCCGCGGGGACTCCCTATCCGATGAAGATCGTGCAGAACGACAAGGAAGTGATTTTTCTCTATGAGGGTGGCCTGCACACCTTCCGCATCGTGCCGGTGGACGGACAGCCTCACCACAGAGATCCCTATACGTGGATGGGTGACTCAGTAGGCCATTACGAAGGCGACACGCTGGTAATTGATGTAATCGGCTTCAACGATCAACAGAGCTGGCTCGATAGCTCGGGGCATCCTCACAGCGACCAACTTCATCTGATCGAGCGCTTCCGGCGCCCCAACGCTACGACCCTGCATTACGAAGTCACCATCGAGGACCCGAAAGCCTACACGAAACCGTGGACGACAGGTTACATTTACCGCCAGCGGCCCAACATGGAAATCATGGAATACTGGTGCACCGAGAACGAGCGGGACGCCAAGCACATGGTGGGCAAGTAGCCAACAAGGAGTAAAACGTTGGCTAGCCGCGGAACTTTCGAGCCGAAGAGCGTGCGCGTCGCGGTCGAGTCGCTCGACCAACCGCTGAAGAAAGTACCTGTACGTCGCCATAATTCCATTCGCGCCGCTCAAGCAACCTTTGCCCAGGAATAACGATGCTGGAGACCTCCCAGACGAGGATGCGACGCCAGTTGCTCACCGGGATTCTTGATCGATGGTGGTCTCCCTCGCGGCGTGACTTTGTCTAATCCATCGTGAGTGCGATCGGCGTGATTATAGCCGAGATAGTCGCGTGCTAGGCGCCTGAGATGGGCCTTATTCTTCGGACCCACCTTTCGGCAACCCCGTTCTGCCACGGGCTGCGGTAGCTGGTGCGGATGCCAGAAACGCCGGCTGAATCTAGAAACTGATGCACCTCGGCGCTGAACTTCGCGTCCCGATCGAAGACCAGGTAGTGGCCGTCCGCACCTTCAGAGAATGCCTCGCGAAGCTGTTGCACCACCCATTCAGCGGTTGGGTGCTCGGTGACACTTAAATGGATGATCTCTCGGCGATCGTGCCGAATCAGGAACAGGCAGTACAGAATCCGGAAGTTTGCTGTGATTACGGTGAAGAAATCCATCCCGATGATCAGCTCCCGGTGATTTTTCAAAAACGTTCGCCAAAGTTGAGCAGCCCCATCGCGGCGGTGCAACCGCCGAAGGTATCGCGAGACGGTTCGCTCGGAAATCACGAATCCCAGCTTCAACAGCTCGCCGTGGATGCGGGGAGCTCCCCAGGTCAGGTTCTCACTCGCCATGGTGTGGAGGGCAGTCCGAACCTCGGGCCCGGTGACGGGTCTGCCAACCGGTTTGCTTCAGGAGCGAAAGCGCCAGTAAAGACGAAAGCCTTTCCTGTGCCATCGAACGACTGTGTCCGGCTTCACAATCAGAAGCGGATTCGACCACTTCGGCCACACTCGGCGCAGCAGAACCCAGAACAATCGATCGGAACCGCGCAGGTGCGGCCGTTTCGTCCGCCGCTTCAAGACCACCAACTGTTGCCGCAGGGCGACTATTTCAAGCCCCAAGTCATAACGAGACCGAATAAAGCTTCCCAGCCATATGAACACACCGCAGATCAACCCAAGCATGAATCCGTTCTTATAACAAGACTGCAGGGTACGCCGCTGAGATCTCTCCGCCCGTGTTTTGGCGACCTACAGCTCGTGCTGGCTGTCCAAGGAGAGCAACGCGTGCTACGGACCGAAGCCGCGGTTCATGTCCCAGAGCGGATAATGCGGCAGAGTGCCAGCCGGATCGCGCACGAATGCTTCCGTCTGAATTACCAAATCCCGCCTGCGCTGGCGTGCCGCAGGTCCAACGTCGACGCGGCCTAGGGCCGGTGTCTGGGCACCGGCGCGGGTCGTTCCGGGAGGCGGTTTCAGGCCGTCAGACAGTTCGCCTCTTTTCAGCAGAGTCGTCAGGGATTCCCGAACTTCTTTCGTTGCGGGGCGAAAGCGCTTCTTCCACTTTTCCTCAATATCGCGCGCGCGACTGTAATACTCTTGTTGCGTCTTGATGCCCGCTCCGGACAAGCGCACGAACTTGCCGCGGCCGCGCGCAGGGTCTCTTTCAACGATGATGTATGGCTTGTGCTGCCAGCCAATGCCTGCGGTCTCTTCCGAACAGCCGGTTCGTTTGGCAATCTCCGTTTCAGGGATCGGCTCGTCACTGAGAACGCGGATCGCGTTTGCGCATAGCGAAATCGGCGTTTGGGACTCACGTTCGAAATCGAGCGCGAACGCGAGCAGAACTCGGGAAAGCAGCACCGGCAGCGGCAGGCCGTCTTCCGCAGCCGATTTCCGGGGCCCGAACTCCGGCAGCTTCAGAATCGCAACGGGCAGGCCCCGCGGCAATTCGAGGTCGATCTGGTGCTCGATTGCTTCTAACGAGCGGCGCAACCTGGTCGCGTCGTCGCCGAAGCGTTTCGACCAGCGGGCGTCGATTTCCGGGATCAGGCCGGGCCAGATTCCGACGGCTGCTTCACCGCTGGCCGTGAGCCGAACCGGCCAATCGGCGCGGATGCCTCGGCCGCTACCGAAACCGGCGCGCTTTCCGGGCTGCAGCGCGACGACGCCCCATCGTTCGAGGCAACCAAGCCCGGCTGTGGCGCCAGCCTCGGCTGTGAGCGCGCGCGACGCAAGCGTTCGAACCGAAACTGGTCCATCGGCCAAAAACCGTAGCACATTAAGCAAATGACCAGCGAGAGGCGCGCGCTACGGCTCTGCGTTTGCAGCATGCGGCGCTCGAATTCGCAATCGAGCTCCACACTATAGGCGACCAGAATTTGCGAGAGAAGGGCCGAAAGCGGCTTGTGCGGCGCCGACATCATCCCATAGCCAAGTCTATCGCAGGCCGGGCCTGCGAATCGCGAGGAAATGGATCAAGCGCAAAGTGATTTTGACCGGGGAACAGCATCACGCAGTGGATTGTCGCGGCGTTCTGCGAGGTAACCCCGTCGGACCTACGCCATGAACTCCTTGCGCGCAAGTTCGTGTAGTTCGTTGACAGTCGCTGCGCGCAGCACGCGGGCTCCCGAGAACAGGCCGAACCAGTTGCGGTAGGCGCCGCAATCGACCTCCCAGCCCGCTCGGGCAAATACAATGTTCGTACCGCCGAAGTAGCTAGCCAGATACGAGGCGCCCCCTAAGACCGAGACGAAGCGTTCGCAGCAGGCAAACAGCTTCATCTGCAGCTCATTAAAGGTCATTTCCGGATGCCGTGCGTGAAGCTGCTGAATGGTGAGGACGCCCGGAAAGTGCGCGCGCAGCGCCTCAAAGTCGCCAAAGGGCAGAATGGGTTGATGGTCGTTGACGATATCGGCCGGGAGCGGACGCACATACACCACCTGATAGCGCTCGCTAAGCTCGCCCACCAAACTTAGCAGGTGCGGTACGGGAATGTAATTGACGGCGCGGTCGAGCGAGACGGCGGGCTCCAGCGTGTATTTATTACAAATGACGCACAGTTCCTTGGAGAACCGGAAGTGATCGTTGCCATACACCCGCCGATAGGGCGGCGGCGTCCATTGAGACGTATCGAGCTGCTTGGGAAACGCGAGTGCGTCGAATCGAAGCACCGAGGTAGCGCCGTTTGGGTACTCGGTAATTGGAACATAAGAGCGCCGGCCCACTAACTCTTGATGGTTGGGTGAGAAGTAATAAAGGCACTTGGTATCCGCGCTGGATTGAGTGAATTGAAGCCGGCCTTGCCGATGCAGCCAATAGGCGTAAGGCACAACTGCAAGTAACTCGAATGCAAACTCACCGAAGTAGCGCGTGCCGGCGTCCAGAAACTCGCGATCCGCAAGAGAGAAGCAGCGGCCCAAGTATGGAACAAGAGGAAATCCGCGGAATCCGAAGCACCCAATGCTGTCGAACTGGCTCGAACGCAGCGTCCGCAAAATTCGGGGGACTTCGGCAAGCGCTGCCATTCGTGCGCCACCGGTCTTTAGGGCGGACGTAATGAGCCCCCGTTTTTCGGCCCAAGACAGGCCAGGATCGGCGGCAATGCTCGCCACCGCACCCAGGCAGCGACTGGCAAGAACGCTCTTCCTGGCGGCCTCGCGTTTAAAGTTATCCCATGCGGAGGCTTCCCGAGAAGCTGGCTTTGTGTGCAGGCGGATGACGTCAAACGACGCACCTTCGGCCCCGCATGCCGGGTCGTAGTTTCTTGACGGATGTGAGAACCGCTCAATAATCGCGATCCGCTTCATTCAGTTCTAATGGCGCGTTTGGGCTTCACGGACCCAGCTTGCAAGAAACCATCGGGCCATGAGTCTCCCGAGCATCCCCCTTCCACGCGAGGCCAGCCGTTGCCGATGCAACAGCATTCGGCTAGTCCACGTGCCGGCGCGAGCTTGAGGTAAGCGCCAGCCAGAGAACGAAAAGGGGCGGATCAATAGCTGAAGCGGTTGCCCCGGAGGCAGCGGCCCTGAAGCTTTGTTATGGCTTGCCGTGGAACGGGGGAGTCGTGCCGGAAACCGGTTGCAGATGCGTTCGAAGGCATCCAGAAGCGGGCCCAGTGTGGATTCGAAGCTGAATTCGTTTCGATATGCGCGAGCCCGTTCATTCATCCGCATCAGTTTGTCTGTGCGGCGTAAATCGGAGGCGAGCTTGGCGTAGTCCCGGGGCCGAAAGTCGATCGCGAGATCATGCGCCGCCAAGCCATCGTAGCGG
The DNA here is from genome assembly GCA_963772905.1 of Bryobacterales bacterium. Classification (GTDB taxonomy): domain Bacteria; phylum Acidobacteriota; class Terriglobia; order Bryobacterales; family Bryobacteraceae; genus Palsa-89. The sequence goes on along the minus strand of CAVYZD010000005.1, from coordinate 907,345 downwards.
TCGTGGCCCGGAAGCGTCTCTGAAATGACCGGCAATCCCGCGAGCACGTACGTACCCAGGCGGTTAGGAATTGCTGCCCGATCCTCCAGCTTAGGCCAGGGCAAGGGCCGGCCGACGTACGACCAGCCGGCGTCGTAGCGCGAAAATTCCGCAACCCAGCGGTCCTTTGCTTGGCGGATCGCCTCGAGAGTGGTGTTGCCGGGTTGAATCGAAGGGTGGATGTGAACGTAGTGGCCGATCAAGCTTCGAAAGCCGGCTAACGCCATGGGAGAAAGGTGGCGCGCGATCAGCGTCGCAACATCGTCGTGGTTGTTGCCGTAGATGTGCACGTGGATCTTGTGCCGCGCGGCTTGCGCGAAGTCGATGCCCAAAGGCCTGCCGATACAAACCGTGTGGATCTCACCGGTGGCTGCCGACAACTTCGGCGAGAAGCGGTCGTTCATGAATGCGCGCGACGGCAGATCGCTATCCAAGAAAGGCGTTTCGTTCCCGCGATTTCCAAAACCAAGATCCAAATCGCAGCCCCCTTGGTTACGCCGTGCAGTCCAATACTGCAGCTTCTGACGGTTACAGAAGATTTGGGCGTCAAACTGACGTACAACGGAGAGATCAATATTATGAATGTCGAAGCCCCAGTGGCGAACGATCGGGACACGAAACGCGCCGCCACTGCGCGCATTCAGTAATGTTCTCAGCTGAACCCATTGTTCGTCGAGGCCCGGAGCCGCCTGTGGCGCCCAAAGCCTCCGGTCATAAATCTGAAACAGGCTATACACAAGATCGATGCGACCACTGCTCAACAGGTCCACGGCTTGATCGATGTCGACATCCGTGATGAAGTCCTTCGCGAACGTATACGGCCCCTGCTCCCAGGGCATTGTTCTGGACCAAAGACCAAAAAGGCGATTTCCCCCTTCGGCCAGAGTAATCATGCGTTCCGGGTTCCACGACAGCGCCCCTGTCAGTAGAATATTCATGTGCGCACCATTGTATCCCGGCGTATTCGTCGCTTTAATCAGGGAACGTGCGTGTAATCGTCATAGGCGCCGGGTTCGCCGGTGCGTGTGCCGCTTACTTCTGCCGGCACCGGGGTGCGACCGTCACTGTTCTTGAAGGTAACTCGAAGCCTGGCGGAATGCTCCGCACCTACGAGACGTCCGGCGGCCATCTGTACGAATATGGTCCGCGTGTTTTGAGCGTCTTTCGCGGCACTCAAAGCGGTCTCGATTTCGTTGGCCGCTTCCTGGAATTAGAGGAACGCGACATTTACCAAGGAACAGTCTTGCGGCCCGGTTATGACGCGATTCCTTTTCCAGTGGACCGGCAGAGCCTCGCGCGCATTCCCGATGGCGAGGCGATCCTCGCCGAGATGGCCCGTTTCGAAGGGCGGGCTCGCGACGAAACGAACCTGCGCACTTACCTTGAGACCAGCGTCGGACCAACGCTGACAGAGTTGGCGTTTGAAGGATTCAATCGCAAGTTTTGGGGACGCGATATTAATGATATGCCCGCCAGTTGGGGCAAGCTGCGCCGCCTTGAGCGCATCGCGGAAGTTGGTTCGTATCGCCTGCCAAGTGTCGCGCCGCACTACTATCCCAAGGGCGGCTTCAATCCTTTGCTTGAACAACTGCTGCACGGGGTGCCGGTTCGCTACGGAGTCGCCGTCAACCGCGTCGAATCGTCTCCGGCTGGACCGATTGTTCATTGCGGAGGTTCAACGTTTCAAGCCGATTTGGTTCTTTCAACGGCCCCCATTGATGAACTGCTGGATTACCGTTTCGGTGCGCTGGAATGGAAGGGATATCGCATAGAGACGAGTATCGAGGAGCGACTGACGCTGGGTAAGGCCCCAGACGGTGTGCCTTTCGCGTGGCTTTACACGCCATGGCTCGAAACTCCGGTTTGCCGTACAACCGACTTCGGAGTGATTCATCAGGGGCGCGAACGCCCGAAGCCGGGCGTTGTGCTGCGCGAAATTCCCGATGCCAACGTGCGGATGTACCCGGTTCCGTGGGAAGAAGACCGCTTCGCAAAATATCTGGAGATAACTGCGGCCATCCCGGGTTTGATACCTCTTGGGCGGTTGGGTTTGTACAAATACGTCACTACCGATAGCACCTTCGCGATGGTTGAGCGACTTTTTGAGGCTTTGCCACAATATGAGGCGAGTGAGGCCGAAGAGAGGCTGGCACTACTCAAGATGATTCGCGGCGACTGGAGCAACTGAGTGGCTGCACATCAGTATGTGGCGAATGTGCGGTAGAAGCGTGGCTCCGCTATCGAACAATTGCGGCGGGAGCTGCAAACTTCAGCAGCGTGACATAAAGACTCCATTGTTGGTTGTTGGCCGTGCGTTTTAACGAATGGTTAATACCTTGATGGCGAAACACGGTGGGCGCGTTGGTATGCTTTAGGCTTTGATGCCGCCGGCGAAGTTCATCGAGCCCATGCTCCTTCTGCGCACGGAGAAATTACCGGAAGGACCGGAGTGGGTTAATGAGTTGAAACTGGATGGTTTTCGCTCCCTAGCCATCAAGACCTCCGGTCGGCGATCCCGGGTGGACCTCCGCGAAAAAATGCGCAAACTCAAGTTGTGATTTGAGGCTGCGGCTGTTGGGCAGGTAGCGCTGGTTCTGTGGACCTCTCGACAACATCGCAGGAAACACACGTTAATTTAGGCGATTCCAAAACGATTACTCCCGAATCACCGATTAGCGGGGCAAAGGGAATGCGGTGTTATCTAAATCATCCTGAATCACCTCACTCACAAGCTTTTTGCTATCAGTCATATCCGCTGATTCCAGATCACTTGACCAACATCGGTAGGAGGCCCTGAAAAGGGTGGCGTCGGCGGTTCGATTCCGCCCGCTCCGGCGGCTACAGTAGTTTCTTGGGCCCCAAACTCCACTCAACAGGTTCCAATCGCCCGTGGCGATGTAATGCCCATTCGTTCCCTCCGCCGCGGATCATGATGATGCCGCTTACGTGCTTGGAGAATCCGGGCTTGCCCTCTGGAACCGGCTGAAGAATCTGGCGGATGTCTCTAAGCCGTTCGGTTAGGTTACGAACCGACGGACTTCTGCGACCTGAGTGCTCATCGAATCCGGCCCCTCCCAAGTAGCGCCAGGGGAGGATCGCTGACCTATTCGGGAGTTCTGACTCCCGCGCTTCGGTGTTATCATCCTGGTGATTTCACGATGAAGAACACTCCGCTCGAAGACGTGACAGTCCTCGATTTAACCACGGCGCTGGCCGGGCCTTTCGCCACGCTGCTTCTCGCGGGACTGGGGGCCAGGGTCATCAAGATCGAAAACCCGATCGGTGGCGGCGATAGCTGCCGGTCCAACGCACCCTACCTCGGCGTCGAAGGAGGAACGCTCGCGCGACAGCACGAAGACGACATTTCGGTTTCCGCTCTCAACCGGCTTCGCAATAAGATGGGTGTCACGCTGAACCTCAAGCATCCCGAAGCGCGGGGCCTGTATGCCGACTTAGTAAAGCGCGCCGATGTGATCGTCGAAAACTTCAGCCGAGGCACGCTCGACCGCCTGGGCGCGGGTTATGCATTTTCGCATGAAGTGAACCCTCGCATCGTCTATTGCTCAATCACCGGCTTTGGAAGCGAGGGCGATCCGGGAACCGGCAAAGCAATGGACGCCATCATCCAGGCGCTCAGTGGAGTGATGATGACTTCGGGCGGCCCGGGAGATCCGCCGGTTCGCATCGGAGTGCCATTCGCGGACCTCACCGCGCCGCTGTTTGGGGTGATCGGCGTCCTGGCTGCCATCCATCAGGCGCAGCGCACCGGAATCGGTCAGCAAGTGGATGTATCGATGCTCGGTGTGATGACCATGCTGGTGTCCGGGGAACCCTTCGATCTTCTCAGCCGTTGCGGCGTCCCGCAGCGAACCGGTCTCACCGTGCCCCGGCTCGCGCCCTTCGGGATGTATCCAACCAAAGATGGCTACGTTGCAATCTGCGCGCCCACCGAAGCCTTTGCGCAGGCCCTCTTTCAGGCTATCGGCAGGGGGGAACTAATCACCGATCCGCGCTTCGCCAAGCGTGACGACCGCGTGGTGAACGTGTCGGAAGTCGACTCGATTCTCTCGGCTTTCACTGGTTGCCGAAGCAGCGCGGAAGTCATTACGGCCCTGGACAAATGGGGCGTGCCTGCCGCGGAGGTGCGCGATCCGGAAGATGCCGTGCGCGACCCGCGTGTCGTGTCGAGGGGTGAGACAGTACCTTTGGCTCATCCCAAATATGGCATGGTCGAAGATGTCTACGGAATGGGGCTGCCGATAAAGTTTTCGGGCGCACAAGCCGGTTTTGATCGGCCTCCGCCCGAGCTCGGAGAACACAATCGAGAAGTATATTGCGATTGGCTCGGCTATTCGGCCGAACGCCTGGAAGAGCTGAAAGTGAGGCAGGTGATCTGATCTCGACGCTCGCCAAGATCTATAGCGAACGAGCGGTCCCATCGCGAGGTCCAATGCCGGTTATAGGCGTGACCTCCAATACTGTGCCTTGGGAGTTGCTGCGCGCAGCCGGACTGCAACCCGTTTTGTTGCGCCCACGTCCCGCGGCCACGCCGCTTGCCGATCGCTACATGGAAGATGTTTTCAGCGCGCGCATGAAGGCGGTCTTCGATTTCCTGATCTCGCCCGCCAGCGCATCGCTCAGCGCGGTTGTCATTCCCAGAACCTCCGAGCAGGAGCACAAGCTTTTCCTTTATCTTCGCGAAGTAGTTCGGCAGGGCGCGGAACGTGCGCCTGAGGTGATCCTCTATAACCTATTGCACGCCCGGTCGGCGGCGGCCGAGACTTACGGACTGGAGCGCACCCATGAACTGAAGCGCGCACTGGAGCGGTTGACGGGCCGTCCCGTCGAACCCGAGGCGCTCTCGGATGCAATCGCCGAAGGAAATGCCGCGCGCGAGGCCATCCGCGCTCTGTTGGAGCACAGAGCCGCCTCCGCTCCAAGGCTCCGTGGTTCGGAAGCCCTGGCGCTCCTCGGAGCCTGGTACTTCATGGATCGGACCGAGTACTCGCTGCTGGCAAAAGAGGCGCTCCGCGAAATTCAAACGCGGCCGCCGCTGCCAGGGCCTCGCCTTCTGATCAAAGGTCCGGCGCTCGATAATCCCGACTTTTGCGAGGCGATCGAATCACACGGCGCCATCGTGGTAGCGGAAGACGATTGGTTTGGCTCACGCGCCGCCGGCCGTGATATTGATGTCACGATGGAACCCGTTCGCGCCATCTTCGAGAAATACTATTTCGATGCACCGAGTCCGCGCGTTTTCCCGGCCGCCATCGCCGATTCCTGGTTCTATCGCAACGCATCGCAAGTGGATGGAGTGGTCTTCCATCTGCCGCGGGAGGACGATGTCATGGGTTGGGATTATCCCCGTCTGCGCGGTTTTCTGGACGAGCGCGCCATTCCGCATTTGATGCTGCGCGGCGAACCTTCCGATGAAACCGGAGCATTCGTTGAGAGGCTTCGGAATGGCTGAGAAACAATTGCAATGCACGGTTCGAGCCGCCGCGTATCAGAAAGCCTGGTTCGCTCAACTGCGCGAGGACGTTCGCGAACAGCAAAAGCCTTACGCCATCCTGCAGGCCGACATGCCTCTGGAACTTTTCCACGCGATGGACATTCCGGTAGTCAGCAACCAGTGGTGGGCCGCGATGGTGGCCGCAAAGCGGCTCGCGCCCTATTATCTGGATAGCCTGAACGCCATGGGCTATCACGACGGCTTGTGCCGTTATTGCAGCCTGTCACTGGCCTCCACCATTGCCGGCGATCCCACGCAAGCGCCGTGGGGCGGCCTTCCCAAGCCCGCGCTGCTGTCGGCCAGGCTGACCTGTGATTGCATCCAGCGCGTTTTCGGAACATGGGCCGACAAACTCGGCGCTCCGTTTGTTCCCCTGGATGCTCCAGGAGCATCCGAACTTCCGCCGCGATGGTGGGAGCTGAGCCGCTACCGCTGGAATGAACTCTTCGAAGATCACCGGCTGGACTTTATGGTGGCCCAGTTCCGCTCGCTTATTTCGACTCTCGAAACAATTACAGAAAGAACCTTCGATCTTCAACGGCTGCGCACTTTGATGGAAGGAGTCAACCGGCAGGAGGAGTATTTCGAAGAAGTCCGCGAAATGATTTGTAACGCGCCCAAAGCACCCATCCGAATGCACGAGCAGGTGAGCAACGTGATGGCGGCCCAGTGGCTGCGCGGCAGTGAATGGGCCATCGCGCACGCTCGCGGGTTTCGCGACGAGGTAAAACAGCGTGTAGACGGGGGCATCGCAGCGTGCCCGTCCGAGCGCCTGCGGTTGATGTGGGTGGGCGCCGGGCTATGGCACGACACGGATTTCTACACGGCTTTTGAAGAAACCTACGGCGCTGTTTTTGTGTGGTCCATGTACTTGGCGTTCGGGCCCGACGGATACATCCGTTACGGCCTGGACGATCCGCTGCGGGCGCTCGCCAGCCGCACCGTCAGCTTTAACGAGCAGCTTCACAATCCGCCCTGGGCCAACGAATGGATTGTCGATCAGGCCAAGAAACATCGCATCGATGCGGCGCTGGTTCTGGAACCGCTTGGGAGCCGGCCTTCCGCCACCGGCAATCGTTTCATTGAACGAGCGCTCGAAGCGAGCGGTATCCCCGTTCTTCCGATCGTCGCGGATATGGTGGATGCGCGTGGATGGGATGGCCTGGCAATGCGTCAAACAGTGGCCAGCTTTCTGGACCGGCTATAGCGCCTCAGAAACACGATTTCAATCAGAGACACGATCACTCCGGCCGCAACAAAATACCAGCCCGCGGTGAACCCGCCCGTGCGATCGCGCAGCAAGCCCAGTACCTGCGGCCCCACGTATCCGAACACGCCTCCGCCCAGGCCGACCACGCCCATCACCGGTCCGGCTTCGCTTCTCCCCACCACTTCACCCGCCAGCGCGAAAATCTGATTCGTGGCGCACAGTCCGAGCGAGATCACGAGAGCCGTAGCAACGCGGAAAACCAGCAGATTCGGGGTCATCATCGCGAAGCAGGCCGGAATCAAGAGCACCGCGAGCCCGATCATCATGTCCCAACGGTCGAATTTGTCGCAGAGGTAACCGAACAACACATTGACGAAAATTGCTACGACATAGCTGGTGCTGATCAGGTACGCACTCGCGATCGCGCTCAGATGGAAAGTAGTCTTCACCGCCGAAGGCACGAAGAACGTAGCGCTGAAGCCTCCCATGTTGATCAGCCCCAGGAGAACCATGCTCCACACCACGGGCGTGCGGAATGCGCTTCTGCTTGGCATCGATGGCCCATGCGCGTGAAACGAGTCCACCCCGCTGCCCGCGCCAGCTTTGTACACGATCCCGAAAACCGCCGCGCCCAGCAACGCCATCACAGCGAATCCGACGATGCCGCCGCGCCATCCATAGGGCTCGGCGATGAGAGTGCCGAAAGGCGCCCCAATCACGGATGCAAGCGACGCCAGGGCGCCCAGAATGCCCATCGCCCGGCTGCGAAACTCCGGCGGTGAAATCAGCGCGATGGATGTCATCACACACACGAACGCCACGCGATATCCGACCAGCCAAACCACGCGTGCCCCGAGCGCCTGTCCGTACGTGGAAGCCTGGCTTAACAGCAACAGACCGACAGTTACGCCCAGCAGGCCGCCCGCCAGCGCAAGTTTTTCTCCGACGTGCTTGGCAAGAATGCCGGCCGGCACACTTACCGCCATTGCCACCAGTCCGTATAGCCCAGTGAACAATCCGATCTGCGCATAGCTCAGACTGAAGTCTTTCTGAATGGCAGGCAACAGCGGCGAGAAGCCCAGGCTCGACATCTGAATCGCCATCATCGCGACGATGATTGCGGCGAAGGAAAGAACCCAGCCCCGGGTGGAATTACGCACAGGCTCTATACTACGCGGAAAACGACTCCCGTAGCAGTTTCATAAAGGCCACGATCTCGCTCTTCGGCCTTCCTTTTCGATGAGCGGCCACCAGGCTGACCACCGGCGAGGGGTTCCACGCGAGCATTCTTACCACGACTCCTTTTGGAAGTATGGACGCCGCATAATCCGGAAGAAGGGCAAACCCTATTCCGGCGCGAATCATATTGAGATTCCCTAAAATGTTATCGGCTTGTTGCACCACGCGCGGCTGCAAGCCGGATCGTTCGCAGAACGCCCGGACGGCATCGTGCAATTCCGGCGAACCGTCTCGGGACACCATGATAAACGGGAGTTCGTTCAACTGCCGAATCGAAACCGTCTTTTTGCGAGCCAAAGGGTGTTTTGCGGGAAGACCCGCGACCAGTCTTTCCCACAGGATGTCCTCGACCGCCAGTTGCGGATCTTCAAGCGGTCCCCTGAGGAGTCCGATATCTAAGGCTCCGGTTGCCAGCAGCCGCTTCTGTTCCGCGGATGGAAGGTTGTGGAACACCAAGCGAACCTTCGGGAGACTGCGCTCCACCAACGGAATCAGCCTGGGCAGTATCTTGATCTCGGCGGCGGGGACCACTCCGATGATGAGTTCCGTCGATTTCCCTTGTTGCGCGCGAACGGCTCGCTGTCTCGCCCGCTCCACATGCGCCAATATCTCGCGAGACTCGCGCAGGAAAACCTTGCCTCCCGCGGTGAGCGCTACGTGGCGTTTGCTTCGATCGAGCAACGAAATGCCCACCTGCGCTTCCAGTTGCTTGATCTGCTGGCTGAGGGACGGTTGAGCGGTCGAGAGCCGTTGTGCGGCCCTCGTAAAGTTCAACTCCTCGGCGACAGCGACGAAGTAGCGCAGATGGCGCAGCTCCAATGCTGAAACCTCCGGCCCTGCATTTAGACGTGCCACGTCTAAGAATACATCCTCGCAGCTCTTTCCGATCGACCCTCCCGGTCCACTAGACTCCTCTCATGGATCCCGGCCTGACCGACGACTTCGATCCGCTAGCTCCCGAAGATATCAACAGCGCCCATGATCTGTACCGCGACATGCGTGGGCGTTGCCCCGTGGCGCACAGTAGTGCGTGGAACGGCTTCTGGGCGTTGCTGCGATATCGGGACGTGGTCAGCGCCTTGCGTCGGCCGGAGACGTTCATCACTTCGGTTCAAAACGTGGTTCCCAAGGTTGCCTTCACGGGCCAGGCGTCCTCCGCTGCATTTCGATCCGCCTGACCATACGCCGTACCGCCGCGCGCTGAACCCATTCTTCACCGAGAAAAAGATGCAGTGTCTGGAACCGGCGGTTCGGGCCATCACGATCCAGTTGTTAGACCCGCTGATTGACGCCGGCGGCGGCGAGGTGTGTTCCGAATTCACGCGCAAGCTTCCCGGACACGTATTTGCGGAGTTCTTTCACCTGTCGCCCGAACTTGCAATGTCCATCAAGGAAACCACGGTGATCTACAACCGGGCGTTGCAGGAGGCCGACGACAATCTGGTGAAGGAGACCAGCCTGCGGTTGTATGAACTCGCGCGGCTGATCATCGAAATGCGCAAGGCCGAGCCCTGGGATTCGGCCGAGGATCCCACCAGTGCACTCCTCGAAGCGCGTGGCAACGACGGCGAGCTTTTGCCGGAGAACCTGGTTCTCGGGACCATCCGCCAGATGATCGTGGTGGGCATGATTGCGCCCAGCGTGATGATCGGGTGTATTCTAGTGCACTTGGCCGAGCACTCTGACATCGAACGGCAGTTGCGCGAAGAGCCAGATTTGATCCCGGCTGCTGTTGAGGAATATTTACGCTTGTTTACTCCCTATCGCGGGTTTGCGCGCACCGCCAAGCACGATGTGGAATTCGGCGGGCGAGCCATTCACAAGGACGAGCCGATCGCGCTGGTCTACGCGTCCGCGAATCGGGACGAGGAGGTGTTTGCGAATCCGGACGAGTTCATTTTGAATCGCCCGAATATCGACAAACACATTGCGTTTGGCCTTGGTCCGCATCGTTGCGCGGGCGCGCCGCTGGCGCGAATGATGCTGCGAGTAACGCTGGAGGAACTCCTGAGCCGCGCAAAAGTGACCGGGCTCGCGGGAGAAGTGGTAATGACGCGTTGGCCGGAATGGGGCGTGCTCTCGGCCTCCGTGCAACTCGAGCGCCTATGAACACGGGCAGACGCTGGGTGGCTCCGTACGTGGCAACTTTGTTCGCCATGCTCGCGTTGCAAATGTCGAATCTGGGATTCTCTCCACTGCTTCCTTCCATACGCGATGCGTTCCACATGAACTTCGCGCAGATGGGCCTGTTTGCGGGAATGTATGGGCTGCTTTCGATTCTGTGGAGCGTCCCGGCCGGAATGCTGGCGAAACGATTTGGCGAAAGAACGGTGCTGACCGGCGGGCTTGTCACGGTGGCTGTTGGCCTCGCCGCTTTGAGCATGGCGCCAGGCTTCGGTGCCGCGTTCGGCGCACGGGCGATATGGCTCTCCGGATATCGATTCGCGTTTGTCTCGGTGATGGTGGCTGTAGCGCTCACCTGTCCACCCGCCATGCAGGGCGCTTCCATGGGCATCCTGGGTGCGATTTCTGCTTTCGCCTCCGTGATCGGCGCGCCTTTGGGTGGATTCATTGGACGTGATTTCGGATGGAGGAGCGGCATTCTCGCCTACGCCGGAGTTGCGGTCGCGGGAGCCCTGATATTCGCTGTTTTCTATCGTCGCGATCCGGACGTTCTTGGGGTGCGTCCGGATCGAGGCCAGGGGGCTTCCAGGAGTGCGTTCCGCAGTCCGCTCGTTTGGTCGCTGGCCGCGCTCTCGGGCTTGGCCGGGATGGGCAGCTTAAGCGCGAATTTCTTTGTCCCGTCCGCGGCGCAAGCCCTGTTCCATCTGGATCAAGTGGGCGCCTCATACCTGATCAGCACGGGATTCGCACTGGCCATCTTCGTCAATCTGTTGTTCGGATTTCTGATGGATCGCTTCCATCGCTGGAAGGTGATGGCGGCCCTGGCGGGTCTCGGAATGGTGGGCGGAATCGCGATGACATCCCATCAACTGATGGTCTTTCGCATTGGGACCGCGCTGGTGCTGGCATTGGGACATGCCGGCATCCAACAATCCTACACGCTTGCCGCCGACGTATTGCGGGGCCGCGAAACGGGCAACGTGATGGGCGTAGTCAGCATGGTTGCCGGCGTTTTCTCTTACCTGGGGCCGCAGATGCTGGGCGTGTTGCGCGACTGGAGCGGAGGATTCGCGGTGGGTTGGTACTTCATCATTGGCGCTGCCGCCGCCACACTCTTGTTAGTGCTGGCGTTGTGGAGCTATGCGTCACGACACACGCGGACCAGCGTCGCAGTGATGCTTGGGCTCTTGGTCGCAGTCGGGATTCCAGCCTTTCCTCAACAACCCCAGCCTCGCTGGATCGAGCCAGGTAAAGGCGTCACACTGCCCGCCGAGCTAGAGTTCGCCGACGATCGCGGCCGGCTGGGAATTGTGAATGCCTCCGGCGCGGTGAACACGCAGGGCCATCCATTCTTCGACCCGTTGGGCGCGAACGGCCGCGCCTGTGTCACCTGCCACCAGCCGGCTTACGCCATGACCATTTCGGTTGCCGCCATTCGCGAGAGATGGAGTGCTACCCAGGGCAAGGACCCGCTGTTTGCCGCTGTGGATGGCTCCAACTGCCCGGACCTTCCGCAGCAGAAGGAAAGCTCTCATTCGCTGCTGCTGGATCGCGGCCTGATCCGTCTCGCGATTCCGTGGCCACCCGCGAAGGCAAAGCCGGAGTTTTCGATTGAAGTTGTCAGCGATCCCACCGGTTGCAATACCAGCGCAACTTACGGGCTTCACAGCGCGCATCCAGCCGTCTCGGTCTTCCGGCGCCCGCGCATGGCGGCGAACCTGAAGTACGTTACCAATCCAACTCCGCAATTCGCGCTGAAACTGGGCGGCCTGGCCGACGTGGATCCGGAAACCGGACGCCCGGTCAGCATGAATTTCATGGCCGATGCGCGTGAGCCGAGCCTCCGATCGCAAGCCCGAACCGCCGCTCGCGAACACGAAGAAAGACAGGCGCCGTTATCTGATGCGGCGCTCGAACGCATCGTCGATTTCGAAAGCCAGATTTACTCGGCGCAGATTTTCGATGCGAAAGCCGGCCATCTGGCGGAAGCCGGAGGCCCGCCGGCTCTGGGTCCGCACGCCATGGCCGATCATCGCACAGGCGTGCTGGGAGATAACGATTACGATCCGGTGTTTCAATTGTTCGACGCCTGGAAGCAGCCGCCACAATCCGAGCACTCTGAATTCCGGGCGTCGGTGGCGCGCGGAAACGACATCTTCATGTTCCGGCAATTCTGGCTGCGGGACGCCACGCATATCAATTCCATCGGCCTGGGAAATCCGCTGAAAAGGACTTGCGCCACTTGCCACAACGCGCAGATGACCGGCCAGGATCTCTCCGCCGGCTGGGTGGATGTGGGCACCACGAACTATCCCACCTGGACCGAGCCGCCGCTGTATAGCGAATCCCGGGAACTGCCGGTGTTCAAAATCACGTGCGATAAAGATGCGCCGCCGCATCCTTACCTGGGCCGCGTGATTTACACGAGCGACCCTGGACGCGCGCTGATTTCGGGCCGTTGCGTGGACGTCGGGTCCATCGTGATGCAGCAATTCCGCGGGCTGGCTGCGCGTGCTCCTTATTTTTCGAACGGCTCCGCGAAGTCCCTTCGGGAGCTGGTGGACTTTTACGATCGCCGCTTCGACATGAAACTGTCGGAACAGGAAAAACAAGATCTGATCAATTTCCTGGGGGTTCTCTAATGCGAGCGCTTCTGGCCTGGATGATCACCCTGCCCGCTCTGGCGCAACAGGTGAATTTTGTGGCTTGTCCCGTGGTGCGCGACACCAAAACGGTTCCGTGTTTTCTGGCAGAGTACCAGGGTGAAACCTATTTCCTGGGAATCCAGCAAGATATCACGGCCGATTTCTATCCGCCGCAATTGCTGCACCAAGCACTGGTGGAAGGAATCGTCGCGCCCGGTCCGCGCGTTTGCGGCGGCATTCCCCTGAAGCCCGTGCACGTTTCGGTGGTGCCGGAAGTGAACCGCGCATGCAACACCATTCTTCCGGCTGAACCGGGAATTGATGCCCCACCGTCCAAGCGCCCTGCCGGACCGTCCACGCGCCAAGCTCCGGTGTCGACCGCTGCAGTGCCGCCCCAGAAGCCGGAGCCTCCGTTCAGCGAGCGCGAGTTTGTGATCCAATACGATTTCGACAGCGACTTTCTGTTTGCCCGCAATACCAGGCAGCTTACCGACATCGCCGAGTACGCGCGCGTCTCGGAGGCGCGGAAAGTTGAAGTGACGGGCTACCGGGGATCGACTCTGCTGTCCAACGGCAAAGTGCTGATCGAAAAATCCGATGTGGCGCGCCTGCGCGCCGAGCGAGTGGCCGAGGTGCTGAAAGGGCTCGGCTCGCCGGCATCCGAGGTGCGGTGGATTTCTGAGCCGGCGGCTGCTAACGGCGCAACGGACTACGAGAGCCGGCGCGTCGCGGTGCGAATTATTCCCAGCTCAAAGGAGAAACTGCCATGATCATGTCTCGCCGGGAGCTACTGCGGCGTACGGGTTGGACCGCGGGCGCAGCGGCTCTGATGCTTCCAGAAATGACGGGCGGTCACCTTTTTGCGGCTGCAAGCGGGGCGGCCGATCCGATTGTCGAAACAGCCAACGGCAAGGTGCGTGGCCGGAGCATGGCCGGCATCCACAGCTTTCTCGGGCTGCGTTACGGCGCTTCCACCGAAGGACGCAACCGGTTTATGCCGCCCGAAAAACCGCAGCCCTGGAGCGGAATTCAAGACGCGTTCTTTTACGGAAACAGCGCGCCGCAGAGCAATCCCGCGCGGCGAGGCTCGGATCTGGTGCGCAGCGACATCGGACGGCTGATCGCGGGCACCGACGGGCCACCCCCTCCTGAAAGTGAAGACTGCCTGTTTCTGAATGTGTGGACGCCGGGCGTCAACGACAACGGAAAGCGCCCGGTGATGTTCTGGCTGCACGGCGGCGGCTTCACCACAGGGTCGGATTCGAGCGCTCTCTATATCGGTGCGAATCTGGCACGGCGCGGCGACGTGGTGGTGGTTGGAATCAATCATCGTTTGGGCGCGTTGGGCTTTACGCACTTGGGCGACCTGGGCGGCGATACATTTGCTCATTCCGGAAATGCCGGGATGTTGGACGCAGTGGCGGCGCTGCAGTGGGTCCGCGATAACATCGATCGTTTCGGCGGCGATCCCGGCCGCGTGATGATCTTCGGCGAATCGGGCGGCGGCCAAAAAGTATCCATGCTGCTCGGCTCGCCACCAGCCAAGGGCTTATTCCATCGCGCGGTCATCGAGAGCGGACCCGGAACCAAGATGATGGAACGCGATCGCGCCACCGAGCTGGCCCGCATGCTGCTAGCCGAAGTCGGATTGGATGCCAAGCGCGTGAGAGATCTTCAAGCGCTGCCGCTCGAAAAGATCATGACCGCGCAGTTCGCCGTCTCAGCCAAATTGCGCAGCACGGCCGGCATCATCGACGGATTTGCCCCGGTGCTCGATCCTACGGTGCTGCCCGCGCATCCTTTCTATCCTCACGCCACGCGAATCTCCGAAGATGTTCCGGTGATCGTCGGGAACAACCGCACGGAGATGACGCTGTTCGCCGATCCGGCAGCGTTTTCGCTCGACGACAATGGGCTGAAAACCCGGGTAAAAGGCATGCTAGGCGACCGCGCGGATTCGGTGGTGGAAGGATATCGTCAAGCCAATCCGAAGGCCACTCCGTCGGATCTGTTCTTCCTGATCTGGACCGACTACCCAACCACGATTTACAGCAACAACATCGCCGAGCGGAGAGCCGCTTTGGGTAAGGCGCCGACTTACCGATACCGATTCGATTGGGAGACTCCGGCTTTAGGCGGCAGATTGAAAAGTCCGCATACGGTGGAGATGCCATTCGTATTCGACAACGTTCAGGTGGCTCCTGGATTGACCGGCGGGGCGAGTCCGGATGCCGTCGCCTTGGCGGCGCGTGTGAGCGAGGCTTGGATCGCATTCGCGACTCGCGGCGATCCAAATTCGAAGAAGAGCGGCCTTCCGCCCTGGCCGGCTTACGATTCCGAACGTCGTGCGACCATGCTGTTCAGCAATGAGAGCAAGGTTGTGGACGACCCCGCGAGCGAGCGGCGCAAAATCATGGACGGCATTCTCAATCCGGCCTAGGGAAATGGAAGTACAGGCACCCACGCTGGCCGCACTTTTTGCGTTGATTGCGACGGCCCCACTCCCGGCCCAATACAAGTATCCGTTTCAGAATCCCGATCTGGATCGCGAGCAGCGCATCACGAACATTTTGTCGCTGATGACGCTGGAGGAAAAGATCGCGGCGCTGGGGACGACCACGGCCGTTCCGCGCTTGGGCATCCCCGATGCCGGTGGTTCCGAAGGTTTGCATGGCCTGGTGCAGCGTCCGCTGGGTGGGCTTGGATCGCAGAAGCCTGTGCCAACCACGCAGTTCGCGCAGGTCGTCGGCATGGCGCAAACCTGGGATACCGATCTCATCCGGAAAGCGGGCGAAGTTCAGGCCGTGGAGGCCCGTTGGCTTTACAACCATCAGGATAAATACCAGCGCAAGCCGCTAATCGTGTGGGGCCCGAATTCGGATCTGGCGCGCGATCCCCGTTGGGGCCGCATCGATGAGTCGTACGGCGAAGATGCGTTCTTCACGGGCGCGATGGCAGCCGCGTTTGCCAAAGGCATGCAAGGTGACGATCCAAAATACTGGCGCGTCGCTTCGTTGCTCAAGCATTTTTTGGCCAACAGCAATGAAAACGGGCGTTACGGATCCAGTTCCGACTTCGACCAGCGTCTGCTGCGCGAATACTATTCGGTCCCGTTTCGCATGGCGTTCCTCGTGGGCGGCGCCAGCTCGTACATGGCTTCCTACAATGCCTGGAACGGCGTGCCGATGACCGTCAATCCGATCTTGAAAGACGTGGTGGCGGGGGAGTGGGGCGTGAACGGCATCGTATCCACCGACGCCGGCGCGGTCCGCAACATGGTCACCAAGCACCGCTACTTTCCGGACATGCAGCAGGCCGTGGCGGCGTGCGTAAAGAATCGGCGTCAACCAGTTTCTGGATGGCTATCAACTAGGGCTGCACGAAGCGCTGGAGTCGAAAGGGATCACGGAGAAAGATATCGACGCGGCGTTGCGCGGCAAGTTTCGCGTGGTGCTTCGCCTCGGTTTGTTGGATCCGCCCGCTATTGTCCCGTACGCCCGATCGGAGTCCGCCGAAGAGCCTTGGCAGACCGACGCTCACAAATCGGCAGCGCTTCAGGTGGCGCGCGAGAGCATCGTACTCTTGAAAAATCAAGGATCTCTGTTGCCATTGGATCGCGGCAAAATCAAATCCATCGCCGTCTATGGCCCACGTGCCAACCAAGTTCTGCTGGGGTTATACAGCGGACAACCGCCTCACGCCGTCTCGCCTCTCGCTGGCCTTCGCGCGAAACTAGGCTCGGCCGTCAAGATCAACATGGGCGCCGGGTTCATGACGGATATCGCCGCTGCCGCCAAAACTTCCGACGTTTCCATCGTGTTCGTCGGCAACGACCCGACCTGCAACCGGGCCTCCATCATCGCCAATTTCGATTCCGACAACTCCTTTTGCGAAACACCCAGCGACGGCATGGAAAATTCCGACCGCAGATCGCTCACTCTCGAGCAGGAAGCTTTGATCAAAGAGGTTTACGCAGCCAATCCCCGTACGATCGTGGTTCTTCTCGCCGACTTCCCGTACGCCATCAATTGGACCAACGAACATGTCCCGGCCATCGTCCAGATGAGCCAGAACGCTCAGGAGGCGGGCGCCGCGATCGCAGATGTTCTGTTCGGCGACTACAATCCCGCCGGACGCTTGGTCGTAACCTGGCCCAGATCGCTAGACCAGTTGCCGCCCATGCGCGATTACAATCTTCGGCACGGCCGCACCTATATGTACTTCCAAGGCGAACCGCTTTACCCGTTCGGTTACGGCTTGAGCTATACGACTTTTCGTTACACCAACCTCAAAACGAGTGGTTCCACGATGCCGAAGAATGGCGAAATCAGCGTGAGCGTGGATGTCGAAAACACGGGCGAAAGGGCGGGGGATGAAGTGGTGCAGCTCTACGTGTGGCACGAAAGATCCCGCGTCACGCGGCCCCTGAAGGAATTGCGTGGATTCGAGCGCGTCGCGCTTGCGCCACACCAGACCAAAACTGTTCAAATGAACCTGAAGGCCGAATCACTCGCCTACTGGGATGAGCACGCCGGACGTTTCATCGTGGAGGACGAACCGATACGCATCATGGTAGGTGGTTCGTCGGCCGATGCGCGCCTCGCTGCAACGGTGGGAATCGTTCAATAGGAGATGACATTGCGAAGACTGTACTGGTTGCTCATGATGATGACTAGCCTGGTATTGGCGCAGGCGCCACCCCGCCCGCCGATGCATCCCGCGCCCAAAGCCGGTGTCTGTCCACTTCCGATCTTGGCCGCGCTCCCGACTCTCGCGGATGTGGCCTTCTTCGCAAACGCGGACGTGCCGCATGGGAAGGTGGAGCAAGCCTCTTACAAGAACTACGCAGGGGTTGAGAAGCGGATGCACATTTACCTTCCTCCAGACTATGACAGCCGCGCGGCTGCCCGATATCCGGTCCTGTACTTGAATCACGGCGGGGGGGGCGACGACGCCAACTGGACATCGGAAAACGTGAAAAGAGGCGGCAGTGCGCAGTTTATCTTGGACAATCTCCTCGCCGGCGGCAAGGCCAAGCCGATGATCATCGCGATGCCCAACACCAGCGCCTGCGCCACCTATCGTCCGTCGGCCCCGGGTAAGGATGACGCATGCACCGAAGAGTACTTGAAGGACATCATTCCCTTCGTGGACAGCCACTACCGCACCAAGGCCGGCCGTGAGAATCGAGCGCTGGCTGGCCTATCCATGGGCGGTTTCGTCGTGCTGCACACAGGCCTGCCGCACCTGGACACGTTTAGCGAACTGTACGTCTACAGTTCTGGTCACATCAACGCCGAAGATGTGAAGCAGTTCGATGAGAATTTCGCTCCGCTGCTCAAGGACCCAAAAACCAACGACCTCTTCCGCGTGCCCTTCTACATGGCGGCGGGCGAAACCGATATCGCTTTGAACAACGGCCAGCGGGATCTGGCTTTGTTTAACCAATATGGCGTGCGCAACTTTTGGGTCTTGAGCACCGGCGGACATGAATGGGCCAACTGGAGGCGATACTTGTATCAGACGGCGCAGATCATGTTCCCGGATTGCGGAGGCAATTAGGCCCGGCAAGCGCAGACGAACTAGGCTTGCGTCACCACGCTTCCAGCCCGGTGCGCTGTGCCCGCCGGGCGCGCCGGGCGCCGGCCGTCACAGTCTGCTTTTCTCTTCCGCCTCGCGAACGGACCACGGAACCATGCGATTCAAAAGGCCGTCGCGCAGGACCAGCGTGTGGAACAATATCGCACCCATATGGGCGAGAAAGGTCAGGAACAGAAGATAGGCGAGGATCGTGTGCGTTTCACGCAACGCGGCGTAGAGCTCCGGCCGGGCGGGCAGAATTGGCGGCAGGTGCACCGCTCCGAACATCACGATGGGGTAGTGGCCGGCGGACAGCATGGCCCAACCAACCAACGGCAGCGCGAAGAACAAGGTGTACAGCAGGCGTTCGGAGGCTTTCGCCACAAAGCGTTCCTGTTGCGGCATGGCCGACGGAAACTCCGGGACCCTGGTCAACAACCTGGTAGCCAGCCGGAGGACCGCCAGCAGCAGGATCAGAATGCCGAGCGGACGATGGACCGAGACGAGCGTGTGGTAGTCACCCAACCAAGCCACCATGGACACGCCGATGAACAGCATCGCGAGAAGACAGGCGGCCATCAGCCAGTGAAGGATCCGCGACGGGAGCGCGAATTGAATGGGACTCTTGGTGATCGTGGACATGGCTACTTTTCAACCTCCGATGTTGAAATAGCGCTGGGCTCCTTGTGCTCCCCTTCGCGCCGCGTGAAGGATTGCGAATACGCCGCCGAGCGCGCACTTAGCAGCGGGTCGTCCGATGGGGATATCCCATCTGGCAGCACCAGCGGATCGAAATTAATATCCCGCGTCGGACTGTTATCTTCGCTCTCGATGGTATTGATGGTCAGCGTTCCAGCGTTGACCTGTCTTCTGTCCGGAGGCCACATCTGGGTCGCGTCCGCCGTCGAATCGCTCGGCTGGCCTATGGTGAGGATCAAATTCCAGCGCAGCGGCTTGGCATGCAGCTGCGCGATCAGTCCATCGAACAAATAGTTCTTTCCGGCCGCCGCGCTGCTTGCCTGGAACGTTTGATCCGGCGTCACGTACCAGCGAACCGGAGTGGACTCACCTCGGGCATTGACGAAACGGAAGGCATTCAGAGCATAGTAGGGGCTGTCGCCGAAGCCTGACGAGAACGGATGCTTGCCGATCATTTGCAGCGCCGTGGCGGTTTCCGGATGATTGGCGAGAAAAGCCGGCATGGCGCCGGGAATGTTTTTTCCCGTGGCCGGGTCCGGAGAGGAGGCCACCAGGAAATCGTTGAACGCCTGCGGTGTGTTGACCAAGAAAACCGGGATGTTGATCATGGCCGTCCGCCACTCTTGTCCGTCGGCCTGTTTGAAGAGAATCGCCAGGCTCCGTACAGTTTGGGGTGTATCGGCGGCAAACGGCATTCCGCCCGCCAGCGCAAAGCGTCCTAGGATGGGCACGCGGCCTGGCAGAAACACCTGCGCTTTGGAGATCACTTCGCCTTGACCATTGCTCTCGAAGTAGCCGGTAACACAAACCCCTTTGGCATGATTGCGCCGAAATCCGGGATGCACTCCGTTCTCGCGTTCAAAGGTGTCAATGATCGCCGCCGGCGTCAGCTTGTGCGGTGTGAACCAACCGCCTGCATATAGAAACAGCCCTGCAGTCACTACGAGCGCGCCGGCAATTGCGGTGAGCCGCACGGCTAAACCTGCGCCTCGCAATGGCGCTACGGGTGGCTCAGAAATCCGATCCGATTCAGTGGTATTCATATCCCTCCTTAGTGCGCTCCGACCGCCTGTCGGCGTCTGTCGACCCTGGGACGCCAAGTTCCCATGGATGGTCACGTCGCAGCTGCTCTTTGGTGCTAATGGCTTGATTCGACATTCATCACAACGCGTAACGCTAATTGATATGCAATCGCGCAACCGCGGCCCTCCAGCGGTATCTCAATCGGTAGCGATCCAGTGCAACCGGTCGCGAAGAGACACACGGAGATATCGAATGACAGAATCGATGGACATCACTGCTGCTGTAAAACAAGAGGCTGCGTCTTTGAATAAGCCTCCTTTGCCGCCATTCACGCGTGAAACCGCCATCCGGAAGGTGCGGCTGGCGGAGGATGGGTGGAACTCGCGCGACCCCGAGAAAGCAAGCCTGGGCTACTCGCTCGATTCGCGCTGGAGGAATCGCTCGGAGTTTGTAACGGGACGGCACGCGATCGTTGAATTCCTCAAACGCAAATGGGCGAAGGAGCTCGACTACCGTCTGATCAAGGAGCTCTGGGCCTTTACGGACAATCGCATCGCGGTGCGGTTTGCCTACGAATGGCGCGACGACTCAGGCAATTGGTTTCGCTCTTACGGCAACGAAAACTGGGAGTACGACGAGCACGGTCTGAACCGGGTTCGCCACGCGTGCATCAACGACCTTCCCATCGCCGCTGGAGATCGAAAGTTTCATTGGCCACTGGGGCGGCGTCCTGATGAACACCCCGGCCTCAGTGATCTCGGGCTCTGAGGATTCCGCAATCTTTCTGAACGGTGTGCAATCGTCACTTCCCGACTAAGTGCTCCACGTCCTTGTTGTTTTCCTGGCAGATGTACTCCATCAATTCGCCCTTCAGCATCACGGGATGCGTGGTGAACGACCACGGCTTGGTATAAGCCTTTGGGTCGTCGATAATGTTTTCAGTCTCCAGGTGACCGAAATCGGGCCGGCGGATCCGCTCGATTACGTGCAACGATTCCGTGGTCGGCAAGCCCGCTTCGTCAAGCCAGGTTTTGCCGTTCAATCCAATGGTGTCGATCACAAACGTATCGCCTTCCCAATGACCGATGGATTCGCCGAGCCAGGATGGATTCGGATCTTCCGAGTGCCCACGGCCATCGGTGAAGATCTGCCGCCACATGTGCGCCCCGCCTTCGTACACGATGATGGTGAGACCCGGCGTCTGGACGATGCGGAAGGGATAAGGAGTCGTGGTCATGCGCGGCACGCCAGGCGGCAGGCAGCGCGCTTCGGGATCGTCTTTCGAAATCGTGTCCTTGTGATGCTGGTACACTTTCTCGGCCCAGGGCTGAAAGGGTACCTGAACTCCGGTAGCCACCAAGTCGACGTTTTGACGGATGGCATTGGGCGCCCAGGCGCCGGAAAGGTCCGGCTTGCCATCGGCGGTGCGGGGCGTCGGGCCGGAGGGTGGCCATGCGGGCTTCGCCGCTCCCGGCTTCGATACCGCGTTCGCGGGTGTTGTGGAGGATGGATAAGCTTGCGACCCTGCGGGAGCCGTTTGAGCGTTCGGATTCGGCGTCTGTGACCAGCCTGGAACCGCAAAGCCAGAGTGCCAGAAACGCGGCCGAAAGGGTCACAGTCTTAAAGTGGATATAATGCATGCATTTCACGAAAGGCGGTTACAGTATATATTTCGGCGAGAATGCTTGTCAATCCGGCGCGTCCTGCTGGGCTGGTGCATGCAACTCATTGAGGAAATGCATGCAGCGCTACAAGCGAATATAATGATGCGGAGGGCGTGGAATGCAACGAATCCAGTCGGGCTTTGAAACCACCGGGCGTTAAATCGAAAGCATCGTCGCAGACGGCCCGAGCCGTCCTCTCACTGCGCGAGATGTTGGTGCAGGGCCATTTTCGGCCCGGCGAGCGCATTCGAGAAGTGCCGCTGGCCGCCCGAGCTTAAAGTTTCGCGTATTCCGCTGCGTCTCGCGCTGGAGCGCCTGGCCCACGAGGGCTTTCTCGAGATCCGGCCCACCCGTGGATTTGTGGTCCAAAGATTTTCGACCGAGGACATCTACGACGCTATCGAACTGCGTGGCTTGCTGGAAGGCGCAGCGGCGCGGCTGGTGGCCGAGCGATTTAAACATGTCAGCGAGCTAAGTCAACTCCAGGCAACCAGTGTCGAGATCCTGACTTTGGTGCGCGGCGCCAAGAAACTGACGATGGACACGTTTAATCTGTACATCGACCTCAACGCGCGTTTTCACTCGGGTTTGCTCGATTTGTCGCGCAGCCGGATGTTGCGGCGCGCTATCCAGCAGGCGTGCTCGCTTCCATTCGCTTCACCCAGCGCGTTCCTGAAGCGGCAATACGTTTCCAGCGATCTTTGGGAGCTTTTCCTGATATCAGCGGACCAGCATTGCGGGATCGTGGATGCGATCGCGAATCGGGAAGGGATGCGCGCCGAAATCCTCACGCGAGAGCACGCCCGGGTGGCGCGCCGGAATCTCGAGGACGCACTCAGGAATTCGGAGCTTCCGCCCGACGTGGCCGGCGCGAAATTGATCCAGCTATAAGCATCTCTACCGCCAGCGCGCCATCAGACTGCTGCATACATGCCTTATCAGCGGCAGTGATGCGCAATATCAGCCCTACCCTCTCGACTAACGCGTCTGTCACAGATATACTCGCCCGAGTATGCATGCAATCCGGTCGCGGTAGCATTCGGGCCGTTCCTTGCATCAGGTGATGCTTTAGGGAAGCCGGAGGTTAGCCGTATGCCGACCCCGGCCTATATCCCATCCGATTGAGATTCGGGGCGGGACGTTTTTGGGGTTGCGTAGTAAAGGGGAGATTAAGAAAATGGCACATCTAAAACCACGTCGTAAGTGCGTTTTCACTGCAATGGTTTTCGGCCTGCTGCTGGCATTGCTCGCGCTGCCGAACCTGGTATATGGACAGGGCGCAAACGCGACTTTGCTAGGCACCGTAACGGACGTATCCGGGGCGGTTGTGCCCGGCGCGTCAGTGCAAGTTACAAATGAAGCCACTGGCGTCAGGCAGATGGTGACAACCGATTCGCAGGGCCGCTACACGGTGGTGGATTTGATCGTAGGCACCTATGATGTGCAGGCATCGGCCGCCGGATTTCAGACCGTCGTGCGCCGGGGCATCACGCCCAGCGTCGGCAGTCAGGTGGTGGTGGACATTGCGCTTTCACCCGGGCAGCAGCAACAAACGGTCACCGTCGAAGCGCAGGCTTCCCAGGTGGACGTCGTTTCGTCGACCCTCTCCTCGGTAGTAGAACAGAAACAAATTGCGGACCTGCCGTTGAACGGCCGCAATTTTACGGACCTCATCGCACTGGCGCCAGGAATCACGACGGGCAACGGGGTCGGAGCCCCAGCCGGGGGCGCGAACTTGCTGTACGGCCTGGAGGCTAACTTCAGCGTTTCCGGCGCAAGGTCGGAGGGCCAGGCGTATCTTTTGGATGATGTGGATATCCAAGGGTTCTGGGCCCACGGGTCGGGTTCGGGCGTGTTGGGCACTACGCTCGGCGTGGAAGCCATCGCCGAATTCTCGGTGCTCACCAACACCTACAGCGCTCAATTCGGCGGCAATGGCGCGGTGGTGAATACGGCCAGCAAATCCGGCACCAACAGTTTTCACGGCTCCGCGTACGAATTTTTCCGCAATAGCGATTTGGACGCGCGCAACTTCTTTGACGGGTCGAGCGTACCTGCTTTTCGCCAAAATCAGTTTGGCGCCAGCCTCGGCGGGCCCATCAAGAAGGACAAGTTGTTTTTCTTCGTCAACGACGAGGAGTTGAGGAAATCGCAGGGTTCAACCGTCCCCTCGTTTATCCCCGACGCCAATGTGCTTAAGGGGCTGGTGCCGTGCAAACTGGCTCCAAATCTCACATGCAACAACGGATTGGCGAACGTCGGAGTCAGTGCGGCGGCGGCGCCGATCTTGGCTCTTTATCCCCAGACAACGGCAGTATCACCGACTGGCATCCTACAGGTGCCGGAGGTTGACAGCCAGACCGGCGACGAAAATTACCTTTTGACGCGTGTCGATTACACGATGGACGACAAGAATTCGTTCTTTGTGCGCTACGTGCGCGACAGCGCCAGCACCGTTTTACCGTTCCTTGGTTCGCCTCTACCGCCCCGCTGGCCGGAACGGGGCATAACGGGCAACCACTTCGCAACAGTGGAGTGGCGCCGGTTGATTACCCCAAGCCTGGTGAACCTGGCCCGCTTCAGCTTCACGCGAACCAACGAGGCCGACAATCAAGTTAATTTAGATCCAGAGCCCGCGCTGAATTTCTACACCGGGCATCAAAACGGCGGGGTCAGCGTCACGGGCCTTTCCCTGCTCGGCACCAGCATTTTCGCTCCGCTGAGCCAAGTGCAAAACAAATTCCCTGTGGCCGACGACGTGATCTGGAACAAGGGGTCTCACAGCTTCAAGTTTGGCGGATTATTCAGCCGGGTGCAGAGCAACTTCACGCAAGACGGATGGTGGGGCGGATCCTATACCTTTACCAGCATCCCAAACTTTCTCGAAGGGCACCCGCTCCTCTTTATTGGACCCATCCCCCCCTATACGGACTCCACTCGCGACTTCCGCGAAATTGAAGTTGACGGATACGCTCAGGATGAGTGGAAGGCGACTTCCAGGTTGACGGTCAACTTCGGTGTCCGGTATGAGTTCGTCACCAATCCTACTACCAACCTGCAACCACTCAATGCCATACTCAATCCTCCGTTTGGAACCTTCGTTCCTGTTAAACACGTTTTCGCGTCAAACCCCTCGACCAAGAACTGGGATCCGCGAATCGGCTTGGCGTTTGACCCGTTTAAAGATCACAAGACCTCGATTCGCATAGGCGCCGGAATTTTCTACGATCCCATTCGCGCCCGCACCTACGCTTCCGGTTATTACTTCAATAAGCCGTACGAGCTGGCCTTCGAGTTCTTTCCCCCGTTCCCGAACCCGTTCGCGACCGGCTACTCAACTCCATCCGAGATCGTTGGCATCGATTACAACATCAACAATTCGCCGCATATGTACCAGTGGAACATCAACATCCAACGCGAATTGTTTGAAAACACTACTTTGACGGTGGGCTACGTTGGCTCGCGGGGCCTGCACTTGTATGAAGGCCGCGACATCAATCCGGTAGTGCCTGACTACGTGAACGGCGTCCCGTATTTCGGCTCTTTATCGCCGACTGGTGCAATCGTCAGTAACCCGCGTGAGAATCCCGCTCTCGGCGCTCTCAGCAGCGAGGCTCCGGTGGGGGATTCGCATTATAACTCTCTGCAGGTTGGCCTGAACCGGCGCTTCTCGCACAACATACAAGGCCAGCTTTCCTACACCTGGTCTAAATGCATAGACAACACTTCCGGCACCTCCGGCCTCGAGGGCGGTGCGCCCTGGACTAATCCGCTGGCCGGCAACTACGACGAAGGGCGCTGCCAGTTTGACCGGTCGCAATTTGTGAAGTTAAGCAGCGTCTACTCATTTCCCTTTAAAGGCAACGCGCTGGTAGAGGGGTGGCAACTGAGCGGCAACTTTACGTACTCGAGCGGTGCGCCATGGAACGTAATTCTTAACTTTGATCAAGCCGGAAACGGAAACAGCGCCGAAGAGCGGCCCAACATCATTTCGGGCGTCAACCCCATTATCGGTAGCGTCAACGGTTACGCCAATCCGGCGGCCTTTTCGGTGCCGGCGGTAGGTACGCTCGGCGATCTTCAGAGAGACTATCTGTCGGGCCCCGGTCTAGTAGATCTGGACATGGCAATACTGAAGGACACTCGGATTCACGAAAACTACCGCCTTCAGTTCCGCGCGGAATTCTTTAACATTGCCAACCATCCGAATTTCGGGTTGCCTAACGGAATCGCCTTCTCGCAGGGTCCGGGCGGTACCGGCATCCCCAACTCGACGTTCGGGCAGATCACATACACCACAACTTCTTCACGGCAGATCCAGTTTGCTCTAAAGCTGTTGTTCTAGCTAGCCGAAATTACTGCTGCGAACCGGCGCTCGACCTGCTGCGCGGACGTCTCTAAGAGCGATGTACTCCGCGTAGCAGGGACCGCATTGGATGGCATGCTTCCAGCGGGGATTCCCCCGCAAATCCTGGGGCATGATGCACGCCGCGAGGTCCCGCAAAGCCTCCGTCCCGGGACACCCTTTTCGCCCTGGATTGGGGTATTCGATCGAGACCGCTCGCAGGAATTCACGTTGGAGCCGATTCCAGCGCTCCTCCGACGTTCTCGGCGTCTTGGTCTGCCGTTTCGTCATTCTTACAGCGGTTAACAGCTGAGGGCTTTGGTCCTGCTCCATAAGCCTTCGCACGGAATCAGCTTCGGAGATTTCGACTACACCTTCTGAGCGGTTTGCTGATGGGAACGCCAGCCCTCGGCGTAGGTAGTGCGAACCACTTCCGAATAAGGAGCGGGACTGACCACAGCCCGGATTCTGGTCTGCTTGTGGCGTTCCACCGTGGTCTTCTCGGACCCGCCGCCCTCTTCGCCCCACACCAGCGTTACCTCGTGTCCAAACTCGATATCGGGGTCGGCAATGCCGAGCGACAACATGGTGCGCTCATTGAAACTGTAGCCGCTGAACATCGACAGGCCGACGAGCTTTCCGCCATGCATCACCTTGTCATATGTCGCCGAGGTATAATTCGCATTCGGGAAATCGACGTACTTGTAGTTATCCCGCTCGAACATCGAAAGGAACACCTTGCCCAGGTCCTCTTTGTTCCAGGCGTAGGTCACCTTTCTGCGATGCGGCTTGCCGGCGACCTTCTTCAGCGCCTCGGCTCCAATGAAATCGTGATCGAACTTGACGAACGGCCCGTAACCGAGTTCGTAGGGAGTCACGTAGTAGTCTTCGATGTTGTCGGAATAAAAGCTCCCACCGAGCGATCCGCCCTTGCCTTCGTAGCTTGAGGCAGGCAGCCACTTCTGGTAGGCCTTCATCTTCTCACCGCTGTAAACCGCCGGAAGAGGAGACGGAATCCAGCCGGACTCGAGGGCATTGGTGGAGTAAGCCCTCGCTCCAACCAGCGCCAACCCAAAGTCCTTGCCGGCCTCGATGATCGCGGCTCGAATCTCCTCGCCTTCTTCGTACGGCCCCCAGACTTCCAGCCCTGGCGCGCCCGCCATCCCATGGCGCAACGCGGCGACCGTGCGTCCGGCGATGTTGATGACCCCCACGTTGAAGAACTTGATGTCCGGGTAGGGACCGCCGTTGAGTCTCTCGATCACTTGCTGTGCTTTCGGACCTTGAATCTGATAGCGGTAGTGCTTTCGAACCACCGGTTTCCCGCCTGGGCGCGAGGGTGATCGGTCGTCTTTCTCAGTGGTAACGTTGTACCCGCCAGTCTCGGCGTGAAATTGTATCCAATTCGCGGCTGGAGCGCGTCCGACGAAGGTGAACTTGTTCTCCTCGGGATGAAACAGAATGCCGTCGCCGATCACATAACCGTCGTAGCTGCAGGGAGCGAACTGCTTGGCTTTGTTGGTGGGGAAACTGGCAAAACTATTGGTCCCAAGATGCGAGAGCAGCTTGAGAGCGTCGGGTCCCTCCACATATTGCTCCACCATGTGATGAGACTGGTCGAAAAGGACGCAGGTCTCCCGCCAGGCGCGTTGTTCATCGCGCCAGTTGGTGTACTCAGAGGGAACCACCGGATAGACGTATGCTCCCACTTTTGAATTGCGGAGCATGGTCGCCGGGTTTCCCGCGGCTTGCAGTAAGTCCTGCAAAGATTCGTTACCCACTCTAATTTCTCCAGTCCCGATTTACGTTCAATTCAAACCCCGAAGTGCAAGAATACTCTTCATCGCAGCTCATGTCGATCATGTTCAGTTGACCCAAGGTATCACTCTCTGTGATTTTTGGCCCGGTGATTCTTCCCGTTACTTTCTTTCTACTCATGCGCGCTCGCGGCGGCTTCCATATCGCCGGCCGGTAAACCCTTATCCAGAAACAGTTCGGCGATTACCGCGCGCAGCCACTTGCTCGCCGGGTCGTGCGTATAACGTTCATGCCAATGCTGCATCACATAATACGGAGGCAAAGCGAAAGGAAGCGGCAGAAGCTTGATACGCCCGGCGCTGGCGATCAGTTTCCCCAGTTGTTCGGGAACGATGGCCAGGCAATCGGCTCCCGTGATCATGCTCGATATCCCGAAGCATCCCGGCAGGCGTAAGCGCACTTTGCGATGGATCCGGTTGGCCTCCAGCGCCTTCTCCACCACCTCGATGCCGCTGCCCGGCATGGTGAGCACGACGTGGGGTTCCTTCTCAAATTGCTCTAAAGTGACTGTGTTCTCGATTCGTGAATGATTCGCCCGTACGGCGCAAACGAATCGGTCCTTGAACAGCCTCTGCTGGCAAAACCCTGAGCCGGTGGAAGGCATGTACCCGACGGCGAAATCCAGACGTCCGCCGTGCAGAAGCCGGGGAGTCTCTTCCGATATGTCCTGGAGTTCGATTCCGACGCCCGCGAGCTGTCGCATGCAAGCGCTTCATGAGCGCCGGCAATATGGTGACTCGGGTGATGTCGGTAGCGGCGAGGCGGAATGAGCGGTCCGATGTGGAGGGGTGAAAAGCAACGCGGTGCACGAGCGCGGTCTCGAGCAATCCTTCCGCTTTCTCCAACAGCTCGATTAACTCGCTCATTTGCGGCGTGGGCTCCATGCCGTCCGGGGTCCGAACGAAGAGCGGATCTTTGAAATGCTTCCGTAGCCTGGCAAGGCTCATGCTGACGGCTGACTGGCTCAACTCCAAATTTTCGGCGGCCTGCGAGACACTGCGTGTTTTATTGAGTTCGTTGACTATCGTAAGAAGTCGAAGATCGATATTCGTCATGTTCCGCCGCTTCATCGAGCCTTATCGCTCTGCATGCATTTTAAGCCGCGATTGCATGCACGCGAACAGTCTATCGTCAGGGAGCCAGCGGTGTCAAATAAGGCCCAGTGACCCTGGAGTGACCATAACGGGCATTTCTCGACCCTGGACTGGGTCGCGGGGTTGCGCCACACAGGGCCTGCAGTGCATGCATTCGCCTATTGAACTGTGATACTCGAAATCAAGACGAATGAGGTCACTCTGTCCAGGATCGTGGCGAGGTTCGCTATCGACAGCGCGGTGCTACTGTGCCGGCCCTTTGCAAACATCGGTGACACAGATGGAAGCATTGGTCGGCGGTGGAACGGGAATGCCGTGCTCTTCCATCAGCATCTTTATGAACGCCTCGGTGTCGGGGTGCGGCAGTGCGGATTGAACGCCGACACGAACTAAACCGCGTGCGTAATCGATCGGCTCCCAGGTATGGCCTTGAAGCGATCCGGTGAAGGTATCGCGGCTGCCCTTATCGCGGGCGTCCAGCTTGGCGCCATGATCCACCAGAAGGCGAATCACGTCATTGCGGCCCTTGTGAGCCGCGCCGTGCAGAGCTGTGCGCCCATCGAGGTCCGCGATGTTGGGGTCGA
Organism: Bryobacterales bacterium; assembly: GCA_963772905.1. Lineage (GTDB taxonomy): Bacteria > Acidobacteriota > Terriglobia > Bryobacterales > Bryobacteraceae > Palsa-89. Next base: position 877,769 of record CAVYZD010000005.1, on the reverse strand, counting down.
TGCCCAGATCGAGGCACATCTTGACGGCCTCGAGATTGTCGGCTTCCGACCATTCGTACGTGACGCCTTCCACCCAGCCGATGCCGGCCGCGACCATGAGAGCCGTATCTCCATTGGATGTTGCAATCTTGGGGTTGGCGCCGTGATCGAGCAGCAGCTTCATCACCGCCACATCGCCCGACTGCGCGGCGCGCAGGAACGGTGTAGCGCCGTCTTCATACAGCCACTGCATGGTGAAAATGGTTCGCGTTTCCGTGCTGTCGCCTTTGCATCGCTTGGGTGTCGACTCCACGCCGCAGATTCTCGCGTTGACGTTCGCGCCGTGGCTGAGGAGCAGCTTGATCAAGTCCAAATGATCCATGTCGGGTTGCCGCACCGGATAATCGCCGCCCTCGATGTTGCGGTTGTCGATCGCGATGTAGAGCGGCGTCCAGCCGCCATTGTTCGCAATATTCGGGTTGGCGCCATGATCCAAAAGATAAGCCGCAAGCTTGTAGTGGCGGTTTTGAACGGCGGTCAGCAGCGGCGTCCATCCGTATCGAGTGGTTTGATTTACGACAGCGTGCGCTCCTACTAGGATCTCGGCACATTCGAAGCAATCTTGGCGGGCCGCCAGCACCAGCGGCGTCAATCCGCCGCCCTTGCTATTCTTGACGACGCCGAAGGCAGCGGCTGCCGCGGCGGCATCGGAAGCCGATAGCGCGGCTCCAGGCGCGGGAATCTTTCGCCGCTCGCGGATGAAATCTTCCTGCTGGGCCCGTTGCTCAATGTTCGGCGCAAGGTACGCTGTGCCGCCTTTTGAATCCGGGCCGGACGCCACACCGACGTCGGCGCCGTGCTCAATCAACAGCCGCAGCGCGCCGGTATGTTTCTGCTCCACGGCCCACATTAAAGCGGTGGTGCCGCGCAGCGTTTCCTTTGCGTTTACCTCGGCGCCACGCTTGAGCAAAACATTTAGCGCGTCGAGATTGCCATTCCTGGCGGCGAACATCAGCGGCGTCTCGCCGTTCACTCCGCGCTCGTTCACGTTCGCTCCGGCGTTGAGGAGCTTCGCAATCATCCGAGCGCTGCCACGCACCGAGGCCAGTTGCAGGGCCGTGGCGCCCTCACGATTTGGAATCTTAGGGTTCGCGCCGCCCGCGATCAGGAGATCGGCAAGTTCGAGATCGTCGCGGTAAGCCGCCCACTCGATGGCCGTGGCGCCATCGGTTTGCGGCGCGTTGACATCAGCTTTCTTCTGCAGCAGCGTTTGCACGGCGGCGCGATCGCCGTTCATCGCCGCGTCCGCTACGGGGCTTTGGGCGCCATAAGCGAACTGGCCGATGCTCCCGCAGACGACGAAGAGCAGCGGCAACCGTGGAACTGAGTAATACATAGTTGAATCACCACAACTTCTTACTAGCCAGGCGCGCACCTTCCGCCAGGCTCTCGAATTTCGCCCACATGACGGTCGGGTGGACGCGCTGGAGGAACTCAGCTTGCGCAAATCCGCAGTCGCTGCCTGCGATCACATTCTCGCGTCCCACCAAACCCGCATAACGCACGATCCGGTCGGCAACCAATTGGGGATGCTCCACCGTAACGGTGTGGTGGCTGATGATTCCTGGAATGAGGATTTTGCCCGCGGGCAGTTTCTTGTTTTCCCACACTCGCCACTCATGTTCGTGCCGGACGTTCGCCGCTTCGATGGAATAAGCTCCGGCGCGCACCTTGAGAATCAAATCCACGATTTCTTCCAGCGGCGCGTCGGCGACGTGCGGTACGTGCCAGCTTCCGAAGCACACATGATATCGGATGCGGTCCTCCGGAATCCCTTCGAGCGCGTGGTTCAGCGCTTCAATGCGCAGATTGGCCCACTCGCGATATTTTTCGGGACTCTGCTGAACCAGATGGTCGTACATGTTGGCCAGCACGGCATCGTCCACTTGAAGAACCAGACCCGCAGCGTGAATGGCGCGATATTCTTCGCGGAGCGCATCCGCGATGGCGTAAACGTAATCGTGCTCGTTCGGATAGTATTCGTTGACGCCGTCGTAAGCCGTGCTGGCCGGGGCCACGGCGGTAAAGAATGCTTCTTCCACTTTGACCTGGCTCAAAGCCGCTTTGAAGTTCGCGAGCGCGCGATCGAGCGGCGCGTGATCTACGTAGCGGATCGGCCCGACGCAGGCTTCGGTGATGGTCCCGGCGGCAAGCCGGGGAAACTCCTGGAAGATGGCCTCGGCAAATCGCTCCCGGTCGCGGCCAAGCCAAACCACCGGACGCAATTGGTCAGGCCGGGTTTCGAAGCCGCTGATGCGCTTCAGGATATAGTTCGCCCAGCTTTGCTTTCCATATTCGCCGTCGCTGACGATGTCGATTCCGACCTCAGCTTGCTTGCGAACGACCTCCAAGGTCTCGCGGCAAAGTACGGTGTTGTACTGCGCCAGGTCCTTGGGCTCCTCCCCGGGTGAGACGAGATCGCGGAGCTTCCTTGGGCCGCACAAGACTTCCGACGTGGGTCGTCAAAATACGGTGTTCGCTACGCTTCATATGTTAGATGGATTCCATCCAAAGGATACCGTCCGCTGCTGCCCCCGGTCGATAGAGCGCTCCGAATCCTTAGTATCACGTTTCGTGATGGCGTGATTGGGTATCAAAAGACATGAACAGGTATATCCGCACGAACGCATTGACGCGTTACAGGTAGCCCCCTAACATGAGGCGTGCTCACGAGGATGCCATCGAGGCAATTGCCGTTGGAGGATGAGCTGATCCGGGTGCTGGAGATCCATGTGCCGCAGAGCCGCGATCGTGAGATAGTGCAGCGCGTGCTCGGCTGGGATGGCCAAGGCGGCTGTTTGCTCGCGGAGGCCGGCGACATATTCGGGATAACGCGGGAGCGTGCCCGCCAGGTCTATGACCGGGCCATCGAGCAGATTCGAACCTGCGAGCTGAGCTCCACTCTTGGCGAGGCGCTGGCGTACGTGCATCGGCGGCGGAACCGGGCGGCGGAAGACATTGAAGCCGAGCTGCAAGAGCGCGAGTACACCAGACACCGTTTCGGAATGCGGGCCCTTTGGAATACGGCTGGGGCATTCGGACGGGCTCCCAAGTTCGCACTGGAGGAAACTGGCGGGAAGCTGTTTGTTGTGGGCCGCGCCGGCATGGTCCGTACGATTCTCAAAGCGGCGCAGCGATCGAGCAGCCGCTATGGAGTCCAGACCGTCGAAGAGATATGCAGCGGCATCGCGCCGGAATGCCGTAGCGCGACCGATCGAGTTCTGGTTCGTCAAGTCTTGGAAACGCGAGCCGACCTCCGTTGGTTGGATGCGCGCAGGCAATGGTTCTGGCTGGCGTCGGTTCCCCGCAACCCGGTGGTGAGATGCGTGAAGAAGATCCTTCAGTTCGCCGGTTCCGTGCGTGTTGCCGATATTCAACGAGCGACCGCACGATTGCCTCGAAAACGTCCGACGCCGATCCCGCGCGATGCGTTGCATGCTTTCTGCCGGCAAGCGCCATTCTGCCGGGTCAGCGGCCGGGGCAGCGATGGATTGGTGGAGTGGGTTGGTTCAAGCGGCAGCGTCAAACCTTTGCGCGGCGCTGAGGCCAAGGTATGCCGAATACTGAAGCGTAACGGGAATGAACTGAGGTTCGGGTGCCTGGAGTCTCTATGCGCCGCCGTGGGCATCAGCAGGCCGAACTTGTGGCGCATTGTGCAATATTCGCCGCTCATCTACCGGCGCGCACCGCGCGTTTACAGCGTGATCTCGGCCAGTTCTCGGCCGATTGAGCCGGTAAAAGAACGCACAGCGTGATCGCTCATTTGACGTAGTGCTGGAGGTCCCGTTCACCTTCGTTGCACTCGAATTCCATGATGTCTTTTCCCGCTTCTTGTGCGCGAATGTAGAATTGCATTTTCCACGGCCGCGTATAGACTTTGGGGTCGTCGAGAGTGGCTTCGTATTGGATGGTTCGCGGGTTGATCAGGGTGTAGCGCTCGACCACGTGCAACTGATTGCTATGGAAATTGGCCGCCATGTCGAGCCACGTCTGGTCGTTCAATCCGTTGACGTCCACCACGAGAGTGTCGCCTTCCCAATGGCCGACCGAATCGCCCATCCAGGTATCGAGGATGTCGCGGCCGGTGGGGTGTTGGTGTGATCCGTCGGTGTGAATAATCCGAATCGCGTGCGGATACTCATACAAGAAAACCACAAGGCCCGGCTTTTGGACGACCTGCCAGGGAAACGGGGTGTAGACGGCGCGTGGCACGCCGGGCAAATGGCAGTGGGCCTGAGGGTCGTTGGAAGCGTCCTTGAATAGCTCGGTGCGTTTCGCCAGAGCCCAAGGCTGATAGGGAATTTTATGGTCGGGCGGATCCACGACCACGCCCTTTCCGGCCGGGATTCCGTAGACTGCTTCGTGATCCTCCACGTCAAATGGTGCGAGGGTGTCGGCCAGCCACAGGCCGCTGAGATCCGGCTTGCCGTCCGATGTGCGCTTGAAAGGCGCGGGTTTGTTGTCTCTGACTATGTTCCCGAATTGCGCCGGCGCTAGTTGCGGGACCCCACAGAGTCCCGCCGCCAGACAGAGAACATTTGCGAGCGTGAAAGTTCTCAACGGCCCGCCTCTAGGCTCGCACCGTGCGCGACGACTCGGGAGCCTGAATCGGTTCCAACTGCGCTAGCATTTCTTGGGTCCGGTGTTCCCACCACGGCGGAAGATGGAGCTTGCCACCCAGATGCGCTTCGTCCTCGTCGCGGTAGAAGCCGCCCGCCTGGCTGCAGGCACACTCGACGAGAATGCCGCCGGGGGAGCGGACGTACATCGAATAGAAGTAGTAGCGGTCCTTGATATCGGAGGCGTCGGTGTATCCAAGCTCCTCATAGATCGCTTTCTGCTCGGCGAGCTCATCGTGGCTGGCGACTGCGAGGGCGACGTGGTGTACGGTGCCGGCGCCGAAGCCCCAGCTTCCGGCCGGCCGGTCGGGGTCATGCTCGAAGATCAAGGTCTTTCCCGGGCCCCCCGTGCCAACTTCGAAGCGATGGAACTTGCCTTCGTGGCCGGTCTTGCGGAAGCCCAGTGCTTCCTTGAAGAACACCTCACTTTGCGCCACCTCGCGCATGGAAAGCACCGTGCCATGGAAGCCGTGGACGGCTTCCGACTTGGCGATCTCTTCGGTGACCCAGCCTTCGCGTTTGTCATCGGCATCTTCAATGATCTCGAACGCGAGCCCGGCGGGATGCTGGAAGCGAATATACTTCTGGCCGAACCGCTCCTGAATGCCGCCGTGATGGATCTTGTGCTTATCGAAGTGCTCTTTCCAAAACGGCAGCGAGCCTTTGGGCGCCGAATAGGCCGTCGCACGAATCTGGCCCGATCCCTGGACGCCCGCCTTGCTCCCGTAGGGGAAGGTGGTCATCACCGAACCCGGCTCGGCCTTCGCGTTTGCGTAGTACAGATGATAGATCGGAATGGTCCCGTCCATCAGGACTGTCTGCTTCACCATCCGTAGACCGACGATCTGCGTGAAAAAATCGATGTCCTGTTGGGCTCCGCCAGCACACGCGGTGATATGGTGGATTCCCGATACGTTGTACTTCATTGTTTATCTCCAGTAGTCCTAAATTCCATCCAGAAGCATGACCGGTGCCTCCAGGAAAGTCGATAGCGAAAACCTTATAGTTATCATCAGCTTGACTGATTCGGCGGAAGCGCTTGTTTAGCTAGGGCTTGCACGCGGCGCGAGCAAACAACTTGCCCCGATCGCGCATACGATTCGTGATTTCGCTCCAGGTCCGCGATGTCGTAAACATAATTTGCCATCAGCCCCGCGGACTGCCTCATGCCGGCGGCCGACGTGTCGGCAAGCCAATTGATTCTATCGAGCCGCGCGCCATTCTTCAAATGAAAGCGAGCCACCGGATCCAGCGGCTCATCCCCGCGCTTTGCATTCAAGAAATAGTGGGCGCACAACGGGACCAGAAGCCGACGCATCGGTAAGTCTAATTTTGCCAGGTCAAGATCGCTTCGCGCGCCGGCTAGCCACTTGCGAAAACCGGGAATCGGTGAGAGGGTCGCGAACGTGCGAATGCGAGGCAAGTTCTTTTTGAGATCCTCCACTACTTGCTTGATCAACAGGCTGCCGAAGGGCACTCCGCGCAGCCCTTCCTGGCAGTTGGTAATGGAGTAAAAAATCGCGTTATCGGCGTCTTCGGGGTCGTTCACAGGCGAGTCAGGATCGAGCAAGGGTTGCACGCGATCGCTCGTGCCGCGCGTCAACGCCACTTCAATGAAGATCAGCGGCTCATCGGCCATGGCTGAATGAAAGAACGCATAGCAGCGGCGGTCCGCTTCCAGGCGGCGACGAAGGTCGTGCCATCCCTGGATCTGATGCACGGCCTCATAGTCGATCAACTTCTGAAGCACAGCCGCGGGGGAACGCCAGTCGATTCGTTGCAGCGTGAGGAAGCCGCGGTTGAACCAGGAGGTCAGCAAATGGCCGAGATCGGCGGCGAGCGTTTCCAGGTCGGCGCCCTCATCGATCTCACGCAGCACATGGCTCCGCATCTGGACCAACGCGCGCGTGCCATCGGACGCCAGGTTCAAGCGGCGAAACAGCTCCTGCCGGGGAGGTTCCACCACACGCTGCAAATGGAGAAGGTTATTCGGAGAAGGATCGCCGCGATAGGCATCGGCGGCACGGCCGACTTCGTCCGGGTTGGGAGAGAAGTCGCGGTTCAGAATATCGAGAAAGGCCCGGCGGCGCGGCGGGTCGAGCGATTGATAGATCCCGAGGGCCTCGGTCGCCAGATGGGCCCCGGCAACACCAGCCCGTTCCGACAACAAGGTGTGACAAAGAGAGACTAGCCTGCGAATCGATCGAGCGCTGCTGGAGGGTGCCGAAGGTCGCGACCGAGCGGCCAGTCCCAGAATTCGTGCTAGTCCCACTGCTTTATTTCTGATTCGGAGTGCTGCTGGGCGTGCCGGCGAAGACCTTGCGCCCGTCGGGCAATTTGACTTGGCGGGCTGCGGCGGTGTGCGATCCATCCTTGGCCAAGAAAGCCTCGAAAGTTACCATGTCTCCGACCTTGAGATCATCCTTGCGCCAGCCCTGGCGATAAAGCATGTTCGGAGCACCGGTCTCGAGGGCCCAGTTCACCACCGTGCCGTCGTCGCCCTTCACGTCTACGTAAATATAGGCGTGGGGATTCACCCAGTCCACCTTCGTGACGACGCCGGTGAGGCTGATCTGTTTGGTGCCGTCAAATTCGGCTGCGAACGAATGGTGGGCAAAAGCGGGAACGACGGGGGCGGCGAGCACCAGCGCCATGGCCAGGCCGCCAAAAGTTGTGATCTTCACTGCAATTCTCCAGAGGGAAACGCTCCAATTAACATTGTCACGCGGTTCACTCAAGTTGGGAACCATTATCACGCCAAGTGATCCTGGCGATCTGATTTTGGGGGCGACGCGGCGGCACTTGGAGCAAACGCGGCACACTCAGTATGCTGTAGAAGAGACCTTTATATGAAGCTAAGTACTGATCGCATCCTGACTACCCATGTCGGCAGCCTGCCCCGGCCGCAGGAGGTTGTCGATTACCTTTTCATGCAAGATCGCGGGGAGAAATACGACCCCGCAAAATTCGACCAGGTGATCCGGTCGGGAGTGCTGGACGCGCTGCGGAAGCAGGTGGAGAGCGGCGTGGATGTGGTGAGCGACGGCGAGATGGGCAAGATCAGCTATGCCACCTACATCCGCCATCGGCTCACCGGATTCGAGGGCGATTCGGCGCGCCCCACGCCCCAGGATCTCGAAGATTTTCCAGGCTACCGCGATCAGTTGGTTTCCGCAGGGGCGTCCGCCAAGTACCAGCGGCCGGTCTGCAAGGGCGCGATCAAAGTAAAGGATCTGCAGCCACTGAAGGACGACATCGCCCGAATGAAGGATGGCCTGGCGCAGGTGAACGCGACCGAAGGTTTCATGAACGCGGTTTCGCCGGGAACCATCGCCGTGTTCCAGCCGAACGAATATTATCCGACGCACGCCGCATATATGCAGGCGCTGGCGGACGCAATGCAATCGGAATACGAGACCATCGTCAATTCGGGATTGCTGTTGCAGGTGGATTGTCCGGATTTGGCCATGGGGCGGCACAGCAGATTTCGCGACATGACGGACGATGAATTTTTGCGCGCGGCGGCGGTTCAGGTGGAAGCGCTGAATCATGCCTTGGCGAATGTTCCGGCCGATCGGGTCCGCATGCATGTTTGTTGGGGCAACTATCAAGGCCCCCACACGCACGATTTGCCGCTCACCAAGATTCTGCCGGTTGTCCTCAAGGCCAAACCACAGGCGCTGCTGCTGGAGGGGGCCAATCCCCGGCATGAGCATGAGTGGGAGATTTGGGCGAGTCAAAAGCTTCCCGAGAACAAGGTCCTGATTCCGGGCGTCATCGCATCCAGTTCTAACTTTGTGGAGCATCCAGAGTTGATTTCGCAAAGGCTCATCCGCTACGCCAACCTGGTGGGACGTGAGCGCGTGATCGGCGGCACCGATTGCGGATTTGGAACGTTTGCGGGATTCGGCCCGGTGTATCCGGAGTTCTGCTGGCTGAAGCTTCGTGCGCTGGCCGATGGAGCCAAACTCGCATCGGACAAGTTGTGGGGGAGAGTGCGATCAGCCGCGTGAGTTTATGCCAGACGATTTCCCGAGCGATATCGAGGAAAAGGCCGCGATTATGCGGGAATTCCGGCGAGTCCGAGCAGCCGGATTACCCATGCCCGCGGATCTTTACAACAAACACGTCCAGGCGACAAATGATCGCTATGCCACCGGTCCTGAGCCCGGCCAGCGAATCCCAGCGTTCACGCTTCCGGACCAGAAGGGCGGCGCGAGATCAGTCCCCGATCTGGCCGGTCCAAAGGGTTTGCTTCTAGTCTTTCATCGAAGCGCCGATTGGTGACAATACTGCCGCTCCCAACTGGTCGAGTTGGAACAGTCCCGGCCGCTTCTCGAGCAGACGGGTGTCCGTATCGCTGCCATTAGCTACGATTCCCCGGAGATTCTGCGCCGTTTTGCGGATAAATACGACATCGGATTCCCGCTGTTATCCGATTCCGGCAGCACGGTAATTCGGAGCTTTGGAATATTGAATACCAACATTGCTCCGGGGCTGCGAGCTCATGGCGTTCCACATCCGGTGGAGTATCTGGTGGCTCCCGACGGCACCGTACTCCACAAATATTTCGTGCCAAACTACCAGCACCGGGTGACCGGGTCTGCGATCGTTCTCGAGGAATTCGGGGCGGTGGAAGCGAATGCTCCGGTGGTTACGATGCAGAGCGGCGCGCTGACCATCCGAGTTGGGCTCTCGAGTGCGCGGGCGTTTGCAGGGCAGGAGATCGGCTTTTTTGCGAAGTTCGCGCTGGAGCCCGAATGGCACGTCTACGAAACTACCTCGGTCGCGTTCGACGATCCGAAGGTAGTAAAGCAGTCGTTCTCGCTGGAGAAGCTGCCAGCCTACGAAGGCCAGTTCCAGGGTCTGGGCAGCGTGCTGCTGAAATTTCCGCTCGACGCCGGACCCATCACTCTATCCGGCCAGATTCAATTTCAGCAGTGCTCCGCGAATGTCTGCGAACCGCCAGAAACGCTGCCATTCGAGCTCTCTCTGACGCTGGAACCATTCATGGTTGCGACCCCCGGCGGTTAGGGCGCTACACAGTGCGGTGCCGTTAAGGCGCCATACAACGGAAGTTGGCCGCCTCGTCGATGCTCCCTTGGCCTGAGTAACGCGCCACTTGAGGATAAGGACAAAGCGGCCGGGTGCGGACTACCTGCTTATCCACCACGCGGCTCGCGGTCATGGACTCAGGCGCCGTCCCTTTTTCCACCCAATCGATCATCGCGGTCATCGCGTCGTGCCGATCGGGGCCGATGCCACCGCCGCAGTGGCCCATCCCCGGCGCCATGAACAGACGGAAGAACTGCGTCGTGTCCGGACCGTTTTTGGCCACCGCCTGCTCGTAGTAATTCACGCCCATCATGGGCTGTAGGATGGTGTCCGCCCAACCGTACGTCATGATCAGCTTGCCGCCGTGCTTCTTGAATTTCGAGAGGTCCGTGTCCTTGGCGTCGGCCAGTTTGCCCCAGGCGTCCAGCAGATGAATGTCGCGGTCGAAGTCGAAGGTCTGGTAGTTGTAATCCGGCTTTGGCGGCTTGGGCGCCAGATACTGCAAGACACCTTCCGCGAGGCCGAAATCCGCGGGTTTGCGATCCGGCTGGGTGGTGACGATCACGTTCAACCATCCGCTGCCTGCGCCGCCGCCGAAAAGGCCGGATACCACGGCTTCGCTGCCCGGCATGAAGCCCGGGAAGAACGGCTTGCCGTTGCTGATCGGGCCGCTGTAAACCTTGGCGATTGCCGCGGCCTGTGCTGCGGTGAGGCAATCCGGGCCATCCGTTCCGGCGCTGCACAGTGGTACGTCACGAGCGGGATCGAAGTTGCACTTTCGCGGATCGTCGATGAGGCCGTCTTTCAGCCCGTCGATGGCATCGCACTTGGCCATCACTTTCTCGGCCACCATAGCCAGCTTGGCGGGCGTGACCGGCGCAGCGCTGAGAGCTTTCTGATTCCAGGTGGCGCCAACCGTGAAGCCGGTCTGATCCACCCAGGGCGAGTCCGCAATGACGCCGTCGAAGTCGTCTGGAAAGCGCTCGGCCTCGATCATGCCTTGGCGTCCGCCGTTTGAACAGGAATTCCAGTAAGAGCGAGAGACAGGTTTGCCGTAGTATTCCGCCGTGATGTCCTTGGTGGTTTTGGCGGTGAGATGCACGGCGCGATAGGCATAGTCGATGGCCTTCTGCGGGTTGCTCATCACGAACGTTGCGCCGGGCTCTTTGCGCGCGTCGTGGCCGGTGTTGGTGCCGGCGAACGCGAACCCGAGTTTCAACGCCTCATTGCGCTGCGTGACGCGGCCCGGGTTATCGAGCGCGTCGCCCGCAAAACCACCGTTGCCGATCATATAAAAACGTCCGTTCCACTTGGCGGGCAGGCTGACTTCGAAGGCGATCTCGGGCGAGAGCATGCCGGTGACGAGACAGTAGGCTGGCGCGGCGTCGGTGGCCGGCATCGCCATAGCGGTGATTTGCGCGATGTCCTTGGATTTGAATTTGGCTAGATCGTCGCACGCCTTGCGCGGCGCCAGGTTCGCTTTGGAGTAATCCACGAGCGCGCTTTTCAGGTCGGTGAATGCTTGCGCGCGGCAGGGTGTCGCTGGCGCTGTGAACATCAAAATGGCGACGCCCAGCGTAGCGCCAGGCCCCTGGTGAGGGTGGCCCGCATCACTAGTTGGCTTTGTGGCCTTCCGGGCCGCCAAGAGTTCGGATCAATGCCACTGTGCTGTCGTGGGGCACCGGCAAGCCGAAGCTGTCCTTGCCCATCGCGATATCTAGCGGCGTGAAGCCTGGCTTTGATTTGGCATCCAGCTTGGCGCCATGTTCCACCAGGAATTTAACGAGCACGTCCGAGCCCCGATTCGCTGCGCCGTGCAGCACGGTTTCACCTTTGGCATTGGCCTGATTGATGTCGAGCCCCTGATCCATGCACAATTTCACCGCTTCGAGCGCCTCGCTGTCGGAACCCTTGGTCTGCTTGTCGCGATAGCCGATACCGGCGGCGAACAGCAGCGCGTTGTTGCCGTCCTTAGTGGTGAGCTTGGGATCGGCTCCGGCTTGGAGCAGAATCCGCATCGCGGTGGCGTCGCCCGAGCGCGCGGCGCGCATGAACGGCGTAGAGCCCTCGTCGAGAGCGACATCGCCGTAGTCCATGCCGCTGCGGCCCGGCAGGTTGTGAGTCAATTTCGCGTTCACATTCGCGCCGTGGGCCAGGATGGCCTTGATCAGGTCGAGGCTCGGCATTGGGTCCTGCTCTTTGCGTAGCGGCAACGCCGACCAGTCCTCGTTGCGTATATCGAGCGCAGCATAGAGCGCGGCGCGCCCTTTCACATCGGTCACGTTCGGATCTGCCCCACGATCCAGCAGGAACTTCGCAAACGTGTACTGCTTGTTCATGATCGAAATCACCAACCCGCTGGTTCCATCCACGTCCGTCTGATTGATGTCGACGCCGGCGTCGAGCATCACCTTGGCGGTCTCGATGTCGCCTTCGCGGGCCGCGAATAAGAAGTGCCGTCAAACCACCGCGGGAGATCGGAGAAATCGACGAAGCGGTGCTCAGTTTGGGGATTTTGGTTTCGCGGAACGACGATTGAACCTTCCAATCGGCGCCGTGCGCGAGCAGCAGCTGCACTACTTCAGCGTGACGTTCGGCGGCGGCCCACATCAGCGCGGTTTGGTTCCGATAAGCTTCCTTCACGTTCACATCGGCGCCGTGATCGAGCAGCGCCTTGACGGCAGCGGCGTTCCCGGCGCGAGCCGATGTCATGAGGACGGTTTCGCCATCGGGCGTGGTGCGAGTGTTCGGGTCAGCGCCGGCCTTCAATAGCTGCTCGATGATCGCGGCATTGCCGAGGGCAGCAGCTTCCGACAGCGGCGTCGCGCCGTAACGATTGACGGACTTCGCATTCGCGCCCGCTTGCAGCAGCAGTGCGACGGAGTCCGAATCATTCCAATGCGCGGCCCAATGGAGGGCTGTGGTTCCATCTGGTTGCGCGGCATTTACATCTGCGTGTTGTTTCAGAAGCGCCTGCAAACTGACGGCATCGCGATTCTCAACTGCGTTCGCAGCGCTCAGGCTCGCGCTACACGCGGCTCCTGCGAGACCCGTCAACAAAAGAATGCCGCTGAGTATCTTCATTCGCGATCCTCCGATCACACTTCAGTCAAAAGGCCCGTGCTGTCTCCCACGTGATCCTGTGGAACGCCGGCTTTGTCCAGGATGGTCAGGAGCAGGTTCGCCATGGGCGTACCTTCCGGATATTTCAAATGCCGCCCACCCTTCATTCTTCCGGCAGCTCCACCGGCCACGAACACCGGCAGCGGCGCATGGTTGTGAACGTTGCTGTTGCTCATCCCGCTTCCATACAGAATGAGCGAGTGATCCAGCAGATTGCCATCGCCATCGGGCGTGGCCTTCAATTTACCCAGGAAGTACGCCATCAATCCGACGTGATAAGTGTTGATCTTGGTCAGGTTTTCCAGGCGCTCCGGATTATTTTGATGATGAGACGCCGGATGGAAACCTTCCGAGATGCCGAGCATCGGGAAGGTGCGATAACTCACTTCGCGAGCCATCATGAACGTCGAAACGCGCGTGATGTTGGCTTGGAAGGCGATCGCCATCAGATCGAACATGAGCTTGCTGTGTGCCTGATGGTCGTCCGGAATTCCGGTGGGAGATGCGGGCACCGCCAGCGTCGAATTGGCGTTCTGTTTTTCGGCGAGCTGAATGCGGCGCTCAATTTCGCGAACCGTATCCAGATACTCGGCTACGCGATTGCGATCGTTCGGGCCGAGATTGCCTTCCAGATGCTTCACCTGGCCCATGACGGCGTCGAGGATGCTGCGCTGCTCATCGATTCTCTCGATGCGTTCCTGCGCATTGGCGCCGTCGCCGAAGAGGCGATTGAACACCACGCGCGGATTGATCTCCATCGGAAGCGGCGTGGTCGGGGTGCGCCAGGAGATCGTGTTCATGTACGCGCAACTGAATCCCACGTCGCACGATCCCACGAGGCCGCTAAAATCTTCGGTGGCCAGTTCGAGCGAAGGCAGGGGCGTTTTCTGCCCGATTTTCTGCGCCGCCATTTGATCGATAGTGACGCCGGCCTGAATGTCCGCGCCGTCCGTACGCTTGGGGTGAACGCCGTTCAGAAAGACGGCAGGGGATCGCGTGTGATCGCCGCCATTATCGCCCGGTCCACCCGGCGCCGCCATTTTGTGCGCCAGATTCGTGACGACGACCACCTGATCCTTGTAAGGCTCGATCGGAGTCAGCGTTCGGGATATTTTGAAATCCGCGCCCTCGCCCTCGGGCGTCCAGTTCGCCATCACCCCGCCGTGAGGAATAAAGCACATGCCCAGCCGGATTTCGGGATTCGCGGCTGTCTTGGCGAGCGGAGTCTGAGCCGGGATCATCGAATCGAGCAGCGGCAGCGACACCGCGGCTCCCGCGCCTCGTAACAACGTTCGGCGGGAAATATGTTTTTTACTGATGAACTTCATCTTAGACCTTTCACTTAACGAGAACTGTCTGCGATCGCCCCGGCCGTCTTAACCTTCATCTCAAATGGTACGCTTTCCACCGTGCCAAGAACCAGGGATGAGAAACGGAAATCGTGAGCGCCCGCGCTCTGTGCGATCTTGCGAACCGCGGGCATGTCGTAATATTGAACGCCGCGGCCGAGAGCGTAGGTCAGAAGCTTCTCGGTCATGACTCCGACGAACACGCCGGGATGGCTGGCCAGCATGTTGCGCAGCGCCACCGGCCCGTCGACTTTGGTTCCGTTGTAAAGCGAGCCGGAGGGATCAATCGGCGAGCCGTCGTCCATGGTGCGCCATTGTCCGATCGCGTCGAAATTTTCCAACGCGAATCCGATCGGGTCCATCACCTTATGACAGCCGGCGCAAACCGCATCGGCGCGGTGCTGTTCCATCCGCTCGCGCAACGACAGCGGCTTGCCGCCGGAGTTTTCTTTAAGCGCCGGAACATTCGGCGGCGGTGGAGTGGGCGGGATTCCGAGCAGATTGGTCAGAATCCATTTGCCGCGCTGCACTGGCGAGGTGCGATTCGGGTAGGAGGTCACCGTCAGGATGCTGCCCTGACCGAGCAATCCGCGGCGATCTTCGGAAGTGAGCACGACCCGGCGGAACTGGCTGCCGTATACGTTCGGGATGCCGTAGTGGCGCGCCAAGCGTTCGTTCACGAAAGTATAGTCGGCGTTCAGCAAATCCATCACGCTGTGGTCCTCGCGCACGATGCTCTGGAAAAAGAGCTTGGTCTCCTGCCGCATGGCCTGGCGCAGATTATCGTCGAAGTCGGGGAAAATCTGCGGATCGGGCGAGGAGTTCTTGAGATTGCGTAAGAACAGCCATTGCTCGGCGAAATTGTCGACCAGCGCGTCAGCGCGATCGTCCGCCAGCATCCGCCGCACTTGCTGCTCCAGGATCGCGTGCTCGTGCAGTTTCCCCTGCGCGGCCAGGTTCAGCAACTCGTCGTCCGGCGCGGTGCTCCACAGAAAGAACGACAAGCGCGAAGCCAGAGCGACGTCACTGAGCTGATACGCGGCATCAACGGCAACTTCCTTCGGGTCGGGCTCGAACCGGAACAGGAACTCGGGGCTCGACAAGATAAATTGAAGCGCGGATTCGATTCCGGCTTCGAAACTACCGTTGGCGTTGCGGCGTCGCTGGTAAAAGCTAAGCGGAGTTTCCAGGTCGCTGTCATTGAGCGGCCTGCGGTAAGCGTGGCGGAGAAGCGCGGTGATGATCTTGCGCGCGCATGGCAGTTCGTCCTTTGCGCTGGATGGCGTGCATACAAAAATCTTCGCGCGCGATGGCGTGTGGCCGGGGCCCGTCGGATTGAGCGGGCCCTCGACAGTCAGACGATCCACGGAAGGATCGCCCATGATGTCCAGGCCATCAATGGTCGTTCGCAGGAACGGCTTAATCAGGTCGTCCTTCTCGGCGTGGCTGCGCAGAATGGTCGACGCCGCGATCACGTGCGGGCCCGCCTTCAACGGAAGACGAACCGTGAGCTGCTTGTCGAGCTCGGCGCCGAACACGCCGGGATTGGCCGTCATCCTCAGAAACTCTTCGTGGCCGCCGGCCGTTACCAGCCGCACCTGATTTCCGTCCACGCTGATCTCGATCTGATGGGCATCCTCCATCCCGCGCATCAGGTCGAAAGTATTGCGCCACAGCCGCAGTTTGATCACGTATTCCGCGTCGAGGGGAGCGTCATGATGTACCAGAATGCCGCCGCGGGTCCCGAGCGGAAGCCCCTCGATGTGCTGGTCCTGCGAGAGGTCGGGGCGAACGCGGTAGGTTGTGGTCGCCGGTGCGATATTCATGTTGCCCACCGCTTGGCGGCTGATGTTCCACGACGCCGATAGATAACGCTCCATCAGCGAGGGCGACATGCGGAGAACGTCGGCGATGTTATCGAAGCCACTGCTTTCGTCGTCGGGAGGTAGAAGTGCCGTGGCGTCGACGTCTAGGGCCAGTAAGTCGTGAATCGCGTTCGCGTATTCGGCGCGGTTCAGCCGGTGCATGGCCGCGTGACCGGGATTGGGGTTCGCCGCCGCCGCGCGATCGATGGACGTTTCCAAAAACGAAGCCAGCTCATTCACCGCCGCGGCGTCGGGATGTGGCACGCCCTGGGGCGGCATGGAGCCGGTGCGGAGTTTGCGAATTACCTTTTCCCAGGTCTCGGCGTTGCCGGCGACGTTGCTTAAGTCCGCCGCCTGCAACGAAAGGCCGCCTGTACGCAGCTTGTCGCTATGGCAGGTGGCGCAATACTTATTGATGACAGCTTGCTCGGCTGCGGGAGTGGCCTGCGCAAACACGCCGGATGGAAAACAAGCCACGGAAACCGCGCACAAAACCAGGTATCGAACCGGGATTCCCAACACCTGCCAACCTTTCCTGCCGCTTATCGAATTGTAACCGGTGGATTGCATGCAAGTCGATCAGGCGCGCCTGATACGGGCCATCAGAATTGCTGATTGCGGTTCGGAGATCGGCGCTTGCATGCAACTTGGAGTAGACTTTTTGGTAGCATGCAGAGGTCGATTTTAGCGCTGGGCTTAGGGCTTGTCGCGGCTACCTGCGGGTTCGGCGATCCCTCGTACCGGGCCACCCTCGATAAGTATTGCGTCACCTGTCATAACCAGCGCCTAAAGATCGGCGGGCTCGCGCTGGATGCCATGGACCTGGGCAAGGTTCCGGCCCGGGCCGAGACCTGGGAGAAGGTGATCCTCAAACTGCGCGCCGGGACCATGCCGCCGGCCGGAATGCCGCGCCCGGACGCCGCTACGTACAAGGCATTGAGCGGTTGGCTGGAATCGCAAATCGACCAAGCTTCCGAACCGTACGCGGGCCGGCCGATTCTGCATCGACTCAATCGCGCCGAATATGGGAACGCGATTCGCGATCTGCTTGCGCTGGACATCGACGTGGCCTCATTACTTCCGGCCGACGATTCCGCGTTTGGTTTCGACAATGTCTCCGATGCGCTGGGCGTCTCGCCCTCGTTGCAGGAGCATTATTTAGATGCAGCGCTCAAAATCGGAGCGCTGGCGGTGGGCGATCCCAACATTCCGCCGGGGAGCGAAACGTGGCGCATCCGGCAAGATCTATCGCAGGACCGGCACGTCAACGGCTTGCCGCTCGGAACCGTGGGCGGAACAAAGGTGCAATACAATTTCCCGCTGGACGGCGAATATGCGTTCCAAGCCAAGCTTTATCGCACGAATTTGAACATCATGCGGGGCCTCGAATCGCCGCATCAGGTGGAACTCGCACTGGATGGCAAGCGAATTCATCTGGCCTCCCTGGGCGGCGAGGCCGATCTCGCGTCGCTATTTGAGAAGCCGACCGATACGGGCGATGCGGTGGATGCGCGCCTGCGTGTGCGGATTCCCGTGAAGGCCGGTCCGCACGTTGTGACGATCGCGTTCCTGGCGGATCCCGATGACGTGGAGCCCGCGCGGCTGCAACCCTATATTCGGAGCTCGGTGGATAATTTCGATTGGTCGGGCTCGCCGCATCTGCAGTCGCTGACCATCGCCGGGCCGTTTCATCCGGCGCCTCCCACGGACACGCCCAGCCGCCGGCGCATACTTATATGCCATACCAGCGACAACGCCTGCGCAGCGAAGATCCTTTCCGCTCTCGCCCGTCGAGCTTATCGCGAGCCCGTCAGTAAGTCCGATCTCGACACGTTGTTGACCTTTTATGCAATCCGGTAAGCGCGAGCGGTGGGTTTGAAAGCGGCATCGAGCTGGCGCTGGAGCGAATCTTAGCCAGCCCGAAGTTTCTGTTCCGCATGGAACGCGATCCGGCTGGGCACTGCCGGCCGATACGACGTATCATCTCAGCGACTTCGAATTGGCGTCGCGGCTTTCCTTTTTCCTCTGGAGCAGCATTCCCGATGACGAACTGCTCAAACTGGCGGGTGAAGGCAAGCTCGGGAACCCTGCCGTATTTGACCGCCAGGTGCGCCGCATGCTCGCGGATCCCAAAGCCGAAGCGCTGGTGGACAACTTTGCCGGGCAATGGCTGCAGCTTCGCAATCTCCGCAACGTGCAGCCGAACACCGATCTGTTCCCGGATTTCGACGACAACCTGCGGCAATCGTTCCGCCGCGAGACGGAGCTGCTGTTTGAAAGCGTCGTGCAGGAAGACCGCAGCGTGCTGGATTTGCTGACGGCCGATTATACCTTCGTCAACGAGCGGCTGGCGCGCCATTACGGAATCCCTGACATCTATGGGAGCCGCTTCCGGCGCATCGCGGTAACGGACGACGCGCGGCGTGGACTGCTGGGGCAGGGAAGCATTCTGGCATTGACGTCGCACGCGGAGCGCACCTCGCCCGTGGTGCGCGGCAAGTGGATTCTCGAAAACATTTTGGGCACGCCGGTGCCGCCGCCGCCACCCGATGTGCCGCCTCTTAAAGGCAATCAAGAGGGGCAAAGACCCCGCACCATGCGCGAACAGATGGCCGAACATCGCGCCAATCCTGCGTGCGCGAACTGCCACAAGGCGATGGATTCCATCGGTTTCGCCATGGAGAATTTCAACGCGATCGGCGCGTGGCGTGCGAAAGACTCCGGCAATCCGATCGACGCGTCGGGCGAGCTTTCTGATGGGACCAAGATCGATGGCGTTGTTTCGTTGCGCAACGCGCTGGTGAGCCGGCCCGACATGTTCGCCGGGACGATGACAAAGAAGCTTTTGACGTACGCGCTCGGCCGAGGCCTGGATTATCGCGACATGCCGGCGGTTCGGGCGATCTTGCGAGATGCATCGCGCGACAACTATCGATTTTCAGCGTTGATCCTCGGCATAGTGCACAGTACGCCGTTTCAAATGCGAACGGCGTCGGGCGAGGGCCCCGCGGTTCCGGTTCAATCGGCGCAAAATCGGGGAGGAAATTAGAAGCATGTTCCTGGCGAAGAAGTCTTTGTCCCGAAGGACGATCTTGCGCGGTGCGGGCGGTGCCGTAGCCCTGCCGCTGCTGGACGCGATGCTCCCCGCCTTCGTTCCAATGGCCAAGGCTGCCGCAAAGCCCAAGATGCGATTCGGCGCAGTCTATTTTCCGAACGGCGCCATCATGCAGCAGCTTACTCCCAAGACGGTGGGAGCGGGCTTTGAGTTTACGCCCGTTCTGAAACCGCTGGAACCATTTCGCGATTCGTTGATCGTGGTGACCAATCTCACGCGGTCGCACCCGGGCAGCCAGTTCGGCGATCATGCGGTGAGCGCCGCCGGATTCCTGACGGGTGTTTGGCCGAAGCGCACCGAAGCTGAGGACGTGCTCGCGAACACCACCATTGACCAAGTTGTCGCGCAACAGATCGGGCAGGACACGCCGCTTCCATCGCTCGAAGTGGCAACCGAAGATTTCACCGGGTACGTTGGCGGATGCTCACCGGGCTTTAGCTGCGCCTATCTGAACACGATTTCCTGGAGCACTCCCTCTACGCCGCTGCCCATGGAAATTAATCCGCGCGCGGTTTTCGAGCGGCTGTTCGGCGCGGCGGGAACGCCCGCCCAGCGGGAGGCGCGTACGCAAACGGAACGCAGCATTTTGGATTCGGTGGCTGGCGAAGCGAGCAGTCTTAGCGTAAGCCTGGGCCCGCGCGACCGCGCACGCATGACGGATTACCTGGACAATCTGCGTGAGATCGAGCGGCGCATCCAGAAACAGGAAGCTCGCGGCGCGACTCAGGTGGACGCGCCGGATGCGCCCATCGGCGTGCCCGATTCGTTCGACGAACACGTGGCGTTGATGTTTGACCTGCTCGCCGTGGCCTATCACGCCGACATCACGCGCGTGTTCACTTTTATGATGTCGCGCGAGTTGAGCCAGCGGACCTATCCTCAGATTGGTGTCACCGAGCAGCATCACTCGGTCTCGCATCATTTGAACAAGCCGGATAAGATGGCGCAGTGCGTGAAGATCAACAGCTACTATGCCGGAATGTATGCGAAGTTTCTGGATAAGCTGCGATCCACGCCAGAGGGCGATGGTACGCTGCTCGATCATTCGCTGATCATCTACGGCGCTGGAATGGCGGATTCGAACGTTCACGCTACGGACCCGCTGCCTGTGATCGCGATCGGTGGAGGCGTTGGCGCCGGGCATCGGCACATCGAGCTTCCTACGCGCACGCCCGTCGGAAACTTCTGGCTCAATGTCGCCGAGAAATTTGGGAAGCCGATGGAGCTCTTTGGCGATAGCACGGGAAAGACAGATGTTCTGGTATAAAACATTAGCCATCGCGATTGTATCCGCCGCTTGGCTGGCGGCCGGCGATGTCAACGTTCCTGACGCCGACGGAACCACGCCTCTCGCTTGGGCCGTTTATAACGAAGATCTTTCCTCCGCGCAGCGGCTGCTTCGCGCGGGCGCGAATCCGAACAGTGCCAATCGCTACGGCGTGACGCCGCTCTCGCTGGCCGCCACCAATCGGGACGCCACAATGGCCAAGGCGCTGCTAGACGCGGGCGCCGATGCCAATGCGAAGCTGCCCGACGGCAACACAATTTTGATGACCGCGGCTCGCACCGGCAATCCTGAGATCGTGCGCCTGCTCATCGAACATGGCGCGGAAGTAAACGCGAAGGGAGCGCAGTACGGCGAAACTGCACTGGTGTGGGCAGCCGAGGAAAACCATCCGGAAGCCGAGCAGGTCTTGATGGCACACGGCGCCGATGTGAACGCGCGCACAAACAAGCTAGAGCGCGCCAAAGACCGTTTCGGTCTGGAAGGCGTGCTCACGATTCTTCCGCATGGCAGTTGGACACCGCTGATGTACGCCGCGCGGCAAGGCTCGCTCGAGGCGGCGCGAACCCTGGTGGACGCGGGGGCAAATGTGAATCTCACCGATCCGGATAGCAGCACCGCGCTGATGATCGCGATCATCAACGGCCACTTCGACACGGCCGCGATGCTCACGGAAAAAGGCGCGGACCCGAACATCACGGACACGGCCGGCATGGGCGCGCTCTATGCCGCCGTTGACATCGATACGCTGGGTGAAGTTTTCGGCCGGCCCGAGCGCCCATCCACGGATAAGCTGAGCGCGGTAGATCTGATGAAAGTGCTGCTGGCGCATGGAGCAGACCCTAACGCCAAATTGAAAACACCAACGCTGCAGCGCGCGCACACTCCGGGCGAGCCTACGTTGAATACCGGAACTACGCCGTTGATGCGCGCAGCCAAGAACGGCGACGCAGCGGCAATCCGGCTATTGCTGGAGCACGGAGCCGATCCCAACGCGCAAGAGAAGAACGGCACCACCGCGCTCATGCTGGCTGCCGGATTAGGTCGCGGCACCGGTGCTTTCACCAAGGATTACGCGACCGAGGCCGAGTTGCTGGAGTCGGTGAAGGTGTTGATCGCGGCAGGCGCTGACGTCAATGTCGTCGATGAGTTCGGCGAAACGCCGCTGCACTATGGCGCGCAGGCATCTGACGATATCGTCAAATATCTCGCCGAAAAAGGCGCCAAACTGGACGTCAAGGACAAGAAGGGCCGCACGCCGGTTGAAATGGCGCTGGGCGTCGGCTTGCATGGACACGCCGGCGGGCCTCCGACGGTGCGCGAAGGCACGGCCAATTTGCTGCGGCAGTTGATCGCGAGTAACGCAGCGAAGAATACTGCCCAATCCGAAACATTGCGATAAGATAAGCCGATCATGAGAACCCGGTCGTGCTCAGTTTTCTTGGTAGCCTCGTTCCTGGCAACCGGCAGCGTTTTCGCCGCCGCGCGCACGTTCGATGGCCATCCCGACCTCAGCGGAATCTGGCAAACCATGAGCACGGCCAATTGGGACTTGCAGGATCATCCGGCGGCGGCCGGGCCGTTCTTTCAATTAGGCGCGGTCGGCGCAATCCCATCCGGCCAGGGAGTGGTCGAAGGCGGCGAGATTCCATACAAACCCGAAGCTTTGAAGCAAAAGGAAGCGAATTTCAAGAACCGCTGGAAAGACGACCCGGAAGTAAAGTGCTATATGGCGGGCATCCCGCGCGCCAGCTACATGCCGTATCCGTTCCAGATCGTGCAGACACCGCAGGCGATCCTGATGGCCTACCAATACGCCAGCGCGAATCGCGTCATCAATATGGAGAAGACGCCGCTCGAAGCGTCGGTCGACACTTGGATGGGCACCGCGAATGGCCATTGGGAAGGCGAAACTTTGGTGGTGGATAACACGGGATTCAACGAAGACAGCTGGTTTGATCGCGCGGGTGACTTTCACAGCGATCAGCTGCATGTCGTGGAGCGATTTAAACTGATCGATGCCGATCACATGAACTACGAAGCCACCATTGAAGACCCGCAAACGTTCACTCGTCCCTGGAAGATCAATCTGGTGTTGTACCGGCATATCGAAAAGAACGCGCAATTGACGGAATTCAAGTGCGTTGAATTTGCTGAAGAGTTGCTGTACGGCGACGTTCGCAAAAAGTAAGGAGACGCCGATGAAATTTCAATCTTTGTTCCTGGTGGGGCTCTGCGCGGGCTCGCTGGCCTTCGGTCAGACAAAAGCACCGAAAACTGCGTGGGGCGATCCCGATTTGCAGGGCATCTACACCACCGACGACCTGAACGGCGTGCCTATGCAGCGGCCTGCCGAGTTCGGTACGCGCCGGTTCTTGACCGAGCAGGAGTTCGCCGACCGCGCCAAAGTAGTGAACTCGGAGAAAACTACGATCGATACGGGTGTCCGCCCCACCACTGGATTCTGGTCTCGCGTTCAGGATGCGGGAGTGGATGCGGCTGCGGCTCCCGCGCAATGGATCGAGTATGCCAAGCACGCCTCCCGTTTGACATCGCTCGTGGTCGATCCTCCGAATGGCCAAATTCCTCCGCTCACTCCCGAAGGCCAGAAGCGCCGCGCCGCACAACCGAATTACTTCAACATGCGCCCCGCGTCATGGCTCGACTTGAGTTCCTATGACCGCTGCATCACCCGCGGCGTCACGGGATCGTTTTTCCCCTCCATCTACGGCAACGGATCGCAAATCTTTCAGGCGCCCGGCATAGTGGCGATCCGCTACGAGATGATCCACGAGACGCGCATCATTCCGCTCGACGGACGTCCGCATGCAAGTCCTGGTCTGCGGTCTTATATGGGCGATCCGCGCGGCCATTTTGAAGGCAACACGCTGGTGGTGGAAACCACCAATTTCATCGGCGGCAAGGTGGATGTCGGCGGCGTTCCCTACAGTGAAGATTTGAAGCTGACGGAGCGTTTCACCCGCGTCGATGCCGATACTATCGATTACAAAGTCACCATCGACGATCCCAAGACCTTCACCGCGCCCTGGACGGTGGAGTTCCCGATCCGCCACGAACCCGGCTATCGGATCTTTGAGTACGCATGCCATGAAGGCAACCATGCGATGCATAATCGGCTCAGCGCAGCTCGCGCCGAAGAAAAACAAGACGCGGAAAAGGCGACCCAAAAGTGAAACTGTACCTCCTGACACTGATGTTTTCGGCCGTCCTGCTCGCGCAGACCGGTCCGGCGCCGAACACCGGCGTCCCGGTGGTTGGCATCCTGAACTACATCCACGCGGTGAATGATCTGGAAACGACGCTCGCGTTTTACAACGATGTGTTCGGGCTGAAAGGCGAACCGCGGCCATTTCCGAATCCCGGTGTTCCGGCACTGACCAATTCCCCGGGCGTTTCGCTCCGGCTCGCGACGCTCCGCTTGCCGAATGCGGGCTTTGGCTTTGAGCTGACCCAATTCTCGGGCGTCGATCGCCACCCCGGCCAGCCCAAGCACACCGATCCTGGCGCGGCCTTGATCGCGCTTCGCGTGAAGGACCTGGAACCGGTGCTCGCGGCAGTAAAAAAAGGGAACGTTCCCGTAATCACCACCGGTGGAGAGCCCGCAATGATTCCCACTGCCAACGGGAAGGTTCGCGGGCTATTGATCCGCGATCCGGACGGCTACGTCCTCGAAGTAGTGGAATCCAAGCCCGGCGAGGGAGTCCAAGCCGAGGGCAACGTTTTCGGGGCGTCCATGGGGCTTACAGTTGCCGACATGGAATCGACCATCAAGTTCTGGCGCGATCTGCTCGGCTTCGATCTCAAGGGCAAGATGGAATTCTCGAGCGACCCCGACATTCTGAAGTTGACCGGCGCGACGGGCGCCAAGAACCGCGAACTGGTCGCAACCGTTCCTGGAACAAAAGCGCTGATGGCGTTTTATGAGTACCAGGGCATCCCGCGAACTCCGTTCCACCTTCGCGTTCCCGATCCCGGTGCACCCGCGGTCGCGCTGCGCGTGACGGACCTGGATGGCCTGTTGAAGCGCATGCGGGCGGCCGGAGTTCCGGTGACGTCCGCGCACGGTGAAATCGTTCAGTTCACGCCGGCGATCCGCAATATCTTCGTCGAGGATCCCAACGGGCTCAACATCGAGCTGTTCGAGGTCAAACAATAACCATGAGACTCATCGGGGCGTTCGCAGTTGCGGCATCGGTCGCAACTCTGTTCGGGCAGGATCCCGTCAATCCATTCGCTGGCGACGTGCCGCGGAGACCGAAGCCGGCGTTCGAAGGTCAAACCCGAGCCCCTAAGCCCGCTAAGCCTTCGCCGGAAGTAAAAGTCGACACGATTACGAACCGGCTGACGAGCCCCTGGGCGATAGCGATGCTGCCCGACGGGAACTTTCTGGTCACGGAGAGCATCGGCACCATGCGTATCGTCAGGCCCGATGGCGTCGTTTCGGCGCCGCTCGCCGGTGTGCCCGGCGTGAAAGTGGTGGCCGCGCAGGGATTGCACGATGTCGTGCTCGATCCCGATTTTGCGAACAACCGGCTGATCTATTTCACCTATTTCGCACCGCCGCCCGGAGAAGATCCCGCGATCTGGCCGGTCGAGTTCTTCTATCAGAAGGTCTGGACCAAGTCGCTCGCCGAGCGCCGAACTATGGCTATTGGCACGGAGCGCATGGCTCGCGCCCGTCTCAGCAAGGATGAAAGAAGCCTGGAAGACGTGCACACCCTGGTGGAAGGCGCCGAGCGCCGGATTGTGTTCGCGCGCGATGGAACCATCCTGGTCACCGGCGCCGATCGGTTCCGTTTCTACGATTCGAAATACGACGGTGTGGAGCACGATTTTACGGATAATCCCGACATTGGCCGGAATTTCTCGGGGCGAGTGCTGCGAATCAATCGCGACGGGTCCATTCCGAAGGATAATCCCTGGCTCAGCCGAGCCACTGTTCTTCCCGAAACGTTCGCTCATGGACTGCGCGACCCCGAAGGCGCCGCCATCAATCCCGCGACCGGCGAATTGTGGGTGACCGATCATGGGCCTCAAGGCGGCGACGAGATTGACATCATTCGTGCCGGCAAGAATTACGGCTGGCCGGATGTTTCCTACGGCGTGCAATACGATTTTCAGCGGACCGATGGAAGAAAGAACGTGCCGGTGGGAACCGGGGCTTCGTCCATGCCGGGCGTCGAGGAGCCTGCCTATTTCTGGGTGCCCGATATCGCGCCATCGGGAATGATGTTTTATACCGGAGACAAGTTCCCCGAATGGAAGGGGAACCTGTTCATCGGCGGCATGGAAGCGCTCGCATTGGTGCGTTTAGTCCTGAACGGTGATCGTGTGGTAGCCGAGGAGCATCTGCTGGGCGACCGCCGCTTCCGCGTTCGCGATATTCACCAGGCCCCCGACGGAACGATTTACTTTTTGGGCGGCAACGCGCTGGTTCACTTGACGCCGAAATAGGGCGTCAACCTTCCCTCTCTCCGCCGCGGCCAGACCCATCGGAGGCTTCGTTTCTACGCTCTTATTACGCTTTTATCGCATCATCAATGGGACTGATCGCCCATATCACCAGACCGCTCTAGTCATAACGAATCAGTAGTGATATGTTCATTCACATTGCCCGTCAGGGGTAAATTTCACGCGCAAGTAAAAGGGGTGTCTTCACATGAAAGGTTGTCGGAACCGTGCAGTTCTGCTTCTTGGCAGCGTGCTGTGTTTCTGCGCTGCTGTAATACCCACGAGGGTTTTCGCACAGGCTGCCACAGCATCCATCTCCGGACGCGTAACAGACGCATCCAACGCAGCGGTGCCGGGGGCAACGGTCACCATCAAGAATACGGCCACGGCGGCCACTCAAACGGCAAGCACCGATGAACAGGGCCGCTACGCGTTGCTGGACCTGCCCATCGGTCCTTACGATCTCACCATATCCAAGGCCGGATTCCAGAACTTGGCGCGCACCGGCCTGCAACTCACTGTCGGCGCCGCTCCGGTGCTGGATTTCCAGATGACGGTCGGACAGGCGAGTGAGACGGTGAGCGTGAATGCCGAAGCGGCCCAGGTCGAGACGACCACCGCCGCGGTCTCGTCGTTGGTCAATCAGACTCAAATGCGCGAACTGCCGCTGAACGGCCGCGACTGGGAACAGCTGATTCTACTCGCGCCCGGCGTTCTGAGTTATCCGCAGGGCGGATCGAGCGCGCTGACTTCGGTCGCCAATGCTTATTCCATCTCGGGCACACGCCCGGAAGGATACGCCAATACGCTGGACGGCGAAGACATGCTGAACTGGTGGCAGCGCAACGCTGGCGGCGACGTAACGGGAACTACGCTCGGTATCGACGCCATTGCAGAGTTTCAGACGCTGACCGGCACTTACGGTGCGCAGTATGCGGGCAACGGCGGCGCCATCATTGGCGTCACTAAATCGGGCACCAACGAATTTCACGGCTCGGCCTATGAGTTCTTCCGCAACAGCGCCCTCGATAGCCGCGGCTTCTTCGACGGCTCTTCCGTGCCTGAGTTCCGCAGAAACCAGTACGGCGGCACCATTGGCGGCCCCATCAAGAAGAACAAGATCTTTTTCTTCGCCAACTACGAGGGAATTCGGCAGTATCTGGCAACAACTTATGTGAATTACGTGCCGACCGGAAACTTTGTCAAGGACAACTGCAGCCCCCCGGCGTGCACAGTAAGCCCGGCTTCGCTGGCGATGCTGGCTCTCTACCCGGCGGCCAACGGAGGACTGTTTAATGGCAATCCCGACATCGGCATCTATAACTTTGTAGGCGCGCAAACCACACCCGAGGATTTCGGTGTGGCCCGCATCGACTGGAACATTTCCGACAAAGACGCGTTCTTCGCACGCTACGAGGCCGACTTCGGCAGCCGCACCACCAACGCCGGCCTTGGCCTCTGGCCGCTGTATGACAACACCCATAACCAGTTCTTCACGATGGGTGAACGCCATATATTCTCGCCGAATCTGATCAACCAGTTCACCGCATCTTTCTCGCGGCCCTGGACGTCGGAATCCCAGCCGGCGGAACACGCGGCGCTGCAAATTTTTACTCCCGCGCGAGAGGACGCTTACGTAGCCGTTCCCAACCTCACCCCGCTAGGGGCAGGTTTCGTGAACCCTTTCCGGTATCTTCAGAACAAGTTCACTGAAAAGGATGACCTGACCTGGACCAAGGGTTCTCACACCATAAAAATTGGCGGTATGTTCCAGCGGCAGCAGCTAGATCCTTATGTCCTGGTTTTCTGGAACGGGTTCTACATATTCCTGGGCGGCGATCAAAGTTTCCTGTCCGGCAATCCATTCCTGTTTGAGGGCGCACCGAACGGCGGCACCAACAGCTATCGGTCCGAGCGTTACGATGTTGTCCAGCCCTATATTCAGGACGACTGGAAAGTGAACAGCAGGCTGACAATCAATTTTGGCCTGCGCTACGACTGGGAAACCAACCCCGTCGAGACCCACAACCTTTTCACCAACGTCGTGGGGCCGCCCTTCCAACCCAATTTCGTGAGCGTCCCGAACGCTTACCAAAACAATCCTTCCAACAG
Organism: Bryobacterales bacterium; assembly: GCA_963772905.1. Taxonomy (GTDB): domain Bacteria; phylum Acidobacteriota; class Terriglobia; order Bryobacterales; family Bryobacteraceae; genus Palsa-89. The sequence goes on along the minus strand of CAVYZD010000005.1, from coordinate 849,735 downwards.
GAACTTCGACCCGCGCGTAGGCCTGGCGTGGGATGTTTTCGGCGACCACAAGACCGCTGTGCGTGCCGGTTTCGGGATTTTCCACGATCCGTACACGACCTACGCTTTCTCGTCCGCCTACGTGTCCAGCCCGCCATATGACACTCAGATCCAAATCTTCCCCTCTGGCTGGCCGACACCCTTTGTCGGCGGCGGGATACCCTCCTATAGTCAGACGACGGGCACGTATTACGGAACACCCACGACGCCGTATTCGCTGGAATACACTCTCAGCATCCAGCATGAACTTCCCTGGAATAACCTGCTAACGGTCGGCTATCAGGGAACGCGTGGCGTTCACCTGCTGGCGTTCCACGATTTCAACTCGCCGAATTCCACGGTCATCAACGGTGTGGACTACTTAGCGACCGACGCTGGTAGCCCGTGCCCCCTCAACCCCCCGCCTGGGGCCTGCGTCGGGAATCCGCGGCCCGTTCCCGCCTTAGGCTCGCAGGATATGACCGACACCACTAGCTATTCCAGTTACAACGCGCTGCAGGTCGGGCTTACGCACCGGGCGTCGGCGAATCTGGTCTACCAGTTCTCGTACACCTGGTCGCACTGCATTGACAGCGCGTACACTTATGGCGGTCTCGGTTTCAATAACGTGTCGTCCGCAATCACCAACCCCTACAACTGGAATGCAGACAAAGGCCCCTGCAGCTTCGATCTTCGCCACAACATCTCGTTCAACGCCGTTTACATGTTCCCCTTCAAAGGCAACCGGTGGAAGGAAGGCTGGCAGTTGAGCGGAGTTACATCGTGGCACACCGGCGTTAATACCTCGGTCGGCGAAGGCGACCAGATGGCTACGGGGAACACCTTCGACAACGAGCGCCCGAACTACGCACCCAACGCACCCGGATGTAATAGTAATCTCTATGCGAACCAGTCCCCCAATCAATGGTTTAACATCAACTGCTTCACGCCCTCGACGTACGGCTCGGTCGGCAATCTGGGAAGGAACGTGATCGTCGGGCCCGGGTATGCGGAGACCGATATCGGCATAACCAAGAACACGAGGATTACGGAACGGGTGAGCCTCCAGTTCAGAGCCGAGATCTTTAACATCTTCAACCATCCCAATTTCTCGGTCCCGGACGGGACGATCATCAACGCGGGCACGAACTGCGGCCCAACAACTACCTTCAGTAACACCCCGGCCTGCTTCGCGCCCTCGGGCGCGGCGATCACTTCGCAGGTAGGAAGTGGCGGCCTCCCCGATGTGGCCCGTCAGACGCAGTTCAGTCTGAAGGTGATCTTCTAAGTTTGGCTGGCTCTACCCCAGCCATTTTTCCGCAATTTTGGCAGGATCGCTACCGAGATCAATCGGCGTGCGATCCTGCTCCACTCCGCCTTCGAAAAAGATCGCCATCACGCCGCTCGGCGTTGGACGCAGCTCCAGTTTTTGGTCGCCGGCTTCCAGACGGAGCGTCGAGTCTACCCAGACTGGCCGCACGAGAATTCGCCTGCGATGCCCGATGTCGCGGCACGCGGTCAGCAGACCATCCTTGAATGGTCCGTTGCGCAGACCTTCGGCGTAGGGAGCGATTTCAATCGCGGCCGATCGCGCAGCCTCCCGCGCCGCGGCTTCTCGCGCCAGCGCTTCGGGATCTCGTTCCGTTCGCGATTCCATCGCCTTCAGATTGTTTTCCAGATTGTCGAGGAAGCTCATCACTTTCAGGATAGCGTCAGGATAGCGATTGAATCTGACCCGGCGAAGTTCAAGAATGGGTCATGAGGCGTAGTGCGGTTGGGATTGATTTCGGGACCACGAACAGCTCGATCGCGCGTCGCGTCGATTCATCAACCTTCGAGCTGGTGCGGTTTCCGTTTCTCGGAGCAACCACCGAATCGTACCGGTCCCTGCTGTATCTGGAAAATGTCCGTGACGACGGAAAGAACAGGCTCGTCTCTTGGACGGGGCCGGCTGGCATCGAGCATTATTTGTCCCGAGAAGCCCCTGGCCGGCTCATCCAGTCGCTGAAGTCTTTCCTGACCAGCCGCACTCTCCAAACCACCGAGGTATTTGGCCGGCGCGTCGCAATTGAGGATCTAATCGCGCGAATTCTCCGAGATTTACGAGAAAAAGCTGAGCAACAATTCGGAATTCCGATCACGTCGGCCGTCGCCGGACGCCCGGTGCGCTTCGTCGGCGCCGAGACCGAGGAAGATAATCAGTTCGCCGAAAATCGCCTCAGGAAGGCCTATCAGCTTGCCGGGTTCCAGGAGATTGAGTTCGAAATGGAGCCTGTGGCAGCGGCCCACTATTACGAATCCACGCTCGAACGGGATGAACTCATTCTCATTGGAGATTTCGGCGGCGGTACCAGCGATTTTTCCTTGATCCACGTCGGTCCCACCATTCGGCGCCGAGGACGCCAAGCAAGCGATCTGCTCGGCAACGCCGGTGTCGCCATCGCGGGCGACGCGTTCGACGCGAAGATCGTGCGGAATCTGGTCTCGCCCTATCTCGGCTTGGGTACTTCAATGCGCTCGATGAACAAAACTCTGCCGGTCCCGACCTGGGTCTATGCCAAGCTCGAACGATGGCATCACCTTTCGTTCCTGAAAGCCAAGGACACCATGAACATGCTGGCCAGCGTTAAGGCGCAGGCACTGGAGCCGCGGAAAATCGAGGCCTTGATTCATTTGGTTAGCGAGGATCTCGGATATCACCTGCACCAGGCTGTCCAAAAGACGAAATGCGATCTTTCGGCCGAAATGTCCGCGAGCTTCCAACTCTCGGATGGCTTCCTCGAAATCGACGCCGTTGCTGAGCGGTCCTGCTTTGAAAGCTGGATCGCGGCCGAAGGGTCCGCAATTGAAGGCTGCGTGGATTCTTTGCTCGCGAGTTCCGGCGTTCTGGCGGCCGACGTGAATATGGTCTTTCTCACCGGCGGCTCCTCGTTTGTTCCCGCGGTTCGCCGCGTTTTTGAACAACGCTTTGGCGCCGATCGAATCCGGACTGGAAATGAATTCACTTCGGTGGCCGCCGGACTGGCGCTGAAAGCAATATGATATCGAGATGCGGCAGACGACCTTGTTGACGATCTTGATGGCTTCGATTTTAGCGGCCCAGCAATCCCCGCGCGTGGACGACGCCGTCCTGAAGAACGCGGCACATAGCGGAGACGAATGGCTGAGCTACGGTCAGAATCCCGGGGAAACCCGCTACAGCCCGCTCAAGCAGATCGACGCCACGAATGTGGGCCGGCTTGGATTGGCGTGGTCCTACGACGTCGGCGAAGGAGGCGGTAATCAGGAGGCGACGCCGCTGGTCTGGAACGGCACTCTTTTCGGGATCACCAATTGGAGCGTGGTGTTCGCTGTCGACGCGCGCACCGGCAAAGAGCTCTGGCGCTGGGATCCCGAAGTGAACCAGAAGGCGGTGTTCCCTCGAATCTGCTGCGGAATCGTGAATCGCGGCTTGGCAATTTACCAGAACCTCATCATCGCGCCCATTATCGATGGACGGCTTGAGGCGCTGGACGCCGAGACCGGCAAGCCGGTATGGGAATCCCGCGTCGCTTATCCCCAGGACAACTACACCATCACCATGGCGCCGCGCATCGCGAAAGGGAAAGTCATTGTCGGCGTCAGCGGTTCCGAATATCCCGTGCGCGGATTCTTCTCCGCCTTCGATGCCGAGACCGGCCATTTTGCCTGGAAGTTTTATACCGTGCCAGGCGATCCCACCAAGCCTTTCGAAAACGAAGCCATGAAAAAGGCTGCCGCAACCTGGTCGCCCGAAGCCTGGAAGATGGGCGGCGGCGCCACTGTTTGGGACGGCATGGCCTACGATCCCGAGGCCGATTTGCTGTACGTCGGCACCGGAAACGCCGGGCCCTGGCCCGAACAGCTTCGCAAATCGAAGGGCAAGGACAATCTCTATGCTTGCTCGGTGGTCGCCGTGCGGCCCGACACCGGCGAGATGAAATGGTATTTCCAAATGGTCCCCGGCGATTCCTGGGATTACGACAGCGTCCAGCAATTGATGCTGGCCGACATCACCATCAAAGGGCGTCAGCGCAAGGTCCTCATGCAAGCGAACAAGGACGGCTTCTACTACGTGCTCGATCGCGTCACCGGCCAGTTCATTTCGGGCCAGCCGTGGGTGCAGGTCACTTGGGCCAAGGGACTCGACGAGGTCACTGGCCGCCCGATCATCAACGAAGAAGCGCACTACGGCGGCGAAGCTGTGATGTTGACGCCCGGACCCGGTGGCGGACACAACTGGTCGCCCATGTCCTTCAATCCGAACACTGGCCTCGTGTATGTTCCCACCTCCAACGGCGGCCAGAACGCGTATCGCGCCGATGAGAACTTCGTCTACAAGCCGGGCGAAAAGAACCTGGGCATCGTCCGGCCGACGACACAGCCCGCCACTGCCGATACGGCTGGCGCTTCCGCGGCGCAGGCGCCCGCGAAAATGCGACCTTCTCCTCCGGCTATTGGTCCAGCGCCTCCGGAAGGGCAGCGCAATCTTCTGGTCGCTTGGGATCCTGCGACTCAAACCGAGCGCTGGCATGCGGTGGGCGGCGGCGCGCTCGGTGGCGGAACCGTTTCCACCGCCGGCAATCTCGTGTTGGAGGTGATTCCGGACGGGCGGCTGGTGGCTTATCGCGCCGACACCGGCGAGAAGCTGCTCGATCTCAAGACCGGCCTCAAAGGCGGCATGGGCCCGCCGATCACCTACATGCTCGACGGCAAGCAGTACGTCTCTCTGATGGGCGGCACGGGCAAGGTCACGGCGTCGGCCGGTTTCCCTCCGCTTCCTCCACCCACTACGCCGCCGGGCTTGCCCAAGCTGTTAACGTTCGTGCTGGACGGCGCGCCGATCCCCGCCGCGAGCCATTAGTTTACTTCAGGGGCGAGAAATCCGTGGGCTCCGCGAAAACGGAGTCCACCTTGGTGACCAGCTTTCCGTTGGCCTCCGACTCCTTCTGGACCTTTTGCCACTCCGGATCGTTCCGGAAATCGGCCCAGGATTTCTTGGCCGCGTCCCGGCTCGGGAATTCCAGAATGTAGATCAATGTGTTTTTCGAAAGCGGCTCGTCGCTGGGCGCAAAGTAACCCACGCTCGTCATCCCGTGTTTGTTGAAGATATCCACCGTGTGATCGCGGAAGCGGGCTTGCAAAGCCTCCAGTTTTCCGGGCTCTGCCGTGTAGGTGCGGATTTCAAAAACGTGATTGCCGGCGGCGCGCGCCGTGTTTGATCGGCCGAGCTGGAATCCAACGCCAACGGCCGCCAGAAATGGCCACAAGGGTGAGAACGTTTCTTAATCGCATGCTGCTCCTCCAGTGTCGTAAGTCTAGAACAATTAATTGCCGGGCACCGGCATCAGGAAACGCGTTCCCGCGCCGGAAATATTCGGCGCCACGTCCCAGAACAGCAATCCTGCCGGCACCTTGAACAATGCTTTCGGCGCACCGGTATGGAACGTGCCTCCCGCGCTCACTTCCACAGCCGTCGCCATTCCGCCGGGAGCGATGTAGAACAGCTCTTTCCCATCTCCGCTCCAAAGCGGCGTTCCACCGCCGCCGCTGGTCACGATCACCGGATCGCCGGCCATCCCTGTTGCCGCGTTGAATGGCCGCACCGAAATCTCACTCTTGCCGGATTCATTGGAGTTGTAAGCGATCCAGCGCCCGTCCGGTGAGAATCGCCCCGTGACGCTCGCGAACTGTGGGCCAACCAGGGGCACAGGCTTGCGATCCGGCGCGCCATCGGCAGCCAGCAACCGCAAATGGGTGGGCTGCCCGATGCTGTAGTAGATCAGAAATTTCCCATCGGGCGACCAACTGTTCGGCCCCTTCCCTTCGCTCGATTGGTAGAACACCTCTTCGTTGCGCGCGCCGCTCGCTGGCTTTTGGTAGAGGTCAAAAACTCCGCCTCGATTGGATGTGAAGACGATGCGGCTGCCATCCGGCGACCAGGTCGGAAACGCCTCCCAGCCCGGGTCCGAGGTAAACCGAGTGGACGCGCCGCTCGCGGCATCCACCAGCCAGATGTCCTTGTTCTGCGTCTGTGAATCCGTCCGCTCAACCGCCACGCGTTTGCCGTCGGGCGAAATTGAAAGCGTCCGGTAGATGCCTGGCTCCCCGATGGTGCCAACCGCTTTGCCCTGTCGATCGAACCAAGTCAGCCGTCCGTCGATGGCGCCCCGTGGGCCTGCAGGCTGTTGAGCCAATAACGCCGCGATTGCAGAGAGCAAGAACGCTGAAACAAGGTTCCGTGTCATGGAATACAATAGATTACCGTAGTGTAAGGTCGCCTTGGAGGCAAGTCGATGGGCCGGAAGACCCTGTTAGTCGGGCTGTTGTGTTGCTTTAGCGCGGGCTACGCGATGGCCGCCGACGGGCGCGTGTCTGATCCCGATGGCACCACCGCCTTGCACTGGGCCGTTCGCCACGACGATCTCGCCGCCGTCGAAGCATTGATCAAAGCCGGCGCGGACGTGAAAGCTGCGAATCGGTATGGCGTCACGCCGATCGCGATCGCCGCTATGAACGGCAACGCGGCCATAATCGGCAAACTTCTGGACGCCGGCGTCGATCCGAACAGCGCTAATCCGGGCGGCGAAACTGCACTCATGACGGCCGCGCGCACCGGCAAGGTGGATGCCGTCAAGTTGCTTCTCGATCGCGGCGCCAACATCAACGTCAAGGATAGTGTGCATGGGCAGACCGCGCTGATGTGGGCGGTGCTTGAAAATCACGCCGATCTGGTGCAACTGCTCCTGGCGCGCGGCGCCGACATCAATGCTCATACCAACGTCACCATCACCAAAGGCGAGTACGTGCCGGCTCGAGCGGCTGCGGCTTCGGGCGTCGGAATCATCCGCCAGCGTGCCCTGCCAACTCCCAACGGCGGCATGACACCGCTGTTGTTCGCGATTCGTGATGGCAATGCGCCGATGATGCGGCTGCTGCTGGATCGCGGAGCCAAGATCGAGGAGTCGTCCGGCAATCATACGACGCCGCTCATCATCGCCCTGCTGAACGGGCAAGTCGCGCTCGCCACCGAGCTGCTCAATCGCGGCGCAGATCCCAACGCCGCCGACGATTATCACCGCGCGCCTCTCTTCGCGGCCATCGATCTGCGCAACTTCAATCACGAAAAATACGGCGATCTTCCCACCGACGGCATCGATCCGCTGAACCTGATCCAGGCTCTGCTCAAGAAAGGCGCCAATCCCAATCTCCAGACCGACACCGTTCCGGTTCACGGGCTGATGCAGTTCGACGCCTCCTGGGTGAACTTCGACGGCGAGACGCCGTTTGTGCGCGCGGCACTTTCCGGCGACATCGAAGTGATGCGGCTGCTGCTGGAGCACGGCGCAGATCCGAACATCGCCACCACGCAGGGTTCCACCGCGCTCATGGCCGCCTCCGGCATCAATTGGATTCCAGGCCAAACCTACACGCGTAGCGAGGCGGATTATCTCGAAGCAGTGAAACTCTGTCTGGCGCACGATGCTCCCGTCAACGCGTCCAATTCGCTGGGACTGACAGCTATGCATGGCGCGGCCAATCGCGGCTGGATTTCGATCATGCAGATCCTCGCCGATCACGGCGCGAAGATCGACGCGAAAGATAAAGAAGGCCGCACTCCCCTGATCTTCGCCCAAGGAATCTTTCTCGCCGTGCGGCCTCCCGTGGCCAAGCCCGAAGCCATTGCGCTGCTGAAGAAATTGTCCGGCCCCTCGTCCAACCCCTCGCTGAACCAATGACCAAATTCCTCCTGCCGGGCCTCGCCCTCGCGACCGTCATGTTCGCCAGCATGTTGGCGAATGCTCAGCAGGCTGTGCTGAATCAGTACTGCCTCACGTGTCACAACGCTAAGCTGAAGACCGGTGGTCTGGAACTCGACAAGCTGGATATTCAACACGTCGGCGCTAATGCGGAGACTTGGGAGAAGGTAGTACGCAAACTCCGCGCCGGGATGATGCCGCCTGCGGGCGCGCCCCGTCCCGAGCGTCACACGTTGGATGGGCTCGCAGCCGCAATAGAGAACGCGCTCGATCGCGCCGCTGCCGCGACTCCCAACCCCGGCCGTGTGCCGCTGCATCGCATGAATCGCGGCGAGTACGCCAACGCCATCCGCGACCTGCTCGCGGTGGACGTGGACGCCGCCACGCTGCTGCCGGCCGACGATTCGTCCAACGGCTTCGACAACATCGCCGATGTCCTCGGTGTCTCGCCCGCGCTGCTCGAACGCTACGTATCAGCCGCGGCCAAGGTCAGCCGGCTCGCGGTGGGCGATCCGGAAACCGCGCCTCTGGACATTACCTACACAGTCCGCGGCGATCTCTCGCAAACCGAAACTCTCGATGGCCTCCCGCTCGGAACGCGCGGCGGCACCGTCATCCGGCACAATTTCCCGCTCGACGGCGAATACCTTATCAAACTGTCGCTGATGAAGCTCAGCTTTGGCCAGGTGTTCGGCGAGGGAGCAGAAGGCCAGGAGCTCGAAGTCACTCTCAACGGCCAGCGCGTCAAGTTGTACCAGCTGGACCCTGTGCCGATGTTTTTCATGCGCGCGAAACCGGGCGCCTCCGCGATGCCCGCGCCGCCGACTGATCCAGCCGCGGATCCACTTATCCAGCGCGTGAAGATGACGCCCGACATCCATCTGGAATTCAAGTTGAACGCCAAGGCCGGCCCGCAGACCATCGGCGTCGCGTTCCTTGAGAAAAGCTACGCGGCCAACGAGGATCTCGTGCATCGGCCCGGCGCCAGCACGTTCGATCCGAACATCGGGATGCAGTATGGATACGACACCGTACCGCATCTGGCGCGCGTCGACATCACCGGTCCCTACCACGCCACAGGCTCCGGCGACACGCCTAGCCGCCGCCGCATTTTTGTGTGTCACCCCAACGCGCCCGCCGATGAGATTCCATGCGCGCGCAAGATCCTCGCCAACCTCGTTCGCCGCGCGTTTCGAAGAGCGCCAGCCGACAGCGATATCGAATCGTTACTCAGCTTCTATCAACAGCAGCGCAACAAAGGCGGCACGTTTGAAGCCGGTATCGAAATCGCGTTACGGCGCATCCTGGCCGACCCTGAATTTGTTTTTCGATTCGAACCGCCGCCCCCCAACGCCACACCCAGCGAGCCTTATCGGATCAGCGACACCGAGCTCGCTTCACGCCTATCGTTTTTCCTATGGTCCAGCATTCCCGACGACGAACTGTTGACCCTGGCGATCCAGGGCAAACTGCACGAGCCCGCGGTGCTTGAGCGCGAAACGCGGCGGATGTTAGCCGACCAGCGGTCGCACGCGCTCACCACCAACTTCGCCGGCCAGTGGCTCTACCTTCGCGATCTGAAGAGTTCCAATCCCGATGGCCGCGAATTCCCTGACTTCGACGACAACCTGCGCCAGGCCTTCCAGCGCGAAACGGAAATGCTGTTCGAGAGCATCGCGCACGAGGACCGATCCGTTTTGGATCTCCTGGATGCCAACTATACTTTCGTGAACGAGCGCCTGGCCAAGCATTACGGTATTCCCGGCGTCTACGGTCCCGACTTCCGCCGCGTTCCCGTTCCTAGCGACGCGCGCCGCGGCCTGTTGGGGCAGGGAAGCATGCTGCTGGTCACTTCCAACGCCAATCGCACATCGCCGGTGCAGCGCGGCAAGTGGATTCTGCAAAACCTGCTGGGAAGTCCGCCGCCCTTGCCGCCGCCCAACGTCCCGCCGCTCAAGGAAAGCTCGGAACAGGCGCGAGCGACATCAGTCCGCGATCGCATGGAACAACACCGTTCGAATCCCGTCTGCGCCGGGTGCCACAAGATCATGGACCCCATCGGCCTCGCGCTCGAGAACTTCGACGGGGTCGGCGCATGGCGCGATGCGGATTCAGGATTTAAGATCGACGCCGCGGGCCAATTAGTGGATGGCACGAAAGTCGATGGGCCATCCAGCTTGCGCCAAGCCCTGCTGGATCGTCCGGAAGCGTTCGTCGGCGCCATGACGGAGAAACTGCTGATGTATGGAATCGGCCGCGAAACGCAATACTACGATATGCCGGTGGTTCGCGGCATCATGCGCGACGCGGCCGGCGATCACTACCGGTTTTCCGAGCTGGTTTTAGGAGTTGTGCAAAGCGCTCCGTTTCAGATGAGAATGAAAGAGGCGAGGGATGATGTTCATTACTAAAAAGCATTTGCCGCGGCGAACGTTTTTACGGGGCATGGGCGTGACTCTCGCTCTGCCGCTGCTGGACTCGATGATTCCCGCGCAGACGCCGCTCGGCAAAACCGCCGCGGTTTCCAAAACCAGATTCTGCGGCATCTACGTCCCGCACGGCGCCACCATGGACAAATGGACGCCCGCGCAGCAAGGCTCAGGCTTCGAATTCACGGAATCCCTAAAGCCGCTCGAAAAACTGCGCGACCGCGTGTGCGTAGTCAGCAATCTGGCGCATCCTCAGGCCAGCGGCATTGGCTCCGATGCAGGTGCCGATCACGCCCGTTCCGCCGCCGTCTTCTTGAGCGGTGCGCATCCCGAAAAAGGTTCCGTGCACGCGGGCATGACGATCGACCAGGTGCTGGCCCAGCACATCGGCCAGGATACGCCGCTGCCATCGCTCGAACTGGGCATCGAAGAAGTCGGCCTGAATTGCGGCTCCGGCTACGGCTGCGCCTATTTCAACACCATCTCGTGGCGCACACCGACGCTGCCGCTGCCGATGGAGAACAGTCCGCAAGTGGTGTTCGAGCGCCTGTTCGGCGACGGAACCAATACAGCCCAGCGCCTCTCGCGGAAATTGCAGGACCGCAGCATTCTCGATTCGGTCACCGATAAAGTGGCGCGGCTCCAGGGCAAGCTCGATCCGAGCGACCGCACGCGCCTCAGCGAGTATCTCGATGACATCCGTGAAATCGAGCGGCGCATCCAGAGAGCCACCGAGCAGTCCGCTAACGATGTGAATCTCCCGGAAGCGCCCGTCGGAATTCCTGAGGCTTTTGAGGATCACATCAAGCTGATGTTCGACTTGTTGGTCCTCGCCTATCGCTCCGAGATCACCCGCATTTCAACCATGATGTACGCGCGCGACACCAGCGGCGCAACGTATCCGGCCAGCGGCGTGCGCGACGGATTCCACGGCGCGTCGCATCACTCCAACGTTCGCGCCAACATGGATCGTTTCGCGCTGATCAACAAATATCATGTGCAAATGCTCGGGTATTTGCTCGACAAACTGAAGGCCACGCCTGACGGCGACGGCAATCTACTGGATCATTCGGTGGTGCTTTATGGCAGCAGCATGAGCAATGGCAATCAGCACGATCACGACCCGCTGCCCATCGTGGTGGCGGGCGGCGCATCCGGCACTCTCGAAGGCGGCCGGCACATGTCCTATCCAGCCCACACACCGATGTCGAATCTGATGCTATCGGTACTCGACAAACTGGGCGTCCATCAAGACAGCTTCGGCGACAGCACTGGAAAACTAGAAATCTAAGGCGCCGGTGATCCCGGGTTCTGCTTCTGCCGCTCCCACTCTTTGCGGAATGTGTCGTCACGCTCGGCCACGAAGGCTTTGTACCCGTCGGGATCGATGAACGCGTTCTTGTCGCCGGCCTTCATCTTTTCGTACTTCGCCTTCAGCCCGAAATAGCCGCCGTGCGCGCCTAGAAAAATATCGCAGGGCAGACTCTTCAGCACAGCGAACATCTTCGCGTAATCGTCCGCGATCTGCGGATAATTCTTGTTGCCAACCAGAATATAGCCGGGGTTCACGTTCGGGCTCCCGATGATCACGACGTTCAAAGTGCGCGCCCCATCTTTCTCCTGCATGGTCCATGTGGTGCAGCCTGGAGTGTGGCCCGGCGTGAGATGCGCCACCAATTTCGAGCCGCCCAGCGCGACCGTGTCGCCATCATGCAGCACGCGGTCCACATGCGCGCCGGGACGCCCTGGAGCGGTACTCTGCTCGGCCGCAACGTCGGCGTCCATCACCATCAACTTCGCGCCGGTTTCCTGCTTGATCACTCCCGTTCCCTCGTCATGATCGCCGTGCGCGTGGCTGATGAGAATGATCTTGGTATCGCTGTACTTGAATCCGAGCTGCTCGATGCTCTTCTTGATGACCGGCAAATCCTGCTTGAAATCGGAGTTGATCAGGATGTTGCCGCGCGGTGTATGGATCAGGTAGACGGCAAGATCGGCGGTGCCGACATAGTAAAGATTGCCTGCGATCTGAAACGCAGGAAACTCGGCGTGCCAATCCGGATTGCTCTGCGCCAGCATCACGCCCGCAGCCAGGCACATCAAGAGCATCGCTCGTCGCATCATAACTACTTCGACTCCGACAGTTCCGCATAAAACGCATCCACCTTCGGAACTCGCGGCGTCCACCCGATGTCGTCAGTCTTGATCTGCTTGAGCAATTGATCCTGCGGCACGCCCATGCGCACCAGCTCCCGCGCCCTCGCCATCACCGTATCGAACTTGGTTTTGTACGCTTCAACCTCGGCTTTCGTCAACACGTCGCCGTTGCCGGGAATGGCCGCGTCGAAATCCAGTGACAGGATGCCCGCCAGCACGTTGGTCCAATCGGTCGCGCTTCCACCGCCCGCGTAGTCGATCAGCGGACCAGTCTTGCCGGTCGTGACCACATCGCTCACCGCCACCACTTTCAGGTCGGGAAAATACACGACGGTATCGCCGCTGGTATGCGCCCGGCCGAAGTGATGCAGTTCCACCTTCGCGTCGCCGAGGCTCAGCGTATGCTCGGCGCCATCGTAAGTCATGCTGGGCGGAGCCGGTTTCGGGTCCACCGCGTAGGTTACGAGATTCGTCTTCAGATTTTCATGCGCGACAACCTGCACGCCCGCGTCCAAGAACCTCTGATTGTTCCCGGTGTGATCCGCATGGTGGTGCGTCACGATAAGGTATTTGATCGGCTGATCTGACACGCCTTTGATCAGCGCCATCAATGCATCGTAGTTTGCCTGGCCGGGGAGCTTGCCATCCACCACGATCAACCCCTGGCTCGTCACGCGGACCGTCGTGTTGCCGCCCGCGCCGGTAATCACGAATAGCCCAGGCTTCACCTGCTGGATGGCCTGCGGTTGTGGAGCGCGTGGCTGTGGCGGCTGAGCAAGCGCGGCAGTTGCAAGAATTGCGATAGGAATGAACAGCGTGGTTCGCAGCATTGTTTTTCGATCTTAGCTTAACTCCGCGGAGCGCGTAACGGCCATCTATTGCTTGTCAAGATCAGGAGGTGCGATCGGCGAGCCGTCTTCGTTCACCGCAACGCGCCGGCGGGGAGCTGATGGAGTGTCCGTGGAGGGAGTTGATGCCGATGGCGCAGGATAGTCGCTGGGAGCGCGAGTGACGTGAATCGGCTCGGCATTGTCGTGAGACCCATTGGACAACATCGATGCGCGGCGGTAGCGAACCTCGGCGTCGGCATGACGCTGGCGCGCTTCCGGAGCGAGATCGACTACGATATTGCGTTCCTGGCCCGGCTGCACGCCCTCCGGGAGATTGAAGTACAACGTGTAGCGCTTGCGAAGGCGCGCGAGGGTGTCCTCCAGCGCCTCGGCGTCGTTGACGGACATACTGTCGCCGCCGGAATCGCGCGCGATCTCTGCGGTGCCGGCTGACGCGGTATGCTGGCCGCCGCCCATTCCACCGCCCCCGCCCGGGTAACCGCCCCCGCCCGGGTAACCGCCTCCGCCGCGCGGTCCGAAGATCACGCCGCCCAACCCTCCGCCCAGGCCACCACCACCGCCGCCGCCCCATCCACCGTTGCGTTGTCCACCACCGCCGCGACGGCCGCCGTACTGCCCGGCATCGGGAGCGATGAGCGCGCACATCACTGCATCGGCGCGAGCTAAAGCCCGCTCGACACCTGCGTCGTCCCGGTCGAATTCGGTCTGATCGTCCGTCAGGATCACAATGGCGCGGCGCGCATCGCGGCGTCCCTCGCGGCGTATATAGTCCGCGGCGTCGAGCATGGCCCGCGTGATATCGGTTCCCCCGTTGAAACGCTCCTGGCGCAGCAGCCGGTCGAATTCACGCTGCACATCCTGGGGATTGCTGCTGAGCGCGAGCCGTACGCGCGTGTAGCGATCGAAGACCATGATGCCCATGCGATCGTCTTTGCCGAGCACGGTCAGCGCCTGGCCCGACGCATCCGCGATGCGCTGCACATGGGGCCGCATGCTGGCGCTTACGTCCAGCAGAAAGAGCACGTCCACGGGCATGTTTTCGCTGGCGAAATTGCGGATCGGAACTACGCGGCCGTCTTCCTTCAGCACGAAATCGGTAGCGCTGAGGTGCGTGATGGCGCGGTTTGAAGAGTCCACTACCTGGGCGTCGATGCGAACCAGCGACACGTCGCTTTTGAATACAACATCGTCATCGGCGGCCAGTGACCCGGCGATGGCACAGACCAATCCGAGCAGGTAAAGGGAACGAAGCACAGTGGAACGCCTACTGGAATACTAACGTATCTAGCGCGGCCCAGGTTTCAAGGCTTTTCCCACGCGTAGGCGTGAAACCGGCGTGCTTCGCGGAAGCCGAAGCGCGTATAAAGCCTGATGGCCTCGTCATTTGCGGCGGTGACCGTAAGAGCGATGCGTTCGGCCCCGGCTTCAGCGAGCACCGCGGCCGATTGGCGGAGCAGTTCGTGTCCCAAGCCAGCGCCCCGGGCGTCCGGCGCGACCGAGAGCTCGGCGATGTGTGCAACGCGGGAGCCGACGAAACTGACCAGCGAAATCCCAGCGGCTTTTCCGCTAGCTTCATCGAACGCGACGAACGAAGCCGCGCGGCAGAACGTGGCGCAGCCGGGGAACCGGACTAGATCATGGAGGAAACGGCTTGCTCCGGCGAACGTGCGGTATTGATCGCTCATCTCGGCATCCGTATGGCCGGCGTGGGCGAGCGTGAGAACGGTGGCCGCAGCGTCCTGGTGTCGATCGTCCCAGGGCTCCATCCGGAATCTCGCGGCAGTGGCCTCCCGGGCCGGCTGCAGCGGAGCAGCAGTCGCGAGCTTCATCAGAATCCGCTCGAACACGCGCATGTCCGGTTCGGCTTTGAGCGTGTTTGCCACCAGCATCAACTGGCTCTCAATGCGGCGCACGCCTGGCGCTTCCTTCAGCGCATCGAACAGCAGGCGGAACAGAACCTCTTCGGCGTTTGCTTTGCGCCAACGCGGACGCACGTAAACGTCCCAGATCTGACCTTTTCCATCCGCCAACCCGCAGTAGGCATAGCCCGCAACTTCGCCGCGATCGATCAGAGCCACCCCGCCCAGTTCCCCCGCGTCGGCGAGTCTGCGGACCAGCTCAGCGGACTTTGAAAAATCCCAGTCCAATTTCCGATCCCACTCGTCGGCCTCTTCGCGAAGGAGTGGTTCCAGGTTGCATCCATTCAGATGCCGGAGTTCGACCGTCCGCGCGGTACTCGTGATTTCCGTTTGCGGCGCCATCCTGCTTGGTCATATCGGCGAGAGATACAAAACCTTCTACTTCGCCAATAGTTTCTGGGTGTTGATCAATAGCTCGTAGTGCCCCTGGGTGAGCTTGTCAATCTTTTCATGCAGGTAGGCGATCTTGGTCTCAGTGTTGATGCTGGTTTCAAATTCGATGTCGGAGCGGATGCGATCGCGTGCCCGCTGGCGATTCTGGCTGGTAAGCACGAACAGCGTCAAGAAGATGGCTTCCACCGATACGATCACCGACAGGAAATTGAACGGATATTGATCGAAAGCTCGCAAGCTGTGGATCAGACTGAGGTTCACCGCGATCCATGCGATGATGAACAACACGTGCACAGCCACCGATCCCAGGCTCCCGGTGAAGGCCGGGACCGCGTCGGCGAAGCGCGTCAACACCGTCTGGTGCTCGGCCGCGACGTCGTTTACGTTGCGCGTTACGGTCCGCCGGATCACCTCATCGCTTTTGCGGAGCCGTCCGGCCGCCACGCTCAATAGATTCAACGCGGCGGGCGTGCACTGGCGGACGTAGGCTTCAAAGTGCTCGCGGTCCAGACGCAAGAGCTCCCCGTCCGCGATGGCTGCGACCCAGGCCGTGCGTGGACCGCCGTCCAGCAGCGAAACCTCCCCGAAAATGTCGCCCGGCTGCGAGATTTCGAGCACGATCTTCTCCCCTTGGTCGTTCTTTATGAAGATCTCGAACTCGCCTTTGCGGACGATGTAAAGGGCATTCCCCGGGTCGCCGTAGCTGAAAACGATTTGCCCCATGGCGCAAGGGAGCAGGTCGATCTTTTCCGCCAGAGCCGCCTTTTCCGGCGGACTGAGCTCGCTCAAGTGCGCGATTTCGTTCAGAATCGATGCATCAATCGGCATAGGTATCAGGCTATCATCGCTCGTCGTCCTTGCGGCCGATGCCTGCCCTCTTCCCGACCTATCCCCCTGGCTACTCCTGGGGGAATAGTAAGTTTGTCCGGTACTCAAGCAAAATAAATTGAGAAGTTTGGTGGTGTTTCGCTCAGTTTGCGGGTGACATAATCAGATTGCAACGGAATTTCTTCGAGGTGTCCCCGTGAAAAGGCTTGCTTTCCTGCTGTTACTGGCAGCCACCGCTTTCGGCAATCCGATCTATACCATAGCTAGCTTAGGCGGGCCGGCAGGTTTGACGTCGTCTACAACGGGCTATGCGCTCAACGACTCGGGGACAGTGGTCGGCTGGGGCCAGGCATCTTCCGGCGGACAGCAGGCATTCGTTTCTGGACCTGGAGGATTCGAGAGTCTGCCCTTAGGCGCAGGAACCGAATCGTACGCCTATGGAATCAACAGCGCGGGAACGGTGGTTGGTGACACCTATATCGGCGGAAACTCGCACGGGACCATCTGGACTAGCGCCGGCGCCACGGACCTGGGCGCGAACACGTATGCGACGGCGATCAACAATTCGGGCGAGGTCGTGGGCAGCAACGGTAGCGCATTCGTGGTGGTGAACGGTCAGCTCGAAGATCTGGCCATGCCGTCGAACATGAACTGGAGCTCGGCTTACGGGGTAAACGATGCCGGAACGGTGGTGGGCGACGGTCGTCTCGCGAACGGGACGTTTCGGGGTGTGATCTGGAACGCCGATGGCACGGTGACAATGCTGGGAACCCTGGGAGGGACAAGCAGCCAAGCCACCGGCGTGAATGACAGCGGAGAAGTGGTGGGATTTGCCAGCCTAGCGAGCGGCTATCAGCACGCCTTTTCCATGGTTGGTAGCACGATGATCGACCTTGGCACGCTGGGCGGCAGCAGCTATGCCTACGGCGTGAACGCGAGCGGCGAAGTGGTGGGCTACAGCTACCTCGCAGACGGCGACCAGCACGCCTTCCTCTACGATGACGGCACGATGTTGGACTTGAACTCGCTGCTTGCGGCGAATTCGGGTTGGGTGTTGGAAGAAGCGTTCGGGATCAACGCTTCAGGCCAGATCACAGGCATGGGGCTCTACGACGGCCAGCAAACGGCGTTTCTGATGACGGATCCTCCGGCTCCGGTTCCCGAGCCGAGCGCGATCCTTCTATTGGGTGTTGGACTTGGATTCCTCACGCTTCGGCGGTGTCGCTTCGGGGCGACGCCGAAACAGCCGTAGTCGCTTTTTTGCGAGCTCCGGAGTCCGCGACGGCGTGACAACCGGGTTGGACGAGGAGGGTGGCGCGCCTGGGACAATTCCCCAAACCGCGGAAATCACCGAGCGTCCATGGAACATCATATCGTTGACCTACCTTAAATCGACGGACCTATTTTGAAACATTAGACGCTGCAGCAGGATTTGTTGTTACCCGAATCCGCGGATGGCCGTCCATAATTCGAAATAGATGTCCATGCGATTCGGGAAAATCACCAAAGGAGTGCGGCGCAAAGTCCGGGAATGCCGGATGTTCGCGCGGGCCATGC
This sequence comes from Bryobacterales bacterium, assembly GCA_963772905.1. Lineage (GTDB taxonomy): Bacteria > Acidobacteriota > Terriglobia > Bryobacterales > Bryobacteraceae > Palsa-89. The sequence continues at coordinate 831,805 of CAVYZD010000005.1, read as the reverse complement.
AGTCGGATGCGCATCCCATCCTGGCCCAGATCATCCCGACGCGCCGTTGCAATCTGGACTGCGGCTATTGCAATGAATACGACCGAACTTCGGAACCCGTGCCGCTCTCAGCCATGCTCCAGCGGATTGACCGGCTGGCCGATCTTGGCACCACGATAATTACGCTCAGCGGCGGAGAACCGCTGCTGCATCCGGATCTGGACCGCATGATCGCGCGCATTCGCGAGCGCGGCGCTATCGGCACGCTAATCACCAATGGCTTGCTGCTAACGCCGGAGCGGATCCGGCAGCTGAACCGAGCCGGCCTCGATTATCTGCAGATCAGCATCGACAATGCGCGCCCCGACGAAATTTCCAAGAAAAGCCTGCAGGTGCTGGACCGCAAGCTGGAATGGCTGGCCCAGTACGCTGAATTTGGGATAACGATCAACTCGGTCCTGGGCGCCGGCATTCGGCGGCCGGACGACGCGCTCCTGGTGGCCGGGCGCGCGCGATCACTCGGGTTCACCAGCACGGTTGGGATTCTGCACGACCGTTCCGGCCAATTGCGATCGCTCGGCGAAGCCCAGCAAGGCGTCTATGAGCAGTTCCTACAGCACAAGGATTCGCTGTTTTCGTTCGCGCACTTCGACAGCTTTCAGCAGAATATCAGCCGCGGCTTGCCGAATGCCTGGCATTGCCGCGCGGGCGGGCGATTCCTGTACATCTGCGAAGACGGCCTGGTGCATTACTGCTCGCAGCAACGCGGGAAGCCCGGCATCCCGCTCGAGAATTACACAGTGGACGACTTGCGGCGCGAAGCGGCCAAGCCCAAAGGATGCGCGCCGTTTTGCACCATTTCGTGCGTGCATCAAACCGCCATGCTCGACGATTTTCGCGAGAAGCCGCGCGAAACGCTGGCCGGAATCATCCAGCGCCGCCGCGAAGCGGATCCCCTCTTCCAGCCCCCGGCCGCCGTGCGAGCTTTGGCTTGGATGTTCCTCGACCACCGGCGTCGCGGGTTTTTCGGCAAGCTGATGCTGAGCGCACTGAGAATTAAGCGAAAACCGGAGCCCGCGGATTAGCGGCCGCCGGTGTCTCTCTGGGTAAGCTGCCTGAATGAGCTGACGGTGTTTGGCCGCGTGTTTGGACGCGCCATTAACCGGTGGTGGTGCATGGCCCGATGCTGGGCCAGCGCCTTGGCGCGAGCGGCCGGGCGGACGTCGGTCGAAGGCGTTCCGACGGGGAATCCGGATTCGCTGGTGTCGGAGTCTGGGCCGATGATCTCGATCACATTGTCGCCCGAAGCCACGCCCGTGGGGACCGTGAAATCGATCTGATAGAGCCCCGCGAATCCTGGAGCCAGGCCCGCGAAGATGACCGTGGCCTGTGTGCTGTTGCCGTTCACATCGTCGATCCAGACTTCCGGAGTGTTGACGGCGTTGATCGGCGGATTGCTCGGGCCGGCCGCGCCAGCGGAGATGTCCCCGTCGATACCGCCCAATCCCGCCAAATAGACCGCCACAAGATCGCCGATTTGCGCCGGATTGTCCTGGGTGACCAAGGCGTAATTGTTCGTGACATCCTGCGCGGCTGCGTCGCCGATCCCGCCTTCCGGGACGGTAAAGACACCCGCCGAAGTGGCTCCTACGAATTGCGTAACGGTATTGGAGTTCGTCCCGTTATTGTTTACTTGAATCTGCGCGACCGATTGGGTGGTAAAGAATGGGACGACCACATTGATCTGGCCCGGGCTTACAAACTGAATGGGCGCTTGAATACCATTGATCGTGACGGTCACGTTGTTCAAGTTGGTAGGGAGTGGAAGAGTGGTCGCGGACTCCGGGCCGGCTGCGAGATTCGTGCCGAGCAGGGTGAGAAATTCGCCCGGCGACAAATGTGCCGTGAACGGCGAGGAACTGGCCGCGTTAATCATGCCCTGCGGGTTCAGATAGACAGAGGAAGCGTCGGACGATCCGCCGCAATTGGTGGGCGTGGCGCACAACGGCGCTTGCAGGGCGACGTTCAGAGTGAGATAACCAGGCGAGGGGCTGTATCCGACGCGGATGGTTCCGTCCGAACTGCTCCAATAGGTCTGCGAGAAATCGCTGTCGGTGGAGCTGCCGTCTGTATTGACGGTGTAAAAATCCCAGTACGTGTTATCGGCGGCGCCGCCGTAGATCAGCTGGGAGTTCAGGCTTTGGTGGCCCAGGCCCTGGTGGCCGTTGACATCGTCGAAAAACCCGTTGACGGATCCATAGTAGGTATCGAGAAACGCATACCCGTTGTTGACGTCCGTCAGGTCGAAATCCATTCCCGCCTGATAGTACAGCGCGTCGTAGTTGGAAGGAGCGCTGTTCGCATTGCGGACTCCCGCGAACATATCAAAGCCGTTCGCCGATCCGCCGAACACGAAATTGCCGTCGGGCGAAATATAGAGCAGTTCCGTTCCCCCGATCAAGTTGCTGTTGGGATTCGCGCCGAAGTTGATGTTCGCAGCCCCGTTGGTAAACGAGTAAGTCACGTTGTTGAGTGTCTGTGTCGCGCCCGAATTAGTTCCGATAAATTCGTTGGCGGTCACCGTTCCGATGTTGCCATTCCCGCCGGAGGTAAACGTCAGAAGCGCGTCGCCGGCGTAGGTGGGGTCGATGTACGCGACCTGATAAGCGCCGTTCAATGTCGCGTTGGTGGCTTGCGAGGGGCCGACCGGCGCGGCGATCACCAGGTCGTTATACCCTTCCGTATTGCCCGTGGAGCTGCCAATGAAAATCCCTTTCGGCGAAACCATACCGACTATCAGGTCGCTGGCCGCTAGTTCCGGATTCACGGGTGTGATGTAGCCTTCGCCGCTGGCTGATACCACATACGTGCCCGAGGAAGTGAACTGCGTCGGTGCGCTGGAGCTACTTGCGGAATCGAGAAACCATCCGCTGAAATTATAATTCCCGTTCCCATCGAAAGTGATGTTGCCGTACGTATTGATTGCATCGCCGACAGTTCCCTCTGGCGATTGGTCGGTCTGGATGAAATAGATCACTTGCCGCAGATAGTAAGTGTGGTTCAGCATTCCGTTTCCGCTGGAGTCGTAGCTCTGCGCGGACAAGGCCCAGGGCAACGCGGCCAGGGTAAGCAGGCAAAGTATCGTTGTTTTGGTGGATCGCATATTCGGGAAAGGGTCAACCTCTTGTGATGTGGACGCAGGAGCGGGTCAGTTGGTTAACTGGCGCCGTGACGAATTTCGCCAGGGGCGGCCAGAGTCCTCTCAAACATTACAACACTGTTCGACACCCGGGTGTCTGTAAAAGTTTGTTCGCCTAACTCCCCGGCGCGGTGCCACCGGACGCGTGCGCACCCTGAAGGAGCACTTCTTCGACGATCCTCCCTATGTCCAGCAACTGCCGCAAGTCGGATGATTTTTCCAGATAGAGGTTGGCGCCGAGTTCCAGCGCCGCCGCGCGATCGGCCGGAGACGGTGACGAGGTCAGCACGATTACCGGTACGCCGTTGAGCGCAGACTGACGGCGAAGATGAGTCAGCACCGCGTCGCCGTTGTATTTTGGCAGATTAATGTCCAACACGATCAAATGGGGACAAAATCCGGCCGTGCCGCCCGCGGCGTTTTCGAGCAGAGCCATGGCCTTCTGGCCGTCCTCGGCCACGGTTATGTTGCAGGGCACCTTGCGGCTCTTCAGCGCCTCCCGGAACAGTAGCACGTCGCCCGGATTGTCCTCGGCAAGCAGGATCTCGAACATCGCTTACGTAACCTAATAGCACAGATAATGGATTTCAAGGAAATAGAGGAATTGGGATGAAACTGTCTGGCACCATTTCAGGCCTCGTCACCAAACATCTGGCCAAGAAAGCTTTGTCCCCCATTGTCTACAACTTGCGGGGAGCTGCCGCGCCCGCTCCGCTTGCCGATGCCGAGCCCGTCAATGAATTCGACCGCATGGTGCTGATCCTGGAAGGCTCTAAACTTCACTCACAACCACCCGTCACCGCGGTGCTCAATCAGCAAGGCTCGGGCTTCGATCGAAGTTCAACACCCTGGCAACGTCCAGGTGTACCGTCCGCCGACGGCAGCTTTTCGTTTGCAAACGTCCCGGCGGGCCGCTACCGCCTGACAGCCTGGCACAAGATCGCCGGTTATCACAGGCCTTCAGGCGACCAGCGGCTCGCCGTCAGATGCACTAAGCGAGAGCCACGCGCCGCAGTACGCCCAGTGGGTGGCGGGCGGCGGCTATACCATCCAGCAGGGATTTCGCGTCGGCATCTCAGGATTTCGCGGACCTTATCTCGCTCCCGACGCCGTGCCGTTCCTCCCGGCCGCGCAGGCTGGCTGTTGCCCGCGGGCGCTCGCGATTCCACCCGGCTCAGCACCGGCCAATGTAACTGGTCTTGATCAGTTGATTTCTCGGCGACGAGTTCGTCACGACGTTCCACGCCGTGGATCGCGTGTTTCATTAACCGGTGTTTCGCTAACCGGCGTGGGCCACGCTCGGCGAACGCGTCAGATCCACCTTGCCGCGGATGAAGCCGCCGTCTTCGATCACGATGCTGCGCGCCCGGACATCGCCCAGGAAGCTGGCGCCTTTGCGGATGAACATGATGTCGGCCTCGTCGACATTTCCCTGGAGCGAACCCCGGATGTCGATCTCTTTGGCCTTCACATTCGCGCGTACGTTTCCATTCGCCGCGATGGTGAGCCGGTGCCCGGAGACATCGATGGTGCCTTCCACTTCGCCTTCGATGGTCAGGGGTTCGCGGCTTTGGATTTCGCCTGTGACCGCAACCTCGCGGCCGAGAACGGCATGGGCGGAGTTGGCTTCCGGCACAGTGGGACCTGCTTTCTGGGCTCTGGATGAGATTCGACCGGATTAGCGCCCGGCCATCGTGTCATTCCGCCCGGCTTTGATTATCATCTTGGCACAAGGCCTGGTACAACCGCACTAACGATCCTTCGTCGGCGCCGATGGCCCGGGCATATTGCCGGATGTAACTGATGTTGTAAATCCCGCCGGGCAAAACATCGAAGTTCGCTTCCTCGATAGCTTTCAGGGTGGTGACCTTGAGCTTGGTATTGCGGGCGATTTCTTCCAGACTGACTCCGCAGTTCTTGCGGATGGACGCTACGCTCCAGTTCTCGTGCGGCAACGTTGCCATGTGGCCTTGATGTCTCTATCGGCAGGCAGGCGATACTGCTACAGGGTAGGGCAAATTTTCGCCTAGGGCTCGCCGGCCGTGATCGCGCCGTGGGCTTCGGCCCATTCCACGAACCCCGCCGGGGGGTTCTTGACCCCAGATAGGCGAGCGCGCTGGATATCGCGGATTTCCTTCCAACGGACGCCCCGAAGGTCAGCCTCCAGCAAATCTGCATTGCTCAAGTGCGCGCCCGCCAGATTGGCCCCCGCCAGATCGGCTCCGGTGAGATCGGAGTCCGACAGGTCGGCGTTCTCAAGGTTCGCCTGCCCGAGATCGCAACTCCTGAAGTTGGCTCCTGCCAGAGTTGCGAAGCTCAGGTCAGTCGAATGAAAATGGCAGCCGCGCAGGTCGGCCGATGAGAAATTGGCGCGGGCCAGCGGCGCACCGTCCAGCCGAAGCCCCATCAGGAACGCGCCCTGCGCGTCCACGCCGACCAATGACACGCGATCGTGATTCAATTCCTCCAGCGCCTCGATCCGGCCCCCGCTGCCGCCCTTACCTTGGGCCGTGTTGATCACCTGCCAGGCCTGGTAGTGCTTCTGCTTGATCCGGTCGGGCCGCTCGACAAAATAGAGAACCACCACTACCAGGATCGAGAAGGTCCCGGCGTATTCGAGCACCTCGAGGAATGCCCAATTGGACAGCAAGTACGCCACCCAGCCGAGGCACCACTCCACCCAGACCAGGGGCACGAACCAGCCTTTGGGAATCTTGGCTTTCAATTCGGCCCATGGCTCGGGGCGGGGGCGTGACACATGTACACGTTGCATTGGCTCAGAGTAATACAACGCAGCGTTTACAATCTGTAAGTAGAGTGACCCGGAACGGATGGTACATCGGCTTGGCGGTTCTCCTCGCCGCCGCATCGGCCGGCGTGTATTTCTGGCGAGTGCCTCGGCCCCCGGCTCCCCCCGCAGCCAAACTACCGGCGAGCGCCCGCGTGCTCCTGGCGCCATTCCACAAGGAAAGCTTCAACCTGACGGTGGAACCGCATCAGGATCTCGACTACCGCGTAGGCATGCAGGCCGGCGCGACACTGGTCTACGCCTGGTCCACGCCGAGCGGCGAGACTTTGTCCTGCGAGCTTCCGGGCCAAAAAACCACCCACGGGGCGGAAGGCCACGGCGCGTTCGAAGCCCAATCATCAGGCTGGTACCGCTGGCGCTGGAAGAATGAAAGCGCCAATCCGATCACGATTCACGTCAAACTCAATGGGTATTACGAAGCGGCAAGTATGCCGTATGATAGGTAGCGATGGTGCTCGAGCTGGAAGCTAATCAGACGCAGGTCCAGCGGATCATTCAGAGTAAGGCCTTCCGGACTTCCGAGGTCCACCGTAACCTTCTCCAGTATTTGGCTGAGAAATCGCTTTCCGGAAGCGCGGACTCGCTCAAAGAGTACACCGTAGGCCTGGACGTTTTCGCCAAGCCTGACTCTTACGATCCGCGCCAGGAATCTGTGGTGCGGATGCACGTTGGCCGTCTACGGCAGAAGCTGGCAGAGTATTACCGGTCCGAGGGCGTGGATGATCCGATCTTCGTCGACGTTCCCAAGGGCGGGTTCAAAGTCACGTTTGAGACGCGCGCGATCCGGCCGGAAACGGTGGTGCCGGTCCCTGAACCTGCTCGGCGGCGAGGCGGGAAGTGGCGCGCCCAAATTATCCTCGGTGCCCTGCTTGCGATCGCCGCGACATGCGCTTTGGTTTTTGGAGTCGAGCTGTGGCGTCCCAAGGAAGCCGGCGCCGTTGCCGTCACGTCCACGCCTTACGGATCGGCGGAACTCCAGCAATTGTGGGCCCCGATCCTCGCCACCAATCGCCCGCTCATGGTTTGCCTGGCTGCCTCCAACGGCGTTACCGGAGTGGGAACCGCCAGCGCGTCGTTCTTGCTGGGTCAGTTCCTGGCGCATCGCAAGGATAACGTCCTGCTCACTCGCAGTGACCTGCTGTCCACTCCCGAAGTGATCATGGACAATGTCGTTTTCCTCGGTCCCGCGGCCGGCAATCGCCAGATGCAAGCGATCGCAACCGGCCAGCTATTCCTGCTCGAGCCGAACGGAATCCGCAACGTGAATCCGCAGCCGGGCGAGCCCGCGTTTATTCCGGACCGCAATCCCCCAGCGGGCAACAACATCGACGCCGACGAAAGCCACGCGTTGATCAGCCATTTGCCCGGCTTGTACGGCAACGGCGACATTCTGTATCTCTCCGGCAATCAGATATCGAGCACATTGGCGGCAGTGCGGGCGCTCACCGATCCTAAGCTGGCACGTGAACTGGTGGCGACGCTGAAAACACCCGACGGGCGTGTGCCCAGGTACTATCAAGTCGTCCTGCGAGTGCGGTCCATGGACAGCATGCCCATCGAGATTTCGTACATGTTGCACCGGGATCTCACTGCGAAGAAGTGAATGCGGGCACTGGCTGTCCTGTTGCTAGCGGGCGCCGCCATGGCCCAAGCGCCATCGCTAAAGCAGGTGATGCGAAGCGTACTTTTGCCCAACGCCAACATAATCTTTTCCGTTCAATTGAAGGCTCCCAAGAATGACATGGAATGGCAGACCGTGGAAAACGCGGCCACTGGGATCGAACAAAGCGCGAATTTGATTCTGATGCCGGGGCGCCTGCGTTCGAACGGCCGGCCGGCGCCGGTCCAGGCCACCGATTACATCAAGTTCGCAAAAGCTCTGATCCCCGCGGGAAGAGACTGCCTGAAAGCGGCTCAAAAGAAGAGCCGGGACATCGTCGGCGACTGTACCGACAGCTTGAGCCAGGCTTGCGACAACTGCCATAACGTGTATCGCGACAGGCCGTGAAAAGGGCGGTCACGTACCGGTCACCAACCGTGTGTGACCCGGCGGAGCTTTGGAGCTGGCCGCCGCCGTGGTAGGCTCCCTGTAAAGGCCAAGCATGCGAGTCCGAAGTGCATTTTTCGGAGTAATTCTCGGGTTGGTCATGCCCGGAATACCGGCTGTGGCGCACCACTCGGTCGGCGCCGAATTCGACCTCAGCAAGCGGATCACTTTGCAAGGCCGTATCACCAAGATCGAATGGATGAACCCCCACGTGTATCTGTACGTGGACGTAAACGCGGACGGCAAAACGGCGAACTGGGCCTGCGAAACCGCCGGTCCCAACACTTTGGCGCGGCAGGGCTGGAGCCAGATGTCGCTCAAGATCGGCGACCGGGTCACCGTGGTGGGTTATCAAGCGCGGGACGGATCCCATGTGGCATCTGCCAGGGAAGTCGTGCTGGCCAATGGACATAAAGTTTTTGTCGGGTCCCCGAACGATGGAGGACCTCAATCCTAGCTTAAGGTGTTATACTCGGCCCGAAAGGCCCTCGGAAGGGTCGTTTCGGAGGTGTCGTGATGCGAACCAAGCACTTTGTTTTGCTCGCAACCGCCGGTTTGTTTTTGGCAGCCTTGCCTCTTGCCGCGCATCATTCGTTTAAGGCTGAGTACGACGAAACGATGCCGATCACCCTCAGAGGCACCATCACCAAAATCACATGGAACAATCCGCACGTCCTGATGTACCTGGACGTAAAGGACGACAAAGGCAAACTGGCGAAGTGGGAGCTGGAACTGGCCAGCCCGAATGGCTTGATGAGCCAGGGCTGGAAGGTGGATTCACTCAAGCAAGGCGATCTGGTCAGCGTCAGCGGGTTCCGCGCGCGGGATGGATCGAAGATGGCCAACATCCGCAAAGTGACCCTTGAGACTCATTGAGGCTGAAAACATTGCGTTTTTAGGCGTCACACACCGGTCAGTGACTACCAATGACCGGCCCGCCCCTTCATGGAATCACGTCGTCACCTAGACTGGGGTAAGTGCGTCGAAACCGAATCACGTTACTGGTCTGCGCGACATTTTTGCCTGCGATTTTGTGGGCCGCCACCACGGGCAGCATTTCCGGAACCGTGAAGGATCCGAGCGGCGCCGTCATCCCCGGCGCCATGGTGATCGCTACCGAAAGCGCCACTAACGTTCAGGCCAAGACCGTTACCGACGAGAAAGGTTTCTACTCTTTCCCCAGCCTTCCGGTTGGCCGCTACAACCTGAAGGTGGAAGAGGAAGGTTTCGGCACGCAGGCCAGGAACAACCTGGAGGTGGATGCGAACGGCGCGCTGGTGGCGGATCTCACGCTGGAGATGGCCGAGAAGGTGGAAGAGGTCACGGTCTTAGAGAACGCCGCTCAAGTGGAGACCGCCAGTTCACAGATGGGCGAGGTGGTGACGGGAACGCAGATGACCGCCGTCGCCCTCAACGGCCGCAGCTTCACCGATCTTCTGGCGCTGCAGCCGGGCATTGTGCCGATGTCCACCCAGCAGCCCGATTCCATCGTGATGGCAGGTGCGTCGGTGGCGATCGCGCCCTCGGGTGGTCTGAATCCGGGCAATCAGTCCATCAGCGGGCAGCGCGAAGACGCTAACGGATTCATGGTGAACGGCGGCGACGTCAAGGAGCTCATGAACGGCGGCACGACCATCGTTCCTGATCTGGATTCCATCGCTGAGTTCCGCGTGCTCACTAATAACTTCAATGCTGAGTTCGGCAACTACAGCGGCGGCATCGTGAACGTTGTGACCAAGTGCGGCGGCAACCAGATTCACGGCAGCGCGTTTGAGTTTTTACGCAACACGGATCTGGACGCCCGCAACTTCTTTTCGCCGGACCGCAGCTTCTATCGCCAAAACCAGTTCGGCGGAACCGTGGGCGGGCCGATCAAGAAGGACAAGATCTTCTACTTCGCGGATTATCAAGGCACCCGGACTGCCGAGGGGCTCGATACCGGCCTGATTCCAGTGCCGACCCTGGCCGAGCGGTCGGGCAATTTCAGCGCGCTCGCGAGCCAGCTCACGGGAACCGTGGGCGGTCCGTACTTGGCGAACCTGTTGTCGCAAAAGCTCGGCTACCCGGTCGCGGCCAACGAGCCGTACAGCCAGGTCTTCCCCGGCGGGATCATTCCGGCACGGGTTTGGTCCGCGCCCGCGCAGAACCTGATGCAGTACGTTCCGCTCCCCAACGACGGGCCCGCGACGTTTTCGACTGGCGCGTACGGCGAGACAGTGCGCGACGACAAAGGCAGCTTCAAGGTAGACGCCAACAGCGAGCGCTTCGGCCTGCTGTCCGCTTATTACTTCTTCGATGATTACACTCTGGACAACCCCTATCCGACCGGGCAGGGCGGAGCGAGCGTGCCTGGTTTCAACGCACTCACCTTGGGGCGCGCGCAATTGGTGAACCTGGGCGATACCAAGACGTTTGGACCGTCCACGGTGAACGAGCTGCGCCTCAGCTACATGCGCGATTCGAACAACGTCGGGCAGCCGGCCGGCGGCGTGGGGCCGACTCTCGCGTCGCAGGGCTTCGTGACGGGCGTGGGAACTCCCGGCATCGTGCCGCTGGCGCCGTCCATCGAGGGCGTCGAGAACACCATCTTCAACTCCTTCGTCATGGGGACGCCGATCACGAATCTAAAGCAGGCCAACAATACGTATGGTGTGAACGACAACGTGTCCAAGGTATGGGGTGCGCACACGTTCAAGGCTGGTCTTGAGTTGAGCTTCGAGCAGGTGAACGTCAACCCGAACCCAACGTTTAATGGATCGTTCCTGTTCTCAGGCTCGCAGACCGGCATCGACTTCGCGGATTTTCTGATCGGCGTCGCAAGCAACTACAATCAGGCGGATTCTCAGGCCTACTACATACGCCATAAGTACTTCGGAGGCTTCGCGCAAGATAGCTGGCGCGCTACGTCCACACTGACACTCAACTACGGCGTGCGCTGGGATCGGATGGAATACTGGTCCGAGAAATACAACCAGATTCCGACCTTCATTCCCGGCGAGCAATCGGTGGTTTTTCCGACCGCGCCCGTCGGCATCGTGTATCTCGGCGATAAAGGCGTGCCGAACACGCTGGTTCCATCGAGCAACCGGTTCTCGCCGCGGCTAGGGCTGGCCTACTCGCCTAATTGGACGGACGGCATACTCTCGAAGCTTACGGGCGGGCCGGGAAAGACCAGCATCCGCGCGGGCTACGGGATCTACTATTCGGTGATCGAAGGCAACGTCATGGCGATCGACGAGCCGCAGCCGCCCTACGGTTTGAGCTACACCAGCCCCGGGCCGCCGCTATTCGCGACACCGTTCATTACTGCGTCCAACGGTGCGTTCAATGGCAATCCGTTCCCGCTGCGGTTCCCGCCGCTCAATACATCGGCCAAGAATCCCGATTCGAGTTTCGACTTTTCGGTCTTCGAACCCATCGCCGGTATGACCGCGCCCCCGCCATGGAACACGTATCCCTATAACGAGAACTATTTCTTCTCTATCGAGCGGCAGTTCGGCGGCAACACGGTGCTGAGCTTGAGCTATGTCGGCTCGCAGGCGCATCACCTGCTGCTCGTCTATTCAGCCAACCCCGGCAACCCAGCGTTGTGCCTACAACTGAACCGCGAGGGCGCCACGCCGAGCTGCGGACCGTTCGGCGAAGACACCACCTACGTTTTGCCCTCCGGGCAAACCATCCAGGGCACGCGCGTGGGACTGGGTCCAGCGTTTTCCAACGACGACTACGACGCGACCGTCGGAAACTCGAACTACAACGCTTTCGAGGCTACGCTGCGCCACTCCACCAAATCGCTCAGCTTTCTGATCGGGTACACCTACAGCAAATCGATCGACCAGGGGTCCAGCATTTCCGACCCGGGGAACCCCTACGATCTGAGCGCCACGCGCGCTCTTTCGGCGTTTGACCTCACCCACGATTTCGTCGCGAGCTTTCAATACCAGCTTCCGTTCGACCGTTTAGGACACGTCAAGGGCTTGACCTCCGGCTGGGAGCTCTCCGGTATCGCGCGAGCCAGTACGGGCTTTCCAGTGACGCTCCGGGCCGATGGCGACAATTCGCTAATGGGCAGCATTCCGAACGGCGTGAACAATCACAGCCTGGATCTGCCCGATTACAACGGCGCTCCGCTCGACTTGAACGGCAATCCTCGCAATGGCAAGCCGTACTTCAACACCGCGGCCTTCAGCGATAACGCGCTAGGAACCCCGGGGAACGCATCGCGCCGCTCGTTCTACGGCCCAGGGATGCTGAACTTCGATCTGGCTTTGCTGAAATCCTTCGCATTCACCGAAGTTCGGGTGCTCCAGTTGCGCTTTGAAGCCTTCAATGCGTTCAACCACGCGCAATTCTTCGGCCCGGCTGCGGTGAATGGCGACGTGGACAGCGCGCTCTTCGGTCAAGTGGTAAAGGCGGCGTCGCCCCGTTTGGTGCAGGTTGCCTTGAAGTTTGTATTCTGATCCCAATGCCCCGCCGAATATTGTCAATCTTCTTCATTCTCTCGGCGTTGCTAGTTCCCTGTGCCGCCATCGCACATAACGTTTCGAAGCGGGATGCCTCATTCGTCCAATCGAACCAGGGCGCGGCGATCGCCGCGTTTGTTTATCTGGGTGCGAAACATATGGTTACCGGATACGATCACATCGCCTTCCTGATTGGGGTGATCTTCTTCTTATACCGGCTCAAGGACATCGTGCTGTACGTCAGTCTCTTCACGCTGGGGCACAGCGTCACGCTCCTGGCTGGCGTGCTCGGCGGAATTCACGCGAACCCGTACCTCATCGATGCGATCATCGGGCTCTCGGTGGTCTATAAAGCGTTTGACAACATGGACGGTTTCCGCCGGTTCTTCGGATTCGAGCCCAATACGAAGCTCGCGGTGCTGATTTTTGGCCTGTTCCATGGGTTCGGCTTGGCTACCAAGCTCCAGGAACTGGATTTGTCGAAAAACGGGCTGATCACAAACATTATTTCGTTCAATGTCGGGGTCGAAATCGGGCAAGTGCTCGCGCTGACCGCCGTTTTGATTGCACTCAGCGCCTGGAGAACCCAGAGCGGTTTCCTGCGCCAGGCTTTCGCGGCCAACACCGTGCTGATGACGGTTGGGTTCGTTTTGGTGGGATACCAGGTTGCAGGCTATTTCGTAGCGAGAGGCGCATGAGCGAACAAGTAGATGTAGAACAAGTGCAGCCGCCTTCAAAGAAGTCCATCGCGAAGGCCACGGGCATCGCATTGATTGTGGCGCTCGCGATTCTTTTCATCGCCGTGCTGCCGGCCGAGTACGGGATCGATCCACTGAAGACGGGCAAGGCCCTGCATTTGACCGATCTCGCAAAAACTGCGCCGCCAGCGCCGGATTCGAAACAAGCAACTGGTGCTCGTCCCGTAGCCGCACCGGCCGGAATCTACACCGCTCAACCGGCGTCCTACAAAGTGGACAGCGAGGATCTCACGCTTCTTCCCGGCGACGGCGTCGAGATCAAATATCACATGCAGAAAGGCGCGGGAATGCTTTACTCCTGGAAGGCCACCGGGAACGTCGCCTACGAATTCCACGGAGAGCCGGACCAAAAGCCCAACAAGGACTACTTCGAGAGCTACGAGCTGGACGATAAAGTGGGCAAGGACCACTCCTTCGGCTCCTTCACCGCGCCGACCACCGGCATTCACGGCTGGTTTTGGGAGAACAAAGGAAAAAAGCAGGTGGACATTCACCTGACGACGGCTGGCTTTTACGACAGCGCCAAAATGTACGCCGCAGACAAGCCCGACGAACTTCCCATACAGGACGCCAAGTAAGCCGAACCGGCCAGCGAGCTAGCGTCTTCTTCCTCGGCCGATGCGCGATAATCCGCAGCTGCCCACTGATGACTCCTAAAAGACCCGTGATCCCTCAAACTTAGCCGTCTACCGTCTGGTTGCAGAAATGCGTCAGGTCCGGCTTAAGTAACGAAAGGGGACCCCCGTATGGCCCGGATCGCTGCCATTGTCTCGTTCGCAATCCTTCTCGCCGCTCCACTGTTCTCGCAATCCATCAGCAGCGGCACCGTCACTGGATCGGTGCTCGATCCTGACAAGATGTCCATTCCCAAGGCGCAGATCGAGCTTCGCAACCAGGTCACGAACTATAGCCAAACCACCATGAGCGACGATACTGGCGCCTTCCGGTTCAACAATGTTCCGCCCGCCATGTACGAGATCGTAGTCACGGCATCCGGGTTTTCCAGTCACAGCGAACCGCTCGAAGTGAGCAACCCGGTCCCCATCAGCCTGACGTTTACGCTTCAGATGGGCGAGGTCACCACCACCGTGGACGTCGGCGCGTCACTTTCGCTGATCGACACCGATCCCTCAGCGCACACCGACGCGAATTCGTCGTCGTTCATGAAACTGCCGACGTTCGACCCGGCATCGGGCTTGAGCAGCATCATCAACAACAGCACCGGCGGCACGGCGTCGGACGCCAACGGATTCTTCCATCCTCTGGGCGATCATGCCCAGGTCAGCTTCGTGATCGACGGCCAGCCCATCAACGATCAGCAGAGCAAGGTTTTTTCGACGCAACTTCCGCCCGACGCCATCGAGAGCATGCAGCTCATTACCGGCGCGCCCGATGCGCAGTACGGCGACAAATCCAGCCTGGTGGTGAATGCGACCACAAAATCCGGGCTCGGCGCGCATCCGTTCGGAAGCATCGAGGGCGTGGTGGGTTCGTTTGGAACTTATGGCGAGAACGCGACGTATGGCTGGGGCTCGGCCAAGCTCGGCGATTTCATCGCGATCAACGGCATCCGCACCGGCCATTTCCTGGACACACCGGAGTTTCTGCCCTTCCACGACATCGGCAACAGCGAAAATATTTTCGACCGTAGCGATTGGATTCCGACCGGACGCGACGCGTTTCACTTGAACATCTTTCTCGCCCGCAATTGGTTCCAGGTGCCCAACAGCTACGATCAATTGCCTCAGGACCAGAAGCAGCGTGTTCTCACCTACGATGTCGCGCCCGGCTATCAGCACACCTTTGGCTCGACGACCCTGCTCACCGTCAATCCATTCGTGCGTCGCGATCAGGTGAACTACTACGGAAGCCGTGATCCGTTGGACGACACGCCGGTGACCGAGTCGCAGAATCGCTTCCTCATGAATTACGGTGTCAAAGCGGACATTTCCACCACTCACAAACGCCACAACTTGAAGTTCGGAACGCAGGTACAGCAGACCCGGCTGCTCGAGAATTTCAGCATGGGCGTGACCAGCCCGGCAGTGGTACAACAGTTCCCTACGTTGCTGCCTTACGACTTGCTGACCGGCGGATCGTACTTCAACTTCCACGGCGTCGGCAACATCAATCAAGCCGCGTTTTACGTTACCGACAACGTGAAACTGGGTAACTTCTCGTTCGACATGGGGCTACGAGACGACGAGTACATGGGACTGGTGACCAAGAACGGCATCCAGCCTCGACTCGGCATTTCTTATCTGGTGAATCGCACCGGAACCGTCCTGCGGGTCGCCTACTCGCGAACCATGGAGACCCCGTTCAACGAGAACCTGCTGCTTTCGAGCGCTACGGGCGCTGGCGGATTGGCCGAGAACGTTTTCGGAGCGACGGCCAGCTATCCCATCCAACCGGGATTCCGCAATCAGTTTAACGGCGGCCTGCAGCAGAAGATCGGGCATTGGCTGGTATTCGACGCCGACTACTTTTGGAAGTACACGCATAACGCTTACGACTTCGATGTGTTGTTCAATACGCCGATCACCTTTCCCATCGCTTGGAACAATTCCAAAATCGACGGCGTCACTGGGCGGCTCAGCACTATCACTCTTCATGGCTTCCAGGCCTCGACGACTTTCGGACACTCGCGCGCCCGCTACTTTCCGCCCGAAGACGGCGGTTTGATCTTCCAAGGCACGGCGAATGTGCCGGGCGTGTTCCGCATCGATCACGATCAAGCGTTCCAGCAGACCACGAACCTGCGCTACCAGCACGGCAAGGACGGGCTGTGGGGCACGATGATCTGGCGTTACGACAGCGGCCTCGTGGTTACGGGCGTGCCGGATTCGGCCGCCGCATTGAAACTCACCGCCGCCCAGCAGGTGGACATCGGCCTCGCGTGCGCCGGGGTAGACGCCACGTTCCAGGACCCGCTGCGGAATTGCGGCAACGCGATCGTCACGTCGACGCTGTTGACTCTGCCGCAGGCCGGTACCGAGAACAACGATCACAACCCGGATCGCGTGAAAGCGCGTAACCTGTTTGACGCCGCCTTTGGCACTGACAACCTGTTCCACGCCGAGCGCTATAAGGTGGCGCTGCGGTTCACGGTGACCAATCTGACCGACAAGGTGGCACTCTACAATTTCCTGTCCACCTTTAGCGGAACGCACTTCGTCCCGCCGCGAACGTACCAGGCGTCTATCGGATACCGATTCTGAGCCGCGACCGTCAGGGAGGCGGTGCGCGCTAAGCTATGAACGTTGCACATCCCTGACGGCTACCTAAGTCCAGCCACCTGCGCGGCGCTCTATGGCGGAGCGGCGCCCTTCTGGTACGTGTCTCTGCAGCGGATGAAGCGGACTTTCAACACGCAGATGGTCCCGCTGCTCTCGGTATTCGCGGCGTTTTCGTTCATCATCATGATGTTCAACCTGCCGCTGCCGGGCGGGACCACGGGGCATGCCGTGGGCGTCGGGATCGCGGCCATCGTCCTGGGACCCTGGGCTTCCATCCTCGGAATCTCGATCGCGCTGATCATCCAGGCGGTGTTCTTTGGCGATGGCGGCATCACCGCGATTGGCGCGAATTGTTTCAACATGGCGATCATCGGATCGCTGGCCGCCTACGCCGTTTATCGAGTGATCGCGGGGCGCGCGCCCATCGCGTCACCTCGCAGGATCGTTGCCGCCGGCGTCGCGGGATATGTCGCCATCAATCTCTCGGCGCTGGCAGCCGCCATTGAATTTGGAATCCAGCCGATGCTCTATCACGATGCAACCGGCGCGCCGCTCTACGCGCCCTATCCGCTGCACATAGCGATTCCAGCCATGATGATCGGCCACCTGACGATCGCGGGGCTGGCCGAGATGGTGATCTCGGCGGGAGTTGTGGCGTATTTGCAGAAATCAGAACCATCGCTGCTGAGACGCACCGCGCCCGGCGCCGTTGGCGGCAACCTGGCAGCGGTCAGTCTTCGACGCTTGTGGATTGCAGTCGCGGTGCTGCTCATATTGACGCCGCTCGGAATCCTAGCGGCCGGTTCCGCGTGGGGCGAATGGGCGCCCCAGGATTTCTCGAGCCCGGCAGCCAGGAACCAGATCGCAGCCGTTTCAGGCCATCAATCGCCGCCGGCCGAAGCGCCTCGCGGACTGCGCGCGCTATCATCCTTTTGGACCGCGCCCATGCCTCGCTACGCTCCGCCATTTCTCAAGAGTCCCGCGTTCGGCTATCTGCTTTCCGCCATGGCGGGAACTGGCCTAATCCTTTTGGTGATGTTGTTCGCCGGATCACTAATGGGCGGACGCGCCGGATCATGACGGGCTACATCGAGCGCACCATTGCAAGCCTGATCGCTGCGTCCGAGCGTGCCGCCATCGCCGAACAGGTCGCGTTTTCAGAAGGCGTGTTGCAGCGCGTGGATCCGCGAGTGAAGGTGGCCGGTTTGTTCGCGCTGATCGTGGTGGTGGCGGCATCCCGGCGATTGCGCGTGATCGCGGCGTTGTTCGTCGTCGCGGCCATTCTGGCGGCGGCATCCAATGTACGCATGCGCAGGCTCGCGGGATGGGTCTGGTCGCCCGTTCTGATATTCACCGGCGCCATTGCGCTGCCGGCGATTTTCTTGACGCCCGGGCACGCCATCGGTTTTGGCCATGCGATCACCGAGCAAGGTCTCAGAGCGGCGGCGTTCCTGATCGGACGGGCCGAGACCGCGTCCACGCTTTCGGCGTTGCTGGTGCTGACGACGCCGTGGCCCTGGGTGTTGAAGGCGCTGCGCATCTTCCGTTGCCCGATGATTGTGGTCGCGATCCTCGGCATGACGTACCGCTATATCTTTGTCATCCTACAAACGGCGCTCGAAATGTTCGAGGCGCGCAAGAGCCGCACCGTGGGAGTTCTGCCGCCCTCCGAGCGCCGCCGCCTGGCATCGTCTGCCGCGGGTGTGCTGTTGAGTAAAAGCGTTCAGATGAGCGGCGAAGTCCATTTGGCCATGCGATCGCGTGGATTTCGCGGCGAGATTCACCTGCTGCACGATTTTCGCGCCCGCACTGCCGATTGGTATTGGCTGGCGGGCTTCGGAATCGCCGCCGCAGCGTCGCTCTGGTGGGGCCGATGAGTTCGCCGCTGTTTCAACTGCGCGACGTCTCGTTTCACTACGAAACCGTGCTGGCTATCGACGGCGTTTCGCTCGATATCGAGGCGGGCAAACGCGTCGCGCTGCTGGGGGCCAACGGTTCCGGCAAGTCCACCCTACTAAGGCTTCTCGATGGCCTTTCGTTCCCTGGCGCGGGTTCGATCGCCTTCCGCGGGCAGCCGTTGAATGAGGAGCAATTCGCCGTCGATCAATTTGCCTTCGAGTTTCACCGCTGCGTCAGTCTGGTTTTTCAGAACCCCGACGTCCAGCTTTTCAACCCGACGGTCTTCGATGAAGTGGCTTTCGGTCCACTGCAAATGCGCTGGTCCAAGACCGAGATTGTGTCGCGAGTGAGCGCGGTGCTCGATTCCATGGAAATCGCGCATCTGAAAGATCGCCCGCCGCACCGGCTCTCGGGCGGCGAGAAGAAGCGGGTCGCGCTGGCATCGGTGCTGGTGCTCGATCCCGAAGTTCTGTTGCTGGATGAACCAACGGCAGCGCTCGATCCCCGCAGCCAGAGCCAAATTATCGATCTGCTCATCGGCTGGGGCGACGGCGGCAAGACCGTGATCACCGCGACGCACGATTTGGGCCTGGTGGAGGACATCGCGGATCATTGCGTGATACTGCAAGCGGGAAAGATCGCGGCGGCGGGCAATCCGGCGGAATTGCTCGCGGACTTGGGCTTGCTCCAGCGCGCGAACTTAGTGCACGCTCACCGGCATCGCCACGAGGGCGAGATCACCCACTCGCATCCGCACACTCATCCGCACCGGCACGATTGAACACGATTAGACCAGTTGAAACGACTTCATCAGGCCAAGCAACTGCGTGAGATCGACGGGCTTGGTGAGGTAGGAGTCGCACAGCTCATGGAAGCATCGGACCACTTCCTTGACCTCGTCCACGGCCGTCGTCATGATGATTTTCGCGCCGGAGGTCGAAAGAATGCCAAACTCTTCTTCGAGAGCGCGGATCTGGCGCACTGCTTCCCGGCCGTTCATCTCGGGCATCATGATGTCCATGCAAATCAAGTCGTACCGTTGCCCGTGCTCGAGGCCGGCGCGAAAAGCATCCACGGCCTCCCTGCCATTCACCGCGACGTGACATTCGCCGAAGCTGGAAAGAAAAGTTTGCAGCAACAGGCGGCTGGCGAAATCGTCTTCAGCCAGAAGCGCCCGCAGATAGGCGCGCGGTTGAAGCGCGGGGCCGGTTCGCTGATTTGCGCCGAGACCCAACAGCGCGGTTATGACGTCGGCCGTATCGGCCCTGCCGCTTGCATCAGGGACCTGAATCAGATCCTGCAGTTTGTCGATCGCACGCAGCAGAACACGCACCCGATCCGGGGTGGCAGCCAGTTTCTGGGATCGGATCAGTCCCAACACGTCTTCCATATGCTGCGCCAGTTCGCGGATCTTGGCCAGATCGAAAAGGCCGGCGGCGCCCTTCAGCCAATGGAGCGTTTGAAAGACACGATTGATCAGTTCGGGATCCGCTTCGGGGCCGCCGTTTTCTATTGCCAGGAGGTCTGCTTCAACGCTCACCAGGCGCTCGCGGCATTCGGCCAAATAGTCCTGCGCCAGCTCGTCTTCAAGGTTGATCATGATCGTTCATCCCTTCCAAAGTGTCGTTGTCATTTGCTTAGCTTCATTTGTTTAGGCCAGCCAAATCCACGGCGTGGTGGAACCGTTCGAATTCCTCGCTGGCGCGGGGCAGAAGATCGCGGTAGTGATCCCATCGGCTGACGGCGGCGGCTCGCTCCATCGCTAGTGCGATTGCGTGCAGCTGTTCCGCCGCAACGGTGGCAGCTGATCCTTTCAACATGTGCGCTTGAGCCCGTGCGCCGACAGAATCCGATTCGTTCAACCGTTGCCGCAGGTTCTGCAATTGGGAGGGCGCGTTATCGAGGAAACCTTTGAGGACCATGCCGGCGAGTTTGCGGTCGCCCATCAGCCGGCGCAGAAGAGCGGTTTCGTCAAACGCGGGTTTTGCCGCTGAGTCGGCTTGTGATCCGGCGTACTTGGGCGAGGCGCCTCCGCCAATGAGATCCGTGCTGGAGACGGACAGCCACTTGGCCAGCACCTCCGCCAGTTTCTCCAACTCCACCGGTTTGGCCAGATAGTCGTTCATGCCTTCGCTCAGGCAGCGCTCGCGGTCGCCCGACATCGCGTCGGCCGTAATGGCGATCGACCGGAATGTTCGGACGTGTGGATTTACGGATCATGCGCGTAGCTTCGTATCCGTCCATCACCGGCATCTCGCAGTCCATCAGTACCAGGTCGTAGCCTCCGCGCTCCACCGCTTCGACGGCCTCGGCGCCGTTGGTGACGGCATCGGCCTGGTATCCCAGCTTGTCCAGTTGCGCAAGAGCAACTTCGCGGTTGGTGGCGTTGTCCTCGGCCACCAGAATTCGTGGCTTCGAGGCCGGAAACATCGCGCCGCGGCGTAGCGAGATCTGCATTCGGCGGGCGCTTCGAGATGGGCGGGCGCTCAGTTCGAACGCCGCGGTGAACCAGAAGGTGGAGCCCTGCCCTTCCCGGCTTTCGACGCCGATGGTTCCTCCCATCATCTCGACCAGCTGTTTGCAGATGGCGAGCCCCAAGCCCGTGCCGCCATACTTGCGGGTGGTGGAGTCGTCGGCCTGGGTGAACGGGGAGAACAGCCGCGCCACGTTATCCGACCGTATCCCGATTCCAGTATCGGTGATGGCGAAGCGAATGGTCACGGTTCCGTCCCGCTGGCTGCTCGAGATGCCGCCTCGAGTGTTACCTGACCGCGCTCGGTGAACTTGATGGCATTGCCGGCAAGATTGGTCAATACCTGGCGCAGGCGGTGTGCGTCGCCGCCGAGAAGCTGGCGGAATGTCCGGCGCCACCAGCGAGCGGAATTCCAGCCCTTTGGCGGTGGCCTGGACGCGCAACAGCTGGACCACGCCATCGACGGTTTCGCGCAGGTTGAAGCTCAGATTCTCCAGCGTCGACCTTGCGCGCCTCGATTTTGGAAAGGTCCAGAATGTCGTCGATGAGGGCCAGCAGAGTCCGCCCGCTGTCCTGCGCCACTTCGACATAGCGCTGTTGCTCCGGAGTGAGGTCGGTGGTGGCAAAGCAGTTGAAGCATGCCAATGACGCCGTTCATGGGCGTGCGGATTTCGTGGCTCATGTTGGCCAGAAAGCGGCTCTTGGCCCGATTGGCGGCGTCCGCGCCCTCCCGGGCGTGGATCAGCTCCGCCTCGTAGCGTTTCCGCTTCGGTAATCTCCTCGGCGATTCCGGCGACGCGAATCAGTTGCCCCGCTTCGTCGCGAATGGGAAAAGCGCGGTCGCGAATCCATTTCTCCTGCCCGTCCGGCGTTCGGATGCGGTATTCCGATTCGATGCGTTCTCCCTGAATCTGCCTGGCGAACAGCAGACGCGCCTGTTCCGGCGTCCTCGGGATGGATCGCCTCCGCCCAGGACATCGGGTTCTGGTAGAGGCTGTCGCAGGTCCGGCCCCAAACCTGTTCATACGCGGGGCTGACATAGAGCATCTCGTCGCCAGCCGGGGGCATCATCCAAAACACTTCATGAATGTTTTCCGCCAACTGGCGAAACTTCTCTTCGCTGTTCCGCAAGGCCTGCTCGGCTTGCCTGCGCTCGGTGATGTCGGAACTCAGGCCGATGTGCCCCAGAAACTCACCGCCCGACGATAAGCGCGGCTGAGCGTAGGATCCTAGCCACCGCCACTCGCCATCGGCACGCCGCACCCGCGCTTCAGCCCGGAATGGCCCGTGTTCGCGCACAGCACGTTCGAAGGCTCCGACATACTCCGGTGCGTCCTCCGGGTGAACCAGCAACTGCCACTTGCCGCCTTCCACCTGTTCGTAGGTTGTACCACTGAAATTCCCGGTACATCCGGTTGATGAACTGATTCCCGCCATCGGGGCCGGTCACCCACATCATAGTCGGGCAACTGTCGGCCATAACGCGGAAACGGTCTTCGCTTTCGCGCAATGCTTCCTCGGCCCGCTTGCGCTCGGTGATGTCTTCCACATGACGCACATGAAACAGCGGCGTCCCGCTGGAGTCCCGCACCAATGAGACCTTCGTGCGCGCCCAAACAATCGCTCCACTGCGATGGATGTAGCGTTTTTGAACATCGACGGATTCATTCGGCTGCTTGTGCAACTGTTCCGATATCTTCGACGAAAAGCCCTGGTCGTCCGGGTGGGTCAGGTCCCCCCAAGCCTGGGCGACCAGTTCCTGTCGGGAATATCCAAGGATCCGGCAGAGAGCCGCATTCACCTGGATCAAGCGCCCCTCCACGTTGCAGACGCACAGGCCGAAGGGCGCGTTCTCGAAGACTTCGCCAAAACGCTCTTCACTGTCCCGAAGCTTTTTCTCGGCACGCAGCCGCGAGCCGATGTCTCGGGCGATGCCCGAAGCTCCCACGATCTCGCCGGCCGAATTCCGGATCGGCGAGAAAGAGATGGAGATGTCGATGCGGCTGCCATCCTTCTTCTGACGCACCGTATCGTAAGGGCTAATCGTGCACCCTTCCCGGATACTCACCAAGTGCCGGCCCACTTCGTCGCGACGGTTCGGGGGAGCGAGCAGGGCAGCGTTCTTTCCGATCATTTCCTGGCTGGTGTATCCATACAGCTCTGCGGCGCCACGGTTCCAACTGACGATGGTTCCATCGAGCGTTACGCCCATGATCGCTTCCTCGGAAGATTCGACGATCGAGGCCAGCAAAGCCCGGGCTTGTTCGGCTGCATGACGTTCGGTGATATCGCGGAGAATGACGGCGATCGCGCTCACTTTGCCGTCCGAGCCTCTGATCGGGGCCCCGGTAACAGATACGTAAACCCTCCGTCCGTTGCGGTGCAGGCAGATGCTCTCGTATTGCGGTGGGGCGTTGCCTTGCAAAACGCTCTCGGCGTAGCGCGGCAGAAGAGGGAGCCGCTCCGGGGCAACCAGCACGGACATCGGCTGGCCGATCGCATCCGCGGCGGAATGACCAAAAATTCTTTCCGCGCCGGGATTCCAGGTGAGGATGGCGCCATCGGGTGTGAATGTCAGGATGGCATCCTCGGAGCTCTCCACAATGGCGGCGAGGAACCGTTGCGCTTCCTCGGCTGCCCGCCGTTCGGTCACGTCGTGTTTGATTGCGATGTAGCTGACGATTTCACCGCTGGGGCCCTGCACGGGCGTGATCCGCATCTCTTCCTGATAGAAGGTTCCATCCTTGCGCCGGTTGGTCACTTCGCTATGCCAGACCCGGCCGGATTGGATCGTCTTCCAAAGCTCCTGGTAAAACTCGACCGGGTGGCGGCCCGACTTGAGAATCCGCGTGTGCTCTCCCAGCACTTCCTCGCTCGCATATCCGGTCAAGGCGGTGAACGCGGGATTTGAGTACTGGATCAACCCGTCGGTGTCGGTAATGATTATGCCATCGGCAGCCTGCTCGACGGCCGTCACCAAACCGGCGCGTTCAATGTTGCTGTTAAGCAGACCCACAGTTGGCCTCACTGAGGTCGAAACCTCATCTGCACTTATCGGCTCGCTCAGTAGGGTTGTGAGCCGTGTGAGAATATCTAGCTGAGGGCTGGTTGCCGGATGGCGGAATCGGATTTTGTAGCGTGGGAACTTGCGGTGGGCGCCAAGGCCGACCGCGCGGCCGCGCCGAACACCGATGAACAAGCGGTCATCCTGCTATTTGACGAGTTGCGGAACCGGATGTTGCGCTATCTGCTGGCTTTTGGACTTCCCTTGCAAGATGGCGAAGAAGTGATCCAGGAGGCGTTTCTAGCGTTATTCCAGCACCTGCGCCGCGGGAGGTCGCGCGAAAATCTGCGCGGCTGGATTTTTCGCGTGGCTCACAATTTGGGTTTGAAGCGGCGCTTGGCCCGGACACGCGAGGTCGCGGGCAACGAAGAATTTCTAGCTGCGAATCGCGCCGATCCGGCGCAAAATCCCGAAGAGCAGCTCTTGGCGAGCCAGCGGCGGGAGCGTCTGCAAGCAGTGCTGCGCGCTCTGCCCGAGCAGGACCAGTGGTGCCTTTCGTTGCGCGCCGAGGGGTTGCGTTACCGTGAGATCGCCGGCGTTCTGGATATGTCGCTGGGGTCGGTGGCGGCTTCGCTCGCGCGGTCGCTGGCGCGGATCAGCCGGGCTGATGGACTTTGAGAAATCTCGGCTCCCGTCAAGACGCCGTCAAACGTTATAGAATAGACCCCGGTGAATCGGGAGAAACCATGAAGACCAAAATGAATCGGCGATTGTTTGTGAGCGGAGCGGCGCTGGGGGCCGGAAGCTTGCTCGGCGGTCTGCACAAGGCGGTGGCCGCGGCTGCGAAAGAAGGCTCAACAGCCGGGCCGGTGGCCAACACTACGGCGGGCAAGATCCGCGGCGTGGTTCAAGAGAACAAAGTGATCGCATTCCGCGGAGTCCCTTACGGAGCGCCAACCGGAGGCGCCAACCGCTTCATGCCGCCCGTGAAGCCGGAAGCATGGACCGGCATCAAAGAGACCATCGAGTGGGGACCGGAGGCGCCGCAGGGCCCGCACACCGAGATTCCCGAAGTTGCCGCCACCATTCCGAAGCAGACCATCAGCGAAGACTGTCTGCATCTGAACGTCTGGACCAACGGCTTGGACGCTCGCAAGCGGCCCGTGATGGTCTGGCTGCACGGCGGCGGATTCACCAGCGGCAGCGGCAGCTACACGATGTACGACGGCGGCAACATGGCGCGCAAGCACGACACGGTGAATGTCACCATCAATCACCGCTTGAATTCCTTCGGGTTTCTGTATCTGGCCGAGATCGGCGGGGACAAATTCGCGAACGCGAGTAACTGCGGAATTCTAGACGCGGTGGCGGCGCTGGAATGGGTGCGCGATAACATCGCCAACTTCGGCGGCGATCCGAACAATGTCACGATTTTCGGGCAATCCGGCGGGGCGGGGAAGGTGAGTACGCTGCTCGCGATGCCTTCGGCCAAGGGGCTGTTTCATCGCGCGATTATTCAGAGCGGATCGAATGTGAAGGGCATCGCGCGCGCCGATGCCACCAAGACCGCCCACACCCTCATGGACAAATTGGGAGTCACCACCGCGGAAGATCTGCAGAAGGTCCCGATGGATCATTTGGTAGCCGCCACCCTCGCGACGCGCGGGTTGCGGCTCGGCCCGGTGGTGGATGGCAAGACGCTGCCCGGCGATCCGTTCGATCCGGCGGCGCCCGCGCTCTCGGCCGAGATTCCGCTGCTGATTGGGTCGGTTGAGTTTGAAGTGAACTTCTTCCCGAATACCAAGCTCGATCCGATCGACGACACCGAGTTGCACGCGGCCGTGAAACAATCCACACGCGCGAGCGACGCCGATGCCGACAAGCTGATCGCCGTGTATCGCAAGGGACGCCCGAAGGCGACCGACATCGATCTCGCGCAGATCATCGCATCGGACGGATTCCGCACGCCAGTGATCACCGAGGGCGAGCGCAAGAGCGCGCAGCCGGCGCCGGTGTACATGTATTACTTCACCTGGAAATCACCCGTGCGCGACGGAAAGCTGAAGGCGTTCCATACGCTTGAAATCCCATTTGTGGTTGAAAATGTCGACGAGGCCAAATCGATGACGGGAAATGGAGCGGACCGCTACGCATTGCAAGAAAAAATGAGCGGCGCTTGGGCGGCTTTCGCGAGGACCGGCAATCCGAATCACAAAGGCCTGCCGAAGTGGCCGGCTTTTCAAAACCGATCAACGCGCAACGATGATCTTCGACAACCAATGCAAAGTGGTGAACGATCCTTATGGCGAGGAACGCCTGGCGCTCGGGGCGCTTCGTGGGGCGGTGCGAGGGTAAGATGATGCATCGCTACTCGATCCTTTTCGTCGCGGTGCTGGGATACGCCTTCGTCTTGCAGGCCGCCGACAATCCGCTCAGCACGGAGCTGAAGCAGAATTACGACCAGCGCAAGGCCGCCCTGTTGGCCGAAGCCGATCGCATGCCGGACGCCGAGTACTCGTTCAAGGCCACGCCCGAAGTGGGCACGTTCGGCTCGCGCGTAGCGCATGTTGCCGACGCGCACATGTTGATCTGCTCGGCCGTGAAGGGCGAGACGAAGAAGCCGGAGACCGCGGGAAAGACATCGAAGGCCGATCTGGTGGCCGCGCTGAAAGCCTCGTTCGATTATTGCGACGGAGCGTACGATTTGCTTACCGACGCCGCTGCCACCGAGACCGTCAAGATTTTCGGCCAGCCCCAAACCAAGCTCAGCGCATTGTGGGGCAACGTTGCTCACGATAGCGAGATGTACGGCTACATGGCGGTGTATCTGCGCTTGAAGGGGCTGGTGCCGCCGTCGAGCAAACGCCGGCCTAAATAGGCGATCGGAGTTACGCTGCCCCGCGATTGCAGCGGGCTTGTTTGACACATTTTCAACGCGATAATACTGCCGGAAGCTTTCGCCACCGACGCCGAAGTAGTGAGGTATGTGGCGAAGACCCAGCGCGCGATCGGCTATGTCGGGGCTGGAACCAGCACCGCGCGCGCGAAGGTTCTCGAAGTGAGAATGCCTGCACCGGACGGGCCCGGGGGTGCATCCCATCGGCATGGACCTCGAACTGGAAGGTAAGCTCGCACTCGTCAGCGGATCGACAGCCGGCATCGGCTACGCGATCGCCGAGTCTCTGGCGCGGGAAGGCTCGCATGTGCTCGTCAATGGCCGCACCGCCTCGCGCGTCGAAGCCGCCGTCGGCAAGCTGAGAGCCGCCGGGCTGAAAGGCCAAGTAGACGGATTCGCCGCCGATCTCGGAACCAGCGATGGTGTGAATCAAATCGCAGCGAGATTTCCGGAAGTCGAAATCCTGGTGAACAACCTCGGGATCTTCGACCCCAAACCGTTCGAGCAGATCTCCGATGCCGATTGGCTTCGTTTTTTCGAAGTGAACGTACTGAGTGGAGTCCGGCTGAGCCGCTGCTACTTGCCCCGCATGAAGGAGCGCGGCTGGGGACGAATTGTGTTTATCTCCAGCGAATCGGCGCTGCAGATTCCCAAGGAGATGATTCACTATGGCATGACGAAGACCGCGCAGCTGGCCATTTCGCGTGGCCTCGCCGAAACCACGGCCGGCACCAATGTGACCGTAAACGCAGTTCTGCCGGGGCCGACCGACTCCGAGGGCGTCGATCAGTTCGTCGAGCAGATGGCTGCCGTACGGCAGACCAGTCGCGCCGAGGTGGAGAAAGAATTCTTCCGCAGCGTCCGCCCATCGTCGCTTCTGCAGCGCTTCGCCCGTACCGAGGAAGTTGCGGCGATGGTGACATTCGTTTGCAGCCCGCTATCTTCGGCCACCAATGGCGCGGCGCTCCGGGTGGACGGTGGAGTGGTGCGGGCCATTCCTTAATTCGGTTGAAAGATCGCGATCGCTTTGCCCGCCAGCGCAATGCTGGTCCATAATCCAAGCGATACACAAGCGGTCCAGACCGCGCTGAGGCGTTGCGCCGGCGGATCTTGCGCGACCACCTTATTGTGAAAGGTGAAATGAAAAGTCACCGCGACCGCGAGCAACGCCATCTTGATCCAGAACGGTGGACTGTGATAGCACCGGACCGCTTCCGAAGATAACATCAATGGCCCGCTTGCGAGCATGATCGCGAGCCCAGCCAGGGTCCAGCCCCTCAGTTCACGTGCAATGCGCGAAGCCGGAGCGCGCCCGATTCCGAGGCCCATCAAACTCAGGTCCACCATCAGTAGCGTGCCCAACAGGAGTGTCATCCCGACTAAATGAACGGCCTCGACCAAGGCGATCAGCGATGCCGACTGCCGGATGCCTTGGCCAACAGGTGTACTCTCGATCCACTCGAACAGCGGCAGCAGGGAGAGCGCCATCATCCCAGATCGTAGCCCGAACCATAGGCGATCGCACGTCCGGCCGCGATGATGGCGATCCAAAATGCGAGCGAGAGCAGTCCCGCCAAGCGCGCGCTAAATGGGGCCGGCGCTGCGTGGTCCCAGTTTGCAACATCGCGATAAATCGTGAGATGAAAGATCAGCGCGTTCAATCCGGCCAGCGCCAATAGGACGAGCTTAATGCGGAAGGCGGGGCTATGGTAGAGTTTCACAGCTTCGGAAGTGAACAGCAGCGCTCCAGTGACGAACATAAGCGCAAAGCCGCGCAGCGTCCACGGCACGATCCGCTCTACCACGGCGGCCACCGGCTCGCTGCGCAATCCGATGCCGAGCAGGCGTAAATCCACGAGCATTATGGTTCCAGCCACCAGCACGATTCCGAGCGTGTGGATGGTGTCAAACGTGGGGAAAAACCAGGTGGACATGCGCATGGCCGCGTTCAAGCGGGTGCTGTCCAGCCACTGGCAGATGCTCAGGATGTCCATCCAGTTTCTCGTACGAAAAAGCGCAACCGTTCGGATGCGGTGAGTTACTAAGTGGCTACAGCGCGCCTAAGTCTTCCACGCCATGGAATTCCCCCGCCCGGTCGCAACTATGATCGGCTTCATGCCGTGACAAGGCAAGCCGCGTATTTTCGGCTGTCTCCCAGGCAGCTCGGCAGAGTCTGCGCAGTGCATTGGACTCGCTTTCCTCGCCTGCAATCGCGAACTCGGCCATCTCGCGGACCTTTCCCGCGTAGTTGGCGGCCGCGTCCCGATAGTCGCGGAGAAGGCGCGCTCGCTCTTGGCAGATCGTCAGATCGCTGGGCATCCCAAATGCTAGCTAACCGATTGTATCACCCGACCTCCCCCCCCTTTCGCAATCTTTGCTTCTCTTGCGTAACGTTTGCTACTGCGGCCCCAGCTCGGCGCCAAGCAGAATCATGCGATACATAGCGAGGCGCCTTCATAAAGGATGCTCGTTCTAGAATTGCAATCCCGCCGGAGTAACCGGCAATGCGATCCAGAACAGGCCGGCGGTGGGAACGCCAAGCAACGGAGCTTTCATGGAGACCCTTCCTGGTGTGGCGACTCGGCGCGCCATCCGCGGTCCACCATAGCTGAGGCGCATTCTGATATGTCATGGGTTACCCAAGCGCCTGTATCAGCGCTGCATTCTGGTGAAAAGCCGGCTCCACTGACCTATCAGCGGGCGACTCAGAAAATGTTGACAGCCTATAGTACCCGTGTTAGCATTGCGCATGCGCTTACTACTAGCAGTTGTTTTGCTGCTCCCCGTCTGCCTCAGCGCCCAGGAAAAGGGTGGAAAAGGTCCCAACCCGTTTGCGTCACCGAAGAATCTGAAGATTCTCACGGGCGATACTCCGGAACAGCTCCAGATGACGATGCGCGCGTTCGCAGGGGCGCTCGGTCAAAGATGCGGCTTTTGTCACGTGCAGGGCGACTTCGCCAGTGACGACAATCCAAAGAAGGAAACCGCGCGGATGATGTTGACCATGGCGCGCGAGATCAATGGCAAGTTTCCGGACGGAAAGCGTCATGTTACTTGCTACACATGCCATCGTGGCGCGACCGAACCTGCGATGGAACCTCCGGCCGCTCCCGCGCAGTAATTAGTTGTTGCCGGACGTTTTCGGCGCGCGAAACCAATTCACGAATTTACGGGCGTTCATCGGCGATTTCCGCTGGTGAGCGCCTTTTGCTTTGTTCCAATCGCGATAGTTCGAAGGTCGCCTCGCGCCGGTAAGGATCGTCTTCCGGGAGCTGACGGATGTTGAAATTCGCGGTCAACAAGCTGGCGCTCAATGTCGCGGCCAAAAGTATGGATGCTGCGCCGAGATCGGATGCGACGAAGGCGTGAACGAGATCTTTAGCTTGCTCGGACAGGTCCAACCCCGATGCGGCGGCGCGTGCGACTCGCAAAGGTACTTCGATGGCTTGGCGCATGGCCGCATCCGTTGGCTGCTTGCGGCGGAGGCAATCCAAGTATTCGTGGAAAGCCGCAATGTCGTCGTCGGCGAGTCGCGAAAGCGTCTCGGACAATCGGCGCGCATCGGCGAGAAGTGCTCTGACTAAATCGCGATCGCCCGCGAAATCCTTGCGCTTGCTTGCGATCTCAAGCACCTTGGTCAACAAGCCGAGTCCGAGCGTCCCGCTCACTGCCGCGGCACTCACACCCGCCGGCACGGGTTCGAGACCAGCCACGCGATCGCGAAACGCTGCGAGCGTGCCGGTCCAGATTGAGTCCATTTAAGACAGACCGATGATGCGTCCGGTGGCGGTATCCAAATCCACGTCGTAGTAGCCAGGCCGCGTGGATAAGCCGGGCATGGTTGCCATCGTCCCCAGCAGCGGATACAGAAAACCCGCGCCAACGCTGGCACGAATGTCGCGCACCGGGACAATGAATCCGCTCGGCGCGCCTTTCAAATTCGGATCATGGCTCAAGCTAAGATGTGTTTTGGCCATGCAGATGGGTAGTTTGTCGAAGCCTTGGCGTGTGTAAAGCTCGACCTTCTTCTCGGCTTCCGGCGAATACTCGACGCCCGCGCCGCCGTACATTTCCTTCACGATCTTTTCGATCTTCTCTTTGATGCTCAAATCCAGGGAATAGAGGAAATGGAAATTGCCGGGTTTCTCGCAAGCCGCGATCACAGCCTTGCCGAGGTCCACGGCGCCTGCGCCTCCGAGTGCCCAATGGTTTGAAACCACAGCGTCAGAAGCGCCTGCTTCGATCGCGAGACGCCGCACCAGAGCGACCTCGTTATCGGTATCATCCTTGAACCGATTGATGGCGACGACGACCGGGATTCCGAACGAGCGAGCGTTCGCGATCAGCCGCACCATGTTGCTGCAGCCCTTTTCCAGCAGGTCGAGATTCTCCGCGGTATATTCGTGCGCGAGCGGTTTTCCCGCCACCACTTTCGGACCGCCCCCGTGCATCTTCAATGCGCGAATGGTGGCCACCAGTACCGCGCCATCCGGCTTCAACCCGCTGTAGCGGCACTTGATGTTGCAAAACTTTTCGAAGCCCATGTCGGCGCCGAAGCCCGCTTCAGTGAGCACGTAGCCATCGGGCCCAACCAGCTTCAGCGCGATCTGATCGGCGACGATGGACGAATTGCCGTGC
This sequence comes from Bryobacterales bacterium, assembly GCA_963772905.1. Classification (GTDB taxonomy): domain Bacteria; phylum Acidobacteriota; class Terriglobia; order Bryobacterales; family Bryobacteraceae; genus Palsa-89. Next base: position 800,401 of record CAVYZD010000005.1, on the reverse strand, counting down.
GCGATATTGGCGAACGGACCGGCATGGACGAACGCGGGCGTGCCCTCGATGGTCTGCATCAGATTGGGCATGATGGTGTCCTTCATCAGGACCGTGAGCGCGCCGCTGCAGCCGATGTCGTCGGCGCTGATCGGCTCGCCGGCTTTGTTGCTGCCGATCACCATGCGGCCGAGGCGATCGCGCATGTCGGCCAAATCTGTCGCGAGCGCCAGGATGGCCATGATCTCGCTGGCCACCGTGATATCGAAGCCCGTCGATCGAGTGAAGCCTTTCTCCTCGGGCCCCTGGCCGATGGTGATCCCGCGCAACATGCGATCGTTGGTGTCGATCACGCGGCGCCACGTAATGCTGTCCGGATCGATATCCAGGCGCGCAAAACGGCTGCGCTCCTCGGGCGTCAATTCGTTGGGGTCGGTTTTGGAAATGCCGAGCTTCTTGAGACGCCGCAGCATCACAGGAGAGAATTTGCGAGTGCCATCTTTGGCGGGCGGGCACAAGCGCTCGAACAGCTGCGTGTCGTCGGCGCTGCTTTCGTGAAACATGCGCGTGTCGATCGCGGCCGCGAGTAGATTATTCGCCGCGGTGATGGCGTGAATGTCGCCGGTGAGATGGAGATTGAACTCCTCCATCGGAATGATCTGGCTGTAGCCGCCGCCCGCCGCGCCGCCTTTGATACCGAACGTGGGGCCCTGGCTGGGCTGGCGAATGCACGTGAACACTTTCTTTCCCAAGTGCGCGCCGAGTGCCTGGCTGAGACCGACGGTGGTGGTGGTTTTGCCCTCGCCGAGCGGAGTGGGCGTGATCGCGGTCACCACGATGTATTTTCCATTGGGCGAATTCTTCAGCCGGTCGCGAATGGAGAGATGCACTTTGGCTTTGGTTTTGCCGTAGAGGTCCAGCTCTTCGGGAAGGATGCCGGCTTCAGTCGCGATCTGATCGATGGGAAGCGGCGTAGCGGCCTGTGCGATTTCGATATCGCTGGGCACACGGGCGAGGATGTTCGTTAGCTTATGGGGCATGGCAACCCATTATTCTATTGAAGATCTCGGCAAGACCGCTACTTCTTAACCAACTCTGATTCACTAGGCGCGGATATTTTGATATTGCTGATGGTGATCAGCGGCTGCGGGTGCTCCGGCCGGCTGTCTTTGTCGAGCAGATAGTTGATATAAGAACTGGTGCCTTCGAGCGCGCGGTTCCGGGGCGGAATGTAGGTTTTCAAATCCGCCACGCGTTCGGCAGCTTTGGCGCGATCGTACACCGCCACCCAGATGCAGGGCTTCTCGGGGATCACCTCGCACTGCCCGTTGAACGTGCCACCGCAAGGGCCGTTGCGCAGATTCTTGGGGCACGTCATCGGACACACGTACTCCATCAAGCCCAGAACGCAGTTGCCGCAGGCCTCGCATCCGAAGACCGGCTTCTTGAAAGCGAACTCCGCGTCTTCCATCGCCTTGGCCAGCGCTGGATGATGGTCCACCCAACCCAGAATGCCCGCCAGCGGCGTGCGAACGAACCCCGGCCAGTTGGCGGGCTCGAGCATATCGAAAATCGGTTGGGTCCACTCACGTTTCTTGGGCTCGGGTTTGGAGCCCTCGTACATGTAGAAGCCGTCTTTTTCGCCGTAACTGATTTCTTCCGCCAGCTCTTCCCAACGCGGCGCCAATTCTTCCGCGCGGCGGATGATGAACCGGATGCGTTCGGGTTCATGCGTCCCGCCGATGTAGGCACCCGCGTATCCCAGGCCTCGCGCGATGGCGGCCATCTGAGCGGCGCGTTCCAATCGAGCGGCCAGGCCTTTGTCGGGAGCTTTGGCCTCTTCCTGAATTCGCGCCAGCAGGTCCGGTGATACCCAGCAGCCCGGCGGATCGCCCTTGGACATCCGCTCGGCCGCTTTGGGCGGCAGAACGTAGACGTTGCCGAGGACCGGGGTCTTCAGCCCGCGCTCGTCGAGATAACGCTTCAGCTCGCGCATTTTTCGCGAATCGAAGCCAAGTTGCGTGATCGCGAAATCAGCGCCGGCCGCGATCTTCTTTTCGAGCTTCAGATATTGATACGCGCAATCGGGCTCGCGATATTTGAACGGCGACACCGCCGCTGAAATCAAGAACGGCCACCTGCCCGCCGCGCGCTCTTCGGCGATGGTTTCGACTAACTGCACCGAATCGCAAGCGAATCCAACAGTTCCGAGAGAGGCGCCCTTCGGCCAATCGCCGGTGATGGCGAAAACATTTTCGATCCCGAGCGCGATCACGGCGTCCAGAAACTTGCCCACTTCGGCTGGGGTCTTGCTCACGCAAGTCAGATGGACGTTGGGATTCAGTCCGCGCTCTTTCGCGATCGCCGCCACGCGAACCGGATCGTGCCCGGCTGATCCCCCCGCCCAACTCGTGATGCCCGCGCCCACCACTTCGGGAATTCCGGCAATCCCCGCGGCGATCTCGCCGAGCTTTTCCTCCGTCATGGAGGCGCTCGCCACCATCTCCACCATGTAGCAGAATTGGCCGGCCGTGATCGCTTCCCGAAGTGGATTTGCAGCTGCCATTTTTACTCGATTACTTCCCTAATTCCTTGCGAACGATGCGGGTGCCTTGCACCATGGCCTTCAGTTTGGCGAACGCCACGTCGCGCGATAAATGGAATAATCCGCAATCGGGCAGGATGAAGATGCGCTCCGGCGGCAGCACCTTCAGCGCTTTTTGAATGCGATCGGCCACCATCTCCGGAGTCTCGATGTCGTCCGTCTTCACGTCGATCACGCCGACGCCCAGTTCGAAATTCGTATTGAATTCCTTGAAAAGATCCAGATCCTCGCCGCCGCGCCGCGCGAATTCCAGTGTCAACTGGTGCACCTTCGCTTCCATGATGGTCGGAAACAGATACCGGTAGCTGCCTTCCCAGGAAGGTTTGCCGTACCGGTTTCCGTAACAAATGTGGACGGCGATCTTCGCATCCACCCCCTCCACCATGGTATTCAAAACCTTAACGCACCACGGCAGATCTTCGGGAAAGCCCGAATAATAGGGCTCGTCGATCTGGATGTACGTCGCGCCCGCTTTCACCAGCGCCTTCATTTCCAGGTTCATCACTTTCGCGATGTCGGTGGCCAGCGCCTCTTCGCTCGGGTAATACTGATTGCGAATGCGCTTGCTCAAGCAGTGCGGGCCGGTGATGCAGATTTTAGTCTGCCGCTCGGTGAAAGCTTGCAGAAAATTGAAATCGGGAACCAAGCCGAGCGACGCCATGGGCAATTTGCCCTGCACCACGCTGTCGTAAAAGTCGTAGTAGAACTTCTTGGACGACCGGTCGATCTGCACGCCTGGCAGCCGTTCCACGAAGTAGTCGACCATATTATCGCGGCGCGGCTCACCGTCGGTGACGATGTCCAGTCCGGCGATTTCCTGGTCCTTAATTGCGGCCTTGGCTGCCGCGTCATAGATCTCGTCCAGATCGTGACGGCTGATCCGCCGGGCAAAATATTCGGTCTTCAGGCGCTCCAGCCAGCCCGGCATGGCGTAGCTGCCGACCATCGTAATAGGGAGAGTGGGAGTCATTTATTCTCGGCGTGTCGTATATAAAACGGAAGTGCGCGATCCTTTGCGGTAGTGGAACGGAGCGAAGCGCACATTGTATCCGGCGCGCTCAGCCACCTCTTTTAGTAAAGCACCATTCACCCAATTCAGCAGCGAACCATCCAGTTTCCCGGGACCGTAGAAACCCAGCCGGTACTGATCGAGGTCCGTCACGAAAATATCCTGAACCTGCAAATAGCCACGCGGATGCAGCAGCGGGAGAGTGTTCAAAAAACTCGACAGAGCCCCCGAGCTCAAGTGAAAACGAAAATCAGTGGGAGCGTCTTTCAGAATGTCCTCTACCTTCTGCGCGTCCAAGCCCTGCGGGAAAGGGAAGTCGGGAAGATCCTCCACCAGCACCAGCCGCTCTTCCAGACGGATCGCGCTCCATATGTCCATCCAGAACGCCACTCCCCGGGCGGGATCGCCCATGAATTCGGCGTTGCCGGATAGTAAACGGCTCACGGTGGCGCGGAGTTTGTCGGGGGGGATGTCAAACTCGGTGGAAAGCCGCACAACGTCGGCCATGGGAACGTACGCGCGAACCTGGACGAAGTAAAGCTTGCCGTCGCGCCGCACCACTTCTTCATCCGGCAGGTTGTCGTAGACATTGGTGGAGTGCACCTGCATGATTTTGTGGCGCAGGAACGACAGGGTCTTCAGCGGATTCATGGCGTCCAGCACCAGAAAGCTGCACAGATCCGCGTGATCCTCGACGGCGGGTTTCGACATATCGAGCGTGGCGAGAGAATAATCGCCCAACAGCACCCGCAGCTTGGGGTAGTAATCGGTGCCGCGTTCTTGATCGAGCGCGCGGAACTTGGTGAGCCACATCCCGCAGCGCACGCCGGTTCCGACGCCGATCTCGAGAAGATAAATCTCCGGCGGTAGTTGGTTCTTCGATTCCAAATCCCGCAGCAAAACCCAAAAGTCTTCCACGCTATCGGCGATCGCTTGCGGATTGTGGCCGTCCGATGCGCCGCCCGGCAGAGCCTGTTCATAGCCCTTGCCGGTGGCGAGTTCCCAGTCGTGCAAGCGGCTCCAATAGAGCTTGTTGAAGTCCCAAACGATGCTCGATCGCAGGGACTTGAAGTCTTCCAGCGGCAGACGATCCTGATTCTGCGGCTCCGGGGCGTTGCTGTGCGCCAGTGCGCGGAGCAGCGCGGCACGCAAACATCCCGGAACTACCTGGCGGATGTCGACATGCACGTCCATGATCGGCACTTGCTGGCCCTGTTCGTTGTAGCCGTGCGTCGCGATCACCACCTCGCGAAAGTTCTGTTTGTATTGAATCCAGTCCAATTCGATCTGGAGGCGCGCAAACTGAGCTTTCTCGATGTGGCCTTCCTCCAAAAGCGTGTAGACCGTTCCAATGACGTCTTGGGCGCTGGTGGCGGCCGCTTTGCCTTGGAGGTGATTGAGTTTGACGATCATGTTTCTTGCGAGAGCGTTAAATTTCTGTGCTAGTGCCACGCTGCATGCAATTGCGCATGGCTTGGCCATTTTATCTCATCTGAAGCGGTTCAGTTGGATTTGTCGCGGTTTTCTACTTCAGGAATGATTCCACCGTCCGTATAAACTTCTCCGGCTCCTCGTAAAACGGCAAGTGACCGCTTTGATCGAACACCACGAACTGCGATCCGGGAATGCCTTTGTGGATCTTGTATGCGACCACCGCAGCGACGTTCATATCGTAGCGCCCGGTCATGACTATGGTCGGGAACTTGTACTTGGCGATTTCGGGGTTGAGATCGAAGCGCTCAATATCGTGCTCAATCGTTTCGTTAATTTCCACGTTCTCGGCGGTATCGGTCATCTTGGCCAGAGCTGCGTCGCGCTTTTCGGGCGAGTAGAACAGCATGGCGAAATATTCCCGCAGCGCGCCCACTCGGGCGGCCTTGTCCCCCATCAAGGTTGCGAAGTCCGCGGCATCTTCGCGCGCGACGCCTTCCGGAAAAACGTCCTTGAACAGGAACACGGTGTCGCTGAACTTCGGAGCCGCCGAATCAACAATGAGCAGGTGCTGGATGTGCTGCGGATACCGCGCCGCGTAGGCCATCACCAGGTAGCCGCCCCAGGAATGACCGAGCAGATCGATCCGATCGGCGCCAATCTGCGCGCGCACGGCTTCGAGATCTTCGATTTGATCGCGCAACGTGCAGGACTCGCCATGAGCGAGGGGCGAAGACCGGCCGACACCGCGCTGATCGTAGAGGACGACTTTGCGAGTTTTCGCCAGCACGTCCCAAACGTCGGATAGATGCAAGTAGGAGTGATCGAATCCCGGCCCGCCATTGGCGACCACGAGCGGCGTGCCTGGCGCGGTTCCGAGGGTTTCGTAGTATAGGGTGCCGGTGGCGGTCTTGAACGTTTTCCCGGGACGGTCATCGGCGGCATGGAGCAGGGCCGCACCGAGGAGAGAAGCAGCAATCGCAAGTGCACGAAGGCTAGGCATGGTAACGGGCATTTTAGCGCAGCGACAGCTACAATCAAGGGAGGGTTAACGATCATGGCGCCTCTCGATTGGTCCCAGTGTCCTGCGGTGGAGAGCATTCCCGGCAAGCGCAGCGGCGCGTGGGTGTTCAAAGGCACCCGGATGCCGGTTTCCACGGTATTTGAGAACCTTCAAGACATGTCGGTCGATGAGCTGGTGGAAGAATTCGGAGTGACGCGGGAACAGATTAACGCGGTGTTGCATTTTGCTACCAAGAGCTTGGAGACGCCGTCTCCGTCCGAGGCGCAGGCATTGATGTCCGCCGAATTCTAGTAATTACGTTGTCATCGACAAGAACGCGATCACACCATTCGTAGGGTCCATCTGGCGCAGCTGATCAGTAAACACATCGATCGCCGCCGGTTCGATCGGGATGCGCAAAGCAACAGATTCTAGCTCGCCAAAGCCTTTGGAACCGTCTCCCCGTAACTTGATTTCCACAACCGCATGGCCTAGGGAATCCCGGCAGCGGAAGTTCAGGAGCACTCCGCCGTCTGCGTAGCTCTCATCAAGAGCACCAAGTCTGATCTCACGGGAATCATTAGGACTGGAGGGAAATCCATTCAAGGCGTCGGCGAACTTCGACAGTCCATCGTGCGACAGATAGATCTCCGCTTGACCAGAGAAATAACCGTTCGAACAGGCAAGAACGACCTCGATCGCTTCCTGGTCGAAATAAATGACTTTGATATTGATCCCGTTCTCCATGGTCTCCTGCTTCTCCGCCATTAGAACAGTGCGTTCCATTGCCACGCAAACGAGCAGCGATGCTAAACAGTTTCCCACCCGCCATTGTGATAAAATTTTATCGCAAAGACTGTGCGTCAAATTGGCCAGCGGTGTCGTCGGAAAGTTCAGGTAAATTACTCAGCATGAGCAACATGCAAGCCTGGGATACGGATCGGGCGCAAGCTCGGATTCGGGAACTGGAACGCCTGCCGGGCGCTCTGCTCCCGATTTTGCATGCATTGCAGGAAGAGTTCGGATACATCGATTCAGCCGCCACTCCGCTGATCGCCGACGCACTCAATCTCTCGCACGCCGAAGTGCACGGCGTCATTAGTTTCTATCACGATTTTCGCCACGCGGCGCCGGGAAAGCATGTGCTGAAGATTTGCCGCGCGGAGTCGTGCCAGTCCATGGGGTGCGACGCGCTGATCGCCCATGTCGAGAAGCGTGCGGGCGTGAAGCTGGGCGAGACCACGCCCGACCAGGCGCTCACCATCGAGCAAGTGTTCTGCTTGGGAAACTGCGCGCTGTCGCCGGCCGTGATGCTGGATGGCGAACCCTATGGCCGAGTTTCGCCGGGCATTGCGGACTTCTTAATCGATAACGCCCGGAGGCCGCAATGAGCGTGCGAGTCTACGTTCCGCGCGACTCCGCGGCTCTTTCCGTGGGCGCCGAGGGTGTGGCGCGCGCCATCGCGAGCGAAGCTTCGGCGCGTGGGCTCGACATCACACTAGTGCGCAATGGTTCGCGAGGCATGTTCTGGCTGGAAGCTCTGGTGGAAGTGGAAACTGCGCAAGGGCGCGTGGCCTATGGCCCCGTGTCGCGCGAAGCGGTCGCGGGATTATTCGACGCCGGTTTTCTCGACGGCAAAGCTCACGCGCTTTCTCTCGGGCCCACCGAAGAGATTCCCTACCTGAAGCAGCAAGAGCGCCTGACTTTCGCGCGCTGCGGCATCGTCGATCCGCTGTCCCTGCCCGACTACATCGCGCACGGCGGTTATCGCGGTTTGACGCACGCCCTGACGCTCGAACCTCAGGCGATTGTTGACGCCGTCCAAGCATCCGGCCTGCGCGGACGCGGCGGCGCAGGATTTCCCACCGGCATCAAGTGGAACACGGTTCTCTACGCCAAGGCCGATCAGAAATACATCTGCTGTAACGCCGACGAGGGCGACAGCGGAACCTACGCCGACCGCATGATCATGGAAGGCGATCCGTTCGTTTTGATCGAGGGGATGACCATCGCCGCCATCGCAGTTGGCGCCACGCAGGGCTACATCTACAGCCGGTCCGAATATCCGCACGCGTTCCGCACCATGCAGCGCGCCATCGCGATCGCCTATGAAAACGGCTATCTCGGCGCGAACGTTGCGGGCAGCGGCAAACGATTCGATCTCGATGTCCGCCTCGGCGCCGGCGCATACATCTGCGGCGAAGAGACCTCGATGCTTGAAAGCCTGGAGGGCCGGCGAGGGCAGATCCGTCCCAAGCCGCCACTGCCCGCGATCGAAGGTCTGTTCGGAAAGCCGACGGTTGTCAACAACCTGATCACGCTCGCCACGGTCCCGATCATCATGGACAAAGGCGCGGAATATTATCGCGACTTCGGCATGGGCAAATCGCGTGGGACTTTGACCATTCAGCTGGCCGGCAATATCAAGCACGGCGGGTTGGTCGAAAAGGCTTTCGGACTCACCTTGCACGACGCCATCTACGCGTTCGGCGGCGGCACGGCGACTGGACGTCCACTGCGCGCGGTGCAGGTGGGCGGGCCGCTGGGCGCATATTTCCCGGAATCGTTCCTTGACACGCCGCTCGACTATGAAGCCTTCGCTGCACGCAAGGGTATGCTCGGCCATGGAGGCATCGTGGTGTTCGACGACACCGTGGATTTGGCAAAGCAAGCCCGCTTTGCGATGGAATTCTGCGCTATCGAGAGCTGCGGCAAATGTACGCCGTGCCGTATCGGGTCCACGCGCGGCGTGGAAGTGATCGACCGTATCATCGCCAATGAAAGTCGCTCCAGAAACCTCGAATTGCTCGATGATTTATGTGAGCTGATGACTGACGGATCCCTGTGCGCATTAGGCGGCCTCATCCCGCTGCCGGTGATGAGCGCGGTACGGCATTTTCCCGAAGATTTTGACAAGCCAGCGCCCGCATTGGGCGGACTGGTCAACCCTGACGTTCTGAAGTCTGACGCTCTAAAGTCTAACCACGAGACACACCCATGGCGCTAATAAAAGAACCTGATTACGGCACTCCTGCACGGATTGCCGAAACGCTCGTGACGCTCGAGATCGACGGCACGCCGGTAACGGTGCCGCGCGGGACGTCGGTGATGCGCGCCGCGGTGGAAGCTGGAGTTCAGATACCCAAGCTGTGCGCCACGGACAACATGCAGGCGTTCGGATCATGTCGACTTTGTTTGGTTGAAATCGAGGGCAGGCGCGGCACGCCCGCTTCATGTACCACATTGGCCGAGCCAGGGATGAAGGTGCGGACGCAGTCGCCCAAGATCGCGAAACTGCGGCGCGGCGTGATGGAGCTGTACATTTCCGATCATCCGCTGGATTGCCTGACGTGCGCCGCCAATGGTGATTGCGAATTGCAGGATATGGCGGGTGCGGTGGGCCTGCGCGAAGTCCGTTATGGTTACCAAGGCAAGAATCATCTGCAGGCGCCGAAGGATGAATCCAGCCCGTATTTTACGTTCGAAGCTTCCAAATGCATTGTGTGTTCGCGCTGCGTGCGCGCTTGCGAAGAGGTGCAGGGAACGTTTGCGCTCACCATTCAGGGGCGCGGTTTCGACTCCAAAGTCGCTTCCGGGCCAACCAACTTTCTGGAATCGGAATGCGTCTCGTGCGGCGCGTGCGTGCAAGCCTGCCCCACCGCGACGCTAATGGACAAGACCGTCATCGCCATGGGCCAGCCCGAGCATAGCGTGGTCACCACCTGCGCCTACTGCGGTGTCGGATGTTCGTTCAAAGCCGAAATGCAAGGCGGCGAAGTTGTCCGGATGATGCCGTACAAGGACGGCAAAGCCAATCATGGCCACTCGTGCGTGAAGGGCCGGTTCGCGTGGGGGTACGCGACGCACAAGGATCGCATCACGAAGCCGATGATCCGCGCCAAGATCACCGATCCGTGGCGCGAAGTCACTTGGGAAGAAGCCATCAATCACGCGGCCAGCGAGTTCAAGCGCATTCAGGCCAAGTATGGGCGCGATTCCATCGGCGGCATTACGTCGTCGCGCTGCACCAACGAAGAGACCTACCTGGTGCAAAAGATGATCCGCGCGGCGTTTGGCAACAATAACGTCGACACGTGCGCGCGTGTTTGCCACTCGCCGACGGGCTACGGGTTGAAATCGACGTTCGGCACTTCGGCCGGAACGCAGGATTTCGATTCTGTGGACGATTCCGAGGTGATCATGGTGATCGGCGCCAATCCCACCGACGCCCATCCGGTGTTCGCATCGCACATGAAGAAGCGGCTGCGCGAGGGCGCGCGCTTGATCGTGGTCGATCCGCGCCGCATCGATTTGGTGAAGAGCGCGCACATCAAAGCCGATTATCATTTGCCGCTAAAGCCTGGCGCCAATGTCGCCGTCATCAACGCGATGGCACACGTGATCGTGACCGAGGGTCTGGTAAACGAGCCGTTCGTCCAGGAGCGCTGCGATATTGGAGCCTTCGATCAATGGCGTAAGTTTATCGCCGAAGAGCGCAATTCGCCCGAAGCGACCGAAGCCGTTAGCGGAGTTCCGGCTGCCGATTTGCGCGCCGCCGCACGGTTATACGCGACCGGCGGTAACGCGGCCATCTACTACGGGCTCGGCGTCACCGAACACAGCCAGGGATCCACAATGGTGATCGGCATGGCCAATCTCGCCATGGCCACGGGCAATATCGGCAAGCGCGGCGTGGGCGTGAATCCGTTGCGCGGCCAGAATAACGTGCAAGGCTCCTGCGATATGGGATCGTTCCCGCATGAGCTCCCGGGCTACCGCCACGTTTCCGAGGACGCCACGCGCGAGCTCTTCCAAGAGGCTTGGCACGTGCCGCTGCAAAACGAACCCGGCCTGCGCATCTCCAACATGTTGGATGCCGCCTGCGACGGCACGTTCAAAGGCATGTACATCCAGGGCGAAGATATCGTCCAGTCCGATCCCAACACGCAACATGTCACCGCCGGCATGACCGCGATGGAATGCGTCGTGGTCCAGGATCTTTTCCTCAACGAGACCGCGAGCTACGCGCATGTGTTCTTCCCGGGATCGTCGTTCCTTGAAAAAGACGGGACGTTTACCAACGCCGAGCGACGCATCAGCCGAGTCCGCAAAGCGATTCCTCCCGTGGCCGGCATGGCGGATTGGGAAATCACCCTGGCGCTGTCGGAGGCTCTCGGTTACCCGATGCCGTACAAGCATCCATCCGAGATCATGGACGAAATCGCGCGCCTCACACCAACCTTCGCGGGCGTCAGCTTCGACAAGATTGAGGAGCTCGGCAGCATCCAGTGGCCGTGCAACGCCAAAGCGCCCGAAGGAACGCCCGTGATGCACATCGGCGGATTTGTGCGCGGCAAAGGCCGTTTCATGATCACCGAGTTCATCCCGACGGACGAGCGCACCACCGGCCGATTCCCGCTGATCCTCACCACCGGCCGCATCCTGACGCAATACAACGTGGGCGCGCAGACCGCCCGCACCGAGAATAACGTGTGGCACGCCGAAGATGTGCTTGAGATCCATCCTTTCGATGCCGAAAATCGCGGGATTCGCGAGGGCGATCGCGTGTCGTTGACCAGCCGAGCCGGCCAAACCACGTTGCACGCGCGCATCTCCGAACGGATGCAGCCTGGAGTTGTGTACACCACTTTCCATCACGGGTTCACCGGCGCTAACGTCGTCACTACCGAGTATGAAGATTGGGCCACCGGCTGCCCCGAATACAAAGTGACGGCTGTGCAAGTGAGCCTGGCCAAGAAAATGTCGGAGTGGCAGGAGCATTATCTGGAGACGCGGCGCCAGACTACTCAGATCATGACCGGAGCCACCGGCGACTAGATCAAAGACACCGGCGATTAGCAGCATGCAATCTAACTCGATGGTCCACCGGGCGAACCAGATCGCCTTATTCTTTGCCTCTTATCCGCACGATGAAGCGGTCGCCGGCGTCACGGATCACTTCAAGAAATTTTGGGAGCGCCGCATGCGCGATCAAATCATAGCCTACGTCGCCGAGGGCGGCAAAGGTTTGCACGAGTTGGCGCTCGAAGCGGTAAAGCGGCTGCAATAGCGCGCGAATTCTGCTGGCTTTCGCACTGTGCTCCATCCTGCTTGCGCAAAGCACCCCCGAACAGCGCGCCGCTTGGAATCAGCCCGTCAAACGGTTCCGCATCATCGGCAATATTTACTACGTCGGCGCGGCCAACGTATCTTCATTCTTCATCAAGACTCCCGATGGCGCGATCCTGCGCGACGGCGGTCTTCCCGAAACTGCGCCGCTCATCGAGAGGAACATCGCAGCGCGCGGCTTTTCCATTACGGACGTGAAGCTCCTGCTGAACAGCCACGCGCATTTCGATCATTGCGGAGGTTTGGCCGAACTAAAGAAGCTATCCGGCGCCCGCATGATCGCAAGTGACCGGGATCGTCCAGTGCTGGAGAGTGCCAAGGGCGGGGCAGCGCCGTTTACCGCGGTAGCCGTCGATCGCGTGATCGCCAACAAACGGACGGTGCAACTTGGCGGCGTCACGCTCACTGCGCACCTCACGCCCGGCCACACCAAAGGCTGTACGACATGGACCATGCCTGTGATCGATTCCGGCGGGACTTATCAAGTGGTCTTCTACTGCAGCACCAGCGCGGTCGATAAGCTGGTGAACAATTCCGATTATCCAACCATCGTCTCCGACTACATGCGCAGCTTGGCAGAGCTGCGAAAGGTGTCCGAGCAGGATTTTCGCGACGAGTTAGATGCCCAAATCCATCACTGACCCGCGGCCGCCCTCGCCGCCGCCGCTTTCGTCAATATCAAAATGTGCTGTCTCGGCAGCGTCTCGATCACCTGGCTCAGTACCAATCCTTGCGGCTCCAACTCCGCTTTCACTTCCGTCACGGTCATCTTGTGTTCCTCGCGAATCGGCACGTTCGGATCCTCCTTGCGATATTCAAGCAGCACCAGCCGGCCGTCAGGCTTCAACGCCTCGCGGATTTTGTCGATCATCTCGCGCGGCTTAGAGAATTCGTGATACACGTCTACCAGCAGGATCAAGTCCATGCGCCCCGGCGGTAGCTTCGGATCGGCCTCTTCGCCTTGCACCGTTTCGATGTTCGTGAGCCCCGCCTTCCCGGCATTCTCGCGGAGCCGCCGCAGCATCTCCGGCTGAAGATCGTTCGCATACACCCGGCCCGCGGGACCCACGCGTTTCGCCAGCCGCAGCGACATGTACCCCGTACCCGCGCCGACATCCGCCACCACCATCCCCGCGCGAATGCCCAGCGCATCCAGCGCGCCCTCGGGATTCTCTTCCTTCTCGCGCTCCGGCCGATTCAACCAGTCCGCGCCCTGCACTCCCATCACGCCCGCGATTTTGCGGCCGGTAACCGGATGCTCGCCCTGAAATGCCTGCGCCAGCAGGCCACCCATCACGAACAGAACCAGCGCGCGTCGGATCGTTGCCATACCAGCGTTGTATCATACAGACGTGAGACGTTGGCTGCTGCTCCTCCTCCCCCTCGCCGCCGCTGCCGCTCACGACATCATCACCACGCCCATCACCTGGGATCGAGAGATCTCGCGCATCGTCTATGCGCGTTGTGCCTCCTGCCATCACGATGGCGGCCAAGCCTTTTCCTTGATGACCTACGCCGAGGCGCGTCCCTGGGCCGTCGCAATCAAAGAAGAAGTTCTGGAGCGGCGAATGCCGCCGTGGGGGGCGGTGAAAGGTTTCGGCGATTTCCGCAACGACAAAGCGCTCACGCCTGAGCAGCTCGAACTCATCGTCAGTTGGGTGGGCGGCGGGGTGCCGGAGGGAGAAGCGAAGGATCTAGCGCCGGACCCTAAGTTCGATCAACATCCGCCCGAGGTTCCCTCGCACGGCGTCATCACGGTGAGCGGCGAGTTCCAACTGAGCAAGGATTTTTCGCTCGATGGCCTGCTGCCCAAGTCCGTACCCGACGACGCAGCGTTTCAAATAACCGCTGAACTTCCAGACGGCAGTATTGAGCCGCTCCTATGGTTCGAACACTACCACGCCAAGTTCGCTCATCCGTTTCTATATCGAAATCCGATCGAACTTCCCGCCGGCAGCAAAATTCATGGCGTTCTCCGAGGATCGACGGTGTTGCTATTGCCCGCCGAACGCGCGACTACTCAAGTTCCTTGACCGGAACATCGAAGTGCGCCGTGTTTACCACGCCCTTGCGCTGGAACTGCACCCATATGCGATAGGTCCGCGCGCGCGGGAACTCCAGGCTGAATTGGATCTGCGGACCGCCATCGGCGATAAACGGATGTGTGTGGATGAGATCGATCAAATCATCGCTCGCCGCCAGCATATGGGCCCACGCGCCGATATATTTCTCGATGCCATCGGCCGGCGATAGCCGGAAATAGATCTGCGTCTTTTGCGCCGCGATGGGCTGCGGCGGATCGGTGGTCATCTCTACTTGCAGGTTTTCGGTCTGCTTGGTCGAATAATCGCGGGGCAGTGAAGGCGCCGGCGGCGGTGTTCCCGCAACGATCACAGTTTTCGCGATTAACTGCGGCGTCGCGCCGTCCGGATAAAAGTCGCCCAGCACGCGATACATGCCGGGTTTGGGAAACGCCAGGTCAAAGAGAAAATCACCGTCGGGCTGAAGCACCGGATGATCGTGCACGAAGAATTGCAGATCCTGGCTCACCACGAACATGTGGAACAGCTTCTCGTGGACGATCTGAAAATCTTTTACCGGGCGATCCTTCCACGGATCATGCACGCTGAACTTGAGCTGCTCCTTCTGTCCGGGCTTCACCGCTCGCGGCGTCACCGTGAGATCCATGTGAAATTCGACCGGCTCCGGGATGCCTTCGCGCAGTTTCATGCCGCAGCGCCTGCATGTCCCAGGTTGGTTTGAGCGCACATCCGGATCCATGGGGCAGATGAAAACCTTGTCTTGCCCCAACAGCAACAGCCCCAGAACGAATAACAGCAGAGAACAGCGGACTGCCGTACGCATATCTTGATCGTCTCACGAACCCGTCCGGCGCGTCCACGGTATCATGAAGCGACTGATCATCATGCTACCGATTAAGTTCGCTAGGATGCTCATGTTCATGAGTGGCTTCTCCGCGGGACTTGCCGTTCCAGCCTCCGCGCAAACCTTTGACACGAGTGGAAATAACAAACTGAATGGTGACTATTTCGTCCGCCAGGTAATCACCACCAATCTGAACACCTCGACCAGCGCAATCGGCCAGGCGTATAGCATCACCGGCATCATGACCTTTAACGGCCAGGGCAATTACACCTTTCAAGGGCAATTGCTTGACAGCATGAAGACGGGGGGGGCGACTGCCTTCTCGACTGGCGGTACCTACTCGGTGGAATCCAACGGTATGGCTCAGATTCAGAATATGATCGATTCCAGCCCGGACGCCACCGACTTCGGCGGAGTCACAGGCGTCGGACCCGTTTCGATTGTCGCGAGCTCTACTGCCGGAGCATATAACGACGTCTTCGTCGCCATCAAGGCGGGTTCCGGCGCCAGCAGCGCCAGCCTCAACGGGTCATACACCGTCGGCTTCATCGATTTTCTGCAAGCCAACGCCTCGCAAGTGCGCGACGGATATTACGTGCTCACGTCCACTGGCAACGGGAGCCTCGGCAGCGTGGCCGTCAACGGCGCGATGGCCAATCAGAACAGCACGAACGTCGTTCAAACATTCACTGGCGTTACGTATTCGATCACCAGCGCCAATGGGGCCGGCACCCTGACGTTCCCCACCGCCGCAACGCCGCTGACTGCGCTTGTGAGCGGGCAAAAGACGCTCTACATCTCGGCGGACGGTAGCCTTTTGCTGGGCGGCGATCCAAACGGCTTCGATCTAATCATGGGCATTAAGTCGCTCTCCGCACCGGCCGCGAACAGCATGTACCAAGGCACCTACTACAATGCGGCGCTCGAGAACGATGCTTCCCACGTGGCCGCCGGCGACAATAGTATCGATTCATTTTATGGATCAACGCTCGCTCTGGGCAGCCAGGGCGTCACGATTTCGCACGAACGGCTCGCGTATTTCGACAGCGCAGCGTACGATTACACCACCGACGGAGCGTTCGATTTCGCGTCCGGCGGCACGTACAAGGACGGCACCTACCAATACGTCATGGGCGTCAACGGCCAAGCGGTCCTGATCGTCGGAACCGGCGCCACGTATTCGATGTCGGTTAATCTCCTGGCGCCTTCGTCCCAGGCCACCAGCGTCTTCATCGATCCGCTGAGTATCTTCAACGCGGCGAGCTACGGTCCCATCACCAACTCGGTCGCACCCGGCGAATTCGTGACCATCTTCGGTCTTGGAATGTCGTCGGCCCCGCTAGGGGCCCAAACCCTGCCATTACCCAAAACCTTGGGCCAAACCAGCGTGACCGTGAACGGCCGCGCCGCTCCGCTACTCTATGTCAGCCCGATGCAGATCAATCTGCTGGTTCCCTTCGCCACGACGGAAAGTTTCGCCACCTTTCAGGTGAACAACAATAACGTGCTCTCGAATGCGGTTACCGTGTACACCAGCCCCACCGCGCCCGGCGTGTTCACTCTCACGGGACTCAGCGGCGTGGCTTATCCCGCCGGCATCGGGCCCGCCGCCGTCACGCATCTGGACTACTCGTTGGTAACGTCCACCAATCCCGCGGTTGCGGGCGAAACGCTCGTGCTTTATCTCACCGGACTTGGCGCGGTCACTCCACTGGTGGACGACGGAGCCGCTGGACCCTCCAACCCTCCCAGCACCGCTAATGAATACGCGTCAATGTCCATCGGCGTTGATATTTTGGATTCCAACGGCGTGGACTCCATCGCCAATGTCGGTTTCGCCGGCCTCGCCCCGGTCTTCGCCGGCGTCTATCAGATCAACTTCAACGTGCCCATGGGCGTAGCATCCGGTGAAGCGTACGTCAACGTTTCAACGAATGAAGCATACACGTCCGAAGCGAAGCTGTTCATTCAGTAGCGTTACTTCATCGGAGAGAAATCCACCGGGTCCATGTACGTGGAGTCGACTTTTTCCACGATCTTCGTCTCGGGCGTCTGCTGCGATTTGATCATCGCCTGGAAATCGGGGTCGGCCTGAAATGCGGCCCAGTGCTTCTTCGCTTCGTCCCGGCTGGGATGCGCCAAAATATAGACGAACGTGTTGTCCGATGCCGGCGGATCCACAGGCGCCCAAAAACCCACCGGGCTCAGATCGTGCTTCGCGAAGAGCTTCGTCACCTTGTCGCGAAACTCCGCTTGCAAAGCCGAAGTTTTGCCTGGTACCGTTATGATAGATCCGCAGCTCGAAGACTCGATTGCTGGCGGCCCGGACTTGGTCCGTGCGGCTCAGCCGGGCAGTGAACAACGAACCGGCCGCGAAAGCAAGCACGGCAATCCCACAGACGCTAAATCGATTGAGTGTCATGGCCAGTGATCGTATCAAACCGCTTGGGTCAAAGGCTAGTCCTGCCTCGCCGCATGAAATATAATCGAAGTACACTCATCTGTGACAGAATCTTTTAGACCGACTGAACTCTCTAAGCCGCCCATCTTTATCGTAGGTTCGCCGCGCAGCGGGACCACCTTGCTCCGGAATCTGATAAGCCGCCATCCGTCCATCGCGATTTGTGGCGAGACTCGCTTCTTCAGCGATATCTACAAGCGACGGTCGGTTTTCGGTCCCTTGGACAAACTCGAAAATCGCCAACGGTTAGTGGACCAGTATCTTTCCACCGCGCGCGTGCATCGCCTGGGGGTGGACCTTGCAGCGCTTCGGCAAGCACTCCTCGATCAGGCCACCGACTACCGTGCGTTCCTGACCACCATGATGCGGTTCAACTCCGACTATCGCTCCAAGGAGCGGTGCGGCGAGAAAACCCCCCACCACTCGTTCTTCACGGAAACGCTCAACGAATGGTATCCGGGAGCTTTCATCATCCATCTGGTGCGCGACCCGCGCGATGTCGTGGCGTCCCTCCAACGTATGGCCTGGGCGCCCAAGAGCATCTGGAACAACGCCTGGATATGGACCTTGTTCAACCGCGCTGTCGAGCGATCGCGCCACCGTCCCGGCTATTTGTTGGTTCAGTATGAAAAACTGGTGGCGTCTCCCGAGGATGAACTGGCGCGTATCTCGGAGCACGTCGGCGAAAAATGGCCCGAGTCGCTTTCGGTTGCCGAAGAGCCATCGACGCCCTATTCTTGGCCCATGAGCGCGCATGGGCTAGTCACTCGTGAGCGGCTGAATAAGTGGCGCGATCAGCTCTCGCCCAAGGAAGTTTCACTTGTTGAGCGCATTGCCGGTGAGCGCCTGGAGAAATATGGGTACCAACCAAATGGGCGCTCCGCATCTGCCGCCACGATCGCCCGGGCTCTCGCGACGGCCGGCGATGAGCTGGTTCGCCAGCGCGTCGTGGATCTTCCGTATACGTGGTTCTATCACACCCAGCCCACCAATCTGCCCTTGCATGAATATTGGAAGTACCGGCATGCCTGGAGCGTTATGTTCCCGAATGCCGCGCCACCCGAACGCCGTAAATAGCCTCGGTTTATGCTAGCCAAAGATGACATCCAAGGGGATCCGCAGTGGGCGCTTTACGGGTTGATCACGGGCCACTACATTTCTCGCGCCATCTATGTCGCGGCCAAGCTTGGGATCGCCGACTTGCTTAAAGACGGTCCGCGCCCCATCGCCGACCTCGCGGAAGCAACCCATACTCACGCTCCCTCACTCCATCGCTTGATGCTTTTGCTCGCCAGCGCCGGCGTGTTCGCTGAGGCGGAAGCCGACTGCTTCGGGACGACTCCGATGGGAGAATGTTTGCGCTCCGATGTGCCGCAGTCCCGCCGCGCCCACGCTCTCTTACTCGCTGGTCCCCTCCAGCAACGGGCCTGGGCTCGCCTTCTGGAGATCGTTCAAACTGGCCAGGGCGCATCCTCACAAGCGCTCTTTCCATTCCTGGCCAAGTATCCCGAGGAAGCAGCGATCTTTAACGAAGCGATGGCTAACAAGTCCGCGGCCGTCACTCAGGCTTTTGCCACCGCCTATGATTGCTCGCGGTTTTCGACGGTCGTCGAATTAGGCGGAGGTTACGGATTACTACTCTGCACCATCCTCACCGCAAATCCCAGAGCGCGCGGCATTCTCTTTGACTTGCCGCATGTCGCCGAAGAAGCCAGGCAGCACGTGCTCGCGGCCGGCTTGGCGGATCGCTGCCAAGTGGTCGGAGGCGATTTCTTCGAAGCCCTGCCCAGCGGCGGCGACGCCTATGTGCTCCAAAGTGTGATCCACGATTGGGACGACGAGCAAAGCATCGCTATCCTAAGCAAGGTCGCCCACGCCATGGCCCCGCAGGGCAAGCTCTTGCTGATCGAGATGGTGGTCCCAGACCACGTCGGCGAATCTTCCTGGAGCCCGATTGTCGCCGGAAGCGATCTGAACATGTTGGTGAATACCGGCGGTCGCGAGCGATCCGAAGCCGAATATCGCCGCCTTTTCGATGCTGCGGGCTTCGAGCTATCAAGAATCATCCCTACCGGCACGCCGTGGAGCGTAGTGGAAGGGTTACACTGTCGTGGTGCGAGCAACTCTGGACATGGGAACCACTGAAGCCGCGTCCACCGCGCGCCCGTCCGCCGGCGCCACGACGCCGCTGCTCACGCTAAACGATCTGCTTTGGCTGCTGTATCTCTACCCTATTCGTTTGCTCGCGATTTTCTTGCCGCGCTGGTTGTTATACGCCCTCGGCAAATTGTCGGATCCCATCGTTCAGCTCCATGCGCGCCAGCGGAAAGCCAAGGCCGCGCCCTGGATCGCCCGGGTCTGTGGCGTTAGTCCTGCGGAAGCTCTGCGCATCGCCGGCCAGTCGCTTTCCGGCGGCATCTACCGTACGCTAGACGAACTGCTGCTGCTCCGTCCGTCGTCCGCTAAAATGCTGCGTTGCAACGGAATCGACGGCTTCGAGCATCTCGAAGAAGCCATCGCCCGCGGCAAGGGTGTGATCCTGGTGGTTGGCCACTTCTGCGCAAATCGAATCGCGGTGCGCTACCTCGCCGCTCAGGGACATTCGGCGCTTTCGGTTCACAACCAAAGTCCATCGAATCGGGCAGGCGGCCGGTTTGGAAAGCGGTTCTTGCAGCCGCGCGCCGTCCAACTCCAGGAGCGCGCAAACCCGGATCAGGTTTATATTCAGGACCCCGACTGCGTTCTCAAGATCATGCGACGGCTGCGCGCGGGTGGTTTGGCTGTCGTCCAGGTGGATGGCCGCGGGGGCAAGAAGGTGGTCGATCACTCGTTCCTGGGCATTCCTTGGCGCGTGCCTTCTGGAGTTTATGAGATCATCCGAGTAACTGACTGCGCCGTGGTGCCGATGTTGGCGCTCGGCCGCAGCAGCGGCTTCCGAATCCGTTTCGACCCCCTGTTGGCCGTGGACCGCACAGCATCCCGCGAGACCTTCCTATCCGCGAACTTGTCCGCCGTCTTATCCGTGGTTGAGAAACAGATCGTCGAACATCCCCAGGATTGGAGGCTATGGAACCACTTCTGAAAGACCCCGGTTCTCCGTCGCGCGAAACGATGGACCGCATTTGGCGCGTCTTCGTCGAGTCGCTGAACCTCAACCTCACCGAAGAAGACTTTAGTTACGAAGCCAAACTCGACGAGTCCGTCGGATTGGACTCTGTGGCCGTGCTTGATTTCGTCACCGCCCTCGAAAAGGAGTTCGGAATAACGTTCGAAACCGAAATGCTGACCATCGATCTGGTGCGGGATCTCAAAGAACTTGCGGCCTACGTGGACGAGCGAGTGGCGCGCAGCTCCAACGTCTCGGATGGACGGCAATGATTTCCGAGCTTTTGGACCAAGTCGTCCGCCGGCAAACCGGCCAGTTGGCGCTCGTCGACGGCGACCAAAGAATCACCTACGGCGAATTGGCGGAGCGTGTCCGCGCCGCTCGCGATTGGCTGCGCGAAACGCTCGATCCAAAACCCGGCGACGCCATCGCCGTATCGCTCGACAACTCTTGGCAGTTCATTGCGAGCTTCTTCGCGGTCGCCGAGCTGGGCTGCGTGCTGGCGCCTTGCAATCCGCAATGGCGGGTGCCGGAATTGCGCGCCTATGCCGCGCGGGTCCGATTCCGAGGCGCCATCATCGAGCCGCGCTTTAGCGGCGAATGGAATCAGATTCTCGAGGCGATGCCCGCCAACAGTCTGCTCACGGCAGACGGCATTCCGTCCAGCGCCCCCATGTTCAGTTCGTCGGCTCCCGTAGACGGAACCGAAGACGCCCCCGCATTCTTTTTGTCCACTTCCGGGTCGACGGGCACGCCTCGCCTGGTGCCTCGCAGCCATCGCAATCTGCGCGCCACCGCTGAAAATGTGTGCAGTACCCTCGAGATCGTGCCTGGCCGCCGCTTCTTGAGTGTGGTGCCGTTTTTCTCCAGCAACGGATTCCACAACGGTATGCTGGTGCCGCTGCTGAGCGGCGCCACCGTGGTGATGATGCGCCATTTTAGTCCCGCTGCTTGCGCCGAACTCGCGAATCGCGAGCAAGCGGATACGCTCTTCGGTTCACCGTTCGTCTACGGATACCTGGTGGATAGCATCTCCGATCCCGTGTCGCTTTCCAGCCTGCGGTATTGCTACAGCGGCGGCGCCCGTCTCCCCGCCAACGTGGCCGATCGTTGGCGACAGCGCTTCGGCGTAACCATCCGCCAATCGTACGGCATGTCCGAGACGGGACTCATTACCGCCGAGCGCACCGCGGAGTCCCGCGACTCTTCTGTCGGCGCCTGTATCGGGCAACCCGTTCGCAACGTCGAATTGATCATCCTCGGTCCCGGCGGCGAAAGCTTGGGACTCGATGAAATCGGCGAGCTGGCCGTGCGTTCCGGGTCCCTCATGGCGGGCTATTTCGGAGAGCCGGAGCTCAACCGTACCCGCTTTCACAACGGCTTCTTCCGCACTGGCGACCTGGGCTGTTTCGATTCCACCGGCCGCGTCCATTTAACCGGCAGGATGGGCCGGGGCATCAATATCGCTGGAACCAAAATCGATCCCGTGGAAATCGAGCGAGTGGTCGAGATGCTTCCCAACGTGGCCTCTTGCCACGTGGATGCCGTTCCCAATGGCCGCGGAGGCGAAGTCGTTCGGGCGCGAGTCGTTCCGCTCGAAGGCCGTCCAGTCACTCGCCGCGACGTTATCGAACAGTGCCGGCAGCAGCTGGCCGAGTACAAGCTTCCTCGAGTCATCGAATTCCTGGAGACCTCGCCACTCAACCTCGCCGGCAAGATCCTGCGGGATCGTGCTCCAAGTTCCAGCCCCCCAGCGGAAAAAGGGGGTTCATCTTGACCGGCGTCCCAGTGTATACTTTTCACACTGGACTAAGTTGAGCGTGTATTCAGATCCGCAGGGTTCTCAACCCGCCGGCGGGCAGCTGCTGATTGGTTTGGACGCGATGGAGTGGTCTCTCGTCCATCAGTGGGCAGCCGCCGGATTTCTTCCGTCGTTCCAGCGCTTGATCGAACAAGGCGCCCGCGTGGAACTCTCGAGCACTGCGGCGCAACTCCCCGACACCGTGTGGTCCGCCATCTATTCGGGACAGAATCCCGGCCATTTCGCCAAGTACTTCTACGTCCAGTACGACGCAGCCACCGGTGACCTTAAGATGATGGACGACGATTCCATCGGCGCCACGCCTTTCTGGCGCTACCTCACCGAAGCTGGCCGCCGGGTTTGTGTTTTGGACGTCCCGAAATTTCCCGTTAGCCGCATGGAAGGGGCTTACTTAGCCAACTGGGGAGCGCATGCCACCAAGACCGCGCGTGCCTCGCATCCCCCCAATCTCCTCCAGGAAATCGATCAGCGCTTCGGGCCGCATCCGGTTGGCGAATGCGATTCGGTGGACGCCAATCCCAAAGCGTTAGCCAAGCTCCGCGACCGTATCTTGGATGGTGTCCGCGTTCGGGGCGAGTTGTATCGCTTCCTGATGGCGCGCGAAAAGTGGGACGTATTCTTCGCCGGCTTCTCGGAAACCCACTGCGCCGGCCACCATTTCTGGCAGTTCCTGGATTCTACTCATCCCAACTACGATCCAACCGATCGCTGCGGCCTGCGCGATACCATGCAGCTCGTTTATCAGGCTATCGACCGGGAGATCGGCGCCATGCTCGAAGTACTCCCGGGCACGCGCTCGCTGGTCTTTTCCGGACACGGCATGGGACCAATCTGGCATGCCTCCTGGAATCTGCAAGAGATTCTTGATCTGCTCGGTTTTGGCCGGATCGGAGCGCAACCGCGTCCGCGCGAACCTCAAACCGCTGGCATCAATCCGTGGCGATTTATCAAAATGGTCATCCCCGGCAAGCTGCAGTACGCCATCAAGGCCATGCTGCCGAAGGCCGTGCAGAATGAGCTGATCTTCCGCTGGTACGCCGACTCGCGCGATTGGGCTGGTTGCCGCGCCATCGCCATTCCAAACAACGATTCAGTGGGCGCCATCCGCCTGCTCGTCGAAGGCCGCGATCGCCATGGCGTAATCGCACCCGCGGACTATCGCAAAACGTGCCAGGAAATCGCAGCGGCATTGTACAGTCTGCGCGATCCGGCGACAGACCGCCAGGTTTGCCTACGCGTTTCCATCCTGCATGAGGAGTTTGACGGGCCCTTCACCGAAGGTCTCCCGGACCTCAGCGTCTTGTGGGATCAAAGTTTCGTCTGGAATGAAGTCGACTCGCCCGTGTTTGGCCGGCTCAAGATCCGGGTGCAGGACAGCCGCAGCGGTAGCCACACACCGCGTGGATTTCTGCTCGCGAATGGATACGGCGAGAGCCTCGGGCAGGATCTGGGGCAGGGAACCCTGTACGACGTCGCGCCCACCGTACTCAGCGCCGCGGGAGTCGACCAGCCGCCCGCCATGCGCGGCCGTTCGCTGTTTTCAGTGCGCACTTTCGAGCGCTCTTCGATGCGTGCCGCTGAATAACTTTCGCTGAAGTGGCTTGAAGCGTTTGTCCTTCCGCAGCCCGTCCATGCGCCGGTCCACGTTCAGCATGAACAGCGTCGACGACCTTTCCTCGTAGGCCCGCTCCAGCTCATCGAATGCCGCGTCTGTCCGCCCCAACGCCTCCAGTAGCAAAGCCATGAAATAGGCGTCCAGATATTCTGTCTCCCGAATCTGCCTTAGCTGATCGAGAATCGCCAACGCTTGTTCTGGGCGCCCGTTCCTTGCAAGACAAGCCGCTTCCAGCGCCAGCAGCCAAGCGAGATCGGGTGACATGACGCATACCAGCCGGTGCTGCGCCAGCGCTTCATCAATTTGCCCCGTCGCTTCTAAAGCCTGCGCGTAATGGGCGCGCCCCACGTGCTGGTAGGGATGCAGATCGAGAGAGTTCTTCCCGCAAGCGACGGCCGCTTCAAACTCGCGGCGGCACAATCGCACAAACGTTTCCGTGGAGGGCAGCACCGGGCACAGCGGATCGGCGGTGCGGCCCTGGTGAACCATTTCCAGCGCCTCATCCAGATCGCCCTTGGTGCAATAGAGGATGGCCAAGCGCACGTAGATGGTTCCCAGCTTTGGTTCCTCGCGCAGCGCCTCCAGTAGATCGCACTCTGCGTGCACCAGCTTTCGCTCGCAAATATGCAGTGCGTGCCCGCGATCGGCGCGCAATGCCGGCGTCAAGCCTCCAATCGCCACCGCGCGCTCGTGCGCTTCGAGAAACTTGGGATAGGTTTCCTTGGGCGGCCGCATCCCGTACGTGCAGAGCAGCAGATAGCACAGCGCCATCCCCTCGAAGGCTTGAATGTTGCTGCTGTCTTCCCGCGCCGCCTGCTCGAAGCAAGCCAGAGCTTTCTCGAAGCCTTCCCGAGTCCTCCGATTCCACAGGTGCCAACCGGTTCGGATCAGATCCTCGCCGCGCGGAATCTCCAGACGATACCCAAGCTTTGGCCGGCACCGGATCCACGAGCCGTACTCCTGCAGGACCTTCTTCACTTCCGCGATGGTCACTGCCACCGTATTGCGCGATACGGACGTGCCACCCCACGCTTCGTGGATCATCTGCTGGTGGTGTACGTACTGCCCGCTGTTTCTTATCAATACGTTGAGGGCCCGGAACGCCTGCGGCCGCAATTCCAACTCCGCGCTACCGCGCCGTAGCCGATGTGCTGCGGGATCTACCGAAAAAGGCCCAAACGCTAGCTCGTCCATGCGCGTCGCGTGATCAATTTCACAGTTTTTTAATTCCCAGCTGTGGTGAATCTAGCATAGAATCACAGCAAAGGCTAGACGCTGTTTTGACGCTTTGGGTCTTAGAGTAAGGCAGAAAACAATTGAGTGGTGCGAGTGAGCGCCTGGAATTCCGCCAGGAGCGAGCCCTCGCGCGTATAGTGCCGGCCTTGAGAAAGAACAAGGAGAAAAGGGAACATGAAATTCAGAAAGCCACTGAGTGCGTGGCTTGCGATTGCTTCACTGTTGACGCTTCTAGCCGTGTCGGCTTCCAGCCTGATGGCCCAGTCGGCCGGCACCTCGGCTTTAGCCGGCGTCGTGACCGATCCATCGGGTGCGGCAATTCCCAATGTGGCCGTAACCATCACCAGCAACGACACCGGCCTGACGCGCACCGCGACCACCGGCGCCGACGGAGTCTACAAATTTAGCCTCTTGCCGCCCGGAACCTACCACGTCCGATTTGTCGCTGCCGGATTCAAGGCAGCCGACGTCGCCGCAGTGACTTTGAACGTCACCGAAACGCCCGAACTGAACCGCACGCTCGAAGTCGGCCAGCAAACCGAACAAGTGACCGTCGAAGCCACCGCCGAAACGCTCCAAACGCAAAGCTCCACGCTCGGCACCGTCGCAGGAGCCGGTGAGGTTACCGGACTCCCGCTGAGCAACCGCAATTACACCCAGATCCTCAGCCTCGCGGCAGGCGCCAACGCCGCCGTCAACGACGCACGCTCCCTCGGCAAAGGCACCCAGGATATGAGCGTCAACGGAAACTCGCCTGGGTCGAACAATTTTCAGATGGACGGCGTGGCGATTAACAGCATCGCCCACCCGGACACCGCCAACGATGTCAATATCTATGCCGGCATTGGCATTCCCAGCCCGGACGCCATTCAGGAATTCAAGGTCCAGACTTCCACCTACGACGCCAGCTACGGGCGCAATCCTGGAGCGAACGTCAACGTGCTCACCAAATCCGGTTCCAATCAATTCCATGGTGACGCGTTCGAGTTCTTCCGCAATGCGGACCTGGACGCCAACGACTTTTTCTACAATCGGGACACTTGTTCCACCACCTACGCCGGGCAGAGCTGTCCCCACCAGGTTTTGAATTTGAATCAGTTCGGCGGCACCATCGGCGGACCGATCAAGAAAGACAAGATCTTCTTCTTCGGCAGCTACCAGGGAACCCGCGAGAAGAACGGCGTTGCTAGTCCTCAGGGCTTTACCGACGCAGTGCTGCCTCCCATTCCCGCCGGCGCCAGGAGCACAAACCCTGCATCCGCATGGGCCCAGCAGTTGGCCGCTTTGAATTGCGGAAATGCCAGCTTCGGTCCCAACCTCGCCTGCAACGGATCCAATCTCAGCCCGGTTGCATTGAACATCCTGAATCTGAAACTGCCCAACGGCCAGTATTACTTCCCCAGCTCCGGCTCGAACGTCCTCACCAACGTCGCCTACAGCATTCCAGCGCTCTATAATGCTGATCAAACCGTGGTGAACGGCGATTACCTCATCAACAGCAAGAACACACTGGCGGCCCGTTACTTCTATACTCGCGATCCGCAGACGGTTCCGCTCAACGGCAATCTCCCGGGCGTGCCGTCCACCGATTACTACGCGAACACCGACGCTTCGATCAAGCTCACCACCATCGTCACTAATTCACTGGTGAACGAACTCCGGGCATCCATGCAACGCAATCTCGCCCACTTGACCGATACCGAGCTCCCAGGCAGCAAGCCCCAGGACTTGGGGATCACTCCGTTGGTGGCAGGCCTCCCGTTGTCGCCCGGCATCGACATCATTACCGGTGGATATACGATGTTCAACACCTTCAATCCCGCGTTCAGCCCGACCACCGGCATCCAATTTTCCGACCAGATTTCCTGGTCGCATGGGAAGCACACCATTCGCGCCGGTTACGAATATGAAGAGAACCAGTGGAACATTGTCTATCAAGGATTCGAGCGCGGCTGGCTTTTGCTCGGCACCTTTAATGACTTCCTGGTCGGCGGCCCGGGCAATATCCTGAGCTGCATTTTCTGCGTCGCCGGGCCCGAGCAGGGCGTGGTCCACGGCTATCGGCTGCCCGACCAGAACGCTTTCGTTCAGGACGACTACAAAGTCAGCTCCAAATTCACGCTCAACTTGGCATCCGCTGGGAATATGACGGATCGCTCAGCGACAAATATGGAAACCTGACTAACCTGTGGACCAGCCAGTTGCAAAACAGTCCCCACGCCTCCCATCGGTCCTAACATGGGCGCCAATAACTTGGTGGGTTGGGTGGTGCCCGGTAACTACAGCACGTCGACATACGGCGCGGTTCCCGCCGGTGTGCTGCAAAATTCCGGCGACCTGCCGATTTCGAGCCATGTCCCGCTCAGCAACTTCGCTCCCCGCGTGGGATTTGCCGAGCAGCTCACCAGCAAGTTGGTGCTGCGCGGCGGCTTCGGTTTGTTCTACGATCGCGTCGATGTCGGCGCTCTGGTCCATGGACTGGAGCAGGGCCCTCCCTATTCCGGAACGGCCGACGTCGGCTCCGGAAATCGAGCAGACCCTGGCGAACCCTTTTCCGGTCACTCCCATCGGAGTCTTTCCGCAGCGCTATTTCAATCCCGCCTGTTTAAGTGCGGCGCCCACGGCGGCCGCTCCCATCCCTTGCAACTCGCCCACGTATAACTCGTATTTGAGTGCGCCTTTCGTTTACCAGGATATGCACACGCCCCTGGTGCGGCAGTACAACGTAAATCTGCAATACGAATTCGCGAAGAACTGGGTGCTCGAAACGTCCTACGTTGGCTCCAGCGGCATCAACTTGCTGGATGCTTACCACAATTACAATACGGCCCAGCTAGCAAGCGCCAGCAACCCAATCAACGGACAGACCACAAATTCCCTTGAAAACGTGGCATTGCGCGTTCCTTATCTCGGCTACCAGCCGGTGGGCGTGCAGGGCAGCGGATTCGACGGCAGCTCCAACTACAACAGTTTGCAGGTCACCTTGCGGAAGAGCTTTTCGCACGGGCTCATCCTGCAGGCTGCCTACACCTATAGCAAGGATTTGTCGAACATCAACTACTATAGCGGCGGCGCGGTGGGCGCGAACATCAACAACGCGAGCAACCTCGCAGCACAGTACGGACCGGTTTACTTTAACCGGCCGCAACGCGTCGTCATCAACTACAGCTACGACCTGCCGTTCGGCAAACACGACGGCATGCTCGGCAAGCTGACCGAAGGCTGGAACGTTTCCGGCGTCACCACCATTCAGGACGGCGGACCGATTACCATCGTCGATCCAAACGCGGGCAGCATCTACGGCACCAATTCTGTTGCCAATACGGCGAATCTTTGTCCCGGACAGACCTACAACTCCATCCTGTCGAGCGGAAGCATTACATCGCGTCTGGGTGGCAACAGCGGCGGCCCGGGCTACTTCAATAACTCGGCGTTCTGCTCCGCTCCGACCGGTGGCATCTACGGCGACGGAACGGGTTATGGCAACACGGGTGTAGGTATCGTTTCCGGCCCAGGTCAGTTTAACTGGGACATCACAATCGCGAAGACCACCAGGATTACTGAGAGACAGACTCTGGTATTCCGTGCCGAGTTCTTCAACGCATTCAACCACGCGCAGTTCAACAATCCGCTAGCTTCGCCGGCCCCCGGCTTAGCTCAGCTGGGACCGACGTTCGGCGAGATCACCTCCACCAGCGTCAATCCCAGAATCATCCAATTCGGAGTCAAGTATTTGTTCTAACTTCACTCCAATCCGATAACTGGTGCTACTGAGCCGCGACCGTGAGGGAGCGGTAGGCTAACTCCGCCGCGGTTCCTTCGGGGGCCGCGGTTTTTTCTTTGCTGACCGCCGTAGCATGTATAATTTTCGAGGAAGCTCATGACACCCCTCGCCCGCGCTGTACTGCTGTTCTCGCTGTCTGTTGGACTCGCACTCGCTCAATCCGGCACTGCCTCGGGCGAGTGGCGCTACTACAGTGGCGACGCCCAGAGCACCAAGTATTCGCCCCTCGATCAAATCAATCGCGACAACGTCGCGAAGCTGCAGGTCGCCTGGACCTGGAAGGCGCAGAACTTCGGCCCGCGCGCGGATCCCAACTATGAAGTCACGCCGCTGATGGTTCACGGCGTTCTGTATTTCACGGCGGGCATGCGGCGCGATACCGTAGCCGTCGACGCCGCCACGGGCGAAACGCTGTGGATGTATCGCTTCGATGAGGGCGACCGCGGCGAGCACGCTGTCCGTTTCAACAATCGCGGCGTCGCTTATTGGACCGACAATAGCGGAGATGAGCGTATCCTCACGATCTCGCTCGGCTATCAGCTAATCGCGCTCAACGCCAAAACCGGGCTTCCCGCTGCGGGCTTCGGCAACAACGGCATCGTCGATCTGTTGATCGGCCTCGATCGCGAAAACATCAAGCCCGGAATCATCGGCGCCACTTCGCCCGCTATCGTGGTCGGCGACACCGTCGTGGTCGGTTCAGCCTTGCAGATCGGAACTACGCCCTCATCGAAGGACAATGTTCCCGGTTACGTGCGCGGCTACGATGTCCGCACCGGCAAGCTGCTGTGGACCTTCCACACCATCGCGCAGCCCGGCGACTTCGGCAACGAAACCTGGGAAAACGGATCGTGGAAATATACCGGCAACACCGCCGTGTGGGCGCCGATGAGCGCCGACCCCGAACTCGGCTACGTCTATCTTCCCGTTGAAACTCCCACCGGAGATTTCTACGGCGGCCATCGCCCCGGCGACGACCTCTTCGATGAAAGCCTGGTCTGCGTCGATGCCCGTACCGGCAAGCGCGTTTGGCACTATCAGATCATCCATCACGGCATTTGGGATTGGGACAATCCCGCCGCGCCCATTCTGCTGGACCTCACCGTCAACGGACAAAAAATCAAAGCCGTCGCGCAAGTCACGAAACAAGCATTCGTCTACGTGTTCGATCGCAAAACGGGCAAGCCAGTATGGCCTATCGAAGAGCGACCCGTCGGCCAGTCCGATGTTCCCGGCGAAAAGACTGCGCCGACGCAGCCGTTCCCAACCAAGCCCGCCGCCTTCGACCGCCAGGGCGTCATGCCCGACGATCTCATCGACTTCACGCCCCAGCTCAAAGCCGAAGCGCTCAAGATCGCGTCGGAATACAAAATGGGCCCGCTGTTCACTCCCCCGTCCGTCTTCGACGCCAACGGCAAGAAGGGCACGTTGATGCTTCCCAACGCCACGGGCGGCGCCAATTGGCAAGGAGCCGCGGCGGACCCCGAAACCGGCGTGCTGTATGTTCCGTCGGTGACCAACCCGTACATCGTCGCTTTGGTTCATGATCCGCAGCACTCCGATATGAATTACATCGGCAAGAGCGTGATCCTTGAAAAAATCGACAAGACGCTGCCGATCATCAAGCCGCCCTATGGCCGCATCACGGCCATCGATTTGAACTCGGGCGATCACCTATGGATGATTCCCAACGGCCAGCCGCCGGACGACATCAAGAACAATCCCGCGCTCAAGGGCATCGACACCAGCAAATTCGGCAATCCCGAACGCGCGCTGCTCGTGGTGACGAAGTCGCTGCTGTTCTCGGCCGACGCCACAGGCTTGAGCCCGGTGAACGGCTCTTCTGCATCCACGTTCCGCGCGATCGACAAGAAAACCGGCGACACCATCGCCGAGCTCAAGCTGCCCGCGCACGCCACCGGAGTTCCAATGACTTACATGGCGAAAGGGAAGCAGTATATCGTGATCGCAGTGGGAGGGCGCGGTGAGCCGGCGGAATTGGTCGCGCTCGCTGAACCCTCGCCAGAATGAAGCACGGCATCGCGTTAGTTGGCTCCGCCGCCGGACTATTTTTCCTCTACTTCTTTGGACTCACTCGCACCGGCCTCATTGGGCCCGACGAAGCTCGCTACGCGGCAATTGGACGTGCCATGGCGGCGACTGGCGATTGGATCACGCCGCGTCTGTGGGGCCAGCCGTGGTTCGAAAAACCCGCGCTGCTGTATTGGATGACGGCCGTGGGTTTCAAGCTCGGCCTGGGACCCGACTTGGCCCCGCGTCTGCCCGTTGCGCTCACGAGCGTCGCGTTCCTGATTTACTTCTTCGTCCTGCTGCGGCGCGAGTTCGGCGATCGGGTGGCTTGGTACGCCTCGGCGATTCTCGCGACATCGGCTGGATGGCTGGTCTACAGCCACGTTGCGATCACCGATCTGCCGATGTCCGCCGCATTCGCCGCTGCGATGCTCACGATATTTACCGCGAACGCCCGCGCCTCTCTCGTCGCTGGCGTCCTGCTCGGCATCGCGATCCTCGCCAAGGGTCTCGTGCCGCTCGTGCTCTTCATTCCCGCGCTCTGGTTCCTGCGTCATCGCATCCGCGATCTCGCGATTCTCTTTGGCGCGGCGCTGGTCGTCGCAGCGCCCTGGTACGTGCTCGCGACGCTCCGCAACGGCAAGCCGTTTCTCGAAGACTTTTTCTGGAAACATCACTTCGGCCGATTCTTGTCGAGCGAACTCCAGCATGGCCAGCCCGTCTGGTTCTATGTCCCGATCTTGCTGGCCGGAATTTTCCCTTGGATTCCGCTGCTAGCGCTTCTATTCAACCGCCAACTCTATCGCGATCCCCGCGCCCAACTTCTCCTCGCCTGGTTCGCCTGGGGCTTCGTATTTTTTTCCGCTTCGCGCAATAAGCTCCCGGGTTATGTGCTGCCGTTGCTCCCGCCCCTCGCCGTTCTGGCCGGCATCGCGACGGCCGAGGTTCACGCGCGAAGTCTGAAATTAATGGCGCTGCTGGCCGCGAGCGCCGCATTGCTTTGTCTTGTCCCGGCCATGAGCAACGCCCTGCCGCAAGCGCTCGCCGCCGGATTCTCCCGCACGCCGTTTCATCTGGCCACCATCTGGATCGTCCCCGCACTGCTCATCGCGGTCCTCGCGGCGATTCTCGAAAAAACCGATCACCGGGATTGCGCGGTGACGGCTGTGGCGATCTTGACCGTCGTCTCAGTAGTCGCGATTGTCTGGCGCATCTATCCTCGGCTCGACCAGCAGCTCTCGGGCCGCGCTAGCCACGCAGGGTCAATGACTTGCATGCCTCCATTGAATCGCTCTCAGCGCTACAGCATCGAGTATTATGCTGGCCGAAACCTTCCAGATTGTAAATGAGTCCCAAATATAGTAATCTCTATAGACATAAGGGTAATCATGGCCGTTGACCTAGCCCCGAACCTCCTCAACCTCCAAAACGAGACGGAAGCTCAATACGACGCCACCGTTCGCGCCGACATCGAGCTCTTCCGCTCTTACGCCGAAAAGTACATGGCCGGCGGCCTGACGGACGACGAATTCCGGGCCCAGCGCCTGCGCCGGGGTGTGTACAGCCAGCGTCAGGCTGGCGTGCACATGATTCGCACCAAAATCCCCGGCGGATCGATGACTGCGGCGCAGATGGACCAATTGGCTGTCATCGCCGACGAGTTTTGCGGCGGCAAAGGCCACCTCACCACGCGCCAAAACATTCAGTATCATTTTGTTCCGCTGCCCCAAGTCTCCGATCTGTTGCACAAACTGGCCGATTTCCGGCTCACCACGCGCGAGGCCTGCTACAACACGGTTCGTAACGTCACCGCCTGTCCGCTCAGCGGGCTGCTGGCCGATGAAGTGTTCGACGTGCATCCCTACGCGCAAAAGGTCGCGTTCGCGTTCCTGCACAAAGACCTCACCGACAGCATGCCGCGCAAGTTTAAGATCGCATTTTCGGGATGTAAGGAAGATTGCATGATCGGGGCGATCCACGACATCGGTCTGCGGGCCGTCATCCGTGACGGAAAGCGCGGCTTCCGCATGGTGGTTGGCGGCGGTCTGGGTCCCTTGCCCGTGGAAGCGCACCTGCTTGACGAGTTTGTGCCGGTCGAAAATCTCGTCAGCCGATGCGAAGCCGTTCTTCGGCTCTTCAATACCCATGGCAACCGCAAGAACAAGAACAAGGCGCGATTGAAATTTGTTGTTCGCGAGCGCGGCTGGGATTGGGTGAAGGAAGAGATTGAGAAAAACTACCAGGAGATCCTGGCCAACGGCGGCATTGCGACACCGGAAGCCGTCCCCGACGGTTTTGGTGGTTTTCAATCAGCACCACCACCGCTTGGCACCGGCGCTGAATTGCCTCCGGTGTTGGGATCGAATGGCCACTCGAACCCCGAGTACGAGCGCTGGCTCGAAACCAACATTCGCGAGCAAAAACAGACCGGCTACGCCATGGTCACGGTAAAGATTGCACAAGGCAATCTGACCGGCGACCAGATGCATGGATTGGCGCACATTTCCCGTACGGCTGGCGATGGGCTGCTGCGAGTGACCATCGATCAGAATTTGGTATTGGCGTATGTCCCTCTGCGGGCATTGCCCCAAGTTTATGGCGCGCTGCGGCAAATTGGGTTGGCTGCGGCCGGCGCGCACGATATCGACGATGTGACCACTTGCCCCGGCGCTTATAGTTGCAACCTCGCGCTGACGAAATCCATGAACCTGGGCGCCGCCCTCAGTAATGTGGTGAAGGATTTTTCAGATTCGCTGGTGCGCAAGCTGAGCATCAAGGTCAGCGGATGCCCGAATTCCTGCGGGCAGCATTGGATCGGCGACATCGGATTCTATGGCAATGCCCGCAAAATCGCTGGCAAAGAAGTTCCCTACTATTTGATGCTGCTGGGCGGCGGTTACGATGCGGAAGGCATCATCCGGTTTGGAGTGGCGGTGCAAAGCATTCCGGCACGTTTGGCGCCGGAGGCCGTGCGGCGTGTGTTGAAGCACTACATCGCGAACCGCGTGAATGGCGAGAGCTTCCGCGATTATGTACTGCGCTTCAAGGTGGAGACGTTCCGCGGGATGACCAACGATCTGGTCAAACCACCCGAGCTAGCTCCCGAGATGTACCGCGATTGGGGCGACGACGTCGAGTATTCGTTGCAGCTCGGGCGCGGCGAGTGTGCCAGCTAGCACACCTGCTGTATCCACCGGCCACACAACATTTGCGGTATTGCGCTTAGGCCCGCTTTGACGACCGCGCGCTCTGCGTCTTGCCAGCTTCGATAAAGGCGCCGTTCGCCAGTGCAAAAGCCGGCATCGAGATAGAGCGATCCACCAGATCCGCCATGGCGTGCACGGCCAGCCCTTCGGCTTCTTTCACGAAGGTCAACGCGATGCCCAAGGCGTCGAAATCGACGTTCACGCAGTCTCCACCGCGCACCTGATCGGTGGCGATCAAGTTGGACAGCGGCTGCACCAGCAGACGTTCGATGGCGCGTTTCAGATGGCGCGCGCCATATTTCAAGTCCGTCCCCTCTTGCAGCAGGTAATTCTTGGCTTCATCGCTCGCCTTGAACACGAAACTCCGCTCGGGAGACGTGTTGAAGATCCGCTGCTGCACCAGGTTCAATTCGATGTCGAGGATCCTGCGCAGCTCATTGGTTCCGAGCGGTCTGAAGGTCACGATCTTATCGAGACGGTTGATGAACTCCGGCGTGAACTTGCGCCGCGCGGCCTCAACTCCGGTGCGTGCCATCTTCACGTTTAGCTTTTCGTCTACGATTCCATTTTGGGACTGCCGCGAGCACTCTGCGCCATTGAAACCCAAGCGGGGATTCACCAGTGCGCTCATTTCCGACGCACCCAGGTTGCTGGTCAGAAAGATCAGTGCCCGGGAAAAATCTACTTTGCGATTGTCGCCGAGCGTCAGGGTTCCTTTGTCGAGGATGCCGAGCAAAAGGTTCCACAAAGCGTCGCTCGCCTTTTCGATTTCATCGAACAATACGAAGCTCAGCTTGCAGGTCTCGGAATGGTATTGGTTCAGTACTTCCTGGCTCAGCAAAGGATGCGTTTCGCGATGTCCCAAGTACCCGGGAGGCGACCCGATCAACTTCGCGATCTCGTGACTGTGCTGGAATTCCGCGCAGTCTATCTTGATAACCGCGCGCGGATTGCGCACCAGCGCTTCCGCTGTTGCTTCCACAATGCGGGTCTTGCCCGATCCAGTTGGCCCAAGAAACAGGAAGTTGCCGATCGGGCGTCCGGTGGGCGACATCCCGGTCAAGTGCATTTGGTAAATATTCACGATCTGCTGGATGGCCTCGTCCTGCCCGACGATCATCCGCCGTAAGCTACCTTCCAGGACTTCCGCATCTCGCCCTGTGCGCGTTGGATCTAAAGGAACATTAACGCGTGACATTGTCTTCTGGACCCCTTTCACAACCACTCCCGACTTTCCAAGAGCAAATTGCATGCCATACTTTTGGGGCCGTTGTCAAAGCCTACTTGCGCGGCTTCGAAGGTCGCACTTCAACCCGGCTTACCAAAGTCCTTTCCGGCATCCGCAAAAGCATGAGTACAATCTCTCCTACATCCTCTGGCGCTATCTTCCAATCAGTCCTTGCTGATCCGCCACTAAAAGCTGTATCGACGCTTCCAGGCATTATATGAGTCACTCGCACATTGTCATACCGATGATCCAGCAGCATCGCTTCCGTCAACCCCGTCAATCCGAACTTGGAAGCGTTGTAGGCTGCACCCCCGGCAAATGCATCTTTGCCTGCCAGGCTACCTATATTGATGATGTAGCCGCCGCCGCGATGCTTCATACGCGCTAACGCCGCACGCGAGCAATAGAACGCCCCCGAAAGATTCGTTTCGAGAGTCTTTTGCCATTCCTCCACTGTCAACTCCGCCGTGCTCTTGAATAACCCGATCCCGGCGTTGTTCACCAGGATGTCGACGGCGCCCGCACCACCGTCGAGCCATGCAAACCATTCCTCTACTTCAGTATTTGCTCTTACATCGGCAGCTTTTCCTAGCACTTTACTCTTAGACACGCCGTCGGGTGGGGAACCCGCCTCGGTGGTCAGCCGCCTTACAGCTTCCGACACGCCGGCGTCGGTACGTCCGCAGATCGCCACGGTGGCGCCGGCGTTCAACAGCGCCTCCGCGATCGCGTACCCAATTCCCCGTGTTCCTCCCGTCACAACCGCCGTCTTACCCGCCAGAAAGTCGTTGCTCATGACTCCATCCTACGTTGTACATTGGGTCTGGAACACCCATGCGGGACGCTCAACCCAGCCGTACTGCGCAACGTGTAGCCATGCGACGCGCGGCTCACCAGTTCATCGATGACCCAAGAGTATTCCACGATCCACTCGCGGTGCCGATGGCCGGCTCCGAGTCCGAAGCGCAATCGGCTTCCGAGCAACCCTTCTCCCGGGCTCTGCGGGCGTTTCTTGCAGTCCGCAGCCGCTACGCCGAAGATCAGCTGGCTGGTGCCGTCGAACGCGGCATGCGCCAATACGTGGTGCTGGGCGCGGGACTCGACACCTTCGCCTACCGCAATCCGTTTCAAGCCGCCGGACTTCACGTCTTCGAAGTCGACCACCCCGCCACGCAGGCATGGAAGCGCGCCCGGCTCGACGAGTCCTACATTCCCGTCCCGAGCGAAGTGACCTTTGTGGCCGTGGACTTCGAACGCCAGTCGCTCGATACGCAGTTGGAAGAAGCCGGATTCCGCCGCGCAGCGCCCGCGTTTTTTTCCTGGCTCGGAGTCACTCCGTATCTCACGCGGCCCGCGTTTGACTCGACCGTGCAATTCATCGCGGGGTTGCCCGCTGGTAGCGGAGTCGCGTTCGATTACGCCGTCGAACGTTCTCTTCTGAAGCCTCACCAGCAGGCCGCGCTCGATGCCATGGCCGCGCGAGTGGCTCGCGCCGGCGAACCGTTCCAATTGTTCTTTAACCCCACCGCGCTTGCGAACGATCTGGCGCGCTTCGGATTTGGCGATATCGAAGATCTCAACGCCGATCAAATCAACGCCCGATATTTTTCGGGACGTTCCGACGGGCTAGCCGTCTCAGGAGGAGGACACCTACTCAGAGCTTGGGTATCCCAACAAATCTCATGAGCACTCCGGACCTCCGCTATCCAGTGGGCGAATTTCACTTCCCGAAAGCGGTGAGCGCCGATGAGCTCGCGAAGTTTATAGATCAGATTGCCGAGACTCCCGCGCGGATGCGTGCCGCTGTCGCAGGTCTTAACGACGAGCAAATCGACACGCCGTATCGTCCCGGCGGCTGGACCGTCCGTCAGGTCGTACACCACGTCCCCGACAGCCACATGAACAGCTACGTGCGGTATCGTTTAGCGTTGACCGAAGACGAGCCGGTGATCAAGCCCTATGACGAAAAACAATGGGCCGAACTCGCCGACGCCCGCAGCCTGCCGGTGGAGCCATCGCTCGTGTTGCTCGAATCGTTGCACGCGCGCTGGGTGCCACTGTTGCGCTCGCTTTCGGAGAACGATTGGAAGCGCAGCTTCCGGCATCCGGAATTGGGCCTGGTCAGCTTGGAAAATAATGCCGCGTTGTATGGCTGGCACGGACGCCATCATGTGGCGCACATCACCGCACTGCGCCAAAGAATGGGTTGGTAATTAGGTGGCCGAATAAACCGCGCGCTCGAAATCGCCCAGCACCGCCAGCGCTTCTTTATCAGCGAACGGAAGAAACTGCATCATAATCACGCCCGCCATGCTCTTGCGCGGGTCGATCCAGAAATAGGTATTTGCCACGCCGGCCCACGCCAGGCTGCCGGCCGAACGACGCCCGTCGTAACCTTCAGAGTTGATCAGGAACCCGAATCCGAAGCCGTCCTTGAACCCGGGATGAAAATCGACATCGCTCGAAATGTTCGGACGTACGCTTTTGAGTTTGCCTGCGCTCAGATCGCCAGTCTGAATGGTCTCCATCATGTGAACCGTTTTGGGCCGCAGGATCTGGGCGCCGTTCGCTCCGCGGCCGCGCAGCAGAATCATCTGCATGAAGCGCACATAATCGCCGGCCGTGGAATATAAACCGCCGCCGCCGTTGAACGCTTTGGGAGGCCCAGGCAATGTTCGCGGATTCTCGACCAGCGATCCATCGGGCTGGCGCATATATTCGCTCACCATGCGATCGAACTTCTCGGCTGGAACACTGAAGCCGGTGTCCTTCATCCCCAGCGGTTCCAGAATGTACTTTTGGAAGTATTGTTCGAGCGTCAAGCCGCTCACGGTCTCAACTAAACGCCCGCTCCAGTCGGCGCTGGTTCCATACTGCCAGCGCGAGCCTGGCTCGAACATCAGCGGAGTCAGCGGCGCGACGGTCCCGAGCGGAAAGCTCACGCCCGCTTCTTTTTCGTAGCGCAGCATGTCCGCGTCCCAGGTGTCGTAGACGAACCCTGAGGTGTGCGTCAGAAGCCGCCGCAGCGTGACGGGTTTGGTAGCCGGTTTCAGAATCGGTTTGCCGGTGGCAGGGTCGAACCCGTGCAGCACCTGCAAGGAGCCGAGCTCCGGAATGTAGCTGCCTGCGGGCTCATCGAGCTTCAGCTTGCCTTGTTCCACCAGCTGCATCGCGGCGACGGAGGTGACCGGCT
The DNA here is from genome assembly GCA_963772905.1 of Bryobacterales bacterium. Lineage (GTDB taxonomy): Bacteria > Acidobacteriota > Terriglobia > Bryobacterales > Bryobacteraceae > Palsa-89. The sequence continues at coordinate 761,677 of CAVYZD010000005.1, read as the reverse complement.
TGGTCATCGACGCAATCATGAAGATGGATTCGGGAGTGACGGCGATTCCGGATTTTGAGTCGCGCATTCCAAACGCGCCGGTGTAGGTGGTCTTCGTCGACGTCGTGGCCATCGCCACCGCGCACGGAATCTTATGCTGCTGCAAGGAGGATTTAAGGATCTGATCGATGGGCGAGTCGGCGGCCCGTATGGATCGCGCCGCGCCCGCAAGCAGCAGCGAGCCTCCCAATTGCGTCGCGAATTGTCTCCGGCTGATTTCAGGCATTCCTATGTGATATCACGAAAGTATGCCGGTAGCCGAAATCGTTGAAGTAAAGCCCGGCGGACCAGGCGGTGGTGGCCCTCGCGATCACGGTCCGTTCGATCCGGGCGGAGGCGGCGATGACGGAGATCGGGGCGGGCGCGGCGTTCCAGGCGCCGGATTGCTCGCCCTGCGGTTCCTGCTGGTCTCGATCACCATGCTGTTCGTGACCATCGGTGTCGCCTATCACGAACGCGCCAAAGCGCCCGCGCACTGGCAACACATTCACGTTCCACCGCTGTTGTGGCTGAACACGGCGCTGATTCTCGCGAGCAGTTGGACGCTTGAATTAGCGCGTGGAGCGTTCGAGCGCAAGAACAGCCTGCGGTATGCGCATTGGCTGGAACTGACGGTGGCGATCGGCGTTGCGTTTCTCGCCTCGCAAGTGTTCGCGCTACGGGAACTGACGGGGCAGGGAATTTATCTGCGAAACAATCCACACAGCTCGCTGTTTTATGTGCTAACGGGAGCGCATGGGCTGCACCTGATCGGCGGTATCGTGGCGCTGGTGTATCTGCTGATAAAAGCATCGGTGAGGCCAGAAGTCGTACTGTTCGATTTCAAGCGCCAGCGCAGCCGCGCGGCTGCAGCGGCCCTATATTGGCATTTTCTGGCGGGAATTTGGCTCTGTCTTTTTCTGGCACTTTTGCTTTGGCCCTAGAGCTTGAGCCGCATGCGCCAGGCGTCGCGGCCAGCGCCATAGTAGTTTGCGATTTTCCTCGTGCGAACGAATCCGTATCGCTGGTAGAAACGCAGCGCCGGTTCGTTGGCCGTGCTCACCATCAGCCGCAAAGCGCCGCTGCCGACATGGGCGATCGTCGCTTGGAGCAAAGCCTGAGCGATGCCACGGCCGCGATAACGAGGGTCGACCGCGATGGATTCGAGTTCAGCGCCCCGCCAATCGGTTCGCGTGATGCTGTAGCCGGCGACTTTTCCGCGATCTTTGGCGATCAGGAAAAGCTGCGGAGCAGCGCGCCAGTACTCGAGAAACAGCTCGGACGGCCAAGCGTCCTTACCGAATGACGCGCGTTCGATTTCAACTACTCGCCGCAAGTCGCGGCGGGCAAACGGCCGGATCTTGGGACTAGTTGGCGGGCTAATTGGCCTTTCCGAAGTAGTTTTCGGCGAGCTCGGGTTTTTGTTCGAGAGCACGTTTCCAGCAATCGCGCGCCTCGTCCTGCTGGCCGAGGCCTTTGAGCACGTGGCCGAGATTCAGGAGAGCTTCAGGAAACTGGTCGCGCTCCTGCAACGCTTCCCGGTACAGCCGCTCGGCGTCGCCCAACTGGCCGGATTTCTGCAGCAACAGACCCGTATTATAGAACAGCTCCGGACTCCGCTCGCCCTTTTCTATAAGCCGCGCCTGGTGTTCCAGCGCCTGGTCGAGGTTGTTGTTCTGGACCGCCAGCGCAGCCAAGCCGCGCAGCGCGTCGATCGAATCGGGGTTGCCGGCGAGAACCGCTTCGAAGGCCTTTGTCGCGCCTTCCTGATCACCCATGTTCCAGCAGCAGATCCCTAAGTTCAACTCGGCTTCGATCCAGCCCTCCCGCTTTTCTGTGCAGGCGCGAAACGCTTCGGCGCCGCCGCGCGAATCGCCACGCTCCAGCCGCAGGTAACCGAGGCGGAACCAGACCTCTTCGAGATCCGGGTTCTTGGCGAGAATGCGCGAGTAGATGCGCTCGGCTTCTTCCTTGGAGCCCTGCTTGTCGAGAACAGCCGCAAGATTGTTCAGCACTTCAAATTGATCGGGCGTGATTTCGAGGGCCTTTTCGTAGCAGGCGCGCGCGCTCGCCAGGTCGCCGGATTCCTGATGAATGACGCCCAGATTCACGTGGGCCTGGCTGGCATCGGGACGCAGCCGGACGGCCTCCGAATACGCATTGGCGGCGCCGTCCAGGTTGCCGGTCTTCTGTTCGGCAACGCCCAGATTGAACCAGCGGTCGAAGCTTTCGGGCGTGTATTCGGTGAGCTTGGTGCAGTAACGCAGCGCGGCTTCGTAATCGCCGGAGGCAAACGCGCAGGTAGCCAGGCCTTCCAGCGCGGTCTGCGAATTGGGCCGCAGCCGCAGGAGCTTTTCCGAATAATCGGAGATCATGGCGTGGTCTTTGCGGGCCATGCCGATGGTCACCAGGTTGATGATGCACTCCTCGAATTCCGGGTTGCTCGCGAGGATGGACTGATAAATCCGCGCGGCCTCGTCGAAATTCCATTGGAGCTGCAGCGTCACGGCCTTGCCGAAGTACGCGGTAACGTTGTCGGGCTGCTGTTCGAGCACGCGATCGAAGCTGTCGGCGGCGGCGTCCGATTTTTCCAGATGCAGCTGCGCGATGCCCAGGCCGAGCCGCGCGTCCAGCCTCTCGGGCTGCGCTTCGGCGGCCTTTTCGAAGAAATCCGCCGCTTCCTGCCAGCGCCCCAGCCGCTCCAGACAAACCGCCAGGTTGAGATTGGCGTTGGCGTGCTTGGGATGCATGCTGAGGAGCTTGGCGTAGCTCTGAGCCGCATCCTCGTACATCTCGAGCTCGAACTGGATCTGGGCTTTGGCGGAATAGATTTCGAGCGTTCCGTCGCCCGTTTCCAGCACCCGGTTGACTTCCTCAAGCGCTTCGGCGAGTTTACCCTCCATGTGCAGGGAAACCGCTTTGGCGAGGCTGGCCGTCTTGGCCGACTCCAGAGATGTTTTCGGCGTGTTCTGGCTCATAGTTAGTTGAAACTCCCGTTTCTGCCCTCAAGTCCGTAGGGCGCAAGATAGGCGCACACTCTTCCCAGCGCATCGTATTGATGCGAAACTTCCACCCAGCGCAGCCTGGCGCGCTCGCCGCGGCCCGAAAAGAATCCGACACCGCCGTGCTGGAGGCGATGATCGGTCCAGAAATCCACCACTTGGCCCTGCGCCATAACTGTGAAATCGGCACCCCGGACGTCCACCATTAGGCGGTACAGCATGTCGGCGCGCACGGTGAGCGGCAAGGGCTTGCGGACCTGCGGCCCCTCCTTGCCATTGATCACGGCGTAACGGACCATGTCGACCAGGGGGAGGGGACCGGGCTTGACCACCACCAGCTTCATGGCGTAGTAGTTCTTCAGATCTTCGGCTCGAAACACCCAGCCGATGGCTTTCTGATCGATTTCGCCCAGAAATTCGAAGCGGTAATCGGCTAGCTCGAGCGTGGGCTTGAACAGAGCCAGCGGGCCCGGCCGCACGAACCCGGCGGCATCATACGACCAGCTGGTGGTGAGGTTGGAACGGCTCTGCCAGGCGTCCAGGCCGGAACGGAAATCGTCGGCGTAGGCGATGGCGGCGCGATTCGAGATGGTTTGGTTCAGGTTCTTCCACTGCTCGTTGACCACCTTTTGGACCTGGGCGACCTGGGCGGGGGCGACAGTCTTGATGGGCACTTTGGGAAACGAACCGGTGACGGCGATCGCCGCGAGAATCGGCAGCGCCACGGTGACCAGTTTCAGGTCGCGCGGAGCGGTCTTCCATGCCGTGCGAACCCATTGCCAGGAGAGTGTCGCGCCGCGCCAGGGGTGCGCGGGTTCCTCGGGTTGCCCGGCAGGCTCCTCGGCTTCGAGCGCGTCTTCGTAGTACTCGGCGGCGGGGGCCTCTTCGCAGAGCACGGGCTCAGGCTCGGCCGATTCCATCGGAAGTTCGAGAGCCTGCTCCAGTGCGGGTTCGGGCACTGCGGCCGGTTCCTCGATTTCGGCGATTGGCTCCGGGATCGGGGCAGGTGGAGGAGCAAACCGGAGGCGCAACATCTGTATAGCCGCGGAGACTTCGGGCTCGGGAGCGGGTTCCGGATCGACCGCAGTGACGGGGACCACGGGCTCGGCGATGGCTTCAGCTTCTTGGGGTGCTTCGGGTGGAGCTTCGCGAGGCTCTGGGGTGCTGGGTTGGGGTTCGTGGAAGGCTGCGCGATGATCGTCGCAGCAGAACTCGCCATCGGCGAGGCTGCGGAGCGGCGCTAGGGCGATATTGCAGTAGCGGCACCTCATGTGTCAAATCCCGGTATGAGCCAATCTGGATTCCATCTTAGGACCCGAAGCCAGCAATTACTACGCAGTGAAATGCTTAACGTGCATAGGCAATTGCGCTTATGACGCCATGGGGCTGGGGGATTAACCTTAGGTTGCGCCGGCGAGGGCGCGGCGACGGTTTTTCAGAGGGTTAGGCGATCCGGTGGCGCATCAGGGGCAGTTTTGACGAATGCCCGGCCGGACAACTGCTGCTGCATATTATGGACAAACGGGAATGAACCGCATCCGGATACGAACGGCCACGGAGGGTTACATGGAAGATGGAAGGCCTTCCTTTGTCAATTCCCCGGAGGCTTGCGGGAACTCTCGTAGGGACGACTTTCGCCGCGCTATATCGGGGCCCGCCCCACATTTTCTCTTGACAATCCACATCGGTTCGCGATAACTTACCGTTAGTGGATACTTACCTACAGGCCGGGCTCGACGCACTGGGCGACGCCACGCGCATGGCGATCTTTCAGAAGCTCGCGGGCGGGCCCGTTGCCGTCAACGAACTGGCCCGGACGCTGCCGGTAAGCCGTCCAGCGGTGTCGCAGCACCTGCGTGTATTGAAAAATGCCGGCCTCGTGACCGACAGCAAAGCCGGAACGCGGCGGCTGTACCAATTGAATCCCGAGGGAGTGGCGCGGCTGCGCGCGCACTTCGACCAGATGTGGACCCAGGCGCTCGGCGCCTTTCAAGCAGCAGCGGAACAAAAACCAGCGGAGGAGAAACATGGCAAACCCAGCAAGCGGCCTGGAAGAGGCCGTCGTACGTAAGAGCGTGCGCGTGCAGGCGCCCATCGAGCGGGCGTTCAGTGTGTTCGTGGAACAGATGGAGACGTGGTGGCCGGCGACGCATCACATCGGAAAGACTCCGTTCGAGGCGATCTTTGTAGAGCCGCGCGTCGGGGGCCGGTGGTATGAGCGGGATGTCGAGGGCAACTTGTGCGACTGGGGCAAGGTGCTGGCGTGGGATCCGCCGCATCGGGTCACCTTCTCGTGGCACGTCGGTCCGGGACACGATCAACCGGATTGGAAGGCCGATCCCGACCCTGCGAAGGCCAGCGAAATCGAGATCCGATTCACGGCTGAAGGGCCGGGAACTACCCTAGTGGAGTTGGAGCATAGCAAGCTGGAGCGCCACGGCGAGGGCTACGAACAGTTGCGCGCGATGTTCGACGGGCCGGGTGCTTGGGGGCACATTCTGGAGTTGTACGCGAAGGCGGCACAGGGAGCCTGATTATGACGAAGTCCGTTCTGTTCCTGCGCATCGCGGCAGCGGTGACCTTCACTCAAGCAGTGCTGCACACTATCGGCGGCGTGTTTAGCGATCCGGACCCGGGCCCTGGCGCAGTAGCCGTGGCGGCGATGAAGACGAATCAGTTTCTTCTGATGGGCCACATGCGAAGCTACTGGGATTTCTATCACGGGTTTGGGCTGGCGATCTCGATATCACTCGCGGCGGAAGCGCTTGTCTTCTGGCAACTGAGCACGCTCGCGAAGAAGGACGCGCGGCGGCTGCGGCCGATTCTGGCTACGTTTCTGGTTGCGTATGCCGTGATCGCGGTGATTGCTTACGCGTACCTTTTTGTCGGGCCGGTGATTACGGAGATCCTGGTAGCAGGGTGCTTGGGGATGGCGATTGTTACTTCACCGGCTCACGAATCGATTGCCGGCGATTACGAAGCGCAGCGGCCAGTCGGCGCAATGGGTAATGCCGATGCGCGGGGTGGTGTGCACGTCGAAGGGTGATTCGTCGAGTGCGCGGCGGACCTGTAATGGCCCAGTGACAAGATCGGCGCCGTTGAGCTTGCGGGTGATGCCCATCGCGAGTGTGAGTTTGCCGGGGCCGGAGGCGAGGTCTTCGATCTTGCGCGCGGCCGGTCTACGGCGGCGCATGGTCGCGATCCCAGCAATTGGTTCGAGGGCGCGGATCAAGACGCATCCAGCTTGGCCCTCAGGCTCGCACACGAAATTCAAACACTCATACATGCCGTAGATGAAATAGACGTAGGCGTGGCCGGGCGGTCCAAACATGACGCGCGTACGATCGGTGACGCCGCGCCAGGAATGGGCGGCGCGATCGCCGACGCCGAGATACGCTTCCACTTCGACGATGCGTCCAGCCGTTGAGCCGTGCACCAGGATCTTGCCGAGACAATCGCGCGCGACTTCGATGGCCGGGCGCGCGAAGAAATCCCGAGTGAGTCTCGTCGAATCCGCCAGAATTTGCGCGACTGAAATGCGGCTTGCTTCCTGTATGCTAGGAGGTTAGCATGCGGCTATTCACTGGGATCGACCTGCGTGAGGACGTCCGGGAGCGGCTGGAACGGTTGCTGACGCATCTGCGGCCCTGCGCCCATTTGAAGTGGTCTCCGGTGTACAACCTGCATGTGACGCTGAAGTTCATCGGTGAATGGCCCGAGGAGAAGCTGCCGCAATTGGAGACTGCGTTGCGGTCGGTCGATCAGCGCGAGCCGATAGCGGCTGATGTCAAAGGCTTGGGATGGTTCCCGAATCCGCACCATCCGCGCGTGTTTTGGGTGGGGGTGCAAGGAGGGGTTCGGTTGGAGGGCTTGGCGAAGGACATCGACGCGGCGCTGGTGCCGCTCGGAATCGCGACCGAAGAACGGCCGTACAATGCGCACTTGACGCTGGCGCGCATCAAGGAGCCGGCGCCGTTGCAGGCACTGCGGAATGCGATCGCGCAACTGGAGTCGGTGGACTACGGGTCGTTTCCGGTGGATCGATTCTATCTGTATCGCAGCCAGCCGGGGCAGGCCGGATCCATCTATACCAAGCTTTCGGAGTATCCACTCCAGGCCCCGATGAGTCATGCCCAATGATGCCCTTGCTAGCGGTCGTGATCGCGTATCTGGTGGGCGGGATTCCCTTCGGATATTTGCTGGTGCGCTGGAAGACCGGCGAAGACGTACGCCAGAAGGGCAGCGGCAACATCGGCGCCACCAATGTGCTGCGGACCACGGGGCGCGCTGTGGCGGTGGCGACTTTGCTGCTCGACATCGCGAAGGGCGTGTTCGCGGTGTGGCTGGCGGACAAATTGTCGGATGGGTCTCCGGCGTGGATGAGCCTGGCGGCGCTGGCGGTGATGGCGGGGCACGCGTATCCGGTGTATCTGAAGTTTCAGGGCGGCAAGGCGGTGGCGAGTTTCATCGGAGCGTTCTTGTATCTGACGCCGATTCCGCTGCTCGCGGCGCTGCTGGTGTTTGTGATCGTGGTGGCGGCGACGCGTCAGATTTCAATGGGATCGATCATCGCTGCCGGCACGTTACCGCTGGCGACGTGGCTGATTGAACATCCGCCGCGCATTGTGATTTTGGCGGCGCTCGGGGCGGGCGGGTTCATCATCTACCGGCATTGGGCGAACATCGAGCGGATACGGGCCGGGACGGAGAATGTTTTCCGGTTTGGCAATCCGCGATGAACGGCAAGGCGTGTATTGTCGGCGCGGGGAGCTGGGGCACGGCGCTTGCGATCGTGCTGGCGCCGAGGTTCGAACGAATCTCGCTGTGGGCGCATGAGGCGGATCTGGTGGAGCGCATGTGCTCGACGCGCGTCAATGATGTTTTTCTGCCGGGATTTTCGCTGCCAGGGAATATTGCGCCGTCGGATGATTTGGCGTCGGCGGTGGCGGGCGCGGGCGTTGTGATCGGCGTGATGCCGTCGCGATTTGCGCGGACAATTTATCTTGAGATGCTGGCGCATCTCATGCCAGAAATGCGCTTCGTGAGTGCTACAAAAGGCTTGGAGCAAGGCACGCTGTTGCGGATGTCAGAAGTGGCTCGCGAGGTGGTTGGCGCCAAATTCGCGCCGCGCATCGCGGTGTTGTCGGGACCGACGTTCGCGCGCGAAGTGGCGGCGGGGGAACCGACGGCCGTCGTTATCGCAAGCGACGACCGCGAGCTGGCCGCATCAATCCAGCGCGATTTCTCGGGGCCAACGTTTCGGTTGTACGCAAGCGGCGATCCGGCAGGGGTGGAGATCGGCGCGGCGCTCAAGAACATCATCGCGATCGGGGCGGGGATTTGCCAAGGCTTGGGACTGGGAAGCAATACGCTGGCGGCACTGATCACGCGCGGGCTCGCGGAGATTACACGGCTCGCGATCGCGTTGGGCGGGCAGCCGCGAACGTTGTCTGGACTCGCGGGCCTCGGCGACTTAGTACTTACTTGTAATGGAGCGCTGAGCCGGAACCGGAGCGTCGGCATCGAACTAGCGAAGGGGCGGAAGCTCGCCGAGATCACCGGCTCGATGCAGATGATCGCAGAAGGCGTGGAAACCACTGCGGCGGCGGTGGATTTGGCCCGCAAGTTCCACGTGGATATGCCCATTACTGAGCAAATGGGGGCAATCCTGGGCGGGCGGATTTCGCCGCGCGATGCGATCCGCGAATTAATGGAGCGGGCGCTCAAGCCGGAATAGTGTAAACCGGGGCGGGAATTTCCCGTCGTGAGGGTCAGGCGAGATGATTCCTGATCTGATCGACCAAGAAACCGATCAGCCGCCCACTTGCGCGGCGCAACCTTCCTGGAACGGGCGGGTTAACAACGATAGAACAATCAGCATCGAAGCGCCGCGAGATCGGGACGCCGAGTTGATGCTGCGAGTGCGGGACGGAGATCCGGGCAGCTTTGCGTTACTGCTGGAAAGGCATCGGGGCCCCATCCTCCATTTTTTGTACCGCATGGTGCAGAATGAAGCGGTGGCGGAGGAGCTGACGCAGGAAGTTTTTCTGCGGGTCTATAAGTCGCGGGGAAATTACGAGGCGACGGCGAAATTCACGACCTGGGCATTCCGGATCGCGACGCATTTGGCGTTGAACTGGATTCGCGACGGGCGTAGCGAGAAGTCGCAAACCAGTTTGGACGAGGAGACGTCGAACGGCGCAGGCAGGCAAGTGCCGGATCGGCGCAGGACAGTAGAGCAGGAACTGGTGTATCAGGCGAAGCTGCGGGAGGTGCGGGAGGCGATCAAAGGCTTACCGGCGAAGCAGCGCGCCGCGGTAATGATGCACAAGTATCGGGAGATGGAGTACGCGCAGATCGCGGGTGCGATCGGGTGCTCGGAGTCGGCCGTGAAATCGCTGCTATTTCGGGCGTACGAAGCCCTGAGAGCGCGATTGGCGCACATGGCATAAAGCATATTTAGGGGGGAAGACATGGGATGCCCGCTGGGGTTGGATGAAAGCGGGGAATTAGTGGTCGGCTATGCGGCGCGGACGTTGGAGCCGGGCGAGCAAATTGCGTTCGAGCGGCATCTGAAATCCTGCGGCGCTTGCGCGGAGGCTGCGGCCGCGCAGCAAGCAGTTTGGGATGCGCTGGACGAATGGGACGCGGTTCCCGCAGACGCGAAGCGCTAGTGGGCGGCGGGCAAAATTTCCTGGATCGGCCGGCCCGGCAGTTTTCTGGCTTCAGCGTGCTTTCCCATCAAATCCAAAATCGTCGGGACGAAGCTCAAGCTGTCGTACGGCTCCTGAATCTCCAAGTGCCGCGGAATGCCGGTGTCGGCGCCGCCCGCGAAGAGCAAGATGGAGTGCGTCGACGCGCGCAGGAATGAGCCATGATTGCCGCCGGGGTTGAAATTGCGTACGTTGAAATTCCAATGATCGTTGGCGAAGATCAGGAAATCGGGCTCGGCCAGACGGCGGCGGCGCTGGTTGAAGCGGGTCAACAGATCCGACGATGCAGTGGGCCGGCGAAACTGTTCGGCGAGCGCGATGACGCCGTTCGAGTATTTCCCTTGATGCGTGGCGTGCAGCCAATCGAGCTCGGAATGCCACGCGTTGAGCAACCCGGTACGATCGTCTTCAAACAAGTGCAGAGGAAAACCGGGGCCGGGCGCAACAGTGTCGTAGTGAATTGCGCCGTCGATGTCCTGTCGCAGATTCCGGATCGTCGTGTACCGAAGCTCGCCCGGGCGCGACTCGATCAGCGCTTGATGATCTTCGTCGGCATACAGCCAGATGGATTGATCGGGCAGCCGCATGGCGATGAAATCGACGGGGTGCGACGAAACCCCGGGCTGCACGTTGTTGTGCACCGTGAGGCCAGTAAGGAGCTTCGGATAATTGATGCGCTCGAAATCGAGCGGGTTAGTGGGCGAGGGCCCCACGATATAGTTCTCGAGATCGTAGACCGAATTTGCATCGCCCATGGCGCGCTTGGGGATTAACTCGGCGGCGGTCAAATGACGCCGATCGAATTCGGCGGGCTCGAGATCCAGTAGCGTGGTCAGCGCCCGAAGGTAGGCTGAATAATCGCGTTCCTGTTCGCGCCAGGAATCGAGCTCGACCGAACGGCGCCGGGCGGCTTTATCGAGTCCGGCTTCCCACTGAGCACGCGTCCATTTCTTGGGCTGGCTTTGGAGCTCCACCCGGCGCTGCTCCATGGCGCTGCGGAGCGCGGCCAATTCTTCAGAGAGCTCGCGGACGGTGGTGGACCACTCTTTGCGGCGGTGCTCGATGATCCGGCAGAACTCGGCTATGGCATTGCGTCGGGCGGCCGGATCCACGCCCGGGCGATTGATCTCGCGCAGCAGGATGTGCAGTGCGTTGAGATCGGAGTTGCGAAAATAGACCGCGGCGCGCTCGTTGCCATCGGGATCGAGCAGGGCCGTAGGATAATCGTCGGCCTGCCCTTTCAAGTACAGCGAGTCCTCGCTTGGTGTGACCACTTCCGAGACAAAGGGGTCGAGGCCCGCGAGCTTGAACTCGTCCAAAGGATGGCGATTGGTGACCACATGATGGCCGCCGCCGGCGCGGCTCCCGAACAATCGCAGCAGATTGTAGCCTTGACTGTAGACGCCGGGTTGCGTATTCATTCCGTGATCGGACACGGCGATGAGCACGGTTTGGGCGGCGAGCGGGCTGGCTTCGATGGCGGTCCAGATGCGGCCAATCAAGGCGTCGATGCGCTGGAGCGCCAGGCGTTGGGAGGCAAGGTCGGAAGCGGCGTGGGCAATGTGATCGAAATCGCCGGTGAAGTAATCGAGGTATTGGATGCTAGGGTCGGAAAGTTTCGCGATGAGCTCGCGCTCGGTTTGATCCTCCACCGAGCTTCCGATTTCAAAGCCGATGGTCCACTCGTCGAACAACTGCCGCAAGGAATGCGAGAAACGGTGCGGCAGGGCGTTTTGCAGTGTCTTCCACCGCACGCCGCGCTGATAGAGCTGAAAGCTTTGATACGTGGCGGGGTAAGGAAAATAGTCGATCAGCAGCGGGATTCCGAGGCTATCGAGAACTTCCACGCCCGGCATGTCGACGCGATGCGATCGCGCGTAGCCCAAGTAGAACGGGAAGAAGTTCATGTAGTCGTAGACCTGGTAGGTGTAACGATCGAACTCGGCATTGCCGTGGATCTGCAGGTGCTGACCGGTATCGAGCAGCGACCAGGAAGGCGTTGAGAGGCTGATGGCGCGGACGTAGAAGTTGTCGAGGCGCGTCCCGCCTTGCGCGAACACGTGATCGATCCACGGCAGCGTGCTTTTGTGTGTCGCGGGATCGATGCGGGCGAGTTCGCGCTCGAGAACGCTCTCCGGCACGCCGTCGAGTTTGATGATGACGACGCGCTTGACGGCCGCTTGCAACAAAGGCGCGAGGAGTAGCAGCGCAAGGGCCGGCCGCATTACTGCCCAGGGGCTGCGGCCGAGACTTCCTTTGAAGCGGACGCTCGCTGGTTGACAACCTGTAGAGCGCGCCAGCAGACCGAGCGGAGATCCGCGTCGCCGGTGCGGGCATAGATCTGCGCTATGAGCAGATGCGCCTCCGGGCTGGCATGGGGGTCGGCCGACAGATCTTCCACCGATTTACGGATCGTATCGGAGTCCCACACGACATCGGGCTGCGGGCCGGCGGCCAATACTTGCTGGAGGAAACGCATCTGGGTGGCGGAGCGGCGCCGGAGATCCAATTGCGTGCGCAGGCTGAGATCGTTCTTGGGATCGACGTGCGTCCCGCCGGTGAATACGCGGCCGAGGCGCGCGGCTATCCGAGCGGGGGCTGATTTGGTGTACGACTCAAGCTCCTTGCTGCGTTCCTGTTCGAGCTTCGCGGCGCCGCGCGGCGAGTTGAGGTATTGGAGAAGTGCGGCATACTGCTCGCGCGCGAGCGTGGCTTCATGGGAGGTTTCATTTTCGCGCGGGTTGAGCGCCAGGTGATCGAGCTGGAGCTGGAGCTCGATCTTCAGCCGGGGGTCCAGGCTGGAGTCCATGGCCAGAAACTGGCGCGCGCCGGAGTAGGCTTTGAGACGCGCGGTGCGATTGACGGTGGCGCCGTGGCGGCCACGCACAAACGTCCAGGCCCAGTCGGCCGCGAAGAACGACGGATTTCCGAATCGGGTGAGGCCGAACACACCCGTGACCAAGCCGGTGACACCCTGGCTCACCATCTCGCGGCGTTTGGGGCTGAGGCTGTCGCGGAAATCGGCGAGCAACAGAGGAACGCGCGGGTAATCCAGACTATACAGCGCGAGCGGGATCATTTCCACCGCTTGCGCGCCGGGCGTTTCTTGGGAAACGAGTCGGTTGCCGGAATCGAGATAGCGCGTTTGCGAGTAGCCGTTCCAATGCAGCAGGCGATCGTCGGTCCACGGATTGGCGATGCCTAAGAACTGTCCGTCAAAGTGGCGATCGGCGCGCGTGTCGAGATCGGGTCGCGCGATCCACAGCATGGCCTGGCTGGGCGAGGCTTCGCCGATGGCGAGAGGCTCGAAATAGAGGCCGTTGAGTTCGGCGCGCTGGCGGAGCAACTCCCAGTTGTGGCCGCGAGTCTGTTCGAGCCGGCTGGTTTCCTTGTCGTAATACCGGGACAGATATTGCTCGCGCACCAGTCCGCCGAAGGTGCGCGTGGACAGGCTCAAGCGCGCATAGATTTCGCGAAACTGGCTCGCGGGCAAAGCGGATTGGTTGCCGGATTCGAGCGCGAGATTGTCGAGACTGGTGAGAGCCTGGAAGACCTGGAGCTTGGTGTAGTCGGCCGAATTAGTGCGATAGGTGCGCGTGGTGGAGCGGATGGGCGCGCCCATGGGATCAAGTTCGATGACCTGCAGGCCGTCGCTGAACAGACTGCTGTAGACGCTTTTGCTGGGCGAGGCGAGGTCGAGCGTGGGCGACGGTACACTTCCGGCGTGGCGCTTGCTACCGGCGCGGAAGAAGCCGAACGTCAGAGCGGAGGCGGCGCGCTGCCAGGGCGTGGGGCGGCTGCTGGTGAGGATCCAGACGGATCGCAGGCGATCGTCGGCGGGATCGTCGTCACCGAGCGAATCGCGCAATACGGCCAGGATTGGAACTTCGGAGTTTTCGGTACCAGAGCCGATGGGGGCCGACGCAGGGACGTTCACACGAGCGAACACCGTGACGAGCTCGGCACCGCCGGCGACAGGTTGGGATTCGGAACGATAAGCCGGACGTGGCTGGCTCAAAATCCCGGCCCCAAGAACAAGACTGATCAAGGCCGCTTCGAACAAAAAAACCCCTTATCTCAAATGTAATAGACGGCCGCTCGGGGAGCAAGGTGTCGGATTTTCTCAGGGCCACGAACATTCGGGCGATATGAAGGTGGAAGGCGAACGCGCGTCGTCTCGTGTGTAGCGTGGGGCGTAGTGGGAGGACGATTTGAAGAAGCGGCTAACTGTTTGTCAGACGATGTCGGTGAACTTTGGAGTGATTCTCATTCTGATTGGTCTGTTGACGTATTCGTCAGTGGACACGATGCGGCGGCTGGGCGGGATGTTGGATCGGGAAGTGAACGAGAACGCGAGAATCGCGGATTTGACCGATTCCATCAAGATCCGGATTCGCGAGATGAAGGAATTCTCGGACGCCACGCAGTTCGCCTATGCCGCCGGAAAAGTTTTGCAAGTGAATTCTTCGAAGGCCCACAATGCGGGCTCACTGGGAGATTGTTCCGTTTGCCACGCGATCGGTTCAGCGCAACAGAAGCAGACGGACTTCGCAAAGCTGGCCCAACAAGCGGCGCGGGATGCGGACGAATTGCTGCCGCTGGTTCCGAGCGACCAAACGCGCGACATGCTGCGGGCCATCCGGGGATCGATCACGGAATGGCAGCAGGTGTTTCAGCATTACCTGGAACTGGTCTCATCAGGTGATTTCGCGGGAGGTCATGGACTGGTGGTAGGCGAGATGTCGCCGTTGCTGGACAAAATTGAGGCTGCGGCCGGCAACCTCGAAGCCGAGCAACAAAAGCTGCGCGCGAGCTCGCAGGTTTCAGCTGCGAAGAGTGTGGCCCGATCCAAGTGGACCACCTTCGCTCTGCTCGGCGTGAGCTTGCTGTGTGGAGTGTTTCTAGTGGCGGCCATCCGGCGCGTCAATCGCGAGTTACGGCACTTCGCGGGGGAGCTGCGCAGCGGCGCGCGTGCGGTTTCCGAAGAAGCCGAGGTGGTACGGCAAGCGAGCCAGGAGTTGGGGAAAGACGCTTCGGCGCAAGCCGCTTCGATCGAGGAGACGTCGGCCTCGAGCGGGGAGGTGAACGCGGTGGCCCAAAGCAACGCGGAGCATTCGGCGAGGACCAGCGAAGTAATTCAGGGCGTGCGTCGCGAGATGGAACAAACCACGATCGCGCTCGACCAAACCCGGGCGGCGATGAAGGAAATCGGCGAATCGAGTGAGCATATATCGAAGATCATCAAAGTGATTGACGAGATCGCGTTTCAGACTAATCTGCTAGCTTTGAACGCGGCGGTGGAGGCGGCGCGCGCCGGTGAATCCGGTATGGGTTTCGCGGTGGTGGCCGATGAGGTTCGGGCGCTGGCGCAGAGGTGCTCGGTAGCGGCCAAGGACACCACGCAACTGGTGCAGGAGTCGATCGCCCGTTCGCAACAGGGGCGGCAGAGGGTGGATCAGCTGACCATGCATATTCGCTCGATCTCGGACGGTACCCAGGCTGTC
Source organism: Bryobacterales bacterium (assembly GCA_963772905.1). Lineage (GTDB taxonomy): Bacteria > Acidobacteriota > Terriglobia > Bryobacterales > Bryobacteraceae > Palsa-89. Next base: position 746,440 of record CAVYZD010000005.1, on the reverse strand, counting down.
ACGGTTCTGGCGGAACAGGTACAAGCCGGCAGTTTGGAACAGGCGCGCGCCATGCAGCAGATCGGCGGAGCGCTGGAGCGGATGCAATCGTCAACCATCGAGACAGCGGCCAAAGCCGAAACCAGCGCCGAGACGGGCGAGCGACTGAGCGAAGAGGCCAAGGCTCTCAGAAGCGTGATAGAGGGGATGGACGCGCTGGTGGGGAGCTGCGGGAGCGAACCGACTTGCTAGGTGATGCGGTACGCGTAGGCATCTTCGACGAAGCGATCGCCGAATGTTTGACCACCGAGGCGCATGCCATCGACGCTTTTGGCTTTCCCGAAAGACTTGCGCAGGGCGCGGATGAAAGGATCATTGGTACGAAAAATACCCACTGTCGGAGTTTCTTCTAACGTGAAGCCAGCGGCATCGAGCGTATCGTGGAGGAGCCCATAGCCTCCCGTGGGGCCGGCAGCGTCGAACTTACGCGAAGACAGAATTAGGCGCCAGTCGCCGTAGTCTGCCAAGACCGCCCAAAGCGCCACCTTCACTTGCAATCCAGCATCGTCCAAAATTTGAAGTATCCTTGAGCCTTTTTCGACCTCCGGCCCTACCAATGTAATTTTATCCATCGGAGTACTCCATGATTGCGATCTCCTACCGCTTCGATGAGCTTCTTAGCGGTTTCCGCGTGGGCGGTGCCGTAGCGGCTCTGCTCTGACCACGATTGTACAAGATCCCAGTTGTCTCGAACGACGCATCGCGCCTTGCTTCCTCGGTTTGACTTTTTACCAGTCCGGCCACTTTCAGTAATTCCTTAAAGCTGTGAGTATAACTCGCATCGGCCTTACGCTTGTCAGGAAAGTCGTGCCGTTTTGTCGCCTTGGCGATGCATGCCTTGAGGGCGCATTCGACGCAATAGCCGTCCAAATAGTACGCTCCATCGTTCATCCCGAGCCTGGCTAGCGCTCGCGCTTCGCGCAGGCGAATTCGGGACAGGTTCTGCAACTCCGCGCGATTCAAACACACACAGTTCGGGGGACGGGCTTTTCTTCTCCCGCCGGAAAGCCTTGCTAGACTGGTTCTTGACACCCATATCCAAACCACGCGTCTCGGTGGTCAGTTATCTCAATACGGCCCCGCTGGTGTGGGGCATGACTCATGGCGAGCAGCGCGGGCTCTTCGACCTGTCGTTCGCGATTCCGGCGGAGTGCGCGGACCGGCTGGAATCCGGACTGGCCGACATCGGCATCGTGCCGGCGGTCGAGTTGAACCGGCAGAAGCTGGAGATTATTCGCGGAGCCGGGATCGCCTGCCACGGCCCGGTGCGCAGCATTTTCCTGATTTCGAAGGTGCCGTTCGGCGAGATCCGAAAGCTGGCTTCGGATTCCACGTCGCGCACTTCGGTGGCGCTGAGCCGCGTGATTCTGGCACGCAAGTACGGCGTGGAACCGGAGGTTCGATCGCATGCGCCGCACTTGCCGTCGATGCTGGAGCACGCGGATGCCGCGCTGATCATTGGGGACGCGGCGTTGGTGCTCGATCCCGGCGGCCTGCCGTTTCAGGTGCTCGATCTCGGCGCCGAATGGGTCAAGATGACGGGGCTTCCCATGGTGTTCGCGGTGTGGGCCGCGCGGGAGGGATTTCCGCCGCAGGATCCAAAGCCGTTTCTCGAATCGATGCGCTTCGGAAGAGGGCACATTGACGATATTGCACGGTCCGAGCACTTGAAAGTGGGCGTTTCCGAGGAACTGGCGCGATCGTATTTGAACCACAACATCGTCTTCGAGCTGGGCGATCGCGAGTACGCCGGGCTCACGAAATTCCTGCAATATGCTTCAGAACTCCGGACTCCGGTAGAGGGGAGAAAAGTTTCCGCATGATGACGCGCGAGGAAGCCATCGATCTGTATAACAGCGACGATTTCATCGGCATTGGGATGGCGGCCGACGCGGTCCGGCGCAAGCTGCACCCGCATGGAATCGTGAGCTACATCATCGATCGCAACATCAATTACACGAATTTCTGCACCGAGTATTGCAGCTTCTGCGCGTTCTACCGGCCCATGGGGCACTCGGAAGGTTATGTTCATCCCAAGGAAGTGATCTTCGACAAGATTCAGGAGACCATCGACCTGGGTGGCACCGGCATTCTGATGCAAGGCGGGCTGCATCCGGACTTGAAGATCGAGTGGTACGAGGATCTGCTGCGTTCCATTAAGGATCGCTTTGGCGACAAGATCTGGAACCATTGTTTTTCCGCGCCCGAGATTGTGAACATCGCCGAGGTGAGCGGTTTGAACCTGCGCGACACCATCGCGCGACTGCGGGATGCGGGCCTGGAATCGATACCCGGCGGTGGCGCCGAAATCCTGGATGACGATGTGCGGCGCAGGATCAGCCGGCTGAAATCGTCGGCGCAGGATTGGATCGACGTGCATCGCACCGCGCACGCGCTGGGCATGCGGACGACGGCCACCATGATGTTCGGCTGCGGCGAGACCATCGAGCAGCGCATGAATCATTTCGATATCGTGCGCCAGATTCAAGAGGACACGGGCGGATTCACGGCGTTTATTCCATGGTCGTTCCAGCGCGAAAACACATCGCTCGGCAAGTTCGTGAAGCAGGAGGCGACGGCGGTGGAGTACCTGAAAACCCTCGCGCTCTCGCGGCTGTATTTGGAAAATATCGAGAACATCCAGTCGTCGTGGGTGACGCCGGGATTGAAGACCTGCCAGGTGGGGCTGCGCTTTGGCGGCAACGACGTCGGCAGTATCATGATCGAGGAGAACGTGGTTTCCGCCGCTGGCACGCACAATCGCGCCAGCGAAGAGGAATTGCGGCGCATGATTCGCGATGCCGGGTTCATTCCTAAGCAGCGCGACACATTGTATCGGACGTATTTCCTGAACTAGCGCTTGAGCCAATCGCCCGAGGCGATGAGGAGGGCCTCGGCGGGGCCGGTGTACCAGTAGATCCAGCAATTCATACTGTGGCCTTGGTGGTGCGTTGCGGACACTAGAGCGCGTTCGAACTCCGGGCCTTCGTACCGGTCAAGGACGGCGAGGACCGCTCCGGGCTCGCCCACGTAGAAGATTTCGCCGAATATCCATTCGCCCGGTTGGTCGGAGCGAACTGCGCCTGGATAGCGGCCGAAATCGTAAAGCCGTCCAGGAACGCGGGCCTCGCCGATGCAGCGGCCTTGCTCGGCAAGCAATTGCGCGAACTCATTTTCAAAGCCGCGCCGCAAAGTTCCATAGACGAAGAGGTGCGGCAAGATCTATTTCGCGGCCAGGGATTCTTCGAGTTCGCGCGCGTACTCGGCCATTTCCGTGGGCTGCAGCGTCACCAGCGTCTTCTCCATGTCCTCGCCCGTGCGGAGCATGTGCTTCAGGTGCAGCGCCGCAAGCTTCAGACACCAGGTGTCGGTGAGCGGGTGGCCGGTTTCTTTGCTCAGCGCGAGCAGGGCGGGATGGTGCAGCGCGATCACGCGTTCTTCCGACGGCACACCTTCAGTGGCGATCCCGAACTTTACGTCCACGGTGTCGGCATGGCGGATGGAGATGCCGGTCTGGAGCCACCGGAAGTAGACCTGCCAGGTACGGCCAAACGGGTCGGGCCCCGCTTCGAAGTGGCGAAAGTTCTTGATCATTCAAGACGATTGTAGCCGAATGGCGCCACTTTAGTAGAACGGGTGATTCCGCGCCGAAACCAGCGAGAGGAACTCGTCGCGCGACGCCTTGCGCTCGCGGAAGGCTCCCAGCATGGCGCTGGTGACAGTGCCGGAGTGCTGCTTCTCCACGCCGCGCATCATCATGCAGAAGTGCCGGGCTTCGCAAATCACGCCCACGCCCTTCGGTTTGAGGACGTCTTGCAGGGTCTCGGCCACCTGATGCGTGAGCCGCTCCTGCAGCTGCAAGCGGCGCGCGAACATATCGACGATGCGCGGGATTTTGCTGAGGCCGATGACCTGCTTGTTCGGCAAATACGCGACGTGCATGGTTCCGAAAAACGGCAGCAAATGATGCTCGCACATGCTGTAAAACTCGATGTCTTTCACCACCACCATCTCGTCGCACTTCTCGGTGAAGAGCGCGCCGTTGACGATGCTTTGGATGTCGGTCTCATAGCCGCTGGTCAGGAAGCGCAGCGCTTTGTCGGCGCGTTGCGGTGTACGCACCAGGCCGGGGCGCGAGGGATCCTCGCCCACCTTCAACAGCAGTTTTTCCATTAATGCAGCGATCGAGTCTTCCTCGCGCTGGGGCGGCATCATCTTTACCGCGGATTGCTTAGTCTTCATGGCTTCAGCTCAAAAACGTTCCGTTTCGTCTCCCGCAGGCGAATGGCTTCCAGGCGCGGCCCACCCGGAAAGGCTTCGGACCAATGCCCCATCAACCGGTCCTCGATGACACGCATTATGTTTTCCGACGTGGGAACCAGGGCGCGGAACTCGCCCAGGTCGGCGTTCATGTAGCAGTGATCGAAGTCCCGCAACACTTGTTCGGACACCAGTCGATCGAGCGTCGGGATGTGCGCCACCAGCCCGGTTTCCGGCTGCACCGGACCCTCAGCGGTGACATCAAGCACATAATCGTGCCCGTGTCCATAGGGGTTGTTGCACTTGCCGTACAGCTCGCGATTCTGCTGTTCGGTGAAAGCGTCGGAATGCAAACGGTGCGAGGCCGCGAATCGATAGCGCCGGGTGACCCGCATTATTGCCCCTCTCCGGAGTAATCCACAAAAAGATCGTCGGTCTCGTATAGCCTCACGTTGTTGAGGCGCGGATTGGCTGCCGTGAAATGAGGCGATAGGCGGCGCCAGATCTCGGCCGCGACATTTTCGGTGGTGGGCACGATCTTGTCAAACGGCGGCACCTCGTGATTCAGGAAGCGGTGGTCCATGGGATCGATCACCGTTTGCTGGATCAGCTCCTTGAGCCTTTTCAGGTCGAACACCATGCCGGTGACCGGGTCGGGATTGCCCTCAAGCGTGACTTCCAGGACATAGTTATGCCCGTGGCCGGACGGGTTCGCGGCAGCTCCATAGAGTTTGCGATTCTGCGCGAGGGTCAGCGACGGCTGGGCGCACACGTGCGACGCGGAAAACTCGGCTCGGCGGGTAATCAGCATGATGCCTTTATGTGATGCGGTTCCCCAATGACAGGATACTCTAATATTATAAGAGACGAGGTCCGCGCGAGAGGCTGTTGAAATGACTCATTCTAAAACAGATTCGGCCAAGGTTGATTTGGCGATCAAGGGCGCGATTGCCGCGCTGCTGGTGGCGCTGGGCGGGGTGATCGTGTGGTCGATGCAGGAACACATTGTAGGAGTAGGTGATACTGCGCCGAATTTCACCATTACTACCACCGCAGGCGAGACGCTCGGCCCGAAGAATTTTGGCGGCAAGGTACTGGTCCTGAATTTCTGGGCGAGCTGGTGCGCGCCCTGCGTGGAAGAAGCGCCGTCGCTGAACGAATTCGCCCAGACCTTCAAGGACCAGGGAGTGGTGGTGCTGGGCGTGAGCGTGGACCGGAACGATCAGCAGTTCGCGAATTTCGTGAAGCGGTACCAGGTATTGTTCCCGACCGCGCGCGACCCGCAGCAGAACTTGAGCTACCGCTACGGGACGTACAAGATTCCCGAGAGCTACATCATCGATCGCAACGGCAAGGTCGTGCGGAAATTCGCCGGCTTGCCCGAACGGGACGGGCAGACGATCTCGTGGATGGATCCGGAGCTGGTGGGTTTCGTAAAGTCCCTGCTGTGATGCCGAAGCACGAATGGTATTCGGACACCGATCCCAAAGCATTAGAGGTGTTTCTCGCGCGGCAGCGGACGATGACCGCGGCGGAAAAGATCGAGGCCGTCTTCCAGCAGAACGAGCTCCTGCGCAGCTTAGCTGAGGCCCGGGAGCGGAGACTTCACCCGCAAGCCAGCGATCGGGAGATTTTTCTGCGGGTGACCGCGCATCGCCTGAATCGTGAAACCATGCTCCGAGTGTACGGCTGGCATCCGGATTATTCCACTTGATACCCGTTCAGCGAGCGTTTCAGAAGCTGCTGGATACGCTCAACCTTTTGGAGATTCCGTATATGGTCGGAGGCTCTCTGGCAAGCTCGATCCACGGCGTCTTTCGCTCAACGAACGATATCGATATTGTGGCAGACGTGCAGGATCAACACATCATTCCATTGGCCGCCGAACTGGCCGGAGATTTTCACGCAGATCCAGATGCAATGCGGGACGCCTTGCATCACGGGCGCCCGTTCAATGTGATCCATTTCGCGAGCGGTTACAAGTTCGACATTTTTCCGGTGGCGGGGAATTCCTACTTTCAAACGCAGCTTGAGCGCAGCTCGCTGCAGGAAATGACCCTGGGTGAAGGGGAAAACATCCGATGTTCGCTCGCGACCGCCGAGGATATCGTCCTTGCAAAGCTCGTGTGGTATCGTGCCGGTGGTGAACAGTCGGAGCGGCAGTGGAACGATGTTCGAGGGATTCGCTCGGTACAAGGGCCGCGACTGGATCAAACCTACATGAGACGCTGGGCGCGGGATCTGGGAGTAGATGACTTGTTGGAAAGACTCTTGTCTGAAGAGGAACATTCATGATCGCTCCTGAAGTTCTGCACCAGGTCGACAACCTGCTTGGGCCGCGCGGCTACCTCGACAGGCCCGAAGACCTGAAGCTGTATGAATACGACGGCAGCGTCGACAAGGGATTGCCGGAGTTGGTGGTGTTTCCCCGATCGGCGGAAGAAGCGGTCGAACTGGTTCGAATCGCGCACGCGAATGGCATCGCGATTGTGGGCCGCGGCGCTGGAACCGGGCTAAGCGGCGGCGTAATTGCGCGAGCAGGCGGGATGATCATTTCGTTCGCGCGTATGAATCGGATTGTCGAAATCGATTACGCGAACGAGCGCGCCGTCCTGGAGCCTGGCGTGGTGAACCTGGAAATCACGCAGGCGGTGGAGCGCGACGGATATTTCTATGCGCCCGATCCATCCAGCCAAAAGGCCTGCACCATCGGCGGGAATGTCTCGGAAAACGCGGGTGGCCCACACACATTGGCGTATGGTGTGACGACGAACCACGTTCTGGGACTCGAGACGATCCTGCCCGACGGGACGCCGATGATCATTGGGGGCAAAGCGCCGGACATGCCGGGCTACGATCTCACCGGGCTGCTGACGGGTTCCGAAGGCACCATGGTGCTGGTGACCAAGATCATTGTGCGCTTGATGCGTCAACCGGAGCTGGTGAAGACGCTGCTCGCTATCTACGACACGGTGGACGATTGCGCCGACTCGGTGGCTGAGATCACCGCGCGAGTGATCACTCCGGCCGCGGTCGAAATGCTGGACGGCGTGATGTTGCGGATGGTGGAGGAAGCCACGCACGCGGGGTATCCGATGGATGCGGCGGCGGTGCTGCTGATCGAGCTGGAGGGCTTGAAGGAAGCGGTGGAGGAGCAGGCCGCGCAGATCGAGGATGCTTGTAAATGTTGCCGCGCGCGCGAAGTTCGCATTGCTCGCTCGGCGCTGGAGCGCGAGCTGCTGTGGAAAGGCCGCAAGAACGCGTTTGGCGCGGTGGGCCGCGTGAGTCCCGCGTACTACGTGCAGGATGGCGTGGTGCCACGAACGAAAGTCGCGCCCACGCTGCGCGAGATCCACAGGATCTCCGAGAAGTACGGCCTCACCATCAGCAACATCTTTCACGCGGGCGATGGCAATATGCATCCGATCATCCTGTTCAATCACCACAAGCCGGGCGAGCTGGAGCGCGCGAAAGAAGCGGGCGACGAAATCCTGCGATTTTGCATCGCGCAAGGCGGCTCCATCACCGGCGAGCACGGGGTCGGCATGGAAAAGATGGAGCTGATCGGCGCGCAGTTTCCGGAAGAAACGCTCGACATGATCGCTCGATTCAAGAATCTGTTCGATCCCCAATGCCGGCTGAATCCGGGAAAAATGCTGCCGACCGGAAAGGGTTGTATGGAAATCCGGCAGCCTGTGGGGATGGAAATTTAGATCATTCGATCGCGAGCGTCGCGGTGTTGCTGGTCACAGTTCCCGATGTAATCACGACGGGCGCGGAAGCTGTGGACGCGATGCCCGAGGGAATGGCGCAGTTGATTTGATCGAGTCCGATGAACCCGGGCGCTGCGCCTGCAAAACTAACAGGGCAATCCACGCCCGCGACAGTCACGGTCGGCTGTTGAACCGCGACCTGTAATCCAGCGGCGGGACCGGTGCCGGGAGCCGTGAGACCAAGGCCGGTCGCGAATAGCGCAACCGAATCGCCCGAATGCAGGGGATTGTCGGCCGTGACCAAGCTCTCGTCAATTGCCTTGCGAGCGGCCGCGGGTCCCGAGCCGGATTGGTCCTGAGTGAAAATGGAGGGAGCGGCGGCGCCCACATAAATATTCACAGTGCTTTTGCCGATGCTACTTTGAACGGTCAGCAGCGTTAAACCCGATGCGCTGTCGGGAAGCACGCCATTCACCTGCGCCGGAGCCGCGAAGTAGAGCGTGATCGGCGAACCGCCTACCGATACCTGCGCGTCTGCCAGATCATCCGCCAGAGTGGAACCGTAAATGGCGATCAGCATCCGAGGAGCAAGAACCAACGGGAATTCGTTCGCGGCGGCAGGCAAAACGCGCGAGATCAGTGGCCCAGGCTTGACGATGTAAGGCTCGGTGCCGCCGGCCGGAAGCGTGACGGAACTGTTGATGTTCACAGATCCTGATGTGACATTCAGCGTGAGCGGTCCGGCTGGAACCTGATCGGTGGAGGCCAGGTGATCGTCAGAAATGGCGAGTCTTTGCGAGCCAGCAAACGCGGCGTCGATTTTTAGGCTGGAGTCGTCGGCGGCATGCGCTGCGAGGATGAGGCCGCCATCCACCGACAGAAACGGATCGCTCTCGGCCGCCGTGCCGACGGTCTGCCAGTCGCTCGTGCCGCTTAAGAATGACACGATGATCTGCGCCGAATTGTGCGAGGCGGAGTCAATATCGGCGATGCCTTTGGCATTTCCCGGGCACAAGTTGAAAAGCGAAACGATGCCGCCGCCGTCGATGTGGCAGTACGGAATCACGCGCGTGCGCCCAGGCATGTAGAAGTGAAGCGCAGCGCTGGTCAGCGAGACCACGCCATCGTCGAACCCAGTGGGCGCACCGGTACCACCGCTCCCTGCGTTGCCCGCGGCTGCGACGGCATCCACGCCGCGCAAGTCGTCCGTTGCGTCGTTCCAGGTGTCCAGATCGAACAGAAACGCGCTGCCGCTGGACATTTCCTGCAACTGGGTGGTGACGCCAAATATAGATGCGATCCCGGTGCCGGCGTGCGGCGTTGCAAGGAACACCGCTTTGCGAACATGCGTAGCCGAGGGTGGTTGAAACACGCCCGCTGTGTCCTGTTTTCCGCTCAGATAGCAGCGCAACACCAGGCCGCCCATGCTATGCGCTACCACGTCCACTTGTTCCACGGGCTGGCCGTCGGTATAGCTCAAGCCGGAAAGGAATGTGGTGAAGGCGCTAGCGAGATCTTCAATGCTCGCGGTAGCCGCCAAGCTGCATGTATTGAAAAACAGACTGACTTCGCCATTGCTTTGGAGCACCTGATCGGCGATGCCGAAGGTGTTGGCGAATGTCGTCGGACAGCCCGTGAACTGAAAACCGTTGATGAACACCACCGGCGGCAGCGTGGTGTGCGGGATCGGCGATCCGGTTGGAATCAGCTGGGCCTGCGCCCCAAGCGCGAAAAGTACGCCAGAGAGCAGGCCGAGGCGCATTAGCGGGTCGGAACCGGCTGCAAAGCGCGGCTTTCAATGATGCGGTCGATGATACCGTATTCCAGCGCTTGATCGGGCTCCAGGATATAATCGCGATCCACGTCGCGCGCGATGCGATCCACAGCCTGGCCGGTAGCGTTGGCGAGAATCTGATTCAGCGATTCGCGCATGCGCAGGATCTCGCGCGCATAAATGTCGATGTCGGTGGCTTGTCCGCCGAGGCCGCTCATGGACGGCTGGTGGATCAAAATGCGCGAATGCGGCAGGCTGTAGCGCTTGCCCTTATTGCCGCAGGCCAGCAGCACGGCTGCCATGGAAGCGGCCTGGCCGACGCAGTAGGTCACGATGTCCGGCTCCACCAGGTTCATGGTGTCGAGAATGGCCAATCCCGCGGTGATCGAGCCACCGGGAGAATTGATGTAGAGGGAAATGTCCTTTTCCGGATCTTCCGCGGCCAGGAAGAGCATTTGGGCGATGATCAAATTTGCGACGTTGTCATCGATGGGCGTACCCAGGAAAATGATGTTCTCCTTCAGCAGGCGCGAGTAGATGTCAAATGCGCGCTCGCCGCGCGAAGTCTGCTCCACCACCATTGGTACGAGTACTGAATTCTGCATGGAAACCGGCTCCTTCGTAAAACCCCATGATACCGCGCCCGTCAAGCCGCGCGTCCTCACGGGCCGCGGCGCGTATTAGCGACAATAAAGAAAGCTATGCACCTGGTTCCAACACAAGACGAAGTGGTCGCCCTGTTGCGACGCACCGGCGCGATTCGCGACGGGCATTTTGAATATCCCAACGGACTCCACGCCACCGAATACATGCAAGTGCAGCTGGCGATGCGATATTTTCAGCACGCCAAAGTGCTCAGCGTGGGTTTGAGCCGGCTGCTGCGGGCGAACGCGGAAATTCGCGCCATGATCCCGGAGCTATCCATTGTGTCGCCGGATACGGGCGGATTGCCCGTGGCGTACGGCGTGTGTGAAGCGCTGCGCGCGCATCAGGTGTACTGGGCGGATCGCAAGGAAGAGCGCGGACCCATGGCCTTCCGGCAGTTTCTGGAACAGAAGCCCGGCGAGAAGGTGCTGTTGGTGGACGATATTTTGCGATCGGGCCGCAATCTTGCGGAGCTGAAGCGGCTGGTGGAATCGACCGGCGCGGAAGTGGTCGGGATGGCGGTGATCATTTATCAGCCCACGCCGAAGACGGTGGACTTCAGCCCGCTACCGCTGTATTACCTGGCGCAACTGGATGCGACGTATTACAAGGACGCGGGGTCGTGCGAGATGTGCAAACGGGGCGTGCCGGCCGAGAAGGTCTGGATTTGAAAAAGGTCTGGATTTAGCGGTCGCCGATCAGCGTTCCTTTTTGTTTCGCGACATCGAGTAACAGTGGATAAAACTGCACGAATGTGTTGTCCACGGCGCCGTGCTCGGCGTGGCAGGCGTAGCAATCCTCGGTTCGACCCAGCATTTTCCCGCTGCTCGACGTGCCGAATGCGAAGAACGCCCACCCTTTGCCCGGAAATTTCGCGAGGTCCTTCACTTCGGCTTCAATGGCGACGACGCCGCTCTGATACGATCCGCCTTGATTGATGGAGCCTTTGCTGGTTGACGCGCGGATTTCCAAAATCAGAATGGTTTTGTCGGGCCACTTACCGGTCGAGAGGAACGCGCGATACGCGGCGGGGTTCACGAACACGTTGGTAAACGATGGCGGCATGTTGCGCGCGCCCGGCTGCTGGTATGTCATGCCGAGCCCCGAGCTCAAAAAGATCCACTCGCGATAATCGCTCGGCAGCGCAAGTTGGCCGCCGGCAGTATAGTTCGGCGCGTTCTGCGCCAACAAACAGGTCACGGAACCCGCAGCCAGCAAGAGGCGAGCTACGAACGGCGGCATGCGCCAAGTGTATCATTCACACATGACCCTACCGATCGAACTCGACCGCGCCACGTGCGGCGAGCTGGGCGAGGTGAGTACGCGCGAGTGGTTGGAGACGAACGGCATCGGCGGATTTGCTTGCTCCACCATCGCCGGTCTGAACACGCGGCGCTATCACGCGCTGCTGACTGCGGCATTGCACCCTCCGGTGGGGCGCGTGGTGTTGCTATCGAAGCTCGAAGAGTCGCTGATCGTGGGCGGCGAGCGCTTTGAGCTGAGCGTCAATCGCTATGCCGGGGCGGTTCATCCGAAAGGCCATGAATATCTGGGGTCGTTCCGGCTGGCCCCATTTCCGGTGTTCCGCTATCGCTGTGGCGATCTGCAACTGGAGAAGACGGTGTTTCTGGTCCACGGGGAAAATACCGTGGTGATTCAATATGAGCTGCTCGGCGACCTGCAAAACCGGCCCTGTGCACTCGAAGTCCGCCCGCTGATTGCATTCCGCGATTACCACAGCCTCACGCACGCCAACGATGCTTTACGCCGCGACGTCGCGAGCCGCGCCGGGCTGGCCAGCATCACCCCATATCACGATCTGCCCGGTCTGTACTTCGCGCACAGCGCGGAGTCGATCGATGCGTCGGGCCTCTGGTTCTACAACTTCGAATATGAGCGCGAGAAAGAGCGCGGTTTGGACTCGGTGGAAGATTTGTACAGCCCATTTTCGCTGCACTTCGATCTGGCCGGGAACTCGTCGGCCGCGATCATCGCATCCACAAGGGAGCACGCGGTGGCCGAATATACAGCGATGGACGCACATCGGCTACAGGAGCGGGAGATCGAGCGTCGCGCCCGCATTGTCCATCATGCTCCCGCCGAGGACGCTTTCGCCCGACAGCTGGCTGCGGCGGCGGATCAGTTCATCGTCGCTCGAGGCGATCAGAAATCAGTGATCGCGGGCTATCCGTGGTTTGGCGACTGGGGGCGCGATACGATGATTTCGCTGCCGGGGCTGACGTTGGTCACGGGCCGTTTTGAAGAAGCTCGCAACATCCTGCGTGCATTTGCGCGAAACATCGATCGCGGCATGCTCCCGAATCGGTTTCCGGATTCGGGCGAGACGCCGGAATACAACACGGTGGACGCGACCCTTTGGATGTTCCATGCGGTGCATGAGCTGCTCCGCTATACGCGCGATTACGATTTCGTACGCGCCGAGTTGTATCAGCCGCTCGCCGATATCATCGCGTGGCACGAACGCGGGACGCGCTACGGAATTCATGTGGATTCGGATGGCCTGCTGAGCGCCGGCGAGCATGGCGTGCAACTGACATGGATGGACGCGAAGGTCGGCGACTGGGTGGTGACGCCGCGGGAAGGCAAGCCGGTGGAGATTCAAGCGCTCTGGCATAACGCGCTGCGCGTGATGGCGCATCTGGCTTCTGTGTTCAACGAACCGGCGGAATCCGACCGTTATTCGGCCCTTGCCGAGCGAACCCGGGCGCGTTTTATCGAGGCATTCTGGAACGAGACCGCCGGATGCCTTCATGATGTGGTCACACCCGGCGGCCCCGACAGCTCCATTCGTCCCAACCAGATTTTCGTCGTCAGCCTGCCGTACCCGCTGCTCTCGGGCGATCAGGCCATGCGCGTGGTGGAGGTGGTGGAGTGGGAGCTGCTCACGCCGTTTGGATTGCGAACGCTTGCGCCGCGCGATCCGCACTACCGCGGCCGCTATGAAGGCGATCCCGTCAGCCGCGATGGCGCCTATCATCAGGGCACCGTATGGCCGTGGCTGCTGGGGCCGTTCTTGTCAGCTTATGTAAAGGTGCATGGCGGCACTGACGAAGCTCGCCGCCGAGCCGATCACTTTCTCGATCCGATGCGCGATCACCTGTTGCACGCCGGGCTGGGGCAAATATCGGAAGTATTCGACGGCGACGCGCCGCATCGGCCAGGAGGATGCTTTGCGCAGGCCTGGAGCGTTGCCGAGATTTTACGAACCTATATAGAGGATGCCAAGGGCCGCCAACCGGCGTTCAATTAAGGCGACGCGGTTGAAACCAAGCCGCGCCAGCTTACGTCTCCTCACCAATCTTGACGTGGCGAGTGTTGCTCATTTGTTGTTGCGCGGCCTGGATGCTACCAGCGCAGAGCGATGACGAGGCGGTCTACGATCTCGGGCCAGGTGTCACTCCTCCGCGAGTTGTCAAGCAGGTGAATCCACATTACTCCAACGATCGCGGCGTGCGAGCGGTTGGCTCCGTGATCATCGCACTCGTCGTGAGCTCGAAGGGGCTTCCCAAAGACCCGCACGTCGTCAAGAGCCTGGACAAGGACCTAGACCAAAGCGCGATCGACGCCGTCAAGGAATGGATTTTCTCGCCGGCGCAAAAGGACGGGAAGCCAATTGCGGTCCGGGTCAGCGTGCAGATTCAGTTTCACGACATGTGAGGCTAGTTGAAAGACCGCGATCAGAATCCGCCTTGCGGACGATAACCAGGCCGGGCGCGCACGCGATACTTCTTGCCGACGTCGCTCACGATTTCCACGTTGATCTTGCGGAAGCCTTCGTTGGGGTTCGGCGCCGGATAATAGGTGATCGTGTAGCTGTTGCCGAGATCCTCGCGAATGGATTCGAACGCCTCCACCTGCTTCTGCCACGTCTTTGCGAAATATGCCTTGCCGCCAGTGCGCGTCGAGATGCGCTTGAACACGTTGCTCGACGTCGGGTCCTTCGCGACGTCGTTGGTCGAGATGACGTAGATGGGAATGCCGTCGTCCTCGGCCACCGCGCGAACATCGTCGGGGGCGATCAGGCTGGCGTTGTCCGGCCCGTTCGAAAACACGATGATCACTTTGCGCCCGGGCACCTTCGAAGCGTCGCGCAGAGTGAGCAGCAGGCCGTTGTAGAGCGCCGCGTCGTCGCCCGCTACTGCCTTGCGAAGGCCGAAAATAGCGTCGTTGCGATCATGCGTGAGAGGCGCCGGACGGGAAAGATTTCTGCTAAAGGTGTACACGGCCACCGAATCGGCCTTGTCCAGACCGCGCACGAAATCGGCGATCGCATCAGAGGCGTAAACAAATCCGCGATACATGTAGTTGCTGGTATCGAAGAGGACGAAGACGTTGGTTCCCACAAAGGAATCCGAGCGCACCTCGGTTGTCGTATCGGCCCCGCTGGGCGTGGCTTCGGCCGTCACAACCAACGGCTGCGTCGTGCCATTCTCCAAGACCCGCACGGGAGGCTTGTTGCCCTCGCCGAAGGTATTTATCTTTTGCCCGATGCCGTCCTCGGTGAGATGGAAATCGCTCGGCTTCAGCCCGTTGATGTAATGGCCCTTGCTGTCGGTGACGGTGAAACTCAACACCACCATGTCCACCTTCACGCGGAAGGTGGGACGCTGTTCCTGGGCGAATATCGCCGCCGAAACTGCCAGCACTGCGGCCGAAGCACTAATGATGATCCGACGATTCAGATGCAAGACTGCCCTCCGAAAAATAAAAACTAAAAACCCGCGGCTGCTGCTGTTACACGTTTGCGCGCCTTCTCGCGGACGTCTGCGCCGACCAGCCGCAGGGATCGTAGCAACGCCGGCCAGTCCTCTAGATTTGTAGCGAAGATTCTCTCCACCGTCTGGCGCGTCCAATCGGGAACCAGGACGTTAAGCTCGCCGGGCGCCAGATACAACTGGTCCGCCAGAGCCGCGTAATACAGCAAGTTTGATTCCCAACTCTCGGCCAGGATGCGGCTGGAATAACCCATCAACGTAGGGAACGTGCGGAGGCCCATCAATTCGGGCGAGTACGAGTTGGCGAGCGTCGGTTTGGGCGTGCCGAAGGAGCGCGAGATCGCTTCGTAGTTCAATTGTTGAGGCGCCTCGGCGGCTTCGCGCCGGATTTCGTCCGCAATGGGACTGCTGGATGGGTCCGCCGCCAACAGATCGCGCGCGATGTCGAACGATTCCGACGGCATCACCAAATCTAGGGCTGCGCTGACACGGCCCTGATCGAGCAGCCCGCGAATCTGAGCCACTCGCGCCGGCATGGCGTATTGGCCGAACGCATCCAGAACCACTTGCCGGCGGCGCGGGTTCAATGCCGACTCAGCCACCAAAGTTTCGCCGTAATCCATATGCAGCGCCACCCAATGCAATTGCGCGGGCGTGACGTTCCACCAGCGCGGAATGGTGGCCGTTAGCAGCAGCTGCGGAACCAGGTCGCCCCAGATCAAGGCCTGCTCGCGCGAAGGGATCAGGAAATTTTGCTCGGCGTCCGCCAGCGCATAGGGCAAGCTGATGAGCGATCCAACCAGCTTTCCGCCCGCGCTGCTGGGCCAGCCGTTCCCGAGCACCTCCGTTTCCTTCCACGTGCCGTTGGTTCCCTGCAAGCCGACGAAATCGTGGCTGCGAACGAACAACGGATTGGTGTAGAGGACCTGCGCGCCCGGCGGCGCGTAGTGGACGTAGTTCAACCCGATCAGGGTGTCGCGGAGAAACGGGGCCATCAGGCCGCGAACCTCGTCAAGCTTCTTTGGATCGGAGCCGGCACGATCGATAAACGCGCGCAGATTGAGCTTTCGTTCCGCCTCGATGTGCTTCTCGGGCCAGTAGCCGAAGCTCAAGGAATTGTTTTCCGGGCTGCTCAACGAATTGCGCGGAAGCTGGATCTCGGAAATGCGCGCCGCCGTCTTGGTGATCAGGGCGCTGTTTACCTTTTCCCCCTTGGCCAGGCTTTCCAGACTGTCGACGAGATCGAATATCGAGGTGAGAGAAATCAGCCGCTGCGCCTCAAAGATCCGGATCATCTCTTCCACCAGTTGGTTGTGCGCGTCCGACATGTCGGATTGGGCGGTGCCGGCCAGTAGATCGATCATGCGATCTTGAGCGATCACGCCCGCCGGGGTGCTGGTGGCGGCCAACAGCGTTTGAACGCCTTCGCGTCCCGCGTCGAACACCTCGCCCTCGTTCTTCACCTTATTAAAGCGCGCGAGAATCGCAGCGAGCGGACGGTCGCGATCGGCCGGCGCGATGGAGTTCTGGCGGCAGAAAATCTGCCACAACCCAACCAGCGCCTGCATCGTTCCGGCGGCGTCCGAGCGCAGGCCCATGTCATGAATTTGATTGATGCTCTCGGCGGCATCCAGGAATTGGTTGATTGTGGCGGCAGAAACATCGGAGACTTCCGCGAAGATCGGATACTGCGCTCCGAACGAGCGGTACTCGCGCGCCAGCCGGTCCGTAGTCTTGGGATCGAGCGGCGTTTGGCGATGACGATCGACATCGCTCAGCGCCATGAAGATTTTCAGCGGCTCGTTCTCCACCGACTTGCGGCACAGCCCGAATAATGCCTCGATGACGTCGTCGGGTTCTTTCCAATTTCCGGCCGCTTGGCTGAGCTTGCTGTCATACTTTCCGCTGCCGGAGGGATGCTCGATGAAGAGCGCGCGCCATACATCCAGGCTTCCTGGAATGTGCGGCTTTCCGTTCGGGTCTAAGCGCAGGCGCGCGGTCAACAGCATCATGTCAGTGTTGGCGCGGAACACGGGACGCGCGGGGCCAGGGCTCGTGACCTTGCCGCGGATGGCCGCGTAAAACCGCTTCAGGCGATCGGGCTCGGTGAGATACGCCTGCACCGGACCGTTGGCGGAATTGGGGCTGATGCGCAGCAGCGCGTCGAAATAGCTGGCCAGCCAGCCGTCATCGCGAACCACCAGGCGCTCGAAAAATGGTCCCGGCTTGTCGGGCGATACTCCTACCAACTCGGCCCAGGCGCGTTCGGAACGTGCGCCTCCCGGCACCACCGCGCGGCCGTTGCGAACCTGAAACATCCCGCCGTAAAAGTCGAGCACATGCGCATAGGCGCGGATTTTCTGCACCGTGGTGCTTTTGCGCAATTCGTCGGCGGCAGCGGGATCGAGCTTCGAGAGTCCGAGGTACAGGCGGCAGAGCGAGGGGTCGGCGAGGAACGCGTCGATGAACTCCTGGCCCTGACGATCCTTGGCCGAGAGCCAATAGTCCTGCGTATAGAGGATCGGGATTTGAGTGGGCCGGTAGTCGTAGTTAAACGGGCGATTGGTACGGAGGTCCTGTTCCAACTCGGCGAGGGGAAAACCGGAGTCGATGGTCAGAAACGCGCGCGTGGCATTCAGGGTTTCAAGCACCACTTCGCTGCCGCAACCGCCGCGCATGCGATAACCGAGCACGCGCAGCAATTCGCCGGTTTGCGTGGAATCGCAGGTTTCAATCTTGATCGCACCGCTCGAGTCGGCTAGCTTTGCCAATTCGCGGGCTTGCGACAAATAGCGGACCACCAGTTTCAGATATTCCGTTTGCTCCAGAATGTCGTTGCTTCCGGAGGCCTGATAGCCGTTGGTGACGATGTTGCGCGCCAGCGCCGCGAGCATTTCGTCGGGAGCGATTTCAGGAGCCAGCGCGGCCATGCGTGAAAAGGATTTCAGGGGGCCGGGGATGGCAATAGTCTGGCGTTTTTCTGGAGCGAGGGCGGAGCTTTGCGGAAAGGTGAAGTCGTGCCCGCCTGCGGCGCGATAATCTTCCAAGTGGCGCTGGGCGCGATCGCGATCGCCTGCGATCAGATCGAGGAGCACCAGGCGGCGGGCCACGAACTCACGCTGCTCGCCACGAGCGGCATCCCAAACTTTTTCGTAGGCGTCACGCGCGGCGGGATCGCTGTGACGATCCAGAAACTGCGCGTACGCGAGCTTGGCGTCCACTCCGCCGGTTTGCGCGGCGTGCTGCAGATAGTCGCGCGCCTCGGCGGCTTCGCCCTTACTCTCCATCTGCCAGGCGCGGGCGCTGAAATCTTCGGCCGCCGCGATTCCATTTAAAAAAAGGCTAAGAATGAATGCCGATACGAGGGCTTTCATGGAGGGTATGTTCCTTTCCCGTCCCGAATCTCCGCTCATCCCGCGCGCCCGACAGACTATCCCCAACCATCTACACTCGGCGCGCTCTTGGCTAATTACTGTATCACTGGAAACGATCTGCGCGCTTGCACCGCCTTAGCCGAGTAGCCGCCAGCGGTCCTCTATAATTGGGGCTTGACGGAAAAGACCAAAGTCTTCAAGTATTACGATCTTCTCGCCAGCATCTTCATCGTGGTGCTGGTCATTTCAAACCTGGTGGGCCAAAAGATTTGCGCGTTTGGGCCGTTCCGCGTCAGCGGCGCGCAACTGCTGTTTCCGATCACTTACATCTTCGGCGACATCTTCACCGAGGTGTATGGCTACGGCGGATCGCGGCGCATCATCTGGATCGGGTTCCTGGCGAATGCGCTGATGGCGGGCCTGGGCAATTTGATTGTTGCGTTGCCGGCGGCGCCGGAGTGGAAGAACCAGGAAGCCTTCGCGATCGTGTTTCATCAGGTGCCGAGGCTAGTAGTGGCGAGCCTGATCGCTTATTGGTGCGGCGAATTTGCGAATTCCTTCACGCTCGCCAAAATGAAGCTGATCACCAGAGGCCGCTACCTTTGGACGCGAACCGTCGGGTCCACCGTGGTTGGACAAGCCGTCGACACGGTGATCCTGGTGTTCATCGCCTTCAGCGGTGAGACAAGCACGTCAGGGCTGCTGCGGCTGATCGGGTCGGCGTATCTGTTTAAGGTGGTGTATGAAGTGATCGCGACACCTGCGACCTACGCCATCGTGGGATTCCTCAAGCGCACCGAAGGCATCGACACGTTCGACTATAAGACCCGCTTCACGCCTTTTGCGACGGAAGTCTAATCCTTCTCTGTGAGTTTTTCGCAGAGCGCGTCGATCGCCGCCGATTCCCGTTCCACGAGATTGAACGCCAGCGCCTTCAAAGCTGTGATGTTCTCGGGACGCGTATTGTCGAGCTTGTGGGTGTGGCTATCGAGCGTGGTTTGAAAACGGTAGTAGCGTTTGCACTTGGCGGGGGTGTCGGGCAGCAGTTGGCGGAGTTGATAATCCACCGTGCGGCTGACTCCGTCCAAGACAAGATCCAGCACGGGCATGGCCCATCGGACAACGCCCCAATTCTTGGTTTCCTCGTAGGGCAAGCAACTGGTCAGCTCGCCGGTTCCCAGGGAGACGACCAGGAAATCGGTGGCGTCCGGATGCGTTGTGCGTGCTTCCACCAGCGCGCAGGCCGCGGGATTGTTGGCGAATACGCCGCCGTCGATGATCGTGTAGTGATTGGTAAACGTTCCGGTTGGTAGTTTCATGGGTTCGAAGTAGGTGGGAGCCGCGGAGGTGGCGCGGGCCACTTCACGCGCGGGAAAATCGTAGTCCGAGCGTTCGCGTGCGATGGCGCTGCGGAAGAAAAAAGGAAAGCTGCGCTCGATTTCGTAGCCGGTGATCAGCATGTCAGTGGCGGCGTCGCGCAACCGTGAGTCGCCGAAGTATTCGAGCAGCACCTGTTCGATCCCGGCCGTGGAATATTTGGGGCGCCGGAGATTGCCGCCGGCAGCCACTTTTCGCGGGAACCGGCGGGAGAAAATGCGAGAGCCTTCGCGCTCGTACAGTGCCATCATTTGGACCGCCGAGTAAAGCGGCGCTGGCGGGGTTTTGGGAATACCTAGCCCAAGCGCCAGGATGCCGCCGGTTGAGGTCCCAGCGATCAGGTGGAACAGCTCGGCGATTCGGCGCCCGGTGCGCTTCTCGATCCCGGCCAGCACGAATGCCGGGATGATGCCGCGGATGCCGCCGCCGTCGATGGAGAGGATCTTGATCACGGCCGATTGGCGGCGATAGAAGGCGCACGGACCGCGGAGGTTGTTGTCCCTCGCAGGATCAAGAACCGCAGCCCGTGCGCTTCCGCCATCACCCGATGCAAGCGTACGCTCCGATGGGCCTGGCCACGCGGGAGCCGATGTTCAAGTAGCGGAAACGGAACGGAATATAAGTTTGCTAGAGCGGCGACCGCCGCAAAACCCGTGCTTGTCGCGAGTGCTATATACTAGCCGTGCCCTCAGGCAACGTTAGCCTCGACGGCAGATGGACCAATGGAGGTCGAGAGACATGTCGTTTATTGCATGGATCATTTTGGGATTGCTTGCGGGTTTCATCGGAAGCAAGCTGGTGAACAAGCGCGGCGAGGGAATGGTGCTGGACATTCTCCTCGGGATCGTGGGCGCCATCGTTGGCGGATGGCTGTTCAACCGCTTTGGAGTGGCCGGAGTGACGGGGCTGAACCTCTACAGCCTTTTGGTGGCCGTCGTCGGCGCTGTCGTGGTCTTGCTGGTTTACCACGCGGTTCGGCGGGCGTGATTATTCGCGATCGGACCGATCGAGCATGCGAACGGTTCGTCCGGTGAAATAACCGACCACAATCGCTAGGATAAGACCAAGAACGATCGTGGGTGGAGCTTCCACGGTCTTCTTATCGTCCGATGGAGGTTTAAGCTTCAGCCTCGCGATCATTTTCGGCGCTAGACTAAGGTTCAGTGACACTGCTTCGATACCTCGAAGGAAAGTCGCGCGCCTTCGCGAGGATTTCTCTTCCAATATTCTGGTTAATTCCCTTAACGCTCTGGTCTCGTATCGAGCAGCCACCATCCACGATTGATTTGACGCCTTTCATCTCCAAAGCCCCCAACATCTTCCGGGGAGTCGTTCTAGATGTCTCTGACGCCGACGAACGAGACTTCTCCTCCACAGCCATCGCGCGAATCAAAGTGGATCGCTGGTACCGAGGGGCCGGCGTCCCAGAGGAGACGATACGCTACCGGCCACACCACATGTTTCCTGGACACGATTGCATCGATTTCAAGCCCGGGACCCATTGGCTCATCTTCGCGAACACCAGGAACGGGCCACTGGAGCTTGTCGATGACTGCTATGGAGCAGTGGCAATCTCTCCCGTTCGTGCTCCCGATTCGCAGCGTCTGGGTATGTTTGCTCAGATGGAAGCGGACTTCATCGCGGGACTCGCTGGCCCAGATCCGGCCGGCAGGCTGGTCAGCATTCAAAGGCTTGGCGGCCTCAAATCAGCTTCCTCGCGTCCGGCCCTGCACCGCGTCATCGAAACCGGGGATTCTTCCGAAAAGCAATGGGCAACTTACGCGGTGCTGCGCACAGGCGATCCCACGATTCTTTCGAAAGTGCTTGAAATGTTCGAACGTGGAAATAAAGAAGTCCCACCTTTTTTCCTCGCGTGGGAATTGAGTCAGCTTACGGACAGAAGTGCGATTCCCGGCCTAATCGACATTGTGGACAACTCCCCTGACGCCCGCGCACGACAATACGCGATCGCCGCGCTCGGAGAAAAGATTCAAGCGAGGGAAGCCCTGCCTGCCATAGCTGCCCGTCTGGAGGATTCTGATTCCGGCGTCCGGTTTTACGCGCTCAATGCAATGGCGCTGTTAACGCACGAGGCAGCGTGCACACTACCAATGGGGCAACGAGGGACCAACGATGTGATTGAAGCTCAAGTCCGTCCATGCCTTGTATGGTGGAAGGAAGCCGGCAAACAAAGGTTCTCGCCAAAATAGCCTTGAGCTGCGGGGGCTGTTCCCTTCGCATGTACACTGGTTCCTTGTCCCGATGATTAAGGCGCTGATCAAGAAAGCTCTCAACCGCGCGGGCTTCATGATCATCAACACCCGGCGGCATTACGATACCGACGGCCTATTCACCGTCCATAGCGATCATTTTCGGCAGGACCCCGTGTTTCAAGCCGCCTACCGGCGCGGCATCGAAGCGAACAACGGCATCGATCCGCACTTTGAATGGCGCGTTCACGTGGCTCTCTGGGCGGCTTCAATCGCCGTCGCCGTCGCGGGCGATTTCGTCGAATGCGGCGTCAATACGGGATTCATGAGCTCGGCTATCATGCACCGGCTGCATTGGGGCGATGTAGCCAAGCGATTTTATCTGGTGGACACGTTCGCAGGCCCCGTTGTCTCGCAGTTTTCGACCGAGGAAGTCGAGCGCGGACGGCGCAAGGTGGCCGAGAGCTGCATCGCGGCCGGCGCGTACCTAACCGATCTCGACCGCGTGCGCGCCAATTTCGCCGAGTGGCCGAACGCCGTGGTGGCGCCGGGAACCGTGCCTGATATCCTCCCAACACTCGATATCGCGCGCGTGGCGTTCCTGCATATTGATATGAACTGTGCGTATCCGGAGCGCGCGGCGCTGGAGTACTTTTGGGACCTGCTATCGCCTGGTGGGTTCGTGCTACTGGATGACTACGCGTATCACGGCTACGAAAGCCAGAGGGACGCGATCGACGAGTTCACGCGGTCCCGCGGGTTTAGCGTGCTGGCGCTGCCGACAGGTCAGGGTTTGATCGTGAGGCGCTAACTCCTGGCGTTCTTTGGGGGTATAACGCCCGATGAGAGCATCCTAACTCCTGATACCTGTGGGCATTTCACCCATAAGCAATTTTAGTAAATTGGGCGCGAGGCTTATAAATACAACATTTATAATGGGTTCTCGGATTGGCGTTCCAGGTGCATGATAGCCGGGCATGTCGCAGCCGGAAGAATCCAGCCCGAGAGGACAAAGGAACATGGAAAAACACGTCAAAGGTCTGCTGAGCGCGCTTCGTCAAGCCGTGAACGAAGCCATTCTGGGATCGCACGATGTCAACGCCGCGCTGGCGGCTATCAGCCGGACGGGCCGGTACCCGAGCCTTTCGGTCGATGTAGCATTGGAGAGCCCGCCGCGGGATGAACCCGAGGTCGAGCCGGACCGCGTTCAGAGCCTTCCATCCGGCGAGCTGACGCTCACCGAGAGCGACGAAGAATTCTTACAATCCCTTGGCATTTTGGCAGGCACAAGCGCGGCAATTGGCGCGAAAATCCCCCTAAAGTAACTACTGCCTTCGGGCGATAAATGGTCAGTGGACCGCCGTTTCAATCAGCGCATCTCAGCAGACCTGCCCGTGCGGCTCACGCTGCTGGATTCTGAAGAAAATGCCTTTGGGCGGCTGATCGACATTTCCGAATCGGGCGTCGGCGTTCTGCTGCGAACCCCGGCCGATCCAGGCGTGATGGTGAAGCTGGAAATCCTCGGCATCATCTTCTACGGCCAGGTGGCCTATTCCAGACCCGAAAACACCGGATTCCAAACCGGAGTTTTTGTCGAACCGGTGCTGCTCGATTCATCGAATATCATCGAGCTGGTGAACAGCTTCCTCGTAACACACGTCGGCTAGTCCGTCCAGAATCTGATAAGTTAAGTTTGTCCGTTGGGGGACTTGGGGATGAACTTGATGTTACGGGTGCTGGTTTTGGGGCTCGCGGCGATCGCAGTTGGCACGGCACAGCCGTCGCGGCCGGTGGATGACTTGGCGCTGAAGGACGCCGGCAAGACGGGCGAGGAGTGGGTCAGCTATAGCGCAAATTGGTCCGAACAGCGCTACAGTCCTCTCGATCAGATCAACGCGAGTAACGTGAGCCGCCTCGGCCTGGCTTGGTACGTCGATATTCCGGCCGCGCCGGGGCGTCCGCAAACGCACCAGGAAGCTACGCCGCTGGTGCACGATGGCATTCTTTACAGCATCACGCCCTGGAGCATCGTGTACGCCGTGGATGCGCGGACCGGCAAAGAGCTGTGGCGATCCGATCCCGAGGTGAACCAAGAAGTCTGGATGTCGCGAATCTGCTGTGGCGTGGTGAATCGCGGCATCGCGCTGTATAAAGACACAGTGATCGCCCCTGTTGTCGATGGACGCCTGCGCGCGCTCAATCTGAAGACCGGCAAGATCGCGTGGGAAACGCGGGTCTCGCCGGCCAACATGCCGTACACCATTACCATGGCGCCGCGCGTCATCAAGGGCGGCAAGGTGATTGTTGGGATGGCAGGCGGCGAGTACGCGGTCCGTGGGTTCTTCGCGGCGATCGACGCCAACAGCGGAAAGCTGGCGTGGAAGTTTTATACTGTGCCGGGCGATCCGTCGAAGCCGTTTGAGCAGCCGGGAGCTGGCCGAAGCCGCTAAGACCTGGAGCGGCGAATGGTGGAAACTGGGCGGCGGCGCAGCCATTTGGGGCGGGGTGGCGTACGATCCCGATTCGGACATCGTGTACCTGGGCACCGGCCAGCCGGGTCCATGGACCGAGCAAGCGCGCGGGCCCGGCGACAACCTGTTCGCCAACTGCATGCTCGCGGTGCGCGGCGCGACCGGCAAATTGATTTGGTATTACCAGGAAGTCCCCGGCGACTATTGGGATTTGGATTCCATCGCGGACCCGATGCTGCTGGATCTGCACATCAACGGCAAGATGCGCAAGGTGGTGATCCACGCGCCTAAGGACGGATTCTTCTATGTGCTGGACCGGCATACGGGCGAGTTGCTGTCGGCTGAGCCGTGGGTGACGGTGAATTGGTCGTCGGGAGTGAATTTGAAAACCGGCCGGCCGGTGATTAATCCCGAAGCGTATTACAACAAAGAGACGGTGAATGTGATGCCGGGGCCGGGAGGCGGGCACGTTTGGCCGCCATGGTCGTACAGTCCGGTGACGGGCTTGGTTTATATTCCGAGCACGATCGGAATCACATATCCATTTCAAACGAACGCGAGCTTTGTGCCTACGCCGACAGACGTTGGACCAACGGGACACGCAGCGTTCAATATGGGCATCGCGATCGGCGCGCGTGCGACCGTGCCTGCCGCTGGAGCGCACGACGACGTTGCGAACGCGGCCGCGGCGCCCGAAAGTTCCGCGATTCCGAGCATTGGGCCGCAGGGGCACGGGAATCTCCTGATCGCTTGGGATCCGGTGGCGCAGAAGGAGCGCTGGCGCGGGCTATCGGGCGGCTTCAATCAGGGCGGAACGCTGGCGGCGGGCGATCTGGTACTTTCAAGCGTCAATAACCGGCTGATGGTCTATCGCGCCGACAACGGTGATCAGCTTCTCGACGTTGACACGCATCTGTCTCAGATGAGCGCCGCGATGACGTTCCTGATCGATGGCAAGCAATACATCGCGGTGTCGGGCGGGCCATCGGGCGTGACGAGCGGATTCGGTACGGAATCTACCGTGATTCCGGCTGGCTCGCCGAAGCAGTCACGATTGCTGGTCTACGCGCTCGACGGAAAGGCGACGTTGCCGGCGACGCCTGCGTCTACTGCTTCCGGGCATTAGTTCGCGGTTACGGGGTGGCGCGTCCGCTTCAACTTGGAGTCGAGCTTGCGCTCGATTTGGGCGATTTGCGAGCGCTCCGAGCGCGTGGCGAAAGTAGACGCCTTGCCGGAAGCGCCGGCGCGGCCCGTGCGTCCCACGCGATGGATGAAGTCCTCGGGGACTTGCGGAAGATCGTAATTCACCACGTGCGAGATTCCTTCCACGTGAATGCCGCGCGAGGCGACATCGGTGGCCACGAGTACCCGAAAATTGCCGTCCTGGAAACCGCGCAACGCCTGCGCGCGCTGGCTTTGGCTGCGATTGCCGTGGATGACCGCGGTGTTCACGCCGCCCCGCGCCAGCTTCTTCGACAGCTTGTCGGCGCCGTGCTTGGTGCGTGCGAAGACCAGGAACGAGCCTTCTTCCTGGCGCAGCATGTTTTCGAGCAGGCCGAGCTTGCAGTCTTGCTCCACTTCGTAAAGATACAGGTCGATCTTCGAGATCGGCTTGGTGGTCTCGCCGGCTTCGACGCGCACCGCGTTGCGGACGTGAGTCTTCACCAGGTGCGCAACCGAGGTTTGGATGGTAGCCGAGAAGAGCAGCGTCTGGCGATCGATTGGCATGGCCCCCATGATTTTCGTGACGGTGGGGAGGAAGCCCATGTCGAGCATGCGGTCGGCTTCATCCAGCACGAGCACGCGAACGCCGCCGAGATTGACGAGCTTGCGCCCGAGAAAATCGAACAAGCGGCCCGGAGTCGCGATGAGGACCTGCGCGCCCTTGCGAATGGCTTGGAGTTGGACGCGCTCACTGAGTCCACCGACCGCGACGGCGGCGCGAACGCCGGTGCCCGCAGCCATTTTGGCGAACGTCTCGTGGATCTGGACGGCGAGTTCACGCGTTGGGCTGAGAACGACCGCTTGAATACCCGGCTGCGACGGGCCCGATGAAATCTGGTGAAGGATAGGCAGAACAAACGCGAGCGTTTTGCCGGTGCCGGTTTGCGCGGTGGCGACCAGATCGCGGCCAGCCAGCGCGGGCTCGATGGCCAACTCCTGGATGGGCGTCGGCTGGACAAAACCGTACTTGGATAAATTGCTCATCAACTGAGCAGAGAGGGGGAAATCAGAGAAACTTTTCATTTGTAATTTGCGGAGGGAGAAACGACGGGCCGACTACCGGTCAGGGGAGAGGGGGATTCGGATCAACTTCCAGTAGGCTCCAGTATAGCGCAGTTCGGGACTCAGTGGATGGACGGTCTACTGTCAAGAGATATACTGAAGTCGGTGCGGAAGATAACGGTTCGGAAGACGTCTTCGATGAAAAGTGCCGTTTGGGTATCGTTCGATCTCGGCGTCCAAGGAGATTATCCAGGCATTTATTCGTGGCTCGATGAGCATCAGGCAACTGAGTGTGGCGACAACCTGGCATTTCTCAATTACGAATACTCCGGGTCCCTGCTGGACGCCTTGACTGCAGATCTAAAGAAGTCCGTAGAGATCACGAAGAGGACGCGCATTTACGTAATCTATCGTGAGCAAGAGACCAAGAAGATGAAGGGGATTTTCATCTTTGGAGGCCGCAAGGCTGCTCCTTGGTCTGGATTCGCCGTCGCGGTAGGTTCATCCGAAAGCGACGAGGCGTAACCAGGCGTGGAGTACATCCTCGCCGACACGGGCTTGTGGTACGCGATGTTTGATCGACGCGATCAGCACCACAACGCAGCAAAGGAGAAGGCTGACGTCCTGGAGCTGTTCCAGGTGGTGCTACCGTGGCCGACGTTGTATGAGACGCTTCGTACGAAGTTTGTCCGCAACTCCATAGCGCTCGGCCAGTTCGAGCGATTTCTGAAGAAACCCAATGTTACGTATTTGGATGATTCTTCGTTTCGAGAGGCTGCCTTTGCGATGGCGCTGGAGACCTCATTGAGGCGTCCGCTGAGCATGGTTGACTGTTTAATTAGGCTCGTGCTGGAAGATGTGAACACCCGAATCAGCTATTTGGCAACTCTGAATGAGAGGGATTTCGCCGACGTTTGCCGGAAAAAGGGAATCGAGATCATTTGACCAGCTGCGCTTCCAACTCGGCCCAGCGCGCGTACAAATCTTCGACGCGGCGCTGCGCGGCTTGCATCTTTTCGTAGGCTTCGGTGACGCGAACGTGGTCGGACGACGCAGCTTCGAAATCACGCTGCGCGGCGGCGAGGTCATGCTCGGCTTCGAGGATCTTCGCTTCCATGCCGTCCCATTCGCGCTGGTGCAAATAGGACAGCTTCTTTTTCGGTTCGTCGGTTGCCGCGGGAGGGCGGGGAAGTTTGGGTGCGGGCTTTTCAGAAACCTGCTCGCTACGGAACGCCTCCCACTGCGAATAGTCGGCGAAAATCCCGCCCTCGCCGCCGTCCAGTCCGATGACCATCGTAGACACGCGGTCGAGCAAGTAGCGATCGTGACTCACCAGCACGATGGCGCCGGGGAAATCGAGCAAGCTGTCTTCGAGCACTTCGAGCGTCGGGATGTCGAGATCGTTGGTGGGCTCGTCGAGCAGCAGCACGTCGGCGGTGGCAAGCATCAAACGCGCGATCATCACGCGGGCTCGCTCTCCGCCCGAGAGCTTCGAAACGGGCATGTCGAGTTGTTCATCCGAGAACAGAAAGCGCTTGGCCCATCCTGCGACGTGGATTGTCCGATCGCGATAGATTACCATGTCGCCTTCCGGGCACAGCGTGCGGCGCAGGCTAAGGGACGGGTCGAGATGCGCGCCACGGTCCTGCGCGAAGCTGACGATTTGGAGGCGATCGGCGCGGCGGATCTCGCCTTCATCGGGCGGGAGCGAGCCGGCCAGGAGCTTGAGCAGCGTGGTTTTGCCGCTGCCATTGGCGCCGACCAGTCCGATGCGAACGCCGGGCGAAAGCGTGAGCGTCAGATTTTGGAACAACCGCCGGCCACCGAGCGTTTTGCCGACGCCTTCGGCTTCGATCAGCCGCTTGGTCTTGCGGTCGGACGCGGTGAAATCGATCTTGGCGGTACCGGTGCGGGCGCGTTGCGTCGCGGCGGAGAACTCGTCGATCAGGCGGCCAGCGGAATCGATACGCGCACGCGATTTGCCGGTGCGGGCTTTGGGTCCGCGGCGCAGCCATTCGATCTCGCGGCGCACCTTGGTGGCGAGGGCGTCGGTCTGCTTTTTCTGCGCCTCGAGGAAATCCTCGCGCCGTTCGAGAAACTCGCTGTAATTGCCCTTCACCTGGAACGCGCCGCCGGGATAGGCGCGATTCACTTCGAGCATGTTGGTGGCGACTCGTTCGAGAAAATAGCGATCGTGCGTCACCACTAAACACGCGCCGGCAGATTCAATGGCCGATTCCAGCCAAAGAATACCTTCGAGATCCAGGTGATTGGTGGGTTCATCGAGCAGCAGCACATCGGGGGAAGCAATCAACGCCGCAGCGATGGAGAGCCGCTTCTTCCATCCGCCGGAGAGCGAGGCGGCGGGCGCGGTGCGATCCGTGAACTCGGCGCGGCCCAGCATGAGCTCGATGCGCGCGGACTTTTCCTCGTCATCCAATGGCAGACCTGCGAGAGCGGCGGCCAGCACGGACGCGACGGTGTCGCCGGGGGCAAATACCGAATCCTGCGGGACGTATGCCAGACGGGTTTGCTTGCGCAATGCGCGAGTTCCGGAGTCGGGCGCTTCCTTGTCCGCCAGGATTTCGAGCAGCGTGGTTTTTCCGCTGCCATTGGGGCCGATCAGGCCGGTGCGATCGCCATCAGAAAGACTCAGCGAAAGATCCTCAAATAGCGGACGCGCGCCAAACGATTTGCTCAGAGCGGAGCCGCTCAATAGAACACCCATCTACTCCAGCATGCCATGATGATTCTGATGATTGCATCGCGGCGGGATGTCTTGGCTGCGCTGGCGGGCTCGGCTGTGGCGCGGGCGGCCACCGAGGAAAAACCACGCATCGCGATCACGATGGACGATTTGAACTGGCACGCGATTCCCGTGGCGATGCGGGCGGGCGTGAATCAGCGATTGCTTCAGACGTTCGATCGAAACAACGTGCGGGCGGCGCTATTCGTAATCGGCGAGCACGGCGATACGGCGGTTGGGCGGCCGATCGTGTGGGAGTGGAGCGGGCGCGGGCACATGATTGGGAATCACACCTGGTCTCATCGCGGGATTGACGGCGCGCCGGTTGAGCAGTTCGGCCAGGATATGCTGCGCTGCGACGCGTTCGTGCGCCGGTTTCCGACGTTTCGACCGTACTTCCGTTTTCCGATGCTCAAGGAAGGCGGCACGCCCGAGCGCCGCGATTGGATGCGTGCGTTCTTGAAGGAGCATGGCTACCGGAATGGCGCGGTGACTGTCGACGCGTCGGATTGGTATTACGACCAGCGCTTGCGGAAATGCATGCAGGAGCGGCCGCATTTCGACGTGAATCGCTTCCGCGAGCCTTACCTGGCGCATCTTTGGGATCGAGCCACCTATTACGATCGGCTGGCACGCGAGGTGCTCGGGCGTGCGATTCCGCACACCATCCTGGTGCATTACAACCTGCTCAATTCGTATTTCCTGGGTGACGGGATGGAGATGTTCCGGATGCGGGGCTGGCAATTCGTGGATGCGGAGCGCGCGTTCGAGGACAAAGTTTTTCGAATGCAGCCCGACACAGTTCCGGCGGGCGAGAGTCTGGTGTGGGCGCTGGCGAAGGCGACGGGCCGCTACGGTTCGGCGCTGCGGTATCCGGGCGAAGATGACGTGTATGAAAAGCCGAAGCTGGATGCATTGGGGTTGTAGCGCGCTCGGTCCAACGCTAGAAGAAGATTTGCCACCACCTGCGCTTGGGCTTAAGCAACCCTGGCAGAGAAACGACCTCAAGCCGCGCTTCGACGTTCTGCTCGTTGGTGTTGCGTACCGTTACGGTCAACCGCTGGT
The DNA here is from genome assembly GCA_963772905.1 of Bryobacterales bacterium. Classification (GTDB taxonomy): domain Bacteria; phylum Acidobacteriota; class Terriglobia; order Bryobacterales; family Bryobacteraceae; genus Palsa-89. Next base: position 715,804 of record CAVYZD010000005.1, on the reverse strand, counting down.
TATTGAAACCGCGCATACTCACTTGGAACCGAGAATCGCCCAGAGGAAGATCAGTCCAGACAGTCTCGCCCGCACCATCGACCACCAGCGTGCGAATTGCCTGGCCATCGGCTCCCAATAGGGAAACTCTTGCCATCGGGACAACGGCGCCGGTAGCATCTGTGACTCGAATCCGGACGCGACCGGTTTGCGCCCAAAGCGGTGCGACGGCTGTCAGAAGCGCTCCAAAAATAATCGCTCGACGGCTCCGTGGGGCTGTTACCGTTTCGCATCCGAGATATCCACACACCCTGCCGGTGGATTCTTGCCAAAGCTTCGCCCACTCGTCGGGAGAATACGCTGCGACGGCGTGCACGTGCGTCTGGCAAGCATCGCAGTACCGCCTTCGGCCCTGGCCTGGCAGATCCTCCCAGGCTCTTTGGCACGGATTCGGAATGGCGACCCCTCTTTCACGCGACCATGGTATAACCGCTCAGGGCGCAAAAAGGCCGCCCCAACTGCCCGGGCGGCCTTCTCCTCTGATATTTGTGAAGCGAACTAGTCGCCGAACGAACCCACTGCTTCTTCTTTGTCCTCTGCGACGGGCTTTGGTGTCGCGGGTGCGATCATCGTCACCAGGTCGGCCGGTGCGGGCTTTTCCTTAAGGATTTGCTCGCGATACAGCTTGGCCATGCGCTCGTTTTCGTGCTGTTTCAGTTTCTCGTCGCGAGCGCGCTTCTTCTCTTCGCGCGCGGTCTTGGCGATGCCGAGATCGTCGAGATCGTGCTGCTTGCCGTGATTCACGTCTTCGGCGCGCAACACCAGCGAGTGATCCTTGCTCGCCAGGTTCAAACTCTTCCCGCCGGCGATGATCTCATGCCGCCCGTGCTCCTCGTACCACTTGGTGAGCGTCGCGGTCATGTGCATCTTTTCGATGATGTTCCGCCATCCCACGCCGGTGTTGTAGGCGCAGAAGGAAATTTCGCCTTCCTGCGTTGCGTAGGGGATGATGCACTGCTCGGTGCGGCGGAAATCGTAGTTGAACAGATCCTGGAACCACATGCCGGCCACGAACAGGAAATTCCAGCGGTCGTTACGGCGCTTGGTGATGTCTTCCATGGTGCGGTCGCCCGTCACCTTGCCGTAGCCGCCCTTCTGCGCTTTGGGCGTCATGCCGAAGCACTTGTCGAATTTGGCGATCAGGTCGGTCAGCTTGAAGTGCGTCGGCGATTTGAACGGATTATAGTTGTGCAGCAGCGCCAGGCTGACGCCCATCACGTTCATCCAGCGGCTGGTGCGCGCGGCGTCGTTGATGCGCGCGATGTCCTTGGCCAGGCGATCGGCATTCAGGAACGCGGTCACGGGCACCGCTTCCTTGGTTTCCTTGTCGCACATCACGGCCATGCCGATCCCGCAGTTGGGATGGCAGCCGCAGCTCAGTTGTCCCCAATCGGCTGACGGACCGTGCACCAGGTCGGCGAAGTCGGAGAAGGTGCTCATGAACGAAATCGGGAACCAGTCGCGAACGGGTTCGCCGAGGCCAGTCTGATTCTTCACGTCGTGCGCCAGATGCGACAGCGTGTAGCGCTGGGCTTGGCGGCGCTCGTCGGTGACAGCTTCATCGCGGCCGGTGAAGGAAACCGGCTGGAAGCTCAAAAACGGAATCTTTTTGGGATTGTCGAGAGCGAAGCGCACCACGGCGCCCACTTGCTCGTTGTTGATGCCGTTGATGATGGTGATTACGGGCACGATGTCGACGCCCGCTTTCCACAAGTTCTCGATCGCGCGCAGCTTCACATCGAACAAGTTGCCGACGGCGCGATGCGAATTGGCTTCATTGCCGATTCCGTCGAACTGCAGGTATGCGTAGCGCAGGCCCGCTTCGGCGGCCTGCTTACAAAACTCGGGGCTTTTGGCGAACTCGATCCCGTTGGTCGCGGCCTGCACGCTGTTGTATCCCACCTTGCGGCAGTAGCGAACGGCGTCCAGGAAATAGGGCGAAAGCGTCGGCTCGCCGCCCGAGAACTGTACCGACATCTGGCGGCGCGGCTTGATGGAAATGGCGTTGTCGAGCAGCGTTTGAATATCTTCCCAGCTCAGCTCATGCACGAAGCCGACCTGGTTTGCGTCCATGAAGCACGGATCGCACATCATATTGCAGCGATTCGTGAGATCGATGGTTAGCACCGAGCCGCGGCCGTGCTTGATGGTGCTGGTTCCGTGGTTATGCAGGGTTTCGTCGGCGTGCGCGCGGATATCGCGGCCTGGGAAAACCTCTTCCAAGTGCTTGAAGAACTCCGAATCGATGGCCATCAGGTCTTCGAAATGCCCGTGCTTGGGGCAATCCTTCACCATCAGGATCTGGCCATCGCGCTCGATGATGGTGGCTTTGATTTCGCCGACCTTTTCGTTGAGCAGGATCTCGTGCGGGAGCTTGCCGTCCACGATCTGCTGCCGGATCTCGGGCACGCAGCGCGGGCAAAGCGAATCGGTTTCACGAGGCCAGCCGAGCGGCGGCTTCTGCTTTTCGTAGCTCTTCAGCAGCGGCTTGTCGGACCAAGCCGGGGTAAAGGACGGGTTCTGGTTGATTTGGTTGAGTTTGTCAAATACCACCCAGGCGGCGCCCGCCGCCATTGTCACGGCTTTTTCGACGTACTTGATTGGCTTGTGCATAGCGCGATTGTTCGAGTATAGGGCAGGCGGATTAAAGAGGCTACACGATTGGGTTAAACAGGCCGATTTGGAGCTTCGGTGGGGATATGGGACATCGAACGGGGCTGTGGAAAAGTCGCTGGTTGATTGAAAATGAAAGGTTTAGCGTGGGACAACGGTGAGGTCGGTGGCCCGAAAGTCGCGGCCGGTGGCTAACACTGGTAGGCCATGAAGTGCCGCAAGCGCGTAGACGGCGCAATCGCCGAAGTTGAGCTGGGCGCGATGGCCTTGGCCCTTTCCGAATCGTCCGAACGCGCCGATCGCTGCCTTGGCCTGAGCAGCGTCAAATGGAACGATTTCGCAGCCGAGGTCTTCAACCAGCCTGTCCAGGCGGGGTAGGGCTTGCGTTCCAAGTCGAGCCATTAGGACGACGCCCGTTTCAAGCATCGATACTGAAGACAGGTGTCGCGTTCGAGCCGCCTTCGCGGCTTCGAGCAAAGCTGGTGTCGAAGGTTCACCCAGAATGATCGCGACCAGGGCGGACGCATCAATTACCATGCCATGCCCGCCATCCGTCTAACTGGGGAGGCCGAATTCGTCATATCCAAGGATTTCATCCATGGGGCGAGGGTCCAGGATCGGCAGTGCCGCGATCTCCTTCTGAATGGCCTCGATCTTCTTCATATCGATTGGGCGCGCGGTTTCGCGAAGCTGCGCTTCGAGCGAACGAATCACGGCGTCGGTGAGAGTTACGCCCATTTTCTTACTGACCTTCTCGGCGAGGCGATGGGCTGCAGGATTCTTGATGTAAAGCGTCCGCCCTTTGGACTTGGTCATGATTTCATTATAGGGCTATCCTCAGGTATATACTAGTGCTGTGCAGCTATGAAGCGTAGCGAAAGGCGCGCACTCCCCGTAGGGATGTTCGTATATGGGTGTGCGACAGCTATCGCTGCTACGGTGTGGCTGGTATGGGCCGGGCTAAGGGGAGGATTTGTGATCGAGCGCGGGGACGGTCGGTTGGCGGCCGTTGTCTTCGCACTTTATATGGTGCCCCATACACTTCTGTTTGGTAGAGCAGAAGACTTCGAGCCATTGCTTCACTTCACAAGAACAAGGATTACGTTCGTGCGCATTTTGCTGTTGTTGTGCTTTCTGAACATATCTTTCTGGGCCCTATTCGTCCCCAAGTTGTTCTCGCTGGTTCTCCCTTCTATGGCACTGTGCAGTGCCTTGTTTAGCGCGCTGCGGTGGGGATTTGGTGTGTCCAACATTCTGCCACCCAGTTTCCTTCGCCTCCGGGCAACCCCTTCTTTGGCGCGAATTGCTCGTCCGGCGCTCCGGGCATTTCAGCGCGCGCCAGAGGTGAGCTTTGAGGAATGGTCCAGCGGACTCGCCCAGCTCGCCCAGCTCATCTCGTCCGAATCTTCTTTGCGTCAGGCCTGGGTCGAGGGGAATCAATCTGCGACGACGATAGCTGATTATGTCGAGCTCCATGCCGAGATATTTGTACAGTTGGAGTCCGAACGGTGCCTCAAAGCTTATTCGGCGCGTTTGAGCAAAGAAAAGTTGTCCGCGATAAAGCGATTCCTTGACGCGACCCATAAATTCGATGAAAAGTTTAATGAGAAACCATCTTTGCGCGATCCCAGGGTCCTGTTATCTTCCGCAGAATGGGGACGGGTCCGGAGCGCTGCTGCAAAACTAAGTGCCATCGCCTCCTAGACGAGATCCCTTACACCCGAGTTCCTCCCCCTGTGTCAAAATCAGTGCAGAGGATTTTTTGCCAGAGGAACGTATCACGCCTCCAGCCGTGTCGCCTGGCTCTGTTGGATCCATTCGCTTACTGGGCGTCCCCATCCGGCTGCACTTCACGTTCGTTCTGTTGCTCATTTTTCTGATCGTGATCGGGCTGGGCAGCAATCAATCGCCGGCCAGCTACAGCCTCTTTGTGTTGGCCTTGATCGCGTCCGTTCTGCTGCACGAGTTCGGCCACGCCGCGGTGAGCGCGTACTATGGCATCCGGACTTTGGAAGTTGTGATGTACCCCATCGGCGGCTCCGCCCGTCTGGAGCGCCCCGCCAAACCATGGGAGGAATTCTGGATCGCAGCCACGGGTCCGGCTGTGAACCTCGTAATCGGCGGAGCCATCTTCGCCATCCTCTATTCGCAAAACAGAGGCCTGAATCTGTTTGCCCTGGCGAAGCCCACCGGCGATAACCTGGCCGATCGCATCGCGCTGGGCAATCTCATTCTGGCCGGTTTCAATCTTCTGCCCGCGTTTCCGATGGACGGGGGACGCATGCTGCGCGCGGTTCTCTCGCGGCTGCGGAGCGAGTACGACGCCACGCGCATCGCCACCTGGTCCGGCCGGATGCTGGGCATCAGCATGGGGCTCTACGGGTTCATCTACATGCCCATGCTCGCCCTCGTCGCATTTTTCATCTATCTGGGCGCGGCCAACGAAGGCGCCGCATCGCGCGGGCGGTCGCTCACGCAAGGCATGCCGGTCCGCGTGGCCATGGTGACCGAGTTTCACACGCTGGCGCATGGCAGCACCATTCGCGACGCCGCTAATCTCATGCTGTCCACGTCGCAGCAGGATTTTCCGATCGTGCATGGCGACCAGGTGATCGGGCTGCTCGGTCGCAACGCGCTCCTGCGGGGCTTGGCGCACGACGGGCCTGCGTCCTACGTTGCTGGCTTCATGGAGCGCGAATTCCCCAGCGTTCCGCCGGACCGGGACCTCGCGGAAGTTCTGCCGCTGATGGCTCACACGTGCGCCTGTGTGCTTGTGATGCAGGACGGCCTTTTGCTTGGACTGCTCAACTCCGACAACCTCTCGCAGTTCCTGCTGTTGCGCAGCGTTGGCTTGCAGCCTTCGGAAGGATAGCCGTGCGCAACCTCTGCTTGATGTTCTTCGCGCTCTGCACGCTGGCCGGCGCCGCAAACTTCAAACTCTATTTCAAGGACGGTAGCGATCAACTGGTCCGCGAATACAAAATCGAGAACGATCGGCTGAACTATTACAGCGTCGATCGTGACGAATGGGAAGAGGTTCCGCTCGCGATCGTGGATCTGGACAAAACCAAGGCTGAGATCAAGCAGCGCGCCGACGATGCGCGCGCCGACGCCGCTGCACAGGACGCCGAGGACAAAGCTGAGCGCGCCGCCCGCAAAGAGGTATCGAGCGTGCCCGCCGAACCGGGTGTTTACTTAATCGAGGAGCAGGATCAAGGGCCGCCGAAGCTCACGCCAATGAAAGTCGGTGAATCGAAGCTCGCTGATAATAAGCGCCGCACCTTGCTCAAGGTGATCACGCGGGTCCCTCTTGCGGGAAAGTCGACGCTCGAACTCGATGGCGCCCACGCCTCGCAAGGCACCGCGAATCGCACGCCGCAGTTTTATTTTCGGCTGTCGGAAGACGAACGCTTCGGCATCGTGCGCCTGAGCGAACACAAGGGCAATCGCGTGGTAGAAAAGGTCAGCATCGAGCCGGTTTCCAATGAAGTCGCACAAACGCCCGACTTAGTCGAAATATTTCGCCAGCAAGTGGCCGACGGGCTCTTCAAGATCTGGCCGCAGAAGCCGCTCGATCCCGGCGAATACGCGGTCGTCGAATACACCGAAGACAAGATCAACATGCAGGTCTGGGACTTTTTTATCGCGCCGGGTACTGGGAAATAGCTCACGCGCGATGGAAAAATTCCAGGCTTTTTCGTGCGCAAATATTCCAGCGGAATTCCTGGCGCGCCCGCGCTAACCCCGCGGCTCCCAGCTTCTGGCGCAGTTCCGGCGACGTCAACAATTTTTCCATCGCGCTTTGAATTTCGGAAACGCTGCGCGGGTCCACCAACAGCGCGCCACCGCCTGCGACTTCCGGCAAACATGATGTGTTTGACGTAATCACCGGCACCCCCGCCGCCATCGCCTGCGCCACGGGAAAGCCGAAGCCCTCGTACAGCGAGGGATAAACAAACGCGCTTGCGCCCGCCGTTAGGCCGGGCAGTTCATCCTCGGGGACGTATCCGAGATACCGGACGTTCGCCGGTTTAGCCGCGAGCCGCGCCAGAGTCTTCTCGCCCGCCCATCCGCTCGCGCCGGCCACGATCAGATCGAAATCGCCGCACAGCCGGAAGCTCTCCCAGGCATCCAACAGCGTATCCACGTTCTTGCGCGGTTCGATCGTGCCGAGGTACAAAACATAAGGCCGGGCATTCGGTCGAGGCTGAGCGCCGAAGTAGACTTCGGGCACGCCCGGATAAATCACTTCGATCCGATCGGCGTCCAAGCCGAGCAATCGCGCGGCGTCCTGGCGGGTATTGTCCGAGATGGCAATCAGCCTACTGGCTCGCGAGAGCACATTTTTCGCCAGGCTTTCATCGGCCTGAATATTCGCCGCCGTGTGTAGCTCCGGCATCAAGCGGCACGTCATGTCATAAATGGTGGCGGTCAGCTTCAGACCCTTGGGCGGAAACCGGATCTGATTCGATATGTGGAACACGTCGGCTTTGGGCATGGTCCAGCGCAGCAGCGGCAGCCACGGCACGCGATTCGCGGCAAATACGCGGCCCAGGTGCAAAGATGTCAGCGCGGGTCCCGCGATGGACCCCTCGTGAGTGAGCGGGCCGAAGCCGTTGAGTGCCGGCAGCGTCGCGATGCGGTCATTCCGCGCCTGCTCCCACAAGCTTTGAATCCAGTAATAGGTATAGTTCTTGACGCCCGCGCTTCTCAGCAACAGTGGAGTGGCGTCAATCAGAATTTGCATGATTGGTGAGCAGAAATTTGCCCCCGCTCTCGGCCACAACGTGCAACGCCGGCTTCGGCGCCAGCTTTTCGATGCGCGGCATTTGGCGACCTTCCACCAACAGATAATATCGCTCGGGCCGCCGCCATAATTGCGCGAAATCGGAATCGTTGATGAAGACGTGCGGCGCGTCCGGCGCATACGATCCGTATTCGAGATTCGTTTTGCGCCCGTTCAGCAGCAGAGCGTCGCGGTTCGCATAGAAGAACACCGAGGAAAACGTGTAATACGCGTCATCTTCAATCAATGTGCCGGGCGGCGCTTTCACCAAGGCTTCGGCCAGCGGCCGGGACGAAAGATAGGGATCGAACACCACCATCGCGAGCCGCGCGGCATGGAAGAACAGCACCATCATCGCAGCCAGCGCGAATTGCGGCTGCCGCCACCACCGGGCTGTCGCACCAATTACGAATGCGATCCCCGCGACGATCAACGGGGTGCGCAAATACGCGAACGACGCGAGCGTCAAGTCTTGCATGTGGCCCAGCGAAAGCCTATAGGCATCGGAGTTGTGGGTCAGCGCGTTGGCGATATCGCCCGGCGTGGGGAGGTTCCAGACTTGAACCAGAATGACGGCCACCGCGATGGCGCACGCCGCCGCAATTGCCGAAATCACCTGCTGTGCCGGCCGGATCCAAACGCCTTTGGCGATCGTGCAACCAAGCAGCAACGCCAGGGCCGGATAGCAGGGCATCGAATAATACTCTTGCGTTGTGGAAAATGTGAAGAATACCAGCAGAAAGCCTGTCCAACAGAGGGCTAACAGACGCATTCGTCCCGCGCGATCGTTCGGCTTGTAGCTCAATCGAGCCGCGGCGGGCAAATACAGACTCCACGGAAAAAGCCACAAGAAGTGAAAGAGCCAAAAATACGCGCGAGGCACCGTGTCGTAGTCGCGCGGATAGCGCAGATTCAAGAATCGCAGCAAATGTTCGTTGAGAAAATAAAACCAGAAAAAGCCGTGATACTCGCCGGGCACGCTCCGCATCGAGAAATAAAAATACGGCGGATTGCGCAGCGTTGCAAGTACATGCCATGGCGCGGCGATTAGAAGCACGATCAGCGCTCCGGAAAAAGGCCGCAACCGTTGCCAGGTCTCCCGCAGGAACAGTTGGCGCGACAACGCCAGGTAGACCAAGCCGCCGCCGACGGGAAATACGGCCGCGATCAGGCCCTTCAGCAAGAGTCCGGTCCCGATGCTCGCCGCCATCAGCCAGGCCCAGCGCCGCGGATGCGACTCGCCGGGATCGAGCGCGCGCAGAAACGACCACATGGCGAACGTGATGGTGAACGTGAGAACGACGTCCGGAATCAGCACCCGCGTGAACAAAAACAGTCCTACACAGGTGGCGAGCACGAGTCCCGCATAGAGCCCGGCTTTCGGCGAAAACGCCCAGGCCCCGATCCGAGCCGTGAGCCAGCACAACAGCACTGCGACGAGTGCGACAGGCAATCGCGCGGCCCAATCGTGAACGCCGAAAATCTTGTACGATACGGCGATCATCCAGTATTTCAACGGCGATTTTTCCAGATATTTCACGCCATCCAGGTGCGCAGTCACCCAATCGCCAGACACCAGCATGTTTCGCGCGATCTGCGCCTGGACGGCATCCATGTCGTCCATCAGCGCGGGTGGGCTGAAACAGCAGCCGAGAAAAATGGCGGCCGCCACCGCAATCACCCACAGTTCGTGCGTGATACGGAACGTGGCTACGGTTTTATGCGGAGTCAAGGGAGGAGAGTCGACAGACTCCATGGCCAACCCGCAGGTTAGCACGGTTATGCGGCTTCGAAATCGAGATACAATTACCTCGTTGTGACCGCCGAAGACTTCCGCAAGCTTGCGCTCAGTTTCCCTGAAGCCCTCGAGCACGCGCACATGAATCATCCGGATTTTCGCGTGCGCGGCAAGGTTTTCGCTACGCTGGGATATCCCGACGGCGCGTACGGAATGGTGAAGTTGACGCCCGAGCAACAGCACGACTTCATCAAATCGAGCCCCGGTGTTTTCGCGCCGGCCAAAGGCGCTTGGGGGCTTCGCGGCGGTACCATTGTGAAACTGAAAGCCGCAAAAAAAACCTTGCTGCGCACGGCGATCGAGGCCGCTTGGCGCAACGCCGCCCCCGCTAAAATAGACTTAACCCGATGAAAATCGCCAAAGCTACGCGCGGCTACGAAACCTGGCTCGCCAAACACCTCACCATCGTCCAGGCCGATCTTAAGCGTAAACATGAGGCCATGTCGCAAGATGTGTTCTTTTTCCTGCGCGCCACTTTCTACCGGTGGATGCAGCTCTGGCCCAAGGTCTGCCCCAACGACGCGCGCGCGCCGCATGTGCTCGCGGTCGGGGACCTGCACGTGGAAAACTTCGGAACCTGGCGCGACGTGGAGGGACGCCTGGTATGGGGCATCAACGATTTTGACGAGGCTTACGAACTGCCATACACCATCGATCTGGTGCGCCTGGCCGCGAGTGCGCACATTGCGATTCGGCAATCGCGCCTCAAGATCGCTGCCAAAGATGCATGCGTTGCTATTCTCGACGGCTACCGCGAGGGTCTCAAAACAGGCGGGCTTGCCTTTGTTTTGGGCGCCGAGCACTCGTGGCTGCGCCATATGGTCACCGGGGTTCTCCGCGATCCCACGCAATACTGGACAAAGCTGGACGGGTTGACGACGTGGAAAGGTCCGGTTCCCAACGGCGCGCTCCGCGCCATCGAGCGGTGGTTGCCCGAGCCCGGGCTGGAGTATCGTCTGGTGCATCGCGTAGCCGGCCTGGGCAGTTTGGGACGCCAGCGTTTTGTCGCGATCGCCAATTATCGCGGCGCCAGGATCGCGCGGGAAGCGAAAGCGTTGGCTCCTTCGGCTTGCGTTTGGGCAGCCGGGGGGAAATCGTCGGAGCGCATCGAGTATCAGATCATCCTGGATCGCGCCGTTCGCGCCGTGGATCCCTTCGTGCGTCTTGGCGGCCGTTGGATCGTGCGGCGTCTTGCGCCGGATTGTTCGCGCGTCGAACTTTCCTCTATGCCCAAGGAGCGCGACGAGACTCGCCTGCTGCGTGCTATGGGATTTGAAACCGCTAACGTTCATTTGGGCACGCGGCGGGCGGCCAAACCGATTCTCGCGAACCTGGGCAAACGATCCAGCGACTGGCTGCATGAATCCGCCACCGCCATGGTGAAGGCAACTTCGGAGGATTGGCGCGAATGGAAGGCCAGCACCGCCCCGCGCCGCAAGCGGGCCGCAAAGGCCTAACCGTTCGACAGTTAAAATGAAGATTGCGCCGTCCGATCATTTTGCTGCTGTGCTGCCTGGCTTCGTTGTTGCGTGCTCAGTCGCCCGACTCGGTCCTCATTGTCGTCAATCAATCGTCGGCGCTTTCGCGCAAGATCGGTGAGTATTACGCCGAGCGCCGCCGCATTCCCGCCGCCAACATTTGCCGGCTGCAGGCCACCACAGATGAGGAGATCTCACGAGGAGATTTCGACGGCCAGATTTCGCATCCCATCCAAAACTTCCTCCGCGCGAACAAACTGACCGAGAAGATTCTCTACATCGTCACTACGGCGGGCGTGCCTCTGAAGATTCGCGGGAGCGGCGGACTCACCGGCGACGCGGCTTCAGTAGACTCCGAACTGACGCTGCTTTACTCCGATCTGCACGGACGATCGCATCCGTTGCCCGCCGGGATCGCCAACCCTTTTTTCAATAAGACCTTCGTTCCGTTTCGCCATCCCGATTTTCCTATTTACCTGGTCACGCGACTGGCCGGATACGATTTCGAGGACGTGAAGGGCATCATCGATCGCGCATTATTCGCCCGCAATCGCGGGAAGTTTGTAATCGATCTGAAGGGCAGTGATAACACGCAAGGAAACCGCTGGCTGCTTGAAGCCGCGCAACAACTCCCGCGCGATCGCGTCGTCTTCGACCGATCAGCGACCGTCCTGGAGCACGAAAGCGATGCGATCGCGTATGCATCGTGGGGCTCCAATGACCCCGACCGCAAGCAGCGCCACCTCGATTTTCATTGGCTCCCAGGCGCCATCATGACCGAATACGTGTCTACCAATGGGCGGACTTTCGCCCGGCCGCCGGATAGCTGGAACATCGGGGCGTGGGGAAATCCTAAAGCGACCTTCGCCGGATCCCCCCAGACGCTGACGGCCGATTACGTTCACGACGGCGTCACAGGCGCATCCGGCCACGTCTACGAACCCTACCTGCAATTCACGCCGCGCCCCAATATTCTCCTGCCGGCTTATTATCACGGCCGCAATCTCGCCGAAAGCTTCTACCTCGCGATTCCGATTCTGAGCTGGATGAACATCGTGGTCGGCGATCCGCTGTGCACTTTGGGCAAGCCGTGAGCAACTGCGACCATCTGTGCAACGGCTCCCGAGAAACGAGAAAATAGGTGTAGATGATTCAACTCTCCGGCGCCGGCAAGCGCTTCGGCCCCAAGTTGCTGTTTGAAGATCTCAACTGGATGATCACGGCTCAGGACCGCGCGGGGCTTGTCGGCGCGAACGGCAGCGGCAAAACCACTCTACTGAAAGTGCTGGCCGGCATCGAGTCGCTCGACTACGGCAGGCTCAGCGTCACTCGCGGCGTCAGTTCCGGATACCTGCCGCAAGACGGCCTGTCGCTCTCCGGCCGCAGCGTTTTCGCCGAGTGCATGTCGGTGTTTGCATCGCTGCAGCAGATGGAAGTGGAGATGGAAGAGCTGACGCACAAGATGGGCGAGCTCGATCCGGCCGGGCCCGAGTACGCGCAGGTGGCCGATCGCTTCCATCATCTGGGTAGCGAGTTCCGCAACCGCGATGGCTATGCGATTGAAGCGCAGGTGGGGAGCGTTCTTTCCGGCCTCGGGTTTCCGCATGAGGAGTGGAACAAGCGCACGGAGGATTTTTCGGGCGGCTGGCAGATGCGCATCGCGCTGGCCAAGCTGCTACTCGAGAAGCCGAACCTGCTGCTGCTCGACGAGCCCACCAATCATCTGGATCTGGAAGCCCGCAATTGGTTGGAGCAATATCTCGCCAATTACCCGTTCGCTTTTGTGTTGATCTCGCATGACCGCTATTTTCTGGACGTGACGGTGAACAAGATTGTCGAGATTTGGAATCGCGGCGTGCACTTCTACTCGGGCAACTATGAGAAGTACCTGAAGCAGAAACAGGAGCGCACGGAGCAGCTCGAGGCCGCGTATCGCAACCAACGCGAGCGTATCGAACAGCTGGAAGCGTTTATCAATCGATTCCGTTATCAGGCGACCAAGGCGAAGCAGGTGCAGAGCCGCATCAAGGAGCTGGAGAAGATCGAGCGCATCGAACTGCCCAACGAAGAGAAGACGATTCACTTCTCATTCCCGCAGCCTAAGCCGAGCGGCAGGATCGTCGCCGAGTTTCAGAACGTGTCGAAAAGTTATGGCGATAAGTTCGTCTTCGGCGGCGTGAACTTTATCATCGAGCGCGGCGACCGTATCGCGCTGGTGGGCGTCAACGGAGCGGGGAAGTCGACGCTAATTAAACTGCTAGCGGGCAGCGAGCCGCTCAGCTCGGGCGAGTATCGGCTTGGCCACAACGCCGAGGTGGATTACTTCGCGCAGGATCAATACAAAGAACTCGATCCCAACGCGCGCATGCTCGACGACCTGCAGGGTGAGGCCCCGCGATCGACGAATACCGAGCTGCGCAGTCTGTTGGGATGTTTTCTGTTTTCCGAGGATGATGTTTTCAAACGCATCGGCGTGCTCTCGGGCGGCGAGCGCAATCGCTACGCGCTGGCCCGGATGCTGCTGCAACCCTCGAATTTCCTGCTGCTCGACGAGCCCACCAATCACCTGGATATGCGCGCCAAGGACGTGCTGCTGGAATCGCTCGAGAAGTACAGCGGGACGGTTGTTTTCGTTTCGCACGATCGCTACTTTATCGACAAGCTCGCCACGCGGATCTTCGAAGTGGGCAACGGGGAGGTGAACGTTTTCCCGGGGAACTACGAAGATTACATCTGGCGCAAAGAAGGGAAACCAATCGACCTGAGTCTGCCCACGAACGGTCATCCAGCGGCCGCTCACCAACAACCAACAACCAGCCACCAACAACCAGCAAAGCGCGTCAATCCGATGAAGCTCAAAAAGCAGCAGGATCGCGCGCGAGAATTGGAGAAACAGATCGCAGCGCTCGAGGCTCAAATCGCGAGCGACGAAGAGAGCCTGGCAAACTTTGTTAGTGTCGAGGAAACCATGCGCCTGTCGACGCAGATGGAAAAGCGCCGCGCGGCGTTGAACGCGTTGCTTGCCGAATGGGAAGAGACATCGCAAGAAGCATGAGCGACTTTCAAGAGCAGCTCGCGCATCTCCGTAAACGCATCGCTCGGATCGACAAGAAGTACGCGACTCCGAAACGCCGGCCACCAGCCACTAGCCACCAGCCACTGGCCGCGCCCGAAGACTGGCTGCACGGCGAGGAGGTCGCGACAGCGCACGGCGTTCACTACGAAAGCGAAAAGCTCTACGAACGCCAGCGGCGGCACGGCAGCATTGGAATCGTCGATCTGGAGAGCCTCTCGCACGATTTGTTGGATCCGATTTCGAACGGCCAGATCCGAGGAGTTCCGCCCGAAAAGTGGTGTTTCCTTGACACCGAGACCACGGGCCTCGCGGGCGGTTCGGGCACCTACGCGTTTCTGATCGGCGTCGGCCGAATCACGCCGCAGGGGTTTCGCGTTCGCCAGTTTTTCATGCGCGACTTTGGCGAAGAGGCCAGCCAGTTGAGCGCGCTGACGGAACACTTGAAACAATTTGAAGTGCTGATCACCTACAACGGCCGCACCTTTGATCAACCGCTGCTTGAAACTCGCTATCGTATGGTGCGCCAGCGCCCGCCGTTTAGTTCTCTGGAACATCTCGATCTGCTGTTCGGCGCGCGCCGGCTGTGGAATTTGCGATTTGACAGTTGCCGGCTGGTGGAGCTGGAGAATCAGATTTTGGGCGTCGAGCGGCAGGGCGACCTGCCGGGCGAGATGATTCCGTATGTTTATTTCGAATACGTCCGGACGCAGGAAATCTTTCGCTTGATGCCGGTGTTTCATCACAACTCGATCGACATCCTGACGCTGGCCTGCCTCACCGCGATCGTTCCTCGCGCCTTTCACGTCCAAAACGCCGACTTTTCGCACGCCGCCGAAATGGTCGGGCTGGCGCGCTGGTGGCGGCAAGCCGAGCAACATGAAAACGCGCTGGCTCTGTTTCGCCAAGCGATCGAGAAGAATCTCTCGGACGAACTTCTGTTTCGAACGCTCTGGGATATTGCGGCGCTCGAAAAGAAGCTCGGCCGCGAGCATGCGGCGCTTCCGGTTCTCACCGATCTGGCTGCATCGCGCAATCCCTGGCGCGCCGCGGCGTTCGTGGAGCTCGCCAAATACTATGAGCGCCGCGAACGTAATTATGCACTGGCGCTCGAAATGACGCGCAGCGCTTTGGAACTCGAGCCATCGGAGGCCTTGGAGCGCCGGGCGGCTCGCTTGGAAAAACGCGCGTCAGCTCCCAAAACCTCTAGACTCATATGATGAAGACGTTCTTGCTGCTGCTTGTTCTGATCGGTTTGACGGGCTGTTCGAAGCCGCCGAAGCTGGATGTCACCTTGAGCGTCGACAAGCAAAACGCCAATCTCATTTTCGTGAAAGTGAAAGTGGTGAATACCGAGGATCGCGCCACGGTGCCGATCGCCATCGAAGTGACCGGCCAATCCGAAACCAACGGTCATTGGGACAAGGTCAGCACGCTGATGCATCCGGCGGCGTTCGTGCTCAACAGAAAAGAACAGCGCGAGATCACCAAGCTGTGGAGAGTTCCGGCCGACGCCGCCCGCACCACTCTGACGGTGAAAGAACAGGAAAGCGGCAATTTGTTAAAAACGCAACGCGCCGAGAAGGTTTTCGCAGCAGGCGGGCCAGCCACGCCGAGTGCGCCCGCGCCTACAGTAAAGCCATAAGCTCGCTCGGAACTAGGCCCTGCGATTCGGCCACTCCCGGATGCGTGATGCGTCCGGCGTAGGTATTGACGCCTTGGCGAATCGCCGGATTGTCTTCGCAAGCGCGTTCCAGCCCCTTGGCGCAAAGCTCCGCGAGATACGGGAACGTGGCATTGGTCAACGCATACGTGGATGTGTGCGGCACCGCGGCCGGCATGTTCGACACGCAATAGTGCAGCACGCCGTCGACGAAGTAAATAGGATCGGTGTGCGTGGTGGCATGCGATGTTTCAAAGCAGCCGCCTTGATCGATGGCCACATCCACCATCACGGCGCCGGGTTTCATGGTCCTCAACATTTCGCGCCGAACTAGTTTGGGCGCGGACGCGCCGGGAATCAGCACCGCGCCGACTACCAAGTCGGCATGGCGCACCGCATCGCGCACCGTGAAGGTATTCGACGCCAGCGTGACCACCTGGCTGCTATAGATGTCGTCTAGCGCGCGCAGCCGATCGAGATTGCGATCGATGATGGTGACAGCCGCACCCAATCCCACGGCCATTTTCGCCGAGTTGTGGCCCACCACGCCGCCGCCTAGGATCACCACATTGGCGGGCGCCACGCCGGGCACGCCGCCGAGCAGGATGCCGCGTCCGCCATTGGGCCGTTCCAGATACACCGCGCCCACCTGCACCGCCATGCGGCCAGCCACTTCGCTCATCGGCGTGAGCAGCGGCAGCGATCCGTCGCTTTCGCGAATGGTTTCGTAGCCCACCGAGCTGACGTTCGCGTCCACCAGTTTTCGCGTCAGTTCTGGCAGCGGCGCCAGATGCAGATACGTGAACAGAATCAGGCCGGGGCGGAAGTGCGCATATTCGGATGGCTGCGGCTCCTTCACCTTGATGACGAGATCGGCCTTGCTCCAAACCTCGGCGGCAGTGGGCAGAATCTCGGCGCCCGCTTCGATGTACTCGCTATCCGGGATGGAGCTGCCGACCCCGGCTTGGGTTTCCACCAGCACGCGATGGCCGGATTCGCGCAGCGCCGTCACTCCGCTCGGGACCAGCCCGACGCGTGTTTCGTGATCTTTGATTTCCTTCGCTAGGCCGATGATCATTGCGGGGGCGCGGGCGGTGGAGGGGTGCCGGCAGGCGGTGGCGCTGAATCCGATTTCGCGGTCAGGTGCTTGGGGCCTAGCCCGAGCGCGATCAGCGACAGCGAACCGATTTTTCCGTCGGGCGTCAGGTTCTGCGCATTTTGGAAACGTTTCAGTGCGTCTACCGAATCCGGGCCCCATTCGCCAGTCGGCTCACCCTGGAAATAACCTTTGCTCGCGAGAGCCTGCTGGATTTCCTTGTAGCGTTCCGGCGAGGGCGTTTGCTGGTAGGAGCGCGATGGATGCTTGGTGGATTTGCCTTTGCGATGTGCCGCAGTCTTCGCGGTCTTCCCAGCGGCCGGCTTACCCGGGGCCTTGGCCGTGGCAGCGTGGTGATGCTTCTTGGCCGTTTTCGTTGGAGTAGCGCCGCAAACGGACCACGCCATGGTGAAAATCGCCAGGGCCGGAAGGTAAACTTTGAACACTCATACCATTGTAGATCGTTGGCAGCGGCGATTGCCATTCCTGCGCTGGAAGAAGCCCATGGCGATTAGGCCCGCCAGGAGCGGTGCCAGCAACGCGGGTTCGGGAGTCGCGACAAGCTGCTCAGTAACGTCGCGGTAGTAAATCTGGAAATTCACGAGGGAGG
Source organism: Bryobacterales bacterium (assembly GCA_963772905.1). GTDB lineage: Bacteria > Acidobacteriota > Terriglobia > Bryobacterales > Bryobacteraceae > Palsa-89. The sequence continues at coordinate 698,648 of CAVYZD010000005.1, read as the reverse complement.
TATAGGTGTCAGCGCCAATTGTGTCGGGCCCGAGCTGGTAGGTGAATTCGTAAAAGCTCATCGTGGATGAGGGCACGGTCTGAGGGGTGCAGGTTTCGCCCGGCAAGAATGGGGCAAGAACCGTGTTGAAGTAATCGCAGTAGGCGGCAGTTGCCGGGGGCAGCAGGAAGCCCGTGTCCGACAGAGTGGTGTACGGCCCGCCAACATTGGCGAGTTGGTTTTCGAAGGAGACCACGGCCGGCTCGGGCGGGGAATTCAGAGGCGCAGCCGGGTCCTGGACAAAACCCAGGCCGTTGGGGTCCGCCAGATTTGTGATATTGCTGATCGCCCACGATGGAATGGTCGACAATTGGACCTGCGGATCGCTTTGCATTTGCCCCATCAGGCTCGGGAACAAGGCGATAAAGTCGGCGGGCGTCGGCAGAGGTTGGTTGGTTGAGTTGGAGAAGCCGCTCAAACCGGTTTCGGCCGTTTCCAAGTCGGAAGTCGAAAGGAGACTGCCGTCGGGAGCGAGGACCGTCAAAGTGCCGTAGTAAAGATATACGACATCGGTACCGGCAAAGCACGTCGGACCACCAAGGCCAAAGATGCCGCACGAGTCGGCCTTCGCCTGGCTGGAAAAGGCCAGGGCCGCGGCAGCCAGCACGCCGACCCAAATCATTCGCTTAAGGTGCACATTTCCTCCTAATGTTCATCTCACCCGGATATGGCGCGAATCTTTTGGATTCAGCGTCACGCGAGGGCGCGAGAGGTACTAGGAGTTCCGCGCTGTTTTCGAGCGGCGCGCGGCGATCCTCCGGCCGGCGAGCCAAGCTGACAGCGTAGCGATCATCGCCAGCCAGGTGCCGCGCGGTTCCGGCGTGGCGACCACTTCCGTCGACTGAAGATCGCGCTCGAAGAATTGCACGGCGATGGTGCCCACGATACTCGTGGCGCAGCAGGGTGGGTCGTTACCGGGAACTACCACCGGGTCGGGAAGATCAATGTTGTACGCGTATACGTAATCTGTCGGGCCGCCATATTCAACAAATCCGGTGTCCGCTGTAACGGCGAAATTGGCGGGTTGGTTGGTGAGATCGGTGTAGAGCGCGTTGGATGCCGCCGTCGGCGTGTTGTTTGGATCAAAAGCCGTCGACGTGACCAAATCGGGGTCATCATTTCCAAGCCCGGTACTGTCTTCCAGGGACGGAACTTGACTTAAGAAATCCTGACTGAATACCGGAGGAAGCGGCGGGGTCCCAAACGGCGGAATGGCAAACCCTTGGACGATCGCTTGTGCGATTGCGGCCCCGATCGCGTTTTGGTCCGCTTGTGTGCCGAAGTTAACGAATTGCGTCTCCGCCGTTATCGCAGACGTTGTTGAGAGCAGCGTACCGCCCGGCGAAAGCAGCTCGGCCGATCCGTAGTAAATGCCCACCCAGGAGAATGCATCCACAATGGAGGCCTGGGCTGTTCCCACCAGCGCAGCCAACGCCGCGAGCACAAGCAATAGACGAAAAGCCATGATTTCCTCTTTCACCCGGATACGGCGCAAATGTTTGGGAAGCAGCGTCAGCGAGAACGCGCAAAAGTACTAGGGAAGCTTGGCCGTCTGATACTGGACGAGAGTTTTCTCAAGGGCTTGCCGAGTCGGCGTGGGCGTTTGCTCGATGAGCGAGAGGGATTGCTGGATCGCTTCAATGGCGTGTGCGCGATCGCCATTGAACCAGTAGGCCTCCGCCAGGATCCCTTGGATTTCGGCATCCTTCGCGTCCAATTGGCCCGACTTGATCGCAAAGCTAAGCGCGAGCTTCGGATCGCGCAGGGAACGCACCTCGGTTTCGAGCAGGCTGCGCGCGGCGATTGCCAACTCGACGGCGCTCGCATCCGGGCGCTTGGCGGCCTGCTTCAAAACAGGTAGAGCGGCGTTAGCCAGTTGTTCGGCTTGGGCCGTGTGTCCCAGTTTCATCGCCAGATTCGCGGCACTGGATTGGAGCTCCGCCCTGGAGAATCGATACCCGAGGTTAGACGGGCTTTGAACAACTAGCCGGTCCATAACCGCGACGGTGGCAAGGAACGCCTGGAGACTCGCCGCATTCTGGCCGGCCATCTGGTGGACGATTGCGAGATCGCGCCACGGTATGCTCCGGAAATACAGTGCCTGGATATTCTTGGGATCTTGATCCGAGGTGCGATCCCGAATCTGCCGTGCCTCTTCCAAGGCAGCGAGAGAAGCGAAAAAATCGCCCAGATTGCCGAGGTTCCAACCCAGCCCCAGTAGCGCAGAGCTGCGCGTTCCAAGCGCCGCAATCGACTGCCGGTCTGGCGCGTTCATTTGATCGAGAGCGGCTAGCGATTGGCGAAAGAACTGCGTGGCGCCGGGCCGGTCGTGCAACTCGGTCAAATCGCCCATGACTTTGTAGCTCGAGCTCAACTGGCGGACCGTATCGGGATCGCCGGGTCTCAGCAGCAGCGCTGCTCGCGCCTGCTCGGCGGATTCGCGCGCAGCGGCAAGCGCAGGTCCTGCATCGTTTGTGGACACATATCCGAGCGGAAGCAGGCTCTGCGCGTAAGTGTAGTATGCGATCGCGGCTTGCGAGCGCACAGTGAAATCCGACGGCCAACGCCGGGCCAGCCGGCCGAACTCTTGCGTCGCGTTTTCGACCAACTGCCGTCCTTCGGCCGATACCGCGTTGAACCCGATACTGCGGCCCAGCATCAGTTTGCCCCGCGCCAGGTACACGCGCGCCTCGCGATCGTCCGGGGATTTTGCGGCGATCGGCTCCAGAATCGCGATGGCCTTGCGGTAGCTTTCCCGGGCTCTCGCCGGTTCGCCAATGTTCGGGCGGAACGGATTTCCCAGTACATCGGCTAACTGCAAATAGCCGCGCGCCAGCTCTACACGCAGGTTTTCGTCGTTGGACTTTTCCGCGGCCAGCCGGTCGAGATACGCGAGCGAGCGGCTCACCATCTCGGCCCGAACGGGCGTGGATCCGGGCAGATCGCCCACCGACGTCTGCAGTTCAAAAACCAGGTATCGCGCCAGTTCCCGAGCCTCGTTGAACCGGCGGTCGGAGGCGACGCGTTCGCGCTGTGCCACGCGTGCCTGCCAAGTGGTCCCGACCAATCCTGCGACGAGTGCGATCGCGATCAAGGCCACGGCGATCACACGCGTTCTGTTTCGCCCGACGAACTTCGCAGCGCGACGCCAGGGGCCCACCGACGCCGCCAGCACTGGATATCCCGAGAGATAGCGGCGCACATCATCCGCCATTTGCTCGACCGAGGCATAGCGATCGGTGGGCGACTTCGCGATGGCTTTGGCGGCCACCGCATCCAGCTCTCCGCGCAGCCGACGCCGCAGGTCCTGCGCAGCGTCCGTGCCATGCGCCTGCGCGACTTCGGGATCGTCCGGCACGGCTCCGCTCATGGGTGGGGCATCGGACGTGAGCACTCGCTCGATGATTTGCGCTGGCACAAGATTCGCACCGCTGAAAGGCCGCCTGCCGCTGAGCAGCTCATACAACAACACGCCGAGCGAATAAACATCGCAACCGACGCCCGGATTCTGTCCGAGCAACACCTCAGGACTCGCATATAACGGCGTCGCGAAGAGGCCCGGGCTCAATGTTGCCGCGCCATCGCCGCCATTGGCTGAGGGCTCCAGCGTCCGAGCGATGCCGAAATCGAGCAGCCGGGGCTCGCCGTCCTCGGTCACTAAAATGTTGCCCGGCTTCAGGTCGCGATGCACAATCAGCTTCTGGTGCGCGTAACTCACTGCTTCCGAAACCTTGAGGAACAGCTCCAACCGGGCGCGAGCGGGAAGCCGGCGCCGATCGCACCACGCGTCGATGCGTTGGCCCTCCACATACTCCATCACCAGATAGGGAGCGCCGTCCGTGGTGAGCCCGCCGTCGAGAAATCGCGCTATATAAGGATGCTGTAGCTCGGCCAGAATCTGCCGCTCGCGCCGGAATCGCTCGTCAAACGCTGGCGACCACAGCACTCCGGCGGCCACCTTCACGGCTACTCGATGCCGCAGTTCGCCATCCTCGCGCGTGGCCAGATACACCGCGCCCATTCCGCCCGCGCCCAACAGCCCGCGCGCCTGGTAAGCTCCAAAACGGGGCAAGCGCGGAGGAAGCAACGACGCTCCTGCACTCGAGGCGCTGCGCTGAACGTCCGAATCGGATTCCAGCAACCGCAGAAGATCCTCGCGGATGGTTGCATCGCCGCCCGAGATCTGGGTCACGTAATCTTCGCGCGCGGGGCCGGGTGGAATCCGCAGGGCCTCCCCAAACCAAGTGGCTAACTGCTGGAAGCGTTGCTTGGAAAGGGCGGGCATATCTAGATACGGCGTAATCGCGGGCGAAACTCCGTCAATCCTCCGAATGCAGGCGGCTGTGCAGCCACGCCAGGGAAAAACGCAGGCTGCGATCGACAGTGGATGCGGAAATACCGAGCAACGCCGCCGTTTCCTCGCCGGTGCATCCGAGAAAATATCGCAGTTCCAGAGCGCGAACGCCGGTGGGATCCAGCGCTTCCAATTCGTCGAGCGCGGCGCTCAAATCGAGCGACTCTTCGTTCACCGCTCCGGTCCAGCCGAGTTCCGGATCGAGCGGCAGGCGCCCTGGAACGGATCGTTTGGCGGCTTTCACGCGCCGCGCGTGGTCGATCAATACACGCCGCATCAGCTTGGCGGCGAAGGCGAAAAAGTGCGATCGGTCGTTGAGCGAAACCTTGTGCAGATCGAGCAGCCTCAGAAATGTTTCACTCACCAGCGCCGTCGGCTGGAGTGTATGATCGGGGGCTTCGTTGCGGAGCAAATTATCGGCGATGGTGCGGAGCTGGTCATAGACCAGGGGCGCAAGATGATCGAGGGCGGCAGGCTCGCCCTGCGCCCACTGTTCCAGCCAGCCCGTGATTTCCCCAGAATTCGCGCCATCCATGGGACCAGAGTAAGGTAGCTGTCAAACTCTCGAAGAAACGATTCTACCCGACTCGGCCTGCGTTTCGCCCCCGGCGTTGCGCTCGCGGAGGCAAGTAGTGGAACCGGACCAGGTAGATGTTTTCGCCTTTTCCGTGCTTGGCAATCTTGAGCAGATCGGTGAGGCTGGCAAAGCCCGACTCGCGGACTAATTGGTCAGTGATGTCGTCAAGCTCGATCGGCTTGATCGATTCGATCTCGATTTCGCCTTCTTCCATGGGATAACGTCCGCCAACTTTGACGTGCGGGCGAGTCCAGATTCGGATGCTGCAGGTGATGTCTCCGCTGCGAACTCCAGGGCGAAGACGCTTGGTGAACACCATGGAAAGAGTGTATATGGGCCGAAGCCTCACGGCGCTGATGACCGCCGATCACGCCTTCGTCGACCGGCCTCGCGAACCGCGTATTCGCCGACCCGGGTATGAAATCCTGGCGAAGCGCCAGCCATCACGATAAAGCTAAAGCTCTGTTTCAGTTACGTCGATAGCTGGGGTTCAGTATGTCTTTGCCCAGAATCGTCGGCGCGCTCGCGGGCGCTCTCGCAACCCTGCTCGGGTTGATTGTCCTGGTGGGATGGGCGATCCATTCCGCGGTCCTCATTCAGGTAGCGCCTTATCTGGCCCCGATGCAGCGCAACACGGCGGCGAGCTTTGTGGCGATCGGCCTCGCTCTGTTGGGGGTTGCGAGTAACAGGCTACGGCTCGCCTTCATCGGATCCGCAATCGCGGCGGGTTTCGCGGGGGCCTCGATTCTTGAGTATCTGATCCGAGCTAATGTCGGCGTTGACGAGCTTTTGGGCGCCGGCGTATATCACGATTCTGACATCGTCGCCGGGCCGCATGTCGCCGGTCACAGCGTTGTGTTTCATCTTGCTGGCCTGCGGGTTCACGTTGGCGCAACGCAATCTTGCCACGAATAAATCTTCTATGTTGGGGATTTCCGGTTTGCTGGTCGCGGCCGTGGGCGCCGCGTGTGCCATTAGCGTGATTTGGGGAAATGGCGACGCTTTCGCGTTGGGCAATGTCACTCGCGTAGCGTTTCACACCGCCGTAGGCTTCATCGCAATGGGAGTCGGCGCGGTTGCGCTCGCTTTGGACATGATACCAGCCGGGCTGCGGGTTCCGGCCTGGGCGCCGATCGGCGCTGGCGTTTTTCTGGCAACAGTGCGGGCCGGCTTGCTCGAAGCCTTCTCACCCAAGAATCAAACCGGATTCACATTCGGCCTATCGGTGGCGGGGGCGCTCTTCGGCGCGGTTGTCTTTGCGATATTCGTGCATCTTGCGTTGAAGGCGCATTTGCAGCGCGAAGCGCTGCGTACCATCAATCGAAGGCTGGAGGCAGAGATGGTGGAACGCAGGCGGGCCGAGGAGGCGGCACTCGCCGCGAACCGCGCCAAGAGCGAATTTCTGGCCAATATGAGCCACGAGATTCGCACCCCCATGAACGGAATTCTCGGCATGGTGGATCTGGCGCTCGAGACCGCCCTCGATGCCGAGCAGCGCGACTATCTCGATACCGCCAAGGAATCCGCCGACGGGCTGCTGGCGGTGATCAACGACATCCTGGACTTTTCGAAAATCGAAGCCGGCAAGCTGGATCTGGAGGTCGCGAACTTCAGCCTTCGTGATAGTCTGGCGCAGACCGTGAAGCCGCTCGCCATTCGCGCGCAGCAAAAGGGCTTGGATTTCAATCTGCAAGTTGATCCACACGTGGTGGATCTCGTGGCAGGCGATCCGGTCCGGTTGCGTCAGATCATCGTCAATCTGGTGGGCAACGCGATCAAATTTACCAGCACCGGTGGTGTCACGATTTCCGTGCAACGAGAGCCGCAAACTGTGGAGGGCATGATGGTGCGGTTCACTGTGAGAGACACCGGGATCGGAATTCCAGCCGAGAGGCAACGAGAGATTTTCTCTTCTTTCACGCAAGGCGACAATTCAACCACGCGCAAGTACGGCGGCACAGGTCTGGGTCTAACGATTTCGCACCGCTTGACTGAGATGCTCGGCGGGCGCATCTGGGTGGAAAGCGAACTTGGGAAAGGCAGCGCGTTTCATTTCACGGCGCGATTCGGCAGAGCTATCGAGTCGAAAAGAGCGGGGGATGAAGGCGCGTCGCAGTGCGCGGTTTCGGTTACGGGCTGACGCTGATCATCCCAGCTTTTTCTTCTCTTCGAGCGTCCGGCGCAGGATCGGCAGCACGGCCCGGTCTTTCTCGCCGCCCAATTCTTCCTTGAGAGCGATGAGCGTTTCAAGATCCACAACGCGGATGCGAATACCTTCAGCAATAGCCAGCTCCACGGAATGCGAGAGCAATTCCTGATAGCCGAGATCCCGGCCGATGGTGCCCCAGGGCACGCAGTGGAGCGATCAACTCACGCTTGGGCATTCAACTCGCGGATCGAAATAATATCGTTGACGCGCTGTTCCAGGTATTCGAGACGTTCGGCCGGGGTCAGAGACAGCCATCCATCGGATCAGCGTCAAATCGACGCCGTCCGGGCTGTAGTCCGTAAGCTTAGTTAGATCGTCCGGCGTCTCCATTTCTGAAAACTAGACTAGCAGCCGCGGTCAATGCGCGGAATGCCCCTCCCCGGCGAAAGCCCGATACAAGATCGCAAACAAGTATCCGGCGACCGCGCCATCGATGACTCCGTAAAGCGTACCCAGCAGAACTCGCCCGAGCGTGCGGCTCGTGTCCGCGCCTGGATAAACCGAACTCATCATGCGCAGGAATTCAGCGCCGTATGACGCATCGGCAAGATTTATCAGGCCGACGATCAGCATGCATGCGCCCCACAAAATAGCCGACGTGAGCGTTATTGATTTTACTGAGCTTGTCATTTGGCCCTCCTTCTACTCCCTACTTCTACGCTACGCCTTTCGGACCACGAGCGGGATACCGTCAGCACAGTATGGATCGTGACCAGCTCTGCCGCGTCCAAATAGACGGAGACTCCTCCAAGGAGGCGTTATGTTCGAGCAGAGCTTCGTCTCGAACGGCAAGACACGCCGCTCGTGGACGGTTTTATTGGCGCTCGCCGGCCAGGTGCTGGCAGTGGGCGTTTTACTGGCGATTCCGCTGCTGTTTGTAGACACCCTTCCGGTGACGCAATTCACCAGCGTGCTCCTGGCTCCCGAGCCACCTCCTCCGCCTCCGCCACCTGCGGCGCCGCGCGTGGCAAGGGAGACGCACACAACGCCGAGGAAATTGGATGCCAGCCGACTCATCGCACCGAGGACAATTCCTAAAAATGTGGCCACCATCAAGGATTTGCAACAATTGCCGCCTCCCGAGGTTAGCGGAGTCGTCGGCGGCGTTCCCGGTGGAATGCCCGGAGGCGTTTTAGGCGGAGTGATCGGCGGAGTCTTGAGCGCCGCACCAGCTCCACCGCCGCCACCACCCCCACCTCCGAAAGCGGTTCCTCAGGCCGCCCCTCCCACGCGGATACGAATGGGCGGAGACGTTGAGGCCGCACGTTTGATTCACGAGGTTCAGCCAGCGTACCCGGTGCTTGCCAGGGACGCCCGCATCGGGGGTGTTGTACGTCTGAAGGCAATCATCGCCCGCGATGGCACAGTTCAAGATCTCTCACTGGTGAGTGGCCAACCGTTGCTGGTGCCTTCGGCGATGGACGCTGTGAAACAATGGGTTTACAAACCGACCTACCTCAACGGCGTCCCGGTGGAGGTCGTAACCGAAGTTGACGTGCACTTTACGTTGGCGTCGTAGAGTACGGTGGGACACGTTAGGTTTGAATGCCACGTTAGTACGGGGATGCACGGGGCTACTAATTGTAGGGTTCTCCTAGTACCCCCAAAATATAGCTGAGTACCCGCTTTACTTTCCTAGCGAGGGCGGTTACCATAATCCCATCCCCCGAGACGATAATAGGAAGGGGACCGTACTTTGCTGAAGCTCAAGCGGGTTGAAATTCAGGGCTTTAAGTCCTTCTTTGATAGAACCGAGATGAAGTTCGCCGGTTCGGGAATCGCGGCGGTGGTCGGACCAAACGGCTGCGGAAAGTCGAACCTCAGCGACGCGATTAGCTGGGTGCTCGGCGAGCAGTCGGCCAAAAGCCTGCGCGGTGCGAGGATGGAAGACGTCATCTTCGCCGGCACGCGGGACCGCAAGCCTCTGGGTTTGGCGGCGGTCACTATGACGCTGGTGGATCCGGCGGCCGACGCGGAGCACCCGATTGTCCACGCCCAGAACGGTCACACCAATGGCAACGGGCACTCCGGGCACAAGCCAAGCGAAGTCACCATCACGCGGCGGCTGTTCCGGTCGGGCGAGAGCGAATACCTGATCGACGGGAGAGCAGCCCGGCTGCGCGATATCCAGGACCTCTTCAGCGGCACCGGCCTGGGGCCCGAAAGCTACGCCATCATCGAGCAGGGGCGCATCGGGCAGATTCTGAGCAACAAGCCGCAGGACCGACGGGCGATCATTGAAGAAGCCGCGGGAATCGGCAAATTCAAAACCAAGAAACGGCTCGCGGAAGCGAAGCTGGAAGGCGCGAAACAGAATCTGTCTCGCGTGTTCGACATTCTGGAAGAGGTCGGACGCCAGGTGAATTCGCTGAAGCGCCAGGCTTCCAAAGCGCGCAGGTACGAAGAGCTGAAAGTGGAGATGATCGCGCACTTGCGCGGGTCGCTCACGGCGCGCTACCGGATGCTGGAGCGCGATGCGGCCAAGACGGCGCTGGATTTGAATCTTGCGAACGCGGAATTTCACAATCTGTCAACGCAGGTCAGCGAGAGCGAGCAGGAGCACAAGGCTTTGCAGGAAGCCTGCTATCGCAACGACGCCGAGTTGGCCGAGGCGCGCCGCCGATTGGCCGATTTCCAGTTGGAACAAGAGCGGACGCGCGGGCGGCTGGATTCGCAGGCGCAGCAGATCGCTGCGATCGAGCAGCGCCTTGGCCAGGGCGAAGCGGAATCGCAGGAGTTGGAGACGCGTCACCAGCAATTGCGTCAGGAATTGGAAGCGCATCTCCAATCGGTGGTGGAGTTAGAGGCTGAGATTCAAGCGGCGCGTGAGCGTCTGGCGGCCAAGGCGGCCGAGCGCGGCGAACTGCAACAGGCGCTGCAGGAGCGTGCCAAAACGCTCGAGACCGGCCGTCAGAATGTGCTGCGATTGTTGGGCGAATCGTCGGCGCTGAAGAACCAATTGGTGAAGATCGGCGAGTATCTGGCGGGCGTGGATCGTGACTCTGCCCGAAACCAGCGCGAGGAACAAACGGCCACGGCGGACCTCGAGCGGCTAACAGGCGTGAAGGCGGAGTTGTCGCGCCGGATGTCGGCTGGGCAGATGGAGCTGGAATCTACCGCCGACCGCAAACGCCGCGTCGAAGAAGAGCTGAGCGCGCGCAAAACTGAAGCGGTGGAAGCCCGCAAAACGCTGGATCATTTGCGCACCGATGCGTCGCGATTGAAGGCGCGCAAGGATTCGCTCGAGGAAATTCTCTCGCATCGCGCATACACGGCCGAAAGTGTGAAACGTTTGTTTACCGCCATCGAGCGCGGTGAAGCGGAGGGTTTTCGCGCTGCCGGCGTGCTGGCGGATTTCGTCGAAGTGGAACCGGCGTTCGAAAAAGCCACGGAAGATTTTCTGCACGAAGAGCTGGAATACGTGGTGGTGCAGAATTGGGGCGAGGCCGAGCGCGGCATCGATATCATGCGTACGGATCTCGACGGGCGCGCGACATTCCTGGTACATCCCGAAGCCAGCGAGCAATCGCGGGCTCTGGCGTCTTTAGCCGACGCCCAAGGCGTGATCGGCCGGCTGAGCGATCATCTGCGCTTCACCAACGGATTTGCGTCGGCGCCTCGCGATTTGCTGCCCCGGCTGGCGCATTGTTTCTTGGCCGAGGATCGAGCGGCGGCGCAGAAGCTGGCCACCGATCATCCGGATTTGTTTTTCCTGCTGCCCGATGGTGTGAGCTATCACGGTCACGCGGTGAGCGGCGGCAAGAAGACCGGTAGCGGTCCGCTGGCGCTGAAGCGCGAGTTGCGCGAGTTGACCGGTGAAGTCCAGGTGAAGCAGCGCGCGGTGGATGCCACGGCGGCGGCGCTGGAGCAACTGGAGATCGAGATCGCGGGATTCGACCGAGGATCTCGAAAGCGTGCGAAGCTTGCAGCAGCGTCAGGAAAAGGACGCGCTGGAGCTCGATCACGAGCATCGTCAGCTTGCCGAAGAGTTTACGCGCGCCCAAACGCGATTGTCAGTTGCGCGGCTGGAACTGGAACGCTTGCGGCAAGAAGGCGGCCGGGCGCGGGATCAGCAGGAGCGTGATCAGCGGTTGCTCGATGAACGCGAGGCGGCGCGGTCCGTGGAAGAGCAGGTGCTCGAGCAATCGCGCGCCGATTTCGAGGAATTGCAATCGCAATCGCACCGCTTGGTGGAAGAACACGGCACGCTGCGCGCGGAACTGGCTGGGTTTGAGGAACGGCAGCGATCCGAGCGCGCCACGCAGGCTCGGCATGAAGCGGGGATCGCAGCGGCGGCGGCACGCAAGCGAGAAATCGCTGCCGAGATGGAGCGCCTGGGAGTGGAGCGGGCGCGGCTGCTTTCGGACAACATCGAGCTGGATCGCCGAGCGGGCGAATTGGTGGAAGCGATTAGTGCGGTCGAGCAGATCGTGGAAGAACTGGCCGCGCGAGAGACCACGCAGCGTGCAAATCTTCTAGCTTTGGATGAAGCTCTGAAGCAATTGCGCATGAATGTGCAGGCGGCGCAGGAGCAGCGATCGCAGATCGAGCTGGAGCTAGTGCGCAAGCAAGCCGAGCTGAAGTATCTCGACGAAACCAGCCGCAAGGAACTTGGTTTGCCGGCCGAAGAATTGTCCGCGGGAGAAGAGGCCGTGCTGGATGAAGCCGGATTGCTCGATGCCGAGCAGAAATATCAGGAAGTGAAAGCGCGGATTGAAGCGCTGGGGCCGGTCAATCCGCAAGCACTCGAGGAATTCCAAGAAGCGCAGCAGCGCTACGATTTCTTGAACGCGCAGCGGCAGGACTTGCTCGATTCCATTCGCGACACCGAGAAGGCGATTCACGAGATCGACGTCGAGTCGCGCAAGCGGTTCACCGATGCGTTTGAGGCGGTAAATGGATTCTTCCGCGAGATGTTCCGGACGCTGTTTGGCGGCGGCGTCGGCGAGATGCGGCTGACGGACGAAACCAACATCGCCGAATCGGGCATCGACATTGTGGCGTCGCCTCCGGGCAAGCGGCTCCAGAACGTCCTGCTGTTGTCGGGCGGCGAGAAGTCGCTGACGGCCATGGCGCTGTTGATGGCGATTTTCCGCTACACTCCCAGTCCGTTCTGCATTCTCGACGAAGTAGACGCGCCGCTGGACGAACCGAACATCGAGCGGCTGACACGGCTGTTGAAGGAGATGTCGTCGCACACGCAGTTCATCGTCATCACGCACGCCAAGCGGACCATGGAAGCCGCGCAGTCGTTGTATGGCGTCACGATGCAGGAACCGGGCGTTTCGAAGCTGGTGTCGGTGCGGTTTGGGCAAAATGGCGCCGCGCTGCCTCCGCCGCCGAGTACTCCGGAACTGGCGATGCAAGGTGCCGCGGGTTAGCGCTTCTCGAAAATGATCGTTCCGGCGCGGATCGTGTAGCGCACCTGCGTGAATGCGGTGAGGCCTTCCGACGTTGGGTCCGCCGAGAGAATGGTTAGGTCGGCGGGCAGGCCCGGGGCGATCCGGCCGGCATCCTTGACTCCGAGTCGCCGCGCTGGCGCAGTGGTCAACATCGTCAACACGTCTTTGAACGACAGACCAGCAAGCGCGAGCTGTCGATATTCTTCCGTGAGATCGTAGTCGGTCAAAAATCCGGTGTCGGTCCCGAAAATGAGCGGACCGCCGAGCTGGTGGAACTTGAGGACGATTTCGCGAATGCGCGCGATGCGGTTGCTTTGCGAGAACAGCTTCAGCGTCGGAATCATCGACATGTGATGCGCAACCAACGCGGCGAGCAGCGTGTCATCGATGCCTTCGACCTCCGAGGGCGCGTGCGCGAGAACGTCGACACCGCTATCCATCGCAACGCGGATACCCTCGAGATTGGATGGATGCGCGAACGCGATCTGACGATGCGAGTGCGCGACCGCAACCGCGGCGCGTGCGACGTCCAGAGGCATGGGCTTGATCTTGGTGGGTGTTAGATAAGAGCCGGTGAAGAGCTTGAGAACGTCGGCGCCCGCCGCGATGTTTCGTTCGACGATGGCAGTGGCTTCCGCCGGCGTCGCAGGCTGCGGAAGAGAGGCACGGGCTTCCGGAGGAAGATCGTTCAGATAATAAGGAACGCCGTTGGGGGGATACAGGCCCGAGCCTGCGGTATAGATGCGCGGCCCGAGCAGCTCCCCGGATTCAATACGGCTTCGGAGTGCCGAGGTACTGCGAATGTCGGACGCCAAGTCGATCACAGTCGTAAAACCGGAATGCGTGAGCATTGCCTGGAGATCTTGCGTGAGGGCCTGGGGAGATGCGGTGGCAGCCGCGGCCCACTTGGGTTCGGTGAAATGAACGTGCGAGTTCCAGAATCCGGCAAAAACAAAACAGCCGGGACACCGGAGCCTTGGCAAGCTTGCTGGAGCGAAGTCCTTGCCCTCAACGGCTGTGATTATGCCGTTACTGATCACAACGGTAGCGTTGGACAGTGGCGCGGCATCGGGAGATGCTAAGACCTTGGCGCCCGTGATTACGAGATCGGCTGTAAAACTAGGAAGGCACGCTGCGAGAAAGACCGCCAGATGCCGAATCATTTCTTGTACACCACGCCGCCTTTCATCACGAAGCTGACCTTCTGCAAGACGCTGATGTCGGCGAGCGGGTTGCCGGGGACCGCGACGATGTCGGCGAAATAGCCGGGCTTAAGCGCGCCGATTTGCCCCTGCCAGCCGAGCAGCTTCGCGCCGTTGAGCGTACCTGCTTGGATCGCGGCGAGTGGCGTCATCCCGTATTTCACCATGAGCGCGAACTCGCGAGCCTGGGTGCCGTGCGGGAACGGACCGACGTCGGAACCCATCGCGATGGGAACACCGGCGGCGAGTTGTTGCGCGAAATTGCGAATGTGAACTTCCTGCAAGGCCCGGTCGTGTGCGGCGGCTCCGGGCGTGGCCGCGTGCTCGATGAAGTAGTCGATGATGGTGAACGTTGGGACCGCGAAGATCTGTTTGTCGTGCATGAGCCGCATGGTTTCATCCGAAAGTTGAAACGCGTGATCGATGGAGACGACGCCGGAGAGCGCGGCATAGAGCGTGCCCGGTTCACCAGTGGCGTGCACTGCCACGCGCCTGCCCACGCGAGCGGCTTCGTGAACCGCGGCGGTCATCTCGGCTTCGGTGTATTGATACGGTGTGGTGAGTTTGCCGTCGCTGACGGAGTCCTGGCCTGTCTCATAGATCTTGATGAAGTCGGCGCCCAGTTTGAACTGTTCGCGAATAACGGAGACCAGTTCGCCGGCGTTGTTGGCATACGTTGCGTTGCCGAGAACATGCTGCTCGGGGTTGTATCCAACCGCATCCTCGTGGCCCCCCAGAATGCTGACGGCGTTGCCGCTGATGCGCAAGCGCGGGCCGGGAATGAGGCCCTGATCGATGGCGTCGCGCACGGCGGTGTCGGCGGCGCCCGCGCCTTCGGTGCCCATGTCGCGCTCGGCGGTGAAGCCGGCCATCAGATCATCGCGCGCGGCGAGCGTCGCGAGAATCGTCCGTTGCGGAACCGATTCCTGAACGGTCTGCAGGTCTTCCGCTCCGGGATGCAGGAACAGATGCACGTGAGCGTCGATCAGGCCGGGGAGCAAAGTGGTGTCGCCTAGATCGATGAACTGCGCGTTGGCCGGACGGTTCAATATGATTCCGAGGGAAGCGATCCGGTCGCCTTGGATCATGATCTCCGCAGGCGATGTGATCTTGCCAGTCTCGACATCCAGCAAGCGCGCGGCATGTAGCACCGTGACGCGCGTCTGGGCCGCAAGAATCGCGGCGGTGAAGAATACAAGTACGCGGATCACGAAACCGGTGCTCCCGCGCGCGATGCTTCCAAGACCTGCTCTACTTCCGATTGATACTGCTTCAGCAAATGTTCGTTCGCGGCTTCGAAGCGCATCACCAGCACAGGCTGCGTATTCGACGCTCGGAGCAAGCCCCAGCCTTCGGGGAAGATCACGCGTACGCCGTCGATGTCGATGGTTTTGTATTTGCTCTTGAAATGCGCGGCAACGCGTTGGACCAGATCGAACTTGACGTCGTCCGGACAATCGACGCGAATTTCGGGCGTCGAAACCATCTTCGGAACGCCCGTGAGTTGCGCCGAAAGCGGCTTGCCGGACTTCGCGACGATTTCGATCAGGCGGCAGGCAGAATAAATCGCGTCGTCGTAACCGCGATAGCGATCGGCGAAGAACATGTGGCCGGACATCTCGCCCGCCAGTTCCGCATGCTCCTCCTTCATCTTGGCTTTTATGAGCGAGTGCCCGGTCTTATACATGATGCCGTTGCCGCCGAGTTTGGCGATCTGGTCGTACATCACTTGCGAGCATTTCACTTCGGCGATGAACGTCGCGCCCGGCTTGCGCTGGAGGATTTCGCGCGCGTAGATCAACAGCAGCAGATCGCCATAGATGACATTGCCATGCTCGTCGACCGCGCCGATGCGGTCAGAATCGCCATCGAAGGCAATGCCCAGATCGGCGCCGGTTTCCCGCACCGTCACGATCAAGTGCGCGAGATTCGCTGGAACCGTTGGGTCGGGGTGATGGTTTGGAAAATGGCCGTCCATCTCAAAGTAGAGCTCGGTGGCGTCGATGTTGAGCTTTTCAAAAATGCGATGAATCACCGGTCCAGCCGTGCCGTTGCCCGCATCGGCGACCACTTTGATGCGGCGATCGAGCTTGAACTGCGCCGCGATCTCGTCAACGTACGGCGTCACGGCGTCGCTGCCGCCGAGCTTGCCTTTCCCCGTTTCGAAATCCGCGCACTGGATGATGTGAAGTACGTCCTGAATTGCTTCGCCATGTAAGGTGCCAGTGCCGCAGACGCTCTTGAATCCGTTGTACTCGCTCGGATTGTGGCTGCCGGTGATCATGATGGCGCCGTGGGCGTTCAGGTTTTGCGCCGAATGGTAAAGCACCGGAGTCGGGACCGTGCCGATGTCGGTGACGTTGCAGCCGGCGGCGAGCAGGCCTTCGACCAGCGCGTCGCGCAGGCGCGTGGAACTGAGCCGGCAATCGCGTCCGACATTGATGTTCGCGCCACCACTGGCACGCCTTAGGTAAGTACCGAGTCCTCGTCCAAGCTGCGCGACATCATTGCTGAGGAGTTCGGTGTCCGCGACGCCCCGAATGTCGTACTCGCGGAAGATGGACGGCTTAAGCATACCTCTGATTTTAGCGAGTAGCGGCGCCCCTAATGCGCGGTCGAGTTGCGGCCGATTCTTTTGCTGAGACCCGTACTGCATCGGACGACTGGCTCATGACCATCCGAATATTCGACGCACCCCTGCATGGCACGCGGACCGCCGCCGGCGGAATTTTGTTGGACCCTGGTCCGGCAACGCTGCGAGATGTGATCCGTGGCCGCCTCCAGCAGGAGGTGGAACGCTACAACCGAGCGCTTCCGGAGACTTTCCAGGGTTTGGTGCAGCCCGAAGAATCAGAACAGATTCTGAACGGATTCCGCATGAAGACCAAGCGTCCTCTCGACTGGGAAGTGCAGTGCCGCCGCGCCTACTCGAGTTTTGAGAAGAATGGTTTTCTGGTGCTCGTCGATGGAAAGCAAGTGACGGAACTGGACTCGGGGTTTGAACTCCACGAGGATTCCGAGATCGACTTCATCAAGCTGGTTCCGCTGGTCGGAGGATGAAGTGGCAGTTGACCCTGAAGCGCTCCAGCGCGCAATGCGAGCCCGATTTCCGGCACCGGAACTCGCTGCCGATGCCAGTGATTGGATGCGCGAGATTGTCGCCCCAGTTGGGTCCAATCCGTTTGTCCACCGGGAGCGGGATGTGCTCAAGTTCGTGGAAGCGCCCCTGAACAGACTGAAAAACGAGCCGCCGGAGGTCCGGCTGGCGTTCATCTTAGAGGCGCTCAACGAGATTCCGAGAAACAGCTCGTTCCACTTGAAGCTGGTTTTGAAGATCGTGGCTGGCTCCCTGCTAAAAAGCGGCCTGAGTCTGAGCGCCGTCGAAGCGGTGAGACTGGTGGAACTGGTGTCGCAACCGAGGCTGCCGTTTCCGTTCAAAGCAGTTCTGACGGCGATCGATGGCGCTCCCAGAACCCCCGCGCTCCTCACAGCACTGCAACATTTGCGCGGCAGTGTCACGCGCTATCAGGGCCAGGTCGAGATGAAGGAGATTCACGAGCGAATCGACGTTATCATCGGCGGCCCGAAGGAACAACCTCTAGCACCCGCGGGCGCGTGGAGTGAAACCGTGTTCCGGGAAGTCGCGGTGTCCGGAAAGAAGTTTGAATGGCACGCGCTGCTGCTTCACGCGCGATCGCTCACGCAAAGCACGGCATCCAAGAAGTGGCAAACCGAAGCAGTGAATCTGACCGCGCGAATCGGGCAGGCCGAGGTTCTGGAGGCAGCCCGGCGTTGGTTGGCGATGAGTCCGACGCCCGGTGAAACGGCGATCCAGGCGCCGGAAGCGGAGGCCAACTACCAAAAGGGTTTCGTATGGGTGCTGGGTGCACTGGGCGATGCTTCCATCGCGCCGGATATCGCGAACTTCGCATTCGGGTGCTTCCGAAAAATTCCCATGATCGGCGCGGTTTCACATCGGGTGGGGAATGCGTGTGTGAACGCATTGGCCGCGATGCCTGGCCTGGATGGTGTGGCGCAATTGAGCCGCTTGGCCGGGAGGGTCAAGTACGATGTGGCTCGCAGGCTGATCGAAAAGGCGATGAACGAGGCGGCGGATCGCAATCAGGTATCGCGCGACGATCTGGAAGCGATGGCCGTTCCAACGTTCGGCCTGGTTAATCTAGGAGCCGCCGGCGGCGTCCGCATTGAGCGGGCGGGGGACTGCGAGGCCAGCCTCACGATTGGACGCGAAGGGGCGTCGCTCATTTGGAGCCGCGAGGGCAAAGTCCTAAAAAGCGCTCCCGCCAATGTCAAAGAAGAGCACGCGGAACTCCTCAAGGATCTGAACCGCACCGTGAAAGAGCTGGACGGCCAAATCGCGGCGCAACGATCGCGGCTGGAGCGCCAGTTGACCTCGGAAGGAACGTGCTCCTTCGAGCGGTGGAAGCCATGGTATCTCGATCATCCGCTGGTCTCCCATTTTGCGACCCGTCTCATCTGGGAGTTTGAGGAGGGCGGCGAAACGCGGACCGCCATTCCGTGGCAAGGCAAGCTGATGGATTGGGCGGGCCATGCCGTCCAGCCTTCCGAGCAGGCCCGCGTGCGAATGTGGCATCCGATCCGCTCCGGCGTGCAAGCTATCCTGAGCTGGCGTTGCTGGCTGGAAGACCATCAGGTACGCCAGCCGTTCAAGCAGGCGCATCGCGAAATTTACCTGCTGACTGATGCCGAACGCGAGACGGCGACCTACTCCAATCGCTTTGCGTCGCACATCATCCGCCAGCACCAGTTCGCTTCGTTGTGCAGGGAGCGGGGCTGGAAGTTCAAGGTGATGGGCGATTGGGATTCGCACAATACGCCGTCTCTGGATCTTGCCCAATACAACCTGCAAGCGAAATTTGACGTGGAATCGCCGGAAGAGGAGGACAGCGACAAATCCACCACCGCGCATGGCATCTATTTAGGCATCAGCACGGGCCGTGTCGAATTCGTCCGGTTAGAGGCACCGCAGCCGGACAAGGCGGAGACAGGGCCGTTCGGGATACCGATCTCAAGGAAGTTTCGAGGGCTCGCGCGAAGAGCTACGGTTCGTCTCGAGGAGGTCCCGCCCCTTGTGTTCTCCGAGGTGATGCGAGACTGTGATTTATTTGTCGGCGTGACGAGTATTGGTACCGATCCGGCCTGGAATCGGGATCACCCGGACGATCCGCATCAACCCTACTGGCAACATTTCGCGTTTGGTGATCTGACCACGGCGTCTGAGCACCGGAAGGCGGTGCTCGAAAGTCTACTGCCGAAGCTGGCGATTCGGGACCGGTGCCGGCTGGATGGCCGATTTCTAGTGGTTCGCGGGGATCTGCATGAGTACCGCATCCACATCGGAAGCGCCAACGTTCTGATGGAGCCGGGCAGCAGATACTTGTGTATCGTGCAGGGTGCCGGGGATACGGCTGCGAATCTCCACCTGCCGTTTGAAGGTGATCGCATTCTGGGCTTAGTTCTCAGCAAGGCATTCTTGCTGGTGAACGATGCCAAGATCAAGGACCAGACGATCGCGCGGCAGCTGACTTAGACCGTACGCGTTCTGCGCAACACCAAGGCGCCCACTCCCAGCAAGCCGACCAAGATCCAAATTCCGCCGCGCGGTTCTGGAGTCATGACAATCTGCTCTTGGAATCCGCCGACTCCGACGTAGCCGTTGGCAGAAGTGCCGGCCGTCATGGCGGTATCGTTGACGACCTCAAAATTTGACAGGAACGAATTTGTCGCGCCTCCACCGAGGTACCAATTCGCGGCGTTTTCCAAATCCGTGATCGGCACGCCCACTCCGCTGGGATCAATCAGCGGTTGCGGGGGAGTGTCGGTAGCGTAAGCGGCGGGATCCATCAAGGTCCAGATAGCCTCTTGAATTTGATTGTTGGACGTGTTGTTGCCCTGCGGCAGGTTGTATTGCGATACCAGCCAGGCAACCATGTCGTAGCGAGCCGATGCCTGCGATCCGGCGCCGCTGTTGAAAAACGCGTCATCGGTTGTGCCGGTGATGGTGGTCCAAGAAGTGACAGCTCCGAACCTGGTGTCGGACAAATCGGCACTGGTGCTCAATTGGGTCACATTCGCCGTATGATTGGAGGGGTCCGAGATTTCGTTCGCAAAATCGTCGCAGAAGGCTTCCACGGACACCCCGTTCAGCGTAGCTTGTGAGCCGCCCCCGCCTCCGGCGAGCGGGAAGTTATAGCTGCCCGTGTCAAATGGTACGCCAACGGCGCCCGCGTTGAAAGTCAGGACGAAAGACGCGAAAAGCGTTCCGCAAGTAAGACCTAGTTTCATACCAACCGCAGCTTATAGTGCGGCGGCGAACCAACCAATAAACTCCGGTCCTGAACCTAAGCGGTTCTGTACCAGTACCTAGCCGGGTCGCCGTCCCTCGAAGGCGTCCTGGAGCACTGCCCGGATTCCCTCGCGTGTGATCGGTCGCGGATTGTAGTACGGATTCTGTACCGCGATATCGGCGGCTTTATCGAGATCCGACGCCTTGAGCCCGAGCGCGGCAAGCGACGTTGGAGCGCCGAGTGAAGCCGCCAAATCGAAGAGGCCCTGCGCGGCCGACTTCGCACCGAGCGCTCGCGCGATTCGCGACATAGCCTCGGGAGCAGCCGGTGCGGTGTAAGCCGTCGCGTGCGGCAACACGACAGTGTGCGTTTCGGCGTGCGGCAGATTGAAACTTCCGCCTAGCGTATGGCAGAGCTTGTGATGGAGCGCCATTCCGACCGCGCCGAGCGAAATGCCGCCCAGCCATGCGCCATACAGCGCGTTCGAGCGGGCCTCCAGATTCGCCGGCTCTTTCACCACCACGGGAAGTCCCGCGGCCAAACCCCGAATGCCTTCCTCGGCAATCATCGAGATGATCGGATTGGCGTCCTTCGAATAGAGCGCTTCCACGCAATGCGCGATGGAGTTCATGCCGCTGGTGGCCGAGAGCATGGGCGGCATGGAGATGGTGAGCGCCGGATCATACAGCACCGTCTTCGGAAGGACGCGCGGATCGCGGCCGGTTTTCTTCAATCCGCTTTCGGTGATGCCCCAGATGGGCGTCATCTCGGACCCTGCGTAAGTTGTCGGGATCGACAGAATTGGAAGTGTCGAGACCAGCGCGATGGCTTTTGCGAGTCCCGTGGTAGAACCGCCGCCCACCGCGACGCAGCAATCGGCGCCCAGTGTCCGGGCTTGTTCTCGCGCCTGCTCGGCGATTTCGATGGGCACGTGCATCACGGCGTGGTCGAACAAGCCGACGGCGCGAGCGCCCAACCGATCCACCATCTGCCGGCCTTCTTTGCGTTGCTCCGGCGTTGAGAGCACCAGAGCGCGATGCGCTCCTAACCGGTCGATTTCTTCGGGCAGTTTCTCGAGGCAACCGACGCCGAATATGACACGCGCCGGAAGAATGTCGTAGACGAACGACAGCATTAGGTCTGTCCGGCGTGAGCGCGCGCGGTGCGTTCGTTCAGATCGCGAAGCACGCTGAGCTCGGTTTCCGTGGGAGCTTGGCTGGTGGCCAACTGCGGCGCGACCTTCAACGCCCAACCGGTGGACTCGATCACTTTTTCCACGGTGACGCCGGGATGGATGCTGGTGAGCGTGAGCTCCTTGGTCACCGGATCGGGAGTCATGACGCCCAAATCGGTGATCACCGCCACCGGGCCTTTGCCTGGAAGATTCAACTTCGCGCGGCTATCGCCTCCGGTGAAGTGGCCGCCGGAGGTAACGAAATCGAGCTTCTCGATGAACGCGCGCTTGTTCTGGCGCAGCGTGATCAGCACTTCTTTGGACGATGCGGCGATCTCCGGTGCGCCGCCCGCGCCAGGCAATCGCACGGAGGGTTTGTAGTAATCGCCGATCACGGTGGTGTTGATGTTAGCGAAGCGATCGATTTGCGCGGCGCCGAGGAATCCGAGATCGATGCGGCCGCCTTGCAGCCAGTAAGCGAAAATCTCGGGGATGGAAACCACGGCATCTGCGGTTTCGGAAAGCTCGCCGTCGCCGATGGAGAGCGGCAGCACCGTGGGTTTGGTGCCGATGCATCCCGATTCGTAAATCAAAACGGTGTCGGGCGCATGGGTGAGGCGCGCGAGATTGGCTGCGGCGCTAGGGAGTCCGATTCCCACAAAACAAGAAGCGCCGTTGCGGATCATGCGAGCGGCGGCGATGGTCATCATCTCATCGGCGGTGTACTTGAGGTCAGGCATGCGTCACCGCCTGTTCCAGACTGCGTTTGAATTCATCGAAATCCTTGGTGCCGAGCACGTGTTTTTGCATCCAGGCTTGGAAGGTTTCGCGCTCGCGCGCGATGGGGTCCCATTGCTTGTAGAAAGCGTTATTGCGCGGATAGTAGCCTTGCGCGTAGGAGGGAAACGCTCCACCCTTCACTTCGCTGACCGCTCCGATCACCCAGGAAGGCAGCACGACGGCGTTAGGAGGCGCGTTGAGCTGATCGACAATTTCTTCCACGGTGACGACCACGCGTTTGGCCGCCAGCACGGCTTCCTTTTGGACGCCGATGACGCCCCACATGAGCACGTTGCCTTTGCGATCGGCCTTTTGCGCGTGAATGACCGTTACGTCCGGGCGGATCGCCGGGATGGCGGCCAGCTTCTCACCGGTGAACGGGCAATCGATGAACTTTACGCGGTTGTACTTCGGCAGATCAGTTCCCACGTAACCGCGCAGCAGACCGAACGGCAGATGAGCGGCCCCGGCGGCATACGCGGCGGCCATACCGGCATGCGCATTCTCTTCGAGCGCGAGCGGAGCGGGCCAACCTTGCTCCACGGCGTCGCGGAGACGATGCAGCGAGCCGACGCCGGGATTTCCGCCCCAGGAAAAAATCAGCTTCGATGCACAACCGCAGCCGATCAGCTGATCGTAGATCAAGTCGGGCGTCATGCGGATCAGCGTCAGATTGCGGCGGCTTTGCCGGATAATCTCGTGGCCAGCGGCAAAAGGGATGAGGTGGGTGAAGCCCTCCAGGGCCACGATGTCACCGTCGCGAACCATTTCCTGGATCGCTTGTTTGAGTGGAAGTATGTGCGCCAAACTGTGATTATGGCACGCTTATTTGCGGCTCTGCTGATCGCCACAGCGCTGCTCGCTCATCACTCCACAGCGGAGTACGACTTGAAGCATCCGGCCAGGGTGACGGGTTATGTGACTCGGTTTGAGTGGTCGAATCCGCACGCGCAAATTTTCCTGGATGTGTTGGGGCCGAATGGCGGGGTGGAACATTGGGTGATCGAAATCGACAGTCCGAATGCGCTGCAGCGCGCGGGCTGGAATCAGGAGTCGCTGAAGCGTGGCGACAAAGTGACATGTTCGGGGGCGCGGGCGAAAGACGGATCGCCCCACATGCGCTGCACTCAAGTGGAGTTGGCCAACGGTGCGGTGCTGCATTCGTTCTAAGGAGCCGCTAACTTTTCCAGCACAACCAAGCGAATGCGCATCTTTCTCACTTCCTCCTCGCTCAGTGCTTCGGCACAGCCGCCGACGATTCGCATCCCAAGCTCGTGGAGTTTTTGACGATATTCCGGGTCTTCGGTAGTCCCGGCAATGTCACCGAGGGCCCTCAGCATCCTCAGGCTAACGGCGATGTCGGATTTCGAGTAGAGACGGATCTGCTCAAATGCCGAAGTCAGCAAGCCGTCGAAGCCGATCCACGAAATGCTGGCGCGAACGACGCCCGGCGGATCGTATAGCAAGGGAGCCGGCACGTCCCGGGTAGCGAAACGGATCAGAATCCGGCTCAATTGGTCGACGCAACTGACGCCCGTGCTCGGATCGTTTACGGCGGGCGAGATCGCCTTGAGAGCGATATCGACGATCTGCAAAACTCCGAACTCGACGTCCTGCTGCAAGGTTCTGGACGGGCCGAGGTCAACGGTGTCGAGCAGTTCGTCCCGTTCGGGTGGAGAGAGCCGGCTGCCCCGGTGCACCATGAAGAGGGTGGTGCCGGCGGGAACGAACTGCCCTACGCGTCGAACCACGTGTACCTTCACGTGAAGCGACTTCGCCAGAGCAACCAATCGCACGGTGTCGATGAAACGAATATAGCCTGACGTGGGGCTCTGAAACGGCGTCTCCCAGGTGCTTGGCTCCAGCCGATGCGGATCGTCCATGGCATTGAGGCGGTGCGGCCAGGGCATCATCTCATCGATTATGGCTTCTGTTTCCGAGGCAATTCTATCCACGATGTGGCTGACACTGATGGACTCCGAAATGTGGTGAATGAAGAATAGCAGCCAGGCTACACAGGCCAGCGCCAGCAGCATCGCGCCCATCACGGTGGCGACCGGAGCGAAGGGGTGGGGTAGTGTGCGGGCGGCCGGGAGCGCGGCCATGCAGTAGCAGAAAGTGCCGAGGAAGATGCCGAGAGTCCATTGAGTAACGCGATCCCTGGCAAAACTAACGATGATGCGGGGCGAGAACTGCATGGAAGCCAGCGTTAGCGTCATCAGCAGGATGGCGAAAACGATGGAGACCACCGTCATGATGGAAGCCGCGATGCCGCCGAGAATGAATTGCGCCACTTGCGGATCGGAATGAGAGGGAAAGAGCGCCGCCGGGACGATTTGGCTGAGGGCCGGAAAGGTCTCTTCGAGCCATGACAGCATGGCGCCGGCGCAACCCAGGGCGAGCGCGATGGTGAGAGGGCGCACCAGGAATCCGCCACGCAGGTTGTAGGTTGCTTGGCGCAGCAGCAATCGCAGGGGCTTGTTCACGATAACATTGACCTTCGGAGACGCTTTGAAGGTAATTCTTAGTTTAGCTTTGCTTGCTTCAAGCCAGCTAGCGAGGCCGATTTTTGCGCAAGCGGCTGACGAGCCCGCGCCCATTCGCGTGGACGTGGATGTGGTGAACGTCCTCTGCACGGTGTCGGACAAGCACGGCGGGCTGGTGACGGATCTCGGCAAGGACGACTTCGAGATTCGCGAGGATGGGCGAAAGCAGGCGATCCGATACTTCGCGCAGGAAACGGACCTGCCGCTGACGGTGGCGATGCTGGTGGATGTGAGCGGCAGCGTGCGCGAAGTGCTTGCGGAGGAGCGCGAGGCGGCGGGGCGATTCTTCGATACTGTGCTGCGGCCGAGCGATCATGCGCTTTTGCTGGGATTTTCGAGCACGCTGGTGCTGTGGCAGGATTTCACATCGTCGAGCGAACGATTGCGGAAGGCGCTCGCGCAGCTGCATGCGATTCCGTTTCGAGGGTTGCCCGCGCTTGGCCAGTCGATGCCCGGCACGCTGCTGTACGACGCCGTATATCAAACCGCGAGGGGCAAGCTGGCGCGCGTTCCAGGGCGCAAGGCGATGTTGATTGTTTCGGATGGCCTGGATAACGGAAGCCAGGAGCATCTGGATGACGCGGTGGAGGCGGTGCAGGCCACCAACACGATCGTGTACGGCGTCTGCTACGAGCAAAAGTTTTCCGGCTGTTCGTTTCTGAAGAGCCTCGCGGAGCCTACCGGAGGCCGGATGTTCGAGGCCGGCAAAAAACGGACGATCGAAGAGATTTTTCAGATCATCGAGCTGGAATTGCGCAGCCAATATTCGATCGGCTTCGCGCCGAACAACGCAGCGCACGACGGCAAGTTCCGCAAGCTACAGGTGAAGGTGCTTCAGCCGGGCATGCGAGTATCGGTGAGGCGCGGCTACTACGCTCCGGGCGGGCCGGACAACAGCGAGGGGAAGAAGTGATGCGCTATCGCGCCCTGCTCTGCAGCGCGGACAGTGTAGCATTGCCGGGGTAGATTCCGAGACCGGCCGAGATGACGCTACGGGCTTGATCGGTGTCGCCGCTCTGGCGGAAACTGAGGGCGATCTGCGCGAGCGTTACGGGCGAGGCCTTAAATGCCGCGATGCCGAGCTTTTTGTAGAGATCGGCGATGGGCCCGTATTGGCGCTGGCTGAAGTAGAGCTGGACCAGATCCTGGCCGGCGAATGAATTCGCGGGGTTCTGCTCCAAAGCCTGCCGGAAATAGTCCGCTGCGGCGGTGTCGTTCTTTTGCGACATGGCTTCGAGCGCGCGCATGTAGACCGCGATGCCGGGGCGTCCAAGCTCCTGGCTGTCCAGGAGGAAGTACAGCGGAAGATCGCTTTTTTCGGATGAGATCCTGAAAGGAAGATTGGCCGACGCCAGCACCTCGCTCGCTCCAGCCACTCGCAGATTCACGATCAAGCGATAGTCGCCGTTTTCGAGATCGTTGACGGCGATGGTTTTGGATTTGAGCAGCCGGCCGTCTTTGAACTGCGATTGCGGGATCTCCTCGGTCGAGCTGCGGCGGCCTTCCTTGTCGAGCAGAGGGGTGACGATGTACTCCATCTGATAGTTGTCCATGGAGCCAGGTGGCGAATGCAGCTCAAAGAGCAGGCGCAGCGGATCGGGATGGTTGATCTCATGCCGCGCGGCGGGATGGAATTGCACGCCGAAATATTGGAAGGGCTGGAAGGGATTGGGACGCGCCACGCGATCGATCGAAGTGGTGACGAGAGGGCCCGCGAAGGAAGGGCGGGGTCCGGGGCCGACTGTGATGTTGGTTTCGCCCTTGAACGTTTGCTGGGCCTGCCGGTTGGCGACTTCGATGCTGAGCTTGTAGGCGCCCGGTTCGATGGGGATGCGGTTGGCGGCGACGAAAGGCGCGAACTTCTTCTCGCCCGAGGGTGTGTCTTCGTAAGCGGCAAAGGCGCGGTCTTCGGAATTTTCAAGGACGGTTTCGCCGGATGAAGTGCTCAGACGGTAACTGATGCTGAGCTTGAGCTGGGACCCATCGCGCTGGCCGAGCTTAGGATCGTCAATCAGGACGCTGTAATCGAGCCAGTATTTTCCGGTGGGATCCGCCAGGACGAGAGAACTGACATCGATGGGCCGATCCTGGTTCACCAGGAAGTACGAACTGACGGTGGAGTGCAGGGAACGCATCTCACGCAGCTTGCTGACATTGGACGGAACGTTGGCGAAGTTCTCGATGCGGGCCAGCATCATGTCACTGGACATGTCGGGCGCGTAATTGACGGTATCGACGGGTTCGCTTGGCACCAAGGATAAGACGGCGTGGGCAACGTCTCCGCCGAGCGGCTGAAGAAACTTGTAGACATCCCTATTGCTGTTGAATTGCGAGCCGCGCACCAGCTTCATGGGGCCGTCCAGGAATGGCCGGTAATACTTGTACTCGCCGATGTCGCCGTAAATGTAAAACAAAACGTAGAAGAAGGAAGGCAGGGCAGGGGAGCTGGTGTTGTTCTGATAGAACCAGAGCTCCATGGGATAGATCTGGCCGTATCCGACGAAGGGATGACGCGATGTGGGCTCGCCAAAGAGAATATAGGTTCGTCCCATGTCGGTCATCCAGCCGGGCGTGTTGGATTCGCGGCCGAAGTGGGAGGTGGCGTATTCCAGGCGCTTGTAGTGCTCTTCCTTGTATGGATTGGTTTCGGAGCCGTGGCGCGGGTTGCGGATGTCCCAGAAGTTATCGATGAATTTTTCGCGTTCGTCGTCGGAGGTTAAAGCGAGGAATGCTTTGCGCTCGTCGTCGGTAATGATGTAGAGAACGTCCTGGTTGAGCCACTTCTTGTATTGCGCGGGAAGGTCGGGCTTTTTGGTGGCGGCGGAGAGGTGCAGGGAGCAGAATAGCGCCAGTACGGCGAAGACAGTGCGATGCATGGTGCTTATTTCTATTGTCGTACAAACGAAAAAGGGGAGGCCCCGGGTTGCGCCCGATGAGACCTCCCCGATGTGATATGCGAGTTTGGTTAGAACTCGAAACGAACTGCTAAGCGGGCGTTAAACGGATTTTCGTAGGGGTCGGCGAACTGCTGCAGACCGGGCTTCAAGAAATCCGGATTGGTGGCGCCGCCATTGAGCTGTTCCCACTGGTTGACGCGAATGATTCGCTGTTCGTTGAAGATGTTGAACAGATCGGCGACAAATTTCAGTCGCATACGCTCGCCGAGCTTCACGGTGTAATCGCCATGCAGGTTGAAGTCGAAGGTCCAAGCGGTACGGCCTTCCGCGCCGCGAGGTCCTCCTGGACACGAATAGCCTCCGTCCGGGCAAACTGGAATTTCGCCGGCGTTCACGTACGCGGGGTGAGCCAGGAGCTCGGTGATCGGCGTTCCAGAGGTGGGAAGCCAGCTGGCGCCCACGTTGAATCCGCGCCACATGTAGTTGCCGAACAGTTTGAACTGGTGCCGGCGATCGCTGTTGAGAACACCGGGAATGTCCTGTCCTGTCAGCACGCCGTCCGAGTTGGTGAAATCGAACATGGAGCTGATGTTAGGATCCTGCTGGCCATTGTCGCTGCGGAAGGAGCCCTGGTAGTTTCCGTACAATTTCGACAGCACATAGCTTCCATAGAATTGAACATTCGAGAAGCGCTTGCTGACGATAAACTCGCCGGATTTATAGATGCGGCTTGGATTCGGGAAGCCATCCGGAATGCCGTCGGGACCGTTCGGTGTCCCGTTGGCGAAATTGGTGTAGCCCGTTCCGGTGTTGCAATTCGGTCCGGAACTGCAGGGGAACGTGTTCTGGAAAATGTCCAACGCGGCCGACGGGTTGCCGACCACGTAGATCTGCGGCACGCCGTGCAGGGCCTGAGTAACGTTGGTGCCCGACATGTCCTCGATGATCCGGCGAAGATCGCGATAGACGAACCGGCTGGTGAAGGTCAGGTTGTGAGCGAATTCGTGCTCGAATCCACCGGTGATTTCGTCCTGGAACTGCGCGCCGGTTCCGGCGGCGACAAACTCCAGGTTTTGCGGGCCGCCTTGAAACGCGATATTGCCACCGGGGACGTAGTTGCTGGGCGACAAATTCGGTTGCTGGCCGGGGCCGGGGTCGGCGTACCACGCACCGGTGATGCTGAGCTGCGACGACAAGGCGCGGACCGAGATATCGGAAGGCACTTTCTCGAAGAAGCGGCCGTAGCTGGCATAGATCTTGGTCTTGCGATCGTTAAACGGATCCATAATCAAGCCGAGGCGCGGCGCCCAGTTGTGAGTGAGATCGTAATGCGTCAGGTTGCCGATCAGGCTTTGTTGTTCGAATCGAAGACCAGGTTTGAATGTGAACCGGCCGAAGGTCCAGGAATCCTGGATATAGCCGCCCTGGTAACGCCCATCGGTGGAAGTGTAGGGAGGCGAGTAGAGCCCGCGCGTATACTCCAGTACGATGGGTGTGCTCGGATCGTTGGGGTTTTCGTGGGTGCGAAGGAACTGTGCGCCATACGAGACCTGACCGGCTGCCGCGCCCAATTCCGGCACGTTGGGAAACGTAAAATCTGCTCCCGTGTACAATCCAAAAGCGTCGTTGTATACGTCGTCCTCGAACTGGTAGCCATAGGTGACCGTGTGACCGCCCCACAGCCGGAAGATGTGGGTGCTGGAAACGGCCAGCTGGTTCACCTTCGACTCGCTCAGTTCGTTGAAGCCGACACCACCATAGGTGATCTGGCCGCCCGTACCTTCTTGCACGGCAGTTTCGTCAATAATCTGATAGCCGTTTTCGAGCGGGGTGTTGGTGAAGCTGTTGTAGTAATTGCTGTAGTTCACCGTGACGGCCCAGTTGGGGGTAAAGGCGCCGTTGTAGCGTGCGGTCCAGGTGCGGGTGCCGAAATTCAGTTTGCTCTCCACGCTGGTGTCGATCGGGCCGGGCGCGGGGACCGTGCTGACGGGCTGATTGAAGGTCATGGGCGTGTGCGACGGATCGCCGAACACGGAACCTTCAAATTGATGCTTGGTGCCCAGGTTGTAATTGATCTTGCCGGTGTAATCGATGGTGTGAATTGGACGGGACACAACGCCCAAGGCGTAATTGGCGTAGAACGGATCCGCTTCCTTGTAATTGGTGTTCGTGAGCGGATTGATGCCACCATAAAAGAAGAGCTTGTCCTTGATGATGTAGCCGCCAAAGTCCCCGCCGTAGTCGAGAGATGCCTGGTGCACCAGATAATCGAACTTGCTGACGAGCAGCGGATTGGCATCGGTTCGGCCGGCTTCAAATTCTTTCGGTTGGAAATAACCATAGACGTCGCCATGATACTGGTTGGTGCCGCTCTTGGTGACGACGTTGATGACGCCGCCGAGCGCTTCGCCGTATTGAGCCTCAAAGCCGCCGGTTTGTACCTGGACTTCCTGCACGAAATCGAAATTGATGCCGTTGCCAAGAGGGCCGTAGGCGCGGCTGTAAGTGCCGAAACCGCCGAAGCCGGGGTCGGTAGTGTTAGCGCCATTGACGATGTATTCGTTCTCCAGGCCCGAAGCTCCGTTGATGGAGGGGTTCGCGGCGCCGGCGCCGACGCTATCGGATACGCCCGGGGCCATGGCCATCACGGCCGAAATATTTCGCCCGATGGGCACGTTGCGGTATAGGGTTTCGTCGATGTTGGCGCCCGATTGAGTCGAATTCAAATCGATGGCGGTGGTGGCGGCTGTCACTTCCACCGACTGAGCCGCGGTACCGACCTCGAGGTTAACGTCAGCCGTGGTTGTGGCGTTGATTCCCACGGTAAGATTCCCGATTGTCGCAGTGGAAAATCCAGGTTGGCTCACCGCGACGCCGTAGCCGGGTCCGACGACTAAATTGTGAAAGCTGTACGCTCCCGCATCGTTGGTGGTTGTGGCGTGATCACCATACGGTGAAGTAAGCTTCACCGCGGCATTCGGCACGACCGCGCCGGTCGCGTCGCGAACCACACCGACAATTGATCCCTTGGTAACGTCCTGGGCTTGCAAGCAAGTGAGCGCGAAAAGCGCCAGGACCAGAGTCCTCATAAAAAACTTCATCTTTGTCCTCTCCTCGTTAGCGCCTCGCCAGTAAGCGGGCGTAGTCTCTGATGAACGGTCTTCCCCTGTTATGGAAAGCCGCGAAACGACTCCATTCAGATAAAGCAGACGTGGCCTTGGTACTAAGACTTCCCCGCAACAGCCAAGCCTTGTGTAGCTTCGGTAAGGTGCAACGCATTGCACTCCCGGGGCCACACGCTAAAGCTAGACTGGTAACAAACCGGTTAATTATAGCGCATAGATTTACGGGTTGCTAGAGGGATTCTTGCTACGAGTTCCCGTAGAATCCAAGGGGGTTCTCTACCAGAAATG
This sequence comes from Bryobacterales bacterium, assembly GCA_963772905.1. Lineage (GTDB taxonomy): Bacteria > Acidobacteriota > Terriglobia > Bryobacterales > Bryobacteraceae > Palsa-89. The sequence continues at coordinate 667,726 of CAVYZD010000005.1, read as the reverse complement.
GGATCGAGCACCACTCGAAAGCGGTGCTTGGGAGCGCTAGGAGGGAAAGAAAAGGGGAGCCCGAAGGCCCCCCAGGAGGTTAACTGATAGATCAGAAGTAGATTTTGGCGCCAAGCTGAAGGACGCGGCCAGCCGCATTCGGGTTGTACGTTGTGACGCGCCCGAACGTACTGGGAGCGTTGAAGTCCTCCCATCCGGTAATATTCTGCGAAAACGCGAAATTGGTGTGGTTGAAGACATTGAAAGCTTCTAGGCGAAGTTCGATCTGCTTGGTTTCGGTGAATGTTATCAATTTGCTGATAGCCAGATCGGTGTTGTTGATTCCGGGACCATGGAAGTTGTTCCTCCCCTCGTTGCCGAGTTGGCCCGGAGCTTCCTGGGCGAAAGCGTTGGGATTGAAGTAGTAGTTGGGCTGAGCCGGATTCGATCCGAACTGGAGCGTTGCGTTGCGCGGATCATAGATGCTCGGATAGCCGACCGCATTTGGCGCGTCCCAGCATCCGTAGTAACTGAAGGGGGCCGAGACCGGGCATTGTAGCGATAAATCGGAAGTATTGCCCACGATGATCGGAAAGCCGGTTTGTAGCGTGGTGATACCTGCCAAGCGCCAGCCGCTCAGCACGTACTTGCCGAAAGCATTGTTCCACTTCGGTATCGGCAGTTCGTAGGTGTAATTGACTACGAAACGGTGCCGGGCATCGAAGTTGGAATCTCCTCTGTTCAAGGCGAAATCGAACGGATTGCTGGTGCGAGTAGATCCCGAGGCCGCGCCGCTGCCCTCGTACCCCGAGCTGTCGTCGATGGAATGGCTCCAGGTATATGCAGCCTGGAACATCAGGCCGTGAGCGAGGCGTTTTTGGAGTTGCACCTGCAGCGAGTTGTAACTGGAGACTCCTTGGCTGCCCTGCACGCCAACGGAACCGAATATATTTCCCGGTGCGTACATACTGTGGCTGGGGTAAAAGATGGCCTGGTTGTCCCGGTTGGCTATGCAAGTTGGATCGGCGGCACACGCCGCTGAGCCCGCGGGCGAAATGGGATTGCCTTCATACACGATGTCCAGGTGTCGGCCTTGAGCTCCCACATACCCCGCTTGCAGGATCATCTGTCCGGGGAGTTCCCGCTGAATATTCAGGTTGTAGTTCATCGCGTAGGCATCGGTCAGGTTTGGATTCACCGTGCTGATGCTCAACGGTTCGAATTGTGAAAAGTTCACACTCTGGCCCTTGGTGGCGGGAGTGAAGGGGAAAGGATTTTGGGCGGCTTGGCCGCTGGCGATATCGACATAGGGGTTGGCGAAGGTGGGGCTCCCGCCAATCCCAGTTGCGGCTATGGACTCGATGAAGAAAGGCGGAGCGCCGAGCTGCTGCAGCGCCAGTTCCTCGGCCGCGCGATTGAAGTAGATGCCGTAACCGCCGCGGATCACAAACTTCTTGCCTGCGCCGCCGCTGATGGGGCCCCAGTCGGGTGAATACGCAAATCCAAAGCGCGGCGCAAAATTATCGTTGTGCTGGTGATAGCCGGACGTCGTGCATCCAGGGTCGCCAGGAAAATCCAAACCCAACGGCGCGGTTGGAAATATGGTGGACTGCTCGCCCGGGATGAAGCAGTTGTTGTACAGTCCGCCGTACTGATGATTTTGCAGCGGCGTATCGATCTGCCAGCCAACCCCGTAATTGAACGTCAAATCGTTCCTGACCTTCCAGCTATCTTGGGCGTACGAGTAGTATTCGTAGCTGCGGAACGTCTGCACGCCGCCGCTGGCCTGGACAAATATATCTGGTGTTCCCAGCAGAAAATCCGCGCCGGGATCGCCGGTACTGTAAACACCTGTACCGTCATACAAAAACTCGCCGTTGTTCAAGGCGTCGAATGAGTCGTTGACCTCGTAACGCCGCCAATCGAAGCCGAACTTCAGGGTGTGGTTGCCAATTACCTTGGATAAGCTCTCGGTCATTTCATACGTGTTATCTCTTGACGGTTGCGGGCCATCGGGGCTCCCGCCCAGATTGAAGTACCCGTTAAGGCTAACCAACGGCATGCTGGCCACGCTTGGAAATTGCGAGTTTATCCCGGTGAATCCGTAGGAAGAGGGAAGCGCCGAATTCTCAGGCGTCACGGCCTGGTAATTCAACCGATACCACGAAGCGCGGAACTCGTTCAGGGTGGTGGGATTAAAAGTGTGAGACCACTGCGCCGTGTATTCCTTGGTTGCTTCCGGATCGGTCTCTCCGAAGCCGGGTAGCGTAGAGCCCAAGAATGGAAGCCCGCGCAGAGTACTGTCGTGCTCGATGAACAGGCTGGCCCACACACTATCCTTATTGCCGAAGGTATGATCGACCCGCGCGATTCCCTGTTCGAAGTCCTGGGTTGCGACTGAAGTGAACGAATACTGGTTCACCCCGAAATTGGGCAGCGGGACGAACTGGTTCATCAACTTGACGGCCAGCGGGTTTAAGTCCGCCATGGGAATGTGGCCCGTTGGAAAAAGCGTACTGTAGGGCGTCCCCGCCGCATAGGTGGCGCCGTTCTCGGCTTGCAATGGAATCGGAGAAAGAGCGCTTGAGGTAGCGATATCCGGAAAATATCCATTGCGCTGATCGGCAGTGAATACGGTGGTGGTCTCCGACTGCTGGTTGGTGTCGGGGCGGCGGTTTCTGGTTCCCTGGTAGGACAGGAAGAAGAAAGTGTGGTCCTTCCAAATGGGACCGCCAACCGTTCCGCCATACTGATTCTGGTGAAACACGGGCGGCGTCACCGAGAAAAAGTTCCGCGCGTTCAAGAACGTATCGCGATAAAACTCAAAGGCACTGCCATGAAATTGGTTGGTGCCTGATTTGATGATGGCGTTTAGAATGCCGCCTGAGTTGCGACCGTATTCGGGGTTGATGGTGCTCTCGATGAGGTTGAACTGGTCGATGGCATCCGGACTCGGAGCCAGCCCCACCGCGTTCAGGCGGTAGTCCACCGCATCGGCGCCATTCAGGAGAAACGAATTCTGCTGGCTCTCGCTGCCGTTGATGGCATAGTTGGAGCGATTGCTGTCGCTTTGAGCCACCGCGCCGGGAACCAATTGCTGGAGCTGCGTCCAATTGCGGCCCAGCAGGGGCAAATCCACTATCTGTTTGGCGTTGATTATGGTGCCGAGCTGTGTCGTGCTGGTCTCCACCTGTGTCGGACTGGCTTCTACCTGAACCGACTGCGTCACTGCGCCGACTTCCAACGCGACAGGGAGGTTGTAGATTTGGTTCAGCACCAGCGGGATATTGCGGGCGGTAAAGGCGCGAAAGCCCTCTTTGGTGACGGTCATGTCGTACGTGCCCGGTGCCAAGCTGAGAAACTCATAGCCCCCGTCATCCCCACTCGTCACTGTGGCAGACACGTGCGTCTGCGTGTTGGTTGCCTTAACCTCGGCGCCCGGAACTCCGGCACCCGAAGGGTCTGTCACTGTGCCACGAATATGCGCGACGACTTCCTGCGCCTGAAGATTCCAAGACAATGCCAGGGCCAGCATCCCGGCCCCGCATAAAATGAGCGTAAGTTTTCGCATTTTTCCCTTTCTCGTTTCGTCAACGGGGACTCTCGCGGAAAAGATCGCGCGGAAGCATACTGTGACGTTGGATGGAATTGCGGTTCTAGGTCGCACATCTTTTTCTCCGGAAGCATCACTTCTCACGAGACAGAACATTCGACCACCTTGGAAGCTCAGGGGGAGCTTCCTGCGAGCTCGATCTTGCTCAAGGATTTAGCACACGCGGGACCAAATCGACCGGTTCGGGAAATAGCGAACACGATTGTTGTACAACAGAGACTTACGGGGATTAGAAGGCTTGAGAGCTACGTTTTCTAATAGACCGGCCCGAACGATTTTCAGGAATCAGAAAGCGGGACCGGTCCAAGATGGGCCAGTCCCATTTTCGAACGGCCGTGCAGATAGAGCCAACGGCCGTGTAACGGTGAGAAAAAACTAGAAAATCACCTTTAATGCGAGCTGAATTTGCCGCGCCGAAGTGGTTCCGTCCGGCTGAGTGAGCGTACTTTCGGATAACCCGAACGTTCCCGGCGACGACAGCGTATCGCCAGAGGTGCCGGGTTGATCGAATTGGATGCGGTTGAAGATGTTATAGACTTCGGCCCGGAATTGCAGGCTGATGCGCTCGGTGAGCTTGGTGTTCTTGAGTAGAGTCACGTCCGTGTTGAAATATGTCGGGCCGGTAAAGGTATTCCTGCCAAGGGTGCCGGGTCGGCCGAAGGGCTGAACCGCAAAGGCAGTGATTGGCGGACCGGTTTCGTTTCTCGGCGCATCGGACGGGATGGACGGGTCGCCGACCAGGTCGGGCCGATTGGTCAGCCCAGTGTACAGAGAATCCCTGGAACTAAATATGTCGAAGGGATGGCCACTTTGAAATGTCGATAGGCCGGCCAGTTCCCAGCCTCCCAACGCGTGCGCCGCGAAGCCGTGGTTGAAATGCGTGTGATTCATGCCGAATGGGAATTCGTAAACCCAGTTGACGATCAAACGATGCCGCAGGTCGTAGTCCGAGCTGCCGCGGTCCAGGCGCAAGTCGAAAGAATCGCGCGCGATGTTGCGGTCTCCTCCGGGGGCAACCAGCGGATCGTTGGAATCGTCAATGGCGTGCGACCAGGTGTAAGCCGCTTGGAAGTCGATTCCGTAACCGAGTCGCTTGTGGAATGTGGTTTGCAATCCCTTGTAAGTAGCGTTCCCGATCGATTTGGTTTCGATCGGCTCGTCGAACACGGTGTTTCCGGTCACTTGGGGTAACCCAAGGAGAGGAAGAAGTCGCAGAATTCCTCCGGAAATGGTGGGGTCTAAGCTTCCATTGGCTTGAGCCGCGGCTACCAGCGCGGGTATCGGGGGATTCCCGTCCACGGTACGAAGCAAGCGGTGAGAGCTGGAACCTACGTAATTGACCTCCAGGACCATGCCGTGTCCCAAGTCACGCTGGACGCCTACATTCCAGGACTGAGTATATGGAGTCTTGAGATTCGGGTCGAGAGTGTTGACACTGATGTAGCTTCCTTCGGGCACCGATGCAGAGGGCGAAGGCAGCGTGGCCGGCGGAGGCAGTGTCGCCAGTGTCACCAATTGCGGGCCACCGTTGGGAAAATTCTGTACGCTTCCCTCAAACGGGGGATCGGCCCTCAGGTTTCCGAACAGGTTTCCGAAGATGCGGTCGTGAAAAATACCATAACCCACGCGGAATGAAGTTTTGCCATCTTTGAAGGGATCCCACGCCAATCCAAAGCGAGGCTCGAAGTCTTTATAGTCGTCCTTGTACATCTGGCGTCCGGTTCCAGGCCCGACAGTTTGAAATGTGATGGGACCGGGATCGGACAACTGCTGGTCGAGAAGATTCGATAAGTTTCCATTTCGCTCGAATGGAACTCCGTCGAACTCGTAACGCAAGCCGAGTTGGAGGGTCAGGTTGTTGCTCACCTTCCATTGGTCCTGCACAAAGGCGCCGTATTCATGCTGCACGAGCAGCCGATAGTCGGTGGCGGTCCGCGTTCCACCGGCGTTGAAGAATTGGGTTTGGGACTGAATACCGGGCACTCCGAGCAGAGCCGCAGCCATGGTCTGCATCACTTCATCACTGGGGTTGCTACAAGAGACGGGGCAGTTCACAATGTTGATCCCAAAGTTTCCGAAGGCGGTAAAGTCGACCACTGGCCGGGATCCGAAGGCGTCGTACCCGTTCTCAAAAACGTAACGGAACTCACCGCCCACTTTAATCGTGTGCCGGCCTTTTACCCACGTCAGGTTGTCCGCAAGGAACCAGGTTCCGTAACGGCGATACTGGCTATTGCTGTCCCCCAATACGGTGCAACCCATATTTGAGATGGTGTTCACCCCGGTGGATTGCGCGAAAGAGTAATCGGTTCCGAATCCGAACGGATCGAGAGGGCCGCCAGCCTTGTCAATGGTACTGCTGCCGTCGCAGCCGAACAGAGCGTCGTTGCGGTTCAGCCCGAAGCGGAACTCATTCACCAGACTCGGTGTGAACGCCGCCACAAAATTCAACGAGCCGTTGTGGCTTTGGCCGGAGGTGGATAGTCCGCCAATGCCCGGAACGATTTCGTCCAAAGAGTTGCCGGTATCGGAGCCGTTGTAGATGTAGCGCGCCGAGAGTGTGTATTTGTCAGTGAGGTGCTGATCCACGCGAAAGACCACGTTGGCGGCGTCGGTCGGGATTCCCGTGGGGAAGAAATAGAGCCCGCGGATGGAGTCAATGGCTGGCCCGTTCGGGCTGGGATACAGCGACAATATCTTCTGCATGGTGGGGTCGAGAGGAAGCCCCAGCGCATTGTTGGGCGAGGCAGGATTTGCCAGATTGATCTGTTGCCCGTTGTAGTCGAAGATGCCACTCTTGAACGCCGCGGTAGGCACCACTGCCTCGTTGGTCAACGTGGTGCGGAAGCGGTCCCATTCGCCGTTGAAGAAGAAGAATGTCTTGTCTTTGACGATGGGTCCGCCGAGGGAAGTGCCGAACTGATTACGAACGAAGGGATTCTGAGGGTCCGGACTGTCCGCAGTTCCACTGGGATTGAAATAGTCGCGCGCCGCCATGGCATTCACGCGGTTGAACTCGTATGCATCGCCGTGAAACTGGTTGGTCCCGCTCTTGGTCACGACGTCGACGATGGCGCCCGTGTTGCGCCCGAACTCTGGCAGGAAATTGTTAGTGATCACGCGAAATTCCTGGGTGGAATCCGGATTGAGGGTGCTCAAGCCGAAACTCCCGGGAACACCGGCGTCGTTGTTATCGACGCCGTCCAACAGAAAGTTGTTGTTCCGTTCGCGTTGCCCGTTGACGGTGAGTCCTCCCAGGTCGGTGCTTTGAGCCCCAGGCGAGAGTAACGCGAGGTAGTAGGGATCGCGAGTAATCAACGGTAGATCCACAATCCTCCGCGCGTCGATGATCGTGCTGAGCTGCGCGTCTTCCAAGTTGATCGGAGGAACCGAGGTGCCGGCTACCTCCACCGATTCGGTGACAGCCCCGACGTCCAGCGTTCCGGCTAAAGTGAGATTCTCCGCAACTGTCAACACGACGTTGTTGAAGTGCAGCACGGAAAAGCCCTGTTTTTCAACGCTGACGTCGTAGTTCCCTACCGGGAGATTCGGTATCGAGTAGGTTCCGGTGTCGGAGGTCATCGCCGTGCGAACACCAGCCGTCGCCTGATTCTTGGCGGTCACCGTCGCGTCGGGCACACCAGCGCCCGAGGCGTCCACAATCGTACCGGTAATGCTGGCGGTCTGAGCGTAAGCCATCGCGCCCCCCAAGAGCAACACCGCAGCCAAGCACTGTATTACTTTTCGCAATGTCATTTCCCCCCCAAAAAGACTTTTTAGAAAGCTACAGAAAAACCGCTGCAAGATTCTCAAGCCAAGGACTTCGCGGGCCTGGTTACACGAGCGTTCGAGGTACCCGCTGCGACCCCGACTACGGCGTCGCTGGTTTACATCTTGTTCCCGAGGCAGGGCACTCAGGGTACCAAACCTATGTACCGAAGGATAACAAAAATGATTGTTGTACAACATAGACTTACGCCGATAGCATCACCTTAGCAAATATGTTTTCTAATAGACGGCCCCTGGGCCTCCAGGATTCGGAAGCACGACCAACTTCAAGGTGGGGCTTTGATGGCGCTTGACGACCGCACTTTACTCCCCCGCGTGCGGCCTTCAACTCCTATAATTCCTACAGGGCCGTTTTTCCTGAATCTATGCGCAAGCGTCTGATGTTCGGCTCGGCGGTGGTGCTGCTCGGCATCCTGGTGACGCTGGTGGTGTGGCAGGGATCGTTCAGTCTGAGTCCAGCGCCGTCCACAATCCAGCAAACATATCTGTTCTGGGCCGTTTCGACGTTGATTTTCATTCTAACGGTCACCCTGGGCTTCAACCTGTTCCGGACCGTGGTGAAGCTGTACATTGAACGGCAAAGCAACCGCCCGGGATCGCACATCAAATCGAAGCTGATCGGGGGCGCGCTGGCGCTGAGTGTGCTGCCCATCATCTTTCTGGTGCTGTGGAGCGTGTCGGTGCTGAATCTCAACCTGGACAAATGGTTCAGCCGTCCGGCGCGCACCATGAACATCGACTTGGTGCAGATCGCCAACGCCCTGAACCAGGAGGTGACGGACAAGCTGACGGCGCAAGCCCACTGGCTGGCGGCGCAACCGGTGCAGAGCGCGGATTTTTACGAGCGCTTTTGCCAGGAGAACCAGATCGAGAAGGCAGAAATCCAGCAGACCGGCGGCGGGACTCGCGTGCTTTGCTCGGTTTCCGATACGCGCCAGGGCGATCTTTTTCGAGCCAGCATTCCGGTGATCGAGGGCAAGCTCCTGTTGACGGCGCGCATGCCCTTGGAACTGGCGGCCAAGCAGCGCGAGATTAATCAAGCGGTGGCCGATTACGATCGGCTCTCGGTGGACAAGAAGGCATATCGGCGCGTGTACCTGTTGCTGCTGTCGCTGATCACACTGTTCGTTTTATTCTTCGCCATCTGGATTGCGCGCTACATGGCCGGGCAGATCAGCATTCCAATAACTGCGCTGTTACGGGGCGCCGAGCAAATCCGCAAGGGAAATTTGAGCTATCGCGTTCGGGTGGGCGCCATCGACGAGATGGCCACGCTAGTACGCGCTTTCAACGAAATGACCGAGGCGCTGGAGACCAATAGCAAGGAGCTGGAAGCCCGGCGGCGATTTACCGAGGCGATTCTCGAGAGCATTCCCACCGGCGTGATTTCCCTCACCTCCGATGGGCGCATCCAGCGTGTGAATCGGGCGCTGCTCGGCATTTTTCCCGAGGAGCAGGTGGCGCGAGCGTCGCGTTTGAGCGACCTGTTCTCGCGTGAAGATACCGCCGAGATCCGCTATCTGATGAATCGGGCGCGGCGCACTTCGGTGGCCGGTCCAACGCAGCTGGAATACAAGGCCGAGCGGCGGGTATTGCAATTGGCTTTGACCGTGGCGGCGCTCGATCAGGAGCGCAGCTCCGGGTTTGTGCTGGTGGTGGAAGACACCAGCGAGCTGTTGCGCGCTCAGAAAGCGGCGGCTTGGCACGAGGTGGCGCGGCGCGTGGCGCACGAGATCAAGAATCCGCTGACTCCCATCGCACTGTGCGCGGACCGCATCGCCCGCCAATTGTCGCGCCCCGAGCAGACCGCCGACACGCGGCGCATCCTGCACGAATGTTCGGCCACCATCGCGCGCGAAGTGGAAAGCGTGCGGACGCTGGTTGACGAGTTTTCGCAGTTCACCCGTTTTCCGGCCGCGCAGCCGGTATCGTCGGATCTCAACACGGTGGTGGAGAACGCGCTTTCAGTGTTCGATGGACGATTGGACGGCATTCGCCTGGACAAAGATCTTGCGAGCGCGCTCCCGCCCGTGTTAGTGGATCGCGACCAGTTCAAACGCGTGGTGGTGAACTTGGTGGATAACGCCGCCGAGGCCATGCTTGATTCGCTGGTGAAGCGGCTCTACATAGGCACACGCTTCACGGAAGCGGATTCGGTGGAACTGATCATCGCCGACACCGGTTGCGGTGTTTCGCGCGAAGACAAAGAGAAGCTGTTCCTTCCTTATTTTTCCACCAAGGGGCGGGGAACTGGGCTGGGCCTGGCGATCGTGAACCGCATTCTGGCCGATCACGACGCCACCATTCGGGTGGAGGATAACGTGCCCGCTGGCGCGCGTTTTGTCGTGGATCTTCCGGTGCGGACGGGCACCGACGCGGAAGCCAAAACGGCTGAAATGCCGGCTGCGGAGATCCGTTCGTGAAGCAGCCGCAAATTCTAATTGTTGACGACGAGCCCCTGATTCGCCAGTCGCTGGCCGGGGTGCTTGAAGACGAAGGTTACCAGACGCACGCGGTCGCGACTGGCGAAGAGTGTTGCGAAGAAATCGCGCGCGCGTCCTACGATCTGATCCTGCTGGACGTATGGCTGCCCGGTATGGATGGGTTGGAAACGCTGTCGCGATTACAGGAGATCGCGTTTCCCAATCGTCCGGTGGTGGTGATTATTTCCGGGCACGGGACCATCGAAACGGCCGTCAGGGCCACCAAGCTGGGGGCGTTCGATTTTCTGGAGAAGCCGCTCACCATTGAAAAAGTGATGGTGGTGGTGAAGAACGCGCTGCAACAGCGCAAGCTCGAGCTAGAAGTGGAGCGTCTGAAGGAAGAAGGGCGCCGCGAGCTGGAAATCATCGGCGAAAGCGTTCCGATGAAAGCGCTGCGGCAGCAGCTGGCATTGATGGCCGCGACCAACGGCCGCGTGCTCATTTACGGTGAGAGCGGCACGGGCAAGGAACTGGTGGCGCATGCGATCCACAACAGCAGCCAGCGCGGGGCCGAGGCATTCGTCGAAGTGAACTGCGCTGCCATCCCGGAGGATTTGATCGAGAGCGAGCTGTTTGGACATCGCAAAGGCAGTTTCCCGGGCGCGACGGAAGACAAAACCGGCAAGTTGCAGAAGGCCGACGGCGGCACATTGTTCCTGGATGAAGTAGGCGACATGAGTTTGAAGACGCAAGCCAAGGTGCTGCGGTCGCTCGACGAGCAACGCTTTGAACCGGTGGGCGCGGAGACTTCGATTCAAGTGGACGTCCGGGTGGTAGCCGCCACGAACAAGAATCTCGAAGAAGAAATTGAGCGCGGCAATTTTCGCGAGGATCTGTTCTATCGGCTGAACGTGATTCCATTTTATGTCCCGCCACTGCGCGACCGTGTGGAGGATATTCCGCTCCTGGCGGATCACTTCCTCAAGGAATTCACCACAGCCTACGGGCGGCGGCCCAAGGAGTTGACGCCGGAAGCGTATGAAGTGCTCAAGGAACATCGCTGGCCGGGCAATGTGCGCGAGTTGCGCAATTTGATGGAACGCATCGTCATCATGAGCCCGCAGATCCGCATTGATGCGCGGCATATCCCGCTGATCCCGGGCAAGCGCGCCGTTTTCGAACGCGCGGCGGAACGGCTGGGCAGCCTGCACGAAGTCCGCGCAGCTGCCGAGCGCGAGTATATTCTCAAGACGCTTGATGAAACCAAGGGGAATGTCACTAAGACGGCTGAGTTACTGGGTCTCGAGCGCAGCAATCTTTACAGAAAGATGAAGGCGCTGGGAATCGGTCCCAAGGAATAGCGCCCGGCGGCGTTGCATTTGCCCAATCGGCCGGGAGCGTGAACCGGCGATCGGGATCTGGGGACACAGCGCCGCCGAAAGCTTGACTTAGAATTACTCGAATCGGGCCGAACAGTCTATGCAGTTATTAGCGCGTCTGCATGCAGAAATGTACGCGTCATAGTAATTGAAACGTGACTTGTACGGTGGCTTCGGTGACGACGGGCTTGCCGTCGAATAGGCCCGGTCGAAAGCGCCAATGCGACACGGCATCGATCGCTTTTTCATCCAGACCCAGGCCGAGACCTCGCTGCACGCGGACATCGCGAACGGCGCCGGTCGCGTCCACATGAATGCTCAAGACAACGACGCCTTGGTATTTTGCCTTGCGCGCCTCCTCGGAGAATTCCGGTTCCACTTTGTATACAAGCTGAGGCGGAGTGACGCCGCGGCCGCGACGAACCGCCGCGATTCCAGGCTGTCCCGATTGCGATTCGCCGAGTCCACCGCAACAGCCGTGGTTCCCGATCCCGTTGTCACCGTTCGAGCCGAGCGCGCCCTTGGGCAGACGGCTGAGCGGGTCGCCGATGTCGGCGCTGGCCGCGACCATCGGGATGTCGAATGCGATCGTGATCGGGAGCGCGAGCTGTGGATACGGGCTTTTCGTCGGCGGGATGAAAGTGCGGTGCGCGGTTGGCGGCGGCGAGCCGTGTTTCGCGGGAAGCTGGGTGCGATTGCTTCCTCCGCCGCGCACGTCATTTGCTTTGGGTGGGGCTTTGGGCGGCGGGAGGAACGTCAACGGTGTTACGTGCGCGGTCTCGGCTGTTTGCGGAGGCGCCGGGATGGATTGCGACGCGGCGATCATGAGCAGTACGATCAACACCACGTGCGCACCGAGCGAAAGCGCTTGCGACCTGGCGGTAAGCATGCACTCGGCGATGCAAGTGAGTGTCCAGCGAGTAAGTCGAAGTTAGTGAGGGCACGGCGGGCGTAAGCGCTGCGGCCGGCGTTCACAGATGTGCTAGCAAGTCACTTACTCGACAACTGCCCGCGCGCCGCCGCCGTTGCCAACTCGTCGCAGCGATTATTGTCGGCGTGCGAGGCATGGCCTTTGGTCCAGGACCACTTGGTTTTATGCCGCGCGTTCTGCTCGTCCAGCTCGTGCCACAGGTCCTGATTCGCCACCGCCTTCTTGCCGCCCGTGCGCCAGCCGTTCATTCTCCACTTGTGAATCCAGTCGGTGATGCCGTTCTTCAAGTAGTTCGAATCGGTGACGATTTCTACTTCGCAGGGCTCCTTCAATGCGCGCAGTCCCTCGACTGCGGCTTGCAGTTCCATGCGATTGTTGGTGGTCTCGCGCTCGGAGCCGTACATCTCGCGCGTTTTGTCGCCATAGCGCAGAATACACGCCCAGCCGCCGGGCCCCGGGTTTCCGATGCAGGCCCCATCCGTGATGAGCTGGACTTTCTTCAGGCGGGAACCTCGGCGAGTTCGCGCTCAAAGAAGGCGTCCACCAGGTCGAGGATGTGTGGCGCCTCGGTGGACTTGTAGATTTCGACGCGCAGTTTCGATCCGTTGCGCACCCCGTGCGTGAAGTAAGTGGCGAACTGCTTCATCTTGCCCACGGTGTCTACCGCGCCCCGTTCGCATAGCATCGCGTAATACGTGCGCATGATGTCGTAACGCTGGCGCTCGGTGGGATGCTCATAGCTTCCTGTCGCGACATATTGCTCGATTTGGCGAAAGATCCACGGGTTCGACGAAGCCGTCCGGCCGATCATCACCGCGTCGCAGCCTGTCTCGCGCACCATGCGGACCGCGTCTTCGGGAGTGACGATGTCGCCATTGCCGATCACCGCGATCTTCCGCACGGCGGCCTTCACTTCCGCGATACGAGTCCAATCCGCCTTGCCGCTGTAGCCCTGTTCGCGGGTGCGCGGATGCAGCGCGACGGCCTGCAGTCCGCAGTCTTCGGCCAAGCGCGCCATGTTAACGGCCACCAGTTCCTGATCATTCCAGCCGGCGCGAAACTTCATGGTGAATGGGATCGAGATGGCGGCGCGGACCTTGCGTAGAATCTCCTCCACCAGGGGCAGGTCGCGCAGCAATCCCGAGCCGCCGTTGCACTTCACCACTTTGTTCACCGGGCAGCCGAAGTTGATGTCGACGATATCGAATCCGAAGTCCTGGCAAGCCTTGGCGGCGTCGGCCATCACTTGCGGATCGGAACCGAAGAGTTGCGCGGAAATCGGATGCTCTTCGGGCTCGAAAAACAGATATCGAAACGTTCGCGTGGGCTTCTTTGCCCGCAGCGAATTGACGACACCGTGCGAACTTGTGAACTCCGTCATGATCAGTCCGCAGCCTCCCTGATTGCGGATCAGCCGGCGGAAAACCGTATCGGTGACTCCCGCCATGGGCGCCAGCACGGTGGCGGGGGCGACGCGGACGGGGCCAATACGGAATTCGCTGGGAAATTCGGACATCCTAAGTTATTTTAACGGCTTGGCTTCGGAAACGTAAATCACGCGCGTTGCGTTTAATGTTGTAAGCGCAGAGGGCGGGGCGCGAACATGCAATGGAAACTGGTGTCGGCGTTTGCCACGGGAGCCGTGCTGTCCTCCGGGATCGTGTATGTTGCGGTCAGGCCGCAGGAAGTGGCCACGAAACAGGATGTGCCGAAGCCGGTGACGGTAGCCCCGCCGGCGCCACAGGTGGTTCCCCCGCCGGTTGAAGCAGCCGAGACGCCCCGGCATATGCCCGCCCCGGTTCGCGAAAAACCGTCGCCGATGCCGGCGCCGGTGCGCCACGAAAAACCAGTGGTGATCGCCCGCAATGATCCGCCACCACCAGCGCCGGCACCTGTTGAATTGAAGCCGGTGGAGCCTGCGCCAACTCCGCCGCCTCCCGCTCCTGAGCCTGCTGTTGCGCCAACACCGGCGCCCGCTCCAGTGGAAAATGTCTCGCTACCTGCACCGCCTCCCGAGCCGCCCGCTCGCGTTCCGAACATGGTGACGCTGGCCGCGGGAACCTTGCTCGCAGTTCGCATCGGCGAGACGATTTCATCCGCGCGCAATCAGCCCGGCGATAGCTTCCTCGCCACTCTGACGCAGCAACTGGTGATCGACGGGTTCATCATCGCCGAGCGTGGCGCCCGCATCGAGGGCAGGGTGTTGGAAGCTGCGCAGGCAGGACGCGGGCGGGGGGCGTCGCATCTCGCGATCTCGATCGTGCGCCTTGCCACGTCGGACGGTCAGAACATCCGGATTCGCACGGAACCGTACACTAAGGACGGCTCGAGCCAAACGGCCACTGATGCCGCGAAGATCGGCGGTGGCGCGGCGATCGGTGCAGTGATTGGGGCTATCGCGGGCGGCGGAAAAGGCGCTGGGATCGGCGCTGGAGCAGGCGGCGCGCTGGGCGCGGGCGATGTCATGCTGACGCGCGGCAAGCCCGTCGAAATTCCGGTAGAGACGCGGATCAGCTTCCGCGTGCAGGACCCGGTGACGATCACGGAGCGGCTGGAGTAGGCTACGGAAACCCGATGTCTTCCTTCACTTTCTCCATCCAGTTGTATACGATCGGGCAGTAGCCGGCGCGATCGAGGAATCGCCACATGCGGCTTGCGATGGACCCTGTGCCGCGCACCACGTGCGGGAAGTTTGCGCAATTCTGCGGACGCGCCTCATACACGCTGCATAGGTTGCCCTGCAGAAACACGCAGCCGCTTTCTTCGCGCTTCAGGATCAGGGCGCCTGCGTCGTCGCGCCCAGTGAATTGCTGGCGAAACTCGCGCTCGGTCACGCCGATGAATTCGGCCAGCTTCTCGATGTCGCGGTCTGTGATGCCGACGTCGGTCACGCGGCAGCAGTTCGCGCACGTGGTGCAATCGATCTCGGCCTCAATGTTCTCGCCGAAACGGCGCAGGCGGCGGTCGGAATGGCGATGGCTTTTCAAGTAGGCGCGAAAGCGGGCGTTCTCGCCCCTCTTCTGGTGTTCGAGCCGGCGAATCTGGACGAGGTCGGTAATCATGCTTTCGGGATTGGCCCTAAAATTAATTATGACCTCAACCGAAGAGTTTTACCGCATCCAGAAACTGCCGCCCTACGTGTTCGCCGTCATCAACGAGATGAAAGCGAAGGCGCGCGCGGCGCAACTGGATGTGGTCGACCTCGGAATGGGCAATCCCGACGGCCCCACGCCCGAGCCGATCGTCAAGAAGCTGATCGACGCGGCCCGCAATCCGCGCAATCACCGCTACTCGTTATCGAAGGGCATTCCGCGCCTGCGCGCCGAGATCGTGAAGCGCTATCGCACGAAATACGGCGTGGAGCTGGATCCGGAAACAGAAGCGATCGTCACCATCGGCGCAAAGGATGCGCTGGCTCATTTGCTGTTCGCTGTCATTGGGCCGGGCGACGCCGTTGTCTCTCCGAATCCGGCCTACCCGATTCATCAGTACGGTGTCATCATGGCCGAAGGCCACGCCTGCATGCTCCCGATGCCGAGCCCGGCGGAGTTCCTCAACCGCCTGGAGCATCTTTATAAGACTTCCTCGCGCGCGCCGCGGATGATTCTGATTTCATTTCCCCACAACCCCACCACGCAGTGCGTCGATTTGCAGTTCTTCCGCGATATCGTGGCACTGGCTGCGCGCCACGGCACTATGATCGTGCACGATTTCGCGTACGCCGATTTGGGGTTCGACGGCTACGAGCCCCCTAGCATTCTCGAAGTGGAAGGCGCCAAGGAACTCGCCGTCGAGATTTATTCCATGTCGAAGAGCTTCAACATGGCGGGATGGCGCGTGGGCTTCTGCCTCGGCAATAAGAAGATGATCGGCGCGCTGGCGCGCATCAAGAGCTACCTCGACTATGGTGTTTTCCAGCCGATCCAGATTGCCTCCATCATCGCGCTGCGCGAGTGCGCCAAGGACACCGAGAAGATCCGCGCCACCTATCAAAAGCGCAGGGATCTCTTGATCGGCGGTCTCAATCAAGTGGGCTGGCCAGTGGAACCGCCGCGCGGCACCATGTTCGTATGGGCGCCGATTCCCGAGAAGTATCGAGCCAAAGGGTCGCTCGAATTCTCAAAGCTGCTCATGGAAAAAGCGCTGGTCGCGGTGTCGCCGGGGATCGGATTCGGGCCGCTCGGCGAAGGCCACGTGCGGTTCGCGCTGATCGAGAACCAGCATCGGACGCGGCAGGCGACTAAGGCGATCCAGCACTTCCTGAGGAGGTAGCGCGCGCTTTGGCGATGCCCGCATATACGGCGTAGGTGCCCTGGTCGAAGAGCACCAGCAAGACGTCTTGTATCGGGCAGTCGGGGTGCCGCAAGCGCAACGCGATGGTTTCGAGCGCGATCCCGGCCGCTTCTTCGAGCGGATAGCCGTAGGCGCCCGTGCTGATGGCCGGGAAACTGATGCTGCGGACGCCGTGCTGCTCGGCCAGGTCCAGGCACTTGCGATAGCAGTCTCGTAATTGTTCGGGCTCGCCTTGCAGGCCGTCGCGATAAATCGGACCCACGGCATGAAAGACGTATTTCGCGGGAAGTGCGCCGGCTCCCGTGACTACCGCGCTGCCGGTGGGACAGCCGCCTTCGCTCGCCCGAATCGCATCCAGTTCGCGCATTATGGACGATCCGCCCGCGCGATGAATCGCTCCATCCACGCCCCCTCCGCCGCGCAAGCCCGAATTGGCAGCGTTGACAATAGCGTCCACGCGAAGCTTGGTGATGTCGCCGGTCAACAAGCGGAGCTTCTTCCCGTTCGGGAAATCGATCTCCATGGCTTTTGTTAGTCCCATGCTATAACAGTCAGCAGAAAACGATTGGATGAATGTCAAAGCTCTTGTACGACGCGTGATCGTCACTACATCCGTTCCGCCGATGCTTGGCATTTATCGCGCTATATACGGCGTGCTGGTTCGCGTAGCCGTGTCGCGGCTGAGCCGGGACGCGCAGGTACGCGCCATATATCTGCGGCGAGGTTTGGCGGCGGGCGAAGGCGTGCCGGGCATCAGCGATATCGACCTGGCGGCGGTGGGCGATTGGGATGCCGAGGCGCAAGCTCGCGTCACCGAATCCTACCAGCGGCTCGCGCGCTGGTGCCCGCTCTACGATCCGACGGTCGGGGTCTACACGCCGGCCAGCATCGCCGAGCTGTTTGCTTCTGACCCGTTCCACCGGCATCGTCTGGCGGAAGGACAGCGCGAATGGAAGTTGCTGTTTGGCGACGATTGCCTGAGGCAGCTTGCGGCGGTTCCCGACGAGGAAGCTTCCCACGGTTATGAAGCGGAATTGAAACTGTGGTGGACCTATTTTGCGCGCTGGGCGTATGCGCCCGACGAGCCGCGCGATCCGATTTTCATGAACAGCCTGTGCTACAAAGTTGCCGCGGAATGTTTTCGGATGGATCGCGGACTGCGGGGCGAGCCGGTCCCTGATTCCCGCCAGCGCGCGATCGAGGCAGCGTTCGGTGAGGCGGCTGGAGACACTGCGGCGTACCTCACAAGGCTGCTTCAGAGCGCATTGCGCCGCCATCTGCGGTACGCCGGAGACATCGTCGAAGATTCGCAGTCTTACGTGCTCGCATTGCTGGAGCAAGCATATGGAGGTCTGCGATGTCACCCTGGCTGGCGCGAAATTCCCGGCGTCAGCGTGTGCATTGATGGGCCGGATGAGGAGCAGTTTTATCGGACAGCGTTGCCCGAGGCTCCGGGCTTTCGCGTCTCAGCTGTATCCGCGGCCGCGTTCGCCATGGATGAACTGGTGCTGCTGTTCGAGCCTGTCTCGGAAAACATTCCGCAAGCCCGCGCATTGCAGCAACTCGCGAGCGTCTACATCCAGTTGCTGGCACCGGGCCGCAGCCGCGTGAGCTTGTATTTGCGCCTTCCGAACGCCTGCTATCAGTTCTATGTATCGGACTATTATCGCGGATGGCAGGCGATTCTTTCGCCCGGCTTCAACCCAGATTTGTTCCGCTGCGGCTGGACGCGCCCGGCCGCCGAATTCGTTTACCGCGAGCGGCAATTGATGGCCCAAGCCCTGGACGACCCCGTGGTGTACAAAGCGAATCATCTCGATTTTCTGCGGACCTTCTGGAAGTTCCTTGAGCTTGCCGTGCTCGAGGCCACCGCCCGGCGCGGAGAAGTTGTCTTTGCGCAGACGCCCGAAGCCGTGATGCGGCAGCTCTCGCAGTTGAGCCTTCCGTCCGTGCCGTTCCTGGAAAACTTCGCCACTGCTTATCGCGAGGAGGCGCGCGGCGCACCGGCCGACATCGGCCGTCACATTCCCGCCGCCGTTCTATATTTGAAGAATATCCATCATGCAATCTGAGCAGAAGCTGACCACCTCGGTTGTGGTAATCACCAAGGACCGGCCGCACTTAATTGGCGAATTATTCGAAGCCCTGACCGCGCAGACGCTCGCGCCCGATGAGGTTGTGGTAGTCGACAATAATTCCCGATCGAGCTACGCCGACGTGTTCAACGCCTATCGCACGCGCCTGCCCCTGCGCACGTTTGTCGAAACGACGCCTGGTATTCCCGCCGCCCGCAATCGCGGGATTCAGGAAGCGAGCAACGAAATCATCCTGTTCACCGACGACGATTGCGTGCCCCAGCCGCGCTGGCTGGAGAAGATGGTGGAACCTTTTTACCGCGATCCGCATATCGGTGCGGTGGGTGGACACACGACATACTACGGGTCCACCGGAACATTGGTGGAACGCTATTATCGCGCCGATCGCCAGGCGGTGGAAGGATGATCATCGATATCACGCGCTGCAACTATGCGCCGGGTTATCTTCCCAAGGCCACGCAGGGCTTCTTCAATCCGTTTTTTGCCGCCGCGAATGTGGCGTTCCGGCGGGAAGCTTTGCTCGAGACCGGCGGTTTCGACCCCAATTGCGCGACCGGTGAAGACGTTGACATTTCGATTCGCGTTTCGCGCGCCGGTTGGGAATTGTGGTATGAGCCCGACGCCGTGATCAATCATCAGGACCCGCACACCTTCCGGCAGTTGCTGCGCCAGTGGTTTGGATACGGTTTGGGGCACGCGTATGTGTACAAGAAACACGTCGAGCGGCCGCGGCTGCAAGTCTATTGGCCCGGCAACAAAGTCTCTGACGCTAGACCCTATGGCGCGCGCTGCATTCTGGATCTGCCGTCCCCGTTCTACGGCGTGGTGTTTCTGAGCGGCTATCATCTATTTCATCTTGCGCTGCTGGTGGCGTTGATTGGCGCGTTCGCACACGCAACCGGTGTGGCCATCGGGGCAGGCGTGCTCGCACTCGCCGCGGGGCTCAACTACGCGACCATTCGCTTCGATTGGCGCCGGCCCCTGAATTCGATCGCCATGCTCGGGCTGCGATACGCGGGCGACACTGCTTTTGTGGTCGGAGCGCTGCTCGGCGGCCTGCGAGAGCGTGCGTTGTTTCTCCAAGCGACGCGCACGCGCTGATACCTACGAAAACAGCTTGCTCGTAAATTCCAGCAGCGTGCTCGCATTCAGTTCGGCGTCGCGACCCAGATGGACTCGATAAATCTTCGACCGCCGCAGCAGCTGCCAGCAATTGCGCATACGTGATAGACCGAGCCCGGTTTTCTTGACGAGCTCCAACGCGCTCGATTGCAGAATAAACTCGAGGCCCTGGAATAGCCCAAGCCCGATCACGCCGTTCGCGATCACCGGCCGCAACGCCGACGCCATCCCGATCTCTTCAATGCGGCATTCCGTGGCCAGCGTGCGCGCCCCGATGAAGACGGCGCCCGGTTCGGCCGACGCGCTCACGCGATCCTGAAAATAGCTGAAATTCACCAGATGTTTGGGGCCGAATTCCATGCGCTGGATCACGCGCCGATGCTCGGAAGGAATGGACTGCTCGGAGCCCGGCAGCAATCCGATCCGCAGCGGGTAGGCCAGTGCGCGGCCATGGCGATCGATCCATGGCGAATCATCCGAGAGCAGGCGCACCCCGGGCAGATTCATCAAATGCAGCGCCAGCGTGCTTTTTCCGCCGCCCATCGGAAGCAGCACCAGCACCGCGCGGCCGTTCACTTCCACGCCAAGGGCGTGCAGGCGATGCAGACCGAGCCGATCCAGCCCCTGGCCGATGCGCGAAAGCAGGAAAAGATAAGCCGCCTCGTATAGAAGCCCCGCGTCTTCGCTATAGAGCTTGAGGCTGGACGACGCTTCATCTAAGACCCCGAGCGCGCGGCCGTGATAATCGATGTAGCGCTTGCCGCCGGACAGATACACGACGTTGCGGGGCGTATAGATCGCAGCGTCGCCAGAGGGCGCGGTATCGTACGGCGGTCGCTCGCACAGTAGTTCTACGGTGACGTCGTTCCCGTCCACCGATTCCGAGGAGAAAAAGCGAAAGTCTTCGCAAATGCCATCCAGCGCGGCTTCGGCGTTGCCATGCACCGAGAATCGGAACCCGTGAACGTTGAACGATGCCGCCTGAACCGCCCTGGTCATCTGAGGCAGTATGCTCGCGGCAGGAGCATTGCGCATTGGCCTAGTATGGCCTTTCGCGAGGCGTCGCGGCAAGCGAGAACGCTATAGTGAGACTTGAAACATCCCAGCTCCCTGGTGCTTTTTGACATCGATGGCACGCTGATCCGCCGCGCGGGCCCGCATCATCGCGAGGCTTTAGTGGACGCGATCCGGCGAACTGCTCATGTGGAAACCACCACCGAGGGCGTTCCCGTGGCAGGTATGCTCGATCGCGATATTCTCACCACCATGATGCTGCGGGCAGGCGTTTCGCGAGCCGAGATCCGCCGTCTGCTGCCCGAAGTGATAACCCGGGCGCAATCCCTTTATGTTCGCCGCGTGCCGGATATTTCGCGAAAAGTTTGCCCGGGAGTTCGAAGCTTGCTGCGGCGGTTGATCAAGCATGATGCCGTTATTGGGCTGGTCACGGGCAATCTCTCGCGGATCGGCTGGCGCAAAATGGAGCGCGCGGGTCTGCGTCCCTATTTCCGATTCGGTGCTTTTGCCGAGATGGCTCGCGATCGCGCGGGGTTGGTGCGTATCGCTATCCGGCGCGCCCGCCAGGAGCAATGGATCGCCCGTGGCAGCAACATATCGCTGATTGGCGATCATCCTAATGACGTCCTCGCCGCCCAGGCCAACGGCATTCGCTCGGTAGCGGTCGGGACCGGCATTGTTCCGCTCGACGAGCTCCGATCGCACTCACCGCACATCGCCATCCCGGACCTCCGATGCGTCAAGCTGGATGACCTACTGTAATGGCAAAGGCCCACCTTTTGCTATTGCTCCCCATGATCGCTGCCGCGCAGTCCAGCGATACGCCAACTGCGGCTCCCGGTCCGCCCGAGAACTGGAACCTCTACTATCAAGCGACGTCCATCGGCGATCGTCATGGCACGTTCACCTCTCCTTATGAAGGGCCGCTGAGTCTCCACGACGTTTCTGAGCGCGATGTCTCTCTCACCACCACGCTCTTCTTCAGCCTTCGCCTCGGCCAGGGCACGCAGTTCGTTTTCGATCCGGAAATCGCGGGCGGAAGGGGGTTCAGCGGCGTCAATGGATTCGCCAATCCTCCCAACGGCGAGTTGCCGCGCGTTGCATCCGCGACTCCCAAGCCCTACCTCGCGCGCCTCTATATTTCGCATGACTTCGGTTTTGGCGACGCGATGGAGCACGTGGAAAGCGACGAAAACCAATTGGCCGGCGAGCGTCCCGTGACCCGGTTCACCATCACGGCCGGGCGCTTTTCGAACTCCGATTTCTTCGACGACAACAACTACACGCACGATCCGCGCACGCAGTTCCAGGCCTGGGGGCTGATGTACAACGGCGCTTGGGATTATCCGGCGGACACGCGCGGATACACTTGGGGCATCGTGAATGAGTTCCACACCCGCAACTGGTCGTTTCGATATGGCGTCACCGCAGAGCCCACGGTGGCTAACGGCGGCAGGTTCGACCGGCGGCTGTTCGTCGATCAAGGGCAAACGTTTGAGGAGGAGCGGCGCTACTCGATTGGCCCGCACGCGGGAGCCATCCGGTGGCTGCAATATCTCAATCGCACGCGATCCGGCAGCTACGTGGAAGCGGTGAAGCTGGCCGAGGAGACCGGAACCACTCCGAGCGTCCAGGCCATCCGCCGCCCGGGCACGCTCAAGTACGGCACTGGAATCAGCTTCGATCAAGAACTGACCGGCGATCTCGGCGTGTTCGCGCGCCTGGGCTGGAACGATGGCAAGACGGAAGACTTCGCATTCACCGCCATCGATCGGCTGGCCGAAGGAGGCGTGTCGGTGAAAGGCACGCGCTGGAAGAGGAAGGACGACGTGGTTGCGACAGCTTTCGCGGCGGCTGGAGTCTCAGGCGTGCACGCGGTCTACCTCGCGATGGGCGGGCTCGATTTCCTGATCGGCGACGGCAAACTCAACTACGCGCCCGAGTATCTTTGGGAGAGTTACTACAGCGCCCATGTGGTTCGCGGCCTCACCGCGACGTTTGACGTGCAGCACTACAACAATCTCGCCTACAATCACGATCGCGGTCCGGTGTGGATCGAGTCCGTGCGGCTGCATTTCGAGTTTGGCATCAAGCCGCTCATTGCTAAGTAAAACGGCGCCAAGTGACGTAGTAGCCTAGTGAAATGGATGCAGCACGTCAACTTCTTCGTCATTCCATAGCGACGCTGGCCTATCGCGCCGCAAAACCTCTACGCGGCGCCCCGGATAGCTTTTGCAAGTTCAAAGCATCCGCGGATGCGCGGACGCCAGTCGAGATTCTCGCTCACATGGGCGATCTGTTCGATTGGGCGCTATCGTCGGTACGGGGCGAGGAGCGCTGGCACAATTCAACGCCGCTTCCCTGGGCGCGGGAGTCGGAGCGGTTCTTTGCCGCCCTGGAAGCTTTCGACGCGTATCTGGCCACCGAAAGTCCGCTGCATGCTACGCCTGGGGCGCTCTTCCAAGGTCCCATCGCCGACGCATTCACCCACGTGGGACAAATCGCATTGCTGCGGCGGCTGGCGGCGGCCCCGGTGCGCGCGGAAAACTATTACGTTGCAGAAATCACGGTTGGAGTGGTGGGCGCCGCTCAGCCTACCCCCGTTCGAGAGTTCTAACTTACTCGTAAAACTGGGGCGCCTTCTTCAGCTTTGCGTTGCCCAAGAAATCGTGCTGGATCCACAACTGTGCGCCCGTCTTCTTCAGGAATACCTCGATCTCCGCGCGCGACGCGGCCGTCTGATCCTTATTGAACTCGGCCACCGGGAGCCGATGCAACGTGCGCTCCTCGGGATAATGATACAGATCGCCGCTCAGCACCACGGGTCCGGTTTTGGCGAGCTTCAGAAACAACACCTGATGGCCCGGCGTGTGCCCAGGCGCGGACTTGATGATGACCGTTCCATCGCCAAAGACATCGTATTCGTCTTCGACGATGATCACGGTCTTGCTGTTCTTGAGCTGGCTGTAATTGGCGGGGTCGGAGCGGGGAATCGGCTCGCCCGAGAACATGCGGTCGCGCTCCACCTTGCGGACCAGCCACGTGGAGCCGGCGAAAGCATTCGCGTTTGCCACATGATCGCCGTGATAGTGCGACATGGCCAGATACGTGATGTCCGCGGGAGTGTAGCCCACGGCCGCGAGTTGCGGGAGCAGCGGCTTCGCTTGCGTGACGACGCCCGCCGACGCAGGGCCCCCGCCCGCCGGAAACGCGCGATCCGGAATGTCGCCGTTGTCCCACATCAGCGTTCCTTTGGGATGGGCCACCAGGATGCAAGGAATCGCCATTTCGGTCGACCCTACTTCTTCCTTCTTCAGTGAATAGGCATCCACGGTGGTGGTGTGGATGGTCCCGCAATCGAAGATGTAGAGGCGAAGAGTTTTGGGTGGGTTCGGCGCTGCTTGCAAGATCGAGGGGGCGAGGCACGCGCCAAGCATGATCACGGAAGACGCTAGGGTTTGTCGAGGCATTTAGTTTCCGCCACGCAATAGTCTATATCACGCGGCTAATCCCGTGGAGCCGAAACGTTACGCTGCCGGGGAACGACGTTGATTAATGCGCGCAGGGCTTTGTTCACACTCTCAGCGCTTTTGAAAACGCGTGCAACATCCGGGTCCAACAACACCGCCACTCCTTGCCGGCGAGTTCGCGCCGCAAAACGATTCGGTTTGGATTTGGAATAGTCAAACCTGTATTCCGTCCGCAGTTCAGCGTTGTTCTTCCTGCCTTCAGAGGTTTTCTTCATATCGGCGAAACAAGGGCTGCCTCCAGCGAAGCCGATGCCGTGTTTCTTTCGATTCGCTCGATCTTTGCTTTCGTTCCATTCGAAGACTGTAGGCATGCATGCCTACCTACAGCATACGAGACCGGGGCTCGTAGAGAAAGTCATCGTTCTCAAGCCATCCGTCGCAGGTCGCATTGGAAGGGAATTCGCTGCCCGTTTGGCGTGTTGCGGGCCCCCGCAACCAAAATAGATACAGCTACTATCCTGCTGCCGTGGTCTGATAGGCTTGACGTGGGTTCGAGCCTTGCCGACACTTCTCATCCGATTCCTTCTGAGCCTGGCAATGTGCAGTGCAACGACGATCTCTCTCCGGGCCGAAGAATGCTCAACGCCGGACTTGACACTCGCCTATCCTCCTGCGGCGAGCATGTTGAATATGTGGGGCGACGTACTGCTCCACCTTCAGATCGGCCCGGATGGCACCCCGGCGATCATCAGCACGGAGTGGAAGCCGAATCCGAAGATTGACCCACCTGCTCTTCTTGCCACTGCCGCAAAGGATGCTGTCTTGAGAATCCGTTACCCGCAGGATTGTGCTGGCCAGACGGTTGATTTGGAGTTGAGCTACCGCAAAAGGGAGCCTATCGCACCACTCAATCAAGGGATTTCAGAGAGAGTCGGTCCCCACCACTTTCAAGTCGTGACAAATGAATGGGCCACTGATCAGGGAGCGGGTTCTGAGACGGTCGGCAAGCGGTCATTTTGGCGTCGCCTTTTTCACCGATAGAGAGGTGTCTGGTGGCGTCGGTTTTGGGTGATTAGCCCTCCGGCTCGTCGAGCCGCCTCCATCGAAGACTAGTTTCGACCCGCCGCCCCCATCTGCTCCCTCTTCGCCTCCGCCTCCACCGCCCGCATCACCCGCAGCGTGTTCCCTCCATAAATCTTGCGAATGTCCGCCTCCGAATACCCTTTCGCCAGCAGCGCGCGCGTCAGATTCGGAAACTTCGACACATCTTCCAGCCCCGCCGGCGTGCAGAACACGCCATCGAAATCGCTGCCAATCCCCACCGCGTCGATCCCGCCCACCTTCACCGCATGATCGATGTGCGCCACCACGTCTTCGAGCGTCGCCGGCGGCACCTTCTTTCGATATTCCGCGATAGTTGCGTCCTCACCCGCCTGACCCGGCATCGTACTGTCCTGCACCGTCTTCGACGCCGCGGCCGACTTCTCCGACAAAAACCCGCAATTGAAATTGATCTGCATCACGCCGCCCTTCTTCCCGAGCGCCGCGATCATCTCGTCCGTCATGTTGCGCGGCACGTTGCACAGCGCCCGGCACGACGAATGCGAAGCGATGATCGGCGCCGTGCTCACCGCCAACGCGTCCCAAAACGTTTTGTCGGCCGTGTGCGAAATATCGATCATCATCCCCAGCCGGTTCATCTCGCGCACCACCTGCTTGCCGAACGGCGTCAGCCCGTTGTGATGTTCCACTTGGGGCTTGTCCACATCGCCCGACGAATCCGCCCAATTGTTCGTATTGGTGTGCGTCAGCGTCATGTAGCGGATGCCGAGGTCGTAGTAATCGCGCAGCAGCCGCAGGCTGTCCTCGATCGCGTGGCCGCCCTCGATGCCCATCAGCGCCGCGATCTTGCCTTGCTTGTGGATGCGCTCGATATCGTCGGCCGTGCCCGCCAGCACGAAGTCGTTCGGGTATCGCTCCACGATGTCGTGCCGCACCGTGTCGATCATCTGGAGCGTGCGATTCGCCGAATGATTGCCGTTCACGTAGCTCGACGCCACGTACACCGCGAAGAACTGCGCGCCCACGCCGCCTTCCTTGAGCGACGTGATGTTGGTATGGCCGTCGTTCTTGTTCTTGCCGATGTCGTAGCCGTCGACGGTCCGGCTGGTGATGTCGTTGTGCGTGTCGATCAGCAGCATCGAGCGGTGGATTCGCTGGACCTCGGCGTCGGTCACCGATCTCGTTTGCGCCATACACACCAGCGCCAATGCTACCAAGCCGGAGAGGGTTCGCATGCCCTGAATATAGCGCGAAATATTCCCCAACATAAAGAAATCATTGGATTCTGTCGATCTGTTGACCGGCGGAATGGAGCAAGACCCCACAATCCGGCTTGCGATCCTCATCCCGGTTTTTAACGACTGGAATGCGGTCGCGCTACTGCTTCCCGCGTTAGACCACGCGCTCGAAGACTGTCCGTTGCGCCCCGAAGTGCTGATCGTGAACGATGCCTCCACCGAGGCGCTCGCGTCCGGGCTTTTGGCGCAACCGTTCGAGCACTTGCACGGCGTCCAGATCCTACACTTGCGCCGCAACCTCGGCCATCAGCGCGCCATCGCCGTCGGACTGGTTCATATTCATAAGCATGTGCCATGCGCCGCCGTGGTGGTGATGGATGGGGATGGCGAAGATCGCCCGCGCGATGTGGCCCGACTGATTGACGAATTCAGCCGCCAAGCCGGAGGCGCAATCATCTTTGCGGAACGGGCCAAGCGCATGGAGAATGCCATGTTCCAGCTCTGCTACCGGCTGTACTGCGCGATGCACTGGCTTCTGACGGGCGTGCGCGTGCGCGTCGGCAACTTCAGCATCGTGCCGTGGCAGGCACTCGAACGGCTGGTGGTGGTCTCCGAACTTTGGAATCACTACGCCGCTGCCGTGTTCCGCGCGCGGCTTCCCCATCGCACCATCCCCATGGACCGCGGGCGGCGCATCAACGGCGAATCGAAGATGAACTTTGTGGCGCTGCTGGTCCACGGCCTGAGCGCGATTTCGGTTTTTAGCGATGTCGTCAGCACGCGCCTCTTGGTGATGGCATTGTCGGGGATCGCGGTGCTGGCGGGCACAGCCGTCGCCGCCATGGCAATGCACTTTGCAATTCCAGCCTGGGCGGGGTACACCGCCGCCGTCTCGCTAGTGCTGCTGACGCAAGCGCTATTCGGCGCATTCCTGCTCGTGTTCACTACCATCAGCGCGCGAGCCAATATGAGTTTCATACCGTCGCGCGATGCGCACCACTTTATCGATCGCCAGGAGCGAGTGTTCCCCCTTGACACCCTATCAATACGCCGGCTCCGAGCTGGAAATCTTTGAGAAGGCGCACAACTGGAAGGCGTACTTGCGCCGCTCCATGCAGCCGTACCTGCGCGGCTCCGTGCTCGAAGTGGGCGCGGGATTAGGCGCGAACACACGGCAGTTTGCGTCTCTCCGCTTCGACCATTGGACGTGCCTGGAACCGGACGAATCCCTGCTCGAACAGATTGAGCCGGCCAGCCGGCGCGAGCTCGTTTTGGGCGATCTCTCGATGCTCGATTCGTCGCGCCTGTTCGACGCAATCCTTTACATTGACGTCCTCGAGCACATTGAAGACGATGCAGGTGAGTTGCTCCGGGCAGCCTCGCACCTGAACCGCGGCGGCGCCCTGATTGTGCTGTCGCCCGCCCATCCCTGGCTGTTGACGCCGTTCGACCAGGCCATCGGCCACTACCGCCGCTACACCCGCGAATCGCTCCAGGCCGTTGCGCCCCGCGGTCTGCGCCGCGAAAAGCTCATTTACTTGGACTCGGTCGGAATGCTGGCCTCGCTCGCCAATCGTTTGCTGCTCAGCCAAAGCATGCCCACCGCGGGTCAGATCCATACCTGGGACACCTACCTGGTCCCGTGCTCGCGTTTGATCGACCGGCTCTTTTTCGGCGCGGTCGGAAAGTCGGTGCTGGGTGTCTGGCGCAATGTCTAGGCGTCTCGCGCCGGTGGCGTTGTTTGTCGCCGCGGCCGCCTTGCTGTGGTGGATATTCGGCAATCGCCTCATCCTCGCCACCAACGACGAAGGTATCTATTTCGACGCCGCCGAACGCATCCTCCACGGCCAAAAGCCCTACCTCGACTTCTTCGGCTACATGAGCCCGGGCAGCTTCTGGATGCAGGCGCTGGCGTTTCGTTTGTTCGGGATTACTCTGTTAGCAGGCCGCGTGCTCGTTCTCTTCTATGTCGCGATCGAGTGCGCCCTGATTTACTGGCTGGTGGAGCGCTTTGCCTCGCGCGCCACGGCCGTCATGACTGCGCTTCTGTTTATCGCTTTTCAGACCGCCGATCCGCGCCTGCTCACCGCGCAACATCGTTGGGATAGCAGTGCGTTCGCGCTGGCCTCGATCGCGATTTGCGTGGCGAGATCGAGGCGATGGGCGCTCGCCGCATCCGGATTCCTGATCGCGTGCGCGGCACTGGCTACGCCCTCGGTGGCGCTGGTCGCGATCGCAACATTGATTTGGTTAGGCAGGCGATCGTTGTGGTACGCCGCCGGGATCGCCATTGCCGGGACGTTGGCCATCGCCGCGCTCTGGATCAACGGAACCTTCCCGGCCTTCCTCGCGCAATTGGGCTGGCTTTCGCGCAACTACGCCGCGGTGAACGTGATGCCTTACGGAAGCATCATCGGCGGCTGGACCGCGCTGTTCCAAGACGCGGGCTTTTGGGAACTCCCGGTTCGCATCGGGATTGTATTTTGCCTCGCCCTTCCCGCGATCCTTCCAATGGCAGCGCTCGCCGGTGGCGCCCTGTTGTGGTTCCGGCGGCGCGAATCGATCCTGCTCTACCTGTTGCTTTGCATAATTGCGCTCGTCGCATCGACACATCCGCGGTCGGATGTCGCCCACCTGGCCTACATCGCGGCCCTGCCGTACGCCGTCGCCGGGATCGTGATCTATCGCCTGCTGCCGGCGCCCCCGCGCCTATGGCTCACCCTCGCCATGGCCGTGTTTGCCTCCGCGTTTCTGATGCAGGTTCAACTTCCCCGCACTTTCAAAACGCTGCACACTCCCGTGGGTGATGTTCGAGCCGCCGCCGAGGAAGCACCGCTGGTCCAGGAGTTGCTCGCAACCGTTCGCCCTCATCAATCGCTGTTCGTCTATCCCTACAAGCCGCTGCTCTACTTCGTCACGCAGGCTGAGAATCCAACGCGCTACTCGTATCTCGCGCCCGGATTGATGACCGCCGCAGACGCCCGGCTAGCTCTCTCGGAACTCGAAGCACGGCCGCCCGAGTGGGTGCTCTACATGGCGCTGGACCGCGCCGAATTCGAACGGGTGTTTCCAGCGGCCAAGGGTTTCGATCCGCACTTCCCGCAGCTCGAAAGCTGGATCCAGGCGAACTATCGCGCGTCCGCCTGCCCGCCGCTGAACGGGTACGTCCTGATGCGTCGTGCGAACGCTCGACCCCAAAGCTAGGCCTTATTTCGCGTGCCGAGCCACAAATCGGATACGATCTCAATATGAAACTGTTCGTTGAATGCTGGCACAGCCGCCGGATGGCGCGATCCCGATGAGCAAGGGCCGTGAAGTTCGCTGCTACGACTACGTGAATCATCCCTATGCGCAGGTGCGCGATGCGTTAAGGAAGGACGCGCCGGCGATATTCCAGGCCGCCACTAAGGCCGCGACATCGCGAGCACAATCCATCGCCTCGGAACTGCGCGTCGACATTAGCGGGATCGCGCTTGAGGCCGACATCGTGATCTCGGTCAAGAGTGTCGAGGAGCAGACTCCCGAAATGTCAGCGCCCGTTACGCGGTTGCAACTCGAATGGCAAGCCGCGAAGATGCCGGGCCTGTTCCCATTGATGAAGGCGGAACTGTCGATCTATCCCTTGACCGCGAGCGAAACGCAACTGGATTTCGCCGGCCTCTACGAACCGCCGCTCGGCATGGTGGGCAAGGCGCTGGACGCAGTGGTCGGCTACCGCATCGCGGAGGTGTCGGTGCATCGCTTTGTGAACGACGTCGCGGGCTACCTGCGGCGAGCGCTGGCGACATGAGGCTGATCGTCCTCGCTGCGTTCCTCTGCGCTGTCGCCCACGCGCAATGGCTGAACTATCCTGCGCCAGGCACGCCCCGCACCGCCGACGGCAAGCCCGACCTCACCGCCCCCGCGCCGCACACCGCTGACGGCAAGCCCGATCTCTCCGGCGTCTGGATGCACGAGAAAACTACCATCGCGGAAGTGAGGCGCCTGTTCGGCACTCGCTTCGATTCCGAGATCACACTCGCCCCGCCCGGCATGGAAATCGGCACTCAGCACAAATACGCTTTCGATATCTTGATCGACCACAAGCCCGAAGAAGCGATCCTCCGTCCACAAGCCGTCGAGATCCTGCGCCGCAGCGCCGCCGCCCGCAACCCCGCGGACGTTTGCACCGGCGTTTTTGGATTTCCGCTCGCCGGCCTCCTCTCCGAACCGATCAAGATCGTGCAGGCGCCCCGGCTGACGATGATCCTGTACGAGGTCCAGAATCTGCACCGCCAAATCTACACCGACGGCCGCGATCTTCCCAAGGAGGTCAACCTGCCGGCCTACATGGGCTACTCGGCCGGACATTGGGAGCGCGACACGCTGGTGGTGGAGAGCGCCGGCTTCAACGACAAAACCACGCTCGACGCGATGGGGCACCCCCACAGCGAAGGCCTGCACGTCACGGAACGCTTCCGCCGCCGCGACTTCGGGCACCTGGATGTAGAAATGACGTTCGACGATCCCGAGATGTACACCAAGCCTTTTACCGTAAAGATCCCGCATTATCTAATGGCCGACGCGGATATCTTTGAGGATTCCTGTGATAACGAGAAGGACCGGAGTCATCTCGGGAAACAGTAGGCCAGGCTTTCTGGACGAAGGGGCGCGCAGCGCGGGATACTACAAATATGGACAAGCCTCGATCTTCGCGAACGAGGGATCGACGAGTCCCAGGCGGCTGACCTGCGCCACCGCTTGGCTTCGTTTATTGAGGATTGGGATCGGCCTGAAATGGCCGCTTACGATGAACTACCGTGGCGAGCATCTGGGAGCCAAACTGCCGAGAGAAAATAGAATTGTCTCCTGCTCTGACAGCCAGGCTAGCCGAATGAGTTGAGTTCGCGTGAACGCTGGGAACCGGTACGCCCCATTAACGGAAGAAAGTTACTGGCGCGATCTCGAGATCATCCGTAACGAACTCAATGCGGCGATGGTCAGCTGTTACACGCACCGCACGATCCACCGAGTTGCCGCTGCGGACGCGGACGTCGCACTAAGGATGAACAGGCACGCCGAGTTTTGGCGGATCAACTCGATGAGCTTGCAGACGACAATGTTCATCGTGCTCGCTCGTATTCTTGATCACAATGCTAATGTTCACTCCATTCATCAGGTGCTGAACGCGACCACAGCCCATCCCAAATTCTTCCAGCGTGCGGCGCTCCGGGCTAGAAAGATCGCGCTTCCCGGTCCACCGTGGGAGGCGGGAATGTTGGACGAGTACATTCAGAATGCATGGGAGCCAACGCCCCAAGAGTTAAGGCTGCTGAAGAGGTCACTTGCTCCGCATAAGGCTAAATTCGAGT
The DNA here is from genome assembly GCA_963772905.1 of Bryobacterales bacterium. Lineage (GTDB taxonomy): Bacteria > Acidobacteriota > Terriglobia > Bryobacterales > Bryobacteraceae > Palsa-89. The sequence goes on along the minus strand of CAVYZD010000005.1, from coordinate 635,966 downwards.
CGATATACAGACCGATCCGCGATCAGATGGCACACATTATTCTCAAGGATGAGGCTTTGATCGCCGACCTATATAGTCGAACCCAGAAGGCCGACATAGATAAGCTTCTGTGCTTTCTACACAACATGGTCCACGCGATACGAGAGATGTGGATTAACGGTCGGCGCCCAGAACCGACGGGCGACAATTACGGTTGTGCGCGTCGCGTAGCCGAAATCGACCAAGCGACCGAGAGACTATTGCGGGAGATTCCCTGATCGCAAACCGACGGACTCCTAACTGTCATAGCTACCACCGACGCCCTCAACTGCCCCCACAGCCTCCCGTTGGTGGTGCGCTAAATCTGTGTCCCTGGTAGAATGCCCGGACATGACCTACAAAGAGCAACTGGATACATTGAACACGGCCTACGATATGATCTCCCAGGCCAATTCGCTCTTGATGAAGAATGGCATGGGCACATTTTCATATGATGAACATGATGGACACAAGCGTACCTTTTCCTATTTGATAACCGAAGTGAGGGAACGGGTGGTCGAAGCAATGAACTCGATCAACCATGCGGGGAGCGCGATAACTGAATATATCGCTCAGAAAGATCGCGAGGATGGGCGTTGAGGCCTATTGCGAGGAGTTCCGCAACGGTCCACACGTGATCCACGCTCTAGCTAGGGCAAACGTCAAAAGCACGGAAGCGGAAACGGTGGACTTCATCCATGAGACTGATCATTCTTGGCACTGACCACATTCTTCAACGAGGCGATGAAGGCCTTAAACAGAGGATAGAAGCGCTGATTGAAGTTGAATGCGTCACGCTTATTGGTGAAGAATACCTTCCAACAGGCATAGGCGGTCAGGTAGCAGCGTCAAAAGGGGTTCCCTGGATCGAAATTGACATGTCGTGCCAAGAGCGCAACGATGCGGGCATTGGCTCTTTGTCTTATCGGCGGGCTCAATACAGGGCGGACAACTTTCCTCTTAACGATGAGATCGCCATATACGCCCCCTACGCGGACGGAGTCAGGGAAGAATCTTGGCTGACAAAAATAGAGAATAAGAGTGCCGGTGATACGGCACTGCTGATCTGTGGGGCCATTCATCTGCGGCCATTAACCGATAAGGCAGAACGGAGAGGGCATCAGGTCCGGGGTCTCTTCTATCCCGAGGAGCTGTCGGAGTTGCAGGTACACATGTTGCCGGAGCCAGACCACACGGACACAGATTTAGCGCACTAGCCTCCCCGTTGGTAGTGTGTTCTTAGGAAGACATCACCTCCCCGTTTGACACCCCCTCCCCCCATCCGCTAATCTGAATTGACCACTGGTCTCGTTAGAGCAGGTCTGTCTTTATGAAAACTCACATTCCGTCCCCGGGGGAAATCGTGCGCCAATGGCACGTTGTCGACGCCGCCGATCAAGTGCTCGGCCGGGTTGCCAGCTCCGCGGCCATGATCCTGATGGGCAAGCACAAGCCCACCTACACCACCTTCCTCGACACGGGCGATCACGTCATCGTGATCAACGCGGCCAAAATCAAGCTGACCGGCCGCAAGGAAGAGCAGAAACTGTATCGCCGCCACTCGGGATATCCGGGCGGCCTCACCGAAATCGGCGCCGTGCAAATGCGCGCCACGCGCCCCCAGAAAATGATCGAGCACGCAATCGCGGGAATGCTCCCGAAGACCAAGCTCGGAAAGCAAATGTACCGCAAGTTGAAGGTTTATGCCGGGGACAAGCATCCCCACCAGGCGCAACAGCCGGTGGCGCTCGCCAAGTTGTAATGTTCAGAATGTCTCGCCCGCAGCCCTCAGCTTTCAACCCAGCAGCATCCAGCAAGAAAGGTATCTGAGTGGCAGCATTAATACAGCATCTAGGAACAGGCCGCCGCAAAACCGCGGTTGCTCGCATCTTCTTGCGATCGGGTAAAGGCCAGATTACCGTCAACGGGCGTTCGTTCGAAAGTTATTTCGTGAACGACGCAGCGCGCGCTTTGGTGCGCCAGCCTCTGCTCGCGGCCGAAATGGCCGACAAGTTCGACATCATTATTTTGGCGGATGGCGGCGGACCCAACGGTCAGGCCGGCGCGGCGCGGCTGGGAATTGCCCGCGCATTGCTCGAATTCAATGCCGAGCTTCGTCCGAAGTTGAAGCAGCTCGGGCTGCTGAGCCGCGACCCGCGTTCTCGCGAGCGCAAGAAGTACGGTCAAAAGGGCGCGCGCAAGCGGTTCCAGTTCTCGAAGCGCTAAGCGTAGCCGCGCGGCGGCGCGACAGCATCACGTCCGATTTTCGAGGGGCGCACACAAATTCCGCTTTGGGCCGTGTGTGCCGATCGCGATCGGGCGAAACCAGTAACCCAGGAACAAGGAGGCATTTTTGCCATCAATCTCAATGAAGGAATTGCTCGAAGCAGGCGTTCACTTCGGGCACCAGACCAAGCGCTGGAATCCGAAGATGAAGGAATACATCTTTGGCGAACGTAACGGCATCTACATCATCGATCTCCAAAAGACCCTGAAGCTGTTCAAGGACGCCATGCGCTATGTGGCCGAAGCCGCCGCGCAAGGCAAAACCGTGCTCTTTGTAGGCACCAAACGCCAGGCGCAGGAGGCCATCGCCGAAGAGGCCACGCGCTGCAGCCAATACTACGTCAACCAACGCTGGCTGGGCGGATTGCTCACCAACATGCTCACCGTGCAAAAGTCCATCAAGCGGCTCAAAGAACTGGACGTGATGGCGGCCGAGGGCGCGGGGTACGAGGGCCGCGTCAAAAAGGAAGCCAGCCGGTTGGAGCGCGAGCGCAAACATCTCCAGCAGAACCTGGCCGGCATCAAGGACATGCAGGGCCTGCCCGACGTGATTTTCGTGGTGGATTCCAACAAAGAAGCCATCGCGGTGAAGGAAGCGCGGCGGCTGGGCATTCCGGTGGTCGCGGTTGTCGATACCAATTGCGACCCCGACGAAGTGGATCACGTGATTCCAGGCAATGACGACGCGCTGCGCGCCATCCGGTTGTTTACAACCAAGGTCGCCGACGCGGTGATCGAAGGGCGGGCGCTGGCCACCGAGCAGGATTTCGCCGCCGAGAAGATCGTCACCGACGAAACTCCCACCGAGGAGATTCTCGAGTACACGCAGTTCGATCCGCAGCAGCTCGATCAGCTCATGTCGGAAGGGCTGTCCGACGAGGATCTGCCGTCCATGTCCCTGCCTCGCAAGGGCCCGGGAACCGAAGCTGGCGAAGAAGTCGGCACCAGCTCGCACACGGTAGAATAGACAGCGGCGATACCGCCCGCTTCGCCAGAAGTACAAATATAAGTGTGAAATGAAATGAATGAAACCATGGAAATCAGCGCGAAACTAGTCAAGGAACTCCGCGACCGCACCGGCGCGGGCATGATGGAGTGCAAGAAGGCGCTCACCGAAGCCAAGGGCAACCTCCCGGAAGCCGAGATCATTCTGCGCAAGGCCGGCATCACCAAGGCCGGAAGCAAGGCCACGCGCACCACGCGGCAGGGCATCATCGGCAGCTACATTCATCCCGGTTCGCAGTTGGGCGTGTTGGTTGAGGTGAACTGCGAGTCCGATTTCGTCGCGCGCACCGACGATTTTCAGCAACTGGTGAAGGATCTCGCCATGCAGGTGGCTGCGGCCGATCCGCAATTCATCCGCAAGGAAGACGTGACGCAAGACGTGCTGGACAAAGAGCGCGATATCCAGCGCGCCCGCGCATTGCAGGAAGGCAAGCCCGAGAAGATGGTGGACAAGATCGCCGAGGGCCGCATGGCGAAGTTCTACGAAGAGATTTGTCTCTACGAGCAGCCTTTCATTCGCGACAACGCTACCACCGTCGGCGACCTGATCAAGTCCGCCATCGCGAAGCTGGGCGAGAATGTGTCGGTATCCCGTTTCGTTCGCTTCAAAGTTGGGGAAGCGGCGCTCATCGAAGAGACGGCGGAACATTCGGCGCCCAAGGCCTAGGCTGGCCGCCGTCGCGCCCATGCCTAAATACCAGCGCATCGTTCTCAAATTGAGCGGCGAGGTTTTGGCCGGTGGGAGCGCTTTCGGCATTGATCCGGCGCGGGTGAAAAGCCTCTCGGAAGAGATCGCGGAGGTGGCGCGCACCGGCGTCCAGATCGGCCTGGTGGTGGGCGGCGGCAATTTCTTTCGGGGCGTCGCCGCGGCGGCCATGAACATGGATCGCGTCGCGGCGGACCACATGGGAATGCTGGCCACCGTCATCAATGCGCTGGCGTTGCAGGACGCGCTCGAAAAAACCGGCGTGCCCACCCGCGTGATGACCGCCATCCAGATTCACCAGGTTGCCGAGCCCTACATCCGCCGCCGGGCCATTCGCCATCTTGAAAAAGGCCGTATCGTGATTTTCGCGGCCGGCACGTCGAATCCGTATTTCTCCACCGACACCGCTGCTACCCTGCGCGCGCTCGAAATCCACGCCGACGTCATCGCCAAGGGCACCCGCGTGGACGGCGTTTACGACAAAGATCCGTTGCGGCACTCCGACGCCGTGCTGTACCCGGAAGTCAGCTACCACGAAGTGCTGGCGAAAGCGCTCAAAGTGCTGGATGCCTCCGCCGTGGCCATGTGCCGCGACAATCAGCTTCCGATCCTGGTTTTCAACTTGAACGTGTTCGGCAATATAATGCGTATGTCGATGGGCGAGCCCATCGGGACGCTTATCCACTAGGCCGCTATGAAAAACGAACCCACTACAACCACTCCAGCCGCTCACAATTTTCAGAGCGTGAAAGACGTCGATACCCAGGCCAAGTCCCGCATGGACAAGGTGCTGTCGGATCTGCAACACGAAATGGCGGGCGTGCGCACCGGACGCGCTTCCATGGGCCTCCTCGACAACGTGCGTGCCGAGGCTTATGGAACGCCCATGCCGCTCAACCAGTTGGCGACGCTGCACGTGCCCGACGCAACCATGATCACCGTGCAGCCCTTTGATATGTCGCAAATCGGGGCCATCGAAAAGGCCATCCGCGCGGCCGATCTGGGATTGAATCCTTCCAACGACGGCAAGATCATTCGAGTGCCCATCCCATCGCTCACCGAGGAGCGCCGCAAGGAACTGGTCAAGAAGGTGCACCATATCGCCGAGGACCATCGCGTGGCGCTGCGCAACGTCCGGCGCGACAGCAACGAGCACATCAAGAAGCTTTTGAAGGATAAGCTGATCAGCGAGGACGAGGATCGCCGCGCGCACGACGAGATCCAGAAGCTCACGGACGGCTACATCGCCAAGCTGGATCAGGCCGTCAAGAGCAAGGAAAAAGAGGTTCTGGACATCAAGTAGCGGCTATCCCGCAGCCGAATCCGCCACCTGCGAAAACCCCGAATCGGCCACGACATCATCTGCCTGTCGCGCATGCCGCTCCGAGTGCGCACCCAGAAACAGCAGCCATTGGTAGCAATCCAATTCACCCAATTCGGGATGGGGAAAGAAATGCGCCCGTAGATCGCTTTGCGTGACGGCCACAAAACGCAAGCTGCGCTCCCGAGCGGCTTCAAACTGCCGTAGCAGCGCGCCAACGTCGGTCCAGCGTCTTCTCGGCATCATCTCTACCGGAGCCGCACAACGCGGCGACCGGTTGGAGACGCAGCGCAGAATCGCATCGTCAGGCGTGGCGGCAGTTGGCTCCGGCTGAGGCGGCGAGAGCAGCATGCTCTGAATCTTCGTCAGCACGGCCTTCTCGACGATTGTGACATGCTCCACGCAATCGGCCACCGACCAGCGGTCCCTGGACGGACGAAAGCGCGTCTGCGCCTTGTTCAATCCGTTCACCGTACTGAGCAGCCGTTCCCGGCTCGCCGCCATATACAACAACAAAAAATCACGCTCCGCCTTTACCACGATTCCCCTCGCTTTCCTCTGTTCCGCTGTGAATACGTACGCCGGCCGTGCGACTGGAGGGATATTCGAGAACCAGAGTCCCGGAGGGGTCGGTTGCCATTTCTCGCATTTCCTCATCGTCAGTCTCAACCAAATACGGCCGGCGGGGCTTCAATCCGATCACTAACACCGTCCCGCCTTCCATTGAAAATCGGACCGGCGCGGGTCCGAATATAATACTCGTTTCTCCGATCAGCAACGGCTTGGGCGCCGTCGACGCCGCCGTCGTTTGATCCACCACCGTGATCTTCCCATCGTGGAATAACTGCACTTCTTTCCCGTACAGCCCGAACCAATCGGCGTCTTCGTCCCATGACGACCGGACGAACAAAGTTCCCGAGTTCTCGTCGTGAAAAACCAACGGGAGCTGGTAGTAGCTGAGTCCCGGCTGGTACGGATTAGCCCATAGGAACTCATACGGCGCGCCGAACGGGGTCATCAGAGAATAACGATCCTGAATCAGCCAACCCTGCAGGAATTGATTCTCCAATCCGTTGGTGTCGTACGCCACCATGCTGAGGCCCGCCGCCCGTGCCAGCGCGGCCCGAGTCAAATCAGGCTGGGTTTTGCCTGAATCCGTGCTGCCCAAGTACATCGGAATCCGAATTTCGTTTTCGGGCGCCCGGTATGGCGCCGGATAGTTGCCGATGATAAGAAGATTCGGCAGGTGCGCGAAGTAGCCGGGTGCGGCGTCGCGCAAGTCAATCTTCAAATTGTCGCGAATGGCGTGCAGGATTTCAAGCAACGCGTATGTATCGGGCAACTGCGGCGTGGTGCGCCCGTCTGCGAGCGTTGGCGCGTATTGCCCCCGCCACCATTGCCGCAGCGCTTGTTCGAGGGGAGCTTCCTCGGCGTGGCCGCCGTCATCTGCAATGGCGATGAGCGCCAGGATGCGATCGCGCTGCGCCGATAGGGCGTTCGCGGTCTGATTTGTAATCGTCTGGCGGATCTTCGCGGCCAACGCCGCGGATTGCTGCGCGCTCAGGACTGCCTGGCACCAGTCGTACACCAAGGCAAGTTGCCTGAGATCGTTGCCAGAAGGCCCAAGCGCCCATTCGACCGCGCGCTTGCCGGCGGCGGTATCGCCCGAGACCGCATAATAAAGTGCCGGCGCAAAGCCCGGTTCGGGTAAGCTGGCCGAGCCCTTGACCAGCAACTCGAACTGCCGCCAGCGCTGGGATTCGCGCTCGCGCTCGCGCTTCAGCAACCGCAGGCGCTGCGTGGTGAGGATCAGCCGGGGGTGCTCGGTGTAGACGCGGAACTCCTCGTCTGTCTGGCTGAGCAGGGACGGACCCAGGAGGGGGATTGTCAGCAGGCTGGCAACAACAAAAATCCGCATCGGCCCATCCCATTCCCCAAGCTCTACATTGTGTCACACTGACACACGCCTAGCAGCCGGGAGTCTCAAGCAATAGCAGGAGGCGATTGAAAACAAAAGAAAAAACAGTGGCGCATCGCGTGCCATTCCACTCTCCGAATTGATGAAGTGACCTTTGAAACCTGCCCTCTGCTTGCAACGCGTGGGAAAGGGGTCATGAGCGGGCTGGTGAACGGCGTGCTTGCGGGAACCAGGTGCTTAAGAGATTTGCAACCGCTTTCGGCTCTGATCGGCGAGTTGCAACAGAGGGATTTTTTTGGGTCGCTTCGTTGACGCATGAAACCGATCCGTCTCCATTTCGGAATGGTTTCGGCGGCGCTGGCGCTCGTGGCGGGGATAGCAGGACGCGGGCCTCGCCAGGATGGAGCTGAAAGTTAGTTTCCGGCCAGACGTGCCGACGCTAGATCCTTGACCGCACCGGAACCGGCCGCTTCGATGAGTTCTCACCAGCCGGCCCCCGGTGCGGGTTTTCTTCAAACGTTTACAAGTTTAATCGAAGATCGTTAACGTTACAAGCGAGTTATAGTCATCCGCCACTTTAGCCGCCCCTGGCTGCTCTCCCGCTTCTGCTCTATAATCAGAGCAAGGCAAACATGCAACTGCGGTTCGCGCTTTTTTCCCTAGTCGCGATTTCTCTCCTTGGGCAGGCTCCTGCGCCTATTGCAGAGAAACCGGACCCGGCGGCCAATAGCCAGCCCCCCGCCCCGCCCCCCATTCAAGTACAGGTCAACGAAGTCATCGTTCCGGTCACGGTCACCGACGACAAGGGCCGCTTCGTCTCGGATTTGGATCAGAATGATTTCACCGTCCTCGACGAGGGCAAACCCCAAGAGATCCAATTCTTCACGCGCGAGCGCAGCCAGCCCGTGGTGGTCGGATTTCTGGTGGATCTGAGCAACTCCAGCCGCCTGCATTGGAAGAACTACCAGGACGCTGCCGTCGAGCTGGTGCAAAATCTGATCCCGGGCGATAACCCGAAATTCAGCGGCTATCTGATCGGCTATTCCAATACTGCGGATTTGCTGCTCGACACCGGCACCGATCCCGAACCCATGGTGCAAAAGCTCCAAAAGCTGAAGCCCTCTGGCGGCGCGGCGCTCTACGACTCCATTTACATGGCCTGCACCAGCCGGAAACTCATTCAGGGCGAACCGATCGAGCCCCGCCGCATCCTGGTGATCATCGGCGACGGGCACGACAACGCCAGCAAGAAGACGCTGGACGAGGCGCTCGAAATCGCGCAGCGCAACCTGGTGACGATTTACGGCGTCAGCACCGTGGCTTTCGGCTTCGCGAACGACGACTCCAAGAACCTGGTGCGGCTGGCCGAGGAGACCGGGGGGCGCGTCGAATATCCGCTCGAGGGCGTTTACAAAGATGTCGCCGGATTCCTTTCCACGCCGTCCGACGAAGGCAATTATGCGCTGAAGGTGGGCACCGGCCAGTACGCCGCCGAGCTCGCCAATGGAATGTACCGCGCCGTGGAGGCTGTGGTCGGCGAAGTGACCACGCAATACATCATCCGCTATGTTCCCAACGCGAGCGACGCCAAGAAGCAGTTCCGGAACATCGAAGTGAAGGTGAATCTGGCGAACGTGAAGGTGCGCGCCAGGAAGGGCTATTATCCGTTTGCGCCGTAATCGCCGATAAGCTCTAGTTAGCCCTATGTCAACTTCGGCGACTCTCCAAACCCGGATGGGCCGGTACTCCATGGTTCAGGTGGACACGCCCGACCATGGTTTGGTGAACCTGGGGATTCTGCTCCAAGATCCGGAAACCGATTCCTTGCGCTTGCGCATCCGCAGGGATTTGGAATCGCTCGTTGAAGAGGATCTGGACGTGCTCGAAGCCTTGGCGAGCGATCTTGACCAAAAAGCCCGGGAGATGGGGGCGGAGAAACTGTTCGAGTATCTGGAATCCAACCTCTCGAACGCCATTCGCATCACCGAGCGCGAAGAAGTGCCGGTAGACGATTTCGACCGCGCTGTGGACCGGCTATATCGCAAGAATATCCAAAGCAACGTGCTCGAGTTTCGCACTCATCTTCCGAAATACTCGCTGCGCGCGGCGGCGGGGATAGCTCTCGAAAACCAGGAAATAGCCGAAGAGGGCTGGATCGAGGCGCCCGAAAACCTGCGCCTGACTCCCGACATGTTCGTGGCTGAAATCGCCGGGCATTCCATGGAGCCGCTGATTCCCGACGGATCGCTGTGCGTTTTTCGGTACGGCGTGGTGGGATCGCGCACCGGCCGGTTGGTGCTGGCCGAGCAGCTCGACGCGGCGGGCAACAACCGCTACGCGGTGAAACGGTACCACAGCGACTTGTCGACAGGACAGAAGACGATCAAGCTGGAATCGCTGAACCGCGAGTATCCCGACTGGTCCCTCGAACCCGAGGAGGAAAAATACCGCATCCTGGCCGAGTTCGTCCGCGTTCTGGATTAGTTCTTCCCTGCTAGTTGCCGCACCACGTACGGCAGAATTCCGCCGTTGCGATAGTACTCGGCTTCCTGCGGCGTGTCGATGCGCACTACAACTTCAAACGTCCTTTCGCCTGAGTCGTCCTTGGCCCACACGCGCGCCCTCGCACCGTTCGCGACAGCTTCGGGAATGCCGGTGATGGTATATTTTTCAAAGCCCGTCAACCCCAGCGACTCGCGATTCTCCCCCGGCAGAAACTGCATCGGCAGCACGCCCATCCCTACCAAATTCGAGCGATGAATGCGCTCGAAGCTTTCCGCGATTACAGCGCGCACGCCCAGCAGGAGCGTACCCTTCGCCGCCCAATCGCGTGACGAGCCCGAGCCATATTCCTTGCCCGCGATAATCAGCAGCGGCGTGCCTTCTTTTTGATACTTCACCGACGCGTCGTAGATGAACATCTTCTCGCCCGAGGGCACGTGCGTGGTCCAACCGCCTTCGGTTCCAGGCGCCAGCTGATTGCGCAGCCGGATATTGGCCAGCGTCCCGCGCACCATCACCTCGTGATTGCCCCGGCGCGCGCCGTACGAATTGAAATCCCCCGGTTTCACCCCGTGTTCGATCAGGAATTTCCCCGCGGGACTGTCGGCCGGAATGTTTCCGGCGGGCGAAATGTGATCGGTGGTCACCGAATCTCCCAGCATCGCGAGCACCCGGAGACCGGCCAGATCCTGCACTGAAGTCTTGGGATCCACCATGTTTTCGAAGTACGGCGGCTTGCGGATGTAGGTGGATTGATCGGACCAATCGTACAGATCGCCGGTGGGAACCTTCACCGAGTTCCAGCGCGCGTCGCCTTGGAACACCTCCGAGTATTCTTTCTGGAACATTTCGGCGCGCACCGAACGCTTCACGGCCGATTGGACTTCTTCCGATGTCGGCCAAATGTCCTTGAGGTAGACGCCTTGGCCGTTCTGGTCCGATCCGATGGGTTCGTTTTGCAGATCGATATCGACGCGCCCGGCGAGCGCGTACGCCACCACCAGCGGCGGCGACGCCAGATAGTTCGCCCGCACCAGCGCATTGATGCGGCCTTCGAAGTTGCGGTTGCCGCTCAGCACCGCCGCCACGGTCAGCTTTCCTTTCTGCACCGCCTCGGCAACAGGCTCGGGCAGCGGTCCGCTGTTGCCGATGCACGTCGTGCAGCCATAGCCCACCAGATTGAATTGCAGTTTTTCGAGATACGGCGTCAGGCCCGCGTCGTTCAAATACTCGGTCACAACTTTCGATCCGGGCGCGAGACTCGACTTCACCCAGGGCTTGATCTTGAGCCCCTTCTCGACGGCTTTCTTCGCCAACAGCCCGGCGGCGATCATCACCGAAGGATTCGACGTGTTGGTGCAACTCGTGATCGCGGCGATCACAACCGAGCCATCTTGAATGGTCGACTTCGAGCCATTCGTAGCCACTTCAGCCGACTTTTGTGCCGCGTTCAGCGTATCCAGAAAATTCTTCTTCACATCCGGAAGATTGATGCGATCCTGCGGCCGCTTGGGCCCGGCCATCGACGGAACCACCGCCCCCAGATCGAGTTCCAGCGTGTCGGAATATTCCGGATCCGCCGACTCGGGCGTGAGGAACAGCCCTTGCGCTTTAGCGTACGCTTCCACCAGCGCGATCTGTTCCGCCGAGCGATTCGAAAGCCGCAGATAATCCAGCGTCTGATGATCGATGGGGAAGAAGCCGATGGTCGCGCCATACTCGGGCGCCATGTTGCCGATGGTCGCGCGATCCGCCAGCGGTAACGCGGCCACGCCCGGTCCATAAAACTCGACGAATTTTCCGACCACGCCCTTCTTGCGCAGCATCTGTGTGACGGTGAGCACCAAATCGGTCGCTGTGCAGCCTTCGGCGAGCCGGCCATTCAGCTTGAACCCGACCACTTCCGGCAGCAGCATCGATATCGGCTGGCCGAGCATGCACGCTTCGGCTTCGATTCCGCCCACGCCCCAGCCGACCACGCCCAGGCCATTGATCATCGTGGTATGTGAATCGGTGCCGACCAGCGTGTCAGGATATGCGAGCACGGGCGATTGTTTGCGATCGGTGAACACCACCGGCGCTAAATATTCGAGATTCACCTGGTGCACGATGCCGGTATCGGGCGGCACCACTCGAAAATCCTGGAATGCCTTTTGACCCCAGCGCAGGAACGCATAGCGCTCCTGATTGCGCTGGAATTCGAGCAGCGCGTTGAACTCGAACGCGCCCGTTGACCCGAACTGATCCACTTGCACCGAGTGATCGATCACGAGATCCGCCGGAATCAGCGGATTCGCTCGTTTGGGATCGGCCCCCATCTCGCGCAGCGCATCGCGCATCGCCGCCAGATCCACCACGCAGGGAACGCCGGTGAAATCCTGCAGCAGCACGCGCGCCGGGCTGAAGTTGATCTCTTTCGCAGGCGCGCCGATCTTCCACGCCGCCACGTAATCGATGTCGGACGCCTTCACCGTCGCGCCATTTTCGGTGCGCAGCAGATTTTCGAGCAGAATCTTGATGGAGTAGGGAATACGGGAAATGTTCGCGCCGCGCTTCTGCAGCGCTTCAAGCGCATAGTACTTGTATTGGCTGCCCCCGACCGTCAGTGTCGAAGCAGCACCAAAGCTATTCGATTGTGCCATTTACTTTCATTGTAGACGCAAGCCGGCGCAAAGCTCTCCGCAACCTCGTTAGAGGTGAGCGTAACGCGAAATGACCGCATGCTTGCGATAGAGAGCGGGGTCGACCGCGGCCGCCATCTTTCCTATATCGAGTCCGCCGCCAAGAAGCTTGTTGATGCTCCCGGCAGCGACGAGCGGACCGGAAGCCACCGCGCTGTGTTCGATCACCAGCAGTTGCGTGTCGGGGCGCCGTATCAGCATCGCTTTCACGCGGCCAAGCGTGCGCACGTATTCGTCCTTCAGCAATTGCCGGCGTTCCGGTGTGGAGACCGGCCGATTCCGGCGTTGGAGCATCCGGTCTTGGGAATCGAGCACCTCTTCGAGATCGCGTTCGCAGAGGATCACGCGGCAGGGCAGACCGGGCGGCAAAGCGGTGAGCAGCGGGGCGACAATCTTGACAGCTCTTCCCCGTATTTCAAAAAGCCACTTCGAGTCCTTCAGCAGATTCTTTACGGGCTCAAATTCAAGATAGCCGCGAGGATTGTCTTCATCCGCTTGGCGTAACCCGTCCGAGAGGACGCTCATTCCACCCGCAGCCAACATTTGCATGAGCATCGATGTACCCGAGCGGGGTAAACCCGTCGCGACGATGACGGATTCTTCGACTGACGGCATCGGGGAGGCGGATATTTCAGGCAGTGTGAAAACACTTTCTGCTGTCTCAGCCGGCGGTTGCGACAAATTGTGCGATGTCTTGCGGCTTCTCATGTGCCGCGCCAGACGCCGATGCCCGGAGGCAGACCCGGTATCGTTCAGGTGCTTCTCCAGTATCCTGGCAAGCCGCAGGTGCGCTTGCGGAAAATTCGGATTGAAGGAAATTGCCGCGCGGAACGCATCGGCCGCACGCTGGTATTCCTGCATTCCAGCTAATGCGCGCCCCAGCAGAAAATGAGCAAGAGGATAGTGATGAATCCTGTGCAGCGCATCGAGCGCAGAGTGCGCGGCAACGCTGAACTTCCTTTGCCGCAGAGCCACGCGGCATAAACCAATGTGTGCAAACGCGTTATCAGGATCAATTGCCAGCGCCCTTTCGTAGATCTGCTGCGCCTCGCGCGAGCGGCCCTGGCGAAGATATAGATCGGCGGTTTGAAGGAAGACTCCTGGCCGAACCAGGTCCGCTTCCATCGCTCCTTCGAACACGGCCAGCGCTTCCGGATAGCGTTTCTCCACGATCAACAGCTGCGCTCTTAGAAAGTCGACAAGGGGCGTCCGGGGGCGGTGTTCCAGGTCCTCTACAATGCGCCGCATCTCATCGTGCATCCCCAAAGCTTGGCAGGAAGCGAACAGCCGAACGGCGAAGCGCTGGTCATTTTCTTTGACGCCATCGGCGACATCCGCGGCATAGAGCTCGCTGAAAATCTGATGTGCTTCTATGTGCCGATCAGCGTCCTGATAAGCTTCGCCGAGGTTATAGCGCAGCTCACGGATGGTCTTCCGAACCGCTATTTCGCGATTCCCATGGGGCCGCTCGATGTACCCGAGGGCGATCATTTGCTCTAGCGCTACGTGCCCCGCCGCGGGATCCAGCCGCGTATACGGCGGATGGCGGCCATCCTCGCCTGTGACTTCTTCCCAGCTGGGAATGAATGCGACGTTTGGCGTTTCCATGAAGGCCTGTGAAAGTACCTTGCCGTCCATGTCTTCGCCGACCGGCAGTCCATAAATTGCCAGGATTGTGGGCGCAACATCGAGGACCGACGACCCATACAACGCTGCGCCCTTCTCTGTGCCGGGCCCACCGATGGCAAGAATGCCAAAATCGCGATGCTCGATCGCAGGCCCGGCGGGGATGTCGGGAATAGACGCGGGCCGCAAGTGGTCCGGATGGAAACCATGATCGGACAGGAGAATGACCGTCGCGTCAACGCCGGCTTTCTCGATCAGAGTCCCCAACATTTGATCATGGAACTGATAGGCCATGGAGACCACGTTTTGGTACAACTCGAAGTCGCGTTCCGCAATCCAGGATTGCCGCGGCGGATGGTACTTCATGAACCCATGGCAGAAGTGATCGATCGCGTCGTAGTAGACCGCGAAGAAATCCCAGGGTTGGTTGTCCAGCAGCCAAGTTGCAGCGGAATGTATGCTCATGCATTCCGCGAGCGTTCGCAGAAACAGCGCCAGGCGCCTGTCGTTGTCCTGATCTATATCTTTGGCCAATGGAATAAAGGGTTCCACCATCTCCGGGGTCAGACAGTCGGGATGTATGCGCAAATCAGCCAACGTGTCGGCTAGTTCCGGCGGATGAACCGCGTTAGGCGGCAGTGGCCAGCCTTCTTCAAGCGCTCTGCTGGCGCGATGGTAGTGGTCTGAAACCATGACCCCGTCGATCGGCTCGGCGGGATGGCTCGGCCACCAACCAACTACGACGCTGCGGAGTTGGTTCTGATTGAGAATGTTCCACAGCGCTTTCGATTTTCGTGAGAGATTCGTGACCGGCTGCACGCCGCGGCCATCCGGAGTTGGCTCGGCGAATCCGTGGATGCCGTGCTTGAACGGCCGCTTTCCGGTGGCAATGGAAGTCCACAGCATCGGCGAGAGCGGCGGATGCAGCGTCGAGATCTGCCCGCTGGCGCCGTTTTCGACCAACCGACGGACGTTGGGCATCTTGCCGGCGTCCATGAGCGGACGGATGACTTTCCAATCCGCGGCATCCCACCCGATTAAGAGAACTTTGCGCGAGGCCATGATCCGGCTTTGCTCGCTAGGGAGAAACAAACTTCTCGATAACAAAGACAAAGTGTTGTTGAGGCCGTTCTCCGGGGGCCGCCGGATACGAGAAATTGATTCGCTCGGCGGCTTCTACGGCCGCTTGGCTGTTCGGATCGGACGGCTGTAACGAGTGCGCCTCCAATAGCTGTCCTGATGGCGTAGCAAGGCCAAACACACAAACCGGATGGGCAGTGGCGTGAGACGTGGGCCGGCCGGGTCCTGCGTAGAGCGAGATTTTTTGCGCTTCCGCCATGGCAATGCCTGGCCCGCCAGCTTGCATCTCGTCCGTGGGGACAAACAAACTCGGATCGGCGCCGGATTGCTCGGTCAGGCTGTTCACGGAAATTTCCGATACCACCTTGCCGGCTTCGGTTACGGTCACCTTGCGCGGAAACGCATGACCGGCAAGCTGCAGGCCGCCGGAATAATCGTAGGCGAAGTAGCGCCCCGGTACTTGCGAATGCACCATCAGCAAGCCAGATTGCGGATCGATACACTCTTCGGTTTCCTCCCAGCGCCGCCCTGGTGTGGCAGACGGAGCGTTTCCTAAACCGGAAAGCAGAACGCAGGTGACCGATTGGCCGTTGAAGGCGGACGTCGACGTTCGGATTTGGTCGCGATCAACCCATCCAGTGGACGGGATCGGGTCGAACAGGGCTGCACGCGCTTCCTGCAGCCGGAGTGGGACGATATTTGACGTCCCTTCGCGGAAAAACATCCCGTGCGAAGAGATCTGAGTAATGGCGTATCCTGAAGCGGTTTTTGCCGTCCAACGGAGCCCTTGCTGGGGATCGAAGATGTCCTCCATTTCCCAGGCGCCATCAAATTGGGTTTGACCACCGGAGCTCACAACGAAGCTGACCTTGAGATCGTAACCGCGGCCGGCACTGCGGAAAGCGTAACGATCTCTCGCGTGGGCGAGAAGCCGAAGAGCGGGCTCACGGCTCGCGGGCGTATCCGCGGTGCGTATTGCTCCACTGACGATTTCGAGAGGATCGGCCGGCACGGGCGCTACCTTCGGCATGTTCTTGCCAAACGTCGCGGGCGCGAGCCCACTAGCGATGATCAGCCACACCACTCTCTTGGAGATCATTGGTTTAGCTCTCCCGATCGGGCGCAAATCGCAGCCTGGGCTCATATGCCCTGTTTCCGATTACAGGTTGAAACGAACCGCCTCCCGAACCGCCGCCCGATCCGCCGCCCGATCCGCCTACTCCGCCCGTATTACCTCCTCCTCCACTACTGCCGAATCCGAACCCCGCGCCGCCCGTTCCCCCTGTGCCTGCAGTGTCCCCAGTACTTGTGCCCGGATATCCAGCCTGAAGCGGCAAGAACACTCTCATCTGGGTTGTCAGGCCGCCGACAACGGCTTGGATGGGAACGTCTCCCCCGCCGAGCCCGGATGGAATCTGTACGTTGATTTGATAAAGACCAGCGCTTGACAGGCCAACAAAGCTCGGTTTGACCAAGACGTGATTGATGTAGAGGCTACATATGTTGTTGATAGGCGCTGCACCAGAGAACGCCTGGCCGGCCGGGACGGTCGGGGTGGTAGGCCCGAACCCGACGCCGTAAAGCGCAACGATGTCGCCGGCCTGCGCGGCGACCGTTCGATAGCCGAGGGAGTTTCCAGTTGGGCCAAGGATATCGTAGGTTCCGCCGCCGTAGGCTCCCGAATGGTTCGACCTCAGAATGATCCCTGACACGTGTTTTCGGTCAAGCAGGGAGAACGACGGCGCAAAGTCACTGAGAGTCACTGTGGATGTGGCGCTGCCGTTGGCCGTGGTAACCACTACCGACACCGTGCCTCTCGCAGGGTCGTCCGGCGCCTGCAAGTTGATCTGTCCGGGACTTACGAACAAAAGGAAGGCGGGTTTACCATCAATTTCCACGCGGGTACCGCCCAGCGAAGTGGGAAAGTCGCCGCTCGAAGAGTAGTCCCCGTTAGCGAGGCTGTTTCCGTAAATCGATACCCATTCGCCCGGTTGAATGATATTTTCCGTGCCGTCCAGAGGAACAACGCCGCCCGGTAAAATGGTCGGCGCCTGGGTTTTCGCGGCCGCTCGATTGAGGAATTGTCCCCGGGAATCTTGCTTGGCCATGGCTGACCTTACGGCGTTGGTGAACGCTCCAAGCTGTTCTTTGTTGGTCCGGGCGCTGCCGATTGGATCGGAGGAGACGTCCCGGGAGCCATTGCCGATTATCGATGCCGATGCACCTGTTACCATCGCCATTGCCGAACTGGTAACTGCTGCGTAGACCTGCCAGTTCCCCGCGCTTCGTTTCAGAACGTCCTTCAAAGACGATAAGCGCAGTGTTGTGAAGTAAGCCTCCAGACGACGATCCAAATCGGGTCTTCGAGCAGCGCCCATGAGTTAGGTCCTCTCGCTACGTGTCCTACGCGCGACTATGGCGTTAGCTGCTGGGTTTCCCAACATTCGCTCAAGCAGACTGCGCCCGTGCGAGGCTGGCGAGAAGAGAGACATCATGGGTGCCGCTCCTTGGTTCCACGAAAAACCTAGCTCAATACTAAACCTCCCAGAAAGCGCCGGGAATACTATCCGTGAGGTATTTTGTAACCTTGCCGGGTTGGTAGGCGCGGTCAGAAGGCAGCTTCCAATGAAACGGAGGTGGATATGCGCGAATCCAAGTAATCAAAAGGGGGAAAGTGAATGACGCTTACGATGCAAGTTGTCAGTCTGCTATGTCTTTCATCCGCGCTCAGTTCTGCCGAAACAGTGTCGGGTGTCTTAGTCAATTCGAAATGCTACGCCGCCGAGGAGCGCAATGTGAACCCGACGGACACCCAGACCTATGTCGATCGTGACCGAAATTCAGAGATCAGCTACTGCCACCCGCGCGCGAAGACAAAGTCATTCGCAATTGTTACACCCGACGGGCGAAGCATCGAGTTGGATTCTGCCGGAAACGCAAAAGCGGCGGAACTCGTGCGGCGAAGCGCTAAGAAGTCACGATATGAAGTCGCGGTGGTGGGCGGGATCAGCAAAGACGTCATCACAGTGGACTCGATTTCACCGCTGCGGTAAAGGTGCGTGCAGGCGGCCTGCTCCAGGTTGTGCCCCAGCATCGATTCAGGCCTCATGGAGAACAACCGCACGAAAGGCGCCCCGGGTTGACCCTGCGGCGTCGCTCCGGTAATCTCACGAATTGTTCAACGATCCAGTTCGAAAGCGAGATACTGGAACCTGCCATCGCGTTCAATCTGAAGCACCACTGGGTCGCCCGGCTTCATCTGGTTGAGAGTAGATCGAAGCGTGTCCAGCAAGGCCACGGGCGAATTGTTCACGGCGTCGATAATATCGCCGGGCTGAAGATCGATAGATTGGGATTGGCCTCCAGCCGTCTTGGCCGCTACAATCAGCCCGTATTCACGCCGCAGGCCAGGAATCATCCCAGCCACCTCCTTGTCAATCTCGATGCATAAAATACCCAAGCGAGCGACAAGATTCTTTTCCGGGTGAATCAGACGCTCGAGAAGACTGGCCTTATCCTGACGCTCGCGAACCATGGGTACAACCTTCAACTCATCTTGCCCGCGCAGGACTCGCAACTCTAGTTTGTCGCCGGTCGCGCGGCGATAGATGTGGCTTCTCAGTTGCCCTGCTGAGACGAGTTTCTGTCCATCCGCAGAGAGGATGATGTCGCGACGCCTCAAGCCGGCGCGATCGGCCGGGCCGTCCGGCACCACATCGGATACGATTACTCCGTGGTCGCGCGCCAATGACAGCCCTCTCGCCATCACGAAAGTGATGTCCTGCGCATAAATTCCAATCTCTCCACGGCTTACGTACCCATTCTTGCGGAGTTGTCTGTAAACGTCCCGAACAGTGTTGGCAGGGATAGCAAATCCTAAGCCCTCGTTCCCACCCGACTGGGAGACGATAAAAGCATTTAGCCCCGCCAATAGTCCATTCATGGTCACCAAAGCGCCTCCACTGTTCCCGGGGTTGATCGAGGCGTCGGTTTGAATGTAGACCATGGGATTATCGTCGCCCACCGAGCGATCGGGCGAACTCACGACTCCAAAAGAAACTGAGTTCCGCAAGCCCATCGGAGCGCCAATGGCGAGAACCAAGTCTCCCTGCCTCAGACGATCCGAGTTCATGAATTGGAGAGTGGGCAAGCCTTTTTCATCGATCTTTAGCAGCGCGAGATCGGATTCCTGATCGATGCCAATGATCTTGGCGTCAACGGTTCGGAGGTTGTTGGGATCATCGGAAGCCTCATCTGGGCCGGGAGCTCGTGTGACCACCACCCTTATAGTGACGGCCCCTTTGATCACATGCGCGTTGGTGACGATGTAGCCGTCCGGATCAACGATCACTCCCGATCCAATGGATTTCTCTCGGCCTAATAAGCTCACCTGATGTCCGGACTCGGAATCGATCAAACCGTAGCCGCTAACCAGGACTTGCACAACGGCCGGCGCCACCTGCTGAGACAGGGAACGCATTTGGCCACTCATTTCAAGAAGCGATTCAGGCCCGCGCGGAGCCGGAGGAACCTGGTCGCCGAAAAGTTTTCCGGCGGTTGCAGCTAAGATGATCACGAGCGCCAAGCTGATTGTCCCGGTAACACGGGATGGCGCTTTCTGGCCGGCGAGTTTGTGCACGAATGCACCTCAGTTTCCCGGAGCAGGGGGGAAACCGGCGATGGTCGGAGGGGGCCAAATCCCGGCGGGTACCGCTCCGTCACCTGAAAGGTATCGCGGTTTGCTTTACAGTCCCATACTCTGAGGCTGGTATATTAGGCCGCGTCGCTTTGGTATCTTTGGCGGCAGAATGGGCTTACCGGTGGCCGCCACCGTGGGAGGCGCCTCCACCGCCTCCGTGGAAAACGCCCCCGCCGCCAAAGCTATGGAACCCGCCGCCTCCGCTGTGGCCGCCTCCGAAGGACGGTGCGGAGCGAAAACCACCACCATCAACGGATGGACGGGAGCGAAAGTCGGGCATGGTGCGGATGCCCCCGTAACCGCCGTAAGATGGAGCGGAGCGATAGCCAGCAGCCCCGGCGCGGCTCACACGATATGCCGGGCTGGTTCGGTAATTCGATTGAAAACCTGAACTTCCGAAACGATTCCACTGGCTTGATCTGGCATTCAAGGAAGCATGCGGAGCTGGGAGCCCGCTAGCTCCGAATGAGCCGCCACGCTGGGCCACGCCCGCGAAACTTCCGCGGTTCCCAAAGTTGCCGCCGAATCGATTCGCCAACTGATGGTTCGGGTAGGCAACCCCCAAGCGGTGTTCCGCATTGTGCGACCAGGTCCCACGCTCTCCGAATCCACGCCCGTCGAAGCCGCGGAAGCCGTAATGACTGAAGAAATTGCGGTTCTCGAAGATCGAGCAGTTTAACCAATTCGGTCCCCAGCCCCAGCCGCCCCATCCAAGTCCACCGAAGAAACCATCCAGGTAGATTCCTGGTCCGAAGTCAAATCCATAGCCCACGTCTGGATAATCGAGCGGCGGGTAGTCACCATAGTCCGGCGGGCCCCAGACATCCTGCGGATTGTAGGAGGGTACATACATAACGTCGGGATTAGTGGGCTGGATCTCGATCGCAGTCTGACCGCCTTGCGTGTCGGTCGCGATGGTTTCCTCAGTAGTGGCGTTGAGCTTGCCCGCGGCTCGGGCTTCCATCCGCAATCGCTGCACAGCGTTCATGACATCCGCCTGTTGGGCCAGAAACGCGTTTCCCAGGTCGGTGGTCCAGCGAATATTGGAATTCAAGCGGCCGATCACGTCGGGAAAAACTACCAGCGCCTGAATGCTTGGATCCCAGTTCTGCTGGCGGGCTGCATCGACCAGAGGTGGACCCTGCAGGTTCTGATTTCGCTCCAGCCATTGCTCTGCTTCGACGAGTTCCAGGGGGTATGTGGAAGCCACCAGGACCTGGCTCAGGAGCGCATCCGGATAAAGTGCGATAGGCGCCACCAGGTTGTCCAACTGATCTGGCGAGAGTCGTCCTAACGGGGCCGGTGCGGATTGTTGCTGTGCGGCTAACGATGCGCCAGCCGAAAACTGAAGCACGAGCGCGGCGAAAACCATGCTGAGTGCTTGCTGGAGGAGCGTGGTCCCAACCTTCATCGTTCTACCTCCTGCGCTAATGAGGTCGACGTACGCCGGGAGACATTCGGTGCTTTTATATCCGGTTCATGCACTGCACAGGAGAAAGAACACCGGCAAACTACTAGACGGCCGCGCGAAGAAATACCGGGCGCGTGCTATATGAATGCAGCCTGTCACAAGCTATAGTTCCTACAGAATCCCCGTAAGCCGGGCGAGCGTCGCTGTCAAATACGACACTCAAAAGCGACGCTCTCCCGGCCCCGCAATTAAGAAGAATCAAACTGGGCAACTGAGCGCCGATTTCGTTCCGGCATTTTTCTGGCATCCCGAGCCAGTGGATCAATCGTGGCTGGGGCGCGTTTCCAGTGACAATGTGCGATTCGAGAAAGAACGACGGGCGCAATGTATTGGACTTTCGAAGCGCCCGTCGCGATTGAGGGATTCAGTCAGTTAGAGTCTACGTTCTAACAACCGGACTTAACATACCAGCCCACTGGTAATTTAGACGCCCGCATCCCGGTAGAGCCATCCTACTTCTGCACTTCGCTATGCTCGAACGCTTGTTGGCCCTCGCTTATGAGGCGCGCTTCCTGTTTGCTAGGTTCGGTAACTGCTAAGCCGTTTCTTGATCCGGCCTGGAAAACCTTGCTTAGAAACTCAGTATTTCCATACCTGTTGAAAACGAGTTCTGAATGACCGGGCCTGTGATCGTCAATGGACTGCCGGACGAGAACCTGTCCAACGTTGGTGCCCTTTTGATTGGTAACGATCATGAGTGATTGATCGGGATCTGTGGTCATTCGGAATGTATACTCACCAGGCGGCAAGGTCTTGTCGCCGATCACAAAGCTGTGGTCAACGTGCGCTTGAATCGTATTAGTAATCTGAGCATTCAAAGCTTGTGCGCCTGCTATCGCGAAGAAGGCGATCAGGACAGGCGCTAACGTTCTAACGTGGGGTTTCATAACAAAGTCCTCTGTCTCTGAGACTACGTTTGAAGAGGCAAAGTGACGTACCGGAGGTCCGGTATTTGGGAGCGCGAGTGATCAGTAGCCATGTCCGCTACCTATCTCGCGGGTCTCTAATTACCACGGTCGCGGTATGGAAGAGCCTCCGAAACCGGAATATGGTGGAGCTAATGCTCGGGAACCTTCAGAGCATCGGAAAGGCATCGTCTTGAATCGTCAACAAGCGTGGGCTGTCGTTCTAGCGGGCGGCGATGGAACCAGATTGAGATCCCTGACGCAGCTCATCTCCGGTGAAGACCGCCCCAAGCAATTTTGCCATGTGTACGGCGGTAAGACGTTACTCGCTCAAACGCGGGCGCGGTGGGCTGGTGCAATCCATCCGGAACGAACCGCGTTTGTGTTAGTGAAAACCCATGAGAGGTTCTATACCAGCGAGCTCGGGGACGTCGAGCCACATCGACTGATCGTTCAACCTGGGAACAAGGGTACGACCGCCGCGGTGATTTGCAGCCTATTGCGCATAACGTCTCTGGCTGGAGATCCGGTGGTCGCCTTCTTTCCCACCGACCATTACTACGCGAACGAGTCGGGATTCAATGTTTCCGTTGATCGGGCGATCAGAGCGGCGCAACATCATTCCGACACCCTGGTTGTGTTGGGAGCAGAAGCTGAACACGCGGAGGTTGAGTATGGGTGGATTGAGCCGGGAACGCGTTTTGATTTCCCTTTCGCCAACGCACTTCTGCGCGTACGTCGTTTCTGGGAGAAACCGTCGCATCCCACGGCTCAAGCACTGTTCGATCGCGGATGTTTGTGGAATACCTTCGTGATGGCCGGACGGGCATCGCTCTCCTCGGGAGATTTCTCGCATCAAGTGCTGACACCCAGCACGCGACACCTGGCGGTGCTTCGCGTGGGCGATATAGGCTGGAGCGATCTTGGAACGCCCGAACGTGTGAGAACGGCACTGGCGCGATCCGGGGTCGGGCCTTGGTGGCAGGAGTCAACTGAGAATGAACCTTTTGAGGGTCTGGCTAAGACTTCTGCTACATAGCAAAAAGGAGCAGCTTTTTCGCGGCGAGGCGAAGGTTGGCGGGCCAAGTCCATCTTGCTTCGAGGCCTGGATCTGCGCCTACCGTCAAAGATTAGATGATGACCGCGGGCGGCATCCAGGATCGTGAACTCGTCGCCTGGCAAGATGTCTACCTGCGTTATGCATCGCAGAATACCGCCGGCCTAGTATTCCGAAACTTGTCGATCGTCGCTAAGCTCGAAATGGACGTTAATGGCGGAAGGACGCAAGGCCCTCAGCTGTTTTATTCGTGGAGGTCCTCAATGCTCGCTATGTGGCGCGCCCTACATTCCTTCTTAGCGGATGCTCCCATGCGGGTTCGGGCGGAGCGCCAAAGTGCTCGGCCTTGCTCAACGAATGATGGCCGGGCTGCAACGCCTCGGATCTGCATCGTTGCACTTATCGTCAGCGATCACGATCGCGAGATTCTGACCCGAATTTCTACTCACGAGCCAGTGGATATACACTTCGCCAACTCGCACGTCGACGCCTGGGAGGCTACGAATCGATTGAACGCCCCCGTGATTTTGTATGACCGTGATTGGCCCAACGCGGAGTGGCGGGCGACAGTTCAGGTTTTAGCTTCCTCGCCTAACCGTTCCTGCGTCATCCTGGCTTCGCGGGTGGCGGATGACTACCTTTGGCAAGAGCTGATACGTTACGGCGGATACGATCTTCTGGCTAAACCATTTCGGCCCGACGATGTCACCCGGGTTCTAAAATTGGCTCTGTCCTATTGGAGAAGCGCCAAGGCGGCTGCCACGCGCTAGGGAACTACGAGGCTACTCCTTTTCGCACCGCATAGAGAATCAGTTCCGGAAGGCTGTGCAGATTCAATTTCTCGTGCAGGTTTCTGCGATGGGTTTCGATCGTATACAAGCTGAGGTTGAGCACCTGTGCGATCTCCTTATTGGACTTCAACTCGACGAGTAGTTGAAGAATCTCTCTCTCGCGAGACGTCAGCAGGTCATAGCTGTCTTCCGCTCCGCGCGTCCGGATTTCGCGCACGTAATCTTCCATCAGCATCTTGGTGATCTCCGGACTGAAGAAGGTCTTGCCTTCATACACGGATTGGATCGCATCGATGAGATCGCCCTCCGCGGAATCCTTCAAGAGGTAGCCTTTGGCTCCAGCCTTCAGCGCTCTCAGTACATAGCCTTCGTCCGAGTGCATACTGAGGATCACGATCGCGGTATTTGGCAAGGCGGTATTGATGCGTTGGGCGGCTTCGATTCCGCTCAAGTTGGGCATAGCGATATCGAGGACCGCGACATCCGGCTCGGTTGCTTCCGCTTGTTCCACCGCCTGCCGTCCGTCCGACGCCTCGGCGACCACGCCGAATTCAGGATGGCTCTCCAGCAGAAGCCTGAGACCTCGACGCATGACGGTGTGATCGTCAGCCAACAGGATGCGAATTTGTTTCATGGGCGTATGTGCTGGTGTTCTCTTGAGTGAAGGGCAATTCGACGGACAGTATGGTTCCGCGTTCCGGCCGGGAGTGAATTTTGTATTTTCCTCCCAGGCGGGTAACACGCTCCTGAATCCCGAGAAGCCCCATCCCTTTCGTTTCCTGAACGTCAAACCCCTGCCCGTCATCCTGGATCGTCAGCAACAGGCGATCGGGCTGCTGTCGCACGCGGATGCGGACTGTGGTCGCATGCGAATGCCGCGCACAGTTGTGGAGTGCTTCCTGGACCACGCGATATATGCAAGTCTTGTACTCGTCTGGTAACTCGTCGGAATCGAGTTCCGCCGCGATGGTCACATCCATCGACGAGGTCTTGGAGGATTCCCGGGCTTGCCATTTCAAGGCTGGAACCAGGCCGAGATCATCCAACATGGATGGCCTCAGCAAAAGGGCCATATTGCGGACTACTCGGACAGTACTCTCCACCAGGCCCTTGATGGTTTCCACATGACGCCGTAATTGTTCTTCGGACCGGACCCCGAGGCCAGCGGAGAGGTTGCGCAGTTCAATGAGAACGGCCGATAGAGCCTGGCCCACTTCGTCGTGCAATTCGCGCGACAGAGACCGCCGCTCCGTTTCCTGGGCCTGAACCAGGCGAGCCGACAGTTCCTTTAGCTGGGTACGGGCTTCCGCCACATCGACATACTGGAGGCGGGCCTGTTCTTCGAGGTTCAAAATCTTTCGCATGGTGAACAAGGCCAAACCCAATCCGATCGCTAGCGCCGCCAGCAGGGTCAGCAGCAGCCGGGTCTGGAAACTCAGCAAGAGGGAGACCACCTGCCGGTTACCAATATCCAACTGCTGTTCGTTAAGAGTGTCGATGCGGCCAGCGAGTGAGAGCATATTCTGGCGCCGGGGAAACACCTCATCGCGAAGAAAGGCGTACCCGGAACGGCGCCTTTCCGCCGGGTCCCAATGGAAGATCGGCGCCAATATGCCCCAATAATCCATGAGCTCTGCCCGCAAAGCCGAATAGTGTTGGGCTTCCGTGGGTGCGACCTCGTGCCGGTAGGACTCAAGCGCGGATTCCATGTTCCGCCGGACCTCTTCAAGACTGGCTCGATAGGCATCCGCTCGAACGGTATCCGGCTCAAGCAGGTAGTCGCGGACATAAGTCCCCGAAACGTAAACATCCGAGCGGATATCGTTCAGCACGTGGTTTTGAGAAAGATAGCGGCGCCTGATTTGATCGTCGCTACGGCGGAATTGGCGAAGGACGTTCAGCGCATCGACTCCTGCCAGAGCCATAATCGCCAGGAGACCGCCGAACCCAACCGCCATGGCGAAACGCGAGCGAAAAAACACGCGATCTGATGATCTCGCTCCCGACGCACTCGCCATACAATTGCCTTCATCCTAACCGAGGTCGCTCTGCGGGGAAGCAATCTACCTGTCTTTTTGTTGAAAAATACCATCCGGCTGGTATATGGTTAGGCGTCCCAGGCATCGTATGGTATGGAAGTAAAGGATTCCTGAAGTGCCCGACCAAAGTTGTGCCCCATAGGCCACAGCCGTGTCCCACCAAATGACCGAAAAAACCATTTGCTCTCCGGTGAATCTAGAAAAGCTGAAGGGTCTTGACAGTTGCACGGTCTCAAACGCCATCGAGCGGCTCAACGTGCGGTTGCGGAACGAAGGTTTCCTGTCGGGTGTGGCGCGCTGCCGGTTTCCGAGACTCCCGCCGATGGTCGGCTATGCAGCCACGGCGCGTATCCGCACCGCTTCCCCACCGATGAGCCACCGTTGTTACTACGACCGGATGGATTGGTGGAACTACGTAGCCTCGGTGCCGGAGCCACGGGTGCTGGTGTTACAAGACGCGGATCATAACGCGGGGCTGGGAGCATTCGTGGGCGAGATTCATGCGGCGATCGGGGTTGCGTTGCATTGCGTTGGTTGTGTAACAAACGGAGCAGTTCGCGATTTGCCCGCCGTCGAGGCCATGGGCTTTCAGATGTACGCCAATCACACCTCTGTGTCGCATGCCTACGCACACATCGCGGAATTTGGCGAGCCGGTGGAGATCGACAGTTTGAAGATCTCATCGGGCGATCTGCTGCATGGCGACCGTCATGGAATCGTCAATATCCCACTGCCGGTGGCGGCGGAAGTTTTCGTGGAAGCTTCCAAAATCAAAGATGAGGAGCGCGAGCTTGTTGCCTTTTGCAACTCTCCTCATTTCTCGCTACGGGAATTGGCAGCACGAATTAAGAATATGAATCTCAGTTGCGATTTACCTTGGCGGGGCAGTCAATAGGTCTATGAGGTCACAAGCGCGTTGGTTTTTATTGTTGGGCCTGAGCGTGGCAGTGGCCGTCGTGTTGGCCTCTTGCGGCGGCGACGCAAAAGTCCAGGCTAAGGATCCGGGTGACCCGGCCGCAAATCCGAAGTTCGCCGGAGTCTCGGTGGGTGTGGTCAAGGTTATCAGGAAAAATGTCGGCCGGACCCTCACAGTTTCATCAGAGTTGGTTCCTTTCCAAGAGATTGACGTCTTCGCCAAAGAATCGGGCTTCGTCAAGGATCTGAACGTCGACTATGGATCGCGCGTGCAGAAGGACCAGGTCCTGGCGACTCTGGAAATTCCTGAACTGCAATTGCAGGTGAAAGAGGACGATGCTGCCGTCAAGAATGCCACGGCCCAAATCCCACATGCCCAGGAAGAGTTGAACCGCGTGCAGGCGCAACAGAAAGTACTTCAGCTGCAGTACGACCGGTTGAACGGGGTTTCGCAGGCCAAGCCGGGCCTTGTGGCGCAGCAGGAAGTGGACGATTCAGAGGGCAAGGCGCTCGCTTCCGCCGCGCAAGTAGAAGCGGCCAAGTCTAACCTGCAATCCGCTGAAAGCGTACTTGCAGCCGCCGAAGCAAAGCGGGAACATGACCAAGCGCTGTTCGACTACTCCAAAATCACAGCGCCATTCGCTGGTGTGGTGACGCAGCGCTTTGCCAATCTTGGCACGCTGATGCAAGCGGGCACCAACTCCAGCACACAAGCACAGCCCCTGGTCCGGCTGTCGGAAGACGACCTGTACCGGCTGGTAATTCCGGTGCCCGAGTCCTACGTGAAATTCATTCATCTGGGCGATCCAGTCAACGTCAACGTCCCGTCGCTGAGCCGAACGTTCCCTGGCAAAGTGGCTAGGTTCTCGGTGGATGTTCGGGAGGAAACCCGCACTATGCACACTGAGGTAGATGTGCCTAATCCCAACCGAATTCTGCTTCCCGGGTTGTACGCGGAAGCTACCATCACGCTGGAGAAGAAAGACGGCGCCATCGCGCTCCCCTTGCAGGCGGTGGATCAAGACAACAACCGGACCACTGTCGACGTCGTGGATTCATCCGGCAAGATCGAGCGCCGGCACATCGAGCTCGGCATCCAGACCGCAACGGACGCTGAAGTTCTTTCCGGACTGCAGGAGGGTGAGACGGTGGTTGTCAGCGATCGCAGCGGTCTGAAAGCGGGGCAGCCCGTCCAACCCAAGTTGATCAACCTGATGCAATATCAGGGCTCTGAAGAACAGCACTAGCGCACAGGAGCCAAGCACAGGACTTCACCCCATGCCCCGTTTTTCGATTCGCAACCCCTATTTCATCATCGTCATTTGCCTGGCGCTGGCAGTTATCGGCATCAATGCGTTTACGCGCATGCCCGTGGATCTGTTCCCTCCCATCAACTTGCCGGAAGTAGTTGTAGCGACCTTTTACAACGGCATGCCTCCCGGCGACATTGAAGTGGCCATCACCAATCCGCTCGAGCGGTTCTTCACCCAGGCCAGCGGTGTGGATCACATGGAATCCCGGTCCCTGCTCGGCGTCAGCATTATCAAGGTGTACTTCCAACCAGGGACCAATGCCGATTCGGACGTAACGCAATTGTCGAATCTTGCTCTTGCCGACCTCAAGCGTCTGCCACCCGGGACGTTGCCGCCGATCGTTCTGAAGTTTGATGCCTCCAGCCTTCCGGTGTGCCTGGTTACGGTGAAAGGCCAAGGTCTCAATGAAACCCAGCTTCACGATCTGGCACAATTCCAGATCCGCAATCAAATCGCGGTGGTGAACGGCGCGGAAATTCCGGCGGTGTTTGGCGGAAAGTACCGGCAGGCCATGGTGTACGTCGATCCGTATAAGCTGCTTTCGCGCCAGTTGAGCGTGATGGACGTGGTGAGCGCGGTGAACGATAGTAACCTTATCTTGCCCGCGGGCGACGTCAAGATCGGCCCGCGAGATTACTACGTCTATTCCAATAGCCTGGTGAAAAACGTCGCGGACTTGGATAGCCTGCCGCTCAAGACCGTCGGCACCAGTTGGGTTTCGGTGGGAGACGTGGGCGAAGCCAAAGATTCGAGCCAATTGCAATACAACATCGTGCGCATCGATGGCCAGAAGTCCGCCTATATTCCCATCATGAAATCGGGCGGCGACAGCAATACCATCCAAGTGGTGGACGACGTCCGCGACCTGGTAAAGAAGCTGTTCGATCTCCCGGCGCAACTAAAAACCGATATCGTTTTCGATCAGTCGGTTTTCGTGAGGCAGGCGCTCAATACGGTTGTGCATGAAGGTTTGATCGGATTGGGCCTCACCAGTCTGATGATTCTTCTGTTCCTGGGAAGCCTGCGGGCCACGGTCGCCGTGCTGCTGTCCATTCCAATTTCCATCATGGCGACTTTCGTGGTTTTGTACATGCTGGGCAGCACCATCAACACGATGATCCTGGGGGGACTGGCGTTAGCCTTATCGCGCGTGATCGACAACTCCGTCATCTCGCTGGAGAATATCTATCGTCATTTGGAAATGGGATCATCACCGGCCATCGCGGCCGAACAGGGGGGAGCAGAGGTGAACTTGGCGGTGCTGGCCGCGACGCTGGTCGATGTGGTGGACTTCTTTCCGGTAACACTGTTGTTCGGCGTCAGCAAATTTCTGTTTTCCGCGCTCGCTCTCGCGTTCTGTCTGGCGCTGCTAGCTTCCTTCGTGGTCGCAATGACGGTGATTCCGCTGTTCTGTTCCAAGTACCTAAAGGCCATGCCTGGTGGGCACGGGGAACCCGGCTCGCCTGAACACGGCCCTTCCGAGCACGGCTCGGCCGAACCCGCGGATAAGTCGTGGGGCGGGCGCTTCAACGCATGGTTCAATCGCAACTTCAATAAGCTACTCAACGTTTATGAACGCTCGGTACGCTTTGCTTTGAAGGCTCCGGCGGTGACTCTAGCTGTGTTGGTGGGCGTCTTCGTCGCCAGCCTTTTGATCTATCCTTTCCTCGGCCTGGCATTCTTCCCCCGCACTGACGCCGGACAGTTCACGGTGAACCTCAAGGTCCCCACCGGTACTCGCATTGAGGTCACCAACGATTACGTGTCGAAGATCGAAGATCTCATACGGCATACCGTCGCTCCGAAAGACCTCAAAATGGTCCTCTCGAATATCGGGGTGGTGAACGATATTTCCTCCCTGTACACCACCAACGCCGGCATGTATACGGCCTTCATCCAGGTGGCTTTGAATGACGATCACGAGGTTGGCAGCTTCGAGTATATGGATCGTGTGAGAGCTCAGATCGCCGCCAGGTTCCCGGATGTGCGCACGTTCTTCCAGAGCGGATCTCTCCAGGACGCCATCCTCAATCAGGGTCAGCCGGCGCCCATCGATGTGCAGGTCAATACGCGTGATCTCGGGTTAACTTACGACACCGCTCTGAATCTGGCGGACCGCATTCGCAAACTTCCCGGCGTCGGCGAGATCTACATCCCACAGGACATGAACTACCCATCGATCCGCATGGATATCGACCGCGTGCACGCCGGCGAACTGGGTCTATCGCAAAAAGATGTGGTCGACAACGTGATCACGGCGCTGAATTCCAACATCATGATCGCGCCGAATTACTGGGTGGATTACAAATCCGGCAATGACTATTTTCTGAGCGTGCAGTATTACGAACATGGCCAACCCGCCATCCATAATCTGGTCGATCTTAAGCAGATCCCTTTGCGTGCGCCGAATTTGAAAATGCCCACCACGCTCGACAATGTGGTGAAACTGGTGAATCTGCAATCCCCAACCGAAGTGGATCACTATAAGATCCAGCGCGTTGTGGACGTGTATGTCACTCCCGTGGGCGAAGATCTCGGGAAGCTTCGCACCGGAATTGTGAAGACCATCGCGGACGCGAAACTCCCGCCCAACATCCGCGTCACACTGCGAGGAATGGTCAACAGCATGGATCAATCCTTCAAGAGCTTCGGGTTGGGATTCGGTATTTCGTTCATTCTTCTGTTTCTCATCCTGGTGGCGCAGTTCAAGTCCTGGATCGATCCGATTCTCATCATGCTGGCGATTCCGATGGGATTCGTCGGGGTGCTGATTATCCTGCCGCTTACGCATACCACGCTGAATGTTATGTCGCTGATGGGGGTGCTCATGCTCATCGGCATCGCGGACTCCAACAGCATTCTGATTGTCGATTTTGCGCACAAGCTCGAAGAGCAGGGCTTGTCCGTGCAGGACGCTGTAGTCACGGCCTGCCGCGTACGCCTGCGGCCCATTCTGATGACATCGCTCGCAACCATTATCGGAATGATCCCGATGGCCTTGAAACTCGGCGAGGGCGGCGAACAGTACACGCCCATGGCCCGCGCCATCATCGGCGGCCTTACCACTTCGGTATTGCTCACCATATTTATCGTGCCCGCTGCCTATCTGCTGGTCTATGGGAGGAAGCAAAGAAATGTTCCCCAGCCTTCGCCAAATCAGGCTTAACCGAAAGGCTTGCTATCTCGCAGCCAGCATCGGATTTCCGATGGCATTGGCCGCCCAAACGCCGCCCAGGCTGACGCTGCAACAGGCCGAAGCGATGGCCGTGATGAACCATCCGCAAATTCAGGCCGCGCAAAATGAAGTGAACTTCGCCAATCAGCAGGTGGTGATCAATCGCGCCCCCTACTTTCCTGGGATTACCGGGGAAGTGACCGGATCGCAAGGCAACGATCTTTCGAGAATCGGTGCCGGAGATCTCTCGGCGTCGCGTCTATTCGATCGCGAGGGTCAAGGGGTGCTCATCCAGCAATTGATCACCGATTCCGGCCGAACACCCAGCTTGGTCGCCAGTGCGCGGCTTCAGGCCCAGGCGGCGGTGCAAAACTCAGCGGCCACCCGGTACTCCGTGCTGCTGGATGTCAACCGCGCGTATTTCGATGTGCTCCGCGCGCAAGCTACGGTGAAAGTCGCCGAGCAAACCGTCAGCGCACGCCAGGTCCTGGACGATCAGATCACGGAGCTGGCGCGCAACAAACTTCGATCCCAGGTGGACGTCAGTTTCGCCGACGTCAACGTATCGCAAGCGAAGCTTCTACTATTGCGCGCGCAGGACAGCGTCGCCGGGGCGCTCGCCGAACTGGGCCGCGCCGTTGGATCGGACCAGCCGGCCAACTATCAGCTCACCGACGAACCGCTGCCTCAAGCGCCTCCCGCCACTGCCGCGTCGTTGGTGGCCCAAGCCGTCGATAATCGTCCCGAACTTGCATCGCTGCGCGCCGTGCGCGAGTCCAGCTACAAATTCTTCGACGCTGAACGGGACCTGTCGCGGCCCACCGTCAGTGCCATTGCAACCGCCGGGTACATGCCGTACATCAATACTCCGCGTACCTCGCCGGTTCCTCCCGAATACGAGGGCGTCGGGATCAACGCGAGCATTCCCATATTCAATGGCCATCTGTTTACCGCCCGCCGCGAAGCAGCGTATCAACACGCTTTGGAATCGGATCAGAAGCTGCGTGATGAACAGGAACGGATCAGCCGTGATGTGCGCGTGGCTTGGGCTAGCGCTACCGACGCCTATCAGAGAATCGATGTCACAGCCCAATTCCTGCGGCAAGCTTCGCTCGCACTTCAACTGGCACAGGGACGCTATGATTTAAGCTTGGCGTCCATTGTCGAACTCACCCAAGCGCAGTTGAACGTGACCTCCGCGGAGATTGAAAACCTCAACGCCAAGTACGACTATCAAATCCAGTTCGCGGCGCTCCAATTCACCATTGGCCTCCTCCGATAGACGGCCCATTTTTCGCGAGGTCCAGGGTTTCCCCCTGCGCCGCATCGCTATCGCGCTAGCCAGTCCGCCCTGCTTCATGCTCGGCCTGTTGATCTGGCAAGTACTCTTGGGCCATCCCTGGGGCAAGCATCCCATGTCCAACGGAGATGTGATTGGCTGGACCGTGTTTCTCTGGCTGATCTATTTTCGGCTGATCACCGTTCGATTGGTCACTGAGGTTCGCGGCGGAGAGCTAATTATTGCCATGCGCGGCCTGTGGCGCTTGCGGCGTGTGCCCCTGGATCGCATCTCGTCGGTCGAAATGATCACTCATGACATCGCTCGCGACTACGGCGGTTACGGGTTCCGTTCCACTCGAGACGGCAAGGCATACGTCGCGAGTGGCAGCCGGGGGCTACGCGTGACACTCACCGGGGGCGAGAAATTGGTGCTTGGATCGGAGCGGCCGGACGAACTGGCGGCCGCGCTCTTCGGCTCGGCTATTCCCCCGCAATCCAGCGCGAAGACACAACGCCTGCACTAGCTTCGTACGCCGAGCTTACGGAGAATCGACATCATCGGGCACCAGTTCGTGAGCCCCGATTGAAACAGGTTGAGCCCAACAAAAGCGGTGAACAGATACCAATACGGGCTGACCCAATAGCCAAGAGCCAGAGTCGCCATGACAAACAGGCCGGCAATTAAACGCAAATAACGTTCAACGTTCATGCGACCTCCCTCCTTTTGTTGAAGGCGTAAAACAAGACTGGAACCGTCATGCGCGACAGCAGTAGCGACGCGATCTCACCGGCCATCAAAGCGATCGCGAGGCCCTGGAAAATCGGATCGAAGAGGATCACCGAAGATCCGACGACGACGGCGGCGGCCGTTAGCATCATCGGCCGGAAGCGGACGGCGCCAGCATCGATTACCGCTTGATCCAGCGGCATTCCCTCGCGCAATCGAAGCTCGATGAAATCCACTAGGATGATCGAGTTCCTTACGACGATGCCCGCCCCGGCGATGAAGCCGATCATCGACGTCGCTGTGAAGAACGCATGCAGTAAGCCGTGCGCAGGCAGGATGCCGACTAATGAAAATGGAATGGCAGCCATGATGATCAACGGAGTGAGGAAGGATTGGAACCATCCGACGATCAGCCCGTAAATCAAGATCAACACCGCGGCGAACGCAATACCCAGATCGCGGAAGACTTCGTAAGTAATCTGCCACTCGCCATCCCACTTCATCGAATAACGCCCAGGATCGGTGGGAAGCGCGGCCATGTGTTGCTCGATCTGATAGCCTTCGGGGATCTTGAAGTTGTCGATCTCGGGGCCGAGCTTGAGAATCGCGTACACCGGGCTTTCCATGGCGCCCGCGATGTCGGCGGTCACATAGGTCACGGGCATCAGATTCTTGTGGTAGATGCTTTTGTCCTCCACGACCTTTTCAACGTGAACGAGTTCACCGAGCGGCACCAGTTGTCCGCCGCGCCCGGCGATCTGAAGGCTCTGCATCCGTTCCAGATCGGATCGTGTGGGCCGGTCCAGGCGCAAGATGAGTGGCACGTCTTCCTTCTCGGATGGTCTGATGCAGTAGTCCGGTTTGGTAGCCTTTCGCCGCCACTTGCATCGTGCGGGCGATATCGTCCTCGGAGATTCCATTCAAGGCCGCCTTTTCCTGATCGACCATCAAACGGTACTTTGCCTGGTCGTCCTCTACGTACCAATCGACATCCACGACGCCGTCAGTACGCTTGAAGAGATCGCGCATTTGCCGCGCCAAGGCGACGCGGCCAGCGAGAGTCGGACCGTATACTTCGGCGACCAGGGTTTCAAGCACAGGTGGCCCGGGCGGGACTTCGGCGACCTTGATACGCGCGCCATATTGTTCCGCGATCGGATCGAGCCGCAACCGGACCTGCTTGGCGATTTCGTGGCTCTGCAGCTTGCGCTTGCCTTTCGACAGCAGATTCACCTGAATGTCGGCGATGTTCGGCCCCCGCCGCTGGTAATAATGACGCACCAACCCGTTGAAGTTGTAAGGCGACGCCGTTCCCGCGTAGGTTTCGACGTTGATCACTTCACGCTGTTTCTGGGTCTCTTCGGCGAGCAATTGCGTCACGCGAGCGGTCTGTTCGAGCGTAGTGCCATTCGGCATGTCGACAATCACCTGAAACTCGCTCTTGTTGTCGAACGGCAGCATCTTCACTTTCACGAATCCGATGTAGAACAGCGACATCGACGCCAGCAGCAGGATCACGACGCCGCCGAGGAAACTCCACCGCAACAAAGGCCGATGCAAAAGTGCTCCCATGAAGCGGCGATATAGGCGTGTCACAAAGGCTTCCCGTTCGCCGGCGTGATGCACGCCACTCGACTTCAGAATTCGCACCGCAGCCCACGGCGTCACCATGAAGGCCACCAACAGGGAGAACAACATGGCGGCGCTGGCGCCGATCGGAATGGGCCGCATATACGGTCCCATCAGTCCACCGACGAACGCCATCGGCAGAATCGCAGCCACCACCGTCAGCGTGGCGAGAATCGTGGGATTACCCACTTCGTCCACGGCCTCCACGGCCACTTCGAACGGAGGCCGCCCCTGATTGGCCGCCATGCGCCAGTGCCGCACGATGTTTTCCACCACCACAATCGCGTCGTCCACCAGGATGCCGATGGAGAAAATCAGCGCGAACAGCGTGATGCGGTTCAACGTGTAGCCGTACAAGTAGAAGACCGTGAGCGTAAGCGCGAGCGTCACCGGAATCGCCGTGAAGACAATCAGCGACTCGCGCAGCCCCAGTGTGATGGCGACCAGCAAACTCACCGAAATGACCGCGATCAGCATGTGCCACAGCAGCTCGTTCGATTTCTCCTTGGCCGTTTCGCCGTAATCGCGAGTGATGGTCATCTGAACATCGGAAGGAATCACGCTGCCGCGCAACGGCTCCAGACGATGCAGGACGTCTTCTGAGACGGTGACGGCGTTGGTTCCCTTGCGTTTGGATATGGCAATCGTCACCGCCGGATAAAAACCGTTTCCGTCAGAGAAGCGCACGTATTGCGAGGGCTCCTCGCCGCCGTCGGTCACCTCGGCGACGTCGCGCACGAAGATCGGCTTGTCGTTGGAGACACCGGCCACCACATTGCGCACGTCGTCCGCGCAGGTAAGGAATTGCCCCGTCTCCAGCAGATATTCCTGGTTGCCACTGGCAAATTCACCCGCGGACAAGCGGCGATTGGAAGTGCCTAACGCGCCCATGATTTGCAAGGGCGAAAGATGATACGCCGCCAGCCGCGCTTCATTCAGAGTGATGCGAACCTCACGCCGCTCGCCCCCGATCAGCGCTACCGCCGAAACATCGGGCGTCTGTTTGATCGTGTCGTCAACCTGCGCCGCGATCCGCCGCAACTCAAAATCGCCGTAACGTTTGCTCCAGAATGTCAGCGCGAGGATGGGCACGTCATCGATCGAGCGCGGCTTCACCAGGGGCGGCGAGGCGCCCGGCGGAATCAGGTCCAGGTTCGCGGACAGCTTCTGATTCAGCCGTACAATGCTCTTCTCCTCGTCCTGGCCGACGAGAAAGCGCACGATGGCCATGGACGTCCCCGGGCTCGAAGTCGAATAGATGTACTCCACTCCCGGAATCTCCCACAGCAGCTTCTCCATGGGCTTGGTGACGCGCTCTTCTACTTCGCGCGCGGATGCTCCCGGCATCTGCACTGAAACGTCCACCATCGGCACGATGATCTGCGGTTCCTCCTCGCGCGGCAGTTTCCATACAGCGAAAAGGCCGAGCAGCATCGATCCGACGATGAGGAGTGGCGTCAGCTTCGAGCCGATCCAGCCTTGGGCAAGCTTCCCCGCGGGGCCGAGTTTTCGATGTTCATTCACGGCTTGATCTCAACGCGCGTTCCGTCCGTGAGGCCCTGCGGAACGGGGGCAATCACTTTTTCACCGGCGCTTAGTCCGGAGAGCACCTCTATTTGCTGGTTGGCTTTGTCGCCCAGCGTGATCAAGCGCGTTCTTGCAACCCCGTTCTCTGCCACGAACACCGATTGCAGTTGTCCTCGCTCGCTCACCGCTCCGGCGGGTATTGCAAGCACCGGCCGGCTGCCCAGTTGGAACCTCGCGCGGCCGAAGATGCCGGACCTCAGCCCCGGCTCCGCGGGCAAGTCGATCTTGACCGTATACGCGCGCGATGCCGCGTCCACCGAGGGCACGATCTCGGAAACTCGCGCGTCGATGGTGCCATTGATCCCGTCGAGTGTTACTGACACCGGCTGGCCAGTCCGAATAGCACTCAGTTTGGATTCTTCCACTGACGCTTCCAGCCGATAGCCATCGCGCTCGATGGTGAGCAGCGGCGCGCCGGGCGCCGCGAGATTTCCCGGATCCACAGACTTCGCCGTGACGATTCCCGAGAAAGGCGCCACCACCTCGGCGTAGCTCCGCGTCACTTGTGCCGCGCGCACTTCCTGGTCGGCCTGAGCCAACTTAGCGTCCATCTGAGTTCGCTTCGCCCGTACCATCTCGAACGCTGCTTGCGCCGCCTTCAGCTTGGCTGACGCTTCATCAAACTCTTGGTCGGAGATCGATTTCTTCTCATACAGCTCGTTCATGCGCTTGAAAGTGGCTTGCACCAGGTCCAGATTTGCCCTCGCCGCCGCCACTGCGCTGTCAGCTTCGGGAAACCCATTTCGGACTTCCTCGCGCACCGCCGCAGCCTGATTCGCGCTGGCGTCCAAGTCGCGTGCATCGAGGACTACCAACAACTGCCCCTCGCGGACGCGATCGCCCACCTGCACCTTCACCTGGCGAACGTAGCCCATCCATTTCGCTGCGATGATGGCCGATGTGCGGGCGCGCACCGTACCTGTGGCTTCATAGGTCACAGGCCATTGCCCGGTTGCCGCAGTCACCACATTCACGCCGGCGGCCTGCGGTTGCGCCGTCGACAACACCTCGGGTGGCTCGCCGCATCCAGCCAGCCAGGCCAGGCATGGAATCAAAACGAGCATGCCTTTCTTCATCTAATTCAAGACCTCGGAATCTGCGCTCAGCGTGCCCGCGGCCAATTCCAGCATGGCCGCCGCGACGCGCTGGTCATGAACGGCCGCCAAGTAGCGCGTCCGTGCATCCAACACCGCCGTTTCGGTGCGTAGCAGGTCGGTTACATTGTTCATGCCAGCTTGATAGCGGTTCTGTGTGATGCGAAGACTTTCTTCGGCCTCCGCCACGGACGCTTTCGCCACGTCGATGCGCTGTTCGGCGGCGCGCAGATCGGCGTAGGCACGCCGGACCTGCAGCCGGATCGCGGAACCGGTACTTTCCTGCATTGCCTGGCTGCGGCGCACCAACGATTTGCTTCCTTCGATGCGCGCTTTGTCGCTGAGCCCGTTGAACAGATTCCAGTGCAGCCCGACAGACACCAGCCAGTTGGCGCCGCCGTGATCGTAAAATCCTTGCCGGTCCGCTTCGAAGGCGCCGTGCAACACGACGTCCGGCAGAAGGCTGCTGCGTGCGTTCGCCGCCTGAGTCTCGGCAAGGCTGGTCGAAAGTTTCGCCTGGCGAGCTTCGGGCCGGTCGACGACTGCGCTCTTTTCGTAATCCGCAAGCAGTCCGGACGGCGAGTTTAGTGGGGCAAGCTGCGTCGTGAGGCTATGTGCGGCATCGAGGGGCTGACCTAATGCATCATCCAAAGCGGCGCGCGCCACATCCAAATCGGCCGTTCGGCGAATCTGTTGCTCGCGCACACCAGCCAGGTGGACGCGAATCGACAACACATCCGCGTCGGTCGACAAACCCGCGGAGCGCACGTTTTCGGCATGCTGTAAATCCGCCTCGACCGAGCGCAGCGCCTGATCGGCTGCTTTCACTTCCGCGGCGCTCAGCGCCGCATCATAGTAGGCCCGCACGACGCTCGCGATCACTTCCATCTCGGTGAGCCGGTGATCTTCGCCCGCGATGTCCTTTGTCAACCCGGCCGAGCGGACGGCGTGCTTGGTCTGCCCGGCATCGAATAGCGTCTGGTCGGCGGCGACCAGCGATTGGAAGTTATTCAGGAAATCCGGCCGATTCAGGGGACCCAGAAAAAAGTTTCGTTCCTCGAACTGATGCTGAACCAGTAACGAGGAAAATACATAGACCGGATTATCGCTGCGGGACCAGGATTCTGAATAGTTGACCTTCGGTAGAAAGCCGCCACGAGCCTCTTGGATTCTGCTCTCCGCGGCTCGCTGAGCTGCGCTGGAGGCTTCAATAGACCTGTTCTTTTCAAGTGCCGTCTTCACGGCCTCCTTCAGAGACAGTGGATCTTGCGCCCAGACCGGCAGACCACTGAGTACGGCGAGGACTACAAGGGCCACCCCTAGCTGCGCGTTCTCACCCACTTTGCGTCGGATCACGCGACGCGCACACTGTCGCGCAGCCGCCAAGCACATGAAATGTGGCGATATAGTTCGCATTTTTCCTGTTGGTTCTGCTCGTGAGCATGCAATCTTTCCGCCGAAGTGACACGCATCACCTTTGGCGTGTCGCCTGCATCTGGAGAAATGGGATCGACAAAAAAATGGAAGTCACAGCAGAGTTTCTTGGTGATTCGAGGTTCGAAGTACAAGCCCGGGGCCACCGTGTAATTTGCGACCAACCGGCCGACAATGGCGGCTCCGATACAGGCATGACGCCGCCCGAATTCCTGCTGGCGTCTCTCGCTACCTGTGCGGCCTACTATGCAGCTCAATACTTGAAGGCCCGCCAGCTGCCTGCGGGAGATCTCAGAGTACGAGTCAGCGCGGAAAAGGCCCAACAGCCCGCCCGGCTGGGCTCGTTCCGTATCGAAGTAACGACGCCCGGCCTCGACGAACGTCATCGAGCCGGGATTCTTCGTGCAGCGAAGGCGTGCTTGATTCACAACACTCTGCTGGGCCGGCCGAGCATCGAGGTCGTCTACAATCAGGAGCAGGAACCGAGCATTGGACCGGGAATCGGAAGTGGAGCTCGCGCGCCAGTTGCTCAAGGGGAAGCAGGAAGCTTTTGATCGCTTTGTCGGACGCCGAAGTGACGCAAGGGTGTCTTTGCTCCGTCGCATGAACCTTCCCTCGCGCCATTCACCTAGCAGTTCACACCAGCAGTCGCGTCATCATCCAGCCCCCGGAAACGAGGCCAGCGAAGATCGCAGCAGCCAACAACAGCGGCCGTGTCCCAGCCTGTTTCAATTGCTGCCATCGGGTTGCCATACCTAGCGCGAACATAGCGCTGGACAACAGTACGGTATCTAAATCGATGAGGCGCGTCCGAACGGCTGGTGGCATTGTTGCCAGAGACTGGAAAAGTATGACGGCGCCGAACCAGACCACGAACCAGGGAAACTTGATCTTCTGCGACACACTGGCCCCGCCCTTGCGCCGCAGACGGCTGATGATGACCAGCACTGGGGCGAGCAGCAGCACGCGCAACATCTTCGTGATTACAGCTGTGTCACTCGCCGTCTGGCTGACCGCGCGACCGGCGGCGAGCACTTGGGCTACCTCATGTACCGTAGCGCCAGTATAGATCCCGAACTGACGTTCCGTGAATCCAGTTAAAGGATAGATCGCCGGATAAAGGAACATGGCGATGGTTCCAAATACCACCACTGTGGCCACGGCCACGCTGACCTTGTGCGATTCGCTATCGATTACGCGTTCGGTGGCCAGCACCGCTGCAGCTCCGCAGATTCCACTGCCGGCGCTTACCAGCAACGCGGTGTCCGCATCCAGTCCGAATATGCGGGTACCAAGCCAATACCCGGCCAGTAGAACGCTGCCGATGACCGTCAAATCCAGCAGCATCGCACGCGGGCCGAGATTCGCCAGATCCTGCACCGTCAGCCTTACGCCGTAAAGCACGATGCCAAGCCGCAGCAATGTCTGTTGACAGAAACGCAGGCCGGGATGCAAGCGCCCCAGTGCCCGCTTCGGAAGCGCATTGCCTGCCGCCATTCCTGCCACGATCGCCAGAGTCAGCGGGCTGAGTTGCAGCTTATGATTCCATGAAAGCGTGGCCCCGGCCCACGCCAGCAGGGACACCGACAGACACACGGCCACGCCCGCGGCAAAATCTCTGGATATCTTCGGGGAAGACATTTTGTAAGCTGGCTTCAGGTTAGCCGGATGTGCAAAATAAGTAAAATGGATAATATCGATGATCCTATTCGGTGAAACCAATTTAGAATAAGAAGCCATGCAGATCACGCTTCGGCAACTGGAGATCTTCACCGCCATCTATCAAGAAGGCTCGATCACTCGCGCGGCCCATCGCATTGGGCTGTCTCAGGCCGCCACCAGCCAGGCGCTCACGGAACTAGAAAACC
Organism: Bryobacterales bacterium; assembly: GCA_963772905.1. GTDB lineage: Bacteria > Acidobacteriota > Terriglobia > Bryobacterales > Bryobacteraceae > Palsa-89. Next base: position 594,838 of record CAVYZD010000005.1, on the reverse strand, counting down.
AATTGCAGCGCCGCCTTTTTGACAGAAACGGCCGGAGGATCGTAGGCAACGCCGCGGGCCGCGAACTGTTGCCGGCTGCGATCCAGGTGCTGGACAGGGTTCGCGATATCGAAGCCGGGGCCGGACACCAGCCGCTGAATATCAAGCTCTGCGCCAGCCTTACGGTCGGCAACTACATGCTGCCGCCTCTGATCGCGCGGTTCGCCCGCCGCCATAAGGATACTCGCTTCCAGTTGGCTGTCGGAAACACGGACCATGTAGTCGCATCGGTACGACAGTTTGAAAGCGAGGCTGGTTGGGTCGAGGGCTTCACTGGCCACTCTGACCTGGCAGCGTTTCCGTGGCGAGAGGACAAGTTGGTGATCATTGCCGCTCCGGGCCATCCGCTGGCAGGGCGCCGGGCCTCCGCGGCCGAGCTGGCTAATCAACGGTGGGTCTTGCGAGAAGAAGGATCCGGCACCCGGGCCGTTTTCGAAGACGCGATCGAAGGCAGATTCCAGCTGCTCCATGTCCCGCTGGAACTAGCAGGCATCGGCGCCGTAAAACGAGCCGTGATGTTCGGCGCCGGATTGGGGTGTATCTCGCGATCAGCCGTCGCATTGGAGCTAAGAGCCGGCCACCTTCGCCTGGTACATGCGCCGTGGCTCGACCTGCGGCGACAGATCACGCTGCTGATTCATCGGCGGAAATACATCGATCACGGCTTGCGCGAATTCCTTCAGTTTTGCGGCCTGGAACTGCCGGACGCGAAGCAAGCATGATTCGGCTCCACCTACTTCTGAACGTCAGAATCTTTCGCCGCGCTCCACTGCGAAAATGATCCATCGTACAGGTGAGTGTCGTAGCCGGCCTGCCTCTGCATCCAATAAACATTGGTTGCCCCGGGAATGTGGCCGGGCTGTGGGATCTCAGCCGACGCAGTGGTGGTTCCAGCGAACTCTGCATGGGTGCGCGCATCCACCAGCACGGGAGAAGCGGCTGGGGCGTTGGTGGCGGCGTACGAGAGATCTCTCACCGCGTTGATATCCACCACGACTTCCGGCCGTGGGCGCGGAGTCAGACGGCCCGGAATCGGGGGCCCGGGATGTGCCCAACCATCATAGGCCGTATGATCGCGCGACACTTGCAGGATGACGAGGTTCGAATCATGGAGATGCTGCTCGAGCCACCCAGTGGACACCAACATGTCGCCGCCTCTAGGAGCGGAAATGCCGCGCCAACGGTCCGGCTGTACAATGGGTTCGTTCAAGGAGGGAATCATGAAGACGTCATTCGTCGGTAGCGCCGTATTGGCAGCCATGATTGGGCTCACCGGCTCCGCTCTTGCGCAAACCGATCAAACGTTGCCAATACCAGGCGGCGAAGTTGCCAGGGATTTGCCGGGTGCGAAAGAGCTACCCGACCCGAACATGGTCTACAAGGTTGTGTTCGACATCGCTGCCGCAGCTCCCAAAGTTGATGACGTTAATCCTGGGCTTACCGGTGTTGTTCGATATGTCAATACTCTCGCCAAATATGGAGTACCGGCCGATCATCGCAAGATCGCGGTGGTGTTCCATCGCGGCGGGACCGAAGTAGTCTTGAACAACGAAACCTTCAAGGCTCGCAATCAGGGTCACGATAATCCGAATGTGGCTTTGATCCAGAGCATGAAGAAGGCCGGGGTGGACTTTCGGGTCTGCGGCCAGGCTGTGTTGGCTCACAAGATAGATCCGAAGACCGTCATGCCGGAGATCGAGGTCGATCTGTGGGCCTTGACCACGCTGGTTAATCTGCAGCTTCGTGGCTACGTGCACGTGGGAGGGGAGTAAGCAGCATGATCCTCGGCCGGCGCAGTGACCTGCACGCCAAAAGTAAAACCGAAAGATTGGAGCCTGACCATCGATGGCGTCGTTGACAAGCCCAACTGGATGAGTTGTCCATGCTGTGCAAGAACACGCTGTGCAACAACATAGTGGAACAATGGGGGACCCCGACTGTCAACCATGACCGACCATGACCACGATGAGAGCGACGTTGACCGATTTGTGCTTGACTACATCGACTCCGTTCCTCATCTTGAGGCGCTGTTGCTCTTGTGGAATAGCCGCCCTAAGCGGTGGTCCGTTGAGGACATGGCCAAAGCTCTATTCCTCGCGCCCCAGTCCACCAAAGAGATCCTCGACGACCTGGTTCGTCAGCGCCTCATCGCGCCGCCTTCTGAGGGATTGGAATCGTACTGCTACGAATCCGATGCGAATCGCGACCAGATCATTGGTTCGGTCGACGCGGCCTACCGCCGGGAGTTAGTCCGGCTATCGAGATTGATACACTCCAAGCCATCGGCCGCGGTCCGTGAGTTCGCTCGGGCCTTCCGCCTGAAAAAGGATCGCGAGTAAATGGGACCCATTGTCTACCTTCTGGGAGCGTTTACCACCTTGCTATGCGCATTGCTTCTGCTCCGCGGCTACTCCCGCAGTAAGAAACGACTTTTATGGTGGAGCGGTCTTTGCTTCGCGGGCCTCACGATTTCGAACTCTTTGGTTTTTGTAGACTTGATCATCTTCCCGGATGTGAACCTGTATCGTTTGAGACTTGCCACGGCGGCAATCGCGCTGCTACTCCTGCTGTACGGCCTGATTTGGGGGAGCGACTGAACGTATGATCGAAGGATTTCTTCTGGGAGTGATCGCTACCGCCTCTCTCACCGCGGGGTTTTTCTTTTTGAAATTCTGGCGGGCCACCCACGATTCGTTCTTTCTGGCTTTCGCTGCGTCCTTCATCATTGAGGGATTGAATCGTTCCGCGACGCTTTTTGTGGACCGGCCCAACGAAGGAAGCCCTTGGACGTACTTGGTAAGGTTGTTATCGCTGGTGTTGATCCTCGGGGCGATTCTGAGGAAGAACTACGGTGAAAAATGAATCGCATCCATCGCATAACGGTCCGTTCTGTACAATAGATTCGGTCAAGGAGTCATCATGAAGACATCTGTCGGTAGACATGCCGGAGATCGAGGTCGATCTGTGGGCCTTGACCAGCTGGTTAATGTGCAGCTTCGTGGCCACGTGCACGCGGGAGGACAATAAATACCATGATCATCAGCCGCCGCAGGCTGTTCGCTGGTGCAACAGCCGCCATGCTTTCGCAGGTTCTGCGAGGCGCCGACCAGGCCGATCAATCGCGGATGATCGTTCGATCACCCCGGCCTGAAGATCTCGAGATGCCGCTGGACGGCTTCACCGATTGGATCACGCCCATCGATCGGTTCTTCGTTCGCTGCCACACCTACACACCAAAGGTAAATCTGAACGATTGGAGCCTGAAGATCGATGGCGTCGTCGAACGGCCGATGACGCTGACGATGGACGATTTGAAAAAGCTTCCGCGGGTGGAACTGGTCGGCGTCTTGGAGTGTGCCGGCAATGGAAGAAAGTTTTACGAACCGCACGTGCCCGGAACGCAGTGGGCTTTCGGCTCTGTCGGCAATGGGCGATGGGCGGGAGTGCGTCTGCGGGACGTCTTACAAAAAGCCGGCATCAAGAGTTCCGCGACGGAGATTTTGTTCGATGGCGCCGACGTCCCGCTGGGGAAGATGCCTGATTTTCAGCGCACTATCACGACTGCCAAGGGGCTCCATCCGGATACTTTGCTCGCGTACGAGATGAACGGCCAGGCTCTGCCGGTACAGCATGGATTTCCGTTGCGGTTGATTGCTCCAGGCTGGGCGGGCGACTCGTGGGTGAAATGGGTGCAGCACATCGAGGTGCTGGATCATGAATTCGATGGCTTCTGGATGAAGTCGGCTTACCGCCATCCCACACACCCGGTTCCTCCGGGCACCGCCGTGGACGCATCCCAGATGGTGCCAGTCAGCGATCTCAACGTGAAATCGGTGATCGCCGCGCCCGCTGGTTGGGCCAAGCCGGGGCCGGTGCGAATCCAAGGTACAGCATGGTCCAACACATCGCCGGTCAGCAAGGTCGAGGTCTCCGCCGATGGAGGCCAGAGCTGGAAACAGGCCAAGCTAACCGGCCAGCAGACCAAATACGGTTGGCGGATTTGGCACTATGATTGGAAACCTGCCGAAGGGAAATACACACTCCTGTCCCGCGCGACGAACATGGCGGGGCAGACGCAGCCGCTGAATGAAGAGTGGAACCCGAATGGCTATCTATGGAACGTGGCGCAGCCAGTTCCCGTTATGATCTCGGCGCACCAGCCGTCGATTGATGTTAACGAAGCGGCCATTCCCTACCCGGATGCCTATAAGGCCGCGTGCTTTGGTTGCCATGATGAGCACATGATGCAGCAACAACGCCTAACCGGAGCGCAGTGGGATCGCGAGATTAACAAAATGACCGGCTGGGGCGCCCAACTCAAGCCCCAAGATCGTGGAGCGATTCTGGACTATTTGTCCAACCGCTTTAAGCAATAGCGTCCGGACTTCGTGTGGTTCAAAACACAAATGCCGCCCATGCCAGGAATGGTGAGAGCGCTGTTGTCAAAAGGCAGAAGAAACAAAAAGCCCCAAGGCGGGTCATGTCCGCGACGCCAATGACGTTCGCGAGGACTGCCAGCACCGCTAACGCTCGAACGGAATATCGAACCCAGTGCATTTCGCGGCCGACCAAAGCAAACACAATTAGCAGGCCGTATATAGGCCGCCGCGATGAATCCGTCCGGGATGCCGAACGGGCGCGCAAACGGGCGCGTCGGCCACCGCCTCGCATCCGTGCTTCAGCAAAGGACACTTCAAATGTTCGACCGCGCGGATCTGATACGCTCCCACATACAGCATCGCCAGCGCGCTGACCACCAGAAATCGCCAGAACAGCATTGCGGGCCGTCATCCACATAAGTTTTCGGCACATGGCTTTTTCGCCGTGATGAGACTGTAGCCGAGCAGTCCCGACCGTACAGCGCTCGCAGCGGAAGCCGCCGTCGCCTTGGCTTCCGTGAAATCGACGCCCGGCAGACTCATTTTGTCGAGCCTCGCCATCACTTCCGCGGCCAGCAACCGGCCCTGGATATCCCGCACCATTTGCGCCAATGCTTCATCGTGCGGCTCCACGGACAGCGATTGAAACTCCGCCCGTTCGAGATGCGCGACATACTCTTCGGCAGTCCGAGCATCGGCGATGCAGGCGATCCAGGCCAGCAATCCGCTCAACTCCTTTGGCAGCTCGCCGGACCGCGTGAGATCACTCAAACCAAGCCGTCCACCCGGGCGCAGAACCCTGGCAAATTCGCGCGTGGCTGTCCGCTTGTCTGGAAATGTGCAGAACGCGCACTCGCAAAGGACGACATCGAAACTGCGCGTCGGGATAATCGAGCCTCTCCGCATCGCCCAGTCTCAAACCGGACTAAACTTGAGACGTTCGCCGCTTCGGCGCGCGAGGTCGCATGAATGATATTGGTTTCTCCGAAATCGATTCCCGTGACTCGGCATCCGAATCGGCTGGCAAGGTAGATCGCGCTTTCGCCACGGCCGCATGCCACGTCCAGAACATGGTCGCTCGAAGAAAGCGCCGAGCAGTTCCCCGAGGCGCTCAGTCAACGCCAGGCCGCCCGGATGAAAGGAATCGCCGAGCAGCAAGCGAGCAAAATCGCTCTGATATGCCGCGGCGCAACACGATTTCAGTTCGGTGTCGTTCACTTGACGATCTCTATCAGCGAAGGAAAGTGAAACGTGACAGGCTGCACCTGGTAGCGCACGCCTTCGCGGCGGGCCTTGCGCCGGGCGCTTTCCTGAGCCACCAATTGAGCGCGGGCCTGCTCGCGATACCCGACCGTGTTGTACGCACAGAACGGGATCTGCCGGCCGCCCGGCAACAGAAATTCCTTGCAGCACTTCATCAGGTTCTTCTGGTTGAACGTCCAAGCGTCCATGAAATCCTGGAGCATGATCATGAACATGAACTTCGAAAGACCCTGCATGTCCAGCCCACCCTCCGGCAAGCCGCAGGCGGAACAGGAAAACGAGAATTCCCGCGCGACTTTTTCCGAACCCAGCGCCGCCGAGGATGACCACAATCCTTCCAGCGCCCGCCGGATTTCCGCGCCTAAGTCCGGCATCACGCGATTCGAGATGTAATCCAAGTAATCGTCGACATTCAAAATGCGCGGCAGCGGCATGACGTTGTTTTGCTCATCGATATAAGCGTAGGTGACCGAGTTGCACGTTGGGAAGCAACACGGAACCGGCACGAAATCCGTGACGCGAAACATCCCTTCGGTTTGCTCCTCGATGTGCCGCAGGATATCGGGATTAGTTATACGCTGCATGGGATCGTGCGCGCCATGCCGGCCGGCGTGAAAGGCGGGCTGGAAATTGATGCCCTTCACCGCCGGGTGTTCCAGGCCGAAACTGAACGATCCGTCCGATTTCGTGTTCGTTCACGCCGCGCTCGATAGCGGGAACCAGAATCACCGTGCAGCCAATCTGCGCCAGCCGATCGAGCGCCCGTAGCTTCTTGGGCAGAATATCGGGTTCGCCTCGAATGATGCGATACGTCTCGCTTTCAAAACCGTCGAATTGGAAATAAACGTTCGGCTTTACATCCCTGAGCTGTTCCAGGAACCGGTCATCGGCGGCGATTCGTTTGCCATTCGTATTCAGCATCACGTTGGCGATGCCGCGATCCCGCGCGGCCTTCATCATCGGAACGATCTCTGGATGAATGGTTGGCTCGCCGCCGGAAAACTGCACTACTTCAGGATTGCCTTCGGTCGCCACCAAATGGTCGAGAATCTCTTCCACTTCTTCAAGCGTGAGGTTGAAGCCCGGACCCGCTTCCGAGAAACAGAGAGGACAATTCATGTCGCAGGCGCTGTTCACTTCGATGATGCCTAGACACGCGTGTTGCTGATGGTCAGGGCAGAGTCCACAATCGAGCGGGCAGCCGCGATCCCGTTCCGTCGAGAACTCAAGCGGGATCGTGCCTGGTTTGTTGAACTTCGTGGAATTCGTATACATACCCGCATCGCCGTACACGAGCGCTTCGAAAGGCCCGTGCTGCGCGCACCGCTTCCGCATATAGACCTTGTTGTCGCGGATCAGAATCTGTGCGTCGATGACGGCGCGGCAGACCGGACAGATGCTACGCGTAAGTTCGTAGAAGACATGATCGGCATCTTTCTTGGATACTGCCGTACGTATTGAAGACCCGTCGGAACTCTGCATTGCTGATATCAGGATACTCTCGCTGGGCGAGGAGAGAACTTTGGTGCGGGCGAGAGGACGTGAACCTCCATCAACGGCATTACTTTTTCGGCAATAACGGGAATGCCACACCGAAGCGGTGACCGCAAGATCTGATCTGGGGATACCGGCAAATCATAGAAAGAGAGCAAGGGAGCCCCGCAAAGTTTAAGTTCTTTGAAAAATATCTTCTCGCTGAATAGGTTCGCCGGACTCTTTCATGGCTGATTGGAGAACTCGAAGGCATCCGCCGAAGGCGTGGATACCATCACGCCAGTCCCGGAAGACTGCACATCGCCGCTGATGGCATAGAAGCGCTTGCCCACCACGCCCCCCGCAACACCGTGGCGCCCAATGGCCATCGGAGGAAGAATGCTCCAGGTGTTGGTCGCTGGGTCGTACGCTTCGAAAGCATGATAGGCAGTGTGCTGAAAGAAATCTTGATTCTCGCCTCCGGCTACATAAATACGGCCGTTGTAAACGCCTACGTCGAGGCCACTCCTCGCCGTCGGCATTTTCGCGAGCGGCCCACTCCAAGTGTCGGTGACCGGGTCGTAAGCCTCCACATTGCCTAGGTCCGAGGAAGCCGCGATGAAGGCGGCGCCGATTCGTCCGCCAATTACATAGATCTTGCCGTTCACCACGCCGGCCGCGGTATGGTTGCGAGGGGTCGGCATGGTGGCGCGCTCGCGCCATTTGTTGGTTTTCGGATCGTATTCCTCAACTGTGCCGAGAACCCGTTGGGGAGTGGGCGGACGGATAGCGGGATTTGTTGCACCGGGGGCCGTCGTTACCCCACCGATGACGTACATTTTGTCTCCCACCGTAGCCGCAACTGCGGCGCCACGCTTCACCGGCATAGGCGCGAGGGCTTTCCAGGAATCGTTCGCGGGATCGTATTCAAACGCGTTGTTGATGGGTGTCCATGCAGACAGGCCGTCTACGGTACCGGCTATGAAGCCGCCAAACACATAGATCTTGCCGTTGTACTCCGTGAGGGCCAAATGGTGAGCAGGCAAGGCCATCGGCTTCTTCTTATGCCACTGGCTGGTGGCTGGGTCGAACTCATACACCATGCCGACGGGCAGCCAGACCGGGGCTGACACCAGACCGGCGAAGACATACATCTTGCCGTTCGCGGCCTGACCAATGACTTCCTCGTGCGGTTCGGGAAATGGAGGGAGGCTAACCCATTTCCCCTGCGCACTCGCCACTGGCGCAGCGTACGTGAGACAAGCCGCCATCGCCAGAATGGCTTTCGCGGTCGAATGGCGAAGAAAAGAGGGGAACATGTTATGCATTAGCCTCCACTATCGATTTGTCCGGATCGATCAGAAAGATCCAGATCAGCGCACCGAGCGCCATCACACCGGCACTGACGAAGAAGGGAGCTACCCAAAGGCTGCGGTCGAACAGAGTTCCGTAGACGATGGCCGCCAGAGACCCGCCCAAAGCTCCCACCATGTTCATCACGCCGGTGACGGTTCCGCTGAACTTACCTCCGATGTCCATCGGAACGGCCCAGGCCGGGCCGATGACCCACTCCAGAAAGAAAAACGATGCTGCCAGACAAAGGATGGACGTGGTGGGGCCGGAGGTGAGCGCGGCCGGAATCACGAAGCCTCCTGCCAGAAGAAATCCGGGAGCGGCGACCCCTCGGCGTGCGACACGGGCATTCTTGGTATGTCTGAAAATCAAGTCCGACAGTGTGCCGCCCGTGACGTCGCCGAGCATGCCGGCAAACAAAGGCACCGAGCCCCACAAGCCCAGAGACGTCAGGGACAAGTGCCGATGCTCGCGCAGGTATGTCGGATACCAGGTCAGATAGAAGTTCGATCCGAAAAAAAAGCAGGCATAGCCGGCGGCTACGAACCACATATTGGCGGAGAGCAAAATTCGCCGCCAGGGCGCCGGCTGACGGTGGAACGCGAAACTATTGGGCAGTCCCCGTTCATCCACGCCGCGGATCTGGCCCAGTTCGGCTGCATTCACGGCCGGGTGATCTTCGGGCCGGTCCCGATAAAGCGCGCTGAAAGCGATCGCCCACACGATGCCCAACGATCCGAAGATGTAAAAAACCGCCCGCCACCCGAACGCGATGATGATGCTTCCAGCGACAAACGGCGTAACGGCAACCGCAAAGCGGCTGAAGAAGTGGGTCACTCCCTGGATGCGCCCGCGTTCCGAACGCGGAAACCACAACAGCATTCCGCGGCTGGCCACTGGAAAAGCGCCCGCCTCGCCCACGCCCAGCAAGAATCGTGCGCCGAATAAAGATCCAAAGCCGATAGCCGCGCCGGTCATCATGGCCGCCACGGACCACCAGCTCATGATGATGGTGAGAACCTTCTTGGCCCCGAAATGGTCGCCCAGCCATCCGGCGGGAACTTGTCCGAGAGCGTATGCCCAGGTGAAGGCAGCCAGTACCACGCTCATCGCGCTTTTGCTCAAGTGGAACTGCCGGGCGATTTCCGGCTGCGCCACCGAGATGTTGCTGCGATCCATGTAGCAGATCAGATACATGGAACTGATGAGGATGAGAATCCACCAGCGCGCTCGAGTCGGCCGCTGGCGAATACCACTGGAGCCGGCAGGATGGCCGGACTCCTTGACCGCCTCATGAGGAGAAGGCAAGATTCTCTCCAGTTGGCCAACTACACCAGAGCCGGCTGGACGGAAGGCGCATCTTTGCCGGCCAGATTCACCGGCGCATTCGTTTCAGCCGAGAGGTCCGCTGCCTGATAAACCTGCATCGCCAGCCGGGCCTGTTCCGGGGTCACGAGAGGCTGTTTGCCGAGCGCCACGCATTCCAGAAAATGCAGTGTTTCGGCTTGCATGGGGCCTGCATAGACATGATTGACCTTCTCGCCCGGCATGGATGACATGGGGAACTGGATGCCGCTCTGCATCGTGGTGACGTAAACGTCGCGATGGGTGTCGTCCACCATGGCCGCGCCCTCGGTCCCGACAACCTCAATCCAGGTAGACGAGAAATTCGGATACGCCGGCGGCAGCACCCAGCCGGCGCCGATGGTGAATACAACGCCATCGTCCATGGTTACAACTACCCAAACACAATCTGGGACGTTGTATTGCGCGCCCATGATTTTCTTGACTTCCTGGGCATAAACCCGTATCGGCTTGCGCGGCGCAAGGCACCACAGCACGAAATCGATGTCGTGCGTGGCTTCCATCGCAGCCGGCGATAGCTTCACGCGTCCGCCGATTTTCTTGCCCAGATTGCGCGTGATGTGCCGGCTTACCAGAGCGCTGACGGGCTGTCCGATGGTTCCATCTTCGATGGAACGCTTCACATAGGCGAACTTAGGATTGAAGCGCTGCGAATAACCAATGGTGAATAAAAGGTTCTTCTCCTTCGCTAGAGCGATCAGTTCATCGGCTTCCGCGAGCTCAAGCGCGATCGGCTTTTCAAGGAAGACGTGTTTGCCCGCCAGCATGCTTTCTTTGGCGATGGGGTAGTGGGTGGGTTCGGGCGTGGTCGAAATCATGACCGCGTCAATAGAGGGATCCTTCAGCAGATCCCGATAATCCGTGGTTGCGGTTGCGGGGGTGGTGAGAGCCGCGACCTCCTTCAATCGTTCCTCGCGGATCTCGGCGATGTGAAGTTCGTTGACCCACGGACTGGTGGAGCAGGCCACTGCGCGGATCCCTCCGCACCAGCCCGTGCCAATAATCGCGATGTTGATTTTTCTCATTTCCCTGATTGCTGCCTCATTTGGCGCGCCGGGCGATTGCCGCCTTCATGCATTCGGATTGTACATCCAGGAACTTGGCGTAGTTCGCTGGTCCCACTACAAAGGGGTTCGAAGCTCCCGATTTGCGTTCCTTGAGCGCGGCTAACTTCTCGGGCATTCCGTCATAAAGCGGATGATTCTGAATTTCCACGTCTACCTTCATTTTTCGGGCGATTTCCTTGTAATGTTCGATCGACTCCAAGTACTTGTGAAGGTTGACGTCGGAGATTATTCCCGATAGTAGGATGGTGCCGCCAAAGAGTCCCGCCACATGCGTTTTTCCGCCATCCTTGACCTGAAAAATCAGCGCCATGGATCCCGGAGTGTGCCCCGGCACCATCACTGGCGTGACCTTTTCATCGCCCAGCTCGATCGGGTTTCCTTCAACGGCCACAATGTCTTTTCGAGGCGGCTTTACCGGCGCTGGAGGGGGCCCTTTACCGGCGGGATTGAAGCCTGGGGGCGGAGGCGGAGGGTTCTCCATCAATTCCCAGTCCGCGGCCGATTCAACAATGCGTGTACCGTAGTGATCCTGAAAGTACGCCGCGCCGCCGAAATGGTCCCCGTGGCCATGAGTAAGAATGATGGTCTTTACCTGCGCGGGATCCAAACCCGAGGATTTCATCTGCGCAATCAGCACGCTCTCCACTTCGTTGGCATAGCCGGAATCGATCAGAATTATTCCCGCCGGCGTTGTCAGCGCATAGACCACGGTGCCCGATCTGCCGAAGGCGTACAGATTATCGAAGAGTTTTGCGGGCTCGATGAGAGGATCGGTCGGCAGGTTCGGTCTTGGTGCCGTGCAGAAAAAAGTCGCCTCGCTGGCCCATTCGGTTCCGGCAATTTTCTTCGCCTTCTCGATATGCGCCAATACTGCCGGAGAATCAGGCTTGGCCGGAGCGGCTTGAGGAGCCTGCGCTCTGAGCCATATTGCCAGAACAGCAGCGGCACAAGGGAATAGCACAACAGTTCGCATGCGTTTCATCTTCAGATCAGCCGCTCCTCTAGGGTTGTGCGGCCCGAGACCGCCTTTGGAATTTTATCGCCACGCGGCGGTAGCCGCGGCTCCTAATCGTAAAGATATGTTAAGCCGTTGTGGACAGCATCAGTTTCTGAATAGAAACTTGTTACATGCTCCGTGGTGAACGCCCGTTTCGATGCTTGATCTTGATCCTCGCCACGGCGGTGATCGCAGCGGCGCAATTCGGACCGCCTCCGGGACCGCCGCCTCCTCCGCGCGCCGGCGCGCCGGTGGATCTTACCGGATACTGGGTGTCGCTAGTGACAGAGGATTGGCGCCAGCGGATGACGAGCGCGCCAAAGGGCGATATGGAGTCCATTCCCCTGAACGCCGAGGGACGGAAGGCCGCGCTTGCTTGGGATCCGGCCAAGGATGAAGCCGCCGGTGAAAAGTGCCGGGCATATGGCGCCGGCGGGATCGTGCGGCTTCCGGGCCGCATTCACATCACTTGGCAGGACGACAATACACTCAAGGCCGAGTTCGATGCAGGCACACAAACGCGCATTCTACATTTCGGAGCTCAGGCCGGCACCGGCGGGGACTGGCAGGGTATTTCGATGGCGAGTTGGGACATCCCGGGCACCATCATGACGCGCGGTGGATTCACTCTCGGCATGCCTCCCGGTCCGGAAAGAGGCGGCGCCTTGAAAGTAGTGACAACCAAAATGAAAGCCGGGTATCTGCGCAAGAACGGAATCCCCTACAGCCAAGATGCGGTAATTACCGAATATTACGATCGCTTTGACATACCGGGCGGGGATTCCCTGCTGCTGATAACCACCGAAGTGGCTGATCCGAAGTATCTCACCGCGCCCTTCTGGACCAGCACGCATTTCAAGAAGCAGAGTGATTCGGCGGGCTGGAATCCGACGCCTTGCTCGGCGAAATAGAGGGACATGATGAAAGCGAATCTGCTCAATATCACGAGGGTGCTCGCAGCCTCCTCAATTGCGCTGTGGATGCCGGTGAATGCTTTTGGACAAGCTCCGCCGCCGTTGGGGAAAGCAGGCCCGTCGCGCCCGGCTGCCCCCATTGATCTTTCGGGCTACTGGTCGCCGGCCGTCAACGAGGACGGCCTCGAGCGCGGCGCAGGCTCCGAAATCGGAGATTATGCCGGGTTCGCGATCAACGAAGCGGGACGCCTCTGGGCCCTATCCTACGACCCCTCGCGCTTAACCCTAAAACATCATCAGTGCGATGGATACGTCGCGCCCTATCAGATGCGCGCCATCGGCAACTTCCGCATCTGGGAGGATCGCGATCCGCACACCATGCAACTGGTCGCCATTCACATTTGGGCGCAGACCACCGAGGGTTTTCGCACCATCTGGATGGATGGCCGGCCGCATCCGCCCGCCTATGCGCCCCACACCTATCAGGGATTTTCCACCGGCCATTTCGTGGGTGACGCGCTGGTTGTAAACACCACACACCTGAAACAGGGCTGGCTGCGCCGTAATGGACTGCCAGAAAGCGACCAGGCCACGATGCTGGAGTTCTTTGTACGCCATGGCGATCACCTGGTGGACACAACTATTGTTACCGATCCCGTTTTCCTGACCGAACAGGAAATACGCAGCGACGACTTTTTCCGTCAGCCTACCGATCCCGGCGCCTGGCTTTACGCCTGCGACGATGGCGAAGAGATCATTGGACGGCCGCCGGATGCAGTGCCAAATTACCTGTTCGGCACGCAGCCGTTTGCGAAGGAATACTCCAAGAAGTACAAGATTCCGATGTTGTCCGGCATAGCGGGCGCTGCTTCCATCTATCCGGAATTTGCGGCCACGCTCCACACCGCGACCGATGCCGAAGCAATCGCCCTGCTGCGGCCCGCACCCGGACCCTCCCCAGAAAGCCGCGCGCTGGATCCGGAACCGCACGATGGCGAGATTCACGTGCTGCCGGTTTCTGGGAATGTCTATATGCTGGCCGGCGATGGCGGCAACATTGTCGTAGAAACCGGCGACGAGGGTCCGTTTGTCGTCGACACCGGTTCCGGCAAGCTCTCGGATAAGGTGATCGAGGCGATTCACAAGCTCAGCGACAAGCCGATCCAGTTCATCGTCAATACCAGTTACCTTCCGGACCGCACTGGAGGCAACGTGAAGTTTCGCGCCGCCGGCCAGGACCCGAGCCTGGTGGGGTCCTTCTTCTCATTGCAGTTCCGCGATGCCGGCGTTGGCGCGACGATCATCGCTCAGCAGAATACCGAAACGCATATGGTGAATGCCAAACTACCTGCGCCGGGCTGGCCGACCGATACGTTCCTGGAAGATCGCAGGCGTAAATATCACAACGGAAACGCCATCGAAATTTTCCACGAACCGCACGCGATCACCGATGGCGACAGCATTGTTCACTTTCGTCAAGCCGACGTCATCGTGGCCGGCGATATCTTCAACACCACCCAGTTTCCTTTCATCGATATCAAGGATGGCGGGAGCGTCGAGGGCGAAATCAAGGCGCTCAACGAAATCCTTAATCGCACCGTTTTCCGGCACGAGGGCCAGGGAGGCACCCTCATCGTTCCGGGCCACGGATACTTGTCCGATGAACACGAGGTGGTGGAATATCGCGATATGCTCGCCATTGTCCGAGACCGTGTTCGGGCGATGATCAAGGACGGCGCAAGCCTGGATCAGGTGAAGGCCGCCAGGGTTACGGCCGATTACGACACGCGATACGGAGCCAATGCGGGCCCCTGGACCACGGACATGTTCGTGGAGGCGGTGTATAACAGCCTCAAGCAACCGGCCAAATAGACTGCGGTCCGCTCTAACGCACGGCGGCTTTTGTGACTACCGCGGGAGCCGGCTTCGACAGCTTTGAGCTCTCAATCTGGACGTTGGGCTGAACTTCGTTTATTTGAAAGGTCGACTGGCCATCGGTCCACGTCACTACCCAGTGAAACGGCATCTTCATGCCATTGACGTCGCGATAGTCCGAATAGTCGATCTGCAGAGGAACAGTGCCGACCACGGTTTTCGTGTAGCGCACTTGCCGCAGCAGCAGCCCGGTCTGGCTGTCGAAGTAGAGCTTCATACGAGACCCGCCACCGGCGACACCTTGGACAATGCGCGCTTCTTTGTCGTCGATGGAAGCCACCGGAAAGCCGGTCTTCCATTGACTCAGAGCCTGCTTGATCCCAGCGGGAAAGCACAGATCCGCATCCAGTTTGGCGCCGTCCAGTTCCGATCCTGGCAGCAGAGGAAGCAAATGCACAGGCTTGTCGACGGCGGCCACCCAGCCCGCGCTGCCGTCGAAGGTTGTGGTGCTGTCGCCGTTCTGGGTGTGCACCACTAAAGTGCGTTGCCCGGGAGCCTTCGCATAAATCTCCATGGGGACTTTTTCGTGGTAGCTGTCGTAACCCTCATACGTTCCCTTCGCGATGAAGCTGTTCAGTGCTGTCGACTTTCCTGTCCCACCGAGAGACTGGATATATTTGTCGAGCATCTGATCGGCCGTTGGTCCGGGCTCGGCGTCCTTCACGATTTCGATTTCGTTGGGGTCCTCTTGAGGAATGCTGTATTGGTCGGCCAAGCTCGGAATGACCTTAGGATGTTCGGCGCCCCGGTGACAGGAATAGCAGGTCAGAGCCGCGCGTCCTCCGAAGTTATTCTTGTTGATGGCATTGACCATCAGTATCATTTGCCGGGCTACATTCTTGCGAGGAACATCCTCTGCGAACTTGTCCCAGTTCTCGAGGCTCTCCGAAACATGGCAATAGACGCAATTTAGCCCCAACGACGCGGCGAAGAAGCCCATGGTGTCCATGAATTCGCCCACTGGAATGCCCTTCAGCACCTTGACGTTCTTGAACACTTGCTCAGACATCAAGGGTTTGTCTCCAGGTGCGTCCTGACCTGGGGCGCCGGCAGCCGGGAGGAAACATACCACCAAAACGGCCAGGCACTTCGTGCCACAAATTATTCGATGATGCATTTTCTCCAGCAATCAGCGATGATCCTACACTCCATAGCAGCAACGCTTCGCCCTTAACATATCTTTACGATTACGGATCAAGAGTTTCGCGGGGGCAGAGTAGAATTTACTGCAATAGCTCATGAAGCACCCAAAGCACGTTCTCTTCTCTACAGCGGGTTTTCTGATCCTGACGGCCTTTCCGCTCGGCGCGCATCACGGAACTGCGGTATCGTATGACGCCAGTCACCCTATCACGATGAAGGCGGTTGTCACGGAATTCCATTACGCCAACCCACACCCCCAGCTTTTTTTCGACGTGACTAACGATAAGGGTGAGGTGGTGCATTGGGGTGGCGAGTTTTATCCGAATCCATCGCAGTTAATTCAGGAGGGCTGGGGCAAGAAACGTTCGGAAGCCGCATTAGCGACGGGAACTCACATCACGATTACTGTCGCGCCTTCCAGAGCCGGAACTCCGGTAGGGGCCATCTTGAAGCTCCTGAACGAGCAGGGCGAAGTAATCATGGGCGTGGCTGGAGGTGGTCCAGGTGGACCCCCGCCAGAACCGGCGCCTCATTCGAACGAACAAAAGTAACCTTGAACGGGGTTCACAAATGATAAAGGTCCTGGCTGGCCTCTTCGCAGCAAGTTCACTCTTGTGCGTCTCTCCCGCTCTCGCGCAGGGCGGCCGCGGCATCATGGCCGCCGATCCCAAGAATGCGAATCGTCCTTACGATAAACACGACATATCGGGAATCTGGAGCCGTAATGGTTCGCCCGGTGGCTACGGCGGAGGCGGGACGTGCAGGGATTGCGGCGATCGCGGCTTCAGCAACGATGTTCCACCGTTAACTCCACTGGGGCAGAAAATGTTCGACGCCAATAAGCCCTCGTATGGGCGGCTCCTCGGCAGCGCCGATGCGGCCGCGCACCCTGAAGAAGCGATCGGCCGGCGCCGGTCCGTGCCTCCCGCCAACGGGTCCGATCCCTATCAAACCTGTAACCCGATGGGCCCCTCGCGCGCCCTGATCTACCCCGATCCGCTCGAGATGAATGTTCTCTCCGATAAGATTCTTCAGCAGTTCGAATGGGGCAATGGCGTACGCACCATATGGACCGATGGACGCCAGCCGCTCCAGGACCCCGATACGCCACGATGGTGGGGATATTCGGTTGGAAAATGGGACGGCGACACATTCGTTGTCACAACTACCGGTGCGGATGAAAGAACCTGGGTGGATCATTACGGCTATCCGCACAGCGACGCCATGGTTCTGGAGGAGCGCTACCAGCGAATCGCTTATGACGTGCTGGAACTGAACATGACCATCACTGATCCGAAGATCTACACCAGCCCCTGGAAAAGCCAAACTAAGAAATTTCGTAAGTTGACCAAGCAAGGCATCAAGACGGTGGATGGCTGGGCAGGTCTATTAGAGGACATTTGCGCGCCCGCCGACGATGTCGAAGAGTTTAACCGCAGAATCAGGGATCCTGCGGGAGGTGTGGTTCACCAGTAAGTGAGTTAGCGGATTCGTATCTCCCTGGAGCGATACATGGACCTCGGCGGTCTCGACCTCAATTTATTAGTCGTGATGGACGCTCTCTTCACCGAGAAAAATGTTTCTCGCGCGGGACAGCGCCTCCATCTGAGTCAATCCGCCACTAGCGGAGCGCTAGCCCGTTTGCGGCAGACCTTCAACGATCCGCTATTAATCCAAGTTGGCCGCAAAATGACTCTCACCGCGCGCGCGGAAGGTCTGGTGGAACCGGTGCGTGATGTTCTCATGAAGGCTGAAGCGATTCACTCCGAGAATCCGGTTTTCCATCCCGCGACTTCCCGGCGCAGGTTCCGGCTCATCATGTCGGACTACGCGGAGACCGTCGTGATGGCCGAAGCCGTACCACTGATTCAAAAAGTCGCTCCCGGCGTGACACTGGAACTCTTTTCCAACGTCGATGGCTGCACGGAAGTTTTGGATCGTAGTGAGATCGATCTGGCGATTACGCCCAGCAATTATGTATCCGCCAAACATTCTTCGGAACGCCTCTTTGAGGACGATTTCGTCTGTTTGGTCTGGTCCGGGAATCAGCTGGTGCATGATCGCATCTCTCGCGAGCTGTACCTGGACCTAGGCCATGTCGTTGTTCGATTCGGCAAGCATCGCCAACTGCCGGCGTTCGACGAATGGTTCCTGGAACGCAGTGGCCAACAAAGGCGAATCGAAGTGATCACGACCGCTTTCAGCCTTGTTCCGAAGCTTCTCATCGGCACCACGCGGGTTGCGACCTTGCACCGAAGACTTTCGGCCTTTTACGCGCAGTACCTTCCGCTGCGATTATTGCGTCCGCCGTTTGAAATGCCTCCCCTGGTGGAATGCTTGCAGTGGCCCAAATCCCGCGACAACGATCCAGGGATTCTATGGATGCGGAGTATCTTGAAGAAGGCCATGCAGAACAGCGCATCGCGGCGGCGCGCCGATCGGGTACCGGCCTGAAGCGTCCGGCGGCCCGATCAAAATATGTACTTCATGGCGAACTGCACCACTCTGCCGCCATCCCCCAGCGCCGAACCGGTAGTGGGTTGGTCGCTGGTTATGGTGCCAAATGTCCCGCCTAACGTTTGATTAGGCGTCCCAAGCCGCACGGAGTTAGTAACATTGAAAGCTTCCGCCCGGAACTCCAGATGCGTTTTCTCGGTGATCGCAAATTGCCTGGAAATAGTCTGGTCCCATTCCCAAAATCCCGGCGCCCTCAGCGCGCCAATTCCCATGTTCCCGTAGGTACCTGCGGCAGGCGTCGCAAACGCAGCAGGATTGAGATAGCTGACGCACGGAGCCGGAGAGCAAGACTGCCCCTGATTACTCGCATGGACATCGGGAAGCACTTGATTCGGCCGCTGCGGCACCGGGTTGTTTCCGGCTGGATTAAAGCCGTTCAACGCATTGTCAGTGCCTAACTCGGCATCGAAAGGAATCCCGGTGCGCACGGTGTAGATGGTGGAAATTGTCCAGCCGCTCCCCAACCGGCGGGCCCAACCACCTTCGAACTTGGGCGTATTTACCACCAGTGTCACGTTCACAATATGCCTGATATCCAATGCACCGGATTCGCAGGGACCCATATCCAGGTGCCTGTTCACGGGGCCGTTGTTCTGATAGGGGGTATTCAGATATGTAGCCTCGAGGTTTGCGAGTGTCGTCGCCGGAAGTCCGATGCAATGGGACCAGGTCCAATTGCCGGCGAGATTTACATTATCTCCCAGGCGCCAGCGAGCGTTGAGCAGAAGACCATCGTAGTGCTGTGTGCCGCTCGAATCCAGACTGGTCAACGACCCGTAAACGTTGCCCGCCGAAGGATTTCTCAGCTCCAAAAGACGACGCTGGTTTTCGTTCGTAGTACAGTTTGCCTGCAAGGACGCACATAGCATCTGCTGAGCTGGAGTAAAGGCGTTTAAGAAGTTAGGTACGCCTGGAATCAGTTGCGGCGGGTTCAAATCTACGCCGGTCCACAGATGGGCAATTTCCGAACCTACATACGTGGCTGACACAAACACGCTCTTGGTAAACTGCCGCTGAATCCCGGCATTCCAGGAGTATTGAACCGGCGTTTGAATATTTGCCGGGATCGGCAGGAATGACTGATAAGACAGGTTGGGGAACACGGGATTCTTCGGATTGAAACTGTAGGGGAACGGATTTCCGCCGGGTACGGTCGCGTAGGGGTTGTCCAGGCTGACGGGGAAACTTTCCACCACGCTGGTTCGGAACGGTAACACCGAGGAGGTGTTCTCGTTGATGTCCTGCCGGAGGAAGTCATAGGCAATGCCCGCGCCGGCGCGGATGGCGGTCTTGCCGTCTCCGAATGGGTCCCAGGCCAGTCCGGCGCGCGGTTCGAAATGCCCCCACGCATTGTCCATGCCTGCTCGACCGTTAAAGCCGGGGTCGCCCGGATAGAGGAATCCTGGGGGCGCCGTAGGAACCACCTTGCTGTGAACATCGTTGTAAAAATTGCTGAGGTTGAAGGTGTAACTATCCGATTGCTTAAACTGCATGGGAATAAAAGGATTCCAGCGAAGGCCGTAATTGAGCGTAAAACGGCGGGTCACCTTCCAGGTATCACCAGCATACAAACCCACGAAATTTTGTGTGAGATTCTCCGGATTCGGATTGGCTTGATGAAACTGCGCCGCGTTGCCGGTCAAAAAGTCCACCATCGGCGACCCGAAGATGCCCGCGAAAAGGAAGAAGCCCTCGGACCAGGCGTACGAGTGGGCGTTCAGCAAAGCGCGCATCGTGTTCACGCCAAAGCTGAGCTGATGCGATCCGCGGATCACGCTCACATCGTCGTTGAGTCCAAAGTTCGTCGTCGTGTCGCTGCCGATGGAGAAGTTGGAGATGAAATTGGTGGAGAATCCGTCTGCGACCAGGAAGATCGGAATAAAGTTTCCATAGTAGTCATAGAAGTTATGGATGCCCACTTGCTGGGGGCCAAAGGTTTGCGCACCCGGCGTCGTTGCCCCCACCCGGTTTCCAAAAACGCGGAAGGAGTTCACCACGCTCGTGCTAAATAGATACGTATCGCCCAATGCCAGTGAGTTGGACTCGTCGTTGGCGCCCTGCCCGTCGGTCGACAGCACGTTCTTGCTGATGGTGTAGGGCTGGGATATGTCAATCTTGGTGACCATATACCGTGCAAAGAACATATTCTTGGGACTGATGTTGTAGTCGAGCCGTACGGGCGCCTGTGACTCGTTCTGGTGCAGAGGAATCCCGCTGAACACTTGCCCACAGGGATTGTTGGCCTGCGGAAGGTAGGACGAAATCTTAATCGCAGCAGGACTGAGAGGCAATACGACGAAACCGTTGTGCACTACAGGCGAGGCTTCAATTCCCTGGTATCCTGGACAGCCGGCCGCAATGTACGGTCCGAAATTACCTGTGAGCTCCGCGGCCGTGGGAACGTACTGAATGGTGGATTGGGTGTATTGGCGGATCATCGTACCCTCATAACCGAGGAAGAAGAACAGCTTGTCTTTCTTGATCGGGCCGCCGATCACGCCACCGAACTGATTGCGCTTCAGCCCGTCGGCTACGGGGGAGAAAAAGTCACGCCCATTCAAATCGGAGTTACGGAAAAACTCGAACACATCGCCGTGAAAAGCGTTGGACCCGGATTTCGTAACGGCGTCTACGGTGGCTCCCGAGTGTCCGCCACCTTGGGTCGCATCCTGAGCGCTTGTCACCAGCTTGAATTCCTGAAGCGCCTCCGGGAATGGAAGTGGCATGTTGGTGCCGACATAAGTGTCCAGGTGCGACGCCCCGTCCAGGTTGTACTGGACGCTGTAGCTGGTTCCGCCGGCCACGCTGATGTTGACGCCCGTGGCCATCGTGTAAGTCGGCGACGACCCCGTCTGGACCGACAAGCCGCTCAGCGTGATGAGATCCGTCGGCTGCCTTCCGTTCAGCGGCAAGTCCAGGATGCGCTGCGTTTCAACCACACTGCCAACTCCAAGACTTCGAGTCTCGACCTCGGTCGGCGCGGCTTCCACCTGGATCCGTTCGTTTACATCTCCCACTCGCAGCGTCACCGGTATCGTCGGGCTACTGCCTACTTGCAAAACGATTCCAGTTCGCACATAAATCTCGAATCCCATTTTCATGGCCTGCAGACGATAAGGGCCCAGGGGGAGGCTCGAAATGATGAACGAGCCGTTCACATCGGTGGTGACGCTCCGGCTCACGCCCGTGTCGGTCTGAGTTACGCTCACTTCCACGGCCGGTACGGATGCGCCCGAGGGATCGGAAACAGTGCCCGCAATGGTCGCCGTGTCTTGCGCAACAAGAGCAACGGTGCTGAACGTTGCGACGATCATCCACGTCGCCGGCCTAAACAGATGCTGCGCCATATGTTTCATCCCTTTCCACTGGATCGAAGCGGAATCGCGCACGGCAAATGCCGTTACCCTGCCTCACCCTCGATGGACGTAAGTTGGCCCCCGCAATAGGATCGCGTTCGACTATACACCGGGCTTCTCTGAAGTTGAAATTGTTTGTTGCGATTCCAGGTATCGATTGCGCCGATACCCGTTCTATCGGTCCTGGCAATGCCGGTTATCGGTCGAATCGATGCAAACGCACCCGTGCGGATGTGTATATAATGCAGCAACCGGGATAGCGAAACCTACATGATTGCGGCGCGCGACACACATTCCATTCTTTTGATTGACGACGATCGTGCACTGTGCGCGCTTATGTCAGCCTTCTTTTCGTCTTACGATTTTCGGCTCACTTCCGCCCATGATGGCCCCACCGGTCTTGGCCGCGCCCTGGAGCGTCAGTTCGATCTGATTATTCTCGATTGGATGCTGCCTGGCCTGGACGGAATCGAGATTCTCAAGCACCTGCGCCGCAAAAGCGCCACTCCGGTGATCATGTTGACCGCTCGCCGGATGCAGCGGGACAGAATCATCGGGCTCGACGCTGGAGCTGACGACTATCTGCCCAAACCGTTTGGTCCCCAGGAATTGCTGGCGCGGGTCCGCGCCGTTCTGCGGAGGGCGGAACACCACAGAACTAGCGTATCGCGGGGACTCGAAGCCGGAGATCTTAAGCTCGCCCCGGAATCCCGCGAAGTGTGGCAGCGCAACAAACAGGTGGAAGTTACCTCGGCCGAGTACGATGTGCTCGACGTTCTTGTGCGTTCGGCGGGCAAGGTGGTTTCGCGTGACGAAATTGCCGCCGTGCTCTATCAGAGGGTCTCCACTCCCTTCGAGCGCGCCATTGACGTTCATGTTTGTCATCTGAGACGAAAATTGGAAACGGACGGGCGAATACTCATTCGGTCGGTTCGCGGAATTGGTTATATGCTCGCCGTGAATCGGCACGAATCGTCCTGACTCACAAATGAGATCCGTTCACACGCGCGTGCTGTCGTCAACCTTAGCTGTACTTGTGTTCACCTTCCTGGTCTTCCTGTTAACGGTAAGGTCGGTGGCCTATTCCGACTTTCAAAATGGCGGGCCTTTCAGCGGCATACTTAGCGAGCAAGTCGAGCAAGCCCGTAATGCTTATGAGAGCGGCGGGGCAGAGGCTCTCGCCGGGCAGCTCAAATCGCTGATACGTACCTATCCGGATACCTATCGTTACCTGGTGGATCGAACCGGGCGAGATTTGCTGACGGGAGCCGACCTCTCCGCAACGTTGCGGACGGCCGATTCGCGCCTGGGCCGCTTCAATTTCTTCAGACAGGTCTTCGTGCCGCAGGCGTCGCGCGATGGCCGTTACATTTTGCTCTTCACGCCGTCGTATCGCTACAGCTTGCATGGCATGGCCGTGTATTACGTGCTCACGCTACTCGCCATTGGATCGCTCTTCTGTGTGCTGGCCTTTCAATTCGTCTCGCCCTTGGGCCGGTTGACCAGAACGGTCCAGCAGTTTGGCGCGGGCGATCTCAAGGCCCGGGCGTATTTGCAGCGCCGGGACGAGCTCGGTGAGCTCGGGCTTGCCTTCGATACCATGGCGGCGCGCATCGAAGCTCTGCTTACCGCCGAGCGGCGCCTGCTGCAGGATATTTCGCACGAATTGCGCTCGCCGCTGACACGTCTGGGTTTCGCGCTGGAACTGGTCCACACCTCCGCGGATCGAGAAAGCGCCATGCTGAGTGTCCGAACGGAAATAGACCGCCTCGACGAGCTCATTGAGCATCTGCTTCAGGCCACCAGCTCGCAAGGCGATCCGCAAGCCGTGCAGTTGCAGACGATTTCGCTCAGCGAAGTTTTGCACGACGTGGCCGGCAAGTGTGGCATCGAGGCAGCCGCTTCCCGGTGCGAGCTCAGGCTGAGCGCAAACCATCAGGTGTCCGCCCGCGGCGAAACCGAACAACTGCGCCGCGCCTTCGAGAACGTCATCCGGAACGCAATCCGCCACGCTCCACCCTCCAGCGCGATTGAAATCACTTTGGCCGCGATCGCGAACGAGGCTTTAATCACCGTCAGGGATCATGGACCGGGAGTTCCCCCGCAGCACCTGAAGAGCATCTTCAAACCCTTTTTCCGGGTCGATGAGTCACGCGACGCTTTAACCGGCGGGGTAGGTCTCGGATTGTCCATCGTGGAGCGCGCGGTCTCCTTACACCACGGACGCGTTTGGGCGGAGAACGCCTCGCCCGGATTAGCAGTCGTGATCGCGTTGCCGTTATACAATCCCGCGACCGGCCCTCCGTCCATGTTCGTCCTGCGCAACCCTCGGGCGCGTGCCAGCGCGTAGACTCTCCGGCACATGCCAGTCCGGCGATTAACACATGTTTACAATCTTGACGATCTCCGTGGGCTGTTCTCGCGTAAACTCTTGACGTGGTGATGCTCAATCTAAGTCCTCGTCTCGGAGGCGATTTCCACGCCTGAGGATCCCCATAACTCACGTGGTCGGGCACTCACCCTGCTACGCATCGGCGCAGGTCTTCTATTCTTCCAGCACGGGGCGGAAAAACTCTGGGGGTTCGCGCACGGCAGGGTGGTCGGGATTCACTTCACATCGCTGCTGGGAATGGCTGGTCTCCTGGAAGTGATCGGAGGATTCTTAATCATCGCCGGCTTGTTTACCCGTACTGCAGCCTTCATTCTCTCCGGAGAGATGGCCGTGGCGTATTTTAGCCGTTGGGCGCCGCGCGGATTTTGGCCGATCAGCAACGGCGGCGAGGAAGCAGCTATTTTCTGTTTCATCTTTTTCTGGCTCGTGTCCGCGGGACCTGGTCCCTGGAGCGTCGATGAACTGCTCCGGAAAACTCGAAGCGCGCCTGGCGCTCACACGCCACAAAAAGCCGTCAGTTCGCTGGAAAGTTACCTGAGATCCTTGCTTCGGTTGGTTTTGGCATTTACTTTTTCTCTGCATGGTTATCGCCTCGCTTTCGGCGTGCTTCCTGCGCTGGCAGGCCGCCAAAGCGCGGTTCCGATGGCATTGGACCGGCTACCCCAGTTCTTCGGTTTTTTGGAAATCGCGGGCGGGCTGCTGTTATTCATTGGCCTGTTCACTCGTCCCGTGGCATTGATTCTTTCCTGCCAGCTGCTGCTCGCCTATTTCTACGCGGCCGTACCCAAATCAATCTGGCCGATCCGCAATGGCGGCAACGAAGTGCTGCTTTATCTTCTGGTTTTTCTCTATTTAGCGATCAGCGGCGCCGGCAAGTGGAGTTGGGACGATCTCCGCCGGAAACGAACCTTCGCCGAGCGGATGCCGGCGAACGTGCCAGGAATTCCCTGAAGATTTTGCGGGCGGCTCTGCAACTGCTCTAAAACTAGCTTGCGTCGAACCATGACAATTGCCAATCCACTCAGCACCTCGCCCAACGCTTTTGCGGTGCTCGAATGCTTCCACATTGCGGGCTTCGCGCTTGCCATCGGAACCATCGCGCTGGTTGATTTCCGTCTGTTCGGTTTCGACCTGCTGAAGCAATCTCCGGCCCAGACCGCGCGTACATTCGAATGGTGGACGCTCGGCGCTCTCATTGTGGCCGTTTTTTCCGGACTACTCATATTTTCCACCGATCCGGACATGTACTACCTGAACTCGTCGTTCCTGATCAAGATGGCATGCCTCGTACTCGCGATTACTTTCAACTACACCATCCACAGACGAGTGGCGTCCGCGAATCTGTCATCTGCCTCTGCTCGTCTGGCGGCAGCTTGTGTTTCCCTCACACTATGGGTGGCGGTTATTTTTGGAGGGATTTTCATCGCTGTGATTCCTTCTGGCCGGGGTTGAGTGTTCATGCTTGTTTCAGCTCTCATATGGCTCGAAAATCTGGCTCCGTTCTCCAGCCTGCGAAGTTCGGCGTATGTTTACCCGGTAGTGCTGGCGCTCCACCTAACGGCGATCTCGCTGTTCGCGGCCACCATCGTCGCCACGGATCTGAGGCTGCTTGGATGGGCGTTGCCCGGCATCTCGAGTGCGGACTTGATGAGTCGTTTGCGCCCGGCGAAACAACTCGGCTTTTCCCTTGCCGCTACCTGCGGGTTCCTTCTCTTCGCATCCAAGGCCGAGGAGTATTATTACAACGTCTTCTTTCGCACCAAGATCGTTCTGTTTCTCCTGGTGGTGATTCACGCGCTCGCGTTCCAGAGAAGCGTGTATGGACATGCTGCCCCGCGGCAGCCGATTGCCAAATTTGCCGCCTCACTATCTCTCATTTTGTGGATTGGAATCTTATGCGCAGGCCGGGGAATCGGATATGTCGCAGGCAGACCGGGCATGCATTACAAATAGCGGCGCCTGAACCTAATTATAGGCGGTCCAAAGGCGTCCGCAGCGTGCTAAATAACTGATCTGCCGCGTGGGGGCCGTTCCCTCGCGGTCTCTTCCGGGCGCTGCTTTTGGAAGCGACGAACGCCTCTCGCAAGAGGATCGATGTGACGCAAAGTAGTCAAGTAAGGCTCCGCGAATGCGCCGTTCGGCTAGAGTCTTGAGTTTCAGATTCCGGTTCGGATCGAAACGGTCAACGGCCTGACGGTTTTCCAATTACGCTTAGTCGCAAGTGAGAGGACGATAAAAGTGAATTGTTTCGGTGGCGCGGGATTCGGCGTCGGAACCGAGATAGCCAATTAAAGTCACGTTGTTGAACATTTCGTTGTCTCCTTCTGCCCCGTCTCTTGACTGGGGCGCCCAAAAGCAAGCGGGGCCGCTCCCAAGAGCGAAGCGGTGAGTCGGAGTGCTTTGTCGGGGGAGACCGGACGGATTCCGGTGAGCGGCGCGAACGAACCCGCAGGGGGAATCCGGCGTGGGGGAACCGGCAGACGAAGGCAAGGCGCGGCCAGGCGATTACGCCGTCAAGCGCAGCGGTGCCCAGTCAAGGTCCGAGGCAAAGGGGAGCAATGATAATGGAACTGGCGCGATTCCTGAGGTCCGTAGGCGCAAGTAACTGCCCGAAGCGACCCAGCAGCAAGTGCCTTACTGCGTACGTGGCGGGTTAATCGAGGCTTGTGATCAATGTATCTGGAGGCTCGAACGTTAGAGGGCGCAAGCGAATGTGGGGATCGCAGGCGTATACCCGGCCGCAGTTGACACACTTGACTCGATAACAGAAGTCGCCGTCGATGTGGGTAGTCTGTCCGCATGCGCAATGAATATCCATGCAGATCGTACTGGCGTTCCAGTGGATCCAAGCCGCGGGACGTTTCCCTGTATCGTTTTGAGGGATTAAAGAGAGGCGACGGCCTGTTTGGATCGTTTGTGGCGCGGCGGATTGATGAATTCGGCTAATAGATCGTTTCATGAAAATGTCGTGTTAAATGGCTTCAGGCACGCTAGAACGCTAAACGCAATTGAAGACTGATCTTCCGGTCGTATGTGCTGCCGGCTCCCTCTGGACCGAAGCCACCTTGCAGACTGAGCGACTGCCCGAAGAACGGTGAAGATAAGTCCCCATTTGGACTCGCGAAATTCGGGTGATTCAAGACGTTCATCGCCATGATGGTCAGCGTCAGATTATATCGCTTGGCCGACGACGAGCCAAAGATGCCCGAAGGTGGGGGCCCACCAGGAGGTGGACCTCCGCCACCACCCGGACCGCCACCACCCGGACCGCCGGGTCCAGGCCCGCCGCGCACGCCGCCCATCCCGGGAGGAGGAGCATCCTTATCTGCCGGTCCGGACTCACCGAAACTTCCGAAGCCCCAGGTGCGCGACAGGCGCATGCTCAAGTTCACTACCGCGGGGCCGCGTCCGGCATTGCGCTCGATCGTTGTTGTCCCGGCAGCCGGGTTGAGATTGAAGCAACCGAACCCTGGCGCGTACTTGAACGATGCGCCTGTACAAGCGGCGGCCGATAGGTTGACGAGCGCGGGACGTTGTACGGCGCTGCCGTCCCCGTCTGGATCAGGCAGGCCAGTAGTGATGTTATAGGGCGTCCCGCTGCTCACATTGAAGAACGGAGTAGCGGTGACCTTCCACGGCAGAGGGATACCGGTACCTAACACGGCCCGATGGCGGACGTCGCCGAACGAGGACGGTCCCCACTCCGCGCGCAGATTGTACGGGTCCGCGGGCAGGCCCTCGTTGTCGTCCTTCCCATAGGAAAGCGCGTAGAAGCCGAACAGGAATAGCTTCTTATAGTTCACACTCGGATTGACGAAGAACTGGCTGGTGCGGCTGAAGCCGACAGACTCTGTCGAGATGCGCACCGTGTCGTCGCCGTAGGGATAAACATTGGTTCCCGGGAGTGGGGCGTTCGCGTCGGTCTGCCGCAGCAGATGGACGCCGCGGCCGTTGATATAGTTGGCGCTCAGACGAAAGTATCGGTTGATCTGGCGATCCACTCCGATATTGGCTTGATAGAGTCGCGGCGCTTTCAGACTAGGATCGAGCAACTGCAGGGTCTGCGGTTGCAGCGTGGTTGCGAGCGAACTGACTGACGGAATGTTCGGAAAAAAATCGGGATTCGAAATCAGGTACGACTGTTGCGTCAGCCCGTTGTAGCGAATGGCGTTGAGGGTGTTGGTGTCGGCCACGCGATCGTAGAAGACTCCGAAACCTGCCCGCAATACGGTTTTGGCGGCTCTGTTGGCCCGCCCATCGAGTCCCCACGCGATTCCGAGCCGCGGCGACCAGTCGCCGAAATCGCCGATGTTGGTCTGCGTTTCGTAGCGCACGCCGTAGCTTAGCGTCAAATTCGGCCTAATCCTCCAGTCGTCGTTGGCGTACAGGCCGATGTCGAATTGCGCCACGCGAGTGAGCGCCGTTCCCGCGTTAATGGCGAAGAATGACGCTCCGCCGCCAGCGGCTCGAATCTCCGTGGCGGAATATCCCTCCTGCTGCATGAGCAGAGTGAGCTGGTAGGCTTGAAGCGCGGTTAGTTCAACCGACGTCCCCGCGATCGGCCGGCTGTTTGCATCCAGTTCCTCGCCCAGGCCCCCGAGGAACGTAAACGTTCCATTGAAATTGGTGAGGGCGGTGTCGTTGTTGAACGATTGCCGTAAGCGCCCGCCCCACTTGATGGTGTGGGCCCCGTGGGTCAGGGTCGTCATGTTCGACAATTCCCATTTGTTGGTGTGGTTATTCGAATCGCCAACGGTTGCACTGCCACTCGTGAATGCGCCTGCTACCGAGATGGATGGCGCATCGCCTGCGCCGGAGTAAACGCTGCTGGTCCGCATGTATTGAAAACGCGCTTCGTTAATCAGGGTCGGGCTGAAAACCGCCGTTTCCGTAGCCTGAACGTCTTGTTCGGTCGCGTTCTGGTTGTAGGCCGTGGACGCGAGATTGAAACTGCCAGCCCCCTGGTTGTCGAGACCGATGCGGACATCTTGATAGCGCACCACCAGCGTATTGTTTGCGTTAATCGCGTAATCCATGCGCGGACTCACGGTGGTGCGGGTTTGCGGCGTCAGCAAGGCCTGATTAAGCGTCTGCGGAATCAGGCCGGCATTCAAATCGGTGGCGAGGATGAATGCGTTTTCCGTAATGTCGCGACGTTCAAAATCCAGCGTGAAAGATGCTTTTCCTTTCTTAATCGGGCCACTCAGATTTCCGCCGAAAAACAGATTCTTGTAGGGCGGCAGCGACGACGATTGCGTATACAACGGACTGCGCGAATTGAAGTACTGATCGTTGTATTGGAAGAACATCTGACCGTGCAAAGCATCGGTTCCCGGCTTGGTGAATATCTCGATGCGGCCGAAGCCGGGCCTGTCGTACTCGGCGGAAAACGGATTGGAATTGATCCGGACTTCGCGAATGGACGATTTGGGAGGCAGGTTGCCGCCGGTGAATCCGTCGATATAGATTTGCCCGCCTTCCGGACCGGCGCCGGGGCCGGCCATGGCTTGCAATTGCTGCGATAGTTCGTCGGGATCGTCGGATAGAGCTTGCAGCTCCTTCTGTCCCAGCACCAGCGCGCCGGCATTGGAAGTTGGGTCCGTGCTGACAGCGCCTCTGTTGGCTTCTTCCTCCACATTGAGCGCTTGCGATGCGGCTTCGATGGTGAGTTGCAGATCGAAGATCGTCGGTCCTTTAATTTCCAAACTCGGCCGCTCTCCAACGCTGAATCCTTTGGCGGTCACGCGCACGCTGTACTTGCCGGCGGCCAAGGATGGAAACGCGTAGTGTCCGGCGGTATCGGTGGTTTGCCGCTTCTCGCCACCCGTGCCGCGTAGTTGCACCAGAGCTTCGGGAACCAGCGCACCAGATGGATCGGTAATGGTTCCTCGCAGGCTGCCGGCGGCCGATTGGGCCCGCAGCGCGAATGGCGCAGCAAAGTCTATGGCGCAGAGTATGAATACGGATAGCTTTAACGAACTCTTCATTGATTGGAGCCTTTTCGACAAATGCGAACTGCTGATTCTGAGCCGTCACCGTCAGGGAGCGGCCGCCACTACGGGCCCATGCCGGACAGGCCGATGCCACCGAGCATGCCGCCCATATCCATGGCCCCCGGAGACATTCCTTGCAGGGATGTTCCGGCCCCATCCTGCCGGTTGGCCGCGTCCGCTCCCGCACCGGATTGTGCCGTGGCCATGCGAACCAACATTCCCGCATTGGCAACGAGCATGATTCCCGTGACGCGCTCGCTGGTTGCGCCCTTGGTGCTGGAAACCAGGATGGTCTCGCCCGGCTTCACGTCTTCGATGGTTCCCGCCGGCATCATCTCCACCATTTGCGCGAGCGTCGGTCCGCCACCTGGCGGCATGCCTGGAGGTGGTCCGCCACCGGGGAAACCTCCAGAAGGTGGGCCGCCGCCTGGTGCGCCGCCGGTTCCGGGCAAGCTCGGCATTTGCTTGATCCGAGAGTCGGACGTCAGCTTGATCACCACCGCCTTGCCAGTTCCAATTTCCTTGATGGTGACTTCCCGCGCCGCCGTGTTCACCGAGACTACTGAGCCGGCCGTGGTCAGAAATGTTCCGAAAACTACTTCGTCGGCTGTGACCGCCAGACCGTCCGGACTCTTCGCGCCGCGCGCACGAAGCTGATCGCCCACGCTGATTTCGTCTAATTTGCTTGGTTTGGCATCCGCGAACTTCACCGAATCCGGAGCATATCTGCGAAACTCTGTCTGATCGGAGACCGTAACCGTTGGCAGCGTTTCGCCCTGGAGCGATCGAATCCGCAACGCGATGGTGTTGCCGTTCTTAGCGGCGACAATGCCGGAAATTCCGCGCGTGTTCCAGTCCTGCCGATCGGCTTCGTCACGTTTGCCGATATCCGTCGCGGACATGATGATGATGCGCCGGGCGTTCTTGACGTTAGGCTCTGGTGCACTGTCTGGCTCCAATGTGACCAGCACGCGGTCGCCAATCGACAGTTCAGTGACGTTGACCGGCACTGCGTTCTTCAGGGTCTTCTCTCCCGGAGCCACTCTCCGCGCGACCGTGTCGGCCGTGAGCTTCACATCCACCGCCGGGGCATTATCCGGCTTAATTTCAACCTCCGTGTCCGGCTTGAACGCCGTCACCGTGCCGATGAAGGATTTGCTGGCCGGCGCCTGCGCCGTTGCCGGATGCAGCGCAAAGACAACCAGAGTGAATGCTGCCCTTGTGATGTTCCTCATTTTCTACAGTGAACAACGCTCCGGTACCAGATGCGCCTTAAGTTTTGTAAAAATAAACTCCGAACTGCTTCGGTTCGGCGGAATTTGAGGTAAAGTGGCATCACGACGACGGGATGGAAACACGACCCGAGACTGGCGACTCTCTTCGATCGATCCTTTTGGTTGAGGACGATACCGAGCTTTGTTCCTTGATGAACGACTTTCTTGCGCCCGAGGGATTCCGCTTGGAGGCAGCGCATGATGGCCGGCAGGGCCTGGCTCGCGCTCTGGAAGGCGATTTCGACCTTGTAATTCTCGACGTCATGCTGCCGATTCTCAGCGGTTTCGAGCTGCTGCGGATGATTCGAAAACGCAGCGCAATTCCCGTGATCATGCTGACCGCCCGCACGGCGCAGGAGGATCGCATCGCCGGCTTGAACGCGGGAGCGGACGATTATCTTCCGAAACCTTTCGGCCCGGAAGAGCTGTTGGCCCGCATCCGGGCAGTGTTGCGGCGTGTTGGAAAGGCGGAAATGCTGGAGCCACGAACCATCTCCACGGGAGGGGTTGAACTCAATCCGCAGACCCGCGAGGTCTGGCGCCGGGGCGAGAGCGTCGTAATCACCACGATCGAATTTGACATTCTCGAGTTCTTGATGCGATCGGCCGGCCGAGTTGTATCGCGCGATGAGCTGACAGCGATCCTGTACCAGCGCGAGTCCACACCTTATGAACGCTCGCTGGATGTGCATATTAGCCATCTGCGGAAGAAGCTGGAAGGGGCGGATAAAACCCTGATCCAGACCGTGCGGGGCGTCGGATATCTTTTTGCAGCTCGCTCCGAGCAGTCCAAAGTGGAACACGCCCAATGAGGTCCGTCTATCTAAGGATTTTGCTGTGGTGCTTCGTCACCCTGCTGCTCTCACTGGTCGCGTTCGTGATGGTTTCGACTTTCGTTTCAGGAGCGGCGGCCCGGGGAGGATTCATCACCGATATCCACGCGTGGCAGACAGCGGATGCGGTGCGGGCATACGAATCCGGCGGCTCGCCAGGACTGGGCGCGTATTTGGGAAACCTGCATCGCTTTATAAAAGAACATGACTATCTCACGGATGAGAGTGGCAAAGACCTGCTGACGGGCGAAGACCGATCCGCTTTGTTGAAGCTTGCGCGGCCGGCATCGGAACGGCCGCAAGAGTCGAATGGCCACCTGGTGATGGTTACCCCATCGCGCGACAATCGGTATCGCTTGATCAGCCTCTTGCCCCCACCCTTCGGCATCCAGAGCTTGCTCCCTTACTATTTTCTGATCCTAGTGGCGATTGCACTGGTTTGTTGGATATTGGCGCTGAACATTGCGAGGCCATTGCGCGATCTGTCTCGCGCAGTTGACCGGTTCGGACGCGGCGAACTGGACGTGCGCCTGAAATCGCGACGGAAAGACGAGATCGGCGAACTGAGCAGAAGCTTCGACCGCATGGCGGAACGCATCGGAACCCTGGTCACGGCCGAACGCCGCTTATTGCAGGACGTTTCTCACGAACTGCGATCCCCGCTGGCGCGGCTGAGCTTCGCCGCCGAACTCACCCGAAAGGCCCCGGATCGCGACGCCGCCGTTGAGCGGTTGAAGAAGGAAATCGACCGGCTGACGGACTTGGTTGGAGCATTGGTCGAAGTGACACGGGCGGAAGGCGATCCATCGGCCACCCATTTGGAGCCGCTTCAGTTGGGCGAGCTGCTCCGCAGTGTGGTTGACGATTGCAGGGTGGACGCCGAGGCGCGGGGCTGCAGCATAGGCGTAAACGGCGAATTCGATCTCACTCTCCGAGGAGACCGCGAATTGTTACGCCGCGCCATGGAGAACGTTGTCAGGAACGCGATCCGGCATACTCCGCGAGGATCTACCGTGGACGTCAAGATGGAATCCGCCGGTCAAACGGTTCGCATTAACGTTCGTGATTGCGGCCCGGGAGTTCCCGAGGAATTGCTGCCGAAGATTTTCCAACCGTTCTTCCGCGTGGACGATTCGCGCGACAGCTCTACAGGCGGCGTGGGCCTCGGTCTCGCGATCGCATCCCGGGCCATCAGCGTCCACCACGGTCGGTTGTGGGCCCAGAACGTGCATCCAGGATTGACCGTGTGCATTGAGCTCCCACTAGCGGCGTGACCGCCGGTAAACCTTCCAACTCGTTAGGTATTGGAAAATTCCGGACTCCGACGTTCGCTCGCTCATTGCCCGCTTCGCCGCAGCCGAGCATGCCGCGCCACAGACCAGCCCCCGCGCCCCCGGGAAATCATGACGCATGGCGGACAGTGACCACCACAACATCGCGGCTGCATATCCCAAACGCGTGCCGACGCGATCTATATAGGCCGGCGCCGCGGGCGAAAGATCCATGGCAGAAAGGGCTTTGTCCAGCCACCACATTTCCAGCAACGACAGCGATGGGTGCCTTCATTTGACCCGGCTCGTTTGCCAAGTGGCGGCCGCCATCTTCTCGATCTCACCTACTGAGGTCATCAGCCCCTTTGCGGGCAAGAAAGCTGCGACGTAACGGTCCGGGCGCAATAACAGTAACCCGGGCGGGACATCCGCCACGGCCCGCGAAAGTTCACCGCTGGAATCGATGATGTTACTGGCCGATCGTATTCCGGACCGCCCGCCCGGCGCGAGGGCTGCTACTCGCCGGATGTCGAGTCGCCGGCAGAACTCTTCGGGAATCTCTTCCAACAGAGTTGGGAAGGCCAATGAGGTTTGCGGCTATCAGTGGTGCGGATGAGAGGACTTGAACCTCCACTCCCTTGCGAGAACTAGAACCTGAATCCTAACCGGGGCACCCTCGCGGGTCCTCGTAGATCCTTAGTCGCAGAAAACAAACAAAACCGAAGGTTGCCAGATCCGCGCGGATTCGGACTCATAAGGCACAATAAGGCACAGTAATAAAGGAGCTGCGGAGTTTTAGTTCCTAAGCGTTGGGTAGCCACTGGACTTGCCCCCATTTTTGACACAAGCAGTTTAGACTCAAAATCCATTCAAAGGAGAATTGAGTCATGGGGTTGTCGAGAAGGGCGTTCACCAAGGAGTTCAAGCTGGCCGCAGTGCGGAGGCTGGAGCAAGGAGTTTCCATCGGCGAGGTCGCGCGGGCGTTGGAAGTCAATGCCAACGTGCTGCACCGCTGGCGGCGTGAGTTCCGCCAAGGGCCGGGCAACGTGTTTCCGGGCAACGGGAAACAGCGGTGGTCCGAAGGGCGGATCGCTGAGCTGGAGAGAAAGATCGGCCAGCAGGCGCTGGAGCTCGATTTTTTGAAGGGGTGCTTGCAGCGCATCGAGGAACAGCGGATGCTGCAGGCGTTGACTGGAAAGCCGCGGTCTACCGGAAAGCCCAAGAAGAAATGAAGGCCAATCGGGGATTGAGCATCGAGCGGATGATGAAGTTGGGCCGGGTTTCGCGGTCCGGCTTCTACCGGTTCCAGGATGCGGAGCCAAGTCCGGATCGCGACATGGATCTGCGGGACGCGATTCAGCGGGTCGCAGTGGAATGGCCCAGCTACGGGCGTCCCCGCATCACCGCCGAACTGCGGCGGCGCGGATGGCAGGTGAATCCGAAACGGGTTTACCGGTTGATGCGGGAAGACAATCTGCTGTGCGTGCGGCGGCGGAAGTTCGTCGTCACGACCGACTCCAACCACGGGCGCAAAGTCTATCCGGACCTGGCGCGAAACATGATCCTGACGGCGACCAATCAGCTCTGGCGGGCCGATATCACATACATTCGATTGCTCGACGAGTTCGTTTTCCTGGCGGTGATTCTGGACGCCTACTCGCGCCGTGTGATCGGATGGGCGCTGGACCGCACGCTGGAAGACGAGTTGCCGCTGGCTGCGCTCAGTATGGCGTTAACTCGCCGCACTGTCCCACCCGGTCTGGTACATCACTCTGATCGCGCCAGCCAATACGCCAGCAACGATTACACGGACCTGCTGAAGGCGAACCGGATCGACATCAGCATGTCGCGCAAGGGAAATCCTTGGGACAACGCGGCTTGCGAGTCGTTCATGAAAACGCTGAAGTACGAAGAAGTCCTTCGCAACGAGTACCGGGACTTGGCCGAGGCGCGAGCTTCGATCCGCGAGTTTCTGGAAAAGATTTACAACCAGAAGCGTTTGCATTCGGCGCTGGGCT
Source organism: Bryobacterales bacterium (assembly GCA_963772905.1). Classification (GTDB taxonomy): domain Bacteria; phylum Acidobacteriota; class Terriglobia; order Bryobacterales; family Bryobacteraceae; genus Palsa-89. The sequence continues at coordinate 559,256 of CAVYZD010000005.1, read as the reverse complement.
ATCTGCCGCCGGCCGAGTTCGAGCGAAACCTCAAAGCGAACAACAAGGATGCCGCTGCGCGGCAACTTCCTTTATGAGTTTTCCAAGGCATCCGGAAATCTATCCGCCGATGGAGGCGCAAACCACTGCGGTCGGCGCCTCCGCTCATCGTCTGGATGAGTTTCCGGCTGGCTATTCCTTGGCGGGTTGCGCTCCCGCAGAGCCCACCTCCGCTTCACCAGCCGGGAATCAGTATGCGGTACAGTCGTTTTGCCGGTCGAGCATTTTTCAGCGAACGGCCAACAGTGTCTTAACTGTTTGTGTCAGCCCAGGGGGCAAGCGCACACACCAGCTTGTCCCCTCCAATCCCGTAGACTGCGTCAAAGTACCGCTCCAAGACGTCACGATCCGGCGAGGTGATATTTTGGATCGGTCCTCCCGGCGACAGATAGCACTGAATCATCCAATCCCCGCCGCGCTGGAGCAACACAGCCTCCTCACCTCGGAAACTGCCATTCCGCTTAAATTGCCATTCTTTCGGCATCCAAGCTTCACTGGGCGCGATACGAGGAATTGGATTGCGTTGCTTGAATTCGTCAGTGCACCACGAATAGAGGGAATTGAAGTCTAGTACTCGATGTTGGTCAGCGGCCCATTCAAGAAGCTTTGCCGTGTTGGATTTCGCTGATACAACCTCAACATATGTACCGAGACGAATCAAGCTCTCAACGACCGGCCGGAAGTCTAGATCGCCCGCTACCAGGACGGCTCTCGACATGTTTTTGTAGAACGCATGAGTGAGCATATCGACGGCAAGGGCCACATCGACCTCTTTTTGGCGCCTTCCTGAAAGCGTGCCGGTTCGAACATGGAAGCCTGGTACTTCGCGAATCTTGTTGAAAGATTCTTCCTGCATTCTCCTTCTGGCCTCAAAGTCCACTTGTGGCTCGCTAGTCTTTGGTTCATCTAGGCAATCGTAATAAAATGCCTTGCCGCACGAGAGTTCACCGGTGATTTTGGAGTAGTCCAACTCGCCGGTTGCGCCAAGGACAGACTCAACTTGTTTGCATCGCTCTCGGAGATAGCCTCCATCGATGAACAAATAACTGTTCTGCTTGTGTTCGAGCCAATAACTACCAGATCCGCCAAAGACTCCCATAAAAGTGTCAGATCAACGGCTTGCCCTTTCCTCCCCAGGGGGTCGAAATCCGGCCAGGGTCAGCCCCGTTCTCGAACCGTCTGCGGATCATTCTGTCAGAAATTCGACGACGAGTGAGCGACGATCCGCCGCGCGATAGCTTCAGCGCGGCGGCGGTGTCGCGGATTGCGTGCCCGACGTGTTGGGAAGAGCTCTGAACACGCAGTTCTTGACCTTGTGCCTGTTACCGTATTGATCGATGAAGATAATCGATGTTTTCCACTGCTTTCCTGCGTCACCTACGACAGGCTGAACGAAAAACATGGCGTGGACACCAACACTCTCAAAAGGGCGGAGGAACTGGGGGCGGGAATGCTTAGCGTCATCGTTCAACATCAGCATCGTTGCGTGGGTCGAGGGCTTCGGAATCTCGGCCCGAAGGACCTTGTTTACTCTGCCCGATATATCCGTGACGTGACCCTCAAACACCACCTGCATCGCTGGCGAGCCCGCGATCCCGCCTAAACCCCAATAGCTATGCCTTACGTCTTGAACAATTCGCAGTGTTTCACTCGGAACAGAAGGCCTTGAACGAAGCCGGGCCCAAAGGTTCGCCCAGAACTGTCGGACCGCCTTCGACGCGGAGGAAACAGCCAACACTACTACACCGCCGCCGATTGTTATGGTCCATGGGTTAGAGATGAAGGCGTCCCAGTTCAAATGCCCACCATGCTTAAGTTTGTTTCAGTGAGCATTGTATCGAGGATCATGCCGTCAGCACCCGATGCACTGTCGTCGCGCTCGTCTTGAGCTTCTTCGCGATCCACCGGATGCTGCGCCGCTCCTGGTTATGGAGCCGCAAGACCTGATGGCGATCGATCTCGGATCGCGGGCGGCCGATCAGCTTCCCTTGGCGCCGGGCGCGCTCCATTCCAGCCAGCGTGCGCTCCGCGATCCGTTTGCGTTCGAAGGCGGCGAAGAAGGCGCAGATCGCCATCACTAGGTCACCCATGTCGCTAGTGGTATCCAGGAACGACTCGGAGTAGCTGCGGAAGGCGACCTTGTAGGACACAAGCTTGCCCAGATAGGCGCACGTCTTGCCGATGCCTTCGCGGGTGAAGCGGTCGAGCGACCACACCAGTACGACATCGAACTCGCGCCGGGAGGCGGCGTCCATGAGGGCCGTGAACCCCGGACGGCTCGCCTTGGCGCCGGATTCTTGATCCTCGTACTCGGTGACGATCGTCCAGTCCATCGCTTTCGCGAAGTCTCGGAGCTTGATCCGCTGGTTCTCGACGGTTTGTTCGCCGGGCGCTGGCTTTCGGTTCCTGGCCGGCTTGGTGGAGACGCGTAGGTAGAGGGCTGCTCGCATGGCCTATTATACGTTCCGAAATGGTTCCTTGGAACAGCCCTTGAAATCGATCGCCGCTTGCCAACGGAGTCAAGGACATGCGCGGGTCGGTGACAAGCACCCTTTTGGAACAGCGCGCGTGGCGTGGCCCGCGGATCGCCGCCCAGCGCCCCGTCGATTAGCCAACCCCGCGCCACCGTCCATGGATGGCATGGCGGGGCCCAAAGTGATCAGAGCGGGGCGCTCTTGGGCCGTGATGCTCGGACCGCGGGCGGCCGGAACCGGCACCGCAATTCCATCTCGATGGAAAACGACGCACCGTTCGAGGGGGCCGGATAACCGGATAAGTCGGATAACCTGGAGTAGCTCCACGGGGCGTCGGTTATCCGGGTTATCCGACTATCCGGGTTATCCAACTTATCCATCCATTCCATCTCGGGTAGGACATAAAGCCCGAGCCCGGACGTTTTTCAAAACTTTATTTTTCGGGTCGCGCGTCGCGCTCAACGAAGAACCAATGAGTTACGCGGGGCGCGTGGAACACGACACCTTAGAATAATATTAGCGAGCGACTCCTGCTCGAACGAGGCGCGGGCGGGTTCTCGGCTTTAGCCGACCGAACCCGACGCAATTTCGAACGTTCGAGGCGGGAGCGAGCCTCGCCCTCGTTCGTTTAGCCCTTAAGGAGTTCGCTCATGAAGCCATCGGTTTTCCCGGCGGCCGCTACAGGTCCGTCCTCCCTCCGTAAACTCCCTCCTCCCTCCGATTCAATCCAGCCAAATTCCCTTGCTAAGCCCGAGGTGTCGCTGTGAGCGTCTCCATGACGCCGGGCGACATCGACGCCGTCTTGCGCGCGTTCGTTCCGAAACTCGACACCTTCGAACAAACCGGCGACGAGCTTCGCGGGCCGTGCCCCGTACACGAGGGCACGCGCGAGAGCTTTTCGATCAACGTCGACACCGGCGCGTGGTTTTGTCATTCCGAATGCCAGCGCGGCGGCGGTCTAGCCGATCTCGTATCGCTGCTTTCGAACTGCTCGCTCGCCGATGCGCTCGTCGAGATCGACAAGATTCTCGGCCGGTCGCCGAAGGCGAAAGTCGAGCGGCGCGTCGTAGCCGAGTATTCCTACCAAGATGAGTCTGGAAAGACTCTTTTCCAATGTGTAAGAACCGAGCCAAAGGGATTCTTCCAGCGCCGGCCCGACGGCCGAGGCGGATGGATCAAGAACCTGAACGATGTTCGCCTCGTCCCCTATCGCTTGCCGAAGGTGCTGGCGGCGGACGAAGTTTTCATCTTCGAAGGCGAGAAGGACGTGGAGACAGCGGAACGGTTCGGCTTAGTCGGCACGTGTAATCCGATGGGCGCCGGAAAGTGGCGGCGAGAGTACAACGAATATTTTCGGGGCAAGCGCGCGGTCATCGTACCGGACCAAGACGAACCAGGTCGGAAGCACGCGGCACTGGTCGCGCGGAACCTTCTCGGAATCGCTCGCGAAGTACGGGTCGTGAACCTGTGAGCGCCGTCAAGGATTTCACGGAATGGGCCGAGCAGGGCGGAACGGCGGAACAATTTCGAGATTTGGCGGAGAACGCGCGGCCGATCACGGAAGCGCCTCCCGATCCCGAGCCAGAAAGGAAACAGGCGACCGCCGCCAAGCCGATCGCCGTCGAGAACGCCGAGGACATACACCGGCGGATGTTCGAACCGCTCGTTTGGTTGGTCAGCGGCATGATCCCCGGCGAAGGGGTCACGGTCTGCGCCGATCGCCCGAAGCGCGGCAAGTCCTTCTTGATTCTTCAGGCAGCTGTCGCGATCGCGAACGGAACAAAGTTTCTCGGGAGATTCGCGACCGCGCGTTCGCGCGTTCTCTTCTTCGCGCTGGAGGATAGCAATCGCCGCATGCAGAACCGCCTGGACCTCGTTGTCTCGGACGAAACGGCCCGGCTCAACATCGACTTCGCCTTCAATCTTAAATTGGACGCCGATGGCATCATCGCCCTCGAAGCGACGCTTAAGCGTGCGAGGGACGAAGGGCGACCCTACGGCGCGATCGTGATCGACACGTTCCTCCGCGCCTGTCTGATGCGCAAGGCGAACATCGACCCGGTCAGAGCCGACTACAACGAGATGGGCATGCTCAGGGACCTGAGCATGAAGTGGAAGCTCGGCATCGTCGTCGTCCACCATACGCGAAAGTCGGTCGCGGGCGACGTTACCTCGCTCGATCAGGTCCTCGGGACGACCGGAATGACGGCCTCGCCCGATTCGTTGATCGTTCTCGGAGCCGACAAGGAGGATCGCCGTCTGTTGTCGGTTACCGGGAAAGACACGACTCTCGGAAATCTGCTGGAGATGGAGTTCTCCGGGAACGCTTCGCCGCCGTGGAAATGTCTCGGGATCTATCGGAAATTTTCTTCAGACATGCAGGAGCGGATCTACGACATTTTGCAAGCGCAGCCGAAGACGGAAAGTCAGCTCGCCGAAGAGCTGGGCTCCGCGTTACCGAACGTCGAAAGATCGCTGAAGCGCATGGCCGTCTCGGGTTTGGTGAAGAAGGTCGAAAAGCTTTGGATGCTCGTCCCGGACAGCGAGCTTCCGTTTTGATTTCCGAGAAGGGGAGGAAAGAAGAGATGAGCGAAGTAGTCACCGCTGCGGCGCGCCGCGGGTCGAAGACCGAGCGCGAGACGTCCTGGCGCGCCGAGATGCCGAACGCGCCGACGCCGAAGCACGCCGAGCTCGCCGGCCTCCTGCTGGATGCGCGCGACGCGCTCAACCGCGCGAGCGCGCTGACGCGCGAGCTGGCGCCGGACTCCGAACTCGCCCAGCGCTTCGCGCGGCAAGCGCAGACCGCGGTCCGCGAACTGCGCGTGAAGATGGACAACCTGACGGTCGAGAAGCACGGCGCGGCGCGCGTGTTCTTCCCGCCGAACCTGAGTCAAGAAGGAACCAAGTGACGCGATGGCGGCGGCTCCCACGATCAGCGGCCTCGAACGGCTGAGCGAGAAGACCTGGGTCGTCGAGATCGATGGCTCCGTGCTCGTCGAGGTCGGCGAGCGGGAGATCAGGTCCCCGCGCCGCCTCCAGGCGAGACTCATGAACGCCGCGAACGTCGTGATCGCGCGCGATTTCTTGGCTTCGATGATCAAGCGGCTCGAAAAGCGGAGGTTCGACTGAAATGGACAAGAAGAAACGTCGCGCGCTGAAGCGCGCGGCCAAGCGCGACAAAACGAAACGGGAGCCGATGCTCACGCGCGAAGAAATTCGCGCTGGCAAGCTGGGCTGGGAGCGGCGCTAGTGAGGGCCGCCTATCCCGCGCGCGTCTCGCGGATACAGCCGGGAGAGACGCGGTTGGCCTCGCACGACTTCGGCGGCGACATCCCGCACGTGCGCCGTCCTTGGAGCGACTTTCTCGCGCAACTGGAAGACGTCGTTCGAAGGCGCGGCTCCGCCGCTCTGCCGTTTCCGGCGGACGCGGATTTTCGGCGAGCGCTTCGCGCTCTGATCTTGGACGTCTCGGCCATCGAGGGCCGCGTTCGCTTCCGGCCCGCCGGTCACTTCGCGCTCGGCGAAGATCTCGTCGGGGCGCTCGTCGCGCTTCGGGGAGAAATCGGGCGCGCCTACGAAGAAGCCGCGCGGGTCGACGACGGCGGCGCGGACCTGGTGGTCGCCTTCGCGAAGCGCGCGCAGAAAAACCTCAAGATACTTTTGTCGAGAATCAAAATCGCTTGGCCCTACGAGGAAACACACAGCAAGGAGCAACGCTAAATGACAATCCTACCGATCACCCCGACCACGACGGTCACGGGAAACGGGTCGCAGACCGGCGTCGACGTCAGCACGTTCGAGACGCCTTGGACTCTCGTGCTAGAAGCGCTCGCGATGAGCACGAACGTGAGCGCTCAGATTCTATTTCAGGACAGCGCGGACAACTTCGTCGCGGACATCGTCGCGGGACCGTCGTTCGTGTTCGACGGCGGCGTCGCGAAGTCCGCGACCGTCCGCGTTTCGTGGAAAATGGCGGACTTCCCGGACCTTCGCGTGGGCGACGCGTCCGCGAAGCTGCGGACGGTCGTCCAACGATTCACCGGAAGCGGGTCGCTCCAATTCAGGGCCTGGATCGAGTGAACGCGAATGACTGAACTCCTTAGTCGCTTTTTCCGCCGGTCCGCGCCCGCGCCTCCGCCGCCGTCCGCCGTTCTCGATCTGGCGGCGATGGAAGCCGCGGTCCGCGCGAAGTTGGACGTCGCCTTGCACACCGGCACGCTTGTCACGCGCCCGAGGCGAACGGGTTCGTACTTCATTGCCGCGGGGATGCTGGATCGCGCGATCAAGGACTACTTGACGGCGACCAACGCGTCGCACCTGTTCAGCACCGCGCTGCTGAGAGATTTCAAGCACTGGATCGCGCTCGGCAGCCCGTCGCTGCCGCCCGGCACCGCCGTGAAGGGCGTCCGAAACGCCTTCGACGGATCGGGAAGCACCGCGACCGAGGAGGACCGATAGAGATGCTTCATCAATTGCCCGACATCACCGGCACGGGAACGAACCCCGTCCAACTGAGCGCGACGCCGATCCGTTGCAATTGGATCAGATTCCAAACGTCGAACTCCGTCCACGCCAACGGTTCCGTCGTTCGCGTCGGCGACGCGAGCGTGTCGGCGACCCAAGGGCTCGCCGTCCCCCCGAACGGAGACGAGGTGCTCGAACCGGCCAGCGCGACGAACAGCTACGACTTGAGCCAAACGTATCTCAACATCGCGAACGGCGACGCGGTTCAGGTGAGCTACGGCCAAATATAGGAGAACGAAATGCGACTCGTTGAACTAGAATCCGCCGAAACGCGCCGCGATCCGCGGGCCGCCCTTGAGCGCGCCATCGCGGACGTTCCGCTGCTCGAAGAAAAACACCGCCGGGCCGAGGACCGCTGCGCGAAGGCCGAAAGCGAGCGGCAACGACTGTTGCGAATCTTCGGCGCCCTCAACCGTGAGTTGAAGTCCGTGAACGAAAAGACTGCCGCGACCAAGCTTCGCTGGCTGGACAGCGCCATCGACGAGGCCGAGGACATCGGCGCGCACAAAGAGTACCTTCGGCTGCGAGCGAAGAAGCAGGAGCTCCTCGACCAGTTGAACTACCTTTCCAACTATTCGCAGGAAGACAACGCGCGGGAAGTTTTGGAAGCGAGCATCGAGGAGCGCGCCGCCGCCGCCGACCTGCTCGAAGCTCAAGCCGCGCGCCAAAGGCTCGCCGTGATCTCGGGCGCGGCCGCGGGAGCTCAGTTCGATCCGGGGTCCGCCGTCAGTTTTCCCGAGGATGCCTGGTCCTCTCGCGCGGCGGCGGAGGCGACCGACATTCGCTCGATCGCGGTGGCCGGCCTTCAGGATCAGTTGGCGAAGCACGACGTGGCGGTCGCGAAGCGCCGCGAACTAGTAGCACCGAATCTTTTTAATTAGTCGCACAAAAAGGAGAACACCATGGCAGCATCAACTCAGATCACTCAATTCTGGCTGGACGTTCGAGAGATGTCCCAGCAACTCGTCGCGGACGCCGCGAAGCAGCAGCTTCAGAAGGGCGCGCCCGAGCACTTCTTCATCACGAGCGTCGTGGGCCGCCGGAACGGCATCTCGAACGCGCGCGTTTCAAGCGCCCACAGAAAGCTGTCAGCGCAGCGGATCGTCGAAGGCACGCACCGGCTTTCGACCGACGAAGAAATCGAGACGCATCTCGCGGAACAAGAAAAGAAGAAAACGGAAGCCCAAGCCAGGGACGCCGCGCTCAAGGGCCAGGTGACTTTCGCCGCGCCGCCGCCCGTTCCGCAGCCGAGCAAGTAGGGAGGATCGAATGTCGAACGAACTGTTAGGCAACAAGCAAGCGCAGACGGAGCTCGCGCGGGACATCGGCGCGTACTTCGCCGGCCAGCGCCTCGGGCCGGACGCGGAGATCGTGCCTATGCCGGAGCGTCCCTCGGTCGCGGGGTTGAAGCCGGAGGCCGCGGCCAAAGCACTGTCCGAGCACGAGGCGAAAGAGAAAGCTTACATGGACTACCTGCTCCGCCGCCCAGGAACCTTGTCGGCACAGGAGCAGGCCTTCCTCGCGAGGCACATTCGCGTGTGGTCGGAATCTGGCAGGAAGGACGATTGAGCACGGAGGTCATCAGCCGCGCGGACGGACGCGATGCGAACGGCCGCTTCGCTCCCGGAACCACGGTCACGCGGCGCGGCTCGGTCAACAAAATCACGCGCACCATGCGCGCGGACGCACTTGAAATACTGGCGGCGGCCGGCCCGGCCGGGAACCCCTTGATTCAGATGTACGCGATCGCGAGCGATGCCGAGACTCCGCTTCGCGTTCGCGCCTACCTCTGGCGAGAACTCGCGCGCGCCATCTGGGGCGACACGATCAAGCAGGTTTTCGAGATGGAGACGCCGGACGAGGTCACCGAAGAGCGGATCGCGACGACGCGAAAGATGCTGGCGATGGTATTCGCGGTCGAGAAGAAGACCGGATGAACCATCTCGACTCTCGCGCGCTCCCCGCGTCGTGGCCCGCGGCCCTCCGGGAGCGGACCGAGAAATGTCGCGCCGTTCGCGACAACCCTGTCCTGAAGTGTCTCGTGGAGGGCCTCGCGATCGCGAAATCGACCGGCTGGCCGGGTGGCTTCACCGAGCACGTCGCGGTCGAGTACATCCGCAAGCACGAGGGCGACGGGGGCGTCGAGCGTTATCTCGCGACCGACTTCGCGTCGCGGGCCGAGGATCTCGTCGCGCTCGCCGAGCACGCTTGGTGCGCGACGCCGCTGACGGTCGGCTTGACGCTGACCCACGACCTCGGGCAAGCCTACGCGCCCGCGCCGCACCTTCGGTTGATCTCCGACGCGTTGGTCGACGCCGTCAGCGGCCGAGGGCCGCGGACCGTGATCGTCAGCTTGCCGTCGAGGTACGGAAAATCAGAGACGGCGGCGCGCCGCGCCTTGGAATGGTTCTTCGCGAACTATGGCGGCTATCCGGCGATCTACGCGTCGAGCACCGACGAGCTAGGTACGCGCATGGGCAGGCTGGTTAAGAACGATTTGTCGCTCCACAAGGAGCGGATCGGCGTCGAACTCGCCGACGACAGCGCGGCGGCGAGCCGTTTTAACACCACGATCGAAGGAGGCGAGATGATCGCCACTGGAATCCTCGGTCAGATCGGTGGATTCGGCGCGGCATTTTTGTGCTTGGACGATCTCTTCAAAAACTCCGAGCAGGCGAACTCGGCGACCTACCGCGACATGGTTTGGGAGCTGTGGCACACGGCGCTCCAGAACAGATTGCAGGCTGGCGCGGTTTGCGTCGTGATCGGCACGCGGTTTCACAGCCAGGACCTCGCGGGCCGACTATTGAAAGGCGATCCCGACTCGGGCGTCGAACCCATCGAGTGCCGCTACATTCGACTTCCCGCGCTGGCCGATCAAGACGGCGACGAAGTCGGGCGGAAGCGAGACGAGCCGTTGCCGCTCGGTCCGGTGGCCGTCCCAGGCTTCGGCTACTCGCGCGAGGAACTTGAGCAGCGGCGCGCGACCACGTCGGCCGAGACATGGCTCTCGGCATATCAGCAAGACCCCCAATCGCTCGAACGAGCGTTGCGCGTCTACCACCGCTTCGATCCGGCGAGGCACGTACGGGAATGCTACTGGGACGATTCGCCGCGACAGACAACGAAGGGGATGCGCGCCGCTGACATCTGGGTCGGATGCGATTACAACGTCGCGCCCATGAGCGCCGTGTTCGCGACGATCACCGAGAGCTGGGCGCCGGGCGCCCATCTTCTCACGCCGCAGCTCGCGCGGCTGTTCGCCGTCGAAGCGATCGACGAGATCCAGATCGACAACGCGGTCGCCGCCGACTTGGCAGAAGCCATCATCGCGTGGGCCGCGGCGCTCTCGAAACGGCGATGCGCCATCCCGACGCTCCGCTTGGTCGGCGACGCGAGCGGCAACAACCGCAGCGCCGCCGCCGCGACCGCGAACGACACGGCGTGGAAGACACTCTCGGGCGAACTAGCGAACGCGGCCGGCCGATTCTACAAGCTTCGCCCGTCGCCCTTGCGCCGCAATCCGCCGCTTTCCGAGCGGATCGACATGGTCAACGGCCTGCTTGAGAAAAAGCAGATGGCCGTGTCGCCGCGCTGCCGAGGCCTGATCGCGGATCTCAAAGAGCTTCGCTACAGGCCAGATCGCAACAACCAAAAATTGTTGATCGACCACAGCGACGCGGCGCGCGGACACGCGATCGACGCGCTGTCTTACGCGCTGTGGCAGGGGGTCGGGAGGAGCGAGAGGTACGGGGCGATGGCTGATTCGATATTCATGTTGGGAGGAAGGGTAGCTTGAATAGCCCCTCCCTCCCGTTTCTTCAACTCACTGCTTAGGAGGTTCGGGACGCGCTGTGGGCGGAGTAGCGGGATCGGCCATCCTGAGCGGATGTTCGATGCGCGCGCCATTTATCACGGATTCGATTTCGCCTCTCGAAAAATAGAGTTGTTTGGACTCCAGTAGGTTGAGAAGGTTTTCCGTCAACTTCCCAAGATCGATTCCATGACTGGTGATCTGATCAGCGGCAAGGCGACCGACTAACAGAGTTCCGAAAGCTGCTGTGCCCGCCGAAACCGCCGGGTGCACTTCTTCAGGGGTAGGTGTTTGTTGCGCCGACAAGAGGTTCTGTGACGCGAATGCGATGACGATTACGGCCCCGACTCGCAAGGCCGCTCGGATTTTTTGCAAATTTACTGCTTCGGACTTCATTACTTTCTTCCTTTCTTCCTTCCTTCCGTAAATGCTGAAGTCTTCGCCAACTCGCCGGGTTTTGGAACACCCCGGTCTGCTTGGACGGCGAAAAACTTAGTCGATGATAACATGACATACGACATATCCGCAAGAGTTTTCCACAGCCACTCCTAATTGTGGTATACCTGACGCGCCTCCACAATCGGGCTTGGCCCAGGTGAAAACAAGTTTGGGACTTGCCAAACAGCGTGAAGTAGAGTGCGTGTCCGTCAAGGATTGAAAATCAGGTTGGAATTCCGAGTCGGCGAACGATAGCACGGCACGATTACTTTTTCAAAACCAGCTTGGTCAAACTGTGGCCATGTGCGTGGCCCGAATAGTAAAATGAGGCTAAGAGACGTGATGATGTTCCGTTGCGAACGCAGAAACGAAAAGCCAGCTAATTTTCAGCCCTGTTTCGGCGACTCTCACCTAGAAAGGAAAAATGCAATGACTCCAAAATCCGCGATGCGCAGGAGATTCCTTTCTTGGCGAACCCTACCCGATCAAATCTTCAAGTAGTCAGCCCGCTTCCAACTCCGCCCGAGCACGACCGCGCCCACGCGGCGGACTTCATGTCGGCGTTCGCCAAGTTCTTCGCCGATCACTGCGCGGAGGCGCTCGTCGCGCGATTGCCGAAACCGAACGTAATTCAGCCCCGCTACCTAACGGTTCAACAAGCGGCGGATTACGTCGGCCGGTCGAAAAAATCGTTTGAGTACCTGATGTCGAAGAAGCTCTTTCCAGTGATACGGCGCGATAGGCTCGTGCTGATCGACAAGAACGACCTCGACGCGTTCATGGCGCGGCAGAAAGTCTAGCGGTCTGGTCCTTGAACCAGGCGTCCATCCGGGCCTTCTCTTCCGCTACGTCTTCGGCGACGACGATGTTGTAGCGCGTGCTCATGCTCGGCGTCTTGTGGCCGCTGATCCGCATGCGCATGGTCTGATCCATCCCGGCCTTCGCCATGTTCCGCTCGGCCGTGCGCCGCAGGTCGTGAAACAGGAGCTTCGGATACCCGGCCGCTTTCACCGCCTTCGCCCAGGCGTCCTTGAACACCTTGATCGGCGTTCCGGGGATCGTGCGCCGGCCGCCGTGCGACAGCATCACGTCTTCGGCGCGCCAGAAGAACACGTGCTCGCACTCGGGGAACTGTTCGTCCCTGATTCGCTTCTGCTCTTTGAAAACTTCGACCATATCCCCGTAGACCGGCAGAGCTCTGCCGGTCTTGTTTTTTGTGTCGAAGGGATTCAAGATTATCAGGCCGTCCTTCAAATCCACCTGCGACCAGCGGATCTTCAGCAACTCGCCTTTGCGCGTCGACACGTGGAAGGCGCACACGAACAGCGGGCGGAGGGAAGCGGGCAGTTTATCGCGGACCTTCAGGTATCCCTCGAAGCTCAAGAAGCCCTGGCGCACGTTGTACGATTCGTCCACGATGGGAAACGCCGGAATGAAGTCCACGAGCCGCGGCGTGACTCGCCTGTGCCCCGTCACGTATCCCGAGCGAATGGCGGAGAGGTGCCGATTGATGGTGGTCGGCTTGACCTTACTCTTCTTGTCCTCTCGGTAGCGTTCGAAGTCCGCCGTCGTCAGGGTCGCGGCGACGCGGTCGCCGAAGTACGGCCGCACGTGCTTGTCGAGGACCTGTTCGACGCCCCGCGTGCTCTTCCGATCCTTCCGACGCATGTAGGCGAGGTGCGCGTCGAGCAACTCGTTGACCGTGGCCTTCGGAACGGGCGTCTTGATGTGGGGCTGATCGATCCGCAATTCAGCCAACTTGCGAAGCTTGAAATCCACGGCTTCGGACTCGATCGTGGTTCCGGTTGAAACTCGCTCGCCGTTCGGCGCTTTGTACCACCAGACGCGCCCGCGCTGGAACAGCATTCCCTCGCCTTTGCGACCGCGTCGCCGGACCGCTTTCTGCTTCTTGGGCATAGAGTTATTATACCCCATAAGGCACAGATAAGGCACACTGACGGGCGCGGGGCTCGCCGCCTTGATCTTCTAACTTGTTGATTTATTATGGTGCGGATGAGAGGACTTGAACCTCCACTCCCTTGCGAGAACTAGAACCTGAATCTAGCGCGTCTGCCAATTCCGCCACATCCGCTTGATGGGTGGGTCGATCTTATTGTCGAGTAGGCCGGCGGCGGCTGTCAACCCGCACGCCGTTCGACACCGCTTCCGTCCCAACCGTCTTGCGCGAGCGTAGTGTCTCGATCAAACGCAACACGCGCTGCTCAATCTCATCGCGCACCTCGCGGAAAACTTCTTCGGGCTCGCCGATCGGATCTGCGACGTCCCATTCTTCAACCGGCGCGGGATTTCTCAACTGCAGCTCGTAACCCGACATGTTGACCACCAGGTCCATCTTGCCCGGGATGACGCCGATCTCTTTGGGATAAAAATCGCCCAGGTCGATGTTCTTTTCCAGCATCACAGCGTGGGTGAGCGGCGCCAGTGCGAGCGCCGGGGCCAATCCAGCGCTATGCGCTTCCAACACGTCCGAACCATATGCTCGCGCGAAAGCCTCGGCCATGGGGCTCCGGCAAGCGTTACCGAGACATACGAATAATACCCGATGAACTGCCACTGATTATTAGTCTACTGGAACCAGCCCGACTCTCAGCCCAGCTAAGGGATTTTCTGTAAGAACATAAGGTGGATGCGGGCATCGTCGGTCAACTCCGGATGAAACGTAGCAGCCAGATGCCGCCCGTGCTCCACCAACACCGGATCGCCTTCATAGCTGGCCAATACCCTGGCGTCCTTGCCCACGCTACGAATGATCGGCGCGCGAATGAACACCGCTTCCACGCCGCCGTCCATCCCCTGAGGATTCAGATGAGCGATGCGGCTGTCGAGTTGGCGGCCATAGGCGTTGCGTTCCACCTGCATGTCCATTAGCCCGAGCGAAGCTTGGGGCGAGTTCGCCACATCGCTGGCCAGCAGAATCGCTCCCGCGCACGTTCCGAAGATCGGCCGCCGCCGCCCGAACTCACGCAGCGGATCGAGCAGCTTCTCTTCTTCGAGCAGCTTCAGCATGGTGGTGCTTTCGCCGCCCGGAATCACCAGGCCCTGGACGGTTTCCAGGTCCGCCGCCGAACGCACTTCCACCGCCTCGGCCCCCGCGCGCTCGAGAGCCCGCTCATGCGCCTGAAAATCTCCTTGCAGCGCGAGCACTCCCACACGCTTCTTTGGGCCTCGCGCCATCACCAGCCTCGCGTTTGCAATAGCTCCGATTCGGGCAGTTTCGCGATGTCGATGCCGAACATGGCCGTGCCCAACTCTTCGCTCGCCTCCAGCAGTTTTACGGGGTCGTTGTAATACGTGGCCGCCTTCACGATCGCGCGAGCGCGCGCTTCCGGGTCCGACGATTTGAAAATCCCCGAGCCCACGAATACCGCCTCAGCGCCTAATTGCATCACCAGCGCAGCATCGGCGGGCGTCGCGATTCCGCCGGCCGAGAAGTTGGGAACCGGCAGCTTGCCGTGTTCGGCCACATATTCCACCAGCTCGAGCGGGGCTTGATGCTTCTTCGATTCCGCCACTAATTCCTCGTGCCCCAGCACCGTGAGCTGCTTCATCTCTTTCACGATGGTGCGGATGTGGCGCACCGCTTCCACGATGTTCCCCGAGCCCGCCTCGCCCTTGGTGCGGATCATCGCCGCGCCCTCGGCAATCCGCCGCAGCGCTTCGCCCAAATTCCGCGCGCCGCACACGAACGGCACCTTGAAGTTGCGCTTGTCGATGTGATGCTCTTCATCGGCCGGCGTCAGCACTTCGCTTTCGTCGATGTAATCCACCGCGAGCGCTTCCAGGATGCGCGCCTCCATGAAGTGCCCGATGCGAGCTTTGGCCATCACCGGAATGCTGACCTGCTGCATGATCTCGCGGATCTTCGAAATGGGCGCCATGCGCGCCACTCCGCCCTCTTTGCGAATGTCGGAAGGCACGCGTTCCAGCGCCATCACCGCAGTGGCGCCGGCCTTCTCGGCAATGACGGCCTGCTCGGCGTTGGTGACGTCCATGATCACGCCGCCCTTCAGCATCTCGGCCAGCCCCGCCTTCAGGCGGAAGCTTTCATCCAAAAACATAACGTTCTCCTCTCATCAATTTCCTACACTAGCGCAGCCGCTTCAGCCATCGGCACATGCGCGCGGACGCGATCCAATTCTTCTTTAAATATGCGGCCCAAAATCGCGAGCCCCGAGCGAATCTCTTCGCGGCGTCATCCCCGCAAAACTGATGCGCAGACCGTTCGGCTGCGGCCGCGACACCGCGAAAAACTTCCCCGGCAAATAGTTCACGCCTTCGCGCTCGGCGCGCGGCAGCAATTCCGCGGCATCCAACGTCGCGGGTAACTCGATCCACAAGCTCATCCCGCCACGCGGCCTGGTGAACTTCGCGCCAGAAGGAAGAAACGCCGCGCAAGCTTCCAGGGCGGCCCGCAATCGTTCGCGCCCGGCTATCAACATCCGTTCGCGATGTTCCTCCAGCCGCCCCGATTCTGCGAACCGCAACAGCACGGCTTGTGAAAGTTGATCGGTGTGCAGATCGCTCCACTGTTTCGTCTCCGTCAGCTTTTCGATCAGCGGACGCGGCGCGATCACCCAACCCACCCGCAGTCCCGGAAATGCCACCTTGGAAAAACTGCGCAACAGGACCGTTTCGCCCGTTTCATCCAAGTGTTTGATCGCGGGGATCGGCTCACCTTCATAGGCCAGCGGACCGTAAATATCGTTCTCGATCACCATCACGCCCGCCGCCTGCGCGATTCCGAGCAAGCTCCGCCGCGCCTCCATCGGCATGGTCGCGCCGGTCGGATTTTGAAAATTCGGCGTCACGCACAACAAGCGCGGACGCTCCCGCGCGATCACTCGTTCCAGGATTTCCAGATCAATTCCATCGCGGCCAACTGGAACGCCCACCAGCCGCGCCCCGGCGCGTTCGAACACGCTGCGCACGCCAAGATAGACCGGATCTTCGATCAGCACGGTGGAACCTGGATCGATCGTTCGCTGCAACAGGTCGAAAGCCTGCTGGCACCCGCTTGTAATGAGGATGTCGTCGGATTCCCGCGCCACGCCTTCCGCACGCGCTTGCTCCAGCAGATAGCGCCGCAGCGGCGGATAACCGGACGGCGAACCGAGTTGAAGGATGGACGCCGCGTCGGGGCTCGCGATCACTTCCCCGCAAGTCTTGCGGAATTCCTCGAGGGGAAACAGCAGCTCCGACGGACGCGATCTCGAAAAGCTCGACGGTCCCGTGGCGCCGCCCGCTTTGCCGCCCGACACAAAACTCCCCCGTCCTACATGGCCTCTAATCAAACCCTCGGATTCGAGCAACGCGTAGGCCGCCGAAACCGTGGTCCGGTTCAGTCCAATCTGGCCAGCCAATTCCCGGGTGGCGGGCAAGCGGCTGCCCTGTGCAACCCGGCCGGATTCAATCAACTCTCGCATTCGGTCATGGAGTTGGCGGAAAAGAGGAGTCTTATCCCGAGGATTCAATGGCCCAATCGGAAGCATGCCAATACGCCAAAAGCATACCATATTGGCTGGCGTGTAGTGTGCACTTCGCATCTGGTGGCGCTACTGAAAGCCTCGGAGCCGGCGGTTAGAAAGAGCGGCGTAAAATGCTCGAATCGATGATTTGGTCACGAATGGCGCGTGATCTTTTCATTCTCATCTTCTGCGCGACGATTGCCTTCCTCCTTGGACGCGGTTACTACGATTCCCTTCGGAGTGGTGTGCTTACGGTCAAAGGTCGCACCTCTCGCCGGAATCACGAACCGATCAGCTACTGGCTCGGAATGTTTGTAGGGGCCTTCGCGTTTCTCATCTTGGCGTCCGCGACTGCTCTTATGGCGTTCCTCGTATGTATGGACTTATTTCAGCGCTCAAAGTAGCCCACTACCTGGGCTTGCGCGTTACGCGTGCCCCTGGTAGCATTCCGTATGGCCAATTCGGCATTGCCAATGCGCGATCCCGTTTGGACCGCCACTTCCGCCGCGGCCGTCCCAGCCACCGACGTCCCTGCGCGACACTCCGCCCTGGTCCGCATTACCCATTGGATCACCGCCATCTGCTTTCTGGCCCTGTTGCTCACCGGCATCGAGATCCTGATCTCGCACCCGCGCTTCTATTGGGGCGAAACAGGGAACATTAACACTCATCCGCTCTTCAAGATTCCGATCCCGGCCTCGCGGTCCATGGTTCCCACCGGCTACGGCTACGTGCTGCCCGATCAAAACGGCTGGAGCCGCTATCTCCACTTTCAATCGGCGTGGATTGCGGTATTCACCGGCTTGCTGTATATGATCTACAGCGTCTTCAGCGGACACCTGAGGCGAAACCTGCTCCCCGCCGGCGCCGATTTTTCGTGGCGGCTCTTCTGTGCCGCCGTCGCGGACCATTGTCGCTTCAAGCGGCCCAGCGCGGACGAAGCCTGGTCCTACAATCTGCTGCAGCGGCTCGCCTACCTCGGGGTGATCTTCGTTCTGTTCCCCTTAATCATCTGGACGGGCCTCGCGATGTCGCCCGCCGTCGCGTCGGCATTCCCTTCCGCCGTCTCCGTGCTTGGCGGCCAGCAATCCGCGCGCACAATCCACTTCTTCGTCACCGTGTCCCTGGTCCTGTTCTTGTTGATTCACGTCATGATGATCTTCATAGCCGGATTCGGGAGCCGAATGCGCGCGATGATCACCGGCCGGTGCGATCCAAATAAGGAGCTGGGATGAGCCTCTCACGCCGCAAATTAATCACAACCGGAATCGCGGCAGCCGCCGGCGTATCGGGCGTAGCCGCGGCCAAAGGCCTCGCCGATCATTATGGATTGATCCCGCCCGATCACGGCGGTCCCTACGGCCTCGGCGAAACGCTGAACTACGCGGCCCAGCGCATCCTAACCAGCCACTCCATGGCGCGCGAGTTCCCTCCCAGCGAGATTTCGAATCCGCCCTTCGCTAACGAGATTGGTCCGTTGGGCGAAGAGTTCAAGCGCCTCCAAGCGGGAGCGTTTGTCGACTGGCGGCTCGCCGTCGACGGCATGGTTGCGCACCCGGCCTCGCTTTCGATTGCCGAACTCAAGAGCTTTCCCGCGAGCAGCCAGATCACTCACCTGGCGTGCGAAGAAGGCTGGTCCTACATCGCGCAATGGACCGGTGTGCCGCTCTCGCACGTCTTGGGCGTTGCAGGCGCGCTCCCGCAAGCCAAGTATGTTGTCTACCGTTCGATTCAATCCGACTGGTGGGACAGCATCGATATGGCCGACGCCCTGCATCCCCAGACCCTCATCGCTTACGGCATGAACGGCGGCGAGCTTCCCGTGGGCAACGGCGGACCGCTGCGGCTACGCGTCCCGCGCCAACTGGGCTACAAGAACGTTAAATTCATCACCAGCCTCACCGTCACCGACGATCTAAAGCAGTTCGGCAAGGGCTTGGGCTCGTCATCGCCCGAGGGCGGTTACGCCTGGTACGCCGGCATCTGACGCGATAGAATCACTAACCGTGGGTCATTTCAAATTCATCCGCACCATCGCGGCTGCGGCAGCGCTTCTGTTCGCCGCGAGCGCAGCCCGCCCGCAGCAACTGGATCGTCCGGCGATCATGGCGGGCCATCCGAACTTCAATGGCATCTGGCAGGCGCTGAACACGGCCTATTGGAATCTCGAAAGCCACCCGGTGGAAGGATTGAGTAAGGATTTTTGGCAGCTCGGCGCGATCGGCGTCATCCCGGCGGGACAAAGCGTTTTGCACGGCGGAGGCACGATCCCGTACTTGCCCGATGCGCTCAAGAAGCGCAATGAAAACCGCGCGAACTGGCCCCAGGCAGATCCGGAAGCGAAGTGCTACATGCTGGGCGTGCCGCGCGTCACGTACCAGAACATGCCGTTCCAGATTTTCCAGGGCGGCGGCGATCTGCTGATGGTTTACCCATTCGCCGCTACGAATCGGATCATTTATATGAAGGACCATTCCGACCTGCCGGTGGATTCGTGGATGGGCAAGTCCAACGGAACATGGGACGGCGACGTTTTGACAGTCGTGACTACTTCGCAAAACGGCCAGTCATGGCTCGATCGCGCGGGGAATTTCGCGAGCAACCAGTTAAAGGTCACCGAGCGCTTCAAGCTTCTGGACGCGAACCACATCTGGTATGAGGCCACGCTCGAAGATCCGCAGACGTTCGCGCGGCCCTGGACCATCGAGATGCCGCTATATCGCCTGATCGACAACCAGGCGCAGTTGCTCGAGCACAAATGTGTGCCATTCACTGATATGCTGCTCTATCACGATCTGCTCGCGCCGAAACCGTAATAATAGAAGATATAGAAGATAAGGAGTCAGCCAATGCGCAGAGTGCTGAAAATTGTAGCGTGTGCCGGCATGCTGATGGCGGCGGGATTACCGCTCGCGGCGCATCATTCGTTTTCCGCCGAGTTCGACTCGTCCAAGCCCATCAAGCTCGAAGGCAAAGTCGTCCAGATGGAATGGGTGAATCCGCATTCCTGGCTGACCATCGACGTGACGAAGGAAGACGGCACGACGGAGCGTTGGAAACTCGAAGGCGGATCGCCATCGGTTTTGCTGCGCCTGGGCTGGAACCGAAATTCGCTCCCCGCCGGGACCAAGATTAAAGTCACCGCCTTCCAAGCGAAGGACGGGTCGCTCCGCGGCAGCACGCGCGACATCGAATTTCCCGACGGCCGGAAAATGGGCATGGGCGGCTCGGGAACTCAGGACGGGCAGGAGAAGCAGGAGAAGTAATCGCCGGCCTTTTTAGGATTGGTGTTCTGCAGGGCATCGGCCAAGTCCTCATCAAGTGGGCTCGCTCAGAGAGGATGCGGTTCTAAGTCTATTCGCCGTTTAAGACGGATGCAGTGCTGAGCTCGCGTATGACAGTAAATCCTCAGATCCTTATATGGGCGAGAAGCACCGCCGGCTTAACGCCGGGTGAAGCCGCCCGCGCTCTTGGATTCAAAGATACCCGCGACCGTTCCGCAGCGGAACGCTTACTAGCGTACGAAACTGGTGACGAGGAGCCTTCGCGTAGCGTCCTATTGCACATGTCGAAAGCGTACCGACGTGCGCTGCTCGTGTTTTATCTTTCGGAGCCGCCGCGAAATGGCGACAGAGGCCAGGATTTTCGCACAGTTCCCGGCGGCCGACCCCCTCTCTACAATCCGCTCCTTGACGCACTAATCCGAGATATTCGCGGACGCCAAACAACCGTGCATGCTCTCCTCGAGGAGAGGGAGTCGCAGCCGGTAGATTTCATCGACTCGGCCGAAATGAACGAACCTACAACGCACCTAGCTGACAGGATCAAAGATCGCATAAACTTTTCGACGGATCAATTTCGAAGGCAAGCAACGGCCGAGCTAGCTTTCAATTATCTTCGGGAAAGAATCGAAGCAGCAGGCGTATATGTACTGCTACTTGGGAATCTTGGCAGCCATCACACCAACATCCCCGTTGATGTTTTCAGGGGGTTCGCCATTGCCGACTCAATCGCACCCTTCATTGTCATTAATGATCAAGACGCCCGGCCTGCGTGGGCTTTCACGGGCCTTCATGAAATGGCACACCTTTGGCTTGGTGATACGGGGGTTAGTGGCACAAGCGCCGAGTCCCAAACCGAAAGGTATTGCAACGACGTCGCCGGAGAAATCCTACTACCGGAGTACGAAATTAGGGAGCTTGCCCACCTTCGCGGAGTCCCGTTCGCTCAGGTTATGGAGACGGTTTCAACTTTTGCCACCGCCCGCAAAATAAGCCGTGCCATGGTCGCTTACAAACTGTTGCGCGCGGATACGATTACCGAAGGGATGTGGCGACAGGTTGCCGATCAGCTTCGGCAGGAATGGCTCGCGAGCCGTCGGAGACAGGAACAAGAAGGGGAAAATGGCGGTCCAAGCTATTACGTTGTTAAGCGGCATCGACTGGGCAACGCCCTGCTTGACATCATAAGACACTCGCTCGGCGAAGGAATCATCACGTATACCAAAGCGGCCCAAGTTCTAGGCGTCAAGCCAAGAAATGTTGACCCGCTTGTTCACGGAACTCTGTTAGAAAGCAATCGCTGATGCTGTATCTGCTGGACGCCAACGTGCTGATCACGGCTAGCAGACTGTATTACCCCATAGATCAGGTCCCGGAGTTTTGGAGCTGGCTACAGCACCAAGCCTCGTCGGGGTTTGTGAAAATTCCGATTGAGATAGTGGAGGAGGTCCGCGCTGGCCGCAGAGACAACGATCTGCTGATGGACTGGATTTCACTAGACGAGAATGCGGATGCCCTGTTGTTAGAAGAAGTTGTTGACGCTGTTCTGGTCCAGCGCGTGGTTTCGGCCGGTTACGCTGCCGATCTTACTGACGATGAGTTGGAGAAGATTGGTCGCGATCCATTCCTGATCGCTTATGCCCTTTCAAATCCTGCGGACCGCTGTGTAGTGACAACTGAGGTATCGAGACCGGCGGCACAACGACAAAACCGAAAAATCCCTGACGTCTGTAGAGCTGTCGGTGTTCAATGTTGCGGCCCGTTCAATCTCAACCGCGATCTTGGTTTTCGGACGGGTTGGCGAGCTGCTAATGAGGATTGACCTTCTGGAAATTCCCCCGGAAATGGGACCGACCCCTACTTTGCTTTCGGGTGCGCCCGCTCAAAACGCGACGTCTCGATATACCCCCGAATCGCCGTGTTCCCCTCGTGGCACGCGTACTCGAACATCTGATACTTGTTGTCCAGCTTCAACGGATAGGCCACCGCCCACGGACTCACCACCACCTCCGGGTCCTCCACCCGCATCTCAAAATCGATCGTGTCCTCGGCCGTTCGCGTGAAGCGCTCCGTGATCCGCATGTTCTCCGACGCCGGGTTGAGCGGCGGCGAACCGGGCACGCCCGCATTGGTCATGTCCGTCTTGCCATTAAAATTCGTCGTCGTGACAACCAGCGTATTGCCTTCCCAGTGCCCGCGCGATTCACCGAGCCACTCCTTGATCGACGGATCCAGCGCCGGACGCCCGTCCGTCGGAATAATGCGAACCTCGTGCGCCATTTCGAGCACGATCAGAACATAGCCCGGCGACTGCATGATCCGAATGCCGTTGTTGTAGTTGCGCGGCTCCATGGAAACCGGCATCCCGCGGGTGATGCAACGGTCCCAGCTATCGAAATCGTCGGGACTATCGAACACCGTTTGGCCCGGCTTGTAGCTGCCGTGCATCTTCTCGTACATCTCTTTGCCCTTGGGCGTCAGCGCGGGGAAGCGCCCATTCGCGGGCTCGCTCATCAACGACGTCTGACGCAACACAGCGGTCCCGGAATCGGCCTGCGGGATCGCTCCCGACTCGAACCGTTTGTTGCGCGCCTGCGCGGCCTTCTGCGCGGCGGCGAATTCTTCATCGGTCAGGAACCGGCGATCGCCGTATTTCTCGGGGCGCTGGAATGGCGTCGCGATCAGATGGTTGAGCGGCCAGATCCCTTGCAAATCCGGCTCGCCCCACGCGGTTTTGGGCGGCGTCCAGGTAGATTGCTGCGCGGCCGCCGGACAGAGCATCAGGCCCATGCCGAACCCAACGCATGCCAGAATTCGCTTCATCGTTTGAACATATCATGTAATCTGGCATCTGATGAGAGTTATCACGATACTTGGCTTGCTATTCGCCGTCTCCACTCTGTCGGCTCAGGATACTCCCGACGCTCACATCGCCGCCGCAAAAGCCGCCGCTGGTGATGATTTTCAAAATCTGTTCCAGTTTCAATGCTACGGGCCGGGCCCGGGAGGCGCGCGCGCACCAGCAGGCCCACCACCGCAGCGTCCTGCCGGACAAAGGCCACCGGGCCCTCCCGACAAGTCCACCTGGTATGCCGAACCCGTGAAAGCTTTCGACAACCTCTACTTCTTCGGCCAATCCGAATACGCTGTGTGGGCAATCACCACGTCACAAGGCATCATCGTCCTCGACACCATCTTTGATTATTCGGTGGAAGACGAAGTCGCGGGCGGGATGAAGAAGCTAGGTCTAGACCCGGCCAATATCAAGTACGCCGTCGTGAGCCATGCGCACCCCGATCACGACGGCGGCGCGCGGTTCCTGCAGGATCATTACGGCACGCGAGTGATCATGTCGCCGGCCGATTGGGATGTTCTGGATAAGCGAACCTTCGGCACCAAACCCAAGCGCGATATCGAAGCCACCGACGGCCAAAAGCTCACTCTCGGCGACACCACGTTGACGCTCTACATCACGCCTGGCCACACTCCCGGCACCATCTCAACTTTGTTTCCGGTTAAAGACAACGGGACGCTGCACCTTGCGGCTCTTTGGGGCGGTGTGGGACTCAATCCCGACCGTGAACGCGTTCAGCTCTACATCAACTCGGCGCAGCGATTCAGCGCCATCGTGAAGCAGGCCGGCGCCGACATTATCCTCGCCAACCACACCGATTGGGACCGCTCCAAGATCAACCTGCCGATGCTGGCCCACCGGGCGCCCGGTACTCCGAATCCATACATCGTCGGCAACGCGAAGGCCCTGAACTTCCTCAAGGTGGCGGAAGAATGCGCCACCGCGCGGCTCGGAGCAGCGAACGCGGCGCCCTAGTGGTGCAGAAGTTCCGGATGCCGGTGGACGTGCACCCACGCGATCATGCGTTTTGCAAAGTCCGGGACGTGCGAAACCCGCACCGCCTCCGCGCCCTTTTTGTCCCGCAACGAAACGTACAGCAACGCATAGGGGATCATCGAGATCGCAAGCATCAGCGCAAACAGCAGCAACGTGAGAGTTGGCGAAACGCCAGGGATGCCATAGTCGAGAGTCATGGTCTTTAGCTCGACGATTGAGAACACGGCTTTGTTCTCCTTTCCGCTACCCTCCACGCCAGCACGCGTAAAACCAATCACTTCGCCGCGATGGCCTAGACTACGGCAGCCCGATCCGCGCCGCGATTGCGCCAAGCCCCCCAGTTCACCTTCGTTCCCCTGCGCTAAGAGCCCCAATCACCCGCCCGAACCGTTCTTATCAGCCACCAGCCTCCAACAATCAGGCCCCCAGTTGGACATTCGCGCCACGCTCCCCGAGAATGGATAGATGGAAATCGTAAAAGTGCTAGGCCGCGAGATTCTCGACTCGCGAGGCAATCCCACCGTCGAAGCCGACGTCCATCTGGCCGACGGAAGCGTGGGCCGCGCCGCCGTTCCCTCCGGCGCATCAACTGGCGAACACGAAGCCGTCGAGCTGCGCGATGGCGATGCCGACCGTTACCTCGGCAAAGGCACCCAGAAAGCCGTCAAGAACATCCTCAAGAAAATCGCTCCCGAAGTCACCGGCATGGACGCCGAGGAGCAGAGCGCGATCGATCACAAGATGATTGAGCTCGATGGCACGCCGAACAAAGCCAAACTCGGCGCGAACGCGATCCTGGCCGTCTCCATGGCCGCCGCGCGTGCTGCCGCGCAATCGCAGATGACGCCGTTATATCGCTATTTGGGCGGTGTCAGCGCGAACCTGCTGCCGGTTCCGCAGATGAACATTCTCAATGGCGGCGTGCACGCCGACAATTCCGTGGACCCGCAGGAGTTCATGATCGTCCCGCACGGCGCCAGCAAATTCTCGGAAGCCTTGCGAATGGGCGTGGAAGTTTTTCACACACTGAAGGGCGTACTGAAAAAGCGCGGCTATTCCACCGCCGTGGGCGACGAGGGCGGTTTCGCGCCCAACCTCAAGTCCAACGAAGAGGCGCTCGAAGTCGTGCTCGAAGCCATCAACAAGGCCGGCTACCAGCCCGGCGCGCAAATCAGCATCGCGCTCGATCCCGCCGCCAGCGAGTTCTACGACACCGAAAGCGGTAAGTACATTTTCAAAAAATCCGACAAGAGCCAGCGCACGTCCGACGAGATGGTGAAGTTTTATGCCGGCTGGGTCGAGCAGTATCCCATCATTTCTCTTGAAGACGGCATGGCCGAAGACGATTGGGATGGCTGGCATACCCTGACTGAGCGCTTTGGGCTCGAAGATCCAGCTCGTGGGTGACGACATTTTCGTAACCAACACTGAGCTGCTCGCCAAGGGCATCGCAAAAGGAATCGCAAATTCGATTCTTGATCAAGTTGAACCAGATCGGAACCCTCACCGAAACGCTCGAAGCCATGCAGATGGCCTACAGCGGCGAACTACACCAATGTCGTGTCGCACCGCTCCGGCGAAACCGAGGACGCCTTCATCGCGGACTTCGTCGTCGCCACGCGCGCCGGGCAAATCAAAACCGGCTCCGCCAGCCGAACCGATCGCATCGCGAAATACAACCAGCTCCTGCGCATCGAAGAAGAACTGGGCGACGCCGCGAAGTACGCCGGCCGAAAGGCGTTCCATCAATAATGCACGGCACAAAGAAGCCGCTCGTCCTGACCATTCTGGACGGTTGGGGGTTCTCCCCTGCAATCGAAGGCAACGCCATCGCCGCCGCCCGCAAACCTACTTACGACGTGCTGCTGCGCGAATATCCCAACACGCTGGTCCACACCTCCGGGCATTTCGTGGGATTGCCGGACGGCCAGATGGGCAACAGCGAAGTGGGCCATCTGAACATCGGCGCCGGACGAGTCATTTACATGGACGTCACGCGCATCGACCGGATGATTGCATCGGGTGAGTTTTTCGAAGCACCCGATCCTGCTCGCTTCCATGCAGCATGCCAAGACGCATCGCCTGCATCTGATGGGCCTCTGTAGTGACGGCGGCGTGCATTCCCTGCTCACGCATCTCTACGCGCTGCTGAAGATGGCCAAACAGCAGCAAGTGGAACAGGTGTTCGTGCACTGCTTCATGGACGGACGCGACACGCCTCCCGAAAGCGGCGCGGGCTATCTCGAGCAAGTGGAGAAAGAGCTGCGGCAAATCGGAGTCGGCAAAATCGCCACCGTTTCAGGCCGCTACTACGCGATGGATCGCGACAAACGTTGGGATCGCATCGAGCGTGCTTTCGGCGCCATGGTGCTCGGCAACGGCGACAAATCGACCGATCCCGTGGCCGCTGCGAAGCGATCCTACGAGCACGGCGTCACCGACGAATTCATCGAGCCGGTCACGATCGTCGACAGCACGCAAACAGCCCGTGGGCCTGATTCGCGACGACGACGCTTGCATCTTTTTCAACTATCGCGCCGACCGCGGCCGCGAGATGACCATGGCGCTCATGGACCCCACGCTTGAAAAGCCCTCGCGCTCCGTCGCGCCGAAGAACCTGCATTTCACCACCATGACCGAGTACGACAAGAGCTTTCGCGTCCCCTTCGTGCTGCCGCGCGAGCATCCCAACAACATCCTGGCCGACGTCATGGCGCGGTTGAATTGGAAAAACCTGCGCGTGGCCGAAACCGAAAAATATGCGCACGTGACCTACTTTTTCAACGGCGGCAACGAACAAGCCGTATCCCGGCGAGAGCCGCGAGCTGGTGCCGTCGCCGAAAGTCGCGACGTACGATCTGAAGCCGGAGATGAACGCGGCTGGCGTCACCGAAGTCGTGGTCAAGGCCATCGACCAGCGCAGCTTCGACGTCATCGTTATGAACTACGCGAACGCCGATATGGTGGGCCACTCGGGCAAAATGGCTCCCACCGTGAAAGCAGTGGAAGCTGTCGATGCGGGGCTTGGTGAGATCTACGCCGCGCTGCGCCGCTCGGGCGGGTCGTGGATCATCACCGCCGATCACGGCAACGCAGAAATGATGATCGATCCGGTCACCAAAGGTCCGCACACTTACCACACCACGAATCCGGTGCCTTTCATCTTGGTGGACGAAGCCGGCGCCCGCCTGCGATCCGAGCGGCGCGCTGCAGGACATCTCGCCCACTATCCTCAGTTTCCTGGGCGAGAATCAACCCAAAGAGATGACCGGCCGCGACCTGCGCCTCTGACGCAACCAACCGAGCCGCAACCGTGAGGGAGCGGAGACCGATTACACTGAATCTATGTCCAAGCAATATTCAGCACCGCCCGCGATGGCGATTGACCCGGCCCACAAGTACACGGCCACGTTTGAAACATCCAAAGGAAAAATTGTTTGCGACCTTTTCGCGAAGGACGCCCCCAAAACCGTCAACAATTTCGTGTTCCTGGCCCGCGAAGGCTTCTATGATGGCACCGTGTTTCATCGGGTCATCAACGACTTCATGATCCAAGGCGGCGATCCCACCGCCAGCGGTCGCGGCGGTCCCGGCTACAAGTTCGAAGATGAAACCAAGGGCAATCCGAACAAACACAAAGTCGGTTCGCTCTCCATGGCCAACGCCGGACCGAATACCAACGGCAGCCAGTTCTTCATCACCCACATCGCCACCGATTGGCTGGATGGCAAACACACCATTTTCGGCCAGGTCACGAGTGGCCAGGATGTTGTGAATAAGGTTGCCCAAGGTGACAAATTGACGTCCGTCACGATACAGGAAGGCTGACGCCGTGGCCTTCCCAGTTCACCGCATGCGGCGCTTGCGCGCGAGCGAGCCTCTGCGCAACCTGGTTCGCGAGACTCTGCTCGATCCAGGCGATTTCATCCTTCCGCTGTTCATTTGTCCGGGCGAAGGCGTGCGCCGCGAGATCAAATCCATGCCCGGGCACGCCCAGCTTTCCGTCGATCGCCTGGTCACGGAATGCGCCGAGGCGCACTCGCTCGGAATCGGCGGCGTGATTCTGTTCGGCATTCCCGAAACAAAAGATGAACTCGCTTCCGGCGCCTACGCCGACGACGGCATCGTGCAGCAAGCCGTGCGAGCGCTCAAACGCGAAGTGCCGAAGCTGCTCGTGATGACCGACGTTTGCAATTGCGAATACACCAGCCACGGCCATTGCGGATTGGTCGTGAATGGCGAAGTCCAGAACGATCCAACGCTCGAGTGGCTGGCGAAAGCCGCGGTGTCGCACGCCCGCGCCGGCGCCGACATCGTCGCGCCCAGCGACATGATGGACGGCCGAGTCGCTGCGATTCGCAAAGCGCTGGATGCGGCGGGATTCATCAATACGCCGATCGTGTCGTACGCCGCGAAATACGCATCGGTGTTTTATGGACCGTTTCGCGAAGCGGCCGAATCGACGCCGCAATTCGGCGACCGGCGCAGTTATCAGATGGATCCGGCCAACGCGCGCGAAGCCATGCGCGAAATCGAACTCGATCTGGAAGAAGGCGCCGACGCGATCATGGTGAAGCCGGCCATGCCGTATCTGGACATCATTCGCGAAGCCCGCCAACGTTTTCCAACTCCGCTTGGTGCTTATCAAGTGAGCGGCGAGTTCAGCATGATGATGGCGGCGATCAACAACGGCTGGCTGGACCGCGACCGCACCATCATCGAATCGCTGACCGCGATTCGCCGGGCCGGCGCCGATTTCATCCTGACCTACTTCTCCAAGGACGCCGCCCGCCTGCTGGCGTAGCCTACTGCCTTACGAAAAATCCCGAGTGATTTTCAAGCGGCGCTTCGGCTTCGTCCACGCCGCGAACATCGGCCCAGCGCGGACCTTTCCACAACAATCCCGCGAGTTCGGAGAGCTGCGCGGCGGTCGCCACGGCGTACACTTCCACGCTCCCGTCATCGTCGTTGCGAACCCAACCCCGCACGCCCAGCACTTTCGCCGCGTGCTCCACGAAATAGCGAAAGCCCACGCCTTGCACGCGTCCTCGCACGCGATACAGCCGGGCTTGCTTCGCGGTCTCTTTGCTCAAGGCTTCTTGGCGAGCGGATAAACAACGATGCGCCGAAACTCCACCGCACCGCGAGTGCCTTGCAACAGAATGGGCCCGGGTTCGGCTTCGTTGGAATCGATCGCAATCGCGGTCGGTCCCTCGATGCTTTGCCGGTTGATGACGCGAATGCCGTTCAGGATCACGGTCACTTCGCGGCCCACCAATCGAATCGCCAGCATCTGCCACTCGCCGGCCGGCCGCTCGGCGTTTAGCGTGGGCGCGATGCGGCCCAGAATTGAACCGGTCGTGCGATTGGTTGGCGGACGATCGGGGTCGTCGATGAGCTGGAGCTCATAGCGGCCGCGCAATCCGATGCCGCTGTTGCTGTGCGGTTCCATCCGGTATTCAGCGTCCACCACAAAGTTGAAAAACTTCTTGTCGGAAATCAAATCGGGCGCGCCGGGAACCGCGGTGAGAACTCCATCTTTCACCACCCATCCCGTCAGATGCGCGGGTGGCACGGCTTCCCAGCCGGCCAAATCGTGTCCATTAAACAGGGCGACGGGATCGCCGCGCTTCCACGTTCCGTCGTCCCGGTCGGCGAGCGCCGGCGCGCGAACACCGGTCCATTCCAGGTAGGAGGACGGATCGCCTTCGATTTCGAATGTGCCTTTGAGCTTGCCGTCTTCCAACCGCGCCCAGTACAGGCCCTTTTCGAGATTATGATCCTTCCGGAAATGGGCTTCCACAGGCAAAACGCAGTTCGCCTTCGGAAATGGACAGCTTGGGGATGTCGTCGAGCAAACCCATCGGCGAGCCCAGAAACTTGCCCTTCAGATTGTCCGTTCCCGCGCCCGACACTTCCAGCCACCAACCGCGCGGAGCCGCCGACCCGTTAGCGGTGATGTCCCAACGGCCGTTAAACTCCTGATCGTCCTTGGAAGCAGCGAAGCAGCACAGCGCCAGGGCTGCGACGAAAACGTGTCGCACTGGGCCTACTTTACCAAAGTTTACGCTAGGTTTGCGGACTGAAATCTCAGTGCCTCAGCTCCGCACGCGTGTGAAGAAAGTCGACCACGTTGGCCCGGGTAACCACGCCATCCAAATGTTTGCCGCTGACCACCGGCAACTGGTTAACGTCATCGCGCCCCATGGTCTCGAGCGCCTCCATCACCGGCGTTGCAGGAGTCACGGTGTGAAGCTCATCGAGGGGACGCATGATGTCAACGAGCGTCGTGAAGGGCCAACGGGGCCGATCGAGCTCCTTGATCTCGTGCGGCGTTACCAATCCTGAAATTTCGCCGTTCTGCTGGACGACAAAACAGCGGCGGCCGGAACGCAGCAGGTAATTCTCGACGAACTGCTCGACGTTCATGTTGCCGTCCAGCGTCACGCAGTCGCTGGTCATGATATCGCGGACCTGTACGCCCTTCAGCCCTTCGGTGAGCGCAACCGAGCTGTAGCTGGCCGACGCGGCTTGCATCAGGAACCATCCGATGAAGGCGATCCAGAGTCCGCCGAAACCCGCACCGCCGAAGAAGCGGAAAATCCCGAACGCGATAAAGAGCAGCGCGATCACTTTGCCGATCGTCGCGGCACGTTGCGTGGCGCGCAGCGGATTGCCCGAAGCCAGCCACAGTATCGAGCGCAGGACGCGTCCGCCGTCGAGCGGGTAACCCGGAATCAGATTGAACACCGCGAGGGTCAAGTTGATATAGCCCAGCCAAACAAACATGGCGTGCAGCGGAGTTTCCGGCGCCGACCCCATGCGCCATCCGAGCGCCCAAGCGATGCCGAGCGAAATCGCGCCAATGACGGCGCTCGAGAACGGCCCCACGGCGCCCACCAGGAACTCGGTCTTGGCGTCTTCCGGCTCCTTTTCGATTTGAGCAACGCCGCCGAGCGCGAATAGCGTGATCGCTTTCGTGGTTATACCGCGCGACCGCGCCACCAGGGCATGCGACATTTCATGCGCGAGCAGCGTGACGAAGAAAAGCAGCGACGTCAGAATGGAGAGCGCCCAGATCACGTTCGCCCCCCATTCTTTGTGGCTCGCCTGGAATTGCGAGCCCAGCGACATGGTGATCAGCAGCGCTATGAGGAACCAACTGTAGTGAAGCCCGACTTCGATACCGAAGAGCCGTCCGAGCCGAATGCTAGATCGCATCCCGCACCTCTCTTCATTCGTACCACGATTCCAAGCCTCGTCCGTAAGGGAGACGGTTACGATTGCACTAATAAACCGGAACGCTCCAGGAGCGCGTTGGGATCGGGGTCGCGCCCCATGAAGCTGCGATACAACTCCGCCGGATCTTCGCTGTCGCCGCGCGAGAGGATGCGTTCGCGGAATCGGCCGCCGACGTCGCGGCTAAAGATACCGCCGCGCTGAAATTGCGTAAAGGCATCGGCGTCCAAAACTTCCGACCATTTGTAGGAATAGTAACCCGCGCCATAGCCCACCGGACTTGCGAACAGGTGCGTGAAGCTGACAATCATGGCATAGTCGTCCGGCAGTTCGGCCGAGGAAAATTCCTGCAGGATGCCGCGCGCGAATTCCAGCAAGTCGAGCCCGGAGTTCGGATCGATGTTGCGATGCAACGCCAGGTCCACAAAACCGAACCCGAGCTGCCGCATTTGGGCATTGGCCGCGCGGAAGTTCCGCGCGTTGCGCATCTTCTCGAGCAGTTCGGCCGGGATAGGCGCTCCGGTCTGGTAATGGCGCGCGAACAAATCCAGGGCATCGCGTTCCCAGCACCAGTTCTCCATGATCTGCGAGGGAAGCTCCACGAAGTCCCAGGCCACGTTCACGCCCGCCAAACCCCGTAGCTCCACGGAACTCAGCGAGTGGTGCAGAAGATGGCCGAATTCGTGAAAGATGGTCTGCACTTCGCGATGCGTCAGGAGCGACGGGCGATCCTCGGTAGGCGGCGTGAGGTTGCCGCAAATTAGACCCAGGTGCGGCTCCGGACCGGCGCTGCGCGGGAGGCCGGTAATGAAAACGTCCATCCAGGCGCCGCCGCGTTTGTTCTCGCGAGGGAACCAGTCCGCATAAAACGCGCCGATCAGGCAGTTGCCGGCAGGATGGCCCTCGTCGTAGATTTCATAAAACTTCACCTGCGGATCCCAGGCCGGCACGCCTTCCTTTTCCACGACGCGAATGCCATACAGCCGGTGCACGATCTCAAACATTCCCTCGATCACGCGATCGAGCGGGAAATAGGGGCGCAAAGCCTCTTCGTCGAAATCGTATAGAGCCGCGCGCTGTTTTTCCGCGTAATAACCGATGTCCCAAGGATCTAACTTGGCTTTCCCTGCGAACCTCAGCAGCTCGACATTTTCCCGGTGAAATTGCGCCTGGGTCTTCTGCTTCAACTCGTCGAGAAAGTGCTGGGCCCGTTCGCCCGAGCGTGCCATGCGGTCTTCGAGTACGAGATCGGAGAAGTCGCGATATCCCAACTGGCGCGCCTTTTCGCGCCGCAGCTCCAGAATGCGCCGCAGGATGGGCCGGTTGTCGAACTTCTCCTCGGTGGCGCGATGGACGAAGGCTTCATAAACCTTGCGCCGCAGCCCGGGATCGTCGAGGTACGTCATGACCGCCAGGTAGCTGGGGCCTTGCAGCGTAAAGCGCCAGGAGGGTTCGCTCAGGCCTTTCGAAGCAGCGCTCGATCGCGCCATAGCGCGCGCGCTTTCGGGCAAACCGGCGAGCTCGCCCTCATCGGTGATGATCCATTCGTATTGATTAGTCGAGTCCAGTACGTTTTCCGAGAAGCGGATGGTCTGCTTGGTCAGATCGACGTCGATCTCGGCGATGCGCTTTTTGCCGGCTGCATCCAATTCCGCTCCATGGCGGCGGAAATTGTCCATGGTTTTTTCCAGGAATCGTTTGGGGACCGGGGGCAGACTCCGGGCCTCCTCGGTCTGCGAATAGGCCTGGACCGCGCGCCACAGCCCTTCGTTCAACGGCAGCGACGAATAGAATTCGCTCACCTGTGGCTGCACCGTGTTGTAGGCGGCACGCAAGTCGGGAGTGGTGGCCAGCGACTCCAGGTTGCGAACGATCTGCATGGCGTATTCCAGGCGCTCCGTGAGATGGTCCAGCCGCAGCATGGTGTTTGCGAATGTGCGGGGCCCGGATTCAGCGATGAGCTGGTCCAACTCGGCGCGCGTGTCGGCCAGGAGCTGGGCGATGGCCGGCTCCACGTTTTCCGCGCGAATCCGATCAAACGGAATTTGGAATTGAATTTGGAGCAGTGGATTGGAAAGCGTCGGAGATGTCATGCGGAGTTTTCTTTAATTTTACGATAGTATCGGCCGTATTTAGAAGCCAAATCTTCTGCCAGGCGCCCCGGGCGCCCTGATTTCCCACTGCTGGGAACAAAGTACTAGCGTTCCTGCGTATCCTAGTGTGAGTGAACCCCGTGCCAGTGGACTCTGAATACGCTATCGAAACCCAGGATCTCACAAAGATCTACCGAATGCGATGGTCCCGGCGCGAGGTCCGGGCCATTGACGGCGTTTCGTTGCGGGTTCGGCGGGGGACGATCTTCGGCCTTTTGGGCCCCAACGGCGCCGGAAAAACCACCTTTGTGAAGACGCTGCTCTCAGCGGTTAGGCAAACCAACGGGACGGCCCTCATTTTCGGACGCAATGCCGGCGATCCCGAGGCGCGCCGGCCGATCGGGTACCTTCCGGAGAACCATCGTTTTCCCACCTATTTCACCGGCGCTGGAATGCTCGATTTCTACGCGTCGCTTTCGGGCGTCAGCGCCGCGCGGCGCAAGAAGCTGATCCCGGAACATCTGGAGATGGTGGGGCTGAGTCAATGGGGCGCGATGCGTATCGGCAAGTATTCCAAAGGCATGCTGCAGCGGCTCGGCCTGGCCCAGGCGCTGATTCATTCGCCTTCGATTCTGATCCTGGACGAGCCCACCGATGGCGTCGATCCGGTGGGACGCCGCGAGATCCGCGAGATCCTGGGGAGATTCGAATCGCAAGGCGTGACGGTGTTCGTGAATTCGCATCTTCTCGCTGAAGTGGAAACTCTTTGCCGCGAGGTGGCGATTCTGCACAAAGGGAAGGTCGCGCTCACCGGCAAAATGCAAGATCTCACGGCTGGCAAGGGCTATCGGCTCACGGCGACCAAGCCCAGCGACGCGCTAGCCGAGGAATTGCGTTCCAAGGCCACGTCAATGGCCACGCGCGACGGCCTGGTGGACTTCCAATTCTCGAGCCGCGAGCTGGTGAACACGGCTATGGATCTGTTGCGCGCTCAGCAATGCGAAATCGAGTCGCTCGCGCCGACCACCAGTACCCTCGAAGAAGTGTTCGTTCGGACGGTGGAAAAATAATGGTCACGATCGCACTGGTCCGGGATACCTTTCGTGAAGCGCTGGCGCGGAAAATCTTCTGGGTGCTGTTTGGCCTGTCGACCCTGATGATCCTGTTCTTCCTGTTCCTGCTGAAGATCGATATCGTGGCGGGCGCGACGGCCACGGTATCGCTGTTTGGGCGCGCAACCAACGCGAATCCGAACGTGGACCGGGTGGTGCGCGGAGTCTACGGCAGCATTGCGACGTTCCTCTATACGTTCGGAATGTTTCTCGCGGTGTTCGCTTCGTCGGGGCTAGTGCCGAGCGTGCTGGAGCCCGGCCGCATCGAACTGCTACTTTCGAAGCCGATTTCGCGAGCACACCTTTTGCTTGGCCGTTTTCTCGGCAACGTGCTGGTAGTGTCGCTAAACAGCATTTATCTGGTGCTGGGCGTGTGGATCATCCTGGGCGTGAAGACCGGCATCTGGTCGCCCGTGTTCCTGATCGCGATTGCCACTACGACGTTTATCTTTGCTGTGTTGCTTTCGGTTGTCGTGCTCATCGGCGTAGTGTTGGAAAGCGCCGCGGCGGCCACCATGATCACCGTAGCCCTCATGATCATCAGCCCGATTCTGGCGCAGACCACCCAGATGATGAAGCTGCTTTCGTCGGAATGGTCGCGCAACCTCTGGCGCGTGCTCTACTACACATTCCCGAAAGTCTACGAGCTCGGCAAGATTACCCTGGACGCCATCCAGAGCGGGACCTTTGCGGGCTTCACGGCCATTTGGACGTCGGCGCTGTTTGGGATCGCGATGCTGGGGGCGGCGCTGTGGATTTTCCAGCGGAGAGATTTCTAGTGCGGAGCACCGCGACGATCGTGTGTTTACTGGCTTTGGCAGGCTGCCAGCCCAAACAGTCGGCTTCGCTGCACATCAGTTCTGCGCTCGAAAGTTTGGTCCCTACCGAAACGGCGGCGGTTTTGGGAATCAACCTGGCCGCGTTGCGCGACGCGGCGACTTTTCAAAAACTAATCGCGCGCGTTCCGCTGCCGCAGCTCGACGAGTTTCAAAAGCAGACGGGCCTCGATCCGCGCAGAGATCTGTCGGAGGCTCTGTTATGTTCGAGCGGCAAGACCGCGCTGCTGCTGGTGCGCGGCAAATTTCGCACCGCGGATCTAGAGGCGCGAAT
The DNA here is from genome assembly GCA_963772905.1 of Bryobacterales bacterium. Lineage (GTDB taxonomy): Bacteria > Acidobacteriota > Terriglobia > Bryobacterales > Bryobacteraceae > Palsa-89. The sequence goes on along the minus strand of CAVYZD010000005.1, from coordinate 523,796 downwards.
CAAATCGAAAGGCGTCAAACCGGCCGAGTACAAGGGGCACTCGTTGTACGGAGATGATCGCGCCGCGGTATATTTTCTTGACGATTCCACGGCCGCCGCGGGCTCGCCCGTTGAATTGCACGCCCTCATCGATGGAACTGGGGGGCAAGCCGGCGGGCATCGTGGTCTTCCGCCGGAGCTTCGAGAGCAGCTGCGCGCGCTGCCGGCGGGCGATCAGATCTACGCAGCTTTGACCGGCGGCATCGAGCACCTGAACCTTCCCCTTCCTCGCGAAGGCAATCTCGGGAACATAATGCAGGCATTGCGTTCGGTGGACAGCGCGGCGTTGGGCCTGAACCTGAGCCATGGTATCGACGGCGTGGCTTACGTCACCTGCACTACTGAGCGCGACGCCCGGTTCATCCATGACATGCTGCGCGGCTTGATTGGTTTCGGCCGGCTGAACACGCGCGACGATCAGCCCGAGATGCTCAAGCTTTACGACGCGATCCAGGTAACGCAGCAGCAGCAGCAAGCCAAGGTGACGGCCGTCGTCCCGCAGGAATTGGCCGACCGGTTCCTGGACCTGTGGCTGAAGAAATAGGTTAAGCGACTTCGGCAGCAGGCACGGGGACGCTGCGCTGACGTTCCTGGATCTTGATGCTCCTGTTTCGCCTTGTACATGCGTCGATCGGCTTCGGCCAGCAACTGCTCGGCGGTGGCGCCGTCGGCGGGGAAATGGACCGAGCCGCAACTCAGAGCGACAAACTCCTCGCCGCATAAGCTACGCGCGATCATCGCGCACGATGCGGTCGAAATCGCGCATGCGCTGCTCGGCGGTGGCGCGGGTGAGATCGGGCATGACGATCACAAACTCGTCGCCGCCCACTCGCGCGACGTAATCGGAACCGCGGCAGCTTTGCCGGAGTTGTGGGCCGATGCTGCGTAGCAATTGATCGCCGACCAGTTGGCCATGGCGGTCATTCACCAGCTTGAAACCATCGATGTCGCACACCACGATCCCGATGCTGGCGTCGCTGCGCATGCAGCGTGCGATCTCGGCGTCTAAATGCAGGAACAGGGCGCGCGCGTTGGGAAGTCCGGTCAGCTCATCGGTGTTGGAAACTTCGGCCGATTGATCGTGTTTAAGCGAGCTTACGATGGCCGCGGTCAGCTTGCTGCTCACCGCCTGCAATACCCGGAGCTGATCTCGCGAATAGGCGTCGCGATCGGAATGATACAGCGCCAGAACGCCAATCACCGAATCGCAATCCTCGAGCGGAACCGCCAGCGCGGAGTTCAGCCTGCTGAACGCCCCGGGATTCTTCAGGTAGCCCGGTTCCACCGACGGGTTGCCGTTCACGATCGGCTTCCGGCTTTCCGCCACCCAGCCCGAGAGCCCTTCGCCCATGGGAATTTTGAGCGACGAGAACAGGCGCGCGTCCTCCCCGGTGACATAAGACGGCACCAGGAACTTGCCTTGGACCAGGTAGACCACCAGCGAATCGTACGGCGCCAGCAGCTTGATGCGGCCGGCCAGCAGCGACAGCGTATCACTCAAGCGCAGCGAATCGCCGACGGCTTGCGCCAGTTCGTAGAGCGACTGAACCTCGTGGCGCGCGTCCGCGATGGCGCCCAAGGGGTCGCCCCCACCTGCGGACGTTGCAGGACCCTTGGCGTCTGAAGCCGCCACTTTCTCGAAACCGGCGGCGGGCGCGTCGCCCCGCTCGATCTTGATATCGGTGGAGAGCGTCGCCAGCGCTTTCACCGCGCCGGTCTTATGGGCCATCTGTTCGAACTCGCGGTAGCGGCGCTCGAGCACTTCCACCACCCGCGGATCGAATGCCTTTCCGGAATCTTTCTTCACCACCTGCATGGCTTCATCGAGAGGCAGGGCACGACGATATTGGCGGTCCGAAGCCAGCGCGTCCAGGCAATCCACCGCCGCGAGAATGCGAGCCCCGATGGGAATCTCTTCGCCTTTGAGACCATCGGGATATCCCGCGCCGTTCCAGCGCTCATGGTGCGAACGGACAATGGGTGCCACCGCGTAAGGAAACTCCACCCGCTCCAGAATCTCGGCTCCCACCACCGGATGGATCTTCATCTTGTCGAACTCTTCCGGCGTCAGCTTGCCGGGTTTCGAAATGATGTGCTCCGGCACGGCCAGCTTTCCGATGTCGTGCAGCAACGACGCCGCTTGCAAAGCCTGCATTTCTTCCGCGGTGAGGCCCAGTTCCTTGCCGGTCTCGAGCGCGTAGACTTGCACGCGCTGCAGATGATCATGCGTGGTATGGTCCTTGGCGTCGATAGCCAATGCCAGCGCTTCGATGGTTCGCAGATGCAGCGCCGCCATTTGCTCGGCGTGCTTCTTCTCCGATTCCAGCCGGCCGAAGTACAGCCGGTAGGAGCGATACATCACTTGCACCACGGGGAGAACGCTGAGCGCCGCGAACCATCCGAGCCACTGGCTGACGTAGCCCATGCCGGCCACCAGCGTCGCGGCGACGAGATAGTAGGGGAAGCACCAGAAATAGCAGTCCTTCCAAAGCTTCAACGGCGACTTGCTCTCGGTGAGCCCGATCACGATGGCCACCGCTCCGGTGTTCGTGAGGAAGAGCGCGATCGAGGACAGCATCAAGCGGCCGATCAGTCCGATGGCCGGATTGTTCAGCAGCCCGAGGTGATAGATGGCGTAGGAAGCCGAGAAAGCCAGCGTGGAGTCTGCGACATTGAAGGCCGCTTGAATCCAGTTGGGCTGTTTTTCCGGGCGCCAATAGCACTGGGCCAGAGCGGCGGCCACGCCCGACACCAAAACCTCGGGTAGCGAAAGCTGGGCCACAGCCGCCAGCACGAAAACGAAGTGTACCGAGACCGCGCCTGTAACGCCCGGCAGCCGAACCTTCAGGCCCGACGTGCCTAGGGTTACGGCAAAGAAGATGAGGAAACGGATGAGGTTATCTGTGTGAAAGCCGACGAGTTCGTAGGCCAACAGGGAAAACCCTGCGAGCAGGATAGCGGTGATATACGACTTGGCCTTCCGGTTCAAACGCCTTGACTCGCAATCTTAGCTTCGCTATCTAAGATCGGCAGTCCGGAGCCAAAGTCTTAATGATTTTTGTACCTTAACTAACGCTTTAAGTTACGGTTGCATAACATTCAACCAGTACCAAAAGGGATAGTGTACTGCTACTTCTTTGCGGCGGCAGGAATAGCGTCGCCCAAATTCATGGACCCCCCGCCTTCGCTGACGTAATTGATGTTCCAGGAGGGGATTTGGACCTCGACGTCGCCTTCCACCACGCACTGGCAACCGAGGCGGGACCTGAGCGTGAGGCCGGGGGCCATCTGCAGGCGGTCGCCTTCTTCGTCCTCGTCCAACTCGGAAAGGTTCTCCATGCCCTTAGTGACGATGACGTGGCAGGTGGTGCAGGCGCAGTTTCCGCCGCAGGCATGTTCGAGATGGATTCCGTAGTTCAGGCAGACGTCGAGGATCGATTCGGGCTTGCCGTGCTCGTGATAGGGGAGTTTTCCGGACTCGAACTCGACGGTCTTGCCGTCAATCGTTACCTTGGGCACGTCCCATTATATCGTCTGCGGACGGAACAGCCGGTACTGCATACTGATAATCAGTGTTTCATTTCATCGAGAAGAATATTTCGGCGCGAGTTGCTGAGTTCGCCCGCGCGAAGTACGGTATCGAAAGCGCAGGCGCTCTGGAGCAGCCCAAGCAATCGTCGTTTGGCGAACTGGCCATTCCTGGTGCGTTTCATCTGGCGCGCCAGCTGAAGCAGGCGCCGCGCGCGATTGCGGCGGAGTTGGTGGCAGGTCTGGGCGTGATCGACGGCGTGGCGGCCCTCGAAGTGGCGGGCAACGGCTACATCAACGTCCGGCTGGATCGCGGGGCGTACGCCGATGCCGTGCTGCGAGGCGGGGACGAAGCGCGCGAGCCCGTTCCTGGCAAGATCATCGTCGAGCACACCAATATCAATCCCAACAAAGCCGCGCACATCGGGCATCTACGGAATGCCGTGCTGGGCGACACGTTCGTGCGGATGCTGCGGGCGAATGGCAGAACGGTCGAAGTGCAGAATTACATCGACAATACCGGCGTGCAGGTGGCCGACGTCGTCGCCGGGTTCCACTTTCTGCGGAAGATGTCGTATGACGATGTCGCCGAGTTAATGAGAATCACGAGATTCGACTACTACTGTTGGGATCTCTATGCCGAGGTGTCCGCCCACCCGGAGTTGAAGGAATGGCGCCTCGAGACGCTGCACGCCATCGAGCACAGAACCGGGGAATCGGCGCGTTTGGCTGCGCTCGTGAGCGAGGCCATCGTCGGTTACCATCTCGACACGATGCGCAGGCTGGAAATTCGCTACGACCTGCTTCCGCGCGAGAGCGAGATCCTGTACCTGAAGTTCTGGGAGACAGCTTTCGAGCTTTTGAAAGCCCGCAACGCGATTTACTTCGAGACCGAAGGCAAGAACAAAGGCTGCTGGGTGATGCCCGCGAGCGCCTTCAAGGAGCACACCGGCGAAGACACCGACGATAGCAAAGTGATCGTGCGGTCGAACAACACCGTCACCTACGTCGGCAAGGACATCGCGTATCAGCTTTGGAAATTCGGGCTGTTGGGGAAGGATTTCTACTACGTGCCTTGGCCCGAGAAGGACGTTTACGTCACCACCGGCGAGCCGCAAGCAACCGGCTATGAATTCGGGCACGGCGATTGGGTCTATAACGTGATCGACTCGCGCCAGTCGTACCTGCAGGACGTCGTGGTCGCCGGCCTGCGCGCGCTCGAATTACAACGAGCAAGCCGAGCGGTCGATTCATTTCTCCTACGAGATGGTGGCGCTCACGCCGGCGCACGTGCGTCGAGCTGGGCATCGAGCTATCGGAGGAAGACAAGAAGCGCACGTATGTGGAAGTGTCGGGCCGCAAGGGACTGGGCGTCAAGGCGGACGACCTGATCGACAAGCTGATCGAAAAGGCATTGGAGGAAGTGGACGCGCGGCATCCCGAAGCGCCGGCAGCCGAACGCCGCAAGGTGGCAACCGAGATCGCAGTCGGTGCGCTGCGCTATTTCATGCTCAAGTTCACGCGCAATTCCGTGATCGCGTTCGATTTGCGGGAGGCGTTGAGTTTCGAGGGCGAGACCGGGCCGTATGTGCAATACACGGCGGTGCGCGCGGGAAACATCCTGCGCAAATTGGCGGAGCGCGGCGAGGCGCTGCCGGATTTCGCGCGCGAGCTCGATCAGGAGGCGCTTGCCCGGCAACTGGCGGCCGAAGACTTTTGGCAATTGCTGCTCATGGCGTCCAAATCCGATTCGGCCATCGAGCGCGCCATCGCATCGGGCGAGCCGGCGCACGTGGCGAAGTATGCCTTCCAGTTGGCGCAAGCGTTCAACAATTTCTATCACGGCTATCAGGTGCTGAGCGAAGAAAATCACGAGAAACGGGTTTTTCTCTTATGGCTCACGGACTATGTGCGCAGGCAGTTGGAAGCCACACTCGGGGTGCTGGGCATCACGGTGCCGAAGTATATGTAGGTGCTTGATGGCGGAGAAACTCCGTCAAGAAGTGGTTCGTTGGCTTGATTCAATCGGCGTGACCGAGGAGATGCGAGCGAACGCGGCAAGCTGGAAAACCAGTGAAAGAAGGAAAGGACGCTTCCACGGAAGACTTGCGCCAAGCCTTGCGGCGTTACCGCTCGTTTTTCGATCGGCTGTTGTCTGTCTAGCGCGGCTATCGGCGAGGCCCTTACATCGCGGCGATGGATTGTAGGATGAGAACGTGCAGCTTCCCGTAAATCCTCCGGTTCTTCCCATGCTTTCGAAGCGCATCGATGCACTGCCGGAAGGCGGGGGCTGGATCTTCGAACCGAAATGGGATGGCTTTCGCGCGCTGATTTTTCGCGATCACGGCGAACTCAGCATCCAAAGCCGCGACCAGAAGCCGCTGAATCGCTTCTTCCCCGAATTGATGGCTCCGCTGCTCGCCCAATTGCCGGAGCGTTGCGTGTTAGACGGCGAGATCGTCATCGCCAGGAACGGCGCTCTCGATTTCGACGCGCTGCAGCTACGGCTTCATCCCGCGGTCTCGCGAGTGAAGCTGCTGTCCGAGCAGACTCCGGCCTCCGTCGTATTTTTCGATGTGCTTTGCCGCGACGACGCAGACTTGAGATCCGAGCCTTTTCACCAACGGCGCGCAACGCTGGCATTCATGCTTCGATCCGCTGCTCCGCCGATTCATCTCACTCCGGCTACCGAAGACCGGCGCGTTGCGGCCGATTGGTTTCGCCGCTTTGAAGGCGCGGGTCTGGATGGCGTGATGGCCAAGCCGGCGGCCGGTATCTACGAATCGGACAAGCGCGTCATGTTCAAAGTCAAGCACCAGCGTGACTGCGATTGCGTGGTGGCGGGATTTCGCTGGTATAAGAAAGGCGAAAAAACAGCCGTCGGTTCGTTGCTGCTCGGCCTCTTCGACAACGGCGGCGCGCTGCAGCATATCGGTGTCTGCGCCAGCTTCACTCAGGAAATGCGGCGCGATCTCGTAAATTTCCTGGCGCCCTATCGTGAAAATGCCCTCGCCGATCACCCCTGGCAGAGTTGGGCCCGGAATGTCGGGGCTGGCAACGTCGAAGCGGGTCAGCGCATGCCCGGCGGGATGAGCCGCTGGAGCCAAGGCAAGGATCTTTCCTGGGAACCCTTGCGAGCCGACCTGGTAGTGGAAGTAACCTACGAACATATGCAAGGCCCGCGCTTCCGGCACATGTCGCATTTTCGAAGATGGAGGACGGACAAGAAGCCGAAAGATTGTACCTACGCACAGCTGGAAGTGGTTCCACCTCACGAATTGGCGTCGATCTTCGCGACTGGCCGTTAAGGGCGAGCGGCCGCTAGGGCCGTTTCGACGCTCGTTTTGCGGCTCGCAGATTGCGCCACTCACGCGTGGGATCGTCGTCGGGATCGGGTGTCTCCTGATCCGGCCGCATCGATTCGGGAACGTGTCTCAAATTAACGCGAATGCGCGTCCAGGTCGAGGACCGGCCCCGCATGGAGTCGATCAACACGTCATCGATGGCCAGCAGCGCCGCTGCCGCAGCATGTTTCGATTTCCAGCGTTCCAGCCCTGCGAGCGCGGCCTCTTTATCCGGTGAGTTCGCCACCACGATCAGCGGCATCTTGCTCCGAGTTGCCGGTTTTGCCCGCGATGGCGCCACCCGCGGCGCTTCGCCCTCCATCTTGCGAAAGTGCGGCGGCCAAGGCGCGTCTCCCAGTCCAGCGGATTCATCGGCTGCCGCCGATTCGAGCAACCTCTCGAGCGAGCCCGGGTTCTCGTTCATCCCCGCGTGCGGATCGCCCAGCTTCGCGAATCGCGCGGGAACCGTCATCACAGTGAAATCGGCCGGATCGCAGTCGGGAACCTCGTCCCAAAAGAGCGGAGTGGAGACGCGTGCATCGGGCACGGGTCGAACCGAATACGCAGAGCACGTCGTCCGATCCTTCGCGTTCTGGTTATAGTCCAGAAAAACGCCGTGGCGTTCCTCCTTCCACCACTTGGAACTGGCCAGCGCGGGAATACGCCGCTCCACCGCCCGCGACAACGCTACAGCCGCCCGCCGAACTTCGGCGAAGGTCCAGCGCCGTTCGATTCGCACATAAATATGCATGCCGCGCGAGCCGCTGGTCTTCGGCCAGCCGCGCAATCCCATTTCCTCAAGGAATGCCTTCACCTCCAGACTCGCCGTTCGAACATCACTCCAACTCACGCCCGGTCCCGGATCAAGATCCACCCTCAGCTCATCGGGATGATCCAAGTCATTCGAGCGAACCGGATGCGGATGCAGCTCAATGCATCCCAGATTCACGATCCACGCCAGGCCGGCAGCATCGTCCACCACAAGTTCTTCCGCCGTCCGCCCGGATGGAAAAGCCAGTGTTACCGTGCGCAGCCAGTCAGGATGATCGGAGGGAGCGCGCTTCTGATAGAACGCCTCGCCGTCGGCTCCATTCACGAATCGTTTGAGCACAATCGGCCGATCCTTAATTCCGCCCAGAGCGCCGTCCGCGACGGACAGGTAGTACCGAATCAGATCCAGCTTCGAGAGTTTCACTTGCTTTGTGAAATACGGCTTTTCCGGATGCGTGATCCGGACTTCCCGCCCCGCGATCGAAAGCAGCTCACTCGCTTCTTGCTTGGCCACAAGACCAGCCTACAGAAATTCGGATCACGTGCCTTCCGCGGTATATTTTTAACAGTAGCGGTTAACGAACCGCAGCCGGGGGGCTGAAGGATGCAACAGGATCGAAGGAGTCGGCGCGAAGCCATGCAAATGTATCGGCTCTCACAGGACGACGCACTTTTTGAAGCCGCTGCGTCGGACCACGTGATGCTGCGCGTTTCCGAACCTCGACCGGCGACGAGGGATCGGTCCGCTTCCACGATCCGAACGGGATTGTGATGGAATTAAAGGGCAGCACGTAACTCAAAATGACGCGCAGGATCATCATCGTACTCGCCGCCATCAGCGGATGGCAGCTCGCATTGCAGGCCGGCGATCTCCGGCTTGTCGAAGCTGCCGTCAATGACGACGCGACCACCGTACATGCGTTGATCCAGCAAAAGGCCGACGTCAACGCTCCCCTCGCCGACGGCACTACGGCGCTGCATTGGGCCGTTCGCGCCAACGATCTCGCGATGGTGGAATCGCTGCTGGCCGCGGGTGCGAATGCGAAAGCGCAAGACCGTTACGGGCTCACTCCCCTCCGGCTCGCCTGCGAGAATGCCAATGCCCAAATCCTCCGGCGTCTCCTCGATGCCGGAGCGGATCCGAATTCGCCCGATCCGCAGGGAACCACGGCTCTGATGATCGCCGCGCGTACCGATGGCGGAACCGAAGCCGTCAAGCTGCTCCTGGACCGCGGCGCGGCCGTCAACGCCAAGGACTCCGTGCAATCCACCGCGCTCATGTGGGCCGTGCGTACCAATCGTTCGGAAGTCACGGATCTGCTCATCCACCACGACGCGGAAATCAACGCGAGCACGCGCAAGGGCAATCCTCCTGCGCGGCGGGCGCCGGATTCAGGTGGCGGATCCCACGGACTCGGCATCGTGCGCGGCGGTTGGCCTGATCGCGGATATCAGGAACCCACGCCGGGTGAAATGACCGCGCTGCTCTACGCCGCTCGCGACGGCCGCACCGACATCGCACGCACGCTCATCGCCGCGAATGCCAATGTGAATCAGGTGGAAGCCAACGGCGTTTCACCATTGATCGAGGCCATCGCGAATAATCACATCGATGTGGCGCGGCTGTTGATCGATCACGGCGCCGACGCCAACACAATGGATTGGTGGGGCCGCACGCCGCTTTGGACCGCCGTGGATCTGCGCGATCTCGAAGTCAACAAGACCGACGACAACGGCGTGGACCGGCCAGCCGCGCTGCAATTGATCCAGGCGCTCCTCGATCACGGCGCCAACGTCAACGCGCGAACGAAAGAAGTGCCGCCACTCCGGCGCTGGCTGATGCCGCTCAGCGACATTTCCTGGGTGGATTTCACCGGCCAAACTCCGTTCCTGCGCGCGGCCTTGTCAGCCGACCTTACCGTGATGCACCTGTTGCTCGACAAAGGCGCCGATCCCAACATCGCGACCTTCGCCGGAACAACTCCCATGATGGCGGCCGCCGGAGTCAATTGGGTGGGCGGACAAACCTACAGCGAATCCAAGCAATTCCTGGAAGCCGTCGAGCTCTGTCTCGCGCATGGCGCGGATGTGAACGCTGTCAACTCCATGGGCATCACGGCTGTGATCGGCGCCGCCAATCGCGGCTCGGACGACATCATCGAGCTACTTGTGAAGAAGGGCGCGAGGCTCGACGTCAAGGATAAACAAGGACGAACGCCGATGGTGTGGGCGAAGGGCGTCTTCCTGGCAACCAACCCGCCGGTGGAAAAGCCGAGCACCATGGCGCTGATCCAAAGGCTCACGTCGCAATGAAGACGCTGCCCGCATTCCTCATCGGTTTCGCAGCGCTGGCGCACGCTCAGGATCGTGCGCTGGTCGATCGCTATTGCATCGGCTGTCACAACGAAAAAACTCGCTCCGGCAACCTCGCCATCGACAAACTGGATTTCGCGCATCCCGGCAACAGCGCCGAATCTTGGGAAAAGGTGGTTCGAAAAATTCGCGCCGGCATGATGCCACCCGCCGGAATCCCGCGGCCGGATCGCGCCACTCTCGACGATTTTGCAGCCAAGTTGGAACTCGCACTGGACCACGCGGCAGCCGCCAAACCCAATCCAGGAACCACCGGGCTGCATCGCCTGAATCGCACTGAATACGCCAATTCCATTCGCGATTTGCTCGATCTCGAAATCGATCCCACCACTCTCCTTCCCGCCGACGATTCGAGCGAAGGCTTCGACAACATCGCCGACGCCCTCGCCATCTCGCCCGCCCTACTCGAACGCTACGTCGCCACGGCCACCAAACTGAGCCGGCTCGCGGTGGGCGATCCCGGCACCACTCCGTCCACCGTCACTTATCGCGTTCCGTCCGATTTGTCGCAGAGCGGCCACATCGAAGGACTGCCGCTTGGAACGCGCGGGGGAATTCTGGTGCGCAATGTTTTCCCTCTGGATGCCGAGTACGCGATCAAGATTCATGCCAAGGCCGCGAACATCGGGTTGGGCTCTCCCGGCTTCCTCGACAACGAGCTGGAAGTAACGCTGAATGGCGAGCGCGTGAAACTCGCGAAGGCTGCTCCGACGCTCGATCTGCGCCTGCCAATCAAAGCCGGGCCGCAAGAACTGGGCGTCGCGTTCATCAACAAGAATCCTCCGGGCGCCGACGATCTTTGGCAGATTTTTCCCAACAATTCCGGAGTCCAGAGCGTGGCCATCACCGGTCCCTTCAATACCACCGGCGCGGGCGACACTCCGAGCCGCCGTCGCATTTTCATCTGTCGTCCGTCAACGTCCACCGATGAAGACGAGCTGGCATGCGCGAAAAAGATCTTGTCGACGCTGGGGCGCCGCGCGTATCGTCGCCCACTCTCGGACTCGGATCTCGAAACCCTGATCGGCTTTTATCGATCCGGGCGGGGCCATGCAAGCTTCAATGCCGCGAGTTTCGATGCCGGTATCGAGCAAGCTGTGGCCCGCGTGCTGATCGATCCGCGATTCGTTTTTCGTTTTGAACGCGAGCCGGAAAATGTTCCGCCGGGCTCCGTTTATCGAATCAGCGATCTGGAGCTAGCCTCCCGACTTTCGTTTTTCCTTTGGAGCAGCATCCCCGATGACGAGCTTCTGGATCTCGCGATTCAGAACAAGCTGCATGAGCCCGCCGTTCTCGAACGCCAAACGCGGCGCATGCTGGCCGATCCACGCTCGGAAACGCTCGCTACCAATTTCGCAGGCCAGTGGCTGTATTTGCGGGAGCTGAAAAATCAACACCCGCTTTCGTCCGCGTTCAACGAAAATCTGCGCGAGGCCTTTCGTCATGAGACCGAGTTGTTGTTTGACAGCATCGTTCGCGAGGATCGCAGTGTCGTGGACCTGCTCAACGCGAATTACACTTTCGTCGACGAACGCCTAGCCGTGCATTACGGGATGCCTGGCATTCACGGCAGCCAATTCCGCCGCGTCGCGATTCAAGACGACGCGCGCCGTGGCCTGCTCGGTCAATCCAGTTTTCTTCTGGTCACTTCCGTAGCCAATCGGACATCGCCAGTGGCGCGCGGCAAATGGATTCTGGAAAATATTCTCGACTCTCCCGCGCCGCTGCCTCCGCCCAACGTGCCGCCGCTCAAAGGCGACGAAGGCACTCCGCAACCCACCTCTCTGCGCGCGCGAATGGAAGAGCACCGCAAGAATCCCACCTGTGCGGCGTGCCACAAAATCATGGACCCCATCGGATTTTCGCTCGACAATTTCGATCTGATCGGGACCTGGCGTAGCGCCGATGGTGGCGACCCGATCGACGCCACTGGACAACTTGTGGATGGCACCAAGCTGGACGGGCCGGCCAGTTTGCGAAATGCGCTCTTGGGCCGCTCCGGCGTTTTTGTTCGCACCGTCACAGAAAAGCTTCTGACTTACGCGACCGGCCGCGCACTGAGATACTACGATATGCCGGTGGTTCGCTCCATCGCCGCACAAGCCGCCAAGGACGACAATCGCTTTTCGGCCCTCGTCCAAGGTATTGTGAAGAGCGATCCTTTTCAGATGAGAATGAAACAAGCCGGGTCTCCACCCCCAGGAGGACAGCCATGAGATTCATCGCGAAAAAACATTTGCCCCGCCGTACGTTTCTGCGCGGCATGGGCGTAACGGTGGCTTTGCCGCTGCTCGATTCCATGCTGCCCGCGCAAACGCCGCTGGCGCGCACCGCCGCCAATCCAGCCAGCCGCTTGAGCTGCATCTATGTGCCGCACGGCGCAACGATGTACAAATGGACACCCGCGGCCGAGGGCTCGGGTTTTACTTTCACTGAAACCCTGGCGCCGATTGAGAAATTCCGCGATCGCATCAATGTGGTCTCGAACCTTGCGCATCCGGCCGCCGGTGGCGCGGGCTCCGATGCCGGCGCCGATCACGCGCGATCAGCCGCGGTGTTTCTGAGCGGAGTGCATCCCGAGCGTGAGAACATTCGCGTCGGCCCCACCATCGATCAGATTGTCGCTGAACGCCTCGGCCAGGACACACCGCTTCCCTCACTTGAATTGTCCATCGAGGATGTGGCTTTGAGCTGCGGCTCCGGTTATGCCTGCGCGTACTCAAATACCATCTCTTGGAAAACGCCCACCACGCCGCTGCCTATGGAAAATAACCCGCAGGTGGTGTTTGAAAAACTCTTCGGCGACGGCAGCAACAATGCCGACCGCCAGGCGCGAAAACAATTGAGCCGCAGTTTGCTCGATTCGGTAATGGAAGAAGCGGCTTCGCTCCAACGCGACCTCCCTCCGTCGGATCGCGCGCGGCTCGCAGAATACTTGGACGACATTCGCGAGATCGAGCGACGAATTCAAAAAGCCGAGCAGCAGGCTCGAACCGACGTGAAACTGCCGGACTCGCCCACCGGCGTGCCGGAAGCTTTAGACGAACATTTCAAGATCATGTTCGACATGCAGGTGCTGGCCTTCCGCGCGAATATCACGCGCGTCAGCTACCATGATGTTTGCCCGCGATACCAGCGGTGCCGTATATCCGCAAAGCGGCGTGCGCGAAGGCTTCCACGTGGCGTCGCATCACGCCAACAATCGCGCCAACATGGATAAATACGCGCTCATCAACCGATACCACGTGCAGATGCTCGCGTACTTCCTGGACAAACTAAAAGCGACTCCCGATGGCGACGGCAACCTGCTGGATCATTCCATGGTGCTCTACGGCAGCAGCATGAGCAACGGCAATCAGCACGATCACGATCCGCTGCCCGTGGTGCTGGCAGGCGGCGCTTCCGGCCAGCTCAAAGGCGGACGCCACATGCAATATGCACCGCACACTCCGATGTCGAATCTCCTGCTGACCATGCTCGATAAGCTCGGCGTCCAAGCCGATCATCATGGCGACAGTACCGGCAAACTCGAGATCTAATCGGACTACGCGATCGAGAACACGCGGCCCTGGTGCGTGCCCCACAGGATTTGTACCAACCGGTGGGCGATCAATTCATGCAACGTCAGAAGTTCGCGATGCGCCGCCGTGATGGCTTGCGCATCTCGTGGATCGCCGGAGTATTCGGCCCCAGCCTTCAGTGCATCGGTGGCCTCCTTGATCACAGGATCGGCGATCGCCTCGCCCGCCATTTCCCAAAGAGTTATGAAGCGATCGACGGCGGTAGGAAAGCTGACCTCGAATACACCGAACTGGCTAGTGGTTCGCGGGGGCTTGTAATCCAGGTTGAAGGGTCCAGCGTAATTGTGGCTGCGCAGCAGGACCAGGACGTTCAGCCAATCGAGCGGGTTCACCAGTCCGATTCCAATGTCGACGTCGTGCTTGAGCCGGTAGCCGTCGTTAATGTCGAAGTGAAAAAGTTTGCCGGCCACAAGAGCACGCGCGAGCGCAGCACGGGGCGCGGCGCCCCACATGAGTTCGTGCAGATACTCGGGATTCAGGCCCACCATCTCCGGGTGCGTCAAAAGCCCGGAAGAGATGAACGCGAGCATGGCGTCGCTGGTGGGAAGAAGGATCTCAGCCTGGGGCTCGAACGGTTTTGCCTCCAGGCAATGCTTCAGCGGAGCGCGGCCTCGCTGGCTTGATACTTGAATGTCGTGTTCACATGCGGCATTCAACGCGTCGGCGTACCAGCGCAATGTTTCGGTTTCTTCTACCGCGCCTTGCACGTAGTAGCCGAGCGAACCGGGCCAGTACACCGCGAAGCTCGCGCCGAGTTCGTGGCCAATGTCTACATTGTTCCGAACCCTGAATTTCGCGTACTCGCGCACGTGCGGCGATTCGGCGGCCGGGCCCGCGGCCCATACTGCATGGTGGAAGGTCTCGGCGGTAACCATAGAACATCGGACGCCGTATTTGTTTAATGCAGGCTTGAACGCGATCGAGAATCTCCGCTTGCTTGGGAGTGCCCAAAGCATCCGTGGGAATGATGTCGGTATCATGCGTGCACCAATATCCGATTCCGATTTCCCCGTAATGCCGGATCACATCTTCAAATCCAAGCGGAGGCCTGGTAGGAGCATGAAACAGGGCGCTGCCGTCATAAGCGGCGGCCCATTGCGGGCCGGAGATGAAGTATTTTCGCCGGACGTCGGGACTATAGGAGCCGCCGCAGGCCTTCATTAGTCGCGAAACGAGAGATTGTTGTTGCTCCATCGGAATCGGTTTCATGCAGTCTATCGTTGTACCATGAGCAGGTGAATCAATGAGCGCGTACTGGCTCGGGGTCGACGTGGGAACCGGCGGTTCACGGGCAATCCTGCTCGACGCAAACGGGAAGGAAGCTGCCGCGGTCTCTGTTCCTCACGAAGAAATCGTGATGGAGCAGCCGCTGTGGGCTGAGCAGCGTCCGGACAACTGGGCCGAGGCGGCATTCGAGGCGATTCGCGGCGCGCTGGCTGCCGCCGAAATCACCGGCGATCAGGTTCGAGGCGTCGGACTTTCCGGGCAGATGCACGGGCTGGTGATTCTCGATCGTGACCAGCAGGTGATCCGTCCGGCGCTGATCTGGTGCGATCAGCGCAGCCAATCGCAGGTGGATTGGATCAATCGGCATCTTGGAGCGCGCGGAGGTACTCGCTCATACGGCGAATCCGGTGCTGACTGGATTTACCTTGCCGAAATTGCTGTGGGTGCGCGATCACGAGCCGCAACGATTCGAGCGTGTGCGGCATGTTCTGCTGCCCAAGGACTACGTTCGTTTTCGACTGACGGGTGAGCTGGCAACCGAAGTTTCCGATGCGTCCGGAACCGCGATGTTTGACGTCGTTCGCCGCCGCTGGTCCTACGAAATGATGGATGGTTTGGGACTGGACCGTTCCATTCTTCCGCGCGCGTACGAGTCCGTCGATGTCACAGGAACGATCTCCGAGCGCGCGGCGAAGTTGACAGGCTTGGCGCCCGGAACTCCAGTGGCCGGTGGCGGTGGAGATCAGGCCTCGAGCGCCGTGGGCAATGGCGTTGTGGAACCGGGCGCGGTCTCTTGCACACTGGGAACGTCGGGCGTGATTTTCGCACACATGGAAAACGTGGCGTACGATCCGCACGGACGCGTGCATACCTTCTGTCACGCGGTTCGCGACAAGTGGCACGTGATGGGAGTGACGCAAGGGGCCGGTCTGAGTTTGCAATGGTTCCGGAAACAATTCACGCCCGGAATGTCTTATGACGAATTGATGGCGGAGGCCGCCGAATCGCCGGCTGGTGCGCGCGGATTGTACTGGCTTCCGTATCTGATGGGCGAACGCACTCCGCATTTGGATGCGGCGGCGCGCGGAGGATGGATCGGCCTGACGGCGAAACATACACGCGCGGATTTGATTCGGGCGTTGATCGAAGGGGTCGCCTACAGCCAAAAGGACGGTTTGGATTTGGTGGCGGCATTGGGCGTGAACGTCGCGTCGGTTCGGGCTTCCGGGGGTGGTGCGCGCAGCAGGCTGTGGCGTCAGATCCTGGCCGATGTTTTTGGAAAACCAGTGGTCACGATGGCTTCCGAGGAGGGCTCCGCGCTGGGCGCCGCAATCTTGGCGATGGTCGCAACCGGAGAATACTCGTCTGTTGAGGAAGCCTGCCGGGCGATCGTACGAGAGCACGATATTATCGAGCCTCGGCGAGAAGAGGTGAAAGTTTATGCGGCTGGCCACGCTGTGTACCGTTCGCTGTATCCGGCGCTGAAGCCGTTGTTCCCAGCCGGCCCACAGTAGTCGAGCCGGTTCCGCTGCATCCCGTGGCTCCGAACCGGAGAAACTTCTGGATACGTTTCCCGGTGTCGACCTCTCCCGTATAGATGTTGCCTTTGCTGTCGACGCTCACCTGATGCAGATAGTGGAATTCTCCAGCGCCTCGCCCATGCCGGCCGAGCTGGCCGAGCTCTTGTAAATTGCTTCGATTGAGAATGTAGATGGTCATGTTGGCGTTGTCGCCCACATACAGGCAACTCTGGGCCTTGTCGGTGGAGAAGTTCATCGAGACGGCGGTTCCGATGATGTTGGTGTGATCGCTGACGAATTGCTCGGCAAGGAAACCGCACGCGCCCGCCTGGCCGGTGGGATTGCTGCACGGCTTACCTAGCGTGGGATCGTTCTTATCGAAAACCTGGAGGCGATCATTTCCCCGATCGCAAACATAAAGCTTGCCGTCGTTGGCGATCTTCACGCAATGCACTGGATTCCGAAAGAAGGCCGGCTTCCGGTTGCCTTTGGTGGAGTCCGCGATCCAGGAGCCGGCGGCTTCAGCGGCTGCGTCATCCACTGGATTGTTTCCGTAGGCGCCAAAGTGGCCGATGTATTTTCCGGTGTTGGCGTCGACAATCAGAACGCGGCGGTTTCCGTAGCCGTCGGCGATGTATAGGTGATTGGTTGCGGGATCGACCACCATGTCGGCCGCAAGATAGAGCACCGGCGTGCCGTTGATGCCGCTGTTCGTATCGTTGCTGTTCGGCCCGCGGGGTGTTCCGCCGATTCTCATTTTGAAATTGCCGTTCATGTCGAACTTCAGGACGAAACCGTCGCCGCCTTCTTTGTGTGTGGTCCAAGGCGGGGCTCCGCGTGGTTGCACGCCGCCGGCCGGGGAGGCGGAGTTTCCAGAGATCCAGACGTTGTCGTTGTGGTCGACATAAATGCCGTGCTCGTTGTTGGGCCAGATGCAGCCGGCTTCGGTCTTACATTTGCCGCCGATGAAGCCGGGATCGGATGGACCTCCCCAGGCGCGCAGCAGCTTGCCATCGGCATCAAACTCGAGAACCGAGGGAGCAGCCTTGCAGCAATCCGAGACGGGGCCGTAAGAGCGCTCTTGGCCGAGCCCGTTGATGGGCTGACCCTTGTCATTGGTGGCGCCGGGCAGCGGTCCTTCGAGTCCGGCTTCGTCTGTGGACATGGTGCGGGGGCGATTGTAGACCCAGACGTGATCGTGCTGGTCGACATAGAGTCCGCCGATTTGGCCGAGCAGCCAGTGGTTGGGCAGCGGCTGCGGCCATGCGGGATCGACGACGAAGCCCGGCGTTTTGCCAGTGGTGGATGCGTTGTAGACGCCGGTCTTTTTGAGCAGAGGGTCGGCGGCGCTGAGCAGGCAGGTGAAGGTCAGGATTGTCGCGGGGAGTGTGGCGGAAAGTTTGCGGTGCATGCGGAAAGAGTATATAACGACCGGCTTCCTTACGGTCGCGGCTCAGTAAGAGGCGGTTGCGGCGTGCTGGATGGGCGGCTGCATGTGGAAGAGCACATGTTCTATATGTCGCGACTCGTTGAGGCGCATCAGGCGTTGGGAGAAGGCTTCGATTTCGTCTTTTGAAAAAACGAACCCATATTGGGCGGGGTCGTAGGGGATGTCTTTGTGTTTATGGAGTTCCAGCAGGGCTGCGGCGTCTTTGAGATCGCGACGCTCGCGCTCGGCGCGGACGGCCTGGATTTCGCGGAGCGTGTCCAAGGTTTTTTGAAACTGGCGGGAGAGCCGCTGGGAGTGGAGGCCGAGGGTGGCGAGCTGGGAAATCAGGGACTGGGCGCTGGGGTCTTGGGCGAACAAATCGGCTTCGAGAATCGGGATGCGGTTGAGGCGCCAGGCGGTGTCGGCGAGTTCCTGAGTGAGGTGCGATTCGGTGGGGGTGGCGGGTTGGTATTCGTCGAGGAACTGGCGGCAGTGGTGCTGGTAGGCGGCGGGGTCCTCGGAGGGCAGGACGGGGGAGCGGCTGGTCAAGCCGTGGCGCAAGGCGTTGAGCGAGGAACGCTGTTTGCCGGCGGCGGTGCGGGGTCCAGTGGCGCGATTGGGGGTTAGAAGTTGGGGATTTGGGATTGGATTTGTCATAGGGGCCTCCGATGCGGTCTTAGCATGGGCGGAGGGCGTTTTCGTGCGCAGCGTGGCGGATGTTGTTGGGTGGGATGGGGGAGATTGATGCGGGAGTGGCGTGAACGGTGGGCGGGGTCAGGGCGAGGGCCCGCCGCGCGGTGTACACTCGTTTAGTTAAGAGGTCCGCCCAGCCATGACGGTCGGTCTCATTCCTGCGTGCTGGCTTTTTGAGAACGTCGCGTTAGCGATTACAAGCGTGCACTTGGATGGTCGCATCCTTGAGGCGAATGCCGCTTTTGAGAGACTCATTGGATACTCCAATGAGGAGCTGCGCGCGCTTACTCTGGTGGAGCTGTCGGCGGAAGAAGAGCGTCCCGCGATTGGGGAGTTCTTAGCACAGCTGGGGAACGCTGAATGCCATGGCTTTCAGATTGAAACACGTTATCGCCGGAAAGACGGGCAGGTCGTCTGGGTTCATAGCACCGTTACGTCCGTTGCAAACGCTGGCGTTGTGCCGGGTCTGGCCCTGTGCATTGCCGAAGACATCACCCAGCGCAAACTCGAAGAGGAAAAGCTGAAGAAGGAAGACGAAGCTCTCAGAAAGGTCTTTGATCATGTTCCGGTCATGATTTGCCTTACCGACGCTACCGGCTCCATCCGGCTCCTGAACAAGGAATGCGAACAAACGATGGGCTGGTCAGTCGGAGAAGCACTCAAGGACCGCCTGGAAAACGTCATCGGCCGCGACGCCGTGACGAAAGGCAGCAGCCGCGAGGACATTCTTGGCCGTGAACCATATGTCCGTACTGAGTTTCAGGCGCAAACGAAGAGCGGAAAAATTATCGACGTTTCTTGGTTGGAAGTTAACTTCTCCGATGGACACACGATTGGAATCGGAACAGACGTTACTGAGCAGAAGCGCGCAGAAAACGAGCTTCGCCGGAGCGAGGCGTACTTAGCCGCCGGGCAACGCCTCAGCCGTACAGGCACTTGGGCCTGGATCGTGGGACGCGACGAGCTTTTCTGGTCGCAAGAGACTTTTCGCATCTTCGGGTTCGATCCGGCGAATACGACGGCCTCATTGGCGAAAACTTTTCTGGGCAGAATTCATCCGGAAGATCGGCCGAAGATCGAGCAGGGGCTCGCACAAACCCAGAATTTTTCGATCGATTATCGCATCGTACTTCCGGATGGCTCGATCAGGCATATCCATGACGTCGTCTACACGGCTGCGAACGAGGCTGGCCAAATTGTTGAACGATATGGCGTGGTCATGGATATCACTGATCGCAAGCTGGCGGAAGAGGAGCGCCAAAGTTCCTTCGACCAGTTAAGGGCTCTGACCGGCCGCGTACAAAGCGCGCGCGAAGAGGAACGAACCAGGGTCGCACGCGAGATACATGATCAACTCGGTCAAGCCTTAACGTCCATTAAACTCGACTTGAGTTCCTGGGTTCACGATTCGCAGTTAAGAAGTCCCGGCCTGGAAAGAATCAACTCGATCCTGAAGCTTGTGGACGAAACGATCAAATCCGTCCGCCGTATCGCAACCGAATTACGCCCCGGTGTTTTGGATGATCTGGGCCTTATGGCTGCCATCGAATGGGCCGCCGAAGAGTTCGGGACACGCACCGGCATAAAGTGTCGGCTCATGCTGTCTGAGCTCGATGAGCATGCCAATCGAGAGCGAGACACCGCTCTGTTTCGCATCTTGCAAGAGACGCTGACCAACGTCGCGCGGCACGCGGACGCGACGTGCGTCGATATTCATCTGTTTCGGGAGATGGGCAGCGTCATCCTGAAAATACAAGATAATGGCTGTGGCACGACCCCGGAGCAGCTTTACGCGCCGACGTCGTTAGGAATCCGCGGAATGAAGGAGCGGGCTTTGTTGCTTGGAGGCGATCTCGTCATCCGCAGTTCTCGTGAGGAAGGGACCACGGTTTTGGTGCGAGTCCCGCAGGATTGACGCGGGAGGGCAGACCACTTGGTCATCCATGTTCTGATTGCCGACGACCATGCCATCCTGCGCAAGGGACTTAAAGAAATCCTCTCCCGCGAATTCCAAGACGTGGTTTGTGGTGAGGCCGAAAACGCTCAACAAGTGTTGATTCAGGTCGCAGCGCACCCTTGGGATATCGTGATATTGGACATTACGATGCCTGGGCGGAGTGGACTGGATCTGTTAGAAGATTTGGCACGGATAAAGCCGAAACTTCCGGTGCTGATCCTGAGCATGCATCCCGAAGACCAATATGGAAGGCGCGTCCTCAAGGCTGGCGCAGCCGGGTACATGATGAAAGAGAGCGCACCGGAAGAGTTGATCAAGGCCGTGAAGAGAGTACTCGCCGGAGGACGCTACGTAAGTCCTGCCCTCGCGGAAAAGCTCGCGTACATTTTGGGGGGAGACTATGTATATCCATCCCATGAGGCCCTGTCCGTCCGCGAATTTGAGGTTCTCCGCATGATCGCTTCCGGGAAAACCATGGGCCGGATTGCCGAGGAGCTACACCTGAGCGTCGCCACCGTGAGTACGTATCGCGCTCGCATTTTGGAGAAATTGAACCTTGAGACGAATGCGGACCTCATCCGATACGCGTTACACAACCATCTGGTTGATTGAAATACGGGCTCGATTCACTGGTGCTTTATCGCGCGGGGGACGCATCCAGAGGATTCAGGCCTCGCTTATAGCCAGGATCCATGGCGGCGAGATCCGTCCGATAACTGACCGAGTCGGCGGTAGGGAAGTTTGAGGGAACCTTCTGCGTCACGCTGCCAGTTCCGGCCCATTCCGTGCCTCGCTGAAAGGTCACCACAAAATCCACCGAGCTCAGCGCGTTGACATCGTGCCCGAGCGTTGTATGGAACACACGGCCGCGGCCGTAGCTGAGGGCCATCAACATCGGCTCATCGTGACCGGTTCCGCTGTTGGCGGGATCGGAATACGCAGTCGCGAGAACCGACATGTTCTTTCCGGGGCCGCGGAGCCTGGAGTAAAGTTCGTCGCCCTGATGCATCCAAACCTTGGGCAGGCCATTCGTGATGGGATGATCCTGGCGAACCTCAATCTGAAATGGAGTGCGCCGTCCGTGGCTGCCGGCAGCGCCCGGAGCTGGATCGGAAACCAGCTTGCCATCTTTGAGATACCAAAACGGCCCATTTTTCTCAGTGCGTCCGCGCCAACCGCCCACGCCGATCATCTCGTTAAATCCTGACCAGTTGGGGAACGCGTTATCGGCGGCATGCACGCTGACGAAACCCCCGCCATCACGAACGTAATTCTCAAACGACGCCTTTAACTCCGCCGGCCATCGCTCGTCGGGCGCGTCATAATTCCACACCACGACCGCATACTTACTGAAGTTGGGCTTGAACGCGCTGAAGTCCCCGCCAGCGGGAGGCGCGGTAACGACATCCACCTGGAACAGGCCGGTCTCTTCGAGCTCTTTGCGAAGCACTTGCGTGGTGAGCCGCCAGTTGTGATAGGGACCACCGCTTTCGCCATCGAGGAGCATCACTCTTGTCGGAGGGCGGATCGGCGCACGAATCGGGGTCCGGACCTGCTCCGCGGCTGCCGGCAGCGCAAAGGCATATAACGAGCTGCCGCCGCCAATCAGCAAATACTGTCTGCCGTCGAGCTCATAAGTGATAGGGCCGTTGCCGATCCTCCCGATGGTTTGCTGCCAGAGCGTAGCGCCGTCGCTAGTTCGCAGGGCCAGCACATTGCCCGCAACGTCGCCGCTGAATGTCACGCCTGTATCGGTTGTGAGCACGCCGGCCGTGCCTGCGCCATCGCCGATCGGATGGTTCCATACGATCTTCCCCGTCTTGTAATCGATCGCGCGGAGAAACGCGCGTCCTGCGACGCCATAATCGGCGCCGGCCCATCCGTAAGCGCCGTGCTCAGGTTTGAAGAAATAGATTCCGTAGCCGTCCTGAGCGCTCACGACAAACAGGCCGGTGTGTGGATCGAAGCTCGGCGGGCGGAAGTTGGTGGCGCCACTTTCGTTGGGTGCTACCAGGACGCCGCTCTTCGATGGAAACTTGGCTGGATCGGGGATGGGGCGTCCCTGAGGATCGATTCCCTGGGCCCAGTTCACAGTGGCGAACGGCGTGGTCAGGAGACTCTTGCCGTTGGTGCGATCGAGTACGAAGAAGTAGCCGTTGCGCGAGGCCTGCATTAATAGGTGGCGTGGTGCCCCGCTGAAATCGGCATCCGCGAGCACGGGAACTTCGTTCGCATCCCAATCGTGCGTATCGTGTGGCGAGACCTGGAAGCCCCAGATCAGCTTGCCGGTGTCCGGGTTCAGTGCGACGATGCTACAAGTCCAGGGATTATCGCCAGGCCTGGCCGCGCCATTCAAGACCGGAGTGGGATTGCCGGTGCCAACGAAGACCAGATTGAGATCGGGATCGTATGTGCCGGTGGTCCACATCTGGCCGCCGGTTGCGCCGCCACTGTTTGGTTCGTTTTGGCCGGGCGGAGGCGTGCTGTAGAAAACCCACTGTGTAGCGCCGGTATCGGCGTCGATGGATTTCAACTGGCCGGGCAGGTTGTCGAAATCGCCGGAAACGCCGACCAGGACGTGATTCCGCACGATGAGCGGAGCGTTCGTCGACCAGTAGCCTTTCTTGGAATCGGCAATCACGACGTCCCATTTCACCTTCCCGTTTTTGGCGTTCAGCGCGACCAGGTGACAATCGGGGGTAGTCAAGTAGACGGTGTCCTTGTAAATAGCCGCGCCACGGTGGCCGATGTGGAACGCGTTGTTCGGAGGATTCTGGTAATGCCAGAGTTCGGCGGCAGTGCGAGAGTCGAGGGCCCAGATGTTGTCCGGCGTGGTGATGTAGATGACGCCGTCCGCGACAATCGGCGAGGCTTTGATTTGTTGATTCTGGTGGGTGTCGAATCGCCACACCTGCTGGAGCTGGTCGACGTTTTCCGGGGTAATTTCGGTGAGGCTGGAGTGCCTTTTGCCGGAGTAATCGCCGTGGAACGTGAGCCAGGTATCGGTTTGCGCGGAGGTCAGCGCGGTGAGGCAGATTCCGAGCAGGAAGCGCTTCATTTCAACGTCACCAAATAGGCGTAGACGTTGTGGATGTCGCCGTCGGTGTATTTCCCGAGTTGATCGAAGTGCGCCGCTAGCGCGTCTGGCGGGGCGGGAACGGGCCGTGCGTTGGGATAAAGCATGCGCTGCAACAGTGCGAGCCCGTGATATCGAGAGGCGATTCCGTGCAGATCACCACTGGCGGAATGGCACGCGGAGCAGCCGCCAGCACCGTTGAAATAGCGACGCCCGGCTGCGGCGTCTCCGGTTGCCAGGTCCACGTCGTCCACCGATCGTCGCCCGCCGCCCAGCGCTTCGGCCTTGGTTTTCTGGTCGTGGATGAAGGCGACAATCGCCGCCAACTCCGCATTGGGGAGGTTAAAGGCCGGCATGCCCTGATCCGGGCGCCCACGGCGCACCAGAGGTCCGATTTTATCGCCACGATTGTCTTCGGTGACCAGCTTGGAGCGTGTGAGATCGGGTCCTGTTTCTCCGCCCGCTGCGTCGCGCCCATGGCAGAAGCCGCACTGCGAAGTGAATCGCAACTCACCGGCTTGAATCTGCTCGATCGTATAGGTCTGCGGCGTAAGGGTTTTTGGCGGGCGCTGTGATGCGGGGCTTTGGGCGGAATCGCGCGGCGGAGGAGGTTGTGCGATCACCGAGCCCACGGCAATAACGGCAATCGACAAGATCCCAAGAATTTGCCTCATCCTCAGCAATACTGGCGAAAATCCGATCGGAATGCAACTGGTTGCTCGCAAACGCGCTGGGGCTTGCGGGATCAAATCTTCGCGTAAGGC
Source organism: Bryobacterales bacterium (assembly GCA_963772905.1). Taxonomy (GTDB): domain Bacteria; phylum Acidobacteriota; class Terriglobia; order Bryobacterales; family Bryobacteraceae; genus Palsa-89. The sequence continues at coordinate 499,494 of CAVYZD010000005.1, read as the reverse complement.
TCGCCAAAATAAGGGAACTCGCTCCGCATGCGGCTCCGGTCCGGCGACACTCCGGCGGCGAGCGGCTGATTGGCAGCGAGTGTCAACATCACATCCATGGCGAGGTCGGCGATCGGACGCCCGTTGAAGCGGGCCGGTTCGAATACCGCTTCGGTTCCCAATTCATAGGGCAGCACGGCCGGGCAGAAGCGCGCAACAAGTTGCCGGCCGTACTCGGAAGGATTCACGGCGGACTGCGCGTAGGAGGTCACTTTCTCCGCGAATTCCGCGATCGGTTTTGAAAAGAGCGCCAGATCGCAGGCCGGCGCTGATGTGTTGAATTGGTCTTTGAGATCGTCGCCGGCGCTGAGAAAGATATGGGTAAGAAGAGGAAGTCCCCAGCGCTGGATCTGCACTTCTGGAGCGTGCCCAAAAAGCGAAGTGGTGGCCCAGGCGCCCACCCTGCCTTGGCCGATCAAATCGGTTGGGACCTCCAGCACCAAGGCCGTGACGTTGCGATTGGCGAAGGAGTTTTGCCCATTCAGAAAGGCGTCGCCGTTGTAGCGCTGCTCTTTGTAGAACGAAGTCATGAACGCACGGAGTCCAGCGCCGTTGGCGGCGAACAGATCCGGCGCAGTGCCGGCGTAAACACGGACTCCGGACTTGCTTTGCACTTTCCCGGTTTCACCTTCGAGCAGAATATCACCGCCGTCGCCGGGTATGGCTTGGCCCACCGCCCGCTTTACCTGGAATCTCTGAACATGGTTCTGGTCGTTACCGGTGGCGTGCACGGGCTCCCCGAAGCGAAACTTGAAAGCCACTTCCTCGCGCGCGTCGCCGTTCAGATCGAAGCGAAACACGTAGAGTCCTTCCTGGTGCAGAATGTCAGCGACGGCAACGCCGACGTTGGGATTCACCGTCATAGCCATCACCGCAGTGCCTGGCGCACCTTGGAACATGTAGAAGTCGCAGAGGTTCAGGCTCGGGTTATCTTTTGCAGCCTTGGTGTCAAAATGATGGGACATAGTCGAGCACCGCCGCGTCAGGAATAGCTTCCATTATCGCAAGGAAATCCGCCGGGTGATAATCGAAGTACATGCAGCCGAAGTCGGTCTGGATATCCTTTCTGCTGGCGTTTACCGCCTTGCTTCCGCTCATCAATCCGATCGGCTCCGCTCTGATTTTTCTCGGACTGGTGGGCGATGAGCCGGCGGCGACTTACCGGCACCTGGCCCGCAAGATTTCGATTACGACTATTGCGTTCTTGCTTGTCATCGAATTTCTAGGGTCGCTGATTCTCAGTTTCTTCGGCATCTCTCTGCCGGTGGTGCAGTTGACCGGAGGAATCATTATCACTGCGACGGCATGGTCCTTGTTGTTTGAGAACGACGCCGGCGCGAACGCAAGAAAGAAGAACGAGGAGATTGCGGGGGCAAGCGATTGCGCTCTCGAGGGAAAGATTTTCTACCCTTTTACTTTTCCGATCACGGCCGGACCGGGAACGTTGGTGGTGATGCTCACTTTGAGCGCGCGCGTCTCAAATAGAGGCTTCTCTGAAACCGTCGAGGGACATCTCGGTATCGTACTTGCGGCCATCGTGCTGAGTGCGTCGGTTTACTTCTGCTACGGCTGGGCCCCAAGACTGATTAAAGCGGTGTCGGCTTCCACCGTGCACGGCATATTGCGGGTGATCGCTTTCATCCTGATGTGCATCGGCGTGCAGATCGCATGGAACGGCGTCTCGATGTTAGGCGAGATGTTGATGAAGCACAAATAAAAGCTGAGCTCGGGTATACTGCATGTGCGATGAAAATCTTCCGCGCGCCGGGGATCGCGGTGCTGTTGGGCGCCGTCACGATGCTGGGGCAGGCTGCGCCGCCGGAAAGTCCGGTGGTTGGAGTAGGGCCGTTCCTGCATATCATTTCGGATCTCGATCAATCGCTCGCGTTTTATCACGACACGCTGGGCCTGGAAGTCAGCGGGCCATCTGGAGGAGAGCACAAGTTCACCGATAATCCGGCGGTGGCTAGTTTGTACGGCGTGCCGGGTAAGCAATTTCGCGCGGCGGTGTTGAAGATTCCGGGCTCTGCGATGGGGATCGAGCTGGTGCAGTGGGGCGAGGCGCGGAAGCCGGAGCATAGATCGATTGCGGATCCGGGCGCGGTGACATTGATCCTGCGGGTGACGGATGCTGCCGGAGCGCCGAAGAAAATTCTGCGCGATCCGGATGGATTCCCGGTCGAAGTTGTGCGATCGGAGAACGCGGGCGCGGATCTGAGCGTCAGCGTCAGTGACGTGAAGAAGACCAGAGCACTATACACGAGTGCGCTCGGGTTCACGGCGGATGGCGAGTGGCTCACTGTTCCAGGCTCATCTGTGCGAATCCGATTCACCAAGGCAGCCAGCGGCGAGGGCTTGGGTGTTGGGTTTCCCGAGCCGGGCCGAGGGATGCTGCGCCTTCCCGTGCGGAACATCGCGGCGCTCAGCGCGTCGCTGAAGGGCGCAGGATTTTCGGTGATCACAACTAGGGGCGCGCCCGTTACGCTGCCCCAGGGCCCGCATGTGATTATCGTTCGCGATCCGAACAATTTCTATTTGCAACCGATGGAAGCGCCGGCGCCGAAGTAGAGGACGAATTCCCGGCTCGTCATGACAATTGCGCGCGACGTTCGGGTGCGGGGTATGGTGCAAGGAGTGGGCTTTCGCCCGTTCGTCTTTCGCCTGGCGCGCACGCACTCGCTTGCGGGATGGGTTTTGAATCAGCCCGAGGGCGTGGACATTCATTTGGAAGGCGGCGAGGCAGCGGTCCAGAAGTTTCTGGAGGATCTCGAGAGCGCTGCGCCACCGGCCGCGCGGATCGCAGCGGTGGAAGTGGAACCGGCCGAGCAATGCGGCTTTCAGGATTTCACGATTCGCGAGAGCCAGGCCAGCGGACGCCCGTCTGTGCGGATATCGCCCGATCTTCCGGTGTGCGGCGATTGTCTCGTGGAGCTCTTCGACCCCGCCGATCCGCGCTATCTCTATCCTTATATCAACTGTACGAATTGCGGTCCGCGCTACACCGTCATCGAGAGCCTGCCTTACGATCGGCCGAACACCACGATGAGGCACTGGCCGATGGATGCGTTGTGCGCCGGGCAATATGGCGATCCGTTGGACAGGCGTTTCCATGCGCAACCGATCGCGTGTCCCAAGTGCGGGCCGCAGTACCACCCGTCGATCGAGGCTACGGTTCAGTTGTTGCGTGCCGGACGCATCGTCGCGATCAAAGGTATTGGCGGCTATCATCTCGCTTGCGATGCCAATAACGCCGCGGCGGTTGGGGCGCTGCGGGAGCGCAAATACCGCAAGGAGAAACCATTCGCTGTAATGGTGCCGAGCATCGAGATCGCGCGGCGGCTGGCAGAGATTTCGCCGGAGTCCGAAGCGCTGCTTACCTCGACCGCGCGCCCGATTGTTCTGGTGCCCGCGAAGGCGGAGCTTCCCGGGGTCGCTCCTGGTAATTCTGAATTAGGACTTCTGCTGCCGTACGCTCCTTTGCATCATTTGCTTTTCGCGGCAGGCGTACCTGAGGTGCTGGTGATGACGAGCGCGAATCGGTCGAGCGAGCCGATCGCTTACGAAGACGACGATGCGCTGGTGGAGCTTTCGGAAATCGCCGATGCGTTTCTCATTGGCGAGCGTCCGATTGCTCGGCGGGTAGACGATTCCGTGGCGCGAGCGGGAGTTTTTGGGCCGATGATTCTGCGGTGGTCGCGCGGATATGCGCCGGGTGTCGCGGCCAAGCTGCCATTCTCCGGGCCGCTGCTCGCAGTGGGCGCGGATTTGAAGAACACCATCACGCTGGTCGTCAACGGGCAGGCGTTCGTCAGCCAGCATATCGGGGATTTGGATCACTACGCAGCGCTCGGGGCCTTCGAGCAGACCATTCGCGATCTGGTGTCGATGTATGAAGTGTCTTGGGATGATCTGATCGTTGCGCACGATCTGCATCCCGAATATGCGTCAACGATCCACGCGCGGGGATTGGCCGCACCCAAGAAACTTGCCGTCCAACATCATCGGGCGCACATCGCGTCGGTGTTGGCGGAGAAAGAAGCGTGGGACGAGCGCGTGATCGGCGTGAGTTTCGACGGGACCGGGTATGGCGACGACGGGTCGATTTGGGGCGGGGAATTCTTCGCCGGCAGCATGAGCGAGGGGTTTCGCCGTGTGATGCACTTGCGGACGGCGGCACTTCCAGGCGGTGATGCTTCGGCGCGTTATCCGGTGCAATGCGCTGCTGGTTTCCTGTGCCAGATGAATGATCTTCCCGCGTTCGAGGCGCCGCCGTTCGGATTCCCGTCGCGCTACCAGCAGGCGTTACAGTTGATCGACAAGAAAATCCGGACGTTTGAGACCACGTCGATCGGGCGGCTGTTCGATGCTGCGTCCGCGCTGTTGGGCTATACGCGAGAGATCAGCTTTGAGGGACAAGCGGCGATGTGGCTGGAGCAGCTCGCGCGGGGTGGCGCTACATCCGATGCTTATCCGTTTCCGATCGATGGCGACACGCTCGACTTTCGTCCGCTGCTTGCAGCTGTGATTCAGGATCGGGTGCGGGGTAGGGAACCTGCGGCCATCGCCCGCATGTTCCAACGAGGCGTGGCTTCCGGATTGTGCGACGCGGTGAAGATTCTTTGCGAGTCTCACGGTACACGGACCGCTGTGTTGTCGGGCGGCGTCTTTCAAAATGAGATGCTGCTCGAAGACGTGAAGGCCATACTCGCGCCGGATGGAATCCGCATCTGGACCAACTCGTCCGTCCCGCCCAACGACGGCGGTATCAGCCTGGGGCAAGCGGCGCTCGCGGCATTTGAGTATTCTCGTCATTGAGGGCTGGAACCTGATGCGACTTCTGGAGATGATCTGGCAGGATAGCGTCTACGCGCTGCGAGCGATCCGGCAAAAACCAGTGTTCGCCGCGACGGCCGTACTCACGCTGGCGCTCGCGATTGGCGGAAACACCGCGATGTTCAGCGTAATTCGCGCGGTGCTGTTGAAGCCGCTCGCGTACAGCGAACCCGATCGGCTGGTCCGCATGTCGGGAGGCGAAACTCCAACGCTGTTTGCGGAGATGAAGGGCGCGCATTCCTTCACCGAACTTGGAGCTTTCACCAGCGAGGAAAACATCACGCTTTCCGGCGACGTGGAGCCGGAGGTGCTGAAAGGCGAGCGCGTGTCGGCCAGCTTTCTTCGGATTCTTGGCGTGGAACCAGTCGCGCGGGCGCGGTTTTCGCTCGAAGACGAAGATCGGCCAGGCGCGGCGCCGGTGGCGATGATCAGCTCTGAACTGTGGCGGCGCCGGTTCTCCGGGGATCCACAGATCGTAGGCAAAACCGCGACGCTCGGATCGACGGCCTTCACCATCATTGGTGTTCTTCCGCCGCGCTTCCAATTTCCCGCTGCGGGTGTTGACGTGTGGATGACGGCGCCCGCGGAGTGGCCGCTGATGTCGGCGAAATCCAGAGTCGACAGTCCCTTCTTGTCCGTGTTCGGCCGTCTAAAGCCGGGATTCAATCTGGCGCAAGCCAACGCGGAGATGCAGGTGATTCGCCGCCAATACGCGATGGCCCATCCCGACATGCTGGACGCCAAGCCGAAAACTCCGGAAGTGACGGCGATGAAGGATGAGCTGGTGGGCGAAGTGCGCTCCATGCTTTGGATGCTTTTTGGCGCGGTGGGATTTGTACTCCTGGTCGCGTGCGCCAATGTGGCCAGCCTGCTGCTGGCGCGCGCCACGTCGCGTTCGCGGGAATTTGCGGTGCGCTCGGCGTTGGGAGCCGCTCGCTTGCGCCTGATCGGACAATTGCTGGCGGAGAGCATACTGTTGTCGCTTTGCCGGCGGAGCCCTCGGCGTTTTACTGGCTGCTTGGATTATCCGCGCGATTCCACTGATCACTTCCTTCGACATTCCGCGAGCGGGAGAAATTCATCTCGATTGGATGGTGTTTGGATTCGCCGCGGCGCTTTCGCTCGCAACCGGCGTGCTGTTCGGATTGGCGCCGTCCATCGGCGCATCGCGGCCCGATCTCATCCAAATATTGCGAGCAAGCGGCGAGGCCGCGAAGTCAGGGCGCCCACCGAGGGATTCTGGCAGGGCTCAGCTTCCGCGGGCTGCTGTTGATCGCACAAGTTGCGCTTTCGATCGTGTTGCTGATTGGCGCGGGGCTGCTGATGGAAAGCATCGGTAATCTCCGAGGCATCGATGTCGGATTCAATCCTTCGCATCTGCTCACGATGCAGGTTCCGTTGCCGCCATTGCGCTATGACACCAACCAGAAACGAGCGGCCTTCTTCGAGGATCTTAGTCGGCCGGGTGAGATCCTTGCCGGGCGTGCAGGGCGCGGTCGCGGCCATGTTCCTTCCGATGATGGGCTACGCGGGTACGCCCGTGCAGGACGCCGCGAAGCCACCGCTGCCGCTGAACCAACGCCTGATCGCCACCATCTGGACCACGACGCCGGGATACTTTCGCACACTCGAGATTCCGTTGCGGCGCGGCAGGGACTTCACGAGCGGGACACGGCGGATTCGCAGCGCGTCGCCATCATAGACGAAGCCCTGGCTCGCCGTTTTTGGCCGGCATATCCGGCGGGCGTGGATCCCGTCGGCCAGCGGCTCTTGATCGGAGGCGTGAATAAGAAGCCCGCGGAGATCGTCGGGATCGTCGCGCATGTGCATGAACAACTCGAGAACGGCAGCTGGCCGGAGAGTGTCTACGTCTCCTTCGCGCAGAACGCTCCGCCGTTCGCAATGCTCGCGATCCGGACGCCGGGCGATCCGCTCCGCTTCACCAATGCCGTGCGCGATCAGGTGCTGGCGTTGGATCGCAATCAGCCGATCGCGCTGGTCAAGACCATGGACGATCTGGTGGAGGAGCAGGTGGGCGAGCGCCGCCTGCTGGTGATTTTGTTGGGATCGTTCGCGGGAGTTGCGCTGCTGCTGGCGTCTGATTGGAATCTACGGCAGCATCGCGTATTCGGTGGCGCAGCGCACGCAGGAGATGGGGATCCGGCGAGCGTTGGGTGCGCAGCCGAGCGACATTCTGCGGCTGGTGGTGGGACAAGGCCTGCGCTTCGCATTGGTGGGAGTGATCGTGGGCATCGCTGGAGCGTGGGGGTTGACGCGCCTGATGAAGACGCTCTTGTTTCACGTGAGCGCGACAGATCCCGTGACGTTCGTGGCCGTCGCTCTCCTTTTCTTGATCGTTGCTTTCGGGGCCAGCTATATTCCCGCTCGCCGCGCCACTCGCATCGATCCGATGACGGCGTTGCGAATTTCCTGAAATGGCGGGATAAATTAACTGATATGCGGCGCATTGCTGCAGCCATGCTCGCGACGATCGGCCTGCTCAGTGGGCAATCGGCGCAGAAGTTCGAAGTGGCGTCCATCAAACCCAGCCAGCCTGGCCAGACGCGTTTCGGGATTCGTCCCGCGCCCGGCGGAGAGCGATATCTGGCTTCCAATGTCACGCTGAAAGCGATGATCACGGTGGCATACCGCGTCAGGGCCGAGCAAGTTGCCGGAGGGCCCGCGTGGATGGACACTGAGGGCTTCGATATGAATGCCAAGGCGGAGCGGCCATCGAGCATGGAGGAACTGCACGCGATGCTTCAGGATCTTCTCGCGGAGCGGTTCAAACTTCGATTCCATCGCGAGAGCAGGGAAATGCCGATGTATGAGTTGACTGTGGACAAGGATGGGCCCAAGCTGACGCCGCACGCAGCGCGGAACGCCGGCGATCCGTGGATCGAGCCCAAGGTCGATCCAAGTTCCGATGGGCGGCTCAAGACGACGTGGCACGCGACATTTGCGCCGATGGATTTCTTTGCATGGCGCCTATCGTTGTTCATGGATCGGCCCGTGGTTGACCAGACCAATCTCAAGGGCAGCTACGATTTCGATTTGTCGTTTACGCAAGAGCTGCCTCCGCCGCCGCAGAGCGCTCCCGCCGGAGCCGTAATTCGCGCGGGGCCCGGCGATGGCTCCAATTCTACGATCGCCGAATCGATGCGCCAGCAGCTCGGACTAAAGCTGGAACATCGAAAAGGGCCGGTGGAAATTCTGGTCATCGATCAGGCCGAGAAGCCGGTTGAAAATTAGCGGGGGACACATGAAGGCAATCGCGGTTGTGATGATCGTGACTACCGTTCCGCTCTTCGCGCCGCCAGCTTTCGAAGTAGCGTCCATCAAGCCGCACAAAGGACCGTACACCGTGGTGGGCGTTCGCATCTCCGGCCCCCAAGTGACGATCGAAGCGTACGGGTTGCTGGGGCTCATCATGGACGCATATCAACTGAACGAGAGCAACCAGATCTCCGGCGGCCCACCCTGGATGAGCGCGGATTCCGTGCGGTTCGACATCGCGGCGGTTGCGCGCTGGTGGTCGCGAAAAACGGACCGAAGCTGAAGGAGCGCGCGCCCGGCGAAGAATCATCGGTCGGGAGCGGTGGTGTACGGACCGCCGAGGTTACGATGGCCGATGTGAGCACGGAACGAATGGCGATTCAGCTTTCGGGCGGCCTGGATCGGCCGGTGGTGGACAGAATGGGGCTCAAGGGACAATATGACGTCAAGCTGAATTGGATTCCAGAGTTCGCCGGCCCACCGTCACCCGGCTCCGACGGCGTGAACATTTTCACTGCGCTTCAGGAGCAGCTCGGCCTCCAGCTAGAACCGCAAAAGGCGCCGATCGAGATCCTGGTGATCGACCACGTGGAGAAGCCTTCGGAAGACTAACGCACGCTCAATTTTATGCCGCTGTCAATAAGATCGGCGCGTGTTTCGTAATCACCACCGTGTGTTCGTAGTGCGCGGAGAGGCTGCCGTCGGCCGTTCGAATTGTCCAGCGATCGGGCTGCAATGCGCCTTGGCCGTTGCCTGCTGAGATGATCGGCTCGATGGTGATCACCAGGCCTTCGGTGAGTCGCGATCGCAGGCGCGGTTCGTGATAATTGGGGACGCTCGGCGCCTCATGAATCGTCCGCCCGACGCCGTGGCCACACAGTTCGCGGATCACGCGAAAGCCGCATCGGCGCGTTTCCCGGTCGACAGCCCGCCCGATCTCGTGCACTCGATTTCCGGCGCGTGCGGATCCCAAAGCTTGATAAAAGGCACGCTCGGCGCAACGAGCAAGCGCGTCGGCAGTGTGGCTGACTTTGCCCGCGCGGATCGTAACCGCGGCGTCGGCATAAAAACCGTCCTTCTCGGCCACCAGATCGAGCTTCACCAGATCGCCGGGTTGGATCACTCGCGCGCCGGGAATCCCGTGGATGGCTTCGTCGTTCACGCTGATGCAGAGCGCCGCGGGAAAGCCGTAGACCTTGGGCGGCGCCGATTCGGCTCCGTGTTGATCGAGTACGTCGGCGCCGATTTTGTTCAACTCGGCGGTCGTAATGCCGGGACGGACGGCAGCCGCGGTTTTGTCGAGCGCTAGCCGTACGATTCTTCCGATCACCCGCAGCTTTTCGAATTCGGACTGCGAGCGTATCGACATATGGGTAATTATGCCAGGAAATGCTTGCTAACGAATTTGGGGCTGGGCTCGTCGGAGACCTAGTGACCACTCAGCTACAAGTGTTCCCGGAGCGCACACCAGCGCGCACCGGCGTCCCAATGAATCCAACGATTCCGGCCGCCCGCGGTTCGGGCATACTCGTGCAAAAGGGCGCGGTACTCTTGATGCGAGCCATTGCAGTCGCGAGCCTGCTGTCGATTGCCACGAGCGCTTTCGGACAACCCGCGGCATCCGGTCCGCAATTCGAAGTCGCTTCCATTAAGCCGTCCGCGCCCGGCCAGCCCGGTACGTTCATCCGCATGGCTCCCGGCGGAAGGCTGAACATCAACAACATGCCCTTGAAGGAGATGATCGTCATGGCGTGGCGCATTCAGCCATTCCAGATCTCCGGGGGACCGGCGTGGATGGATTCCGCGCATTATGACATTTCCGCGAAACCCGAGGACGCCGCCAAGCGGACCGAGGTTCCGCTCATGCTGCAGGCGCTGCTTGCGGACCGGTTCCAGCTCAAATTTCATCGCGAGACCAAAGAGCTTTCCGTCTATTCGCTGGTGTTGTCGAACAAGGACGGCAAGCTGGGGCCCGGGCTCGCGGAAACGAAGGAGGGAAGCTGCACGCCGATCGATCCCACCAAGCCTCCTCCGCCATTCGAGCCGGGCAAACCTCCGGCGCTGGGATGCGGTGGAATGCAGATGGGTCCCTCCATGGTGAGAGGCGCGGGGATTCCGATCGCGAATCTGATTCCGATGCTCTCGCGCATCCTGGGGCGCACCGTCATCGACAAAACGGAATTGAAAGGGAATTTCGATATCAGCATGCAGTGGGCTCCGGACGACTCGCAGGCTCTGCAATTTCCGCCGGATGGTCCGAGGCCGCCGCCTTCCGATACTACGGGTCCTACGATTTTCACCGCACTTCAAGAGCAGCTCGGGTTGAAATTGGAATCGCAAAAAGGGCCCGTTGACATGTTTGTCATCGATCACGTGGAGAAGCCGTCGGAGAACTAGGGCTTTATCATGCAAAATTGGCGCGGTATTCTATAACGAATAACGATGCATCGAGCCATGGCAGCCGCGAGTCTCGTCGTCAGCTCTTGGGTCACGTTTGGCCAAACCGCTGCGCCGCCGCCGGCACCGCTACCTGAATTCACCGCTGTTTCGATCAAGCCGAACAAATCCGCCGATTCCCGGGTAATGATGCGCGGTAATCGCGGAGGCAGGTTGGATGCGACCAACGTTCCCGTGAGAACGCTGATCACCTGGGCGTATCAGGTGCGCGAGTTTCAGATTTCGGGCGAGCCAAGTTGGGTGGATTCGGAGCGGTTCGATGTTGTTACGAAATCGGACGGCAATCCTAGATTCGATTTCCTGAAGCCTGAGCTTGAAACCATGTTTCAAGGTGTGCTGGCGGACCGATTCAAGCTGGCTTTGCATCGCGAGACGAAGGAGCTGCCGGTGTACTCGCTGGTGGCGGCGAAGAACGGGCCGAAAATTCACCCCGTGGACGAGCAGGGTTGCCCGGAGGTTCCCACGCCGGAGAATCCCTGCCGTTTCCTCCGGCGCCCGCAATTTGCCCAGCTCAAAGGCGAAAAGGCGCCCATGGGGGCTTTGGTTCTGATGCTCAGCATAGTGACCGGGAAAACGGTTGTCGATAAGACCGATCTCAAGGGCAGCTTCAGTTACACGCTCGATTGGAAGAAGTACCTCGATCAACTTCAGGCGTCGTCCGGCCCTGAGGTGCCGCAGATATTCGATCCGGCGAGCGTTGGACCAGCCATTGCGTCGGCCCTCGAGGAACAGCTCGGCCTAAAATTGGAATCCACCAAAGGTCCGGTCGAGATTCTGGTGATCGATCATGTGGAACGGCCGACCGAAAATTAGAGCACTCCTCCGGTCGATCGCCGCCGCGTGGCTGGTCGTTTTGAATCTGGTTGCGAGTGAGCAGCACGGCGTGGTCACATTCGGCGGACTCCCGGTTCCAGGCGCGACGGTGACGGCTACACAGGGCGAGAAAAAAGTTTCGGCGGTTACCGATTCCCAGGGCGCCTATTCGTTTCCCGATCTGGCCGACGGCGTTTGGACGATTCAAGTTAAGATGCTTGGGTTTTCGCCGGTCCAGGGCGAAATAACGGCCGGACCGGATGCCAAACCCGCGGCCTGGGAAATGAAAATGCTGCCACTGGATCAAATCCATGCGGAGGCGCAGGCAGCGGTTGCGCCGAAGCCTGTGGCGCCGAAACCCGCAGTAGCGCCGCCCGCCAAAGATGCGGCAACCGCTGCTGGCACACCTCGAAGCCCGAATCCGCTTACCGCCGACTGAAACAGACCCAGCGCGGGACGAACTCGCACAGCGATCCAACGACGGCTTTCTGATCAATGGCAGCCAGAACAATGGCGCGAGTTCACCTTTCTCATTGGTCCCAGCATTCGGAAACAACCGCAACGGAGGGCGCTCGCTTTATAATGGCTCACTCGGTGTTTACGTCGACAATTCCATTTGGGATGCGCGTTCGTTCTCCATCACCGGCCAGGACACGGCCAAGCCGTCCTACAATCATTTCACCGGCATCGCGTCGTTCGGAGGGCCGCTGAAAATCCCGCATTTGCTCAATCAGGGTCCAAACTTCTTTGTCGGGTATCAGTGGACGCGCAACCGGAACGCGGCCGTCGACACCGCGCTCATGCCCACCGCTGCCGAACGCATGGGTGACCTGTCGCAACTGCTTGGCAATCCGTTTGTCATTCCCAAGAGCCAGATCAGCCCGCAAGCGCAATCGCTGCTCAACCTGTATCCTTTGCCAAATTTCGACAGCGGCGCGGGCTACAACTATCAGGTCCCGGTGGTCGGCGTGCAGCATCAGGACAGCTTGCAATCCCGCTGGAACCAATCCATCGATCGTAAAAATCAGCTGTACGGAAACCTTGCGTTTCAGAGCACGCGCCAGGATAATCCCAACGTCTTCGGTTTTCTCGACACCACGGATTCGCTTGGCCTCACCACCAGCGTCAATTGGTTTCACCGCATTGCGACGGGATTATTTGTGACCTTTCGGGTACCAGTTCAGCCGGCTGTCCACGCGCGTGACTCCGTATTTTGAAAATCGCGAAAACGTTTCGGCGCTGGCGGGCATCGCCGGAAACGCTCAAGATCCGTTGAATTGGGGGCCTCCGACTCTCGCGTTTTCGAGCATCGCGGGACTTTCGGATGCGCAGCAGTCTTCGATCACAACGAGACCAACGCAGTGTCTGCGTCATTCTTTCTGGAATCACTCGCGCCACAACTTTCCAGTTCGGCGGCGATTTCAAGAGGCAGCAGTTCAATGCGCTGTCGCAACAGAATGGCCGCGGAACCTTTACGTTCACGGGAGCAGTGAGCGGATCGGATTTCGGAGACTTCCTGCTGGGTGTACCCGATGCGGCTTCCGTCGCGTTCGGCAATGCCGATAAATACTTTCGCGATTCGCTTGTATGACGCCTTTTTCACCGACGATTGGCGCATCAGTTCTTCCTTGACGCTGAACGCCGGGATGCGCTGGGAATACGGTTCGCCGATCACGGAGCTTTACGGCCGGCTGGTGAATCTCGATGTTGTTCCCGGGATTTTCGAACGAAGCGCCAGTGGTGGCAAGCAATCCGGTGGGCCCGCTCACCGGCCAGCGACTATCCGGATTCGCTCATTCATCCCGATAAGCGCGCCTTCGAGCCGCGCGTCGCGATCGCGTGGCGGCCTCTGCCGGCATCATCGCTCGTGATTCGCGCGGGCTACGGTGTTTATTACGACACGTCGGTCTATCAAACCCTCGCGACGCAAATGGCGCAGCAGTTCGGCCGTTATCGAAGAGCCTCACGGTGCAGAACACTGCGGCCAATCCCCTCACGTTAGCCAATGGGTTCAACGCCCCGCCTGCCACCACGCCCAACACATTCGGTATCGATCCGAACTTTCGCCCCGGCTACGCCCAGAACTGGCAGCTGTCAATTCAACGTGATTTGCCGGGATCGCTGCAATTGACGGCCGCGTATCTCGGCATCAAGGGAACGCATGGAACGCAGGAATTCCTACCCAACACCTATCCAGCCGGAACAGCAATCAATCCTTGTCCCCTGTGCCCGGCCGGATATTATTATGTGACCTCGAACGGCAATTCGACGCGCGAAGCCGCACAAATCCAACTGCGCCGCCGGCTCCATAGCGGATTCACGGCGAGCGTTCAATACACATTCGCAAAAGCCATCGACGATGACGCTGCGTTGGGCGGGCTGGGGGCATCGGCGGGCGCTATCGCACCCGGCGCAGCGGCGGCGTCGAGCGTACGCAATCTGCTGGTCGCGCAGAATTGGCTCGACCTGAGTGCGGAACGAAGCCTCTCGACTTTCGACCAGCGGCACTTGGTCGCGATGCAATTGCAATACACCACCGGCATGGGCCTGGCCGGAGGAACGTTGCTCAACGGCTGGCGCGGCACGCTGCTAAAAGAGTGGACCTTCCTCTCATCCATCAACGCCGGTACCGGGCTGCCGCTCACGCCCAACTATCTTGCGCCGGTCCAGGGCACGGGCGTCACGGGCGCGCTGCGGCCCAACTACACGGGCGCTTCCGTATATAACGCGCCGGCGGGCTTTTTCCTGAATCCCGCGGCATACACGGCTCCGCAGCCCGGCCAATTCGGCAACGCGGGGCGAGATTCCATCACGGGCCCAGCGCAGTTCACCTTGAACGCGTCGATCGGACGCACGTTCCGATTGAATGATCGTCTAAATGCGGACTTGAGAATCGATTCCACCAACCCGATCAACCACGTCACGTTCCCGAGCTGGAACACCACCCTCGGGCCTCTGTTCGGCCTTCCGATCCAGGCCAACGCGATGCGCAGCCTGATCACAAGATTCGTCGTGAGGTTTTAAAAAATGATTCGCGCAACGCTCGCCCTGATCTTGTTTGGAATCGCGGCCGCTCTACCGTTTGACGCGCAGCAGGTCGGCCAGAATACTCCTGCGGGCGGCGCGGCGCCGGCCACGTTCTCAACCAGCAGCCAACTCGTGGTGGAAACCGTGAACGTGAAAGACAAAAGCGGCAAGCCCATCGAAGGTCTGACTGCCAAAGATTTCACCATCACCGAAGACGGCGCCGAGCAGATGATTCGTTTGTTCGAATTTCAGAAGGTGCCCGAGGCCGCGGAACCCCAACCTTCAATTCGAAGCACGCCAGTACCGCTGAAGAAGCTTCCCGAAACGCAAATTACCGCGGAGAAGCCCGGCGACATCCGATACCAGGACCGCCGCCTGCTGGTGCTCTATTTCGACATGACGGCGATGCCGCCGGGAGACCAATTGCGCGCCATCACGGCGGCCGAAAAATTCATCCGCACACAAATGACGCCGGCGGATCGTCTGGCGCTGATGCGATTCGAGGGCGGCGCTGTACGGGTGGCGTCCGATTTTACCGACGATCGCGAGCGGCTGATCAGCATTCTCGAAACCATGATTGTCGGCGAATCGCAAGGCCTTGATGAATCAACCAGCGACGACAGCACCCCCGATACCGGCGCGGCCTTCGGCCAGGATGACAGCGAATTCAATATCTTCAATACCAACCGCCAGCTCTCCGCACTCCAAACAGCCGCCAAGATGTTGGGCCAGCTCAGCGAGAAAAAATCGGTTCTGTATTTTGCGAGCGGCCTACGTCTGAACGGGGTGGACAATCAGGCGCAGCTGCACGCCACCATCAATGCGGCCGTCCGTGCCGGAGTTTCGTTTTGGCCGATCGATGCGCGGGGCCTAGTGGCTACCGCGCCGCTGGGCGATGCCACCCAGGGATCGCCTGGTGGCCGAGGCATGTACACTGGCGGCGCCGCGATGGCGCTCACCGCGAATTTTCAGCAATCGCAGGATACGTTGTACGCCCTGGCATCCGATACGGGCGGCAAGGCGCTGCTCGACAACAACGACCTCGCCATGGGAATCGTGCAGGCGGAGAGAAGCGTTTCGAGTTACTACATCCTTGGCTACTATGCGACGAATACCGCGTTGGACGGGAAATTCCGCCGCATCAAAATCACGTTGAATAACGGCGCGGCCGGATCGCTCGATTATCGCCAAGGCTACTTCGCCGGCAAATCTTTCGGCAAATTCACGGTGGCGGAAAAAGAAAGGCAGCTCGAAGACGCGCTGATGCTGGGCGATCCGATTACCGAGCTGACGATCGCCATGGAGTTGGATTATTTCCAGTTGAATCGCGCCGAGTATTTCGTGCCCGTGAGCGTGAAGATCCCCGGGCGCGAATTGGCGCTGGCCCGCAAGGGCGGCGCCGAGCGTACCCTAATCGATTTCATCGGCGAAGTGAAGGATGACTACGGAAGCACTATTCAAAACGTGCGCGACAAGTACGACATCAAACTAAGCGGCGAGACCGCGGCCCAGCTCGCAAAACGGCCCATCGAATACGAGACGGGCTTCACGTTGCTTCCCGGAAAATACAAGATCAAGTTTCTCGCGCGCGACGCCGAGACGGGGCGCATCGGAACTTACGAAGCGAACTTTGTCATTCCCAACCTCAACAAGGAAGAGAAGCGGATTCCCGTCAGTTCCGTGGTCCTCAGCAGCCAGCGCGTGGACTTGAAGGAAGCGATTTCGAATGCTCTAAAGAGCAAAGATCAGGCGGAAACAGCCAATCCGCTGGTCCAGGATGGACAAAAGCTGATTCCGAGCGTCACGCGCGTCTTCAGCAAAAGTCGCGACATGTATGTCTATTTGCAAGCCTACGAGCCGGCCGCCACCACCATTCAGCCCCTGGTCGCTTTCGTGGCTTTCTATCGCGGATCGGACAAGGTGTTCGAAACTCCGCCGCAAGCGATCAAGGAAGGCATGAGCAATCGCTTGAAAACGATGCCGCTGCGATTCGATCTTTCGCTCGAGCCGCTCGTGCCCGGCGAGTACAATTGCCAGGTAACGGTACTCGATCCAACCGGGCAGAAGGCCGCGTTCTGGCAGGCGCCGGTGATGGTGGTGCAATGACCGATGATTGTGGAGGCGGCTCGATCACGCAACCGCCCCCACATTATGCCCCAGTGGCTAGTTAAATGTACTGCAACGTAATGGTGGCGCTTGCCGTGGCTCCTGTGGAATCGGTCACGGTCAAGATCACCTGATAAGTCCCTGGCTTGCCAAGCTGAACAAACGGCTTTGCGGTGTTGCCGCCGGGAATTCCAACTGAGGATCCGGGTGCCGGCTGCCACGAATAGGAGAGCCCGCCGGGATTGGAGCTGGTGGATTGTGACGCGTCCAGAGCGACCTGGCTCGAATTCGTCTGGAAGGTGTTGGTCGCCGAGGTTACGCCGCCGGGTCCGGTAACCAGGATCGTGATTCCAGTTGGAGGGGGAGTGGTTCCACCACCGCCGGCACTGGGAGCCGCCGGAAGAACGGCGGAAGAAAACGGAGTTGTTAGCCAAGGCGCAAACGCGACCGAACCGCTGGAACTCGCGCAGGCCACCGATGCCGGACCGCCCAGGCAACCCCACCAATTCTCGGTTCCGTCTACCGTGCCGCTGCCGCCGTTGTGGATACCGATGCCGGCCGTGAAATTGTTGAGAGTGGCCGTTGCCTGCCCCGGAGCCGTGAATGCGAAAGCAATGGCTTCCTGGCTAATCACGTTCTGGGAAACAACGGTACCAGTGACGGTCGCAATGCTGGCGAGATTGATCCCGGCCGGGCCTGAAGTGGCCGTGTCCTCGGTATCCGCGCCGTTTTGCGAAATGATGTTGCCGACAATCACGTTGTCGTTGAACACCACCGGAGGCGCTCCGGGTACGGAAGCATGGTTGTGCATGGCTACGCCAGGCAGCCCATTGCCCATCAATATGTTATTGACCACCACGTTGCCATAATTCGCGTTGCCAGGCCCAGCGGCAAAAATGCCTACGCCCGCGCCCGCTCCGAACTCTTTCAATCCATTGCGGAGCGATTGGTTTGCCGTAATCGTGTTGTGATAGACCCCCATCATGCTGTGGGATGCCAGCGTAATTCCGCAGTCGAATGCGTTGTCGGCCACCAGGTTGCCGAAAATCACGTTGTCATGCGTGGCACCTGTGTCGTCGCTGAGCAGGATGCCTCCGGCATTATTCTGAATGACATTGTTGGACACTACTGAGTGATCCACTCCGGTAAGATTCACTCCTTCGCCGCAATCGAAGCCCTCGCCGGCCTGCAGACCCGCCGCCAGACCCGGACAGCTAGGCGCCGCCATTCCGGAGACATCCAGGCTCTTATTATTGTTGAGCACCTGGTTGTTCCAAATCGTCACGAACGACGCGTTTTGAACGATGATCCCCTGAAAGTTGGCATTCTCGACCGTGAGTCCCGACACGACAACGCCGCTGACGCCCGAGGCAGGAGCGGCGGCCGAGCCGTCAATGTCGATGCCGTTCCCTAAGCCTGTGGCATCGATGATGGTGGTTGCACTACCCGCCCCGATGAGCGACAGCGTCTTGTTGATGGTGACGGCTTCTTTGTAGGTGCCGGCGGCCACTTGGATTGTGTCGCCGGCCGCCGCCGCGCTGACAGCTGCGGAAATAGTGGTTTGGCAGCTCGAAGCGCCGGTTGGATTTACACATAGCGTCGCGGCCAAAGCAGGTTGGCAGGCGACCGCGAGAGCGAGCACGCAAATTGCAATTCCGGTCTTTGCGGGAACCGGTCCCGTCAATTTGTGAGACATTGTTCTCCTCTGTTGTTAAAAATCGATTCGTGGTCATGGAAGACCGCGGTGATTGCGCCAACCCGTTCCCCACGGAGGTAGGCGCGCAACTGGAGCTGAAGGCAGCTTTCCAGCAACTCAGTGTACATCCAATCGACATCGAGCGCCGAGACTCGGTAGTGCGCTAATCAGCGGACTACCCGGGAGCGCCGGTTCTGATCGATTCTGCCTGCTCAAACAGACCAAGAGAAAGCGCCCTTCCAATCCGCACCGCGAGCAGAAAACCTGCGAGACCACGGGCGATCCCATCGTCACCGACGGCCGCATCGTCGCGATCGAACTCAACGATTGTCAAGAGCCGCGGCTCTCTACCGAAACCTCGGACGAAACGCTCGTTCCGGCACATGGCGACAGAATGCAGCGCTTTGCGCGGCGCGAAATCCTGAGTGCGCGAAATGAACTAATCCGCACCAATCCGTATTGGCGAACCTTTGAAGCCTGCCCTTGGATTGTTTATTCCATCCGCCAACGCAAACAGCAGACTCCCGAACCGGAATTAGTGAGCGATCCACCGAGCGCCTGGCTCGATTTCCGCCGGCCGCCGAACTAGGCCACGCGCCATGCGGCCAGCGTCGCCGGCGCGTCATTGTGCGTCAGATCCGGCCGGATGACCAATTCCACCGTAGACACGCCGTCCAAGTTCACTTCGTAATCCTCCAACTCGCTGGTGGAGCCGGCCGGGCTGAAATTCCACTGCTGCCGGACGATCTCCTTGGGCGGGCCGCCGTCCGCCGCCGACCATCGCATGGTGAATTCCTGCAGACGGTCGCGCGTTGGCTCTAGAAAGTGGAGTTGGATGCGATGCACTGCAACAGCCTGATCGAAGATGAGACGGATTTGCTGCTCCCCTTTTTGTGACGCGCGCCAGCCCGGCCCGTCGGCGCCAAAGACCGATTCAATGGGAAAGCCGGGATCCTCGGACGTGACTTCGACGGTCGCGATCTGTCCCAGATCCATCCAGCGCGGCCCTGGTCCTGTGTTGCCGGCGGTTGGGTTCGAGCCCACAATCCTCTTGCGCATGTCTCTATTGTCTCGCAATGCTCGCACTCAACTACACTTGACGCTATGCTCCTCTGCACCGTGCGCGACTGCGGCCTGGCGCTGGCGCGGGAGGGCCGCCGGTTGATTTGCCCACGCGGCCATTCGTTCGACGTCGCGCGCAGCGGATACATCAACCTGCTGCAGCCACAGGAGCGGCGATCGAACCAGCCGGGGGACACCACTGCCGCGGTTGCGGCGCGTCGGCGGCTGCATGATCGCGGAGTCTCCGAACCGGTTCTACTGGCGCTCGCTGAGATGCTGGGCGCCTCAGCCGGCGACATCGTTCTCGATGCCGGATGTGGCGACGGTTTCTATCTCGGCTCACTCGCTCGCTGGATTGGCTTTGAAGCCCATGGCGTCGATATCTCTACTCCCGCCATTGACGCCGCGGCGCGGCGCTATCCCGAATGTGAGTGGATCGTCGCCAATGCCGATCGCTTCGTGCCGTATTCCAGCGAGTCTTTCTCCGTTGTTTTGTCCATCACGGCCCGCATGAATTCGGGCGAGTTCCGGCGCGTACTTCAACCCGGTGGCCGTCTCGTCGTCGCTCTTCCCGCGCCTGACGATCTGGTCGAATTACGCGGCGCTGGCCGCGATCGCACGGCAAAGGCAGTGGAGACCTTCGCGCCAGACTTTACACTCGGCGATCGCCGGCGCGTTACCACCACTGCCGATCTCGACGCCGCCTCGGTTCGCGACGTTTTGCTCTCCATCTATCGGCCCAGGTCCTCCCGGCCGGTGGAAGCAATGCGAGTGACGTTCAGTCTGGATTTGTTGTTGCTACGGACCTCCGATTAAACATTTCGGCATCCACATCATGTTATGTTGGCTCAAAGGAAACGGAGAACTCGAATGAAGAAACCGATACTGAAGTTGCTGGGCATCTTGGCCCTCGCCTCTGGACTGCTCTCGGCGGCCGATATCGATGGCAAATGGATGGCGAAGGTTGGCAGAGAGGGCAACGTGACCGAAACGCTTATGCTCAAAGCCAATGGCAACAAGCTGACCGGTACGCTGGAGCGCCGGAATGGCACTGTCAATGTGACCGAGGGTATGATCAACGGCAACAACGTGTCCTTCAAGGTAGTCCGCGATCGCAACGGCAAAACCGTAACGCAGACCTACAAAGGAACGATTTCGGGCGGCGATCTCAAGATGACCGTCACCGGCCGCCGCGGCGGCACTCGGGATGTTGCTTTCAAGAGAGCGAAGTAGCCGGCGGCGCCGGACGGATGAACTGGCGCAGTAGCCCTGTGCATCCAAGTAAGAACGCCCCACTCTATCTCGCCGGTGCGGCTGCGGTTACAACTGTCGTCTCCATCCGTGCGTTCGAGATCCTGATGGCGGCGGCGCTGCTGGCGTTAATCGTCACGCGCGGCAAATGGCGTTCTCCGCCGGTCTGGCTTCCCTTGTCGCTGTTCATGTTGGGGACGCTCTGGTCGCTCGCCGCGTCCGGCCACGCTCGCGAAGGGTTGCCGCAAGTCAGAAAATTCTACGTCTATCTCCTGCTGTTTCTGGTGACCAGTGCAATCAGAACCGCCCGGCAAGTCCGTTGGCTCGCGCTGGGTTTAGCTTTCGCCGCGGCACTTTCATCGCTCTGGGCGATCGTGCAATTCTTGCGATCGTACACCAATTTCCTGGAGTCCGAATACCGAGCCTCCGGACTTCCCCATCAAGATTTCTACCGCTTCTATATCGATGCTCGCGTCACCGGCTTCATGGGCCATTGGATGACGCTGGGCGGTGAACTGATGATGGCTCTGCTGTTGATCGGCGCGCTGGTGTTCTTCGCCAGCGATCGCACCTGGATGGGATGGCTCATCGCGGCCGCGCTCCCAATATCCATCGCGCTCGGCTTCACCTGGACGCGCAGCATGTGGCTCGGTGCGTTGTGCGGTGGCCTGTATTTGATCTGGTATTGGAAACCGTGGGCGCTGGTGTTGGTGCCCGTACTGATCGTTGTGGTGCTGCTCGCGAATCCGTTTAGTCTGCGGGAGCGCGCGTTTTCGGCTTTCGCCCCGCACCCGGGCCACACGGATTCGAACGCCCACCGCGCTGAGTTGCGCCGCATTGGCTGGGAAATGATCAAGGCGCACCCCTGGCTGGGCGTCGGGCCCGAACAGGTCGCGCGCCAGTATCGAAACTACATCCGTCCCGATATGCCGGCCCCAAGTGCTACCGAATACTACGGCCATTTGGAAAATGACTACCTGCAGTACGCAGCCGAGCGCGGCATACCCACCGCATTGGCGCTCTTCTGGATGATCGGTTGGGCGTTGTTCGATTTTGTGCGCGCCGTGCGTCGTTTGCCGCCGAATGCCGAGGAACGTTGGATTCTACATGCCGCAGTCGCGGTGACCATCGCGGTGCTGGTCAGCGGGTTCTACTCCTGGAATCTGAATAACAGCGAAGTGCTTGGGATGTTTCTCGCAGTGATGGGCTGCGGCTACGTGGCGGTTTGGCAGGCCGCCAGCAATCGCGCGTAGAATCGCTCGGTTCGTTCCACGGTGCGATCCATGGAAAATTGCGCGGCCCGCTCGCGCGCGTTCCGGCCATAATCGGCGAGGCGTGCAGGATCAGACGCCGCCGTTTCGATCGCGTCCGCCAGCGCTTGCGGCGAATCCGGTGGAATCAGCCAGCCCGTCTTACCGTGCTCCACGAGTTCCGGAAGCCCGCCCACATTCGTTGCGATTACCGCGAGGCCGTTCGCCATCGCTCGGAGTGCCGTCAGCCCCCAGCCTTCCGAACGCGAAGGCATGATGAAGAGATCTAATGCCGCGTAGAACTCGGTCAAGTCGTCTAGAAACCCCGGCAGGACGGCAATTGGGGCAGTTTGGTTGAGTGATCGCTCGGGCCCATCGCCGGCCAGCAACAATCGCAGACGCGGCAGCTTCGGCACTACCAGCCGGGCCGCCTCCAACGCGACGTCTTGCCCTTTCTCGTGGGTAAACGCGCCCGCGTGTCCTACCACGAAATCATCGGCGGCGAAACCCCACTGCGTCCGCGCTCGCGCACGTAAATCCGCGCCAGGTAGCTCGGCAGGCAATTCAATTCCAGGAGGAATCACTTCGATGTCGACGCCCGAAACGCCCGACGAAGTCAGCACGCGCTGCACAGATTCCGAGTTCGCGATGATGCCGTGGCACGTCTTGGCGTACTTCCAGCGATGAATCAGCGGATGCCGCGGTGAAAAAGCCACCTGGCGGCTGACCACGCGCCGCAGCGGCAATCCGGCCGAGGCGAGAACCGCAATATTTTGCGCCCGTCCATCGTGTGCGTGCACGATATCGAAATGCTCGGACGACAATCGCCGGCGTAAGCTCGTAATTCCCCCTGTGCCCACTCGCGCCAGTTCGAAGCCTCCGGCACTCGCGCGCTTGGCCAGCGGGCTGTCCGCCGGACAAACGATCAGCTGCCGGTGACCTCGCGCTCGAAGGCCGCGCGCCAGCGACAACAACAGGTCCTGCCCGCCTCGAAAATCCTTGCCGGTGTCGATGTGCGCGATCGTGAGAATAGCGAGAGCCTCCGGCTCTGTTAGAATTCGAGTTCTGCCGTGGGACGTTTCGATTCTACCGCTCCCTACTACGCTCGATACCGTGAGCCATATCCGGCGACCTTCTTTCTCGAAATGGCTCGGCGGCAGAATCTCGACGGCAGTGAGCGCTTGATCGACATCGGCTGTGGACCGGGCTCGTTAGCCATCGGCTTCGCGCCCTTTGTCCGATCGTGCGCCGGCGTTGATGTTGAGACCGAGATGCTTTCCGCGGCTCGCGTCGAAGCGGCCCGTGCGGGCGTGCACGTCGATCTCGTCCAGGCGCGCATCGAGGACCTGCCCGCGAATATCGGCCAATTTGACGCCGTCACCATCGGCCGGGCGCTGCATTGGTTCGATCGCGACGAAGCGCTGGCTGTTCTGGACCGAATCGTCGCTCCGACTGGCTGGATCGCCATTTGCGGCACCCGGACATTTGGTGCGGCCATGCATGGCTGGAATGGAACGTTCCACGAGATCCGCCGGGCCTGGTCGTCCGACCCCGACGAATCGCGCTACCACATCGATTTTGTGGAATGGTTTCGTGGCTCGCGATTCCGGAAGGTGGATGATGTCGAAGTAACCGAGAGTCATCAGGTGACCATCTCCGATTTGATCGGCCGCGCGCTCTCGATGTCCACAACCTCGCCCGAGGCGCTGGGCGATCGGCGTCCCGGCTTCGAGGCTGCCCTACGCGAGGCTCTGGACCCTCTTTCCACCGGCGGCATATTCGACGAACGGATCACGGCCACTGCGATGATCCTGAGATAACCTCTAATCTGTGCCAACCAGCGTCTGGTCGCGCGTCGCGCTGATTTCCCTCGGCGGATTCTTCGAGTTCTACGACATCTTCTTCGCCGGCTACATCGCGCCTGGCCTGGTCCGCTCCGGCATCCTCACTCCCGCCACTCCCGGCCTCTTCGGTTCCACTGGAATCGCGGGCTTTGTCGCCGCCATGTTCTCCGGCCTCTTCATTGGAACCGCGCTCGTCAGCTTCGTGGCCGACCGTTTCGGCCGCCGCGTCATCTTCACGTATTCGCTGCTCTGGTACACCGCCGCGAGTGTGATCATGGCGTTCCAGCACGATGTGTTTGGGCTCGACTTGTGGCGATTCATCTCCGGCATCGGCGTCGGCGTCGAGCTGGTCACCATCGACACGTATCTTTCTGAGCTTGTGCCAGCCAACTTGCGTGGCCGCGCCTTCGCCATCAATCAAGCGATCCAGTTCTGCGCGGTTCCGGTGGCCGCGCTGCTCGCCTGGCTTCTGGTCCCGCGCGCTCCACTCGGATTCGATGGTTGGCGCTGGGTGGTACTGCTCGGCTCAACGGGCGCGATCCTGGTGTGGTGGATACGGCTGCGCTTACCTGAAAGTCCACGCTGGATCTCGCAAAGCAAACACCACAGTAGCTTCACCGAAATGTGGCGGCCACCTTACCGCACACGCAGTGTGATGCTGATCATCTTTCAGCTGTTCCAGACGGTCGGATATTATGGCTTCTCCAACTGGGTGCCGACGCTGCTGATCAAGCGCGGTATCGCCATCACGAACAGCCTGCGCTACACCTTTATCATCGCGATCGCCGCCCCGTTCGGTCCCCTGGCCGCCGCCGCCATCGCTGACAGACTCGAGCGCAAGTGGCAAATCGTTCTCTCGGCGCTGGCGGTCGCGGTGTCGGGCCTGCTGTTTGGACAAATGAACGCGGCGGTTCTGCTCATCTTCTTCGGCGTGCTGCTCACGCTTGCGAACAACATCCTGTCGTTTTCCAGCCACGCCTATCAAGCAGAGCTTTATCCCACACGTATTCGCGCGCTAGCCGTTGGCTTCGTCTACTCCTGGAGCCGCATCTCGGTGGTCTTCAGCTCATTTGTGATCGCATTTTTCCTCGACCGCTTCGGCGTTCCCGGCGTTTTCACGCTCATCGCCGGAAGCATGTTGATCGTAATGGCCGCAATTGGCCTGCTTGGCCCACGCACCAATAATCTAGCGCTCGAGACAATTTCGCAATAGTGGTTATTTGCCCGTCACGTCCCGCGCCCGGTCCGTCATGCCGTCTTCCCAACTGCTCCAGCCCGACGTCATGCCGTACGGCGAACGCTGCAGCACCGCTTCAATCTGATGCAGCTTACCGTTCTCCACTTTGAACATTTCGGCGATCTCCCACGTCCACGGCTGTGACGGCCCCGCCACCACCGCGCGCCCGTTCGGAGTCTCGAAGTGCCGCGTCTTTCCGGCCGAATGATCGAAGAAGGCGAAGCTGAACACCAGCCCGCGCTCTTGATCCACCGCGACGTACCGGCGGTCGCGAATGCGCGTCACGAAATGCAGCAGGCCCGATTGAAACTGTTCCTTGCAGCTCCAAGTCCCCGAGTAATTCGTCGCCGTTGCGGGGTCTGGCTTTGTCTGTCCCTCCTTCAAAGGCGCGTTGGTGGACTGCATTCCATTCTCGATGCGATTGCAATCGTCGGTGAAAGGATACACGCCCTTTCCGTCATTTTGCTGCATTCCCGAAAAATACATGTTGGCGGTCTTGATCAAATCCGCGCGCGACATCCGCTGCGCCTCGGGCACCGCTTCCAGGAACAAGTGATTGGGCGTGCCGATTTTCTCGAGCCGTGCCGCAGCCATCGCATCGCGCACCACGAAGGTCTCCGCTTCCGTGATCTGCCGGTTTTCCTCCTTCAACCGCAGCGCGATCACGCTGCCAATCGGCTCGTCCGGTTTGCGCCCTTCTTCTTTAATCGTTCCGATGAACGCCACCGAGCCGGCCTGCGGATCGGTCACGAATAAACGATACGTCCCTTTGCCCACCATCGAGTTCCACAGCCCGTCCGGAATCACGAGCTTCTGGCCATCTTCGGTGAACTTGACGTTCTTCGCCAGCGGCACAAGCTTCGGATCGTGCGCGGTGACTGCGTCCAGATACTGATCGACCAAGCCTTCGAGACATGCCCGGTCACACCGTCCGCTCATCCGGTTGTCCTGCGCCCAAGCGACGCCGCCGATCGCAAGCCCAAATGCGCCGACTACGATCCATGTTTTCGTCATAACGCTCCGCCAGCCATTGTATACCGTCAAACGGGTGCATCCTGCAGACTCGAGATGAATTTGATCCCCGGAACATTCTTCCGATTCAGCCGGCCATCGTTCGTGATGAAGAGATCGACTTCGGCGGCCGCGGCACATGCGAGCTGAATCGCATCCCCGGGTTTAATCGTACGATCGTTGCGAATGATCGCGTAGGCTTCAGCAGCACTCAAATCAAAGCTGGCGACGCTGATCTGCGGGGCAGCGAAGAACGCCCGATATTGCTCAGCGAGCCTCCGATTGCCGGTAGCGACCGGCTTCACCAGGACTTCACCAACTGTCATGGTGCTGGTGAAGAGGCGGTCCTTGCGTTGCAGCATTCTGCGGCGCAGGTCTTTGACGGCTGGCCCAAATTGGGCATTGGCCTCCACCAAATAGATGAACAGGTTTGTGTCCCAGAAAATGTTGGCCACAAGTCTCTGCCAGCGTTAGGAGTTGGTCGGATCGGAGGCGTCGTCAGGTCCATACCAATTCGAACGCAGTTCCCGAACGTAGTCGTCAGCGTTGGTGTCGGCCCAAATTTCCTTTCCAACTCCCCACATCTTCAGGATCGGATCGTCTTCCTCGTTTACAACGATCTGCTTGGCGCAATATTCGTGCTCATACCAATCGAGCAGGTAATGATACTGGGCGGGCAGGTCCTCACGCGCCGGACGCATTTTCCCCTTCCGGGCGGGGTGCGCGGTGTCGGTGGGGCGATACAGGCGGTAGGTGTCGCCCGGTAACTTGTAGAACATCCGGTACTTAGCAGGATTCGGCTCGGCATTAGCCACGTTATGCAGGTAAATGTGTGGCTGGACGCCGGCCCGGAGTTCGGCGCTGGCTTTTTCCGCCTTCACCCGATCGAGGATTTCGCGGGCCGTGAACGAATCGCGTTCCGGATGCTCGTGCTGCAAGAGCGCCAATCCCAGCCAAGCCTCGTCGGCGACGCGGATAGACTCTTCTTTCGCTTGTCTCGTTTGCATGTTCTTACCTCCAAAAACTAAATTAACAGGTAAGAACAAATTTGTCAATCCCAAACTATTCTGTCCGCAGCGCCTCCACCGGATCAACGGCCGTCGCCTTCCGCGCCGGGAAATAACTCGCAAGCGCCGCGGCCCCAATCAAGATCGCCGAGACGGCAGCATACGTAATCGGATCGAGCGCCGCAGTCTTGAATAGCAGCGTCGACATCAGACGAGTGAGCCCGGCAGCCGCCACCAGCCCCAGCACGGCGCCCACGGCCGCCAGCAGTAGACCCTGTCGCACGAACATTCCTTGCAATCCAGCAGGCTGCGCGCCCAGCGCCATTCGTATTCCGATCTCGCGCGTCCGCTGCGTGACGGCGTATGCGATCACGCCATATATCCCGACCACGCCGAGCACCAGCGCCATCACTCCCGCGATCCCGAGCAGCACCAGCGTGAACGAAGTCCGCGCCATCGACTCGTCGTACACCGTTTTCAGCGTCCTTACCAGGAAAACCGGCGCATTTGGATCGACGGACCAGATGGCCTGCCGGGCTTCGGCAAGAAAACTCTGGGTGCCGGCGCGATTCGTCCGGATGGTGAACGCGCCAAAGCGTATCACGCGCACCGGCTCCAGCTCGAAATTGTCCATCATCAGGGGCCAATAGGCAATTGCCGGAGCCTTTAGTTCCACGCCATTGTCATAGACATCGCTCACCACTCCGACGATTTCGCGCCAATCGTCGTTTAGGCCGGTTCGCACTTGCTTACCCAGCGCCGAAGCGGGCGAGCCCCAGAGCTCCCGCGCCATATTTTCAGAAACCATCCCCACGCGGCGTTTTTCATAAACATCGGTCCAGGTAAAGTCGCGCCCCGCGATCAAGGCCGTGCCGTCGGTCTTCAGCAAGCCTGGTGAAATGTACCGGAAGGCTCGGATCGGCGGAATCTGCCCTGGCGAATAAGTC
Organism: Bryobacterales bacterium; assembly: GCA_963772905.1. Taxonomy (GTDB): domain Bacteria; phylum Acidobacteriota; class Terriglobia; order Bryobacterales; family Bryobacteraceae; genus Palsa-89. The sequence continues at coordinate 471,638 of CAVYZD010000005.1, read as the reverse complement.
TTGTCCCGCGCATACAGCAGATCGTTCTGATTATTGAATTTCTCGATCGGTGCGTTGCTGGTGAATCCAACCGACGCCACGCCTGGGATCGCCGCCAGCTTCTCCATCATCTCGTTCTCCATACGCATCACTCGCTCGGGTTCCTTCACCTGCGTGTCTGGAATCGCAATGTGCAGCGTTTGCACTTGCTCGGGACGAGTGAATCCGGGCTGAACGCTACGCAATGCCTGGAACGTTCGAATCATAAGCCCGGAGCCGATCAGGAGCACCAGCGCCAATCCCACTTGCGCCACCACCAATGTGTTGCGCGCCCGGTGGCGTTCGCGGCCATGGCTCATAGTGCGTCCGCCGCCGCGCAACGTGAAAGCCAATTGCGGCCCTGCGTACTTGATCGCCGGAATCAGCCCGAAGAACAAGCCCGCCAGCAGCGAAACCACCAGCGTAAATCCCAACACCAGCGGATCGACCCCAATTTCGTCGAGCCGCGGCAGCGTCGCGGGTCCGTGAGCGATCAACAGGCGCAGCGCCGAATACGCCAGCGCCAATCCCAGACGCACCGCCCAACACGCCGAGCGTCAGGCTTTCGAGCAGCATCTCAGCGGCGATTCGCCGCCAGCCGGCGCCCAGCGCGGCTCGGATGGCCAGTTCCTGCTGCCTGCTTTCGGCACGAACCAGCAGCAGATTGGCGACATTCGCGCAGGCGATCAACAGCACCAGTCCGATGGTCCCCATCAGAACCCACAGCGTTGTGCCGATGTCGCCCACCACGTCCTCTTTCAAGGGCTGAACCTTGGGAGCAAAGTGCGCATTCTCGAATAACGCCCGGCTGATCCCCGGCGCGGGCGGCCACGCCTTCAGCCAGATCGGGATCATCCGCGCCACGTCGGCGTTGGCTTGCTGCAGCGTGACGCCGGGCTTCAACCGCGCGATGCCCTGATAGCTGAAATTGCCCAGGAAAACCTTATTGCGATCGAACTGTTCGGGAAAAATCACATCCGCCTTCGCGTTGAGGAACCGGAAGTTCTGCGGCATCACGCCGATGATGGTGCGTGGCTTCGAATCGACGATCAAGCTCTGCCCTACCGTCTGAAGGGCTTCCACCGAAGTGCCGCTGCCAATAGCCATAAGTCAACAGCACGGTGTCAGGCGCGCCGGGCTTGTCGTCAGCCTGGGAAAACCAGCGCCCCATCGCCGGCTGCACGCCGAGCGCGTTGAGGGTTCCGTAAGTAACGTCGAGCGCCTGGACTTGCTCCGGCTCGCCCGCGCCCGTTATCGTCGCGCCGTCGTTCGACCACAGCCCGAAGTCCTGAAACGTGCGGTTTTCCTCGCGATACGTGAAGTACATGGTGGGCGAACAATTGACGTTGCCCGCGATCCCAGCCACGCCCGGCGCCAGCTGCCAGACTCCCGCCAATTGCTGCGCTTCCGGATAGGGCAGCGGCTTGAGCAGGACTCCGTTGACGACGCTGAAGATGGCCGTGTTGGCACCGATGCCGAGCGCCAGCGTGCCCAGCGCGATCGAGGTAAACATCGGAGCGCGCCCGAATCGACGGAAAACGTGCTTCAGGGATCTCATGGAAACTAATACGTGCGAAAGAAGATTTGGGTTCGCAAAGATCCGGTCACTGGCTTCGTTTTTTCGTTTTTCCATTATGCTGACGGACCTAGCGCGATCCCACCGGCGCGAACGGCGCAGGTGGACCTTACACTGGCGGCAGAGATGGCGCTCGAAGTCCCCCCCGAAGTAAGCATTGATGTTGCCGCCCGGATCGTGCCCGGTGCGCGGCGCGAACATCTCGAAACCAACCTGCCTCGTGTCCTGAGTGCGCTCGAAGCGGTTGAGCTCGCCGACAAGCCGATGATCCTGATGGCGCTGGCCACCATTCGGGCGGAAACAGGATCGTTCGAGCCCATCAGCGAATTCGAAAGCCGAGTTTAATACTTCGCCCGGCGGACATCCGTTCGATCTCTACGATTCCCAGGCCGATCTCGGGAACCTCGGCGCGCCCGATGGCGAGCGGTTCAAGGGCCGTGGGTTCGTTCAGCTCACTGGCCGAGCCAACTACGCGCTGCACGGCGGTCAGCAACTCGTCGAGAATCCCGACCTCGCCAACGATCCTGAAATCGCCGCACGCTTGCTTGCCGGCTTCTTGAAGGCCCACGAAGAGCGAATCCGTGCCGCGCTGTCCGAGGGCGATCTTCGTGAAGCCCGCCGTCTGGTGAACGGCGGCTCTCACGGGCTCGACGAATTCACCGCCGCATACAACACAGGCCTCGAACTGCTTCCTGAGCCGGGCGCGTAAGCAAGCGGTATATACTTACCCGAGGACGCACATGCGAACTCGGCTCATCGCGCTCACTTTTGTAGTCTTTCAACTTCACGCCCAAAGCTCACGCCCCGAAGCCGGACCATTCGACGCCTCTCACATGGATATGCAGCCGCCCCCTGCGCAGGGCGTCGCCATCCGCGCTGGGCGACTATTCGATTCCAAATCCGGCGCGATGCTCAAGGATCAGATCATACTGATGAAGGGCGATCGCATCACCGCCGTCGGTTCCGCCGCTCGCATCCAGATTCCGGCAGGCGCGGAAGTGATCGATCTCAGTAGCGCGACCGTCTTGCCGGGCTTGATCGATCGCCACGTCCATCTGATGCAAGATCAGCAGCCCAATGACGCGCGCGCCGCCTTCTCCGGCTTGAATTACGCGTTGAAGGATCTGAATGCCGGCTTCACCACGCTGCAGGACATGGGATCGCCGTTTACATACGCAACCGTCGAGTTGCGCGACGCCATCAACAAAGGCCAGGTGCCCGGGCCACGCTTGCAGGTCTCGGGACCGCAACTGAATCCGCGCGCCGCCACCTACTATCCCGCGCCGTCAGTTGTAATGCCGTTCGGCCAGAACGCGGGCGCGAACACCTGGCAGCTTTCGGGCGATGTCAATTCACCTTGGCTGGCGCGTGCCGCCGTGCGCGAACATTCGCACTACGGCGTCGATTGGATCAAAGTCTACGAAACCGAAGACTTCGAGGGCGGCGGTTATCCCGACCCCGCCGGTTCCGGCGCCTTCACGCCCGACGGCAAGATGATCAACGTTCCGTCGCTCACGCTGGAAGAGAATCAGGCCATCGTTGACGAAGCGCACCGCCGTGGCCTGCGCGTCGCGTGCCATGCCTATGGCGGCGAAGGTTTGCGCAATTGTCTCGAAGCCGGCGTCGACATGCCGATGCACGTCATCGTTGGTGTCACCGGCGCCGAAGGCCTCGACGACGAAACCATCCGGCTTTTCAAAAAGCCGCTATGGGACGGCACCCAGCGCCCCGTGATGCAGACGCTTTGGGATCTGATCGGCGACATGGAAGCGCGCGATCTGAAGGCCAGCGGCGGACACACCACGCGCTTCCGACTCACTGAAATGAGCTTCAAACGGCTGGTCGCGGCGGGCGTCAAAGAGGTTTTCGGCAGCGGCGCATACACTGGCGGCCACGGCGTGCAGGCATTCCAATTCGCCTATTACGTGAAATGGGGAATGACTCCCGCGCAGGCGTTGCAGATGGCCACCAGTTCCGCGGCCGAGAGCCTGAACTTCGAACTGGGCAAGCAGGTTGGAAGCGTGGAAACGGGGAAGTATGCCGACCTGATCGCCGTCTCGGGCGATCCGCTGGCCGACATCACCGAAATGCAGCGCGTGAAATTCGTTATGAAAGGCGGCGTGGTTTTTCGAAATGAAATCAAGTGATGTTACGCGGCGAAGCGTTCTTCTGACTGCTGCAGCCGCGGCGATTCCGCTGCGCGCGGCCGTGTCGCCCATCAGCCCCACGATGGCCCGGCTGAGCGAGTACATGACGGAAGCCAGCACCGGTCCGTTGCCCCCGGCGGCGCTCGAAGCAACGAAGGAACACATCCTCGATACGTTTGCCGCCATGGTCTCGGGCTCCGAGCTCGCGCCGGGCCACTTTGCGATTCAATTCGCCCGTGCGCACTCCGCTGAGAAAACCGCAACGGTTGCTGCGTCCGACGTGGTTTGCGGCGCCATTGAAGCCGCATTCTCGAACGCCATGCTCGCGCACTCGGATGAAACCGACGATTCGCACGCGCCATCGGAATCCCACCCCGGTGCTTCGGTTGTGCCCGCGGCGTTCGCTTCGGGCGAACAGTTCAATATTGATGGGCCGCGATTCTTGCGCGCCGTCGCGCTCGGCTACGACGTAGGAACCCGCTTCACCATGACCATCGGCGTGGGCGGGTTTCAAACCGCGACCCACATCAGCACCCACGCGCTCGCGGGGACCTTCGGTTCAGCAGCTGCCGCCGGTTGCGTCGCCGGCTTGAACCAACAGCAGATGCGCTGGCTGATTGACTACGCATCGCAGCAAGCTTCGGGAATCAAAACCTGGCAGCGCGATACCGATCACATCGAGAAGGCGTTCCTCTTTGCCGGGATGCCCGCGCGCAACGGCGTCACGGCGGCGCTGTTGGTTCAAGATGGCGCTACCGGCGTCGACGACGTTCTCTCGGGCCAGGACAATTTCTTGCTCGATTATGCGCCACAGGCTGATCCCGCGAAATTGATCGAAAAACTCGGCGAGCGTTACGAGATCACGCGCACCAACATCAAGAAGTGGACCGTAGGCTCGCCCATCCAAGCCCCGCTCGACGCGCTGGAGCTGATTCTCAAACGCCGGGCCATCGACGCCGATCAGGTGCAAACCGTCACCGTGCGCGTCGCAGCGAGCGAAGCGGCGCTGGTGAACAATCGCGAAATGCCGGACATTTGCATGCAGTATATGATCGCGGTGATGCTGCTCGATAAGACTGCCTCGTTCAAAGCCGCGCACGACAAGCCTCGCATGCAAGAGGCCGCCGTCCTCAAAGAGCGCGCGAAAGTGCAGCTCGTTCTCGATGCTGAACTCGAGCGCCAGTTGCCCGCTAGAGTGGCCATCGTCGAAGTCGCGCTGACCGACGGAACGCGCCTCACCGAAACCGTGAAGGCCGTCCGGGGCACTGCCGAAAATCCGATGCCGCGCGAAGAAGTGATCGCCAAATGCCGCGATCTGATGACGCCCGTGCTCGGCGCCGATCGCTGTTCCAAGCTGATCGAAACCACGCTCAACCTCGAAGACCTGAAATCAATCCGCGCGCTGCGCCCCTTGCTGCAGCGAACTTGATATACTTTTCGCTTATGCGCAAGAGCTCCGTTGTTCGATTGGCCGCGGCGGTGTTGGCATGCGGCGCGCTGTTCACCGCCTACACGCAGTTCGGCAACCAGCCCTCCAAGCTCAACACGATCAAGCTCAAAGACGACCTCTACGTCATCCACAACGACTTCGTGCCCGGCAACACGACGGCGCTGATCACCAAGGACGGCGTGCTCCTGGTGGACGACAAGTTCGAGATCGATCACGACGGCATCATGGCCGAGCTGAAAAAGATCACCGACAAGCCCATCAAGTACGTCATCAATACGCATCATCACGGCGATCATAGCGGCGGCAACGCGAAGATGCAGGCCATGGACGCCAAGGTTGTCGCTTCGCAGGAAGCTCGCGAGCAAATGGTGGTCGCCAATCAGCCCGGCCTTCCCGACATCGTGATCGAACATCACGCGCATATTTATCTCGGCGGGGTCAACGTCGCGCTTTATCATTACGGACGCGCGCACACCAACGGCGATCTGGTGGTGCTCTTCCCGGCCGATCGCGTTCTCGCCGCGGGCGATATGTACACCAAGGGCAACGACGTTCCCGAGCTCATCGATTATTCCGGCGGCGGCAGCGCCGTGGAATGGCCCAGCACGCTGCGCTCGGCTCTGCAGCTCGACTTCGACACCGTGGTTCCGGGTCACGGACCAATGGCTACCAAGGCGGAGATGGCCGCGTATCGCGAGAGCACCATTCGCCTGGTGCAGCGCGTTCGCGAAATGAATCGCGCCAAGAAATCCAAGGACGATATCGCCATGATGCTCCGGACCGAGTTCCACTGGGCCGATCTGCACCTGGCGCGCGGCCTCAACGGCGTGATCGAAGAAGCGCAGTAATCCGTCCGATCGAAGCGCCGCTCGCGGTGCGTAACTAATCCCGCCAAAGATTTCGGTCTAGTACCCTAAACTCCCTTGGCCTACGTGACGATCCTTTAGATACCCCCGCTCGGGGGTATTGGGTGCTATGTGACTCAAAAGGTTGTGCCTATACCGCGGCCAAAGCTGTTGAACCCGGCCATCGGAAACGCCGGCACCATCGAGCAGCCGAGGCCGTTTCGCTTCTCTGTAACGTGGGAGACGCTGCTCGCTTTCCCGCAGCCGGTGGACATAACCGAGACGGTTTCAGCCGCGGTTGCTGTTGTCGTAGTGCCAACTCACGCGCTTCAGGTTGTGGAGCCTCCTCCGCGGCCTCCGATCGACGAGGCGGCTTGGGAGATGGTGGTTCCGAAGATGGTCCGGCGATGAATATGAACGAGGCGGCAAAAACCGAGTGGATGGATGGCGCGTTGAGCCACTTCTCCGCCGTCATCGCCAATCCGCAAAACGTAGGGGCGCATTTGAATCTCGCGATCTGGCTTCAGCGCGAGGAACGGTGGGACGCTGCAGCCGAGGCATTCGAGCGCGCGCTCGGGCTTGATCCGCAGTCGGAAGCAGTCCGCATCGGCCTGGGAGCTTGTTTGCTGAAATTGGGTCGCGTCGAAGAAGCGCTGGACATTTTCGGCCAGAGCAGCGATGCGCCGGGTCCGGCGTTGTTTGGGAAAGCGGTCGCCCTACAATTGCTGCATCGTTTCGACGAAGCCGAAGGCGCGTATGAGATTTTGCTGGAGGCGCAGCCGAATTCCGCGGAGACGCTCGCGAATCTGATCGCGATGAGCGCCGAGACTCAAGATCTGGAACACATGCGCGAATATTCTCAGAAGCTGCTGGCGCTTTCGCCGCAATCCACCGTGGCGTTGGAAGGCCTCGCGACTGTTGCGCTGGAGCGCCGCGACCATCATGCGGCCGCGCGCTACTGCGATCGCATCGTGCAAATGGCGCCCGATTGCTTGGAGGGCTGGCACAACTTGCGGATCGCACTGGATCGGATTCTTTCCGCGTTCACTCAGTCGAAGCCGGCGGCTTCGATGCCGGGGGTAAAGTAAATGGCTCGTTTGCGCGTTCGTCTGGAATTGAACCGGCGCAGCGCCGGGGTGCCTCTCGACAAACTGGCGAGCGTGGTGGAGGAGACGCGAAAGTTCTTCCACTTGCTGGCCGAGGATGTGCATATCGATGCCGAGCACGCCGAATGGGTGGCGTCGGATTTCGATCCCGAATCGCTCAATTTCACTGCGGAATATTCGGGCGCGGTGACGGTGGAGCAAGTGCGCGCGTTCGGAGCTGCGTTCGCGGGCGCTACTTCGCTGCGGCGCGCCACCATCGCACAATTTACGCGCATCGCCGATTTTCTGGGCGAAGACGAACTAGTGGGATTCGGGCTGTACCAATCGGACGCGGAGCCCGAGCCGTCGGAGTGGCGGTGTTTGTCCAAGCGCGATGCGCAGCGCTTCGGGCAAGAAATCCAATTGCTGGCTCAGGCGGCCGGTGAATCGCTTCCAGAAACGTCATTGCCTGCGGTGATGAACGGCAGCGTCGCGGGGCGGCGTCTGTTCAAAGATCGTCGTGAGCGCGAGGCGCTGGCAGCGGACCCAGCGAAGTTGATCCGTGAAGTGGAGTCGAACCTGTCGCGGCGGATCGATCTGCTGGAAGGCGAAGTCGCATCGCAGGGGCGAAAGATGAAAGAGAGGCGGGAGATCGGACCAGCCTCGGACGCCGCGGACGAGCGCTTCAAGCAACTGCTGTCAGCGATGGAGACGTTTTGGGCACAAGCACCGCGGCAGATGCCGTTGTTGTTGGCCGCGCCGGAAGCCCCGGCGGCCGCTGTTCCTGAACCTGCGTCAGCCCCCGTGCCTGCGGCTGTACCGCCGAAGGAACCCGCGCTGAAGAAGCCGAAACGCTGGTGGGTGCTGGGCGCTGCGATGTCTGCTGCCGCAGTGACGCTGAGTCTCGCGATTCCGAACTTGCATGGTGTTTGGTTGCGTTATTCACAAGTTGAAACCATGCCGCTGTTTCGGCCGAAGGCGCCTGCGGTTCCGGTGCTGCCCGTGGTAACGGCGGAAGATCCCACGCCGCAGCAGCCGAAACAGGCAAGGGCCAAAGCAGAAAAGCCCCCCCAGCGCTTCGAAGGGCCGCAGATCGCGCTTGAGATTCCGGCGGAGGTGCGGGCTAAAGTGCCCGCGGAGGCGCGCGTTGAGGTGATTGTGGCGATCGATGAGCAGGGCAACGTGACCAGGGCGCAGGTGGCATCGACCAAAGGCAAAGGCGCAAGGCTGCTGACCAAAGAGGCGCTGGCGGCGGCGCGGCGGTCTCGATTCAAGCCGGCGCGCGAGGGCGAAAAGCCGGTGGAAAGCCAAATGGTGTTGACCTACTTATTCAAGGCCGACTCCGCGCAATTCTAAGGAAAATCAGATGTCTTTGAACAGTTCTTGCGCGGGAATTTCGAAATCGAACTCGGGCAAACGAAGGCTGGGATGTTGCAGCAGGCCGGCATCGGTGTATTCGTACAAGCGCTTGAGCTGCGGATCGACCAGCCAGACGTGTGGAACGCCCCAGCGACGGTAGTCTTCCAGGCGGTGGGTGAGGCGGCCATAGCGATCGTCGGGTGACACAATCTCAACAACGATGAACGCCGGTGTTATCGAGTAACGGCCCTGGGGGAGCGATTCCCGATAGACAGCCAGATCCGCAACCCGGAATAGGCGAGGCTCGATCTGCATGCGAAGTTCCGGCAGGAAGAATAAGCGCGTTCGCTGTAGCAGAGGCGCTAACAAGAGAATCAGAAGGGCCTGAATTTGAGAGTGAATTGGCGTTGGCAAGGCTCTTTCCACGACCTCCCCGTGAACGTAATCCGGTTCCGGGCGGTCGTCGAATACCAAGTCCAGATACTCTTCCACGCCGATCTGCGTCTTTGCCAGCACTGCTTTTATCATACTGCTGTCCCGGGGCGCCGGACGCCGTCAAACGTTGTAACTTGAAAATGTTTGACGGGTATGCTATGTCTACATATCGTGGGAGGTTGTCGCCATGGCAACAACGGTCTGGAAAGGGCATCTCACTTTCGGCCTCGTTTCTTTTCCTGTGAAGCTGTTCACCGCTGCGCGCAGCGAAGGCATCAGCTTTAACCAACTTCACAAAAGCGATCACTCGCGCATCAAGCAGGTGATCTATTGCCAGGCGGAAGACAAGCCCATTCCGCGCAGCGAGATCGTCAAGGGCTACGAATACGAGAAAGACCATTACGTGGTCATTGAGGACGAAGACATCAAGAAAATGGCGCCGTCCACGGCGAAGGTGATGGAGATTCTCGAATTCGTGAAGTCCACCGAAGTGGACCCGATCTATTTCGAAAGCTCCTTCTATATGGCGCCCGACGAGGCCGGCCAGAAACCGTATGCGCTGCTTTACGACACACTGAAGAAAACGGGTTATGTGGGGGTGGCGAAGATCGCCATGCACAATCGCGAACATATCGTCATCTTCCGGCCTGGCCCTCACGGCCTGCTGATGCACACTATGTATTACGCGAACGAAGTCCGGCGCGTGGAAGAGTTCCGCACCGACACCGGCCTGGTGAAGGAACAAGAGCTGAAGCTTGCCGAGATGCTGGTAGAATCGCTCGCCGCTCCGTTCGAACCGCAGAAGTATCACGACACCTACATGGATAATCTTCAGGCGCTGATCGACGCCAAAGTGGCCGGAAAAGAAGTGGTGACGCCGCCCGCGGCCGAGCCCGCTAAGGTGATCGACATCATGCAGGCCTTGAAACAAAGCCTGGCGGCGGCCAAGAAACCGCCCGCTTCGGTGGAAACGCTCAACGTCGAACCCGAGAAGAAGACGGCTCCAAAGAAGCGATCCGCGCGCGGGTAGTTCGGCTTACCGGCCTACTTGCCAACCAGGTGCTGCAGGTCCTTGTTGTTTTCCTGGCAAATGTATTCCATCAGCTCCTGGCCGGGCTGCCAGGTGGCTGTCGTCACCACGCTCCAAGGCTTGGTGTAGTAGTCGGGATCGTCGATGGTGGCTTCCAGGCGCAGCGTGTTTGAATTGGGGCGAGTGTACTTCTCGGTGACGTGCAGCTTTTCGCCATGCGGATGCCCCGCCGCATCCAGCCACGTCCGATCATTCATGCCGATGGTATCCACCACCAGCGTGTCACCTTCCCAATGTCCGACCGAATAGCCCAGATAATCCGGATTCGGATCTTTGGGCTGCTCGCGACCATCCATCCAGATAATTCGCCACACGTGCGCGCCGCCTTCATAGATGAAGAGAATTCGATCGGGCATCTGGAAAATCTCGGTCGGATAGGGCGTGTACATCATGCGCGGAATGCCGGGCGGCAGGCAGAAGCCCTCCGGATCGTCCTTGGAATGCGTCTCGGTGCGTTCGTCGAAAATCTTCTTGCCGAGCGCGTTGAAGGGCACCACCACGGGACCGCCGTCGGGCGACTTCCCTTGCTTTTGCATGTCGATGATGTAAGGCACGCGCCACATGCCTTTCGCCAAGCCACCGAAATCCGGCTTGCCTGCGTTGACGCCATAAAAAGGATTATCGGGTAATCGCGGCGCAGGGCCGGGAGGCGGACCATGCGGTTGTCTGCCGCCGCCCGGGCCAAGTCCTCCTGGCGTACCCAAGGCTGGATCGGGAGGCGGCCCCGCTTGTCCCCAGGCCGGGATCAACGGCAATGCAGCCACCAATACCGCTCTTGCCAACAGAGCAAAGTTTCTATATGTCACTTCTGAGATCTTCCCGCAACCCTGGCAGGAAGGCAAGCCCGCTCTAATTGCTGGGCACAGGGGGCCTACTTGGTTGCGACGTCCCAGTGCTCGGCGATTTTCCCGTCTTGGAGGCGGAACATGTCGAACCACGTCGTGGTGTACTTCTGATCCTTGTTTTTCGGATCGGGCATCTCGCGCACGAACGAAAGCGTCACGTAGTTGCCTTCGGCCTGAATCGCCACCAGTCCGGGAACCGTATCTTGCACCGGCTGCGGTCCGCCGAGCTTGGTGAAGTAGGCCTTGAAGCCGGCGATGCCCGTGTCGGCGTTGGGATTGTGCTGGATGTAATCCTCCCGCATATATTTGTCGGCTTCGTCCAGATGGCGGGCGCGCAAAACGACGCGGAAGAAGTCGTAGCACAGCTTCTTGTTGGCGGCAAGCTTGGGATCCTTGCTTTTGAGCAGCGCGGCCTGATCGGGGGCCGGCACCACGGGGAGAGCCGCAAATGCGGGCGCTGCAAACAGAGCGAGCGAAATGGCGCAATGGAGTCGAGTCATGCTGGAGAGTCTATCGCAACAGGGAGGGGGATTGACAAATGGGCCGCGCGGGTCCTAATATGTCGTTATGCGACATGTCGAGAGACAAGCAGAATCCAAACCGCTCACCGAGCCGGTGCTGTTGATCCTGACTAGCCTGGCTAATCAGCCGCGCCACGGTTACGCCTTGCTCAAGGACATCGAGGGGCTGAGCGGCGGTCGTGTCCGCATGAGCACCGGCACGCTATTTGGCGCGTTACGGCGGCTGCTTGAGGATGGCTGGATCGAGCCGTTCGAACAGGTGGACACTTCGCGGCAGAAGCAGGCCTACCGGCTGACGACGCTGGGCCGGCGGCAATTGCAAATGGAGTTGGACCGTATGCGGCAACTAACCCGGGCCGGATTTGCACGGCTGAGATCGAGCGAGGCCATATGAAACGCGCTTATCGGTTCATGTTGTTCCTGTATCCGCGCGGGCACCGCGATCGGTTCGCCGAAGAAATGGCCGCTGTCTTTGAAGAAGCGCGCAACGAGCGTCATTACCAGGGATGGGTCTGGTATGTTCGCTTCGCGCTTTGTGAGATGGCCGGCTTGATCGGAGGCGCAGCGGAGGCTTGGGTCTACCGGGAGCCTCGGCCCGAGGTTTCGCCGGCCGATCCCGTACAGTGCGGATTGCCGCGAGAGCTAGCGGAGGCGCAACAGCGCGTCGACAGGAACGTAGCGGCCATGGTCCAAGCTATTGCCAATCATCAATTCGAGCGAGCTCGTGTTCTCTCGGGCGAGGAGCGCCAAGCGCGCGAAATTTTGCGACTGGTTGGCCAGAAGTACGGAATTACGGGCTAAATTCGCGCAGCAGCTCTTCGGCGTACAGCGCGCCCGCGGGCGTATCCTCGTGCTTGAAGAAAACGTAGGCATCACGGCCCGATCCGAGCACTTCCTGAACACGCGCGGCGATCTCCTTGCGATCCTCCGGCGAATACTCGGGCATTCGCAATCGCGAATAGACGAAGCTCGACGTGATCACTTTCGGGATCACCAGCTTCTCGGATTCAGCCAGACACAGTGCTACGCCGTGCTTTTCGAGCAAGCCGTACACCGCGTCTGTCAGCCAGGATGCGTGACGAAACTCGAACGCGTAGCGCACATCGCGCGGCAACGTTGCAAGAAAATCCGCTAATAACGCCTCATCGCGCTTGAGCGCCGGCGGAAGCTGAAACAGCACCGGCCCTAGTTGCCGGGCGGTCCGCAGCGGATCGATGGCGCGGAAAAAGACCTCAGTGAATTCGGTCGGCTTCAGCCGCAGAATATGCGTGATGCGCATGTGCGCCTTCAGCGGGAACACGAACCCGGGCCGTGTGTCCTTCACCCAATTTTCGAGCGTGGAGGCCGACGGCAGTCGGCGGAACGTGTAATTGACCTCTACCGCATTCAGCCGCGTCGCGTAATACGACAAGAACTTCTTAGCGGGAAGCTTCTCGGGATAAAACTCGGGTTTCCAACTAGCGTAGGCAAAGCCCGACGTTCCCGAATAGAGGTTTGGCATAAGTGAAGACTAGGCTCAGAATCCTGGCATCTTCTGTCGCATGGGCCGCATCCCATACAATAGTGTAAACAGCAGTGACCCCGCAAAAGGCTCCCAAGAAACGTTCGTCCGAACGCCTACGCGAGTTGTGGCCCGACATTCGCGAGATGATGCGGCCGCGCCGCAAGATACTGATCATTGGCTTTGTACTGATGGCGATCAGCCGCGTGTGCGGTCTGGTGCTGCCGACTTCAACCAAATACCTGATCGACAACGTGATCGGCAAAAAACAAATGTCGCTGCTGATGCCGTTGGTGCTGGCTGTGCTGGCCGCCACCGTGATCCAGGGTGTCACCGGGTTCGCCATCACTCAACTGGTATCCAAAGCCGGGCAGCGCTTGATCGCCGAATTGAGGGCGAAGGTTCAGTCGCACATCGGGCGGCTACCCGTAGCGTATTTCGACGCGAACAAAACCGGAACGCTGGTAGCGCGCATCATGACCGACGTGGACGGCATCCGCAATCTGCTGGGCACGGGCCTAATCGACTTCGCCGGCGGACTGCTGACTGCGGTGCTCGTGCTGGGCTTTTTGCTGCACCTCAGCTGGATGCTGACCGGCATTGCGTTGGTGATCATCCTTGGATTTGCCTCCGTACTGCGCAAAGCTTTCGGCACCATCCGGCCGATTTTCCGTGAGCGCGGTAAGATCAACGCCGAAGTCACCGGACGCCTTACCGAATCGCTCGGCGGCGTGCGCGTGGTGAAGGGCTATCATGCTGAAGAGCGCGAGGAAGCGGTGTTTGAAAGCGGGGTGCAGCGGTTGCTAAACAACGTGCTGAAGAGCCTGACCGCGACTTCGTTCATGAGCCTTTCGGCGACGGTGCTGATGGGCGCGGTGGGCGCGGTGATCATGTATGTGGGCGCGCGCCAGATCACGTCGCATGCCATGACGCTGGGCGATTTCGTCACCTTCACTGCGCTGCTTGCGTTTCTGATTGCGCCCATGTTCCAGCTCGTTAACATCGGAACGCAGCTCACCGAAGCGCTGGCTGGACTCGAACGCACGCGCGAAGTGTTGCGTGAGCGGCCCGAAGATCAAGACCCGCGCCGAACCGTATCGCTGCCGCCCATCACCGGCCAGGTGATTTTCGATCGAGTGAACTTCGCCTATGACACCGGAAAAGAGGTTCTGCATGAGATTTCGTTCCGCTCTGAGCCAGGCACCGTTACCGCGCTGGTTGGCCCGTCGGGCTCGGGCAAGTCCACCATTATTGGTTTGATCGCGGCGTTTCATGGACCCGAATCGGGAACCGTCCTGGTGGATGGTGTGGATCTTTCCACGGTGCGGCTTGACTCCTACCGCACGCAGCTTGGCGTGGTGCTGCAGGAAACGTTTCTGTTTGACGGGACGATCTGGGAGAATGTCTCGTTTGCGCGCCCGAACGCCAGCAAGGAGCAGATTCTCGAAGCCTGCCGCATTGCGCGCGTCGACGAATTCGCCGAAGCCTTCGAAAAGCAGTATGAAACCATCGTGGGCGAGCGCGGCGTGAAGCTTTCGGGCGGCCAACGGCAGCGAGTTTCTATTGCCCGTGCGCTGCTGGCCAATCCGCGCATCCTGATTCTCGACGAAGCCACGTCGAATCTCGATTCCGAGTCCGAGGGCATGATCCAGGAAGGCCTGCGCTACCTGATGCAGGGCCGCACGACGTTTGTCATCGCGCACCGGCTCTCGACTATCCGGCGGGCCGATCAGATTCTGGTGGTGGAAGCTGGCCGCATCGTCGAGCGCGGAACACACGCCGAGTTATACGCCGCGCGCGGACGCTACTACGATCTCTACACTAAGCAGCACGGGATCGAAGCAAATCTGTTCCTCGCGCCCGGCGAGGGCGACGATGCAGCGGCTGCGGACGGTGCGGCGGCCGGAGCACCCGGAGGCAACGTGATCGCCGATGCCATGCGCATGTTGCGCGGTTAAACGTTAGCGCTTCCGCATTACGCCGTCCAAGCTCAGCGCGCCCGGCCCCGCCGCCACCAGATACAAAAAGATAAAGCAGTAGAGCACGGTGATCTCACCCATGTTCAGCAGCGGAAAAAGCCACGGCCCCATGCGGATGTGCACCCTGAAATAGGCGACTGCCATTTCGCCGCACAGAATGAACGCCACCGGCCGAGTGAATAGGCCAAGAATAATCAGCGGTCCGCCGATAATTTCGATAATGCCGGCGAACCACAGCATGGAGTATGCGGCCGCGGCATGTCCGCCCAATCCTCCGAGCGCGCCGAACTTTTGCGCACCGTGCAGCGTGAAGGTGAAGCCTGCGACTATGCGCAAGAGCGCCAGCGCGAACGAATCGGACGAGGAAGCGGCTTTGGCCATATCCACCTATGGAATCCTAAAAGACAGGCGTTCGTCAATCAGGGAGCGCATTTCAAGATGCCGGACAAAGTCCAGCGCGGGTTCTTCATGGAATGCACATCGTCCAACAGCCAGCGCGCTCCGGCGCGACGGAAGTCGAAATGGATCTCGTTGGGATCGCCTAAATTCACGAATTTTGCGATTACCTTCCACTGATCTTTGCCCGCGGGTCCGCTGGTGACGCTCAATTTCGAGATGGTCCAATCCTGACCATTCACCCAGAAGTCGAAATCCAGGCAGCCCACCTCGCCCTTCGCTTGTTTCCTGTCGTCTTGGATTAGTCTGCTCAACCTGGGAGTGAAGATGTCCTCCGGCGCTGTGTAAGAGTGATCGCCGGACTGAGCCTTCACAAAATGCCCGTAAACTTCGGTGACGAAATTTACCGGGTTAGTGATCGGGGGCGTCGCCGCGGATGCGGAAACCGCCGATAATATCAGAAACAGCAGGGGCGGCTTACTCACCACTCTGTTGTAGCAGCTTGGCCACCAGCGCGGTCCAGCCGGTTTGGTGGCTCGATCCGAGTCCCGCGCCGTTGTCGCCGTTGAAATATTCGTAGAACAGAATGTGATCGCGGAAATGCGGATCGGTCTGGAATTTCTCCGCGCCTCCGAAGGCCGGCCTCCGCCCCTGCTCATCGCGCAAAAACAGATGGGAAAGGCGTCGCGATAGTTCCGACGCCACGTCCCCCAGATTCATCTTCACTCCCGATCCAGTGGGAAATTCCACCCGCAGCTCTTCTCCAAAGTAGTGATTAAAACGCTGCAGGGATTCGATCATGAGATAGTTTACCGGAAACCAGACGGGTCCGCGCCAGTTGGAATTTCCTCCGAACAGGTTGGTTCGCGATTCGGCCGGCTCGTAGCTGATCTGATACTCCTGGCCGTCCGCGCGCAAAACGAAGGGGTGGTCCTTGTGAAAACGCGAGACGCCACGTATGCCGTGCGGTGACAGGAACTCGTTTTCGTCCAGCATGCATTTCAGCAAGCGTTCCAGGCGTGAAGGAGTCACCATCGAAAGCAGGATGCGCTCGGCTTGGCCCGGCCGCGTGATGGAAGCGATATTGCGGCACAGATCCGGGCGATGCTTAATGAACCACGTCATACGCCGCTTGAAGCCCGGCATCTTGTCGATGGCGTCGGCATCCAGGGTGGCGACCGCGAACATCGGGATCAGTCCTACCATCGATCTCACGCGCATCGGAATTTTTTGGCCATCCGGCATTCGCAGCTGGTCGTAATAGAAGCCGTCTTCGTCGTCCCAGAGTCCGCCGTCCCCCATGCGATTCATGGCGCTCGCGATATAGAGGAAGTGCTCGAAAAACTTGCTGGCGATGTCCTCATACGACCGATCATGCGGCGTCAATTCGATCGCGATGCGCAGCATCGAGAGACAAAACATGCCCATCCACGCAGTGCCGTCGGCCTGCTCGATGAAGCCGCCGGTGGGAAGCGGTTTGCTGCGGTCAAACACGCCGATATTGTCCAGGCCGAGAAATCCGCCTTCGAAAATGTTGTTGCCCTGGGAATCCTTGCGGTTCACCCACCAGGTGAAATTCATGAGCAGCTTGTGAAAGGCCGATTCCAGGAACTCGGCATCCGGCCGTCCGGTTAGCTTCCAATCGATCTTGTACACGCGCCAGCAGGCCCAGGGATGCACCGGCGGGTTCACGTCGCTGAACTCCCATTCATACGCCGGGAGCTGGCCATTGGGGGATTGGTACCACTCGCGCAGCAGCAGCGACAACTGGTGCTTGGCGAAGTCGGGATCGATGAGCGAGAACGGGATGGTGTGGAACGCCAAGTCCCATGCGGCGAACCAAGGGTACTCCCATTTGTCGGGCATCGAGAGAACGTCGTCGTTGTAGACGTGAACCCAGGTGCGGTTGCGGCCCCACTGCCGCTCGGGGGGTGGCGGAGGCATCCCCGGATCGCCCTTCAGCCATTGCTCCACGACGTAGTGGTAAAACTGCTTGTTCCACAGCAGCCCTGCAAAGGCCTGGCGCTGCACCATGCGCGCATCGTCGGAGAGACTGGCGGGAGCGAAGCCGTAAAAATCGTCGGCGTCTTCCATGCGATCGAGAAATACCTGATGAAAATCGGGCTCGGGCGTGTCACCGGAGTGCAAGCGGAAATGCAGCACCTTCGATGCGCAGGGCTCGAGGTCGATGCGATAGTGTCCGCAAGCTTTGGTGCCCGTTTGGTCGGGATTCACCGCGTTCCGCCAATCCTGAACCACGTAGCGGTGGAACGAATCCTTGTTGTACAGATTGCCGCTGTCGTAGCCCCACATGCGCATGGTGTTGCTCTCGTTTTCGGTGAACAAGAGCGGCGGAGCGTCTTCGAGCCATAGTTTGAATTGGCCGAGCGACGGCTCCTGAATGCCAATGGTATGCGCATCGTCGCGCGACATTTCAGGGCGAGGGTTGCCGTAGCCCCAGCTCCAGGTGTTTCGAAACCACACCGTGGGCAGCAAATGCAGTGTCGCTGCCGAGTTGGCGCGGTTGATAATGGTGGCGCGCACCAGAATATCATCGACGTCGTGCTTGGCGTACTCGATCATGATGTCGAAGTAGCGATTCTGATCGAAGATTCCCGTGTCGATCAGCTCGTATTCGCCTTCCGATCGCCCCCGGCTGCGATTGGTCGCGACCAGTTGGGCGTAAGGAAATTCCGACTGCGGGTACTTGTAGAGGTACTTCATGTAGGAGTGCGTCGGGGTGGAGTCCAGATAGTAGTAATACTCTTTGACATCCTCGCCGTGATTGCCCTCCGGCCCCGAAACTCCGAAGAGGCGCTCCTTCAGAATGGGATCCACTCCATTCCAGAAGGCAAACGCAAAGCACAGGCGTTGGTGGTTGTCGCAAATGCCGGCGATGCCGTCTTCGGTCCAGCGATAGGTGCGAGAGCGGGCGTGATCGTGCGTGAAGTAGTCCCACGCGGTGCCGTCCGCGCTGTAGTCCTCGCGCGGGTTTCCCCAGGACCGCTCGCTGAGGTATGGCCCCCAGCGCTTCCAGTATTTGGTCCGGTTTCGATCCTGCAACAGGCGTTCCCGTTCGGCTGACATCTTCTCTATAGAACCATAGGCGCGCGGCCATCGTTGAGCATAGCCATTTTCTCGACCGCTTCGAGCCGGATCATTAGGGCTGTGCCAGGACGCGAGCGATAATCTAAAAATGCGCGTCTCGAATCGTTGCTATGCCGTCACCGGACTCGGATATTCCACGCCTTGGTGCGTGAATGCCGGCTTTGTTACCGGAGACAGTCTGACGGTAGTAATAGACACGGGCGCCAACGCGCTCGCGGCGCAGACTGTGCACGGATACGCTTCCGCCGCGGCGCCGGGAAATCAGATTTGCGTCATCAACACCGAGAAGCATTTCGATCACATTGGCGGGAACGGCTTTTTTCGCGAGCTGGGTATCGATATATGGGGTCACGTTGGGATTGCGCGAACTACGGCCGAGTTTCAAGCCGAAATCGCGGAATTCAACGATGCGATCCCCAACCACGCTCGCCGTGCAGGTGGCGAAGCGAAAACGTTTTTTCATGGGACGACCCTGGCAAACCCGAACCGCCAAATTCACCGAGACACGCGGTTCGACCTGGGCGGCTGCACGCTGGAGGTCCTGCTGACGCCCGGCCACACGGTTACAAATCTTTCAGTTTGGGTGCCCGAAGATGGAGTCTTGTTCACTGGCGATTGCCTCATTCACGAGTATCTTCCGAACCTGGACACGGGAACGCTCGCGGACTGGCAAGTATGGCTCGAATCGCTGAAACGAATCGAGGCGCTCAAGCCCGCTGTGGTAGTCGCGGGTCACGGTCCGGTGGCGCGAGGCGATGAGGTCCAGATCATCGTCGATACGGTGCGGAGAGTGCTTGAGGAATCCATTGCACGAGGTTATTCGCCGACAACCGATGGCGCGGCATTAGCATCCTGAGTATTCAGGTCCGCGGACTTCGGCGCCCGGAAGCGGCTCTGGACTGGTTTGTCTTCGACGATACTGACCGTTAGACCGGGAGGGTAAAGCGGAAGATTGATCCTTGTCCAGGTTCGGATTCGACCCAGATCCGGCCATCATACTGGTCCACGATCCGACGGCAAATGGCCAGCCCAATGCCGGTGCCTGAATATTCGTCGCTGGTGTGCAGACGTTTGAAAAGCCCAAAGATTTTCTCCTTGTACTCGGAGTCGATGCCGATGCCGTTGTCTGTTATAGAGAATATCCAGCGTCCGTTTTGGCGTTCGGCTGACACATGCACGGCGGGAGGACGATTCGGGCTGCGATATTTTATAGCATTTCCGATGAGATTTTGAAATAACTGTTGCAGATGGGCAGTATGTACCCGAGGCGATGGCAACGGATCTGCCGTGATCCGCGCACCCGCCTCCGAAATTGCCCCATTCAGGTTGGCGAGAGCGATCTGCAGCGCCTCGCCGGCGTCGGTGGGCTGCGGCGGCTCCTCGAATTTCGTGGCCTGCGTGTAGGCCAGCAGGTCGCGCACCAGCATCTCCATGCGCGTGGCGCCGGTGCGGAGGAACGTCAGGAACTCCAAGGCTTGACCATCCAACTGCGAGGCGCAGGTGCTGGTCAGCAATTCGCTGTAGATCTTGACGGTGCGCAAGGGCTCCTGGAGATCGTGGCCAGCCGAAAATGCGAACTGCTCAAGATCCTGGTTGGCGCGCCGCAGGTTATCCTCAACGCTCTTCTGGGCGTCGATATCGGTACTGGAACCGAACCATTTCACGATGTTGCCCTCCGCATCGCGAACCGGAAGGGCGCGTCCCATGAACCAGCGCCAGCGTTGCTCGCGGCGGTCCCAAAAGCGGTGCTCGGCATTGTAAGGCTTTCCGGAGCGGACCGCGTCATGCCAGGTCTCGCGGCAGTTCTGTACATCGTCGGGATGGAGGATCTGTTCCCAGCTCATGTCTCCGAACGTGTTGCCGCTGAAGCCGGTGAACTCATACCAGCGTTCGTTGAAATAGTCGAGATGGCCGTCCGGGCGCGCCGTCCACACCATCTGCGGCATCGCGTCGGCCAGCTGGCGGAATCTGGTTTCACTGGCCAACAGTGCGGCTTGGGCGCGCTTCCGTCCGGTAATATCGCGGGCGATTTTCGACACCCCGATAATACGCCCCTGCTGGTCCTTAACCGGCGAAATAGTCAGAGAGATGTCGAGCAGCTGGCCGTCCTTTCGTTGCCGGATGGTCTCGAAGTGGTCCACGCGCTCGCCGCGTTTCAGCCGGCTCAGGATTCTTGGTTCTTCATCCAGCCGATCCGCGGGGATGAGAATCGTGACGGGCTTTCCGATCACCTCGGCGGCGGTGTAGCCGAACAGGCGTTCCGCGCCTATATTCCAGCTGGTGATGATGCTGTTGAGATCCTTGCTGATAATAGCGTCGTCGGAGGAATCCACGATGGCGCCCAACAACAGCACGGCGCGTTCGGCCCGCTTGCGCCCGGTGACGTCCCGCGTGATTGCAAGCTGGACCGTGGTTCCGTCGGAATGCCGCAAGGGAACGGCGTGGCTCTCCATGCTGCGGCGCACCCCGTTCAGTCCGATAAGGTCGAACTCTAGAGTACCTTTCTCGCCGCCGCAGATCCTTTGATTGAATTCGCGGAACCGGTTCCGGTCTTCGGGGGCGACCAGGTCATAGACGTTCTTGCCGAGCACGGCGTCGCCAGAAGCAGCTCCCAGAAGGGCCAGCCCGGCCGAATTCATGTGGAGCAAGGTTCCGTCGGCCGCTACAATCTTGACGCACTCGGGAGTGGTCTCGACAATCGCGCGGAGGTGTTCAAGCGCTTCGATCTCGGCGGATTTCCGTTTCGTGATGTCGACCAGGATGTTGATGCCGCCGGTAATCCGGCCTTCGGCATCGCGCAATACGGCGGGATAGGGCGTGAACCAGAAGCGGGAGCCATCGGGACGCTCGGCGACACACTCGGCGTCGTTAGGTACCTGGCCGCCTTTGAGCGCAATCGCCATTGGGCATTGATCATGCGGCAACGGTGTGCCATCCGGCAGGAAAATCTTCCACGTGACGCACCATTGGTCTGTGCCGAGTGCGGGCACGCGGCCCGAGAGCGCGACCGCGGCGGCGTTGAAATAGGTGAGCCGCCCCGCCGCGTCCGTCATGTAGACGGCAACCGGGAGGGCGTCCAGTAACCCGCGAAAGGGCGAGTTCATGGCGTCGCCGGTAACGACAAAATCCCTGAGCGCTGCTGCTCCGCTTGTAATCACGCAGAACTGGCCGTCACTTCCACTCTCCCTGAACGAGTATCACATCCCCAAGGCAGGCCCATAGTGAGATGCGCCCAGCCGCGAATTGTTTCATTATCTGGGGGCCACGATCGAGGCCCAAAAACAACGCTGGCCGTCAGCAACGTGCCGCCGGCTTTGAGCCATTTTTCCACGAGATAGCTCGATCCGCAATCGGGGCACTTCTCGGCGATCGGTTTGCCGAGGCGGCTCGCAGATCAGGAAAAGCCAACAGGTCAATAGCCTAGATTGCTGTCTTAGGGCTGCCGCCGTGATTCAGCCTTGCCCACTTCCCGCTGAAGAAAGTAGTTGAGCACTGTCCGAAGAACAACGATGGCTGCCATTGTCCAATGTCATTCCAAGTCGGCGTTACCGCGGTGCTCAGGATGTCTGCGGCAAGTTCAAATTCGATGGCCAGCGTTAGCCAGCGTCCCAGACGCAGTCGAATGATTTCCACGTCATCATGCAATGGCGCCGCGCGCGGAACAAAAAGAGGAAAGGCCCGTAATGTGGCCTCAATCGCAGCGAAGCCGATAATGATTGCGGCCGCAACTTCGATGGCGCCCGCAAGATAGATCGTTAGCTGCTTTAGAGCGGTGACCATGTGGATCGATTCTATCCGGCGGCGCTGCCTCTACGTTCGGGTTCTTGGACTCGGCCCCAGAGGATCTTCGACCGATCTTCCCCACTGAATGCCGCTCCAGACGCGCTCGTGAATGAAATAGAGTGTGGTGCTGGCAAGGTTCGTCGCGATCACCAGGCCAATGGTGGTTTCCCAGCGGTGCGTTATGAGGAAGATCACTACCGCGTCGGAGCAAAGAATCAGCGTACGGAAAGTGATTGCCTTTACCAGGGATCGTTTGGCTTTAACGTAGGTTTTCATATCGCAGTAGCTCGCACCCGGCAGCCTGCCGCGTTGGCCCACGCCTCGGCCGGGAGGGAGACTGCGCGCGATTACGCCGTCGCTTCCACCGCCGGCAGCGGCCGTTTATACTTGCACTCGCCGTTCGGGCACTGGGCGAATCCGCCGGCCTTGAGCCATTTTTCGACCAGGTAGCCGGATCCGCAATCCGGACACTTCTCGGCGAGCGGCTTGCCCCAGGCCACGAAGTCGCACTCGGGATAACGGTTGCATCCATAGAACGTTTTGCCGCGCTTGGAACGCCGCTCCACCACTTCGCCTTCGGAACAGTTAGGGCAGGGAACGCCGATGGTCTTCTGCTTGACGAACTTGCACTTCGGATAATTGCTGCACGCCATGAATTCGCCGAAGCGCCCGTACTTCATCACCAGATTGTTGCCGCACTGCGGGCACTTTTCGTCGAGCGGCACGTCCGATTTCTTCTGCTCGCCGCCGATCTGCTTGGTGGTCTTGCAATCGGGATAGCCCGAACACGCGAAAAACTGCCCGAAACGGCCCTTTTTCAGCACCATCGGACGCCCGCAGTTTTCGCAATATTCCTGCGCGTCCTGCTCGGTCAAACCTTCGACACTCGCCGGATCGGGCGGCAACTCGCGCGTGTTCGTGCACTCCGGATAGCCGGTGCAGGCGATGAACTTTCCGTGCTGCCCCACTTGATCACCATCGGCTTGCCGCACTTCTCGCAGATCCTCGTCGGTGGGCTCCTCCATGCGCTTGATGTCGGTCATGTGGCGTTCGGCGTGTTCCAGGTCCTTTTGGAATCGCTCGTAGAACTCCGCCATGGCCGCGCGCCAATCGATCTTGCCTTCTTCGATTTCGTCCAGTTCCTCTTCCATGCGCGCCGTGTACTTCACGTCGAACAGATCCTGGAAGCTTTCGAGCAGCAGATCGGTCACCACCATGCCGAGCTCGGTGGGCACGAACTTGCCGCCGTCCTTCTTCACGTACTCGCGCTCCTGGATGGTGGAAAGAATCGACGCGTAGGTGGACGGACGGCCCACGCCATCCGCTTCCAGCTCCTTCACCAGCGTCGCTTCGGTGAAGCGCGGCGGCGGCTCGGTGAAATGCTGCTCGGGCTCGATGGACTTGAACTTCAGCTCCTCGCCCTGAGTAACCAGCGGCAACCTGTTCTTCTCTTCCTCGTCGTCTTCGTCCTTTTGGTCCTTGCCTTCCTTGTAGACATCCAGAAAGCCGTTGAACTTCGGCACGCTGCCTGTCGCCCGGAACATGTAGGTCGCGCCGTCCTTGCCCTTGGCCGCCACATCGATGGTGGTCTGATCGAAGACGGCCGGCATCATCTGCGACGCGACGAATCGCATCCAGATCAGCCGGTACAGCTTCAGCTCGTCCTCTTGCAGATACTGCGCGACGTCTCTCGGGCGTACGCAGCGACGACGTCGGCCGAACCGCTTCGTGCGCGTCCTGCGCGTCTTTCTTGCCCTTATAAACGTTGGGCGACTCCGGGACAGAATGGCGCGCCGTAGCGCTCCTCGATCAGCCCGCGCACTTCGTCCAAGGCGTCGTTAGAAACGCGCGTGGAATCGGTACGCATGTAGGTGATGAGACCGACCGAGCCTTCTCGCGCCCAGTTCCACGCCTTCATACAGCCGCTGCGCGATCATCATGGTGCGCTTCACGCTGAAGCGCAGCTTGCGCGACGCCTCCTGTTGCAGCGTGGAGGTGATGAACGGCGGCACCGGATTGCGCTTCTTCTCGCGCGTCGAGACCGAATGGACCAGGTACTTCGAGCCGTCCAGCTGTTCGAGCGATGGCCCTTGGCCGTGGCCTCGTCGGGAATCTCGATGGCTTCGTCGTTCTTCTTGGTGAAGTGCGCCGTCAGCACCGGCGGCTTCTTGGCGTTGAGCTGGACGTCGATGGTCCAGTATTCGCGCTTGATGAACGCGCGGATCTCACGCTCGCGGTCCACAATCAGCCGCAGCGCGACGGTCTGCACGCGGCCGGCCGAAAGCCCGCGGCGGACCTTGTCCCACAGCAGCGGCGAGATCTTGTAGCCCACCAGCCGGTCCAGAATGCGGCGCGCCTGCTGCGCGTCCACCAGATGCAGGTTCACCGAGCCGGGCTTCTCGAACGCCTTCTGGATGGCGCTCTGGCCGTGATCTCGTTGAACATCACCCGGAAGAACTTGGGGCCCGTTTTTCGAGCCGTTGCAGCTCTTCCTGCAGGTGGAAGCAGATGGCTTCGCCTTCGCGATCCGGGTCAGCCGCCAGGTAGACGGAGTCCACGCCCTTGGCCGCCGCTTGCAGCTCCGCGATCAGCTTCTTCTTGCCTTCGATGACCTCGTAATGGGGTTCGAAGTTATGCTCCACGTCGACCGACAGGTCCTTCTTAGGGAGATCCTTGACGTGGCCCGAGCGAGGCCTTCACCACGAACTGCTTGCCGAGGTACTTTCCGATCGTTTTCGCCTTCGCCGGCGATTCGACGATGACGAGAGATTTTGCCATAGTTTTCCTAAACCGTATGAGTGCTTACAGTTAACATTGCCGGACCAAAGTCCAGTCCAAAGTTCTACCACACTTTAACAAAGTTCTTGCCGGGGAGTTGGCGTGCCAGGCCTAGAAGTTCGAGTTCGAAGAGCGCGGCAATTACCTCTGATGAAGTCAGGGTATCAGAAGTTTCAATAAGTTCGTCAATGTGGATGGGGATGTCCGGCCTCAGCTTGGCGAAAAGTACCCGGCTGGCGACGCCAAGTTCGGGCGGGAGCGGTGCCTCTTCGCCGTTTAGTTCCAACGACATAACGCCAAGTCGCGCCTGCGCCTTCCCGATCAGCGCGCGCCGGATGTCCGATGGCAGTTCCACCAGCACGTCGTTCCACTCCTGCACCAGCTTGGCGCCTTGCTTGATCAGCAGATTGGGTCCCCAGCTCATTTTCGACATGATGCTGCCGGGCACCGCGAAGACTTCCCGCTGCTGATCGAGCGCCATTTTGGCGGTGATCGCCGACCCCGAATACTGCGCCCCCTCCACCACCAGGACCCCGACGCTCATGCCACTTATGATGCGATTGCGGATGGGAAAGTTCTGCGGATAGGCGGGTGAGCCCATGGGAAACTCGGAGACGATCAGGCCCTTGGTGGCGATTTCGGAGGCCAGTTTGCGATTTTCGGCCGGGTAGACAAGGTCGACTCCGCAGCCCAGCACCGCTACCGTATCGCCGCCTATGTCGAGCGCCGCCCGGTGAGCCGAGGTATCGATGCCGCGCGCCATGCCGCTTGTGATGATGAGCCCGGCTTGCGCGAGATCGGCGGAGAGGCGCTCGGTGGCCGCGGTCCCATAAGGGGTCGGCCGGCGGGTGCCAACCACGCCCAGCAGGATGGATTGCATGAGTTCGACGCGGGAACCTCGGACGAACAGCGCGATGGGGGGATCGAAAATTTCCTTCAGGCGCGCTGGGTAGGCGGGATCATTGAATGGCACCAGGTAGGCGCCCGCTTCGAGCATCTTTTGCTGCTGATCCACGGCGTCGTCGAAGGTGCATCCGCTCGCGATGGTTTGGGCGACGCTGCCGGAGAGCCCGCTCGCTTCCAGTTCCGATCGCGAGGCGCGAAAGATCGCCTGCGGCGTTTTGAGGCGATCCAGAAGCTGATTCGCTTTGCGGGTGCCAAGGCCGGGGATGAGGCGCAGCGCGAGCCAGTGGAGTTCTTCTTCTTTGGTGATCGGAGGGGCAAGCACGGCGGTTCTTGGTTGTGGTGCGGGGAGGTGGACCAATTTCTCTCGGGAGGACGGTCATTGAATCTTCTGATACTCGGTGATTATCAACTGCATTGCGTCGCCAAGCCTCGAAAGCTTGTGCTGATGACTACTCATCTCCTGCTGCGGGGCGCTCGCCGTGAAGATGCCGGCGTCTGTCAGGAGATAGAAGATCACCTCGCCACGATGAGGAAGCGGATACGTATTGGTCGATCTCATCTGTGGCTGAAATTCTGCGGCCATCGTCACTGCTGCCTGTGCGGCTTTGCGAATTGAGTCGTGCGACTGGCTTCCGCCGAGGTAACCCCCTCCATTGCTGAGGTAGATGCTGGCGTGACCGTCTGATAGAGCAACCACAGTAGCGCTGCCCTTAGTAACACCCCAGTCCATGACGACGCCCCAAGGAATCGTGGGCTCTGATGTCGGGGACAGATTAAGGCTCGACCGCGTGGCCTGTAGTACCTGGGCGCGGAGACCGTCATATACGTCAGGCGCGGTGTCTGAACTCCTCGTTTTGCGGGCCTCGCGCGAAAAAGAAACGATAGGCTGGCGACGAGTAAGACTGCCAGCCCGATTGCAATCAGAATTTTCATGCGACCCTTCGGCACGGAATCAACCCGCGAAGAATCACATTATCATTAACCGAACCTCACGCACTTCCGCGCGCCTTTTGCAGACGACAAGGCATGTTATTACTTACCAGCTAACGGGGGCCTCGGGTCGCAATTCTCAACTTCCCCGCCGCTTCTGCACCAAAAGCTCAAGCAGGAAATCCTCCGCGATCTCTTCCTCACGAATTTCACCCCAAAGATCGAAGGCCTCCTGGACCATATCGATCAGCGTTAGAGCCTCAGTTCGGCTCCACCGTATAGAGTTGTCGTAGTCCGCTGTCTCGCGCTGCTGTTGTAGCCGGATGAAAATGTTTGCGATTCGCTTCAAACGTCGAACGTGGATCGGATTCGCACTCGGAAACGCATTGTTGTTGGTTCGCTTGCACGCTTCATTCATGGCGGAATGCGTGAACGCCCGCGCCAACTCGCTCCGTTGACGCGACGTCCTCCCGTTAGCCCGCGGCGGCCGTTAGAAGATGAAATAGCGCGTAATAGGCTCTGGAGACAGCCCTTCTCAAGCTGGCCTGCTTGGGTCGCTTGGGCTCGCGATTTGCAAGATGCCGAGCTTGCTCGAGCAAATCCTGCGCGAGCGGCATCGCCTAGTCCCATATTGCATCGCGCAACTTTGCCTGCTCCGCTTTGCTTCTGTAATTGAAGTAGGTCAGCACTCCAAGTTCGTCGGCCTTGATCTCGGCCAGGATCTTCGCCTCGATTTTTTGCGTCGTCTGGCGCAGCTTGTTGGGGGCGCTTGCCGCATCGCTCAGAAGAATGCGAAAGAACAGGGACTCCTCGCCGGTCCAATCCGGTGTGAAGGTATGCCTGATGTGGATGACCTCGGGTGCGAGGGCCCGCTCCGCCCGGCGGACGCAGGCAGTAGCCTTGCTTTGATCGATTATTCCGCGCGGAGCAATCTGCACGCAGCAATTATCTCGCGTTCCGGCAACCCTGCGCAAAGCTACCCATCGCGTTCCGCGACGTCCTTCGCACGAAATTTCGTGATCCGTTCAATCAATTTCACGGGGACGGGTTCCGACAGCGGGAAGCGGATGGTGCCCTTGTCGATCTTGTAGGCCGCAAGCTCGGCCTGGAACGCCGCCACCACCTGCTTAGTCGCTGCGTAAATCGAGTAGTGCCGTTTCCACACTGCAAAATACAGCAAGCGATGGCCATGCAGTATATACGCGGGCATCCTGTACGAGATCACTTCGCTCGCTCCTGGTGCGGCCTTGCGGATCGCGTTGCGCACGCGCCTCAAGATGCCCTGCACGGCCTCGGGTTGGGCGGCAATGTAATCGTCAACGGACTTGAAGTTGGTGTCGGCCATCGAGGATCCGTCTGAAGAGAATTCTCCGCTGTCTAATAGTCCGCCCGGGTAGTCCGCTAAAAGCTGGTTGATCCAATCGCTACGGCGGACGCCAACAGGACTGCGGCAACCGACTTTTCAGCGTCCGCCACCAGTCACGGCCCGTGAACAATCCGGGCCGTTTTTTGCGTTAGGATCGAAAAGGGAAAAGGAAAAATGTTTATGAGTGAACGCTCACAGATGGTCCTTGATGCATTTCGTCCTCAATGGGGGTGGCCACCCGAGTATATACGTGCCGCCGATCCTGCTGACCGCTGGAAACTCCACGTCCTCCGCATCGGAGCGGGCATACTCGTAGCGATTGTTCTCCCCTTTCTCGGCGTCCGCATTCAACCGCTGTGGTAGCTCAACCAGGATTTAGCACGACCCACCCCCGTTGCCCTGCGGCTAAAATTGTATCCGGCGTGGTGTCCCACAAACTGACAGAGTGGTCCAAGAAAATCTCGTAATCCCCGTAGAGTTTTGGGCCAAGAAACGTTGGATCGTTCCTTTGCCAACCCCCAGGGCCGATGCGATCTGTCGGAGAGTTGCTCCAGCGTCGTGCATCGCACTGGTTTTGCTGCGGTCGAAGACGACCCGGCGTCTGCCTACCTGCTTGCCCCTGTACTTGGCACTCTTGATTCCGGCTCGTACTCGCTCCCGGATTAGTTCGCGTTCAAACTCCGCCACGGATGCAAGGATGTGGAGCAACAGGCGAGAGGTTGGGTTCGATTCGTCAGTGTCGATGCTTTGGGAAACTGCAAGGAATCGGACGCCATGCGTTAAGTGGTTGCGACTGCTAGCGTACGTGACAGGATCGGTGAACCAGGAACCGGGATTGCCGACGAGCTCGCCAAAGCCCCTTATGCACGGCAAATTGCGGATCTTCAGACCCGAGTCAACGTGCTGGAGAGCAAGCTCGGGGTCAAGCCCACGCGCCGCGCCGCGTAAGCCACTTCGGCGTGCGATAAAACGCCCGCCGCAGTCGAGTGCTCTTCGATTCGTAAACCGTCGAGTGCTCTTCGATTCGTAAACCAAGGTCACATGGCTGGAGTACGAACTTACCATTGCACGGCATCCCAATCGCCTCAATACTTTGAACATGTCTCGGGTTGAAGAGCGATGTTCACGGGAACGACGGGCAGAGCCGAGATATCCGATCAACGAATTCTCAGTGCTCAAGAGCACGGGAGATATAGCTGCCGTGAGGGTACTCGATATTTCTGCGATTGGCCTTCGCGTAACCTCGATTGGTCCCATGCCGATCGGATCAGAAGTGGAAGTCCGGTTCGGCGGCGTAAAGGTCTCGGGATTAGTTAGGAACTGCCGTTGCCTACGGACACCGGAATTTCAGTTGGGAATCGTTTTAACGTCCCTGTGCACCGCTCAAAATACCGTTCCTGGACACCCCGATCATCTCTCCATTCTTCGCCGGGCAAAACGGGTCAACGGGTAGGCGCCGCCGGTGTAGGCGCCGCCGGTAGCACTACAGCATAAGGCGGTTGCATAAGCACGAACTCAGCCCGCCATGCCGCCGCGCGGGATCTCGGCCAGTTCGGAACCTATCGACGCCAATCGGCCTTTTCGGGTATGGGGCATGGTATAGGGCGGGATCTATAGTCGTCCCCAAAAGTACCGCGCGACCAGAAGGCCGCGTGAACATTGGGCTATCGTCTGAACTTGTGGGCGCACCTGCCGCCATCTGACCTGTGCCGATGTCGAAGTGGTACTGCTCGCTTTCTCTCAGGGCCTCTTCTGCTTGTTTACGATCGGTAATATCAGAACTGAGGCCGACGTGCCCAGGAACTCACCACTCCCAGATCGCAGATGCGCTTCTGCAGCTGTTCATCATCTTTGAAGGCCGTCCAAGGTACGGGGGGCCGGCTGTTCCGGCGCGCCGGACGGCGGATCGTGTCGCTCCACGGCAATCATCCTAGCGCAGGCGGCCTGGTGCGCGAATTCGTGCTACTTTGCAGATGAAATGCGTAGCGGCGTGAGCATTCTCGTATTCGTTCTCCCCTACGCCATCAGTGCTCAGTCCTTCTTGAGCAGTGGGCTGACGCGCTTCGCCGGTATCGATACCTCCACCATCACAGGCGACGGCGGACCGGCCTACTACGGCGCTTTCCAGGGCCCGACGGCCGTGGCGCGTGATGCCTCCGGCAATCTCTATGTGGGCGAGGTCGCGCGCATCCGCAAGATTGATACGCAGGGCGTGATCACCACCATCGCGGGCACCGGAACCGCTGGTGACACCGGCGATGGGGGACGCGCCACGTCGGCTCAGGTTAACTTTGTCGGTGGCCTCGCGATCGACAGCCGGGGTAATTTGTATTTCAGCCAGGACCAGGCGCAAATCCGGCGCATCGCCGCGGACGGATCGATTTCGTTGTTCATCACCGAAAACGGCGTAGGGGGTTTGGCGGTGGATGCACAAGATCAAGTCTACGTGGCCGAGCCGACCAATGCCGTCGTTCGGGTGATCACTACCACCGGCGTCATCTCAACCTTCGCGGGAACAGGCACTCCCGGCTACGCGGGCGAAGGCGGCTCCGCGCTGCAGGCACAGCTAAGGCAACCGGCCGATCTTGCATTCGATTCCGCCGGGAATCTCTACGTCGCCGACGGGCAGCGCGTCGCAAAGATCGACACACACAGAGTGCTCACGCGCATCGCGGGCAATCCCTCGCTCCCGACCGGCATTCCGAGCCAGGATGAAATTCCGGCCACGCAGTCGTCCATCACCGCGTATTCTGTCGCCACCGATCTGTTAGGCGACGTCTTTGTGGCTACGCCGCGCGTGCGCCGGATCACGCCCGATGGCATCATTCACGCCTTCGCGGGCATCGAAACCGCAAGCCAACCGGCGTTCACCGAAGCATGCGGCAACGCACTGATGGCCACGGTTCGCGCCGCCGGAATGAAGGCCGATGCAAATGCCAACGTGTTCTTCGTGAATCTGCTGGCGAACCGCTTACAAGAAGCAACCCCCGCAGGCAAGATCAGCACCATCGCAGGCGCGGGTCCCAATCTCTACACCGGCGATGGAGGTCCTGCCTCGGCTGCCACCTTCGCGTCGCCGCACGCGATCGCGTTCGACCAACAGGGAAATTTGTATATCGCCGACACGAACAACAACCGGATCCGGCGCGTCGACACCACTGGAATCGTCAAGACCGTGGTCGGCGACGGTAGTCCCGACTACAATCAAGACCCCGCATGTTCGCCCGATCAGCCGGGCTTCTTAAGCAATCCCCAGGGCGTCACGATTGATTCAGCAGGTGACATCTTCGTCGCCGATACAGGCAAGAATCGCGTCCTCAAGATCGCGCCGGATGGAACGCAATCTACCATAGGCGAGGGCTTCTCGCAGCCGCAAGGAGTCTTCGTAGACGGCGCCGGGAACGTCTTCGTCACTGACGCCGGAAACTCCGCGTTACGAAAGATCGGCGCGAGCGGCACGATCGACACATTGTGGGCCAATGGCGCGATGGGATCAATGGCCATGGACTCTGCAGGCGATCTGTTCTTTTCATCCGGAACCAGTGTCGAGCGGCTGTCTGGGTTGAGCGGCGCGATCTCACCAGTAGCCGGCACCGGCGAATTTACTTTCTCGGCCGCCCCCGGTTTCACAAGCAGTATCGAGGAGGTTGGCGCAGCCTCTGCGGTAGCGCTGGATTCGGCAGGATCAATCTATGTCGCCGATGCGGGCAAGGGCGTGATCGAACGTGTCAGTCACAATTGCGCGCTTTCTGTAGACGGCGGCGCGACGCTCCGCGACCCGACGGGTTTGGCGTTCGACGCGAAGGCCAATCTCTACGTCGCTGATGCCACGCAAAACACGGTCTGGATCGGCACGCCGACGCCCGCGCCCGCGAGCGAACCACCCACGCCGTATTTTGGCCGAACAGGAATCCAAAGCGCAGCGCCAGCAAATCTAGTCAACTTGATTGGCGAGCCGCCCGCTCCGCCCATAGAAGCGCCGATCGCGCCGGGTGAATTGCTGCGCATCCGTGGTGTGTGTATGGGGCCGTCTGAGCCGGTGTCCGTCAACTTCAGCGCGAGCGGTGCACTCAGTACCAGCGCGGGCGGCACCAAAATTCTGTTCAGCAATACGCCAACACCGCTGATTTCCGTGTCCT
Organism: Bryobacterales bacterium; assembly: GCA_963772905.1. GTDB lineage: Bacteria > Acidobacteriota > Terriglobia > Bryobacterales > Bryobacteraceae > Palsa-89. Next base: position 439,381 of record CAVYZD010000005.1, on the reverse strand, counting down.
CGGGCCAGATCATCGCGCAGGCGCCGTTTGAACTGGACGGACAATCGCAGGTGCCGGTCTCGCTCACTTTCAACGGCGTCACAATTCAGGCGTCCGTCGAGGTGCAGCCTGCAAATCCCGCGGTCTTCACCATGAGCAATCAGCCCTCGGGACCGGCCATCGCGTCTAATGAGGACGGCACGCTGAATTCGGAGACCAACCCGGCGGCGAAAGGATCCATTGTCGTGTTGTACGGCACAGGAATGGGACAAACTGTGCCACCCGCATTGGACGGATCGATGCCGTCGGACACGCCGCCTCTGGTGAAATTGCCGGTGCTCGCGACTATCAGCAGTCAGAACGCCGTAGTTTTGTATGCGGGCGATGCACCCGGTTTTGTCGGACTCACACAACTCAATATTGGCGTTCCCACGTCGATCATGGGCGGCGGCGCTCAGCCGATTACTTTGGAGGTCGGCGCGTTTCCCCTGAATCAGAGCAACGTCACCATCTACATCGCGCCGTGACTTGAGCCGAGTTTGAGAATATGGCGGCGCAATGCGGATCCCCCGCTGAATTAAGGCGCTCTACTGCACTAGCTCTGGCAACCGTTCTGGGGGCCCGGTGCTGATTCGGAATAAGGTTCATAGCCCACCCGCCAAAAGCATCAAACCGTGAACCTTATTCAGAACCAGCACTGGGGAGCCAGCCCTTCCTCGTGTGCCATCTCTGCCCAGTCCAAACTAAGCCGCATGACTGTCTCCTGCGGATTATGTAAAACTCTATCGTGTCATTGGAACTGTCCAGTATCGGGAGCTCTACAGATACCATCTCCCCAGCACCGAAACGAGCCCAGCCGTGCCAAAACTCGACGGCGAGCGGCTAAGCAAGCCATCTGTGCCCCCACTTTGGGGAGGGGGCGCGGCAGATTGTTGGAGACCACCATTTTGCTCGATTCGTCGTTCACGCTCTTATTGCAAAACGCCACACTCGCCAAAATTTCAGCTTCCGCCAGTACCACGCTTCCGAGTTATCCCTTGTCACCCGCTCCGCCCCTTGGCCCCTCGTCGTCAAGCGAGAGAGCTGACCACGCGGCTGCGGAGAACTTCTCATCGTCCAACGAGTCGAGAATGTCTTTCAGGCACGGTGCAACCCACCAACGCGCGAGAGTGCCATGAATGCGATTCTTAACTCGCGTGCGCAAGTGAACAAGGAAGATGCGGAGGCGCAGCAACTCACGTTGATCGCGGAGTTCGCTCGGCGGAATCCACACTTCAGGGAGAGTGCCATTTCGGAGCAAAGATCGCGAGCCCTCTCGCGTCTAGCTTGTCGTTCTTCTTAGTCAACGCCATGCGCCGCTTGGCCTCGATCGGATTGCACAGCTTCGGGCGGTGGCCTGACCGTTCCATCTCATCCACCAGCCAACTGTAGCTGCCGCTGGCTTCCACCGCGATTGCTGAGTGGAGGAGGAAGTCGCGCGAGAAACTCGCGGTAAAGCTCACGATCGTGCGCCACGCGCGCCGCTTCGCCGGCCTGCCCTCTTTCATTCACTGCGACGAACACGGAAAACTTCTTGTGAGCATCGCATCCGATAAACTGTTCCATATTGCTGCAGCACCTCCAATTCCAGGGGGTTTGCTCGCAGTTTACGCAAAACCCCGCTGCAGCGCTTTCATAGCATCATTATCGTCCGCTATTCTGCTGCGCTCCGCTGACCAGATTGTGCGCCCGTTCGTATTCGGTTTCGCAGTGATCCATGGCCGCCCGCTCGTCGGGCGTAACAAACTGCCTCGTTTTCAGACCGTTGTTCGCCCAAAAGTCGAAATAGTCATTGGCGCCCATCGTAGCGGAGCGCGGCGACTGGGTCGATCGTCGCTGCGCGGCGAGAAGGAAGGTAGCCGCCGAGGAAAAAGGACATCTTCGAGCACCACATCAAAGAGGGCCCTACTCCCCTGATTCCGTACGGAGTTCCCGATACCCGTCAGCATGACGCGTCTCGGTCACGGCAAGCAGGATCGGGTATGAGTACGCAGGTACCGTCAGTCGTTAGCTGGAATCGGCCCTCGTGATTGGCACACGCAGAGTTTAGGGCGCACCCAGGCAGTTGCCCTTTCGGTCTCCGCCAATTTGCTCGAAGGTGCAAGAAGCCTGCTTATTGTTGGTGTATTGGTTCGGCTTTATATCCGTGATTTTTACCTGGTACTTCTCCGCCTTTTTGGCGTTAGGGACCAGGACGAAGATTGAACCGATTTTTGCCTCTCCGTACGGGCCAGTGTATTGATTGTCTTGTTCAGACTCGATCGTGATCTGATATTCCTTTCCGACTTCGGCGTCCTGCGCTATCGCCGGTAAAACCGAAGATAAAACAGCCATGCAGGCTGTAATCGCGAATCGCTTCGACATATGGAGCCTCCCTCTTTAATTGAGTCGATTGTCTTTCTTGAAAACAAAAACATGCTGTGTGGGAATCGTGTCGATGACTTTATCTAGCATGAAACCAAAGCCTGAAATTTCCCTTAGGATATCTGTCGCTCTCATTTTGTGGGCCGGAGATACGTGTGAGTTCGTATCTTCAGCCTTATATTCGACGATCAGCATGTGCGCATCCTGTTTCATCGCTGTGTATATGTGATGCATCATCTCGGCGGGATGAGAAAATTCATGATACGAAATGATGATCAGGACCGCGTCAACGCTGTTTGCGGGAAGCCTGGGATCATCGGGAGATCCAAGGATCGGAACGACATTTTCCAAACCGGATTTGTGGGCCATCCGTTGCAGCCCATCAATCATTTCCTGCTGGACATCCACCGCGAAAACCTTCCCCGTCGGTCCCACGTGCTGGGCAGCACGGAGCGAAAAGAACCCTGGTCCTGCGCCAACATCCGCGACCACGTCCCCTTTTTTGATTCCGAGGATCTCCAGGAGTTCCTCGGGTTTTTCGGTTTCGACGCGTTCGGGCCGGTAGAACCACCACGCCTCTTGTGGATTCGCCAGCTCGACCTGACGGCCGTTCTGCAAAGGAACTGGCTGCGCCGCGCCAGGCAGCGAGAAACAGGCCAAAAGTAGGGGGAAGAGCCAGCTTTTGCGAGTTGACGTCATACGGCGCTGCGGTCCTAACCAGTCCCTGTCCCACTGAAAGACATTTATCCTAACACAGCACGGCACAGCTTCGGCCCCGCTTGGCAATCCGCAATGCGATGGTCGTTGATGACAGCGGCACCGCCCGCTTCTGGCCCCTACGACGTCATTATCGAAAACAACCGCATCGTGGATGTGGTCGAGCTCGATCCGGTCGCCCTCAACCGCGTTGCGAAGCGCTTGCCCGTTAAATGCATGACTTAGTTTCGGCCGATGTGTACAACATTTTCTCATTTTCGGCGCAGATATTTTCCAGAACGTCAGAGTCCGCGAGAAGTTTTTGAGTGATCTTGATGCTGAAGGGGTAAAGAGTACCAGTACTCTACGGTCTAGCTCCAACAACATTATTGTCCTCACGAAACCCGATATCAGGCCGTAGACGAGACGCAAGCACTGCCCCAATCAGCAGCAACAGTATCGAGCACACGAATGGGAAAACCCAACTTCCCGTGCAGTCCACCAGGTAACCAAAACTAGACGGCGAGACCAAGCCTGCCAGGCCAAAACCAAAGTTCATCATGCCGCTGGCGGAGCCGGCGTAGCGAGGAGCGATGTCCATGGGCACAGCCCAGATGGGCGCGACGATCAGTTCCGCGAAAAAGAACGCTAGTGAAAGACACACCGCGGCTGTCGCCAGATTATGAAGTAGAACCACCGGAAACAGGAAGAGGAACGCGCCCAGAAATCCCGCCACGATCACGGAGCGCCGTGCTACTAGCAAACTACCGGTTTTGCGAAGCAGGCGATCGGTCAGCACACCGCCCGCGGTATCGCCAATTACGCCCGCAAAGAGCACGCCGGCGGAGAACATCGCGGAGGACTGCAGGTTCAGATGATAGTCCTCGAAGAAGAACGCGGGAATCCAAGTCAAAAACAGCCACAGCGTCCAGCCGTAGCAGAAGTCAACCATCGTCACCGGCAGGATGCGCCCCGCGAGCCGCAGCCACGGGATCGCCGTCCGGCTGCTCGTCGCGGCTTCGGGGAGCGCCGCCAGGTCCGCTGGCGTGATCGCGGGATGCCGACGTGGATCGTTCCGAAAATACCAGACCCAAAGCAGAAGCCAAGCCAGGCTCGCCAATCCGAGAATCACGAAGGAGCGTCGCCAGGAGACAAACAGAAGCAAGGCTGCCATCAGCGGTGGTGTGACAGCATTTCCTATGCGGCCAAATGAATGCGTGATCCCTTGTGCAAAGCCCCAATCCGGAACCGGAATCCAAGCGGACATCGCCCGTGTAGCGGTGGGGAAGGTGGCGCCCTGAGCGAAGCCCAGAGCCGCACGCAACGCGACGAGGGACACGAACCCGCTCGCCCCGCCCGTGAGCATCGTAGAGAGCCCCACCAGCGCGCAGCAGGCGGATAGTGTCAGGCGCGGTCCGAGCTTATCGCCGATCCAGCCACCGATGAGCTGAAACAGGGCGTAGGGAATCGCGAAGGCCGAAAATGCCAGTCCCAGCTGGGTATTACTCAGCCTGAGTTCAGCTTTGATCAGCGGGGCCGCCGTGGCGATGTTCACGCGGGTCACGAACAGGATCAAGTACAGGATGCACAGCAGTGCGAGAACAACTCGGGGAGCACTGATCCTCACATCGGTCTGCTCGGCGCGCTCTTGATTTGGGTGCGGTACAGTATCCGGCGCGAGTTTGGATCGAACGCATCGCGCCGATGCATGGTGCAACGGTTGTCCCAGAGGACCAGGTCGCCAGGCCGCCATTCGTTTTTCCACGCCGTGTCGTTTCGTGTCGCATGAGACCACAGCTCATCGAGCAACGCTTCGGACTCCGCCAGCGGCAATCCGGCGACGTAGGCGTTCCGTCGCCGGCCCAGATACAACGCGCGCCGGCCAGTCTCCGGATGGGTGCGGACTAGTGCGTGATACACGCCCGGAGATGAGGCGGGATCATCGGTTGCAGCCAGCCCCTGACGCACATAGCCGCCGCTATTATAGGTGGCGTCATGCTTAAGAACGAGACCCGAAATCCGCTCTTTCAACGCATCCGGCAAGCACTCATACGCACGATACATGTTGCAGAAGTGCGTGTCGCCTCCAGCCGGAGGAATCTCCACCGCATACAACATGCTGGCCTTGGGCGGATGCTCCTGGTAAGACATGTCGGTGTGCCACGCCGCTTCGCCCGCGCCGAGGCTGCCGATCGGCACCCCGTTTTCAATCACGTTGGAGACGATATAGACTTCCGGATGGCCTTCTACAAAGCGGCGGCCCGTCTCCTGCACAGGCGCCCAATCGAGTTCGCCGAAGCGGCGGCTGAATGCAATGAGGTCTTCGATGGTAAGTTGCTGACGACGAAACCGAACGACGAGATACTCGAGCCATATGCCGTGGATCTCGTCGAAGTCCCTATCGCTCAAGCTCGTCAGCTCGACATTCTGAATTTCCGCTCCGAGCGCCGCACCACTAGGGTTGACCGTCATTTGGTAGTACCCCATAAATTAGCGCGAACTTCTCGCGTGGTGGGCGCGGCTATTCCGTCGCGCTAGGGTCGATCTGGCGGATTGGCAAGTCCCCATGCACTCCGTTAGCTCCCAGCGACGCTCCTCGCGTTTCATCTTGGCTTGGCCGGGAAATAACTGCTTCTCGACTTTGCTGCCTTGCGAGGAAGGCGCGACATCCTTATAGTAGATCACTAATCGTAAGCCGCAAGGATTCTCTTTTGCGTTTGCGTGGTTCGCTCACCTTGACTAGCGAGCCAGTGCGTTAAGCTGCTACTGATGAGTACGGCATTTATTTGTTTGACGTGCGGTGCGCAATTCCCTCCATCCGCCGAACCGCCGCCGGAGTGTCCGATTTGCACGGACTCCCGCCAATTCGTCGGTCTCGACGGGCAACAATGGACGAGCCTCGATAAACTCTCCCAAAGACACCGCAACATCATCGAAAAACAGGAAACGAATCTGTACTCCATCCACACCGAGCCTCACTTCGCGATTGGCGAGCGCGCGTTCCTGATTCGAACGCCGGAAGGTAACGTGCTCTGGGATTGCCTGGCCCTTGTGGACCGGCCTACCATCGACGCGGTCCGCGAACTTGGCGGTGTTGCAGCTATCGCAATATCGCATCCGCACTATTACACGACCATGGTGGAGTGGAGCCTGACATTCGACAACGCGCCCATTTATCTTCATTCAGCCGACGAGCAATGGGTGATGCGACCCCATGCCAATATTCAGCACTGGTCGGGCGATAGCACGAGACTGCTCGCTGACTTGATCCTGATTCATACCCCCGGCCATTTCGACGGCTACCAAGTTCTGTATTGGCCGGGAGGGGCCGCTGGAAAAGCCGTATTGCTGTCAGGAGACCAGCCGCAGGTGTGCATGAACACGGGTTGGGTGTCGTTCATGTACAGTTATCCGAACTACATTCCTCTAGGGGCACAAGCGATCCGGCAAATCGTAAGCAGACTCGATCCTTACAAATTCGATCGCGTGTACGGAGCTTTTCCGAAGAGGACGGTCGTCGCCGACGCAAAGCATGTAGTGAACCGTTCAGCCGAGCGATTTATCAAAGCGATCGTGAACCAGCCATGAGGGATCCCGTCGTTGAGTGTCTGATAGGACCGTCTTCAATCGCCGCCCACCCATTCCGTGCCCGGCATTGCTCCGATCAAAATGAAAGAAACTCCTTGGAGCAGCGGCCAGACCGAAGGACAGATCAACCGGCTGAAGGCCATCAAGCGCCAAATGTATGGCCGCGCCGGATTCCAGCTACTCCGCGCACGAATGCTGCCCTACCACGCGATGGCCCCCTGATCGGCACCGAAAGTGCGGATAAAAGAAGAATTCACCGGTCGGTTAGGATCTCGGTTACCGTCTCCTGCCATCCCCTGGTGTGTTGCGCCTAGATCACGCGATACGGATATTGAGAATTAACCCGACTTAGATTCCGCGTGGCTGTATTATTAGAGGAGAGCGCCGGAGGGCGGTAGCCCCCGGCGTAAGTCTGCTTGGCAAACAACGGTCCAGAGAAGGGAGCTGAAGATGTCGCTCGGTAAGCTCGACCACTACTCCATCCGCACCACCAGGCTCCCGGAGACCGAGCGTTTCTACACGGATGTGTTGGGGCTGCGGGCCGGGCCACGGCCAGAATTCAAGTTCCCGGGCATTTGGCTGTATAACGGCGACCAAGCGGTCGTGCATGTGGTGGGCATCGACCGCGTCAACCCGCAGCCGCTGATCGACTATCTCGGCGAGAAGGCTCTGGAGGAGGCTGATGAGACCGGCAGCATCGACCACATCGCCTTTGTCGCGCAGGATCTGGCCGGCATGAAGGCCCGCTTCAACGCCGCCGGCTGCGCCTTCCGCGAAAGGCTGGTGCCCAGCATGAACCTTGCGCAGCTTTTCCTGGAAGACCCGAACGGCGTCACGATCGAGCTGAACTTCCCAGGCTGAGACGACGGCGCGCGGCGTTTTCCCTAATGCTGCCTGGGACACTTAAACGGAGTGCAGCTTCACCATCTCGGGCCAAGCCAGTTCTTTGTTTCTTACCGCATCAATTAGCCGTTGATTGATGTCGGCGATGTACTCTCCCGGTGAGAGTCCGTGACCGTGCCGGTGGGGCAGGAAGAAAACGAACCCCTGAATCGCGCTCTGACCCTCTACCGTGATTTGAAACTAACCGCGGCTACCGAAGACCCGCTTGCCGATCTTGGTTTGTGCTACCAGTACCTGGGGCAGTTTGAAACAGCCATGAATTACCTCCAGGAAGCGTTGAAAGTAGCCCAGAATTCCGACAATCAAGAAGCACTCCGCGAGTTGCGCGAGAGCATCGGATACGTTTATCAGCAGGAAGGTGACTATGCTTCGGCCCTGGTTTCCCTCCAAGAGAGCGTGCGCTTGTCGTCGCTCGCCGGTGATCGAAGACTCGAAATGGTGGCGCGCGAGGAACTCGCTTACTCATTCCGTCTGCTCGGCGAGTTAGACAAGGCGCTCGAGCAATATCAAGCTGCTCTCCAGGAAAGTCGCGACTTACACGACAAACCCGGCGAGGCTGGTGCGCTGGACGGCATGGGAGCGTGTTATCGCGAACAGGGGCGTTTCCAAGAAGGCATCGTGGCGATGTCGGAGTCGCTGAAAATGGCACAGGAGCTGCACGACCGGCAAGCCGAAGCCAGTGTCCTCAGCGCGCTTGCGCTGGCTTATAGCGCCGCAAACCAGTTCGCCGACGCGCAATCCACGTTGGAAAAATCGTTGGCCATCCACCGCGAACTCAAATCCCGAGCCGGCGAGGCTCTCGCGTTATCGAACCTTAGCTCCACTTACTTGGCCGCAAGCCAGCCACAGCTCGCTATAACAGAAGCCACGCGCGCCCTGCCCATGATTCGCGAAACCAGCCAATTGCCAGAACAGGGACGCGTTCTCGACGTTCTGATGCGTGCTTATGAAGCGATTGGTCAAGCGCCCGCCGCGATATTCTTTGGCAAGCAGGCGGTCAATATCATTCAAGGGCTCCGGGCGAATGTAGCTCCGTTGGGAGTGAATGCGCGGCGCGATTTCCTCGCTGCCAACGCCGCAACCTATCGCGAGCTTGCGGATCTATTGGTCTCTCAGGGCCGTCTGGCCGAAGCCGAACAGGTCATGGACCTGCTCAAGGAACGTGAATTCATCGATTTTCTGCGCGGCGAAGACACGGACGCCGCACTACAGGAAGTCACATTTTCGCCGCGCGAAGCAGAAGCGGAGGCGGGCTATCGGGAGATCGAAAACCGCCTCGTCGCCGTCGGAACAGCTCGCGCCACACTCATAGCAAAGCCCAGCTTGACTCCGGCGGAAACCCAACAGCTTGAGGGGTTGGAACGCGACCTGGAAGTTGGAAGTCGGGCTTACCAGCGGTTCCTGGACGGATTGGTCAAGAACTTCGAGGCCGCGTCGGCGCCGGCCGGCAGGGTTGAGCAACTGCAAGACACGCAGGCTTTGACGGAGGATCTTCGCGACCTGCCGGGTGGAACCGTCATTGTTTACACTCTGGTGGGCAAGGAGAAATATCGCGAAATCCTGATCACCTCCGACGTCCAGAAAGCATACGAGTATCCAATAGGCGATGCGGAACTGTCGAAAAAGGTATTTGAGTTTCGGGAGCTGGTCCAGGATCCGAATTACGACCCGCGCGCCGCGGGAAAGGAGCTATACGACATATTGATTCGCCCGATGGCGGAAGACCTGCAGGCCGCTCATGCCAACACCATTATGTGGGCGTTGGATGCCGGTCTCCGGTACCTGCCTTTAGCCGCGCTCTACGATGGCCAGAAGTATTTCGTCGAGCAGTACGACTTGGCCGTATTCACACCGGCAAGCTATGCGAGGTTTAAGGATCGTCCGAGTCCGGAGTGGACGGGTGCCGGATTCGGCGTAACCAAAGACCACCCCGGCGAACCGGCGCTGCCTTTCGTCGCCGACGAGCTCAGAGGCATCATCTCCGATCACGAAGGCGCCCACGGAGTTTTGCACGGCGAGATCAGCCTGGATGAGAACTTCACCAAAGCATCCCTGCGCGCTGCTTCGCTCAAGCACTACCCGGTCCTGCATATCGCCAGTCATTTTCGATTCATCCCCGGCAACGAACTGGAGTCTTTTCTTCTGCTGGGCGATGGCAGCCATCTCACTCTGGCCGACGTAAAGAATCAACCAAGCGTTTTTGGCGGACTACAACTTTTGACCTTATCAGCATGCAATACCGGCGTCGGAGAGGAGGGAGCAACTGGCAGTGAAGTAGAGGGCCTTGGCGTACTCGCCCAGCGCCGGGGAGCCAAAGCGGTGATCGCCAGCTTGTGGCCCGTAGCTGACTCCAGCACCAGTCTGCTTATGAAGGCATTCTATAGAATCCGCGAGGGGGCGTCCGGCATAACCAAGGTTGAAGCCCTGCGTCAAGCGCAACTGGAATTGCTCCGAGGTTCAGCGTCGACAAGCGCCCCTGCGGGAAGTGGGCTCGTCACGGCCGCCAAAGCTTCTTTCCCCGCAAGGAGAATCGAGCCACTGGCAGATCCCGACCTAGCCGGTAGCCCGCGGTTCAACGCTCTTCCTCAGGCGCCTTATTCTCATCCTTTCTTTTGGGCGCCATTCTTTCTCATGGGCAATTGGCTGTAGAGGCGGAACGTGCGGCCCTTCCGCAGGCCTTGCCGATCTGACCATCGAATATTCCGATTACGAGTTCGGTAAGCGGGTCCCGGCCGGAACCCAATTGGCTTCTCGGGCCAGCATTCGCTAAAATCGCGGGGTTTCCGTAACTGACTATAGCGACGAAAGAGGGGGCCGTCCCCCTCGATTCGTCATGTGGGGACGCAGGTCACCGGTCGCCTGCCCAAACAAAACAATTTCAACGCTGCGATTGCCCCTTCTTCTTCCCGGCTGCGCATGTCCGGGTGAGAGCAGGAAATGCTCTCCAAACCAGAAGAGGAGAATGACAATGAAAAAGAGCCTGCTGACGATCGCCGCCCTGACCGCTTGCCTAACTTCGGGAGTCGCCACTGCCCAGGAGGAACGGAATCGGCTGGAAACCAACCTGCCCGGAGTCACCACGGCCGGCCTTCCGCCCGAGGGTTTCGACCATTTGACGGCCTCAGAAGACGAGCTTGCGCTGTACGGTTTCCCGCCCAAACCGGACGAGATGATGGAGCCAGCCGCTTATGCATCCTGGAAGAGAGCAATGGCCGCATCCAAGGAACGCATTGCTCCGCGACTCGAACAAACCCGTATCTCTCACGGCCCGGCACGGCAGGTGGCGGACGCTGCGGGAACCTCCAACAACTGGAGCGGAGTTGTGGATTTCGGAAACGCCACAACCTACGAACATACAACTTCGTTCCACTTCGTCAACGCGGACTACGTGGTTCCAGTGGCCACCCAACCTTACGGCGTATGTACCGGCTCATGGGTTTATTCTTCCACCTGGGTCGGTATCGACGGCTGGAATTCGAAGGATGTGCTGCAAGCTGGAACCTCGTCCGATGCCTACTGCGGCGCGTCGGGTACTGCGACCGACTACTCAGCGTGGTATGAATGGTTCCCCAACAACGCCGTGCGGATCAGCAACTTTCCCATCGCGCCCGGTGACGATCTTTTCATCGAAGTCTGGAACACGACCGCAACACAGGGCTATGCGTACATCGCGAATTACTCCACGAATAAAGCAGTAACGCTTGGGTTCACGGCGCCTGCCGGAACGGCATTGGTCGGCAACAGCGCAGAGTGGGTAGTCGAACGGCCCGGAGTGAACGGCGGCCTGGCTAACCTGGCAAACTATGTGTCCGATTATTTCTCGAACTGCCTGGCCTCTACCTGGAGCCAAATCTCCTACAATCCGAGCAATGCCTCGGCGCTACAAGTAACGATGCTCGACAATGGCGCGCATCCGATTTCGTTCCCCACGGTGTTGGGCAGCTCGGGAATCTGGTTTCAGGACGAGGGGTCGGCGCGGTAAAATTTCAGTCCACAATTGGTCGGTGAATTGGGCGGGGGCTTACCCCGCCCGACTTTTTTCACATCTCTCCCTCACGTGCTGTTCGGGGCAACCGCCGGCACATTCCACAGCCGCACAACTTCGCGTCGCGATCATTCAGAACACAGCGGAGGGTGAATGCACCGGCCGTTTAGCGCCAACTGAGAGCGGGGGCGACGGTAGTCAGAATTGCCTCCATGACATGCGCATTGTAAGCAACGCCTAGTTGGTCGCATTCGGAGCGAAACTCGCGGACGAATCGCACCGCGCTCGGTTGCGGGTCTTCCAATCATTGTTCTCGGTGAGGCTGGCTCGCCAGACGTTTCGGTTCGTTCGCCGGATAGGGACCGGGAAGGGGCTAGGCTTCGCCGATTCCTCGTGTCGAGGCGAAACCCCATCTCGGCTGATGTAACGCTCGACGGAATTCGGGACCATGTCAGATGTCCGATTCGATTCTCTCGCGGACGTCTGGTTACTTAGTATGGGTCGGAAATCGATTCAGATTCAGTCTGATTCTCGGCGCATTTCGATAGCGGCGCACCAGGCCGGTTATCCAGGCTGCACCATGTAGCCTCTGTGAGCCAGAGCAGACCGACGGACCGGGCGCTGCTTGCGCTGGGGTTGAGTCTGGAAGGTCGGCTGGGCCATCTGCCGGGGCCGTAGGTGTGACAGCGCCCGGTGGACTTGAAGCCGGTCGGGCGCACAGTTAGCACGCGAGGACTTGTAGAGTGGTACACCACGGTGCGCAACCTTGGACACTCCGGGATTGACGGCGATGTTGCGCTGAAGGATGCGATCACCGCGGGACGCCTCGTGGGACGAGGATTCTTGCGTCGGCGCGCAAACTTGCGCAGCAAGGGGAAATATGTCCGGGTCCCCAGCCATGATTCGGAATAAGGTTCACGGTGGGTTAATGGGCCGCCGCGTCATTGACGATAGTCCGCTCATGAACGTTCTCTATTGGCTGCGGAGCCTGGCTGCCGTCGCGACGCTCTGCACAGTCCTCGTGGCCCAGCCCACTCCCGAAAACAGCGTCGAACTTGAGGCATCTCTCTTCGTGCAGCTTCCTGGAGGAAAGTTTAACCCCGGCGCCGTCCAACTGGTCTGGATTCCAGAGCCGCTGATAAAATACTGCCTCGGGAAAACCCACGAGCAATGCGCCTCAATGGACTTTTGCATTCGCACCACAACCAAGACTGTTTCCACGTGCCGGAACCTCGCCGTGGACCTAGCGCACTTGCCCGCCTACCCTGCGAATATGAGCCCCCGGCGTATGATGAGCATTGCTATGATCCCGCCCACGATAATGAAGGGCTGGCCAGAACTGGAAGACTATATGGCTCGCGTTCACAAGGAGAATCTCAAACATTTCTCAACGACGGCGCGAGTCAGGGCCAAGGTTGCTTTTATCCGAAGACCGGACGACGATGATTTTCGAGTGGTCGAAATCCTGTCAGTTCCCAAACTTTGAGGCGTTGATCTTGGAAGCAGTTGCTCGCCGCTGTGAGGCGCGTGCTCGCATAGCGTGCCGCGTGGCGTATGGCAGGATTGGCTGTGGCCTGGAGACAGTCCGCCCGCCGGAATGGCGCAGTGAATATGCGGATGGAGAAGCAGGTTCTGTCCCCAGGTGTGAAGAATGCTGATCACACCGATTTCCGCACCAAGGTGTTTGGGATCGCGTGCTACTTTCAACAATGTTTGTACGCTGGCGGTGAATAACGGGTCGTAAAACACTCTCGGGTTGTCCAGCGCCAGCACATTGAGTTCGTGCGGCACGGTGAACACGACGTGGAAGCGGCAGCTGTTACCGGCGGATGTCCGCGAACCGGACTTCCGGCTCGGAATGTCAGGCCAACCCGCAGTCCAACATTCCGGATGACGTCCCCTCCGGACTCGTGCTTTTCGGAACTGTTTGTGATCGTTTTCGTCTAAATCCGTCATGGACAGCTTTCTGCAGGATCTGAAGCATTCTTGCCGCATGTTCCTCCAGACGCCGGGCTTCACCATCGTGGTGATCGCGGCGCTGGCGTTGGGCATCGGCACCAACACGGCGATTTTTTCGGTGGTGAACACCGTCCTGTTGAAACCCCTGGCTTTTTCCGATCCCGAGAAGATCGTGATGTTTTCAGAACCTGTTTAAGCAGGGCGGACGCAGCGGCGGCGCCTCGCCCAACGAATATAACTTCTGGCGGAAGCAGACTCAGGCTTTCCAGGATGTTTCGGCCTACGCGTTCAATGTCTCGAATCTTACAGGAGAGGCCGCACCCGAACAAATTCAGACCACGCGCGCCAGCGCGGATTTCTTTCGTTTGTGTGGCGCCGCTGTGGTCCGTGGCCGCACCTACACGGCCGAGGAGGACCTGCCCAAAGCGCCCAAGACCGCAGTGCTCGCCTACGGCTTCTGGCGGCGGCGATTTGCTGGCGATCCCCAGGTGATCGGAAAGCGCATCACGCTGAGCGGCGAAGGTTACGAAATCATCGGTGTGGTAGGTCCCAGTCTCAAAATCGAAATCGATAAGCCCCCAGATGTGTATGTTCCCTTTCAACTCGATCCGGTCCGCGATGATAATGGCCACTACTTCACGGTGTACTGGCGTCCCAGATGGTCCGCGCGTTGACGATAGTGAACCCGGCCTCAGTACCCGTGGCTTTACCGGCAGCGTCCCGATTCGCTCCGTTGATCGCCTCCGGCCACGGCTTGCCGTCGCGAAAGCGGGGCGAGTCGTCCTTCGGAAACTGCACCTGCGCGGGCGGTCCGGAATAACGGTCGATGATCGGCGCGCCAAACGCGAGCAACCCTAGCACGATGGAGCCCGTGTTAGCGACTTTCCTTGCATCTTCGTGGCCCGTGAAGTCTTTGTTCGGCATATGGACCAGGCGAGTGATGCCCGCATCGATGGCGCCTGTCATGGCCGGCGTGGAGACAGCGTGGACGTTGATCTGCACACCTACCTTTTTCCCTTCGTCCACCACATGCTGGTCTGCTCAATCCCTTCGCGTTTGTTGCGGAGATCCGCCAGATCTTCGACAAGACCGTGATTCTCTCGGGCGCGATCACGCACGGTCGCCAAATCGCCGCAGCGCTGCTAATGGGCGCCGACCTCGCTTATCTTGGTACTCGGTTCATCAATACGCGCGAATCCCTTGCACCGGCCGGCTACAAAGAGATGATCCTGGCGTCCACTGCCAAAGACATTGTGTACACACCGGTAATCAGTGGCGTGCCTGCAAATTTTCTGCGCCCGAGCATCGTCGCCGCTGGAGTCGATCCGGACAATTTGCAGTCCTCCGTAAAGCTGACCATTTCCTCTGAAGCTGAGGCCAAGGCTTGGAGGGATGTGTGGTCGGCAGGGCAAGGAGTTGGGAATATTCACGATATTCCCTCGGCGGCAGAACTGTGCCAGCGCCTGGCTAACGAATATCGCGAGGCGCTCGCCGGACTCACCTTGGGCCGTTCATCATAGCGCGGCGCTGGACCTCAGTGACTACATAGGAGCTAAGTTGCCGATGCCACGCGCCATTTGATCGCATCACTCGGCGCTCGAACCAAATCTTGTTTAGTGCCCAGATACCAGAACGGGACGTGCGGGAGAACACGGCACCTGCGCTATCAATGGACTCCCCTGAGAGCGCCGAAATCGGATAACATTTAGAGCGCATGCGGGGTGTGGACAAAATCAACAGGCAGAAGCGGAACGGGTGCCTCAACGTGCTTGCGTTCCTCATTATCGCGGTCTCAGGGGCGCCAGCTCCCGGCCTTGGACAATGGCTGCACTACCCCACGGCCGACGTGCCGAGAAAAGCCGACGGCACTCCCAATTTGACCGCCCCAGCACCGCGACTCTCCGACGGGAAGCCTGACTTCTCCGGCATATGGCACGCTGCCACGATCAATCAGTGCAATCCGGCGACAGGCCAATTCTGCGGCATCGAAATCGGGGGCTCCCCACTCGCGCTTAACATCGGTAAAGATCTTCCCGGTGGTCTTCCGTATCAAACCTGGGCGGCCGAACTCGTGAAGAAGAGGTTTAGCAAAGACGATCCCCACGTGCGCTGCCTGCCCGACAATCCTCCGCGCACATGGGTAATGCCTCACCTTACGAAGATCCTGCACACGCCGCGGTTGCTTGTGATGCTCTATGAAGTGAACGCGATGTATCGGCAGATTTTCATTGACGGACGTCCGCTGCCCGACGATCCGAACCCCTCGTGGAACGGGTACTCGACTGCCAAATGGGAGCGCGACACCCTGGTGATCCAGACGACTGGTTTCCGAGACGATCTATGGATCGACATGGCCGGCGCCCCGCTGACCAGCAGTGGGAAAATGACCGAGCGGCTGCGCCGCCCGAACTATGGAACGCTCGAGGTGGAAATCACCGTGGACGATCCCAAAGTGTACACCCATCCATGGACTGCTTCCCTAAAGGAGGCGCTTCAGATCGACATAGAGTTGATCGACGAGGTCTGCCTCGAAAACGAAAAGTCGTTGCAGCACATGCTGACGGTTCCACCTACAAAGTAGGGTGCGGTCGCGCCATCAACGATATCGCCAGTGACGAAAGGGTTCTAAATGACGCTTCGAATGGGTCTCTTGTTCATTCTGGCCTCTATTCCGCTGCTGGCCGACCTGACCGGACGCTGGTCCGCGGGTGGCGACAGTGTCTTCGTACTTCGTCAGAACGGGAACGCGGTTACCGGCTCCATCGAAGGACGGCCGGGCGAACCAACCTGGAAGATCGTCGATGGGGTGATTCGCGGAAATCAAATTCACTTCTTTGTCCTGCATGAGGATGAGAATGACCCTGAGGTGAAGGCCAACGGCGGCAATCCGTTCCACAACCTGGCGAAAGGGACGTTTACGGAGAACGAGATCGTGGTTTCCGGGTCTCGGGAGAATACCAGGATTCGCGAGTATCGTCTGGTGCTGAAACGGATCGGGAACCAGGGGCAACCGTAGGCCCCCTGGTGGTTGCGTCGCGCATATATACAATTAGGATCTTTGCGCTGATCAGGCTGGACTCCTCGCCCATGTCTGTAATCAGGAAGAAAGGATGACCGATGAAACCACTCGAGAATTGGGCATAGTGGCTTGCATCCTGTGCCTGGGAGAAGCCTTGATCCCAGCGAACTCCGCGGAGACGCCCGAAAATGGCGCGGGCACGAATCCCATCGTCACGATCAGCACTGGCCAGCTTCGCGGCAGCCTGACGGCAGATGGTGGAGCGGTTTTCAAGAACATCCCGTTTGCACAACCGCCGGTCGGCGAACTGCGCTGGCGGGAGCCGCTTCCGGCGAAAGCCTGGACCGGTGTTCGCGATGCAACTGCTTTTGGGCCGATGTGCAATCAAAACGACAACCATCAGTTGCCTCACAGCGAAGACTGCTTGCAGTTGAACGTGTGGACGCCGAAATCGCCCGTGACATCGGCCGTGCCCGTAATGGTCTGGGTCCACGGTGGCGGAAACACCGCCGGATCGGGAGTAGAAGCCCTGTTCAACGGTGAAGCCCTCGCACGCCATGGCGTGGTGGTGGTGACTGTCAATTACCGGCTGGGCGTTCTGGGCTTCTTCGCGCATCCCGGGCTTACGAAAGAGTCGCCACATCATAGCGCTGGAAACTATGGGCTGGCCGATCAGATCCTGGCCTTGCGGTGGGTGCGGGAGAACATCGCAAAGTTCGGCGGGAGCCCTGCGAATGTCACGATCTTCGGCGAATCCGCAGGCGCTAGCGACGTGAACGCTCTGATAGCCTCGCCCCTGACCAAAGGCTTGTTTGTGAGGGTAATCGCGCAGAGCGGCCCGGTGGGCGTGCAAGCGTCGCTGGCAGATTCGGAGAAGCGAGGAGTGGACTTCGCCGCCAAGTTGGGCTGACCGCCAACGACGCCCTGGCGAATCTGCGCGGACTCTCCGACGCTGAGTTGATGGAAAAGGGTGCACAAGCAGCAATGGGAATTACGGTGGATGGCTGGGTGCTTCCAGAGCCGGCTGCCAAGATCTATTCCGAAGGCCGCCAGCAAAAGGTAGCATTGCTGATCGGCAACGATTCCCAGGAGATGCAGCCACGCGGCGCGGTGAGCGATATCCGCGAGCTGATTTCACAGCGCTACGGCCCCCTTGCCGATCGTGCCAGGGCACTGTATGGAGTGAGCGGTGCAAGTGAGCCCCAAGCCGATCCTGAGAATGGTACCGTGCTGATGCAGTTTACGACCGCCAGTTCATTTCGCTGCGGCACCGTTCAGGAACTGATCTGGCATACTGCCGCAGGGAATTCAGGCTATCAATATCAGTTCTCGCACACGGTGCACGGGAAGGAAGCGCTGGGCGCACCGCATGCCTCTGAGATTCCGTTCATCTTTGGCACGCTATCGGTGTGGCAGCGGATGCGGAATTACAACGACTCGGACCAGCAATACGCGCCACAGATGCAGGAGTACTGGACCAACTGCCCCATTGAAGCAATGTGGCTGAAACGTTTCCCGCTACGCCGCCGCCATATTTCCGCTTCTCGTGCCGACCTGCTGAGGCTCCGCCGATTCCGCAAGTCTTCGAGCGATGAACTGATAGCGGTTGGCTGCGGCGGAGTGGGGATCGCCGGTGTTCGCGGGAAGCGAGGGTGACGGCTCGGAGAAGACGTCGAAGAGGATGTTGGGATAGTCCTTGAAGTAGGCTGCGCAGCGGGTCCAGAATTCTTGCGAGGGCAGAGCGGCGCCGGATTCGCGCGCGGCGAGGACCACCAACAAGTCAACTTGCTTCGCACGCCGCACCACCTGGGCCAACTTGGCAAAGTATTCGGGCGTGTTGGATTCATAACTGCATCCGAACAATTGCCGACTTCAGCTCGTGGGATGCTGCGAGAATTCAGTTGTTTCGTTAAAAGGAGGCGAGGCAATCACGGTGCTACTGAATATCCTTGCCATCGCCGCAAAGGTGTCCGGGTCCCCAGCCATGTTTCTGAATAAGGTTCACGGTTTGATGCTTTCCTGCATTGCCTATGAACCGTCTTCCGAATCAGCACCGGGCCCCCAGAACGCGAGAGTTAGCCGGCAGTAGAAACGCGCTTATTTGCGAATACAAGTAGTGCCGAGCGTTGACCTCGCGATAGTCAGTGCGGCTCAGCTCGAATACAGCCGCGGCGAACTCCCGCCGGCTTTCCAACGGGTAGACAAGCTGCAGGCGGGAATCGCGTTCCTGTTCAATTTCAGCGGCAAATAATAACCGGAGAAACGATCATGCGATCAGATGTGGTTGCTTGTGACCTAACCGGTTCAACATGCGCCGCGCCGTGCCTGACGCGGCGGTGGTCATTGCTCTGTGTCGACCCAAGCACTGCCAACGCGTTTGAATGGTGATAAGGGTCAAAGGAAGGGAAATCAGTTAGGCGACAGTGAGGCCGCCCCGACTCATGAACGAGACAACTATACGAAAATGAGCTGCCCCCACGATAACAGGATCCAGAGAGGCTGGCGAGGGACGGGGCGCCAGAATCTCTAAGGTGTCCCAGAACTTCTCGCGCAGCGATTTCAATAGTTCGGCGCTGGCTTGGACAGATTCCCGGCTCACCGAACTCCGCGACAACTCTGAGCCATCTCCGGAACCGGGCCAGCACTTCCGGCAACTTGCCTTCGTAGCTGGTATAGGTCCGCAACTCAAAAACAGTCGATTCGTGCATGATCGATCATACACGCCCCGTGGCCCGCAAGTTCACCAGACTCACGTTCGAGGCCGCAAACCGAAGCGCGAAATCTATTTGCCCATTCTGGACCACACTTGTTAACGCCACCCAAGAGCAGGGGCCACATGGGTCAGAATCGCCTCCAACACATGTACGTTGTAGGCAACCCCCAGTTGGTTCGGGACGGTCAAGAGGAGAGTGTCGGCTTCGGCAATTGCATCGTCTTTTCTGAGCTGTTCAATGAGTACATCAGGCTCGGCGGCATAGCTCCGGCCAAAAACCGCACGGGCATTATCGATGTAACCGATCTGATCTCGTTCGTTCCCGCCCGGTCCGAAATAGACGCGGTCGCGATCATTGGTCAGCGCGAAGATGCTGCGACTGACCGAGACGCGCGGTGTTCGGGAATGGCCCGCCTCTTTCCATGCAGCACGGAAAGCGCGTATCTGCGCGGCCTGTTGCACGTGGAGCGGCTCACCACTCTCATCAAACTTGAGGGTCGAGGATTGCAGGTTCATTCCGAGTTTCGCAGCCCATACAGCCGTGGCGTTCGAGGCAGCGCCCCACCAGATCCGTTCGCGCAAGCCTGGCGAGTACGGCTCAAGACGTAGTAGCCCTGGCGGGTTGGGAAACATTGGGCGCGGGTTAGGCTGCGCGAATCCGCTCCCGCCCAGCAATTCAAGAAACTCTTTGGCGTGGCGCCTTCCCATATCTTCCTGGCTCTCACCATCGGCCGGGCCATAACCAAAATAGGTCCATCCATCGATGACCTGTTCGGGCGAGCCTCGGCTTATGCCCAGTTGTAGCCGTCCGCCAGAGATCAGATCAGCCGCGCCAGCGTCCTCGGCCATATAGTACGGATTCTCATAGCGCATGTCGATGACTGCCGTGCCTATATCAATGCGCTGGGTCTTTGCGCCGATCGCAGCCAAGAGTGGAAATGGTGATGCTAGCTGGCGGGCAAAGTGGTGGACGCGAAAGTAAGCACCATCAGCGCCTAATCTTTCAGCCTCTACGGCAAGATCGATTGACTGCAAGAGCGCGTCGGACCCGGAACGCGTCATGGAACCTGGTGACGGCGTCCAGTGCCCGAACGAAAGGAAACCAATTGTCTTCATGGATAAGCCGTTAAAGGCGTATGCCTTATTTTGATGTCCGTCTGGGTGAAACGATTCCCAACAATGTCGGGATACGCAAGTATACGCGAGATACGAGAGTTTGCGTGCGCCGCTGTACAAACCCTGCTCACTCGTTTACCGCTCAGAGATCGCCCGAACCTTCTGCCGATGCACCGTCTTGGCCGGGCTCCCGCCGGTCCGGTTGATCACTCTCCACGCCTACACGAGTTCCTGACGCGACGCCTATAGGAATGGCTTCAGGCGATATCGCCACTTGCTAGCGTCATAAGGCGTAGGATGTTCCTCCGGCGCGCGGACCTGAGACTGTTGTCATGTCTCAAGAGTCTATGCGAGAACGCCGCAGAGGAATCGTCAACATTGTAAACATCTGTCAAGCTAAGGTACGTTTTACGCCGCACTCGCCTTGCCCCACAATTGGGCACTCGCTATCCGAGCGCCTTCCACCATCGCCTCAAACTTAGCCCACATGATCTCGGGATGAACTCGCGGCTCCCATCCTCCGAAGGTTCCAAAGCCGCAGTCTGGCGCGGCGATGACATTCTCGCGGCCCACCAACTCGGCGCAACGTACAATGCGCTCGGCGACCAATTCCGGGTGCTCCACGAACGTAGTGACTGTATCGATGACGCCCGGAATCAGAATCTTGCCTTCTGGAAACTTTACGTGCTCCCAGATCCGCCATTCGTGTCCGTGACGAGGGTTCGCACCCTCCAGCGAGTAGGCCTGCGCCTTCACCTTCAGAACCAGATCCACCACGTCTTTGAGCGGAACATCATTCTCATGTGGGCCTTCAAAATTCCCCCAGCAAACATGAAACCGAATGCGATCTTCCGGCACGTCCGACAGGGCATGGTTCAGAGCCTCGACGCGTAATTCGATCGATTCGCGATAATCGCTCCAGGACCGATTCCAATACTGCCGATTCCGCATCATCACAAAATCTGGGGAGTCGATTTGAAGAACGAGACCAGACTCGACGATGGCCTTGTATTCGTACTTGAGCGCATCGGCGAGAGCATACATATACTCGCGATCGGACGAATAGTACTGCGTCGGCACCATGAAGAAAACCTGTCCTACGGCGGCAGATGGCATAAACGCTTCCTCGAACTGAAGTCCTTGGAGCGCCGCTTTAAGGGTTTCGATGTCGGTCGCCAGTTCCGTTTTGTCCTTCCATGCGATTGCGCCAACATTGAGGGGTAGCGTTCCGAGACCGGCCGCGAGGTTTACGCCTCGACTTCGCATGGCCTCGTCGTAACCAGGAAAGTTCGATGGGGGCGCCGCGTACATTTGTGTATTAATGCCTTCCAGCCCCGAAATCCGTTCGCGCACATAATTGGTGAAGCTGGCTTTGCTGAGCTCACCATCAGAAGGAATGTCAATACCAACTTCGATCTGCTTGCGCACGACAGCTGAGACAGCCACCTGTAGTTGCTTGTTCAGTGTCTCGGCGTCGTACGGTTGCCCCCGGTCCTTGGCGCTAACATGTGACCACAAGTCTTTCGGCCGCGGCAGGCTACCGATGTGAGTTGTCAAAATGCGTTCGGTGCTTCGTTTCATGTTCCCTCGTAGTCCGAATCTATTCCGGGTGCGCGCTGGAGTCAAAGAAAGCCAGTCAGCACATATCGGAGCTACGATATCATGTTGGCTGTTTCGCCCATAACAAATCGTCAATCCCAGGCGCGCCGATGGCATTCTCGACCTGGTTCAAAACGTGCACCGCATCGAGATGCGCGGCGATTCGCTGCGGAATAGCTATCGCGTTAGGGACCCCGTCGGACCGTTTTGCTGGGAAGTTGAGATGACCCTCAGTTTCGAGCCGAAGGCGCTATCGCGCTCCGGGGTCACGTTTGTGCTGAGGCCGGGACAAGGGCTGCCGCCCCTTTCGTGGTCGAAGTCACTACCGCGTCGGTCTACGAAGCGGCCGTCCTCGCGCTCGCCGAGTTCCGCCGCTGCGGATTCGCAGACGCGACGTTTGGCCCGGCGACCCTTCTCCGCAGCCATGGGTGTCCTTCTTCTGTTTCGCAGAATCGGTAAGGGGCTTGATCTGGGTTTGTGAGAAAGTGACTGGACCTCTGGCCGAAACAGCGTGATAGGATCGTTAGCCATGAAGAAGCTTCCGCGACGGATTCAATTCTCCCTGGGAGCGATGGCGTTCACCGCTCTGCTCCAACCAGCCGCCCTAAATGCCTCCACTGGCTGCGGTCTAATCAAGCCGGATTCGACTGACGCCGTAGCCGCCGCGCCGGACCATCACAAAGTGATTCTAGAGAACGACGCCGTGCGGGTGCTGGAAGCCCGAGTGCCGTTGCACAGCTACGAACCCCCTCACACGCATCCCTGGCCCAGCGTCTTCTTCGAACAGACCTCCGGGCTCAGCGAGCCTTGGAAAACGGTCAGCATCCGCTGGTCCGAGGGAGGACCCAGCAAGGGGTTCGCCAGCAGCGATCGCGACCGCCACAATCTTCTCGTCGAGATCAAAACTGTCGACTGCCAGCCTGCGCCCTCCGCCGAGCTACCGTCGACCGATGCCGTCAAGATCCACGACCCTAATATCAAGGTCGTGCTTGAAAACGAGTACGTGCGCGTGCTCAGCGTCCTAATTCCTCCCGGCGGCAAGGAACCGTGGCATACGCACACTTGGCCGGCGGTCGTGGTGTATTTCAGCTTGCCTCCCTCCCAGCGGTTCTTGAAGGATGGTACAAAAACCGTTCGCCCGGAGCTGAAAGAACTACAAGTGACCTACGATCCCAGCAGCCAGCCGCTGCACTCAGTGGAAAACCTGGGCAGCGTTCCCTATCAAGCGTACCGCGTGGAGCTCAAGCCGACGACTGCTATTCCACGTGCGCGGTAATCCATTTCTTAACCCGCCTGACCATCCGCGTCAAGCAGCCCGAGACCGAGCACACCGTCAGCGTCGGCGGAGAGTAGAGGCGAACAGCACCCTTGATTTCAGCAGCCTTCATAAACGCCTTTGGCCCATTCCTAATCTGTGTCTCCACCTCTTCAAGGGTATGGCCGCCTTCGTACACTCTGCTCCGCCATCTGGCATAAGCCATGTGCGTGAGCTTGTGAAGTGAAAGACGGTCACTGGGACCGTGATGCCCGGCTGCACTCAAAGCCGCTGTGGGACTATGAATGAGAGGAAAGATGTAGCGCAGTTAGCCACGTCACCGATGCCAGAGCTTGTGCTTCAAATCCGGAGCCTATGAGAATGATTCTTTGCCGCTGGTTAAAGCTGCGCTCCGACCGGTTCTGCGTCAAGAATTCGGAGAGGCGGCGCTTAGCTTCCTCTTCGGCAGTGCGTCCATTGTCGTGCCTTACGTTTCCGCCGCCCCCGGTGTGTTTCAGGTAGGGCGCGAACAACTTCTGCACAAGTTGTTCAGGTGTTTTGAGCGTGGCGAGGCTGGCTGCGTACCTGACGGCTTGCAACTCAACCGATTCTCTACGCGCCGCACAATCAGATTTATCGCGCTTCACCTCAATGATCACGAGGTTGCCGGAACTGTCGACGGCGACAAGATCGAAGCGGGCCTGCTCCGCGCGCCATGCAGGAACGTAACCTACTGGGAATTGGGCGCCGGGATCGGAAACCTGACCCGCCAGTTATCGCCGCGCCGGTCGAGATACGTCGCCACCGATATCGACACGGAGCATCTAGTCCGATTGCGAAACACGCTTCCCAAACCGGCCGAACTTGCAGATTGGCTACTGCGATCTCACACAAACGGAAACCTTCGCTCCCTTTGCCGGACAGATGGACAGCGTGATTTGTCTGAACGTGGTGGAGCATGTCGCCGACGATCGGCTGGCGCTTGCCAATATCGCTTCCACGCTGGCCGCAGGCGGCCGGGCCATGTAGAGAGGATCATCCGCTTCAATCGAGTAACCCACCCGGCCTGGTTCATGAACGGCAAAATTCTCACGGTGAAGCCGGTGATGGACTAGAGTGGGCAGATCAGAAATTCCCGACACCATTTCCGCGCGGGTATTTGACGGGCCTTGAATGGATTGATTCCTTGCACACGATAACTTCGCTTGCGATAAGGGCCTACACACGAAAAATGCGGAGCCGGTAGAGAGGAATGGCCCCTCGAAATCAAGGATGTTTTGACATCTCGATGGCCGGCAGGATTGCTTCGCAAGCCGCCTCGACCGCTTCACAGATTGCGTGGTAAGTAACGACGTGGAGTTCCTGAATCCGCGGTGTTGCCGAAAGCGGAACCGCCAGCAAAACGTCGGCGTGCTCCGCGATGGCGCCGCCACCCTCGCCGGTCATTCCGATAGTCCACGCTCCGAGGGCGCGTGCCGTGCGCAGAGCTTCCACCACGTTTCTGGAATTGCCGCTGGTCGAGATGCCCCACACCACATCTCCCGCCCTCGCCAGAGCTTCCACTTGCCGCGAAAACACAGATTCGTATCCATAGTCGTTGCCTAAGGCTGTCAGAACGGATTGATTCGCACCCAGCGCGATGGCGGGGATAGGGCGGCGATCGCGGAGAAATCGGCCCACCAGTTCCGCGCAAATGTGCATGGCGTCTGCCGCGGACCCGCCGTTGCCGCAAACCAGCAATTTGCCGCCAGCGGATAATCGCTCGATCAGAAGATCGATGGCCTGCTGGATTTTGTCGGGATACGAAGTGGAACAGATCGATTCCAAGCTGCGTGCGGCCTCGTCAAAAGTAGCTCTGATCCGATTAGTGCGTTTCAACGGAATGATTTCCTCCCTAGTCATCCTAACTGAGGATGACCCGCGCGATTGCCTGCCGATCTGCAAATTCGCTTGGCGCCAGAAGAACGCGTCTGGTCCAAGTACAACGGAGACTCCATGAAAATCATCGTTACCGGCGGAGCGGGGTTCATCAGTTCCTGTTTCGTGCGGCTGACTCTTCAGAATCCGTCGCTCGAGAAGGGGCGCGACGGCGAGATTTACAAGATACGCGGGAATCGCTCACTGCCGAATAAGACCGTGGTGGCTCTCCGGCGAAAAGCTCAGCCACGAGACGGGGTGGAAGCCCCAGTACCACGACAAGAATTACGCCAATCGCAATCAAGAGCTCGGGGCAATCTGAAAGAAGCCATTCCCAGCGCGACTCAAATCGGGCGTAGATATTCCCAGTAGATCAGCGCGACGTCACGGAAGGCAGCCAAGAAATCGAACGGCCGGATTTTGGACCCACCCACGTCCTCCCAGACGTCCAGTGGAAATTCGTAGATCCCCCGGGCCGCCAGCTCCGCCGATCTGAGCTGGCGGATGTAGCGCGCTAGGAGTTCGACATCGAATACCCAGCGGCTGCGAAACGGTTCTGCGATCAGGCCGCGCGTTTGAGGCCCGACACGGAAGATCTTAGCGCCGCACTGGGTGTCGTAGATGGGCAGGCGCAGCATGGTGGAAACCACGGTGGCGAATATCCGGCCCAGATAGTGGCGGCTAGGTTTGCGTTGCACATTGCGCCCGAGCAACTTGACGCGTGAGCCGAACACCATGTCGAGCTCTGCTCTGGCGGCCAATACCGACAGAAACTGCGGGATGGCGTCCAACGGCGTAGCCAGGTCAGCGTCCCAAAAGCCGGCATATTCCGCGTTCTGATCGAGAGCGACGTTGAGGCCGGCGCGGACGGCTTCGGCTTTGCCTCGATTGGCGGGCAGACGAAGCACGAACACGCGATCCTCATGGCCCGCGCGCAGGCGCTCCAGCCGGTCGATGGTGCGGTCGCGGCTGCCGTCGTCGACGAACACGAAACGAACTTGCGATTGACTGAGGAAGCGGAGAAACTGATCGGCTGGAAGACGAAGCTCCTCGTTGTAGCAGGGCACGACGATCATTACCGCGGGCTCGGACACTTTAAGATCATAGCGAAAGCTCTCGACGCGCCGGCGTTCTCAAGCGCGGGCGTGACGGAGCCGCCAGGTGGTGTCACTAGTCACGCCATAGTTCCAAACCGAACTGATGGCCGGCCCGATGCCCCCGGCAAACAGCCACGGCGATCGCTTCATACGAAATTCCCGACAGGACCTTGGCCAGACTCTCAAGAACGCGCGGGATGTTTTCGCGCTCGTTGTAAGTAGGAATGACTACCGCGAGATCCAGGCATTCTGACGTGGCATGCTCTGTTGTGGCATAGGCCAATGCCCCGAGACTGCGCAGCATCGATCTGTGCAGGCGGGGTTTCGACGGCCATTGCCAGCGCGGTGTTCCTATCAGCAAGATCGGCATTGCGGGGCCAGAGCTTTTATAAGTGACTTAGAACAGTGTGGGTTCGGAACCTCGATGTACAATGACGAAGATGAGGGCATATTGCACCGAGGCCTGTGAATGAAGGGTGTCGTTCTGGCTGGCGGTACGGGGAGCCGCATGCTCCCGTTGACTAAGATCACCAATAAACACCTGCTCCCGATTTACGACAAGCCGATGATCTACTACCCGATCCAGACTCTAGTGGACGCGGGGATTCGCGAGATCCTGGTCGTGACCGGGGGGCGGAATTCAGGGGACTTCCTGCGGTTGCTCGCCAACGGCCGCGAGTTCGGTTTGAAGCATCTGGACTACACCTATCAGGAAGGCGAAGGCGGCATCGCGGATGCGCTAGGACTAGCCGAACACTTTGCCGACGGCGGACGGATCTGCGTCATTCTGGGCGATAACATCATTGAGAGCAGCATCCGGCACATGGCCGAGGATTTCGAGCGCCAGGAATCGGGCGCCAAGATCTTGCTCAAAGAGGTGCACGACGCGGAACGCTTCGGCGTGGCCGAGGTGCGGGATGGGCGCATCGCGGGTATCGAGGAAAAGCCCAAGCAGCCCAAGTCGAACCATGCGGTGACCGGCATTTATATGTACGACGAGACGGTGTTCGACAAAGTGCGCAAGCTGGTGCCGTCGGGCCGCGGCGAGTTGGAGATCACCGACGTGAACAACGCCTACATTCGCGAGGGCAGCATGACATATGCGCATCTGGAAGGCTGGTGGACCGACGCCGGAACCTTCGATTCGTTGTTGCGCGCCGGAAACTTGGTGGCGGGAAGCAAAAAGCAATGAGTACTCCGGTTCGCGAGGGCTCGGCCGTTGAGGTAGTAACGCCGCATTGCGAGAAGGGCATCGGCAAAGTGATTGTGGCGCCCGATTCGAAGGACCTGATCGCGGGCGTGGCGATCCATCCCTATCCGGTGTGGCCCGACGATCGCGGCTATTTCATGGAAGTGGCGCGCATGGGCCAGGGGTTCACACAACACTTTCCGAAAGAAACTACGCAGGTATCGGCGGCACTGAGCTATCCGGGCACCATCAAGGCATTTCATTTTCATCGAAGGCAGACCGATTGTTGGGTCCCGGTGGAAGGTATGCTGCAAGTGGCATTGGTCGACTTGCGTCCGCAATCGCCTACCTTCGGCGTTCGCAATACTCTATACATCGGTTCGCTCAGGCGTTGGCAGTTATTGATTCCGCCGGGAGTCGGGCATGGCTATAAAGTGATCGGAACGCAGCCATCGTTGCTGGTTTATTTGACCGACCGCTTCTACAATCCGGAAGATGAAGGCCGGATTCCCTACGACGATCCGAAGATCCGATACGATTGGGAGACCCAGCACAAGTAGCGCCTAGGGTTTCTCGGCGGTCGGCCGACTCCATACCATCTGCAATAGTTCTTCATGCCATCCGAGCTTGCGATAGAATCGGATGCCGTCGGGATTTCCAGCCACCACCTGTAATTCCACCCGTGTAATCCGCTGGTCCTCGAACCATTGCACTGCGAAAGCCAAAAGACGCTGTCCAATGCCGCGGCTGCGGTGCCGGTCCGAAACGAATACTTCACTGATGGCGCCGATGGTTGCTGAACCGAAGTAGGGCGGCAGAGTGCGGACACGGCCTGCTACGAAGCCCACGATCTCGCCGTCGATCTCGGCGAGGACGACGTTCGCGAAGCGTCCAAGAAACGGGCGAATGGACTTCAGCCAGGCATCGTACGCGTTTTCCGGCAATCGAAGCAGCATGCCGTGTTCAAACTGGTGGTCGTACAGAGCCTGCCACAAGGGCTGGATCCGATCGAGGTCCTGGTCGGTGGCGTGACGTAAAACCAAAGCTGAATCGCCGGCGGTATCAGACATTTTTGCTCAGATGCGTTCTTTCATTCCTTGAACGACAGCAGCCGGCCAACGCTTTTCATCCACGCCGTGCTGTGCCACAAAGGCCAGCGCGAGCCGCTCATATCCGAAGCCGATGCAGCCGGTGTGTGCGGGCCCCTCGGGGGTTTCGATCGCGAACGAGCGTCCGAAGAAGTCCTGATGATAATTGATGGAACCGACGGCCAGCTTCTTCCCGCTGTAAGGCAGAGGCGCGAGCAGTTCATACTTGAGTTCGAAGCCCTGCTGGTAAGCAGCTTGCACGGCATAACTGTCGACGAAGAACGGATCGGTGGCGGTGGCAATTTCGTAAGCCAAGCCCAATTCATCCAGCAGACTAGCCGATAGCTTGACCAGGATATTGCGGTTCGCAAGCACATAATCCGCGGGCCCAACAAAAATGATTTCACGCATGTTGAAGTCCCACAGCCGCTCGAGTCCAGTGAGATTGCTGGATTCATAACGAAAGCATTTCCCCAACGCGGTGATGGCGCGAGGCTGCGATAAAGTCGAGTCGCGCAACCACATGTACCAGTGAAAACAGACCGAGGGCGACAGCAGGCATTCCACACCGCTGGCGGCATGGCGGTCATAAACCATCTGTTCTCCGTCCCATCGGACGGAGCGCGCAAACTCCTGGAGAGCGCCGTGGTCCTCGCGCAAATGGGAAACCAGATTCAACGAGGCCGGAAAGTTCCTCAGGTAGCGGCAGCGGTCTAGCACATCGGCGCCGACGAGCGAAGGGAAGCTATGGGCAGCGGCCTGAAATTCGCGCGCCATCTGTCGCGCACGCAGGTCGAAATACTCGGTGAGAGCGACCAGCTTTGGCCCCAAGCCATACCGCCCACGTCCGAAAACCGCGATTTCGCCCTGCTCGATGAGTAGTGGATGAGGATCCTCGCGAAATGAAGAAGGCAATACATCGCGTTTTGCCAGGGTCTTGGAAGTGCCCGGCCGGTGGTTGGAACACAGCTTCACAGCGACCTCCGAGATCCGGCCCGCTACCAGTTCGGCCTGGCTTTCAAAACCTGGGCGCAGCTCGAAAGAAACGCGCGCGCCTCCGGGAAGCAACTGGGGACTGCTAATTCCTTCCGACACGTAGGGCAGCCGTTTCAGGAATTCGTCAGCCAACTCTTCGGGAACAGCGGCCTGCAGATCTGCAAATGTACTCACGAGAGCCTCCATATGACGCTTGTCCTTTTAAGACCGTAGAGCTTGGGCGATCGAGGGAACGTCGACCAGCTCCGGCAGGCGGTACGGTGGAAATCGGACATTGAACTCTTTTTCGATTTCCATCACGACATTCATGTGCCCCATGGAATCCCAGCCCGGGGTTGAACCCATCCGAAGCGGCATGGAAGGGTCCGGGTTTTGAATTCCCAACGCCCGGGAGATCGCTCCCTGGACGCGTTGTTCAGTTGTTTTCTCCTCGGATGTTGCCATCGACACTCCTTTTTCGCCGGTCGATCAAAACGCGATGCCGGGCAGCTTTTGAATAATCTTGGAAGGCAAATACCAGCACATGCAAACACTGAAGTAGGTCAGCACTCGCGCCGCCATCCGGGAAGCGGGAGTGCCTCGCAGCGGCACTTTGTCGAACCGCGTCCCGTATTTTCGCCAGAGTAAGAACGTGCAAAAGAGTAACCCGTGCAAAAAACCCCACAGAATCCAGTATGCGTTGGACGCGTGCCAAAAACCGACCAGCGTGAACAAGAAAAGGGTATTGAAATATACGTTGTATGTTTGCCTTCCCCAGCGGTTGTAGAACAGATAATCGCGGAACACAAAGGTTGCTGTCATGTTCCAGTTCATCCAGAACGCGGAGATGTTCTCCCGTCCGATCGGATAATTGAAGCTGGGGGGCAACTTGAAACCGGAAGGCAGGGCCAGGACCTCCATCAAGCGAAAGTATCCGGCGGTGGACAGATAGAATCCAAACGGTCCCGTTACGAATGTGGCGATCGCGTTGTTGAGCAAATGAGCGTGCGGCCAGCGTGCGCCCATCTGTTGCTGCCCGACGCCGAGGGCGATTCCTAGAATGAGCGTTGCAGCCGCTGCGGCCGCCGCTCTCCACCAAGTGCTGGATCTCCATAACTGGCGGTCGGCGTGGACGGCGCCTGGCATTTCGGAGAAGCGCAAGAGCGGACCACCCAGGGTGAATGGCAGACACACCCATAGCACGAAGCGTGAAGGCGACGGGACGGCAACGGCGCCTGACCCGACCTCCCAGAACAACGTCACCAGGCGTAGCATGAGCCACATGTCCAGGCTGTAGACCAGTACTGGGACGGAATGAACCGAAATCGCGAGACGATCCCAATGCAGAAGGCGGCCAGAAGCAAAGACGACAAGCAGCAAGACTAAGAGCGCGCAAGCCCAGTTCCATCGTCGCGAGCGGTTGGTGTGCGTATTGAGCCAGAGGACCGCGAGGTAAGCGATACCACTGACGATTACAAAGCCCGGGAAAGCCCACCAATGGTAGACCACGGCGCCCGCCAAGCTCAGTAAAGTCAAGAAAATATTGCCTCGGGACAGGGGGATCAGCGATATCAACAGGGATACGGCCACGGCGATGGCCAGCCCGAGGACGACGTGCGGGTCGATGGCCGAAGTTAGCGCGCTGGTGCTGGCGGTGTCGAGTACCATCAAGGTCCGATTGTAGCAGTGGGGTCACGAATTGGACTTCACCGATAGTCTGGCACAGGGTCGGAGGGACCGAAATGCTGCGATAGTACTGGGGGTTCTAGTATCGCGCTGGGGCTGGATTGGAATCGACCTGGCTCCAGGCCTGCGGATGTTCCGCGCGGTCCGCATCGATGAGGGGTGCGGCGCAGCCGGTGCGAACCCGGAGCAGCCTATGATTCCCCATAACCAGGACGGCTCTGCTGCCGGAATCGCTGGCGGAGTCGTCCGGACAAGCACTGAGTTTCATCATAAGGCTCTGTTGCTCCGGCGTTGTGTCGGCAAAGTTGCGGATCACTCGGATGGAGGGAGGCAATCCGTTCCCCGCGAGCGCGTCCGCCAAACCATTGGCAAATACCGAGACTAGATACGGATGTAAGAATTGCGTCAAGTTGATCAGGTCGATTTCGCTTCCACGCGGAAGCCCGGAAGCCACTTGCACTGTCGTGTGTACGACCGTCGTGGCCTCTTCTCCTCCGCGCTGCCAGGCACGGCGGTACTCAATCAACAAGAAGCTGCCCGCCACGCAATAAATGGCTACGGCCATCCAGATGAGGGCCTGCCATCGGGCCTCCGGATACGACTTCAGCACGCCATCCACGAGCAGACCCAAGAGTATCGCTGCCCCGGTGAGTGGGACGAAAAGATAGCGGTCCGCGTTAAACATTGCAGCAAAAGCGGCGGTTGGCAGAATCGTAAGAACCATCCAACCGGCCGCCAAGATCAAGGCGGCCCATGCCCGGAGGCGCCACACCAGCAGGAGCAGTAGTAAAGACTCGATTGTCAGGATCGCGACGTGTCGTAAACGCACGTCGGCGAGTCCCAGGGGCACGGGTGTAACGAAGGGCAGCGCAAGGTTGATGAGTGCCCGGATCACTCCGGCAACTAGCGCGAACAGGCCGTGAAAGCCATAAAAGCCACCGGTTCTGTGCCCCGCCAGACTCGCTGCGCCAGAATCGGAAAGAAAATACACAACGTAGAGCAGCAAAACGCAGGCGAAGGGAATGTACGCTTTCCAGAAGGAGAGCTTGCGGAATGGGACCAGAGTCCGCTCCCGGTAGAAATCCACCAGCAACAGCAGACCAGGGACCACTACCGTAGTTTCCTTGAAGCCCAGCGCCACCAGATAAGCGCCTGCCGCCAGCATCAAACTTGGCGTGCGCTTGGTTTCGCGGAAATCGAGAAAGAAAAAGACGGCCAACAGTACCGACAGCGCGGCGACTAGATCCTGCCAAGCGGCAAACCAGAAGAGGACCTCCTGATTTCGCGGAAAGAAGGCCAATATCAAGACAGCTGCCCGTGCCCCGCTGCGGCCGGCCCCCAAGCGGCGCATCAACTGATAGAGCAGCGCCAGAACGGCGACAAAGGTACCGGCAACCAGAACGCGATAAGGCCAGACGTGTTGCACGCCTAGAAGACTTCCCGCCAGCTTTAGAAAGATATTCCGCAATGGGCGATGCAGTTGGTCGGTACTCTGGGTCAGCGGCAACTTTTGATTCCCCACCAGCAGGAAGAAATCATCGGAGACGAAACCGAGACTGTGAATCGCAAAAATTGTCACGCCGAACAGAAGCGCCAAGAGGCCGAAGTCGGAAAGGGCGATCTTGGAATCGGATATGCCTGGCGCTTGGCGTGTCATCGGCGGGCTACAGCCGCGTATTTCTGAGAGAGCGGACGAATGGCTGGAACCGCTGGGCCGGGGAACATTTAGTGAGAGTGTAGCAAAGGGCGGACAGATCGGCTAAGGTAACGTCTGAACGTCGGAGGTCGCTAGCACCCTGGAGTTCCCGTCCAGGTAAACCAGCCGAAAGTACAGTGAACCGATTTGCTGGTCGACTGGCAAAGTGCAGTTTCCCGTGCCGCAATCGAATGTCTGGAACGAGCTGGGAAATACGCTGCCACCGCTGACGAACACGAGCGGGCTATAGCTGTACTGCACCACGATCTTGGCGGCCCCGTTGACGTCCGCCAGCCGCGCGGAGATGACCGGCATTTGCAATTCGGCGGGTTCGTTGATCGGGAACAAATAGGCGCGAAACTCCCCGGGCTGGCAGGTCATGCTATCCGTGGCGGTTCCCGCGGCCAGGACCGCGATTGGTTCGATCCCCGCCCACGTCCCTGAAATGCGGATGATAGGCTGGCCGCTCACCAGATACGGAGAAAGATTCGCGGTGCAAGTCTGGGTGTTATCGTGATAGCTCTGAATGGCGAGCAGGTTCCCGTAGCTTCCCGTCCGGACGGTCGACTCAAAGAACTTGCCATAGTCTGGCGAAGGCAGGCGAGGCTGGAACAGGTATTTCGGAAGTCTCTGCATCAGTTGCGCGGCCGACGAACTGGCCAGCCAAGGCTGGAATCCTGTATTGGTGAAATCCCAGTGCGGGTTCATCCCAGCTTGGTTGCCCCCAGCGATGCCGCCTAGGTCGGTGTTATTAAATTCGGCGTTGAACGCCTGCGTGGTTGAACCATAGGAATAATTTCCCAGCGCTCCGGAAGAGTCGAAGTAATTCGGATTGGTGGCGTAACTGTATAACCGTATGCCGGAGGCTCCTTCGATAGTCGAGCCCGTGATGGTGGTAAAGACATAAGGCGCTCCGACGTCCGAGTTTGATTGCCAACTACGCCCCCTTAGATAGCTGTTGTCGGGTACGATGTGCGCCGTTCCACCGGTCGACGAAACATTCGCAAACTGGTGGATGTAATCGTTGAAGGGATTGCATGGAGTTGGCGAGTCGAAGGTGAACCCGAGAGCCAGGCCATCCAGCGCCGTGCCGGAGCCGGATATCGTGAATGTCTCGCCGCGCTTGGACTTGATGCAGGTGTTGGTCGTGATCGAACCGCCGCCGCCGCTGCTGGCGCCGACGCTTATGTAGTCAGATCCGATAACACCGGTTGAGCCGTCCGACCAAGTCACCGTGCCGGATGTCGCGTTGGCGGTAACGTTGAAGTTCGTGCGCAGCACCAGCGCGGTAGTCGCGGTGGGCGAGGACCACACGTAGTAATTCCCATCGCACGCTCCGCCCGAGGATCCGCTCACCCAGAGCCTGGTTACCATCGGCAGGACATTGCGGATCAAAGCATCTTGGGCGAATGTGATCGTCCCGCCCGAACAAGACGTCACGGGGACCGAGTACGCTTGCAGCGCATAGGCGATCCAAATGCCCTGTGCTTCCGCTATGAGCGGCAGGGCGTTGTTCATCGACGGGCGCTGCGCGCGGATAGCCGCGATCTGCGAGGGGAAATTTTCCAGATCTTGCAGATTGTATCTGGTGGGCAGGTAACCGACGCTATTCGACTGGGACCAATACGTTTCACAATAGTCGGCTAACTGGACGCCGGAGGCCGAATCTTTACCACACCATTCCGAGACCGCAAGGCCGGTCGAGCCCGCCGGACCGGGCCAAGTTGTTGCCGGGTAACCTGGGATCGCCGTCTGCTGAACGCGCATCTTGTAGAACACGTCGTAGTCGATGAAATTCGGACAAGGTGTGCTGCCGGAGCCTCCGGGAGCGCACGCCACGTTCGTCGAATTGAAAGTGTAGTTGACGTATGGATGAATCTGGGTTGTGCCGCTGGTGATGGTGCCGCTATAGGAACAGGGAAAACTAAAGTTGCCGCTGTTGCTGGCCGTGAACAGGTTCGAATTGGTGGAAGGGACGTAGTCGAGCGTGGGCTGGCCGGAACCTGTGATGAGGAACTTGTCGGAACCGTTGAGCGAGACCGAGGACGTTACCGCGCAAGTGGAGCCGTTGCCTGTCAATTGCGTGAACCCGTTGGTGCCGATCACGACTCCTCCCGTGCCCACTCCCTGCAATGGTCGAAGTCCCCAGGAACTGGTGACCTCATCCACCACCGAATGCCCGACTACGTTCCCGGTCCCGGTCCATGCGGTCATGGAGTAGACCCACGGTTTGGTCACGTACGTTTGTCCGTAGCCGTACATTGTGGTGTAGAGTTCGGGCGTGCCGCGTGCCCAGCTATCGCCGATCAAGTGAATCTTGAGGCCGTAGGTGTTTGCGATCGCATTGGCATTGTTCACGTCGTTGCTCGCTGCCGCGTCCCAGGTGCTTTCTGCGGTCCCCTGCTGCGGTGGCGGATAGTACGCCCACTCGACTACGTTGAACCCAGCGGCCTTGTAGTCCGCGGCGAACATCGGTGCCGTGTAATAGGCGTTTTGGGTGGTTAACGGAGAGCCGCCCGAGTTAAACTGGCTCGCGTGAAAAATCGAAGTCGATGGATTGTACGCAGTCAGTACCGTCCCCGAGTTCGAGAAATGCGGGAGTACGTTGTTCGCCATCACGGTGATGAAAATCTGCCGCGTCATGCCACCCGATTCGGTCATCGTGACGAAGGTGAAACCCAAGCCCGCTTGCGTGACAGTACAGGTGCCTGAGACTGTCACAACCGTAGTGTCGTTTGAGACGCACGATGCGATCGTCGCGGACCTGGTTGAGCCATCGGTATTCAGGATCGTACCCGTATAAATCCGCGATGCCGGGCAATTGGTCTGCGTCGTGGTGCATAACACATCTTCGCGCGCGGAGGCGAGCAACTGACTGGCTGCGGCTGGATTGGCGAACGTTTGGGACTGTTCCCAGCCACCCATATCGCTCCAGGCTCCGTTGATGCAGCCTGGGCAGTTGCCGCCATCCACTCGCACCACCACTTGATGGGAGATGTTTTGGAAGCTGGCCGTATTCAGCAGCAAGGTTGTGCTGGCTGCCGTCGTGCCGGACGCATGTGCCGCTTGCATTCCGTCCACGAAAACGGTGAAGGCTTTACTAACCCCAGAGTTGGGACCGTTCGACGTAACGGTTATGCCCTCGATGGAGAAAAATCCCGCTGCTGGAGGATTAATGGTCTGAAGCCCCGATAGCCCCAGGGAATCCTGGATGAGTGCATAACCGGGACCCGCGGTCGCTGTTACCCCCAAGCCCGCCCAGGACACAAAATTAAGAATGATCTCGTTGGTTGCGGGATACCCGAGAGTGAAAATGGGAGAGGTTGGGGTCGTTGTGGCTCCGGCCGCGTTGCTGGCGACGTTAACATCCAGTGAGGAGGTCGTGCTTACGCCAGCGAGCTCGATGATATAACCGAGTACGACCTGAGTTCCGCCGCTGGCCGTAATCGTTACTTGGGTTGAGCCGCCCGTGATGTTGGGTGCATAAGAGCACTGCGCTGCATAGCCGGTCCCGGTCTGAAGATTCCCGTTGCTGAAACTGTCGCCCCTGCTATCGCTGACGGTGATGGTTGCCCCCGACGATTGCGCGCGTCCGCACACCGCCAGCAAGTGACCCGCCGTGAAGATTTTTGCCGGCATCACTAAGGCGCCGCTCGAACCCGTACTGACAATCGGCGATTGGGCGAGGCTGACGGTGCCCGTCCCATGGAAGCTGACTACATTCGAGGTGGTGCCCAGCGCCGAGGGAATCGTCATCTGTGCTATCTCGCCAGTCGTCACGCTAATGTCCGTGGTGGGCGTGGTGTTTTGCGGCAAAGGATTCTCGACCGAAAATGTTACCGAGGGACTAGTCGCGATGGCGTTGTTTAAGACATCCCTGTAGGTGACCGTCATGGTGTGCTGGCCGTTGCCCACCGAGTAGGGATTCCAAGCATAGGAGTACGGCGGCATGCGCGTTATCCCCCCGACTTCGCCATCAACGTCGTATTCTGCGCTGTACAGCGCCGTGCATCCGCTACAGCTGCTGGTCA
Source organism: Bryobacterales bacterium (assembly GCA_963772905.1). Classification (GTDB taxonomy): domain Bacteria; phylum Acidobacteriota; class Terriglobia; order Bryobacterales; family Bryobacteraceae; genus Palsa-89. The sequence goes on along the minus strand of CAVYZD010000005.1, from coordinate 402,487 downwards.
GGGTGAACTGATAGCCGCTGATCGTTTGGCTCGCGGCCGGCGCATTGATCGAGATCGTTTGGGCGCACGCGCTCCCGATTCCAAGCGCCAACGCAAGGAATCTCATGCTTCGTATTTCCCTCCGTAAGCTTCGAAAAATTACCGATGCGCCCATTTTCTGTACCTCCGGTTAGTTGCCCTCGGCAAGCAGGCCCGAGCACTCAAAACTCAACCATATGTATCAAACCGGCTTCGCATTTGCCGGACAGTCATCGGCTCAACCAAATGAAAATGTTGCGAACATTCATTATTGGTGGCTCGTGACTCGGTGGGCGCCTCACGTCCGTGACTACCTCACGCCTCTGCCGTGAAGCGCTTGCGCCAGCGAAGGAAGGTTTTTTCCACGAACCAGTACGAACACTCGGCGACTGCAAATGTGAACGCCAGGTTGACAGGGAATTTGCCGCTCAGCGTGTGATTGTAGGTGGTCATGAAGATTTGCTGCCAAAGATAAAGACTGTAGGAAATGTAGCCGACGTGGACCGCGATCGGCGAATTCAGAATTCTGCCGGCCAACGTTCGCGGGTTTAGGATGGTCCACAGCATGACTGCGGCAATACAGAAGTTTTCCAGACTGAATCCGATCGGCAGAAGGTAAGTGCCCCGCCACTTCTGCGCGACGAACGGGTCGACGAATAACACGAATGCGGTTCCGAGCAACGGCAGTTTCCATTGAAATAGCCTTTCCATGAATCCACGAAACCGTTCCCTATCGTATAGGAGCGCGGCGATCGCGCCAATCATCAGACTATCGGCTCGGGTATGACCCATGATGCTGATATAGCCGCGCATAGAGGGAACCAGGAAATAGTTCGCTACCCGTACCACGGGCTCAAGAGCAATGATGCCGATTGCAATCCAAGTGGCTCGGCGCGAACCCACCCAGCGCAATGCGAGCGGCCAAACCAGGTAAAACTGCTCCTCAACCGCGAGCGACCACGTATGGCCGAGAAACCATGTGCTCCCGTAGGGATAGTAATTCCAGAAGAATAGACTGGAACTGATGATCTCGCCTTTCGTAAGCGGGATGGCGTGGAACAGCCCGAGCAGCCCAACAAAGGCGATTAACAAATAGAACGCCGGCCAGATCCGGAAGGCTCTCCGTATGTAGAAAGCTCGAATACTGATTCTTCCCGTTTTGCGGACTTCGTTCAGCAGCAATGAGGTGATCAAGAAGCCGCTTAGGACGAAGAACACGGTCACGCCCAGTTCCCCGTTTCCAACAATCGGAAGCAACCAGCGGAAGGCCCCTCCAACATCGGGGAAGGTGCTCGAACCATGCCCGATCAATACCAGCGTGATGGAAATCGCACGAAGGCCGTCCAGAGACGGAATGCGGCCGCGGTTGAGAGGCGGCCAACACAACTTAGTTGATGCCGCGATCCAGCCTTTGGAATTGTCGTGCATGATTATGCATGGTCACTGCAGCCTTCCGGTGAAGTTCAGCTACCAGAATCTCATGCGTGGACACGAGTTCGCAAAACAAATCGCCCTGTCCGTGGTTTAGCAAGGCTGGGCCGCTGTCGCAGATCTAGGTTTTTGCTTTTCCTGGGGTCCTAGCTTTTTTGCCAGAATACGCCGGGTTTGTCGATAGCAATAATCGGGTCGGAAATGCCGTTTTGCCTGCGGTAATCGTCGACTGCTTGCTTGCAGGCGGGCCAAGTCGAGTAATCGTCGACGATCGCATAGCCACCCGGCGAAAGCTTGGGATACAGAACGCTGATGGCGTCCCATGTGGATTCGTACATGTCCCCGTCCAGGCGTAACAACGACAAGCGCTCGATCGGGGCGGCGGGCAGCGTGTCTTTGAACCAACCCTTCAGAAATTGCACTTGATCGTCCAGCAGGCCATATTTGGCGAAGTTGCCCCGTACCGCTTCCAGCGAAACGGAAAGCTGATTCCACTCCCACGCCGAGGAGGAGAACGCGTCCTCGGTGTCAGCCGCGACGCTTGCCTTCGGCAGGCCTTCGAAGGAATCGGCCACCCACACGCGGCGTTCGGTGTCTCCGGCGACCGCCAATACCGCCCGCATGAAGATGCAGGCCCCGCCGCGCCACACGCCCGTCTCGATGACGTCTCCCGGTATGCCGTTGCGGATGATCTCGCTCATGCAGTAATGGATGTTATCCAGACGCTTCAGTCCGATCATCGTTTCGGCCTCGGCCGGCCAGTCTTCGCCTTCCAAGCGCCGATTTACATCAAACCGTGCTGGACGCGCAAGGCAGTATCCGTTTGCAGCGAGAATCTTCAGCAGCGGCCATCCAAGACGGGCCTGCCAAGTTCTGTTTTGGCCCACCGGCACCAATTGTTCAGGCGCGACAATACGCGTGAGGACCTTCTTAAGAAGATCCAGATACATCTCGCCGTGGGTTGGGTTCATGCCGCTTGCCAGCCGCCAGTTTCCTGCCGCTTCCGCAGCTTGGCCTCGACGTTTTTCACCGGTTTACAAATTTGCAAGATGAAGTCCACAGGATGATGTCCACGGAAGGGTTTAATCACAAAGTATACCATCGCCTGCCACGCACCCCGTTTCACGCGCGTGCATGCCTCCGCCGTGATCCAAGCAGCGGGCCCGCTGCGGAGAGCCTCGGTCAGTTTCTTGCAGTCGGGCTGTTGGAACGGTTAGCCTACGAAGGTTGGGTGGAGACGCGCACGCCTCCCCAGCAACCCAGGCTATGCCGCTCTCGAACATCAACCCGAGCACCGAACCCGATGAAGCAAGAACGAATCGCGCGGACGAAGTTCATCGTCCAGCGAGCATTCGCATCGTCTGGCTCGCTCTTCTGTTGCTCCTGGGAATGTGCGCGCTAGCGGCTCTCTGGTATCCCGTCCTGCGCATTTCTCAGTACTCCGACATCAACTACAACGAGGGCTGGAACACCTACCGGGCTCAAATGGCGGCACTCGGAGAGCCTTTATATGGCCAGCCTCCGCGCTTCACGGTGACGAATTACCCGCTGCTTTCATTCCACGTGCTTGGGCTCCTCGGCAGATGGGTCGGCGGCTTTACGGCTGCCGGCAGATGGCTGGCATTGGCATCATTGGTACTACTCGCTCTCGCCGTCGCGGCGCTGGTGCAGCAATTCACCCGTCAATGGCGGCTGGCCGTATACGCGGCCGTCCTCTGTGTCATGGGACTGGCCGTTTTCTCGCCCGATCGCGTTGGCATGAATGACCCGCAACTCTTTGGATTGGTTTTGAGCTTTGCCGGATTGTGTCTCTACGCGAGAGATCCAAGATCCGTTTGGTTCTTGACAGCATCCGCGGTCGTTTTTGCTCTCTCACTCTTCACCAAGCACAACTTGCTGGCCTTTCCCGGTGCCGTGGGCCTGCATCTCGTCCTGAACAAAGCCTGGAAGAATTTCTTGGTATGGTCGGCAGCCCTGGCGGTAGCCTGCTGTGGACTTTTGTTGCTCACGTTTCGGTGGGATGGGTCTTACTTTTTTTCGCATCTGCTGGCCCCTCGTGGTTACAGTTTATTAGGCGGTTGGGGCCATATTGTGCCCTACCTGCTGGCTTTTCAGATACCATTCGCGGTTGCCGTGCTCTGGTCGGTTCGTCATGCCGCGTCGCCAACGCGCAACCTTCTTGTCCTGGCTTTTCTACTGGCTCATATCTTCGGATTCGGTTTTGCCGGTGGCGATGGCGTCAGCGAAAATGTCCTGTTCGACGCGTTGATCATGGTCGCTGTAATTACCGCCATCGGCATTGCCGACCTGGAATGGAGACTAATCGGTCTCCGGCTTGGCGCCTTGATGCTGCTGCTGGTACTTGGAATGCCCTTTTTGGGAATTCTCTCCCTTTTGCCAAGCCAGTTGATCAGCGAGCATCACGCTCGAAAGCTGCAGCCCACTTTCGACGCGGAGTTCAGGCGTGCGGTGGGGTTCCTACAAAGCCGTCCCGGACCCGCCCTTTGCGAGGACCTCCTGTTGTGCTACGACGCAGGCAAGCCACCGCTGTACGATGCCTTCTACGCGAATGGCCAGGAAAAAATCGGCCGGATCCATGAGGCTCAAATCGTGCAGTTCTTTGAGGATAGCCATTTCTCCACGATTGAGATCGCGATTCCTGCCGATCAACCGTTGGTGCCGCTAGCCAGGGATCGTTTTTCTGAGCCGGTCATGCGGCTGATTCTCGATCTCTATCGTCCGGCCGTTCGCGATTCTCAGTTTGTGCTCTTGGTTCCCAAAGAATAAGGGCGCAGACCCCGGAGAATGTCGTGTGTGTTACTAACCTACGAAGCCGCTCCCGCCGGGCAAGTTCATTTTTTTAGCGGAATACTCTGCACGGTTCTGGTTCCTCTGCCGAATTGAGGGTGTCCTAGTACTATCGGGCAGCATGCTTCCTTGTGTGTCACTTCACTTAATGGCAAAGTTGATCAATGGCATCCCTGCTTTCAGAGGCTCGATTTGAGGTATCTACCGGAGAATAATAAGGAATACAGGTCAGCGGCATCCAGCGTCGGCTATTCCTGCCGGCCCTGTTTGCGGCCGTTCTTGGCGATCACAGCGTTCGTGATGTTGGCCCACGCGCAGACCGCCATAAGCGTAACCACGCGAAACTACAACAATCAAAGAACCGGCGCGAATCTGTCTGAGACTGTCCTGAACACCTCAAATGTCACGGCCGGCCAGTTTGGGAAGCTCTTTGAGCTCCCAGTAGACGATCAGGTTTACGCGGGAGTCCTGTACGTGGCGGGGCTTCAAATCGGTGGCACTACGCACAACGTGATTTACGTGGCCACCACCAACAACTCAGTCTACGCCTTCGACGCCGACACCTTGGGCCCTCCTCTCTGGTCCCGAAACTTCAACGACGGCGGTCAACCTTCGACCAATGCGGAGTTGGGCCAAGCCTGTGGCACTTACACGGACTTTCGAGGCAACATCGGAATCGTCGGCACCCCGGTCATCGACCCCAACAGCGGAACAATGTACTTCGTCACCCGTGCGGTCCTGAACGGGAACACCATTCAGATGCTCCGCGCGATTAGCATCACCACCGGTTTGGATCAAGCCAACAGTCCGGAACTGATCCAGGCCACTGTTCCAGGAACCGGGGACGGCGGCACCACTGTCACATTTAACCCCGTCACCGAGAACCAACGCCCAGCGTTGGCGCTTTCACAAGGTGTTGTATACATCGCCTGGGCATCCTTTTGCGATACGGGCCCCTATCACGGCTGGGTGTTGGGCTACAACGCGACAACACTGGCACAAGTCGCCGCTTTCAACGCGACGCCGAACGGGAGCGAGGCAGGTATTTGGATGGCCGGCGCCGGTATGGCATTCGACGGGGCCGGAAACATGTACGTCGCAACGGGTAACGGAACCTTTGACGGGGCGAGCGAATACGGCGAGTCCTTAGTCAAACTGGCGCCAGGTTCACTAGGTTTCCTCGATTACTTCGCCCCATCTTCGTACAATACCCTGAATGCTAACGATCTCGACTTCGGATCGGCCGGTCCAACCCTGTTGCCCGGCACAAATCTGGTCGTTCAGGGTGGTAAGACCGGAATAATCTATCTCTTGAACACCGCCAACCTGGGCCAAGAAGCCAGTGGGGATCTCCAGATTCCCGAGTTCTTTCAAGCCGTGGACACAACCGTTCGTCCCGGTGGGACGCATCATATCCACAACGCGAGCCCCTCCTGGAATAGTCCCGAAGGATTGAATCTGTACGTCTGGGGTGAGAACGACTATCTTCACCAATACCAATTCAACACTTCAAGTCAGACCTTCACTACCACGCCGGCGGCTACAGGAAGCATCTTGCCCCCTGTAGGAATGCCGGGAGGCATGATGGTCCTCTCGGCGAACGCGTCGCAAACCGGCACCGGAGTGCTCTGGGCGAGTGTTCCCCGAAACGGTGATGCCAATCAGTTCATGGTGCCCGGGAATCTGTATGCCTTCAACGCCGAGAACCTGGCGCTGTTGTGGTCCAGTACCGGCGTTGGCCAGGATCTGCTGAATTTTTCAAAAGGCAGTGCGCCGGTCGAGGTAAATGGCAAAGTGTACGTCGGATCGCCCTCGCGGTTCGTTTCCGTGTACGGACTGAATTCCTCCGGTCCTGCACCACAGGACTTGGCGTTCAATCAAACTGCCACCAGCAGCACGCCCTGCGGTTCCAGTCAAACGGCTGCTCAAGCCGTCGACGGCAGCTTTTCAACTTCGCCGTGGTGCTCCTCGGTTGCCAGTCCGTGGCTGATGGTGGATCTGGGAGCAGTCTATACCGTCTCGCGCTTCGTAGTCGAGCACGCGGGCGCCGGCGGCGAGGATTTCAGCCTCAATACGGCGGCCTACAACATCCAGGTCTCAACCGACGGACTGAACTTCACTCCGGTGGTCGACGTGTCCGGTAGTGTCGACAGCATCACTACCAACGACATCGCGCCAACTACCGCCCGCTATGTGAAGTTGAACATCGTCACCCCCACCCAAACCACGAACACGACCGCCAATATTTACGAGTTTCAGGTCTTCGGCTCCCTGACCGGTTCTTCAGCGGATTTTTCGCTTTCGGCCTCACCGGGCACGCTGACGACAACAGCTGGATTCCAGCCCACCAGTTTTACCTCGACTGCGATCGCTCTGAACGGTTTCAGCTCTACGATCGTGCTGAGTGCGAACGGATTGCCGGCCGGAACCACAGCCAGCTTTAATTCCCCTTCGTTGGCCGGGTCGGGCGACTCGATCGTGACCATTGCAACAACCTGTTCGACGCCCGCCGGAACCTATACGGTGACGATTACCGGCACTGCGGGCAGTTTGCAGCACTCGGCCACCATCAATCTGACCGTGAACCCGTCGAGCTTTCTTTGCTCGTCTTACAACATTGCCAACGGGCTGGTTATAGATGGCACCGAATTCACGGCTGGATTGGACGGGGGAGGGCAATCTTATTCGGCCAATTTGCTGGGCTCAACCGTGAGTTTCGGAGGTTCTACGTTCATATTGGGACCACCCAATGCCCTGGATGCAGTATCAAGTGCTACGGTGACGCTGCCGGCAGGTCAGTATTCGACATTGGCGCTGCTGGCAACGGGGGTGAACGGTGGGCAGGCATCGCAAAACTTCGCGGTGAGCTACACCGATGGGACCAATGCGACATTCACCCAGAGTCTAAGCGACTGGCATTCGCCGCAGGGCTATCCGGGCGAGAGCCTGGCAGCGACCATGGCCTACCGGGATGTAAGCAATGGGACCAAGGACAACCGGACGTTCTATCTATATGGCTACACATTCGCGCTAAACGTGGCCAAGACGGTGAGCAGCATCACTCTGCCCGCGAACAATAACGTGATGGTTCTGGCCATGACGTTGGGAGGAACGCCATCGCCGGACTTCAGCATGGCGGCGACGCCGAGTTCGCAGACCGTGTCGGCGGGGGGCGGTACAAGCTATACGGCGACGGTGGGAGCGCTGGATGGATTCAACGGAACGGTGACCCTGAGCGCCAGCGGACTGCCGGCGGGAGTGACGGTTGGTTTCAATCCGGCCATGGTAAGCGGAGCGGGAACCTCGACGGTGACGGTTACGACGACGTCGGGGACGACGCCGGCGGGCAGCTACCCGCTGACCATCACGGGAACCTCGGGCGGCGTGCAGCACTCAGCCAACGTGACGCTGGTGGTCAACGGGGGGAGTTCCGGCAGTGCTCCGGTCAATCTCTCATCGGTGTATAACGTTAGCAACGGAATGGTTGCGGATGGAACGATGTTTCCATCCAAGGGCGGGTTGGACCAGCTGGGGAGTGCGTATTCAGCCACTCTGCTGGGCTCGGCGGTGAGTTTCGGAGGGGTGACGTTCGCACTGGGGCCGGCCAATGCCGCCGATGTTGTGAGCAACACAACGGTGGCGCTGCCGGCGGGGCAATATTCGAAATTGGCGATGTTGGCAACTGCGGTGAACGGTGGGCAGGCATCGCAACGCTTCACGGTGAACTACGCCGACGGGACGAATGCGACCTTCACGCAGAGCCTGAGCGACTGGCATTCGCCGCAAGGATATCCGGGCGAGAGCCAGGCGGTAACGATGGCCTACCGGGATCTAAGCAATGGGACCGAGGACAACCGGACATTTTACCTGTATGGCTACACGTTCACGCTGAACGTGGCCAAGACGGTGAGCAGCATCACTCTGCCGGCGAACAATAACGTGATGGTGCTGGCGCTGACGTTGGCGGGAACAGCATCGCCGGCGTTCAGTATGGCGGCGACGCCGAGTTCGCAGACCGTGTCGGCGGGGGGCGGTACCAGCTATACGGCGACGGTGGGAGCGCTGAATGGATTCAGCGGAACAGTGACCTTGAGCGCCAGCGGATTGCCGGCGGGAGCGACGGTGGGTTTCAATCCGGCCATGGTGAGTGGAGCGGGGACTTCGACGGTGACGGTTACCACGACATCGGGGACGACGCCGGTAGGCAGCTACCCGCTGACCATCACGGGAACCTCGGGCGGCGTGCAGAATTCGGCCAACGTGACCTTGAATGTGGCGGACTTCAGCATGGCGGCGACGCCGAGTTCGCAGACCGTGTCGGCGGGGGGCGGTACCAGCTATACGGCGACGGTGGGAGCGCTGGATGGATTCAACGGAACGGTGACCTTGAGCGCCAGCGGGTTGCCGGCGGGAGTGACGGTGGGTTTCAATCCGGCCATGGTAAGCGGAGCGGGAACCTCGACGGTGACGGTTACGACGACGTCGGGGACGACGCCGGCGGGCAGCTACCCGCTGACCATCACGGGAACCTCGGGCGGGGTGCAGCACTCAGCCAACGTGACGCTGGTGGTCAACGGGGGGAGTTCCGGCAGTGCTCCGGTCAATCTCTCATCGGTGTATAACGTTAGCAACGGAATGGTTGCGGATGGCACGATGTTCCCATCCAAGGGCGGGTTGGACCAGCTGGGGAGTGCGTATTCAGCCACTCTGCTGGGCCCGGCGGTGAGTTTCGGAGGGGTGACGTTCGCACTGGGGCCGGCCAATGCCGCCGATGTTGTGAGCAACACAACGGTGCCGTTGCCGGCGGGGCAATATTCGAAATTGGCGATGTTGGCAACTGCGGTGAACGGTGGGCAGGCATCGCAACGCTTCACGGTGAACTACGCCGACGGGACGAATGCGACATTCACGCAGAGCCTGAGCGACTGGCATTCGCCGCAAGGATATCCGGGCGAGAGCCAGGCGGTAACGATGGCCTACCGGGATCTAAGCAATGGGACCGAGGACAACCGGACGTTCTACCTGTATGGCTACACGTTCACGCTGAACGTGGCCAAGACGGTGAGCAGCATCACTCTGCCCGCGAACAATAACGTGATGGTGCTCGCGCTGACGTTGGCGGGAACAGCATCGCCGGCGTTCAGTATGGCGGCGACGCCGAGTTCGCAGACCGTGTCGGCGGGGGGCGGTACCAGCTATACGGCGACGGTGGGAGCGCTGAATGGATTCAGCGGAACAGTGACCTTGAGCGCCAGCGGATTGCCGGCGGGAGCGACGGTGGGTTTCAATCCGGCCATGGTGAGTGGAGCGGGGACTTCGACGGTGACGGTTACCACGACATCGGGGACGACGCCGGTAGGCAGCTACCCGCTGACCATCACGGGAACCTCGGGCGGCGTGCAGAATTCGGCCAACGTGACCTTGAATGTGGCGGACTTCAGCATGGCGGCGACGCCGAGTTCGCAGACCGTGTCGGCGGGGGGCGGTACCAGCTATACGGCGACGGTGGGAGCGCTGGATGGATTCAACGGAACGGTGACCTTGAGCGCCAGCGGGTTGCCGGCGGGAGTGACGGTGGGTTTCAATCCGGCCATGGTAAGCGGAGCGGGAACCTCGACGGTGACGGTTACGACGACGTCGGGGACGACGCCGACGGGCAGCTACCCGCTGACCATCACGGGAACCTCGGGCGGGGTGCAGCACTCAGCCAACGTGACTTTGAACGTCGGGAATTTCACGATGGCGGCAACGCCGAGTTCGCAGACCGTGACGGCGGGAAGTGGGACTAGCTACACAGCGACGGTGGGAGCGGTAAACGGGTTCAGCGGAACGGTGACCTTGAGCGCCAGCGGACTGCCGGCGGGAGCAACGGTGGGTTTCAATCCGGCCATGGTGAGCGGAGCGGGGACCTCGACAGTGACGTTTACCACGACATCGGGGATGACGCCGGTAGGCATCTACCCGCTGACCATCACGGGAACCTCGGGCGGCGTGCAGAATTCGGCCAACGTGACCTTGAATGTGGCGGACTTCAGCATGGCGGCGACGCCGAGTTCGCAGACCGTGTCGGCGGGGGGCGGTACCAGCTATACGGCGACGGTGGGAGCGCTGGATGGATTCAACGGAACGGTGACCTTGAGCGCCAGCGGGTTGCCGGCGGGAGCGACGGTGGGTTTCAATCCGGCGATGGTGAGCGGAGCGGGAACCTCGACGGTGACGGTTACGACGACGTCGGGGACGACGCCTGCGGGCAGCTACCCGCTGACCATCACGGGAACCTCGGGCGGGGTGCAGCACTCGGCCAACGTGACGCTGGTGGTCAACGGGGGGAGTTCCGGCAGTGCTCCGGTCAATCTCTCATCGGTGTATAACGTTAGCAACGGAATGGTTGCGGATGGAACGATGTTTCCATCCAAGGGCGGGTTGGACCAGCTGGGGAGTGCGTATTCAGCCACTCTGCTGGGCTCGGCGGTGGGTTTCGGAGGGGTGACGTTCGCACTGGGGCCAGCCAATGCCGCCGATGTTGTGAGCAACACAACGGTGCCGCTGCCGGCGGGGCAATATTCGAAATTGGCGATGTTGGCAACTGCGGTGAACGGTGGGCAGGCATCGCAACGCTTCACGGTGAACTACGCCGATGGGACGAATGCGACCTTCACGCAGAGTCTGAGCGACTGGTATTCGCCGCAAGGATATCCGGGCGAGAGCCAGGCGGTAACGATGGCCTACCGGGATCTCAGCAATGGGACCGAGGACAACCGGACATTTTACCTGTATGGCTACACGTTCACGCTGAACGTGGCCAAGACGGTGAGCAGCATCACTCTGCCGGCGAACAGTAACGTGATGGTGCTGGCTTTCACATTGAATCCGTAAAATAACATCAGGTTTGCGAGGCGTATGTGAGATCTGTGCGGATCGGGCATCTGATTGGGCTCTGGCGAGCCCGCTGGCTCGCGCTTTCGGTACCGTTCCTCCTGTCTATCTGTGGTGCCCAGGACGTTGACCCGAACACCACAAGGCAGGCGAGCCCGTCAACGGCTGGCATAAAGGCGCCGCCCGATGTGGCCGTCCCGCCGGCTGGCGCCACACGAACCACTTCCGGTCTGGCGATGGTTGTAATCACACCCGGGTCCGGCGTGGATTATCCTGCCGGTGATGACTGCGTCGTTATTAGCTTTACTGCATGGAAGCGGAATGGTTCCTTAGCGTCAACGTCTGGACCCAATGGTCAGTCCACCGTTCAATGCCTGTCTAGTGCCATTCCGGGAATTGCCGAGGCGCTAAAGTTAATGGTCACCGGAGAGGAACGCCGCGTTTGGATACCCGCCGAACTGGCCTTTGCGCCGCACATGGCGCATCACGGAGCCAAACATCTGCATGAAGAGCCGGCGCCACCGATGGACTTAACGGTCGATCTCAAGCTCATTCGAATCCTTAAGGCCCCGCTGCCACCGGTCGATCTGACGGCTCCGCCCCGTACAGTATCGAGAACGCCTCTGGGCGTGGCAATCCAGGTTCTAAAGCAGGGAACGGGTACGAAGCACCCTTCCATGAGCAGTTGGATAACAGTGCAATATACCGGATGGACCACAGATGGCAAGCTGTTTGAATCAACAGTCATGTCCGGGCATCCCGTCACGCTTCTTCTGGGAACCGCGCTGCCCGGTTGGCGTGAAGCTTTACCGCTGATGGTGGCGGGCGAAAAAGTCCGGCTTTGGATCCCCGCCGTTCAGGCCTATGGCGACCGGCCGATTCAGAGAATGGTTCCAGCCGGGAACCTGGTTTACGACCTGGAACTGGTCGGGGTTCAGTAAGGGAAAGAGGGCGGCCAGGTCTCATCCGCCGATTGACCTGGACTCAATCCAGCGGGGCTCGGCATAGGCCTGTTCGAGCCGTTCTGTCCTGCGCTTTCGGACCTGCCATACAAATAGGAATGCGGTGGAGTAGTTCCACACCGAACCGATGGCGATGCCCGTCAGCGTCGAAGCGAACCAATTGATACCAGTGGAATGGAGCGAACTGGCGACGGTCACTTGCGCCAACAGGCCGATCGAACAGCACACATAGAAGATTCCCATTCCCGCCAAGAGGCTTTTTCCGCGCAGGCGTGCGGAGCGGAACGTGAGCTGATTGTTCAGCAGGAAGTTCACGGCAACGGTGATGAGAGCTCCAGAAAGCTGCGCCGATTTGAACGGAAGGTTGAAAGAGTAGCTAAATACAGCGGCCAGCAGGAAATTGCAGATCATACCCACCGAGCCCATAAGGCCGAACAACACATACGAGACCGGGATCATGCCGCGGGTGAGCTTATGAAGCAAGAGTTGAAGATATTCCAGGGCGACAAGAATGTCCAACTTCGATTCCCCATGCACGCGACTTCGGAAACGAAATCCCACTTCACCCACCCGTACCGGCCGCCGGGCCGACGCGAGCAAATCGACCAGAATCTTGAACCCAATGCAACTGAGGTTGTGTACGACTTGGTGAAAGTATTCACTTCGTACCAGAAAGAATCCGCTCATAGGATCGGAAACAGGTACGCTGCAGACCAAGGAACTCAGAAAGCGGCCGGCTTTGCTCAGCCCCACGCGTTCGGGAGCAAACTCACCCATGCTACCTCCCTCGGCGTTGCGAGTGGCGACTACCACATCGAGTTCGCCTTCCTTCATTTTCTGCAACATGGCTGGGATTATCCGCTCGTCATGCTGGAGATCCGCGTCCATGACCAACAGAAACGGCGCACTTGCAGCCAGAAGCCCCTCCACAGCTGCGGAAGCGAGGCCCCGGCGTCCGATTCTTTGTAGGACCCGAACCCGGCTATCTTGCTGAGCCAGCGAACGCGCCGCGGCGGCGGTGCTATCGGTAGAGTCATCGTCCACGACGATCACTTCATAGTCGATCTGAGAAAGCGCTTCCCTCAGGCAGGCTATCAGCGGAATCAAATTCTTACGCTCGTTATACGTTGGAACGATGATCGCTAGTTCGGGCATTCAGTTTCCTTGCGCGGCAGTATAGCATTGGTGTTCTAGCGCCCACGCCAGTCTCGATGTTCTGGGAGTACCGTAACCTTCCCGGTCTCCACGTGGCCCAGTCCCGCCATAGTGGGTTAAGGGTTGGGCTGCTGCAGGTGCACCCGGCTGCGGCGCTGCTGGAACGTGGCCATCACGGCCGCCATGTCGGGTCCGGTCAGCAGGGAGGGATCGCAGGCCGGAAGACCGCGTTTGCAAATGTCGACATTGCGGACTTGAAACGCGGTGCGAGCAGCATTCAGATCGTTCTGATCCAGTTCCAGGGGCTGGCAACTGGCCAGTCCGGACTGACAACTGGCTAGGTTACGTCTCCGGAATGCGGCGCGGACCGAATTTGCCTCGGCTTCGGTCAAATCCACCGGATCGCAATTGGTGAATCCATCCAGGCAGCGGTCCAGATTACGCCGCAAAGCAGCCGCCTTCACCGCGGCGGCTTCACTGGTAGTCAGCCGGAGCGGGTCGCAGGTCGATGAGCCTGCCAAACAGCGATCCAAGTTACGGCGGGTGGCGGCGGTTTGGACGGTTTTCGCTTGCTGTGGAGTAAGCCCGATAGTATCGCAGGTCGCCGAGCCGTTCAGGCATTTGTCATAGTTTCGTTGGGCTGCCGCCAAGTGAACGGCCGCGGCGTCTTTCGGATTGAGGAGCAGTGGTTCACAAGTTGCCGAGCTGGCCATGCACTTTTCCAGATTTCTCCGATAGCGCTCCGTCTGGACAGAGCTCGCTTCCGAGCTCAGTAAACGGGTCGGGTCGCAAAGGGTCGAGCCGTCCAGGCAGTAGCCGAGGTTGCGTTGTTCGGAGGCCTTTGAAACCTGCTTGATCTCGTCCGGCGTGAGAACCGACACGTCGCAGCCCGACAGGCCCTTGATGCAGTTGAGAGCATTGGTCGCGTCGGGAGAAGTTGTCGGCTTCGATCGGGGTTGGGCCGCCAGTTCAGCCCCACCAAACCCCAAGAGCGCAAAGGCCATCAAGACTACGGTGGCAGCAATGTCCATTGGCGATCATTCTCGCCGATTTCTCAGGCGATTTCCAGTACTATAAGTACTAAGTCGGTCGTGGGACTCCAAGTTCATTGACACTTGTCATCGCCATCGTCCATACTCCAGGAGTGCGCTGACATTTGCAAAAAAGGCCAGCGGATAAGCGGTTTTCTGGGGCGGTTTCATCGGTTCGCAAATGGGACTAACATGGCGGTAGCGTGTTCAGATCGCCGCGCGTCGGGGCCTTTCCAGTGATTATACACAATCCAGTGAACAACTAGGAGACATGTTGTGGCGGTATTGAAACCAAGGGAGCGTCTGGTCTACTTCCGAATCTCGGAGGATGAGTTCCGTCAATTTGTCAACGTGTGCGAGCAGATGGGTGCCCGCAGCATGTCCGACCTTGCCAGGAACGCCGTGCAAGGATTGATCACGGGCGACCGACGGCAGCACGAATCCCAAGCGCTCGATGAAAAGATGCGGGTGTTGGAGGGTCTAATTGCTGCGGTGACCGAGCAACTGCGAATATTATCGGCGGGCTCGCCGCCCGATAGCAGGCTGGCCGGTTTATCGAGCGAAGCGGGCGAATTGCAGCCGGGGATCAAGCCCCACATCCCCAACGGCGCGGAAGAGGCATAGTATGCGACTCCTTTTGAACGGTTCAGACGGCGATATGGATGGCAGTTTGACGCCCAGCGGCCCGCTTTCAGGCCTGACGCGTTCCTACGCCGTGACAAACGGAGAGCCGCAGGCGCCGGCCGAAGACGGCGGAACTGGTTTAGATATCGTCGGCTTGCTCCGCAGATACTGGCTTCTGCTTGCGATTGCGATCCTTCTTGGCGCGGGCGCGGGCTTCATTTCCGTGATCATGAGTTCGCCCATGTATAGGAGCAGTTTAATGCTGGAAGTCCAGGATGCCAATGGCGGCTTGCTGAAGAACGAAGGTGGAGGGGGATCCCCGCAATCCAGCGAAATAGAAATTCAGACCCAGATCAATATTTTGCGTGGCGGAACGTTTCTGAAACGCGGAGCGGATCGCATGCAGTCGGAAACGGTGCCACTGGCGCCGACCGGCCGCGACATGTTCTCGAGGATCCGCCAGCGGATTCACCCCGCTACCCAGGACCCGCTGGAGGCGGCCCGAGCGGGACTGAACGTTGCAGTCCAAACCTTTAATGCGCGGCCCGTCAATGGTACCAAGCTCATCGAGATGACTTGTGAGTCCACCAGTCCGGACATAGCCGCGCAATTCTTGAACTCCATGGCGCAGGAATTTGTCGACGACAGTTCCCGATCCCGTATGCAGACCGCGCAGAAGACCAGCGAGTGGCTGGCAGGGCAGATCGAGGATATCAAATCGCGGGTCCAGGAGGCGGAGGAAAAGGAGCAGGCTTTCGTGCGGGCGTCCGGCAACGTGTTCGTCGGCGCGGATGCAACTCTCGATGACACGAAACTAACCCAGTTGAAAGCGGAGTTGGCGAAAATCCAAAGTGAACGGATCTTTCGCCAGACGCGCTACGAACTGACGCTCAAGAATCCTCCCGATACGCTGGCAGAAGTCCTGGACGACGGCACTTTGCGGAACTACCAAGGTCAACTGGAGACTCTCAAGCGCGACCGTGCCGCTCTGACGACTACGTATACGCCCAAATATGAGAAGGTGAAGAAAATCGACGCGGAGATGGCGACTATTCAGAAAGCGTATGACGCCGAGATCAACAGTACCATCAAGCGTATCAAGAACGACTATGAAGCGTCGCTGAAACAGGAAAAGTCGCTCACCGCGGCTTATGGCGGTCAAGCGGGCAAGGTGGGATCGGAACAGAGCAAGGCCGCACAGTACAACGCTCTCAAGCGCGACGTGGAGACCCAGCGGGGCTTATATCAGACCCTGCTCATGCAGGAGAACGAGGCCCAGTTGAGCAGTTCGGTACCAATCAATCCGATGCGCATCGTGGAGCCAAGCGCGGTTCCCGAGGTCCCCTACAAGCCGCGCCCGCTGCTGAATGTTTCCTTCGGCACTATGTTTGGGTTGGCTCTGGCCGGTGGTCTGGTGTTTCTGATGGAGCGGATGGATCGCAGCATCAAATCGCCGGGACTTTCGCGCCGCCTCTTCAATGTGCCGGAACTGGGTGTCATTCCGAATCTCGGCGCGCAAGCGCTGCCCCCACCGAAAGGGCGCCGCGCCAGCGAACGGGCTTTATCGAAATCGCATGAAGATCCCGCCACGGCTCTGGTCAATTGGCAGAGCGGTCCCGCCTTCATTGCCGAGTCCTTTCGAGGGACGCTGGCTTCCATCCTGCGAAATCAGGTGACGGGCAGACCGCAAAAGATGATCTTGATCACCAGTCCCGGACCTGCGGAGGGAAAAACCACCGTGGTTCAGAATCTCGGGATTGCTCTGGCGGAATCCGGACGCAACGTGTTGTTGGTGGACGCCGATTTCCGGCGGCCCCACCTGCATCGCAAATTCAGTCTTCCGAACGAATGGGGGCTAATTGACTTGCTCTGCGAAGACCGCCCCCTCAATGAGTACCCCCCGGAGTCTCTCGGCGTGTTTACTGGCCTACCGGGCCTTTCAATTCTCCCCAATCGGCTCACGTCGAACAACGTCCCCAAGGCTCTCTACTCGCCACGGCTGCGCGTGATCCTGGAAACCCTGATGAAACGCTACGACATGGTGCTGGTGGACGCACCGCCCCTGCTGAGCGTAGCTGACACACGCATTATCGCGCCGCTGACGGACGCCTTGATACTGGTGCTGCGTTGCGGAGTCACCAATCGCGAGAGCGCCAGAGAAGCTTACGAGCGAATCCAGGAGGATGGCTTGTCGTTGCTGGGCACGGTGCTCACCGACTACGACCTGAGCTCAGACCGCAGGCGTCAATACTATTACGACTATGGGAACCCCGGCCGAGTCTAGATTGCCAGACCTAACT
Source organism: Bryobacterales bacterium (assembly GCA_963772905.1). GTDB lineage: Bacteria > Acidobacteriota > Terriglobia > Bryobacterales > Bryobacteraceae > Palsa-89. The sequence continues at coordinate 385,282 of CAVYZD010000005.1, read as the reverse complement.
GCATCGCTTCCGCCTTCCGGCGAGGCGCCAGTTGTAGAGGCGTATTCCGAATGGATCGAGGTCCTAGTCGTCGGAGCCCTGCTGCTGGTTGCCTTTTGGCCTATTCTTCTCAGCATGTATGGGAGTTGGTTCGACGAGCACGCCTACATGGAACACGGCATTTTGGTTGTTCCGGCGGCCGCGTACATGGCATGGACCAAGAAGGACGCATTGAAGAAAATCACTCGACGTCCCTCCGCTTGGGGAGTCGTTTTATTGCTGTGGGGCGCGCTGCAAGCCGTTGTGGGGATCGCGGCCCAGTGGGTATGGGTGAGCCGGATGTCGTTTCTGGTTTCTCTGGTGGGTGCCATCGCGGTGGTGTTTGGCTGGCGGATGGTAAAAGAGCTCACCTACCCCCTTTGCACGCTAATACTGATGGTTGCTCCGCCGACGTTCATATTTGAGCGCCTCACCTTATCTCTTCAATTGCTCGCCAGCCGCTTGGGAGAGGTGTGTCTCGAAGCTCTGGGCTACTCGGTTTTGCGCGAAGGCAACATCCTGGAAATGGTGGGAATCAAGCTGTCGGTGGAAGAGGCCTGTAGCGGGATTCGATCGCTGGTGGCAATCTTCTTCATGTGCGTTCTGTACAACTACTTTTTCGTGGCCGGGCGCTCGATGCGATTTTTCATTCTCGCAATGGCCATTCCCATCGCCATCCTCGGAAATGCGGTGCGGATCGTAGCTACTGGAATCGCAAGCCAATACAATCCCGCCTTGGTGCAAGGCGCCGCGCATGAAGCGTTCGGGTATGTCAGTGTCGTAGCGGCGGCACTAGGGTGCGTTGCGCTGCACCTGGTTGCATCGTCGGTGGTGAAACGCTGGGGAGCCCGTCATGCCTAAGAGTTCGCTTTTCGCGCCCGCGCGCTACGGATTGGCGGCGGCCGTTTGTCTCATTTTGGTGCTCCAGGCGGGCGCCTCGCGGATGTTGAAGATCGACGAGACCAAAATCGGCATTCCGGGGCTGCACGATATCCCGTCGCAGATGGATGGATGGAAATCTTCCGGAGAGCAGTATATGGACGCGGGAACCGCCGCATATCTGAAGCCGGACGAATACATTCTGCGCGACTATGTGGACGATCAGACCGGTATGGGTCTCAATCTGTTCGTGGCCTTCTTCAAATCGCTGCAGAACACCTACGGGCCGCACTCTCCAAGAATCTGTTTGCCGGGCTCCGGTTGGCTGGTCAGTTCTTCGAAGATCGTGAACCTCCCGGTACCGGGGCGGCCGGAGGGGATTGCGGTCAACGAGTTCACTATGGAGCAGGCAAACCAGCATATCCTGGTGCTCTACTGGTATCAGAATGACCGGGACGTGTGGGCCGAGGAGTTTCACGCGAAACTGCGATTGCTGCCGGATCTGATCCGCTATCGAAGATCCGATGTGAGCCTGGTCCGATTGGTGACTTCGCTACGCGGTTCCGACCCGGACGCCGAATTAAAGAATTGCCTGCGGTTCAGCCAGCATCTGTTCCCGTTGCTCTCGGAGCATTTTGCGTCCGTCACCAGCGGGGGTTAGGTTGCGGGTTGTCTATTTAAATCCCTGTGGCGCCCTGGGCGGCGCCGAGACCAGTCTTCGCGAACTGTTGCGGAGTCTGCGGATCGCGGAACCGGGTTGGGAGCTTTGGCTGGTGTTGGGCGAGGACGGACCGCTGGCCGGCATGGCTCGCGATATGGGCGTCGAAGTCGTGGTTCTGCCGTTTCCGCCGGCGCTTGGACGGGTGGGCGATTCGGGCCGCGCATTCCCGGCGTGGGCGCTCGCGAAAGCCGCCACCGCCAGCGCCAGTTACGCCCGGCGCTTAGGCCGGTTGCTGAGAAAAATACAACCGGACATCCTGCATACGAATGGCTTCAAAATGCATTTGATGGGTGCGGTGACATGCCCCCGCCGGACGCCGCTGGTGTGGCACATTCACGATTACGTGAGTTCCCGCCGGTTGATGAGCCGGCTGTTGCGGATGTTGCGCGGATCATGCACGGCGGCGATCGTCAATTCGAAAAGCGTGGCGGCCGACCTAATGTCCGTGTTGCCCGGCATCCCGGTCTCGCCCATCTACAATGCAATCGATCTGCGGAGATTCTCCCCGCAGGGAGACAAACTAGATCTGGATGCCGCGGCTGGGCTTACGCCAGCACCGGCGGGGACCGTTCGCGTGGGATTGGCCGGCACCTTCGCGCGCTGGAAAGGGCACAAGGTTTTCCTGGAGGCGCTGGCACTGTTGTCGCCGGACTCCGGAGTGCGCGGATACATCATCGGTGGCCCGATATATCAAACCGACGGCAGCCAGTGGTCCCGGCCGGAGCTCGAGGCCGAGGCGGATCGTCTGGGTTTGCGGGGCCGGCTGGGGTTCACCGGCTTTCTAGAAGATACGGCGCCTGCCATGCGGGCGTTGGACATCGTGGTGCACGCCAGCACTCAGCCGGAGCCATTCGGAATGGTGATCATCGAGGCCATGTCCTGCGGCGGCGCCGTGATCGCGAGCCAGGCGGGAGGAGCCTCGGAAATTTTCACCGATGGCCAAGATGCGCTCGGTCATCCGCCCGGCGATTCGGCTGCGCTCGCCCGGCAAATCGAGCGGCTGGCGAAGGACCAGGCATTGCGGCAAGAGCTGGGCCGGGCGGGCCGGGCTACCGCTGAGCGGCTTTATCACGGCAAGCGATTGGCTCAAGAACTTGTGGCTCTGTACCGGAAAGTCGGCGGTGTATCGCTCGAAGCCGCGCCCGAGGCCGTGATGCAGTCGTCGCTCGGGGCGGGCAAGTAAGACGAGCATGGCGATCGAACTCTCCAGCCGTGTCGCATCGGATGCGCACCCTTCCGCCCTCGCATCCAGCGGGCGGGCCTCCGAACGTTCGCGCGTTCTGCACATCAATAACGGCAACCTGTATGGCGGCGTGGAAACCATTCTAGTGACGCTGGCTCGGCTGGGGCAGCTCTGTCGGGGCATGGAGTCGCATTTCGCGCTATGCCACGAGGGACGACTCAGCCAGGAGCTCATGGAGGCGGGCGCGCCGGTTCACCGCTTGGGGCGAGTGCGCATCAGCCGTCCCTGGACGGTGTGGGGGGCACGCCGGCGCCTGCGCAGCCTTCTGCGGTCCGAACACTTCGACCTGGTGATTTGCCACATGCCATGGTCGCTGGCCGTTTTTGGCCCAGCCGTAAACGCGTCTCGACAGCGGCTCGGTTTTTGGGCGCATGCCTTTCATGCCGGAACCGGCTGGTTGGAACGGCTAGCGCGCTTGGCCCATCCCGATCTTGCCATCGCCAACAGCCACTATACCGAGCGAGGACTTGCGAACCTATTTCCACAAGTCCCCCGCGGGGTCGTCTATCCACCCGTGTTGCTCGAGTCGTTCCCGGGCAGGGATCAAGCCCGGCTCACCTTGCGGCAACAACTGGGGGCACCCGAAGACGCAGTGGTGATCATCCAAGTGAGCCGCATGGAGGCGTGTAAAGGTCATGGGCAGCATTTGCAAGCCTTGGCCGAACTGAAGGGCCTCTCCCAGCCCTGGTTGTGCTGGATGGTGGGAGGCGCACAGCGGCAGCAAGAAATCGAATACCTCGCTGCGCTCCAGCGGACCGCGGAAAGCTTAGGCTTGAGCGAACGAGTTAAATTCCTGGGGCAACGCTCGGATATCCCGGCGTTGCTCGCGGCAGCCGACGTGTTTTGCCAGCCGAACGAAACTCCCGATTCGTTCGGCATCAGCTTCATCGAGGCGCTTTGGGCTGGCAGGCCGGTGGTTACTTCGGCCTTGGGCGGCGCGCTCGAAATTGTCGATGACTCCTGCGGGTTTCTCGCACAGCCCGGCAACGTGGCCGCTCTCGCGGTGGCGATCCAAGCGTTGATCGAAAACCCCAAATTACGGGCGGACCTAGGCCGGGCCGGTTCCGCACGCGCCTTTGCATTGTGCGATCCCGCCAAACAAATGGGGCTTATCGAGCGGCTCTCGCGAGCCGCCGGCGAAGACGAATCGTGATCGCGCTCGTTCTCTGCATTGTCGCGTTTGTGGCCTGCTACATAGCGGGGCGGCGATCGCTCGGCTGGGGCCTGGTCACGCTGTTGTTCGTTGGATATTTCTACGGTATCGTGCGCGCAAACCTGCTTACGACTTTTTCCCACTTCATCTTTGACGCAGGCATGCTCGGTCTTTTTCTCGCGCCGGTCTGGCGCAATCGGGATGCGGGCGGCGGTAAGCGTTCGGAGGCGGTGCAGTTTTGGGCGATTATTCTCACCGCCTGGCCTATGCTCCTGGTGATGCTGCCGTTCCAACCGTTGTTGGTGTCCCTGGTCGGGCTTCGGGGCAACGTCTTTTTCATCCCGCTACTGGTGCTCGGCAGCCGGCTCAAGGGAAAGGATCTTATCCAGCTTTCCGTAGGCCTGGCTTTGCTGGATCTGGTCGCCGTAGCTTTCGCCGGAGCGGAATATTTCATGGGTGTGCCGCGGTTTTTTCCATTCAGCCCGGTTACCCAGATCATTTACAGCAGTCAGGATGTTGGAGGGGGCTTCTACCGCATTCCGGCGACGTTCACCAGCGCGCACGCTTTTGGAGGGACCATGGTCAGTACCATTCCCTATCTCATCGGGTTGTGGACCCGCGCCGAAAGCCGCACCCACCGCATGCTGGGTCTCTTCACGATTCCTGTTGTGTTGTTGGGAGTACTGATGTCGGCCACGCGAACGAATTTCATTTTTGGTTGCGCGATGGTGGCGTTCGTAATCTTCACCACCAAGATGAAGGGCAATCAGAGAACGTTGTTCGTGCTCGTTGTCGCTCTGGTCGGTTATTCCGCCTTTAGCAACGAGCGTTTCCAAAGGTTCAAGAGCCTGAGCGACACAGACTCCGTTTCCGAGCGTATCAGCGGAAGTGTGAACCGCGGATTCTGGGAGATTCTAGTGGAATATCCGATGGGAAATGGTTTGGGCGGCGGAGGTACCAGTATTCCATACTTCCTGGAAGGCCAGGTAAGGAATCCCATTGGAATGGAAAATGAATACGCGCGCATCTTGAGCGAGCAGGGCATAATCGGCCTGGTGCTCTGGCTCAGTTTCGTGGTTTGGTTCGCGTTCCGGATCAAAACGGCCTTCGCCAAGGGTCCGTGGGCCAGTACGCGGCAATTGGTGTGGTGCTTAGCTGCCATTGGTCTGGCCACCGGTTGGCTCGGTACCGGACTGTTGACGTCCATTCCCGGAACGGTGCTCTTGATTATGGGAATCGGATGGACCACCGTGAAGCAGGCTCCCGATGAATTCCGAGCTACAAACCGCTTGCGTATCCCGCTCCAGCCTGCTGCGAGAACCTACGTACCCGCGCAATGAGCCCGGCGCCCTCGCGCCAACCAGAGAACCAGTGAACCGAAATGGAGTTGAGATGACGGCCCCGAGAAACAAAGTTGTCCGCGGATTGCGGATCTTATCGGAATTGCCCGAAGCCCGCCGCATGAGAAGGCCCGAACATTCCTGGGAAGATCTGTTTTCGTATGGCCGCTCGTTTGGCGGTGGATTTCTGAATCCGCTACAACGGAGGCTCCGAGATCTGCGGCTTTCTGCGGGAAATCGAATCGATACGTCCGCGCTTCTTAGTTGAGATTGGCACCGCGCAGGGCGGAAATCTGTTCTTGTTGGCCCGCGCTTGTGCGCCGGACGCTTGCCTCATCAGTCTGGATCTGCCGGGCGGCCCGGGCGGCGGCGGCTACCCGAGCTGGAAGATTCCAATTTTTCGGCGGCTTCTTCTCCCCGGCCAGCGTGCATACTTCATCCGTGGGGATTCGCACGCCGCCGAAACACGGCAGCGGGTCACCCAGGTCCTGGATGGCAATGCAGTGGACGTGTTGTTTATCGATGGCGACCATTCCTATGCCGGCGCCAAGCAGGACTTTGAGTCCTATCGTGCGCTCGTCAGGCCGGGAGGCGCCGTGGCGCTGCATGACATCGTTCCGCAAAAAGACCATCCCGAAATCGAAGTCAGCCGCCTGTGGGCCGAAATCAGAGGCCGCTACCAGGTTCGCGAATTTGTAGAGGACTGGAACCAGAGCGCCATGGGAATCGGCATGGTCACATGCTAGGAACTTCCAGTCACGCCGGGATCGGCTTGGAATTGTCGCCCAGGATTATTTCATGACGTCGGAACAGTCAGCATTACGCCCCGCCGGCGAGTCCTCGCAACCGGCTCAATCGTCCGAATTGCAGTACGACATAATCATTCCCAACTACGTCACCGAACAAAGCCGCCAAGTGGTGCTGAACTGTCTCACTTCGATCCGCTTGTACAGCGCCAATCACCGTCTTATCCTGGTCGACAATGCTTCGCCCGATTTTGACTCCCTCGGGGAAGAATTGAAGCAGCACCCGCTTCATCTGATCCGCAACGACGTCAACGTTGGATTCGTGAAGGCGGTGAACCAGGGATTGGGGGCTTCCACGGCGCCCTATGTGGTTCTATTGAACAACGACACCGAAGTTGTTCCCGGCTGGCTGGAGCGGTTGCGGGCTCCCTTAACCGGGAACATCGGACTGTCGGGACCGCGCAGCAACTTGAACGGCACCCTCTCGGCTTCCATGCCCCACCAGAAACCGACCGTGCTTCCAAGGCCATCCATGCTGGTCTTCTTTTGCGTGATGATCCGCCGGGATGTGGTCGACTCGATCGGTCTGCTCGGGGAACAATTTGGCGTTGGATTGGGCGACGACGACGAATATTGCCAGCGAGCCCAGGCTGCCGGGTACGATCTCAGTTATGTGGGGGATCTGGTGGTGTTTCACTACCACAAAATGACCTTTCGGTCGCTGTATAGCGAAAAGGAACTCAGAACGATGACGCGGCGCGCCCAACGCCTGCTAGCTAACAGGTTTCCGAACTGGTACACGCGCATGCGAAACTTCGTGGTTCGGAATTTCTGAAATGATTAAGCAAACCGAGAGCGCCGGCACTGAGCTCCCGGGCGGCGCGGTAAATCCCATCGGAAAAAGCCGTACGCACCGATTGATCGGCGGCTTGGTGATGACGTACGGTTATCAAGGCCTGCTCGTCCTGGCCGGCTTTTGGCTGATGCCGTTTTATTTGGGCCGCATTGGACAGCGCGACTACGGGCTCTGGCTGGTTGGCACACAGCTTCTGAGCTACCTATCCCTCACCGATTTCGGCGTGGTGGCTCTGTTGCCCCTGGAAACGGCTTATGCCACCGGCCGCGCTGGTGGAAGCGAAAAAGCCGAGGATTTGCCGGCCATCATCGGCCGCACAACCCGGATCGTCTTGTATCAACTACCCATTGTCATTTTGGCGGCAGTCGCCATGTGGCTGCTGATTCCCGCGAGTTGGCAGGACTTGCGAGGCCCGCTCGCAGTCGCGCTCTTTGCATTTGTGGTTGGGTTTCCCCTGCGCATCCTTCCGGCGGTGCTGCAGGGATTGCAAGATCTTGCTTTTGCGAATGGACTGCAAACCGTCGTTTGGATACTAAGCACGATTGCAACGGTGGTTATGGTCCTGGCCGGTTGGAAACTCTACGCACTCGCCGTGGGATGGTTAGTCGCCCAGGTTGCCATGACGCCGCTCTATGCGTATCGGCTGTGGACCCGATTCCCTGGGGTCTTGCCGCGCCGGCTCCCGCCCTTGCCCTGGAGCGCCGCCCGAGGGCAGTTGGGAAAAGGCTTCTGGGTAAGCGTTGGGCAAGTCGCCCAGCTTCTGACCACCAACACAGATAGTTTGATCATCGGCAGGCTGCTGAGTCCGGCCGCGGTAGTGCCCTATTCTTTCACCGGAAAGCTGCCTGGCGTGCTGGGCAATCAGGCGACCATGCTGATGCATACGGCGGGACCCGCTCTCTGCGAACTCAAGACCGGCGAGTCCCGCCAGCGGGTGTTTCAAGCCTTGAGCGCGCTGAACCAGGCCATGCTGACATTTAGCGGTCTGGTATTTTGCGTGGTCGTCGTAGTGAACCATTGGTTCGTCGATTGGTGGGTGACGGCGCGGCAATATGGCGAGCAATATGGCGGCATCTCGCTGACCCTGGCCATCTTGCTGAGCATGGTCGTCCGGCATTGGACTACCACCACGGCTTACTCGGTCTTCTGCTTTGATCATCAACGGCGAATCTCACTTACGAATTTGTGTGATGGCTTGGTTACCGCGGGCGCCTGCTTGGCGTGCACGGCCATGTGGGGTGTCATTGGCGCCCCGATTGGAAGCTTGATTGGGGCTTGTCTGGTTAGCCTGCCGCTCAACCTGCTTTCGATCAGCCGCGACACGGAGACCTCGCTGCCGCAACTGATGTCGGGAATGTTAGGCGGCTGGTTCTGGCGTTTCCTATTGTTGATCGCCGGGTCGATCTTCGTGGCCTTGCGGTGGTCGCCGAAGAACCTGATGGAAGCCGGTTGCGCTGCTCTGGCAGTGAGCGTGATCTATTCGCTGGTCATGCTCCCCAATCTCCTGCGTGCGCCCTTGGGAAATTATCTACGGCCTCTGGCCACGTCCTTCCGCGCCAGGTACCTTGCGCTGCAGACGAAATCATTGTGAACCGTCCTGACGAGCCGCAAATCTGGTGAGCATTGGCGATCAAACCGCAATTGTCTACGGCAAGACCGCCGGTATTGGAGGATTGGGATACTTTGCGGCGACGGCAATTAGCGGCTTGGCCACTGGCAGCCACGAAATATTGGCCATGGGGCCGGGAGCCTCGACTCCTTGGCCGCTTGCCGGACAGGCGCCCAGCGGGCAATGGATCACCTCGCCCCGGCAGATTCACCCCTGGATAGAGGCTTATACTTGGCTGCGTTGGAGAGCTGGTCAAGCCACGCTGATTTCCGACCGCGGCTTGGGGCGCTGGGCGGCTCGCGAAGTGGAGCGGTGGAGGCCCCAGGCCTGTTATGTTTTCACCCAAATCGCTCTGGAAACACTCCGCTGGTGCAGGCGTGAAGGCGTGCCGAATGTGCTCGACAATCCCAATGGCCATCTGCGGAATTTTCGCGAGGTTTTAGAGACAGAATCGGAGCGCTGGTTTGGCAGGCGCTTCTCGGGACATCCGACCATCGAGATGGTGGAGCGCGTCGAAGAAGAGTATCGCCTGGCCGATCGCATCCGTGTGCACTCGAGGTGGGCCAAGGATTCCATGACGCGCCGCGGTGTGCCTGCGGACAAGGTGCACCAGTTGCATCAGACCGTAAACCTGGAACGTTTTCGTCCTCCAGTCCAACGGCCTCCAGCGAGCGGTCCCCTGCGCATTTGTTACGTTGGCGCACTCGACCTTCGCAAAGGATTCGCTTATCTTTTGGGCGCCATGCGATCTGCGGGCGCAAAGAATATGCATCTTCGGATTGTCGGCGCGACTGGCGATCGAAACTGCGCCCAACTTTTTGCACGCGAGCGTGCCGGCTTGCAAGTGGAATCGGCTCCCGGCGACCCACTGCCGGTCTACCAGCAATCGGAAGTCTTTGTATTACCCACACTGGAAGACGGGCTGGGGATGGTCGCGCTGGAGGCTCAAGCCTGCGGTTTGCCTGTGATTTTGACCGAGGAGGCTGGTGCGAAAGAGTGCATGCGTGCGGGTGAAACCGGATGGATCGTGCCCGCAGGGAATAGCCAGGCGCTGGCTGGGGCCCTCGACGATGCCATCGGGCGGCGGCGAGAACTTCCAGAAATGGGACGCCAGGCACGCCTGGATGTCGAGCGATACGCCAGTGTCTTACAACTTCGCGAGCTATCCGACTGGTTCTACAGCCACGCTCCCGGGAACGTGTGTTCCTGACGAGCTCAAAACGAATTCACAAAAACGACGAGGACTTATGGAAAGTGGTGGAAAGCAAATGAGCTTCACAGCCAGCATGTCACACACGAAGGAATCCAAGAACGCGGCACTACCCAAGGCCCACCGGAGGTCTCGCATGGAACCGGCTTACTGGATTCCGCCGGACGCGAAATCTCTATTGGACGTGGGCTGCAACACCGGAGCGTTGTTGAACCAGCTGCATGGGAGTTATCCGCGCTTGCAACTGGCCGGAATCGACATCAATCATGCGGCGGTGCAGGTCGCCAAAGCCCTGCTGCCGGATGTGGAAATCCATCAGGGGTTTGGCTATGAGCTTCCCTTCGACAACGGCCGTTTTCAATATGCAACGTGCATCGAAGTCATCGAGCACGTGCCCGCACAACATCGCCCGCGGCTGGTGTCGGAAATCCGGCGCGTGCTTAGTCCAGGCGGCCGGTTGATCCTGCGCTGTCCGCACGACGGCATTTTCTCGTTTCTCGATGCCCAAAATTTTCGGTTTCGATTCCCCGGCCTGTACAGGTCCGTTGTGGGCCACGGAAACCGCGATGCAAACTACCAGAAGGCGCAGGAGGAGCTGATTTGGCATCATCATTTCACCCGCGAAGAGCTGGTGGGCGTAGCGGGTGAGGGTTGGGAAGTGGAAGACTGTCACTTTGGTGCGTTTCTGTTGTTTCCCATTACCGACATCTTGCGATGGCCGTTCTATCGAATGAAGCGGGGTGACAATTGGATCGTGCGTGCTTTGGAACGCATCGCGACCGCCGAATTAGCGTTCGACTTTGGCAAGAGTTCCTATGACATTCTGCTAGTGTTGAGGAAACGCTAGCCTCCCGCACGCCGACGCTCCGATGCCCCTTACGCAGGCTTCGATGGAGACAGCCCAGGGATGCCTCCAGACTATCGTGTGGCATGTCATCACGTGCGAATACCCTCCGCGGTCGGGCGGTGTCAGCGACTATACCTACCTGGTCGCGAAGGGTTTGGCGTCCCACGGTGACGGCGTGCATGTCTGGTGTCCCGCAGCCGTCGGGCAAGTCCCACCCGCGGCTGGAGTCGACGTACATGCGACGCTTGGAAGCTTTTCGATCCCGGACCTCCGGAACTTGGGACGGAGTCTCGACTCGTTTCCCGCACCTCGCCGCCTGCTCGTGCAGTGGGTTCCCCACGGGTTCGGGCTCAAGTCGATCAACCTGCCATTTTGCTTGTGGCTGAAGCATCGGGCTGTCCGGCATGGCGATGAAGTCGACCTGATGCTGCATGAGCCGTTCCTGCCGTTCGTTCCAGGCCGGTGGCGGCAGAACGCCGCCGCTGTCGTGCAGCGTTACATGACACGAATCATACTCCGCGCCGTGCGGCGCGTCTTCTTGTCCACTCCGGCATGGGAAGAAGTGGTGCGGCCCTACGATTGGAATCGCGAGCGCAAATACGCCTGGCTCCCGCTTCCCAGCACGGTACCCACCGTGCACGATCCCGCTACCAGCGTGAGTGTGAGGGAACGGTACCGGACAAGCAGCGTTCTACTGGGACACTTCGGCACCTTCGGTCCTCCCATTACACCGCTGTTGCGCGCCATCATTCCGGCTTTGCTCCGAAGGAAGCCGGACGCAGGCATGGTCCTGATTGGCCCCGGAAGCGTCGCTTTCCGGGAGAGTCTAGTTCACGAGTTTCCCGAGTTGGAGCGCTCCGTATTTGCGATCGGACAAATCGATGCCCGGGACCCGCGGCTTTCGCTGCACCTGAGCGCCTGTGATCTGTTGATTCAACCTTATCCAGACGGCGTGACAAGCCGGCGTACCACCATGATGGCGGCGCTCGCGCATGGCCGGCCCACCATCACCACGTCGGGGCCTTTCACGGAATCGATTTGGAAAGAAAGCGGGGCGGTTGCGCTGGCTGCTGCCGGAGATACGGAAGCTTTTGTTGAATCCGCAGTGCGATTGATGGAAAATCCCAGCGCCAGGGCTTTATTGGGGGAGACCGGGCGGGCATTTTATCAAGCGCATTTCGATATCGATCTGGTTGTCGAGATGCTCCGCGGCTCCCGCGACCTTCCACAAGCGGGATGATTCATTTAGATCGCATAGCAAAGCGAACAGCGCGCTCCGTATGCGCATTCTGATTTCCAGCGCGCACAGGAATCTGGTCGGGGGCGTTGAAAAGTATCTGCAGGCGATCATCCCCGGCCTGATCCAGCAAGGCCATGAATTGGCCTTCCTCCACGAGTATCCGGCGGATGCGGATCGAGAACGTGTTGAGCCGGCCGATGGGATGCTCCCCACCTGGTGCCTTGCGGAATTCGGCGTGGACAGCGCGTTGCGTTCGGTGGCCGAGTGGCAGCCCGACCTGGTCTACAGTCACGGTTTCGATCGTCCTGAATCGCTCGGCGTGGAAAGGGTGTTGCTGGACCGTTACCCGGTAGCGCTTTATGTGCATAACTACGATCGCACGTGCGCTACGGGACGAAAATGCCATAGTTTTCCCCAAATTCAGACCTGTACACGCCGGATCGGACCGGCCTGCCTGTTGCTGCACTATCCGCGCCGCTGTGGAGGATTAAATCCAGAGATCGCTTGGCGCCAGTACAAGCAGCACGTTGAAATGAATGCGCGGCTCTCCGATCACCAGGCCGTGTTGGTGGCGAGCCGGCACATGCATGGCGAGATGGTGCGGCATGGCGTACCAGGGGAAAAGCTCCATCTTGCGCCGCTTCCGACCACCGAGGTGGTTCCAGCCGCAGCGCCGCCCGTGCCAAAGCCAGCGACCGGAAAGATCATCTTCGTGGGCCGGCTGACCGATATCAAGGGCGCGGAGTACTTAATCCAGGCAATTCCATTGGCTGCCCGCGGCCTGGGCCGGCCACTGAGTTTGACCATTGCCGGCGATGGCCCAGAACGCCAAGCGCTGAAGCAGGCGGCCGAGGAGCTAGGAATCGCAGTCGAATTTGCCGGCTGGGTAAATACGCGGCAGAAGCTGGCCCTCATGCGGGAGGCGGATCTGCTGGCCGCTCCTAGTTTGTGGCCGGAACCATTCGGCTTGGTAGGCATCGAAGCAGGCTGCCTGGGTTTGCCGGCGGTTGGCTATGCGGTGGGCGGCATTCCCGATTGGCTGATCCCCGGCGAAACTGGTGAATTGGCGCCTGGCGATCCCCCCACCGTCGACGGTTTGGCGCAGGCGATGATTCGAGCTCTTGCCGGCCCCGCACACTACAATCGGCTCTGCACGGGGGCATGGAACCTGGCGAAACGTTTCACGCTGGAAAATCATTTGGCATTGCTCGAGCCGATCCTTGCCGCGATCGCTCGTGAGCCCGTACCGGCATGAACCAGGTAGTCAAACAGGAATCGGCGTCTTTCACTCCGGGCAGCGTCGCCGGAGGCGCTCCGCTTCGGGTCGCCGTCATCTGCGATTTCTTGGAAGAAGGCTGGCCCAGCATGGATTTGACTGGAAACATGCTGTACCGGTCCCTAACCGAAATGTTTCACGGGGAGATTCGTGCCTCCCAACTGCGTCCGGAATTTCACCAGCGCCTTACGCGCATGGCGATGATTCCCCGAGCGCTCGCGCGAAATGTCGACCGCTTGGCCAATCGCTTCCTGGACTACCCAGGCTGGCTGCGGAAGAGAACCGGCGATTACGATCTGTTTCATTTGGTGGACCACAGCTATTCGCAGCTCGTCCACGAACTTCCCGCCGGCCGCACGATCGTCACATGCCATGATCTGGATACCTTTCGCTGTTTGCTCGAGCCGTCCGAGGAGCAACGGCCACCCTGGTTTCGAGCCATGGCGCGCAGAATCTTGAATGGGTTCCAACGAGCCGCGCATGTCATCTGCAACAGCGCAGCCACGCGGGATCAGCTTCTTCATTACCGGCTCTTCCGGCCAGATCAACTGACCGTGATCCATGTCGGACTGAGTCCCGCTTTCACGCCGCTCTCCAATCCGGAAGCGGATGCTGAAGCAACGCGGCTGCTAGGGCCCGCTTCAGCCAACGAGATCGGGCTGCTCAGTGTTGGCAGCACCATTCCTCGAAAACGAATCGATATTCTGTTGCGCGTGTTTGCCGCCATTCGACGCGACTTGCCGTACGCCCGGCTCATTCGTGTGGGGGGCGCCTTCACGGACGCGCAGCTCAAGTTAGCCAGAGATCTTGGAGTGGCCCAGTACGTCGAGGTGCTTCCGTTCGTGGACGGCGATGTTCTCGCGTCTATATACCGCCGGTCAGCACTGCTGTTGCAACCATCGGAGTCGGAGGGGTTTGGAATGCCGCTCACCGAAGCCCTGGCCTGTGGTTGTCCGGTGCTCGCCAGCGATATCGGATCCTTGCGCGAGGTGGGAGGGTCGGCTTGCCGCTACTGCCCGGTTGGGGACGTGGAAGCCTGGAAAGGGACTGCGAAGCAGATGCTGCGCGAATACTCGGATCCGCAAGTTCTGGAATTGTGGCGGCAACAAGCACGCGAACACGCCGCGCGCTATTCTTGGGAGGAAAACGCCCGCCGGACATTAGAAATATATGGGAACCTCATCCATCGATAAGCTTTCCGCGCAGCCGGTAGCCAGCTCGCCCATTTCGCTCCAAGCCGCCGTTCGGGAGATGCTGGATTACTTTTCCGGCAACGCATGGTTCGGGAGCGAATATTGGCCCGAAAATGCACCGCGCGTATACCGGCTGCTCACGGATCTGCAACGCGTGGTTCCCGCTTCCGCCGCGGTTTTTGAACCGGGCTGCGGAAACGGGTACATCAGCTTTCTCGCTAGCCGGCTGGGATATCAAGTCACTGCCACCGATAGCTGGGAGCCGGCGGACCGCGAAGAGCTGTTCCGGCGCGCCAAAGTTCATTGCTTCAAATCCAATCTCAACCACCTCAACCCCTGGCCGGACGTGCCGGATGGCTCATTCGACGCCATTTTGTTCGGCGAGGTTTTTGAGCACCTGCTGAATCATCCGGTCGGTTTACTCGAGCAACTCAATCGCCTGCTCAAACCTGGAGGCGTGTTGCTCCTCACCACGCCCAACCCGTCGACGCTTGCGAACGCGGTACGCGTGGCGCTGGACCGGCACACTTTATGGGGTACCGAAGAGTTCGCGTCCAGTCCGAAAATCGTGGATAGCGACATCATCGATAAAGGCGAGATTCATTATCGGGAATACCGCAGCGACGAGTTGGGCAAGTTTCTCGCGCTGGCGGGATTTCGGGTGGACTTTCGTGGGTATGTTGGTCTCGCGTTGCCGCGCCGGGCTTCCATCCGTAAGCGTTTAGCGAAACGGCTGTTGGGATTTGCAGGGCTTTCGAACTCGCGGCTCTTCGCCATCTGCAATTACATCATCGCAGTGAAGAAGTAGCCGCCGGAGTGGCCGCCCGGGAGTTCTGGCGGCGATTCGCGGAACCGCGGCGGAGTTCCGATTGAAGATCGCTTACGTCGTTCACGACTATCACCGCGCCGGAGGGCACAGCCGCTACGTCGCCGAGCTGGCCACCCGCTTCGCCGCCGAACACGAAGTGCACGTCTTTGCCAACCGCATCGACGACGACGGCGCGACGCCAATCCAATTTCATCATGTCCCCGCTTGGCGGACGAACGCGCTGACGACGGTGCTGAGCTTCATTCTGCCGGTGACCTTCCAAATCGGCCGCGGCTTCGATATCATCCATAGCCAAGGCTTCTGCGGTTTGCGCGGAAACGTAATCACTGCTCACATCTGCAATCGCGCGTGGCACCGCGGTCTGCAAAAACTGGAGGGAGGCGCCACCTTCCGCGAAGCCATCTTCAATGCGGTGGGCACGACATTAGAATACGGGCTCTACCGCTTCGCTTCGCATGGTGAGGTGATCGCGATCTCGCACCGGGTGGCTCGGGACATCGTCGAGTATTACCATTGCTCGGCACCCATCCATGTGATCCATCACGGCGTGGACCTCGAATTGTTTTCGCCTTCCAACCGGATGCGGTGGCGGATGGAAGCACGGGCCTCGCACGGCTTCTCCGACAGCGAAATGGTCTTCCTGTACGTCGGCGATTTAAGGAAGGGCGCGAGCCGATGCATACAAGCCCTCGCCACACTTGCGGAGGGCCGTCTGCTTTTGGTTTCACGTTCACGTACTGAATCCTACGAGCGATTGGCGAAAGAGCTGGGAGTGCGCGATCGCGTGGTCTTCGCCGGACCCACCAACCAGGTGGAGAAGGCTTACGCAGCCGCTGACGCCTTCGTGCTTCCCACTCCTTACGATGCTTTTGCCATGGTTGTCTCGGAAGCGATGGCGTCCGCGCTGCCCGTCGTCGTCAGCCGCGAGGCGGGAGCCTCGGAGTTGATCGAGCACGGCGAGAACGGCTTGTTGTTGAACACGGCGGAAATTCCGGAACTCGCCCAGCAGATGGAATCTCTGGCACGGAACCCGACATGGGCGGCGCAGCTTGGATGCGCGGCGCGCAGACGCGTCGAACGTTTGTCGTGGGATACGGTGGCTCGCGAGACCATGAGCGTCTACCGGGAGCTGCTGGGAAATTGAGAGACGCTCCTATGGAAAAGCCGGTCGTGGTCTTCTTGGTAAATGGCGATGCGGCTGGCGCCATGGGCGTTCGCGCGCGTTCCTTTGAGCAGCGGCTGAACGCGGATTTTCGCATTGAGATCGCTTACCGCCAGGCCAACAAGTTCCGGGCCATCGGGCAAATGATTCGGGTGTTAACGCGTGTCCGGCCGAACATTTGTTACGTATTCGACATGGGCTTCTCGGGGGTGATCGCCGCCGCGCTGTATCGCTCCGTCTCGCGGTGCCGCACCATCGTGGACACCGGCGACGCGATCTACGAACTCAGTCGGTTGAGCGGTAGCCGCGGCCCGGCCGGCCGATTGCTCACGCGCTGGCTTGAATGGTTCGCCCTCCGGAACAGCGATCGCGTGGTTGTGCGGAGCCACCCTCATCAGGAGTTGCTTGCCCGCCAAGGTGTCGCTGCCGAGGTGGTGCCCGATGGCGTGGATACGCGGCAGTTTTTCCCTCGGCAGGAAGATGAAATGCGCCGCCAGTATGGCCTCCAAGGCTCTACGGTGATCGGGTTGTTGGGCAGCCTGATATGGAGCCCGGCCTCGCAGACCTGCTACGGATCGGAATTGATCGAACTCATCGATCACCTGCGCGCCGAACCGGTAAAGGGCATCATCGTTGGCGATGGCTCGGGTCTTGTCAAGCTTCAGGCTCGCTGTGCGTCTCTAGGGTTGGAGGATCGGATTGTGTTCTTGGGCCGGCTGCCGTATGACGAGCTCCCGCGCTATCTGAATTTGATGGATATTTGCTTGTCGACGCAGACCAACGATGCGGCTGGGCAAGTCCGCACGACTGGGAAGCTTCCGTTGTACCTGGCCTGCGGCCGCTTCGTGCTCTCCACCGAAGTTGGTGAAGCCGCCCTTGTACTTCCCCCGGCCATGTTGATCCCTTACAATGGGACCAGGGATCCGGAATATCCCAGGCGCTTGGCCGGCCGCGTTCGAACACTGTTGAAGGAACCGGCTTCGTTTGGGAAGCACTCGGCCAGCGTTGCTATCGCCGAGGCCAATTTCGAATATGACGTTCTGGCGGCCAGGCTTCGTCGAATCTTGGGTGAGTTACTGCCCGGGACACAGATTCGCTCCCCGCGCAAGTCGGGCTTACCCGCGGCGGCCGAAAATAAAAGTGGATCGAGATGAACCCCGCGACGAAAAAAAAGGCGCTCATAACGGGAATTACGGGACAAGACGGGAGTTATTTAGCGGAACACCTGCTGGCTCTGGGCTATGAAGTTCACGGTCTGGTCCGCAGGGTGGCTCTCGAGCAACCCGTGCACCGGCTTGGCCGGTTGCGCGGCATCATGAATCAAATTCAGATTCACGCCGCAAGCCTCGAAAATTACGCCAGCATATTCCATGTTCTCAGCAAGCACCAGTTCGACGAGTGTTACCATCTGGCCGCTCAGAGCTTCGTCGGGGAAAGCTTTGTCGATGGTTTTTCTACCATGGCAGCCAACATCGATGGGACGCATTACGTGCTGGCAGCCCTTCGCGAGTTACAGCCGTCCTGCAAATTTTACTTCGCCGGGTCGAGTGAAATGTTCGGCAAGGCGCGCGAGACTCCCCAGAATGAAAGCACTCCTTTTCATCCACGCAGTCCCTATGGCATAAGCAAGGTGGCGGGCTTCCATCTGACCACCAACTATCGCGAGGCCTACGGGATGTTTTGCAGCAGCGGAATACTGTTCAACCACGAAAGCCCGCGCCGGGGTTTTGAGTTCGTTACCCGAAAAATCACCGAAAGCGCAGCCCGCATTAAGTTGGGCCTGGCGAACGAGTTGCGGTTGGGAAACTTGGAAGCCCAGCGCGACTGGGGGCATGCCAAGGACTACGTCCGAGCCATGCACCTAATCTTGCAGCAATCTTCGCCCGATGACTATGTTGTCGCCACCGGTGAGACGCACAGCGTTCGGGAATTCTGCCAGTTGGCGTTTGCCGAAGCGGGATTGGATTACAGGGATTGGGTGAGGATCGACCCGGCGGTTTACCGGCCGGCCGAAGTGGACTTGCTCATTGGAGATGCCCGCAAAGCCCATGAGGCGCTCGGTTGGCATCCGTCCGGCGATTTTGTGAGTTTAGTCAAGGAAATGGTTCACGCAGATCTGGAATTAGCCGCTTCCGCCGGTTCGGTGCGAGACGTCGCAACGGCGTAAGTTACGGCATCGAACGAGGATCACAAATTATGAAAACTATTATCACTGGAGGCGCGGGGTTCATTGGCTGCAACGCCGCCAGCCGCTATCTGCAACGCGGCGATCACGTAGTCGTTGTTGACAATCTGTCGCGCGAGGGCGTCCAACGGAATCTCGATTGGCTCGAAGGGCGCGGCTCGCTCGAATTTGTCCAATTGGACATCCGAAAAGGTAGAGAACTGGCGCGCCTGTTTCGCCAGCACCGCGACGCCGGCCGCGTGCTCCACTTGGCGGCCCAGGTGGCTGTCACAACCTCGGTAACCGCGCCCCGAGAAGACTTCGAGATCAATGCGCTCGGCACATTCAACGTTCTCGAAGCCATGCGCGAGGCAGGCATGACCGCGCCGATTCTCTATTCTTCGACCAACAAGGTTTACGGAGAGATGACTGACGTCGGAGTGGCGGAGCAAAACGGGCGCTACGGCTACCAAACGCTTCCCGCCGGTGTTTCCGAAGACAGAAACCTCGACTTTCATTCGCCCTATGGCTGTTCCAAAGGCGCGGCTGATCAATACGTGATCGATTATCACCGCATCTACGGCCTGCGTACCATCGTGTTCCGGCAATCCTGCATTTACGGATACCGGCAATTCGGCGCCGAGGATCAGGGTTGGGTCGCCTGGTTCATGATCGCGAGCCAACTTGGCCGGCCGATCACCGTATACGGCGACGGCAAACAGGTGCGCGACGTTCTGTTCGTTGACGATTTGCTGGATGCTTACGATGCCGCCTTTGCGGCCGGCGACCGCGCGGTCGGCAAAGCCTACAACATCGGGGGAGGCGGCGTGAACGTGTTGTCGTTGCTCGAATTGTTGAGCTACATCGAAAAGCGGCAGAATCGCATAATTCCGTTCGGCTTCGCCGACTGGCGTCCCGGCGACCAGAAAGTTTTCGTCAGCAATATCCGGCGCGCTCAAACCGAACTCGGTTGGTCGCCCAAAACGGACGTCACGCGCGGCCTCGGCCTCCTTTATGACTGGGTTGCGGACAATCACGCGCTGTTCGTTCAACCGGCCCCCGTGGTGGCATGATTTCCAGCGCCGATCAATTCGAAGCGAACAATCCTTCTCCGTCCGGTCCCGCGCCCCAGCTGAAGAGCCTGAAGGTCGTGCACGTGGGGAAGTTTTATCCGCCGCATATGGGCGGAATCGAGACTCACCTGCAGGCATTATGCGGCCAGCTATGCCGCAGCGTGGACTTGCGCGTCATGGTTTCAAGCGACGACGGCCATCCGTCCACCGAGGTCGTGGACGGCGTCCGCGTCTCGCGCGTGCCAACGCGTCTGACGGTCGCCTCTACGCCGCTTTGTCCTGGCATGGTGGGCGAGATCAAGCGCTCCAATGCCGATTTGATCCATATTCACTTACCCAATCCCATGGCGGTGCTGGCCTATTTAGCGAGCGGACATCGCGGGCGCCTCGTTGTCACCTACCACAGCGATACGGTGCGGCAGAAGGTGCTGGGTCCTCTGTTTGCGCCATTCTTGCACCAGGCGCTGTCCCGAGCGTCCGCCATCATTGCGACCTCGCCCGATTACCGCCGTACTTCCCCCGTGCTGGCGCGCTATCTCGATCGCTGCCACGTTATCCCCTACGGTATCGCGTTGGATGAGTTCGAACGAGCCGATCCTCCGGCCGTGCAGCAGGTACGCGAGCGTTACGGAGACCGCCTGATCCTGAGCGTGGGACGGCTGGTTTATTACAAAGGATTCGAGTATCTGATCCAGGCCATGCAGCAGGTTCGTGGACGGTTGATCATCATCGGCGATGGACCCCTGCGTGGCAAACTCCAGCAAATGGTGTCCGACTTGGGGCTGGGGGAAAAGGTGGTCCTGGCCGGCGAGATTCAGAACGCCCAAGTGACTCCCTACTATCACGCCTCGGATCTTTTCGCTCTGGCGTCAATCGCCCGCAGCGAAGCTTTCGGCATTGTACAAATCGAAGCCATGGCGGCGGGGATTCCCGTTGTGAACACCGCGCTCGATTCGGGTGTGCCGTTTGTCTCCCTCCACGAAAAGACCGGCTTGACCGTTCCTCCCGAAAATCCTGACGCATTGGCGTCGGCGATCAATCGTTTGCTGGACGACCAGAACCTGCGCCTGTCTCTGGGACGCGCCGCCATCCAGCGTGCACGTCAGGAGTTCAGCCTCGCCACGATGACTTCGCGCGTCTTGTCGCTCTACCAGACCGTCCTTCAGCGCACGTAAACCGCACCCAGCGGCAGCGCTAAGTAACGGAGCGGAACCACTCTGTCCGCCCCGTTTCCAGCCTACCCTAGGGACAACTCACCTGCCCGAAGTTGATAGTCGTGCAGGTTGTGTTGAGATCCGTGCTCCAGCTGAACGATGGCCAGATACCAGCCGCCCATGCGGAAATCTGGCTCAACAGCGTGGGATCGACGCCCTCGAATCGTAGTATTGGCAGTGCATACGCCAGATCGCCTGTGAAGCTTCCCGGAGCACTGGAGCTGAATGCCACCGACGTTGTCTGTCCAGTCAAAAGTGCCAACGTCTGGTGGAGGGAATCTTGCTGGATCGCGGTGAACCAGGTGCTTAACCAGGTGTTCATTAGTTGCACTTTTTCCGACGGAGTTACCTGACTCCAAGTGCTGACCTGGCCCGGGAAGATGCTCATCAGATAGGGACTGGAATCGTTGGGATCGTTCGATTGTAGGACCTTCGCAAACCATTCCATGAACAATCCAGCGGTGCCGGTGCGTGGGGCGTCCATTGGAGCATCCCAAGTCAAATCGTTGACCAGATAGTTCAAGGCATATTGGCGGTCGATCGGCCAAGTTCCCGCTGCGGTTCCATTGCCGTCGTTGAGAATTAACTGCAGCTGGTACCAAATGAACGAGTCATACAAGGTTGTAATCGCCGACCCGTTCCCAAGGCCCGGGGTTGGGCGGGGCATCCCGATCATAAAGGGGGATGTCATGAAAGGCTGGTTGCTGAACCATGCGCGATCGGCAGCCTGAGGCCCAAAGGCCACCTGGGACATTCCCTCCAGCCCGAATTCTTGGTTAATCTCCCAGCTTTTCACCAAGGCCCATAAAGCCACGGAGTAAATCTCGCGGCCGTATTGCAGGTTGTTCCAAACGGGGGAACTCTTCGCCTGGATGACGAGCGGGAGAAATGACGTCCGCTGATTGGTCACCCAAGTGACCAAATCGGAATAGTGCGCTTTGTAGGTAGTCGGATCATTGGGTATCAACTCACCTCGCACTTGGCCGTACATTGTGTACAGCGGGTTGCTGGTGAACTGCGCTCCGAAAGCATCGATCGGGTGAACAATCGGCAGCCAATGATTCCAGTCCCGGAGCTGAAGAAAGATCGGAATCTCACGCTGGTCGAGATAGGCGTTGCCGGCGATATTGGCGGTGTTTCCACCCGGGAGCACGTACGCCAGAGTATCGGCGTCGTTGTCCAGGACGGCGTCCAGGCCGGCGCCCGCGGCCCAGTCGGACACCGCGCGCGAATCTATGCCAGGCCCGGGTTGATACGGCGGATTCCAGGGACGGCCGTAGCTGGACGCTGGAGCGTTCAGCGAGCGGATGTAACTAGCGATCTGATTGCCCTGTTGAGCCGTTAATCCGTGGAACATAGCTCGCGTTTGAATCGATACGTTCGAGTAGTTGAAGTACTTCAGATCTCGGCCATCTTGGGTGTGGCAGCTTCCACACTTGGCTCGGATCGCTCCAAAACCAGGAGCGGTCAAGTTGGCCGTCTGCCAGAGAGTCTGGCCTGCCTGGATGTCGGCGGCGTCGTTCAGAGGTGGAGTCCAAGTCGAAGGGTCGTCCTGGGTGAACGTGCTGGCGGGAATCAATTGGCTGCCGTTGGAAGCCAACACATTCAGGTTGAGCACCCGGAACCCGCTCGATATCCCGTCGGTTGCGTTAAAGCGGAAAGTTATTGTGTTCTGTCCGGGAGTGATGGAGCCCGAAGGCAGATTCAACGTCAGTTGCAGTGTTGCGAAGCCGCCCCCAATCCCGCCAAATGTAGCCCCGTTACCCAGATACGTTGCCGTCGAGTCGTTGATGGGAATCCAAGCTCCACTGTTCACCTGCACACTGGCTTGCGTTTGATACTCCAGGCCATGGATCTGCAGCCAGAGCTGCAGCGGTCCGCTCACATTGCCGGAGGGTATCGTAAACGAGACAGACGCGGTGGCCGAACTCGCGCCCATGACTTCGACGGGCAAAACGATGTTCGTTACGGCTGGAGGAGAAGCTAGTAACGTCAAACTGGCAGTCCCCAGAACGGCGTTTGTAGAACCGTTCTTCGCAGTGACAGTAATCGTTTGCTGGGAGGCAACATTGCCCGGCGCCTCGTAAACGCCAGCCCCGTTGATGATTCCCGTCCCCGGGCTAATCGACCATGCGACCGTGGTACCGGAAGGCAAGTTTTGCACCGAGAACACCTGGCTTCCCAAAGGCGCTACGGTCGCCGTCGCCGGACTCACTTCGGGCGCCTGCGGAGTAGCCGTCAGAGTTAAACTGGCGGTTCCTAGAACCGCGCTTGTAGAGGAATTTTTCGCCGTTACAGTTATGATTGTCCGCGTTGCGACGGTACTAGGGGCATTGTAAAGGCCGTTTGAAGCGATGCTTCCCATAGTGGGACTCACCGACCAGGCGACTGTCGTCCCCGAAGGCAGATTTTGAACGGTAAATTGCTGCGTTCCCGAAGGCGCGACGGTCACCGTCGCAGGACTGACGCTGGGCGGCGGGGGAGTAGCTGTCAGGGTCAAACTGGCGGTCCCAAGGACCGCCTGGGTGGAGGAGTTCGTCGCCGTGACAGTCAAGATTTGCTGCGCAGCTACGCTGCTGGGCGCGGTGTAAAGTCCGCTCTGTGGAATGCTTCCGACGGGGGGACTAACTCCCCACGCAACGGTGACGCCGGACGGCAAGTTTTGAACGGAAAATTGCCCTGTTCCCCCTGGGGCTACCGTCAAGGTCGACGGACTAACCGTGGTTGCAGGCGAGGGGGTCGCTGTCACCGGTGCGACTGACGCTGAAGCGCTGAGAGTCATGTTGGACGTGGCGCTTTGGGTTGTGTCGCCCACACTCGTCGCCGTAATTTGGATAATTTGTGTCGCACTGATCGTCGTGGGAGCCGTATACAATCCGTTGCTGACCGTACCGATGTTCGGGTTGAGCGACCAAGTGACTGCGGTATTGGAACTTCCGCTGACCGTCGCAGTGAACTGTTTCGATTGGCCCGCTTTCAGCGACGGAGCCCTCGGTCTAAGCGAAATACTAACGGTCGAGGGCGGCGGAGTGGTCACGGCCGGCGTGATAGCTGGTCCAAGGAGAATGGTCGCGCTCGCCGACTTAGTTGGATCGGCCATGCTAGTCGCCAGGATCGTTACCAGCGAATCGGAGCTGACCGAACTGGGGGCCGTGTAGAGCCCGTTCACAATGGAGCCTAACCCCTGGCTAATAGACCACATCACCTGCGTGTTGGTGCTGCCGGAAACCGCGGCGCTAAATTGCGCCGATTGTCCTCCATACAGATAGATGGAAGCTGGCGAAACCGAAATCCCTACCGCTTGGGCCGTCCCGGCAGAGCTAACTGCTCCCTGCGACAGGTGAACTTCCGTCTGGCTATACATTGAGCCTGATCGAGCATAAATGTAGACGTAGGAGGACTGGTACATCGCTGGAGCCGTGTATAGTCCCGTTGGACTAATCGTACCGACGGTTGTTGGCATGATTGACCAAGTCCATTGCTGCTGGCCCGGAATCTTGAATTGTTGTTGCTGGGAAGGGCCTAAAGTTATCTCACTCGGGGTGATTTGGGAGTAGCCTCGGACACTCCCAAGGAGGAGGGCGGTTGATAAGAAAAGGGTTAACCGTTTCGATGACATGTTTCGCTTTCTGTAAGATCAAGGTAGTACCCATAAGGATTTATGGCCATCACGAGTTCCCCCTAGTTGGTACTCGGGTTTGCACGTAGGCTACATCCTGTTCAGCCCGGGTCACGGTACTCTCGTCTTTTGTTCTCTAGTACTTTTGGTACTATCGTCAGATAAGCGAAGTGGAAATAGAACTAAAGTATTGGTGGTTATAGAACTTCTATTATCGATCAATGGGCATGTTGACAAATCTGAAGCGATCCGTCAACCTAATAATTGCTTAGATAACGCTCGACTGTAGTGCAAGTTATGCTCCCGACCCCTTCGGATAGTATCGTGGATTACTCAGGGAGCGCCCTCTCATGGTTTGCCGTCCGAGTTCGTTCGAACTCCGAGCGGATTACCGTTGCACACCTACGAGAGCGCGGCTACGATCAATTCGCTCCTTCCTATCGATCCGAAAGGCGTTGGTCCGACCGAACCAAGGAAATCGAGCAGTATCTGTTTCCTGGCTACATCTTCTGCCGGTTCGACCCGCGTGATCGATTGCCGGTGTTAACGGCCCCGGGAGTGGTTGATTTGGTCGGTTTCGGCAAAACACCCGAGCGGATTCCTGATCAGGAGATCGAGCGTGTTCGGAGAATGGTCGAATCCGGTCTCCTGGTAACGCCCTATCCGTTTCTCGACGTGGGGCAGCCGGTCCTGATTGAGCGCGGGCCTCTGACCGGACTGGAAGGCATTCTCGTGGAGGCAAAGGGAAAGCACCGATTGGTGATTTCGATCAATCTGCTGCAACGCTCCGTTTCCGCTGAAGTGGATCGGCAGTCGGTTCGACCGATACGCACTCTTGCGACCTCCGGCGTGCAAGTCCCAGTAGCCACGCTACGCGCAAATTCGCTAAAGTAATGGTTAGTATGCCTTTCCACCGGAGCTGGCTCGTTACTGTCCTCTTCGTGCTCGGCGTCATGCCATCGGTTGCGCAGCAGTCAGCGCAGCCTGCGGCCAATCCGGACCAGCAACCAGCAGCTCAGCCAGCTCAAACTCCGTCCGCCCAACAGCTTCCGCAAGACACCATCCGTCCCAACTACGTCTTGGGACCAAACGATCAGATACAAATTCGCGCGCCCGAGGCGGAAGAGATAGATCAAAAGCCTTTTCGTATCGATGGCGACGGCAATATCAACTTGCCTTTGGTGGGGCGGATTCACGCCGCGGGCATGACCATCCAGGAGTTAGAAGTCGACCTGGTCCGGCGCTTGCGCGAGTATATTCGCGAGCCGCAAGTGTTCATCACGCCGATTCAGTTTCGCAGCTCGCCTATCTATTTTGTGGGATTCTTTGCACGCCCCGGCATTTATCCTTTACAGGGCCAGCGCACTCTGACTGAGATGCTCAGTGCTGTCGGCGGACTCCTGCCCAATGCGTCGCGGCACATCACCATCACCCGGCACGAAGAATACGGCCCGATCCCACTCCCCAACGCCGTAGTCGATCCCGAGAAAAAGATCAGCACGGTGGAAATCAGTTTGGGAACGCTTCGCGAGAACATCAATCCCGCGGAAAATATCCTGTTGCAGCCCTACGATGTCGTATCGGTCGCCCGTTCCGAGCTGGTTTACATGAGTGGCGAGGTTGTCAAGGTTGGCGGCATCGAACTTGGTGAACGCGATTCGATTTCCATCCTTCAGGCTCTCAGCCAGTCCGGAGGCTTAGGTCGCGACGCCAAGGGAGACAAAGTACGGATTCTTCGGCCGATTGAGGGTACCAATCGCCGTTATAAGATTGAGATCGACGCTAAGGCGCTATTTGATGGGAAGGGCCTCGATGTTCCATTGCTTCCAAACGACATCGTCTATATTCCCCGCTCGTACTCCCGGCTGTTTTGGCAAACGTTCCAAAGCGTCGCGTTGCCGATGCTGCCGTACATCATTTTTCTGGTTGCGCAATAGAACAGTTTGATACACTGACACTTTGCTCATGTCCTACTCGGGAAATCGAGGACTAACTCATCGTTGTCTGCCCGTCGCCTTGGCCTGGCTTCTAGCGATTACGCAAGCGCAAGCGGCCGAGCAAGCCGCCGTTCCAACCCAAGCCGCGCCAGCTCAGGCGCCGCCGACGGGACCTGGCTCTCAGAATCCGCCAGCGGCTGCGCCAGCGCAACTACCCGTGGAGCAGAGCCTCCACATCCGAGTGTTGGCAGGCAACGACGAACAGAACGACCTCGAGCGCAGGGTCATGGCTCCGTTGGTGGTTCAAGTAACCGACCGCGACGAGCGTCCCGTGGAAGGCGCCGACGTGTGTCTTCCGCTTTCCCATCAATGGTCCCGGAGCAACTTTCTCTGGCGGACGAACCTCGCAAACCGTCCGCACCAATACCAACGGGCAAGCGGCCGCTCTGAACTGGATGGCCAACGGCCAACTCGGCAAGTTCGAGGTTCATGTGAACGCTAGTTATGGGAACCAGGTTGGCGAAAGCACGCTGTCCATGGCGAACGTCGCCCGAGTGGTCGAAGAGGCGCACAAGAACAAGACGGCCGGCTGGTGGTCGCATCGCTGGGTGAAAGTGGCGGTCATCGGCGGCGGCGCTGCCGTGATTGCCATTGCCGTGGTCCTGGCTACGCGCGGCGGGTCTAAGAGTTCGGGCGGCGGCACCACGATCACTCCCGGATCGCCCACCGTGGGAGCCCCGTAGTTTGCATGCGTACAGCACATCTCCTGTATTTCGGACTCATTCTGGCTGGCGGTCTGGCCGCCCAACAAGGTTCTCTCACCGGGCCGGTAGAGGCTTACACATTTGACGCGCCGACGCGAAGTCTGCGGGCGGTGATTGGTATTCGCCCGCGCCGCCATCGTTTGGTCCCGTTCTGAGGGACAATCTGGATTTTGCTTCTATCGCGCCGCGCCAGACGTATGGCATCGCGTTTCAAAGCGGCCAGTGCCAGTTGATTACTGGCTTGGGTTCGTCGAAGATATTGATGCACGCTTTGGCCGGTGTCGAAGCGCAGCCGGAAGGGATTGTGTGGTCTGGCGATGGATCGCGCGCGGTGCTCTATTCCCGCACTGGAAACTGGCTGCAGACGATCGCGGGTTTTCCCGGCGCTCCGGCCGCGTTGCCGCGCGTTGGACGGCTCCTCACTGGGCGGGGTATTGGCGTCCGTCGGGGCCGATGCGCAAGGAAAGCTAATCGCGGCTGGATTGAGCGGAGAGGCGAGCGAAGTGTACCTGAGTTCCGATGGCCAGACGTTTAGCAAACTCGTAGCCGGCCGCCAGTCCGATTTCTTTATCGTTCTCAACCGATGGCGCCACGCTGTACGTTTTGGACGGCAGCGCGTCCCAGGTAATTGCGGTTACCGTGGGCAACCACGGATTTCAGACCATTCCGCTGAATGGCCTTGCCACTCCGATGGCTATCCAAGCTGTGGAGGATTCCGGCAACCACGAACAGCTGTACATCGCCGCGGCCGGCGCCCGGGTGGTGCGAATCCTTGACGTGGCCAGCCAGCAAATCGTCAGCGGACGTCGCGCTCGGTTTTCAGCCCACCTGCCTGGATCAATTCGGCGGCAACAGTTTCGTGGTTGCGGCGCGTTCCCAAGCGGCGCATCCCTTGTGGCTCTTTGCAGGCTCGCCGGCGCCGGGAGCCTACTTCGTGCCAGCCGTTCAGTTGCTATCTCCCGACCATCGCCGCGCCGCGATCATTGGGGGCGTGCGCTAGATGCTGTCTCGTCTTCTGCTTCGCGGCTTTTTTCTCGCAGTGTTGGCTGCGGGTGTTGTTTCGGCTCAAACCATCAACTTCAGCTTGTTTGCGACCGTAGGCGGACAGTCGGCCACTATTCCGAACGACTCCAATCTGCCTTTCACCACCACCATCGGTACGCAG
Source organism: Bryobacterales bacterium (assembly GCA_963772905.1). Lineage (GTDB taxonomy): Bacteria > Acidobacteriota > Terriglobia > Bryobacterales > Bryobacteraceae > Palsa-89. The sequence goes on along the minus strand of CAVYZD010000005.1, from coordinate 357,024 downwards.
GAAACGGGCACAGTTCAAGCAATATACACGGGAAACGTCCAAGCAACCATTACTCAGCTCCCCCAGTCAAGCCTGATCGGCTCTACCGAGTTCACGATAACCTCTACGGTGATGACCGTGCCGTTGGTTCTCAACCCTGGCGATAGCTTCAAATTCACGATCATTTTCAGTCCCACCAACTCAAGCCAAGCTGGCGCGATAATCAACATTCCGTTCACTGAACCGGGCACGGGCGGAGTGCCGGTGAAAAACGCGATTCAGCTCAGTCTCACGGGCATGACGCCGGAGTTTACGCTGAGCTACGTGTTGCAGAGCCAGAATAATCAAGTCGAGATTCAACCTGGCGGGACGATTCCGTTCGGTCCCACGCAGATCAACACCAGCGCGACTGCCAATCTGGATATTACCAATACGGGCAGTGGAGCGGGCATAATCACAGGCATTACTCCGCCTGCGGCCGGCTCCCCGTTCAAAGTACAGGGTATACCCCTGCTACCAGGTTCGCTGGCTTCTGGATCTTCTGTGCAACTGGTGGTTACTTACACGCCGGCAGCGGTGGAATCCGATACCGGTCAAGTTCAAATCACCTATCAAGGGGGCGCCACGGCAACCGTCAACTTGACGGGCAACGGAATTACATCCACCTTCACCTACAAATATCTGGTGCCAGGAATGGCGGCGACCACTGTGATGCCCGGCGGTACGATCACGTTCCCTGAAGCGACTGTCGCAACGCCCGGGAGCACCGTGACCACGGGAACCACGAGCAGCTTGATCGTGCAGGTCACCAACATGGGAAGCGCGAATGGCATCATCAACTCGGTCAGCACGTCGGGGCCATTCACGCTAACCAATCCGCTTACTCTGCCGGCGACCATAACCACGGGTAACAGCTTCAGCGTGCCGCTGACGTTCACTCCGACCCAGATCGGCCCCCAAACTGGACAATTGCTAGTTGGAAACGACTTTTTCAACTTGACGGGGCAAGGGCTAGGACCGAATCTGACTTACGCCTACACACAGAACGGCGCTACCTCCGCAGTGAATCCCGCCACCGGCGGAGCCGTTATTTTTAGCCCACCCGTGCAAGTCGGCCAATCTGAGACGGCGACCTTCACTGTCATGAATTCTGGCTCGTTGCCCGCCACGATTTCTCTCATCGCGCCGAACGCCGCGGGCGGGCCGTTCACGGTGTCGACAATTCCGCTTCCCAAAACTTTGATGGCGGGCCAATCACTTACCTTTACCATCACCTTTACACCAACGGTGACGGGCATTGCGGACGGAACTCTTATCGTAGCCACGGCTGCCAGCAGTACCTCGATCCCCTTAACTGGGTCCGCTACTGCGCCCCCGGCGTTGCCGTCCTACAGCATTGGCGGCCCGAGTGGGAACGCCCAGCCTGCCAGCCAGTCCAATATCAGCCTGACGTTGTCCAAGGCGTACCCACTGGATCTAAATGGAACTCTCACACTGACGACGCAGGGCGCCCTGGGCACGGATAACTCGGTGCAATTCGAAACGGGTGGACGCACCGTCACATTCGTAATCCCGGCGAGCAGTACCATGGCCAATTTTGCCGGGCAGGGCTCCGAGCTTCTATTGCAAACCGGGACCGTAGCGGAGTCGGTCACGTTGACGCCGGCATTCATGAGCACGTCCGGCTTGGACGTAACGCCCTCGCCGCCGGCGACTCTTGAATTCACTATCCCTGCGGAAGCGCCAGTTCTGCAGTTCGCTACCGCGAGCGTGCAAAGTAGCAACAGTTTCGTTCTCGTGCTCACCGGCTACTCGACCACACGGAGCCTGACTACTCTGAACGTTACGTTTACTGCGGCAACCGGATTCAACCTCGGAACAGCTTCGTTGACGATCGACATCAGCCAGGCTTCAGCGGCGTACTACCTAAGCGCGGCGTCTTCCGGGTTAGGGGGGCTGTTTCAGGTTACGATGCCGTTCACACTCCAGGGGACGGCTCCAACCGGCCAGACGCTGATCCAAAGGCTCGCCTCCGTGACGGCCACCGTAAGCAACAGCATCGGGACATCGAACTCGCTACAATCTAGCGTCCAGTAGCAGAGTTGAGCGGTGTTCCGGGCTTTCCTCCAAAACCGAGGCTTACGGGGATTTCGGTTGCGGTTTTGCTTGTCCCTGAGTCAGAAGTTAAATTGAAGAAGTCCGGCGGTTCCTCCTGGGCTATGGTCGAACGCCCCGGCTCGACCTCCGTTGTGAATGCGTTGGCAGAGCCGGACCAGGGGAGGCCGACGCGGACGAAGCGTCCACTCCAACCTGACTTTGGGGCGGGCCGAAACAAGAAAGGCGACCGCCACTGGCGGTCGCCTTATCTTAACTTCTAGCAAATCTTATAATCGCCTAGCTCTGCTGCATCCGAAACCGGCGAGCGACCAACAAGCCCACACCGAACAAACCACCGAGCAACAGTCCAGCGGACATGGGCTCGGGAACCGGCGCATACGTTGACGCTGTGAACACACCGCCATCAATTACCTGGGTGGTTCCAATCAGGCCGAACTGTGTGGCATCGGTCTTCACGACCAGGTCATATGTCTTGAGCCCTGGGCTTAATAGGTTGGGGCTGTCAAAGTGAAATTGAACAGTCTCCGCCTCAGGACGCGCGACCGTGCTAGGAGCCACGGTGCCCGCCGGACCGCCAGAAAGGATGTCTGCACACGCAGAGCAATAACCAACGTCAGTAGTGTAGCCCGTAAAGTCGGTGGTAGACACCTCTCCCATCGCGTCCCTTGAGGTGCTGGCGTTCATGACTTGGTATATGAAATCGAGGTCCCCCGTGGTAGCGTCTGTCACGACCCACTGCTCCAGGGTTCCGCTAAATGCGCCAGCCGGATTGGAGGTAACCGTTATCGGGCCGAGCGTGGCATCGACAGTCGTCCAAAAACCTGAGGCAAAATTCGTTCCCGGCACAGCGGCCGCCGGCGGGACCAAAGGAATCGCGCCACCCATCGGCGCAAAAACAGAAAAACTTGCAAGGAGGCCTAACGCAATGACGCTGTGCCCCCGAAAATCCTTCCACATCTTCATAGTCGTCTCCTTGAAAATAACCGTCACGTAAGGATGATAGCGGAGAAGCGCCCTAGGGTAAAGGCCCAGACGACCAGGTTAGTACTAGGTACTTCAAGAACATCCATGAAACGGGCAAAAACCATTGTGTGGCCAACCCCACCAAAGATACTAGGACTCTTGTTTCTTTACCTCCAAGCCGCCCATGCCATATACTATCACTTTAGTGCGAATTTACAACCGTCATACGATCTTTGCGCTTAAGATCATTCTGCTGCTGGTTCTCGTGGCGGAGTTCGGCTGTCGCAGAAATGCTCAATATTATCTCGATCTTGGGAACCGTTCGTTTGCCGAAGGCAAGTTTGACGAAGCGAGCATAAACTACCGCAAATCCATCACTTCCAACCCACAGAGCGCGGAGGCTCATTACAGGCTCGCGCTCGACGAGCTGAAACTGGGCCAACAGGCGGAAGCTTATGACGAACTTACGCGAGCAAGTAAGCTAGCGCCGGCGCGCGACGACATTCGGGTCGCGCTCGCCGATTTGGCCTTGGTGTCATACAGCGCCAATCCTAGAAAGCCAAAGCTGCTTTACGATCAGGTCTCCGGCACGGCGAATCACCTGCTCGAGAAGGACAAGAACTCGTTTGACGGGCTGCGCTTCAGCGCCAACGTCCTGGTACTCGACGGAAAACTCGAGGAAGCGTTGCCGGTCTTTCGCAGGGCGGAGGCTATCCAGCCGCTGGATCCTAAGGTGACCTTAGCCTTGGTGCAAGTGCTGTTCCGCCTGAATCAAGGGCTGGAGGGGGAGCAGGTAGCTCAGAAATCGATTCAGGCCCACCCGGCAGAAGCCGGGGCCTTTTATGATGTCTTGTTCAGTTACTACCTTCAGTCGAATCGGACGGCGGACGCTGAAAGCTTACTGCGAGCCAGGATTGCCGCTGTGCCGAAAGATGCTGGGCCCCGGCTGCAACTGGCTTCTTTCTACCATCGAAGACAGCGCGATCAGGAGATGGCGCAGGTGATCGGCACGATACTGGGCGATTCCAAGGACTTCCCACAGGGCCATGAGTTGGTGGGTGATTTCTACGGCACCATCGGCAGGTTGGATGACGCAGTGCGCGAGTACACGGCCGGCCTCCACTCCAGGCCCAAAGATAAGGCTCTTTATCAGAAAAGGATTGTTAGGGCCTTGATAGCACAAGGGAAGCGCGACCAAGCCATCGAGCAATTGAACGCGAACCTCAAGGATAGTCCTGATGACCTGGATTCGCGAGCTGCACATGCCATTCTCCTCCGTGAAAGTAACGATCCGACGAAGCTGGAGCCTGCCATTTCGGAGATGAATGCGATTCTGGAAAAGGATCCCAAAAACGTAGTCGTCCGGTATAATCTGGGGCTCGCGTACCTTGCGAAAGGCGATACGAAATCTGCCCGCGCGCAGCTCTCTGAAAGCGCTCGACTGGCCCGAGAGTATGTTCCGCCAAGGTTGGCTCTGGCCGAACTGGCGCAAAAAACCAGGAACTACGCAGACACTATTCGATTCGCCAACGAGATTCTGGCTGTGGATCCGGCGAACGCGGATGCGAAATTGTGGCACGCCGCAGGGCTCTTAGGTAACAAGGACTATCAGCAGGCGGGGACGGAGTTGGCTGCACTGTTGAGACAACAACCGAACTCCCTTAGCGTGAATCTGCATATGGCGGCGTTGGAAACGGCCGAGGAGAAGTATCGGGATGCCGAGGCCCGCTATCTCCGGTTCTACAAACCCGGCCAGCAGGACTTGCGGCCGCTGGAAGGGCTGATTCAACTTTACGCAGCACAGAGGCAACCCGACAAGGCGCAGAAACTGCTGGATGAGGAGCTCAAGCGCGCGCCAGAGTCCCGCGCCGTGCGCCTGGTCACTGCAGCCACTGCTCTTCGCGCCGGAAAACTTGATTTAGCTGCGCAACAATACGAATGGCTAAAGTCCAATGATCCGAAATCGGTCGAGGCCTATGCTGCGCTCGGCGACATATATCGGTTAAAGGGAGACTTCAACAGCGCACTAAGGAGCTACCAGAAGGCCCGTGAGCTGGCGCCGAACGATCCGCAGATCATGGCCGAAGTTGCCTTTCTCGAAACCGCCTCCGGCCAGCACACGGAGGCCATCGCAAACTTGCGGAAACAGCTCGCCATCAATCCCGATGATACGACAGCCCAGAACAATTTGGCATTTGAGCTTGCTGAATCGGGAACCGATCTCGATCAAGCCTCGGCCCTTGCCGAGAAAGCGCAAAGGAAAGCGCCCAACAACCCTGGCATAGCGGATACGCTGAGCTGGGTTTATGTCAGGAAAGGGTTGAACGACAGCGCCATCCAGATCCTAAACGGCCTGGTGAAAAAGTATCCAAATCAAGCCGAGTTCCGTTATCACCTGGGCGTGGCCCTGCTTCAAAAAGGTGAGCTCGGAGAAGCCAGGACCCAGTTCAGCATAGCTCTTTCGCACAAACTCCCCAAGGAGATGGCGGACAAGATCAAGGAGATCATGTCCAAGATGGGCTGAGCGGTCCGTGCCGGAGCTGGCAACGCGATGCCGCTGCGTCATCCATCCCAGTACCTCCGATGCCTAAGGGCACTGCTTTTCGCCGCTGCGCCGTTTTCCTAACGGCTGGCATTCTAGTCCTCTTGGTTGTTGCAGCGATTCGCTGGCAGGCAATCCTCACTTCGCTTGGGCCGCTTCCTGGTCGATTCCGAGCCACCGCAGCAAGCCGACCTGATCCTGGTCCTGGGCGGTGATTTTTGGGGCCCTCGAGCCCTCACTGGCGCCGAACTCGCCAGACAGCGCTACGCACCCGTTGCATTATTCAGTGGACCGCCCTATCGGGATCGGCCAGAAGGTGAGTTGGCGGTCGATTCCCTGGTAAGCAAGGGATACCCGAGAGAGCTTTTCCGGGTCTTCGCTCACCACGCGAGCTCCACCATCGCGGAAGCGAACGCCCTTCGAGGCGAACTAGCTCGGAGGCAAGTCAAGCGAGTGCTTTTGGTGACCAGCTCTTACCATTCCCGCCGCGCCGCCATCGTATTTACTCTCTTTTGTCCCGGGGTCCGGTTTATTTCCATTCCGGCGACAGACTCGCACTATCATGTCGGCGAATGGTGGAATGACGAAAGCTCCCGCCAGCTCTTTTTTTCCGAATGGGCGAAGATCCTGGGGTCGGTCCTGGTCGCCTACCCGGTGCACGTAGTTTCGCGGTTCTTTGGCCGTGGAATGGCGATCGTTCGCGTAGTGCCGCTTATTTCCTGGCCGCGGCGCGGATGAGCACTTTTCGAATCTGAGCGATCCATTGTTCGCGCACGATCGGCTCCCAGGCACGCGGACGATCCAACACCGGGTGATTCGAATTCGGCTACAGCTCGTCACTGTATCCGCAGGATCGCCAATCAGGACTACTCGCAAGTTGGGACGGCGCTGGAGAGTACTTCCATTGTTCGGGCCGCGCCGCGCAATTTCGGATTCAGGACGAGCACGTCGATCTCCAGGGCCAGCTTCCTGGCGAGCGCGAGCGCATGCCGGCAGTTCAAAGCCGGGTAGGCTTGGTAGCCGTTCGCGGTGAACATTTCGCCCAGCCAAAGAATGAACGCGACGTCATCGTCTACGATGAGCGCTGCGGGCGGGCCGATTCCTGTGTTCACTTGGCGCGTGCAACGACGTTGGAAGACCGGTTCTTTAGGTATGCGGGTTCCGGCAGTGCGGAACTCATGGTAATTGGATTGGATTGCGACGCCCCGAACGTCGCTGCGAACGATGCGGCCTCTCATTACCAGCCGCAGAGGACAAACCCCCTCCAGCAGAAAAGGCCAGCTCAGCATCAGCTCGATGGAACTGCCCGCTGGCGGCGATCCCTAGCGCGTCAAAAAGCACGCCACCACTGCTAATGTTACGCGTTTTTCCCGTTCCAAAATGCTCCGCCCGGCCCTTGTTTACCAGCCGGTATTCCATCTCTAGTTCAATCGGATAGCGCTGGTGAGAACGCTGCTCGGCTAGACACTTTTTGTAACCGGACTGCGGATCGCGCCACGATCGCAGCGGCGGACATACTTCCTCCTGATTGCTCGAACTAACCGACAGGGGTAGCACGTTTATACCATCGATTTCGCTATTCCAGTCAATCAAATAATGCCGATTACCGGGCTGTCACACCGTAACATTCAAAAGAAATGCGACTGCCAACTTTCGGCGAATCATCGCCGGTATTGGGGCGTCTCATAGGAGGTGCGAACGATTTTTGCTTCACGGATCGTTATGAGCGGTGATACAATTGCTCCCGCAGAGCACGTTACTTCGTTGTGAGGAGGATCCAACGTGCATCCCACTCGTCGAGGGTTCTTGAAGGTTGGAACAGGCGCGATTGTCGCCTCCGTTCTGGGTTTTGACGTCAAGAAGGCCTACGCTCAGGCCCAGGAACTGAAGATTGCCCGGACCACCGAAACGCGCTCCACTTGTCCGTATTGCTCGGTGAGCTGCGGCGTCATCATCCACACCATCGGCGACAAGGCCAAGAACGTAACCGCCGCAGGTGGTGCACGTGGAAGGCGATCCCGACCATCCCATCAATCGCGGCACGCTGTGTCCCAAGGGATCCTCGCTCATGCAGGACATCCTGAACGAGCGGCGTGTGCTGAAGCCGCAAGTGCGCCGCCCGGGTTCCGATCATTGGGAAGACATCGGCTGGGAGCAGGCATATGACGAAGTCGCGCGCCACATCAAGAAGACGCGCGACGAAACGTTCATCACCACCGATGCCCAAGGCCGCACCGTGAATCGCGCTGGAAAGCATCGCCTGGAACGGCGGCTGCACCGACACCAACGAATTCAATTTCCTGGCCGTGAAAACCATGCGCAGCCTGGGAGCTGACCTACATAGAAAATCAGGCCAGGGTTTGACACGGCCCCACGGTCTCCAGTTTGGGGCCAACGTTCGGACGAGGGGCCATGACGAATGGCTGGATCGACATCAAGAACACCGACATGATGTTGATCATGGGTGGCAATCCGGCTGAAAACCACCCCTGCGGCTTCAAGTGGCCGATGGAAGCCAAGCGGCAGCGCAACGCGAAGATGATCGTGGTGGATCCGCGCTATACGCGGACCGCCGCGGTGGCCGACATGTTCGTGCAGATCCGCGCCGGATCGGACATCGCGTTCCTCGGCGGCGTGATTCATTACGCGCTCGAGAATCAGCGGGTTGCGAAAGAATATCTGGTCAACTACACGAATGCCGCGTTTGTCGTCAAGGAAGGCTTCAAGCTGCCCGAAGACGGGCTGTATTCGGGCTTCGATCCGGGCGCGCAGACCTACAACAAGGCCACCTGGAATTACGAAGAGAGCGGCAACGCGGCCCCGGCGAAGCCCGATGCACCTCCGGCCCTTCCCGCCAACGTCAGCTTCCGATGTCTCGCTTGAAACATCCGCGCTGCGTGTATCAGCTTCTGAAGCAGCAGTATTCGCGCTACACGCCGGAGATGGTGGAGCGCATCACCGGCATTCCGAAAGATCAGTTCCTCAAGGCGGCCGATCTGTTCACGTCCATCCGCAAGGACGGCGACACGAAGAAGGTCGCCACCATCATTTACGCCGTCGGCTGGACGCAGCACAGCTTCGGATCGCAGATCATTCGCACCGCCGCGATGCTGCAGCTGCTGATGGGCAACGTGGGGCGCGCGGGCGGCGGCGTCAACGCGCTGCGCGGCCACTCCAATATTCAAGGCGCGACCGACATGGCTGGGATCTTCGACAATCTGCCCGGCTATCTGAAGGTCCCGAATCCCGCCGACAAGGATTTCGCGGGCTGGATGAAGCGCATCACTCCCACCGCCTCCAAGCCCAAGGACTGGGATTCGTGGAATTACTGGTCGAACACGCCCAAGTTCGCCGTTTCGTTGCTGAAGACCATGTACGGCGACGCGGCCACCAAAGAAAACGACTGGGCGTTCGACTATCTGCCCAAAGTGGATCGCGAGTATTCCTGGGCCCACATCTGGGACGACATGTACCGCGGCAAGGTGAAAGGGCTGCTCGCGTTCGGCATGAACGGCGTCGCCATCGGGCCAAATTCGCAGAAGAACATCGACGCGCTGAAGAAAGCCGACTGGCTGGTGGTCTGCGACATTTATCCCGACGAGACCAGCGGCTTCTGGCAATCGCCCGGCATCACGCCGGACGACATGAAGAACATCAAGACCGAAGTGTATCGGCTGCCCGGCGCGGGCTTCGCCGAAAAGGACGGAACGTTCGTCAACTCGGCGCGCTGGCTGCAATGGAAGTGGGCGGCGGTTCCGCCTCCCGGCGATGCCAAGCTCGATCAGGAGATTCTGGCGCGGATTTTCCTGAAGGTTCGCGAGCTGTATCAAGAAGGAGGGCGGCAAGTTCCCCGATCCGATTCTGAATCTCACCTGGAACTACACCGATGCCGAACAATCCTTCGCTCTCCGAAGTCGCCAAGGAACTCAACGGCCGCGCGCTCGGCGACGTTACCGATCCCGCGACGCAGCAGGTGATCAAAGCCGGCCAGCAACTGCCCGGCTTCGCGTTTCTGCGCGACGACGGCTCCACGTCCTCCGGCAACTGGCTCTGGTGCGGCTCCTGGACCGAAGCCGGGCGCGCTGATGCAGCGCCGCGGCACCGACGATCCGTCGGGCCTGGGCATTTATCCCAACTGGGGCTGGTCCTGGCCGATGAATCGCCGCGTGCTGTATAACCGCGCCTCCTGCGATCTGAACGGCAAGCCCTGGGATACCGACCGCCGCCAGGTCTGGTGGAACGAAGCGCAGAAGCGCTGGGTGGGCAACGACGTGCCCGGATTTCAAGGCCGACTCGGCGCCCAAGGATCACATGGGTCCGTTCATCATGAATCCGGAAGGCGTCGGCCGCATCTTCGTGCCGCTGGCCGGCATGGCCGATGGCCCGTTCCCCGAGCACTACGAGCCGTTCGAAAGTCCCGATCGCGAATCCGCTGCATCCGCAGCAGTCCAACAATCCGGTGGTGAAGAAATACACCACCGAACATGGACAAATACGGAACCACGGGCGAAGGCTACACCATCATCTGCACCACCTATCGCCTCACCGAGCACTATCATTACTGGACCAAGAACAATCCGATGAACGTCCAGCTGGTTCCCGAGCTGTTCGTCGAGATTCCGGTGGAGTTGGCCGGCGATCTGGGCATCAAGGGCGGCGACAAGGTGAAGGTGACCAGCGCGCGCGCGACCTATCTGGCGAAAGCGATGGTCACGCGCCGCATCCGGCCCATGACCATCGACGGCAAGAAGGTCTATCAAATCGGCATCCCGATTCATCAGGGCTTCCGCGGCATTCAGGAAGACGCGGGCAGAGTGCCGCGCAGCATCGCGAATCTGCTGTCGCCCACCGTCACCGATCCGAACGCGTACACGCCCGAGTTCAAGGGCTTCCTGGTGAAGCTGGAGAAGGCGTAACGCTATGGCCAACGGACCACTCCAAATCAAAGCCATCTCGGGACACGCTGGAACCGGTTCCCGGCAAGAACACTTCGCGCGATTACGACGTCTGCAAGCTGATCGACGTCACCACCTGCATCGGCTGCAAAGCCTGCGAAGTGGCGTGCCTGGAATGGAACGGCTATCCGTTCCGCGAAACGGTTTTCGACAACACCTACCAGACCATGCCGGATACGGCGTGGAATTACTACAATCTGATCCGCTTCAACGAATTCACGGACGAGAACGGCAACTTCAGCTGGCTGATGCGCAAGGATCAGTGCATGCACTGCGCCGATCCCGGCTGCTTGCGCGCCTGCCCGGCCGACGGCGCGATCGTGCAATACACCAACGGCATCGTCGATTTTCAGCAGGATTATTGCATCGGCTGCCAGTATTGCGTGACCGGCTGTCCGTTCAATATTCCGAAATTCAATCACGACACGAAGAAGGTTCACAAGTGCACGCTGTGTTCGGATCGCGTGGGCGCGGGGCTGGAGCCGGCCTGCATCAAAGCCTGCCCCACCGGCTGCCTGCACTTCGGCACCAAAGACGACATGAAGGATCTGGCCGAGACGCGCGTCGCGCAGCTTCACGAGCACACCTCGCACAAGAACGCCGGCGTTTACGATCCGCCGGGCGTGGGCGGTACGCACGTGATCTACGTGCTGCACGACATCAACCATCCGGAGCGCTACGGCGGCTTGCCGAAGGATCCGCACGTGCCGTGGATGGTCCGCATCTGGAAGGGGCCGCTGAAGTGGGTCGGCAGCTTGGCGATGGCGGCCGGGGTCGTCGGCGTGGCGGCGCATTACCTGCGCTTCGGACCCAAAGAAGTTGCAGCCAGAGCCCAGGCCGAAGAGGCGTGTCAGAAATGAGCACGACTACGCGCAGCCGTTCCTCACCCACCGCACGCCGGTGAGATCGAGCGCTACACGTTCGCGAGCGCATGATGCACTGGTTCACGGGCGTGACCTATCTTTACTGCCTGGCCACCGGCCTCGCGTTCTACTCGCCGCATCTTTTCTGGCTCGCCTACATGCTGGGCGGCGCACCGACATCGCGCTTCTGGCACCCCATCGTCGGCGATCGTCTTCGTGATCGGCACGCTGTGGATGCACAGTCATGTGGCGCCGCGACATGGAGATGACCGACGTCGACAAACGCTGGCTCGATCAGACGGAAGCTTACATCACCAATGACGAGGAGCACACGCCGCTGTCCGGAGCGCTTCAACGCCGGACAAAAACTGTATTACTGGCTGATGATCTACGGGGCGCTGCTGCTGTTGCTCTCCGGCATCTTCTTGTGGTTTCCCGAGTACATTCCGCGCCAGTACGCGTGGGTGCGCGGCATCATGATCCTGCTCCATGAAGTCGCCGCGCTCGCCACCATCGGCGGATTTATCATTCACGTCTACATGAGCGTATTCATGGTGCCGTACAGCATGACCGCCATCACCACCGGCTACGTGACGCGCGCCTGGGCCTGGACGCATCATCGCCTGTGGTACCTTCGGGTGACCGGCCAGAAAGAGTGACGACGTACGACGCTCGCATCGCGCGAGCCGAGCATCTAGCTGCGAACCATCCCGCCGCTGCGGCCGCTGCTCAATTTCTACGCCGAGCTGGCGCGGTTTCAAAAGCCGATGTTCGCCGAACTCCAGTCAAAAAGACGAAACCGATCTGCGCGCGCTGGCTGTGTCACTTTCCTGCGTTGATCAAGCTGATTGCGCGTACGGGCACGGACCTGCTGATCAATTTCGCCGCGCAAAATCTCAGCGCCGCGGACGCTCAGCTTCAATTGCTGGCGGCGGCTTGGGAGGGCGGGGAAGCGCTGGATCCGGCGGCTCGCTTTTACGCGCGCGTGCTCTTGCAGCCGTATGCCGAATACCTGGCGTCGCGCGGCGACATCAATGCGAGCGGGGCTGATCCCACTTGTCCGTTCTGCAATGCGCGGCCGGTGGCCGGAGTCCTGCGCGGCGAAGGTGACGGCGGCAAGCGCTGGCTGCTGTGTTCGCTGTGTTCCACCGAGTGGCAATACCGCCGCGTGCTGTGCCCCGGCTGCGGCGAAGAGAACAAGGACAAGCTGCCGATCTACACCGCGGCCGAGTTTCCCGCCGCCCGCGTGGACGCCTGCGACACCTGCCACACCTATCTGAAATCGATCGACCTCACCAAGGACGGCCACGCGATCCCGATAGTGGATGAAATCGCGACGGTGGCGTTGAACATCTGGGCCGAAGAGCACGACTACGTGAAGCTTGAGACGAACCTGCTGGGCATGTAAGACTTAGCTACGGATGAACAAACCCTAAACGGCATCACTTCATCACCAGCACTGGACAAGGAGCGTAGTCGAGAACGCGCTGAGTCACCGAACCGATCAGCACCCGGCTGGTTCCGCGGCGGCCGGTGTGCCCCATCACGACCAGGTCGGCGCCCAGGTCGTTGACCGCGGCAATCACTTCTTCGAACGGATCGCCCCTACGTGTCTGGGACTGGGCCGTCACACCTTGCCGCTCGGCCGACTTGCGGGCAAGCTCCAAGTAGCGCCGGCCCTGTTCTTCCAGCTCCGATTCTACTTCTTGTTCGCTGCGCTTGCTAAAGCGGACCAGCTCGTTGAGAACCAGTTTGTCGACTACGTACAGCACGGTCATCTTGCAAGCCGGGCAGAGTTCGAGGATTCGCAGGGCCATTTGAACGGCTTGCAACGATGGCTCCGATCCATCGATGGGAACCAGGATATGCCGAAACAGAGGTTCCACTTTAGCGCTCCTGCCGTTCTTTCACGCGCTTGGTCCGCATGAAACTTTCGCGCTCCTGTTCATCCAAAACAACCTGAATGCGCTGGATGGCTGCCTGGTATTTCGGAATCAACAGATTCTCGAGCGCATTGACGCGGCGCTGGGTTTGTTCAAGTTCCGCGGCTACCCTCCATACCGAGCCGCTGATCTCGGTCCATGATCCGAGAATCTGTCCCGCTTCGATCCATCTGATCCGAAGCTCGTCGAAGATCGCACTGATGCCGGCCGGGCTATAGGGAAACGGCAGCGGTTCGACTTGCATCGTGACCAGAGGCAGAGCCACGCCCATGACGCTGCGCACCTCAACTGAATATTCCGTTTTCGCGGCGGGCGCGAGGCCGGCAAAGCGCATGGCATCCATTCCCATCACCAAACGCGCTTCCCGTTGCACCTTGTATGCCAATGCGAAGCGTTCGCGAACGTCCCGCTCGGTGTGCTTCACCTCGCTGAACAAGTCCCACAGTTCGCGCAATAACGTCTCTCGCTTGCGCTCCAGTATAGCGTGACCTTGGACGGCTTGATCCAGTTCGCGGCGCAGATCGAGGAGCACGGCCCGGGTGGGCGGCATTTGATCGGGATCAATCATGAGTCACCGGCCCCTCCAGCTTTCCGGAATAGTGCAGCCGCAGGTCTTCTTCGTTGATGTGCGTCAGTTCGCTGGATGGAAGCAGAGAGAGAATCTCCCAACCGGTGTCCAGCGTCTCCACAATGGACCGGCCCTGGCTGGCGGACTGCGCCAGGAAGCGCCGCTCGAATTGACGTCCAAACTCCAAATAGGCCCGATCGACTGGGGTGAGGGCGGTTTCCCCGATGATGACCGAGATGGCGCGGATCTCCTGCACCCGCGCATAGGATGCGTAAAGTTGCGCCGCCCAACTGGGGTGATCGGCCCGAGTGCGATCTCCGCCGATTCCATTCTTCATCAGGCGCGAGAGCGAGGGCAGAACATCGATCGGCGGATAAATGCCCTCCCGATGCAGGGCCCGGCTGAGAACGATCTGGCCTTCGGTGATGTAGCCGGTCAGATCCGGCACCGGATGCGTGATGTCGTCGCCGGGCATGGTCAGAATCGGGATTTGCGTTACCGATCCAGGCCGGCCATGTACACGGCCGCAGCGTTCGAAGATCTCCGCGAGATCCGAATAGAGATAGCCCGGATAAGCTTTGCGTCCTGGAACCTCATTGCGCCGCGACGAGATCTCGCGCAGGGCCTCCGCGTAATTCGTCACGTCGGTCATCAATACCAGAACCTGATAGCCGTGCTCGAAGGCCAGGAACTCGGCCAGGCTTAGCGCCACACGCGGCGTCACCATCCGTTCGAGCGGCGATTCGTCGGCCAGGTTCAAGAAAACGGCGGTACGCGCGAGCAGTCCCGATTCCTCAAAGCGCTGCTGGAAGTATGCCGCGGTATCGTGCGAAACGCCGAGCGCGACAAAGATGACCGCCAGTGTCTCCGATTCGTCGGCAATCCGCGCCTGCAAAGCGATCTGCGCGGCGAGCTCGTTATGGGGGAGTCCGGCGCCGGAGAAGATCGGAAGCTTTTGCCCTCGCACCACCGTGTTCATTCCGTCGATAGCGGAGATGCCGGTCTCGATGAAATCCTGCGGGTAGGCGCGCGCGGTGGGGTTCAGCGGCGAGCCGTGCATGTCCACTCGGGCTTCGGCCATGGGCGGCGGCAATCCGTCTCTGGGCCTGCCGAGTCCGTCGAAGACACGGCCCAGCATCTCGCGCGATACCCCGGTATGGAACGTCTCGCCGCGAAAACGCAGCAAGATCTCGTGGGGATGCAGCCCGGCTGTTTCGCTCCACAGCTCCGCGATGACGCGATCCTCGCCGGTGGTGAGCACCTGTCCCAGCCGTACGCCATCGGCGGCGTGTACTTCCACCAGTTCTCCGTAGGCTGCTTTCCCGTAGCCTTCCGCCACCAGGATTGGGCCTTCGATACGATCCGCACCGGCGTATTCGCGCATCAGATTTTCAACTCCGCGGGAACCAGCGCGTTCAGAGCTGCTTTCAACTCGTCAAGCAGCCGCGCGATCTGATCCACTTGGTCGTTCCGGACAGTTTCCTTCAGTTGCACCAGCCGGCGAATGTCCAGAAGCTGGCGTACGCGCGCCAGTGTGGCTCCGGATTCGATCACTTGCTGGCCCGATTGGTACAGCTCAACAAAAAGCCGCAACAGCGCGACTTGTTTGGCCGGGACGCAATAGGCATCCACGGGATGCAGGGCGCTTTGCTGCAGAAAGCCTTCTTTCAAGAGCCGGGCAACGTCCAAAATCCAGCGCTGGCGATCCGGCAGTGCCTGCGCTCCTACCAAACGCACCAGCTGTTCCAGGCGCGCGGCTTGTTCCAGGATCTGGGCGGCCGCATCTCGTAGAGCCTGCCAATCGAGCGCGGCTTCCTTTGCCCACCAGGGTGCGACATCCTCGGAGTATAAACTGTAGCTGGTCTGCCAGTTGATGGCGGGATAATGGCGGGCGTTGGCGAGAGTGCGGTCCAGCGCCCAAAATGCCCGTGTGTATCGCTGGGTGTGTTGCGTCACCGGCTCAGTGAAATCGCCACCTTGAGGACTAATGGCGCCGACCATGGTGATGGAACCCTCCGCGCCTTCCAGCGTCTGAACGCGCCCGGCTCGTTCATAAAAAGCAGCGATACGGCTCGGCAGGTACGCGGGAAAGCCTTCTTCGGCGGGCATTTCTTCCAAGCGTCCCGCAATTTCGCGCAGAGCTTCGGCCCAGCGGCTGGTGGAGTCGGCCATCAGCGCGACGTCGTAGCCTTGATCGCGATAATACTCAGCGATCGTGGTTGCCAGGTAGATGCTGGCCTCGCGCGCCGCCACCGGCATGTTGGAGGTGTTGGCGATCAGGACCGTGCGCTCCATGAGGGGCCGGCCGCTCTTCGGATCGATAAGCCGAGGGAATTCGTCCAGCACTTCCGCCATTTCGTTGCCGCGCTCACCGCAGCCCACGTAGATGATCACGTCGGCATCGCACCATTTCGCGAGCGCGTGTTGCAGGATTGTTTTTCCGGCGCCGAAGGGTCCGGGCATGGCCGCGGTTCCGCCTTTGGCCAGGGGCGCGAACGTATCCAGTACGCGCTGCCCGGTGATCAGAGGCTTGGACGGCTCCAGACGTTTTTGGACGGACCGTGCGGAGCGGATGGGCCATCGCTCCAACATGGTGATGGGATGCCGGGCGCCGGCGGAGTCCTCGATGGTCGCGATCACTTTTTCCAGCGTGTAATCGCCTTCAGCGGCGACCTCGATTATTTTTCCGTTGACGCCAAACGGCACCAAGACGCGATGTTCGATCAGCAGCGTTTCTGGAACGGTCCCTAACAAAAGGCCTGCTTGAACCGAGTCGCCGGCGTGGGCCCGTGGCATGAATTTCCAGCTCTTGGACGGAAGAGCGTCGGCTTGCGAGCCTCGCCGCAGGTAGATCCCTTGCTGCTCGCGCACTAATTCGAGAGGCCGCTGGAGGCCGTCATATGTATTGGTGAGGAGTCCGGGGCCAAGCGATGCCGAGAGCGGCGCACCTGTTCCAAACAACGGCTCGCCCGGCCGCAGCCCGTTGGTGTCTTCATAAACCTGAATGGTCGCGATATCGTGAGCCAGCCCGATGACTTCGCCGGCCAGGCGCGCTTCCCCCACTTGAACCTGCTCGAGCACGCTGAGCGGGCCGGTGACACGGGCGCGAACGACGGGGCCGCTGATCCAAGTCAGTGAACCGGCGCGGGTCAATAAGCCGGCGCGTGAATCGCTCATGGAGTTTCCTGCGACAAGATGTGGAAGATCTGTTCGCGCAGCATCTCTTCAGCCAAAGCGAATTGGGCTGGAAACGTCGCGTCAAACCGGCTGCGCCCGTTTGAAGCCAGCAGCCCTCCCCACGTGGCGGCAGGCTGGCCGGCACGCAGGAATCGCACTCCGGCTTCCTTAGACCATTGCTCCAATATTTGCGATGAGAGTAACTCATGACCAACGGGATCGGCGGCCAGGACTAGCTCATTCGTTCCCAGTTCGCGCGCAGCGGCGAGCGCGCAGCGCTTGAGAACGTCCAGATAGAGCGGTTGCCGCACCAAATCGCGCAGTTGTTCCTCGGCCCTCTGCCACACCCGCTGGATCGGCGCTTCGCGCAATACGATGCCGCGGCGCTGAGCTTCCAGGTTGGCGCGGGCGGAATTTCTTCGAGTGAGCGTCGCCAACTGGCGTTCTGCAGCCTCGGCGGCCTGCTTTCGCATGGCCTCGCTCTCCTTCTTGGCGCCTTGCAGAATGGCGGCAGCACTGCGGGAAGCTTCTTCGGCGATCTCCACCGCCCGATGATGCGCGCGTTTGCTGACCTCCGCGGCCAGCGCTTCCGGATCTCCGAGAATTGCCGCCATTAGTGCTCCAAATGAACGCCTAAGGCTTGCTCGATGCGCGCCTCGAGCGCGAGGGATGGCTTAGCCGGCCCCGGGCCCGGAATTTCGACTACCAAAGCTCCGGACTCGTTCATCGATTCGGCTCGGGCCTCAGACCAGTTTTCCGTGAGCAGGACCAGAGCGGTGTCGGGGTCGGACATGGCTTCACGAACCGCCTGGCGCGCTTCCTCGACACTTGTCACCGCGTGCCCTTCCAGGCCGATCAGGCCTAAACCGAAGACCGCGTCTTCGTCTCCGATCACAACAATCTTCTGGGCCGGCACATCAGCCTCTGAGAATGATGAACGACACGATCAATCCGTAAATAACGATGCCCTCGGCCAGACCGACAAAGATCAGCGTCCGGCCAAGCAGCTCGGGCTTCTCCGCGATGGCTCCGATCGCGGCTGCGCCGGCAATTCCGACCGCGATGCCCGATCCTATGGCCGCTAGTCCTGTGGCGATCGCCGCGCCAAGATAACGGTTCTGGGAGCTTGTATTGGCGACGGCGGCCGAAGCTTCCTGCGCATGCATGGGCTGCGCGAGCACAAATAGCGCCAGTACCAGCAAGAGTACATTCAATCCTTCAAGCCCGAACACCCATGACCGCATGTCGTCCTCCCGTTTGAATTGAGAGCGGCACGAAGGGGCGCCCTCTGCCCTGAAAGAATCGTCCAAAAAACTCGTAGTATTCCAGACGCAGCGCCTGAATGCCGACGATCACACCTTCGAAACCCACCACCAGGAAAGTGCCGATTAGCATTACCAGCCATCCCCAGCGTCCCTTAGAATAGCTCACTACCAACCCTGAGAGTCCCTCATGCGCTACCGCGAATGCGCCCAGCCGAATAAAGGAAAGGCTGTTGCTGGCATACCCGGTGACGGTTTCAAACAGTTCGAAAAAGCCGGTGACCAACGCTTCGCCCATCGGCGGGGCAGGGCGATGCCAGATCCAGTGAGCCAACGGCTCGTGAATCCAGAGCACCGCGCAGAGCACCGGAATCACGAGCAATACGCGTGCCGGCAGTCTTCCGAAACCGACGCCCGCTCCCCCGCCGAGCAGCGTCCAGTAAAGCGCGATCCCGGCCAGCCCGTTCTTCTCCAGAAACAGACGCGGCCAGTCCCTGGATCGCCAGGCGTTGGCCAGATTCATTGCGAAGCCTATATTCAGCAGCACCACGCCGCCCGCGACGGCCGTGAGCAGCACGGTCCAAATGCCTTCCAAAGGCTGGATCCACGCCGCATGCATGATCTGGTGACCAAAAGCGGCGCCATAAAGCAAACCAAACAGCATGCCGCTGGCTCCCGCGGACGCAATCAGGACGCCCAGCTCCACTTTTCGGCTACGCAGCCAGAAGCCGGTGAGGAGCAGCAGCAGGCCGTGTCCCAGATCGCCGAACATCATGCCGTACATGACAAGGAAGCTGAGCGTGACGATCAGGGTCGGGTCGAGTTCGTTGTAGGAGGAGATTCCAAAGGTGGTGACCAGTTCTTCGAAAGGCTGCAGCCAACGCGGGGTTCGAACCAGAGTGGGGACGCTCTGCCGATTGGCATCGGCCTTAAGAACTTCCATCGCCACGGGATGGCCGGCGGCGCTTTCGACGGCTTTCCTTACCCGGTCCAAGTCGCTTGCAGGCACCCACCCTGAAATCAGGAAGACCTCGCCGTGCTTTGGGAAACGGCGTATAGCTTCGGCGAGTTTTCCGCAGGCCGTCGCGCGGCGCCACAAGCTGCTAAGCTCGGGCGACAGCTCGAAAGCCAGTTTCCGGCGCTCCTCATCGAGATCGTTCAGACTCTTCTGAATCTCGTGGGCTTTGCGCTTCAGCGCGGCCAGTGCTTGCACGGGCCGGCCCAGAGCTTCCGGCGGCAGCGAAATAGGTTCAAAGAATGCGCTCTTGAGTGCCCGATCCAGGATCGCCACGTTATCGGCGGAACAAGCCGCGAGCACCAACGCCCGATCTTTCTGGACCTGGAGCGGGATCAGCACGAACGGGATCAGGAACAGCGCTTCGGCGACGCGGGGAACGTTTCCGGCGGGCATGATTCCGACCGTCACGGTCTGGAACTGCAATCCGCGCAGGTCTTCCACCGGAACATCAAGAGGAAGAAGCAGTTGGACCTGGGATTCACCGAGCGCCAGCTTCTCTCGCTCCTGCTCGGTCTCTTTGAGCCGCCGCTGCCAGGATTGAACGCGGGTTGCCAAAGCCAAGAGCCGCGCGTTAATGTCGCGCCAGTCTTGAGTCGGGCGTAGGTCGCTGTCCGGTTCCAAAACCGCGGCTGGCTTGCATCCCAGCGCGTTGAGCATTTCGGCCAGGCCCGCGGTCAGACCGCTGTAGCGGTTCGCCAGTTCGGTCCATTGCGGGGAAGGGGCCCAGCCTTCCGGTATGGCATCTTCCAAGTGCAAGGCCTCCATGCGGGCGAGAGCGTTCGTTACCACCTCCAGATCGGGCTCCAGCACGAAGAGGCTGGTTTCGAGCATGGCTTCCGGTGCGAGCATGCTCATGCGGGCCGCACCAATCGCCGGCCAATTTCGGCGCTCGACAAGCCGGCCAGTTTTCCTTCGGCAATCACGGTGAGATCGCGCACTTCGGCTTCCAGCAGCCAGAGGTAAGCCAGAGCTCCACGGAGCTGAAACAACGGCCGCCGGATGGCAGCCATTGCGTAGCGGAAACGCTCACGCTCCGCCAGGACTTCGATCTCAGTTAAGCCTGCGACTTCGGAGATCCCCGGCGAGACACGAAAGCCCATCCGCACGGCTTCCATGTCCAGCGGCGAGCCGAGCGCCACGCGCCGAATCGTGTCCAATCCCGCGGCGAAAGCGCGATGCAACGTGAAATTGATGATTTCCTCCGGACTCATCCGCCCGTAGATGCGGTAGCGATAAGCCCACAGCAGGTTTTGGACCGCGATGGCGCGTCCCAGGAATCGCCGCGCGTCGGCGGCATCCTTGCCGCTTTGCGATTCGATAAGCCGCACCAGTTTCTGGAAATAAAATAGATCGAGCGCGATTTCCAGGTAGAACAATCGCCGCTCCTGCTGATACCGCTCCATGGCGTTTTCGAGCGGCCTGGCATAAGACGATTCGCGAATTTGATCGATGACAGCGGCAATCGATCCGGCTTCCAGCAGCAGGTCCCAGCGCACGCTTGTGGCACGCAGTGGAATCAAGGAAGCGCGCGCGCGCGACGGGTCTAATCCGTAGTGAATGGCGCGCAGAACGGTCTTCAAGTTTTCCATTTCGAAGCGGCGGTTATACCAGCCGACCAAGTCCGCCGCGCCGGGCGGAAGAAAACGGACCAACGCGCGTCCGGCGTCGGCCACTTCGCCGAGTAAGGTTACCGCACTCTGATGCGAGGCCGTCTGCGCTGCACTTTCCGCCTCTAACAGGCGGCTCCATGCCGCATCGTCCAGCAGCCGCGATAGCCGTGCGCGGATATATCCCTGGGCCGCTGCGTAAGAGAACAGGCTCAAACTATTTGCCCTTGAAAGTCACCCAGTCCATCACCATATCGACCGCTTGAGCAGAATGATGCTTTGCTCGGCGCTCGAATTCCCGAGCCTGAGCCTCCGCTTGGTCCAGCCGCTGCTGCATCTCGATTGCGGCCTGGGACTTGGCTGCTTCCAGCCGCGAGCCCAGTAGGTTGGCCGCCTCCTGACGGACAGCATCCACAGACTGCCTGGCCAGCTCCCGAGCTTGTGCGACAGCGCTTTGGGCGCGCTCTTCGGCCATCTTCAGGATTTCCCGCGCCTCATCCTCAGCCTCGATCAGCCGCTTGAGGGTGCTTTGGGCCGGCGACGGCTCCGGCATCCGTCAGAACCCTACTTTCTTTTGAGGATCCTCGTTCAAGCGAGCCGTTGCGACGAAGCGTCGCGGGGCGGGCCCAACGTAATTAAACGGAAAGCAAGTGATCAACGTGGCGACGGCTTCCGATGGTGGCGCGGTCAAGCTGATACCCTCCGGTTCCACAACCTCGAGGGATTCCACAGTGTAGACGAAGCGCCCCCGAGCGGTAACGATCCGTACTGTATCGCCCTTCTGCAATTCGCGCAACCGTCTAAAGAACGTGTCGCGATGCGCGAGAACAACGAAGTTTCCCACCTGTCCGGGCAGAGCAGTGGATGGCACGTGGCCCACGGCCCGCCGCAACGTTGTGGCATCCATGCCCTCCCGCACCATCACGCTCAGGCCCAGACGCGGCACGTCCAACTCACCAATAAGGAGGGGGTCACGTGCCGGCGGTCTCGGTGGTTTCGACAGAAGCTGGACCTCCGGTTGCGGACGGGTGGGAGCAAAAAGCTCACTTCCGCCCGCAATTTCCGCTTCGAACTCAGATTTCCGCGTGTGTTGGTAGTACGCTCCATCCAGGAGTGACCATGCGAAGAGCAACAGGCCTGCCGTGCCCAGAAGCATGAGCAGGTCTGCTGCCCAATGAAGCAAGAGCGCTTTACTTCCGAATTTCATTCGGATTCGCATGGCCAACACTCGCTTAGCGATTGGTGACGCGAGGTACTGCAAATCGCAGCGTCACACCCGCGAGCAGCGCGAGCAGACCAGCCAAGCCGATAGCGAAAATCGGGCTGGCCGTCTTGGGCAGGGTCAATGGAGTAGGTTCCAACGGCGGCGCAACAGCCAAGGGAGGAAATCCCGGTGCGAGTGCAGCGACGGCTTCCTCGGGCACTGGCTTCTCTTCGCCCTCCTTGTTGACCTCGGCGAGCGGAGCGGATTTGAGTTCAGCCTCGGTTTGGGCTGGCGTAGCGATTACCGTGGTGCCGGCTTCTTTGGCAATCTTAGCCGCCAGACCTTTCGGATAAACGAACTCTTGGCCAAAATTGTCTCCCGGGTAAAACCAGGCGCGTAGGGCGTTGGGGTTGCCGGCGGGCGTCTCCCAAAAGGCAAATCCGGTTTTGTCCTTCGGTTCCAGTTGATAATTCGGAATCGCCAGAACCGTGGTGAAGAGCTTGTCTTCACGCTCGTTGAAGATTTGAACGATGTGGCGGTTCGAGGGCGAGTCCAATAATCGCATCACGTAGGTTCCGGGTTCCAGGGTTACTACTGGTACGCCGGCCACGATCAACGGGTCATGCAGTGTGACCACCGTCCTCTTGTTCCAATCGCCTCCGGAAGCAACCAGCGCAAAGGACAAAGCCAAACAGAAAACTGCTAGTGCTTTGGACATATTTTGTCTCCTTCTTCCTTGTAGGAATAGTGCAATTCTGAGACCGGCGACAGGACCGGCGACGTATTCCGGTCTAAGGGCGGGAGTCCTTCCCCGATCAAAGGAAGCTGAGTCCCCTCACGCACCCCTGCGCAAAATCAGACACTTCCCGATACCACTGCACCGGCTTCCTTGTCTTTCCAAACGCCGGGCGCGTGTGACCTCAGCAGGCTATCCAGTTCCGTCCGGTTCAGGGTTTCTTTGCGGATCAATTCTTGCGAAATACGCCGGAGCGGCTCACGGCGCTCTAACAGGATCTGCTTTACGCGCCGGTATGTCTCGTCCAGGATGCGTCGGGATTCGCTGTCGATGGTCTCGGCGGTTCGCTCGCTGTAGTTTCGCTCTTCGAAGTCCAGCGGCGATTGCAGGAACGGCGTTGTCGGACGTCCGTAGGTCGAGCTTCGCTTCGTCCACGCCCGCCACATCGTCGAAGTTCACCTTCAGCCGGCTGGATTGATCGTAGATCTGAGCCTTATTCTTTCCGAAAGTGAGCGGGCCTCCCGTTGGAGACATGCGGCGCATCCCGGCGTAAAGGAACCCGAGCAGCAAAAGGGGAAGCATCCAACCAAGCGCGGTCCACAGCCACGGAATTGCGTCGATGTGTCCGCCGAACTTCACCGGGTGTGCCTCCAATTCTTTCAGGAGCTGCGACTCGTCCACGCCCGGAAGCCGCGTCGCGATGATAGACCGCTCCCGAACCGAGGCTGAATGTACCGGAGCGTCCTTGCGCACCCCGATCAGCTCTCGTTCCGTGATCTGAACGTCGGTCAAGTGGTCCGAACGAAGCTCGGCCAGGAAGTCGCTATAGGAGACTCGCTTCGGACCCTGCGCCGGGATGAGCTTAATCAAAAGGAGCGTGCAAACTGCCAGGAGAAGAAAAATACACAGCATGGTAAACGCGGAGCGATGATTTGTTGGCTTCATCCGCGCCCTAAAGATGCATGTGGTTGGCCATTGTCGCCCTTGATTTCGAGACCACAGAGGAACTCCAATTGGTCGGCAATTTGCTCATAAGAAGGGCGAGTGGAGGCGAAAAATATGCAAAACGCCACTCTTCCCATAGTGGCCGATCTGGTGCGCGATGCAGCTCATCCTTTGACGGGAGCTCGCGAGGATTATGATTCTCTGCTCGACTTTATTGGCGACGCGCGCTTTGTCCTGGTGGGTGAGGGTACGCACGGAACGCACGAATTCTACCGCCAGCGGGCCGAGATCACCAAGCGCCTGATTCAGGAGAAGGGATTCACTGCCATCGCGGTAGAGGCGGACTGGCCGGACGCTTATCGTGTGAACAGGTACGTTATCGGTCAGAGCGCCGATGCGGACGCCATTGAGGCGCTTTCCGGATTCAAGCGCTTTCCCGCCTGGATGTGGCGCAATGCGGATGTCTTGGATTTCATCGGCTGGTTGCGTGAGTACAACGATTCGGTACCGGCGGACGCCGCAAAAACGGGCTTCTATGGGCTTGATCTTTATAGCCTGCATGCTTCCATCGAAGCGGTTTTGAACTATCTGGACAAGATTGATCCGGAAGGAGCCCAGCGCGCTCGGCATCGCTATGCGTGTTTCGAACACTTTGGTGAAGATCCTCAGGAATACGGCTATGCCGCCGGCCTTGGGTTAAGCCATACCTGCGAATCCGAAGTGGTGAATCAGCTGATTGACCTGCAAAGACGCGCCCGCGAATACGCGCGGAGAGACGGGCGCATCGCGGCCGACGATTTTTTCTACGCCGAACAGAACGCGCGCTTGGTGAAGAACGCAGAACAATACTACCGGACAATGTTTCGCGGCCGCGTGGCTTCCTGGAATCTCCGCGATCGGCACATGGCGGAAACCTTGGATTCGCTCGTCGAATATTTCGCTCTTCAGAAGCGGACGGCAAAAGTAGTCTTATGGGCGCACAACTCGCACTTGGGCGACGCGCGCGCCACGCAGATGGGGCGAATGGGCGAATGGAACGTGGGGCAGCTCGTACGGCAAGAGCACGGCCGCGATTGCGTCTTGATCGGGTTGACCACCTATGCCGGCACCGTCACGGCGGCATCCGATTGGGGCGGACCAGCGGAGCGCAAGAGGATTCGACCGGGCATGCCGGGAAGTTATGAGTCGCTATTTCATGACACCGGGATACCGGCATTTTTGCTCACCTTGCCGCGGGACACGTATGTTGCCCATGCGCTAGGCGAGCCAATGCTGGAGCGGGCAATCGGCGTCATCTATCGGCCGGAATCCGAATTCGTCAGTCACTATTTCCAAGCGCGGCTCTCGGACCAGTTCGACGCAGTAATCCACTTCGACCAGACTCGGGCGATCGAGCCGCTGGAGCGCACCGGGGAATGGGACGTGGGAGAGCCGGCCGAAACATTTCCTTCTGGAGTGTAGAACCAATGCGCGAAACGAGATCAGGCCGCTTGTGCAGCGAATCGGCCGAGCGCCAACCGGGTAGCTTGCTCACCAGCCAAGATCATTCGTTCGACTGCAATTGGAGTTGGCAGATAACCGGCCAGAGGAACCCGGGGATGAATGAGGAGATCCGTGCTGCGGACCGCGGAATGGTAATGCAACGGGTAGGTTTGTGCGGCGCGGGGATGGTGAGGATCAATGCCTACGCCTCGCAATAGCGAGCTCACTTCCCAAACATCGGAGCCGATGATGAAGTCCCCGCCTAGGGCACGGCAGGCCTCCGACGGAAGAACGCAGGCGATTCCGCCGTCTTTAAGTTGCTTCCCCTCGCGTCTGACAGGGCGCCGAACACCGCGCAACGCACAACTGGCGCTGATCGCAGACACAAGTTCGCCCTCCGTGATAACCACTGCATGCTTCATCGGCAACTCGGTGGTCACGGCAGCGAACGGGATCTTCAAATCAGCAAAAGTCGCCGGCAAGTGTTCCGCGCAAAAACGCTCCAGCGTCTCCCCATGCAGGAGCTTGGGCCAAAATATCTTGCGCGCCAGCGATGCGATTTCGCCCCAATCCATGCCGGCCGCGACCATCGCGCCGATGAGGCTCCCGGCACTGGTTCCGGTCACAACAGCCGGCTGGATGCCAGCTTCCGATAGAACCTTGACGACGCCGAGATGGGCGAGTCCTCGCACGGAGCCGCCGCTGAGAGCCAATCCAATACGACGGGAGCGAAGCTGATGCAAACCACTCATCCAGCTTCATTATACGGCGCTCCATCATACGGAACCCCGGAAAACGAACGGGGCGATTTTGCGGCGGAAATCAGAAGGCTGGCTACGCTGCGCCGGCGTTCGAGAACGATTTCTTCCGCGGAATTTCACAAAGTTGGCAGGAATCGCATCACCCGCACGATCGATACAGCGCTCCAGTTCGCCCGGCGTCACCTGCCGCCAATCCACTGGTTTGCGGTGCGATTCCTGGCGTTATCGCTGTACGGATACGCGCGTACCGTTCGCGCGACGTCGAAAATCGTGACGGTAGGAGTTTACCGCTGGCCGGATGTTCCCAAAGGGTCAGTGCTCGCGATATGGCATGGGAGCGCCCCTTCCTTGCTCGTGGCTTTTACGGCTCGAAAACCCAGAATGCCGGTCAAGCTGATGGTCGCTCGGGATCCAAGGGGCGATTGTGTTGCGTTGTTTTGCCAGTGGCTTGGCTTCGAAATCGTGCGAGGCGATGCGGAACACGGCTGCTGGAAGGCGCTCAATGAGATCGCAAAGGAAGTGAATAACGGCGCCGGGGCGCTCATCTCTCCCGATGGGAGTGGTCCACCTTTTGTAGCGAGGCTCGGAGCCGTCGCACTGGCATCGGCAGCGGGCGTGCCTATCATCCCGATCGGCGCCGATTGCAGTCCGTCCGTTTTCGAGCGGCACAAGTGGGACGACGCGCGAAATCCGCTGCCCTACGGGCGAATTGCCGTGGCTTGTGGTGAACCTTTGACCTTCTCATCGTTGCAAGACGCCGCCTCGCTTCAGCAGGGTCAGCAGCAACTCCAACGTGCATTGGATCGCGCAGCCGATGAGGCGCGAGGTGTCCTTGGGCTTCCAAGAAAGGCAGAGAGCCTATGACGCGAGCTCGCGTGTCCGTACTAAAAACGAATCCAGCGACGGTGATTGACGATTACAAATGCCTGATGCGCCGCGTGAACTATCGGCAGTTCTTACCTCCTGAAAACGAGACCGCGCTCAAAATCAACATCAGTTGGCATTACTTTTATCCGGGCTGCTCCACGACGCCCTGGCAGCTCGACGGCGTCATCGCTACGCTTCTCGATGACGGCTATTGCAAAGACAAAATCTACGGCTGCCACAATCGCACCGTGGTGGTCGACGCGCGGCGCGGCGAGATCGCCAACAAGCACAAGCAGGTGGTTGTGGACAAATACGGTCTACGAAACATCCACCTGTACGACAAGAGCGAGGAGTGGGTGAACTACGAGCCGAAGGCCAAGATGCTGGTGCTCGACCAGATTTATCCGGAAGGAATCAGGATTCCCAAACGGCTCATCGGGTCGAACGTGATTCATCTGCCGACCATGAAGACCCACGTGTTCACGCAGATGACCGGAGCGATGAAGAATGCTTTTGGGGGACTGCTTTTCGAGAAGCGCCACTGGACCCATAGCGTGATCCACGAAACGCTAGTTGACCTGCTCGCGATCCAGAAAGAAATCCATCCCGGACTATTTGCCGTCATGGATGGCACCTTCGCGGGCGATGGACCGGGTCCCCGCTGCATGGCGCCTCAAATCAAGAACTACATTCTGGCGAGCGGCGACATGGTGGCCATTGATGCCGTCGCAGCGAAGATGATGGGCTTCGATCCGCTCTCCATCAAGTTCATTCGTCTGGCTCACGAGCTAGGACTGGGTTGCGGCGACGTCCGCGAGATTGATGTGGTGGGCGAGGATATCTCGAACGTCAACTTCCATTTTCACGTCGGCAATACACTCGCCAGCCATGGCCAGAAGATGATCTACTGGGGCCCGCTGAAACCGCTGGAGCACTTGTTGCTCCGCACCGTGATCGCACCGTGGTCCTATATTGCCTCCATCCTCTATCACGACGTCTACTGGTACAACTTCGTGGGCCGCGCCAGGGTCAAAGAGGCGCTCCAAACGGATTGGGGTAAGCTCTTTGCAAGCTACGAGGAGTCCATATGAAAAAAACGCATTTTACCCGGCGTCATGGCATTAAGGCGGCGATGTCCGCTTTTTCAGCGGGATTGTTGCGCGCCGGCGAAGCGCCTGACCTGACGCGAAGCATCCCCGCGTCGAGTCCGAAGGCTCTTACCGGATCGCAGTTCGCTGAATCGGTTTTGAACATGGACCGGCACGAGCGCGAAGGCGCGATTCTGGACCAGCTTGTGGCCGGCAATCTGCCCGGTTTCTTGCGAAAGCTGGTTCCGGTCAAACTCGACGCGGAACTTGGTGGAAGAACACTCAGCGCAACAATTTTCGTAATGCCCGAGTATCTGGCCATCGGTTCCGAGAGCGATTTCCTGCGAATTCCGATGAATCTCCACACTGCGACCGCCATGGCGAGCCGCTTTGGTTTTGTGCTGCCCACCAGGAAGATCGTCGACGCGATCTACGATCAATCGGGCTGTCACTTCACGCCGCAGCCCTTGCCGGCGGGTCCGCAGATGACGTCCACTGAATATTACCGGACGCACAACGCCATGATCGACAAGCAATCCCAGGCCCTCGGCTTCCCGTCGGGCGCAATGGTTTCCGGGCACAAGAAGGACGTCGTACTTACCAATCGCCTGATTACACATCCCGGGCAAATCGCGATCTACGGATGGCACCGCGCCAAAGGAGCGCCGATCCAGCCTTTGAGCACGGTACATGGCGCCGGATACGCCGACTACAGCCATGGGATTCGATTGGTCGCGAAGATGGCGATGATCGACGGGAAGCTTCGGCCGGTTTCCGAAATTCTTCACGATCCCAAGTTGGCCGTCCTGCTCAGCGACGAAGGACCGATCCGGCTGCCAGCCGACTTTGGCGCGGCGTAGCCTACTTCTTCAGCGTCTTGCAACAACGAAAGCTCAAGTGGTAGTTCGCGTGACTGTGCTCGTCCATGACGCGCGTTCCGTGCCAAAACGGCGCACGCCAGCGGCACCAATCTTCATGCGCCCGGTAGGTATCGAAGATGAACCAACTGCCCTTCATTTCCGTGTAGCCTAACTCCTGACTCCCCAGGCTCGACATCTGGCTTTCGTTCAGCGGCAAGTTCATGTGTTCCGCCGCGTTTCCATTCAGGTCGTAGACCATCAAAGGGCTATGGCAACTGGGAAAATCGCCGGCAGGAAAAGTATTGGAGCCACAGCCGGTCCAACTTCCTCCGTTACATCCCGCCGTCTTGGTGCTGGACGTAGCGCAGATACCTTTCTCATACTCAGGGCCGTAGCTCCAGCTTTTCGTGGGACCGTCGGCTCTGTTGTGCGCCGCCCGCATCCGTTCGACTGCGGCATTCGGGGACAGACCTTTGGCAAGATCCCAGCGGTAATCCGGAGGCTCCAGGTCACCCGCGCAAGCCCCCTCCCATTCGTGGGCGTCGCACAGACGCTTGCCTTCCACCTCGCAGACTTCCGCGGCCTCACGCGCTTTGACCCAGACCACGGGGTAAGCCGTAGGAATATCGGGGAACTCGAACTGATCGATGCACACCTTGGCGTCTTCGGGCTTCTGGGTGGCTGGATTGTAAAGCGGCGCCATGTACTTGGCTCCGCAAATTTTCTCGAACCTTGGATTCGCGTAGTCGATGCCCAGTTGCTTCAGCTTGGCCTGTGCCTGTTCGGGCGTAACGGGATGGCGAGTGACGGCTGGATTGCCCTGGCTCAGAATGCCCGACTTAGCGAAGATCTTGCGAATTGCAGTCATCTGGGCTGTCCGACAATCCGTGGACGCGCTGCAATTGCTGGAACAAAAGTTCGTTCTGTTCCCGAAGCGCCGGATTCTCGCCGAACAGGATCATGCCAGAAAGCGCCAACGCGATCCATAAGCACGCTCGTCCGATTTTCATGGCTTAGCCCCCTGTGTGTTTCGCGCCGCATTACGTAGAAAAAGTCACGGTTGTCGGGGTATCCCAGAAAACGCGGAACCACTTCGCCCGCCGTAGACTTGTCCAATTCACTCATTCCCTTCAGCAAATGATCCACGAACATTTGTGACCCCGATCTTCGATACAAGGCCAGGTAAGTATGTTCCAGGGCGTTCATGTCCAAAAGCATCGCGTAATCGCAGCGGTAAGCCTGAAAGATGCGAGCCATCGCGGAAGGCGTGGCGTCCGAAAACACGGCGTAGAGCAGGAAACGCTTTCCGTGATTGGTCTGAATCGCCGCCCCGGAGCGCATGGTGCGCAACTTCAGTTCTTCCGAACCGGACCAATTGCCAGGACCCCAGCGGTTGACCAGCGCACCCGGCGCCGGCGCGTGCGAGGCTGGATCGAAATCGATCACTGGGACGCCATTCTGGCGTGCGTGTCTGATCCGAGGCAGAAGGTTGTTGTCGGCGTCCGACCACGTCTTCATCTCTACCGACCCGTCATCGAGGACAAAGATCGTTGCCAGCCCCGGCTGAAGCGTGCTGAACACGACACCGTTCTCGATAAAGCCATAGTGGCTTCCATGGTTCCGAACGGCGAGATCTCCGTATTTGAAAGCGCCGTGCTCTCGCTTGAAACCGCCAGTGAAGGTGGCCGTGGTCCTGGGAGCATCCATTGGCCCAATCAGGCCGGTAGAAACTAGCGGAGCGATACTCGCGATACCATCCGGCCCAGGCGATTGCGGGTCTCTCATTTGCGCGAGCATGTGCTCGGACCACCCCACCTTGGGATGTTCCGTGCCGAGAGCATATCCGAGTTCAAACCGGTCCAGATCGAACGCGACCAGATAACACAGCGCAGAGGCCTCGATGTTATCCAGATTGTTCACCCGCGTCTTGTAACTCTGTAGAATCGCCGGGTCGATGAGATTCGGTTGAAGAATACCGACGTAGACGCCCGGGGTCCCGCTCGCCGCGTACCAACCGCCCGGAGTCATGCCGTGTTTTGCCGGACCCTCTAAATCGATCCCCAAATTGCCGGAGGTCAGCACTCGACCGGCGTATTTCGGATCGATGCGGTGCCGGCAGCGGAAGCTCGATTCGTTTCGCCTGCTTTCGAGGTGGCCGCGGGGGACTGCGCTCTCAACCTTCCCTGTCTCGCGCTGCATATCTCCAAGACGATATGGCCGATCCCAATGATTTTCTCGGCGCCCCAGACATGTTCTCGCAGAAACTCGGTTGTGGCCTCCAGATTGGTTCGATGCCCGATTGCGGCATTGCGCAAATAAACGCGGCCTTCGCACAGGGGAGCATAGATGCGCTGCGAAGTTTTTGCTTCGTCCAAGCCGTCGCTCTCAAACAGCGCGCAGTAGTATCGATTCTTGCGCCTCGGCGACGACGAGTCCCCGTCGGGGTACTTTTCATCCAGCAGCAGTCTTTGCGCTTTCGAGGTTCCGGGTTTTCCAGGTGAAAGCTGGTTTCGGGTCCGCCGCCGTTCCACGCAACCTTGAGCAGGTACCATGCATTGATCGCGGGATTCAGATTCACCAGAGTCGCGATGCCCTTTCTTCCAGTCCCGGATTTAATACGGACCGAACTCGACTGCCGGTACTGCTGGAGTTCCACGATGGTCTTGGGAATGTTCGTGGCATGTTCCGTGGCATTCGCCCCGGCAAATGCGGCCAATGCAAACGCGAGAGCGATTCGCCGGCACAGCCCGTCATAGCGCCACCAACGTGACCACCAACATCAGGAGTGCCAGAATTCGGCTGGTCCGGTCGTTTGTGGTGAACACCACCGGATCGTCCGGCATTTTGCCGCGATGAGCGATTAACCAGACGTGACTAATCCAATAGAACAATAACGGACATTGGAACCAGATGAGTTGGTATCGGGAGTAGAATGCCTGCGCGGTGTCGGTATTGATATAGAGAGCAAGCACTAACACCGCCAGGTACCCGCTGGCAACTCCCATCGCCGCGAGCAATTCTCCATCGCTGAGTTCGTAACCTCGCGCAGTGGCTCTTGGGCCCTCTACGCCCCGCATGATCACCAACTCGCCGTAACGCTTCACCAGCGCCAGACTAAAGAACAAGAAGGTTGAAAATGCAAGCAGCCAGTGGGACGGCCAGATGGCAACCGCCGCGGCCCCCGCCATGATCCGCATGGTGTAAAGGCCGGCCAGGATGATCACGTCCAGGAGGGCGATCTTCCTCATATGGAATGAATAGGTAGTGGTCAAACCAAGGTACAAAAGACAGACTGCGAGAAAGAGCGGAGATACCAGCGCGCCGATGATGGCGCCTAGTGACGATCAGAACCGGAATCATCGCGATTCCGTAAGACAAGGGAAGATCGCCGGCAGCGAAGGGCCGGAGTCGCTTGTGGGGTGGTGCCGATCCGCGGTAAGATCGAATACGATCATTGAGCAGATAGCCGCTGGATGCGAAACAACCGAACGCGACAAACGCCAGGATCGCCTTCTCCAGCAGCGCAGCTTCAAAGAACCGTTGCGCGGCAAGCAGTGGGACGAAGATCAGAATATTCTTCAACCAGTGCTGAGGACGGAGCGGCTTCAGATAATCAGCCAGCCTCGTTCCTGGTATCTTGAACCACGATCGCTTTTCGAGCCGATCTCCAAACCGGCTCGGTCGTTCCGGTGGTCGCCCGCATAGTCGAAGCCCTGCTCCCCAAACTCGCTCACCAGCCGTTCTCGCTTGGCTTCACCCGAAAGATTGATGATTCCGTCGCTTGGCAAGAACCGCATCGAATAGCTTCAGGTGATCCGCCACCTGCCTGGCGATTAGCATGTCGCAAGCGGTTGCCAGGACGATGCGGCGACCCTGCGCGCGCTGTGCCTTTCAGGTCGTCCAGCAAATCTTGCCGATACGGAAGAGTACTAATGTCCAAGGAAACGCGGCGTGCAATCTGCTGTTTGAAGTAGGCTTTGCCTTTTAACAACCATAACGGAAGGATGAAGAAGTACAACGGGTTCCGTTTGAGCAATGCGAGCAGGGACTCGAACAGAAGATCCGTTCTCACCAGAGTGCCGTCCAGGTCCACGGCTAGTGGTGGTCCAGCGAGGGATTGCTCAGTTGAGTCGACGAGCCGGCGCTCTGCGACTGCTTTCATAGTCTTACCGCTTCCATTGCGGAGTAAGCAGTTTTCGCGCCATCGCAGGTCGGCCGCGACGGATGCGCCAACTATACTTTGACTAGGCGGATCGACTGATGAAAGTTTCCGTCGCTGCGCCACTACACCCAAGTGAGCAAAATCCCACCCCACCTGAGCCTTATGAAGCGATGGATTCCGCTATGCGGGCTGTTCATTACCTGCGGCCATGGAAGTGACCTCGATGTCCAGGACATCGTTCACCGGGCGGCAAGCACGATGCAAGCGGATTGGGCCGCCGCGCCCGGTTTCGCCTTCGTTCAACGCGACATCACAACGTCGAAAGAGAAGTCCATTCGCAAGACGCACCAGGTCTTCATGATCTCGGGTTCCGACTACTATATGCCGATCGCCATCAACGATACGCCTCTTCCGGCAGACCAGCAGAAACTGGAGTTGCACAAACTCGCGAACGAAGTCGACCGCCGAAATCGTGAAACTCCCGCCGAAGCTCTGGAACGCTCCGAACAATATCGTAAAACGCGAGAGCAGAACGGAATTCTGATCGAGGAATTCACTAAGGCGTTCGACTTTACATTGGCAGGAGAAGAGACCATGAAGGGCCACGCCTGTTATGTCTTGGGTGCGAAGCCGATGGCTGGCTACAAGCCGCCGAACCGGACCGCGAAGATTCTTGCCGGCATGCAGGGCCGGCTCTGGGTCGATAAAGACACCTTCCATTGGGTCAAAGCCGAGGCTCAGGCGATCAAGCCTGATTCCGTTTTCGGACTCTTTGCGAAAGTACTGCCCGGTACGAAAATGGAGTTGGAAATGATCCCAGTGACGGATTCGATCTGGCTGGTCAGCCGCTTTGCCGTGGATCTGCGGCTCTCCATTCTATGGCGAAAATCCACCAAGAGAACGGAATCCACTTACAGTGGCTATCGCCCGGCCGCGGCCGCACTGGAGGAAGTGCTCGCAAACGGGCAGTAGAGCCACGCATACTGACGACCTTCTCAGATCGCGACTGCCAATGTTGGAAGCTTGCGGTCGACGTCAACTTTTGTCTGCGTGCTTCTTCTCGAACTGCAACGCGGTCTTGACCATATCCTCCAGTTCCGGGAACTTCGGCTTCCAGCCCAGTGTCCGCTTCAGCTTGTCGGAATTCGCCACCAGAACCGGCGGATCCCCAGCGCGTCGCATTCCGATCTGGTGCGGCACCTTCTGACCCGTAACCTGCTCTACTGCTCGCATCACCTGAAGCACGGAGTGGCCCGCCCCGGTTCCGGCGTTGAATACATTCGATCCACCGCCCGCCAGCAATTTTTCGATTGCCGCCACGTGGGCCTCCGCCAAATCGGTGACATGGATGTAATCGCGGATGCAGGTGCCATCGGCTGTATCGTAATCGTCGCCGAAGATCGTGATCGGCTTGCCCGTAACGACGGCTTGAATCAGCAATGGGATCAAGTGCGTCTCCGGTTCATGCTCCTCGCCGAGTCCGGATTCCGGGTCCGATCCGCACGCGTTGAAATAACGGAGTGCGATGCTGCGCAGGCCGCTGCATTCGTCCATCCACCGCAGCATCTTTTCGACCAGCACCTTGGACTCGCCATACGGATTCACCGGCGCAAACGGCTGATCTTCCGTGATCGGCACAACCTTCGGCGTCCCATATACCGCCGCCGTCGAGGAAAACACCAGCCGCTTGACGCCCGCTTGGATCATCGCGCTCAATAGCGATGCGCTGCCGCCGGCGTTATTCAAAAAGTAGAGCTCAGGCTTCCTGGCCGACTCCCCAACCATGGAACTCGCGGCAAAATGAATCACCGCATCCACGCGCTCAACGCTCAGAATATCCGCTAACCGGCCTGTCTCGGACAAATGCAGCTGGTGAAAGGGAAGTCCACGAACATTGTGTCCATGCCCGCGCGACAAATCATCCACGATCACTACTTCGTATCCACGCCGCTTCAAAGAATGAGCCGTCACCGAACCGATGTAGCCCGCTCCGCCAGTCACCAGCACCTTAGGCATAAGCTCCCAGTTTACGACCGTGGAGCCCGGGGTTATGTGGGGCGTTACTTGGCGAGCCACTCCTTCGCTGCGGCAACGTCGTCGGCGCCCAGCTCGATGTCCGCCGGGATGCCAGTGAACGGTGACGCGAGCGCCGGCCGTCGTGAGAATGTCGGACAGCTCCGAAGTCAGTTGGGGGCGGACAATCTGGTCGTGCCTGGCAGCCGCCAGCAGAACCGGCACGTCCCTCAAATCCGGAGGCACTTGAGGGCGGAAGGGAACCATGGGACGAAACAGGATCGCGCCCGAAAGCAATGTGGGATGCATCAAGAGCAGACTCGCGGCG
The DNA here is from genome assembly GCA_963772905.1 of Bryobacterales bacterium. GTDB lineage: Bacteria > Acidobacteriota > Terriglobia > Bryobacterales > Bryobacteraceae > Palsa-89. Next base: position 321,583 of record CAVYZD010000005.1, on the reverse strand, counting down.
ATGTTCGCGCCGTTGGAATAACCGATGGCGATGACCGTATTGCCTTCGAGTCCATACTCGCGAGAGGCGCTGCTTACGAATTGAGCGAGCGCATCGGTCTGCAACTTGAGATCGTCGGCGTCGAAAACGCCCTCGGCCAGCCGCCGAAAGAAGCGGGGCATTCCGTGCTCCAGCACGCGTCCACGAGGACTGAGCAGCGCGGCGCCCGGCAACAGCTGCTCACCGAGCGGGATCAGATCTTCTTCATCCCCGCCGGTTCCGTGGAGAAGCAGCAGAGTGACTTTTGGACCGTCCGGCTTCGGAGGCTCAAAGCGATGAATGAATTCGAACTTCGCGCCGGCTGTCACGATACGACTCGCTGCTTGCGCTCGAGGGGCGGTAGCGCGGTTTCGATTTGGGGACGCAACCCCTCTAGCCACGGCGGAAGCTTGAGCGCTTCGCCGAGCTTCTCAACGGGCTCATCCACTGCAAACCCCGGCGAATCGGTCGCGATTTCAAACAGGACACCGCCGGGCTCGCGATAGTAAATGGAGTGGAAGTAGACGCGGTCCATCACGGGCGAGACGTTATACCCGAGCCGTCCGACCTCGGCCAGCCACTCCTCTTGCTGCACGTCGTCAGGAGTTCGAAACGCGATATGGTGGATAGTTCCCACTGCCACGCGCCCTTCCTGTGCCGTTGGCGCGCAGATCACATCGATCACGCGACCTGCTCCGCCTGGATGCGCATGCACCGCCTCATAGCGAAACCGATTCTGTTCATTCCCAAGAAGTCGAAAGCCCATGGTATCGGTGAGCAATGCCGCAGTTCGCTCGTAGCCGGTCTCTGAAAGCGTCGCGCCGTAAAAACCGTGCACCGCGAATTGGGCTGGAATATCGCCGCCTTCCCAAAAGTGCGACGGCTCCGAATCTGGTGTCTCCACCAACTCCAACCGCATGCCGTCTACGTCGTGAAAGGAAAGCACGCGTTGCTCGAACCGCTCAGGGAGCAATTCCGAAGCGATAGTGTTTTGCTCGAGCCGCTCGCGCCAGAAAGCCAGAGAGCCTTGCGGCACAGCGAACGATGCGGCCGTCACCTGGCCGTTTCCCTGGCGTCCGCGCCTGGCTCCGGGCCATGCGAAGAACGTCAGGATGGTTCCCGGACGGCCGTGTCCGTCGCCATAGTAGAGATGATAGGCTTCCGGATCGTCGAAGTTGACGGTCACTTTCACCAGACGCAATCCGAGCACGCCAGTATAGAAATCCACGTTCTCCTGGGGATCGCTCGCAATTGCCGTGATGTGATGAATTCCCAGAATCGACTTCATTGCCAACCACCGCCGAGCGCCTTGTAGAGTTGCACCACCGTCAGCGTTTCGTTCAGGCGGATCTGCGACAACGATATCTGGGACGAGTACAAATCGCGATCGGCATCCAAAGCGTCGAGTTGCGTATCCACGCCGCCGCGGTAGCGCAAATACGCGAGCCGAAGCCGGTCTTCCAATGCGTAAACCAGCTCTTCCTGCCGCACCCGGCTCTCGCGCACACGCTGATGGGCGATCAGGCTATTCGACACCTCGGTGAAAGCGGTTTGAATCGTCTTCTCGTATTGCACCAAGGCGTGGTCGCGCTGAGCTTCAGCCAGCCTCACGTTCGACTTCAAACGTCCCGCCGTGAAGACGGGCTGCGCCAGCTGGGGCGCTAGATTAAAAGCGGTGTGCGCACCGGTGAAGAGACTCGCCAGCTGAGTGCTTTGTCCACCTAAGAATCCACTCAGTGTCAGTTGCGGGAAATACTGCGCGCGCGCCACTCCGATCTCGGCATTGGCGGCGATCAAGTCTTGCTCCGCGGCACGAATGTCCGGGCGGCGTTCCAGCAGCTCTGATGTGAGGCCGGCTGGCACGTCGGGCGGCAGTTCCTGCGCCGTGAGGCTTTGCCCTCGCGGTATTGGACCGGGAGGCTCGCCCAGCAATAGATGAATCTGATTTTCCATCTGCTCGATTTCCTGCTGGATCACGGGGATGGTTTCGGCCGCGGTGTCCACCAGTTGCTCGGCTTGGCGCAGATCGAGCAGCGTGCCGACGCCACCCTTTTGCCGCGACTTGGTCAGATCGAGCGACTCCTGGCGCGTTTGAAGCGTGCGGTTGGAAATTTCCAGTTCGTAATCGAGTTCTCTTAGCGTGAGATACGACGTCGCGACATCGCTGACCAAGGTGGTGATCACTGCCTGACGATTTTCCTCCGCGCTGAGAAGATTTGCTCGCGCGGCTTCCGTGGCTCGCCGCAGCTTTCCCCACAAATCGATTTCAAATGAGAGCAATCCGAGCGAAGCTTCGCCGAAACTTCGGTTCTGCACGGGTAGAAACGCCGGGGGCAACGGCGTCGCGCCATCACGCGAGAAACGGTTGATCTCCGCGCCACCGCTGGCGGCGAACTGCGGAAACTGATCGGATCTGGTGATCCCTAAGTTCGCGCGGGCTGCTTCCACGCGCGTCGCCGCGTCACGCAGGTCGTAATTCTGCACCAGCGCTTTGCGGATTAACGCCTGCAACTGGTCGTCGCGAAAGAGCTCGAACCACTTCAAATCCGCGAGCGAAAAAGCCTCTTGCGTCGAGAGCGGCTGAGGCGCTCGAAACTGCGCGGGCGTTGCCAGTTTGGGCCGCTGGTAATTGGGGCCAACCGTGCAGCCACAGAGGCCAAAAAGCGAAAGCGCGCAAATGGCAATTTTGCGTTGCATGGTATCAATCACCTTGCGACGGAGACGGCGGCGGGACAACCGACAGCTCCCCGGACGCGGCCGAGCCCGAAAGCTTTTCGACAAGATAGAACGCCGAAGGAATGATGAAGATGCCGATGAAGCTGGCGGCCAGCATTCCTCCGATGACCGTGGTCCCCATGATCTGCCGCGAGACTGCCCCGGCGCCCGTCGCGATCCACAGCGGCACGCACCCCAGGATAAAGGCGAACGAAGTCATCAGAATCGGTCGCAGACGAAGGCGCGCTCCTTCCAGGGCCGCATCCATCAACGGTTTTCCCTTCTCCAGTTCGTCCTTGGCGAATTCCACGATCAGGATCGCGTTTTTCGCGGCCAGCCCGATCAGCATCACCAGGCCGATCTGCGAATACACATCGCTCTCGATCTGGACCATATAGGCCGGAAGAAAATGGCCCAGCAGCGTTCGCCGCAGCCACAACACGCCCAAAGCTCCGAACACCGCGACCGGTGTGCTCAGCAAGACGCTGAGTGGCAGACTCCAGCTCTCATAGAGCGCTGACAGAATCAGGAAAACAAACAACAGCGAGAATCCGAAGATGATCGAGGGAGACACGCCTTCTTGCGCCCTTTTCTCCTGGAACGACATACCCGAATAGTCGTAGCCCATCTCCGGCGGCATGTTTTGAGCGAAAGTCTCCTCAAGCGCTTTCATCGCCTGGTCGGTGCTGTAACCTGCCGCGGCCGCGCCATTCAATTGCGCGGATCGATATTCATTGAAACGCATTGTGAATTCCGGTCCGGCGCCCGCCCTGAATCTGGTAAGCGCCGAAAGCGGAACCATTTCGCCGGCCGCGTTGCGCACATAGAATTGGCCGACGTTCTCGGATTTCGTGCGGTACTCGTTTTCGGCTTCCACATAGACCTGCCATTGGCGGCCGAAGCGATTGAAGTAATTCACGAACAGCCCGCCCATGAAGGCTTGGATGGTGCGGTAGACGTCGTTGATATTTACTCCCTGCTTGATCACCTTGTCGCGATCCACATCCACGAATTGCTGCGGCACCGCGGGGAGGAAGGTGGTGGTGAGGGTTCCGATCTCCGGGCGCTTACGCGCGGCGGCGACGAACTTGTTCAGATTATCGGATAAAAACTGCACGTCCTTGCCGGCGCGATCTTCCAGGATGAATGTGAATCCGCCCGAGGTGCCGACGCCGGGAATGGCCGGTGGAGAAAAGCTGAACGCCACTCCCTCCGGCAGCGCGCTCAGTTCCCGGTTGAGGCGAGCCTTGATGGCCTGGAACTGCTCGGCGCGAGTCTTGCGGTCGTCCCAATCCTTCATGCTGACGAAGATAAAGGCGTTGTAGCTGGTTCGCACCAGGCTGAGCAGGCTGAAGCCAAGGATGCCGGTGGTGTACTTGACGCCTGGAGTTTTGGCTAAGATATCCTCTACCTTGGCCGTCACCAGCTCGGTCCGTTGGAGCGATGCGGCATTGGGAAGCTGGATGTTCAGGTAGAAATAACCCTGGTCCTCGTCGGGAACGAAGCTGGTCGGCAATTTGTTGCTAATGAAATAGCTGGCCACGCCGGCCGCAGCCAGGGCTATGACCGCCACAATGCTTTTTCGCATGAGCACGCCCGAAACCCGAACATAACCTTCCGTGGCGTGCCCGAACATCCGGTTGAACCAGGCAAAAAACCTCGCCAGCAACCCTCTGCTCTCCACTTTTGGTTTCAGGATGAGAGCCGCCAGAGCGGGGCTCAGGGACAGCGCATTGAACGCGGACAAGATCACCGAAATGGCGATGGTGACTGCGAACTGCTGATACAACTTGCCGGTGATTCCGGGGATGAAGGCCGTCGGGATGAACACCGCGGAAAGGACCAGCGCGATCCCGATCACGGGACCCGAAATCTCCTCCATCGCTTTCAGCGCGGCCTGCTTCGGAGCGACTCCCTGTTCGATGTATCGCTCCACTGCCTCCACGACGACGATGGCGTCGTCTACCACGAGACCAATTGCCAAAACTAGACCGAAGAGAGACAGCGTGTTGATGCTGAAGCCGAACAGCGGGAAGAACAGGAAGGTGCCAACCAGTGAAACGGGGACCGCCAGCAGGGGAATGAGCGTCGCCCGCCATCCTTGCAGGAACAAATACACCACGGCGATCACGAGAACCAGCGCGATCACCAGCGTTTCGACGATCTCCTTCATGCCCGCGCTTACGGCTAGCGTGGTGTCTACTGGGACCACGTAATCCACGTCGTCCGGAAACCGCGTCTTCGCCTCCGTCATCATCTTCCTTACGGCGGCGGCCGTTTCGACGGCGTTCGATCCGGGCAACTGGTAAACCGCGATCACGGCGCTCGGTTTCCCGTTCAAATGCCCTTCCACGCTGTAATCCTGGGAGCCCAGTTCCACTCGCGCAACATCTTTCAGGCGAACGATCCCAGTCTCGGGGGTCTCGCGCACGACGATCTGTTCGAACTCCTCGGGCGAAGTCAGCCGGCCTTGGGCGCGCACCGAGTACGTGAATTCCTGGCCCTTCGGAGCCGGTTCGCTGCCCACTTGCCCCGCGGGGTTCACCGTATTTTGCGTCTGGAGGGCCGAGACGATTTCGGGAACCGTGATTTGCAACTTCGCCAACTGGTCGGGTTTTACCCACAGCCGCATCGCATATTGTCCGGCGCCGAAGATCTGAATGGTGCCCACGCCTTTCACGCGTGTCATGGGATCGTTCAAATTGATGTAGGCGTAGTTGGCCAGGAATCGCGCGTCGTAGGTGCCTTTGGGCGAATAGAGGGCCACCAGCATGAGAGGCGCAAGCGTCGACTTCTGCACCGTAACGCCGTAGTTATTGACGTCCACCGGCAGCTGCGGCGCCGCCTGTGTTTCGCGGCTCTGCGCCAGGATCAGATCCGTATTCGGATTCGTATTGACGTCAAAATCGACGATCATTCTCATCTGGCCATTGGCGGTTGCGTTCAACGAGTACATGTAATTCATGTTGTCGACGCCGCTCATCTGCTGTTCGATGGGTGTGGCCACGGATTGCTCAATGGTCTGCGCGTCGGCGCCGACGTAGATGGCGGAAACCTGAACCTCCGGCGGCGCGATAGCGGGAAACTGCGCGACGGGCAGGGTCAGGATGGAGAGAGCGCCCACGATCACGGTTACGATGGCGATTACTATCGCCACGATCGGCCGGTTGATGAAAAACTTGGACATCGAAGTTATCTCTGTGCAGTTTGGCTAGGCTCCGCGAACGGCCTGGGATTCACTTGCATCCCTTGGCGGACCTTTTGTAAGCCCTCGGCGACAACGCGCTCTCCCGGCTTCAGCCCTTCGTTTATGAGCCAATCGCTGCCGATGCGATCGCCCACCTTGACGAATCGAATGTCCACTTTGTTGTCGGGATTCACCACGGCAATTTGATAACTCCCCTGCAGTTCGTTCACGGCGCGCTGGGGAACCAGAAGCGCGTTGGGTTGCATTCTGAGCGCGGTGCGAACCTTGCCGTACTGGCCGGGCCGCAGCGTGTTCCCCGGATTCGCAAAAAGTCCCGCCACACGAATTGCGCCAGTCCGGACGTCCACCTGGCGATCCGCGAAATAGAAAGTTCCGGTTTGCGGATAAACAGTCCCGTCGGCCAGGATCAGCTCCAACCGAAGCTCCTTGCGTTTCGCGTCCAGCGTGGATGGTGTCGAATAGCGCCGGTGAAAATCGAGATATTCCTGCTCGGCGACCGTGAAGTAAACACGGATTGGATCGACCGTCGACACGGTAGTGATGGTCGGGCTGGCCGGACTTACCAACGAGCCAACTTGCTGCTGCGCAATTCCCGGAATGCCGTCAATGGGTGATGTGAGCTTGGTGAATCCCAGATTAATCTGGGCCGTTTCAGCGCTGGCTTTTGACGATTGAACGGCGGCATTGGCGGCCACGATCTGAGCGCGCGCCGTGGCTACTTGGGCCAGCGCGGATTGCACCTGCGCCTTAGCCGCGAGATTATTCTGAGTGGCGTCGTCGAGGTCCTGCTGCGTGATGGCCTGTTGCTGGGCTAGCGGAGTGTAGCGATCGACGTCCAATTGAGTCCGGCGCTGATTGGCTTCCGCGACCGCAACCTGCGCCTCGGCTTGCGCCAGTCCCGCCCGTGCTTGGGCAAGCTGTCCTTCCGACTGAGCTAACTGGCCTTGTGCCTGATCTAAAGCCGCTTGGAAGGGCCGCGGATCGATTTGAAACAGCAGTTGGCCTTTCTTGACGAACGTGCCTTCCTGGTAGGCCTGCTGCAGAAGATAGCCCGTTACTTGGGCCTTGATATCCGCGTTGACGAATCCATCCAACGTGCCGATCCATTCGCTGTAGATGGGAACGTCGCGTTGTTCGACTGGGGCCACCTCCACCGTTAACGGCGCGGGGGCCGTCGCCCCACTGGTTTGGTTGGAGCAGCCGGTCCCGATCATGGCGGCTGCTAAATATAGCAGCGCCGAAACTAGGATCCAAAATTTGGGAGTCCGCATGAGCTTTGCCTCGCCTCCTCAGCCACAATACCCAATTTATGCATCCTGTGAAGCAAAGTAGTTCGCGGCAAGCCGAGGCGAACCGCAGCGCCGCGCTGGCCGCCCACCACCCAATCCACTTGCCGCAGTACTTCCAGAATGTGAGCGCGCTCCGCGTCCTTCAACGTGCGGCCGGCGGATGGTTTGGGCGATTCCGCAAGGTTGCCGAGGCCCGGCTTTAGATCGCCGAGGGGCGCGCACAGCAGGTGCCCCGGTGAGAGGATAACAGCGCGTTCAATGAAATTCTGCAGCTCGCGAATGTTGCCCGGCCAGCTGTGGCGCTGGAGTGCCTGCATCACCTCCTCAGGGATGACGGTAATCTCCTTGTTCATTCGGTCGGCGAACTTTTCCACGAAGTGCCGCACCAGAAGCGGGATATCGTCCAATCGGTCGCGCAGTGGCGGGAGCGCGATGGGGAACACATGCAGCCGGTAATATAGATCCGCGCGGAAGCGGCGCTCCTGGACCATCGCTCCTAGATCCCGATTGGTAGCCGCGACAATGCGAACGTCCACGCGAATGGTGCGCGTGCTGCCCAGCTTCTCGAATTCCTGCTCCTGGAGCACCCGCAACAGCTTGGGTTGCAATTCGAGCGGCATCTCGCCAATCTCGTCGAGAAACAGGGTTCCCTGATGAGCCGCTTGAAAGCGTCCGATGGCCGAGTTCATCGCGCCTGTGAACGCTCCGCGCTCATGGCCGAAGAGCTCGCTTTCGAGAAGCCCGCTCGGAATGGCTGCGCAGTTGAGCGTCACAAAGGGCGCGTGGTTCCTCCGGCTCTGGTCATGGACGGCTCTGGCAATCAGCTCTTTACCTGTTCCGGTTTCGCCCTGAATCAAGACGGCGGAGTCGGTGGGCGCCACCGTCCGGACGTCGCTCAACGCGCGACGCATGCCGGGGCTCGATCCGATCAGCCTGTTTTCGGGCTGTAAGAACTCTCGCCGAGGAGGGAACATTGTGGTCGCTAAAGTTGCCATATCCGGTGATTCTCCTTTTTGCGTTTCGTCCGTCTATCGCCTTCGATGATTTACTTTGCCTCAACGGCTCCGGAGAATCATCACGATATGGAAGGCTTTTCGAGTACCACTCTCGGGGGCGGCCCAATACCTCGATCGAGGTATGCGCGGGTCACGAGAACTCGTTAGGATCTGGATCTGGGGGGAATGATAATTTCGCGGCGGCCAAACAGCCGGGCATCCAAGGAGAAGGCGCCGGGTCCCAAGAATACGACGGCAGCTGCGATGATTGCGACCAAGATAGCCGTCAGTTTTTGATCGAACAGATTTGGCGTCGGCGCTGCTAAGAAGGAAAACCCGATTCCTATGGCGCCAATGGTCCCCACAATGCCTGCGATGGGCGTGAGAGCACCGATCAGCAAGGCCGCCCCGGCCGCCAGTCCCAAGAGACCGCACAGCCACGTGCCCGGTGTGGACCCGGCTCTGCCGGCCAGATAAAAGGCGCCTTGGAGAAGACCTACGATGCCAATAGCCCCGCGCAGCAGCAGCAGCCCGATTCCAGGCCAACCACCCGGAAACGCGGAAAAGAGACGTAACAGGTGGCCTTCCTCCGTTTTCTAAGCACTCCCCGATCAGTACCTGAGCTTAGAGTAGAGGATGTATGCAGCAAACGAATCCCAATAGCTTGGAATTTTTACATAACACTATCGAGTTATGTTCGGAGAGGCGGCATTGGAGCTTCAGAGCTGGATGATGCCCCGGCGGACCGCGATGGCCACCGCCTCGGTGCGGTCGCTGGCGCGTAGTTTTTCCATGATGTGCTTAACATGCACCTTGACGGTTTCCTCCGAAATGAAGAGCCGTTCCGCGATGTCGCGATTCCGGTTGCCCTCGGCGATATGACGCAGAACGTCGGTCTCGCGGGCGGTGAGCGCTTCGTCGCTCAGGTGGTCGGCAAGATGGCTCGCCACTTCGGCAGGTACACGCTTCTTGCCTAAATGGACCTGGCGGATGACCTCCACCAATTCGCGGGGCGGCATGCTTTTGAGCATGTAACCTCGGGCTCCGGCCTCCAAAGCGCGCTGGATTTCAACGTCACCCTCGAAGGTGGTCAGCATGATGATGCGAGCTTCGGCGAACTCGGTGCGGATGGCGATCATAGCGTCGATGCCGCTCACATCGGGAAGCCGCAGGTCCATCAGCGTAACGTCGGGCCGATGTTCGCGAAATTTCTGGATAGCCTCGCTGCCGCTGGCCGCGTCGGCGACCAGCAACATATCGGGTTCGTTGTTGATGATGGCGGCTATCCCTTCCCGCAGCAGTGGATGGTCGTCGACACTTAATACGCGGATACGGTCTTGGTCCGTCTCGTTCATTGGTCACGTCCTGTCAAGGCTTTTCGTTGTTGGATGCTGCAGGCTCCGCTGGGGATTTCCTAAAATGCAGGCGCGAGAACCAATGGGGCGCGCGGCCCGGCGATTGAAATGCGACATGGCTTGGTACGGACAGTTCCACTTCAGTTCCGGCGGCGGAGCTGCTCCACACGTGGAGTTTGGCGCCGATTCTCTCCGCGCGTTCGCGCATGCCCGGCAAACCCCAGTGTCCCTCGCGTCCCGACTGCAACAGTTGAGGATCGATGCCGCATCCGTTGTCGCGAACCAGGACTCGCAACTGGGTAGAAGCATATTCGAGCTCAATTTCGACGTTCTTGGCGCGAGAATGCTGGAAGGCGTTCGCCAAGGCTTCCCGGCCGATGCGGTAGACCTCGTCGCGCAGGACCGGGTGCAGCGGCCGCGGCTGGCCATCCACAATGACACGAAACCCGACGTCGTCCTGGACAGGGAGTTCGTCCTGGACATGGGCGAAAGCCTGTTCCAGATCGAGCGAGGCGCTCTGGTGCGAACGCAAACCTTGCACCGCATTGCGGCCTTCCTGGATTACCTGGCCCATGAGTTGAAGGATGCGCCCGAGCGAAGATCTGGCCGGCGAATCGGGCGGCAGACGGTCAACCGCCACGTGCAGTTGCATGGACGCACTGAGGAAGCCTTGCAGCAAAGTGTCGTGCAACTCCTGTGCAATTCGAGTGCGCTCGGCTAGCCGTTCTTCAAACAACGCGTTGAGCCGGCGGGTCAGGGTCAGAAGACGCAGACGATAAAAGGCCGCAATCAACAGCGCGACAGCCAGCACGGTGCTCAGCCGGAACCACCAGGTCTGCCAGAAGAGCGGCTCGACATCGAAGCCGATCGCAGCCTCGTTGCCGCTCCAGACGCCATCGGGATTGCTGGCGATCAATCGAAAGCGATAAGACCTGGGTGGCAAATTGGTATAGACGGCTTGCCGCGTGGCCGTGGGCTCGCTCCATCCACGGTCGAATCCTTCGAGCTGATAGCGCAGGCGAACGCGCTCGGGAACCGAAAGGCTGAGACCGGCAAAGTCGAACGTGATGCGCTGACGGCCGCCTGGAATCTGAATTGGAGCCAGCAGAGGGATGGGACGGCCATCGGCGAGGATCGCTTGGACATGTGCGATAGCGGGCGCTGCGTTGCTGCTGAGCCGGGCGGGATCGACGACCGAAATGCCCTTATTGAGGGAAAACCAGATGCGCCCGACAGGATCCTGCACCACCGAACTGCTACGTCTGACGCCTTCCACGCCGCGCAGGCCGTCCGCTAGTCCGTATTCACGGATATCTCCGTCAGCAAGCTCGCCGCGCAGGAGTTTGTCGCGATTGACTCGCAACACGTGGTTTGCAGTTGCCATCCAAATGGATCCGAACTTGTCCGCGGCCAGACCCAGGACTTGTTCCCGTAAGGCCGTGGGTACATTTGCGGGAGCTCGAAATCGGCCGTGGTCCTGGAAGGCAAGGCCGGCCTCGGTCCCAACCCAAAGGACGCCCGACGAGTCTTCGAATAGACAATTGATGTCATTCGATGGCAGGCCGTCCTGGGTGGTGTAGGTTTGCCATCGGTTGTTCGCGAGAGCGCTCAGGCCGGTTGGCGTTGCAAGCCAAATGGTTCCATCGGCGGTCCTCAGGATCGCAGCGACCGTGTTCGAGGCCAGGCCGTTCGCGGTGGTGTAGTTCGTGAATCGGCCATTCTGGAGTTTGCTCACGCCTCCGCTGAGCGTGCCGGCCCACACAGTTCCATCCTGGGCTTGATACACCGAGTAGACGCTGTTCTGAGCTAGGCCGTCGGCTTGTGTAAAGGTTCTCGCTCTGAGAAATCCTTGCTCGTCGCGAAGCTGGGTGAGCCCTCCGTGCTGTCTCCCCAACCAGATCTGGCCGTGCCTTCCGGTGATGGAGTAAACCACGTCGGCGTCCAACCCTGCCAGGTGGACGTGTCCATGTGTGCCATCTTTCATCCACACCAAGCCGCCGTCCACGGGAGGGAACCATGTAATGTTATCGCCGTCGACAAACACTGGATTGCTTCCGTCGGTCGGCAAACCTTCGGGAAGAGAGTAGGTCACGAATGCGCTGTCGCGGAGACGCTCCAGTCCGTTGGCGCTGCCGATCCACAAGTTTCCTTCCCGATCCTCGAACAGCGCGGTGACCGCCTTCGAATCGGTTTCTTCCAGGCTGGCGACGCCTCGCGAGTTGAACCGCAACAGGCCGCGCGAGTCCGTACCAACCCAAATGTTCGCGTCGCGATCCCGCACGATCGCGAGCGCTTGAAAATGTTCGGTAGAAGGCGGTAGCCCGGATTCGGTGAGCTCGCTCCCGTTCCACTTCACGATGCCATTGTCGGTGCCTACCCAGAGATCCTGGTCCGCGCCCGGAAGCAGGCAATTGATTTTTAGATCAGGCAGACCGTTCCTGACGGCCGAAGTCTTGCCACCTGCGAAACGGAATAGGCCGGCGTCGCGCGTGCCCATCCAGACGTCTCCGTCGGACGTTTGAGCGATCGCGGTCACGGGAGTCCGTGGGAGATCGCGGGCGGAAGGGACGCTCGGAAGCGCGCCTGGGCCGAAATCAAGCGCGCCGTTGTCCATTCTCCAGGCCAAAACTCCGGCATGCTCCGCTTTGCTCATGGCCGAGATGTCAATCGGAGGGACGGGGCCGGATATCGGGTTCTCAAACACGCCGTTGCGGTAGCGCACCAATGTCAGATCTTCCAGCCGTATCCATAGCGAGCCATTCTCGGTGGCAGTCAAACCGAGAACGTTGGTGATGGTGAATGCTCCCGATTCGTCCTGAATCAGCTTGAAATTCCAGCCATCGAAGCGAACCAGACCAGCCTCGGTTCCGATCCAGAGGTAACCGTCGGGAGTTTGAGCGATGGCATAGACCGGGCCGCGCGGGAATCCCCGATCCGTTCCCCATCGCTCGCGGACGTATTGCGACATCGCGCGGTTGGGATCGATGGCGTAAGCGGCCTGGACCAAGAGGGCGACCGCAAGCAGCGCCCGTATGAGATACGAACGGCCGAGGGTGTCAAGGAAGGAATGCAAACTTCTCAATGATCACCTCGGATCCGTTGCGCAAGGGGTTGCTCTGATTGTTGTAGACGTAGAGGTTCATGTGAATCCTCTCGCTGCCGGGGGAGGGGACTCCGGAAGTGAAGACGTGCTGGGCTACGACATCCGATCCTCGAGCGGTCTTGAACTCCACCCGGCCCGGTTGCCAGTTAATTCCGTAGGTGAGAGTTCCTTGGGGAGCCATAAAGCGCACCGTGTTGGCGGGCACAACGTACGGCTGCACCACATACTGCGCGTTCTTATCCGCAGCTTCGCCCCAGCGGCTGATTTCGATATCCATTTCGCGAGCCGGACCCGCATCATCCCAAGTGAACATGGCGAACACGGCGGCCGGTTCCAGGTGGGAAATGTCACGCACGACGAAACTATACGAGCCATAACCCAGACTTCGGGAGAGCCTGATTTCCGAGCTGAGCCAGCGATCCGCCTGCTTCATGATGCGGAGATGAAGGAAGCCATCGTGGTCGGTCCAGGCGTTGGACGGATCATAGAAGTTTTTAGACCCCCCCGGATCGTTGGCTGCTTCACGGCTTTCCCACTGGTATCCGCTGAACTGAAGCTTCTTCGGGGGCGCGCTTGGGGTCCCTTTCACGATGGCCGAGGCCAATACCGGACCGCCTGTCTCAGGCAAGGCGTTGACGGTGGGCGGCGGGCGAAATCGCGAATCCACAAGCAGGGCGGCGTAGGCGGAGCCGGGATGGACGGAAGTTTTCCAGGTGGAATTGGGCTGAATGGTGGTGTAGGGCCGGTCATCGAACGGCTGCACCCACCACTTGCCGCTCTGGGAGAACAAAACGATGCGCTCTCCGGGATGGGCGCCGGTGACGTGGCCCGCGATGGGTTCCAGCCTCTCCTGGCTGCCCTCGCCGGCTGGGGGGACGCGGGTGAATTCGATGGAAGGCTGGTTTTGAGCCCGGACTGCGCGGCAGTTGGTGAGGAGCGAGCACGCCAGAATTCCGCAAAACGAACCCAATACAGCCCGAACTAATGGCAAACAAAAGGTTTGAGGCATGCGCTGCGCTTCAGAAGTAGAGCTTCATTCCCACTTGCACCTGTCGCGGCTGGTTGGCCTGCGCCGTGATTTGCCCAAAAGTAGCATCGCCGACGTTGGTGTCGGGCCCCGCAAACTGGACGCGGTTGAGGGCGTTGAAAACCTCCAGCCGCATTTCCAGGCGCGCGCCTTCGCGAAACCCCAGCGGCACGCTTTTCAACAGCGACGCAGTCAGGTTGTCGGTGCCCGGCACGCGGGCGTTCGAGAGAACACGAGGCGCGTCGCCGTCCGTGTAGGGCGCCGGCTTCACAGCCACTTGAGGATTGGCAAAATATTGATTCAGGTTGCCGGTGCCAGCTACTTGGAGCGGGGCGAGCAAATTGGGATATTGATTGCCGTAGGTCGGAAGGCTGGTGCTGCAGCCGCCGCACAGGAATAGTTGGATCGGAAGGCCGTTATCCACACGATAGATGCCGTTGATTTGCCATCCGCCGAAGACGGCGCCGGACCAGCCTTTGAGGTGGCGTCCGAAAGGCAATTGGTAGACGAAGCTGAGCTGGGCGATTTGGGGAATGCTGAACACCGAAAGTGACCGGTCCAGCCGCAGATTGTTCGGATCGCGCGCCGCCGATTCGCTGGTAGTGGAGCCGCCGGTTAGAAACGAATAGCCGGCCGATCCGAGCGACGAATCGTCGATGCTCTTCTGGAAGGTATAGGAGAACAGAAACTGTACTCCGGCCGAGAAGCGCTTCTCGATGCGGAGTTGAGCCGCGTTGTAAATGGAATTGGCCCATGGAACGAAACTGCTGCTGATGCCCGATGAGATTCCGTTGCTGTATTGGGGAAACGGAACGTAGAGCTTCCAGCGAGGAATGGTGGGCCCGGACAAGTCGGGACTATTGGGGAGCAGTCCTTGGAACGGGTTGGGAATCTGTGCGAGATAGTAGGACGGGTTGGCGCGAAATGCATCGGCCACTTGCGGCGGCAGCGCGTCGAATTGGTTCGCATAACCCATGGCGTAGAGATGCGTCCCCTTCCTTCCAATATACTCGGCGTCCAGCAAGACGGACCACGGTAGCTGATGCTGGACACCGAAACTCCAGGACTGCTCCTGTGGGACCTGATTCAGGCTGCGAATCGGGATGTTGGTCAGGGCTTGGCCTAGCAGCGTGGAAGCCCCGTCCTTATTACCGACGGCGGTTTGGATTCCAAACGGAAACGGATTGCGCAGGAATTCGAGCGGAAGCCAGGGCTCTGAAGGGACGTTGTTCACTCCAGTGGTCACTGCATCGTATCCGAGGAAACCGCCGCTGACGGCATTGCCAACCACTCCGAGGTCGGAAGGATCGTAGTACATGCCATAACCGCCGCGCAGCGTGGTGTGGCTGAAGAGCTGATAAGCGAAGCCAAATCGGGGGCCGACCTCGCCCCAGTAGGTATTGAATTCGTTTCTGGGATTTCCGTCGACGCCCACGTACTCGACCGCGCCATGCAGGTTCAATCCGGGGACCGAGATGGGCGCAGGCGGCGAGGGATCGAAGTAGCTCATCTGGTTGTAGCGCTCGGTGCGCGGGGTTTCGACGTCGTAGCGGAATCCGAGGTTCAGCGTGAGCTTGTTGGTCACGCGCCAGTTGTCCTGGACGAAGCCGCCGATCTGGTAGCTTTGCGTGGAGGTGAACGGCGGGATTTCGTATTCGGTAAAGCCGTTGTCGACGTAGCCGATCATGAGTTCGGCGAGCGCGTCGCCACCGGGGCCAAACGCGCTGGATGCGGTCCCGCTGCTGGTGAAGGCGAAGAGTCCATTGGGTGCGCCCGCTTGCAGGAAATTGAGGCGATGCCGCCGGAGCTCGCCGCCGGCTTTGATCTCATGCTTGCCTGCGATATGATCCACCGAGCCCACGAGATGCCCGGTTTCACTGGCGAATTTGAGGATCGAATAGGCCTGGCCGCCGATGCATCCGTTGAAGCCATTGCAACCGTACGCGCTGAAGAGCCAAATGGAGGGCGGGGTGAGAAAGCCCGAAGTATCGATGTAAGACGGCATGCCGAGAACTTTCGCCGGATCGAAACCGCCGAAGGATGCAGCGACGCCGTCGGTCGGGTACCAGTTGTGGCCGTATCCCAACGAAACGGTCATGAGCGTGGCGGCGTTGAAAGTGTGGACGAAATTTATGTCGCCGACTAAAGCGGAATGTTTGGTGAGGCCCTGGGTGTTGGTGTCGTAATCGTTTCCGAAGAAGTTGGGATTTTCGCCGGAATCCCATTCGTGGGAGAAGCGTACGCTCGCGATGGTCTGGTCGCTGAAGTGTTGATCCAGCTTGATGTCGAACGATTGCTGGTTGAAGGGGCTGGAGGCCGTCGCCACCCAGTTGTGATAGGGATCATAGGCGGACGATCCGACGTTTAGATTGGGGAGCGGAAAAGCGTTGAGCAGCTTGATGCCGACGGGATCGATTAAATTGCCGGGCGTCGACGGCAAATTTCCAAGGCCAGAAGGAATGCTGGGATTTCCGGGGCTGACGTAGGTGGCGAGATTGTTGAAGGGGATCGGCGCGCGGCCCGTGGCATTGTTGTCGGCATCCGGTTTGCTGGTGTAAGGATCGTAGATTTGTCCGGCGGGATTGGAGCAGACGCCGGAGGAGCTGAACGTGCCGCCGACGCGCGGGCAGAGCTCGCCAAAATTGCCGGTGCGCTCGGCCGCATCCGGAACGCCGGCCTCCGACGAGGTTGCGCCGGTGAGCGCGCGGATGCCGTTGAAGTCGAAAAAGAAGAAGGTTTTGTTCTTGAAGATGGGGCCGCCGGTGGTCACGCCGAAGTCGTTGCGCGTCAGATGCGGTTGCGGGAGGCCGGCGGCATTGGCGAAAAATGAATTGGCATTGAGAACGTTGTTGCGGAGGAACTCGAACAATTCGCCATGGTATTGATTGGTGCCGGATCGAATGACCGCGTTGACGATGGTTCCTCCGCTATTGCCGAACTCGGCGCTGAAATTGGCCTGCTGGATTTTGAATTCCTGAATGGCGTCCACCGGCGGAACATAGAGCGCCTTCTGCACGCCGGGATTGTTGTCGCTATTCGTTATGCTGACGCCATCCAGCAGCAGGTCGGCCTGCGCGTTGCGGCTGCCGTCCGATACGAAGTTGGTGACGAATCCAGGAGTGCTGACGCCGTTGCCGTAGGTGCTGCCGGGCGTTTGCGAAACACCGGGCGCGAGAAACGCGAGGTCGAAGGGATTGCGATTTACCAGCGGGAGATCGTTGATCTGCTCGCGTGGCAGGGTCTGGCTGATGGCGGCGTCTTCGGAGAGAAGGAATGGACTGGATACTACCGTGACGCCTCTTTCCTGGCCCGATAGCTGAAGGTTCGCGTTACCGGTGGCGGTTGCATTGACGTCGAGTACGATCTTTGGCACGTCGTAGGATTGGAAGCCGGAAGCGTTCACCTCGAGTGAGTAATTGCCGGGAGGCAGCGAGCGGAAAAGATAGTGGCCGGTGACGTCGGTCTTGGCAGCGCTGTGGGTATCGCGGTCGATGTCGATCAGGTTAACTTCGGCGCCTGGGACGGACGCGCCGGAGGGGTCCGTTACGATGCCGGTCACAGAGCCCGTATAGAGTTGCGCCCATGAGCACAGAGCACAACAAAGCAGAAGTGCCGTCCGGACGCCCATGGGTGTTCTTTCATGGTGGCTTCAGAATCTGAAACTGTCAACGTGGGCGCAAAATTTATGAAAGTTTTATGCGGACGCCGGGCCGGGCCAAACGGTTTAGTGCGCGTTTGAGGCCTCGTATCCGCGCAATGCATCGCGGGTCTGGCGAAGGGAAATCAACATCGAATTGCGGGAGACGCTCCGAACGATAGGATCCACAAAGAAGCGCGCTACGGGCGGGATCTCGCGGCTCAGTGCGATGGCTTCGAGTTCGAGATAGACGCCCGAGACGCGCTGCTCGAAACGGGAGATACTGACCAGCTTCCAAACATAGCCACGGCCTTGGCCTTCGGGGATCTTGAATTCGCCAGGCTCACCCAAGCGCTCGATTTCCTGGACACGCGTCGCCCGTGAAATGCTGTACATGCGATTCTGATCGAGGCGGAGGTAAGTTGCTTGGTAGTCGGTATCGAGTGCGGACTTCAGGAAAAAGGTCCTGTTTACGAGTTCCATTGAGAATCGATCGTTCGCCTCGCCGTGAGCCAGGGATCTGGATTGGATCACCGACGGCTGATAGAACTCCTTGTACCGATCGTAATCTCGGGTGACTTCGGTTACTCGATCGATGGTGAGGCCTGGCAAAAAGATCGCGCCTATCCAGTGGTGGATCAATCCGCCGGGTACAGTCTTCGGATCCGGTCCGGGCGCGGGGGCGGCGATGATTTCACCAGCGTGAACTCTTGCGGCGCGATCGGGATTCTCAAAGGTCCAAAGAAAACAGCCGCCGGGCTGGATCCGCTGCTGAAGACTGTCCTGCGCTGTACGCAAATAGTCATTCCACGCCGAGATGGTTTCCGCCTTCAAATTGGCGGCGCTAGCTGGGACAGCGAATAGAAGCGCGGCCATCAGGAACCGCCAGCCGGCGGCGGGTTTGGAGAAGTTGAGATTGAACGGCAGTTCCCGGCGCCGATCCGTTTGGGACGCGGGAACGGGTACGCCGAGAATGGATTCGGCCAGCGCGCGGGAAGCTTTCGAATTTGCAACGAACTGAACGCCGGCCTGATGCCAGCTCACAAGGAGCGCGCGGCCTTCTCCCTCGACGCTGGTGACGAACGTGATGTCAACTATTGGTCTTCGGCCGTCAATAAGGGACGACGCGGTGCGCCAGACCTGGTGGAGCCGGCGCGCGCCTTCATTGTTGATAAATCCTTTTAATTGAAAACTAAAGACGGCCGGCCCATCGTGGATGTAATAGTCGAGTGCCTGATGTTTCATACGCGCTTATGCCATGGGATGCAAAAGAATCGCCATCCGATTCACTCACCCAATGGAGTTATTGGAACTCTACTCGATCCCGGGATTTATTTCGAGAGGTTCTGGGTCACACTCCGAGTGGAGAACACAATGCTTTTAGCCTTAACTCTGTTTCACGTCGCACTCAGCCTGATAGGGATCGGCGCCGGTTTCGTCGTGGTTTATGGACTATTGGCATCGAAGATGTACGACGGCTGGACGAAGCTATTTCTAGTCACCACAGTGGCCACCAGCGTAACCGGATATATGTTTCCGGTCCACAAACTCACGCCGGGCCACATCGTCGGTTTAATATCGCTGATCGTGTTGACGTTCGCGATTCTGGCTCGTTATCGCTATCGTCTGGCGGGCGGCTGGCGGCGCACGTATGCCATCACGGCCGTGGTTGCGCTTTATCTGAACGTGTTTGTGCTGATCGTACAGCTGTTCGAGAAAGTGCCGGCTTTGAAAGCGCTTGCGCCGACGCAGAGCGAGCCGCCATTCCAAGTGGCGCAGCTCGCGGGTCTAGTGATCTTCGCTCTGCTGGCCGTTCGGGCTGCGATGAAGTTTCACGGCGAACCGTTGCGCGCCTGAGCGCCGCGGGGACGAAGGGGCGAATCCAGTAATATCGTGTTACGATATAATTGATGAAGGATTTGTCCCTCGAAGAATACCGTTCCCTGGCGGAATTCCGCTACCAGATCCGCCGGTTTCTCGGCTTTAGCGAGGAGCAGGTGCGGGCGTCGGGCATGGAACCGCAGCAACACCAGCTGCTTTTGGCGGTGAAGGGCTTGCCGGACGGCGTCACGGCGACCATCGGAGAGCTGGCCGAACGTTTGCAGCTCAGGCATCACAGCACCGTGGAACTGGTGAATCGGCTCGAGAAGCTGGGTTACGTTGAGAGGGCTGCCAGCAGGGAAGATCGCCGGCAGGTGATCGTTCATTTGACGCATTCGGGGGCCAGCATTCTGCGGAAGCTTTCGATTGCGCATCACCAGGAGCTGGAGATCGCCGGACCGCGGCTGTCTCGGGCTCTGCGTTCGATTGCGGCGCATCGCAAGGCGAAAGCAGCATGAAGCATGCTCATTCGAAAGCGCACGACTTAGGGGACTTCACTACCGACTGGCGAGTCATTCCGATTTCGCTGCTCGCCGTAGCCATCGGATTGATCAGCACCGTGGTGGCGTGGGTTTTGCTGCGGTTGATCGGACTTTTCACCAATCTGTTCTATTACCATCGCTGGAACACGGCGCTAGTGTCGCCGGCCGGGAACCCGCTGGGGGTGTGGGCGATTCTGGTGCCCATCGGCGGATCGATCATTATTGGCCTGATGGCGCGCTACGGATCCGAAAGAATCCGCGGGCACGGTATTCCAGAGGCGCTGGAATCGATCCTGATCAATGGCAGCCGCGTGGCCCCAAGGCTTGCGATTTTGAAGCCGCTATCGTCGGCGATCTCCATCGGCAGTGGAGGGCCGTTCGGCGCCGAGGGTCCGATCATCATGACGGGCGGTGCGTTCGGATCAATGATCGCGCAATTTTTCCGGCTGACCAGCGTGGAGCGGAAGACATTGCTGGTGGCGGGCGCGGCGGCGGGAATGTCTGCGACGTTTGCCTCGCCCATTGCAGCGGTCTTGCTGGCGGTGGAGCTGATGTTGTTCGAGTGGAAGCCTCGCAGCCTGGTTCCGGTTGCATTGGCGAGCGCCACGGCTGGGGCTGCGCGCCGATACATCTTGGGAGTGGGTCCGTTGTTTCCGGTACCGACCCATCCAGTGTTCATCGGTCCATGGGGATTGCTGGGCTGCGTGGTTTGCGGACTGCTAGCGGGCGCGCTCTCGGCGCTGCTGACCGGCGCGGTGTACGCCGCAGAAGATGCGTTTTTGAAGCTGCCCATCCATTGGATGTGGTGGCCGGCGATCGGGGGCTTAGTGGTGGGCTTGGGCGGCCTGATTTTCCCGCAGGCGCTGGGCGTGGGCTACGACACGATCGGAGCGCTGCTCAAGGGCGACGTCGCGCGCAACGTGATTCTAGGCGTATTGCTGGTGAAATCCATTATATGGGCGGTGTCGCTAGGGTCGGGGACATCGGGCGGAGTGCTGGCGCCGTTATTAATGATGGGCGGAGCGCTGGGCGGTATCGAGGCGATGCTTCTGCCGAACGAAGGCGCCGGCTTTTGGCCGCTGGTGAGTATGGGGGCGATTTTGGGCGGCACCATGAGGTCGCCGTTGACCGGCATCATCTTTGCTCTGGAACTGACGCACGACATCAATGTACTTTTGCCGCTGCTGGTGGCCAGTGTAATCGCGCATGCGTTTACGGTGCTGGTGCTGAAGCGATCGATCTTGACCGAAAAAGTGGCGCGGCGCGGTTATCACTTGAGCCGCGAATACGCAGTGGATCCGCTCGAAATCCTTTTCGCGCGAGACGCCATGCGAACCAACCTGGTGGCGTTTCGCTCCGACGGCACTTTGGAGCAGGTGCGCACTGTCTTGAGTACCAATCACGGGCCGCGCGGACAGCATCTTTATCCGGTGGTGGACGGGAGCGAGCGGCTGAAGGGCGTCATTACCAGAAACGATTTGCGACGATGGCTGGAGGAGCCGCATCCGGCCGATGCAACGCTGGGCGATGTAGTGACCGAGCCGGTGGTGGCGCATCCCGACGAACCGTTGCGCGTGGTGGTGTATCGCATGGCCGAAACCGGGCTGACGCGTTTTCCAGTGGTGGAACGCGGCGACGATCGCAAGCTGGTGGGCGTGATAGGACTGCAGGATCTGCTTTCAGCGCGCACGCGGAATCTGGCTGAGGAACGCGACCGCGAGCGTGTGCTGCATCTTCGGTTGCCATTGCTCGGCAAGGGCCGCCGGGCCGCGACGGTGTAAAGATGGTTAGAGGATGGAACCGACTTAATGGCCGCTGCTACCCGTTCGGATGCGTTGGTTCTTTTCGGAGTGACGGGAGATCTCGCCCACAAGATGATCTTTCCGGCGCTGTATGCGATGGTGAAACGCGGGACCCTCAACGTGCCGGTGATCGGCGTTGCTCTCCCGAAGTGGAGCCTGGAACGGCTGCACAGACGTATCACGGACAGCATCAGGCGATCGGGCGGAATCGATAATCGGCGGGCCCTGCGCCGTCTTCTTGCGCTGTTTAGATATGTGAGCGGGGATTACAAAGACCCGAATACGTTCACAGCAATAAAAAGCGCGCTCGGGAGCGCCCGGCGGCCAGCGCATTACCTGGCGATCCCTCCGCCGCTTTTCGAGACGGTGATTCAAGAACTCGGCGCGTCGGGCTTGGCAAAGCAAGCGCGCGTCATTGTGGAAAAACCGTTCGGACGCGACCTGGCTTCCGCGAAGGAGCTGAATCGCGTGGCGCGTTCGGTGTTCCCGGAGGATTCGATTTTCCGCATCGATCATTTTCTAGGGAAGGAGGCGATCATGAACATCCTTTATTTTCGCTTCGCCAATTCCTTCCTGGAGCCGATCTGGAATCGCAACTACGTAGCCAGTGTCCAGATCACGATGTCCGAGAAGTTTGGTGTAGCGGACCGGGGGCCTTTTTATGAAAGCGCGGGCTGCCTTCGCGACGTGGTGGAGAACCACCTCTTTCAGATCGTCGCGCTGCTTGCCATGGAGCCGCCCGCGGACAGGGACTTTGGAGCAGTGCATACGGAGAAGGCCAAGGTGTTTGAGGCCATGCGCCCTCTCACGCGCGACGACTTGGTACGCGGCCAGTACGCCGGCTACCGGAAGGAGCCGGGCGTTGCCAGGAATTCCGACGTTGAGACTTTTTGCGCCCTGCGGCTTTTCGTCGACTCGTGGCGTTGGGCGGGGGTGCCTTGGTACTTGCGCTCCGGCAAATATCTGCCTAATACCGCGACAGAGATTCTGGTTGAGCTGAAGGCGCCGCCGCAGAGGCTTTTCGCCGACTCGGCGCCAGAGACGGGCCGCGCCAATTATCTGAGATTCAGGCTGTCGCCCAGCGCCGCCATCGCTCTGGCCGCGCGCGTCAAGCTGGCAGGCAAGGAGTTCGTCGGCGAGCAGCGGGAGCTCTATCTGACCGAAGACCAGCCGGGAGAGGAAGCGCCCTACGAGCGTCTTTTGACCGACGCCATGGCCGGCGATGGCGCGCTCTTCACGCGCGAGGACGCAGTGGAAGCCGCGTGGGCGGTGGTGGATCCAGTTCTGAAGTCACACCATCGCGTTCATCCCTATCGCCGCGGCACTTGGGGGCCCAAAGATGCCGAAACAATCATTGCTTCTGATGGCAAATGGCACAATCCCGATCCGAAGGAGGCATCCGACTGATGAGACAGGCGAGCGAGAACGGCTCGACCAGATCAGCGGGCGAACGCTCGAAAGAATTTTACGAACATGGACGCGGCCATTGAGAGGCCGACCAGGATGACGATGCGTCGTACAGCAGCGCCTCCGATTCGCCGGGCGATGAGCGCCCCGCCATATCCGCCGATGATGGCGCCGATCACCATCACGACGAACTCGGGCCAATACACCATGCGCGCCCAAATGAAATAGAGGGCGGCGACGCCGTTGACGCTCGCGCCGAGCAGCGCTTTCAGGCCATTCATCTGATGAATGTCGGTGAGGCCGAGTACGCTGAGCGCGGCCAGCATGAGGATGCCAATGCCCGCGCCGAAATAGCCGCCGTAGAGTGCGACGAAGAGTTGGAAGAGCATCGCGCCGATGAGCCAGCGCGTGGATTTGTGTGATTCCGGATGCGAGATCTTGAGGCGCTTCTGGATGGGCTCTTGAATCATGAACAGCAGCGTGGCGAAGAGAATTAGAAACGGCACCAGCGCATCGAAGAGGGCGGGCGGCGTGCGATTCAGCAGCAGGGCGCCGACGATGCCGCCGACGACACTGGGAAAGACTAGCGCCAGCATGCGCGGGCTGGAAGAACTGAGATCCTGGCGGTAGCCCCAGATGGTCCCGACCGTACCGGGCCAGATAGCGACTGTGCTGGTGGCATTGGCATTGATGGACGGGAGCCCGAGCCAGATCAGCGTAGGGAAAGTGAGCAGCGTGCCGCCACCGGCGACGGAATTAATTGCTCCAGCAACGAAGGCGGAGCCGAACGCCACGAGCGCGTGCCAAGGGCCGATGGAAGCAAGAGGTGCTATAACGAAGAACATGCGTCAGAAATTCAGCCTAACATCCGCGGATGCACACGCCATGGTGACGGCCGCGAAATTGGAAGCGGTGAAGAACAATTGGAAAGTCAGCATTGCCGTGGTGGATGAGGGCGGATACCTGCTGCATCTGGAACGGATGGATGGAGCGACGCTGGCGAGTCCCGAGATCGCGACGCTGAAGGCGCGAACCGCGGCGCTCTCGCGGGTCCCAACCAAGTTCTTAGAGGATGTTTCGAAGGAAAGGGCGGCGACCTTGATGTTTCCGGGCCGGCTGCCGGTGCAAGGCGGCCTTCCGATATTGTACGAAGGCGAATGCGTGGGCGGGGTGGGCGTGTCGGGAGTGAAATCGCCGGAAGACGAACAGATCGCAAGTTCCGGGCTGGCGGCGCTGGGGAGCGCATAGTCAGCCTTCATTCTCAGATTTGCCTAAAGCGCGCCGATAAGAGAGCTGTGGGTATTTCGCGGCTGAAGCTTTCAACGAAGATCCTGATGATGGGAGCGGTGTTGAGTATCGCGTTCCCGATCCCCCTGCTCATTTGGCTTTTGCCGGAGCTGAGGTCCAACAGTTACGCCATGCAAGCCGATGCGACCAAGCACGTGGTGGAATCGGCTTGGGGTGTGGTGAGTTATTACGGAGACCGAGCAGCCAGCGGTGGCATGACGCTTCCCCAAGCGCAGTTGGCTGCGCGAGAGACTTTGCGGCGGTCGCGTTACGACGGCACGAACTATGTTTGGATCAACAATCTTCATCCGACGATGATCATGCATCCGGCGAACCCCGCGCTCGAAGGGCAGGATTTGTCGAACAATCGCGATCCGAATGGGCTTGCGATTTTTGTCGAGGCGGTGCGCATCGCCAAGGACCGCGGCGAAGGTGTGATCCGCTACATGTGGCCAAAACCGGGGCAGAAGGAACCGGCGCCGAAGATTTCGTATGTCAAGCTGTATGCGCCGTGGGGTTGGATCGTGGGCACCGGAATCTACGTGGATCAGACAGAAGTGATGGTGGTCCGCATGCGCAACTTCGTTTTTCTCATGACTGCGATCGGGCTGGCCAGTTCGATGCTCGTCTGTTACCTGGTGACGCGCTCAATTGTGATCCCGATTGGCCGCCTGACAGTCGAGTTGGATCAAGTTGTGGAGGAAAACAACAGTGCGGCGAATCAGATAGCTGCGGCGAGCCATGAAATTGCGGCTCGCATTTTCGACCAAGCAGCCTCGGTGGAGCAAACCAGTGCTTCACTGGAAGAACTCAGCGGGAATTGCCGGCGGAGCGCGGACAGCGCCAAGCAAATTCAGGCGCTGGTAGCGGAAGTGGATCAAGTTGTGGGTGAAGGAAATCGCCAAATGGGGGACATGAACGGCGCGATGGAGCAAATCGTCCAGGCGGCGTTGGATGTACGCAAGATCGTCAAATCCATTGAAGAAATCGCGTTTCAGACCAATATTCTGGCCCTGAACGCGGCTGTTGAAGCGGCGCGCGCGGGTGAGGCCGGAGCGGGGTTTAGCGTGGTTGCCGACGAAGTTCGAAACCTGGCTCAGCGCGCTTCTGAATCAGCCCAAGAAGCCGCCCGTCTGATCGGCAATTCCATGACAAGCAGTGAACAAGGGGCCGCGAGCAGCGGAAAGCTGTCGGGAGTGCTCGCTACCGTCTTGAGCAAGATTGCGGAGGTTCGCTCGGCCATGGGGCAAATCACGACGTCGCTCGAAAGCCAGACCGAGGGCATCTCGCAGATTAATTCGACCGTGGCGCAACTGAGCAACGGCACACAATCGCAGGCTGCCAGTTCGGAAGAAACAGCAAGTGCGGCGGCCGAGCTACGCTCACAGTCCGATTTTCTACGGACTGTGACCGCAGGACTCGATCAGATCGTCAAGGGTGCCGGCGCCACCAGCTAACGCTGCAGTTGATGCAACAGCGGAATATCTTTCGCGGGCTTGGCCTTGGGCATGGTCTGCAAGTATGCCCAGACGTCGGTCAGTTCCTGATCGCTGATTACTTTATCCGTATAGGCGGGCATTTGGCCTGCTGGTGCACGGACGTAGCGGATCAGGCCTTGCGCATTCAGGCCGATGGCCGCGATACGCGCGCCCGCGGCGCCGCCCTCGCCAGCGTAGCCGTGGCATTCATAGCAGCCGTCGCGTAGGAATAACTTCTTGCCGCTGGCGGCATCTCCCGCGGGTGTTTGCGCGATCAGTGTTGCGGTGGCCAGCGCTGCGGCGAAAATGAGTAGCTTCATGGTTACCTCGGCTGCGTGAGGAGATCGATCATGGCCGGCTCGCCCTTCTTCACCACTTCGAGAGAGCGCTTGATGGCTGGGCCGAGATCGTTGGGATTATCGATGGGACCTTCGCTATACATGCCGTACGCTTTGGCCATCATGGCGTAGTTGATATTCGGATCCTCGATCGCGGTGCCGATCTTGGCGCGTTCCACGCCACGGCGCGCGCGGGCTGCCATATCTTCGACGTACATCAATTCCTGATGATACGCGCGGTTGTTGTGCATGATGTTCAGCATCGGGATGCGGTGATGGGCGGCGGTCCAGAGAACGCCGGGGGCGTAGTTCAAGTCACCGTCGCACTGGATGTTGACGCTGATGCGTCCGTGCTTTTTGTTGGCGAGTGCCGCGCCGACCGCAGCGGGAGCGCCGTAGCCGACGCCGTATGCGCCGTGTCCGCCGATGAAGTGATAAGGCTTGTCGAAGTCCCAAAGCCGGCCCGGCCAGTTGGAGACGAAGGTGAGATCGGATACGAGCGACCAGTCTTCGCCCTTGATCTGGTTCCAGATTTCGGCGGCCATGCGAGCGGTGGAAACGGGGCTGGCATCCCAGGCCCACGCGGCTGCTTCGATATCGCGCTCGCGATTGCGGCGGCTGACTTCGGCGAGCTTCGGTGCGCGCGCTTGGATCACGGCTTTGCGTTCCGGGGTGATCAGCTTGCGGCATTCGTCAATTAGGATCGGCAGTGTAGCCTGCGCATCGGCGGCGATGGCGAGATCCACTTCGTCGTAGCGGCCGAAATCCTGGTAGTTGCTCTTGCCGTAGAGATCGCCCGCGAAAATGGTAATCACCTTGGCGCCAGGCTTGGTGATCCGCTTGGACTCCATGCCGAATTTGTTGACCGGTGTTTGCGAATGCGTGTTCTGCCACATGTCGGGCACTTCGAGTCCCAGCAACACGTCGGCTGAACCGATGGAGCCCGCGCCGTACAGCGGGTTCGTGGTGGGGAAATTCATGCGGAAATGTTTGTCGACGATGGGAGCTTGCAGTGTTTCGGCGAGTTCTACCAAAAGCTGGATGCCTTCTGGAGTGCGTGCCACTCGGCCAGCCAGAATGGTGGGGCTTTCGGCGTTCACCAACATTTTCGCGGCTTCCTTGACGGCGCCGTAATCGCCCGCGGGCGGGGAAGCCAGCGTCAACTTGGGAATTTGGAGGCGGCCGCGATCGGCTTCGGGGATCGGCTCTTCCTGCATCACCGCGTCGGCCACGATCACGATCGGCTCCATGGGCGGCGTCATCGCGATCTTGTACGCGCGGACCGCGGATTCGGCGAAGCCACCGAGCGACACCGGCGCATCGTCCCACTTGGTGTAATCGCGAACCATGGCCGCGGCGTCTTGGACGCTGTGCGCCCATTCGACATCGCTGCGACGCCACGCGCCATCGGCGATGTTGCCGAGCAGAAGGTAGACCGGCACGCGATCCGCGTAGGCGTTGTAAATCGCCATCGACGCGTGCTGCAGCCCGACTGTGCCGTGCGCCATCACCATCATCGGCTTGCCTTCAATTTTGTAGTAGCCGTGGGCCATGGCGATCGACGATTCTTCGTGGCAGCAGGTGAGCAGCTCGGGCATTTTGTTGCCGCCGTAATTGATGAGCGATTCGTGGATGCCGCGGAAAGCGGAACCGGGGTTGGCGGCGACATACTCGAAACCCAGGGTCTTGATGACGTCGACCATGAAGTCGGAACCCGGGCGGTCCGTGGTCCAGACGTCGACGTGGGGAGGCGGCGGCGTGGTTTCCGATGCGGTCTGCTTGGAGCCGGGCAGCGGAGTGGCGGGGCGATGAACTTCCGCCGCTTCCTGGGCTTTCGCGGCCTCGGGTTTCACGACCAATGCGGCGGCAGCGCCGGCGGCTCCCGCGGCAGCGCCCTTCAAGAAGCCGCGACGGTCAACTGAAATCTTCTTGGATCTCGCCATGGTGAATCCTCCCTGGGGGTTGAAACAACCCATACTTTATCACGATGGGATGCAGGGGGAGATTGGGCCGCCGATGAACGCAGATGAACGCCGATCTGAGTCCATCTGTCTTTATCTATGGCTCTAGTTTTCTCTAAGGAGTTCCTGGATCAGCGGGATGCTCTTCGCGTCGGGCGATTTCGGCAGCGTCTCGATGTAAGCGTAGATGTCGGCGAGTTGTGCATCGGGAAGAACCTTAGACGAGTACGACGGCATGCGTCCGGCATTGCGGACGAATGCGATGAAGGCCGCCTGATTGAGCGGCATGGGGACCAGACGCGCGCCCGCGCCGCCGTGACCGTCGAAGCTATGGCAGGAGTAACAGGAGTAGCTGAGGAACAGCTCTTTGCCGTGTTTCGCGTCGCCGGTGGGCGATTGGGCGATGGCAAGGATCGTCGCGAAAAGGAAAACGATGGCAATGCGCATGGGTCTCACCTCGGCTGCGTGACCACGTCGATCATGGCCGGCTCGCCCTTCTTCACAATTTCGATTCCACGCTTGAGCGCCGGGACCAAATCGTTCGGATCGGTGATGGGGCCTTCGCCGTGCATGCCGTAGGCCTGCGCCATCTTCGCGTAATCGATGTTCGGGTCCCACAGCTTGGTCCCGATGTGCGCGCGGTCGGCGCCGCGATTGTGCAACGTGGCCTGTTCCTCCACGAACATTACTTCCTGATGGTAGCCGCGGTTGTTGTGCATGATGGTGAGCAGTGGAATGCGATGATGCGCCGCGGTCCACAGCACGCCGGGTGCGTAGTTCATGTCGCCATCGGTCTGGATGTTGACAGAGAGACGGCCATGCTTGCGATTCGCGAGCGCCGCGCCCACGGAAGCCGGAGCGCCATAGCCCATGCCGCCCGCTCCCTGTCCACCGATATATTGATAATGTTTGTCGAACTTCCAGAGGCGATTCGGCCAATTGCCGACGAAGCCTTGCGGGGAGACCAGCGACCAGTCGTCGTTTTTGATGAGCGGCCATAATTCGGCCGTGAGCCGCGCCAGGCTGATGGGGCTGGAATCCCAACCATACTGCGCCTGGAGGATCTGATCGTCCCAGGCTTTCTTGTGCGCCGCGGCCAGCTTCACGCCGCGGGCTTCGAGAGCCCGTTTGCGATCGGGCGTGAGCTCCTTCTCGATCTCTTCGATCAGCGCCGGCAGCGTGGCTTGAGCATCCGCGCCAATGTCGAGATCGATATCGGCGTAGTGGCCGAAGTCCTGGATGTTGCTCTTGTGGGAGACGGAGACGGCGGTGATCTGGATGGTCTTGGCGCCGCGCGCGCGATCGATGCGGGCTTGCGGCAGAATGTCGCCCACTTCAAGGTTCAGCGTGACGTCGGGTTGATAACCAGCCCAGCCGGTGCCGGCGAGAGGATGCCGTGTGGGGAAGTTCATGCGCTCCTGGCTGTTCACGGGAGCTTGCAGCAGCTCGGCCAATTCCACCAGCAGCGTCATGCCCTCGGGCGTGCGGGCCATGCGTTGCGCGATAATCTGCGGGCGCTCGGCGTTGATCAGAAGCTTCGCGGCTTCCCGCACGGCGGTGATGTCGCCTGCGGGTGGCGTGGTGAGCGTGAGTTTCGGAATGCGCGGGGGCGCGCCTTGGATCGGATCGCCCTGGATCTCGGCATTGCACACAATCAAGACCGGACCGCGGGGCGGTGTCATCGCGATCTTGTACGCACGCACGGCCGAGTCGGCAAAATGGCCCAGCGAGAGCGGTTCATCGTCCCACTTCGTGTAATCGCGAACCAGCGCGCCCAAGTCCTGCGCGCTATGCAACGACTGCACGCCAGGAGCGCGACGCGCGCCGTCGGAGTGATTGCCAACAACCATATATATGGGCACGCGATCGACGTAGGCGTTGTAGATCGCCATGGACGCATGCTGCAGCCCGATGTCGCCGTGGATGAGCGCCATCATTGGCTTGCCTTCGATTTTGGCGTAGCCGTGCGCCATCGCGACGGCCGATTCTTCGTGACAGGCCGTCAGAAACTCGGGCATTTTGTTGTCGCCATAATTAATGAGCGACTCGTGCAGCGATTCGTACGTGGACCCGGGATTGGCTGCCAGATATTCGATGTCGAGGGTCTTGAGAACGTCCACCATGTAATCGGAACCAGGATGCTCGACCACGCGCGCCGATTCCGCGGGGCGTCCGCCAGTTTCGCGCGCCAGTGCCACTTGGGTTGGCGACGGAGCGGAGCCGTTCGTGCCGCGCGCCTGAGCCGTTTGCTCTCCGTTTTGCCCGCCTGCTTGCTGTGCGTCCGCGGGTTGGGGCTTAGCCACGAGAGCCGCAGCGCCCGCGGCGGCGCCTTTCAAGAAACCACGACGGTCCACCGAAGTCTTCTTGGATTTCGCCATGACAACTCTCCTCGAGAAAAGTTTTTCGTTACGGCAATTCGCAAGTGAAATTCGCGGCGTCGTCGGTGCTGCCGGTGCCCTTGTAGCGCGCGACCCGCGGGTAACGGCAGAGCGGACGCGTACGATCCACCGTTGCGGCTCTGTCGGCGTGTGACGCGATCATCGTCTCGGGCGCCTTGCCCTGTTCCACCCATTGCTGAATGGCGGTCATCTTATCGAAGTCGTTGGGGCCCTCGCCGCCGCCGCAATGCGCCATGGCGGGCACCATGAATAGCCGGATGTCGCCGGAAGCCTTGGCCTCGCCGCCCAGATTCTTCACCACACTCGAGTAGTAATTCACGCTGTTGAGCGGCGCGATGGCCTGATCGCTCCAGCCGTGATACATCAGGAGCTTGCCCTTATGCGCGAAGAACGGTTTGAGATTGGGGTCGGTGGCATCGATCAGAGAGCCGTAGGTTTTCTCGATCTGCGCGACGTCGTTCTCCAGGTTCATCGTTTTCCAATCCCACTGCGGATTCTTGTAAACGACGTAGGTGAAGCTGTCGCTCGCGACCGAGGCCGCTTCTTTTCCGGCCAGCAGGTTCCAGCCCAATTCGCTACCGGGCTGGAAGCTGGGGAAGATTTGTTTTCCGGCCGCATTCCTCGGGCCAGCATAAATTGCCTGCACTGCCGCTACCTGCGCGGACGTCAGGCAGGTGGCGGAATCCGCGCCCTTGCACTCGATCGACTTCGGATCGAAGTGGCATTTCGTGGGATCGTTTAGCAATCCGTCCTTCACGCCATCTTCGGCGTCGCAGGCCGCCAATACGGCTTTATGCAGGACCGCGAGCTTGGCAGGCGGAAGGTAGCTTTCGGGTGTTTTGTTCATTTGCTGCGCCACCCAAACGGACCAGACGTGCAAATGCGTCTGATAATTCGCGGGCGCTCCGGCGATAATTCCGTCGAAATCCGCCGGGAATTTCTGCGCTTCCTTAAGACCTTGGCGTCCGCCTGTGGAGCAGCCGTTCCAATAGGAGTAGCGCGGGGCTGTGCCGTAGAAGTTCTGAATGATGGCCTTGGAGGTGACGGTCATCTCATGCACGGCGCGATAGGCGAAATCCGTCAGCTTTTCCGGATGCCCCATGGCGAAACTCGCGCTGCCGCCGGCGTGGCCAGTGTCGGTCGCGGCCGTGGCGAATCCACGCTTCACGCCCTCGGCGAGCGGGCCATAGCCGATGGTCCCGTTCCAGCCGCCGTTGCCGATGGCCTGGAAATCGTTGTTCCAGCCCGAGGCCGGAAGCCAGAGTTCGATCTTGATGTCGGAATCGCTCGATGGCGTGAGAGTGGCCATGATGCGGCAGAACTCAGGCAGGCCCTTGAAGAGCGCCGGGCTCAGCTGGAACGGACCCGGCGTGGCAGGCGGCGTAAAGGCCCCGGCGGCGACACTCTGGGCCGAATTGATGGTCACATTCGGCAAATTCAATTTGGAAAGGCTGTCGCAAGGGGATCCGCCGGTGGGCGCGGCGATCAAGGAGCCTGCCGAAATCAGAAGCAGCGCGGCAATGGGGAATTTCATCATGGATTCTCCGTCTCCGGCAATTGTACACCCGAGCTTAATTCCAACGTGGGCATGCTATTCTGAAATCGCATCCGAGTGCCGCCCATGCGTCTTCGCGTCACACCCGCCATTGGTTTCGTGGCGATCCTCTCCGCGTGGGGCGTGCTTCACGCCCAGAAGCCCTTCAAAGAATATCCGGCGATCGAATACGAGAACTTTCCAAAGCCTCCGGATTGGGATCAAAAGGCCGAGTGGGTGCGGGCGCGTCTGCGCTATCCCGATATTTACGGCTATCCCGACCATCCGCTCGTGACCAACCGCGATGGCAGCCCGTTTCCCGGCTACTGGACCATGGATTATCCGCGCTCCGATCGTCACTTGCTCGCCGGCATCCGGCGGCTGACCCGGATAGACACGCGTTCGGTGGAACAGGTTGTTTCGCTCGACGGTACCGACGACATCTTCAACTGGCCGGTGCTCTATGGTGTGGAAGTGGGGCACTGGCTGTTAGGCGACGCCGAGGCGAAACAGTTGCGCGATTACCTGCTGCGGGGCGGATTTTTCATGTGTGATGATTTCCACGGCAACGTGCCTTATCGCCCGGTCAAAGAGTGGGACACCTTCATTGCCAGCATGAGCAAGGTGTTTCCGGACCGGCAAATCGAAGACATTCCGGACAACGATCCCATTTTTCACACGCTGTTCGATCTGCAGGATCGGTTTCAAGTGCCCGGAGCGCAGTTCTTCGATACCGGCATCACATACGAGGCCGGCGAGACCGGCAAGGTGCCGCACTGGCGCTGCATTCGCGACGACAAGGGCCGCATCATGGTGGCCATCTGCCACAACATGGATTTGGGCGATGCCTGGGAATGGGCCGACGATCCGCGCTATGCGGAGAAGTGGGCGTCACTGGCGTATCGCATCGCGGCGAATTATTTTGTCTACGATCTGACGCACTAGGGACCGCTCAGTCACGGTCGCGGCTCAGAAGCCGGAAGCCCGGATCCAAAAACTTTCGGTCCAAGTGCCCCCGGACGGTACGCTCTGCAGATTTTTGAAAATCCCTTCGTGCGCTAGGTTGAAGCCGTTGGTGAGCCCGGTCATTGGTTCGAAGCACACCACATTGCGCGTTTGCGGCGCGTAGACGATCGCGATGGGAAACTTCGGGCCGAAGCGGACGGAAACACTGCGGCCATGCGCTTCGAGCGTGAACTCGCGGCTGGAATCCACGCTGCCGAATACGTCGTCGAGCTGGCGCCCGGCGAGCGGAATGACATCGGGAAGGGTGACGGTATGCGTCTCACCCGTCGGAACCAGCCTCGGTGAAAGCACGTAGTGCTCGCGGACGGGCAATCGCGCCGTCCATTGATCGCGCGGCGTTTCTGGAATCTGGTACCAGGGATGAAATCCAACGACGAGCGGCATGGGCTCGGCCGAGTGATTTTGGATTGCGGTGCGGACTTCAAGAACACCGCCGGAAAGCCGGTGCGTCATCGCGATGGTGTGGGCGAATGGAAACTGCGCCATCCATTCCGGATGCTTCCAGAACTCCAGGCGGCTGGTCACCTCGGCCGCCTGATCGTCAGAAGTGAGGCGCTGCACCTCCCACGCGGATGCGAACAGCAGCAGGCCGTGAATCGGCAAGCCATTGGCGTCGCGCCGGAGCGGGACTGCATCGGGGTTCAGCGTATAGCGCTTGCCGTTGGCCCAATACGCATCACCATCCAGGCGATTGGCCCACGGCGCAAGCAACGGGATGCCGGCCTGCGAGGGCTTTTGCCGCCAGTCTTCGAGCGACGCGGGCGGAGACATGAGAATCGGGTGGCCATTTACTCGCATGTCATAGGCGATGTTTCCGATCGATGGGCAGACGGAGACTTCGATGCCATGCGCGACATCGGCCAGGCGAACGGTCTCGATCGAATCGACAGTGATCTTTTGTGCGGAGTAAGTGTCAGGCACGCTGACAATATTATCGCTCAATGACTTTTAATGTTACGGCGCGGCCCGGATTGTAACTCGCACTTAGTCGCGTCCGTCCCTGGGGATGGAAGCCTCGGAAAATGAGGAGGAGAACATGAAGATTCGAATAAGAGCCCGGAAGCGGTTTACTATTTTTCTGACTGGCGCACTGCTCGCACTGAGCACCGTTGCCACTTTTGCGCTCGCGCAGGCGCCCCCACCGCCGCCATCTTATCCGCCGCAGGAACTGGATCGGTTAGTGCAACGGGTCGCTCTGTATCCCGATCCGCTATTAGCGCAGGTATTCGCAGCAGCAACATTTCCAGACCAGATCCCCGACGCGGCGCGCTGGGCGGATCAACATCACTACTTGACAGGCGACGCGCTGGCGGCGGCGATTTCAGAGGATCATCTACCGTGGGATCCAAGCGTGCAGGCGCTGCTTCCGTTTCCGTCCGTGCTCGAGATGATGGCTTCCGACATGGCCTGGACTCAGGAGGCCGGCAATGCATTCCTGGCCCAACAGCCCGACGTCATGGACGCGGTGCAGCGCATGCGGCATGAAGCTTACCAGTACGGATATCTGCGGACCAATCCGCAGGTGATCGTCAATGCCGGTCCTTATATCGAGATTCTGCCGGCGAATCCGGCCTTCCTGGTGGTCCCTTACTATGATCCGCTGATCGTGTTCGCTCCGCCGCGGGCCGGTTTCTTTGTTGGCGGCGCTATCAGCTTCCGCTATGGCGTGACTCTTGGGGTGGCGTTTCGCCCCTGGGGATGGGGCGTGAACCGGTTCGCTTGGAACGCCCATAGCGTGTTCATCAACAATGCGCGCTGGGACCGAACGTGGGTGAATCGCCGGACCTATGTGCATCCTTACGCTGACGTCCGGCGCTACGAGGGTCCCCGGCCCGCCGAGCGCCACGAATTGCACGAACGCAGCGAACGTGAGCGTCAGGCTGCGCGGACCGGCCGCGAGCGGGTGGAAGAGCATCGCCGCTAACCAGTGCTTTCACAGTTATGGGTAGCCCGCACAGCGTTATCCGGCGAGCAGCTTTAGAAAGAATCGTTCCGGCTGCCGATAAGCAAAGCGGGCACACGTAATGAAGAAAGAATCTGGGGTATTGGAGAAGTCAACCGCGGATATATCGCAGGCGGTGGAAGCATTTGTGGATCACGATCCGGCTTCCAATAAGGTGCTCGACCAGCTTTGCAGCGCCGATCCGTTGAAGTTTTTCGCCGCGGGATTCCAGGTGGTGGCCACCGTGAAATCCTCGCCCGGATCGCAGTATCTGGCGCTCTTGCTGGCCAAAGACAAACGCTTGGGCAATTGGCTATTGGATCCGAAGGCATGCACCTTGAAAGAAGCCATGGCGGTAGCGCGCGTGGCCGCGGATGCGAGAGTACATTTGCAGGCCACGTTTGAGATGGCGTTGAACAAGGCTCTGCAAAACCAGGCTAGCGCCGCAAATGCGGATCGAATCCTGCGGATTCTGAATTTGCTGGAAGCGATCGGAAGCCAGAGCTGTTGGAATTCGTTTCAGGTGGAGTTGATGGCGTATCCCGACAAGGTGGTGCGCTCGAAAGCCGCATTGCTGATCGGACGCAGCAGCAAGAACGCGGATTGGATCGTCCGTCGCCTTTTGGATCGGGACCCGCGCGTGCAGGCCAATGCGGTGGAGTCGCTGTGGGGCCTGGACGGGGCCGAGACCAAGCAGCATTTACTAGAGGCTTTGAAATCCAAAAATAACCGCGTGTTTGGAAATGCCGCGCTGGGTTTGTACCGTTTGGGAGATCCGACGATCATTCGCGTTCTGCTTGAAGCCACCCAGCATCCCGAGCCGCTTTTCCGCTTGTCGGCGCTATGGGCGATCGGGCAGACCCAGGACCCGCGCTTCCTGCCGGCGCTCACTCTGCAATTCAAATCGGCGCAAGGCAAGCTTCGGCTGGCGTTGGCCGGCGCGATCTCGCGCATCCGGCAGCGCGAACAGTCTGGCGTGAAAGCCCATCCGCTGCATATGGACATTGGACCAGCGGCGGTGGAACCGGGCGGGAAACGCCGCCTGGTGGTTACGCTGTCTTCCCGTCCCGCCAAGAATCTCAGCAGCCTGAAACCCACCGAATTCCTGATCTGGGAAAACGGATCGCCGGTGGAAGACTACCGCGTCCGGTTGGTGGCTCCATCGGATCACGCCCTGGCGGGCTTCGTCGCGCCTTGGTTCGGCTCCCCGAGCGAGCCGGTTGAAAAGGCCGTCCGGGAAGGCCTCCTGCAATGCCTCATGATGAAGCGCTCCGACGATCTGTGGAGAGTGGATCGCTATTGCCTGGCGGAGGCGCAAGGTAGCGATGAGAAGCCAGCCGACGAAGCTCACCTGCCATACGACGATTCGGTAGTCACGGCCTCGATGAAGTCCACCCAGGGATGTATTGCGGACGCCGATCAACTGCGGAAGATATTCGATGTGGCGGTTCCGCGCGAGCGCGCCGCCATGAACGCAATCACGGCCATCCAGCGGCAATGCAAAGCCATGATCCAGCGTCCCGGAAAACGCCACGTGATTGCCGTCTTGCACTCGCTGGCCGGTCCGGACATGCAGGAGGAAGCCACGGCCGCTCTGCTGCGGGGCTTCGCCAGGGATAACCTAGTCGTGTTCCACGGGATCTCGCTGGGCGCGAGCCAGTGGCCGATGCTTCGCGAGCTTTGCCTTTCGCACCTGGAAGGAAGCTTCATCGAAACCGGCGAATCGGGCATCGTGGACGCCCTGGTACAGACCTACGCGAAACTCTGCAATCGATTCGAGATCACTTATTCGCTTCCAGCGTCGAGCGACGCTAAACTCACGCCGGCCGCTGTGAAGCTGAAGGTGGCAAGCGAGCGCGGAAGCGCACAAGGCGAAGTCACAATGGAGCCTCCCATCGCACCCGCCGCCGAGGCTCCTACCGGCGCCGAAACTCCTTCCAGCGCCTCAGCCCCGCCCGGCACGCCCCAACCCACGGCAGCGTGAGCACTCCAACGGGACTTCCGACAGCCGGCTCAGCGCGCGTCCAGCCAGCGCTCGATCACCTCCAGGACCTTGGCCGAGCTTTCCTCCACGGTTTCGCGATCGGTGCGGCACTCCACATCGGGCGCCGTGGGATGCTCGTAGGGGTCGTCCAATCCGGTGACGTTGTGGATCTCGCCGCCCGCGCGCGCCGGTAGATTCCCTTGATGTCGCGCTGTTCGCAAACCGCGAGCGGGGCGTGCACCCAAACCTCGAGGAAGGCGCCAACGCGCCGGCGCACTTCATCGCGCGCCGCACGATAAGGCGAGATCGCCGAAACCAGCACGATAGTCCCGCTCTCGGTCAACTGCCCGGCGAGCGCTCCAATGCGGCGGATGTTTTCGTCGCGGTCCTCCTTGCTGAAACCCAGATCCTTGCTCAACTGCAGCCGGACCACGTCGCCGTCCAGCCACTCCACCTTGTAACCACGCTCGTGGAGAGTTTGGTGCAGCGCTCGGGTGATGGTCGTCTTTCCGGCGGAGTCAGCCCCGTAAACCACACCGTCAATCCGGGGTGCGAAATCTGATCGCTGGTTCTTTCGTCGCGCGTTCCTTGATTGCTCATTGGCATCGATACCATTCTTGGCATGCCGGGGGGCGACTTGCACGGCAGTCCGCAACCGCGTCCCGAAACATTCGATAAATTGGAGATGGATGAACGCGCCAGGAATGGGCTCACCCACAGTCTCCCGGTTCCAAGGGCGGCTAGGCAACGTGATCGACCGCGCTTCCGAGATCCTGCGATCGGAGGGCGCGCGTGTTCTTTGGTTCCGCGTACTGGGCGAAATCGCCTACCGGCGGATGATTTTGTTCGAGCGGCCGTTGGAAGAACCGGTGGCGTCAGCCGGATGCCAGGTTCCCGTTGCGATATCTCAACTACAGATGGACGAAGTGGACGAGTACTCCGCGTTTCGCGCCGGCATGGACCCGGCCGAAATTCGATCGCGACTGGAGCGAGGTCACCAATGCTGGGTGGCCCGATGGCAGGGGACCATGGTCCACGCGATTTGGGCGGCCACCGGGAGCGCTTGGATCCGGTATCTGGAATGCGAAATCCGGTTCGCCGCCGATGAAGCGTATATTTACGAAAGCTATACCACCCCCGCATTCCGGCGGCTGAATATCAACGCCGCAAGGGCGGATGTGATGATGCGGTATCTTCGCGATCATTCGTTCAGTCGCTTGCTCGCGCTCGTAATGCCGGAGAACCCGGCGGGAATGCAGGCCACGATGAGCGCCGGCTACCGAGCCGCAGGCGTTATCGGGCGAGTGAACATCGGAT
This sequence comes from Bryobacterales bacterium, assembly GCA_963772905.1. Taxonomy (GTDB): domain Bacteria; phylum Acidobacteriota; class Terriglobia; order Bryobacterales; family Bryobacteraceae; genus Palsa-89. Next base: position 283,398 of record CAVYZD010000005.1, on the reverse strand, counting down.
CCTGGCAGCGCCATTTTTCCCGGCTGGCGCCATGCGGCCGCCCCGTGATTTTGAAGGCTCTCCAAGCTGAACAACCCACCTGAACAGCCCTAGTACCAGCTTCCAATCTCAAATTGCGATTTCGATCCGATAAGGACAGCGGAGGGCCCATGCGGGGTTCAATTCCGGAGAGCGACGACCCGGTAGTGCAGTACGCGTTGCGCGATCCGATGTTGCACAAAGAGCTGCTGGATCAACTCGATAAGGGCGTTTGCATGGTGAATCGCGATTACCGCATTCTCTATTGGAACGCGGCGGCCGAGCGGATCAGCGGGTATCTGGCGCATGAGGTTGCAGGCCAGTCCAATCACGGCGACTTGCTTCTGCACTGTGCAAACTATGACGCGTTGCTGAGCGGGCAGGGCTGCGCGCTCACCGAACTGGTGTTGGACGGCAAACCTCAGGACAGTATCGTGCTGTTGTTGAACCGGGAGGGATATCGCATTTTGGTGTACGTTCAGTCGCGGCCGGTCCATGATGCAAAGGGGGCCACTATCGGCGCGGTGGAAGTGTTCGAAGAGGTGATGGCGTCGGCGCACCGCGGGGTGCGCGACTTCGAGGCCTTCGGCTGTTCCGATTCGTCCACGCGAGCCGCGCATCGCAGATACGGCGAGATGATGGCACGCCATGCGCTCGAGGCTCTGAACGTGTTCGAAGTACCTTTCGGATGGTTGCGCGTTGGTTTGGATGGGGCCGAGAACCTGGATCGAGGATTCGGGCACGGCATGGTGGAGGCCGCCGTGAAGCTGGTCGCGGCGGCGCTGGATCGAAATTTAGGCACCCACGATGTGCTGTCTCGTTGGGACGGCGGCGAACTTCGTGTCCAGATCAATCGCTGCTCGCATTCCGAACTTGCGGCGGCGGCCGAACGTCTGTGCCTGCTGGTGCGCGCATCGACACTCGAATGGTGGGGCGACCGGCTGCATGTTACCGTTTCGGTCGGCGGCGCGACCGCCGAACCAGGCGACACGCTGGAATCACTCGATGCACGTGCCAGCGAGGTCTTCGATGGCTGCCGGGCCAGCGGCGGAGACCGGGCGGCTATAGCTCATGTAAGCAAAGGCGGGACGGGGAGATGCTAGCCATCATCGGAATTGTCGTGGTGTTCGCGGCCGTGGTCGGCGGCTATCTGATGGAGCACGGGAACCTGAAGGTTCTCATCCAACCCGCTGAGTTGTTGATCATCGGCGGAGCAGGAATAGGAACCATCCTGACGGCGAATCCAATCTCGATTCTCAAGTCGATTCTGGGAGGCTTCGGCGGTGTATTCGGCAATTCGAAATACGATAAGGCCGCTTATCAAAGCACGCTGAAGCAGATGTATGACGTGATGCAGAAAGCGCGCAAGAAGGGCCTCACGGAGCTTGAAAAGGACGTGGAAGAACCCGACAAAAGCGAGCTGTTTTCCAAATGGGATCACCACCTGCGGGATTTCGTCTGCGACACCTTACGCATGGCCATGACCGGCGGCCCCACGCCGTTTGATCTCGATCAGCTGATGGAGCTCGATATGGAAGTGCACCATCATTATGCGAATATGCCCTCCAAAGCGCTCAGTACCGTGGCGGATTCGCTCCCCGGGCTGGGCATCGTTGCAGCGGTGCTGGGCGTGGTGATCACGATGGGAGCGTTGGGTGGTCCGCCCGAAGAGATTGGCCACAAAGTGGGCGCAGCTTTGGTGGGAACGTTCCTCGGCATCCTACTTTGCTACGGCTTGCTCGGTCCCATGGCCGACAAGATGGGCAAGTGCGCCGAAGAAGAAGGACACTTCTACCACGTGGTGCGGATTGCGTTGATCGCGTTCCTCAAAGGTAGTTCGCCGGCGATGGCCGTGGAGTTTGGACGCCGCGCGGTTCCAGGACATGCCCGCCCGGCCTTCCTGGAATTGGAGACGGCGTGCCGCGGCCCCAAGACGTGATTTTATGTCCGCTCAAAACGATCAACTCGTAGTACAACCCATCATCGTCAAGAAGAAGGTCCAGCATGCCGGACATCATGGCGGGGCCTGGAAAGTGGCATACGCCGATTTCGTCACCGCGATGATGGCGCTGTTCATCGTTCTCTGGCTGATGGGATCGAGCGAGCCGGTCAAAAAGGCCGTGGCCGGTTACTTCCGCGATCCTTCCGGCCACAAGGAAGAAAATGGCACCGGCCAAGTCGGTACCAGCGTGAAGGAGAATATCGGAATCGGCAGGGACGATATGGCCAAGCTCAAGGAAAAGCTTGCCGAAGCGATCCGGCAGTCTCCCGACGTCGGCAAGTTGAAGGACCAGGTTGTGATGACGGTCACTGGCGAAGGGCTCCGGATCGAGCTGCTCGAGAAAGATAAGAGCACATTCTTCGAGACTGGAAACGCCCAGCCGACCGATTCGGGAAACGAAATGCTTCAGTTGCTCGCATCGCAACTGGGCAAGCTTCCCAACCGGCTCTCGGTGGAAGGCCATACCGACGCGCAGCCCTACGTTTCCAAAACCGGATACTCCAATTGGGAACTGTCGGCTGATCGAGCCAATTCGGCTCGCAAACTCATCCAACAAGGTGGGGTACGGCCGAACCAGGTAGCCGATGTTCGCGGTTATGCCGACCAGCGGCTCAGAAAGCCCGAGGATCCTGACAGTCCTTCGAACCGCCGGGTTTCCATCGTCGTCAAATATATAAGTCCGGACGATCCGCCATCGGCGGCGCCGGCCCCGCGCTCGCAGCCAATCCCCCCGCTAAACCGGCGCCGGTACAGCCATCGGTGGCCATGCGCAAGTAAGCCTGGGTGTTTTCTTGGCGAAATTCAGTCTCTTTGATAAAATCGAGCTAGAGTGACAACATCGCTGCGGAGGTGCCGGCTCAAACCGCTTGCTTCAATGCTCAGCCCTGTTTATACTGTCTTTTTTCGCCGATGTGAAAACTGAGCATGACGAATTTGAGCATGACAAACCTGAGCATGACGCCGCGCGATGATCTGGACCCCCTGGCTCCGCAACGCGAGGCAGCCATGTTCTATGGGCTCTTCCTGCGCGGCCACTCGGCTGAGACCCTCCGGCGCGATATCGACGTTCCCAAGCCGGTGCTCGAAAAATGGCTGAGCCGGCAGCGCTATGAATCCGGGTTTCGCGACGCGCTTCGGCGCGTGTATCAGTACCGCAAACAGGTGCTCGCGATCTTCGACGAGCTGGTCTTGAACGAGAAGACCCGGCCGCCCTTCGTTCAGTAGACGAGTCCCAGTAACCAGTTGTTCATTTCCCCGCTGGCGGCTTCCCTTTACACTAGAGAAGAGATGAAACATACGCATACGCATCCCCTGCCAGACGCCCCGCCGACCGAGTCGGAGGCCAAGTCGCGCCTGCTCTCCACCCCCACGCGTCCCTTCGATCCAGTGGGCGCAACCAGCGCATCGGAAATTCTTACGCGCATGCAGGGCACTGCATTTCAAGGCAAGCAACTCGGGCTGGCGTTTGAAGTGTGGAAGCGGATGCTGGGCGACCGCTGCACCATTATGATGGGTATGTCGGGCGCGATGGTTCCCGCCGGCATGCGCCGCTTGGTGGTTCGCATGATCGAGCACCGCTTGATCGACTGTCTGGTTTCCACCGGCGCCAATTTCTTTCACGATCTGCACGAGACCTTGGGGAATTTCCATTACCAGGGATCGCCGGCCATCGACGACGTGCTGTTGGCCGAAAATCTGGTGGATCGCATGTACGACGTGCTGGCCGACGAAGAGAAGTTTCGCCAGCACGATCAATGGATCGGCCGTTTCGCTGCCTCGCTCGATCAATCGCGGCCCTATACCACGCGCGAGTTTCTGCATTTACTCGGGCTCGAACTGGGCAGGCACTGCAAGGAAGACGGCATCGTATCGGCCGCCGCCAAGGCCGGCATCCCGCTGTATTGTCCCGCCATCGCCGACAGCTCCATCGGCATCGGCATCGCGGCTAATCGCTATGAGGGCGGCAACCGTTTTACCTTCGACGTAATCGGCGACGTTGTGGAAACTGCGAAAATCGTGGCGGAATCGAAAGCCACCGGCGTGATCTATTTCGGTGGCGGCACGCCCAAGAACTTCGTGCAGCAAACCGAGGTGACGGCCATCATCATGAATACCGGCGTCACGGGCCACAAGTACGCCATCCAATGCGTGACGGATTCGCCGCATTGGGGCGGCCTGTCGGGATGCACTTTCGAAGAAGCGCAAAGCTGGGGCAAGATCGCCAAAGACGCATCCATGGTGACGTGCCACTCCGATTCCACCATCGCCATGCCGATTCTGGTTTCGGCGTTGCTCGAACAGCGCGAGTTGGTGGCCAATCGCCATCGGCCGAGCTTCACGCAGGGCAGGGAATTAGGGGTCGCCCCATGAGCACGCTGAAGATCCCGATGTACCAGGTGGACGCGTTCGCCGGGCGCCTTTTTGCGGGAAATCCAGCGGCGATCTGTCCGCTCGAAAGCTGGCTGCCCGACGCCCAGATGCAAGCCATCGCGGCCGAGAACAACTTGGCCGAGACCGCGTTCTTCGTGAAGAACGGCTCCGGTTACAAACTGCGCTGGTTTACGCCGGCCGTCGAAATCGATCTGTGCGGGCACGCCACGCTCGCGACGGCCTCGGTAATTCTGAACGACCTTACTCCGGGCGAGCGCTCGGTATCGTTTGAAACCAAGAGCGGCACGTTGACCGTCACTCGTAACGGCGATTTGTATACGCTCAATTTTCCGGCGCGCCCGCCGGCGTCTTGCGAGCCTGTGCCTGGGCTGGTTCCCGCGCTCGGTGGTAAGCCTGAAGCGGTGCTCGCGGCGCGCGATTACTTCGTCGTTTACGGCTCGGAGGAAGAGCTACGCGCTCTGAAGCCGGACATGCAAGGGCTGATGAACATCGATCGTTTTGCCGTGATCGCCACTGCTCCTGGCCGCGAATTCGATTTCGTTTCGCGCTTCTTCGCGCCGGCCAAGGGTGTGCCAGAAGATCCGGTCACCGGGTCCGCGCACTGCAGCCTGATTCCGTATTGGTCCAAGCGGCTTGGTAAAACGAAACTTCACGCGTATCAAGCTTCTCCGCGCGGCGGCGAGCTATGGTGCGAAGACCGCGGCGATCGCGTCACCATGAGCGGGAAAGCCGTGCGCTTTTTCGAAGGCTCTATTTTTCTGTAGGCGCGTTCTTCGCTTTCACCAAATTCAGCTTGCTCAGAATCTCGGCCACGTAATCCGTGGTCTCCGCGATTGGCGGAATCCCGCCTGCCTCATCCACACGCGTCGCCCCCGCGTTATACGCGCTTAACGCGAGCGATGCATCGTTGTTATAGCGATTCAACAGCGACTTCAGCAGCTTCGCGCCGGCCTCCACGTTTTGCTTTGGATCGAAAGCATCCTGTACATCGAAATCGTCGGCAGTGTCGGGCATAAGCTGCATCAGTCCCTGGGCGCCGCGAGCTGAAAGCGCGCACGGCCGTCCGCCGGACTCCTGTTCGATCACGCCGCGCACCAACTGCGCGTCCACTCCCGACTTTTGCGCCGCCGATTCGATCAGCGAATTCAATTCGGTTTTGGGCAGCGGATCGCAGTCCGCGGTGCCCACGTCGGTTTTCACGAACGGTACGGTAAAGAACGAATCTGCGGGAGCCGTCGAATTGGTTTGTCTTACTGTGGCTGCGGCCTGTTTCTGCACCGCGGCGCGCTGTTGTGCCACGCCCGGCGCCATAGCTGCGCGCACCGATTCCTGAAAATTCGCGGGAGGCTGGGCGCAAGCGAGCCCGGCCCCCACGAGAAAGATCACAAGCCGTTCGGGCATGTCTAAGCCGACGCGGAACTGGACGGTGGAACCGCGATGGAACCGGGCGGCGGATTGTTCGGATCGTACGCCGCCAGGTTGCCCACCGCGCCCAATCCGGGAGCCACTTCCACAGGATTCTGCATCGCCGACGGCACCCAGGTGTAACCGTCCGCTTGGCGCATGCTGGTCACCATCGAAGGATCCCAGCCCCACACCATGATTGGAACATCGATCTTGTAGCCTTCTGACGCCAACTGCTGGGCGTAATTCTGTCGCTCCGATTCCGGCATCGTCCGCAATGCCTGCACGGCGGCGGGCTGCTGGGCCCAATAGGAATTGTCGTACGCCAAGGTCGGATCGGCCGCGGCGGTGGGCTGCATCTGATCGGCGGGTTCGCTCGCGGGGCTGGAGGCCGCCGGAACTGGGGTGCTCGGAAAGTCCGCCTTGGCGGCTTGCAAGAACGGATCATAGTCGTCGTCCGACGTGGTGGTGCTCGCTTGCGGGGTGCTGGCTGAAGGGGCCGGGGTATTGGTGGTGGTGGCCGGCGTCACGGAAACTTGCACTTGGTTCGGGTCAATCCCGAATTGCGCCAGCGTCGACGATACCGACTCCGAGAGTGCGCTCCGGAAGCTGTCCAGCGTGGCTTGCGATACCGGCGGTTTGGTGAGTCCGGCAGTGGATGGGTCCACCGCGGATGATAACGAGTTGTGCATGTGAATCATAATCGTTGCCTCCTGTGTGTCATAAAGATGCTCTTGCGCCCATCAATCGGTAAATGTAGGCGAGGATCTCGGCCACCGCACGATACAGATGCGGCGGAATACTCTGTCCAACTTCGACGGACTTGTACAAAGCTTGTGCCAAGGGCGGATTTTCGATGAGCGGCACATCGAATTCCAAGGCCCGCGCGCGAATTCGCAGCGCCAGGTAGTTCTTCCCTTTCGCCACTACCAGCGGGGCGTCCATGCTGTCGTGGTGATACCGGATCGCGACGGCGTAGTGCGTCGGGTTCACGATCACTGCCGTGGCCGTCTTCACTTCGTCCATCATGCGGCGCCGGCGCACATCGCGCTGCAATTTGCGGATGCGCATCTTGGTCTGCGGATTGCCTTCGGATTCCTTCATTTCGTCGCGGATGTCGAGTTTACTCATGCGCATTTCCTTGGCGAACTTCCGTTTCTGCCGGTAGAAATCGATGAAGCCGAAGAGCAGAAACAGCGCTGAAGCCTTCCACAGCAGATCCATCGCGAGAGACCGCATCGTCTCCAGCCCCACTTGGAAGCTGCTCAGTGGAACCATGAGCAACCGCTCTCCGCTCTTGGTGACAATCCAATAAAGGGTGGTGCCAAAGACCAGTACCACTGCGGCAGCCTGAATCGCCGACACGATGCCTTTCTGCGGTGCGGCCTTCAACTTCGCGAAGACGTCGAAGTGCGAAGGCTTAGGCATGAGGCGCGCCAAGCTGAACGAGAAGCCGGTGGAGCTGATCTGAAACGCGCAGCCGGTAAGCACCAGGATGCCGCTTGCGTACATCAGCGGCGTGAGTCCGCGCGCGATTGCCTCATGCAGGATACCGATGAGCGTGGCTTCGCTGAGATCGGCGCGAAAAGCTTCCACGAACAACCCGCGCGTAACTTCCCGCAGACTTGCCAGCAGATGAGGACCGCTCTGGGCGATGAGCAATACGAACACGGTGAATTGCAAGCCGCTGACGAAATCGCGCGAAGCTGCGAATTGGCCTTCGCGACGCGCTTTGAGCAGCCGCCGCGGTGTTGCTTTTTCCGTCTTTTCGCCCGAATGCGTCATGCTTGATCCCGAAACCTATAGCCCGAGTAGTCGGCCCAAGGCGCTGAACGATGCAGCGCCGAGTTGCTGGTACAGCTTAGGAATCAACAAAACCAGGAGACTCAACGCCGCCAGCGCCGCGATCATTTTGGCGGGGAAGGCCAGCGAGATGAGCTGTAGTTGAGAATTGAGATGCCCCAAGAGCCCGATGGATAAGTCGATCAGAAATAGAAGCGTCATCAGGGGCAGCGCGAGATGCAGGCCGGTGGTAAAGATGTTGGAGCCTAGCATCACCAGTGCTTCCACGCTGGCGCGCGACGCGATGAATGCGCCCGGCGGATGCGTTTCCAGACTGCGCGACAAGACCGCCAGCAGCACGCGATCGAATCCCATGGCGAAGAAAAGCATTCCGGCGGTCAATTGCGCCAGCATCAGCAGCACGGTGGAATCGGCCTCGGTGTTGGGATCGATCGTAGACGCGTAGGCGAAACCCGCCTGCGTACTGATGGCCTGGGCGGCGAACAGGATCGCTTCGATGATGATCCCGACCGCGAACCCCGTGGCCAGGCCGATGGCTGCTTCGGCCAGCATCCAGCCCGCTACCTGCACCATGTTCGTGGGAACCGGATCAAGAACCGGCCATCGCGAGTACATTCCAAACGTCAGGATCATCGAAAGCACAATCTTGGCCGCGCTCGGGCCGGACTGCAAACCCGGCAGCGGAAGATACACGAACACTCCGGAAATGCGCGCCAACACGAGCAGGAAGCCGTACAGCAGCGAGGTCGGGATGGCCGGAGGAACATGCATAAACGCTAGTGTGCGTAGCGCGACAGGTCGCCCAGCACCCCGATCGAATAAGCCGAAAGTTGTTTCAACATCCAAGGCATCAGCAGAAGAAAGCCGAACAGGAATGCTGCCAGCCGCGGGATGGTGCTAAACGCCGAATCTTGCATCGAGGTCGCGATCTGGATGATGTTGACGACAATTCCCACTGCAAAGCCGATTGCGAGTAGCGGCGAACATAACAGGACGGTGGTCCACAGAGCTTGGCTGATGATATGAACCGCGGTTTCAGGAGTCATGATTCCTCAATAGAAAGTCTTTAAGAGCGAGCCGATCACGAGATTCCATCCGTCCACCAGGACGAACAGCAGAATTTTGAACGGCGCCGAGATCATCACCGGCGGTAACTGCACCATGCCAACTGAAAGCGTGATGGACGCCACGGCGAGATCGATGATCAGGAACGGCAGGTACAGCACCGCTCCAATTTGAAACCCCGCCTTCAGCTCGGAGAGGATGTACGCAGGGATCAGGACTTTCAAATCCAAATCGGCCGCATTCCTCGGCGGCGTGGACTTGGTCATTTCCACACAAGTCTGGATGTCTTTTTCGCGCGCGAATTTCAGCAAGAAAGCTTTCAGCGGCTTGGCGCCTTCGTCGAAACCTTGCTGCCAGGTCACCTGTCCCGCTTCCACCGGTTCCCAGCCGCGATGATAAATGTCAATCGCTACTGGTTGCATGATGAGAAACGCCAGAAACATCGACAATCCCACCAGCACTTGATTGGAAGGAGCCGACTGCGTTCCTAAAGCCTGCCGCAAGAAGTGCAGCACGATTGTGATGCGCAGGAATGGGCTCACCGACATTACAACCGCCGGCAGCAGCGTCAGCAGCGTCAACAAAAGGACTATCTGCGTGGGCGTGCTGAGCGTCAGTCCGCCCTTGGCGCCGGCCGAGCCGAACACTGGAATCGCCGGTTCGCTGGATGGCGCACCCAGCGCGGAACCTGCCAGCATTAGCAGGAGCGAGATGGAAATGATTTTGATCATTGGTTCGAATGCAGCAAATCGCGCCCCAACGTCGAGCTTGCATCCAAGGCAACGGGAGCGTCGAGCAGCGTACACGATGTCGGAGCAGTCGCAATCAGCACGGTGCGTTCAGCCACGCGAACCAAATGCAAAGCATGTTGTGGCGTCAGCGGAACGCGCTCCAAAACTTCCAGGCGGCGTCCGTTTGAGCCCCGGCGAGGGCCCATGGGAAAGGACGCCATGCCGCGCCTTTTGGCGAACCACAGCAGTCCTCCCATGAGGGCGAAGACCAACAACACCATGCCGATCTGCTCAGTGAGTTGCATTGCCGCCGCCCGGGCTGCTCTTTTGCAGCATCCTTTGGACTCGGACCGAGACCGTATCGTCGATAACGATCACCTCGGCCTCGGCCAGTTTCACGCTACTCGCGAACAAGGGGAACGGCGCGCCGGCCGGGTGATCCGTCCGCAAAACCGCGCCCTCTCGCAACTCGAAGATCTCACCGATAGTCATCGAGAGCGTCCCGAGTTCGAGTTCCACGATGAAAGGCAACTCCCCGAAGCGTTGTAAGACGTCGGAGGGGATCATGGCTATTGCTTCAACGCGAGGAGAGCTTGAGTCAATTGATCCAAAGTCAAAATGACTTTTGAGTTCGCCTGATACGAGTTCTGATAGACGATCAGGTTGGTGAACTCGGTCGCGATATCCACAGTCGAAGCTTCCAGCGCTCCGCCTTCCACCGTTCCCAGCGTGCCTGTGGTAGGAACGCCAACCACCGGCGTCGCCGTGTCGGCGCCCGCTTCATAGTTGTTCTGGCCAACGGCAATCAACGAATCCGGATTGCTGATCGACGCCAGTGCAATCTGGCCAATGACCTGCTGGTTGCCGTTGGAAAACTGGGCGGTAATAGCACCGCCGTTGGCGATGGACACCTGCGTCACCTGCGATGCGGCCACTCCATCTTGAGTGCTGGCCGAAACGGCTGATGCGGCGGAATACTGCGTAATGAGGGGAGATCCGGCTCCGTCTTCGGTCGCCATATTCCAGTTGACGTTCATGTCGCTGGCGCCGTCCGCTAAGCCGGTAATCGAGATCGGCACTTGCGCGGGAGCGGCGGGAGCTATCAGGTTTCCGTTGCTGTCGAACGTGAGGGTGCCTTGGGCCACGGGGCTCGGCGTGCCCGGCGTTCCGGCTGCCAGATCCGCGCCCGGGATGTCCACTTCATAATTCCAATTGCCCGGGGACTGCTCCGTGAAATTGACAGTCAGATTATGTTCCACTCCCAATGAGTCGACCACCGTAATTGGCGTCGAGAAGCTTCCGGTAGGTTGTCCCACCACGCCGGCTGCGTTCAAGTTCACGGTCAGCGACATGTTCTGAGTCGCGCTGGGAGTCTGCAGTGCGTTCGACGGGATCGTGATATTGCCGATTGGGCCGCTGGTGTTGACAACGCCGTCCTGTGCCGACCAACCTTGCACGAACTGACCCGTGGCAGTGACGAGATTGCCATTGGCATCGAGGTTGAAGTTTCCGGCGCGCGAATACAAGGTGTTGCCGGATGCGTCTTGCACGACAAAGAATCCGTTGCCGTTGATCGCCGCATCGTAATTTCCGCCTGTAAGTTGGATGGAACCTTGTGTGAATAGGCGCTCGGTCTGAGGGGCCGAAACGCCGCCGCCGATCTGCGTCGAGCCGCCCGCAACCGACTGCTGCAGTAAGTCGTAGAAGGACACCGTGCTGTCCTTGTAGCCCGTCGTGTTCAAGTTGGCCAAGTTATTCCCGACAACGTCGAGTGCGGCCGAATCGGCGGTAAGCCCGCTAAGTGCGATGGAAAATGACGACATTCTTAATGCTCCTTTTTTGGTTGTTAATAGTTGGATTCCGCTGCGACTACGAGGTCCCGTTCGTCTTGGACGCGGTATTCGAGTTTGAGTTCCCGTTCGTTGACGACGTCGGTGTAACTGCGCCTGTCAGGGTTTGTACGCCCTGATTGATTCCCATGAGTTGTTCCAACTCGCTGTATTGCACGAGCTGGCCGACAAACTGAATGCTGTCGGTGGGATTGAGTGGGTCTTGATTCTTGACCTGCGCAATCAGCAGTTGCAGGAACGTGCTCTCGCTGGTGAGCGAGGCGGTTGGATTCGTCGTCGAATTCGACGAGCCAGAGCCATTGGTGCCATTGGTTCCGCTGTTGCTGGCGGCCTGCGGTTGCGCTTGCGATAGGGCCAGTGCTTGCGCATGTGCCCGTGTTTGCTCTGAATTCATGAGAGCCGTTATACCGGATAACTGCATTACCCATTTCCTCCTGCGTGAGCGTCACCGCTCGAAATTTGCTGTTCTAGCTCCTGCTGCCAAATGCCGCCTGGCGTGCGCCTGTCTCTTTGCGATTGCCGCTCGCCACCGGAAGAATGTTGCTGCTGTTGCTGAGAGGGCTGTCCGCCCGCGTGTGAGTCCTGCTGGCCGTCAGATTGCGCCGCGAGTACTGCTGGTTTCAACAGCTCAGCCTTCCAGCCCTGCTGACCCAACTGATTCGACAGTTCCCCGAGATTGGACCGTAGCGACTCGCGCAGCACTGGATCAGAGGCATGTACCGAAACGCTCACCGATCCTCCCCGGTCGGCAACTCGAATGGCGGCCCCGGATTGATCATTACCCGTAAGGTGCAGCAGGATTTCCGAGCTCGTGGAAGTCTTTGGTAGCTCCTGCGCGGCTAAGTGCGCTTCCTGTGCGGCGAGAGTTGGGCCGGTATGAGATGCTTCAGCTAACTCGGGCGCCGACCGTCCGTAGACCGCTTCCGTGAGTTGTGGTGCACCTACTTCGCTCCACCGTGTGACGGGACCCATCGTTTGCTCGGGCTGCGATGCGTCCGCTGCCTTGGGCGCGCGCGTGTCAGGTTTCTCGGCTGGAGGCGTCGACTGTGTTACGTGCTTCGAGTTACTCGAGTTACTCGAAGGTTCGCTTTGGGGTCGTTGAGATTCGGACGCCGGCGGCTTCGTCAGCGGAATTACCGCTTTTGGCTGGGTAACTTGCGGCTCCACGGGAGTAAGTGGGGACTTAGTCGGCGTAGGCAGCGCGTGCACTGGAGTAATGTCCGGTTCAATCATGCGGGCTGCAAAAGAGAAATTCTCCGACGTAGTCGCGATCCGCGTCGCCGGCGCCGGAGCAACTGCCATCTCCCCGGTTTTGCCTTGGGGTGCAACGGGTGGCTCTGGTATATCGGAAGCCGCGGAGGTGGTCGCTTGCAGCGGCACTGGCGCAACGTTCGTGACGGTCTGAAGAACGGAGTGATCGGTGTTCTGGGCCGTTTGCTTAGGAGCGTCGGACTGATCTTGGGTTCGGGCGGAACTCGAAGGCGCGGCCTCTGGAGACATCTCACGTCGCGAATCAGTTGGCTTCGACTTTGGCGTGGGCGCTTGCGCGACGGGTGCGGCAGCGGATTCTGTTATCGCAGACGCGGTCGGCGCCGGTGCGACCGGTGTCGTCACGGGAGCGCTCTGCCGAGCGGTTGTAGTCTTCTCAGTTTGCACAGCCGCCGGATGCCGCTGAACCTCGGCCCGCTCGGGGGAACTCTTGCGCGTCGGCTCGATCTGCGCTGGAACAGTCGTGGCCGCGGTTGAAGCGATTGCAATCGGTCCCGGAGTCACGTGGGGCGTTACCTCAGTGACGATCTGTAACTTGCTGCCCACCGGCGGATTCGCAGCACGCGCTTGCGGTTGGGGTACTGCGACAGCCTTCGGTGAATCCAGCCGAGCAAACTCAGGCTGAGACGGCATCATAGCCGTCTCCGGAGTCCTCACTGCCCGTGGGTTGTCTTCTGAGTCTGTGATCACCGGCGTGACGGCCCGACCCGGCTTGCTGATCGAGACAGCTTCTGCCGGCGGGGCAGGCGCCCGAACTTTCAAAACCGATGACTGTACCGGCGCGGTCGGCACCTGGATTGGCGGAGCAGGTGTCTGCACTCGCAGAACCGGTGCCTGTGGCGGCAAAACCGATGTCCGCACTTGCGGAGTGGGCGCCTGTGACCTCTCGTCCAAGGAATTCGCGGCTCTCGTGCTACCCTGATCGCCCACCGCAAATCGCGCTGTGGAAAACGCTTTTGCGCTGACCGAAATAGGCAACGTTGCGCCTTTTACCTGCAGCCGCTGCGTGCTCCCGGTCAGATTAAATCCCGTGTGGTGCTGCTCGATTGCTTCCCCCGACGGGAGCGCGAACGCTCTTGGCGTCGTCGATGTCTCCGGAGCGGGTCCATTCTGCTGGGTCTCTGCCGTTTCTTCGGTTGGCCGCGCGAGCTCCGCCGCTAGCTTGGCGGGGCGCTGGTTCGGGAATGGGATCGCTGGTGCGCTCTGCGGCGGTGCGACATACTGTGTTGTGCTGTGCTGCGGAGCGCGAAACGGTTCGGGCGTCGTATCCGGCAGTGCCTTTTTGGACGTCGTGCCTTGAGAATTCGCCTTCTGCTCTCCCGAGTCCGGAACATTTTCATCATCCGGTGTCTCGAAAGCATCCAGAACATTCTTGAATGGAATTGTCTTAGCTGAATTCGGGCTTCGCAGCCCTACAAGCCGCGCCAGAGAAAGTGCCGGCGCATTCGTGCTAACCTGCGCCGGCGTCGAAACAGTCATTGCGCCGGATTATGCAGGTTCAAGACCACAACGCCCGCCACCAGTTATCAGTGCGTTAGCACATCCAGGCGTCGAGAACTCGGCGGTTACCGACTTGGATTCGGCGGCGCAGCCTAGAGCGTTCGTTCCTCTTATCGCGATTGTCGAACAAAGTTCTAGAGTTTCTTCATTCTTCCGTTTTGGCCGTGCACTTGCAATGTGCGTTGTCGCTCTATGGACCAGATCAGTGTACTAGCGGCTGGCGGCATTCGTTCGCGCATGCAGTCGCTCGACGTGGTTGCCAACAATCTTGCCAATTCTTCCACCAGCGGCTACAAGAGCGATGGCGAGTTTTATTCCATATTCGCGTCCGAAGCCGCCAGTGACGATGGATCGGGCCCGTCCGCTGTTCCCACTATCGATCATCAGTGGACCGATTTTGCTCAGGGCTTGCTGGAACCAACGAACAATCCTCTCGATTTAGGCGTCTCCGGAAAAGGTTTCTTTGTTGTGCAGGGGCCCTCGGGACCTCTGTACACGCGGAATGGAAATTTCCGCTTCGACGTCAAAGGACAAATGGTGACCAATGACGGCTATCCGCTGCTCCAACAAAATGGCCAGCCATTCAAGGTGAACCCATCGCGGCCGCTCGAAGTTTCTCGCGACGGAGAAATCAGCCAGAACGGCGCTTCCCTTGGGCGAATTAAACTAGCCAACTTTGCGAGTACGGCAGGATTAAACAAGCAAGGCAACAACTATTTTCAAAACAACACTGCTCAGGATCCGGAGGATGCAAGCGACACGCAAGTCTTTCAGGGAAAGCTGGAGGCCTCCAACGTCAGCGCGTCGCACGGAGCAGTGCGCATCGTGGGCTTGTCGCGACAGTTCGAAATGATGCAGAAGGCCATCTCGATTTCCAACGACATGGGTAAGAAAGCCATCGAAGAAGTGGCGAAGGTGTAGCCGACGGAAAGGTAACGATACATGATACGAGCACTGTTTAGCGCCGCCAGCGGCATGAATGCGCAACAAACCAATGTGGAAAATATCGCGAACAATATCGCGAACGCCAACACGGCGGGGTTTAAGTCCCGGCGCGCGCAGTTTCAGGACCTCCTGTATCAGAATCTGATTCAACCCGGCGCAGCCGCCACGCAACAAACCGTCGTGCCTACAGGGCTTCAGTTAGGCTTGGGTACCCGGGCTGTCTCTAACGAAGTTATCTTCACGCAAGGCGATTTTTCTGAGACTGATAATCCCCTCGACTTAGTAATTCAAGGCAACGGCTTCTTCCAGGTACTCCAGGCATCCGGGCAGGTAGCTTACACCAAAGCGGGAACGTTCCATTTGAATAATACCGGCCAGATAGTAGATCCGAACGGCAACTTACTCGATCCGCCAATTACAATTCCTCCCAACGCTCTTTCTCTCACGATTGGAAGCGACGGAACCGTAAGTTACACGCTCCCTGGGCAATCCGCGGCGCAGCAAGCCGGCCAGATTCAGCTTGCGAATTTCGTCAACCCCTCGGGTTTGAACAGCATCGGCCAAAGCCTCTTCCAGCAGACCGACGCCTCCGGTGCTCCCGTAATCGGCGCGCCGGGCGGTCAGGACGGAGTGGGAACTCTGATGCAAGGCTACGTGGAGCAATCCAACGTCAGCATCGTGCAGGAGTTCGTGAACCTGATTGTCAGCCAGCGCGCCTATGAAGCAAATTCGAAGGTCGTCAAGGCGGCCGACGACATGTATCAGCAAGTGAACAACCTCAAGCAATGAGCGTATGGTTACTCATTTTCAGCATGATCACTCACTCAGGACCCTGTGAAATGATCGCCAACGATCGCATTCTCGGCGAGGATCTGGCGCAAGCCCTGCCGGCCTTTCTGAACAAGATTCCCGGCGATACAGTCATCGGCTTTTCTCCCACGCCAGGCGCGCGACGGGTTTTCAAGTCGCTCGAGCTTCAGCGAATCGGCGCTCCCTATGGCATCGCAGTCCCCGAAAACGCGGAGGCGTGCTTCGAATGGAGACTCCAGACGCTAACGGACGACTCCGTCCGCGCCGCGATCCGCGAATCATTGCAATCGCCCAGCGCAAACATCGATGTGCTCGCCATTAGCAGGAATCAGGCGCCCGCGGGCAAAATCAGCTTTCCGATCTCAGGACTGCTGGCCTCCACTCTCACTGGCCCAGATACGCCGGTCACATGGCGCGGTGAAGTGCTCTACCATGGCTCGCGCACGTTCTCGGTTTGGGCTCGGGTGAAGATATCCGCAACTATGACGAGGGTGGTGGCCACGCAGTTGATCCTGCCCGGGCAAACCGTATCGCCAGAGCAAATAAGAATCGAAACGTACGATGACTTTCCGTTGCGCAACGACATCGCCCGCAATCTGGAAGAGGTGGTCGGACGCATGCCGCGCCGCGCCATCCGCATGGGACTTCCCATCTTCCGCTCCGATTTGATTGAGCCGCTCCAAGTGAAGCGCGGTGACCTGGTGGATGTGACGGCCATCTCGGGCGCTGCCCAACTGCACATGCCCGCGCTCGCCGAAACTCCCGGACGGCAAGGCGACATGATCTCGCTGAAGAATCCCCATAGCGGAAAGATCTTCCGCGGGAGAGTGGAAGGAAAAGACAAAGCGCTGGTGATGGCCTGGCCGGCGCAAGAACAAACGGCGCCGTGGCCAACGAGGGTCCAATGATCCGCCGCATCGCAACTCTCCTGTTCCTCTGCGCCGCCCTTTGCGCGGCCTCTTCGCCCAAGAAGAAAAAAACGCAGACTGCCCAGGAGCCCTCGCCGCTCGATAAATACATCAACGATGCTTACCGGGACTACAAGTCGCCCGAGGCTGCCCCACCGCCCGGATCCACGTGGTCGCAGAATGCTCTTTTTTCTAACTTGGGTATGGATCTACGGGCCAGCCGCGTCGACGACTTGGTAACTATCGTTGTAAGCGAAACTTTTTCGGCGGTCGCTACAGGAGATGTCAAGACTCAGCGGCAATCCACGGCCCAAAGTAATATCGCCCAACTCGCAGGCGTGACGAAAACCACCGGGCCGTTGGCCAATCTTCTCAAAAGCAATACCCAGAACCAACTGCAAGGCACCGGCGAGACTAGCCGGGGCGCCGTTCTCACAGCGAATCTCAGTGCCCGCGTCACTCACGTGCTGCCGAACGGTTATCTGGTGATTGAAGGCACCAAGCGCGTACAAGTAAGTTCGGAAAATCAAGTTGTCACCGTGCGTGGCGTCATCCGGCCCGTGGATCTCGATCTTACGAACAGCATCTCCTCCAACCGGATTGCGCAGATGGAAATTCAAGTGAGTGGCAAGGGCGTCATCGGCGATTCCGTCCGTCGTCCAAATATTCTGTACCGCATTTTGCTCGGCATTTTGCCGTTCTAGCTTTCATCAAACATGCGCCTCTCACCACTCATTCTGATCGCTGGACTGCTAACGCAATTATCCGCGGCCGACTCCCCGGCCACGCGGCTCAAGGAACTGGTCTCGCTCGAAGGTGTCCGCGAGAATCAGTTGATCGGTTACGGCATCGTCGTTGGACTAAAAGGCACTGGCGACAGGCAACAAACGCTGTTCACCGCGCAGAGTCTCGCAAACATGCTTCAGGAAATGGGAGTCACCGTTAATCCGACGCTCATCCTGGTGAAGAACACCGCGGCCGTGATGGTTACCGCGACCCTTCCGGCATTCGCACAATCGGGAATGCAGATCGACGCGACAGTCGCGGCCATGGGCGATTCCGCCAGCTTGCAGGGCGGGCTGCTGCTGATGACTAGCCTGCGCGGCATCGATGGCAAGGTTTATTCGGTTGCGCAAGGCCCCGTGGTCACCGGCGGATTCATCGCGGGTGGCGCGGGTAACACGCAAACCGTCAATCATCCCACCGTGGGCCGAGTGCCAGGCGGCGCCATCGTCGAACGCACATCGCCCGCCATCGAGCCGACCAACCAGGTGCGCCTCCAGCTTCACGATGCCGATTTCACCACCGCCTCCCGCATCGCTGAAGTCGTCAATCGTCACTTCACGCCGGATACACCGGCCATTGCGCACGCCGATAACTCAGGGCTGGTCAGCGTGGCAATCCCCGCCAACTTTTCCACGCACACCGCGGAGTTCATCGCACAGTTGGAAGTGTTGACCGTTGAAACCGATCGCCCATCGAAAGTCGTGATCAACGAACGCACCGGCACCATCGTGATGGGCAAGGAGGTTCGCGTTTCCCCGGTTGCTGTAATGCACGGCGATCTCACGGTGGAGATCCAAACCACGTTCGACGTGTCTCAGCCCGGCCCTCTGTCGAATGGCACAACCACAGTGGCGCCCCAGGTTTCGGTCGGAGTGAAGGAAGAGAAGGCACGCAACGTTGTGCTGAAGGAAGGCGCCACCGTCGAAGAACTCGTGCGCGCGCTCAGCTCCATCGGTTCCACGCCGCGCGACATCATCGCGATTCTGCAAAGCCTGCGGGCCGCCGGCGCCTTGGAGTCGGAGATCGAAGTCATCTAATGACATGGGCATTCCTCTTCTAAATCCCGCAGCGCTTCTTGGCGGTCAGACCTTGCAGCCCGTGAAAACGGGCCCTGCGTTGCAACCCCTGAAAACCGCGGCGGGTGCCGATAGCGAAACCTTTCATCAGGTGCTGGCTGGCGAATCGTCCCATAAACCCGACAAGGTCGCCGAAGTTTCCAAACAATTTGAGGCTCTGATGATCGGTCAGATGTTGAGGTCCGCGCGCGAATCCTCCGGCGGTGGATGGCTCTCTAGCGGCGATGACAAAGACGATCAGAGCGGATCGCTGGTCATGGACATGGCCGAGCAGGGATTCTCGCAAGCCATGGCGGCTCGCGGCGGACTCGGCATCGCCAAAATGGTGACTGCCAATCTAGAGCGCGGCCACTCTAAAACTGCCAGCTCCGATTCTGAGATGTCCCCGGCTCCGGCGAATACGGATTTGAAGCGCTAACACCCGGTCTATCCGACGCCTGGTTCTCACCTGCCTTCTCACCATCGCTGTTTTGTCTTCCCTCGACATTCTCGATCGCGCCCATCCACCCATCCAGCAGCGTCTGGATCAGTGCCTGAACTTCTCGCAGCATGCTCTCCGACTTTTCCGCGTGCGCCTGAATCAATCTGCGTTGCAAATAACCGTACAGCCCCGCCAAGGTATCGCAGTACTGCGGATTCACCTCGCGCCGTAGCGAGAATCGTAGCTCGCCCAGGATTTCGACAGCTTTGGTCACCGCGTTTCCACGCGCAATCATGTCGCCTAAGCGATGCGCCGCAATCGCCTCCTGCACCGATTGAATCGCACCTTCGTACAGCATGCGAGTCAGTTCCATCGGCGTCGCCGCCGACACGCGGCTCGAAATGTACTCTTTCCGAATGTCCGAAGGTGTCATTACAATTTCCTGCCGACTTATGTATCGCTCACCCGTTAGGGTTTTTCACATATTTTGTCACCCCCATTTGCGGGTAGGCGCACTACCCGCATAATAAACATTAAAGATTTACGGAAACAGCCAAAGAAAGCCCTCCCGCGCCTCAAGTCTTCTCTCCGAACCTCCGATCTTGTAACCACAAGGCTAAGTCAGATGAGTAACTCGGTTTGGGAGCGGAGCGTTTAGTGTGAACACTGTACTTTGGATTGACGAAAGCGCAACCGGTACGCAGCACGTCTTCGTCAAGGATGGCCCTGAGAAACTCCAGGTACTGTTTGCAGCGAACCTTCCGGACGCGTTCCATTCGCTGAAGGCCAACCCGATCGAAGCCGTGCTCGTGCATTTACCAATCGCCGGATATTCCGGCCCGGAGGTGCTCCGGCAGATTCATGAACAGGGCTGCAAAGTCCCCATCGTGATTTACGAACCCGCGGGCGCGGTGTCGAGGGCCCACGACCTGACCCAGCGTGGCGCTTTCCAATATGTCGCGCATCCGGTCAAACCCGAGGAGCTCTGTGAACTCCTGGCCGTTGCCATCCGCCACCACGGCGTCAAATCGAATGTAACCCCGCAGCAAACTCGCAGTTGGCGCGACTTACTCGTCGGTTCCAGCAGCGCGATGCGCGAAGTAATCGAAATTGTCGAGTTAGTTGGCAACCGGCGCTCCACGGTTCTCATTACCGGAGAAACCGGCACCGGTAAAGAAGTCGCCGCGCGGGCATTGCACATGGCTAGCAACCGGTCCGCGTCCAGAATGGTCGCGGTGAATTGCGCCGCTCTTCCCGACCATCTGCTCGAAGCCGAGCTCTTTGGCCACACCAAGGGAGCCTTCACCGGCGCGGTCAACGCGCGTGTTGGATTGTTCGAGCAAGCCCACCGTGGCACCATCTTTCTCGACGAAATTGGCGAAATGCCGTTGCCGCTGCAGGCCAAGCTGCTGCGCGTCTTGCAAGAACGCGAGATCCAGCGCATCGGCAGTTCCGAACCGGTCCCCATCGATGTGCGCGTGATCGCCGCATCCAATGTAAACCTGCTCGAAGCGGTTGCCAACCGGCGCTTTCGCGAGGATCTGTACTATCGCTTGAACGTGGTTGCTCTCCGCATGCCTGCGCTTCGCGAGCATCCTTCCGATATTCCCGAGCTCGCCGCGCATTTCCTCGATAAGGTCGCCGAACACGAACCGGCCTGGAAGAAACACATTTCAGCGCAGGCCATGGAAATGTTCATGAAGTATTCGTGGCCCGGCAACGTTCGCCAACTGGAACACGCTCTGGAATCGGCTGCCGCGCTCAGTGGCGCCCGCTCCATTCTCTATCCCGGCGATTTCGATCTTCCGGCCGAAGTTCGGCCGTCCGAATTCGGCTCGCTCTCTTCACTCGACGTGCCGGAGTCCGGGATCAATTTCGAAGAACTCATGACCGGCATCGAGCGGCGGCTGCTCGAGCGGGCGCTGGCGAAATCGGGCGGCAACAAAGCGCGCGCCGCCAGCATGCTTCATATGAAACGTACCACGCTGCTTTCGAAGTTCAAGTCCCTGGAAGTGTGTGCATAGCAGTCCATGGCTCAAGCGCGTGCCATCAGTAATCCGGCGCCGGCCTTCAATCCTGTAGGCGCAGCAAAAGTTGCCGCCGCTGGTCTGTCCAGCATCGGCGAACTCGGCGTCCCCATCGCGGTTCTTCTTATTGTCATCGCGCTGATCACGCCGCTGCCCAGCTTCCTGCTCGACGTCTTGATCGTCCTCGACCTCATGATGTCGGTGATCGTGATGATGGTGGCCATGTATATCGGCCGCCCAGTCGAGTTCAGCGTCTTTCCCACCGTGCTGCTGCTGCTCACGCTGTTCCGCCTCGCGCTCAACGTCTCCTCGTCGCGCCTGATTCTGCTTAATGGAAATACTGGAACGTCCGCGGCGGGCCACGTCATCGAAGCTTTCGGAAGCTTTGTCGTGGGTGGCAACTACATTATCGGCGCAGTCATCTTCTGCGTCCTGATCGCCATCCAATACGTCGTCATCAACCACGGTTCGGTGCGCATTTCCGAAGTCACCGCGCGTTTCACCTTGGATGCCATGCCCGGTAAGCAAATGTCCATCGATGCCGATCTGAACGGCGGACTCATCGATGAGACCGAAGCCCGCCGCCGGCGCCGCGAACTTTCGAGCGAAGCCGAATTTTACGGCGCCATGGACGGTGCTTCCCGCTTCACCCAGCGCGACGCCATCGCCAGCATCATCATCACCGGCGTGAACATCATCGCGGGATTCCTGATCGGCGTCCTGCAACACAAGATGGATCTCGGCGCCGCTATTCAAACCTACACTGTCCTCACTATCGGCGACGGCTTGGTCACTGTGATTCCCGCGCTCATGATCTCCATCTCGGGCGGCTTGATCGTCACCCGCGCCAGTTCCGACTCCCGGCTTGGCGCGCAGGTTCAAAGCCAGGTCTTCGGCAAGTCGGAGCCATTGCTGCTTGCCGCCGGCGTGCTAGTCGCGCTCTCGCTTTTCCCCGGTTTACCAACCATTCCGTTTCTCGCTTTGGGTGGCGGACTCGGCTTCATCGCCTGGAACATGCGTCGGAAAAACGACGCTTCCGTCAAAACTTCGGCGGAGGCCGACGAAAAACCGGCTAAGGAAAATGTCGAAGCTCTGCTGCAAGTGGATCCGCTGACGGTCGAAGTCGGGCTCGGTCTGGTGAAGCTCGTGGAGGGCGGTCCCAACTCACGGCTGTTGCAGCGCATCTCCGGCATCCGCAAAAACCTGGCTTCGCAGCTTGGCTACTTCATGCCGCCGGTGAAGGTGAACGACAACGTATCGCTGCGCGCCCGAGAATACACGCTCTTCATCAAAGGCGTGGAAATGGGCCGCTTCGAGATGCCCGCGGGCCAGGAGCTGGCTATTCCGAGCGCTAGCGTGGACGGCAGCGTTCAAGGTACGCCCACCAAGGACCCGGCCTTTCATCTGGCGGCGCTATGGATTCCCGCCGATCGCGCCTCGTTCGCCCGCAGCCGCGGCTACACCGTGGTCGACGACGTCAGCGTCATGGGAACGCATCTCTCCGAAGTGGTGCGGCGTCACGCGCACGAGTTGTTCAGCCGGCAAGACACCAAGAACTTTTGCGATCGCGTGGCTCAGTCTAATCCGAAGGTCGTCGAAGATTTGGTTCCAAAAATGCTATCGCTTTCCGTGATCCAGAGAGTGCTTCAAAATCTCCTCCGGGAGCGGGTCCCGATCCGCGACTCCGTAACCATCCTGGAGGCTTTGAGCGAAGGAGCGCAAATGACGAAGAACCCGGTGCTGCTCACCGAATACGTGCGGCAAGCGATTCGCCGGGCCATCATCAGCTCGCATGTGAACCAGCAAAGCGAGCTGGCCGCCTATTTGGTGGAGCCCGCCGCCGAACACGCCGTCGAAGCAGTGGTGGAACACAGCGAACACAACAGCGTTCTCGGCCTGCCGCCGCAAGCCGCCCGTGATATGGTGGGACGCATCACGCGCAAACTCGAGCGGCCCGATTCGTCGGCCGTCGTGCTGGTGAACCCGTCCATTCGCTATTTCGTCAAGCAACTGCTCGAAACCGCGTTCCCCGATGTCACTGTCTTGTCGCACAGTGAAGTGCCTCCCGAAATCAAAGTGAAATCGTTAGGTTGGATTGGATAATGACGGAAAACACTACAGCTTCCATGCGAATTAAGTCGTTTTTCGCCGCTTCCGTCGAGCAGGCTATCCAGGAGGCTCGCCAGGAGCTGGGTCCCGATGCCATGCTGATCACCTCGCGGCGCTCTTCGCCAGAAGCGCGCGACCTGGGCGCTTACGAAGTCGTGTTCGGCCTCCAGTCCGCAGGTGCAGCCAGCGCCAAACCCCGAGCCAAAGCGCCCGCCGCCGCGGATCTTTCCGGCGAATTGCAAAACTTGCGCGCGCAATTGCAGGAAATCAAGAGCACGCTGCAAGGCCCCCGATCTCCCGAACAAGCCACGCCTGATGCCGAAGAGCTGTTCAGCCAGCTCGTCTCGCTCGACGTGTCTCGGAACGTCGCACGCGATGTGGTCGCCGCCGCCGTTCGCCTGCGCGATCAACGTTCGCCCGATCCATCATCCCCGGCACTATCCCTCGAAGCCTACGCCGCTGAGCTGGTCTCGAAGCGGTTGCGCTTCGCTCCGAATCTCCCCGAGCAAACGCTCGAAACCGGCAAGGTGATCGTCTTCATCGGCCCCGCCGGCGCCGGCAAAACCACCACACTCATCAAAATCGCGATTCGCGAAGGCCTGGCCAATCGCCTGTCCATCCGCATTCTCTCGGTGGATCCTTACCGCGTCGCCGCCCACGAAAAGTTGCGGAGCTTCGCAGGAATCATTGGTGTCGGATTCACTGCGGTCAATTCCGTACAGGAGTTCACCGGGGCGATCGAAGAATCCCGCATCAAGAGTGTCGTCTTGGTCGACACGCCCGGCTACAGCCCGTCGGAAATCGCGCAGGTGAAGGAACTCGCGGGTTGCCTCGAACGCACCTCGAATAGGCAAGTGCACCTGGTGCTGCCCGCATCCATGAAGCGCGAGAGCATGGCGCGCGCCATGCGCGATTACGCCGCGCTCCAGCCGGATTACCTGCTCTTTACTAAGCTCGACGAAACGGATTCGCAGGGAGCGATCGTCTCTACCGCGCTCGAAGCGGATAAGCCGCTTTCGTTCGTCGCCAATGGTCAAAATATCCCCGAGGATCTCGAACCGGCCAGCGCATCCGCGCTGCTCGCGTCCATGTTCCGCCGGGAACGCGAGGAGGCCGTTTCAGCGGCATAAATGGCTTCCAATCTATTAGCGAACGCGGGCTACTACACGTCCACTCCTGCCCTGGAGCCGGATGAGCGCGAGCGCCTGATCCTGGAAAATCTGCCCCACGTGCGATGGGTAGCGATGCGCATTCACGAGAAAATCGGCGGCGCGGTCGGACTGGATGATCTCGTCTCGGCCGGAGTCATCGGCTTGATCAACGCGGTTGACAGCTACGACGCCAAGTTCAACGTGAAGCTCAAGACCTACGCCGAACATCGGATCCGCGGGGCGATTCTCGACAGCATTCGCGGCTTGGACGGCGTGCCCGTGCACAAGCGCAAACGGCTGAAGGAAATCGAAGCTGCCATCGCGGCCGCCGAACAGCGCCTGCAGCGCGTACCGGGCGAAGAAGAAATCGCGAGCGAGCTGCACATTCCTCTGGCCGAGTATCAGGACCTGCTGGCCGAACTGCGCGGCATCAGCCTGGGCAGTCTCGACGAAATCGCCGACGGATTCACCGAGAGCAAGCTACTTCGCTACGTGGCCCAGGATGAGGAAAATCTTCCGGCCCGCATTCTCGAACGCGCCGAGCTTGAAAAACTCTTGGCCGACGCCGTAAACAAAATGCCGCGCCTCGAGCGCACCATCTTGACCCTGTACTTCAAGGAAGAACAGAATCTGCACGAGATCGCTGAAATCCTCGGCATCCATACCACGCGCGTCTGCCAGCTCAAATCGCAAGCGGTGCTGCGGCTGCGGGCCTACGTCATTAAGAAGTGGCCGGCCACGCGAGGGATCCTCTAATGAGCGACCAGGAACAAACTACACAAACGCCTCCGGCTGCGGGCGAAGAGCAAGAGCAGGTGACCACGCAGCGCCCGTCATCCGCGCCGCCCTCGAGCCAAGCCAGCGCCGCGCCACTACTCATGGGAGTGAAGTTGCCCATCCGCGTGCTGCTCGGCCGGACACAACTCTGTCTGCGCGATATCGCCGAGCTCGGGAACGGAGCCGTCGTCGAACTGGACTGCTCGCCGGACGACCCGGTGGAAATCATTGTCAACGATCGCGTCATCGCCCACGGTGAAGTCGTCGTCGTTTCCGGAAATTACGGCGTGCGCATCACCAAGATCGCATCGCGCGGCGAAAAGCCGGAGGTCGAAGAGGGAGCGTCCGATCTGCTCAGCCTCTCCGACAAACTGAGGTAACAATGTTCCTAACCCTGCTTCCCTATCTGACCGTCGTCGCGAATCTGGCTCTCGTGCTGGGGATTCTTTTCACCCTGAGCCAGCGCGTGCGCGAGCTCCGCGGCGGCGTCCGCAAGCACGAGGCCGCCCTGCAATCGGAAACCACACGGCTCGCGGCCGAAATCGCTGAACTGAAAAACAAATTCCAGGAGATCGAGGAGCCAAGTCAATCCCTTCTTCCCGGTATGGCTGCCGCCGGCGCCAGCGGTGTGAACAGCACGCTGCGCAGTAAGGTTTTGAAAATGCATCGCCTCGGCCAGTCGCCCGAGCGAATTGCCGGATCTCTGCGTCTCCCGAAGGGCGAAGTGGATCTGCTGGTGAAGGTTCACCGCATCGTCATGCGGCACTATCAGGATGTCCAACTTTCGCCGGCCGATGCCGAGGCGCTGGAAAAAGCTTAAATATGCCGGGAAAACGTTCGATACAGAACCCCGACAAGGGAGGAAGCCATGATCGTCAACAACAATGAAGCCCCGGGCGCTTCCCGCTTAAATCTCGACCAGACCGCCGCTTCATCGCGACCTACAGACGCCGCCGCATCCCAGGCCGCCGCGGCGAACGGCGCAACTTCCGGAGCCGACTCCATATCGCTCACCAATTCATCGACTCTCGTCCAAAAGGCGCTCAGCGCCGGATCGGATGCCCGAGCGGCCCGCGTCCAGCAGCTGAAAGCGCTGATCCAGAATAATCAATACAACCCCTCCGCGCAAGAAATCAGCAGCGCACTGATCAGCGCCCACATCGCCGGGGACTAAGCGCGCCTGCGCCCAGGACCGTTATGGAGCAGACCACCGAATATGGCGATGCGCGCGAGTGCCTCCAGGCCGCCCGCCAGGGCATGCGCCAAGTCAAGCGTCTGCTCTCGCAGCCATCCATGGAAGCCGCTGACGAATCCGCCGCACTGCTGCGCGATGTGGAAGTGCAGCTCGGCTGTGTGGCCGCGCTCCTGCGGCAAGACGGTTCGAAACCGGACCAGGAATTCCGCTCCGGCGTCGAAGAGCTGCAAGACGAAGTGGCCGTTCTCGCACGCTATTTCGCTGAGGCCGACAAATTGTTTTCGGGCTGGCTGCAGGCCGTCCGTTCCCGCCGTGGAGGATATACCAGCCGCGGCCAGGCAGCGCCTTTGGTGCTGGTCAAGAAACTGAGCGTGGAAGGATAACCATGGGTAGCCTCTTCTCCGCATTGACTTCGGCCGGGCAGTCGCTCCAGCAGTTCGAGCGCGCCATGGATGTCACGCAGAACAACGTCACCAATGCCAATAGCCCCGGCTATGCCGAGCAAGTTCCCGAGATGGTTTCGCAGCCGTTTGAGGCCAACAGCGGTCTCGCCGGCGGCGTCACCGAAGTCACCCAGGACACGCGCGATTCCTACGCCGATGCGGCGGTCCAACAGCAACTCTCTCTGCAAGGAATGTATCAGCAGCTGCAGACCACGCTGGCGCCGCTCCAGAACGTCTTCGACGTCTCATCCAGCAGCCCGATTCCCTCCGCGCTGAATCAACTATTCCAGAGCTTTTCCCAGTGGAGTACGCAGCCGGGCAACGCGAACTACCAAACGGCCGTCATCGACGCAGCCCAGCAAACCGCTACCGCGTTCCAGCAAGCCGCGATTCAGCTGGGCAATATCCAAAACGGCGCCACCAACGATATTCAGACCACCGTTACCCAGATTAATCAGGATGCCGCCGCCATTCAGTCTTACAACGCCGATCTGGCTCAAACCGCATCGCCCGACGCCGGGTTGAGCGCGCAACTGGAGAGTACGCTCGAAAATCTTTCGAGCCTGGCCAATATTCAGGTTTTGAAGGGCATCGGCGGCACCGTCACGGTTCTTCTCGGCAACCAGACGCCGCTCGTGATCGGTACCCAGGTCAACGCGATTTCGGCCGGAAACAACACCGCCTCCAACAGCGGAAATCCGAGCGCCTCGCCGACCATCAGCATATTCGACGCCGACGGCAACGACATCACTGGCGAAATCACCTCCGGCAGTCTCGCCGGGCTCCTCAACGCTCGAAACACCTTGCTGCCTTCGCTCATCGGCGGCGGACAGCAGGTGGGCGGTTTGAACACTCTGGCGCAGAGCCTAGCCGACACAGTCAACAACGTGCTGGCGCAAGGTTCCACCACTTCGACGCCGCCCTATCAATCGGGCAGCCCGCTGTTCACCTACAACCCGGCGTCGCCCTCGGGCATCGCTTCTTCGTTGTCGGTCAGTTCCACCATCACCGGTTCCGATCTTGCAGCCGCCAGCCCCGGGCCGCCTTTTACCGCCAACGGCACGGCGCTCACCCTCGCCGGCCTGGACACCAGCACGCCCGGCCCCGTCAACGGTCAGGGATTCACGCAGTATTTCGGATCGCTCGTCTCCGCGGTTGGAAACGCCGTCAACAATGCGAACACGGGCGCCACCGCGCAAGCCGGATTGGTGGCGCAAGCCAAGAGTCTGCAGCAACAGGTTTCCGGCGTGTCTCTCGACGAAGAAGCTGTCCGGCTGGTCCAACTCCAGGGCGCTTACCAGGCCGCCAGCAAGGTTGTCACCGTGATCGACCAGAGCTTGCAAGCGCTCCTCGACTTGATTCCGGCCTAGTGAGACGCAGATGACCAAGGAGATTTTATGATCAGCGGCCTAAGCGCGGCAAACAACCAATTCCTGGCGTCGATCAATATTCTGCAGGATAATCTGAGCCAGGCGGACGAACAGCTTTCCAGCGGATTAAAGGTCAACCAAGCCTCCGATGCCCCGCAATCGGTTCAGGATATTTTCGTAACTCGCGCCGCGCTCGGCCAGGATAATCAGGAGATCCAGAACCTCACCACCATCCAGGGCCAGGTGCAAGCCGCGGACTCCGGCGTTCAAAGCGCCATTTCGTTGCTCAACCAGGCGGTTTCACTGGGAACGCAAGCCGCCAGCAACACTTCCTCCAGCAGCTCGCAGCAGATTCTCGCCAGCCAGGTGCAAGGGATCGAGTCGCAGTTGGTCGCCATCGCTAATACCGAAGTCGGCGGAGTGTATGTCTTCAGCGGCGACGCCAGCGCATCGCCGTCCTATCAGGTGGACACTTCCAGCCCCACCGGCGTCGATCGTCTGGTCACACCGCAGCAGTCCACGTTACAGGTTGCCGGCCCGTCGGGTGTGACTTTCCCCGTCTCGATGACCGCGCAAGACCTGTTCGATCAGCGCGATTCCAGCGACAATCCGACCGCCAATAATGCCTTCGCGGCGCTCAATGGGTTGGTGCAGGCGCTTCAGAGCGGAGTACCCGCAAACATCACGCAAGCCGTCAACACCCTCCAGGGCGCGGCCAACTACGTCAACAATCAGACCGGCTTCTACGGCGCTGCCGAAAACCAAATCAGCTCTTCACTCACGCTGGCGCAGAAGTTTCAAACTCAGGATCAAACTCAGCTCAGCACGCTGCAGGACGCCGACGCCACCACGCTCGCCGTCGAAGTGACGCAAGCCTCCACCGCTCTCGACGCCGCCATGTCCGCCCAGGCCCACAAGCCGACCACCACGCTGTTCGACTACTTGCCGATTGGCTAAATCATTCGAATCAACAAACTCACTTAGTGTTTATGCCAGCCCTTATTCGGCCCACCCGCATCCGCGTGCCGCGCTGCCCCAGTACCTCCGGCGTCGCAGTGCCAATTGCTGACAAATTCGTAAAAATACGTTCAATCATTTCACCGAAATGGCGATAGAAGAACGTACCCAAGCGGATGATCAATAGCAGCGCGGGGTAACGACGCCGTACACGATCTTGGAAAGGATTCTGTCCATGTTTAAGTTTTCTGCCAATAAGATTCTCCTCGCTTCGTCCGCGCTCCTATTGTGTGCGGGCTTGGCGCAGGCCCAGACGGAGCCAGTCTCGCCGGCCACCGCTTCGCCGACCTCCGTTGCGATTCAATTTCAATTGCCGTCCACCGCGGGCACGGCGGCCACCGTCACTTTGACCATCCCCACCGGAACCGACCTGTTCTCCATCGACCCCAGCACCGTGCCCATCTGGCTGACCGCTACGCCCGCCGGCAACACCATCGTGCCTGCCAATCCCGGGCCCGCCGAGACGGTCGCATTTCAGGCCAGCGCCGCCGCTGGTACGCTGACGGCCGGCGTCTATACCGCCAGTGTTCATGTGCGAATCACCGGCTATCAGGATCTGGTTATTCCGGTCACGCTCGCCGTGGCTGACGTCGCCTCCACTGTGACCGTGACGTACAACGGTACAAATGAAGCGAATAATTCTACCATCACCATTCCTTGGGTCTACGGCTCCACGTATCCCAGCGCGACCTTGGATATTCTTTCGAGCGACTCTCCGATCGCCTACAGCGCGAGTTCGGCGATCACCACGCCAGCCAACACGGTGAACTGGATCCAACTCGGCGCAACCAGCGGCATCGCTTACAATTTCGGATCGCCTCTCGCCGTCAATTTCCTGAGCGACGTACTCAAGAATGCCAGCGTGGGCGACAGCCTGCAAGGCCAGGTGACCATCAGCTATGGAGCCGGTCCCACTACCATTCAAATCAATTTCACGATTAACGTCACCGAGCCAAACGCGGCTTTGAGCGCCAACCCCCTCTTCCCGGCCTACACGCCGGTGGTCAGCGCCGGCAGCGCCACTGTTGTGGTTACCGGTTCTGGTTTCTATGCCGCACCTAGTGCGACCGTCGTGTCCATCAACTATGGCCACGGCCTGAAGGTCCTCACGACTGTGGCTTCTTCGGACGGAACTCCGGTACATGGCGCAGTCTCAATCGTAGACCCCAACCACCTGATTCTGACCATTCCGTGGGATGACGCCACCAGCGAAGCGATCCTCAGCGCGGCCCAGGCGATCACCATCAGCATCACCAACGGCATCGGCGGTGAAACCGCGGTGACCGCAACCTTGAACGTCACCACCGACCCGATTGTCAATGCGATCACCGATGGCGCAGCCGTGATTGCGCCTGCCACTGGCGCGACACCGAAGTTTGCACCCTATGAGATGGTCACCGTTTGGGGCGCAAACTTTGGACCGACCGCCGGCACACCGGTTGTCGCCACTACCACCAATTCCGTTTATCCGACCAGCCTCACCACGAACGGCCATGCCCTCTCGGTCGCCGTCTATAAGCAGGATGGCAGCACCTTGCTGGCACAAGCCCCGCTGCTGTTCGCCAGCAACGATCAGATCAACATGATGGTTCCCGCCGAAATCATCGGCACGGGCATCACCGGGCTGCAGTTCGTGGTCACGTACAGCCTCAATTCCAGCCAGCCTTACCTGGCCACTCCGGCGGCGGCGAATCCCGGACTCTTCACCGTGTCTTCTTCAGGTGAGGGACAGGGCGCGATTCTCAACTCCGACTTTTCGGTGAACGGCGATACCAACGAAGCCAAGCCGGGAAGCACCGTGATCATCTATGCCACCGGTCTGGGCGCTCCCAACAGCACTGGCGCCGACACGGCTGGCAAAACCGCGGCGAAGTTCCCCACCTCCTGCGTTTCGGTGGCCAACTACGAGACTGCGGCAACGCTCACGTCCCTGGACGGTGCGGTCCTCATCGGCACCGACCTCGCGACCAATACGCTGCCTCCTTGCTTTACCGCTTCGCCAGCCGTCACAATCGGTGGCGCGGCCGCAACTGTAACCTATGCAGGCTGGGTATCCGGTTCCGTCACCGGCCTGTATCAAATCAATGCCACCGTTCCTACCAAAGCTACCGCCGGCGACCTTCCGGTAGTGGTCACGGTGGGCACAGGCGCCGCCGCTGTCAGCAGCCAGGCAGGCGTAACAGTGGCAGTCAACTAACCAGGACACCGGAACAGTTTCCTGGTTCCAGCCGGCGGCGGGAGGGTGCAGTTTGACCCCCGCCGCCGTTTTTTTATTTAGTACCCAGTAAGTACTTTTTCCCGCCCAGTTTGTTTCAATCCCGCCGCCGGATCTTCGATACGATCACATGCCGCAGCCCATGCAAGCTCAATACGAAGGTGTCTCGCAAGTCGCCGGGCGGATCTTAGCCGCCTGGAAGACCGGAGACAATCTCGAACACGCGATCCAGAACGCCCGCCGGCGAACAGCCCAAATGGATTGTTCCAGCACTTTCGAAATGGAACGCCGGGAAGCTTTGCAGGGGGCAGTGGAATCCATCGAAAACGGGCCGCGGCCGCAGACCGGCGCGGTGCGGCTCCTGGAACATCTCGCCCACCCGGCTGGGATTTTGGGTTAGCGGATAAACTCTTCCACCTGGAAAGCTCGGCGCTGTCCCGTGCTGACAATCTGTCCGCTGAAACTGGTTTGGCCGTTGAGTGCGCACACCGCGCGCCGCTCCACCGGATGATCCAGCCGCACGATTTGCCCTTCCTGGAGGCGCAAAAGATCGCCCAACCGCATTTGCGCTCCGTCCAGCCAGACGCTGATCGCCACTTGCCCGGCCATCAGCATGTCCAATGTGGCTTCGATCGTCGCCGGCTCCGGCTGCTCGCGATGCGCCGGATCTTCATCTTCCGCCAGCACAGTTATGAACAGCTCCGGCGGCGTCAGGAGCGTAAGTTGCCCGGTCTGCTCGCCTACAGCGATCTCGAAACGGGCCGCGAAAACCGGCTCGGTCGGCGCCAGAATCCGCGCAGGCGCCGGGTCGAATTCGAGCGACACGGTTTCGAGCGGCGACTGCGTCAACGTCGCCCAATTCCGGTACGCGTCCGAGAGAATCAACCGGTATAACAGGCTCACTACTTGCAGTTCGATCTCGGTCGGTTTGCGTTCCTCGGTTCCGAAAGTCCCAGCCTTAGCTCCCAGCGCGATCCCCACCAGCGGCAGCAGCACGGAATGTTGCATCACCACCAGCAGCTTCCGGTCCTCCGGACGCGCCAGCGCCGACCCGAAACACTGGATTTCGCTCACCGGGAATTCGCCGTATGGGATCTCGCCCCCGCCCAGGTACGTGGCCGTGATAGAGGTCCGCAGAAAAGCCGAAAGACTGATCGTAAGCTCTCGCGCCAGGGTCTCATTGGCCAGGCGCACCAGCTCGCCCGGCACCCCCTGCAGCTTGCCCTTTGTCCTGAATTCGGCCTTGGTCCAATTCGATTCCATGATTGAGGCTAAACCTTCTCCTAGCATCG
The DNA here is from genome assembly GCA_963772905.1 of Bryobacterales bacterium. GTDB lineage: Bacteria > Acidobacteriota > Terriglobia > Bryobacterales > Bryobacteraceae > Palsa-89. The sequence goes on along the minus strand of CAVYZD010000005.1, from coordinate 250,823 downwards.
GCTGAGGTGCCCAAACACTTTATTGTCCGGCACTTAACCCGCGCCTAGCGCTCCAAATAAGTCGTAAACGTTTGCCCCGGAGGTGACGATAGATGAGTGAGCCGCCATATCCTGAAAGGACCGCCCGGAGAGGAGCCTCCCGAAGGGGAGCCTTATGATCAAGTTGACTAGGCTGAACCGCGTTCCACTCATCGTCAATGCGGATCTCATCGAGCATGTCGAAGGCGCCGCTGATACGGTGGTGGCTCTGACTAATGGCCAGAAGTTCCTGGTGCTTGAGTCCGCCGAGGAGATTGTCGACAAGGTCCTGGAATTCCGCAGGGCGATCATGGCGGGGGCGAATTGCCCGATGAAGTCCGCCCCGCAGTCCGATGGAGCCGTGCTTGCGCGCTAACCGAGCCGCGACCAACCGAGCGGCGACCGTAAGGGAGCCGGAACACAAGGAACCGCATGGCATCTAGAAAACCATCCACCCGGCCGGACTTCGCCACTCTCGGCGGCCTGGCTCTAGCCGCCGGCTGCATCCTCGGCGGCCTCGTGATCGAGGGCGGCAAGCTCACCGACATCGCGCAAGTCACCGCGTTGATGATCGTGCTCGGCGGCACCATCGGCGCCGTCATGGTGACCACGCCGCTCAAGACCCTGATCCGCGCCGCGAAATATCTGGGCAACGTCTTTTTCGAGGAAGAGGAAGATCCCCAGGAAGTGATTGAAGAGATCATCGCCTACGCCACCAAGGCGCGCAAGAACAGCATCATGTCGCTCGAAGCCGATCTGCCCAACATCGCCGATCCGTTCCTGCGCAAAGCCCTCTCATTAAGCGTGGACGGCACCGACCTGCAGGAACTGCGAGCCATGATGGAGCTGGATCTCGCCATGCGGCAGCGCGGCGGCGAGGCCATCGCCAAAGTGTACGAATCGGCCGGCGGATACGCGCCCACTATCGGAATCATCGGAGCGGTGCTGGGCTTGATTCAGGTGATGAAGCACCTGGAAAACATCGAAGAGGTCGGCCGAGGAATCGCCGTGGCATTCGTAGCCACCGTATATGGAGTGGCCTCCGCCAACCTGTTCTTTTTGCCCGCCGGCAACAAAATCAAAGCCCGCTTGCGGGATAGCCTGCATGTGAAGGAACTCATGCTCGAAGGCGTGTGCAGCATCGTGGAGGGCATGAATCCGAAACTGATCCGCGTAAAATTGGAAGCCTTCGCCGAAGGCCAGACCGGCAAGCAGGCTAAGACCAGTTCAGTGCGGGGAGCTGCGCGCGCCGCTGCCGCCGAAGGCTAGACCACGCCTGGAAAAACCGCGACGTCATGGCGAAAAAACACGACTCCCACGAGCCTGAGAATCACGAACGCTGGCTGGTCTCCTACGCCGACTTCATCACCCTGCTGTTCGCATTCTTCGTGGTGATGTTCGCCTCTTCGCAAACCGACAAAGCGCGCGCCAAACAAGTCTCGGAAGCCGTGGAGAAGGCGCTCGACCATGGCGGCTCCATCAGCATCCCCCCGGCCGTCGCCAAAGTGCTCGGGGGCACGGTCGACGACAAGGGACAAGGAAACGCGATGATGAAGGGCCCCGGCGGTGTGCAGCGCGGCACTCGCGAGGCGCCGTCGGAAGAGGTGATCGAACTTATGCCGTCGCTTGATCGCCTGAATAAAGAGCTGGAAAAAGAGGTCCGCGAAGGCAAGATCGAAATCCACCTCGAACCGCGCGGCCTGGTGATCAGCCTGCGCCAGTCGGCCTTCTTTCCATCCGGTGAGGATGCGCTCGACCCATCCACCCTTCCCGCCATGCAAAAGATGGCCGAGGTGATCCGCGCTCTTCCCAATTCCATTCAACTGGAAGGCCACACCGACTCGATCCCGATTCACAATACGCGCTTCAAGAGCAACTGGGAACTATCCTGCGCGCGCTCGATTGCAGTGCTCGAAACGATGTGCGGAAACTTTCAGCTGCCGATCGAGCGCTTCTCTGTGGTCGGCCGCGCCGATACCTTTCCCATCGATTCCAATGACACGCCCGAAGGCCGCGCGCGCAACCGCCGAGTGGACATTGTCATTATGAATGCCCTGAAAGTGCGGCCCGACGATCCGGCCTCGAACTCCAAACCTAGCCCGTATGCTCCACACCGCCCGTGAGGCGCCTGGGGCCCGTAATGCCTTCCTTGTACCGACGGTGTCGATCTTTCGACGGTATCCGGCCAGACTGCAAAAAAACCAAAAAAACCTTGAAAATCCAGGCAGGGTGATCGACAAGAGTACTGCACGCTCGACAATGGCGTGATCCGGCGAGAGCCGAGTAAAGGACGAAAGAGGATAAATATGATCTCACTTCAAACTAACGTCACGTCGCTGTTCGCGCAAGAACAACTCAACAACAACCAGAACTTCGAAAGCAACACGATTCAGCAGTTGACCTCCGGCTACCGCATCAACAACTCGGGTGATGATGCTGCTGGTCTCGCGGTTGCCAACGGATTGCAAGCTCAAGTTGCCGAACTCCAACAGGGCGTCATCAACGCCGCCAATGGCAGCAGCACGCTGCAGATTATCGATGGCGGGTTGAGCAACATTTCCAACCTCCTGGATCGGTTGCAGACCTTGGCTACCGAGGGCGCGAGCGGAACGTTTTCGGGCAGCTACACCACCTTGAACAACGAGTTCCAATCGGTGCTGACGGAAATCACGCGCCAGGCCGGCAACATCGGACTGGCCAGCACCACGGCCTCCGGCGGCACCGGCACCGTGACCACCAGCGGAACGATTGGTGCGTCGCAGTACAACACCAACCCGCTGGCCGTCTTCATCGGTGGCGGCGATGCGAACACCGCGACCGACGACCAGGTCACCATCGATCTGACCAGCAATGGTGGCGCCGGCGGAAACGGCGTGGATTCCTTTGGCCTCGGCTTGAGCACGTCCGACGTTCTGAATGCGGGCGATGCGGCTACCGCGCTGACAGCGATTCAGGGCGCGATTAGCACGTTGGGCACGGTGCAGGGCAAGGTCGGCGCGGGCGAAAACCTGCTCAATTACGCCACCAACCTCGCCAACTCCCAGATCACCAATCTGACGGCTTCGGAATCCTCCATTAAGGATGCCAACATCGCGGCCGAGGCAGCCAACTTGGCCAAGGCGCAGACCCTGCAGCAATCTTCCATCGCTGCTCTGGCGCAAGCCAACTCGATGCCCGAAGCGCTCCTGAAGCTGTTGCAGTAACTCGCAAGTCTAAAGATAGCGGCGAAGCGGGCCGATCTTCCTCGAGAAAGGCCCGTTATCGTTTTTCGTTAAGAGGTTCGTCATGAGCTCGGTCAACAGCACGGTCAGCAACGCCCTCGCAACGCTCGCGCCGCAGACCAGCACCACCGGATCGAGCACCTTCGCCTCGGATCTGCAAGCTTCGGTCAACCGGGCGATCGAGATCGCCTCGTTGCCCATGCAGACGTTGCAGGCCGATCAGTCCACTATCAGCAGCAAGACCACCGAACTTAATACCCTTGGATCTCTGTTTAACAGCTTGCAAACCGCGCTCCAGGGGATTTCGTCGGGAACGGGCAGTAACGCACTGCAGGCTAGCGTCGGCGATTCGTCGATCGTTTCGGCCAGTGTCACCGGCACTCCGCTGCCCGGCACCTATGCGATCGACGTACTAGCGCCTGGTTCCACCTCCAGCGCCCAAAGCACCGGAGGGACTACCGTTACCGATCCCACCACCCAAAACATCAGCTCCAGCAGCACCTTCACCCTGACAGTGGGGACGTCCACGTACAATATTTCGCTCGCCACGAATAACCTGAATGCCCTGGCCTCAGCCATCAATGCCAGCGGCGCTCCGGTGACGGCCGTGGTCGTGAACTTGGGTTCGCCCGAAGCGCCGTCCTATCAGTTAGCGCTGCAAAGCACCGCGCTCGGCGACGTTCCGCTGCAATTGAACGACGGAACAAATAATCTCTTGGGCACTTTGACCGCCGGCACCGACGGTTCCTACACCGTCAACGGACAACCGCCCGGGGGAATCACGACCGATTCTTCGACGGTGACGGTTGCACCGGGCTTGAATGTGAACCTCTTGGCTACGGGTTCCACCACGGTTACTGTTGCCTCGAGCCTGGGCTCCGTGTCGAGCGAGCTATCCTCGTTCGTCACCGCCTACAACGCGGCGTTCACTGAACTGCAAAAGAATTTCGGACAGAGCGGCGGCGCGCTCACTGGCGACAGCACGGTGCTCGCCATGCAACAAGCGCTGACGCAAATGATCAGCTATGCGGGATCCGGTGGATCAATCACATCGCTGGCGCAGTTAGGCGTCGAGTTTACGCAGCAAGGCACGCTGACATTTGATTCGTCGGCGGTGTCTGGGTTGACTCAATCGCAAATCAACGACGCGCTATCGTTCCTGGGCGATCCGAACAGCAGCGGGTTTCTGCAATTCGCCAACAATGCGCTGAATAACATAACCGATCCAACCAGCGGCCTGGTTGCATCCGAAACCCAGACGTTCCAGAGCGAAAATCAGAACGATCAGAACCAGATCAACAACGACCAGGCGCAGCTCACCCTGCTCCAGACCAATCTGCAGACCCAAATGGCGCAGGCCAATGCGCTCATCGCCCAGTTGCAGCAACAGAACACGCTGCTGCAAGGGCTCTTCCAGTACGACACGAGCAATAATCCCAATGCCCAAAGCGCTGGCTGATTTAGCGAGCGAACTTCGCGCCGCAGTGCTCGGCAACGAGCACGAAAGGGCCGGTCGCCTGGCCGAACAATACACCCAAGAGGTGGCGCGCCAATGGACGCTGATGTCCGCGGCCGAACGGGTCTCTTCGCCGCTGCCGAAGCAGTCTCGCGAGTTGCTCACCTGGGCCCGCGACGTGGCCATCATGCACCATGCCATGGCGAGCCAGCATTTAGCGGCGATCGGGATGGCGAACCGCTATCTCGCGGCACGCGCGAATTACCTTAAATCCGCGGCATTATAGTCCGCCAGCTTGCAGTTGATCGGGATCCGTGACGATTCCGCTAGCCGTTCGTCTTTGGATTCATGACCAAATACCTGGTGCTCTACCTGCTCCTTTCATCCGGGTTGATGTTCGCCCAACACGACCACGCTTCCGAGTTGAACACGCGAGGCGATCACGAGATGGGATTCTCGCATGAGAAAACGACCCATCACTTCACGCTGACTGAAGACGGGGGCACGATCGAAGTCCGCGTGAACGATGTGAAGGACACCGCCAGCCGCGATGAGATTCGCGACCATTTCCACCACATCGCACAGATGTTCGCGGCGGGAAATTTCAACGTCCCCATGCTGGTACACGCGCGTAAAGATGTTCCTGGAACCGCCGTCATGTCGAAGCAACGGGACCAGCTCCACTGGGATCTGCAAGAGACGCCGAGTGGCGCCAAGATCACCATCAGCGCTGACAATCAACCGGCGCTGAATGCCGTGCATGAGTTCCTGCGATTCCAGATCGCCGATCATCAAACCGGTGATTGTCCGATGGTTCGATAGGCATGCGGTGCTGATCAGACCAATTTAGGGATTTTTCCAAATAGGCTCCGCGTTCGCTGCGTTCACCGTCGAGATCTCAACGCTCCCCGACTGATTTACAACGCTGCGCGTTTCCAACTGAATGAAAATTCAGCCATCGCTCGTGGCACCCGGATTGCAATCCGATGGCCACATGCTGGAGAATGTCGGCGCGAGCATCGAGCAGTACATGAATCTGGTGAGCGCCCGCCAGAAGCTGGTTGCGTCCAACATCGCCAATGCCGACACGCCCGGCTACCAGACCAAGGACATCGATTTTCGCGACGAGCTCGCCAATCAAATGTCCGGGGGCAAGTTGAATGTCGTCGAAGTATCCGGCCTCAGGAATAAGAATGACGGCAACAACGTGGACGTGGATCGCGAAGCGCGCCTGCTGGCCGAAAACGCATTGCGCTTCAGCGTGGCATCGAGTCTCGCTCATTCCGAGCTTTCCACCATCCGCACCGCCATCGAAGGGGGAGGCCAAAGCTCGTGAGTCTGTTTTCGAGCATCGAGGTTAGCGCGTCGGGAATGGCGGCGCAGCGCGCGCGAACCGAAGTACTAGTGGAAAATCTGGCCAACTCGGAAACCACGCGCACGCCCGAGGGCGGTCCGTATCGCAGAAAAGACGTGGTGTTCACCGAAGACGGCGGGATGGGTTCGTTTTCCTCGGCAATGGATGCCGCGCTCGGTTCGAATCTTTCCGGAGTGGCCGTGAGCGAAATCTCGGTGGACAACAGCCCGCCCGAAATGCGCTACCAACCCGGGCATCCCGACGCCAACAAAGACGGCTACGTAGCTTTCCCGAAGATCAATCCGGCCGAAGACATGGTGGACCTGCTGGGCGCTTCGCGAGGCTATGAAGCGAATGTGGCGGCGATCTCGGCAGTGAAAGACATGATCAACAAATCTCTCGATCTGTTCCGCTAAACATGTCATCGCCAATTACTCCAGTTCAAATGATCAGCCTGCCGCAAACCGCGGCGGCGGGCGCGGCGAGTTCGGCCGGTGGCACCGGCGCGTTTCAATCGATGCTGGAGGGAATGATTGCACCCGTCGAAAAATCGCAGGCGCAGGCCAATCAAGCGGTCCAGAGTTTCTTGAATGGCGGCGACGAGGAATTGCACTCTGTGGCGTTGGCGACGCAGCGGGCGGACCTGCAGTTCAACTTGTTCCTGCAGGTAAGGAACAAGGCGGTTTCGGCTTACCAGGAGATCATGCGGATGCAAGTGTGACGCTCCCGCGCTGCTCACCTGGTTGCCCTTAGCCCAAGAAAATGGATCAAGCCAAGAAACTTCTCGGAGCGCTCACACCGCGTCAGCTGGTGAGCATCATCATCGCCGCTATCGCCGTGGTCGGCGCGGTGATGGGCCTTTCGCGCTGGCAGCGCGAGAGCGGGATGCGACCTCTCTACACCGGATTGGCTCCGGAAGACGCGAGCGCCATCGTGCAGAAGCTACGCGAAGCCGGCGTCGATTTCAAAATCAGCAGCAGCGGAACCGAAATCATGGCGCCCGAGGACAAAGTCCCCGAGCTGCGGTTGCAAATGGCCGGATCGGGCTTGCCCAAAACGGGGCGCATCGGATTCGAAATCTTCGACAAGACGAATTTCGGGATCACGGATTTCGCAGAGCATGTGAATTACCGGCGGGCGCTGGAAGGAGAACTGGAACGATCCGTGATGGCGATCTCGGACGTCCAGCAAGCGCGCGTGCATGTGACGCTGCCGAAGGATTCGGTGTTCAGCGACGCGCGTGAATCCGCCAAGGCCAGCGTGCTGGTCGGGCTGCGGCCGGGAACGCGATTGTCGTCGACCAATGTGGTCGCGATCACCAACCTGGTGTCGAGCGCGGTGGAAGGTTTAACGCCCGAGTTGGTTTCGGTGGTGGATATGAACGGAACGTTGCTCAGCCGTCCGCGCCGTGATGGGCTGCCGGACACCGAGCAGGCGAGCGAAGCAGTGCTCGAATATAAGCAAGCCATCGAGCACGACCTGGCCGCGAAGATCAACAACACGCTCGAGCCGCTGCTGGGCGCCGACAAGTTTCGTACCGGCGTATCGGCCGACATCGACATGACCAGCGGCGAGCAGAGCGAGGAGACGTTCGATCCCAGCAAGTCCGTAATGCTGAGCTCGCAGAAGACGGAAGATTCGAGCGGCGTTACGCGCACGTTGCCGAGCGCTCCGGGAACGGCGGCCAATCTTGCGCCGCAACAAAACGCTGGCACGAATCCGCCTGCCGCTACACAGCCCGCCCAGCCGGGGCAGAAAAACGACGCTCAAGCGCAAGCCGCGCCAAAACCGGGCGGAAATACGAGTTCGACCACGCGGCGTTCGGAAAGCATCACCTATCAATCCAGCCGCGTGACCAAGCATCTGAAACTCCCGCAAGGCGCCATCAAACGGCTGTCCATCGCGGTGCTGGTGGATCAGGGATCAAAGATGGAAGGGCAAGGCGCGCAGGCGCATCGCGTGGTGATTCCTCCCGACGCCGAAAAGCTCAAAGCCATTCAAACTCTGGTGGGAACTTTGGTTGGCTTGGACATGACGCGCGGCGATCAGCTCACTGTGGAGGCGCTGCCGTTTGACTCGGGTCTCAACATGGACCTTGGATCGCCGGGTGCGCCGGGCGCGCAGAAGAAACCCGACGAGGTGTTCTCCATCGAAACGCTGAAGAAGAAGCCGGCGTTGATGTACGGATCGATTGGCGGTGCCGTAGTCGTGATTGGGTTGATCGTCTTCGGCATCGTAAAGATGGCGGGCGGCAAGAAGGGCGGCGGGCGCGCCGACGTGCAGCAGGCATTGCCTGTGGCCGACGCCTATGTCGGACTTCCAGCAGCGCCCATGGGCGGTGGCACAGCGATGAACGCGCCTCCCATGGGAACACCATTGCCTGCGCTAATGCCGTCGCGAACCGAAGTGCTGCTCAATCAACTGCAAGAGAACAGCCGCAACAATCCTGAAGCCTGGGCCGGCATTCTGCGCGGCTGGCTGTCGGAAGAAGAGAGCAGTTAATAGATGCCGACGACGGAAATCGCAACCACAAAAATCACAGGGCCGCAGAAGGCCGCCATCTTGATCGTCGCTTTGGGCGATAAAGTGGGCGGCGAGCTGATGAAGCAGTTGAACGAAGAAGAAGTGAAAGCGGTGAGCAAGGCGATTGCGCGGCTGGAGAAGGTGACGCCCAGCCAGACCGAGGCGGTCCTCGAAGAGTTCTGCCAAATGACGGGGGCCGGTGGCGGCGGCCGCGGGGGCTTCGAATACGCCAAGAAAGTGCTCGCCAACGCCTTCGGAGCGGAAGGCGCCAAGCGCATCGCGGAGCATCTTCCCAAGGGCGGCGGCAAACTGAATAAGAATCTGGAATCGCTACAGAAGGCCGATCCGAATCAGCTCAGCCGCTTCATCGTGAGCGAGCATCCGCAGACTATCGCGCTGATACTTTCGTACCTGGCGTCGTCGCAAGCCGCGTCGTTGTTGGCGAATCTGCCGATGCCGCTGCGCTCGGATGTGATCTTGAGGATCGCTCAACTGGATCGCGTGTCGCCTGATGTAGTGGCGCGCGTCTCGGTAGTGATCAGCGAAAAGTTGCGATCGCTGGGTGAAGTGAAAATGGAGTCGCACGGCGGGCCGCGCTCGGTGGCCGAGATCTTGAATCGCATGGATGGAACCATGAGCGAGGAAATCCTCGGCAGCCTGAGCGAAGAACAGCCACTGGTGGACGCCATCCGGCACTTCATGTTCACGTTCGACGATCTGCTCCTGATCGACGCGATGGCGATGAAGGAAGTGGTGGCGAAAGTGGATCGCAAGCTGCTGGTGGTGGCGCTCAAAGGCACCAGCGATCAGTTGAAGAATCAGTTCCTCCAGTGCATGTCCATGCGCGGCGCCGAGATGCTGCGCGAAGACATGGAAGCGGCCGGTCCGGTGCGCATCCGCGACGTGGAAGGCGCGCAGCAGCAGATTCTGGAAGTGGTGCGGCAACTGGAAAGCGAAGGCGTGCTCAGCCTCAAGGGAGGCGGGGGCAGCGAGTATGTCGTCTAAGATCTTAGGCAACGATCAACCTTCGGAAGCTGCGCCGATTTTGTGGCGGACGGTAACGGCGAAGGATAGCAAGGCGCGCGGCAGCCAGGTGGATTCGGAACGCGAAGCGTCGCGGAAATTGGATCAAGCCCGTCGCGAAGCTTTTGCCGAGGGGCTGGCAACTGGACGGCAGCAGGCCGAAGAGCAGTTTCGTCCGGCGGTGCAAGGCCTGGCCGAAACGCTGGAAACGCTGGCCCGCTTGCGTGAGACAATTCGCGAAGAAGCCACCCAGGATCTGGTGCATTTGGCGATTTCCATTGCAGCGCGCGTGATTCATCGCGAAGTGGCCATCGATCCGGACGCGCTGAGTGGACTCGTGCAAGCTGCATTTTCCAAACTGCAATCGCGCGAGATCAACCGCGTGCGCATGCATCCGGCGCTGGAAGGGTTGGTTCGCAAAGCACTGGAGCAAAGCGGATCGCCCAAGAATCTGGTGCTCGCGCCTGATCCCAGTTTGAAGCCGGCCGAAGTTTTCTTCGAGACTTCGCAGGGCACGCTGGATGCGTCGGTGGAAACGCAGTTGCGTGAAATCGAACGCGGGCTGATCGATCGGTTGGAGCGATGAGCGCAATGCCCGCGAGTACGATCGGTCAGCTAATTCCTGAGTTGTCTGGCATCGAAGTGCTGCCGTGGATCGGCGAAGTGACCGAAATGGCTGGGCTGTTGATCGCTTCGCGCGGCCCCGTGGTCTCGATTGGCGACTTTGTGGAAGTACGCACGGCTTCCGGACGATCGGTGCGATCGCAAGTGATCGGCTTTCGCAACGAGCGCGTGTTGTCGATGCCGCTTGAGGAAATGGACGGCTTGCAACCAGGGGACAAGGTGATTGCCCGTAGGGATGACGCGTTGCTGCGTGTAGGCCCCGGACTGCTGGGCCGCGTACTGGATGGTTTCGGACGGCCGATGGACGATGGGCCGGCGATTCGGGCGACAACATCCTACCCTTTGTACGCCGCGGCTCCGCAGCCCTTGGAGCGCGAGCACATCACTGAACCGCTGGTGACGGGAATTCGCGCCATCGATGGCTTGCTGCCCTGCGGCAAAGGACAACGCGTCGGGATCTTTGGAGGCAGCGGCGTCGGCAAGAGCACGTTACTCGGCATGATGTCGCGGCATAATGACGCGGATGTCAGCGTGATCGCGCTGGTGGGCGAACGCAATCGCGAAGTGCGGGCGTTTCTCGAAAACGAACTTGGGCCGGAAGGGCGCAGCCGCTCGGTGGTTGTGGTGGCGACTTCGGACCGTCCGGCGCCACTGCGCATCCGCGCGTGTTTCGTGGCTCTGGCAGTAGCCGAGTATTTTCGCGATCAAGGCAAGAACGTGCTGCTGGTTGTGGATTCGGTGACACGGTTGGCGATGGCGCAGCGCGAGATCGGATTGGCGGCCGGCGAACCGCCCAGCCAAAAAGGCTACACTCCGTCGGTATTCGCGCTGCTGCCGAAAATCTTCGAGCGGTCGGGCCATTTCAAGAAAGGTTCGATCACGGGTTTCTTCACGGTGTTGGTGGAGGGCGACGATTTCAACGAACCGATTTGCGACGCGGTGCGCGGCATTCTGGACGGGCATTTCATTCTGTCCCGCGATTTGGCGGTGGGGGGGCATTATCCAGCCATTGACATTCGCCAGTCGATAAGCCGGTTGACCTCCAAGATCGCATCGCCCGAGCAGCGCGCGAACCTGCAAAAGCTGCGCGAGGCGCTGGCGCTGTATCACGATTCGCAGGACTTGATCCAATTGGGCGCTTATGTGGCGGGCACGAATCAAAAGCTGGACGCGGCCATCCGTTGGCGGCCGGAGATCATCGAATTCTTGAGACAAGACGCGCAAAGTTTCTGCCCGCTTCCGGAGACATTGGCGAAGCTGGAAAAGCTGGCGGCGTCGCTCGGATAGCATGGCGCGCTTCGAATTCTCCCTGGAACGAGTGTTGCGCTGGCGGTCCGTGGAATTGGCGGCCGAAGAGGCGAAGCTCAAGCAACTAGTACAGGAACAACTGCATCTGCAATCCGTGCTGGCCGACGTGAGCGCCGAGCGATCGAAGCTCATTTCATCGCTCGGGTCGATGCCCAATCTGAGCGGGGACGATTTCCGAACTCTCAACGCGTGTGGGCTGCGGCTGCGGCGGACGGCGGAGAATCTCGGGCACCAACTGCTGCGTGTCGGTCGCGATTTGGGCGTGCAGCGGAAGAAATACGGCGAGGCCAAGCGACGGGTACGGCTGCTGGAAGAGTTGAAAGATCGCAGGTTGCGCGAGTGGAAGTACGAGGAAGCCGCGATGCTCGAAGAGCTGGCGTCGGAATCGTTCCTGGCCAACTGGAACCGCGAACGTATATAGCATCTATAGGGTTGTGGCAAGGGCAATTGGCTGCGATTTCACCTCGCGGCACCGTGATATGCTCGTACGGGACTCGTTGAGTCACCAAGCTTACACAAAGGGAGAAACACATACAGATGAAGAGTACCGACCGCATTCTTACGACCCATGTCGGTAGCCTGCCCAGGCCGCAGGAAGTGGTCGACCTCTTGTTCGCGCAGGATCGCGGCGAAGCTGTGGATGCCGCAAAGTTTGATGCGACGATTCGCGGCGCGGTGGCGGATGCCGTCAACAAACAAAGTGCTGCGGGCGTGGATATCGTCAGTGATGGCGAGATGGGAAAGATTAGCTACGCCACCTACATTCGGCATCGGCTGACTGGTTTTGAGCCGGGTCAGGTGCCGCGCGCGACGCCGCAGGATTTGGACGATTATCCGGCGTATCGCGATCGGATTGCCGCGTCGGGTGCGACGCCGAAGTACATCCGGCCGGTTTGCAAAGGTCCGATCAAGGTGAAGAGTCTGGAGCCGCTGCACCAGGACATCGCGCGGTTTAAAGATGCGCTGTCGAAGGCGAAAGTGACCGATGGGTTTATGACGGCGGCGTCGCCGGGGACGATCGCGGTGTTCCAGCCGAACGAATATTATCCGACGCACGAGGCTTATTTGGAAGCGCTGGCGGAGGCGATGCGGAACGAGTACGAGACCATCGTGAACGCGGGGCTGATTCTTTCGGTGGATTGTCCGGATTTGGCGATGGGGCGGCACATCAAGTTCCGCGGCGTGGACGATGACGAGTTTCTGAAGAACGCGGAGTTGCAGGTGGAGGCGATGAATCACGCGCTGGCGAATGTGCCGGCCGATCGGACGCGGATGCACGTGTGTTGGGGGAATTATGAGGGTCCGCATACGCGTGATATTCCGGGGTTCAAGATTTTGCCGGTGGCTTTGAAGGCGAAGCCGGAGGCGCTGTTGATTGAGGGCGCGAATCCGCGGCATGAGCACGAGTGGGAGCTGTGGAAGACGATCAAGCTGCCGCAGGATAAGGTGCTGGTGCCGGGCGTAATTGGGTCGAATACGAATTATGTGGAGCATCCCGATCTGGTGGCGCAGCGGATTGTGCGCTATGCCGAGATTGTGGGGCGCGAACAGCTGATTGCAGGCACCGATTGCGGGTTCGGGACGTTTGCCGGGTTCGGGGCGGTGTATCCGGATATTACGTGGCTGAAGCTGAAGTCGCTGGCCGATGGGGCGCGAATCGCGTCACAGAAGCTGTGGGGCCGGGCGGGGTCGGCGAATTAGAAGACATTTAGCCGCCGATAAACGCAGATAAACGCGGATAAGACCTAAACGCATTTGATTGAATTCACCCCGGATGCGCTTCCGAATTAGGTGGCGCAAACGGGGTGTTTATTTTGTTTGCTGGTGAATTTTTCGTAAATGATTGCCTTGGTGGGAGATTTCGGGATAAAGTCGCGAGTTTTGCACAGGGTGGGCGAAATTGCGTCCCGGAAACGGACGCTGTGGCTGGGCGGGATGACAGCGCGCGGCGGAGATTGCTGGTCGGCGGGGACGTGGTCATGTGATTTGGTTCGAGCCTAGCAGAGGGCGATGGAGCTGGCGGGGAGCGGGGCGGGTAAGTGGTTGAGGGACGGGGAGATTCGAGTCGGCGGATGGCGTGACTAGAGCTTTTGCACGCCAGGGGCGCGGGCGAGATTTCGGTCGAAGGTGCCGAGCGGGAGATGACCGGCTTTGCGGGCGAGGCTGAGCATCAGGCAATCGGAGAAACCGAGCGCGGGCTTTGCGCGGAACAGTTCTAGCGCGTCAGCGACGGCCTCCGGGTCTTGGAGGACCACGTCGCGATGATCGAGCAACATCTCGATTGAAGTGGCCAGGTCCTTAGCACCGAACTCGTAGACTGTCGCGAGCGCCCACGTTGCCTCGGCCACTACGAGCATCGACGCCCAGGCGCCACCGCGAACAAAAGCCTCGGCGGAAGCCGCTTGCTCAGTATTATCGCGAACGATTAGCCGGATGAGGATGTTGGTATCAATCGCGCGCATAGCGCTCGCGCACGTACTCGCCGATACCGTCCTTCATCTCGTCGATGGTTCGCTTCTTCGGCGTGCGTGTCCCGAAGAGCTTTCGATGGATATCCTCAAAACTGAACCGGCCGGCGCGCCGGACAACGATTTTGTCACCTTCCTGCTCCCATTCCAAGATTGAGCCTGGACCGATGCCGAGCTTTTGACGGACGTCGGCAGGGACGGAAATCTGGCCTTGTGCTGTAATCCTGGAGCGTGCGATGGGCATGCTTTTATATTACCAGGGTAATGAGACGGCTGCGACGTCCAACGCGGCGTGAGCCGTCGCTCGAAAATTTCGGCCTTGACATTTCGCCAAATCTTCGCCTAAGATTGCCTGAGCAGTTCATTCTCCCTAAAGAGGAACCCTAATGAAAATCAGCGACAGTCTTCTCCCGGAATTCGATCAAGAGATGGCCAACACGCGCAAGGTGCTGGAGCGCGTGCCCGAAGGCAAAGGCGATTGGAAGCCGCATGCCAAGTCGTCCACATTCGCCGCTTTGACCGCGCACATCGCGAATATGCCGGATTGGGCGGGTCTCACATTGCAGACCGACTCGTTCGACTATGCTCCGCCCGGTGCGCCGCCGTACGTGACGCCGACGTTCGCATCGAACAAAGATCTGCTAGCGGCGTTCGACAAAAGTGTCGCGCAGGCGCGGGCTGCTTTAGCGGCTGCCGATGACAGCGCCATGCTCGCGCCCTGGACGTTGATGGCCGGCGGCAAAACCATTATGACGATGCCGAAGGTCGCGGTCATCCGCACCTTCGTGATGAACCACACCATTCATCATCGCGCGCAACTCGGGGTTTACTTGCGCTTGAACGATGTCCCGGTGCCAGGGGTGTACGGGCCGACAGCGGACGAACAGTAGCCGCTTACAATACGTCGGCGAAGCCGCGCTTCAGGTGGCGGAAGAAGAGTCCACCGGCGACGAATGCGGTGACTGCGTAAGCGGCGATGATTGCGAAGTCGTGCAGGCTCGGGACGCGGTAAGACAGCAGGCGGTCGCGATAGGCGCGCACCACGAAGGCCAGTGGGTTCAGGTGTAGGATGAAGCGAAAGCGGGCGGGAATCTGTTGCTCGGTGATGAAAATCGGCGTGACCCAAAACCAGAAGACCAGGATCACGGAGAGCACCTGTGCCGTGTCGCGCAAGTAGACCTGCAAACTGGCCACGATCCAGCCGACGCCGATCGCGAACAGGCCGATCAACAGCGTGTAGAACGGCAGCAGGAGCATCCATAGGCTGAAATGTCCCATGGCGATCCCGAGGATTGCGATCACCACTACGATAAGCAGCAGATGGCTGATGAGCGACGACAGGAAGATGGACACCGGCACGATTTCGGCGGGGAAAACGGTTTTGGTGATCAGGTTCGCATTGTCGAGCAGCGACGATGCCGAGCGCGTCACCGTGTCCTGGAACAGCAGCCAGGGTAGAAATCCGCAGAACAGAAATAGCGGATAGCTCGTGGTGCCTTGGTTCGGCTGGACGGTCTGGTGCAGGCAGACTTGGAACACAAATATCCAGCTCACCAGTTGCACCAGTGGAAGAATGAGACCCCACATCCAGCCGGCGGTGGATCCGATGAAGCGCTGCTCGAAATCGCGGCGGACCATGGCGAGCAACAGCGTGCGGCGGTGAATCAGGTTGCGCGCGAAGTGGTGTCCGGGAAGCGGCATCGATTCCCAGAGTACTATGCTGAAGACGTGAAAGCTTGTGTACTCCGGCACCCGGCGCCGATTGAGAGCAATCCGCTCGTGTATACCGATGTGCCGAAGCCTGTGCCGGCGGCGAATGAAGTGCTTGTGCGCGTGAACGCGTGCGGGATTTGCCGGACGGATCTGCATGTGATCGAGGGCGAGCTTAAGCCGCGGAAGTCGCCGATTACGCCGGGGCATCAGGTGGTTGGCGTGGTCGAAGCGGTCGGCGCGGGCGTCAAACAGCATCAGATCGGGGATCGCGTTGGAATCGCGTGGCTGCACTCGACCGATGGCACCTGCGAGTACTGCCGCGCGGGCAAGGAAAATCTGTGCGATGCTCCGTCGTTCACTGGTTGGACGGTGGATGGTGGCTACGCCGAGTACGCGCTGGGCGAGGAGAGTTTCGTCTATCCGATTCCGAATGGCTTTGACGATCTGAAGGCCGCGCCGCTGCTGTGCGCGGGCATCATCGGATTCCGGGCGCTGCGGCTTTCGGCGATCGAGCGCGGCGGTCGGTTGGGACTATATGGGTTCGGAGCGGCGGCGCATGTGGCGATCCAAGTGGCGCGGCATTGGGGCGCCGAGGTCTACGCCTGCACACGCGATGAGCGGCATCAGAAGCTGGCGCTGGAATTGGGCGCGGTGTGGGCGGGCGGAACGGTGGCCGAGCCTCCGAAGAAGCTCGATAGCGCGATCATCTTTGCACCAGCCGGCGAGATCGTGCCCGCGGCGTTGAAGGCTTTGCGCAAGGGCGGGACGCTGGCGCTGGGGGGAATCCACATGAGCGAGATTCCGCCCATGGATTACAATCTGCTGTATGGGGAGCGCGTGGTTCGGAGCGTCGCCAACAACACGCGGCAGGACGGGCACGATTTCTTGAAGGTGGCCGCCGAGATTCCGGTGCATATCTCGACCGAGATTTTTCCGCTCGCCGAGGCGAACCGTGCTTTGAATGCGCTCAAGAACGATGCGATTCGAGGCGCGGCAGTTTTGCAGGTCGGTTAGTTCTTGACTGCGAGTTTCTGGCCGTAGAGCTTGCGATACACCTCGGCGTTGCGCAATACGCTCTGGACGTAGACACGAGTTTCGTTGAAGGGGATGCTTTCGACGAATTCGGCGGGCTCGCGGTAATTGGCCGAGGCCATCCAAGCGGTGACATGCGTCTTGCCCGCGTTATAGGACGCCAGAGCGGCTTCCCACTTGCCCTGCAATTCGTCCGAGAGCTGCTTCAAATAGTACGTGCCGAGCTTCAGGTTCGTGTCGGGAGTGAACAGCATCGCGGTGCGGTAACGCGGGATCTTGAGCTTTCTGCTCAGCTGGCGGCCGGTTGCGGGCATCACTTGCGCCAGGCCGCGGGCATTGGCCGGCGAAACGGCTTTGGGATTGAACTCGGATTCCTGGCGAATGAGCGCGGCCATTAAATAAGGATCGAGCATTTGCGCGCGGCAATATTCCTCAAGCGATTTGCGATACGGCAGCGGGAACGCGAGACGCCAAAACTTCTCGGGCGCGGCATCGAGCGAGAGCGACAGATAGCCCGGAGCGTAGTGCTTGATGTAGCGGATGCCTTGATCGGGGGCGTCGCGTTCGCTCGCGAGTTCGGCCAGTTCGAGGGCCATGATCTGCGGCTGCCCGTCGGCTTTGGCGCCGAAGCGGAGCTCGCCTTCGGCCCAATCGTCGAGTCCCGCGACATCGAGCAAATGGGCGCGGGCGATGCGCTGCTTGGTGACGGGAGTCGCGTCGAAGGTCTCCGGAACATGGCGATTCACAAATTGAACGCCGGTGAGAAACTGGGCAGTAGCGGGCGATGCCGTTGCGCTTGCGATGGACGGAGTCTCCAGACGTTCGCGGGCGAGAATCGCGTAATAGTAATTCGGATACGCGTTGTTGATGGTGTCGTAGAAGACGCGCGCGGCGCTCCAATCGGATTTCGATTCCGCGATGCGGCCCAGATAATAGAGCGCCGGGCTGACTTGATCGGAAGCCGGATAACGCGCCAGATGCTCGCGCAGCAGGGGTTCGGCCTGCACGGGATCGTGCAGATAAGTGAACCACGCCACCTTCCAGTGGCAGGCCGCGGACTGCGGATCGCCCGGGAATGTTTCAAAACAAGTGCGGTAGAGCGGCTGCGCGGTCTCGGTCTGATCGTGCGCGGCGTAATAGTTGCCAACCGAGATCAGCGCTTCCAAACGCCAGTGCGACTGCGGATAGGAGAGCGCCAGCTTTTCGAGGGTGGCGTTCATTTCGTCTAAACGGTTCAGGCGGCGCTGGCACTCGAGCAGGTAGTAGAGGCGCTCGGATTCGGTTTCCGGCGTCGCCGCCTGGAACGACATCAGATATTTGTACGCGGTCTCGTTTTCACGCGCCATGTATGACGCAGCGCCGATACGGACGCGGGCGATGTCGTAAGTTTCGCCGCTTAAGCGCGGCAGCAGGTCGGTGAGTTCTTTCCCGGCGCGTGTATAGTCGCCGCCCGTTTGGAGCTTCACGCCGCGAGCGAAGAGGGCGTCGGGCGGAATGGCGGGATAGCGGGTGAGCGCGGCTTCGGCGTCGGCGGCTTCCTTTGCGAGCGGATATTCGATGAAGATCTTCTGATAATGTTGCGCGGCGGCGTCGGCATTATTCTGCGCCTCGTAAGCGCGGGCCAGCAGCAGTTCGGCTTGCGACGCGGGCACGTCGGCCGAATGTTGCTGGATCAGAGTGACGGCGCCGGCCGGATTGCCGCCCTGCAAGTCGGAGTCGGCTTGCAAGAGGACGGCTTTCGTTACCAGTGGCGAGGCAGGAACGAATTGCCAGACAGGTTGCAACGCGGTTGCGATATCGCCAAACTGGCGCAGCCCGGATTCGGCGACGGCGCTGAGATACGCGGAGTAGTCGGCCAGCTCGGGCAGGCGCTTCCCGATCGCTTTCAGATGTTCGAGGGCGTCTCCGAACTGGCGCTGATCGTCTTCGGTTGCGCCCAGAAGCAGCAAAGCCAGCGCGCCATTCTTGTCGGTACGGTGTGCTTGAGCGTATCGCAGCACGGCGGCGCGAGCGCTGGCGGTGGGGGTTTTGCGATAACGGTCGGCCAGGGCATCGAGCGATTGGGCGGACAAAGCTATCGCGCACACACTCGCGATGGCGGCGGCGCACGCCAGTCTAGACCATCGGACCCGGATAATCCCGACCCAATAAATCAACATCATCGTTTGCCAGCGTTCTCACCAGCTCGAGATGGAGATAATCCACCATCGAGTCCGATGCATTCAAAATCTCACGGCGAAAAGCCTCGCGCGCGGAATCAATCTCTTCTTTAAGAGACGTATATAGATCGTGCGCGGTACGTCCATTCTTCACCTTTTCTGATTGATAAAGCCGAATGCCGGCCACCTGGACGCGCGCGAAACGCTGGGCGCGTAGGTGAAGTTCCCTATCCTCGCGGCTGAGGGAAAACCATGAGAGGATCTCGGGCTTTGGCGCGGGGGCGATGGAAACTAATGTCTCCGCCGGAGGGGGAAGCACGGGCGCGGGGGCCGGGCGAGCCTCTAGGACAGCGGCGGCGGTGGCGGTGAGGAGCTCGATCGCGTCGACGTCGACATCGTCGGAATCCGCATAGAGCACGGCTGGAACACCGTGGCGTGTGACGAGGGGAAACAGGCAGCAGCGGGCATTTCCAGAATCGAGAGAGTCGCCCAGAAGATCAGCGAGCGGCGCGGACAGTTCGCCGCGGGTGCGCATGGCGACCAAGGTGTCGCGAGTTTCAACGGCGGTGGCGAAGGCGGGGGCGGCATCGAGCGCCACGTCCTCCGGCGGGGCTGGCCCGTCGATATTGCGCGAGGCCTCGAGATGCAGTGTGCGATCGCGAATCAGGAAGAGCGCGGCGCGTCCGCAGAATCCGCGCGTGGCGTCGACGAGGGTGTGGCTCCACTGGCTCTCGTTCTCGATGTGCCGTAGGCGGCGGGCGGCTTGATTGAACTTCTGGATGAGATCGCGTCGGGCCGTTTTGCCGGATTGCGCCGCTTCGCGGAGCCGGGCCGCGAGAGTGTCCTGGTATTCGCTTTCCAGACGCGCCGCCATGCCCGCGATGGTTTCTTCAATGGCGCGCTCCATGCGCTCAGGCCACTGGGCTTCGAGCACGTCGTGGACGCGTTCGATGTGTTCGCGCCAAGCCAGGGCCAACTGCTCCCGAACGATGTCGTTCGCATCGGCCAGGAGGTCGCTGGTAGCTTCGTTCATGAGAAAACAGGGGCCACTTTTATTGTATCGGAGGAGTGCGGCGATGCCACCGCTTACTTACATGTGCAGCTCGGTGGCAGCGGGCAAAATGCGGAGCGACAACTTTGCGCCAACCACGAGTCCGATAAGTCCAAACACCGCGCCCACGGCCAGCCCTTCGCCTAATAGACCGAACTGGCGCTCGCATCGCCGTCAAAATATGTCCAACTCAAGATGGCAAAGTTGACGGCGAAGGTCGCGAAAACGCCAAGTAGGAAAAGTAAACCCGCCATGACGATCGATATCAAGAGATGCGCCGCGATTCTCACGGGAATATCCTATCGCGCGGGGGCGGGTTCCGGATGCACGGGCAACAGCATTCCCGTCAGCCGCACTTGCTTGCGTCCGCTCATCAGATCAAGCACCAGATGGCCGTCGGGCTGCGTCGAACCTTGGCCGACCAACGTATCCGATCCTTGCGAAACCTGGACGTT
The DNA here is from genome assembly GCA_963772905.1 of Bryobacterales bacterium. GTDB lineage: Bacteria > Acidobacteriota > Terriglobia > Bryobacterales > Bryobacteraceae > Palsa-89. Next base: position 230,418 of record CAVYZD010000005.1, on the reverse strand, counting down.
CGAAAGCAGCAAACGTGGAATGCCGTTCGCGGCGGTCACGCGATAGGACCCCGACACCACGCGCATCTCGGCGTCCGGCGCGAGCACGATTCCGCGGCCCTCGAACGTACCCTTCGATCGAAGATTGAGCAGGAGATCGGCGCCAATGCCGCTGGTCATGAATTCGCCGTCGACATCGAGCTGGCCGCTGCGATAATCGAAATTCTCGAGCGTGCCGTTCAATTGATATGCCGGTTCGGCCTTGGCGAGGTTCACTGTCATTTTTCCCGCGGCGTGAGTGTCTTCCATACGCCAGTCGAGATTCGAGACATTGATCGACGCGCCGCGCCAGATGGCCTGGGCCGTCAGCGCGCCGATGGGCGAATCGCCATTCATCAGCCCGGGCACTTGCACGGTGATTTCGGCGTCACGTTCCTCCAGCCATTTGGGAAGGGGCTGAGCGCGTAGGCGGAACGCGCGGGCCAGGAAGCCCTCCGAACGCCGCAACGTGGGAAGCATCAAACGCTCGGCGTCTGCGAGCTGCAGTTCCGGAATGGTGAGCCGCAGCCGGTCAGGATGAGTGGCCGTGAGCTGGTAACGATATTCGCCGTCGAACTTCAGCGTGCCGGCTCGACCACGCATGCGCGTGACCTGAATTCCATCGCCGTTCATCTGGACCAAGGCTGACGCGATGCGAACAGGCGCGGCCAGGCCCGGGACATCGAGCACGGCGTTTTGCAAATCGTATTGGCCGGACCAGACGGCGGGGCTTTCGGCGGTTTTTTCGTACGCGATCCAGCCTTTCCAAGCGCCTTGTTTCAGCCGTTCGAGCAGTGGGATCGCCGCGGAGTCGAACACGTGATCGGGACCAATGGTCAACTGCCGCGTGCTGATGCGGAACGCGGCGTGACTATTGTCGAGCGCATATTCGCCTTCCATTTGTGCGGATTGATCGCCTTCGAGAGCGACGTCGGTCGGCGCCAGCACTACCTTGCCATCCGCGATGTGCACCTCAGCCGAATCGAACTGCGCGGAACCACTTGCTGGGAACTTCACCGCGGCGTTCTGGAGTGTCAATTGGCCACCGACGCCCGATTGGCTGGAATAGCCGATGCCGCCTTCCACTTTGCCCTCCACCTGGACCCCGGGCGGAAACGCCGCACCGAAATGCCGCGCTGTTTCGACCAGCGACGCGGCGGGAAGATCGTGGAATTGCAGATCGCCGGACCATTTGGGAGCGGCCAGGTAATCGTCCAGCCGGAACTCGACGGCCACCGGATCGGGCTGCGCGGGCGTCCCGGCCGTGGCCAGTTCCAGGTGATGGCCGTTGAGGTTGAGCAGCCCGCGATAGTTGAGCGTCCAACCTTCGCCGGGCGATGGCATCAGATCCCAACGATGCACGTCGCTGATGTTGAGGTCGCCGGTGATGCCGATCTTCGACAGCGGACCGTCGAGCTTGGCGTTGGCCAGCACGAATCCGTGAACGCCGATGTCGCTGCCGTGAAACAGGCGCGTGATTTCGGAGATCGCGGTGCGGTCCAGATGAACGCCCATAGTGAGCTGGTCTTCACCGCCGTTCGCGCCGGACTGCAGAAGACCGCGGGCGGTGAGCGCGCCGAAGCTCGGGGACGCCTGGTCGGTACGCGACGGCGCGCCGGAAAAGCGGATCACTACGTCGCCGTTTTCGTTGGCGTAAATGTCCACGTCGGCATCGCTGATATAAAAGACGGACTTGGTATCGCCAAATTTGAAATCGATGCGTCCGCCGCGGATTTGGATGTCGGGTATCGCATGCCGCCGTGACGCGCCGGACTGCGGGCGGTGATCGAGCAGCGGCTGAATGTTCCAGGGTCCTGACGGCATGCGGACCACGTTGACGCTCGGCGTATCGAGGCGGAGGCTGGAAAAAGCGAGCCGGCCCGCGAACAGGCTGGTCCAGCGGATGCGCGCCTGCATGGATTCGACGTGCGCGAAGGGCTCGATGCCTGCGGCGGGATCGTCATCGATGAGAACATCGTCCACCGTGAAGCCGGGTCCGGTGAATAGATTCAAGTGAACGGCGCCCAGATGGACGGGGCGATTGAGCGCGGCTTCGAGCGCGGCCTGAATGCGGGGGCGAAAGCGATCGGCACGCAGGAACGGCGCCGCTACGCCGAAGGCAATCACGAGAACCAGCGCAATGAGAAGCGAACGGCGCAGGGTTTTCATGGGTGGCGCGCCAGCAGGTCGGCGTAGGCTGCGGGATCGTCGACGTCGGTAACGACGGCGGGGTCGGCAACTTCGATATAGCTCGTTTGCGCAACGTGGCGGTGGATAACATCGCTGGCTTTGGCGTCGGGAGGCAGAGCGAGCAACTCGTTGATCAAGGGGCGCGCAATACAGACCGGATGGCCGCGTTCGCCGGCGTGGGTAGGTACGATCACCGGGGCGCGATCGGCTTGGAATTGGGCGGCCAGCGTTTCGATGGTCGAAATTTGCAGATGCGGATGGTCGACGGGCAGAAACATCGCGGCGTCGGCGTCGGCCGGCACCAGCGCCAGTCCACATTGGAGCGAGCTGAGCATTCCGCGCTCAGGATCGGGATTGACGGCGAACAGGACATCGGCGCCGCGCAAGATGCCGGATCGAATTTTGTCTGCGTGCTCCCCAACGACGACGATCACCGGATTGCAAACTGCGGTGAAGGTTCGGATCAGACGGTCAAGAAAAGTTTCGCCTCGAAATTGAAGCAGCGCTTTCGGTGTGCCCATGCGGCGGGAAGCGCCGCCCGAGAGGATGATTCCCGCGATCACTTCAGAACAGCCCGCGAGGCCTCGCTGGCGAAAATCGATTTGGCGGCGGTGCGCCATTCGGTATCCGGCGCGCGGCGGACGGCGATCATCTCGGCCACCACCGAGACGGCGATCTCTTCGGGAGTGATGGCGCCGATCTCGAGTCCCATGGGCGCGAAGACGCGTTCGAACGCGGCGCGGGCGATGCCTTCCTTTTCCAGTTCCTTCACCACGCCGATCACTTTGCGCTTGCTGCCGATCATGGCGATGTATTTCGCATTGGTTTCGACGGCCCAACGCAGGACGCGCATGTCGTCGCGATGGCCGCGCGTGACGATAACCACGTAGCTGGTGTCGCGAATGGGAAGCTTGGGGAAGACTTCTTCATACTCTTCGGCGTAGACTTCGTCGGCTTCGGGGAAGCGCTCGCGATTGGCGAAGGCCTCGCGATTATCGATGACCGCCGTGGAGAATCCGGCGAGCACGGCGACCTTCGAGATGCTTTTCGAAATATGGCCGGCGCCGAAAATGAAGGCGCGAGGCTGGGGAACCACGGGTTCGACGAACACGCTGAGTTGCCCTCCGCAGATCAGGCCGTTGTCGTAAGCGGCGTCCTGGCCCAGGCTGAAGTTCATCTGGCGCGGGCGCTCGGTTTCCATGACTTCGCGCGCGGCGTTCCAGACCTCGGCTTCGACGCAGCCACCGCCGACGGTGCCGAGCATGGAGCCATCCTCGCGGACCAGCAGTTTGGCGCTTTCGTAACTGGGGATGGAGCCGTTGACCTGGACGATGGTGGCGAGGGCGCACTTCTGGCCGAGGCGGCGCAGCCGGACGACTTCCTCGTAGATGTCCATTCGTTTGAATTATAGCGTGGGGCGGTGGAACTGTGGTTTCGGCGGCATTCCGCCAGCCAGGTGGTTGGTCAGTTTGAACTGATAGCGCATTGAGAGCGGCGGGCGTGACGGTCGAGTATTATCAAGCCAAGGTGTACGACGATGATCCAAAGCCGACGTCCGAAATAAACATCGTGATAGTCGTCGGCATAATCTTTCTTTTGCTCGTGGTGGTCGCTTATTTGCTTTTTTTCCCGAGCGGAAGTCGCTACGGCGGTTCTCTCTGATCGCGCTGTCCGCCACGCGCAAGCCCACTACCGGACAACCGGATAAACGTGCCAAGATTGGTGTAGTAATGAGCGAAGATATTCAAGTGAACGAGCGTCCCGAAAGCTTCATCGGAAGCATGGCAGGCACCATGGAAATTCTCGGCGACATTGTTGCTCCCATCGAGGTAACGTGGGAAGCAGATGCCGCCGACGATGCTAACCCGCCTGACGACGCGCCTTGAGCAGCGGAATCATCAGCAGCGCCGCCACAACCACGAACACCGCCGACGATTCCCACGCCAAGTGAGTCAGCGCACGGCGTGTGCTGAACTGATCGAAGATTTCCAGTTGCACGCTTTCCGGAAGCACGCGCGAGCCGAAGATCAGCGCGAGCAGAATCACGAGAAAGCCCGTTCGCAGGATGTTCTTCACAGCCGAGGCCGAGAAGCGCCGCGCGAGAACCGCGCCTAGAACCGCGATCGCGATGGACGCGCTCAGGCTGAACGTAAGAATCGCGACCAGGAATCCCCAGGGCGGCGCCAGCAAGCCTCCGCGCCGGGCCATCAGGTTCAGCGTGACGATCGCTGTCACCAGAATCACCACCGTCATGCCCCAGCCCCACGCGACGATCAGCGCGATCTTTCCCAGCATAGCCGTCCGTGGCGCGTCCGCTCCGTGCGAAGCAGCCATCTCGGCGCTTGCGGGCGCCACAAACAACAGCGCCATGCACGCGTAGGCGGCGATGATGCGCGGGTCCAGGAATCCGAAGCCTTTATATAAAGGAACCAGAATCCCGAACGCAGCCACGACGATCAGGATGACGAGGGCTTGCCGAGCCATCAACCGTGCCGCGCCTACGGATTCACGGGCGGGCCCGCGGTCCCACTCATGTGCTGCGCGTCCTGCTGGTTCTCCTGGCAGATGTATTCCATCAGCTCTTCATGCGGCCGGAGGCGAGCGGTGAAGGTGAGCGTGAACGGCTTGGAATAGTCGCCCGGATCGATGATGGTCACCTTATTTTCGAGCGTCCCCAGGTCCTTGCGCGTGTAGCGCTCGATGGTGTGCAGTTGCTCGGTGTGCGGATGGCCGCGGAAATCGAACCAGAACTTGTCGTTGAACCCGACCGTATCAATCACCAGCGTGTCGCCGTCCCAGCTTCCAATCGAATGCCCGTACCAAGTAGGGTCGGGGTCGGCGGGATGCTTGCGGCCGTCCATGAAAATCTGGCGGTAGCTGTGAATGTTGCCCTCGAATAAAAAGAAGATGTGCGTCGGCGTCTGCAAAATCCGCCACGGATAGGGCGCGATGCGCGGAATGCCGGTAGGAAGGCAATTGGCTTCGGGATCGTCCTTGGACTGCCGCTTGTCCATGATCGCTTTCGCGGCCGGAAGCAGTGGAATGGTTTCGCCGGGAGCCAGGCCTTGGGCGAGATCGCCCACTGGGCCGCCGCCGCTCCATACGCCGGATAGATCCACATGGCCATCCGCGAGGCGAGGCGTGGGACCATGCGGCGTGTCATCGCGACGGCGTGCGATCGCTGGATTCCGGCTGCCGCCGGCTGGAGCGGTCGCTTGATCGGGAGTCAGGGATTTCGTGGGAGCCGCAGTCGGCGCCTGCGCAAACACCGCTATGCTGGCAAGCGACGCTAAGGCCAGGATTTCAACGGGTCTCATTGGGTTGGAACCGCGTCGTACGCTGAGCCTGCGAAGACCTTTCGTCCATCGGCGAGAATCACGCTTCGGGCGTTGGCCATTTGCGATCCGTCCTTGGCCTGGGCGCCTTCCACAGTGACCTGATCGCCCACGTTCAGCGAGTGCCGGGTCCAGCCGTTGCGGGCGAGCACGTTGGGACTGGCCAACTCCAAATTCCAGTTTGTGACGTTGCCGCTCTCGTCCTTCACGTCGATGTAAAAGCGGGCATGTGGATTGGTCCATTCCACCTTGGTCACTATGCCCTTCAGCGTAACGGGTTTCTTTGCGTCATACTCGGCGGCAAACGAGTGATGCGCCTGAGCTCCCGTCGGCGCCAGCAACCCAAGACCGGCGATCAAAAAAGCGAACGCAGCTTTCATCCCAAAACCTCCTGGGTAGATTTTGTCACATATATTCGCCCAATGCATAATAAGCCATGCGCCGCTTGATTTCATCGGGATCGCCTTTCGAACGCGACATCGGATATTCGCGCGCCGTGGTGGATGGCGACTGGGTCTTCGTCTCGGGCACCACGGGGTTCGATTACGAAACGATGGCCATCTCCGATGATGTTGTCGAGCAAGCCGAGCAATGCTTGATCAATATTGAGAAGGCGCTGTTGGAGGCTGGGAGCCGGATTACGGACGTGGTCCGGGTGCGCTACATCCTGCCCAGGGTCGAGGATTTCGAGCCGTGCTGGCCGGTGCTGCGCAGGTATTTCGGCGACGTGCGGCCGGCCGCTACGATGATCTCAGCAGGGCTCTCGGACCCCCGCATGAAAATTGAAATCGAAGTGACGGCGCGAATTGAGGGTACTGATAGTACAACGTAATTGCGATGGCCGAAAGATTGGTGCCTAAATCAATTGTCTGGAAGTATACTGTTCCCCTCAAGATTTGAAGTGGGCATTCAAGCGGGAGGATTTTGTAATGTTCAGTAAATTCGGAGTGGCGCGCGGGTTGAACCTGGCGGCGCTATCTTTCGGCTTTCTTCTATTTGTAGGAACGACAACGGCACGCGCCGACGTGGTTCTATTCCAGGACATTGGTGGAACGGGCGCGGAGACCGTTCCTGCTTACTACCCGATTGTGGGCTGTAATTCCACGGATTGCGTAGCCCTTGGGGAACCGTATCAATCTACCGTTACCACCAACACGATCCCGGACACGATCTATATTGGCGACCCGTCGGGGAACGTCAGCGATGAAATCGTTGCATCCGAAACCCCCCATGCGGGGCCTACGACGATTGTCGACTTTACTTTCTACTTCGGTTTAGATTTGTCGTCTCCGGAAACTTGCGCGTCGGTTGGCGGGTGCGACATCACTCACAATGGAACGGTTCAAACGCTGGGAACGATCACTTGGGGGCCCGGATTTTTTGAGATACCTCCTATTCCGACAACTACACTCGAATATCAATACGTCCCCACGCCGGAGCCCTCTATGCTGCTCGTGGTCGGTGCATTGTTCTTGATGATGCTGATCGTCATCGCTCGCAGGCATCGCACCTCGCCCGCGGATTGATGGGCATCGTTCAAGGGGCGTTCAACAAGCTTGCGCGCCATGATATCGGGCGCTGGGCGCTGACCGGGGGGATCGCTTTCGAAATCTACGCTAACCGGCTCGGCCTGCCGACGGCTCCGCGCGCTTTGAACGATCTGGATTTCGTCGCCGAATCCTTCGATTGCATTCCCGAAACGCTGCCTGACGATTTCCTGTTCCGGCATATTCACCCGTTCGATCCACCGGGCAAAATCCTGCTGCAGATGATTGACGCAGATGCCGCATTGCGGATCGACGTGTTCCATGCTTGCGGCCAGACGATGAGCCGGGCGGTCCATACCGATCAGCCGTTTGGCCCGCTGCGAATGGTGTCGCTCGAAGATCTGGTTGCGCGAGTCGTGCGATTGTTGCTGGATCTCGCCGACGGCGTCCCGGTCACATCGAAACATGCGCGCGATTATCTTCGCTTTGTCGGGCTAGTGGACCCTGACGCTATGCAGACCACTTGGCAGGATCATCGAAAGCCGGCGCATCCCGTGTCATTTGAGGATGCTCGGCGGCCGATTCCGGACTTGATCGGCGCCCATCCCGGCTTGCTGATCACGCCCGTCTATTCGAAGAACGCCGGGGATCAGTGCCCGCGCTGCGCGCCTTTCGCGAGATTTGAGCTGGCTGACCCGAACGTCGTCCTCACGCTGCTGGGCTATTGTTAATGCCGTGCCGGCGCTGCCTACTTGCCCGACTGCCTAGCCGACGCCTTTGCAGCCAGCTTGTGATTGTGGGCCAACTGCGCTTGGGCGGCACTGGATAATTGAACAGTATCTGTCGTCGCGGTTTGGGTCTTTCGCGCGGCCGGCTTTTGGGCCGGTTTAGATGGCGCGACGGGTTGCGCTTGGGTGGTTTTGGATACGGGGGTAACCATGTCGGTACTCCTTTGACCATCCTTATCGGTCAAGCCCGGGGTTTGTAAGAATAGCGCGAACTATTTTGGCGTGCTTCGCCGATTTCCACTCCAAATCGAAGTTTGCGGATTGTAGTTCCGCCAGTCGAACCAATAGTCCTTGAGCATGGGGATCCGCTCCAGGCACACCCCCTTCGCCTCCCCGGAAACAGCGCAGCCCTGGAAGTTCCACTCGCTACCCGTCTCGGCATCCAGCATGAACGGGCCAGGTTGCTTGGCGGCCGTGCGATAGAAGTCCGGCGCTCCTTCGAAGCCAGGGATACGATCGCGGAACGCCCTGACCGATTGATTGTCCCCTCCGACGATCAGCAGCACCGGCTCGGCGCCCAACCGGTCCTTGACCAACTTCTCCCGGATCACCTGCTCATAGAGAAACGCACGGCTGGCATCCCGTGTCCGAATTCCCAGAATCAAATCGCGCGGTTTCATGCCGTGCTCCGGGAAGTCGATCACAGTTTGGGCACTAGCCATGTGCACATCCCAGTCCTTAGCCTCGTATTCGGAGGCGTACCGCGGCACGTCCTTGAGCACCGTGCCCGAGGGTTCCTCGGACTTCCAAGTGGCGAAGTTCAACTCATCGGAAAGCACCAAGCTGAGTTGCCGCCCGTGCAGCGGCCCGGCGATGGCAAGCCCGCTGATCTGTTGCCAATAGGTGCCAGTTTCCTGGTCGCGCATGAGGAAATTCTGGTTATTGATACCAGCCAGGTGAAACGTCAGACGCAGCCCGGCCACGTCCCTCATCCACACCAGACCGGTGTGACAGAGCGTTCAATACGTCGCGACGATGGCCGTCCCTCCCACCACATCGTTAATGACGTGGTGGTAACCCATCGTGCGAATCGGATAACCGCGCGATCTGCCGCCGATATTAACGACGATCAGCTTGTCGTCCGGGTCAAGCTTGGCCGCGGACGCCGGCCCGAATTCGGGGTGCGGGTCGGGATGGAACATGAGCTGTTCGTATACATTGACGCGCGCGAGCCCCGCCAGAACGCAAACTAGCGCTGCTCCGGCGACAGCCCAGATGCGCCCAGCCATTCGAGTCTCCGAGCGCCAGTACGCGAACGCCGCCCACACCGCCACCAGCGCGGAGATCACTGTGAGCTCCGGCCTGAAGCGGGAAATCGCGAGTGCTGCCGCCAGTTCCCTAGCTCCTTGCGCGCGAAACGGACGAATGACGTAGACGGGGTACGCCACCAAGACCAGGGACACGATCAGCGACACCAGTAACACCAGCATCCATGGGGTTCGGCGGGACGCACTCATATGCTGTTCATCATATCGGAATCCGCGTCTCTCGAAGCATTGGAATGTTAAAGATAGCCAACCATGCAACCCCTTGCGACGGCTCGCATCCAACATAGCAGAGAGGCAATGGGAGTAGCCTCCGGGAAAGGAAAATATGTTGAACAAAACATTGAAAAAAATGGGTCTCCCGATTTTGGCGCTGGCAGGTGCCTTGTTTTTCTTGGGCGCACCAAAAGCAGACGCTGCTGTTCATTTTGGCGTCGGGATTGGTGTACCCTACGCTTATAGCTACCCGTACCCCTACGCTTACCCAGGCTACTATCCTTATGCCTATCCCTACGGGTATTACGGCTACGGTTATCCGTACTACGGTGGCGTTGGCATTTACGGCGGTTATTGGGGCGGCGGCTGGGGCGGACACTACGGCTATGGCGGCCGTGGGTACGTAGGCCGTGGTTACGCAGGACGGGCCGGCGGTTACGGTGGATTCCATGGTAATGCCCGCGGCGGCGGATTCCATGGCGGTGGCGGTCACGGTGGTGGCGGCCACGGCGGCGGACACCGGTAAGCTGAAGTAGGTGAGTTATTTCCCGCTCCGGGGATTCAACTCCGGAGCGGGAGCACCGCCAGTCGAGTAAAATGGGCCATGGCGACTCAGCGCATTGGCATCTTAACCGGCGGCGGCGATGTCCCCGGCCTCAATTCCGTTATCAAAGAAGTCACCTACCGCGCAACCGAGAATTGTTGCGAAGTCATCGGCCTGCGGCGCGGATGGGAAGCTCTTACGCACGTTCGGTTGGAACAGCCGGAGAGCAAGGCCCGTTACATCCTGCCTTTAACCCGCGAGAATACGCGAACCATCGATCGCTACGGCGGCACGGTTCTGCATAGCAGCCGGACCAATCCCGCGAAGATGGCGAAGCTTCCCGAATTTCTAAACCAGCGCGATTTTCCACCGAAGGAGGCTACCAAGCGCGGGAAGATGTCGCTGGTCTACGATCTCAGCCCGCAAGTGCTGAAAAACATCGAGGCGCTTGGGCTGACTTCTTTGATCGCCATCGGCGGTGACGACACGCTGAGCTATGCGGCCAAGCTGCACAGCATGGGCGTGAAAACCATTGCGGTGCCGAAGACGATGGATAACGACGTTCGTAACACCGAATATTGCATCGGCTTTTCGACTGCGATCACGCGCGCGACCGATGCCATCGCAAGGCAGCGGACCACGGTGGGATCGCACGAGCGCATCGGCATCTTTCGTGTATTTGGCCGCGACGCCGGCTTCACTTCGCTGTACACGGCTTATGTGGCGTCCATTCGCTGCTGCATCCCGGAATATAAGGTCAATCTCGACAAATTGATCGATCTGTTGATGACCGACAAGAAGCACAACCCGAGCAACTATTGTTTGGTGATTTTGTCGGAGGGCGCAGAATGGGAGGGCTATCAAGTGAAGGAATACGGCGAGCCCGACGCCTATGGTCATCGCAAAAAGGAGAACGTGGCAGAGGCGCTAGCGAGTGAGATTCACGCTCGTTCGCCGGAAGAAACAATCGTCAGCGATTTGACCTACGATCTGCGCAGCGGCGTGCCCGATTTTGTGGACAAGCTGGTGGCGTCCACGTTCGGCACCATGGCGCTCGAATCGGTGCTCGACGGCAAAAGCGGATTGATGGCGGCGCTGGTAGACGGAAAGTACGCAATGGCGGCCATTCCCGATCCGGCGCTGGGACCGCGGCACGTGGACGTCGCCACCATGTACAACACCGAGCGCTATCGCCCGAATTACGCCAATAAGACGGGCTTGCCGATCTTCCTGACGCGCGGCTGATGTTCTGGAAGAGGCCGAAGCCGACGGCGCCTGAAGTGCCGATGCAAGAGATTGTCCGGCATTTTAATGCAGCCGCCGCCGATGAAGAGAATTTTCCGTCCACCATCGATCCGCGGATTTATCACGTCCAGTTGATTCTTGAATACTTTGGCGATCTTACGGGCAAACGCGTGTTGGATGCCGGATGCGGCAAGGGCCGGTTCGCGCGCGTGCTCGCCGAGCGATATCCTCGGGTGTCGATCGTGGGACTGGATCTGGCCGAAGCGATGTTGCGCCACATGCCCGAGGGCGTCGACCCGTGCGCTGGCTCGATGACCGTGCTCCCGTTTCCAGACGGCACGTTCGCCTGCGCGTACGCCACGGAGTCGCTCGAGCATGCCGTGGATATCGAAGGCGCAGTGGCAGAACTGTGCCGCGTGGTGGCTCCCGGCGGACGCATCGTGATCATCGATAAGAACTCGAAGCAATGGGGGCGGCTGAAGACTCCAAAGTGGGAGAAATGGTTCGGCCGCAAGGAGCTGGAAAAAATGCTCGCGCGGCACTGCGCCAAGGTGTCGAGCCGCGAGATTTCCTATTGGGAAGATGTGGCGCCGGACGGGTTGTTTCTCGCCTGGCTCGCCGAGCGTTGAGGGTCTAGCATCCGCTTCCCCGGGCTCAAAGTCGAGTTTCCCCTCCAATAGCGGGTATCCTAGTAGTTTGGAAACCAAGTCCGCAATCATACCAGCGCAAACCAAGCCGCGCCCGCTCCAGGAACGCGTTGAGGCCCAGGGCCATCTTGTCGACTCCCGCATCATGGAGCAGATCTGCGACACCGTGGTCGAATTCGGCGGCCGATACGAGGTCGAGCATTTTAACTTCGGGCGAACCAACGACGATGTCTCCACCCTGCGGCTCAAAATCGACACCGACGACGCCGACTCTATGGAGAAGATCCTCTCACAGTTGCTCGGGCTCGGCTGCTCAATGGTGGATTCGGGCGAAGCCGAACTGTTCACTGTGGAGCGCGATTGCTGCGCGCCCGAAGACTTTTACTCCACCACCAATCACAAAACCTATGTGCGCCGCGGCGGCCAGTGGCTGGAAGTGCAGAATCAGCGCATGGACGCGCTGATCGTGGTGAACGACGGTCAGGCCTCCTGCCGGCGGCTGCGTGATATCAAAGCGGGCGATCAAGTGGTCACCGGAATGCGCGGCATTCGCGTGGTGCCCGAATCCAAAGAGCGCGACCGGCTGGCGTTCGCGTTCATGAGCAACGGAATTTCGTCCGAGCGCCAGGTGGAGACAGCCGTCAAGCAAACTGCTGCATTGATCGAGCAGGCGCGCGCGGCGGGGCAGGGAATCGTCGCGGTCGCGGGACCGGTGGTGGTTCACACCGGCGGCGCAGGACCGTTATCGCGTTTGATCCGCGAAGGCTACATCACCGCATTGCTGAGCGGCAACGCGCTGGGCGTGCACGATATCGAAGCCGCGCTGCTCGGAACATCACTCGGGATCCGGCAAAGCGACGGACGCCAGGAGGAGCACGGGCATCGCAATCACATGCGCGCGATCAACGCCATCTACAATTGCGGCGGCATTCGCGGTGCGGTGGAAAGCGGACGGCTGCGCAGCGGCATCATGTACGAATGCGTGAAGAACAACGTCCCGTTCGTTCTAGCCGGCAGCCTGCGCGACGATGGGCCGCTGCCGGAGACCATCACCGACATGAACCGCGCGCAGGACGCCTACGCCGAGCAGTTGAAGGGCGCCGGGCTCGTGCTGTGCCTTGGTTCCATGCTGCACTCCATCGCGGTTGGGAACATGCTGCCGAGCTGGGTGAAGATCGTGTGCATCGATATCAACCCAGCCGTGGCAACCAAGGTGAGCGACCGCGGCACCGGGCAAATGGTCGGCGTGGTCACCGACGTCGGACTGTTCCTGGATCTGCTCTCGCGCACATTGATCACCGCCAAATGAAAAGACAGTACACCGATGAACACGCCTCCGCCGGCGTGCGTGCGCCGCTGCCCGAAATCGAAACGTGGCCCAATCAGTATCCGGGCTACGAGATTGAGATCGTGCTGCCCGAGTTCACTTCGGTGTGTCCTAAGACCGGGCTGCCCGATCATGGCGAGTTGACGCTGCGCTATGTTCCCGACAAGCTGTGCCTGGAATTGAAATCGCTGAAGATGTACATGCTCGCGTATCGCAATCTCGGTATCTTTCAGGAGAACGTGGTCAATCGGTTTTTGCGCGACGTAGTAAAAGCTTGTCATCCGATGGACGCGACGCTTACCGGCGAATTCACCCCGCGCGGCGGAGTGTACACGAAGATTACCGCGAGCTGGAGTAAGAAGAAGCATGGATGATCCCAAGGGTGAAGAACTGGCGGGTGTGATCGCCGAGATCCGCCAGCGTGTTCGCGCGCGGGTGACCAACGGCGTGGGCCCGAAAGACATTCCGCTGCCGGATCTGACCGCGCTGCTGCACGCTCGCGACGCCGCGGAATCTAAAGTGGCGAGCATCGGCACCGTCAATCCCCGTCGCGGAGGCCTGAAGAATGCCATTGTGCAGCGTGCGAAACGCCTGGTGGCGCGGGCGATGGATTGGCACGTGCGCGAGCAGGTGGAGTTTAATCGCGGCGTCATGGAATGCGTGCAAGCCACGATTGAAGAGTTGAACGTCTGCAAACAGGCGCTATCGCTGCTGGCAGGGAAAATGGGCCGCGACGCCGAGGAGTTGCTGGGCGAGGCGCGCGAGCTGAAAGATATTCGGGCCCATTGGATCGAGTGGCGCACTGGTTGGGAAAAGAAGCTGGCGAATACCGAGATTCAGTTCCTGCGGAGCGTCTCGGAATTGCAGGCGGCGTTTCATCATCGTGTCACCGTGGAGGCCAAGGCGCAGCGCACCGAATTTGAGCATTCCATGGTGCTTCAAAACGAGGAGATGCAGCGCCGGTACTGGGACGAGCTCACTCGCGTGCGGCTGGAATACGAGCGCCTGATTCATTCCGAGCTGCGCGTGCTGCGGCAAAGGGCCACGCTGTCGCAAGCCGCCGGGCATGCGGTCCACAGCGCGCCACCCGAGTTTGCCAACGTCGATTGGCTGAAATTCGCCGACCGGTTTCGCGGCTCCGAAGAGGACATCCTTTCTCGCCAGAAGATGTACGCATCGCGTTTTCGCGATCACGCGCCGGTGCTCGATCTGGGCTGCGGGCGCGGTGAGATGATCCAGATCCTGCAGGATGCCGGAATCAAAGCGCGCGGCATCGATTTGCATGCGGACTCGATCGCGCTCTGCGCGGCCAAGGGGCTCGATGCCGAACAGGCGGACTTGTTCACCTACTTGAGCGAGTTGCCGGATGCGTCGCTGGGCGGCGTGATTTGCTGCCAGGTGATCGAGCATCTGCCGCAATCGCGATTGCCGGAAATGATCCAATTGGTGCACGCCAAACTGCGCGCAGGCGGCCTGGTGGCGCTCGAAACGCCCAATCCGGAATGCCTCGCGATTTTCGCGACGCACTTCTACATCGACCCCACGCACCGGCATCCGATCCCGCCGGCGCTCACTACCTTTTACCTCGAAGAGGCGGGTTTTGGACGAGTGGAAATCGAGCGGCTGTCGCCGGCGATCGAAAGCATGCCGTCGTTGGCGGAGTTGCCGGAGGCCTTCCGCAAGGAGTTTTTCGGCAGCTTAGATTACGCCGCGTTTGGGATCAAGCTGGGGTAGCACCGCTTACTGACGTGCGCGGCTCAGTAGATCCGCCGCATTTCCGAGCCGCGCGCGTGAGCAAGCGGTCTGTCACTCCACATCGCGAGCGCCTGAACACAAAACGCGGTTGAAACCGGATTCACGAACGGCAACGCCTCGCCGTGTTTGCGGCCGAACAGGAATCCGCCCGAAGGGAGTTGAAAGCTCGCTGCCTGTTCCGCCTCATGCGCGGCGCCAACGTGATCGACCGGGAATGCTCCCAGGAGGCGCGTTCGCAGCACCTGGGCATAAACATCCGAACGCACGAAAACTGGCGCAATCTCCCGCAAAAGAGCGGCTGCCCGATCCACGCCGCTACGAAGGGCCGCGGCGCACTCGGGACGGTCGAGCACCGGTAGCAGGCCTTCCAGGAAGTACGCATAGGCGTGCAGGCGATCCATGACGCGCTGCTGGTCCGATTCGCCGGGCAAGAACGCGGGATCGTTTTCGAGGGCGGCTCGAAGCGCCGTTTCATAGCCACACTCGAATTCGCGATCACCCGTGACCTCGAAAAGCTCGTGCCAGGCCATCGCCGACTTCAGTTGATAACATCCCGGGCTTCGCGACCAGCCGGCCTCCCAAGCCAGTGGACGTTTGTCGGGCAGCGCCAGAATCGGATGAATGCCGCCCTCGGAGGGAAAATCGGCCAGCATCGCACGCCCGGCCGCAATAGCGACAGCGCGGAATTCGGCGTCTTGAGTCGCACGCCAGGCCGCGAGCAGGCCTCGCACGATAATCCCGCAATCGAAGAAGTACGCGAATCGCGGGCCGTCGGTAAGCTCAAACGGAAACGTGCTCAGCTTCTCGTCCCACGCCACGCGCGTGAGAAAATGAGCCGCTCGGAGCGCCGCATCAAGATATTCGTCACGGCGGGTGCGCTCGTGCAAAAAGAGCAGAGTGCTCACCGCGTAACCGGTGATTTCAGTGGATACGCGGGCGTTTTGGCCTAGATCCGATCGATAGTAACGCGCCACGCCGCCGCTTGTTTCTTGGATTCCCGAGTGCAGGAACCAGCGGCCCGCCGCTTCGATCAACGTATCGGTCGGTAACAAAGAACGCTATTGTAGCATCCGCGTCCCCGCAGACCTGCGCGTTACACTGGAAGCGCGCGGCATTACAGGCGCCGCACCACCGGCCTTGCAAAATCAATACGTCATCGGAATCGATCTGGGAACTACGAATTGCGCGCTGGCCTTCGTGCCGCTCAGTGGTGATGCGCGCGAGCAACCCAACGTCTCGCTATTCGATGTCCCGCAGTTAGTGAATCCGGGCGAAGTGCGCGACGAGCCGCTGTTGCCGTCGTTCCTGTATCTGCCTGGTCCGGCCGACTTCCCTGCGGGATCGATCGCGCTGCCGTGGGACGAATCGCCGCAGTACGTCGCCGGGGCGCTGGCGCAGAAGCGTGGCGCCGAGGTTGCCAATCGGCTGGTGGCATCCGCGAAATCGTGGCTCTCGCACGCCGGTGTCGATCGCACGGCTCCGATTCTGCCCTCTAATGCACCTGAAGGCGTGGCGCGGATTTCGGCGCTCGAAGCGTCGCGCCAATATCTGGACCATCTGCGCGAAGCATGGGATTCGAAAATGCCGGACACGCCCTTCACCCAGCAACAAGTGCTGGTGACGGTTCCCGCGTCGTTCGATGCTGTTGCGCGCGAGCTCACCCTCAAGGCTGCCGAGCAGGCCGGCTATAAGAACCTGTTGTTGCTCGAAGAACCGCAAGCCGCATTCTACGCCTGGATCGAGCGGCATCCCGATTGGCGGGAGCGCGTCGCGGTGGGCGACCTGATTCTGGTAGTGGACATCGGCGGCGGCACCACCGATTTCACGTTGATCGCCGTCACCGAGCAGGCGGGTGAACTTGCGCTGGAGCGCGTGGCTGTGGGCGAGCATATACTGCTCGGCGGCGACAATATCGATCTCGCGCTGGCGCGGCATCTCGAGCAGCAACTGGCCGCCAAGGGCACCAAGCTCGATGCCATGCAGTTGCATGCGCTGTGGCAACAATGCCGGCTCGCCAAAGAACGGCTGCTCGCGGGTGAGGGCAAGAAGCGCGAAGAGCCTGTAACGATTCTTGGGCGTGGCACCGGCCTGGTCGGAGGAACCATCAAGACCAAGCTCGCGGCCGAAGACGTCGAACGCATTTTGGACGAGGGCTTTTTGCCCGCTGTTTCGAGTCACGACCTGCCGCAGCGCCGCAAGATGGGACTTGCAGAAATCGGCTTGCCCTATGCGGCCGACGCAGCTATTACGCGTCACTTGGCAAAGTTCTTGCGGCAACAGGCGGCCCAAGTGGAACACGGGTCGGTGCGGCGGGGCGCCAGCGGATTGGCCGCGCCCACCCACGTTCTCTTCAATGGCGGCGTGCTGCGCGCGGGCGTCGTGCGGAAGCGAATTCTCGACGTCTTGAATGGCTGGCTGAAAGAAGAAGGCCTCGGTCCCGCGGCTCCGCTGACGGGCGAGGATCTGATGCATGCGGTGGCCCGTGGCGCGGCCTATTACGGACTGGCTCGCGCCGGCCGCGGTGTTCGGATTCGAGGTGGGGTGCCGCGCACGTATTATGTCGGCATCGAAAGCTCCATGCCCGCGGTTCCCGGCATGCGCACGCCGCTGAAGGCGCTCACGGTTGCACCGTTCGGTATGGAAGAGGGTACTTCCGCGGACCTGCGCGGACGCGAATTCGGGTTGATCGTTGGAGAGCCTGCCGAGTTCCGTTTCTTCCAATCCGCTGTGCGCAAGAACGACGCGGCGGGCACGCTGCTCGATGACACCGGCGATGAGTTGGAAGAGTTGTCTCCGGTGGAGGTCACGCTGGCGGCGGATGGCGAAGTCGGCCAGTTCGTCCCAGTGACGTTAGAAACTGTAGTCACGGAAACGGGGATGCTCCAGCTTTGGTCCGTGGCGCGCGACGGGCGGCGCTGGAAGCTGGAGTTCAATGTGCGCGAGAAGGTGAAGCCGTCGTGAGCCGCGTCCCCAGGTGCCCAAGAAACTCGAAACCGGCGCAGTCGCCGATTCGTCCGTGATTGTTATACTGGGGCGATACTTTCATAACTCCAATATCATGAAGCATCTCGGTATTCTATTTCTGTCCTTGTCGACGGCCTTCCTGGCTCCTGCGCAAACGAGTTTCCTTACTGGGCAAGCCGCTCGCGAGGTTTTCGGCCAGCCCATTTTTACTTTGGAAGGCTACGGCAATCCGAATCAGGATCAGTTGGGTGGCGTGGATGGCGTGGCGTACGCCAACAACACGCTGTTCGTGGTGGATTCCAATCACCTCCAGATTTTGCCGGACAACAATCGCGTTCTGGTTTACACCGATATTTCGCGATACATCTACAATCCCACTGCTGAAATTCCTCAGGGCAGCCGCTGCCCGGTGTGCATCGCGCATGCCGACGTGGGCAATGCCAGCCTGGTGCTGGGGCAGCCGACTTTCCAAACCACGACCTACCCCTACTTGACGCAGAGCGGCTTTCGGAACCCCACGGGAATTGCTTCGGACGGCAACATTCTGGTTTTGTCCGACACCGACAACAACCGCGTGCTGATCTGGAAGACTATTCCAACCACGATCAATCAGCCGGCCGACCTCGTGCTCGGGCAGCCGGATTTCACTACCGTCCAGCCGGTCAAGCTCAACAGTACACAATTTCGGGGCCCGGAAGGCGTTTGGATCCAAGGGACGCAGCTGTTCGTTGCGGACACGCAGAACCATCGGGTGATGATTTGGAACACGATCCCGACCATGAACAATCAGCCGGCCGATTTGGTGCTGGGCGAACCGAACTTCACCACCGCGCCGCCCGCTACGACCAGCGATCTTCCTCCGACCGCCAGCAATTTGTTTTCGCCGGTCTCGGTTACCTCGGATGGCACGCACCTATTCGTGACCGACCTGGGTCATCATCGCGTGCTGATTTGGAATTCCATTCCGACGCAGAACGGCCAAGCCGCGGACGTGGTGGTGGGCCAGCAGAACATGACCAGCGAACTGGACAACGGCGGAATCCCGACCTGTGTTGCTTCCACCACCCTCGATGCCGACGGAAACCCCACGTATTCTGGCTGTACCCCAACCATTTGCCCTTCCACCAGCATGGACAATGACGGCACTCCGCTCTATCCGCTGCGCTGCGGGGTAACGATGGAGCTTCCTCGATTCGCACTGTCGGACGGGAAGCGCCTCTTCGTCGCCGATGGCGGAAACGATCGCATTCTGGTTTACAACAGCATTCCTACCACGAACGGCGCCAAGGCCGATGTTTATCTGGGACAACCGGACGAGTTCACCGATCAGGTGACGAGCAACGCCGATTCATTCCGTCCGGACGCCAATATTCTGGAGGCTGCTCCAAACACGGTCCGCACTCCGCTGGCGCTGGCCTGGGATGGAACCAATCTGTACGTGTCGGATCCGTTCGATCTGCGCGTGCTGGTGTTCACTCCGAATTCGCCGAATGTTCCGATTAACGGAATTACGAACGCATTTAGCTTGAGCACGTCCGCTGTCGGAACCGTGAATCTCTCGGGTACCATTACAGCTGGCGACATCATCACCATAACGATCACGCCGCCTGGAGCCGCTAGTGGGACCAATTACGCCTACACGGTTTTGAACTCCGACACGCTGATTTCGATTACCCAAGCCCTCGCGAACCTGATTGATGGGCTCACAGCCGGAACTGCGGCGGACCCCAACGTGCTTGCCACGGCCAACATTGTTGCGGGATCGATCTTCGATGTGAACTTGACGGCGCGCACGCCCGGGTTCATTGGCAATAGTATCGGCTATACGGCTACAGCCGCAGCGGCTTCCAGTTCGGGGACGGCGACGGAAGTGGCGACGGCTGCGGGTGCCGATCTTACCGGCGGCGCGGCTGCGGCGGAATTGGGACCGGGTTCGCTGGTGACCATCTTTGGGACGAACCTATCAGACGCAACTGCCGACGTGACGCCGAGCGCGGCCGGCAATTATCCCACTTCGTTCAACGGAGTGGAAGTGTATTTCGACGGCATCCGCTCGCCGATTACGTTCGTCTCGCCTACCCAGATCAACGCGCAACTTCCCTTCGAGGTAGGCGACGCCAACGGCGTCAGCGCGGTTGTGCGTACGGTGCACAATGACGGGACGGTGACTGCGACCAACGCCATCGGGGTTCCCGTCGTTTTCGCGAACCCTGGAATCAAGGCTGGCGGTGGGACCGACCCGCGGCCGGTGTACGCGTATCACACCGGCGGGAATGCAATCGCGCTGGTGGATCTCGATGGGTCCACTTCCGCGGGCGACGTCGGGACCATCACCATCGACGGCAACAACTATAGCTACACGGTGCAGGAGATCGACACGCTGCAGAGCGTTCGCGATGCCTTCATCGCATTGATCAACGCAAACACGAACGAGCGGGTGACGGCTTCGCCCGCAGGCGAATATACGCGTATCATTCTGACCGCGAAGGTGGGCGGACCCTCGGGGAACGGCATTCCCATTGCGGCTTCGGTAAGCACCGGCGCTGCGCTCGTGATCACGCCGCTCGATAACGCTTCCACGTGCTGCGCGAACATTGCGGGCGCTCCAGTTACGGCCGACAATCCGGCTGTGCCCGGCGAAGTGATCACGATCTACGTAACGGGCATCGGCGTCACGACGCTGGAAGATCACGTGACGCAGGCCGGCGTCACGGGGCAGGCCTATCAAGGGCCCTACATGAATATTCCGCAGAACAATGTGGACAACGCGCAGGTGGGGGGAACCACGGCCAACGTGCTGTACGCCGGTCTGCAGCAGGGCGTGCTCGGAGTCTACGAAGTGCAATTGCAGCTCAACGATAACCTGCCGACCAATCCGCAGACGCAGATGTGGATCGCGCAGAACGTGTTCACGAGCAATATCGTGACTATTCCGATCGTCGCCTGGGTTCCCCCGGCAGCGTCGGCGGCGCTTCCGGCTCACGAAAAGGGCAGCGCGCGGAGGCCAATCAAGCACGGCGCGGATTCGCCGCGGCCTTGAGCGCCCGATACTTTCGCAGCAGCTCGTAGATCACTACGCCGCCGGCGGTGGCGACATTGAGCGAATGCTTGCGGCCCAGCATCGGAATGCGAATGTGAGTGTCGCATGCCGCGAGCAGAGGCTCGTCCAGGCCCTCGGTTTCGTGGCCGAACAGCACGCAGACCGGAAAGCGCGGCTGCCAATCGTATAGATCCGTGGCGTGAACGCTGGTTTCGATGGCGGCGATTTCCACGCCCTGCTCCCGCAGGCGGCCGATGAGCGCGACGGTATCCGCGTGATGTTCCCAGCGGACGGTTTCCTCGGCGCCGAGAGCGGTCTTGGCGATACCTGAGTGCGGGGGCCGGGCGGTGATTCCCGTTAAATAGAGTTTGTCGCATCCGGCGGCATCGATAGTGCGGAAGAACGCGCCGACGTTGTAGAGGCTGCGCACGTTGTGGAGCAGGACGGAAACCGGAATCGGGTGCAGACCCTCGTACGCCGCGGCCGCCCGCGTCGCCAGATACGGGATGCGCTCGAGATCGTCAGTAGATCTCAAAGCAGAAGGAGCGATTTTCGCCGTTGGGTGAGAGCGCGTATTCGCCGTTTTCGAGCGGCTCGTCCGCTTCCACGCGATAGAGGTGCCCCGAGAGTTGCTTCACGGCCAGATGCAAGGCGTGGCCTCCGCCATGCCGCCGCGATGAATTCACCGAAACTTCGCGATTACCGCCCTTAACGTCGAGACGAAACAGCTCCAGGCTCTCGGGCGAAATCTGGCGGGCATCGATCAGGAAAATCGGCTCGGCCAGGGGCGTTCGCGCCGGCGACGCGGCCCCCGGGATGGAGAACTTCGAATCGTCTTTTTTATTCTCCTGCCGGGCATCGGCCACTTCGGTCTCGATGAGATTGGACGCGTGGAGCAGGTAGGGGACGTCGGGTTTGGGCGGCACGGGGCCGGTGTATTTCTCGGCGGCTCCCGCTGCGACTGCAAGTGCCAGAATGACGATACAACGCATGAATCTATTTTCCCTCGTTTGGGCTTCTCCAGGCAGCGCGGATTTCGGTGATGAAGTTTTCCGGGGCGGCTGCTTGATACAGGACCGCCGTGCCGCTGTCCTTGGGCGGGAGCAAAACCAGACGCCGGCCGCCGGCGCGGTACATGCGCACCTTCTGGCCGTTCGCGACACGGAACCATCCGGATTGGTAATGCGAGTTGGCGAAGCCGTTGGTGCGGGCGGTGGGCCGCCACTCGGGATCGGCGGCGGTGTCGACGATGCGGATCTGGCGAACATCGACAGAGTCCGGCTGGAGCGTTACCGGGTAGAGCCGATCATGGATCGTGAGTGCGCGAGCCGTGAGTGTGTAGCTGGGCGGGCCTGGCGAGTATAGATTCGCGGCCAAACCCAGTCCCATAGCTGCGATCGCGACAGCGATGGCGATGATTGTCCCGGCCGCGCGGTACCGGTTGGAGCCGAATGCCGGTGTGGTTGCCGAAGCGGATGCCGAGATCGGCGCGATCGCTCGAATCGCGTTCAGGAATCCGTCTACGTCGTCGGGACTGAAAAGCGTGGTCTTCGAGCCGGTGATCAGGACTACGCTGTTGCTCCGGTTCGTGACGTACTCGGTGAATTCGCCCAGCTTTGAAGAGCGGAACAGGCCGTAATATCCGAAGAGGCCGCCGCTGCCACGGAGCCGGATGCAACCGCGCAAGTCGTCCTCGGTAGATCGCCGCAGTTCGTGAACATCGTCGAGAGAGATGCGGACTTGGCCGGCCAGACGCCGCACCAGAACCGAGCGATCCGCGACGACATAGCCGCGCGGCGAGTAGGCGAAGGAGATCAGGATCACCACCAGGGCGAGCGCCGAGATGACGATGTTGTGCGAGGCGATGATGACGCCGAGGAATCCCAAACACACGAATGCGGAAAGAATTTTAGTGAATCTATCGTAGGACGCCGAGAACGTCACGGATCACTCCCGGATCAGCAGACTGGTTTTGTCCTCGATGGCTCGGCAAATGCGATGCAGCTCGGTTTCGTCCACTGGTTTGGTGAGCACGTAGCCTTCGCTATTGCGAAACGCCCGGCCGACATCGCTATTAAAAGCGTCGGTCAGCAAAACGAAGCCACCGACGCGGAGCCGAACGCGCTCGCAAAAGGCCACCCAGTTGAGGCCGGGCAAGCGAACCGCGCAGATCACCATGTCGAAGCGCAGCCGCTCCACGATATCCAGACCCTCTTCGGCGCTCGCGACCGGAACCACGCGATCGCCGCGATTGCCCAGCAGTTCCACCAGTTGCCGTTGAACTTTGTTGTCGGGCTCGACCACCAGAACCGTCAACTGCCGGATGGCCTCCGATAGCTGCGAAGCGCCGGCACCGGCCTGGCGGGCTTCGATCACGGGCAGTTCGATGTCAAAGCGAGCTTGTCCAGGAGCCGTTCGCACCACGCGAAACTCGCCGCCATGGCTTTCGATGATGCCGCGGCAGACGCCCAGGCCGAGAGCGCCGGACCCGGTATGATCGCCGTCGGTGGAATCGCCCCGCATGTCGGGACCGCGCGTGGGATACGAGATTTCGACCAGAACGCGTTTCGCCAACAGGCTGCTCGACACCGTGATGACTTTTTCGCGCGCCTCGGCGGCGGATTTCTCGGCGTCCACCAGCAGATTCATCAGCACTTGTTCGATCTGTCCCGAAGAACCCAGCACGATGGCGCGCTTGACGGCCAGCTGCGACTTGATCTCCACGCCTTTGATCTTCCACTCCGGCGCGCGGAACTTGAGGAGTCCCGAAAGGATGGCGTTGAGATCCAGCGGCTCGGCCTGCGACTGTTCCACGTTGGCGAAGGAGACCAGGCGTCCCACGATTTCATTGGCCCGGGTGGCTTCTTTGGTGATGGATTCAAGCTCGGGCCGAGCGGCATCGCCGTTTTGGGAGCGCAGCGCCGAGGCCAGCTTGGCGATGGATTGCAGCGGAGAGCGGAGTTCGTTGGCCACGTCTGAGATCAACTGGCCCGCAGCCGCCAGCTTCTCGCTGCGGAACAAGTGTTCGCGCATGGAGTGCTGTTCCTGCAGCTTGAGCGCGGTTGCGATCTGGTTGGCCAGATGTTGCATGGCGGCCTGCTCGCCCTGGCTGAAATAGTGGAAGCGGCTGGAGTGCTGGATCTCGATTACGCCCATTAATTCGGCTTGGGCGAACATGGGCACGAACAGCACGGAGCGCGGCGACACCGCGGCTTCCTCGCGCCGAAAATGCGGGCTGCGGCGCGTATCCGGAATGGCCAGCATGGTGTGGCTACGGAAGCAGGCGGCAACGCCGGAGGCCATGGAACTGGCCGGAGCCTCGGGATCGACTAGGTCCACCGCGGAGCTCGCGGTATGAAGCCCTTCCAGCAGCTTGGTAGCGCGATTGTGAACATAGAGCCCAACGCCGGATGCATGGGACAGCGCCGGAAGATTCACCGTCAGACGTCGCAGGATTTCGGTGGAAGAGGTCGCGCCGATCACCTGTTCGCCGAGCGAATTCAGAAGCCGCATCTGCTTGCGGAGGCTGGCCATGCGGCGTTCGCGAAACCACCAGATGAGCGCCAGCGCGCCGGCCAAAATCAGCGCGGCGAGCAGAAATGGCGGCTGGATCACCCAACCGCGCTCGAGTACGGCGACGGAGCTGGGGCTCGCGATCAGCACTTGAAAAAAGCGATCGTAGGGCGGCAGAGTGCAGTATTGGCTGGCGATGCCGGTGACGCGGACGCGATCGCCGATCCGAAAGCCGCTCAACTTCGGACCGGAATCCCGCCGCGCGCGGGGCAGGAAGACGTGCAGATCCTGGCTTCGTGCGCCGATCAGCAACAGGTCCCCGCCCCCATTCTGATCTTCGTCGGTGACGATGTTTTCGGTGGTGATCAACACCCCCATGTAACGGAACGAAGCCAGGTCCAATGCGGTGACCGCGAGCGGGGTGGGCGGCGGCGTGTGGCGCAACCGCCGAACGGTTTGCGGTACGAGAATGGGCAATCCGGCGCGATTCGCGACTACGCCTTGCGCCTCCACCCAATCGCCTGGGGAGAAACCTTGGAACAAGGACGATGAAGTTCGCAGGAGCAAGCCGTAATGCGCCTCGTCCTGGATGGGCAAGTAGTAAGAATCCGCGATCCAGATTGGCTGAGTGGTGACCTGGCCGCTGACCAGGGCTTGCTGGGCTTCATAGGTAGGCACGAAGTCGCGCCCGGTGCGGGAGCCGACTTGCTGGAGGGTGAGTTTGGTTTGAGCGGCGGCAGAAATTGCTAGAAATGACAGCAGACACGGAACGGCCAGGACGACTACGAAGAAGCGGGCTTTGACCCAGATATCCACAGGAGTCAGATCAGGCGACAGATCGGCGAATTTGCGCTTAAACTCCAACGCTATCAAGGTCTTTCGAGCGTCGCGCTGCACGGTTTAGCCAGATGAGGGTACTTAACGGGATGATAACACGGGAGAGCGCGAAACGCGCCGAACAAAGCCAACCTCGCCAGATGAGAGATCGAGCGTGCGAACAGAGTCCGCGGTTGCCCAGGTCTTTGCAAGGAAGCGGATTCGATGAGCATCGGGGGAGAATTGAGGCCAAGTGAATCCCGCGAGAACCAGGTTTTCGTCGACATTCAGACCGCCAGGATGGCCAACCAGAACTCGGCGCGGCTTTTCCGAGCCGGAAGTGCCAGGCGATCCAGAGTTCGTTCTCGTCGGTCGGTCCGCTCCCTGTATCGATCTGTGGGGACAACGATTTGCGTACGAAGACGATGAGCCGCTTGTCGGCGGAGAGGTGGGGATCGGAGTCGAGGCCGGAGGTTGTGATCCAGATGATTTGGCTGTCGGAGGTAGTCGCGTAGATGTTCCCGTTTCGAACGCTTACGGCTTGGACCTTTGGCGGTCGTTTGAAGTCCAGGGTTTGGGGCACGGCGTAATGAATCGGATCGAGGCAGCAGTCGCCCCCGGGGCCCGTGAAAATGGTAAACGCCTCCATGAAGACGTCGCCCAGTTGGACGTCTTTGCCCGCCGCCGCTTTTGTGATCGGTATGCTCGGAGTTCGCCATCCCGGGCTGGAAAAATACAAAACGGAGTGTCCCGGAGGACCATCCAGCGTCAACGTGAAATTCCCGTTTTGTCCCGAGACCGAGCTGTGGCCATCGACAGCCACACGTACGTCTGAAACCGGAGCGCCGGTCGCGTCAACCGTCCGTCCTGATACGCGTATTGGGCGCGGCTGCGCTTGTCCAAAAGTATTCGCGCACAAATACGCGAGCAACAGGATCGCGAGGCGTTGAATTGTGCAAGGAATTTTCAAAATGCTACAGACTAGAGTATCTTGACTAGGCAGATGCTTGTTCGCTGGTCGGGGATCGGTCTGGGTGCGGCAAGCTGGGTGAGCGCGGCATTCTTCGGACTGTACACGCTCACCTTCTACTTCGGAGCGATTCCTTCCGGGCACATGGACCAGTGGAACATTTTTGTTCCGGGGCTGTACGACAAACGCAATCTGACGGCTCTGCTGGCGATTGCCGCTCATTTCGCGACAGGCGCAGCCATCCTGATT
This sequence comes from Bryobacterales bacterium, assembly GCA_963772905.1. GTDB lineage: Bacteria > Acidobacteriota > Terriglobia > Bryobacterales > Bryobacteraceae > Palsa-89. Next base: position 204,049 of record CAVYZD010000005.1, on the reverse strand, counting down.
CTGGGACCGGTGCAATTCATCGTTGGACTGCGCACGCGCTGGCCGTGGGTTCATCGCTGGATCGGGCGAACTTATGTGTCGGCTGCGGTCGTGACCGGCTTGGGCGGGCTGGGCTTTATCGCGAGCAAAGGCACGATTGGCGGCCCTGTGATGAATATCGGATTCGGGCTGTACGGCGTGCTTGTTCTGTTGGCGGCGATCAAGACATATCAGAATGCGCGCAGCCGTCGCTGGGAGGAGCATCGGGCTTGGGCGATTCGCCTCTTCGCGCTGGCGCTTGGTTCCTGGCTGTACCGGATGGAATTCGGAATCTGGCTCAACGCCGTCGCCCCGGCGCCGCTCGGTCACTGGGCGAATTACCGCGGTCCGTTCGATTTCGTGATGGCTTTCTTTTTCTATCTACCGAACCTGGCGGTAGCGGAATTGTTTCTTCGGGCCGGAAGAGCGATGTCGCATCTTGCCGTTCGAATTTTGGCGGTGATCATTTTGAACGTGACGAATCTGGTGGTGATCGTTGGGACTTACAATATCGTGCACGACTATTCGAGGCCGGCGATTATGCGTTTCTTGCTGGGGCGAGCCGGTTGATCGCGGGCCCGGGCGTTCGCGAACGTTCGAAGAACAGCATGGCTGCCCAACCCAGAAGGCCGATCGCAACACCGATGGCACCGCCGTAATATCGCAGCGGCTGAGCGGCGGTGAGCGTGTCGAGCCAAATGCGGAAGCCGCCATAGACCACGCCGTAGAGACCGAAGTAGAAACCAACGGGGCGCGGGCGGCGGTCGAGGATCCAGAAGGCGATGACCACGGGAATCAGAAACAGAAACTCGATGATCCCGAGATCGTAGCGCGAGCCTTCGGGAAAGTTTACGGCGATCCAGCTAGTGGCGAAGAGGCCGCGATGGTCATGGGCGAGCGAACAGCCCAGACGCCCGATCATGAAAGCCAGCGGCATTGCGTAGGCGATGATATCCAGCCGCCGGAACGCCTCGAAGAGCGAGAGCGGCCGGAAAATGCGCCAAACGAACCCACCCAGGATGCCGCCGATGATCGCGCCAACGGACCGGAAGCCAAAGGTGATCCGGAACGGATGCCCGGGATTTAAGAAAGCATCGGGAAAATTATCGAGGACGATCTTCAACCCCACGGCGCCCACCAGCGAGCACAGATAGATGAACGCGCAGAATTGGAACATCTCTTGAGCGGGAATTCCGCGGCGCAGAGCGCGGAGCAGAATCGTCCAGCCGCCGACGATCAGCGCTGTTGCCGCGAGTGCGCCGAAGGCGTGGATGCTGAGCGGTCCGAAGTGGAGGACCGGCTGTGGATAATAGGGGATCACGTTCTTGCGAGTGTTGTCGCGGCTTCCATTTCCGGCGCGCGCGAGCGATTGAGTGTCCGCGCGACCGCCCAGCTCACCAGTCCGATCACAACATAGATCGCGCCTTCGTAATAGCGCAGCGGATCCGCGTGCAACGTGTCCAGCCAAATCCGGAATCCGCCGTAGACCACCGTATACAACGCAAAGAAGAAGCCGACAGGCCGCGGTTTGCGATCGAGCATCCAAAACACCGTGGTCATTCCGATCAGAAACACAAACTCGATCAGCCCCAGATCGTAGCGCGATCCTTCGGGAAATCGCACTGCGACCCAACTGGTGGTCCAGAGGCCCCGATGATCGTGCGCCAGCGCGCATCCCAGCCGGCCGACCATCCACGCGGCGGGAAAAGCGTACACCAGCACGTCGAACCGGCGGAGCGTTTCTGAAAGCGACAGCCGGCGAAAAGCGCACCAGACCAAGCCCGACAGCAATCCGCCCATTAAACCTCCGAAGGAGCGAATGCCGACGGCGACCTGAAACACGCGCGCCGGATGAGCAACGAAAGCCTGAGAGTCGGCCATGATGGTGCTGGCGAAAAACGCTCCGGCCATTCCGCACAGATACATGACACACAGGAATTGGAACATCTCTTCCAGCGCGATTCCCATCCGCCGCGCGCGCCGCAAGATGATCCAGAAAGCCAGCAGCGTGGCGAGAGCTCCCAGAACGCCGAAGGCATGAATGCTGATCGGCCCCAGGTGAATCGCCGGCTGTGGATAATACGGAATCATACGTTGGCCGCTTCCTGCTCTGAACTACTGGAGGAACGCGATGCCGCTCGGGTTAGCCCCTACTTGTATCGTTTTCACGGCGTTCTGCCTCAGATCGATGACACTGATGCTGCCGTCGATGTCATTATTCACAACCAGGATCCTGTCGCCGTAGGACATCGAAATATCCGCAGGGCTGGCGCCGACGGTGTACGTATTCACGGTCTGGAAAGTCGCCGTATTCACCGCGATCACTTGCCCGGGCGAGGTCGCGGCGCTGGTGATGTAAGCGGTCGTTCCGACGGAGTTGAAAGCGATATCTGTAGTGGACTGAATGTTCAAACGGTATATTTCAGTCTGAGACAGCGTATCGATGACGTCGACCTCGCCCCCCAACGGAGAAGCAACCCAAAGCTGCGAACCGTCGGGTGTCAAGGTGAGTCCTGAGGGGTACTGCACCACGTTTTGTATAGTCCCGGTGATCATTTGTGTGGCAATATTCATCACGAGAATCGATTGACCCGGGTTAGTGAAATTGCCGATGTAGGCGGTGCTGCTGTCCGGCGAGATAGCAAGCCCATTGGGCGTGACCCCGAGGGGCATCATGACAGTACTCGTGACCTTGTTGGTGCTGAGGTTGATCAGAGTTACGGCACCGCCGCTGCCGTCGAGCGAGCCAAAGCTGGTGACTAACGCCATCGATCCATTCGGAGTGACCGCAACCTGGAGCGGGTTTTGGAAGACTGGAATCGTTGTTTTGACGGAGAATGGGCAGGTGGAAATCCGGGTGACGGAATTCTCGGTGTGATTAGTTCGGAACACGTCCGGGAAATTGGATTGGCAAGCCGCCGTTGTGAGCGGAGGCACCGCGGGAGTAAACGGCAAATCACGCAAGGGTACGGGGGCGTAGGGATACCCGGTACCGGTGGCGCGAGGCCGAGCGTCGTCGCTAGAAGGAGGGGTGGTTGGGAAGGGCGCCGATGATTCGGACCCTTTGTAGTGCGGCGAACTTGGATGGGTACAATCCCAGTCGCTCGGATTGAAGTTGCTGGGTTGGTTCGAAACGACGGTCGGAGTGTTCCCGCTGTATTCCATCAAAGTCGGCGCATTGCCAGTGCAAGTAACCCAGTATTCCGGGTCGGGATTGTAGTTTAATAGGTTGCCCGGGTCGCAGTCGCAAGCTTCCAGAACGATCCAGCCCAGGCTGAGCGTGACGGCCGCCGCGATGATCTTCGTCGTGGTCGTGAGATGGATCATTGGAAGAGCACCGTCTTGCCTAGGATGATGTAGGAGCTGGTCGACCCCGAGTCCAGTCCGGTAGCTTTCAGGTTGGCAATGCTAGGGCCGGGAATGCTGAACAGATAGATAACATCCTTGGACTGGAGCGGGTTCGGACGAGTAGCGGGAAGGTTGGCGAGGATGTCAGCGGGAACGGTGAAACTGTTCGTCTCATACGGCACAGTGCAAACGAATATGGAACTAGAGTTGGTCGGTAAGTCGACGCCCACGCCGATCACAAAGTCCAAGTCGCCCTCGCTGCTGCCGGTCCAGTTGAGCGTCAGCGGCTGATTGCGAGGCACGACGCCCAGAGTGCTCTGCTGGGTCCAGTTGAGAAGCTGGGGCACTGTGAAGGTGGTGGAGAACGGGCCTATGTTGGCTCCGCCCATACCGGTGACGGTATACGAGCCGGGAGTCAGATACAACGAATTCGGCAGAATGTTGTTGGTGATGGAGGCGCCCAATAATCCCGAGCGGACCGAAAGCGGCGCGTTGTAGGCAGCGGTTAAGGTTTTCATCCCGTTCGGGCCGGTAAGCAGGAACGGAGGGCCAAAATCGAGCGGTGCAGCCGGCGGCAACGAGCCGGGAAGGGGATTATTGTTAGTGACGTCGCCGGTTGCGTTGTAATCGGTGCACGCGCCCGCGGGAGGCAACGTCACGGCTGGATTGAACGGGAACGGAACGTGAGGAATTGTGAACGCAAACGAGAGATGGTAATCCGCCGTGACGGTCACGGGCGCGGTGACGCCTATATCTTCCACGGTGATTGTGCGCCCCACGGTGGCTCTTCCTAAGGTGCCGCCATTGAGAAATGTATTACCGATATAAGGGGATGTGGGATTGCTGCACGTGCCGCCCGAAGTCGTGATCGCCATGCTGACGAAGTTGCTGATGACGGTTCCGGCGGTGCGAACGTAGACTGGGACCCAGCAACCTGTCGGGGCGTTGGCGGGGACGGTGAAAACCACTTGATCGATACCTGCGCAGCACGGGCTGCGTCCGCTGTAAGCGACCGCGGCCGAAATTCCGCCGACAAACACCTCGACTTTGGTCGGCAAGTTGCCCGGAGGAGGCGCCACGTTGTCGCCGCCGGTTACTGGTCCAAGGCCCGTTCCATACAGCGTGACCAACTGCCCGGTTTTCGCGCTGACCGTGGGGGTATTGAGTTGCTGGTTGGCGGCCGTAACGTAATTTTCAATTGCCCCAGGGCCCAACCCCGTTCCGAGCGCGGTGAAAATTCCCATGGCGTTATTGGCGATCCGAACTGGCGACATGTTGCTGCGGGCGTTATGGTAGACCACCTGAAGCGACGCTGTTCCCATGGGCGCATTGGAAGGCATGATGGCGTTGATTTGTGATGCGCTCACGTATAGCGGAATGGCCTGTACCGTGGTGGCGCCTTGCATGACATTAAGGGTGACGCCGCCCAGGCTTGTTTGGAGGGGAAAGGGAGTGGGACCCACAGCAGTGGACGGCCCTAGATTGGCTCCGAATACGGAGAAGATTGAGCCTTGCGCGATAGCGCCCGCGGGGATGCCGGCCGGTATATAGCTTGCGGCGTTAAACGTGGAGCGGCTATAGATCAGCGGATTTTGGGCGAAGGCGCCAGTAACGAAACTTAAGAAGACGGTCGCACGCACGGCGAAGCGGGGAATCAGAAGAAATCGAAGCATGCCACCTCCGCAGAGGTGATTATTATAGCTCAGGGGTTTTGTCTTGCGGCAAGTTCCCGCAAATACTCGCCGCGCGCGGGCATGGTGGGGCGCTGCAAGCGGGTCGCGTCACTTGTTTTTCACCTTCGATCGAGTACCCGCAGGCGCCTTCCGCTTCACTTTGCTCTGGTTGTAGTCAATGGCGGCACGGACGAGAGTTTTTAGAGCACGCTCATTAATCTTATCGCCCTCGAAAAGATCGATCGCTCGCCACGTGCTGCCGCCCAGGCCCGCGTTGAAGAGCTTGTCGGGATCCGGGATTTTCGCCCCGTGGGCAAAGGTAAGCTTGACCTTATCTTTGTGCGCGTTGCCGACCGCGATGATTCCGTCACGAGACCACACCGGGCTCCCCATCCACTTCCATTCCTCGATGATCTCCCGATCGGCCGCAAGTATGGTCTTGCGGACACTGGCGAGCGTTTTGCCGCGCCAGTCCGTGAGCCCCGCGATGAGCTGGTCAATACGTTCCGATGGATTCATGAGATCTCCTCCAAATCAGCCGTCGAACCACATGGCCTTTCCACATCCACAATCCGGAAAGAAGCATTACTGGAACGACGACAAACCTTACACGCGGGGCATACTTCGGGATTTCCTCAAACGGGCTATAGATGTAACCGAGGATCGGAATGCTGAAGACGATGTGAATCCAGCGAAGAATCGAACGGGTGGTGATTTCTTTCATGACCAATGTGTCCTCCATTCACTTTTGATCCGCCTGAGGCGGGAAGTTGGGCGCTTCAATTCCGAACTGTTTGGCGTACTCCGTGTTTAGCCGCTGCCAGCCGGACTTCATCGCATCACCAGCAACGAGGCGGCCGATGGGAGTTCCGCTAAGAAGGTAATCCAGAACATCGAAACAGATGTGCCATCCGGCGGCACCCATTGAAATGAAGCGGCGGTTGATGCTGTGCCACAGCGTCAGGCGTGTACCTTCAACCGAGGGTTCGAGCTGCCATCGGATATCGCCGTACTCAAGCAATTTGGGGGCGTCGGCCCGCGTCACCCTGGTTGCGATAGCTTTCGGAGATCCCACCCAGGTGAGATTCACCGTGGTTCCCGCCGCACCCAGGCTGCCATCGGCGTCGAAGGGAGCCCACTCACGCACATGCGCCGGGTCGGTCAGCGCTTGCCAGACTTTTTCCGGCGAGTGGCGCAGCTCCCTGACGAGAATGAGCGTCCACTTTTCTCCGTCCTTTCGTATCTCGGCCCCGCTCGCCGGACCCGGTGTGTAGTGCTCGCGATGGATCATCCACTTCTTCTCCTTAGCGTCACCAGCGCGCCAGCTGGGTGAGCTGGATGAGGTTGCCGCAAGTGTCGTTCAACATCGCAATGGTGGAGGCGGTAACGTCGGTGGGCGGCATTGTGAACTCGGCGCCGCGGGCCTTGATCCGCTCGTAGTCGCCCTTGATATCGTCCGTGAAAAACATGGCCGCGGGCTGGTGCTGTTGAAATATCGCCTGCTGATAGACTTTCGCTGCGGGGTTGTTGTTCAGAGCCAGTTGCAGCTCAGTACCGTCCGGCTCCTCGGGCGAGGCTACGGTCAGCCAGCGAAATGGTCCCTGGCTGAAATCGCTCTTCTTGGCAAAGCCGAGGACCTCGGTATAGAAGCGCAGGGCCTTGTCCTGGTCGTCCACGTATAGGCTGGTCACTTTGATTTTCATTTCGTTCTCCTTCGTCAGGTTCGCGGTTTGGGCCGCGTGATCCTTTTCTTAGTCTTACTTTTGGTTGGCGTGGATTGATCTTCTTTGGTGCGATCCATGCGGTCGAGGTGGCGTTCGAGAGCGTCTATATGAGCCGACCAGAACCGGCGGAACGGAGCCAGCCACGCATCGACCTCCTGAAGTGGTTCAGGCTTCAGACGGTAGAGGCGGCGCTGTGCATCAATTTTGGATTCGACGAAACCGGCATCGCGCAGCACGCGCAGGTGCTTTGACACCGTGGGCTGCGGCATACGAAGCTGGCGCTCGATCTCACCCACCGACTGTTGTGAGGAGACCAGGAGGCTTAATATCGCGCGGCGGTTCGGCTCCGCAATGATTTCGAATACAGATTCCACTCTTCTGATATACCCGACCGGGCATATGCTTGTCAAGGAATATAAACGTTTGGGCGCTAGTATCCGTATTGGCAGTCCAAATGCCTGCCGCAGTAGAGACAACCCTTTGTCTAAAAGGAACGGCGTAATGAACTATAGTTGCCCATTTCTGATGTTGAGTCTCATTAGCACAGTGGCTGTGGCAAGCCCGAACCAAGTGATTGCGCGCTATGTTGACATCGGCGTTCAAGGAAAATCGCAGGTTCTCACGGCGGATAGCTCGGGAAACTTGTTTATCGTGTCCCAAATAATCGCACCATCGGGGCGGATGGCCATCCGGGCGACGAAGACCGATCCTCAAGGCAACACGCTGGCGAGTTTCGATCTTCCCGAGAACGTTTCGGCCTTCCCGGCAGGCGCAGGGACTGACCCGCAGGGCAATTTGGTGGTTGCAGGCAACCTGGTTTCGTCAGGTAATTTTGTTGTCAAGATCAATTCCCAGCTGGATCAGGTCCTGTTTTCCACCCAGGTAAGCGGCATAATTTCCCTGCAAGCGTTGGCGGTAGACGCCGGCGGGAACATTTACGTGGCCGGAAGTACGGAGGGAGTCAGCTTCACGATTACCGGGAACCCTTCTCAATCGGCGCCGCCGCAGAGCAACGGCTCTTCCAACTACGCTTTCTTAACGGAGCTTTCTCCCGACGGTAGCAAGATCACGTTCTCGACGTACTTCGGATCTGACGAGGCCAACTGCCCACTGATAGCTTGTACTGCCGCGACTATCGCGACGAATGTCATGGTTGATGCGGGCGGCTCGATTGTATTGGCGGGGAGCTCGGATTCGACGGGTTTACCGGTTACGCCGGGCGCGTACGCCCTGCAGTGCGGCTGTAGATCGGGACAGCCTGCCGGATTCATTGCCAAGTTCGCTCCGGGAGGCAGCAGCATGATGTGGGCAACTTATCTTCCAGTTGCCGGCTCTTCCATGGCTTTGGCTAAGGACGGCGGCGTAATCATCGGTGGTCAAGGCGGGAATTCGGGACCGTCCGCAACACTTGGGGCAGCCCAAACCACGCTTCCCGATGGTCTCGCTACTGGATTTTTGTTGGAGCTGGACTCCACTGGAAGCCGTCTGGAGTTTTTAACGTACATGGGTGGCTATGTGGGTGGCATCGGCGTGAATGGCGTTACTTCCGTAGCTACCGATCCACTAGGAAACATCTGGGCTACCGGAGGATCGATTCCCTCGCTATTACCACTGCCAAGCGGCACGGCGCTGCTTGGCGGAACCTATACAGTTGCCCTTCCTCCCGATGGCAGCAGCGTAACAAACGCGTTCACGGCGCCGCTTGGAGCCGCCGGGCAATCAGTTATTGTCACGGGGACCGGCGTCGTCACCCTGGGAGCGAACGGCTCGTTACTGATCGGAGTTTCTGCCGAGGCACCATCCCTGGTGGGGGTGGCGAACTCTGCGGCTTTCAACGTCTCGGGTTACATCGCTCCTTATGAGCTGGTTTCCTTATTCGGAATCGGGTTGGGTCCAGCAAGCCCCCTGAGTGCACAAGTCGTAGGTGGAAACGTCACTTCATCGTTGGGGGGAGTTCAAGTATTGTTCGACGGTAATGCAGTCCCGCTGCTCTACGCGGGGAAGAACCAGATCAACGCTCTCGTTCCACCATTCGGCGATGGGCAGGACACAACAGTGCTTCAGATCGTGACGCCGGGCGGCACAACGCCGGGGACGACGCTACAATTGAGACCTTCACAACCTGAGGTATTCCGGAATTCGAATCCGGGGTCCAGCGGCATCTACGCGGCGTTGGCGTTGAACCAAGATGGCTCCGTAAATTCGGCGAACAATCCCGCAGCTCCCGATTCGATCATGACTATCTGGGCAACCGGCGCCGGAGTGCCAAATCCGGTCGCGCCCGGTTGGGGGAGTATAGTTTCGACTTTGCTGTCGGTCCCTGCACTACCGGTGTCCGTTCTTATGAGCGTCAGCAGCACCGTAGTCTTCGGCCTGGGCGATTCGTTGGAAGTGCTATACGCGGGCGACTCGCCGGGGATGGTGACCGGCATGATCCAGATCAACTTCCGCATCCCGGCGAAGCCCTACTATGACGCCGCAACGTTCGTTGACGGTCCACAGGTGGTTTGCGCGATCCAGGTGGGTGAATCTCTCAGCGACGTGTTCGGTGTTTACGTCCAGTGAAATCGGCCAGCTGGGGAATTGGTAGCGCTAAAGGGAATCGAACCCTTATTTAAGCCTTGAGAGGGCTCCGTCCTAACCGTTAGACGATAGCGCCGTCCGCGATCTTCTACATTATACCCGCCGGGCGGCGCGAGCTCCACCCTGTTAAACTGAAGTTTCGCTCGCGCCCCGCTGCTGGGACGCCCGAGCCAACGGAAGGTAAACGACTCAAAATGATTTCAGCGACACAGCTACGTCCGGGCATGGTGATCAAGTTCAACAACGAACTTTACTCCATTTTCAAGATGGAGCACCGCACCCCGGGCAACCTCCGCGGCTTTGTCCAGGTGAAGATGCGCAGCTTGCGCAGCGGTACTATGACGGAACACCGCTTTTCGTCGGAAGATCGCGTGGATCGAGCCGCGCTTGAAGAGATCGAGATGGAGTATTTGTACGACGACGGCGAATACTACTACTTCATGAACACCGAGAACTTCGAGCAGATGCACTTGACGCGCGACATCTTGGGCGATGCCATCGAGTATCTGGTGCCGCAGCTCAAGGTCAACATCGAGTTCTACGAAGGGAAGGCGATGAGCGTGGAACTGCCGCCCACCGTAGACCTCACCGTGGTGGAGACCGAGCCCGGGCTCAAGGGCGCGTCGGTATCGAACGTCACCAAGGCGGCGAAGTTGGAGACCGGCCTGGTGGTGCAGGTTCCGCCCTTCATCAACGAAGGCGAAAAGATCCGCGTCAGCACCGCCGAAGGCACATACCAAGAGCGCGCGTAAGAATCTGCTATTCTGAATTTGTCCTTGTAGAGGAGCGGAGACCATCAGTAGCCGGTGGCGCGGTTCCGGGAGTTTCGGAGCGCCGGTGAAAGGGGTTTTGCAGTACATCCGCCGAAATTGGCCGCGGCACTTCCGCCCGGCGCGATTGGGGGGCCAGGCTAACACCTGCCCACTGTCATCCGGATCTCTGAGATCGGGTGGAGCGCTACTGGGGAGCACGCCATCTCGACGCGTGTCCTTCCTTCCTCCATCCGCGTAAAAGTGATGAATATTTTCGAACTCACACGCGCGCTGGTGGACATTGAATCCATCACAGAAAACGAAGAACAGATGGGCCATGCGCTCTTCGCGCACCTGTCCGAGCTGGCGCAGAAGTTCAACGGACGGGTTGAGCTGATTCCGGTTGAGCCGCGACGCAACAACGTCTTCGCCTGTTGGGGCGAGCCACGAGTCACGCTCTCCACGCACATGGACACGGTGCCCCCGTTCTTTCCGTCGCGCGAGGATGACCAATACATTTGGGGACGTGGAGCGTGCGATACCAAGGGCATCATCGCGGCCATGATCTTCGCGGTGCGCGAGCTGCTGGAAGCCGGGCAGGGCAACGTCGGGTTGTTGTTCGTGGTGGGCGAGGAGCGCAACAGCGCGGGTGCGCTGGCGGCGGCGAAGGATCCGCGGGGTTCCAAGTTCATCATCAATGGCGAGCCCACGGAGAATAAGTTGGCGCTCGGGTCAAAAGGCGCGTTGCGTCTCGAAATCGTTGCGAACGGCCGCATGGCGCATTCGGCCTACCCGGCGCTAGGCGAATCGGCGATCGAAAAGCTGCTCGATGCGTTGAACGAAATCCGGCGGGTGCGGCTTCCCGTGGATGCGATCCTCGGCGCGAGCACTCTGAACATCGGCACCATCGCGGGCGGCCGCGCTCCCAATGTGATTCCCGATCATGCCATGGCGGAGCTTTTCATTCGTTTGGTGGACGACGGCGATTCCACGCGCGCCGCGATTCGGAAAGCTGTCGGAGCCAAAGCCGAAGTCCGCGAACTGCTCACTATTTCGGCAGCGCATTTGGGATCGCTGCCGGGGTTCGAAACGACGATCGTTTCTTACACTACCGATATTCCGGCGTTTGGCGGCGCGTGGGGCAAGCCGTATCTGATCGGGCCGGGCTCGATTCACGTGGCGCACACCAGCGAAGAGCGCATCCCGAAAGCGCAGATTGTTGAGGCAGTACAAATTTACAAACGAATGGTCCAGCAACTGTCATGAACGAAAACAGAATCCCCGTTGGAATTTTGGGCGCCACCGGCATGGTGGGCCAGCACTTCGTCAAGTTTTTGCAGAATCATCCATGGTTTGAGATCGCCTGGATGGGCGCGAGCGATCGCTCAGCCGGGCAAGCCCTATCGCGAGGCCACGAGCTGGCGTCTGGATGGTGCGATGCCCGCGGGCGTACAGCATTTTGAGGTACACGAGTGCAAACCAGTGAATGCACCGCGGCTGATGTTTTCGGCGATGGATGCGTCGGTTGCCACTGAGATCGAGCGTGAGTTTGCCAAGGCCGGTCACGTGGTGGTCTCCAATTCGCGAAACCATCGCATGGAGCCGGATGTGCCGCTGCTGATTCCCGAAGTGAATCCGGATCATTTGAAGATTATTCCGCATCAGCAGCGCGTGCGCGGATGGAAGGGGCAGATTGCGACCAATCCCAATTGCTCGACGATAGTGCTGGCGATGGCGCTGGCCCCGCTGAAGCAGTTCGGCATCACGCGCGTGGTCGCGACCACGATGCAAGCGATTTCGGGCGCGGGTTATCCGGGTGTGGCGTCCATGGACATCAACGCCAATGTGATTCCGTTTATCGGGGGCGAAGAGGAAAAGATGCAGCAGGAGACGCAGAAAATCCTGGGCGAGTTTACAGGCGAGGGACTTCGGCCGATGAACGCAAAAGTGAGCGCGCATTGCAACCGGGTGCCGGTGGTGGATGGGCACACAGTGACAGTCAGCGTGGAATTCGAGCGCAAGCCCAGCAAGGACGACATCATTCGCGCGCTGGTAAGCTATCGGAGCGTTCCCCAAGAGCGCAAGCTGCCGAGCGCTCCGCCGCAGCCCGTCATTTATATGGAAGAGAACGACCGGCCGCAGCCTCGGCGGGATGTCGAGCGCGAGCGTGGAATGGCCGTATTTATTGGGCGCCTGCGCGAATGCCCGGTCCTGGATTATAAGTTCGTCGCGCTGGGACACAATACGATTCGCGGGGCGGCTGGAGCTGCGGTGTTGAACGCGGAGCTAATGTACTCGGAGGGTTTGCTCGACTAATGATCGTCATGAAGTTCGGCGGGACCTCCGTCGAATCCGCCGAAGCTATCCAGCGCGTCGCTGGGATCGTGAAGTCGCGGCTCGACCGCCAACCTATTGTGGTGGTCTCGGCGATGGGCAAGACCACCAATCGTCTGCTCAGAATCGCCGATCTTGCCGTCGGCGGCCAGCGCGACGAAGCATTGCGCGAGTTGATGTCGCTGCGCGATTTTCATATGCGGGAATCGGCCATGGAGCGCACTATCGATGAGCATTTTCAGGAACTCTCGGAGCTGGTGAAAGGTCTGGCTGTGTTGGGCGAGCTGACTCCGCGATCCATCGACGCGATCTCGAGTTTCGGCGAGCGCTTGTCGAGCCTGATCGTCACGAATTACTTTCAGCATCACGGGCTCAACGCGGTGCACGTGGATTCGCGCAAGGTGATTGTCACCGATCATCGGCACACGCAAGCCATTCCGCTTTTCGATGCGACTTATGCCAAGCTCGCGGCCACCATCCCTTCGCTTGCGAAGCATCGTGTCGTTGTAATGGGCGGCTTCATCGCATCCACCGAAAATGGCGTCACCACCACGCTAGGACGCGGCGGTAGCGACTTCACTGCGTCCATTGTGGGCGCGGGCATCGGCGCCGAGGAAATTCAAATTTGGACCGATGTCGACGGCATGCTGACGGCCGACCCAAATGTCGTTCCGGGCGCGCACCGCGTGAAGGTGATCTCGTTCACCGAGGCTGCCGAGCTGGCGTACTTCGGCGCGAAGGTTTTGCACCCGGCGACGGTGATGCCCGCAATTGACCGCAATATCCCGGTGATGATCTTGAACTCTCGCCGTCCGCAAGTGGAGGGCACGCGTATTCAGTCAACGGCGGTTCCGAGCAAGAACGTTGTGAAGTCGATCGCGTGTAAGGGCAAGGTGACCGTCCTCAACATCCGGTCGACACGCATGTTCATGGCGCACGGTTTCATGCGGCGCATCTTCGAAGTCTTCGATCGCAATCAGACTTCGGTGGACATGGTGGCGACGTCGGAAGTAAGCGTATCGCTGACGATCGATCATCCCGAACGTCTGGAAACGATCGTCACGGAATTGCGCGAATTCGCTGAAGTTTCCGTCGACGAGAATCAGGCTATCATCTGCATTGTGGGTGAAAACATCCGCCACACACCGGGCGTCGCAGCGCGCGTGTTTAGCGCGCTGGGCAGCATCAACGTCCGCATGCTGTCGCAGGGGGCGTCGGCGTTGAATATCGGATTTGTCGTCGCAGGCGCCGACTTGGCCGCCGCGGTTCAAGCTTTGCACACGGAATTCTTCACCGATCTCGATCCGGCGGTCTTTGAATTGAGTAAACCAAATGCCTAATCTTGCGATCGTCGGCTACGGCAAAATGGGTCGTCTTATCGATCAATTGGCGCCGGAGTATGGATTCACTGTAAGTGCGCGCGTGGATGTGGATCGCGAAGAATCGCTTGAAGGCGCGGACGTTGCCGTGGAGTTTTCGGTGCCGGGCGCGGTGCTCGGCAACATCCGGAAGGTTGCGGCGCTGGGCGTTCCCATGGTGATCGGAACCACGGCATGGTCGGAACACCTCAACGAGGCTCGGTCGCTGGTCGAAGCCAACAACAGCGCGCTCGTCTGGAGTCCCAACTTTTCGGTCGGGGTGAATGTGTTTACGCGCCTGGTATCAGAAGCCGCGCGACTACTGGCGAACGAGAAAGAATATGGCGCCTGGGCTTGGGAGATCCATCACATCACCAAGAAAGACGCACCTTCCGGCACTTTGATTCAACTGGTGGATCGGATGAAAGCCGCCGGTTACGGGCGCAACATCGACACCAGTTCCAGCCGGGCGGGCGCGCACCCGGGCACACACGAAATCGGCTTCGATTCGGCCGCCGACACCATCACGCTGCGCCACACCGCGCGGAGCAGGGAAGGCTTCGCCCGCGGCGCTCTAAAAGCGGCACAATGGATTATCGGGCGCAAAGGATTCTACGAATTCAGCGAAGTTCTTTTTGGAGCCTGAAAGGGTATTGGAGGTAGACATGTTATTTCAAGGCTGCGGCACCGCCATGGTCACCCCGTTCCGCAAGGACGGCTCTCTCGACGAGCACACGCTTCGCTCACTAGTGAAGCGGCAGATCGAAGAAGGCATCAACTTCCTGGTGCCGTGCGGAACGTCGGGCGAAAGTCCCACGCTCACGCGCCAGGAACATTTGCGCGTGGTGGAGATCACGCTCGAAGAAGCCAAGGGTCGCGTGCGCGTGCTGGCGGGCGCGGGCGGATACAACACGGCGGAAGTGATCGAGCTTGCGAGCGAGATCAAGGCGATGGGCGCCGATGGCATTCTGTCGGTGACGCCCTACTACAACAAGCCAACGCAGGAAGGTCTGTACCAGCATTACAAGGCGATCGCGTCGGCGGTGAAGCTGCCCATCATCGTTTATAGCGTGCAAGGGCGCACGGGCGTGAACGTCGAGCCGGCGACGCTGAAGCGCCTCGCGGAAATCGATTACGTTGTCGGCGTGAAGGAAGCGTCGGGCAACATCGGCCAGATGGCGCAGGTGGTGCATCAGGTTCCGTCCAACTTCGCGGTGCTATGCGGCGACGATTCGATCGCGATTCCACTGATCGCTTTGGGCGGCCACGGTGTGATTTCAGTGGTCTCGAACGAAATCCCGGGCGAGTTTACGAAACTGATCCAGCGGGGGCTGGCTAACGATTTCGCAGCCGCGCGCGAACTACAGCGCAGGTACCTGCCGCTCATGGAAGTGAACTTCGTGGAATCCAATCCGATTCCGGTGAAAGCGGCGATGGCTGTGATGGGGTTGCTCGAGCCGGTGTGGCGGCTGCCGCTGTGTGCGCCGAGCTCAGCGAATCTCGCGAAGATCGAAAAGGTGATCGAGGCTTTGGGTTTGATGGTTGGTGGCTTGCTGGCCGGCCGGAGCGTGCATGCAGGCTGAGATCGAGAAGCTCTTCGATGAAAAACCTCAGACCTATTCCGACGATCACTTTCAGCTTTTCCACCGCTTCAAGCAGGCGTTGAACGCGGGCCAGGCGCGCGCGGCCGAGCCGGATCCCGCGACGAAAACCGGATGGCGCGTGAACACCTGGGTGAAGAAGGGAATCTTGCTTGGCTTTCGCATGGGCACGGTGGTGGACATGTCAATCAGTTCAACGCGGCAGCCGTGGTTCGACAAAGCGACGTTTCCCGTGCAGCGAATCGCAGTGGATCGGGGCATCCGCATTGTTCCCGGCGGGTCGAGCATTCGAGACGGCTGCTACATCGGTCGAGGCGTGACGTGCATGCCGCCGATGTACATCAACACCGGGAGCTGGGTGGGCGACGGCTCGATGATCGATTCGCACGCGCTGGTGGGGAGTTGCGCGCAGGTGGGAGCAAATTGTCACATCTCGGCGGCGGCGCAGATCGGCGGAGTGCTTGAGCCGGTGGGTGCGCTTCCGGTGATTATCGAAGACGAAGTTCTGATGGGCGGCAACACGGGCGTGTACGAGGGCACGGTGGTGAGACGTCGCGCGGTACTCGGCTCGGGCGTCATTCTGAATCGTTCGACGCCGGTGTATGACGTGGTGCGCGGCCGGATTTACCGGGCCACCGACGACGATCCGCTGGTGATTCCCGAAGATGCCGTGGTAGTGGCTGGATCGCGCGCGATTACATCGGGGCCTGGGCTCGACTGGGGCCTGTCGTTATATACGCCGGTGATCATCAAGTATCGCGACTCGAAGACCGACACCAAGATTCAACTGGAAGACTTGCTGAGATAGTCGAGCGTCGCGCGGGCCGTTTTCTCCCAGCTGAATTGAGCGGCGCGTAGTTGAGCGGCATCGGTGGAGATCTTTCCGGAGGCAAGCAAAATCAACGCGTCGCGAATTTCGCGATCGCTGGTCGGATCGAAGAATTGGACAGTGGAACGCGCGATCTCGCGCAGCGGGGGAATATCGGAGCAGGCGACGGGAATTCCCGCGGCCATCGCTTCGAGCACCGGCATGCCGAAGCCCTCAAAGATGGAGGGGTAAATGAATCCGAGTGCGCCGCGGTAGAGCTCGTAGAGTCGATCGCGAGGAATCCAGCCGGTGATCTCAACGCGATCGCCCGCTAGACCTTCGATTTCAGTCGCCGAGAATCCACGCACGCCAGTGATAACCAGCCGGGGCGCGCTCTTAGTTTGCGAATGGACTCGCAATAGCCGCTGCAGGTTCTTATGGGGATGCGTAGTGGACGCGCACAAGAGATAATCGCCGGGCTCGCGGCGCTGCGAGATCTCAAAGAACTCGCGCTCCACGCCATGCTGGACCACTTGCGCGCGGCGGCCATAGTAGCGTTCGAGATCGTCGGCAGTGGCTTGGGAAACGGCAAGCAATCCGCGCGAACGCTGCGCCGAGGCCCACAAGAAAAAGTTCCAGAACGGGAGATCGAACCAACGAAAATATTCCGGATGGCGCTTGTGCTGTAGGTCGTGAAATACCGTGACCATCGGGCAGGTACACAGCAGGGGCGCGGTGAATCCGGGATTGAACAGAACATTGAGCTGATGTTTTCGGACCGCGAAGGGCAGAACGAGCTGTTCCCAAACGATGCGTGCGGGCCGAAATGTCGCGCTGACAGCTTGCGGAGCTCGGACGAAGTTCGGCCGATCCGGAACCAGATCGGCGCGGGTTTCGCGATTCGTAAACACGACGTATCGGTTCACTGCATCGATTTCCGCGAGCGCACACAGCAGATTGCGCAGATAGATTTCGGTGCCACCCACGCCGCCCGGAATGAGGTACAGCGCGTTTACACCGATGGAAATCATCTAGCGGCCCATGCGGGCCAAAGCCTCGTGCGCTGGCTGGTTATCGGGATCGAGCTCCAGCACGTGCTGATAATCCGCGATTGCCTTCGCCTGGTCGCCCTGGCTGGCATAAATGTTACCGCGGTAGTAGTAGATCATGGCGAAGTCGGGATTGTGGTCCTCGGCCTTTTGGAGCGCCTCCAACGCCTCCGGATATTTGCCCATCTTGCCGTACTCCATACCGAGCTGCGAGTAGGTGTGTGCGCTCGGCCGCAACTCGGCGGATTGTTGAAACTTTTCTACAGCCTTTTGCGAATTTCCAGCGCAGTCGTACGCCAACGCCCAATCCAGCAGTAGATCCCAGTGTGGGCGATCGGATTTAGCGAATTCTTGATATTGCTCGGCCGAGTCGGCGCAGAGTCCCGCGTCGTATTCGGCGCGCGCCAGTTGGAATCTCGCCCGATATTTCTCGGGAGACTTAGCAACGGTGTCCTTCCAGATGTCCACCGCATTGCCCCACAGCAAATTTCTTTGATACGCCAACGCGCCTTCAACAACCAGAATCGCGGCGAGCGTTGTAACCAAAACGTTGCGCGACACCTTCCAGCGGCGGAGAACTTCGAGCGTGATGAAGAGAAGGCCAATGAACGGCAGATACATGCGGCGCTCAGCCATTGGGTCGCGTATCGGCACAAAGGAGGACGTGGGCGCGAGCAGGATGATCCAGACAAACCATCCGTAGGAGGCGAGCGGAAAGCGGCGGCGGTAAATCCATGCGAGCACGGTCGCGATGAGCAATCCGGCCAGTGCGAAGATCGCGCCGTGAGCCATGATTCCGTGCGAAATCTGGACCGACGGATCGAGGTCTTGGCCTACCGGAATCAGAAACAGCCGGAAATAGTCCCAAACCACGCGGCACTCGGTGAAAAAATACTGGTACCAGGAGAGACCTTGCATGTGAAATCCGGCGGTCGGATTGTGGCCCAGAATTTTCAGGATCTTCACGGACGCGATGCCAACGCCGATCGCAATAGGAAGGTAGAGCTTCCAATTTCGCCAGATCACCGAGGGAGAAAACTCGAAGTTCCAGAAATAGTCGGAAAGAATGAAGAGAGCCGGCAGGACCGCGGTGTGCTCCTTCGAGAAGCCGGCTGCGGCGAAAAGCACCAGGATGCATAGAATGCGGGGTATCGAAATCGTGGCGCTCTGGCGATATAGAAACACGACAAACGCCGCTAGAACAAAGAATACGCTTAGTGTTTCCGAACGGCTGGCGATGTAGCTCACCGATTCCGTTTGCAGGGGATGCAGAAGGAACAGTCCGGCGGCAAAAAGTGAAAAAATCCGCACCTGGAGTTGTTCGAGGCTCGTCCAATTCAAGACTTTACGGACGGCGAGAAAAATGAAAATGGAATTGAAGAAATGAAGGAACAAATTCACCAGATGATAACCGAAGGTGTTCTCGGTGCCGGATTGCTGGAAATTCAGCCAAAAGGTGAACATGAGCAGCGGACGCATTTGATGCAGCCATATTCTGAGCGGGGCTCTCGCCGCGTGGGGAAGCATGTAAGGCAGATGCGAATCATCGAGCAGGAAGGGTCCGTGCAGAGCCGGCCAGTATACTTCGAAGGCCGCGATGAGTGCGATCGCTAGACTGACGCAGTAGAACCAGAGCAGGAGATTATGCCGCGATTCCGCGGTGGTGACGGCCGGAGCCGGGCGTTTCGGTTTCTTGACCTTGTTAGTCTTCATTGGAACGAACAGTGGAGCCTGGCAGCCGGCTCTGCAATTGAAATTCGACGATCGCGAGCCGCTGTGCCATGGCGATATTGGCGTCCTTTAAATCGGAGATAACAACCGACAGGCGGTAGATCACGATGACGAAGACGCAGAAGATAAGGAGCATCAGCGCCAACGGTGGATCCGCGAGGCCGAGCTCGCCGGCGATCCAGGTGAGGGCCGAAGAAGAGCGCGAGAGCGCAAACAGGATGACCGCCGCGGCCAGCCAGCTGACCGAATATTCCACGCGAATATGCGAGCGCCGGACGGAGAACAGGACCAGGACCATGAGAAGAACGCTCAAGGCGGTAGTGACGTTGAGCAGGCGTTCCATCGCTTCTTTCGATTATTCCTTTCTTCGGCGGCCCTCAAACTTCAGGACGTTGATGAACACCCCCAGCAGGACGTGGAAGATGTAATATAGCGATTTTACCGCGGTGATGGTGCTGCGTCCCGTCTTGCGCGGACGCATGCGGCAGGGCACTTCCTGGAACTGGAATCGTTTGCGCTGCAAAACGACCAGCGCCTCGATTTCGGGATATTCCAGAGGGAAGCTGCCGGTAAAAACCTGGAGAGCCTGGCGGTTCACGCCGACGAAACCGGAGGTGGGATCGTGCACAGGCTTGCCCAAAATCGGCCGCAGCACCAAGCGGAAGAACCAAATACCGATCGCGCGCACGGAGTTGGTGTAGGCACCGTTGCCATTCTGAAAGCGCGAACCGATCACCATATGGCAGCCCGTTTCTCGCAAGGTGCGGAGCAAATCGGGGATGTACTTAGGATCGTGCTGGCCGTCGCCATCCACGCGGATCACGTAATCGTAGCCGAGCTCGTAGGCCAGCTTGTATCCGGCTTGAACCCCGCCGCCGAGACCGAGATGATAAGGCAGGCGGAGGACTTCGGCGCCCGCGGCTCGAGCGCGTTGGACCGTGCCGTCGGCGGAGGCGTCGTCGACAACCAGAATCGGAACGTCGGGCAGGACCGCGCGCACTTCCTGGATGACGCCTGCGATTGCGGCAACCTCATTGAAGGCCGGAATCAAAATCAACAACTGCTGCGGCCGGGAAGCCGGCTTCACAGTGCGGCCACCTGGCGGGGACTGATGGAGAAGCGGCGGATGAGGCGGCGAAACTGTTTCGGCGTAAGACGGCGTTTCATCCGGAGGCGTTGCCGCCAAACTTCGGGAAAGCGAGCCAGTAATTCCATGTGGGCGCGCAACACATACCATGGCAATCGAACGAGGCCGCCCTCTCCGCGTTGAAATTCGGCAGCTTTACCCTGGCCGCGCAGCGCATAGATCAAATGCCAGAAGTAGCGCGAAATGGCATAGAACGGAACAAATGCCAGATCGATCAGCGGAAAACTCTTGAAAATTACGAACAGGCGATTGCGCTCCACGTAATATGCTTTGAGCGCGGACGCCTTGCCGGAGGAATGCGAATAGCGATGTTCGACTTGGGCATCGGGAACGTACAAACATTCCCAGCCGGCCCAGCGCGCGCGAAGCCCGAGATCGGTGTCCTCGCAATATAAGAAAAAGCTTTCATCGAAGAGGCCGATTTCATCGAGCATTTCGCGGCGGTAGAAAGCCGCAGAACCGCTGGGCAGCAGCGCCTCTTCGTTGCGCGAATAGGATGTGGGCGATTCCAGATGGCCGCGCTGTTTGCTCGATCCGTCCAGGCACAGCAGCATGCCCGCGGAATCCAGGCGATCGGCGCCCGCGAGGCGGACTTGCGACGCGCACATGCCGCAATCGGGACGATGTTCGATCGCGGAAACCAGAGCGTGGAGCCAATTGGGATGGGCGACGGCATCATCGTTCAGCACCGCGAGGAACGGCGCTTTGGATTGATGGAAGGCTTGGTTTACGGCCGCTCCAAAGCCGACGTTGCGATCGTTCGCGATCACACGAGCGCAGCCGCGCGGTTTCGTTGGACGCTGTCCGCTGTTGTCTACGACGGTCACTTCAAAGTCCCGAAATGTTTGGCGGTCGAGTGAGGCCAGGCATTCGTCCAGAGATTCGTCCGCCGCCAGAGTAGGAACAACCACGATCACAGTTGGGTAGATTTGGCCGGGAACCATCTTAGGTCGCACGTCAAGCCCCAGGCCAATACATACGATAGGATAGTGGCTTGCACAGACATTTACTATACATTCTCGTAGTTTGTAGCGTCCTGGCGCAAACGCCGGGGCATTTGGGCGAGATCCGCCAGCTCACCAATGGTGGCGAGAACGCCGAGGCGTATTGGGCGCCGGACGGCCAGCGCATCATTTTTCAATCGACGCGCGACAAGCTGCAATGCGATCAGATTTTTATCATGAATCGCGACGGGTCGAACCAGCACATGGTATCGACCGGCAAGGGCCGAACCACTTGCGGATACTTTTTGCCAGACAACAAGCACATCTTGTACGCGTCGACGCATGAGGCTGGGGACGCATGTCCGCCCGCCGCAGATCGCAGCAAGGGCTATGTGTGGGCCGTGTATCCGACGTACAAAATCTATTTGGCAACAGATGACGGCAAAATCCTGAAGACTCTGGCTGGTGCGCCGGGCTACAACGCCGAAGGCACTGTGAATTTCAAGAGCGGGCGGATCGTTTACACATCGATGGAGTCGGGCGATTTGGATTTGTGGACCATGAAGCCGGACGGGTCCGGCAAGAAGCAAGTTACGAAGACCGATGGGTACGATGGCGGGCCCGTGTTTTCTCGCGATGGCAAGCAGTTGGTTTGGCGCGCGAATCATCCGCTGACGCCCGAGACCGAGAAGCGCTATCACGATTTGCTGAAGGACAACCTGACGTCGCCGATGAAGATGGAGTTGTTCGTTGCCGACGGCGAAGGGAAGCATGCAAAGCAGATCACGAATTTCGGGTGCGCAAGTTTTGCGCCGACGTTTACGCCGGACGGGAAGAAGATTTTGTTCGCGTCGAACAAACACAATTGCGACGGGCGGAAGTTCGAGCTGTACCTGATCAACACCGACGGGACGGAGTTGGAGCAGGTGACGGATTTCGGCGGATTCACGGCGTTTCCCGAGTTCGCCCCGGACGGCAAGACGATCGTATTCGCGTCGGATAAAGGCGCGAAGTCGCCGTACGAGTTCAACATTTTCACGGCGGAGTGGAAGTGAGGACCGTTCTAGCGTTTTGCGCCGTTGTGTTCGTGGCCCTCGCCGATGCGCCCGCGAAGCTCACGCGCGATGACGCGCAGAAGCTGAAGAGCCCTGTGGCGTATACGAAGAAGTCGGTCGATCGGGGGCGCGTGATCTTTCTGCAGAACTGCACGAGCTGTCACGGCGAGAATGGCAAGGCCGAAGGCTCGCTGATCGCGGACGCGACCGATCTGACCACGCCGAGCCTCTACAAGAGCGGGACGACGGAGGGCGAGATTTTTCGCAGCATTCGCGACGGCGCGGGCGACCAGATGCCGGCGTTTAAGTCGCAACTCGGCAGTGAAACAGACATCTGGAACCTGGTAAACTTCATCCGCAGCCTGTGGCCGGAGTCCATGCGGCCGGCAATGGTTGAAGAGAAGTAACAAGCGCAAATAGCCTGAGGAGGCTCACCATGAGCGAGAAACCCGAGACCAAGACCGTAGCGGGTGATCCCGAATCGCGCCCATCACGCCGAGGCCTGTTCGCCTCCGTTGGTGCTGGCGCAGTTGCAGCGGCGATCGTGAATCCGGGCAAGATTTTCGCCGCCACCGCTGCTCCGATTCCCTCGATCCGCATCGCGAAGGACATCACCGACAGCTTGGCGGAGTCGACCAGACTGGGGTCTTTCGATGCCAAGGGCGGGATGACGGGCGCGGAAGTATTCGCCAAGTCGTGCAAGGACGAAGACCTGGCGGCGCTGTTCTGCTGCCCGGGAAATTATCAGATCATCAACGCGATTTCGGCGGCGGGCATCCCTGCGTTTGGCGGGCGATCGGAAGGATCGATGGCCTCGGCCGCGGATGGATTCTCGCGCTGCACGGGCGAGGTCACGGCGTGTTCCGGCACCGAAGGCCCCGGCTTCACGAACATGATCATGAATATCGCGGTGGCGCACCGCGCGCGTACGCCGCTGCTGGTGCTGGCGAGCAACGTGACGATCGCCACTGACGATCGTGAGTACTTCATTCAGACCGGCTATCAACAGCCGACCACCGAGGGGCTGAAGAAATACGGCAAACGGCTGATCGCGCCCGATCGCATCCATGAATACACCGCGTATGCGTTTCGGCATTTGAAAACGGGCGTGCCGGGCCCCGTGCACCTGGATTTTCCGGGTGAGATTTACAACCATCGCTTCATGGCCGAGTCGGAGGTGAAGGAATATTACAGCAAGGAAAAATATCGCACCGAATCGCGTCCGTATCCGGCGCCAAAGGATTTGGCGCAAGCGGTGAACATGATCAATCGCGCGGAACGGCCTGTGATCGTCGCCGGGCACGGCGTATTTTTCCGGAAAGCTTGGGAGCCACTCCTTGCGGCGGCGGAGAAGAACGATGTCGCAGTAGTTACGTCCGGGCCCATGCGCGGGCATTTCCCTGATGAGCATCGGCTGTCTGCGAGTCTGTCGCCCGATGCGTTCATGAGCGCCGACCTGGTGGTTTTCGTGGGCCAATATAGCATGCCGACCAAAACAGAGCGCTGGCGCTTCCATCCCGACGCCAAAGCGATCCGTGTGAATCCGACCGGCGAAGATCTGGGCCGCAACTGGCCGCTCGATTTGGGAATCGTCGCCGATGAGGGCGCCTTCCTGGAGGGACTCGCGAGCGATCTTCCGGGGAAGAAGCGTGACGCGTGGGTCGGCGAGTTAGCCGACGCGCGGCAGAAATACGAGAAGCAGCTGCAGGACGAATACGAGCAGGGCGTGAAGCACAGCCAGGCGACCAACACATTGCATCATGCGGTGGCGTGCAAGGAAGTGCACGATTTTCTTTACAAGGGCAGCATCGATCCGAAGCTGACTGTGACGGGCTGGGGCGGCTGGACCATCGGAAATTGCGCGGCGCGATGGCTGCGCGCCTATCGGCCGGGGCAAGAGGTGAATTGTCCATACCAATATTCGGCCGTGGGGCCGGACCTGGCGATGATGGTGGGCGCGGGCGCGGCCGTGCAGTTGGGCGTTGGTCCACAAGCAGCGTACAAAGGCGCGCCGGTGCTGGTGATGACCAGCGACGCCGGCATTACCTACAGCATGTTCGAGCTGGATACCGCGGCGAAGTACAAGATCCCGATCATCTGTGTGGTTTACAACAACAACTCCTGGGGCATGTGGCCGAGCGCAGTCGGGACGCCCCGATCGATGCACATGTATTTGTTCCAGGAGAACTTGCGCTACGACAAAGTGGCCGAGGGCCTGGGCGCGCGCGGTGAATATGTGCGCACACAAGAGGAGTTCCGCAAGGCTCTGAAAACCAGCTACGAAATCGCTGCGAAAGAACGCGTCTCAACGTTGATCAACGTACAGGCGCTGAAGGAGTTCACTTCGGGCAAGGATTACCCGCCGGGCAACATCATCAATCCTGAGCCGGGCGTGGGAGCGCTTGCGCACTAAGAGGCAAACCGCCACGGGCGTCAAGAAAGAGGACCCGACGGCGATCGTCACGGCGGTTCTCGAAGGCTACGCGGAGAAGGCCGTTTTTCGGGGCTTCAGTGCACATCCGCGGCGCGGCGGCAAGGCCACGTATCGGATGGTGTGGCACTACGATCGGCCGTTCGAGATTAGGCTGGATGTTCCCGGAAAGACCCTGCGATTCGCGGAAGTACTGCCGG
Organism: Bryobacterales bacterium; assembly: GCA_963772905.1. Classification (GTDB taxonomy): domain Bacteria; phylum Acidobacteriota; class Terriglobia; order Bryobacterales; family Bryobacteraceae; genus Palsa-89. The sequence goes on along the minus strand of CAVYZD010000005.1, from coordinate 179,293 downwards.
GCGTGCCTGCGCGGTCAGCCATGTATCGCGAATTGCGGGCGTTCCTGAAATCGCGGCAATCGCCGGAGACGCCTGAGCATCGCCGTGTCAATCCCGCCAAGGCCCGTGTCACTTTGAGCAATCCACGAGGCGCCGTTTCTCTGAAGCTCACGGTAAAGGACGGCGATTTCGATTACGCTGCGCGCAAGATCATCCATCTGGTGCACGAGATCTTCATGGTCTTCCTGGTGGATGGTCCATATTACGAATACATGGTGGAGCAGCTCGGCCTGGACCCCGATCGGTTTTAGAGCGGCTTCAACCGAATATTTCGCACTTCGATTTTCATCGGCTCACCGGTGTGAAGCTGAATGCCGATCAAACCGTCCAGCTTGCGATTGACGGTGTCGTCGTCGATCAGCATGCTCATGACACGGCCGTTCAGCGTCTGCACCAGCGTGTTCCCGCGCGCGGTGATGTGATACTTATTCCAGCCCTGCGCGCTAATCGCGCCCTTCAATTCCGCGTCGCTTCCCAGCGATCCGAGCACCAGCGGCTTCGATGCAGCCTCAGCGCGAGCGGCCCGTCCGCGCAATGCCAGAAAGCCGCGCCCGCGCTCCTCGTAGATTTGGCCAGTGTACTGCTGCTCGGCGTCGATGTCGGCTTGATAGCCTTTCATGGCCCAACGGATGTCCGGAAGTTCCGAGCTCCGATATTGGATGCCGCTGTTTCCGCCGGTCAGGCGATATTCGAGATCGAGGTCGAAATCGGCGGGTGAATCGCCGCGCCAGATCAGAAAAGTATTCTGCTTGGGCATTACTCCCGGCTTAGTTTCACCAACGATCGCGCTATTCTCCACTCGCCAGAATGCGGGATCGCCGTCCCAACCCGCGAGCGTTTTGCCGTCAAAGATCGCTTGCGCGGGCGCAAGCTGCGCGGCCGCGAATAAGAGCGCCGCGAACTTATGGCTGCGGAATGCCCAAGCCGAACGCATACAACATCCCGTCTTCGGTCCCGACGTAGACGCGCCCGCCGCCGAGACCGAACGCGCTGAAATGCGAGAATCCCTTGATCGTGTCCGCGCTGGTGAACAAGACGTCACCGGTGGTTGCGTCCAGCGCGTAGAGAACGGCGTGCCCGGTCTTGCCTCTCCGATCATCCACTCCCAGCAAATTTCCGCTGGGGCCGAACTGCACCGGCGAATCGCCATCGGACAGCGCGAAGACAACGCCATTGGCGATAATCACGGGAGTCGGCACCGCCATGTTCAGCGAGTTCCAGGCCGGCGTGAGAAGCGGTTTGCCCGCCTGCTCTTCCACCTTGAACGCCATCACGCTGCCGTCGGGCGTCTCGCCATGTTGGAGCGCGAACTTAGTGTCCGGCGCCGGAGGGCCCCATGCTGGAGCATAGAGCCAGCGCGTTCCGCGCGCGTCTTCCCAGGTCGAGAAAGCGCCCCAGAATCCCTTGCCCGCGAAGTTGATTTCTTCGTTGGTGAACAGCGGACTGCGATAGAGTGGCGTGTGATGATCGCCGCCGCCGAGTGACTTGGTGTCGAGCAGAAAGATGACACCCTCCTTGCCGCTCGCGGCCGCCAGCTCCCAGTTCTTGAAATTGAACACGGTGGGGCCGATGCTGCCCATGTCTAGATCCTTCTTGGTCATCCACGAGCGATTCCGAGGTGTGAAGTAATCGGTAAGCTTCAGGTCCTGGGGCGAAAGCGCGATCACTGAATCGGCCATCTGATGCTTTTCAAGATCGAACGCGCCATCCCCAGTCTCAATGACCACACGGCCGTCGGCTGCTATGGCGGCGCCCGCGCGTCCCCAAACGCCAGCGCCATTGGTCCCCGATTCGAAATACGAAACTTTGCGCTCCGCGCTGTTCAGATCCATCGCGTAAACACCCGATTTCACACCGTTGCAGTTCTGCGAGATGGTTGTATAGAGGACGCCACTCACCAGATTCATGCTCCACATCTTGGCGAACGCAGGAACGAAAGGCGTGGGCGCGATGACATCCTCGCCGCTAACCAGGTTAAAGGAGTGAAGTTTGCCATCGCTCGCCAGAACATAGAGCGCCTGACCGAATCCCGGGGCAGCGCCGTCGATGCGCGGAACCGGGCCAATCACCGGCGTTGCCGTGAGCGCGTTGGGGCAGAGCCAGCTATCTTTGCGTTGAGGCGTGCCTTCAACAGCCAGCGTCTTCTGCCAGAAAATCCTTCCGCTGTCGCCATCGACGACGAACAACTTGTTCGATGCACCCGCGACAACCACTAGATCCTTTACACCCTTCGGGGTCGCCATGTTCGCGCGGACCAACGGAGCGGTCAGGTTGCTGAGGGCTTTGGGTTCGCTGGGGAGCTTCGCGCTCCATTCCAGCTTGAGGTGCTTGACGCTCTCGAAGGTCAGATCAGTTTCAGCTTTGTTCCAGCCGCTGCGCTGGGCGTCACCACCGAATGTCAGCCAGCCCCCGCGGCCGGGCTGCGCGTGCAAAACGAGCGGCAATGCCAGCAGCATCGGGAACGCTTTCTTGATTCTCATCAGCGGGGTCAGTGTATATCCGGCCGCGCCGCGCTGTCAAACCAACGAAGATCCACCTGCCGGCCAATCCCTGGGCTGGTATCGGAAGCGATAGATCTGTATCATGAAACATATATGAATCGAACTGCTCTCTTGATCCCGTTTTTCGCAGTGTCCCTGACCGTAGTGCAAGCGCAGGACCTTCCGGCCGGCAAAGGCAAGGAATTGGTCGAGAACACCTGTGGGAGCTGCCACGGCCTGGACGTTGTGGTGGCACAGCACGCGACCAAAGACGGATGGGCTTCGATCGTCGACTACATGGTGTCGCGCGGCGCAACCGGCACTCCCGACGAGATCAAGACGATTGTCGAATACCTGGCGAAGAATTTTCCCGCCGCCAAGACTAACGTGAATAAGGCGACGTCCGCGGACTTGCAATCCCAGCTTGAGCTCACCGCCAAGGACGCCGACGCCATCGTCAAGTACCGCACCGATCACGGCGACTTCAAGGATTGGGATTCGCTCGCGAAGGTTCCCGGCATCGACACCGCGAAACTGACGGCGAAGAAAGACAGCATCGCCTTTAGCGACGCAGAGTAGGCCATCCATGAACAGACGAGACGCCCTGAAAGCAAGTGCTGCCGCGGCGCTCGTGCCAGTAGCAGCACGTTCGGCTACTGTATCGGCCGGCCGCTTGAAACAATCGCTCGCGCGCTGGTGCTACGCCAAGATTCCGATTGATGATTTGTGCCGCGCCGCCGCTAACCTGGGGATCACGGGCATGGACCTGGTGGCGCCCGAGGATTGGCCGGTGTGCCGCAAATACGGGATCACGCCCGCGATGGTGCAAGGGGCGGTTATGACGGGGCCCGGCCCGGTCTTCGACTACGGCTGGAATAACAAAGCTAATCACGACAAGCTGGAAGAAGCAGCACGATCGAGCATCCTCCGGGCCGCCGAAGCAAAAGTGCCCAACGTCATCACGCTCTTCGGGGCGCGGCGTCAGATGAGCGATGCCGAGGGTATCGACAACTGCATTACGGGCCTGAATCGCGTCAAGAAGTTCGCCGAGGATCACGGCGTCACGCTGTGCGTCGAACTGCTGAACAGCAAAGTGGATCACAAAGATTATCAAGGCGACCACACCAGCTACGGCGTGGCCGTAGTGAAAGCCGTGGACTCACCGCGCGTGAAGCTGCTCTACGACGCTTACCACATGCAGATCATGGAAGGCGATTTGATCCGCACCATTCGCGACAACATCCAGTACATCGCGCATTTTCATTGCGCCGGTGTACCCGGCCGTCACGAGATCGACGATACGCAGGAAGTGAACTGGCACGCTGTCGCGAACGCCATCGCCGATCTGAATTTCCAGGGCTACATCGCGCAGGAGTTTGTGCCCGTGCGCGATCCGCTGACGTCGCTGAAGCTAGCCGTGGAAGTGCTCACGGTATAGCCGAGCCGCGACCGCCTTCTATTTCACCGCCGCCGTCCGCCAGCCCGCAGCATAATTCTCGCGGACAGTCTTGGCGTATGGCACGGGGCTTACAACGGCGTGGATTTCCGTCTGCTTGTGGCGCTCGACGGTAGCTTTCTTCGTCCCGCCGCCTTCTTCGCCCCATACCAGCGTGACTTCGGTGCCGATCTGCACGTCGTGCTCGACAATCCCGAGCGAAAGCATGGAGCCTTCGTTGTAGCTGTAGCCGCTGAACATCGAAAGACCGGCCAGTTTGCCGCCGATCAGCACTTGGTCATAGGAAGCAGAGGCGTAGTTCGACAACGGCAGATCGATGTACTTGTAGCGCTGTTCAATGGGCCCGAGCATCGACTTCTGCACCTTCGCCACATCGTCGGCGTTCCAGGCAAAGGTCACCTTCTTGCGCTGCGGCTCCTTGGATATTTTCTCCAGCGCCTCGCGTCCGATGAAATCGTGATCGAATTTGACGAACGGTCCATAGCCCATCTCGTATGGCGTGACGTAATAATCTTCGATATTTTTCGAAACGAAGCTGCCGCCCAGAGAACCCGTGCCTTCGTAGCTGGACGCGGGAAGCCACTGCCGGTAGGCTTTCATCTTGTCGCCCGTGTAGACGGCGGGGAGAGGCGAAGGAATCCAGCCCGATTCCAGCGTATTAGTCGCGTAAGCGCGCGAGCCAACCTGGGTCAGACCAAAGTCCTTGCCTGCTTCCACGATCGCCGCGCGGATTTCCTCACGCTCCTCATACGGCCCCCAGATTTCGAGCCCCGGAGCGCCTGCCATGCCGTGGCGCAACGCGCGGACCTTCCGTCCCCCGATGTTGATGTAGCCCATGTCGAAGAACTTGATTTCCGCAGGCGGCGCGCCGTTCAGCTTTTCAATCACCTTCCAGGCGTTCGGTCCTTGGATCTGATAGCGGTAGCAGGTGCGGATCACCGCCTTTCCGCCAGGATTCGAGGGCGACCGGTTGTCCAACTGCGTAGTCACTTTGAATCCGCCGGTTTCGGCCTGGAACTGGATCCAACTGGCAGCCGGCGCGCGTCCCACAAACACCAGCTTGTTGGGTTCCAGATGAAACAGAATTCCGTCGCCAATGACGTGACCGTCGTAGCTGCAAGGGGCGAGTTGTTTGGCTCTGTCCACCGGAAACTTGGCGAAACTATTGAACCCGAGATACGAAGCCAGCTTCACGGCATCGGGCCCTTCCATGTACACATTGGCCATGTGGTGGCTCTGGTCGAAAAGCACGCAGCTATCTCGCCAGGCGCGTTGTTCATCCCGCCAGTTAGTGTACTCGGCGGGAACGACGGGATAGACGTAGGCGCCTATCTGCGAATTACGCAAGAGGTCAACGGGGCTCTTCGTCTTTAACAATTCTTCCAGGCTTTGGCTCACAGGGATGATGATTCCTTTCTAGTTGACGCAGCGATATTGCCGCGACCCGTACACAAACCGACCAGTCTATCACATGGGATGTTTGCTTGAGCGTTCGATATAATGGCGCTGCCAATGAAGATCGATCTATTCAATCACTTTTTCCCGCCCCGTTATTTTCGCGAGGTTATCGAGGCCGGTCTGGCCGGCAAGGACATCGGCAAGCGAGTGCGCAACGTGCCTACCATCGCGGATCTGGACGCGCGGTTTCGCGTCATGGATGAGTTTGGCGAATATTGCCAGTTTCTCACCCTGCCGGCGCCTCAGATTGAGATCATGGCGGGGCCTGACAAGTCACCGGAGTTGGCGCGTATCGCAAACGACGGCTTCGCGGAGCTCGTCGCGAAGTACCCCGATCGCTTCAATGGATTTGCTGCGTCGCTGCCGCTGAACAATGTCGAGGCGTCGCTCGCCGAAATCGACCGGGCGGTCACGCAACTGGGCGCGCGCGGTTTTCAGATTTATACCAACGTGGGGGGCAAGCCATTGGACGAGCCCGAGTTCGCGCCTATCTTCGACGACGCGGCACGGCGCGATCTGACCATCTGGATGCACCCGGCGCGCGGCGCCGATTTTACGGACTACTTGACCGAATCGAAATCCAAATACGAAATCTGGTGGACCTTCGGCTGGCCCTACGAGACCAGCGCCGCGATGTCGAGGATTGTATTTTCCGGCATGTTCGACCGGCATCCGAACCTCAGGATCGTCACGCATCACATGGGTGGCATGATTCCGTACTTCGAAGGCCGCGTCGGTTACGGCTGGGACGCGCTTGGTACTCGCACGTCGGACGAAGATTACGTCTCGCTGCGCCAGTCCATGAAGAAGAGGCCGATCGACTATTTCCGCAACTTCTATGCCGACACGGCGCTGTTCGGCGGGCAGTCGGCAACCAAGTGCGGCCTGGATTTCTTCGGCGCGGATCACGCGGTGTTCGCTTCCGACGTACCGTTCGAACCGAAGCCCGGGCTCTACATTCGCGAGACCATCCGCTGTATTGAGGGCCTCGACATCAGCGCCGCGGACAAGCAAAAGATCTACGAGGGCAACGCCCGGCGCCTGCTAAAGCTCTAGTTAGGAGATCGCATGAAGCTAATTCTGGCGAGTGTCCTGTTCACCGCGCCCTGTTTTACAGTGTCGATGTGGGGCGCTACGTGCGAAAGTCTGGCATCGCTCGCTCTGCCGAACACTACAATCATGCATGCTCAACCAGTCGCGGCCGGCGAGTTCATGCCACCAGGAAGGATCTTCGGAGGTACGCCCGCGCCCGGCGTCGCACTCAAAGATCTGCCCGCGTTTTGCAGGATTGCCGCGACTCTGAAACCAACGGACGATTCCGATATCAAGATCGAAGTCTGGCTGCCCGCTTCGGGATGGAACGGAAAATTCCAAGCCGTCGGCAACGGCGGATGGGCCGGCTCGATCAGCTACGGCGCGATGGCCGAGGCGCTGCATGATGGCTACGCGACGGCCTCTACCGATACCGGGCATGTGGGCGGCAGCGGAAGTTTCGCGCTGGGGCATCCGGAAAAGGTGGTTGATTTCGGATATCGCTCGGAACACGAAATGACCGTGAAGTCGAAGGCGATCATTGAGGCGTTCTATGGCAGCCCGGCGAAAATGTCCTACTGGAACGGATGTTCCACCGGCGGCCGCCAAGGCTTGAAAGAAGCGCAGCGTTTTCCGGACGATTATGACGGCATCATCGCCGGTGCACCTGCCAATCCCCGTACGCACCTGGCCTTCGCGACACTGTGGATCGCGCACGCCAATTTGAAGAATCCCGCCAGTTACATTCCGCCAGCGAAGTATCCGGCCATCCATCGGGCCGTGCTGGACGCTTGCGACGCGCAGGATGGCCTCAAGGACGGGCTGATTAGCGATCCAACGCGCTGCCATTTCGATCCGCAGGTGATCGCCTGCAAGGGCGCTGACGAATTTACGTGCCTCACCGCGCCGCAAACCGAAACGGTGAAGAAGATTCTCTCGCCATCGCGGAATCCGCGGACGGGCGAAGAAATTTATCCTGGGTTGGAACCGGGCGCCGAACTCGGTTGGGCCACGCTGGCAGGTCCGGAGCCGTTCGCCGCGACCACCGATCATTTCAAATATGTGGTTTTCAAGGACCCGAACTGGGATTGGAAAACGCTGAACTTCGATAGCGACGTTGCGCTGGCCGACAAGATCGACAACGAAACCATCAACGCCACGGACGCGAATCTAAAGCCGTTCTTCGGCCACAAGGGCAAGCTGCTGCTCTATCACGGATGGGCCGATCAGAATGTCGCGCCGCAGTCGACGATCAACTATTACAAGCGCGTCGTAGATACTGTCGGCGAAACCAAGGCCCCGGATTCGATTCGCCTTTTCATGGCTCCGGGCATGGCCCACTGCGGGGGCGGCGAAGGCCCGAACAGGTTCGACATGATGAGCGTGATCACCGATTGGCGCGAAAACGGCCACACGCCCGCGTACATCATTGCAACTCACAAAGCTGATCGCACACGTCCGCTGTGCGCCTATCCGCAAGTGGCGACGTACAAAGGCACCGGCAGCATCGACGATGCCGCGAATTTTGCCTGCGAGGCGCCGAAGTAGAAAACTATTTCGCCTTCTTCTGCTTTTGTTGGCCGACGCGGATCTTGAAGGTCTGCTGTTTGGCTTCCTGGAATGCCTTGTGGTCGTGACGCGACACCGCATCGGTCAGGTACGCGTCCACGTTGGCGTCCTTGGGGAGAACGGCCATGATGGTGAAAGCCTCATTGCAGGTTGGGCAGTACGGACGGAACCGTTTGACGTTTGGAATTGCCATACACACTTAGATTATCACAGGCGAAAATAGAGCATGCTCCTCCCCCCGGCCCAGCTGGAAAACGCTAAGCAGGCCGTCAAAACCGCGGTTGCCGGTGTCATCTCCCTATACGTAATCAACCTTTTCCACTTGCCGCAAGGCTATTGGGCCGCGATTAGCGCGTTGATCGTGATGCAATCGAACGTCGGCGCTACGTTGACGGCGTCGCGCACTCGCTTGGCGGGCACTGCCGTCGGTGCGGTGGTGGGCGGCCTGTTCGTCTCGATGTGGGGCTCGAACACGGTGGGGTTCGCGGTCGCGGTGGCGATCGCATTTTTTGTATGCGGACTATTGCATCTGGCCGACAGCCAACGCCTGGCTACTGTAACCGTCGCCATCATCATGCTCGCGGGACTGACGAGCTCGGCTTGGGTGATTGCTCTGCACCGTTTCGCCGAGGTGGCGCTCGGCATTTTGATCGCCTTGCTGGTTTCTCTCACGCTGTGGCCGAATCACGCCCGCAGCAGCGTCCGCCAAGAGTTGGCTGCGACGCTTACCAAGCTGCGGACGTTGTATCAAGCCTTGGCGCAAAGCTACCGGGGCCAGCCCGCCGATTCTATCGAGACGCTCAAAGCGCAGGTATCCGAAGCTCTGCGGACCAACGCGGCGCTGCTCCAGAACGCGCTTCAGGAAGCCTTCGGCCCGATGAAGGAGCGCGAGTCGCTGGCTTTGCTGGCCAATCACGTGGAACGCATATTTCACGATATCGAGACGTTGGAGTTCGCCGTGCGAGACAGCGAAGCCGATACTTATGCTCGAAAGTTTGAGAGCGGCTGCGAGCATCTGGAGGCCGCCATTTCGCGAGCTCTGGATTCGCTGGCGAGAAGCATCCGGGAAGGGAAGCCGGCTGCCGATTGGCCGGATCTTCCGGCGGCCGTTTCCTCGCTCGAGGCACAGGCCGCGCGGGCCCGCGAGGCTGCGGCAGGGCAGGGTTATTCGCTCGATGAGATTCTTCGGTTCTACTCTTTGTTGATCAGTTCCCGAACCCTGGCGACGGAGTTGCAGCTTGCGCGGTCTCTGATCACCGCACGCTCGTAAACGGATCGAACGCATTTTGCTTTATCATTGGCAGAATGCGCTGGGGCAGAATGCGTTTGGCCGCGGTGGTGCTCACTGCATTCTCCCTGCTGGACGTCCGCGCGTTCGCACAAAGCACTCAGGGCTTGATTACCGGACAGGTGCGCGATCGCGCTACCGGGCGTCCGATCGCCGGAGCCAGAGTCGAAGCGGCCAGTTCGGGCGCTTCGGGGAACGCCGCGCTGCGGGGATCGTCAACCAACAACGATGGCTACTATTGGCTTGCAGAACTTCCACCCGCAGCGTATCGAATCCGGGTTACCGCGCCTGGATATCAAGCGCGTGAGATTTACGATCTCGCTGTTACCGTGGCGGGTTACCTGGACATCAACTTCGATCTGCGCTCGCTGCGCGACGTTTGGGAGCTCGGCTACAACGACACGATAATCTTTCCGGACGGGGTGGTGATTCCCTTCTTTGGGCCCGACTTTGCTCCGGGCTACTCCCTCCAGCTTCATCCCGATACGGGAACCACGGGTCAATTCGAACCCAGCATCTCCGAAGTTCTGGACCCGCGCCTGATCGAGGAGCTGCCTCTGGCCGGCAGGGATGTGTACAGCGCTTTGGTCCTGCTGCCGGGGGTCACGTCGGATACCGCCACAGTCCGCAGCCTGGGCCTCTCTGATAACGGGCAGCGTCCAACCAGCAGCGATTTTCTTCTCGACGGGCTGGAGAACAATAACCACGTAATCACCGGCTCGCTTCCGATTCCGCCCGAGGCCGTGGATGAGTATCGCGTCTCAACCAACAATTTTTCCGCCGAGTATGGAGGGACATCGGGATATATCGCGAACGCAGTCACCCGGCGCGGCGGCAATGCGTGGCAGGGCATTCTGTACGGTAATTTCGAGGATCGCTTTCTCGACGCGAACACTTTTCAGCACAACGCCAATGGGATCCCGCAACCGCCGTTTCACGAAGTCCAGAGCGGCTTCTGGGTGGGTGGTCCGCTGCCTTGGAAGGGGCTCTTCGCCTCGGCAGCTTTCGAGTACTTCAATTCTCACAGCTATGCCGACCCGCTGACATTGTTCATGCCGACCCAGCAGTTCGTGGATTCTCTGCCATCCGGATCCGCTGCGGCGCGCCTGTTTCAATTGCATCCAGCCATGCAGTATGCGCCCGCTTCGGACGGTGCCGCAGGCAATGTTCCCTTCTTGCCCCCGGTGAATCTCACTCGCTGGACCGGGCTCGCGCGGTTCGATTACGAGCCCTCGGGCCGCCAGCATGTTTCGATTCGTGTGGCGCCAGTCCAATTGGAACGTCCGGATTTCATCTGGACTCCGTACGGGAACGGCGGCCTCAATCAGTCTTCGAACAGCGTCGCCGCCAACCTCACTAGCGCTTGGAGTTCCCGATTGACGACCGAGCTTACCGCCGGATGGGAGGCGGATTCGCTGGGGTGGAATCTCGCGGATGCGGACATCCCGGCCGTCTCTTTCTCCGCGGGTCCGCTTCTGCCTGGTTCGTCATCCGGGTTTTATTATGACGGGCCCGGCTACCATGACCGATCGCACTCCGTGAGCGCCGGTGGGACTTTGATCTGGACCGTTGGAAGGCACGTGCTCAAAGCTGGAGGGAAATTCTCGACGCGCACACTGCACGATTCGTTCGTGATCGAGCCTCACGGCTTCTATACTTTTCCGGATGCGGCCTCTTTTGTGAACGATCAGCCGAACGGAGTGGAACTGCCCCTGTCGCACTTGGGTCTTCTCTCCGGCACGTTCACCACGCCCACTCCGGGACATTACCGCTACACCGATTCCGCCGGATTCTTTCAAGAGGACTTCCGCGCGACGCCCAACCTCACGCTGAACGCAGGCGTGCGGTATGAGTGGTACGGCGCGCCTCAGATTTTATCCAGCACGGCCGATGCAACCTTGGCTGCGCCCGGCGGCGATCTTCGCCAGAACATCGCGAGCGCAATGATCGTGCCAGCCGGCTCAGAAGTGTTTCACATGCAGTCCGGCGGTTGGGCGGCTCGCGTGGCAGCTTCGTACGCTCCGCCTGCTTTGAAACAGCGCGTCGTCTTCCGCGGCGGCTACGGCATGTTTTACGACCCTCTCTACGACAACCTCTGGTCGTCCGCCACGTCCAACGATATTGCTCTGGCCGATTTTGGCGCGCCCTGCAACTTCTCGGGCAACTATCTTGCCTCGCCGCCCGTCCTGAACAAACAATGCTTCCAAGGAACCAGCGATTTTCTCAACCTGACCACCTTCGCCCCGCTCCGTCTCCCTCTGGTGCACAGTTTCTTTCTCGGAGCACAAACGCGTCTTTCGAATTCCTGGACGCTCGAAGTGAATGGAATTGGTTCGATCGGCTCCGGCTTGATCACTTCCGACGTCATCAATCGCGACAAGGGCGAGGGTGCGCCGAACTCCGCGCTGCCCGACGTTTACTACCGCACTAACCAAGGCGAGTCGCAGTATTCCGCGCTCACGGTCTCGGCCCGGTATCAGTCCGCTCACGCCGCCGCGCGCATTTTCTATACCTGGAGCCGTAGCATCGACAACCAGAGCGATCCGTTGCTCGGCGATTTTTTCGATCTCGGCTTCAGCAATCAAACCGATCGATCCGGCAAAACCTACTATGGTGCGTTCACGTTTGAGAACGATCCGAACGCCGACCGTGCGAATTCCGATTTCGACCAGCGCCAGAACCTGGTCGCGTTTGGTTACTGGGAACCACCGGGCCTTCCCGGAAGGGGCATCACGGCGCTTTCGCGCAACTGGAGAATCTCGGGAACGTTCGTGGTGCGGTCGGGTCTTCCGTACTCGGTCTACTCCGGCGTCCAGAACTGCCAGCCCATCTGCAATACACGCGCGGACCTGGTGAATCCCGCGCTCCTCAACTCCGCTCCGCAAGCCGTTCCCGGCGGCGTGCAAGTGCTGAACCCGGCGGCGTTCACTGTTCCACCCGACGGAGTGAATGGCAACACCGGCCGCAACGAGTTTACGGGACCCGGTTTTTGGAATTTCGATTTCTCCCTGAGCCGTCGATTTCCGCTCACCGTTCTGAGCGAGCGCGCTGCCGTGGAATTGCGCGCCGACGCATTCAACGTGATGAACCACGCGAATCTGCAGCCACCGGCGAACTACCTCGGCGTGGATCCAGCGTTTCTGAACTCGAACTTTGGAAGCGCCCTCTACGGCCGCACCAGTAATCCAGGCTTCCCCGCGCTGACGCCTTTCGTCGAGAACGCCAGACAAGTGCAGATCCTGGTGCGCTTCGAATTCTGAAGCCGCGTCAGTTGCCGTAAATGATCGGTAGCTCGCTCAGCGCATGAGCGCCGAAGGCCCGCAGGCCCAGAATCCCCATGGGCGCCGACGATGTGCACGTAATCAACCCGCGGCCTTGCTGGATCTCGGAGTCGAGCGGCGCCGTCAATTGCAGCACCTCCTGCGTATGAGTGGACGCCGCCAGAGATGCCACTTGCACCGATGCGCCCAGAACGCTGCCGCTGATGTTGTACGCCGTGCAGTTCAGCGTGGCCTGAACGTCCGACGGATTGGCAATCGCCAGCGCTGTCAGAATCGACGCGGACGCAGGCGTGTACGCCGTGCTGTCGAACGGGAACGTGAAGGTCGTAGCGGGCGCAACCAGCGGCACCGAGACCTCGTAGTAGTTGCCGCTGGACGACGTTGGGGCGGTGTTTCGGCGAAACACCACTTGCCCTTGCACCGGGAGCGTGGAAACGATTTCCACCCAGCCCGTGACTACCGGGTTGGTCGACGCGAAGCCCGACGTCCGGTAAAAGGCCGAACCGAAGGGCTGGATCGTGATGCCGCTGATGCCAGCGACGCTGCTGTTAGTGCCGTTCGACTGAATAATGGATAATCCCTTGACGCCGTTGTCGAGATGGAAAATCAGTTGCGCCGTCACCGCCGTCGAATTGTTATTGAACAACAAAAAGTCCGATTGCCATACGCTTCCGTCAAAACCATCGGTGATGTGAGGGAACATCTGCGTAACAGTAGTCTGGCTGGCTTGAATGTTGAGGGTGACCTTCTGCGGACCGGCCGTCGATCCCACGCTATCTTGTACCGATACCATCACGGGATACGAGCCCACAGCCGGAGTTCCACTGATGACCCCAGTGGACTGATTGAGCGTCAGAGTGCCCGGCAGGCCAGTGGCGCTCCAGGTGTAAGGCGCCGTTCCGCCCGAAGCCGTCAAAGTGGCTTGGAACGCCTGCCCGGCGGTTCCCGAAAAAGTTGTGCCCGAAGTGATAGTCAAGGCCGGACCGGCGGCTTGCGAATACAGGAAGTTGATAACGACATCGGCGCGGTCGCCATGTGTGGATTCGATAATGATGTGACCAACGAACGTTGTTCCGACGGTGGAATTCGCCTTGAGCTTGGTCGGGTCGGCCGTCACGTGAATCGAGCACGTGGTGTTGCCAACCAGCACCACGCCCGAGCAATTATTGGTGAGCGTCATCCACGGGCCTTCGGGAGGCGAAGCCGGATCCGCGGTGATCGATGCGACGCAAGCGGATTCCGATCCGCTGCCGCTGCTCGCCTGCGAGTCCGAACACGCGGATTGACCTGAACCTCCGGACGCTCCGTTATTGGCTACAAATTGGACCGCGATGGACTGGTTGAGAGACGTCGAAGAAAGATTGATGGGTGAAGCTGGACTGGTTTTGATCTCTCCGACCGGCACCACCGTAATCTGCACCGGCACACGAATCGGCGGAATAGTTGCGCTGCCAAACGCGCTGATGCCAATCAGACTCGCGTAGTTGCCGCGCACAAAGTTGATGGTGTTTATGCAAGCGACCAGCGTGACAGGCGTCGAGCTCGAAACCGATGTCGCGCCGGGCGTGCAGCCATCCGCGGTGGAAGCGATCGTGACGAATGCATCCGGGCCCGAGGTGGGAGCGGACGCCAGGAAAAGCTGGTTGCTCGGATTGCTCCCGACGTCAAAGGGCGCGCTCGGTAAAGGATTGGTTGGAGCACCCCCCGACAGCGCATCTGTAAAGGTAGGTCCGGTCACAGTAAAGGTGTTCTGCGCGTTGATGGGGCCCGCCAATCCGAGGACCACCGCTAGAACAAAACACGCGCGGTTGGAGAGAAGCATTTCATTGGTATATCACGACGGCGCCCCTAAGTCTTGGTTAGTGTGCCACCGGTTGCGGCGGCCGGGCAGGCATCGCGAACTTTTGCGCGTCCACCGGAAGGTTCGCCTGGATCTCGCTGAACTCAGTGGTGGCCCTGCCGTCCAGCCACGTGACGAGCACGCGATAGGGCATCCGAACCCCGCCCACTTCGCGATAATCGGAGTAATCGATCTGCGTGGGATTCAGCCCGACCGGCGATTCATCGTAGCGAACCACTCGCGCCAGCAGCCCGGACTTGCTGTCGAAGTAAAGATTCACGGGATATCGTCCGTCGGCGCTCCCTTGAATCATCTGCATCTCATGGCCGTCGATGGTCGCCGACGTAGCGCCGCGCCACTGCATGAGCGCTCCTTTGAGCTGCGTGGAAAACCACACTGCCGCGTCCAGCTTTACGCCCGCCAGATCGCCGCCTGTTAATTCCAACAGGGCAACCGGCCGTTCCGTCGGCGGCCCCGTGATCCATCCCGCGCTGCCGTTGTAGGCCGTGGTGCTGTCTCCAGATGCGGTGTGGATGACGGTACTCAACTGATTCGGGGCTTTGGCGAAGACGTCCACGGGAAATTTCTCGTCCTGATAGCCCTGATAGGTTCCCTTGGCAAGCAAGCTTGTCAGCTTCGCCAGGCGATCGGCGCCGCCCAAAGCATGAATGTATTTATCGAGTATTTGATCCGCGGTCGCCGCTTTGCTCGATGTGGGATCGCGCAGTTCGTCCGGCTCCTTCGATGGCGGCGGCCCGTACAAATCCGCGAGATTCGGCGTCACGTCGGGCCGCTCCACGCCGCGATGGCAGGAGTAACAAGTGATCTCGCGCTTTCCACCAAAATAGGTTTTGTTGATCGCGTTCACCATGGCGATCATCCCGCGCGCCTTGTTCTTCCGCGGGTTGTCGTCGGCGTACTTGTCCCAGTTGCCGCCGCTCTCGGCGCTATGGCAATCGGTGCAGGTTTCGCCTAACGAAGCAGAAAAAAATCCCATGGTCGCCATGAACTGGTCTACTGGAATTCCCTTGAGCGCTCGGACATTCTTGAAGGCCTGCTCGGCCAGCACGGGTTTCTCCTGCCCATGAGCAAGCGCAACCACAAACCAGAACGCGCTGATGATTGTGAACTTCATTTTGTCTCCATCCCTGCGAGAAGCCGCAGCACTGCAACCACTGCCGCCGTATCCTGTAGTCCCCTGCCTTGCGCGGCGACGGCGCTGAAAAGAGGAACGCTCGCACTGAACAACGGAACGGGACATTTCGATTGCTTCGCGAAATTCGCGATGATCTCCAGGTCCTTTTGAAACACATCGACCTTCATCATGGGCGTCGCATAGGTGCTCGCGGCCATGCTCGGGCCGCGTACTTCGAGCATCCGCGAAGTTGCCGCGCTATCGGCAAGCACTGCAACCAGCATGGCTGGATCAAGGCCAGCCTTCTCGCCCAGCACGATCGCTTCCGCCGCGCCCACGATGTGAATCGCGACCAACAGATTCGCGATGTATTTCAACTTAGACCCGGCGCCGAAAGGGCCAACATATCGAACCGAGCGCGCGAAGTGGGCGAGAATGTCGCGCGCGCGATCGAATTCCGCGCGATCGCCGCTGCCGAAAATCGCAATGTCTTTCGACGTAGCCTGCGGGCCCGTGCCGCTGATGGGCGCGTCCAACATGCCGATGCCCGCGCTGGCCAGCCGCGCGCGAACGCGTTCCTTATCTTCCAGCGCCAGTGTGCTCGTTTCGACAATCAAAAGCCCGGTGCGGCCGGCGGCGGCCACTCCCGCATCGCCGAACATTGCGTCTTCGAGCGCGGCGATGCTTGGCAGCGACGTGATCACGATATCGGCCTCTGCGGCCAGCTCGCGTGCCGACGAACAAATCTGGCCACCGTGCGCGCTGAACGCATCCAGATTCGCCGAAAGCAAATCGTAGCCCGACGTGCGAATCCCCGCCGCAACCAGATGCCTGGCGAAGGCTCCGCCCATGATTCCCAGGCCAATCACGCGGCCCGAATTGGACGCGCACTTCCTTCACTCGTGCCCATGGTCTAGAATCTTCTCATGCCACGTAGACATAACAATACTCTTTGGAGCTATGCGCCGGCATTTTTGTGCATTGCGGCCGCGACGCTCGCCGCCTGGGCGCAGCAGCCTGCCGCGAAGCAAGCTCCGGACCCGCTCGCGGGCGATCCTCAGCACACGCACCTGGAGCTTGAAAACCAATGGGTCCGCGTCTTCCAGGAACACATGGGACCGCATGAGACCATGCCCATGCATCAGCATCCCGCTCCCGGAGCGGTCATCATTTTTCTCACCGACCGCAACAATCGCCTCACGTATTTCGATGGTTCCGTCAAGACTTTCCAGAATCACGCCGGCGAAGTGATCTGGGCGGCGCCCACGGTTCACAAAGGTGAAAATCTCAAGGATACTCAGTTTGCGGCGCTGCAAGTGGAACCCAAGCCCGTGGCTAATCCTAAGCCATTTCCCACCGAAACCACCGACGCCGTCACCGTCGACCCAACGCGCTACCAGGTGATCCTCGAGAACGAATGGGTTCGCGCCATCCGCGTCACCGTTGGCCCGCACGAGAAGCTCAAGATGCACAAGCATCCCGCGACGGGCGCCGTGGTGGTCTATTTGTCCGATCAAGACATGCGCCAATTCCACGCCGACGGCTCGTCCCGCGAGAGCCATTTCAAAGCGGGCACGGTTCGTTGGGTTCCGCCGGACGCCGCTCATCAGGATGAGAATCTCAGCGACAAGCCGTTTCGCCTGATTAGAATTGAACTGAAGCAGGCGCAATAACTAGCCCTTTCGAGTCGTTGACAGCGCACGGGGCTCTTTGATGAAGTAAGCTCTCTAACTGGAGGATAGTTTTGGCAAACGTCGGTGCGGTTGGATTGGATTGGCAGGAACGCATTAATTGGGACCGGTTGCGGAAATACCGGCTGGAGCGCGCCCGCGAGCGGATGAAGGCCCACGCGTTGGGCGCGATGCTGCTGATGTACGACGAGAACGTTCGCTACGTCACCAGTACATTGACTCCCGGTTGGAATCGCCTGAAGCCGGGTCTGCGCTATGCGCTGCTGTGCGGCGACGATGCGCCTGTGCTGTTCGAACAAGGCGACATCGGCATGCACATCGCCAAGCATTCGCCTTGGATTCCAAAAGACAATATCCGGTATTCGTACGCCTGGATCAAAGGGGCTGCGGGGCCGGCCTCCACGCAACAGGTGGGGAAGTTCACGCGAGCCATCCAGCAGGAGATGAAGAAAAGCGGCGTGGATGGGATGACGTTGGGTGTTGATTTCATCGACGTCAACATGATCAACATTTTTCATGACTCCAACATCAGATGGGCCGACGGCATGACGGCCATGATGGAGGCGCGTGCCGTCAAGAATCAAGACGAGCATGAATGTATGCGAATCGTCGGAGCAATCGGCGACGCTGCGCACTGGGAATTCATGAAATTCCTGAAGCCGGGCCTGACCGAAAACCAGCTCACCGCGCACATCATGCAATTCCTCTATAACATTCCGGGCATGGAGGACGTGGAAGACGTGATCGTATCTTCCGGCCTCAACACCTGGCCTAATTGGCGCAATTTCTCGGATCGCATTATTAAGCCGGGCGACATGGTGTTCATGGACCTGGCCGCGCTCACGTGGAACGGCTACAAGTCGTGTTACTACCGGACCTACATGGTGGGCCGCGAGCCGAATCAGGAGCAAAAGGATTATTACGCGACTGCCTTAAAATGGCTTTATGATTCGATCAAAGCAGTGAAGGTGGGCGCCACCACGCGCGACATCGCGTCGAAATGGCCGTCGGCGAAGGAAGCCTGGGGCTACGAAGAGGAAGATCAGGCGGCGGCGAATTTGTGGGGCCACGGGCTGGGATTGGCGCAATACGATCAGCCGGTGATCTCGCGCATCTGGTCGCTCGATCATCCCATCGAGATCAAGGAAGGCATGGTCTTCGCGCTCGAGACGCAGCACGGCAAGCCGTTTCAATGGGGCGTGCGGATCGAGGAAATGCTGATCGTCCATAAAGACAACGTGGAAATCGTTTCGAACTTTCCGGTGGAGCAAATCACGGTGGTCGACCCGATGCCGGGTTACTCCGACTACGGCAAGCGTCCCGGCAATTAACGCCTCAAACATGCAGCAAATTGTATTTCCGCTCACCGCGCCCGAGGCTACGGACTCCAACCGCTTTGGCCCGAAGGCGGCGAATCTCGCGCGCTTGTCCCAGGCCGGTCTGCCCACGCCCGGCGGTTTCTGCGTCGATGCGCAAGCCTATCGCGCACAGGTCCGCGCACTCGGGCTAGAGGCTGACGCGCGCGGCGTCTGCTTGGCCGAGGAAAGTCCGCAGGCGCGGCGGCATGCATTGATGATGAAGCTCGGCTTGCTCGATCAGCCCATCACACCCGAGGTTCTCGACCCGCTGCTCGCCGCATGGCGGAAATTGCGCGCCAAAACCGGCGCCCCGACTGTGGTGCGATCTTCTGCGTTAGTCGAAGATCGTTTTGGATCGAGCTTCGCCGGCCAGTTCGAAAGCTTCCTGGGCATCGAGACCGAAGAAGACTTCATCACAGCGATTCGCTCCTGCTGGGGCGCGCTATGGGCCACGCGCGCGTTGCGCTACATGGCGACGCATGATATCGATCCCGCCGATACCGCGATGGGCATTCTGGTTCAGCCACTGGTGCCGGCGCGAGCGTCGGGTGGGGGATTGAGCGAGGCGCCTGGGGCGAGCGGCGAAGGCTCCATGATCCTGAGCGCCACCTGGGGGCTCGGTTCCGCAATCGCGCAAGGCGAAGTGACGCCCGATCGCTATGAATTATCGCGCGACGGCGCGCTCATCAGCATCACGCCCGGCCGCAAAGACCACCAGGTCGGATGCATTCACACCCATGCTGTCCCGGCTGCCATGGTCTCCGAGCCTTGCCTCACCGAATCGCAGGCCATCGAATTAGGCGCTCTATTGAGGCGCGTCGAAGAGCTGATGGGACTGCCGGTCGAAATCGAATGGGCCATGGACGATTCCGGATTCCAGCTTCTGCAAGCCCGCCCTCTACACATGCAGCCGGCCGTAACTCCCGATGCGGTCTGGCTGACTCGTCCGCGATTGAACGGCCATGCCGCGGGCGTGGGCTGGGGCGAAGGTCGTGCGTGCGTCATCAACTGTGAATGCGAACTCTCGCGCGTCGCGCCGGGCGATATTTTGGTGACGCGCGTCGCGGGACCCGCCCTAAGCCACATCTTGACGCGTGTTGCTGGCGTAGTTGCCGAGCGCGGTGGCAGCACGTCGCACATGGCTTCGCTCGCGCGCGAACGCGGAATCCCGATGGTGCTCGGCGTTCTGAATGCGACCGAGCGCATTCCCAATGGCTCAACCGTCGCCGTCGATGGCGTCGCTGGTATCGTGAGGTGGATGAACTGATGCCGGCCAAACTTGTTGCCGTCACTGATTCCGTGTTTCCTAATCTCGATCCCGCTACCGAAGTGCTGGCGAAGATCGGCGCGGAATTACGCTTGGCCTCGGCGCCCACTCCCGAAGCGATTCTGGAGGCCGCGCGCGATGCCGATGCCGTCCTCGCCACCTTCGCGAAAGTGCCCGCTGATGTCATTTCGCAACTGACGCGCTGCCGCGTAATCTCGCGTTTCGGAATCGGCGTCGACAACGTCGATATTCCGGCCGCCACCGCTGCGGGCATCGTCGTTACGCGGGTTCCCGACTACTGCCTCGACGAAGTTTCCGACCACGCCATGGCTCTGCTGCTCGCGCTGGTGCGCAAAATTCCATCGTCCAATGCGCGCACCCAGTCCGGCCGTTGGGAGATGCGCGCCGTCGCACCCATTCATCGATTGCGCGGAACGGTTCTCGGTTTGGTGGCATTCGGGCAGATCCCGCAGCTAGTCGCGCCCAAAGCGCAGTCCTTCGGTATCCGCGTTGTGACCTACGATCCTTACGTTTCCAAGCAAGTGGCCGAGCGTGCCGGCGTGGATCTGGTGGATTTCGACGAGTTGCTCAAGATCGCCGATTACATTTCAATCCACACGCCCCTGATGCCCGCCACGCATCACTTGTTTAACGCCGACGTTTTCCGTCGAATGAAGCCGACGGCTTATCTGATCAACACCGCGCGCGGTCCCATCATCGATGAAGCAGCTTTAGCAGCGGCGCTGGATCAAGGCCACCTGGCCGGCGCGGCTTTGGACGTCATGGAACAAGAGCCGCCATCCGGGTCGCCGTTGTTCGGACGCGATAATGTGATCGTCACGCCGCACACCAGTTTTTATTCCGAAGAGTCGTTAGTCGATTTGCAAACCAAGGCCGCCGATGAGGTAGTTCGCGTCCTCACTGGCCAAGCTCCACGCAATCCAGTGAACCCTGAAGCGCTGAAAACCGCTCAGACAATTTAGATCTTAAGTTTGGAGGAATTCATCATGTCGCAAGAACCGTGGAAAACAGATCAGTGGTTCGTTAGCCCTTGGAACTTTGAGAGCGCGGTCCGCGATCAGCTTCATTTTGCCAAGCAGATCAAGTTTCACGACATCACTCTGCGCGACGGCGAGCAGCAGACCGGCGTCATCTTCACTAAGGACGACAAGATCCGCATCGCCGAAGCTTTGGCCGAAGCCGGCGTCCATCGTATCGAAGCCGGCATGCCGGTGGTGTCGCCGAGCGACAACGCCGCGATCAAGGAAATCGTCAAGCGCAACCTCGGACCGCAAATTTTCGCGTTCTCCCGCTGCATGGTGGACGACGTCAAGCGTGCCGTCGATTGCGGCGTTTCCGGCATCGTGATGGAAGTGCCGTCCAGCACCCACATCATCGAATATGCCTATAAATGGCCACTCGAGAAGGCCATTGATCTGTCGATCGAGTCCACCGCGTACGCTCATTCGCAGGGCCTCGAGATCGTGTTCTTTCCAATCGACTTCAGCCGCGCCGAAATGAAGTGGGTGCTCGATCTGATTCTGCGCGTGGCCAACGAAGGCCACATGGATGCTCTCGCATTGGTCGACACTTTCGGCGTCGTCTCTCCGCACGCCATGCAGTATCTGGTGCGAGAAGTGAAGAAGCGCGTCAACAAGCGCCTCGAAGCGCACTTCCATATGGATTTCGGAATGGGAATCGCCAACACCATCATGGCGCTGGCCGAAGGCGTCGAGGTGGTTCATTCCACCGTGCTCGGTTTGGGCGAACGTGCCGGCAACGTGCCGATCGAAGAAACCGCCATGGCCCTGCTCACGCTGTACGGAATCGACACGGGTTTGAAGTACGACAAATTCTACGGGCTCGCGCGGCTGGTCGAGCAGCTTTCGGGACATAAAGTCGCCAGCAATCGGCCCGTGGTCGGCGAGCAGCTGTTCCAAATCGAGTCCGGCATCATCGCGAGCTGGTGGCAGAACTGCGGCAAGGACCATCCGACCGAGCTGTTCCCATTCCATTGGGACGTCGTCGGACAGCCGCCCGCGAAGGTTGTGCTCGGCAAGGGCAGCGGAATCGATTCCGTCAAAGCCGCGCTGAAAGGCATCGGCGTGGAGGCTACCGAAGAAGAAGCCATGCAGGTGGTCGCGGGCGTCAAGCAGTTTTCGCTCGATCACAAGCGGCTGTTGACCGAAGCGGAATTCCGCTCCGTAGTCGCGAAGGTGCTTCCTAACAAAGTCGGCGTACAAGCAGTCCCTGCGTAAGGAGGGGTTCCATGTCGAAATATCTGGCGCTGGCTGTTCTGGCCACGGTATTCACGCTAAGCGCGCAGACTACTCGCCCCGATTGGGCTTTCCTCACGCCCGACAAGCAACAGCCGCCCGCGAGCGAAGAGGCTGGACCGATTCACATCCCCGGCAGCACCAAAGAATACACGGCTGCCCAGATTGACGATCTCATGAACCCGCCGGTTTGGTTCCCTGATGAAGCTGCATCGGCGCCGCCGGTTGTGCAACACGGCAAGGGCGCGGTCTTAGCTTGCGGCTCCTGCCATCTCATGTCGGGGCACGGCCATCAGGAATCTGCTGATCTCGCCGGGCTCACCGTGGATTACATCGTCCGCACCATGGCCGATTTCAAGAGTGGCGCGCGCATCGATCCCGCCCGCATGAACGCGATCGCGAAGCCCATGTCCGATGACGATATAAAGCAGGCGGCGGATTATTTCGCGTCGCTCAAGCCGGGCGGCTGGATCAAAGTTATCGAGACCAACAACGTACCCAAGAGCTACATCAGCGTCAAGGGCCGGCAGCGTCTTCCGTTGCCTGGCGGCGGCACCGAGCTGCTGGGCAATCGCATCATCGAACTTCCCCAGGACGTCGCCCGCGCCACCAGCCGTGATCCGCACTCCGGATTCGTCGCCTACGTACCAACCGGAAGCCTTTTCAAAGGTGAGGCCCTGGTGAAGAATGGCGCGGGGGGCAAAACCATTCCTTGTGCAATTTGTCATGGCGACAAACTGGAAGGCTTGGGCGACGTTCCGCGCATCGCCGGCCTCCACCCGGCGTACGTCGCGCGCCAGCTCTACGCATTTCAAACCGGCACGAATCATAGCGTGTCATCGGCGCTGATGAAGAAGGTGGTCGCGAATCTAACCGCCGATGACGTCCTAGCGATTTCCGCCTACGCAGCAGCACAGTAATTCAAAAAAGAGGAGAACATCATGAGGCAGATGCAAACGTTTGCGATAGCGCTGGTCGTGTTGGCTGGCGCCGCCTCGGCGCAAGACGCGTCAGGGGACATTGACAAATTCGTGATCTCGGGCGCAGCCGCCAAAAAGGCCATGACCAGAGAAATCTCGGCCGACACGGCGGAAAAGATCACCCAGGCGTGCGTGGCCTACGCCAAGGAAAAGAACATTGCGGTGACCGTGTTCATCCTCAATCCCACTGGACAGATTGTGCACGCGCATCGCATGGATGGACAAGTTCCGATCAACGTCGAGACGGCGCTGCTCAAAGCCAAGAGCGTTCTTTATACCCGCGATTCCACGCACGCGCGAGCCAACATGGTGGCCAACAACTTAGCGCTGCAACTGCGCTGGTCCGATATCGGCGTGTTTCCAACGTCCGGCGGACTCCCGATTGTGGTCGACGGCCAGATGATCGGCTCCATTGGCGTCGGCGGATCGAACCAGGATGAAGAATGCGCTTACTCCGCGCTGACTAGCGTCGTCGGCCCGCAACCCCCGCTCGCGCCCAAACTGCCCCCGGCGCCCGCGCCAGCTCGCCCGTAGAAGGTGTTCCATGGATGAAAAACTCAGCCGCCGATCTCTGTTGAGCGCGGCAGCCGCCGGTTTAGCTGGTTCCATCGCTGCGCGGGCGCAAGTCACCGGACTCATCCCCGGTGGCGGCACGCCGCCCTTTCCGCTGGCTCTCGGCGCTCTCGATTTCCTCGATCGCAAACAGTACATCCATAACATGGAGATCCATGCAACGCTGCCGGGCTCGACAATCAGCGGCGGCGAGCCATTGATGGCGATGTGGGCCAAGGGCAAGCAGCGGCTGCTTCCAGCCAACGGCGGTTTCGTCGACGTTAGCGAACCCACGAAACCCGTCGTGATCAATAAGGGCGTTGTCAAAGGCAGTGGCGCAGTGGTGTTCAACACGGATCTCAAGAAGTGGATCATGATGTGCACCGCGGCTGCACCGCTGACATCGGCTACGCCCGAGTTCCCGCACGGCGCGTACGACAAAGAGCTGCGCGACCGCTCCGTCAACTTCAAAGGACTGCGCGGCATTCGCAACTACGACATTACCGACCCCACCAAGCCCGACTTGCTCGAAGAGTTCAACACCGGCGAAAAAGGCAATGGCACGCACCACAATTTCTACGACGGCGGGAAGTACGCGTATCTCGATTGCGGCTGGGACGATCAGTTGCGTCTCGAAAATCACCAGCGCCCGTACAGCAACGCGATCATGATCGTCGACATGTCCGATCCCGCCAAGGTGAAAGAAGTCTCGCGCTGGTGGGTTCCCGGCCAGCGGCTTGGCGAAGAAGCCGAGTACAAGAAATACATCTTCGCCGGCGACAAGACTTCGTGGACCGGCAATCACGGCGCGCTGAGCGTTCCCAAACGCGTCGAAGACGGCGGCAAATACGGCTACGGCGGATTCGGCGCGTTCGGGATGTACGTGATGGATTTGAGCGACATCACCAAGCCCAAGCCAGCGGGCAAGGTTCAGTACGAATTCAACGCGCTCGGCACCATCCCGTTTCATACCTGCTATCCGGTCATCTCCGACGCGGCTCATCCGCGCTTGCAAAATCTGATCGTCGCGACACACGAAGCTCTCGAAGCCGATTGCCGCGAGGTGTACCACACGCCCTACGTGGTTGACGTCAAGGATCCGCACAACCCGAAGATCATCGGCTTTTTCCCTCGGCCGGCCGCACCGCCCGACGCTCCTTATTCCGATTTCTGCTTTGCGCGTGGCCGCTTCGGCTCTCACAATACGCAGTGCTGGCTCGCGCCCGGAGTTTCGCGGCCCGAGATCATCGCCATCACCTGGTTCAACGCCGGCATCCGAGTGTTTGATTTATCGAACCCCACCGCTCCCAAAGAGGTCGGATATTTCGTCCCGCCGCACGAGGGCGAAATCGATAACTACGAAAGCTGGTGGCGCGGTTCAACGGAGAACGTCTTCGTCGAGTGGGATCGCAACCTGATTTGGATCGGCACGCACGCGGCGACTTATTGTCTCTCATGCCCCGCGCTCGGAAAGCCGATTCTCGAGCCGCGCAAGGTGGAACGCTGGTCGGTGTCGCACTGCAATGCCGGTTGGGACAATAAGACTTCGCGCAGCTTTTACTTCGGCCGAGGCGCAAGCCAGGTTGGTTGAAGAGCATGATGACGCGGCGCGACGCAGTCAGAGCCGTGCTTGCGGCTTCATTTCTGCGCGCTTCTCCGGCTTTTGCGAAAGCGTCGCAGCCGGCGACGCCCGTGAACTTCGACGTTCCCCCGAACGCATGCGATTGCCATACGCACATCTTTGGCGATCCGAAGCAATTTCCATTGTGGCCCGGCCGCGCCTACACGCCCGAGACCGCTTCGCCTCAGGAGATGGCGGAACTGCATCGCGCGCTTCACATGCAGCGCGTAGTCATCGTCAACCCGAGCATCTATGGTACTGACAACTCCGCGACGCTCTTCGGTATCAAGGCGCGCGGCGCGAACGCCCGGGGCGTAGCCGTGATCGACGACAAGACGCCGGACAGCGAGCTCGATACGATGGCTCGCGGCGGCATCCGGGCTATCCGAATCAATCTGACAAACGCAGGCCAGACCGATCCCGCCATTGCGCGCCAGCGTTTTCAGGTTGCGCTGAAGCGCGTCGAGCGTCGCGATTGGCACATCGAAATGTACACCACGCTTGCAGTGATCGCTGGCATCCGCGACCTGGTTCAGGCTTCGCCGGTGACGGTTGTGTTCGATCATTTCGGCGGCGCCGAAGCCGCGCTCGGCGTTGATCAGCCGGGCTTCGCGGATCTTGTCGGGCTGGTGCATTCTGGTAAGGCCTACGTGAAGGTTTCGGGAGCGTATCGCTCCTCGACGCAGCCTGACTACGCCGACGCAAAACCGCTCGCGCAAGCGCTGATCGCGGCCAACCTCGATCGCATTGTTTGGGGTAGCGACTGGCCGCATCCTCATCCGGAAGCGCAGCAAGGTCACCCGCTGAATGAGGTCACGCCGCTCTATCAAATCGACGATGGGCGCCTGCTCAATCTTCTTCCAACGTGGGCTCCCGATGCCGCCACGCGCAAGAAGATCCTTGTCGACAACCCGGCGCGGCTCTACGGATTTTAGACTCCCGCAAGCACTGGCGTCTTGCGGCGCGACTTCGGCACCGACGGCTGAGCGGCCGGTGCATCGTCCATCGGCAAACTAAAGCGGCGAATTCCGTCGTAAGAGTACAGCGCGCCCGCCACCGCGCCGGCCGTCGGAACCAATCCGATTTCGCCCGCGCCCTTCGCCCCGTAACCGCCGACTTCGTCCGGAACTTCGATCAGGATAACGTCGATGCGCGGCGTGTCCTTGGCCTTCAGAATGCCGCAATCGCGCAGCAGCAGAGAATCGGGCTTGGCGTTCGTGCTCACGAAGTTCTCAGAAAGCGCGTAGCCCAGGCCCATGTGAACTCCGCCTTCCACTTGTCCCGCGCAGCCTTTAGGATTGATCGCGCGTCCGACGTCGTGCGCCGCCACCACGCGTTCGATGCGGCCGTCATCGTTCAGGATCACCACCTGCGTGGCGTAGCTGAACGTCATGTGCGTGGTCGGATTCGTCAAAGCCTCCGGCGTCCCGGGCTTCGTCGTGAAATTGCAAACGTAGTCGCCCGTGTATTCGCGCCCCACTAACTGATCAAGCGTCGAATGCTTCAGGTCTTCCGCCAACTGGACCGCCGCCCGCTGTGCCGCCGCGCAACTCAGCGTGGTCGCGCGCGATGCCCAGGTTTCACCACACTTAGCGCCCAGCGCTTTGTCCCAGCGGACGTCCATGATCTCCGGCGGCAGCCCCGTTTCTTCGCACACAGCTTGACGGATCGTCGTGAACAGCCCCTGGCCCATCTCGGTGTAGCCAGTTTGCACATCCAGACGCCCGCCCTCCAACACACGGATCGCCGCGTGCCCGCTATCGATGGTGCCATTGCCAATGCCAGTGCTCTTGATGCCGCAGCCGATGCCCGCGTACTTGGCGCTCTTGTAAATGTCCTTGACCGCTTCCAGACTGCGCCGCAGCCCCGCGACGCTTTCCCGCATGATCTGGCCGGTTGCGAAAGCATCGCCCGGATTCAAGATGTTGCGCTCGCGAATGTCCCAGCCATCCACGCCCACGCGTTCGGCGAGCATGTCCATGATGCCTTCCATCGCGAAGTGCGCCTGGTTGGTCCCAAATCCTCGCATCGCGCCGCTGGTTGGATTATTGGTGAATACCGGCTTGGCCTCGGCGTCCACATTCGGCACGCGATACGGGCCGCAGGAATGACAGGCCGCGCGCAGTAGGCATTTCGCGCTAGTGCCCGCGTAGCCGCCGACGTCGCCGACGATGCGAACGCGCACGGCCAGCAAATGGCCTTCAGCATCGGCGCCCACGGTGTAGCTCATCGTCATCGGATGGCGTTTGGGATGTAGTTGCGTGGACTGTCTCCGCGTCAGGACAGTCTTCACCGGCCGCCCAAGTAAATACGCCGCCAACGCCGTCTGCACTTGGATGGACAGTTCCTCTTTCGCGCCAAACGATCCGCCGCTCGACGCCAGAGCGACCTCCACATCTTCCGCCGGGATGTTCAACGACCGCGCGATCTGGGCTTGATCAAACGTCGACCCCTGGCTCTGCGAAAACACCTTCACGCCCTTTCCCTGCGGGATCGCCAGGCACGCCTCTGGCTCGAGAAACGCCGGTTCAACTGGTTGCGTAGCGAACGTCTGCTCAATCACGTGCGCTGAAGCCGCCAGCGCCGCATCCACATCGCCTCGCGAAAATGCAGTGACATCCAGCAGATTCGGATGCTCGTGCAAATTGCCTGGAGCATGCACCTGGGGTGCGCCCGGCAGCATCGCCGCGAAAGGATCCGTCACCGGCTCATAAACATCGTAGTCGACTCTGATCTTGTCCGCGGCCTGACGCGCGTGATAAGCCGTATCGGCCACCACGAGTGCGAGGATATCGCCGACGCAGCACGTGGTTTCACCGCCCGCCACAAAAATCGGCAAGTCCGGAATCGCAAGGCCCGTGCCGCGCTGCCCCGGTACATCGGTCGCGGTGAAGATCCGCTCCACGCCTGGCATTCCCAGCGCCGCCGAAGTATCGATCCCCAAAACCTTGGCCCGGGGATGCGGACTCAACAGCGTCGCAGCGTGCAGCATTCCGGGCGCGCGCATATCGTCCACGAAGGGCTTCTCGCCCAGCGCCTGCTCGATTCCGAGATATCGCGATGGCGACGTCCCGATCCCGTTCGCATGCTTCCCAAACGCGGAGTTCCGGCTCATCCCGTACTCTTCGCCAAAATAGCAATGCCGCTGCGGTTCGTCGCGTGGCAGTTGCTTATGGTCGTTCCAGGCTTCCCCTGCCGTCTGAATCGCGTCGATAATGCGAGCATACCCAGTACATCGGCAAAGGTGCGCGTCCAGCGACTTCGCCACGGCCTCGCGATCCTCCGTGCGATTGTGTTCGAGCAACCCCGCCGCTCGCACCACAATTCCTGGAATGCAAAACCCGCACTGCACCGCGCCTTCCATCAAGAAGGCCTCGCTCAATACGCGCCGCATCTCTTCCGGCAAACCTTCCAGCGTCACCACGTCGCGGCCCGCCATGTGTTCCGGCTTGCGCAAACACGAGAGTACCGGCTGGCCATCCACCAAAACCGCGCAGCATCCGCAAGCGCCTTCCGGTGCGCAGCCATTTTTCGCCGAAACAACTCCACATCCTTCGCGCAGGACCTCGAGAAAGTCCATACCCGGTTCATACGACACGGTGGTCGAATTGCCGTTCAGTGTGAAAGTGGTTTCCGGCATGGCTCGACGCTCGCAGCGCCCACTCATTCTAGGCTATCAGAATTGCTCACGAGATCAATAGGATGCGGGTCCTGGAAGGATGGCTATTTGGAGCTAGTCTGACCCAGGGCGAGCCGCTAGTTGCCCACTAAATGAGCCTGATCTTTCTCGTTTTCCTGGCAGAAATATTCGAGCAGCTCAGTGTTCAGCACTAGAAATTGGTTCAGCTTCACGGTCCATGGCGCAGTGTACGCCTTGGGATCGTCCATCGTAATCGCGATCTCCAGGTTCCCGTAGTTGACGCGCCGGAAGCGCTCGGTCATCGTGGCCGCGTCCGTCATGGGACTGCCACTGCGATCCAGCCACATGCCATCGCGAAAGCCGGTGGTCTGCACAACCAACGTGTCGCCTTCCCAATGGCCCGACGAGTAACCGGTAAAC
Organism: Bryobacterales bacterium; assembly: GCA_963772905.1. GTDB lineage: Bacteria > Acidobacteriota > Terriglobia > Bryobacterales > Bryobacteraceae > Palsa-89. The sequence goes on along the minus strand of CAVYZD010000005.1, from coordinate 149,910 downwards.
GACGGGTTGGGATCCTTCGGCAACGCGCGCCCATCCGTGAAAATCTGTCGAAACGTCACATCGCGCTCCGAGAGAATCACCATCAGTCCCGGCACCTGCACAATCTTTCGGTACGGCGGATAGGTCAACAGGCGCAGCGCGCCCGCCGGCTGGCAGTGCGAAACTGGATCATCTTTTCCGTTGTCCGCCATCCGTCTCTTCCGCAATTCCGCGGCCCACGGCTGATACGGTAGCCCGCCCGGCAGCCGAGCTCCGATGTTCACAAATTCGCGCGAACTCGGCATGTCCGGGCAGCCACTCGGCGGACACGGGCTGGTGTTATCGGCCTCCCAGATACCCGAAAAATCAGGTTTTCCGTCGGCGGTTCGTGGCGTCGGTGCACCCAAGTTCGGCACGCCGCTCGGCGTCTTCGGCACACCTGCGGTTGGGTACTTCAGCCATTGGGCCCAGACCATCACCGGCATCGCGAAAAAGATTGCGGCTCTTATGTTCACGTATGATCCAGGATAATCTTCAACCGCCGCTCGCCGCCATCCTCCACCATGCCGAGCGCCATTCCCAGTTCCTCTAGCGCCATACGATGCGTCACCAGTGGCTCCAGGCGAACCACGCCCCGATTCACCAAGTCAATCATCACGGGAAAATCCTGCGCCGTCGCCGCGCGATTGTTGATGAGCGTCAGCTCCTTGAAGTAGAGATCGTAGAACGGCAGGGCGCCACTCGTCGCGCTGGTGATGCCGAACATCTGGATGCGCCCGCCGAATCGCGCCATCCGAATCGCGTCCGCGATGGACGACATCACGCCCGTGCACTCGATCACCACGTCCGCGCCGCGTCCCTCGGTCTCGTCCAAAATCTTCGCTACGGTTCCCGGGCCAGACTCGATCGCGATATCCGCGCCGAGCTGCATCGCGAGATCATTCTTGAATTTGCTGCGGCTGATCCCGATCACTTTCCCTGCGCCGCGCGCCTTCGCGATTTGCACGTGCAGTTGGCCGGACACGCCGAGTCCGATCACCGCCACCGATTCACCCAGCGACACGTTCGCCAGCCGTTGCGCGTGCAAACAGGTGGTGGCCACTTGGATCAGCGGTGCAATGCGAAGGTCGAGCGAATCCGGCAGCCGAAACACCTGCGCTGCGGGGACCACCGCATATTCGGCGAACCCGCCATTTGTTTCACGCCCGATCAAGCCTCCCGACGGACAGAGGTTCGTTTGGCCGATCCGGCAATGAAAACAACTCCCGCACGAGAGTACCGGGTCGATGATTACGCGCTCCCCGTCCACCAGTTCGCCCACCATTTCGTGCCCCATGATGAGCGGATACTGCGCCGGAATCGCGCCTTTGTAAATTTTCAGATCTGTTCCGCACAGCCCGCTGTGCGTGATGCGCACCAGCACGTGACCAGCGGGCACTTCGGGCAGAGCAACGTCACTGAGCGCAAGATCGCTCGGCGCTCTGAGGACCATGGCCTTCATGCCGTCTCCTTCACGCGGGGAGCGACTTCCCTCGAGTCTCGGCGCCGAACGGCAGCAGCAACAGCCCAACGATGAATGCCACCGATGTTAGCGCCACCGGGGTCCCAAGAGTTCCGTAGTGCCGGATCATTGCGCCCACCAGAAACGTGAGCCCCGCTCCTGCAAACCGTCCGACGTTGGTCGTGAACGCAAAGGCGCTCACCCGGCAGTCCGTGGCGTATTGTTCCGGCAACCAGAACGAGTACACGACGAAGTTTGCGCCACCCACACCCAGGAAGAAGGTGCAGATCAGAAACCACATAATCGCATTGCTGCCCGGCATGTAGAACACGTATCCGAACGCGAGCCACAGAAAGACCAGCATGAACGCGAAAAAGATTCCCAGAACGACGCGCCGGTCCAGCCGCTTGGCGAGAATCGGTGTCAACAAAGCTCCAATTACTGTTCCGATGCCAAGAATGCCTGTCGAATAGGAAGCCAACCGAGCGCCTGTAAGGGCCGATTCGTGCGCCCGCTCCGATAGATACGTGATGGCCGATGGCACGTACACCGACCCCGCCCACAAGCCCACAATCGACGCCACCAGGTACAACGAGTTCAGAATCGTCCGCGCGCGATATTGCTGCGTGAACAGCTTGAGAAACGCGTGGTGCATCGCGACGATGCCGCCCTCTTCGCGCCGGTTCTTCCAGCGCGCCGGTTCGTGCAGACGGTTAAAGAAGAAGGCCACGAGTATTGCCGGTGCGCCGCCCACCACGAACATCCATCGCCAGCCGTATTGGCTCCCGATAAAGTAGTTCGCCAGCGCCGCGATCACGAAGCCGATGTAGTAACCGGTGTGCATCAGGCATACGCCCCACGTGCGGCGTTTCTCCGGCCATTCTTCCGACACCAGCGATGCGCCGATCGACCATTCGCCGCCGATTCCCACGCCCGCTAAAAATCGAACAATGGCAAGTGACCATACGTTGTGACACAACGCCGCAAGTAGCGTGAACAACGAAAACCACAGGATCGAAAACATCAACGTGCGCGCGCGGCCGAAACGATCGGCGATCGGTCCCCACACCAGCGCCACGCCCCAACCAACCATAAACAGCGCGAAAAGCAGCCCGCTGTAATAGCCCACATTGGCCGTCGTTGCCGCAATCCCTGAGCTCGGCAGCACGTCGCGCAACGCCGGCACCAGAACCAGGGAAAAAATGAACGAGTCCATTCCGTCCATGGTCCATCCGCCCCAGGCGGCCCAGAAGGCCCGCTTCTGGCTGGATGTCAGCGGAACAGCGGCCGCGGGAGTTTCTACAACGGGTTTGATCATGAGAGGTGCTGGTAAGAAATTAGATCATCCGTGGCTCCGGAAATCAAGACCAACTGTTAGCTTTCCACGCCCACCGCCGCCGCATCATCGCGCTTCTCATAGCCCTTTAGAAGCATTGACACTTTCGAGATCGCGGTGATATAGTCACCCCCAAATGCGCTCTAACATTGTGCGGAATGCGGCAAAATTAGTCGCGGGACTCTCCGGGTTGCTGCTGTTTTCCTTTTCTCTTTCAGCGCACCATGGCCAAGCCGGATACAACACCACGGAAACCGTCACCGTGAGCGGAACCGTTTCGGACTTCCAATTTGTCAATCCGCATTCCATCGTCAGTCTCGATGCCAAAGACGAGAAGGGCGAAAAGCAAAGCTGGCAGGGCGAACTCACCAGTCCCAATCATTTGATTCGCGCCGGCTGGACCGCTACAACACTGAAGCCCGGCGACCAGGTCACCATGGCGGGCTTCCGCGCCAAGAGCGGCGCCAATTCCATGTGGATCACCAAAATCTCTGTCAACGGCGAAGAGCTCAAGATGGGGGCGGGGAACTAAATGCGTACTCGCTGGTTGCCAATCTTACTTCTCCCATCGCTGGCTTTCGCACAGGCTCCCACCATGGCGAAGCCGCCCGATCTTTCCGGCGTCTGGAGCGTCAAAGGCTCCCCGGCCACACGTTACTTCTCATGGAGCTTTAGCAAAGACGAACCGCCCATGACGCCTTGGGCCGAGGAAAGGTTCAAACTTACCAAGCCCTCCTTCGGGCCTCGCGCGGTGGAAGATTCTAACGATCCCGTAAATCCAACCACGCTGAGCGCCGTCGGCTGCTTTCCTCCGGGAATGCCCCGGCTTTATCTTCAGCCCTTCCCACTCGAAATCATTCAAACACCCGGCCGCGTGATCATGCTGTTCGAGTTCTCGCATTTTATCCGGCAGATTTATACCGATGGCCGCAAACACAATACCGATCTCGGCCCCACCTGGCTGGGCGACGCCATCGGCCATTGGGATGGAGACACGCTCGTCGTCGACACCATCGGCTTCAATGACAAGACCTGGGTCGATCGCGCGGGCCATCCGCATAGCACCGACATGCATCTCACCGAACGCATCCGCCGTGTGGATGAGAAGACCTTGACCGATGACATCACCATCGAGGACCCCAAGGCGTACACCAAGCCGTGGGGCGGCCAGATCACGTTTGCGCTGCATCCGACATGGAACATCACGGAGATGGTCTGTGAAGACAACGTCAACTTCGATCAGTTCCTGAAAAACGAAGCCAAGCCCAAGAAGTAGGCTGTGCCGCACCGAAGAGGCTTCTTGAAAGCGATGGCGGGCGCGACGGGTGTTGTCGCAGCTGGCTGTAGTCTTTTACGAGGTGACCAAACTGGCTCCGCCGCACACCGCAGAAAAGTCACCCTCGGCGGACGCCGCGTGAAAACTGTAGACGTTCACGCACACTGCGCCGTCCCGGAAGCGCTCGCGATGATGAAGCTGCCGTCGGGATCTTCGGCGCGCTGGGACAGCCCGCAGCTCATGATCGGTCAAGACCGTCTGCGGATCATGGACCAGCAAGGCATCGATGTCGAAGCCCTTAGCATCAATCCCTACTGGTATGCCGCGGAGCGTGATCTCGCGAGTAAAATTATCCAGCTTCAAAACCAGAAACTCTCGGATTTGTGCGCGGCTTATCCCGATCGATTTGTTGCCTTCGCAACCGTGGCCTTGCAGCATCCCGAGCTCGCCGCCCAACAGTTGGCAGACGGCAAGAAACTCGGCCTGCGCGGCGCCGCAATCGGCGGCAACGTCAACGGAGAAGAAATATCCTCCCCGCGGTTCGATCCATTTTGGGCCCAGGCCGAAGAGCTCGGCGCGCTGATTTTCATCCATCCGCAAGGAATCCCCGAGCTTCAAAAGCGTCTCCAAGGCAACGGCTACTTGAACAACGTGATCGGCAATCCGCTGGAGACTACTATCGCGCTGTCTCATCTGATTTTTGATGGCACGCTCGATCGGTTCCCCGGTCTCAAGATCTGCGCGGCGCACGGCGGCGGATATCTTCCCTCCTATTCAGCGCGTTCCGATCACGGTTGCGCCACCTCGCCCGCCGACTGCAATCCAACGCCGCTCAAGAAACACCCCAGCGAATATTTGCGCCAGCTCTATTTCGATTCTTTGGTCTTTACTCCCGAAGCCCTGCGTCATCTGGTTGCCGAATGCGGCGCCAGCCAAATTGTGATGGGCACCGATTGGCCGTTTCCTTGGACTACAACGGCTGTCGATCACATCCTGAATACGCCCGGCTTGACCATCCAACAACGCCGTGACATGTTGGGCGGCACCGCTCGGAAATTGCTTGGAATCACTGCGCAGCTGAGCTAACTCAGGGCTTGCTTAACTAGCTCCATTGAGCTATCAGTTTTCTCTTGCACGCCTTTCAACCTGGTGATATCGTTGTTTCCCAAGTGCGCACATAATGAGGGCTCCGCGATCGAGGACGTCTCTATTTCGTAAGCCAGAAGCGGCCCGCCCGAATCTTGCGCAGCACTTCCACTGTCGTCCTAGCGAACTTTTCCGGAGAGACATCTGTGCCCGCGAAGAAATATATGTATAGATACTTTGTGTTGTTGGCCGGCGTCGCCGTGGTGTTCGCAACAGGTTTTCTGGCGGGAACCAAACTGTCTCCCGTGCAGGCCAAGGACACGCCCGGCACTGGATTCGCGGCGAAGCCAGGCGAGATGGGCCAGCAGGATATATTCGGCCCCTACGAAGTGGTGAAGGACTGGCCGAAAAACATCAGCACCATTCCGGGAAATGAGAAATGGACTTGGGGCGCCGGGCAAAGCGTCTATGCCGAAAACCCGAACCGCATCTTTCTTCTGTTCCGCGGCGAGCTGCCGAACATTCCCCGGCCTGCGGCGAAATTGATTCCCGAGTTCGGCCCGAGTCTGACTTTCCCGATCGGCCGTCTCCCCTGGCGCGATGCAACCGTCGCCGCGCTCCCTGGAGCGGGCGGCAGCGGCCAGGATCCCGAAGACGGACCGAAGTTGTGGAAGGGCACTGTCGGCGTCGATGCCAAGTGGGAACATTGCCTCACTGTTGTCGATGCCAACGGCAACATCATCGAGCAGTGGACCCAGTGGGACAAGATTTTCAAACGCCCGCACTTCGTCGCCATCAATCCCTACGATCCTGAAAAGCATGTGTGGGTGGTGGACGATCACATGCATGCCATCTACAAATTCACACACGATGGCAAGACGCTGGTGCAGACCCTTGGCACGCCCACCGTGAAGGGCGCCGACGGAACACACTTCAATCGTCCGACGTTCCTCAACTGGCTCCCGGACAGCACGCTGTTCGTCTCCGACGGCTACAACGGAACACGCGTCGCGAAGTTCGACAAGGACGGAAAGTTTCTGCTTGATTGGGGCATGAAAGGTACGCCTCCCAATGAAACGCGGCCCTATTACATGAATAACGTCCACGGCATGGCGCTCGACCCGCAGACTCGTCACGTCTTCGTGAACGATCGCGCCAATCATCGCATTCAAGTCTTCGACGAGAACGGAAAGTTTCTCTACGCCTTCAGCATGGGCCGGGAGCCATCCGACATACACTTGATCTACATCGGAGCCGATCGCAGCTTGTGGGCTTTCGATCGCGGAACCTCCAAGATGCTCAAATACGATCTCGAAGGACACTTTCTCTACTCCTTCGGCACCTGGGGCGATTTCCCGGGCGGCTTCTGGGGTGTGCACGGATTTAGCGTCGACCAGGAAGGCAACTTCTATGTCGCTGAAGTCGATAACGGAAGGGTACAAAAATTCACGCCGCGGCAAGGCGTGAACTCGGCGTTCTTGGTAAGCAAGCCGGTTTATTCGGCTTGGAAATAGGGTGGTCGAAGCGGCAAACCGAGCCAGGTCGCCCTTATTTGGATCCGTCACGCGCCATGCCAGGTGTCGTGAGCAGCCGTCGTTAGTGTGTGCGAAAAACAATCTGAAAATTACCTGAAAATCGTTTGTAATGTAGAGAATATCTTGACATTCGATTCAGGTAGTGTTATATCCGCTTAGACCTAATTTTGGGGTTAGTGTTTCGAAGACAGCGGTAGACGAGGGGGTCTCCATGTTGAGTTGTCGAATTCACGGTGTGCTGAGACGAATTGGCGCTACTAAGACTCGTTCCATTCTGGGCGCCGGCCTATTATTGCTCGCCGCGTCCGTCTCGCTCTTCTCGCAAGGCAGCGAAGGACGCATCTCAGGGACCGTCACCGACCAAACGGGCGCCGCAATCCCCGGCGCCAAGGTGACAGTCACCGACGTTCAACGAAACGATTCGCGTATCTTGACCACCGACAATAGCGGAGCATACGCCGCCCCCAATCTGATCCCCGGTACATACACTGTCCATGTTGAATTCCGGGGCTTTAAGAATGCCGATCGCAAAGACGTTACGCTCGAAGTCGCCCAGGACCTGCGTGTCGACGTCTCCATGCAGACCGGCGAGCAAACCGAGACCATCACTGTAACCGAAGAAGTCGCCGCCCTCAACACCACCAATGCCGAGCTGGGTGGAACCATCGCAAACAAGGTCATCAACGACCTGCCCCTGAACGGACGGAACTTCGAAAACCTTTTGGATCTGCGCCCTGGCGTCATAAAGTATCCCGGGAACGCTGGCTGGACCCAGGCTACGAACGGCCTGCGCCCCCACGACAACTTCTTCATGGTCGACGGCATCGACGCCAACGATCCCTGGATGGCCCAGAGCATGATGAATGCGGTGATGGCCGCTGGCGATGCCGGCACCATGCTGCCCATCGATGCAATTAACGAATTCCAGACGCAGCAGAACCCGCGCGCCGAATACGGCTGGAAGCCTGGAGCCGTCGTCAACGTAGGCGTCAAATCCGGCAGCAACCAGTATCACGGAACAGCCTACGCGTATGGCCGCACATCGTCATGGGACGCCAATAATTTCTTCAGCAACGAAGTGGGACAGGCTCTTCCCCCGCTCGCCTTGGAACAGTACGGCGGCAGCGTCGGCGGCCCCATCATCCGCGACAAGCTGTTCTTCTTCGGCAATTTCGAATCCCAGCAATATAATGTCGGCAGCCCGTTTGTCCACACTGTTCCTTCCAACAGTGACCTCGTCGCCGCTTGCCAGAACGCATTGTTGCCGGGCAACCATCTCAGCGCGCTGAGCGCACAACTCGCGGGCCTGAGCAGCACCTGCACGCCGCTTTCGAACTTCCCAGGGTTATTTCCCAACAGCACCACTGAAAATTACGCCACCGCGCTCAATAGCACGAACTCCATTTTTTCCGGAGTCGGTCGGTTGGACTACCGCCTCAACGAAAAGAACTCCATCAACGGGTTGTTCTTCATGAGCCCGGGCAACGGCACCTTCGTCGACGACGCCATTCACGAACTCGCTCCGCAGTGGCTGACCACCCAATACGCGCGATCGCAAGTTATTTCTGGAAACTGGGTTTTCGTCGCTACCCCCACCGTCGTAAATTCCCTGCGCATCGGCCTCTCCCGCTACCACCAGGTTTTCGGCACTCCCGACGTCGGAGAAAATCCCGACGACTATTCCTACAACGGCGCCACCTACCATTTCTACACCGGACAAACCGATCCGGTTTTCGGGGGCTTCCCTCGAATTCAAATCAACGGTTATCCAAGCTTCCAATTAGGCGGCCCCGCCAGTTGGCCCAAGTCCGTTGGACCAGACAGCGTCTACCAATTCAACGATTCCGTTTCTATCCAACGGGGCAATCACGCCATCAAGTTCGGCGGCGAGATTCTCCTAAACCGCAGCGACGATAACGTCACCAGCAACAACAAAGGACCGGTGGCATTCCGGAGTCTCGATAACTTCTTCCTTGGAAACCTCAAGACCGCGCGAATCACCAGTGGCGATACTGCCCGCAGCATGCATGACGAAGGCTATGCTCTCTTCATTCAGGACGATTGGCGTATCACGCCCAGGCTCACGGTGAATCTGGGTCTCCGTTATGAGTTGACCACCGTGGTGCAGGCCGACGGCGATTTGCTCGGGAACTTCCTCCCGGGACAGGGCATTTTCCAAGCCGGATCGTCGCAGCTCCCCAACGTCATGAACGGCGATCACAAAGACTTCGCGCCTCGCGTCGGCTTCGCGTGGGATATATTCGGGAACGGTCGAACCGTGGTTCGCGGCGGAGCCGGCGTCTACTATTCGCAGGCCAGCTTCGACGCCTTCATGGCAGTCGCCAATCTTTACGGCCTTCGCACCATTCCCACCGGTGTGCCCCTGTACGCCAACGGCAATCCCACACCCACTACGGCAGGCGGAAAAATCAACGTCGCCACCATCACCTATTCGGGGTCATCGCTCGGCTCGGCCACCACTCCCGGGAGCATCGCGTACGGATGGGCCAACAACAGTTCCACTACACCGCTGTATTCCCTCAACTCCGCTTGCGGCGATGGAACCGTCACGCTAGCCACTGGATTCACGCCCCAGCCGTGTTCCATCCTCGGCGTCGATCCGAATTTGAAGACTCCCTACGTCGCCACATTCAATCTCGGTATCCAACACGCGCTCACCCGCAGCCTCTCGCTGGAAACTACCTACGTCGGCAACAACGCGCAGCGATTATTCGGAGTGACGGACTTAAACCAGCCCCAAACGGTTGGCGGATTCAGCGCTGGCTGGGGAAATCCGGCCAATCCCAACAGCCCCGCGGGGCAATGTCTCGCCAGCGCTTCCTCCGGTTACAGCAACTGCGCCCCGGATGGCGCGGCCGAAGTTGCCGCCCAACCCTACAACACCAAGTTCCCGTATCTCAACTACATCGATTTTCTGAAGAACAGCAACATCTCCAATTACAACGCCCTGCAAGTCTCCTTGACGCAGCGCCAGTCGCACGGCCTGTCGTTCGTACTCGGTTACACCTACGCCCACGCCCTCGCCGAAAATTACGACAACTGGAGCTACATCGTTCCCATCAACAGCAATAGCCAAAGGTCCATCTATGGCGACAGTATGTTCGACATCCGGCACCATTTCACCGCATCCGTAACTTACCAACTTCCTTCGAAAACAACCAAGAGCCAACTTCTCGAGGGATGGTCCATCAACTCCATCCTGCTGTTGCAGAGCGCCGCCCCCTGGGCCATCAACGATGTCACCACCGACTTCAGCGGAACCAACGAAATCAACAACCCCATCGGCTCTAACGGCGAGCAGTGGGATTTCTTCGGCAACCCGAGCGACTTCCAGACCAGAAAATCGTTCAACGACACCAACGGCTGCTCCAACGGCCAATGCACCACCGGCATCCCGTATTTCCCGGGCACTAGCAATCCAACTTGCCTGGCCCAAGCCACATCAATGGGACCGCTGGCCGTGGCATCGCTCACCAACCTGGGTTGCTACGCCAACGGCAAATCGATCCTGATCCCGCCGCCCTACGGCAGCTACGGAACCACCGGCAACAATATCTTCCGCGGCCTGCCCTATTACAACGTGGATATGTCGATCACCAAGAGCTTCCACTTCGGCGAGCGCGTCAATGCTCAATTCCGCGCTGAATTCTTCAACGTGTTTAACCACGCCAATATCGCCAATCCGGAAGGAGGCCCCGGGGGATTCGAGGCCGGCTTCACCGATCCCAGCGGCACCGGCGGCGCAGGCTTCGGCTTCTTCCCATCCACCCCCGACGTCGTCAGTTCCAACGCCGTCCTCGGCTCCGGCGGCCCACGCGCCATCCAGCTGGGCTTGAAGTTCATTTTCTGATAGCGTTTACTGATGGCATCTGCGACCACCGAGATAAGTCCGCCCACCCGGCGCAAGCCAGTCTACAAAAGCCTCTCGGCGCAGGTGCTCTTCGCCATCGCGGTCGCCATCGTTCTGGGCTACATCAGCCCCGCGAACGCGATCGCCATGAAGCCGCTGGGCGACGCGTTCATCCGCCTCATCACCATGATCATCGCCCTGGTGATCTTCTGCACCGTCGTCTCGGGCATCGCCGGAATGCAGGACATGAAGAAGGTCGGCCGCGTCGGCGGCAAAGCGCTGCTCTATTTTGAAGTCGTATCCACGATCGCTCTCGCCATCGGCCTGGTAGTCGGAAACGTCGTCCAGCCCGGCGCTGGATTCAACATCAACCCCGCCACGCTCGACCCCAAAGCCGTCGCCGCCTACGCCGGCCAGGCCAAAGCCCAAAGCGTCACCGATTTCCTGATGCACATCATCCCGAACACGGTGATCGACGCGTTCGCCAAAGGCGACATCCTGCAAGTCTTGCTGCTCGCCATCCTGTTCGGCTTCGCGCTCTCCATCGTCGGCCAGCGCTCCAAGATGATTGTCGATCTGTTCGCGGCCCTCACCCACGCCGTCTTCGGCGTCATCAATATATTGATGCGTCTCGCGCCCATCGGGGCTTTCGGCGCCATGGCCTTCACCATAGGCCGCTATGGTCTGGCATCGCTCGGCCCCCTGGCGAAGCTGATCGCCCTCTTCTGGGTCACCTGCATTTTGTTCGTGCTCGTCGTGCTCGGCGCAGTCGCGTGGCTCGCCGGCTTCAACATCATCAAATTCCTTTTGTATATCAAGGAAGAGATTCTGCTGGTCCTGGCCGTCAGTTCTTCCGAACCCGCGCTGCCCACGCTCATGCAGAAGATGGAAAATCTCGGATGCTCCCGCGCGCTCGTGGGCCTGGTGGTCCCGACCGGCTATACGTTCAATACCGACGGCACCAGCATCTATATGACGCTCGCCGCGCTCTTCGTCGCGCAAGCCACCAACACGCACCTCACACTAGCCCAGCAATTGACCATCTTCGCGGTGGCGGTGCTAACTTCCAAAGGCGCCAGCGGCGTGCAAGGCGCGGCCTTCATCGCCCTCGTCGGAACAATGATGGTGATCCCAACCATCCCCGTCGCCGGCATGGCCCTGATCCTCGGCATCGATCGCTTCATGAGCATGTTCCGCGCCCTCATCAATATGGTGGGCAACGGCGTCGCAACGGTGGTGGTGGCCCGCTGGGAAAACGAGCTCGACCGCAAATCGCTCCAGCAACAACTCGGCTAATCAACCTTGTGGCGCACGCACTCTTGCGTGCCGCATCGACACTGGTGTCGATGCTCGGTCGAACGGATCGCCGTACGTCGTAAGCTAGTGAGACATGGGCGTGCGCTTGCCCCCTGGGCTGACACAAACAGTTAAGACACTGTTGGCCGTTCGCTGAAAAATGCTCGACCGGCAAAACGACTGTACAGCATACTGATTCCCGGCTGGTGAAGCGGAGGTGGGCTCTGCGGGAGCGCAACCCGCCAAGGAATAGCCAGCCGGAAACTCATCCAGACGATGAGCGGAGGCGCCGACCGCAGTGGTTTGCGCCTCCATCGGCGGATAGATTTCCGGATGCCTTGGAAAACTCATAAAGGAAGTTGCCGCGCAGCGGCATCCTTGTTGTTCGCTTTGAGGTTTCGCTCGAACTCGGCCGGCGGCAGATAGCCCAGCGCCGAATGCAAACGCTTCTGGTTGTAAATCTTTTCCAGAAACTCGCGGATCGAAGCTCGCGCCTCGGCCAAGTCCCGGTACTCGTTGCGAAGGACTTCTTCGTACTTCAGCGTTTTCATGAACGACTCGCAAGCCGCGTTGTCCCAAGGATTTCCCTTGCGCGACATGCTGATGTCGATCCGGTTCGCCTTCAGCAGGTCCGTGTAATCGTTGCTGGCGTATTGGCTGGCGCGATCAGAGTGATGTACCAGACCGGGTGGGACAGTGCGGCGAGTTAACGCCATACTGAGCGCAGCCAGCGGCAACTCGTCTTCCAGCGTGCGGTCCAGCGCCCATCCGATCACACGGCGCGAGTAGGCGTCCAGAATCACCGCCAGGAAAACGAACTCGTCGAGCAATCGAATGTATGTGATATCGGCCCGCCAGAGCTGATTGGTCGCCGTCAGGATCATGTTTCGCGCCAGGTCCGGATAGACTTTGCGCCCGTGGTTGGAGTCGGTCGTGACGACGAACTTCCGCCGCCGCACGCACAGCAGATTGTCTTCCCGCATCAACCGGTAAACCCGTTTCGGATTCACCTGCCATCCGCGCCGCCGCAGTTCGGCGGTGATGCGGGGACGCCCGTAGCTGGGCCATTCCACTGCGACCCGCTGAATCGCGTCCCGCAGATCCATGTCGCGATCCGGACTTGGCTCCGCATCCTGGAACCGGTAGAAGCCGGACCGGGAAACCCGGCCCAACTTCATCATCCGCTCGATGCTCAATCCCCGATTGGCCTTCATTTCTTCTTGGGCTTTCCGGTAGACCGCGGCTTTCCAGTCAACGCCTGCAGCATCCGCTGTTCCTCGATGCGCTGCAAGCACCCCTTCAAAAAATCGAGCTCCAGCGCCTGCTGGCCGATCTTTCTCTCCAGCTCAGCGATCCGCCCTTCGGACCACCGCTGTTTCCCGTTGCCCGGAAACACGTTGCCCGGCCCTTGGCGGAACTCACGCCGCCAGCGGTGCAGCACGTTGGCATTGACTTCCAACGCCCGCGCGACCTCGCCGATGGAAACTCCTTGCTCCAGCCTCCGCACTGCGGCCAGCTTGAACTCCTTGGTGAACGCCCTTCTCGACAACCCCATGACTCAATTCTCCTTTGAATGGATTTTGAGTCTAAACTGCTTGTGTCAAAAATGGGGGCAAGTCCAGCGAGTGTCGAAGCATCTATCTGAATGCCTGCGCTGAAATCGCCAGCGCGTTTACCGATCACGGATTCCGCTACCTGAAGTCGCGGCAGGCACTAGTCAAGAAAGAGACCGACCTGACGTTCCATATCAACTTTCAGTCCGATCCGCGGAATTGGCTAGTGGATCATCCAACCGAAGATCCTGGCTCGAGCTTTGACGATTCCAATGCTTTTCCTTCGATTGAAGAAATCGAGCGCTAAAACTCGACGTTTGGATCCGTAACTCTCTACGTCTATGCGGGTGTGTCTTCTAAGACAATGCAAAATTGGCGGATGTCGCTTCCTCACCCACTCAGTACAAGCGGGGGAATCGTCGGAACATTTCTTGGCCATTTGGTAGGAGACGGCAAGCAGTGGCTTGTTGTGAACTTGGCCAATGAACGTACACGTCCTGGTCGGGTCAGAACAACTGTCGATCTGATCACAAGTGCTGCTCTTCCATATCTCGAGCGGTTCCGCGATCCCAACTCCGTCGTCGCATTGTTGACAGACGCATCCGTTCCCGGGTTGTCCTGGGAGCGAGCTGTTGAGTACGCGTCATGCCACGGCGGGAGAGAAGCGGCAACGGCTATTCTGAACCGATATCTGAAATACGCGCCTGACTACTTCCACGAAGGCTACCAGGAGGCGCTTCAGAGATTTAGACAAAACGGGCTTCCCGCACCGAACACGTACATCGGGTCGCCGACTGGTTCGCAATTGGCCTTCGCTGCCTTGGCGCTGGGCTTGGAGCCCGCTAGATGATGACGGAAGCAAGATCGGTCGAGTTGAGCTATCCCTCCCCCACCAAATGCCTCGCCGCCCAATCCGCCAACGCCGGCGGACGCATCGCCCTCGGCCCTCCCGCATTCGACGCCTGCGCGTGCCCCGTCCCTTCCACCATCTCGCGCTTCGAATTCACCGCCGCCTGATACAGCCGGAACGCGCCCTGCGGATCCATGATGCGGTCGTCCTGGCTATAGCCGATCAGCATCGGGCACTCGATCCGATTCGCCCGGCCCTCCACCGTATACTCCGCCAGCTTCTTCCGCGCGTCCGCCAAATCCCGCGCCCCGATGATCCACCGCACCCGCTCCTGAATCGGCGGATAGTAGTCGAACAAATCGCGCCCCAAATCGGACGACCCGCTGCTCATCAGCGCCGCCGCAATTCGCGACTCCCCACTCGCCGCCCGCGGCACACCATACCCGCCCATGCTGATGCCCTGCATCCCGATGCGGCTGGCATCCACATCCGGCCGCGTCACCAGATAATCGATCATCGCCTTCGCGACTCGCTCCGTATCCGGCGGCAGATGCAGATCCTTCAACCGCAGCGCGCCGCCCTGGCCCGGAAAATCCAGCGCCAGATACGCCATGCCCCGCGTCACATACGCCCCGCCATTCAAGATGGTGGCCTCCGCCATCGTGTCCGCGCCCTGAAACGCGATCAGCGTCGGATACTTCTTGCCCGCCGGACCATTCGGCTTTCGAAAATACCCATCCAACATCTGCCCTTCATAGTTCACCTGCACGCGCTCGAACTGGGGCCGCGTCTGCAGCCACGCCTTGTCGAACGTCTCCCGCATCTTCTTATAGAGCGGCACCATGCGCGGCTCGGTCACCGGCATCGGCCAACACGCCTCGCGATAGAAGTTGGAAGCCCGCGAATAATATTCGTTCGCCGTCACCTTGTAGCCTTCGCCGGCGTACTTCTCCGCGAGCTTTTCGTTCCGCTCCGCCACTCGCGTCCATTCCTCGACCCACGAAGCCAGGTTGAACGGCTTCATCCGCTGTGCCACTTCAAGTTGGTCCGGGTCGCTTGTGTAGGTCGTCGCCGACAGCCGGATTTCCAACTGCCCTCCGCCAGGCAGCCCTTTTCCGGCATACAGTTCGGCCTCATTGCGTCCGCCCACAACTCCCAGACGCCCCGCTTCCGACCCCGCATCCTGCGCCCGCGCGACAAACGGAGCAATCCCCGCCGCCATCCCGCCCCATTTCATCCAACCTCTCCGGCTCAGCATCGACAGTGACTCCATGGTCCGTCTCCTTCCACGTGGGTCGCGATTCCCGCGCAAATTCGCAGGTTTGATCGAGTATACATCCGGCCTTTCGAAAGCGTTCGTAGCTCCTTGGAGCCATATTCATCCGGTCGCAGCAAGCGCGATCTAACTGCAGGCGTTGTAGGGCATGAGCAATGACAGCCGGACCGGCACGTCCTCCACAGGCGGGCACATTACTTCACCGCCTTGCCACCGCAAAGGCCGCAGTGGATCGTACAGGTGCAGATATACCGCGAACCGGAGCGGCCCCGTTCCATGGACGCAATCCATGTCGCGCTGAATCAGCGTCTCGCCGTCCATCGAGAGTAATCCCTCGTCATACCCCACCATCATGCGGCTCTGGTCGTCCGGGAATTCAGATTGCATCTGTCCGAGCTTGATCATTTCGAAGGGCCCGTCCAATCCCTCGACGATGGCCTCAATCAGCACCAGTTTGTCGAAATGCTCTCGCGTCTCGTCATCGTCTCCCGTGATTTCCCACTGATCTGCGGCCGATACACACCAAGTACGGTTAGCTTCGGTTCTGCCATATCGATTTCTTACGATACACTGAGGCTGGCTCATTTCACCCGCCGCAAAAGCTTGCTGTAAGCTTCGTGCGAACCAATCCATCCCCACTGGAAAATGTCTCCTTCTCGATATCCAATGGCCCGGTGAGTTCGGCCGATGCGAACTGTCCAAACCTCCCCAACTTGTTTCAAGTGGAGCGATGGATGAAATGGATTTTCCCGGAAGAGTTCGTACTGTTTGTCAGCTAGGCGCTGAACTTCAACAGGCAACTCGCCGTAGAGCTGCCAGAACCGTTCGGATGCGAAGGACTGGAACGCCGTTCAAGCACGGCCCGCTACTGCCGCTGCGGTCGACCCTGCTCAAAAGGACGGACCTTGCCCCCGCGTGCATCGGCCTTCATCCGATCGAGAAGCACACTGCCAGCGCCGCCGGGTGAAAAATCGCGCTCGATCTCTAGATCCCATTCCGCCTGGTCCCGCTCGGAGAGCCAAGCCGCGAGTGCCGCTTGCTGCTCCTTGGGCAGCGCTTCGATGGCGTGCTGAATCTCGGCTAGATCCATACCAATATGCTACCGCTCCCGTCACAAATGTCTCAACCCATCCGAATCATCCACTTCCCCCGCTATCCGCCCATTCCTCTTGACATCGCCTTCTAGAATAGAAGCGCATGAATCGCGATCCCGCTCCCGCATTTTTGGCTTCGTTTTTTCAAATTTCAAAAAAACGCACCGCGCGCACACAAGCCACCCCCTCTCGCGCCACCTCCTCCAGAAAAATTCTCGCCCCACCGCAAACAACCTACAACCAACAACCGCCCCCGTTGACGCGCCGCCCAAATCGAATTAGTCTCAATAGCGGAACATGACCAACCTCAAACCTGTGGACGTCGCCATCGTCGGCGGCGGTTGGACTGGCCTCGCCTTCGCCAAGGAACTCGTCACCCGCACTTCGCTCAACGTCCTGGCGCTCGAACGCGGCGCCCCCCGCGACCTCGCCAGCTACGCCATGGACATGGACGAGCTCGACTACAACATCCGCCTCCGCATGATGCAGAACATCGCCGAAGAGACCGTCACGCATCGCCACTCCTCGCGCGATCCCGCCGTCCCCGTCCGCCAATACGGCTCCTTCCATCCCGGCACCGGCGTCGGCGGCGCGGGCGAGCATTGGACCGGCATGTGCTTCCGCTTCCTACCGAGCGTCTTCGCTCTGCGCACCCACCTCACCGAAAAACACGGCGCTGCGCGTCTCCCCGCCGATCTCGCCGTTCGCGATTGGGGTGTCACATACGATCAACTCGAGCCTCATTATTGGTACGCCGAACAGATGATGGGCGTCAGCGGCAAGGCCGGCAATCTGCGCGGCAAGCTGATCGACGGCGGAAACATTTTCGAGTCGCCGCGGATGCACGAATATCCCACGCCGCCGCTCAAGCACTCCTACGCTTCCCACCTCTTCGAAGAAGCCACGCGCAAGCTCGGCTATCATCCTTATCCAACGCCCGCCGCCAACCTCAGCCAGAACTACACCAATCCCGACGGCGTCACGCGCGCTGCCTGCGCCTATTGCGGCTATTGTTCGCGCTTCGGCTGCATGGTCGGGGCAAAATCACAGCCCACCAACACGCTGCTCCCCGTCCTCCGCAGACATAAAAGCTTTCAACTGCGAACCGGAAGCTGGGTGCGCCGCATCGTGCATGAGAACGGGCGCGCCAAGGGAGTCCAATTCACCGACGCCAATGGCGAAGAGTTCTTCCAGCCCGCCGAAACCGTAATCCTCGCGTCCTTCACGCTGAACAACAACCGACTGTTGTATCTTTCCAAGATCGGCACGCCTTACGATCCGGCAACGGGCAAAGGATCGCTCGGCCGCAACCTGACGCATCAAGTGGAAGGCGGCATCCGCATCTTCTTCGACAAGCCGCTCAATGCCTTTATGGGCGCCGGGTCACTTGGAAGGCGAATATCAGATTTTGACGGCGACAACGGACTCACCGGCGATGACGGCCTGCTTCGCTACGGCATGCTGAGCCTGAACGGCAATGGCGATTTGCCCATTGGCACCTTCGGCTCTGTGCCTCCCGGCTCGTCCAAATCCAATTGGGGCGCCGAGTGGAAGGCTGCTTCGCTCCAATGGCGCGACCGCGTGGCGCAATTAAACATGTACGGCGAACATATGGCCTATCGCCAGAACTATATCGACCTCGATCCTACATATACCGACAAATTCGGCGACCCATTATTGCGATTTACACTCGATTGGACCGAGCATGAGCACAAGCAGCGCGATTTCGCCTACAATCTCGCAACGAAGATCGCCCCCGCCATGGGCGCGAAGATCGATCCCACGCGTCCGTCGCGAGCCAAATACAACGTCATCAACTACCAGAGCACCCATATTCAAGGAGGCGCCACCATGGGCCCATCGCCCGACGTGAGCGTGGTAAATCCGTATCTTCAGCATTGGGACGTCCCGAATCTCTGGGTCATCGGCGCGTCTTCCTTCCCGCAGACTGCATCCGGCAATCCGACTTTGACCGTATTAGCCGTCACTTACTGGGCCGCGGACGCGATGATCAACAAATATTTGAAGGATCCGGGGAAATTAGCATGAAGCGCCGTGAATTTCTCACAATTCCCGCCGGTGCGCTCGGCGGAACTCTCCTCTACACGCTCGCTCGCGAACCCTTCCGCCTTCAGGCACAGGATGGCAACGTCAAAGTTCCCCTCCGATTCTTCACCGCCGCCGAAGCTCGCGTCATCGCTGCCGCCTGCGAGCGAATCTTCCCCAGCGATTCCACCGGCCCCGGCGCGAAAGAAGCCGGCGTCGTCATTTACATCGATCGCCAGCTCGCCGGCCCCTACGGCGCCGACAAATATCGCTACACCAAGGGTCCATGGGTTGAATCTGTCCCGGAACACGGCTATCAGGGCAAGGAAGATCCGCGCGAAACCTATCATCAAGGCATCGCAAATCTCGGCCCCAACTTCGACGAGCTCCCCGTGGATCAACAAATCCAAAAGCTCCAGTCGATGGAAAAGACGCATTTCTTCCAACTCCTCCGTGCTCACACCATCGAAGGCATGTTCTCCGACCCCATGCATGGCGGCAACGCCGGCCTCATCGGTTGGCAACTCATCGGATACCCCGGCCCACGCATGAGCTACCGCGACGACGTCGACCAGCACTTCGGCACGGAGTGGCGCCCCAAACCCGCCAGCCTCGAGGAAATCATGCGCCGTCCAGGCAAACCTTGGGAAGACGAGAAAGCCTAACAGCGTTCCTCCCCCCGGCGTAAAATCTATACATGGAACTCGTCGTCAACCAGAAGCACTATCGCCTCCTGGTCGAAGCGGATCGTAGACTGCTCTGGGTCCTGCGCGACGAACTCGAACTCACAGGTACGAAGTACGGTTGCGGCCAAGGCCAGTGCGGCGCCTGCACCGTTTTGGTCGAAGGAACACCCGTCCGCTCCTGCCTCACGCGCGCGGCCGCCGTTGCCGGCAAACAAATCACCACCATAGAAGGCCTCGCGCAAAATGGCAAACTCCATCCCTTGCAGCAAGCCTTCATTGATGCCGACGCCATGCAGTGCGGCTACTGCACGCCCGGCATGATCTTGTCGAGCGTCGGCCTGCTCAAGAAAACGCCTCATCCCTCCGCTCCCGAAATTCGTCGCGCGCTAGAAGGCAACATCTGCCGATGCGGCACGTATCCTCGTATCATCCAGGCTGTTCAGATGGCCAGCGCAACTGCCGGAGCGCCCCATGCCTGAGATCGAACGCGAGCGCTACGAATTGTTCGAGGCCCCGGTATATCGCTTCGCGCCCCTCTATCTCGATCGCCGGGACTTTTTCGAAATCCTCGGCGGCGGCCTGGTCCTTCTGCTCGCACTCGACACCCGCGCCACAGCCCAGGAATCGGGCCGTGGACCGGCCTTCCGCGGCGATGCCCGCCCTCCCGAACTCGCCGCTTGGCTGCACATCGGCGAAGACGGAACCATCACGGTCTTTACCGGCAAAGCAGAAATGGGCCAGAATATCCGCACCTCCCTTGCGCAAGCTGTCGCCGAAGAGTTGCGCGCGCCCGTCCAGTCCATCCATCTCGTCATGGCCGACACCGAGCTTACGCCTTACGACCTGGGCACCTTCGGCAGCCGCACCACCCCGCTCATGGCGCCGCAAATGAAAAAGGTCGGCGCGGCCGCGCGCGAAGCGCTCATCGATCTCGCGGCCGAGAGATGGAAGGTCGATCGCCGTTCGATCACGCTCGCCGCCGGCACGTTGAAGAACAACGCTACTGGCGAATCCATCGGCTTCGGCGAGCTCACTCACGGTCAGAAGTTGCTCAAGACTGTCGACGGCGCCGCAGTCACCCCACCCTCCGAATGGAAGCTCGAAGGCACGTCCGCTCCCAAGGTGAACGCGACCGACATCGTCACCGGAGCGCATCGCTACCCATCCGACATCACTCGGCCCGGCATGCTTTTGGGCCGCGTCCTTCGTCCGCCCGCCTTCAACGCCAAGCTAGATGTTTTCGACTCGAAAGAAGCTTCCGCCATTCCCGATGTCGCCATCGTTCATGATGGCGAGTTCATCGGCGCCGTTGCATCCGATGAAGTGACGCTTGCCAAAGCCATCCTCGCCATCCACACGGAATGGGTCACCACGCCGCAGCCGTCCAATCAAGAGCTCTTCGCGTATTTGAAAAAGCATCCGGCAGCGCAGGGTCCCGCGCCCGCCCTTCACGGCGACGTCGAACAGGCGTTACAAACCGCTGCTCACACGCTGGATGCGATTTACAATGTCGCGTACATCGCGCATGTGCCGCTTGAACCGCGCTGCGCCGTCGCTGAATGGAACGACGGCAAACTGACCGTGTGGACCGGCACCCAGCGCCCGTGGGGCGTCCAATCGGAACTGGCCGCGGCCTTCAAGATTCCAGAGACCCGCGTGCGCGTGATAGTCCCCGACACCGGCTCCGCTTACGGCGGCAAGCACACCGGCGATGCAGCCATCGAAGCGGCGCGTCTCGCGCTGGCTGTGAATAAGCCGGTGAAATTGATTTGGTCCCGCGAAGAAGAATTCACGTGGGCCTACTTCCGCCCGGCCGGTGTCATCGAGATTCGCAGCGGCGTATCGAGCGACGGCCTGATCACCGCTTGGGAATTTCACAACTACAATTCCGGACCCTCTGCCATCGAAACGCCCTACGACATCGCGAACCGCAATACCCAATTCCACGCCACGCTGTCGCCGCTTCGGCAGGGTTCCTACCGTGGTCTCGCCGCTACCGCCAATCACTTCGCGCGCGAGTCGCACATGGATGATCTCGCGGCCGCGGCCGCAATGGACCCTCTGGAATTTCGTTTGAAGAACCTGAAGAACGATCGTCTGCGCGCCGTGCTCCAAGCCGCTGCTGAAAAATTCGGCTGGGCAAGTTCGAAAAGCGAACCCAACCGAGGATTCGGCCTGGCGTGCGGCGTGGAAAAAGGCGGCTACGTTGCCACCTGTGCCGAAGTCTCCTTCGTTCCCGCCGAATATGTCGGACCAGAAGTCACGCCGCCGTTACCGAAAGTGAAAGTCGAGCGGGTCGTCACGGCCTTCGAATGCGGGGCTATCGTGAATCCCGAACATCTCAAAAACCAGATTGAAGGTTCCGTCCTCATGGGACTCGGGGGCGCGCTTTTTGAGGCCGTCGAATTCGCAAACGGAAGAATTTTGAATGCGCACCTTTCCACATATCGCGTTCCGCGCTTCAGTGATCTGCCGGTCATCGAAACGGTGCTGGTCGATCGCAAGGATCTGCCTTCCGCGGGCGCGGGCGAAACGCCCATCGTGGGTTTGGCTCCGGCAATCGGCAACGCGATTTTCCACGCCACCGGAACGCGCATTCGATCACTGCCTATGACTCCCCGGGGATTTGCCCAGTCCCTGTGACCGACGCTGCGATCCTCGAACACGTTTCACGGTTGCCGCACGCCCGTGCCACGTTCAAGCAACTGGTCCGCGAACTGGGCTCTCGCGTTGCATCGCGCGATGAACTCGAGAATGCTCTCGATCGGCTGGTCGAAAAAGGCCAGCTCATCGAAATCCGCTCCGGCAGTTTTGTAGTCACGCGCTTCAGCCGCGAATATACGGTCGGCCGCCTCAACATGCATCGCGATGGTTACGGATTTCTGATTCCCGACCACGCCATCGAAGGCTTGCGCGGCGACGTTTACATCCCGCGCGAATCGGCGCGATCTGCCATGCATGGCGATCGCGTAGTGGTGCGCATCGCTCGCATTGAAAAGGACGGCCGTGCCGACGGCGAGATCGTCAAGGTTCTGCGGCGCGCGCACCAAACCGTCGTCGGCGAATTTCGAATTCGCAAGCGTGGAAATCTTGTTGCTCCGCATGACGAGCGAATTCGCCAATGGATACTGATTCCGGAAGGCATGGAAATACCTCCGGCTTCGATGAATCGCGATCGCGTCGGCGTCGCTCCAGTTCAAGTGAGCTCGCCCGAAGATCTCGACGGCATGGTGGTCAACGTCGAGATTCTTGAATTTCCCGAAGATGGTGACCAAGCGATCGGCCGGGTCATCGAGATCCTCGGCCGCCCGGATGATTTCGGCGTCGACGTTGAAATCATGATCCGGAAGCACCACATCCCGCATCAGTTTCCGCCGGAAGCTTTGGAACAGGCGCAGAGCTTTCGGAACACAATTCAGCTCGATGCAGCTCACCGGACGTCAGGATTACCGGTCGCTCGATATCGTCACCATCGATGGCGAAACGGCTCGTGATTTCGACGACGCTGTTTGGGTTGACCGATTGCCGAACGGCAACTATGCCCTTCACGTCCACATCGCCGATGTCAGCCATTACGTGAAACCGGCCAGCCCCATCGACGAAGAAGCGTTCCTGCGCGGTACCAGCGTCTATTTTCCCGACCGCGCCGTTCCGATGCTTCCGCTCGAACTCTCCACCGAGATCTGCTCGCTGAAGCCCGGGGTGGATCGGTTGGTTCTTTCCGTGGAATTAGAAATCGACCGGCGCGGCGACATCATCACTCAGACCTTCGGCCGCGGCGTCATCCGCAGCGTCGAGCGCATGACTTATACCGACGTTCACGCGCTGCTCGAAGGCGATCCGGCACTGCGGGAACGCTATGCGCGTATGATCGATCGGTTCGAGCTGATGCGCGAACTTGCTTTAATCCTGAACAAGAAGCGCGTTCAGCGCGGCGCCATCGATTTCGACATGCCGGAGCCACTGATTCAATTCGACGAGTTTGGCGAAATGGCCGCTGTCACGCGCAGCCCGCGCAACATCGCGCACCGGATCATTGAGGAGTTCATGCTCTCGGCCAACGAAGCCGTGGCGTCGCATTTGGAGCAAGCCGGAATCGCGTCGCTGTTCCGAATTCATGAGAAGCCGGATCCCAAACGCGTGATGGAATTCGAAGAGATTGCCACGCACTTCGGTTATTCGCTGGGCATCGGCGCGATTCCGGTGAAGCGATTCCGAACCACGCCCATGCGCCGCCGCGACGGAAAGATGGTGCGGGAGGAAATCGAAATCGCCGATCATAGCATTTCGATCACGTCGCGCAACTATCAAAAGTTGATCAAGCAAATCGAAGGCAAACCGGAAGAGCGAATTTTGAGTTACCTGATGCTGCGCTCGTTGAAGCAGGCGCGCTACAGCGCCGAAAACCACGGGCACTTCGCGCTGGCAGCTTCCAGCTATACGCACTTTACGTCGCCCATCCGCCGTTATCCCGACCTGATCGTGCACCGCATCCTGGCCGCGTTTTTCGACGGATGGGGTGACTTGATCGGTGAAGAGCGCTTAGAACTGATTGCCCACGATTGTTCGGAAACTGAACGCCGCGCCGCCGAGGCCGAGCGCGAATTGGTGGAGTGGAAAAAGGCCCGATTCATGGAAGACCGCGTGGGCGAAGAGTTCAGCGGCCTGATCATCAGCACGACCCGATTCGGATTTTTCGTCGAGCTTGAAAACCTGTTCGTCGAGGGTCTGGTTCCCATCGACACGTTGCCGGGCGATCGATATATGTTTCAGGAGAAGGCGCGCAAAATCGTCGGCCAGCGCACCCGGCACGAGTTCAGCATCGGCGATACCGTTAACGTGCTTCTGGACCGCGTCGATCCAGTGGAGCACAAACTGCAATTTTCGCTGGTGCAGCCGGAGCACTCACGAACCGGCAACAGACGCCGCGCGCAACGGAAACTGCTGTGAAGCGAGCGATTCGAGAAGATGTTCGTGAATGCTCTGATCCAGCATGTAGTATTGGCGGCCATCTTCGACCATAACCACTGCAAGTCTCTTGGCGGCGAGCAGCAAACAAAGCTGCTGTTCTCCCGGCGTCAACGCGGCCGCTTCCACGCGCGCCATCCCGCGCGGGCCCGGAACCATTTTGCGAAGGAAATCGCGCGTGAAGATTTGCTGGTCTAATCCTTCGATGGCCGCTCCGGCTGAGATCCAGCGTTGCTCGGCGGCTCCGAAGAAATAGGGGCCGGTGGCAAACGCCAGGAGGAAGACCACCAAATCGATGAACGCGGCCAGCATCAGCGCAAAGATGTGACGCGAAGTTGGCGCGGTAAAGAGCTCTTCAAAAGCCATCAATAGATCTTCCTGGCCGGAAACGGTGCGGTCGACGAATTCGCTATAGACTGGCATCGGCGGTTTGGCGAGTTGCCCCGAGTGCAACGCTTGTTCCATGTCGTTCCATGGCACGTTGGCGTAGACTTGACGGTAAGCTTCCAGTTGTTGCTGCGTCGAATCGAGCGGCTTATTGTTTGAAACAAAACTAACTAGTTCTGTTTGAGAACGTTGCATTTGCGCGAGCGATTCCTGCGCCAGTTTCGTATAGCGATCGAACGCCGAATATCGCACGCCCGCTCCCGCCCCTTCCTTATAGTTGTCGGCGTAGGTCTGCGCTTCGCGAGCCACGGCGGCGCGAATGTTCGCCAGATACGGATCTGCATCTTGAGCTCGCGAGATGAGCCCGTGCGTCTTTTCCGCCTCGGTCATTTCCTGGAGCGCGAGGACATGCTTCTGTTGTTCGCCAATCGCGGCGGTCAACAGCCTTTGCGTTTGGCCGGCGGAATCGTTCAGAGCGTCGTAGAGCTTGCGCTCGACGGTGGCGGGGCGTTCGCGCGCGCTAAACCATGTATAAAGGCTGGTGTAAGAAAACGCGATCGAAACGACGGCCGTCACAATGTAAACGCCGATCAGCAGCGGGCGACGTCCGTGATGGCGAATGGAACTGCTGAATCCGATCAGCCAAGCGACCAGCACGAGGGCGGTTTGGATTCCGAGCGACGCCAGCACGGAGAACCAGACCGAGAGGTACAGCCGCATGCCCTCGAAGGTGGTGTACCAGGAAACGATCGAGAGCAAACAACTTGCCACGAAGAGTGCTTGGACCATGGGGCGGCCAACGTGAGTCAACCCTGTTGACTGCTTCATTGCGCGGTACTCCTTGAGAATTGTTACGCGCGATGCCGGCGCGCGGTTCCAAGATAAACGCGAGTTGACCGGCGAGTGAGGGTAGGTTATTCCTCTTCTTCTTCCTCGCCGGTTTTGGCCGCTTTCGCTGCCGCGATCACCTTATCGGCCTGTAGCTGCGGCAGGTAATCGTAGTGATCGAACTCCATTTGATAGGAAGCGCGGCCTTGCGTCATGGAAATCAGGTCGTTTTGATAGGTGAGCATTTCCGACATCGGGACTTGCGCCTTGATTATCTGGGTGCCACCTTTGATGTCCATGCCCTGAATGCGCCCGCGGCGGCCATTGAGGTCGCCCATCAGGTCGCCCGCGTATTCGACCGGGGCTTGGATTTCGACGTTCATGACGGGTTCGAGACAGCCGGCTTGGCATTCTGCATGGCAGCTTTGAAAGCTTTGCGGGCGGCGAGTTTAAACGCCATTTCCGACGAATCGACGTCGTGATACGAGCCATCGTAGACGGTGCACCTGAAATCGACGACCGGATATCCGGCGAGAAAGCCGTTGGCGGCCGCCTCCACGATGCCTTTTTCCACGGCGGGAATGAAATTTCGCGGAATGGCCCCGCCGAAAACCTCGTTCGCGAACTCGAAGCCCGCGCTGCGCGGAAGAGGCTCCATGCGAATCCAGCAATCACCGAATTGCCCGTGTCCGCCGGTCTGTTTCTTGTGGCGGCCCTTGTACCTCGGCCTTGCCGCGAATGGTTTCGCGGTACGGGATTTTCGGGGCGTGCAGCTCCACATCCACACCGTAGCGTTTTTTCAGCCGGCTGACGATGACTTCGACATGCTGCTGGCCGCTGCCTGCGAGTAGAAATTCCTTGGTCTGCGGATCGCGATAGAAGCGCAGCGACTGGTCCTCTTCGAGAATTCTTTGAACCGCGTTGCCGAGCCGGTCTTCATCCTGGCGGCTCTTGGCCGAAATCGCGAAGGCGATGGAAGGCTCGGGCAGGTGTACGGGCGGATAGCTGATCAGCGATGGCTTGTCGCACAGAGTGTCGCCGGTCACGGTCTCCTTGAGTTTGGCGACGGCGCCGATGTCGCCGGCTTTGATATCGGTGACGGGCTGGAGGGTCTTGCCTTCGAGGCAGCCGACGTGCGCCAGGCGTTCGGTTGCGCCGCTGCGGGCGTTGACGAGATTGGCGTCGTTCTTGATCACTCCCGAGATCACTTTGAAATACGTGACGCGGCCGGCGAAGGGATCAGCGATGGTCTTAAACACGAATGCCGAGACAGGCTCGGAATCCTTGATGGACCGCTGGCCGTCGCCGCCGCCATTGACTCTGCCGTGGATGGGCTCGTGTTCGGTAGGCGCGGGGAAATTCTCAACGATGAAGTTCATCAGCAAATCGGACCCGACGTTGTGCAACGCCGATCCGCAGAGAACCGGAAAAATGCGGCGCTCGCGAATGGCCTGGCGCAGGCCGTCGATGATGTGTTCCACCGGAAGCGTGCCCTTGTCGAAGAACTCTTCCATCAGCGCGTCGTTGCCCTCGGCCACCATTTCGACGAGCGCTTCGTGGGCCTTCTGGGCGGGCTCGGCCAGACTTTCGGGAATGGGGCCTTCCTTGCCCTTGCCGTCGCCGTCGATGGTGTAGGTGTAGGCCTTCATTCGAATGACGTCCACAACACCTTTGAACTCTTTTTCCGCGCCGATGGGAAGCTGGACGGGGACTGCCAAGCGGCCGAAAACCTCCTGCACGTTGGCGAGCGCGCGCTCGAAGGAAGAACGTTCGCGATCGAGCTTGTTGATCATTACGGCACGCGGCAGATTGAATTCGTCGGCGAAGCTCCAGACCTTCTCTGTTTGGACTTCGACGCCGGCCACGCCATCCACCAATACCAGCGCGGCGTCGGCGGCGATGAGCGCGGCCTTGGTGTCGTTAATGAAAATATTAAAGCCGGGCGTGTCGATCAGATTGATTTTCTTCTTGGCCCATTCGGCGAAAGCCAGGCCAGTTGAAATGGTCAGCTTGCGCTGGATTTCCTCATCATCGAAATCGGTGATGGCGGTGCCTTCGTCGACGCGCGTCAGGCGATTGGTGGCCCCGGCGGTGTACAAAAATCCGGAGGTCAGGGTGGTCTTGCCACTGTGTCCGTGACCAATCAGGGCGATGTTTCTGATGTCGGAACCTTCGTATACTTTCACTCGGTTGCTCTCCGCTTCTATTTTAAGAGCGCACAACGAACCTTAGAAACGCACGACGGGCCGCCCGGCGGCCGCTGCACGCCGAAATGTCAAGACGGATGTTATCACATTAAGAATCGGTTAATTTGCTAACCTCAATCTGCCATGGCTCACGCCGATTTTGCTCCTCGCCGCGCGGTCTTTCGCAAGCTTCATGAGAGCGGCTGTTTTGTGATTCCCAATCCTTGGGACGCGGGAACAGCCTGTTATTTGAGGCATCTTGGCTTTCACGCGCTGGCCACCACGAGCTCCGGTTTGGCGTTTTCGCTTGGGCTGCCGGATGCGGCGTGGGCGGTGCCGCGCGATGTGGTGCTGAAACATATTGCCGAGATTGTGTCGGCGACGGAATTGCCCGTGAATGCCGATTTTGAGTCGGGATATGCGCATGATCCGGCGGGCGTAGCGGAGAACGTACGGCTCTGTGTGGCAACCGGCGTGGCGGGGTTGTCGATTGAAGACGCCACTGGCGATCGGGAAAAGCCGCTGTACGATGTGGCGCTGGCGGTGGAGCGGATTCGGGCGGCGCGGTCGGCCGTTGAGGGATCGGGTGTGCTGCTGACGGCGCGATCGGAATGTTTTCTGGTGGGGCACTCGGAGCCATTGCGCGAGGCGATTCGCAGGTTGCGAGCTTACTCCGAAGCCGGGGCGGATGTGCTGTTTGCGCCGGGGGTGCGCGAGCGCGCGGATATTGAGGCGATTGTGGCGGCGGTCCATCCCAAGCCCGTGAACGTATTGATGAGCGCGAATACCGGGTTGAAGGTGAGCGATCTGGCCGAGATGGGAGTGCGGCGAGTGAGCCTGGGGTCGTCGCTGGCGCGCGCGGCGTGGACGGGTTTCATTCGAGCGGCGAAGTTGATCGTGGAAGACGGCAGTTTCTCGGGGCTGGACGGGATCACGCCGTTTCCGGAACTGAACGGATTCTTTCGGGATGTCGCCAAGGGAAGGACTGAGTGAACCAAAAGATTTCGGACGACGTTGCTCTGCGACCGCGGCATCGAAGTGGGGATTATGCCGACGAGCGGTATCGAAAGGAAGCGCTCCGAACGCTGGCTGCGATCAGGAAGGCGAAGCCCGAGAAAGGCAAGAAGTGGATTTCACAAGAAGATCACGATCTGGCCCTTTATGGTGGCATGGATAAGTGATTTTCGTCGACACAGGGGCGTGGGTGGCGTTGTTCCTGGAAGTGGATTCCCAACACAAGGTGGCGCTGAGCTGGATTGATTCCAATCGAGAGCGGTTGGTCACCAGCGACTACGTCACTGACGAGGTTGTGACGTTGATCAAGGTGCGCTTCCGGACGCAGAGCGCGATTCAGGCGGGTCAAGCTCTTTTCGGCGAACGACTGTCCACGCTGTTCTACCAAACGGAAGACGATATCGCACGGGCATGGGCAATCTTTCGATCGCATCGCGACAAGGGCTGGAGCTTCGCCGATTGTACAAGTTTCGCCCTGATGCAGAGGCTTCGGATCTCGACCGCCTTCGCGTTCGATCAGCACTTCTCACAGATGCGCGGCATCCGGCGCGTGCCGAACTGATCGTAAGGACCTATGTTCACGTTCGCCCGTTGAGAAGAAGAGCTATGACGGGGGCTTCGCCGTCTTCGCAACGGCGGAAGTTCACGAATGCGGAGCATTCGATCAGGGCGTCGTACTGTTCCGGGCACCGTTGCCTGAAATCGAATGGGTCGTTGATTCGGAGTCCCAACACCTGGCCATGCTGAACAGTCACTGAAGTCATACCGGTCTCGGGTGAGTCCACGTATGTCATACAATCGATCCACGCATTCATGTTTCGCCCGTAGAACGCAGGAAAGCCCAGGGTATCTTGAAATACTTGGTGAAAGCTGGGCCAGTCTTTGATGTTCTCTACCGGAATCGTGATAAGTAACAGGTCCATAGAACCGTTACTTGCCTAACCAGTGCAGCGGCGCGGTCGTCAACCATGGCACATAGGTGATGAGTAGCACGCTTCCGCCTAAGATCAGCAGAAACGGCAGCGTGGCCCAGATGATGGTGCCCATGGGTTTCTTGAAACGGTACGCCGATAAAAACAAATTGATCCCGACCGGCGGATGCAGGTAGCCGAGCTCCAGGTTCGCGATGAAGATGACGCCCATCTGCACGGGATCGATCGAATACGCCGCAGCCAGCGGCTTGAGCAGCGGCACCACGACCAGGATCGCCGCGAAAATATCCATCATCGCGCCCACCACCAACAGCGCCGCGTTGAGCAGCAGCAGGAACAGATACTTCGACTGCACGTGCGCCTGCACCCAATCGATCAACCGCGACGGCACTTCTGCATCCACCAGGTAATTGGTGAATCCGAGAGCGACGCCCAGGATCAGCAAGATTCCGCCGACAATGGTGGCGCATTCGACGAATACTTCGCGATAATCGCGCGAGAGTTTGAGGTCGCGATAAATGAAAACTTCGACGAAGAACGCGCAGAACGCGGTGAGGGCAGCGGCTTCCGTTAGAGTACCGAATCCACCGAACAGGCCGACGATCATGATCACCGGGAGCGCCAGTTCCCATTTCGCGTTCCACACGGCGGCGCTCGCTTCGCGCCAGGAGAACGGTTCGCGCACGGCATCGCTCTTGATGCCCATGCGAATCCCGACGAATGCGATGCACGAAATCATGAGCAGTTCGGGCAGCGTCGCGCCGATGAACAGGCGGTCGATCGGCGTCTGCGAATACACGCAATAAAGGATGGCGGGAACGCTGGTGGGAAACAGCAGGCCGAGCGACCCGGAAGACGTGAGGAGCCCGATGGAAAAATTTTCGGGATAGCGCGTCTTGATGAGCATCGGGACCAGCAGCCCGCCGAGCGAGAGGATGGTCAGGCCGGAACCGGCGAACGTAAATACCGTGCAGATGGCGACAGTGGCGATGGCGAGACCGCCTGGAATCCAGCTAAACAGTGCCGTGAACACGCGCAGTAGACGCTTCGTCGCACCGCCTTGCACCATGAAATAGCCGGCGAGAGTGAATAACGGAATCGACGGCAGCAAAGGCGACGCGACCAATCGGTACATTTCCACTGGCACAGATGCGACAGGCGTGCCGCTGCTCCAAAACAACAGAAGCGCGAGCCCGCCGAAGACGGCGAAGATCGGGAGTCCGAGCACGATGGCGAGCGTGAGGAGCGCGAAAGAAAGTGGAAGCACGCCGAAGGCTCCCACTGGGATCACGTACCCAAACAGCGCGGGGATGATGAGGCCAACTGCCGCAAGTCCGCGCCCTTTCCAGCTTGCGCTTGCGTTCCAGACGGCACGCAGGGCGATGACCGCGAAACCGACCAGCATGATCGCCAGGGCAGTCCACTTCGGGACGCCGGGCAAAAGATAGCTGCCCGCGTCGCGCTCGGTCTGAACGAACACCCAGCTCGCGTAGGCCAGACATGTCGACACGGCGGCCAGTGCGGCGCTCCAGAAAATCTTGGCTGGCGCGAGCCAGGATTCGGGAAGAAAGCTGCTGGATGAAAGTCCCAGTAGACGGCCCGATCGCGAGGCCAGCATGCCACCCAACATGCCGATCCACAGTGTGAGTTGTTGCACTACGACGGCCGAGCCCGGAATCCCCGGCCAGCGAAATTCCCGCGCGACCATTTCGATTACGGGCAGCGCGGTCATGAGCGAAAGCGCCAGGATAGAAAATGAATCTTCGAAAAATTGGAAGGGCGTGGGTCGCCCGGAATTCTCCGGAGGGGGTGTGGTGGCGCTCACTTGATCGCCGCGACGAGGGCCTCGTGATGCGTTTTGCGATATTCGTCGCGTAGGCGCTTCACTTCGTCAAACAAATCGGCCGGCACCGCTTGACCTCGCAGCTTTGGCCAGATGCTTTCCGCAAGCGCCCGCCACTCGGCCACCGCTTTTGGATCGGCATGAACCACATTGAGCCCGAACTGCTGCATGAGCGGGATGGAACTCGCTTCCGATTTTCGGATCTCATCGCGCAAAGCCACGCCCGCGGTCCGCGCCGACTGCATCATTTCCTTTTGCACAGGCGCTGGAATCGTGTTCCAAACGTCTTTGGAAATCACGGTGGCACCTACCAGCGGCGCAAACGGAATGTCCAGCATATTTTTCGCGCCGCCGAACCACTGATCGCTCAGCGCCAATAGCGGAGGGGCCTGAAACGCCTCAATGAGCCCGGTCTGCAAACCGGTCAGAATATCGGTGGCGGCCAGCGACACAGGTTGGAATCCGTTCACTTTGTAAAGCTCGAACGTCGAGTTGTCACCTTGCAAAACGCACAGCTTCATGCGGCGAATTTCTTCGGGCCGCGAGGCCGGCTGTTTGGTGAAGAAATGGATCCAACCGGCGTCGCCCCAATTCAAGACGATGAAGCCGCGCTGCGCCAGGCCTTTTTCCAGGCGTTCGGAAACGTGATCGCGGACATAGTCGAGCTCCTGGTTCGACGCGAGCATCATGGGAGTATTCAGCGCCGCAACGGCCGAGTCGATGCCGCTCAAACCCGCGCCAGAGAGGGCCACGGCTTGCAGTTTCTTGATGCGGAGTTTCTGCACCATTTCGGGCTCGTCGCCCTGTTCGCCACCCGGGTAAATCTTCAGCTCTATTTTTCCGCCGGACGCCTTCTTCCACTCCTCACCCATGTTGAGCAGGATTTCGTGCCAGCGTGAACCCTTCGGAACCAGCGTGCCAAGGCGAATGATAGTTTGTGCGGGAAGGGAGGCCGACAGCAGAACGCAGAGCAGTGCGACGCGGACCATCAAAAGCATGGTAGCGCAATCGCCTGACAAGGTGACTATAATTGCAGCAATATGCTCCCCCGAATTCTGCTTGTCCTCATGGCCGCATTGGTCCTGCAGGCGCAGCCGCCTTCCAAAGAGCGCAATATCCCGGAAGCTCCACCCGAAGACGTCCGCTTGCCCAACGGCAAATTGCAGCGCGACGAAATCCTCAAGTCGGATTATCAAAAATCTCTCGAAGACGCTCGCGCTTTATCGAAATTGGCCGACGAACTCAAGGTCGACCTGGAAAAGAACGACTATAATGTGCTCTCGCTCGCCACCCTGAAGAAGGTGGACGAGATCGACAAGCTGGCCAAGCACATCCACGACCGGCTCAAGCGCTTTTGATGTGTTACGCTGGAGCGTTTAGCTTCTGACCATGCTCCCCACACGCGAAAAAGCGCAGTTGATGAGCGCCTCCGAGATCGACCGCACACTCGTCCGGCTGGCCCATGAAATTTTGGAGAAGACCGAAGACTTGCACCGGTTGGCCTTCATCGGCATCCGGCGGCGCGGGGTTCCGCTCGCGCTGCGTCTTGCGCAGAAGATCAAGAACCTGGAAAATCTGGCCGTTCCAGTCGGTTTTCTCGATATCAATCTCTACCGCGACGATCTGTCCACGGTGTCTGAGAAACCAGTCCATAACGCCACCGAGATCAATTTTCCGGTGACGGGCAAGGACATCATATTGATGGACGATGTGCTCTACACGGGCCGCACGATTCGTGCCGCTCTCGATGCGCTGTTCGATCAAGGCCGTCCGGCGCGCGTGCAGCTGCTGGTGTTGATCGACCGCGGCTGGCGCGAGCTTCCGATCGAGGCGCGCTACGTGGGCCGGATGGTCCAGACCAGCGCCAACGAGATCATCGAAGTGAAGTTCCAGGAAGTGGATCAGAACGACAAGGTCTTGCTCGTGGAGAAGACCTAAGGACCCTCGATGCCCAGTGGACTGTTAGGAATTGAGCCGCTGGATCGAGTGGAGATCGAAGCCATTCTCGACCGCGCCAAGAGTTTTCAGCCACAGCAAACGGCTCGGCGTAAGTCGGATCAGCTGCGCGGGCGCATGATCGTGAATCTGTTTTTCGAAGCGTCCACGCGCACGCGCACCAGTTTCGAGATTGCCGCGAAGCGCCTGGGCGCCGACGCCATCTCCATCACCGCTTCGGGATCGAGCGTTTCGAAAGGCGAGTCTCTGGTGGACACATTGAACACGCTGGGCGCCATGCATCCCGACGCCATCGTCATGCGCCACGCGGCCTCGGGCGCTCCGCATTTTCTCGCACGCTATTTAGTGGAGACGCCCATCATCAATGCCGGCGACGGGACGCACGAACATCCCACGCAAGCGCTGCTTGACGCACGCACGATTCTCGACCGCCGCCCGACACTCGAAGGCCTGCGCGTGGCCATTATCGGCGATATTGCGCACAGCCGCGTGGCGCGGTCCAATATGTATCTGCTCTCGAAATTCGGGGCGCAGATCGTGTTGTGTGGACCGGCATCTTTGTTGCCGATGGAATTAGCCCAGCTCGCGCCCGGCATTAGCTTGACGCACAAGATGCAAGACGCGATTCGCGGCGCCGACGTCATCATGATGCTACGCGTACAACTGGAACGCCAGCACGAAGCGGCGTTTTCCGCCAACGAATATTTCCAATTCTATGGATTACGCCTGGAGCACATGAGCCTGGCCAAGCCCGACGCTATCGTGATGCATCCCGGCCCAATCAATCGCGGCCGCGAAATCTCCTCTGAGGTGGCCGATTCGCAGCGTTCGGTGATCCTGAATCAGGTGGAGAATGGGATCGCGGTACGCATGGCCGTGCTCGAACGGATTCTCGGAAACTAGATGCCGAAACTTGTCATTCGCAACGGCCGCGTGATGGACCCGGCCAGCGGTCTCGATGCGATTCGCGACGTCGCAATCGAGGATGGCCGCATCGCTGAGATCGGTGACAATATCGACGCCACGGGCGCTAGTGAATTCGACGCCACGGGCCTTATCGTAGCGCCCGGCTTCATCGACATGCACGTGCACCTGCGCGAGCCCGGTTTTGAGCACGCCGAGACCATCGAGAGCGGATCACGCGCCGCCGCGGCGGGAGGCTTCACTTCCATCTGCTGCATGCCCAACACGTCGCCAGTGAACGACAACGCCACGGTTACCAGTTACATTATCGAGCGTGCCGAGCGCCACGCGATCGTGAACGTTTTTCCCATCGGGGCAATCACGAAGGGCAGCGCAGGCGAAGAACTGGCCGCCATCGGATTGATGAAGGAAGCGGGCATCGTCGCCATTTCCGATGACGGACGCCCGGTGATGAACGCCCGCGTGATGCGGCGTGCCATGGAGACGGCGCGATCGTTCGGCCTTCCGGTAATCGATCATTGCGAGGATTTGCACTTGAGTGCCGGCGGCGATATGAACGAAGGCGTCGAGAGCGTGCGGCTCGGTCTGCGCGGCATTCCAGCTGCTTCAGAAGACGTGATGGTGGCGCGGGATATTCTGCTCGCCGAGCTCACCGGCGCGCGTTTCCACGTCGCGCATATCTCATCGCGCCACTCGGTGGAAATGGTGGCGTTCGCCAAAGCGCGCGGCTTGGCCGTGACGTCCGAAGCCACTCCGCATCATTTCGCTCTGGCCGACGACGCGATGCCGCCGTACGACAGCAACTACAAAATGAAACCGCCGTTGCGCTCGGCGTGCGACATTGGCGCGGTCACGACGGGCATCGTCTCCGGCGCGATTGACGCTATCGCCACCGATCACGCGCCTCATGCCGGCAGCGAGAAAATGCAGGAGTTCGAGAAGTGCCCCTTCGGCATTCTTGGACTCGAGACCGCCATCGGCGTCACGCTCGATCGCTTAATCCACTCCGGCAAAATCCCTCTAATGCGCATGATCGAGCTGTTCACCACGGGTCCCGATCGCGTGCTCAATCTCAATCGCGGACGGCTCGCATCCGGGGCGCCCGCCGACGTCACTATCTTCGACACCGAACGCGCCTGGACATACGACGTCAACCGGTCGGCTTCGAAAAGCCGCAACTCACCGTTTAACGGCCAAACATTTCGGGGTGGTCCTGTGGCGACGATCGTAAACGGCAAGATCGTCTGGACTAACAGGTGACGCCAGCCAAACCGGAAGTCCCGGTTCGCCCCGGCCCTAATGGTCGTGTTCCTGGCGCGCGTTCCACTTTCAGAGACGTTACCCGGACCCAGTGGAACGCCTTCTTCGCCGCGTTTCTTGGCTGGGGCTTCGATGGATTCGATTTCTCAATTCTGAGTTTTCTGCTGATCGACATCGAACATAGCTTCACCGTGGACAAAGCGCTCGCGGGCGCGCTTGGAACGGTCACGCTGATGTTTCGCCTGGTGGGTGGATTGAGCGCGGGAACCGCCGCTGACCGTTTTGGCCGCAAGTTCCCCTTGATTCTCTCCATCCTGTGGTTGTCTCTGTTCAGCCTTCTCAGCGGCTTTTCCACCAGCTACGCCATGCTGTTCGGAGTCCGCGCGCTGTTCGGAATCGGCATGGGCGGCGTGTGGGCGGCGGGCATGCCGCTTGCGCTCGAACACTGGCCCGACCATCTTCGCGGCCCAGCGTCGGGACTCCTGGCGGGCGGATTCTACTGGGGCTACATGCTGGCGGCGGTGGTCTTTCAGTTGTTGTATCCGCTGGTGACCGCATTGAACGGTCCGGGATGGCGAGCGTTTTTCTGGCTGGGTGCGGTTCCGGCATTGCTGGCGTTGTGGATCTGGCTGCGCGTGGAGGAGAGCCCGGTCTGGCTGGCGCGCCGCGGCCATCTGAAGGATGCCAATCAGCGGGACGGATTGTCGATCCTCCGGATCTTCCGGCGCGATCTGGTGGCCACCACCATTCAGACCTCACTCCTGATGGGCGCTTTTCTGATGTCGTATTACTCGATCAACTTCTGGTACCCGACCTTTCTGCGTGAAGCCGGTCTGCCGGCGATTCCATACCTGGTGGCACTGAACGTCGGCGCCATCCTGGGCACGGCGCTGTGGGGGCGTGTTTCCGAGACCCCCGCCGGACGAAGGGGCGCCGCGACAATGGCGGCCCTGATCGGAGTGCTGATGATCCCGATCTTTGTGGGATCGCACTCCCCCGTCGCGTTAGCGCTCGGCGCGCTGCTGATGGGCGCTTGCGGCATGGGAGTCTATGGCATTGTGCCGTCCTATCTGACCGAGCGATTTCCCACCGCCGCACGCGCCGTTGGGCCGGGATTTGTCTACCACGTTGGCGCGGCCCTGGGATCGATCATGCCAGTGTTGATCGGTGCGCTTCAGGATCGGGGGATGAAGCTTCCCGCCGCGATGGCCGGTTGCATCTTGGTTTCCGGTGTCGCGCTGGCCGGTATAGTGTGGTTGGGGCCGGAAACGCGGGGGCGGAAGTTCACGCCGTCGGCTTGACTTGAGATAGAGTACAGTTACTAGAGACTTGGATCCTTCCTATCGACAACGTCAGATTCCCGGCCGCCCCGCTCGCGGCGGATGCCTGTGGTACGCGATCGTCGCCGTGGTGTTGTTCGTCGCGGTGCGCTGGCTGTGTTCGTGGGCCATCGACTACCAATGGTGGAAGGAAATGGGCCAGCTGCGCACCTGGTTCAGCATCCTCGCCTACAGCCTGATTCCCACCATCGGCGCAACCATCATCGCGTTCATTGTCTTTTGGACCGCACACATCCTCGCGCTACGGCATGCGCACGCGCGGCTCTCCGAGCATCCGCTGTATGCGCGAGTCACGGCACTTGCGGTCTTTATCATTGCTCTGGCAATTTCGCTCACCACGCTCGATACCTGGACCGTCGTTCGATATTTCGGCGGGCGCGATCTGGGCGGTGCGGCCACGGCTTGGCGCGATCCGGTTTTCGATAATCCACTTTCGTTTTATTTATTCAAAATCCCGTTTTATTCCGATCTCCTCGGACTGTTGCTCGGCATTGTGGTGGTGGGAGCGCTGATTTATTGGATCGCGGCGCGCGGCTGGCAAATTAGCGGCCGCGTCGGCGACTGGCGCAACGTCCAGGAGATCAGCATCACGGAGTTAGGTCTTGCGGGCGCGCTGCAAAGCACCTTTTTGCGAAGCTTGGGCGCCGTATTTTTGCTCGCCATGGCCGCACGCTTTTTCCTGGCCCGATACAGCTTGCTGCTCAACGAGCACGGCAGCTTCATGGTCGGCGTCGATTATGTGGATCAGAACATCGTGCTTCCGCTGCAGTGGCTGCAGATCGCCGGCTGCATCGTTTCCGCGGTGGCGCTTGCGGTTGGCCGATGGCGGACGGCGCTGGTTGTACTGGTGGGCGCGATTCTGCTGCGCAATGTGGTTCCGCCCATCGTCGCCGGGGTCTACGTGAGGCCCAATGAGATTTCCATCGAGCGGCCGTTTATCCAGCGGCACATCTCCGCCACGCGATCGGCGTTCGGGATCGATGATCGTACCCGCGAACTGAATTTCACGGCCCAATCCGATGAGCGCATCGATTTCAAACAGCATCAACCGCTCCTTGACAACGTGCGGCTCTGGGATTGGCACGCTTTTCACGACGCCATCACGCAGCTTCAGCCGTATCGGCCCTACATTTATTCCGATACCGACGTCGATCGCTACACGGTGAATGGGCAGCTTCGACAGATGATGTTATCGCCACGCGAATTGGATCTAACGCAACTCGGCGAAGCCGGCGGCCGCTGGATAAATTCGCACTTCATCTACACGCACGGCTACGGAATCGTGATGGCGGAAGCCAACACCGTGTCGCCAAATGGGCTGCCGGAACTAATTATCAAGGATGCGCCGCCAGTGATCAGCGAGCCTGGACTCAAGCTCACGCGCCCCGAACTATACTACGGCGAGAACGTGCAAGATCCGGTGTTCGTGCACACCGCGCAAGCCGAATTTGATTATCCTTCAGGCGACCGCAACGTCGAGAATCATTACGATGGCAAGGGTGGCTTTCCCATTTCCTCGTTCCTGCTCCGCGCGGCAGCCGCAGTTTCGCGCGAAGATTTCAATATTCTGCTGACCGGTTATCTCACATCTGATAGCCGCATGATGATTCGCCGCAACGTCACGGCGCGCCTCAGTGCGCTGGCCGATTTCCTGACCTGGGATCCCGATCCATACCTCGTTCTCACGGAGTCCGGCCGGCTCACCTGGATGGTCGATGGCTATATGACGTCGGACGTCCATCCCTACTCGGCGCACGTTGGCCTGGAGGGGATCGGCGAAGTGAACTACATTCGCAATTCCGTGAAGGCGACGATCGACGCCTACGACGGAACGGTGCATCTGTACGTTTTCGACCCTACTGATCCGCTTTTGCAGGCGTACCGGAATTTGTTTCCCGATTTGTTCGAGGATGCGTCGACGATGCCCGCCGATCTGCGCCGCCACGTCCGCTATCCCGAGCTGATTTTCCGCGTGCAGGCCGACATCTACCGGCTGTTCCACATGCGCGACCCCGACACGTTCTACAACAAATCCGACGCCTGGGACACGGCCAAGTTCACCAATGAACAGGGCGGCACGCCGGGGCCGCTCGCTCCCACGTATGTAGTTGCGACTTTGCCGGGGGAAATCAAGCCTGAGTTTCTGCTCATGACGCCGTTCACGCCGCGCAATCGCGACAACCTGATCGGACTGATGATGGCGCGCTGCGACGGAGAACATTTGGGTGAGAAAGTGGTTTTGCTGCTTTCAAAGCAGGAAATCATTTTGGGTCCCATGCAAATCGAGGCGCGGATCAATCAGGATCAGAACATCTCGAAAGACCTGACGTTGTGGAATCAGCAAGGCTCGCAGGTTCTGCGCGGTCAAATGCTGGTGCTGCCGATGGGACAGACGTTTTTGTATGTGGAGCCCATCTATATTCAGGCGTCGCAAGCCAAGATGCCGCAGTTGAAGAAAGTCGCGCTCGCGATGGGAAACAATTTGGTGTACGCCGATACGTATCAAGAAGCACTAGCGCAATTGGCGGGGGAAAAACTGCCGACGACGCCTGCAATTCCGCCCACGGGCCAGCCCGCGACGACGACCGCCGCGCCTCCCTCCACGCAGCCCGATGCGCGTGTCGCGCAAATCCGCCAACATCTCGCGCGCTATCGCGAGCTGGTGTCGCAGGGCAAGCTTTCCGACGCCGGCAAGGAACTGGAAGCGATCCAGGCTTTGGTTGGGCAATAGTCTAATCCGGCATCCCAGCGAACTTGGCGGTAAGTTGCCAGAGACGGTCAGCCACGGCGTCGTCCTGGGCGAGCTTCGACGGCTCGACAGGTTTGCATTTGTAAAAGTAAAGGCCGTTCGATTTCGCCTCGTCGTGCGATGAAGCC
Organism: Bryobacterales bacterium; assembly: GCA_963772905.1. Lineage (GTDB taxonomy): Bacteria > Acidobacteriota > Terriglobia > Bryobacterales > Bryobacteraceae > Palsa-89. The sequence goes on along the minus strand of CAVYZD010000005.1, from coordinate 110,010 downwards.
AGATAGATGATCGTTTCGGCGCCCTTTTTCGGCGAGATCGCGAAGATTTTCATGAGCCCGATGATGCGCGCCATGGAGCCGCCGCTCTCGTCGCCGAAGCGCGTATTCACGAATCCCGGATGCAAACTGTTTGCCGTCACGCCGGTTCCGGCTAGCCGTCGCGCGAGCACTCGAGTGAACAGGACGTTGCACAACTTCGAGCGGCTGTAGGCCGGAAACGCTTTGTAGTCTTGCTCGTATTGGAGATTCTCGAAATCCATTATGCCGCGATAGTGCGCGTGCGAGGAGGTGTTGATGACGCGCGAAGGGGCGGAGGTGATCAGCCGCTCGCTTAGCAGATGCGTCATCACGAAATAAGAAAGATGGTTGGTAGCGAAAGTCAATTCCAAGCCGTCTTCTGTGACTTGACGCTCGCCGAACATGGCACCCGCGTTGTTCAGGAGTACGTCGATGCGCGTTTCGGCCGCGGCAATCTCTTTGCCCACCCGTCGAATTTCAGCTAAGCGCGAAAGATCGCCGTAATAGACGCTGTGATTCGCGTCGGGAGCGATTTCTCGCAGGCGGGAAATGGCTGCGCCTCCGCGGTTTGCGCTGCGAGCCACCAGGACGACGCGCGCGCCCATCTTTGCCAGAGTCTCCGCTGCAACCTGGCCAATGCCCGACGTGCCGCCGGTAATCACCACTGTCTTTCCTTGCATGGATGTTCGACAGTGTACCCTAATTGGGGATGCGAATCGGTCCGGTCTTTATCGCGATGTTGGTTCTGGCGGCTTGCCAAAAAAAGGAAGAGCCGAAAATTGTGGTGCCGGAAGTGTTTCGCGTGAGGTTTCAGACATCGCAGGGAGATTTTGTTGTGGAGGCACACCGCGCTTGGGCGCCGCACGGCGTGGACCGCTTTCACGAATTGCTTCGGATGCACTATTTCGATCAAAACCGATTTTTTCGGGTGGTGCCGGGATTCATTGCGCAATTCGGCGTACATCGCGACTTCAATGTTCACGGCAAATGGCGCGAATACTTCATCGCGGACGATCCCCCGCAGCAGAAGAACCTTCGCGGGACGCTGGCGTTCGCAATGTCGGGAGGCGGCACGCGGGCCACTGAGATCTTCATCAATCTGGCCGACGATCCGGCGCTCGACCAGCAGGGTTTTGTTCCGTTCGCGCGGGTTATCCAAGGCATGGACGTGGTGGACAAGTTCTATGCGGGCTACGGGGAAATGCGGCCGGAGGGCAAGTATATCGATCCCAGCCGCGTGGAAGGGGAAGCCAATGAGTACCTGGTGCAGCGGTTTCCAAAACTGGACTACATCTTGAAGACCGAGATCTTGCCATAACGAAACAATCTCGCCCTGTAACCATCCACTAACTGGTAGGCAACTAAGTGAGCAAACGGACAAAATACATTCTGGCCGGCGCGGCCGCTTTGATCGCGCTCGTGGTGGCCGGCGCCTTTTTCGCGGCTTCGGTGATCGCGAAACGATTCGAACCGGCGATACGCGCCCAGGCGATCAAGTACATGCAGGAGCGCTTTCACAGCGAAGTGGAAATCGGAGCGCTGCACATCGATCGACCGAAGATGTCCGTTGTTCAGATTTTGCTGCGGCATGGCCGCGGGGCTATTGTGGCGGTGGAAAGCGAGAACGTCTCGATGCGATTTGGAGGCGACCGCAGCCGGCCACCGTTGTTCGCCATCAAAAAGCTGTTCTTCACGGTTGATTTGGAAGTATTGGTTGCGCCGAACAAGTCCGTCAACTTTGTTTCGATCGATGGAATGGAGATCACTATCCCGCCCAAGGAAGAGCGGGCGAGTTGGAAGGGCGACGATCAATCGAGGTCCGAGGTGAGTTTTCAGAATGTTCAGATCAAGAATGCCGTGTTGACGCTATTGCCGCAGGATCCCAGTAAACCGCCGTTACGATTCCAAATCGCGCGATTGCATTTGCAATCGGTGGGGGCGAATTCGGCGACACGCTACGATGCCGACCTGACCATTCCGAAGCCGCCGGGCACGATCAAGAGCACGGGCGACTTCGGACCGTGGAACGCGTCGACACCCGGCGATTCGCCGCTGAAGGGCGACTACACCTTCGACAACGCCGACCTTGGAATCTTCGCCGCGATCGCGGGAACACTCTCGTCGAAAGGAACTTTTGACGGATCGCTGGACAACGTCAACGTGCGGGGCAACGCTTACGTCCCGAACTTCGAGTTGAAGATGGTGGGCACTCCGATGCCGCTCTCCACCGACTTCGATGCAATGGTGGACGGAAGCAACGGCAACACCGTGCTGCAACCGGTGCGGGCGACTCTGGGCCACACGAACTTTACTACTGACGGTGCGGTCATCAAGAATGACCAATATTCAAAGCGCAGTATCACTCTCGCGGTCAGCATGGCGAACGGCGACATGCGCGATCTGTTGCGGCTGGCCATGAAGGGGCCGCCATTTATGGAGGGCTTCATCGCGATGAAGTCGAGCATCGACATTCCTCCGCTCGCGAGCACAGTCAAACAAAAACTTCGGTTGGATGGAACATTCGATGTGCACGGGGGGAAGTTTCTGCGGTCGACGATACAGAATCAGGTGGATCAATTGAGCCGGCGCGGGCAAGGGCAGCCGAAGAACGAGGCGATCGACGAAGTGGTTTCAAGTATGCAGGGCGCCTTTCATCTGGAAGACCAGGTGATGACGTTTCGATCGCTGGCTTTTGAGGTGCCGGGCGCGGACGTTTCTGTCGCAGGCAACTACGACATGCAGCATGACGCACTTGATTTTCATGGCGCGCTGAAGCTGAACGCACACATTTCGCAGACCGTGACCGGGTGGAAGCGGTGGCTGCTGAAGCCTGCCGATCCATTCTTCGCCAAGAACGGGGCGGGAACATTTCTGCGGATCAAGATCGACGGCAGCGCCCACCAGCCCAAGTTTGGGCTGGATCATTGAGGCTTGACCAACAAAGACGCCTGCACCAGCAAGGTGGCGCCGATTAGTGCGAGGCCGATGTTGACCGCGATCAAGAAGCGCGCGCTGCTGAGGCGGCGATGGACGGCGTGGCCAAGGAAGATCGCAATGAGAGCGAGCGGCAGCGAGAGCAAGAAATAGCGGCTGACGTTGCGGGTCCATAGTCCAGTGAACGCGTAGCCCGCCATGCCAACGATGCTCGCGATGAGGAAGTATCCTTGCAAAGTCGCGCGGAATTGGGCGGGCGTCCAGCGGCGCATGACGCCATAGGCCACCAGGGGAGGGCCGTTCATGCCGTACGCTCCTCCGAGAATTCCAGCGGTGAAGCCGAACAAAGGCGCGAGGCGATCGGTGTGGAGTTGTGGCTTGCGGCCAGCCAGCGAGTAAATCGCAAAGGCGATGATGAACACGCCGAGAATCGCTTTGACGATGGATTCGGGAACGGTTTTCAAAAGCAGTAGGCCGAGCGGAATTCCGAACAAGGTGGAAAGCACGAGCCAGCCCGCGCTGTGCAGGTGAATGTTGCGCCAATCCTGAATGACGATGACCAGGGCCACGGTGATGGATACTAAAACGGCCAAAGGCGCGGCGACCTGGACGGGGAGCGTCAGTGCGAGGAGCGGGACGGCTACGAGTGCTTCGCCGAATCCGAGCGCGGAGCGAATGAAGGTGGCGAGAAAGAGAACGGCGAGGACGAGAATGGTGGTGGTCACGCCGCAAAGATGCGCTGGCTGGCATCGATCTTGGCGTAGATGAGCGCGCCGATGGCACAGAGCGCGGAGGTAGCGAAGAATGGAACGTCCCAGCCGAAATCGCGGACCAGATAAGCGAGCAGGGCGGGGGAGATTGCGCCACCGATGTTGCCGCACATGTTCATGACGGAGGCGGTGCAGCCGGCGAAATCGCCACCGATGTCGAGCGGGATGGCCCAGGAAACGCCGACCGTTAATTCCAAACCGCCGAAGGCGAGGCAGCTGAAAGCGACGCAGAGTTTCGGATCGTGTGTGAGAGTGGCGGGAAGAATTCCGAAGGCCGCGATGACGAAGCCCGCGATGCCCACAATGCGGCGGGCGTATGCGACGTTTCCGGTGCGTCGCAGAAGGCGATCGGAAAGCCAGCCGCCGGCGAGATCGCCGAGCGTGCCCGCGAGCAACGGGAGACTGGCGTAGAAGCCCATTTGCTTGAGATCGAAGCCGCGATGGCTGTTCAAATATGTTGGGAACCAATCGAGGTAGACCGCCAGCGCGTACTGGTAGCAGAAGTACATTAGCGCGAGTTGCCAGACCGTGCGGCTGGAAAGAATGCGACGCCACGGAACGCGAACACCGACCTGTGGCCGGGGGCCTCCGGTGGAGGAGTGAATCAGATCCAATTCAGCGGCGTTGACGCCACGGTGCTGCTCGGGCGAGTCGCGATAGTAGAAGAACCAGAGGGCGGCCCAGATGAGTCCGAGCCCCGCGAATGCGAGAAAGGGTGAGCGCCAGCCGTAGAGGAGGATCATCCAAACGACTAGCGGAGGTGTGACGGCCGCGCCCAAGCGCGATCCGGCGTGCGTGATTCCTTGCGCGAAGCCGCGTTCGGCGGGGAGCATCCAGCGGGAAAGCGATCGCGTGGCGATGGGAAACGCACCGGATTCGCCGACTCCGAAGATGAAGCGGACCACGACCATGGACGCGGCGCTCCAGGCGAGCGTGGTGAGGGAGGTGAACACGCTCCACCAGGTGACGATAATTGTGAGCGCGCGGCGCGGGCCGATTTTGTCGCCGAACCAGGCGCCGGGAATTTGGAATAGAGTGAAGCCCCAGCGGAAGCTGGCGAGAATCCAGCCGGCGGTGATGAGGGAGAAACCGAGATCTTTGCGGATGAGGGGCATGGCCGACGCGATGATGGTGCGGTCCATGTAGGTGATCATGTAGATGGCCACCGTCATGGCGAGGACGACGTGGCGGGCGCGGGTGGGTCGGAGGGTGAACTGTTTAGGCGGTGTTGATGTGTCGGCGGACGGGGCGGTTGGCATCATCGGCGGGGACGATCCGAAGGGGCATCATAGCAGATGGTGGTTGGTTGTTAGTTATTGGTTATTGGTCGAGAGCCACAATGGGGCGGGCGAGATGTGTCACACAGGCCTAGACGGCATCGATCAGTTCATACCAGGCGAGGGCGTGGCCCAGTGCGCGCTTTACTTCGGAGTGGCGGCTCGGTGGCAAGTGGCCGATCCGTTTGATTAATGCGGAGCGGGGAACGGCTCGCACGTTGTCGCAGTTAGCTTGACGCGTTTTGCGGGCAGCCCTTCGGCGCGGCCCAGGGGCACTTCGACAGCGATGTGCCGAATTGTGGATGTGATCTCTGTGGCGAGAAACTTGTTCAGATAAGGGTACGCATCGTTCCCAGGGCCCGGTAGGTGGCTTCATCTAGCTGCACAAGCAATGACTTCATATGATTACATATATCAATTCTATATATGGACGAATGTCAGGTCGAGGGGCAAGCAGTGGAGGGTCGTCTGCCTGGTGCAGGGAAATGTTCAACTACTCGGCGGAAGATCACTCGGTTTCGGATTTGGCGCGACGGATATAGGCGCGAAGGGAACGAATAAAGCCAGCGGAGCTGGTCGCAGCCTTTGAGGCGATGCCAGCAGGCTTCTAATTCAATAATACGCAATTCCAGACCACACGACCGTGACCCGATGGTCCGCGGGTTCGGTTAAGATGGTATCCAATACCCAGTCGGAAATCAGCGCAAGTGTTTTGAGCGGATCCGTGTAGCCCCGAGTCCTCATGCCTAAAGACGTAGCGAAAGCTCAACGAAAAAAGCCGACATCGCCGGGGCTGATGCTGCTGCTGAAGCCCTATAAACTGCTGGTGGCGATGCTAGTGGTGTTGACCATCGTGGCCAACGCCTTGAACCTGGTGGTGCCGGAGCTGATGTCGCACGCGATTGATGCGTACACGCGGGGGCGCTTCGTTCTACACACCGTGGTGTTGCAATTCCTGGTGGTGGCCGCGCTGGTATTCATCCTCACTTATGTGCAGAATGGCGTGCAGATCTGGACGGCGGAGCGCGTCGCGAAGGATCTGCGGTCGCGATTGGCGGCGAAGATTTCTGAACAATCGTTCGCGTGGGTGGAGCAGATCACGCCGGCCAAATTGCTCACGAATCTGACATCGGATGTGGATGCGGTGAAGTTGTTTGTGTCGCAGGCCATCGCGTCCATCATCTCTTCGCTTTTCCTGATTGCCGGGTCTAGCGTACTGTTGATCTCCATCAACTGGCGGCTGGCGCTGGCGGTGCTAGGCGTGGTCCCGTTCATCGCGATCACCTTTCAGCTGGTGCTGCGAAAAGTTCGAACGCTTTTCAGGAAGGCGCAGGAGGCGATTGACTGGCTGAACCGGGTGATCAACGAGAGCATTCTGGGAGCTTCGCTGATACGGCTTCTCAACACGCAGCAAATTGAATCGCAGAAGTTCCTGCAGGCGAATACCGAGGCCAGGGACATCGGGCTAAGCATTTTGCGTCTGTTCGCGAGCTTAATCCCGGCGATTACGCTGGCGGTGAATATCGCGACGGTAATCATCCTGTTGCTGGGCGGCCATTATGTGATCGGGGGAAGTATGAGTCTGGGCGATTTCACGGCGTTCAATTCTTATCTTGCAATTCTGATCTTTCCGATTATCCTGATCGGGTTCATGAGTAATGTGATCGCTCAGTCAACCGCGTCTTACATACGTATTGGCGCGGTTTTGGGCAGCCCTGAAGCGGAGAAGGGCGGCGAGATCGTTGCTGACTTGCGCGGCGACGTCGGCATGGACCACGTATCGCTTTCCTTCGGGCAGAAGATGGTGCTCAAAGACGTTTCGTTCACTGCACAGGCAGGGACGAAGACAGCCATCATCGGACCAACTGCAGCGGGCAAGACGCAGCTTCTCTACTTGTTGATCGGCCTTCTGAAGCCCACGTCCGGCACGATCACCTATGATGGGGAGCCTATCGACGCGTACGACAAGGAGGCCTTGCATCAGCGGGTGGGGTTTGTGTTCCAGGACAGTTCGATCTTCAATCTGACGCTGCGGGAGAATATCGCGTTTAGCACCAGCGCGGCAGAGCAGGACATCGGGAAGGCGATTGCGGCCGCGGAGCTGGAGGATTTTGTCGCTGCTTTGCCCGAGGGGCTCAACACCGTGGTTTCCGAGCGGGGGACGAGTCTTTCGGGAGGACAGAAGCAGCGCGTGATGCTGGCTCGCGCGCTGGCGTTGAATCCGCGGGTTCTGCTGCTGGACGACTTCACGGCGCGCGTGGACGCGAACACGGAGCGTGCAATCCTAGAAAACGTGCACAGAAATTATCCAGGAATCACTCTGATTTCGGTGACGCAAAAGATAGCATCGGTGGTGGATTACGACCAAATCATCCTTCTGATGGAAGGTGAAGTGTTGGCGATTGGAAAACATCATGAGCTGATGGAAATATCGCCCGAATATGTCCAGCTTTACGATTCCCAGCGGAGCACGAGCCATTATGAAGTACAAGCTTGAGACCAGCACCGGCCCGCGGCCCAAGCGGTCGCTGCGGGAGTCGAGCAAGAAGTTCATGCCGCTATTCGCCAGCGAGAAGCGTCCGTTCATTGGCGCATTGGTGGCGCTGGTGCTCAGTTCACTCGCGACGCTGGTGGCCCCGCTCCTGATTGTTCGGATCATCGATACCGACTTGCGGCTGAAGAACGCGCACGGGTTGTTGATGGGATCGCTCGCGGTGTTGGGAATATACGTCACCGGTTGCATCGCGAGTTATGTGCAGGTGATCACGATGGGCGGCGTCGGCAGAAGAGTGCTGTTTCATTTGCGAAACGCACTGTTTCTGAAGCTGCAAGATCTTCCCGTCGCGTTTTTCAACGAGAACAAGGCCGGTGATTTGATCTCGCGATTGAACAATGACACCGACAAGCTGAATCAGTTCGTCTCCCAGGCGTTCATGCAGTTTGTCGGCAGCTCGTTTCTCATCACGGGCGCGGCCATCTTTCTGGTGAGTATGAATTTCAAGCTCGGTTTCGGGGCTTTGCTGCCCGCGATCGGCGTTCTGGTGTTTACGCGCGGGACTTCTGCGTTTATCCAACGAAAGAATCTGGGGAGCCTGCAATCGCTGGGCGGGATGAGCTCGGAAGTGCAGGAAAGCCTGAATAATTTCAAAGTGATTGTCGCATTTAATCGGCTGGATTATTTCCGCTGGAAATTCAATTCGGCGAACGAGAAGAACTTCAAGGCTTCAGTGTCGGCCGGCTATGCCAACAACGTCTTCATGCCGTTGTATGGTTTTTCGCACCATTTGGCGCAACTTCTTGTGGTGGGCTACGGAATCTATTTGATCGAGCATGGGCAAGCGACGGTAGGCTTGCTGATTGGGTTTCTATTCTACGTGAACAACCTGTATGGTCCGATGCGGCAGTTGGCGACGGTATGGTCGTCGTTCCAACTGGCGCTGGCTGGGTTGGATCGCATCTCAGAAGTTCTGGCGCTGGAATCGAACTTGCCGGTAATTGCGGCGAAGGCACCCGAGTGCGATTCGCTTCTGTCATTTCAACAGGTGTGGTTCCAATATCCGGATGGAAAAGAAGTGCTGCGCGACGTCAGCTTTGAGATGGAGCGAGGCAAGGCATACGCGCTGGTTGGTCCGACGGGCGGGGGAAAGACCACGACGGCGAGTTTGATGGCTCGGTTATACGATCCGACGCAGGGTTCGGTGTTGCTCCATGGCCGCGATATCCGTTCCTATACACCGGAGGAGCGGGCGCAGAAGATCGGATTCATTCTGCAGGATCCCTTTCTTTTCGGCGGAACGGTACGTGACAACATCGTGTATGGCAACGAGCCTTACAAGGATCACTCGAGCAAGCAATTGGGGGATGTTCTGGAGGACGCGAATCTTTCCACGTTGATTTCGCGGTTCTCGGAAGGGCTCGATACCGTTGTTACCACGAGCGGGAACAGCATCAGCCTGGGGCAGAAACAACTGATAGCATTTATGCGCGCCGCGCTGCGAAGGCCGGAACTACTGATCCTGGATGAAGCGACGGCCAACATCGATACGGTGACCGAAGAACTGCTGGAGGAAATCCTCAACAAGCTACCGGACACGACGACGCGTGTGATTATCGCGCACCGGCTGAACACCATCGATAACGTGGATCAGATTTTCTTCGTTAACTCCGGAGAGATCACGCTGGCGGGTTCGATGGAACACGCGGTGGATATGCTGCTGCACGAGAAGCGGGCGAGTTAGCGACGCCAGAGTGTTTTCGTCGCAAGCGCTGCGCCGGCGGACAATGCGCGTAGCTTGGCCCAAGCGACCGTCGCATGGATTCGGCCGCCCATGCCGCAATCGGTACCGGCGATCACGTTCTCGCGGCCCACGGCTTCGGCGTAGCGGATGATTCGATCGGCGACGCCTTCGGGATGCTCCAGCACATTCGTCTTGTGCGTGACCACGCCGGGGATGACGGCCTTGCCGGCGGGGAGTTTCACGTCGCGCCAAACCTTCCACTCGTGCTCATGCTGCGGATTGGCGGCCTCGACGGAATACTGGCTGGCTTTGACCTTGAGCACGAGGTCGATCACATCGCGCAGCGGAAGGTCGGTGCTGTGTGGGCCCTTCCAACTGCCCCAGCAGATGTGGTATCGGACTTTGTCTTCTGGTATGCCTTCGAGCGCGTGGTTCACCAATTCGACATGCTTTTCGGCCCATTTGCGGAAGGCGGCCATGTCGCCGCTCATCGAATACTGCCACTCGTAGACGTTGACGATGATGGGGTCGTCGAGTTGGACATTGATGCCGGCGTCGGTGATGGCTTTGTATTCCTCGCGCATGGCCTCTGCGATGGCGGCGCTTTGTTCCTCGGGGTTCTTGTAGTATTCGCCCGGAATAATGCTGACGCCGGTGACCGCGGCCGTCAAGAATGCATCTTCCACTTTCTGGCCGGCGAGAGCGGCTTTCAGATTTCGAATGTCGCGTTGCACGAGCGCATGGCCGGTATAGCGGATGGGCCCAACGTTCATGGGAAACCGGAGCGGGCGCCTCCTGAAGCCGATTCCCGCTTCGTCGCTTTGGTAGAACTCCGCGAAATCCGCACGGTCCTTACTGCCGGCCATTATGGACGTTCCGACATTGAAATTGGCGGGCAGTTCGCGCATTTCCGAGCCGCTGATGCGCTGGTGAATGTAGCTGGCCCAGGCGCCATAATCGACTTCATCGAACACGGGCTTACCGAATTCGCCGTCGTTGACGATATCGATGCCGGCTTCGATCTGCTGGCGTACGACTTCAGCGACCGCGCTTGTGAGCCGCGGATCGAGTTTCTCGGGCGGCGCTTGCTCGCGGTAGAGCTCAATGAGATCGGCGGGGCGTGAAAGGCTGCCCACATGAGTGGTGAGTATACGGTTTGTGCTTTGCTTCATTTGTTCGGGGTGGCAGCTTTCTTCTCGTCGGCGCGGGCGCCGGAAAGCATGTCGCGCATGGCGTAGTTGCCTTCGTGGCAGGCGTATTCGAAGATGCGATCGTTGCGCTTGGCCATGGAAATCTCGACGGTCCAGGGCTTGGTGTAAACGCTGGGATCGTCGATGGTCGCCTGATAGATGATGGTGTTGGGATCGGTGCGCCGGAAGCGTTCCACGACGTGCAGATTCTCGTCCGTCATTCCATCCAGGTAGCTGACGCCGAATCGGCTCTGGTCGTTGAATTTGAAATTCGTGGTGTCGACGACCAGGGTGTCGCCTTCCCAGTGGCCGCGCGAATCACCGCCCCATTGGTGGATTTGCGGTGGCAGATGGGGACTGCCGTCGAGCGGAATGAGCCGGGTGTCGTGATTCATTTCGACGGCGATGGCCACCACGCCGCGGCTTTGCACGATTTCGTAGTTGTTGTTGTAGGGTTCTGGAAGCATGGGCGGGCCGGACGCACCGAACAGAATGCAGCGCTCTGTGAGAAGCCGGTCTTCGGGGCCGTCGGCCGGATGCAGCGCCTGTTGCGCTTTGAAAGCATCGTATCGTTTTTGCGCTGCGGGTGTGAAGGGCGGAATTCTTCCGTCGGGCGGATCCATTACAAGCGAGGTGCGCATGGTTTTGCTGACGTGGGTTCCGCGATCGGCCCAGAAATTGTTGTAGGCCCGGCGGGCCAAGTCGGATGCGCCGCGTTCGCCTTCGATGTTGTCGACGTTACCCTGTTCCACGCGCTGTTTTGCGAATGCGGCGGCTTCTGCGGGGGTGAAGAATTGTTTCGCGCCCAGTTGGGCGGGGCGCTGGAAGGGCGTGACGGTGGCGTTGGTCCAGACGCCCTGGAGGTCGGGTTGGCCATCAGGAGTGCGAAGCGGCGTCCAGGTTTGAGCAGCCACGTTCATCGATGCGACGACAAGGCACGCGGCGGTGAATGACTTGGCGCTCGTGAACGATGGCAACATAGCCTCCTCAAGAGAGTTTACTTGTAAACGAGCGCGGTGTGAAGTGGACGTTAACGGCTAGCTAAGCTCGTCAACCGATCAGCGAGGATCTCAGGAATCTCGATCACGTTTTCGGCGACGCGGCGCTGGCGCTCGCGGCGCGAACGGTCGAAGGGCATGCGGACGGGCGAATCGCCGGCGACGGGCCGGGCAGATCGGACGGCGTTGGCGAAAGTCGACACGTTGTCGCGAAATGTTTCGGCCGGGCCCATCAAGTCGGGCCGCATCGCGACGATCAGGTAGCCGAAGCCGGCGAGTTCAGGTGGGATGGTTGGCGAGCCAGCCAGGACGCCGAGAAGCTGCACGACAATCGCGAGGCCGGAACCTTTGTGGCCGCCCCAAGTTGCAAATGCGCCAGCGAGTGCACTCGCGGGATCGCGCGTAGGCAGCCCGTCGCTGTCGAACGCGGTGTTCTCGGGAAGCTCGTTGCCAAGCCGGCGCGCGAGAGTGACTTCGGCGTGCATGATCGCTGACGTGCCAATGTCAAAAATGACAGGGTCGTCCGCGCTTGGGAAGCCGAAGCAGATCGGGTTTGTTCCGAGCAGGCCTTCGGTAGCTCCGTACGGCGCGACCCAGGGCGACGCGTTGGACGCGATCATGCTGACCAGCCCGCGAGCGGCCGCCATCTCCGCGTAGTAAGACAGCATGCCCGTGTACCACGTGTCGCTCGCGCCGACGACGGCGATTCCGGATTCTTCTGCCTTCTTGATGGCGACGGTGGTTGCATAGTGCGCGACAAGATAGCCGACGTGGTCGCCACCATCGATCCGGGCGGAGACCGGAGTCTGGTGAAGCATGCGGATGGGGCGGCGATGATTGCCGGTATGTTCGATTCGCTCGGCGATGCTGATGGCGCGCGCGAGTCCGCCATAAGCGACCCCGCGCAATTCGCAATCGATCAGGTGATCGGCGATAAGTGCGGCGTCAGTGGAATTGTGAGCAAGCGCCGTCATGGCGCGCACGGCCAATTGATGCGCCTCGGGAATCGTGAATCGCATGGAATGTTCTGGACTATTCGGGCCGGGCTCGCGAACACCAGCAGCACATTTCCGGGCATGCTGTTCGTAACGCCGATAAAACCGGACGGCACAAACAGCATTCCGCCGGCTACCACCGGTCCCGCCGACCCCATGGATCCGCCTTTTGCGGCGACGCCGTTCACGGTTTGAAACTCACGCAGCGTATCGAATTGCCATACGACTTTTCCGTCGGACGCGGACAAGGCGCGCAGCACTCCGTCGAAGCCGCCTGAGAAAACGATGCCGGGGATGGTGGCGAGCGGTCCTGTGTGGCTGGGATACTTTTCGCGTCCTTCGGCGGGAGCGAGCGGCATGAGCCACTTTCGCTCTCCGGTCCGAATATCGACGGCTGCGACACCGCCGGTGTCCAGGCCGAAGTAGGCGGAGCGATCGTCGGCTGCTCCTCCCCACACGATTTTTCCGCCGAATTCCTTGGTGTTGTTCACTAATGCTGTGCGCCAGACGGTGGCGCCGTGCTGGTCAGGATCGTACGCCCACACGTTCCCGCTTTTCTGGCCGGCGATGAGCAAAGTGCGCCCGCCCGGGAGGTCGCGCAGAATGGGCGGGGAGCCGAAATCCTGATCGGGGCCAAAACCCTTGGGACAATTTTCGAGCGGCTTGGGGCTCATGCAGCCGACGACCCAGGCATCGTTTTCGGTGGCCTGGACTGACCACAGGATCTTGCCCGAATCGAGATCCAGCGCCATGATGGCGTCGGTGTTCTTTGGTGCTGGAGTGGTGTACGCATCGCCGGTGCCGACGTATAGGGCGCGGCGTTTGGGATCGATGGTGGGCGCGCTCCATATGCCGCCGCCGCTCGGAGCCCAGCGACTGACGCCGTTAGAATTCTTGGCGACGATCTTGGGAACTTCGGCGATGGTCCAGGTTTTCCAAATCTGCTTGCCGGTAGTTGCATCGAGCGCTACGACGCTGCCGCGAAAACTGCAGCACGGATAATCGGGGCTCGAACTGGCTCCTTCTTCGCCCGATGCGACGGGGACGTAGACTCGATCTTCAAAAACTTGCGGACCACCGGTGATGTGCGCGGTGGGATGATCGTCGACACGAACTTTCCAGAGCAGAGTGCCCTTCGCGGCGTCGAGTGCATAGATGTTCGCCTTCAGATCACCGAAGTACGCGATCGGCGACGGCTTGGCCGCGCTGATCACAACGGCGCTGCGAACGCCCGCATCCGCGTGAAACGTCCAGTACGTGCATCCGGTGTTTGCGTTCAGCGAATAGACCATGCCGGTATCGGCGCTGAAGAAGACGCGTCCGGAGACCACAACAGGTTCTCCGAAGACCTGCTTTGCGCCCGGCAGTCCAAAGGACCATTTCAGTTTGAGGCGGGGAACTTGCGCCGCCGTCAACTGTGCCGCTCCCGCCGGTTGGAAGCGCGAATTGGAAAGGTCGGCGCCCCAACTATTCCAGGCGGGGCCGGATGCGGGGTCGGAGAAAGGCGGGTTCGCATCGCACCGGCTGGACGGAGTCTGCGCGGAGAGAGGCAACAGGCCGGCGACGACCATCAACGCCAGCGGCGCTACGGTTGAAGAATGCATTTCTGGCTAGTCTATCGCGAAATTCTGTGATGGGTCGCCTTGCCAGCGCAGTTGCTCCACATCGTCGAAGAGCGGGATGTCGGTGCGCAGCGTGGCGAGCGTTCGAAACAGCAGCGCCTGCTCGCGTTGTTCAACGAGCGTATGCGCTAGCGCGCCGGCGTTAGAGACGTTCACGTGCCACTCGCCCGAGTCCGCGGGAATGAATTCCAGATGCGCGAATTTGGAGAGAACCGCGGCGCTGGATTTCGCGCCCCAGCCTCTCAAACCCGGATAGCCGTCAGCCGTGTCGCCGACCAGCGCAAGATAATCGGGGATGGACGCGGGCAGGACGCCGAACTTTTGTACGACGTCAGCCTCGTCGAGCGTGACGCGGGTGCGGCGAATCAGTTGGACGATCCGCGTGCCGCTCACGCACTGGGCGAGGTCTTTGTCGGGGGTGCAGATGATCACGCGATCCACTCGCGAGTCGCGAGCCGCCGCCACGGCTGCCGCAGCCAGCGCATCATCGGCTTCGAACTCGATCATCGGCCAGACGACCACGCCCGCCGCCGAGAGCGCTTCCTCGAGCAGGGGGAATTGAGACCACAAATCGGGGTCGATGCCTTCGCCGGTTTTGTAGCCGGGCCACAGTTTGTTGCGGAACGATTCGATGATGTGGTCGGTGGCGACGGCGATGTGCGTGGCGCCACTCTTGATCATGCCCGACACGGATGCGAGCACGCCGCGAACCGCACCGACCTCGCGGCCTTTCCTGTCGCGCGCCGATGGCACTGCGTAGTAATGGCGGAACAGTTCGTACGTTCCGTCGATCAGGTAGACGTCCAGGGCGCGTGCCTCATTTCCAGACCGGAGTGACCGGCCTGGCGACCAGAAATTCGGGATTGGCGCCCGGCTTCGGACGGAACTTCTGAACTCGCCCCGCGTCTACTTCGGCGACGTACAGGTTGCCTTCCTGATCGACGCTGACGCCGTGGACGCCCCACAGGCCTCCCGCGAAGTTGCCCATGCTGCCCCACGAATACAGCAGATGCCCCTGCAAATCCCACTCGACCATTTTGTTCGTCGTGCGATCGTAGGTCCAAATGCTTTTGCCCGATCCGATGTACAGCAAGTGGAGGCTGGACGGGTCGGCGTCGATCTTCCATTCGTACAAATATTTCCCGTTTTCGTCGAACACCTGAATGCGATGGTTGTTGCGATCGTTGACGAAGACGTGCCGCGTCGCCGGGTCCACCGCCACTCCGTGCACGTTGCTAAAGTAGCCGGGACGCGTGTCGATGGGGCCGCGCGGAGGTCCGCCGAGCTTGCCCCAATCCATAAGGAACTTTCCGTTCTTGTCGAATTTCGCAACGCGCGTGCCGGTGTAGCCATCGGAGACGAAGAAGGTCCCGTCGGGCAGCCAGTCGATGTAGGTAGGGCGATTGAAGTGCGTGGCGTCCGCGCCCGCCACTTCCGGCGTGCCGATGGTCTGCAGAAGTTTGCTGCCATCGTGCGTGAACTTGTAGATGACCTGCATGTTGTCGTCGACGATCCAGACGTTCTTTTCGGGATCGTACGGGCTGATGTAAATGGAGTGCGGACGGCGGAACAACTTGTCCCACTGCTTCCAGGTCTCGATGATTTTGCCGGAGCCATCGACGACGACGACGCAGTTCTCCCATTTCGCGTCGACGCCGAGTTGGCGATAGGGCGGGCCTTTGATCCCGAGGTCGGGCGACTTTCCCTCCCAAGATGTCAGCCACTCGCTGACGTCATTGTCGGTGCCGCCGGTGCCTGGGAGCGAGGCAACCGTCGCATCGCGCCAAAAGCCCGCCACCGGAAAGCTGATGCTCGGTCCGAGTTGCGGGAGCAGTGCGGCCTTCGGCGGAGCCATCTTCGGCAGCTCGCCGCGAAAGAGCATGTAAATACGATTGGGACTTTCGGCGAAAACGCTTTCGCCCGCGCCGTAGGTCCACTTTTCATTTCCGGGCAAAGTGCTGACGTCCTGCGGCCAATTCTTCACCACCTCGTACGGGCCGGTCAGATCTTCGGAACCGAGGCTTCCCGGAACAGCGGCGAATCCGGCGCCGGGTTTCGGTTGGGCTTGAACGGACGCGAGCCGGCCCGAGATCATGAGACCGATTCCGACGCCGATCGCCAGCATCAATAGCATCAGAAAAACTTTTCGCATGAACTTGCTCCTTGGAAAGTCAGTTCACGCATCATACTACGGTATTCTGAGGCGTGCCGGAGACGATTCTGATCGACACCGATACCGCGTCGGACGATGCCGTCGCGCTGATCATGGCGCTGCGTTCGAAAAGCGCGCGCGTGATTGCGATCACCACCGTGGCGGGAAATGTTCCCGTCCAGCAGGCGAGTCGAAACGCGTTGTACACGGCCGAGCTCTGCGGCATGAGCACGCCTGTCTACCAGGGAGCCGAGAAGCCGTTATCGCGACAGCTCATCACCGCCGAGTGGTTCCACGGCAACGACGGATTGGGCGATCACGGCTATCCGCCACCGCGGCGCAGCGCGGAGAAGCAGCATGCTGTGGAAGCGATCATCGCGACAGTGCGGAAGCATCCTGGGCTCACGATTGTCACGCTCGGCCCGCTCACGAATATCGCGCTGGCATTGGCGCAAGCGCCTGATATCGTCAGGCACGTGAGCCGCTGTGTGGTGATGGGCGGCGCGCCGTGTTGCGAGGGGAACGTCACTCCTGCGGCCGAATACAACATGTGGGTGGATCCGGAAGCCGCGCGCATGGTGTTTCGTAGCGGTCTGCCGATCGAGCTGGTCGGCTGGCAGCTTTGCCGCGGCGCGGCGGTTCTCGCGCCGGTTGATATTGAGCTGATCAACGGATTGGGCACGGAACTGGCGCGCTTCGCCGTGGAGTGCAACAGTATCGCTCGCGAGGCGTACCGCACGCAGACGGGAGAGGACGGAATTTCGCTGCCGGATCCGGTGGCGATGTCCATCGCGCTGGATCCCACAATCGGGGTTGAAGCGGGCCGGCACTATGTGGATGTCGAGACAGCGACTGAGCTGACGCGCGGAATGACTGTCGTCGATCGCCTGGGCGTTGCGGCCAATGAGCGGAATAGCGCGACGTGGAGTGACCTTTTGCGGCGTGGCGGGCCAAACGCGAAGGTCTATTGGGCCATCGATGCGGCGCGCTGGAAACAGGCGCTGTACTCGGCTTTGAGTTGAGCTTGGGCAGCGCTGCCGGGATATACTGATTGAGCCAAAATGCAGCGCAGCACGAATCGGATCCTTACCACTCACTGCGGCAGTCTGCCGCGTCCCACGGACCTGCTCGATTTGATGAAGGCGAAGATCACCGGCCAGCCATACGATGCCGATGCCTATGCCGTGCGCGTTCGAAGCGCCGTGGGTGAGATCGTTCGCCATCAGATCGAGTGCGGAATTGATATCCCGACCGACGGTGAACAGAGCAAGCCGGGCTTCTTCACGTATGTCACAGAGCGGCTGGCCGGTTTTGAACCGCGGCCCGGGCCGCGCGTCGCGATGTTCCAAGCCGAAGTGGAGGCATTTCCGGAATACTACAAACAATACTTCAGCAGTGCGATGTTGGGCGTCACCCTAGTTCCGATGGTTCCTTTTGTGTGCACGGGCCCGGTGTCGTATCGCGGACAAGCGGCGGTCGCGCGGGATATCGAAAATCTGAAAGCCGCGCTGCGGGGATTGGAACCGGCGGACGTATTTATGCCCGCGGTGGCGCCCAGCGGCGTGGGCAAGAACGAGTACTACGCGAGTGATCGAGAATACATGCACGCAGTGGCCGAGGCGTTGAGCAGCGAATATCGCGCAATTGTGGATGCGGGTTTCCTGCTGCAAATCGACGATCCGTTTCTCACCGAACTCTACAGCTATTCGTCCTTGAGCCCCGCCGAGCGGCGTAAAACGGCCGAGAACTACGTCGAGGCAGTGAATCACGGACTGCGCGGCATCCCGCCCGAGAAAATCCGCTTTCACACCTGCTACGGGATCAACGAAGGTCCGCGCGTGCACGACGCGCCGCTCGAAGAGGTGTTGGCCCACGTGCTGAAGGTGAACGCTGGCGCCTACTCGTTTGAGGCCGCGAATGCGCGCCACGAGCACGAGTATCACGTGTGGGAGCACGTAAAGCTGCCGGATGGCAAGGTGATTATCCCGGGCGTGATCACTCATGCGAGCAATATTGTGGAGCATCCGGAATTGATCGCCGAACGCATCGTACGCTTCGCCCGATTGGTTGGGCGCGAAAATGTCATTGCCGGCGCCGACTGCGGTTTCTCCTCCCAGGCGACGTATCAGCCGGAGATTCATCCGACGGTGATCTGGGCCAAGTTTCGCGCCATGGCGGAAGGCGCGCAGCTCGCGACCGGGCAACTTTGGCGAACCTAAGAATGTATAATCGGTGAACGCCAGCTGTGGAGGCGATCTATTTCATGAACATTTGTGGTCGAAAGAGCCGAATGCTCGCATGGCTGCTGCCGGTTTTGTTCGGGTGTGTGCCGGCCTTCGCTCAAGTGGATTTCAGCGGCGAGTGGGCGCCGTTTTATCACGAAGACGCCATCGAGCGCGGACCTGGCGCCGAATTGGGTGACTATACCGAGTTCCCGATCAACGAGGCCGCCCGCATGCAGGCCGATAGTTACGACGCCGATCGCATTTCGGTGGTCGAAGAATATCAGTGTCGGCCGCACTCGCCCGACTACGGTTTTCGAAGCCTCGGCAATCTGCGGATCTGGCGCGACATCGATCCGCGCACGCAGCGCACGGTCGCCTTTCACAGCCACACGCTGGCCTATGACAACGAACGAACCATCTATATAGATGACCGGCCGCATCCGCCCGACTACGCAGCCCATACCTGGCAGGGCTTCTCGACGGCGAAGTGGAACGGCAACATGCTGACCATCACCACCACGCACCTGAAGACGAATTATCTGCGCCGGAACGCTCTGCCGCGCAGCGATCGCGCGATCATCACCGAGCATTGGATCCGGCATGGCGACGTGCTGACTGTGGTCACCATCACGGAAGACCCGGTCTTTCTTGAAGAGCCGCTGGTGCGCAGCACCAACTGGTATCTGGATCCGGGGCAGCATCTCCAGCCTTACGGCTGCGAGTACGAGCCCGAAGTGCCCAGGCCCGAAGGCACCGTGCCAAATTTTTTGCCCGGGAAGAATCCGTTCCTGCACGAGTTCGCCGACTTCTACGGCTTGCCGTTCGAAGCCACGCGCGGCGGCAAGGAAACCCTCTACCCCGAGTATCAAGAAAAGCTGAAAGATTACAAACCGAAAGCCAAGTGTGAACGCTATTGCCGCTGCCTGGGACTCTTCGAATGCAACGTGAATCCGCGCTAATCGTGATGGCCGCACTCGCGGCTACTTGCGCATTTTGCCAGCCGGCTACATCGCCAGATGAAATTGGGATTCTGAAGGTGCAGGGTAACGTGTACATGCTGGTGACCGCTGCCGGCAACATCGCCGCCCAGGTGGGCGATGACGGAATCCTGGTGGTGAACACGGGCCCGGCGGCCATGGCGCCGAAGATCGCCGCGGCGCTGCGAAAGCTGTCCGACAAGCCGATCCAGTGGGTGGTGAATACGGATGCCGATCCGGACCACTTCGGCGGTAACGAGGCGCTGCCCGGTCTCACTGGGCTGGCTCCGGGGCGGCAGCCGCGCATTGTCGCGCAAGAGAACGTGCTGAATCGCCTGAGCGCTGCTCCGGCCCGCAATCAGACCAAGACGCCGGAATCACTGTGGCCCAACGACGAATACTTCACGCCTATCAAAGATTTTTCGTTCAACGGCGAGGCGATCCTCGTCTATCACGTTCCGGACGCGATCACCGACGGCGACAGCCTGGTCCATTTCCGGCGTTCGGATGTGTTGGCGGCGGGTGATGTGTTCACACCCGGCCTGTATCCGAAGATTCATGTCGATCGCGGTGGCACCATTCAGGGTCTCATCGGTGCGCTGAATCAGGTCCTGCGGATCACCGTGCCGCTGAAATACGAGGAAGCCGGCACCTACGTTATTCCCGGCCGCGGCCGGCTGTGCGATGAGGCCGATGTGGTGGAGTACCGCAACATGGTCACCATCGTTCGGGACCGCGTGCGCGACCTGATCGGCAAAGACAAAACGCTGGAGCAGGTGAAGGCGGCGCGGCCCACGCGGGATTACGACACCCAGTACGATGCGCAGTCGGCCGACGCGTTTGTCGAGGCCGTCTATAGAAGTTTGACGGGCAAGAAATGACGATGCGAATTCGGTTCACTACTCGGCTCACTACAATTGCCCTGTTCGGTGCCATGGGGCTCGCCGCACAACCTCCACGCCCGCCCGCTCCGAAACTTGCGCCGCGCGAGGCAGCGCCCATCGATTTGACTGGATACTGGGTTTCCGTCATCTCCGAAGACTGGCGCTGGCGCATGGTGACGCCCGCCAATGACGATTTCGCCGGCATCCCGTTCACGCCTGAAGGGCGCAGGGTCGGAGACATGTGGGACCCCGCGAAAGACGAAGCCTCAGGCGACACCTGCAAGGCTTATGGAGCGGCTGCGATCATGCGCCTGCCCGGACGCCTGCACATTACCTGGCAGGACGACCATACGTTGAAGATCGAGACCGATACCGGCGAGCAGACGCGGCTGTTGATTTTCGGCGGCAAGCCCGCGGATGATCTGGCGCCCTCGCGTCAGGGATATTCCGCTGCGCAATGGGAACAACCGGAGCGCGGGATCGGCCAGCCGCGACCGGGCTTCGGCGCCACCCGCGACGGAACCAAAGGCCGGGCCCTGGAGGCCGTCACCACACACTTGCTCCCGGGCTACCTTCGTAAGAACGGATTTCCGGTGAGCGGGAACGCCGTGGTGAAGGAGGATTTCGATCTGTTCACGGAGCGCAGCGGGCAACCATGGTTCGTCGTCACCACGATCGTGGAAGATCCGCTCTACCTGCAAGAACCCTTCGTCACCAGCTCCAATTTCAAGAAGCAACCGGACGCGGCGGGTTGGAAGCCCCGCCCTTGCTCCGCCCGCTAAACGCGCGAAGAAGCTCAGTATCAACGCGCGCGAGTAACCTTTGTGGCGTTTTTCGATACTCTAGCTTATAGGAGCAAATCTCACTCGTGTTCTTTTTTTCGCGGGCTCTTCTTGCGTCCGTTTTACTAGTAGGTCTTCTTGGCTGCGCCGCGCGCGACGACAAGTCTAACAAAACAAAAGGTGTTATGCCGCCCACGCCGGTCACCGTCGCCGCAGCGCAGGCCCGCGACATCCCTATTCAAATTCGCCAGATCGGCTCGGTTGAGCCGGTGGCGGTGATTGCCGTCAAGGCGCAGATCAGCGGGGAACTCAAGCAGGTGTTCTTCAAGGAAGGCCAAGAGGTGAAGAAGGGCGATCAGCTTTTTGAGATCGATCCACGCCCCTACCAGCAGGCTTTGGATCAGGCGCAGGCCGCTCTACAAAAGGACATTGCGCTGGTCGCGCAGGCCGAGGCCAATCTTGCGCGCGATCAGGCTCAAGCGGCCAATGCCAAGCAACAGGCCAAGCGCTACGCCGGCCTGGCCGCCGACGGAGTGATTTCCAAGGATCAAAACGATACGTATCAGACCGCGGCTCAGGTGTCGGATGAATCCGTTCGAGCCGATCAAGCAGCGCTTGGGAGCGCCAAAGCATCGGAGGTCTCCGACAACGCCGCCATTGAAACCGCGAAGCTGAATCTTGCCTACTGCTATATCCAGTCGCCGATCAATGGCCGTGCCGGTAGCCTGCTGATCCCGGCCGGCAATCTGATTAAAGCCAACGACACGACGGCGCTGGTGAACATCAATCAATTGCAACCCGTCTACGTCACCTTCAGCGCGCCCGAGCAATTGCTACCTGAGATCCGCCGCTATAACGCCGGCCATGCACTTACTGTCACCGGCACAGGCGTTGCGGACGGTTCCAATAAGGGTGTCACAGCGACCGGCGAGCTCACGTTCATCGACAACACTGTGGACAGCACCACCGGCACCATCAAACTGAAAGCGACTTTCCCGAACAGCGATCATGCCCTCTGGCCAGGCCAATTCATTACGGTTGTGATGACACTGCGGACTATCGATCACGCCACTGTGGTGCCTTCCGAAGCGATTCAGTCCGGACAAAAGGGGCAGTTTGCTTTCGTCGTGAAACCGGACCAGACGGTCGAAACGCGCCTGGTTACCGTCGGCCAAACCATCGACAATCAAATTGTGGTCGAGACCGGAATCTCGCCGGGTGAAACCGTCGTTACCGACGGCCAGCTGCGGCTCTTTCCGGGCGCACACATCCGCGTCGTACCGCAGGCGAAGGGACCAGGGGTCTCGTGAATCTTTCGCACTTCTTTATTCAACGGCCGATTTTCACCACGCTTACGGCGTTTGGCATTCTGTTGTTCGGCATCGTAGGCTATCGCGCTTTGCCAGTGGCGGCTTTGCCGAGCGTGGATTACCCCACAATTCAGGTGCAAGCGGCGCTGCCAGGCGCGAGTCCCGACACCATGGCGGCATCGGTGGCCACGCCTTTGGAGCGCCAGTTCTCCACCATCGCTGGGATCGATTCGATGAATTCGTCGAGCTCCCTCGGCAGCACCAACATCACCATCCAGTTCAGCCTCGATCGCGACATCGACGCAGCGGCGCAGGACGTGCAGTCCGCTATCGCCAAAGCCGGCGGTCTGCTTCCGCCCACCATGCCTCGTCCGCCCACCTTTAACAAGGTGAATCCGTCCGATCAGCCAGTCATCTTCCTGGGCCTCAGCTCAGACACGCTGCCGATCTATACGGTCGACGAATATGCCGAGACCGTAATGGCGCAACGCATCTCGACCATCAGCGGAGTGTCGCAGGTGCAGGTCTTCGGCGGCCAGAAGTACGCGGTCCGCATCCAGGTGGACCCAGACAGTCTCGCGACTCGCGGTATCGGTATCGATGAAGTGCAGAACGCGATCCAGGCCAACAACAGCAATCTTCCCACCGGAAAGCTGTACGGGTCGAAACAGGCTTTTACGATCCAATCTTCGGGTCAATTGACGAACGCGGCCGAATACCGGCGGATGATTGTCGCGTATCGAAATGGGAATCCCGTGCGGCTGGCGGAATTGGGCAAGGTTCTCGACGATGTGGAAAACGACAAGATCCGCGCCTGGGTAAACGACGATCGCACCATTCTGCTCGCCGTCCAGCGCCAGCCCGGCACCAACACGGTTGAGGTAGTGGACAGCGTCCGGCGCCTGCTGCCGATCTTCCGTTCGGAAATCCCGCCCTCGATCAACCTGGAAGTGGTGCACGATAATTCCGCTTCGATCCGCGACTCCATCCAGGACGTCAAGTTCACTCTCGTGCTCACCATTTGTCTGGTCGTGTTGGTGATCTTCCTTTTCTTGCGGAACATTTCCGCGACCGTGATTCCGGGCGTGGCCGTACCTCTCTCGATCGTCGGCACGTTCGCCATCATGTATCTGCTGGGCTACAGCCTCAACAATCTCTCTCTGATGGCGTTGACACTTTCGGTCGGCTTCGTGGTGGACGACGCGATCGTGATGCTCGAAAACATCGTGCGCCACATGGAATTGGGTGAAGGCAGGATGGAAGCTGCATTCCGCGGATCGCGTGAGATCGGATTCACCATTCTTTCCATGACCATCTCCCTGGTCAGCGTCTTTATTCCGGTGCTGTTTATGGGCGGCATCGTGGGACGCTTGCTGCACGAATTCTCTGTCACCATCGCGGTCGCGATTCTGGTCTCCGGCTTCGTGTCGCTGACGCTGACCCCCATGCTGGCCAGCCGATTCTTGAGTCTGAATCACAATGCCAAGCACAGTTTCCTGTACAACGGGCTCGAGCGATTTTTCCAGGGACTAACGCACGCTTACGAGCGATCGTTGCTGGTAGTTCTGCGCCACCGCTTCGCCACACTTGTGGTTTTGTTTGGTCTCTTGGGTGGCACGGGCTGGCTTTTCTTCGACATGCCCAAGGGCTTTCTCCCCAGCACCGATAGCGGCGTGCTCAACGGAATCGCGCTCGCGGGACAAGATATTTCGTTTGATTCAATGGTCAATCACGTCTGGTCCGTGAAGAACATTTTGGAACACGATCCGAATGTTCGCGGCGCATTCGCGAACGTCAGCGGCGGCAATCAGGGGCAGATCTATATGATGCTCAAGCCGCGCGAGCAGCGGCCGCTCTCGGCCGACCAGGTGCTCAAGGAATTGCAGCCCAAGATCCTGGGTATTCCCGGCATTCAGGCGTTCCTCCAGAATCCGCCGCCGATCACCATCGGCAGCAACAATACCCAGAGTCCGTATCAATTGACGCTGCAGGGCGCCGATCAGCACGAGATCTACCAATGGGTCCCGATCCTGCTAGATAGAATTCGCACCTTGCACGGCTTCATGAACGTGACCAGCGATCTTCAGATCGCGAGCCCGCAGGTGACGCTGGATATCAATCGCGATCGCGCACAGACTCTGGGCGTAACGCCCGATCAAATTCAGAATGCCCTGTTCACCGCGTATGGCACGCGGCAGGTATCCACCATCTACACGCCCTCCAACGAATACCAGGTGATTCTCGAAGTAGAACCGCAATACCAGCGCAGCCCGGATGCGTTATCGAAGCTTTACGTGCGATCCGCGAAGGGAACCCTCGTTCCTCTGGACACCGTAGTCACGGTGCAGCGCACGGTCGGGCCGCTATCGGTGAACCATTTCGGTCAACTGCCGGCTGCTACCATTTCGTTCAATCTGCAACCCGGCTTCGCGCTCGGCGATGCGGCCGCGGCCATCGACGACGTCATTCGCGACCTTCGCATCCCGCCGACAATTGCGCCGCTCTATCAAGGAACCGTGCAAGCGTTCCAGCAGTCCTTCCGTGGCCTCTCGATCTTGCTCATCGTCGCCGTGCTCGTGATCTACATGGTGTTGGGCATGCTCTATGAGAGCTTCATTCATCCCATCACGATTCTTTCGGGGCTGCCCTCCGCGGTTTTTGGCGCGCTTCTTACGCTGAAGATATTTCATCGCGAGCTGGATCTTTACGCGTTCGTCGGACTCATCATGCTCTTTGGCGTGGTGAAGAAAAATGCGATTATGATGATCGATTTCGCCATCGAGGCGCAGCGCGTGGAAGGCCGTCCTCCATTGGATGCGATTTTTCAGGGTTGCATCTTGCGCTTCCGGCCTATCATGATGACCACGCTGGCCGCGCTGTTTGGCACGTTTCCGATTGCGTTGGGAATAGGCGCCGGCGCCGACGCACGGCAACCGCTCGGACTCGCGGTGGTCGGTGGCCTGCTGTTTTCGCAATTCATCACGCTCTACATCACGCCGGTGGTTTATCTTTATCTCGAAGCTGCGGCACAGCGGTTCGGAACCATCCGCATCTGGCGCCGCCGTACTCCGCCGGCCCAGGTTCTCGATCCCGTGGCGAACTAGACGCCCGATGCCGGTTCCGCGCTGGCATCGATTCGCGATTCGTGGGAACATTTTCATAAGCACACGTATAAGAAGGAGAGTCACATGCTACGACGCGCCGAGACTCTCGGTGTTCTCATCGCCACCATCGTGGCAATCGCCACCCATCCGACTGTGGCCGTTGCTCAGACTGCCGGACCCGCTGCCTGGCAGAACGATCTGAAGCCCATCGCGCCCTCGGATTGGAACTACGATCTTGCCGCCCATTTGCTGGAACGCGCCGGCTTCGGTGGAACTCCGGACGAAGTTCAGGCGCTCGCGAAACTGACGCCCGCGCAGGCCGTCGCTCGTCTGGTCCGCTTTCAGGGAACCGACGAGAGCCATCTTCCGGCTTTCTATCCTTCCGGTATCCACGATCCAGGCTTGGAGCCGTTTCCGCCCAGCCGTCCTGCCGTTACCGACGAAGCCAAGCGGACCGGCGAAGCGCTCGGCATAAAAGTCAAGCCCGAGGGCAGCCGCCGGCTGCAACCCGTCGTCAACGAGTTCTTCTACTGGCT
Source organism: Bryobacterales bacterium (assembly GCA_963772905.1). GTDB lineage: Bacteria > Acidobacteriota > Terriglobia > Bryobacterales > Bryobacteraceae > Palsa-89. The sequence goes on along the minus strand of CAVYZD010000005.1, from coordinate 83,998 downwards.
GCGCGCCAGCGCACTCGAAACCAACCGTGTAGCTTATTGGTGGGCGAACCGCATGATCGTGAGCCCCCAGCCGCTGCGCGAGAACATGGCGCTGTTCTGGCACGGGCATTTTGCCGTGAACGAAGCGAAGGTCCGTGATTATCGCAAGCTTCTCGACCAGTTGGAACTGTTCCAGAACCAGGGAACCGGCAACTTTCGAGACTTGATGGTGGCCGTTGCGCAAGATCCCGCGATGCTGACCTTTCTCGACGCCGGCGTGAACGTGAAGGGCGCGGCCAATGAAAATTTCGCGCGCGAAATCATGGAGATGTTCACCATGGGTGTCGGCCACTACACGGAGAAGGATATTCGCGAAGCCGCGCGCGCCTTCACCGGATGGAATTACGTGGATCTCAAGTTCGTCGTGAACAAAGCTCAGCACGACGACGGCGAGAAGACCTTCCTCGGCAAGACTGGCCGATTCGATGGCGTCGACGTGATCGACATCATCCTGCAGCAACCAGCCACGGCCGATTTCATCGCGGGCAAAATCTATCGATATTTCGTGCGTGAGGACCTTTCGCCCGAGCTTCAGAAGCAGCTCGGCTCGGTGCTGCGCAATCACGACTATCAGATCGCACCGCTGCTGGAAACAATTTTCCTGTCGCGCGATTTTTACAGCCCGGCGTCGGTTGGCACCCAGATCAAGAGCCCAGTGCGCCTGGCCGTGTCCACGTATCACAAGCTCGGCCTCGCGAGCGTTCCCGGCGTTCCCGATTTCAATGTCGCAACCGGAACTCTCGGTCAGCGCCTGTTCGCCCCGCCTACCGTTGCCGGATGGGCCGGGGGCACCAGCTGGATCACGCCCGGGCTGTTGCTGGAGCGCGCGAACTTCGGCCGTGATGTTTTGTTTCCCGATATCAACTTTCTTCCGCCGGATCGCTTCACTGGCGATCCCGAGGTGCGCCGCGTAGCCGATCGCATCCGGCAAGGCATGGACATCAGCTCGGCGACCAAGCCCGATGGCAAGAGCGGCGACCTGGCTGAATCGAACATGGCGGCCGATCGCGACGAGGATTTCAACACCCGCTACGGTAGTTTCCGCGGCTGGCAGATGGCCATCGAACGGGTGAAGCCCATTCCGCGCGATACGGCACAGATCAATCTTTCGCACATGATCCTCGATCAGCACCTGAGCAACACCACGCAGGTAGTCGATTATCTGATTCACCGTTTTATGCGCGTACCGCCCAGCGAGGAAGCGCGTCAGAAGATGATTGCCTTCCTCAATAAGGAGCTGGGCACGACCGACATTGCCGCGGCTCAAACGTATCTCGAAGATCCGCTGCGATTGGTTTTGCACTTGATCATGAGCCAGCCCGAGTATCAGTTGGGTTAGTTTCGGAGCCATCCAATGAAGAAAAATCAGTTTGCGTTTTCCGAATCCAACCGGCGCGATCTGCTGCGCTTGGGCATGTACGGTATCGGTGTGAGTGCGGCTGCGCTTCCCATGCCTCTGTTCGCGCAGGCCGCTGCGGCTCTCGCGGGCCAAACCAAGTCGAGTGGAAAGATCCTGGTCGTGCTTGAACTTTCGGGCGGCAACGATGGCCTCAACACGCTAATTCCCTATGGCGACGACGTGTATTATCGCCTGCGGCCGACCATCGGCATCCCGCGCAAGGACCTGCGGCCTATCGACGATCACTTTGGATTCAGCCGGGGCATGGCCGGCTTCGAGCGTTTGTACAAGAGCGGCAAGCTCGCGATCGTTCATGGCTGCGGTTACGAGAACCCGTCATTCTCGCACTTCACGTCCATGGCGTACTGGCACACCGCGGCGCCGAACAGCGGCGAGCAGTATGGATGGGTGGGCCGCTTGGCCGACGCGATGGCGCCCGATGCACCTCCCAACTTCATCGTGAACATCGACACGCGTCAATCGCTCGCTGTTCGCAGCCATCGCCATGTGCCGGTGGTCTTCGACGATCCCAATAAGTTTTCGCAAGAGGTCTTTTTCGACGAACGCGAGGCGCTGCCCTCGGCCACTGTAAATCAACCGATTTCGAATCCATCGCGCCGATTTCTTCTCGATACCGCGCAGAGCGCGAAGCAGGCTTCTGCATTGGTGCGCGAGGCGTGGTCGAAATATCATTCGCCGGTGGACTACGGCGTAGTCGGGCTCGACCTGCCGAAGGTCACGGCCTTAATCGACGCGGGCATGCCCACGCGCCTTTACTACACCGCCTATCGGAACAACGCATTCGACACGCACGTTTTTCAGAACGATACTCACAAGCGCTTGTTGACGTACGCTTCCGATGCCGTCACGGCGTTCCTGCAAGACTTGGAGCGGATCGGACGCGCCGACGATGTTGTCGTCATGGTGTTCTCGGAATTCGGCCGCCGAGCTCCCGAAAACGTCAATCTGGGAACCGACCACGGCGCAGCCAACCTGATGTTCGTCGCCGGAAAACAAGTGAAGGGCGGTCAATATGGGACCGTGCCGAGCTTGAGCAAATTGGACGCGGGCGATAATTTGGTTTACACCACGGATTTTCGGCGAGTCTACGCCACCATGATCGCGGGATGGCTGGGACTCAAGGACACTCGCCCCCTGCTGAACGGCGACTTCGAGCCGTTCGACATGTTTCGCAGCGCCTAACTCTTCAGCAGCTCCAACAGCGCCGACGAAACCGCTTCGGGGTTCTCGCGCGGCAGAAAATGCCCAGCGCCTGGAATGACGCGCCGCGCGACCAGGGCAGGGAAGACGGCACGCTCGGCCGGCGTCACATCGGCAGAAGGGTGTACCAGCGCATCCGTTGCGCCGTAGAGCAGAATCGATGGCGCAGCAATCGGCGGACGTTTCGCAAGCTCGTGCTCCATCGCCAAGAATCGCGGATCACCCGGCGCATTCCCGTTCCGGTGGCGATAGGAATGAATCACCACCTCCACGAAATCGGGATTATCGAACGAAGGCGCGGTGCGATCGTACTCTTCGTCGCTGAAATGCCAACCGGGCGACCAGGTTTGCCACAAGAGCTTGCACAGGCTCCGCCGATTGGCAGCTAGTCCCGCACGCCCGCGCTCCGTATTGAAATACCACTGATACCAGAACTCGCGTTCCACTTCAGGCGGCGCGGGCCGAGGGGGAGCGAAAACATTCTGAATCAAGTACCCGCCGATGATCACCACTGCACGCACGCGCTCAGGATGCAAAGCCGTCGCGATGGACGCCGCGCGCCCGCCCCAATCGTAGCCAGCCAGGGCCATCTGTTTGATGCCGAGAGCATCGGCAAAATCGATCAAGTCCTGCCCGATCGCCGCCTGCTCGGCCATGCGAGGAGTCGCCGGATCGCGGAACCGAGTGGGCCCGTAGCCGCGCAAGTAAGGAACCAGCACTCGGTAGCCGGCCTTCGCAAGCGGCGGCGCAACGTTGTCGAATGCTCGGACGTCGTCAGGGAAACCGTGCAAGAGAACGATGGGGAAACCTTGCGGATTGCCCGTCTCTTCATACGCAATGTCGAGGACCGGCGTTTGAACCGATCGAGTGGATGTTTGCGCCTTTGCCATAATCGCGATGCCCATGCCCGCGACCCGAATGAAACTGCGGCGATGGAGAGTCATCTTCTGCTAGTTTAGGCCCGCGAGCCGCTCCTAAGGCAAGTTCCTTGATCGCTCTCTAAGCAATTCGGTCTATTGATAACCCGAAGTACTAGAACTACGATTGGTCAAGATTATGCTGACCCATCGCGTGAGCCTTGCGGCGATCTTGCTCCTGAGTGCGGCGCCGGGCTTCGCGCAGAATCCGGCCACGACCGTGAACGTGGACGCCAACTCGAACCGGCACGCCATCAATCCCAACATCTACGGGATCGCCTATGGGGACGCGCACGACATGACAACGTTGAACGCTCCCCTCAATCGCTGGGGCGGAAACTCCACCAGCCGCTACAACTGGCAGATCGACGCGCACTCGGCGGCCGCCGACTGGTATTTCGAGACGTATTCCGACGGCAGCGGCACGCCCGCCGGATCCGCCGACGCCTATGTCGCAACCACGCGCGCCAACACTGGCGCCGAGCCGCTGTTCACTATTCCGATGATCGACTACCTCGCGAACCTCGGGCCGAATCGAAGCACGCTGGAAGGATTTTCGGTGAAGAAGTATGGGGCGCAAACCGCCACGGATCCGTGGAATTCCGATGCGGGCAACGGCGTCAGCTCGGCCACCGGCAAGGACATCACGGGCAACAATCCGCTCGACACCGGCGTCGCAAACAGCGCCACGATCCAGCAAGGATGGCTGCAACATTTCGTCTCGACGTTTGGCTCCGCGGCAACTTCCACCGGCATCAAATATTACGTGCTCGATAATGAGCCGTCGTTATGGTATTCCACGCATCGCGACGTTCACCCCAACCCGACCACCTATCAGGAGCTGTATGACAAGATTGTGGCCTACGCGAGCGTGATCAAATCCGTCGATCCCGCGGCCAAAGTCATTGGTCCTGAGGAATGGAGCTGGTGGGCGATGTTTTTCAGCGGCTTCGATCAAGCCAACGGATCGAGCGCGGCAAACTCCGACTACAACACGCACAATCAAACTTACTATTATCCGTGGTTGCTTCAGCAGCTCTACGCCTACAAGCAGCAAACTGGAACGCAGCTTATCGATGTCTTGAGCGTGCACTGCTACAACGGCGCTCCCGACGGCGGCGATGATTCTCTCTCCGGGCAGCAGTATCGCAATCGGGAAACGCGCATCCTGTGGGATCCCACCTTCCAAGACCCGTCCTGGTATGGCGACATCGGAATCAACGGCCGCGTCATCAACTGGATTCCTACGTTGAAGGCCATGGTGAACCAATATTATCCGGGACTCGAGATCGGGTGCACCGAATACAACTGGGGCGACGAACCAAATCTCAACGGCGCAACAACGCAGGCCGATGTGCTCGGCATTTACGGGCGCGAGGGTTTCGACTTGGCTACGCGCTGGACCGTCGCCACCAACACGAGTACGACACCGACGACCTATTATGTTACGTATCTCGCGAGTCAAATCTACCGCAATTACGACGGGAACAACTCCACGTTCGGTGACACCGGCGTGGAGGCGGACGTGGCAAATCCCGACGATCTCTCGGCGTTCGCGTCGGTGCGCGATTCCGATGGCGCGCTGACCGTGATGGTGATCAACAAGCAGCAAGGCAGCACGCCGGTAACCGTGAGCCTGGCGAACTTTGCGACCAGTGGGACAGCGCAGGCCTGGCAGATCAATTCGGCATCCCAAACGTCCATCGCTCGGTTGGCCGACTTGACCGTAGCGAACAATTCGGTCTCGACTACGGTACCCTCGCAGAGCATCACGTTGTTTGTCATCCCGGGGGGCAGCACGCTAACAGCTCCGAGCGCGCCCACCGGACTCGCGGCCACCGTCGGCAACGGCACCGTGACGCTTACGTGGAATGGCGCGGGCGGCGCAACGAGCTACACCTTGAAACGCGGGATCGCGAGCGGCGGTCCTTATGCAACGGTTGCGAGCTTGGGCAGTTCCCCGACCAGTTTCACCGATTCCGGTCTCACCAACGGCACGACCTATTATTACGTGGTGACGGGCACTAATTCGGCCGGTACGAGTCCTAATTCAACGCAAGTCTCCGCGACTCCGCTTGTGCCGCCCACGTTCACTTCATCGGCGACCGCAACTCCTAACCCGGTGACCCAGGGTGTTTCAACTTCGATCAGCGCGACGGTCAAAGACACCGCCAACTCCTTAACCAATGGCGTCGTGCAAATTCTGGTGCTCGATCCGAACGGCGCAACTGCACTCACTCAAAACTTCACGGGCCAGAGCTTTACCTCCGGCCAATCGCATTCCTACTCAGCGAGCCTTGTTCCCGCGCTCGCGGGTACGTACTCAGTCGAAATTGGAGTCTTCAGTTCGACCTTCCAAACCTGGAGTTGGAATTCCTCCGCTGCGGCCATCACCGTGAGTTCGAATCTGACATTCAGTTCCTCCGCCACTCCAACTCCGTCGACGTTCGCGCCGGGAGCTTCCACTACCATCGCGGTTTCCGTTACCGATACAGGCACCGGCGCGCTTTCCAATTCGATCGTCGAATTGCAGGTGTTCGACAAATCGGGAAATGCGGCAATGACCACCTATTGGACCGGTCAGAATTTCACCGCCGGCCAGACGCTGCAGTTTTCCTACACTTGGAATTCGTCCGCCAGCCTGGCAACGGGCACGTACTCGGTGAACATCGGCGTGTTCAATTCAACTTGGGCGACCAATTATTACTGGAACGGATCGGCTGGATCGATTACGATTTCGACCACGCAGCCTCCGCCTGCGCCGGCTGGTCTGAGTGCAACCGCGGGCACTGGCCAAGTCAGTCTGAGCTGGAGTGCGAGTACGGGAGCGGCGTCCTACAACGTGTATCGCGGAACAACTGCAGGCGGCGAAAGCGCGGCGGCGCTGGCGTCGAAAGTCACTGCCGCGTCGTACGTCGATTCGAACGTGACGAACGGCACGAAATACTTCTACAAAGTGGCGGCAGTAAATGCTGGCGGGACCAGCGGCATGTCAAACGAGGTTTCTGCTACGCCGGCAGCGCCAAAGCCCAGCCCGCCTGCCGCTCCGACCGGGCTGACGGTCACGCTAGTAGCCAGACGGGCGACGCTCTCATGGACTGCCAGCAGCGCCGCAACATCCTACAACGTCTACCGTGGAACGGCTTCGGGCGCCGAGAGCACGACGCCGATCGCGACCGGAATCACCACGACTTCGTTCACCAATACCGGCCTAACGAAAGGCCAAACGTATTTCTATAAAGTAGCGGCGGTGAATGCGGGCGGGACGAGCGCGCTATCGAATGAAGCCAGCACCAGCGCGCAACCTGAGGTGAGCACGCCTTCCGCGCCTACAGGACTTATCGCCACGCCCGGAAGGAGAAGAGTCACGCTGTCATGGACGGCCAGCGCCGGCGCCGCTTCCTACAACGTTTATCGTGGAACCGCCGCGGGCGCTGAGAGCTCAACTGCGGTCGCAACTGGAGTCACGGCAACCTCTTTCAGCAACACCGGTCTCACAAATGGCACCGAGTATTTCTTCAAGGTGGCGGCAGTGAATGCCGGAGGGACCAGCGGGCTCTCCAATGAAGCGAGCGCCACGCCTGTGCACTAGGAGCCGATCGGTTAGTGGTGCGCCCGGAGTGATTCGAACACCCGACCTTCTGGTTCGTACGCCTTAGTCTAACACCTTGATTATACGCCAAATATATTTGCAAAAAAATTGAATTTAGGTACCCAAAACACGTCTGTGGGTGGGTAGTTTGGGTGGGTTGCTGACCTTCTGGCCTTCGCATAGAAGGTCAGTGCCGAACGCTGCGGTCAAAAAACTTGACGCCGGCCGCAGCATGTCAGAAGCGCACCGCTACGGGCCACGCTTTCCCAGAACGTGGTCGGCGAAGGGCCGCCAAGACTTCGGCAAGATTGTGCACGATGACGCTTCCAGCACCGGCGTTTGCGAGATATACCGCAACGTTTCGGCCGAAGCCTGTCGCAGATGGAAAAACGACACTTTCGATACCTTCTGAAATCCAGATGGCCGCCAACCCCTGCGAGACAGAATAGCCCGTCCCACGCAGACAAAGCCGAACGACGTTTGCCAGATCCGCTGGAAGTGTCGCCGCAAGATCAAGATTTCGATTCGTCGCCACAGAGAGGACATAAGTCATCCGTGGGTACTCCCCGACACTGATCTGGCTTCGGCCACCCAAAGCACTCTTGCGGCTCGTCACTTCACGCAGCGCGGTCCCCTCTTCGAGGCTCGCATACACAGCTCTCACGCCTAATGGCACAAAGCGGCCGCCGTGCAGCCCAGTCCCATCGCCACTGATAACATCGTCAGGATGAAAATACCGGAATGCTACGGACCGGAAGAAATCGCCCTTGAGAGAAGTGGCTCCCTCGATCAATACCCCGAGCTGCTTGCGCGCAGCGCGTCCTAGCCTCAAGCTGGTTCACCGGCCTGAAGGCGCCGAAATTCGACGATGATGTCGCGAGCTTTCCCTTCTTTCAGAAGCTCGAGCGGACGCTGTCCTGCGAAGGCATCGCTCTCCGATCGCAGCCAAGCTGGAATATCCGAGCCCTTAATCAACTCCTTCAGAATGGTCCAAAGCTCTTCAAGATCCCGCAGCTGGCGCGGGCTCCCGGCTACTCCGGCCCGTTCCCAGTTCTGCACGGTTCGCAGGCTCACACCAAGGGCATGGCCCAGTTCGGTTTGGGTCAATCCAAAATGTTCCCGCAACTGCCGAGCGCGACTTGCTGAAGACGCGCTGCCGTTTTCTGAACCGGAAGATCTCGAATGGCGCAGCATCGAGGCTGCCGCGGTTTTCGCGTCAAACACGACGCTCGTGTGACTGGGACGCGTCTCCCCGACGAGTTTACCGAGTTGGGCGGCCCCCTCCGGCGCAAGGCGATTTGCATAATAGATCACCACATCGGGAATGGCCGGCTTCAGAGTCCGTAGAAGCGAGCGGAGACTATGATAGTCCGTGTTGGTCAAGAACACGAGCAGAGGTTGAACCGGCGCTCGGCGCCGTAGGGCCTCAAAACTTTTCAGTTCAGCATTGCCGAGCGCCCTCTGCGCAAAGCGGCTCGCCTGCTGCCAACTGCCGGGTTCAGCACACACTACAATGCTTGCCATAATCTCCTCTGATCCATTATACGCAATATTACATGTATACAACGCAGGATTGCGTATCTCCTAGTAGCCCTCGGATCAGCTTCGACTGCCATCTTGAGGCGTCGCCTTTTTGAAGGAGTACGAAGTCTACGACCTCACAGCGGCCGACTTCGAGCAGGATCGCGACACGCTCCGTCAGGTTCGGGCGAGGGAGCTCAGCATTGAGTCGGCCCCCGTGTGTAGTTCGTGGCGAAGCAAAATGCCCCCCCGGTTGATCGGCCATCCTTGCCGATCATTGGCTGGTGATCGGACTTCGCCGGGCAAGACAGTTAATATGGGTGGGCGATTGGTCAGGCTGAGTAAGACCAATTATGCCTTCGGCTTCGGGCATGCAGCGATTGGTCGTCGCATTAGCTTAATGCAACGGTTCTATCCCAATTGTTGTACAAGAGCGTGAAGTTTGCGGTCGTCGCGGAACTGGCAGACCCAGGTCACTATAGAGTTCCCTAGAAATGGGGCCTGGCTCAAATCCGGGAATCAGCTTGAAAGTGGCCAGTCGATCACCATATAGACCGCCTGGGCAGAATTACACTTCGCCCGGGCGTTCGAACTCCTGAACTTCAGCCTCTGCTCGGTTCAACCGTTGCTTCATTTCGATGGCTGTCTGCGACTCGGCTATTCAAACTGCGAGCGCAGCAGATTGGCCGCCTCCTGACGAGCGGCATCCATAGAGTGTGAGGCCTGCCGCGAGCTTTCAGCGATGACGCTCTGGGAGCGCTATTCGGCCGCCTTTAGGATTTCTCGGGCCTCATCCTCCGACCCGATAAGGCGCTTTCAAGTGGTTTTGGGATGACGATGCCTCTCGCATCAGTCAGAATCCTTCTCTCTTTCCAAGTCTCCGCGTTAAACCGACGGGACGAAAGTCTAGACGAGGAGATAATTCTGCTTGCCGAGGAAGCAGAGGTGGTCTTCTGGAGCGTGTAACCACTACAACGCGATCCGTCCGACCACCGGCGCCTCTCAGTCTGGATTCGTGCCCCGCCGGCTCGGCACCTCTAATTCATCGTCCGGACATTGAGCAGTTTGTTGTACTCCGCCCCGTGCCGGAAGCTCTCGATCTCGTAGATGTTCTTTTTCTTGTTGAACTGGACTTTAGCAGCGCCTACTGCGGTGCCGGTTCCTTTACCGTTCTTGTCGAGTACGAGCTCGAGCATCGTGTAAGGATAATCGACCGACCGGCCCGCGTTTCGGAGCTCCTGGAAGGAAATGTTTCGCAACGTCACCACGCGGATGATTGTCTTGTCGCCCTTGTTCAGTTTGCGGGCAATCGCAAGAGGCGTCCCAACACGTCCAACCGGAGAAAACTGGCCGACATCCTCTTTCTCTAGAGCCCGCCGAAGGCCGGCCGGACCGTTTGTCGACAAAATGTCCGCGTAAGTCTTAATATCCTGCTCCGTGTTGTATCTGTTTATGTGAATGTTTATCGACACAGAGGAACCACCGGCACTGCCTCCCGTAACAACCCAGACTGCAGAGTAATTGTCAGATTGAGGCTTTTCGTCACCGAACGCCGCTGGAACCAGAAGTAATACGACCGCCAGTGCAGCCGTACTCATTTTGCTAATTTGTCTTTTCATAATCTTATCTCCATGGTTTTAGTGTTTCTTGGTGCTTGAGTATCGAGCTGGCGACATCCGTCGCTTGGCGTCGCCGCACTTCGTGCCGATGATTCACCGTATGTAATCGTCCTACCTTGCTGTTCTTCTGGCTGCCCGGCGAGGACTACGGTGAACGCGATTTGCGGCTTCATCATCTGCTCCCTGCGATGAAGATGCGAGCCTGCGGCGTTCGTTCTTTTATTTTTTTGAGCAGTGAACGCAATCAGGCGCCGGCTCATGCACAGCTCACCGCGCCGAATCCTATCCGTGTCGCCGCCATTTCGCGCTGACTATTCAGTACAAAAAAGTTACGCCAGCTTTTGCCGGGTACTCATCATTCGGACAGAGAAATGAGCGCCCCGGACTTTAAGCCGTTCAAGTCAAGTCCTTGCTCTCGCACCCTCGACGAGCCGCTCGTTCAGAAATGCACTATAGGATATCGGACCAAGCGTCGAACAGATCGCCGGTGGCCGGCTAATGGTCTATTCAAACCGACCGCGCAAGGTGGCTGCGAAGTTCCCGGAACACCCAACGCCGTGGGCACCCAACCCCACTGGTTCGCCGTACGCTCCGCTCGATATGAGCGACCGCGACCGCGATTGGCCACACCTGTCGCCTCAGAGATGAGCCCGAAACGCTGTCATCCGTCTAGTGGAACGAATAAGAGAGTCCCACGCTGGTTCCATAGTCGCTGCCAGTTAGGCCAACCGGTACCCGGTTGTCCCAATTGCCGTAGAACGAAATGTTCCACCACCAGTTGGAAACGATCTGGATATTGTATTGAGCGTTCAGATTGAAGCGTACACGCCCCAGATCTGTCAAATTAGGGAGCAGAACGGGTGTGACTGTCAGGTTGACCTTCTTAAACCTAAACACATATACTTCGCCCCCGATTAGCGCCACCAGATTATTCTGGCTGGGCCTATCGCTGTACTGAGTATCCTGGACTGCGAAGCCGCCTATCAGGGCAATGCGCGTCGTGCCAGTCTTTTTGAAATAATGGCCCAGGCCGCCGCCAAAGACGGTTTGGGCAGAGATTCCTTGCGCGGAACTTTGTAAGTAGTCGGCCTCGCCGGCATAAAACCAGTTATCCCAACGTAAGAGCCGCTCTACCTTGAGGTCCACTTGGTTGCGCGTTGACGTTGTTGTCCCTGAGGAAGACGACAGGAGGGAACTATAGGCGACTTGAGCGACGGTGCGCTCGGCCCGCCACGCCAACTCCGATGACAGGTTGTACTGTGTGAAGTCGTTCGTCTTGTTGAAAGTGAAGCCGGCGCTAATCGTTCCGTGTAATTTTTGCCAAAGGGAGTCTCCGAACTGATCGGCCTCCACAACCTTGGCTTGTTCGACCAGGGTTTCGCCGGGAGCCTGATCATCCACGACCTCGATCTGGCGCGGTTGGTCTCCGGAGCCTTCCACGGTCTTCAAGGTCCCCATATACCTTACTCCACTCTCGGTTTCGACTGAGAACATTTGATTGCTCTCCAACCGCTCTACTTTAGACCAATCTATGGAGATCGTACCGTCTACGTAGTCCAAGCTCGCGTAAAGCACTCCGTGGTCCAGTTTCTTAATTTCGCATGTAAGCCGGTCTCCATTAGTCATTACAATCACGTCGGTCTTCGACCGGGCGAACAGAGGAGCCGACACCAAGGCGAGTACGAAGAGCACGAACCGCATGTTCATAGGGCAACTTGACCTCCAGATGTCGATGTAACCAGGCTCGGTCGCACCCAAGGCGGGCCAAGGCGCTATCGCGTACATTCCGCACTAGCGCCTTGGCACCGTTATCCCAGTGACGTGATGCTGGAGAGGCGATGGAGACTCAAATTCTCCTCGCCTTCGATATCAGGACCTCGTTAGGAACGACGAGGCTCATCCGGAGAAATGAGGTGGAGGGCGCACATGGGGGCCGGGGTTTGAGGAAGCATTGAAAAAAATAGAGCCTTACGTCCAATGCCCGCATCACCCCAGCCGGACGGACAAATTTTCGAACCGGGCGCCAAACCCGAGAAACGATAAAGCAACATTTAGAAGGGCGCGGCGAAGCTGTCGCAAGAATGCCCGCCCAGCAAGTAGTGAGCTGTGTTTGACCCGAACAGAAAGGAAGGCTGATTCATGAAGAAAACTGCAACCTATATCACCTGCTTGGGCATCTTCGCCCTGGCGGGTTCTCTGGCGGTGGCGCAGACCCCAACTCCTCAACAAACGCAGGAGGCCAATTTGCAGGCTTACATCAGCATGTTGAGAAAGGACTTGAAGAAAGACAAGGTGTCGGTCATAACCGAGATGATGGAGCTCGGACCTTCCGACGCTGCCAAGTTCTGGCCGGTCTACAACGAGTACGACAAGTCCCTAACCAAACTGGGGGATGAGCGGATCGCATTCATTCGCATGTACGCCGACAACTATTCGTCATTGAGCCAGGAAACAGCAACCAAAATCGCGATCGGAATGATCGACCTCGAGGCCAAGCGGGTGGAACTCCGGAAGCAGTACTTCCAACGTCTGAGCCAGACTCTTACGCCTAAAGAAGCCGCCAAATGGCTGCAGGTCGAAACACAGATGGAGAGGCTAGTGGATCTGCAAATCCTCTCCAGTCTGCCAATCGTGGAATAGGAAAAAGGAGACCTACCAAAATGAAAACTAGAATCAATTTCGTAGTCGGGGCCATGATACTGGCTGCCGGTCTGTCCCAGGCGGACGTACTAAAGCTGAAGCAAGGCAGCGGCCAGCAAGGACTGCTCGTAAGCGCAAATTCCAGGGAGATCGTCTTCATGGGCGCGGACGGTGGAGAGAAGACCTATCCCGTTAGCGGCGTGGCTGGCATCGACTTCGCGCCGCTGCCCACACCGAAGCCTGCACCTGCTGCTCTCACTATTCCGGCTGGCACGCAGGTCACGGTGCGCATGATCGATGCAGTCGACGGAAAGACGGCCAAGGCAGGTGCGACCTATCGGGCCAGCATCGACGATCCCGTTGGAGTCGGCAGCGAGATCGCTATTCCCCGCGGCGCGAACTGCACCGTCGAGGTGGTCAGCCTACAGTCCGGTCAGGATCTCCAGTTGCGCTTGAAGGAGATCAATGTTGCGGGAAAGGCCTATAGCACTTCCACTGAGTACGCCCAGGTAGCAGCCACCGGAACCAGTAAGACGAAGAAGGCGGTCAGACGAGGTGTTGGGCTGGGCGCTCTCGGCGCGGGTGTCGGTGCTTTGGCAGGCGGCGGAAAGGGCGCAGCTATTGGGGCAGCGGTCGGCGGCGGCGTGGGCGCGATTTCCGCGGCTGGCGCTAAGGGCAAGCAGCTGAATGTTCCGTCTGAGTCTCGCCTGATCTTCGCACTCAAGGCGCCTGTACCGATGAACTAAAAGAGAACGATAGAGGGTACTATGATTCGCCAGATTCTATTGATTTCCGGCTTGGCCTCAGCTGCGGCGTTCGCACAAGACAACGCCGCACTCCAGCAACGCATTGGCGATATAAAGGCTTCCATCGCCCAGAACCAGGCACAACTCAAGCAGTATGCCTGGACTGAAACCACCGAGATCAGCCTGAAAGGCGAGGAAAAGAAGCGGAATCAAAACGCATGCCTGTATGGTCCGGACGGCAAAGTCCAGAAGACACCCATCGGCTCGGCGCCGCCGGCCGAATCGAAGGGACGCAAGGGCCGAGTCAAAGCCAAAATCGTGGCCAATAAGATCGATGAGATGAAGGAGTACATGGACCGTGTACGTAGCCTTCTGGAGCGATACATCCCTCCCGATCCACAGGCCATGCAGGCAGCGTTACAGTCGGGCAAGGCGACCTTGAATCCAGGGCTCGGAGCTGTTGTGTTTACCGACTACGTCAAGCCGGGGGACAAGGTCACCCTCGGATTCGATCCGGCAGCAAAGAAACTCCGATCATTCGCGGTGGCAACCTATCTCGACGAGCCCAAGGACGCAGTGACCGTTAATGCAAGTTTCTCCAGCCTCGCCGATGGCACGAACTTCCTGGAGGAGTCCGTGTTAGATGCGAGCGCCAAGCAGATTCAGATCAAGACTACGAATTCCGGGCACCATAAGACGGGCCCATGATATGTCAATCTACTGCCGTGCAGGCTGCGGACTGCTGTTGTGCTGCTTCGCGGCAGGGCTGGCAGGCCAGGAATTGCAACCCCGCGCCTACATTCCCGCGCCCACGGGTGTCAATTTCGTTGGCATCAGCTACTCCAACGGCGTAGGCGGCCTACTGTTCGATCCCAGCTTGCCGGTGACAGACACTCACGTCAATGCCAACACCGTGACACTCGCGCTGGGACAGACATGGGGCGTGCTGGGGCGCACGGCACAGACCTTGGCGATCCTCCCATATGTGAGCGCAAACTTGGACGGGCGCCTCGCGGGAATGCCTGAGCATCGTTACCGCAGTGGCTTGGCCGATGCAACCTTCCGCTTTGCGATCAACCTGCATGGCGCCCCTGCCATGCACGTTAGAGAGTACGCGAGCTACCACCAAAAGACCATCATCGGGGCGAGCCTCACTTTGACAACGCCTAGCGGCCAATACGACCCGAACAAGGAGATTAACATCGGGACGAACCGCTACGCGTTCAAGCCCGAGTTGGGGGTTTCCCGCGCCATCGGAAAGTGGACCCTGGAGGGAGCCGCCGGAGTCTGGCTGTACACATCAAACAGTCAATTCACTGGCAACGCGGTGCGTACACAGATCCCGCTCGGCAGCCTGCAGGCCCACGTTGTACGAGACCTGCCTCACCGAATCTGGCTTTCCGGTGACTTGACCTACTACAACGGAGGGCGAAGCCAGGTCGACGGGCGTGATACGGCCACCTATTTAGGCAATTCGAGAGCTGGGGTTACGCTCGGTATTGGACTAACTGCGCGTCAGGCGATCAAGGTGTCTTACTTCGACGGCGTTCTCAGCCGGGTTGGCGTCGATATCCGCTCAATCGGAGTATCGTACAACGTCATCTGGCTAAAGGGGCGCTAACCCGGGAATAGCGCAAGAAGAGTTGCCTACCTGCTTAGGATTCCATGGGCGCGTGGCTGAGCCGTTCCGTTGGAGTGTGTCTTGACGAGATTGACAGAAAACGCGAGCACCCTGATTTTGATCGAGATTGGCCGCTATTGAAATAGCCGTTCATTTGATGATTCCAGTGCTCGTTCTTTGGGAGGCGTAAATTCAACGCCCCTTCAAGCCACTGCGTTGGCTGAGGATCCCGCCACAGAACCGTAATCCCAAATACCTTCCGGCGGAGAATTCGTGTGTGCCTTCACTCAGATATGTCGCGGATTAGTCCTACGAATTACAGGCTAAACCAATAAGAAATAAGACTCACCCCACGGCGGTAGGTGAAATGCCTTATTTTGCGCGCATAAGGAGGATGATGGCAACTACTTCGACAACTTTGCGTCCGCTCCCTACAGCGTATTCAGCGGCAACAGTACCAAGGTCAGGGGTCTTTTAAAGCTTGGCTCGCCGAATCGTGTCCAATGAATGCCTGATGCGGCTCCGCAAGGCGAGGCTGACGCCGCCGACCTTGGTAGATGAGGTATCAGATACCGTAGGCTCGTTTCGGGTTAGAAGTGATCGATCAGCGGGACCTACCCGAGGAGGGAATTGGGTGCAAAAGAGCTCTCCGCCGTGCTAAGTAAGGAAATCCGCGCCATTCCTGCCCTGTTGCGGACGGTTCTGGTCTTGCGGGATGTGCAGCGACTTCCTATGCGGAATATTGACGTAAATCTGGGAATCACGGTCCCCGCCGCCAAGTCCGGATTGATGCGCGCCCGCCATGAACTGCGGGAGCGCCTGGCGAAGCACTGGTGGAATAATGGGCTACGGCACTCTGGTCCACAAAACCGGCCAACGCCGTACGGCGTATGCGCTCTACTGAGCTAGGAGGGGAAGACATTCGCTCCCGGGAGAAACAGACACATTTGGGACCTATAGGGACAGCTTCCATTCTCGCGCTGCTTGCAGCAATCCCTGTATATTCCGCAACGAGCACTATAAGCGGAACAGTTTTCGATCCCGCCCAGATGGGAGTCCCAGGAGCAAACGTCTCTATTCAAAATGTGGATACTGGGGCCGAACGAAAGACCGCCACCAACGAGGCTGGTGACTATTTTCTTCCGGCCGTTTCCCCCGGCAACTACCGCATTCAAGTCACAGTTCAGGGATTTCAAACTGCGATCCGCGACGTCAGTCTGCAAGTCGACGAGACTCTCCGCGTTGATGTCAACCTGGCTCTAGAGGGTCAGAAGACCTCCGTCGATGTTGGCGATCGGGCCACGGTTCTGGAGACCGATACTGCGAACCTGGGACAGGTGATAGGCCGCCTGGAAATTGCGGAGCTTCCCTTGAACCAACGTAATTTCCTTGCCTTTGCATTGCTGGCGCCCGGTGTCAGTCCACCCACCTATGGCTCCTTCACCGCGAGGCAGGGTGGCGCCATTAACATCGATGGCGGCCGGGAGCAATCCAACCAATTTCTGTTGGATGGCGTCGACAATAGTGATCCCAGGCTACATCAGGTCTCCCTCGCTCCTCCTATCGAGGCCCTCGATCAGTTCAAAGTTCAGTCCTCCAATTCTCCTGCGGAATTCGGCCGCATGTCAGGAGGTCAAATCGACATGGTGCTGAAGAGTGGAACCAACTCCCTGCACGGCAGTTTGTTCGAGTTTGTTCGTAATCGGAATCTGGATGCTCGAAATTACTTCGACCTGCCGGCTTGCCGGCCTGGATCGGAGGCCACTGAGTGCGCCGATAAGCCCGCGCTGGACAGAAGCCAGTTCGGAGGGAGCCTGGGCGGTCCCCTGGTTAGGGATCGTGCGTTTTATTTCGTCACCTACGAAGGGTCACAACTCCGGCAAGGCGTCACGCGTCAATCCACTGTACCCTCGCTCGATGACCGGGCGGCAGTGCTTCAAGCGGTGCCAGCTTCCGAGCGCAGTGCGGCCGGGATGGCCATCCTCGGACTCTACCCGTTGGCCAACGTAGGAGCGGGAGATCCGTCTTCGAGGACCTTCGTGGCCTCTCCTCTGATCCACGATTCAATCAACCAAATGTTGGCGAAGATTGACTACCGGCTGGGCGATAAGGCAACCCTGGCTGGCCACTATGCGCTTTTCAATGAGCAGCGTGTGGACCCGTACGAGCTTTCGAATACGTTCTCCAGCTTGCCAGGGTTTTCTACAAAAGACCCGCGGTCCTCGCAGCACGCGGCTGTGGGCCTGACCCAGACGCCGAATGCTCACGTAGCAATGGAGACCCGGTTCGGCTGGCACGCCCCTCGATACTCGCTAACTCCGGACAGCCAAGGCCGTGACCACAACGCGGCCCTTGGCTTTCCCACGATTGCCACCAATCCCATCGACTACGGCTACCCTTCTGTCGCCGTAGTGGGGTTCGCCTCCATCGGGGAGGGTTCCTACGTTCCAACAGTCTCGAATTCGACCGTGTTCAATGTAGTTCACAATACTTCGATTCAGCCAGCGTTCCAGGGTGGGAAACACCTGTTCCAGTTGGGAGGCTCCCTTTTGCACTCCAGTCAGACGCGCAGCGCCCCCCTGTATTCGCGAGGTCTGTGGAATTTTAACGGGAACTCCACCTACAGTCCTTTGGAGCAACTGGTTCGTGGCCTTCCCAGCAACGCATTGGTTGGTCAAGGCGCAAGTGCAGTCGATCTGACAACCTGGTCGTGGAGCGTATATTTCAGCGATAGCATACGAATCGGCCAAAGGCTCACGCTACAATCCGGTCTGCGCTACGAATTCAACCAGCCTCCCACCAACTCCGGCCCGCCGCTGACGGTCCCCGATTTTCGGCCTGAATCAGCCGGCTGCACCCCCAAGCCCTCCTGTCTGTTCGTACCAGCGTCGGCCTTGGGATTACCCGCCTCCACCATACGCAGCGACCGGAACAATTTTGCTCCGCGGCTAGGGCTGGCCTGGCGTCCGCCCGGAATTGAGTGGATGGCGGTTCGCGCCGCCTACGGTATTAATTACGACAATGCTGCACTGTCGTTAATGGATCAATATTCGTTCAACCCTCCGTTCTCGTCCCTCAGCATTTACCCGGGCGCGGGAACTTCCACCATTGGCACCATCATCGAGCAGCCCGCCGTGACTACCCTGGCATTGGCGTACCTCGTTGACCCTAATCTCCGGGATGCGTATGTGCAGCAGTGGAATCTCAACCTTCAGTTCGCGCTTAGCCACGGTTTCCTGCTGGAGACTGCCTACGTCGGCTCCAAGGGAACGCGGCTGCCCGGTGCCACCAACCCGAATCAGGCTCCCGAGGGCGGAGGTCCGCGGCCGTTCCCGCAGTTCGGACCTCTGGCATTCATCTCGTCCCGCGCCAGCAGCAACTACGAATCCATGCAGACAAGGTTGGAACGGCGATTTCGAGCGGGTTCCAGCTTTCTTGCCAGTTACACGTGGTCAAAATCGATTGACGACTCGTCTTTGTATTTGGGCTTGGCTCAGGCCGAATCCTATATGCCCCAGAATTCCCGCGATCTCCGGAGTGAACGGGCCCTTTCCACCTTTGACACGCGGCACCGCCTATCCATCAGCTATCTGCAGGAGCTTCCGTCGCTCGCGCGCAGCAATCGCATAGTTCGCGGTATCGCCGGCGGATGGCAATTCGGCCTTATTGCGTCCGTGAATTCGGGACACCCGTTCCCCATTTTGCGATCGATCGATCAAAGCGGCACGGTGCCTGGTCCCGCTGGCGATTTAAGCGACCGGCCCGATGTGGTGGGAGATCCATATAAAGCCGGCCCGGTGATGAATAATCCTAACCCGGCTTGCTGGCGTACCGTATCCCAGGGAGGAAGCGCGGCAGATAAGGTTGGCGATCCAGCGTCATGGTTCAACCCCTGCGCGTTTGCATCTCCCACGGGGCTTCGCTTTGGGAACTCTGCCCGCAACAATGTAATCGGGCCAGGCCTGGCCAATGTTGATGTGTCTCTGGCAAAGAGATTTTACTTCAGCAAAGAACGGGAAACGCTCCAGCTTCGCTTTGAGGCGTTCAATCTGCTCAATCGGCCGCAGTTCGATCTTCCCGAAAACTATTTTGACTCCGCGAGCTTCGCGGCAGTCTCGTCCGCGAACCTGCTTGGGACGTCGCCGCCCAGGCAGATCCAGATCGGAATGCGATTTCAGTTCTAGCCTGGCGGGAGTGGTTTAGCGGAGCTTGGAAAGAAACTCGTCCGGAGTTGGCAGCGTAGCTGGAGCGACTGGAAGGGACGAACCGACTGTCGCCAGGTTGGTTTCCCAGCTTTGGTGAAGGTCCACGACCAGTTTGCGGAATACGGGCTTACGGGCAATCTTCTTCACAAATGGGCCTCTTCGGACCAACCAACCATAGCTGTTA
Organism: Bryobacterales bacterium; assembly: GCA_963772905.1. GTDB lineage: Bacteria > Acidobacteriota > Terriglobia > Bryobacterales > Bryobacteraceae > Palsa-89. The sequence continues at coordinate 64,294 of CAVYZD010000005.1, read as the reverse complement.
AAGCTGGTACTTTCTCGAGTCATTCTCACCATCGTGTCCGCATCGCCAACGGCGGCGGCTAGCAGGATGAGGGTGTCCAACTGGCGGATGCCCGCGGAGGAGGACTTCTGAAGCACAGCTCTTCCGACACCTGTTTCTCCGGCTGCCGCGCGGGCCAGCGCCGCATAGATCTCCAAAGTTTCCCTCGGGGATAGTCCGTTTTGCACACCCGCCTCGAAGATTTCCCGAGCTTTCCGATAGTTGCCTTGGTCGAGCGCCACGATACCTTCGACGCCAACTAGCGCGGGTGATCTCATGTCCAACCTCCGCACCTGAATGGCGACATTCTTTGGACTTGCCCCCATTTTTGACACAAGCAGTTTAGACTCAAAATCCATTCAAAGGAGAATTGAGTCATGGGGTTGTCGAGAAGGGCGTTCACCAAGGAGTTCAAGCTGGCCGCAGTGCGGAGGCTGGAGCAAGGAGTTTCCATCGGCGAGGTCGCGCGGGCGTTGGAAGTCAATGCCAACGTGCTGCACCGCTGGCGGCGTGAGTTCCGCCAAGGGCCGGGCAACGTGTTTCCGGGCAACGGGAAACAGCGGTGGTCCGAAGGGCGGATCGCTGAGCTGGAGAGAAAGATCGGCCAGCAGGCGCTGGAGCTCGATTTTTTGAAGGGGTGCTTGCAGCGCATCGAGGAACAGCGGATGCTGCAGGCGTTGACTGGAAAGCCGCGGTCTACCGGAAAGCCCAAGAAGAAATGAAGGCCAATCGGGGATTGAGCATCGAGCGGATGATGAAGTTGGGCCGGGTTTCGCGGTCCGGCTTCTACCGGTTCCAGGATGCGGAGCCAAGTCCGGATCGCGACATGGATCTGCGGGACGCGATTCAGCGGGTCGCAGTGGAATGGCCCAGCTACGGGCGTCCCCGCATCACCGCCGAACTGCGGCGGCGCGGATGGCAGGTGAATCCGAAACGGGTTTACCGGTTGATGCGGGAAGACAATCTGCTGTGCGTGCGGCGGCGGAAGTTCGTCGTCACGACCGACTCCAACCACGGGCGCAAAGTCTATCCGGACCTGGCGCGAAACATGATCCTGACGGCGACCAATCAGCTCTGGCGGGCCGATATCACATACATTCGATTGCTCGACGAGTTCGTTTTCCTGGCGGTGATTCTGGACGCCTACTCGCGCCGTGTGATCGGATGGGCGCTGGACCGCACGCTGGAAGACGAGTTGCCGCTGGCTGCGCTCAGTATGGCGTTAACTCGCCGCACTGTCCCACCCGGTCTGGTACATCACTCTGATCGCGCCAGCCAATACGCCAGCAACGATTACACGGACCTGCTGAAGGCGAACCGGATCGACATCAGCATGTCGCGCAAGGGAAATCCTTGGGACAACGCGGCTTGCGAGTCGTTCATGAAAACGCTGAAGTACGAAGAAGTCCTTCGCAACGAGTACCGGGACTTGGCCGAGGCGCGAGCTTCGATCCGCGAGTTTCTGGAAAAGATTTACAACCAGAAGCGTTTGCATTCGGCGCTGGGCTATCTGCCGCCGGCCGAGTTCGAGCGAAACCTCAAAGCGAACAACAAGGATGCCGCTGCGCGGCAACTTCCTTTATGAGTTTTCCAAGGCATCCGGAAATCTATCCGCCGATGGAGGCGCAAACCACTGCGGTCGGCGCCTCCGCTCATCGTCTGGATGAGTTTCCGGCTGGCTATTCCTTGGCGGGTTGCGCTCCCGCAGAGCCCACCTCCGCTTCACCAGCCGGGAATCAGTATGCGGTACAGTCGTTTTGCCGGTCGAGCATTTTTCAGCGAACGGCCAACAGTGTCTTAACTGTTTGTGTCAGCCCAGGGGGCAAGCGCACTTCGCTTCTTCAAGCTTTCCCAGCGTAAGCAGGTAAACCCCTTCGAACATCCACGGTGTCACTTGGGTCAGTTCGGTCTTGAGAGCCTTCTCGTTTTCCGCCAAGGCTGATTCAAAAAAACCCAAGGCAGCATAAGTTGTTGCCAACTGGAGGTGAGTCTCACCTCCGGCAGGGTCCAGTTCTACGGCCTTGCGGGCATACGCCAGACCGGATAGAGGTTGGCTCTGTTCAACATAAAAGCCGCTCAATAAACTAAAGATTCTCGCATCGTTGGGGCTCCTTGCTAAGGCACGGTCCAGCCATAATTTTGCATCCGCCAGTAACTTCGCTCGGTCCCCGTTGGGTGGATACAACTTCACTAAGTCGGTTTGCGCTAAGCCTGCCATCGCATCCACAAAATCCGGATCCAGAACCACGGCCCTTTCGAACCGTGTCTGTGCGGTCTGCAGGAATTCTGGCTGATAAAGGCTACGGTATTGGCTCAGGCTGAACTGAGCTTTAGCCACCAGGTCCTTAGCCTCCGAGTGGCGGATCGGACGAGCGCTGCGATTGCCCGGATCGCCTAAGACAGAGAATTTGGCCAACAGGTCCGGCACGGCCGTGACTGCAAGCTTGTTCTGAACACTCGGTGTGTCCGACGACGGGAAATTCACCGTTGTCGACCACACCTCTGCACGGTCCACTCCCGCAGTCAACCTGACGGTCACACTTAGGGCGTCTCCGATGTGCTGCGCCGAGCCAGTCACCAGATAGTCCAGCTTCAGCCGAGAGATCGGATCGGCAGGTACCTTCCCCGTCGGAACCGGAATCAATCGTATGTAGGGCGCGGCTCCCAATCGAGCGGTGAAGGAGTCCCGGATAGCGCGGTCAAGACGGTCATTGCCGCGGCCCGAGTCCTCGAAAGGCAGCACGGCGACTCGCTTCGCGACTACGTTAGGGACGGCAGTTCCCTGGTGGACTCTCACCCAAGCAAACCAGGACGTCAGTGCGAGAACCACCAATACGGATGCCGCGAGCAGCGGTGTTCGGATCCCTCTCCGCGGTGGGGCCTCGACGCGCCGTGGCGCAACATGCACGCTGGACTTTGCAGCTGGGACAGAGGCGAGTAGCTTGGTTTGGCGGACCGCCGCGCCGTCTGTGCTTCCAAGAGCGGCTTTGAGCGCACGCAGATCCGCGAGCAAATCTCCCATCTGCTGGTAGCGGTTGTTACGGTCCTTCTCCAGCGCCTTGGCTACAATGCGTCCGGCATCCTCGGGCAATGTTGGATTGATGGTCCGCAATGCCGCTGCATCTTCGTTGCAGATCAGATCGAACAGGCGCTCCCTTTTTTCTGCGTCGAACGGAGGGCGGCCCGCCAGCATCTCGTAAAGCACAACTCCCAGCGACCAGATGTCGGACCGCGCGTCACTCGTCTGTCCCTTCAATACTTCCGGACAGACATATGTGGCCGTGCCGATCACAAGTCCGGGCAAAGTGAGATGGCCGGCCCAACTGATGTGGGCAAGACCGAAATCGATGATGCTGGCTCGTGAACTTCCATCCGTTTCCGTGGTCAAAATCACGTTACTGGGCTTGAGATCGCGATGAAGGACACCCTTGGCATGAGCTTCCTGCAATCCCTCGCCGAGCTGGATCGCGTATTCAATCGACTGAAGAGCACTCAGCCTGCCGGAACGGATGGCGGCGGCGAGGGTTTCGCCCTGAAGGTAGGCGGTGACAATGAACGGCTGCCCCTCTGCTGCGCCGATGTCGTAAACTCCGCAAATCGAGGGATGGTTCAGCGCCGCGGCAGCCTGCGCTTCACGAAGAAACCGGTCTCGCTGGGCTTCGTCGCGGAGCAAATGTGCGTTCAGAAACTTCACGGCTACTTGCCGGTTCAGCCGGACATCCTCGCCGCGATAGACAACTCCCATCCCGCCCTCACCGATACGTTCTAGTATTTGATAGCTTTGTACCTTGCGGCCGGTCCAATCCACCGGGGCAACGCGGGTTTCTTCACCGAAGATGCTTTCCTCGACATCGTTTTCCAACAGCGTTTCTACATCCCGCAGCAAGTCCGGGTTTCCCCCGCACATTTCCTCCAAACGCGGCCGCTGAGAGGCCGGATCGAGATCACAGACGGCGTGGAAGATCTGCTTCACTCGCTCGCGGTGCGCGGAGGCCGGGAGGAACGGAATCGGCGATGTTCGTTTCGCCTCGGTATAGTGCGCGGCCTCGGCCATCGGCGGGGATAGCTGGTCCATTAGAACAAGAAGGTCCTTCAAGAAACTCCCCATGTCCTGGTAGCGGAGCGCAATATCTCTCTGGAGAGCTTTTGCGAGTACTTGATCGACTTCTTCCGGAAGACCCGGGTAGATGCTCGAAACAGGAGCGGGAGTCTCGTGACAGATCAGATAGAGGAGACGATCGAGGTTGTCGGCCTCGAAGGGCGGATGGCCCGCCAGCATCTCGTACAGCATTACGCCGAGGGACCATATGTCGGCCCTCTGGTCGACCCGTTCCCCGTTCACGAGCTCGGGACAAGCGTAGGTGACAGTGCCAGTCAACAATCCAGAGGCGATCAGATCGTTGCGGCCACTGATCCGCGCCAGTCCAAAGTCGATAATTGTCGCCCTGAGGTTTCCACTGGCTTCCTTTGCCAGCAGCACATTGCTGGGCTTGAGATCGAGGTGCAGGACCTTTCGCGAATGGCACAATTGAAGTGCTTCGGCCAGCTGCACGCTATACTCAATCGCGGCCAGGGGAGCTAGCCTGCCCCGGCGGATCACCTCCGCCAGCGACTCACCTTCAATGTAGGCGGATACGATATACGGGCGCCCGGCCGTCTCACCAATGCCGAAAACCTTGCAAATCGAGGGGTGATCCAGTGCGGCGGCAGCCCGGGCTTCGCTGAGAAACCTCTCTCGCTCCAGTTCGTCGCCAAGCAGGGGAGCGCTTGGGAACTTGATCGCGACGTCCCTTTTGAGCCGGAGGTCCTCGCCCCGGTAGACGACTCCCATTCCGCCCTCGCCCAGCCATTCCCGGATTTTGTAGCTCTGTATGGTTTTGCCAATCCACTCGTCGGTTGCCGGGATGTATCGAGAGCCGGGGCCAAAATCTTCCAGGGCGACATCGTCCTCGAAAGGGCTCTCCATGACGTCGTTTTGTAGCAATCTTTCGACCGCCCTCCGGAGCTCCAAGTTGTTGCCGCACAATTCGATAAGCCGACGCTCCCGCGCAGGGTGCGTCAAATCACACACTTGGGTGAAGACTCGCTTAACATCCTGATGTTGTGCACCACTCGGATGTAATTCGAAAGAACACACTCTGCTTGGGAAAATGTCCCTCGGGAGCTCTTCGATTCAATCAATTTTGGAATGATCGAGGACCTGTGGGTGCGCCGCAGCAGGTCATCGATACCTTCTTTGGTATCGTCACGCCGAGGCAGCCCCGATGAGTTCGGCGCGTATCCAGGCTCGCGCCACTCGCCATTCGTAGGCGACGGTTCTGCGTGAAATACCGAGCGCCTCGGCGGTCTCGTCCAAACTGAGGCCGCCAAAAAAACGCATTTCCACAATCTTTGCCTGGCGCGGGTCCACTTTCTCCAGCCTCTCGAGAATCTCGGCCAATGCGAGCACATCCTGATCGCGGCTGATCGACAGGGATTTGGCATGCAGGTCTGTCAATGTAATCCGAAGCATCTCTCCGCCATGCTTCAGCCTGTGCCGTTGGCGCGCATGATCCACCAGAATTCGGCGCATCGCTTGGGCTCCCACGGCAAAAAAATGCGACTTGGTCTTCCAGGTGGCATGGTTCTGATCTATAAGTTTCAAATACACTTCGTGGACCAACGCGCTTGGATCGAGCGAATGATCGGGGCGTTCATGGCTCAAAAGTCGCGCTGCCATCTGTTGAAGATTGGGATAAACATGAGAAAAAAGAACGCCAACCTGCGTTCGGTCCCCGTGCGCTATCTCTTGAAGGACTTCGGTAATCCCACTCGTCATCTTGAGGAGCTTTACTAGGCAGGATTATACCAGTTCCATCTTGGGGCGATAGTCATTTGCCTGTCTATTCAACTAGTTCGGCGGTACCGAACCTCGGTGGAAGACAGGCGTGCCCGACGTGCCGCTTTGAGCCCGTGAGTCTTGCATGCAGCGTTTGCACTGTATGGCGGCTTTTGTCGCGGACTAGTCAGGAGAAAAACAATGGCAGCCGCCTCCACCGCCCTGTACCCCGCTCGATCACAGCAAAGTGCGACAAACGACTCTGAAACTCAGCTCGCCGCGGCACCCCTGGATGACATTCTTGTCGAGTCCGCGAAGAGTGGCGACGAGGACGCGTTCTCCCTGCTGATGGAGCGTCATAAAGACTTCTGCCTATGCAAGGCGTATTCGATCCTGCGGAATCGGGCCGACGCCCAAGACGAAGTCCAGACGAGTTGGATGCAAGCGTGGACGCATCTTGGGTCATACCAAGGTCAGGGATCTTTTCGGGCTTGGCTCAGCCGCATCGTGTCCAATGAGTGTCTGATGCGGCTGCGCAAGGCGAGGCTTGCGCCGCTAATCTCAGTGAATGAGGAATTCGATTCCGAATCGTCGTTCCGGTTAGAGGTAATCGATCAGCGGGCCCTCCCCGAGGATGCGGTGGCAGACGGAGAGGTTTCAGTGGTGTTGATGAAGGAAATCCGTGGCATTCCTCCTCTGCTGCGGAAGGTTCTGGTCTTGCGGGATGTGCAACGACAGGGCATGCGAGTCATCGCCAACGACCTGGGAATCAGCGTCCCCGCCGCCAAGTCCAGATTGATGCGTGCCCGCTCTGAACTGAGGGAGCGTCTGGCGAAGCACTGTGGAACCAATGGCTACGGCACTCTGGTCCACAAAACCGGCCAACGCCGCGCGGCGTACGTGCGCGCTACCTGAACGCGGAAGGGAAGACACTCGCTGGGAGAGATTGCCGGGTTGATCTCAACCTCCACCTCGGCGGGTCAAACGATTAATCTCACCTTTCGGGACAAGCGCATATGCGCATAAAAAAGCATAAAGTTAGGCGTTCCCCCTTGCTCCAGGGGCATTGTGCCGAAACGGGGGTCCACCAAGGGAGTGATATCATAACTCTACCCATGCGCCGGCGCCAGACTCACAAATAAGGCAACTAAGAAACAGCAGACTTGCCCGATGGCTTTTCTTGTGATGAGCATCCCGGACATCTCCTTCCAACCGGCGGTGTAACAACCGCGTCTGAACCATCGATGCATACTACTGTAATGCAACCGCAGAGTATCTCGCCGACTATTCCAAGCCTACCGTTCTGCTATTGGGGTAGCGATGAGCGGTTTCAAAATACTGGGTGTATGCCGTGTTTGTGCCACCCGCCCACACCTCGACTCAAATGCCGACCAACTGGATTATTTTGGCAACCGTGGCTGTCCAGCCGGCCGACTCTTATCTGAATCCTCGGAGCGTCTGGTGACCTATTTCTCCTGAAGGGACGCAATATACTGAGTCAGATTGTGAGCCCGGAGCTTAACAATTGCTTCGTCACGCTTCAAGTCGCGAAACACGTCTCCCCACATCGGCATCTCCTTTGATCCGTGGGCTGCGATGACTTCATCGCCCATTATGACGTTGGACACGTGGAAGCGCGGAAACCGCTCACCATTCTTTTTGCTCAATAGCGTCAGGTCAGGTAGTCTCTGCCTAAGCGCCGGCGCCGCGGGACCGTTGCCTTTTCCGTCGAGGCCATGGCATACGGCGCAATAGCTGCGATACATGTCAATCCCAGACGTAGGATCAGTGTTTGAAGCCGGTGCATGTATGATCTTCGGTCTTTGCTGCGAGTATCCGAGTAATCCGAGGATCGCAGCTAGAAAAATGACGATTAGATCGGGCTTGCGCATGAGTTGTCTCCTCTCCTGAGTCCGTCACTTGTGCGAGAGGGCCAAACAAGGGACCGACGTTCGACGGGATTCTTCGAGGCACGCGCAGCGGCGAGGAGCCGGACGAAGCTTGCATAACCCTTCCTTGCTTCAAATACCGGTTACTTTGTAATTTTCGGCGGATAGTTCTTCAGCAGCTTTGCGACGCCTTTCTCGATGTTCTTCTTCCTCTTTTCTGGACTCACATTGGCCTCGATTGTCTTGGCCGCGTCGCCCCGCCAGACCAACTGTCGCTGGGCGGCATCATAGATGTCCAATCCAAAATCACCGGTGCGGAGGGTCTCGGTTGTGGTCGTTGTCCCGATGGGCCTGGATAGAGGATCCCATCGGCTCGCTTCGTTTCTGTAAATCCCAGGTCCTGGCAGCTCGGTGAAGGCGCTCCATTCCATTGGCTTTCTGAAGGCCACCTGGTACCCAATAAGGAGATCAGCGTCCGGCCCCTCGGTCTTGATTAAGCCTTTCTTTGCCAACTCGGCATCGACGGCTGCTTTGAGTTGTTGGTCCGTTAGCGGATCGAGCTGAGTGGTGTTTTCGATGGGAACCCACTTATACGTCTTGTATTTCGAAAAGTCCGCGTTAGGGTAGTATTTGTCCCAAACCTGTTGTGCGAAACCGGCACTTGCCAGCAGCAACACCGGCAGAATCAGGCGAATTATTTTCATTGTGGACCTCTTCTTAGACCGTCCTTAAAATCTCATCTCACCATAGAATGATGTAGCGAAACTGGCAGGGACTCATTTCTTCGCTCACTGGGCCGCCTGGGGGAGGCAACAGCGAAGAGCTGTCAGCAGACGCCGCGCGATTCCAAGTCGGCTGGTTCTCGTCATTGCCCAGTAAGCAAAAGATTCCTTAGAAAGTCCGTTTTCAACGGCTCCCCGCAATGACTGACAGCCTGCGGAGCCGTCTCTTTCGCAATCCAGCCTTCGAGCGGCCGACGTTCACATTCGAAGGTGGAGGACTGGAGATACTGTTGAACTTGACTTACGACGCTGGAATCTGGCCAGTTTCTGTGAGCACATCGGCAGCCATCAGCCGAACCGCGGGGAAATGGATGGCGGCATGCTCCATCGTTTCAGGCCATGCCCTGTCGTTGCAGAGTTAGCTGCAAAGCCGTCAGAAGGTTTCACGAGGGAATGCAAGCCCTCGCAGACTCATCGCTGACGACTTGGGAACCAGCATACCCGCCGCAGTTAAATAAGGAATGATTAAGTGCATGCGTGCTTCAACCAACTCCGGGTCCAGTTCCGTGGCTTTCTCAAACGCCGCCAAGTCCAGATTGATGCGTGCCCGCTCTGAACTGCGGGAGCGTCTGGCGAAGCACTGTGGAACCAATGGCTACGGCACTCTGGTCCACAAAACCGGCCGACGCCGCGCGGCGTACGTGCGCGCTACCTGAACCCGAGGCGAATGCAGAAATAAGTTAAGGCTGGAGCAGCCGAAGGAGCATCTTCATCGCACGCAGGGTAGGCGTTTCGATTGTTAGGCCTGATGAGAAAAACCGAGGAGATCGAGGAGCTCTCGTTGCTTGGCGGCCCATTGCAGCGGCTCGGATGCCGGCTGGGTTTGGTGCGGGGTGAATCGAACACACTCAGACTGGGAGTCAGCATCGGTCTTTTGCTCTGGGTTGTTCTGGTGTTGCTTACCTTCCTGGAAGGATTCGGCCCCAAGCTGTTCTCACTTTCCTTCATTGGCGTCCATGTCCGCTTCTTGGCGGCAATCCCGTTAATGTTTCTGTGCGAAACGTGGGTGGTTCCGGAAATGGCGGAGTTCGCCCGCTACATTGTGCGTTCCGGTCTGGTACCAGAAGACTCGTTGCCAGCCCTGAAATCAGTCATTCACCGGGTAAGAAAGATGAGTGACTCCTGGCTGCCGGAAGGGCTCCTTTTACTAACGGCGTTCGCTCTACCCCTGATCGAGACGATCGTTCCCTTGCCGGGCAAGACCGGGAGTTGGGTGTCGATTCTTCACTCGGCTGGGAGTAGACTACCCTGGGCCACTGGTTGGTATCTCGGCTTATGCCTGCCGCTTTTTCGATTTCTACTACTGCGCTGGCTTTGGCGACTGGGTCTTTGGTGGTACTTCCTCTGGTGCGTGCAAAAACTCGATCTCGACATGATCCCCACTCACTCCGACGAGATGGCGGGCCTGGGCTACCTGGAGATTGTGCACGAGAATTTCTTTCCATTGATTTTGGCGATCTCGGCAGTTTGCTCCGCACAATTTGCAGAAGACATCTCTTCGGGAGCTATGGCGTTTGAGGCCTTGTACGGCTGGATTGCGATAGTCTTGCTCCTCATTGCGGCGCTGTTCATTGCCCCCCTCCTCATGTTCTCCCATAAGCTTTGGATCTGCCGCGCTGTCGGAATGAGCGAATACATGGGCATGGCATCCCGCTATGTGAAGGCGTTTGACAATAAGTGGATTCGTGACGAAGCGGCGACCGGAGAGTCGCAGTTAGGCACCGGGGATTTGCAATCGCTGGCAGACCTGACCAACAGCCTGAATGTCGTGCGCAACCTGCGATGGATTCCGGTGGGAACCAGGCAACTGATGCAGCTTGGTGCATGCGTAATCGCGCCGCTGGTGCCTCTGGTTTTGCTGAAGTATCCGGTTCAGGAAGTTGGCGTCAAGTTGCTTCGGATTCTTACTGGTTTGTCAGCCGGCTTTTCCTGCGGCATCGCCATACCTTGGGTCAAACATTCTGAGTCAGCCGCTTGGCGCATTACATTGTCCAGACCAGAGGTGTTCGTTATGACGAATTTCCGTGTTGCGGCGCTCGCATTGGCCGCGGTCCTATCCGTCCATGCTCAACAACCGGAAGGAGAGGAAGCAAGCACGGAGTCTCTGGCTAAAGCCACCCAGAATCCGGTTGCGAACCTAATCAGCGTTCCATTCCAAAACAGCATCAACTTCCCCGCCGGCCCGTATGACAGGGTCCAGAATGTGTTGCTCGTCCAACCGGTGATCCCGACGCAACTCAACAATAACTGGAACCTCATCACACGTGTCATTATGCCGGTGATCTTCCAACCCCAGGTCACGACACCAAATCTGGGGACCAGCGGTTTCGGGGATTTAAACCCCACCTTCTTCCTTGTGCCGGCGAGGGGAAAGATTTTCTGGGGAGCCGGACCCACCTTTTCGCTTCGCACTGAGACTAATAGTGCGCTCGGGAATGGCAAGTGGAGCGCAGGCCCTTCCGTTGTAGTTCTCGTTCAGCCGAACAAGTGGACCATTGGCACGCTCGTGAGCAACGTCTGGTCGTTCGCCGGCGACAAGAACAGTCCCGCTGTGAACGCATTCCTGCTCCAATACTTCGTGAGCTATAACACCAGGAAAGGCTGGTACCTAACCAGTACGCCGGTTGTAACCGCGAACTGGAATGCGCCGAGTGGAGACAGGTGGCAGGTTCCATTTGGGGGTGGATTCGGCCGTATCATGCGCATTGGAAAGCAGCCAGTCAACGCCAAAGTCCAGGCGTTCTACAGCTCGGTTCGCCCATATGCTTCGGTCTACCCCGCCTGGACGGTCCAGTTCCAGGTTAGTTTACTTTATCCAAAGGCACCGAAGGAATGATTCGGCGCGAAATTTTGAGTCGAGCCGCGGCCAGTTCACATCGCGTCCCATGAGCCGACAAGGTAACAGGAGATTATCGCGGCAGCCTGTTGCGCGTTCAGTTGTAGCAATGTATCGTCGTTTGGCAACGCACAGAATGCTGAGCTTTGGAGCAATCATCATGAAAATCCTGGGAGTCGTGACATCTACCGCGTTTGCAGCCTTCACACAAGCACAAACGCCCGTCGAGAACGCCTGGACCATCCTGTCGGGTGGCGCCCAGGACAAGAGTTACGAGACTAGAGGCAAAGCTATCCAGGCGCTCGCAGTGATTTCCAAAAACGCGCGTGCTCAATCGACCGCCGAAGGTGCCCTCAAGGATGACCACGAAGAAGGTCGCGCCGCTGCTGCGGTGATCCACCTCAGCAGGTAGACGACCGACCAAATCTTTGCCGAGCCGCGAATCATCTCGATATGCCAGGCGGGCTTAAAACGGAGGCCCTGTAAATGCGCAAAACGACACTTATGAGAAATTCCCGCTGGATTTCGAGCTTGATGGTACTGATCTCGGCCTGCATGATGCCACCGCTCTTTGCCGGCAGCGTAAAGGCCTACACCGATCCGAAGGCCGATTTCGCCCGGTACAAAACCTACCAGTGGTTACCGCCGCGTGTGCTGACCAAGTTAGGCGTGGATGAGAATCATCCCGCGGCTCCAGTCCTGAAAGAGGTAGTTGGACGGCAGCTTTCACAAAGGGGTCTGAATGAAGTTGCGGACGACGGCGATCTTCAAATTCAGGCCTACGTGCTGACAGAATCGGTGCCACAACTGGAGGCGGTGTTCTTTTCCACAATCGTCGTTTCGCAGGGTGACGTCGTGGCGGTCGGAGGTCCGATTACCACCATTGGCCGGTACAATAAGCAGGGCTCGCTCTACATCAATCTGATCGATACCCAGACGAAGAAATCCGCGTGGCTCGCGATGGTAAGCGACAGTTTGCCCAATCGAGACCTGAAGCCGCAAGAGATCCGCACGAAGCTTGATAAGGCCGCTACAAATATCTTCAAGAAATACCCGGTGACAAAGAAGTGAGGGCTCAAAATGTTTTGGATCAGCGGTCTGGAATCTTCATCATGATCCTTAGGCCATATGAAACAACAATCATGGATTATTCTCTCTTGCGTGCTAGGCGCCACTCTGGCTGACATACCATCTCTGAGAGCGCAGGATTACGTACGGGACTCGGAGCCTGCGCTATTTTCGTACGACGAGCTTGTCCAGTTAAGCCTGGACCAGCAGATGAGTCCGGAGCTGGCTGAAAAACTCCACCGCATCACCACAACGCCTTTCATCAACAATGAGGCTTACTACAACGGGGCGAAACCCCAGCCCTTAGAGATAAAGGGGCTTGGCCCCTCCCTTCGCGTGGCCGTTTGGAATATTGAGCGCGGAATGAAACTCGATGACATACAACTGTTCATAACGGACAGAGACCGATTCCTCGCCAAGGCGGAGGCCGATCGAAAGGAGGCCACCGATGCCGGCCAACGCGTAAGAGCAGTGAAATTAGAGAAGGTTGCGCAACAAATCGACGTTCTGAGGGACGCGGACGTGTGGGTTCTAAACGAAGTGGACTGGGGCGTGAAGCGTTCCCAATATCGCGAAGTCGTCCGGGAACTAGCCAAGACCTTGAACATGAATTGGGCTTACGGCGTAGAGTTTTTAGAAATCGATTCGAAGCAGTTGGGGACAGACACATTTGATGACCGGGAAGACGAGCAGACTCGCAAAGAGCTCCTGGAACAATTTCGAGTGGATAAAGATCGAGTACGAGCTTTACACGGCACCGCTGTCCTGTCGCGTTATCCTATTCGCTCGGCGCGGTTGATCCCGTTCACAGTTGGCTATGACTGGTTCAAGGAAAGTAAGATCAGGCCGCTCGAAAAGGCGAAACGGAAGGCCGCTGTTTTGGTGGGAGAGGATCTAGCCCGTGAGACGCGCCGCGGTGGGCGGACGACCCTGTTTGTCGAGCTTGACGTCCCGGAGATATCCGGGCAACGACTCACCATCGCCGCAACGCACCTGGAAAACAGGACCAAGCCTAAAATCCGCCGTAAACAGATGGTGGAGTTGCTGAACGCGATCCGCGACACAAGCAACCCAGTCGTAGTGGCTGGTGATTTGAACACGACCGGCACGGACGCGACCCCCACGAATGTAACGAACATGATGTACAAGCGATTCGGGAGCGCGGATTTCTGGGCGACGAAGGGCGTCCAATGGACGACCGGGGTCGGTTTTGCGTACACCGGGGCAAAAACGCTAATGAAACTGGCCGGAATTCAGACTCGGGTCGATCCGACCTCGGCGAACGTTCCCGGATTGCACGCGAACCTGGAACACGGCCTCTTCAAGACAGTGGAGGAATTCCGCTTCGCTGATGGAAGGGCCTTCGATTTCCGGGGAATGCGCGAACGAACCGTCAACGAAGTGTCTGGCACTCTGGCCGACTCCAATGAGCGCGCCCGCAAAGGATTCGCTCCTACCTTCGCAACCGAGCTCAAATGGGGGAAGGTTCAATTGGCCAAATTCAAGCTCGACTGGATCTTTGTGAAATCCGCTCTCGATTCTCCGCGCGATCTGAAGGGATCCAACGTCCTTGCACCCTATTTCGCGCGCACCCTTAGCGACTTGAACAACGCTACTCCTGAGCCGATGTCCGACCACAGTCCGATTACGGTCGATCTCCCATTCCATGAACCGACGAACCCGGAACGCGAGAAGAAATTGAGATGACTTGTGTTCTTTGCGGCGCCACAGGACCTACTTGGATGAGTGGCAGGCTGAACTCAGACCGGGCACGCAATGTGCGTTGAAAGTGTGCCGGCCGATCAGGTAGCCAAGCACCCCGCCTACTGCTACATCGGCTGAAAAGTGCTTGAGCGCAGTGGTCCTGGCCAGGGAGACGGTGGTGGCCGTCCCATAGGCTAGCCATCGTACCCACGGCTTGGGATATTCGTGAGTCAGTACGCTGGCCATTGCCCAGGTGAAACTGGAGTGCCCAGAGGGGAAGGAACTCCCCAAGGCGTTGTGCTGCCAGAATTGGCCGCTTACGTTGCCTTCGGTGGGACGCTCTCGTCCCGCGATTAACTGACTCATCGCGTACACGCCTGCGGTGCTGGCAACCGCCTCGGCTGCGAGGACCCCGGTTTCGCGGGCGTGACTGTTGTTGGTCTTATAGTGCGATAGCCAGATGCCCGTAACGGAAGCCGTCATCGAGTAGAGACCGATGTCGGAGATCGAACTGCTTAGCGCGGTGTGATTGCTTGGTAGCGCGCCTGAGATATGCTTATCCGCGGCGATCAATCCTCCCGTTGCACCCAAGAACAACAGATCCCACTTGAAGCTGCGGCGATGAAAGGGAGCAGTGTAGATGTCTTTCTGGTCCTCCAGAATGCCGTGTAACACAGAAGGCTTGCAGACTGCGTCCTGGGGCTCCGGCTTCCCAGACGGGTTGTTGGAGCCGTCATCGGTGGGATCTGTAACGCTAAGGGGGATCGGGCTAGGCTGGTCCGCCTTGGTAGCAGGTGCCGTGATCGCGCCAAGAAGGATTACCAAAGCCATGGCGAGTGTTTCTCGTCCCATAAAAGCCTCGATTCTAAGTTGAGTAGTACGTTCCCAAGGCCCGTGCTTCATCAGCTCGCTTTAATCGCGCGGATCTCCGCGGCCCGTTCATCAACCGGGATCGTGGGCAGTTCGCCCGGATTCCTGACCGGCAGGTTGCGGAGGTGATCCATGATCGCCTGCCATTCTTTGACCTCGTGAAGGGCGTGTTCTCCCTGCCCGGTGACTACGCTCCGTTTATCCATCGTGCCCGGCGGCGCCAGCAGGTGGGCCGTGCCGTTACGAGGGGCGTCGAGTGCTTCAACCTTTGATTCGAGGGGCTGGCCCTCTCTGTTCTTGGGAACCAGAGGCAGCTTACCCTTGGTGTACTTGGGGATTCCGGCAAGAATTATGCCGAGCATCAAGGGGCAGGTGACGCTGTACAGGTGCCGGTCCTTCCCGCTAATGTCGATGGCGCGGTAGCCGCGATCGAAGTCGCCGAGCTCGATGGCGGTTACGGCGTCGAACTTCGGCCGCGATAGATCGTAGCGGAACCTCATACCAGAAGCACGTGGAAAGTATTCGCCGGGGTGGGCGGGGTTGTCAACAAGGAAAAACTCGAGCAGATTCTTCAGCTCCTGTCCCGTGAAGTAACCCGTAACGAGGGCGCTTCCTGCGGTGGAATCCACGACTCCAGCACCTAGGGGTGCCAAGGCGAACACATCGTAGACCGTTTGAACGCCTGATTTCCCCCGCGTCAATGGCGCACGCATCATTCCGTTGGCAGTGAATCCGATGTCCGCTTTCGTGGCAGATCTAAGAGAGTCGGTCACGAGGTTCGCCAGAATTGTACCGCCGGCGATATCGGTGAATGTGTTAGGCAGGTCTTGGGGCGCCACTGCCAGCGGTTGATCGATGCTGTACCCGCGCGATGCGAACACAACCTCAGTGACGGTCTTCTTGAGAGCTTCGATCTCGCTGATGATGGCCGGGTCGCCGGCGATTGTGTCGTCGATCGGAAGGAGTTGATACGACTCGACTCTCAGGGTTCCCGCGTCCAACGTCATCACAAGTTCTCCGAGGTTCTGTGTCGATACCCCAGTTTGGACCACGGGCGTACGACCGTTGACTATGATGGCTTCCTTGAGCTCAGTGTGGCTGTGGCCGCCAATCACAATATCGATACCGGGCACGGCCTTGGCTACGCGCACATCATCGCCGTCCTTGAAGGAACCGTCCTTCTCTCTCTCCACCCCCCCATGGCTGAGACAGATCACCACATCTACCTTTTCCGTCTCGCGTAGAACCGTCACCATCTCCTTGGCGGCCTCGATGGCGTTGGAAAACGCTATCGCACCCGCGCCCGTCGTGTAAAACTGGGCCTCTTTGCCGAGCAAACCGAAAATGCCGAACCGAATGCCGCCGCGCTCGATCACGACGTGGCGGCGGATCACTCCCTCCTTCGCCAGGCGCTGGAGATCGATCAGCGTTGCGTCATTCGCCGTGAAGTTGGTATTCGAGGCGACGATCGCGGGGACGCGGCCGACTTTGGAAGCCACGTTGATGGCCTGGCCCAAGCCGTCCGGGCCAAGGTCGAAATCATGATTCCCGAACGTAGTGGCGTCATAACCCATTCGGAACATCAACTGCAGTTCGCCGCCAGTCTCCCGGCTCGCGGCGCCGAATGGCGTCCCCATGCTGTAGTCCCCTGCGTCG
Source organism: Bryobacterales bacterium (assembly GCA_963772905.1). GTDB lineage: Bacteria > Acidobacteriota > Terriglobia > Bryobacterales > Bryobacteraceae > Palsa-89. The sequence continues at coordinate 47,653 of CAVYZD010000005.1, read as the reverse complement.
AGGACCAGCACTGGCCCCTGTTCCTTGCGCGCTTCCTTTCTCGTTGCGATTAAAGTGGCCAGGCGCGCGATCCCGCCTCGCGTGTTGTCGTCGTTGAGAGTCGACGGACTGTAATCCTGGGCGGGGCCCAATCCGATGAATGCGGAATGCATGTCGTTGGTGTGTAGGATAGTGAAAGTTCTTGGCATCATTTTCCTTACTTATTTGTCGCGCCGCCCTTCGACTCTTCCTTGACTTTTCCCAGCTGCGAACTCTGTTCCATGATCAGCTTGTAACCCAGATAGTACTTGTAGATGTTGCTGACGTAGGTTACCGTTTCTCGGCCTATCTTCTCCGACGCGATCACCTCCACGTTATTGAACCAGATGTCCGGGTCCAACCCCCGCGTTTTAGCCAGCTTGCGCAACTGCGATATTCGCCCCGGCCCCGCGTTGTACGCCGCAAATGTGAACAAGGCCTTATTAAGGGGGGTCAGTTCCATCTCCTTGCCGTAATACTGGTCCATCATCGTGCGCATGAGCTTCACTCCCGCGTGGATGTTTGGTTCCAACTCCTGGATGTTCCCCACGTTCATCTGGACCCCGGTCGGCGGCATTACCTGCATAATCCCAACCGCCCCAACCGGACTCTTCACCGACTGATTCAGCCCCGACTCCTGGTATCCCTGTGCCGCCATTAGCAGGTAATCCATCCCGTACTTATCGCCGTACTTTTGGAACAGCAGCTTCAAGGCCTCCAGCTTCGCCCGCTCAGCCGGAGTTGTCGAGGCTTTGGCGAATTTAGTATTCTTCAAATACTTCGCCAGCAATACCGACCCCAGCGCCGAGCTCTGAGGATACTTAGCGATGAACGCGTTTAACTCCTTGGCCAGCTGCGGGCTGTCCTTCCGAATGGCCCACGCGATCTCTCCGCCTGTTTTCACCGCCGCTGCTTTGTTCAATTTCAGATTCGGAAGCACCTGCGACCAGAAAGCCGCCAGGTAATCATGAGCTGCGGTTGCCGGCACGATCCCTGCGCTTACCATTTCCATCATGTCTTCGGTCCCCAACTCTGGCGCCGCCTCCAGAAGCCTCAGCGGTGGCCTCCCTTCCTGTGCGAACTTGGCATTTAGGGCTTCCATGTCTTTCCAATACGCCCACGACCTCTGAACGTAGAGTTCTTTCCCGGATAGATCGTCCATACTCGCGATCTCAGGGCCCCCAGGTCCGGTCACGATCAGCTCCGAAATCCCCGCCATCGTCGGTTTGGTAAAGTCCACCTGCCCGAGCCGCTCTTCGGTGATCAGAGCATTGGCAGCAACGATGTCGCCTTTGCCTTCCAACAAACGCTCGGCCAGTTGGTCCCTCCTGGTGGCGATCAGCACCACGTTCACTTTCAGCTCTCCCGTCTTCAATTTCAGGTTCAGGTCCTTTTCGAACTGCTGGAAGGCTTCATAGACCAACCCACGTGTCACTCCTTTGTCGACGAAAAAACCAGTCTTTGAGAACGGCGTCAACACTCGGATTAGCCGCCGCTTCACCATCCCGTCGAGATCTCCGGTGTAAGGCTTGTCGAGTGGCGTCGAAAAAGTTGTGATCGCCGATTCGGCCGCGGGCTTGGCGTCAACCGCCTGTGCTGGAGGCTTTGACCCGGGCGCGGGAGCCTGCCCCCAAGCCGTCGCAAAGCAACCCGAAATCACGATGGAACGTAGTAATGTCTTCACGGAATCACCTCGGCAAGCGAGTTCGGTCCCGCAGCGACCTATTGTCGCGCGGTGCCTTGTTGCACGGTTCTGTCGGCAGTATTCCCATGACAGTGCTTGAACTTCCTTCCACTCCCACAGGGGCAGGAATCGTTGCGGCCCACTCTCGTTCCCGCCGTCCCATGCGATGCGGCTTGCGGACTGTGCGTCTGCATGATCTCGTCGGCAAATCGACCCCGGCGAAGCAGACTGGCCATGGTCTTCATCGCCGGATCGACATGATGGAAAAACAGCTTGTAGCCGGCGCACAGATAGTTGAGCCCCGGCTCGCCATCCGGAGACGTGATGAACCGGTTACGCGGACACTCGCCGTGGCAGGCGAATCGCACGTCGCACTCCCGGCAATATTTGGGCAGACTGTTCAGCTTGTCCTGCCCGAATGCGCGCTGCTTTTCCGAGGCAACTAATTCCGCCATGGGCGTCTGCGCGATGTTCCCGAGCAGATACTTTGGCTCGACGTAGTGATCGCAGGAATAAAGGTCGCCGTTGTGTTCCAGTGCGAGCGCGCCGCCGCAAGTGGGCGAGAAGATGCACAGGCTGTGCAGTCCCATCCAGCTTCCCAGCGCCACGTCGAAGGTCTGGACGAATACCTTTCCCACATCGCGGCGTACCCACTCATCGAAAATGGCGACGAGGAAGCGACCGAACTGCTCGGCGCCAACCGACCGCTCAGTGACGAGCCCGCCATGTTGCGTGTACAGAGGCCGGTCCGCGCCAGGCCGCTCGCCCCAGCCCAGGTTGGCCAAGGGCAGAAAATCTTCGGTGGTCCGCTCCACGATAGGGATAAATTGCATGTACTCCGTCTGCAACTCATCACGAAAGAACCGGTAGACTTCAAGCGGGTGATCGGCATTGGCGGCGTGAATCGTACAGAGGATGTTGACGTCCACTCCGTGTTTACGCAGCAGTTCCCAACCGCGCATCACCTGGTCGAAACTCCCGGCACCGCCCTTGTTGACGCGATAGGCGTCGTGCAATTCCTTTGGGCCGTCGACGCTGAGGCCAACAAGAAAGTTGTGCGCCTTGAAGAATGCGCACCATTCATCATTCAGGAGAGTTCCGTTGGTCTGAATGGTATGTTGAATGCGCTGGCCCGGATTCCGGTACTTCTCCACGTACTCGATCGAGCGCTTGAAGAAGTCGAGCCCCATGAGGGTCGGCTCACCGCCCTGCCATGCGACGTTGACCTCATTTGCAGGCTGCGCCTCCAGCAGTTGCCGGATGTACGTCTCCAGCATCTGGTCGGACATGCGGAACCGATCGCCGGGATAGAGCATTTCCTTGGAGAGAAAGAAGCAGTACTTGCAGTCGAGGTTGCACGTGGCTCCCGTGGGTTTCGACAGGAGGTGGAACGGCCGGGTAGATGACGGGACGTTGCGTGTCGTGGGTTGCATGTCGCTCTAACGACATAATGACTGGTAGAGGGGAGTCGACTCTAAATAATGCCGGGTCCGGTGGGCGATCCGCTAACGAATAGGCTCGGCGGCTCCAAAGCCGGGATCTTCAAATCCGATTTTGCTGGGGTAGATGCTCGTCGCAAACTGCGACGCGCAGGCGTAGTTCTACCAAGATTCCGAGCAGGTGAGTGGCAAAATTTGGACAGCCGGGGTAGTCGCAGAGGTTTTCGGTAAGCTCTTCTTCGCGGCCGTCCGGGCCAATAATGCCCGTCTTGATCGTTACCTGAGGAATCGAACTTTGCCTCTAGCTTTATTGTCTGGTAACAGCAAGCCCCGGCGCAAGGGAGCCATGGACGGCAACGTTTCTACGATCAAAAGTAAATACCGAACCCAAGGACCGGTCCGTTCAGTGTCTGGTCCAGAGTCAAGGTTCGCTGCAGGACCGTATTGCTGATCTTGAAGTGGAGCACCCCATATCCGAAACTCGTTCCAAAGTGCTTGGCGAACCGCCAGTCTAGGCGTGCGGCGGCGGCGATACTTTCGTCCGAACCGACTCCGAACCCTCCCCCATCGGCGTGCAGGACTAGCCGCCATTTCCTCCCGAAGGGCTTGTGGTAAGTCAAGCCAACCAGAGGATCCGTGACCCCCGGTTTTCTGCTCACCTCGTCGAAATTCAGTACTTTGGCGGAAATGTTCAATGCCATCCGCCGGAACCCACCCTCCAGGAACAGATTCGGCAGCACTTCGTATCCTCCCATCGCTTGCCCGTAGATTGCATCCAACTTTATTTTCAAGTACGGATCTGTGCGTTCCGCAGAGACGGCAGCCCAGAGAGCGTTGCCATCGAACGAGAACTTGCTCTTCTCGATTCGAAATGCGAAGAACGCGGCACCATTGAACGAACCGGTGGCGCTGCCGGAGGGGCGAGGCGTGCCCGGAACATCAGGACTGCTGGGAAGATTGGGAAATTCCGGGAGCGTTACGCTCGCTCCCATAATCGGCGCCCAAGCATATATCGGATAAATCTCCACTTTCCAAGCCGAAGGGTCTTCGGTCCAAACAGAGTCGCCACCGGGCCCTCCTTGGGCATTCGCCAGCATGGCGAACAAGAATGTGAGTACACCGCATAAAAATGACCTGGCAAATTTTGACATAATGTTTTTCCTTGACCCTCTAGACCGCGCTTGAGCTTCCTGATTCATCGTGCGCGGCTGCGCAGGGAATGCGGACCGGCGGCCGTACTTCGCGCTGCCGGTCCGTTGATAGCGACGTCTGGCTTAGTCGACGGAGAACGCTGCCGCGGCTATCTTCTCCAGGTCCAGGTACTGCGTCTTGTCGACTATGACGCCAACGCCGAGGATCGTCCCGCCCTTGAATGTCCCGGGGGACTTATAGCCCTCGCTGACAGCGTCGCCGCTGTCGTATCCGACGCAGAGGCCGTCGCCTGACAGCGTGAACTTGCCAATCTGCGCGCGCATTGGCCCCTCTGCGACTACCTTTTCGTTGACGTAGAGCTTCGTCTTGCCCAGCGATTCGTTGAATTTACCGGCACTCTCCCGGATAAACTCCATGCCAAGCGTATACTTGCCGGGCTTGAGTTCCGGAGAGACGAACTTCTGTTCCGGCTTGAAGCCGAGGAAGTTGTAAACGTACTGCAGCTTCTTGTCGGCGATGAATAGCGCGTGACCGCCGAAGCGCGATCCATGAGCGAAAATTACGCCCGAGCAGTTCGGATCGGTGATTTCGACGTCGGCGAGGATCTTGTACGAACGTCCCCGCACGTTGACGGCAGCGCTTTCCGGCACAGCAGAAGTTCCCGGATAGTAAACGTACCGCTCGCGAGGCGGTTCCTCCGCGGGCCGTGGAGTGGTGAGGATCTCCACCGCGGTACGGTCGTCGAGCGGAAGCACCAGGTTCTTTTCCGCCTCCTCGAACCAGGCCTTGATCAACGACTGAAGCTTCTCAGGATACTGCTTGGCCAGGTTCTTGGACTCGGCGCGGTCGACGTCGGTGTGGTAGAGCTCCCACTCGTCCTTTTCGTAGTGCCCGATATTCGAGGGAGCCGGCGGGTGGATAGCAGAGGCCTTCCATCCGTCTTCCCACATGCCGCGGGTGCCGAGCATGGCGTAATACTGGCGCTTCTTCATTGTCGGCGCATCCGGCTTCGCATCAAAGGTGTAACGCATCGATACGCCGGAGAGCGGATATTGCTCCACGCCTTTATAGACCTTGGGCATCTCGAGCCCGCAGATCTCCAGGATGGTCGGGACGATGTCCGTGGAGTGGTGGTACTGGTGCCGGACCTCGCCTTTGGCCTTGATACCCTTGGGCCACGAGATGACCAGCGGATCGCAGGTGCCGCCCGAGTATTCGGAGTAGCGTTTGAACATCTTGAACGGCGTCGAGGTGGCCACTGCCCATCCGGTCGGGAAGTGTTCGTAGGTGTCCGGGCCTCCCAGCTTGTCAATGAGCTTCATGTTCTCGGACATTTCATCCGGATAGCTGTTGAAGAACTTGTTTTCATTGACTGTGCCATTGGGGCTGCCTTCCCCCGAAGCACCATTGTCGGCGCAGTAGATGACGAGGGTGTTCTCGAGCTGGCCGCTATGCTCCAGGTAGTCGATGATGCGGCCAACCTGTGCGTCGGTGTACTCGGAGAACCCCGCATAGACCTCCATTAGGCGCGAGAACAGTTTCTTTTCATCGGCGGTGAGTGTGGCCCAGGGGCGCACCTGGTCGGCCGGGGTGGCGATCGCCGGTGGCATCGGGTTGATCGGGGTGAGTTGGGTTCCCTCAGGGAGGACGCCCTTGGCAATCATCCGCGGTAGGACCCATTCGCGGTAGGCTTCATAGCCGTCGTCGAACTTGCCCTTGTACTTGTCGATGTATTCCTGCGGCGCGTGGTGCGGCGCATGGTTGGCACCCGGGCAGAACCACATGTACCACGGTTTTGATGGGTTACCGGCCTTCTGATCCTTGATCATCTGTAGCGCATGGTCAGCCAGATCTTTAGAGAGGTGATAGCCTTCCTCCGGCGAGTACGGCTGGTCGACAGCGTGGTTGTCCTCCACCAGATCCGGATACCATTGGTTGGTCTCACCACCAATGAATCCGTAGAAGCGGTCGAATCCCTTCGCCAGTGGCCATGTCTTCCTACTGCCACCCGCGGAGACGTCGCCTTCGCAAACATTGTGGTTCTTGCCCACCCAGAAAGTGCTCCAGCCGCCGTCTTGCAAGATCTGCCCGATGGTGGCGCACTCGTCGGGGATGCGCCCGTTGGCGCCGGGAAATCCGAGTGACGTTTCCGTGATGCTCGACATGCCATTCAGATGGTGGTTGCGGCCGGTCAAGCAGGTGGAACGGGTCGGCGAGCACAGTGCGGTGGTGTGCCACTGCGAATACATCAAGCCGTTGTCGGCCAGCTTCTGCAGTGTCGGCATGTTGATCCTGCCGCCGAACGGCGACCAAGCGGCCAGGCCGGTGTCGTCGTACAGCACGAACAGGATGTTCGGCGCGCCCTCGGGCGCTCTTGTTGGAGTATACGGTTCCCAATCAGGAACCGAATCGCGGACGTCGAGTTTAATGACGCCCTTAAAGGGTTTCGTGGCCATTTTTTTGATTTTCCTTTCGTTCTTGAGTCTTTTCCTCTTCGGTCACACTCCTGGCTAAGCTCACCTATTCCCTGGAGAATCCGGCTCCCTGTTCCGTGAGCGTAGCCGGAACTCATTTCCGACTCGACGAGGTGATGAGCGGTTCCGGGATCCCGGCTCAAAATATTCCGCCGTCCAGTAGCGCGGCTCTTAGCAGCCCGACAGAAGACGGAACATTTTGAGTCAGCCGCTGGGAAGTTTCATCATGCCTGGCGAGAGGTCGCTAGGTTATCGGTAATGGGCACCGAGTTCAGCGCCAAACGTGAGGAGAAGCCGGCCGGGTCTGCCAAGAGTGCAGGTATGTTCCGAACTGGGCTGCTCGCGGGTTATCAAAAGGACTGGTTTCGCTTCGACGCGCTGGCAGGCCTGACGACAGCGGCGGTAGTCATTCCGAAGTGCATGGCTTTCGCGGTCATTGCCGGTCTGCCCGTGCAGACGGGCCTGTACATCGCTCTGGTACCCATGTTCATTTATGCGCTGCTCGGAACGTCGCGCGTGCTCAGCATGAGCTCCACCTCGACCCTTGCCATTCTCACGGCCACCCAATTGGCTCTCGCAGTACCTGGCGGAGACCCGGCTCGTCTGATGACCGCAGCGTCCACTTTAGCCTTGCTCACTGGCGCATTTCTGATTCTGGCGGGCGTGCTGCGGTTGGGATTCCTCGCTAATTTCATCTCCGACCCGATCCTGACTGGGTTCAAGGCAGGCGTCGCCCTGGTCATCGTAGTGGACCAAGCGCCCAAGCTGTTTGGGTTTCATATCGAGAAGGGCAATTTCTTCCATAGCATTTTCTCGATTCTCGAGCATCTGCCCCAATCCAGCCTCCCGACGCTTGTTCTTGCGACGGTCATGCTGGCGATGCTTTTAGGCATGGAGCATTTTCTGCCGCGGATTCCCGCTCCGCTCGTGGCCGTAGTTCTGGGCATTGCTGCGGTCAAATTCCTGGGACTCCAACACTCCGGCGTTGCCGTCACGGGTGCGATTCCCCCTGGGATCCCCGCGCCCGCAATTCCGGACCTGTCGCTCCTTGGGAGTCTTTGGCCTGGGGCGCTGGGCATTGCGCTGATGTCCTTCACCGAGTCCATCGCGGCGGGCCGGGCCTTCGCTAAACAACGGGACCCCCGTCCAGTTGCCAACCGGGAGCTGATCGCGCTCGGCGCGGCCAACGTTGCAGGAAGTTTCTTCCATTGCTTTCCCGCGGGCGGGGGAACATCCCAGACGGCCGTAAATGCGGAGGCTGGCGCCCGCAGCCAGGTCTCCGAGTTGGTTACGGTGGCGATGACGATGGCGACTCTTCTGCTTCTGTCACCGCTCCTTAGCCTGCTGCCACAGGCCACCTTAGCGGCTGTCGTGGTGGTGGTTTCGCTCCCTCTGCTCGGCACGAAGGATTTCCGCTCCATTCGGGCGGTGCGGCACACTGAGTTCCGTTGGGCTCTGTTGGCTTTCATAGGTGTGGTGCTTCTGGGAACCCTTCAAGGCATCCTGGTCGCAATCGCCATCTCGGTGTTAACGCTGTTCTACCAGGCCAACCATCCTCCTTTTTACTGCCTGGGACGGAAGCCTGGCACCGATGTGTTCCGTCCGCTGTCAGCGGATCATCCGGAAGACGAAACCATCCCGGGGCTGATGATCATTAGAACCGAGGGCCGGATGACCTTCGCCAGCGCGCCCTACGCCCGCGAGCGGCTCGCAGAACTGGTCGAGCAGGCAAAGCCAAAGGTGGTGATTCTGGAATGCAGCGCCATCCCCGACTTTGAATATACAGCGTTGCAGATCTTGACCAGGGCAGAGGAGAAACAGCGCGAGAGTGGGGTGACGTTGTGGCTGGCAGCCTTGAACCCGGAGGCTCTTCAGGTGATCCGGAATTCACCTTTGGGACAGACTTTGGGCACCGCACGAATGTTTTTCAATCTCCCAGAAGCCATCCAGGCTTACGAAATGCAGTCGATCAGTGCTCCTCGGTAATCCGTTCCCGCCAATTTTCCGAGTTTCCGGACAACAGAAAAATAATCCGAGCCGCTCGCCGAAAAACATCATCTCCATCCGCGTAGCAAGAGGGAACTCTGCTATCGCGTCGAAAAAGGAGATTCATGAATACACATCTCAAACAATCTAGCCTCGTTGCTGTGGTGCTGCTGCTTGCTTTGGCCTGGAGTGTCCCAATGCAGGCGCAGGTCGTAAGCCGCCCTCGCGCGGGTAGCCCGGGAGAATGGCGGCTTATTGGCACCGTGCAAGCCAACTTCAAGGCCGACCACGATTCCATCCGCGTACAGGGCCCCTTTGACCAATTCCGCAGGATCAAATTCAAGGTGACTAATGCTCCTGTGAATATTCAGCGCATGGTGGTCGTTTACGGCAATGGAGAGCCGGACAAGATCGACGTCCGTGCTCAAATTCCGGAGGGCGGCGAGAGCCGGCAGATCGATTTGAAGGGCGTCGGCAAACGCAGTATCCGCAGGATTGATTTCTGGTACGACACCAAAGGTTTCTTGAAGGGGAAGGCTAACGTGACTGTCTTCGGAATGAAGTAGTCCACCGGGGCGGGGCTCGCAGTGCCAAGAAAGACTTCATCGTGAGCGACAGAATTCAATCCGCACATCGGCCATTTCACCTTGTTGCCTTGCCCACAAGCGACCGGTTCGCTATGTCCGACGAGGTGCTCGAAACCTACATCCGGCAGCTCCTGGAGGCTCACCCGTCACAGGAGGTCACGATCGACTGGGCGGGCGACGAACCGACCCGAGTGGGGCTCGCCTTCTTCCAGCGCTCCGTGCAGTATGTGGAAAAGTACCGGAAGCCGGGACAGACGATCTCGCACACGATCAAGACCAGCGGGGTCCTCTTAAATGAGGATTGGTGTGCGTTCTTTAAGCAGAACAGCTTTCTGGTCGGCCTCGCCGCGGAGGGCCCGAGAGCAATGCATAACGCCTGGCGGTTCCCAAGAAGTGAGGCCGCAACCTTCGATCAGTTCATGCGGGCCTGGGATTCGCTGGGTACCCACGAAGTGGCAGTCAGCATTCTGTGCACAATCCATGCCACAAATGCCGATCACCCTCTCGATGTGTACCGGTTCTTTCGCGACGAGCTCGGGGCCTCTTGTATGCAGTTTGTTCCCTTGGTGGAGCGGACCAGCGCGGAGTTTGTTTCCCTTGCCAGTCTGGGTTGGCACGATCCGGCTAGTGCGGACGAGCCCATCTATGGGCGGCGTCCAGGACTTGTCACGGAGCGCTCCGTCGGAGCCGAACCGTTCGGCCGGTTCCTCATCGCCATCTTTGACGAGTGGGTCGCCAAGGACGTGGAAAAGGTTTTCGTCCAGACCTTCGATGTTGCGATGTCAAGTTGGAGGGGACAAAGCGATCTGTGCATTTTCTCTCCCACATGCGGAAAAAATCTCGCGCTGGGGCAAGACGGCGACTTGTATTCCTGTGAGCACTATCTCGGGCGCAACGATCGACTAGGGAACATCTTCGACACACCCATGGTTCAGATGGCCGCGTCAGAGAAGCAGCGAGCGTTCGGGCAGCACAAGCTGAACAGCCTGCCCAACTATTGCCGAGAATGCGATGTGCTCTTCGCCTGCTTTGGCGAGTGTCCGCGCCACCGGTTCATTTCCACCCCGACGGGCGAACCAGGGCTTAATTACCTGTGTGCCGGATACAAGCTGTTCTTCCACCACATTGATTCCGCGATGAAGCTGATGGTGGGCCTGCTGAAGGAATCGAACCAGGAGGCAGGACTTTGATACAACTTCGCGGATGGATCGAACTAGCTGCCCAGGGCATCGAGGCCTTAGCCGTGGCGATCATGGTCTCCTTCATCGCCATAGGGACCGCGCGCTGGCTCCTTCATTCTGCGCAAAAGATTGAAGGTTCCTACGAAAGGTACCGTATCGTGCTGGGGAAAACGCTGCAGGTCGGTCTGGAAATGCTGGTGGCAGCGGACATCATCCGTACCGTGGCTCTCGATTCGACGCTGTTGAACATCACGATTTTGGGCGCCCTGGTGGTGGTGCGAACTTTAATTGGTTGGACCCTGACTGTTGAGACAGAAGGCCGCTGGCCATGGCAAAAGAAGCAAGAAACCGGTGCTGGACCGGAAGGAGAGTCACATGGATGAGTTACTGACCCGATTCTTTGAGAACCTGGTGGGCCGCGTGCACGGGCCCATGAATTTCCGGCTGATCTTACAGCCATGCATGGCAATTCTGTTCGCCGTGCTGGATGGAAGAAAGGATGCCCTGGCAGGACGGGCGCCCTATTTTTGGGGACTCTTCACTGATCCGGGGAACCGTCGCGAGATGCTGCAGAGCGGCTGGAAGTCGGTTGGTAAGATTTTCGTGCTTGCCCTAATCCTGGACGCGATCTATCAGTTCATCGTGGTCCGCTGGTTTTACCCGGGCGAAGCAATCGTGGTGGCAATTGTCCTGGCGATCATCCCCTACGTACTGCTGAGGGGGCCCGCCAACCGCCTGTTAGGAAGGATGTCTGAAGAGCATGAACCTAGAAAATCGTAGGCAAGCTACAGATCAGGGTGCTGGCAACCAAGCCAAGACCGGAACCGACATCGGCACGCAGCTCGCGCACGAACGTACCGACCTGGCTATGGATCGGAACTTCCTGGCTGGCGAGCGGACGCTCATGGCCTGGATCCGCACGGCGCTCTCCATGATCGCGTTCGGGTTTACTATCGGCAAGCTCGGCAATGTCCTGCAAGAGATCGAATATAAGGGGATCTTGGGAAACACCCGTACCATAAGCATCAAAAGCCTGGCTTACTTCCTGGTGATCCTGGGGACCTCGGCGCTTCTGGCGGCTGCTTTGCAACATTGGCGCCGAGTGCACGCGCTCAACCTCAAAGGACTGGGGCAACACTTCAGCATCTCGTTCATCGTGGCGCTCTTGTTGGCGGCCATAGGAGGGTTCGCCCTCACCTCGCTGGTGCTGTCGTTATGAATACAGATCTGAAGAGAAGTCCATGAGCTGGATCCTCCACTATCGATGCAGAGCCTTTCTCAGGTCCTCATTCTTTGCCGTGCCCATCGCGTGCATGGCGGCAGCGCTTCTCGTAGCTCCTGCGATCCGCTCGATAGACGAGCGCACGCAATGGACACTACTGCATTTCGGAATTGATGGATCGAGGCTTGTAGTCGGAGCCCTCGTTTCGTCGCTCCTGACTCTCATCGTTTTCGCGTTCAGCATCATTCTGCTCGCTGTGCAGATTGCCGGCGGCCAGTACTCGGCCAGGATAATCGTCCGGGTGTTCGAAAGCCGTCCCCTCAAACTTGCTCTGGGCGCTTTCGTATTCTCCTTTACCTATACGATGGCGGCCCTTGGACGGATCGAAAACCGTGTCCCTCAGCTTCCCATACTGGTCGCGGTCCTTCTGAGTCTGTTCAGCGTCGCACTGTTTCTCTATTTGATCCAGAAGACCGGCGAGTCTCTCCGCCCCGTCGAAATTCTCAGCCGCGTGGCTTCTGACACTCGCGCGGTGATTGGAGCTGTCTATCCAATTCCTTTCTTGCCCAGCGTGGCAGAGGACTCGGCCCTCGATTTCACCTCCGCGCCGGCCACTCACACGATCGTACATAGTGGGCGTTCAGGCACCGTCCTCGCGTTCGATCCCGCCGGCCTGCTGAGGATTGCCGAGCAAGCGGGCTGTGCGATTGAACTCATTCCACAGGTGGGCGACTACCTGGGGGTTGGAGAAGACTTTTTCCGTCTGCACGGCGCCACAGCAGGCACCGTGGATGATGACAGCCTACGCCGATGCGTCGTGCTGGGTCCCGAGCGAGTCCTGGAAAACGATCCGGCCTTCGGATTCCGCATCCTGGTAGACATAGCTTGCAGGGCCCTCTCTCCGGGTATTAATGATCCGACCACTGGCGCTCTGGCCGTCGATCAGATCCAACACCTGCTAATCCTGCTCAGCCGGAGAACCCTCGACAGCGGTGTCGTACGGGATTCCGCTGGAAAAATACGCCTTGTGTACCGGACACCCGCCTGGGAGGACTTCGTCACACTCGCTGTAACTGAGATCCGGGTCTACGGAGCCACCAACCCCCAGGTGACGCGGCGGCTCCAGGCGATGTTTGAACAACTGTTTCATGTCGTACCCGAGGAGCGAAAAGGGACGCTGCGCAAAGAAATGGGCCTTCTTCGGAAAACCATTGAAATTGCGTTTTCCGACCCCGAAGACCGTATCCTCTTCGGGACTGCCGACTCGCAAGGCTTCGGAGCAAGGCAGCCCGCTCATAGCCCGGTTTTAGGCGGATAAGGGGCGAAATAAAAAGACGCGTTGTGATTCGAGGATGAATCTTGAACCAAGGACACGCCAGGCTGCGATGAAAACCTTAGAAGCGCAGCTCGCGATCGAATAACCGGCCAGCGACCGGTAGAGGGCTGGTGTGAATGAGCGCACTTTCTCCCTGGGCTATTCTTGCGGCCACGATGGTCACCATAATGGTCGCGGTAGAGTGCGGCTATTGGCTGGCCCGACGCGCCCAGCGTCGCCGGCATCAAGATAAGCTGCCACCAGTTTCTTCGATCACGGCATCCACGCTCGGCCTCGTGGCGTTCATGCTGGCCTTCACGTTCGGGCTGGTGGCCAGCCGGTACGATTCTCGAAAATCGCTTGTGCGCGAAGAAGCCAACGCGATCCGTACCGCGTGGATGCGGTCCGATTTCTTGCCGGAGCCGAGCCGCGGTGAATCGGAAGCACTCATCCGGGCTTATCTGGATCAAAGGCTGGGCGTAGTCCAGTCGCGCGACCTCGAGGGTTTGGACAAACAACTGGCCGAGGCCAATCGCATACAGCACCGGCTGTGGGACATTGCTGTAGCGAATAGCCACGAGAACATGGACTCGCCCGTGGGTGCTCTCTACGTCGATTCTTTGAACCGGCTGATCGACATGCATGCCTTGCGGGTGGTGGTCGGGCTGGAGGCGCACATCCCCAACGGTATCTGGTTGGTGCTCTATGGCTTGATCGTGCTCGGCATGATCGGAGTCGGATATCAAACCGTGATCGCAGAAGCTACCGGGCGATCCTGGGCGCCGCTCATTCTGGCAATCTCATTCTCTCTCGTGATCGCGCTGATCGCTTCGCTGGATCGCCCCATAGGTGGGTTCATCACCGTGTCGCAGCAGCCACTTCAAGACGTGCAGGCCTGGATGGACAATACCCCCAAAGCTCGCGTTAGCCACTGAGCAAGGCAATGGGATGTAGCTGCACCCGGGAGAGACGCATGAAGCCGAAATAAAAAGAGACCAGCAGTTCGAAGCTGCATCGTGTTTGGCAGATACCTAGAGGGAGACGAAATGAGACGAAAAATACTCGCGATTGGATCCTTGATCCTTCTTAGCGCAATCATGACACTGACGGCGTACGCAAGCGACACCGATCACTTCGCCCCTGGCGTGCCGAATATTCGCGATCTAGCGGTACCCGAACCTGGCTTCTATGGGGCTGTCTATAACTACAGCTATTTGACAGACCAACTGAACGATGCAAACGGCAACCAGATCAGTTCGGTCACCCTAACGGGACCGAACGGGCGCAGTGTCACGTTGCACGTTGGCGTAAACGTTCATGCCTATGCGTTGGCTCCCATGTTTATCTGGGTGTCGCACAAGAAGATCCTGGGCGCGAAATATGGCGCTTATATTTCCCCTTCATTTACAAATGCCAGTCTCGACGCGCTGCTGTCTGCCGCTGAAAATGCGGGCCGAAGTGCAAAGACCGGTAACTTCAGTGTCGGCGACATCTTTGTGCAGCCCGTTTGGCTGGGCTGGACGGGGAAGCACTATGATGCTTCCTACGGCTATGGATTCTATATCCCATCTGGGCAATATCACATCACGACGGTGAACCTGCCCGCGCTCGATACCACTGTGAGGGTTGCATCGCCCAACAATTCAGGACTGGGCTACTGGACGAATCAAAATCAGGGCGCGCTGTACCTGTACCCTTGGGCGGATCGTCGAATGGCTATCCAGAACGCATTGACCTGGGAAATCAACCAACAGAAGAGGGGTTTCGCTCTCACTCCGGGTCAGCACCTCTCCTGGAACTGGGGCATCAGCCAGTTCCTCCCCATAAAGAAGGACCAATCTCTCCTGCTCGAAGCGGGCCCGGCCGGCTACAGCAGCTTTCAAGTTACTAGTGATTCCGGTGCGGACGCATCCGTCGGGGGTGTGAAAGACCATGTAAATGCGGTGGGGGTACAACTTGGCATCACGCTGCCGAAACGGAACATGGTGTTGAACTTTCATTGGTTTCATGAGTACGACTCAGTCGATCGATTCCAGGGAAACTCGCTCGGATTGAGCTTTATTGCCAAGTTGTCCAAAAAGGAGTAAGTGTATGTACATCTTATTTGACACAGTCATCCGTCGGCATTTGGTGATGATCACTCTCTCCGCGATTCTCGCGGTTGGCCCATGCGCTTTGCTGGTTCCGCAGCCGCTGGCTGCTCAGCAGGGAGAACCCCAACCCGCGAAGCTTGCCCCCGGCGAGCTTGACGATGCGGTAGCGCGCATCGCGCTGTACCCCGATCCATTGCTCGCGCAAGTGATGGCCGCAGCGACTTTCGTTGAACAGATTCCCGCCGCAACCCAGTGGGCTGATCAACACAAGAACCTGAAGGGCGATGCCTTGGCGCAGGCCATGGACATGGCCAATCTTGGCTTTGATCCAAGCGTCCAAGCGCTGCTCGCCTTCCCATCTGTCCTGGATCTCATGAACAAAGACCTGCGCTGGACGCAGACGCTTGGGGACGCGACTTTGGTGCAGCGTGGCGACGTAATGGACGCGGTGCAGCGCATGCGACAGAAGGCCTTCGCGGCCGGGAATCTGAAGACGACGCAGCAGATTACGGTGGTGCAGAGTGCTCCCCAGGTGATCGAGATTCAGCCACCTAGTCCGACCGTCATTTACGTGCCCGTCTACAGTCCAGCGGTGGTCTATGTTGCCCCGCCCCCTCCACCTCCGGGAGCGGTCGTGGCTGCTGCCGCAATCGGCTTCGCCGTAGGCGTGGCCCTCAGCAATTCCTACTGCAATAGCTATTGGGGATATCACGGCGGTTTTGTCTGGCATTCCCACACGGTCGTTGTCTACAACGGTGCGTGGGGGCGGACTTGGGCGAATCACAATACATACATCCATACCTGGGGCGGAACCAATCGAGGCTTCTATGCCAGGCCAACCGCATATGTCAACACCAATGCGTATGTTCGCCACAACACGAACGTAAATGTCAACCGCAACGTGAATGTCAACCAGAACGTGAACGTCAACCGGAACGCGAACGTCAACCGGAACGTGAACGTCAACCGGAACGTGAACGTCAATAACAACACGAACCTAAACCGCAATATGAACGTGAACCAAAACGCGAATCTCAACCGCGGAGCCAACGTCAATCAGAATGTGAACAGAAATCCGGCGGCTAATAGCGCGCGTGGCTATACGCGCCAGAGTTCGGCGCCCGCTGGAGCTTTCTCTGGGGTACAGAATGGCAGATCGGAAAAAACCGCCGCAACGCGCGGGAGAGCCAGCAGCAGGGAAACAAGAAAATGACCGTGTCATACGATCAGGAGATTGCAACCATGAGAAACAATACACTAGTCAGCCGCTTCCGCTTAGTCCCGTTGGTCGCCGTTGCTGCCCTGCTTCTCGCGCCTGGAGCCAAGCTCGCAAGGGCCGCGGAACAGAAGACATTTCCGACTCCGAGAGCAGCTATGGGAGCCCTCATTGCGGCGGTCAAAGCTCGGGCGTCGGATCAGATTGTCGCTATCGTCGGCCCCGAGCTCGAGGCCTTCAATGCTACCCGCGACAAATCGCAAGACGAGATCGACAGGCTGTTGTTCTTGGACGCCGCACGAACACTGAAGTTGGAGAAGGAAGGAGACGACCCGAATACTGTTGTCGCCTATCTAGGGGCGAGCGAGTGGCCCTTCCCGGCTCCGCTGGTGAAAACATCCACGGGCTGGAAGTTCGACGGCAAAGCCGGCTTGCAGGAAATCCAGGATCGCCAAATTGGCCGGAACGAACTCGGAGCCATCGCTGCTTGCCAGGCTTATGTTGACGTCCAACTGGAGTATTTCTCGCAAGATCGTCAGGGAGAGGGCTATCTGCAGTTCGCTCAGAAAATCAATAGTACCCCTGGGAAATTTGATGGGCTCTACTGGAGCGACGCCAACGGTGAAGATGTCAGCCCGATTGGACCTTTCGCTGCTCAGGCGGCCTGGGCTGAGACAGATCCTTCCGGGGAACGTGTCCCACTTTCCGGATACTACTTTAAGATCCTGACCGCGCAAGGCGACGCGGCTGCCGGCGGTGCGCGCAGTTACTTGGAGAACGGCCGCATGATCACCGGTTTCGCGTTGGTGGCTTGGCCCGCCGAGTATCGAGTGACGGGGGTTTCTACGTTCCTGGTGAACCAGCTGGGGGTTGTCTATCAAAAAGACCTTGGTCCTGAAACAGCACAAGTCGCCAGCGCGCTGAATCAGTTCAATCCTGACACCACGTGGGCAAAAGTCGAATAGCCATTGGAAGCTCGCCTCAAGGAAATACGGCGTGTTTCGCAATCTTGGGCAGACTGGTTTCGGTACATTTTGTTTCCTAATTGGGCTGCAGCGATAACGCATTGGTTTCGATCGGGATGCCCGTTGTCCTCACCCGAAAACAAGCCTCTCGACGAATAAAATAGGTCGCCTGATCCCCTAAGGCATTACTGCCGCTGTCTACCATCCGCATGTCTCTTGGAGGATTCGTCATGATGAGAAAAATGAGTGCGGTTCCGCCGCGTGGCGTGCTCCACTTACTACTGGCTACTCTGGCAGTATGCCTGGCAACGGCCACGATTGCCGCCCAAACCCCGCAGGCTCCTGCTTCGAATCTTACGCCACGGTCTATCAACGCGATTGGCTATCAAGTGGGAGGCGGGTCCACAATGATCGACCTCAAGAGCACCGGGTTGATCGCACAAGTGAACGGTCAGGGAAAGGTCGAGGCCAAGGCTGGAGTCACGATGGTGGAGGTAGCAATTAGCGGCTTAGCCTCTCCCGCATCCTTGGGTACTGAATTCCTCACGTACGTGTTATGGGCGGTGTCGCCCGAAGGCCGCGCGATCAATTTGGGCGAAGTTCTGTTCGACAACAATGGAAAGGGCCAACTCAAGGCCACTACACAACTGCAGACTTTCTCACTCTTCGTTACGGCAGAACCTTACTTTGCCGTCAGGCAGCCGAGCGAAATGCTGGTGCTGGAGAACGCGATTCGCAAGAACACCAAGGGAAAGGTCTTCGTCGTCGATAATTATCAACTAATGAAGCGTACTCAATACGAGCAGATGGCCAATCCCCTCGCCTTGTCGCTGGACCTCAAGAATATACCGCTCGCAATGTATGAGGCTCGCAATTCTGTTCAGATCGCCAAGTCGCGAGGAGCCGACAAGTACGCGCCAGATATCTTCTCCAAGGCCGAAGGAGGCCTGAAGTTGGCGGAGAATGCCCTTGCGCGGAAAGCAAATCGAAAAGAAATCATCTCCCTGGCACGACAGGTTGCGCAATCCTCTGAGGATGCTCGCGCCCTGGCGGTAGAGAAGCAGGAACAGGAACGCATCGCGGCGGAGCGTGCCGCTGCGGCCGCGGCTGCCAAGGCTCAAGCGGAGGAGAAGGCGGCAATAGAAGCAGCAGATGCCAAGCGAAAGTCTGACGAAGAGGCCGCTCGCCAGGCTGAGCTCGCCGCAGCCAAAGAAGCTCAGGTGAGAGCCGAGGCCGCCGCGAAGGAAGCGCAAATGAAGGCTGCGGCAGAAATCGCGGACGCCAAGGCCAAAGATGAAGCTCGCCATCAAGCCGAAATGGCTGCCGCTCGGGAAGCACAGTTGAAGGCGGAGGCAGAAGTCGCAGACGCCAAGGCCAAAGCTGAGGCCGATGCATTGCGGGCGAAAGAAGAGGCTGCCAAGGTGGACGCCGAACGCGCACAGCGGGTCGCCGAGGAATTACGAGCACAGTTGCTCGATCAGTTCAATCGCATTTTAGAAACGCGCGACACGCCGCGCGGTCTCGTTATAACCATGGCGGACGTTCTCTTCGATACCGGTAAGTTCGAGGTGCGTCCGGGCACTAGGGAGCAACTCGCCAAACTTTCCGGAATCCTGTTGGCGCATCCTGGGCTGTATCTTGATGTGGAAGGATATACCGACAGCACGGGTAGCGACGAGTTGAATCAGCGGCTCTCGGAACAGCGCGCCTCTGCGGTTCGTGAATACTTAGTTGGACAGGGACTGGCCGGCGACGCAATCACTGCCAAAGGTATGGGGAAAGCGGCGCCGGTCGCCACGAATGACACCGCCGCGGGCCGACAAAAGAATCGCCGCGTGGAGCTCATTGTCTCTGGCGAAGTTATCGGTGTGAAGATCGGCCAGTAGAACCTCGGTCAAACTCGGCAAGGACGCCTTTGCTGCGCTGGCCGGCGGATGAGTCACAGCGCGGTGGCGGCTGACTTCTATCACATATCACAGCAAAAAGGGATTTACGTGGTTCTTAGCTGCGCCACTAAAAAACAATACAACGCTCTGGATAGCATCCTCATCTTGATCCTCAGGCAGCGGACAACATGGCTTCTCGAGTTTCAATAAGGAGGATGTTTTGCTATTTAACCCCAATCGCGTCATTCCGATAGTTGTCTTGCTATTCGGCACGCTCTGCGCCTCGTTGAATATGCCCGCGATCGCGCAGCAACCCGATCCAGCCGTAGTCGACGGAACAAATACAAGCGACGTTCCAGCGTCCGCGACATCACCGGCAGACCCGCAATCCAGCCCGCAATCAGATTCCGCGAAGCCGGGGCCTCCGAACGAGCAAACGAACCCGGATAGTGAGAAGGACATAGCGAAGCAACCGTCTCGAGGAACCTTTCTCGTGGCGCCACTGCCCCTCTCCAGCCCCGCCATTGGCACGGGAATCATTCCGGTATTAGGCTACATCTTTCCCATCAGTGAGAAAGACAAAATATCCCCTCCGTCTCAAGTCGGTGTGGCGGGCTTGTACTCCAACGACGGCAGCCGCGGCTACGCCCTGGGAGCAGAATTGTATTTCGGGCAAAACCGATATAAAACTACCTTTGGCTACGTTCACGGAAATCTCGATTACAACATCTACGGTCCTGGGCTTCTGAGTTTGTCGGGTGCGAAGTTGCCCCTAGAACAAAGCGGTCACGCATTCTTCGGAGAGTTCCTGCGCCGCCTGTGGTATGGCTTTTTCCTAGGGCCCCGATTCTTCAGCGGCAGTTCTGTAATCACCCTTAGGACGAGCAGCATTGACACCATCTCCATTCCCCCCGACCTGGGGTTTCACACCACTATGCGAGCCATTGGCTTTCGTCTACAACGGGATACGCGCCCTAACCAGTTTTATCCGACCACCGGAACCTTCACGGACTTCACCGGCGACTTCTTCAGCCAAGCCATAGGAAGCAAGTACACCTTCCAGAGTTACAAGCTGACCTATAATAGGTACGCCAGCCTGTCGAAAAATCAGGTTCTCGCGTTTGGTTCCTACTTTTGCGGTACCGACGGCCAGCCACCTTTCTACGGCAACTGCATCTATGGAACCCAAAGCCAGCTGCGAGGGTACACGGCAGGTCGCTACTTCGACCGCTACCTTATGGCCTCACAGCTCGAATACCGCTTGGTCTTACCCCTGAGACTTGGGCTGGTTGCTTTCGGAGGCGTTGGAGGAGTCATTCCTGGAGCAGAGCAGTTCTTGATACGGAACAGCCACTTTCTGCCCAGCGGCGGAGTTGGATTGCGTTTCGAGCTGAGCAAGAAGTACCACGTCAATCTTCGAGCTGATATCGCGGAGGGGAAAGATGGCCACACCTTCGGTATGGGAGTCGGAGAAGCGTTTTGACCAGGACGACGCTGGCGGAACATGTTCCGCCCGTCCCCGTCGCCCGAGGTTGAGCTGACCCAATGGCAACTCCTGCTCTTAATTTCTTTCACGACGGGCTGATGCCTCGTGCGTGCCTACTAGGCGCTCTGGTTTGCCTACCGCTGTGGCCGCAGCTACCTGCTCCCGCGCCGGCCGCTCCTGCCGCCCAACCCGAAGCTCCAAAGGATGCACTCGGACGGAACTCACCTCGAGGTACGGTTCTGGGCTTTCTCGTGGCTGCGCGGGACGGGAACATGGAAGCGGCTTCGCAATACCTGGATACCCCATTGAAAGGCGCGGACGCCGAGGAGCTTGCGCATCAATTATTCACCGTGTTGGACCGACGCCTGCCGGCTCGGCTCCTTGAGCTGAGCGACAGTCCGGAAGGCTCGCTTTCCACGCTAAAACCCGGCCAGGATCTGATAGGGACGATCGCCAGCACTCGAGGCAACGTCAATATTCTCGTTGAGCGGGTGGCCTATAGCAAGGCCGGGGCACTCTGGCTGTTCTCCCGGGGGACTCTGGACCAGATTCCTGACCTGTTCGCGGAACTCAGCGAGATACCGGTAGAAACCTTGCTCCCCCCGTTTCTGTTGAAGACGCGAATTGGTGGCGTCGCCCTCTTCAACTGGATAGGACTCTTTGTGGGTTTGCCGGCGGTGTATTGCTTTACACTACTGCTGAACCGGCTTCTGGGTCTGCTGGTTGGTCTAGTGGGCAGCCGCGTGCTGCGCCGGGCCAACACTCCGAATCCAAAAATCCTCCCGGGGCCGCTTCGTCTTCTCCTGGTTGCTCTGATGATCCGCGGGACGCTTGCCACGGTCGCCCTTCCCCTGCTGCCGCGGCAACTCTGGTCTACCATTGAGTTGCTCATTGTAATTCTGGCATTCGTCTGGGGAGCCGTTTTCCTCAACGACAGGATAGAGGAGTGCATTCGCAAGCGCCTGTTGCGAGCCGGCCGTCTAAGGAGGACTTCGGTCCTCCGGCTGGGTCGCAGATTCGTTGAGTTGTTGATTATTCTCATCGGCTTGCTTACCGCTGTGTACCTGTTGGGATTTAACCCAACCGCCGCCCTGGCGGGGCTTGGGATCGGCGGAATTGCCATCGCGCTGGCCGCTCAGAAGACCCTGGAAAATGTGCTGGGTGGGGTTTCGATCATCTTCGACCACGCCTTAGAAGTGGGAGATACGCTGCAGGTGGGCAATACACTCGACACCATGACGACAATCGGCACTGTCGAAGAAATCGGCTTGCGGTCGACCAGGGTTCGCACCCGCGACCGTAGCGTGGTCAGTATTCCCAACGGGCAACTCGCAACCCTGAGCCTGGAAAACCTTTCCTCTAAGGACAAGTTCTGGTTCCATCCCAGTGTCAGGTTACGTTACGACACCAAAGCCGCGCAGATGCGGTCCATTCTGGAAGGGCTGGACGACCTCCTGGCCCACCACGCACGTATCGAGCCCGAGTCGATTCATGTGCGATTCCTTGAGTTCGGCACATCTTCTCTGGAGCTAGAGGTCTTCGCCTACGTCATGACAAAGGACCGGCTCGAATTCCTCGAGGTCCAGGAGGAGTTGCTTCTTCGGATCATGGAGACCGTAGAGGCTGCCGGCGCGCAGATCGCTCTTCAGTCACCAGTGTATGTCGCTCCGACCGCTGTGCCCCCGGTCGACCAACCAAAATATTCTGCGTCGAATGAGTCGAATCCGCATTATCAGAAAGCGAGGTAGTACCAGTGAATTCGGATCACGAAGCCTTAAGGCTACAGGAAGCGCGCACGATGAACGCCCCGTGGAGAAAATGGGGACCTTACTTGTCGGAGCGGCAGTGGGGAACCGTCCGTGAGGACTATAGCAAGGATGGTAATGCCTGGGACTACTTCAGCCACGACCAAGCCCGTTCGCGGGCCTATCACTGGGGTGAGGATGGGCTGGCTGGCATCAGCGATGACAAACAGTTGCTGTGCTTCGCTCTGGCTCTGTGGAACGGCACGGATCCAATTCTGAAGGAACGGATGTTCGGTCTCACCAACAGTGAGGGCAATCACGGTGAGGACGTCAAGGAATACTACTTCTATCTGGATAGCACTCCAACTCACTCGTACATGAAGTACCTGTACAAGTATCCTCAGAGATCGTTTCCCTACGGCGACCTGATCCAGACCAATCGGAGCCGCAACCGCGGTGACATGGAGTATGAGTTGTTGGACACCGGGATCTTCGAAGGCGACCGCTACTTCGATGTGTTCGTCGAGTATGCCAAGAACACTCCAGAGGATATCCTGATCGAGGTCAGCGTCTGCAATCGCGGACCTGAAGCCGCGTCGATTCATGTATTGCCGACCCTGTGGTTTCGAAACACCTGGTCTTGGTCGCCTGGAGTGGCGAAGCCGGTACTCACCCAAGTGCCGGGCAACAATGGCGCTCAGATCATAACCGCACACAGTGATTTGGGGGATCGGTTTCTCTACTGTGAGGGGGACGTCCCGCTGCTGTTTACCGAAAACGAGACCAATAATGTGCGGCTTTTTGGGGGGACGAACGCGGGGCCGTACGTCAAGGACGGCATCAACGATTATGTGATTTCCGGTAAGCAGGGGGCTGTTAACCCGCGACACACCGGGACGAAAACTGCGGCACACTATCGGGTCACCGTCGACGCCGGGCAGACGGCGACCATCCGCCTGCGTCTTAGCGATCAGGGTCCCGCCAATCTAGGCGAGCCGTTCGGAAAGCAGTTTGCTGAAATCATCCAGGCCCGCCGATCCGACGCGGATGCGTTCTATCGAAGCATCACGCCCGCCGGAGTTAACGAAGACACCGCTCGCGTTATGCGGCAGGCCCTGGCCGGGATGCTCTGGAGCAAGCAGTATTTTGGTTTCGATGTGAACAAATGGCTCGCCGAGCATGGCGCCGATCCGAGGCAGCCCGGGAGCTCGACCCATGCGGAACAGTGAATGGTTCCACATGGTGAATGAGCACATTATTTCAATGCCTGACAAATGGGAATACCCGTGGTTTGCCGCCTGGGACTTGGCGTTCCATGCGATCGCACTATCCACCGTGGATCTCGACCTCGCAAAGCAGCAGCTTGACCTGCTACTGCAGCAGTTCTTCCTGCACCCCAGCGGCCAGATCCCGGCATACGAATGGAACTTCAGCGACGTGAATCCTCCCGTGCACGCCTGGGCGACGATGTTTCTTTACAGGACGGAGCAGGCACTCCAAGGTAAAGGCGATATAGAGTTCCTGCGCCGGTCATTCCGAAAACTGATGTTGAACTTCACCTGGTGGGTGAACCGCAAGGATCGGTTTGGCAAGAACGTGTTTGAGGGAGGGTTTCTTGGGTTGGACAACATAGGTGTTTTCGACCGCAGTGCGCCGCTGCCTGCCGGCGGCTATCTGGAACAGGCCGACGGGACCGCCTGGATGGCTCTCTACAGCCAGAACATGCTCGAAATGTCCGTCGAACTGGCCACCATCGATCCAAGCTATGATGACATGGCTGCGAAATTCGTCGACCATTTTCTATGGATTGCCTGCGGCATGAATCACCTAGGGCCTAGCGGCATGTGGGACGAACAAGACGGGTTCTACTACGACGTGCTACGTTACCCCGACGGGAGTGCGAGTCGCCTCAAGGTCCGCTCCATGGTGGGCTTGTTGCCGCTCTGCGCTACTACTGTGATTGAACCTTGGCAGCGAGAACTAATTCCCCAAACGATGGCTACCGCTGCGGAGCGTATAAAGCGCATGCCAGAACTCCTTCAGAGCATTCATCCGACGGGCCCCGGACATCTCGGCTTCGGCGACCGCGGTATTATCGCGCTCGTGAACCCGGACCGGCTGCGTCGGATCTTGTCCCGCATGCTGGATGAGAATGAATTCCTGAGTCCTTACGGAATACGAGCCCTATCGCACTTCCACGCCGAGCATCCTTATGTGTTCAATCTGCAAGGTCAGGAGTACAGCGTGAATTATCTCCCGGCGGAATCGGACACTGGTATGTTCGGTGGAAATTCCAATTGGCGCGGGCCCATCTGGATGCCGGTGAACGTAGTTTTAGTTCGCGCCCTGCTACAGTTCTATCTCTATTACGGGGACACCTTCAAAGTTGAATGTCCCACCGGTTCGGGCAACTGGATGAATCTGTTCGAGGTTGCCCAGGAAATAGCTCAGCGGTTGATCCGGATCTTCGTCCGGAATAAGGACGGACGAAGACCCGTCTACGGCGGCAGCGAGAAGTTCCAGACCGATCCAAATTGGAAGGATTATCTCCTGTTCTACGAGTACTTCCACGGAGATAGCGGCGCGGGTATTGGGGCTAACCACCAGACCGGATGGACCGGAACGGTTGCCTCCCTCATTGATATCTTCGGACGCATCAACGCAGAGCAGTTCCTTTCGGCGGGGAAAGCGGGCGGATTTACAAAGAAGACAGCGTCCGGAGGCTAATGTTGCGGATCCCGCCCTACATCACCAGCAGTATCCGACTATCGTTTCCAAGTGGCGAGCGGTCGTCTCGTACTGCTGGTCACAACCTCTTCGAGGTCGAAGATCCGCTTCCGCGCGCGGATGTGCAGCCGTCATATGCTGAGAATCGGGCAGGGCGAGCGGCTAATCAACTCGTTTGCACTGGCCCTGAGCCGGCCGAAAAACCCTTGCATCCCGCCTCTTCCGATGATGAGCAGATCAGCACGGTGTTGGGCCACAGCCTCAACGATCCCGTTGACCAGTCCGACGGCCTCCGCGATCTCAAGTGGAACAGCCACACCGGCCCTTTGGGCATGAATCGGGAACTGCTCGCGCGCTTCCCTGACCAGAAGGGCGTGAGCTCGGTCCGCAGCGCCGCTTGGAAATCGAGGGTCGATGCCGGGGACCGAGTGCACCACATGAAGAGCCGCCCGGAACTGTTTAACGAACTCGTTAGCGACCTGGAGGATCCCTGGTGTCCGAGACCCCATGTCGATGGAGCAAACCACTGAATGGTAAATGGCGGAAGGCATCGGCGTATCTTCTGTGTGATTCCAAATCCATACAGGGCAGTCTGTGTGGCGAAGCACGGTAGCCGTCACCGAGACCCGTAATAGTTGCCGGAATAGACCGTGTGTCCCGGCAGCCATCATAATCAAGGGGGCCTCCATATTTGCGGCGCGATTTGCGATGCCAACCGCTACCGGGCCTTCTGCAAGCTCCCGGCGGACCTCCTGGATTTCCAGTCCGGGCGTAGGAAAACACTGCAGCTTCTCCCACCGTTGCTCGCGGGTCGCGTTCGGGGCTGTTGGCTGATGTTTCAGGTCCAAAGCATGGAAGAGCGTCACGGGAGCGCCCAATTCCCGTGCCATTTGCGCGACTGCAGGCCAAACACCACTGCAGCGATCAGAAAAATCGACCGGAAACAGGATGTTCTTCGGCAACATCAACATATTGAGTTAAGCCGCCGTTTCTTGCAGCTTCATTGTTGGCGGTGAAGGTAGTTGTGTCGTGCAGTCCCTTTCACTGGCCTCCAGTTCGGTTCCGGTCATAACCACGCTCAACGTGCCGGCACACTCCCATATTGGGCGCGCCACCATTTTCACGCTACGGCCCAGCGGCTTTGTATAGCGGAACCAGTCCATAAGCTCTTCTACCTCCCCAGGACGGAGTCCTGACGCCACTAAATCTTCGCTACCGTCGGGTTCAATTCTAAGAACGTCCATATCCCCTCCCCGAGGCTCTTCTGACCGAGCTCTTCTCACGGTGATCCTGCATTTGGTAATGCCGGATTTGAGCACAGGGATCTAAAATGTTTTCGCAGGGCTGACATTCTCCGCATTTGCGGAGCTACTTCCAATGCTGGCTGCCGAGCCGACCACACAGGCCGATGAAAACAAAAAGAGTCTGTGGCTTCAACAGGAGGATCATCTCAGTGAGGCGGAGAGCCAAGTTGCGGCGCTCGCGCCAATCGGTGCCGTGTGCTCGAATCCGTTTTGATAACGACGATGATTGCAGCCCTACTGCCAAGCCAGCCGGCACCCGCCTACAAGCTTGAGCGCGAGCAGATGGAAAGTGGTAGCGAATTGATCACGGTGTTTCAGCACCGTCTAAATGCTAACTCTCAATTTACCGACGTTCCTATTTTGAGTATTTTGCGGGATACCCTCGGTGATGGTGATCCGGATAATGACCGTTTGCGATACGTCTGGATTTTGACAAGTACCCGCCCTACACTGATGCAGCGGACACTCTCCGTAATGTCGTTCTCCTACTTTCGTATCCCGGCAAGAGAGCGCGTCTTGAATATTCCTAAGCCTGTCTTGGATCTCGCTTCGCCAGCCAAAGGCGTTTTTGCCGGGCTCCTGATCCGCGGCGTGCAGGCGCTACAGTTGGATTCGATGGGGCCGGTGGTGCGATCGTCCACCACAAGCTATCGTCGAAACCTCGATGATTATCGGGACTTGAAAACTTTTCAGGCACTGACTGCCTTAGACGGATTGCATGATGTTGATGAGCAATTGTTGCCGCAGTTGGACCTGCGCCGTGTCTATGCCCGGCTGGGTTTGTCTGACCGCATGTTCGGGGGACTCGTAAGCGAGGAACATCTCGCCCGTTTCTACAACATGCAAGCCACGAGATCTAAAGAGACGCGCGGTCACAATTGGGAACTGCTGCGGCAGCGAGCGGAATTGTGTGGCCTTTACTTTGAGCCCCTGGCTTCACGGGATGAACCCCCCTTAGCGGCCGTTCTATGGATTTCCGCGACTGATATTCAAAACCGCCGGAGCCAACATTTCGAGCGGCAATTCTTAAACATCGCAGACCCTTGGACCGACGACCGCCTGGTCAATTGGAGGGGTTACACCGAAGTGCGTTATCTCGATAGCGATAATCGCATCGTAGCCTCTGATGCCCCCGGCGCACGCGAAGTCACCATGATTCCGCTCGCGCTTTACAATTTGGACTATCCTCGCGTACCGCTATTAATGATTGACTTCCGCGACAATTTCGCTCCCAAGAAATGGGAAATTCGCGAAAACTTGAGCGCTACACTCCTTGGCGGCGTGCTGGGGATCGCACGCTTCACCAACTGGTGGTACCTGGCGGCAAGTTCCGCGTGGACATTCGTAGAGACACGGCACGGCGTCCCGTTGGATCGTTGTGCGCGCATTCGAGCGTACGCTGAGTTGCGTGAGTTCCTCGAGATGGACACAAACCTCACTCCTCAGTTCAAGGTTGAATTGCTACGCCGTTTGGATCATCTTGCTCTCAATCCCCTTGAGAATACCAGTGCATCCGAGGCGGATATCGCTAGAAATCAATACAACGCGCTCCTGCGGTACGCCCATTCTACTGATGGCCTCGGAGCCAAGCTCGATCGCGATCGGCAAAAGGAACTGGAAGCGTACGGACAATCCGGGGGCAAGCGATTCTTCTTAGCCATGGCGCGTCTCGCCACGAGAGGTCAACATGCAAAAACGGAAGATACAACGAACTTGCGGAGCCAACTGGACCGGGAGCGCCGAATCGCCCAACGAGTACGTTTCCTGAAAGGGCTGCTCGCCTCGAGTCCTGAGCCGGAAGTGGTCTGGAATTCGCAGGAAATTCTCCGGTCCGTCGAAGAACTTGCGGCCGAGACTCCCTCCAAGTCCGTGCCAACTCTCGTTGCACGCATTTTCGAGCGCTCGGAAGATGTGGATATTCGCGCCGCTTGTCTACGCGCTCTTGGCGATTTTGACAATACGGAAGCACGAAATGAGCTGGACCGGCTGGCGCACGCTTCCGGCACAACGGAAACCTGGAGACAACTCAGTTTGGCATATCTGAATGGGGCAGTCCCGGTCGTGGCCTCTACGCATTGATATTGCTGTAGGCATCCTCCGAATAAATTAGAGCTGACGACGTTGCAGCGCATCAGTCCAACAGGGCCAACCAGCGAAAAGTCTCGCGGACGTAGCCCGTTGGCTAACTAGTGGACCGTTTCAGCGATTCGCTTAGTGACTATGCGTCTTTTTACGTCGTTATAGGTCCAGCGGATCGGGCGAGCGTGTTAGGTGTAAGCGCGGATGTATCTCATTAATTTACGCCTACGCCGGAGATCCGCGACCGAAGTGAAGACCCCGCGCGCAATCACGTCCCGCTCGATCTTGGCAAACCACAGCTCTACCTGATTCAACCAGGACGAGCCAGGTGGGCGTGAAGTGGAACCGTACCTTGGGATGCCCCGCCAGGAACTGCTCGACGGCCGGCGTCTTGTGCGCTGAAAGATTGTCTAACACCATGTGGATCTCGCGCGCCCACTTCGCCTTGTTAACCAAGCCGCGCAGGAATTCGATGAACTCCGCGCCTGAGGGCTGCTTCCGCCAATAAACGCCAGGGCTGCGTGATGACATCCGCGCGCTTGGGGGCCATGCTGCCGCTCTCGTCCACCACAATTTCCGACGGTGACCGGAATATCCGTGTTCGCGAATTGCGTGATCTCTCGCAGCTTACCGTCCTCGAAGACTTCGAAAGTCTCCTTACCAAGCGCTCCGACAAATCCGCCTTTCGATGCCTTGACGCTGACGTCCAATGAAACCAGACGGGAGGTGGTCTTGATCGTGCAGTCTTCGTCGGGCTGATTAGTTTGGGCTCCTCGGGCGGCGCCGTCTGATTCCGCAGATGGAGACCATCTTGGAATGACGATTAGACTGGCGAGTGTTGAATCTTTTGAGTCCGTTCATCCGCAGGTTGCATCGGCGTTGTAGAAAGGTTTGGTTGATGTGACGCTTACAAAGCATTGGAATAAGCGACAGCACGCTTCATCGACTGAAACCCACACGTCAACGTGCTCGATAAGTGCGCGACGGGACACAACAAGGAGGTCCATATGAAATTTACTCGTCTATTACTGGCGATCGGCTCTCTGGGTTTACTCGGACTAACGGTCTCTTCCCCGGTCAGGGCAGATTCGTTCGACAAGAAGACCACGTTTACAATTCAGGAACCGGTCCAGATTCCGAACGCCGTGCTGCAACCTGGCACGTACGTCGTCAAGCTGCTGAGCTCACCCTCGGACCGGCATATCGTTCAGTTCTACAATGAGGACCAAACTCAATTGATCACTACGGTCCTGGCGATTCCGGATTATCGCTTGAAGATAACCGATAAGACGCAGTTCATCTTTTGGGAGACGCCTCCGGGCCAACCCAAGGCGCTGCGCGCATGGTTCTGGCCTGCCGACAATTACGGTCAGGAATTTGCCTACCCGAAGACTGAGGCCGTGCAAATAGCCGCCGCCGCTAAGGTGGAGGTCCCGAGTACCGAAGCAAAGGCAGAGCCTGAGCTCAAGTCCGCTGAGGTCGTCGAGGTAACACCGCAGGGTAAAGAGGAACCGGTGCCGGAGGTGGCGAAATCACCAGTTGAAGTCGCCCAAGCGGCTCCGCCTGCTCCAAAAGCCATCGTCGAGGAGTTGCCGGCTACAGCGAGCCCTTATCCGCTGATAGGGCTGGTCGGCTTGATCTTACTTGCTGTGTTTGGTGTTGTGCGGTCGGTCCGCACCTCGTAGTTCGCAGGATTCTCCTGACTGGCGCCGCCCCTAAGCGGCACCAGTAATTTACAGATTCGTGAAGCCAGCATGACTCGACAAGATGTGGTCAATCGTCTCAAGGTCGTATTGGCACAACAAAGCTCTGACACATTTGGGTTCGCCTCCCCTAAAGTTTTCCTCACCTTTGTTTGACGTTCCGGCGCGACTGCGGTTTACCCCGCGAGATCATGTAGTGTTTCGCATCGACGCAAGCAATTTCATAGTTGCAGATTCCAAGACTGGGCTCCCCTGCAGAGGTTTTGCCTGGGCGCAAATCGACTACGTGGCAGCTGGGGTGTCAGCGCTGGTGCAAAAATCCCCATATAGCCGGTTGAAAATTCCCACCCCCAGACAAGGGTATAAAGCCCGCGCACCTTTGGGCTCGTACAGAAAGACGGCTACGTCCGCGAGCGATTTGAAAGCGCTTTCAATGCGCGGACGGACCTCGCTCCAATCCAAACCGCCGTTCCGCAACCGAGCGGCGGCACGGCAATCGACTTGATATCCTCGTGCCTCACGGTTTCGATTAGCGCCTTGAGCCCGGATTCGATATCCGCCATGCGCGCGCGGTGGCGCCAGTCGCGTTTGGTCGGAAAATTGATGATCCACCGCGGATGAGTCAGGCGGTGGAAAACAAACATGTGGCCTGGCTGGACCTCCCCATGCTCGCAGGCTCTGACGTAGGCATCGTAGTTGTCGGGGAATGCCTGACGAAACTGCAGCGCGATACCTTTCCCCATCACACCGACCGTATTCACGGTATTGACCAAAGCGTCGGCGCTTGAGTCGAGAATGTTGCCGGTGACGTGCTTGATCATAGCGTTAGTAGTACCAGTTTCTCTGAACCTTGACTTCCGGCTGATGCGCCAGTGGAGCGATCCCTTCTTTCACTTTATCGGCGATCGCATTGTTGATCACCCCGATCACCGAAACCAGCTCCCATGGGAAGAAGGCGTGCACCAGGAATTCGGCCAGACGTCGGCGGCTGCGATCATTGTCTTCGACCGTGTCCGCCCAGTACGTTGCCTTCATGATTTCCCACACGATCGTGACGATCTCCACCAGATCCGCCTGGGCAGCTCTCGCCGCGTATGTCGACGTGTACTCCATCGATCACATCCTCAGCCGCGGCATTGTCGTCCACGCGTTGGTGGCTGGATTGATAAGAATGTCGGGAATAAGCTGGCTTGAACGTCGCCAGAGGCCTGGCCGTCTGGGCGGTGGTCAGAAGATCAAGAACCCACCCAACTGCCCACCCAGATTCGACCTCTGGATACTCAAATTTCGCAGTTGTTCAGAAACAAGTCGTTGATTTCTATGGTGCGCCCGGAGTGATTCGAACACCCGACCTTCTGGTTCGTAGCCAGACGCTCTATCCAACTGAGCTACGGGCGCGCGAACTTCATTATAGCAAGCGCGGGCTCGAAAGGATCTTTCCCTCGTGATCGAGCTGCAATTTCTGATCGCGCCAGATCACATGCCGGCCAGCCAAGCCAGCGGCCCACACCGCGACGCCCCAAAGATCGCGCAGAGGAATCGAATAACAATATTTCCAGACATCGGCGCAACCGAGCAGGAACCATCCGCATGCAATCGCCATCGCGAGCCGGATCGCCAGCAGACTCAATGCGATCCACCAAAGTCCGAAAAGGGCCGCTATTAGAGCCCACAAACTCGCATAAGTAATCGGCAGGCCCGCGTAGCCGGCGCCGCCCGACAGGCGAATTGTTCTGGCCCAACGAACTTGATGGCGCCAAGCACCACGCCACGAACCGGCGGCGAGCCGCGTACTCACGATGACTTCCGAGATCACGTTGCGCATGCCGAGCGAATGCAGCTTGTGCCCAAGTTGATAATCGTCGGCGATATAATCGGCGATCGCTTGAAATCCGCCGATGCGATCGAGGTCCGCCCGCCGGAAAGCCATGGTCGATCCGAGCCCGAAGTCGGATACTCCGAACAGCCGGGCCACCAGCGTACTGGGCGCAAAATCGGTGGCGATGGCGAGCGCTTCGAAGCGGCTGGGCCAGTCGTGCACCTCCGCTCGATACAAACAAGTGACGAGACCGATGCCGGGGTCGGAGAGCGGTGCCGTTACATCGCGAATGTAGCCCTCCGGAACGCTGATGTCGCTGTCATTCACGATCAGGATTGGGTAACGGGCTTGGCCTGCAAGATCGATCAGCGATCCCACTTTGCGATTAGGCGTGACGGTGCGGCATATCACGATCCGGATGGCCAGGGCGGGGAACTCACGGATCAATTGCTCGACGTCGCGCTCGATGTCAGCAACCGCTGGATCGTCGGCGCGGCGGACGCCAAACAGGATTTCGAATTTGGGATATTGCTGGAGCGCATGGGTGCGAATGGCTTGGTAAAAGCCGGCGTCTTTTCCGTAAACCGGCTTCAATATCGATACCGGAAGCTGCGCGGGCGCTCGATGTGCGGCTTGCCGTCGATGCCTCAAGGTCGCAAGAATCGCGATGAGTTGGTACAGGCCGGCGGCGACGGCAATTACGATGACCGCAACATGGAGCCAGTTCACATTGCCAGCAGCGCGACACCGCAAGCCACCGAGAGAGCGCCTGCCCAACGCAACGCCGTGACTTTTTCCTTGAGGACCAGCCGCGCGAGAACCGTCTCCAGTGCGACGCTAGCCGCCGTCACCGGGACCGAGAAGCTCAGGTCCGCCACCGAAAGCAGCTTCATGAAGGCGAAGAACGAAATCGCCATGAAGAAAACCGCGAGCACGAGAGGCCCGCGTTGCACCAGTCCGCGCAGCATGCCGACCAGGCGTCCGGGTCGCAAGTCTTCCACCGCAACGGTGTGCCGCTTCATTTCGAAGCTTTGCAACAAGTCGGCCAGCACGGTGGATCCGACGATAATCCCCACCATGAGCCATTTCATCCGGCCGTCTCCCGTTCGGTGGTGTTTGCCGCGGTGAGCCCGACGAAAATGATTCCGATCACGATGAAACCAGTTCCAAGCCAGCGCTGCCAGGTGACCATCTCGCCGAAGAACACTTTTCCCAGGACCGCGCTCATCACATAGCCAATGGAAGTGATGGGCAGCACGTAGCTCAAATCCGCCCAGCCCAGCAGCGTCATGCGCGAGAGCAGCCAAAGAATCAGTAGCGTTGTACCGAGCAAAACCCAGGGCGTAAAAATGAGCCGGATATACGCGAGCGGAGAAAGTCCGAGGTCCGTCGCCTGGTGCTTCATGCCCCAGGACATGGCGAAGTTTCCGAGAACGTTGGTGACGACCACGAAAGCGGTCAGAAGTTTGGTCTGGAGGTCGACTCGCCTTATGCTGACGCTGGCGATTTGAGCTTCTTCCACCACAGCTTTAGGAAGCGCCGCCCTCGGCCCCCCGAAGCGCCGCGGCGGAGGCCTCTTTCTGGTCTTTGACGAACTTCTTGCGGCCCTTGCTCACGAACAAATACTCGCGCGCTTCTTTATAGAGGCGCGGAATATCGTTGTTGCGAACGGCGCTCGAAACCACGCGCCACACGGCTTTGGGCCGGAAGTAATATTCCGAGTAGAAGCGCTCCACCCATTCGACCAGTTCACCACGATCGAATCCGGGATAGACGGCGTTGGGAAGCTGGTGGCCGCCCGCGTCCGCCATGCCTTCGATCGACACCAGGCCGTTAGCCTTGGCGTGCTCGTAAAATTCGGTTCCAGGAAACGCGTGGCCGAGCGACACCTGGATGGTCTCGACGTCCAGCTTCTTCGCGAACTCGATGGTTTTGCGCAACGACTGGCGGGTCTCGCCGGGCAACCCAACGATGAAGTCGCCGTGAATGATCAAGCCCAGCTTGTGGCAGTTTTCGGTGAAGCGCTGCGCCATGTCGATGGTGGCGCCCTTCTTGATGTTCTTGAGAATCTGCTCGTCGCCCGATTCATAGCCCACGATCAGCAACCGGCAACCGGCGTCCTTCATGGCCTTCAACGTCTCGTAATCGGTGGTGACGCGCGAGGTGCAGCTCCAGGTGAAATTCAGGGGACCAAGTTTTTGCGAAAGCTCGATGGCGCGCGCCTTGCGGTAATTGAACGTGTCGTCATCGAAGAAGATTTCCTTCAGGCCGGGGAAGTTTTCGAGCGTGTATTTGCACTCGGCCGCGACGTCATCGGACGACCGCAGGCGCCAGCGATGCCCGGAATGCGTTTGCGGCCACAGGCAGAAGGTACACATGGCCGGGCAGCCGCGCGAAGTGTAAAACGAAATGAACGGGTTCAGCAGAAACGGAACGTTGTAACGCTTAAAGTCGAGATCGCGCTTGTAGATCTTAGTCACCCACGGCAGCTCATCCAGATTCTCGATGACGCCACCTTCGGGATTATGCACGATGTCGCCGTCTTTCCAATAGCTGATGCCCGGCAGATCGGATAGCGGCGTGCCCTTGGCGTACTGCGCAATCTGGTGATCGAACTCGCGGCGCACCACAAAATCGATGGCTTTGGAAGCGCGCAGCGACTTTTCGGGCTCGATGGTGACTGGCGGTCCGACGAACCCGACCTTCATCTTGGGGTTGACGTCCTTCATCATTTCGGCGATCCGCACGTCGACGTTGAAGCCGGGGCTGGAGGTGAACAGCACCAGCAGCTCAAAGTCGTTCGCCATGGCAACCGTCTGCTCGATGCTGTACTTATGTGGTGGGCCGTCCACCAACTTGCTGTCTTCGAGCATTCCGGCGGGATAGGCCAGCCACACCGGATACCAATACGACTCAATCTCGCGCGAAGCGGGCCAGCGAGAACCCGCGCCTCCATCGAAGCCTTCAAAAGAAGGTGGGTTGAGGAACAGGGTTCTCATAGGTTTATTGCTCTCTCCGCATTACCTTTAGCATACGGTGTTTATCGCCTAACAACAACAAACAACAACCCTTGGGGGATTATTCCGGCTCAGACGCCAGTTTATCAGGTTAAAAGGGTGCTCCTACTGCTGTTCGCCCGCGGCGGCGTCGGCCACCGCCTCCGCGTCGTCAGCACCGGCGCTGGCTTCGTCTTTTGAAAAAGTCAGGTAATTGATACTCAGCTCGACTTTCCCAAAGAAGCGGGTTTCGACCTGACTCGCGGTCCGCTGCGGAATGGAAACGCCGTTCTGCAGCTCGTACTCCCGCACGAACTGCATTTTCTTCAACATGAACGAAGGCGACTTCACAAAGGAGCCCTGTTCACGGACTGGCATATAGGTTTCTGTGTCCAGCCAGAGTTCACCTTTGAACAGCCCGACCTTCTTTTCACGCGGATTCAAATGTAGGACATACACTTGGCGGCCGTTCCAATCCTGGGTTCCCTTGTACTTGAACTTGTAGTTCTGAGGGGTGATCGAGACGTCGGAGTTGCCTTTGCCCGCTTCAACTTCGGCCTTTAGATAGTTGGCGATGACCTCGGTTTTTACCACGTTGTCGCCACTGAATCCGAGGGCGTGGTAGGTGATCTTGCCCAGTTTGGAAATGTTGCGCAAAGCGTGCAACTTGCCTTGTTTCTTGAACTTTGGGACAGCCGCGTCAATGTCGATCTCTTCGGTCGCGCCTCGCAAGGCACTCTGTTGGGCATGCGTCGCCGCCATGTAGCGGTCCACCATCTGATCCTCTGGCATCGGCGGAGCCTTCGGCTCACAAAGGGCGATGGAAGTACCAATTGTTGTAGCGAGAAGGACGGTTAAAAGCGGCTTCAAAAGACTCCTGTTACCTACCAAAGTAGTACACCTAGCACTATAAAGACTATTTCCTATAATGTACCAGTTACGATTCCTTAACACAACCCACCCTCACTCGCTTTGATTCGTTCACCTGGGCCCGGGTTGCTTATAATCGCGGCCAGCGCTAGAACTCGATTGGCTGCTGTAACGTGAAGTTGAGGCGCGTTTCGGACGGGATCTTGACTTGCTGCCCTTTCGTGATCACCTGCGCTGCGCCGCCGACCGCCGCCCCAGATGCGGCTCCAATGGCTGCGCCGGGCCCGCCACCCGCCAGCGCCCCGATAATCGCGCCCAGCGCCGTTGCGCCACCCACCACTTTCGCCGAACGAGCGCCGCGGGAACTGCTAGCCCGCGAGACGTCTGTGGTAGCGGTGTCGATAGTCTGGTTGTTGATGGTAATGTCGGTCAAGGCGAGCGTCAGAATGGTTTTGCCTTGGAACTTACCGGATTGCTGGTCCTCCACCAGTTTCACCAACGCATCGGCCCCGCGCGGGATCACCGTTTGGCCATCCACTATAACTGGCTCATCGACGCCAGCTCGAAATGTTTGACCCAGGCGGGCCAGGTTGGAATCGATCTTGTCGATCATGCGGACAGTGATCAGTGTACCGGCCGGGATCTGTAGTCCGGTCCCGGGAGGTGTCGAAGGAGGTGGAGCCTGCTGGGCGAAGCCGGGGCTGCGGTCGCGATCGGCGCCCGAGTCTCGATCGGCTCCTCGATCTGGGAGCCCGTCAACTCCAAAGCAATAGGTGTTATTCGAATTGCTGGGACTGAACGCGTATTCACCAGGCGCCAGTTCCTGAGCGGGCGTGAGGCCATACGTGGAATCGCCAACTTTGGTGATGTTGACGACCAGCGACAGAGGCGCGCGCGCATTTCTCGGGTCAGCTTTGGTCCAGCGGCTGTCGTTCCTGGTTTCTAACGGCAACAGGGCGTACGTGCCGGGATCGATTCCATTGGCCAGTTGCACGACGAACATCATCTTTTGTCCGCTCGGCAAGCGAACCGGGGATTGCGCGCCTTCCATCTGCCAGAATTCGCCGCGCTCGTCTCGCCGCTCGTTGGCGCGCGTTCGTTCCAGGGGCAGCAGGGATCCGGTGCGGTTTTGAAAATACACCGCTCCGACAAATTCCGGCTGAGGAGCGCTGGCCGTACTGGCGGACGCTTCGGGTGCGCGCCGAAAACCCGCTTGTGAAGCCTCGGGCGGAGGCCCACCCTGATAATCGATTACGACGGGATCGGTCAAGGTGTAAGTGAACCGGGTCTCAGGCGCAATCTCGACGGCCTTCCCGAACACCTTACCTGCCACCGCGCCGCCCACCGCCCCCACTCCAGCTCCCATGCCGGCTCCCGCGCCACCGCCAATGGCACCTCCGATCGCCGCACCCGTGCCGGCGCCGACTGCCGTTCCAGTCGCGGTCCGTTTGACCTGGGAGCCGCTCTCGGAATCGATCTTGTCGGTGTTCACTTCCACCCTCTGGCCGTTGATCATCACCGCGACCAGCGACGTGTTCAGCGAGGCGCGGCGCTTGTATCCCGCGCTCTTTATGTCGGAGACGTGCAAAAAGGCGCTCGTTTTCGCGGGAATTACCGTCACGCCATCGACGATCACGGGGTCGTCGATGTTCGCGGCGTACTCGCGATGCGTGTCGGCCTTCTTCGAATTGATGCGGTCGATGGTGCTAATCGAGATCGCGGTCCCGGCTGGGAGTGTGATGCTCCGCGGTTGGGCGAAAGCACCCGGCGCGAGTGTGCAGAACGTCACGGACATGAGCAGCGCGATTCTTTTCATGAGCGTCCTCCTTCAATTATGGAACGACAGTCCAATGCACCACACAGCGCTTCTGCGGGCCGGAGCCTTTGTTTTTGACAACGAGTTTCTGTGTCTGTCCATCGGCAGGCACCAGGCGCGCTTCCCAGTTTTTCGTGTCGTAGTCGAGCTGCAATTTCAGCGGCGGCAGATTCCGAAAGACGTATTCGGCGTTTTGCGGGATTGGACCGCCGGTGGATTCGAGCGTGCCTGTCTTCGGTCCGTTGTAGGACGGTGTGGCTGATGGCGCGGCGGGAGTGGGTGGAATCGGGCGCTGCAAAGTCGGCGGCGAGTTGGATGCGGTTGGCGCGAGTTGCCTAAGCGGCGCGGCCTGGTCGCCGGTGGGAGTGCTGTCGTTCACCGCAACTGTCGACCGCGAGGTCGATGACGCGGCCGTGAGCCTACGGCGCGGGTATTGTTGCGCGGTCGCGCTCTGCGCACTGGGTGAATCCATTCTGAGATCGGCCAGCCAGCGCTGGGCTTGGAAGCTTTTTTCCTGGTCGCCCCCATGCAGATCTTGATTCAGAACATTTTCGGCTGCGCGGCGATAATGAGGCAGAATTTGGAGCGCATTCTTCCTCCAATTCCCCACGTCCGGCATGTCCAACAGAATCCTGCAGACGGTTTCGGCTTGGGTTTGCGGCAATTCGGGAGGAGATCCCAGCAGATCGTCGAGAAAAGGCTGAGCGCTCTCCGGGAAGCGTGTCATGAAATTTGCGAACATCGGGGCGTAATCGGGATAGAACGCCGACTGACGCTCGCGCCGCCATGAAAACTCGACCACGCCCACGGCCACGCGCGAATCGGCCAGCGGCAGCATCAGCTCGGTGAGTTTCGCCCTGTCGTCTTTCTGCCAGGCCGCGAGCAACTCGTCATCGACAATATCCCGATACCAGGAAAGC
The DNA here is from genome assembly GCA_963772905.1 of Bryobacterales bacterium. GTDB lineage: Bacteria > Acidobacteriota > Terriglobia > Bryobacterales > Bryobacteraceae > Palsa-89. The sequence goes on along the minus strand of CAVYZD010000005.1, from coordinate 8,970 downwards.
AGTCCGACCACGGTGTCGACGGTCTGCGCGCGATTCGCTGGATCCACTCCGTCCAATAACGTCTTGATCTTTTGCCGCGCAACCGCAGGCGTATAGGGAGCCGGCCCGACCACTTCGAACTGCGCGCGGGCTGGGATGCCTAATGCAAGGAATGCGATGCCCCAGGCGACAACAACTCGAACGATGCGGTGGAGGCAATCCATGAGCTGCAACCGGACTCAGGGTTAATGCGAACTATTGTAGCGATAATCGAGGACGCCCAGTGTTACATCCGCCGTTTGCGTTGTTGAAATCCTTCTACCAGCCCGCTGACCAGCGCCCGGCCGCGTTGCAAGGCGTCTTCATAGGCGATGCGGCGCTCGGCGCGGGTGTAGTGTCTTCCGAGCCGATAGTAACGCTCGAGCGACATGCCCGCTACGCGCGTGCCGGCGTAGGCGATGGCGGCTTTGGGGATCAATCCGCCGCCCCACGGGATCTTGCCCACCAACTCCCGCGCTAGAGCCCGCCATCCGAATGCGCCCAGGATGATGGTTGCGATCTCACCGCGTTGCTCATGATAGCCGATGTCGCGATCATTGGCCGCCGCCAGCAGAAAAGCCATGCGTATCTGGTTAGCGGTAAGGACCGCGGTGTCGGAGGCGAATTCGCCCACCGCCCAGGGCAGGGAAACGAACGGAATAATGTCGGGAACGGCCGTGGCCAGCGCGAATAGAGCGTTCTCCTTGGCGATTTTCTTCACCATGCGCCGCGAGACTTCTTCGCGAAACGGAAGAGCGTGCAGCGCGAGCGGCACCGCCAGATCGGGACGGCGGCGCAGCACTTGATCGATGGTGGCGCTGGGCGCGGCGGGATGGAAGGTGAAGTAGCCGGGATCGCCAGCCCCGGGCTCGCCCGCGTCGTCAAAGTAGATTTCCAGGTCGTTGGTGTCGGAGGGAACCGCGCCCTCGGACGCCCGATATACCAGCCGCAGCACCTGCGAGCGCTTGGCGCGCGAAAGATCGCGCGGAATGAGGTACTCCTCCATCGCGCGATAATCCTGCTCGCGGTCGGCGGACAAGATAAATCGCACCGGCCGCTCGGTGTGCCGGCGAATATCCTCCGGGTCCAGATTCTTGATGGCTTCCTTGATGTTTTGAAAAACTTGAATTGACATGCCCGGGAAGTGCCGCGCCTACGAACGGTGCATCACTTTCAGCTCCTTACGCCATTCTAATCCTACGCCCAACCGTTCGACGGCGATGTTGGGAGAAAAGTAACGCAATACGCGTTCGTTGGTGGAGTGAACATCCAGCGCGGGCGACACCAGCAGCAGACGCGGGGCTTTGCCCACCAGCTCGCGGCCCGGAAAGTAACCGTTCGTTTGAAACGCGCGGCGTTCCACGTGCCAGGCCACGCGCATCCAATAGTCCAAGGCCTGGAGCGGCAAATGCACGTCTTCGGACGCTTTGAGTTCGATCACCGCGAGCCGGCCGCCGGTGTCGATGGCGAGCAAGTCGAGTACGCCCCGATCGGCTGCCGCGAATGCGGGAACCTGGCCGTAGATGGGCGCGGCGGCGAGACTGGCGTCGATTTCCTGGACATGCAAGCGAACCTGGGATTCAAGCCAGGCTTCGGGGTTGCGGAGATACAGAGGATGTTGGTGATCGGCGGCGTCGGGCGAGCGCACGCGCGACAATTCCACGGCGCGCCCTGGGTCCATGGCCATGAGCACTTCAGCGCCAATGGTGCGCGCGAACTCCAGGCCATGCACGCGATAGCTGAGTTCGCCGTCGCCGCGGTCGATGGATTCGACGCCGGGGGCTTGCATTGGTCGCGCGAGCGAGCGGCGGTATGGCTCCAGATGCGTGTCGAGATTGCCGTAGTCGTTGAGATCGCTCTTCTCTTCGAGGCCTTGCTGGTCGTAGACGAAAGCGCGATATTGAGCGGCGGCAGGATCGAGAAAGAGCAGCCGAAGGCAAGTGGTTTTCTCGGCGCCGGCGGGTAGATATAGGACCAAGCCATGAATCGCGAGCGACGGCTCACGCTGGCGGAGATAGTCCAGCCAGATGAGCCCGAACGTGAGAACGCCGTCCGGGCGAATGGAATCTGAAGGCACGCCGATCGCGGCCCAAGCGGACGCCCCTTGCCGCAACAACGCGCGCGGATAGGCGGGCGAAAGGCTGTGTTCGAGGTCGGCCTCGGTGGTCAACTCGGCAAGCTTGTACCCGGGGAACTGGCGGCGCAGAAACAGCCGGAACTGCTCGCGAAACCCGAGGCGAGCGCTGCGGAGCGGAACGTTGTCGCGGACGGCCCGGCGCCGGTCGATCAGATCGAGCGTTCCCGCGAGCTTGCCGAATCGCGCCACGCGCAGCACCAGCTTGCCGCGCACTTGGCGTTCGATCGCGCTGACGCGGCGCACCAGGTTACGCCTGTCGTCCCAAGCCTGCAATTGGACGCACCCGTTGCGCTCTTCCACAACGAAACTATCGGGCTGGATGGCAAGGGGCTCCTCACCCGGTTCGCACAGCACCGGATCTTGGCTGGATTCGAGAAAGCGCTCGATGGCCTGGAGGATTTCAGTGCCAAGGACGTCTGTAGACACTGCTAACCTACTATCGTCGCTTGCTCAAACAAAAATTAGACCAGGTGGAGTCCCGGATCGCCCAAGCGGCCGCGCGCGCTGGACGCCAAAGGTCCGAGATCCAACTCGTCGCGGTGACCAAGAAATTCCCAGCGGCCATCATTCGCGAAGGCTACCAGCTCGGTCTGCGCGATTTCGGCGAAAACTATGTGCAGGAGTTTGAAGCCAAGCGCACGGAACTCGCCGATTGCGCGGGCGCTCGCTACCATTTCATCGGCCACTTGCAATCCAACAAAACCAAGATCGCCGCCCAGATTTTCGACGTGATACACACGGTCGACTCTGCGAAAATCGCCAAGCGGTTGGACGCCGAAGCGCGGGGGGCTGGTCTTGACGTGCTGATTGAAGTAAAATTATCCACCGAGCCAGCCAAAGCCGGCGCCGCACCTGGGGATGTCCCGGCGCTTGTGGAGGCGATTCGAGGGTGCCCGCATCTGCGGTTGTTGGGGTTGATGACAATGCCGCCTTGGTCGGACGACGCGGAAACATCACGGCCGTATTTCGCGCGCTTGCGTGAACTGGCCGCCGCCAACGGCCTGAGGCAGTTGTCCATGGGGATGTCGCACGACCTTGAAGTGGCCATTGAGGAGGGCGCGACGATCGTGCGCGTGGGGACGGCTCTATTCGGGCCGCGTGCGATATCCGCGTAAGAAAAATTGACTGTCGGCTACTTTTCGCCTCTGCCTCCGGCGCGCACTGGCGTCGCCGATTATTCCGCCGAATTGCTGCGTGCGCTTGAGCCCATGGGGCCCGTGAAGGTGAATGCCCACGATGCCGACGTCCGTCTGTATCACCTCGGCAACAACGGATTGCATCGCGAGATCTATGGCCACGCGCTGGCCAAGCCCGGAGTAACGGTGCTGCACGACGCCGTTCTGCACCATTTTTTCCTGGGCGCCGAGAACGAACGCGAGTATGTGGCCGAGTTCGTCTATAACTATGGCCATTGGAGCGAAGACCTGGCGCGGGAGTTGTGGCGGCGGCGCTCGCGTTCGGCCGCGGATCCTGAATATTTCCGCTATCCGATGCTGAAGCGGGTGACCGAGCGGTCCCGAGCGGTGATCGTGCACAACCCGCGTGCGGCGGCGCTGGTTCACGAACATGCCAAGGAAGCGACGGTGCACGAGATTCCGTTTCTGTTCTCGCTGCCCGAAAATCTTCCGGCCCAATCGGAAGTGATCCGCTGGCGCGCCGGACTGGGCGTATCGTCGCACACGTTTCTCGTTGGGGTTTTCGGCCATTTGCGTGAGACCAAGCGGCTGCTCGCGCTGCTGCGGGCTTTCCAGCGGGCGCGCCGTTCAGCAGACATCATGCTGCTGGTGGCGGGCGATTTCGTGTCGAGCGACCTGGCCCGGTCCGCCGAGCCACTATTGCGCAACGACGCCGGTATTTTGCGCATCGGCTATCTCGATGAAGCGGATTTCTGGCTGTGCGCCTCGGCCGTGGATGCCTGCATCAACCTGCGCTACCCCATGGCCGGTGAAACATCCATGATCGCGATCCGGTTGATGGGGCTGGGCAAGACCGTTCTCGTGAGCGCGGGCGAAGAGACGTCGCGCTTCCCCGAAGCCGCCTGCGTACGCGTGGATCCGGGCCACGCCGAAGAGGAAATGCTGGTGGAATACCTGGTGTGGCTTGCGCGGCACCGCGAAGACGCACGCGCCATCGGCCAACGCGCCGCCGCCCACATCCGGCAGCACCATGCGCCCACCCGCGTGGCTCAGCTGTATTGGCAGGCCTTGCAGGACTGTTACCATAAGAATAAATCGGCAGTTGTCTGACTCTTTTTGTGAGTAAATTCGCAGCATTGTTCTGCGTGTGCGCCGGGCTCGCGCGCGCTACGTCGCCTGTGCCCTACGCGAAGCTCATGCACGTTCGCGTTCCGATGCGCGACAACATTCGCCTCGACACCAACGTTTTTCACCCCCAGGGCGCCGGCCGATTCCCAACGGTTCTGATCCGCACTCCGTATGGCAAAGGCGCCGATCTCCCCACTGGTTACCAATCGTTTATCAATCATGGCTACGCGGTGGTGATGCAGGATGTGCGCGGGCGCTATGCCTCCGGCGGCGTGTTCGATGTTCTCAATCAGGAAGGCCCGGATGGCTACGACACGCTCAATTGGATCGCGGCGCAGCCCTGGTCCGACGGACAGATCGGCATGATCGGCGGATCGTATCTGGGGATTGCTCAATGGCGCGTGGCGCTGCTGAACAACCCGCATCTGAAGGCGATCTTCCCCGTGGTGTCGGGATCGGACGAGTATCTCGATCGCTATTATTCGCCTGGCGGGGCCGTCAAACTCGGGCATCGTTTGTTGTGGATGTCGCTGAATTTGTCGGCGCCCGGCGCAACCAAGCCGAAATTCAACGATTATATTTACCACCTTCCTTTGCGAACCATCGATCGCGCCGCCACGCGCCAAACCCTCGGTTTTTATCAGACCATCTTGAATCATCCCGCGTACGATTCCTTCTGGAAAGCGCAGAGTGTGATCGAAAACATCAGCCAGGTGCGAGTGCCGGTGTTTTCCGTCGGCGGCTGGTACGACAACTTCGCCGAGAGCGATCTGGATGCGTTCGCGGCGCTGCACAAGGGGCACGGCAAGTTCGACGAGCGGCATCGCATCATGATCGGGCCGTGGGCGCACAACATGTCGACGCCGTTTCAAGGAATAAACTACGGCGACGACTCTTCCTCGCCCATTCGCAGCTATCAGATCGAATGGTTCGATCATTGGCTGAAGGGCGCGCGCGAAGAAGCCCGGCCGTTTTCCCCCGAAACATGGCACGCCGTGCGCGCGGAGGTGGATGAGGCGCCGGTCCATATCTTCGTGATGGGTGTGAATCGATGGCGCGATGAGCCCGACTGGCCGCTGGCACGTGCGAAGAACACTCCGTTCTACCTGGCAAGCGCCGGCGGGGCGAACACGTTCTCGGGCGATGGCGTGCTGCAATCGAAGCCGGAACGGTTGGCGACGGCCGATCACTTCACCTACGACCCTCGCAATCCGGTTCCGACGCGCGGTGGCGCCGTGTGCTGCGATCCCAAGATTTTCCCTTGGGGCCCGATGGATCAGCGGAGCGTCGAAAAGCGCAAAGACGTGCTGGTGTACACCAGCGCGCCGTTGAAGCAGGATCTGGAAGTCACCGGGCCGATCCGCGTCGTCCTTTACGCGTCTACCTCAGCCGCCGATACCGACTTCACCGCCAAGCTCGTCGATGTGTTCCCCAGCGGCGAGGCGCGCAATTTGACCGACGGCATCCTGCGCATTCGCTACCGCCACGGCCTGGACAAGCCCGAGTTGGCGCAGCCCGGCGAGGTGTATCCATTGAACATCGATGCCGGTGTGACCAGTAATGTTTTTCTTGCCGGCCATTCCATCCGCGTCGAGATTTCCAGTAGCAATTTTCCGCGCTTCGATCGCAACCCCAATACCGGGCGCGCGTTCGCCGACGAGACGTCGCTCAAGAAAGCCCAGCAAGTGATTTATCATTCCCGGCAATGTCCATCGCACATTTTGCTGCCCGTCGTTCCCGGCGCCGAGACCGAAGCGCGAAAGCACGATCGCGAATTGACTTCAGCGAGCGCCGCGCGGTATGGTGCGAAGAGAAGCCCCGTGGTGCCAGTAAAGCCCCTCCCGATTTCGGCGCGGTAGCCAAGTGGTAAGGCAGAGGTCTGCAAAACCTTTATTCGTGAGTTCGATTCTCACCCGCGCCTCCAACAACTTGATATATTGATTTAGCGCCTTTGACCACTCCAGCCGTCCGCTAATTCTCCTTCGCGGCCCACCCCCATAACTATTCGTGTGTCTTCTCGAAGGAGAACCAAGTGCAATCCAATTGGCAAGAGACTTTTTTCCGCGGCGTCGCGCTCGACGCTTGGCGGCGTATCATCCATCCTGAAATGACCCGCACGGAGGCCGACTTCCTGGAGCGGACCCTCGACCCGCAAGCTGGCGCGCAACTTCTCGATGTCCCCTGCGGCAACGGACGCCACGCCATCGAGCTCGCGGCGCGCGGGTACCAAATCACCGGCCTCGACTTGAGCGCTGAGTTTATCGCCGAAGCGCGCAGTGCCGCCGAACTCCCGATTCGTTGGGTACAGCGCGACATGCGCTCGCTGCCCTGGGTCGCCGAGTTCGACGGCGCTTACTGCTTCGGCAACAGCTTCGGCTATCTGAACCATGACGAAACTCGTCAATTCCTCGCCGCCGTCGCCCGCGCGCTGAAACCCGGTGCACGGTTCATCGTCGACACCGGAATGGCGGCCGAGTCGATTCTGCCTGCGCTCGCGCGCACCCGCTGGTTCCGGCTCGGCGACATGCTCATGCTGAGCGAGAATCGTTATCATCCCGCCGAGAGCCGGCTCGATATCGATTACACGTTCGTGCAGAATGGCCAGGTCGAAACGCGGCCCACCGCAAGCTACATCTTCACTGCCGGCGAACTCTGCCGCATGCACGCCGCCGGCGGCCTTGAGCCGACGGCCCTGTTAAGTTCGACCAACGACGAGCCGTATCAAATCGGCTCACCCAGGCTGATCCTGGTTTCCACCAAAACCGCTTGACCTGGCGGGTGCGAGATGCTGATTAGAGGACCCTGATGCGTTTTTAGCCATCGTTTCCGACATCCACGGCAACCTCACCGCGTTCAGGCGGTCCTGAAAGACTTGCGCCAGACGTCGCCCGACTTGATCTCCCACGCCGGCGATCTGGCCCCAGCCGGATCCAGCCCCGAAATCATCGACTGTATTCGGCTGTCCGCGTGCGGTACGCCCACGCTGATTGGCTCGCGAAAACGCGCCACCCGTGCAGTCGGTCCCCAAGCCTTTTCAGCAGCCTGCTAAGCAGTCAAAACTTCCTTCACCCTCGCCAGCAGCTCCGCGGCCGTGAATGGCTTGGGGAAGAGTTCCACTTTCTCTAATTCCGCGCGGTATTGCAGCCGATCGTCCGCCAGCAGCCCCGCCACCATCAAAACGCGCATGTCCGTACAGCGCGAGCGCAGGTACTTCGCCGCATCGTAACCTGAGATGCTCTCCACGTAGGGCGAGATTATCAGCAGATCCGGCCGGCATTCGCCCATCCGCTCCACCGCGACGCCCAAATCGCCCGTCGACATCACCACATACCCGGCGCGCTCCAGCACCTCCCGGATCACCAGCCGCACCACCGGCTCGGAGCTCAGCAGCAGGATCGTGGTTGTCATCGTCGATTGATCGCGCATATCTATAATTATGGCGACAATTATGGCGTCGTCAGCCTCGCCCGCGTGTTTCGCCGTTCGCGATCCTTGCATGCAGCCCCTCCGTCCCCCTCCCGACCCCCTTGCATGCAGCCCGCATCTTTGACATTATTAATAATGTGCCGCTTGGGCTGCGGCAGGAGGGTTCCGTTGAAGGCGAAAGACATCGTTTGTCTCGCAAGTTTTGCTCTTTTCTCCTCGCTCTGCATACAGGCCGCCCCGCCTCCCCAAGAACCCGCCAATCCCCCAACCGTCACCACCGAGCGCGCGCTCGTCGACAAATACTGCCTCGCCTGCCACAGCGATAAATTGAAAACCGGCGGCCTCACGCTGCAATCCGCCGACATGACCAACATCCCGGCCGGCGCCGAAACTTGGGAAAAGGTGATTCACAAAGTCAGCCTGGGCGCCATGCCGCCGCAGGGCATGCCTCGCCCCGACGCCGCCACCATGGATCATTTCGCGACGTGGCTCGAAACTTCCATCGACAAAGCCGCCGCGGCCCATCCCAACCCCGGCCGCGCCACGCTCCACCGCCTGAATCGCACCGAATACGCCAACGCCGTTCGCGATTTGCTCGGCCTCGAAGTTGACCCCGCGCCGCTGCTCCCCGCCGACGACGAAAGCTACGGCTTCGACGACATCGCCGACGTGCTCCGAACTTCGCCCTCGCTACTCGAACGCTACATGTCGGCATCCTGGAATCTGAGCCGCCTCGCCGTGGGCGATCCGAATATGGGCGCAGACACGGACACCTATCGCGCTAAGCCCGACCTTTCGCAGAATGGCCACATGGACGGCCTCCCGCTTGGAACGCGCGGTGGATTGTCGATTCGCCACTATTTCCCGCTCGACGGCGTTTACATCATTCGAGTCCGCCTGTGGCGCGCCACCGCCGACGCGATCAAGGGCCTCGAAGATGTGCACCAGGTGGAAATCAGCGTCGACGGCCAGCGCGTCAAGCTCGCCACCATCGGCGGCAAGGACGAAGCTGAGTTGAGCTACACCAACTCCGGAAAATCGGCGCTCGAAATCGATGCACGCCTCACGGTTCACGTTCCGGTGAAGGCCGGGATGCGCACTGTGGTAGCCACCTTCATGGCCGAT
>CAVYZD010000004.1:0-1194802 GCA_963772905.1 Bryobacterales bacterium | reverse complement strand
CGTTGTATCGATGCCTGCGCGGTGAAGCGCGACGGCCGCGGCTACGCCGCCGATTCCACCACCGATGATGCCGATATTGAATTTAAAATTACCCATTGCCTGTTTCTATTTGTGTTTGCTTGAAACTTTCCGCTCGAGATCTGGCCAAAATGGCGGTCTTCGGTGTCACGTTGGTCGGGATGCAAGGATTCAGATGTATAAGGAGACGGCAGGCGACGGTCTTTCGTTAATGACGATTCGTTCATTTGGGCCACACTCGAACCCAATGAGGGCTCATCGTTACGTTTATATCGAGGGAAGATGACCCCTGAAGAACCGCTGGATGACGATATGTTCATCAACGCGAACTTTCTCGCAAAACGGGCCGATACACAAAGCAGGAGTCAAGACCACATATGATCAATCCAGTTTCTTCCACATCGGCAGCATCACAGGCCGTTGCCCCGCAGAATACGGCGCAATCGAAGCCACAACCAGCTACATCTTCCGACCCGAAGGACTCGGTTCAGCTGAGTCCGAAGGCGCAGACCCAAGCATCTGGCGACGTCGATCACGACGGCGACAGTCACTAACCGGAACGCCGCCTCACCGAGTGGGGCGGCGAATCCGCGAATCGAACAGCCACAGGTGCCGATTTCAGAGAGAAACCCTGCACGAATGCATTAACATCAAGACATGCGGGTTCTGCTGGTGGAGGATGAAGTCGAAATTCAAAGCTTCCTGCAGCGTTCGTTGACTGAAGCCGGATACCAGGTAGAAGCAGCGGGGGACGCCAGGACCGCCGAGCGCATGACCATCGAGAGCACGCATGACGTACTGGTCGTCGATCTCGGCCTGCCCGACGAAGACGGCCTCAGCCTGATCCTGCGGCTGCGACAGCTTGGGTTACGCGCACCGGTGCTCATCCTTTCGGCCAGGCGTTCGGTGGATGACCGTGTGCGAGGGCTCGAACAGGGCGGCGACGATTACCTGACCAAGCCATTCGCGCTTGCCGAGTTGCTTGCAAGGTTGCGCAATCTGGTAAAGCGAAACAGCTCTTCGATCGCCGAGGCCACTCGCCTGCGAGTGCTCGATCTCGAACTCGATCTGCTCAGGCGTGAAGCTTCCCGAAGCGGCGAGATCCTGAATTTGACGCCGCAGGAATTCGTTCTTCTGGAATACTTGTGCCGAAATGCGGGCCGCGTTGTCACACGGTCCATGATCCTCGATGAAGTCTGGGGTATGCGGATACAGCCGGATACCAATGTCGTCGATGTACACATCTACCGTCTACGCGGGAAGGTAGACACGGATGGGCGTCGACCCCTCATTCGAACGCTGCGAGGTGTGGGCTATGTTCTCAAAGACCGCTAAACCGATCATGCGGAGCGCCGCTTGGCGTATTTCGATGTGGGCCACGCTGGCGTTCGCCTGCGGCACCATGGTCGTCTTCATATTCCTTCATCAGTTTGTCGCCGGGGATATCCAGCGGAGGACCGATGCCTGGCTGGCGGGAGAGGCTGGAGTTCTGAGCGATGTAGCGGCGCGAACTCCGAAAGGGTGTGCTCTACAGACGAGTTGTCGGAGAGGTTGCCGAACTCGCGAGCAGGGAGGTACCGCACAAGCGGGGAGCCAATCGCGGGGCTGAACGATTCCGTGTTCTTCCTTCAAACCGCCGCCGATGGCTCGGTGGGTTTGTGGGTGGGAGCAGGCGATGTAAATGCCCATCTTGCTGCGGTCAAGAACAGCAGGATTGTCCCGGATACGCCGACCAGCGTGCGCATAACCGGTTTTGATGCGCCGTTTCGCGTGGTCTGCGTCAGGATGAACAACGGAGGACAAATTTACCTTGGCCTGTCCGAACGAGATCAACTGCGAGTGCTGGGGAAGTTACGTCTTCGCTTCGTTCTTCTATGGTTGCTGATCGTGCTGATCGGTTCCGCGATCGTCTTTTACAGTACCCGGCGAGTGCTGCGCCACATTCAGAACATCACGGAAGCTGCTTCCAGGATCGGTGAGGCTGACTTGAGCAGCAGAGTTCCTACCACGGGAAGAAATGATGAAGTCTCGCAGTTGGCAATTACACTGAACCGTATGCTGGATCGCATCGAAAGATCGGTTCACCAACTACACACCATCACCGGGTCGCTTGCGCACGATCTTCGGAGCCCGCTGACAGCGGTACGCGCCAAGCTGGAGATGTCACTGACCGCAGGCGCACGAGACGAGGAATCGGAATCGATTGTATCGGCCATTGAGGACATGGATCGTCTCACGGAGTTTCTGGATAAGTCCCTTGACGTTGCCGAAGCCAAAGCAAATGCGCTCAGGCTGAATCGCGTGGCGGTCGACCTGGACGATCTTCTGAGAGTCATGATCGATCTGTACGAACCGTCCATGTCGGAAAAGGGACTGCGTGTGAACCTATGCAGCGCGGGTTGGCTTGAAGTCTCCGCGGACGCCGCTCTCCTCCATCGCATGATCGCCAACCTTTTCGATAATGAATTGAAGCATCTGCCGGCCGCATGCACCGTCACAATTTGTCTCAGCGGTTCGGAAGACTCCGCTTTGCTCGTCGTGGAAGACGACGGGCCGGGCTTCGAATCGGAGGTCCTCTCGCAAATCTTTGAGCGTCGTGTGAAGGGGCGAAACTCGACCGGACACGGCTTGGGTCTGGCGTTCGTCGAAGCTGTCGTGCGCGTTCATGGCGGGACTATTCAGGCGTCGAATGGTAGCGAGGGCGGCGCCCGGCTAACCATCACCCTCCCGCTCGCCGTTCCTTCAACGACCCCTCTTTCCCCGGCCTTGGCCCACGCCTGAATCAGAACACTATCTGTTCACGCGATGTACGCACTACTTCGTTGTGACCCGTCGTCCAATAATCATCTTCACCAGCAAGTGATCCGTGCCGCCGGTTAACCCCACGCCCACGCCAAAGTTGAACTCCCATTTGGGACTGAAGTTCAGATCGGTGACCGCGAAGATCTGTTGCTGTTGTTGCTGCAGCGGGTCGAAGCCGGTGATCGGGCCGAGCGCGCCGTAGTATTCAAAGCCCGCATTGACAACCTTCGTGACGTCGTAGCCGACTTTGACGTTAGGAGAGAATGTCACGCCTTGTGGAACCGACGGCCCGTGAAACGAGCGGTCGATGGTCGGGTTGAAACACAGATACAGCCTGCCGATGGTCTTGTCCACAATCGGCCGGATCTCGATGGTCCACGTGTCCGGCGAGTACACGGCGCGTTGGTAACCGATCTCCGTCGACAAACTGACTCCCACCGGCCACTTCCACGATTCCGGAACGGCTACGCGCGGCCGGATATGATCGCCGACCCATTGCCAGCCGACCCGCGAATCCGCGCTGGTGAAGACGTAAAAGCCAAGTTCGAACCAGTCGCTGAAGCCGTGCGTGATTTCGAGCGTTTCGTGTAACTGGTGCTCGGTGGGGTATTGGCCGTCGACGACGGTCTTACTGCCCTCGAAGGTAAAGTTGCTGTGAAGCTCGAACATGGTGGCGCCGGGCGAAACCAGCTCGGAACCGTACACCTGAATCTCATAACTACCCTGCGCATACAGAAGCCCGAAGGGAGCGGAGGCGAGTGCCGTGAGCAGCAGAATTCGCGTCAAGGGTGGCATCAAGTATTTGTTTATATCTCCAGAAAATGACTCCTGAAAAACGCCAGAATGACGAGATGTTCATCTTCGGAGCTTATTCCTTCCCCGGGGCAACCTGTCCCAGCAAAAGGACGTCAAACAGTCCTAGCCGCGTCCCCATGCGCAAATATGCCGGATTCATTCTTCTCTTCGTTCCCTGCGCCTTCGTACTTGCTCTTGCGGGCTCATCGTCGGCGGCGACCGCACCTCAGGAGAGCGAGCTCTACGCCGGTTGGCTCAAGATGTACGACCTTCAATTCGACGAGGCACACCGCGTCTTTGCTGCCTGGAAACAGAGCCACCCGGACGATTCACTTGGTCCAGCATCCAACGCCGCGGCCTACTTATTTTCCGAGCTGGCCCGATTGGGCGCTCTCGAATCTGAATTATTTGTCGACGACTCCCGCTTCCAAGGCCGCGCAAAGTTGCGGCCCGATCCGGCCAGGAACGCACTGTTCGTTCAGGAGATCGCCCAGGCGGAGCGTCTGGCGGATGCAGCATTGCAAAGATCCGGCGCCGATTCCAATGCGCTATTCGTCAAGTCTCTGACCTTGGGCTTGCGCGCCGATAATGCGGCTCTGATCGAAAAGCAGTCCTTGGCCGCGTTGAGCTACACAAAGGAGGCACGCGTCTTTTCCGAGAGACTGTTACAGGCGAAGCCTGAGGCTGCCGACGCGTACTTTGGTCCGGGTATGGAGAACTATCTCTTGAGCCTGAAGCCGGCACCCCTGCGTGTTCTCCTGCGAGTGACGGGCTCGAACGTTGATCGCGAGAGGGGCCTCGAAGAGATTCGCGAGACGGCGCTTCACGGTCATTACCTGGAGCCATTTGCAAAGCTGCTGCTGGCGGTGGCGGCGTTGCGCGATAACAATCCCGTTCGTGCACGCGAACTCCTTGGGGAATTGCACAGGCGCTTTCCGGACAACGAACTGTACATGCGCGAAATGGACCGCATCGATAAAGGAGCGCGTTGAAGGAGCCGACGCCAACAGCGCATCTAAGAGACGAATAATGGCATCTTTCACCCTGCTCACGCCCAGTTCCGACCGTTCCAGATTCAAGACCGTTCTCTGGATCTCCCTCGGTCTCACTGTGCTCTTTGTCTTCATCACTTCAGAAGTTCTTCTGGTCACCGATTACCCGATGTACCACGCGTACCGGCTGCAAGTGATCGCCGACCGCGGGCTCCTCATCCCCCATACACTCTGCGGCATCATCGCGCTCCTAGCAGGCCCAGTGCAGTTCTCGTCGCGTTTCCGCCAGCGTCACCTAAAATTTCATCGCGTACTTGGCCGCATCTACGTCATCTCGGTCTTTATCGGTGCCTTGAGCGGGATCGCCCTCGCCGCCGGCCGTCCCGGCTTGCCAGGAACCTCGATGCAGGCCGCCGCCTGGATCGTCTGCACCACCGCCGCACTCATAACCGCGCGTAACCGCCAAACCGCCCAGCATCGCCAATGGATGGCTCGCTCTTATGCGGTCACGTTTACCTTCGTCTCCAGCCGTGTACTGAATCTCTGGCCCCGCTACTGGAGCCATCTTGGCGACACCCTCGCCGCCGTCGGCGTCATCGCCTTCACGCTCGCTTCACTGCTTGTCGTCGACCTAGCCCTCAACTGGCGCGAGCTCACCACCCGTCGTGCCTGAGGATCGCCGGGCTGTGAGAGCTTTCAATATGAACCCGTTATCCCCCAATCGCCCTGGGCGCGGTTAGGGCGAGGTCACATGCTCCAAACTGGCAAGTCAAGACGGAAAGCAAGAGACTCCAACGGCCTCGGTCGAGCATAACCACCAGCTTCGGTTGCGGTTTGTCGGCGAATGCGTCCTTCAGAATGTTTGTGAGCCGCTCCTGGCGCTCGGGCACCGAACGCGCATAGTGCCAGCGTACGACCTCTTCTTTGTCTCCTATCAACTCGGCAACGTCCGCGATGGTTACGCCCTTTTGGAGCAGGATGCGGGCGAAGGTGTGCCGGAAACGATGATGATGGGGCTTCTCAGCAAACGGACCGGCGAGCTTAAATACTTTTTTCAAATTGTCGCGCCAGCGTTCAGACATTGCCGTCATACTCGTGGACTGTCCAGCTCGGAAGATGAGCACACCGCGCTTCTTCTGCGGATCCCGCATTCTGTGAACGAGCCAATCGGGAATCCAGGTGTACAGTTCCTTTTGCGTCTTGTGCATCCGCAGGAATACATCGTTACCAATTAGCCGCTTGTTTATATCGAACGTCGCAACGTCACTGATACGCATGCCAGTGTACATTGACAGGTAGACGAAGTCCTTGACGTCTTCACCACTCCACGGCCGATGGCCGGGTCCGGGAGGTGTGGGCGGACCAACGGCATCGCAAGCCGCGAAGATGCGATCCAATTCTTCGTCGGTGAACGGCGTTTTGTTGGCAGGGAGTGAAGACCCTTCGGGCGCTTTCAAATCTTCCGCAATGTCCTCCGCGAGCCATTTGCGCTTGAGACAGAACTTGACGAAGGACTTCAGCCTATCGAGCTTTTTCGCTCTTGCTCGTTTGCCATCTTTCCACGAGGCGTAGAAGCGGTCCATGTCTCCCGTGGTGAGCTGAACTAGATTGACGTCGCCGCGCGATTCACAGAAAGCCTTGAGCTGCTTGGTGAAAGTTTTGTATTTTTTGAGCGTCGGTTCCGCTATGCCGCGGTTGGTGCAGCTCGCAATAAAGGAGTCCGTCGCGTCGACGATCGTTCGAGGGCGCGGTACGATGCTATCGGTCGCACTAGGCGGCTGAACGTGCACACGCTCGTGATGCCAGCTTCCGTTCTTCTCCCGGTTCGCGAGGACGATCTTGGCATCGCTCCATTCCCAATGCCCGGTACTCTCTCTGTGGAATTTTCTAGCGAGCGTTCCTGAGACAAATATAGGGCAGTCGCATCGTCTCCAACCCTTCTTGCGTTCGTCAAATTCTCCCCAGATCGAGAGTCTTCAACATGGCCTGATTTGCAGTCGCGACGGTGTCGGCGATAGAGGCTGAGAGCAATGCTTCATTCTACGATGGATTACCCGAGATTGCCCGACGAAGGTGAATGATGAGGGTTAACTGTTGCAAATAGGTTGGTGGCCGAGGTGGGGGTCGAACCCACACGAAGAGTGAACTTCGCCAGATTTTGAGTCTGGTGCGTCTGCCAGTTCCGCCACTCGGCCGTGTCCGGCACGAATGCTAGTTTAGCATCCCTGGACGCGCAAGATTCATTTGACATTGTCTCGAATATCCACTACCGTATGGTTGTGGATCGACTGGGTACAACATTTGCGGCTTTGTCTGATCCAACCCGGCGGGCGATGATCGAACGGCTCTCCCATGGGCCCGCCTCTGTGCATGGCTTGACGGAGCCGTTTGCACTCTCGCAGCAGATGATTTCAAAACATATTGCCTACCTGGTGCGGGCGCGAATTGTGGTCAAGACGAAGCGTGGACGAGAGAGTGTGTGCACGCTTAGGCCAGAGGCAATAAAAACGGTCAGCGACTGGGCCGTTTATTATCGCCGATTCTGGGAAGAGAGTTTCGATAAGCTGGATGCCGTTGTGAATCAAATAAAAAAGATGGAGGCCAGAGATGACAAAAGGCACGATTAACGAGGCAGAGCGGATGGTTGTCACCAGGGTTTTTGATGCCCCGCGCGAATTGGTTTGGAAGGCCTGGACCGACCCGAAATATGTCATGCAGTGGTGGGGGCCGAAGGGTTTTACCACGCCTTTTTGCAAGATGGATTTTCGCGTGGGAGGAAAATTTCTCTACTGCATGAGAGCGCCGGATGGGCAGGAGTTCTGGAACGGTGGTGAATACCACGAGATTGTTTTGCACGAGAAGATCGTTTCCTCCATGTACTTTTCCGACCCGGAGGGAAACAAGGTTGAGCCCGCGCGATATGGAATAGAACATGAGGCCATCGACGGTGCGTACGATGTGATCACCTTTGAGGATTTTGGAGACGGCCAGACGAAACTCACCTTCATCGGAAATGAAACCATGGAGAGCGCAAAAAATAGTGGTCAATTAGAGGGCATGAACCAGGTACTCGATAAATTTGCCGCAGTTGTTGCGGGGCTAGCGCGGGCGAAATAAGAAAGGTTTGATGATCGTCCGGAACGCGCGGCCCCGCGCCGCTACTGCTTCTCCACCTCGCCACCTTTCTTCTTCTTGAACACATTCAACCGGCTCCAAAAACTCTTTGATTGCTTGGGAGCTGGCGATTCATCGACCAGCGCAGGCGCTTCCATTTCGGGATCTGGTTCGACAACCTTCGCGCTCACGGCGGGAGTGATGCGCTCCGAGTGTTGCACTACACGCTTCGCGATCGGCGGCGCCAATTTTGGCCTTACCTCTACGGCAAACGCCGGAGCCTTTATATGCATCCCCACCAACGGCGGCGCCGTCGGCCCCGGCAAGCGCAAATACTGAATCAACGGCACGGCTCCTAGAGCCAGCACGCCGGCGGCCGCGATCGCTACTGCCTTACCCGTGGCCCGCGGCGCCCTCTCCACACGCGCCAGCGCATCAAGCATCTCTTCCGCCGATTGATAACGCCGCCCTCGATCGCGCGCCAACCCTCGCTGGACAATCTCGTCCCACTTCGGCGACAGAGTCGGATCAAGCTTGCTCGGCGGCTGCGGCTCGGGCTCCGCATCGGTCAGCACCGCTGAGAGCTTGCGATCCGCTCCGAACGGTTTCTGCCCCGTCAGATGCTCGTACAAAATCGCTCCCACCGAATAGAGATCCGAGCGCCGATCCGGATGCGTCGCGCCCTTCAATTGTTCGGGCGCCAGGTAAGGCAGCGAGCCGAGTATTTCGCCATAGTTCGTCAACACCGAATCGCCGTGCGATTTCGACAGTCCGAAATCGGTCAGCTTCACTTCGCCAGCATCGGTAACGATCACATTCGCCGGCGTGACGTCGCGATGCACTACCCCTTGTTCGTGCGCGTGCCCGAGCGCGTGCAGGATTTGCCGGATATATTCGATGCCCGTTCCGATTGCGAGGCGCCCGTCGGTCATTATCTTTTCGAGCGTTCGCCCTTCGACGTATTCCTCAAGCAGCATCAGCTTGCTCTCGTAATGGAACGCGTTGTACAAAACCGCGATATTCGGATGCCGCAAACGCGCTAAGACCCGCACTTCGCGCTCGAACCGCTTCACCTGGATTTCGGTCGCACTGTCGGCCGCCAGAACCTTCATCGCCTCCGTTCGCCTGGTGAGGCGATTCTCCACCTTGTACACGCGCTCCATGCCGTGCGCGCCCAGTGACGCGGTGATGGTGTAGTCGCCGAAGTTTTCTCCTATATGAAAATCCACGTGATTGAATCCACGGCTAGATTGACGGACTCCGCTATCAAGTTTGTCAAATGCTCGCTGACAAACAATGCCCCGGTATGTCTAATTTGACCTAGGATCGAGCCTGAGAGCCGGTAAGGGAAAGCTCTTATAACGTCCGCCGTGCTTACATAGATTGATGTCTTTCCTCGACCTGTTGCTCGGCAAGCCACTCGCGAACGCCGAAGAGGGTGGCGAGCGCATCGGACCCGCCGCCGGCATTCCCATCTTTGGTCTCGACGCGCTGAGCTCGGCCGCATATGGACCGGAAGCCGCGCTCACGCTGCTGATCCCGCTCGGCGCATTGGGAATCGCCTACATCGTACCGATCAGCGGCGCCATCATTCTCCTGCTGGCCATCGTTTACTTCTCGTATCGCCAAACCATCGATGCTTATCCGGGGGGAGGCGGATCCTACACTGTGGCGCGCGAGAACATCGGCGCAGGGGCGGGATTGCTCGCCGCCGCCGCGCTTCTGATCGACTACGTGCTCACGGCCGCGGTTGGAATTTCGGCCGGCGTTGGCGCGCTGGTATCGGCCGTTCCATCGCTGCTGCCGCACACGCTCGTGATATGTCTCGGAATACTTCTGGTGATCACCATCGTGAATTTGCGCGGCGTCAAGGAAGCGGGCGGCGTCTTCATGATTCCGACCTACCTTTTCCTGGGGACTCTTCTCATCACGATCCTGATCGGCGGGGCCAAGGCGTTCCTGGAGCACGGCCATCCGACGCCCGTGGTTGCGCCGCCACCGGTCGTGCCGGCCACCGCGATGGTCGGCGCGTGGCTGCTGCTCAAAGCGTTCTCCAGCGGTTGCACCGCGCTCACTGGCGTGGAGGCCGTCAGCAACGGCGTACGAGCGTTTCGCGACCCGACTTCAGAGAATGCCAAGAAGACGCTCACCGTGATCATCGGACTGCTGATCATCCTGCTAGCCGGCATCGCGTGGCTGGTTAGAACGTATCACATCGCCGCTACCGATCCCGGCGCCGCCGGCTATCAAAGCGTCCTTTCCATGCTGGTGGCCACGGTAGTGGGCAAGGGCGTGTTTTACTACGTCACCATTGGCTCCATCTTGTTGGTGCTCTCCCTTTCCGCCAACACGGCATTCGCGGATCTGCCGCGCCTGTGCCGCATTATCGCGATCGATGGCTACTTGCCCAGGTCGATGTCCAATCGCGGCCGGCGCCTGGTCTATTCCGAGGGGATCTACGTCTTGGCCGTGCTCACCGGCGGACTCCTGGTACTGTTCGGCGGCGTTACGGATCGCCTGATTCCACTCTATGCAGTCGGCGCATTTCTCGCCTTCACGCTTTCGCAATTAGGCATGGTGTTCCATTGGAGACGGGTCCGCGGCCCGAACGCCGTGCGCAACATGTTCATCAATGGGTTGGGGTCGTTCGTCACAGGCATCACCGTCTTAGTGGTGCTGGTCGCTAAGTTTCTGGATGGAGCATGGATCACCATGCTGCTGATTCCAGCGCTGCTGCTGCTCATGTACGCCGTCCACCGCCACTATGAGCACGTGAGCCAGGAGATGGCTGATTCCTCGCCCCTCGATCTCACCCATTTTCACCCTGCCATGGTCGTTGTCCCGCTGGAGCGCTGGAGCGCCGTGACGAAGAAGGCGCTCACGTTTGCGTTGTCGATTTCGCCCGACGTCATCGGGCTGCATGTGGACTGCGAATGGACCGACCATCTCAAGAAACAGTGGCAGGATTTCGTCGAAAAGCCGGTGCAGGAAATCGGCCTGTCCGCGCCGCGGCTGGTGGTGCTGCCGTCTCCCTATCGTTATGTGAGCAGTCCGATCGTAGAATACGTGCTGGGTCTGCAGAAAAAAGATCCGGAGCGCCAGCTCGCCGTGCTGATCCCCGAATTGGTGGAGCGGCATTGGTACTACCATTTCCTGCACAACCAGCGCGCGGCCGTACTGAAGACCTTGCTGTACGTCAGGGGCAGCCAGAAGATCGCGGTGGTCAACGTGCCCTGGTACATCGAGTAGGTGTAAACTCTGCGATGGAGGTTCGCCCATGATCCAACGAGGTCCCCTGGTGGTGATGACATTCGCGATCGCCACTTTGCTGGTCGCTCAAACCGATGTGAAATCTCCGCATGGCACGGTGGAACGGATCAGAGTCCACGGCCGCTCGCTGGAGGGAAATCTCGAAGGCGATTCTCCGGACCGCGACGTTTCTATCTACCTACCGCCTAGTTACGCCACCGAGCGCAGCCACCGCTATCCGGTCATCTATTTGCTGCATGGCTACACCGACAGCGACGACCTGTGGTTCGGATCGAAGCCGCACTTCGTCAACGTGCCCACGGTCACCGACAAAGCGCTCGCGAGCGGCGGCACGCGGGAAATGATCATCGTGATGCCGAATGCCTACACCGCGTTCCAGGGCAGCATGTATTCCAGTTCGGCCACCACCGGCGACTGGGAAACTTTTGTGGCGCGCGATCTGGTGTCTTATATCGATAGCCACTATCGCACCATCCCGGAAGTCGCGAGCCGCGGATTGGCTGGGCATTCCATGGGCGGCTACGGAACGGTACGCATCGGCATGAAAAACCCCGACGTGTTTTCGAGTCTCTACATTTTGAGCCCGTGCTGCATGTCGGCGAATATTAATCCAAGGCCGTCGCCCAAGGCGGAGGCCATCAAGAGCTCGGCCGATCTTGCCACCGCCGACTTCGGAACCAAGGCGCAGCTCGCCTCGGCGGCCGCCTGGTCGCCTGATCCAAAGAACCCGCCGCTGTTTCTCGACCTGCCATACAAAGGCGACGCGATTCAACCCGCCGTGGTCGCGAAATGGGCTGCCAATGCGCCTCTCGCGATGATCGACGAATACATCGGCAATCTCCGAAAGATGCACGCCATCGCCATGGACGCGGGCGATAAAGACGAGCCCATTGCGACCACCGTGCGCACGCTAGACCAGATCCTGACTTCCTATGACATCCCGCACGCCTTCGAAATCTATCCCGGCAATCACGTTAGCGGCATCGCCGATCGCATGGAGACCAAGACGCTGCCGTTCTTTTCGAAGAATCTGTCGTTTGATCACGGAACCAAATAGTCACAAAGCCGCTGATCTCGCCATCGCGCGGGAATCCGGCGCGCTGCTATCCTGGATCGTGAGTTCGAAGCAATACGAGACCGCATATAACGAGGGACAACAGACACTATGCAGCTAGGCATGATCGGTTTGGGACGTATGGGCGCGAACATGGTGCGCCGGCTAATCAAGGCAGGACACGAATGCGTCGTTTTCGACAGGAGTGCCGCGAGCGTCGCGGAACTTGGCAAGGACGGCGCCACTGGATCGAGTTCGCTCGATGAGTTTCTCAGCAAATTGAAACCGCCGCGCGCCGTGTGGCTGATGGTACCGGCCGCCGTGGTGGACCAAACGCTCGAGCAACTGGCTTCGCGGATGCAAAAGGGCGACATCATCATCGATGGCGGCAATTCGTATTACATCGACGACATTCGCCGCGCCAAGGAGCTTGCGCCGCGCGGCATTCACTACGCCGATGTCGGCACCAGCGGCGGCGTGTGGGGGCTGGAACGCGGCTACTGCCTCATGATCGGCGGCGAGCCCGACATCGTGAAGCATCTCGATCCGATTTTCAAAACGCTGGCGCCCGGACGCGGCAACATTGATCGCACGCCGGGCCGCGATAAAGTGGGCGGCACCGCCGAGGACGGGTATCTGCATTGCGGGCCTGTCGGCGGCGGTCACTTCGTCAAGATGGTTCACAACGGAATCGAGTACGGCATCATGGCCGCATACGCCGAAGGCTTGAACATTCTGCATCACGCCAATGCCGGCAAGAAGACGCGTGAGCAAGATGCCGAGACCACGCCGCTGCGTAATCCGGAACACTACCAGTACGATTTCAACCTGGCGGATGTTACCGAAGTGTGGCGGCGCGGAAGTGTCGTGGCGTCCTGGCTGCTCGATCTGACGGCGATCTCACTACTCGATGAACCCACGCTCGAGAAATTCTCCGGGCGCGTATCCGATTCGGGCGAAGGCCGCTGGACAATTAATGCAGCGATCGATGAAGGAACTCCCGTTCCCGTGCTGAGCTCTGCTCTTTATGACCGTTTCACTTCGCGAGGCGAAGCCGATTTCGCCAACAAGCTGCTTTCCGCGATGCGGTTCCAGTTCGGCGGACACATCGAGCGCAAATCCGGCGGGTAGAGGTTCGTTGGATAACTAGGCCGCGGTGCCTTTGGCTAGTTGCCGAACCAGCTCGCGGCCTTTCTCGGTCGGTGTATAACAGCGTTGCGGACCGAACGAACTGGCTTGACCAGCTGCGTCCAACAGGCCGTTATTGACCAACTGCTCGAGCTGATCGTTGCAATCTCCGTTGAATCCGGCACTCGCGCGGCCTGCGGTGCACACAGTCTTTAATGTGGCAATCGTTTCTGTGTTCATACAATCGTCTCTAGCCCAATTTTAGCACCCTGGGTATTTGACTAGGGTGAACCACCTACTTTTCTCATCGAAAATTCGCGACCAATCCGTCATCGCAGCGTAACGACCCGTAAATATGTGATTGCTAGTATCGCCGAGAGGTCTAGGATGAGGCGATTCACACACATCACGCTGCTCTTCGTGTCTTTTGTCATCTCTCTGATCACGGCGCCCCTGTTGTTCGCCCAATTTGAAACTTCCGAAGTGCTCGGTACGGTTCGCGATGCATCCAATTCTCCCGTGCCCAACGCCACCGTTACGCTAACCAATCAGCAAACCGGCATCGAAGCCAAGACCTCCACCAACGAAAACGGCGAATACGATTTCTTCAACGTCCAGATCGGCGTCTACACCGTAAAAGTGGAGCACCCGGGATTTTCTGTGGCCAGCCGCTGCGGATATTCGGGTGGACGTGAACGCCCGCCAGCGCGTCGACATGGCGATGACGGTTGGCGAGATATCGCAAAGCGTGGACGTCACCGCCGCGGCGTCGGCGCTGAGCACCGATTCGAGCGAACACAGCCAGGTGATCGGAACGCAAGCCGCCGTGGAGCTTGCCGCTCAACGGCCGCAATTCCATCGACCTGGCGCTGCTTGCCACCAACACCGTGAAATCGCCCATCGCGATTTCGTTTCGGCCCAGCGGCACGCCGCGCGAAGGCGCATTCAACGTGAACGGCATGCGCAGCACGTACAACAATCTTTCTGCTGGATGGCCTGGATAACAACGCCTACGGCACCAGCAATCAGGGATATTCCGCGCAAGTGGTGCAGCTCTCGCCGGACGCCGTCGCCGAGTTTCAAGTGATCACCAGCAACTACAGCGCCGAATACGGGCGCGTGGGCGGCGCGGTGGTGAACGCGGTGATGAGATCCGGCACCAACCAGTTTCACGGCTCGGCCTACGAATTCCTGCGCAACACCGATCTGAACGCCGCCGGATTCGACTTTCAGCTCCGCCGGTTTTCGTCAAGCCGACGCTGCAGCGCAACCAGTTCGGCGCCACCATCGGCGGGCCGCTCATCAAGAACAAGCTGTTCTTCTTCGCGCGACTACGAAGGCTGCCGCCAGTTGCAGCACTATCTCAATTTCGATTCGATTCCCAACATGAACGATCGCGCAGGGAATTCTGCCGGTGCCGGTGTTCGACCCGCTGACCGAAACCGTCTATCCCGCCGAACACGCAGATTCCAGTCGCTGCAGTCTGAATCCGTTCGCCGCCGCAGGTGCTCGGCCGGCTCCCCGCCACAACAACGGCACCGGGCCGCGCCAACAATTACGAAGCGCTGCTGCTGATCCGCGATTACGGCGACAAATACGACGCCAAGATCGACGGCCAGATCAACGACCGCATGACGGCATTCCTGCGCTTCAGCCAGCGCAAGGATCTGCAGTATTACCAGCCCGACATCTCCGGGCCCCTCCGGCGGCGACGGCAACGGCTACATCCACACCATCGATCAGAACGCTTCGCGTCGGCTACACCTGGACCGTGACGCCATCGTCGCTCTTCGAAGCGCGCTTCGGTTTCGCCCACGTGCTGGCCGGCAAAGAGCCGCCGTATCTGGGCGGCCCCAGCATGGAAGCGCTTTACGGAATTCCCGGGCTTGCCCACCTCGCCCAGTCTCACCGGCGGATTGAACACGCAGACCATCAGCGGGTTTTCCCAGCTTGGGCCGCCAGACCAGCAATCCGCAGTTCCAGAATCCGACGTCGTTCGATCCCAAGTTCAATTACTCCTGGATCATGGGCCGGCATTCGCTCAAGTTGGGCTACGAGTTCCTGGCCGTTCGCACCGAAATTCTGGACGTGAATCCGCTGTACGGCGAGGACCCATACACCGGGCAGTTCAGCAAGCCCACCTGCGCGCAACTGGGCCAGGCCTCCGGCTGCACCATCGCGAGCGACGCCACCAGCTACAACCTCGCCGATTTCATTTTCGGCACGCCCAGCATCATCAACCTGGGCAATGACGCCGTGGTCAATCTGCGGCAGCACGTCCATTCGCTCTACGTGCAGGACGATTGTCGCGTCACGCCGAAGCTGACCCTGAACCTCGGGCTGCGCTGGGAATTCGCGACGCCGCTCTATTCGAGCGCGACAACAACTACTCGAACTTCGATCCCACCACCGACACCATGATCAAGGCCACCAGCGGCAGCCTGTTCAACCGCAGCCTGGTGCATCCCGACTATCAACGACTTCGGGCCGCGCCTCGGCTTGGCCTACAGCTTCGATCCGAAAACCGTGGTCCGCGCCGGCTACGGGATCAGCTACACCTTCTTCAACCGCGTGGGAAGCGCGCTGGAAGGCATCAACGCTCCGCAGGCCCTGTTCGGCGTGATCAACCAGTCGATTCCCGCGGGCGGCCCGGTGCCCGCCAACTTCCTCACCACCCAGAACAGCTTCACCACCGGCATCGCCAATCCGGCCAACTTCAATCCGGCCAATTCCAACGTCGTCTACATTCCGCCCAACACCAAATGGCCGTACATCCAGAACTGGTTCTTCTCGGTGCAGCGCGAACTCGGCATGGAACACGGTGGTGGAGGTCGCCTACAACGGCAATCACAGCCTGCGGCTGCCGATCATCGCCGATTACAACCAGGCTACTCCGAACGCTCCCGGCGGAACGCTCGGCGTACAAGCGCGCGTGCCGATTCCGACGTTCGGGCCCATCACCTGGGTGGATCCGGCCGGCGACAACCACTACAACGGCCTTTCGGCGCGCGTGGAGCACCGCTTCTCGCACGGCTTGTACTTCCTGAATTCGTTCACCTGGGGCAAGGCGATGGGCGATTCCGAGCAGGCGCTCGAATATTTCTCCGGTTACGTCGAAGCCAATCCGCAGAACATCCACGACCTGGCGCGCCGAGCGCGGCCCTTCCAGCTTCGACGTGAAGCTCAACAACGTCACCAGCGTGGTCTACGAGCTTCCCTTCGGCAAAGGCCAGGATTTCGCGTCCAGCGTGAATCCCGTTCCTGGACGCCGTCATCGGCGGATGGGAGCTCAACACGCATCAACACCGCGCACACCGGACAGCCGCTGAACGTTTACTACAGCCCGTCGACGGCATATGCGGTCAGCGGACTTTCGAACGATTATCGCGGCGAGCCGTTCCTGCGGCCCAACGTGTCCGGCAGCGCCGCCAGCCAGAGCACGGCGCAGATGCTGAACACCTATTTCGCCGGATACACGTTCACCATCCCGCCATCCGCCAGCGATCCCGTTCGGCGATCTGGGCCGCAACGCGTTCCGCGCTCCCGGCTTCGAGCAGTGGGATCTCGGCGTGGACAAGAACTTCCGCATTCACGAAGACATTCGCGCTGCAGTTCCGGTCGGAGTTCTTCAATGTGCTCAACAACACGAATTTCGGGATCCCGAACACCACCAGCAATAGCAGTTCGTTTGGACAGATTCGCACCACGTATCCGGCGCGGCAGATCCAGTTCGCGCTGAAGCTGTTGTTCTGAGCGCGCTATTTGCCGGCCCCGACTTCGCCGCCAAACGTGATGCTCGAATCGACCTTGTACACTTTGACGCCGCTTTCCACCGGCTTGAGCATCTGCAGCACGATGGCTTCACCCTGCGTCTTGATCGCGAAGTGCGTGCTGCCCTCGCGCTCTACCGGAAATTGGCGCGCCGCATAGGGCGGGATCTGGACGTCGAAGGCGCTGGAACAAACCAGTGAAAGCTCGGGCGACGGATGGCCGGGAGTCGGCACCGAGTATAAATTGCCTTCCGAATAGCACAGCGAAGCGCGCGCTTCCCGCTCCGACGTATTCACCAGCGAAATCACGCTCCCGTGCATTTCTTCGATGTCCCCACTGAACCAGGGATTGCGCGTCGGATACGAAATCTGGCGCGGCGTGGTGATCAACTGGTTGTGAACCGTGCACTCGGTGACCGCCGACACCGCAATGGCGGGCGCGAGCTTGGGCGTTGGAATCCGCTCCCGCACTTTCAGCCAACCCACTCCCGATTCGTCGGTGATTTCGAGCCGATGCGCCGAACGCTCGCCCGGGTTCAAGTGCAGCACGGCCGTCGCGAGACCCGCCAATCCAACCAACCCTCCGCCTTCCCGGTGCGGTTCCACTTCCACCGTGACAACCCGATCGCTCAGGTTGGTCAGCGCAAGCGTCGACCAGCACGCCGCGCCATAATCGAGCGCCGGCACCACGCTCGTGACCACGCGCTCCTGGCTCACAACCGGAGCCGGATTCACGATCGGCGGCTTTTCTGCGGCGCAGGCGCACGCGGCTAACAGCGCAAGGCCCAGCCAAGTTCGGAACATCACTCAGCTTTTCGGCTGTTTCGCTACGAAACTCCAGTGAGCGCTTCCCGAATCGCCTCCTGCGCCCCTCGCATCTTCTTCTCACCCGGATGCGCCTGCCGCGGCCAGAAAAAACCTCGCAGCCCGTCCTTCTTCTTCCTGGGCACAATGTGGACATGCAGATGCGGCACGCTCTGGCTCACGCGATTGTTGATCGCCACAAACGAACCCTCCGCTTCCATCGCCTTTTCAACCGCGCGCGCTAACAACTGAACATTGGCGAAGAATGGCCCCACCAACTCGGCCGGTAAATCCGCCAGCGTTTCATAATGAGCCTTCGGAACCAGCAGCGTGTGCCCGATAAACAGCGGCCGATGATCCAGGAACGCCACCGAAATGCCATCCTCGAATACAACGTAGTCCGCCTGAGCGGCGATCTCGCAAAACCGGCAGCTCGCCATCAGGTTTCGATCGGACCTTCGCC
The DNA here is from genome assembly GCA_963772905.1 of Bryobacterales bacterium. Classification (GTDB taxonomy): domain Bacteria; phylum Acidobacteriota; class Terriglobia; order Bryobacterales; family Bryobacteraceae; genus Palsa-89. The sequence goes on along the minus strand of CAVYZD010000004.1, from coordinate 1,176,592 downwards.
CTGGCTCAGTGCGCTGATAATCCGCTCCCGGCGATCCACCGCGGCCTTCAACGCTGTCTGTAACGAATACCAATAGAGCAGTGCGCCGAGCATCGCGCCGGCCGCGAGCACTCCGAAAAACGCCCATTCCGTATTGAACGCGTAACGCGCCAGGTAAGCCATGGCCACCGGCGCCAGCGTTATTGGAAATGCCAGCATCAACAGCGCCTGCGAACGGCTCTGTGCCGCGGTCTTCATGGCCTTCACCGGATTCACCGCGCGCGGATTATAGAACGAGCTCAAATTCCCTACCGACAACACAAACAAGGTCAGCACGCAGGTCACCGCGAACGCTTCCAGAATCTCGAGCCCCGTGACGGGTAGACGAAGCACCGTGCACACCAACGCAATCGCGATGATCTCGATCAGAACCAAAAAAGCCGCCGCTAGATTCTTGCCCGCTAGCACGGTCGACATGTTCACCGGTACCAGAAAGTACACCTGCGCCGCGCTGCGATCGAATCCAAAGCAGTTCCAAAACAGCGCATCGCTCAACAGTAGCAGCGCGTAGACGCTGACCATGGTCAGATAATTGTCCGTCAGAAACGTGTGCTGTGCGCTGGTGCGGCCAAACGCGATTGGCGCCCAGATCAATAGTCCAAAGGAAAACCCCATCAGGAAGACCAGGCGGAATCGGGGCGCGCGGCTCAAGAATCGCAGCTCCTTCTCGATCAGCGCCCCCAGGGGATCCCGAAACAGCGCGTTGGGCAATTGATACCACCACTCCAGCCGGCTCACGCGCCGCGGTGACGTTCCCCGTGACGCCGCCTCCGCCGCGTCGAATCGCAATCCCCGTTCGAACTGCGAACGCCCGAAGACATAGGCGACCAGCGTCCACCCCAGCAGCACGCTCACGTTCAACCAACTGAACTCGCCCAATGCCAGCCGCGCCGTAGCGGTCCACGGCAAAATCGCGGACGGTTCGGCGCCGAAGAACTGTCGCACCTTGCTCTGCGAACCGCGAAACAACATCAATTGCGGCAGCGCCGCTGCGATCACGAAGAGAAACACCAGCATTTCCCGGATTCGTTTCCGCGCCAGAAGCCGGACCAGCAGATCGCGCACGCCGGTCGCGAAAAACAGATTGAACACCACAAACACTGCAAGCGCGAATGGCGCCCACCATGGAATCACCGGATTCAAGATCAACCCGACGGCCGCGCCTAGGAACAGCAACAGCATCTCGATGCCGGTGGTCACGCGCAGCAAAACTTCAATCGTGAACAAGGTCCGATGCGGAATCGGATACACCAGCAATTTCCGCAGATCGAGCGACGCCCCCATCGATGTCAGCAGCACCGGGATGATTTGCCAGTAAAGAAAACACACCAGCAGAGCCGCCGGAAGAACCTTGTGGAAAGCCTCCAGTTCATCGCGCCGCGACAACAGGTAGCCGACCAGCACGGCCACCCAGGCAAACCCGCCATACCAGAGGGCGGTCAGCGCCGAGGTAAAGATGAGCCCCGCAACGTTCGCCCGCGGCAGATGATTGCGCGCGCTGCGCCACTGAGCCCAAACGATCGCGCTGGCCTGGTTCCACATCGCGCTACAACCAATCCAGTGTTTCGGCCGGATGGCCCGCGCCCACTACCCGCACGAACACATCTTCCAGCGTTTCAGTTCCGGTCCTGAGCTCGGCCATCGTTCCCGATTTCACCAGCTTTCCGTCATGGATGATGGCAACCCGGTCGCACAGCCGCTCCACCACTTCCAGCACGTGCGACGTCAGGAACATGGTCGCCCCGCGACGCACTTGATCCAGCAGGATATCCTTCATCAGCCGCGCGCCCACCGCATCCACTCCCTCGAACGGCTCGTCCAGCAAGAACAACTCCGGCCGATGAATCAGCGCCGCCGCCATCGCCACGCGCTTGCGCATTCCTTTGGAATAATCGCCGATCAACTTGCTCGGTTCAGCGTCCAGCTCAAACAACGCCAGCAGCTCACGCGACCGTTCGCGCGCCATCGGCCGCGACAATCCATACATGCGCCCGACGAACTCGGTGAACTCTAGCCCCGTCAGATGATCGAACAGCAGCGATTCGTCGGGCACCAGGCCAATCTTCCCCTTCACCTCCTGCGCATGTTCCGGCATCGCGAGTCCCAGCAGCTCGATGGTTCCCGATGTCGGGGGCGCCAGGCCCATGAGCATCTTGATGGTGGTGGTTTTGCCGGCCCCGTTCGGTCCCAGAAAGCCAAAGAAACAGCCGCGCGGGACCTCCAGATCCAGCCCATCTACAGCCGCCTTATTTCCATATACTTTGCGTAAATTGTGGATGGCGAGGGCGGGGGAGGGGTCCATCTGTTCCATGGTACAAAAAGCGCGCGCGTACTCAAGCTTTTCGTGTAAACAGACGATAAACCAAGAGTGACAGCTCCCGCCAGTACGCCGACGGTACGCGAGCGATCGCTGCGTGCCCTGGGGCAACTACCGCCCTTTTCGCCAATCTTGAATCGCCTGATCGGCAGCTTGGCCAGTGAGGACGTCTCGTTCGCCAAGATTGCCGAGTTGATTGAGAAAGATACCGCCCTAGCCGGCAACATCCTCCGGCTCGTGAACTCGGCTTTATACGGCTTCCCGGGCACCGTCAATTCCATCCGTCACGCGGTTTCCTTGCTGGGGCTCAACAAGTTGCGTAATGCGGCCCTCACCATGTCGGTCGCACGCATGTGGAACCAGGTGAAGACGCCTCCCGGCTGGTCGACGCCGAATTTCAATCAGCACTCGGTTGGAGTGGCCATTCTGGCGGATCTGTTGGCCCAAAAGCTCAACGTGGATTATGCCGAAGGCGGGTTTGCCGCCGGGCTGTTCCACGATCTCGGGCTTTTGCTGATCGCAATCGGCCTCCACGACGAATACAAGCAGATCTCGCTGCTTTGCCAGCGCGAGAGGAAGTGGACCAACGAATACGAAATCCAGATTCTCGGCATGACGCACGCCGAGCTATCCGCCGAGGCGCTGGCCGAATGGAATCTGCCGGAACCCATCCAGACCGCCGTTCGTTACCACGTCGCACCCGACACCGATCCGACGCCAGTCCAGGCCGGTCAGCTCACGTTGAGCCGCGTTTTGAACGCAGCGGATCGCTACGTTAAAGGCAAGGGGATCTTCGTCAGCCTCTTCGAAAGCCCTAGCAGTGAGCCCGACGAAGTGCTTGAAACGCTCGGCTTAGGCGAGCGCCTCCCCGGCATCCTAGCCGATTTCGAAAACGAATTCTCCGCCATCAAAGCCTACTTTTAGTAGGGCGGACCCCTGGTCCGCGGCCGACGCCCTCGTCGGCCCAGCGTGTTGTCATGTTTCCTTTCCCTGGCCGTCGCGATGGCTCCGCCGGTCGTCACCAATCAGGCATAGGTAACAGAAGGTACCGGAGACATGTAACTCGGTTCAAGATGTAACGACCGTTTTACGTTATGGATAGAGTTTGCAAAACCATTCATCGGAAGAAATCGTCTAGAGAGTGGGAACGGAGGTCAAATATGCGAAGAGATCTCATTGCGGCGGTGATATCAGCGGGGATGCTGGTTGGACCAGCCGTACCGAATCTTGGGGCCGTGACACAGTACCATTCTTATCATTCCTTATCGACGACACACATTCGGCACAAACGGCATATGAATACCGCCAAGCGGGTGGGCATTGGCGCGGCTGGTGGAGCGGGGATCGGTGCGCTGGCCGGGGGGCCGGTAGGAGCTGGTATCGGTGCTATAGCAGGTGCAGGGGCGGGTGCTTTGTATGATGTACACCAGAAACATCATGGGCACAATTAGGTAAAGGCACAAGTTCAGACTCAGCGAGGGCCCGCGAATGCGTCTCTCATTCCTGACTCCCCTTGGAGGGAGTTGCTGCGAGGTATCCGAGACGGATCGTATCCACGTTACCTTGGCCGATTAATTGCAGTTTTTAGATGGCGGAGGTAATGAACATGAAAAAGCTTCTTGTCGGATTTATATGTGCAGGCGGATTTCTAATGGCCCAGGATGTTACTTACACCTACCAGCCAGCCGAGCCGGGGCAACAGCAGGGACATTTATCGGAGAACGCGCGGGTTGCACTGCGCACGCAGTCCCCGCCCGTGAAGACCCATAGCCGAAGGCACGCCGACCGGCCCAGCAAGTACGTGGTGACCGAGAATAAGACGACCATCGTCGCCACGCGAATGTCTAGCCAGTAGGCTAGCGATAATCCGGGGCTGAGAAATTACAGCCCCGGTCCGAGTGCTGTTGTATCACACGCCGCTTGGCGCATTGAAGTAGCCCTGCCTACTTCGAACTAGCGCGGATACCTTTGGACTGGGATGCTCACCACGGCGCTTTTGGGCCACTGCGCATCGCCAATGGTCATTCTGGTAGCGCGCGAATCGATGATGCCCATCGTTGGCAAGGGAATCCGGATATCGTAATCCCGCCCTGCCACTTCCACCAGCGGGCTCGGACTCAAACCGGCCGTAGCGGAGAACACTTCGCGATCGTTGCGCTCCAGGCGGATCATATATGCCGCGAAAGGGCGATGGCTATTGGCTCGACCGTTCGAATCAAACGTCGCCTGATCGCCAATATTTACTGTGTCATACAGCAGAAACTCGCCCACGTCTGAAGTGTCGATCTTAAGGACGGGCCAACCGGGCGGCCTTACGATGGTACTCCCTGGCGCGGGCAGCTCGGCGTCCGACTCATAGCGGATATATAGATACGCCTCGTCGAAGACCGCTTTCAGCTGCCATCCTAGCCGGGCCACCTGGCCGGGATTCATCGCCAGCGCCACCTGGTCCCACGGCGAACCCGCGCGCGCAAACGCGCCTGGGCTGGGAGGCACTAACGCGTAGACCGAGTTTGGGTTGGGCGCGGTATCTCGCCACAGTTGGTCCTGAAGCTTCCACTGCCCGCCCTCTCTGCGGAACTTCATGATCGCAAAAGGCTCCGCGGTGGCCACGCCCTGTACCAGGACCACAGCCTCATCGCCATAAGCGAAGGTCTTCGTTGGGCGATAGTGGACCTCGGGCGTTGCGGTCGCGTAACGCCGCAATCCTTCGGTCTCGGCTGCCTTCTCGCGCGTCCAAAGGCCCACCCATGTGTTGAAGTCGCCTGTTTGCTCGGCGTGCTCCAATTGTTTGAGCACCGCCTCCACTTGGCTTTGGTCGGACTGTGCCCAGACGGCCGCTGCAATCAGCAGAAGAATCGCGAGAACCCGCATAACCGTCTATCGGCTGAACCGCCGCGTGGCTTCAGTCGGCGCGCCTATGGATCGCGGCCACTGAAAACACGCTCCAATCTTGTGTTTTGGGCTAGTCCCCCGCGCACATGTCCGACGAGTGGGAATCTCAGACCGCCGCCGCACTGGAACTGAGTGGCCTGATTTACGATTCCGCCGCTGACGCGTCCCGTTGGCTCGCGTTTCTGGGGGCCTTCGCTCGCGCCATCGGCACCCCGCGCTGCGCATTGCTGATTCATGCCGCCGACGCGGACGAGGGAACATTTGATGTAGTCCGCTGGCACGGCTGGCCCGACGAGGACATTAGGCTCTACCTGGACCGATATGCCGCAATTGACTCGCTTCGGACTGGGAGCTTTCAGGTACCGGAGGACACGGTGAAAACCGATGACGAAATCTGGCCTAGGGAAGAAACAAAGTCGAGCGCAACCTTCCGTGAATTCTACGCTCCCAGAGATTGCATTCACACAATCGGGGGAATGATCCTCGTCACTCGAACCGGTCAGTCGGTGATTACATGCCACCGCGGTGCTGCAGCAGGACCTTTTGGAGAAAAAGAAAAATCGCTCTTGCGCGTGCTCATACCGCATTTGAAGCGCGCCGCTCTGCTCCACGGGGAACTCGGATCTCTGCGGCGCCAGCTCGCCACATTCACCGGCCATCTCGATCGCTACCCATACGCCTTCCTGTTGGCCGACGCGGAACGCCGCGTCCTTTATTCCAACGCCGCCGCGCGCGAGATTGTTGCCGCGCGGGATGGCCTCACAATTGAGAATGGCCGTCTTGTCGCAGCTTCGCCGCAAACCGAAGCGGCATTCGCCAAGGCCGTGGCCGAGACAGCCGCTGGGCGCCATCCGTCTTTCCGCCGGTTGGAAATCACCCGGCCCTCGGGCCGCAAATCTTATCGATTGATTCTCATGCCAATCGATGACTCGCGCACCGTTCCGCTTGGAATCGCCGTGCCTGCCGTGAGTATTCTGATAATCGACGCCGATTCTTTTTCGACCCCGGACCCAGAGGTATTACGCGAGCTTTTCTCGTTCACTCCAGCCGAAGCGCGTGTGTCGGCGAAGCTGGTGTTGGGACAAAACGCCGAGGAAATAGCCGCCGAATCCAAAGTTTCGGTTGAAACTGTTCGGACTCACATCAAGCGCGTCTACTCGAAAACCGCCACCAACCGCCAAAGCGAACTGGTCTCTCTTATTCTGCGTTCGATACCCTTCCGGTAATTTCGCCCTCACGTCACCCATTTGGGTGACGACAAGCTCCGCCTCGGTCTGATACGTTCCCTAAAAACCATAACAAGGGAGTTGCCTGTGCACAAGATGAATCGGCGTCTGATGGTGCTGTCGTGTTTCTTGTTCTTAGTCGGCACCGGGCCGGCTCCGAATACCGTCCAATTTTCCTGGACCGTCAACGCGGATACCAGCAGCATCACCAACCCGTCGCCTGGTATGTTCCAAGTGCCCGCGATCACCAACAGCCTCACCTTAGTCGGCGACAAGACGACGGGAATCGAAAACGTAACGGTGTATTTGAACACCAGCACGGGTACGGTTACGTTCGGTAGCATTCCCGGCGGAGGAATCGGGCTGACCAGTTCCTCGTTGACGACTTGGAATCTCGCGTCTCCCATCGGAGCGCTGAACGGTCCGAACGTAGTGGTGGACGGAACGATCACCGAATCAAGCGATAATGCGATTACCCTCAGTGGCGTGGCCAGCCCCGGCAACAACCCCAGCCCGTCGTTTCAAGCCGCGTTGTCCGTTCCCACCATCACAGGCGTGTCGAACGCGGCCAGCAACAACGTGCAGGCGTTGCCCAATGGCGGAGTTACGCAAGGCGCCATCTTCGTTCTATATGGAATCGATTTAGGCCCGGCGAGCTTCTCCTTCGCTCCGGCCGCGTTTCAGACCACCAATTTGAGTGGAACCACGGTGGCGGTGATGCCGGCGAACGGCGCTTCGGCAGTTTGCACAGCGCCCGCCAGCGCGGGATCATTCACCGTTCCGCCGTACGTTCTTGAAGCGCTCCCCACAGCCAACGCGGGGTTCGTTTTCGGTTCCATTTCCGAGAGTTCATTTACGGCAACCGGCATCGATGTGGGAATTGTCGGGATTTACACGAATGATGCGGGGTTTCGGCAACGGTTGGGGCTCTGGCGGCTTCACGCTGAAGTAGGCGCGGCGTCACAGAACTCGCCACCCTTCTCCTAGAGGTAAAATTCGCCCGTCCCGATAATTTCGGCGGGCCCAGTCAGATAGACCGAATCTTCCCACCGCAGGCGCAGCGCTTCGCCTGCTGGAGTACGCACCGTCACCGGACTCGCTGCCACCTCGCGAAGGATCGCCGCCACTGCGGCGCCCGTGGATCCAGTTCCGGAACTCAGCGTCACTCCGGCGCCCCGCTCGTAAAAGCGCACGTCGATGGTGTGCTGGTCCACCACGCGGACGAAGGATACGTTGGTCCGCTTCGGAAAATGCGGATGCCCCTCGATCTCGGCGCCGAGCGTCTCCCAATCCGGCGGAAAATCATCGACGAAGACCGCGCACTGAGGATTGCCGACGTCCACCAACGCGACCTCCTGCGGACCGCGCCGCAGCATCAGCGAATACCGGACTTCGTGCTCGTCGAATTTAGGCGTGCCCATGTCCATTTCGAATAGAAACCGGCGGCCGTTCCGTTCCAGCAAGTGAAGATGCTTCCGTCCGGCGCCCGTATCGATGGCCAGATCGTGGCCCGCTCGTCCCGAATCGATCAGCAGCGCCGCCGCGCAGCGAGTACCATTGCCCGACATTTCCGGTTCGCTGCCGTCGGCGTTGAACAATCGAATCGAGCGATTGCGGATGAGCATCCAGCCGTCGGCGCCGATGCCGGTGTGGCGATTGCAAATTGCGCGGGCCGCGGACGGCAAGTCGACGTCGGGCACCTGTTCGGCCCAACTTAGCAGGAAGTCGTTTCCCGCGCCGTGCGCTTTTGTAAATGGAATCGGCATTCCTTAGTCTCGCTTGTAAATCTCCACTACGGCGGCGCCCTTCACCTTGACGGTCTGTACCAGATGATAACGAGGACCGGCCTTAAAAGTCGCTCTCTGAATGGCAGTCGCCACGGCGTCCCCGGCGAAAGTCACTGCCCATTCTTCACGCAAAAACAAATCGGGACGCGTGGTAGCCGCCATCCACTCGGGTTCGTCACCATCGTATAGGGCCTCGTGTAAGGGGATTCCGGCCGCGCGCAAAATCCCGGTGAGGTCTCCGAAACTGGTCAGAATCCCTCCACCGGAATGATAAACGGGCGACAATCCCCGCGCTGCCGCTTCGGTCCAGGCGCGCCGCGTAATTGAGTTGACTTGAGATTCCTTCCATGTGACCCAATCGCCCGGCTGCCGATGGATTACCCACGGCGCTGCGGCGGCAATCAAAATCGCGATGGCCAGCCACGGCCTCCATCGCCGGTTCGCTATGAGCACAAGACATCCGCCCGCGATCGCGATCAGTGGCAGCGCTGTCAGCGCGTATCGGGTGTTGTAGTAAGAAAACGGCCAGAGCGTTGGGACGTAGATGGGCGTGCCTCCCGAGTGCATGCTCCACACGTAGAACAGCGGCGCGAGCGCGGCGAAGAGCACTGGCCAGAATGCTCGTTTCCAGAGGGCGCCCGCCAGACCGGCTATCGCGATGATCAAGGCGGTCCATCCGGCGCACATCTGTACGGCGGTTCCGTAATAAAGACTCGCCGCTCGCCAATCGTGATCGCCACGATATGGCGCCATGTTGTGCTGGAGCGCCCGCCGGTAAATGCTCAGCGCGGAATACGGCCCGTTGAAAAATTCAAGCGGGTTAGAATAAATCCAACAATTGTGGCCGAGCCAGTAGAGCGGCCCAAGCACCGCCAGGAGCGAGAACAGAAGCGGCGCCGTGATCCGCTTATACCTGCGGCCAGCGATCAAGAAATAGATCGCGACGAACGGGATCACGAACCAGCCCTCATAGCGCGCAAGCGATGCCGCGATGCTGGCGAATCCCGCGCCGACGACAGCCCATAACGATTGCGTTTCGCGAAACACCACGGTGAAATAGAGCAGCGCCATCAGCGCAGCCAGCACGACGGTCTCGGTCATCGGCGTAGCTTGAAGATAAAGAAGATTTGGATTGAAGGCCAGCAACCCGAGCGCAGCCACCGCCGCCGCGGACGATTGTGTCGCGCGCCGCATCGCCGCATAGAGAAAAACGCCGGCGCAAACGAAACACGCCGACGACGGGATCGAACCCGCCAATCCGGTTTGCCACAGGCTGTTGTTGCGCACGAACGCGAGCATCAACACATGCGGCAGCGGCAGCCAGACTGTGCCGAGTTGATCGTAGCCTGGGCGCCGGGAATCGACGATGCGGCGCGCGATGTTGAGGTGCGCTTCGGCGTCGCCGTAGTACAAAGTCCAGCCGGAATGATTTACGTATATTGTCGCCGCGCCGCCGATCGCAGCCAGCACAACCACGACCAGCGCGAGTTCGAGCCAGCTTTGCTTCAAAATGTGAGCTTCAAAACTCCGTGAAGTCCCGAAACTCCTGGAACCTCGCGTCGATCTCTTTGCGGGCGAGGGTACGAAAACGATCCACGCCGAATTTCTCGCAACAGAAGCTGCCCATCACCGAACCGTAGATCACCGCGCGGCTAATTTCCTTGGCGCTCACGTGGCCGGCCTTCAGGTCGATGCCCTTTTCGGCCAAATAACCGATGAAGCCGCCGGCGAAACAATCGCCCGCGCCGGTGGGATCGAAAACTTCCTCGAGCAAATACGCCGGAACGATGAAGTGCGAATCGCCATGGAAGAGAATTGCCCCGTATTCGCCCCGTTTGATTACCAGCGTCTTGGGACCCATGTCCATGATCTTCGCGGCCGCCCGTTTCAGATTGTTCTGGCCGGACAGCATGCGAGCTTCGCCGTCGTTGATGAGGAGAAAATCCCAATCCTGGATGGTCTTGAGTAAGTCGTCGCGAAAATCCTGAATCCAATAATTCATGGTGTCGCCGCCGGCCAGCCGCAGGCCGTTCATCTGTTCGCGCACGCTACGCTGCAAGGCGGGCTGGATGTTACCGAGCAACAGGTAGGGCGATTTCTTGTAGCTCTCGGGCACCTTCGGATTGAAATCCGCGAAAACGTTCAGATCGGTGGTCAACGTGGTGCGGTCGTTCATGTCCTGGGAATAAACGCCAGCCCAGAAAAATGTTTTTCCTCCCTTGACGCGCTCCAAGCCTTCCAGATCGATTCCGCGATCGGTGAGCAGCTTTTCGTCTTCGGCGGCGAAGTCGTCGCCAACCACGGCCACAACTTTGGTCTTAGCAAAATAACTGGCGGCCAAACAGATGTAAGTGCATGCGCCACCCAGCATGCGATCAACTTTGCCATGCGGAGTCTCAACTCCGTCGTAGGCTACGGAACCAACAACGACAATAGACATAGTTTTGATTCTATATGAGCGGAACCGATTTTGGCTCTGTGCTAGTGCAGATCGACCGCATTCGCGCCCGTGATACGGAACGATTCGCGCTCCTGTACAAACACGACCGCGCGCAGGTTTTCGCGTTTCCATTCCTTGGGCAGACGCAACGTGGACACCAGTTGGCCGCCGCTCGCGCCTTTCGGATCAACCTTTCCGATCACGCCGAAGCTGCGGACCACCGCCGAATGCCGCAACGTACGTCCCGCATTTTCGCCGCGCTGCACGAAGGTGATGAGGTTGTTCTCGGTCACGGCCAGATAGACATTGGACTCGCGCAGCCTGCTGGCCCTGGAATAATTGAGCCGCAGGGAAAGATCCAGCAGTTCGGGGTCGCGCGAATTGGAACTGGTTCCAAGTTCGATCTGAGTACTCTCGGCTTGCGCCGCTGCGCCGATCTCGTGATACGCGCGGCTCGTGTCGCTGCCGACGAATTGGACCAACCCATTCACAACCATCTGCGGCGTGAAGATATCGGTGGCGTGAAACGCGACAGCGTAATCGTTCTGACGGGCGCGATATTGCGGTGACGAAAACGGATCGTTCCAGCCCAGCTGGTTCCAATAATCGACGTGTTCTTCGAGCGCAATCACCTGCGCGCCGGAAACCGGCTGCGTCTGCTCCAGCCGCGACAGCAAGCGATCGGCAGAGGGGCAGCTAGAACAACCTTCGCTGGTGAACAACTCGACAATCACCGGAACAGGCCGATCGGCCGCATAGGCCAACGGCAGGCACAAGAAAAGCAAGCCCAAGAACCGCATGTCTTTAGCATAATCTAACGACAGGATAATCTACCCACGTACTGCACTTCTTCTTCCAGCTCCAGGCCGAATTGGGATCGCACGCGCGATTTTAAATCATCAATCAGCGCACACAAATCGCGGGCCGTTCCACCGCCGTCGTTATAGATCAAGTTGGCGTGATAATCCGCTACGCGAACGCCGCCGCGCTGCATGCCTTTGGCGCCCACTTGCTCCAGGAAATAGGCCGATGGCGCTTTGCCCTCGCGCACCACGCGCTCCGGAATTTGGAGCCGCACGTTATCGGGCAGTTCGGCGAGAATCAAATTCTTGAATATGCTTCCGGCACACTTCATCGAGACTGGATATTTTTCCAGACGAACCCTCAGAATATCATCGGCGATCTTGCGCAGCTCAACGGCCGGCGCCGGTGTCATGCGCAGTTCGACACTGAGAATGATCCAGTCCTTGTGCCGCTTGAAGATGCTTTCGCGATAGCGGAATTGGCATTCGACCGGGCTGAAACTGCGGGTCTCGCCGCAATCGAGAAACCGGACTCGTTCCACGCGTTCGTCGATCGAATGTCCGTACGCCCCGGCGTTGCCGTAGATGGCCGCGCCCACCGAACCCGGAATGCCGGTCATGGTTTCGAGGCCTCGCAGGCCACGCTCGATCGAATCGTCGACCAGCGCCTGCAATTCCGCTCCAGCTTCGGCGCGGACTAGCGTTCCGTCGGCCGAAATCTGATTCGCAGTCAACCGCAGCACGATGCCGTCGAAACCATCGTCCGAGACAATCAGATTTGTTCCGGCGCCGATCACCATATAGCTCGCCCCGCTCGACTGCGCTATCCCTAGGGCCGCGCAATAGGCCGGCTCGGAAGCGGCTTCCAGGTACAATGGCGCGGGCCCGCCGATCCCAAACCGGGTGTGATCGCTCAGCAAGGTTCCCTCGGACACGGATACATTGGGAATACCGGCAAGCCGATCGATGGTTTCTCTCGCGATCATCTTGTCCAAATTATAAAGGAGCAATCGAGTGCCACCCGGTTTTTCTGGTTTTCCTGAGGAGATGGTCAAGTTCTTCCGAGCCCTGAAACGTAACAATCGCAGAGAGTGGTTCCAGCCGCGGAAACACCTGTTCGACCAGCACGTGAAGGCGCCGATGCTGGAACTGGTGAGCGCGATCAATGCCGAAATGGCCAAGTTCGCTCCCGAGCATGTGAGTGAGCCCAAGAACGCGATCTTCCGGATCTATCGAGATACTCGTTTCAGCGCCGACAAAACGCCGTACAAAACGCACGTGGCGGCATCGTTTTCGCGGCGGGGAAACGGGCGGTTGGGCGCGGGCGGATTCTACTTCAGCGTCTCGCCCGAAACGATCGAAATAGCTGCCGGCATTTATCACCCGGATCGCGAGGTAACGTTACTGGTGCGCAATCATATCGCGGAGACGCACGCCGAGCTCACCCGGATTCTTGGGGACAAGAAGGCGCGCAAGCTGACGGGCGATTTGCGGGGAGACGCGTTGACTCGATCTCCCAAAGGATTCGACCCCGAACATCCCGCCGCTGGTTTCATCAAAATGAAAGACTGGATCTTGGATGTTTCGCTGGATGCGAGCCTCGCGACCTCGCCCAAGCTGCTAGGTGAGATCGTCACGCGATTCCGGGCCATGGCGCCGCTTCTGCACTATTTGAACCGGCCGCTGCTTGCGCGCAAGCCCGCTAGGGACTTACTAGAAGATCGTTGGTGACCGAAAATACTCCGGGCACGCCGTTGGCGGCGATTCCCGCGCGTTGCTTGTCGCCCGCGTTGCCGACCGCTCCGTTCAATGTCACGTGACCGTTCTTGACGATGATGTGGATGGTCGGCACTGCGCGAAGGCTGTACATTTCGAGGCCCGGTTGCCCATAGATGGCGCGATAGACAGCTCGGCGAATCTGATTGTCCATGGGCGAGAGCGGCAGAACCTCGATGTTATTCACGACGTTCTCGACGCCTTCGATTTTCTTTACCGCCTTCTCGGCATCGCTCTTAAGGACCGGCTGGGTCACTTGGCCGAACAGCGTCACAGTGTAGCCATTTACTTTATACGCGAGATTGTCAAACACGCTGTAGTAAGGTAGCGTGACCAACTCGTGGCGCACTTCGCGCGTGATCCGGTCTTCGCCTTTGGCCGATGCATGGTCCTGTGCCGGAATCGCCGGGACCGATAGGACAACCGCAAAAAGTGAAGCAGGTAACACCCGGTAAGGCTTCATAAGATTCCCCCGGGCGTTAGACGCCGGTGACACCCAAAAGTTTTACTCGAGTGAAGTTGCGGGATGTCTCCGTGCGGAGTTGGTTTGTTGGGGAAAGGGATCCGCACGGAGACGTAGCTGCTTAATTGTCCTGATAGACGGATGATGGGCGGGTCAGGTTCCGTAAGGATTTGTACGGACTAGAACCGGCGGGACGTAACGTAACTTTAGTGCTATCACTACTTGGCAATTCGTTCTGATACTGTTGATCCCGAATTCGTCTGAATTCCTGGACCGTCAGCCTTATTGCGGGGCTGCGGGACCACTAAACTCAAGGAGAATCAACATGAAGAAGCTGACTTTATCCCTCTGGCTCGCACTCGCCGCAGCCGGAATTTTCGCCGTTCAGGCTCTGCCGTCCCATAGTAACGCCATTCCATTTCCAACCTGCCCCCCAGATTGCGGACACAAGTAAACCGACACTGTGCGGCAGGGTACGACTAGCCCTGCCGCAGGCAATCCTTACTCTGTAGGCACTGTTTGCGGCTTAAATACGCTGAACCACGCGACGAAGCAAAGCGTGAGCGCCGAGAAGAAGTAGCCATTCACAAAGATAGCGCGCACCCAGCCCGTATCAATTAAGAAGGCTGCGATAGCATAAACGGCGAAATAGGCGGCCATTATTCCTTCGCGTTGGAAAACGGTGTTGGCGCGGAAGTCGCGCACGGTAAAGAGAAACAGCACAGCGGAGAGAAGCAAGAAAATGGCGAGGACGCTGGTGATGTACCGGGTGGCCTGAATTCCGAAATGCACCAATAGGAGAAGCCGGGAGGCGCCGGCGTGAGCCGCCTCGGACCGCAGTGGAATGGCTGCGGCAGCTAGCGCTATCAAAAGCGCGACGATCAGGAGCGGGCAGGTCCGCCGCAACACCGCCCGGTAATCCTTCCACATTTTCGTGTGCACTTCCAAAGCAAGGGCAACCTGCAACAGCAAGAGAAAGGGCTCTGTGCAGAGCCAGAAGTAGGTGTAAGAGAGCGGAAGGTGAGGGCGCACGGCACCCCTCATGAAATACGTTGCGGCCAAGGATATTACAACCGAACATCCGAGAAAGACCGTGAATACCGGGTAAGATTTGGCGACCTTGGTCCAGACCAAGTACACGCAAAACAGGAACTCTACGCTAATCTCGCTGTACCACAACAGATTGGTCGTATCGATCATGTATGGGTGCAGCTATCTGGCGAACTCAGCTCCGTCCCCTGGCGCAAACGCCCAAAGGTATCTCGTCGAATTGTGATCCTCGGCTATTTCTTTTTCGGTGCGCCTTTCTTGCTGTAATCGGTCTGGATGGTAGCGCCAATGCTTTGCAGTAAGGACTTGGCAGCGTCGGCAAACTGGCCCATGGGCTCGAGTTGCAAATACTTCTCCAAGGCGTCCTTCATTCCATCCGGCGCAACCACTTTGCCTTCCTTATCGGTGGCCAGGCGGGCCGACAGGGCTACCGCGTATTGAAACTGCGCTTCGGCATAATCAGGATTGGTGTCGATCGCCTTCTTGAAGGCCGCTTCGGCAGGCCCGGCTTGTCCGTCGTTCACGTACACGGCGCCGAGATTGTAGTAGTAGTGGGCGGCGTTCGGCGGATCGAGCGTGGCGGCTTTGGTCAACTCCGCTTGCGCTTCGTCGAACTTCCGCATGCGAGCTAAAGTGAGGCCGTAGTTGTTGTGATAGCCGGCGGAGTCGGGCTTGAGCGCTATCGCTTTGGTGTAAGCTTCGGCGGCTTTGTCGAGCGCGGCCTGCTTGTCGGGGCCGGTCTTGGTGCCCGACTGGCCGATGTAAGCCTCCGCGAGGTTGGCCCAGATCACGTTCTGGTTCGGGTCAACTTCAACGCCCTTTTGGAAAGCATCGACGGCGGCGTCGTAGTTCTTGGCTGTCAGAGCGTCCTTGCCGGCATTGAAGCTGTCATTCAGAGCCTTGTTCTTGGCCATGGTGGCGGCGTTCTCTTTAGCCTGTTTTTCCAGCTCCGCCTTCTGTTCCTTGCTCATCCCGCGCTCTTGTTCCGGCGTGGCGGTACCGCTCGCGATGGCGGCCTGCGTTGATTTTTGCTGCTCGGCGCTTTGCTTGAGATCGAAGGACACTTGTACCGGGTCGCCGATCGAAGTCCTCACGCCTTTGGTCTCGTCGCGTTTCTCGCCGTCGATCCAGACGCTGACGTTATAGGTGCCAGGGAAGGGCAGGCCGTTATAGATGTAGTGGCCCTTTTTGTCCGTCTTAGCGCCCTTATAGGTGCCCTTCATATCCTGGCGCTCGATGAGAATCTGAGCCCCTTTGACCATCTGGCCATCCGCGCCTTTGACGTCGCCTTCGATCGCCGCAATCTGCGCCCACGACGCGCCGGCGAACAGCACGAAACAGAAACCACCTAAAATGTACCCGCGGAACCGAGCGAGCATGACGTTTGTCCTCCCCAGGAGTTGAACTTTCATTATCAGCATACTACGATGGATCTCCTCATTGCGGCGCAAAGTTGCGCGGCTTCCTCAGACCGTCGTATCCAAGTTGCAATGGCGTGCATCTAACCACGCAAGTAACGCTCGATATAATTGGCCATCAAGCGGGTGTGGAATGGGGTAGTGCGCTAAATCTGTGTCCCTGACGTTTCCCCGGTTCAAAAGTATACGGTAGTCGGCTAAATGATGGGTGTGATAGACTCGCTTAGCGTGAGCACGATCATGTCGGTTGTCCTGATCTTTTTGGCTCAAACTGCGGCTCCGGTTGCGCCCTCAACAGGACTGACTTTGCCCCTTCCGCCAGGATGTATTGATGAAGACCACTGCATCCTGCCGGAAGAACCGGCAATCGTCAAGAAGCCAGAATTACTTAAGACTGGGCAGACTCTTGAACAGGTGTCTGCTCTTATGGGCTTTCCAGATGCGGTTGAACATCGTGACAGTGCTCACTTCGCGGATGGAGTCAAGGATGGAAATGCTGTTTGGCTGTACAGAACTAGGCCGGGAACCTCCGGTAAAAATCTATCCGTGACGTTCGCAACTGGCAAAGTCACGAAGATTCGCTCTGGAAAGTTCGCATATGCTCCCGAGCCGAATGAACCGAAGACGCACGAAAAACTCGAACGAATCGCCGGGGCGGTTCTTGAAGTCACGCTGTCGGTATATCTTTCCCGCGTTTGTCCCCAGGTACGCCGCAAGCCAGTTATATTGCTGAGCGCAGATGATGTGCAGACAGTTCAGGTGTGTACGGCATCGGGTTTTTGATCCATCGCTACAGACCGAATTGGATCTTCTTTTCCTGGGCCGCTAGGAATTGCGTCCTCGCTTCGGCGATCTTGTCAAGGAGATCGATGGCGGATTGCGCCGTGAGCTGAGCGTACTGGCGGCATTCCTCGCGGGCCTCACGTTCTAAGTGACCCGCAAACTTGCGGAACTCCGCAGCCATGAGGTCTTTTCGCTTTTCAAGATCATGAAGCTTGTCTTCGGCCTCTTTGAATTCCAGAAGAGCCAGACCTTTCTGACTTCTGATTTCATCGGTGGACATAGCTAACAACCATTCTACTGTTGCAGCAATTCCCTCACGCCCCAAACGTGATCGGAGATCCCAGCAGCCATCGCAGGCGTAACTCTCAGCGACTTGTGAACACGGCAGAAATTGTAAAACGCGAACCAGCATGCGATGGCGGCCCAGTGGTGCTCAAAGGTCTTGGAGAACGCATTAGTCAGGCGGGTGAAGCGGCGCAGGCCCATCCGCGTGCTCAGATTGCTACGCTCGACAATCGAAGTGCAAATTCGCTCGGGATCGGGTTGCCCCATAACTGGTACAACCTCCACGGAGGCTACCTCTGCGGGGCTGTAGCGCGCTTCGCCTTCTTGGGAAGAGCGATAGACCTTGATGAGTTGAGCGAAGCCGGTAAGACGATCATGCAGCGTCGTGGTGACGGCGGATCGATAAGGAGCGAAACCATCGGTCGTAATCTGGAAAGGTGCCCGCGCCGTGGCATGGCGGATTCCCTCGACAAAAGCGTTCGTTGTGTGTTGATCGCGCTTGCCAACGGCGATATTGAGAACCAACTTCGTGTGGCGCTCAATCGCAACGAAGGTGTAGTTGTCTCCAAGGTTCGGATCGTCTTCGGGCCGGACGCGCTTTTGCTTTTTGCCGATGAAAGCCCACAGCTCGTCGCATTCCACGTCGCGGACTTCCACGTTTCGGATCTTCTCGGCCATGATCCGTTCGCACTTTTCACCGGCGAGGACCAGGAGCTTGAGGATGGTTGTGTGATGGACTTCGGTAACGCGCTCGACGGTCGAAACGGAGTTGCCTTCGAGCAGGAGCTTGAGGACCAGCTCGGCCTTTTCGATAGGCAGGTACATGCCCTCTAGCGGCTTCTGGCGCGGCTCCAGGAACGTCTTCGAGCACTGGCGGCATTGATAGCGTTGGTTGCCCTTGCGGTCGCGGCCCTTGCGCTTACATTCGGTTCGGCAGTTGTGGCACGTCACTGTGAAAGCTCCTGTTGAGTTCCACAGCCAAAAGCCGGATACTTGGGTTGTCGGACCTGTACGGCTTCGGCTGTGCGGTTCTAACCCCGATCAGGATTGGCGTCTTGATCGGGGTTGTTTGCTTCATGATTCATTATACGTACTCCCCCTACGTAGGTCAACAGAAAAGCGCTTGCCATTCGTAGTGGCCCTACGTATACTTAGGGCATGGCAAAGAAGCTCCCCCCAGAGATTCGAGAGTTCTTCGTAAAGATGGGCAAGAAGGGCGGCGCATCGGGCGGTCATGCGCGAGCAGCGAACATGACCAAGGAACAGCGGAGCGAAGCATCGCGGAAGGCTGTCCAGGCGCGCTGGGCGAAAAAGAAGAAACCGGCGGAATGAATCGGGGGACTGGGTATGCCCCTGAGGTCCCCACGATGCTAAGCGCTAGGGGCTTGCGCCCCGCTATACTGGAATTTCAAGGGTGATCGCGAAATCCCCGAGTTCGAATCGGATCTCCGCTTTGCCCTTGTTCCGGCGTATGCTGAATCGCACATTCGCCTCCTTTCCAAGGCCCGGTTCGTTAGAGCGGATCGGGCCCTTGCTGTCTCTGGTCTTCACCACATCTGACGCAGCCTCGTGCTGGTTCGGAAGTACAAGTAACCGGCAACGTTTCGGAAGAGTAGCGGAAGAAAGGGCGAACTCGGAAAAGGATCGGAAGAAAATCGGAAAAGTAACGGAAGACTCAGGGCTTTAGGAGATCGTCTTTGCTCAGACCCATCGCTTGAGCAATGCTTTCAAAGAGGTCGCGCCTGATTTTCCCGGTTCTGCGGAAGCTCCTGAGAGTGCGTTCCGTTGTACCGGCCTTAATTGCAAAATTGCCCTGCCCGATGCCGTTGGCCTTCAGATGGGCTTCCAATCGACGCGCCGCAGAGGGGCAATCGATCATCGCCGACAGCCTATCGTTTTCATCAGAAGGCTTGGAGGCTGAGACTGATCCTATGAGCAGTAATCGCTTTCCCTTCCACTCGCTAATCGGACCCTCAAGCCAGCGCGTCAGCACATCTAGCGGCACCTTCGGCAACCATGCTTGTCTGACTTTGAAGGCATCAACCATCGCGGGAATCATGTGTTCGATAATCTCGTCTGGGGTATAGCGCTTCACTACTACGCCTCTGGCGATAGCGTGATATGCCTCATAGAAATGTGTCTTAACGTGTCCAGATTCGGGATCGTGGTGCTTGTGGTAGTGGCCTTGCAACAAGTGCCCATGAACACTGAGCAACTCTGCCCAGATCCCCTCCGCCGTCGCCTCATCGATCTCTACCGTCAGCCCAAGCTGACGCAGCTCTGATACGGGATCGTCCATCGCTCCCTTTGCGATGCCCTATGGTGGTGTAGCCGCCAGCAAGGTAGGGTTCCCTGCTTGTCGCCTGGCCGGGCTAGGCGGCTAAGAGCAGTTTAGCTCAGGGACACAGATTTAGCGCACTACCTGGAATGGGCGGGCTCTCTCGCGTTACAATGAAAAGTAAATCAAGCAGGGGATTCACAAGCATGCGTTTACTCGCCTTGCTGCTGCTGTCGCTGGCACTTTCGTTTGGACAAGATCCGCTATCGAGGGGCGAAGAGCTGTATCGCCGGACCGATTACAAGGCTTCTCTCTCGGTTGTGGCACAGATAGGGCACCCGGGTGGCCCCGCCTACGGGCTTGCGGGAAGAGACTACTTCATGCTCGGCGACTATAAGAAGGCCACGGATGCATTCCAGAAGGCGCTCGCGCTCGATCCCAGGAACTCGGAATATGCGCACTGGCTGGGCCGCGGCTTCGGACGCCGTGCCGAGACATCCGGGCCTTTCATGGCGCCGCTGCACGCGTCCAAGGCCCGCGCATATTTCGAGCAAGCAGTCGCGCTCGATCCCGACAACGGGGAAGCTCTCAACGATCTGTTCGATTACTACTTAGAGGCGCCCGGCTTTCTCGGCGGCGGGTATGACAAGGCGCAGGCGATCGCGCAACGTATCGCCCAGCACAACTCTGCGGAAGGCCACTTCGCACAGGCTCAACTGGCGGACAAGCGCAAGGAGTTCGACACTGCGGCGGAACAACTCCGGCGTGCCATGGAGCTTGCGCCGCATCAAGTGGGCCGGGTGTTGGACCTGGCTCGATATCTGGCCAGGCATGGGCGGATTGCAGAGAGCGAAGCTGATTTCGACAAGGCCGAGCAACTGGCGCCGAATTCGCCCAAGGTTTGCTTTGCCCGCGCCGGGGTGTACATCGAGCAGAAG
This sequence comes from Bryobacterales bacterium, assembly GCA_963772905.1. Taxonomy (GTDB): domain Bacteria; phylum Acidobacteriota; class Terriglobia; order Bryobacterales; family Bryobacteraceae; genus Palsa-89. Next base: position 1,156,094 of record CAVYZD010000004.1, on the reverse strand, counting down.
CGCAATCTTGACCGCGCAAGGGTGCTCCTCAAGAAGTACCTCCAAAGCGATTTGACGCCCGACGATCCGCCGCGCGAGAAAGCTGAGAAGTTGCTCAGAGAAGCGTCCGGCGCCTGATGTATGTCGGCGAATCGCTGCGGTTCAGCTTGCAAGCGGTGCGGGCCAATAAATTCCGGACGTTCCTCACTGCGCTTGGTCTGGTGATCGGCAACGCTTCGGTCATTCTGGTGGTCACCATCTCCATCACCAGCCGCGAATACATTTTGGACACTATCCGTGGCGTCGGCTCCAACCTGATCTACGCACAATATTCGGCGGGTACGAATAGCTCCACCAAAGTGGATGCCGATTTCGTCAAGGTGGCGGATGTGGAGGCGGTTCGCCAACAGCTTGGTACGCGCCTGGTTGCGGCCACCGGTGTCATGTCCAACTCGGGGCGCTTGCTGATCAACGGGAAGGAACAGGACGTGTCGGTGATCGGCGTGGATGAGTATTATCCCGAGGTGCGGAACATGGTGCTGCTTTCGGGGCATTTCATCGACGTCAGCGATGTGCAAAGTCGCGAGCATGTGGTGATGCTCACCGAAAAGCTGGCGACGCGCATGTACGGCGGAGTGCAGAGCGCCGTGGGGCAGGTGATCAAGCTGTATGATCTGCAGTTCACCGTGGTTGGAACGTTCAAGGAGCGGACCGCCACGTTCGGGGTTTCGGAAATCACCAATGAAACCGTCACGATGCCCATCACCGTAATGAAGCTCTTTGTTCCCGTGGAGCGGATCGATCCGATGTATGCGCAAGCCCGGCAGGCTTCCGACGTGCCTGCGTTGACCGTGGCAATCAAGGAGCTCCTCGCAGAGCCGGCATCGCGCCGGGGCGCGCTACGATGTGGAGAATCTGACCGCGATACTGGAGGCGGCGCAGCGCATCGCGCTGGTGATGACCATCGTGCTGATCCTGGTTTCCACCATCGCGCTGTTTATATCCGGAATCGGCATCATGAACATCATGCTGGTAACAGTGACTGAGCGGACGCGCGAGATCGGATTGCGCAAGGCGGTGGGTGCGTCACGCCGCGCGGTGCTGCAGCAATTCCTCACCGAATCGGTTGTGATCAGCACGGCGGGAGGGCTGATCGGAATTTTAGTCGGCATCTCGATCCCACTGAGCGTACGGTTCTTCACCGATGCCATCCGCGTGCCCATCTCGGTAACGTCCGTCGTGGTGGCTTTTGCGGTCTCGGTTGTGGTTGGAGTGATCTTCGGAATGCTACCGGCCAATCGCGCCTCCCAGCTCAATCCGACCGAAGCCTTGCGCTATGAGTGATGCTATGCGGCATCACGGATGCCTCAAGATCACACCTGCGCGACGGTCCCGGTCCGTATTAGGATTAAGGGTTGAATCGAACCGCGTCTTATAAAACATTTGTCTGGAGGATTGTCTGAAGACTCTCGCAGTTCTAAATCTGAGCCTTATGCTGCTTCTCGCCGCCGCCGGAGACCTGAAGGCGCAAGATGCGGGGCAACAGACTCCGCCGAAGCCGCCTCCGAGCACCGGGACATCTTCGTCGGCAGCCAATGGCGAACCGGATACCAGCGAGACGGGCCGGCGTTTTTCGGGCGGCATTAGTTTGTCTGTACTCGGCTTCACCCTGATCCCAGGAAAGAGCAACAGCGTGACCAATACCGCGGGCACGGTGACCACGGCAAACGACACCACGGGCTCATCCAGCCGCATCGGGTATGGCCTGATCGGACAAGTGCGGATCACGAACCATTTTTCCGTCGATGTGAATCCGTTGTATCGGCGAATCGGGTATCAATTCACCAACACGGTGACGGCCACGACAACTACGGTGTTAAACGGCATAACGACGTCGACCACCGGCATCATTACCACTCACTCGGACAATCGCGCACATCTCATCGATATTCCGCTGGTGCTGCGTTACTACGGTTCGCCCCGCCGTCCGCGCGGCCCACGCTGGTTTCTCGAAGCCGGTGCAGCCTGGCGAGTGGTGACGGGCATCCGGACGTCCACCGATGTGACGGATACTTCCGGCGTCAACACTTGCTGCACGTTCACGGCGACCACGCCGGCGCATCACTCCGCGGTGGGGCTGGTAGCAGGCGCTGGATTTCAATTCATCGATCCGCTCGGGATTCACGTGGTGCCGGAAGTCCGCTACACGCGCTGGGAAAATGCGATCTTCGATAATCTGACAACCACGATGCGCGGGAACCAGCTGGAAGCGACGATTTCGTTGTCGTTCTAGTCACCGCTCCCTAACGATCGCGGCTCGGTTGCGAGCCCCGTGCCAGCAGCACACCCGGAGACGACCGGAAGGCGTGCACTGGAGAACATCGACTCGAAGAAGACCGGACGGGTGGCGCGTAAGCGAGGGGTCAGTGCTTCACTTCCACCGGCGGCGTTCCGTAGGTGTGGAACGATTCAATGGTCTTCAATCCCCAGGCCTGGCCCTTCTTGCGCTCGGTCTCCGTCCATCGGATGGGTTTCCAATCGGGCGCGAGAATCAGGCGCGCCCCTGCGTTGGCGATTTCCACGCGATTGCCGCCGGGCTCGTAGACATAAAGAAAAAACGTCTGCTGGATGGCGTGCTTGTGCGGACCGGTTTCGATGTAGACGCCGTTTTCCAGGAATATGTCGGCGGCGCGCAGCACGTCTTCGCGGCAATCGACGGCATAAGTCACGTGGTGAAAGCGGCCCTTGGTTCCGGTGTGATCGCGCGTGTACGCGAAGTCGTAACTCTTGTTGGTGCACGTCATCCACATGGCTGCTTCGGAACCGTCGTCGAGCACGATCTGTTCGGTGAGCCGGAAGCCGAGATACTTTTCGAAAAACTGGCGGTTGGCTTCGATGTCCACCGCGAGCCCGTTGAAATGATCCAAACGGCGCACGTTGATGCCGCGGGCAGGGAAGCGCTGCGCCTGATTCTTCAGTGCGGGCTTGAGCTCGGGCGGAGCCTGATACCACTCGGTCTCGTAATACAGCTCCACTTTGTGGCCATCGGGATCCTGGCACAGAAACGCCGGGCCATGCCCGAGGTCGCCGTCTGTCCAACCAATGTCGAAGCCCGAGCCTTTGAGCGCGGCAACTCTACGTTCCAGAGCTTGGGGACTGCGCGCGCGAAACGCAACATGTCCCATGCCGGGCAGCTTGGACGCCGTCAGCTTCAGCGTGTGGCGTTCGTAATCGTCCCAACCGCGCAGGTAGACCGAATCGCCTTGGCGGCCGCTCTCGGTCATGCCCATCACGTCGACAAAAAAGCGCAGGCTTTCGTCGGGCTTGGGAGTCAACATCTCAAGATGGCCCAGGTGGGCCAAATCCATGTTTGGTTCGCTAATTGGTTGTGGCAATTTTATTTTGCGCGGCTAGTGGCCGCCGTCCTATCTTCACTTCACGTGGTGCTCGGTGATTTCCTTGTTATTTTCCTCGCACGAATATTCCATGATTTCCCATTTCGGCTTCAGTGTAAACGTGCGCTTGTTGGTCCACGGCTTGGTGTAGGCTTTGGGATCATCCACGGTCACTTCGTACGCCAGGTGCATGGGGTCGGCGCGGCTAAAGCGCTGGATGACGTGCAACTGATCGCTGTGCGGATGGCCGATCGTGTCCAGGCGCGTCTTTTCGTTGAAGCCGATGGAATCCACCACCAGCGTGTCGCCTTCCCAATGGCCGACCGAGTTGCCCATCCAGGTGGCATCCAGGTTCTTGGGATGATCGCGGCCGTCGGTGGGTATGATCACGAACGTGTTCCAAGCTTCGAACAGAATCGCGACGCGCTTGGGCATTTGAAAGATCTCGAGCGGCATGGGCGTGTTCATCTGGCGCGTCAGTCCGGCGGGCAGGCAATGCGCGGTGTAATCGAATTTGCTGGGATCGTACGCCTTGAAATCCGCTTCGCCCCATGGCGTGAACGGCAAAGGTCCGATGCCTTTCGACATGTCGGGAACGTAGGGAATATCCCAAACGCCCGTCAAATCGGGCTTGCCGTCCGCCAAGCGCGGAATCGGTTCGGACTGCGCCTGGGCGCCTGGCGCGCTCTCGGATTGGGCAAAAACCGGCAGGATCAGCAACAGGAACGCAATGCTGCAACGTAGGTACATCGCTTCGTGTTTTACTATATCACTGTGAGACCCACGTTCTTCCTGCTTTCGATTTTGTGGGCGGGCGCTGCGATCGCGCAGATGGGCGTCGCCAGCGCGCAGACCGCCGCGAACGCGCAAACAAATGACGCGCCGCTCTTCGCCTTGCCCTATAGCCCGAGCCTCGACATTTCTTCGATGGACCGCTCGGTGGATCCTTGCACCGACTTTTATCACTACACGTGCGGCGCTTGGATCAAGAAGAACCCGATCCCACCGGATCAAGCGCGCTGGGATGTTTATGCGAAGCTCACTGAAGAAAATGAGCGGTTCTTGTGGGGCATTCTGGTGGAGGCTTCGAAACCGAACCCCGGCCGTAACTTGGTGGAGACTGAGATCGGCGATTATTTCGCCGCCTGCATCGACGAACCAGCCAAGGATCGCGCGGGCCTCACGCCGCTGAAGCCATCCTTGGACGCCATCGCCGCGTTGCATTCCATCGGCGATCTCCCGGCGTATCTGGGGCGGGAACATCTGGGCGTTCAAGGGGACGGCATGCTGTTCGGCTTCGGTTCAAATCAGGATTACGACGACTCCTCGCGCGTGATCGCGTTCCTCGAAGCGGGGGGCCTGGGGCTGCCGGACCGCGACTATTACACCAAAACCGATGCGAAATCGCAGGAAATTCGCCAAAACTATCTGGAGCATGTGCAGCACATGCTCGAGCTGTTGGGTGAAGCGCCGGCGCTTGCCAAGGCGCATGCGCAGACCGTGATGGACATTGAGACCGCGATGGCGAAAGCGTCGCTCACCCGCGTGGAGAAGCGCGATCCTTACAAGCTCTATCACAAGATGAGCCCTGCGCAACTGCAGGCGCTCACTCCCTCGTTCCATTGGGCAACGTATCTGAAAACGTCCGAAACACCCGACGCTTCGGTGATCAACGTCACCGAGCCGGCGTATTTCAAGGAGCTCCAGATACTCCTCAAATCCCACAAGCTGGACGACTGGAAGACGTATCTACGCTGGCACCTGGTACATTCGAAAGCCTCCTTCTTGCCTGCCTCCTTCGACATGGCCAATTTCGACTTCTACGGCAAATACCTGCGCGGCCTGGAGCAGTTGCCCCCGCGCTGGAAGCGCTGCGTGCGTCGCGTGGATGGCGACATCGGTGAGGCGTTGGGACAAGTATTCGTTGCCAAGACGTTCGCGCCCTCCACCAAACAGAGCGCGCTTACCATGACGAAGGAGATTGAGGCTTCGATGGAAAGCGAAATCAAACAATTGCCGTGGATGGGCGAGGAAACCAAGAAGCAGGCGCTTGAAAAGCTGCACGGAATCGTAAATAAGATCGGCTATCCGAACAAATGGCGCGATTATAGCTCCATTAAAATCGCTCGCGACGATTATTTCGGCAACGTGGAGCGCGCCACAATATTCGAATCCAAGCGCGAGCTGGCCAAGATCGGAAAGCCCGTGGATCGCACCGAATGGGGCATGACGCCGCCTACGGTGAACGCCTACTACAATCCGCAGATGAACGACATCAACTTTCCCGCCGGCGTATTGCAGCCTCCGCTGTTCGATCCTAAAATGGACGACGCACCGAATTACGGCGACACCGGAGCGACCATCGGCCATGAGCTCACGCACGGGTTCGATGACGAAGGCCGGCAGTTCGACGCCAAGGGCGATCTGAAGGACTGGTGGACCAAGAACGATGCCGACCAATTTGAGACGCGCGCCGGTTGCGTTTCCGATCAGTATTCACAATACACCGTGATCGACGACATCAAGATCAACGGCAAACTCACGCTGGGCGAGGATCTGGCCGATTTGGGCGGCACTTGGCTGGCGTACCTGGCGTGGAAGACCGCGACAAAGGATCAGGACTTGCACCCCATTGACGGGTTTACGCCGGACCAGCGTTTCTTCATCGGCATGGCGCAGTGGGCGTGCGGAGCCGAGCGTCCGGAGAGCAAACGGGCCAACGCGATCACCAACGAGCACTCGCCCGATGAATACCGCATCAACGGCGTGGTTGCGAATCTTCCGGAGTTCGGCAAAGCGTTCGCTTGCCGCGTAGGGCAGCCGATGATGCGCGAGCATCCGTGCAAGGTTTGGTAACTAGATGATGCCGCTTTTTGGTTTGCTACAAGCCGGGGCAGGGCAGACCGATGCGCTGACCCGGTTATTGCATCAACAGGCCCTCACGCCGTGGATGATCGCGGTGGCGATAGGCCTGGCTTTCGTGCTCGGAGCTGCGCACGCGTTGACGCCCGGGCACGGGAAAACCATCGTTGCCGCTTATCTGGTGGGCTCGCGCGGCACGATCAAGCACGCTGCGTTCCTCGGCGGTATGGTGACGTTCACGCACACAATATCGGTCTTTGCCCTGGGGCTTGTGACGTTGTTTTTGTTCCAGTACGTGATGCCGCAGAAGGTGACCCAGGTTTTGGGCGCGATCTCGGGATTATCCATCATCGCGATTGGCGGATGGATGCTTTTCAAGCGGCTGCGTGGCGCGGGCCACGTGCACTCGCACGATCATACGCATGAACATCATCATCACCACGATCACGATCATCCTCACACACACACGCATTCGCACGGCACCGATGGCCACACCCATTCGCATGTGCCCGACGAAATCTCTTGGTCCGGTTTAGTCGCGCTCGGCGCAAGCGGCGGTTTGGTCCCTTGCGAATCGGCATTGGTGCTGCTGCTTACCGCGATTGCTTTGCGGCGCGTGGGCTTGGGCCTGGTGCTCTTGGTGTCCTTCAGCGTGGGCCTGGCGCTGGTATTGATGGCGATTGGTGTGTTGGTGATCTACGCGAAAAACTTGCTGCCGGGCGGGGGACAGGAGAGCGGACATCCATTCTATCGTTGGATGCCGGTGGCTTCGGCCGCGGTGGTGATGGTGCTCGGCGTGGTGATGACGGGTGTGTCACTCGGATGGATTCAGCCGCACTGGATCGCTGGATAGGGCGAGATCAAATCGACTCGACGTGGTGGGATGGGAGTAGAGCCAAAACACGATGAACGGATTAGGATTAGGCTCATCCAGCCCGATTTCTCCCATAACTTGGAAAGAATGGGCCGCTGCCGCCGGCGGCACGATCCCGCGCGTTATCTGGAGTGCGAAGAGATCGGCCTGATGCTCTTGCCATCGGCTGTAGCCGTTCACAATGGGTTCGGAAAGAGCGCTCACGACGGCCACGATCAGCAGCAGCACGGGCAACGAAGTCCAATCGCCGACATCGGGAACCATGCTCCGCGCGATATGTGATCCCGCCCAAAATAGCGCCAGCAGCGCAAGCGCGAGCAACGCTAGTGAATTTCGGATGTGGTTTAGAACGTAGTGCCCCATCTCGTGACCAAAAACAAAAAGCGTCTCGGGCGTTGTGAGCTTCTGGAGCGTAGTGTCCCACACGACGACGCGCTTTGATCCGCCGAATCCACTGACATAGGCGTTCAACGAATTTAGTTTTTCGCTGGCCTTCATTTCAAACATGTGATCGCGCGGAATGGAAAGCCCGGCGCGCGCAACCAGTGCTTCGAGTTGATCCACCAGCGCGGGATGCGTGGCGTCCAAGGGTTCAAAGCGGTAGAACAGCGGCTCGATGATCATCGGTTCGACGTACATGACAGCCGCGATCATTGGCAACGACGCAAGCCAGAAGTACAGCCACCAGCGCCGTGGGCTGCGGCGAATCACGGCGTAAAGAAAGTAGACGACGGGCACCGCGCAGACCAGTGTGATGAGCTCGGTTTTGGTCCAGTCCCAGAACCATGACGGCCAGCTTTGGATGGATTGGTCGAACTTCAGCTCCAGATGCTGGCCGTAGATATTCGCCGGAAGATAAGCCAGATCGTTGACCACGAGTAGCAGGGGAACAAAGATCAGCGCCTGTACGAAACGCCGGTGGGAGGCGGCTTCGGCCCAATCGCGAAACTTTGCCGCAAGCCCCGAAGCGATGATCGCCGCGAGAATCACGATGACGTAGATCTCGCTCGCGAAATGCAGCCAGTAACCAGCATGCGCGTATTCGATGGCGCGCTGGAGCTTGTCCGGTGGGAGGGAATAAACCTGATGGGCTTGGAGCATTCGGACGACCGCGATTATAGCGCGCCCATAAAACGCAACGCCCGGAACAGCCTAGTGCTCCGGGCGCGAAGATCACGGCTGATCGCCGTCGTCAATTACTTGGATACGGGCTTTGCGTTGTTGGTGTCGACCGCTGTCGACTTCTTGCTGTGATGCTTCTTGCTGGTCTTCTTCACCTTTGCGGTGGAAGAAGCGGGCTTGCTGCTTGCCGCTGGGGCAGCCGGGGCCTGCGCAGCCGGTGTCTGGGCCGCCAAGATCGCACCCACGCTCAACAGAGAGGCGAAAATCAGTTTGTTCACTTTGGTTCTCCTTTTTGCGAGGGGCTCATTTCCGCCTCGCATAACCATCTTGCAGCCGAAAGCCAAAATCAACGATAGCCTGCGTACCGGGGTTCGGCGCACCAAAATGCGGGGGGAGAGCAGTGCGGATTTTAATGAATGAACTTTTACCCATGTTTCGGAGCTCGAAATAGCTTGGGCGGGCGATCCACAAGGCGACGCGCCTGAGCGATGCTAGAGATGGCGTGTATTCGGACCCAGTTACGTATCGCAAGATCCTGCGCGTTCTCATCATTGGATTCTCGGCCGTCATCGTTCTGTTGATGGCGGCTGGGTTCATCGGACTCAAGAGCGTGCAGTTGATTCAGGAAGGTTCGGCCGAAATCATTCACAACGCGCTAGTCACAACGCGGTTGATTGATGAGCTGCAACGCGAGCAGGATACGCTGAACGCCGCGTTCTACAAGCTTTCGCGCGGCCCCGAGCTTTCCGAGCGCGAGCGCTTGCTGGCTCAATTGGACGATGCCGATCAGGCTGTGGAGCACATCGTTGCCGAAGCCGCGGGGACTCCGCAAGCCGAAGCGTGGCGCGAGCTCAGCACGGCTGTGCAGGGCTTTTCGGGCGAGGCTCGGCGGCTCCTGGTGCGAAAGAACGTGCCGAATTACACCTCGCGGGATCTGCTGCGGCGCCATGAAGAAGTGACCACGATCGTCGGGAAAATGGTGGCGAACAACTATACCCGTACGCTGGCCGCACAATCCCGCATCGATCAGCGCTCGGCGCAATTGGTGAAGGAATCGCTCGCCCTGTTGGGCGGATGCGTGCTCCTGGCGTTGTTGTGCGCGATCTTCACGGTCCGAATCACCACGCAGCTTTTTCGAAGGATGGAGCAGCAATCGGCGGATCTTGCCCGCGTGACTTGGCACATGCTCGAAAGCCAGGAGACAGCGGCCCGGCGTTTCTCGCATGAATTGCACGATGAGCTTGGCCAGTCGCTCACGGCGATCAAAGCCAATGTCACCGCGCTCGATTCAGCAGCGCCGCCCGATCCCGCGCGCTTGGAAGATTGCCGGCGCCTGATCGACGAGGCCATCCAAAATGTCCGCGAGCTTTCGCATTTGCTGCGGCCAACGATCCTGGATGACTTCGGGCTGGACGCAGGCATCCGCTGGCTCAGCGAGCGCTTTGGCCAGCGCACAGGTATTGAGGTGGACTATCGATCCAGTTTCCACGATCGGCTGGCCGATCAGACTGAAACGCATCTGTTTCGGATCGTGCAAGAGGCCTTGACCAACGTGGCGCGGCATTCGGGCGCAACGCGCGTCGCGATCGAGCTGGCGCGCAATGGGAGCCGAGTGCATCTCACGGTGAAGGACAATGGGCACGGTTTTCAAGGGAACGGTGACTCAGGTCTGGGACTGGTTGGTATGCGTGCGCGTGCGGAAAGCGTCGGTGGCGAGCTCGAGATCAAATCGAACGACGGCGTGGTGGTGGACCTGTGGGCGCCACTCGGGGATGCTAAGAACTAAACATGCTGCGGATCTTGTTGGCCGACGATCACGCGATGGTCCGGAAAGGTTTCCGGCTGATTCTCGAAGCGCAGCCCGACATGCAGATCGTGGGCGAGGCGGGGAATGGCCGCGAAGCTGTGGAACTGGCCGAGCAGCTGCATCCCGATGTCGTCGTGATGGATGTCGCGATGCCGGAGTTGAACGGCATTGAGGCGACGCGCAGACTGGTGGCTTCGGCGCCGCGAACGCGCGTTCTCGCCTTGAGCATGCACAAGGATTCGGTCTATGTGCGCGAGATTTTGCGCGCCGGTGCGCGCGGCTACCTGCTGAAGGATTCCATCGACAGCGACTTGGTGAACGCGGTCCGCGCGGTGGCGAAAGGCGAAGGCTACTTGAGCCCGGGTGTTTCCGACGCAGTCTTGAGCGACTATCGCAAGCACGTCACCGATCCGCTGGATCTGCTGACCAGCCGTGAGCGCGAAGTGTTGCAGATGATCGCCGAGGGCAAAACCAACAAGGAAATCGCGGGCGCGTTGAACTTGAGCGTGTACACCGTGGATGCGCATCGCGGGAAAATCATGGAGAAGCTGAATCTGCACTCCATCGGCGAGATGGTGCGATTCGCGGTCCGCAACGGGCTGATCGATTAAGACGTGTCGGCCGAGCCGCGACCGTCAGGGAGCCGGTTTGAGGGGTTGATGCGATAAACCCATTGCGACGTGGCAGCGTTTGCGATTACGGCATCGATCAAATTACGCTGGGGCGCGAGCGAACACACTGGATCGGTGGCATCGGCATCGCCGGTGTAAAGAAACGCCTGGCAGCGGCAGCCGCCAAAATCGCGGGTTTTGCGTTCGCACGAACGGCACGGCTCCTGCATCCATTCGTCGCCGCGGAAGCGTTGAAACGCCGCCGACTCATCCCAGATCGACCGCAGTGGCTTCGATCGCACGTCGTCGAAATTCAAACCGGGAATGATGCGCGCGGCATGGCAGGGAAGCACCACACCGGCCGGATCGATCAGTATCAACCCTTGCCCCCAACCGCCCATGCACGGCTTGGGATAGCGCGCGTAATAATCGGGCAGCACGCAGTCGATGCGCATGCGGCCTTTCAGTCGCTCGCGGGCCGCGTCCACGATGGCGACGGTCTCGTGCACTTGCTCGCGCGTGGGCAGCAGCCGGCCGCGATTTTCAAAGGCCCAGCCATAGTATTGAACATTCGCTACTTCGAGTTTGTCGACATGCAGCTCTTCGGCCAGTGCGATCATCTCGGGCAGCCGCGCAAGATTTTGACGATGCACCACGATGTTCATAGTGAACGCGATGCGATGCTTTCGAATGCGCCGCGCCAGCTCCAGCTTGGCCGCGTGTGCGCGCGTGCCGGCGATCTCGTCCGCGTGCGCTTGCTCGGAATCCTGGAAACTGAGCTGGATGTGATCGAGCCCCGCGGCCACCAGGGCTTCCAAACGTGCCTCAGCGAGTCCAATGCCGGAAGTGATCAAGTTGACGTACAACCCAGACGCTCGTCCGGACTTCACGAGTTGCTCGGCGTCCGGCCGCGCCAAAGGTTCGCCACCAGTCAGATGCAATTGCAGCACGCCCAAAGCCGCAGCTTCGCCGAACACGCGCTGCCATTCCGCGGTGCTCAACTCTTCGGAACGCGAGCGCATTTCGAGCGGATTGGAACAGTACACGCAGCGCAATGGGCAGCGATGGGTGACTTCGGCGATCAGGGCGCGCGGCACAAACGTCATTCGAAATTCAATGCCCGCCTTTCCTGCAACGATGCGAGAAACGCCAGCACTTCGCGATGGATCATCTCCGGGTCCGCGGCGCTGAACTCGGCTTGCAACGCCTGAACGACGCCCGCCAACGTGCGAGTCCCATCGCAAAGCTCGATGATGCGCGGGCCAGGACCGGTGAGGCGCAGCATGCTCTCAGGCAACAGCAGCACCGGGCCCAGGTCCGCCGATTGGCTCATCCGGCAGCCGGGTGCGAGACGGGGAACGTTTGTGAGTGCGGGTTCTGGCAACGAAGCCTCAGTCTACATCGGGACGAAATGCGCCCGGCGGCGGCCAACCCGGCTCGACGTAAGCGAAATAGAGCGCGTCCAATTGCGCCCACAGAATATCGCATTTCGCGCGCAGCGCGCTAATGGCGGAGTCCTGTTCGACGCGCGTCTTCGCGTTCTGTTTCACCCAGTTCAGCGCAAAGTTCGCATCTTCGGGCGCCTGCGTTAGCCGCGATTCGAAATACCCGAGGCTCGAAGAAAGATACGGATAATGAATCACCATGCGGTCCATCCGCAGGCTGATCAGGTTCTTCGAAAACATTTCGGTGAGCGACGAAGCCACCGCTTCGAGGAAGCTATGTTTGGTGACCAGAGCCAGGTACGCGTCCACCGCATAGCGCACCGCGGGAAGGACGCCGCGCTCGGAAATCACCAGATCGCGCGGGACACCGGTGGCTTCCGCCAGCTTGATCCATTTTTCGATGCCGCCGGGCGTTCCGGGCTCGCCATCGTGATCGACAATGCGCTTTCTCCATGCGCGGCGGAACTCGGGAGAATCGCTGCGAGAGAGAATAAGCGCGTCTTTGATCGGGATGGTCTTCTGATAGTAATAGCGATTGAACGCCCAAGCCTGGAGCTGGCCGCGCGTCAGCTTTCCCTCGTGCATCAGGCGATGAAACGGGTGCTGGTGGTGATAACGTTCTTCGCCGACGGCGCGCAACTGCCGCTCCAGTTCGTCGGCGCTCAGCAGCGTCTCTTCCGCTGTTGCGATCATATTCGAATCTCCATTCCGTCGCGAGCCACTTCCCAGCCAGCGTCACGAACCTCGGCAAACGCCGTGCTCGATTCATCCAGGATCGGGTTGGTGTTGTTGATGTGGAAAAAAATCTTGCGGGGCCGTTTGATGTCGCGCAGAGCCGCCAGCGTTCCGCAGGAGCCGGACAGCGCAAGGTGTCCCATCTCTGTCGCCTTTTTGCCGCCCCCTCGCACGCGGCATAATTCGTCCTCGGTCCAGAAGGTCCCGTCAAACAGCAGCACGTCGCATTCATCCAGCCACCCGCGCCACGATTCTTCCACCTTCGCAACACCCGGAAGATACGCAACGCGCGCGCCGGATGTGGACTCGATCACCAGGCCCAGCACCGCTTCGCAAGCTTCCAGTTCGGATTTGCGCTCGGCTCTCACAAATCCGGGAAAACCGCCGGGCAGCGAAAATGGCTTATATCGCAACTGCCCAACCGAAAACTCCACGTCCGGTTGAATCTCTTTCCATACGGCTTGCCGCGGGACGCGGTCCAGCAGCGCAAACAGGCTATTGTCCTCGCGCAGGATTCGCAAAATGGAACGCGTGGCATAGATGTCCAGCGGCTGAAACTCGCGCAGCGACAACAAGCCCGCAACGGTGTCCGCTTCGGCGGCTGTGATCACGACAGATTGAATGGGGGACTGCAGGGAACCGCCGGCAGGCCACAATTCGGGCGTGGCTTCGATTTGGATTCTGAGATCGGGGGATGCGTTCAGCAGAGTCCAGGAGACTTCGTCTTCGCTGATCGCGACTTGAGCTTGAGTGCGGGGTTGCCCTGCGAAGGTTCCCGAGCGCAGCCTTTGACACTGCTGACAGGCGCAATTCCACTGTGGAAATGCGCCGCCGGCGGCCGCGCCGAGAACCTTCACCAGCATTTAGATCTTAAAGTTTAGAAATCGCCGTTGCTGTAGGAGTTGATCTCACAGCTGCAGGAAATCTCTTCAATCTTCGGGGTCTGCCAAGTCATCTTTCGAGCTCCTTGAAAAGGTACTACGAAGTTATGGTTCGCAGTGAGATTATCATAAGTGCGAGTGCAGCGCAATGGTCCCCAGCCGGCCCCCGTCCCACCACGAAGTCTTGGAACCTTCCGAGCCCTCCGCCACCCCCACTACCGGAAGCTGTGGATCGGCGTGCTGGCCTCCGCGCTCGGCACCTGGATGCAGATTGTCGCGCAAAGTCTGCTGGTCCTGCGGCTGAGCGGAAACTCGGCGCTGGCGTTGGGAACGGTGTCGCTCGCGCAAGCGTCCGCGTTTTTCCTGTTCGCTCCCATGGGCGGTACATTCGCGGACCGTCACGACAAACGGCGGCTCTTGTTTCGCACACAGACGCTGCTGATGCTCACCGCGTTCACATTAGCGGGGCTGACCGCGACTGGCGCGATCCGGCTGTGGATGGTGATTGTGCTCGCATTCACGTCCGGCGTTCTGTTGAGCTTCGATCAGCCTGCGCGCGCTTCATTACTACCGTTACTCGCGACGCCCGAAGATCTGACCAACGCAATTTCCCTCCAGACGCTGGCGTTCAACGCGGCATCCATCGCCGGTCCGCCTCTAGGGGGTGTCGTGGCTGCGGTGGCCGGGCTAGCAGGCGATTTCGCATTGAACGGCCTCAGCTACCTCGGGGTGATCCTATCGCTGTTCTTACTGCCGCTCGGATCGACGGCTCCGCACGCAGGATCGCCGAGCCGCCCAGGGATTTGGTCCGCTGTTCGCGAAATGTTGGCGGTCATCGGCAAGCAACCGGCGGTTTCCGCGGCCGTGCTGGTCTACGCCGTTCTGCTTTTCGTGGCGCCATCGCAGGCGCTGCTCGTGCCATTGTTCATCACGGAAGTTTTGCACGCCGGCGCGACCGAGCTCGGTTGGCTGTTCGCCGCATCGGGTATCGGCACCGTGCTGGGATCGCTCTTCGTGGCTTCGTTCGGCGATTACCAGCGGAAAGGGCGGCTCCTGGTATCTGCCAACGCCGCGTGGGTGATTGCTCTCGCGATCTTCGCGCTTAGCCGCAGTTTCGCTCCGTCCTTCGTGATGCTGGCGCTGATGGCCGCCGCTCAGAGCGTTTTCAGTACGCTCGTGGTCACGTTGATGCAAGGGTCGGTGGAAGCCAAGATGCGCGGCCGGATCATGAGCCTGAACACGCTGCTCATGATGGGCGTGCGGCCCTTGGGCGATTTTCCGGTGAGCGTTGCGACGTCGTTCTTCGGGATTGCGAATGCGGCGCTGCTCTCGGCTGCGGTCGTCGCGGTGGCGGGCGTGTTGGTCTTTAGCTTGCGGCCGACCATCTGGCGGAGCTAGTGTTTATGCTAGCCATCGCTGCAGGTCTCTTCAACCCTCTTCCATACCGCCAGGTCCATTTTGGCAGTTTGCCAAACCCCCTTGAGCACCGTCATAAAACGCGGGTTCTTAGCGGCGAGCTGTTCGATCACATCAATGTATTCTTGCCCTGAGTCGTTCAGAAAATCCTCTAGCGGGCCAGCACCGAGCATGCCGAGCTCCTCGTCTTTGTAGTCGAGCGCCATTATTCCAAGAATCACGCCTAAAGCCTTATCGGGATCCAGTTTGGATTCGATCAGGCGGGTCAGCGCCCAGGCCGTTTCTGCCTCCTTAACTTCCTCAAGCCATTCATTAAGGACGGATTCCGCCATGGAGCGAACGGAATTATCGTTTTTCCAGGCTTCTTCGTACATTTCTGGCGGCAGTGGCATAGTTTCAAAACTGCGTCAGGCTCAAAATATTCCCGTCCGGGTCTTTGAACCACGCCACTTTCGTCGTATTCCCCGGCGGCGTCCAAATGCCTTTCTCATCCTGGCCCGGTATCCCGTATTTTTCGAACTTCACGCCAGCCGCCTCGAGCTCTTCCACCTTCGCTGCGATGTCAGGCACCTCCCAGCCGAGCGCCGTATACTTCGCTTCGGGAACCTCTTTGACTTTCTGCACGCGCAGCATGGTCCCACCGGCGTCAAACACCAGCGCGAAGCCGCTGTCTTCCACCAGCTTCAATCCCAGCTTGTCGCGATAAAACGCCTTCGCCCGATCGGCATCCGTAGTCGCGCTGAACGCCATGATTTTCGAGGTTCCAAGTAGTGCCACGATGTTACAATACCAATTCCCTACATGGACCCACTGAAAGCCCTCATCCGGGAAGTGCCCGATTTTCCTAAGCCCGGAATCAACTTCTACGACATCACCACGCTGCTGAAAGATCCCGCCGGATTCAAGGGCGTGATCGATTCGCTGGCCGAACACTATCGCTCCACGCCCATCGACGTCGTTCTCGGCATCGAGGCGCGCGGATTCATCATCGCTCCGGCTGTCGCCTACGCGCTCGGATACGGCTTCATCCCGGTGCGCAAGGAGAAGAAGCTGCCCGCCGAGCGCGAGCGCATCGAGTACGCGCTGGAATACGGTACCGACATCCTCGAAATTCACAAGGACGCGATCTCGCCCGGCCAAAACGTGCTCATCATCGACGATGTTCTGGCCACCGGCGGAACTGCCGGGGCGGTGGCGAAGCTAGTGGAAACGCTGCACGGAAAGGTAGCCGGCCTTGGCTTCATCCTGGAGCTCGACTTCTTGAACGGGCGTGAAAAGCTCCACGGCCATGACGTGTATTCGCTCGTTCGCTACTGATGCCCGAGCATGTCCGGCTTCGTTCGCTGGCCAAGATCAATCTCGATTTGCGGGTTCTCGGGCGGCGCCCGGACGGCTTCCACGAGCTCCGTACCATCTTTCAGACCATTTCGCTAGCCGATACCATGGAGGTGGAATTCGAGCGTGGGCGGTCCAAGATCGACCTCAAGTCAAGCTTGAACATTCCCGGGAATATTGTTTTAAAGGCAGCGGATCTGGTCATGAAGACTGCCCGCTCCACGGGCCGTCTGAGCATCAACCTGACCAAGCGCATCCCGCTCGGCGGCGGTCTCGGCGGTGGATCGAGCAACGCTGCGGCCATCCTGCTCGCGCTTCCGGTACTTCTAGGAAAGAGGGTACCGTTCGAAAAGCTCCTGGAATTGGCGGCGGAACTGGGCAGCGATGTGCCGTTTTTCCTGACCGGAGGAACCGCCCTGGGCATTGGACGCGGCGCGGAAGTCTATCCGTTGCCAGCCGCTCCGCCGCATCCCGGGCTGGTGATCGCCCCCGGAATCCATTCCTCCACAGCCGCCGCCTACCAGGCGCTCCAGCGTAAGGATTTGGGCGAAATTTCCCCCTCTACCTTGTACAGCTTCCAGTCCTTCGTCTCCGGCCTCCAAGAACCAACAACCAGCAACCAACAACATGCAATTAATGATTTTGAAACGGTTGTGTTTCGCCAGCATCCTCAACTAAAATCGATCAAGGGAAAGCTGCTAAAATTAGGTGCTTGGCGTGCGATGATGACCGGGAGCGGGTCCGCGCTGTTCGGATTGTTCCCCAGCCGCGAATCGAGGGATCGCGCTGCCGAGTGTTTCAGGAAAGAGTTCAATAACTATCAGGTGCATCCCTTCGCGATGGTGAACCGCGGCCGCTACCAAGCGCTTTGGCGGCGGCAGTTGGAAGTTTCGCCCGAGAATCGAACATGGCCGCCCCAAGACCGGTACGCACGATGAGATTCGAGCAGATGAAGATCTTCACGGGCAACGCCAACCCGGTGTTGGCGGGCAAGATCTGTGCTTCGCTGGGTTGCACACTAGGCGCGGCCGAAGTGGAACCTTTTTCGGACGGCGAGATCCGTCTGCAGATTCTTGAAAACGTGCGCGGCGCCGACGTGTTCGCTGTCCAGCCCACTTGCACTCCGGTGGACCGCCATCTGATGGAATTGCTGCTCATGATAGACGCCCTGAAGCGGGCTTCTGCAGAGCGCATCACGGCAGTGCTACCCTATTATGGGTATGCGCGGCAGGACCGGAAAGACAAGCCGCGGATGCCCATTTCCGCCCGGTTGATTGCCAACCTGATTCAGAGGGCCGGTGCGGATCGTGTGCTCACTTTGGACCTGCACGCGGCTCAGATTCAGGGGTTCTTCGACGTTCCCGTGGATCATCTGTTCGCCGCGCCGGTGATGCTCGAATATTTCGAGTCCATCGGACGCAGGGACATGACCGTGGTTTCGCCCGACGCTGGTGGCGTGGAGCGCGCGCGCGCTTTCGCCAAGCATTTGAACGCGCCGCTGGCGATTATTGATAAACGCCGCACCGAGGTGAACGTCGCGGAAGTGATGCATATCATCGGCGACGTGGAAGAGAAGCATTGTTTGATTGTGGACGACTTGATCGACACGGGCGGAACGCTGGTGAAAGCCGCCGAAGCGCTCATAAAACATGGCGCGCTGACGGTGACTGCTTGCGCTACGCATGCCGTGTTATCAGGGCCGGCCGTGGAGCGAATCGAGACCTCCTGTTTGCAGGAAGTGGTGGTCACCGATTCGATCCCCTTGCGCGAGGATGCCATGCGGTGCAGCCGTATCAAGCGGCTCTCGGTGGCGCCTCTGTTGGCCCGCGCCATCCAATCCATTCACGAGGATGGTTCGGTAAGCACCCTATTTATTTAGACCTGCCGGAGTAGAAAGTAGAAATATGAGAAAAGAAATTACAGTCGCCGCCGAACCGCGCCAGTCGCGCGGCAAGAATGAAGCGCGCCGCCTTCGCGTGAAGGGCATGGCGCCGGCCGTATTGTATGGTTCCGATCGCGAGGCCGTGGCCGTCTCGGTGAATCCCAAGGACGTCAACAAGATTCTGCACAGCAACACCGGCCACAACACCATCTTTAATCTGTCCGTGCAAGGCGGCGAAGACACGCCCGTGATGATCGTCGATTGGCAGAGCGATCCGGTGAAGGATAACCTGCTGCACGTCGATCTGAAGCGCATCGATCTTACCAAGCGCAACCTCTTCAAGGTCCGCGTGCACACCACCGGTGAGCCGAAGGGCGTCAAGCTGCAGGGCGGCTTGCTCGAAATCATCACGCGCGAGATCGAGATCGAATGCCTGCCCGATGAAATTCCCGAGCTGTACACGGTGGACGTTGCCGAGTTGATGATCGGCCAGAATCTGCGTGCGGGTGATGTCGTGCTGGGCGGATCGATCAAGCTGATCAGCCCACCTGAGCAAGTGATCGCGCACGTGGTCGCGCTCAAGGCCGAGGTTGTCGAAACGCCGGCTGAGGGCGCCGTCGCCGCAACGCCCGCTGAGCCTGAAGTAATCAAGAAGGGCAAGAAGGAAGAAGAGGGTGAAGCCGAGCCCGAGAAGGGGAAGAAGAAGTAATGCAAGAAGGCAGAAGGCAGAAGGCCGAGAGCACACGGATCAACGCTTTCTGCTCACTGCTTCTGCTTACCGCGTTCTGATCGATGGGTGAGTTCGAGAAGCTGGTGGTTGGTCTTGGGAATCCTGGCGCCGAATATGAGAAAACGGCGCACAACCTAGGGTTCATGGTCGTTGACCGATTGGCGGAGCGGAACGGAATCAAGGTCGGGCGCAAAGACTCGATCGCGCTCGTAGGGCAGGGAACCGTAGCGGGCAAAAAAGTGTTGCTCGCCAAGCCGCAAACGTACATGAACGAAAGTGGCCAGTCGGTGCAAAGTTTGTTGGTGAAGAATGAGATTGCGCCAGGCGATTTGATTCTGGTTTATGACGAGCTGGATTTGCCCTGGCAATCGGTAAGGATTCGGCCGAGTGGTTCGGCCGCCGGCCATCGCGGAGCCGGTTCGGTAATCGGCTGCGTTGGAACAAAGGATTTCCCCCGGGTTCGCCTGGGAGTTCATGGGGGCCGTCGCGAAAAGGACGGCGCTCAAATCGTGCTCGCGAAGTTGAAGCGGGCACACAGACAAGAGTTGGATGAGCTGCTGGACTATGCGTCACAGGCAGTGGAGTCCATCATCGCTGAAGGCGTCGAAAAGTCCATGGCGAAATATAATCGTCGCGCCCCAGGCTTAAACGAGGAAGAATGAGGATCTACGAAGAGCTGTTTATTCTCCGGCCAGATGCGCCGGAAGAAGATATCGATCATCTGATCGAACAATTGACTACCTACATTGCCTCCCAAGGGGGCAACGTCGACAAGTCCGACAAATGGGGCATACGCAAGCTGGCCTATCGCGTGCAAAAACGCAGTGAAGGCTTCTACGTATTGCTGCAGTTCACCACCAAGCCCGAGACGGTGCTCGAAGTGGAGCGCCGCTTGCGCGTTTCCGATCTCGTGATGAAATTCCAGAGTGTACGCATCGATGAAAAGCTGAAGAAAATCGAAAAGCGCAAGAAGGAACGCGAAAAGCGCGCCGCCCGTAAACCGGCGCCGCCGGCTGCGCCCAGCCTGCCGCTCGAACACGTGATGGCGGGAGCGGCCGAACCGGCTGGTCCCCGGCCCGGAGCCCCCATGCCGGGCGCTCCAGTAGCGGTGGCCACCCCGGTCGCGGAAAAGGTAGGAGAGTAACATGGCCGAACAACGAGGCGGACGTCCCATTAGCGGTTCGATGCGGCCCACCGGCGGCGACAAGGCGCTGGCCACCAAGAAGCAATATTTCCGGCGCAAGAAGGTCTGCCGATTCTGCGTGGAAAAAATCGACGACATCAACTATAAGGACGTGCGCATGCTCTCGTCCTTCATTTCCGAGCGCGGAAAAATCGTGCCTCGGCGTATTTCCGGTGTATGCACGCCACACCAGAAGCGCTTGGCCGAAGCCATCAAACAGGCGCGCAACATCGCGCTGATTCCGTTCGCTACGGCGATCTGAGGAGACCGTCATCATGGATGTGATTTTACGAGAAGACGTCGAAAAGCTAGGCACGCGCGGCCAGTTGGTGAAGGTCGCGCCCGGCTATGCGCGCAATTTTCTGCTGCCCAAGAAGATGGCAGTGGCCGCTACCGAGTCCAACAAAAAGATCGTCGAACAGGAACGCCAAGCCTATTTGCGCCGCGAGGCGAAGGTGGTGGGCGAGGCCGGCGATCTGGCCAAGCTGATGGAAGCGGTGGTGGTCACCATCTCCCAGAAGGCTGGTGAGAACGGCCAGCTCTTCGGTTCGGTGACGTCCAAGGACATCGCCGATGCGTTGGAAGCGCAGGGCTACACCATCGAGCGCCGCAAAGTCGCGCTGGAGGAACCCATCAAGTCGCTCGGCGAATTCAAGGTTCCCCTCAAGCTGCACCGCGATGTGACGGTTGAGATCGCAGTCAACGTCGTCAAAGAAGAAGAGTAGTCTGCCGCCCGTTGAACTAATCCTCGAGCCGGGACGCTACGAAGGCGTTCCGGCGTATCGACTTCTGGAATCCGCTGCACACGGCTTCATTGCGGTTGACCAGCGCCTCCTGCACGCCATTCTCGATCCAGGCGAGCAGTCGATCCCGGACCTGGTGCGGTTCGCTTCCGAAGATCACGAAGACGATCTCATGGATCTCGATCCGATGCTGATCGACTTGTTCCGCGTCTTCCGCACGGCCGAAGCATTGCCCTTTTTTGTGGGGATCATTCGCCGTAACACGGGCGACGTACCGGACGATCTGGTGGAAAGCGTCGTTCAACTGGGCGGCCGCGCCGTAGATCCCTTGCTCGGCTTGCTCGAAGAATTAAGTCCCGGCGAGGCCGGTGACGTGCCCTTCGTGCTGGCGGCCTTGCACGTTCGCGACGATCGCATCCTGCGGGCATTGACCAAGCGGCTCGAGCATGACCCGCAAGACGCCGCGCTGTGTCTGGAAATGTATGGCGATCCGGCCGCGATTCCAGCCATCGAAGCCGCCCTTGATCGAATCCCCGGCGATGATTCGCGCGCGCGTGCGCCGCTCCAAGCAGTGATCGAAACCCTGTCGGCTCCCGCGGTGGCCGCATCCACCGAAGTAGACCAGCCGTTCGATATCTGGGCGCTCTATCCCGCCGAGGCTGCGCCGGACTTTGGCGCTCTCGAAGATGCTGACCGGCTGGCGATGCTCGAGCATGGTTCCGCCAGCCTGCGAGCCGCCGTCGCGCTCAGCTATCAGGGCTCGGAATTGTCCAGCGCCGTGCGCGCGCGCTTGATTGAACTCGCCAAGACCGATCCCGACGCCACCGTGCGCGGGGCTTGCTGGGAGGCGTTCGGCGAGCTGGATGACGAGCCGGAACTGCGCGACGCGATGTTGACGGTGCTCGCTGATCCGCTAGCTGCCGTCGACGAGAAAGGCGGAGCAGCGATCGGACTGGCCGAGCAATCGGACAATCCGGCGGTCTATCAGGCGATTTTGAACTTGTACCAAGACCCCCGCGGCCGCGCTAAGGCTCTTAAGGCGATGGCGCGATCGTTCGACCGGCGCTTTGCGTCGTACCCGCCAGAGCATCTGGACGATCCGGATTCGGACATCAAGACCCAGGCCATCTGGGGCATCGGCTACCTTGGCCTTTCTCAAGAAGCCCCGCGCCTGGTGGAACTTTTCGACGACGACGACTTCCGTTCCGACGCGCTCTTTGCCTATACGCTCTCGGTTCCCGGCGAGACATCCCCGGGACGCGTCCGCGCGCTGTTGAAGAAAGTGGAAGAAGCAGCCGGAGGATTCCGCGAGGACGAGGAGGACTTAGTCCGCATCGCACTCGATCAGCGCCTCATGCTGCATGGAAAGAGTCCCGTGTTCTTTCCCGACGAATTGGATGAAGAGGAGCCGGATGTCGTCGCCGCGCCCCCCGAGCCCGGGCGCAACGATCTTTGTCCCTGCGGCAGCGGCAAGAAGTACAAGAAGTGCCACGGCGTCGTAAACTGAAGACATGAACCCCTACGCCGGCCACATAGGCGAACGCTCGCCTTTGGATGTGATCTCCGAAACTCCGCGCCGTTTGGCGGAATTGGTGGAGACCATCGGGCCAGAGCGCTTGGAAACTCCGCCGGCGCCTGGAAAATGGAGCGCGCGCGACATCGTCTCGCACTTGGCGGACAGCGAGACGGTATTCGCTTTCCGGCTTAGGCAGACGCTGGCCGAGGATCATCATGTGATCCAGCCCTTCGATCAGGATGTTTGGGCGAAAGCCTACCCGGCCTGCGACGCCAAGTCCGCCCTCGCGGTGTTATCGGCGGTGCGTGCCTGGAACTTGGCTCTCATCCGCGGCGTGAAGCCGGCCGATCTGGCGAAGCCTGTGACGCATCCCGAGCGCGGCGCCATGACGTTCCAGACTATTGTCGAAACCATGGCGGGACATGACCGGAATCACATCCAGCAGATCGAAGCGATTGCATCGCATGCGGCCGCAGCGAGCTAGAGCGGGACAGTTAGTGGCAGGCCGCGGTTGCGAGGGCGGTTTTGACGATGGCTTCGGCGCGCCGCCAATCCTCTTCGGCGGTCCCTTCGGGACGACCGGCGCCCTCCCAGAGCAATTCCGCAATGGTGGGAACGTCGTCCGAGTGGCTGTGGTCATGAAGAGCAGGGATCCGGGCGGATTCGGGCAGCAACGATTCGAGGAACGCATCGCGCGCATGATTGTAAGCCAACTGCGCCTTTTCCAATTCGAGCAAAGCCGTCTCAAAAATCTTCCCGTCACTATTCTGGGCAGCCAGCAACTGCGCCCGCTGCGCTTTGTTTGAGAACTCTTCGAAAGCAGACCGATACTCGGCCTCAACATCCCGTGTCCGCGTCATAGCTTATTAGACGAGACAACTATCGGAAAGGTTCGGCTTTCTGCGGTACTTTTGTTGCGTAGTACTGCCCCGCCGATACTAAGCGTGACGCAGAGCGGCTAGTTGCCGAGATCGAGGAACGGCTTACCGCGCAACTTGTAATCCGTATCTTTCAAGTTGGGATTCAACTCGATCGTATCAAAGCGAACCTCAATGCCTTGTTGCTGATTGTCGGGTTTGATCTGCATCGTTTTGGGATAGAAGGTATTCCCGTTTTGTATATAGTCCGCGTAGGTGATCAGTCCCGAGCCAAGTCCGGCGGCGGTAGTGATCTTCACGCGTTCGGGGCGCAAATTCGCATCTAAGCCGATCGAGATGTTTTCGGTCCCGGATTCGGCAAACAGAGCAAATTCTTCACCGGCCCTTGGATCCGGATGTTCGGCCACCAACTTGTAGCCCGCGCCCTGAAGCCGGGCGATCAACGCTGGCAGTTGATAATCGCGAATCAAACCGAAATCGGTTGGCAACTCCAGGGCATCATCGCCTTTGAGATTCTTGCTGGCCTTGAACTCGCTGCCTTCAAACAACACCTCGTGCAGCAAGCGGCCGGACTTGGCTTGAAACAGCCCGCGATCGGAGCGATTGCGCATCAACAATGTCCAGCGAACGCTCTTGCCGTCGCGGCCCCACAGCGTGGTGCTGCCGACTGCCTGGACCGAACCAAGGGTCTTCAACCCATCGTCGCCGCCCACTGCCGCGATCATCTTTTGGAAGAGTTGCTTTCCGAAGCCTTCCCGCGCCGCCCGATCCGGCTGGAGCGTGACGGCCACGGTGGCGGTCTTCGCCGACTCGATAATCACCGTGGTTTGGTTTCCTAGAAAACCTTCTTTGGAAAAATCGACGACCCAGTTGCCCGGCGTTAGGCCAGACGCTTCGAGCGCGCCTCCGGCGGTGGGCCCGATCGACGTTCCATTGAGTCTCACCTGGCATTCGACGGGAGCGCAGGTCAGGTTCAGGTTGCCCTTCGGTATGACTTTGGGCACTACCGTAGCCGCTACGACGGGTTTCGCTGCTTTGCTCTTGATCACATCCAAAATCTCGTCGGAGGCACCAGCCGATTGCAGTTTGTTCAATGTATCGGAAGACAGCGCAAAAGCGATGCCGCGGTTCTCCAGCGCCTCCTTGCGCCGTCGTACTGGGATCGCGTCTTGCCTCAGGAGCATCAGCACTTGGTCGAGAGTGAAGGGGTCGCCGGTTAGAAAAGGATCAGCCTTCTTGCCATGACCCAGTTTGGGATCAGTGGCCGCATGTCCCATCTGAGGGATCCCGGCCAGCGCCAGCGTCAGCATCAGTGCGGCAGGCCAAATCAGCGACAGAATCTTGTGTCTCATGTCCGTCTCATCCTTATTACTTCAGGGCAGCTTCGGCTTCTTGCGCGTCCCGAATCTTTTTCTTCCAGGCGCGCGCCTCGGCATTGTCTGGATCGTCGGCCAAGACCTGGTTCACGAGCGACAGCGCCTCGTTGTACCGGCCTGATTCCCACAGAGAACGCACCGGGCCATGCAGCGTTTGCTTGGCGGAGAATGCGGGATTTCCTATGTCGTTCGCACCGGACTGACCAGGTTTAGGTGACGCGGGTTGCTGTGCGGCGGCTTCCGCGGGACTAGCCGGCGCTGCCGCTTGCGGATTCGCGAGTGGCCGCGTGGCCACTGGCGCGGCTGCGTTCTTGTTCTGCGAAGCCCGCAGACCTTGGCGCGAAATGAACGAGCCAACGATGATCGCGGCCAGGATGAGGCCGGCCACCGCTGCAAGGGCCCGCTTTTTGATTTTGGCGCTTTTCATTGGAGCCATCGTTCCCGTGGGCTGAGGAGCCTGTGGCCGTCGAAGGGGAGCGGCTGCGCTGGGAGGCGCTGGAACATTGACGACCGGCGGCGCAGGAGGCGGCGGAGGCACCGCGGACACAGGAGCCGGGGCCACCGCGACTGGAGCGGGTGGTTGCGGCGGAGGCGGTGCCGGAGCGGGCGTTTGTTGATAGGAGAATGCAGTATCCCTGGGCAACGACGCGCTGGCGGAATACGATCGCGCGGTCCAGGGCTGCGGCGGACCAGTTTCGTCCTGAGGACGTTCGCGCACCGGCGGTTCAGCCTCGCGCTGCGGCGGCGCTGGAACAACTACGGGTTCCAGAGCCGGAACAACGGTCTCTACGATCGGAAGCGGGATTGGACGTGGCGCTCCCGGCTGTTCCACCGGCGGAGGCAATGAAGCCCGACGCCGCAATTCCTGCGCCGCGACGTAAAGCCCGGCCGCGAACTCCTCGGCGGTCTGTAGACGCTCCGCCGGGTCTTTCTTCAAAGCGCGCTGCACCAGCTGATCGAGTTCTTCGGGAATCTGCGGATCCACTGTTTGCAGTGGGTCGGCTTCGCTGTGCACGATCTCTCGCGGAATCAAACCGGGCGCCGCGGAAAACGGATGTTTTCCGGTCGCGAATTCGTACAACATCAAGCCCAGCGCGAAGATGTCGGAGCGTGAGTCGAAGGGCTGCCCCAGGATCTGTTCCGGCGCCAGGTAATTGACCATCAGACCTTCCGGGCGGCTGCCTGCTTCGAGCAGCGCTGCGAGCCATTTCGCGGTACCAAAGTCCAGAATCGTGATATCGCGCGCGCCGTCTACAAAGACGTTGCTCGGCTTGAGATCCCCATGTGGGATTTCGCGGGAATGCGCGAACGCCAGCCCCTCGGCTACCTGCGCTACCAGAGCCAATTTCTGACCGAGCGGCAGCTCCCGATTGTCCTGCATGAATTGGTGCAGGTCCACGCCGGTTCGGAGTTCCGAGACGATGAAAAGCCCTTCTTCTACTTCGCCCAAGTCCTGGACCTTGACCACGTGGCGGTGCACCAACTCGGCGCAGGAAGCCAAATGCGCGCAGAACTTCTCTTTGGTTGCGCCCGACAGCCCGGGAACGGTCTGTAAGACTTTGAGCGCGAATTCGCGATTGCGAAAACTGTCGCGGACCTTGTAAGTGGTGCCGGCCGCGCTGGCCCCGAGCTGCTCAATGACCTGGTATTTGCCGATCGACTTCATTTCAAATGCCCTCACGCCGGCACTCCATACGTCTGCCGGTGCCTTTCAAACACGAAGGATCCGCCATGCTGGCCTCAGACACACTCCGGATTCCCGTTAGAACTTGGACTAGCACTTACCTACTCAGATCGGACGGCAAGGGAGCCATCTACAGGGCACCTTAGAACTTCAGGTGTTTTTGAGCGTTTCCTCCTGTGTTGGCTGTAGTCCGCGCTGCGGTGTTGGCGGTAGGGACGGCGCGCCGAAGCTGGTAAACTATGAAAAGTCTCACTCCGGGCGCGTAGCTCAGTTGGTTAGAGCGCCTGCTTCACACGCAGGAGGTCACAGGTTCGAGTCCTGTCGCGCCCACCATAACGGCGGCTCTACGCACTTAATGGGGCAAGCCATCGTTTTCGCTTCCCATTGACTCAACTGTGTCCTAAACTGTGCCAAAACCCTCTAACTCGGGTTGCACTGTGGCAAAACTCAATCCGTCCTCGTTTGCCAGGCGATTCAACTTGGCCAGCGCTTCTCGCTTCATCTGTAGCTTCATCTGAGAATACTTCTTGAACACGTTGGCATCGCCCTGACGGAGAAGCTGCGTGGCCCATTCGTCCGCAACGCCGCCGGCGCTGAGCCGCGTTGCGTAGCTAGATCGAAGCTTGTAGTGGGAAAATAGCTAACACCCGCCCTGAGCAATACGAGACGCCAAACTATCTTAAACGACTTTTGATGGGTGTCTGGCTTCTTGTCGGTCGGGAACAGATACTCCCCTGGACCTGCCAAAGCGAGTTGCCGCCGAAAAGCGTCAGCCGCGATTTCCGTTAGCGGAACCTCAGCCACGCCATTGGTTTCAGCACCTGCTTCTCCAAGAATCCATTCTTCGATTTCACCAGCGCCCGCGTGAAATGTTTCGATCGCCTGGCGCACAACTCCCGAACCAGCGAAAAAGCCCTCCAATACATATGGAAACGGCGAGGCGGTGTCGGGACGGTAAAGAGCAACTATTTTTTGGTCCATGTCTCGCGGACGGCCGATCATGGCGCTTTACGACAGAATGCGACAAGTTGCCAGCAGTTTGGGTTTTAGCCAAATGGGCATAGCGGGGTCCACTGAAACAAGAAGGTGGCGTCTGACCGTGGTTGTTCGAAGCCGCGGCGGCAGGCCGGCGAATGCCGCTGTCCATTACAAAACCCGCGGATTGGGCTTTTGACGGACCGGGGGATTCGTGAGACTGTCGCGAGTGTCGAATTCCCGGCCCGCCCACAGAGCCGAAGAGCTTCAAACAAACCTGACGCAAGGGCAATTGGATCGCGCCATCGCGATCCTGCAACGGCCAACCGTCGTGACACCATCCCCTACTTCGGCGGGAAGGAATTGTGCCCCCGCAGGCGAAATGTCATTGAGACTGGTCCTCTTGTTACACCTAATCTCCACGCAGGGGAGTCCGCCGTCGAACGTTCGGTCTGCCCGATCCGATTGCGCAAGGTTTGCGAGAAATGTGAGGCGCCTTGCCGGGCGGAACGTTGGAGAGCGCTGTGAAAATCCACACACGCGCACTACTCGACAATACGCTCAGCGCTTGACTGGTTCGGCCAGGGACTCGGGCGGCATCTCCTTGATGGTGATTCCCCCGAATCCGACGCGGAGTCGTATGGCATGGGCGGAGGGGCCGCCGGTTCCCGTGAATTTCTCACCGACGAGGTGGTTCGAGTGAGCCTGGCCCGGGAGTTCCGAGATCACGGTGCCCATCTTGCTCCTGGCGTCAATCGCGAAGGGTCCAGGGCCTGGCAGTGTGACAACTATGTCGCCCTCGCGATCGCTGGCATCAATATCGGCGGTCATGTTGTCGATCAATATGTTCCCGCCGCCGTGATGAATCACAAGCTTTGAGCCGCTGGGCACGGACAATTCGTAGCGAACGGTAACCGGGCCTTTGCCGCCGAAGGGGTGCCGGAAGAAACTGTGCGGCGGAATGGTGGTGGATATCTTCAATTCGCTGGGCGAAGGATGTTCCGTGCTGAAGCGGACGCCCTCCAGGAGTTCGGCCGCATTCTTCGGTGCGTCGTAATCCTGCATTTCTTTGGTGAGTGTCATTTCCACCGCGGGCTGGTCCCAGCCGTGGATGTAGAGGTCGCCGAACGAATCGGGCAGCGTGATGATTCCACCGGGCGCGAAATCCACGCGCTCGGTGTGCGTGGTTTGCGCAGGCCGCGCTGTGGCGACCTCCGCAGCCAGGTGAACTGCGAAGCCCAGCAGACAGCATCCGAGACAAAGAACCAGTCTGCGCGTCATTTGCTTGTCACCTCCAGAAGCTGCTCGCGAGCCGCCTTTACCATGCCGATAAATCTGCGCGCCAGCTCGTGAATCTGTTCGTCCTTGCGACGCTGAACCGCTTCGGCGGGCATCAGCTCGCTGCCGATTCCTAGCGCAGTGGCGCCGGCCAGAATAAAACTAAACGCGCTGAGCTGATTAACGCCGCCGGATGCGATGAGGGGCACTTGCGGCAACGGCACCTTCAGAGCGCGGAGATAGCTGGGTCCATCCACTTGCGCGCAAGGGAAAATTTTGACGAAGTCGGCGCCGCCTTCCCAGGCAGCAATCACTTCGGTCGGCGTCAAGGCGCCAGGGAACACGAGCACATCATTCTTGACGGCGAAGTCTACGACCTTGGTCACCAGGCCGGGGCTGGTCAGAAATTTGGCGCCCGCATCCAGGCAACGCTGCGCGGTGTCGGTGTTGAGAACCGTGCCGGCACCCACCACCATATCCGGAAAGGTCGCGGCAAGGTGCTCGATCACGTCAACGGCATTGGGAACCGTCATGGTGATTTCCGCGATCGGGATTCCAGCGTGATAGACCGCCTCAGCGGCGAACTTCGCCTGATCGGCCGCGGAAACGCGTACGCCGGGAATGATGCCGACATCCTCTATATGGGCCCGCACTTCAGACTTTTTCACGATTCGGGAGGTCTCCTTGAAATTCCGCGGCGAGCTTTAGTTCAGGCTCCTGCTGCCGATGGCCTGGCGGAGCTGTTCGATCGAGGTGGCATAGGCGGCCACAGCCTGCCGGTAAGCGAGCTGGGTAGCGCGATAATTGCGCTCTGCGTTGAGGAAATCGAGCAGTGCGATAGCGCCCCGCCGGTACGCGTATTCGCTGATGTCGCGGCTGCGCTTGGCGTCGTCCAACGGGCCGCTGCGGTAGATCTGGACTACTTTGTCATTCGACACGGCTCCCAAGTAGGCATCCCGCACATCGGTCAGTACTTGAGTGTCGGTGGCTTTTTGCTGCTCCTGGGCCTGAGCGATGGCATAGCGGGTCTGCGCGATGGTGCCCTGGTTGCGATCGAAAATCGGAATCGGGATGCTGAATGAGAACGTCAAAGCGCTGATGCTGTTCACGTGCGAATAATTGGTCAGGAACGTGAAGTCCTGTTTGCCATTCGCTTTGGCGAGCGTGTATTGACTATTGGCCGCGGTGATTCCGAGTTGCGCGGCTTTCAAATCAGGCCGATTCTCCAGCGCCTTCTTTTGAAGATCGTCCAGCTTGAGCATCACAGGGCGGTACTCTAATTCGCCCTCAATGTCGTACTCGGCGGGCACGGCGTCGTAGCCGAGCTGCTGGCGCAAATCCGATAGGGCCTGCGCTTTCGACAACTCCGCCTGCTCCACGTCGGTCTGATACTGCACCAACTGAATCTTCATTTGCAGGAAATCGTTTTCTGATATGGCGCCGATTTCCCTTTGGCGCTGGCTGATATTCACCGTATCCTGAAAGCTTTTCAAATCCTGCCGGGCAAGATCGAGCGTCGACTGCGCCAACTGTGCGTTGATGAAAAGCTGAGCGACTTGGAATCCGAGCGTGCGTTCGTTGTCGGAGACGGTTGCACGGGTCACCGCCGTGGTGTCCCTGGCGGCTTCCAGGCGATGCTGCCGCTTCTCACCCCGCTCGAACAGATAGCTCAGCCCGAGGTCGCCTTCGGTGGAGTCGTGCAGATAGTCCAGAAAGCTGATTCCGTTCGGCGAAGAGAGCGGAAGGTATTCCCAATCGGCAAAGAACGTTGGGTTGGGCCGGACGTTGGCCTGAATCTCCGCGGCCTGATTCTGCAATATGACGGTGCGCGCGGCGAGCAACGAGTGGTTGTGCTCGCGGGCGAGTGCGAGCGCCTGCTCCAGCGAGATATTGCTACTGGTCTGTCCGGCCACTGGGGACGCCAGCACCGCACCGAGAGCAAGGTACGCGGTGAGATTACGCTTCAATGGCCACCTCCGGTTTCGGCAGAACATCGCCCGGTTTGGCAAACCAGACGTAGAAAGTCGGTAAGAGAACGATGCTCAGGAGCAGATCCGAGATGAGGCCGCCCACGATGACGATGGCGAAAGGCCGCTGCGAGTCTGAGCCTATATCGTGCGACATCGCCGCGGGTAGAAGTCCGAGCGTCGCAACCAGCATGGTCATCATGATGGGACGAAGCCGGAGAACCGCGCCCTCTACCGCGGCGTCGGTGATGGAGTGCCCCCGCGCTCGTAGCTGGTTGATATATTCGACCATGATGACGCCGGTCTGCACCGACACGCCGAAAAGCGCCAGCATCCCGACACTCGAGGACGCGCTCAAATACGTGCCGGTGACGAGCAGCGCCAGAAAACCGCCGACACGCGCCAGGCCCACATTAAGCAGGATAAGGAGCGACCATTTGAGCGAGTGGAACATAGTGTAGAGAATGATGAAGATCACCAGAATCGTCAGCGGGACGATGATCGCCAGACGTTTCTCTGCTCGCTTCTCGCTCTCATACTCGCCGGACCAGCCGATCTTGTAGCCGGGCGGCAGCTTCACTTTCTCGCCAATTTGCTTGATCGCATCCCCGACCGTTGTACCCAGATCGCGGCCGCGCACATTGAAGGTCACCGCGACGTAGCGCTGATTTCCCTCGCGATAAATGTCGTACGCGCCGTCCTTGACTTCGACCTTCGTCAGTTGCGCCAGCGAAACACGCTCTCCCGATGGAGAGAGCAGCCGGACATTTTCGATGGCCCGCGCGGTATTCCGATAGGGCGCCTGATAGCGGACCACCACGTCATACACCTGCTCGCCGATCAAGACCTGGCTGACTGCATTGCCTCCAACGGCGGTTTGGATCGCATCCTGGATATCGGTGACGTTGACCCCAAAGCGAGCGGCCTGACGGCGATCAATGGTCAGATCCAGGTTCGGCTGGCCGAAGTCGCGCAGCAGCTTGACGTCGTGCATGCCGGGGATGGCCGACATCACCACGGTGACTTCCTCCCCTTTTTGCTCCAGAATTGTCAGGTCATCGCCGAAAATCTTGAGCGCAAGCGATCCTTTGGTACCGGTCATGGTCTCGCCCACGTTGTCTTCGATGGGCTGCGAGAAATTCCAGATGGCGCCTGGATACCTTTGCACCGCGCGATTCATCGCGGCGATGAGTTCCTCCTTGTTCTTGTGGAACACCGGACGCCATTGATCGTGTGGCTTCAAGTCGACGAAATACTCGGTGTTGCCGAATCCGCCGGTATCGGTGCCGTCATCGGGTCGGCCAACTTCGGAAACCACGGTCTTGACCTCGGGGAAGGACGCAAAGACGAAGCGTTCGTTGGTGGTGAATTTCTCGCCTTCAGAAAGACTGGTGCTGTTGGCCAGAGTACCGCGTGCCCAAATCGCGCCTTCGTCCAAGTGAGGCAGAAACTCGGCTCCGATTACGCCGCTGAAGCCGAGATACACTGTGCCTGCGAGCGCGATCACCGCGACACACGCCACCGCCCAGCGATGATTCACCGCCCAGCGCAACCTTCGACGGTATTGTTCGGTGAGCAAGTCCATGACAAGATTCCGGCGCTCCCGCACGGTCTTGCGGAAGAACGTGCTGGCCAGAACGGGAGCGATCAGGATCGAGAAGGTCATGGCACCGAGGAGAGCGAACGCGACGGTCCAGGCCATGGGCCGGAAGAGGCGGCCTTCCACGCGCTGCAGCGTAAAGATCGGCAGGTACGCTGTGATAATGATTGCGATCGCATAAAACACCGGCCGCTGGACCTCGTGGCAGGCCTCGCGAATCTTGTCAGCGGTTGTCTTCGGAGGACCCGAGTCCTGCCGATCGCGGCTTAAGTGCCGCATGATGTTCTCCACCATCACCACGGCGCCATCCACAACCATTCCGAAATCCAGAGCGCCAAGGGAAAGCAGATTGGCGGGAATATTACTCAAATTCAAAAAGATCGATGCGAACAGCAGCGAGAAAGGAATCGTCAGCGCGACGATGAAGGCGGCGCGCGCATTCAACAGGAATAGGAAGAGAATGACCGTGACGAGAATCATGCCCTCGGTCAGGTTGTGCAACACGGTGTGGGTGGTGAAATTAAGCAAATCGCTGCGATCCAACATCGGGACCACCTTCACTCCGGGAGGCAGGAGGCCGTTGTTCAGCTCCTCCACCTTCTTGTGAATCCCGACCAGCGTCTGTTCTTCTTCAGCGCCCTTGCGCATGTAGACGGCGCCCTGGATGACGTCGGCCTCGTCGATGATGCGCCCATCCTCCATGTGATTGGCGCGCGCCATGTGCCCCAGACGAATCTTGGGCCCTTGCGCCACATCCGCAATGTCCTTCACCCGCAGTGCAGTGCCGGTTTGGGTTTTGAGAACGGTCTGTTCTATGTCATGAACGGTGCTGAAAAGTCCCAGCGTCCGGACGTTCATCTGCTGCAGGCCGACCTCTACAAAGCTCCCGCCGGCATTGATGTTGTTGTTGGTGAGTTGCTGCTCCACTTGGCCGATGCTGAGCCCGTAGGAGACCAGCTTGGCCGGATCTACCTTCACCTGGTATTCGCGAACCGTTCCTCCGAAATCGGAAACGTCCACCACGTCGGGGACGGACTTGAATTGCTTTTGCAGGACCCAGTCTTCCAGTGACCGAAGTTCCATCAGGTCGTATCGTGGATTCGTGCTGCGCAGCGTGTACCAATAGATTTGCCCGGTCGTGCTCCAGTCCGTGCCGATCTGCGGCTGAAGATTTTGTCCGGGCGGCAGGTCCACCTGGGTGAGCCGCTCCAGGGTCTTCTGGCGATTCCAATCGTTTACGGAACTGTCGTCGAAGATCATGATCACGAACGACAGGCCGAAGATGGACTCAGAACGCAGGTATGTCATGTGGGGCATTCCGGCCATCTGTTTTTCGATGGGAATCGTAACTAGTTGCTCCACCTCTTCGGCGGAACGGCCCGGCCACTGAGTGATGACAGTCACGTAGTTGTCGGCGATATCGGGATACGCTTCCACCGGCAAATTGTGAAAGGCAACGGCTCCAAAACCCGCCAGCAGAATCCCAAGGGCGAGTACGACAAATCGATTGTTCAGAGCGAAGTCAACAAGAGCGCGAATCATCTGGCTATCCTGGTTTCCGTCAAAACCTCTTCGAGCGAGCGGTTACTGCCCAAGCACATGGTCCAAGACCAATGCATTGGTTACCACTTGATCTCCGGGTCGCAATCCGGATTTCACTTCTTGCAGACTGGTGTCGTCGGCGAGAAGATCGCCACCCACCACCTCCACGCGGCGGAATTTCTTGTCTGCAGCCGGCACGTAGACAAAATCGCGATCGTGCATGTGCAGAATAGCGGACGCGGGTACGATGGTATGCATCTCCTTGCTCTGACCGCGGAACGTGGCGCGAACGAACATGCCGAGACGCATGATGCCGGGATTTTGTACTTCAATTCGAACCTTGGCCGTGCGGATGTTTGGATCGAGGATCGCGCCGATGTTGCTCACCTTGCCATGGAACATGCGGTCCGGATAGGCGTTCAGGGCAATCTCGGCTGAATCGCCGAGCCTGACGGTCGGCAGATCGTTTTCATAAACGTCGCACACTATCCAGGTGGCTGAAAGGTCGGAGATGGTGAACGGATACGGCGTGCTGTAAGCCTGAACCAGCGAGCCGGCGGTGACCTGCTGATCGGTAACCACTCCCGAGGTTGGCGCGAAAATGTCCACCGTGAAGTTCTTCTTGTCGGGGTCGTTGCCCAGTAGTCGCAGATGCTCGTCGGCCGCCTCCACGGTGACTTTGGCTTTGTCTTCGGTGTCCTGCGCCACCTGAAGGTCGTTTAGCGCGACGGCTCCGTGCTCATACAAATCCTTAGCTCGCTCGTATTGGGCGCGCGCCAGGACTTCGTCGGCCAAAGCCTGCTTATAGGTTGCATATCCGCCCGAGATGTCGTCGCTGCGGACGGTCATGAGCAACTGACCCTTTTGAACCGTGTCTCCCAGCCGTGTATGGATAGCGAGAACGCGTCCGGAAGCGAGCGACACTACGGGCACGTTACGCGAGACGTCCGGCGTCACCGTTCCCGTAACCACCAGCTCGGAACTGGCGGCATGCTCGGTCGCAGCGGCGAGAGGAAACTGCTCGGGATGATCCACGGTGAAGAGGGCGGCGTCAGAAAAGGCCACCACCTTGGCCTCGGGCGGAGCGCCGACGGTAGCCGCGTCCGCATCGGACTGCGCGTGTACTTTGCCGCAGCCTCCCATGATCAGCGTGGAAGGCATCAAGCCCGCCAACAAACAAATCGCCAGATATTTCCCGCTCATGATTGACCTCCTGGGATCGTCAGAACAAGTCTAGGGGCACGTATCCAAGGAAGGCATAAAGAAGCCGTTACGTCCGCTAACAGTTTCTTGATTTGACTCGATCACTATTTTTGTTTGGCTGCTGGGATGCACCGGGCTTTCATGACTTTTTTATGGTCCGCCACCTACATTGAAGGCATCCTCTCCGGTTCCAATGGCCGTCCCGTTTCTCAATCGCGCGGCGTTCAAGCTCCTGGCGCCAGGCGCATTCGCTTCCCTGGCCGTCCTCGCGATCACCTGGATCTGTTTTCGACTAGGGCTGAATCTGGCGTCGGTGGGCTTTCTCTACCTGGTCTGCGTAGTTCTGGCCGCCTTGCACGGCGGATTCTGGCAGGCCACCTGGGTGTCCATTCTTTCGGTAGCTTGCCTCGACTATTATTTCAACGAACCGATCTTCAGTCTCGACGTCGTGCGGGTTTCCAATTGGGTGGAGCTCGCCGCCTTTGAGTTCACCGCTCTCATCATCAGCAAACTTTCCAACCGGGCGCATTTGCGCGAGCTGGAAGCGGTGGCTGAACGGCGGGAAACCGAACGGCTGTACCAGACGGCGCGGCGCATCCTGCTTTTCGAGCATCCTTCCGAGCCCGGCACCGCGGTCCCTTCCCTCATCCGCGAGATATTCGATCTGAAGGCGGTTGTACTATTCGATGCCGTTTCGGGCGAGGCGTATAGGGGGCGGTACCGGTCGCCCGATGTCGACGAAGAATTCCTGGCGCGCGAAACCCGCAATGTTTATCTGCTGGACTCGGATCGTTTCGACTCGGCCTCCAACACCTGGTTCTGCGTGCTTCGGCTGGGTGTGCGGCCGGTGGGTTCGCTGGGACTTTGCGGCGCCAGCATGAGTCAGCTTACGGCCTTCGCGCTGGCCTCCCTGGCCGCCATCGCTTTGGAGCGCTCGCGCGCGATGGAAAAGCAGTACCATGCAGAGGCCGCGCGCCGGGCGGAGCAGCTGCGGACGGCGGTGCTCGATTCGTTGGCCCATCAATTCAAAACGCCACTGACTGTGATTCGCACGGCCAGCTCGGGGCTGCCCGCGGCCGGCGTATTGTCGTCGTTGCAAACCGAACTAGTGAGCCTGATCGATCAAGAGGCGAGAAAACTGAACGACCTGGCGTCGCGCCTGGTAGGCGCTCCCGAGCTTCACCCCTCCGGGTTCGCGCCGCAGCCGGAACCGCTGCTGCTTTCGCGCTTGATGAAGACCGCCGTTCAGGAGCTTGATCGTCCGGCCGATCAAGACCGGTTTCGACTGGCTGCGCCGGAGCGTGAACCCGCCGTCTTCGCCGACCGCGAGCTGGTTCTGACTGCGCTAGGGCAGCTCATGGACAACGCGCTGAAGTATTCGGATCCGGGAACGCCGATCGATCTCGGACTCTTGGTGAAAGACACGTCAGTTATTCTGAGTGTGCGGAGCCGGGGGCTGGTGGTAGCGTCCCAGGATCGAGAACGCATTTTCGAGCGATTCTACCGGGCGCCCGGCGCTCAAAGTTGCACCTCTGGAACCGGGCTGGGGCTATCGATTGTGAAAACCATCGCCTCCGATCACCACGGCCACGTTTGGGCCGACGGAGAGCCGGGCTACGGGACCGTTTTCTCACTTTCATTACCTCTGGTCCCGCAAGGCTCCTCGACGTGACTGGAAGCCGCATTCTGCTTGTGGACGACGAGCCTCAAATCCGCCGGGCCCTTCGATCCACACTGTCCGCTCTCGGATTCGTGGTGGCCGACGCGTCCACCGGAGAAGCAGCTCTGGAGAAACTGCGCGCCGAGAAATTCGATCTCGTGCTGCTGGACATCAACATGCCCGGATTGAGCGGTCTGGAAACGTGCCGCGCGATTCGAGCGCGATCGGAAATCGGCATTCTGATGCTGACCGTCCGGGATCGCCAGGAAGACAAAATCGAAGCGCTGGATTCGGGTGCTGACGGCTATATCACCAAGCCGTTCGACGTGAACGAGCTACTGGCGCGAATCCGGGCCACGTTGCGGCGCGCTCCAACCTCAGCCTTCAGTGAATCGCGCGAGATCAAACTTGGTCCGCTGGAGATCAGCTTTCGCGAACGCCAGGTAAAAGTGGAAGGGCATCTCACGCGGCTGACGCCCACTGAGGTGGATCTGCTGCATTACTTCGTCAGCAATCCCGACACGG
Source organism: Bryobacterales bacterium (assembly GCA_963772905.1). GTDB lineage: Bacteria > Acidobacteriota > Terriglobia > Bryobacterales > Bryobacteraceae > Palsa-89. Next base: position 1,118,890 of record CAVYZD010000004.1, on the reverse strand, counting down.
TCCTTCGTCACGATCAAATCCTGCAAGCGGTGTGGGGGCCTGATTACGGCAACGAGGTAGAGTATCTTCGCGTGTACGTAAATCAGCTCCGCAAGAAGATCGAACCGGACCCGGGCCGTCCCCGCTACATCATTACGGAGCCGTGGCTCGGCTATCGTTTCGCCATGAAGCAGGAGCCGGCCGAAGAATCATCCACCCTGCCGGACCAGAGCGACGACGCCAAAAGCTAAGCGCGCGGCGAAGACTAGGAGGGCCGCGCCGGCCAGACGCAGCATCAGCTCCTTGCGGGGAGGGCCGCGTTCTCGGCGGGAATCTGAAACCGATAGCCCACCGATCGCTCGGTAACTAAGTATCGAGGTTTGGCCGGGCTTGGCTCCAGTTTTCGCCGGAGCTGCTGGATCACTACGCGCACGTATTCCACCTCGCCGGTACCATCCCGTTGCCAGATGGTCTGGGCCAGCTCGCGATGCGTGCTTGGCTGGTTCACATGTGCCAGCAGGTATTGCAACACCAGGTGTTCTTTAGGCGTAAGGTGGCTGACGCGGCCCTGCGGACCGCGGATAAGGTGCGTATCTAAATCGATCGCCCGGTCGTGCAATTGGATTGGTTTGCCGCCGCAGCGCGTGACACGGCGCAGAATGGCCCGCACTCGCGCCATCAATTCGAGCGGCGAAAAAGGAACGCTCACATATTCGTCGGCGCCCGCGTTTAGTGCGTCGATGGCATCGGTCCGGTTGTTGTCGCCGATTACCGCAATAGCAACTTGCGATCGTCGCCGCACCATCCGGCAGAGCCCGTGCGCGGTGGCCCCCTCCAGCGGACATGCCACCATCATCAGATCGTTGGAGTCTTGCAAGGCCTGCGGCAGCGCTTGATCAACTGAGTGAGCCTCCGCAACTTCGTGCCCCTCGCACTCCAGCGCGAAACGCAATTCCTCTATGCGATCGGTGTCACTGCTTGCCAACAGAATGCGACTTGCTTTCATCGGTTTCCTAAAGTGAGAGGCAGCGGGCCGAATCGCTGCCTCTTCCGGGCACAACTACCGCCCAAAATTTAGAACTTCACCATCACGCCGACGCTCAGCTTCATTTCGCTGCGGCGAAGGTCGGGATACCAGACGCCGCCGGCGCTGCTGCAAGCCGCGGCCGCGGCTGTGGGATCGGCTGTTCCCGAAGTGGCGCCAGAGTTGCACGTGTAGTATTGCGGATAGCCGTTCGTTCCGCCCAGCGGGAATCCAGGGGGCGTCACGCCGCCGCGTCCCGCGAAATACGGAACATCGGAGTGGCGATAGCCGGCCTCCGCCCACCAGGTGATGTACTGCCGGGGCATGTACTGCAAGGTAACCGTGCTATCCCACATGTGCGCTCGCGATCCTGGAACTTCAGGGAAGTAGACGGAGCCCGTTACGGCGTCGGCGCCGTCAATGGGTGGCAGCAGCGTCAGGTAGCGTCCCCAATTACTCATTTCTCCGCCGCCCAACGTAAGGCCGAATAGATCCTTGTGGAACCACATCCGGTTGTAGAGCATCCAGCCAACGAACGATTCCTTCTGAGTAGTGTTCCGGCCCCCGGTACAAGAGAGTCCCCCGCCGTATTGGCAGCCGGCGTCGGCAGTGAGAGAGAAGGCCATTTTCGAGAGGCCAAGGTTTTCCGGCTTGTTGTAATATCGGACCTCGATGCTATCGTCCGTGTGAATACGCTGCGTCTTGGGGAGACCCAGGTTGTCCTGGCCGTAGCCATACTGGTTCGCCACCAGTTTGAACCATTCCTTGGGCATCCACAGGAGCTGGCCTCCGAGGCCAGGATGGCCGTTGTATTTAGCATAAGATTGCCAGCCATTGATGAACCACGGCTCGATCTTCAGCTTGTTCGTGGGGAACCATTGCAGGCGGACGCCGTTGAAAAACCACGGCGTGTTCGACGACACAAACGATGGCTGGTAAGTCCAGTTGTCGAAATTGTAATAGCTGAACAGGCCAATGTACGAAACGAAAATGCCCGCGTCGATATTAAGGCCGTGCTGTACGTTGAAGTGGTACCCGCCGTACGCTTCCGACGTGTACTTATAAGCGTCCCGCAGGTCCCATTGCCCAACACCGAAGCTGGCGTCGTTGCGCGGCGTGGTGGTGGCGAACAACCCCGTCATGAAATTGATGCGGCCGCGAACGTTCTGCCAATGGAAATCGCCGCCCACGCTGGCCTGTTCGATCTGGACCTCACCGGATCGGAAGCTTTCGGTCGCGCCAACGATGGTGTGATCCTTGGGTTGATTGAAATCTTCCATGTAGTGCGTGTCGAAGCGAATTTCCGGTGTAAAGAAGGGAGTGTCAATCACAACGTCCTTGTTGCGTGGCGTACCGTTGAGCCAGGTGAAGTCGGCAAACGCGAACGGAGTCTGCGTGTCCACTTGCGGAGCAGCCGGAGGAGCGCTGCTTTGTGGCGACGTGGGCGGTAACGCGGCTTGCTGACCATTCGGGTCAACCGCGGTTGCAACGGCCCGGTTCATATCGAGCCCGCCTAGCGTGCCGGGAGCCAGCGGGTTTGCATCCTTCGACAGCGAAGCGACCAGTGGGCCGTGCGGCGTCAAGCCGTCGGATGACGAAGGAGCATTCGTGGCAGCCGCGGTCTGCTGCAGGCTGCGCTGCTTCAGCTCCCATTCCAGTTGCGCGATGCGGGCCTCCATGGCGTCCAACTTCTTCGCCTCGGACGGCGTCGGGGCGGGCTCTCCCACCTTCGCGACCTTCAGCTTGAAATCGGCCCGCATTTGCCGGTGCGCATCCACTGCCACCCTGGTTTTCATTTCCGTAAAGCCGTACTTCACCGCGCTGACTTCGTAAGAACCGGGCGTCAGATTGTACGCGCTGTACTCGCCCGACACGCTGGAAGTAACCGACTGTGTGGTGTCGCTGCCCAGGTTTTTTAACACTACCTGGGCGCCCTTTATGGCGGCCCCGGCCGCATCGCGCACGGTCCCGACGATGCTAGTGTTTACGTTCGATTGCCCCAAAACTGGGGGAGCGCTTTCCAGGCCAACAAGCGCGCCGAGCGCGCACAGACCCAGACGCACAAAATGGAATCTCATATACCTTTTCACCTTATGAACCTCGTTTTGAAGTGACCGCAAGCCGCAGCCGAGGCTCTCTTTGCTGGAGCTTCACGCTAGCCGCGGAATGAAGATGAACGCTGAAACCTTACGAGGGATTCAGGACCAACTTAGAGCGCTAACCTTGATTTCCTTTGCATCTCAGTATGGGTTTGGCCCCGTGAAAAATGCATAAAAAATCAGATGCCCACGCCATAGGTTTTTTTGATCGGGTGGATTAGCATACCATCGGCGCGCGCCCACACCGGCACTTCTTGCAAATCCTGAATAGCCGCTCCCGGCGCTGAATCGCTAACTACGGGCGAGAGCACTATGCGGATGGTCCGGTCAGGGCGATGGAGTGCTTCGGCGGGCGGAATAAGCTGAATGTAGCCCATCTCCAGCGCGCGTTTCTTCCAGGTGCTCAGCACCTGCCCGATTCGCTGGCGCATCATTCCATAACGCGCCGCGATGGTCTCGCAACTCCAGCCCAGAATGAAATAAAGCTGGACCACGCGCCTTTGCAAGTCCGGCCGGTCATGACGTTCGAAAACGGGTATTTGGCCAGGAAACGTCACCAGATTACATCGAACCGCCGTGCGAAGCTGGTCGGCCCGTAAGTGGTGGAGCCTCGCCTGGTCTAGTTGCGGCAGGTCATCGCGCTTGTGACGCACGCGCCCGCGCATTTTCCCCTCGGGTTCCTCTACCAGCATTAGTAGAGTTTGGGGCGAAATCCGTGAAAAAGGCATAAACGCGCGCTCCAGCCCTACCAGCTCCGCGTATAACCAATCGACGCCGTCGTATACCACGGAAAGGAGACAATCTTGTTGTAGGTCTCCTGAATCCAGATGGAGTGGTGATCGTTGAAATGCACGATCAATCCCAGTGACTCCCCATCGTAAAACCGGTTCTGGACGAATGCATTCCCGGTCAGGCTGGTAATACCGCCCTGAATCCACGTGTATCCGGTCAGCCGCTTCGTCCCGGGCAGTCCGAAGTTCTTCATGATTCCCAGTGCCTCGGTATGAGATCCGTACTGGGTGTGCAGGAAGCCGTCCGGACCGGCGTTTTCGTAGGTATAGCCGAAGGTGAGCTCGTCGCCCAACGGATCTTTCTTCAAGAATCCGAAGGTATGGCCAAGCCCGATGTTGTAATTGGCTTTGGGAATCAGACCGGGTCGCACCAGGTCTGATCCGAACATGATAAACAAATCATTGGACGTGCTCGACGATTCCGTGGCCTGAGCCGTATCCGGCGCGCTCTGCGCCAGGCCCGGTTTCACCACCAGCAACGCCGACAGAAACAAAACCGCTTTCCCGACACGAGCCACCACCATACCAGCCTCCCTCAGACTTCCGAATACATTGGAATCGCTACTGCAGGGCGACGTAGCCCGAGGTGCTTATTCGCTCTCTACCGAAATCGTGCTTTGGTCGGGATCGGAAGGATTGCGGAACCGGTACCCCACCCACGGCTCGGTCACAATATATTGCGGACGGGCTGGGTCGTCCTCGATCTTTTTCCGCAGCATGCGCACATAGGTGCGGAGATATTCCAGTTCTCCGCCATAGTCCACGCCCCAAACGGCCCGCAATAGGCTCACATGAGTGAGCGGGGCGTCTTGATGCCGCATCATGAACGCCATGAGGTCAAACTCTTTGGGCGAGAGGCGAATCTCCTCGCCGGCTTTGAAGAGGAGGCGCCGGCTGATGTCCAGGCGCAGGCTGCCGGCCTCCAGCACTGCTGGCTCGGCCGCTCCATTCATATGAGTGCGGCGCAGCACGGCACGTAGGCGGGCCACCAATTCGCGGAATTGAAACGGCTTGGTGACGTAATCATCGGCGCCGGCTTCGAGCGCCCGCACCTTGTCTTCTTCGGCGTCGCGAACCGTGACCATCACGATGCCGGCGCGCGGGTCCAACTCGCGGATTTGCCGGCAGGTTTCCACGCCGCTCATGCCCGGCATGTTGACGTCCAAAAGGACGAGATCGAAGCGATGCCGCTGCAACGCGCCCAGCGCGTCGCGGCCTGTTCCCGCCTCTTCCACCGAAAAGCCATTGGCCGCCAACGAAGCTCGGATTACCTTGCGGAGAGCAGCTTCATCGTCCACGACTAGCACCTTAAACTGCTGCGGCGAGGTCATGACGCTCACTCTCTGGGACCGGTAACAGCAGACGGAAGGCCACGCCGGAATCCGGGTCGTGCTCGGTATCCAGTTCCAGGTTGCCGCCCAGCGCCACCGCGATCTTGCGAGCAACGAACAGGCCGAGTCCGGAACCCGGCACGTTGCGACGGGCATCGGCGCCTCGATAATAGCGATCGAAAATCTTGTGCCGCTCGTAAGCCGGAATCGGATTCCCCGGACTCAGCACGCGAACGAAGACGTGATCGCCCTCCCGGCCAATACTGAGCGTGATGGTGCTCTTCGCCTCCGAATATTTGCAAGCGTTATCCAGGAGCTGGCTTACCGCAAGCCGGAGGAGCTCGGGATCGGCCATAATTTCGCTCGAATCGCACTCCTTGACTACCAAGATGCGCCGGCCTGCGGACAACTTGGTGTAGTAGCCCACGGTATCCGCGATCGTCGCGCTCAGGTCGATCAATTCAATCCACGGCTTGATCTCTTCGCGTTCCAGACGTGCGGTTCGGATTAAACGCGAGGTGAGCCGCCCCAACCGGGTCGCTTCCGATTCCACGGTTTCCGCCATCTCGCGGTAAAACTGGCCCATGGAATCGGCCTCGCGAAGCGCACCGGCAGCCGCTAGAATCGTAGCCAATGGTGTCTTGAACTCGTGCGCCAAGGCGTCGAGAATCGCGGTACGGTACGACTCCGATTGCGCCGTGGCGGCGGCGCGGCTGGCATGCACAAACGAGTGCCGGCGCTCGAGTTGGGCAGCGGCCAGAGCGATCAGAGGACCCGCGGTAAGCGTTGGATCTTCCAAGCCTTGAAATCCCATGGCACCGATGCTGCGGCCGGCGATTCGAATGCACCGAACAGAGAGACTGCGTGCAGCGTCCTCCACGTCCCTGCCGTGTATAAATGCTTCCGCAGTTCTGGTTTCGAGCTGATCGCACGCTTGCCCGGCCAGGTAAACCTCCGCGTTCACAGCGTCGAACAAGCAGACTGCGCCAATGCCAAACACTCCTAAGAAGGGCTCTAGCAGTTGCGTTGCGTTCGTCGGCTCGGGGTCCAGCGCCAACAGTTGTTGAGCCAGCTCATATAGCCGCTCCAGCCGCTGTTGTTGAAGGCGCGAGGATTCCGTCTTGGCGCGTACTTTGGTCACCAGGCGCGTGATCACCAAGCCTGTGATCAAAAAGCAGACCAAACCCACAAGATCGAAGGGGCTCGCGACCTCGAAAGAAAAGTGCGGTTCGGTGAAGAAATAGTCCAGGCAAAGCACGGCCAGGATGGCCACCAAGGCTGACGCCTCGAAACATCCGGACAGCGATTGCAACACCAGGAGCAGCAGCAGGCAGAAACTTGCGGTGGTGAGGTTTAAATGCAGCCAAAGTCCCAGTCCGGTGACCGCGGCTACTCCGGCGCCGCCAACCAGACACCACTTGGCTGTATTCCAAAACCGCGACAATCCGAGACGATGCATTTATTCAGTAGCCGGCAACGGTCCTCAGGCAACGCCACTTGCGAATCGACGGAGTTCACGCGATGGCAAACCGTTCGCGGTATGCCACAGTGTGGAGCACAAGCCATAAAAAAGGCATAAATGCAATGCTGCGCCGCAGTGAAGCACCCAGATTTTCTTAATGAGTTCTTTATGCGCACTCCGCGCTAAACTCAAATCAAGTTGTCCAAGAGGAAAAGAATGAGTCGTCGAGATGTGCAGTCGTCGGTGAAGCGGATCGCGTTCGGCGGAGCCGCGCTAGCATTATTGACCTTCGCCGCGTTCCAAATTCACATGGACCTTGCTTCGGCGATACCACTGTACTTGTTCGCAATCGTATTGCAATCGTTGACAGGCGATCTTGCATCGTCGCTAGTGGCGGCCATCCTCTCTGTATTCTGCCTGGACTTTTTTTTCACGGCGCCTCTGTTTTCTTTATTCGTCCATAGCACGCGCAACGTGATCGCTCTGGTAGCTTTCGCCTTCACGTCGCTAGTGATTACCAAGTTGGTGTCGCAAGCGCGCAAGGAGACAATTGCCGCGAAAACGCAGAAAGACCGGCTGGACCGGCTCTATCGGCTTTCGCAGGAGCTACTTCACTTGGATCCGGAGGTGGCCGGCGGAAACCGGCTCCGGGAGCCTTTTCAGCGCCATTTTGGTGTCACCGCGATATGCATCTTCGACTCCGAGACGAGTGACCTGCTCGAGATGGGTCATTCTGATTTGGGCCTGGCCGAAAAAACGCGCGACGCCTACATTCGTGGCGGCGACTACGATGATCCGGCATCGCAGATCTGGGTTCGGTGCCTTCGCAAGGGCGGGCGGCAGACCGGCGCTATCGGATTTCAGGGACTTCACGAAGCGGAAACCGCGAGCGCGCTATCGGCTGTGACAGCCACCTTATTGGAGCGAACCAGCGCGTTTCGTAAGGCCAGCGCCGCTTCCGCCGCGGAGCAAGCTGAGGTGTATCGATCGGCAATCCTGGACGCGCTCGCGCACGAATTCAAGACACCGCTGGCCACCATCCTGGCCGCCGCGGGTGGCCTGCGCGAAGCGGGACCCTTAGAGCCCGCGCAATCCGACATGGCGGATACTGTTGAAGAGGAGGCTGCGCGCCTCGGCAGCCTGACCTCGCGACTGTTGCGCATCGCGCGATTGGAACGGGAAGACATCAAGCCTCGGCTGGAACTCAGCAACGCCAGCGCGCTAGTGAGTCGCGTTGCGCGGCAATACGCAGACCGTTCGCCGGACCGGCGGATCGTAGTCAAAACAGACGACTCCATCCAGGTGCTCGCCGACGCGGAATTGCTTCGACTTGCGTTGAGCCAGTTAGTCGAAAACGCCCTCAAGTATTCCGAACCGGGCTCCACTGTCGCGATCCGTGCCGAGCGGCAAAGCGAGATGGTTGTCATTCAGGTCTCAAATGACGGCAGTTCGATTCCGGCGAATGAGCGCAGCCTGGTTTTCGAGCGCTTTTACCGCGGCGCGGACGCCAGACGATCGACTTCCGGTTCCGGCCTGGGGTTGTACGTAGCTCGTAAGATCGCGCTCGCGCATGGAGCCACGCTGGAGCTCGAGAGCAACGCCGCATGCGGCCGCAGCGTCACGTTCAACCTGACGCTACCGATTCCGAAGACGGAGGTAAATGATGAGTTCGACCATGTCGTTGGATACAAAACCATTGCAGCCCCAGCCGCTGGCACCAAGTAGCGTTCTGATTGTCGACGACGAGCCACCGCTCCGGAAGGCGCTGCGAAGCTCGCTAACCGCGAGTGGTTTTGAAGTCCAAGAGGCGCGAAGTGGTGAAGAGGCTTTGGATAACGTTAAGCAGCAGCCGTTCGATCTGGTGTTGCTCGACATCAACATGCCAGGCATCAGCGGGATCGATGCGTGCCGCCGCATCCGGAGCCTCTGTCCCCAAGCGGGAATTGTGATGGTTACGGTGCGCGACATGGAGGACGACAAGGTTCGGGCGCTGGAGGCTGGGGCCGACGACTACATCACCAAGCCATTTAAGCTGCGCGAACTGACCGCGCGGCTGCGAGCCGTCTTACGCCGTACCCGCGGTCCTGTTCCCGCGGAATCGTTCGTGCTGGAGGCCGGCTGGCTGAAACTGGACGTGGAACGGCGCCAAGTTTGGCGTTCCGGCGAGGAGATCCATCTTTCCCCGAAGGAGTTCGAACTCCTGGCGTTCATGATGAAAAACGCCGGGGCTCCGCTCACTCACGTCAAGCTGCTGCGCAGCATTTGGGGCATCGAATACGGGGGCGAACTGGAATACCTGCGGTCCTATGTCCGGATGCTTCGCAAGAAGATCGAAGACAATCCCGCGCAGCCGGAATACATTTTGACCGAACCCTGGGTGGGTTATCGCTTCCGCAACCCGTCGGATCCGGATTCGCCCTCCGTTCCCGCCGAGGATGAGTAAGCGGGCGCGAATCCTCAAAGTTCCGGCTTGCCTTGAAACTGCATCTGATCGATATGGAACACCTGAGACACCTGCAAGCGTCCTATCAGTGCGTTGAACTCGACCAGAGTATCTCGCGCGCTGATTTCAGCGGACGATGGAAATCGGTAGACCACAGCGGAGCCGCTCTCCAACGCAAACACCTCGACGCTGACCGGCTTCACATCTCTTTTTCCGTCGCGCTTCAGAACTGCCAGCTCCTTGAAAGGCGCTCCTAACCGCCTAGGATCACCCTTGAAATTATTGCCGGGCACGCCATAGACGGCAATGGTGTAGCCTTCGTCGGACGAAGTGGGCGGGCCGCTTTCATGCACTTTGAACTCCGCCGCGCGGACAGGAAGCGCGCTTTCCCATCGCACCAGCAGCTTGAACACCGGCAACGGGGGAGCGGCGAGTGGATCGCCTCCCAAGGGATTGCCCAGAACCTCACGATGAAACTTCCGGTCGTCGATGCCGTCGTAACCCACCCCGTGAGGCTGGCCCATCACACCGCCTTCGCGGCGCTCGGCCTCCGTTTCCTTGCGAGCGATTCCAGGGATTACAACTTTGGCCCACGGCGAATCTTCCAGAACCTGGCGCGCCTCTTCTTGGGTCCAGTTCGCGATCGCTTTGGTGCTCCAGCCCGCATCTGCGGCGAACAATAAAGCCGAGCCGAAGCAAAACACGAGTAACGGAAAGCGACTGCGATGCACAAACCCTCCCGGAGCGCGATTCGTATCCCAGTATTTGGGCAGCGCCATAAAAAAGTCATAAAAGCGGCCAGAACAGCAGTGCCTTCCCGCCCCAAAACCCATTACGTGTTCACGCCCCGCGCCTGATGCTCGACTTGGTGGGTTGGCAGTTCCAGAACTCGATCACTACGCGATCGAAGAGCTGATCACCACCAGCAACACTGCCTGCATCTATCGCGCGACGGACCTGAACACCAGCGCCACGGTCGCGCTGAAGATTCCTCATTCTGCGATGGACGCCGGCCCGGACTTTCGGCGCCGCTTTCGTCGCGAGCAGCCCATAAACAGAAAACTCGATCACCCCGTCATCGCAAGATTGCGCCGTCCGAATCGCCCTTCCATCCGTGACGCACTCGAATACATTCACGCGCGGGCATCGTCCATCGGGATTTAAGGCCCGAAAGTATTTTGATGGACGCGAGTGACCGCGTACAACTGATCGACCACGCGTCCGCTGCGATCTGTAGGTCCGCGGCGTCATTTTTGCAGGAAATGCTCACCCACGCGTATCGCCGAGCTCGCCGGGATCGATGGCGCGCTCCAGCCGGACCCCACCATCGGTACCAAAGCGCTCGCCGCGCGCAACGCCTGAATCCTGCGAGAAACGCCTCGTCAAGCCCATTCCTCGCGTTTTATGCCTTTTTTATGGCCGCTGGCCCACACTGTGTCTACTGCTATGCCTCGGCTCACTCTTTCGCGTCTCTGCTGGACCGCACTTCTGGCGGCCTGCGCCGCCGGAAATTCGACCGCGCAGAAACTGTTGCCAGCCACCTTCCGTACGAATGCCCAATTGGTGCTGGTCCCGGTAAACGTCACCGATCGCGATGGAAGAGCGGTGGAAGGTTTGCGGGCCGAGAACTTCAAGGTTTTCGACGATCAAACCCCACGTGAGATCGCTGCATTCTCCAGTGAAGACGCACCCTGTTCGGTAGGTCTGGTGTTCGATATCAGCGGCAGCATGCGCGACGCGCTGAACGCCACGAAGAGCGTAGCGCAAGCTTTTTTCAAGACAACTAATCCGGAAGATGAATTCTTGATGCTGACAGTCTCCACGTTGCCCAATACTGTTTCCGGATTCACTACCGATACGGTGGCTTTGCAGCAAAACGTCCAGGCCGCGACGCCTGGCGGTTTCACCGCACTGCTGGATACGGTCTATCTCGCGCTGAGCCGCATGAAGAACGGAACGCGGCCGCGCCGCGCGCTCCTGATTCTTTCCGATGGCATGGACAATCAGAGCCGGTACTCGAAGGGCGAACTCATGCGGCTGGCGTTCGAAACCGACGCCCAGGTGTACGTGGTTCTCGTCGACGGAATCCCGGGAGCATCCTCCGGTGGCGGGCTCTACGTTCCCAGCATGGTGGCGAAGCCCTGGCAGCGGGCCGCCGAGCGGCAGGGCCCGGAGACGCTCGAAGAATTAGCGGAGAAGACGGGCGGTTTGCACTTCCACGCCCGCAATGTGGAAGAAGGCGCCGCAGCTGCGGCAAAGATAGGCCGCTCGCTGCGGAACGAGTACATTATCGGATACCGTGCGCCCGTTACCGACGCCCCTGGGAAATATCATCGCGTACGCATCAAATCCAACGTACCGAAGGTGCGCGTTTACGCACGCAATGGATACTACGCCCAGTAGCTCCCGGCACGTCAGGGTCGTGCTTGTGTCGGCTCTTTTTTCGCCCGTGGGCGGATTCGATGCCACCGCAAATGGTGTGGATCGCGCGGCCGATGGCTCCACGAACTACGCGTGTCCGTGGTGAACCTGGCCAACCAGTACTCGCTCTACAACTCCCTTTCCACGTTTTAGTGGAACGCACTCTGTGACGCCGCGCACCGTGACCGGAACTGTAGGCTTTCACTTTGAGACTCGCTCCGCGCGAATCAATTTTCCTTATCGATCCGATTGAAACAATCTCCAGCCTTTCACGCGCTTTTCACTCGCAGTTCATGGATTCTTTATGACTTTCTTGGTCAACACAATCTATACTCGCTTGAGTTCGAGTCACGCTCCCTGTTGAGACCTTCGTTACCCAAAAAAGAATAGTCGCTTAAGCCGCAAGGACGATTTAGTAATGTCCTGATGGCAGGGAAAGGTATTCGCATGACTTTACGGGGTATTATTCACAGACTGGCCGTCGCTGGAGTGGTTGTGGCGGCTCTCATTTCGCCAGCGAGGATAGATGCGCAATCCACGTTTGGCAGCATCCGCGGAGCTGTCCAGGATGCCAGCGGAGCAACCATTCCCGCTGTGGTCATCACGTTGCATAGCCTTGACGAGAACACGAACGCCTCCGTCGTAAGCGACGATGGCGGCAACTTCGTATTCGAAAATATCAAGCCGGGACATTATTCAATCACAGCAACCAAAGAGGGCTTTTCGCGAGCTGTTGTCAACCAGGTGGAATTGGTTGCCAGGCAGAACCTCAGGGTCGACGTCGGCCTGGCTGTGGCGGCTCAAGCGCAGACGGTTGAGGTAAATGCCTCGGCAGTGGCCGTGAATACCGAGAATGCGACGCTCAGTGATTCCAAAGAAAACAGCGCCATCACGCAGCTCCCGATCAACTCCCGGTCCGTGTCGAGTAGTCCTCTGGCGGCTCTCGCCGTATCTCCCTCGGTGACGAAGGACTCGCAAGGGAATATCGCGGTCGGGGGCGCCACCTCGTCACAGACTGGTTTTTCGGTGGACGGAATCTCGACCGCCAGCGTACGTTTCAACGGCGCGCTTGCAGGACGCTTACCCATCCATGGAAAACATCGCCGAGATGAAGGTCACGGCATTCAACAATAACGCGGAGTTCGCCCAGATCGGCGACGTGACCTTCGTCACCAAGAGCGGAACCAATCAACTGCATGGCAGTGCGTTTCGAATATTTTCAGGACAGTGCTCTGGACTCCACGGTTCTGAATTTCTCATTCAAGGCCCCCAGGACTTTTAACACTTTCGGCGGCAGCTTCGGCAGGTCCGGTGACAATCCCAAAGCTGTACAACGGACGCGACAAGACGTTCTTCTTCGTCGATTACGAGGGAAACCGCAAAACTCAGTCCTACCCCGAGCAGCTTCTGGTGCCAACGGCTGCAGAAAGAGGCGGAAACTTGAACGGCTTGGTGCAAGGCCTAGGATTGGGTCCGGTGATAAATCCCTTCACCGGCTCGCCTTTCCCGAACAATACGATCCCGACCGGCATCATGCGCGGCTTGCATCAATCCGATAGCTCAGAACCTGCTGAACTACTATCCCTTGCCCAACGCAAACTTGGGTGTCCTCAACCCGTCCTACAACTACCAGACTCTGGTGCCGAACCCATCGAATTCCGATGGCTTTGATATCCGGGTCGACCACAACTTCAATTCCAAGCAGCAGCTCTATGTCCGCTACAGCTTCAAGAACGCCTTCTATACCGAGTACAACAACGCCGGTGTCGTTGCTCCTGCCAATAACTTTCTGCCCAACGACGGAGCGAACGAGAAAAATCGCAGCCTGGTGGTTTCCTACAACTATTCGATCACTCCGACGCTGCTGAACGAATTCCGCTTTGGATTCACTAATTTCAATGAAAACGATACGTTCCCCATCCAGGGGGCCGCGGCCATTTCTCAACTCGGGCTGGTCTTCGATCACGCGGTAAACATTGCCTCGCATCCCACGGTGGATGCCTTCCCGACCTTCAATTTCTCCGACGGCTCCGTTACCAACATCGGGCAGGACCGGGTTGGACAGACCATCTCCGGGAACATGCAATTCACCGACAATCTCACCAAGATTATGGGCAAGCATACGCTCCGATTCGGAATCGATGCACGCAGAGAGCATTACAACGCCCTTATGTACTTCCTCCCGTCCGACGACTATGGCAACTTCACCTTCAGCGGTTCGTTGACCGGATACTCCATGGGCGACTTTCTGCTCGGCTTGGCCGAACCCGTCTTACTTCGCGGTCACGGGCCCACAAATGGACGCACGCACCGTGCAATGGGGCGCTTACGGCCAGGACGCCTGGCAGGTAAACAGTCATCTCACGGTCAATTTCGGATTACGGTGGGAATTGCTCCCGCCGTTTCAGGAAACCAATGGCGATATAGCGACCTATCTTACGTCGGGCAACAACTTGACCGTCGTCGTTCCGAACAAATTCTATCCCTTTATCGCTAACAATTCCGCTGCTCCAGCAGATATACACGGGATTTCTTCAAAGCTTCAACGCATGTTCGCTTGCCGGGTAAAACCTCGTCGCTGCCGTGTTCGAACATCGAAACGGCGAGCCAGGCGGGGATTCCTCAAGGCCTTCGGGATTGGAATTGGCGTGATTTTGACCCGCGCGTGAGCATCGCCTGGCGTCCATTCAACAACAACAAGACGGTCATTCGCGCCGGCTTTGGCATCTACACCATGACGACTCTTGGCCCCATGTCCTTCAACAGCGGCATCATCGCCCTCTCGGATCTGCTCACCTTCAACAATTCCGTCACGAACGGCGTTGCGGCGTTCCAGTTTCCGCAAACGTCTCCTCGTGGGCGCGCCGGCAGTTTTAGGCGGCGGCGATTTCGAGGAGGCAAACAATCCGCACTGGAAGGATCCTTCGTCAGCGCAATGGAACTTGACCGTGGAACGGGAACTGACACCCAACACGGTGGTCCGGTTGAGCTACACCGGCCAAGGCAGCTACCATCTTCCCATCACCATAGACCGGAACCAAATTCCGGCGAGCACTACCCCCTATGTCATTCCGAACAACGGATACTCAGTGGTCGATCCCCGCGCGCCCTTCCAGAACTGGAATTTGTTGATGGAGTGTGAAAGCATCGGAAATCAAAGCTATCAGGCGGGTATCGCGGAATTCACACAAAGAGCGGCGCATGGGCTGACGTTCCAGGCGAGCTACACGTTCGCGAAAAATATCAGCGACGCCCAAAGCACGCGACGCACCCTCCGCCTATGCCGGCGAAGAGCCATATGCCGTGGAAATTGCCAACGCTTATGACATCAAGCACGACCGGGGCAACGTGGTGGGGATGCCGCGCCAGCGCTTCATGCTGACGGGCACCTACCAATTGCCGTTCGGAAAGGGACAGCCTCTCGCCGGCCCTCACTTCCTGAATCCGGTGATCGGAGGCTGGATCCTCAGCACCGTTACGACGATACAAACCGGCCAATGGCTGACGCCCACCATGCCGGCGGCCGACGATCAATCGAACACCAATATGATCGTGCGAAACACCGGCGGAGCCATTGCGCGCCCGGACTGCGTAGGAAATCCCTACGCCAACCAGACGAACCAAAACTTTTTCAACATCAATGCGTTCGCTTTGCCCCCCCCAGACGCGGGACGGTTCGGCAGCTGCGGCGTTGGGATCTTGCAGGGCCCCGGAATGATTGATGTGGATGCCGGACTCGCCAAAGTGTTCCCGATCACCGAGCGCTTCCGTATCCGCTTTGAAGCCACGTTCACCAACGTGTTGAATCACACCAACTTCGCACCACCTGCATTAAACGTCGGTAATCCCTCTTCGTTCGGCGTTTTGCAGGCCGCACTGCCGCAGGGCTCCGGAGGTAATCGTACGGGACAACTTGCGTTGCGCATGGACTTTTGAGGTGGCCGTCGCAGGGTGGTTGTCACCGGGACCTTCTTGGAGGCAGTATTATGGCGCTTTCCTTAAACGCTCCGATTGAGGAGCTGAAGCTTTCGAATCGGGTTCGCAACGCGCTCCACCTGAACGGGCTCCACACTGTGGCCAGCCTCTTGCAATGCGACTACAAGGGGCATTTGCGCGGGTTTGGGCCGGGAGCACGGGCCGAACTCGCTAGCGCCGTCGCGTTCAATGGTTTGAGGCCTCCCGCTAGTCTGAATCCCGCGAAAATCGACCAGGTCCCGGACGAAATATCGAGGCTGCTCGGACAAATGGAGGCAAGTTTCCAGAAATGGAGTGCGCGCCTCCAGCACTTTGAGACGCGAGTTCGAGAGTTGACAGAAATGGAACGCGGCCACCGGGCTGCGGCGGAGCGGCATGGAGAACAGATACTCGCGGCGGTTAGCAGCGCCGCATCCGAATTCACGACACGGCTGACATCGCTGCGCACGGCCGGAACCTGCCTGGTGGCGGCAACGAGTCTGCCGCCGGAGCAACAAGAGATGCTTGCAATTGTGGAAGAGGAGTCGATCCAGTTGAGTCTTCTGGTGCGCCGCATCGTCGATATACTGCCTCCGGAAAGAGCGCCATTGTGCCTCCCAGCCGAGCGGACTAGCCGCCGGCCGGAGTGGTCGTGTTGCACGAAAGGCAGTCCGCGCCCTTTGAGAACGGGCCTAGCGAGTTAGTCGGTCATGTGCAATGATTCGCGGGGGCGGATTTTGGTGGTGGATGACGAGTCATCCTTGCGGCGGGTCTTCCGGGCAACGTTGACGACCATGGGATTTGCGGTCGGTGAGGAGCCAAACGGAGAGCGGGCGATTGAACGTTTGTGCGCGGAACCGTTCGATGCCGTATTGCTCGATATCAACATGCCGGGAATCGGGGGCGTGGCCACTTGCCGGATGCTGCGGCGCCAGCACCCGAAGCTTGGCATTGTGATGGTGACGGTGCGGGACCGCCCGGATGACAAGATCGAGGCGCTTGACGCCGGCGCCGACGATTACGTCGTAAAGCCGTTCCATCTGCCGGAGCTGGTGGCGCGTCTTCTAGCCGTGCTACGCAGGGCGCGACCTGCCGCCGTCGATGAATCCCCTCCGATCCGGATTGGGGAGCTTGAACTGAACTGGCAAAACCGGTCGCTCACTAGGTCCGGGCTACTGGTTCACCTCACGCCCAATGAGTTCGCTCTGTTGCAGCTTCTCATGTCGCGGGCGGGCGAACTGGTGCCCCACACAGACGTGTTCCGGGCCGTCTGGGAAGAGGAAGTGGGAGACCCCCGACGCTTGCGCAGCCTGGTGCGCTTGCTGCGGAAGAAGATTGAGCTGAACGCTGAAAAACCCACGTACCTTTTGACGGAGCCCGGTTTTGGGTATCGCTTTCGAGCTGACCATACGCCTGGAGCACGGGATGCCACCTCGATTTGGCGGTCTCGCTGAGTAGCGCTTGAAGAAACTTGAGAAAAGCAGTCCAGCCGACCGGCTCGGCGAACACGGCGAAACTTTCCGTCGCGCTCACGATTGGACGGCATGTAGCCGAGCACGTACTCGTGCCTGATCTCTGACGCAAATCGGAGATCAACAGAAGCGCCCTGCGCGGATTGATCGCATGTTGCATCCCATCGACCGATTCCGGCCACCGGAGCCGCCGGGCGCGAAGCGAGCGCGTATTGTTGACCTCGGCGTTCCAGACCATCATGCATCACGCCCGTATGTGCGGCAGCGGGTCGCGAAAGAGCGATTCAAGGGAAGTAGGGTTCAATAAGAGTCGACCTGAAGCGGCTGAGTCAAGATCTACTTTCGCGGATGGAGAGGGATGTCGGTACACCACTCGAATGGGCGGCGGTGGCGCACTACAACGCAAGCATCCGCATGTCCAGGTGGCTCTAGGAGGCGTCTTCGCCGACGGACGGGCGCGTCTTAGCCAGGATTAAATCAAAAACGGAATCCTGGCGATCGTTGAGGAACTATGCACGCGCCAGCCTGGGCATCGCACCGACTTCGTCCATAACAGGACTTTCCTTTCAGGGCATCACACTTCCCGCACTTTTACTGTAGCGCTGCAATGGTCAACCGTAAAGTGGTTAAAACGTACGAGTCAATTCTTAGAGTTTTCCTGTTCGCGCCGCCAGGCGAAGTAATTATCCACGGCTTTAATCTCCGTCATATTCGGGACAGGTTCAGCGCTCGAATGCCCGTCGAAGTACATTACCTTTTCTGATGACGTCGAAAACGCAGGCCATTCTGGGAGTCCCGGACCATTCGGATCGCCGTTCTTTGCGAAGTTCGTCCAGTAGGCGCTCATCAGATCCGAAATCGCGAGATCGTGAGCCTGAGGCGCCGGGCCGCGTTGACCCAAATTGTGGAACACATAGCCGAGCTCGGAGGCATGCTGAGCGCCATGCGGTGTGCGCGCGGTCTTATGGTCGAAATAGTAGACATAGGCTTGGCCCTTGCCTTTCTGCGACTGCAGCGACGCCCACGCCCAGGTGGGCCATGCAAAGACTGAATCGCGGAAGAGATCCCGGCTCGACTGCATGGCTTGCTCGTCGGTGGCATGCGGATATGCCGCAAGAATCGCATCCGCCTCCTTGCCATAACCCGCACGCACCTGTTCTTCGAAAGACGCCTTCGTTACACCTGGGCGAGCAAACGACGCACCCTCGTCCGAGTTCGTCCCAATGAGCACGGGGCTGTCATTGAACCGCTCCGCTTCATACAACTGGTACTGATCGCCCGGCAAAATCTTCCCATCGAATATAGGCCAAAACCGCGCTCGCCCCGAGTCGACTGCGCTCTGGATTTTATCCGCGCTCAACTCGCGTGCGGCCTGGATATCCGCGGCGCCCAACTTTGTAAGGAACTGATGCCCGGAGGCCTCGGCCATTTTTAGAGGGGCCATATTCACGCCGCCCTCAACAGCGCCATTGTCGATACGCGCTGGACCGAAATTACCGCCGCTTTCCGAAATTGCCCCGTGGAACAGCCCTTTCGCCGCTGGCGAAGCGCAAAGCATGCTGACCGCGATGCCGCCGGCCGATTCGCCAAAGATGGTGACGCGCGAAGGATCGCCGCCAAAATTCGCGATATTGTTCTTCACCCACTTGAGCCCTGCGATCATGTCCTCAAGTCCGAAATTGCCGGAGGATCCCCCGTTCTCGCGGGTCAGTTCGGCGTCCGCAAGAAAGCCGAACGCTCCCAGCCGGTACGCCACGCTCACTAAGACGACGCCCTTCTGCGCCAAGTGTGTTCCGTCGTAGGTCGGGATGCTCGTCATGCCGCCCGCAAATGCGCCACCATAGATCCAGACCATCACGGGCAGTTTGTCACCGGCTGTTTTGGCTGGCGTCCAAACGTTAAGGTACAGGCAGTCTTCGCTGAGCGCCGGGGGCGCGCCGAACCGGCCCGTGAAGCTCGCATTCTGCATGCATCCAGGCGCGAACGAGGCGGCCTGTTTCACACCCGTCCACGGCTTCACAGGTTGCGGCGATCTCCAGCGCAAGCGGCCGACAGGCGGCGCGGCGAAGGGAATGCCCTTGAACGAGGCGACGCCATCGGCGGCAACGCCCGCCACATGCCCGCCGGTCACCTGAACTTCATGGATTTCGGCATTGGCCTGAGAAGCAAGGAGTGCGGCTATCAGGGCCGCAAAAATCGAAACCTTCTGCATGGAAAGCACCTCCACATCTGAACCGTAGAGCGAAGTTCCGCCCGTGGCCAGCGTTCGACTTTCAATCTTATCGCAGAAGATGTGTTTTATGAGTTTCCTGATGACAATCGAAAGCGTTATCAGGAAGCGCATGGCCAGCTGTCTCTGCGGTATTGGTTATCACTGCTCAAGTCATAAAGAAAGCGCTTGCATATCTACCAGCGCCATTGATAGAATCGCAGGGATTTAACTCAAGGAGCATCCATGCGCATAGCGATCCTCGTACTGCTCGCTTCAACTTGGTGTTGCGCGCAGGTCCCCAACGACTGCAAGCCTTCTTCGCTCAATATTCCCGGCGCGCCTTATCCGTGCATCTTTCCAGATCACAGCGTGGCTTTTCGCGTGGAGGCTCCGAAAGCCCAAAAAGTACAGGTGCGCTTGGGCGGTCTTCACGACCTGACGCGCGGGGCCGACGGACTGTGGACCGCGACCATTCCGCCGCAAGTGGTCGGCTTCCATTACTACGCCATCGTTGTCGACGGTTCCCCGGTGGCCGATCCAGCGACGCGAACGTTCTTCGGCTCGGGCTGGGACAACAGCGGCATTGAGATCCCGGCTCCGGACGCGAGCTTCTATTCCGCCAAGGACGTTCCCCACGGCGACGTGCGTCAGAACTGGTATTACTCCAAGGTGACCGGAAAAATGCGGCGCGCTTACGTCTATACTCCGCCGGATTACGATTCCAGTGCTCGCAGCCGGTATCCGGTTCTGTACCTGCTTCACGGGTGGGGTGAAAATGAGCAGGGCTGGGAAAACCAGGGGCATGTCGATTTCATCATGGATAATCTGATCGCGGCGAAAAAAGCTAAGCCCATGATCATCGTCATGGATAATCTGAATGCCGCGAAGCCGGGTGCGGACTCCAGTCTTTATGATGCCCGCACCATCATTGCCCGGCCGAGCATGGCCGACGTCTTGCCGCCACCCGGAGCCCCGGCGAAGGGCGGCCGCCCCGCGTTCCCATCGAACTGGGACACCACGTTCACCGAAATGATGCTCACCGACCTGATCCCCATGGTCGAGCACACGTATCGAGTACTGCCGGGCCGCGACAATCGTGCCATGGCCGGGCTCTCGATGGGAGGGATGCAATCGTTCTTGACGGTGCTCCCCAACCTCGACAAGTTTGCCTATCTCGGCGGGTTCAGCGGCAACAGTGGAGCCTTCGGCGGATTCGATCCTAAGACCTCTAACGGAGGGGTGTTCGCCGATGCGGCAGCCTTTGACAAGAAAATGAAAGTCCTTTTCCTCGGGATCGGTTCCGTGGAGGGCCCAGCGACGAAAAACTTCAGCGAGCAGTTGACCCAGGCTGGCATTCACAACGTCTACTTCGAGTCTCCGGGAACCGCGCATGAGTGGCTCACGTGGCGCCGCTGCCTGGAGGATTTCGCTCCCCGGCTTTTCCGATGAGGGCCGCTTGAAATCTAAAATCTCCCGGCGCGCTGTTTCAAAGGCTCTGCTGGCTGCCCCTTGGGTGCTGCGAGCGCAACAAAGCGACTCAACCGCCCGAATCAAGATCGACACCGAGCGGGTCATCGGTGACATCGATCCGAAGATCTACGGAAACTTCATCGAGCACCTCGGGCGGTGTATTTACGGCGGCGTCTTCGAGGAAAACTCGCCTCTGTCGGATGCAAACGGGTACCGGCGCGACGTGCTGGACGCCGTTCGCAAGCTGAACGTTTCGATCCTGCGCTGGCCTGGCGGGAATTTTTCGTCTAATTATCATTGGATGGATGGCATCGGACCGCGCGACAAGCGGCCGCCGCGGTTGGAGATGGCTTGGGGAACGGTGGAGAGCAACCGCTTCGGCACACACGAGTTCCTAAACTACTGCGAAGTGCTGGGCACCGAACCGTACATTTGCGCCAACCTGGGCACCGGCACATGGCTGGAAGCGCAGCAGTGGGTGGAATATGTTAACTCGTCGCAGGACACGGCCATGACCCGGTTGCGCCGCGAGAACGGGCGAAGCGCGCCCTGGAAGGTCAGCTACTGGGGACTCGGCAACGAGATGGATGGTCCCTGGCAGATGGGGCATCGCACTGCTGAAGATTACGGAAAGTTCGCGTTGGAAGCCGCCAAACTAATGAAGTGGACGGATCCGAACATCAAGCTCATCGCCGCGGGCTCCTCCAATTACAACACTGGCATCGACTGGATCGGCTGGAACCGCACCGTGCTCGATTTTCTCAAAACGCACGCCGATTACTTGTCGATGCACATGTATGTTGGCAATACGGCCAACAACTTCGGTGAGTTTCTGGCATCGTCGCTTACCCTTCAAAATCGCATCAAGACCACTGAGGGCGTGATCAATGCAGTGCTATCCGGCCAGAGGCCGCACCGGAACATCTATATCGCCTGGGATGAGTGGAATGTCTGGTATCGAGCGCGAGGAGACTCGCAACGCGGCCGCCGCATCCTCGAAGAACATTACAACCTGGAAGACGCTCTGGTCGTCGCAACATTCCTGAACACGTTTGTCAACAACGCGCACATCATCAAGATCGCCAACATGGCGCAACTGGTGAATGTCATCGCGCCAATTTTCACCGACGAAAAGCGTCTCTTCCTGCAGACTATCTACTATCCTCTGGCTCTATTCGCCAGCAATACCAGGGGCACCGCTCTCGAATTGTTCGTCAAATCGCCAACGTATTCCAGCCCCACGTCCGGCGACGTTCCGCTGTTAGACGCCTCGGCAGCGATCGATAGCGGAACTCTGGTGATCAACGTCGTCAATCGTCATCGGGAGCAGGCGGTAGAAACAGACATTCAACTCGAGGACCGGCAATTTGCGGGCGCGGTTGAGGTTTTGGAAGTGAACGCCGCCGACGTGAAGGCCGAGAACAGTTTCAATTCCACTCAAGTCAAGACGGTGAGCCGCAGCACCAGAGCGGAATCAAATGTTCTGCGTTACAGCTTTCCGGCGCATTCCTATACCATGCTGAAAGCCAAGCTCACTTAATGTACTCTTTGATTCTGCTGCAAGCCCAGGTCCGCCTGATCCGGCTTAGTTGGGTGGACACGGCGATCATCGCGATCTATTTCCTGGCCGTTCTCGCCATCGGTTACTATCTCAAGGAGCAAACCAAAACCGGCGAGGATTTCTTCCTGGCCGGACGTCAAATGACCGCCTGGATTGCGGGACTGGCGTTCCTATCGGCAAACCTGGGAGCGCTGGAGCTGATGGGGTGGGCAGCAGCCAGTTATCAATACGGAATTCTCGCGACGCACTGGTACTGGATCGGAGCGATCCCAGCGATGTTGTTCCTGGCGATCGTTATGATGCCGTTTTACTACATCAGCAAGACTCACTCGGTGCCAGGCTATCTAAAGCTTCGTTTCGGCGAACCTTCCCGGGCCCTGTCCGCAATTAGCTTCGCCTTCATGACCGTGCTCATGAGTGGCATCAACATGTACTCCATGGCGCTGGTGATGAAGGTTGTTCTTGGCTGGGATATTCATTTCAGCATCTGGATTTCCTCGATCACCGTTGCCGTATACGTAGCGCTGGGTGGCCTGAGGTCGGCCATCTTCAACGAGGTGCTGCAGTTCATGCTGATCTGGCTGGGCGTACTGCTGATTCCCATCCTCGGCTTGAAAGAGGCGGGAGGATGGAGCGGACTCCAGCAGAAAATCGCGGAACGCGTCGGAAGCAACGACTACACGCACTTGTGGAGCACGCTCGGCTCCTTCAAGGACAATCCAATGGGCATCCATTGGACTGGGATCGTGCTGGGGCTGGGATGGGTAATTTCGTTCGGCTATTGGACCACGGACTTCCTGGTGGTTCAACGCGTGCTGACCGCCAAGGATCTTCGCTCCGCCAAAATGGCGCCCGTCATCGGCGCAGGATTCAAAATGATGGTGCCATTCATCGTGATTCTGCCGGGCCTGTTGGGATTAGCTCTGCTTCCGGAAAAGCTGGTAGGGGAGGCAGCGGCGGTTGCTTCCAACGGCCACAGCTATAACGAAGTGCTTCCACTCATGCTCGCGCGCTACTTTGGACCGGGCTTGCTCGGGCTTGGAATCACCGCCCTGATTGCCGGATTCATGTCGGGCATGGCCGGGAACGTCACTGCTTTTTCCACCGTCTGGACCTACGACATTTATCGCTCGCTCATCCGCAAGGATGCCACCGACCAGCATTATGTCTGGATGGGACGGTGGTGCACCATCCTCGGCGTTCTCATCAGTATTGGAACGGCTTATCTCGTCATGCAGTTCCTGAGCATCATGGACTACGTCCAAGCGCTTTTCAGTTTTTTTATCGCACCATTATTTGGAACGGTACTTCTTGGGATGTTGTGGAAGCGGGCTACTCCGGCGGGCGGTTTCTGGGGGCTGCTGGTGGGGACATTATCCTCCATCGCGATGTGGGCCTGGGTCAAATTGGTCCCCAGCGCTCTGTCGATCATTGCTCTTTCTCCCAATGCCAAGGATATGGCCGAGAACATGTATCGCGGTCTGTGGTCTTGGCTGATCTGCGTTGTCGTGACAGTGGTGGTGAGCCTGGTAACCCGTCCACTTCCAGAGAAACAGTTGGAGGGATTAGTCTACGGCTGCACGCAGATCCCTTCCGAGGGAGCCACACCGCTCTTGCAGCGCCCGGTGTTTTGGGCGGTGCTCGTGGCCGTGGTGTTTGTGGTCCTGAATATCTTGTTCTGGTAACTGCTATGGCGCGGCACGGTATGATTTCAATCTGGTTTTTCATCGGCCTGTTGATCCTGATTTACGGCGTGCTGATTTTAGGCGCGGGCATCGCGGAATGGTCTTCGCCCCCGCCGGTCGTGATGGCCCAACTGCATGTCACGATTTGGTGGGGAGCATTGTTGATCGTTATCGGCGCGGTTTACGTCTATCTCTTCCGTCCTGCGAGTAAGCGATGAGCGTGGTGGCTGGAGTGGATTTCGGCACCCTGAGCGTCCGGGTGTCGATTGTCGACAGCAATTGCGGCCGGATCGGTTCCGGAGTAGCGGAATACCCGCTGCACCGGAAACTGAAGGATCCCGATTACGCCACCCAAAGTCACACCGATCACATGGGAGCACTGGTGGAAGCTACCCAACGTGCCCTGGTTGCCGCCAAAGTGGAGGGAGAAGACATTCGGGCCATCGCGCTGGACACCACCGGCTCCAGCGTGATCCCCGTGGGCGACGGTCTCCAGCCGTTGGATGAGTATTATTTGTGGTGCGATCATCGCTCTGCCCGTGAAGCGGCGCTGATTACCAGCACCGCGCGGCAGCAGGGACTGGAGGCGATCGATTGGTGCGGAGGAACGTATTCCTCCGAATGGGGGTTCGCAAAGCTGCTTCACTGGCTGCGCCAGAATCCGGACAAACGCTCCCGCCTGGTAACGGCGTTCGAGCATTGTGACATGCTGACCGCGACGTTATGCGGTTACACAGATGCCGCTCAGGCGCCGCGCAGCATCTGCGCCATGGGTCACAAATGGATGTGGAATCCGGATTTGGGCGGCCTGCCTTCCGAGCAGTTTTTGGAGTCCGTGGACCCGCTTTTCGCCGGCGTCCGGACGAAGCTGCAGGGACGTTACGCCACGTCGGACCAGATCGCGGGTCGGCTCTCGCCGTTCTGGGCAGCGGCGCTCGGGCTGTGTCCCGGTATCCCGATCCCAGTCGGCGCCTTCGACGCGCATTGGGATGCGATCGGCGCAGGTGTCCGCTGCGGCGATGTAGTGAACGTAGTGGGAACCTCAACCTGCATAATCGCCGTCGCCGAGCAGGTCAAATTAATCCCCGGCGTTTGCGGTGTGGTGCAAGGTTCGGCCCACCCGAAAATGGCCGGTATTGAAGCCGGTCTTTCCGCCACCGGCGACATCTTCGATGCTATCGCCCGTCGGGCAGGAACCACCGTGGAGACGCTTTCACGAGGATTGGAGAAATACAGGGCAGGGCAGACGGGCCTGCTGCGAATGACCTGGGACAACGGCGACCGGACGGTGCTGGTGAATCCCGAGTTGGGCGGAATCACTCTGGGCTGGAACCTGGTGCACACAGCCGCCGACGAACTGTTCGCGGCCATCGAAGGCACGGCGTTTCACACGCGCGTTATTCTTGAGCGCATGGAGCAGCACGGGGTTCCCATCAAGCGCGTCATCAACGGCGGCGGAATTCCCGCGAAGAACGACGTTCTGAATCGGGTCTACGCAAACGTGCTGAATAAGCCCGTGCTTGTTCCCGAAACCGAGGTCACGAGTCTCGGCTCGGCAATCTTCGCCTTCCTGGCAGCGGGCGAGTTTGACAGTGTCGAAGCCGCTCAGGAACAGCTGTGCCCGCGCCATCGCATCGTGCAGCCCGATCCCGCAGCGGCGCGAGTTTATCAGCAACTGTACGAAATCTACAGAAGGCTTTATTTCGGTTTCGGCCAGGACACCGCCGAGATAGCCCGGGCGGGCGAGGTATTGCCGTCGCTCCGCAATATCGCCGCAGTGGCGAGAGGACCGCAATGAACTTCGATGCACTCCGGGAGGAAGTACTAGAAGCCAATCTGGAACTGGTGCGCCGGGGATTGGTGCTCTACACTTTCGGGAATGCCAGCGGCGTCGATCGCGAGCGGGGTGTCGTCGCGATTAAGCCCAGCGGGGTGCCCTACGATCAGATGACCCCCGGCGACATCGTGATCGTCAATCTTGAAGGAGAAACCCTGGAGGGGAGCTTGCGCCCTTCCTCGGATTTGGCCACTCACCTTGTTCTATATCGCGCGTTTCCGGATATTGGCGGAGTGGTTCACACGCATTCGCGCTACGCGACGATTTGGGCCCAAGCTGGCCGGGAGATTCCCTGTTTCGGGACCACCCACGCGGATTACTTCTACGGCTCTATTCCGGTGACTGACACTCTCAGCGCCCCCGAAATCGAGCAGGCTTACGAAGCCAACACCGGTCATGCCATTTTGAAGCGGTTCCAGCAGATGGATCCGCTGACGATGCCGGCGGTGTTGGTGTCCGGCCACGCACCATTCACCTGGGGCCGGTCGATCGCCGAAGCGGCGCATCATGCCGTCGTGCTGGAAGAAATCGCTCAGACTGCGCTCCATACACTCTCGGTAAACGCCGCCGCCGCGCCGATCCCGCAGGCGCTGTTAGACAAACATTTTTTCCGCAAACATGGACGTAACGCATATTATGGACAACCGAAAAGCTAGCAGCGTCGCCGTACCCATCGCGCTACTTGTGGTGATGATGACGGGCTGTTCCGCTCGGACCGAAACATCGAGCATCGCAAATACCGTTATGAAGACGAACTGGGGCGCCACGCCAGACGGCAAAACAGTGGAACTCTACACGCTCAGAAACAGCAAAGGCGCCGAGGCGCGGATCATGAATTACGGCGGCGTCCTGGTTTCACTGAAAGTGCCGGATAGGACGAGTGCATTCGGCGATGTCGTCGCCGGGTTGGATAGCTTCCAAGATTATCTGAAGCCGCCGCCTTATTTTGGAGCGATCATCGGCCGTTACGGGAACCGAATCGGAAATGCGCGATTCTCCCTCGATGGCGTCGAGTACAAGCTTGCGAAGAATGACGGCCAAAACTCCCTCCATGGCGGCGCGCGCGGCTTTGACAAGCGCCTTTGGCAGGCGAATCCGCTTTCACCGCAAAGCCTCGAACTCAAGTACCGCAGCGCTGATGGTGAGGAGGGCTATCCCGGTAATCTTGATGTCACGGTCAAATACACGCTCACCGACGCCAACGAGCTCCGCATCGATTATTCGGCCACGACGGACAAGGAAACAGTGGTCAATTTAACCAATCACAGCTATTTCAATCTGGCTGGTGAGGGAGACATCCTGGCCCACGAAGTTACGATCAACGCGGACCGTTTTACGCCCATCGATAAGGGGCTGATCCCGACTGGCGAACTGAAGGACGTCACCGGAACACCGTTCGACTTTCGCACCGCAACAGCGATTGGCAAACGAATCGAGCAGAAAGATCAGCAGTTGATGTTCGCCGGCGGTTACGATCACAACTGGGTGCTGAACCGGAAGGGCGACGGCCTGGAAACGTTGGCGAAGGTGACCGACCCGAAATCCGGGCGCGTGATGGAGGTTCTCACCACGCAGCCGGGCCTTCAGTTCTATACCGGGAACTTTCTGGATGGCACGCTGAAGGGCAAAGGTAGAGTCTATACCCGGCGATCCGCCTTCTGCATGGAGACCCAGCATTTCCCGGACTCGCCGAATAAGCCGAGCTTTCCTTCCACCGTGCTCAAGCCGGGCAGCACTTACCAGAGCACAACTGTGTATCGGTTTTCTACGCTGTAGGTCCCACTCAATTGCAGCTAAATTCGCCTAACCGAATGAGCCTCGAAGATGTTGCCCGGAAAGCTCGGGTTTCGTCAGCGACTGTTTCGCGCGTTGTCAATAACACTGGTGTAGTTAAGACCAGTACGCGCTCGCGGGTTCTCAAGGCCATCGAGGAATTGAAATACTATCCGAATGTACATGCGCAGGCGCTCGCGGGCGGCGCCAGCCGTACCCTGGGCCTGATCGTTTCCAACCTGGAAAACCCGTTCTTCCTGGATATCTTTCGTGCTCTGGAACAGGAGGCGCACTCGCATGGCTATGAGGTGCTGATCGCCAACACGGACTATGATTCGGAATGGTTGAAATCAAGCGTGCGCGTTATGCTGGGCCGGCGCGTGGCTGGACTGGCGCTCGTGGTCTCTGAGATCGACCCCGCGATTTTGGACGAGCTGGAAGCGCGAGAAGTGAGGAGCGTCGTTTATGATGTCGGCGAACCGCGCACAGGTATCCTCAGCATCAAAGCGAATTACAGGAAAGGGATTGAACGAGTCTCTGAATACCTGCGCAGTCTCGGGCACAAGAAATTCGCATTCGTTGGACACCACACTGCTTTAGGCCCCCTAGGAGATCGCAAACGGACGTTCATCGAGGTCATGGACCGGTACTCGGGCGATCTTCAATTCACCACCGTCGCCGATTCCGATGATTATGCGGGAGGACGTCGCGGCGTCCAGCAGCTTTTCACGTCCAATTTTCGCCCGACGGCCGTTCTTTGCGTCAACGACTTCATGGCCGTAGGCGTGTTGCGCGAGTTGCGTGATATGGGCATTGAAGTCCCCGGACAAGTTTCTGTAACCGGGTTCGATAATATCTCGCTTTCCGAGGTCGTGTATCCGGCGCTAACCACCCTGCATATTGCGAGAGATCAGATCGGGCGGCAGATCTTCGCAAGTCTCTCCGCGACGGACCAATCCTCTGCAGCGCCGCAGGAAGTTCTGATCACGCCCGAACTGGTGGTGCGCGAGTCGACCGGACGCGCTC
Organism: Bryobacterales bacterium; assembly: GCA_963772905.1. Lineage (GTDB taxonomy): Bacteria > Acidobacteriota > Terriglobia > Bryobacterales > Bryobacteraceae > Palsa-89. The sequence continues at coordinate 1,090,350 of CAVYZD010000004.1, read as the reverse complement.
CGCACCACGAATCGTAAAACACGCATCAGAGAAGAACATCTATGATCAATCTCCAAGACAAGCAGCTATGGTTCGTCACCGGGAGCCAGCATCTTTACGGTGAGGACGTTCTCCGGACCGTTGCGGAGCACAGCCGCAAAATCGTAGAGGGCCTCCGGGACACGCAGCAGATTCCGCTGGATCTCACGCTGAAGCCGGTCCTGACCGCACCGGAAGCGATCTGGGAACTGTGCAGTGCCGCCAATTCCGCGCCCAACTGTGCCGGAATCATCATTTGGATGCACACATTTTCACCGGCGAAAATGTGGCTGGGCGGCCTGCGTGTACTGGCTAAGCCCGTTTTGCACTTGCACACGCAGTTCAATCGAGATCTTCCCTGGAGTTCGATTGATATGGACTTTATGAACCTGAATCAATCGGCGCACGGAGACCGCGAGTTCGGATACCTGGCGGCGCGGATCGGCCTGCGGCGTAAAGTTGTGGCCGGCCATTGGGAGGACCCGGAAGTTTGCGGCCAGATCGCAACCTGGTCGCGCGCGGCAGCAGGCTGGCATGAATCGCAGCGATTAAAGATCGCCCGTTTCGGGGACAATATGCGCGAGGTTGCGGTCACCGAAGGAGACAAGGTGGAAGCACAAGCCCGCTTCGGTTATTCGGTGAACGGCTATGGAGTTGGCGATCTAGTCTGCAAGATCCAGCAGGTGTCCGATGCCGAGACGGAAACTCTGCTCGCCGAATACGATGAGCGCTACTCGGCCGCCGAGCCTTTGCGCCCGGGAGGGGAACGGCGGCAGGCTTTGCAGGACGCTGCCAGAATCGAACTGGGTTTGCGTGCTTTCCTTCAGGACGGCGGGTTTGGAGCCTTCACCGACACGTTCCAGGATCTGCACGGATTGAAGCAGCTTCCAGGGATCGCCGTGCAGCGGCTGATGGAGGACGGTTACGGCTTTGGGGCTGAAGGAGACTGGAAGACCGCCGCACTTGTTCGAACCATGAAAGTGATGGCGGCGGGCCTTCCCGGCGGAACCTCGTTCATGGAAGATTACACCTACGATTTCGGCACTACTCCGCGAGTGCTCGGAGCGCACATGCTGGAGATCTGCCCCTCGATTGCCGCAGACAGGCCTTCGCTCGAGATTCATCCTCTTTCCATCGGCGGCAAAGCGGACCCGGTGCGGCTGGTGTTCACCGCTCCCGCGGGGCCCGCGGTAAATGCCTCGATCATTCAGGTGGGCAGCCGTTTCCGCATGATCGTAAACGAAATTGACGTCGTTGAGCCTCCAGAACCTCTGCCAAGACTTCCGGTCGCCCGGGCGGTGTGGGTGCCGCGTCCGAATCTTAGGACGGCGGCGGCGGCGTGGATTTATGCAGGCGGTGCGCATCATACCGGCTTCAGTCAAGCCCTCCGCATGGAGCACCTCCAGGATTTCGCGGAAATGGCGGATGTGGAATTTCTTCCCATAGATTCGACTACCGACCTGCGGCAATTTCGCAATGAGCTCCGCTGGAATGAAGTTGCCAATCTTTTGAATATCCGGTCGTAGCTTCGCCGCCTCGGTTGAGCGATTCTAGAGTGAAGCAATGGAAAAAATGACACAACCACGCGGCGCGGTACTTTGGGACCTGGATGGCACACTGGTGGACTCCGAAGAATATCATTGGCTGGCCTGGAAAGAGATCCTTGACCAGGAGGGCATCTCCCTCACGCGTGCGCAGTTCCTCTCGAGTTTCGGCCAGCGAAACGATGCGATTCTCCGCGCGTGGCTTGGCGACGACATTAGCGTGGAGAAGATTGGCAGGATTGGCGATGCCAAGGAGGCTCGCTACCGCGAACTGGTGCGCACGAATGGGCTGTCGCCGCTTCCGGGAGCCGCTGAATGGGTGGAACGTTTACATCAGGAAGGGTGGCCCCAAGCCATTGCTTCGTCCGCTCCCCGGCTCAACGTCGAAGCAGTTCTAGACGCGCTTCACTTGCGAAAATGGTTCCAGGCGTCAACGGCTGCCGAAGATGTGCAGGCGGGGAAGCCCGACCCCCAGGTTTTCTTGATAGCAGCGTCCCGCCTCAATGCCGCGCCGTGGATCTGCATCGTCGTCGAAGATGCCAGGGCCGGCGTCGAAGGAGCTCGGCGGGCAGGCATGCGGAGCATCGGAGTCGGCAAGAACGCATCGTCGCTCGGGGCGGACCTCGCCACGGTGAGGCTTTCCGACTTGCCAGCAGACAGTTTTTCCTCCTTGCTTGCAACGGCAGGCCGCGGCCTTGGCTGAGCGGAGAGCGTCTTCGGAAGCATCGGGTAGCGGGGGGGCAGTTATGGTCGGGGGCCGTAGTGCGGAATCGGTTTGCCCAGTTCGTAGGCTCCCAGATCAGGGGCCCGGCCAGCGTAGTCGTCATTTATGTCGGGCAGCACGATTCCAGCGTCTATAGCCGCGGACCCAGGCCTAAGCTCGAAGTTGAAACCCGATGGGTCATAGAGTCGCTGCGGATCGGTCATATCGGGTTTGCTGACCTTCATGAATATGTCGTAGTCCACAAGAACGCTGTGTTGTTCCTGTCCCGTGGCTTCACGGTATTCATTCAGGGTCTTGAAGCGGCGGGTCACAGGATTCTTTGCGAAATCGGCCGGGACCTCAAACTGTGGCGAATTCCATTCGAACGAGTCATTCGCGCCCGGATTGGGCCGGAAACCGTTGTAATCGGAAGTCGTGTAATTGGTGAAAGTCGTAATCGCAAAGACGGGCTCCATAGCGCCCTGCGCCAGAATGAGATTGTTCCGGAAAGTCTCGTTGGACGCGGGTCCGGCCCGGCCTTCTCCGATAATCGTGTTGTTATACGTGAGTATTCCGGCTGATTCTTCGATATATTTCAGCGATCCGGTCGGCGTGTTGTAGATCAGATTCTGATAGAAGTAAACGGGGCCGCCGAATACCGGCTGGACGCTCAGCGCTCCGGACGCGGAGTTGAAACAGCGGTTTCTGAACACCCGGATATTTCTGGCGCCGCCGTCTGTCTCAAAGCAGTTGTCACCCATGTTGAAGATATCGTTGCCGTAGAAATCGATGTCCATAGGCACACGGTCGGCAATATCGGTCGGCGCGCCGTCCGGCGTGCCGTAGGTGGCGATATCGATACCATCGTGCCAGTTCGCCACGTAGTTATAGGCGACCACGTGGCCCTGGCCGTAAACTTTGACCGCATATTCGGATAACAACAACTCGGGATAGCCGGCAAACTTCGACCAGAGTTCGCCCGTCCACCCCATCATCTTGTTGGGATCGTGACGGCCGATCATAACGTTATCGGCAATATAAAAGTTCTTGGAGCCGGACCAGTCAGCCTGGACCACGCGCCCCACGTCATAGATCCGTGAATGCTTCAGGGTAAAGCCGCTCGCCCCCGCAATGTTCTTGATTCCGGCCAGAAAGGCCACGTTGGCGTTTCGAAACGTGATGCCCTCGAAATAGTTGTAGTTGGCTGCCATGACATTGAAAAACGTCTGACATCCCGCACCGTCGAAGATCACTTCCCCGTCGCCGGCTGCTTTGATGACGATGGGCTTGTCGGGCGTTCCGCTCTGCGTGAGGTAATAAGTGCCGTCGAAAAGATTTCCCAGAGCGAGATAACCTGGCCGCGGCGCTCCGTTCATATAGTGGAACCGGTCGCCGACGTACAGGCCGGCGTGCACAAGGATCACATCACCAGGCTGAACCCGCGGGGGATAAGCATTCTCATAGTCGAAATGAGCGCTGCCCATGTAGTAAGCCGCCATTAGTCCCGTGAAGGAGGGCTCCTGGCGCGGTCCTTCATATCCGACAGGGTAAACGTGATAAGTGTGTCCGCCCGAAACGGCGCCTGGCTCTTTTCGCGTCCTGACCTTAAGTGTGTTTTCCTTAGGTCCGCTGACACCATCAGGATCCGCCAGCACAAAGCGGCACTCGTATTCGGTATCCGGCTCCAGGTTGAGGATGCTCCCGGCAAACATATTCGGCGCGGTGTATTTGAACAACGGAAAACGCGGGCCGGCTCCTCCCCTGGGTGGGCTGCCGGCAGAAGCGGGGGGCGGATCGCCTATCAGTTCGTGCTGTTCCCGCATCAGCGGCAGCCCGTCACGCCACCTGGACTCGCCCGTCCTGCGGAACTTCACATCCACGTGTGCGTTGCGATTATCGTCGCCTTTGATACGCCATTCAAAGCCGAGCGAGACCAACGTGGCCGGCTCGACCGTGAATTCGCCGGATATGGTGTTGTTCTGGGCCCATGAAGCGGGCGCACAAAGAAGCGGGAGGGCTACGATCGCAGCCCGGACGGTAAGCCAATGAAAGTTCCTCATCGGCTGTGCTTCGACACGACTTTTGATGCAGTTGGTCTTGTGCATGTGGGCCATCATGTTCGTACTACTTGTCGCTGATTCTCTTCAACACCCATGGTACTCGCGAAGATTCGTTTCCGCGGGTGACAGGATGGAACGGATTGCGCCGTTCGCGGTTAGATATGAACATAACAGCCTTCTGCCGATTCTCGTTGACATGCAAATGCCACGGGGATATATTTCGGTCTGCGTTTCCAGATGCAGGATTCCAATTATCTGTAAAGACAGGTTCTATGCGGCGAAACATCTCTCTTATCTCAATCGGCGCTTTGCTGATTGCCGCTGGCGCCAAGGGCCAGCTGGCGGATGAATTCAATCCACCACGCGCGAACTGCTGTTTGCTCAATAGCGCGCGGGCCCTTGCGGACCAGCTTCAGGACTGGAACCAACTCGGCCGTTATCATCAGGCCAACGAAGAACTGAAGAAACAGCCGGCCGAGCCGAAGCGAGTGGTGTTCATGGGCGATTCGATTACAGACTTCTGGAGGCTGGATCAGTATTTTCCTGGCAAGCCTTATGTGAATCGCGGGATAGGGGGACAGACTACGCCGCAGATGCTGGTTCGTGTGTATCCGGATGTGATCGACCTGAAGCCGGCCGCAATGATCGTGCTGGCCGGCACCAACGACATTGCGCGGAACACGGGTCCGATGACGGCCGAACTGATCGAAGAGAACATTATGGCGATGACGGAGCTGGCGCGGCAGCATGGGATTAAAGTGATTCTCTGCTCAGTAACGCCGGTCAGCGATTATCCGTTCCTCAAGCAGCAGAGCGCGGGTGGTCCGCCGCCTGCCCCTGCAGGCCCCGGGCGCGGGCCGTTTCCGCGGGTCAAAATGACCGACGGGCGTCCTCCCGCCGACATCCTGAAGCTGAATTCCTGGATGAAGGACTATGCGGCGCGCGCGAATGCGGTCTACGTGGATTACTTCACGCCGCTGGTCGACGAGAAGGGCTGGCTGAAGGACGGCGTTTCCGAAGACGGGTTGCATCCCAACGCCGAAGGGTACAAGATCATGTCGCCGATCGCCGCCGCCGCGATCGAGAAGGCGCTTCGGTAAGCCATGCAGCGGCGGGCGGTTTGTCTCCTTCTGGTGATGGTGGCGATTCCGCAGATCGGGCTACCCGCGTTGAGGGCGGGCGCGGCCAAAGTGGATGTGACTCCCGTCAGCGAGCGGATTGCCGTATGGCGCAAATACCTGGCCGATTTTGTAGCGAGGCTGTTTCGATGACGGCACGATTCGCGGCCGTCGCGTCCCTGGCGTTCTTCCTAACTCTCTCGACCGCGCAGGCGCAGACCTCGAAAAAAGGATTCATTTACCAGCCATCTCCGGGCGCGTTTTGGGATCCGAGTGTCATTTACCACGCGGGCAAATACTACCTGTTCGCGATGTATGGCGGCGACAGTATTTGGCTGGCGACTTCCGAAGATGGCGTCCACTGGAAGGATTACGGCGTTGTCCTGAAATCGCAGGGATTCAGGAGCAACCGGGTATGGAAGCCGTTTGTGGCGAAGGTGGGGGACAAGTTCATACTGGATCACGGGGCATTTACCGATGAAGGCAGTAACAACAACCTGCTTCGGTTTTATGAATCGTCAGACCTGATTCACTGGAAGTACCTGTACGAAATTCCGATCGACACGCAGCTCTACCGCGCCAACGGCCGCTGGGATCATATGTACATGCTCCCGAAGAAGGATCAAACCCCCGCCGCGGGATCGTGGGGCTACATGGTCGCGGACCCGATCGATCACGGCGGTTTCGGCATGATGGATTCACCGGACAGCATACACTTCACGCCCATCAGGGCGCCGCAGATTCTCTCCGACTTCCGGATACCTACGCTTGAGATCGGCGGGATCAAAAGGTTCGGTCAGAAATACTATTTGCTGGGCGGTAATGTTAATCACTACGGTTTCTCGGGCTACGGCGTATACACTTATGTCGCCGATTCGCCCACGGGACCATTCCGTCCGGATCTCGAAGCCTATCGGCTGACTGGCACATCGGGAATCGATGGCGACTACTACGTTCACATCCTGTCTTGCTTTGTGAAGGACAGCCCGGAAGACCTGGTGAGCGACCCGTTTTCGTTTCGTAGCTCGCCGGACACCGACGGCGAGGGCACGTGGCTACTCCCGTTGCGCAGAGCGGTGGTGGATTCTCAGGGTCATCTTCGGCTCGCTTACTGGCCGAAAAACGATCTGGTCAAAGGCAGCGAATTAAGCGTTGACGCGGCTGAGAATTCGGTTGTATTCCCGCCGGGCCAGACCGAAGCAAATCCGATCGTCAAGGCGGCCGGCAGTGGCGACAATCTGCTGCTCGGAACCGACAAGAGCTGGCGGCCGTTTTCGTGGCTGGACGCGGACAAAACCAGAAAAACAATCGCGGTGCTGAATCACCGCTTCGACTTGAATACTGGTTTGATCATCGAAGGCCACATCAATGCGAAGGCGCTGTTTCAGGGGTATGGAGATGCGCGCAAGTCCTATGCCGGGTTCTTCATCGAAGGCCTGAAAAAAGGCTCCGGCACTGGAATCCTGCTGGAGATCGGGGAGCCGCAATGGCGCGAGTCACACATCGGCCGCATTCAGACGGACGTGTCATTTCACTTCCAAAGTCTGGATGCCACGGGCCGTGGCAGCGCGACGGTTACCGGCCTGGACGACGGCAAGGACCACACGTTCCGCCTGTGGCTTCGATCCGGCCAGATGGAGTTGTATGTCGACGACATGCTGATGCAGTCGTTCTTCTACTTCAAGGCCAGCGGACGCGTCGGCTTTATTTCGCAGGAAAGCGCAGTCACATATTCGAAGCTCAGGTTCTACGCTATGAACCTGTGAGCGCGATGAGCTGCGCCGTAAACTCCGACGTGCCGAAATCGCGGGACTGCCATGGCGTGACATCCCGGCCAGCATTGATGGTGATACCAGTCAACTGGTATAAACTTCGTTGACAACACCAATTGGTAAAGATATTCTGGCAGAGGTTTGAAATGAGACTCTCCCTGGTTCGGCCCAGCGTGCGCATCGTTCCGCTGGACGGACATCCGGACCCGCAATGGCGAAAGCCGTAAGGAGATGACATGACGAAGGCACTGTTCGCTTTGGTATGTCTGGCCGCGAGCTTGTGGGCTCAGGAAGGCACCGGCCCTTTCCCCGCTGTGATGGAGCAGGATGCGGGCCTGCCTACACACACGGTCTACCGGCCCAAAGAACTGGCCGCCCTGCAGGGACAGAAACTGCCGATCGTTGCATGGGGCGAAGGCGCCTGCGTGAACAACGGTAGTTTCTATAAAAACTTTCTCGGCGAAATTGCCTCGCACGGGTTTCTGGTCATCGCCATCGGACCGCCGCAGAAGCCACGGGCCGCCGGCGATCCGGGCGCGCAACCGGCGGGTCGCGGCGCTGGCAATCCAGGCCGAGGCCCAGCCACGAAGTCGTCGCAGCTGATTGACGCCATCAACTGGGCCATCGCCGAGAACGGGCGCAAGGATAGCCCGTATTATCACAGGATCAATACCTCGAAGGTCGCGGTGATGGGTCACTCCTGCGGTGGCATTCAGGCGTTGGCGGTGGCTGCGGATCCTCGCATCAAGCTGGTAGTGAACTGGAGCGGGGGACTCTTCGTTACTCCCCCGAAAGGCGCGGCCGGGCTGACAGAAAACGTGCCCAAGGAACAGTTGCAGAGAGTCCATTCGTCGATCTTCTACATCTCAGGCGATTCCACAGACATTGCCTTTGAGAATATAAATGACGACTTTAAGCGCATCACCAAAGTGCCCGCATTTCGCGCATATAAAGATGGCGTCGGGCACGGCGGCACTTACAATCAGCCCAACGGCGGCGAGTTTGGCAAGGTCGCCGTCGCGGTGCTCCAGTGGCAGCTCAAGGGCGACCGTGAGGCCGGCAAGATGTTTGTGGGCGCGGACTGCGGGCTCTGCCAGGACCCGAAATGGCATGTTGAGAAAAAAGGGATCAAATAGCTCTACCCAACGCGCACGTTGGCAGACTTTTACTTGTGCGGCGTAACCGCCCTGATTTGCTCGGCCGGGCCCGCGTGGCGGCTTCGGCCGAGACCCAACCGTTGCCGAGACGGACTGCACCGCCCGCCAAACTCGGGGACAGAGAAAGCCAGGAGCCCATCGGTCGACACGGAGTCAGCGAGTGGTCATTTCTGGACACCGTCAATTGCGAATCAACGTGCGTTTCTTTAGAGAAATCGGTGCTCGATTTGTGGCCCGGAGAATGCACCTCCACGCGCCTATCGGACTGGCGGGAATCCCGCAGCGAAAGGTGAACTGAAGACGCAGTGACTCAGCATTTGCCGGTAATTGTAATCGTCGGCGGCGGCTTTGCTGGGCTCTCCGCCGCTCAGGCTCTGCGCAACACGCCAGCCCAGGTTTTTCTTATCGATCGCACCAATCATCACGTGTTTCAGCCCCTGCTCTATCAGGTTGCGACGTCGGTCCTGTCGCCCGCTCAGATTGCGTCGCCGCTCCGCGAGATCTTGCGCAAGCAAAAGAACACCACGGTGCTGATGGGGGAAGTTGTCGGCGTGGACAAGGAGAAGAAGTTGGTTTTCGCCAGCAGCGCGGACCGGGAGCGGGTGCCTATCCCATACGACTTTTTGGTCCTGGCAACCGGCGCGATGCATAGCTACTTTGGCCACAACGAGTTTGAGAAGCATGCTCCGGGATTAAAGAGCCTGGCGGACGCGGTGGCGGTCCGTAACAAAATTCTGCAAGCTTTTGAACAAGCCGAGGCCGAGGAAGACGCCCACGCTCACCGCGACTTGCTGACGTTCGTGCTGGTAGGCGGCGGCCCTGCCGGAGTTGAGATGGCAGGCGCTATCGCGGTCCTGGTGAAGAAAAGCCTGCGAACCCAGTTTCGCCGCATCGATCCGACCTCGGCCCGGGTTGTGTTGGTCGATCGATCGAAGAAGCTGCTGAAACCTTACGCGGACGATTTATCGCAGGGGGCAAAGGAACGGCTGGAGAAGTTGGGTGTGGAGATCCGGCTGGGGCAGGGCGTGGATCAAATCGATGGCGACGGCGTCGTGGTGGCAGGCGAGCGCATCCCGAGCAAAACCGTGATCTGGACGGCGGGCGTGGCCCCGTCTCCTGCAGGCACTTGGCTGAACGTGGAGACCGATCGCGCAGGGCGAGTCCGGATTCAGCAAGACCTGACTGTGCCGGGGCACCCTGAAATATTTGTCGTGGGCGATACCGCTTCGCTGGATCATAACGGCGAACCGCTGGAGGGCGTCGCTCAGGTCGCAATCCAGGAAGGCCGCTACGCAGCCGTGGCGATTGACCGGCGAGTTACGGGCAGGCCTGCGCCCGCCCCATTTCAATACTTCGATAAGGGCACCATGGCCGTGGTCGGGCTAGGGTACGCAGTGCTGCAAAGTGGCAAGATTCGCTTGAAGGGAGCTACAGCATGGATGGCTTGGGCCGTGGTGCACATTCTGTCGCTGGCGCAGCCTGGTCTTCGGATCAGTGTGTTCTTGCAGTGGATATGGACCTATTTAACGCGGCAGCGAGGAGCACGGCTGATTGTGAATCATCATGGCGCGGATCGAGGAGAGCGAATGAAGGATTTTGATGGGAGAACCGCAAGTGCCTGACACAATGTCAAAGAAGCTTAGAAGCTGGGGCGTGGCGGTTGCGATCCTCTGCATCGCCCTCGTACTCATTTTCGTCCTCTCGTACAACTGGACCACCTGGGCCAGCAACGGCGACGAGCAGAAAACTGATGACTCATACGTTCGCGCCGATGTCACGCCGCTGAGCACCAAAGCCGCGGGACTTGTCGCGTCGGTGGAGGTATCCGACTATCAGCCGGTGAAGGCCGGCGACTTGCTGGTGCGCTTGCGCGACGAAGATTTTCAGGCCCAGGTGGCGCAGGCAGAAGCCGCGGTTCAGGCTGCCGAAAGCGCCTTGGTCAACAATCAACGACAGAAAGAGCTCCAAGATGCCCGAGTGATGCAAGCGCAGACCGGCATCACTGCGGCTGAAGCGGAGATTTCCGCGGGGGAAGCCGGTATCCAAGCTGCGAATTCGGCGGCTGCGAACGCCAAGAGCGGGCTCGCGGCAACCGACGCGGACGTCCGACGCACCGCGCTCGAGCGCAAGCGCCAGGAAGCGCTGGTGGCAGTTCAGTCGGCTACGCGACAAAAGCTGGAACAAGCAATCGCGGATGAGGAACGCTTTCGGGCGCAACGCGCCAGCCGGCAAGCCGACATCGACTCGGCGTCGGCGCAACTCGCTAGCCGTCAGGCCGATCTGAGCCGCGCACGCGCACACCTCGAAAGCACTCACGCGGAAGTCGAAGCGCAACGCCGCCAGCGATCAGTGCTGGATTCTCAGGAGCAAATGCTCCGTGCCGACTTGAAAGCCCGGCAAGCGGCGCTGGAACTCGCTCGCACGAATCTTGCCTATACGCGCATTGTCGCGCCGGAAGACGGAGTGGTCGGGGAACGCAAGGTCCGTGCGGGACAATTCGTCAGCCCGGGTACTCAAGTCGTCTCGCTGGTTGAAAAGCAGACATGGGTCCAGGCAAATTATCGGGAAACTCAACTGCGGAGTATTCGCCCAGGCGATCCGGCCGAGATCCGTGTCGACGCATTTCCGGGGCTGGTGCTGCGCGGGAAGGTCGTCGAGATCGCTCCCGCCAGCGGATCGCAATTCGCGTTGCTGCCTCCCGACAACGCCACCGGCAATTTCACCAAAGTGACACAGCGCGTTCCAGTGAAGATCGTTCTCGATCAAGACCAAAATTCAGCGGAGCGGCTGCGCCCTGGACTCTCTGTGACCGCCGTTATCCGAACCAAAGGCGCATCGTAAATGGCCGCGACCGCGCAGCAGGCAGAAGCCGCGAAATCGGGCTCCGCGCCGATCACCATACACCCATACATCGGCATTGTCGGTGTGTTCCTGGGCGCAGCCACCGCGACGCTCAACGGCCGCCTGTTGAGCGTGGGCCTACCCGATTTGCGGGGCGCGCTGGGCTTCGGATTCGACGACGCCTCCTGGATTCCCACCGTGCTCAACATGGGTATGATGTTCATCGGTGTATTCGCCGTTTTTCTGGGAGCTGCTTACGGCATCCGGCGCGTCCTGATGATCACCGGCGCGGTTTTCACGGTTGCATCAATTCTGCTGCCCTTTTCAGCGAATCTCGCGGCAATGCTCGCGCTGCAGGCCATCGCGGGAATGTCATCCGGAGCTTTCTACACGCTGACGCTCACGTTTGTCGCACGCAACCTGCCGCCGAAGCTGCTGTTGTTTGGCGTAGCGGCCTATGCCTTGGACATCGTGGTCACCAGCAACGTCGCAGCTTTGATCCAAGGCTGGTACATCGACCATCTTTCGTGGCACTGGATGTTCTGGACCGCCGCCGTGCTGACGCCCATCGTGATGCTCTGCACCTATTTCGGAGTTCCGCCCGTAGACCAAGGGCCACGCCCGAGCTGGCGAGGATTCCTGTACACCAGCGCCGGCCTGAGCCTGATCTATGGGGCGTTGGATCAGGGCCAGCGATTGGATTGGTGGCGTTCCGGAGTATTCGTCGGCATGCTGGCCGGCGGATTATCCCTACTCTTAGCCGCGCTTGTGCGCCGATACTTTCAACCGAATCCGTTGGTGAATCTCCCGTTCCTCAACGCGCGGAATATCGCGATCCTGGGACTGGGCGTCTTCACCATCCGGTTTGCTTTGCTCGCGCCTCTGGCCGGAATCCCCGGTTTCCTCGGTAGCATTCAACAATACCGGCCGATCCAAACCGGCGCAGCTTTGGCCTGGGTGGCCGCTCCACAATTCGTTCTCGTCTGGATCGCGGCGATCGCCGCCGTCTTCATTCAACCGCGCATCGTCATGGCTGCCGGATTCGCCACGGTCGGTCTGGGGTGCTGGATGGCGGCGCGCGTGGATTCGTCCTGGGCCGGCGGTAGCTTTCGTGTTCCCGAGATCCTGCTGGCCTCCGGCATTGCCGCAGCCTTCGTCGGCTTGGTGCTGAACCTCCTACTGCTGGCCGTCGAAATGGGCGCTACTACGAATGTCGCGAACACTGCTACGTATTCGGCCTGGATGCACACCATGCGATTGATGGGTGGCGAGATCGGTGCGGTGATTTTCGGGCGCTTTGTGGCGGTCCGGGAGCAATTGCACTCAAACCTGCTAGGGCAGCACGTCGACGCGGGGGACTGGATGACAGCCGATCGGCTTCGCGGCGTGGCTTCGGCTTTGGCGCCGTTCTCGGCAGGATCGCAGGAAGCGCAAGCGCGGTCGGCGGCCATCTTGGGCGGGCAAGTAAGAGCGCAGGCGCTATCGCTCGCCTATTCCGATGCGTTTCGGTTGATCGCTTGGACCATCGCCGGATTTCTGCTCCTGCTTGTGTTCCTGCGGCCGAGCGCCATTAGCCTTCGTCCCCAGGAGAAAGCCAAATGAAACGCGGGGTCCTCACCGTTCTGTTCGCGTGCGCTCTGGGAAATGCCTTCGCGGCGGACGCCAAAAAGCTGACTCTTGCCGACGCGGTGCAACTCGCGCTTTCCCAGAATCACGCCTTGAAAATCGCCCGTCTGAAGGTTGCTGAGAACGAGCAGAAGAAGGCGGGGGCGCGCGCGGATTATTTCCCCAAAATCAAGAACGAGTCAAATTTTCTACATGTGACATCCCTCGAAAACATCGACATCCCGCAGGGCGCTTTTGGTGTCTTTCCGAGCATCGGCCCGGTTCCCTCGCGAGACGTGCTGATCGGTCAAGGCAGCCAGACGCTCGAAACGATTGGGACCGGCGCGGCCCAGCCCCTGACGCCCTTGATCCGAATCCATCAGGCCAACCGCATTGCGGCGTCGGAAGTGGCGGCGTCGCGCGACGAATTAAAGAAGGCCGAGAGCGAAGTCGCCGTCAAGGTCCACGAAGTCTATTACGGCTTGCTGATTGCCCAGCTTCAGAAGCAAGCCGCCGAGCAGGACAGCGCGTATGCCAGAACGCGCCTGAGTGAGAACGAACAGGACGTGCTCAACGGCAACGCGCTCAACGTCGCAGTGATCGAAAGCCAGGCTGGCCTGCTGGAAAGCGAACAATCATTATTGACCATTGATCTCCGCATGTCGGACCTGACATCCGAGCTGAACGATCTGATGGGGACGCCACTGGACACGCGCTTGGTGTTAAGCCCGGTTGAGATGGTGGATTCCACCGATTTGCCGCGCGAGGAAGTACTTCGGATGGCGATGGCAGAGAATCCCGAGATCGCTGCCGCCACCGAAAGTGTCGAGAAGGCCAAGGCAACGCTCACCGCCGCGAAATCCGCGTTCATCCCCGACGTCTCCATCTTCGCCCGTCAAAGCTACCAGAATGGCGTGCCTTTCCTGGTGCACAATTTCGGCACGTTCGGAGTCACGCTAGACTATGAAGTATTCGACTTCGGTAAACGCCACGCGGCTGTCCGGGAGCGCGAGGCACAGTTGGCGCAAGCGCAGGAGAACGTTGAGCGGCTGAAAGAGGAAGTCAGCGTGCAAATCGACCGCACCTACAACAAGGTGGAACGCACGAAGAAGATGCTGCAGGTTGCAGCCGAAGTTGTAAAGCTGCGCACCGAAGGTGAACGGCTCGCCGAGAATCAACTGACTCAGGGCGTCGTCCTGGTATCGGCCCTCAGGCAAGCGTCGGCTGCCACTTATAAAGCTCAGGCGGATTTGCTCCAGGCCCAACTGGCGCATTTGCTCGCGCGCGCTGAACTTGAACAAACCATCGGACGAACGCCTAGCCAGTGAGGTTGAATGGGATTTCCAACCAATATCTTCGCTCCCGCCTCAACGCCGGCTCAGTCGATCTTCGATCTTTCCGTCTTCGTTCTTGAAGTGACCGCGGCGATCTTCGTTGTCGTCTTCAGTTTGCTCGCCTACGCAGTCGTGAAATACAGGAAGAGGCCGGCGACCGATGGCCGCGAACCCGCGCAGGTTTACGGAAGCAGTCAACTGGAACTTGCCTGGACCGTGATTCCGGTTCTCATCGTCGTGATCCTGTTTCTGGCGGCGGCGCGCGTCATCGCCAGCATCCAGAACGCCGCCCATCCCAGCAGTGCGCTTGAAGTCACCGTCATCGGGCACCAGTTCTGGTGGGAGTATCGATATCCGGCTCTGAAAGTAGTGACCGCGAATGAACTGCACATTCCAGTAAGCGATCCTGGCACATCCCACGCCCACCTTTCTTACGTTGCTTTCCGCGGATACCGATCACAGCTTCTGGGTGCCGCGCCTGGCCGGCAAAACGGATCTCATACCGAATCACCCCAACAGCATGTGGCTGGACCCGCATGAGACCGGGCTGTTCTTGGGCCAGTGCGCGCAATATTGCGGAACGCAGCACGCCAAGATGCTTCTGCGCGTGTATGTGCGACTCGCGCGAGGATTTCGATCGGTGGATTCGCGAGCAAAGCCAGCCCGCGCAGGACGCCGGCACGAAGTCCGAGGGCCAGAGGATCTTCGAAGCACACGGCCTGCGTCAACTGCCACACCGATTGCGGGCACGGCGGCGCATGGGCACCTACGGCCCCGATCTTACGCATCTGATGAGCCGGCAGACACATCGCCTCGGGCGCGGTGGAGAACACGCGGGCAACGCTGCGTCGCGCTGGATTTATGATCCGGACGTCATCAAACCCGGATGCAAGATGCCGTCCATGGGTTTGAGCACCGCTCAGGCAGCCGCTGTAGCGGAATACTTGGCAACCCTTCAGTAGGTGGACATGTCGACTGAATCCATCGCATTCCGATCGCGAACACGGCGCGGCCCCCGCTGACTCGAAAAACTCCACCAATGGGTGACCACCGTCGATCACAAACGCCTCGGCATCCTGTACATCCTCTATGCGCTGGTGTTTCTCGTGATCGGAGGAGTGGAAGCGACGATCATGCGCATCCAACTGATCCGTCCGCACAACGACTTCGTCTCGCCTCAAGTGTTCAACCGCATGTTCACCATGCATGGCACCACCATGATCTTCTTCGTCGCCATGCCGATGGTGTTTGGATTCGCGAATTACCTGGTTCCCCTGATGATTGGCGCGCGCGATATGGCGTTTCCGCGTCTGAACGCCTTCAGCTTCTGGATGACGGCTTTCGGCGGACTGCTGCTCTATTTCAGTTTCGTCGGCGGCGACGGACTTTACGGAGCAGGCAACGCTCCGGACGTCGGCTGGTTCGCCTACGCTCCCCTGACCTCGCAGACATTTTCGCCCGGACACAGCACGGACTTCTGGACTCTGTCGCTGCTGGTTTCCGGCATCGGCAGCGTCGGAACTGCCATCAACATCATCGCCACCATCCTCTGCATGCGTTGCAAGGGCATGACGCTCGGGAAAATGCCGCTGTTGGCCTGGCTCAATCTCACCATGGCGGGGCTGGTGATTCTCGCCGTCAGTCCGCTCACGGCCGCGCAATTGATGCTGCTGGTCGATCGCTACCTGGGCGGACATTTCTTCGACACGCAGGCCGGAGGTTCGGCGGTGATGTGGATGCACTTCTTCTGGGTCTTCGGCCATCCGGAAGTTTATGTGCTCGTCATTCCCGCTTTTGCGTTCGCTTCCGAAATCATTCCCGTTTTCTCCCGCAAGGCGATTTTCGGCTACCCGATCATGGTGGCGGCAACGGTGTGCATCGGATTTATCAGCATGAGCGTCTGGGCCCACCACATGTTCACGGTCGGCATGAGTTCGGCCGGAAACACCTTTTTTGTGCTGTCGACCATGGCCATCGCGGTTCCCACCGGAATCAAGATCTTCAACTGGCTCGCCACCATGTGGGGCGGGCAGATTCACTTCAAGACGCCGATGCTGTTTTGCATCGCCTTCCTGTTTCAGTTCCTGATCGCGGGCCTGACCGGGGTCATGCTGAGCGCCGCGCCCTTCGACTGGCAGCTCGGCAATTCGTATTTCGTGGTGGCGCACTTCCACTACGTCATCGTGGGCGGCATTCTCTTCACGCTCTTCGGGGCCTTCTACTATTGGTTCCCGAAGATGTCCGGAAGAATGTACAACGAGACGCTTCGGCAAGCTGCACTTCTGGCTGTTCCTCATCGGATTCCATCTGACCTTCGATTTCATGCACATTCCAGGCATTCTCGGGATGCCTCGCCGGATCTATACCTACGAGCCGGGCCGCGGCTGGGACATCTGGAATCTCATCGTGACCATCGGCGTGTTCTTTCAGGCGGCGGGCGTGCTGGTGTTTGTCGGCAACCTGCTTTGGTCGTACTTCCGCGGCGAGCTTGCCGGCAGCGATCCCTGGGATGCCTGGACGCTCGAATGGTCCACCGCTTCGCCGCCGCCGGCATACAATTTCGCAACCTTCCCGGAGGTCAGGAGCCGCCGGCCGCTGTGGGACCTCAAGCATCCGGAAGATCCCGACTGGCACTACGAGTAAGCGAGAGGTTCATGAGCGCACCATCCATACCAATGCCCGAAGCCGCTGTCCGATGGAACTCCCGAGCGCGGCCCAGTGGGGATGTACTGCCTGATCGCCGCCGAGTCCGCGATCTTCACCATCTTCGTGGTCGCCTACATTTTTTACATCGGCAAGAGCCTCACCGGGCCCCAGCCGCACGACGTGCTGCATGCTCCCATCTTTTTGACGATCTGCCTGCTCTCCAGCAGCCTGACGATTCACTTTGCGGTCAAGTTGCTCGAGAGAGGGCGAATGGTTTCCTTCGCCTTGTGGTGGCTTCTGACCATCGTTCTGGGAGCGATCTTCCTGGCCGGCACGTTTCGCGAGTGGCGCCACCTGATCTATGACGAGGGCTTGACCATCCAGACCAACTTGTTTGGGACGACCTACTACTCCCTGGTCGGCCTGCATGCGTTTCACGTAACCGTCGGCCTGCTGGCTCTTGCGATCGGTACTGATTTTCGCGCTCCGCGGGGATGTGACGAAGCAGCACGCCGAGCGCGTCGAGGTCCTGTCGATGTATTGGCACTTCGTGGATGTGGTGTGGGTGGTGGTCTTCACCGTGGTGTACGTCATCGGACGCTAAGGAGGGAAGCGAATGGCTGTCGAATTACGAACCAGACTGGCGAGGCCGACCGGACACGATCGAGATGCCGGCGCCCACGGCGTGGCCGATCGCTCTCGCGTTTGGAATCACGCTGCTGTTCGCGGGATTGGTCACCAGCGCGGCCGTCAGCGTGCTGGGAGCGATCGTCGCCATCGCGGGCGCGGTCGGCTGGTTTCGCGATGTTCTGCCGCATGAAGCTCACGAAACGGTCGCAGTGTACGCCGGAAGTGCTGCAGCGTCTCGACGGCGCGGCGCGAGGTGGTCCGGGTGGCGATTGCGCCGGAACTGCAGCGGGCTTTGCTTGCCGCTCGAGATCTATCCGATTTCCGCGGGCGTCAAGGGCGGCCTCGCTGGAAGCGTGGCGATGGCGGTCGTGGCGATGCTCTACGGCCTCGTCAGCCAGCACAGCATTTGGTATCCGATCAATCTGCTGGCCGCCGGCTTCCTCCCGGCCTCCATGACGGAGAGCACGGCCACCATCGGCGACATTCAATCTGCAGCATCTTTCTGATCGCCGTTCCGATTCACCTGATCACTTCGCTGCTGGTCGGGTTGCTCTACGGCGCCATGCTGCCGATGCTTCCCCGGCGGCCGATTCTGCTGGGCGGCTTCATCGCGCCGTTGTTTTGGACCGGGCTGATTCACAGCATTCTCGGCATCGTGAATCCGGTGCTCAACCAGCGCATCCACTGGGGCTGGTTTGTGGCTTCGCAAGTGGCATTTGGCATTGTCGCGGGCATCGTGTTTCCCAGCAGGAACGCATACGCACCTGGCAGCGCCTGCCGTTCGCCTGTGCCGGATCCGGGTATGGAGAGCCTCCGGAATGAGGACGAAAACGCGATGAATCGCGTTGGGCCCTGCGTTCTCGCTGGCGGCGCTCGCGGCGATCACGGCTTGCGGCACGCGCAATCCGGCGGATTCAGCCGGTCGATCCCGCCGGGCAAGATCATGGACTTCAATTTCCTCTACGCGAGAAATTGCGCCGGATGCCATGGCGCGGATGGAAAAGGCGGCGCGGCGATCGGGCTCGGCGATCCGGTGTATCTCGCCATCGCCGACGACGCCACCATTCGCCGCGTAACCGCCGACGGAGTTGCCGGGAACCTCCATGCCGGCATTTGCGCAACACTCCGGCGGAATGCTGACGGACGAGCAAATCAACGTGATCGTCCGCGGAATTCGCAGCCGCTGGGCCAAGCCCGATGCTTTGCGCGGCGTCGACCGCGCCGCCCTATGCCGCGCCGGGCGCCGGTGATGCGAAGCGCGGTGCGAGTGTATATGGCGCCTACTGTTCCTCCTGCCATGGCGCGGACGGGCCGCGGAGGCAAGCGGGCCAGTTCCATCGTGGATAGCTGCGTATCTCGCGCTGGTCAGCGATCAGAACCTTCGCACAACCGTGATTGTCGGGCGTCCTGAATTGGGCGCTCCCGATTGGCGCGGCGACGTGCCCGGCAAGCCGATGTCGCCCGAAGATATCTCCGACGTAGTGGCCTGGCTTTCCGCACAGCGGCCACAGCCTTTTTCAGCCGCCGTGCGGCCTGGAGGAATTCGATGAGTGTATCGGATGGACTTTCGAGACGTGGCGTGCTGCTCAAGCTCGGGCTCCTGTTGAACGGAGCCGTTGGCTTGATCCTGGCTGTGCCCATCGTCCGCTATCTCCTTTCTCCCGTGACTCGCGAGCGAACGCCGGGCTACGATTCGTGGCTCTCGCTTGGCCCGCTTGCGCAGTTTCCCGAGGGCGAGACGCGCCTGGCAACCTATCGAAGCCCCACCGCCAATGCATCGGATGGCGAGACCGCGAATATTCCTTGCTGGGTGCGTCGCGTCGCCGCTGAAAAGTTCCAGGTGTTCGCGATCAATTGCGCGCACCTTGGATGCCCGGTTCGATGGTTCCCGCAATCCGGCCTGTTCATGTGCCCCTGCCACGGCGGCGTTTACTATTCGGACGGCTCGCGCGCCTCCGGGCCTCCCGAGCGCGGCTTGTTTGAATATCGCTACAAAGTGGAGCAAGGGAATCTGCTGATCCAGGCGGGCGAGATGCCCACCACCGGATCGCCTAATGCGCGGCTGATCAACATCTCACCTGGAAAACCGCCATGCGCTTGATCAAGAACATTGGGGCTTGGTTCGACGCACGGCTGCAGCTCGGCCAGCCGATCCGGGAAACTCTCGGAGCACCCGGTCCCGCGCCAAACGGCGAGCTGGGCTTACGTTTTCGGCAGCGCCGCGCTCACCGTGTTCATGCTCCAGGTTGTCACCGGCATTCTGCTCGCCCTTCTTTATGTGCCCTCGGGCGCGGAGAGCGTGGAACAGCCTGCAGATTCTCAATCACCAAGTGGCGCTCGGCTGGTTCATTCGAGCCCTGCATGGCTGGGGATCGAACTTCATGGTCGCGATCGTGCTCATCCACATGGTGCAGGTGTTCCTGTTCGGCGCTTACAAATTTCCCCGGGAGCTGACCTGGGTCGTCGGTATTCTTCTGCTGCTCTTGACGCTCGGAATGGCCTTCACCGGCCAGGTGCTGCGATTCGATCAGGACGCGTACTGGGGACTGGGCATCGGAGCGTCCATTTCGAGCCGCATCCCTGTGCTGGGCCCGTGGATCGTGAACCTGCTGCTGGGCGGCCCGATCATCGCCGGCGCCACGCTTTCGCGATTCTTCGCGTTGCACGTGTTCGTGATTCCGGGATTGCTGATTGCATTCGTCGGCCTGCATCTGCTGCTGGTGCTGAAGCTCGGAATCAACGAATGGCCGATGCCCGGACGCATCGTTCGCCGCGCCACCTACATGCAGGAGTATCACGAGCTGACGCACAAAGATGGCATTCCGTTTGTGCCCGGCGCGATTGCGAAGGACATGTTTTTCTCCGGCTTCATCCTCCTCGCGATCGCCGTGTGCGCCGCTATATTTCGGCCCGTTCGGACCAAGCGGGCAGCCGGATCCCACCATCATCCAGACCGTGCCTCAGCCGGATTACTTCTTCCTGTGGCTCTATGCGGTGCTGTCTCTGCTTGCCGCCGTCGATGGAAACTCCCGCGCTGCTGATCGGCCCGGTGATCGCGCTGGGCGTGCTGGTGGCGCTGCCGTTCCTCTCCGGCGAAGGCGAGAAAAGCTGGAGACGCCGCCCGATCGCGGTCCTTACGATTCTGCTGGTCGCGGTCGCGCTCGGTACCTTCACGCATCTGGCCGGCTACGCGCCGTGGAGTCCGGTGATGGATGCCTGGAGCGGCGAACCGATTCCCGCGCAGTACCTGCAAGGGCGAACGGCACTCGAGCGGCAAGGCGCGCTCGTTTTTCAAGCCAAGCAGTGCCACAACTGCCATGCGCTGGGAGGCGTCGGGAGGAGAGCGCGGGCCGGAGTTGGATCGAGTGGCCGTGCAGCTCACCCAGGATCAGCTCATCCGCCAGGTGATCCAGGGCGGCGGCAACATGCCGGCCTACGGGAAGAACTTGAGTCCCGCGGAGACCACTGCGCTGGTGGCGTTCCTCGAGACGCTGCATCCAACGGGACTGGCGCCGGCGCGCGACGCTTCTCGCGTTCAATCGGGAGCACTCCCGTAGGTCCACTATGTGGCGGCTCGCGTCGTTGATCACGGGACTGCTCGCGCTCTGGATCGCGGTGGGATCGCCACTCGCCACGCTGGATCATCACCTGCTCACCGCCCATATGGCGCAGCATCTTCTGATCATGACGGTGGCGGCTCCGTTGATTTTGCGTGGAGCACCCGCAATGCGGCTGCCCGGACGAATGATTCACCCGGCGATTTGCTGGCTCGCAGGCACGACGACCGTCATCGCGTGGCACGTCCCCGCGCTATTCGAACTAGGCATGCGGTCGGCGCCATGGCATGCATTCGAGCACGCGGCGTTCTTCACGGCAGGCCTCTTGTTCTGGTGGCCAGTAATCGAGCCCCGGGCCAATTTTACGAGCTGGTCGCGATGGGGCGTTCCATTGTACCTGTTCCTCGCCACGCTGCCGTGCGACGCGCTTTCGGCCTTCCTCACGTTTTGCGATCGTGTTGTCTATCCGCACTATTTGTCCGCGCATCCGCCGCTTCGATATCTCGCCGCTCGCCGACCAGCAGTTCGCGGGCGCGCTGATGTGGGTGTGGGTCACGTTTGTCTACCTGGCTCCCGCAGCCGTGATCACCATGCGCATGCTTTCACCGCAGCGGCTAGGCGAAGCCAGCGCCTGAAGCCGAATGGCCCGTGGTCCTCTTGTGAATCATGCGCGGGTATGCCAGAATCACCCACGGA
Organism: Bryobacterales bacterium; assembly: GCA_963772905.1. Classification (GTDB taxonomy): domain Bacteria; phylum Acidobacteriota; class Terriglobia; order Bryobacterales; family Bryobacteraceae; genus Palsa-89. Next base: position 1,068,669 of record CAVYZD010000004.1, on the reverse strand, counting down.
GGTACGGCGATGAGGTCTGTTCTCTCGATCGCAATCGCGTGCGTGGCATGGTTGGCTTCCGGATTGCCGGCGGATGCTCATCATTCCGGCGCGGCGGAATTCGACTCCAACAAAAAGATCGACTTGACCGGCGTGGTCACGAAAGTGGAGTGGACCAATCCGCATGCCCACTTCTACATGGACGTGAAAGACTCGGCCGGCAACGTGACCAATTGGAATCTGGAACTCGCCAGCCCGAACGTGCTGATTCGGAATGGCTGGCATAGAAACTCCATCAAGCCGGGCGACACGGTCACCGTCATAGGGGCTCAAGCCAAGAACAGTGCGAGTTACGGCAGTGCTTCGATCATCATTTTTCCAGACGGACACAAGTTGAGTTTCCTGGGCGCGGAGGACCCCGCCAAATGAATCGCAACGCGAGGGCGCGGCTGCTGGGGGGGATGCTGCTGGCCGGGATCCAGGTGTTTGCCCAGCAGGCGAAAACCGGATCGGTCGGGCTGTATCGAAATCAGCAGTTGGCACCAACCGGCCCCGCGACCAAGCTCGCCGACGGAACACCGGACCTATCGGGAGCCTGGCTAGGGAGCGGGTCAGATAGTACCGATATCTCCAACCCGCGAGGCTTGAAACCTGGAGAGCAGGTGGTCATGCTGCCGTGGGCCGAGGAGCTTTTGAAGCACCGCCTATCGAAAGAGGATCCGGAGGCGAACTGCCTGCCGGCCGGTATTCCGCGCGGATCGCCGTATCCATGGAGGATCGTGCAGACTCCCACTCACTACTTCATTCTTTATGAGGGCAACATCCACAGCTACCGGCAGATCTTCATGAACGGCAAGCATCCCGACGATCCCGATCCCACCTGGTACGGCCATTCGGTGGGCCACTGGGAAGGGAACACGCTGGTAGTGGATACGGTTGGATTCAACGACAAGTTCTGGTTCGATTACAAGGGTCACCCGCACACCGAAAAGCTGCACACCATCGAGCGCTACACACGCACCGATCTGGGCCACATGTCGATCGAGGTTACGATTGACGACCCGGGCGCGTACGCCAAACCATTCACGACCATCGGCCGGGCGACGCTGATGCCGGGAACAGAACTTATGGAGTACATCTGCCAGGAGAACAATCAGGATCTGCCGTTACTCGAGGGGCCAACACGGGGACCGGGCGGGCAGTGACCGGCTTAGGCGGCGGCACAAGCGAGGAATGGCCGTTTTTCGTCAACTTGACCGCCGCTTCCCAACTTCCCAGTGGTCCAGGATCTGGCTGATCGCTTGAAGTAAAATCGTCAAATATAACTCGACCAAGTTCGGGAGGATCGTTACTCATCGCAGGGTGAGCGAAACGCCGCGACTATGTTGCTTCACACACGCTATGTCGCTGTTCATGGCAAGACCATAAAAAAACGATTGGCGTCCTCAAATGCTTGATCAGGAACCAATATGGAAATCGATTCCGATGACCCCAGAACGCCACCATCAAATTCAACAAATCTTTGAGGCCGCTGGAGACGTCCAAGGTGCCGAGCGCGAGGCCTATCTCGACCATGTGTGCGCGGGCGACGCTGATTTGCGTGACCGCGTCGAGAACCTGCTCGCCGCCGATGAATCGAAATCCGCTGTCGATCATTCGCCTTCCACTGAGAGCGCGGAACTACCGCTCTTTCCGCAAGGCCGGGGAAGCGCCGATCACGTAGGCCGCTATCGCCTCCTGCAAAAAATTGGAGAAGGCGGTATGGGAGAGGTCTGGCTGGCCGAGCAAAGGGAGCCTGTGCGCCGTCGCGTCGCTCTCAAGCTGGTTAAAGCCGGAATGAACACGCGCGAAGTGATCGCGCGCTTCGAATCCGAGCGCCAGGCTTTGGCCCTGATGGATCATCCCGTCATCGCCAAGGTGTTCGACGCCGGATCCACGCCCGACGGCGCGCCGTACTTCGTGATGGAATATGTCGCCGGTGTTCCGATCACAACCTATTGCGACAATCACAGGTTGAGTACGCGCGAGCGGCTGGAGCTGTTCATGCACGTCTGCGAAGGGGTCCAGCACGCCCATCAGAAAGCCATCATCCACCGCGACCTGAAGCCCTCCAACGTCCTCGTTACTGAGGTTGACGGGCGGGCTATGCCGAAGATCATCGATTTCGGCGTCGCCAAAGCACTCAGCCAGAAGTTGACCGCCGACACGATGTTCACGCGAGTGGGAGCGCTGATCGGGACTCCGGAATATATGAGTCCGGAGCAGGCCAATTCGTCGGGCCAGGATATAGACACGCGTAGCGATGTCTACTCGCTCGGCGTTATCTTCTATGAGTTGTTAGCGGGCGCGCCGCCGATCGATCTGCGAAAGATCGCATTCGAGGAATTCCTGCGGAGGCTGCGTGAGGAAGAACCGCCCAAGCCGAGCACCAAGATCCGCACGCAGGCCCCGGCCACGTCAACGGACGTAGCTCACAAGCGCCACACCGAGTCGCCGGAGTTGGCCAAACAAATGCGCGGCGACCTGGACTCGATCGCGCTGAAGGCTCTGGAAAAAGAGCGGTCGCGCCGCTACGGATCGCCCTCGGATTTCGCCGCGGACATTGGGCGGTACCTGAATGATGAAGCGGTGCTTGCGGTCCCGCCTTCGGCTGCCTACCGGGCTCGCAAGTTTGCGCGCCGCTACCGCGCGGGACTGGCCACGATCGCCGCGTTCATCCTGGTACTCGTCGGGGCGGCGATTGTGAGCATCCGGCAGAGCACGCGCGCAAATCGGGAAGCGGCCGTGGCGGAAGCGGTCAACGATTTCCTGCAAAATGATCTGTTATCCCAAGCCAGCGCGGCGAAGCAGGCGGGGCCGAGCGCCAAACCCGATCTACATTTAGAGGTGCGCACTGCGTTGGACAGGGCGGCGGTGCGAATCGCGGGGAAGTTCGACCGGCAACCGGAGGAGGAGGCGTCCATTCGGGACACCATCGGGCAGACGTACACGGACCTCGGGCTATACCCGGAAGCGCGGACACAACTGGAACGGGCGCTTGAATTGCAGCGCCGGGTGTTGGGTCCAGAGGATCCGAAGACCCTCAAAACTGCCGGCAGCCTCGGACGTACTGCACTTCTTCAGGGCAAGTATTCGGAGGCCGAGGCGTTATTCAGGAAGAGCCTAGAGATCCAGCGCCGGGCTATAGGGTCCGAAAATCCTGACACGCTGTACTCCATGAGCACTCTGGCAGACGTCTACTACTTCCAGGGCAAGTACGCGTCGGCCGAAGCGCTCCAAGGCCAAACCCTGGAGATCCGGCGCCGTGTGCTGGGTCCTGAACATCCGAACACGCTCAATACCATGAACGATCTGGCGATCGTCTACTCCGCACAGGGCAAGTACGCGCAGGCCGAAGCGCTTCAAGGCCAAATCCTGGAGATCCGACGCCGTGTGCTGGGTCCTGAGCATCCCATCACGCTGAGTTCCATGCACAATCTGGCGGCCGTCTACAATAACGAGCGCAAGTACGCGCAGGCGGAGGCGCTGCTGAACCAGGCGCTTGAGATCGAGCGGCGTGTCTTGGGTCACGAGCATCCCGACACGCTGCGGTCCATGAGCAATCTGGGCAACATATACATCGCTCAGGGCAAATACGCGCAGGCCGAGGCGCTGCTGAACGAGGCGCTTGAGATCGAGCGGCGTGTCTTGGGTCCCGAGCATTCCGACACGCTGATGTCCATGAACAATTTGGCGAACGTTTACGGAAACGAGGGCAAGTACTCTCACGCTGAGGCGCTCTTCAGCCAAGTCCTGGAGGTCCAGCGGCGTGTTCTAGGTCCGGAGCATTCCGACACGCTGATGTCCATGGACAATCTGGCCGACTCCTATGTCTTCCAGGGCGATTATGCGCGAGCAGAGGCACTATTCAGGAAGACCCTGGAGATCAGCCGCCGCGCGCTGGGGCCGGAGCATCCTCTCACCCTCGCCGACCTGTCGGACTTTGCATCCATGTACCAACGACAGGGCAAGTACGGCTTGGCAGAGAGGCACGCTGCGCAGACGCTGGCTGGGCGCCGACACGCCCTGGGCCCGGAAAACCCGGATACGATGGCATCGGCGGCCGACTTGGCCCTGGCTTACATCTCGGAGCGTAAGTTTGCGGTAGCCGAACCGGTAGCGCGCGAAGCCTTGGAGTTCAATCAGAAGAAGCAACCCGACGACTGGCAACGATTCCGCGCCGAAAGCCTGCTGGGCGCAAGTTTGGCGGGCCAGAAGAATTACGCCGAAGCCGAGCCGCTGCTGCTGGAGGGTTATCAGGGAATGGCGGAACGGAAGCGACGCATCGACGTGCCGGACTGGTATCACATCGACCGCGCCCGTGAATGGCTTGCTCAACTGTATCAGGCTTGGGGCAAGCCGGGGAAAGCTGCCGAGTGGAGAAAAAGTAAGATCCCACCAGTTCGCCCTGGGACATCCTTTGTCGGCACGACCGAAGGACGCTACGGTCACTACCAATCCGCCTGGCTGAGCAGGATTCCTGGCGAGAACAGCTCTCGCCCAACTATCGGATAGATCCCGAGAAAACGCTGTCCACGGAAACCACACGAGCGAAAAGTCGGCAAGCCGCGGAATTGCCGGACATGCCAACAGCTTCCTATGTTCGGCACCGGCGCCTCCCCGCGGCGGGCTGTGCGTGATTCAGTCTGTATATACGACGTGCGGTATGAATGGGACCCGGCCAAGAATCTCCGAAATCAGCGGGATCACAGCGGAGTCACCTTCGAGCTGGCCGCTCTCGTCTTCGAGGACGAGGCTTGCCTGGTCGCTCCAGATCGTATCGATCGCGGAGGAACACAATGGCGAAGAAATTATCCGCATCATCTCAGCCCGCGCGGCTGAAAAGCATGAAGTCCGAAGATATCAAGAACAGACGATTGACTAACCCGGAGAGTCAGACGCTTCAAGGGATTGCCGCACGACAGGCGGCCGGGGACGACTCACAAATCAACTTCAAAGGCATCCCACGTCTGACCGATCGACAACTTGCAGCCATGGTGCGATTCCGCCCCGTCAAACCGCGGAAGAGAGCAGTCAGCGTCCGCTTGGATGAACACGTGATTGTCTGGCTCAAGTCGAAGGGCCGCGGCCATCTGACGCTGATTAACGATATTCTCACGAATCTTATGGAGGCGGAACTGAAGGCGGGTCGCAATCATTAGCGAGCGCCAGCGAACCACGTTAATAGTTGGTTGCCAATTCCACACCGCCCCCGCGCATGATATTTTTGATCCGATGATCTTCTCGACGCGCATCGCTCCCGCCCTCGCCATCCTGACGCTCGCCGGAGCGACCTGCCTGCCGGCGCAAAAGACCGCGAAGCCGGTGACCGTAGACTCAAAAGTCCTCCGCAACGCCGGAAGCCTGGCCGACGATCCACTGCCCGGCTCCTGGCTGAGCTACGGGCGCAATCAAAACGAGACGCGCTACAGCACCCTCAAGCAAATCAACGATACCAACGCGAAACGCCTGGGCTTGGCCTGGACCTACGCGGTCGGCGCGGGCGGCGGCAATCAGGAAGGCACGCCGCTGGTCTGGAACAACACGCTCTACGGCATCACCACCTGGAGCGTCGTTTATGCGCTCGACGCCCGCACCGGCAAGCAGCTGTGGCGCTGGGACCCCGAAGTGAACCAGGTCGCCGTACGTCCCAAGATTTGCTGCGGCACCGTGAATCGCGGCATCGCGATCTACAACGGCACCATCATCGCGCCTGTGATCGACGGACGGCTGGTGTCGCTCGACGCGCTCACCGGCAAGCCCCTCTGGGAAGCGCGCGTGGCCTATCCGCAGGATTGGTACACGCTCACCATGGCGCCGCGTATCGCGGGTGACAAAGTGATCATCGGCGCTTCGGGCGGCGACAAGTGGACGCGCGGCTTCTTCGCAGCTTTCGATGCCAAGACCGGGCATTCCGCCTGGAAGTTCTACACTGTCCCCGGAAATCCTGAACTGCCGCCGGAGAACGACGCGATGAAAGCCGCGCTCAAAACCTGGGGCGGCGACTTCTGGACCAAGGGCGGCGGCGGTGCGGTGTGGGACGGCTTCGCCTACGATCCCGAGTCAAACCTGGTGTACGTGGGCACCGGCAACGCCGAGCCGTGGCACCAAAAGTTCCGCGGCGCGCAGAACGTCGACAACCTATATACTTGCTCGATCCTGGCCGTGGACCTCACAACCGGGCAGCTCAAGTGGTACTTCCAAACCACGCCCAACGACAACTGGGATTACGACAGCGTACAGCAACTCATGCTGCTCGATTTGAAGATCAACGGCAAGCCGCGCAAGGTGATCACCCAGGCGTCGAAGAACGGATTCTTCTGGGTGCTGGACCGCGTCACGGGCGAATTCATCTCAGGAGCGCCTTTCGTAAAGACCACCTGGGCGCTGGGCCTCGACGCCAAAGGCCGCCCCATCGTGAATCCCGCGGCCTACTACGACAAGGACCCAATCTCGCTGTTTCCCACCGGCGGCGGCGCGCACAACTGGTCGCCGATGTCCTATAGCCCGGTCACCGGCTTCGTGTACATCCCTGTTTTCCTGCAGCCGTTCACGTATGCCACTGCCAGCGAGCTGAAGCCCAACACCAACGGATACAGTCGCGGCAGCGTCAGCCCGAAGCTGATCGACAGCCCAGCCATCGGCCCGCCCACGGCAGAAGGCATGCGGGGCGCGCTCGAGGCTTGGGACCCGGTGAATCAGAAACTCGCCTGGCGGATCGAGGGCGGAGGCGGCATCGGCGGGGGTACCGTGGCCACGGCGGGCAACCTGGTATTCGAAGTGATCAACGACGGGCGTTTCCGCGCGGTGACCGCCGACAAGGGCGAAATCCTGTACGAAATCAAGACCGGCCGCACCGGCATGGCGCCGCCCATCACTTATGAAGTGGACGGCAAGCAATACGTCGCGTTCCAGGGCGGCTTGGGCCGTCTCGCTAATATTGTTGGTGAAAACGAAGCCAAGGTGGATAACCCGCCCATTATGTTTGTCTTCGCGCTGGATGCCGATGCCGAGCTGCCGCAGGCCGCGCCACCTCCGCCCCCCAACAACCCTCCAAAGGAAGCCGCGCCCGAAAAGCAACCGTAGATCGAATGTAACCAATCGCTTGCAGGAGTATACTTTACATAAGTAGACGATGTGGTCCTCAACACGCAGGACGTTCCTGAAAACCGCCACCGCGAGTCTGGCCGTGGGCCGGTTCGCATTTGCGCAAGCTCCACAAATTTCGACTAGTTCGCTCGGCGAAAACCTCTTTCTGCTCAGCGGCGCCGGCTGCAACATCGTCGTGCACACGGGCCCCGACGGTGTCGTAATGGTGGATGGCGGACTGGCCGACAATGCCGCTGCGTTGAAGCAAGCCGTCGCCGCGCTCCCCAATGGCGGCCCGGTGCGAACGCTATTCAACACGCACTGGCATCCCGAGCAGACCGGCTCCAACCTGGATCTGGGCACGGAAGGCGCAACGATCATCGCCCAGGAAAACACGCGGCTCTGGCTGCAGCAAAACATCACCTGGCCCTGGAACGGACGGAAATTCGCGAAGTTCGCCAAGATCGCCCAACCCAACAAAACCTTTTACGACAAAGGCGCGCTCGATTCCGGAATCCGTTATGGATACATCTCCGACGCCGCGCACACCGATGGCGATCTGTACGTCTACTTCCCGCAACAGAACGTGCTTGCGGTGGGCGACGCCGCTTACGGACAAGGTTGGCCGGTGATGGATTGGTGGACCGGCGGCTGGATTGGCGGCATCGTCGGCGGCTTGCAGCGCATCCAGAGCGTCGCGAACAAAGATACGAAGATCGTTCCCGCGCAGGGGCCCCTGCTGAGCTTTGCCGACCTCGCCACGCAGCTCGACATGTACGGCAACATTTACGATCGTCTAAACAAGATGTTGAACAAAGGGCACAGCCCGTCGGAAGGCGTCGCAGCCAAGCCGGCCGCCGAATACGAAGCCAAGATGGGCAACCCTGATGAATTCATTCGCCGATCTTTTGAAAGCCTGTGGGCTTATCTTTCTCCCGACGCTTAAGGACTCATGACACCGATCCTGCACATGAAGAACTCGATTTCGCTGGTCGCTGCAATCGGCCTCGCCGGTGTCCTTGCCGCCGCGCCCGCCACCCAGGCGCAGGATCCCGGCGACACCCAGCTCGCCACCATGAAGCAGTACTGCTCGGGCTGCCACAACGACAAAGCCAAGATCGGCGGCGTCACTTTCCAGGGCATCACGGCCGAGAGCGTCGCCAAGGACCCCGAACTTTTCGAGAAGGCGGTGCGCAAGCTGCGCGGACACGTCATGCCGCCGCCGGGCGCGAGGCAGCCGGACCCCAAGGCTGTCGATTCGTTAGTCTCCTGGCTCGAAGATTCGCTCGACAAGCTTCCCAACCAGGCGCACATCAGCGATCAAGAGGTTCTGCATCGGTTGAATCGCAAGGAATATGAGAACGCGGTTCGCGATCTGCTCCTGGTGGATGTGAACGGCGCCGATCTGCTGCCGCCTGATGACACCGCGCAGGGCTTCGACAACATCGCTTCGGCGCTTCAGGTTTCGCCCTCGTTCGTCGAGCAATACGTCCATGCTGCCCATAACGTGGCGCTCCTCGCGCTCGGCAAGCGCGATACTCACCCGCAGGGTTGGACGTTCCGCGCGGCTCCCGGCAATCAGCTCACGCATGTCCCTGGAATGCCTCTTGGAACTCGCGGCGGCATCCTGGCGAAAGTGGATCTCCCCGCCGACGGCCAGTACAAAATCAACATCGCCGACATGGCCACCCACATCTGGGGCAACGGCATGGAGTACGAAAATCCGCTGGTGGTGACGGTCGACAACAAGATCGTCTATCAAACGGTAATCGGCGGCGAAGAAGACATGAAGCTGTACGATCAGGTGCAGAGCGGCGCGCTCGATCGCGTCAACGCCCGCCTGAAGAACATAAAGTTCGACACCACGGCCGGGCCCCACAACATCGGCGTCACCTTCCGGCGCCAGAGTTTCGCCGAATCCGACGATCAATTGCAAATCCTGGCGCCCGGCGGCGGTCAGGATCGATCTTACCGCGTGAATTCGTTCCAGCTTCTCGGCCCCTTCGACGTGACGGGGCTCAGTTCCACACCCAGCCGCGATCGCATCTTCACCTGCAATCCGGCCAAAAGCAAAACCCCCGAAGCCTGCGCCAAGCAGATTTTCGCGACGCTGGCGAAGCGGGCTTATCGCCGGCCGGTAACCGATGAAGACGTTGCGGAGCTCATGCAGTATTATGGCGATGGCGTGAAGGATGGTGGTTTTGAAGGCGGCATCCGCGAAGGAATCACCGGTATGCTCGCGAGCCCGTTCTTCCTGTATCGCGGTGAGCGTGTTCCCGCGGCATTGAAGCCCGGCGATAAGTACGCGATCACCGACCTCGAACTCGCGTCCAAGCTTTCGTTCTTCCTGTGGAACTCCATTCCCGATGAACAGCTCCTCGATCTGGCCGCCAAGAACAAACTCAGCGATCCTGCCACACTCAACCAGCAAGTCCTGCGCATGCTGGCCGATCCGCGATCGAAGACACTGGCGAGCGATTTCGTGTTCCAGTGGCTCCAGATGAACAAGCTCGACGAGATTGTTCCGAACACGGACGTCTTCCCGTACGCCTCCGGCCGCCTGGACCCGCGTCAGGATTTCCGCACCGAGCTCACGCTATTTTCCGACAGCATCTTCCGCCAGGACCGCAGCGTAGTAGATTTGCTGCGCGCGCGCCACACCTTCGTGAACGAACGCCTCGCGCTGCTGTACGGCATCAAGGACGTGAAGGGCGATGAGTTCCGCCAGGTGGATCTGAAGGACTCCGCGCGCTGGGGTTTGCTCGGCAAGGGCGCGATCCTGATGTCGGCCGCCTATCCCAATCGAACGTCCCCCGTGCTGCGTGGCAAGTTCATTCTGAGCTACATCGAGGGCGTTCCGCCGCCCAATCCGCCGCCCAACGTCCCAACCCTGAACGATAAAGACATCGGCACCACCAAAGCGCTCACCGTCCGCGAATTGATGGCGAAACACCGCGCGAGCCCGACCTGCTCGTCGTGCCACTCCATCATGGACCCGCTCGGATTCGCGCTCGAAAACTTCGACGCAGTTGGAATGTGGAGAGACAAGGATCGCTTTGCCAACACGGTCATCGATTCGGCGGGTGAGTTGCCCGACGGCACCAAGATCAACGGGCCCGACGATCTCCGCAACGCGCTGCTGCGCCGTCCCGAACAATTCGTGCAAACGTTCGTGGAAGCCCTGCTGACTTATTCGATGGGTCGCACGCGCGAGTATTACGACATGCCGACCGTACGCAAAATCGTGCGTGACACTAGGGGCGCGGATTACAAATTTTCGGCCATCGTTCAAGCGGTGGTTAATACCGACCAGTTCAAGATGCGCCGCGTTCCGCCGCCGTCGCAGCAGCCGGTTCTGAGCGCGAGTAAGTAATGAGTGGGAGATAATAAGGAGACGCCATGTTCATATCAAAGAAGCACATTCACCGCCGCGCAGTCCTGAAGGGAGCGGGAGCCACGCTCGCGTTGCCTCTCTTGGACGCTATGCTTCCCGCCGCGTCGGCGGCGACCACCACTCCCGCCGGGAAACTGCCGAAGCGCTTTGCGTTTATCGGCTTCCCGCATGGCGCCATCATGGATCGCTGGTCGCCCAAGGAAACCGGCGCCAACTACACGATGTCTCCCATCCTGAAGCCGCTCGAACCGTTCCGCCAGCATCTCACCATCGTTTCCGGCTTGCGTAACAAGCCCGCGGAAACCCCCGAGCCCCACGCCTACATCGAACAGGGCTGGCTGACCGCCGTGAAGCCTTGGGACTTTGGCAAGGGCGGCCCGGACTCTGGCGTCAGCGCCGACCAGCTTGCAGTCCGTTACGTTGGACAAGACACGCGTCTGCCTTCGCTCGAGCTGAGCGTCGGGCAGGGCAGCGCCCGTATCGCTTGGCGCACGCCCACCCAGCCGTTGCCGCAGGAAAGCAACCCGCGCGCCGTGTTCCAGAAGCTCTTCGGACAGGGCGACACCGATCAGGAACGCGCCCAAATCCTTTCGGAAACCGGCAGCATCCTCGATCGCGTGCAATCCCAGGCCAAGCGCCTGCAAGCCAGCCTCGGCGTCGGCGACCGCAACGTGGTCGGCGATTATATGGATTCCGTGCGCGAAATCGAGCGCCGCGTCCAGATGGCCGAGAAGGCGCACAATACCGAGCTCGTGATTCCGGATGCGCCCATCGGCACCCCCAACGATCTCACCGAATATTTCAAGCTGATGTTCGATCTGATGGCGCTTGCGTTCCAGGCCGACATCACGCGCGTGATCACGCTCTCCATGGATCACGAAGCTAGCATGCGCACCTACACCAACCTGGCCATTTCCGAGGGCTTCCATCCGTTATCGCATCACGGCAACAACCCCGAGAAGATGGACAAGCTGGTGAAGATTCAGAATTACCACACACAAGTTTTCGCTGGATTCATCAAAAAAATCGAAGCCACCAAGGAAGCCGACGGCACCGTGCTGGATCACTCGACGATTCTGTTCGGCAGCGACATGAGCAACAGCGATAAGCACAACAACGATCCGCTGCCGTCCGCGATTCTTGGACACGCCAACGGAAAGATCAAGGGCGGCCAGCACCTGAAGTACCCGCAGGATTCGCGCCACGGCGAGCTGCTGCTCACGCTGCTGCAGCGCAATGAGATCCCGGTGAAATCCATCGGCGACGGCGTCGACGGTCTCTCGGAGCTCTAGACCATGCGTATCTTCGCGGCTGCCGTTGCAGTCCTGCTGACCGGCGCGTCGATCGCGTTCGCCGGCGGTCCTTCGCTGCTGGAAACAGCCGAATCGGGCGACCACATCGCGGCCATGCACCTTTTGACCGCGAAGGGCACTGATGTCAATGCGGCCGGTGCGGACGGCGCTACCGCGATCATGTACGCGGCATCGAACAACGATCTTGAACTGGTCCGCGCGCTGATCAAAGCTGGCGCTAACGTCAAACTGGCCAACCAATTCGGCACCTCGGCCATAACCGAAGCCGCGATCATCGGCTCCGCGCCCATCCTCGAAGCGCTCCTCAAGGCCGGCGCCGATCCAAACTTCAGGACTCCCAACGGCGAAACTCCGCTGATGGCCGCCGCGCGCACTGGCAAGATTGACGCGGCGAAAACGCTTCTCGACGCGGGCGCCGACATCAACCTCAAGGAAAACTGGGGCGGGCAATCCGCGCTCATGTGGGCCGCCGCGCAAAGCCAGGCTGACATGGTGAAGTACCTCGCGTCGAAGGGCGCGAACCTGAACGATCACGGCAAGGTCAATCAGTGGGAGCGCAAAATCATTCAGGAGCCTCGCCCGAAAGACATGAACAAGGGCGGATTCACGCCGCTGCACTACGCCGCGCGCGAGGGCTGCTCTGCCTGCGTTCAAAACCTGCTCACCGCGGGAGCCGATCCCGATTCCGAAGATCCGGATCGCGAAACGCCGCTGCTGCTGGCGCTCGAGAACATGCATTTCGACACTGCCGCTGTCCTCGTTCAGGGTGGCGCCGATCTCGACAAGTGGGATCTGTTCGGCCGCTCGCCGATTTACATGGCGGCCGATGTCAGCACGCTTCCGACGAAAGGCAACGGTGCGGTCGCCGTCCTCCCGAGTCCGGATAAGCTCACAGCCGTCGATGTTGGCCGCATGCTGCTCGAAAAGGGCGCGAATCCCAATATCCAGTTGAAACGCCGTCCGCCGTATCGCGACGTGCCGCAGGATCGCGGCGGAGACACCATGCTCGCCCAAGGCGCGACGCCGTTATTGCGCGCGGCCCGTGGCGGTGACGACAAGTTCACCGCGCTACTGCTTGAGTACAAAGCGCTGGTCGATCTGCCAAGCAAGGAAGGCATCACGCCGTTGATGGCCGCTGCTGGAGTCGATTATGGCTCGCGCGTCACGCGTGGACGCAACCGTACAGATGCGGGAGTGCTCGCCACTATGGATCTGCTGGTCAAGGCGGGCGCGAACGTCAACGCCCGTTCGGTCCTCGACCTCAGCCTGGGCTTCGGCGGCCCCGGAAGCGGCAGGGCTTTCGGCGCAGGTGAGAGCGTGGGCGCACGCATCGCACAACAGGCCGCCCACCGTGGCAGTCAAATGCCCGGCCCGAACGCGGTTCCCAATGAAACCGCTCTGCACGGCGCAGCCCAACACGGTTTCGACAAGTTCATCGAATTCCTGGTCGCCAACGGCGCCGACCTCACGGCCAAGGACGCCAACGGCCATACACCTCTCGATGTCGCGCGCGGAGCCGGCGGCGCCCGGGGCGGTCCCGATGCATTCCCCAAAACCGTGGCGCTGCTGGAATCGCTGATGAAGGCCAAGGGCCTCCCGGTTGCGGAAGTCGCGGGCCGCTAGGAAATCTTAAACAGGCGCTATTTTTCCTTCGCAACCCGGGAAATCGTCACGCTAATCAGCTTCACTGGTTCCACCGGTTTATCGCCATGCAGCGGCGCGTGGCTGATCGCGTCCACCACGTCCATCCCGGACACAACCTGTCCGAAAATCGTGTATTGCTGATTCCAGCTCCGAACCAAATCGTCAGTGATGAAGAACTGGCAGCCCCCGGAGTCCGGTTCACCGCTGTTGGCAACGGCCAGGCGTCCGGCGCGATCGAACTGCAGCCCCAAACGCGTCTCATCGGGAACCGTCACGCCGCAATTGTGCGCGCTGGTGCCGGTGGGGTCGCCCGATTGGATCATCTGCCCGCGTAGCACCCGGTGAAACGTGATGTTGTTGTACATCGGCCGCTTCACCATCGCGCGAGTCTGCGGGTCGCGCCAGGCCTTCGTTCCCTGCGCCAGCTCTACGAAATTCTTCACCGATGCCGGAGTGTCTTTTTCGTACAGCACCGCGACGATCGTCCCCTTGGATGTGTTGAACGTGGCGTAAAGGCCCGGCTTCAGCGCAACCGGCGCTTGCTGAGCCAAGACCGCGCTTGCAAGCAAAATCAGCGGGCAAATGCCTTTCATAAGCTGGATTATACGAATTCCTTCTTACGCAGGAAAACGGACTGTCCCGCCATCAGCCGGCCTGTACGAATAACCGTAGCGTAGACTCCCGCGTTGTTATCATTCGCACGAACCACCGCCTTCATCATCGCCGGAGTTGGAATTGCCGTATCGGGGTCCAGGTTCAACATCGCGCAGCGTTCGTCGCGCTTGGTAACCGCAATCGCCGGAGCGTCGCAGCCCTCGCCGAAGGACAGCACTCCGCCTACCCACTCGTCCTCTTGGAACGGACCCGGTTGCAGCAATCGAACAACGACATTCGGCCGAAATCGCCGCACATCCGGGATCAGCCCTGCCAGCCGACCGATCTCGCACACTGTATAGGAGGCGATCACCGAGATGCTCGCATCATCGAAGACGCCATGCTTCATCTGCATCATTTGCACCGGAGCCCCGTAGCGGCGTCCCACCTCCGCGGCCAACTCCTCCGAGAAAACGGGCATCACCCGGCCATCCGGTGTGCGAACATGCGAGGGAAGATCTTCCGGCGCACCCTCTTCACGCTCGGGAACAAAGAGCACCAGATCGCGAAGCTTGCCAGCTGTCAGCCAGGGGAATCCACTGCGATCTTCAATCCGCCGGAATGCCAGGCGCCGGTCACCCTCGATGCCATGCCAACCCATCTCAGCGACGTCGAGCCGTTCGCCGCCCATGGACTTGACGGGATACCGGAACAGCGCTTCCACATGTCCGATTGCGATCACCGACTCATGCTAGCATTGGCCCGGATCCGGAAAGAGCCAAGAGGCATCCGCTCGATATAGAATACTCAGGACGGGTGCGTTCCACCTCGCAATCCCGCATAAGGAGATGCTGTGCTGAAGAAAATTGCTCTAGTGAATGTCTGCCTCGCGTTCCTCAGCGGGATCGCCCTGGCGCAGGATGCGAAGACCGTGATCGCCGACGCGCAAAAGGCATTGGGCGACGTAAAATCCATCACGTACTCAGGCTCGGCCAAGGACGTCGCATTCCAGCAGTGCGGCGCCAACGCCAGTGACATGATCTGCAAAGGGACGCACGATCCAATGCGGCCCATCAATAACTACGTCCGCGTGATCGACCTCACCGCCCCCGCGTCCCGGCACACCGGAACCACCAACAATATTGGTCCGGGCGGCTCGACCACCATCACGCCCGGCGTCTTCTTCCAGCAGGTCACTGCGCAGCAGGCCGACGTCTCGCAACCCTGGGCCGGCTCGCTCGAGTTCTACATCACGCCCTGGGGATTTCTCAAAGGGGCCGCTGAGAACAACGCTACGCTGAGCCATCGCAAGGTAGACGGCAAGAAATACACTGTCTTGACCTGGAGCCCGGCAGTGAAAGCGCCTTCGGGAAAGAGCTACGTCATCAACGGCTATGTGAACGACAAGCACATGCTGGATCGCGTGGAAACATGGCTCGGCGAGAACATCATGGGCGACATGCACATCGTCGCCACTTACATCGGCTGGAAAGACTTCGGCGGCGTCATGGCGCCTTCGAAAATCGTGCAGACGCGCGGCGGTTGGCCCTTCTTTGAAGTCGACGTGACTGCTGCCAAGGCGAATCCCTCTGACGTCGCCACGCTGGTCCCGGCGCCCGCGGGTCGCGGACCGGGCGGCGGACCTCCGGCTCCCGGGCCGATGAATGTCACCTCCGAAAAGCTTGGCGACGGCCTGTATCGGCTCACCACCGGGCCCGGCAGCTACGATTCGGTGATCGTCGAATTCAAGGACTACATCATGATGCTCGAAGGCCGGCCAATCCGAGGCGCGCGCCCTCGCCTACGTCGCCGAAACGAAGAAGCTGATTCCGAACAAACCGATCCGCTACGTCATGAACACGCATCCTCATGCCGATCACACCGGAGGATTGCCTGTGCTGGTGGCCGAAGGCGCGACCATCATCACGCAGAAGAACAATGAGGCGTTTCTATCGGGCGCGCTCAACACGCCGCGAACGCTCATGGCCGACACCCTCGCCAAGAATCCGAAGAAAGCGAAATTCGAAACCGTCGAAGAGAAGAAGGTTTACTCCGATGGCACCCGAGTCGTTGAGATGTATCACATCTATCCGGCGCCTCACTCCAACGGGCTGATCATCGCGTACATTCCCAAGGAAAAGGTAATTTTCCAGGGGGACTTCTCGGTGATTCCCGGTGAACCCGCCAACGATCACGTGAAGGCGTTGGTCCCCGTGCTCGCAAAGCTCAACCTGGATTACGACCGGTACATCAACGTGCACACCTCGGCGGCTCCGCAGACCAAGGCGGACGTGATGAAAGCCATGAGCATGGTGAAATAGGCAAGAATGAGTCGGCTGGCCACTCTCGCGGTAGCTCTGATCACCGGATTCCTGCCAGCCTTCGGCCAGCACGCGCTTGCAACGCGCGACTATTTCTACATTGGCGGCAAGTACGCGGGCGACCCCGCCCATCGAGTGATGGCCGGGCAAATGTATGTCGAGGTACTTCGCCCGGATCAGGTTGTCAAAAAGTATCCCTTGGTGTTTTTTCACGGCGCGGGCCAGACTGCGACCAATTGGATGGGAACGCCTGATGGCCGCGCGGGGTGGGCGGACTATTTTCTGAATCAAGGGTACGTGGTCTATCTCGTCGATCAGCCTGCGCGCGGGCGATCGCCCTGGCATCCTGGCGTGAATGGGCCGTTGCAGATGAGGCCGCCGGATTGGGTAGCGCAACGGTTCACCGCGCCTGAAATCGAGCACCTCTGGCCGCAGGCTCTAAAACACACACAATGGCCGGGCGATGGCGAGAACAAAGGCCGTCAGGGCGATCCAGTGTTCGATGCGTTTTACGCAACGCAAGTCGAGGGCCTGGAGAATGCCGTGGAAACTCAAACGCTGGTGCAGGCGGCTGGCGCGGCACTTCTCGACAAAATTGGCCCGGCGATTTTGATTACGCACTCCCAATCGGGAGCATTTGGCTGGCTGCTGGCCGATGCGCGCCCGAAAGCTGTGAAGGCGATCGTCGCGATGGAACCCAGTGGACCGCCTTTCCGCGACGCCGTTTTCGATGAAAACAAAAATCGGGCCTGGGGACTAACGGACATTCCCATCACCTACGCGCCGCCGGCAAAAAGCCCCGACGAACTTGCGATCGTGCAGCAATCGAAAGCCGACTCGCCGGATTTAGCACGCTGTTGGAGCCAGGCCGATCCGCCGCGCCGCCTTGTGAATTTGCAGGGCATTCCGGTTCTGGTGGTTACGGCCGAGGCGTCGTATCACGCGCCCTATGATCACTGCACCGCCCGCTTCCTCACGCAAGCCGGCGTCCGCACAACTCACCTGCGGCTGGAAGAGCAGGGAATTCATGGCAACGGTCACATGCTCATGATCGAAAAGAATAGTCTCGCAATCGCGGCGCTGCTGGAGAAGTGGATCAGTGGGTACATGCAATAGCGCGGTTAGCATCGGCTGTCACTTACCAACCATGTGCCCTGCATCTTTTTCGTTCTCGGTGCAAACATATTCTCCGATATCATCGCCTACATCGAGCTCCGAAACTCGCGTGATTTTCCAGGGCTTGGCATAAGCTCCCGGATCGTCGATGGTGAACTCGATTTCCAGGTGACCCAGATCGGGCCGCCGTAAGCGTTCGATCACGTGCATCTTTTCGGTATGCGGATGGCCCTGGAAATCGAGCCAGGACCGATCGTCGAAGCCCACGCTGTCGATCACCAGCGTGTCGCCTTCCCAATGCCCTATGGAATGTCCCATCCATAACGGATTCGGATCTTTGGGATGGCCGCGTCCATCCAAGAAGACTTGGCGATGACTCGGGATGTCGTCTTCGAACAGCATCACGAGCAGCATCGGCGTTTGAACCAGTTTGTAGGGAAACAGAGCCCCGGCGTTGGTGATGCCGCGCGGCAGGC
Source organism: Bryobacterales bacterium (assembly GCA_963772905.1). Classification (GTDB taxonomy): domain Bacteria; phylum Acidobacteriota; class Terriglobia; order Bryobacterales; family Bryobacteraceae; genus Palsa-89. The sequence continues at coordinate 1,050,704 of CAVYZD010000004.1, read as the reverse complement.
AATGCGCACCGGGAGCGTCCTTGGAGTTGTTCGCGGCCCGTTCGCGCAGCAGCGGTTCCACCCAAGGAAGAGGCTCCGGCTTGCCAGCGTCCAGCGTTCGTTGTGCAAACCATACGCCGGAGAGGTCGGGCTTGCCATCGGCGGCTCGCGGCGTTTCGCCCGTTGGTGCGGTGTGCGGACTGATGAGCTGCGCTCTGAACTCCCGCCCGTCGCCCAGCGTGCCCAACTGGTATTCGAGCAGACGAACATCCAGGCGCTGCGGTTCCGTCGCGCTCACGGTCAGATTTTGCCGGTTATTCGGATAAAATCCCGGAGCGCTGATGGAAAGATCGTACGTACCTGGCGGCAGCGTTGCCAGCGTGTAGTGGCCCTTCTCAGATGCGGCGGTCTTGTAGATCGCTTTCGTGTTCGTGTTCGTCGCCTGCACCTGTGCATTCGCCACGGGCTCGCCATCGGAATCGACCACAGTGCCGGTGATTGTCCCGCCGCTCTGTGCGCACAGCAACGCAATCCAGCACAACGGGATGATCCGATGCATGATGTGAAGATTATAGTATCCTAACCCTGTCGTGTTGGAGGAAAGAAACCGATGAGGAATCACATTTTAAAGACCGCTGCCGGGAGTGCGATCGCGATCGTCTGCTTGGCAAACGTGGCTAGGTCGCAGACTTCCGCCGCGCCCGCGAGCACCGTGGTGGCCAATCCTACCTATGTGTCCATTCCTTTGGAAATCACGGTCAACCGCCCCGCCGCCGAAGTCTGGAAGCGCGTCGGCAAGTATTGCGATATCGGCGAGTGGTTTCAGATCCCGTGCACCATCACCTCGGGCAAGGATGGCGAATTCGGCACGGTTCGGTCCGTCGGCGGCGAGGTTCTGGTTGGGAAGACGGAACTTTCATACACCTACACGCAGACGGTCAAGGAAGGCCGACCGTACAATCTTTATCACGGCACACTCGAGGCGAGACCGGTAACTGCCACGACGTCGAAGTTGGTCTACACGCTGGTCTTCGATAACTCGATGCTCGCCGACGATGCGGCGCGCGAAAAGGACAAGGCGCAAAAGACTGCGTTCTTCACACGGGCACTCGGGAATATGAAGATCCTTGCCGAAGGCGGCACGCTTCCACCCGCTCCTCCCCGCGGCGGTCCGGCGAAGTAAATCACTAATGCGGTAGCGACGTATTCCGTGGTGGCCATTCCGGCCACTCATTGCCGGCTGTGGCGTCAATCGCAATTGGACCCGTGAGTGAGAAACCGGGGACGAAACCCGACGGTCTGGGTCGCGCGGGAGTCGGCGCCTGATGGTCCACCGCGGTAGTGCAGCGCATCTCATTCCATCCGATGTGAGCGGTGACGTGCTTATAGAAGGTCGGCACTTCTCCGTCGCCCCAGTCCTCGTGCAGGATATTGAACTTCAGAACGTCGCCCTGGATCTCGAAGTCATCCAGCGCGGCCATGGTATAGGTGTTGTCGCAAGTTCCGCACACCATTCCTCGAAGCTTGTCGCCGACCTTGCGAATAATGAAATACTGCTTGGGCGCGCCTACGCCAAATCCCAGCCAAACGCCGATGACGTCTTTCTCGGTCAGCGCCGACTTCCATGGCCCCGGTTGAATATAGCGCGGCTGCGGCCCCCCCAAGCCTTGCTGGTTGATCGCCACGGCCGGAACCGGAGGCCCCGGGATCTTGGACACAATCACCGGCAGCGGGTCCGGACCCCTGGGATCTTTAACTAAGATGCGTTCGAATTTTCGGCCATGCGATTCTCCAGTCACGATCAGAGTGCCGCGATCGAACCGGGCTCTCTCGTTTTCCTGATACGCAGTGCTGCCATCCGCATTCACGTGCGTGACGACGAAGGTGAGGCCATCGGCTCCTAATTTCCCATCGACGAAAGCCAGAGTCGTCGCATCCGCGCAATACGTGCAGTAAATGCCCCGCACTGTGTCGCCCCGGATGGAGAACTCGTAAGTGTGCGCCTCACCCTTGTCGGTTCGCCATCCGCCGCGGTAATCGTCGGCCTGTCCGTTGGCCATCGCCGCTATCACAACCAGACCGGCAACACCGTAAATCGCTCTCATTCCGCCTCCGCAACAACTTCTTGAGGCTAGAATCTCCGACCCAATGTGTCAAGCCCGTCGGCGCCCGTCGCCGCTGATATGCCAGGGGGCTTGTGTCCGGTGAAACTATTGATTACATTACTTAGAGTGCCAGGGAACAGGATTAGGCTCGCGATTGTGTTTGCGATCGTCGCTGCCCCGGCTTGTCTTAAAACCGCCCGCGCGCAGCAAGCGGCCACAGTTTCCACGGTTGCTGCGGCATCCGCGGTCTCCGAGCGCGCCCTGCTCGACCAATACTGCGTTCCCTGTCACAATCAGCGTTTGAAAACGGGCGGACTGATGCTCGATCAGCTCGATCTCGCCCACTTGCGCGACCACGCCGAGATCGGCGAAAAAGTGGTGCGGAAACTGCGCGCCGGAATGATGCCTCCCTCGGGCATGCGGCGTCCGGACGGGCCGGTGATGGAGTCCATGATCTCGTATCTCGAAAAAGAGCTGGATCGTGACGCGGCCCCGAACTTGACTCCACCCGGTATGCACCGCTTGAACCGCACCGAATATACGAATGCGATTCGCGACGTGCTGGCGCTCCAGGTGGACGCGACGAAATTCCTGCCTCCCGACGATTCCACGCACGGGTTCGACAACATCGCGGGTGCGTTGACGCTGTCGCCGGCGCTGATGGAAGCCTATCTTTCGGCCGCCGGAAAAATCAGCCGTCTCGCGATTGGCGATGTCTCGGCGCCGTCGCAGGCCGTCTTCGAGGTGCCTGCGGATACGGCTCAGAATTATCACATTGTGGGGCTGCCGTTCGGGACGCGCGGAGGCATCCTGATCAAATATCAATTCCCCGCCGATGGCGAATATTCGTTCAAAGTGAAAGGCGTCACCGGATATTTCCAGGCCGTGCTCGGCGGCGTCAAGGGAGAGAAGCTCGAAGTCACCGTGGATGGCGCGCGGGTGAAGCTGTTCGATTGGGACAAGGAAATTTCGACCACTACCGGCATGGGCCGCTCCACGGAGCGCATCCCGGTCAAGGCAGGCTTGCACACGGTCGGCGTGGCATTCCTCGCCACTAACGACGTGCCGGGCAGCGAACTGAATAAGCCGTTTGAGAGGACCATGAATACGCCGGGCTCAATTCCGGGCTTTCAGTTTTATCCGCACGTCGGCCAGGTGTGGATTGAAGGCCCCTACAAAGCCGCCGGCGCCAGCGCTACGGCGAGCCGCGAGAAGATTTTCGTTTGCCGGCCAGCCACCGCACGCGAGGAAGCGCCTTGCGCCCGCACCATCCTTTCAACGCTTGCGAAGCACGCCTATCGCCGCCCTGCCACGCCCGCGGATCTGGCGACGTTGGGCGAGTTTTATAACGCCGGACGGCGCGACGGCGGAAGTTTCGATGATGGCATCGAGGTGGCGCTGCAGCGCGTGCTCGCCGATCCCGAATTTGTATATCGAAGAGAGCCGGAACCTGCCGCCCTCGCCGCTGGAAGCAGCTACCGCATTAGCGATCTGGCGCTGGCTTCCCGGCTGTCGTTTTTCCTGTGGAGCAGCGTTCCCGACGACCAGTTGATCGACCTCGCCGCGCAAGGCAAACTCAAGGACCCGGCGGTTCTCGAGAAACAAGTCCGGCGCATGCTGGCCGACCCCAAATCGGAAGCGTTCATTACCAACTTCACCGGCCAGTGGCTAGGCGTGCGATCCCTTAAGACCAGCGAGCCGGTGGTGAATCTGTTCCCCGATTTCGACGACAACCTGCGCGCGGCCTACCAGAACGAAGTGCAGCTGTTTTTCGGCAGTATTGTCCGCGAAGATCGCAGCATTCTGGATTTGCTGACCGCGAATTACACCTTCGTCAACGAGCGGCTGGCGAAGCAATACGGGATTCCGAACATCTATGGCTCCCAGTTCCGCGAAGTGACCTTGCCTGCTGACCTCGACATGCGCCGCGGCCTGCTCGGCAAGGGCGCGCTGTTGACCGAGACGTCGAATGCGGCGCGCACATCGCCCGTCACGCGAGGCAAATGGTTCCTGCAGACGTTTCTCGGGGTCAGCCCGCCGGACCCGCCGCCCAACGTCCCGACGCTCAAGGAACAACCGGTAGATTCCACCGGCAACTCGAAGCCTCCCACCATGCGCCAGACCATGGAAGCGCACCGCGTGAATCCGGTTTGTGCGTCCTGCCACAAGATTTTCGAACCGATCGGGCTCGCGCTCGAAAACTTCGACGCGGTCGGCACCTGGCGTACGCAGGATGGCGACAGCCCCATCGATGCCAGCGGCGTCCTGGTGGACGGCAGCAAAGTGGATGGCGTGGCGAGTCTGCGCGAGGTGCTGGTGCGCCGATCCGATCAGTTCGTTCGTGTGGTTACCGAGAAGATGCTGACCTATGCGCTGGGCCGCGGCGTTGAGTACCAGGACATGCCGCTGGTGCGTTCCATCGCGCGCGATTCGGCCGGCAGTAACTACAAATTCACTTCCATCGTCTTGGGTATCGTGAAGAGCGAGCCATTCCAGATGAACACGAAATCCGCGGCTGCGGCCGATCAGCGGGCAGCACGTTAGCAGGAGAAACAGCGACGATGTTTATCACCAAGAAGCACATTTCGCGCCGGACGGTTCTCAAGGGAAGCGGCGTCACACTGGCGCTGCCGTTTTTGGAAGCGATGGTTCCGGCCGCCACTCTGCTGGCGCAAACCGCGGCTATGCCGAAGCCACGATTTGTCGGCTGCTTTGTGCCGCATGGCATGGCTCCCGGCGCGTATTGGGTCCCCAGTACCGAGGGCGCATTGGACGCCGTTCTTCCCTTCAATTGGAAACCGCTGGAGCCGTTTCGCGATCGCACGGTGATTCTAAGCGGATTGCATTGCCGTTCGGCTGAGCCGCCTCCGGGTGCGACCGGCGCCGATCATTGGGTGGCTGCTTGTTTCCTATGCGCGGACAAACCCAAGAAGACCGCCGGCGCCGATGTGAGGGCCGGAAAATCGATCGATCAGATCATCGCGGAAAAAATCGGCCGCGACAACCTGATGCCGTCCATGCAGCTAGCCGTGGAAGATCCCGGCGCGAATTCGAGTAACTGCGGCGAGGGTTACAGCTGCACCTACACCAACACGATCTCCTGGTCCACGCCCACCCAGCCTCTGCCGATGGAACTGAATCCGCAGGTGGTGTTCGAGCGCATGTTCGGCGACGGCAGTACGCCCGAGCAGCGGGTCGCTCGGCGCAAGCGAGACCAAAGCATTCTGGATTCACTGACCGGCACCCTTTCGCGTCTGCGCAGCGATGTTGGCGCGGACGATCGCAACCGGCTGGACGAGTACACCGAAGACGTCCGCGAGATCGAGCGGCGGCTCCAGATCGCAATGAAGGCTTCCGCGACGGCGCCCACCGATATGGGCGTGCCCGTTGGTGTGCCGCAAACCTTTGACGAACACATCAAGCTGCAGTTCGATCTGTTGACGCTGGCTTTCAAGGCGGACATTACGCGCGTGGGCACGCTCCTGTTTGCGCGCGACCTCACCGGCCGTACGTACCCGGAATGCGAAGCGCCCACCGTCGGATTCCATGGGGGCTCGCATCACGGCGAAGATCCGAAGCGCATCGACGAGTTGTCGAAGATCAACCAGTATCACGTGAAGATGCTGGCCCATCTCATCGATAAGCTGTCGAAAACGCGCGACGGCGCCGGGACACTGCTGGATCAATCGCTGGTGCTCTACGGCAGCAACATGGGGAACTCCAACCAGCATGTGCACTACGACGTGCCGAATGTGCTGGTCGGCGGACTGAACGGCAAGCTCCATGGGGGACGTCATCTCGCCTATCCCACCAAGACCGTGCCCACCGGTAATCTGCTCCTGAGCCTGCTCGATATGTACGGCATTCACCAGGACAGCATCGGCGACAGCACGGGCCGGCTGACGAATCTGTAGAGAAACTGGATGAAGCGGACTAGCATCCTCGTGTTGCTCTGCGTCGTGGCTGGGGTCCTGAGCGCTGCTGGTAGCTCCGACGTCGCCGATGCTATGATGCGCGAGGACCGGGCCGCCGTAGAAAAGCTGGTCCAGCAACATGCCGATGTGAATGCGCCGCAGGCCGATGGGGCCACCGCGCTGCATTGGGCCGTTTTCCGATCCGATAAAGCGATGGTCGATCTTCTGATTCGCGCCGGCGCCAACCCCAAAGCCGCGAATCGCGAAGGCTCAACGCCCCTGTGGCTGGCTTGTATCAACGGCGACGCGCCCGTCATCGCAGCGCTTTTGAAAGCTGGAGCCGATGCGAATGAGCAGCTACCCCTGGGGCGATCGCCTCTCATGGTGGCAGCGCGCACCGGCAGCGTCGATGCGATCAAAGTGCTGATCGATCACGGCGCGAACGTGAATGCGAAGGACACCCTGCGCGGCACCACTCCATTGATGTGGGCCGCCGACGAGGGCCACGCCGCCGCCATCCAGTTGCTGATCCAGCATGGCGCGGATATCAAGGCTCAATCCAATGCGGCGGAGCGCGGACGAGGGCCGGCGCTCGGAAAATCCAACGATCCGCGAAAGCAGGTCGCCGCGCTGGCAGCGGCGCTGGCTGCCGGGATACCTACGCCACAGATAGGCGCGGTTGGCACCACTAGCCTGATCCCAAAGGTGCCGGCACGTCGTGCCGCAGGCTCCGGCGGAGCCGCAGGAGCTGAGGGACTCGATCAGGCAGACGACGCGGCGTTTCTATTTGGATTCTCGAGAAAGCCGCCCCCGAAAGACGGCGGTGGCCTGACGCCGCTGGTCTACGCGGTTCGCTCCAACGATCTTGATTCCGTGAAAGCGCTGCTGGCTGCGGGCGCGGATGTGAACCAAGTAACCGCCTATGGCTGGAGCCCGTTGCTAGTCGCGACGCAAAATCGATACTACAAGCTCGCAGCATTCCTGCTGGAACACGGCGCCGACGTGAATCTCGCCAACAAAGGCGGATGGACGCCGCTGTATCTCGCCACCGACAACCGCAACATCGAATCGGGCGATTATCCGGTCCGCAAAGCCGACATGGATCATCTGGATTTCATCAAGCTGCTTCTCGACAAAGGCGCCAACGTGAATGCGCGGATGAAAGATAGCACCGAGACCCGCACGGTTTTCACCAACCAGTGGCTGGATGAGAACGGCGCAACCGCTTTTCTGCGCGCCTCCCAATCCGGCGACATCGTCCTGATGAAGCTTCTGCTTGCACATGGCGCCGATCCGAAGATCGACACGGTGTTGCACGTGACGGCCCTGCAGGTGGCTGCTGGAATCGGCTGGGTAGAGGGGATCACCTACGAGTGGTCGCCCGCCAGCACGCTCGAAGCGGTGAAGATGCTGCTGGATCTGGGGCTCGATCCCAACGCGCAGGCCGACACAGGACGCACCGCGCTCCACGGTGCCGCGCACAAGGGACGGTCCGACGTGGTGCAGGTTCTGGTGGACCATGGCGCCCGGCTCGACATCCGCGATTACGGCAACACCGACAACCGGGGCAGCGCGAAATTGGTGGTTCACACCTGGCTGCCCGTGGATTATGCCGATGGGCTGGTTCGGGTCGGCGTGCAATCGGCTATCCCGCATCCGGAAACCGGGCTGCTGATCCGTAAATTGATGACGGCCGCCGGGCTTCCCGCTCCGCCCATGGGCCGTACGCTAGAATCGATTTGCGTGACCGACGCGTGCGAATGACCAATCGTCAACTTCTTCCTTCCGCAGCCGCTTGGCTGCTTCTTGCCTTTGTGAGGATCGCCTCCGCGCAAACTCCCGACCTGATCCTGATTAACGGAAAGATCTTGACTGTCGACGCGAAGGACTCCATCGTCGAAGCGGTCGCCATCGCCAAGAGCAAAATCGTCGCCACCGGGACCACCGCCGAGATCCAGCGGCGCGCCGGCCCCGCGACGCGCGTCATCGATCTGCACGGTCTCACCGCAACGCCCGGCTTGATCGACACGCACGGCCACTTCGCCGACGGCGGTGTGGACGAGATGTTTCACGTCGTGCTCAGCGACATCTCACGCGTCAGCGACGCGCTCGAAAAGCTGCGCGAAAAGGCCGCTACGCTCAAACCCGGCGAATGGCTGGTGGGAGCCGGATGGGACGAAGGCAAGCTGGCCGAGCGGCGTTACCTGCTGGCTTCCGATTTGGACAAGGTCACGCCCAACAATCCGGTGTGGCTCATGCACACTACCGGTCACTATGGCGTTGCGAATAGCTACGCCCTGAAGCTCGCCCATATCACCGCCGCCACGCCCGATCCAACCGCGGGCACCATCGATCGCGATGCGCAGGGCAATCCAACCGGCGTGTTGAAAGAAGCGGCCAAGGACTTGGTCGTCAATCTGATTCCGCCTACCACCGATGATCAATGGCGCCGGGGCATCCTGCATTCCATCGAAGGACTGCATCGCGAAGGCATGACCGCCGTCAAGGACGCGGCACTCACGAAACCCACCTGGGACGCTTACCGCGAACTTCTGGATCAAGGCAAATTGGACGAGCGCATCTTCGTGCTGTGGGATTCGGGCCACACCATGGAATCCGCGCGCGCGGCTCTGGCGGTCATGACCGCGCTACCCAAGCCTCCTGCTTCGCTCGGCGATGGCCTGTTGTTTTCGGGCGGCGCAAAGATCTTCATGGACGGCAGCGGCGGCGCGCGGACGGCCTGGATGCGTCAGCCTTGGAACAAGAACCGCACCGAAATCGACGGAACGAACGTGGGCTACCCGGCAACGGATCCTGCAGTCTATCGCCAGATGGTCCGCTTGTTCCATCAGGCCGGCATTCACATCGGCACGCACGCCATTGGCGACCGCGCGATCGACTGGGTGGTCGATACCTACGCCGAAGTCCTAAAGGAAAAGCCCACGCACGGACTGCGCCATAGCATCATTCACGCCAACATTCCAACCGATCACGCCATGGACGTGATGGCGTCCTTACAAAGGACATACGACGCCGGCTACCCCGAAGCTCAGGCGCCGTTTATGTGGTGGATCGGCGACACCTACGCCGGCAATTTCGGTCCCGCACGTTCGCAGCGCCTGGAACCCTTCAAGACCTGGCTGGCCAGAGGCATCCGTTGGACGGGAGGTTCCGATTATTTCGTGACGCCTTATCCGGCGCGTTACGGAATTTGGGCCTCCATCGAGCGCGAGACGCTGAAAGGCGTGTATGGCTCGCATCCCTTTGGGACGGCGGAAGCAATCGATGTCCACACCGCGCTGCGCTCGTATACCTCGTGGGCCGCGCGGCAGTTGTTTCTTGAGGACAAAGTCGGAACCATCGAGCCGGGTAAGGATGCTGACATCGCCGTCTGGGATCACGATCTCTACACCATGCCTGCTCCTGATATCAAGAACCTCAAATGCGAAATGACCATCTTCGCCGGCCGCGTTGTTTATCAGGATGCCGCTGCGGGAATCGCCGTCCACGCAAAGTAAACCACCGACACCCGACACGCACGATTTTTCGCTTTGACACGGTTACCCGCGCATGTTAGCATCAGCTTTTCAGCTTAGCTCCAGTACGCCTAGAAGTCACGTTAGTAATATAAACGCCGAATCGCCGCGTCCAAACAAATTTGACTCTGATAAGAGTTCCTCACCTTCGAGTAACTTTGATCGAGTCTTATCCAGGAGACCTTTATTGAAAGCTGTCCCGACTCGTTTTCTTTGGAACACGGACATGGAGAACTTGACTTCGTCGCTCACAGAACGGCGTCTTCGTCAGGTGATCGAGGTGATGGAACAGCAACCATCGTGTTCCATCCAGGATTTGGCGGCCAAAGTGTCTCTCAGCCCGACTCATCTTCAGCGGCTATTCAAGCGGCAGACGGGCTTTCAGTTGGGCGGTCTATTGGTGGAACGAAGACTCCAGAAAGCGGCCGAGCTTCTCACAGTGAGTAACCTTTCGATCAAGGAAATTGCCCATGCCGTCGGCTATGGACACCACTCCAGTTTCGTCCGCGCCTTTCAACGCCGATTCGCGCAAGCTCCCAGGCAATACCGCCTTCATCCCAGCGCCAAGAGCATGGGAGCATAACCGGATGTCATGAAACGCTAAGAAATGTCGCTAAATGTGTGGTTGACGGCCTAGGTATGCGATGCTATTCTCACTTCAGCCACGAGTACTAGAAGTTCTGGTAAGTCGCCTAGCTCTCTAGGCACGCACCTTCCGTTCGGTCGCGACGACGTTGATCTGGCGTGAAAACACTCCACGTCCTGCTCGCGACCCTCTACGAGCGGCGGTGTTATTCAAACGCCGGCTCTCGGCAAGTGAGAGCCAATACATCAAGGAGCATATGCGAAGTGCGCCACTTTAACTTGATTCATCTTAATTCCATAAAAACTGAGTCACGGTCCCACGAACGAACTATGTTCGTGCGCGACACAAAGGCCTCGTCCGGTGAGCCAACCCCGCGCGAATTGGAGGTGGAGGATCTACTCTGCCGCGGTTACACCCAGGAGAATATCGCTGCTATTTTCGGACGATCGATTCATACCGTATCAGTTCATGTTCTCAGTCTCTATCGCAAGCGCGGCGTGCACACCCAGGTAGGTTTGCTGCTCGCATACTTGCAACGCAAGGGCATTTCCTTGTTCCCCGACGAAGCACTCGATCGCACATCCGAACGCACTTCTCTCGAAGCCGTGCCGTAAGCTGAGCAAATTCCTCGCATCTTCGGCTGCCCTGGAGCGTCGCACTACAATAGAAGGACGGATCATGGGGAAGCTAGCGGGAAAAGTCGCGGTCATCACCGGGGGCAGCAGCGGCATCGGCCTGGCCACTGCGCGGCAGTTTGTCCAAGAAGGCGCTCACGTCTTCATCACGGGCCGCCGGCAAAGCGAACTTGACGCCGCGGTTGCGCAAATTGGCAAGTGCGTCACGGCCGTTGCCGGGGATGTGACGAACCTGGCGGATCTCGATCGCCTCTATGAAATCGTGAGGCGCGAGAAAGGACGCATCGACGTTCTTTTCGCCAATGCCGGAATCTCCTCGCCGCGCGCTCCCCTGGGCGAGATTCGCGAGCAGGACTTCGACCGAATTTTCGGCATCAACGTCAAGGCGCTCCTCTTCACCGTGCAGAAGGCGCTACCGCTGATCGCCGACGGCGGATCGATCCTGTTGAATGCCTCCGTCGTCGGGTCCAGGGGATTGCCGGCCACCAGCGTCTACAGCGCCTCCAAAGCCGCTGTTCGTTCCTTCGCGCGCACCTGGACCATGGACTTGAAGGCGCGCAAAATACGCGTAAATGCGATTAGCCCTGGCCCCATAGATACGCCGCTACTCAGTCCCGCGGGGCAATCGGAGGAGCAAACCAGGCAGCGCAAGGATATGTTTGCCGCCTCCGTTCCCATGGGGCGTCTAGGCTTGGCGGATGAAGTCGCTCAAGCCGCGGTATTCCTGGCTTCGGACGACAGCAGTTTCATGACCGGCAGCGAGATATTCGTTGATGGCGGGATGGCCCAGGTTTGAACATGGCGGAAACACCCGATCAGCTCGACGCGATGTTCCCCGTGCTCGATGATGTGCAGCTGGCGCGCCTCCGCCCGTTCGGCCAGCCGCGTCAAGTGCAGGCCGGCGAAATCGTCTTTGATCTCGGCGATTCTTCGCACGGTATTTTTGTCGTGCTCGATGGCAGCATCGAAGTTATCGCCGTATCCACTAACACTCCCAACAGCGATGAGTCTGTGCTCCGGATTGTCGGCCGCGGATCCTTCACTGGCGAAATAAATCTGCTCTCTGGCCGGCGCAGCCTGGTACGCTGCCGCGCGCGCGAAGCAAGTTCGCTGCTCGAAATCGGAAGGGCGAATTTACAGCGCATTCTGCAAACCGACCCCACGCTCGGCGAGATTTTCTTGCGTGCGTTCCTGCTGCGCAGGGTTTATCTGGTCGCGCATTCAGTCGGCGACGCGTTGCTGATCGGATCCAGCCATTCCGGCGACACCCTGCGCTTGAGAGCCTTTCTCTCGCGCAACGGCCACCCGCACACCTACGTCGATGTGGAGCGCGATCCCGACGTGCAGGCGATTCTCGATCAATTCGGCGTTCGCGTGACGGACATCCCGGTGCTGATCTGCCGTGGGGAGCTCGTGCTTCGCAACCCCAGCAACGCCGAAGCGGCCGAATGTTTCGGATTAAATGCGGGCATCGACGAGGGCGGGGTCTACGACCTGATCGTCGTCGGCGCCGGCCCGAGCGGTCTGGCGGCAGCGGTGTATGGGGCTTCTGAAGGGCTGAACGTGCTGGTGCTCGAAAGCAATGCGCCGGGCGGGCAAGCCGGATCGAGTTCGCGCATCGAAAACTACCTGGGATTTCCCACCGGTATTTCCGGACAGGATCTGGCTGGCCGCGCCTTCGTGCAAGCCGAGAAGTTCGGTGCGCAGATCGCCGTCGCGCGAACGGCTCGGGCGTTGAAATGCGCCAAGTCGCCCTACGCCCTCGAGCTCGACGATGGCGCGACAGTGCAGGCGCGGAGCGTCATCGTGGCCTCGGGCGCCCAATATCGCAAGCTGCCGCTCCCGAATCTTCCCCAATTCGAAGGCAATGGCATCTATTACGGAGCCACCCAAGTGGAAGCTCAGCTTTGCGACGATGAAGAAGTGGTCGTCGTTGGGGGAGGGAACTCGGCCGGCCAAGCCGCCATGTTTCTCTCGACGCATGCCAAACATGTACACCTGTTGGTTCGCGGGCCAGGGCTTTCGCAAACAATGTCCCGCTATCTGATTTCTCGGATCGAAGCGTGTCACGAGATCACGGTGCGCCCCCGGACCGAGATTGAAGCCCTGGAAGGCAACGGGTGTTTGCACCAGATTCGCTGGCGCGAGGCCGCAACGGGCGCGAGCGAAACCCGTCCGATCCATCATCTGTTTCTAATGATGGGCGCCTGCCCGAACACCAGTTGGCTCAAAGGATGTCTGGCGCTGGACGCCAAACAGTTCATCAAGACCGGCGCCGAACTCGATGGGGACTGGCCCCTCGACGGGCGCGCTCCTCATCTGCTCGAATCCAGTGTTCCGGGTGTGTTCGCCGTGGGCGACGTCCGCGCGGGCAGCGTCAAACGCGTCGCCTCGGCGGTCGGCGAAGGATCAATGGCCGTTCAGTTCGTGCATCAGGTGCTGGCCGAATAACTGCCTGCGCTCGAAATCCAATAGCCAGCGTTTGTTCTCCAGGCCGCCGCCGTAGCCGGTTAGTTTCCCGTTGCTTCCGATCACGCGATGACAGGGAACTACTATAGCGATGGGATTCGAACCATTGGCCAGGCCGACGGCGCGCGATGCGGCGGGATTCCCCACGCGCCGTGCGAGTTCGCCATACGAAAGTGTTTTACCGAATGGGATCTCGCGCAGGAGTTCCCAGACGCGTTGTTGGAACGCGGTTCCGCGAGGCTTTAGCGGCAGATCGAAATCGCGCAGCTCGCCCGCGAAGAATGCCCGAAGCTGCCGGACGGGTTCTTGCAAAGGCGCGCCGCCCGCGGCCCAGGCCGGATCGATGACCGGCGCAGTTCGTCCTTCTGCAAACGCAAGCTCTATCAGGCCGCCGTCATTAGCCACCAGCAGCAGCTTTCCGACGGGGCTTTCCATCCAGGTATAAACGGCTTCCATCTTTCACTCCCTGCCATAAATGCAGCGCGGCGTAAGCGCGCCACGGCCGCCAGCGTTCGGCGATAGCTTTTAGTTCTCGAGCCGCATGCACGCCAGCCGCTCGCAGCAGCACGAGATCGGCCGCGGGAAACGCATCGGGATCGTTCAACGCGCGCATCGCGACATACTCGGCGGTCCATTCGCCGATGCCCGGGATCGATCGCAGCCGCTCGCGAACCTCGTCCGGCGTCGCGGAATTGTCCAATGCCAAAGCTCCGCTCGCCACCGCCGCTGAAAATGCGGACAAAGTATCGGCGCGTTTTTGCGGCAAGCCGATGGATGCCAGATTGGCGCTGGCCAAATCTCCGGGTCGCGGAAACATGTGAGTGACGCCCGACCGCCCGGACTCCAGCGGCTGCCCGAAGCGCGCAACCAAACGGCCGGCCAACGTCGATGCGCCGCGCACGCTGACCTGTTGGCCAAGAATCGCGCGAATGCCCAGCTCGAATCCATCCCAAGCGCCAGGAACGCGCAGACCAGGCCGCGCGATCGCCAGCGGACGCAGCAGATCATCGGTCGCGAACGCGGACGCGATGGCCATTGGATCCGCATCCAGATCGCAGAACCGGCGCACGCGCGAGACGATCCCGAGCAGGCTTTCGGGCCGCGGATGATCGATCTGGAGGATTACCTCGCACGCCCCATGCGATAGCTCGATCACCCCGGGAACGCCTGCGACAACGATGCTCCTCCGATAGCATCGGTTCTCCACGCACTCGACGCCCGGTATCGCCCGCGCTTCCAGAAATGCAAGCAGCGCGTCCCAATCGAATGGCGGCCGATAGCGAAGGCGGAAGCTCAACCCCGGTCCGCGATCGCGCCGCATTTTGCGAAGCTCGCGCGGCGCCTGCTGCCACGTCTCGCGAATCGTATGGTTGAAGCGCCGCACACTGCCGAATCCGGCGGCCAGCGCGACTGTCCGCAAGGGCAAATCAGTTTCATCAATGAGCCGCTTGGCGGAGAGCAGTCGATGAGTTTGCGCAACGGCGATGGGCGGCGCGCCGAGATGCTCCAGAAACAGACGGCGCAGATGCCGGTCGCCCACGCCCAACCGCCCAGCCAGATCGCCGACGCCCGCGGCATCCAGCGCCCCTTCGGCAATTTCACGCAGCGCGCGCGATACCGTAGACGACGAGCCATTCCAAGCCGGAGTGCCTGGCGCGCATTCGGGACGGCATCGCAAGCAGGGCCGCAACCCCGTAATGGCGGCAGCCGCGGCGGAGGGATAGTATTCGATGTTCTTTTCGTGCGGAGACGGCGCCGGGCATATGGGACGGCAGAAGATCTTGGTCGTTCGCACGCCGATGAAGAATCGCCCATCAAAGCGGGCATCACGCGCTAAGCGCGCTTTGCGGCATGTTTCCCGATCGAGTTGCACTTCAGTTCCGACTATACACCCGGGCGCATCTCGAACTAGCCGTTTTCGGACCCGGTCGTGACGCCCTGGATAACTGCCGCAATACGGCCGATGACATAGCTATGACGTGCGAGAACTGTGGCGCTCCCATGCGCCTGTTGCGTGACCAGGGCCTGATGATTTGCGATTATTGCGGCAGCCAGGCAACGCCCGCGACGGATGAAGAAGGCGTGATTGTGCTCGACCCCACCAAGCACAATTGCCCGGTGTGCGGAACGGCGCTGGCAAAAGCGTCCATTGAAACGCAGGATTTGCTTTACTGCACGCGCTGTCACGGAATGCTGCTCGAAATGGAGCAATTCCTGCCGCTGCTCCAGGTTCTGCGCGAGTTCCGATACTGGTCGCGAAGCTCGCAAGCGCCGCGCGAGTTCGACGCCGCGAGAGTGCTGCACTGCCCGCTGTGCCGGCACGAGATGGACGAGCATCCGTATGGAGGCGGCGGGAACGTGGCCGTGGATTCGTGCGAATCTTGCGGCGTGCTGTGGCTCGATCGCGGGGAACTGAGCAGA
This sequence comes from Bryobacterales bacterium, assembly GCA_963772905.1. Lineage (GTDB taxonomy): Bacteria > Acidobacteriota > Terriglobia > Bryobacterales > Bryobacteraceae > Palsa-89. The sequence goes on along the minus strand of CAVYZD010000004.1, from coordinate 1,035,059 downwards.
ATCGTGGCTGCGCCGGATCGCGATCCAGTGCCCGCTCACGAAGTCCCCGACGATCGCGAGACAGCACCTACTTCTTGATCGGCGCCGGTGCTGGTGGAGGCGGCGGCAGAGGCGCCGGATTGATGTATCCGCGGGTTCCGTCCGGACGAATCGGCCCGGGACCGAATCCCAAGTGTTCGCGGTCCACGTTATTTTCCGCGCACGAATATTCTTCCAGGCGCTGGCCCGGAGCGCCCGCTTCCCAAGTCCTCCCGTAGCTGAACGTCTTGGTGTAAAACTTGGGATCTTCGATAGTGGTGTCCACGTGGATGTGATTCGCGTCGGGCCGCGTCCAGCGTTCGATCACGTGCAGCGCGTCGCTGTGCGGGCTGCCGTTTTCATCCGCCCATACCTGCGTGTCCTTGAACCCGATGGAATCGATCACAAACGCGTCGCCATCCCAGTGGCCCACTTCATCGCCGAAGAATGACGGATCCGGGTCGTCGGGATGCTTGCGCCCGTCGGTGGGAATCAGCCGGTAGTAACTATAGAAGTAAAGAAAAGCGACGTACTGCGGCGTCTGGAGAACCATGAACGGCAGTCCGCTCGCATTGTGGCGCGGGATTCCGCCGAGAATGCACAGGCTCTCAGGATCGATAGTGGCGGATGTGTTGTGTTTCCACGCCGCTTCGCCCGCGGGCGTGAGAGGCAATTTGAGTTCGGGAAGATCCTTGGCGATATTTCCCACCGGCTTGGTATCGCGCGTGCCTTTCCAGAATCCGTTCAGGTCCGGATGCCCGCCGGCAGTGCGGGGAACTTGAGCTTCGAGTGGCGCAAAAGCAAGGGACAAAAGAGCGAGAGTGGCCAGCGGCGTTCGCATCTCGATGCTAGAGTATATCAGGAGATTCCATCATGACGATCAAGCTGGCGGCACTCCTCGGCATGACTCTGGCCGTGACCGTTTTACCAATCGCGGCTCATCATTCCTTCGCCGCCGAGTTCGACGCGAGCAAAGCGATTCGTATCACTGGCGTGATCAGCAAAGTGGAATGGACCAACCCGCACTCGTACTTGTATATCGATGTGAAGGACGACCAGGGAAACTGGGCCACCTGGGCGTGCGAGGGCGGCGCGCCGAACGCATTATCGCGGCGGGGCTTCACACGCAATGCCATTAAGCTAGGCGATACCGTCACGATCGACGGCTACGGAGCCAAGGACGGATCGCACTTGATGGATGCGCGGCGGGTCACGTTGACCGACGGCCGGAGCTTTTATAGCGGCTCGCCGGGCGATGGCGGTCCTGGCGATCCTGGAAAAGAGCAGTGAGCATTCCTACGCCCTGCCGATAAGCCATTCGTGGTGTTTGAACTTCGGAGCGGTGTGGCATGAGCCTTCTCGGGCCAACCGGCACCAAGCGTCGTGCCAGCGCGGTAGTGCTGGGGGCTTTTGTCTTGCCGCTCCTCGTTGGTTGGGGCGCGGGCGCGATTTTCGGAAGCACGCGGCACGTCCAAGAGCCGTTGCACGAGTGTTTGGAGCTCTCGTGCAGTTGGATGGCGTTGGCGGTTGCCATGCTGCTGTGGGTGCGCGTGGAGCGCGAGCAGTGGTCGCCGCGGCTGATGTGCATAGCCTCATCGCTGGCGGGCATGGGATTGATGGGCGGAGCGCACGGTGTGGCGTCCTTCGGCGCGGCCACCTGGCTGCAGCATCTGGCGACCCTGCTGGGCGGTTCGCTGGCGGGGCTGGTCTGGTTTCCCATTCCGTTTGGATCCATCCGGCGAAGACGATTTTTCATTGCTACCGTGATGGCGATGGCTATTGCCGCCTCAGTCGGGGTCTGGCAATTCGCAAGGTGGCTGCCGGCGCCCTTCGGACCGGACGGCTTCACCCTGGCGGTCAAGCTGGCAAACATCCTGGGCGGGCTGGGGTTTCTGTTAGCGGCCTGGTTTTTCGTACGGCGCTATTTGCTGCGGCCAGCCACCGAAGATCTGGTATTTGCCAGCTATGCGTTGTTGTTTTCCGCCTGCGGTCTGTGTTTTGGTTTTTCCAGGATATGGGATGCTGCCTGGTGGGTCTGGCACGGGTTCCGGCTCTTGGGGTACAGCGTGGTGCTGGTGGCGGCTTACCGGCTGGTTTTGAGTCTGCATCAAGAGATTGCGGGTTATGCCCAGGATCTGGAGCTGCGCGTTCAAGCGCGCACCGCGGAGTTGCGCCGTTGGCAGGCCATCGTGGAATCGTCGGAAGAAGCCATCATCAGCTATTCGCTCAACGGCGTCATCACCACCTGGAATCAAGGCTCGGTTCGGCTCTATGGATACACGGCCGCCGAAGCGCTGGGACGCGCCCTGACGCTGGTGGTGCCGGAGGAGCTTCACCAAGAGCCGCACGACGTGATGCAAAGGATCCGGGCCGGCGAGTCGGTACCCCCCTATGAGGCCCAACGCATGCGCAAGGACGGACGCCGTATCGACGTTTGCATCACCGTGTCGGGCGTAAAAGATGCGCAGGGCAACATCGCGGGCGTCTCCGCCATCGTGCGCGACATCACCGGACAAAAGCAGGCTGAACGAGCGCTAGAGCAATTCTTCCGGCTGTCTCTCGACATGCTGTGCATCGCGGGTTTCGATGGATATTTTAAGCGGGTGAACCCGGCTTGGACCAGCGCTCTCGGTTGGTCTGTTGAAGAGATGATGGCGTCCCCCTTTACGAGTTTCCTGCATCCTGGCGATATCGAAAGCACGCGCGACGTGGTCGTCAAGTTGCGGGCCGGGGCGGATGTTTTCTCGTTTGAGAACCGCTATCGCGGCCGCGATGGAGATTATCACTGGCTGCGGTGGAATGCCCGTACCAATCCGGAAAGCCAGGTCATAATTGGCGCCGCGCGCGACGTGACGGCGGAAAAGGCTGCAGCCGAGGAGTTGCTGCGCGGGCGCGACGCATTGGAACAGCGCGTCCAGGAACGCACGGCGGAGCTTGAGAGTAGCAATCACGCGTTGAGCAAGCGGGAAGAGCTGTCGCGGAGGCTGCTGGCCGAGCGCCGGCAATTGGAGGAGCAACTCAGGAGCCAGAACCTGGCGCTGGCCGAACAGAACCGCCGGGTGATCGAAGCCAGCCGGTTGAAAAGCGAGTTTTTGGCGAACATGTCGCATGAGCTCCGCTCTCCGCTGAACGGTATCATCGGTTTTACCGAGCTGTTGTGCGACGGCAAGCTTGGTCCGGTGGGGGAAAAACCGCGTGAATACCTGGGCCGCATCCATCGCAGCGCCACGCATCTGCTGCAGTTGATCAACGGAGTGCTGGATCTGAGCAAGGTGGAAGCCGGCCGCATGGAGTTTCTGCCGGAGCGGGTTGCGGTGTCGGGCGTGATCCAGGAAGTGGCCGGAATTCTGGCCGTGTTAGCGGCCGAGAAACAGATTTCGCTGGAAATGGAGATCGATTACCTGGTGGATTACGTCTTTACCGATCCCGCAAGTCTCAAACAGATCCTATACAACTTGCTCTCCAACGCGCTCAAATTCACCGCTGCCGGTGGAGCCGTGGTGATCAGAATGAAACGCGAAGGAGCCGCGGAATTCCGGATCGAAGTGGCCGATACCGGGGTGGGGATTGCGGCTAAGGACCTGACGCGGCTATTTGTCGAATTCCAGCAATTGGATGCGACCAGAGCCAAACGCTACCAGGGAACCGGATTGGGCCTGGCGCTCACCAAAAGGATCACTGAAGCGCAGGGCGGCCGAGTGGGTGTAGAGAGCGAGTTGGGTGTGGGAAGCACATTCTTCGTGGTACTGCCACGAATCGGCGGCAGTGCGCAAGGTGGCGACCTGCCGGATATTGAGGTGCAAGATGAACGAATCCATTCTGATTGTGGATGACAATATCGACAACCTGGATCTGACCCGGATTCTGCTCGAAAACGAAGGCTTCGAGGTGCGCATCGCCGACGACGCCGAGCGCGCGCTCAGGACTCTTGCGAGCTACCGGCCGGATCTGATCCTGATGGACATCCAACTCCCCGGCATGGATGGTCTGGAGTTAACACGCCGCCTTCGTCTGGACCCGGCCTTTCGTGATGTGATCATCGTGGCGCTATCCGCCTACGCCATGAAGGGCGATGCCGATAACGCCCGCACGGCGGGTTGCGACCACTATGTCACCAAGCCGATCAATACCCGCACGTTCGCGGGCGTGGTTCGCGGTTTTCTGAAAGATTTGCGCTCGGCCTAGTCCCGATCATGACTTCTGCTATTGACGTGCCGATCGACGCCGATATGTAGCCCATGTACAACCGCATCCTTCTGATCGAAGATGATCCGGATTACGAAAAGTTGCTTGGTCCGCGATTGCGGTAACGCTCTATGGTTGAGCGCTACTCGGGCCGAACCTCGAGCCGGCCAAGATATATTTCCAACTCTGCAAATTGATTCTCGAGTGCGGCCGCATCGCCCCGCCTCGCTGCATCTTCAATGAGAGCGCCGAGCTCGGTCAGCCGTGGAATCCCATAGCCGCCTCCGCTGCCCTTGAGACGATGCCCATACACGCGTAAAGCGTTGTGATCCAAACTCGCTAATGATGCTTTCGCATTTGGCAGACCTGCCAGACACCGCTGAACGTACGCTGTTACCATACTGGCGGGAATGCCCAGCGGTGTTTGTACCCAAACTTTTTCGGCTTGTACCATGGGTCCTCCTTTCATATCGGCTCATATCGGCCAGTTTGACGCTGCCCGGGCCTCGATTGCGCCGTACTAGGTAAACGAGTTTCATGCGCTTACTATCTTTCGCCTCGTTGACTCTCTGTTTCGCCGCTGCACTGCCGGCGGCCCCCGTTCTCACCGGAGTGGTCAACGGCGCCAGTTGGATTTTTCCGACCTTGCCGAATTCCGGCGTCGCGCAGGGCGCGATCTTCACGCTCACCGGCACGGGGCTCGGGCCTGCCACCATCCAGGGCGCAGGCACCTATCCGCTACCCTCCACGCAAGGTCTGGCCGGAACAACGATCAAAGTAACCGTCGGGGGAGTCACCGAAACCTGCATCCTGCTCTATACGATTTCCTCCCAGGTGGCCGCGATTCTTCCATCGCCCACGCCCGTGGGTTCGGGAACGCTGACGCTGACGTACCAGGGCGAGTCAGGCTCGATCCCGATCGAAGTGGTGGCGGCCAATCTCGGCACCTTTGCCCTGAATTCGGACGGTACCGGTCCGGGCGTCATCACCGATCTCTCGTACGCTGCCATCACCTATATTCACGCGGCGCATCCGGGCGACACCGTGGTCCTGTGGGGAACGGGGCTCGGCGCGATCTCGGGGGATGAAACGATGGCTCCTCCGCCGGGTGGGACTCCGCTGGACAAAGGCGAAGTTCAGGTGCTGGTCGGCAATCAGCCGGCGAAGGTGAGCTATAGCGGCCGAACCGCCTATTCAGGGCTTGACCAGGTCAACTTCGTCGTCCCCGCCGGAGTCGCCGGATGCAAGACATCGGTTGCGGTCACCGTGAAAGGCATCACAGGCAATGTCACTTCGATGGCCGTCGCTCCGGTGGGGCAAAACATCTGCGGCGACAAATTCGGCGGGCTGACGGCCGCCAATCTGCAACAAGCGATTACGAAGGGCTCAATGAACGGCGCCAGCCTCGAGCTCAGCCATACCGTCGACGGCGGCGACAAGATCGTTGCGGCATTCGGGAACTACCCGCTCGATAGTCTCATGCGGTCTTACGGAGGCAGCATCGGACCATCGCTCGGGAGTTGTCTCGTCTATGAGCCTTATTACGAAAGCTCGTTGATCATCCTTGACCCGATTCAGCCGACCTACCTCGACGCCGGGTCCCAGTTGACCCTCACCGGACCCGGCGGCTCCAAAACCATTGACGCGCTTTCCACTGGTTTGTTCGACGACGCTTTGGCAACATCGGCGCCCTTTTTCCTCGTGCCAGGAAACTATACTGTGTCCAACGGAGCGGGCGGAACTAAGGTTGGCGCGTTTTCCTGGAACCTGACGCTTCCGGCGGACCTCGTGCCGGCCGACATTCCGGCCGTCGTCAATCGTTCCCAGGATCTGACGTTAACTTGGAGCGGCGGTACTGGATTTTCGGTGGTGACCATCTTCGGTTATAGCGCCGTTCCCGTGACTTCCACGTTGTTTTCCTGGGTCGAATTTATTTGTAACGCCGACCCGTCCGCCCAAAAGTTCACCATTCCATCCACGATTCTCAGCCTGCTCCCGAGCAATGGCTTCGGGGCGGTGGGTAAGCCGGGCGTCAACATACAAATGGGCGGACTCCCGCTCGACGCCGTCACGGCGGAGGGAATCGACGTCGGCGTCTTCAGTGCTTTCATCGCGAACGGATCAGTCGCTAAGTTGGAGTAGCGCTCACAATTCTCGGGACACCCTTCTGTTCCTCGTATTCCTGCATACAGCCCAGTTGCATATCCGGAACCTTAAGAATAAAATGGGCGGGAGTAAAGAGAGGGTTAATCGATGAGAATTTTGCATGCATTTTGGGCTGGGTCGTGCGCTGTCGTGCTTGTGCTCGCGGCCACGTTCGTTATGGCGAGCCCGGTTTGGGCGCATCACTCCTTCACCATGTTCGACATGACGAAACGCATCACGCTCAACGGCACTGTGAGTTCATTTGAATGGACCAACCCGCACTCCTACATCGAAATCGACGCTCCGGACGAAAAAGGTGTCACCAAGCACTGGAGTATCGAAATGGGCAGCCCCAGCATCCTCATGCAAAGCGGTTGGAAGTTCAGCACCATTAAAGCCGGCGACAAAGTTACCCTGATCATCAATCCGCTGAAGAGCGGGCAGAATGGCGGATTCCTATCGCAAGCCACTTTGGCCGACGGAAAAGTGCTCTTCAACGGACCGCGCCAGGAAGCGCCCCCACCCACGCAAAAATGAACCTGAAGATTTCCACCGCCACGCTGCTCGCCTTCGCGCCGGCGATTCTCAACGCGCAATCCGCCGCTCCTCCGCCGGATCTCACCGGCGTTTGGGGCATATATAGAGGAGGGCCCGGGTCTGATCCCAAATTCCGCCCGCCCGCCCCCAGTCCGCTGGTCTTAAAGCCGGAGTACGACAAGCCATACCAGGAGCGGCGCGCTGCGGAGTCGGCCGCGGCCAAGCGGGGCGAGCAACTGGCCAACAGCGGCGCCGAATGCATCCCCTATGGCGTGCCTACCATGATGGCGATCGCCATCTACCCGGTTGAGATCATCCAGACTCCCAAGCAAGTCACGATTATTTCCGAGGCGTTCAGCGAAGTGCGCCGCGTGTATCTCGACCGGCCGCAGGCCAAGCTTGAAGACGTCGCGCCGGGCTACTATGGCCGATCGGTGGGGCATTGGGAAGGCGATACTTTAGTCGTCGATACCATCGGGATTAAGCCGAAAGCGTCCGGCTATCGCGGAATGCCGCACAGTCCGCAGATGCGCGTCACCGACCGGCTGCGCCTGCTTTCGCCTGAGATCCTGCACGACCAGATCACCATCGACGACCCCGTGGTGTTGGAGAAACCGGTGACGTACACGGTGGCGTACAAGCGCATGCCCGCCGACTACGAGATGGTGGAATTCGTGTGCGACAACAATCGCGAATACATCGACGAGAACGGGATCGTGCGCCTGAAGCTCCACGACAAATAAGGAAAAGGAATTACCATGAGACGTTTTGGAAGTACGACGGCTGCCTTAGCGGCGCTGTTCGGGATGGCTCTCGGAGCAAACGCCCAGGCGCTGGCCGCCGCTGAACCGGCACAGTTAGGCGCTCTCGCTCCGGCCAACATCAAGAAGGAACGCCCCAAGCCGGGGTTCGATATCACAGGAACCTGGTTGCACGCCTTCAGCCGCGATAACCCGTTCACCTTCGCGCCGCCGCCGGACTTCAAGCTGACGCCGGTAGCGCAAGTGCAGTACGATGCCGCCAAGAAAGCCCGGGCCGAAGGCAAGGCGTATCACGATGACATCGGCCAATGCTGGCCGGCCGGGTTGCCGTTGATCATGACGCGCGTCTGGCCGATCGCCATGGTGCAGAAGCCGACCGCGATTTATATGATCAGCGGGTTCATGAACAGCGTCCGCATCATCTATTTGGACGGCCGCAAGCATACCGATCCCGACATCATCATCCCCAGCTTCAATGGCGAATCGATCGGACACTGGGAAGGCGACACCTTGGTGGTGGACACCATCGGATTCGTGGACGATCATCACTGGCTCGACAGCGGCATCCCGCTCAGCGACAAGACGCACATGGTGGAGCGCATGCGGTTGATGGGCGACGGAGCCATGCTCGAGATCGAATACACAATCTCGGATCCAAAGGATTGGGTCGGCGAGTGGAAATGGACCAAGCGCTGGAAGCGCGTGGATGACACCGATATCACCGAGGCATCGTGCCTTCCGGATTTGAACGCGCATATGCCGAGCGTGACATCGAAAACGACGAATATTCATTAAAAGAGGATTTATGAAAAAGTCTCTGATCGCTTGTGTTTTTACATTGGGAATGGCGTTCGCGCATCATTCCATGGAAGGCTTCGACCGCGCCAAGAACGTAACGCTAGTCGGGACGGTAAAGCAATTCAAATGGGCCAATCCGCATTCCTGGATCGAGCTCGAAGTGCCCAACGACAAGGGCGGCGTGGATACCTGGAATATCGAAATGACGGCGCCCTTCGTTCTGGTGAAGGCGGGTTGGAAATCCACTTCGCTGAAGCCCGGCGACAAGGTGACAGTGGTGGGTCATCCGCAAAAGACGGGTGAGCCTGGCGCGCTGTTCGTTTCGGTGACCACCGCCGAGGGGCAGACGCTGACGGATCGCCCGCCTGCTCCCGCGCCGGCTGCCAAATGAAACGGCTCGCCCTCACCTTGGTTGCGTGCACGGCGCTCGCGAATGCGGCCACTTGCGATCGCGATTGCCTGCACGGCTTCGTGACGAAGTATCTGGATGCCCTGGTAGCTCACAACCCGAATGCGCTGCCGGTTGCGGCGGATATTCGATTCACCGAAGACACGGTGGAAATGAAGCTCGGCGAAAGCCCGCTTTGGAAGAACGTGACGAAAGTTCGCCCGTATCGCCTGGACATTTTGGACGTCCGGCAGGGAGTAGCGGCCACGCAAGCCATCGCCGAAGAGTCGGGCTCGCCGGTGATGCTGATGCTGCGGTTGAAGGTCGCCGGCGGCAAGATCACCGAAGTGGAAACCCAGGTCACTCGAAACAAGGAAGAGGGAGCCATTTTCGACGTTGAAGCGCTGAAGTCTCCCAGCAAAGCGATGCTGCTTGAGCCGGCCGCCGCCGAACGGAACACGCGCGAAGACGCGATCAAGATCGCCGAGCATTATCCCGATGGTCTCAAAGCCGGCAGCTTCGTTACGGTGGGCGCTCAGTTCGCCGCCGATGCGTATCGCTTCGAGAACGGGCGTCTGATGGCGGGGCCGGGCTGCACGTTTATGCCAGGTTGCACGGACATCAAAGGCCAGAAAATCCCGACGCTTTCCGAAATCAAATACCGGGTCGCGGCGGTGGACGAGGATCTCGGGATCGTTCTGCTGCGAATGGATTTTGGCAAAGGCTCGACGCGCACCGCGGGGGACTCGCTGCAAGTCTGGGAGGCGTTCAAAGTTTACGGCGGCCAGATTCATGCGGTGGAAGCGTTCATGAAGAACATGCCGCTGGGCACGGGCTCGGGCTGGAATTAGCTCACTTCCGAGATCACGGATTTTACTTTTCCGTTGGCGCCCGGCGGAATCACCTCGAACCATTCCACTGTTACGCTGGCTTCGTTCCCGACCTTGGTGCGAAGTGCGTTCGCGAGCGCAGCCGATGCCTGTTGTTTGTCGGTGCCGGGCTTCGCGACGGCCCGCAACACAAAGCGATCGTGCGCTTGTTGCACGATCTGAAATTGCCGCACGCCCGGAACGGCCATCAGCGGTTCGGCGGCAACCAGTCCGTGCATGATGCGGCCGTCAGCCAAACGCAGCAGGTCGCCGCTTCTGCCGCGAATATTCTCGATCATCGGCAGCGTTCGGCCGCACGGGCACGTGGGCTTGCCGCGAGTAATAATGTCGCCCAGGTCGTAATTCAATAGCACGGTCGCGCGGTTGGTCAGGTTCGAAACGATGAGGTGCCCGGATTCGCCCGGCGCCACTTCGCGGCCCTCGTCGTCCACAACGCGGAAGGCCGCCAGGTCGATCGAAAGATGAAAACCGCTTCTCTGTTCGCAAAAGAATCCCATCCGCATAACTTCGGTGCATTGATACGTGGAAATTACCGGGATGCCGAATTCGCGTTCGATCAGGGACCGGTCGGAGTCCGGCATCGAGTCGCCGACATAGGTAATTAGCTTCGGACGATGAATCGGAATGCCCTGGTCGTGCAGTTCGCGAAAAAATGCACCGACGAAGGACCCATAACCGACCACATGGTCGGGGCGAAACTCGTTGATGGCCGCCGCCGTATCTTTCACGGACATGTCGCCGGCGGGGAGCGCCTGCCGGATAAGATCGATCCGCCGTGGCGTCCAGGAATGGTCTTCATAGAAGCGACGGACGCGTCCGACTGTTCCCGTGGGGCGCGCGAATCGCGTCTCCCGGTATCCAAAAGGGCGGCCAAGAAAGTGGGAAAAGACGACGCGACGCCGGTGTCCGCTGGCGAATGCAAGAAATAGGGCGCGCGCCTCGTGGCGAACTTTCTTGGGAGTCCCTGAAGTGCCTCCGGAGTGGAGGGTTAAACCATCGGCGGTGACGAAATTGGGCGCCTGAAACATCTCGGTTTGTTGGATGTACAAGTCTCTGTCAATGACCGGCAGGCGTGCCAAATCGGCGGCGGTTTGAAAATCCCGCGGTTTGAGCCCACGCTGGTCCATCGCGTCGCGATAGAACGGGACGTTGTCGTAGGCATGTTTTACCATCGCGCGGACGCGCCGCGACTGGATGGCTTCGATTTCCGCCAGTGGGCGGAATGGTAAGCCGCGCTCCTGGCGGGCGTGCCATACGGCGAAGGCATTCCAACGCAGCTTGGTAAAAAGTCCGGGCATCGCTGATTTACAGGTGGATGCGGGTCCCGAGTACTTCGAGGAACTGTGCGAGCCAAGCTGGATGCGCCGGCCAAGCGGGGGCGGTGACGAGCTTGCCACAGGTGTGAGCCTCCGTCATCTGCAGGTCGACGAACGTCCCGCCGGCACGAGTAACATCGGGCGCGACGGCCGGATAACAGCTGCAAGACTTGCCCTGAAGAACGTCTGCCGCGGCCAGCAATTGAGCCGCGTGGCAGATTGCGGCGATCGGTTTATCGGCGCTGGCGAAGTGGCGCACGATATCGAGTACGCGCGGGTTCAAACGGATGTACTCTGGGGCGCGTCCGCCGGGAATGACGAGCGCATCGTAATTCTCCGGCTTTACGTCATCAAACGTCGCATTTAAGGCGAAATTGTGGCCGCGTTTCTCGCTGTAGGTTTGATCGCCTTCGAAATCGTGAATGGCGGTGCGCACGGAATCGCCCGCGCGCTTGTTCGGACACACCGCGTGCACCACGTGGCCTACCATGAGCAGCGCCTGAAACGGCACCATCACTTCGTAATCTTCGACGTAATCGCCGACCAGCATCAACAACTTCTTTTGAGCCATCGAACCTCCCTGGACTATATTCGCATGCGGCGGAAGCGCTCCTGCATATAGAGAGTGACGGCGGTCTCGATCGGCGGCAGGGCCTCGATGCCGCAGCGCTCCATCTTGGCGTTGGACAGCGCCGAATATTTCGGACGGCGCGCGGCGGTGCGGAACTCGCGTTCGTTGGTCGGCTTGAGCTCGGGATTCAACCCGGCCACGCGGAAAATCATGGCCGCGTAGTCGAACCACGAGATTGCTTGGCCGCCGCCAACGTGAAAAACTCCGGTGAGACCGCGATCCACGAAGTCGGCCGTGCGAGCGGCGAGAAACGGCGAATAGGTGGGCGACGCGACGTGATCGTTCAACACGCGGATTGGCTGACTGCCGGCGGCCAGCCGCAGCATGGTCTCGATGAAATTGCCGCGGGCGGTGTCGCGGCCACCCGGGCCGAATACGCCCGACGTGCGGATGATCAGCGGATTATCCAGGTAGGCTTGCGCGTATAGCTCGCCGGCGAATTTCGAGACCGCGTAGGCGCCCAGGGGATGCGGCGCGTCCTCTTCGACGTAGGCTCTTCCGAGGGTCCCGTCGAAAACATAATCGGTGGAGAAATGAACCAGGCGCGCGTCGTGCTGCCGGCAAGCCATCGCAAGATTGCGGACCGCGAGTCCATTGGCCTGCATCGCAGGCAGCGGTTCCTTCTCGGCGACGTCCACCTGATTGTAGGCGGCGGCGTTGATGACGATGGCGGGATCTTCGGACGCGAAGACCTGCTCCACTTGCGCGGCGTCGGTGATGTCGACTTGAGCCCGGTCGAAACCGGCGACGCGATGCCCGCGCGCTTCGAAGACGGTCATCAATTCCACACCGAGTTGCCCCCGGCATCCGAACACCGCTACATCTGCCATCGCCACAGATTCGCGCCCACCGTGTAGCCCGCGCCGACAGCCGCGAACAGCACCAGATCGCCTTTCTTGAGCTTGCCGCGCTGCAAAGCGTCGCGCGTAGCCAATGGAATGGTGGCGCCCGTAGTGTTGCCGTATTGATCGATGTTGATCATCACTCGATCGCAGTTGATCCCCAGACGTTCAGCCGCCGCTGCGATGATTCTGCGATTGGCCTGATGCGGAATCATGACTCCGACATCGGCGACGGTCAAGCCATTGCGGTCGAGAAGTGCGCGGGCGCATTCTTCCATTCGGCGGACGGCGTACTTGAACACCTGCTGGCCGTCTTGCTTGACGAAGTGCATATGGTTCGCGACCGTCTCGGCACTCGCGGGCATTCTGCTGCCACCGGCGGGCTGTTTGAGATAGTCGCCGCCGGAGCCGTCAATCTGGTTCACGAAATCGATGAAGCCGGTCTCGCCGGCCTTCGCCGGTTCCACCAGCATGGCGCCCGCGCCGTCGCCGAACAGGATGCAAGTGGAGCGATCGGTGTAGTCGATAATGCGCGACATGGTGTCGGATCCGATCACCAGCACCTTCTTGTGCGAGCCGGCCGACACCAGGTGGGCGGCGGTGGTGAGTCCATAGATGAAGCCGGAACAGGCGGCCATCAGATCGAAGCCCCAGGCGTGGGTTGCGCCCAGGCGGTCCTGCACCAGGCAAGCGGTGGCTGGGAACATCATGTCGGGCGTGACGGTGCAGACCAGAATCGCATCCAGCTCGGATGCATCGATGCCACGATGTTCGAGCGCGATTTTGGCGGCCTCCACGGCCATGTCCGAAGTGGCGACTCCAGCCGGGGCGATGTGGCGCTGCGCGATCCCGACACGCTGCATGATCCACTCGTTGGTGGTGTCGACCATCTTTTCGAGGTCTTGATTGGTGAGCACTTCGGGCGGCGTATAGCAGCCCAGCGCGGTTATTTTTGCGTTATACACCAGAACTCAGAATATACCACCGGGCTTGCTGACGCGCGCGACTCAGTTGGGTTTGAAACGAAGGGCCATCTTGCCGGCTGGACCTTTATATCGCAGTTCCAGGTCCTTGGGCTTCACTTTTCCCACGATCTGAAAATACAACAGGCCTGAGACGGTGTCGGTGAGCTGCTTTTCGGGCAGGATCTTCTCGGCCAGGACCGCGAGCACGGGATTCGGTTGATCGTCGTGCTTAGCCTCAACTTTGACGTCGTTGTTCGGTGCCGTGGAGCCGCTGCCGAGTCCGCCGCCTAACCCTCCAATCATGAATCCAGGACCACGGGAGCTCTTTTTCACGCCGGTGGGCGTGACCGCCAGGCTATCGGCGCCCGCGATCTGGCCGGGCTCGAACGGTTCGGAGCGTTGGCCGTCTTTGTCGGAGATGAGCAGAAAATCGTCGTGGCTCACTTGCACGGGCTTGTCGCTGACGGTGTGGAGCGTGACGCGCAGAACAATGATGTCGGCGCCCAGGTCGTAGCCGAGCTCCTGTTTGATCTGATCGCGATCGAGGATGGCGTTGGCGGTGATCTTTAACAGGTCGTTGCTGGTTTCTTCGATGGGGAGCTTTTTGTCGGCAGCGGGCAGGAGAACGGAGAGGAGCGCGACTGCGAGGACGGTGCGGAAGAAATGCACGGCGGACCTGATTGTCATTATAAGGCAGTGGGTCGGTTCAAGGGATTGGAGGCGCGCCATCATGCTGAAACAAGTCCGGCGGTGTCCACGCCTCCAAGCCTCTGTGCGGTCCAGTGCGAACGCGAATCCTCATCGCCTCCAATGCTGTTCTGTGGAGTGGATTGTCAGGTGGAGTTAGGACGATTTGATCCATCTGCTCCGCGCGAGTGCCGTTCGGCAGTTCGAGGATTCGGCCCGCGGTCTGCAGTTCGCGCAACTGCTGGACGTCTCGTCTGAGAACCGGTCGTAGGTATCGGTATTCCTCCGTGGTAAGGTGACCGCGGAGGTAGCCCTCCCATGCTGGCATAGGCCGGACCCAAAGCAGAACTCTATACGCATCCACGTCGGTTGCCACAGCGACGGAGCTTGCACTCGGATCGTTCAGGGTTATGCGATTGGAGTGCAGTCCCGCGACGTAAACGGAGATCACAACTGTGGACACTGCCACGAGGACAATCGGGCCCGCAGTCAGGAGTAGGAATCGCCAGGCTTTCCAGTTGGAACGATTCGGTCGCGTCACGGGTGGACCTGATTGATTATACAGAGCAGACACCCACGTAACCGTTACCCGCGAAGTCCGCGGATCAATGGCAACTCATCCATGCATCTCACAATTAGAGATTCAGGCGTATGACCAGGCTCAGGGCGAAAAGGAAAACCATCCGGAGCGCTTTTATATACGGCGCGGTAACAGCAGTGGTTTTAACATGCCTGGGAATGTATAGCCTGTTGGCAGACCTTACCGCTTGGCAGACGCTCTTGCTGCTGGCCGGTAGCCTGATCGTGACTTGGACCATCCTGTTCACCGTACTCGAAATGCTGCGCCTAGCCAGGCAGTCGAATGCTGGCGGCAGCCAGGCTCTCATTGAAGATGAAGAACTCGACTTGCCCCGGGTGGTGGTCGTTCGTCCATCAACAGGTGACCCCTACCCGCACCACGAGCACTACGCCGAGAGCGGCGGACTGGATCAGGGGCAGCTTACTTCGCAGCTTCCCGAGTCCCCCTTGATCATCGAGCTAATACGGCGTCGACGGCGTAATAAACCGCGCTCGTGAGCGGCTAGGGATTTGTGGCGCAGTGCGAGATCACGCGGAGGAGCTCGGCGGTGTTGGCGGGATCGATTTCAAAATCGGGACGCAGGAATCTTACCCGCTGCCAGCCACAATCTTTTCCTGAACCGTCCTTGAAAACGGTGTCAAGCTCGATGTCCTCAATACGCGTGTGATGGTAATCTTCCTGCATCTCCGGCGGTTGTGCCCAAGGGCTTCGAGGATTGAACGCATAACCGACCGCGATTTTGCCGTTGCGCTTGACGTGATCATTTCGTTCCCACGTCAGGATCAACCGATCCAGGGACTTTCGTGGCGATGGTCCCGAGCATTCAATGTCGGGTATGGATTGACGCCAGTCGCTGACGTAGGACGTGATGTCGAGCGATAACGCCGCGGCAGTGTCCAGGGAAGCATCCAGGAACCCAAAATTGGGATCGCCTCGCATTTTCCGCAGCCGCCGAAAGGCCGTGGGACCTTCGATTTTGGCATAGGCGAACAACAACCAGGCGGCATTATAGCCGAACTTCGAGGCGCTACCGGATTTCTTGATCGAATCGAACGCAGCGTTGAGGTCGGGAAGGGCCGCAGCACCTAATTTCACCAAGGATTGAGCGGCGGCGCGGTCTTCTGAGTCCATCCTCGCGAACACGCCGCAGCTGACGGCGACATCCATGTCCCGAGTTGGGGGCCGATTGGTCTGATAGGTCAAGTACTTGATCAGGTCAGAGGCGGTTTGCGCCTGGGTTTGGGCGGTTCCGCCGCTGTGGAATAGCAGGAAGAGAACCACCAGCGCCGGCCGCACAAGCCATTCTAGGGCATTTGGAGTGCAACCTAAAGGCTTCTCGTACTATGGCCGATCTAATTAACGGTGTCGTCTATGAATCGGCTTTCCTTATTGATACTGTTGACCTTTGGCGGGATGTGCTTGCAGGCGCAGACCTCGAGCACGATTACGATTTCCACGAATCCGGCTGGCGCCCGGTTCTCTGTGGATGGAACGCTGTATTCTATGGCGGTTACGCTCAACTGGCCAACGGGAAGCGAGCATACCGTTGTCTTTCTGAGCGATCCGCCGCAGCCCGGCCAATCCGGCAACGGCATCCAGACGTCGTTCGACGGCGGTACCGTGTATTCGTTCAATTCCTGGATAGACAACCTGGGGCTGATTCAAGCCAGCGCCAGCCCGGTGCAGACCATCACTGCCAATCCGGCCATCACAACGCTGACTGCGCAGCTCACGGTCTCCTATAGGGTCACGCTGAATTACTTTACGCCCAACAATCCCGCCGACCCTGTCGTTCCGCCGGTCTGCGGGGCGCCGGGGGCGATTCCCGCCGGACAATTCCGGCCTGGAGTGGTTTATGTCGGTTCCACCTGCTATTGGTCGTCGGCGGTCATTTTTGAACCGGCGGACGCGCTTTTGGTCCTGAACGCTTATCCCTACCCGGGGTTTGTGTTTACGGGCTGGGCCTTGGGGTCGGCTGCACCCACGCCGTTTCTGACACAAGTGACGGTGAACCAACCAATCAGCATCACCCCGTTGTTTCAGCCGGGTAAGCTGGTCTCGTTTCTCACGTCGCCGCTGGGGATGAATCTGCTGATCGATCACACGCCGGTTCCAACCCGAACGGTGAACGATATTCCTGCCTGTCCCAACAACGAAACTCAGCCAGTGGTGGTTGAGACGGGCTTTCCCGCGGTTTGTTTCGGCGACTTCTATTTCGCGCCGGGGTCCACCCATTTCCTCAGCGGCGTCAGCCCGCAGCGGGACAACACTGGAAAGTGGTGGGTATTCAATAATTGGGCCAATGGAGATGCTGCCAACTCACTTTACACGGTAGACAACAACGTCTCGGCGTCCGTAGTTATGACGGGCAACTTTGTCCCCGGTGCGCAAGTAGCGTTTCTCACTTCGCCGGGTGGCCTGCCGTTGACCGTGGATGGACGCACCTGGCCTTCCTACGACTTCATTTGGGGGATGGGAACCACACACGCAGTGTCGGCGGCAGCTACTCAAGTGGGCTCCAACGGGCGGCACTACACGTTCATGAATTGGTCCAACGGGGGCAGCGCATCCCAATCGGTCACTGTGGATCAGACGACCGTAACCAACGGAATGGTTATGACGGCGAACTACAGCGAATTGAGCCGGATCGTCGTGCAAAGCTCACCTCCTGGATTAACCCTGCAAGTGGATGGGGCTAACTGCGTGACGCCCTGCAACATCGATCGCACAAATGGAGCGACGGTGCAGGTAACTGCACCAACCCAGATTCCGATGGGGCAGGGTACGCGTCTTGATTTCGGATCCTGGTCCGATGGTGGTGCATCCGGCCACACGGTGACGGTTAGCCAGGACTATGCGACGCTGACTGCCAACTACGCCACGTCGTACCAGCTCAGCGCGAGTTCGAATCCGGGCAATGGATCGGCGTTCAAATTCTCGCCCAACTCATCGGACATGTTTTATAAGCAAGGGACGAACGTCAGCATCACCGCGATGCCCAATAACGGCTTCAAGTTCGGACATTGGACGGGCGCGCTTTCGGGCAGCTTCCCTGCGGGCACAGTGTCGCTGGTAGGCCCGCAATCGGTGGTAGCGCAGATGATCACCGTGCCTTACATCGCACCGGCGGGCATCCTGAACGGCGTCGGAGTGACGCCCAGTTCTGCGGTGGCGCCCGGGTCCATTATTTCGATCTTCGGCCAGAATCTGGCGTCCACTGTTGAGGTGGGTCCGGTGAATCCGTTATCGCAATCGATCGCTGGAACCACCGTGACCGTGAACGATTTGTTCTTACCGCTAATGTTTGTGTCGCAGGGACAGATCAATGCCCAGCTTCCTTCCAGCCTCACGCCGGGCAACTATACACTGGAAATTGAAAATTCCGGCGAGCCCAATATCTCAGGAACTTTCACCGTGGCGCGCAACGCACCGGGGCTTTTCTTCCAGACCATTAATTCGGTGAATTATGCAATGGCACTGCACGCGGACGGCTCGATGGTCTCGACGGCCAGTCCGGCTGCGGCGGGCGAAACGATCTCGCTATTAGGAACTGGTTTTGGGCCGTATCAGCAAACCGTGCTCGATGGATTCTATCCGCCTAATCCGGCTCCGGCTGTCGACGATTCGGTCTCGCTATCGGTAGGCGGCGCCAAGCCCACATCGACGTCCACGGCAGCGCCCGGCTTCATCGGAGTGGATTTGACGAAATTTGACGTACCGTCGGGCTTGGCCAGCGGCACGTCCGTGCCAGTGCTGGTCACGATCAACGGGGTGGAAAGCAACACCGTGATGTTACCGGTGAAGTAAGCCGCCTGAGCTCAGGGGTTAACGCTTTCGAGGATCAGCGCCACCAGGTTCCAGGCGATCAGGAGGGCAAACAGGACGTTGATCCTGAACAATAGCTGGCGGCGCCCGCGGTACCAGCAATAGATTCCGAGCAGTATCGCGAGCAGCTTGACCACCAGCAAGCTGACCAGGGGATTGGCACCCGCGCCCAGGGCCAATCGGACAAGCGGGTTGCCTTCCCGCACGCCATGCAGAAGAAAAGCGACCGTCGTCAGAAAATCCAGGATTTGCAGGTAGGAAAACTGCCAGAGGAGTTGATTCAGAGGAGTACGGCTCTGGACAGCGAACTCGGAGTCAGTCATCCGTCCTAGAGATTACCCCAAAACACCTTAGAGCGAAAGAGTACTTTAAACCTAGTACGCACCCTCATTCGCCTTAGTACGTGCTTATAAATCAAAGCTTTGGCCGCGCGCGGGTGCGATCACATCGATCCGGTAGCGCTCCCGAATCGCTGCCGCGAATGCGGTTTGCTGCTCAGGCTCGCCATGGACCAGGAACACTTTCTTCAGTCCTGCGGCGATGGGTTTCATCCACGCCAGCATCTCCTCGCGGTCGGCATGGCCGCTCAAGGCGTCGAGTTTCTCGACGTCGGCCCGCAGGGGAGTCGGCTCCCCAAAAACGGGCACCTCATTCCAATGCTCCTCGATCTTCCTGCCGAGCGTGTGTTCGGCCTGGTAGCCCGTCAGCAGAATCGTATTGCGCGGATCGCTGATGTTGTTTTTTAGATGATGCAGGACGCGTCCGCCCTCGCACATGCCCGATGCCGAAATGATCATGAACGGGCCGCGCAGATCGTTGAGCGCCTTGGATTGATTCACGTCGCGCACATAGGTGAGGAGCTTGAATCCAAAAGGATCGCCGTGATTCCCGAGAAACGCCGCGGCTTCGGCGTCGTAGAGCTCGGGATGCTTGCGAAACACGTCGGTGACGTTGACGGCCAGCGGGCTATCCACGAAGATTGGAAAACTCGGAATTGTTTTGGCCTCGATCAACTCATGCAGCAGCAGAACCAATTGCTGCGTGCGGCCCACGGCGAAGGCGGGCACGATGATCTTGCCGCCGCGGCTGTACGTGCGATTTACGATCTCCGCCAGCTTGGCCGACACCGACTGGATGGGCTCGTGCACGCGGTTTCCGTAGGTGCTCTCCATGATCAAGTAGTCGCAGGGCGGCAGGGGCTCGGGATCGCGAATGATCGGCAGGCCGGGGCGCCCGAGATCGCCGGTGAAGCCAAGGCGTGTTTTTCGTCCATCGGACTCCAGTTCCAGCCGCATACACGTTGATCCGAAAATATGGCCCGCTTCAAACGATTCGTAGACCACGCCCGTGCCGACGCTGGTGGGCGTGTGCAGGGCCACTGGGTGAAAGAGCGGGAAAGTGGCTTCGGCATCTTCGGTGGTGTAGAGCGGAGCAACGGGTTCGTCGATGGGAAGGCCAGCGACATGCAACGATCGCCGCCGCATGTTCCGCTTGGTCAAAAACTCGGCGTCCTTTTCCTGCAGATGAGCCGAATCGGCAAGCATCGGACGGCACAAATCCGCTGTTGCGGCGCTGGTATAAATCGGCCCGCGAAACCCGTTCTTCACCAGCAGCGGGAGATTGCCGCTGTGATCGATATGCGCGTGCGACAAAAGCACCGACGAAATATCCGGGCAGGGGAACGGGAAATTGCGGTTCCGCTCGGCGGCTTCCTGCCTCCGGCCTTGATACTCGCCGCAATCCAGCAGATACTTGTTGCCGCTCACTTCAAGGTGATGCATAGAGCCGGTGACGACTTGGGCGGCTCCCCAGAAGGTCAGTTTCATCCTCTCAAGAATACCTTGCGGACTCAGGTGAATCCCCGATTGGTTGGCGGCATACGTACTGTTAGATTCAGAGTGGGTGCTTAGGGAGATGCTTAGGAAGCTGACCGTCATCGGTGTGTTCCTGGCTGCGCTGGCTCCGTCCGCCTACCTGGCCTGGACCCTGCGGACCATGCCGCACCTGGGCTTCTATCACGACGACAGCATCTATTGGGTATCAGGCCGGAGCCTCGCGATGGGCGAAGGCTATCGTATTGAGAGCCTCCCCGGCCAGCCCTATCAGACCAAGTACCCGCCGCTCTATTGCACGCTGCTGGCGGGGATTTGGAAGCTCGACCCGCAGTTCCCTTCGAATCTTCCCATGGCCACGCTGTTCGCTTGGCTCTTGTTGCCGGTGTTCCTGTCGGTTCTGTGGGTGATGCTCCGCGAATACGGCTTCAGCTTCCGCGCGCGTTGTGTGATGATCCTCGCGGCCGGGATGAGTCCCGTGACGGTGGTGTTCGGCTTCTCGCTGATGCCGGAGTTGCTGTTCATTGCGCTTCTCCTTGCGAGCTTGATCCTCGCCGAACGCGCCATGAAGTCAAATACGCCGGCATGGTGGGCCGTGATGGCGGGAGTCCTCGCGGGATTGGCGTATCTCACGAAGTCCATCGCGGCGCCTCTGCTGTTCACGGTTCCGCTCTGCTTCGCGCTCCGAAAGCATTATCAAAAAGCCGCTTTGTTTTTCGTCGCGATGCTGCCCGCGGTGGCAGGTTGGCAGTGGTGGGTGGCGCGACATCTCACGCATTCCTGGGACCTGGTGACGCTGTACTACACCAACTACGTCGGATTTGAGATTTACAACGTCCCGCTACACGATCTGCCGCTCGTGATCTGGTACAACCTGGACGGCTTCCTGATGGGCGCCGGGCGGCTGCTGATATTTGATGTTCCGTACGGGTCGAAACATCTGGAACGCGTGGCGGCGATCGCGGCAATCGCGGGCTGCGTCCGGTTGGCCAGGCGCCGGCGCGAATTGCAATATCCGCTTGCCGCTCTAGGAATGTCGGCGATCCTTCTGGTTTGGCATTTTCCGCCGGACCAACGCTTCGTCTTTCCGCTGTACCCGCTACTGCTGATGGGATTGGCCACCGAGATCGCCAATATCTTGGGTGTGCTGCGGCTCACCTGGGCCAAGCAAGCATTCGCGGATCGCTTCGCCGCGGCCGGGGTCGGCGCGTTGCTCGCCGGAGTCGCGGCGTTTGCCGTTTTCTGCACGGTGTTTGGATTGGCCAGCTTTGTCCCCGATCTCTTCGCTTCTTATCGCGCCGATTTTGAAGCGCGGCGCCCCGCTTATGAATGGATCGCGCGCCACGCGCCGGCCGATGCGAACGTTTACGCTTATCACGACCCGCTGATGTTTCTCTACACCGGCCATAAGGCCTGCCGCCTTCCCATTCCTCCGAAATATCTGTATCACGGCGACGACGCGGGAATCGACAAACTGATGGGCTCGATGGCGCAGTTTGCGCGCGGGAATGGCCTGGATTATTTGCTGCTGACACCCGACGATTATCATCGCGATTTGAATGAACGGGGCACGCGCGGCCTGACCCAGGCGATGCAGTCCGACGCCTTCCAAAAGGTATACACATCCACCGGCGCGGCGGTCTACCGGCTCAATCCAACGGCCGGGCCTTTAGCGTACAATCACAGCAAGTGACAGCCCGCCTCATTTGTCTCTGCGGCGTTCTTGTAGCTTCCCTGTTGGCGCAAAAGAAGCCGATCACTATCGACACGGTGGTGGATCAGCGCCACGAGCGTGAAGTTCCGGCACCCGTGTGGGCGCCCGACGGCAAGCATTTCGCCTATGCACAGAGCGGGGAAGTGCGGCTGTATGATGTCGCGGCGAAATCGGAAAAGACGCTGCTGTCGCTCGATCCGCTCGAAAGGGCCGCGGTTCCGGCGGCCGAGCCGCTGCGATTCGACTGGCAAAATCGGCGCGTCGACGAGGACAGCCTGGAATGGTCGCATTCCGGCCGGCAATTGCTGCTGAGTGTGAAGGGCGACCTGTTTCTGTACACACTCGCGACCGGCGCTTGGGAGCAGCTCACCGCAACGGCCGAGCCCGAGCGCGATCCCAAGTTATCCGGCGACGGCGCCCGCGTCGCTTTCCGTCGCGGCCACGATCTTTACGTGCTCGAAATCGCGAACCACCAGTTGACGCGGCTCACCGAAGACGGCACCGCGACGCTGCTCAACGGCGAGCTCGATTGGGTGTATCCGGAAGAACTGGATCTCAGCACAGCATATTGGTGGTCGCCGGATTCCAAGCGCATCGCCTACATGCAATTCGATGTCGCGCGTGAATTTACGTATCCACAGGTGGCGCTGGGCGGATTACGCGCATTGGCTGAGCCCGAGCGCTATCCCCAAGCCGGCACGGCCAACGCCGAGGTGCGCGTCGGAGTTGTTCCCGCGGCCGGCGGCGCAACTCGCTGGATGGATCTGGGAGACACGCGCGGCTTTCTGATTGCACGCGTACATTGGACGCCCGATTCCACGCGGCTGGCCATTGAGCGCATGAATCGCGTGCAGAACCAGCTGGATCTATTGCTGGCCGATGCCAGCGCCGGCACCGCGCGAGCGATCTTGAGCGAAGCGGACCCCTTTTGGATTAATCACAACGACCTGTTCCGATTTCTCGATGACGGCGAATTTTTGTGGGGCAGCGAGCGCGATGGTTTCCGCCATTTGTACCTGTACTCGCTCGACGGCAAGCAGCGTAAACGGCTCACCGAAGGCGATTGGGAAGTGACCGAAGTGGCGGGAGTGGATGAAGCCCGCGAGAAGATCTACTACGTGTCGACGGAAGCCAGTCCGCTGGAGCGCCAGCTTTACTCCGTCAAGCTCAACGGCAAGGATCGTGCGCGAGTGAGCCAGGGCGCGGGCACGCACGCGATCTCGATGAGTCCGACGTCCGAATATTATCTCGACGATTATTCGAGCGTTACCCAGCCGCCGCGCAGCACGGTCCACGCCATCGGCGGCAATGAATGGTCCGTCTTTCGCGATGCCGATCGCAACCTCATCGACAACTACGCAATGGCGGAGCCAGAGACCGTCACCTTCAAGGCGCACGATGGGACCTTGCTGTACGGGCGCGTGTACAAACCAGCGAACTTTCGCGCGGGCGAGAAATACCCGGCGGTGGTGACGGTATACGGTGGACCCGGCGAGCAGATCGTGCGGAACGCCTGGGAGGGCGCCGACTGGTCGCAAGTTTTGGCGGCGCGCGGATTCGTGGTGTGGGAAATGGACAATCGCGGATCGTCCGGACGCGGGCACGCGTTTGAGGCGCCGCTCTATCGCAGGTTTGGAAAAGCGGAGTTGGCCGATCAGCTTGAAGGTGTTCGGTACTTAGTGGCGCAAGGCTTCGTGGATCCGGCGCGGGTGGGAATTTACGGCTGGAGTTACGGCGGATTCATGACGCTGTACTCGCTGCTGAACGCGCCCGATGTGTTTCGTGCCGGTATCGCCGGAGCGCCGGTGACCAATTGGCGCAACTACGACACGATTTATACCGAGCGCTATTTAGGGCTGCCTGCAGAAAACGCGGAAGGATATCGCGCCAGCTCAGCCGTAGAATACGCCAACAAGCTCAAAGCCAAGCTGCTGATCGTCCACAATCTGGAAGACGACAACGTGCTCTTTCAAAACACACTCCAGATGGCTGACGCGCTGGAGCAGGCCGGCAAGATCTTTGACATGCTGATCTATCCGCAGAAGAGTCACGGCGTGAGCGGGCGTTATCAGCGGCAACTGCTGGAAGAGACCACGGAATTCTTCGAGAAGAATCTGAAATAACGCGTTGCGTTAGCGGTGTCCGCCGCCTGAGTGTCCGCCGCCGATCGAGTGACCAAAGCTGCTCGCATGACCCATGCTGCCGAACGATCCGCCGCCGCGGACGGCTGAGGCGACCGGCGATGATCCTCCTCGGCTCTCGCCAGTTGACGCCAGTCCCATTCTGCTATTGCCCGTGATCCCGGCGAGGCGAGTTGTGCCGGTGCTGGTGTATCCGCCGAGGCCACCATAGACGGGCGCGTACGCGACAGTGTAGGGGCTGAAGTAGGTGTATCCGAAAGGACTGTAGCCGAATCCCGAGTACGGCATGTAGGTGTACATTCCAAAGAAGGGATTGAACGCCCAGCCGCCGAGGAAGGGTGACCCGTATCCGATGCCGTCATATCCATACCCGCCGAATGCTAAGCTGCCGTAGCCACTGCCATATCCGCCATAGCTGCTGCTGCCGCTCGCGGTACTGGCCGACACGATGTTAGCTTTGGCCACATAGGCGGCCCTGCGATCGCTCCAGTTATACAGCGCGTCGGTGTCTTTCTTATCGAAGTTTTCAGCTTGCAGAACTCCGTTCAAGTTGGATTCTTTCCCGCCTTTGAGCGTGAGCGAACCCGAGCCGTCCGTCAGCACTGCTTCGCCTTCGTAGACTTTGAATCGTGCCGGTTCGGTGTCGATACGGTAGAGGCCCTGCTTTTCGAAGCGGATCGCGTTTCCTTTATAGACCGCTTCGATGGAGTTATCTTTGGGAACGTCGCTGCACTCGATCATGGCCGACCCGGAGAGCACCTCGAAGCGCGTATTGGTGAGATGGTTCGAGAGCATCCGGATGGAGCTGTTTTCTCCCAGGCGGAGGAACACACCAGGCGTCAGCAGAATCTCGGCGCGTCCTTCTTCGGTGCGGAACTCCTGGTTCTCTTTGATGTCGGGGAATTGGCCAAACTTCGGCTCAACCACCTGGTCGTTGAGATAAGCGCGTCCTTCCACATACTGGACCACGCCGGCGTGTGCCGAAATCACATATTGGGCGCAAGCCGAGCCTGCCGCCAAAACCGCCAACGAGCAACCCGCCACCAGGAAACGCATGGAAAACTCCTATATTCGATCCTGCTCTTCTTTAGTACGCTTGTCAACCCCGCCCCGTTACGAAAACCTTCTGGTTTTGAAGGATGTAGGCGGCAATTGGATCAAATTTGCGCTTGCCCGCCAGGCGCACCATCAGGGACAGCAGCGCGGCCCGGCGGAGATCGTCCAGTTCCAGGCTGAGGAGATCACAGACGTGCTTGGCGGTGGCCGGAATGTCGCCCGCGTGTAGAGACACGAGGAAGTCCTCCAGGGACTGTTCCATCAGGGGCGCGAGCGTCTGGTCGGCGTGCCCGGAAAGGCCTTCCAGGATCTCGGCAATCTGGCGGTTGAGCACGGCGTGATCGAGCACACCCGATTCAGTGAGCTCTTCACCCACCAGCGACGCGCTCTTGCGTTTGCCGCTATCGCTCACCTTGCGCTGCAAATGTTCGATCTTGCCCGAGCGGGTTGCCATGAAGCTAGAACAATTCTCTACTAAGTTGATTTTTCTGACAAGATGCTACCATCAGGCTTGATGCGCCCGTAACAGCCGCCGGATTCGGTTCCATGCGCAGCCGCAACATTTTCATTGTAGTCTTCCTTACGAGCTTGTGGGCCTTCGGCCAGACGGCAGTGCCTGGCCGGCGTCCAAGAGTCGCTCGGGAGCATACGGGCGACGTCGTTGCGCGGCGACCTTTCGTTCCTGGCCTCGGATTTGCTCGAAGGGCGCGATTCGCCGTCGCGCGGCTTGGACCTCGCGGCCGAATACATCGCGGCGCAGTTTCGGATTGCGGGTTTGGAGCCGGGCGTCGCCGGCGACTATTTCCAGAACGCGCAGATGATCGACGTACAGCCGAATTTCGCCGATTTTCAGATTACGTTGTCGCACGGCGGGCGCGAGTTTTTCGTTCGCGCGCAAGACACCGTCCTGAAGCTCGACGCCGCGCTCGATATCCACGATGCGCCACTGTTCAAGCTCGACTCGCTGGATGCGGCCAGCCAAGCGGAAGGCAAGGTGTTGATCACGACGCTCGACCCCAGGCTCATGGCGCGTTCGCCCGCAGCAGCACGGATTATTCGCGGAGCGAAACTTACGATCGTGGTGGACCCTCGAGGCGTGCGGTTGCGCGAAGAGCCTCCGCACCAGCTGAAGGATCCAAACGAGCCGGGCGCCGATATCCCGCAAATCACGCTGAGCGGTGATGCCGTGGCGCAGTTCTATGCGCACTTAAAGCCGGGCCTAACCGATGCCGTGATCAGCGCGCACATCGACGCGCCCATCCGAAAACGCGCCACGCTACGCAATGTAATTGGCATTCTACGCGGTTCCGATCCGGCGCTGCGCGATACCTGCGTGATGCTAACCGCGCATTATGATCATTTGGGCGTGCGGCCGGAAGGCTCGGGCGATCGCATTTATAACGGCGCCAATGATAATGGCAGCGGAACCGTTTCCGTGATCGCCGCCGCGCGTGCTCTGGCGCTTCTCAAGCAACGCCCGAAACGCAGCATCGTGTTCATGACGTTTTTCGGCGAAGAGGAGGGGCTGATCGGATCGGAATATTACGCGCACCATCCGGTTTGGCCGCTGGAAAAAACGGTCGCGCAGCTGAATCTGGAACAAGTGGGGCGCACCGATTCCACTGAAGGCCCCCAGCTAGCCAACGCCACGCTCACGGGATTCGATTATTCCGACCTGACCGGTTACGTCCAGCGCGCGGGCGCGAGCGCCGGAATCCGGATCTACAAACACGCGCGGAACAGCGATGCATACTTCGGCGATAGCGACAATTTTTCGCTGGCCGAGGAGGGCGTGCCGGCCGAGACTCTGGCGGTGGCGTTCGACTTTCCCGATTATCACGCGGTCGGCGATGAATGGCAGAAAATCGATTACGCGAACATGGCCAAAGTGGACCGCGCCGTGGCGCTCGCGATTTATCTGATGGCGGCGAGCGATCAGCCGGTGCGTTGGAACGAGGCGAATCCGAAGACCGCGCCGTACGTTAGGGCTTGGAAGCGGCGGGGGGAGCAGTAGCTGGCTCGCCAACGGGCTCGATCACGCGAATGCCCTGCGCTGGAATCGCGACCACGATGCGGCAATCCGCGCCCGGGCAGCCGGGATTGGAAACTTCGATGTCCGAAGCCGCGACGGTTCCGAATTGAACCATGGCGCGAATTTTGGCCGGATCGTACGGGTTCAGTGCGCCCCAACGCGCGGCCTGGCTGGCGCGATCGGCGAGAGTTTGCCGCACGAAGATCAGTTCGCCGACACCCGTCATGCCGAGCAGCAATCCCATGAATGCCGCAAGGATGAGCGCGGTCTCGACCAGGGCTTGGCCTTTCTCACGTTTCACTGGGAGCCTCCCGGGGTGATCGGAAACGTCACCGTCGGACGGCCGTCCAGCTTCAATTTCGCGAACAGCGCATCCACTTCGAACCCACGCAGCGAGACCGTCCTGGTATCTGGACCGTTGACGATCTCGACGTTTTCGGTCGTGAGGCCGCGCACTAGGGGCTCCGCGTGTTCCGCGGGTTTTGGGTCGCCATAGACCACCAGATTTCTGATCGCGTTGGCGGCCTCGGGTTCGGCGGCGGTGCCGTGCTGCTGGAGAGCCGCGTAACGAGCACCGGCCCGCACCGCGTGCACCAGCGTCGCGTAGCTGAAAAACGTATACCCGATCTCGAAGACGCCCACGAACACCGCCGTGAGCACGATCAGCGATCCTGCGAATTCGATCAGTGCGCTGCCCGCGCGTGCCCGGCGCCGCGTCATTGCACTAACCTCGGGCTGCCTTCCGTTTTCGTTGCGACGCTCGAGGCGGCCACGGTGGTGGAGGTCTTCGATTGAAAGATCCTCAGAAAGATCACGGGCGCGGGCTCGCTTGCAATCACGCGCACGAAGCGGGAACCGCCCGCTTGTTTGGGCTGCTCCTGCCAGGTCTTCCCGTCTTGAGAGAAGCTGCTCGCGATATTCGCGATCGGCCGCGTGCCCAGGTCCCACTGCATGGCGTGCGGACCGGTTGCCAATCGCGTGGCGCCGTTGCGGGCGTTGGCGAGCCCCGAGTCCGTGCCATCCAACTCGATTGCAGCGCTCAAAGCCGCGGCATCGGTGAACGACTGCAGTTCGGCGCGAATGACGTACATCCGCCCGATGTCGACTCCGAGAACGGCGAGGGCGAGCAGGATAGTGAGGGCGATGGAGGTGACGATGAGGACGAAGCCCTTTTTCGATCGGCGAACTGCCACGATCTCATCATCGGCGGGGCGGGGGGATTTCGTTAGGACGAGTCGCGCACGCCGGCCCCACTGTGTATTGGGCAGATCCTCGATGATGAGGGCAGAGGGCGGGAATGTATTCGTGCTTAGAATAAGGAGTTATGCCAAGAGGCGAGCAGTCGGCGACCGATGACGGATTGGACTTAGTTGCGCGACCATGCATGTTTACAGGCCTATGCGACCTTGAGGTCGGCGACGAGGCTGAATTGGACGTTGGCAACGGGTTTTCTTTGGTCAAGCCAAACGAATATCTGTTGTCCGCACGCGATAGGAACTCGATGACTGGTGCCGAGTTTGAAGACGCGGCTTCCGCCAGTCGATATCTGGTCTACAGGCAGCAGTCCGTGTTCCCCGCAAGCACATACGAAGAGATCAAATCCACATTTCTATTTGGGCTGACAACTCTGCAAATGCTGAAACCTGTTAAGACACTCGGCATTGTCTTTTACGGACTCTGGATACCCAGCGGTGGCATCTCGCTCCAATTCGTAGAGCGCAGGCCGCCAATGGAGCCAGGCCCATGGGCTCTGCAGAAGGTTTTCGATCATGAGCTATTGGGCGAAGCGCCCTCAGCGATCAAGGGTGTTCTGGGATTTGTTAACGGCCCAAGTGCCGAAAGAAGGAACGCATTTATTCTGCTTCAGTTGGGCCTTGAGCATTTTCATCCCCTGATCGCTGGGTTGCTGTGGGTGATGGGGCTCGAAGCAATTTTTGACAGCGCTAACAGAAATGACTTCAAGAAAAAGCTGTGCGACTGTCTCGGGTCATCCACCAAGGTATTTCCAGCGTGGAGCGCTAAGCAGACTGACTATACGGTCGAAGACATTGCAATTGATCTTTATATATTGCGCAGCAAATTGGCACATGGCGTCGATTTGCGAAAATCCGCTTCTGATCCGAAATATCCGGTTGATCTTCTTGAAACGCACCCTTTGCCGCACTCGTTCGAGGAAGTGCCGTACGCTCTGATTCTAAGCGAAGCGGCGTGCTACCTCCTTTGTCAGGTGTTGAGGAAAGAAATTAAGCTGGCAGCCGCTAGTGCAACATAATATCGTCTGGGCTGCGTTAACGGGCCTCTGCCCGGTCGCGTGGTCAGTCGCCCGTGACCAGCCACTAACCACCATCAACCAAGAACCAACAACCAATAACCAACCGCCAACAACCAGCCACCCTGATACCCTGAATCTTACATGTCTGATCACAAGTTGCAGTTGATCCCCCTCGGCGGTTTGGGCGAGTTCGGCATGAACTCCATGGCCATCCGCTACGGGGACGAAATCATCGTCGTGGACGCCGGCATGATGTTCCCCGATGCCGAACTGCTCGGGGTCGACATCGTGACGCCCGACTTCGCGTATCTCGAGCAGAATCGCGAGAAGGTCCTCGCCTTGATCCTGACCCACGGCCACGAAGATCACATTGGCGCGGTCCCGTTCCTGCTCAGCGAAATCAACGTGCCGGTGTACAGCGCGGCGTTCACGCTCGCCATGGTGGAGCGGCGCCTGGAAGAACACGGGATGCTGGACACCGCGAAACTGCACAAGGTGAAGCCCGGCTCGCGCGTGACACTCGGCGCGTTTACCATCGAGTTCATTCACGTAACGCACTCCATCGTCAGCTCCATGGCGCTTGCGATCACCACGCCGCTCGGCGTCATCATTCACACTGGCGACTTCAAGGTTGATCCCACACCCACCGACAACGAGCCGTTCGACCTGCACACCTTCGCCGAATACGGCAAGCGCGGAGTGCTGCTGCTGATGTCGGACTCCACCAATGTCGATCGGCCCGGCTACACCGAAAGCGAGCGCGCCGTGCGCCCGCGCCTGGACGAAATCTTTTATCGCGCCGAGCGCCGGCTGGTGATCTCGTGTTTCAGTTCGTCGATTCACCGCCTGCAGCAAATCCTGGATGTGGCCGCGGAGTACGAGCGCAAGGTCGCGTTTCTCGGCCGCAGCATGAACAACGTCACCGAGATCGCGCATTCGCTCGGGCTTTTGCATTTGCCCGATGGCATTTTGTTGCGCCCGCAGGACATCATGCAGGCTCAGCCGGACAAGGTCGTCGTGGTTGCCTCGGGCACGCAAGGCGAACCCATGTCGGCGCTGTCGCGCATCGCTGTCGATAATCATAAGAACCTGTCGGTGGAACGCGGCGACACCGTGGTGCTGAGCGCGCGCATTATTCCCGGAAATGAAAAAGGCATTTACCGGATGATCAATCACTTCGCCAAGCGCGGCGCCGACGTGATCTACGGCAGTATGAATCCGCCGGTGCATGTATCGGGGCACGGAAGCGTCGAAGAGCTGCGGCTGGTGCTGAACCTGCTTCGTCCGCGCTATTTTCTCCCGATCCACGGCGAATACCGGCAAATGGCCAAACATGCGGCGCTCGCGTCGCATCTGCGCGGCGCGGGTTTGGAAGAAACATTCACGCTGGAAACTGGCGAGACGCTGGAGATCGATCGCGCGGGTGCACGGCGAGGCGAGAAGGTCGCGGTCGGCCGCGTATGCATCGACTCGGGGACCATCGATGAAGTAGTCGAAGACATCGTGATTCGCGACCGCCGGCATCTTTCTGAAGACGGCTTCGTGCTGCCGATCATCGCCATCAGCAAGGACTCGGGCAAGAACGAAACGCTGCCCGAAATCGTGAGCCGCGGCTTCATGTCGTTCGAGGACGGATCGGATCTTCTGCAGAGAGCTCGGCAAGTGGTGGCCAGGACGCTGGAATCATCCAGCCAGGAAGAGCGCACTGATTGGGGCGTGATGCAGGAGAAAATCCGCGCGGACTTGAAGCGCTTCTTGAATAAGGAGACGCAGCGGCGGCCGCTGATCATGCCGGTGATCCTGGAAGTTTAGGGATGGTCGCGCTCGAAGACGCGTCGGGATTTCAGGGCGAAGCGGATCGGCTGATTGTTCCGGCATCGGAAGCGGAATTGTTGGATGTGATCGCCGCGGGTGTTCCGATCACACTAGTAGGCGCTCGAACCGGTCTTACTGGGGGCTGCGTCCCGCACAGTGGTTGGGCCGTCTCACTCGAAAAGTTCCGGCGGCTCGAAGTGATTCCCGGCCGCGCAATCGTTGGCCCCGGCGTATCGCTCAATGACGTACAGGCCGCCGCTTCCCGCACTGGCCAGTTCTACGCGCCCGACCCAACCGAGACCACGGCCAGCATCGGCGGGACCATCGCCACCAACGCGAGCGGATCACGCAGCTTTCGTTACGGCAGCACCCGCCGGCATGTTCTGCGCCTGCGAGTGACGCTGATGGATGGGCGGATTCTCGACGTCCGTCGAGGCGACAAGATCGACTTCGCCGTGCCCACGCTTCCACTTCCCCACACCACCAAGAACACCGCCGGCTATCCGCTCGCGCCGGAGATGGATTGGATCGACTTGTTCGTAGGGAGCGAAGGCACGCTCGGGATCGTGACCGGAGCGGAGCTGCAACTGTTACCCACGCCGGCCGAAGTGCTCGCGGGAATCGTGTTTCTCGTGAACGACGCCGCTGCTCTCGAAATGGTCGACGCATGGCGCAGCATCCCCGGCCTTCGCATGATCGAGTATTTCGACTCCAACTCCCTCGAGTTTCTGCGCCCTCATTATTCAGAAATCCCGGCCCGCGCCGGCGCGGCCTTGCTAATCGAACAGGAGAACGGCGATATCGATTTCTGGGCCGATCACGCGGCGCCTGATCATAGAGAAGCAGACAGTTGGTTCGCGGCCAGCGATCAGGATCGCGAGCGTTTCCGCCGCTTCCGTCATGCGCTGCCTGAGCTGGTCAACGACACCATGCGCCGCCGCGGGTTCTTGAAACTTGGATCCGATTACGCCGTCCCGATCGCTCGCCACAAAGAAATGCTCGCCCACTATCACGCGGTGTTGCGGCAGCGCTCGCTCGACTACGTGATCTTCGGCCACATCGGCGACGCGCACGCGCACGTCAACATCCTGCCGAAATCGCAGGCTGAATTTGAAACCGGCCAGCAGCTCATGCTCGACTTTGCGCGTCACGCGGTGGAACTCGGCGGCACGGTGTCGGCGGAGCACGGACTCGGAAAACGCAAGGCCCATCTGCTCGCGCTGCAATACACGGCGGATCAGATTGAAGCGATGAAAGCCGTGAAGCGGCGCCTGGACCCGCAGTGGCTGCTCAACCGCGGCAACCTTTTTGCGCCACCCTCATAACCTGCTATACTGGCTCTTCATGCATTCCGCCCATCACCACCATCATCGGCACCTCTGGCGACCGGCGGCAATTTAACGAATTTCTGAAGTGAACACGCTGCCCGCCGACAACTTGGCGGGCTTTTTTATTGGTATGGACACATGAATCCCGATTCCATCAAACTCGATTTCAGCAAGCTGAACGGCCTGATCACGGCCGTCATCCAAGATCACGCCACGGGCCGCGTCCTCATGGTGGGCTTCATGAACGAAGAGGCTTTCCATAAAACCGTGGAATCCGGCTACGCCACATTCTTCAGCCGCTCGCGCAACAAGCTTTGGCTCAAGGGCGAATCGTCCGGGCACAAGCTGGTGGTCAAGAACATAGCCACCGATTGCGATCTCGACGCGCTGCTCATCCAAGTGGAAGCGCTCGGCCCCGGCGTCTGCCACGAAGGCTACCAGAGCTGCTTCTTTCGTACGCTCGACTCGGGCGAATGGAAAGAATCCGAGCCGCGCGCCTACGATCCCGACGCGGTATATGGGAGCAAATCGTGAAACTTAAGCTTGGCATTCCCAAGGGCAGCCTCGAGAACGCGACCATCGATCTGTTCCGCCGCGCAGGATTCAACATCACCACCAGCTCGCGCTCTTATTTCCCGGCCATCGACGATCCCGAGATCGAATGCATGATGATCCGCGCCCAAGAGATGGCCCGCTACGTGGAAGACGGCGTGCTGGATGCCGGACTCACCGGTCGCGACTGGATCGAAGAAAGTGAGGCCAACGTCCACGCGGTCGCTGACCTGATCTACGCCAAGCAGAGCTTCGGTAAAGTGCGCTGGGTGCTGGCCGTTCCCGAAGCGTCGCCATTCCAGAGCGTGAAGGATCTGGAGGGCAAGATCATCGCGACCGAATTGGTAGCCACTACGCGGCGCTATCTCGCGCGCAACGGCGTGACCGCCAAGGTGGAATTCAGTTGGGGCGCCACCGAAGTGAAGCCGCCGGTGCTGGCCGACGCGATCGTGGAAGTGACGGAGACTGGTTCGTCGCTGCGCGCCAACAAGCTGCGCATTGTCGAGACCGTGCTCGAATCCAACACGCAGCTCATTGCCAATATCGACTCTTGGAAGGATGCCGCCAAGCGCCGCAAAATTGAAGATATTCACCTCCTGCTGGACGGCGCCATCGCCGCGCTGGGCCGCGTGGGCTTGATGCTCAACGTGCGCAAGGAGTGCCTGCCGGCGATCCTGGGCATTCTCCCGGCGCTGAAGAAACCAACCATCTCGAATCTGAGCGACGACGAGTGGGTGGCCGTTCACACCATTCTCGAAGAGCTGACCGTCCGCAACATCATTCCGCGGCTGAAGGAAGCGGGCGGCCAGGGAATCGTCGAATATCCGTTGAACAAGATCATAATTTGATGCTGCGAATCATTCCACTCAGCGACGCACGGGGCTTCGTCACGCGAAAGGCGGTGCGCTTGGCCGAGGCGGAGCAAACGGTGGCCCCGATTCTGGAAGCGGTGCGCACTCGCGGCGATGAAGCCGTGCTCGAATACGCGCGTAAGTTCGACAGCTTCGAACGAGCCAGCCTAACCGTTTCCACCGCGGGATCGCATGTTTCACCGGAATTCGTTGCTGCGATCGAAACGGCATCAACCAACATTCGCGAATACGCGGCTCTGCAACTACCGAGCGACACGTGGACCGACTTTGCCGATGGCCGGAGCCTGGGTTCCATTGTGCGGCCCCTCCAATCGATGGGCGCCTACATTCCCGCCGGCCGTTATCCGCTGCCTTCCACATTACTCATGACCGTGATCCCCGCGCAGGTCGCTTGTGTCCAGACCATTTGCGTTACATCGCCGCATCCCAGCGCCGAGATCCTCGCGTGTGCGGATTTCCTGGGAATCGAGACCATTTTTCGCATCGGCGGAGCGCAAGCTATCGCGGCCATGGCGTTCGGCACGGAAACAGTCCCGAAGGTCGATCGCATTGTAGGCCCAGGAAACATCTACGTCGCCGCCGCGAAGAAACTTCTCGCGGGCGAAGTTGGAATCGACTTTGTGGCCGGCCCCACCGAGATCGTGATCATAGCCGACGACGCCGATCCGCGCTACATCGCAGCCGACATGCTGGCGCAAGCCGAGCACGATGTGGAGGCGTCTTCGATCTTGCTGACCACGTCGCGGTCGCTCGCGGAGCGCGTCGCACTCGAGGTTTCGCGGCAACTCGAAACTCTGTCCACGGCGCCGGTGGCTTGCGAAGCCATACGCAACAACAGCGCCGTGATCCTGTGCCCCTCGGTGCAGGCGGCCGTCGAAGCATCGAACCGGCTCGCGCCCGAACACTTGGTCATCTATGACGAAGGCTTGCTTCCAAAGATCGAGCACGCGGGGAGCATTTTCATTGGTCCCAACAGTCCGGAAGCCGCGGGTGATTATGCGACGGGTCCCAATCACGTGTTGCCGACATCCGGCGCGGCGCGAATTCGTGGCGGTCTTTCCGCAGCCGACTTCGTGAAGGTGATCTCAGTTCAAAAACTCACCTCCGGCGCTCTCCGCCAGCTCGCGCCTGCCATTACAACGCTTGCGCGCGCCGAAGGTCTGGAAGCGCATGCGCGTTCCGTAGAGTTGCGTCTCGGTGACGAGGTGCGTCTTGCCAAGTAAGAAGATCGATCTGCCCCCGGGCGTTTTGCAGCCGCGCGAAGCCGTGCTCAACATGGCGCCGTACTCGCCGCCAACAGGCGGCCGTGCGGGCAAGCTTCGTCTCGATTTCAACGAGAATACCGTCGGCGCGTCGCCCAAAGTAATCGAATATTTGCGCGAGCATCTGAGCGAGGCGGGGCTCGCCGTTTATCCCGAGTACACGGAGATCAAGCAGGAACTGGCGGATTTCTTCGGCGTGGAGCCGGACGATTTCATCCTCACCAACGGCACGGACGAAGCGATCCAGGTCCTCATCAATACATATATTGATGACGGTGGCGACGTGCTTCTGCTGCAGCCATCGTATGCGATGTATCGCTTCTATGCTGAGGTGGCGGGCGCGAGTATTCGCGAAATCCCCTATCGCGCGCAGAAGCTGGCGTTTCCGCTGGAAGAATTGCTGGAAGCCATCCGGCCGTCCACCCGCGCGGTGCTGATCGCAAACCCGAACAATCCCACCGGCACTGGAACGTCGCGGGCGGGCATCGAGCGAATTCTGGAGAAGGTAACCAACGCGGCGGTTTTGATCGATGAAGCCTACTATGAATTTTCAGGCGTTACAGCGCTGCCGCTGCTGAACGATTATCCGAATCTATTCGTGAGCCGGACGTTTTCAAAAGTCTACGGCATGGCGGCGATGCGCCTGGGCTGCTTGTTCTCGCAATCCGGCAATGTCGATTTTCTCCACAAAGCGCAATCGCCTTACAGCGTAAATACTGTCGCGACGTTGGCCGCCCACGCGGCGGTTCAAGACAAGAGCTACATCGAAAAGTATGTGACCGAAGTGTTGGCCGCGCGCGAGCTGCTCTATGTGGGGCTCGAAAAGCTCGGCATCCCTTATTACGAAAGCAAGGCGAACTTTGTGCTCTTCGAGGCCGGCAAGCGCGCCATCCCGGTGCGTGATGAGTTGCGGCGGCGCGGCGTGCTGATACGTGATCGCAGTTACGAAATCGCGGGCTGTGTGCGCGTCACCGTCGGCACGCGCGATCAGATCCGGCGGTTTCTGGCCGAATTGGAGCAAATCTGGTGAGCGGCAAACCGCAGATGTTGGTGTTCGACATGGACGGCGTATTGGTGGACGTCACTGAATCGTATCGGGAGACCATCGTCAAAACGGTGGAACATTTCACCGGCAAAACGATTTCGCGCGATTCCATCCAGGAGTACAAGAACCAGGGCGGCTGGAACAACGACTGGATACTGTCGCAAAAGATTTGCCGCGACTTGGGGCTAGAAATCCCCTACGCCACTATCGTGGAATATTTCAACTATTTGTTCCTGGATCAAGGCATGATCCATCGCGAGCGCTGGCTGCCGCGCGACGGACTCCTCGATCGCTTGGCCGAACGCTTCGAGTTCGCCATCTTCACGGGGCGCACCACCGAAGAAGCCGAGATCACGCTGAAGCGCGAGGGCGTGCGCGACCGCTTCCTCCTGGTTTCGGCCAACGATGTCACGTGCGAGAAGCCGGCGCCCGACGGTCTGCTGAAGATCGCGGCCATGCATCCTGGGAAGAAACTGCTCTATATCGGCGACACTGTGGACGACGCGCGCTGCGCGAAAGCCGCCTACGTTCCATTCATCGGCATTGCGGCGAAGAACAGTCCGCGCCGCGACGAGCTTGTGGATTTGCTGCGGCTGGAAGGCGCAATTCAGGTGATCGAGGAGATCAATGAGATCGGCTAGCGTCGAGCGCAATACGAAAGAAACGCAGATCAAGGGCTCGCTCAAGATTGAAGGCCGCGGCCGCTACGACATCTCCACTGGCATCCGATTCTTCGATCACATGCTGGAACTTTTCACTAAGCATGGCGGATTCGATCTCAAACTGAGCGCCCGTGGCGACCTGGACGTCGATCAGCACCACACGGTGGAAGACGTCGGCATCGTGCTCGGCCAGTTGTTCTCAAAAGCTCTCGGCGACCGCAAAGGCATCAATCGCGCGGGCTACTTCGTGATGACCATGGATGAAACATTGGCTGTAGTTGCGCTCGATCTCGGTGGCCGGCCGGCGCTGGTCTACGACGACAAAGTGAAGGTCCGGCTGGTGGGCGATTTGCAAACAGAACTTGTCGAAGACTTCTTCGGTGGCTTCGTCAATCACGCCGGTGCGAATCTGCACGTCGACGTTCGCTATGGACGCTCGAATCATCACAAGATCGAAGCTATCTTCAAATGTTTCGCCCGCGCTCTGCGCTACGCGTGTTCGAAAGATGAGCGTCTGAAAGAGCAACTTCCATCAACGAAAGGGCTGCTATGATCACGATTCTCGATTATGGCGCTGGAAATCTTCGTTCCGTGCAGAATACGCTGGGCGAGATCGGCGCCGAGTATGAGCTTATTCGCGATTCCGATGGACTCCGCCGCGCAACCAAGATCATCTTGCCGGGCGTTGGCCACTTTGGACAAATGATGCGCGCTCTCGATCAAATGCAAGTGCGCGAGGCGCTGCTCGAACGCATTCGCGCTGGCGTTCCGTTCCTGGGGATTTGTCTCGGCCTGCAGGCACTTTTCGAATCGAGCGAAGAAGCGCCGCAAGAGCGGGGCCTCGGCTTGTTTCCCGGCCAAATCCGCCGCTTCCCAGCCACCGCGCGCGTTCCCCACATGGGCTGGAATGAAATCGAACCTCGGAACGGAGCAAAGCTCCTCGCGAATCTGGCTCCGCATCCATATCTGTACTTCGCGCATAGCTACTACGCGCCGTTGACCGACGCGACTGCCGCCACCTGCCAGTACAACGTCCCCTACACGGCCGTGCTCGAAACGAAAAACATATTTGGCGTTCAATTTCACCCGGAAAAATCAGGGCCGGTGGGATTGAAGATTGTGAAGAACTTCGTCGATGCTTGCTAAGCGCATTATTCCCTGCCTGGATGTCACCGGCGGGCGCGTCGTCAAAGGCGTGAACTTTGTCGGTCTGCGCGATGCCGGCGACCCGGTTGAGCTGGCCGAACGCTACAACGCCCAAGGCGCCGACGAACTGGTCTTCCTCGACATCACCGCATCTAGCGACGCGCGAGAGATCATGGCCGACGTCGTCGCGCGTACGGCGCGAAAGGTTTTCATCCCGCTCACGGTGGGCGGCGGGATCCGATCGATCGCCGACGCGCGCAAGATCCTGATGTCTGGCGCCGATAAAGTCAGCGTGAACACCGCGGCTGTCCGCCGTCCCAAACTGATCACCGAACTGAGCGAAGAGTTCGGCGCGCAAGCAGTCGTGTTAGCCATCGACGCTCGTCGAAATACAAGTGGTAGCTGGAATGTCTTTACGCGCGGCGGCCGCGACGACGAGGGTATGGACGCCGTCGAATGGGCGCTCGAAGGCGAACTGCTGGGCGCCGGCGAAATCCTGCTCACTTCCATGGACACCGACGGCGTGCAGACCGGCTTCGATTGCGCGCTCACTCACGCCGTTTCGCAAACCACGCACATTCCGATCATCGCCTCGGGCGGGGCGGGGAAGCCCGAGGACTTCGAGCGCGTGCTCACTGAAGGCTGCGCGGATGCTGCCCTCGCAGCCTCCATCTTCCACTACGGCACCTACACGGTGAAAGATCTCAAAGACTACCTAAGCTTGCACAACGTGCCGGTGAGACCGGCGCCATGATCATCCCGTGCATCGATCTGATGGACGGCAAAGTGGTCCAACTGATCCAGGGCCGCGAGAAGGCGCTCGAAGGCGGCTCGCCGCTTGAGATGATCGAGATGTTCCGAGCGTTCCCGCAGATTCAGGTCATCGATCTCGACGCCGCGATGAACCGGGGATCGAACGATACCCTGGTTGAATTGCTCGCCTCAGAAGCTGTCGCGCGCGTTGGCGGCGGTGTCCGAACTCCCGAACGCGCTCGCGCCCTCATCCAACAAGGGGCGTTCCGTGTGATCGTTGGAACAGCGGCCTTCGATCGCGAGAAACTCACTGAAATCGCCGACGCCGCCACGCCCGAGCGCCTTATCATTGCGCTCGATTCGAAAGGCGGCAAAATTGTCACACACGGTTGGACCGAGGCTACGGGCGTCACCGCCGAAGAAATGATCCCGCACCTTGAGCCGTTTTGTTCAGGATTCCTGTGCACCTACGTCGACAAAGAAGGAATGCTGCAGGGCACGGACCTCGACTGGTTCCGCCGCCTGCGCGCCGCTACTAAGCACGAACTCACTGCAGCTGGCGGCATTACCACGATCGAAGAAGTTCGCGAACTGCAAAAGCTCGGAATTCACGCCGCGCTCGGCATGGCGATCTATACCGGCCGCTTAGATCTCAACGAACTTGCGCGCTTAAACGCGTAGCTCGCTTGGATGCTCCACCCAATAGTCGGGCTCCCAACGCGCCATATCTTCACGACGTCCGTAGCCCCACAACACCGCACAAGTCTTGACTCCCGCGCGACGTCCGGCTTCCATATCTGTCGGTGAGTCGCCGACGAACAAGCAATCCCCCGGCTTCGCGCCGAAAACCTCCAGCGATGCGAGGATCACATTGGGCTCCGGCTTGGCGGGAAAACCGTCGGTGCCTTGGACGTGGTCGAAGTAGGGAAGCAGTCCAAACATTTCGAGCACTGCGCGCGTGGTGGGCGTTCCCTTGGTTGTCGCGGTCGATTTCTTGCCCGGCAGTGCGGCCAGCGCTTCGGAAATACCCGGAAACGCCCGCGTCGACGAGTGACTGCGCGCCAGATACCGCGTACGATAATCCGCGATCATCTCGTCCATCTGAGCGCGCGTCCGGCCCGGAAATAGATCCTCGAACAAATCGTAGAGATGCCGTCCGATATAGAGGCGCAGAAACTCGTCGGTCACGTCGCAGCGTGGCGTGCTAGCGAGAACGCCTTGGATGGCGCCGCAAATGTCGGCGGCCGAGTCCACAAGCGTCCCGTCCACGTCGAACAGGTAGACCGGAAAGTGCGGAATCAAACTTAAGCGGGCTGCGGCCGTTCGCCGCCCAGCAATCCGGTCATCGGGGGCTTGCCGCCCTCGGGACGAATCACCTGCTGTGTCTCTCCGCCGCTCGGTGGCATCACCTTCGGGCGCGCCGGAGTGGTCAGAACCTGGCCGTCGATGAGCAACTTCACCTCAGCGCCGTCTAGTACTTCGCGTTCGAGCAACGCTTCGGCGATGCGCGCCAGCCCATCCGACCGCTCCTCGATGATCTTGCGGGCGCGATCGTAGCCCTGATCCACCATCTTGCGAACCTGTTCGTCGATCAGGATGGCCGTGGCTTCGCTGTAATCGCGATGCTGCGCGATCTCGCGGCCCAGGAAGATCTGCTCTTCCTTCTTGCCGAAGCTCATCGGCCCCAGCTCGCTCATGCCCCATTCGCAAACCATCTTGCGGGCCAGGTCCGTGGCGCGCTCGATGTCGTTGCCCGCGCCGGTGGTGATGTGATGCATGAAAATCTCTTCGGCGATCCGGCCCGCCATCAAGATCGTGATCTGCGCCTCGAGATAGCCCTTGTTGTAGGAATGCTTGTCGTCGAGCGGCAACTGCATCGTGAGACCCAACGCCATCCCGCGCGGGATGATGGTCACTTTATGCAGCGGATCGGCTTCGGGAAGCATGGCCGCCACCAGCGCGTGCCCGGCTTCGTGATAGGCCGTATTGCGTTTTTCCTCGTCGCTAATGATGAGGGACTTGCGCTCAACGCCCATCATTACCTTATCCTTGGCCAGTTCGAAATCGAACTGCGTGACAACCTTGCGATTCTGACGTGCCGCCACCAGCGCGGCTTCGTTCACCAGGTTGGCCAGATCGGCGCCCGCAAATCCAGGCGTGCCGCGCGCGACAACCGAGAGATCCACGTCGTCGGCGAGCGGTGACTTCTTGGTATGGACGCGGAGAATCATCTCGCGGCCCTTGACGTCAGGACGCCCAACCACCACGCGGCGGTCGAAACGGCCCGGCCGCAGCAGCGCGGGATCCAATACGTCGGGACGGTTCGTCGCCGCCACCAGAATCACGCCTTCGTTCGATTCAAACCCGTCCATCTCCACGAGCAACTGATTCAGCGTCTGCTCGCGTTCATCGTGACCGCCGCCCAGACCAGCGCCGCGATGCCGTCCCACAGCGTCGATTTCATCGATAAACACGATGCACGGCGCATTTTTCTTGCCCTGTTCGAACAGGTCGCGCACGCGGCTTGCGCCCACGCCCACGAACATCTCCACGAAATCCGATCCCGAAATAGAGAAGAACGGAACGTTCGCCTCGCCTGCAATAGCGCGCGCCAGCAACGTCTTGCCGGTTCCCGGAGGCCCGATCAACAGCACGCCCTTGGGAATGCGCCCGCCGAGCTTCTGGAACTTCTGCGGTTCACGCAGGAACTCGATGATCTCCTGCAGCTCTTCCTTGGCTTCTTCAACGCCGGCGACGTCCTTGAACGTCACCTTCTTCTGCTGGGACGAATGCAGCCGCGCGCGGCTCTTGCCGAAACTCAGCGCCTTGTTCCCGCCGCTCTGCATCTGCCGCATCATGAAAATCCAGAACGCAAGCAACAGTACGAACGGAATGGCGTTGATCAGGATGGAAACCCAACCGCCGCCGGCTTCCTTGTTGTACTTGATGTCCACGCCTTTGGCCAGCATGGCGTCGTCCAGGCTCTGATGGACGTTCGGGATGACCGCGTGCAGTTCCTGGTTATCATCCTTATACACGCCGTGCAGATCGTTGCCGCTGATGGTCACGGACTTGATCTTGCCCGCATTCACGTCGTTCATCAAATTGGTGAACGACAGCTGGGCGTCGGGGCGGGACTTGGTGCTGTGGACCACGGTCCAAAACAACACCACCACCATGATGATGACCACCCAAAATACGGCGGTCTTGATATTAGAATTATTCATGCCTTCTCCCTACACGTGGGGCGATCGCGAGACTCAATCTTTGGACGTTTGGGCCACTCAAATCGATTCTAAAGTTACGACCCGATTTCCGCCACGTGAAGAACGTAACAGGTTTCAGGACCCCTGGCGAACTCGGCCGCTGCCCCGAAATGCCTGGCCCACACAATTTTCCCATGAAAGGTGATAATCGGCCATTCGCGCCGTTCCCACAAGGGTACCCGCGCTTCCTGGAAGAAAAACTTGACCTTTTCCGGATTCGTCCGCCCCACTCTTCGGTACTGGTCACCAGGCCTCCAGGTACGCAACTCCAGGCTAGGCGCGCCTTCGCCCGTGCGCAAACGCTGCCAGTCCAGTTCATTCACCACTGTAGCACAGGGGCGCGTGAGCGCATCTTTCTCTAGCACCTGCAATACAATACGAGCACCTGAGCGGGGCAGTTCCACCGATCCTGGAATTTGTAGCGAAACCACAAAGTCCTCGGCCGGAGCCCATCGGCCAGGAGGCGCAAAACGAAGCCAATCGAAGGACCGGCAGACGTCCAGCCCGGGAGCCTGCATCCGGTCGCTCCCGTCAGTGGAACGCGTCATTTCGATCACACGTTCGATGTGCCGGAAAACGACCCCGCGCAGGTCGCCTTTGACGATTTCCACAGCACGGCGGATCAAGCGGCGGGCGAGGGCGGGAGGAGCAGAGGCCAGCTGAGAGACAGGGAGGATCAGTTGTTGGTTATTGGTTGTTGGTTGTTGGATCAGTCGGGCGATCTCCGCGTCCCAGTACGCTTCTTCGTCGCGGGCGAGCGTCGCCAAGTGCGCGAGAGCCTGGTCGAGTTGCGGATTGAAACCATCGCGCAACAGGGGAAGAATTTCGTGGCGTAGCCGGTTGCGGGCATAACTGTGATCGCGATTCGTCTCGTCTTCGCGCCAGGCGATCGAGTGCTCGCGCAGCCAAGCTTCGATTTCGTTGCGGTCAGTTTCGAGTAGAGGACGGACGAGGCCTTCGTCCATCACGGGCAGAATGCCGGCGAGCCCTGCGAGCCCCGAGCCGCGCAGAATCCGGAAGAATACGGTCTCGGCCTGATCGGTGCGTGTGTGGCCGGTGGCTACGCGATCGACCGTTTGCGACGCGACCAAGTCAGCATAAAATGCCTGTCGGGCATTGCGGGCGTCCTGTTCCAGATTGCCGTCCATGGCCGGGACGTCGGCGCGGTGGAGGTGGAACGGCAGCGCGAGCGCGTCAGCCATTTGCGCGACAAATTCGGCGTCGGCTAGCGACGCTGGGCCCCGAATTCCATGCTCGATGTGAATCACGCTGAGCTGCAAGTCCCACTTCGGCGCGATTTCGCGCAGCGCATGCAGCAGGAATACGGAATCCGCCCCGCCCGACACGGCCACCCCCACGCGCTGCCCGGGTTCGAACATGCGGTGCCGCACGATGTATTCGGCGATGCGATCGAGCATTCGTCCGCATCATACCGCGCTGGGGCGCGAATCCCTACCGCAATAGAAACGCCGGGAATGCCCGAACCGCCTGCTGGAAATAGATTCGGTAGCGACGGGCGAATGCTGCTGGGATGCCTTCCACGCTGGAATCGATCAGCTTGTCGAGGACGCCATCAGCGAAGAACATATCCGCTTCCCGGCCGTCCTTTGTGACCACCCGGCCGCGTGGTGTACACCGAATGAAATCTTTGACGCGAGAGTACGTCCGCTCGGAGAGGTTCACGCGGTTCGGCGCGCCGCTCGATTCCATGCGCGAGCCGAAATTCACCGAATCGCCCCATACGTCAAAGGCAAATTTGTGGATGCCGACCACTCCGGCAATCACCGGGCCGGTGTGCAGACCAACGCGCATCTGCCACTCGATGCCCTCGTCCGGCCGGGACATCGCGCGCACCGTTTCCACCATTTCGAGTGCCGCAAGCACTGCGTCCACCGGGTGCGACGGCCGCCGATCGGGCATGCCGCTCACGAACATATAGCTATCGCCGATGGTCTTCATCTTCTCCAGGCCGTAACGCGAAACAATCCGGTCGAACGCCGTGAAGTATTCGTGCAGCAGGCCGACGATTTCCTCGGCGGCGAGCTTCTCCGTGGCGAGGGTGAACCCGACAAAATCGGTAAACCCGATCGTGACGTCCTCGAAATACATCGGCTCTACGGTTCCACGGCTCTGCAGCTCGCCCGCGATCTTCGCCGGCAGAATATTGCGCAGCATGTCTTCGGCGACGTGCTTCTGCCGCTCGGCCTCCTGAAATGCCGTCTCCATCTGCGCCGTACGCAAACGCTCTTCGTCGCGCAATCGCTTGCGATCGAGAATCGCTCCGATGCGCGCACGCAGAAGCACCGGGTCGAAGGGCTTTGGCAAATAGTCCTCCGCTCCCATCTCGATGCAGCGCACCACGCTTCGGATCTCATCGAGCGCGGAGATCATGATGACAGCTACTTCCTTCCAGCAGCTGCGTTGGCACGGATGGTTTGCAGGACCGCGAAGCCGTCCAGCTCCGGCATCAC
This sequence comes from Bryobacterales bacterium, assembly GCA_963772905.1. Lineage (GTDB taxonomy): Bacteria > Acidobacteriota > Terriglobia > Bryobacterales > Bryobacteraceae > Palsa-89. The sequence goes on along the minus strand of CAVYZD010000004.1, from coordinate 990,272 downwards.
GATATCGAGCAGCACCAGATCGAACGCCGCCGCCCTCCAACTTTTCCAGCGCCTCGCGGCCATTGGCGGCGGTGTCCACCCAGTAGCCCTCGCGATCCAGCCTTCGCGACAGCATGTCGCGGTTGGCGGCGTTATCGTCCACTACCAGGATTCGGCCGCTAGTTCGCGCGGATTCGGCTGTCGCTGGGCGATTCCGAAGCCCCCGGCCACTTCAGGGAGCCAGAGCGCTTCGGCCTGCGGGCTCCGCGCCACGCGTCCACTTCGCCGGAACTTCGCGCGCCAGCATTCCCAGATTGGAGACGGCGATGCCCAGCCTGTCCAGATCTTGCGACCACTCCTTCGACACCGGCTCCGCGCGCAGTTCGCGCCAGGATTTCCTGCATGTAGACGCTGCGCGCCGTTTGATCTTCCTTCAGTTCCTGAAAGTGCTCGGCTCGCAGCTCCTCGGGCTGGCGGGTAAGTAGTCGCGCTTGAACTTCCAGGCAAGCTTGCGCCGAATCGAGGAGCCGGCGCAGCGCCGTCTCGGCTTCCGCGCGACCAGCAGCGCCCGCGTCTTCCAGCAGCATCTCCGCGTAGCCGATGATCTGGTTCAGCGGAGTCTTCAAATCGTGGCGAATTTTGGAAAGGACCGGCGGAGAAAGCAGCGCTGATCCGGGAGAACCCGCGGCGATGTCAGTCTCCATGAACGTCTTTCGCTCTCTCCAGTTGCGTCTCGATCTTGGACAGCAGCCGGAGCAGGTCGATGGGCTTAGTGTCGTAATCGTCGCATCCCGCCTCCATGGCCCTGTCCCGGTCGCCCGTCATGGCATGCGCCGTCAAAGCGATCACCGGAATGTGCTTAGTTTCCGGATTCGCCTTCACGCGCCGCGTCGCCTCCCAGCCGTCCAGCACCGGCAGGCTCATGTCCATCAGGATGAGGTTGGGGATTTCGGCGATGGCCTTCTCCACTCCGGCTCCGCCATCCACCGCCATGCTGATCGGTAGCCCTTGCGTTCCAGACGTCGCGACAACATATCGCGGTTCATCTCGTTGTCCTCAACAATTAGGATTTTCGTCATATGGCCCTTCCGTTATGTTCTGGCGAGAGCCTCGTCCTGTTCCGAGACCTCGATTTGAGTCCGCGCAGTGAGCAGAGCTCTGGTTTGCGAGACCAGTTCGCTCAAGTCCACCGCGCCCTTCTGCATGATTGCCTGTACGCCGCCCGAGAGCCGCTGCCGATCCGCGGGCGTGATTTCTTTCGCCGTCACCACCAGCACCGGAATGGAGCGATTCCGCTCACTCGCGCGCAGCCGTTCCACGAACTGCGATCCCATCCATTTCAGGCATCATCAGGTCCAGCAGAATGGCGTCCGGGCGCCGCTGCTCCAGGCGATCCAGCGCTTCGCAGGCCATTGCCCGCTTCTTCCACCGTCCAGCCATCGCCTTCCAGCGCGCTGCGCAGCAATTCGCGATTGTCGGCCATATCGTCAACGACCAGCGCAAGCCGCGAGCCCGCCGCGTTTTGAAATGCGCCCGAGGACCGAGGCCAGCCGCTCGCGGTCAAACGGTTTGGTCAGATACTCCGTCGCTCCCAGCGCGAACCCCGTCTTGCGATCGTTGACGATCGACAATAAGATCACCGGGATGTCCGCCAACTCCGGATCGGACTTCAGGTGAGTCATCACCTGCCAGCCGTCCATACCGGGCATCATGACGTCCAGCGTGATCGCATCCGGCCGCAATTGCCGCGCCAGCTGCAAGCCCTTTTTCGCCATTTTCGGCGTACTCCACCCGGTATCCGTCTTTGACCAGCGTGCGCCGCAGCAGATCGGCGACCATGGGATCGTCGTCGATCACCAGCACCACCGCGGCCGAGGCTGGCAGCGATTCGGTGACGCGCAACGCTTCCGGGTCGGCTTGCACCTCGGATGCGCTGCGGAACCACTTCCACCGGGATGCCGCATGGTGAACTTCGTTCCCTTGCCAGGCTCACTGTGCACGGTGATGTCGCCGTTCATGAGTTGGCAGAAGCGCCGGCTGATAGCCAGTCCCAGCCCGGTGCCGCCGAATTTTCGGGTGGTGGATGAATCGGCCTGCTGGAAAGCCCGGAACAGCTTGCCCATCTGCTCCTTGGTCATTCCGATCCCGGTGTCGGATACCTCGAAGGTGACCCAGCCCTCGTCGCGAGCGGCGCACAGCCGCACGGTTCCATTCGAGGTAAATTTACAGGCGTTGGAGAGCAGATTCAGAAGGCACTGCCGCACTTTGGTTGCATCCGCGCGGATCAAGCCCAGCTGCGCCGGCTTCTCGATCACCAATTGGTTGGAGTTCTTCTTGGCCAGCGGATCGGCCACCGCCTGCACTTCCTCGATGGTTTGATCCAATGAGAAGCTCTCGATGTACAGATCCATCTTGCCGGCTTCGATCTTGGAAATATCCAGCACATCATTGATGAGCTCCAGAAGATGCTGGCCGGCGGAATGAATCTTTCTTCAGATCGCCCTGGTACTCGTCGTGGCCGTCGTCCGCCGCCATCTCCTGCAGCATTTCGCTATACCCGATGATGGCGTTCAGCGGCGTGCGAAGCTCGTGGCTCATGTTAGCCAGGAAGTTGCTCTTGGCCTTGTTGGCTGCCTCGGCCGCTTCCTTTTCGCGGCTGAGATCGGCGGCGCGCCGGCGCTCGGTGATGTCGCGGATGTTGGCGACGATGCCGTTTACCGCCGGGCTGTCCAGCATGTTATGCAGCGAGACTTCCAGCGTCCGGATCGCGCCGCTGGAGTGTCGCGCGTCCACTTCCACCTGTTCGGACGCGCCCCACGCGGCGGCAGAGCGCTGAATGGCTTCCGTCCAACGCCGCCTTCCCCTTGTCGTCCAGAAAATCGCCCAACGCGCCGGCTTCTGCTTCCGTTTTCACGCCCAGGATGCGTACGATGGAAGGGCTGGCGTACTTGAAGCTTTCCCTCCTTGTCGATCAGCGCAATGATGTCGGAAGTATTTTCGATCAGCGAGCGATAATGCAGCTCGCTCTGCCGAGTTTTTCTTCGGCGTTGCGCAGCGTAGTCTTCGCGCGTCGCGATCTCGCCCACCATCTTGCGGAAGGTTCGCGCCAGTTGCCCCAGTTCATCGCGCCGTCCAGCCACCATCTCCAGTTCGCCCGCGGTTTCATAACGCTGCTGGCTCACATGCTCGGCCGCCAGCGTCAGGCGGCGAACCGGCTCAGTCAGCCGGCGCGCCACGATCCAAATCACGATGACCAGGAGAATCACCGCCAGGCCCGCTACCGCCACCGTCCTGACCGCCAGTTGGCTGGCCGAACCAGTGATCTCCATTTCGGGCATACTCATCGCCACTTTCCATCCGGTGAGAGGCGCTTTGGCCCAGTAAACGCGCCGCGCCATGCCTTTCTCCACATGCCGCGCAAAACCGGAATCGCGCGCTGCGATCTCATTGCCGGCCGGAACAGTCCTGACGTCAGCCCCGGCGAAAGTTTTGGCTCATGGACAGCGCCTCGTTGGGATGCGCCATGATTCGTCCCGAACGCGATGATCAGAAAGCTGTAGTCCGCAGTGCCACTGGTGTCCTTGGCGTTCGCCACTTTATCGGGACGAAAGCGAAGAGAAGTCACGATGGCCCGTATCAGGTCGAGCGAAAGATCCGCGCCCGCCACTCCTCCGAAATTGCCCCGACGCCGTGTAGAAGGGTAGCGTAATGCTGACGATTTCCGACTCTGAGCCACCGGCGTCAAAATAGGGCTCTGAGATGTACATCTGTCCGGTACGTTGAGCTCCGGCGTACCATTCCTTTGAACGGTCGCGCGGACCCATCCGCGGCTGAAGCGCTTTGGGCATGCTATTGCGATCCACCCAGGGCATCGCGTCGGGACCTGACGTAACGCCGTCCCTCGCCAGGTACACGCCAAACGCTTCTTCGGGCGGAAGGCTATCCAGCAAACGGGCGAGAAAAGGAACGATGCCGCTGGCGGCCTCACCATCCATGGCTTCCTTGCGAGCAGTGATTGCGCGGGGCAGCACGGCTACCCGATCCAGATAGGCGTCAAACTGGTCGGCCGTCGATTGGACCTGTTTTAGCGCCTCTGCGTTGCTTTGCTGCTCCAGCGCGTTGCGAGCCTGAGAATAGCTGAACCAGATGGTGACCACCAGAATCATGCAGGTGGCGACCACTACCGCCAGAGTCAGCGTCTTGCTCAACGAACGAGGCGCCCGTATCCTTTTGTCTTCGTGTCCTTCGAGCTCAGAATTTTGGCCCATCGCACAAAGAATCGGCACTTTGGTCCGGATAGTCCACGCCTAGCTAGGGAATAGGTCCTTTTTCCCTCCGTGTACTAGGCTTTCCGAGGAGCAAGTCCTATGCAGCCTCCGGCGAGAAGTGACGATGTCCAAGATTTATGGGTGGCTTCTTTCGACAGTATGCTGGAATTGTTTCCGCGGCTCTCTTTGTGGTTGTGCTCGCTCATGGCGCAGCGCCACCCGATCCAACCCACGACACAGACAGCCAGGTGATAGTCATCAGCAGCCACGCCATTCGCCAAGCTGCGCTTTTCAAGCAAGAGCCCGAGTATCCGGCGGCGGCGCGTCAGTTCCGGCTGAGTGGGCAAGTGGTGGCCGATTTCACGGTTGGCCTGGACGGCAAAGTAGAGAACGTCTCGGTTACAAAAGGCAACCCGCTTTTTAGCGATGCAGTCACCCGGGCCGTACGCAAGTGGTCGTTCTCACCCTTCCTGGTGGACGGACACCCGAGAAGGGTAAAGAGCACTCTCACCTTCGACTTTCAGCTTTGACGCTTTACGGGCGAAACGCCAGCTTTTCCGAAAACTTGTTCTGCAGAAACTTCCCGTTGGTCACCAACATCTCCGCATCCCCGGCATATGCGCTTTTCGCAACGTCCTTGAGCGAAGTGTCCAGCACGCGCAGCTGATCGAGCAAAGTCTGCGAAGCGGTCCGCCCATCCGCCAGGGTCTGCATTTGCGCGTAAAACTTCGGCAGACGCAAATACGCACCCAGCGTATCGGGCAAATAGCGGCGCACCGTTTCGACCACGGTAAACGAGTCTTTGGCCGAGATCACGCCGCGCTCCCGCATCTCTTGCAATCGCGGCAGCAGCTCAGCGAGGGTGTTCTGGATACTGCGGAGACAATCGAGCGCGTCCTTGGGCAACCCTTGGGCTACGCTATCCACCAATTTGCGCACTTGCTGCGCCAGCAGTTCCGTCGACAGTTCGGTGCGCTCCGCCATCTCGGCCAAATTGCTGCGCGGCCAGCCGAGGACGCCCGCGCCATAGAGTCCCGCGACGATGGCCCACCAATACGAATTGATGACGCCGGCGAAGAACAGGCCCAGTCCGCCCATCGCCAATAGGCATCCTGCAACGTTGCCCGAGCTGTAGAGAAATAGTTGCAGACGCTGTGGAAAGCTCGACGGACTCATCGTTTATTGAAGCATCTACTGATAACCGCGGATCTCTTTGAACACCGCCGCCAGCGTGTTCGACCGTGAATCGAAAAGCCTGCCGCCCGTCAGGTCGGCCAGTTCTCCCAGTTCTTTCGCGTTGCCCTCGCCAAACAAGATCGGGAACACGGGAATCCCGCGAACGCTGTCGCCTTGTTTGTTATACCAGTCGACGAATTCAGCCTGCGAGAGGCCGTTGTTGTTCTCGCCGTCCGTCATCAGCACAACCGTATAGTAGCGCTTCTCTTTCGCGTGGCCGCGCTCGATGCTCAATTGAATCATCGCCTGCTGCACGCTGGAGTAAATCGCGGTGTCCCCGCCCGTCGAAAGCGGCTGGATGAATTGAGTGATGGCTGCCCGCGTCTTGGCGTTCTGTTCTTCGGTCGACCCCATGGGAAACCGCACGGTCTGCGCCGGCTTTGAAGAGAACGTGATGATCCCAACCTCCTCCCGGTTTTGAAACCTCGCGTAGCGCTCGGATCCGATCGAGCTACTTGAAGCCAGCATCAGCATTGACTTCTTCAGCGCGGCAATGCGCGCGCCTTCCATGGAACCCGACAGGTCCAAAACATAACGGGAGGAGCTCGGGATTCGAACGTCCGAGAGGAAATTGTCGAGCAGCGCCGCGATCAGCGATGCTTGGCCCGGGAACGGCAGCTCAATCAGCGTGCGTTTCGGAATGGCGGAGGCTATTACTGCGTCCGCGTTCACGGGCCTGCGCAAGGTTTGCGCCGACATCTTGGTTTGAAAGTCCGTGCCGCGTAAGTACCCGACGAGTTTGTCGTAATCAGGCCGCTTTGCGGCGTTCAGGAGCATTAAAGGATAGTCAGCGGTGATGATGCCTTCCTTCGGATAAACCAAAGTCAGCGGCTCCGATAACTTGCCGCCCGCGTTCAGCGAAAGCAGCACCGACTCGTAGTTGATGATGCCGTCCACTTTCGACTGGTCTCGCTGGTAGCTTTCCGCCAGCCACCCAGAGGAGCCCGAGGTCAGCGATTGGCCTTTGAAAAAATCCGACAGCCGTGGATTTTTCAAGTCCGCCTCGGTCAAGGCGTCGGGATTCTTCGCCAGCGCTGCCGCCAGACCAATGGTGGCGGTGAGCCCGGTGTTGCTGGATGCCGGATTCGTCATGCCGAACGTGAATTTGCCAGCTTTGGCGTCGTCGGCGATATCTTTCCAAGTCGGCTCCTCGGCATCCCAGCCGAGCGCGTGGGCCTTGGACGCTTTCAACCCCAACAGCACGGGCGAAAGCATGGTTTTCTCTTGCGCGAGGATACGCCCTTTCATGGCATCGTTCATGGCGAGATACTTTCCGTGCGATACCCAGAGCGCGTCAAACTGTTCGCCCGCGGCGATGCGGTCGATCGCATCGAGCGTGCCCGAATACGTGAAGACGAGATCGAGCCCGGTGCCGCCGCGGATATCGTCTTTTAGTCCTATCTCGATATCCTTGAGTTCGGAGCCAGCGAGGACCTTGAAGGATTGGTCGGAGGCCGCGCTTCCACGCTGCTTCGAAGCTTTCCGGCATGAACCAAGCGCGAGCATCGCAATCCCAGCGATCACGATGAAGCGCTTGCGCATGGTTCTATTTCTCACAAACTGACGGGGCCCGATGGCGCGCCGGCGGTTGCTTCGGAAATCGCCTTCACCGCGGTCTGCTCGCGCTTCATGCGCGCCTCTCCTTCAGCCAGGATGCCTCTGAGCAGAGTAATGTTGGCGCCCATCGACTCGATGTTTTTCGAGCGAAACTCATCCATTTTGTCCAGGCCCGCGAATACTATATCGAAGGACGACTTAAGCGCCTGCACGCCGACCAGCGGGTTACTTTGAAACTCCACCACGCGGTCTACGTGGTCGCCGAACATCTTCGACGTCGAGGCAATCAGTCCCTCAATGGCCGCCGAGCCTTGCTTGAGCGCCTCCATCACCTTCATCTGATAGCCCTGCGCACGCGCCAGCGTCACGGCGATGGAGAGGCTCGACATTCCGATGGTGGCCATTCGATCGCATCCGTTTTGCAACTCGCGGCCCGTTTTGCGCAGACCTTCCAGCATCTTGTATCCGTTGATGCAGACCAGCATCTGCGTCTTCACGTCCATGCTGGCCTGGCGCGCATAGAACAACACTTCCTGTTCGATGGCCTTGGCGCGCACCGGATCGGTGTTGCGGAGCTTCGCAACGGTTTCGGTGAGCGTCTGGTCCAGCCGATCGATGAAGAGATCCACCGCCTTCAGTTTGCCCATCGCGTCCAGCAGTTTGTTCATCGTGGCGAAAAGCTCCTGATCGTCGCGCGCCAACTCGTCTTCGACGCCGTAGATGTTATCGATCAGTTTCCGAAGCGATCCGCTCGCGCTGTCGAAGCGCTGCAAATAGGCTTGCAGCCGGTTGCCGTAGGGAATCACGCCCAGGATCTTGTGAGTGGAGAACAGGTCGCCTTCCTTGCCCGGATCCAGAGTCTCGAACAGGCCGCGCATTTCGTTCATCACCCTGAACGCCGGGTTGTCTGCGTCACTCACGAAATTCTTTTCCATGAACTTGCCCGTAAGCAGCGCGCTGTCGGCGATTTCTTTCCGGCCCAAGCGAAAGGCGCTGTCGAGGCGCGAGCGGAAATCTCCCGAGGTCACATCCATATGGAGAAGGTCCGCAATAAACTGCTCGGCTTGGGTCTGAGCGGCCTCCCGGGTCTCCTCCTTCAAAGGAACCATCGCGAAAGCGGCTTCCGGCGCTTTGACCGGCGTCAGCGGCTCCGGCATATTGAGCGAAAGGGGAGCGTCGGGTGCTGCGAGTACTTCGGGTTGCTTGGAATCTGGGGTCACGTGAAAGTCTCCTGACTTACTAAGTCACTTACTAAGTGCCACATCAATTCGGCCGATCAATCTTTCAAGAATGTCGTAAGTGGGTGGATCGATAACGTCCACCACCGTATGCGGGATAACTACCTTCTTCGCGTCGAGCGCCGCGAAAAGCTCGGTATTATCCTGCGTGCGGAACCCGTAGTGCTGTGCGATGGAGAGTGCTTTGGGATTGGAAGTCATCACCTGCGCGAACCGCGCGCCATTGTCCGACAGCGCCACAATCGTGTGTTTGGACAAAATAGTCGGCACCGGATACAACAACACCATGTCGGGATTCGGGTTGGGGTGCGAAAGAATATATTCGAGAAATTGCTGTTCGTAGATCATCACCAGCGGCGCCTTGCCGATGCCCATCGCGGTGTAATCCTCGAAAGGCCCGGCGGAGCTCGATTCCTGAAAACCTTGCCGCGAGAAAAGCCCCACCATGCTGTCGGCAACTTTGTCCGCGTCGGCCTCGTTGTCGACGACGTTGTTGCCGTTAGCCAGATAGGCGGCGAGCGCCAGATACATTCCGCCGGAATTCGATTTGCGAACATCGGTGGAACTGATCAGGACCGACTTGCCAACCGCGTATACCGTATTGCCTGGCAAGTCCTTCCAGCGCGTGCCCTTTTGCATCATGTCCACCAGCTTGGCCATGTCGGCGATATAGTACGATCCATCTTTGCGCGACACCAGGCCGTTGGCCTCCAGCACCGGGATCAGCGATTTCCAGCTGGCCACCGCCATCGGCGTATATAAAGAAGTGAAAGTGCGTTTGGCGCCGGTGGTCAGGGCAATCTTCACCGCGGCAGGTTCGCCGGCGGGATAGGCGACGTCAAAAGTTTTGAGGTCCGGCCGGCTTGCAATTTCGCGCGACCCAGCCTTTTGTACCGAGATCGCGATGCCCTCGTCGTCCAGCACCTTTGCCAGTTCGGGATCAGTCAGAAACTTTTCTTTTTCGGAACCGGTGAGTACCCTGACATTAATGCGGACCGCCGCGCGCCCGGCGGCAATGTCAGCTTGCTTCTTTTCGTGAATGGAACGAGTGATGCCGAGCCCGACGCCGATGAGCAGGAGAATGGCCAGCGCAGGTCCAATGGCTCTACGGAAATTCATGCCTAACTCTGGGGCGTCGATTCATGATATCGCACCCCTTTATAGCAACGTATTCCGAGAGCCGTTTGTTCAATATTTCAAAATGGTTACTAAGTGGAAGCTTTCTCAAGCGCCAGTCTTGGCAGAGACACTTTCCTCAGCCGCCCGCCGCCGCCGTCCGCTGATCAGATACACCGCCGCGCGCAGTTCCAAGAGGGGATCGTCGGACGCATCGATTCCATCCACGCGCGGGATGGGATCGAAGATGATGTGCTGTTGCTCATGCGCGTTGTTCGCCACCGTAGAGGTCAAAGCGAGTGTTCCGATATCGAGCAGCGTCCGGCTTTCAGGCCAATGTTCGGTCGCGTCATTGACGATGTCTCCGTCGTTTGCGAGTTGAGCCAGGATGCGGAACTTGATTGGCCCTTTCGCAATTCTCTCGGCGAGTTCATCGAACAGGAAGTTGGCGCTCCTGGCGGCCGTTGCGGCGTCGCTAAGATGCTCGACGCCCGCATCCGGGATGATTCGATAGCGTCCGTAGCGGCTTTGGCCATCCTTGTTTATGAAGCGCATCGCGGTCACGCCGAAATAGGATTCCCGAGCGAAGCTGGACGGAGCGGGCTTGGGCGTCTGCACGAACGCCAGGGCTTTGGGATGACTGCCGAGGAACGCCTCCAGAGGAGATCCGGGGAACTTGGCGGGATCGGTGGAAGCCACCGCGCGCAAGAACTCCAAGAACTCCTGGCCGGTGTGGACAGGGAACGCGTCCACGGAATGGCTGATGATATCGGTGTGAACGCGTTCGGCCAGATGAAACCGAATCGCGCAGCCGTGCGGATGGGCATTGGGATCGGTGTCGGGAATCATGGGAACGCCGGTGGAGTCCGAAAAACGAACCCACACCGGGGTCGACGCCGAATTCATATGAGGCGCGCGCGTCAGCGATGCCGCGCTGGGCGAAGGAGTGAACGTTCCCGCCACCAGGACGCCTTTGGCATGGGCGGGGCGGAAGCCGGGATGCAAACCGAAAATCGTGTCGAATTGCTGAACCAGATCCTGAGCCAGCTTTAAGAGTTTCTCGTCGGTAGGTACAGGCATACTTCACTATTGTCCCACCGCACGCCGCACTTGCTCGGCTGAGAGGTGAACTTCGCCCGAAACTTTGAGCCACAATCGGCCCGCGCCGCCGTCGGCGAACTGAACTGTTTTGATGGATGCGGCATCTGCGATCGCTGGTGGCAGCGCCGCTTTGAGATCGGTCACCTTTTGGATGGCTGACTCGATGCTGTCCGAGATCTCCTCCCGGATGGAATCGCCGACGTCGCCGGAGCGCAGCACTTCGCCCAGCGAGCCATCGGCGTCGATCTTTCGGACCTGTGCGTCGAGCGAAACGTTGCTGTCGGCAACCGACGGAGTCAGGGTGATCTCGATCGCGCCATGGCCGCCCAGCACTTTCTTGACGATCTCCTTGCCCAGCGCTTTGACGCAGGCGTAGCGTTCGTAGTTGACGTTCGCGGTAAGCACGCTCGCGGGCCCATCCGGAGGGAGAGACGCGCGTTCCACCGTGAGCCTCTCGCCGCAACGGTCGCTTCGATTGACTGCGGCGCTCAGCACTGGCGTCAGATGTTCTTGAAGATCGCCCAGGTCGATGCTGAGTGCCAGCGCCGCGGCGCCCGAGTCTATCCCGGAAGCTCTCCCCGAGATCGTGATTTGAATCGGTTGGTTTTCGATCGTTACCAAGGTTTTAACCGATGGAAGTTGGATACTCTGCGCCTGTGCCAGCCCCGCGATCGCCAGACAGACGCACGCGGCGCTCTTCAATGCCGCTCACCTGTTTGTTTGTGCCAGTTCAATGTCGCCGGGCGACCTTTGATAAAGCTGCCGCTGGCATTGAGCAGCCCGCCGCGCAGCGAGCCGGTAAGATCGATCCGTGCCAGCCGCGAGCCATCGTCCTTGTTGCGCATCTCGATCTCAATGGTCACTTCGCCCGACCTTTCGACATCGCCATCTAGCAGCATGTCGACTTTCTTCTCGCGGCCCATCGTCCAGCGGCTGATAATTTTGTTACCGCTGATGGTTCCCTCGGCATGGTAGCAACGCTCGGGTTCCTTGCGTGTTTGGCCGTAACAAATTGGTCCGGAGTACACGCCGTCGTTGCGCCCCTCGTGGTGAATGGCGGGCGGCGGGGCAATGGCCGGCGCCACTTGTGGTTGAGCCGTCGCCACTGCGACCGTGGGCGTGGGCTGCGGCTGTACTTTGCCCGGCTTGTTGGCGCTATAGATCCAGTAACCGCCGCCAACGATCAAAGCCAAGCACAACGCACCAGCGAGCGCGATCCATTTGGTCGAATTGCTTCGAACCGGTGCGGGCTTACGAAACGGAAGCGTGCCGCCGCCCTCGGCTTCCGCGATGGAAAACGTTCGCACCGGCTGTTGGATGTTCTTGAACGTCATCTCGCCGAGCGGCTGGAACGTGAGCGAAAGTTTGTTGCTGATCTGATCGTGAACGCTTCCGGAGATGCAGATTCCGCCGGGCTCCGCGGCCGTTTGCAACCGCGCCGCGACGTTAACTCCATCGCCCAAAAGGTCCTGGCCATGCAGCATCACGTCACCCAAGTTGATCCCGATCCGGAATCGAACTTGGCGTGAGGGCGGCAGTTGATCGTTGCGGGTCTTGAGCGCGGCCTGGATATCGGTGGCGCAGCGCACCGCTTCTACAGCGCTCGAAAACTCCGCCAGAATCGCGTCGCCGGCCGTATTGAAAATGCGCCCGCGATGCATGGCGACCAGCGACTCGAATACTTGCTTATGGCCGCGAAAGGTCCGCAGGGTCTGCTCTTCATCCTCGCCCATCAGACGGCTGAATTCGGCGACGTCGGCCGAAAGAATTGTGGCAAGTTTGCGCTCTAGGAATTGCTGGCTGGGGCTATCGGGTTCGTCGGGCATTGGGAACCTCCGCCGCTCGGACTTGCCGGGTATGATAGCACTGCCGGCGGGAGGATGCCGGTTACCAAACGCCGAGGCAGGGGATCGCGGACTTCTCCAGCACCGATCCGGCGTCGATCTTTTTTTCCGTGGCGATTTTGACCGCCAGCCCGCAATCGGAGCTCACGTGCCGGGGCTTGGTGACGAGTGAGCAGGCGATCCCAGCAGACTTGAATGCCTTCTCGGCGCGGAACGTCAGGTAGGTGCTTTTGAAGACGAACACGCAGGTTGGCGTCATGCAGCCACCACCCGTCCTTCGCGAGCGATCTGGGAAACGGCTGCCACCGTCCTGTCGATCTCCTCGGCGGTATTGAAGAAGCCCGGGCTGATGCGGATCCCGCCTGCGGGAAATGTGCCGATGGTCCGATGCGCTTGTGGAGCGCAGTGCAGGCCCACACGAACCGCGATGTCAAACTCGGCATCCAACCGGTCGCCAATTTCGGCGGGGTCGACGCCCTCGAGCGTGAAGAGAACCACGCCGGTTTTTTGCGCAGGATCGCGAGGGCCATGGATGGTGAGGCCGTGGATCGCCGCGAGGCCGTCCATCAACTGGCTGAGCAAAGCGAGTTCGTGAGCTCGCACTTGTTCGACGCCGTGCTCGAGCAAAAACTCAACGCCCGCGCCCAGGCCGGCAATTCCTGGCGTGTTCTGCGTCCCGGCTTCATAGCGATCTGGCGCGAAATCGGGCATGTCTTCGAGATCGGACCGGCTGCCGGTGCCGCCGAAGAGAATGGGCTCGGGATTCAGGTTCGGAGCGATGTAAAGGAAGCCCGTTCCTTGCGGTCCGAAGAGTCCTTTGTGGCCGGGGCAGGCGAGTAGATCCACGCCGAGAGCGGCCACATCCATGGGCACCGAGCCGGCGGTTTGCGCGGCATCGACGAGCACGGGTACGCCGCGGCTGTGCGCTGCGGAAATTATTTCAGCAATTGGATGGATGGCGCCCACGACATTCGAAGCATGCGTGACGGCAATCAGACGAGTTTGCGGATCTATCGCATCCGCGATGGCCTGAGGGTCGGCGGCAACTCTCGTCACCTTCACGCCGCGCTGCTCGACCGCGTGCAGGGGACGGATTACGGAATTGTGTTCCAAGGTCGAGGTGATGCAGTGGTCACTTGGCTTAAGCAGTCCAAGTATGGCGAGATTCAGTGCGCCGGTCGCATTCGGGGTAAATATGATGCGATCGGGCTCGGCGATGTTAAACAGCTTCGCGATGCTTTCCCGCGCTTCAAAGATGATTCGCGCCGCCTCGATCGCCATCGCATGGCCGGAACGGCCGGGGTTGGCTGAGCAATCCCTCAAAACATAATCCACGCGTTCGTACACGGACGCTGGTTTTGGATGACTCGTCGCTGCGTTGTCGAGATAGATCATGCCTCCTGCTCCGTGGGCCGCATTCGCAGGAGTACGCCGACAATCAGGATGAACGCGATACTCACCAGGGTGGCGATTTCGCCGGGCTGCGTGGGACCGACGTTCGTGCTTCCGATTGCCCAGGTCTGTACGATCCCCCCACCGCCGAGCATGCCGAGAACAGCCGCGGCCGCATCGGTGCTGCCTTGGCTCGCGAGCACGACTTGCCGAAACGGGCAGCCGCCGATCATCACCGACGTCATGCCGACCAGTCCCATTCCGAGGAAGCTCCAGCCGTAGGCCAGGTGCGAACCGGGCTGCGCCTGCAAGCCTGGATGAAACGAACCCGTCATCAGACTCACCACCAGCGCGGCACCCAACATTCCCATAACGCCCGAGGCCATTTTGTAATCGCGCGCAGCGAGGAAATTGGCGATGTTGCCGGTGATGCAAAATCGCGATCGTTGCGCCAGTGCTCCGATCAGCAGTCCTGCGCCTAGCGCGATCAACAAAGGCGCTCGCTCTGCTCCCGGACCGCTCGCGCTAAATTGCAGAATCCGCGAATGGAAGACCAGCGCGATCAGGATTCCGGCTGCGAGAAGCGGAAGCATCAAGCCATTGATGAGTGGCATGGGGGCTGCTTCGCCGAGGTAAAATCCGCGTTTTAGAAAAACGAAGCCAAGCCAGACGCCCGCCACTAGGCCCACCAACCCGGCCGCTGCGGTGAAATCGCCCGCACCGAGCCGCAGCGCCATCCTTATAGGACATCCCATGAAGATGCCGCAGCCGACCATCATGATGACGCCGCCCAGGAATCGCAGCACTGGCGAAGAGCCGCCCTCGGCGCGAAACTCCCGCCCGAGAAATGCCGCCCCCGCCGCTCCCAAAACGAAGCCAAGGAGCTCCGGGCGGACATATTCCATACGCGCGTTGCCGTGCAGACTCAACGCACCGGCGAGGTTTTCCATGAAGCAGGAGATGCAAATGCCCGCGTTCCTTGGATTTCCGAGGAATGACAGCCAAGCGCCGAGGCCGCCTATTGCAAGTCCCGAGACGATCATCAGGAGCAGATCCTGGTTGCGGCTGAGCCATGAGGGGGAATCATCCAATATCTGTTCCAGGTCGGGTGGAGGAGCTTCAATGAGCTGTGTTTCCATCTAGTTGCAACCTCCGGCGAGCATGCGTTGGAGATAAGCCGCGTCATCCTTCACGGCGGCGCGGGCCGCGTCATTTCGCTCAGGCGTTAACGTGATTTCGCACGGCGCCCAACCGTGCGACAGGACCGATTTGATGCCCTTGCCGATGTACTTATCCGAGTTTAGGTCGGCGTATTCCGGGTCCATTACCACTGCGGCCTTATACTCCCGGATCGCAGTGGCATAGTCCCCGAGCGACGCGTGGGCCTTGGCGAGCAGCACGTGCGGTTCGGCAATGTCGGGATTCGCAGCCACGAATGCCGTGAGTTCTTCGATTGCTTTCTTGGCCTTACCGGCGTCCAGGGCAGCGCGCGCGCGGCTCAGGTCTGACACCAACGCACGAGCGGAGCTGGCCGCAACTCGCGGCGTCGAGGGCGGACTCCCATGCGATACGCCCACCAAGCCCGCCGCCAGAAGCAGCCCGGTGGCACACGCGACGCTGAGGACATCGAAGCGGTCGTAGGACAAATTGCTGGCCTCCAGAAGCTCGTTAGGGAGCACGTGGGATTCCAGCGGTAGCGAGTAGTGGTTGAGATCTCAGCCAGCGAATGGATCGACCACGCGGACGCCGGCGTTAACAAAATCGCTGCGGTTTCGAGTGGCGACCGCCAGGCCGTGGAGCGCTGCGGTTGCCGCGATAAGGCTGTCCTTGATTGGCATGGCCTTCCCGGTGGTTCGAAGACGCGCGAGAAGTTCCGCCCATTTTAGGCCCGTGTCCGCGTCCCAGGGCAGACAATGAAGACGCCCGACGCCTGCGTCGAACCAGCCTTCCAGGGTAGTCCGCTTCCTTCCCCTGGGAAGGATGAGAATCCCGAATCGCAGCTCGCCGAGAATGACGGGATCCACGGCGATGTCCGGCTCATGGGTGCGAAGCCAAGCGACGACCCGCGGATCGGGCGTTGGTTTCGTCGGCTCACTCAAAACATTGGCGTCTACCAGGTACCTCACAGCACATCCGTGGATTCCGAGTCGATGGGCACGAAAAAGTCCTTCCGGGGACAAGCTAGCAGCCAGTCGATGGCGCCTTCATTGGGCGGAGCCATTCTCCGGACGAGGCGATAGTCGCCACGATCGAGGCGCTCCACGTCGAACTCCTGCCCCGGTTCGATACGATCCATCTGCCGGAGCTGCACGGCAGAACGATCTGTCCCTTGGACGAGACGGTGGTCTTCATGCACGTAAGATATCGTCTTACTGGCCCGGTGTCAAGCAGCGGCCCCGCGCCAGCCGGCGATCCAACTCAACCCATCCGAGATTTTGCGCTACACTCCTCTGGTGCATATCGAGCACTCACTGATTGGAGCGTTCGTGAAGCGCGGCGCCGAGCCGCTGCGGCCGGCCGTACTCTGGTCTCACCTATGCAACACATCAGGAAACACACACGCTTCGTCATCCTCTCGGCCGCGTTGGCGTGGACTTTCCCACTCCTCGCAGCTGACGACATCGACACCCGCTGGACCGACCTGTGCCTCGGTGCACACATTAAGCATGGTCTTGAATTTGGAGCCTTCTATCTCGGTCTTCCCTACACGCCGATCGGAGCCGCGATCATTCCTGCGACATTGGTTTGGGGCGCCGTCGCCGCGCCCTTCTGCCTGCTCGCCGATCTGGGAGACAACGGGCCCACCACTCAGGAAATCAAAGTGATCGATTGAATCGCAACGCACGGCCTCCGGTCTGGTTTCGTGATAGCATCTGGAATTCGACCCCACCACTGGAGGTTTCCATGCGCGCAATCACGATCACCCTGGCATTGACGATGGCGGCCGTTGCAGCCTACCCTCAGCAGCCGCCCGTGCCCACCAAGACCTATTCTTCGGCTGCCGACGTCGCCGCGCTTCTTGCCAAAGCGAAGGCGGATCACAAGGAAGGGCAGCCGACCGTGGTCGAGAACATTTTGCACCTGGCGCCCTACAACGCGAATCTCGAATACCGTACCGGCGTCGGCCCGGCCGCCGTTCATGAGAAGGAAGCCGAGATGTTCTACGTTCTGGATGGATCGGCGACACTGACCACCGGCGGCAAGCTCAAGGATGAAAAACGAAACGGCGAGAACCTCACCGGTACCGCCATCGAAGGCGGCAATGATCGAGAAGTCGCCAAGGGTGATGTCATCATTGTTCCGGAAAATACGCCGCACTGGTTTAGCAAGATCAATGGAACCATTGTTCTGATGTCGCTGCACGTGCCGCGGACTTTAGCCGCCGGCACACACTAGCCGGAAGCCGTTGGTCCGTTTCCGTCCGTACATTTTCTTATTCGCGGCGCTCATCGTCATTTATCACGCGAATTTGCGGCCCGTGGATTCTTCCGACACGCTGCCCGGTTCGCTGATACCGCTGGCCGTGGTTCTCGATCACAGCGTCACGCTCGACCGGTTCGTCCCGTGGCTCAAGCAGCACGTCCCCTACACGCGTGCCGTGATCGTTACTCGGAACGGACACTTCTACAGCCAGTATCCGATCGGCGGTCCCCTCTTTGCGTCGCCGTTGTATTTGCCGCTCACGCTTTTTGGACTGCGCGGCTGGGATCCAGGATCGCTGGTCATGTTCGCGCGCGTCGCGGAGAAATTCGCAGCCACGTTAATCACCGCACTCTCGGCGCCGTTCCTGTTGCTCTTGCTCAAGCGAATCACTTCCAGTGCTTGGGCCTGGTGTTTAACGCTGGTTTACGCATTGGGAACAGCCACCTGGTCCATCTCGAGTCAGGCGCTGTGGCAGCATGGCCCCGCGGAACTAGCACTGATCGGCACGCTGCTTTGCCTGGTCTACTGGTCCGAGCATCGGGAATCCACATCGGCGCTTTGGATCTGCGGCGCCTGTGTCGCCAGTGCGTTCATCTTTCGGCCGACGAACATCGTGCTGCTGCCCGCGATTCTCGCCGGATTGCTGTGGGCGAAGGCATCCGTCAAGGAACACCTTCGCTTCTGGATCTTGCCGCTACTTGGGGGCCTGATCATCGCTAGCTACAACCTGTATGTGTTTCATCAAGTATCCGGCGGCTATGGGCTCGGTGGATTGCGCGCGCCCTTGTGGGCGGGACTCGCTGTGATTCTGGTCAGCCCGGGCCGCGGCTTGCTCGTCTTTACTCCAATCGCCATTTTCTCCCTGTGCGCGTTTCTTCCCGGCGCGCGTGCTGCCCGGCGCAAACACGCAGTGCTCGTGGTCACGTGTTCCGTGTTTGTGATTCTCGATCTCATCGTGATCGCGAAGTGGCGCATCTGGTGGGGCGGATATTGCTGGGGCCCGAGGCTGCTCACCGAACTTGTTCCACCGCTCATTGTGCTGATGGCGATCGGCGTAAGCGTCATCGAACGTCCCTGGCCGCGCCGCGCCTTCGCCCTGCTCGCTCTGTATTCAATTTTGATCCAAGCCGTCGGCGTGTTCTTCTATCCGAAGGGCCGGTGGGATGCCGGTCCGCCGAACATCAATTCCGCTCCGGCCCGCGTGTGGAATTGGCGCGATAATCCCATCGTCCGAACCATTCGCGGCGGTCCAGCGTGGGAGCCGTATGCCGTCATTGGCACCGCGATCACGAGCGGCATCCCCGCCGCGCAACGCCGCATGCGCGAGTTGAACGCCAATCCTTACGATGAATCACCGCCCGAAGGCGTCGCGCCCGCGCCTCGTGAGTTACGATGAAGAACCATGTCTTCCTTGCCCGGGGTCACCGAACTCGCCGCAAATATCCGCATGTTCCTCATGGATGTCGATGGCGTACTCACCGATGGAAAAGTGTTCGGCGTTCCGGGCCCGGCGGGCGACATTGTCGAAACCAAGGGATTCGATACGCAGGACGGAATCGCGCTGCAATGGCTGTCTTGGAAAGGCTTCGTCACTGGTGTCATCAGCGGCCGGATCTCTCCCGCCACCGAAGCTCGCGCCAAGCAATGCAACATGACCTACGTGTATCAGGGCCACATTGAAAAGATCCCGATTGTCGAAGAGATTCTGGCGCGCTCCGGCATCGCGGCTTCGCAGGTCGCTTATATGGGCGACGATCTCACCGATGTCGTGGTGATGAATCGCGTCGGACTCAGCATTGCGCCCGCCAACGCCAGGCCCGAGGTGAAACGCTCGGTGCACCACGTCACTGCGAGCCCGGGTGGAGCGGGCGCGGTACGCGAAGTGTGCGAGCTGCTGCTCAAGGCGCAAGGCCACTGGGACGAGCTGCTGCAAAAATACGAGATCGCGAAATGAGCGCCGAAGCAACCGGGATTGTAGTGGTAGCGCGGTCGGGCCCTGGAGTGCTGCATGAGCTGACTGGCGTCATCGCGCGTCATAACGGTGACATCGGTTCGGTGTCGATCATCGAGGAAGAGCCCGAGTCGCGCATTTATTTCGAGATCAAGCTGATCGAAGCGCCAGAGATCCTGAAAGCCGATCTCGAGGCCCTGCCCATCGTGCGCAACGTCAGCATCGTCAAAACGCTGCAAAAGGTGTACGGCAAGCGGATCATCATCGTAGGCGGCGGAGCGCAAGTCGGCCAGGTCGCGATCGGCGCAATCTCTGAGGCCGACCGCCACAACATCCGCGGCGAACACATCTCGGTGGACACCATTCCGCTGGTCGGCGAACAGGTGCTGGCCGATGCCGTTCGCGCCGTCGGACGATTATCGCGCGCCCGGGCGCTGGTGTTGGCGGGAGCGCTGATGGGCGGCGATATCGAAAAGGCCGTTCGAGAAGTGCGCGCGCAAGGGTTGCTGGTGATCAGCCTCAACATGGCCGGCAGCGTTCCCGATGCGGCCGATCTGGTGGTCTCCGATCCCGTGCAGGCGGGCGTGATGGCCGTGATGGCGATCGCGGACACAGCGAAGTTTACGATCGAGCGGTTGAGCCGCAGGGTTTTCTAACAGACATCGCAGTGTTCTTCAAGGAACAACTAGTTGTGACTATGAATCTAATGCTCGGTGTTCTTAGCTGCCTGGTTGGTTTGGGGCTGATTATCGGGGCGCCGCGCCTTGCGCTTCTACCGGCACGTTGCGTCCCGTACTATCTTCGGCACAAGCTGCCCCAGCCGACGGCATTGCTTAGCCAAACCGGAGTTCGCCTGGTAAAGCTCTTCTGGCGGGTCTGCGGAACGCTTTGGCTAGCTGGGGGCGTGATGTTGCTTGCAAATCCTCGATGGATAATTCGAGTCCACTAGCCTGGATTAGTGGCTGGCTTCCTCTAATCGTACGTCTCCGATGAATCCGCTCCGCTAGGTTCGCCAACGCGCGATGTCGGTGTTACGTGGTTCGATAAAATGGGCATTGTACTTTTGCGACGGTCCATATGATGGTAAAGACGCTCGGCATCGGCTTAGTATTCACAGCGATGGGAATCGCGTCCATTGCAAATGGAGTTTACGCGTTTCGTGCGCCTCAAAAATATTTGAATTCGGCTTTGCGATATAGGATGCGGCCCGAGACGCCGATTTCGCAAATACGTGCATTCGGACTAGTTGGTCTGATTGTCGGTGTGGGCATGTTGGGAGTAGCATGCCTCGTGTTCGCCAATCTCTTTGCCGGAAGCAATTAGTGGTCCCATGGAGAAGTACATCTTTTGCATCATCGCTACAGCCTGGGGCGCCGTCGTTTTCCTAAATGGTGCGTTCGCATGTCTCTCGCCTGTTCGGTGGAGAGCGACCTGGGGAAGAAATGCCCTGAGGACACTAGAAAAACCCATAGTTGTAAGAATCGCTGGCGCGGCCATGCTCGTGGTAGGGGGAGTCGTGCTCTTTGAGCTGGGCGCACGGTGGTGGCCAACGTTGTAACGAGACATTTGCAGGGTCCAATCCGAACGGCGACCGAAATGGCCACGCGAAGCCACCTTAGACAATCTGGCCGCCACCTTAGACAACCTGGCGGGCCAATCCGTCGCACTGGTACCTTGAACCGATTGATTCCAGGACCTGTCTGCCGGATCGCAAATTGCTACATCGCAGCAAGCATGAGTGATACGGCAAGCCTCTACTTCCAGTCGGTTGTCATAACCGGCGTATTCTTACTCCTCAATGGCCTGCCAAAGTTCGAGACCCACGATCTCGCCCGCTTCTTTGTTTACCTCGCATTGGGAATGCTGTCAGCCACTTGGAAAGTCCGGCTGCCGAGAATTCAGGTCACCGTTTCGCCGGTCTTCGCCTTCGTCCTCATCGGTATCGCCGATTTCCCGCTGGGCCAAGCGCTACTCCTTGGCTGCCTTCCGGTTTTGGTCCAGTCGGTGTGGAAAACCCGAACCGGGCCATCGTTCGCGAAAAGCGCCTTCAGCGTCTGCGCAGTGGCGAGTGGCATCGTGTTCGCCTACGGCCCTCCGCATTTCCTGATCGCTCGCGGATTGGCGGCGGTCCCGCTGATGCTGCCGTTCGCTGCCGTGATTTTTTGGGTCGTGAACGCGGGATTGGTCGGAGGGCTTACATCTTTGGTCTCGGATGCGCCATTCCCCGGTGTTTGGCGTACTCTAAACCAGCACTTGCTCGGATTCTATATTGCGGGAGGATTGGTGGCGGCTCTGGTGATTACGGTGGATCGCTTATGGGGCTGGCAGTGGGGAGCGCTGGTGATCCCGGCCCTGTATGTGGCCAGCCATCGCTATCGCACGGCTATCGAGGAAGGAATATAAACCGCGAGCCCAACACGAATGCCAGGAGCAGCGCCGCGTGAGTTGCCGCCATCATCGGTTTCGGCAAGGCTCGGCGTTTTCGAAATTCGGGGTCCAGCGCCGCAGCGGCGGCATCTTTCATGATTCGAATGTATTCATCCGCTTCCACCAGGCGATCCTGGCAAATATTGCAGACCAGGAGGTGTTCCTCCCAGAACGCATGATCCTCCTCGCAAAGCATCTCCATGGCAAACTCGTCGAAGATCTCTTCCGGAATATGGTTATCAAAGTCAGTGTTCACGATAAGAACCTCCAGGGAAAGCCTAATTTACGACCTAACCGTCTATTCCAGGCCCGCTTGCGGGTCCTACAAGCTTCCTTTTGAGGCTCTAGTGGGTTTACCGCGCTGAAGTTCTCGCAAAAAACGGGACCAATGGCTTTTGCTGGAGGCGGCGTTTTCCAAGCTCGCCGAATCGGGCTTTCGCACGGGACTTCAGTAAGCGAAACTGCGTTTCCGTGAGGTTCATTTCCGCGCAGATCTCATCCTGTGTTTGCTCATCGAGATAGAAGCGAGTCAGGATCTCGCGATCGCGCGTCGAGAGCTGCTCCAGAATCTCACACATGAATTCACTTTTCTGCTTGTAAGCCATGCTCTGCTCTGGGTTTCGCTGACGGTCGGCTACCCGTACTCCAACATCCAGATGCATCTCATCGCGCCGGCTATGAACTACCTGGTCGATGTGTGCGGCCACTTGGCGCCGTACCACCGTCCTTACAAATCCCATCAGCCGCTCGGGCTCCCGCAAATCGCCGCGCTGGATGGCCTGCACTACGATCAGAAACGTGTCGTGAACCTTGTCGTCCAGCTCTTGCATCCCGAGCTGCCGGCACAGATAAAAGCGGATTCCGCGTGCGAATAGCCGGTATAGCTCTTCCATCCCGCCGTTATCGCCATTGTGAATTCGCGCCACCAGAGCCGGCCAATCCACTGTGCTGCCAGTGGACTGCGGGCGCGCATCCCTTTCCAAATTGTCCTCCAACGCGTTCGCATAACTTGCTGACTCCGCTCCTGGTAACGTCTTGCTTCCTCCCAATTCATTGAGGCGTGGGGCAGCGGCACTGTGTTCAATTGCTTGCGGAAGTGTGGCCATGGCGGTGTTCCTTTCGAGACTGAAGCTGAGTTTCCTAAGGAAGGAACGGCACCGTGTATTTCCAGCGGGTTTCGTTCGACGAGCGCGCCTATGCTCTCCATTGGCGCAGCGGTCGCAAGGGATCCGCGTTCTCTACCACTCAGCAGCGTCGCTCAAACCATTGCTTCGCTATTGATGTGTAGTTCCTAGAGGGTAGTGCCTCGATAGGATGCACACGTAGGACCAAAGCTTAAGGGAATAGTGCAAATGCCTAATTGCGCGCTGTCGCGCATTCCGCGAAACTTCGAGTAACAAATTGCATTGGTGATCCTACCCGTCGCAATACAACACCACTCTACACATTCGAGTAGCTGCACTTGAATATTGTTTTCGATGGATTGATGCTGAAATGCGACGGTTGGGGTATCACCGCGGGCCGCAGAGTTCTCACTCAACTTGCGTACCGTTAACCCACCCGACTTTTGAGACTCCGCTTGCTGACGCGCGCGGCTCAGTTAAGACCGTGAGGGAGTCGGGCCCCGTTAAACCACGCCCGAATGCCGCTTCAAAATTTGCTGGAGGTTTTGCGAAAATGCCGAACGCGCCATCACGATGTTGGCGCCGGCTTCCTGGGCTTGTTGCTTTAGTTCACCTTGCACATGAGATAAATACCCGATCACGCTGATCTGCTTCATCTCTCCGTTGCTCTTTAGCTTCGAGATCAACTTCAGTGGCTGAACCGCACTGAAGTTCAAATCCAAAATGATCAACAACGGTTTCTCTTGCGTCGCCTTCTCGATGACGTCCCGCTCGGACTTGACAAACTCGACGTCGAGACCCGCGCGCTTGGCCGCATCGCTAATCTTGACCGTGAACATCAGGTCTTCCACTACCGCCAAGATTTTCTTCCTGCCTTTATGCATGAAATTCTACACGCCCGCTGTTGCTCGCTACCCCTTCTGAAATTTTGCTTTTACTCCGACTTGGAACCGCAAGTTGTGTGGAAGGTAAGAACTATTTTAGCATGACGAGGTGTGCGCTCCGGCGCGCCGACCAGGTTCAGGAAAGAAGAGGAGTCGGGATGACCGCACAGTCCTTTGTTTATGAAAGCGCCGACGCGGCTTCCGAAGCCTGCGCGCGCAAAGTGCTCGAATTGCTTGGAACCGCGCTCGCTACGCAGCCACGCGTATCTCTTGCCGTGTCGGGTGGTACAACCCCCAAACGTATGTTCGCCGACATGGCGAAGTCGGGTTTCGATTGGAACAAGGTCCATCTGTTCTGGGTGGATGAGCGCTGCGTTCCTCCCACCGACTCCCAAAGCAACTACAAGTTGGCCAAAGAACACTTCATCGATCCCGCTCATTTTCCCGAAGCCAATGTTCATCGCGTGCAAGGCGAGATCGCACCGAACGAAGCCGCCAGCCTGTACGCGGCCGACATTGGATCTTTCTTCCATCTAGCGCCCGGCGCTTTGCCGCACTTCGATGTCGTGCACCGCGGCATGGGCCCGGACGCCCACACGGCGAGTCTTTTCCCTGGCGAGCCGCTCATCGAAGACCGCAAGAATATCGCCGGCCCGGTTTACGTTGAAAAATTTCATCAATGGCGCGTGACTCTGCTGCGGGGTGTTCTCGAAGCGGCCCGCCATACTCTGATGCTGGCTGCTGGGTCTGACAAAGCCGAGCCG
Source organism: Bryobacterales bacterium (assembly GCA_963772905.1). Classification (GTDB taxonomy): domain Bacteria; phylum Acidobacteriota; class Terriglobia; order Bryobacterales; family Bryobacteraceae; genus Palsa-89. The sequence continues at coordinate 965,968 of CAVYZD010000004.1, read as the reverse complement.
CTCCATTCGGTCCTGCATGACCCTTACGATCCTAAGAGATATCCGGCTCAGATCACCACTTACGATGGCGAAGGCGTGGTGTGGTTTCTTGACAAAGCGGCAGCGAGGCTGATCGGTTGACGTCAAGCCGCCGGTCCGTTCTGCTGCTTCCGGCGCTGGGTTCGTTTTTGCGGAATGCTGCGTTCGCCTCCAATCCCCTGGTGAATTCCACCACACGCATTCTCTGCGGTGGCGATGTCATGCTATCGCGTTATGTAGGCGTACGCGCTCGCCGCTTGTCCGATCCCGCCGCGCCGCTCCGCGATCTGGCGCACCTGTTCTCTTCGGCCGACATAGCCTTTGTGAATCTGGAAGCGCCGTTTTCCGATCACGGCCGTCCCGTGGAGAAGGGGATGGTGTTCAAAGCGGAACCGGACATGATCGAAGCGCTACGCGTGGCGCGAATCGCAGTGGTCTCTACCGCCAATAATCATGCGCTTGACTGTGGCGCTTGCGGCGTCGATTTCACGGTGGATTGGCTGGCCAAGAACGGGATCGCGGCGGTCGGTACCGGCCACACGGCTGAGGAGGCGCACCGGGGCACGGTGATCGAACGCAACGGACACCGTTTCGGCTTTCTCGCGTATACGTATGACAAATCCAACGGCAATCACCCCGACCAAGACGATCGCATCGCGATGATGGATACAGCCCGCATGGAAGCCGACGTCACCAGCCTTCGCTCTCGCGCCGATGCCGTCATCGTCTCCATGCACGCCGGCGTCGAATATCGGAAGCAGCCCAATGCCGAGCAGCGCCGCTTCGCCCACGCGGCCATCGATGCGGGCGCGAGTGTGGTGGTGGGCGCGCATCCCCATGTCACGCAGCCGGTGGAGAGCTATCGCGAGGGCGCGATCTTTTATTCGCTCGGCAACCTGGTCTTCGATCAATTCCAGCGCCAGGAGACCCAGCACGGTCTCCTCGCCGACCTGCATTTTGCCGGGCCAAAATTGGCGTCCTACAGCACCATCCCGGTGGACATTGTGAACACCGTCCCGCGCGTCGCGGCGCGGCCTGTTCCGCAGCACTCATGACCGCGCTGGTTCTATCCGCGGGCGGGATGTATGGCGCATATCAAGCCGGAGCTTGGAAAGCCGTCGCCGATGTTTTTCAGCCCGACCTGATCGTCGGCGCTTCTATCGGCGCACTGAACGGATGGGCGATCGCGGGCGGTTGCGATCCCGACGATCTGATCGCGCGTTGGATGAATCTGGATGCCGCCGCTCATTATCGCTGGAAGTTTCCGCGAACTCCATTGCAAGGCGTGTTCGATACCACGGCGCTCCAGGCCGTCCTGCGCGACGTCTACGAATCTTTTCAGCCGCGGACGCATTTCGCCATGGTGGTCACGGATTTGAAGAAGCTGCGCCCGGTGGTTCTGCGCGGCAATCAAATGAGCTGGCAGCACCTGGTTGCTACCACGGCGATCGTCGGCCTGTTCGACCAAGTGCGCCTTGGAGGGCGCATCTATTCTGACGGCGGCCTGCTCTCCGCTGTGCCGTTGTGGGCCGCGGCTGAAATGGGCGCCACGCGAGCCTTGGTAATCGATGTCCTGCCCGCGCCGCCGGGCACCGTCGCCCGGGTATTCGTGGGCGCGATGCGCATGCTGTCGCCGTTTCGAGCGCAGGTCCCGCCTGGCATCGAGGTGGTCCGGTTAGCTCCGCCCGCGCTGCTCGGCCGGCCGCTGGAGGCAATTTATTGGACCCGCGCCAATGCCCAAGCCTGGATTCGCGCCGGCCACGACCAGGCGCTTGCAATAAAACATTCCATTGCGAATTGTTTTGAGCGAAAATAGATTCTGACTATGCCGACTTACCAGATCCACCGTTTGAAGGAACTCCCGCGCCAGCAGTTCCGCTGGGCCCCGCACACTCCGGGCGTCACCGTCGTCAAGTTGAAGGACTACGAGCCCGGACCCGCCATCGAAGCCGCCAGCCCGTACGCGCTGTGGCTGGCTTTGCGCGAGACCGAACAGGCCATCGCCGTAGGAGATCTCATTGAAGTGCCGGGCGCCGAGCTTCGCATTCTCAAGTACATCGGGTTTGAGGAAGCCCGTTGGTACGTACCGGAACCGGCCACGCGCGCCGCCGAGGAGCCAGTGGAGGTAACATAAAAGTAATCGAGTATGTATAACGATCCCGCCGCGTGGGATCGGATCAACTCCTTCGCGTTGGTAAGCTACATCCCAGAGCCCTTGGCAGGCTTCTTGGATAAACTGCGCCAGGAGTTAGTTCCGAACTGTTTTTTGCGTGCCCACGTGACAATTCTTCCGCCCCGCCCCATCTGTTCTTCACCAGAGGCCGCCTGGAGAACTGTCCGTACCCTGGCGCCGCTGTGTCCGCCCTTCGAAGTCGAGATGACACAGCTCGAAGTGTTTCCGGTCTCCGACGTTATTTATATCGCGATCGGCCGTGGCCGCGAAGAGCTGAAGAATTTGCATGCCGCCCTCAATGTCGAGGGCTTCCTGTGCCACGAGCCGTATCCCTATCACCCGCACATCACGCTGGCGCAGGATCTCAAGGGTGACGAAGTGGACGAGCTCGCCCGCGTCGCCCGCACCCGGTGGGCCGAATGCACGCTCCCCAAGAAATTCCTGGTGGATAAAGTGGTGTTCGTGCAGAATACTCGGCGCAATTGCTGGCTCGATCTGGGCGAAAGCGCTCTCGGGCATTCGGATTCGCGGCTGGTGGGGGAATTAGTGGATCTGATGGCGGGTTAAACCCTTGAGAGAACATCTTGTGCCCTCTGGCATACTTGCGCAGTGTTGACATGATGAAGATATGATGATACAGTGAGTGATATAGGAGGGGAGACGAAAGAGTCGCCCCCACGGAAAATCACAAGGAGAGAATCAATCCGATGAGAACCCTCACAAAAATCCCGTACCTCGACGGGTAAGTCCCGTCATGGCGCGCGTAAAGGAGAAAAGGCGTGGAGACTGCGCCCCCTAGGAATCTCCCAACGTGCTTTGTTCGCGAAACAGAGTGCGTTCAACCGAAACTCTGGATTGAGGACGTTATGCTGATCAATATTCAGCTCGCGAAGGCCTCGATCGCAATAGTGAAGATGCCTTCCATGAGGCGTCCTTCAAAGGAATACAGCAAATATGAGGATTCAACTTGAGCTCCCTGAAGCGCAAGTCCAGGAGCTGAAGAAGTTGATGGCCGAAGCCGGATTGGATACGTACAAGGAATTGTTTAATCACTCCCTTTCGGCTTTCGAATGGATATTGAACGAGGTCAGGAGTGGTCGATCCATTGCATCAGTTGACGAGAACAATCAAACCTACCGTGTACTCGTGATGCCAGCCCTTCAGCAAGTGGCGAAAAACGCGCGAAAAGCGGAAGAACAGCCAGCCCACAGTGCGAGTCGATGAGGCTCGCACTTTTCATTTATGGTTTCGCCTCCGGTTCCCGAACCTGTTCCCGTTACCGTGAAGGACTGGGTAACGAAAGCAACCGCGAGTCATAAAATCGATCTGCAGAAACAGATCGTGAGATTTCTTCTGGCCGCCTACGGAGCGCTACTCGCTGCGTCGGTGCTCATCTATCTCCTCCAAGGTTTCGCGCTGTGGGGGTTCAAACTGAGCGAGACCGATCTGAAATTCGTTGGCACCGCGACGATCGGAGCGATCGGCGGACTGTTGACACTGACGTTTCGTGAGGTGTTTCGCTAAGAACAGTTAGGAGCGGGGGTTAGGCTCGACAGCATCGCCGGGTTCTGCCCAGTCAACGAATCGCTTCTCGCCTAACCTTACTTCCTCTCTCCTAAACCCAAGCAGACTTTTCTCGGGGCCGGAGGAAAATTGCAACGCTGCATCCTCTGTGGGTGTCCCCATGGTAGGACGGAAATGGTAGCATAATTCAACGCGACTTGACCTATTTTGCCGTAAGGGCGTCGGAATTTCCTCGAGCGCTAGCGATTCCCAGCTAAGAGACGACGCGCCTCATCCCACGGAACCAGCTTCACGGCTCCACTGTCAATCTCCGCCAACCTTCGCTGGATCTCCGCGCGCCAAGCTTCCTCGACGCCTTCATCCACCTCGGTGTCCAGGCTGTCCACCAGCGGACCAATCAGCGCGGCACGGGCTTCGGGCGGGAGGGCAAGCGCGTCTTTCAGAATCTCTGCCGCATCGCGTGGCATGTTTTCATTCTTACTCGTCCGATAATCGCGTGTTAACCTCCGCTCGCCCGCTCAATCCTGCACCGTGTAAATGCGTACCTCGGCGGGCTGCCCGCCGCGAGCCGGAACGGCCAGATAAAACCGGTCGAAGCCCTTTCCTTGTTTGCCATAATAGCCCGCCGTTTTTGCTCCAATCGCCGTCGGAATTTTCGCCAGAATCTGGTAATGGTCGGGATCGGTCATCTGAAACACGTCGATCGCGCCCTCGCCGCCCGGCATGTACACGCGCTTGCGGTCCGCGTCGAAATATAGATCATCACTGTCCTGGACGCCCGGGAGCACGGCCACTTGGCGGCCGGAATTCGTATCGAACACCGCCAGGCGCGGCGGCGCATGCACGCCGACAAACAAGCGATGATCGGCCTCATCCAGCGCCATCGGGAAATTGCTTGCCAGGCCCTTCAACGGCCAACGCGTGATCTGCTTGGTCGCGCGATTCACCACCACAATCTGCTTAAGATCCGGCACGTTCACGTAGATATTCGGCCCGGATTTCTCCAGTTGGAACGACTCCGGCTCGCCACCCAGCTTGTACTCTTCACCCAGGCGCTGGTTCGTCGCGGCGTCGATCATCGCGATCGCCCCGGTCTTCTCGTCATCGCCGCACCCGACGTAAACACGCTTGCTAGCCGCGTCATAGCGCAAGTTGTCAGCTCCGCCTTCGAAGTCGATACTGGTGATCGGATCGTAGGACTTGCCATCATACACGTAGACCTTGCCCCGGCCGCTCGCCACAAACAATTTGTTCGCCTCAGGAGCGAACGCCACGCCCTGTGGATCGGGCACGCCGGTGATTGTACGCTCCACCACTCTGCCGCCGATATTGATCGCCTCAACCGCATTGCTGCCCAGAGCCGAAACAAACAGCACGCCTCGCCCTAAAGCGAAATGATCGAAACGCCCCTTGGCCTCGTCGAGAGGGATGGCTTCGGTGAATACCAGCGGCTTGTCGCGCCTCGCCACTTGCTGAGCGCCTGCGCCAATCAGCAGCGTTAGTACGATAAGAACGCAGCAAAGCAATCTCATGATGCAGCCACCATTCTATAGTGGATGTCCGCCCGTCTTCCCGGGAGTGATAATATGCACTCCAGCAAATGAAGCGATTCCTTACCGTTGCCTTGCTCGCGTCGAGCGCCTTCTTGCTCCGCGCCGCCGACTCCGACACCGCCGACCTTGACGTCGTCCGCGTTCGCCCCAACTTCTACATGATCGCGGGCGCCGGCGGAAACATCGGTGTCCAGATCGGCTCCGACGGCGTTGTGCTGGTGAATGCGGGCGCGGCAAATGCATCGGACCGGGTGCTGGCGGCGCTCCACAAGCTAACGAATCTGCCGATCCGCTACGTCATCGACACCAACGCCGAGCCGGATTTCGTCGGCGGCAACGCCAAACTCGCCAAAGCCGGCAAAACCATTTTCACCAACGTCCTCGGCAACGCCGCACTCTCGGCCGCGATGACCAACGGCGGAGCCGCGGCCATCCTCGCGCACGACAGCATTCTGCAGCGAATGAGCGCGCCCTCCGGCAAGACGGCGCTCTATCCCGACGACGCCCTGCCCACCGAAGCGTTCTACCCCAAGCGCGCGACCCTGCGAATGAATGACGAGGGCATCGAGGTTCTCTACCAGCCCGCCGCCCACAGCAATGCCGATAGCTTCGTGTTTTTCCGCGGATCGGACGTCGTGGTCGCCGGCGACGTGATGGACACCACCCAGTTTCCCGTGATCGACGTCGCCAACGGCGGCAGCATCCAGGGAGAAATCGATGCACTGAACAAGTTGATTGAACTCACCATCGCACCCACGCCGTTTATCTACAAAGGAGTCGGCACCTACGTGATCCCCGGTCACGGCCGCCTGTGCGAACAGATGGAGATCGTGGACTACCGCGACATGGTGGTGGTGGTTCGCGACGTCGTCGCCGACATGATCAAGCAGGGCATGACGCTCGATCAAATCAAAGCCGCCTCGCCCGCCAAGCCCTATGAGACGCAGTACGGCACGCATGAAGGATCCACCAGCGCGTTCGTCGAAGCGATTTACAAGAGCCTGACCGCCAATAAGAAATAGCGCATGCAATATTCATTCAAACTTCTCGCCCTTGCAGCGATCGCCTTGCTGATCTGTGCCCAGCCCCCCAGCGGACCTCGCGGCGGACCGCCACCTGCTCCCAAAGCTGCCGCGCCCATCGATCTCACCGGCTATTGGGTCTCGATCGTAACCGAAGACTGGCGCTATCGCATGGTCACGCCCGCGCCCGGCGACTACCAGAGCGTTCCCATGACGCAGGCCGCCGTCAAAATCGCCGACTCCTGGGATCCCGCCAAGGATGAAGCCGCCGGCGATCAATGCAAGTCGTATGGGGCACCGGCGATCCTACGCGTACCCGAGCATCTGCACATCACCTGGCAGGACGACCATACCCTTCGCATGGACACCGACGCCGGCAAGCAGACCCGTATTTTTCATTTCGGCGATTGGAAGGCGCCCGATCCGACGCCCTCGCTGCAAGGCGATTCGGTCGCCCAATGGGAAATTCAGCGCGCCGGCTTTCGTCCCGTGAATGGATCGCTCAAGGTCACCACGTCGCATCTGAAGGCCGGCTATCTGCGCAAGAATGGCGTTCCGTATAGCGACAACGCCGCTCTCACCGAATACTACGATCTCGTCAAAGAGCACAACGGGGATCAGCTATTAGTGGTCACCATCGTCGTCACCGACCCCGTGTATCTGCGCGAGCCGTTCATCATCAGTTCGCATTTCAAGAAGCTGCCCGACGACACGGGCTGGAAACCCACGGAGTGTTCCGCGCGATGGTAAAGACATTAGCCGCACTGTTGTTGCTGGCCGGGCTTCCGGCCATGGCCGAAATCGATCTCTCCGGTTCCTGGGCGTCCAAGAATCACGAAGACAACTTGGAGCGCGGAGCCGGCCCCCACCCTGACGACTGGACGGGCCTTCCGTTCAACGAATCCGGCCGCGCGAAAGCTCTCAGCTTTTCGCAATCCATCATCTCCATGCCGGAACGCATCTGCTGGTTCCAGACGCAATGGCACATCGCCGCTGGCCCGTTCAGCCTGAAGATCTGGAGCGAGAACGATCCGCTCACGGGAAAGATCAACGCCTGGGTGATTGGCGGATGGGAAACGCGCGCGCCCATGACCATCTGGATGGACGGCCGCCCGCATCCTTCAAAGAACGCTCCGCACGATCAAACCGGCTTCACCACCGGCGAATGGAACGGCGACGTACTCACCGCCTACACCACGCACATCAAGACCGGCTACATGCGCCGCAACGGCGCGCCGAGTAGCGACCAAGCCACCATCACCACCACGTTCATGCGTCACGGCGATATGCTGACGCTGGCGCTGGTTATGGAAGACCCTGTCTATTTAACAGAGCCGTATATTCTGACGCGGTCCTACATTTCCACTCCCACGCCCGTAGCGGTCGCCGGTCCGCCCTGCATCGTCGGATATGAAGGGGTGGAAGAGGGCCGCGTCCCGCATTATCTTCCTGGGAAAAATCCCTTCATCGACGAGATGGACAAGCTCTACCACATCCCGCGCGAAGCCTCCCTTGGCGGCGCCGAAACCATGTATCCGGCCTTCCGCGACAAGATCAAGGACAAATTCACAATCCCGCCCAAGTGCACGCGCAATTGCGGAGCGCCTGGCCAAGGTTTTTGACGAACCGATGCCTGTGCTCAGTCGTCGCGACCTGCTTACTACAACCGCTGCGGCGCTCGCCTCCGGCATCCCTCGCGCGTTGGGCCAATCACCCGGCGCGAAACCCAACATCGTTTACATCATGGCCGACGACCTGGGCTACGCCGATCTTTCCTGCTATGGCCGGCGCGAGTATGTGACCCAAAACATTGACTCTATCGCCGCCCGCGGCGCGCGCTTCACGCAAGCCTACGCCAACTCCGCCGTCTGCTCGGCCACTCGTACGGCGCTGATTACGGGCCGCTATCAATATCGCCTGCGCGTGGGTCTCGAAGAACCCGTTCGCGACGGCAAGAAAATCGGCTTGCCGCCCGCGCATCCCACGCTTCCGTCACTGCTCAAGCAGGCGGGCTACGGCACCACGCTCATCGGTAAGTGGCACCTCGGCCAGCTCCCGAAGTTTGGTCCGCTCAAGAGCGGCTACGATCACTTCTGGGGTTTCCGCGGCGGCGCGCTTGACTATTTCACGCACAAAACCGGCATCGCGAGCACTAACACCGACGACTTGTGGGATGACGACGCTCCCCTCCATCAGACCGGCTATCTGACAGATTTGCTCGGCGCCCGCGCGGTGAAGGTGATCAGCGATTACGCCGTCGCGAAGCAGCCGTTCTTCCTGAGTCTGCACTTCAACGCGCCGCACTGGCCGTGGGAAGGTCCCGGCGACGAAGCTGAGTCGCAACGCATCACGGCGTTGATCGATCGCGACGGCGGCTCGATGAAGACCTATGCGCGCATGGTCCTCGAGATGGACGCGCAGGTTGGCCGAGTTCTTCAAGCCCTCGATGCGGCCGGCATCGCCAACAACACCATCGTCATCTTCACGAGCGATAACGGCGGCGAGCGTTTCGCCGATACCTGGCCGTTCACAGGCAAAAAAACCGAGCTTCTGGAAGGCGGCTTGAGGATTCCAGCGCTGATTTCCTGGCCCGGCCGCATTCCCGCGGGCCACGCCACGGACCAAGTCGGAATCAGCATGGATTGGCTTCCAACCTTGCTTGCCGCAGCCGGCGTCCAGCCCGACTCTGCGTATCCGCCCGATGGCATGAACCTGCTCCCGCAACTCGCCGCCAACGTGGCCCCGGTTCCGCGCAAGCTTTTCTGGCGGTATCACTACAACCAGCAGCGCGCCCATCGCGATGGCGACATGAAATATCTCCGCGTCGCCGGCAACGAGTTTCTCTTCAACGTCGTCGACGATCCGCTCGAACGCGCCAACCTCAAGAAGCGCCAGCCCGATGTCTTCCGCCGCCTGGTCGCCGATTACGAGGCCTGGAATGCAGCCATGCTGCCCGACATTCCCGAGATCAAGTCCGGCCCGCTGGGCTATTCTGACGAACTGGCCGATCACTTCGGTGTCCAACGAAAGTAGGGCGGGGAACTAAACCGATCCTCGTGGTGTCCGAACAAGGGTGAGGTTCTTTCTCGCATTCGCACTCCTCGCTCTCAGCAGCTGCGGCCCGGGCCTCGTATTCAATGATTCGCAGCAAATGTCGAACAAGGAAATGCTCGCCCGTGCCAGCCTTATCTTCGTCGGGGTCATCCAGAAACATCAGATCGAGTATTGGCCGCTGTTTCGCTTGAATATCCCCGGCGACAATCCCGCCACCGCGAAGTACTGGAAGATTCTACGTCGCGAGGTCCGCGTCGAAATGGTTCTTCGCGGCGTCGAACCCCGAAAGGTCGTCGATGTCTACGAGATTTATTGGACCGGCACCACGTTTGGCGACTGGAACTTCACTCGGAACGGAGAACGCGATCTGTTTCTTGTTCGTCTCGAAAACGGGCGTTATCACGTGGTCCGCGATTGGTGGCGCAGCATTGTGCCGATCACCAGCGGTCCTCATTCCCGTCTGCCGCTTGACGAGTCCCATTCGCTTTCGGAAAGAATCGCGGTCATGAACTGGTGGATCGAGAGTTCGAAGGACTCCGCGCGGATCGGCCATCCCTATTTTCACTACGGCGATTTCGATGGCGCGCTGAGCGAATGGAGGACGGTCAAGCTCGAACGTGGACTCGTTCGCCACCCTGCCGCCGGTGTCCGGATACCGGCCTGTCGAGCACTCCTCGAATTGGGAGGTTGGGGCCAGAACGAATGCTGGGAACTGCTGTCCGACAGTGACAAGGCTCACCTTACCGACGGCGGCAATTCCTGTTGTACGGCCAGCGACATCGCCGCCACGCGCGCTAAGCTCCAACAACGCGATGCGGACTGGTGGTGGTCGCACTACGGGCAACGCGAAAATCGGCGCTTGCTCACCTCCGTCAACAACCGCGTACTGCGGACCGAAATCTGTCGCCGCTATGAGCGCGAGTACCCTGGCGATCGCGATACCGGATGCCCGGCCGATCATCCGCCGCCCGCAACCATCGTGACCGAACAGGGCGACGTACCGTTGGTAGGTCCCTGGCCGCGCTGAGCCGGCCTCTGTACGGTCGGCCCCGGCGTGGTCACCGAACTTCCCCCAACTTTTCACCCACTCCTTCAACCACTTCCCCCACTCATCCCCCACCCAACCCCCAACTCCCCACGCTATTCTCGAATCGACTTTATGCCTAAGCGTCTCCAACAGGCTGATCAGGCCGTCGCCCTGCTCTACCACGCCCGCGCCGCCACGCCGTTCTTCTCCCGCGAAGGTCAACCCTGCGCCAGCATTCCCGCCCATGTCGATGCCCGCCGCATTCTCCCACTCCGCTCCGCCGATTTCCGCGACTGGCTCACCGCCAACTATTTCTCCGAGTTTGAAAGCGCGCCATCCTCCGCGGCTCTTCGCGCCGCCATCCGCACCCTGGAAGCTCGCGCGCAATATGGCGATGCGCCCGTTCAAAAAATCGATCGCCGCCTCAGCTTCGAGGGCGATCCCTTTGCGCCATCGAAAATCTTCCTCGACCTGGCTAACGCCGACGGAGAAATCCTCGAAATCACTTCCCACGGCTGGAACATTACCGACAATTTACGTCATTCCTTCCGCCAGTGTGCTTCCACTCTCCCACTGCCCGTCCCAGAGCCAACAACCAACAACCAACAACCAGCAACTGGTGTTCTCGACGAATTTGCCAAGCTTTTCCAACTGTCGCCCACCGCCCGCACCCGCATCTTCACCTGGCTCGCCGCCGCCCTGCGCCCCATCGGGCCCTACCCCATCCTGGTTCTTCGCGGCCCCGCTTCCAGTGGCAAATCAACACTCGCTCGTGCCCTGCGCGTTTTGATCGACCCGTCCACCGCGCCCCTCCGCCGCCTCCCCGAGCGCGACCGCGAAATCCTCCAACTCGCCCTGCAAAACTGGGTGCTGGTCTTCGATCAAGTCCACCGCGTCCCGATCAAAATCTCCGAAGCCCTCTGCGCCATCGCCTCAGGCGACGCGCTCGAAGTGGCGCAACCCGATGCTCGCGACGCAGCCCTGATGGAAATTGCGCGGCCGATGATCCTGATCGCCCCGCTCGATGAAACTCAGGCCCCTTGGAACCCGCCGCGTTCGCTCGCCAACCGCAGCCTGACCATCGACCTAGAGCCCATCGCTGCCCCCCGTCCCGAAGCTGCCGTCTGGTCCAGCTTCGAAGCGTTGCGCGCGCCGGCTTTGGCTGTGCTCGCCGATGCCGTCAGCATGGCGCTCCAGCGCATCCGCGACATCGACCTCGGCAACATCGCCCGTTTTCCCGATTGCGCTGCTTGGGCCGCGGCCGCTGCCCCGGCGCTTGGGCTGGATGCCGCCGCGATCACCGAAGCAATCACCAATCCGAATTCGGTGTGGATCGGATCCGATCCCTTGCGCGAGACCCTCTATTCGCTGCTGAGACCCAGCCACTCCTGGTCAGGCGACGCAACCGCGTTGCTGACGGATCTACGGGCTCTCGCGCCGCTCGCCACCCTTCCCAGCACTCCCAAGAGCCTTTCCCAAGCCCTGGCGCGCATCCCCGGCATTAACGTCTCAACCAGCAAAGGCGTCCGGGGCCAGCGCACCCTCTCGATTTTCGACGTAACTCAAAAAGGAGAAGTAGATCATGGTACCTCAAGGATTCGCGGCGCCCAACACGGCGCTGAACTCAACCATTAATCGCGGAAACGCGCTCACGAAAAAACTGGCGCAACTCGGGATTTTCGTCACTACGCTGGAAATCAATCCAGTGGGCCCCGCCGGGTCGGACATTCCCTTGAATGGCGTTAGCATCGCGCAGGCCCAGGCCGCGGGCGTTGGCCCGGACGATCTTATACATTTGCTCTTCCAGTACATCGGTGGCGGAGACATGCAGCCCGAAGTCGCTGTGATCGAGCAATTGATCGCGCCCGGCACCGTCAGTGCCGTGGTCGCGCTGTTCGACGGCCTCTTCCCAGCTCTGAGCGCGGTGCAAGCCGAGAGCCGCGCCATTACCGCTCTCGCCAATCTCCCCGCGGTTGCCGCCGCGCTTCAGTCCGCCTTGGCCTAAGTAGGGCAGACGCCATCGTCTGCGCCGGACGCGCTCGTCCGGCCTAAAATAGAAGTACCTCGTGCGCACCGGCATCTTATTCGCGCTCACCATCACCCTTTCAGCGCAGCCCGATCCCGCCGCCCGCCGCCTCAACCGCTACGAATACAACGCCACCATCCGCGATCTCCTCGCCATCCGCTTCGAGCCTGCCGCCGATTTCCCCATCGACGATTCCGGCTACGGCTTCGACAACATCGCGAGCGTGCTCTCCCTCTCGCCCGCGCTCGCGGAAAAATACCTCGCGGCCGCCGAACAAATCGCGCGCGCCGCCATCGTCCCTCCCAGCCTTCCCGAGCCCTCGGTCCAGCATTACGCCGCCCGCGAGTTTCGCTTCAAAATCGACTTTGAAGCCGATTACGACATCCTGATCGCCGTCCACGGCCATAGCAACTCGCCTCAAGCCACCCTGCTGATCGACGACGTTCCAGCCGTCACCGGCCCCATCCAAGACGCCCCCGAAGGCATGCGCTCTGTGCAGTTCCGCCTGCACCTCGGCCGAGGCGATCCTCAGCTTTCCGTCGAACTCGCTCCCGACATCAAGGCGCTCAGCTACGTCGAAATCCGCGGCCCCTACTATCCCAAGGCTCCGCCTCTTCCCGAAAGCTACGATCGAGTCTTTCGCTGCGGCCACGCCCCCGGCCATCACACGCTCGCCTGTGCACGCACCAATCTCGCCGAACTCGCGCGCCGCGCTTATCGAAGGCCGGTCACAAACGCGGAAGTCGACGGCCTGGTCCATTTCGTCGAGACCGCCCGCGCGCAAGGCGATTCCATCGATCAAGGCATGGAACTCGCCCTTGAAGCCATCCTCGTTTCGCCGCGCTTCCTCTTCCGCATCGAGCCCGCCGGACATCTTGATGATTTTCAGTTTGCCGCGCGCCTCTCCTATTTCCTCTGGAGCAGCATGCCCGACGACGAACTGTTTCAACTCGCCCTCACCCACCGCCTCCGCGACCCCGAAGTGCTCCATGCCCAGATCCATCGCATGTTGCTCGACCCCAAATCGCGCGCCCTGGTCGAAAACTTCGCCGGCCAATGGCTCCAGACCCGCAACCTCGACAGCGTCCAGCCCGATCCCGTGAAGTTCCCGCATTTCGGCCCCGGCCTTCGCCGCGACATGCAGCTCGAAACCTTACTCTTCTTTCAATCCATCATTCGCGACGACCGCCCCATCACCGATTTACTCGCCGCCAATTACACGTTCCTGAACGATCGCCTCGCCAAGTTCTACGGAATTCCCGGCGTCGAAGGCCGCCAGTTTCGGCGCGTCGAGCTTCCTCCTGATTCCCACCGCGGCGGCATCCTCACCGAAGCTAGTGTGCTCACTGTCTCGTCGTATCCCGCGCGCACTTCTCCCGTTCTGCGCGGTAAATGGATCTTGCAAAATCTTCTCGACTCCCCTCCGCCCGCTCCGCCCCCCAACGTCCCGAGCCTCGATGAGAAGGCCGCCGGCGGCGCCATGAGCATGCGCCAGCAGCTCGAACAACATCGCGCCAATCCAGCTTGCCGTGGCTGCCACGCCCGCATCGATCCGCTCGGCTTCGATCTCGAAAACTACGATGCCATCGGCCAATGGCGCACCCAAGACGGAGCTTTTCCGGTCGACTCGGGCGATGGCCCGGAGGCCCTAAAGGAGCTTCTGCTCAGCGACAAAAATCGATTCGCCCGTTGTGTCGCCTCGAAACTTGCTACCTGCGCGCTTGGCCGCAAAGCCTCCTGGCCTTCCGCTACTGGTAACCAGACCTTCGCTCAACTCGTCGAACAGATCATGATTGGCGCCGACCATGAGTAAATCCTTGAGCCGCCGCAGCATCCTCCGTGGTATCGGCGCCGCCGTCTCTCTGCCCTTGCTCGACGCCATGGTTCCAGCGTTCGCTTCCACACTCCCTGCGCCTATGCGCCTGGCCTTCATCTACGTTCCCAACGGCGTTTTCATGGACCAGTGGACGCCAGCAGCCGCCGGTGCCGATTTCGCGCTCACACGCATCCTCGCGCCGCTTGCGCCGCTCCGCGACAACGTACTCGTTCTCTCGGGCCTCGCGCAAAATACCGCGCTTTCGTTAGGCGACGGCGGTGGCGATCACGCCCGCGCTTCGGCCGCCTATCTCACCGGCGTGCATCCCAAGAAAACCGAGGGCGCGGGTGTGTGCGCGGGAATTTCGGTGGACCAGGTGGCCGCGGCCCACATCGGCAACGCTTCCAGATTTCCTTCTATCGAGCTCGCCTGCGAAGACGGCCGCATGGTCGGCAGTTGCGACACCGGCTATAGCTGCGCCTACACCAACACGCTCTCGTGGCGCACTCCCACCACGCCTTTGCCGCCCGAAGTGCATCCGCGTGCAGTGTTCGAACGCTTGTTCGGCGACGCCGATGAGAACCCGATCGAGCGCCGCAAGCGCCTGGTCAATGAGACAAGTATCTTGGATTATGTTTTGGAGGACACGCGCCGCTTGAGCGCCCAACTCGGCCCTTCCGATCGCGGAAAAATCGACGAGTACCTCACCTCCCTCCGCGAAATCGAGCGCCGCATCCAGCTCGCCGAAAACGACGGCCGCCAAACTCCGCCTTCGTTTGAAAAGCCCACGGGCGTTCCCGCCGAATTCTCCGGCTATGCCCGCCTGATGTTCGACCTGTTGGCCATCGCCTTCCAAACCGGCGCCACGCGCGTCTCAACCTTCATGCTCGGCCGCGAAGGCAGCACCCGGACCTACCGCGAAATCGGCATTCCCGACGCCCACCACCCCTTGACGCATCATGGCGGCAAAGCGGATCTGATCGAGAAGGTCGCGCGCATCAATACCTATCACGTGGAGCAATTCGCGTATTTCCTTGGCAAACTAAAATCCATTCCTGATGGCGACGGCACGTTGCTCGATCACTCTCAAATCGTCTATGGCAGCGGTTTGAGCGATGGCAATCAACACCAGCACGATAATCTCCCCGTTCTCCTGGCCGGCAAGTCCGGCGGCCAACACATCGCCTATCCTAAGGAAACTCCCATGAACAATCTGCACCTGGCGCTGCTCGATCGCATGGGCGTCCACGTTGATTCTTTGGGCGATTCCAATGGAGAATTGTTTCGATGAAACGGATCACATTTCTCCTGCTCGCCATGGCCAAAGATTTCCCCGAAGACAAATACGGCTACCGCGCTACCAGAGACGTTCGAGCGTTTCGGGAAATCGTCGTTCATGTCGCATTCGGAAACGCGTACGCCGCCAAGGCTGGCAGGGGCGAGAAAACAAGTTGGGATGAAATCGATCCTGGTGCCGCCGGAATCGCATCACAGCGCCAACAAATGGCCCTCCACTGGCGTCTTGTTTAAGCGCGTCAGCGCAAGACAATACCAGCGAAGTTGGTTTTCGTATCGTTTGCGGTTCGGGCCAAGTTCGGTGTCGGTTTTGAAATCGACTACGTGCCAAGTTCCGTTTTCTTCGAACGCCAAATCGATCACGCCTTCAAGAATCCGGTTGTCTTCCAGCTTCAATAAAATCGGCAGCTCTCTCCGGCACGTTTTCGATTGGCGCGCTCGTTCGAGCAGTGGATGTTTCAAAGCAGCGGCGACGGCCGAGGCGGCGTGTTCGATTTCTTGAGCTGTTGCGCCGAAAATCCGCCCGTGAACCTTCGCCAGTTGGTCGATGTCCTTGCCGTCGAGCGACACATCGCGGAGTATGGTGTGAACCAACGTTCCAAAACGCGGTCCTGCCGAGCGGCCAGCAGCTTTCTCAACACTGTCAAAGTGCACCAAAGTGTCAGCCGGCGATTCCGGTGCTTCGGTCGCGGTGAAAATATCGAATTGCTTTTCCTCGCCGCTTGCGATTGTTTTCTCGCGCTGTTCCTTCCATTCTCGATATGCAATCAGGCTCGGGGATTCTTCGTCCTTCGGATCGCCTTTCAAGATCTCTTCCTGCCGCAATCCTAGATTCGCGGGCGGCGCCAGGGTTAATGTCCGCGGATCCCACCAAACCACTTCATGACCTCCTTGTTGCGGCGAGTGTAAACCAGGTTGCACCGAAGGTTCATCGTGCGCGAAGAACGGCCGATCGATTACGCTTGCATGGCTGAACTCCGGGCATCCATCAGCTCGCCTCGCATGCCGATATCGATCATTCGCCGGATAGATGGCCTTGTTTAGCGGACTCAACCAGCCGTCCAGCTCCTCGTCGCCGACGCTCGGAATCACCAGCAGATCGCGTGCCCGCGTCGCCGCAACATAGGCCACCCGCACTCCTTCGGCGCGTTCGCGGAGACGTTCCTCGGCCTCGTGATCCAGCAATTCCCAAGGAGCGCAACGCAACAATCGGGTCGCACACAAGCGCTTGTTCCCATCGACGTACCGGTCCGGATCGCCCGCCGCGATGTTCGCCGTCATATCGGCCAAAATGACCACGGGAAACTCAAGACCCTTCGCCGCATGCACGGTCATCAATCGCACGCCTTCAGCGCCTTCTTCGAGCACCGGTGCTTCAGCGGACTCGGCCTTCTCCGACTGCGCTTCCAACTCCTCCACAAATCCACGAAACGAAACTCCGCCCGATAATTCAAAACCTCTTGCCAGATCCGCGATGCGATGAACATTGGCGAGGACTTGATGTCCAGCGGGGCGTAAAGCAAATCCGGCGTGGGCGCGCGTGGCTTCGAGCAGGGAATTCACGGTATCGGCAATGGGCCGTCGATTGCGGCTGCGGTGCAGATCGGCCAGCAGACGAAGTGCGTCTGTGATTGGTTGGAAGTGTTCGTCGACTGGCGGGCGAAACGGATGCAAGCGTCCAACTTCATGATGGAATCGCAGTAGTAAATCGTCCGGAATCGCAAACAGCGATCCTTTCAATGTAGCGAAGACTGACAGCTCATCATCCGGCCATTCGATAGCCGTGAGTGCAGCCCGCAAAGTTTCCACTTCTTCGCGGCTATGAAACGACTTCGACCCCACCAGCAAATGCGGAATCTCACGAGCTTCCAGCCCCCGAACATAATCGCGCGTAATGTCTCGGCCAAAATTGGTGAACCTGCGAAACAGCAGACAAATGTGGCGCGACGCCAGGGGCGCCAATTTCGCCGGATCTTCCGGATCGCGAACCTTCCAGCCGCTCTTGTGCACCAGCCAATCGCAAAAGGACACGATGGTCTCTGGCAGACAGGCGTCGATAGCGATGCGGGAAACCCGCATGCTTCCGTAGGGCCGGGGTGCCGGCAACGCGATGACGCTCGGCTGTCCGTCAATCGCGGGCGTTTCTCCGTTGAGAGGAGCATAGGCGGCTTGGCCCGCTTCGGCATCATCTTGCATTTCTGTTTCAAACGCCGCGTTCACCAGTTGTTGGATGGGCCGCAATGCCCGGAAGCTGGTAGTCAACTGAACTACCGCTGCGCCCCGCTGCGCCAGGCCATCGCGGATGTCGCGATAAAGGACGACGTCGGCCCGGCGGAATTTGTAGACCGATTGTTTCGGATCTCCGACGACAAACAGTTTCCCGGGTTTCGGCGTAATGTTGCGCCAGTCCGTGTGCGCCGGATCATCGGCTGCCAGCAACAACAGGATCTCGGCTTGCAGTGGATCGGTATCTTGAAACTCGTCGATGAAGATGTGAGTGAAACGTTCCTGCAAATAGCGCCGGACTTCGTGGTTGTCGCGGACCAGGTCACGCGCGAGCAGCAGCAAATCGACAAAATCAAGTTTCCCCGCGCGGCGTTTCAGTCGATCATACTGTTCTACCAAGTCCCACATTTCGCAGCGGAGAACCGCCGCCAGATCGGCATCGGCGGCATGTTGAAAGGTTTGTAGCTGATCCAGCAAATGCTGCCGGGCCTGTACTACCTGCTCGCGTGGAACGCCTTCGGCGAAAAAGCCAGACCCCTTCTGGGGATTCTTCTTAATATCGCGGATCAACTTGATGAGCAGGTTTTCGAGTGAATCGAAATCGCGGGCCCGAGCCGATTCCGCCCGTTCGATCCAAGTCACCAACGCCTGCGCCGGCCGCAGCGATTTCACCAGGTTGTCGCCGCGCTTCTGGCATCGCGACGCAGCTTCCGCAATGAGCCGGACTTGTTCCACCAATCGGTCGATCTCTACTTCGCGCTTGAATTCAACCGTGCGCCACGGCGCGGGATGATCGCGCCATTCAATGAGCTTCCACGCAGCATATTGCAACTGCTCCATGGGCGCAGCACCATCGAAGGAATCACGGGACGCCAGCCGAACCAAGGCGCGCCGCAGCCCGGGAGCGCCCTCGCCGAGTTTCCGCTGAATCCAGGCGCGAAATGCACGCTCGTAAATTCGGGACGCCTGCTGTTCGGACAGTTCCTCGAACGCGGGATCGACAACCGCTTCGACGGGCCGCTCGCGCAGGATTTGCGCACAAAAGGAATGGATCGTGCCGATGGAAGCTTCTTCCAAATGTTCGAGTGCGTCTTCGATGTTCGACCGTTCGGTTGTGGTTGCAGCACCGTTTCGGGCTCGATCGAGTTCCTGCCGCAAGCGCAGTTTCAATTCGCCGGCGGCCTTGTTTGTAAACGTGACCGCAACAATGTGACTGATGATGGTCAGTCCGTTCGCCAGCACAGCGACGATCCGCGCGATCAATTCGGTAGTTTTGCCGGTCCCGGCTGATGCCTCGACCACCAAGCTTTCGGAAAGCGACGTACGAATCCGCTCACGGGCGGCGCGGTCGTCGAGCCGAATGTCAGTCGCGGGGGTCATGGTGAATGGCGAACTTCGATCAGCGGATCGAGACGATCTGATTGCTTTCGTTTCAGTCGGGTTTCTTCATACGGCCCGCACACAGCGGTGTAATCGCACATCGAGCAAGCGCCGGATTGCGGAGCCGCTGGAAGGAAGCCTTCGGCCACGGAGGTATCGATCGTTTGCAGTATTCGCCGCAGCCGCCCGCGCCCTTCGTCGTTGAGTGGAATGTCGACAGTGGAGAAGTCGCCGCGCTGGGTGCAATAGAAGAGCCGGCCCGATTCCACGGATCGGCCCAATAATGTTTCGGCAGCCATGGCGTAGAGCAGGGGCTGCAGCATCGCGCCGCCGCCTACATACTGCGGCCGGTGTTGCGGCGCCTTGCCGGTTTTGTGATCGGTGATGCGCAGAGTATTGCGCGTGGCGTGCCGTTCGATCAGATCGATGGAACCACGCAAGCGGACACCGCCCAAGATGAGCGCTTCTTCAGCGGTACTGGCGGGGTCGCGATCCGGACCGGGCGGTAAGCCGAAGCCGAATTCGAAATGCTCCGGCAGCCAATCGGATTCCGTGGCGGCTATCTGTTGCAGCCAGCCGCGCAGGTCGGTGCGCAAGTTTTCGATTTCACTTTTCCAGACACGTGGGATCGCGGGTGCAAGTTCGTCCTCGTACCGGCTCGCCACACGATCCAGAACTTGGTCCGCACGATCGAGTGTGGCGGGCAAGCGCGCTTGCGATACCGGAAGGAGATCCGCGCGAGTCAGTTCGCGAAACAGTTCGAATTGGACCGAGTGGAACAGCGCGCCGCGGGTGAGCGGGTCCATTTGTTCCAAACGCGCGGGAGCTTCTCGCGGACGGAGTTGAAACACAGCGTGCAACAAAAAACGGTACGGGCAGGCGGCGAATTGTTGCAGCGAGGATGGCGAATAGCTGCGGCGCGCGAGGCGATGCGTTTCGAGAGCCCGGAGCGTGGCGGGGTCTGGATCGACGAGGCCATCGGCGCTCGACCAGGAATTGCGCCAGCGGCGCCAGCGAGTTCGCAGCGATCGCGAAAGCGCTCCGTTGGTTTGCATCAGGTATCGCGCGCTCCCGGTCGCCTTTGCGCCGCGCAGTTTAAGCGCTCGGTTGAGCGCAGCAAGATCATATTCGGCATCGTCGATGGCGCCGCGAGGGTTGGCCGGCGCTGGCCAATCGAGCCGGGCTGGAGCGCTTTGAGCGGCGCGCTTTTCAAACTCGCGTAGCGATGGTAACCGGCCTTCGGCGGCGCGCACCACTTCGAGCGCATAGAAGGAAGGCACGCGGGCTCGGGATTGGGCCACGTCCATGCGCGGATAGGAAACAACCAGGCTCTTCGACGCGGCGGCTGCCGCGGAACGAAGCAACATGCGTTCACGGGCGACTCGCTGGTCTTGGGTATCCAAGGCGGTCGAGAGTTTCTTGCGGTGCTCGTCCAACAATAGCGGATCTTCGAGAGATCGCCGCGGGAAGAGTCCTTCGGCGAGACCGGGCACAAAAACGACTTCGAAGCTTCGTCCACGGGCCTCGTCGATGGAACCTACGAACACGCGTCCGTAGCGGCGCTGGGGCGGTTCGGAGCGCAGGAACCCGAGGCGTTCCGAAAGCACGTCGTAGACTTCGTCGAGCGAAACAGGGCCGACTTCGCTCATCGGATCGAGTTCGCTGAGGACGGCCAACACTGATTCCGGGCGGCGGAGCACCGTTTGCGCGAGGGTAGTCAGGCGATCCAACCAGGCTCCCCATGTTTCCGCAGAGGGCAGGGAGGCAAGTTCTTGAATCAAAGGAAGGGAGAAATGTTTTAAACGTTCCAGCTGCTGTATGCGACGCTGGATGTGGGCGCGGCGCGATTCATCTTCATTTTCCGGGGCGGTTAGTTGAGCTTGCAACTCGGCCCGAAGCCCGTCAAGACGGCGAGCCCAACGATCGCGTCCGCCAATGACCGCGGCGTCGACGAGCAGCTTCTCCCAGCCAATGGGAACGTCGAGCGGAGGTTCGCCGTCGTCGAGCGCGGGCTGTGGAGCCGGCTCAAAGCGTCCAAGGATTTCGTCGTCCGCCGGAACCCATGGCACAGGCCGAACCTCAGGCGCGCCTCTTGAGTCGAGCGGCGGAATTTGTCCGAGCGAAAGGTATTCCGCGAAGCGCGATGCGGAGCAGCCATCACTGGCACATGCCAGAAGAGCGAGAAAGGCTCGACCGCCGGGATCGGGCCGCGCTGCACCGCGGCTGAAGTAATGATCGATGCCGGCGCGACGCAGAGCCTCTTCCACGAGCGGCTGATATGGATCGACGTTGCGCAGCAGAATCGCGATGCGATCGAACGGGGTGCCTTGCTGGACGAGCGCGTGAATGCGGCGGGCGATCTCAACGCACTCGAAGCTCTCGCCGGGCGCCGAGAACAACAACGATGCATCGGGCGGCGCTGATTGCGGTTGAGCGGGCGAAAAGAGCCAGGCGCGCACGCGATCGAGAGTCGTTGTGGGCGGCGCGGTCTCGATATTTTCAGCCTCAACGCGGAAAATGCGTTCGAGCGATCGGATGGAGGCGTCATCATCCGTGGTAGCCGTCGCGAATACGGCAGGCGAACGTGCGACTAACGCCGTGATCAGTTGCTCGTGCGCAGCGGATTCGACCGCGAGCCCCAGTAGCAGCAAGGGCAGTTGCATAAAGCGATGATTGCTGTGCGCCGCCTCTTCGATTGCAAGAGTGAGCAGCAGCGGAAAGTCGGCTACTGCGCGCGCAGTAAGTTCTTGTTCGTATAGTGCCAGAAGATGCGCCAGGTCGCCGTCCGGTGGGGTCACCTGTTGCAACCGAAGCTCGGACATCGTTTTGGCCAGGGCGCGAGCGAATCCTGGCGTTTGCGCGACCGGCGCGAAGTAGGAGAGCTGGTTTGCGGTTATCGCGGCGTGAACGATGCGCGCAGCCAGCGCTTCGATGCCGAGGCGGGAGATGGGGGCGAGGCCGAGGCGTCCCACGGGTTGAGCTGCGAGATTTGCGGCGAGCTGCGTAAGTGTGAGAGCGTGAAGGCCCTGGCAACCGGATGGAAATGCGTGAATCGCGAGTTCGTTGGCGGCGGCTCGTGTGGGCGCGATGACTAGGACTTCACGGTTCCCGGACTCCGCGGTGAGGAACGCGGCGGCACGCTGGAGCAGGGCAGTATTGGAGCGGGAGTGAACGAGCGCGCGCGGGGCCACAGACAATTATATTGGCTTGCCGAGCGTTAGTCGACGCGCACCCTGGAGCTGCGCATGCCGCGATAGACTTGTTTCAGGAATGAGAATCCAGGCCCTTTTCCTGCTGAGCGTTACGCTGGCGTCGGCTGGGCCGCTCGAAGACACGCTGGCCACGGGGCGCAAGGCGCTCGGGAACGACGGTGTGGCCACCGCGTGGAGGATCGCGCAAAAGGCGCTGGCGGACGCTCCGGATTCCGCGGCGGCACACGAATTCACCGGCGAGGTCGCATTCCGGCGGGGCGATTTCGCGCGTGCCGATGCGGAGTTCAAGAATGCAATTGAGTTGAATCGGGAACTCGCGCAGGCGTGGTGGGGCTTGGGACGAGTGGCCGAATGCGCGTCGATGAATCGGACCGCAGCCGAAGATTACAAACGCGCGTATGAGTTGGATCCCAAGGATCCAAGGATACTGGGGACCTGGATTTCACGCTTGCAGGGCAGCGAACGCGAGCGGGCGTTGGAAATCTACATGGCGAAGGTTGGCGCCGGCTCTGAGGCGAATGAATTGCGGCAGCGGATGGAGCTTGTGAAGGCGCTGAATGGGCGTCCGGCGATGACGCTCGCGAGTCCTTACCATGCGTATGAGCTTCCGCTGCTCGGGTTCGAGAACGGCGCGACGCATGTGCGCACGTACGGCGTTGAAGTACTGGTGAACGGGAGTCCGGTGAAGCTGGTGCTGGATACAGGCGCATCGGGGATTGTGATGTCGCGTGGAGCGGCCGAGAGGGCCGGTCTGGTTCGTCTTTCTGGTGCGACGGTGCGCGGGATCGGCGATGACGCCAAAGTGCCGGGAGGCTATCGCGCCCTCGCGGATCATTTTCGAATCGGTGATGTGGAGTATCGCAACGCGGTGATCAACGTTGCGGAGCAGAACCTGGCTGGGATCGAAGACGGCTTAATCGGGTCGAACATGTTCTCGGAGTTTCTCATCACCATCGATTTCGGGGCAGGGAAGCTGCGGTTAGCGCCACTGCCCGATTTTCAACCTGGAAACGAACTGCAGGATCGCGTGGAGAGCGCCCAGATGCGAGACGCCGCGCGCGTGTTCCGGTTCGGACATATCTTGCTGGTACCAGCGAGAGTGAATTCGCGCGATGGCCTGTTCGTGTTGGACACGGGGGCGGCGCGAACGATGATGTCGTACGATCTGGCGGCGGAGGCGAGCAAGCTCGACCGCGATGAACGCACGGCGATCCGCGGGCTGAGCGGCACGGTGGGTAACGTGTATCAAACCGGGAGCGTGTTGCTGGAGTTCGCCGGGTTCTCGCAGAAGAATTTGGCGATGACGGCGATCGACACGTGGGAACTCAGCCATCGGCTGGGGACGGAAATTTCGGGCTTCCTGGGCCTGCCGGTTTTGGATCTGTTCACGCTAACGATCGATTATCGTGATGGGTTGGTGAAGTTTGAGCGGAGACCGTAGGAGCGATCCCCGCGCGGTCTGTCAGGCGGCTTTCGCGGCCCACGGCTTGGCCGGCTTGATAGCCGCGTTCACCGCTTCGATATTTTTCACGCCTTCGGTAGACAACCAATCTTCCAGCGCTTTCACGCCTTGCTTGCCGTAAATCGGAATGGCGTCCTTCCAAGTGGCGCGGCCGCACAGGACGCCCGAGTAATCCGTGCCCGCCTCGGCGGCCATACCCAACTCCTCGACGAACTGCGCGTTGCCGACGCCAGCGCTCAGATAGATGAACGGCTTCTTCGCCACGCTCGCGGCCCTGCGGAACAGGTCCAGCGCTTCGCTGCGCGAATAGGCCTTCTGTCCCTTGTAGACACTGCTGCCTTCCACGAAGTTGGCATTGATGGGGACTTCCACCTTCAGCACGTCGATCTTGTATTGCGGCTTCGAAAATTCCTCCATGCTTCCGATCACAACTTTCGGTTTCAGCTTGGCGAACTCCAGACCTTTTTCGTCGCCTCCTTTGGGATCGTAACCCACGAATTCACAGAAGAACGGAATCTGGACAGACTCGCACTCGGCGCCAATGCGCTCGATGAACGCGTGCTTGATGTCGTTCACTTGCGCGTCGTCGAAGGGCGAGTAGTAAAGCAAAATCTTCACCGCGTCGGCGCCCCAATCGGCGATGCGTTTGGCCGAGACGTGCGGCAGAAGGTCAGGCAAACGGCCCGGTTTGGTGTTGTCGTAGCCGCTCTCTTCATAGGCCAGCAGCAGACCGGCATTGGAGGATCGAGCCTTGGCCGCGGGAAGCCCGTACTCAGGATCGAGCAGAATGGCGCTGGCGTGCGGCGTCAGGATCTTGGAGACGGCGACCTTGAACTCGCTCATCATTTCGTCGGTCACCTGTTCTTGAGGCACGCCCTTGGCGGCGGCGATGGATTTCTTCAAGCTGCCCCGCTGGTCCATCGCAGCGGCGGCGATGACACCTTGCTTGTTCGATAGCGCTTCCATGTGGCGCCGTTTTCCTTCCGATAGACTCATGGCCCTTGCTTCTCCTTCTCTACGATTCTCGCGCACTCGGGATTAGCGTGCCGGAGCGTGATTGACATGAAATGTTTCGCCCAAACGGCGGAAGTATACTTGCGCGCGGCCGACATCGCGGAGGATCTGCGCCTTGAGTGCTTCGGGACTCTCGAATTTCTGTTCGTCGCGCACACGGCGCAGGAACTCCACCGAAATCTCGTCCGGCGGAGGGCCATCGAGCGCTGAAAGCAGGTACGTCTCAATGGTGCGATGCTGGCCGTCGAACGTGGGCCGAGTGCCAATATTGGTGATGGACGGCCAGTGGCGCGGGCCTTTGCATTCGCGCGTCCGCGTGACGTAGACGCCGTCGCTAGGAACAACTTCGCCGGTTGTATCCAGATTCAACGTGGGAACGGTTTGTTTGGACCCGATGCCTTGGCCGCGCACCACGAGGCCCGCGAGAGTATGCGGCCGGCTTAACATCCGGCACGCAGTGGAAACGTCGCCGGCCTGGATCAAACGCCGGATCGCGCTGCTCGAGATCATGCGCTTCCGCCACACTACGGGCGGGATGACATCGGTTTCAAAACTGTAACGCTCTCCGAGCTGTTCCAGCATCCCGGCGTCGCCCGCGGCGCGTTTGCCGAAACGAAAGTTGGCGCCTACAAGTACGGCCCGCGCGTTGAGCGTATCCGCCAGAATCTCGCGAGCGAAGTCTTCCGGGGTGAGCGCCGCGATCTCCCAGGTGAAAGGCAGAATCAGGATCCCGTCGATACCCTGGTCGAGCATCATGCGCGCCCGCTGCTCCATGGTGGTCAGCAGCCGGGGCGCGTTGGCCGGCGCAAGCAGCTTGGCTGGGTGCGGATCGAAGGTTAGGGCCGCCGCTTTCCAGCCTTCCTCGCGCGCCAGAGCCGCCACGCGCCGCAGGATCTTGCGGTGCCCGGCATGGACTCCGTCGAAGTTTCCGATCGTGATGGCGCACGGGCCAAAATCCGCCGGCGTTTCCGAGAGGCTTCGGTAAATCATGCCGGGTCCATCATGTTGCAGCTCTCGACGTCAATCTCGAGCTCGTCATACGCCAGGCGGACGTGAGGAGGCAACCCTTCTTCTGTACGCGCGTGGGGCAGGTCGTGGCAGATGTGCGTGAAGAAGGCCCGGCGCGGCGCGAGCTTCGCCACCGATTCGAGCGAGCGCTCAACGGTGGAATGCGTGGGATGCGGGCGATGCCGCAAGGCATCCAAAAACAGAACGTCCAGGCCGCACAGCAGATCCATGGACTCTTCGGGAATCTCGCTGTGATCGGTGAGATAGGCCGCGCGTCCGAAGCGAAATCCATACACAGTGCCCTTGCCATGGCGCAACCGGATGGGCAGGAATTTCATGCCGAACAGATCGACGGGCGCAATGTCGAATACGTGCGTCACCAGTCGCGGACGAGACGACTCGGTGAAACGCTCGTCGAAGATGTACGGAAAAGACCTCCGAATCGCCGCGATAGTATCCTCCGATCCATGGATCGGAATCACGCCGCCCTGCTGATAATTGAACGGGCGCACGTCGTCGAGCCCCATCACATGATCGGCGTGGGAGTGTGTAAACAGAATCGCGTCCACGCGTGCGATCCCGGAGCGCAGGGCTTGATAGCGGAAATCGGGCGTGGTGTCGATCAGCACGCCATGATCGCCGTAGCGAATATGGATGGACGGCCGCAGCCGCTTGTCGCGCGGGTCATCGGAGCTGCACACTGCGCAATGGCAGCCGATCATGGGAACGCCCACGCTGGTGCCGGAGCCGAGCACGGTGATTCTCACGGACGTCGCGTTGGTCTGAGCCGGCATCTACTCGCCGGCCTGCGCTTCCGTTTGCTCGGACGCCGGCTCTGCTTCTGCCACTGCTTTGGCGGCGTTCTGCTCCATGGCCTGCACGAAGCGGAATCGCAGCTCCGTGAGCGCGTTGTCCACCATGCGTTGCTCCTCCATGCTGGTGTTGTTGCGAGTTTTTTCCTGGAGCATCGCAAGCAGGTCGATGGTGTGGCGCGCGATGCGGAAGTCGGGCGCGGGCCGGTCCTTCTCCTCGCCGAAATGGTACATACCGAGATGCATCTCGGTCTGCGCCTTCAGCGAGAGGATCAAGAACTCAAACGTTGCGGGGGGGAGTGGATATTCCTGGTCGCTCATCTTAACCTCATTTTAACCGGGGAAACACCTGATATTGTACGCATTCAAAATATTGATTGGACCCTCGGCCGCTTTTCGTTTATTCTCAAATTGTAAGACTTGCCCCGTGAGCGCAGGCTTGCTCCGTGGGTTTCAGCAGTCCTCGAAGACGTCCTTTCATTCCTCGGTGAAGTTTTCCTGACGCCGGTTTTGTTTACGAGCCGCTTGCTGTTAACGTGCGCGGCTAATGGCGCTCAGGCCTCCAAATCACACATTACGACCAGAGTCTCGACTTAAAGGAGTCTACAACATGAAAGCTCGATTTCTGAATATAGCTTGTTTACTGGGCGCGCTGGGCGTGTTTACGCTCGCAGCCAATGCGCAGTCGCCAGTGGCGAAGGCTAGCGTGCCATTTGAGTTTGCGGCCGGAGGCGCGATGATGCCACCCGGCGAGTACACCATCGATGTCCCGGTTTCGGGCATCATGGTGCTGCACGGAGACGCGGGGAACTCGGTGGCGCTGCTTACCGTATCCGCGGACATGCCAGCGCCTTCTGCCAAGGCTAAGTTGGTCTTTGAACGCCGCGACGGCATGGCGTTTCTGGCAGGCCTGGAATGGCCCGATGAAAGCGTGCGGGTGGCGTCGCCGTTCATGCATATCGTGAAAGGAGCAGCGAGCGCGACACTGCGCTAACGTTGGACGTTCAATGGCCGGGCCACGGCGGCGAGGTCCGGTCACTTTTCAGCAAGCGTCGGGGCCACGTTTGCTAGACTGAGGTTTCCACCTGGTCTGAATGCCGCACGATCTAACCACAACTAGTCCAAACACAACTGGGGAGCGGTTTGAACGGTTGGTCGCGATTATGGCGCGGCTGCGCGCACCGGGTGGTTGTCCCTGGGATCGCGAGCAGAATTTCGACACCATCAAGCCATATCTGCTGGAAGAAGCCTATGAAGTCTTCGATGCGATCGATCAGGGCGATTGGCCCGGCCTAGCCGAGGAGCTAGGCGATCTGATGCTGCAGGCCGTCTTCTTCGCGCAGATGGCGTCGGAAGAGGGCAAGTTTCGCATCGACGATTCGCTCGACGCGATTTCCGAAAAGCTCATCCGGAGGCACCCGCACGTATTCGGCGAGGGCGCGGCGAAAACGTCGGACGACGTGAAGCGCCGTTGGGATGAAATCAAGGCGGACGAGAAAAAGGAAAAAGGAAAAGCTCCGCAGGGCCGTCTGGATTCGGTGCCGCGTACTCTCCCCGCGCTGGTGGAAGCCCAGCAGATCAGCTCCAAAGCAGCAGGCGTCGGTTTCGATTGGGAGAATGCCGGCCAGGTGCTCGAAAAACTGGATGAAGAGCTGCGGGAGCTCGCGGACGCGCGCGAAGACGGAACGCCCGCCGAGATTGAAGGCGAGATCGGCGATCTGTTTTTCGTGCTGGTGAACCTGGCGCGAAAACTGAAGGTGGATCCCGAGCAGGCTTTGCGAAAAACCAACGCGAAGTTTCGGAAACGTTTCGCGCATGTCGAAAAGCGCGCGACGCTGCCGGGCGCGACGCTGGAACAGATGGAGGCGCTCTGGCAGGAGGCCAAGGCGCACGACGGCGCCGACCAGCGATGATCGAGATCCGCCCGCTGACCGAGCGCGAAGATCTCAAGACGGTGGTGCGATTGCAGCGCCAGATCTGGGGATTTGAAGACGTCGATCTGATTCCGCTGCGCCTTTTCGTAGTGGCGACGAAAATCGGCGGGCAGGTGTTCGGCGCGTTCGATGGCCGCGAGATGGTGGGGTTCTGCATGTCGATTCCGGGGCTGAAGCCGGGCGGCAAAACTTATCTGCACAGCCACATGCTGGGAGTGCTGCCGGACTACCGGAACGCGGGCGTCGGTCGCCTCCTCAAGCTGACCCAGCGTGACGACGCGCTGCGGCGCGGCATCCAGCTTATCGAGTGGACCTTCGATCCGCTCGAAATCAAGAATGCGTTTTTCAATATGGAGCGGCTGGGCGCCATCGTGCGCCGGTATGTTCCCAACCAATATGGGACGACGAGTAGCCCGCTGCACGGCGGTTTGCCGACGGATCGCTGCATCGCCGAGTGGTGGATTGCGAGCCCTCGCGTGAAGGCGATCAGCGCGGGGCAGCCGTTTGAACGGGCGAAAGTGGAGATGCGCGTCGCGATCCCGTCCGACATTGCGGCGATTCGCGCGAGCGACTCCGCGGGGGCCCGCGAAATCCAACAAACCGCTTGCGAGCGATTGTGCGAGGCCTTTGATCGAGGCCTCGCCGTCATCGGGTTTGAGAAATCCGCCGAAGCCGGCACTTATTTATTAGGAAAATGGGAATCCGTCTAGAACAAATCACGCTGCGCGAAATCCGGATGCCGCTGGTGCATTTCTTCGAGACCAGCTTCGGCCGGACCACCGAACGCCGTATCGTTCTGGTGGAAGTTTTGAGCGATGGCGTATCGGGCTGGGGAGAGGTCACTTGCGGTGAGAATCCGTTCTACAACGAGGAATGGACAGAAGCGGCCTGGATGATTCTCGAAGAGTACGTTGCGCCGCGAGTTCTGAATCACACGTTCAATTGCGCTGCTGATGTCGGCACGCGGTCCGCACACATCCGCGGGCATCTGATGGCGCGTGGCGGGCTGGAAGCAGCGATGTGGGATCTGGAAGCGCGCATGCTTGGAAGGCCACTGTACCAGCACATCGGGGGCGGAGCCCGGCGCGAGATTCCCTGCGGAGTCTCGATCGGGATCCAAGATGCGGTGCCGCAATTGATCGAGAAGATCGAGACGGAAATTGCGGCCGGATACCAACGCATCAAGATGAAGATCAAACCCGGTTGGGACGTGGATGTCGTCCGCCAGGTCCGCAAACGATTCCCCGATATTCTGCTCATGGCGGACGCCAACTCGGCCTACACGTTGGCCGATGCTCCGCTGCTCAAGGCGCTCGATGAATTCAACCTGCTGATGATCGAGCAGCCGCTCGCGCACGACGAAATCATCGATCACGCCACGCTCCAAGCTCAGCTCAAGACGCCGATTTGCCTCGACGAATGCATTCGTTCCGTACATCACGCCGAACAGGCCATCGCGATGGACGCCGGACGCATTATCAATATCAAACTCGGACGTGTAGGTGGTTTCGCGGAAGCCAGGCGGGTCCACGATGTCGCGCAAGCCGCGGGAATTCCGGTCTGGTGTGGGGGCATGCTGGAATCCGGAATCGGCCGGGCGCACAATATCGCGCTGGCCACATTGCCGAATTTCACGCTGCCGGGCGATGTATCGGCGAGCCAGAGATACTGGTCGCGAGACATTATCGTACCGCCCGTGGAAACCACGCCGTACGGAACAATTGCCGTTCGCGACGCGCCAGGATTCGGGTACGAAATCGATCGGGAGTTTCTGGACTCGATCACTGTCCGCCAGGAATCCCTTTGAGCAATGGCAGATTTTGTCGAGCTGCTGAAAGCCAACCGCAACTATCGCTGGACTTGGAGCGGCCAGATCGTCAGCGAAATTGGCGATCATTTCAACAATGTCGCCGTGTTCAGCCTCGCGCTGGCGACCACGCACTCCGGGCTGGTGGTCACGGGCATCATGCTTTCGCGTGCGATTCCGGCGGTGATGGCGGGCCCGGTTGCAGGAGTGCTGCTCGACCGTTTGGATCGCAAGCGCGTGATGATCGCAAGCGATCTGGTCCGCGCCGTGGTCGCCCTCGGTTTCATTCTTGCGATTCCGCGCCACGATACGTGGATGCTTTATTTGCTGAGCGCGCTTTTGATGTTCGCATCGCCGTTTTTCACCAGCGGCCGGTCGTCTATTCTCCCGACCATCGCGAACAAAGAAGAACTGCACACGGCGAATTCGCTGACGCAGACCACCCAGTGGATGACCCTGACCGTCGGGTCGCTGCTGGGCGGCACAGCCATCGGCCCGTTCGGCTACAAATGGGCCTTTGCATTTAACGCGCTGTCATTCCTGTTTTCGGCCGCCTGCATTTCGCGCTTGCGCGTCGCGCGCGGTAGCTTTCGCGTGGAGCGAACCGCGCTCGGCGAAGACAAAGTGGTCCGGCCCTGGCACGAATACACCGAGGGTTTGCGCTACATGCGGGCTTCGCCGCTGATCCTGGGACTCGCACTCGTCGGGATGGGATGGGCGTCGGGCGGCGGCGCGGCGCAAGTTTTGTTCAGCCTGTTTGGCGAGCTGGTGTTCAATCGCGGACCCGCGGGCATCGGGTATCTATGGGGCGCGGCCGGCATCGGGTTGCTGGTAGGCGGAACGTTCGCGCATTGGCTGGGCAAGCGGATTTCGTTCGAAGGCTACAAACGAACGATCAGCATTTGCTACGTGATTCATGGTGGCGCGTACGTGATCTTCAGCCAAATGCGCGATTTCCAACTGGCGCTGTTGTTTCTTGGAATATCCCGCGCGGCGGTCGCGGTCAGCTCAGTGCTTAACATGTCGCAGCTTTTGCGCCACGTGTCGAACGAATTTCGCGGGCGCGTATTTGCGACCATGGAAACCATGCAGTGGTCCACTATGATTCTTTCGATGGCGGGCGCGGGCGTGGCATCGGAAACCTGGAGTCCGCGCGCCATCGGCGTAGCATCCGGCCTGCTCAGTTCCAGCACAGCGTTTTTTTGGCTGTGGGCCAACTGGAGCGGGCGGCTGCCGGAACCCGCGCGCGCCGGCGTGGAGCCCGAAGAAATCGAAGTTCACGGCGATCCGGTGGTCTAAGAATGGCAGACCAGCGCATCGTTTTAGTTACTGGCGCGGCGAAGCGCATCGGGCGCGCGATCGCGATCGGTCTGCATCAATCTGGCTATCGCGTCGCGATTCACTATGGGACATCGGAAAAGGAGGCGCGCGCGACGGCGGAAGAATGCGGATCGGCGCCGCTGTTTCAGGCCGATCTTGAAGAGGTCGAAGACATCCGGCGCATGTTCCTGGAAGTACAGGATCGGCTCGGTTCGCTATACGGCCTGGTGAACAACGCCGCGCGATTCCGGCGCCGCGATCCGTTCGAGATCACCGAAGCCGATTGGGATGCGATCCACAACGTAAATCTCAAGGCCACGTTCTTTTGCTGCCAACAGGGTGCGCTATTGATGAAGAAGACTGGGGCGGGACGCATCGTGAACATCAGTTCGCTGGGCGGGATCCGGCCTTGGGAGATGTACGCGCATTATTGCGCATCGAAAGCAGGCGTGATCATGCTGACGCGAGCGCTGGCGAAAGCATTCGCGCCTGAAATCACGGTCAACTCCGTCGCGCCCGGTGTAATTCTCGCTTCGCCCGAGGACCCTCGCGCGCAAGATCTGATTGCTGCGACTCCGGCGAAACGCTCAGGCACACCCGAGGAGATTGCCGGCGCGGTGCTTTACTTCATGAATGCGTCGAACTTCGTGACCGGCCAAATCCTCGCGGTCGACGGCGGCCTCAGCCAGAGGTAGCTAGAAGTTTTCCTTCAGCACCTTAGCGATTCTCTTCGCGAGATCGTTGGTCACACCAAGATTCTCGCCGAAGAAACGCACCCGGCCCGTGATGTCGTTGTTCAGCAGCACTCCGCCGTTTTTCCGCTCGACCGTCGCCGTGACGTCTACACGCGTGCCTCCGGTAACGGTAGTGAGCTCACGTTGCGTCTGGCTACCCTGCTTGAAGCGCGAAATCTTGGTGTGGAGCACAACCAGGTCCGGGATGCCTTGCGCCGTGCGGTCGCCGCTGCGCAGGACCTGCTTGAATTCGCCGTCGGCTTTCACGCGCGCGATCAGTCGCTCGTAGATCGCGTAACGAAACTCGCCGGGAATCACAATATCGCCGGCTTCGATAGGTTCAATCTGAATGGCGTCAGCGGTTAGCTTCTTTGGCTTGTCTTGCGCCAGAGCCAGGGCGGGGAGCAGGGCGAGAAAACAGATGGCTATCCGTCTCATTTCTTGGCCTCCTCAACCACCGGGCTGGCGTGCGCGCCGGCGGCGATCAGTTGCGTCCGAACACCGGCCGCCAGGCCTTTCGGTACGGCGAATATCGCGCTGTGGACCGCGGCATTGTCGTCGCGATAGACCACCGTGAGAATATCAACTTTGTTGCGCAACAACAGCGTCAGCACTTTGCCGCTTTCAAACGGCGCCGCCATGGCTGCGGTCTTTACCACGCGGCCGGCCTTTCCGCCAGCCTGCGTTACTTCCGAGCCAAGGATGATGTCGTCAATTGTTGGAACGAGAATCGTGGCTTGTTGCGACTTGCCGCCATCGAACGACAAGGCGCCGCTCTTCACACTGAGGGTCCCGCTGCGCTGCGATTTGATGTCCCCGAGTCCGATAAGATGGCGAACCTTTGGGATGGAGCCATCCGGTAAGGCTGCGGTCGAGGGCACGAACTGCGCCGACAACATGGGTAACGTTGCGATCGCAAGAATAGTGAAGACGCTTGCTGGTTTTAGCAAAACGGGCCTCCTGTTTTAGGTAGGTTCTAGCTTACCACCAGGAGCACCGGGCGGGGAGGCCGGGGCTATTCGACCGTCACCTTGGAGCCCTTGCGATCGTGCTTGGAAAGGTGCTCGATGCGCGCGTCCAGCAAACTCCGCATTCCCTTGAGCATTTCGATGCGGGCATTGTGGAAATGCTCACGTGTGTTTGGCGGCCAGACGTGATCGAGGAACGCTTCAATCTGGGGCCCGGCGACATCGCAAAAGAAGCAGCCGTGGGCATGCTGATGGGTTGCGCCTTGGTGAGCAGCGCCTTGTTGTTCATCCATAATTTAAGCCTCCTTCAGTTCCACTACTAGTATCTTATTCTGTAACGAGGCTCGCGTGGGAGTGAGAGCTGCCATGGAGGTGGGAAGCCCGATGTGGCGGCGCAGCGTGCCGATCTCAACCACCAACTCGTCGCCCTTCTTGAACAGCCCCACTTCGCCCTTCATCGCGAACGGCAGCCGCAATCGGACTTCGTAGTGCGAATTGCACTTTTCGAAGGTGTAAGGCGCTTCGGTGCGCACCACTACCGCGGGATCTTCGGTCTGGCCGTACAAAACGTCGGCGAGCTCGATCAAACGCTCGCGCCCCAGCACTTCGTGCGTGAACAGGGGAACGCGTTTCATCGCCACCGGCTGGAAGTACTCTTCGATTTCATCCAGAATCCTGGATTGGGAGGCGCGCCACTGATCGAACCAGGTGTCGGTGACCGCTTCCGGCAGCACGCGATTCACGATGATGCCATCCACCGTCAAGCCATGCAGCGAGAAATACACGAACGCGCGCTGCGTCTCGCGCAAGACCATCTTCTCGGGATTCGTGACCAGGCGGACGCTGGTGACGGCGGGATTTTCCAGCAGTTCTGCGATTCCATCCAGACGCCCGAACAGATCCTTGATATTGGCGAAGTAGCTGTCAGTGGGCAGTTCCACGGGTGAGATGCGGTTCGCTACGGGCCGCACGGCTTTGAGCAGTCCGCGCTGGAACGGGAAGACGTGCTTCATGTACCATTCGAGCGTGGTCGGCATGCTTACGAAGCGCATGGATTCGGCGGTGGGCGCGCAATCGAGCACGATCACCTGGTAGCGCTCCTCGCGCCGGTACTGATTCACGTACATCATGGCGCTGAGCTCTTCCATGCCCGGCAGGATGGCGAGCTCTTCGGCTTCCACGTCGCTGATCCCGGTGGTGCGCAGAACAGAGACGACGTAAGTCGAGATCTCGCGCCAGTGCCGCTTGATTTCCTTCTGGATGTTGACCTCTTGGATGGAGAGGTGCTCGTCGATGGGCAGCGGATCGTTGGCGCGTTCCTGGAACAGGCCGGAATCGAGATCGAAGGCGTCGGCCAGGCTATGGGCGGGATCGACGCTCATCACCAGGGTGCGGTAGCCGAGGCGGGAGAGTTGCAGACCGGTGGCCGCGGCAATGCTGGTCTTGCCCACGCCTCCTTTGCCGCTGAAGAGCAGGATGCGCATGCTTCCAGTGTAAGGCACGGTCCGGCGGTACTAAGGCGCGAAATAGGTTCAAGAGGCCGGCGGGCGCCGCGATAAGGGAATTGTGAGCCGATTCTTAGACAACGCGGTGCAGATCCTGGACGCTGCTGAGAGCGCTGTCCAATCCGGCCACACTCCCACGGATATGACCATTCTCATCACCGCCGAGGGCGCGATCCGCATGGTGGCCGACTCCGATTGGCCGCTGGATTCGCTCCAATTGCACCACGGCGCGAAAATGGCCTACCGCGTGAGCCAGAACGCGTCACATGTGCGCGTGGAGGGGCGGGCAGATTCTCGCACTTGTTTGTTCGAAACCGTAAAGCCTGAACGGGCCGCCCGCCTTCTCCTAAACAGCTCTCCGAGCTGGGTGCTAAACAGCTCTCCGAGCGACTGGGCTGGTCCCAGACAGCTGGCGGCTGCTCACAGCTAAGACGTTCCTAAGGTGATTCACCGTAGGCGGCGTCGAAAATACGACGGTCACGACATCGAATCGAACCTGCTCCCACCGCACCTCCGCGTGCCGCGCGTATTCCCGCGCCGTGCGAATCAGGCTGGATTGCTTTTGTAGCCCAATGGCCCGGTCGGGCGTTCCGTACTCGTCAGTCTGGCGCGACTTCACCTCAACGAACACCAGCGTGTCGCCTTCCCAGCCAACCAGATCCACCTCGCCCGCGCCTGACGACATGCGGTAATTGCGATCCACGATGACGATGCCCGCGCGTTGCAGAAAACGCTGGGCGATGTCCTCTCCCCGGCGTCCGAGAGCGTGATCGCCGTTCATGTGCCGCCGGCGAGCGTGGTGGCGGAGGAGGTCTGCGAGTTCGTACAGCTTGCCGATCATGAGTGGCGACTCGGGAAGGGAAGTGGGCCGGATGGAGGAATGCTCTCAAGTGCCGATAGGAAGTGTACGCTATGAACGTGCCGGAAGACCGAAGTCAAACCCAGTCTCTCGTTCACAGGATACTCCGCACGAGGGGCGAGGCACGCCGATGGCGCTTCGAGATCATCCATGGGATCGCGCGGAATGTAACATTTCACCCCGGAGACCCCAAAGTTTCGATCGAGGTTGATGGCCGACAGATCAGTTTATTGGATCCAGGTGGTCCTATTGCCGTGTCGGACGGAGACAGCGTGGTCGTCGTCGCCGGGCTGGGTGACCCTTGCGTTAGTTCGTACTACTTCAACGAAACGACGGGCAGCGGTTCGATTAACTACACGCAAAGGCAGGCTCGGCGAATGCTGACCGCCGGAGCAACGGCTGCACTGGCAGCGGTGGCGATCCTGCTAACCACAGTTGTGGCAGCCCGAAGCGAGTCTCACGGCTCAGGAATTAGCGCCTTGCACGTTCTCCTATACATCGCGTCGATAATCGCGGGCGGAGCCATACTTTTATCCTCGTGCGGTGCTCTGGCGATTGGCGTTCAGGCGCGAAAAGTGTCTACTCTCTTAAAGTTCGTGATTGAAGGACGCTGAGACGAACACCGCTTGCCGCCGCGATCATCGCCGCC
Source organism: Bryobacterales bacterium (assembly GCA_963772905.1). Lineage (GTDB taxonomy): Bacteria > Acidobacteriota > Terriglobia > Bryobacterales > Bryobacteraceae > Palsa-89. Next base: position 929,569 of record CAVYZD010000004.1, on the reverse strand, counting down.
CGATCAACAGGCAGTCTGCTTACGCAGCCAGGCGCCAGCGGCCGTAAGCGATGAATGCCAGCAGCAATCCAACGATGACGGGAGAAATGGCTTGCGCGGGACTCGCGCCCATCGCGGTCACGACCGTCGCGCCCATCATGATCCCGACGAGCGCGACCGCAGCCAGCGGCGTGAGCCCAGGCTTAATGCGCAGCAGCCGTGGCAGGATGAGCCCGAGCCCGCCCGCCACTTCGCACACGCCGACGAATCGCAACAAGCCCGGAGTAAGCCACGGCGGCATGCCCTTCATAAATTGATCCAGCGGACCGACCAACTTCACTCCGCCCGCGAATAGAAACAGGAGCGCGATCAGAATTTGCAGAATCCACAAGGCTACGTTCACGATTGATGCTCTCCCCTTAAATCTGTCAAGTGCGCTGCCAGACGGTCGAATATCTCACGCGCGCCGATCTCCATGCCGGACTTGATCACTGCGTCGCGGATCTCTGGTGACGAATATAGAATTCTATTCGTGTACGTGGTCTTGCCGTCCTGCTCGACGAAGGTCAGGGTGTTGAGCGATTCGCCAGGATAATCGTCGAATCTCTCGGTGGAGACCAGACGCTCGGGCGGCGTGATCTCCCGATATTCGCCGCTCATACCCATATCCCGCGCGCCCGGCCGGCTTAGCACCCAGCGCCATGCGCCTCCGGGACGAAGATCCACTTCGCAGACCGAGAGCTTCCATCCATGCGGGCCGAACCAGTGCACCAGATGCTCGGGCTTGGTCATGGCGTCGAAGACCATGCTGCGCGGGGCATCGAACGCGCGCGTCAAAACGATCTCGCGCTCCGACGGGGTCGTCAACTTCAGCGTTGGACTCTGCGTAGCGAGGTACGCCTCGAGCTGATCCAAGGTTCCGGTGAAGCCTTGCTCCATGGAACCGTAGGCGGCGCGGAAGGTCTTGCGCTCCTCTTCAGTCGCGTTGGTTGGGGCGGCGTACGCGGTGAGCGTCGTTTTTCCGTCGCGCTCAGTCAAGATCATGGTGTGGAGCACCTCGAGCGGCCACGTCGCGCTCATGGGGTGCCGCAGCACGTTTCCCTGATCGTCCGTAAAGGAAACTACGGTGACCAGCCGCTCCGGCGCGACGATTTCCCGATAGACCCATTTGCCCCAACCTTCCTGGCCATTGGGAGCTCGCATCGAGTAGTGAAAGACTCCGCCGGGACGCAAATCCACTTTGCAGGTCAGCATGGTGAACCCTTTCGGTCCCCACCAATGCATCAGGTGCCCGGGTTCGGTGAAGGCTTTCCATACCAGGTCGCGGGGCGCATCGAAGACGCGCGTGATTTGGAATTGCTCGGCGGGCTCGGACATCCGGTTCAACTCCTCTCCCAGGCGTTCCAGAGTTTGATTCAGACCTTCGACGGCGCCGTGTTCGGCGGCCACTTTGTTGCGCAGTGCGGCGGATTCGAAGACCATGCGAGCGGTCACTTTGGTTTTGCCGCCCTGGTCTACAAACGTCACGGTAGTTTGAAAACGGGGAGGCGACACGTGATCGTAGACCAATCGCTCCGGTCTCGCGACGTCGATATAGACGATTTCATTCTGATAGTCGGTGCCGTCAGGCCCATGCATGACATGGCGCCAAACGCCGCCCGGCCGCACGTCCATTTCGAAGGTCGTGGTGGTGAAGCCTCGCGGCCCCCACCAATTCGAGATGTGTTTTGGATCGGTCCACATCTGAAAGACCAGGTCGCGCGGCGCATCAAAAACGCGCGTCGCGACGATCTCGCGTTCCGTAGTCATGACCGGAGTGGTAGCCGCTTGTGTCATGTTCTATTAGCTCCGTAAGGGAATGAGGGCGCGCAGCCGCGGTTCGCGCAGGAAAATGCCGGCCCAGACCAGCACGCCAAAGATGAACGGGAACGATGTGTCAAACACTGGCGCGCCGATGCGTACCTGGCTGGCAACGGCGCCGCCGAGATAGCCCGTGAGCGAGATCGCACCCAGAATTGAGGTCTGCGGAATCACATAGACGAGTGTGCATGCCAGCACGATGACGCCAATCAGGACCGCCTCGTGTTCCGGATATCCGAGCCGAACCTGCGCGTCGAGCACTTGCGGGACTTTCATGATCTTCGTCACGCCGTCGAAAATCAGAAACAGTACCATGATCCCGCTCAGGACGCGTCCGCTCCAAAGGGTCAGTTGCATGCGAAGAACTCCTCCACAACGGGCGCCAGGACCTGAGCGCCATCCGGCGGTCCGCTGCCGGTTTGATCGTAAGCGATTATCTCGTCTTTGGATCGTACGCCTTTCATAGCCTAGCCTTTCTTCGGGTGATCGAAGTTGAACATCCAATGGACGCCGAACTGGTCGGTGAGCATGCCGAAGCGCGCGCCCCAGAACGTGTCTTGCAACGGCATGGAGACCTTGCCTTTTTCGCTGAGGGCAGCAAAGAAACTGTCGATTTCCTGAACACTCTCACAGTCGACGCTCACGGAGACATTGTTGCCTTGGTGGAACGGCATGCCCGGCCGCGTGTCGGATGCCATCAAAAGCGCCGCCGCTCCCTTCGACAGACGGGCGTGCATAATCCGGTCCTTCGCTTCCGGCGCCGGATTGCCAGGCATGTCGGAGAACGGGGTCATCTGCAGTTCGGCCCCCAGGCACTTTGCGTAGAACTGCATTGCTTCGCGGCAGTTTCCGTCGAAGTTCAAATAGGTGACGATTCCTTTCATGATTTGCTCCATTCTGCCAGGGCTTCACCCAGGCGTTCCAGGCTTTGCGACCAGCCGGGCTCCATGCCTTCCAGCATGCGATCCGCATAAGATACCAGGCCGGTCATGTGTGTGTATAGAGTGAGTTTCGTCTTCCCGCCGAGCTCCTCGAACGTGACGCTAGTAATTCCCTCAAGAAGGCGCGTGCCGTTCTTATCCAGCGCGATATTGGTAAAGCTCAAACGTTCCGGCGGTACGATCTCGCGATAAACGGCCTGCATGGTGTGCTCGTGCACGCCGTCGGGAAAACGCATGACGATCTTCCATGTCCCGCCAACCCGCAGATCCACTTCGCAGGCAGGCGTCGTGAAACCGCGCGGTCCCCACCACTGTTTCAGATGCTCGGGCTCAGTCCAGGCTTTGAAGACAAGCTCGCGCGGCGCGTCAAACACGCGCGTGAGGGTGAGTTCGCGCTCCAGCGGGTTAGTGGCGGCGCTAATTTTTGCGTTGCTTGCGGGCATGTTTCTTGTCCTTTGCTTTGGGTTTGTGTGATGCCGCATCGCGAGCTTTCAATTCGCGCAGATAGTCGTCCAGACGATCGAAACTTTGCTCCCAGAACCGGCGGTAGTGATCGATCCAATCGGCGACGTCCTTGAGCGGCGCGGCTTTGAGACGGCAGGGCCGCCATTGAGCTTCGCGCCCGCGGCCGATCAGATGCGCGCGCTCCAGCACCTTCAGGTGTTTCGAAATGGCGGGCATACTCATTTCGAACGGCTCGGCAAGCTGTGTGACGGAAGCTTCGCCTGTCGCCAAGCGGGCCAGGATGGCTCGCCGCGTGGGATCGGCCAGTGCGGCGAAGGTGGCGCTGAGATGATCGGGCGTTGTCATTTGTCTTAAACTGACCGGTTAATTAACCGACGAGTTAAATGTACACCGGCCCGTTCGGGCTGTCAAGAACTTTTTGCTATCTTGTCCGCATGTGCAGGAACATCCGCCCGCTGTTCAATTTCGATCCCCCGACCACCAGCGACGAAATCCGCGCCGCATCGCTCCAGTTCGTGCGAAAGATCAGCGGATTTCACAAACCGTCGAAGGCCAACGAAGCGGCGTTTGAGGGCGCGGTTCACGAAATCGCCGCTGTCTCAGCCCGGCTTCTGCGCGCGCTCGAAACCAACGCACCGCCGAAAAATCGGGAAGAGGAAGCGGCGAAAGCAAAGCTGCGGGCGGCGGAAAGGTACGGAACGTGAGAGTGGAACGCGTTGATCTTGAGGTTCAGATCGTGCGTTTCGTAGACGACTATCAACCTGGAATCGTGGCCAGCGAATTCGTAGACGCGGACGGTCGACAGCACTCAATCATTGACAAGGCTCCGATTTTCAGCGTTGAACCTCTTGATGCTGACAGTGGGTATCCTCGTCGGGTGCCGCTCGCCGCACGGTGCTAAGTCGGTGGGTCGATTCCCAAGGGCGAGATCTGGTTAGCGTCAGCACTGCCGAGCCCGACGGCATCGAATCCAGCGAGGGATTGTCGGAATTCGTTGTATTACGGAATCAGCTCTCCCCGTTTAACGGCTCGGAAGCGTGACCAAAGAATTGCTATGCGGTGGCAGCGTACACTGGTTCCATGAGCTCACTCGCGACGCCCCCTCAGGCGCCCATCTTGAACCGTTCCACCGATGCGCTTTTTCGCCCATTTCAACTCAAAGGGCTCGCGCTCCCCAACCGCATCGTGATGGCGCCGATGACGCGTTCGCAGTCGCCCGGAGGCGTTCCGGGGCCCAATGTCGCCGCATATTATCGGCGTCGTGCAGAAGGCGGAGTCGCGCTCATCGTCACTGAAGGAACATATGTCGATCATCCCGTCGCCGGGTTCGATCCGAATGTCCCGCGCTTCCATGGCCACGATGCGCTGGATGGATGGCGGCGCGTTGCCGAAGAAGTCCATGCGGCTGGTGGACGAATTTTCCCGCAACTTTGGCACGTCGGAATGGTGGTTTCGCGAGGGCAGCAGCTGAGGCCCGGCGTCACCCCGATGAGTCCGGCGAACATGACGCAGGCCGACATCGACGCCGTGATCGACGCGTTCGGGAAAAGCGCGCAATCGGCTCAGGAGCTCGGCTTCGACGGCGTCGAATTGCATGGCGCTCACGGCTATTTGATCGATCAATTCTTCTGGGAAGGTACGAATCAGCGCAGCGACAACTATGGCCGCGATCTTGTGTCGCGCACCCGCTTCGCCGCCGAGATCATCGGCGAGGTCCGCCATCGCGTGGGTCCGGATTTTCCCGTCGTGCTGCGCTATTCGCAATGGAAACTCACCGATTTCACGGCGAAAGTGGCGAAGACACCCGCGGAATTGGGCCGATTTCTCCAGCCCCTGGTCGACGCCGGGATAGACGCGTTCCATTGTTCCACGCGCCGCTTTTGGGAAACCGAATTTCCCGGGAGCGATTTGAACCTCGCCGGTTGGACCAAAAAGCTCACCGGCAAGCCGGCGATAACAGTGGGCTCGGTGACATTGAACGAAGATATGATGACGTCGTTTGGCACCGGCAGTACTGCCGGCGTGACGGGCCTTGACAATCTGCTCGAACGCCTGGAGCGCGACGAGTTCGATTTGGTCGCCGTCGGCCGATCGCTCATCGTGAATCCCACTTGGCCTGGCATCGTTCGCCGCGGCGCACTGAGCGAACTGCGTTCGTTTAATCAGTCCATGCTGGCCGACCTGGTCTAAGTTAGAATCATGAGATGCTAAAATCCGCCGCTGGATTCCTCCTGCTCGTAGCGGCCGCGATTGCACAGCAGCACGATCATGCCGCGCCGGCCGCACCAACGGGACCCGCCCCGCTGCTCATTGGCCTCGGCCATCTGCATCATCCCGTCACTACTTCGAGCGCCCTGGCGCAGCGTTATTTCGACCAGGGACTTACGCTCGTCTACGCGTTCAATCACGACGAAGCCGCTCGCTCGTTCGAATATGCCGCCAAGCTCGATCCCAAGTGCGCCATGGCCTACTGGGGCATCGCGCTGGCCCGAGGGCCGAATTACAACGAGTGGGAAATCGACGCGAGCCGCGAAAAGACTGCGTCGGACGCCATCCGAAAAGCCGTGGCACTTCGAGCCAACTCCAGCGCCGCCGAGCAAGCCTACATTCGTGCCTTCGCCAAGCGCGTTTCCGCCGACCCGAAAGCCGATCAAAAAAAGCTGGGCGCGAATTATCGCGACGCCATGCGCGAGGTGATGCGCCAGTATCCCAACGATCTGGACGCCGCGGTGCTATTTGCCGACGCCGCCATGAATCTGCACGCCTGGATGCTTTGGAAGCGGGATGGCACGCCTGAAGAAGGGACCATCGAAGCCGAGCAGGCCCTGGAATCCGTCCTCAAACGCGACCCCGACAACATCGGCGCCAACCACTTCTACATTCATGTGATGGAGGAGTCGCCGCATCCCGAACAGGCCCTGGCCAGCGCGCAGAAGATGGCGAAGCTCGCGCCCGGCGCAGGGCACCTGGTCCACATGCCGGCCGATATTTACATTCGCACCGGCGACTATCACGCGGCCTCTGTTTCGAACCAGCAGGCCATGGGCGCCGACCGCGGCTATATCAATAAATATCACGTAAATACAATGTATTCGATGATGTATTACACCCACAATATGCACTTTCTCGCGGTATCCAGCAGCATGGAAGGCGATTTTGAGCATGCTAATCGTGTGGCCGCGCAAATCACCCAGGGCGTCGCGCCCTATATAAAGGATCATCCGGAGGCGCAATCGTTCCTCCCCACGCAAACATTCGTGCTGGTGCGTTTTCGCCGGTGGGCGGATATCGAGCAGCTTCCTGAGCCAGACAAAAGCTTGGACCAGGCGCACGCTGTTTGGCGATTCGCGCGCGGCATGGCCTTCAGCGGGGAAGGGAAAGCGGATCAAGCGGCCACGGAAAGCACGGCGTTCGCCGGGGAAGTTAAGGCCATTCCGGAAAAGGAAGGCTTCGGATACAATACGGCGGGACAGGTTTTCGCGATTGCCGGCTGGATGCTGGATGCCAATATCGCGCGCTCCCGCCGCGACTACCAGCAGGCAGCGGAGCTGCTCACCAAAGCCGCCCAAGCCGAAGACGCGTTGAACTACGATGAGCCGCCCGATTGGTACTTGCCGCCTCGTGAATCTTTGGGCGCGGTCCTATTGCTCGACCACCGTCCCCAGGACGCCGAAGCCGCGTTCCGCGCTGAACTGAAGGCGCATGCCAAGAATCCGCGGGCGCTTTTCGGGCTGGCCGAAAGTCTCCACGCGCTGGGCGATACGGCCGGGGAAACCGAGGTTCGCAAGGAGTTTGAAGAGGGTTGGAAGCACGCCGATATGCAGTTGCGCATGGAGGATTTGTAGCAGCGCGAGCAGATCCCGGCATGCCCGTCGCGGTGGTGCTGGGACAAGGCATGGCCGGAGCCACCAGCCTGGCAGTGGTCCGCGATCTCGGCCGCGCGCGCATACCAGTGATTTCGTTCAGCCCAAGCCGCCTGAACCCGACGCGGCACTCGCGCTACTGCTCGTTTCAACATTGCCCCGATCCTGACAGCGAAGCGCGCCAACTCCTCGATCTCTTGATCGCCGAAGCGCGCAAGCATTCCGGGCGCAGTGTTCTTTTCGCCATCGGTGACGCGGAATTATTGTTCCTAACGGCACACGCTTGCGAATTGCGGCGCTGGTTTTCGTTTCCGGATTTTCCGCGAAGTCTCGCGAGTACGCTGATGGACAAGTACGCGCAATTGAAAATGGTGCGAGATTTCGGCGTCGACGTTCCCGCCACGATTTGCCCCGTCACTGCCGACGAGTCCGAGTGCATCGGCCGTGAACTCGGTTTCCCGGTGTTCATCAAGCCGCGTTGCACCAGACAATGGCCCTATCTCGGGCACAACAAGGGATTCGTGGCGCGCAATTCAGCTGAGCTACGCGAGCGGCTGGAGTGGGCCTTCTCCGAGGGTTTTCCGGTATTGGTGCAGAGTGTCATTCGCGGTCCCGATCCCAATCATTGCTCAGTGTATTGCTACATTGGTGAAGATCCCGGGCAGGACGCGGCGGGTAGCTATCGAATCCTGCGAAAGTATCCAGCGGGTTTCGGCTTTGGCGTGTTCGCCGAAAGCGTCGTTGAGGTTGCTCTCGAGCGAACAGCGCTCGATTTATTGCGGAGTCTAGGGCTGCGCGGCGTAGCCGAAGTGGAGTTTAAATGCGATGAGCGAGACCGAAAATGGAGGCTGATCGAAATTAATCCGCGATTTTCTCTACAACACGCCCTGGCTTCCGCCGCCGGCCTGGACCTCGCGTCGATGGAATATTTCGATTTGATCGGCTCGCACGCCGTGCCCGAGTCAAAATATCGCGAGGGCGTTCGCTGGACAATCGCGGGTCTCGATCTGCGAGCATCGTTCGGCCTTTGGCGCAGGGGCGAACTGGGCATCCGCCAATGGGCGCGGTCGTTTGAAGGACTCCGAGCAGAGGCGCTTTTGGCGCCCGACGATCCCGGCCCCGCCCTGGCGTATGTATCGCGAAGCCCGCGGTATCTGTGGGAAGCGACGTTCCGGTAGATAGCAGGCAATCATTCAATGCGACCAGTGGTCTCATTCCAATGGAATTCTGCCGCTCCGGATTTCGCCGCTTGGGAGTTATCCACTTGAATTCGCCATGCCGGAACGCCCGTGTTCAACTCAACACACTGTGGAAAGCCATTCTGCAGGAAGACTGCTCCGGCGCGGATGCTAGGCAGTCCGCGCACAACAACCGGCCCGGAAGTCCCCGCTATTCTCTGGCCAAAAGCAACACAAACGGAACGAGCCAACTCCGCTGTCTCGCGCCAAGATCGCAGGTTGTGTTCGAGTATCGACCATTGGAGCGTTAACAGCACGCAAGCCGCGACAATCCGGGGCGTCCGGTGCATCGACCCCAGAATGAGAGCCCAAAGCAGGGCCCATCCCACGCTTCCCAGATATAGCGTCCGCGAGCCAGCCAAATCCGGACTGATTAGCAGTAGATGCTCGACAGGCAACCCAGCGGCAATGATAAACACAAAACAGCCGAGCATTGGACGGCGCGGCGTTGTCGCCATCCACGCGCACCCTGCAAGCATAAAAGGAGTAGCGGCCAACGCCACGCGGAGCATTGGGCTCGGCGGTATGCTCCAGTTGAACTGAAAAAACAAAACAGCCCATTGCCGCAGTAGAAGCGCGTTGATCGTGCGAACCATGTTGAAGTGAAAAACATTCGGCTCGCCACCAGTCGCTATATACCCGCCGATTCCATTGAGCGCCCACCAGCGATATGCGAAGAGTATAGCCGTCAGCACGCCTGAAAAAATCGCAGCGCGCCCGATTCGAGTCCAATCCGTTTTGTTTTTGAACAGCGCCAGGCTTGCAATCAGGAACGGCAGGCTGAATGCGGTTTCCTTGCAAAACATTGCGCACGCCCCCGCACCGAGCGCACCGATCAGCCAGGGTACCCGATTTGTAGCGGCGTAACGGCAAACAAAGATCAGGCTAATGAGGACCAGGGCTGTCGTCATCATCACGAACCCTGCGTCGACCCAGGCGACCGCTTCGGCTGATACGCCAGCGAGTCCGAACACCAGGGCACCCACGAAGCTTGCGGGGCGGGATAAACCCACCTCACAGCAAAGCGCGACCACGAGTACGCTGCAAGCCGCGTGCAACGCGATGTTGCCAGCATGCCACCAAGTTGGGTTTGCTCCGGCCCACAGGTAGTTTAGCCAATATAGGAAGAAGCCCAACGGGCGAAAGAACAAGCCCCGGCCGGTCGCGGGCCCAAACTGCTTTGCAACTGAAAGCCAAGAAAATCGCGAGGCGTCCGTGATGTGAGTGTAGTCGTCGTATAGGAAAGATGTGTGTAGAATCGGAGTGAAAGCCACAGCAACGACGACGATGATCGCGGCGACCGCCAACAAACCGAAACCCGTCGCAGTGCCGATCAGCCCGGAAGCGCGACCCCGCGCGTAGAGTAGGGCTAGAAAGCCCAGAGCAACAACGCCCTCAACGTTCATGAGGGCGTGTTGCAATCGCACCTGAAAGAAGACGTCGAAAATCAAGAACCCGCCCGCGGTCACTAGGACCGCGGTGAAAATTACCGCCACAATCCGGCCTGTCTGGTTGCACACCAAATCAAGTGTACAAAAGACCTCCTAGCATCGTGGTCGCATGAGAGGCATACCGCCGGGGGCGACCCGATCACAACCTCCGCCGCGCCACGAGCCCAATGCAGGTCTACTGTTCAGTTATCGTCACATACGTTGCTCCCCAACTAGCCGATGGATTTCCAGAGCCGCCGCCATTCTTCCAAGTGCTCTGTATTGTTGGCACGGGACATTTAGTTCCGCTCTGTTCGTCGGCAACGTTGTAATAGAGAAACGTGTGCCAAGTGTTCGGGGAGGAGCTGGCCTTATCGAGGTACCCGTACGCGTTCCTCGCCGCTCGTACCGACGTGATCAGACCTGCAGTCGACGATGAGAACGTTCCAGATTCAAACTGCCCGGGCAAACTTGGGCTGCTTGTGTTATTTGGAACAGGTGTCGGGTAAAACCCGATGCCGCTGCCAAATTGACCAGAAGAACTGGAGCAATCGCTACCGAACGAGAATCCAGGAGGGCCGAGCGTTGCCTGGTCATCTGTGCCTCCAAGTAGAACGTCAGGATAAAGCAGACCTGGCCCAGACGCATAAGCCGGCGAAGTGTAGTACCAGAAGTTAAAAGAGGTTTCCGCGTTTGCCGTCAAGTAGGCGAACATGGGTGTGCCATTGTTGGTACAAGTAGGGCAATAGGTATAATTGACACCGGTAAAGTTCCAATCGTTGTAGATAAACATGATTGGAGTACTCGACGGGCCATTGTAGTTAGCGGTGTTGAACCACTGGTGATCCTGACCTAAACCAGGGTTGCCTATGTCTCCGGTCAACGACGTGGCGTTACCGCCGCTACCATACCAAGACAGACTTGTCAGGCTCGTTCCGGTAGCTTCGAATAGCTGATTGTCGAGGCTGCAGCCGCTGCCGCTATATGTAACTGCCCCGATAAACACGCGCCACAGCGACGCTGCGGTGTCGTATATCGGACGGGCATCGATCATATCGCAGATGTTGGACGCTTTTGAGAGAATTGCCGTGGGTGTGTTCCAGTTCAGGCCATTACTGGACGTCTGCATGAACACTGATTCCGCCGTCGGCCACGACGATGTATATGCAGTCGTATTCGAATTGAATAGCAGGATGTATTGATTACTAGTCAGGGAACTTGGCCAAATTGCTGAAGCCTCGTAAAGCCAATGGCCGGCAAATCCGAGGCCAGCTGACGCTTCTGTTTGCATTGTCACCTTGTACGTGTGCCCGCGCCCGGTGAAAGAGAAATTCTGCGCACAGCAAACCAACGGCAATAAGAGGGTAAGAGAGGATATTATGGTACGCACGATTTGGTGTTCTCCTTTTCTCGTCTACCTGATAACAGTCACTTCAACCGGAACACCGGCCGCGCCCGCATTGACCACCTCGGCAGGAAGGCCAAACTGACCACCCGCTGCATGAGTGACGACACGCAGATTGGTCAGAGGTGGTGCAACCACCCAAAAGTGACCGGCTTGAGCGTCGTTCTCCATAGGAAAAAAGCTGCCATCTGGAGAATCAAGGAACACGTGCGCAGGTAGCTTTGCGGAACTGCTGGCAAGTACGACCGTTAGAAGAATCGGGACCCCAGCCACCGCTGGCAAATCCGTGTGGATAAAGGTGTCGCTGGCCGATACTGTGACAGGCGTGTTTCCCGGGCCTGGCGCGGCGCAGTAATTGACGTGCGTGCGGTTATTTGGCACGACACACAGGGAATAACTGCCCGGCGCGATGTTATCGAACTCAAACTGTCCGGCAGCAGTGGCAGTGGCGCTGGCAGCGTTCGCCGGTAGCGCCGCCGTCGCGCCAGGGGCGCCGCGGCCCACAGAAGGCGTAGGATTCAGATTCACCTGCGCTCCGGCCAGAAAATTCCCAGCATTGTCAGAAACGCTTCCCATAATCGTCGCGGCGGATGCCTCGTAGCAGAAACCCGCGACGAACAACAGCGGTAGCGACACGCATATTGGTCTCATTAATGTCTCCATTCCAGTACTACAACTACTAACGCGCCCTAATAATACGCTAGAGTTCCACCCGTGTCAAGATAGTAAACTCCATTAAAGCGTATCTCACCGTCATAACGACGATATGGAACGTAACTAGGACCGGAAGATGCACAACTGCCGTCAACACACTCGCCACAAATACGGCGATTAAAACACGCTGGCTGTGCTCCTAGCACCCGAAGGACGCACCACGAAGTTCGTTCTGCCACATCGGTTGACTTCCGCGCGTAGCAGGTTATAGAATCGCGCTCGGTAGTGAGCACCGCCAATCGGCGTGACACAATGGAGTTGGAGGTTCCTCAGATGAAATTCAAGTTTGCGGTACTCAGTGCGTCCGCAGGTTTACTCCTGGCCGCACTGCCGGTGCTGGCGCATCATTCCTTCGCCGCGGAGTTCGATGTCAGCAAACCTATCACGCTCAAAGGCAAGTTCGTGAAAATGGACTGGGTGAATCCGCACTCGCAGATCCAGGTCGAGGTTACCGACGCCGACGGTAAAACCGCGATCTGGTCGTTCGAAGCGCTGCCGCCCAACGTGTTGTTCCGCCAGGGATGGCGTAAGGATTCGATCAAGCCTGGCGAGGAAATCGAGATCGAAGGTTTTCAAGCGAAGGACGGATCCAACAACGCGTGGACGCGATCGGTGAAGACCGCCGACGGTCGCCGCCTGTTCGCCGGAAGGCCGGATGCGTTGCCGCCGGGCGCACCTCCTGGTCCGGACAAATAGATGAGCGTGGGAGCAATGAAAACTCGGTTCGTAGCTGCGATCACGCTAACCTTGTTGTGTGCGGCGCCCCAGATAGTTTCAGCGCAGGCCTACAAAGCGCCCCGCACCGCCGACGGCACGCCCGATCTGCAAGGTATTTGGCAGGTGCGTAACACCTCCGCTGCATTTGACTTGCAGGACCATGCTGGCGCGCTCGGAATTCCTCCGGGCCGCACCGTGATTGTGGATCCGGCCGACGGCAAGATTCCTTATAAGCCGGAGGCTCTGGCGAAGCGGCAGGAGAATTTCAAGAATCGCGCTGCAGCAGACACATTCAATAAATGCTATATGCCGGGCGTGCCGCGAATATCATATCTCGATTATCCGTTTCAGATTTTCCAGACGCCGAAATACACGCTGCTCGCCTACGAATATAATCACATTTACCGCACCATTTTTACCAACGGGACCAAACACATCGACGGTCTCGATTTCTGGCTCGGCGATTCGCGCGGGCATTGGGACGGCGACACGCTGGTGGTCGACGTCGCGGACTTTAACGACCAGACCTGGTTCGACGCCTCGGGCGATTATCACAGCGACAAGCTGCACGTCGTGGAGCGCTACACTCGCACGGGTCCGGAAACGTTGCAGTACGATGCGACCATCGAAGATCCAGAGGTGTTCACGCGCCCCTGGAAAATCAGCCTGACCTTGTATAAGCACACCGAACCGAATTTCCGGATCTTGGAATATGAGTGCCAAGCGTATGCCGACGAAGCATCCAAGGGCAGCCGCTGATGGATCTCACTATGAACACCCGTTTTCTTGGTTCGATCTTTCTGCTGGCTGCGATGATGTCTGCGCAGCCTCCCGCGCCCCCGCGGGGACCGGATTCGCCCGGTGGCATTTTCGGCGTTCCGCGTCACGAGGCCGGCGGGCCGGTCCAACGTCTCGCCGACGGCCATCCGGATATGCAAGGATTTTGGAACGCGGCCAACAACGGCGGAGCCGTGTTCGAATTGCAAAATCACCCCACCGGTCGCCCACCTTTCTTCGGACCCGGCAAAGGCGCTATCGTTGAGCCCGCCGACGGATTCATTCCCTATCAAGGATGGGCTGCTGCGAAAGCCAAGGACACCTTCGAGCACCATCTCGCCGAAGAACCCGAGCTGCACTGTTACGAATCGGGCGTGCCGAAACAAATGTATGTGCAGTTTGGAATGCAGATCTTGCAGCCCGCGAATTACGTCGTGATCACGTGGGAGTTTATGCACGCGGTCCGCATCATTCCCACTGACGGCCGCCCGCACATTCCCGCGAACATCAAGCTGTTCCAGGGCGACTCTGTGGGCCATTGGGAAGGCGGCACGCTAGTGGTGGATACGACGAACTTGAACGATCGCACCTGGTACGACACCGTCGGCAATTTCCACAGCGACGCCGAGCACGTGGTGGAGCGCTTTACCGAGGTGGATACCAACACCATCAAATATGAAGCGACGGTGGACGATTCCAAGGTGCTGACCAAGCCGTTCAAGATGGCGATGGAGCTATACAAGACGCCTGACCCCAACTACGAGCAGATGGAATTCGCCTGCCTCGAAGGCAACCAGGACGTCGGCCATTACACCAAGGACAAAGGCGGCAGCGCCGACGTCAAAGCGAAATGACGCAGCCCGCTACGAAAGCCGCATGGCCGTGGCCGGATTCGTTGGACGCGGTGATCGCCGCGCCGCAATATCATCGGCTGGTGCTTGAAAACGATCGCGTGCGGGTGTTGGACACTCGGATCCCGGCGGGCGATATCGTGCCGGTGCACACGCATCGCTGGCCCGCAATTTACTACACCATAGCGGCTGGCGATTTCATCCGGCGCGATGGCGACGGCAACGTATTGTTCGACAGCCGCACGGTGCCCGGTATGTTGGCTGCTGCGGCGGCGAATTACATCGAATGCCTTCCACCGCATTCGGTGGAAAACGTCAGCGCAGGGGAAATTCACCTGATCAGCGTGGAGCTCAAGCAGGGCGTTTAGCGCCCCTCTAACCCCTGGGTCAATTCAATGCGCGTTCCCACGGGATCGATGATGAACGCGATCTTGAGCCCGAGCGCCGGAACATCGCGATAAGGCATATCGAACGTCATTCCGTCCGCCGCCAGCTTCTTGCAGAATGCATCGAGATCCTTGATCTCAAACCCGATGTGATCGAGCGTGCGGCCCTTGGTGGGCGCCGGCGCTTCTTTGGCCATCAGGAAATCCACCTCGCCGCCCGGGAGTTTTGCCGCTGGCAGGTTGCGGCGCGTGCTGGCTTCGGCACCGAACGTTTTCACGTACCAAGCCTGCAGGGCCGCGGGATCGGTGGTCATCAGATGAATATGATGGAAAACCACCGGAGTGGAAATGGAAGTGTCTTCCATGAATTCCACGCGAATCTGATCGGGGAAAGTCACGATCATCTGATTCTTCTTGTTGTCGAAGACAGCCGGGATGTTGGCGGCGGCGAGCTTGGCTTCCAGTGCGGCGTAATCCTTCACCAGAAAACCGATGTGATTGGCGGTGGAACCGTTGGAGCCCTCGGTTGAGGTCGATTTGCTGACGATGATGAAAACGCCCGGCAGTTTGACGAGAGTCAAGAATCCATCTTTGGACGCGGTCGCGCCCAGCACGTCCACCCAGACTTTGGTCTGCGCGTCGGGATCGGGCACGGTGAGATGAACGTGGCCGATGGAAACGCCCGCATCGTTCGGTGGCGCAAGCTGGCCAAATGCGAGTTGCCCAATCATGGACGCGGCCGTTGCCGCCATCAGACAGAGCCATCGCATGGGCGATATCTTATCATGGATGTGGCTATGTCTAAACTGAACAGAGTTCTCTTGCTGTCTTCGCTCGCGATCGTGGTCGGATGGCTTCCCGCGAAGGCGCAATCCAAAGGAAGTGGAAAGGCCGAGGCGGGCGGGCAGTCGCAAGTCGAACGCGGCCGATACATTGTGGAGAATGTCGCGATGTGCGAACTGTGCCACACGCCGCGCGACGAAAATGGCAATCCCGATAAAGGACGTTGGCTCAAAGGCGGACCGGCGCAATTGCGGCCGTCATATCCATCGCCCTATTGGGCACTGGTTGAACCGAAGATTGGCGGCGGGCCTCCGGGCACCGATGCCGAGTTTATCCGGCTGCTGACCACCGGAATTTCGCGAACCGGCAGTCCGCCGAATCCGCCCATGCCTCCGTTTCGCATGACGCGTCCGGACGCCGAAGCAGTGCTGGCGTATTTGAAATCGCTGCCGAAGTAACTATTCGCCCCAGGAGCGTTCGAGCATCCGCGAATACTCGCCGGATGAATAGAGCTCGAAGGTGAAGTCGCGCGAGTTGACGGGCGTGAAGTCACACTCGCCTTGCTTGGTCTGAAAGATCTGATCGGCGTAGCGAAAATAGATCCGGATGAATTCATCGGACAGCATTTCGCGCGGCGGAGCGGTGGCGAATAACGTGTGCAAGCCGAGCGCCCGGCTGAAGATGGACTTGTAATCGCCCACGCCCCATTTGCGCAGCTTGGACTGAACCGGGAGAGGCGCGTCCTGAATCAATAGCGCGGCGAAGCTTTGATAAGAAATGCCTTTGGGAAGCGAGTCTTGGTGATGCTCGACGAATTCGAGACACTGGCCGATCCAGCGCGCCAGATCCTTTCCTACGTAATAGAGCATGCGCAGTTCCGAGAAGCGTCCATCGAGCAGGGCCTTGTCCAGGTCTTCGCGCGTGGATTCCCCTTGCGGCAACAAGCCTTGCAGCTTGAGATTCGCGCGCGAGCTTTCCACTAATTTGCTCGGGCCGCCGGCATCGGCGAAGGGATGAAGAATGAGCGGGGGTAGCGTCCGAACGAGGCTGCGATCCAGGGCCGGTGCGGTTCCAAACGATGAATCAGGTGACATAGTTTTATCTGACCTGACTCAGTATGCGGACTTACTTCCGCTCGGTCAGTAGTACCTTGGCATCAATTGTTTGGTTCCCTCGAAGTACCTTCACAAGTACTTCTTGGCCAGCATGGCTAGCCCGTAACGCGTACGTGAAATCGTACAGGTTTTGTATAGGCTTACCGTCGAACTCAGTCAGTATGTCGCCGGCCTTGAGGCCTGCTTTCGCGGCGGGAGAACCAGGTCGGATGTCGGCGAACCTTACTCCATTGGGAAGTTCGGTGAAATCCGGAATGCTACCGAAGTCGGGACCGTAACCTCCGCCGGACACCTTACCCGAGTGCGGGTTGGCGACTTCCTGCGGCTCGATGGTTTCGGCGACGCGAACGAATTGCGGCCGGGGTGAGCTGTCGGTCAGATGATCGGTGACGTCGGCGACGAGATCGAGCAAACGAACGGCGTCGGGTGCATCGATTTTATCCCAGGTATCGCTGGGCTTGTGATAATCGGCGTGCAGGCCCGAGAAGAAGAACAGCACCGGGACTTGTTTGGTGGTGAACGAAGTGTGATCGCTGGAGCCGTAGCCGGCGCGCTCGGTAACGTCGCCTTCAAAATCGTGCTTGGGCGTAAGTTGTTTGAGGAGCTCGGCGAAAGTGGTGCCGGTTCCGACGCCTCCGACATAGACCTTACGATCGCGAATGCGGCCGATCATGTCCATGTTGATCATTGCGACGGCGTCTTTGAGCGGCAGCACGGGATGATTGACGTAGTAGCTGGAGCCCAGCAGTCCGAGCTCTTCGCCGGCGAAGGTCAAAAACAGAATGCCCCGGTGGTGTTTCGGTTCGCGGGAGAACCAGCGCGCCAGTTCGATGACGCCCGCGGTTCCCGAGGCATTGTCGTCCGCCCCAGGGTGCACGGTTCCAGCGAGCGATGGCGCCATGGAGAACTGCTCGCCGAGGCCCAGATGATCGTAGTGTGCGCCAATGATGACGTACTCGTTGGTCTCGCCCGGAAGGTAAGCGCCGACGTTGTGAACAGTTTTCACCTCGCGAGCGATGTCGATGTTCATGTTGAGGCGCAGCGTCTCGGGGAGCGCGAACGATTCCGGATGAAGCGTCTTGTCGATATCGGCCTCGATGGCTTCAATGTTTTTGCCGGTGGGCGCAAGCCATTTGTTGACGACGGCGGCCTTCACTTGCACGAACTCGATTCCAGCGTTGTCGGGACCGGCGGTGGCGCCGAATTTCTCCAGATCGTCAGCGTCACTGGAATGTGCCGCAATGTCGTTGACCATCAGGACCGCCTTTGCGCCGTGGATCTTCGCGTTGCTGGCTTTGCTGAAGATTTGCGTGTGGGCGGTGTAGACTTTGCCTTCGAAGACGCTTTTGTCATCGAACTCCTGGGGCTCGTGACGCAGCACGATGACGATCTTCCCCTTGACGTCGAGACCGGCGTAGTCGTCGTAATTGTATTCGGGAGCGGTGATGCCGAAGCCTGCGAAGACGACGCTGCCAGAGACGTCGCCCGCGCCTGAGAGGTTGAGCGGGATAAAGTCGTCGTTGATGCGAAGCGATTCGGGCTTGCCGCCGGAGGTGAACGTCACGCTATTGCGCTGGCCGAGGCGCGCGGTGGTGGTGACGTCGAAATCCTGATAATAACTTGTGCCCGAGAGAGGCTTCAAATTCATTCCGCGAAACTGATCGCGAATGTAGCCGGCGGCTTTTTCAAGCTCGGGCGATCCGGTGGCGCGTCCGCGCATTTCGGGAGACGCCAGATACTTAATGATCCCGAGGTATTCGGTGCTGCTTACGTTGGCCGCGGTGGTGAGGCCGACGGCCAACAAGATCAGGAGAGCGAGTCGCGCGCGCATATTACTTACTCAGCGGCGAAGGAATTTTGATCTCGCAGCATTTATCGTCTTTGCCGGGCCCGGCTGCGGAGGGCGGGGCATCGTGTGCGGTCTTCTGATAGTCGAGCTCGCCCGTGATGATCTGATCGAGATTCTGCCAGGGATAATTGCCAACCAGCCGGCGGCCGTTCACGAAGAGCGTGGGCGTGGCGTCGACGTGCAGCGCGCGAGCCTCGGCCATAGACGCGTCCACTTCGGCTTCGGTGGCCTTGGTGTCGATGCAGCGGCCGAGTTGGATGCTGTCGAGATCGGGCGCGGTCTTGGCGAAATCCAGGATCTGCGTCTTCAAGTTTTCGGGGTTGATCTCGGCCTGATGCTCGTATATCCAGTCGTGATATTTCCAGAACGAGCTGAGGCTTTCGTGATAGATGCAGCGGCCGGCGATGGCAGCGGCCTTGGCCCAGGGATGGATCTGATCGAGCGGAAAATCCTTGAAAACGACGCGCACCTGAGTGGGGAACGCCGTGGGCACGTTGTCGCGAATGGTTTTGGCTTCCTCTTTACAGTTGGGACATTCGAAGTCCCCGAATTCGATCATCGTGACTGGCGTGTTGTCGGGGCCGAAGCTGGGAGCGCCGCTGACTTTGAGCTTGTCGAGTTCTTCTTTGAAAGGATTTTCGGCGAAGTTGTAGACTACGCCGCGAACGATGCTTTGGCCGTTCTTGGTGACATAGAACGTTTCCTCTTGCGAGCGGCCCTGGTAGCTGAAGTGGACGTCGACTTGGAGTAGCTCGGGGCTGATGCCGGGCTTGGGATCGTCGATTTTGATTTGGACCTCTGGAATGACGGAGAGCAGGTGGCGGACATAGGCCTCGAGCTGAGTTTTATCCAAAGCTGACACGGGGGCGGACTTGGATTTTTCTTGCGCGTGGATCGCGGGGAGCAGGCACAGACAGAGAGCTGTGAGGGCGGCAAAACGCATACTTGATTGTAGCGCGCGTTCCGCGCGGTTGTTGGTTATTGGTTGTTAGTTGTTGGGCGGCGCGGCCGGGTGAAAAATGGGGTTGAAATCATTCATTCGGGAGGGGATGGCGCATCGGCCGTTTTTTGGTGCGCGGTGATGACTTTTTTCAAAACCTGGCAAAACGAAGCCAGTATGCCGGGCCGATGGCGCGCGAGGTGACGCGGCGTGGTTGGTTGGCGGGCATCGGGATCAGGATAAATCGGGGAAAAGCGCGCGAGAGGGGTGGCGTCGCGGAAGTGGTTGGAGGGGGAGGGAAGAAAAAGGCGAGAAGTTGGTGACTCCGTGCCCGCATTCCAGTGTGGTCTGGAGTCCCCACGCGGCGTTCCCCTGGCCCCGGAACAAAAGGGGGCTGGCAATTCTTTTCGACTTGTGGCACTGACGCAGCTCGCGAATCTTCAGCTCGAACTCTTCCCAATTGACCTTAAATTCCCGCTCCTCGGGGAACTCTTCTCTCGACGCCACGTCGATCAATTCCCGCTCCTTTCCGTCTCGCCAGCGTTCACGTCATCGTTCCTCCGGTGACTCCTTGCCCTTCGTTTTACCAAACGGTCCGCACATTGGAGGCGCGGATACGGCCATCGCGACTGATGACTGGTACGCCGAAATACAAGGCGGTGGCGGCGACAATCCGGTCAGGCATGTCTGGGATGCCCGCGCGCGGTACGTGTCGCATGGTTTCGACAATCTCGCCGGTGAAGGGGGCCTCTTCGAGAACGAAATCGGGATCGTTGAGCGCTTTTCTCAAACTCGTCATAGGCCAATGCTTGGAGCCGACCTTTCTCCACCAGATAGACAATCTCGGCCAAACTGATCGGCGAGAGCAGGACGTCATGACCGGCATTCGCCGCATTATCGATGAAAGCGCGCGCGATGCTGGAAAGACGCGGATTCTTGAGCAAGTACCAAAGTGCACGCGTGGGTATCAGCGACACCAGCGATCACGGAACGTCCTGGGCGAATCCGCGGAACATGTCACGGCGGTTTTCGTCAATTTCTTCCTCGGACGGGCCGGGACCGTACTTGGAGAGCAGGCCGTAACCCGACTTCTTGGGCTTGGGCTCTTGCGCTTCTGAGGGCTTTACAGCCTCTTCAAGCACATGCTTTGTGAAACCGGCAAGCGAGATGCCTTGCGCTTGGGCTTTGGCTTGCAAGGCCGCTGCGAGATCGTCGGGGAGATCAATGGTCAAGTTCATGGCTATTTGTCTCCTTCCTTAAGGTTAACCCGAAGCGTGGTTACTCGCGGGGAGCGCCAACGCATAGGCCAGAACGTTTGAGTCGAGTGAGCCCAGTCCAACGGACAACCGGTTCGTGGGCTTCCTCGAACAGGAGGTCCAGTTTGCCACACGAGGAATCGCTATCGATCTGCTCATCCCAGCGCGCTTGCTCACGGGCGCGGAACCACTCTACAAAGCGCTCGTATTCCTGAGGTGGCAGGCTCTGATTGCGGCCTCAATCTCCTCAACGCGATCCATACTCGGAGTCTACCACTGGAGAAGATGTGCAGTTATTCGCCGCGGATCAGGTCTTCGTATTTTTCGCGTTTGCGGATGACGCGGAAGCGGTCGCCTTCGACCAGGATCTCGGGGGGGCGGGGGCGGGCGTTGTAGTTGGACGCGGCCACGAATCCGTAGGCGCCGGCGGTGCAGACGGCCAGCAAATCGCCGGGCATGACGTTGGGCATTGCGCGGGCGCGTGCCAGGAAATCGCCGGATTCGCAGACCGGGCCGACGACATCGGCGGTAATCGTTCCCGCTTGATTTTCACGGACAGGCACGATCTCGTGATGCGATTGATAGAGCGCGGGGCGGATGAGATCGTTCATGGCGGCGTCCACGATAATGAATTCCCGCTCGCCGTTGGTCTTGCGATAGAGCACACGCGTGAGCAGCAGGCCGGCTTCGGCGACGATGGAGCGCCCGGGTTCGATCAGAATTTCGAGGTCATGCCCGGCAGTGCGCTGGCACATGGCGCGGACGTATTCGCAGATGGACATCGCCAGATCGCCGGGTTTGTAGGCGACGCCGAGTCCGCCGCCGAGGTCGAGCGTGCGAATCGGAATGCCGCGCGCGCGCAGACGCTCCACCAGCGCGATCATCTTGTCAAAGACCTGCAGCATGGGCGCGATGTCCGTGATTTGCGAGCCGATGTGGCAGCTCACGCCGTCGAGAATCAGGCTGGGGAGCGCGAGCGCGCGATCGTAGGCTGCCTCGGCCTGTGAAATATCGATGCCGAACTTGTGTTCGCGCAGGCCAGTGGAAATATAAGGATGCGTGGAGGCGTCGACATCGGGATTCACGCGCAACGCCACGCGCGCCTGGACACCGCGGCGCGAAGCCAGAGCATCGATGAGCGCGATCTCGGGTTCGGACTCGCAGTTGAAGCTGCGGATCTTGTGTTCAAGCGCGTAGTCGAGCTCCTGCGAAGTCTTGCCGACGCCGGAGAAAATGACGGTCTCGGGATTCGCCCCCGCTCGCAAAACGCGGAACAGTTCGCCGCCCGAGACAATGTCGAACCCGGCGCCAGCGTCGGCGAGAAGGCTTAGAATCGCGAGATTGCTATTGGCTTTGACGGCGTAGCAAACTTTGTGCGGCACGTCGCCAAAGGCTTGGTTGTAAGCGTGGAAACGATCGAGAATGGCGGCGGCCGAGTACACGTAACAGGGCGTGCCTTCGCGGCGCGCGACGTCGGCGAGCGGAGTGTTTTCGAGATAAAGGCTATGGTCGCGGTAATCCATTAGAGGACCTTCAATACAACCAAAGTTTGATCATCGAAGGTGGGTGCGTCGGATTTGTAGGCGTCCAGATCGGCCAGAATATGAGTCGCGATGGCTTCAGGCGGCTTGCCGCACAACTTGCGCAACTTGCGGCCGAGCCGGTTGCTGCCATACTCGTCACCCTTGGGATTCGGCTGATCGGTGATGCCGTCCGAATGCAAAACGAGCACGTCGCCGGGCAGGGCATCGAAAATCACTTCGTCGTATTCGCGATTGTCGAGCAGGCCTGCGGGAACGCCCTCCACTTTCGGTTTCAAGATTTCGTCGCCACGGCAGATGACAGGCGGCTCGGCGCCGGCGTTGGCCATAACGAAGCGATGATGGGCGCTTTCCCAAACAACCACAAGCATCGCGACGTATTGTGTGCCAACGATGCGCTCGCGCAGAACCTTATTGAGCAGCTTGAGTAGTTCGGCGGGACTGCGCCGCCGGTGCGCGAGTGTGCGAAGCAAGCCGCTGACCATTGCGCCATAGAGCGCCGCCGCAGCACCTTTCCCACTGACATCGCCGAAGATGAAGACGGTTTCGCCGGAGCTGTGCTCGAAGACGTCGTAGACATCGCCCGTGATCTCGCGCGCGGGGCGCAGCCGGATGGCAACCTCCAGGCCCTCTACCTCCGGCGCTTCGCGCGGCAGCATGACCAACTGCACGTTGCGGGCGGCTTTCAGATCGCGATCCATCCACTGTTCGCGCTGGGCGATTTCTTCGTAGAGGCGGGCGTTTTCGACCGAGCTGGCGATTTGCGGGGCTAGCAGAGCCAACATGCGCGAGTGGTCCTCAGTGAAGTAGCCCATGCGCTCGCTCTCGAGATTCATGACGCCGACCACGCGATCCTGCACGATCAACGGGACAGCGATTTCCGAGCGGATGTCGGGATGCGAAGCGATGTAGCGCTGGTCGGCCAACGTATCTGCGACGCGAACGATCTCGCGGGATTCGGCAGCAGCGCCGGTGAGGCCTTTACCGAGCGGGATATTGTCCAGATCCACGCGCTGGTCGTAGCGCTCGCTGAAGCGGTGACGTAGCACTTTGTGCTCGGCATCCAACAGCAGAATGCTGAAGGCGTCGAAGGCCACGAGCGTATGCGTGGTGGTGGCGATTTTGCGGAGCAGTTCGTCCAGGTCGAGGATGGAGCTGAATTCCTGCGAAAGATGCGAGAGGGTTTTCAGCGTGCGATTCTGGCGATCGACGCGCCGGTAGAGGCGCGCGTTGTCGATGGAGACAGCGACGCGGGAGGCGATCAACTGGAGCAAGGCGCGATCCTGTTCGCGATACGCGTTGAGCCGCGTGGATTGCAGATCGATGACGCCTACCAGTTTGCCGCGCGCGAGCATAGGCACGGCCAGCTCACTCTGCACGGCATCGAGCGCGGTTAAGTAACGCGGGTCGCTGCGGACATCGCCCGATAGAATGGGCTGGCGGTTGGCGGCCGCGATTCCGGTAATGCCCTCGCCCAAAGGGATCACCAGGCTTCGCACAACTTCCTCGCGATGGCCGATCGAATAACGGATGCCGAGGCCGCGCTGGCGCTCGCTGTAAAGCAGGATGGCGAACAGATCGTAGGGAACGACGTCTTTGACGATGGCGGCGACGTTGGCCAGGATGCGATCGAGGTCGAGCGTGTCCGACGTGGCGGCCGACACGTCGAGCAGAAAGTCGAGCAGTTCGGCGCGTTCCTGGAAACGCACCTTCGATTTTGGCGACGGAACGGCCATTGTCAGGTCCGGGACTCCGCGTGCGGAGTGGCTGGTGCGGATCGAGCCGCGTCGACAATCTTGACGCTGGCGCTGGCGCCTACGCGGGTGGCACCAGCAGCGACCATCTTATTGAAGTCGTCGAGAGTGCGAATTCCGCCGGAGGCTTTCACGCCCATCCCTTTTCCATCAATCATCGGCCCGACCGTTCGGCGCATCAGCTCAACGTCATGAACCGTGGCGCCCGACGGACCGAATCCAGTTGATGTTTTTACGAAATCGGCGCCGGCAGCTTTTGCGAGCAGGCAGGCGGCGACCTTCTGATCGTCAGTGAGCAGTGCGGTTTCAAGGATCACCTTGACGATCGCGCTATGGCGATGCGCGGCTTCGACCACAGCCTCGATGTCATGCTGGACGGCTGCGTGATCGCCGCCACGTAAAGCTCCAATGTTCTGCACCATGTCGATCTCTTGGGCGCCATCTGCGAGTGCGGCTTCGGTCTCGGCGACTTTGGCCGCTGTCGACGTCGCGCCCAGAGGAAACCCGACCACGGTGCAGACCTTCACTGGCGATGCGGCAAGCTCGGCGGCGGCAAGCGGCACCCAATACGCATTCACGCAGACGCTCGCGAAATTGTGTTCGCGCGCTTGGCTGCAAAGGTCCAGAATGTCGGCGCGAGTGGCATCGGCTTTGAGGAGCGTGTGATCGATGAGGCTCGCGATACTCGGCGCAGAGTACGACATAAGTGCAATAAAATCAGTGGCTTTCCGGTTGAGGCCCAGAAACTTCATCATAACACAGCAGCCCGCGCGCGCCTATCGGCGATGCGCTATGGCTTAATGGATGGAATGCTTATGGCGCACAACCGCGTGGTGCGGATGTTCAAGACCGCGATCATCTCTGCGGTCATTTTTCTGATCGTTACGCCAGGCATGCCATTTACGCCGGGGGCTGGCCTCGATCCCAGTTGGATATTTGGAATTAACATGGGGCATTCGGAGCGAATGGTTTTTGGGCGGGACATTATTTTCACGTATGGGCCGCTGGGATATCTCATGATGCCGTCGTTTCCGGAGGCGGAGCCTTGGGCGGTGTTCGCATTCCTGTGGGGAATCGCGCTGGTGGCGGCATACGCATTGTGGACGCTGTGCATGCGCGCGCGGCATTGGACAGAGATGGTCCTGTATCTGGGAGTTTTTTGGATCTACAACGGGTTTGCCTGGGATTCGCCGATTGAGCGGCCTCTGGGCGCGGTGATCGCGTTGACGCTTGCAGTGGCGATCCGCTTGGATGAACGGCCCTGGTTCGACATCGGGCTGTTGTCCTTCCTAGGAGCTGTGCTGTTGCTGGCGAAATTCAATATTGGGATGATCGCGTCGCTGGCCGCGTTTTACTTTGTGGCGTGTGTGGTGTGGCGCGGCCGGAGGATGCCGGGGCTTATAGTGAAGCCGGCCGGCGCGGTTGTCGCGGTGTGGGCTGTGACACTGGTGGGATTTTACTGGGCGCTGGATGGAACGCTAGGTGGAGTCGTCGCATTCTTGCGGAATTCCATGGAGGTTGCGAACGGTTACTCGGAGGCGATGGGATTGCCTGGACCGTTGTGGGTGGCGGCCTGCGCGGTGTTGAGTTGCGTGGCGCTGTGGATCGCGGTCCCGGTCGCGGCGGGCCAATTGCGGCGCGTGGTCTGGGGAGTGCCGCTGCTGATCGGGATGAGCTTTCTGTGTTTCAAGTCCGCGATGGTGCGGCAAGATGCGCACGCACTGCCGTTTCCGTATCAGATGGCGGCGTTGTCCTTGTTGGTTATCGCGCTTGTCTCCACGTGGCGAAGCCGCATTGTCGTCGCGATATTCGTGGCGGGGTCGCTGGCGTCTGGCTTCGCTCAGCTCGGGGACCCGCCGCTTCCGCCGGAACATCTGGACCGGCTGACGGGGCGCGCCGCGTTGGTGAGTTTCGAGGAATACTTGCATTGGCCGGCGGCGGTGACTGCGATGGAGATGAACACGCAACGCGCTCTTGGGCTGGATGCGATTCCTCCCGAGTTCCAGCCGTACGTGGAGGGAAAACGAGTGAACGCGTATCCGACGGAGATCGCCATGATCCGGGCGAATCACTTGCGGTGGCAGCCGCTACCGGTGATTCAGGCGTACTCGGCTTACACGCCGGCGCTCGATTTGCTGAACGCTCGGGCGGTGGACGATCCCGCGGGGCCGGAAGCGATCTTGCTCTGGTGGGATTCCATCGACGCGCGCGAGCCGTTTTACGAGACGCCTGAGAGCTGGTGGGCTTTGCTCAACTGGTACGACGTAAAGGCCAGGTCGCACAATTGGCCGCAAAATATGTGCGTGGTGGTTCGCCGGTCGACTCCGCGATTCGATCCGCCAGTGCCGATTGGCACCGCCGTGGTGCATTGGGGACAAACCATAACTCTGCCGCCGGTTGCAAATGACGAGGCTCTGATGATGCGCGCCGAGATCGGCGAGAGCCTGAAAGGGATAGTCAAGCGCGAGTTGTTTCGCGCGCCGATGGTGATGGTGCGAGCGACGCTCGAGTCCGGATTCATCGATTCGCAACGTGCGATCCGGGCGAACTTGCCGGACGGAGTGCTGGTGAGCGATTGGCCCAAGAGCTTGGGCGATCTCGCTCCAATGTTCGGCCCGGCGGGCGTTTCGCGCGATCGGGTGGTATCGATATCGTTCCACACGCAGAGCCCGAACGAGTTCGCGCGCGTGATCCGAATTCGCTGGTCGAAGGTGAAACTGAGGCATGCATAACGTAATGTAGAGGCATGGAGCTGCACGCGATCCGGATCGAGATTCCATCCGACGGCAACATCATCGTCGGACACAGCCATTTCATCAAGACGGTGGAAGATATTTACGAAGCGATCGTGAATACGGTGCCGCAGATGAAGTTCGGCATCGCGTTCAATGAGGCGTCGGGCGCTTGTCTGACGCGCGTAGACGGTAACGATGACGAGTTGAAGGCGATCGCAACAAAGAACGCGACGGCGGTGGGCGCGGGGCATATGTTTGTGGTGGCGCTGCGCGGCGGATTTCCGATCAACGTGAAGAATCGCATCCTGGAGACGCCGGAGGTCTGCACGATTTTCTGTGCGACGGCGAATCCGGTGGAGGTGGTCGTGGCTGAGACGGAGCAGGGCAGGGGAGTGCTCGGTGTGATCGATGGGTCGCGGCCCAAGGGCGTGGAAACCGCCGCGGACGCCGAGTGGCGGCACGGGTTTTTGCGAAAAATCGGATATAAGAAGTGAAGGTGCTCGCCGCACTGCTGCTGATCATCCTGCCGGCCGCAGGACAGAGGCGATTCGAACAGTTTGATCGCGATCTGACACGCGCCGCCGCGGAGCTGCGCATTTCGGACTTGCGCGCGGAAGTTCGCGATTCGGGACATGTGGCCTGGCATCGGGGCACTGTGCACGCGCCTGTTCGCACCGGATCTGTCGAGACTCAAGAAATCGAGGGACAACGCATCGAGTGGTGGTTCCAGACCAACTACCTGACGATCGAACTCCCGGCGAAGCGCCTTGCGTTGGTGGTTACTTCGAATTCGAAGTCGCTCGCCGAGGCCCCGCGGCTTGAGGATGGAAACATCCTCCGTTCCTCGATCGCGCTGGCGTTCCTTAAAGATGTTGTGGGGCTGCCAGCTTCCGAGCGTGATGATTTGATCGCCCGCGCATTCACCGCGCTTTATATGGAGAATCGCGACAGGAGTACGGTTTTAGTGCGGCAGGCTCTGGACAAATTTCCCGAGCTGGAGTCGACGCCTGACGTGACGCTGCTCTATCTGTTCGCGCGGCTTGATTTGCCCGAGACCGAGTCTTCGGCAACGGCGGTGATCAAAGAGCATCCATCGCTTCCCACGGCCTGGTTTTACTACGGGCAATATCTGGAGAACAACAAGCGCTATCGGGAGGCTGCGGCGTGTTTCGAAAAAATCACGATGCATGAACCGCCCTGGCATAACTGGACGGTAGCGGCGGCGGCTAAAGAGCTGAAGTACCTGAAGACCTACTGAACTGCGGATAACGCGCGTTCCGATTTCGGCGCGCTCCGCACCAGATTGCCGCTGGCTTGCGTCAGCCATTTGGACAACGCTTTGGCGGCGCAGGATTCCGAGCAGATGTGCTCGTAGCCATCCTGATCGGCCAAGATTTGGTCCCAGCGCACGAGCCGGAATTGGTCCACGTCCTGAGGCCGCAGCCACCAGTGGTTGGTTTCGCCCTTCAAGTTGTGGCAATAATCGCAGCGATAGGGGCACTGAACTTTCATACTTCTTATTACATCCTCCCGAAGCTACTGCTGGCCTCTGGATGGGCCGGTCACTACATTAGATCGATGAATGGCGTGGCTCGTTACGTTTTGTTAGTCCTTATAAGGCCGGAAGTTGGGCCATGCAGTACCGCCAGGTTAACGAGTACCAACAATGTCTTCGGTGATTTGTGACTGGCCGGCGGCGGGTTCAACGTTTGATTCATCGCGAATCAAAACATGCACCAAGGCGTAACCCGCAATTGGGAGTATAGCAAAGGTAAAACACACGGGCCCGAAGCCAAATGTTTCAATCACGTCAGCCAGCGGGCGTGAAATAACAGACTGCATGACGCCATAGGCGAATACCAGCGCACCAGCGCTGAAAGCCGCGCGGCCGGCGCCGTAGAGATCGATGGGAAGCGTGTAATGATTGACGCTCCAGGCACAAGCCCAGAAGTAACTAAGTGACATTCCGAGCGTGGCGAGCGCGGGGGTCGGCGTCAGCGGGACCGCGATGGTGCCGATCAGGAACACGGCGGAAATCAGACAGGCGAGCTTGCGCGCGGCGATGGGCGTGCGGCCCGAGCGCACGAATGTCCACGACATCACTCCTCCGAGGAGCCCGCCGAAGTAGCCGCTGATGGGGACAATCCAGGTGTAGTGCGCAGCCTGTTGCGGCGTCAGGTGCTGGACGCGAATCAGGTAAGTGGGCGCCCAGTTTGCCCATAGGCTATACACGGTCATGCCGAGCATGTTCGCGACGATGAGCGCCCATAGTTTGGGATCGCGCAGGAGATCGAAGGAATTCGTTGCGCGGGTGGGCTGGACCGGGCCGGCTGCCGGAATCGCTCGCGCGGTTGCAAGCCAGATGGGAATCCACGCTAGGCTCAGGATTCCGGCGGCGTAGAACGCCCAATGCCAGGAGTAGCGATACGAAAAATAGACCGCAAAGGCCGGAGCCAGGCCCGCGCCGAGACTCAAGCCGAGTTGGCTCATGGCTTGTCCGACGGCGCGCTCGGGCGGAAGCAGATATATGGCGACTGCCTTGGTGACGGCCGCGATCGCGCTGGCTTCGGAGATTCCCAGCAGCGCGCGCCAAACCAGCAACTCATGAACGCTATGTGACGAGCCCGTACCGAAGCTCGCGATGGCCCATATTGCGACGGCCAGGCCCGCGCCCCGATTGAGCCCCACGCGGTCGATGAACCATCCGACGAACAGCGCGCTCACGGCGTAGGCGATGGAGAAAACCGAGAGCAGTAGTCCGTAGTCGTCATAGGTAAACGGAAACTCGGGCCGCGCGCGCCAGATGTCGACCATGGTGGCGAGGATCTGCCGGTCGAGGTAATTCAGGACCGAAGCAAAAATGAAAACGCTGATTGCGACCCAGCGCGCGGGGATGGGTGAGCGCACATGGTGATTGTAACAGCGGCTGTTTAGAAGATTACGCGCTGCGCTGCGTCGGCGGCGCTGGCCATCTCGAACAGCAAATTGATGAACGTGGGCGACTGGCCGATGAAAAGGCCGTCGGCGATCAGTGCGTTGACGGCTCCCACGGCGTCAATCTGTCCAGGGGAGATGGGCCGAATCACAGCACACTTGGGCAGATTGGGGCTGATGAATTCGCAAGGCACGGGGAAGATGAGGTTGGTCTGAATGGATGGATCCGGGGTCGCATCGAAATTCGGGAATGCAGGCAGGCCATTGTCCGCCGCCAACGGCGCAACGGGGGGCTGAGCGGCATTGCCGGCGAAGTCCACCCACTCCAGGAAGTGGCACACTTCGTCGGCGCCGATCCCGAGGAGGATCTTCAAGACTTCCAGGCTGGAGACCTTCTGGGCTAATGTGGCATATAGGCTGGAACCGCCTTGTTCGATAAATCCGAAGTGAAATGCCGCGATATTGGCGATCGCTTGGATATTCGCTAGTGAATAATCGGCATTGGTTCGCGGAATTCCAGGGACATTCGCCAGCGTAATGGCTTGGGGGAAGGTGGCTCCGAATTCGGGATTCGCTGAGCTGCGGTATCTGGTATACCAGCTCGTGTCCACCGTGAGGTTCATGAGGTTGGTAAGCCGGCCAATATTCTGGGCGCCGTCGGCCTGGCTGCTGGGCAAGGTGCGGAAGGCGTCCAAGTTCACGGGCGGCGCTCCCTTGGACTTCAGGTAGGCATTCAGGAACGTCGCATGGCTCAGCTCATCGAGCGTGTTGCTGGAAATGTATTGCGGGCCGTCCCCATCGAGGTTCATGAGGGCCGCTTGATAGCTGTTGCCGGCGTTGGTGACGCCGCCCAGTTCCGCGTACTGCTGCCAGAGGTCGGTCTCGATCAGCTCGGCTGCCGCTAGAAAATTGAGAATTGCGATGTCTCCCGCTGTGGGCGTCGACACTATGCTCTGGGCCGACGCGGCTCTACTGGCGAGCAGTCCGGCTCCTGTGATTGCCGCACCCGCGGCCAGTCCCTTTTTCATGAATGAGCGACGGTTCGCCGGACTCGTTAAATCTTTCACGGTTATTTCTCCTTCTGGTGCAAGAGTACGCGACGTTGTCCGGTATTGCTATGAAATGGGGAAGTGTTTACAACAGATTTACTTCACGCTTATTGCGTCATACAACAATGAAGAATGTTAGCGTGGCTATGGCTGGAGTTGCTGCAATTGTGATTCGACTAGCTCGATCACCTTCTCGGGATCAGAGGCCCCGTCGAGTGGAAGCCGCAGCACTCCGGCGGGCGTGAACTGCGCGCCTTCGGTGCGGGTGACGAGGCTCATCAGACGTTTGGGATCGATATGCGCCTCTTTGTGAAATTTAACGTTGATCGCGCCCGCGCGGCGATCAATGGCTTCGATGCCGAGCTTCTGCGCCGAGCCCTTCAACGCCGAGAATTTCAGCAGGCTGCGGACCGGTGCGGGCGCGGGGCCATAGCGGTCTTCGAGCTCCGCAAGAGCTTCCGATGCGGCTTCCGCGGTGCTGGCGTCGGCGATGCGCTTGTAGGCGCGCAGGCGCTGGCGTTCGTCCGAAATGTATTCGGACGGTATGCGGATGTCGAGACCGAGGTTCAGCGTGGAATGAACTTGCAGCGGCGCTTCCTCGCCCTTGAGTTCGTGCACGGTCTCCTCAAGCAGGCGGATGTACATGTCGAAGCCGACGGCGCCGATGTGGCCGTGTTGCTCGCCTCCGAGAATATTGCCAGCACCGCGCAGCTCGAGATCGAGCGCGGCGATCTTGAAACCAGCACCGAGGTCGCTGAATTCCTTGAGCGCGGCCAGACGTTTCCGGGCGATTTCGCTCAGCTCGGTGTCGGCCGGCACCAGCAGATACGCGTAGGCTCTCCGATTCGATCGGCCCACGCGCCCGCGCAACTGATACAGTTCCGACAGGCCGTAGCGCTCGGCGTTCTCGATGAGCATCGTATTGGCCAGCGGAATGTCGAGGCCATTTTCGGCGATCGTAGTGCACACAAACACGTCGTAGTCGTGCTGCATGAATCCCAGGATCGCGGCCTCAAGCGCCGATTCACCCATCTGTCCGTGCCCCACGCCGACGCGGACGCCGGGCACCAGGTCCTGAATGAACGACGCCCGCATATAGATGCTGTCCACGCGATTGTGGATGTAATACACCTGGCCGCCGCGCGCGATTTCCTGCTCGATGGCGGTTTTGATCAGCTCCTTGCCGAAGTGCGCGACCACGGTGTGGATCGCAAGGCGATCCTTGGGCGGCGTCTCGATCACCGACATGTCGCGCAGGCCCGCCAGCGACATATGCAGCGTGCGCGGAATGGGCGTCGCGCTCATGGTGAGAACGTCCACGTTGTGCTTGAGCTGTTTGATGCGCTCCTTGTGGCGCACTCCGAAGCGCTGCTCTTCGTCGACCACCAGCAGGCCGAGATCCTTGAACTCCACGTCCTTCGAAAGGATGCGGTGCGTTCCGATAACGATGTCCACTTTGCCTTCGGCCAGGCCCTCGAGCACTTCGGCAATTTCTTTCTTATCGCGAAAGCGGCTGAGCATTTCGATGCGCACCGGAAAGGCCGCAAAACGCCGCTTGAATGTTTCGAAGTGCTGATAGGCGAGAACGGTGGTGGGCGCAAGCACCGCGGTTTGCTTGCCGTCGCCGAGTCCTTTGAACGCCGCCCGCATGGCAACTTCGGTCTTGCCGTAGCCCACGTCGCCGCACAACAAGCGGTCCATGGGATGCGAGCTCTCCATGTCTTTCTTGATCTGCTTGATGGCCGAGAGCTGGTCCTTAGTTTCGGTGAATTCGAACGAATCTTCGAACTCGCGTTGCCAGTTGCTATCGGGCGAATAGGAGAAACCCTCAGCCATGCGGCGCTGCGCGTAGAGCTTCAACAGCTCGTCGGCCATGTCGCGCATTTTGGCTTTGACGCGCGATTTGGTGCGTTCCCACGTGACGCCGCCCAGACGATCGAGCCCCGGCGCCGCGCCTTCCCCTGCGCCGCGATATTTCTGGATCAGATCCAGGCGCGAGAGCGGAACGTAGAGCTTTGCCTCGCCCGCGTATTCCAGCAGCATGAAGTCGCCCTTGTTGTCGCCTTGCGCGATTTCGCGCGTGCCCAGAAATCGTCCGATGCCGTGCGCTTCGTGGACCACGTAATCGCCGGGCTTGAGATCCGCCATGTCGGCGGTGAATGCGGCAAGTGGAGACTTCGTGGAGCCGGGTTTCGCGACCAAGTCGGACGAATCGAACAGATCTTCCGATCCGAAAACGGCGATGCGCGCGGCGGGGAACACGACCCCGCGGCGGATCAGTCCTTTAACAAGGAAGGTGCTGGCGGACGCGCCTGCGACGTAGGAACGCTCGGCCAGATAGGGGCGCGTGGCGTCGGCGGGATCGAGACCGAGCTGGAAGGGAACTGAGTACTCCTGAAAAATGTCGGCGAGGCGTTCGAGTTCGCCGCTCGATCGTCCGAAGAAAACCACGCGATAGCCTTGCTCCACCAGATTGCGCGCTTCGGCGACGGCGGCCTGGATGTTGCCGTGAAAGGCGAGAGAAGGACGGGAGGCGGTCTCCGCACCGGCCTCGGCGGCCGTTGTAAGTTGTTGGTTGTTGGTTATTAGTTCGAGCTCGCGCAGGGTGAGTTCGGCATTAGCTTCCACGCTCGCGCGCAGCTCCGGCCAAGTGAAGAAATTGGCCTCCGGCGGGCAGGGAAATGGTCTGTCCGATTTTTCATCCAGGCGTTTCCAAAATCGTTCGGCTGCGGCGGCGGCCTGCTCGGGCTCATCCACAACGATGACGGGATTCTCAGCCAGCGAGAACAGGGAATGCGATCGCGGCCGGACCAGAGGCACCGTGAATTCCCAGCCAGGGGAAGGCTCGCCCAACTCGTCGAACAGCTCGCGGGATTTCGGATACTCCGCCAGCGGCAGCAGCGTCGTCTCCGCGATCTTCATCACCGAGCGCTGGGTCTGGACATCGAACCTTCGGATCGATTCGATCAAATCGCCGAAGAGCTCGATGCGGATCGGCTTCGACGCTTCGGCCGGGAAAATATCCAGGATGCCGCCGCGCAGCGAATACTCGCCGACCATTTCCACCGGATCGCGCTTTTCATAGCCGATGCTTTCCAGGTGCGCCAGCAGATCCTGAAGCGGAATCTCTTCCCCCACGCGCAGGCCGAGGGCGAGCTGGCGATAGAACTCGGCCGCTTCGGTGCGCAGCAGCGCGGAGGCCACTGGCGTGATCGTGATGCTGGTTTTGCGCGAGGCCATGCGCCACAGTCCGATGGCGCGCTGCTCGCTGATTTCGCTGTGCGGCGACATGCGCTGCGCGGGAAGTACGTCCAAAGCCGGGATGGTCTGCGGGCGCGGCAGGTCGGAGGTGACCAGAAGATCGAAGAACGTGTCGACCAGCTCGGTAAGCGCGTCGGCGCGATTGTTGCCGTCGACCACCACCACTAAGTTGCGCTCCGTAGCTTGCCACAGCAGCACGATGTAGAGAGCTTTGGCGGTGGTGGTGAGTCCGGAGAGAGCCAGGTGCGCGTGCGGATCGCGAATCAGACGGCTGACGGCGTCCTGGAACGCAGGGTCGCGGCCGAGCGACTGGAACAGATCGCGGATTGCAGGGTGCGTCACAAGTGAGCGGGCGAGGAGATCGCGCGGTGCTTTTATTTTAGCGTGAAAGCCTATTGACAACTATATCCACACATGATATATCCTTGAGTGACTATGGAACAGACCGATCCGCCGCTGGCCCCGGCCGCATTCTTGATCCTCTTCGCGCTGGCGAGTGGCGACAAACATGGATACGCTATCATGCAGGAGGCGCGCAAGCTCTCGGACCAGAAGTTCCAGATGGGGCCCGCCACCTTATACACGACCATTCAGCGGCTGCTGGATTCGGACCGAATTCGCGAAGTGGCGGGGCCCGAGCACGGCGACACACGGCGTAAATACTATCGCTTGACCGGCGCCGGGAAGACCGCCCTCAACGCTGAACTCGCCCGCATGGAGGCCATGGTGAAGAAGTCGAAAGCCATGCGGCTGCGCACCGCGGAGTCGTCGTCATGAGTGGAATCTTGGCTCGCAGCATCTGGCTCTATGCGAAGCTCTTGTTTCTTTACCCCGCGGATCTGCGCCGCGAGTTTGGCGGTGAGATGGCGTTGATATTCGCCGAGGATATCGAGTCCGCCTGGGGCGATGCGCGAATCGCCGGAGTTCTCCAGATTTGGTGGTACGCACTGCGCGAGCTGGTGACGGTGGCGCTGCCGGCCCAATGCTCGAACCCTTGCCTTCTCGTCCCGGCTCTGGCGTTCGTTTTGGTCGCTTTGGGCCAAAGCGCCGAGTTATGTCTCGTGCTCCACCAGTTCACGCGCGTGGAAGCCTCTCTTCTGTTTGACGCGATTCGCTTAGTGGTTCTGTTGCCGAGCCTCCTGACGGCCTGTGTTGCGTTCGTCGTCACTCGCGTTTACGCACACAGCTCCATC
This sequence comes from Bryobacterales bacterium, assembly GCA_963772905.1. Taxonomy (GTDB): domain Bacteria; phylum Acidobacteriota; class Terriglobia; order Bryobacterales; family Bryobacteraceae; genus Palsa-89. The sequence goes on along the minus strand of CAVYZD010000004.1, from coordinate 894,533 downwards.
GCCACGCTGCAACTGGATTGACCGGTCATGCTCGAAATCCGCAATCTCACCAAACGGTTTCGCGGAGCCCCGGTTGTCGATGATGTGAGTTTTGTCATCCGTTCCGGGGAGATTACAGGCTACCTGGGCCCGAATGGGTCCGGCAAATCCACGACGGTGAAAATCCTCACCGGGCTGCTGCATGCTAGCTCCGGCCACATCTTCTATCAGGGACAAAACGTGTCAGCGGACCCGATCGGCTTCCGGCAGCGGCTGGGTTATGTGCCCGAAGAGCCCAATTTGTACGGCTATCTGACGGGACTCGAATACTTGCAGCTGGCCGGCGGCCTGCGCGCTCTTCCCGAGGATCGCGTGAACGAGCGGGCCAATCAGCTTTTGCAATTGCTCTACCTGGAAGACGCCCGTTGGCTTCCCATCGCGAATTATTCGAAGGGCATGAAGCAGCGCGTGCTGATTGCGGCGGCGCTCCTGCACGATCCCGAGGTTTTGATTTTCGACGAAGCCCAATCCGGCCTGGATATCACGAACAGCCTTTTGTTCCGGCACCTGTTGCGCGAGCTGGCGGCGCGCGGCAAAGCGGTCCTGTACATCTCGCATGTGCTCGAAATGGTCGAAAAGGTTTGCGATCACATTGTGGTGATCCACAAAGGCCGCATCGTCGCGGACGATTCCGTGAGCGGGCTGCGGACATTGATGCAGCGCCCGAACCTGGAGGGCGTCTTCACGCAACTGGTCCAGCAGGACGATTTGGAGTCGCGGGCGCGAGCGATCACGTCCGTCATCGCACAGTGACAACATCCCCGTTTCGCCTCCTTCTGAAGCTCTTTCGCGATCGCTTTCTCGAAAACGATGCCATCTCGCCGGGCGGCGGATTCCAAACCAACATCTATCAGGTGATCGGCATTCTCGCCACCGTCGGCATGTTCGTGGGCTACTACGTGATGCCCCAGTTCATGGTACGCTCGTTGCGGCCGGCTCCGCCGCAAACGGATTGGGTGTTGCAAACCTTGCGGCTATTCTTTCCGGCGTATTCGTTCGGAGTGGCCGGCCTGGTTGCGTTGTTTCATTGGGACATGCTTTTGCCGGACCGACGCGATTTCCTGATCCTGGCGCCCTTTCCCATCCGGTTGCGCGAACTCATCGCGGCGAAGTTTCTGGCCCTCGTACTCTTCCTGTTACTGATGGCCGCGACCGTCAACGTGTCTGCCGATGTGATGGTTCTCGGCGTGGGCTTATGGGCGCCGGGACTCCGCAGCGCAGGACTCCGGCTGGCTGGCGCGCAAATCGCCGTTACGGTTGGCGCATCCGCATTCGCGTTCCTTCTGATGACCGCCGGGCAGGGAATTTTGATCACGCTGACATCCCCCAGGATTTTCCGCCGCGTTTCGCCCTGGATTCAGATGTTCGGGATGAGCGCGACCATCCTGACAGTTCTGGGCTTCACTGTCTATTCGACTTTGCTGCGGCCGGCCATCGAGCAACAACAAATGTGGCTGTATTTGTTTCCGCCAGCCTGGTTCAGCGGCCTGTACGAGATGTTTCTCGGAGGCCGCAACCAGTTTCTGATGTTGCTCGGAATGTTTGCGATCAAAATGACCGCGGGCGCGCTGCTCGTGATCGTGCTCACTTGGGGATTCGGCTTCCGGCGCCATTTCCGCCGCACCCTCGAGGCGCAGGACTCGGCTCACCGGCCGTGGGCGTCGAGGGTCCCGCAGTGGCTCCTTCGATCGCCCGAGGAGCGCGCGCTCGTCGGATTTGCGGGCAAAACGCTGGCGCGCAGCCAAAAACACCAGTTTTTCCTCGCCACGTATTTTAGTGCTGGCGTCGCCATCGCTCTGTTCTTTGGTGTTGCGGTTCGCGACGGAAAGATCGCATTGTCGCCCGACGGCGCGCGATCATTTGCCTTCGTCCTAGGGTTCTTTTTGATTTCCGGTTTTCGCGGCGTGTTCCAATTTCCCGCGGAACTGGCCGCCAATTGGCTTTTCCGCATCACCGAAGCGCGCTGGATCGAAGTCTCGCGCAGCGCCACCAGGAAGCTGGTTCTCGCCATCGGCCTGGTTCCTTTGCTGATTCTTTCACTCCCCTGGGAACTCGCTAGCTGGGATTGGCCGATCGCGCTCGAGCACTCGGCCGTCCAGCTCGTCGCCGCGGGGCTTCTTGTCGAAGTGTTCTTTTGGAATTTCGACAAAGTTCCATTCACGTGCTCCTACTTTCCCGGGCGAACAGGCGTCGCGCTGCTTGGCGTTTTCTACATTTATGGCATCACCGGCTACAGCTTTCACCTGGCGGACCTGGAGAGCGCCATGGAACGGAGCTGGGCGGTCGCACTGTTATTCTTTGGGGGGGCGACAGTGGCGCTGGTCGTGTCGTGGCGACGGCATCCGGCAGCGGGCGGCGTACGATTCGACGGCAGTGAGCCGGAGATTCAAGCGCTCGATCTGAGCTAGCGCGCTGATCTAACGAGCTAAGATCTCTTCCAGAATGCCGGTGGTCGAATAGCCGGGTTCGAGCGGCAGCGCCAGCACCTGACCTCCGGCGGCCTCCACCTCCTCGCGGCCGGCGATGAAATGCGCCCAGTCGGCGCCTTTGATGAGGACGTCCGGGAGCACGGCGGCGATCAACTCGCGCGGGGTGTCTTCGTCGAAGAACGTGACGGCGTCCACGGCAGCGAGCGCGGCGGCGAGTTCGGCCCGGCGGTCTTCTGAAATCAGCGGGCGCGTCGGACCCTTCAGGCGCTGGACGCTGGCGTCGGTGTTTAGCGCCAGGATCAGGATGTCGCCGAGCGATCGGGCGGATTCGAGAAGGCGGATGTGGCCGGGATGCAGAACATCGTAGCAGCCGTTGGTGAAGACGACTTTCTTGCCGGCGCGCTTCCAGGCGGCGCGTTCGGCGATCAGTTGTTCGCGGAAGTAGATTTGGCCCAAGGGCCTATTCTAGCGTGGCGCGGCCGGTGAGGTGGCGTAATGGCGACGCCACCCGGATCCGGCAGAGCTACTCATTGAGTGAGCAGGGGCGTGTTCGCCGCCGCTGAATCGGATGAGGTTTCTAGCCATATCGCGTCCTGAACCTCGCGGATGTGTGACTCCAAGAAAAGAGGGCCCGGACTGGCTGGGAGGAGCCGGCACCGGGCCTGAGGGAAGAAATCTAGGTTCTGATAACGGATATTATGTAAAATCTCAGCGGTGGCCGCCTCCGTGACCGCCCCCGCCAGAATGGCCGCCGCCCGCCGAATGTCCACCGCCGCTGGAACTCCGGGGCGCGGGCGACGCATTCGATCGCGTCGCCGCACTCGACCGAGGAGCCACGATCGACGGGCTCACCCGCACGGCCGAGCTATTGTAGCGCTGGAACCCTCCGCCGTTCGGCGTTGCGCTGGCACCACGGCTATAACCGTTCGCCGCCGTCCCATGAATCGGTTCGCCGAATCGGCTCCAGCCGTGGGATTCCGAACCGCTCGCGCCACCGAAACCTCCGCGGCTTGCGGGCGCGCTGAAATTGCCACGAGATATCTGCTGCATTCCGCGCTGCTGTTGCTCAAACGTCGCATGCTCCACGCGAGGCGTCTGCATCCGGCTGGCAAAGCTCTGCGCCGAAGAGTGCGGAAAGCTCCCGCTCACCGAGCGATTCGACATCCGCAAGCTCGAACGGTCCGGCGAAACCGGCAGCGCACCATGCACCAAACCCGCCGACTGAATCTGCGATCGATTCAACGCCGCGATCGATCCGCCCCGGCCAAATCCCGCGGCATTCACGCCCATCACGCCGCCCGTGACCCGAGCATTGCGATAGGCACTCATCACGCTCCCGTTGATGACCGTGGTGTGGTTGGCGAAAACGCCGCTGCGGAATCCGCCATAGAAGCCGCGCCCCCACCAGGGATGCACAACTTCAAACGGCGCCAACGCCACCCAGCCCACTCCTCCAAATCCAAACCCGACACCAACGCCCCCGCCCCATCCAAAGAACCCTACGTAGGCCGGCGCCCAATACGGATGAGCAAATACCGGCCCCGGATACCACGCCCAGCCGCCCACGCCCATGAACCAGCGGCCGTAATGATACGGAGCCCAACCCCAGGGATCGTAGCTGACCCAAGTCCAGCCATAGTAGTCTTCCCAAACCCATTGCCCGTTCTGATATGGAGCCCAGTCCGGGCCCACGTTGGTGGGCTGCCAGACCTGGCCGTAATTGGGATCCTGCACCCACTGGCCGTTCTGGTCTAGATCCTCGCCGCCGCTGATGTCGGGGCTCATATGCCGCGCGCTTTGCGAACTCATGATGAAGCGGTCGCGATCGTCATTCCAGCGATCGAAATTGTCGTATGGAATGGCTTGCACAACCTGGAATTCAGCATCCGCGGCCGGTCCGCGCGCGTCCATGGTGCGGCCTGGCTGCAGGTGTTCCCCGCCGCGCTGGCTGTCGATTTCAGCCTCGCCCGATCGCACGGTAATCTCAGAAGTCCCGTCCTCATGCACAGTCACGCGATAGGCGCCGGGCCGCAACGGACGCACCGCGACGCTCGGCGTATCCACTTCCACTTGTGCCTGGCTCGGGCGCAAGGTGCGAAAGGTCACCGTACCGGTTGCCACCTGCACCTGAAAACTCTTCACGTCCATGCCGGTAAAACGCACTTCCGAATTCGGGCCGATGCGAATCATGTTCGCCGAATCGAGCTGGACTTCGGCGCGCGCATTGGAACTGGTGAGCAGCCGGTCGTCCGCCATCAGCGGCCCGTTGATTGCCGCAGCCACCACATCGCCCGAGTCTCCCCGGCGCACCGAAACGTCGCCATTCAACACGCTGATGCGAGCCACCGCGCGGCCCGGTTCGTATTGGCCATCCGGTTCGTCACCTTGTTGCTGGGGTTGTTGCGGCGGTGCTTGTTGCGCCCTGAGTGGGATCAAACCGCTCAGACCCGCTGCAACGAGGAACAATGGAAGGAGCCGTTTCATATTTGCCAGTCGCCCCAAGAGAGGCAATCGGCTGGCCAACGAGCAACTAGAGCAAAATCAGCGCATTAGGCAATTCGAAGCGCGCGTGACTCCTGGCCGAAAACCACCAGCAGTGCTCGGATTGGGCCGGGTCTTGTATCACCAGGGGAACTCCAGTAAACTGTAGTTAATTTGTGGGCATCAACCACAGTCAATAATTCCCTGCCCGAAGTCCATTCGAGCATTCCAACCACACATCCGTCTCTCTGGCGCCGCATGTTCGCCTTCGCTGGGCCAGCCTATCTGGTCAGCGTCGGCTACATGGATCCGGGCAACTGGGCCACCGATCTCGAAGGTGGCGCGCGCTTCGGCTATCAACTTCTTTGGGTCCTGGTTCTGTCGAACCTGCTGGCGATTTTGCTGCAAACCCTGAGCGCACGGCTCGGAATCGTCGCCCAGCGCGACCTCGCACAAGCCTGCCGCGAAACCTATCCGCGCCCCATCTCCTATTCGCTTTGGTTCCTGTGCGAGATTGCAATCGCGGCCTGTGACTTGGCGGAAGTTCTCGGCGCAGCCATCGCTTTGAATCTGCTGTTCCACATCCCGCTGCTGATCGGCGTGCTTTTAACCGCCGCCGATACCCTGCTCCTGCTGTGGTTCACGCGGCTGGGTATTCGATTGATCGAAGCCATTGTGCTCTCGCTAATCGCCATCATCGCGGTCTGTTTTGCCATCGAGATCTTCTGGGCCGGCACGCCGATTCTCTCCGACGTTGCGCGCGGCGTCGTTCCGCATATTTCTGCGCGGACGCTCTACATCGCGATCGGCATCCTGGGCGCGACCGTGATGCCCCACAACCTGTACCTTCATTCGGCGCTTGTACAGACGCGGCGTATCGGAAAGACGGAATCTGCAAAACGAACTGCCTGCCGCTTCAACCTGATTGACTCCACCATCGCTCTGAACGGCGCGCTTTTGGTGAACGCCGCGATTCTTGTCCTGGCCGCGCTGGTGTTCTTCAAGCGTGGTATTGTCGTCACGGAAATCCAACAGGCCAGCCAGCTCCTGACGCCGTTGCTTGGAACAACCATGGCTAGTATTTTCTTCGGAGTAGCGCTGCTATGTTCAGGACAATCTTCAACTTTGACCGGTACCATGGCTGGCCAGATCGTGATGGAAGGATTTCTCAACATCCGCGTCCAACCTTGGCTGCGCCGTTTGATGACCCGGATGATGGCCATCATTCCCGCCGCCCTCACAGTTTATCTGGCAGGTGAGAATGGAACGTATAAACTTCTGATTTTGAGCCAGATCATCCTCAGTATGCAATTGCCGTTTGCGGTGATTCCGCTGATCCACTTCACTAACGACAAACAACGCATGGGGGCGCTTGCCAATCGGGCCTGGGTGAAGACGCTGGCCTGGATTTCCGCGGCGCTGATCCTCGCGCTCAACGTTTGGTTGGTCATCCTTTCGACGCGGGATTGGCTGGCCGACGCCGGAAGTTGGCGCGGGCGTCTGGAGCTCGGCATGATTCCGATTCTCACCGGCATTGCCTTGCTGCTCCTTTGGGTCACCTTCCAACCCGTACTTCCCGCCTGGCTTCGCAAGTTTGGCCAGGCACCGATCAAACTTCCCGAGGCGGTCGCCGAGGATCTGCCGAGCCCCATCTACCGCAAGATCCTGGTTCCGCTGGATCACACTGGGCGCGACCGTGACGCCATCGCCCACGCCTCCGCAATCGCCAAACAGCAAAACGCCAAGCTTTACCTTCTACACGTCGAGGAAGGGGTCACAAGCATGGTGTATGGCCCGCTGTCGTCGACCGCCGAAGTTGAAGCCGGCGACCAATACCTGCATCGGATCGTTCGCGAGCTTGAGAATCAGCAGGTTGCGGTCGAAATGGTGGTTCGGCACGCGCGAGTCCCCAAAAAGGAGATCGTGCGTTATGCCGAGGAGCTGCAACCGGATCTGGTGGTGATGGGCGCGCATGGGCATAGAGGCTTGAAAGACATAGTGTTCGGGACTACAATTAATGCAGTCCGTCACAAGTTGAAGATGCCCCTGTTGGTAGTGCGCGGTAAGTAGCATTCAGAGAAACGAAGCCAGCGTCCCGCGCTATTCTTCGGCATCGATTGTGTCGAATGGATACACAGGAATCCAAAACCCGCGTGGAATGTTCTTTGTTTGTAAGCAACTGGATTGGTAGACGATTTGCAGTTGGATGGATTACGGTAATGCGTAGATTGATCATGTTGGCCGTGATTGCTGCCTGCCTGGCGCCTTTGCCTGGGTCGACTCTGCAGCAGCTCAGCCTGAACGACATGATCCTGAAATCGACGGCGATCGTCTATGGCACCGCGCAGCCCAGCTATACAGCGTTTCGGGGCTCGATGATTTATACGCACTACCAAGTCCAGGTCATCAACAGCTATAAGACCGCGTTGGTTCGATATTGGGATGTGGCCGTGCCGGGTGGCGTGGTCAACGGAGTCCGGCAATCGGTAGCCGGAGCGCCGGTGCTGACAGCCGGACAGAACTACTTCCTGTTTCTTTGGACCAGCCCAAGCGGTCTCACTCAAGTAATCGGGCTCTCGCAGGGCGTCTTCAATGTGACGAGCAACTCCTCCGGCCAATTGATCGTGTCGCGCGGCGCAACCACCGAGACGATGCTCAATGCGTCCGGCCAAGTGGTAACCGATTCGAATATACAAATGACCATCGGGCAAATGGTGAACCGCATCCAGAACGTGCTGGCGGGAGGTTCCGGCCAGTGAAAGGACGTTGGGTGGTTCGCCTGGGCGCCTTAGTAGCAAGCAGCTTTCTGCTCGCGAGCACCGGCTCGGCTTATTACTACTACACGTATTTCGCCACCACCGCTCCACCCTACGCGCCGATCGTCGCGCGATTCGATCTGACCGCGCTCACTAACAATACGGTCCCGTTCGTCATTTCCGGAGCAGCGCCGTCGGCGATGTATCCGGGAGATTCGTTCCAGGCCATCGTCAGCCAGATTCAAGCGGCCGCCAATGTCTGGAACGGCGTCAGCACTTCGAGCATACGGCTGGCGTTTGGGGGTTTCTACAGCGCAGGAGCGACGCAATCGGCGCCCGGAATTCAGATCGAGTTCTCCGACGATGTACCGCCTGGTCTACTGGCATACAGCTCGCCCACATCCTTCGATTACAACCTGGTCACGGCTCCGAACGGCACCTTTATCCCGGTGACTCTTTCGGTGATGCACCTGCCGAGCAACCTCAGCTCATACTTCAGCGGCCCCAGCTATAGCGAGGAGTTTTTCATCACGCTGGTTCATGAGTTCGGCCACACTCTGGGCTTGCAGCATACGCTGACATCGAGCGTGATGGCGACCATCACGACAACCGCCGCGACCAAGGCTAATCCGCTCGGCGCCGACGATATCGCGGCCATTTCCCTGCTCTACCCGGCTGCCAACTACATGTCCACGGTGGGCAGTATCGCGGGCAAAGTCACCATGAACGGGGTAGGCCTGAACCTGGCTTCCGTGGTTGCGATTTCACCCAGCAATCAGGCCATCGCCACCCTGACCAATCCGGACGGCACCTATCAGATCAGCGGAATTCCGGCCGGTGTGAATGGCATTGAATGCTACGTGTACGTGCATCCGTTGCCCGCGCCGCTGCAGGGCGAAGGCACGCCGGACAACATTTTTTACCCGCACAATTCCGCCGGCGCGTTTCTGGCTCCCGATACCGGGTTCGTCACGCAGTTCTATCCCAACACTCAGAACCCGGGGCCCTCGAATTTGATCCTGGTGCAACCCGGCGCGGTAACGCAGTCCATCAACTTCGCTGTGTCTCCATCCAGTTCGGCGGGCATCTCTTCGGTGCGAACCTATACGTCGGTTACGGGCACCAACAACTACATCACGTCCGGCACTCCTTTGATTGCGGCCGAAACCACCACCATTGCGGCCTATGGAGCGGGGTTGTTGCAGCCCTATAATTCGAGTTCGACCAGCTATTCGATCACGCCGGGCCTGAGCGTCAACGTCCTGGGTAGCGCGGCGCAAGCCAGCAATCTGCGGCCCTACCTGCCTCCCAACCCTTACATCGCTGTCGATGTATCGGTGAGCTCATTTGCCGGAACCGGTCCGAAGCATCTCATGTTCAGTACGCCCGGGAATTTGTACGTTCTTCCGGGCGGATTCACCGTAGTGGACCAGCCGCCGCCGGTGATCAGCGCGCTCGCCTCGACAACGGACAGCAGCGGGAATCCGGCGGTTTTTATCGCTGGCCTGCAGTTCATGCCGAACACGCAAGTCTTGTTTGATGGCGTGCCGGCTGTTGTCGAATCGCAGACCAACAATACCTTGCTCGTGACGCCGCCGCCTGCTCCGCCCGGTTACACGGCGTCCATTACGGCGCTCAATCCGGATGGGCAGAGTTCGCTGTTCCTGAAGACCACGGCGCCTGCGTTCACCTATGCTTCTCCCGCAAGTTCCGCGGCGACGGCATCGGGCCCGAGTCTGGTGGTGAGCCCGAGCGTGATTCCAGCGGGCGGCAGCGTTACTCTGACTGTCCAAGGCACTGGTACGAACTTCACGCCGGGTGTGACTACGGTTGGGTTCGGAACCAGCGATGTGCTGGTGACTCAGGTCAACGTGATCAGCCCGACCCAGCTCACGGTCAACGTGACGCCCAACGTGACGATCAGTTCCGCGAACATCACGATCACCACGGGCCTGGAAGTGATTTCGCAAGCACTCGGGTCACAAATCACGGCGACCGATCCACAGCAATAACCTCCAAGCTTTGTCTGGCGTGGGGGCTTTTGGCGGCTTCCCTACTTCTCGGGCAAAATTCTGCGCTCGGAGCGTCTCGGTGGCGGTCGTCCAGGGCGTGGCGGTGGTGGTCTACTCGAGCAAAGACGGAATCAGCTTGAGCGGCCCGCTGTCGCGGCAGATCGAGGATCTGCTGCTTGGAACGGCGCCCGCACAGGAACTCGCCCAGGTGCGCGGCGGAATGACGCATCGCCAGCTATCGAGCGCAATTCGAGAAGAAGACCGTGCTGCTCAACGTCTACGTGATGCCCGACGGCACGTATGAGCAGTTCCTGGTGGAAGAAACGTTGTAGAGCGCGCTCGAGACCGCGCCGCTATTTTCCCTTGCTGAGTTTGCGGAAATAATCGGCAACCGCGTCGGAATAGCCGGGCGGCACGGTTTCTGATCCCGCGCTGCGCACCTGGTCCGAGTTCTTGTCTTCCAGCTTGCGGCGCAGCTCCAACTCGAGGCGCTCCACCTCCGGTAGCACTTCGTGGCTCAGGCGCTGGGAAAGCTCGGCGTCATTACTGGTGTAGCCCGGATTCAGGGCTCGCGAGAGGTTCGAATAGTCGCCGGCGACGTCCGGGTTTTGCCGGATGAAGTCGCGGAGCTGATTCAGATCGCGCATCGATTCGCGATAGGCTTGCTCCATCGGCATGGGGCTGTCGGCCCCGGATCCGTTGCCGGGCGTGACTGGGCCGCCGCTTCCGAAGGGCGCATAGGCGGAGGCGCTGGAACCCGCTTGGCCGCCATTTCCCGATTGGCCGGACTGCCCGTTCTGGCCTTGCTGGCCCTGTTGTCCGCCCTGACCCGGTTGACCGCTTTGACCCGGTTGACCGCTTTGACCTTGCTGCGATTGACCACGCTGCAAGGCACCGCTCTCACGGCCTTGTCCCTCACGGCTTTGGCCCTCACGTCCGGGCCCCGGCTTGCCCTTGCCCTGTTGACCTTGGGCGAGCTGCTGCTCCAGGCGATTGCGCATGGCTTCGACGCGAGCCAAGGCTTTTTCGAGATCGCTGTTGTCGCCGCCCGGGCCCTCTCCCGGTTTGCCGTTCTGCTGCTGCATGGTCGCTTGCGCTTGCTGCAATTGATCGCGCAAAGAGTTGAGCCCTTGCGTGACGGTGTTCTCGCGCACCCAGGCGGATGAACCGTAGCCCTGGCGGATCCACTGCGCGTTCTGCCGCATGTGCATCTCGAGCTCGTTCTGTTGCGCTTCGCCCAGGGCCTCGCGGAGCTTGTTGCCGACCGGATTCTGCGAGCCGGCCATGCTGCGGGCGGTATCCTGCATGCCCTGCTCCAGCTTCTTGAGCTTGTCGGCCATTTCATTCTTCTCGCTGGCCAGACGCTCGGCCTCCTGCTGGTTCTGAAGCCCCTGTCCGCCGAAACGCTGGCTTTCGCCGGGCGAAGAGCCGACCGCCTTACGCAGGCGGTTCTGGAAGTCACCCTGTTGTTGCGCGAGCTGGTTCGCTTGTTGCGCGAGGTCATCCAAGTGCTGCGCGCCGTTTTGACGCTGCATCCCGTTCAGGATGTCGCGCGCTTCCTGCAGGCGATCGGCGGCGCGGCGCTGTCCGGCCGCGGTTTGCTCCGGACTGCTGTTCTGCTGGCTCTCGGCGCTCTGCATGTCTTCGGTAGCTTTTTTCAAGCGATCGAGCGCCTGCTGTAGCTGCGGCGATGCGATGGAGCCGACTCTGCCTGACTGGCCCGACTGGCCCGACTGGCCGGATTGTCCCGCTTGCGAGGACTGTTGTCCTTGTTGGCCCTGCTGACCTTGCTGGCCTTGTTGCCCCTGCTGGCTTTGTTGATCGCCGCGCTGCAACTGCTCCATCTGCTTCTGTAATTTTTCGGCTTCGCGCCGCAACATTTCCTGCTCCCAGCGTTGACGGAAGGGCTGTTGCTGATCTTTTTTCGCGGCCAATTCCTGCTGCCGGCGCGCGAGTTCAGCGAGCTTCTGCAGCGCCTTGTCGATCTCCTGCTGGCGGCTATCGGAAGACGACTGCTGGCCGGTTTCGTACTGGTTCTTTTCGCGGTCGAGTTCGAGATCGGCCAGATTCTCGAGATCGCGACTCGCGCCTCCTCCGCCACCACCGCCGCCTTGCGTTCCAAAGGCGACTTGAATATCGCGGAAGGTGGCCTCGGCGCGCTGCGCTGCTTGCAGAGCCTTTTGCTCCAGCGGCATGGCATCGTTCCACTTCTGGCTTTTGATCTTGCCGGCGGACTCGATCATGCTCTTGGACGCGTCTTCCATTTCCTTGGCGAAGCTCTGGAACTGTGGATTGGCGTCGGCCAGTTCACGCGCCTTCATGCGATCGGCGAGCGATTTGGCTTGCGCGGCGAGTTTGCCTTCCTGTTCGGCCAGGAACTTGGCGTCGTCAGCCGCGTTGGTTGGGTCCTTGGAACCGTTCTTGTACTCATTCCAAGTGGCCGCGATGATGTCTTTCTGCCGCTGCGAGATTTCCTGGTTATCGTCACCGCCGCCCGCGCCTCCGCCACCGCCGCCGGCTTGGGCTTGCGAATAATTGCGCTCGTACGGCTCGGCTTGTATGAAATAGATATCGGTCTTGGTGGTGTTGCGGGCGTCCTTCGCGGAAGCGTAGAGCGAGATCAGATCGCCGGGAGCCAGCTTATAGTCTTCGAGCGCGAGAACGTACTTGCCATCGGATGTTTTGGCGCCCTTTTGCGAGAGCATCGACACGGTCTTCTCGGCGCCGCCGTTCACGGAGTAGTGCAGGCTGACATCGTTGAGCGCGAAATCGTCCTGGGCGTTGACCGTGACGGTCACTTCTTCGATGGGATTCACTTTGGCGTCGCGGCCCGGCCGGTCGATCTTCACCGTCGGCGGCGAATACTTGCGGGCTTCGATGAAGAAGTCCTCGCTGAGGCGGACGTTCTCGCCGCGATCGATGGCGGCGATGTGATACAGGCCGTCTTTGTCGAGAGTGACCCGAGTGCTGACCCAATTCCCCTCCCCTGCCTTCAAATCGAGCTGCTTGTCGTCGCCCAACACCAGCACGCCTTTGTTCAAAGGACGATCGGTCAGGATCGCGACGTCGGCCTCGGTGCCTTCCACCGCGCGCAAGTCGCCGCCGGGATCTTCCACCGAGTCCTTCATTCCGGTCCAGGACGGGTAATGATAGGTGACACGAATTTTCTTAATGGCCGGCAAATCGACTACGCGCAGGTTGTAGTGCTTGGACTCAACGGCGCCCGCTTCGACGTAATATTCGACGTTGTTGTCGAGGCTGCTGAAGAGGAACTCGTAGGTTGACGCGCCGGGCGACGGCAGCATGTCCACCTGTTCCCACTTGGACGTTCCTCGATATTGCGCGAAGAGCCGGACCTTCGGGGAATCAAACCCAAGCAACTGCGCGGTGACTAACTGGTCAGCTTTGCGGCGAACGGCACGATCGCCAGGCGTGACTGCGATATCGTAAAACGCGCGATTACCGGCCTTCGGCGCGCCGGCCCATAGCAGCGACGTACCATAGCCGAGGTACCCGGGGCCTGCGAGAATCAGCCAGAGCAGAACAGCGACAGCGAGACCGGCCGAAGTCAGAAATCCAATGATGGGGCCGGTGGAGGCAAGGCGCTCCGGCTCGCTCGATTCCGCGATCCGCATGGTGTCGGCGGCGAGCAATTGCGAAAACGGGTCGGACGCGTTGGGCTTCTCGGCAAGCGTGAGCAGGCGTTCTTGAAACTCGGGGAATTTTTGTTCGGCTTGCCGCGCGGCGTTGCGCCGATTCAGATTGAGAAGCGGGATCACCAGGCCGAACGCGATGGCCACGGCGACCGAAAGAAACAGAAGAATGCGCGCAGTTAAAAGACTGGCCGAGGAGAAGGCATAGCGGTTGATGATCCAGACCAGGAGAACCGTGATGACCAGGGCCGAGACGGTGACCAGCGAAGTTCCCTTCGAAACCGCCAGGAAGCGCAGGCGTTTCTCCAGCCGCTGAAGGTAACCATTCAGTTGATCGAGAGCGTTCACGACGCGACCTCCTTCTCCACCGAAAGATATCTACTCGCGAGTACTGATTCAATTATGGCCGTTATCAGGACCAGTAGCAAAGCGTAGCGCCACAGGCTCCAGGGGCGCGCTTGGTTGTCGGCGGCAGAGCTGTCGCCAGAGGGCGTGTCGGGGCCGAGCCCAGTATTTTTCCACAAGACCAGGGTTTCTTGCGGGATGGGCGTCAAGTCGGATTCACGGCGATCGGCGTGAACCGCTACCATCTCCTGCCGGCCATTGGCGCGGTGAATTTCGTAGAAGCCTTCGCGCGTGACCTGGAAGGTCTGGGCCGTGGTGGCGTCTTTAAGCGAAAGCGGGTGCGATCCGTCGGGCTCCGTGACGTCGATGGCTGCGCCGCGCTCGCGGGCGGAGCGCAATTCGATATAAGAACCGGCGGCGACGTTGGTGGAGCGATCCTGCTGGCCGCCCAGATAGCGGGCAGTCTCCTCGACAAAGGGAACAAACGCAGCGTGCAGCGGGAGATCGTTCGAGATGTTGTCGAAGGTGGAGGTAAAGACGAAGACTCGCCCTTCGCCGACCTGTTTTTCGAGCAGGAGCGGCGCCTGGTTGGTTAGACGCGCGATGACGCGGGATTGGCCGGGATCGACTTTGATCACCTGATAAAACTTGACGCCATCGAGCTTGTTGGCGCGGCGGAGCGAGGGATGCTCGGCATCGGCGGCAGCGACCGTTTCAAAGCGCGAGCCACTGAGCGAGGCGTAGCTGGAGCCTTGGATGACTTCGCCCGACACCGGAACGCGCGTGAGCGCCGCCGAGTGAGTGCCCAACGCGATCAGCAGCGAACCGCCGCCGTTTACGTACTCGCGCAGAATGTTTTCGAGACCGGGCGGCATCGATCCGACGTCGGAAAGAACGACGAACGCATACTTGGACAGAGACTGATTTGCGGCTTGTTCGACGGCCAGCGGCTCGAGCGTGAAGCCGGCTTCGGAGACCGATTCGAGAGCGGAGCGATAGTACAGCTCGTCGCGATCCTGCCCAGCGGGATGCAGGAAGAGCACCGGATGCGGGTCGGTTCGTTCGATGGCGAAATCGAAATGGTCGTCTTCGCGCAGGGAATCCGAGGGCTCGAGGCGGATCTCGCCTTTATGGAAACCGTGCGGCGAATCGAGCGAAACGAACTCGACCGAGGCGCGGCCGTTGGCGGCCACATCCACCGACTTGCTGTCGAGCACTTTGCCGTCGAGCAGGAGCGATACGGTGCGCTTGGTGGCGGGCGTGTTCACGCCTGCGATCACGGCCTGCACGCGGACTTTTTTCGGATCGTAGATTTTGGCGGGCGCGGTGACGCTTTCCACCATCCAGTTGGGTTCCTGGGCATCAGCTACGGAGTGAAACACGAGATTCGTGTCGCTGGCGAGGCGAAGGTCGGCAAAGGCCGGCGGCATGGACGACTTCTGCATGTCGCTCGCGAAATGCACTTCGAGCGGGATGCGCGAGGACTGCGAGATGGTCCGCAGCGCGCGCGCAAATTCGCCGTAGGAGCTTTGTTCGTCGGAGGGCTGGATGCCCTGGATCGCGGCCTTGAGCTGGTCGGCTTCTTCGACGGGCTGCGTCAGGAAATGGACGCGGGAGCCGATGGCGAGCACTTGTCCTCGCTCGCCGGGATGCAGTTCCGAGACTGCGTTCATGGCTTGTTGTTTGGCGCGGGCGAGGTGGTCGTCGTAGCGCATGCTGAAGGAGTTGTCGACGGCGATCACCAACATCTTGCGTCCGCCCGCATTCGCGCCCGTTCGGCTGACGAACGGATTGGCGAACGCGAGAGCGATGAGCAACAGCAGCGCCACTCGCAGCGAAAGTAGCAGCAGGTAGCGCAAGCGCCGGTGTTTGATGGAACTCTGCGTGCGCCGTTCGAAGAACATCAGCGAGCTGAACGGATGCGGCGTGCTGCGGTATTGGCGCAGCAGATGGATCCAAAACGGCAGTCCGATAGCCACCGCGCCAGCCAGGAACCAAGGCGCGAGGAAGCCCACGCTAGAGTCTCCCTTTTCGGATCACGAAGTATTCGCGGATGGCGGCATCGAGCGGGCGATCGGTGGGGAGCAGTTGATAATCGATATTCGCGGCGGCGGCTTTGGTTCTGAGCGCGGCGATATGGGCGTCGATCTTGGCGCCGTATTCTTCCTTGGCGTATTCGGGCGAAACTTCGATGGCGTCTTCGGTTTCCATGTCCACCAGCAGGGACGGCTCCTTGAACTTCGGGCGGATCTCCTGTGGATCTAAGACGTGGAAGAGCACCATATCGTTGCCTCGATAGCGCAGCGGCTCGACGGTTTTGATCACGACGTCGGGCTGTTCGTAAAAATCGGAGATCACCACCACGATGCCGCGGCGCCGCAGGAACGACTGAAAATGGATGAACGGTTTGGCGAAGTTGGTGTGCGTGCCGGTTTGTGCGTGCTCGATGGCGTGCGCCACGCGCATGAATTGGCCTTGGCGCGTGGAGGGCTGAACGTAGTTACGGACCTCGTCGTCGAAGATGATCACGCCGGCCGCGTCGCGCTGCTGGTTAGCGAGGTACGCCAGCGAAACAGCCAGAAAGCGCCCGTAATCGAGCTTGGTGATCCCGTGCGAGCTGTAGCCCATGGACGCGCTGGTGTCGATCATCAACGTCAACTGCGAATTGGTTTCGCCGCGATAGCGCTTCAGGTACATGCGCTCGGTGCGCGCGAACACGTTCCAATCCACGTGGCGCAGGTCGTCGCCAGGGCTGTAGGCGCGATACTCGGCGAACTCCTGGCTGAAACCGAAGTCGGGCGAGCGATGCAGCCCCGCGACAAAACCATCCACAACTGTTTTGGCGACCAGATCGAGGTGCGAGATGCCGGCCAGCAGCGACGGGTCGATGAAGCGGGTTGGAGTGGAGGGATGCATTGTTTTACGCGTTCAAAGGAGTGTGAACGCTGCACGCAAGAGTGCGTGCGCCACACTTTATTTCGGTTCTGGTTTCCAATCCAGCAGGCGCTTCAGGATGGCGTCGGAATCCAAGCGTTCGGACTCGGCATGGAAGTTCAGCAGAATGCGATGGCGCAGGATGGGCGTGGCCAGAGCGCGGATATCCTCGTAGGCGACGTGATAGCGGTTGCGCAGCAGCGCGCGGGCTTTGGCGGCGAGCACCACGAATTGCGCGGCGCGCACGCTGGCGCCGAAATTCACGTAGCTCTTCACGAAATCGGGGGCGCTGGCATCGTTGGGACGCGTGGCGCGCACCAGCTCCACGGCGTAGCGTGCGACGGTTTCGGCGATCGGCACCATGCGCACCAGCTGCTGGAATTCCAGGATCTCGGCGGCGTTGGTCACCGTGTCGGCTTCCGCACGTGTGGTGGTCGTGGTGAGATCCACTACTTTCACTTCGTCGTCGGCCGAAAGATAATCGAGCACCGTGTTGAAGAGGAACCTATCCAACTGCGCTTCCGGCAACGGATACGTGCCTTCCAGCTCGATGGGGTTTTGCGTAGCCAGAACAAAGAACGGCGCCTCGATTTTGTATTGATGCCCGCGCACCGTGCACGATAGTTCCTGCATGGCCTCAAGGAGGGCCGATTGCGTCTTGGGCGGGGTGCGGTTGATCTCGTCGGCCAGCAGGATGTTCGAAAAAATCGGCCCGGGAACGAAGGTCCAGGTGCGTCGGCCGGTGCCGGGCTCTTCCTCGATAATATCGGTGCCCGTGATGTCGGACGGCATCAGGTCGGGCGTGAACTGAATGCGCTTGAACACCAGACCGAGGGTCTGGGCCAGCGTCCGCACCAGCAGCGTCTTGGCGGTTCCAGGCAGACCGGTGATCAAGCAGTGGCCACCCACGAACAGCGAAATCATCACCTGCTCGATGACCTCTTCCTGTCCGACGATGATCTTGCGGACCTCGCGTAAGATGCCGCGGTGGACGTCCTGGAAACGCGCGATCCGTTCTCTCAATTCCGCCGAATCGTTGATCGCTATGGTGGGGGTTGACATGTGTGTTTATTTCGCTATCTCTAAAAGTAGTTTTTGAGCCGGCTTAAATCCGGGCGCGGCCTCCAGCGACTGCAGCACTTCGTCGCGCGCTTGGTCCAATCGGTTGGCTTTGCGAAGAGCCTCGGCCAACTGGTAATGCGACGTGGCTTGATCCAGCGGTTTCAGCGCGAGCAACGCCTGGTACTCGCGAATCGCACCTGGCAGGTTGTTTTGTGCAAGCCATAAATCGCCCAATCGTTTGTGTAACTCCTGATCCTCGGGATAAATGTAGTTTAGACGATCGAGAGCGGCGGCGGCTTTCTTCGGGCTTCCGGCTTCTTCCTCGAGGGTCGCCAGTTGTTCCACCAGCTTCGGGTCTCGTCCGCCCACTTCGTTGTACTTTTCGAGTTGCTTGCGCGCGGCCTCTTTGTCGCCCTTGGCAGTGTAGGCGTCGGCCAGGAGTTCATAGACGCTGCCGGTCTCGACGTAATCGGGATACCAGTCGCGAATGGCGTTCCCTTCGCGAATCACGTCGTCGTACTTTTTGGCGCGCTCGTCGGCCACCATGAGCTTCACCGTGGTGGTCCATTCCTGAAAATGATCCGTGGTGACTTTGGTCTGGGCGTTCAACCAGGCCAGGAATTCTTTGTCGAAATCGGTGGTCGAAATGCCCAGGACTTTCTGAAAAACGTCGGGAGTGGATTCCAGCTTCGCGAAGGCCTGGATCATATCCAGAAGCTTCGCATAGCCCCACTTTTCCGCGATGTAGCTGCAGATTTTGCCGCCCTGAAAATACGATACGACCACTTGGGACGGATAGCTGGGCCGGATGAATCCGCGATCGATCTCGGCCACCGGCAGTAACAGCTTGTGCTGTATGGCGTGGATGGCTTCCGGATCCAGGCGATCGCCCCAATCGGGCGCGGCGGCGGTCTCTTCATAAACTGCGAGGCCCTCGGTGAACCAGCGCGGCACGCGGCTATTGGTAGCCTCCAGCACGAAGACGTGGCTCATCTCGTGGCGCAAGGTGCTGGCCCAATGAAAGCTCCCCGGCGTGCGGCCGGATGGACTGTCCATGGCGATCACACGGTTGAAGGTGACACCCAACGCGCCGAGGCCGGGCATGCCTGCGGTGCGAACGGCGAAATCTTCGTGATCGGGATAAACCTCCACCTGCACCGGACCTTTCAGCGTCATGTGATACTTGGCGCTGTAATCGGCGATGTCGCGTTTCAGCTCGGCCTCAACGTACGGGCGCAGCAGCTCGGCTTCCTTCTTATGCAGGCGGAGAATGGTGGTCGGAGTTTTGTAGGTGACGAAGTCTTTGTACTTGTCGAGGAGGCGGAGCGAGTTTACCGTCTCGTAGCTCTTGTAGTTCGCGCTGTAGCATTCTTCGAGCTGCCGGCTCGCTTCGACGTCCTCACCCAGGCGCATCAGATTCACGCCCAACTGCGCGCGAGCTTCCCAAAGGCGCGGGTTCAGCTCGATCGCCTTGCGATACGCCAGGATGCCCTCGTCGTAGCGGCGATTGATGACGTAGAAATGTCCGGCGGTGGAATACGCTTCACCGTAGGCTGGGTCGATTTTGAGGATGCGGCCGATCCAGGGTGTGTCGTTTTTGTCGTGCAGAAAATCGATGGAGGCGTGGATCGCCATGGCGTCGAGCGCTTCCCCCGAAATCGCCAACGCCAGGTCGGCTTCCTTGGCAGCGGTCTCCTCGTCGCTGTCCTCGAGCGCGAGAAACGCGAGCTGCTCGTGCGCTTCGTAAAGCTTGGGATCAAGCTCGGCGGCCTTTTGCGCGGCCTCCACTGCGTGTTTGCTGAAACCCTCGGTCTCGACCTTCGCCATACCCAGATAGGCTTGCGCGTTCTTTTCGTCGAGCTTGACGGCTTCTTCGAACAGGTTGTGCGCTTCTTCGTTGTTGAAGCGCTCGAAGAACAACAGACCCCAGCGGACGCGATAATCGGCGTTCTTGGGATATTGTTTGATCAGATCGCGGAACTGGCTGTTGGCGTCCTCATAGCGCTCGATGCCCCACAGTCCTTCGGCGCGAAGATAGGGATTGGTGCTGGTGGAGAGCTTGGTATAACAAGCCTGCGCTTCGGCGAGCTTGCCGTGATGGCGAAGGCTGCGGCATTCGTCGAGAGTTTGCGCGGCGAGCGGAAGGGTGATCAAGAGCGCAGCAAGCAGCTTCATTACTTGTCCAGCTCCGCTTGTGTTGTGGCCAGTTGGATCAACAGATCCTGCAGTTGCTTCTTGTACTCCTCGACCGGCATCGCGGCCTTTTCGTATTTCAGTTTGTCGATCTGCTCTTCCAGAGCGTCGCGTTTCTCGAGCAAGGCTTTCTTTTCGGGTGTGTTGGCCGCCACCTGCGACGCACCGATTCGCAGCAGTGCGAACTGCGCCGCCTTCAGACCCTCGCCGTTTTCGGGCGATGGTTTACGCTCGCCGTCGCCTTGTCCGGTATCTTCCAGGATGGGATGCTCAGTGGCCAGCCGCTTTTGCGTGTCGTAAAATTGCGCGGTCTTGGTCGACGCGTAGTTGAACGCTTCGAGCGCCGATACGGTTTCGTTCTTGTCGATGTCGGCTGAGGGATCGCGCAACGCCTCCACCCAGAAGCGCGCGAAAACCGTGGCGTTTTTCTCGTTGCCGCTCTTGGTGGCGGTGATGACGACGCGATTGGCTTTCTCCAAGGATGCGCGGGAGCCGCCGCTCGCGCTGGTCATATTCACCACCAGCTGGCGCGTGCAGCCGATGCGATCGAGCATTGCGCCCAACTCGACGCCCGACAAATCGGGGCCCGGCAGATTGATCTTGTAATCGTAACCATCGAAACTTCCGTGGCCGATCAGCATCAGAACGAACGCATCAGCCGGCTTGGCTTCGCGTGCCACTTGCGCAAGCGCATTCTGCACATTGGCTTTGGTGGCCTGAGCGCCATACAATGTCGTGACTTTAGCGTCCGAACTCGACGCGTGCAGCAGCTTGTCGATCTCCTGGGCCTGGGAAGCGAAGCGTTGTTCGTAATCGGGCTCGCCGCCGAGGCCCGCGACCGTGACGTAGAATGTGGCCGCGCGCAACGACAGACCGCTCAAGAGTGCGATCAAGAGAAGCGGAAGCTTCCTCATACGACGCCCCACCTTCTGCGCAGCACCCATTCCGTGCAGCACAACAACAGAGCCAGGAAGAATACAATCGGCATGTCCCACAGATCCTTGGTTTCGCGCACCGTGATGCCGGCGTCGGAATAGGATATGTCTTCGCCCAACCGGCTGACTTCATTCGGACGATAGTACTTGCCGCCGGTTTGCGACGAAAGCTTTTCGAGCAGGTCGCGATTTTGTTCCAGATGGAAGTTCTCCGCCACGCCGTCCTCTCGGCGGAACGTGATCACATCGCGACCCAGTTCCTGCTGGCCGCGGGTAGCTGTCACTTCGGCCACGTACGATCCGGCCTTCCCTGCGTCCCAATCGGCCGAATACACGCCTTGCTCGAGCGAATCCGGATGCAGCTCGACGCTCTCGGCGCCGCCATCCGGACCGACGATGCGAGCCTGGACTGTCGCGTCGCTAGTGGGCAGGTAAGTGGTATCGCGAACTTCGGCACGCAGGTGCGCGCGCCCGTCGTCATAAAGCACCGGCTTCGTCACCGACGTGACCACGCGATTCGGCGTATCGCTGACCAGCCAGCGCAGCATCTGCCGCCAGAACAGCTCGTGACTCATGTCCTGGACCGGCTGCAGCATCTGCCAGCGCCAATCACCACCGGTGGCGAACACCGCCGTACGCCCGCGGCCGTATTTTTGCGTGATCAATAGCGGTAGCTTATGCCCCGACGCCGTCATCTCGGCCAAAACCAGCGCGCCAAGCTTGGGCTTCCCCGCCTCCTGAAAATTCATCAGATAGGGGAGCTTCTTCCAGCGCTCTACGTTAGCGTCCGGATTGTCCTCGATGCGCGTGATCAAACTCTCGCGGCCAGCGGGCGTCAGCTCCACCGTCGCCGGATCGCGATGAAACGTGGTTTTTGAATCGGGCAAGTAAACCGGCAGAAGATCCGAGAAAGGCGCTTTCTGATAGCCGCCATCCGCAAGCGCGGTTCGGCCCCCGAGAAACAGCAGCCCGCCGCCACGCCGATCCACAAACTGCTGGATCAAATCCTGCTGCGCCGGAGTGAAGTAATTCGCCTCTACACTGCCCAGGATGATGCCTTGATAGGTGAACAGATCGTCCACCTTGGTTGGGAAACCGTCCTTCAGTTCGCCCGGCGGAGCATCGGTGGGAACCTGCGTGTACAGCTTGTTCTGCGTAGTTCGGACCACGCAATACAGGTCGATATTCTTGTCGTCTTCCACCGCGCGGCGCAGGAACTTGTAGTCCCAGCGCGGCTCGCCCTCCATGTAAAGGACGCGCGGCTTGGCGTTGTCCACGTAGAGAACGCGCGTCAACGCGTTGTTGTTCTTGTTGTCTTCTTCGGGCAGCGGGTCGATCGAAAACTGCAGGTTCTTCACTCCGGCATCCCCGGCGTTAAACAGTACGCTCTCGGTTTGAGCCGCGCCGTCCCCCTGCAAAACAATGTCGCGCGAGGTCAAAATCTTCCCCGAATCGCGCACGCTGAGCTTGGCCTTGTCGCCCTTCATTCCCCACTGATGAAACGTGACCTGCGCTTCCAGCCGCGATTTAGCGAGCGAGCGGGACGGAAGCTGGACGTCGGTGAGCTCGACATCATGCGCCATCCGTTCGCGGCCAAACCCGACGGTGTGGATCGGGATGCGCTGCCGCTTGATGTCGGAGATGGTGTCCAGATCGATGCCACCGCTGTTGTCGGCTCCGTCGCTCATGAGCACCACGGCGCCGATGGGCAGCGTCGCCGAATCCGCCAGCACTTCCTTCAACCCATCGCCGATGTGGGTGGCGGGCGCCGAGGCATTGAGTTTGTCGGGGGTTTCGATGCGTTCCAAATGATCGCCCAGTCGGTATAGCCGGACTTGAAACTTAGTCTTCAGGCTATTCAGAAGGCCGCCGTTGAGCGTGCTGAGCACCTGATCCTTGCGCGTGTGGCCGTCCTCATCTGTCGACATGCTCTTGCTGTCGTCGATTACCACCGCGACGATGTTTTGCTGCGGCCGCAGCGTCGCAATACTCAAGGCCGGCTGCCACAGCAGGAATAACAGCAGGCAGACTAGCAGGCTTTGCAGGATCCAAACCACGGCCGTGCGTGGCCCGCGCATGGTGGGCGCGATCGCCCGGCGCCGTTGCCAGATCACCCAGCCCAACCCTGCCGCGCAGGCCACCAACAAGGCAAACAACGTCCAGAGCGGCCACTGTCCCAAGAGCACAAAGCTACCTTTGGCAAAGACAGTAGGCGGATATTTGAAGAGGAACTCGAACATCACCTAGCGCCGGCGCGGCGCGCATCGAATCGCAGCGATCTCAGCATATCATGCTACTTACGTTAGGTGCCCTTGCATACACTTTCGGTTACACGAATTTGACGCCTGGACCGCGGCTTGGTACCGCGACGGTTGCGTGCGCCAGAGCGCCGTTGGGTTTGGATGCCGCGCCGTTCGATTCGAAATCCATGCCATTCTTGCATGGTTATGATTCAATAGTGAATAAGTCGACCCATGGGTAATTGGGGCTTCAAATTTCGCCGGGACCTTCGGGCGCTGAACCGCCGGGCGCGGGAGTGGCGCATGATGGCGCGCGGAATCGCGTCCACGGACCACCCGGTGATGGCGCACATCATTCCCATCCGCCGCTGCAATTTGTCCTGTACGTACTGCAATGAGTACGACGATTTTTCGAAACCGGTCGCGCTCGAGACGATGACCGAGCGGCTGGATCAGCTGGCGGATCTTGGCACCACGATCGTCACTTTTAGCGGCGGCGAGCCGCTCCTGCATCCCGAGCTGGACCGGTTGATCTCGCACGTGCGCAGCCGCGGCATGATCGCCGGGATGATCACCAACGGCTACCTGCTGACGCCGCAGCGGGTGAATCAATTAAACGACGCCGGGCTTGATCATATGCAAATCAGCATTGACAACGCGATGCCGGACGACGTGTCGAAGAAGAGTCTCAAGGTGCTGGACAAGAAGCTGCAAATTCTGTCCGAGTACGCGCTGTTTCACGTGAACATCAACTCGGTGCTGGGCGGCGGCATTCACAATCCCGAAGACGCGCTGGTGGTGGGCAAGCGCGCGCTGGAGCTGGGTTTCACTTCCACGGTCGGCATCATTCACGATTCCAGCGGCCAGCTGCGGCCCATCGGCGAGCGCGAGCGCAAAGTGTTTCTCGCGATGAAGAATTTCGAGAAGAAGAATTTCTCGCAAATCAACTATTATCAGGACGACATCGCGAACGGCCGTCCGAGCCACTGGCGCTGCCGGGCCGGCGCGCGCTACCTCTACATTTGTGAAGAGGGCCTGGTGCATTATTGCTCGCAGCAGCGCGGCTATCCGGCCAAGCCGCTGGCTGAGTACACCGTGGACGACATTCGCCGCGAATACGCGACCGAAAAGGGCTGCGCACCCATGTGTACCATTTCGTGCGTGCGGCAAATTTCGTACTTCGATTTCTGGCGCGATCCGCAGACCATTCCGAGCACTGCGCCAACGACCACCGAGCACGAACCGCTGGTGCAGATTCAATCCGGCGGGAACTGATTCTGTCTGACCGCCGCTCGTTCGCGTTTATCAGCGGCGGGATGGGGATCGTTCTTGCCATCTCGCTGGCGAAGCTGCTCTTCCACATTTACTTCAACAATCAATACGGCTACTTCCGCGACGAGTTTGATTACATGTCCTGCGGCGACCACCTCGCCTGGGGCTATGTCGACCAGCCTCCACTCATTCCCTTTTTGATTCGCGTGTGCCGCGCCGGGCTGGGGGATTCGCTCCGAGCGGTTCGGTTCATACCCGCGCTGGCGTCGAGTCTTTTGGTGATTCAGGCGGCGATGATCGCGCGCCATTTGGGCGGCAAGGCGTTCGCTCTTTTGTTAAGCGCTGTCGCAATCGTGATCGCGCCGCAGTATCTTTCCAATGGCAGCCTGCTCGGCACGAACTGTCTTGAACCGAACCTATGGATGGGTTGCGCATACTTCGCGATTCTCGCCGCTAAGCGTGATCAGCCCCGCAACTGGCTCTGGTTCGGCGTACTCGCGGGTTTTGGCCTGGAAGAAAAGTACACCATCGCGCTATTCGCTTTCGGCATCGTTCTCGGTCTGCTGCTCACCGAGCAACGCCGCGTTTTCCTGAACAAATGGATTTGGCTAGGCGGCCTCGCGGCTTTTCTGATCTTCCTCCCAAACTTACTTTGGAACGTGCATTATGACTGGCCGTTCCTGCAACTAATGCGAAACATCAAGGCTGACGGCCGCGACGTTGTTCTTGGGCCACTCGACTATTTCGTTCAGCAGACGCTCCTGGTCAACCCGCTGACAGCGCCGATGTGGATCACTGGGCTAATCGCGCTTTTCGTCTCACCGCGGCTGAAGCCGTATCGTTTCCTCGGCTGGAGTTACTTGGTTTGCTACGCCGTACTATTCACGGTCCACGGTAAGAATTACTACCTCGCGCCGATTTATCCCATGCTTCTGGCCGCAGGCGCGCTGGTGATCGAAACTGCGCTAAGCCGCCCGAAGCTGAGCTGGCTGAAACCCGCGATTGTCGCAGTGCTGCTCATCGCCGGCGCCTATCTGGCTCCCATCGTGGTGCCGGTTCTCTCACCCGATAGCTTCCTTGCGTACGCGCGACGCCTGCCCTTCAAGTTGCCCGTGATGGAGCACGCACACGAGCGAGCCGCTTTGCCGCAATGGTACGCGGATCAGTTCGGGTGGGACGAAATCGTAGCCGAAACCGCGCAAGCTTACGATCGGCTCCGACCGGCAGAACGCGCCGATTGCGGGATCTTCGCACAGGATTACGGTCAGGCCGCCGCCATCGATTTCCTGGGTCGCCGCTACGGTCTGCCGCGATCTCTTAGCGGCCATCAAACCTGGTTTCTTTGGGGACCGCGCGGCTACTCCGGCAACTGCATGATCGTTCTCGACGATCGCAAGGAAGTTTTGGAGAAGTACTGGGCCGAGGTGGAATACGTGGGCACATCCGCCGACAATCCCTACGCTCTAGAGAAAGAGATCCCCGTCTTTATCTGCAAGCGCTCCCAATTCGGTTCGTGGGAGCAGCTCTGGCCGAAATTGAAAAAGTGGCGCTAACTTAACGCCTGGTCGAGATCGGCGATGATGTCGTCCACCGCCTCGATCCCCGCGCATAATCGCACCAGGCCGTCGCTGATTCCCATGCGCTGGCGCTGCTTGGGCGCGATCTCGCGATGCGATGCGATGGCCGGATAA
Source organism: Bryobacterales bacterium (assembly GCA_963772905.1). Classification (GTDB taxonomy): domain Bacteria; phylum Acidobacteriota; class Terriglobia; order Bryobacterales; family Bryobacteraceae; genus Palsa-89. Next base: position 868,491 of record CAVYZD010000004.1, on the reverse strand, counting down.
AGCAGCAAGCTGTGAACGTCGCCGAGCGAGGTGCCGCGCACCACCAGCTTCAGCTTGTCCATGAAACGGAATACGTCTTCTTTGGCCGCGTCCTTGATTTCGAACGGCACCAGCGCGCCGTACAGACCCTCCGGCAGCAGCCGGCGAATAACGGCGGCGTCCGGATGATTCGGATCCGCCAGATAGTGGATGCGTGCGACCCTTGGATGGGATTGCAGCCAACTCGCGATGCGGCAGGCGTTCGCGCACTGCCGCTCCATGCGCAACGCGAAGGTTTTGATCCCGCGCATCGTTAGGAAGCTCTCGAAGGGCCCCAACACTGGGCCCATGGTTCGCGACAGAGTCCTGACTACATCAGCGTGTCCCGCATCGGTGACCACCGCTCCGCCCAAAACGTCGCCATGCCCCGCGAGAAACTTGGTCAAGCTATGAACCGAAAAACTCGCGCCGTGTTCGATCGGACGAATCAGCAGCGGCGTTGCGAACGTATTGTCCACCAGCAGCGCGGCGCCCGCCGTCCGGGCCAGTTCCGCGATCCGGTCCAAATCGCCTACGCGCAACAGCGGATTCGAAATCGTCTCCATGACGATGCAGCCCGGTTTCGTTTCAGCGATCTTCTGCTCTACAGCCGCCAGATCGCAAATGTCCACGAAATCCACCGAGACCCCCATCGGTTCCAGCACCTGCGTCAGCAGCGTGGTCGTGGCGCCGTACAACGCGTTCGCGGCTAGCACCGATTTGCGCCGATCCGTCAGTGCCGCCAGCAGCGCCACATGGATCGCCATCATCCCCGATGAACACACTTGCGCGCTCGATCCGGCTTCGAGCTCGGTCAGCAATTCTTCCAGGCCGGTGCGCGTCGGATTGTCGTAACGGCCGTAGCAAAAGCCCGCTTCTTCGCGGCCCAGCACGCGATCGAGCTTGGCGGTTTCTTCGTAGATGTACGTCGTCGCCGTGTAGATGGGCGTCGACGAAGGAACAAACGATCCAGGCGTCTCTGGGTTCTTCTTCCGGTCGCCGGCATGCACCACTTTCGTTTCGATATTCATGATTCACATCCAGCTAGGCTCACTTCCTCTTCCAGCGCGTTCCTTCTTTAGTGTCTTCCAATACGACGCCCGCGTCCATCAACTCCTGCCGGATTTGGTCCGACCGCCCGAAGTTGCGCGCCTTTTTGGCCGCGTTGCGTTCCTGTATCAGCTCTTCCACCCGCGCATCCGACAGCCCGCCTTCGGCCTGCGTTGGTTCGAGCACCGCGAAAATCCGGTCGAAACGGGCGAGTAGATCGAGCGCCGGCGCCGCATTGCCCGCGCGAAATTCACCCGCGTCCATCGCAGTATTGGCGTCGCGCACGAATTCGAACAGAGCGGCCAGCGCTTCGGCGGTGTTCAAGTCGTCGTCCAGGCTTTCTTCAAATTGCCGCACCGCCTGGTGGGTTCGCGCCAGGATCTTTTCGTTTGTGCCTTCCAAATACTTGTCGGTTTCCAAGCGCAGCTTGAAGTTTCGTAAACGGTCGATCGCCGTCGCCGCGGCCTTCAATCCCTCGACGCTGAAGTTGAGCTTTTTGCGATACGGCACCGACGTCAGCAGGTACCGAACCACCTCGGGATGGTAGCCGTCGGCCAGCAGATCGCGGAGCGTAAAGAAATTCCCCGCCGATTTCGACATCTTCTGCGCTTCGATGCTCAGGAATTCCGAGTGCAGCCAGAAGCGCGCGAACGGCTTCGACGTGATGGCTTCCGACTGTGCGATCTCGTTCTCGTGATGCGGAAAAATCAAATCGACGCCGCCTGCATGAATGTCCAGCGTTTCACCCAGGTACTTCATCGCCATAGCCGAACACTCGATGTGCCAGCCCGGCCGCCCCGGACCGATCGCGCTGTCCCAAAACGGCTCGTCGTCCTTGGGCGCTTTCCATAAAACAAAATCGCGAGCGTTTGCTTTATCGTATTCGTCGACGTCCACCCGCGCGCCGGCGCGAATGCCGCTGAAATCGTTGTGCGAGAGCTTGCCGTAGCCGGGAAACTTCGCGATGCGATAGTAAACCGATCCGTCGCTTTGGTACGTGAAACCGCGCTCGGCCAGTTGCTCGATGGCGCGCACCATCTCAGGGATGTGCTCGGTGGCTTTCACCATGCGCTCGGGCCTTTGCAGCCGGAGCGCCGCTGAGTCGTCCAGGAACGCCCGCGTATAGGTCGCCGTGTATTCGGCCAACGACTTATGCTCGGCAAGCGCGTTGCGGATGATCTTGTCGTCCACGTCGGTGATGTTCATCACATGATCGAGCTGGAAGCCTCGATACAGCAGCCAGCGCCGCAAAATGTCCTCGAACGTGAACGTCCGAAAATTGCCGATATGAGCGAAGTTGTAAACCGTCGGACCGCACGTGTACATCCGTACGGTGTTGCCTTCGAGCAGCGTGAACGGTTCCACTTGCTGAGTGAGAGTGTTGTAGAAACGAAGAGCCATTGAAAGTTAGGAATGTAAGTTGAACTCTCATGTTACCCCAGGCTTGCCGCGCGGCCGCCATGCGGCGTAACCTTGAGGTCATGGAAGTACATTTCGCGCCCGAACTGCAAGCCAAGATTGACCAGTGGGTCAGAGAGACAGGACGTCCGGTCGAGGAGCTGATCGAGGATGCCTTCGCCGGTTACTCTCCTGAGCTTGCGCAAACGCGTGAAATGCTCGACAGCCCGTACGACGATCTGGAGAGCGGCAGGGTGAAACCGGTCCCCGCCGACGAGGTTATTGCGCATATCCAGCACAAAAAGCGTTCGCGGTGATGTGCTGGCGCTGTAGTCCACCGTGAGGGCTTAGGGCATTGCGTACACCCCGGGGACATCCCACTGGCACGCCCACCCCTCAAGCCCCCGAAGAGGACCACTTGTAATGCGGACTTTGACGAAGGTGAACGTATAGACGGGTTCGAGATTACACATGGCCCCGGAACCTGCAAGAACGCGTACATAGGTTTTCTCTGGAACCATAACTCCTGGCTGCTGGGACATGGCTGAGAGAAATTCCTTGCGGCCAGGTGCGTAGCGCTCGGGATTCAAATGCGCATCTAAGACGCGTGTGATCGCCTCTTCCCTGTTTAGGTGCTTGTCCCACAATTTTTCGGCTTCGTCATCGCGAGCCTTCTCTATTGAAAGCATTCGTTCCACTTCAGGACTGTCGTTTACTAAGCGAGTTTCCCGCCCTTCTCTAGTCATTGATAGCCGATCAGGGTCGATGCAGCTCGCGAGCCCCAAGCACAACATGGCCGCCACAAGCGTGACTATGTTCCGGATGGGTTTCATCGCCTTCAGAAAGCTCTTATGAGGGAGACTAACAAAATCGGAGGTGCCGGCGCAGCGCAACGGCGTCCTCCCTTACATTGAAATAGTGCGTTTCGAACTCGAAGCCGTCTGCCCCGATACTGGCGCCCGCGCCGGCCGCATCCACACCGCGCACGGCATCATCGAAACTCCCGTCTTCATGCCCGTCGGAACGCAGGCCACCGTCAAGGGCGTCATGCAGCGCGATCTGGCCGGCGAATCCGAATCCGACCTCGACGCCAAAATCATCCTCGCCAACACCTATCACTTGTTCCTCCGCCCCGGCCACGAACTCATCCGCAAACTCGGCGGCTTGCACCGTTTCATGTCCTGGCCGCGCGCGATCCTCACCGACTCCGGCGGCTTCCAGGTCTTCAGCCTCAGCGATCTCCGCAAGATCTCAGAAGAAGGCGTGCTGTTCCGATCGCACCTGGATGGCGACGCGCACATGTTCACCCCCGAATCCACCGTCGACGTCCAGCTCGCCCTCGGCAGCGACATCATGATGCCGCTCGACGAATGCCTCGAATATCCCGCGAGCCACGAAGCCGCCGACCAGGCCATGCGCCGCACCGTCCGCTGGGCCCGCGCCGCGTACCGGTACTTCGAACAACGAACCAGCGACGCCCCCGCCTGCTCGGCCCTCTTCCCCATCGTTCAGGGCTCCATGTTCGCCGACCTCCGTCGCGACTGCGCCACCGAGCTTCTCGAACTCAACGCGCCCGGCTACGCTATCGGTGGACTTTCGGTCGGCGAGCCGCGCTCGCTCAGCCTGGAAATGACCGAAGCCACCACTCCCCTCCTCCCGCCCGACCGGCCGCGTTATGTCATGGGTGTCGGCATGCCTGAGGAGCTTCCCGAGTACGTCGCCCGCGGAGTCGACATGATGGACTGCGTTCTGCCCTCGCGCAACGCCCGCAACGGCTGCCTCTTCACCAGCGTCGGACGAGTGATTATCAAGCAAGCCAGGTACAAGGACGACCCGGCTCCCATCGACCCCAACTGCCACTGCATTACCTGCCGTACTTACTCGCGGGCTTACCTGCGCCACCTCTTCCAGGCCGGCGAAATGCTGTTCTCCACGCTCGCCACGATCCACAATTTGAAGTACTACCTTGACATAATGCGCCAAATGAGGGAGGCTATACTGCTTGGGAGATTTCGGGCTTTTTTAGACAGCGTCCGCAAACCGGCGGTAGAATGAAATCGGTTCCTCCGCTGCCGTACTCCTTGATTCCAATCTGTAATGATGATTAGCTGATGAGTGGCTGTTGACAATGACATTGTTCGCGTTCGTACTGTTGCAACAATCCACGGGCTCCAACCCGGTGATGGGTTTGTTGTTGCCGCTGGCCCTGGTCGCCATCTTTTATCTGCTGGTCTTCATGCCCATGCAGCGGCAGAAAAAGCAGCAACAGCAGATGCTCAAGACGCTGGAAAACGGCGCCGTGGTGTTGACCACCGGCGGGATCATCGGGACCATCATCAGCGTGAACAATGATGATACGCTGATACTGCGAGTGAAGCCGGACAACATCAAGCTGCAAGTGGCGCGCAGTGCCGTGTCGGGCTTGGTCCCGGAAGAAAAGAAGGCAGAGAAATAGAAGTGATTCCCCTGCGTCGCACGGAAAACCGAGCCGCGACGGTCGCCCTGTTAAGGGCCAAGGGAGACGGTATCAACAACCAATGACTAGCAACATCAAGATCAAGGCCGTCATCATCGTCGCGGTCATCCTGGTGTGCCTGTATGGCATCATCGGGCTTCCCAAATCCAAAGACGAGCTGCTCGCCAACTGGCACAAGAATATTCACCTCGGGCTCGACCTGAGCGGCGGTACGCAACTGGTGATGCAGGTCCAACTCCAGGACGCCTTCAAGGCATACGCCGACAACACCATGGAACGCCTGCGGCAGGAGCTTCAGAAGGACTCCATCCCGACCTCCACCGATCTCACGCGCAACGATCCCGCAACGCTCGAGGACGCCGACAAAATCGAGATCGACGCCAAGGGTATTCCTTCCGACAAAAGCGCCGCGTTTCGTAACATCGTCAACGAACAGTTCGGCGATTGGGTCCCGACCGCGATCAATTCCACCGACTACAAGCTGACCTTGAAGCCCTCCGAAGCGCTCAAGCTCCGGCAGGACACCATGACCCAGACCATGGCCACCATCGAGCGCAAGATCAACGCTCTGGGCCTGGCCGAATCGTCCGTGCAACCCACTGGGCGCAGCGATGCCGAAGCGGAGTTGCTGGTGCAGCTTCCCGGCGTCGACGACCCCGCGCACGTCAAACAACTGCTGCAGACCCAGGCAGTGCTCGAATGGGATGAAGTGAAGGACGGTCCCTTCGCGAGCCGCGAGGAAGCGCTCACCAAGCATGGCGGCATTCTGCCCTTGAACACCAAGCTGGTCCCCACCGAGGTACGCGGCGGCCAGCAGGAATGGTACCTGGTATCGCGCAGCGCCGTCGTGCACGGCACCGACATTCGCGACGCCAGCGCGTCACAAGGCAACTCCCTGAACAGCAGTCCCAATGGCTGGGAAACCAGATTCGTGCTCACCCAACAAGCCGCAAAGATTTTCGAGGCCTACACGGCGGCCAATGTCGGAAACAAAGCCGCCATCGTGGTGGATGGCATTGCGATCGAAGTGGCCACCATCCAAAGCAAAATTAGCGACACAGGCGTCATCACCGGTGCGAGCTCGCAAGAGCAGGCCGCGGACCTGGCTCTGAACCTCCGCGCTGGATCGCTCCCGGCCGGCGTGAAATATGAGGAAGAGCGGACCGTCGGTCCGTCGCTCGGCGCCGATTCCATCCGGGAAGGGTTCCGTGCTGGCATCGCCGGCGTCGCCGTCGTCGTTCTCTTCATGTTGATGTACTACCGGCGCGCTGGGATCAACGCGACTCTGGCGCTGGTTCTGAACGCGGTCATTCTGATCGCGGCCCTGTCTTACTTCGACGCCACCTTAACTCTGCCCGGCATCGCGGGCATCATTCTGACCATCGGTATGGCCGTGGACAGCAATGTCCTGATTTTTGAGCGCATCCGCGAGGAACTGCGGGCCGGCAAGGCCGTGGTGGCCGCCGTGGATGCCGGCTTCTCCAAGGCGTTTTTGACAATTATCGACACGCACGTTACCACCGTGGTATCTTGTGCGTTTCTGTTCATCTTCGGGACCGGCCCCGTGAAGGGCTTTGCGGTTACCCTGGTGATCGGCCTCGTAGCAAACCTATTTACAGCTGTCTTCGTCTCCCGGACCATCTTCGACTTCGAGTTGTCCGGTAAGCGGCTGGTCGAGGCTTTAAGTATTTGATGAGTTGAAGCGTAACAGCGGGAACTGTTTCCCGCAAGCTGGTGTCTAACTTTACTGGATGCTGGCGCTGCGACAGGTTACATGGAATTATTCAAGCACACCGACTTTGATTTTCTCGGCAAAAAGTGGCCGTTCATCATCCTCTCCCTCATCCTCACGGCGGCTGGATTCGTGAGTTTGGCAGTCAAAGGGGGACCGCGCTACGGCATCGACTTCCGGGGGGGAGCGCTGATCACCGTAACTTTTGCCAACCGCCCGCCCGTCGACAAGGTGCGCGCCACACTCTCCGGCGCTCTTCCGGTGCAGGTGCAAGAAGTTTCCGGCAAGCAGGACGACATCATCGGCATCGATGCGCTCGAAGATACCGCGCTGCAGGCCGCCCGGCAGAAGATCGTGGATCGTCTCACGGCCGCTTTCGGCGTGCCGTCCAACGGCAAGTACAACATCAACGCCGGTGGCGCGCAAGCGCTGGCCGATCACATCCGCGATGGTTTGGCTGCGGCCGGCGTGCCCACCTCCGATCAACAGCTTGCGACTCTGGCTGGCAACATCATGGACTACCGGAAGCAGCATTCCGGCCTGATCCGTAATTTGGATGATCTGCGGTCAGTACCAGCAGTAACGCCCCAGATTATCAACGTACTTAAGCAGCAGACTTACGCCGATACGGTCGCGGTCGTCGGCACCGACGTGGTCGGCCCCACCATCGGCAAGGAGTTGCAGCGTAAGGCCGTACTGGCTGTGCTGTACGCGCTGGGCGGGATGCTGGTCTACATTGCGTTCCGGTTTGAATGGATCTATGGCGCGGCGGCCGTCATCGCTGTATTCCACGATACGCTCATTACCATCGGGCTATTTTCGCTGTTCAACAAAGAGATCACGCTGACGGTGGTGGCGGCGCTGTTGACCCTGGTCGGCTATTCGATGAACGATACCATCGTCACCTTCGACCGCATCCGCGAAAACCTCAAGATCCTGCGGCGTGAAGAACTGGAGCCGCTCATCAACAAGAGCGTGAATCAGACCTTGAGCCGTACGGTGCTCACCTCCGGGCTGACGCTGCTCACCGCGCTCGCGCTGTTCATCTTTGGCGGCCAGGTGCTGAACGGTTTCGCCTTCGCGCTGGTGTGCGGCATTGTCGTTGGTACGTACTCATCGGTTTTTATTGCAAGTCCAATCCTGATCTTCTGGCATAATTTCCTGGAGGGTCGGAAGCGATCGTCGAGGGGCGGAGGCCCAGCTGTTTCGGCCCGCAAGGGTCCCGAGGTTCCAGCGCCGGTGGCTGCGGCCAAGGCGCCCGTATCCAACCCGCGATCCAGCAAGGGCGCGCCCCCGCCACGCAGCCGGGCGAAGGTGAAATAACGGCTTGAAGCGTGTATGATGATTTCTGCGCAAATTTGGAAGGTACTTTTGGGGAACGAGGTGAGGCATGTTTGAGCAAAGTTTTGTGAGCACCGCGAAGACAAACAAGACCTGGTCGGTGTTTCTGTCGTTTGGAACTCAGGTTTTGGTGATTCTGGTTGTGATCCTGATTCCGCTGATTTACACCGACACGCTGCCCCGCGCTCAGCTGACCAGTTTCTTAACGGCTCCGCCGCCGCCGCCTCCTCCCCCGCCGCCTCCCCCGCCCGCGCCGCCCAAGATCGTCAAGGCCATCCCGCGCCAGTTCGACGCCGGTAAGCTGATGGCGCCCAAGACCATTCCCAAAGATATCGCCAACATCAAGGAAGAAGAGCTTCCTCCGCCCTCCAGCTCCGGAGTGGTCGGTGGTGTGGTTGGTGGAATGCCCGGTGGCGGCCCTGGTGGCGTACTCGGTGGAATCCTGGGTGGCGTTCCAAGCGCCGCTCCCCCGCCCCCGCCGGTGAAGGAAAACAAACCCGTTACTCCGCAGCGCATCCGCGTCGGCGGCAACGTGCAGCAAGCCAACTTGATCCGCAAGGTCACTCCGCTTTACCCGCCGCTGGCTAAGCAAGCCCGCATTCAGGGCGTAGTGCGCTTCACCGCGATCATCGGCAAGGACGGTTCCATTCAGAATTTGCAGCTCGTCAGCGGCCATCCGCTGCTGGTGGAAGCAGCCAAACAAGCGGTTTCGCAGTGGCAGTATAAGCCGACCCTCCTCAACGGCGAGCCGGTGGAAGTTGTCACCACGATCGAAGTCAATTTTACGCTAAGCTCTTAGAAGTTTAAATTCAACTCGCAGGAGAATCAGATGTTTCTACAATTACAAGTATGGTCGTTCATGCTATTGCAAGACCAAGCTGTCAATTTCGACGTGCGCGGTATGTGGGACAACATGGGATGGGCGGCCAAGATCGTGGTGATCTTGCTGTTCTTCATGTCGGCCTGGTCGATCGGAGTTATGATCGATCGCGCCATTGCCTACAACGGCGCCCGTAAGCAGTCGCGGCAGTTCGCTCCCGCCGTCGCGGGCGCGCTGCGCGAAGGTAAGCTGGATGAGGCTATCAAAATCGCCGACCGCTTCAGCAAGAGCCATTTGGCTAAGGTTGTCGTGGCCGGTCTGCAGGAGTTCCGCGCGCATCAGTTGAGCTCGGAAATCTCGGGTGAAGAAATCGACGCTTCCAAGCGCGCTCTCGAACGCTCCGAAGCCATCGTGCACGCCGAGCTGAAGCGCGGCGTCAGTGGACTGGCAACCATCGGTTCCACGGCCCCCTTCGTGGGCTTGTTCGGCACTGTGGTCGGCATCATCCACGCGTTCCAGGGCATTTCCACGCAGAAGTCCACCGGTTTGGGCGCTGTCGCGGGCGGTATTTCTGAAGCCCTCGTCACCACCGCTATCGGACTGTTCGTGGCCGTCCCCGCGGTGTGGGCGTTCAACTACTTTACCAACCGCATCGACGCCTTCGACGTGGAAATGGGCAACTCCAGCTCCGAGCTTCTGGACTACTTCCTGAAGCGCTCGGGGCGAGCCGCCACCACCAAGTAAGATTCGAAAAGACCGCGAGTTGAATTCGGAAGGGGCGCGGCCTGGACCACACGTTCGAGGGTCCGCGCTCCTCCGTTGACAAGGAGTCAGAAATGGAAAAAAAGAAAGCTCCGCCACCCGTAGCCGACATCAACGTGACGCCCATGGTGGACGTCATGCTGGTGCTGCTGATCATCTTCATGGTCATCACGCCCATGCTCACTAAGGGCGTTAGCGTGGACCTGGTGAAGACCAAGAATCCCATCACTATGCAAGCCGCCGACAAGGAAGACGCCATCCTCATTTCGGTCACCCGCAATGGCAGCGTATTCCTCAGCCCCGGGAACGTGAAACTCACGCCCGATCAACTGCCCGAGAGGGTTCGCGACCTGCTCACCAACAAAGTGGACAAGACCGTTTATGTGAGAGCCGACGCCCGCGCACGTTATGAAACGGTAGAGGACGTCGTCGACAATCTGCGCGCGGCCGGAACGAGCGAAATCGGTTTGATCACCGAAGAGCCGCACGACAAGACCAAAGCGCAAGCTACGAATTAGCAGTCGAGCCGCGGCGTGCCGCGACCGGTTCAAAACCGAGCCGCGACCGTAAGGAAGCGGTAGCAAAAGATTTTAAGAACAAGCGAGGTTATCTACTATGGCAATGGCAGTGGGCGGTTCCAAGGGCGGGCCACGATGCGATATCAACATGACGCCCATGATCGACATTCTGCTGGTGCTGCTGATCATCTTCATGGTCATCACACCCTTGACGCCGCATGGTCTGGAAGCGCTGGCGCCGGAACCCCCGGATAAGAAAAATCAGCCGCCGCCCGATCAGGATCGCACGGTAGTCATCATCATCGACAAAGACAAGAAGATGCACATCAACAACGAGGATACCGATATGGACAAGCTCGGCCCTCGTCTCGAGGAGATTTTCAAGACGCGCGCCGAACGCGTGGTGTTCGTCAAAGGCGACCCCGATCTGGAGTATCAGACCGTGGCTCGCGCTATTGACATCGCCAAGGGCGCCCAGATGGATAAGGTCGGCCTCATGACGCCGAAAGTGGAGTCGGGAAACTAAAGCGTGTGAGCACGGACTCGGGCGTCTGCCGCGCGCCCGTGCTCGAATATCGAAACGCCTAAAGGTCTAAGGTTATGAAGAGCACATTTCTGGTAGCGGGAATCGCACTGCTGATTCTCTTCGCAACGGGCTGCGACAAACTTAAGTCGCGCGACGCCCTCAATCATGGAGTCCAGGCCTACAAAGGCGCCAAGTACACCGAAGCCGTGGACGACTTCAAGACCGCGGTGCAGCTCGACCCGGACAACACCATGCCGCGTCTGTACCTGGCCACCGCCTATATGAGCCAGTACATTCCGGGCGCCGTATCGCCGGAGAACGTCCAGCTCGCCAAAGAAGCCAAAGACGAGTTCATGAAGGTGCTTGAAAAGAGCCCCTCGGACACCACCGCGCTCGCCTCGCTCGCCTCGCTGAGCTATCAGCAGGCCCAGAGCATGCCCGACCTGGATCAGAAGCTCAAGACCCTGGACGAATCCAAGGAATGGGACCTCAAGCTGATCGCGGCCGATCCCAAGAACAAGGAAGGCTTCTACAGCCTGGCGGTGATCGATTGGATCAAATGGTACGCCGCTTGGATGCGAGCTCGCGCCGACCTCGGTTTGAAGCCCGAAGAGCCCGGCCCACTGAAGGACAAGAAGGTCAAGGCCGACCTGCAGGAGAAATACAGCGCCGTCATCGACGATGGCATCAAGAACCTGCAGAAGGCGCTCGATATCGATCCGAACTATGACGACGCCATGGCCTATATGAACCTGTTGATCCGCGAGAAGGCCGATCTGGACGATTCCGCCGATCAATATAAGGCTGACATCGATTCCGCCGACAAGTGGGTTCAGAAGGCGCTCGACACGAAGAAGGCCAAGGCCGCCAAGGCTGCCGCAGCGGCTGCCCAGGGCGGTATCACGGCCGAAGAAGCGAAGTAAGCAAACCGAGCCGCGACCGGATGCCCTGTTAAGGGCCAAGGGAGCGGTCAAAGCAACCTGATCGGTTTACCCTGCTGTACCGTTACCTGCCCGATGCGATAAGCGTCGGGCAGTTTCGTTTCTAGCCGCGCCGCGTCAGCTTCCGGAAGCGCGATCAACAACCCGCCCGAAGTCTGCGGATCATACAGCAAGTCGTCGAACTCAGACGTCCCCTCCACGCACGATGCCGCGAACTCGCGATTATTGTGCAACCCGCCCGGAATCGCGCCGGCTTTGGCATATTCCACCGCGCCCGGCAGGAATTGCACTGCCTTCGGATCGATCTCGATCGTCACCTTACTTGCCAGCGCCATCTCGCGCGCATGCCCGATCAGCCCGAACCCGGTTACATCCGTGCATCCGTGCACATCGAACGCGAGCATCATTTCACAGGCTCTGCGGTTAAGGGTCAGCATCGATCGCACCGCCGCGTCCACATCGGCATCCTTCGCGATTCCCTTCTTCAGCGCTGTCGAAATCACGCCGGTTCCTAGGCGCTTGGTGAACACTAGCGCGTCGCCCGCCCGAGCGCCGGCGTTGGTCTTGATGCGATCCGGATGAATGGTCCCCGTCACAGCGTAGCCAAACTTCACGTCCTCATCCTTGACGCTGTGGCCCCCCAACAGCGCGCATTCGGCCTCGTGAATCTTCTCCGCCCCGCCCTTCAGGATCTCCGCCAGTTCGTCGAGATCCCCCGCGACCGGCCACGCCAAAATCGATAGCGCCGAAATCGGCCGTCCGCCCATCGCGTAAACGTCGCTCAGCGCGTTGGCAGCCGTGATCGCACCGAACGTGTAAGCATCGTCCACGATCGGCGTAAAGAAATCGATGGTCTGCACCAAGGCACACTCCGGCGTCAGCTTGTACACGCCGGCATCGTCCGACGTGTCAAACCCAACCAGCACGTTTTGGTTCGCCCAGCGTGGGATCCGGGCGAGCACTTGGTCCAAAACCTTTGGACTCAGTTTCGAAGCTCAACCAGCCGCGGCGGTATGCGCTGTCAGGTGGCCTTTAGTGCGTGCAGACATCAATTCAGCATACAAGGAATACGGTACGCGAACTAAGGATGGAGGAGCGCCCCGCGCCCGCCGATATACCGAACATGGCTTCCCGGCAAGATCGGGCACGCTGGGTTCTCTTCACCTGCGGACCATTCGCCATAGCTCTGCCCTTCATGCCTTGGTCGCTGATCAATCTTCTCGGCTTTGGGATGGGCCTTGGCCTCCTGACGGGCGTCGTTTCTCTCGGCGCTAGCTTCGCGATGAAATGCGCCAAACCGTGGACTTCCTGGGTCGCCACCATCGCCGCTCTGCTGCTCATCGTCGCCGGATTCCCCTGGCTCACGGTGCCCGGCATCTTCGTCCTCTTCGCGTTAGCCGGGCCGCCCAAGGAACAACCGCAGGGTCACAAAAAGCGCGAGGGGTCAGCGCCCTGGTGGATCTCGCCCATTTCTGGCGCCTTATTGATCTTCGCTTGGGGGTTCATGCTGCGCCAAGGCGAAAGCTTGGGACTAGCGGCCACCAGGTTCCGTCCTTGGATGTTGCTGATCTGGTTCTGCGGGTCTCTCGCCGACATCACCGTACACGAGCTCGGCCATACCTTGGCCGCCTGGGCCGTCGGATTTCGCGTCCGGAGCATCTCGATCGGGCCGCTGCTGATTTGGAACCATCCCGAAACGGGCCGCCGTCTCCAATGGCAGTGGAAGCGGCTCTTCGTGCAAAGCGGATACGTGGGATGCATTCCCGGCTCCGAAGAAGGTGTGCGCTGGAACATGGTTTTCATCGTTCTGTGCGGGCCGCTGATCTCGATCATCGCCGGACTGGGCTTCTTCTCGCTGCTGCTCGCCGCACCCGGGAGCGCTTGGGAGCAATATTGGGAGGTTCTGGGCACGCTAACCCTGATCTTCGTGGTGGATTCGCTCGCGAATTTAATACCGGCCGGCGAACTGGACGGTGCTCGCCTGTTGCATCTCGTCCTTTGGAGCGCCAAAGGAAAAAGCTACGTCGCGGCTCTGCGCAGCGGCAAGTTCCACGGCGATGCCACAGCCAAATGCAGTGCCAGGCAATCTGGAAGGCGAAGTGGAATTGCTGGAGCGCGCTCTACAAGAAGCGATCGATGGCGACGAGCAGCGGCCTGAGCGGATGGCGTTGCATCATACGTCGCTCGGGTTCGCGTTGCTCCGCGTGAAGCGCTGGCCGGAGGCCGAAATCCATTTGAAGAAGAGCCTGGAATACTTGGGCTCGGGCGATTTCGATCCAATTCTCGAAGCCAACGCTCGGATGGGTTTGCAAAACCTGTATCACTACATGCAGCGCGCCAGTGAGTCGGAGCAATCGTATGAGGCCTCGATCGCCGCCTTCGCTAAAGCGCTCAATCAGCCGGAACACCGCCAAGAGGCTCACTCCATTCGGGGCGCGATCGGCCGCATGCACGTCGATCACAGGCGCTTCGAACTCGCGCTCGACGAATTGGATTGCGCTCTGCGGGAATGTCCGTTTAATCCGGCCCATGATCACGACCGCGCCGTGCTGCTTCGCAGCCGGGCCGAGTGCCGGTTCCTGATGGGGTTGCCGGAGCGCGGTTTGGGGGATGTCGACCAAGCTGCGGATATCCAGCGAGCCGCTCTCGCCCGCGATTCACAGGCGGCACGCCCGCTTCAGGAGCTCGCAGCCCTGGGACAGACGGTCTGGAAGTCCGGCCGCTGGCAACCGGCGGTGGACCTGTTGCGCGAATCGCTGGCACGCCTTGAGAGTCGCGGTTTGCGGGCATTAGCCGCCAGCCATCGTTTGACGCTTTCAATGATGTTGCGCAAGGCCGGGCGCCTCACCGAAGCCGAATCGGTATTGCCCGGCGAAGAAGACGTGTCACCGTCGAAGCGCGAGTCCTTACTCCTCGGCAGAGGCGAGATTGCGCTCTTGAGCGCCAGACCCACCGAGGCCATCCAGCATTTCGAAGCAGCGTTGCGGCTCGCCAAAGACGCCGTCTATCTCCGCGCCGGCCGCATCGCCGAGATCGAGTGCGCACTGGCCGAAGCCTATCTGGACGCCAATCGCGAGCATGACGCCGAGACTCTCGCAACCACCGCTGGCGCCGTTCTTCGCGATCTCGAGCATCCCGAACAATGCCGCTCATTGCTCACCCTCGCCCGCCTTCGATGGAAACGCGGCGAAGACGGCGGTGCACTATGGCATCAGGTTCTCGAACTGATGCGAACCGCGCCGCTGATCGAACCCGCAACCCGCGCCCGATGGTTCGAGCAGACTGCGGCAAAGCTCTCGCAAATCGGCCGCCCGGCCGAAGCCGCCCAAGCTCGCAGCGCTGCTGACCGCGACTGGAATCGGTTAGGGTTTACGCCGGAACACACACCCGAAGACTGCGCTCTGGCAACTCGCTAGAAGCGATACAGCATCAAATACACCACCACGCCCGTCACGCTGACATACATCCAAATCGGAAACGTCCAGCGCGCGATAGCCCGATGCCGGGGCACATCCATTCGCAAGCCGCGACGCAGCGTGACGATGGCGAGCACCGGCGTAATCACCGCCAGGATGGTGTGCGTGGTCAGGATCGTCAGATAAAGGTAGCGCAGAAATCCAGTCTTCTGGTAATACACAATGCCGGCGTTGAAATGGTAAATCAGGTAGCAGGCCAGAAAAACAACGGACACCGCGAACGCCGTCAGCATCACGCGCCGATGCGCCTGAATGCGCTTTTTGCGAATCAACGTGTAGCCGATCGCCAGCAAAACCGCCGCAATCCCATTGAGCGTGGCGTTCACCGCCGGCAGCGAGTGGACGTCCATCAAGTGCGATCCGCGTCTAGGACGCGAACGTCCGAAATCACTTTCTGGATCGCCGTCGGTTCCGACGTGTCGTAGTAGCCACGAATCTGTCCCTGACGATCCACCACCACGAAGCGCGTGCTGTGCTGGAGCGTTCCGTCGATGTTGCCGAGCTTGAATGCGTCGCGGTCCAGCATCTGCAGCGTCGGAATCGGCCCGGTCAGAAAAGACCACATCGCGGGCGACGCGCCGTGGACTTTCGCATAGGCTGCAAGCACCGGCGGTGTGTCATTTGCCGGGTCAATGGTAAAAGAAACCAATCGCACGTCCGGCAGCTCGTGGAGAGCGTCCTGTACTTCCCGCATTTGCGACGTCATGCGCGGGCAAGGACCGGGACAGGTGGTGTAAATGAAATCGGCCACCCAGATTTTTCCCGCTAACGCTTGGCTGTGGAACGGCTGGCCATTTTGCGCTACTAGTTCAAATTGCGGGATATCGCCGAAGACTTCGAGCTTTGGCGCAGGATGCGAACAAGCCGCCAGCGCGGCCACTAAAGCGAAAACGGCCAACAGCAGCTTCATGCGGGACGGTCAAATAACATCAGGCTAAACAGCACCGGCAGATAAATTACCGACGCCAACAATACACGCCGCGCCTGCTGCCGCGTGCGATCCCAGCGAATGCGCAGGCCGTAATACAGGAACGCGAGCCCCAGCGCAATCGCTCCATACAAATAAATATTGCCGGCCATCGCAAAAAACTTCGGCATCAGGCTGATCGGAATCAGCGCGATCGAATACAGTAGAATGCGCCCCGCGGTCGACTTGCCGTCCGGCTCCACCACCGGCAACATACGAATGCCCGCGCGCGCGTAGTCGTCTTTATACATCCAAGCGATTGCGTAAAAGTGCGGAAACTGCCAGAGGAACAAAATCGCGAACAGAACCCACGCGTCCCAGGTCAACCGGCCGTTGGCCGCGGCAAAACCAATCAGCGGCGGCATCGCGCCCGGAATCGCGCCAATCGTCGTCGAATGCGGAGAGCGCTGCTTCAAAGGCGTGTACACGAACAAATACGTGAGCAGCGTGATCAGCCCGAGCAGTGCCGCCAGCGGATTCGCCCCGAACCATAGCTCTCCGAATCCTGCCGCCGAAATCGCGATCGCAAACGCCAGCGCATTCCGCGCATCCAATCGTCCGGCCGGCAACGGACGCGCCTGCGTGCGCCGCATTTTGGCATCGGCCTCGCGCTCGTACCATTGATTGAGCGCGGCGGTTCCCGAAGCAATCAAGCCGGTTCCAATTATGGTGTGGATGAGCGTTACGAAATGCCAGCCCGTCCAGCCAAGTGAACCCTTTTGGGCGCCGAAGAAGTACCCCACGCCTGTGCTCATCAGGATCAGCCAAGTGATGCGCGGCTTCGTGAGCGCGATGTAATCCTTGATCAAAGAGAGCCTGCCGAAGTGGACCTAATCCATTAGACTAGCACAACGGCCGAACGGTGACGCAATATATTTTACGGTTTCAGCGCAATCGCGCGTCGCGTTGACTCGCTCTAAACGGATGCAACCGAAGATGTGGCAAAGGCCCGTTCGGCATCGGCGACGGTTGGATACATGGGCAGCAGCTTGGCGACCCCGGTCATTTCCAGCAGCACTTTCACTCGCTCGGAAATGGCGACTGCGGCGAATTTCACGCCGATTCGCTGCGTGTGCGCCCAGTGGCTGAGCACGATTCCCAACCCGGCCGAATCGATGTAAGGCACGCCCGCAAAATCGATGATCGTGTTCTTCAGATCGGGCTGACGAACGGCGGTCTGAAAATCAAACAACGTCGCGATCGTCAGAGGCCCAGTGAGGGTGAAGACGGTGACGTCGCTCGCGGAGCCAGGCGTCCGCTGGATTTGGATTTCGTCCATGGGGAGCATTTTATACCTTACACATTACAGAGGCGTTACAGCCATTCTAGTCGATTGCAAGCTCTTCCGCATCACACGGCCAAGCCCGGCGGATCACGACATTGCGTCTTGCATCCGGATCGCGACCACCGTCATATCGTCGGCCTGCTTCGCTTCTCCCGCGAACCGGTCGGTCGCGCTTACCAATCGCTCCACCAACTGGCGGGCCGTCAGCCCGCGGCACGTCCGTACAATCTTCTCCACTTCGGCCTCGTTCCACATTTCGTTCTTCGCGTTGGTCGCCTCGCTGATGCCATCGGACAAACACAAAACCACATCGTCCGGCTGGAGCGAAACCTCGCCTTGATCGTATTCGGAAAAATCCAGCAGGCCCACTGGAAATCCGCCGCCATCCAGACGCTCCACCTCGCCCGTGCCCGACCGCAACAGCATGGGCCGAACCTGGCCGGCATTGACAAAGGTCAGTTTGCGAGTTCGCACGTCCAGCGAGCCGCAAAACAGCGTCGAATATTTCTCGGGCGTCGAAAACGAATACACGGCCGTGTTCAAATCCCCGATCACTGCGGCCACCGAAACGGGCGCCCGCACCACTTGCGCTCGCAGCGTTGCCTGTATGCTCGCCATCATCACCGCCGCGGCAATTCCTTTACCGGAAACATCGCCCAGCGTGAAAAACAATCCGCCTTCGGGCATGGGGAGAAAATCGTAATAATCGCCGCCCACGAGCTCCGCCGAGCGGCAAAAGCCGGCGTAGTCGACTCCCGGGATCGGCGGCTGGTTCTGCGGCAACAGGTGCTGCTGCACGTCGCGCGCGATCTCCATTTCACGCAGCAGAAGCTGCGCCATTTCCGCTTCCGTGCGCAACCGCTGCGTCTCGAGCGTCGACGCCGCATAGCTGCTGCACAATCCCAACAAGTCCAGGTCTTCCGGCGAGAATCCACCCGGCTTGTTCAGCACCTGTAACGCGCCCACGGGCTTGCCGTCGGTGCCGCGCAAAGGCATGGTGAGAACGGATTTCGTAACGTAGCCGGTTTCGCGATCGACCGTTCGCAAGAACCGTTCATCGAGGGAAGCGTCATTCACGAGAATAGACTCGTTGTGCGACACGCAGGCCCCCACCAGTCCTTGCCCAATGGGGATGCGCAAAGCGGCGACGCCTTCGGCAACCTTCGTCCACAGCTGCTTATTCTTCGCGTCTACCAGCCAAATACTGCAGCGGTCCGCTCCCACTAGGCTGCGCGCCATGCCGGCATTGAGTATGAGCAGATCATCCAGATCGTGCGCGGCGCCGATTTTGGCGGCGTAGTCGAAAATTACACGGGAAATTCGATCGGTGGGGGCCATGGCTCGCTCGACTAGTCTACCGCTCTCGGTGGCGCTCGATATGCCGGTCTCTGATCTAGCGAGCGCAACTGCAAGAATTCCCGATCAGGGAGCCGAGAAGCCGAGTTGCGACGCCAGGCAGAAGAGCGAGAGAAAGTTGCCAGAACGGGCACGACCGCAGAATGCTTACGACAGCTCCGAGAGGTTCTTGAACTCTCCGTTACTATCGCCCAGCTTCTCGGCGGGCACGCCCAACTTATGCAGCAACGTCAGATGAAGATTCGTCAGCGGCGTATGCTCTGGATATACCAGGTGCTGGCCGCCCTTCAGCGTCCCGCCGCCGCCGCCAACCAGAAATGTCGGCAGCGGACCGTGCGTGTGCCGGTCGCTGTTGCTGATGCCCGAACCGAACAGCAGAATCACGTGATCCAGGAGCGAACCATCGCCATCCGGAGTATTTCGCAATTTCCCGAGATATTCGGCAAAAAGCGCGATATGATAGCGCTGAATCTTCGCACATTTCGCCATCTTTTCCGGATTTCCCTGATGGTGTGTGAGCGGGTGGTGCGGCTCGGGAACCCCGATCTGCGGATAGGGCCGGCCGGTCTGCTCGCGGCCGTACATGAACGTGATCACGCGCGTCAGGTCGGATTGGTAGGCCAGCAGCTGCAAGTCGTACAACAACCGGACATGGTCCTCGAATTTCTCCGGGATGCCGGCGGGCTGCGCCACGTCGGGCAGTTCCTTCGAACTCTGCTCTTCCGCCTTCTGGATACGCCGTTCCACGTCTCTGAGCGACGCGAGATAATCGTTCATCTTGCGATTGTCGGAAGCCCCCAACTGGTGCTGCAGTTGATTCACGCGCTCACTTACCGAATCGAGCAGGCTCTTGTCCTGGTTGAGGCGCGCCGCGCGCACACGCGGGTCAGTGCTGTCGCTCGATCCGAACATCCGCTCGAACAGTACGCGCGGATTGTTCTCCGCCATCAGAGGCAACGTCGGCGTAAGCCAAGAGAGCGTGCTGCTGTAGGCGCAGCTGTAGCCCAAATCGCACGACCCCAGCAGACTGTTTTCATCGGCGGTCATTTGCAGTGACGAAAGCTGCGTGTCGCGTTCGTAGTGCTTTGCGACAATCTGATCCATCGAGACGGCGTTTTCGACATTGCTGTCCGACTTCTTCACGTGCACGCCAGTAAGAAACGACCCGCAGGCGCGCGAATGGTCGCCGCCGCCGTCACCGTTCGCTTCCGCTGGATCGCAGAACAGGCCAGTAACGACGGTCAGTTTGTCCTTAAACGGTTCCAGCCCTTTTAACGTCGGCGAGAGCTCATAGGATGTACCGGCGCCCTTCGGCAGCCATTCGTCATAAATGACGCCGTTGGGATGATAGACAACGCCCAAGCGGCGTACGGGCTTGATGGTATCGGCCGGCGCGAAGGCGGGAATCATGGAGTCGAGCAACGGCAGTGCGACGGCTGTCCCTGCCGCACGAAGCACGGTGCGCCGCGAGATGGCCTTCTTCGTTACGAACATACTTCTATTGTCCTCGATTCCTGGCGCTTGTCACTACTCCAGCGGGTCTGGTCTGACTGATTCGCATTTGAAATTCCGGGCTCTTCACAATACCCAGAACAATCGCCGACCACCGGTAATCATCAGCCGCTGCCGCCCGGTCGATCGCACGCACGGTGGGCGCGTCGTAATATTCGAGTCCACGGCCCAGCGCGTAGGTCAGCAGTTTGCCCGTCACCGTGTTCACGAATTGCGTGCCCTGCGCCATGAGAGCAGCACGCAACTCCCGCGGCCCATTCACCTTCGTGCCGTCCAACAAAACGCCGGACGCGTCGATCGCGTTGCCCGCATCGGTGGTACGCCACTGCCCGATGGCATCGAAATTCTCCAGGCTCAACCCCAGCGGGTCCATGCGCGCGTGGCAGCTCGCGCAGACCGGATTCGCGCGATGCATCTCGAGCATTTGGCGAACCGACAACGGCTTACCATCTTTGTTGCTCGATTCGAGCGACGGCACATTGGGTGGCGGCGCCGGAGGAGGTGCACCCACGATATTTTCCAACAGCCACTTGCCCCGGATGGTCGGCGCCGTGCGCGTGGTGTATGAGGTGACGGCCAGCACGCTGGCTTTGCCGAGCAGCCCGAAGCGATTCTCATCCGTCAGCTTCACGCGCCGGAAGTGGCTGCCATACACATTAGGAATTCCATAATGGCGCGCCAGCTGCTCATTGAGAAAAGTCTCGTCCGACGTCAACAGATCGGTCACGCTGTGATCCTCTTTCAATTGCGCGCCAAGAAAAAGCTCTGTCTCGGTTACGAACGCCGATCGCAGGTTGTCGTCGAAAAATGGAAACTTTGTGCCGTCCGGATTCAGCAGCCACACATTGCGCGTCTCAAGCCAGTCGGAGAAGAAGTTCTGCACCAATGACGTGCGCGCGCGAGGATCGGCGAACATGCGCGCCACCTGTTGCTCCAGCACGGCCGGTTCGTGCAACTTCCCGCGTATCGCCAGGTCGAGCAATGTATCGTCCGGGATGCTGCTCCACAAAAAGAACGACAAGCGTGACGCCAACTCGACATCGGAAATTCGATACGTTGAGCCCTGGGCAACGCTCGCCGGGTCACATTCGATGCGGAACAGAAAATCGGGGCTCACCAGCACGCGCTCCAGCGCCTCGCGAATCCCATCGTCAAACGTCCCAGAAGCTCGGCCGCGTTTGTAAAAGCTGAGTAGCGTTGCGACGTCGTCATCCGTGGCCGCGCGACGGTATGCCCGCCGCGCCAACCGCGTCACGATCTTGGTTGCGCACGGCGTTTCCTCGGCAGCGCTCGCGGGATGACACGCGAACAGAAGCCGGCGGCTGGGCGAATCGGCCGGCACCTGCGCGTCATACGGACCACCAATCCACAACGCCGCGATGGCAATCGGGGACGACGAATTATCGGATGCGCGGCTGAACAGAGGCAGGCGGTCGGGCCCAGGGCCCTCAGGCTCCGGATCGTCGGTCTTCAGCATGGTCGCCATCACCTGATGTAGGCCGGCCTTTATCGGCACGCGCACTTGCAGTCCTTCGTCGCCGTCAAATATAAACGTCTTCGAAGGCGGCTTCCCTCCGCCCAGCGTAGTTTGCCAGATGCGCTTCCCATCCACGCGCATTTCGAACTGCGTCGGCACGTTCAAACCGCGGATGTCGCTGTCCCAAGCCCGCTGCAGACGAATCTTAATGACATATTCGCCGTCCACCGGAAAATAATGGCGCGCAGCGACGCCGCCTTTGGATCCCAGCGGAAAGTCCTCACTCAGGCGGTCCGTCTGGCGCAGGTACGTCTGGTCATTCGCGTTGTCCTTCAATGCACCATAGCGCACGAAGGTCGGCGGGATGGTGGAATCGCCCACGGCCCGGCGCGCAATCTGCGAAGCCGCGGAAACGTAGCGATCGAGCAAGGCCGGCTGCATCGAAAGCGCCTCGGCGTTGTTCTCGAACCCGAACGCTTGTTCATCCGGGGGCAGCACCTGCTTGGGATCCACTTCAACCGCGATCAGATCGCGTACCGCGTTCGCATATTCGGCGCGATTCAAACGATGCAAGCTCGCCGATCGGCCCGGATTCACATGCGCCGCAGCCACGCGATCGATTTCGGACTCCAACCAACCGGCGACCTTGTCATAGGTCGCGTTATCCGGCCGTGGAAGTTTCGGCGGCGGCATCGACCGGCTGCGCAGCTTCACGATCACCTTTTCCCAGGTCTCCTGCGAGCCGAAAGGATTGTCCGCGTCAGCTCGATCCAGCGCCAGTCCCGCGGTCTTCAACTTCTCGTTGTGACAAGACACGCAGTACTTCGTGACGAGCGCGTGGGCGGGATTGTCCGTGGCAGCACTGGCCGCCACCGTGGAAATCGCAAAACACGCGAGCGTGAGACAGCCCGTCTTCATTGCTGCTTGCATCATTGCTCCGCTCTGCACTTGTTCTGCGCCTCGCACGGATGTCCCAACTTCGGATCGGCGCCATGCTTCACCAGCGACTCCGCGCCCTCCTTGTTATATAGGACGCCGCCCAGCCGGTCGCCATTACCGTTCGCCGCCAAATAAGGCGTCACGCCCGCCTTGCTCACCGCGTTCACATTCACGCCCAGATCGATCAATTCCGCCAGGAGCTTATTCCACCCGCGATAGGCCGGTCCAAACAGCGCGTTCTCACCGAAGGTCGTCTCGCCCTTCGGATCCACGCCCAGATCCAGCAGCGTCTTCACTGTCTCCATCGCTTGGGCTTCGGTCACGGTGTCCTCTCCGATCGAATGGTTCAGCCCCGCCGCTGCCATGATCGCCGACGCATTCGTAGCGGTGAGGATCTTGGGATCGGCGCCCGCGTCCAGCAGGATGTGCATCATCTCAAGATCGTTCGCCGACGCGGCCAGCAGAAACGGCGTCGCCCCATTGGCATCCAGATATCCGCCCGCGAACTGCGGCTGCGGTTTCGTCATGCGAAGATTCACCTTCGCACCGTGCGCCAGGAGCGCCTTCACCAGCCGCAGCTTGGCCTGCCGATTCGGAATGCCCGCCATGGGATCATCAAACCCGTACACCGGATTCGCCGTGAAGCTTTCCCATTGGCTGGACGCCCAATGCAGCGGCGTAAATCCCGCCGCGATGTTGTTCGGATCGCCGCCATGATCCAGCAGATACATCGCGAGATCCACCTGCCCTCGCACCACCGCCACCAGCAGCGGCGTGTAGCCGAGCGATCCCTGGCTCTTGGCGATCCCGAGGAATGTCGAGACGCGATTTTGCGCGCCTTCGGCATAGGTCAAAAAGTTCACGTCTACGCCCGCGGCCACCAACAGTTTGACGCTTTCGAGATCGCCCACGCGCGCCGCGAAATGAATCGCCGTGAATCCTTGCTTCGTATTGGCTGTTAGATCCGCATGCGCGTCGATCAGCGCCTTCACGACATCCGGGTGACGCTCGGCGGCGGCCCACATCAACGCCGTCTGATTCTGCTTAGGCTCTTTCGCGTTCACAGCAGCGCCGTATTCCACCAGCATCCGCACGGCATCCGCGCTGCCGCTCTTCGCGCAAGTCATCAGCGGCGTCTCGCCGGTGGCCACGGCCGTGTTCGGATTCGCACCCGCTTTCAACAACGCGTGCACAAACGCGGGGTTTCCGTTGATGCAGGCTTCCGATAGCGGCGTGGTCTGGTAATCATTCGCGGCGTTCGCATCCGCGCCCGCACCGAGCAGCAAACTCGCGGTGTCCGCATCGTTCCAATGCGCCAGCCACAGAAGCGCCGTCGAGCCGTCGCTCGATCGCGTATTCACGTCCACCTTTTGCGCCAGCAGCGCGCGAACGGTCTTCGAGTCTTGGTTTTTGGCAGCCTCCACCAGACGCGAATCTGGAGTCTCGGCCGCCTGCAAAGCCGCCGCCACGAGCAGCGTCAACGCCACTCCTGTTACCCAGGGATACCTATTGGTTCGACTGTCGTCGAGAAACATTGCCGCCCCGGCCATTATATGAGATTTGCATGGCCGGCAAGGGCCCGCGCGGCCCGCCAATGTTTACAGCTACCATCGCAATTAAGCCGCTCTATGCGCCACTTGATGCCCATCATGACGCCGCGTCTAGTCTTGCGTCCGCCAATTCTGAACGATTTGGATGCTATCCAGGCTGCCAAGGAAGATACCTGGAATGATTTGCAGCTTTGGATGGCTTGGGCGTTCGACAACCAACGACCGCGGCAAGCGCTTGAACACAGCATTCGACGGACGATGAACTTCCAGAGTCAAGCAGGTATCGCGCTGGCCGGATTCCATAGGATTAGCGGGGATTTCGTCGTCCGAACCGCCCTGGATGTTACCGATGAGGCGGACGTCTACGAGACCGGTTATTGGGTGGCGCGGAAGTACGCCGGACAAGGCATGGCGACGGAAGCGGCAAACGCCGCTATTCGTTACGCGTTCGGCCACCTTGGCGCGAAAGCGATCAGCATCGGGCACTTCGACGGTAACGACGCTAGCCGCCGCATCGTGGAGAAACTGGGATTCGAAAAGCTTCGCGTGGCTCGTCAAGCGGCGACACGGTGCCTCGACGGCACCAAGCTCGACCGTCATGAATACATTTTGACCAGCCCCGATGTGCTCCCCAAACTTGACGTTTCTTGGGGTTGAAGCTTCACGGGGTAATCCCTAGTCCCTACTTCGTCTGGCTTCTCCCCGCCGGCGGACCCGAGCGTTCGAATATCTCAAGGTTCATGCCGTTCGGATCCTCGACGAAAATGGTGTGAGTGCCACCGCCGAAGTCCACAATCTGGCCGTTGGCGGAAATCACGTTCGTACCCGCCGCCTTCATCTGCGCAATCATCCCGGGCAGGTTGGTCACTTGGATCGCCATCGCCGGCGCACCTGGGTCGCGCACCCGCAAGTGAAACTTGGTGCGCGGAACGCCGCGAAACTCGGTGAACTCAACGTACGCGGGAGGGCCCGGAATGACGCCCGTCAGCTTTCGAAATTCCGTTCCATCCGGCGCGCCTACCAGCTTCAGAATCGCGAGGTCCTGCGAAAACGCCGACGGGCCGGCGAGTTCCAGGCCGAGCATATCGTTATAAAACTTGGCCGTGGATTCGGCGCTTTCCATGGTATAAGCCAGCGACACCCGATGCACATTTCCTTCCGGCGCACCCGGCGCGGGCGTTTCCTGGACCACCTGAACAAAGAAACCGTCCGGATCTCGTAGGATGATCGAGCGCGCTTTACCTTGAGGGGTCACGATCTCCACCGGCATGCCGCCGGTCGTCACGATGGGCGCATTCGCCATCTTCGCATTAGCCACCGCCGCGTCCAGGTCGCGGACATGCAGCACGATACTGGCAGCTCCTGGATCGGTGTATGCGGCTCGCGCGGGCTTGCGTTCCAGCCCCTTGAAATGGGTGAGCTCGAAGAGCATCGCGCCGGGAAGCCGCATCATCGAAAGGCGCAGCGTAACGCCGGGAGCGTTCGTGAGTAGCGGCACGGCGGGGTTCGGAAAATCCTGCGGCATGCCGTTGAGGCCGAACACATCGCGGTAAAATGCGAGCGTCGTATCCAGATCCTCCACCGCATGGATGGCGTGCGAAAGGCTGCGGATCTGGGGCTTGCTCTGCTCCGAAGTGTCAGTTTGCGCCCAGGCGGCGAAGGTCGTCGTAAGCAGACAAAAGGCAAGCGCGATCTTCATCAATGTCCTCCGAACGGCGTGATTACTTGGCGGTGCGTGGCGCCAGCTTACAGAGTATATCGCGATGATTTATTCCAGTTCGAAAACGATCAGCGTTCCTCCCAGGTTCGTATAATCCGCCAGCGACGCCGTTAGCCCCACCGCGCCCAGCCCTTCGCTGCCCTTCGTCAAACCCTCCGCCAGACCGATCGCCGCCCATCCTCCCACGCCAGTCAACACCGCCACATACTGCTTGCCCTTGTGCGTGTACGTGATGGGATTGCCAATGATGCCCGATGGCGCTTTGAACTGATACAGAACCTTGCCCGTCGCCTGATCGGCGGCCTTGAACCAGCCATCCAGCGTGCCGTAGAAAAGAACGCCGCCATCGGTGGTCAGCGGCCCGCTATAAACCTGGAACATCTCGTTCACCGACCACTTGGTCTGCCCAGTCACCTGGTCAAACGCGATCAGCCTGCCGCGCACGTCGCCGTGGTCCGCCGGAAACATACTGAGCGTCGCGCCAACATACGGAAAGCCACCGCGGTATTTCACGCTGAATGCCTGATAATCCATGCAAATATGATTGGTGCCGAGATAAAACAGTTTGCTCTTGGGATCATACGACGCCGGCTGATGATTCTTCGCGCCCTGCGCTGCCGGACAAATGTCCTTGACGTTGACGTCCTCCTTGGTCATCTTGGCTTCGTTGAGCACCGGACGCCCGGTTTGCAAGTCGATCTTCTCGGCCCAGTTGGTCGAAGGATCAAATTTGTTGGCTCTCAGAAGCTTGCCCGTGCGGCGATCCAAAACATACGCGAACCCGTTGCGATCGAAATGCGTCATCGTCGGAACGGTCTGGCCGTCGATCACGCTGTCGGTGAGGACGCTTTCGTTGATGCCGTCGTAATCCCAAGCGTCATGCGGAGTCATCTGATAAACCCACGCGGCCACGCCGGTATCCGGATTGCGCGCGAACAAACTGGTGGACCATTTGTTGTCGCCCGGGCGCTGCGAGGGATTCCACGTTCCCGGATTGCCGCTGCCGTAATACACAAGATTCAGCTGAGGATCGTAGGTATACCAGCCCCACGTGGTGCCGCCGCCCAGTTTCCATCCATCTTCCATCCATGTTTTGAGGCTGGAATTCTGGCCCACCGGCTTCTGCGTGGCGCCGTCGATGGTCTTGTCGGGATCAAACAGAATGTCCTTGTCAGGACCCACGCTGTTGGCGCGCCACACCAGCTTGCCGCTATTGAGATCGTACGCTGTGAGATGCCCACGCACACCATACTCGCCGCCCGAGATCCCCACAATCACTTTGTCGTGAACCACCAGCGGCGCGATGGTCATGGTCTGGCCGAGCTGCGGATCACCGTTCTGAGCGCTCCACAGAACCTTGCCGTTCTTGGCGTCCAACGCGTACACATGCGTATCCAGCGTGGAGATAAGAATCTTCCCTTCGGCATACGCGACGCCCTTATTAACCAAGTCGCAGCAGGCTACCGAGGGCGAGAATTTATCCTGCTCCGGAGCGAATTTCCAAACGATGTGGCCGACATTGTCCAGGTCGATCGCGTACACGAAGTTCGGATACGAGCTCTCGAAGTACATCATGTTGCCCACTACCAGCGGCTGGCCTTCCTGTCCGCGCAGCGTGCCGGTCGACATGGTCCAGGCAACCTTCAGCTTGCCGGCGTTCTTGCTCGTGATCTGGTTCAGTTTGCTGTGCCGGATTCCACTGTAACTGCCCAACGGAATGACCCACTGGTTGGCGTCCTGAGAATCCTTCTGGAGCGGTTCATTGGCAAGAGCGCACGTCACACATGCGATCGCGAAGCAACAGAGCTGTTTCATTGCGGTCATTTCAAGAGCTCCTTTTGGGTTAATCCTGCGCGGATGGCGGCCTGCCTGAAGACACCAGATCCAGGCTGCGTCCTTTTACATATCTGAATATGTGAACGACATCGTCTTCGCTAAGGAATCCGGCCCATGCCGGCATTCCCCTGCTCCTTTCTGCCTGACATAGCGATAGACAGAAAATCCCCTTGTTTCATCCCGGACGAGAGAGAGTGCCGTAGATCGGGCGCGAGCTGGCTGCCGCTGGCGTCGGTGCCATGGCAACGATAGCAATACGAGTTATAGAGCTGATAGCCGTGGAAGACTTCTTTAGTGACTTTCGGAGGCTGCCCGTCTAAAAAGAGCGGGAAATCGAGGCTGATTTGAGTGCCGTCTTTCAGCGTGTATGAATACGCCTTCGATTCGCTCTGAGCGGGAGCGGCGCCTGATTCCGTCTGCGACAGAATCCACTTGGCTATCTCCGTGCGTTGAGAGTCGGCTAAATCCGGATGAGGCGTCATACCGTTGCCGCCATCGCGAATTTTCGCGGCCAGTTTCTCCACTGCGTCCATTTGTCCCGCATGGCTCTTGGCGATAGCCGCGTATGCGGGGCCCACCACTTGCCGATCCACGGCGTGACACGAGGAGCAATCGCTTTCTTTGATCAGTTTTTCGCCGTCCTGCGCCGCAGCGGATATCGCAATGACGAAAATGAGGGCGATCCGCAACGCTATTGGCTCCCTTGTCGCGGCGCATACGACATCACGCCACTCTCGGTAAGGATCGATGTGAGCTCCGCCTGGTGATTCACGATCACCTCGTCGAGCCGCTTCTTCAGTGCCTCGTCGCCCGCGCGAACGCCCATCGACATCGGAAACGCGTACTGCTCCGGCGGACCCAAGGCTCGTTCGTTGGGCACCGGAACCACTTCCAAATTCGGCGCCGCTCGCAGAAACGCCCCGATGGCAGGCTGCCACGTAATCAAGACGTCGATCTTTCCGCTATTCAGTGCCTCCAGCATCGTCGCGGGCGATTGATCGCTCTCCGTGGCCACGTCGAAAGCCATCGCCGCCGGGATCATTCCGCGCATCTTGAGCGCGTCCTCAGCCGGTGTCTCTCGTTCAAACCCGACCTTCACCCGCTTCAGCACGGGCGAATCCATGCTCGTGATGTCGAATTTCTTGCTCTTGTCGAATACGAAAACATAGGACGAGATGTAGTAAGGCCGCGTGGTCAGCTCATCGCGGCTGGCATAGGGAATGCTCATCACCACGTCGCACTTTTTGGCGTCGAGGGTAGACGCGAGGAATTGAGGAAATCCCCCGTGGCCGCGGTGGCTCGCCCAGGTGTACTCCACCGTTTCACCTAGCGCCTTGGCAACCGCCTCGGCGATTTCGTTCTCAAACCCAGCGCCAGCTCGATTGGAATACGGGAGATAGTCGGGGTCAGCGCATACGTTTAATGCTTCCGCGTGAACCACAAATAGAACCGGCCACAAGACTGCGACCACCAGCGGTTTGACCACGGCGCCTAATCTCATAAAGCTTCGGTCCGACCTTGTCGTTGCACCCCGCCGCCCTATCCCGGCGAAGTCCGGTACACATCATATACTCCTTTTGAGGGGAGCGCAGAGGGGCAGCGTATGCGCGCGGTGCATACGCGAAATATTCCGCGCCTCACGGCAGCTTGATGTATTCCGCCTTGGCTTCCCGAAGAATCGGAATATCGGGATCGGCGTCCTTCCACAATTCGAAGAAGTTCTGGAACGCCTTTCTCGCGTTCGCCGTGTCGCCGGCGAGCGAATAAGCCCGCGCGAGTCCCAGATGGGACGCCGAATAATACAGCCCCCAATTGGGGTGGACCCAGGTAGCCGCCCAACTCGCGCCCTTATGATCCGCGATTTTCTGGAACTCAGCCGTCGCCTCCGCGCCTTTATGCAGGCGCAGATAAGCCAATCCACGCATGTAACTCGCTTCGATGTAAGAGCGTTCGTAGGGCGTTGCGGATCCGAGCAGTTCCACGCTCACCCCCGGCTGGTCCCGCTGGAGCGCGATCGCCGCTCGAATTTCGGGTAGCTGCACTGAATTCCAGATGGTTCCCTTTGGAAATAGCTTCGTGGTCTCTGCAGCGAGCTTTTCCGCTTGTGCCGCATCGCCGCACATCGCGAGCGCAATGGCTGGCCGGCCCAGGCGGCGCGCAGTTTGGCAATTTCCCACGATCGCATCAGCCCGCGCGTCGGCTTCTTCGAACTCGTGTGCCACGGTCTCGAGGTCCCGGCGCCTAGCCATCTCCGCGGCTGTTTGATACAACTTGTGCGACTCTCGACGCCGGCCATGGACGTTCCGGTCGGCGGCCTGCAAGCCGAAACTCAAGTACTCCTCGGGCTTGCCCGCCAGCCATTGAATCTCCCTCGCGCTGCCCGCGGCGTCATCGGCGACATAAGCCATCTCGAGGAAGCGCTGATGAATCCTCGACCCGCCCATGTGGTTCGTGCGCAGTTGCTCCGCCACTTTCCTGGCCTCGGGAAGGCGATCCAGGCAAATGTAGGCGTCCAATTGACGGCGATACGGGGCCTCAGAGTCCGCCCCCAGGCGAATTGCTTCATCCGCCTCGTTCAACCCCTCCTCGAATTGCCCACCGTCGACATACTGAAGAGCTATTTGGTTGTGGTAAACCCAGTTTTTCGGATATTCGCGCGCGGCCTGTTTCCACGCGTCGATCTCTTTGTCCAGTTCGCCGGTGGCGCGATAGTAATAAGGAATGATTTCCACCCGCTCGTACTCGGAGACCCGGTCGATCAAAGCGTAAGCCTTTTTCGCATATTCGGCGCTGCGCGCCATATCGCCGGCCACTTCGTACGCAACGCCCATCCGATAGTAAGCGGACGCGAAATTTGGATCGAGTTGCGTGGCACGCTGGTAAAACCGGACTGCGGAGAGTGAACGGCCCAGGCCCAGCTCGGTCCTGCCCGCGGCGTAGCTCTGAAGAGCCTCCAGCGATGCCGTGGTGGCTTCTTCCATCGGACGGCTCTGCTTTTGGATGGAGTCAAGCGATTCGCCGAGCTTGCCGCGAATGCCCTTCGCCGCTACGCTGAGTGCACTTAGAATGTGCTCTTTATCTTCGGCTTGAATCTGCTGCCGGGCCAGCGTCTTGCTGTCCTGGCAAGTGGTGGCGGTCAGCGTCAGTACGTAACTTCTCCCCAGGCTCGCGATCGCGCCCGCAATGATAGCCGCGGCCCCTTCGCGCACGCAAACGTTGTGCGCCACCTCGTCGGTGATGTGCGCTCCGGGTTGAAGGTTCATCAGGCGCAAATCGTGCCGCACCTGGTCGTCATCCATGACCTTGAGAAACGGCGATTCTTCCAGTTGGATCGCCAGGCCTTGGCGCAGAGTGCCGTCGAAGATGGGATCGCCCGCGTTGTTGACGAAATCGGCGAGTACGACGGTGTCCTGGGCTGCGAGGGCCCGGCCGCGATGGAAGTGGAAATATGCCGCAGTCGCCAGCGCCAGTACCGCAGCAGCGGCCGCAGCGGTCTTCCAGGCGTTGCCACCCGGGGTTACCGATCCCAGTCCCGGCTCCAGCTCGGCCACCGATTGCCAGCGGCGCCCGGGCTCCTCCTCGAGACACCGGCTGACGATTCGGTCCAGTTTTCGCGACGGGATGCGCTTTCGCTGTGATGTGACGCGCGAGCCGGTGAGCATTTCGTAGAGCACGCAACCGAACGAATATATGTCGGAGCGCTGATCGGCCGGCTTACCGTCGCGCTGTTCGGGCGCCATATAGCCGGGCGTGCCCATCACCATCGCGCCGGCCGTCTGGGTTTCATCCCGGCCCGATTTCGCCAGACCGAAATCCAGAACCTTCACTCCGGATTTCGCCAGCATGATGTTCCCCGGCTTCAGATCGCGATGCACAATGCCTTTTTCGTGCGCTTCAGCTAGTGCGGCTAGAATCTGCGACGCATAGAGGAGCGCTGTTTTCACCGCAAGAGGGCCGCGTTTGAGCCGCGATGCGATGGTCTCACCCTCCACCAGCTCCATCACCAGGTAATCCGGCCCAACGTCGTGAAGCGTGCAGATGTTGGGGTGGTTGAGCGACGAAATCGTGCGCGCCTCGCGTTCGAAACGGGCGCTGAACTGTTCGCGAGTGACCTTGATGGCCACCGTGCGCCCCAATCGCGTGTCTAGCGCGCGAAACACCTCCCCCATGCCGCCCTCGCCCAGCTTGCTCTCGATCCGGTAGGGCCCCAGGCAGGTGCCCGTCACCAATGCAATGATGGTTGAATCCTCTTCGAGTTGCGAAGCGTTCTGAATGGCGGGCCGGCCCAGGAATTCCTCGCTGACAGATGCCGCCAGAAGGGATTCCACTTCGCGGCGCAAATCCGGATCTGCTTGTGCCAGCAGCGCCAGGCGGTCATCGACGCTCCTGGTGCGAGCCGCGTTGTACAGCTCTTCAATTTGCCGGAATCTTTCCGGGTTCATGGCCGCAGTCCAGAGGGTTTTCTTATTGTATGCTTCAACTCTCGCCACAGCCAAGCCTTGGCCAGATCCCAATCGCGCCTGACCGTGCGCGGCGAGATCTTCATAGCCGCGACGATTTCTTCCTCGGTCAATCCGCCGAAATAGCGCAGCTCGACGACCTTGGCCTGCCGCGGCGCCACCTGCGAGAACGCCGTCAGAGCTTCATCCACGGCCAGGATGGAGCGATCCGGCGCCGGTGGTGAAAGGACCGCCGTTACCTCGATGCTCACTCTGGCCGCCCGGCCGCCGCGCTTTTCCGCCCCCCGAGCCCGAGCCGCGTCTACCAAGATACGGCGCATCATCTGTGCCGCCATCGAAAAGAATTGCGCGCGCGCATTCCAGTCCACCTTGGTCACGTCCACCAGGCGAAGATAAACCTCATTCACTAATGCGGTGGCCTGCAGCGTATTGCCCCGCCCTTCGTTTTTCATATACCGGCGGGCCATCAGGCGCAATTCGGGATAAACCTGCTCCGCCAGCCGCGCCAGCGCAGCCTCGTCCCCGCTACCCCAGGCCTTCAACAGATTCGTGATCTCTACAGAGCGCGGGTCGATGGACAGGTCCCCCTCCTGCTGGCCAAAAAAGATATCACAACCATGGCCGCTTTCGCCGCCCGGTTTCCGCCTGTACCAGCGGAAGGAGATATCGCAATCAACATAGATCTCCTCCCTGAAATGGAGGCAACTTATGAACGCAAGAATTTTCACCGTGGCTGCTATCGCAGCGCTCACCCTGGGGATCGCGTCGTCCGCGAACGCCGACGACAAAGGATGCACGAACGCCACCATGCGCGGCACCTTCGCATACACATCCACCGGATCTATCGCGACCCCGCCCGAAATCGCGGGGCCGTTTGTCGAGGTCGGCACGCAGGCCTTCGACGGAAGCGGCGGCACTACCGCCTCGGTAACGTTGAGCCAAAACGGCAACATACTCCCCGCGACCGTAACGGGCTCCTACATGGTAAATCCCGATTGCACCGGCACGATGACGCTCCAGGTTTCACCGATTGAAGTAACCGTTCACGTCTCGTTCGTGATCGATGATAGCGGGAACGGATTTCAAGCCATCGAAACAGACCCGGGCTTGGTCATTACCCGCGCCGGACGGAGGCTATTTACGGGACGAGCCATCTGAAGCAGGCCCCGAGCCAGATAAGAAGAACACGCGGCGGTCCAGGTGAAGCGCCAACCGCCGCGCCTCCTCTCGTCCTGCCAATTCCATCTACAAGCCCCCCGGCGTGTATTGCGGTGAACGCGCTCACGCTCGAGTCCCACCTAGATCAATTGTGACCAGATCCGCCAGCACGGTTTATTATGGATGAGACCATCCACGGAGGCCTTGATGACCAGACTTAAGGAAACTGTGACGGCGATATTCGCCGGGCTGCTGCTAGCGGGCGGCGCGCATGCTCAGATATCCCTCGACTCGGTGCGCATTGAGGCGAAAGACACCGTCGCTCTGGCCAAGTTTTATCGGGAGGCGTTCGGCATGCAGGAGGTCAATCGGATCCAAAATCCGGGAGGCACGGAAGTCTTCGTCAACTTCGGCGCTACGGTCGAAGCTGCCAAGGCCAATAAGAATCCGCAGATGATACTTTTCCACCGCGATTCCGACGACGTGAAGGACCCGACGACTCACGTGATTTTTTCAGTGAAGGACATGACATCGGCCGTCGCGGCTCTCAAGGCCGCCGGTGGAACGATGTCGGGCGACCCGCGGCCGTTCGGAAAAACTGGCATCGTCCTTGGCTTCGCGGTGGATCCGGCGGGTAACCGCATTGAGCTGATCCAGCGGCCCTGATCCAAGCAATCGTACCGCCGGTTAGTTTTTGATGGAGTCAAATGGCAGGCGTCCGCTGACTTTCAACCATAGGCCGTTACACGGCCAAGTGGAGGAAGCGACATTGCCTAAGGGGTCCAATTTGCAACGTTAAAATTCGCCTTCTCTGCCGGTACGGGTGCGTTTGCCCCAAGCTCGCCCGGGTGGACGGCAAGTTTCAAGGACGAAGTTGATTTTCCATGTAGCGAAGCAAACTGTGATAGGTATCCCTCATCTGTTTTGCTCTCTGAACAATATGAGGTTTCGTTTTGGCTTCTTCCTCATACCGGACTGCTGTGACGTCCAATGCGAGCATTATCGTCCTGAACTCTTCATCTGTCACTGTAATCGTCCGTTCCATAAACGATATTGTATGCGCGGCAACCCTGCGAGGACGCAGGAAAGCCAGCGGGCAAAGAGAACACCGGCTCCTCTGCCCGCTAAAAGAAAGCAACAATCGTGCTAACATTGCTGTTGACATGCGCCACGTGGCGCGTTACGGTACGGGATGATAAAGACAATCCGCCACAAGGGACTGAAACGGCTCTTTGAGCACGACGACCCGCGCGGCGTAAACCCGGAACACGTCGAGAAGCTGCGGGACATTCTGGCGACGCTTCACGCCGCCCCCGATGTTACTCATATGGACTTGCCGGGTTTTCGGTTGCATCCGCTCAAGGGCCAGATGAAAGGCTTTTGGGCCGTTACAGTTCGCGCTAACTGGCGGGTGATCTTTCGTTTTGCCGAAGGCCACGCGGAGGACGTTGATTATGTCGATTACCACTAGACAGGGAGAACGACCCATGACGATGAAAAACCCGCCGCACCCCGGAGGCGTTGTATTGCGCCAGTGCATCGAGCCTTTGGGCTTGATCGATCACGGACGCCGCCGAGGCTCTTGGCGTGACGCGCAACACGCTTTCGGAACTGGTGAACGGCAAGCGCGGCATTTCTCCCGAAATGGCCGTGAGGCTGGCGAAGGTTTTCGGCGGCACGGAGGAAGGCTGGCTTGTGCAACAGGCGCAGTACGACCTTGCGCAAGTCCACCGCGACCGGCTGAAACTCAAGCGATTGGCGTAGCCGATTAATATCGTATGTGATGGAACCTACAAACAAGAAACCACCCACTTACGAGCAAGCTCTGAAGCATGCCGAGCACAGCCATTCCCAGACCGACGCCGCCGACCCGAAGACCGACTCGGACGCCGTCTTGGACGAACTAGGTAGGCCAAATAAAGACGAACCAGACTACGACCAGCTCTAGCGAGGGGGAAAAGCCCGGTTGAAGACGCCACCGTTGGTTTGGAAGATTCCGCTTGTTGCCGGAGCGTTGGTGTTAGGGACAATGGCGGCAAATCAAGCAGGGTGGAGCGGCGCGGAGGTGCTTGTGTTGCGAAACAATGCGCGGTTCATCGCCGATCTTTACTTCACTGTGGGAGCCGCGGTTTCTTATAGTGCCTTCGCACTTGTTCAACGAATTGCTAAGCCCGTCCTTTGGGTCATGGTACCGATGTATCTCTATTTTGGGCTTGTGATGGGTGCATGGAATGGCTTCGCAAGTGATTTTGATGCAATACGCGGCGAAGCTTTAAGGCATCACATTGCCAACGCTTACGCATTGAGCCACATGAGCGAAAGAGGGCTCTTCCTTTCATGCCAAGACGACAGAATTGAACTAACCGACGATGCAAAGGCAGCATGTGCGCGGGCGTTGAACCCTCCCCCCGGCGAGCGCATCCCCGGAAGTGAACATAGCTGTGGGTTTCTCAGAATGTTCACTTGCTTCAACACGACACCGGAGAAACCCCAACGTCCCTGATGAGTTGTCTCGAAACGGGTAGTTTTGCATCATCGCGGAAAGGCCTGTAAACATTAGGCTTGCAGGTTACAAGAGTCAATTGCAAAAATGCAGGCCTCAATTAGGGTATAGTCGGCACCGTTGCAAAACTCTGTCGCAGAAGCTAAGCGATGTTTGTTCGGACTCCAGGTTCCTGACCGGTTCTGCTGATCCACGCGGACGTATAGTCGGCATTGCGGAAAAAGACATCGCAGTCACCCCTCTCGCAATATCCATCCTCCTCGCCCCTAGCCACTTGCCGACCCTCACCCTCGCATCGCCGCCCGCCGCTATTACTCTCAATCGGAACGCCTTGCGATTCCCATGGCCCGCTGTTGGCTTCGTTTGCCCAAAACGGGAAAAAATACCACACGCTCACACAAAACAATCGGCTGATGCGCCGACTCCTTGAATCCACTCGTCTTAACCCCCCTTTTTCCACGCCTTTGCCCGCCACGAGAAAAATTCCGCCCCTCGGCCCTCGCAGCCGCACGCACGCGCCTCATCCAAGCGGGGTGTATATTGGAATGGCCTTCGCGAGGTGCCCATGCCCGATCTGACCATCATCATTCCCGTTGTGATCGTCATCGTTTACCTGCTCTCGTCCATCAAAATCCTGGCCGAGTACGAGCGCGGTGTTATCTTCCGCCTCGGGCGCGTGCTGCCGCAACCTAAAGGACCGGGCGTCATCCTCGTTTTCGCTCCCATCGACCGCATGGTGCGCATCTCGCTCCGCATCGAAGCCATGGAAGTGCCCCCTCAGGACGTCGTCACGCGCGACAACGTCACGGTCAAGGTCAACGCCGTGGTTTACTTCCGCGTGCTCGATCCAACCAAGGCCGTGCTCGAAGTATCCAATTTCCTCTACGCCACATCGCAAGTCGCGCAGACCACGCTGCGCAGCGCCCTCGGTGAAGTTGAGCTCGACGAACTCCTCAGCCAGCGCGAAAAGCTGAATCTCCGCCTGCAATCCGTGCTCGACGCCCACACCGGACCCTGGGGCGTCAAAGTGACGGTCGTCGAAGTGAAGCAAGTGGATTTGCCGGAGCAGATGATCCGCGCCATCGGCCGCCAGGCCGAGGCCGAACGCGAACGCCGCGCCAAGATCATCCACGCCGAAGGCGAGTACATGGCCGCGGAAAAACTAAGCATGGCCGCCGAAATGATTCAAAAACAGCCCGCCGCGCTCACGCTTCGCTATCTGCAGACACTGGTCGAGATCGGCGCCGACAAGAACACAACGGTTGTCTTCCCCTTGCCCATCGATATATTCTCGTCTTTGGGCCAGGCTTTGGATAATCTGGCAGGGAAGAAGAAACTGGAAGGCTAATCGAACTTGCCGAAGAACGAAGAAGGCGAATTTGAACTGATACTCGGAAACCGCCAGCTCATCAGCGTGTTTCTGATCGTGGTGGTAATGCTCGGCGTGTTTTTCTCGATGGGCTACGTGGTTGGGCGCAATTCCGCGCCCTCGGCCGCGACTACTGAAGCGCGTGCCGGTAAAACTACTGCCGATACTCATCCTCCCGATTCCACCTCGCCTGATGGTTCCACTTCCGCCGAGCCCACTCAGCCGTCAGCGAATACTTCCGCCGATCAGCCTCCCGCCGAGACGCCGCCGTCCATCACTCAACCGGAAAAACCTGCCGCCGCGGCTCCCGCTCCAAAACCCGCGCCCGCCGCAAAAGAACCCAAGGCCAAGCCGTCCCCCGCATCGCCGGCTCCCGAACACGCCGCGGTCGCGAGCCAGATCGCCCCTGGTCAATACTGGCAAGTGGTGGCCACCGCGCGGCCCGACGCCGAGATCATCGCCGAAGCACTCGCCAAAAAGGGATTCCACGCCGTCCTCGCTCCCGCGCCCAAGGATGGCGTGTTCCGCGTTCTCGTTGGACCGCTCGCGGATGCGCCCACGCAGGCTCAAACGCGCACCAACCTCGAATCGGCGGGCTTCAAGAATCCGATCATGCGGAAATACTGAAGCCGTGAATCAATATTGACGCTCGTAATTCGCAACTTCAGCCTGGCATTGCTCTCCGCAATGCTCCTCGTTCTCTGCTATCCGAATTTGATTTTTCCGGGCTTCGGTCTGCCCTGGCTCGCACCCGTCGCCCTGGTCCCGCTCCTGCTCGCGCTCGCCCGCGAACCCCGGCCGCTGTGGCGATTTCTGCTCGGCGAATTCGCCGGCATCGTTTATTGGTTCGCCATCTGTTATTGGATCCAGTTCGTGCTCGAAGTCCACGGCGGCATGGGACGCTGGGGAGGCTGGGGAACATTTGCGCTCTTTTGTGTTTTAAAGGCGCTGCACCTGGCGTTGTTCAGTTTGCTGGCCGCGGTGCTGATCCCGACCCGCTACGCGATTCCGGCCCTCGCCGCGCTGTGGACAGGCATCGAACGCACGCACGGCACTTTTGGGTTCGCCTGGCTTACGCTCGGCAACGCGGGAATCGACATGCCGCTGCCGCTGCGCGTTGCGCCGTTCGTCGGAGTCTACGGTATCTCATTCGTCTTCGCTCTGATTTCCGCGGTGGTCGCGCTTTTGATCCTGCGCCGCGCGCGCCGCAACTTGTACTGGCTCGCGATCATTCCCGGATTGTTGCTGCTACCCGAACTTCCCGTGCGCGAAACCCCAACGCAAACCGCGCTCGTTTTGCAGCCCAACATGCCTGAAGAAAAGGATTGGACGCTCGAAGCAGCGAACGAGGAACGCGATCACATCATCCAGGAATCGCTGGATGCGGCCGAGCGCAGCGATCCGAAGATCATCATCTGGCCCGAGAGTCCGGGCCCGCTCTACTACTATCGCGATCCTCGATTTCACCAAGAGGCCGCTGAGTTGGCCGAGCGCACTCATAGCTATTTTCTGTTCGGCACAGTCGCTGAAACGCCCGATGGTGCACCGCTCAACTCAGCCGTCTTGCTGCGCCCCGATGGCACTCTGCTCGATCGCTACGACAAAATCAACCTGGTCCCGTTCGGCGAATATGTTCCGCCGCCTTTCGGATTCGTAAACCGAATCACGCCGGAGATCAGCGATTTCGTGCCAGGAAACCGTATCGTCGTTTTTCCGATGGACTCACATCGGCTGGGCGTTTTCATCTGCTACGAATCGGTGTTTCCCGACGAAGTCCGGCAATTCGTCAAAGGCGGCGCCAATCTGCTGGTGAACATTTCGAACGACGGCTACTTCGGCCACAGCGCCGCGCGCGAGCAGCATTTGGAGATCGCCCGAATGCGCGCGGTAGAAAACAGCCGCTGGTTGATTCGATCCACCAACGACGGCATTACCGCGGTAATCGATCCGGTGGGCAATGTAGACGAGCGGCTTCCGATGTACCAGGAAACCACGGCCGCGATGCATTTCGCGTTTCGCGACGGCACGACGTTTTATACCAACTATGGAGATTGGTTCGCGTGGGCTTGCTTGCTCGCCGCGATCGGCGCATTGCTTTGGTCGCAGCGCCCAAATTACTCGGCGGAAATTAACCGTGCCGAATCACCAAAACGTCGCCGTCCTTAACGATGTACTCTTTGCCTTCCAGGCGCAGCAAGCCTTTCTCGCGGACGCCCGGATAGCCGTTGTGATCGATCAGCGCCTGCCAATTCACAACTTCGGCTCGAATGAACTTCTTCTCGAAATCGCTGTGGATCGCCCCGGCGGCTTTCTGCGCGGTGCTGTGCATCGGGATGGTCCAGGCCCGCACTTCGGTTTCGCCCGCCGTGAGAAACGACATCAAGCCGAGCAGCGCATAGGTGGCTTTGATCAATCGCTCGAGTGCCGAATCCTTGAGCCCGTAACTGGCCAGGTACTCGCGCGCTTCATCGGGTGAAAGCTCGGCCAGTTCCGCTTCGATCTTGCCGCAAATAGCAGTGACGGCTGTATTGGTGCGGCCAGCCAGCGGCCCCTTGCGATACTCTTCTTCGATTTCGTGCAGCCGGCCGGCATCTTCTTCGCCGATATTCAGCACGAACAGCATCGGTTTCTGCGAGAGAAACTGGAAACCGCGGATCAGCTTTTCTTCATCCGGCGTCAATTCGAGAGTGCGCAGCGCGACATTTTCTTCGAGCGTCGCTTTGCAGCGTTCGAGCAGGGCAAACTCGCGATCCAGATCGGCGCTTTTGATCTTCTTGCGATCCTTGTCCAGCCGCCCCATGCGCTTCTCGACCACCACCAGATCGCTCAAGATCAGCTCGATCTCGACGTCTTCCAAATCGCGCACCGGATCCACCGAGCCTTTTTCGTGCGGCACGGTGTCGCTTTGAAACAGCCGCAGCACGTGCGCCAACGCGTCGGCGACCCGCATGCTCGCGAGATAACTTGGATCGCGCAGGGCTTCCTTGGAGACGGCCGGGAAGTCCAGATATTCCACGGTGGCTTGCGTGATTTTGGGCGGCTCGAAGATTTTCGCCAGTGCGTCCAGCCGGGCGTCCGGAACTTTGGTCATGCCCACGCGTGCTTCCATCAAGCCGACGCGAGTGGCTTCGTGCACGCCGGTCAAGATGGTGAACAACGATGTCTTGCCTACCATGGGCAGGCCGATAATTGCAGTTTTCATTTGAATATTACTGAGCCGCGAGCGTAAGCGAGTGGTCTTACAACGGTACCTCGACCAGCGTCATGATCTCTTCGAGAATCCGCTCGCTCAGCTCGGTGCTGCGTTGTGCGAGCGAGGTGCGGGCGTTGATCGCGATGCGGTGCGCGAACACCGGGATCACCAGCCGCTTGATATCGTCGGGGATCGCATAGTCGCGCCCTTCCATCAACGCCAGCGCTTGTGCCGCGCGATACAGGGCCTGGGACCCGCGCGGGCTCACGCCGAGCGCCAGCGATTCATGGGTGCGGGTTCTTTCGACGATGGCCAGCATGTAGTCCACCAGGCTGTCGTCGATGGTCACTTGCGAAGCTTGCTCCTGCAATCGCAACAGCTCCGGCGCGGAAAGAATGGCCGCGACGTGTTCCCCCTGACCGCCTTCGGGCCCCCGCACGATTTCGCGCTCGGCGTCGCGATCGGGATAGCCCATGCGCATGCGCATCAGAAAGCGATCGAGCTGGCTTTCGGGCAGCGGATAGGTGCCATGATGCTCCACCGGATTCTGCGTGGCGATGACCATGAAGGGCTGCTCCAGAACGTGCGACCGGCCTTCGATGGTGACCTGCACTTCATTCATCGCTTCGAGCAGCGCCGATTGCGTCTTGGGCGTCGCGCGGTTAATTTCGTCGGCCAGAAGAAAATTCGTGAAGACGGGGCCGGGCTTGAACTGGAATTCCTGGCTATGCGCGTTATATATCGTGACGCCCAGCACGTCGCTGGGAAGCATGTCGCTGGTGAACTGAATGCGATGAAAGCGGCAATGCACGGAGCGCGCCAAGGCTTGCGCCAGCGTGGTTTTGCCGACGCCCGGCACATCTTCTATCAGCAGGTGCCCGCGCGCGAGCAGACACACCACCGACATACGGACCACTTCCGCTTTGCCGCGAATGGCGGTGTTGAGCGACACCTCCAATTCGGTCAACTTGGAGAGCGTCACCGGGGCCGCAACCATTATTGTCATTGTACCGTGACGCTGTGAGAGATCAGGCGATCACGCCGGGAACGAAGAGAATGCGTCAGCGGCCGTTGGGCGCTGATTCACGCACTGCCGGAAGCAGGCGGTCCTCACGCAATCGCTCACTGGCTTCCTCGTTCTCGGCCCAGTCCACGCCTTTGGCGGTGACCGCAAAGCGGCCGTTATCCATGCGCGCCACCAGGCCGTTT
This sequence comes from Bryobacterales bacterium, assembly GCA_963772905.1. Classification (GTDB taxonomy): domain Bacteria; phylum Acidobacteriota; class Terriglobia; order Bryobacterales; family Bryobacteraceae; genus Palsa-89. Next base: position 826,899 of record CAVYZD010000004.1, on the reverse strand, counting down.
TCCTTCAGGTACCACAGGCTGAACTCGAGGTGTTCGCGCGGGCAGCCCAGCAGATCCTCGAGCTCATGCAGGTTCAAGGTGGGCTTTTCGGGCTCGTTGCATCGCTTGGTGTAGAGCAGATCGAGAATGCCTTTGCGCTTGGCTTTTTCGGCCAGCTTACCCATGGCCGCCTGGCGTTGGTCGAAGATTCGCCAGCGAACCTGCCGATAGGCGTGCAGGTTGACATCGTAACCAGCGCGTTTTTCCGGGTCGCTCAGGACTCTGTAGGCATCCGTGATGGCGCGAAATGCACCTTCGTCGCCGCTTTCGGTGTTGTCGGGGTGGTAGCGCTGGGCTAGCAAACGGTACACGCGATGAATCATATCGGGATCGGCATTGGGGCTGATCTGCAGCAACTCGTAATAGTCGGGAACCGCTTCAGCTTTCGCCGCGCCGGCAGCGGCATCTTCCAAAACAAGGCCGCTTCGATAGCCGTTCTTCAACGGCTTACACTCCACCACGCGGGCGCGCATGGCGGCCTGGAATCCGTTCGAGCCGGCGTGCCCTTCCACAACCAGGACGGCATTGGGTTCCAGCTTGCAATCGGTCTCCACTCCGAGACCGAGCTCGCTTGTGTCCACCAGCTTGGCTCGCACACCGGCGATGGATCCCGGCAGGTTCAGCGTGACCCAAACGGGCTCAGCGCTGCGGTCGGTTTTTTGGCGGATTTTCCTGCGGCGTTCAGACACTTCTGACATTTTGAGGCTAGTTCAGACCCAGGGCATTCGCCCACTAGGATATCGGCACTTTGCGGGGAGAAGGTTAATCGAGAGATCCTATCTACTTGAGGACCTAACATCCAATGATGCCCTCGATTCGATTTGCGCTTTTGTTTGCGGGCGCCGGGCTTGCTCTATTCGCCCAGCAGCGAACCGCCGCCACGCTTCCTACCGACAGACTGCTGAGCGAACCGGGGCCGACGTTCCGGATCGGCGACAACCAGTTGCCCAGCCCGCTGACGCTGATCGCTTACGGCGACCAGCGATTCACGGATCCCACGAACACGAGGCAGACTAATCCGCGCGTTCGGCGGTGGCTGGTGAATCAGATCGCTAAAGAGCATCCGGCGGCGGTGATCATGAACGGGGATGTGCCGCTCGATGGCGAAGTGGCGAACGATTATGCGGTGTTTCACACCGAGACCAAAGTTTGGCGCGACCTGGGACTGCACGTGTATCCGACGCTTGGAAACCACGAGTTTATCGGCGCTCCGCAGACAGCGCTGGAGAACTGGTGGAACGCTTTTCCAGACATGCGCAACCGGCGCTGGTACTCGGCGCAGCTTGGTTCGCGGGTTTATCTGATCGCACTGGACAGCGATACGTCGCTCTTGCCGGGCAGCGATCAGGCGCGGTGGCTCAAGAAGCAGGTGGACGGGTTGCCGGCGTCGGTCGATTTCGTGATCGTAACTCTGCACCATCCGCCGGTGGCCGACGTTCAGCAGCACATCGAGGTGGATCACAACCCCCGGCCGAATGAGATCGCGCTGCGGGATTATCTGTCGAAGGCGGCACAGAATTGTCACGCGAGTTTTCTGGTAAGCGCGGGGCATATTCATAATTACGAACGCGCCGCGGTGGATGGCGTGATGTACCTGGTGTCGGGCGGTGGGGGTGCGCCGCCGTACTTTGTGGAACGGACGCCAGGGGATTTGTACAAGAGCATGATGTTCCCGAATTATCACTACGTGAAGCTGACCGTGGAGAAGGACCGCATGCACGCGGCCATGTACCGGGTGGAGAATCCGGAGGCGGAGAACCTGACGGTGGAGCTGAAGGACAGCTTTGATTTGGCCGTGAAGGCGCGGTGAAGCTACCCTGAGAGGGTGAAATCCGACATTCCGTCCGATCACCTTGAGCGCGCGCAGGCGCGGGTAGATCCGCTGTTGGACGCTTTGCGCAGGGAGACCGCGCGGCTCACACCCGATGCGGATTCGGCGCTAGTGTATCGGCCCGATGCGGAGCACGCCGAGTGACCATCCGGGAAGCAGGTAAGTCGCTGCGATCGCGGCGGGTATCGTCAGTCGAGCTGACTCAGCAGTGCCTGGATCAGATCGCAAAGCTCAATCCAATACTCAACGCGTTCATCACTGTGACCGGGGAGTCCGCGCTGGCGCGTGCCGAGGAACTCGATCGCGAGCTCGCGCAAGGCGTCGATCGCGGGCCGCTGCACGGCATTCCGATCGCGCACAAGGACCTGATGTGGACCAAGGGCGTTCGCACGACGTCGGGGTCGAAGATCTTCGCGGATTTTGTGCCGGATCGCGATGCGGCGGTGGTGCGGAAGTTCGACGCGGCCGGCGCGGTGATGGTGGGCAAGGCCGGGCTGCACGAGCTGGCGTACGGGATCACGTCGGACAATCCGCATTTCGGGACCATTCGCAATCCGAGGAATGCCGAGCATGTGCCGGGCGGGTCGAGCGGCGGGTCAGCCGTGGCGGTCGAGACCGGGATGGCGTTCATCGCGACGGGCACCGATACCGGCGGATCGATTCGAGTGCCGGCGTCGTTTTGCGGGATCGTCGGGTTGAAGCCAACGTACGGATTGATCGATCGAAGTGGCGTACAGCCGCTCGGGTTGAGTCTGGATCATGTGGGGCCGCTGGCGCGGACCGTGGATGACGTTCGGATCGCGCTGAATGCGATGGACGAGTCCGACCGGCGTAAATCGGACCCTGGGTCGTTACGCGAGATCGCAGTCGGCTTACCAGAAAATTTTTATTTCGATATCGTGGAGCCCGAGGTAAAGGCCGCGGTTCATGGAGCGGCGAAGCGGGCCGAGAAACTGGGAGCGCGCGTGATCCCAGTGCGAGTTCCGGACGTGGAAGTGCTGAACCAAGTCGGGTTGGTGATTCTGCTCTCAGAAGCGACCGCGGTGCACCAGGCAAATTTGCATCGCCGCAGCGATTTCGGAGCAGACGTGCTGGCGATGCTGGACCAAGGATCGCTGGTTCCGGCAGCCGATTACGTGAATGCGCAGAGGTTGCGCAAGGTGCTGCTCGGCGAGTTTCACGCCCTGTTCCGCGGGATCGATTGCCTGCTGACGCCCACGACGCCGATCACGGCGCCACGCATCGGGCAGACCGAGATCACGCTGGATGGCGTCAAGCACGACACCCGAATGCTGACCACGCGCTTCGTGCGCGGGTTCAATGTGCTCGGCTTCCCCGCCCTATCGATTCCTTGCGGATCATCTTCCGAACGGCTGCCGATCGGTTTGCAAATCATCGCGCGGCCTTTTGAGGAAAATCTACTGCTGTCGCTCGGAGAAGCCCTCAGCACACAATAATTGCCGTAGAATTGTAGAAACTCGGAGGGTGAAATGCGTCTATTGCCATCGCTGTTGTTTTCCGCTGCCGCCTTTGCACAAACCGGAGCGGGATCGTTAAGCGGCTCGCTCTCGGGTCCGATGAATGTCCCGCTGCCCGGAATGACTGTGGAAGCGAAAAACGTTTCGACCGGAACCTATTACAAGGCGATCAGCTCGCCCAAGGGCGCATACACCTTCTCGCAATTACCTGCGGGAACCTACGAGGTCACCGTTCTTTCGCTGCTGTTTAGCCCGTATGTCAAGAAGGACGTGGGAATATCGGCAGGCCAGACCGTGCGCCTGGACATCCAGGTTGCCACAGACAAATTGCAGACCACGCTGGGAGAAGCAGGAGCTTTCTTAGCGCTCGAATCGAAGCGTCCTCCGCCTCCCGAAGGGCCGGCTCCCCGAATGCCCGATGGAAAACCGGATTTCTCGGGCGTATGGATCATGCGGCCGTCCGACGCAGTCACTTTGATTGGTATGCCGCCGGTTGACCTGCAGCCTTGGGCGGAGGCGCTGGTGAGAGAGCGCTTGCTGAACCAGGGCCGCGATATACCTTCGTCGCGGTGTCTGCCGTCGGGAGAAATCATCAGCCACGTTTTGCCGTTCAAGTTCGTTCAATCGCACACCGTTTTGGTCGGGCTGGTGGAAGATGTCTTGGCCGCGCGCCAGGTGTTTCTGGACGGACGTGCGCATCCGAGCGACCTGGAACCTAGCTGGAACGGGCACTCCATCGGCAAATGGGACGGAGACACGCTGGTGATCGACACTGTGGGCTTCAACGACCGGTCATGGCTGTTCTTCCTGGTGCCGCATACCGAGATGCTGCATGAGATACAACGGCTGCGGCGGCCGGACCTGGGTCATCTGGAAATTGAAACCACATACGACGATCCGGCGACTTTCAAAACGCCCGCGAAGTTCAAAACGGTGAACGTGCTCGTGCCGGACGAAGAAGTGAACGAGGCGGTTTGCGAGAATAATCAGTACAGCGAGCACGTGAGCGCGAAATAGGGAGCCAGGGAGCCATGAAATCCGCATCATTTCTTTCGATTATTTTGGCGATCGCGGGCGGGGCTGGACCGGCCGCGGCGCATCATTCGTTCGCAGCCGAGTTCGATGCCGACAAGCCGGTGCAGATTGCGGGCGCGGTGACGAAGGTGGAGTGGCTGAATCCGCACGCGCGATTTTATGTCGACGTGAAGGACGGCGAGGGCAACGTCGTCAACTGGAACATCGAGCTGGGGCCGCCGCTGATTCTGCAGCGCCTCGGTTGGCGGCACAATTCGCTGAAGATCGGCGATCAGGTGACGGTGGAGGGCTATGCGGCCAGGGATGGTTCCAAGATGGCGAATGCGAAGAAGGTGACGCTGGCGGATGGGCGAAGCGTTTTCGCGGGGTCGTCGGCGCAGGAGAAGCCCGCGCAGTAGCGAAGTGGAAGCCCGCCTGAGCTAAACTGGCATTTGGCAGCTTCCATCAAATCCGTTGCCCTGCCCGCCGACCCGCCGCTCGCGAAAATCGCCGCGGAATTGGCCGACACGCCGCCCCTGCGCGACGCCCTGCAATGGTTCGTCCGGCAGAAGCAATGGATCAACGAGCAGCATCTCCAGCTCTGCCGCATCCCCGCCTCAACGTTCTTCGAACAGCGCCGCGCCGAATGGATGCTGGCGCAGTTTCGGGCGCTCGGATGCATCGCGCGCATCGATCGCGGCGGCAACGTGATCGCGCACCCAACGGAAAATCGCACCGGACCGTACGTTGCGCTCACCGCGCATCTTGACACTGTGCTTGCTCCCAGGAAGGACGAAGAAGTTTTCGTAACGCCCGACGGCCGCCTGCATGGACCGGGAGCCGCCGACAACGGCGCTGGCCTGGCCGCGCTGCTCGCCATCGCGCGCGCGATCCTCGCCTTTCCCGATCTTACCGATGACTTTCGCAATCTGGTCTTCGTCGCCAACGTGGGCGAGGAGGGCGAGGGCAATCTCAGCGGCATGCGCTATCTGTGCCGGCAATCGAGCACCGGGGGACGTATTCAGTCATTCTTGATCCTGGATGGCCCGAACGTCGATCACGTCACTTGGCAGGCGCTCGCGAGCCGGCGCTTCGATGTCGCCATCAGCGGTCCGGGCGGCCATAGCTGGAGCGATTATGGTTTCGCCAATCCGGTCCACGCGCTGGCGCGCGCCATTACCGCTTTCACTGAGCAGCGCCTGCCGAGCAACGGGAGTCCGCGGTCGTCGTATAACTTCGGCGTGATCGAAGGCGGCTCCAGCATCAATTCGATCCCGACGCTGGCGCGCACCAAGGTGGATATTCGTTCCGAAAGCGCGATTAAGCTGGACGAAATCGCGGCGCTGCTCACCACCACCGTAGAGCGGGCGCTTGAAACCGAGAACGAGCGCGCCACTGGCGGCAAGGTGACGGCGAAGATCAAAGAAATCGGATCGCGACCCGGCGGACGCCTCGCCGACGACGCCTACATCCTGCAAGCGGTGCGCGCGGTGGATTCGCACCTGGGCATCCGATCGCATCTCGATTGCGCATCCACCGACGCCAACGTTCCGCTCTCCATGGGACTGCCTGCCATCTCCATCGGCGCGGGCGGACATGGCGGAGGGGCTCATACGCCGCAGGAGTGGTTTCATCCCGATGGCCGCGAGCTGGGTCTCAAGCGCGTTCTGCTGATGTTGTTCCTGCTGCTCCGTGATTTGGGCGGGGAATGACGATCGGGCCGCGCCCAGCTGCTTGGAAAGTCGACGGCAGCCTGGTGGCGATGACGCTCATCTGGGGCGCCACCTTCGTGCTGGTGAAACAGGCGCTGGCCGATGTTTCGACGCTCCTGTTCCTGACGCTGCGCTTTTCGATCGCGGCGGTCGCCCTAGCAATCATCTTTCACAGGGAATTCCGCGCGCCCGAAGCTCGGGCGAGCCTGGGGCGCGGCGTGATCGCCGGCGTTTTCCTCTTTGGCGGATATGTCCTGCAAACTGCCGGACTGCAATTTACATCCGCGTCCAAGGCCGGGTTCATCACTGGCATGTACGTGCCGCTGGTCCCGATCATCGGTGGACTGGTCCTGCAAAAGCTGCCGCAGATCTCAGAGCTGATTGGCATCGCCATCGCCTGCGCCGGGATGGTTCTCCTCACGGTCCAGAAGGACATTCTCCATATTGGGCACAGCTCCGATATCAACCGCGGCGACTTACTGGTGCTCGGCTGCGCTGTGGCGTACTCGTGTCATATTTTGATCCTCGGCCGGTTCGCGCCTGTGAGTAACTTGGGCGTGCTGACGGTGGCGCAGATCGCAACCGGCGCGCTCCTTGGCGCAGCGACCTTTTGGTGGATTGAGCCGGTGCGCCTGGCTTGGACTCCCAACGTTTGGCTGGCGCTCGGGGTCACCAGCCTGCTCGCAACCGCCTTGGCATTCTTCGTCCAGACCTGGGCGCAGCGCTGGAGCAGCCCCACCCGCACAGTTCTGATCTTTTCCCTGGAACCGGTTTTCGCCTGGCTGACGTCGTATCTGATAGCCGGCGAAGTGCTATCCGGCCGCGGCGTGGCGGGCGCCGTGCTCATTTTGGCCGGAATTCTGGTGGTGGAGTTAAAACCGATTCGACGACATGTTTTGACATAACTAGTCACTCCTATTGTGACGATTGGTTTATAGTGAGTACAAGGGTTCTCGGACCAAAGAAAGGCGAAACAAGCCATGCGGTGGTTTAAGGTGATGCGACAGCAGAAACTGTTGTCATTGAGTCTCCTGCTCGTCACGCTCTCAATCGGGATCGTCATCGGCACGCTGATCAACACTGGCGTGCATGCGGCCCGCGGTCAGGTTGCCGCCCCCGATGCGTCGCCACTAGTGGTTCCCAACGCGGTTCAGCTGGGGAACGAGTTCAGCAAGCTGGCCAAGCGGCTGGAACCGTCGGTGGTTTATATCACGGCCGATTACACGCCGAAGGCCACCGAGAATCCGCATGTGCACGGCGAGCAACCAGAGGAAGAGGAACAGCCGGGCCAGGGCGGAGGCAAGGGCGATGGCGATGGCCTCGACCTGTTCAAGCGCTTCTTCCGCAACGGACCCTCGGGCGGCGAGGACCTGCCGCAGCGCGCCTTTAAGCAAGAGCAGTCCGGTACTGGGTTTGTCGTCGACAAGAACGGATATATCATCACCAATCACCATGTGATCGCGAAGGTGGATCACATCAAGGTGAAGCTGCATGGCGACGACACCACCGAGTATCGCGCGCGTGTGGTGGGCATCGATGCGGAAACGGATCTGGCGGTGATCAAGATCGATCCGAAGAGCCCGCTGATTCCGGTGAGCATCGGAAATTCTGATGCCGTGCAAGTAGGCGATTGGGCGGTAGCGATTGGCTCGCCATTCGGGCTGGAAGCTTCGGTGACGGCGGGGATCGTGAGCGCGCTCGGCCGTGACATCGGCGGTGCACTCCAATTGCAGCGCTTCATTCAAACCGACGCAGCCATCAATCCCGGCAACAGCGGCGGACCGTTGCTGAACATTCGAGGTGAGGTGATCGGCGTCAACACCATGATCGCGACGCAAAGCGGGGGTTATCAGGGCATCGGCTTCGCGCTGCCCATTAATATGGTGGCGCGCGTGTACAACGACATTATCAAGACCGGCCGGGTGACGCGCGGGTCCATCGGAATCGAATGGTACAAGGGCGACGATAAGCCCGAGCTGTTCAAAGGCTTGGGCACGAGCCCGGGCGTCCTGATTCGCAGCGTGCATAAGGGCGGCCCTGCGGACAAGGCCGGCCTGAAGCCGGATGACATTATCATCGCCATGAATGGCAAGCCGGTGAAGAATGGCGACGACCTGGTGGCGCGCGTTTCGGAAACGCCAGTTGGCAATTCGGTGGCGGTGACCGTGGATCGCGACAGCAAGCACATGGATTTCAATTTGACCGTGCTGGATCGCGCCGAAGTCTTCAAAGACGACCCTCGATTTGCCGCGCTGCGCGAGGAGCAGCCGGAGACCGACCTCTCGGCCAAGCCCGACGACCCCAAGCAGTACAAGTTCGGAGTCAAGCTGCACGCGCTTACCGATAGCGAACGCAGCGCCATGGGCCTCGACACCAAGGGCGGCCTGCTGGTACAGAGCGTGGATGCGGATTCGTTCGCCGAAGACGTCGGACTGGCGGAGAAGGACGTGATCCTGGCCATCAACCGGCAGGCGGTGGAGAGCGTGGACGATGTGCGCAAGATCCAATCCACATTGAAGCCGGGCGACGCCGTGGCATTCCACATCATGCGTCCGAGCGCGGGCGGGCGCGGCCATGCGCCGCAATGGACCTCGACATTCGTGTCGGGAGCCTTGCCGAAGGACTAGGTCCACTCGGGTTAGAACCTTAGTCCGTACTGGTGTTGGATTCGGGGAGACCCGGGCGTGAACTAGGGTCATTGTCTTATTGGTCCGTTTGCAGTGCGCCTCTACCATAGATGTGGAGAATCGCATTGCGCGAGAAGACCACTCATCGACGTCGAACACAACGCGGCAACGTGCTGCTCGAATTCGCCCTGGTGTTGACGCCATTCCTGGCGCTGTCCCTGGCTACCATCGAGCTTTCCCTGCCGATTTTCAAGAAGAGCACATTTGAAGACGCGGTACGCGAAGGCTGTCGCTACGGCATCACCTATCAAGTCGCCTATAACGGCACTACTTACGGAACCCAGACGGCCGCGATTCAGGCTGTGGTTGTGGCTAATTCGATGGGCTTTCTTTCCACCAGCAACGTAAATGTGGACTACTACAACTCCGTATCATTTGCGAAAGTGACGGGGCAAGCGGGCGCCAACTCCGACGGAAATATACTCCAAGTTTCGATCACCGGATATACCCACAACTGGATCGCCCCGGTCGCCTGGTTCTGGGGATCCACAACATTTCAGCTCAATCCCGCACCGCTCAACATCGCGGCGGTTTCGGCCGACCGGCTGGAATCGTTGCCGCCCGGAAACGCCAGACCATCGCCGTAGTGAAACATAAGAAGGAGGAGCGAACGGAGGAGACAAATTATGCGACGTTGTAATCACACACGCCTGACGACAGACCCCCGATCGCGGCGCTTACCAGCCGTTTCGCGGAAGGGCGAGCGCGGTGTCAGCATTTTGGAATTTTGCCTGGTTGTTTTCCCGATGTTGTTGATGATGTTCGGTGTGGTGGTGATCGGTGTGGATCTTGGCCGCGCCGTTCAGGTCGCGCAGATCTGCCGCGACGCCGACTCGATGTATAGCCGCGGCGTGCCGTTTTATTCCACATCATCGCAAGACTACCTCATTCAGCTCGGGCAGAATATGAACCTGCAGTCCTCGGGCGGCGACGGATTGATCATCCTTTCGAAAATTCAATCCATTCCCGATCCCACCGTCTGTGGCTTACCCAGCTCTCCCGGCTATGCCACTTGCACCACATTCACCAATTCGCTGGTCCAGCGCATCCAGATCGGAAATACGGGTATCACTGGCTCCAGCACGCGCTTCCCCACCGTAGGCTCGGTCACGTATGACTCCCTCGATCAGGTGAATAACTATCTCACCGACACCAACGCGGAGGTTCCCAGCTTTGCGACGGCGCTTGCGCTCCAGCCGAACGAGATATCTTACGTCGCCGAAGCGTATTTCCAGACCAACACCGTTGGGTTGGGCTCGTTCCAAACCAGTCCGGGCATCTACTCACAGGCATTCTTTTAGAACGGAAGGGGCCAGCACGATGAAAATTCAGGTCAAACGGCGCAACGGCGAGCGAGGCTTCGTGATGATGCTCTGGACCCTGATGATGCTGTTCATCATCATTCCAATGGTGGGCCTGGCGATCGACGCGGGCATCCTCTATACCATCAAGGCCAAGTTGCAAACGGCAGTAGACGGCGCAGCGCTCGGCGCGGCGCGAAGTCTCAACCGCGGGCAGACCATCACATCTCAAGTCACGGCCGCAGACAGCACGGCCACTCGTTATTACCATGCCAACTTCCCAGCCAACTGGATGGGTGTCTCCACCGTGAACGACCCCGTCATCACTTGGCCGACGGCCCCTCCGGCCACGGCTATTATCAATGTCCAAGGTACAATTGCCGCGCCTACCTGGTTCATGAGGATTCTAGGCTTCAATTCAGTCAACCTGAGTGCGGTCGGGCAAGCCAATCGGAGAAACGTGAATATCTTGCTCGTGATTGACCGGTCCGGATCTCTCCAAACATCCGGTTCCTGTGGCAGCTTGGCTTCTTCGGCCCAACTGTTTGTCGATTCTTTCTCCAATAACCGCGATCGCATGGGATTGTTGACATTTGGCACCTACTATAACGTCGATTTCCCATTCAACTATGACTTTCAAACCAATCTGACGAGCACATTGAGCACCTTGGCCTGTGTCGGCTGGACCAACGCTGGCGCAGCCTATTGGAAGGGCTACCAAACTCTGAAAGCCTTAGGAGACCTAGATGCGCTGAACGTGATTCTGTTCTTCACCGACGGCCAACCGAACACCATCACTTTTGGTACCGGCGACGGGGGTACCGGCCCGTTATTGCCCCTGAAGGGCGGCAGCAGCTGCAAACCTACGCCAGGCTTTTCCGGCACAGTAGGTGGCAACGCCGACGGTGTCTATCAACAGACCGTGGCCACCTACCCAGCGCCAAATCCCGACCAGTTCCTCATCGGAGCCTCAGGCGGCAACAACGGTAGCTGCTCCTTTGGCAGCGGGATCAATCGCTCGATCTCCTCCGATGTTGCATATTTGCCTACCTCGGATGTATGGGGAGATTCGATCAACTCCAGTCTCTTGGGAGGTACCGGGTTTCCAGCTACAGTGACCACCAGCGGAGGCAAGATTCAGGTGACATCCGGCAACGTCACCAACGGCGGTATCAACGCTCTGGACAATGCCGCTCAACGCGCCAGGCAAGACGCTAGTGGAAGCAACATGCCTTTCGTCGTCTACACCATCGGTTTGGGAAACTCCGGCGGCGTCAATGATGAATTGCTCAAAAGAATCGCCAACGATCCCACTGCACTGGCGCACCAATCGGCCTACGCTACTGGGACGTATATCTACACTCCTGACACCGCCCACCTGGCGGCTGCGTTTGCCCAAATCGCCGACGACATCATGCGTCTTTCCCAGTAAGCCCCCGATCCCGGCGCGTGGTCTCGCGAATCGCGCCAAGTTTGCGCCATCCTGTTACAATTGGTTCACCGCCAGTGGAACTTGGGTGAGCGTCACCGGCCGGAGTGCGCCATGGATCTGGATCAGCTGCACACCTTCCTTGAAATTGTCCGCCTGAAGAGCTTCTCCAAGGCGGCGCAGACGTGCTATCGCACGCAGCCGGCCATCAGCGCCCAAGTCCGCCAGCTCGAGCAGGAGCTGAATACCACGCTGTTTGAACGGCTTGGAACCAAAATCTCCCTCACCACGGCCGGAAAAATCTTCGCCGAATACGCCGAACAGATCTTGGATCTGCGCCGCCGCGCCCAGGACACCATCAATGAGCTCGACCGCGTCCCTCGCGGCGAACTGGTGATCGCGGCCAACGAAGCCACCTGCATCTACGTGCTGCCGTGGGTTTTTTCCGAGTATAAGAAGAAGTTCCCCAACGTCCAGCTATCGGTCGACCGCGCCTACGGGTCGCGCGTCGTGGAAGCAGTCCTCGAAAATCTGGCCGACTTCGGCATCACCCAACTGCCGGTGCAGGAAAAAAAGCTGCAAGTGGCGCGAATTCATTCCGATGAGATTATCTTGTTGCTGCCTGGCAAACATCCACTCGCGAGCCGCCGCTACGTCACGGCGCGCGATCTGATGGATCAACCGTTGTTGCTTCCGAAGTCCGGAACCACCCGTACGCGATTGAATTCGTGGCTCGAGCCGGTGGAAGACCAGATCCATATCTCCATGGAACTGGATTCAACCGAGATGATCAAACGCTTCGTGATGGCCGGTTTGGGATTTTCGTTCCTGGCCGCTTCCAATTGCCGCGAGGAGATCGCGGCCGGCAAACTTTCCGCCGTTTCCCTCGGTCCGGAACCATTGATCCGGAAGGTGGGTTTGATTTATCGTAAAGACAAAGCGCTTTCCAAAGCCGCTTTGGGCTTCATTCAGGTTATATTAGAGCATGCGGGGACCGAGATCCCCGGGGCGGAACGGTCCAAGCTGCCCGAGCCAGTATCGTCCTAGAAGACGGAGAGAAAGCAGTATGTCGCGCGTCACCCTGAAGAGTTCGACGATTTTCATTTCCGTGGGAGACAAGACGGAAGTGTACCGGTCCGTGGCGGACGTTCCGCCGCCGTTGCGCAAGAAGCTGGAGCAATCCACCAACAGCATCAATTCGGCGACCATTCTGATTGCCGATCGCAAAGGCAAGGAAGAGATCGTGCGCGCTATTCGCGGCTTGCCGTCGAATCTGCGGACCCGCATCTCCACCGCCGTGCGCGAGGAGTCGCCGCGCGCCGAGCCCAGGCCCGCGCTCACGTGGTCGCAATTGTGGCAGGATTGGGCGGAGTTCCTGTTGCCTGCTGCGATTGGCGTCGCGGTGTGGCTGCTGTTCAACGCCAAGTAGCGCTATTGCGATTCGGCGAATTCGAGCAGCTTCTTCGATAGCTTGTCGGCCGTGGCATTATCCGGCGCGACAATCAAGATCGTGTCGTCGCCCGCGATGGTGCCCACAATCTCCGGCCAGTTTTCTTTATCCAGCGCCACGGCGAGCGCATTGGCGTTGCCCGGCGAAGTTCTGAGCACAATCAGATTCTGAGCCGTGCGCACGTCTTGCAAAAGCTCGCCGGCGATGGTCGCCAGATCGGGACCGGTCGCCGACGTGGTCACCTGCCGATAGCCGTCGGGCGTTTTGAGCAAACCCAATTCGCGGATGTCGCGTGATAAAGTAACCTGCGTTGCTTCCAGGCCAAAGCTTTCCTTGAGCTCGCGGGCCAAATCCTCTTGGGTCAGAATCCGTTTCCCGCGGATCACCTTCAGGATCTGCCCCTGGCGAAAAGTTTTGTTCATGACCGCCAGTTGCGGAGGCGCGCTTCAGCGTCATCGAGCGCTTTCGCGACAGAAGAAGGTCCCGCTCCGCCGGGTAGCTCGCGCGTCTTCATGCCTTCGGAGGGGTCGAGCAGCCGCGCCATATCGGCGGTGAACTCGGGCGCGAATTGCGTGAGCTGTTCGGCGGTCCAATCGAGCGGCTGTTTGCCTTGCTGGATACTTTCGAGCACCAGCTTGCCTACAATCTGATGCGCACGATGAAATGGCGTTCCGGCGCGCGCCAGTGCTTCGGCGAGATCGGTGGCCACCACCCAGCTTTCGCGAGCCGCTTCGGCGGGTTTGCCCTGATGCAGGTGCGTGGATTCGACGACGGCCGTCATCATTTCGAGCGCCGAGGCCAACTGCGCGGCGGCGTCGAACAGCGGCTCCTTGTCTTCCTGCATGTCGCGATTGTAAGTCATCGGGAGGCCCTTCATGGTGACGAACAGAGAAGTGAAATCGCCGAAGACGCGCCCGCTCTTGCCGCGAATCAGCTCGAGCGAATCCGGATTTTTCTTTTGCGGCATCAAGCTGGATCCGCTGGTGACGCCGTCGCCCAGTTCGAGCCAGCCGAATTCTTCGCTCGAATAAAGAATCCAATCCTCGGCCAGGCGGCTCAAGTGCAGCATGCTGACGGAAGCAGCGTAGAGGAAGTCGAGCGCAAAGTCGCGGTCGCCCGAAACATCCATGCTGTTGCGAGTGATGGCGGCGAAGCCCAGATCGCGGGCGATTTCGGCGCGATCGAACGGGAAACCGCTGCCGGCCAGCGCTCCCGAACCCAGCGGCATCACGTCCACACGAGCGCGAGTTTGCATCAGACGCTCGTGATCACGAGCGAACATCTCGAAATACGCGAGCAGGTAATGCGGCCACGGCACCGCTTGCGCGCGGCGCATATGCGTGTATCCCGGGATGATGGCGTGCGGATATTTTCTGGCGATACCGGTGAGTGCGGTCATGAGGTTGACCAACAATTCCAGGCCGATATCAATCTGCTCGCGCAGCCAAAGCCGCACGTCGAGCGAAACCTGTTCGTTGCGGCTGCGCCCGGTGTGGATTTTGTCGCCGAGTCCGCCAACGTGATCTTTTAATTTGCGAATGACGAACGTGTGGACATCTTCGTCGGTGGCGCCTTCCAGAAACTTCGGATCGCGCGCATCGGAGCGAATTTGTTCGAAGGCAGCGACCAGCTTTTCGCGTTCGTCACTAGTTAGGATGTGGGCGCGCTCGAGCGCCCGCGCGAACGCCTGCGAACCGCGGCAATCCGCATCGAGAAGCTTTTGGTCGAAATGGAGTGAACCCGAGAAGCGCTCGAAGACTTCGGAGGGACCGCTAGCGAAGCGGCCTCCCCAGAGTTTCATTTCGGCCATAGTTATGAGTGTTTGGCCGCGGCGGCAGCTTGCGCACGCACTTTGATGGGCAGCCCGATCAAATTGATGAAGCCCAGCGCGTCCTTCTGGTTGTACTCGGCGCCCATGGTGAAGCTCGCGATGTTGAGCGAATAGAGCGAGTACGGCGATTTGCGGCTGACCGGTTCGATATTGCCCTTGTAGAGCCGCAGCGTCACTTCACCCGTCGTCGTCTCGCTAGTCTTTTCGAAGAACGCGTCCAGCGCTTCGCGCAGTGGCACGAACCAGAGCCCGTTGTAAACCATCTCTGCGTAATCGAGCGCCAGCTTCTGCTTGTAGTGCAGCGTGCTTCGATCGAGCGTGAGCGACTCGATCTCTCGATGCGCGTACATGATCAACGTTCCGCCCGGAGTCTCATAGCAGCCGCGCGATTTCATCCCGACGAAGCGGTTCTCGACGAGATCGATCCGGCCGATGCCGTGTTCACTCCCGATTTTATTGAGCGTTTCAAGCAAGCTTACCGGCGATCCGCGCTGGCCATTCACCGAAACCGGCCGCCCCTTCTCAAATCCGATAGTCACTTCCACCGGTTTGTCGGGCGCGTCCTTGGGACTGCGCGTCAGCATCCAGATTTCATCGGGCGCCGCATTGGCCGGATCTTCGAGTGCTCCGCCTTCGTGCGAAATGTGCCAGATATTGCGGTCGCGGCTGTAGATTTTCGTGGTGGTCTGCGCGATCGGAACGTGGTGCTTGGCCGCGTATTCGATGGCGTCCTCGCGCGATACGATGTCCCATTCGCGCCACGGAGCAATCACCGTGAGCTGCGGCGCGAGCGCCTTGTAGGTCAGTTCAAAACGAACTTGGTCATTTCCCTTCCCCGTGCAGCCATGCGCCAGGCCGTCGCAGCCGGTAGCGAGCGCAACTTCCACTTGTCGTTTCGCGAGCAGGGGTCGAGCAATGGAAGTCCCAAGCAAATACTTGTGCTCATAGACGCCGCCCGCGCGCACCATGCGCCACAAATACTCGGTGACGAATTCCTCGCGCATGTCGGCCACGTGGACTTCCGACGCGCCGGTCTTCAGCGCCTTCTCTTGCAAGCCGTCGAGCTCACCTTCGCCCTGGCCGATGTCGCCGCACACCGCGACCACTTCGCACTGATAGTTTTCCTTTAGCCACGGAATGATGATGGACGTGTCAAGACCGCCCGAGTAGGCGAGAGCTACCTTTTTGGGTTTCATAGTTCGGGATTGCAGCTGAGCCGCGCGCGTGAGCAAGCGGTCGTCAGCTCAGCAACATCAATAGTAGCGCCTTCTGCACGTGCAGGCGATTCTCGGCTTGATCGAAAACGGCGGAGTGTGACGACTCGATGACTTCGTCGTTCACCTCTTCGCCGCGCTTGGCCGGCAAGCAATGCAGGAAGATGGCTTCGGGAGCGGCGTGATCGAACAATGCCGTGTTCACCTGGTAGGGAGCGAAGTCGGCGAGGCGCTGCTCTTTTTCGTGCTCCTGCCCCATGCTGGCCCACACGTCGGTGTAGACCGCCTGCGCACCGCGAACGGCTTCGCGCGTATCGTTGGTGATCACGAGTTGTCCGCCCGCGACGGCGGCGAGAGCCTCGGCCTGCGAGACGATCTCGGCGTCCGGCTCATATCCAGCGGGAGTGGCGATCGAGAAATTCATGCCGAGCCGCAGCGACGCGAGCATCAGCGAATTCGCGACGTTGTTTCCATCGCCGACGAACGCCATCTTCAAGCCGCGCACATCGCCGAACCGCTCGTGCATGGTGAAGACGTCGGCCAGCGCCTGGCACGGATGGAAGCGGTCACTCAGCGCGTTGATCACCGGCACGCTCGACCAGTGGGCCAAATCGTCAATTGTATTTTGCGAAAACACGCGGGCGACAATTGCGTTGGTCCAGCGGTCCAGGTTGCGGGCGACGTCCTTCAATGGCTCGCGATCGCCGATCGGGCCGACCGAAAGAACCGCATCGCCGCCGAGTTGCTTGGCCGCCAGCTCGAAGGTGAATCGGGTGCGGAGAGAAGGCTTTTCGAACAGCAACGTGATGTATTTGCCAGCGAGGGCGGCACGAAAGCGACTCGGACTCGACTTCAACTGTTGGGTTAGTTCCAGCAGTGCAAGCAATTCATCCTGAGAGATATCTAGATCGCGCGTGAAATCGGTCGCGGCGATGCGTGGGAGCGTTTTGGGCGCTGGCATTCTTTTGACGGGCTTAAGCGAAGTTCCAACGGACGGCATGGGTCGTCAGGCTCCTTTGTAGCTCAGGATTGAATGTTTATTCACTACATTGAATAATTACACATTTGGTGCGGGTTGTCAAATTTAAAGCGGACCTTACCCGTAGTACCTGTTTTGCAAGTCAGCGTCACTCAAATACCACCAAGGTCGTATATTGGACTCTGGCTCTCTTCTTGGTCCGGGAGCCGGCGAAGGCTCGGCCCATCGTCTTCTAGGGGCGCGTGGACGGGCCTTCCTTTTGCCGATCACAGAATCCATCAAATTCATCAGGATGTCGTTGATGCGCGTCAGGTGGCCGGCTCCTTTGGATCTGAGCCAGGCGAGAACTCGTGCGTCGAGACGTACGCTGACTGACACCTTGGGCTGCCTCGCTTCACGCAACCGCACCATACTTGCCAACTGCGCGCCGGGACGACTCGCGTATCAACTTCGAAAGGCAGCCCTCGTCAGCCCTGCAGCAGCCACACATCGAACGAATCGTTCGAATACACCCGATTCGCTCCCCAAGGCGGCGTCCAGTTTTCGTCGCGCCGCGGGATGTAGTAGACCGGATTCGGTGTGGCGATCGGCTTACCGGACGAAAATGCCGCTTCCAGTCCGGACTGCCGCGCCGCGACATTGGGCGTATTGAAGTCGTGGCCGCGCCAAGCCCGAACGTCGGTATACGTGGGTGTCAGATAGTTGATCCGCTGGTCCGAACTTGCCACGTAGGCCGCGCCGATCGCATGCCGCGAAAGCCAATCGAGCACGCCTTTCTCGTCGTGAGTGAGGGTGAAGGCCTGCCACTGCACCGATGGGTCCGCGAACGTCGCGAACCACAACAGATTGTCGGATAGAAACAGAGCCAGGAATCCGGCCATCGCCAGTGCCATCACTAGACGCGGCCGCAGGGCCAGCAACTTGTCGAGCGCACCAATGATCGCCGGAGCGCCCAGCAGGAACAGCGCGATCCAATCGTAGCCGTGGGCAAAATGGATCGGCTGGCGAGGCTGGACCAGCAGATCGTGATGAGTGAGCCCGCAAATCACCGCGAACCAGACCACGCACAGCCTATTGCGCGGGCTGGCCAGCGTGGTAACCAGTTTCTTCCAGCGCGTCAGCGGGCCAAGTGCGAAAATCGCCACCAGGTACAGCGCCGGCACCCAGGTCCAGAACGGGTAGGGCCAATCGAGCTTCCACTGCGCCTCCATCGCTCGATGGACCGCGAACCGGTTCAGAAAGATTGTGTAGTAGCCGAGATGAAGCGCGGCGATCGCGCAACTCCCCAGAAGAAGCAGCCAACTGGCCGCTCCGCTCGCGAGCTTCAACTCCAGGGCTGAATACAGGGCCAGAATCAGCGCCAAGCTGAGACCGCTAAACGGATGACTGGCCGATAGCAAAGCGGCCACCGCCAATGCCGCTCCGAATCGCTTTCTCAGGACCAATAGAATGCTGAGCAAATACAGGCCGTGATAGTAAGCCTCAGTCGGATACACCAGGTTCCTGCCGAAGTTCAGCATCCACCAGCCATCTCCAGCGTCCAAAGCGACAAAGGCGCGCGTGAGCTTCATGTGCGTTACCAAGCCGAAGGCCGCGCCGGCCAGCGACAGAACACCACCGCCCCAAAAGAAACAAATGAACCCGAGCTTTTGCGCGGGCGTGTTCCATCCCACCCATGCCTCATAAAGTTTCGCGGCCACAATGGCGGCAAAAGCCACGGCGGCGAGGTGGAACGTCACGAGCGCCAGGTCCGGTCCAAGCCCGATCCTCTGCAGCGCTCCCAGCAAAAATATGTGTGGCTGAAAGTAGATCTGCGGCGTGCCGTAAGGCGCGTAGGGGTTGCCGTAGGTGAGGTGAAATCCTCCCACAAAATGTTGGCGGCCGTTGGCAAGGTAATAGGGCAGATCGTATTGTATGAAAGCGGTGGGAACCAGTCCGGCGCCGAGCGCA
Source organism: Bryobacterales bacterium (assembly GCA_963772905.1). GTDB lineage: Bacteria > Acidobacteriota > Terriglobia > Bryobacterales > Bryobacteraceae > Palsa-89. The sequence continues at coordinate 807,984 of CAVYZD010000004.1, read as the reverse complement.
CGGAGCGCGGTCCACAGAAGCGGGAAGAAGGCGGGCAGGCTGGCGAGCAACGGAACGAACAACGGAATCCTTTGGGCGGCGCGTGCTTCGGGCAGCACACGGGACGCCGATGGAATCGTGGCCTGCATTCTAACGATACATCGACCGGGGATCGATTTATGATTAATCGCGGCGCCGTTATATGTTTCGCACGCTACACTAACATCAAGTCTTCGGGACTCTCTTGGGAATGAAAATCTCGGCCGCGATCATCACCTACAATGAAGAACGCAATATTTCGCGAGCGCTCGAAAGCCTGCGCTGCTGCGACGAAGTGGTGGTGGTAGATAGCGGGTCCACCGATCGCACCGTGGAACTCGCCACCAAGCTCGGCGCGCGCGTGATCGATAGCAATTGGCGCGGCTATGCCGGTCAGAAGAACTACGCCTCCAGCCAGTGCGAACACGATTGGGTGCTTTCGCTCGACGCCGATGAGGCTCTCAGCGAAGCGCTGGAAGGCGAGATCTGGCAGATTAAGAAGAACGGCCCTGAGTTTGACGCCTACACCATGCCGCGGCTGGCCCAGTACCTGGGCCGCTGGATTCTGCATTCGGGCTGGTATCCGGATCGCAAGGTGCGGCTGTTCGACCGGCGGCGCGCCAAGTGGGTGGGCAACTACGTCCACGAATCGGTGGTCGTGGAGGGCAACGTAGGGCATTTGAAATCGAACATTCTCCACTTCACCTGCAGCTCGTTGTCGGAGCATTTGAAGACCATGGATCGTTACACCACGCTCGCAGCCGAGCAGCTGGTGGATCAACGGACCGCGGTGGGCTGGACGCAGCTGGCGCTCGACCCGCCCTGGACGTTCTTCAAAACCTACGTGGTGCGCCGCGGGTTTCTGGACGGCGCCGAAGGGTTGGCCATCGCCTACATGGCCGCACTGTACAATTTCTTAAAGTACGCCAAAGCGAAAAACATGAGCCCACGTAGATGATTGAAGTCCTGGTTGTAGCCGCGCTCGCCGGCTTGCTCATCGGCAGTTTTCTCAACGTCTGCATTTATCGCCTGCCGCGCGACCTTTCGGTGGTGAAGCCGCGCTCGTTTTGTCCCGAGTGCAACCAGATGATTTCCTGGTACGACAATATTCCGCTGATCAGCTACATGGTTCTAGCCGGGCGTTGCCGGCGATGCGGGCATCGGATTCCGGCGCGTTATCCGATTGTCGAGCTGCTCACGGCGGCGGCGTTTTTCTGCGCGGTGTGGTATTTGGGGCCGACGCTAGCGGCGGTGAAATTTTGCGTGTTCGGCGCCATCGTGATCGCTCTGGTGTTCTCGGACCTGGAGGAGCGCATCCTGCCCGACGAGTTCACGCTGGGGGGCGCGGCCTTAGGGGTAATCTTCGCGGCATTCGTTCCTCCGGATGGCGGAATTTTGCGGTTCATGCTGCTGGGCGCCCACAATCAGCGCCTGCTTGCGGTGGGCGATGCGCTGCTCACGGCCGCGATTTGCGCGGGAGCGCTGTGGACCGTTGGCGCGCTGTATCAGAAGATGCGCCATCGCGAGGGACTGGGGCTGGGCGACGTCAAGATGGTCGCGATGATTGGCGCTTTTCTCGGATTTCAAGGAGCAGTGCTCACGCTGATTGCCGGATCGCTACTGGGCGCGATCGTCGGACTGGCTTACGTTTGGTTCACCGGTAAAGACGCCTCCACCTATGAGCTTCCCTTCGGGACATTTTTGGGCGTGGCCGCGCTGGGCGTGGGTTTCTTCGGTGAAGTAGTCTTCAACTGGTATCAGCCGGCTGGGAGCGTAGCTTTGGCTGCGGTCCTTATTTTCGCGATCACCTACCTGGTGCTGGCGATCGGCCGATTACCGGGCTTTCGCATCGATCGCACTGGCGCGGCCATCATCGGCGCAAGTTTCATGGTGGGGGTGAACGCGCTTTCGCTCGATCAGGCGTACCGCGCCATCAATTTCGACACCATTATCTTGCTGTTCGGGATGATGATCGTGGTGGCGAATCTGCAGTTGTCGGGTTTCTTTTCGCTCGTCGCCGAACGCGTGGTAGAACACGCCCACCGGCCGTTGCTGTTGCTGGGTGCGATTGTTCTGGTGTCGGGCGTGTTCTCAGCCTTCTTCGTGAACGACACCATGTGTCTGGTGCTGACGCCGCTGGTAATCGAAATCGCTGGAGCTCTGCACCGCAATCCTGTGCCGTACCTGCTGGCGGTGGCCATGGCGGCGAACATCGGAAGCGTCGCAACCATCACGGGTAATCCGCAGAACATGATGATCGGGAGTTTTTCGGGAATCCCGTACCGCGAGTTTTTGGCGGCGCTTGCGCCAGTGGCGGCCGGCGGGTTGGTGCTGGTGGTGTTGGCCATCTTTCTGAGTTATCGCCGCGAGTTCGCGACGGCTGAAATGGTCAACGTGCAGAAGCGCGCCATGCCCGTGGATCGCGGATTGATGTGGAAATCGCTTGCGGTCGCGCTCGCAATGATCGTGATGTTCTTTGTGGGCTGGCCCGTGCCGAAAGTCGCAATCGTCGCTGGCGCGGTGCTGCTGATCACCCGGCGCGTGCGGCCTGAGAACGTGTATCAGCGCATCGATTGGCCGCTGCTGGTGATGTTCTCGGGGCTGTTCATCGTGATCGCGGGTATTGAGAAGACATCGCTTGAAACGGAACTCGCAGCGCTCGCCGGGCGCATGCATTTGGACAATCCGTTCCTGCTTAGCGGATTTGCCGGCGTGCTGTCGAACTTGGTGAGCAACGTGCCGGCCGTGCTGGTTTTCAAACCGTTTGTCGGGCAGTTGGCTGATCCGCGGCGCGCGTGGCTGGTGCTGGCGATGTCGTCGACGCTCGCCGGGAACTTGACGGTGGTGGGCTCGGTGGCGAACCTGATCGTGATTCAGCAAGCAAGTGATCGGGTGAAGATCGGCTTCTGGGAATATTTTCGCGTGGGCGCGCCCCTGTCGGTAGTGACGATTCTGATGGGCGCGGCTTGGATCGCGTGGCGCGGGTATTGAGCTTCCAAACATTTCTGGATCAAAATGATCTATCCTGGATTACGTGATCCCCTGGGTTTCCTTTATCGCTGGCGTGCTGGCCGGCGGCCTGATTGCCGGTCTTTGGATGCGGGTTCGCATTGCCCGTTTAGAAGCCGCCAGACAATTTGCCGAGTCCGGCGCGGCCAAGCTGACTGAAACTTTCCAGGCACTCGCCGACGCTGCGTTGCGATCGAATCAAAGCGCATTCCTTGACGCAGCGCGAACCACGCTCGAAACCACGCGCGCTGAAATGTCGGGCGATCTGGCGCAAAAGCAGACTGCGATCGAAGGCGCCGTCGGCGGCATGGTTCAACCGCTCGCCGATTCGCTGGGCCGGTTGGAAGTTCACGTCCGAGAGCTGGAGCGCGCACGTGAGAAAGCTTACGGGAGCCTGGGCGAACAGGTGCAAAGGCTGGCCCGGGAAACCGCGACGCTTTCCACCGCTTTGCGCTCGCCGCAAACTCGCGGCCGCTGGGGCGAAGTGACGCTACGCCGTGTAGCCGAGCTCGCGGGTATGGTGCACAATTGCGATTTTCACGAGCAGGAGACTTTCGAGGGCGATGGCGCGCGCATTCGTCCGGACATGATCGTGCGATTGCCGGGCGACCGTACGCTGGTTGTCGACGCCAAGGTTCCGCTAACCGCTTATCTCGACGCCGTCAGCGCCGCCGATGAACCATCGCGCAAGGCCGCGCTGCTTCGTCATTCCCAGCAAGTTTCCGAACACGTCCGGCAGCTATCGAGCAAACAATATTGGGCCCAGTTTCAGCCTGCGCCGGAGCTGGTGGTGTTGTTCCTGCCTGGCGATCACTTTTTCAGCGCTGCGCTCGAAAGCCGGCCGGATCTGATCGAAGAAGCGCTGGCGCGCAAAGTGGTAATCGCGACGCCGGTGACGCTGATCTCGGTGCTGAAGGGCATCGCTTACGGCTGGAATCAGGAGCAGCTGGCGGAAAATGCGGAGGAGATCCGGCGCGTGGCTTCGGAGATGTACGAGCGGCTGCAATTGGTGCAGGAACACTATTCGGCTTCCGGACGAATGCTCGAAAAGACCGTGGAAGCGTACAACCGGTCGGTAGGATCTTGGGATACCCGGCTGATTCCTTCGCTCGGAAAGTTGCGAGAGCTGGGTGTGTCGCAGGGGCCCGAACCGGTGGCGCCGGTGCAGATCGATTTGTTGCCGCGCCGGCCGCGGGCTCTACGACATGTCGATAATGTCGAAACTGAACCGCTCGGGCGGCAAGCACGATAACGGCGCGGGGCTCATATGGGCCCAGGTTTCAAAGGCCGTCGTGGCAACGCTCGAGTTCAAATAAAACAGAAACTGGTTGGAGAAGCAGGACAGCGGCGGCGGCTGTCGGAAGGTGAGCCGCATGCCGACGGCTTTTTCAAATTCCACGCCTTCGGTCGGGACGGCCTTGTCTTCCAGCAACATCACAAAGCTCGATCGGCCGGCGTGCGGCCAAACGTCGGGGCGCAAGAGATTCCGCAGCTCCAGGCGCATTCCGAAGGTCATCTCGCACTGCCGAATCCACTCAAGAATGCTATCGCCCCACTGCCATTGCGTGACGAAGCGTAGATACTGATCGGCGAGGTTGATGGCGAGATCCATCTTGCGCCGATCCACTTCCAATTTAAAGCGATCGGTTTCGAAGTCCGTTACCGGGCTATCGAAAGCCGGCGGCACGATCATGTCCTCGGCGTCGATCAGGTTGTTGGCCATGCCAACCACACGATCCAGGCGTCGGACGTTGGGGCTGGTGCGAACCAAGAGCGGCGGCAGCTCGTGCGTCTTTTCCCCGGGAACTTCTACGAACTTTCGGTCTCCAACAATATCCATGGTGACGACCTAATCTCCTTATCGACAACCAGGTCGCATGCTTCCACTTTTATTGACGCCCAATGTGAGCGGCCCGTTACAAAGTGGCGGGCTAGGCGTACACAGCCTCACAGATAAGAACAATTCTGCAAGATTTGTTGCCGCTTGTAAAGAGATAAGTGAAAGCACGAGGACCGCCTGCGCTACAATTCGGCTTCATGTACAGATGTTCATGACGTATTGCGACGTGAGCCTGCCAGTGCCGCTGGATCACGCCTTCACTTACCGGTTGCCGGAAACACTGCAACACCGAGTGCGGCCCGGCTGCCGCCTTTTGGTTCCGTTCGGATCGCGAAAGCTGACAGGAATGGTGCTGGCGCTGCGTCCGGATGCGCCGGACGGGCCGGTGAAGGAGGCGCTGCGGCTGGTTGATGAAGAGCCGGTGCTGAGCGCCGAGCTGCTTTCGCTGGGCCGATGGATCGCGCAGTACTATTGCGCACCGTTGGGAGAAGTTCTGCGCAGCATGACGCCGTTGAGCGGCGAGGTTCGTAAGACCAAGCTCTATTCATTGACCGATGCCGGCCGCGATACGGCCCGGCAACTGCTGTTGGGAGACGACGAAGAAGATCCGACGCTCGCGATTTTGCGGCTGCTCGAAGCCCGCCCGCTGTCGGCATCGTATCTGCAAAAGAAGCTGCCCAATGCGCTGGCGGTGATTCGGTCGCTCGAGAAAAAAGGCTTCGTCGCGATGGAGGATCTGGAAGCCCAGCGCGATCCGCTGCGGGCGTCGGCGACCAGGCTGCGGGCGAGTTGGCTGGCCGCTGCGCCTGAGGGCGTGAAGCTCACCAAACGTGAGCGCGAGTTGCATGCCTTTCTTGAATTGCATCCCGGCACGCACAACCTGGAGCAGTTGGAGGCCACGGTGAAAGGCGCAAGCCAGGCGGCGCGTTCGTTAGCGCGGCGGGGGCTGATCACGCTGGAACCGGAAGCACCCACGGGTGTGTTCACAACGGATGTTCCGCCCCGGACGCTCAATCCGCATCAGCTGGAAGCGTATCAGCAGATCGAAGCCGCTCTACGCGGCGGTCAATTTCAAACGTTCTTGCTGGAAGGCGTGACGGGGTCGGGGAAGACTGAGGTGTATCTGAAGTCGATCGACGCCACCATTGCGTTAGGCCGTAGCGCGCTGCTGCTGGTGCCCGAGATCGCGCTCACGCCGGCGGTGGCCGGACAGTTTTTGCATCGTTTTGGGGATCGCGTCGCGATTTTGCATTCGGCGTTTCACGATGCCGAGCGTGCCGAACAATGGCGTCGGATTCGATCGGGGCAAGCCACGGTGGTGGTGGGCACGCGGTCGGGCGTGTTCGCTCCAGTCCAGAATCTTGGGCTGGTGGTGATCGACGAAGAGCACGATCAGAGCTACAAGCAGCAGGAGACGCCGCGCTACAACGGCCGCGATGTTGCGATCGTGCGCGCCAAAGAAGCGGGGGCGGTGGCAGTGCTTGGCTCAGCCACTCCGAGTCTCGAAAGCCGCTACAACGCTGAGCGCGGCAAATATACGCTCATCAAACTGCCCGAGCGCATTGAGCGGCGGCCGATGCCGGACGTCGAGGTGATCGACATGCGGCAGGAGTTTTTGGAGACGCGCAAGCAAACCACGTTTTCGCGGCGAATGGTGGAGATGATCGGCGAGCGCTTGGATCATGGCGAACAAACGATGCTGCTGCTGAATCGCCGGGGCTTTTCCAGTTTCGTCGCCTGCCGCGCGTGCGGCGAACGGCTGGAGTGCGTGAATTGCGCCGTCACGCTCACCTATCATCGGCGCGATCGGCGTATGCTGTGCCACTACTGCAGCTATGCGGAGAAGGTTCCGTCGGTCTGCCCGAAGTGCGGTAGCGAGTATCTCAACTTCATCGGAACGGGTTCGGAGAAAGTAGAAGAGGAGCTGCATCGCGATTTTCCGCGAGCCCGAATTGCACGGATGGATCGCGACACCGTCAGCGGCAAGCGGCACTTTGAGAGCATTTTGCATGGGTTTCGCGACGGCAATTTTGATATTCTCGTGGGCACGCAGATGATCGCGAAGGGCCACGATATTCCCAACGTGACGCTGGTGGGCATCGTGTCGGCGGATGTCGGGCTTGGGCTGCCGGATTTTCGCGCTGCCGAGCGGACGTTTCAACTGCTGACGCAAGCGGCGGGACGCGCGGGGCGCGGCGATCTGCCGGGGATCGTGCTGATCCAGACCATCAACCCCGAGCATTATGCCGTGCGTTTTGCTTCGGAGCAAAACTACGAAGGTTTTTATCGGAAAGAGATCCAGTTCCGGCAGTTGATGCGCTATCCGCCGTTCGCGGCGCTGGCGAATGTTCTGGTGCGGAGCCAGAAACAGGAGGATGCGCTCGCGATGAGCGCCGAGTTGGGCCGTATGCTCGATCCGGCTCCTGAGGGAGTAAAGGTGCTGGGACCGGCTGAAGCTCCGGTGCCGAAATTGAAGAGCGAATTTCGATATCAGCTTCTGTTGAAGGCGGCCGATCGAAGGCTGTTGAATGAAACGCTGCGCGATTTACAGCGCTTCGCGCGGGAGCAGAAATGGCCGGCGACGGCGCTGATTATCGATGTTGATCCACTGACGCTGATGTGAGATCAGCAAATCAACGTGGCGCCTGTTAGTGCGAGGTGGCGGTCCGTGGACCAGCAATTCGAAATGTGGTCGGCCTTCATGAGCGCCAGGCCGTGTGCGTCCGCGAGCGTAAGCTTCTGGTCAGCGAACTTCTTCACGACCGCGATTGCCTTCTCCAGTTCCACTTCGTCAAAGCCAACGATCCGAACAGGCACCTCCTGAACGAAGCTCAAGAAGGAGACCGCTCTGCGTTGATCGTAGCGTCGAAGAAACCAACCATGCCCCTCGGCGACAACCAGCGCGGAAGTGGTGAGAGCCGGCGGATCGGAAAACAGGCGCCTGAAACTAGAGTGGTAGCTGTCTGATCGATCCAGGAATGCAATGAATGCCGACGTATCGACATAGCTCTTAGTCTTTTGAGCCATAGACGATCTCGTCAATGGATGCGCTCGAATGTGGATCGCCCGATTCCACCATACCCGCATAACGCATCCAAGGAGGCTCTTTAGAAATCGGCAACCTCTCGCGAACGGCCCTGCGTACGAACTCGGCAACCGATATGCCGAGCGCCTTCGCTTCCTTTTTCGCCAGAGCGTATTCCTGCTTGTCCAAGCTGACTTGGGTCCTGATCATGTTATCACCCTATGGAGTCATGATAACACCGACCTTATCCAGCGGACACAATCCGCTTGAATTAGGATGGCGGTATGAGGTACTTCGCGTCTTACGCCTGCCTCGCCTCACTTGGCCTTGCACTCGCCCAGCAGCCGCCGGACGGTCCCAAGTTCGAGGTAGCCTCCATCAAGCCCTCCGACCCCAATCCCGACACCGTGTTCATTGGCATGAGCGCCGACGGAGCCATGGTGAACTACACCAACATCTCCCTGCTCGACTGCATCCGCGGGGCCTACCGGGTCAGGGATTTTCAGATCAGCGGGCCGGATTGGATGACCAAGACGCGCTTCGCCATCAGTGCTAAGCTTCCCCCCGGCGCAACAACAGATGAAATTCCGGAGATGCTGCAGGCCCTGCTTGCCGACCGCTTCAAGCTCGAAATCCGCCGCGAAATGAAAGAACAAAATGTCTACGTTTTGTCGGCGGGCAACGGGGGAGCCAAGCTCAAGCCGTCCGAAGCCAAGCCGGACGCCAACGCCCCCAAAGCTCTAGGTCCGGATGGCAAGCCCAGAGCCTCGATGATGTTCGGCGTTCGGCCCGGCGGCATTTTCATCACCGCGCCCTCGGCGAGCCTCGCCAGCCTGGCCGGGTTGATGTCCCGCTTTACCGTCCGGCCGGTGGTAGATGCGACGGGCATCGAGGGCGACTACGACTTCAGCCTATTCTTCGCCGCGGAGATCAATAACAGCCCTCTCATCGTCCAGCCCGTGCCCGACGGAACGATCGACACTACGCCATCCCTGTCCGACGCCGTCAAACGATACGGACTGCGCCTCGACGCCCGCAAAGCACCCATCGAGATGATCGTAGTCACTCATCTCGAAAAGACCCGGACAGAGAATTAAGGGTTTGCTCGCGTCAGGCGGGCACACTCCTCGTCAAGGTGCTTACGCGCGGGCCCGGCAGAATGATTCCCGCAAGGTTCAACGGATCGGAGTTGGCGATTTCGGGCAGCGCGGCGTCCTCGGGTCCGGCGCGGCGGACTGCGCGCAACAGATCCAAAGCCTCGGGGCGTGCGAATTGTTCGCCGCTAAATCCGGAGACGAAACGGCCACCCCGAATTTCTCCTTGCGCTTCCTTGCGGCGGAGCACCGGCAACAGATCGCGCCACGGCGGAGCCAAGCTTTCGCGTGCGAGCAGGTCGCGAAAAAGAACGCCCCAACGGGCCAGCAACTGATCGGCAAAGGCTACCGCGCGGGCCTCGTGAGTGACGCTCTTCGATGAGTGCCGCACCAGCGCCCAGCGTCCAGCAGCATGCCGGGGACGAGCGAGCCTTCCCCGCCCTTCCCCGCGCCGGCGTTTGGGATCGACCAAGGAGCGCAAATTCTCGAACCCATCGGCCGTGACCAATCCCGCCGCGACCAATTCCCAAAGCCCGTCTTCCACTTCGCTGGCCAGTCGCCCGGTGGCGCGGACTAGGTCGGCGAAAAACGAAGCTCCGCGCTGTTCGATCTCGGCCAAGACTTCGCGGCCGGCATGCGATAGCGTCGGGGCCTTGGATTCGTGATGCGAACCAGCGAGCCATTCCGCATCTTCACGCAGGAAAATCGCGATCGGTGCGGTTCGCGTCGGCCGCACGCGGCGAGGCTCCAAAGCTTCAAAGGCAGGATGCGGAGACAGGCGCGCCCACATTACTTCGCCCGATAGACACAGCCGGTCCAGAAATTCGGGATCGTAGCGGACTACGCGGCGCGACAAAACCTCGGGCTCCCAAGCCGCAGCCGAAATCTCGTAGCCCTGCAGTTGCTTGATGATTTGCAGCGTTCCATCCGCTCCATGCAGCCGGCTGCGCGGCATCAAGTGCTGCCATTGAAACAGAAAGCTGTGAAATTGTGCGGCAGTGACCGGCTCGATTTCCTTGCGCAACTGGCCCAGCGTGAGGCGATGAATGCGCGCCAGAACGCGGCGATTGCACCACTCGGTTTGGCCCTCAGGGAGCCCCGGGTTAAATCGTCCCCGCATGACCTGGCCTTCCGATTCGAGCTTCAGCAGCGCAGCTTCGATCTCATCGATCGGGAACGCGAGCGTTCCGGCCAGCGACGCAGCAGTTACTGGACCGAGCGATTCCATCCACCCCCGCACCGTCTCGAGCGCGTCGTTTATCAGGTGCAGACGCTCGGTCGCGACCCAGAAACGCTTGCCGCCGCGCTCGATCACGCTGGAGCGTCCCGTGTTCGTGAGCTGCGCAAACAGCTCCTGCCATTCGTGCGCCGGAGGCAACGTGATCAGACTCAAGAGCGCGTCGTGCAATTCATCCGCATCGCGGACGTCGGGCCACGATTCAGCCGACACCGTCGCGATAGCGGCAGGGTCCAAGATACCGGCACCGCCCGACAAATCGGTCCGCAACGTTCGGCGCAACTGCACGGCTCGGGCGCGGCGTTCTTCCAACGGCGCGTCGTCGAGATACGCGTAAGGATTCGCATTGAGAATCTCATGCGAGAACGGCGACGGCTCGGCGTTGTCGATGGCAACTTTGCGGATTGCGCCCGACTCCATGCCTTCCAAGATTCGCGTGAGACCGTCCAAATCCATCGCTTCGTGCAAGCAATTGTCGATGGTTTCCTCAACCAAGGGATGATCCGGGATGCGGATCTCGCCGGTCAGATTTTCCGCGCAGGCCACTTGATCGGGAAAGACGGACGCCAGCAAATCCTCGGCGCGCATTCGCTGGATCGGCGGCGGAACCTTGCGCCCACCTTGGAACCGGGGCAGAGCTAGTGCGCGCGATGCATTCCAGCGCCACCGAGCCGTGAACATCGGCGCATCCAGCATGGCCTGCGTGAGGACATGTTCCACGGTTTGCGGCTTCAGAAATTCGAATACCAGTTCGAGGGGAAAGGCATGCTGCTCGGTGAGCGAGATGTTGATGCCGTTGTCGGTGGCCGCGGCTTGCAGCTCGAAGTTGAACGAGCGGCAGAAGCGCTTGCGCAGCGCCAGTCCCCAAGCCCGGTTGATGCGCGATCCAAACGGCGCGTGGATCACCAGTTGCATCCCGCCGCCTTCGTCGAAAAAGCGCTCGGCGACTACCGTGGTCTGAGTCGGCAGCGCGTTGAGCGAGGCCACGCCCGCCAAGATGTACGCGATCATCTGCTTGGCCCCGCCCTCATCGACTCCGCAATCACCGGCCAGGAATTGCAATGCCTGATCGGGATGCTCCGCGATCTCTCGCCGCACCTCGGCGACGCCTTCCGACAGCTCGAACGTTCGCCCAGGCGCTTCGCCATTCCAGAACGGAACCGACGGGGGCGCGCCACGGGCATCCTCGACGCGAACGCGGCCGGGCTCGACGCGTTTGATTCTCCAGGAACTGGTGCCCAGCAGAAAGACATCGCCAGCGAGGCTCTCAACAGCGAAATCCTCATCGACGGTTCCGACCTGTTTGCCATCCGGCTCGGCTACGACCGCGTAATTCGCCGTGTCCGGGATTGCGCCGCCCGACGTGATGGCCGCCAATCGCGCGCCTCTACGTCCACGAACGCGCCCGTTCACCTGATCGCGATGCAGATACGTTCCGCTGCGGCCGCGCTGGGTGGCGATGCCGTCGGAAAGCATGGTGACGATCGCTTCATAGTGCCGGCGATCGAGATCGCGATACGAATACGTGCCACGGATCAGTTGGTACAGCTCTTCTTCCTGCCAATCACGCGCGGCGCATTCGGCCACGATCTGCTGGGCCAGAATATCGAGAGGAGCTTTCGGGATTTCCAGGCGATCGAGCTGGCCCGTGCGGATCGCGCGAACTAGAGCCGCACATTCGATTAATTCGTCGCGCGTGGTGGCGAAGAACCGGCCCTTCGGCATGGCGCCCACCCAGTGACCAGAGCGACCCACGCGCTGCAAAGCGACGGCGATCGACCGCGGTGAACCGATCTGGCACACCAGGTCCACCGACCCGATATCGATGCCGAGTTCGAGCGAAGCGGTGGCCACAACGGCTCGCAGTTCCCCGTTTTTAAGCCGAGATTCGGCATTGACGCGCAGCGCACGCGAGAGGCTGCCATGATGCGGCAGGACCACATTCGCGCCCAGACGCTCGGCCAAAGCATGGGTGACGCGTTCGGAAAGCCGCCGCGTGTTCACGAATACGAGCGTGGTGCGATGGCTCAGGATCAGCTCCGCAAGCCGATCGTAAATCTCGGCCCACATTTCATTGCTGGCCACCGGGCCGAGTTCGTCGCGCGGAACCTCGACGGCCAGCTCCATGGCCCGCCGATGGCCGACGTTGATGATGCGGGCGTCGGGCGACAGAAACTCCGCAACTTGTTCAATCGGCTTGACCGTGGCCGATAATCCGATGCGTTGTGGCTTCGTTTTTGCTAAAGCATCCAAGCGCGCGAGCGACAGTGCCAGGTGCGACCCACGTTTGTCGTCGGCGACGGCGTGAATCTCGTCAACGATCACGGTCCGTACGGTCTTCAGCATTTCCCGCGATTTGGCGGCCGTAAGCAGGATATATAGCGATTCGGGCGTGGTTACCAGAATGTGAGGGCGGTGTTTGCCCATCTGCTGGCGCTCGGAAGCTGGCGTGTCGCCGGTCCGGACTGCGGTGCGAATCGGCGCGAAGGAGATGCCCTGTTGGGCGGCCAGCGCCGAGATCTCCGCTAGCGGAACTTCAAGATTCTTGTGGACATCGTTGCTCAGCGCTTTCAGCGGAGAAACGTAGAGGACTTCGGTTTCATTGGGGAGGGTGCCGCTGCGAGCCGCGCGCACCAAACGATCCAGGCAAATCAGGAAAGCGGCCAGAGTTTTGCCCGATCCGGTTGGAGCGGAAATCAGCACATCGCGCCCCGCGCGGATCTCCGGCCATCCGAGGATTTGCGGTTCGGTTGGTCCGGCGAAGTGAGAAGCGAACCACTCTGACACTAATGGATCAAAACCCAGTAGATCGAAATCTGCTAGTGACTGAACCGTCATTTGCGCGCCAGGGGTCACCTGCTACTATTAGATCTCACCGGCCAAGTTGCAGGCTAGGGGTTGTTTTCGCCCTAGAAATTCCGGTACCATTGGAACTTCGGTACTAACAAGGTCTCTTGGGGTTCAGGGCAAGCTTGAACTTAGACACGGAACCTATTGTCAAGGTGCGCCATTAAGCGATGAAGATACGCATCATCTTTCAATGCACCCGCTGCGGGTCGATTTCTTTTCGACCCTCGACGCCGCGCAGCTTGAAGGATTCGATTCTGCGCAAGGTGGGCGTGAATCCGCATCGCTGCCATATGTGCCGCCGCCGGTTCTATTTGTTCAAGCCAGTGAGTCTGCGAGCCTTCTTGATCGCATTGGACGCGCATCCGGCGGAAACTGCTGGTGCGAGCGGCGGCGGACAGGTGTTGGATGCCACCGATTCGCGCTGGTGGGCGCGCCAGGACTCGAACGTATAGCTCCGGAATCGGCAACAACTGCCGAGTAAGGAAGAATTTTCACTGGCTAGTACTGGTTGGCTGGTACTAAGTCCCAGCTTAGCAACGCGCGATGGATTTTCGCTCGCGGCTATCGAGTTGCGAGGCTGGCGAGATAATAAATGTCAATGCCTGCGGACACCGGCGAAACTTCTTGGAAAGAGCGGGTGACGTCGTTACGAAACGTGCCGCCCGTGCTGCGCCTGGTTTGGGACGCCGCTCCTGCCGCCGTGGCAAGCGGTATCGTGCTTCGTGTGTTCAGCGCCTTGATCCCGCTCGCGATGCTGGCCATTTCGCGATTGATCATCGACATGATCGTCGCCGCCGTAAAGCATTCCGGCTCATTCCCGCCGCAAATGGCGTGGCTGCTGGGGGCGGAATTTCTGCTGGCGGCCGCGAATCAGGTATTAAGCCGGGGTACCGATTACACTGACGCCCGCTTGGCCGACGAGTTTACGCGCGAAGTCAGCCTGCGGCTGATTCAGCACGCCACGACACTCGACTTGGCTTCGTTTGAAGACCCTGAGTTTCACGACACGCTGGAACGGGCGCGCCAGCAAGCCACGGATCGGATCGGAATGTTCAACGCCATGGGGCGGCTGCTGCTGCAATCGATCACGCTCCTCTCGTTTTCGCTCGGCGTGATTTTCTATTCGCCTTGGCTGCTGCTGGTGCTGGTGGTTTGCGTTCTCCCGGCGTTCGCGGGCGAGAGTTATTTCGCTTTTCTGGGATATTCGCTCGCGCACAAGATCACGCCCATGCGCCGCGAGTTGGATTATCTGCGGCTCATCGGCACCAGCAAAGAGAACGCCAAGGAAGTGAAGCTGTTCGGCCTGGGCGGCCACTTGCACGACCGTTACGCTTCGCTTACCGCCGACGTGATCCGCCAGAACATCAATTTGACGCGGCGGCGTTTGGTGTGGGGGTCGGTGTTCACGATCATCACTTCCATTGGCTACTACGGAAGCTACGTGTTCCTGGTTTGGCAAGCCTTGCAGGGACAAATCAGCGTTGGAACGCTCATTTTCCTGACTGGCGCGATGGCGGGATCGAGCGCCCAACTGCAAGGCGTCTTCTCGCTCTTTTCGCACATTTCCGACCAGGCGCTGTTCCTGACGGATCTGATCACGTTTCTCAATGTACAACCTCGTATCCGGTCGCGTCCCCATGCCATTCCGGTACCGCGGCCGATTCGATCGGGCTTCGATTTTCGCGACGTTTCGTTCCACTATCCAGGATCGTCGCGCCTGATTCTCAAGAACCTGAACCTACATTTGGATCCCGGCGAGCACGTCGCTTTGGTGGGCGAAAACGGGCAGGGGAAGTCGACGCTGGTGAAACTGTTGGCGCGGCTTTACGATCCCACCAGCGGGGCGATTTACCTGGATGGGAAGGACTTGCGCGACTACAGCGTGGAGCAGTTGCACAAAGAGATCGGCATCATCTTTCAGGACTTCGTACGCTACGACATGGCGGTGCGCTTGAACATCGGGGTGGGCAAGATCGAGGCGATTGACGATGACGCGGCGCTTTGGAGAGCGGTGAAGAAAAGCCGGGCCGATCGCTTGCTCAAGCGCATTCCCGGCGGGCTAAATCAGATGCTGGGCCGCCGGTTCGAGGGTGGCGTGGATCTATCGGGCGGCGAATGGCAGAAGTTCGCGCTGGCGCGGGCGTATTTGCGCGATGCGCAAGTGCTGATCTTGGACGAGCCGACGGCGTCGTTGGATGCGGTGGCCGAATCGGAAGTGTTCGACCGCTTCGACGATCTGTCGCGAGGCAAGATGGCGCTGCTGATCTCGCACCGGCTATCCACTGTGCGCAAGTCGGATCGGATTGTCGTGCTCGAAGACGGGCAAATCCGCGAGCAAGGAACGCACGATGAACTGGTAGCCCATGGCGGCAGCTATGCGAATCTTTTCGAATTGCAAGCGGCCAGCTATCGATGAACGCGAGCCGCGGTATGGCGGGCTTTCTTCTTCGGAGTTTCCTTCTTCGCTTCCGTCCCCGGGGGCTCGCTGAAACCGATTAATTGCATGGCATGCGTCGCCGGCTCGTTAGCCATGAACCAGCGCCAGACATTGCCTGTGAGCAAGTTTTCGGCGCTTAGTAATGTGATGCCGGCGTCAATGCCGACGACGTCGGTATCGAACCAATCGAGCGTTGGATTGTAGCCGTCCACGAAACCGTAGCGGCCATACACGCGGTCTCCGTAGCGTTCGCGGATGGCTTTGAGCGCGGGAATGGAAATGTCGGGCGTGAACATCAGCGATCCCGCGGCGGCGGCGGGCGCGACGGTTCCATCCACCGGCTCGAATGCCTTGATCTCGCCGTAGATGCGATAGCCTTTCGGGCCATCGGATGCGGTGATGCCCCAGATCTCCGGCGTGAAAGTGCCGGGCAGGCCCAACTTCTGGCTGTATTGCTGGTTCGCGCGCGTTGCGTTGACCGAGTTCAGAAAGAAATCCAGGAAACCGCGATCGCGCCGGTTCCGGAAATCGATCCAGGCATGCGAATACTGGTGCGTGAAAAGGGGGCCCCCGCTGATGAACTCGTAGTTTCCATATTGGTAGAAGGGCCGCTGCCAGCCATACCAGGATTCGGCGGGAATGGGGTGCGTCGGCGAGCCAATGGCCAGAATATACAACACGCCCAGTTCGCAGTAGGTGTCCCACTTGTACTTGAGAAAGCCTTTGCCGCGCGTCCAGCCGTGCGAGAGCAGCAACGGATCGCCATCCAGCATCCATTCGAAATCGACGCGGTTGTAGATTTCGGTGGCCAGCTTGGGGATCTCGGCGTCATTCGAGAAGTAGCGCGCAGCCGTAAGAGCGCCCGCCAACAGAAACGCGGTATCAATCGAAGACGTCTCGCTGTCCCACTTGCGTTCGCCCGTGGAGACGTCCATCCAGTGATAAAACCAGCCGTGCTCTTGATCAGCTTTGTTGGCGAAGAATTCGAGCGTGGCCCGGACGCGATCGGCGGCTTCCTTCTTGGGGACCCAACCACGTTCTGCGCCAATGCAGATGGCGGTGAGACCGAAACCAGTGGCGGCGGTACTGGCGATATCGCGGCTGGGGCCTTTAGCGCGGCCTCCATCCACGCGCGCACGATCCAGGACCAGGCCCGTGCCATGATCGGCCTGTTCCCAAAAGTAGACGAACGTGCGGTGCTCCAGATCTTCGATGAAGGCGCGATCGGCCGGCGCGACGGAAGCGACTTGGTCTCCCGTGAGGACCGTTGCAGGATGCACCTCGGCGGCCTGCGAGACCATCAACCAGGCAGTAAGAAAGAGTGCTGATACGCGTTTGCAGATCAACGGGGGCGCACCTCGACTAACGCCAAGCCCGAAGCTGGGAGCATAAAGCTGGACGCGCCATCCAGCTGATCGGTTGCGATCGCCGCGTGCCGGAGCTGCTCGTATTGCTCACGAGTGGGACTCAATGGGCTGCCCATCGCTCGCCACGCGGCCAGTGCCGACCCGTGATCGCGATCCAGAATTTCGACTTGATAACGCACTGTGCCCCCAAATCCCTGGACGGTGAGGTGGACTTTGCGCGCGGGGCCGGGGACGCCCGGCGATGAGTAATTCCAGACCGCGATGGCGAGAGAGCCATCGGCGCGTTGAGTCACGATCGAGTTCGCTAACTCGGGTTGCAGGCGCCGATCACCCAAACGATGCAGCATCGCAAACGCATTAAACGCAGGTTTCGGAACGCCGCCTTCGGCAACAAGCCCGTAGCCTCCGTAGAACGGCGTTTTGATGACGCCTTGCTCTTCGAAGACGTCGGAGAAGGTCCAGTAAGACATCATGGCAGTCATGCCGTCGCAGAGCCGAATATTGTTGGCGAGCCAGGGGCCCATGAATGGCGAGTCGGTAACGTCGATTTCGTTCTTGTAACTCGCGTTGTACTCGGACCAGATGATCGGTAGATCCGGCCGGGCGGACGCTTTCACCTCTTGGTAGACTTTTTGCACGGCGCGGCTCACCATCTCCGAACGGCCGATATTTTCATCGGTCCCGAACACGTCTTTCGATAGATCGTTGGCGTAAACATGAGTGGACAGGAAATCGAGCGGGATTTTGGCTTCCACCGCGTGTGCAATCATGTCGGGAATCCAAGCCGCTTGTGCGGTCGCCGGACCGCCCACTCGCAAACGCGGGTCGGCGCGCTTGATGGCACGGGCTGCGTGGTCGTATAGCTCGAAGTACGTTGACTGCTTCGGTTCGCCCGCCCAAAAGTCGATGTTTGGCTCGTTCCAGACTTCGAAATACCATTGCGCTACTTCGCTTGCGCCGTAGCGATCCTCCAGATGTTTGGCGAAGTTGTAGACCAGCTCTTCCCACTTCGCGTAGTCTTTCGGCGGCGAGGGCAAGGGACGATACCAGAACGGGTGCGGCGTGGCCGAGGCCGCGAGCGCGCGCGGCATGAAACTCATTTCGACGAACGGACGGACGCCGTTTTCGAGCAGCCCATCATAAATTTGATCCACATACGACCAGTTGTAGACGGGCTGGCCTTGGGCGTCTTCCGCATACACGCCCACTTCATCGTCGAAGATGGCGTGAAAGCGGACGTAGCGAATATCGGTGGCCGATTTCATTGCCAGCAGATCGCGGCGGTAGCTGTCGCGCAAAGACAAAATGGCGCGGCCGGAGCCGAACATCTTTTCCCAATAGTGCGGGAACGGTCGCGCTGGCGCTTGAGCGTGGACTGAGATCTCATCGGTATCGAGAGACTCCTGGCTTGAGAGCAGCGCCGCGGTAATGAGTAACAAACAGCATCCGGCAATCGGGGATCGAGCCATCACTGCCTATGGGACTCCATCGTGAACGGCCTGTTACTTACGGGAGCCTACCTGACTGTAACCGTTAGTGGCTTCCTTACCTGCCTCCATTTCCAACTTGCCGCCCAGAAACAGCAGTGCTACTATGCCGAAAGATGAATCTAGAACATATTCTCGCAGTTCTGATTTCGGAACGGGATAAACTCAATCGGGCGATCGAAGTCCTGGGAAATCCGGTGAAGCGTCGTGGCCGGCCTCCGAAGAATCCTTTAGCTACCTTGTTAGCCGCGCCCGCTAGCCCGGCCGCGAAGAAGGCGGGCCGCCTGAGCCCCGCTAAACGCAAAGCCCAATCAGAACGGATGAAAGCCTATTGGGCTAAACGCAAAAAGCAGGCGGCGAAAACCTAGAAATACCAGGCAGGCTTCGGATTCCCTGTTCGACCGCGCATGACACCCTCACGGCTCACGGTCGAGAGGCGCAAGAAGTGACGCCCGATCTACCGTCGTGGGCAATCGAAAAATACCTGCCGCGCGCGATATGCTTCCTTCCTGATAACGGGTATGATTTTTCTAGAATCCCCGTACACGCCGGGTGACGTCGCTGTCAATTATGACACTCCAAAGCTGCGCCACCCGGCCCCGCTAAACGAGGCCGCCACCCCTCCGCCAGAGCAATCTACCAACGTTTTTATCGAAAAATACCAGCCACCTGGTATAGGTTAGGTCACCTGTGCGTCCTATTGTAAAGGCTGCCGCCCCAAGGATATGAGCGATCTCTCTGTTCTTTCGTCCGTGGATCTGGAAAAACTGAAGTCATTCGACAGCTGCACGATTTCGAACGCCATCGAGTGCCTGAACGTGCGGCTACGCAACGAAGGCTTTCTCTCCGGCACGGCACGCTGCCGGTTTCCCCGATTGCCTCCCATGGTTGGCTACGCGGCTACAGCGCGAATTCGGAGCTCCGCGCCACCCATGAGCCAGCGCTGTTATTACGACCGCATGGACTGGTGGAATTATGTTGACTCGTTGCCCGAGCCGAGAGTCCTGGTTCTGCAGGATTCCGACCACCGGCCGGGATTGGGGGCTTTCGTCGGCGAGATTCATGCCGCTATCGGCGTCGCCCTGCATTGTGTAGGGTGTGTCACAAATGGCGCGGTTCGCGACTTGCCGGAAGTGGAGGCCTTGGGCTTTCAACTCTACGCCCACCATGTCTCGGTGTCCCATGCCTATGCCCACATCGTGGAATTTGGCGGGCTCGTCGAGATCGACGGCCTGAAGATCTCCTCCGGCGATTTGCTGCATGGCGATCGTCACGGAGTTGTCAACGTCCCCCTGTCAATCGCCGCCGAGGTCCCTCTGGAAGCCTCCAGAATCCGCAGGCAGGAGCAGGAATTAGTCCAGTTTTGCCGGTCTCCGGACTTTTCGCTCCCCGAATTAGCGGAACGGATTCATAATATGAATCTCAGTTGCGATTTACCCTGGCGGGGCCGTTGAATAGGTGTATGCGGTCAAATTCCCGTGCGTTTTTGTGCCTTGGCCTGATGGCGGCCGCGGGTATCTTGATCTCCTGTAGCGGCGCGCGGAACGTGCAGGCCAAGGATCCGGGCGTCGAACCGGGCGTCGCTGGAGTCTCGGTGGGCGTCGTAAAGGTGATCCGAAAAGACGTCGGGCGGACGCTTACGGTGTCTTCCGAACTGGTTCCATTCCAGGAAATCGACGTGTACGCCAAAGAAGCCGGGTTCGTTAAGGAGTTGAACGTCGACTATGGATCGCGCGTGCAGAAGGATCAGGTGTTGGCGATTCTGGAGATCCCTGAACTGCAATTACAAGTGAAAGAGGACGACGCCGCCGTCAAGAATGCCGCCGCTCAAATCCCGCACGCTCAGGACGAGTTGAACCGAATGCAAGCCCAACAGAAGGTGCTTCAATTGCAATTTGACCGGCTGAATGGTGTCGCGCAGGCCAAGCCCGGCCTGGTGGCGCAGCAGGAAGTAGACGATTCCCAGGGCAAAGCTCTTGCGTCTGCCGCGCAAGTGGAGGCGGCCAAGTCGAATTTGCAATCCGCCGAGAGCCTGCTCGCGGCAGCCCAGGCCAAGCGGGAACACGATCAAGCGTTGTTCGACTATTCCAGGATCACGGCTCCCTTCGCCGGCGTGGTGACGGAGCGCTACGCCAACCTCGGCACTTTGATGCAAGCGGGCACCAGCTCCAGCACGCAGGCCATGCCATTGGTCAAGCTCTCCGAGGACGATCTATTCCGTCTGGTGATTCCGGTACCGGAGTCGTACGTCAAGTTCATCCATCTCGGCGACGCGGTGAGCGTGAATGTTCCCTCACTCAACCGGACGTTCCCCGGCAAAGTGGCCCGATTTTCCGTCGATGTTCGCGAAGACACGCGCACCATGCACACCGAAGTGGACGTTTCTAATCCTGGCCGCTTGCTGGTGCCTGGCCTTTACGCCGAAGCTACCATCACGCTCGAAAAGAAGGACGAGGCGATCGCGCTCCCGCTCCAGGCGGTGGATCAAGACAACAACCGAAGCATGGTTGACGTAGTGGATCCGTCCGGCAAAATCGATCGCAGGGAAATCGTCCTCGGCATTCAGACCCCGACCGACGCCGAGGTTTTATCGGGATTGCAGGAAGGCGACCTGGTGGTTGTAAGCGACCGAAGCGGTTTGAAAGCGGGCCAGCAGGTCCGTTCCCAGATGATCCAATTGATCCAGTATCAGAGTTCCGAAGAGCAGCACTAGGAGCTTGTGTAAGAATCGATCCTGGAGGGAAACCCATGCAGCCTGCCCAAAGCGGCATAGATCAGATAAAACAGCGAATGCGCGCGAGCTGGACCGCGGGCGATTTCGGACAGATTGCCCGATATACCGTCCGGTGCGCCGAGGCGTTCGTCGACCGGCTCAAACTCCGGCCGGGAATGCGGGTGCTCGACGTCGCTTGCGGCACAGGCAATCTTGCGATACCGGCGGCCCGTACCGGTGCGCAAGTTTGCGGGATCGACATCGCGCCCAACCTGTTAGCGCAAGCGCGAGAGAGAGCCGCTGCCGAAGGCCTGCGCGCGGTCTTTGAAGAAGGCGACGCCGAGCAACTGCCCTTCCCCGGCGCTCATTTCGATGTCGTGATGAGTATGTTCGGCGCCATGTTCGGTCCGCGGCCCGAGGTGGTTGCCGCCGAGTTGGCTCGCGTGTGCAAACCGGGCGGGACGATCGCGATGGCCAACTGGATGCCCGATGGATTCGTGGCGCGGCAGTTTGCTTTAGGTAACCGCTACGTTCCACCACCGGAGGGGATTCCCGCGCCGATCTTGTGGGGAGATGAGCAAGTGGTCCGCGCCAGATTGAGCGCCTATGCTTCCGAGATTCGCACCACTAGGCAAACCGTGGATTTCGTTTTCCCGTTCCCACCGGGCGAAGTTGTCCAGTTTTTCCGGCAATATTTCGGGCCCACCCAAATCGCGTTTTCCAGGTTGAACAGCGACGCGCAGGCGGCTTATCTGTCCGACCTGGAAAACCTCTGGAACCAGCACAACGAAGCGAGCGGCGGAGACACGGTTGTACGGGCGGAATATCTGGAAGTGATAGCCACGCGTGCCTGACATCGTTCAGCGCGGCGCCCATTCCGTTCAATGCTGGATCGAGATCGGAATATCGCAGCATTTCAGCCGCGCGATCAGTTGGGTTGAGGATTAGTCTGCGGCAGCCGGGTATGGACATGCGTCACAAACACACCACCCGGCACAATAGCGCTCGGGACCCTCTGTGCGTCCATAATCGTGACGGCGATCGCTTGCCAAGCTGAGTTAATTGCCCCGGTAATAATGAAGTCATCGGCCTCGGGCGCCGTGCTGCCATCTGGCCGCGTCACAATGCGGGTGATCGTGCCGGTACCGTTGCAATTCACAGTGTAGGTTCCAATGCTCGAAACGGTTCCAATAGTTCTTTCTCCAGTTGTTGATCCAGGCGCGGGTTGGTTAAGGACGCCGTTTCGCGTGAGATTGCCTTTTCCATCAAAAGTCTCTGCCTGGAGTCCGAGCGCTACGTTAGCGCCGTAGTTGACGACAACCGAATAGGACCCATAAAGACTTGCGGCGGTGTACGGGCAGGTGCTCTGCGCATTTACGTCGGCCCCGCCGAAGAAGCCGGCAATAACCACTGCTGCCGGGAAAAACAAGCATGTTTTGCTGAACATAGGTTCCCTTTCCTGGATGGGGATTTCCATTTTCTGGAAAAGCCCGTGCACGTCACCCACCTCTCGTATCAGTGGGTTACGCACAACCGCTTCCGCTCGGCGAGCCTTACAGATATGTGGCAAATGCGGCGTGTCATTCAGCGCGAAATTTCGGCTTTGTTTTTGTCAAACGTCAGCGATCCCTTCACCTGCGCGATGCGGCGCATGCCAACTCCGTAAATCAACGCAATGGATGAGGGGACCAGCCAAAACAGCGTCGCTCCGTTTACGAGCGCGACGTTAGCCAGGAAGCCGCTGTAGGACAAGGGCTTGGACATTTCCAAACGGCTTCAGAATAAAGTGGAGCGCCAGGGGTTAGCCGCCAGCAACCGAAGTAACCTCTGCTGCATCTAAGGGTTAGACGATACCGCCCAGGCAAGCTCCAATAACCGGGCTACGCCTCGTAAACCTAAGCAATATTTGACTTTGTATCGACCGCAAAGGGATCGAAGGAACAATGGAAGAGCTTCGTGAAGATATGCCAATAGAATCGCCTGACCCGATTCGGCTCCGCATGGACGACCTGGAGGACTTCTCCTCGGACCTGACGACCGGTGAGTTCGAGGAGACCGCTGCTGCTCCCGAGGAGGAATCCGCTTACACGGACGATCCGGTAAGAACATATCTACGGGAAATGGGCGCCATTTCCCTGCTTACGCGCCAGGGTGAAGTCGAGTTGGCCCGGCGTATGGAGCGTGGCAAGCTGCGGATACGCAAGGTGCTCTCTCGATCGGCGCTGGTCCAGCGCGCCGTGCTGGCCATGAGCGCCGACGTCCGCCGCGGCGATCTCCGCGTTGACGATCTGATTGATATTGGCGGCCCCGATGAAACGGAGAGGACGCGCCGGCGAGCGGAAGCCAAGCGTCGTCTTGCCAAGGTCGAGCGATGGAATCGCGACGTTCAGGCGATCGAAAAAAAGCTGGCTGCAACGCCTCGGCGCAACGTACATGTTCGGGCTCAGCTCGATCGCGAGCTGCTCCGCCTGGGCGTGAAGTTATCATGGGCCATTCGCGAAATTCCGTTCTCCGCGGCAAAGTGGATGGCATTGGAAACTGCCTTCCGGCAAGCGGCGGAAGCAGGTCCAGCCAGGTCCCAGACGCGCCGTTGTCTGCGAGCCATCGAAAGCGCCCAGAAAGAGGCGGCGAGTGCCAAGCGGGCGCTCGTGGAGGCGAACCTCCGGCTCGTGGTTTCAATCGCGAAGAAGTACATTAATCGGGGGCTGCACCTGCTGGATTTGATCCAGGAAGGCAACATCGGTCTGATGCGCGCCGCCGACAAATTCAATTATCATCTCGGCTATAAGTTTTCGACCTACGCCACGTGGTGGATTCGTCAGTCGATCAGCCGCGCGATAGACGACCAGTCGCGCACCATCCGAATTCCAGTCCACATGAACGAGAGCCTCACCAAATTTCTGAAGGCCTCGCGCGAGCTGGAGAAGGAGTTGGGCCGCACGCCTTCCAATGAGGAGATTGGCCAGCGGATGGCCACAACCACGCAGAAAGTTCAGGAGTTCAGAGCCATGTTGAAAGACCCTGTTTCGCTCGACCTTCCGGTCGGCAAAGATGGGGAATCCGCCCTGCGCGACTTGATCGAGGACCGCTTGGTCCGCCCGGTTGCGGAGGCGATGTTTGAGCGCGACGTCAGCGAGGAAACCGCGAACGTGCTCGAGACGCTGGGTCCAGACGAAGAGAAGGTGATCCGCATGCGATTCGGAATTGGCTATGATCACGAGCACAAGCTGGACGAAATCGCACGCCAGTTTAACCTGAGCCGTGAACGGATCCGCCAGATCGAGACCCGCGCGCTGCAACGCCTGCGCAGTGAAAGTTCGCACCGGCTGCGGCCGCTGATCAAGATGATGAGCATCCAGTAGCCGGCTGGGCCGAGCTCCCGGCCTGCATGCAAGAGGGATATACTGGCATGCAGCGTTGTTTTTAAGGAGCCGAGCACATGGCCAGTCGACGAGAATTCCTTCAAGCGGGCATCGCGGCATCGGTGCTGCCGATAGCAGTCGCGGGCAGCACGCTAACTCCCAACGAGCGCCCCGATCGGGTCACCTTCTATAAAGTGATTTTCGATCAGCGCTTCCCCGCCAGCGTCGCATACGGCGAAGAGTGGAAAGCGCGAGGCGCGGCCGTCCACGCCATCCGTGGCGACATCACCGATCTGTGGTTCCATGATCTCGATCGTCAGTGGAAAAAGCAGCCGGTGGCGATCGCGGGACTGACGGCCCATGGTCCGCTGTTTTGTCTCGAACGTTTGGCCTGGGATCACGGCATGCGCGTGACCTCGCGCGTCGAACAGACCGCTATGCATGACGGCGAACCGCTGATCTCCTGGGTGATTGCGCCAAAGGAGCGCGCCTAACATGCTGCCCCCTGGCGTAAATCAAAAGGACTTCTCCGACGCGCTGAAGCAGTTTGAAGAAGCCGTCGGCAAGGAATGGGTCTTCACCAGCGACGAAGACGTAGCCCTCTATCGCGACGCCTATTCGCCGTTCTGGGGCGAGCCCGAGGAGCGCGTCGCATCGGCCGCGGTGGCGCCTTACACCGTTGAACAAGTGCAGGCGGTGATGAAGACCGCCAACGAGTACAAGATTCCGGTCTATCCGATTTCGACCGGAAAGAATCTCGGCTATGGCGGATCGGCGCCCAACCTTTCCGGCAGCGTGGTGCTCGATCTCAAGCGGATGAACCGCATCTTGGATGTCAGCGAGCGCAACCATTCCGCGCTGGTCGAGCCCGGCGTCAGCTATTTCGATCTTTACCGCTACATCCAGGAACGCAAGCTGAAAGTCTGGGTGGATGTTCCCGACCCCGGCTGGGGCAGCCCGATCGGCAACGCGCTCGATCACGGCGGCGGGTATCTGCGTTCGGAATTTCGCGTCCACTTCGACTCGCATTGCGGCATGGAGGTCGTGCTGGCGAACGGCGATCTGCTGCGAACCGGAATGGGCGCCATGCCCGGCGCGCAAACCTGGCAGCAATACAAGTTTGGATTCGGCCCGTGGATCGACGGCATGTTCTCGCAATCGAACTTCGGCGTCGTCACCAAAATGGGCCTTTGGCTGATGCCGGAGCCGGATGCTTATCTCACCGGCACCGTCACCGTTCCAAAGTATGACGACCTCATCCCCATGGTCGACGTTCTGACGTTCCTGGAAAACTCCGGGATCTCGAACGGCATGCCCAATCTCGGAAGCCCGATTCTGGGCGGCTTCATGATGCCTCCGCGAGCGCCCGAAGTCACGGCAATGCTGGAACGCGATGGCGTCGAGTCCGCCGAACTGCACAAGTACGCCGCCGATAAAGGCATTCCCTTCTGGAATTGCACCGTCAAGTTCTATGGACCGGAGAAAGCGATTCGCGCGCAGTGGGAGTATGCGCAGGAGAAATTTTCCGCGATCCCCGGAGCCAAGTTCAAGGATGACGAGTTCTACAAACTGCCGCTGACGCCTGAGCAATTCAACAAGGTCCACAAACCGGAGTTCGGCATCCCCAGCCTGGAAATGTTTTCCATCGGCGCGCGATCGCCGTACAATCCCACGCCGACCAACGGCCACATCTGGTTTTCGCCTATCATTCCGCGAACGGGCGAAGCGATCCTCGAAGCCAACAAGGTTTTCTCGCAGGCCGCGAAGGACTACGGCTTGCCTCTGCTGTCCTTCAGCCTCCCAAGCACGTATTGGTCGCGATCCTTCATCTTCCTCTTCGGTTTTCCGATCACGCACGACGTGGCCACCAACAAGAAGAATCGCGAGACGTTCAAGAAAGTGGTCCGCGTCGCGGCCGACCACGGTTGGGGTGAATATCGCACCGCGCCCGCGTTTCAGGATGACGTGATGGCTACTTATTCGTTCAACAACCATGCGCTGCGGCGTTTTCATGAGACGGTGAAAGACGCCGTCGATCCCAACGGAATCATTTCCGCCGGGCGTTACGGGATTTGGCCGAAGCATCTGCGAGGTACGAAAGCATGACGAGGCTCTTGATCCTGGCGTGCCTCGCGCTGGCCGGCAGTGCGTTTGGCGCCGACGAGGCCACCATCCAAAAAGGCGAGAAGGTGTTCGACTATTGGTGCGCCACTTGCCACGGAGCGAACCTGCCCGGCACCATCGCCCTTCAAGCAAAGTACAAAGGCGCCAAGCAGGCCCTGCTGAGCGAGCGCACGGACCTGATCCCGCCCATCACCAAAACATTCGTGCGCAAAGGCGTCTCCATCATGCCGTTCTTCCGCAAGACCGAAGTCAGCGATGCGGATCTGGACGCGCTGGCCGCATATTTAGCTCGCAACAACAAGTCCGCGAAGCCCTGACGCTTGGGTTTGCACCACCGGTTTCTATGGCGCAATATTGATCCCATAACCCCGGATAGCGGTGTTCTTCGAGGTATCTGTGACCTGTACGATGACAAAGTAGGAGCCCGACGCCAGCGGCGTCATCGTCGGCGTGCCCGTGATGGTACCGTCGGCATTGAGAGTCAGGCCCGGAGGCAGTAGCGATCCCTGGTTGAACGGTTGCGACCACGTCAAAGTCCCTTTCCCACCAGTTGCCGTGAGCGTGGCGCTGTATGCGGTCCCCGCCGTGCCGGAAGGAAGCGATGCCGTCGTGATCGTAAGCGGCGTTACCGTCAAGCTATATAGCTTCTGCCCGAATAACGGAGAGCCAGCAGACTGCGCGGCTTGGATCAGGAATGTGAATGTGGTCGCGGTCTTCACAGCTGCCGGCGTTCCACTCAACACGCCCGTGGGGGACAGTGTGAGTCCCGGCGGCAACTTCGATCCTGTTGGGACCGAGAACACCGCTCCTGCCGCGCAACATTCGAAAAACTGCGTGGAATAAGCTACGCCGCTGGGGATGCTTCCGAGGTCATACCCGAAGAACCCGTTCCCATTGAGGAAGATGTTCGCGCCGCTGACATCGTTGATGAAGATCCCTTCCCCACGGGTGAGTGTGTTGCCTGCCGAATCGGCGAAGTCAAGCTCTTGACCGAACCCTCCATTTTCAAGTGGAGTGCCGCTCAAAGTGAGCCCGCTCAGCTTTAGGCCGTCCGGGAAATTGCCGTTGCCAGTCTCGGTGACTTTGTAGCCCGTGCCGGTTCCCCCCAAAACAACGAACGTCGTCGCGCTATAGGCGGTATCCAGCGTACCGTTCGGCAGGTTGTATCCGTTTCCGGTATTTCCGATCGCCACATCCAGAATGCTGACGTGCATCGGAATAATAACGCTTGAACTGGCGCCGTTTACGTCGGTAACGGTGAAGCTAGCGTTGTAAGTTCCAGTCTGCTCCGGGATACCGTAAATCTGCAGCCCACCCGGATTCGAAGGATAGTTGTTAAACGAGTTCGTGTTAGGCTCAAAAGCCAAACCTGGCGGAAGACCGCTGGCGGTCCAGGTGAAAGGAGCCGTGCCGCCGCAGCATAAGCTTACAACTGCTCCGTAGTGATCGCCCAGAATGGGATCATTGAGCCAGGTGGTGTTGATTTGCATGTTCGGCGCAGGGCCAACGACATCCAGCGACATCCGCAGGTTGCCGGTATTATTCTCTGAGTCCGTGACCTGGACCCCAAACCCATAAACCCCCGGCCCAGTGTTGATCGTGCCGGATATCATGCCGTTCGAAGCGAGGCTCAGACCGTTCGGAAGATTTCCGGCAACGATGCTGAAGCTATACCCGGTGCCCGAGCCGCCGCTGGCAGTGAGCGTGGCGGAATAAGAATCGCCCGGCGTTCCATTTATCGGCAAAAGGGCCGGGGTTGTGACCTGGACGGCATAGATGACCACATTGAATTGCACATACTGGGTATTCACTCCATCGGAGAGTTGCATCGCGAGCTGATAACTCCCCGGAGCGGTTGGAGTGCCGGATAAGACGCCGGAGCTGCTGAGTGTCAGTCCCGGTGGCGGGGCGCAACCCGTTGAATTGCAGTTCACGGTAAACGTGACCGGTCCCGCATTCTTGATGGGAGTGAACGGATAGTTGTATGACACGCCGACAAACCCGTCGGGCGGGGTGGCATCCTGCAGGTTCAGTGAAGAGATCGTCAGTTGGTACGGCACCGTTATGCTCGCACCCCCGTAAGGCTGGCCTCCGCTCGTGATTTTCAGACTGAAACTGTAATTGCCCGGGGTAGTCGCAACGCCGATGAGTCCCGCCTGTTGATTCGGCGCGAAGAAATTCGGAACCTGCTTGCTCAGGAACAGACCGGGCGGCAGCTTGCCGGAAGCCAGACTGTAGGAGTAAGTGCCGTTTCCTCCATTAACGCCAAGCCCGATCCAGTCGGTGCCCGTAGCCCATGTTCCAAGATTCGGCCCATTGGCGATGCTGATGGGCGAGACTTGACCCTTTCCGTAGATCGAGATGGTGTAGCCATTGAACGCCTGATTACTGTCCTGATCGGTAACGCTGACCTGGAAGGAATATTGGCCGGTCGCCGTTGGCGTGCCGTTCAGAGTTCCATTGGTTTGGAGAGTTAGGCCCGGCGGCAGATAGTTGCCCGGAGCAACCGACCACGTGAGCGTACCGGTGTTCCCGTTGGCCGCTAAGGTCTGGCTGTAAGCGGTCCCTACATTCCCGTTTGGCAGAGAATTGGTCGTGATCGTAATGGGCGTCACAACGACCGTGATTTGCTTGAAGCCGGGCGCCGCAACACTGGCTGCATCGGCGGCTTCCACCAGGAAGGTGTACGTTCCCGCAGTGGTAAAAGTGCCGGTTACCATGCCACTCGACGAAAGCGACACGCCCGGCGGGAAATTCCCCGACACAACCGACCAGATATAGTTCGCCACACAACATGCATTCGATTGCGTCGATATCGGTGTACCGACCGGCACGACCTCGAAATTGTTGCTGAAGATCGTGATGCCATTGGGGCTGGTATTGATGTTGAAATACTCCGATACGGCCAGTGTCTGCTGCGCACCATCTGTTACTTCGATAACCGGATTGAAGCTACCGTTTTCGATCGGAGTGCCCTCAACGGTAAAGAATCCGCCGGCTAAGTTCGTTGTATTCACGTTAAGTCCATCAGGAAGGTTTGCGTTACTACCCGCACTAGGTTTGACTATTTGAACCGAGGCGTAAGGAGGGGTCCCGCCGATGATCTGAAACCCCTCCGAATAGGCCGAATTGAGGGTCCCGTTCGGAAGATAGGAGTTCGGAGCCAGAAAGAGTTCCGAGACGTGGAGCGGAAACGTGAGCGAGGAGGAGTTCTTCTGGGAGTCGGTGACAGTGACAGTAACAGAATAAGTGCCCGGGATGCTTGCAACGCCCCAGATTTCGCCCCAGCCCGGGGTAACGTAGTCGCTGGTGATGCCGCTGCCGGAGCGGATCGACATTCCTGCCGGCAACCCGGTGGCAGTCCATGTGAACGGCGCCACACCGCCGCAGCAGGTGGGAATCTGCCAACCAAACTGGAGTCCAACGATCGCATCGCTCAACGAACCGAGGGTGATCCGATTCTGGGCTATCCCGATAGGGAGAACGTCGAGCGACATTGTCTTCTGATAGCTGTTTCCCGCAGAATCCATCAGGAAGACATTGAATCCGTAAACGCCGAGGCCCCCGTTGGGGATGCCGCTGATCACTCCGTCGAGGCTCATCGACAAGCCATTGGGAAGGGAGCCTCCGAGAAAGAATTGGTAGGGAGCAATGCCGCCGCCAGCCGTCAGAGTGGCAGTATAGGGTTCTCCCTGGATGGCATTGGGAAAGACGCCCAGCGGCATCGGAGCGATCGGATTCAGGCCGATCTGGTAAACATTGAGTTGAAAGCCACGATAGATTTCGTCGGTTCCGTCAAAAACGCTGAGATTGATCTGGTAAGTACCAGGGTCGGGCATGGTTCCTGAGAGAATACCGGCGGAAGTCAGGCTCAGGCCAATCGGCAAGCCCGGTGCAGTGACGTCGAATGTCGCTTTCGGTCCGTTCAATGCGGTGAACTTGTAGGAGAACGGTTTGCCGACAAATACATCAGGGAGGTTAGTATCCTGCAGCGTCAGCGTCGTCACCCTCATTTCAAACGGCTGTGTGACGCTCGTACTGCCATCGTTTACCGTCAGGCTGAAGCTGTAGACCTTCCCCCCGCCAGTACAGGCGACGCAGGTGGCGATACCGACCAGCCCGGTCTGCGACCCGTTTCCGGGAATGGGTGCGATATTCAGGCCCGACGGCAGGTTTCCAGTAGCCAGACTCCAGGTGTAATTCCCGCTTCCCCCCGAAGCGTTTAGCTGAACCTGAACTTGGCCGATCGAATAACTGCCGAGGTCGCGATTCATATTAATGCTAAGCGGCTGGCCGTTAGCAAATAATGAAATCGTCATCTGGCCGAATAAAGAGGCAACGAGCAGCCCCTTAGTAAACGTACGCATCATCGACGTGTGCATGATTCTACCTCTCCATTGAGAAAACAACTCACGAACGGTGTCGCAGGAGAACTGACCGACGTCACTGCCCCGCCAAGTTAAAAGGTCCATTGCGCAGGCAATTCG
This sequence comes from Bryobacterales bacterium, assembly GCA_963772905.1. Taxonomy (GTDB): domain Bacteria; phylum Acidobacteriota; class Terriglobia; order Bryobacterales; family Bryobacteraceae; genus Palsa-89. The sequence goes on along the minus strand of CAVYZD010000004.1, from coordinate 776,934 downwards.
TGGACCACGCGGGAAGACGGGATGAGAGGATTGGACTGCCGTTGTTAAGTCGATGGGACTACTGTGCGAAATGGCTTAAGCCGGCTACGTCGAGGGGTATCAGCGGGGAGCAGGACGCAAGCGGCGTGTCTTATTCCTTGGTATTGTTCGCTAAAGTTTTGGAACATATCTTTACGCGCGTGCCAAATCGTGCGGAGGCCGCCTGTTAGTGGACCACCGCAGTCAGGTCTTCGGTTGGGCGAGCGATCGGATGCTTCAACTTCAGGCTGTTCTTGTTGGCGTACATTCGACGGTCCGCCTCGGCCAGGAGCTCGTCAGCGCTGTGGCCATCCTGGGGCCAGGACGCGACGCCAACGCTGGCCGAAATGATGTTCTCGCCACAAACCGTTCGGCCAACTTCGGAAGCCAGAGCCGCCAAGGCCAGGATCTTGTCGCCGACTTCATGCGCACTCATCCCCGGCAATACGAGAACAAACTCATCCCCTCCGAAGCGTGCGGTGACGTCGTAGTCGCGGTTGATTTTGGTGAGTCCGCTCGCAAACGCCTGTAGCACCCGGTTTCCGGCGCTGTGTCCGAAGCGGTCATTGACCTCTTTAAAGCGATCCAGGTCGCAGACCATAACGGTGAGCGGCGAGTGTTGTGATTCGCAGCGCGAGAGCTCATGATTGAGGCGTTCAAACAGCGCCCGCGTATTATTCAGGCCAGTCAGATAATCGGTTGTCGCGGACGCTTCTAGCGCGCGATATTTCAGAGCATTCTCGAACGAAAGACCGATTTTTGAACTGATCCCCGATAGAATTCGCAGATGATCCGGCGCGAAAGCATCCGCATCGGAACGATAGAGGGTGAGCACGCCCACCGTGGTGTCCTGGCCGGAGAGAGGAACCGACAACGCAGATCGTAGCAGACTGAATTTCCTAGGATCGTTGAGGTAACCGGGCTCGACGGAAGGATTCCCGTTGAGAATCGGCTGATTATGCTTGGCAACCCAGCCCGACAGGCCTTCGCCCAAGGGAATCTGGAGGGACGAAAACAACATGCGGTCCCGGCCGTCCACATACACTGGTTTGAGCAGATCGTCTTTACGCTCATAGACGGCGATAGAATCGCAGGGAATGAGCTGCGTCAGCCGCGAGTTCAACACCGAAAGCATTTCCGCCATGCCGAGTGAACTTCCCAACTCCGATACAAGTTCCAAGGTGTATTGCGCTTCCCGGCCGGCGGCCGCGATCTGCGAATGAAAATCGCGGGGCGCATCTTCGCTGGCGGCGGACGCAAACCCGGCCGCGGGCGCTTTGCCGCGCTCGATTCTTGCACCGACGGAGAGCTTCGATGCGGGCTTACTCAGCCGGAGGGCTTCTTCTTCCAGTTCATGATACCGTCTCGCCAGAATCGCGACGACGCGTGGATCGTAGCTCTTGCCGGATTCATCCAGCACCACGGCCATCGCCTGGTCTAGCGGCAAAGCGCGCCGGTACTGCCGGTCGGAGGCCAGAGCGTCCAGGCAATCGACCACCGAGAGAATCCTGGCGCCCAGTGGGATTTCCTCTCCCGCCAGGCCGAGCGGGTAGCCGTTGCCGTCCCATCGCTCGTGGTGCGCCCGCACAATGGGCGCCACGGAGTATGGGAAATTTACCTGTTCCAGAATCTCGGCGCCCACCACGGGATGAATCTTCATCTTCTCGAATTCCTGCGGCGTCAGCTTGCCGGGCTTCGTGATAATGTGCTCCGGAACGGCCAGTTTTCCAATGTCATGCAATAACGAAGCGGCCCGTAGGGCATTCAGTTCCGATTCGGTGAGACCCATCTCTTTGCCGATCTCAAGCGCATAGTGCTGCACGCGGCGAAGATGATCGCGCGTAGTCTGGTCCTTCGCTTCGATCGCCAGCGCGAGAGTTTCGATGGTGCGCAGATGCAGAGCGTTCATCTCTTCGACGTGCTCTTTCTCCTGCTCAACACGATCTTTCTCCGTCTCCAGCCGGCCGATATACAGACGATACGAGCGATATACCACCCAGGCCACCGGCATCGCCAGCAGAGAGAACTCCCAGCCCAGGTTCCTGTTCACCCAGTGCAGGACACAGACCAGCGTCGCGCCAAGCAGGTAATAGGGAAGGGCCCAGAAGTAGCATTCTCGCCAGACCCTGAAGAGGCCCCGCTTTTCGGTCATCGCAATCGCCCCGGCAATCGGGATCGTGTTGGCGATAAAGTACCCTAAAGTTGCGCACAAAAGCTGGAAAGGCAGGCTGACGCCTCGATCTCCCGCCCAGTGCATAGCCTCCTCCGCGAAGCTGATCGCGATCGCTATTGCCGCCAGATTAAACAGCACTTGGTGAATGGGCGGGCGTCTTTTAGCGCTCCAGTAGATTTGGACCAGGGTGGCGCCGATACCGATCACCATGGTCTGGAGGGCGCCCAGCTCCGCCATGCTGGCCAGGATGAACAAGAAGCTAACTGACAACGTGCCGCTGACGCCCGGAAGCGATACCTTCAGTCCCGAGGAAAGTAGCGCCAGTACAAGATAGCAGACGAATCGCGTGGACCAGAGCTCACCCGTGTTCGCGAGAGACCGCAGCACGGCCATCAGGCCGATGAATGCGACCACGCCGATGAACGTTCTTGCCGGGCCCTGCGAGGGCTGCACGCGATTCTCCGCCAAGTCAATTAACCCATTCGATCTCAGGGCGCCTGGGCGCCCAAATTTCCTGCATCGGAGCCCGGAAGGGGCAGGTGCCCCAGACAGCGCTGGACGGCGGGATCCAACCGCACCCCTGCGCCTCCGATGTCCCCCAAACCGCGGAGTTTCCGCCGGGGAAGGCCTCGCGTCCCCAAGTTACGGCAGTGTTCACCGGGGCGGCCAAACGAACGGCCGCGCTGTTCGCAGGATTATTCATGGCACATAAGACCATCGGATTTATATCGGATGACATTAGATTTTTCATGATATTCGCCTTTCTATTGCTCGCTGTCGTAAACGAGAGTGCTTGTTTCATCCATCGGAACACCGGTACCCCAGATCACGCTGGTGCCCCAAATTACACTTAAGCTGCTGGGCGCGTTCGTGCCCCAGATAACGCTGGTACCCCATATCACGCTGTTGCCCGAAACCAGGGATGTACCCCAAATCACGCTGCTGGCCCATGGCCCGCTGGTGCCCCAGATGACGGACTGGGCGGAGCTTTGGCTGAGCGAGACTCTACCCGTGGAAGAATTGTAGGAGACCACTGGGGAACGAGCCACTCCGTTTAGCGTGGCGTTACTGTTCAGCGCCGACCATACATTCACATATCCCGCGCCAACCGTGAAAATGTCGTAATAACTGGTGTAGGAAAGGCCGGTGGTGGGATCGGTAGCAACACTGGAGACCGGAAAATTCTTGTTGGCGGTCAGCATAAGCCGTGCCTTCACTTGGTCCGGCGTAAGATTCGGGTTCTGTTGGATCAGCAAGGCCGCCGCGCCGCTTACCACGGGCGCCGCCATACTGGTTCCACTCAAGATGAAGTAGTTCGAATCCGTGATGTTTTGCGGGTACTGCTGGGGTAAGGTGCCGTCGCCGAGCACGGAAACGATCAGATTGCCAGGCGCCACGAGATCGGGTTTTACGATATGGTCTAACAGAGTCGGACCTTTGGAACTGTAGCTGGTGATGACATCATCGGAAGTCGTTAAGGTGTTTTCCGTGTTCATGGCACCCACTGTGATCACATAAGGGTCATTTCCAGGAGCGGTGATGGTGGAGTAGCCATCGGTGTTGTCCGTGTTATTGCGTCCTCCGTTCCCGGCAGCCACTACCACGGTGATACCGGCCTTCCAAGCGGCTTCCACAGCCTGGCAGAGCGGATCGACGGTATAGCTTTCGAAAACCGGGCGGCCCAGCGAGAGGTTAATCACTTGGATGTTATATTGCGAGCTCAGTTGAATCGCTCGCTGAATCGCGGCGATCACGACGCTGTCGCTGCTGGAGCCGGTATTGTCCAACGCCACCAGGTTGATCAGGTTCGCGTTCGGCGCCACTCCAACGTAGACCAGGTTCGATTGATTGCCATTACCAGCCACGATTCCAGCGACGTGCGTTCCATGGCCATAGGTGTCGTCCGTCGAGCCGCCGGGGTTGAGGATGTTCTCCGCATGGACGATGCGGGATTGGTTAGTTTGATTGAGCAGGAACGAACCGTGCAGATCCTGTTTGTTGGTGATGCCGCTGTCAATGACGGCGATGCCCACACCAGTGCCGTAGTATCCATTCAGGATCGCGGTATCGGCGCCGACGGCCTGAAGCTTAAAGTCCTGCGCCAAGTTAGTCGACGTATTCGGCCAACTTATCGACGAAGCCTTTACCGTGCGGTCCGGAGAGATGTATTTGACGTCCGGATCGTTCGCCATATCGGCGAGCGCCTTTGCCGCGACGGAATATACAGCTCCATTCACCGCACCAAGTGTTCGAAGATGTTGCCCGCCCCTGCGGAGCACGGCATCGATGTGACGTTGTTCTGGCGCGCGCTCGTATTGAACGATTACGTTCACCAGTTTTTCCGGGTCTCGCGCCCCGAAGTCCGGCGAGAGCTTCGCGTATTGCGCGTAGCTCAAATTCGCGATTCCAAGAAATGCCACCAAAACTACAATGTTTTGTTTGGTCTTCATGAGGCTGCTCTATGGCACGTCGAGCTCCAACGTTAAGTGCCTGTAAATAATAAGTTTCCTTGCCTTCGAAAAAGGGACACGATGTCTTGGAACTAGCGCCCGCGAAGTCCCAAAACATAGCTCCCCAGGGCTCGCACTTCTGGTACTCGGATCTCGCTAGTAGTGAGCAAATCCTGAAAGGAACCCAGTTCTGAACAGATGACGAAGGAGTCACTTAGATCAGAGGTACCACTCGACCTTTCGCTGACCGATCCGCTTAGGTGTTTTGAAGGAGGCGGAAACTGTCCACGCAATTTGACTGGCATAGCCGACAACTTGTCCACTGAGCAGGAGGGAAGATTAGCGGCGTGCCCTCGCGCTGCGATCCCGATTGCTATATTCGTTTCGTGGCGGATCGCATTGAAGATTACGCTTTGATCGGTAACGGCTCAACTGCCGCATTGGTTTCGCGCTCTGGCTCCATCGATTGGATGTGCGCCCCTCGTTTCGATTCTCCGGCCTGCTTTGCCGCTTTGCTCGGCAGTCAGAAAAATGGCCGGTGGATCATTTCCCCGATGGGCGACGGCATCTCGGTCAAACGCCGGTACCGGCCAGGCACGCTGGTCCTCGAGACTGAATTCACGACGCCCCAAGGTTCCGTCCTATTAGTGGACGCCATGGACCGTCGCTCCTGGAATTCAGATGTCCTGCGCCTGGTGCGCGGCGTGCGCGGTCACGTCTCGATGCAGACCGAACTGATTGTGCGTTTCGACTATGGGACTGCCGTCCCATGGTTTACCCAGGCAGCCGAGAACCGCTGGATGGCCGTCGCGGGGCCGGACCGGCTGATGCTGGCGACCCCGGTCCATATGCACGGTCAGGATTTAAGGACGGTTGCCCAGTTCGAGGTTGCCGAAGGACAGGAGATCCCGTTCTCGCTCACCTGGTCGAGATCGTTTGCCGAACCACCTGACGTTCCAGACGTGAAACAGGCCATCGAGAAAATCGCAGCCGACTGGATGGCATGGTCAGATCAGTGCAAGGGAGGCGGTCCGTGGCATGAGGCTATTTTGCGCTCGCTCATTACACTCAAAGCGCTCACGCACCACCAGACCGGGGGCATTATCGCCGCCCCTACCACGTCGCTGCCCGAACAGGTGGGTGGAAAGCGGAACTGGGACTACCGTCTTTGCTGGCTGCGGGATGCCACCATGACCCTCTATGCCCTGATGCATTCAGGTTTCCTAGAAGAGGCCAAGGCGTGGCGTGAGTGGCTGCTACGCGCCATTGCGGGAAGTCCTGCGCAAATGCAAACGGTATACGGCGTCGCCGGTGAGCGCCGTCTTACCGAGATTGAAATCCCCGCGCTCTCGGGCTACGAAGATTCACTGCCGGTCCGCATCGGAAATGCCGCTTCCGAACAGGTCCAATTGGACGTGTATGGGGAGGTAGTGGATCTGCTCTTTCAGGCGCGCCGGCTTGGGGTCGCAGGCATGGACGACAGCTGGGATTTGGAAAGTGCGCTGGTGGAACATGTAGAGAAGATCTGGGAGAAGCCGGATGAAGGAATCTGGGAGATCCGCGGGGAGCCCCGCCATCTGACGTTCTCGAAGGCCATGGCGTGGGTCGCCCTGGACCGCGCCATCCGGACGGCTGAGGACTTCGGTTCAAAAGCTCCACTCCAACGCTGGCGCGCGGCGCGGGATCGAATTCACGCGGAGGTGTGCGGTCGCGGATTCGATAGCGGCCTAGGCTCGTTTGTGCAGTATTTTGGCGCTAAGACACTGGACGCGAGCCTGCTCTTGCTACCGGTAGTCGGATTCCTTCCGCACGATGATCCGCGCATCCTTGGCACCGTCGCCGCGATTGAGCGCGGCCTATTACATGATGGATTCGTGAAGCGTTACGACACCGCCCAGAGGGTCGACGGACTCAAGGGCCAGGAGGGTGTTTTTCTCGCGTGTAGCTTCTGGCTCGCCGACAACTACGTCTTGCAAGGCCGCCTGGGCGAAGCACGCGATCTCTTCGAGCGTATCCTTGATTTACGCAATGATGTTGGTCTTCTCGCAGAGGAATATGACGTGCAATTGCGGCGGCAGACCGGAAACTTTCCGCAGGCGTTCTCTCATGTCGCGCTCATCAACACAGGGCACAATCTAACGAGGACGCAGAAACCTGTTCAGCAGCGTTCAGAAGGTCCGAGCGGTAGGGATGCGCAGGCGTAGTGGTTGGTTGGGGGATGGGTTTTGAACCACCGGCCTTTGGGTTACCGGCAATTAGAAATCGTCGAGGTCGAGAATTAGAGCAACCGCGTACCGCGCCGGTAGACACCCAGAGATAGCAGCAGGAGCACTACCGAGAGCATGGAAACGAGCCGGGGTTCGGGGGCAGCCAAGAGGAACAGCGGCTTTGGCGCCAAGTCCGGCACCACGATACTAGGGTCATGAATCGTGAGGTCGGCTGTGACGGTGCTGGCGGTCTTTTCGCTCTCAATGGCGTAGAAGACTAGGCCCTCATGGTCGCCATTGACCGTGAATGTCACCGAAGTCACGTCATTTTTCTTGTTTGAGTTGGCCGTAGTGGTGATACCAGAGGGCAGTTTGGGAGCACACTGCGTCTTGGTCTTTTTCGGCAGCTGATTACAGACAAATGCACCGAAGTCCCGGCCATTGTCCGTTGAATCATCAAGAAACGGGGCGGATCCAGTCAACGTCAGGCTAAAGCTGGTGACGCCCATGGGCAGCGAAGTGACATCAAAGTCGTAAACTTCGCCTTTCCTGGCAGAAAAGGCGTAATTCTGCTCCAACACGGTAACGTCGGGAATGCCGGAGGGAAGAACACAAAGAACGTCGCAAGCACTACCGCCACTCGTGGCCAAACCGTAGCTGGATCCCGCAATCACGATCGGGCTGGCGCTCGCGGCTGAGAAGCCGAGAAGGAGAGCCCCAAAAACGAGGTAGCTGCGTTGGCTCACTTAGTCCTCCGATTGTCGAGAGTATATCACGAGCGAACGGCAAAGCGGCACTCCTTGATGCGAGGCGAATCGAAAAGGTACTAATGATCCTAACGGCACTACGATATAATCCAGCAAAGTAATTTCGCCTACGAAACAACTCGGCGTTAGCGCACTTCGGCGGGTATATCCCCTGCCGGAGCCCCCCGAGACTCCTGGACCTGGGAATTCGGAATCTTCAGCTTCGCGTTGGCTCACGTTTCGGATGCCCGTGGCGGAAGCTGGTTTTACTACGTAATTACGGCACCGTCCAAGTGCCCTCTTGCTGCCACCCGCTGTTGGCCCCGGATAAATCACTCGCGTACATGTAGGTGTTCTTGGCGCCGGCGTAGGCCGCCTTAAAAGTCATCGGCAGTTTCAGCGTCAAGGTATTGCCGTTCGGCGTTACCGTCATCGCCGCCACATTCAGCGAGCACTGGCTGTTGGAGAGCGTAGTGGACGGTGTACCCGGTGTCGCCGACAACCACGCCGTCCCGGCATCGTTCAGCAGGTTGATCTGATTGGGCGCTACGTTGTAGTACAGCAGGCAGGACTGGCTGTCGGGATTGGCTAACGAAGCGGTGAAATACACCCAGGCGTATTGCAGGTTCGCCGCTCCGGCTGTGTCGGAATACTGCAGCTTATAGGTCTGGCTGAGGCCCGATCCGGAACTCGGCGCCACAGAAACATTGGCCGGTATGCCGGCAACCGCCAAGATGGTCCAGGAACCCTCTTGCTGCCACCCGCTGCTGGCGCCGGATAAGTCGCTTGCGTACATGTAGGTGTTCTTGGCTCCCGCGTAGCCCGCTTCAAATGTCATCGGCAGTTTCAGCGTCAAGGCATTGCCGTTCGGCGTTACGGTCATCGCCGTCACATTCAGCGAGCACTGGCTGTTGGAGAGCGTAGTGGACGCTGTACCCGGTGTCGCCGTCAACCAGGCCGTCCCGGCATCGTTCATCAAGCTAATCTGATTGGGCGCTACGTTGTAGTACAGCAGGCAGGACTGGCTGTCGGGATTGGCTAACGAAGCGGTGAAATACACCCACGCGTATTGCAGGTTCGCCGCTCCAGCCGTGTCGGAATACTGCAGCGTGAAGGTCTGGCTGAGGCCCGATCCCGAACTCGGACTTGCCGAAACGGCAGCCGGTGTGCCCGCAGCCGCCAACACGGTCCAGGCGCCCTCTTGCTGCCACCCGACGCTGGCCCCGGATGCATCACTTGCGTACATGTAGATGTTCTTGGCTCCGGCATAGGCCGCGGCAAATGTCATTGCCAACTTCAGTGTCAACGTGTTGCCGCTCTTCGTAACGGTCGTGGCCGTCACGTTGAGCGAGCACTGGCTGTTGGTGAGCGTCCCGGACGCGCCTGGCGTCGCGCTTGTGAACGCCGTCCCGGCATCGTTCATCAAGTTGACCCGGTTGGGCGCCACGTTGTAGTACACCAGGCAGGATTGGCTGTCGGGATTGGCTAACGAAGCGGTGAAATACACCCACGCGTATTGCAGGTTCGCCGCTCCGGATGTATCGGAATACTGCAGCGTGAAGGTCTGGCTCAGGCCCGATCCCGAACTCGGCGTCACGGAAACGGTAGCCGGAACACCAGGAGCCGCTTGATTCACCGTAAACATCTGGCCGCCAACCGTCAGTGTTCCAGACCGGGCGGCGCCAATATTCGCCGGGATCGAGTAATTCACCGTACCGTTAGCAGTACCAGAGCCGCCGGCCGTGATCGTAATGAAAGTTGAGTTGTTCGTGACGCTCCAAGAGCAGCCTGAGGAGTCCACAACGTTAAAGCTCCCCGATCCTGCGCTGGAATTGAAATTCGAGCTGTTCGCGCTCAGGGAGTAGCTGCAAGTGGGAGCAGTCAGGGTGACCGTGAAATTCTCCGAATTACTGCCTAACTTTGCCGTGATCTCCGCCGGCGTGCTGCTGCTCACAGCCGTTGTAGTTACGGTGAAAGTTGTACTTGACAAGCCCGAAGCAATGTTAACGGATGACGGGACCGTGGCCGCAGCGGCTCCACTGGACAGGTTGATCGTGGTGGTACTGGAGGCCGCGCCGCTCAGGCTCACGGTGCAGGTGGACGTGGCGGGAGGCGTCACGCTCGCGGGGCTACAGCTTAGGCTCGAAAGCACGGGTGTCGTCGATTGATTGATGGTGACGGTTCCACCAGTACCAGTGATACCGAGAGCATTGGCGTTGCCATCAGAGGCTGCTAGATTGGTCACCGAAACCGCCGTCGAAGTGTCCGTGGTCCCGGAGGCGATCTGAAACGTCAACGTCGCGATAACGCCGTTTCCAATTGCCGTTGTACTGGCCCCGAAAACGATGCACCGAATATCACCAGAGGACATGCTGTTGCAGTCGACCGACTTGCCGGCACCGCTCCCGGCCGCGCCAGTTGCATAGTAGATTCCTGCCACAGGACTGAGATCAGAGGCTGAGTAGGTTAGATCCCACTGGACCGACGCTGGCGCAGGGCCAGTACCCGGATTCAGGCTCACGTCAAGCGTGACTGTCCCGCCTGGCGTTCCCGCCCCGGTGGAGAGTGAAAGCGAAGCCGACTGGAACTCGGTACTAGTTGCCGGAACGGCTAGAGCGCCGATGATCACCATAGCACTCCAGGTCCGCTTGCAAATAACTCTTTTCATTCCAGTCATCTAAGCCTGCCGATTTCGCACCCCGACCGGGCGGGGCAGTTCTACAGGTACAGTGGTACCATTATCACCCACGAATTAATTATCGGCTAGCCAGGCGAAAGTCATAGTCGGTTTCGCACCTGCGAACGCAGAAAAACCGCCTTAGCCAACTGGATCGGAAGCTCTTATGTCAGCTACCATTGCGGATCGGCGACCGTCAGATAGTCCTTTATCCGACAAGCGAATCCAGACTGCCTGCTGTTGATCCGCACCACTTCCACTTGGCAGAGCAAGGTTACGGACCCGCTGGGATTGCCATCCCAATACGACGCCGGCACCTCCAAGATGGCTTGCAGTTCGTCGCCTGGCGAATACGGTTCAGTTGATAGGCAAAGGAAACCACGGCAGGTTAGATTCTCCGTCAGCGTTCGCGTGAACGTCCCATCGCTTGGTTTCCACAATGAAACCATGCATCGTAATTGCAATCGTGGGAGACGCCGCCGCTCGATCATACGAAATTCTCGATCATACGAAATTTCTGGAAAAGTTGCTGTCCCTCGACGACAAAACCGATATCGTGGGAGACAGCACGCGAATGCGACCCACCGCCGCCAGAACTGGAACTAGGCGGCCCAGCACCCATTCGATGCGAGCGGCACCGCGATGGTAATTTAGATTGGTATGCGCGACCCTCTGCATTCGTTTTGCTGGCCTTACAAACAACAGTCCTAGCTAGTCCTAGTAGGACTCGCTCCCTTTGCAGTTCGAAAAAACATTGCTAACATAATTCGGGCAATCATCCTCAGCTAAACATTCCGGACGCTTTGCGTAGCAAGCGACCGGCCATGGACGGAACGTGAAGCAGCGTCTATTTTCCGAACCCGCGCAGTTCCAGCGACAAAATGGCGTCATACTTTGCGGTGACATGTTCCTTCACCGGAAACTCTTCAGCGAGTCCTTTTGCACAGCTGCGGGCCTCACACTTATCCGCTGTTCTGAGGACTGGGAAGCTGCATTCCGGCTCTGTCATCAATTGAATGTGTCGCTCTTCGTAGCCAGACAAACGTTTATCGAGCAGCTGCCGGCCACAAGCTTTGTGCAGCTTACAAACTACGGGAAGGGGAGCTCAGTTCTGGCCATCCTGGAGAGCGAGACTATCGAGACGGCCTCAGCGGTCAAGTTGCTTCGGCTGGGCTGCCGGGGGGTCTTACCACACCCATTCTCGTCCAAGCTATTCCGGCGGGCAGTGTTGGCGATTCTTAAGGGAGAGCTTTGGGCTCCGCGGGGCCTGATTTCCGAATTGCTTTCCGACCTGCTCAGAGTGGATTCATTGAAAACGGAGAATGGCCTGACGCCCCAAGAGGCACGCATCCTCGAACTCACTAGGCAGGGCTATAAGAATTCCGCCATTGCAGACGCGCTTTTCATCAGTCAAGAGACCGTTCGCTGGCACAAGCGGAGGCTGAATCGGAAGCTCCGTGGACCAAGCCGGTATCCGCAGACCAAAGTCATTCCCCCACACCAGGAAATGGTTAGCTGAGAATCGTCCCAACTGCCCATTGGTCCCATGTTCTCGCTCCGGCGAGAATCGTCCCAACTGCCCATTGGTCCCATGTACTCGCTCCGCTAGTACGGGTGGGTCAACCCCCTCGTGGGGAAAACAACCCTTCCGAATCGCCTTCCTTCAGTTTATTTTGGATACTCGGAAAAAGATTTAGAACAAACAGCATCCTGGGGCGATTTCCTCGTCCAAGATGCCGCGAGGTTAGTTGGAAACCTCAAAATGTTGGATATCGTCCCGAATCTCGATGCGAGTGCGATCCGGCCGGAGATCTTGATCCACGTTTGCATCGCCGGGTTAAACCAGACGCTCGCCGACGCCTGTCGCATATACCTTCAACACTTTTGCCCGGCCGGACACCAGATTCAAGAGTGCAGATCTGACGGTTCGATCAGCTGCGACATTTTCATCTGGGACTATGACTCCGTCCCCTCCCTACCGCCTGCAAGCTTAGCGGCGAAAGATGCAATCAAGATAGTCTTCGTTAAGAAGGGTTCACTTTCGTCCGTTCGGCGCAAGCATCATGGGGCTGACTTCACGTATTTGCAAAGCCCTGTTACACCCCTCGCGCTGCGAACAATCTTAGCATCGGCCATTGCAAAGTGGGAGCTTCGCCATGACAACGGCGGAATATCGTCGCGCTTGAAGCTGGATCGTGACCGTATCCTTCAACAGCTGCTTCAAACGAATTTGAAGCTTCGCGAGTACGATCAGGACCGAACCAATTTTCTCGCCCGCTCAATTCACGACATCCGCGTGCCGCTCATGGCCGTCCAAGGCTACTGTGACCTGCTGCTGGCAGGGCAGGTAGGGGCCATTGATCCCGAACAGACCGGGATTTTGGAACGGATGCAGCGCAGTCTGACAAGACTGTCCGGGTTGGTGCAGGCAATGTTGGATTTGGGCACGGGTTCCAATGGCACAAACAGGCTGCGACTTGAGCCGGCGAGCATTGAGGCGTGCGTACAGCAGGCGGTCTATGAAATCCTGCCGTTCATTGAAAAGAAGCAGATTAGTCTGAACATGGAAGTTGAGGCTCCGGATGCAACCCTGGCGTTCGACTCCGGACAAATTGAGCAGGTCCTCGTAAACCTGCTCGACAACGCCTGTAAGTTCACTCCGAAGGGCGGGGCCATCACTATACGTGGCCGTTCGATCGGCTCGCAGGAGTCGGGCAAGGTCGGATTGCTGGAAGCCACGGCTGGCTACCGCATCGATATTACGGATACTGGACGGGGGATCGACCCGGACCATATCGAGCACATCTTTGATGAACACACGTCTTTCGGCGACCCGACAGAGCGATCAGGTTCGGGCCTCGGCTTAGCGATTTGCCGAATGATCATTGACTCGCACAATGGGCGGATCTGGGCGGAACCCGAAGCTGACGGAGCCCACTTTTCTTTTGTTTTACCTCTTGTTCGTTCGTTTCACGAATCATACCTTTCACACGCAGCGATATCAACAATATGAACACAGTCAATGTAGCAACCCAATCGTCTACGCCCTTCCGCATTCTGGTGGCAGAAGATGAACCCGAGATCCGCGACTACCTTCAGATCGCGTTGCGCAGGCCTAATTTCGTGGTCGATTTTGCCGGGGACGGAGAAGAAGTACTGCATGCTCTGGCTAAGGGCGTCGATATGCCGTCTCTCCTGATTCTGGATGTCATGATGCCGCGGAAGGACGGGATAACGACGCTCAAGGAAATCCGCTACAAGAATCTCAAACTTCCGATTATCATGCTCTCGGGAGCTGCCTCGGCGAGGAATATGGAGGAAGCGATGGAGTATGGCGCCAACAACTTCTTGACCAAACCGGTCTCGCATGAGCAACTGCGTCAGGCCGTCGACCTTCTCCTGCCTTCGACTGGCGTTATCCCCACCTCCAAGCGGATGAATGGATTCCCCGGCAAACCTGAGCTGAATCTGAGGGCCGGCGAGTGGATCCGAAAAATAGATCCGCTTTTGAATCGGCTCGCGGCATCCGATGTGCCCATTCTGCTGCAAGGTGAAACCGGAGTGGGCAAAGAGGTCTTGGCGCGTCACATTCACAATCAGTCCCTGCGCTCGGGAAAGATCTTTCTGAAACTTAACTGTGCTGCGCTTCCGCCCGAACTCGTGGAGAGCGAATTGTTCGGCTACGAACGGGGCGCCTTTACGGGCGCATTCAAGAGTACCCCTGGAAAATTTGAACTGGCGAACGGTGGAACGATTCTTCTCGATGAGATCGGTGATATGGATCTCAGGCTACAAGCCAAACTGCTCCAAGTACTGCAAGATCGGGAGTTCCACAGAATCGGAGCAAAAGAAGCGACACAAGTCGATGTGCGAATCATCGCAGCCACGCACCGGGAGTTGGAAGGCCGGATCGAGCAAGGAGAATTTCGAGAAGACTTATATTACAGGCTCAATGTCCTTAACATCGTGATACCGCCTTTGCGGGAGCGGCTGGATGAAATCATTCCGCTCGCAACGTCCTTCCTGAGAAAGCACGCGCTTCCGGGTACCCCGATTCCGGAGATTGGACCGGCTTTGAGAGCTGCCCTGCTTCGTCATTCCTGGCCCGGCAACATCCGGGAGTTGGAAAACGTGATGCGGAGATACTTAGTGGTCAGGAACCCTGAAGTCATCGGGGAAGAACTTCACAGACTCGGCAGCAGATTGGTCAAGGGCCGGAGCGGGCCGCAATCTCAATGGGCTGGGGGCGCGCCATCGGCGGGCACGGATTTGTTCGGCGAGCCATTGACACCCCGTACAACGGATCAACCTAACCGTCTCCTGCCCCCCAACGGCCAATATTTGCCGGACCGCGCGGACCTCGAGAACTCGGATTTGGCGAAGCTGGACCAGGCTCGCAAGGCCGCGGAAATCGACGTCATCATGAAGGCCCTGTACTCGACTCAGTGGAACAGAAAACGTGCGGCGGGGCTTTTGGGGATAGACTACAAAGCGCTCCTATATAAGATGAAGAAGTTGGGAATCGAATAAAGCACCACGCCGGCGCTCTGTTCCCTCAGCGCTTCCTCAATTCGCGCCCCACCCGGTCAACACACGTGGAATAGTGTGCAGAATGATCTTCAAGTCCAACTCCAACGACCAGTTGTCTATATACTGCATATCCATCTTCATCCAGGTATCGAAGTCGAGCCGGTCGCGCCCGGCCAACGCCCACAGGCAAGTGAGTCCAGGACGCATCCGAAGGCGCCGGCGCTGCCAGGTCTGATACAGTTCCACCTCCTCAGGGACCGCCGGACGCGGGCCAACCAGCGACATCTCGCCCTTCAGGACGTTCCACAACTGCGGCCATTCATCGATCGAGAACTTGCGGAGGATGCGACCGACTCGCGTGAGCCTCGGATCGTTTGGAATCTTGAAGGCCGTGGATTTGCGGTTCAGGTGCATCAGGGAGGCTTTCAGCTCCTCGGCGTTATCACACATGGAGCGGAACTTGTAAAACGTGAATGTCCGGCCGTTCAGTCCGCAGCGCTGTTGGCGGAACAGCGCGGGGCCTGCCGAAGTCAGCCGGATGAGCACCGCGATCAGGAGCATAAACGGCAGCGACAAGATCAAGGCTGGCACAGCTACCAGGACATCGGTGATGCGCTTGATCAGAAGCCGGATTTCATCGTGGGGCGCCGCGGAAAACGTCAGCAGCGGCGTAGCCCCGAGCCGGTCCAGATAAACCTGGCTGTTCACATGTGGGAAGAAATCCACCACGACGCGTGTCCGAACACCCTCCTCGTCGCAACGGAGAAAGACCTCTTCCATTTCAGCGAGCTTGCCGCTATCCACCGCAAAGATGATCTCGTCGATGACGTGCTTCCGCAGGATCTCCTGTAAGCTTGACAGCGGATACTGCTGGTAGGTTCGCGACAATTGGACTTGACCTGGCTCTTCGTCCAGAAAACCTACTAAGCGAATGCCATAATCCGCGGATCGTTCTAGCACTTCTCCCAGGTGCCGTGCACGCTCGCTGGAACCCACGACCATGACGAAATGCGCGGTTCCGAACCGTTTGCGCACGGCGCCGATCACCCGGGCAGCGTTGATCCGAAACAGGCATAACAGTATCCAGGCATAACTGGCAAACAGGGCGATAAAGAAACGGCTCAGGTCGAGACGCAACATGTACTCGGCCAGCACCAGACAGATAGCACCCAAGAAGCATTGCCGGAGCGTATCTCGTATGACTACGCTGGGATGGGCGGAATCGAGCTTTTCATAGATGTTAAACCAATAGCCGATCGCGATCCAGCTGAGGACCGAAACAACCAGAAGCAGGGTAGCGATAGGGAAATCGATATAAAAGAGAAAGTGGAAGACCTTCCCGAACGCGAAATGAAGCAGGAAGCGCGTCTGGTATGCGGCTATGAAAGCTAAGGCGACGAGCGTGGAGTCAATGAGACCGAAAACAACCTTGACTCTTCTGTAATGCCGACTAAACACACCAGAGATAGAATATCACGGGCGCTTTGAGAAGCTGAACACGAAGTCTCGGCATCGCTGTTGCACATGCCCACCGTTCAACCAGTCGGGAATCTAACGACACGCAGGGAATTTGGACGAGTGAGACGAGTTCTCTTTTGAACGTTCTTGCGCATCGGGCTGTTTTCGATCCCCTGGTCAGGACTGCATTCAGCGGCCGATGGCGGAGCTTCCACGACTATTTCGTCTATGTTTTTTAGGTTCTTTATCGCTGCCCGCGATTCGTCCGGGATTTCCAGCATCTTGCGCACATTGTCCGCGCGCTTCAGCGCTTTACGGATTCTTTCCAACGATCCATCGCCTTGCTGCTCGAGTCGCAACATCTGTCGGCCAGCTAAACGGAGTGCTGCGCACAGCTCGGTGTGCGATCGGAACAACTGGTCCATAAGGGACAAGGCCGACCTTTCGCTGTTTGTTGTTCCACAATAAGGACAACGGGGTGCGGCTTCGTGGGGTTCGATCACCGCTCGGGCCGGCGTGCGTCGCTTTGACGGCTTCTTAGCCATATTTGGTAGCATGCAAGTTTATGCAGGAACTGGCCTCCCACCATCAACTGAAGAGGGCACTAAAAGCAAGCCAGTCACCCTGGTTACGGGAATAACGACCGACGCAGAAGACTACCTCGCCGGATGCCGGACGTTCCAAAGAATCCAAGCGACTTCGCATCACAGGGGCCAAACCGCTATCAATTGAAAACTAAGGAGATGTTCTTGGCAGACTTGTAATCAGGTACCAGGATTTGGAACTCGATGCCAAATTTTTAGGTTGGTCGCAACAAGGCAAGCAATTACGTCACTCTACTTCGAGAGCCTTTGGAACTGTTAGCCGGCATATGTCTTCGACGAGCGGCCAGCGTTCTTTTGACGCCCGGGAGGTGCGGCCCTTGAGGAACTCCAGCCAAAGCGGTATTCCCAAGCTAGCGGCAGCCGCATCTCGACCAGGCGTACAACGTTAGACTCATTCGAACGACAAGTATTTCAAGACAGAATGACGTTTCAGAGCAAACGCAGCGTTTCGTGCACTGGACTATGGTGGATCGATTGCGAGTCTGAACGTCTTGCTTACGCCTAGGTAAGAGGCCGTCAGGGTTGCCCTTGTGATAGCGTTCACCGCGCCTGTGGTCACCGCAAATGTGGCTGAGATGGAGCCCGGCGGGATGGTTACCGTGGCCGGAACGGTCGCGGCTGTGGCGTTGGAACTGAAGAGCGAGACAACAACCCCACCGGTCCCAGCTGCGGTTGTCAGAGTGACAGTTCCGATGCCTGATTGACCGCTCACAATCGTCTTAGGGGCCACCGAGACACTGCTCAGAGCTGGGAGGCCCGGATTGATGGTGACATCGAACGTTGCGGTCAGGCTCGAGTAGGAGGCAGTCAAGATTACTGGGGTCGAAGTGCTCACGATCTCAGCAGTCACAGTGAATGTGGCCGAACTTGCACCCTGTGGGATCGATAGCCAGCGCTTCACACTAGCGGCAGGATTCGAACTGGAGAGTCTGACGGTTACACCGCCCGAGCCTGCCGGTGCTGGAAGGGTGATAGTTCCGATGCCTAGATTGCCGCTGATGATCGCGCTGGGATTGACGCTCAGGGTTAACACGCTGTTCGGGGGTGCAGGCGGCGGGTTGACGGTGACACCGAAGGTCTTGCTCACGCCCGAGTAGGAAGCGGTTAGGGTCGCCGCGGTCGAAGTGCTCATCGTGCCCGTGCTGACCGTGAACGTTGCGGACGTTGCCCCCTGCGCAACCATCACGCTGGAAGGAACGCTCGCAGCCGTGGTGTTGGAGCTCGATAGCGATACGGCGACGCCGCCGGAGCCAGCCGCTGAGGTCAGAGTGACGGTTCCGGTGCCTGTCTGGGCGCTGACCATCGTGCTGGGGCTGACCGAGACACTGCTGAGTGCCGCCGGTGGCGGATTGACGGTGACACCGAAGGTCTTGCTCACGCCCGAGTAGGAAGCGGTTAGGGTCGCCGCGGTCGAAGTGCTCATCGTGCCCGTGCTGACCGTGAACGTGGCCGACGTTGCCCCCTGCGCAACCATCACGCTGGAAGGAACGCTCGCAGCCGTGGTGTTGGAGCTCGATAGCGATACGGCGACGCCGCCGGAGCCAGCCGCTGAGGTCAGAGTGACGGTTCCTGTGCCGGTTTGGGCGCTGACAATCGTACTGGGGCTGACCGAGACACTGCTGAGCGCTGCTGGTGGTGGAGTGACGGTGACGCCGAATGTCTTGCTGACACCCGAGTAGGAAGCTGTCAGGGTTGCAGCGGTCGAAGTGCTCATCGTGCCCGTGCTGACCGTGAACGTGGCCGACGTTGAACCTTGCGCGACCGTCACGCTGGAAGGAACGCTCGCGGCCGTGGTGTTGGAGCTCGAGAGAGATACTACGATTCCGCCGGAGCCAGCCGCTTCAGTCAGAGTCACGGCCCCTGTGGCCGTTTGGGCGCTGACAATCGTGCTCGGGCTGACCGAGACACTGCTCAGAGCCGCGGCTGGCGGAGTGATGGTGACAGTGAACGTCTTGCTGACGCCAGAGTAGGAGGCTGTTAAAGTTGCAGCGGTTGAAGAACTGACCGTGCCAGCAGTCACGGTGAACGTGGCCGACGTTGAGCCCTGAGCGACCGTCACGCTCGAAGGTACGCCGGCCGCCGTGGTGTTGGAGCTCGAGAGAGATACTACGATTCCGCCGGAGCCAGCCGCTTCAGTCAGAGTCACGGCCCCTGTGGCCGTTTGCGCGCTCACTATCGTGCTGGGACTGACCGAGACACTGCTCAGTGCCGCGGGTGGCGGAGTGACGGTGACACCGAAAGTCGCGTTCACGCCGGAGTAGGAAGCTGTCAGAGTTGCCGCGGTCGAAGAGCTCACCGTGCCAGCAGTGACTGTGAACGTGGCAGAGGTTGAACCTTGCGCGACCGTCACACTGGCGGGAACACTCGCAGCCGTAGCGTTGGAACTGGAGAGCGACACTACGATTCCGCCAGAGCCAGCGGCTTCGGTCAGTGTCACGGTTCCGGTGCCGGTTTGGGCGCTGACAATCGTGCTCGGACTGACCGAGACACTGCTGAGCGCTGCTGGTGGTGGAGTGACCGTCATTCCGAACGTCTTGCTGACGCCGGAATAGGAAGCTGTCAGAGTTGCAGCGGTTGAAGTGCTCACAGTGCCGGCGGTCACTGTGAACGTTGCTGAAGTTGAGCCTTGCGCGACCGTCACGCTCGTAGGAACGCCGGCCGCCGTGGTGTTGGAGCTCGAGAGAGATACTACGATTCCGCCGGAGCCAGCCGCCGCGGTCAGAGTCACAGTTCCTGTCCCCGTTTGGCCACTGACAATGGTGCCGGGGCTGACTGAAAGGCTACTCAGAGCCGCCGGTGGCGGATTGACCGTGACACCGAATGTCTTGCTCACGCCGGAATAGGAGGCTGTCAGGGTTGCAGCGGTTGAAGAACTGACCGTGCCAGCCGTCACCGTGAACGTGGCCGAGGTTGAGCCCTGCGCGACCGTCACGCTCGAAGGTACGCCGGCCGCCGTGGTGTTGGAGCTCGAGAGAGATACGACGATTCCGCCGGAGCCAGCCGCCGAGGTCAGACTGACGGTTCCGGTGCCCGTTTGGGCGCTAACAATCGTGCTCGGGCTGACCGAGACACTGCTCAGAGCCGCGGCTGGCGGAGTGATGGTGACGCCGAATGTCGCGTTCACGCCGGAATAGGACGCTGTTAAAGTTGCAGCGGTTGAAGAACTGACCGTGCCAGCAGTCACGGTGAACGTGGCCGACGTTGAACCTTGCGCGACCGTCACGCTCGAAGGAACGCTCGCAGCTGCGGTGTTGGAACTGGAGAGAGACACTACGACTCCGCCGGAGCCAGCGGCTTCGGTCAGTGTCACGGTTCCGGTGCCGGTTTGGGCGCTGACAATCGTGCTCGGACTGACCGAGACACTGCTCAGCGCTGCTGGTGGTGGAGTGACCGTCACTCCGAACGTCTTGCTGACGCCGGAGTAGGAAGCTGTCAAAGTTGCAGCGGTTGAAGAACTGACCGTGCCAGCCGTCACCGTGAACGTGGCCGAGGTTGAGCCCTGCGCGACCGTCACGCTCGATGGAACGCTGGCGGCCGCTGTGTTGGAACTGGAGAGCGAGACTACCACTCCGCCGGTCCCCGCCGCTTCGGTCAGTGTCACGGTTCCAGTGCCGGTTTGGGCGCTGACAATCGTGCTGGGGCTGACCGAGACACTGCTCAGAGCCGCGGGTGGTGGGTTGACGGTGACACCGAACGTCGCGTTCACGCCGGAATAGGAGGCCGTCAAAGTTGCAGCAGTCGAAGAACTGACCGTGCCAGCAGTCACGGTAAACGTGGCCGACGTTGAACCTTGCGCGACCGTCACGCTGGAAGGAACGCTCGCAGCTGCGGTGTTGGAGCTCGAGAGAGATACGACGATTCCGCCGGAGCCTGCTGCTTCGGTCAGAGTCACGGTTCCTGTACCCGTTTGGGCGCTAGCAATCGTGCTGGGGCTAACCGAGACACTGTTGAGAGCCGCCGCTGGCGGATTGACCGTGACCCCGAAGGTCGCATTCACGCCGGAATAGGATGCAGTCAGGGTCACAGCAGTCGAAGCACTCACAAGCCCAGTGTTCACGGTGAACGTAGCTGAAGTTGAGCCTTGCGCGACCGTCACGCTCGAAGGAACGCTGGCGGCTGTGGTGTTGGAACTGGAGAGCGACACTACAACCCCGCCGGAGCCAGCCGCTTCAGTCAACGTCACGGTTCCGGCTCCAGATAGGCCGCTCACGATGGTGCTCGGGCTAACCGAGACACTGTTCAGAGCTGCAGCTGGCGGATTAACCGTGACCCCGAACGTCGCGTTCACGCCCGAATAGGAAGCTGTTAAGGTCACAGGAGTCGAAGTGCTCACTGTGCCCGCAGTCACTGAGAATGTGGTCGAGCTTGAGCCCTGCGGAACCGTGACGGTCGTTGGCACGTTCGCCGCGGTGGGAGCCGCGCTAATCCCAACTGAGGCTCCTCCGCTGGGCGCTGCGGATGTGAGCGTGACTGTGCAGGTCGATCCAACCGATGGGGTCAATGTTGCCGGGCTGCACGAAAGGCTGCTCAGGGTGGGTGTCTGGAGGATTGTGACCGTCCCGCCACTTGCAGAGGTCGATATTCCGGCCCCAGAGGAGTCCGCCGACATTGCATTGGTAAGCTGAACCGATGAGGACGTGTCGGATGTCGAACTCGCCAGATCGAGAGTGACCGAAGCCAGGACATTATTTGGAATCGATGTAGAATTGATGCCCCAGACTAAGCACGTAACCGACCCGACGGTGGTGTTGCAGGAAAGTGACTTGCCTGCTGCACCCGACCCGGGCGCAAAGGATACGTACGTGAAGTCGGTGGTCGAATAGTTGAGAGTCCATTCCGTTGAGTCCGGAAGGTCGCCCGAGGCGTTTAGTGAGAGGTTCAACACGACCGATGAACCCGGGCTTGCCGATCCGGAGGACAGGCTCAGGGCAACGCCGGCTGCCAAGCCATAGGTGCAAGTTGTTAGAACGATGACCAAAAGGAGGGAAACTCGTGCTAAGAAAACGAATCTAGACAGCATATGAACCAAAAGTATAGTACTTCTAGTAGTTTTGTACCAGTAACGAACCTCTCATTCTATATAGCGAAAATCCACTAGTTTTAGCGGTGAACGTGCCTACGATCAATCAAGATCTTTGCCTAACGCCGAGAGCAGTGTCGAAGTAAATTGTTTAGAATCAGCGTTTAGTAACAGGCGCTGTTTAGCGTACCTGTTTTGTGAGCTTGTCCAGGCTGGCCCGGGCACTGGCGGCGTAAAGGAAGTTGGGATTGTCCTGGAGAGCCGTTTGGAGAGATTTTTGGGCGGATTCACGGTGGCCGCTGGCGAGATAGGCCATTCCGAGATGGTACTGGAAGACGGGATTGCCGGGCGCCTTTTGAACGGAGTCTTTCAATTGCGCGACGGCCGATTCTGGCGATCCGAGTTTGTAATATGCCCAACCAAGCACGTCCGACGTGACCGGCGAATTCGGCAGGCTCTGTTTAGCTTGTTGGGCCAGCGCGAGTGCGACGTTGACGTCGCCACCGTGCTCGAGATAAAGAAACGCGAGTTCGTCGGCTACGATGGGCGCCGTGGAATCAACCTCGTGAGCCTGTTCGCAGAGCTTCTTGGCCTGCTCCCAGTTCCCTTCTCTCTCGTACTGAGCGCAAAGCGTCATGTAGTTCGAGACGTTATGGGGATTGGCCGCAATCGCCGAACGCAATTCAGCTTTCGCTAGTTCGTTGGATCCTTTGGCAAAGGCAATGTTGGCGAGAAGCGTGTGTACTTCCGGCGTTTTTGGATCGAGCGCGACTGCCTGGCTCACGCTCGCTTCGGACTTTGGCAGATCCCTCTGGCTGAAGTAAGCGACCGCGAGCAAGAAGTGAAGACCGGCATTCTGGGGATGTTGCTCGATGAGGCCCGAAATCCGTTGTATCGCCTCCTGGGCCTTGCCTCGGCTGATATCAAGCTTGAGCATCTGCGATAGCGCCGGTAGCGAAGTAGGATCGCGTTTGAGAGCTTCTTCGAGCTGTGCCTCGGCCTGTTTGGTGTCGCCTTTGGCAAACGAGACCTGAGCATTCGTGACATAGGCTGGCGCCAAGTTTGGATTTGCAGCTAATGCGCTGTCGGCATGCTGCTGAGCCCCGCCAAAGTCCCCTCGCTTCACGTCCAAGGCCGCTAGCGCCGCCGAGGCCTGAGACATCCGGGGGCGCAATTCCAGAGCGTGGGAGAGCGACGTCCTGGCCGAGTCGGTTAGACCGAGGGATCGTTGAGCGATGCCGAGAAAGTAGTAGGCAGGAGCCGAATTCGGCTCGGACTTGATTGCCTTTTGCAGCGCTGCGACGGCGTCCTGGTGCTGTCCCTTGATAATGAGAATCCGGGCGTTGGAAATCAGCGCGCGAGGATCATCGGGCGTCGACTTTAGAATGCCGTCATTTAGCTTCTTAGCTTCGTCAATCCGATTCGAGTCGAGCAGAAGCTCAACCAGATTCGCCTCTACGCTCGCGTCTTTCGGCTTGGAGGACGCGACCGACCGAAACTCGGCGATCGCTTTATCCTGTTGACCTGTGGAAACGTAAAACAGACCCAAGGCCTGATAGGCTTGCGGATCATCGGGAGCGGCGGTCTTCAACTCCCGATACACTTTCTCGGCGTCTTGCAATCGGCCGGTAGTCACATAGAGGCGTCCCAGGAAAATCCGCTGGTTTACGCCATGCGGATCCAGAGCGGAAGCAGCTTTGAGTTCCGCTTCCGCATCCAGGGTATCGTGTTGCGACATATAATACTGGGCCAATGCTACGTGGGCTTGGGCTGAATTCGGGTTGTTCTCGACAGCCTTCTTGCTGATGGCTAGGGCGTCGGACGGCTGCCCCGCGGAGAGGTAGAGGGTTTCCAGCACAAGGTAGTAATCGACGCGGTGGGGATCCAACTCGACGGCCTTCTGAAGTTCCACTATCGCGTTGGGAACATCGCGCTTCGCCGCAAGCGCCTCGGCCAATGCGGCGTGAGCTTGCGGGTTGTTGGGATGCGCAGTCAAGACCTTCTTTGCGACCGCTTGCGCCTGGTCGAATTGACGGCCGGCGACGAGCATGGAAGCGAGATCGAGTTGAGCATCCCAGTTGTTGGGGTCCAGCGTGACCGTTTCTTGCAGCTCCCGGAAGGCGGCTTCTGGATTCCTCGAACTTACATACGCTCGAGCCAACTGGAAGTGTGCGGCGGCGAATCTGGGATCAATTTCAACCGCATTCCGGAACTCGATGATTGCTTCCTGGAATTTGCCTCGCTTGAAGTACTTCTCCCCACTGTTCAGGTACTTGAGCTTCCGGACGTTGGGGTCCCGGGAACAGCCAGTCGAAAGTGCTAGCGCCAAGATCAGGAGGCTGAGTTTGCAGATGGCCGGGGACTTCATAACCGCAACGATGGGGTGGCAGTGGTCAGCTTACCACGTGTCAGATCCTGAAGGGATAGGCAAAACGAGCTGAACCGTACCAGCGGTCCTACTAAAGGTCGAAGTGCTGGTTCCACTTCAGTCTGCGGCCCAGTAGCGCCACGACGCCCGCAAGCAGCAACAGCTCCGTGAGGAGAATCAGCACGGCGGAAGCCTCCGGAACGTTCACGGGAGCATTGAAGGTACCGCTCAGCGTTGGGAGACCAGTTGGGTTGGGACAGTTGTTTGGGCTTGGGTTGTTTAGGTCGCAACCGTACAGTAGACCGCCGTCGCCGACGTTCGGATTGCTATCAGTGAGGTTGTCGGTCCAATCTTGCAACTGAATCTCGAAGAGCCCCAAGTTCGGAATGCCAGTGTTTCCGAACCCCCCTCCGACCAAGTCCTCGAATATGACAACCACCGGCAAGTCCTGCCAATCGGGAGGGTTCACTCCATAGTAGTAGTAAGTAAGTGCACCGTTCTGCTTGTCATAGGTGACTGCACAATTCAGGTAGAAGCCGTTCGGAGCCACGCAAGTGAAGTCCTTATCGCTAGCCAGCACCGTCGGATCCAGGCCGGCATTGATCGTCGTCGTGTAGACTATATCGTCGAGAATTGTACCGGTCAGATTCAAGAATTCATCGGTGACGGAAGCAGTCCCATCCGGTTGAAGGTCGTTCAACGCACCGTTGGTTAGTGTAAGTGGAATGGGCGTGGGATCGCAGGTGCTGCACATGACGAGCTTTGCAGCCGAGGCTGCGATCGGCAGCGCGGCCACCAAGCTGCACAGCAACGATATTTTGAGGAACCCGCACCGAACGAGAGACTGCATCAAGCTAATTATGACGATTTGCAGTTAAGTGTCAATGGCACCAAAGGGCAACGAAAAGGCTTTATTTGCTGCGCTCCTCAGAAATTTGATTGCCGAGCCTGGCGAACTGGGGAATGTCATGGAGTTTCCTCAATTCGGGATCGCTTCTCGCCTCCTGAACGGAATAGCCGGCTCGCAAGGCCTCCTCCAGGCTTGTCATCGCTTCACCGGTCTTTCCCGCAAGGGTGTAAATGGTCGCCTGTTCGTACATCAGGGAGTTGTCCTTGGGGTCAATAGTCCGGGCCCGAGCGATAAACTCCAATGCGCGCCTCGAATCCCCTTTCTTGGCGTAGCACAGCGCCAAGTTGCCCAAGGCATCGGTGTCTTTAGGATTGATCTGAATGCTTTTGTAAGCCAACGAAATCGCCTGATCGTAGGAGGCTGCGGCTTTCGCGGCCTGACCTGACCAGCGGTAGGCATCGGCCAGATTCAAGCGAAAATCGCCGTCGTCGGTCATCATCGCGGTTGCTTTTTCAAAAGTCGCAGCTGCTTCGTCAAAACGGCCCAGAAAATAGTAAGCGGTGCCGAGGTTGGAGTAGAAGGCAGCTTTAGGCTGTAGATCGATAGCCTTTTGAAACGTCGTGATACTTTCGCTCCACCTTCCGAGCCGGAAATAAACCGATCCAACCCCCTCCCAGCCTTCAGCCCGACGGGGTTCCAACTCCGTGATCCGGTGAAAGGCCGCGAGCGCTCGGTCATTTTCGCCTACCACGAAGTAGGCGCTGCCGAGAGAATTGAAATTGCTCCACAGGTAAGGGTTGACTTCCGTCGCTTTGGTATAGGCTGCTACGGCTTCCGGTTGGCGGCCGGCCTTCAGATAGGCCGTACCTAAGCGCCGCAGCACTTCGTCGGAGTTAGGTGCGAGTTGGAGGGCGCGCTGCAATTCCTCGATGGCTTCGGAGGTTCTTCCCGTGTCGGTATAGATGCTCCCGAGGTTGAAATGCACCTCCGGAAGATTGTCGTTCAGCGCTTGGGCCTGCTTCGCGGCGGCCAAAGCCTTCTGGGTCCAAGCCCCGTCGTTGGTCTGGTCCCACATGCGGCGATCGGCGTCAGCCAGTCCCGCGTATGCGAGCGCGAACTGCGGATCGAGCTTGATGGCCTGATTGAAAAGGCCAATGGCCTTCACGAGGTCCTGCGCGTTATGTGAATCGCGCCACAGGTCACGACCCTTCATGTAGAATTCATACGCCTTAAAATCCCCGGTGGGCCTTGTCTTGTTGCGCGCCAGCTCTTGATCGCTTTGCTTAATGTCTAAGGCACTGATCACCTTGCCGAAGATTTGATCTTCCAGCGTGAGCAGATCCTGACGGTCCCCAGTGAAAACTTGGCGCAAGAGATTCTGGCCCTTATTGGCCGTATCATCCAAAGTGATAGTAATGGCGATGGTGTCGTTGGAACCGCTCGTGAGCGTGCCTTCGAGCAAGAGCTTGACACCCAGTGCATGAGCGATCTTTTGGGGATCTTGCTGCTTCACCGCAATATTCACTGCGTTCGCCGGAGCGACGTAAACATTCTTGAGTCCAGAGAGTTTAGCCGAAAGCGAGTCGACCACGCCGTCAGCGATATAGTTGATGTCGTGCTGGTTCCCCACGATACGAAGGGGCAGAACGGCCATGTAATGCTGAATCGCCACTTGCCCCGTGGTCCCGGCGGCCGCCGGCGAGCGGAGAATCAGATGGCGAGCGCGTGGAACGGCAAAAACCAAGGCAATCGCCAGGGCAATGGCGCTTGCCAAAATCCAAACAGAACGGGACCTGCGACGCGGCAGCTGGATTGTCTTCGTTCGGGCAGTCGCACTCACTTCAGGGGCATTGTGGGCCTCCAGGTCCGCCAGAATTTCGCGGGCGCTCTGATAGCGGTTCGCTGGATCTCTTTCGAGGCACTTAAGGATGATATTCGCTAGGTAATCGGGCAGGTCCGGACATAGAATCCGCGGATCTTTGGGGGCGGCGGTTACACGCTGGAACATGATTTGGAGCGCAGACTCGCCCCGAAATGGGACGTCAGCCGTGAACATCTCGAAAAGGATGAGGCCCAGCGAGTACAAATCGCTGCGATGGTCTGCTTCCTTGCCCTCGACTTGCTCGGGAGACATGTAGCGAGGCGTGCCGAGGAGCTGGCCAGTCCGCGTCATCGAAGACGCTTCGGGCGCGAGCGACTTGGCCAGCCCGAAGTCGGAAACGTACAGCCCATCTGCCTGGTCAATCAGGATGTTCTGAGGCTTCAAATCGCGATGTACGACGCCTTCACGGTGCGCAGCTTCCAAGGCGGCACATAACTGCGTTGCGAACTTCAGCACACGGTCTAGTGGGAGGCGGCCGGCTCCTTCGATCAGATTGGACAAGTCCGAACCTTCGACGAAGGCCATGGTGATGAACTTGATTCCGTCGGCGTCGCCAAGATCGTAAATGCGGAGAATGTTCTTGTGCGATATTTTGCTGGCGAGCAGCAGCTCCTGCTTGAATCGCTGCATGGTCTCAGCGCTGGCGGCCAGCTCTGGCCGCACCAATTTGAGAGCCACCGTGCGACCGAGTTCCATATCGTAGGCCTTGTAGACTGCGCCCATCCCGCCTTGGCCCAGCAAGGATTCGATACGGTACCTTGCGCCGAGGAAACTGCCCGGCTCCAAGCCAGGCCGAAGAGCTGATGCAGAGCTGGGCGAAATGGCTTGGGTGGCGAATTGCGAACCCTCTGGAGGCGGTGACATGACGCCGGTTTCGGACTGCATCCGGCCGGAGGCTGCGGGCGACGCCGCGCCATCTGCAAGCTCACCGCTCGCGGCAGGTCGAGTCTGGACAGGTCCAGACAGGCCTCGGCCGCAGCGCCCGCAGACACGCAGGTGGTCGGGATTGGCAGCGCCACAGCTCGCGCAGACCATCGTCCCCAGTGGTCTCCTCTCGCTAGGTGATGGGCTATTGTCGCATTTTCTAGCGCGATATTGAAGATGGCAATCGAAAAGGAGGTTGCGGTAGTCGTACTAGGAACTCGCCTGAACTGCTGGCGCCCGGGAGGTGCGACCCTTGAGGAATTCCGGCCGAGCCGTATTCCGAGCTAGCGATCGCCGCATCTCAACCAGGCACCGAGGAATGGCTTGAACTGCTGGCTGCCCGGGAGGTGCGGCGTTTGAGGAACTCCGGCCAAGCCGTGTTCCCGGAGCTAGCGACCGCCGCCGCATCTCAACCAGGCACCGAGGACTGCCTATCACAAAGCAATTCTTGAGCCATAAAAAAGCTAGCCGGTAAGTTCATGATTTTGCGCACGTTCACTAAGGGGTAACTGAGGGAAACTGACTAACGAGAAAGATAGTGCGATCCGGAAAGGATAGGTTCCGAGCCTCTCGCTCATCCGCTACAGTTTGGCAACTTGAAAACTTGTGGTACGGCCTGCCCTTTGGTCCGATTGATCAATTCGGAGCGAGCAGGCATACTCGATAGCGGTTTAATTACGTGCATACGAATCTTCGGTACATCGCAAAGTTGTTGGGTTCTGCCAGTTTTTGCCCACGTAGTCCGTGGTTTGGGGTCATAGTTGTTTTCTTCTTCGTGTGTCACGCGTTCGGCCAGGTGAGCATGGACCTCACTAGTGCAGGGAACAATATCGTCGGTGGTGTGTACGCCGATCCCTACACGGCCTATATCAATGGCGTCCAGACGCTGGTGATCTGCGATGATTACACTGACGAAAGCTATGTCCCTGAGAGTTGGAGTGCAACTGTAACGAATATGGCTAGCCTCAACACGTCTTCGACTGTGTTGTGGAAGAGTGGGGCCGACGGACTGAGCGAGGACCAGGCGTACGTCGTCGCAGCCTATCTCGCCACGGAGATTATTGAAGCGTACGATACATCGAACTGGACGGCAGCCGGGGAGTACAGCTATGCTCTCTGGGGACTTTATGTTCCGGCTGCTTTCAACGATATCCCGTCCGAAGCAGGCGTCGCTGAAGCTGACCTCGCTGCCGCAGTGACCGCGACCGCAAACCAGACAATCGCTAATTACGCCAACGTCAACATCTATACGCCAAACGGAACTGCGCCGACCTGCCCTGGCTACCCCAACGGTTGTCCCAATTCTCCGCCACAGGAATTCTTGACGGTGACGACGCCCGAGGCGTCCACGCCGGTTCTGATGGCGGTCGACCTTTTCGGTTTTATCGCCCTGGTGGGATTCCTGCGCAAGCGCATGCCGCACAGTTCTTAGGCTGTTCGTCAAACTTCTCCTTTTTAAGGCAGCTTCTCCAGGTGGGGCGGCTGCCTTTTTCCTTTGAACAAAAGACCACGGGAAGTGTTGGCGAGGGTTGACCAAGAGCCAAACAAATGTTGCCTTCGGCGTCAGTGACTCGCCGCGACCGGCTCCACTATTGGATCGCGACTGTGACGCCAGGTTGGCTGCTTGATTGGCCAACTGTGAGAACGAGGGGTACGGCCGGACCGGAAGGCGCGCCGGAAGGAATCAGAGCGTTCACCTGAATGACCCCGGCGATCAGCCCTGGAGCCGCGCCGGCGTATAACACTTTGGCATCCAGACCAGCGATTTGAGCCGACACCGGCAGTATTGGCGTAGGAAGCACTGTTCCCGTAATTAGCCCGTCCACGCTGGGTGGATTCGTTTGGCCTGCGCCAGTCGCAAAGACGACTATGAAGGACCCCTTGGTCGCGGGGTTGGATGGCGAGTTCACGCTCAAGTCTGCATTCAAAATGGCGCCCGGACCGGTCCCTGTGGAATCCAAAGTGAAAACTGCCGGGGCCGCAGCTGCTACGGACTGAACGACTGCAGCGATCGTCTGCCCCTGAGCGGTGACTGTCAATTGGGTAGCGTTTTCTCCAGAGACACTGAAAGGTACGATAGCGTTGATCTGATTGGAGGCGGCATAGAGAAGAGGCGCGGCGGCGCCATCGAAGAGCACGCTCGTCCCACCGAGCATGGTTTGGCTCGGAGGTCCATTGGTTGCTTGCGCAGAAGCCGGGCCGATCCCCGAACCCATCAGCGTAACCAGTTCACCAGGGGCAACCGGTCCGGGAAGAAAGCTTCCTGCGTTGACCACACCATTCGATTGCAGCTTCGCGGTGGAGGCATTCACCGTCACGGTGCCGTCGTTGCCAGTGACGGTCGCGGCATGGCCCGATGGATCGGTGCCGCAGACGTTGGAAAGCGTCATCGTATACGTGCCGTCCGCTGCCGCCGCATTAATATTGACGGAGAGATTGAGCAACGTGCCATCGGGGATCAAATTTTGGTTCAATCCGATGATAAGAAAGCGCTTCTTGTTCGGAGCCAGGTCCACGGCGTAGAGGCTCTTTCCCGAGGTTCCGGCCGGACTACTCAGTGTGGCCGCCAGGCTCATCGCCGCGTTGTCATATTGCACATCAAACTGAACGCCGCTGATGGAACTAGATTGGGAAGCAAATGTGATTTGGCCGACGATGGTCGCTCCGGGGCTACTGGACTGAGTAGGCAATAGGATTTGCGACGAAAACGCGGCCGTCGACGCTATGAATAGCGCCAGGGAAGCGAGCACGGGCACTTTTGCAGACGAGGCTCTCACTGAGGATTAATCCAAGTATGTAACATTTGTAGGGCCATTCTTCTGGTTTAGCGTTCTTATCTGAGAAATGGCGTTCCCATCGGTATCGTCATGGGATTGCAGCATGCGACTTAAGTCTCATAAAGTGGGACCAAGTCCGAATCATCTTCCCGCGGCCACATCTGCCATCATCGAGCGGATTGTCAACTACCTGAGAACAAACTGGTTGAGCTCGGTGTGGGTTATGGCAATAGACCTGCCTTTCCCCCCGCTTCAGATGGCTCGGCGGCCCAGGAGGCAAATGCTGAAATGGGACTCGATGGGCGGTAGCTTGGCCGAAATCTGAAATTGGAGTATCGATGTACTTGGAAGAACGCAGTGATTCGATCCCGTATCCTTGGTTCGCCCTTCGCGTGAAGTCGCGCTCGGAGAAGATTGTCGCGATGATCGCGCGGAACAAAGGATTCGAAGAGTTCTTGCCGCTGTACGTGAGTCGACAGCGTTGGTCGGATCGCTTCAAATCGGTGGAGCTTCCCCTTTTTCCAGGCTACGTATTTTGCCGATTGAATCCGGAATTTCGGCTCCCGCTTTTGACTATTCCCGGTGTCCTGAGTTTCGTTGGCATTGGCAAGATTCCAGTCGCGATTGATGAAGCCGAGATCGCCGCGATCCAAACCGCGGTCCGGGCTGGCTTGTCGGCTGAGCCGTACCCATTCCTCGAAGTCGGGCAGCGCGTGCGGCTGGCAGAGGGACCCCTGGCCGGTATCGAAGGCTCGCTCGTTGAGGTTCGCAAGCAACAGCGCCTTGTCGTGTCTGTAAGTATGCTCAAGCGCTCAGTTGCAGTCGAAATCGACCGGCTTTGGGTCAGGCCGCTGGACGCGAGCGGACGGGAAATGTCCGTTCAGATCAGGCCGGCATTCGCGGCCTCTGCATAGATTGTCATCCTCGGGTAAGACGCATCCC
The DNA here is from genome assembly GCA_963772905.1 of Bryobacterales bacterium. Classification (GTDB taxonomy): domain Bacteria; phylum Acidobacteriota; class Terriglobia; order Bryobacterales; family Bryobacteraceae; genus Palsa-89. The sequence continues at coordinate 745,307 of CAVYZD010000004.1, read as the reverse complement.
CCATTCCTGACCAGGCAGGCGAGGTTATGTCGAGCATTGCACAGCCAAAGACGAGCCCGCGACCGGTGGCAGACGACGGACCGGTAGCTGCACCATCACACCCCGCGTTCATGGACCAGGAGCTGTTCATGACAATGCTCCGTCTCGAGCGAAAGAGAACGGAGCGGTCGCATCGGCGCTTTGTCCTTATGCTGCTGGAAGCTTGCGGTCTGCTGAAGGCTGGCGAAGAACAGGAAACCTTTGACAAGGTGGTTGCAGCGCTGTCGCATTCCACCAGGGAAACCGACATCAAGGGATGGTACAAAGACGACTCCGTTATCGGGGTGATTTTCACCGAGGTCGGCGCGGCCGAAGGGAAATCGATTGCCAATGCGCTCCTGACCAAAGTTACAAACGCGCTATGTACCACGCTCAGCATCGAGCAGATCAATGAAATTAAGCTCTCCTTCCACGTATTTCCGGAACATTCAAACGGGAACGGCTCCAGTGGACCGACGGATTCGACGTTGTATCCGGATCTGCAGCAACCGAGCGACCCCAAAAGAGCCGCGCGCGTGATGAAAAGATCGATAGACATTGCGGGCAGTCTCTTTGCGCTAGTTCTCGCATCGCCCTTTCTCATCGTCATCGCAGCGATCATTAAGCTGACTTCAAAGGGACCCGTTCTGTTCCGTCAGGAGCGAGTGGGCCAGCACGGCCGAAAATTCATGTTTCTGAAGTTTCGCTCCATGTATTTTGCGAACGATCACACAATTCACCAGGAGTATGTGAAGCGCCTGATCGCAGGAACGACTGAGCTCGAGCAAGAAACTGGCAAGAAGCCCGAAGTTTACAAATTGACGAACGACCCAAGAATCACCCCATTCGGAAGATTTTTGCGAAAGACCAGCCTCGATGAAGTACCGCAATTTCTGAACGTCTTGAGCGGATCGATGTCACTGGTGGGACCGCGGCCACCAGTCCCATATGAGTTCGAGTGCTACGAGATGTGGCACAGGCAGCGATTGGTGGCCGTGAAACCAGGGATTACCGGCCAGTGGCAAGTCGGTGGCCGGAGCAGAACGACGTTCGACGAAATGGTCCGCATGGATTTGCAATACTCCAGCTCTTGGACTGTGTGGGGAGATATCAAGATCCTCTCGCAAACGCCCCGTGCAGTTCTTTCGGGAGTGGGCGCCTACTAGCCCCTCCTCCAGCCGGCCATGGCCTAAAAATTGGCTGGCCGCGTACCTGTCCTCAACCTAAAGGGAGTTCACAACAATGATTCGAGTCGGAGTTATCGGCTACGGCTATTGGGGCCCTGGCATCGTCAGGAATTTTCACGGCGTTGAAGGTTGCGAGGTCGCAATGGTATGCGACAAGAGCACGTCCGCGCTGAAACGGGCCAAACAAGCCTATCCCGGTTTGGAGGTCACCACCGATCCTTGCGATGTCCTGTCGGCTACCGACATTGACGCCGTCGCGGTGATTACTCCCGTTTGGACGCACTTCGATCTGGCCAAGGCCGCCCTCGAACATGGCAAGCATGTATTCGTCGAAAAGCCATTCACCTCAACCGCGGATCAGGGCGAGCAACTGATCGACCTGGCCATCAGCAAGAACCTCCAGATTATGGTAGATCACACGTTCCTTTTCACGGGTGCGGTGAAGAAAATCCGCCAACTGATCAACGATGGATCGCTCGGCAATCTGTACTACTACGACTCGACCCGCGTAAACCTGGGCTTATTCCAGCATGACTGCAACGTCATCTGGGACTTGGCGCCCCACGACATGTCGATTGTGGATGACCTGATCAAAGACAAACCGAATTACGTAATCGCGAGCGGCCAGCGGCACTTAAACGGTCACGAGGATTTGGCATATATCACGATCCACTACGGCGACAAGACGATCGCCCACATGAATGTCAATTGGCTCTCGCCAGTGAAAGTGCGGACCACGCTCATTGGCGGCGAAAAGAAAATGCTGGTATGGAACGATCTGGACGCCGACGAGAAGATCAAGGTTTACGACAAAGGCGTAGAGATCCAGAATGGACAAGGCGTTCGAGATTTGCTCGTCAGCTACCGTTCGGGAGACATGTGGTCGCCCAAAGTGGAGCAGACCGAGGCTTTGAAGGCCGAGACGACATACTTCGTCGATTGTGTCTCGAAGAACGAAAGGCCATTCAATGATGGAGCGGCGGGCTTGCGTGTTGTCAAGATGCTCGAAGCCGCGGACAAATCGCTGAAGGATCAAGGAAGGCCTGTACAACTGTGAACGAATTCGTATGCATTGCGCCGGACGTCAAGCTGGGCACCGGTGTGAAGCTCTCCAAGTTCATCAATCTGTATGGCTGCGAGGTTGGTGACGGGAGCAAGATCGGTGCGTTTGTGGAGATTCAGAAGAACGCCAAGATCGGGAAGAATTGCAAGATCTCTAGCCACAGCTTCATCTGCGAAGGTGTCCTGATTGAAGACAACGTCTTCATAGGGCATGGCGTGACGTTCATCAACGATACTTACCCTCGAGCGACAACGGAAGACGGAGCGCTGCAGACCGAAAAGGACTGGAAGGTCGAGACGACTGTGATTAAGAAGGGCGCGTCCATAGGGTCGGGCGCAACCATTCTGTGCAACGTCGTGGTGGGTGAGCACGCGATTGTTGGGGCGGGCAGCGTGGTCACCAAGGATGTTCCAGCTCATGCAATCGTGGCGGGAAATCCGGCTCGGACCTTGAGATCACTGGCACCCGCAGTTGCTGGCGCCGACACAAAATACGATTATGAAAATAGCATTCCTTTCTTGGATCTGGTAACTCCTCATCAGGAGCTGAAGGAAGAACTTACAGAGGTCTTCACAAAAGCTCTGAGTACCGCCGGCTTCATTGGCGGTCCGATGGTGGAGCAATTTGAGCGCGACTTCGCAGCGTTCTGCGATACGGAACATTGCGTGGGCGTGTCGAACGGGACGGACGCGTTGCGGTTTGCCCTCATCGCGGCTGGAATCAAGCCTGGCGATACGGTGGTTACGGTTCCGAACACATTCATCGCGACCACAGAAGCGATCTCTCAGGCCGGTGCGCGGCCGGATTTTGTGGACATCGATGAGCGAACCTACAACATGGATCCGGAGAAGCTGCGCGAGTACCTCGAAGTGCAGTGCTACTTCGACGACGGGAAGCTCAAGAACCGCAAGACCGGGTTGTTGGTCACTGCGATAGTCCCGGTGCACCTCTACGGGCAGACCGCGGACATGGATCCGATCCATGGAGTTGGCGGAGCGCTACAACTTGATCGTGATCGAAGACGCTTGCCAGGCGCACGGTGCGGAGTACTTTTCGAAGAAGGACAATCGCTGGAAGAAGGCTGGGTCGATGGGAGTCGCGGCCGCCTTCAGTTTTTATCCTGGAAAGAATCTGGGTGCGTGCGGCGAGGCTGGGGCGGTAACAACGAACGATTCTGAGATCGCTCGCAAAATGCAAGGTGCTGCGCGATCACGGGCAAAGCCAAAAGTATTATCACGACGTAGAAGGATACAACGGACGGTTGGACGCGATCCAGGCGGGGATCTTAGGGATCAAGCTGGGCCACCTCAGCGACTGGAACGTCCAACGGCGGGAATGCGCCGCCCGATATCAAGAGCTACTTGGTTCGGCTAGCGAGGGGATCATCCTACCGTTTGAACCCTCCTGGTCCAAGGCCGTTTATCACCTGTTCGTGATTCGCGTTGAAGACCGTGTTCAACTTCAGAAGCATCTTGGCGAAGCCCACATTGGCACTGCGATTCACTATCCAGTTCCTCTCCACCTGCAAAAGGCCTACGCCCACCTCCAGAGTGAGGAGGGTAGTTTCCCGGTCACCGAAAAGGTAACGAAGGAGATTGTCTCTTTGCCGATGTTCCCCGGCCTCGAAGAAGGCCAGCAGATGCGCGTCGCGAAACATGTGTTGGATTTCGTTGCGGCTCATGCGGCCGCTCAAAGCGCCTTGGCAGCGTCGGCTTAAGCGACGCATTCTGCTTCCGTCCAAGTGCAAACATGTCTCCGTTGCCTGCCTACGTTCTGATCACTCCAGCTCGGAATGAGGCGAAGTTCATTGAACTCACCTTGCAGTCCATGGTGGCTCAGACGGCGCGGCCGCTTCGATGGGTCATCGTTAGCGACGGTTCGACAGACGGAACAGACGACATCGTGCGCAAGTACGCCGCAGACCACGATTGGATTGCGCTGATCCGGATGCCCGAACGCGCTGAGCGCCATTTCGCCGGAAAGGTGCATGCCTTTAACGCCGGTCGCGCCAGCGTGGCCGATTTGGACTACGAAGTCATTGGCAATCTGGACGCCGACGTTTCGTTTGGACCCGAACACTTTCGCCATATTGTGAGCAAGTTCGCCGAGGACCCAGACTTGGGGGTTGCGGGCGCACCGTTCCGCGAAGGATCTTTTCAATACGACTATCGCTTTACGAATATCGAGAATGTTTGGGGCGGTTGCCAGTTGTTTCGGAAAGAATGCTTTGAAGACATCGGCGGATATCAAGCGGTGAAAGGGGGCTGCATCGATCACATCGCCGTGGTCTCCGCGAGGATGAAGGGCTGGAAAACCCGAACGTTTACCGAGACTGTGAGCATGCACCATCGGATAATGGGGACTGCAGAGAGTGGCGGCTTGCGGGCCAAGTTTAAATATGGGGCGAAGGACTACTCGGTCGGAAACCATCCCGTTTGGGAATTGTTTCGAGCGGTCTATCAAATGAAGCAGCGGCCCTTCTGCATCGGGGGTGTAGCGCTTGCGTCGGGGTATTACTGGTCGATGATCCGGCGCGTGGAGAGACCGGTTTCGAACGATCTAATTGCGTTTACACGGCGTGAGCAAATGCGGAGGCTCAGCAGATTCTCCGACGGTAAATCGCTCGTCCGTCTGGCTTGGCCTCTCAAGAACAAAACGGCAATCGGGGGAGGAATCAAATAATGAGTGTTGTTACGCGGGTTAGTGTTTACACTAGCGGCCTGTTGAAAAGGTATGGTCCGAGTGGCCTGAAAAAATTCTTCTGGGACCAGGAGTTCGCGAGTGGCAAATGGAGGTTCGCCGACGATACATCGGGCGATGTGGTGTATCAGCACTTGGAAAAATACGTTGGCCGCGGCAGTGTACTCGATCTTGGTTGTGGACAGGGAAGCACCGCGATTGAGCTAGCGTCTCCCTACGTGAGCTACGTTGGCGTAGACATATCTGAGGTGGCCCTCAAGAGAGCCCGAGAGAAGATAGCGAATGCCGGCCTGGCAAGCAGAGCTTCTTTTGCGTGCGCCGATTTTCTCGGCTACAATCCAGACCAGAAATTTGATGTGATTCTGTTCCGCGAGTCCATGTATCACGTGCCTATCGGGAAAGTGAAAACAATCTTAGATCGGTATTCACAGTTTCTCACTGACGATGGCGTGTTCATCGTTCGGCTTTATCTAGCTGGCCCGCAAGGTAAGAAGCGCTATCGTCCGAGGGCAGTTATCCGCATCATCGAAAACGACTTTGAGGTCGTCGAAAAAGCTGAGAATAAGGACCTCTACGCTACAACAATCACCGTTTTCAGACCCAGGCTGAGGACGGTTAAGACGCAGATCGAGTTCGCCAGTAAAGGGACGGCTCGAGTTGCTGCGTCGTCGTAGCAGAATTGCATCGAACTCCATTTTTTCAGGGCGATATTATCTTGTTTCACTGGATAACGTTCTGCGCTCGTTGTCTTGTCGGTGACCCTTTGTGAAGCTTGTTAACCGAAGTCTGAGCGTCTTTCGCTCCGGAGTTCGCGCGACGCTGCGAAAGGCCTTAAGTCAAGAGCGCCGCACTGAGCTGAAACGTCTGCAAGGGGTCGCGCGGAAAAGGCTTGCGCCGGTTTTATCGCTGGTTCATGGTACCTTCGGCACAAAAGAACTCTTAGCGGAGTTGGAGCGCCGAGTGCCGCAGGACTTCGAAATCCTGATGGTCCATAGCTCCTTCGATAGTCTCCTGCCAATGTACAAAGGCAGCGCGAAAGAGTTGGTAAGCGGATTGTTGGATTTCTGCGGCCCAGAGCGTACCATCGTCATGCCCTCGTTCGTTATGGGCGGGCGGACCTTCGACACGCGCAGCTATTTTCAATCGCGCTCGTTCGACGTTCGTCGCACACCTACTGAAATCGGGTTGATGGCGGAAATCTTCCGACGAACGCCCGCCGTTCTACGAAGCCTTCACCCGACCTGCTCCATTTGTGCTCTCGGACCGCTGAGCAAAGAATTGACCACTGGCCATCATCTGGCGCGGACCGGCTTTAGTCCCGACAGCCCGTTTGGGGTTATGAACCGCCATCGCACTGCGATCCTGGGGCTCGGCGTCGAGTATTATCGCTGCCTCACCCACGCTCACACTGCAGGCCACCAGATGGAAGAAGCATTCCCAATTAAGTCCGCTCATACCTCGTCCATTACAGTAACGCTGGTTGACTATGACAGCAAGACCTATGAATACACGTTGGGTCTCCCTGATCGGACGAGGCCGCTGGATCTTAGGATTCTTTGGTCCTTGCTTTCTAAGGACGAGCTTGTGGAGTGGCGCTACTGTGGCGTTCCCATGTTTGTGGTCCCTCAAGCGGTGATCGTTACCGAACGTCTGATCGAAGCCGCGCGCCAGGGAGTCACCATTTACGGAAAGGTGCCGGTTCGCGATCACGCCGCCCACGCGGTCCGGTTCCCGGCAACGGGCAACAAATGAAGGCAGGCGTGAGCGAGAACACGGGCAAAGTGGGCAGCCGACGAGTACTTTTGGTAGGTGATACCACTTTAGACCCGTTGGCGCGCCTGCTTCAGCGCGCGTCAGAGGCGCCATCGCTGGTCACTTCCGTCGCGCCCTACGGCCAGGTTTATCAAATCCTGCTGGATGGCAACCATCCCGCTTGGATCTCTCAGCCGGACGTTGCGGTAGTTTGGACTGCGCCCCATTTGACCCTGCCGTCAGTGGGGAAGCTAGCCCGCTTCGATTTTGAGTCGGCCACGGATGTTTATGAGGACGCACTTCGCGAAGTGGACCAATTCGCGGACGCGGTTATCCAGGCGGCTTCGCGCGTTGGTCTTCTGCTCGTGCCAAGTTGGGTGCTCCCAAGTCATGAGCGTTGGATACAGACTCTTGCGTGGCGTCCAGGCGTTGGTCTTGCGAACCTGCTCGCCAAGGCCAATGTTACTCTGGCGGAGAAGTTCGCTGCGAGGTCAAATATAGTTTTGCTCGACGCGGGGTATTGGCAGGCGAGCCTAGGCCAACCCTCGCACGACCTCCGGATGTACGCTGTAGCCAAGATTCTCTATTCGCAAAGTTTCTTTGAGAAAGCCGCTGCAGAGATAAAGGCCGTTCTGCGTGGGTCACTGGGTCAAGCTAGAAAAGTGATTGTTTGCGATCTGGATAATACTCTTTGGGGAGGCGTCGCGGGGGATGATGGCCCACAAAAAATCAGGCTCGGCGCGCCGGACCCGGTAGGAGAGTGCTTCCATGGATTTCAAGTGGCGCTCAAGGCGCTACGCTCGCGCGGCATCCTGCTTACTATCTGTAGCAAGAACGACGAGAAGTTTGCTCTTTCCGTAATCGAAGAGCACCCAGCGATGTGCCTGCGCAAGAGCGACTTCGTGGCTTGGCGAATCAATTGGAGGGATAAGGCGGAAAATTTACTGAGCTTAGCGGAAGAGCTGAACTTGGGCCTTGATTCATTTGTATTTTTGGATGACAGCCTGCAGGAGCGGGACCAGGTCCGTCAGCTGCTGCCGGATGTTTACACTCCAGACCTGCCCACATCGCCGTCCGACCTCGCTGCGTTTGCGTCGTCGCTCAACTGCTTCGAAACCCCTGGCCTTGGTAAAGAGGATTTCGATCGGACAGATATGTACCGGGCGGAGCGCGGCCGCAAGGAAGCTCTTGAGCTTACCGGTGACGTCGAGAATTGGTTGGGTTCGCTTCAAATCGAGGTTCGCGCCGCACCCTTGCGACGCGATAACTTGGCGAGAGCTGCACAGCTGCTCAACAAAACAAACCAGTTCAACCTTAGTCTGCGCCGCCTAGACGAGAAGACGTTCTGGGACTGGGCAACCGAGCCTTGCAATTCCGCCTACGTTTTCCAGGTATCCGACCGCTTCGGCGATTTCGGCCTTACCGGCCTAGCAAGCCTGACACTGAGCGGCTCCGAAGCCCAGATCGTCGATTTCGTCATGAGTTGCCGTGTCATGGGCAAGAAGGTTGAGGAGGCACTGCTCGGATATACGCTGTCCAGGGCGAAGGTCGCCGGCGCCGATCGCCTGATGGCGCTCCCCGCGGACGGCCCGCGAAATGGTCCGGCAAAGCAATTTTTTGCCGGAAAGTTTTCCGGCGCCGACGACGCCGCAATCGATCCGGTACGAGTCGGTATCCCGCCCCAAATCCGCTTAACAGAGGAAATGTGAGTGGCGAAATCGGCGTTCTCGATGGAGTATATTTATGGACGAGGTAATCACCATACTCAATGAAATCCGTCCCGGGGAGGATTTCTCCGGCACGCAAAACTTTTTCGCTCAAGGCCTCCTGGATTCGGTCGACTTGACAGCCCTAGTGGCGGCGCTCGAATCGCGCTACGACGTTTTTATAGATGTCGACGAGATGACCGCCGACAATTTTCGAAGCGTCTCGGCGATTAAGACGGTCCTTACGAGCAAAGGCGTGAGGTTGTAATCGGACTTCTCCTGCGATTTGCTCGCGAAGTATTCTGGACAGTGCTTCTCGCCGGTCGTCTTAACATCTCCCCCATTCGAGTCGGTAGGTTCGGAGAGGTCGCCGTCGGCCAAGGCATCGGCTGGCTTTGCCAGCCGTAGTGATTCACGTCACTCGGGGGTTCGAATCCCTTCCCTCTCCGCCATCATTTCTCCATCATCTATCAACATAAGGGTTACTGGGCATGTCGCTAATTAATCTTGGTGATCGGAACATTGTAATCGACAACGGGGTGATCCGAATCGGCCGCTTGGACGGCGAGAAATTTAAGTTTCTCGATAATCCAGAGGAACTGCTCGCAAAGGTTCGGGACTGTGGACGGCGAATTGATCTGTTCACATTTATGCAAAAGGTCTCGGAGGCCGCTCCAAAATTTTCATATCCCATGGAGTGGGATAATCTGGCCGTCTTGCCGGTGTCAACGTTCGAACAGTGGTGGGAGGAACAGATTGGCTTTAAGGCCCGCAATAAAGCCAAGCAAGCTCAGAAAAAGGGGGTCATTCTCCGCGAAGCTCCTTTCGATGACACCCTCGCGGAAGGAATATGGCAGATCTACAATGAGTCTCCAATCCGCCAGGGAAGGCGTTTTCCCCATTACGGCAAAGATCTCGAAACCGTGCGCCGGGAAGCCGCCACTTTCTCCGACAGCAGCATCTTTATTGGGGCGTTCGTCGGTGATCGCCTGATCGGGTTCATCAAATTGGTCACTGATGAAACCCGTGCCCAAGCTGGCCTCATGCACATCGTCTCCTTGCTCGGGCATAGAGACAAAGCCCCTACGAACGCACTGGTTGCCGAGGCGGTGCGGGCGTGCGCGAAACGAAAAATTTCGTATCTGGTGTATTCCAACTTCGCCTATGGAAAGAAACAACATGACAGCCTCAGCGATTTTAAGGAACGGAATGGCTTCCGGCGGGTAGATTTGCCGCGATATTATGTGCCCTTGACGCCCGCCGGCCGGCTGGCTCTCCACCTTGGCCTACACCACCGAATGACGGATCGTATTCCCGAATCCCTGGCAGCTAGACTCCGCGAATTCCGAAACAGGTGGAACAATCGGAACGTAACCGCCACTGCCGACGCGTGTTAACTTCGCCATGCCGGGAATTGTTGGAGTAATTACGAAAATGGGGGGCGGCCGAGCCGAGCGCGTCGTGCAACGCATGATCGAGTCCGTTCGGCACGAGTCGTTCTACACATCCGGAATGCTCGTCGAAGAACGGTTGGGAGCATACGTGGGATGGGTGGCGCAGGATGGCTCCTTTTCTGCTGCAATGCCACTGCACAACGAAACGAAAGATGTTTCCCTCGTCTTCTCCGGTCAGGAATTCTCTCCCTCGTCTGCCACAAGCACCGTCAAACAGCAAGGTCACAGCGTCGAGCCGGATGGGCCATCCTATTTGGTTCATCTGTATGAGGACGATCCTTCCTTTCCAGCCTCGCTGAACGGCCAATTTCATGGCTTGGTAGTGGATCGTGGTAGAGAGAAGGCGATGCTGTTCAACGACAGGTTCGGAATGCATCGAATCTACTATCACCAGGCGAAGGATGCGTTTTATTTTGCGACCGAAGCGAAGGCTATTCTGGCCGTCTGTCCAGAGCTTCGGACCGCCGATCCGCGCGGATTGGGCGAGTTGATCTCGTGCGGCTGCGTGCTCGAAAACCGAACACTTTTCCAGGGAATTCAGTTGCTACCGGCGGCCTCAGCTTGGGTCTTTGGCAATGGCACTCGCGAGCAGACCAATACCTACTTCCAACCGCGCGAATGGGAGGATCAGGCCCCCTTGGGCGCCGATGAGTACTACGGCGAATTGCGTGACACCCTGTCTCGCAACCTGCCGAGATTTTTCAACGGCACGCAGCCAATCGGTGTGGCGCTAACAGGCGGTCTGGACACCCGCGTACTGATGGCTTGGCGAAACGCTCCTCCTCAATCGCTACCCTGTTACACCTGGGGCGGAACGTATCGCGATAGCCAAGATGTCCTGGCGGCGCGCAAAGTCGCCAAAGCATGCCGACAAGCCCACGAGGTAGTAACCGTGGGTCAGGACTTTCTTTCCCAATTCAGCCGGTACGCCGAACGCAGCCTCTACCTTACGGACGTATGCGTGGACGTAAGCCGATCCCCGGACCTCTTTGTGAGTGAAAAGGCCCGCGAAATCGCTCCCGTGAAGGTTGTTGGCACCTACGGAAGCGAGGTGCTTCGCCATACCAGAATGTTTAAGCCCGTGGATCCGACTCCGGGCTTGTTTCGCCCGGAGTTGCTTTCATACGTTGGCCAAGCTCGTTCCACCTACCAGAAGCTCCTGGCTGAGCACCCGGTTACGTTCGTAGCTTTCCGACAGTCTCCCTGGCAGCACTATGGGATACTGGCGCTCGAACAAACGCAGCTCACCGTCCGTTCTCCCTTCCTGGACAATGAGTTCGTCAAGACCGCGTACCGTGCGCCACGGTGGGCCGACAGTCCCGAAGAAGTGCGGCTACGGTTGATCCGGGACGGAAACCCGGCCCTGGCGCGAATCCCGAGCGACCGCGGCATCGGGTCGCGCGGCCTTTTCGGCCTAGCCACCAGGGGGCTCCGCGAGTTTACCTTCAAATCTGAATACGCCTATGACTACGGGATGCCTCAATGGATGGCCAGAGTTGATCACATGTTCGCGGGCCTTCGATTGGAGCGAATCTTCCTGGGCAGGCACAAGTTCGCCCACTTCCGGGTCTGGTACCGAGATGCCTTGGCTGAGTACGTTCGGCAAATGTTGCTCGACTCCCGGACCCTCTCGAGGCCCTACCTGGACCGCAAAGGAGTCGAAGCCACGGTACAAGCCCACCTGCGCGGGGACCGCAACTATACCAACGAAATCCATAAACTCTTGACCGTGGAACTGTTACATCGGTTGTTTCTGGACCCTCAACCGGTCGAACAGCCCAGCCGATCTGTTTCCCTAACGGCGCCCCAGCACGCTCACCGTTTCTGAGGAAACAGTTGGTGCCGTCTAAACTAGTACTTTTTTCGAACGCTTGGATTGTGTCGCAAAAAGCGACGACAGACCCATCTAAACGATTCAGCAAGCTATAGTTAGGCCATTTTTCTTAGTCCAATTAAGGCTTCCGTGCTATAGGAATACCGGTACAAGAGTACTATACTAATCTCACATGGAGATTTTCGCCAGTGAGAAGTCCACTACTGTTTCATGCAGATTGCCAACCGCCATACAGATGCTCGGCTTGTCCGCCACCGCGATATGGAGTTAATGGCATGAATCGAATCATGGTAGTTCTCCCGCTATTGTGCGGCTCTTTGTGGGCGCAACCTTGGTCCGGTATTATCGCTCCGAGTCGGGCTATAGACTGGCGCAACGCGGGAATCCCAGGTGGCATTCCATCCGGCTCTTGGGCCCAATGCGGCTCGACGATTGCCCCGTACGGCACCAGTGCGAGTCCTGGGTCTACTTCCACGATCAACACTCAGATCTCGGGATGTGCGGCGAATACCTATGTCCAACTTGGTGCCGGAACCTTCTACCTGACCGGCACGATCACGCTAAAGAATCAAACCGAAGTGCGCGGGATGGGGGCTAATTCCACATTCCTAATCTTTTCCGGTGAAGGCTCCTGCCTGGGCCAATATTCCCAGTTTTGTCTCGCCGGATCAATGAATTATCCTAACGGAGGAGAGCAGAATACTGCGACCTGGACCGCTGGGTTCTCGCGAGGCACAACGTCGATCACGCTATCGAATTCGCTCAACATCACAGCGAACTCCACCGTCATCATTCTGGACCAGCAGGACGACGCCAGCGACACGGGACAGGTTTACAACTGCACTGTTACTCCCTGCGCTCCGGGACTTGGGGGCAATTCCGGCTCGTCCCGCACCGATCACACCTGTTCGGCAAGCGTTAGCCCGAGTGTTGGCTACTGCTCACAACAGCAGATGGTGCTTGTTACCGCCTGCTCGCCATCCTGCAACAATTCTGGATCGACTACTTTGACGATCTCGCCGGGTCTTTATATGCCGAACTGGAGGAGTTCCCAAAGCACCGGGGCTTGGTGGCCAACCACGACGGCGTATCAAATGGGGGTGCAGAACCTATCCGCAGATTTGACGAATACAAATGCTGGTACCCAAACATTCGTCCTGTTCGGTTGCTACCAGTGTTGGGTTACGGGCGTCCGCTCGATCTACGCTGCGCGGAATCATGTATGGCTATGGAGCACCTCACACGCCATTATCCAGAATAACTACTTTTACCAAAGTACATCTCATGAATCTCAGTCATACAGCGTGGAACTGTACGCCGGGTCCTCGGACAACCTGATCGTTAATAACATTTGTCAACAGGTAACAGACAGCTGCCCGAACAACAACGGCGGAGGGTCGGGCAACGTTTCCGCGTATAATTTCTCGATCGACGACATCTTCGAGAGTTCCGGATGGTTTCAGCCATCAGACTACGACCATGCTGGGGGAGAGTCCTTCTGGCTGAAGGAAGGCAACGATGGCATGGGCATTATTGCCGATCAGGTCCATGGAACACACCAGTTCACAACTGCATTCAGGAATCGCGAGACTGGATGGCAAGTGGCCGGATGTGGAAACGCGGGAACCGGAAATCCCTGTAATGCCAACACCACCGCGATAAACTTGTTCGCTTCCTCCCGCTATTTCAATGTGGTCGGCAATGTTTTGGGACAAGCGAATTACCACACCCAATACACCTCGGTCACTACTGCTGGAAACCAAAATGCTTCGGTATTCTATATCGGTGGTCAACAGGGTGGCGCAAACGGATCATTTTGTACCAATGCCGCCTGCTCATCGAGATCCACGACGGTAGGTGATCCCCTGACGTACAACTCCCTGATGCGCTGGGGAAATTGGGACGTCGTAACGGCGGGATGCGGTCACACTCTAGCCTGTTCGACCTCGACCGTTCGATGGTGTGGAAGCTCCAGCGATACAGGTTGGAGCACGACCTGTAGCTCTACAAGTGAAGTGGGAGCAGCGTTCGGAGACGCAACGAGTACCCCGAGCAGTTATGCAAATCTCGTCCCCAGCCTAGGAGATACTGGGGCTGGACAAACTGCAATGCCGGCCTCTTTCGTATACGGTTCAAAACCGTCTTGGTTTGGTAATGTTCCGTGGCCTGCCGTAGGGCCAGATGTTTCAGGCGGGAATCTGGGAATTTGTTCCGGCGGAACTTATGCGAACTCCTACGCGACATCAAGTAGCCAATGCGCGGGAGGTACACTGGTTGTCGCTTTCGGCGGACACGCTAATGCCAACCCGGCAATGAGTTGTTATCTGAATGTTATGGGAGGCCCACCCGACGGAACGGGAAATGTGCTTCCGTTCGATGCGGATTCGTGCTACGGTTCGGGCGGTTCCACCGGCTCCATTTCTTCGGCAACGAATCTCAAGGCGACCGCCCACTGAAGCCGTCTCCCAGGCAAGATTCGGCTGGGCCCAAACAACTGGTTTAGTTCCTTCACCTTGCTACATGCCCCTTGCCGCAGGCTCGCTTTCGCGGCCGGGACTCCTGCGAAGATCGCCGAGTTACACATGCTGTTTCATCGATCTTTCAGAGTAAGCTCAGGTCCCGCGGTACCACAACTGGAGTCGGATGATTTTCCGGCGCGTGTTCGTAGGCCGCTCGCTCCGAAGCTGGCGAGCACATCTCGCATCGAGCCGCTCGACTTCACAAAGGGAACGCTCGTCTTGTTCATGGTGCTCTATCACTGGCTAAACTACTTCATTGGACCTAACATTGATTACCGATATTTGCGATTCTTGACCCCTTCGTTCATTTTTATAACTGGATTTCTAATATCCCACGTCTACCTTTCGAGCTGCCGTGTGCACGATCCGGGTGTTTGGAGGAGACTTCTCACCAGAGGGGCGAAGCTTCTGCTGCTTTTTGCCGTTTTGAACATAGGCCGGGCGATCGTCCTCTACAACTCGGGCCATCCCATTATCATAACTGGCCGTTCGTATTTGAGTGTCGCGAGGGATGTTTGCATTGTTGGAAACGTTGTCGTTGAAACGAATAAGGCAGTCGCCTTCTATATTCTGATTCCAATTGGCTACCTCCTAGTGATGTCGGCGGCACTCATACCTCTTTATAAACGTCACGAGCGCACTTTTCAGGTAGCGGCTACCTCCTTGTTTGTGGGTGTTGTTGGGCTGGCCGCACTAGGCTTCCGCAGCGGCAACCTGGAATTGATGACGATTGGAATGCTGGGATTGTTGATTGGCTTCATTCCGATCCAACGGATCAATAGCTTCGTGAGGCACCCGCGCGTATTTATATTGTCCTATCTTTGTTACGTGGTAGCGATCACGGTTTGGAACGTGCCTTTCATTTTGGTTGTGGCGGGTGTGTGTCTGACGTTATGGGGCATCTATTTGACAGGTTTCAGCGAGGTTGTGGCGGGATGGACTCGAAGGCACGTCATTCTACTTGGGAAGCACTCGTTGTTCGGATATATTGTCCAGATCGCGATCCTTCAGGTGCTCGCTACCGAACTGCGCCACCTTGACATTCGGCTTGCGGTTATCGGCATATCCTTCGTGGCGGCGTTTGTACTCACGATGGGGGCAGTCGAAGCAATGGAATGGCTCAAGAGCAGATCAATCGTCGCGGATACCCTATACAAGCTAGCTTTTGCATGAATGGCATAGCCAGTTCCGAGGATTCTGGTGATCACCCGGAAAGTGTCGAAGACAAAGTGAGCGAGCCAGACAGATCTCGATGCGTTTACGGAGAGGTGTAGAATGCCTTCAATCCCTTTTCTCGTCTACACCGCTGGGATCGCTGGACTGTTCTACCTTGATCGTGATAAGGGTTCCCGGACCTCCGGGGCCTTGTGGCTACCGGTCGTCTGGTTATGGATATTAGGCTCCAGGCCACCCGAGATGTGGCTGGGTATTGGGACAAGTGGGGGTGACCGGGGGCTGGATAGCGCGCTCGAGGGAGACACCACAGAAGCAGCGATTCTCATGGCGCTCATCGCGGCCGGCCTTAGCGTGCTTGTGGGCCGAAAAAGGCAGACGAGTCCTTGGCTGAAGTCAAACAATGTTGTGCTGATCTACTTCGTCTATTGCTTAGTAAGCTGCTTTTGGTCACCTTTCCCCGAGGTAGCTCTGAAACGTTGGATCAAAGCCACCGGCGACCTGGTGATGGTGCTGGTCATTTTGACGGATATCGACCCGGTTTGTGCGCTCCGGCGTGTTTTTTCCCGCGTCGGCTTTATTCTGTTGCCGGCCTCCATCTTCTTGATCCGATATACTAGTCTCGGACGGGGATTCGATGCTTACGGAAACCCGGCGAACACGGGCGTAACTACCAATAAAAATACACTTGGGATGGTCACGTTCGTCATTGCACTCGGAACTGTGTGGAATGTCATCGGACTCCTGCGCTCCAGGAACACATCTAATCGGGGGCGGCACCTTCTTGCTCAGGGTACATTGCTCGCCTTTGGCATATGGGTTTTGGAGATGGCTCATTCTGCGACTTCCATAGCCTGCTTCATACTCGGCAGCATGCTGATGCTCTTAACGGGCCTGCGGGCGATCAGGCGTAGTCCAGCGAGAATGCATGCATTGATTCTTACGATTGTGATTGCCGCTGGAATCTCGGTGACCTTCGGCGGGGACGAATTGGCCGTCCACTCACTGGGCAGGGAGACGAATTTAACAGGCCGGACGGACATATGGAAAACCGTGCTTCCGATGGCTGGGAACCCGCTTGTCGGGGTAGGATTCGAGAGTTTCTGGAATGCGCGCAGTGCGATGTTGAAGAGGTTTACGGGTGACGAGAGCAACATGTTCAGAGACCTCAACTCGGCTCATAACGGCTACATCGACGTCTATTTGAACATCGGCGGCGTGGGCCTGTCCCTGATCGCGGCGATCCTGATTAGCGGTTATTGGCACATTGGCCGGACATTTAAGACGCATCCCGACGTCGCTGGCATTTTCCTGGCCCACCTGTTCACGGCCGCGCTCTACAGCGTTACCGAGGCCGGATTCAGGCTGTTGACAATGCCCTGGATCTTTCTTCTGCTTGCGGTTGTCGGAGCGAGCGGCGTAGCCAGAGGGTGCTTGAAAGCCGCCCCCCCGGCTCAGCGTCGCCCTGCCCAACTCCGCCGTGAAGAGCAAGAGCTGGGGTGGGGTCATCCACTTTTGATCGATAGGTAAACGCACTTGTTTTGACCTCATTTATTCAGCCGCCACCTTACTCGACAAACCCCACCAATCCGAGAAGACTCGATGCTGGCCAACAGCCGGGCTGGAGTAAACTCCTCCTGACCAGATAAATGAAATGAATCCCTCCATGCTTAAGCAATCTAATTCGGTCGGCCACAAGCTCCTGTCTGGCTCTTTATTGCGGGTAGCCAACCTAGTCGTAGGCGCAATCACTTCCTTCTTTTTGATGCCATTTGTCGTGCATCATCTCGACGATCGCACTTACGGCTTCTGGTCTCTCGCGTCAGCGTTCATCGGTTACTATAATCTGCTTGACCTGGGACTCTCCAGCGCTGTGTCTCAATATTTATCCGTAGCGATCGGACGGAAAGATCATAACGCGTGCCGGGACGTTTTCAACACTGTCTGGCGCATCAATTGCGGATTAGGAGGCGCCGCGCTTCTCGTCACCGCCGCACTGGTAGCTGCAACACCCTGGCTCACTCATAGCCCTGCAGATGTGCACCAATTTAGAACAGTCTTGGCTCTCCTAGGTGTAAACGCGGCCCTCGGCTTCCCGGTTAGGGTCTATGGTGCTGTCCTCGATGTGCAGTTTCGATTCGATATTGCGTCATCATTAGGGATCTTGGGAGCCCTCCTACGCACGGGCCTTATAGTATGGGCTATCTCAGCGGGCGGAGGCCTGACCGCGTTGGCGTGGACCACCTTACTTTGCTCATTGCCGACGATGGCGCTTCTTATATGGTCTGGAAGGCGTGAGGCTCAATGGGCCCGCATTGACAAACGTGGATGGATCGACCCGAACCTGACGAAGAGGCTATTTTCTTATAGTCTGCAGACGTTCCTGGCGTATCTTGCAGACATTCTGCGCTTCCAGGTTGACGCCCTTGTGATCTCAGGTCTCATCGGTCTAGCGGAGGTGACGCATTACAGGGTAGCGGAAGTCTTTACGCGCTATTTCCTTCTCATATTAATCCACTCAGTGGGCGTCTTACAGCCTGTATTCAGCCGCCTTTACGCTTCGGGGAATCGAGTCGCTTTGGAAACGATGTTCTTTTTTGGAACAAAGCTGTCATGTTGTATTTCCGTGTTCGTCTGTCTGGCCATCGTGGCTTGGGGAAAGCCTTTCATTAATCGCTGGATGGGTGCGAAGTACGAGGATGCATATGTCCCCTTGGTTGTGTTGTCATTGGCGGCCTTGCTTGACGTATGCCAGAAACCGTCAATCGACCTCTTGTACGCCACTTTCAAACAACGATTCTACGTATATATTAACTGGGCGGAGGGGGCCATCAATTTGGCGTTCAGCCTTGCCCTCGCTCGTCGCTTTGGAATCACGGGGGTGGCAATGGGCACGCTGATTGGGGCATTTGTCATTCGTGTACTGATCCATCCGTGGTGGGTTTGCAAAGTGTGCGAACTCCCTTACGGCCGATACATGAGACTTCTGGGTAAGAACATGTGTTTTTCTATATGCTTAATGAGCGCAGCAACGGCCGTTGCCGCGTGGGGCCTGCGGCCCAGCTACCCGTTTCTGATTAGCGCAGCGATTTGCGCCACAGTTGTGTACGTCGCAGCATCCTGGACATTCATTTTTGATCGGCAGGAGAAGAAGTGGCTGCTGAAGGCTATAACCAACCGAGTCCACGAACAAGGCGAGCCAGCAGTGGTGGGTGTCGCCGTTTAATCCCGAGGCAAGTCTTGAGAGTTTCTACGATTATTCCGGTGTACAATCGCCCGACGGAAGTCTTGCGGGCCATTGACAGCGTGCTCGCACAGACGGTTCCCGTGGACGAAATCATCGTCGTCGACGACGGTTCTACGGACGGGACAACGGATGCGATCCGCGGGCGGTACGGATCGAAAGTGCGGCTGATCCACCAGAAGAACCAAGGTGTCTCAGCTGCGCGCAATACAGGAATCCGCGAGTCGCGAGGTGAGTGGATCGCTTTCCTGGATAGTGACGACCTATGGTTGCCGACGAAGATGGAGTGCCAGATTGGGGCTCTTGGCGCAATGGGCAGTGAGTTCGGACTTTGCTTCACCGACAACTTTTTCGGTGGAGATCCGAACCTCAAGCTATCGAGGTTTCAAGAGACAGGCTTTGAGAGCGCGAAAAGGTTTGGCGTGCTGGAGCAGCCGGCACGATTCGTTTTGGCCGGTCGAGAGCCATTTTTTACATCCAGCGTCATGGTCCAGCGGTCGCTGCTAGACGCTATCCCAGGATTTGACGAGGCTTTGATAATCGGAGAGGATGGGGATCTTTTCTTTCGTTTGAGTTTCATCACGAACTTTTGCTTTGTCGCAGAGCCTCTCGTTAGCATTGACAGGACTCCCACCCGAACCGTTGGGCTTTGTAATTTGTATTATACGAGAGACGATCGGAAGTATGAAAGTTTGCAACGGCGGTTCGTCAAGTGGCTGGCGATGCCCGAGGTGGTTGGAACCGAATACGAGGGGTCTGCTCGGGACACGCTCCGGGACCTTTGTTATGACTCTGTCGAATGCAAGATCCATCAGTTTAGATTGAGGGCGGCGCTCGGTGAGATGAACAGACTAAAGGCCTTAGGCGACGGTTATGTTTCGGCCTTGGTGAACCTGTTTTCCCGAAGGCTGCGGAAGCTGGGGATAGTCAGAGGCCAGCTAGCGCTGCCGCCGTTGCGAGGCGAGTAACGAAAAGCGAGCTGGCATATGAAACTCTCTGCTGTTATTCCCACTTATAATCGTTCGGTGCACGTGTTGCGTGCCATAGACAGCGTACTCGCACAAACGCATCCGGTAGACGAAGTGATCGTAATTGACGATGGTTCTACCGACCAGACGGCTGCGGCGATTCAGCAGCGTTTCGGATCGCGAGCCAAGGTTATACGGCAGGACAATCAAGGTGTTTCAGCCGCGCGAAACCGTGGAGTTCGCGAGGCTAGCGGAGAGTGGATTGCCTTCCTGGATAGTGACGATACTTGGCTACCTACAAAGATCGAGACTCAGGTCAAAGCCCTAACCTACTTAGGAGGCGAGTTCGGACTTTGTTTTTCAAACGGTATCTACGACGGGCATCCTGATGGCATTCTGTCCGTCTTCCAAGAAGCGGCGTTCGATGACAAAAGAACTTTTGGTACTTTTGACCAGCCGTCGGAGTATCTGCTTGGGCCACCAAGCCCGTTTAGGCTCCAGAGCATTATAGTTTTGCGTTCTTTATTGCAGGAGACCGCTTTTGATGAGGCGCTGAGGGCAATGGAAGACCTGGATGTCCTCTTCCGACTTACTTTTCGTACCCGCTTCTGCTTCGTTGCCGAGAAGCTCGTCTGCATCGACAGAAAGCCATCGCGACCGCACGGACTTTGCGAGGAATTCGCCAAAAGAAACGACCAGACATACAACGATCTTCGACGCATTTATAGCCGCTGGTTGACGATGCCCGAGGTAAAGGGAACTGATTACCAACGCCGGATTCGCGAGTTGCTTCGCTTGGTCAGCTATGGCTGTGCCGAGTCCAACATCCATCAACTGCGGATTGGACCGGCACTTCGCGAGATCGGCCGGCTGAGGGACATCGGGGATAGCTATCCAGCTATTATCGGAACGTTCTTCTCCCGCAAGATTGCGAAGCTGCGAAGCTGATCCGCGAGTCCCCGACATCTTTTCCGCACACCAATGTTAGCCACATCTGAGTCGACCAGTTCTCTCGCAAATCAGGCCCATCGTACGAGCCCGGCGGCACGGACCAGATCCGAAATTGGATTGCTCACCGGATGCCAGGATCGGCCGTACGCGTTCGGTCTGGCAATGGCCTTGGCTTCAAAAGGTGTGCATGTCGACGTTATCGGCGGTGATGAGATTGATAGTCCAGAGTTTCATGTTACTCGGGAGCTGACCTTTCTCAATCTGGGGGGACGCCAGGAGCAAAACATCAAGGCAAAATTGCTGAGGTTGGCGAAGTACTATACTCGACTCATCCGATATGCGGCGACGGCACAGCCGCGAGTCTTTCATATCTTATGGCACAACAAGATCGAGTACTTTGATCGAACCATCCTGCTGCTCTACTACAAACTGCGGATGAAGAAGCTAGCCTTCACTGCTCACAATGTGAATCAGGCGAGGAGGGACGGGAGCGATTCGCTGCTGAATCGCCTCACCTTGAAACTTCAGTATCGATTGGTTGATCACATCTTCGTCCATACGCAAAAGATGAAGTCCGAGCTCATGGAGGACTTTGACGTTCGGGAACAAGCTATCACGGTAATTCGCCATCCGATCAACAACGCCTTTCCCGACACAGATCTCACACCGGCTCAGGCCAAGCGCCGGCTCGGCGTCCGCGAGGGAGAAAAGGCGATCCTTTTCTATGGCAGGATCAAACCTTATAAGGGCCTGGATTTGCTGCTCGATGCATTCCAAAAACTAGTGGCTCGTCAGTCGGACTTCCGATTAATTATCGCGGGTGCACACACTAAGGGCAATGAGGAGTATTCGGATCAGGTCGCGCGAACGATCGCTACGAGTTTCGACCGCGGACAGATAATCGAGGACATTCGATTCATTCCGGATGGCGAAACAGAAATATATTTGAAGGCCGCGGACGTCCTGGTGCTTCCTTATAAGGAGATTTTTCAGAGCGGTGTTCTTTTCTTGGCATACAGCTATGGCTTGCCTGTAGTTGCGGCTGATGTGGGCTCGTTTCGCGAAGAGATAGTCGAAGGTCAGACCGGATTCTTATGCAAGCCGAACGATCCGCATGAGTTGGCAGGTGCCATCGAGACGTACTTCGCAAGCGACCTGTACAGGGATTTGAAGACACGGCGGCAGGAGTTACGAAATTACGCGAATACCCACCATTCCTGGAACGCTGTCGCCGAACTAACGCGGAAGGCATATGAGCAATTAATGGAGGGGTACTTGACATGAAACCCTTGGTATCGATTTTGGTCCCCGCATACAACGCGCAGGAATGGCTCGCCGATACTGTTAGATCGGCCATCGGGCAAACATGGGATCGGAAGGAGATCATCATTGTCGATGATGGCTCAAAGGATCAGACCTTGTCCATCGCACGACAGTACGAATCCCCCTCGGTGCGAGTTGTCCGCCAGAAGAATCAGGGGGCTGCCGCCGCCAGGAATACCGCTTTTTCTCTCAGCCATGGGGATTACATTCAGTGGTTGGACGCTGACGATCTTTTGGCTCCCGATAAAATCGCAAAACAAGTGGCTGCTCTCGACGAATGCCGGAGCGAGCGGGCTGTTCTCTCCTGTGCCTGGGGCCGGTTTATCTACCGACAGCACCGTGCCCAGTTCATTCCCAGTTCGTTGTGGTGCGATCTGTCGGCCGCAGAGTGGCTAGCGCGCCAGATGGAAGACAACGTATATATGCAAACAGCTACGTGGCTGGTAAGTCGGGATGTGGCGCAGGCCGCGGGGCCATGGGACACGCGGCTCTTGGGAGACGACGATGGCGAGTTCTTCTCCCGCGTGCTACTCGCCAGCGGTGGCACCCGGTTTGTGCCGGAGGCGAAGGTCTACTATCGGATGGCTGGCTCCAGCAGCCTCAGCTACATCGGAACTTCCGACAAAAAAAAGGAGGCTCAGTGGCTCTCCATGAAGCTGCATATCCAATATTTGCGATCCGTGGACGATAGTTTAAGGGCTCGGGCAGCGTGTGTCACCTACCTCCAGAACTGGATGACGTTTTTTTATCCGGAAAGACTCGATATCTTTAAGGAGGCTGCGCAGCTCGCCCGCGAACTCGGGGGCGAACTCAAGGCTCCCCGGTTATCGTGGAAATACTCTCCCATCAAGTCCGTGTTCGGCTGGCGCCTGGCGCGGCGAGCGCAAGTCTTTCTTCCGAGACTCCGATGGTCGCTGTATGCCTCTTGGGACAAAGCGCTCTCTCAAAGGGAACCCCAAAAGCACCAAGCTTGACCTCGCCGTCTGAAGGTCGGAGACGTCCAAGACCATCTACCCCTGTGGCTCAAGAAACGATGACGAGCCATCCTCTTGTTCGAGCAACCCGATGATTACTACACGCACACCCCTTCGCATCTCATTTTTCGGCGGCGGGACCGATTACCCGGTCTGGTACCGCGAACACGGAGGATCGGTCCTCGCCACAACCATCGATAAGTCATGCTACGTGACTTGCCGCTGGTTGCCGCCATTTTTCGAATATCACAGCCGCATCACGTACTCGCAGTTTGAAAACGTGAGCCACAATCGGGAGATTCGACATCCTGCGGTACGCGGCTGCTTGCAATTCATGGGGATCGAAGAAGGAGTGGAAATTCATCATATTGCGGACCTGCCCGCGCGCACCGGACTCGGCA
Organism: Bryobacterales bacterium; assembly: GCA_963772905.1. Taxonomy (GTDB): domain Bacteria; phylum Acidobacteriota; class Terriglobia; order Bryobacterales; family Bryobacteraceae; genus Palsa-89. The sequence continues at coordinate 722,040 of CAVYZD010000004.1, read as the reverse complement.
CGAGTTCCGCATTCACAGTCGGCTTGTTGCTGGGCCTTTACGCACTGAAAAACCAGATGCGCGACAAGCGTTCTCTGGCCTCCGATGCCATATTTGTCGAACAAGAGGTGATCGGTGAGGCGGTGGGCGCTCAAGATCAGGTGAGCGCCGCATATGGCGGCCTCAATCGCATCAATTTCGCGCAGGATGGCACCATCGAGGCGAGGCCGGTATTGACCTCACCGAGCCGCGTGGCGGAACTCCAGGATCACCTCGTCCTCTACTTTACAGGTTTCTCGCGAACGGCTTCCGAGATTGCGCAAGAGCAGATTAAGGTGACTCCGCTACGCCAGAAGGAATTGGAGATGATGTACCAGATGGTCGATGAGGCTGAAAGGATCCTCATGAACTCCGGCTGCGATCTGAACAACTTCGGCAGGCTCTTGCACGAGGGCTGGAATATCAAGAGAAGCCTCACCCAGAAAATCTCTAACCCCCATATCGATGAGATTTATGAGGCTGGGCGGTCCGCCGGAGCACTTGGTGGCAAGCTCCTTGGGGCTGGCGGTGGTGGCTTCATGCTTTTCTTCGTCCCGCCCGAACGGCAAGCGGCATTGAGGAGCCGTCTAGCCAAGCTTCTCTGCATTCCGTTCCGATTTTCAACGAAGGGCAGCCAGGTCGTCGTGTATGAGCCCGAGGAGATGTACGACGAATCATTAACCAAGGAACGACACCACGTTTATGCTCAGCGCGCCTGACGCGATCATTTTGTGCGGCGGAGCCGGCCTACGGCTGCGGAGTGTAACAGGCGCTCCTAAGTCCATGGCGAGTGTTGCCGGCAGGCCCTTTCTTGAGTTGCTGCTCCTTCAGTTGAAGCGACATTCCATCGCGCGCGTGATCCTGGCTGTCGGATATCGAAGTGACGCGATTCAATCGCACTTCGGCGATCAGGTGTTTGGGCTGCAATTGGCCTACTCAAGCGAGCTTAGCCCGCTTGGGACCGGTGGTGCACTACGCCAAGCTGCAGATCTCGTCGAATCGGATTTGGCTCTTGTCATGAACGGAGATTCATACACGGACGCTGACATATGCAAGTTCGTGAACCACCACCGCACGTCGCAAGCGGATGTCTCAGTATTGGTTGTGCCGGTGGACGGACGGGGTGACTGCGGGGCAGTAAGAGTAGAAGGTGGAGACCGCGTCGCCGCTTTCCATGAGAAGAAGAACGCTCCTGGATCGCAGTACATCAATGCTGGCATGTATCTCATGTCACGTAACATTGCACAGGAGATCGCCTCCGGGATGCCGGTTTCATTAGAACAAGATGTGTTTCCACGATGGCTCGCGGAAGGAAAATACGTCAGAGCTCATTCGGATGAAGCTCAGTGTGTCGACATTGGCACGCCGGAACGGTATTGGAGCGCACAAGCGATCCTGGCTAGAGCAGAAGGTGCCAGCGATCTTCAATGACGCCGATCACCGAAGAGATTCTACGCGCTAATATGGAGCGCAGCGCTGAGTTGCATTGCCGCCTCGTTGCGGAGTGCCTGCCAGCGATCACCAAGGCTGCTGAAGCGCTGATAACCGCCTATCTGAGCGGTAAGAAGGCGATATTTTTTGGCAACGGGGGAAGCGCCGCGGATGCGCAGCATTTGGCGGCCGAATTTTTGGGGCGCTACCTCAGAGAGCGCGCGCCCCTCCCTGCCCTGGCTTTGAACACGAACACTTCTGCTATCACCGCGATCGGCAATGACTACGGCTATGAACAGACGTTCGCGCGTCAACTGCGGGCTCTGAGCTCGCCGGGCGATGTTGCCGTTGGCATCAGCACGTCGGGTAATTCCCGAAATGTAGTGGAAGCCCTGCTCTGCGCCCGCGAACTTGACCTGTTTACGATAGCAATGACGGGCGCTTCTGGCGGTCAAATACGGGGTATGGTGGATGTTCTCATCGATGTTCCATCGGAGGAGACACCCCGAATTCAGGAGTGCCATATCCTGGCCGGACACGCGCTCTGCGATGCGGTCGAGAGCGCCGTCTTAGCAAGACTATGACGGTCGGCCGCAACAAAGCCCTGTTCCTTGATAGAGACGGAGTTATCAACGTCGAGCGTGGCTATGTGCATCGTCGCGAGTCTTTTGAATTCATCCCAGGGATCTTCGAGTTGTGCCGCGCGGCGCAAGGTTTGGGGTATCTGCTGGTCGTGGCTACCAACCAGGCAGGAATCGCACGAGGCTACTATTCCGAGTCAAACTTCAGCGACTTGACGGATTGGATGATGGCCCAATTTAAGGAGAAGCAAGTAAGCATCACGCGAGTCTACTACTGCCCTTGCCATCCAATTTTCGGTGTTGGCCCGTATAAGTACGATTCTCCGGACCGGAAGCCCAATCCCGGCATGCTGCTCCGCGCCCAGTCAGACCTGGATTTGGATCTGGGGGCAAGCATTCTAATTGGGGACAAACTCTCTGACATCCAGGCTGGTTGCGCGGCTGGAGTTGGTACGCGGATCCTCTTGTCGTCCGAACGTGTCGAAAGCGAACCACAAAACAAATCGTGCTACGTCTCCCCTTCGCTGGACGATATCCGGTCGGCTTTTTTCTCGCCGGGGAACCGTTCTGTACAAACCCGGGAAGCTGAACCGATCCCGAACCTTCTGTAGAAAACCAGCCACCTTCTACCTTACAATCACTGGCCCCGTTTGCCTCGAAGCGAAAGGAACTATCTTGAAAATCACTATTTTCGGATTAGGCTATGTTGGGACCGTATCGGCGGGTTGTCTCGCCAACGCGGGGCACGAAGTCATGGGCGTCGATCCGGTTCAGACCAAGGTCGAACTGATCAACAATGGTCTTTCTCCGATTATCGAAGCGGACATCGGTGAGATCATTTCCTCTACCGTCAGAGACGGGGGATTGCGCGCCACCCAAGACGTGCTGCAGGCAACCCTGGCGACAGAGCTGTCATTCGTTTGCGTCGGCACTCCTAGCCAACCCAATGGGAACCTCGACCTCCGTTACATTCGGCGCGTCTGTGAGCAAATCGGTTTGGCGCTGAAAGAGAAAGACGAATGGCACACAGTGGTGATCCGCAGCACCATCCTGCCGGGCACGATGTGTCAGATCGTGATCCCGGTATTGGAGGAGTTCTCTGGGAAACAAGCGGGCGTTGATTTCGGCGTGTGCCACAACCCCGAATTCCTGCGCGAGGGTTCAGCAGTGAAGGACTTTCACTGCCCTCCGAAGACTGTGATTGGAGAATTAGATCGGACTAGTGGAGATCTGCTAGCTGAGCTTTACGCTGGGATCCCCGGCCCGGTGATTCGGACGGACCTGAAAACCGCAGAGATGGTGAAGTATGGCGACAACAGTTGGCACGCCCTCAAGATCGGGTTCGCCAATGAAATCGGCAATCTCTGCAAGTCCTTTGATATCGATGCTCACGAAGTGATGAAGATCTTCTGCCAGGACCAGAAGCTCAATATTTCTCCAGCCTATCTTTTACCCGGATTTGCGTTTGGCGGATCGTGTCTGCCCAAAGATCTGAGGGCGCTGGCTTATCGGGCCAAGATGCACGACTTGGAACTACCCATTCTCAATTCAATTCTGCAGAGCAATGAAATGCAGATCGCCCGGGGCATGCAGTTGATTATGAACAAAGGTCACCGGCGCATCGGCGTGCTGGGTTTTAGTTTCAAGGCAGGAACGGACGATCTTCGAGAGAGCCCCGTGATCGAAGTCACCGAACGCCTTCTCGGCAAGGGCTATGACCTGCGCATCTATGACAGAAACGTGAACATTGCCAGCTTGGTTGGCGCAAATCGAGACTTCATTCTTAACCGCATTCCGCATATTTCGAAGCTCATGGTTCACGACATCGATGATGTTCTGGACCACGCACAGACGGTGGTGATTGGCAACAAAGATCCAGAGTTCCGGGACGTCCCCGATCGTCTGCGTGACGATCAAGTCCTTGTGGACTTTGTGCGGGTTACTAATCGCAGGAGCCAGAAGGGAAAATATGACGGCATCTGTTGGTGAGCAAATCGTAGTCACTCAGCGGGAGGTGGCTAAGGATCTAGTATTCGAATCTATTCGACGTCTCAACACTTGGCTGGAGACACATGAGTACGAGGGCTACGACACGTTTGATGGATTGAATGCCCGCTTCGTACGACCGTTCACTTTTGACAACAAATATCTGCTTATCGCCCTCCAACAAGGAGTGCGTCGATTTCCTATAAATCTGCGCCCGCTATTAGGCATAGCCAAAAGCCGATCTACGAAGGCGATGGGCTTCTTGGCCAGGGGATTCTTGCGGCTTCATGAGGCTACTGGCGACGCCACTTGGCGGGAAAAAGCGGAGTTAGCCTTACAATGGCTGTTGGAAAATCAGTCGTCTGGCTATGCTGGAGCGTGCTGGGGTAACCATTTCGACTATCAATCAAGAAGTGCTTACGCTCCTAAACATCTCCCGTCAGTGGTGTGGACCTCGCTCATCGGACATGCGTTTCTGGACGCGTATGATAGTTTCGCGGATGATGGCTCGTTGAGAACTGTAATAAGCTCTTGCGAACATATCCTGCGCGATCTCGGGGCGCATCGGGAGGGAGACACTCTTTGCATTCACTACTTCCCCACCACCAGACACCAGGTTCACAACGCAAACACCCTCGGCGCGAGCTTGTTGGCACGCACCTATTCTCACACTCGCAACGAGTCGTACCTGGCTTGGGCTCAGAAGGCACTGCAGTACACTGCGGATCGCCAACGGGCTGATGCATCGTGGTATTATGGCGAAGCATCCAACCTACATTGGGTCGACAATTTTCACACGGGATACGTTCTCGATTCTTTCAAACATTATGCCGAAGCTACAGGCGATGGTCGTTTCGATCACACGCTAATGCGTGGCTACGAACACTGGAAGAACACGTTCTTCTTAAATGACGGCACGCCGAGGTATTATGACCGCAAGACACTGCCGCTTGATATCCAGTGCTGCTCCCAGGCTATAGACACGCTAGTCTTTTTTCAAGATCGTGATCCCGAAAGCTTGCAGCTTGCCCTGAAGGTTGCCGCCTGGACCATCCAGCACATGCAGGATCGCACGGGCTACTTTTACTATCGCCGCTATTCACGGTGGATCGTCAACCGAACTCCCACACTGCACTGGGGGCAGGCCACCATGCTGTGTGCTTTGGCCGGACTTTACAAGTCTCTGTAGTCGACCACCCTCTCGTATCAGTGTTCCTCATCGGAGAGAGTCTGCCGCCTCCTTCGACGAGCGGGCGTGAAAAGAGGGGCACTTTACCTAGAGAAAGTCGCAAGGTTACCGTCTTGTGCCCGAGGCGAGGGAATACGAGGCCGCGAATTTGCTCAATCGGCGAATGGTGAAAGTATGGGCCTGACCGACACGGACCAATTTCACCTGGCCGGATAAACGACATGTCAACGATGATCGAGATTACAGCGCGCATGGCTTTGTATAATGCCACGTTCAATTTGACTTGCGTGAGGGCCCGGTACCTGATTCGCGGCTAAGCTCTTGTGGTTACTAGAGAACCCAGCGAAAGAGTAAGGATGGGTGAGTTTGGCCGCAAGCGAGTTACGGACCCGTGGGAGTACTCGTTCAACATCTTCTGGCAGCCTACGACCGATGCTTCATCAAAGGGGCGTCGTGACCATGAAGGCGTACGGCCGATGTTCCATCGCATTTGGTCTCAATGCTCGGAGGCTCAGTCCCAGGTGTGAAGCTCCTTAGCGCACTAGAGATACTTGGCGGCCCAGTTGCAGACGGCGCGCCTGAGTTCAGATTGTACCTGGCGTGTGGATTCACGCCTCTGCATCTGCAAACGTTCTTAGGGGCCGAGTTGCGAGCTCTTCTTCCAGATCACCGCATCCATATCGACATTGGGGTCTTTGGAGACTTGATCGGAAATCTCGAGCGACTGGATGCCACTCGCTCGAACGCCCTTGCCGTTATGGTAGAGTGGGCCGATCTCGATCCGCGCTTGTCGATCCGGAATTTAGGCGGGTGGCGGCACTCGATCTTACCCGATATCGAGCGCGGTGTAGTTTTCGCGATTGAGCGACTAAGGAAAGTACTTACTGAAGTCTCGAGCCGTGTTTCAACCGTCGTGTGCATGCCGACCTTGCCATTGCCGCCCTTGGCTGCAACGCAGCCGCTTCAGGCATCCTCGTTTGAGTTGCGACTGCATGAAGCCGTTGCGTCGCTGGGCGCGTCGCTCGCTGGACAACCCGGCATACGCTTGGTCAATACCCAGTATCTGGATGAAGTGTCACCTCACGCCGGACGATTTGACGCGAAGTCGGAGATTAACACGGGATTTCCTTACAGTATCGGCCATGCAGCTCTACTAGGAGATTGTCTCTCCCGCTTGGCGCATCCAATGCCGCCCAAGAAGGGATTGATAACAGACCTGGATGACACTTTATGGGCTGGGATTTTGGGAGAGGACGGCCCTCAGGGAATCTCATGGCATCTGGAACGTCATACGCACAGTCACGGGCTCTACCAGCAGTTCCTCGCCGCCTTAGCCAGCACCGGTGTTCTGATCGGAGTTGCAAGCAAGAATGATCCGTCCCTGGTGCAGATAGGTTTGGATCGTAAGGATTTGCTGATTTCGAAAGGCGACATATTCCCTTTTGAAGTTCATTGGCACCGGAAGTCCGAATCAGTTCGTCGCATCCTCGAAACGTGGAATATCTCTGCTGATGCTGTTGTTTTCATTGACGATAGCCCCTTGGAAGTTGCCGAGGTGCAGGCTGCGTTTCCGGAATTGCAGTGCATAGTATTCCCAACTGGAAATGACCGCGGTATTTGGGAGTTGATCAAGCATCTTCGCAGCGTTTTTGGAAAACCATTCCTTACAGAAGAAGACGCCCTGCGGGCCAACAGCATTCGTGCGGCCGACGCGTGGCGGCACATCGAGTCGTTGGCTGGATCCTCCGACGAATTTCTCGCATCGGCGGAGGCGTCGATCATTTTTGAGTGTGGACCCAACGTCGAGGACGCGCGCGCATTTCAACTGGTCAATAAGACGAATCAGTTCAATCTCAATGGCAAACGATTCAGCGAGTTGGAGTGGCGGAACTTTCTAACCGATCAGTCCGCATTCCTCCTTACTGCGTCATATCGAGATAAGTACGCTCACTTGGGCAAAGTCGTTGCACTTTTGGGTAGGTCCGACCAAAAGAAGCTCTTTGTGGACAGCTGGGTCTTAAGTTGCAGAGCATTTTCGAGACGAATCGAATATCAGTGTCTCAAGTATCTGTTTGAGGCGCTTGGCGCGGAAGACATCATCTTTCAATATGAGGCCACGGCGCGAAACGGCCCGCTCCAGGAGTTCTTAGGTGAGGTGCTTGGGGAGAAACCTCGTGCAGGCGTGCGACTTTCGAGGGAGTTGTTTGCGAGAAGCTCACCACCCCTATTTCATATGATCGAAACGGTCGCCAATGTCTGAGGACCTGGGCCGCTTGATGCGGTGTTTCATGTCGGTGTTCCCTGGATTGACACCTGATGAGATTCGCACTATCAATTCCGAGTCGTCGGGCGCATGGGACTCTTTAGCCGGCGTGACACTCGCCTCGGTTGTCCAGGAGGAGTTTGACGTTGAAATTGAAGCGTCGCAACTGCTGGAGCTTGATTCTTACGAAGCGTTTCGCCGCTATCTATCCTGCGTTGGTCGAATATAGAGAGGATGAGAGGAATGAAAGAAGGACGACTGCGCGGCATGTCGAATCGAGTGCTACAACACTTGGCCAGGATTCTTCCTGGCGCCGGCTCTCTCCGTGTCGCCCTGCATCGGGCGAGAGGAGTGCGAATGGGGAAGAATATTTGGATTGGCTACGATGTAATCCTGGACACCTCCCGTCCGTATCTCATCACCATCGAAGACGGCAGCTCTATTGGAATTCGTACGACTGTGATTGCGCATTTCAGAGGAGCGCAGGGCGTCAAAATAGAACAGGACGCCTTTATTGGTCCATGCGCTGTTATTCTTCCGAACGTTGTGATTGGACGAGGCGCGGTTGTCACTGCGGGAAGTGTTGTGACGCGCTCGGTGTCCCCAATGACCGTGGTGCAAGGAAACCCTGCGGTTCCCGTTGCACAATGCGGGATTCCACTGACCCCGAATGTGACTTTGAAAGAATTTTCCAAGAGCCTGAGGCCCTTAGTGTCTCGACGCGCCCAGCCGGCCGAGCCACAGTTGAAAGAGCATCAGCCCACCAATGGAAAGGGTGTTTCATGACCTTGGTTGTCCCATTCGTTGGTGAACTCCGGGGCGAGGACGCCCGCCTGATGCGGCTGGCGGAGTTTCTCGGCGTGACCTGCAAAACGCTCGCTCTGCCGCCTGAGGTGCGGCATCATGGAGAATGCTTAGAGGACACCGTTCCGGATTCGAATTCGTGCCTCGTTGTAAACCCTCGCGTAATGGGATATTCGTCATGCGGCGACAAGCTGACGGAAAACCTCTCCGCACGCATCAGGTCGTGTTTTAAGCATGTGATCGTCCACGGGTTGCGACCCACAAAACTGGATGCAAGCGTTGTATCCGCTCTGTCACTGGGGCGAATCGAATCCGTTCAGCGAATGGATGAGGGCCGCCAGTATGAAATAGCAAGGACTTCCACAGACATCTGTGGAGCTTTCGCGGGCCTTACCTTTGGCCCTACGATACCCGACAACGATTACGTTTTCTCTGGGAATAGCCATCACAGCAACGTACGCGAACTCATCTTAATCGCTGGGCATCCCTTTCTGGCGAGTATTCAGTTGGGGTCGTGCCATCTTGTGTTTCTGGCTAGCCAGGACGTAGCTGATATAGACGCCGAGACGGCCAACGCGTCCCTGCCTTCGTATTTCTCCCGATTGCTGCCTCATAGCATGGTATTGCGGCACGTGTTCGCTCAAGAATGTTGGCGTCCGAGTGGACAGTACGCGGCAATCATCATTGACGATCCACTCCTACGCCACACCTACGGCTTTCTAAATTTCGAGTCGCTGCATCGTCTGATGAAGAGACACCGTTTCCATACAACAATAGCTTTTATACCACATAATTACCGGAGAAACGCTCTGGGGACGACAAGGTTATTCCACGATAATCCGGACAAGTTCGGTCTTTGCTACCACGGAAATGACCACACCGGCGCCGAGCTTGCTTCCGTCAATACGGCGCACTTGAACACGATGCTTTGTAAGGCGGAACAGCGGATGAAGATGCACCACGAAATCACAGGCCTGGAGTGCGACAGGGTGATGGTATTTCCGCAGGGTCAGTTCTCTGTTGAGGCGATGCGGGTTCTGAAATCCCGGAACTTCCTTGCTGCCGTGAATACGGTCCCTCACCCCATGGGGGATACGGCACGTCTCACCATCCGGGATCTTGCCCAGCCCGCCGTGCTTCGATATGGCGGCTTTCCATTGTTCCTTCGAAAACCTATTCGCGAAACCGAGACGCACGATATCGCTTTCAACGTCTTCTTTGGCAAGCCGGTCTTCATCGTCGAGCACCACAACGTGTTTCAACATCCCGACTCTTTGGCCGAAGTTGTCGATAAAATTAACTGGGTGGCGCCAGAAATACGCTGGTGTCGTTTAGCCACGGCTGTCGATCGCTCTACGCTCGTGCGGTGGTCGCTGGACGGAGTTCGCCACGTGCAAGCATACGCCACTGCCGTGCAGGTCGACAACGATATGGCAATCCCAAATCGGTTCTCGATCGAATGGAAGCAGACTCAAGGACCACAAGTGGAACACGTTCTGCAGGGTGGAGCACCGTTACCAGCCGATGAAACCGAGCATTCTTTGATCCGAGTTTCGGCCGACATGCCTCCGAACAGCTCTCAGAAGTTTGCTGTCATCTATCAGAGCCAGCAAGCTCCTCGCGGCGGACTTGGACTCCGCTGGACAACCAAAGCCTTCGTACGGAGAAGACTTTCAGAGATAAGAGATAACCACCTCGCCAAGAGCCCTCGCGTACTAGCGGTGGCTAACGCCTTCTGTCGACAATTGCAACTACGGCGCGGGGGGGAGACTCCACCCGGTCCCTGCTAAGCTTTGAAATAGAGTAAATAGAGTAAACACTGAATGTGGCCTTAGAGAACAAGTCGAAATCGCTTTGGAACTGTTCCGCGGAACATTTAGTGGAATTGTCCCCCCTATTATCTTTAGCATGGGGAGAGGCGGTGACGACAATCGGGTATATCTCACCGAGGCGTGTCGAAAGGTTGCGTCCCCCGAGAGCATCGGACGAGAGAGTGGCCCACGGCATGTCGAAGAGCGAAGAATCGGTCGGCAACTCATGGTCAGGAAGTTTACAATGAAATGCAGGGCGGTCTGAGCGACCTCTTTCCCAATAAACGCCGAGGTCTTTCATCGTGAAACACAAAGTAATTATTATCGTTGAAAACGCACCGGTTCCCTTCGATCCCCGCGTGTGGAAGGAAGCTCTATCTCTTACTGAGAACGGCTATGAAGTGACCGTATTGTCCCCTCGCGACGAGCGGTACAAGCAAGGATACGAATTTCTGAAGGGAGTTCATATCTATCGTCATCCGATGCCCCACGAAGGAAATGGCCTAGTCGCTTACCTTTCGGAATACTTTTGTGCATTGTTTTGGCAGTTTTGGTATGCGTGGTGGATCTATTTCCGCCATGGCTTTCATGTGATTCAGGGCTGCAACCCTCCAGACAATATTTTCATGATCGCTTTGCCGTTCAAGCTGCTCGGGGTAAAGTATATCTTTGACCAACACGACGCCAACCCGGAGTTATACCTTTCTAAGTACGAGAAAGCGGACATGCTCTATAAGGTGCAGGTGTGGTTGGAAAGGCAGACCTTTCGCTTTAGCGATGTCGTGATAACGACCAACCGTACTTACCGCGACCTCGCGCTCACCAGGGGCGGCATAGCCCCTGAAAATGTTTTTATCGTTCGCAACGGACCGGATTTAACCACCTTCAGAGCGGTCCCACCGATATCCGATTTAAAGCATGGCAAGCGTTACCTGGTGGGCTACGTAGGAAATATGAGTATTCAGGAAGGTTTGGACATCCTGCTGGATGTGGCGTCGCACATCAAGAGTCTAGGGCGGACGGACATCCATTTCACTTGTGTTGGCGGAGGTCCTGGATTAGTGGGGCTCCGAAACATGACGCAGGACAAAGGCTTGAATGACATGGTCAACTTCACGGGAAGGATTCCCGACAAGGAGTTGTTGGAGATCTTGTCAACTGCCGATGTCTGCGTAAATCCAGACAAGCCGTGCACAATGAACGACATGTCCACCATGATCAAAATCATGGAATATATGGCGCTGGGCAAGCCAATAGTACAATTCGATCTAAAGGAGGGCAGGTTCAGCGCGCAGGACGCATCGCTCTACGCCAGCAACGACAATCAGGTAGCAGATTTCGCCGCCAAACTCTTGTGGCTGCTGGAAAATCCTGGTGAGCGGGAGACAATGGGGAAGTTCGGGCGCAAGAGAGTGGAAGAGCAGTTGGCGTGGGACTATTCGGTCGAACACTTACTCGCGGCATATCGGAAGGCTTTGCCCCAAGGAGCGGCAAGCAAAGCAGTTCCTGGCCCCAGCGTGTCGAACGTGTCGAAAGGTGAAGGACCTGGCTATTAACTTACGCGCGGGGAGTGGCGCACGAAATGCGGTTCAGCTCCTAACGGAGAGGTTTCGTTGCCCCGACGATATTGCGGCTTTCGCGCTAGCAGGTGAGTTGTCTCACGCCAACGGGTTCTTCCGGTTCGGACCGGCTGTTTGCTTTGGACAATGTTCTTCTGGAGATCCCAAAACGTTCCCGTCCGAGTCACTTCACGATGCCGGCGAACACGTTGTCGTAAATGATTCATCGGTTCAACTCACTTTCGATCCGGTTCAGCTTGTGAATAACCTTCGTCATGAACGATATGTCGGTAGCTCATATGACGATGATGGGGTTCTACCTGCCACTCGATTGATTAGAAACGTATACTACACGTTGCGACCGATGTTGGGAGTGTCAGTGCGCAGGCTTCTCCAGAAACTATATTTTCGCGGCCGCGAAAAAGGTGCCTTTCCTAAGTGGCCTGTGGATACTAGCGTCGAAGGTATTGTGGAACAACTGTTAGTGTTGGCAATGAAGGCTCAGGGCATCCAAAGACTGCCGTTCATATGGTTCTGGCCGGACGGGGTTCAGAGTTGCACGACAATTAGTCACGACGTAGAAACCGAGCCTGGGCTAGACTTTTGTCCGCAGCTAATGGATCTGAATGATTCTTTCGGGATCAAGACTTCTTTCCAGATCGTGCCAGAAAAGCGCTATTCAATTTCAGTGTCGATGCTACAACTTATTCGCGGCCGAGGCTTCGAAATCAATGTGCATGATCTCAATCATGATGGTCGTTTGTTCGCCGATCGCGAACAGTTTTTCCGCCGCGCACAACTCATCAATCAGTACGCTCAAAAATTCGGGGCTTCAGGCTTTCGATCAGCCGTGATGTATCGAAACGCTGACTGGTTCGACGCCCTGAAGTTCTCCTACGACATGTCGATCCCCAATGTTGCGCACCTAGACCCCCAAAAGGGCGGTTGCTGCACTGTTTTTCCGTTTGCGGTCGGCGACATGATTGAACTTCCGCTCACGACGATACAGGATTACTCGCTGTTCCACATTCTGAACGATTACTCTACTCGCCTTTGGAAGGAGCAGATCTCACGCATCCGAGAAAAACACGGTCTGATTAGCGTCATTGTTCACCCTGACTACATCATCGAGAAATCAGCGCGACGCGTCTACGCGGAACTTTTGGAATTCGTTTGCGAGTTGCGGTCACAGGGACAGACCTGGATTGCCCTGCCTGGGGAGGTAGCCTCATGGTGGCGACTACGCGGCGAATTGAACCTCGTTCGCGAAGGGGAGTCCTGGCGGATCGAGGGCAAAGGGAGTGAGCGGGCAAAGTTGGCCTACGCAGTGCTCGATCATGACCGGCTTACTTATGAGCTCCAAAGTGGCAGGTGCGGAGGTGCGTCTCGCGCCGTAGTACCTCCCAGCCAGGATAGCAAGTTCGAAGACTTGAAGAGACGCTCGTTAGATAGCTGGGGACGCCCGCAAGACCATTGATTGCGAAGTGGGTAGCATCTGCATTGACACATCTAGAGGAAACATGACTCCCAACAATGAACCCAAGACGATCCGCCAATTGATCGACCGAATGGCCGAGATGCATCCGGAGCAATCCTTCCTTATCAGCCCCGAAACCGAGGAGGTAATAACATTTCGCGCGCTGTGCGAAAGATCTAAGCGTCTCTCAAGCGAACTTCTCTGCTCGGGACTAGAACCTGGCGACAAGATCGCGTTCCTGCTCGACAACGGATTGTTTACAGCGGGGCTATTCCTCGGTGCGATGTATGGCGGGTTCGTGGCTGTTCCCTTGAACGTTCGCGCCGGCGTTTCCCAGCTGTCGTACACGCTCGATCACTGCGACGCCAAGGTGGTCTACGTTAGCGAGGACTACCGCTCGTTGATCGACGAAGTCATGACCAACGTTGCACGAAAGGTGCACGTCGTTCCGGCGGATGTTGACGACGGCCCTGAGGCGAGCGTAATGCCGATCGCGTCGGCTGACCTGGTGGCCCCGGAGCCAGAATCTCCGGCGCTCCTCATGTACACGTCTGGCAGCACCGGCCAGCCGAAGGCCGCAGTTCACTCCCACGAAACTATACTCGCTGGTGCAAGGAATTCCATCGCGGCACACCAGCTCACGTCATCGGATCGCTCTCTTTTGGTCCTTCCGCTGTATCACATCAACGCGGAGTGCGTGACGCTCATCCCCACTCTGATGAGCGGGGGATCCGTGGTCGTTCCTCATCGTTTCAGCGTCAGCCAGTTTTGGGATTGGTTGGACGAATACCAGTGCACATGGTCAGCCATTGTGCCGACAATCGTCTCCCAACTCCTCGATTGGCAGGATCCAAAGGCAGAAAGTCGTGTGGCCGCCTTCCGACGTATCCGGTTTCTCCGCAGTTCATCAGCTCCACTGGCACCATCGTTGCATCGAGAGTTTTTGGACAAATTCCCTTTGCTGCTGATTCAGGCGATGGGGTCGAGCGAGGCCGGAAATGTATTCTCAAACCCTCTACCTCCGGGTGAGAACAAGATCGGCTCTCCGGGCGTCCCCTGGGGTTTCGAGGTGAAGATCGTTAGTCGAGAGGGTATCGAGGTAGCGCCGGGAGAGTCCGGCGAAATGTTGATCCGTGGTCAGGCCATGACGCGAGGCTACTACAAGCAACCCGAGGAAACCGAAGCCGTCTTCGACACTGAAGGTTGGCTGCACACCGGTGATCTTGCATACCGTGACGAGGACGGGTACTTTTTTGTTGTTGGGCGATCCAAGGAACTGATCATCAAAGGCGGCGTCAACATAGCGCCACGACAAATTGACGACGTCCTAGAATCGCATCCAGCCGTACTGGAAGCGGCCGCCGTAGGAGTTCCCGACCACTATATGGGCGAGGATCTCGTCGCCTTTGTGGTGCTGCGGGCTGGTGTGGCTCGCGATGAAACTGAACTATTGAAATTTTGCGAGAGTCGCCTCGGCCACTTTAAGACTCCAACGCGGATCTATTTTGCGAGCGATTTACCGAAGGGCCCTTCCGGCAAGGTACAGCGCCTACGGCTCAGAGACGAGGCCACACAACTCGTGGTCGAGAGTTCAGGTTCGTCTGAAAGTGAGCCCAAAACCACGGACACGAACGGTCAGGGCGCTTCTAACGGATTGCAGACCGCACCCCCCTCCATAGAGACGGTGATCGCTGAGAGTTGGGCTGAAATCCTTTGCCGAACTCATGTTGATCCGGAAAGCAATTTCTTCGCACTTGGTGGACACTCGCTCCTGGCTGTTCAATGTGTATCGATCCTTCGCGACCGAATTCCAGTAGCATTGTCGCTGTCGGATTTCTTCGAGCACGCCACGGTAAAGCAGCAGGCCGCATTGATCAGGCGCCGCTTAGGCGGCGGGGGGCAAGCGAACAGTCAATATTCCACTGATCAATCGGTTCAGCAGATTGACAAAACGCTGCACAAGGTCTCGTCGTCTGTCAGCCCTTCAAAGATCCCCGCAAGGGATCGCACCGTACCTTGCCCCCTCAGCCCTGCTCAGGGAAGGCTGTGGTTCATGGAGCAGCTGAATCCAGGGCTGCCTGTCTATAACGAATCTGAAGCTGTGCGGTTGGTGGGCGATCTTAACATCCACGCGATGGAGCAAGCCCTAAACATTATCGTAGAGCGACATGAGATCCTGCGCACGACCATCCAAACTATCGACACCGAACCTACGGCGGTTGTTCATGACAGCTGGCCGCTTCAAGTTAGGCAGATTGACCTAAGCACGTCGACCGTTCCAGAACGTCAAGCCGAAGTCGAGCGCTTGCTAACCGAGGAGCCGCGGCGACCCTACCACCTCGAATCTGAACCGGGGATCCGCGCAACGTTGCTCCGTTTAGGCCCTCAAGAGTATGTCTTGATTCTAATGATGCACCACATCATTTGCGATTGGTCATCGGAGGGTGTTTTGTGGAGGGAGCTATCGGATCTATATCGCATGCTCTCACGTGGTGAATCGCCGACCTTGCGACCATTGCCGATCCAGCACGGAGACTACGCAGCTTGGCAGGTACAACAGAACACGGAAGCAAACTTCGCCGAAGACTTAGCTTTTTGGGAGGAGAATCTCCGAGGCGCCACTCAACTTTTGGAGTTGCCCTCAGACCGGACTCGTCCGCCGATACTTTCTCATCGCGGCGCAAGGCAACGCCTTGTTCTAAACTCGACCCTTACAAAAGCCTTGCGCGATCTGGGCCAACGAGCAGAAACGACCCTATTCAGCGTATTTGCAGCGGCACTGAACACATTGCTTTATCGCTACACGGGTCAGGAGGACATCCTCCTCGGAATTCCCATCGCCGATCGCGATCGGAAAGAATTGCAGCAGTTGATAGGCTTTCTTCTCCACACTCAGGTACTGAGAACTGCGTTGTCGGGAGACATGACCTTCCGTCGGCTTCTTGCTCAGGTTCAAAAGGCGGCCCTAGACCTTTACCTCCACCGCGCGGTCCCGTTCGATCAGGTCGTTCGCAAAATACAACCAGAGCGCAACCTGAGTTATTCTCCATTGTTCCAAGTTATGCTCAACTGGCGTGACCGCGATCAACTCCTATCCTTTATCGGACTGGAGGGGCTTGTAATCGAGTCGCTTCTCGCAGAGAGTAGAACCTCAAAATTCGACTTGACGCTATTCGCGACTGACTGCGGAAATGAGATCTGGCTTGAAATGGAGTACAGCACCGATCTCTTCGACGATGCGCGCATTACGCGAATGCTGGGGCACTTCCAGACCCTTCTGGAGTCAGTAGCAGGTAATCCCGACGGGCGCCTAGCTGATTTGCCGCTCCTAACTTCCGAGGAGCGCCAGTCGATACTGGTCGACTGGAACCGGACAGACCTTGCCTATCCCAAAGACCGTTTGTTGCACGAGTTGATTGAAGAACAAGTCGAGCGTACGCCAGATGCGGTAGCCATAGTCTTTGAAGACCAGCAGCTGACGTATCGCCAACTCAATGACCGCGCCAACAACCTCGCCCAGCACCTGCAGACGCTAGGAGTAGGGCCGAACGTGCTCGTGGGCATTTGCATAGGACGTTCATTGGAAATGTTGGTTGGAATATTGGGAATCCTGAAGGCAGGGGGGGCTTATGTTCCCCTGGATCCGGCTTATCCTAAAGCGCGAATGGATTTCATCCTCGAGGATGCTCATGCGCGCGTGGTGCTGATTCAAGAGCGGCTTCGCCAATCGTTGGAAGGTTGCAATAGTAAGATCGTTTGTTTAGATACTGAACGTGATACGATTTCCAAGGCCGGGACGGCGAATCCCAGTAGTACAGTGGGGCCGAACGACCTGGCTTATGTGATCTACACTTCTGGCTCGACTGGCCAACCAAAAGGCGTTGCCATTTCTCATCGGAGCCCGGCCGCGTTTGTGCACTGGGCGCACTCGGTCTTCTCACCGGAGGAGTTAGCTGGTGTATTATTTTCAACTTCAATCTGCTTTGATCTCTCGGTGTTTGAGATGTTCGTGCCATTGACCTGCGGCGGCAAAGTCGTCTTAGTGGAGAATGCTCTCCATTTGCTCGAAGTTCACGCGGCAGCGGAAGTGACATTAATCAATACTGTTCCTTCAGTTATGAAGGAGCTGCTCCTTATCGGAGCCGTTCCGGCATCGGTTCGCACGATCAATTTGGCGGGTGAACCGTTGCCGGCTGAACTGGTTCGAAGAATCTACGAATTAACGAGTGTTCGAAAGGTCTACGATCTATACGGACCATCAGAAACGACCACTTACTCGACCTTTGCACTGCGCCAGGTCGAAGGCCCCTGCACAATTGGTCGACCGATTGGCAATACTAAGATCTATATTTTGGACTCGGGTCTCCAGCCCGTTTCCATTGGAGTAACTGGGGAGTTGTGCATCGCGGGAGACGGCTTGGCTCGCGGTTACCTGAACCGTCCAGAACTAACGGCAGAGAAATTTATTGCTAACCCATTCGGCGTGCAATCTGAGGGCCGGCTTTACCGAACTGGAGATTTGGCACGATATCTGCCAGACGGTAACATCGAGTTCCTCCGGCGAATGGACCACCAAGTAAAGGTGAGGGGATTCCGCATTGAGTTAGGAGAGATCGAGGCGGTGCTCAAACAGCATCCTAATGTTGACCAGTGCTTGGTATTGGCCCGCGAAGATTCCGGGGGCGACAAGCGCTTGGAAGCCTACATCGTGCCATCTAGCACGGAATCAGCCTTACGAACTTCGGAGTTGCGGGATTTCATAAAGCAGAAGCTGCCGGAATATATGGTTCCTTCAGCTTTTGCGATACTAGAATCTTTCCCGCTGACTCCCAACGGAAAAATTGATCGCAGGGCGTTGACAACCGCACAGCTTGCGGCTGAGGAGTGCGAACCCGCGCAGCCGGTCCCTGCTCAAACCCTTCGTGAGTTGCATCTGCAGAAGATCTGGGAACGCGTTCTTGATGTCGGAAGCATTGGGGTGCGCGATAATTTCTTCGATCTCGGCGGCCATTCGCTGGTGGCTGCCCGATTGGTCAGCGAAATCAATAAGGAATTAAAAGTCAGCTTGACGCTTCAGATATTCTTCCTGAACCCGACGATTGAGGCAATAGCAAGAGTTCTCCGGGACGGCAAGTATGCCAAACCGCTGCCTCATTTGATACGGTTGCACCCAGGATCATCTTCAGGAGCCATTTTCTTTATAGACGCTTCCATGGCAGTGTGTCGGTTGGCTCAGCAATTGGATGGGGGGCCAGCGGTCTTTGCTACAGAGGTTCCATTATCTTCTGAGGCTTATCGAGCCGCTGTTCTTGGTAGAAGATCAGCTTTGCCACGTTTGGAAGATCTGGCTGCCCCGCATGTGGCTCTTATTCGGAGCAAAAGACTCTCGGGCCCCTGCTTGCTAGCGGGACACTCTTTCGACGGCTTGTTGGCCTTTGAGGTGGCACATCAACTTCAAAGAGCAGGAACGAACGTGGAGCTACTCCTGGTATTGGATTCATGGCTTATAAGGCCACTTCTGCGGTACCGACTGAGACGGTTGACGTGGGGTCGGGTAGGATGGATTCTGACATCTCATTCACAGCGATCATTGTCACGTGCTGCAAGAGTCACCGAGCGAATAATCAAACTTGCCAAATCTCGGAGCACGTTGGACTCAGCCTTCGAGCAAGCCGAGCTTCCAATCAACGAACTGCCTTGGGCCGTACAAGAAAAAGTCTTCGACAATGCGAGAGATCACTATCAACTTCGTCCATTAGAAACCCGCGCGGTTTTGTTCAGCGCCCAGGATGACATGTTGGGCCGAATTCTTCCCCAGATTTGGGAATATAGTCGTTTGTTCTTGGGAAGATTGGAGACGGTCGAATCGCCGGGGAGCCATCGGACGATGGTCCAGGAGCCTCATGTTCAGGTTCTCGCTAAAAAAATCACCGAATACCTTGCCAACTTCTTCGCATCGAGCGGCTTGAAAACCCATGCAACGAAGTTGAGTTCTTTGCGGGAAAGCGAAGTCAACGAGGCCTACGCAGTTGGATCGAACAAGGGATCTTAGACGCGCATGCCTTGTTTCCTGTGAGCTACCCCTGACTGAAGCAGAGAGATAGGCGTCAGATCTTCGCCATTCTCCATCGAGCTAAATGGGACTTTGGTCCCACAATTTGGAGCTAAGTCCGAATCGTCCACCTTGTTCGCTCCTGCCTCTCAGTAACAAAATCCTTAAGCCACTGAAATTACGCTAGTTCCTGCAGGCGTCGGTTGGAAACCCACGTGCTTTTCCCCAGTGTCATCCCGCTGCGCCCAGGACTGCCAATGGGACTCACAGGGCGGTAGCCTGACCGCCACAATGACTCGTTCGTTTGTAATCTACACCTCACATGTCTAAAGCCACATTGCCAGTAGTAATTGTGGGTGCCGGTCCATATGGGCTGTCCATCGCTGCGCATTTCCGGCGCCAGGGAATTGCGTTCCGTATTTTTGGTCGTCTGATGGATAGCTGGACTGCCCGCATGCCGAAAGGCATGATGCTCAAGTCGGACGGTTTCGCGTCGAACATTTACGCACCGAAGAGCGAATTCACTTTAGAACAGTTCTGCGCTGAGCGCGGGATCGAGTACCGCGACACTGGACTTCCCGTGCGAATTGAGACGTTCACTCAATACGGGCTCGCCTTCAAAGAACGAATGGCGCCGGAGCTTGAAGACAAGCTCGTTTCCAGCATCGATCGTCTTCCAGAAGGATACCTGGTACGGCTCGATGATGGCGAAACCCTAAGAGCCCGTCAGGTGGTGCTTGCTGTAGGCATCACCCATTTCGAACATGTCCCTGACAATCTAGCGCATCTGCCCCCGGCATCGCTCTCGCATAGCAGTCAACATCACGATCTCGATTCGTTCCAGGGGCGCAAGGTCGTTGTCATCGGCGGAGGCTCGTCGGCGCTGGATTTGGCGGGGCTGCTACACCAGGCTGGCGTTGATGTGCAACTGGTTAGCCGCAGAAAAGAACTGAAGTTTCACACCAAGCCAAACGGCAAGCGGCGATCCTGGTGGCAGCAGATCCGGCATCCGCAATCGGGGCTTGGTCCTGGGTTGCGGTCGCGTTTTTTCGCGAATGCGCCGTGGGCTTTTCACTATTTGCCCGAACGCCTGCGTCTGGAACTTGTCCGAAGAACGCTGGGTCCTTCCGGAGGCTGGTTCTCGCGGGACATGGTGATCGGGCGCGTGCCTTTGTTGCTTGGCCATACTATCGAGCGCGCGGAAACACAGAATGGCATGGTTCAGCTGCACCTTCGCGCAGCCGATGGCGAAGAACGCACCATCATCGCGGATCATGTGATTGCCGCGACCGGCTATAAGGTTCAGATCGAACGCTTGGCATTTCTCAGTAAGAATATTCGCTCGAAGCTCAAGGCCGTCGACGGTACACCCGTGCTCTCGTCGAACTTTGAATCCTCCGTTCCAGGGCTGTATTTCGTGGGAATTGCGGCGGCAAACAGTTTCGGCCCGGTGATGCGCTTCGCTTTTGGCGCCGGTTTTGCCGCGGAGCGTCTTACTCAGGCACTGATCGAAGCCTCGTCGCGAGCGCGAGCCGGGGCTCCGGCGACTGCCCTTGTCACCGATCCAGAATAGCCGGACCTGCCCCGCATGAAGCGAGAGACGATCGCAATTCACGAAGGGTTCGATGGCGACCCGGCGACTAACGCCGTGGCTGTCCCGATCTACCAGACAATTGCGTTTGAGTTCGATAGCGCCGAACATGGAGCAGCTCTGTTCAACCTCGAGGTTCAGGGCAGTATTTACACCCGAATCGGAAATCCTACTAATAGGGTTCTCGAGAAGCGCGTTGCCGCGCTCGAGGGAGGGGTTGATGCGCTGAGCGTTAGTTCGGGGATGGCCGCAATCGAGTACTCGGTGATCAACATCGCCGAGATGGGCAACAACATCGTTTCGCTGCCCCAACTCTACGGCGCCACTTACACTCTCTTTGAACACATCCTTCGAAAACGCGGAATCGATGCCCGATTCGCAGCGTGCGACCATCCCTCCGCGGTCGAGAGACTCATTGACGAAAACACCAGAGCAGTTTACTGCGAAAGCATTGGTAATCCTGCCGGAAATGTTGCGGATATTGAGGCGTTAGCAAGCGTGGCGCACAAACACGGGGTACCTCTAATCGTTGACAACACCGTGGCCACGCCAATATTGCTACGCCCAATCGAATACGGTGCAGACGTCGTCGTGCATTCGATGACGAAATTCATGGGTGGGCACGGGACGACCCTGGGCGGCATGATCGTCGACAGCGGGAAATTTCCGTGGCGCCAGCATGCTGAGCGATTCTACATGCTCAACACGCCAGAACCGGCATATCACGGAGTGGTGTACGTGGATCAGTTCGGCGACTCCGCCTACGTCGAGCGATGCCGGACCGTGTGTCAACGCAACACCGGAGCCACGCTTTCGCCTTTCAACGGTTTTCTGTTACTGCAGGGCGTCGAAACACTGCCATTACGCATGGAGCGGCACGTCGAGAACGCTCGCAAAGTAGCCGAATATTTGCGCCAACACCCTTTGGTCGAATGGGTGAATTACGCCGGCTTCACCGACAGCCCGCTCTACCCGATGGCCCAAAAATATTTGGGCGCGAAGCGGTGCTCACTACTCACCTTCGGCGTGCAGGGCGGCTACGAGGGCGGCAGAAAGTGCTTTAACGCCTTGCGACTGTTCAAGCGCATGGTCAACATGGGCGATGCCAAGTCTCTATCCTGCCATCCTGCATCCACAACTCACCGGCAACTATCGCCTGAGGAACAGAAGAAAGCCGGGGTAACACCGGAAATGCTCCGTCTGAGCGTGGGCATCGAACACATTGACGACATCATCGCGGATCTGGATCAGGCGCTCGAAGTGGCAGGAGGCAACGCATGCCCGTAGTCATGCATGGCGTCCAGGGCTCGCGCAGCTCTGGTGATTGGAACGGGCGCACGGAGTGCGTCCACATTGCGTTGGTCAACAACATGCCGGACCTGGCGCTTGAGGATACCGAGTTGCAGTTTTTGGAGCTTCTGGACGCCGCCTCGGATCAAGTCCGTGTGCATGTCCAGTTCTTCTCGCTACCCGGTATCCCGCGCAGTGCCCGGTCACAGGAACATCTCGACAATTTCTATTTCCACATCAACGATCTTGGCAATCGCCGGTTGGATGCGGTGATTGTCACCGGCACGGAACCGCATCAATCCGATTTGAGGAAGGAGCCGTACTGGGGCTGCTTGGCGGACCTTCTGGACTGGGCCGAAGAGAATACCGCATCGACGATATTGTCTTGCCTCGCAGCCCATGCAGGTGTGCTCTACAGCGATGGCATTTCCCGACA
Source organism: Bryobacterales bacterium (assembly GCA_963772905.1). Taxonomy (GTDB): domain Bacteria; phylum Acidobacteriota; class Terriglobia; order Bryobacterales; family Bryobacteraceae; genus Palsa-89. The sequence continues at coordinate 699,552 of CAVYZD010000004.1, read as the reverse complement.
TCACCTGGGCAACAAGCGATTCGGGGTTTTTGGCTTTCATACAACACGTGACCATCCGCTAACCGGCCGCTCCTCGGCTCTCCTGCAATTCCCGCATTCCCGCTGGAACGAAGTGCGATCGGATGCGCTGCGATCCTGCGGGTATCAGGTGTTAAGCGAATCGCCTTCCGCTGGTGTCGACCTGTTTGTCAAGAAAAAACGGAAAAGCCTTTTTGTACATTTCCAAGGGCATCCCGAATACGGCAAGCTCACTCTCTTCAAGGAATATCGCAGAGATGTAAAAAGGTTCTTGAAGGGAGAGAGAGGCGACTATCCCGGGTTGCCATCCGGATATTTCGATACCGCCGCAATCGAGCTTCTGAGTTCGTTTCGAGAACGAGCTCTCTATAACCCTTCGGAAGAACTCATGACTGAATTCCCCGAACCCCCGATTGCCTCGACTTTGGAAAACACCTGGCGGACGTCGGCGGCGTGCGTATATCGACAGTGGTTGCAGTACGTGATGTCGAGAAAAACCGAAGAGTTGACATTTGCTGCGATGCCGGGAATTGGGCGTGCACGGTCCGCTGCCGGCTAGGATGCCAAGACAGCAATGCTCGAAGCGCAAGTAGCAGACATCCTCGCCAGTCTCCCGCCGCGAATTAGCGATGTGGTGACGCCGTGGGCAGAGTTGTCTCCGGATCATCCCGCTCTCGTTGAAGCCGGAGGCGCTTGGAGGTATGGGGAACTAGCTCTTCGACTCTCGGAAACTCAAGCGTGGCTCCGCGACTCGGGCGTCCGTCCCGGTGACCGCGTCATGATTGTCTGCGAGAACTGCAGGGTGTTTGTCGCCATTCTCCTGGCAGTAGCGGCTCTCGACGCCTGGCCGGTCCTGGTGAATGCGCGCCTCTCCGCAAATGAGGTCGACCAGATCCGCCAGCATTGCGGGGCTCGTCTCACCATATACACCACGAACATTTCACACCACGCTGCGCAACATGCCAAACGACACGGCGCCTTTGTCGCGGAGAGGGCCGGCTTGGGCGTGGTGGGCGTTAGCGGAGCGAACGACGACACGGAACCGGAGTCTGTCGAAGCAGAAGTTGCTAGCCGTGTCGGAGCCCTGATCTACACGTCCGGCACCACAGGTCTTCCCAAAGGGGTCATGCTCTCTCACCGGGGCTTGCTGTTCGTGGCCTCCGTTTCGGCGAAAATACGCTCCTTGACTCCAGCAGACCGCCTTTACGGCGTGCTACCAATGTCCCACGCCGTGGGGCTCTCCGTCGTCCTTCTGGGCACTTTGCTCAGTGGGGGAACACTCTATCTTTCCCCACGGTTTGATCCCAAAGCCGCGCTGGCAGCTTTAGAGAATGATAAATTGACGATTCTGCTCGGCTCGCCTTCGATGTTTTCGCTGTTGCTCGATTACATCGGATTGAAAGGTGTGAAATCGCTACGTTTCCCCGCGCTTCGGATTATTTCCTCCTCCGGTGCTCCCTTACAGCCAGCTCTCAAATCGGCGGTCGAGAAGGTGTTTGGTTTGGTGCTGCATAACGGTTACGGAATCACGGAGTGTTCTCCCAACATCGCTCAGACCCGAATCGAAACTCCGCGAGCAGACACGTCGGTGGGCCGAATCCTGCCGGGAGTGGAGGCCAAGATGGTCGGGACCGACGGGCAGGAGGTCGCCGACGGAGAGGTGGGTGAACTCTGGGTGCGTGGACCAAATATCATGAAGGGCTACTATCGCGCTCCGGAGGAGACCGCGGCAGCCATCAATCCTGAGGGATGGTTTAATGCTCGCGATCTGGCTCGCATGGAGGATGGCCATCTCTTTATCGTCGGCCGCACTCGGGAGCTGATTGTGCGCTTCGGGCTGAATGTCTACCCTGCGGAAGTTGAGGCAGTGCTGAACGCGCATCCTTCGGTTGCTCGCTCCGCCGTGATCGGCCGATCAGTGAAAGGTGTTGATGGCGGGGAAGAAGTTGTTGCCTTCGTTGAGCCTACGCCAGGCTCTTCACTGCAAGCCACAGATCTGGCCAACCACATGGCGCTCCATCTAGCCGCCTACAAGCGGCCGTCGGAGATTCGGTTTGTCCATTCGATGCCGGTAACCCTAACCGGAAAAGTCATGAAGGATGAACTGGCCAAGATTGATCAAACAAGTCAGCTAACTCGATGACTCAGCTGGAGCCACAGGTGACCGTTGCCATGGGCGACACCACGAAGCAGCTCGCTCGCATTTGGGAGGGCCTCCTCGGGGTAGAACCTATTGCAGCCGACCAGAATTATTTCGATTTGGGTGGGGATTCGTCCTTGGGCGTGCAGATGTTCGCCCAAATCGAGAAGGCATTCAAAATCAAATTGCCTCTGGCAACGTTATACGAGGCGCCGACAATCGAGGAACTCGCTCGGATCGTCTGTGGCGAAGTCGAGTCTTCCGGTTGGTCACCGCTCGTCGCAATTCAACCATCCGGCTCGCGCCCAGCTCTCTTCTGTTTCCATGGAGCCGGCGGCAATGTCCTGAATTATCAAAAGCTGTCGCAGCACTTGGGTTGCGATCAACCGTTCTATGGCCTGCAGTCGCAGGGTCTCGACGGCACTTTGCCGCTGCTAACAACCATCGAGGAAATGGCTGCGCTGTACGTAAGACATATCCGAAAGGTGCAGGCCTACGGTCCGTATTTTCTGGGTGGTTACTGTATGGGAGGCACCGTTGCCTATGAGGTGGCCCAGCAGCTCCACGCGGCTGGTGAAACTGTCGCGCTGCTAGCGCTGTTTGACACCATGAACTGGCACAGAATTCCGCTCACGTTATGGAGCAGGAGTTCCTACACTTGTCAGCAAGTGATTTTCCACGCTGCCAATCTGCTCAATCTCAATTCTGACGGTAAGGCCAAGTTTTTTCAGGAGAAGCTCCAGGTGTTACGGAGCCGGATCCCGGTGTGGCGAGACATCCTGTTGACTGCATTTGACCGGCGGCGTCTGGGCGCGGCGGGATCGACTTCGAGGATCCTTGGAAAGATCTGGCGGACGAATGACCTTGCGTGCTGGAAGTACATTCCCAAACCCTATCCCGGTGCGATCGTCGACTTCCGTCCCACCAAGCAGTATCGAGTGTTCAACAAGCCGGATCTGAAATGGGACCGATTGGCGCAAGGGGGCCAGCGCGTCTTTGTCCTGCCCGTTTATCCTGCGGGGATGTTGGTCGAACCGTTCGTAAAGCATCTGGCGGCCGAACTAAAGGATGCAATCGATAGCGCAATCAAAGGGTGCGCATCCGTTCAACGTGAGGAGTCGCTGACACAATGCTGGTAACGGAGAAGAGTTCTGTGACGCTCGGAAGCGGATGGTCAAGAACCTGGACCTTCTTTGAAGGGGATTGGCACGAGGGCAACGTGCCGATCATGGGTCCGCGCACGCATGCCGCCTGGCTTTGCTCCATGGTCTTCGACGGAGCGCGGGCCTTTGAAGGCGTCACTCCAGACCTTGATCTTCATTGCGCCAGAGTCAACGATTCAGCGGGTAAGCTGTACTTGAAACCGGTCGTCTCGATCGAAGAATGGATCAGGCTTGCACACGAAGGCATAGCAAAGTTCGACAAAGACGCCGCACTCTATATTCGGCCGATGTATTGGGCGGAAAAAGAGGGTCCGTGGGTCCAAAGCCACGATCCCGAGTCGACTCGGTGGTGTCTTTCAATCTACGAGGCGCCATTACGCCAGCCGAAAGGATTTTCGATCACCCAGTCTCCCTTTCGCCGCCCAACGCAAGAAACCATGCCAGTGGACGCGAAAGCCGGATGTCTTTATCCCAACAATGCCCGTGCCCTTTTCGAGGCGCACGCGCGAAAGTTTGATAACGCGATCGTCTGCGACATGCTCGGCAATGTTGCTGAGCTAGCGACTTCCAACATCTTTATGGCGAAGGACGGCGTCGTGTTTACGCCGAACCCGAATGGAACGTTTCTGGCGGGCATAACGCGTCAGAGGGTAATTGGGCTGCTCCGCCACAGCGGCGTGACGGTAATCGAAAAAACTCTTACTTACCAGGATTTTCAGAAGGCGGATGAAATCTTCGCCACTGGGAACTATTCCAAAGTTACTCCGGTAACCCGCATCGACGATCGTTCGCTCCCGTTTGGTCCTTTGTACGGCAAGGCGCGAGAGCTTTACTGGCAGTTCGCACATTCATGACGAGTAGCGTAAGTTTGCCGATGGTCGATGCACTGGCCCCGATTTGGGAGCGGCTACTCGATCGATCCTCCCTAGCGGCCGAGGACAATTTCTTCGATTGCGGGGGCGACCCCGCCATAGCGATCAAATTGTTTGCAGAGATCGCCAAAGTGACTGGCCGGGAACTCCCACCGACAGTGATCTATCAAGCGCCTACCCTAGCAGCGTTAGCCTCTCTACTGGAACAGCCCCGCGCACTTCATTCACCGCCACTGGTCGAGCTGAAGCCCGGGATGGAACCGCCGATCTTCATCGCTCACGGCATCGGGGGCACCGTAATGGAACTGTTCCAATTGGTCAACCATGTCGATGTCCCGAATGCGATTTACGGAACGCAGGCCATCGGAATTGACGGATTAACCAATCCTCCTGAGACCATCGAGGCGATGGTTGAAATCTACCTTGACGCGATCAAGAAAGTGCTGTCCCACGGTCCATACTGTCTTATTGGGCACTCTCTCGGCGGCTTAATCGTACTCGAAATGGCGCAACGATTATCCAACAAGGGAGAGCAAATAGCCTTGCTCGCCATGATGGATTCGTATCCACATGCACGCCATCTGTCCATGGGCCAGCGTGCACGCCTGTTGTGCAACCAAGCGATGCGCCGAGCCTCCACGACACTGCCCGTTAACGGAACTCGTCGTGATACTTCGCAAGTGCAGGGTTGGACTGGAATATACCGAGTGCCCGAGGGCGCTTCATTCGCCCCTGCGATGCGGCGCGTTCGCGACAAAGCCAACTCGGCGTTGAAGCGATACCGGCCACAGTTTTATGCAGGCAGCATAAAATTCCTGCGAGCGGAAGTCACCTCATCCTTCCCTGCTGACCCGATTCCGGTCTGGGCGCACCTGGCTGCTGAATTTGACGTGGAAACTATTCCCGGTGATCATCTCGGAATGCTCACAACACATTTTCGGAGTGCAGCGTCGATTTTGACTCGTCATCTGAGGTCCGCACTGAGCTTGCAATGACGACAACATTGATCGAGCCCAAGAGTGCTCGGCTCACGCCTGCACGTGGAATGTCCGGGGCGGAGACGTTGGTCCGCACGCTGGTGGCGGGAGGAATCGATACCTGCTTCACAAACCCTGGGACTTCGGAAATTCATATCGTGGCCGCGTTAGATCAAGTGCCCGAAATGCGTTGCGTCCTCGGACTATTTGAGGGCGTGGTCACCGGTGCGGCGGACGGATATGCGCGCATGGCAGAAAAGCCGGCCTGCACGCTGCTTCATCTGGGACCCGGTCTTGCAAACGGACTCGCTAACCTGCACAATGCCAGCCGCGCGCACGTACCGATGGTGAATGTAGTTGGCCAACACGCAACCTATCACCTGCGTCACGACACGCCGCTCACCAGTGATATCGAAGCCATTGCGCGCCCCTATTCCAAGTGGCTGCGAACTGTGTGCAGTGCATCCGAGGTTGGCGTCGACGTGGCGGAAGCGATTTCAGCTTCGCGTACTGCGCCAGGGCGAATCGCAACGCTGATTGTTCCGGGGGACGTTAGCTGGAGCGAGGGTGGATTGGCCCAGCCGCTATTTCCAGTCCCTCTGGCGCCACTACCGCCTGGGGAGACGATTGAACGCGCGGCAATAATGCTACGTTCTGGCGTCCGAACCGCAATGCTGTTGTCGGGAAACGCCCTGTACGGAAGAGGGTTGCAGGCGGCCGGCAGAATCGCTCGTGCCACCGGCGTCAAACTACTCGCTCCCTATCCCTTCGCCCGTCTCCAACGAGGAGCAGGTCTTCCGACCGTAGAACGCGTGCACTACATCCTCGAGCAAGCCCAGGAACAGCTGAAGGAGTTTCAGCAACTCATTCTGGTGGGCGCGTCAGCTCCGGTAGCGTACTTTGCTTACCCCGGCAAGGACAGCATGCTCACACCTCAGGACTGCGAGATTCATACACTGGCGCGTGCTGGGGAGGACTTGACCGGCGCGCTCGAAGCGCTCGTGAGCACGCTGCCGCCACAAGGACGCCAATCGTCTAGTGAATCGGCCAGCCGTCCGGTGCCAACCGGTGAGATCACCTTGGCTGGTCTGGCGGATGCAATCGGAGCGTTGCTGCCGGAGAACGCGATCGTGGTCGACGAGTCCATGACGTCGGGGCGTGGCATCATGGCAGCGACAAAAGCGGTTCCTCCACATGACTGGCTGGGAAATACCGGTGGCTCGATTGGGATCGCACTGCCTCTGGCAGTTGGTGCCGCAGTAGCTTGTCCCGACCGGTGGGTCTTGTGCCTAACCGCAGATGGCAGCGCCATGTACACCGCGCAAGCCCTCTGGACCATGGCACGAGAGGGCGCCAAGATCACGACCGTGGTGTTCGCCAACCACGCCTATGGAGTGCTGAAGCGGGAGTTTTCGAGTCTCGGAATCGGCGACCCGGGCCCTCAATCCCGCAAATTGTTCGATATCGGCCATCCCGACCTGGACTGGGTAAGCCTGGCGAAGGGAATGGGAGTGCCAGCCACGCGCGCTAACTCGCTCGACGCGTTCGTAACGGCATTGCGGGATGGATTTGCGAGCGACGGGCCAACGCTGATCGAGGTGCCACTGTAGCTCTGTGACGGTATCCTAAATGGCGAAGCTGGACCAAAGCGCAAGTACGACTCCGGTGTTTAGCGTCATCATAGCTGTCTACAACGACTGGCACCTGCTGGAGCAATGTCTGAATTCTTTGGCTGAACAAGCGTCAGGGCCGAGCTTCGAGGTCATTGTTGTTGACGATGGTAGCGGCATTCCAATTCCCGAACATCTTCTCGACTGGGCACGGGACTTTCCTTTAACTACTGTAAGGCAGCCCCACGCCGGGATTTCCGTCGCGCGAAACATGGGCGTTCGGGTTGCCAAAGGAACCGTGCTTTTATTCATAGATGCTGACTCGAGACTGCAAAGTAACTGCCTGACGGCTCTGAATGCAGCTATCACCGGCTGCCCGGACCACAAAACCTTTCAATTACGCTTGATCGGGGATTGCTCGACCCTAGCCGGAAGAGCAGAAGAATTGCGACTCATCACTCTTCAGGAACACATGCTTCAGGCCAACGGTTGCATTCGTTACCTGAACACTGCCGGTTTCGCCATTAGACGCGTCAATGTCGATATCGAAAAAGGACTATTCGATCCAGCGGCCGCTAGGGGTGAAGACACACTCTTGCTCGTGAATTTAATCCAAAGTGGGGAAGCTCCCTTCTTTGCGGCTGATGCTGTCGTCCAGCACGCCATTCCACTGACGCTGACCCAATGCCTCCGAAAGAACATCCGGTCAGCGCGCTTGGAAGCGAACACCTACCGGCTAATTGCGTCCAAAGGATTCAGGATTCGCGTAGACAATTGGGAACGGCTGCGAATGCTACGCACCATGTGGCGGACTTCCCGAAAGCCTTCCATCCGAAGAGCCGCATGGTTCGTGCTGTTTATTAGGCAGATGTTGCAACGACTCGTCTCGAGCGCCCACAGTTACCTTTGCAGCACATCTTACTGGCGGCACTTTTACGCTGAGAACACCCTCAGGCCTAGATAATTGAACTCCCGGAGCACCCATGTCCAGAGACATCTTACTCGCTACCCCGGCTACGGTCGAACTTGAACCGGAGCCGATCCCACAGGATTGGATCTTAAGCGGTGCGCCTCAAGCGCGGAGCAGGAACATGATAAGAAGTCATGACTGGACCGCGAACGTGGTGGTCTGGGATTGCACCGCGGGCAGCTTCACGTGGCATTACAGCAAGGACGAAGCCATTCTGATCATATCCGGCGAATGCTTCTTGATTAATGACAATGGCGAGGAGCGCCGCTTCGGGCCGGGCGACCTCGGATTCTTCCCCGCCGGCACTACCTGCAAGTGGCGCGTAGACGATCGCGTTCGGAAGGTCGCCGTCCTCCGGGAAACAATGTGGCGTCCGTTCGGATTCTGTTTGAAAGGATGGAATAAGTTCCGGCGGGTGGTGGGATTGGCGGGCAAATCGCCGCTGATGCTCGCCTTGGCCGCCTTGACGTTGTCACGACACTGGTGAAGCAGCGTTATTCGACCCATGAAACAGACTGCAGGACTCCATCCTGGCGATCTCGTGGAGGTGAAGGCTCCCGACGAGATTCTTCTCACATTGAACGCCGAGGGAACATTGAATCACCTGCCGTTCATGCCGGAGATGATCGAGTTCTGTGGGAGGCAATTTCGCGTTTCCAATCGAGCGATCAAGACCTGCGCTTCATCTAAAACCCTTTCAACCATGCGTGGGTTCACGACTGACGACGTTGTCCTGCTGGATGATCTGCGTTGCTCCGGCGCGGACCATGACGGGTGCCAAAAAGCCTGTAGGATTTTCTGGCGTGCGGCTTGGCTGCGCAAAGTCGAAGACAGTTCGGGCGAATCTTCAAGAGTGACTTCGGACAATAGCGCAGCGCTCCGAGCGGGTCTCAAGACCTCCACTGGTCCGAACACGTACTTCTGCCAAGCGAGCGAAATATTGAAAGTGACCACCGAATTATCTCAGTGGGCGCGGTTCAAGAAATGCATCGCTGAAGTCCGGGCAGGCAACTGCGGCGCGCTCGAAATGGCACATCGCATCAGCATTTGGCTTTGGTGGAGATTGCGCCGGGCACTTTTAGGCCAACATGCGCGCGGCAGCAAGAAATCCACTCCTGCAGAAAGCCTGAATGTACAGCCTGGAGACCTGATCGAAGTCAAGACGTTGGACGGCATTGTTGAGACCTTGAATGAGACGGGGCGGAACCGCGGCCTTTCATTCACTCCTGACATGCGTTTGCTTTGCGGACAACAGAAACGAGTGGAGAGACGGCTCGAAAAGATTATTGTGGATGGGACCGGCGAGATGAGAGAAGTAACCAATACTGTATATCTGGAAGGCGCCCATTGTGGGTGTGCCCACGTCGCCTTTGGTGGCTGCACGCGCGGGGAATTCTCCTATTGGCGAGAGATTTGGTTGCGCCGCCCCCACAGTTCGAACTAACACTTAGCATGGCCGTCACGAAAGAGTCCATTTCTTCGGTTCGCAACATTTCGGATACTGCTCGCTGGGTTGCCTATTTTCGAGCACGGGAGTCGGAGCGCCCGGATGCATTATTCCGTGATCCGTTTGCGGCGCGCCTTGCCGGCGAGCGTGGCTTTCAAATCGCCAACACGCTGCTGGAAGGAAATAAGCACGAATGGGCTTGGGTCGCCCGCACCTATCTGTTTGATCAATTTCTCGCCCGTGAAATCGAACACGGAGCAGATCTAGTCGTTAACCTTGCGGCCGGGCTGGATGCCAGGCCCTATCGAATGCAGTTGCCCGCCAGTCTGCGGTGGGTCGAAGTGGATTTTCCGGAGATCATTTCCTATAAGGAAGAAATTCTTGATGGCGAGAAACCCGCGTGCAAGTTGGAGCGCATTCCTTTGGATTTATCTGACCTGGATGCGCGGCGCAAACTGTTCGCAGAGCTGAACCAACAGGCGAAGAGGATAGTCGTTTCGACTGAAGGCCTTCTCATCTATTTCACTACGGAGGCGGTCGGATCATTGGCCGGTGACCTTGCGAGAGGTATGCACGTCCAAAGCTGGATCATCGATCTAGCCTCGCCTGGACAACTCAAGTTGATGCAGCGAACTACGGGAAAGGAACTGAGCGAAGCTGGCGCTGCTTTTAAGTTTGGACCACCCGAAGGCCCGAAGTTCTTCCATCCCTACGGGTGGGACTCGCAAGAGGTTCAGGGCCTACTGAAGACCGCGGCGCGGTTGAATCGGGCGCCAGCCCAATTGTTGTCGTTGTTACCGGAGCCCAAAGGGGCGCCGGGCAATTATCCGTGGACAGGCGTTTGTTTGCTCCAAAGATTGTCACCCCAATGAAGCCGACCGCACTTGGAAAAGGAATCTTGCTCACTTGTCTCGGCGCAAGCTTTTGTTCGACCGGTTCGCCCTCCGATCTAAGCGTGTGCAATTCCTGGAACCAGCGCGCCGCAGCGACTTACCTGGACAAAAGAGAAGCATGGTGGATGGCTTGGCCAGCGGCGGCCCGCGATCATGCGACCTTCTGCATTTCATGTCACACTGCGATGCCTTACGCTCTCTCACGGCCGTTGCTTCGTTCGCCGCTCGCTGAACAAGCTCCCTCACCGGCCGAACGTATGCTCCTGGACAATGTCTCTAAACGTGTGCGCCTTTGGAAGGATGTGAAGCCGTACTACAGCGAACAGGCAAACAAATCGCGCGGGACCGAAGCCGTTCTCAATGCACTGATCCTTGCAAGCGCTGATGCCCCAGATGGCAGGCTCAGCGCGGACACGCGGGTCTCCTTTGACAACCTATGGGCGCTGCAAGAGACAACAGGAGATGCGAAAGGTGCATGGCCGTGGATTAATTTCCGAAACGAGCCGTGGGAAGCGAACGACTCGCAATTTTATGGAGCCTCTCTTGCGGCGATCGCAGTAGGCACTGCTCCTGAGAACTACCGCGCAGCCCCCGGGATTCGAAACAACCTCGAACTGCTCCGCGGCTATCTCGCGCGTGAGTTTCCAAAGCAGCCCGTCATCCATCAGGTTGTTCTTCTGTGGGCGTCGACGAGATTGCCTGGTCTTATTGAGCCGCAACAGCGGGAGTCAATCGTCAACGAAGTTCTGAGCAAGCAGCGCGCCGATGGGGGCTGGAGCTTGTCTTCGTTGGCCTGGACTTGGAAAGGTACGAGTCTCTACTCTCTCGTCAAACTTTGGGCCAGATCGGACGGCACGCCGTTGGACGCGAGGAGCGATGGGTACGCGACCGGTCTGATCGCGTTTACACTCGAAGAAGCGGGCCTCCCTCGCCAGAACATCCACTTGCAGCGAGGGCTGGCTTGGCTGGTGCACAATCAGAGCCAGATAGACGGGGGATGGCCCGCCTATTCCTTGAACAAACGGCATGACCCGTCTTCCGGTACGGCGCACTTCATGAGCGACGCGGCAACCGCCTTCGCGGTGCTTGCCCTAACCCGGGCCAACTGTCATTAATTTACCCGTCCGCCCAAAGAAATACGGGGCTCCTGCAAATTGAAACCGATCGTCCTCCTCGCTGTTACGACTCGTTGGGTGCCCACTGCCCGTATGGCAATTGCGCTGGCCAATGCAGGTTTCGCGGTCGAAGCAGTATGTCCTTCAAGGCACCCTCTAAGCCAGACGCGCATCACACAACGGATTCATGCGTATCATGCCCTAGCGCCTTTGAATTCGTTCGCAGCTGCGATAACCACGGCACGCCCGGATTTGATCATCCCGGGTGATGATCTCGCCACGCTCCAATTACACCAGCTGCACCAGAGGGAACGATCCAACGGAAAATCTGGAGCTACAGTTTGTGCGCTGATCGAGCGCTCGCTGGGTGCTCCTGAACATTTCCCGGTCATGTTCGCGAGAAACACATTCATGGGACTCGCCGAGGAACAAGGCGTACGTAGCCCGAAAACCGCGGTCATCACTGATTTCGATGATCTTAGGAGGTGGGCTTGCCGCACTGGTTTTCCTCTGGTCCTCAAGGCAGACGGAACCTCGGGTGGCCGCGGCGTTAGAATTGTTCACACCCTCGAGGACGCCGAACGCGCATTTCGCGCGCTGGCAGCTCCTCCGGCGCTGGCTCGGGCGGGTAAGCGGGCTTTGCTTGACGGGGACTTCACTTTGCTACGGCCTTCCTTGCTTCGTGTCCGATCTATCGTCAGCGCCCAATCATTCGTCCGAGGGCGCGAAGCAACTGCCGCGATCGCCTGCTGGAACGGTGGCGTTCTGGCCAGCCTCCATTTTGAGGTGATCAGAAAGGTGCAAGCTTTAGGGCACGCTACGGTCGTACGCAAGATTGAGAACGAGGAAATGTCGGTTGCCGCTGAACGGGTTGTTCGCCGCCTTCGTCTTTCGGGGCTGCACGGGCTTGATTTTATGCTCGAGGAAAATGGGAAAGCGCATCTGATCGAGATCAATCCTCGATTGACTCAGATCGGGCACTTGACGCTTGGGCCTCGGCGCGACCTCCCGGCAGCCTTGTACGCCGCTATCTCCGGGGAAACGGTCAAGCCAGCTCCCAGAGTGACTGAGAACGACACAATTACGCTGTTTCCGCAGGAATGGATACGGGATGCGGCTAGCCCATTTCTGTCGTCTGGTTATCACGATATCCCTTGGCAGGAACCGGATTTGGTGAGCGCGTGCATTCTGAGCCGTCGCAAGCAAAGTGCCTGGTACTCCAAGAGCACCGAATCTCATATCTTGAATCAAACTTCCGCCACCGCCCCGGGTAAGTCGTGGGGGCCCCCAGGAAATCATTCCAATTCGCACGCGCCAGGGGTTTCGGCTCGGGTTCTTTGCGCGGTGCCATTAGATCGACCCCCCAGAGAAGAGGAATCATGATGAATAGCGAACTCATAGGTTCCGTCGAGCCCAATGAACGGTTAGGACAGCCCAGCACGCGCAAGAGACGTTATCTGGCGATGCTTGAGCAGCGCATCGCGTCTAGCAAAGAGCATTTGTCGAAGGTGCTCTCTCTCGCGGAGGCATGGGATTTCGAATTGGACGGGGGCGCTCAGATCGGGATGCCGTATTTATACTCGGTCGACAGTACGGACTTTGAGCAGACGATCGCGACGGATGACGAACTACGGGAGCTCCGCCCATTATTAGCAGTGGACAAGACGGAGTTGGAGCACGATATCGCTCGCTTGCTCAGACAGATAGCTCTTTTAAAGGCGTGACCTTTTGCGCGCCCGGAATTCGCGGCCTCTTGGACCGAGAAGACCCTTCGCCGATGGGACTTTAGTCCCATAAATTTGGAACTCGAGCGCAATCCTTGCCACATTAGTAAAGGACACAAAGCGCAAGAGGCTGAAAATACAACGGTTCTTTGGATTGTCTTATGGTAATCGAACTGCATCCAATGATCGAATCGGTGGGTGGATGTGGGCTCGAAAGTTAGTAGCGTCTGCAAAATCGGTTACAGGTCAGCAAGTTGGAAGAACAGCGTGAGCGCCCCCAAAAAACGGACAATGCAAGATCTCATACTGGACGAGGTGGATTAGTTTGCCGGAAATCGAAGCCGAAGCTAATCTGAACAAAACCCTAGAAAGGGTTCTGGGTATCGTTGTCAGACATCGCTGGTGGGTAATACTGCCAGCTGTAGTGACAACTTTTGCAGTCCTTATTGCGCTATCGGTGATTCCAAGCCGCTACACTTCCGAAGCGACCCTCTTGGTCGTACAGCAGCAAGTACCCGAGCGTTATGTCCTTCCCACGAGCACAACGAACATCCGGGAAGCTCTCCAGGCCACAACGGAAGAGGTTTTGTCGCGCAGCAGGTTGCTTGCGATCATTGACGAATTCGGCCTTTACGCCAAAGAGAGGCAGCGCGTGTCCCCGGAATCTCTTCTCGGATTGATGCGACACGATATCGGGATTGAACCGATCGAGAGTGTGTCATCGGAGCGAAAGGACATTAGTTCGTTTAAGATCTCCTTTATCGCAAGTAGCCCACAATTGGCTCAGGAAGTCACCAGCAAGTTAACCTCACTATTTATTGAACAGAACGTCGAGACACGGGAACACCAAGCCACGACTACGACCGACTTCTTGCGGGAACAATTGGAAACGGCGAAGAGCAAACTGGCGGATGCAGAAGAGCAGGTCCGATCGTTCAAGATGCAGCATCTGGGCGAGTTACCAGAACAGCAGGCCGGAAACCTAGCCATCATGACTGGTTTGCAAGCACAGCTTCAAAATACGATGACCAGTTTGAGTCGGGCAGGTGAACAGCGGGAGTATCTGGAATCTCTCAGTGAATATCGGCTTTCAACCGTGGAAAATGACCTCGCTCGCCTTAAGTCCGAAAGGGAGAAATTACTGGATAAATATACGCCACAATATCCCGCGGTCTTGAAGCTCGACGAGAAGATTTCCCGAGTAGAAGCTTCGATTAAGTCGCTGCAACTCTGGAGGACTTCCGGAACTAAGTCGCCTCCCGCCGACGCAATGGCCGCGACTGCTTCACTTGTACCGGAAGGAGACACTTCCCTCGGACAGTTGCGTGGTCAGTTGGAGGCGAATCGACTGGAGATCGAGAATCTGTCCAAAGATGAGAAGCGTTTGAAAGACGAAATAGATCAATACCAACGTCGGCTGAACGCGACGCCGGTGCGAGAGCAGCAAATCGCTGGAATTCTTCGTAACTACGACCAGTTGAAGCAAGACTATACGGACCTGTTGGCTAAGGAGTCACAGTCGCGAATGGCAGCAGACCTGGAAAAACGCCAAGAGGGCCAGCAGTTTCGCCTCGTGGATCGACCCAGCTTACCCACTGTGCCTTCCAGTCCAAACCGCATCAAAGTCAGCCTCGGTGGAGCGGCGGCCGGTATCGGCCTTGGACTTGCGCTCGCATTCTTGATGAGCATTACGGATAGCTCCTTCCACTCTGAGGACGATTTAAGTCAGCGCTTTGCACTTCCACTCGTGGTGGGAGTGCCATTGTTGCTCACTTCATACGAAGAGCGCTCACGTACACGCAAAAAAGCGTTCGAGTGGGTTGCAGGATCGGGACTGGTCCTTGCCATGCTGCTTGCTCAGTTGTACGAGTTTTACCTCTATAGGCACGGCTAAGGAGCGCCACGCTCGAGACTTAGCCAAGCACAAATAGTGGGCAGATAGAGGACTGGTGCGGTCCATGAATGCAAATCACCATCAAGCTCAAATATCGATCGAAACACCGAGCGGCAATAGAACAACGAAATCCAAACTCGGCAAAGCGTGCCCTAGTTCGTTTCTCGGGCCAGAGCGCACCGGTTCCGATTGGATCCGGCGCTTCTGTTTCGTACGTTGATGAAGAATGTAAAATCGCCTCGGGAGTTAATGCCTTGAATCATTTCTTTGACCTTCGCAAGAAGCTCTCTGAGCCCGCAAGCGATGCTTCGTTATCCTCAGTCGAAGCGGCCTCAGGGAGTCTTGCGAAGGCCATTCAGCTTGATCAGATATCCGTGGAAGAGGTGCAAGTGCACCCAGGTAGCCGCATTGTGATGCACACAGATCCGCGGAGTGCAGGGGCCGATCGGTTTAGGTTCCTGCGAATGTGTCTGCGAGACCTTTGGAACGCGGGGAAGTTGAAGACTATTCAGATCACCAGCCCATTGCCACAGGACGGAAAATCCACAATCGCGCTGAACCTTGCAACGGCGCTGGCGGAAGGAGGGAAGCGTACCGTCCTCTTGATTGAGGCTGACTTGCATCGTCCTACTCTGACTGAACAACTCGGCATCGAGAAACGAGCAGGTCTGGCAGACTGCCTCGAAGGTCGCTTGAATCCTGTCTCGACCCTACGGCGGCTCGAACCGTTAGGATGGTACCTGTTACCCGCTGGAGAACCACGCAGCGACCCCACCGAATTGCTGCAAACCGAAGCCTTCGCCCACGTGCTCGAAGCACTATCCCCGCATTTCGACTGGATTCTGATCGACTCTCCGCCTGTCCTCCCCCTCACTGACGCCCTATCGCTTGCACGACAAGCAAACGCCACTCTATTGGTGGCGAGGGAAGGGCGCACGCCGCGCGAAGCCATCGAAAAGGCCATCGCGGTTCTCGGACGGCAGCGTGTGCTGGGCATCGTCCTCAATGCTGTAGAGGGCCTCGATCGAATGTATTCTGGATACTACGGCTATAGTGGATATTCTGGAAATGATGGCGTCAAGGTCGTAGGACGCGCAGAGACAAGGAAGGAATCGCTTACCCGGCCGATCCTCCCGGCCAAGCACTCACTGCTCGACCCTCCAGAGTAATAGGCATGGTTTCTCGCACGACGTTCCCATTTGGCGTGCCCCCTCTACACGCTAGCCCGGCTTAGTTCTGTCTGTGAAAAGGTTGCCCTGATAAATGAATCGGCGACTTTAGGATAACTTCATGAGCAATGACCCTCATGCAATCCGACTTGTGATTGCCGACGAGCACTCCACTTTTCGCCAGGACCTGCGTCGATCGCTCGAATCCGAACCCGGCCTTCACATTGTTGGCGAGGCGTCCGACGTTAATGGAGCCACGCAACTGGCTCGTCAATGCAGACCTGACATACTTCTGGTTGACTTCGCACTATCTCAAGGGTTTGAAGTCAAGACCCTGAACGAGTCCGCAAGTCACTTGCCTCCGGTGCGGCTCGTTGTGATGATAACCGCGATCGAGAAAGCGAATTTGGTGGAAGCTTTCCGGCTTGGAGCACATGGCGTAGTTCTCAAGCGATCGACGCCGCAAGTTTTGCTAAAGAGCATTCGAAGCGTGATGGCCGGCCAATACTGGCTGGAAAGGGAGAGCGTGGGGGTCTTGGTCGAGGCACTTCGCGAATCCTTAGCTTACGGCAATGGGACAAAGTCGCCAAAGGATTATGGGCTCACTCGCCGCGAAGTGGACATCATCACCAAAATCGCGAGCGGCCGGTCAAACAAGGAAGTTGGGGAAGAGTTTGCTATCAGCGAACGTACTGTGAAGCATCACCTCACCAACATCTTCGGCAAGGTGGGTGTCTCCAGCCGCTTGCAATTGGCGCTCTTCGCTGTCAATCAACACTTCATGACCAGTCCAGTACCGTCGTTGATGTTACAGTCTGTGCAACCGGAAGACGACGTATAGGCGTGCGCTCCGATCCGTACAAACATTGGCGAGAACTCTGGGCACGGTTGGCGCCCCGTGACCTGTGGTTCGTACTCTTCTCGATGTTTTCGCTTGTGCTGTTTCAAGCGCCATTACGCTCGTTGGTCGCTCTCTCTTTCCGGGATGCCAGGTACTCGCACGCCCTACTCATACCAATCATCAGCGTCTCCCTAGTCTATCTGCAACGGAAGAGAATCTTCACCCGCCCGCAATATTGCTGTTCCAAGCCCGTGCCACTAGTGGCCGTTGGAATCGGGTTGTTTTACTTAACTCAAAAGCAGTTGTTTCCTCTCAATTCAAATGACCGATTGTCTGTTGTCGTACTGGCGATCATCCTGGTATGGATGGCGGTGTTCATACTTTGCTATGGCGCGCAATCCTTCCGGGCTGCTCTCTTTCCCTGGCTGTTTCTCCTCTTGATGGTTCCTATTCCAACCGTTGCATTAAACAACATTGTTCTGGCTTTGCAAAAGGGATCGGCAGTCATGACCTATGCCCTGTTTAGACTGTTGGGCGTGCCAGTCCTTTGGCGGCACTTCAAGTTCTTACTGCCTGGTGTGGAGATCGAAATCGCGGAGGAATGCAGCGGTATACGTTCGAGCTTGGCCTTGTTCATCACCAGCATTCTGGCAGGGTATGTATTTCTTCGCTCCAACTGGAGGAAGGCCCTTTTTAGCCTCTTCACGATTCCGGTCGTCATTTTCAAGAATGCCGTGCGGATTGTGACTATTTCATGTCTCGGTGTTTACGTGAACCCGGGGTTTCTCTATGGCAAGCTCCATCAATACGGAGGTCTGCCATTCTCACTGGTATCGCTGGTCCTGTTAGTGCCGTTTCTGATCGCGCTCCAAAAGGGCGAGAGTGATCCTAATGCATTGCAAATTCAGCAGCGACCAATCGTCAGAGAGACGATCGCCGGCCTTTGAATCCGCATGCCACGCCCGCTTGAGAACGCACCGATCAGAATGTGACTACGAGTTGCTGGATTACTCATATACGCCTCGGTGCATCGAGCTTGCAAAAGAAATGATCCAGAAGATTGCCGTGTTACCGAGAAAGGTGTGTTTCGCGATTAACGAGGATTTCACCGTTCGGGTGTTAGGCGGATACAGCCTCCTGGTGCCGGCTAGATGAAGGGGATGGCACTGCCGTTCAGAGTAAACACATTATGAGAAAGTGCAACATAGCAATTATAGGCGCTGGTCCTTACGGTCTTGCTGCCGCCGCCCACTTGCGGACGATTAAAGGCCTCGAAGTGGCTGTGTTTGGCGAGCCTATGTCGTTTTGGGACCTAAACATGCCGGCTGGAATGCTCCTACGCTCCAACTGGACTGCAACCCAGATAGCAGATCCCACGCACTCGCTGACTCTGGAAGCGTACGGATCTGCCAGTGGGAGTCACCTTTCTGCGCCTGTGCCGCTTGATCGCTTTGTTCAGTATGGCCAGTGGTATCAGCAGCGTGCAGTGCCCGACCTGGATCGGCGAAAAATTGTGAGCGTTGACGTTGCAACAAGGGGCTTCCGCCTCTGTACCGATGACGGCGACACAGTTCATGCATCCCGTGTCGCTATCGCCGCTGGCATAGGATCGTTTGCCTGGCGCCCTCCAGAATTTCAGCACCTCTCGCGTGCTCAGGCAACCCACGCCTCAGAACATCGAGATCTTCGCAACTTTGCCGGAAGGCGGGTCCTGGTCGTCGGCAGCGGCCAAAGTGCACTTGAATCGGGTGCGCTGCTGCATGAAGGCGGGGCGGAAGTTGAAATAGTCGGGCGCGCGCATCGGATCCATTGGCTTCAGGGTGCGCTTTCCAAAACTCTTCATCATCGACTCGGCAAATTCACGAGGCAACTGCTATACGCTCCTACGGATGTCGGGCCGGCGGGTCTTAGCCAGCTGATGGCGCGTCCAGATTTGCTGAGGTTTTTGCCGCGGGGTCTCCAAGACAAACTCAGAAAGCGATCTGTTCGCCCGGCTGGCGCACGCTGGTTAGTGCAAAGGCTTCAAGACGTTCCGATCCGACTGGGACGATCGATTGCAAGTGCCACCCCGCGGGGCAATGAAGTCACGGTTCGGCTCGATGACGGAAGCGAGAGAACCGTCGACCATATCCTCCTCGGTACCGGGTATCGAGTGAACGTGTCCAAGTACGAGTTCTTGAACCCGCGCATCCTCGGATCGATATCTTGTGCCAATGGTTATCCGGTTCTTGGTGAGGGGCTTCAATCGTCGGTTCCAGGCTTGCACTTCCTCGGAGCGCCGGCGGCCTGGAGCTTCGGTCCTTTGATGCAGTTTGTTTCCGGCACGCACTATGCTTCGCGCGCGATTACTCGCCATATCGTGAGAGAACCTGATGCGGCAAGAGAACGGCAATTCGTTAGCCATGGTCGAAGCGTCCCATCCATCTAGGGAATTCACCGCTGCTTCCAACTGGGCCGTAAGGCCTGGCGGAGCCGTTGTGGTCGGCGGTGACTATCAAGGCCTCGGAATCGTCCGGAGCCTGGGGCAGCGCGGAATTCCTGTCTGCGTAATAGATGATGAGCGCTCTATCGCACGTTTCTCGCGATATACTAGCCACGCCGTGCACGTGCACAATCTGCGTAACGAGGAGCAAACGGTGCATGCTCTTTTGCACGTAGGCGAGAAACTGGGACTGCGGGGTTGGGTGCTGTACCCTACGCGAGACGAAACAGTAGCCGCTATCTCCCGATACCGGTCGGTGCTCGCAGAGTTCTTCCGAGTTCCAACCCCGGACTGGAACACTGTGCAGTGGGTTTGGGACAAGCGCAATACCTACCGCTTTGCGAATGAACTCGGCATTCCTACACCACAGACCTGGTATCCGCGAAGTCTTGAGGATCTTGAAGCTATTCGCGGCGTCCCGCCATTCGTAATCAAACCGGCGATCAAAGAACATTTTTTCTACGCGATGAAGGCCAAAGCGTGGCGTGCCAATAGCCGCACCGAGCTCTCGGAAAAATTTCTAAAGGCGTCGGCACAGCTTCCGCCAGGTGAAGTGATGATTCAGGACTTGATTCCTGGAGGTGGATCTCAACAGTTTGCTTATTGCGCCTTCTTTAAAGGCGGTCGAGCGCTCGGAAGCATGGTCGTGCGACGGACCCGCCAGCATCCGCCCGAGTTCGGTCGCGCCAGCACGTTCGTCGAAACGATCGACTTACCATTGTTGGAGGAATTTTCCGAGCGATTCCTGCGAGCGATCAACTATCACGGATTGGTCGAAGTGGAGTACAAGCTCGACCCGCGTGATGGTCAGTACAGGCTTCTCGATGTCAATGGGCGCACCTGGGGCTACCACTCGCTCGGATCTAACGCCGGCGTTGACTTCCCCTATCTTCTTTTCGCAGACCAAGCGGGTGAATCGGTGCAAAGCTGTCGCGGCCGAGCAGGAATTAGCTGGATTCGCTTGGTCACCGACTTGCCGACGGGTGTTCGGGAGATTTTGAAGGGCTGCCAAGACTGGCGGACCTACGTGCGCTCACTGTGGAGCTACGATGTGGAAGCCGTGTTCAGTCGCGAGGACCCCCTCCCTGGTTTAGCGGAGTTGGGTCTTCTCCCCTATTTGGCCATGAAACGAGGTCTTTGAAGCCTTGACTCTGCAGATTGTGCCCTTCGAAGAACTTCGTAGCCAGGCGATCGTAAACCGAAGCCGCACTCAGATTCATCAGATTCAGCCTCTTGAGGATACTCGGTGGGTTGAATTCATCGGTCTACACCCGCGCTCATCTACATTCCACACGCCCGCGTGGCTGGAGGCGCTTCGTCGAACTTTTGATTACGAGCCGATTGCCTTCACGACGTCTCCCCCGGACGCCAAATTGGAGGACGCCATCGTACTTTGTCGCGTGAACAGTTGGATCACAGGACGGCGTCTGGTGTCACTGCCATTCTCAGACCACTGCGACCCGCTGGTCGGTGAAGGAACTGACGTCGATGCTGTCCTTTTGGCGCTGCAACACGAGTTGCCTGAGATTGGGACACGTTATGCGGAAATTCGGGCAACGCATGATGTGAATGCGATCACGGATCGATCCGACTCGATTTATACTTACTGTTCCCATCAAATTGATCTCAGACACGACGTCGATACGCTGTTTCGCGGTTTTCACAAGAACTCAACGCAAAGAAAGATTCGCCGTGCGGAGCGTGAAGGACTGACGTATGAAGAAGGTAGATCTGAGCGTCTGCTCGACCATTTCTATCGCCTGCTGCTCCTAACGCGGCGCCGACATAATACCCCTCCACAACCGATGAGATGGTTCCAGAACTTGATCGATTGCTTTGGAGCTGCTTTGAAGATTCGCGTGGCGTTTAAAGATGGGCAATCCATCTCTGCAATTCTTACGCTGCGTCACAAAGATTCGTTGGTATATAAGTACGGTTGTTCCGACGCGCAGTTCCACCGCCTGGGTGGAATGCAGTTCTTATTTTGGAGATCAATTCTAGAAGCGAAGCGGGAGGGGTTGGGTATATTCGACCTTGGCCGGTCGGAATGGGGGCACACAGGGCTCATTACATTCAAAGATCATTGGGGTGCAACGCGCTCCGAGCTCCGGTACTCCCGCCTTTCAGCTGCGAAATCAGCGAACCGACTGGTCATTCCTGCGCGTGCAGACTGGAAGGAGCAGGTGGCGAAACGGCTATTCCCCCACTTGTCGGACCGCGTCCTGTGTACAGCAGGGGATTTGCTTGGTAGACACTTTGCATAGAACGCGCGAGTGCGACGTTGCGCGGTGCCTCATCCAAGTTCCGCTGGCTCAGATATCCGTCGGAACAGTCGCCGGGGCCTCATTCGAATTGCCGCTCTGGTTGCTGCCATCGACCGCCGTCACCACGTAATAATAGATCTGACCGGCCGATACGCTGCTATCCGTGTAAGAGGTCCCCGCCACTGTCGTCAGCTGCGTATACGGGCCACCGGACGTTGTGCTTCGCCAGACGTTGTAACCAGTCACGCCCGAAGAGGTGCTTGCTGTCCACGTCAGGGACACAGAATGGGTGATCGTGGCCGAGCATCCCTGGCCTAGGGCGGCACTTACGATCTGCTGCACCAGAGCTGATCCGCAGACTCCACCATCCAGGTCGGCGGGGCAAGCCATTACGCCAATGTCCATGTTGGTGGCCAATTGTACGTCTACGACGTTCACAACGCCATCCTGATTTAGATCACAGGCCCCACCACTCAAACTGGAGGCTTTGAAGGATACAGTGCTAGAACAGAAGGTTCCAGATGTACTGGTTGTCCACTGTGGAGCATAGGTGCCTGCTGAGGAAGCGATGAGATGAGCCCAACCTTCACTAGCTGCTGTCGAGTCGCTCGAAAAAGAATTGCCGGCGTGTATGCCAGTTACAGTTCCCTGCGCATTGGCAACAGAAATCACCACTTCGGTCGGGGATGTCGTGACAACGGAAGCCCCAACGGGCGTCGTCGTAGCGGACTGGCTGTTCAACACTGCTGTTTGATCGAGGGGTGCGTAGGGCTCCACTCCCGAAAATTCCCAAATCACGGCTGTCCCCGCGGTTCCTGAGGGACTTGGAGTAATCGTAACCACGGTGGCGCCAGCCACGCTGTTCTCGGAATACCAGATATCCGCCATCGTGTTGGCGCTCGTGTCCGTTGCCCTTGCGCCCCCTGCCTCCGAATAGACGTTGCCTGCGTTATCTGTCACACTGGCGATCGTCGTTCCGCCTCCCCCGTTTTCTGATGCCCACGCCGCAACGAGCACGTTCCCGCTTCCCGTAGATGGGATCGTGCAGGTTGTTGCTGGAAACGTCTGAGGGCCGCAAGATGTGACGTGGACCAGGCCGATCTGAGCCCAGCTAAAAAGCGAAAAAGACAGCAAGCCGGCAATCAGTAGTAGGCTGCGGGGAACCCGCAGAAGGATTGTCAGTTCAGGACGCATATGATTACTAGTTCTGGTAACCCAATGGTAATCTCGTACTCATCGAAGCTTTAGTATAGTATCCTTGCCCTCGTCGGCCCATCGCGGAGTCGCCGCAGTTAGACTAGCAGAATGGGTTAACTCTCCAATGCGAAAGGACTTACTCCCATTGAGGGATATCCCTTAAGCACAGCCAAACTGCGTCGGCACTTTCTTCAGCATTCTCTCGGACATCGAGGTCCGTACTGGTACTATAGTTCTATTCTGACGCTGCAGTCCAGTACTTTGTTTCGTTGGCAGGAATACATCCCCGCACGCCGTCCGCCCCTGATTCCCACCCTTCGCCGTGATTCGAGGCTGCTCAATCCCCGCGCGTCATCATCGGTTTCCGAATTAGCGCACCAAGGATTCAAATTTGTGCTTCTGCCGGTAGAATCTCGTGAATCTCTGCGAAGCTCACGCGGAGACAGACATCATCGAAAAACTGTCATGGCCGACCCAAGCAAAAGCGCCGTCGAACTGAGGATCCTGGCTGTGCTTTGCATCCTTATCTTATGCGGCATTTTGGTGGCCGGGCTCTGGCCATTTCATGCCCCCGGGAACGAGGTGAGTTGGCTTACCGGTGAGGGCGGGCTTCGTTTCGGTCGTCACGGAACCATCTTGAGCCGCGGCACATTCACGACCGCGGGCCCGGCAGACCAAGCATCCGGCGCGATCGAGATATGGGTACGACCGGACCGTACCAACAGCGAACACACCTTGCTGGCTTTCTCTACTCCAAAACACCCTCTGCAGTTCTTGGTGCGCAGATATCAGTCGGGCATTGTGGTGCACAGTGTGGATTTGAACCAGCCCGTCCAGAATAGGCCCGAGGAGATCTACATTGCCGATGTGTTCCACAAACGGCAACCGGTGTTCCTAACTCTCACCTCAGGAATCGAGGGTACGTCGACATACGTAAATGGTGCCTTGCTGAATGCTCGACCAGACTTCCATTTCTCCAGCTCCAACTTCGCGGGCCAACTCGTCCTTGGCACCTCGCCGGTAGACAACGACTCTTGGTCTGGTCAGCTTCGGGGATTAGCGATCTACAACCACGATCTTACGCCTGATCAGGTCTCCCGGCACTTCGCAACTTGGACGACAAAGGGGCGACCCGAGCTTGGCCAAAATGGACAGGTTCTCGGGCTGTACCTTTTTGACGAGCATCAGGGGCGCATCGTTCACGACCGCAGCGGCTCGGGAATCGATCTGCAGATCCCGGAACAATACATGATCTTGCGCGAGAAATTCTTGGAGCCACTCTGGGAGGAATTTCACCCAAACTGGAGCTACTGGAAGAGCGTTGGGATCAACATCGGCGGCTTCATCCCTCTTGGTTTCTTCTTCTGTGCGTACCTGACTTTGGCAGGACCAATAAGCCGGCCAGCACTCGTTACCATTATTCTCGGCGCAACAGTCAGCGTCACAATTGAAGTCCTGCAGGCATACCTTCCGACGCGAGACTCCGGCATGACGGATATCATCACAAATACGCTAGGAACGGGCCTTGGAGTAGT
Organism: Bryobacterales bacterium; assembly: GCA_963772905.1. GTDB lineage: Bacteria > Acidobacteriota > Terriglobia > Bryobacterales > Bryobacteraceae > Palsa-89. The sequence goes on along the minus strand of CAVYZD010000004.1, from coordinate 675,241 downwards.
GCTGTACCGTTGGCAGGCTCCCCTTCTTAACAAAACTCTCAATCGCATCCTCCTCGCCGCACTTCGATGAGTTCAGCGAGTTGTGTCGCGGACATGAGACTCGCTTACCTGCTTGTCGGTTGCTTACCTGTCCTCGGTCAAACGCCCGCCATCTCGTCTGTCACGAAAGCGCCCGGCGACAAAGTGACGCTAGAAATCTCGGCAAATTCGCAGCCGGCAAGAGCTCCGGTCGCCTTGAAGTGGGAGGTCGTCTTCCCGGTGCAATTGATGGAAATGGAAGGCGACGCTCCGGAGGTCGGGAGTGCGGCAGAGGATTCGGGCAAATCTATCCAGTGCACCGCGCGGAGGCCCTACGCTTACGTTTGTACTCTTGCCGGCGGGCAGAAACCGATCGCAGATGGCCTGATTGCGATCTACCATTTCAGAATCCGGGCCACGGCGAAGGCGATAACGACTAACCTCAGGATCGAAAAAGTCGAGTCAACCACGTTGGATTCAAGGACGTGGCCCTTGAACGACACCGAGGCGATTGTCATCATCAAGTGACGAGCGTGGATGTTGGCAAGGTGGCACTGACGGCCAGTTGTCGCTTCAAACTTTGGCAACCACTCCGATCAACGAATGTCTGCGATAGCCATCAGCGCGCCGACTACATTGCGACAGTGTTGGATGATTGCCTCGAGGTGCTCCCGCTGCGGACATGTCGCGCTTCTCCCTGCGGCGATCGGGAGTGCCTCTGCAAGATAATTGCGGACCACAATCTGCTTGCCGCTGCCGTAGCACGCCGGGCATTCCTCCGGCTCGATCGGGCTGAGGCAGCCCGGGTCATAGCCGGAACCGCCGCACTCCTCGCATTACTCTTCGAGCTTGACCATGAATGGCGGCCTAGTCCCAGGATTGTGAGGCAACATCACCTCGGAATCCCCGAAAGTGCGGCCGGTGTCGTCTTGAACTAGATGTCGTTCTTCGTGATGCATTCGTTTACCTCCCTGGCATTGCGCTTGCCCCCTCGGCTGACACAAACAGTTAAGACACTGTTGGCCGTTCGCTGAAAAATCCTCGACCGGCAAAACGACTGTACCGCATACTGGTTCCCGGCTGGCGAAGCGAAGGCGGGCCATGCTGGAGAGCAACCCGCCAAGGAATAACCAGTCGGAAACTCATCCAGACGATGAGCGGAGGCGCCGACCGCATTGGTTTGCGCCTCCATCGGCGGATAGATTTCCGGATGCCTTGGAAAACTCATAGAGGAAGCTGCCGCGCAGCGGCATCATTGTTGTTGGCTTGCAGGTTTCGCTCGAACTCGGCCGGCGACAGGTAGCCTAGCGCCGAGTGCAGCCGCTTCTGGTTGTAGATCTTTTCCAGAAACTCGCGGATCGAAGCGCGCGCTTCGGCCAAGTCCCGGTATTCGTTGCGAAGGACCTCTTCGTATTTCAGCGTTTTCATGAACGACTCGCAGGCAGCGTTGTCCCAGGGATTGCCCTTGCGCGACATGCTGATCGCAATCTGGTGCGCCTCCAACAGATCCGTGTAATCGTTGCTGGCGTATTGGCTGCCGCGATCGGAATGATGCACCAAGCCTGGTTGCACTGCTCGGCGAGACAGCGCCATGCGGAGCGCGGTGATTGGCAACTCGTCTTCCAGCGTGCGATCCAGGGCCCATCCGATCACGCGGCGCGAGTAGGCGTCCAGAATCACGGCTAGGAAAACGAACTCGTCGCGCAAACGAATGTATGTAATGTCGGCCCGCCAGAGCTGATCGGTCGCCGTCAGGATCATGTTCCGCGCCAGGTTCGGATAAACTTTGCGTCCGTGGCTGGAATCCGTCGTGACTACAAACTTCCGCCGCCGCACGCACAGAAGATTGTCTTCCCGCATCAACCGGTAGACCCGCTTTGGATTCACCCGCCATCCGCGCCGCCGCAGTTCGGCAGTGATGCGTGGACGCCCGTAGCTGGGCCATTCCACTGCGATCCGCTGGATCGCATCCCGCAGCTCCATGTCGCGGTCAGGATCTGGTTCTGCATCTTGGAACCGGTAGAAGCCGGACCGGGAAACCCAGCCCAACTTCACCATCCGCTCGATACTCAATCCCCGATTGGCCTTCATTTCTTCTTGGGCTTTCCGGTAGACCGCGGCTTTCCAGTCAAGGCCTGCAGCATCCGCTGTTCCTCGATGCGCTGCAAGCACCCCTTCAAAAAATCCAGTTCCAGAGCCTGCTGGCCGATCTTTCGCTCCAGTTCCGCGATTCGCCCTTCGGACCAACGCTGTTTTCCGTTGCCCGGAAACACGTTGCCTGGCCCTTGGCGGAACTCACGCCGCCAGCGGTGCAGCACGTTCGGGTTTACCTCCAACGCCCGCGCTACTTCGCCGATGGAAACGCCTTGCTCCATCCGCTTCACCGCAGCTAACTTGAACTCCTTGGTGTACGTCCTTCTCGACAAACCCATGACTCAATTCTCCTTTGAATGGATTTTGAGCCTTAACCGGTTGTGTCAAAAATGGGGACAAGTCCACATCCTGGCGAGCACTCGATTCCCTCGAAACACTTCTGTCTCCATTTACACTAGAGGTGAGGTGACTCATCACGAACGGATCTCCTACGATCTGAATCCCTCAACAGGCCGCGTCGCGACTCGGCTCGGCACCGAGGGTGCCAGCCACAACTATGACGCCCACCCCATTGGCTAATATATAGAAACCAATGGAGCTAACTAGAATTCGTGTGAGTTCTGAAAAAACAAGGAATATCCTGCACAAATTTAGCTCCTTGAGCGCAGCCCGCGCGACTGTTGTTTTTGGATTGGCAGCGCTTGGGTTGAGTGCACAGACTCTTACCACTCTGGCAAGTTTCAACGGACCTAAGATTCCCGAACCCAATGTGCTGATACAAGCCACCGACGGGAACTTCTATGGGACCACCGCCTCGGGCGGGCTTGGCGTCTGCACAAGCTTCGGTTTGGATGATGGATGCGGCACGATCTTCAAAATCACACCAGGTGGCGAGCTCACAACATTGTACAATTTCGGCTTAATCTCACCTGACGGCAACCACCCCACGGGGTTGATTCAAGCCACCGATGGCGATTTTTACGGAACCACTTCACAGGGCGGAACGATGAACTCCGGCACGATCTTCAGGATAACGCCCGGGGGAACGCTGACAACGTTATATAGCTTCGGCGAAGACTCTGGTTCAGCCGGTTATCCCGCTGGCTTGATTCAAGCCAGCGATGGAAATTTCTACGGTACGACCAGCAACACCAGCACGGTCTTTCGATTCACGCTGCCAGGAGCGTTAACCGTGCTACACGTTTTCGAGGGACCGGACGGCTCCCTTCCTACGGCCGGCTTGATTGAAGCCGCCGACGGGAGTTTCTATGGGACCACCCAATATGGTGGAGCCGGCATTTGCCCAAGCGCAGCAGCAAACGACAGCGGATGCGGGACGATCTTCAAGATCACGCCCGCAGGCATTCTTACAACGCTGTACAGCTTCAACGTAACGGATGGCGCCAACCCTTCAACTGGCCTGGTTCGAGCTACTGACGGAAACTTCTACGGGACAACAGATACTGGCGGGACTGGTGAATGCCAAAACAAAAACAATGGTTTCTCAAATAACGGATGCGGCACGATCTTCAAAATCACGCCAGGTGGCACGCTCACAACGTTGTACAATTTCGGCGCGGTGGTGACTGATAGCATCCTGACGCAGGGCGTTCGTTTGGTCCAGGCCACCGACGGTGACTTCTACGGGACGACCTTCTATGGTGGGAGCAATCGCTGCGGATCCGGCATTGGCCTCGGATGCGGCACGATCTTTAAAATCACGCCAGGTGGTATGTTCGCAACGTTGTATGATTTCGGCGTATCCCCACTCGACGGCTTGGGCCCAAGCGCATGGATGATTCAAGCCGCCGATGGAAACTTTTACGGGACGACGGTTTCGGGAGGAGTCAACCAGCTCGGCACCATCTTTCGGTTTACCCCCGAATCCTCCCCGACAATCTACGGAGTGTCTAACGGCGCCAGTTTCCAACCAGGTGTTGTTCCGGACTCTTGGATCACCATCAGTGGGGTTAACTTGTCGTCGACGACGGATTCTTGGGCCAGCCCTTTCGTGAATGGCGAGCTTCCAACACAATTGGACGGTGTGACCGTGATGTTCGGCCAACAGATGGCTTACATCGCGTACGTCAGCTCAACACAAATTAACGTTCTGGCTCCCAACGTGCCAGTCGGCACGACGACTGTGACTGTAACCAATTCGATCGGGAGCTCCGTTGTTTCCGCCCTGGTGCAAACAGTCCAGCCAGCTTTCTTTCAATGGGGCGCCTATGCGGCAGCTACAAGGCTGGACTACAGTCTTGCAGCAAAGAACGGTACCGTGAGTGGAGTGATAACGGTGCCGGCCAAACCGGGTGAGATTATCATTCTCTGGGGAACGGGCTTCGGTCCCACCAACCCTCCCGCGCCAGAGGGCCTTGAGGTGCCGAACAACACCACTTACGCCACTGCGAGCACGGTGACAGTTATGGTCGGCGGGAATCCTGCGACGTTGTACGGGGCGGCCCTGGCTCCTGGATTCGCTGGGCTGTATCAGGTGGCCATCCAGATCCCAACCTCGTTAGCTAATGGGGACTATTCCGTGGTCGCTACGATATCTGGCACCCAATCACCATCGACCGTTCTCATTACGGTGCAAGATTAGCAGCACCGTGGTGACAGGTCGATACAGGATAGGCCTCTAAGCCAGTTGCGTCTGCAGTCGCCGGGTTCAACTGGCGCGTGTGGCTTCCGAGAACGGCGCGGCGCATCACCTTCGCGATGCGCACACTCCAGGGACGGCAAAGCGCCCCGAGCAGGGCTAGTTCTTTCGGGCGGCATCGCCGGGGCCCATATCACGGCGGATTCACCAGGGCGGGTTGCGCGGGCTCTTTGTTAGCGAATGTCTGCGATGGCCATCAGAGCGCTGACCAGACCGCGACAATGCTGGATCACCGCTTGCAGGTGCTCACGCTGGGCAAGCAGTGAGCTTTTCCCTGCAGCAATCCTAAGTGCTTCGGCAAGATAGTTGCGGACTACAATCTGCTTGCCGCTGCCATGACATGCCGGGCATTCCTCCGGATCGATAGGACTGAGGGATCCGCAGTCGTACCCATTGCCGCCGCACTCCTCGCATTTCTCTTCGACCTTGACCACGAGCGGTGGCTTGGTTCCAGGACCTTGAGGCATGAGCGCCTCGGATTCCCCGAATTTGCGCAGGGCATTCTCGATCTCGTTGTGTACTCGATATCGTTCTTCGTGCAGCATTTCGTTCCTCTCCCTATCATTCCCAACAAGCACTCGATTACCTCGAAACACTTCCGCCTCCATTTACACCTCTTCTGGATAGCCGTTGTTTCTACCCAAAATCGAGTGATTCGATGTCTCGCTCCTCAATTCGATGCCTCCGTACATCCACTGCTTAGCCCCATCCACTGTCCTCTGAAATTCGCGCAGATCCGCCCTGTACTTCTTGATGAGTCGGCCGAACATCTGCTTGGTCATGGGCGCGCGGTTTGCTTGCACACAGGCCCTCGCGTATGCCGCGTGAAGCGTGCTTTGGCTGGTCGAGCTCGATGACATTCGCACCGTCTCCTCTTCGAGCCAGCTCCGGAACGGATCCGAGACAACCTCGAAGTCCGCACTGGTTCGCCTGACCGAGTTCGTTTCACTGAAGTGATTGGTCTTGCGCAGCCGCCGTAGGGCCGGCAGGGCACGATTCAACGCTCCACTGAGTTCCCGCGGAACCGATAAGCGGGCATCCAGAGCGCCTCTCGGCATGTCGCTTTTCGAGCCGCGGAATCGCCGTTCAAACGGAATCAGTAGCCACCGGTCGAAGTACGACTGTGTGCCGTAACGTGCAGCTGGAAGGTGATTCGCAGAAAAGATCAACCGGGCAAACGGCCGAAACTCGAAGGGATCGCGATATTTCAGTTCCCCGGTAATGCGATCGCCGCCGGTAATGGCTTTGAAGACAGCGCTGTCTTCTAGGTGCGAGCCAGGTAGATCGGGACAGATATTGGCTAGCCTGCCGTAGAGCCTCGCCGGCGCGAAGCGGTCGTTCTCCAACTTTTGTAAACTCAGGTGCACGACGTTCGGTTCACCGACGAAGTTCGTGCAGAGCTGGCAAAACGCGCTCTTGCCGTTCCCTCCTTCCCCCACGACGCACACCGCTTTCTGGATCGAGCGGTCGGCAGTGATTAGATCGCCTAAGATCTCCCAAGCAAGTTCCAACGAGTCCTGCGGAAACACCTGCTGGATGAACTCCTCGATCATTGGGCAACGTGCGTCCGTGTCGTACCTAACAGGAATGCGCACCGGGCTGAGAAATGCTGGTGAATGAGGAGTAAGTTCGCCCGTGTGGACGTCCAGGATGCCGTTCATCAGATTGATCCTGTCCAGATCAGGGCGTTCGAGAAGGTCGGGGGCATCGAGCGCGATGTACTCGATCACCTCGTGCGCGAGGGTTCGGTTCCAGCGCCCTGCGTTGGCAAACTTGACGGTTAACTGTTTCACTTGTCTCTTGACGTACAGCTCCGCGTTCTCCGCGTATACACCGCCGTCATAGCGAAACAATCGTCCCGCCGCATCGCGCGCGAAGTAATCGTGGGCCAGGATCACCTGGGCAAGATCCCGGATGAGGGTCTTGTCGCTAAGTACGCCGACTTGGAAGTTCGTAAAAACGATCATTTCTAGATCTCGTGCAAGTCACTGAGACCGCTCTTGGCGATGAATGAGCTTGTGGCAGTCCCGACAAACAGGCTCCAGATTCTCGACCCGGTGCGTCCCCCCATGCGACCGGTATTTCCGGTGATGGATCTCCAATCGCCGGCTGGATCGGCACCGCGCACAACGCCAGCCGTGTTGCTCCATGGCCTTGCGGCTGTTGAAGAAGTACACGCCGTTCACCAAGGCCTGGAGCGCAATAAAATCGGCCCGGCCCACCGCCTTCATCACCAGCCTTTCTCCCTCAAACGCTCCCACCGTATATAAGCCCCGCTCGGGCGGCAGTTCGCGGACCTCGCAGCCCGTCAGCCGTTCGGCTCTCCTCTTCGTCATCCCGCCTCCCTCCTAGCTGATCACTAGCCGGTACCCGCCGAACTTCAAGTCGGCGCCCGCGATCGCTACCCCGTTCTTCAGCTCCCCCGCGATCGCCTTCTTGTCTGGCCTGTATTCGGCCTTTTCAACCCGCGACTCGAACTCCTTCCGCTCTTCCAAGCCCACGCAGGCGAGCAGCGCTTCCCACACGTAGGCCGGCATCGTCAGGGTCACGTGCTTATAGGCAAGGGGAACTGCGCTTAAATCCGTAATCAGCACGGAATCGGGATTCTTCTGAATGCGCATGCTCGAAACATTGCCCTCCAGGCGCTGAACTCCCTTGCGGTCGGCCGGGCCGAACTCCTCGATCAACTGAACGACGTAGTTTTCAAGCTGTTCTTGGACGCTTCTAATGAAGGCCTTCCGCTTTGCGATCCTTTCGATCTCGGTGTCAGCGAACTTCTGCTGGAGCTCGCAGTGCCGCAGAAAGGCTACGACGGCGTCCCGCTTATCCAGGGTCTTGCGGAGCGCTTGGCCGATCTCGCCGAGAATACTCTGTCGGGCGCTTTCATCCTCTGCGAGTGCAATGCTATTAGCGAGAGCTTGCAGAGTATCTTCGAGCTCATGCAGCGTGCAGGAATTGGCCTGAGACCTCACTAGCTCGTTTGCCATAGTTCCCCCGCCTGCACCGTCGTTTCCAGGGCAACAGACTTGCGCTCGGGCCCCAAGTCCGGCTGCTGTTCTTTGTCGCGCACGTTCGACCGCAACTGCTCGAGGCAAGACATAAACGTCCTTAGCGCACAATCGAGCCAGCTGCATGCGCCGGAACTGCCGGGGGTGTTCTGCGCCGTGCTGCCGCAGAATGCGGTAATACTCGGCCACGCCCGCTGATCCAGCCAGTTCCTCGATCGCTTTCCTGAGCTCGGCCAGTTCGTTCATCACCCCGCGCGGTGAACACATCCGCTTCCAGATGGCAGCCAGCTCCTCGGTGAGCACGGCCACGGGCTGCAGTTCTTCGACGCCATTCACGCCCTCAGGTATCTCAGTCTCTGCGAGCGTCGTCTGCGTCTCGATCTGCATCTCGCTCGAAGGCTCCGGATCGACCCGCTCAACGGGCGCGCCTCCTAGCCATTCCTTTAAAACCTCTGCTACCTCCCGGCCGGGCTTGGCAAACACTCCGCCGGCCAGCTGGGGGCAGCGAGATTTAGTGATCACGAGCGTATTCTCCTGATCCATATCGCCGCACACATCGAACTCGTATTCGATGCCATCCCGCATGACGGGCGCCAGCCCCACTTTCCGCGGAACCGTCCGGCCGGTTCGTTCATCCCGGTCCAGAATCCACTCGGTCTTCGCGCGCATGCTGGCCAGAATGTGTAGCGGTGCGCTCACAATCTTGTCGATCAGAGCGTTGTGCAGTGGCGTGACCTGCTTCCAGGCGGCAAAGCTGTTGGGAGTCTGCATCCGTCGTGCGGCTCGATCCACTTTGTCGAGCTCTCCATCCTTGCCATTCCAGAAATGCGAGAGCGAGTCGATGCACAGGACTCGGTATTGTTTCGAAGCGACCTCGTCGATGATTTCAATCAGCAGCGCCGGATCATAGGATTCAAGTTCCAGCACGTCAAACTCGAAGAGGTCGGCGTATTTGCTCGCGCTACCGCGCTCGGTATCAATGAGCGCGATCGGGCCGCCTAATTCGGTTGCAAGCCCAAGGAGCGTGTAGGTCTTTCCGCTCCCCGATGGTCCACAGACCGCGAAGCGCAGTTTAGCGTCGTACTTCACGGCTTTGCGAAAACTTTTTTCATACATTTTCAGATTCGCCTTTCCTTTCATTTGCTTAGCTCGATTCCGAGCGTGTGGTGATGCTACGGTCGAAGCACAACGAAGTCAAGCGGAAAGTGCCATCGTTTCAGAGGCTTGAGAAGCGGCAGCTCCAAGCGCCGTTACGTAGGGGCGATGACCGGAACTGCACGCGCTTCACGCGAATGGTCCATCTGTTTTCGCTGTAGTCGCCGTAGAGGAGGTTGCCCTGGGTATCGCGTGACATCGCCTTTCCATCCCCAAATTGACTTGACTTCGCCCGGCTGGTGAGGGATGAATGCCATGACAAAGGAAGGGCCGGCAGTGCAAGCTTTGCGAAAGGGGCCATATGGCGAAGACGAAAAAGACCACGAAGCACGGAACGCAGCGCGGCGCGAAGCAGAAGCCCGCTCTTGCAAAGGAAATCCAGGCGTCAGCAATCGCAGCCCGCCGAGCCGCGGCCGGCGACAAGCGGCAGCAGGCCGGGCAAGGACGAAGGCTGATCGGATCCTTGCTCTCTTGAAGCAGCCGACGGGCGCGACGCTTCAGTCCATCATGGCTGCAACGGGCTGGCAGGCTCACAGTGTGCGCGGCTTCGTTAGTGGGCACCTGGTCAAGAAGATGGGCCTACGGGTGAAATCATGTCGACGCAACGGGGAGCGGGTGTATGCGATCAAGAGCTAACTGCGATCACCTCTGGGGTCACTTGGCGTGCCAAAACGCTCCCGTTACTCTCGATTGCCAGCGTGCAACTCTGGCTGGCATTGACGATGATATGAGAGCATGCAATGAGCGGATTTGTGCGCAAAATCGTTGAGGAAGTGCTGTGGCGCGCCGCATAGAGGACTAGTTGAGAATTTACTTGGACGCCTGCTGCCTGAACCGCTTGACGGATGATCAAAGCCAGAAGCGCATAGCAGAAGAGGCGGAAGCGGTGGAACAGATCTTGCGGCTTCTTCGTGCGAAGACAATTGATTGGTTATCCAGCACGGCATTGAGCGTTGAAACAAGCCTCAACCCGGACGTGGAGCGGAGGTACGAAGTCGAGGTGCTCTTGTCGCTCGCGACAAACACTGTCCCGCTGGACAGCCAAATCACCCAACGTGCAGAGGAACTCTCAGCGCTTGGTTACGGCGCCTTCGATGCACTGCACCTGAGCACCGCCGAGGCTGGTAACGCGGAAGCCCTTCTTACCACCGATGATCGGTTCATCAAGAGGGCCGCGCGCGGTGTTGGTTCACCGCGCGTCCGGGTCTTGAACCCGGTAGAATGGTTACGGGAACGGGACCTATGACATCCGTCGAACACATGACCGATGAACAGTTCGAGCGTTATGCCCTGGAAGTGCTGCAAAGAGAGCTTGGTCCGGACGGGTTGGCGCGTTTCCTCCGGCTCAATCGGTCCGGCAAGGGAGACTATACCCGAGATCGAACGCGGTGGCAGAGAAGCCTTAGCGTTGCCGAGATCGTGGCTTCCTTGAACCGCCCGAAGAGCCAGTAGATCTGCGTTGCGCCATTCTAACTGCACGTAACCGAAGAACGGTTCTGAATCTCTCCTTTCGAGTCTCTAGAGTGAGAGGCATATTGACGACGCCGTCCGCCAGATCCGCGCGGAACGCCGCGCCCAGAAGTACACCTGACGACGCCTGATGCGTGTGGTGCTCCACACTAACATCCTAGTGTCCGCGTTGATCTCCCCGGCGGGCACTCCCACCGCCCGTAAGCTAACAACAGAGCCCTCACTTGGATATACAATAGTACAAGTATATCTTTATGCAAGTTTCCAAGTGGGGCAACAGCTTGGCGGTGCGTCTTCCCGCGGCGGTCGTGGATGCGCTCGGCCTCAAGGAGGGCGATGAGATCGAGATCTCGATTGCCGGGAAGCGGGACTTCAAGGTCGCACGCGATCCATCGAAGGAGAAGGCTTTAGAGGCCATCCGCCGCCTGGCACGCCCTTTCCCTCCCGGCTTCAAGTTCGACCGGGAAGAGGCGAATGAACGTTAAACCGTTCTTCGACACCAACGTGATCGTCTACGCCTTTCGCGAAGGCGATCCTCGCAACCAGACCTCAAGGAACCTCCTGGCGGAGGGCGGCGTGACCGGAGTGCAAGTGCTCAATGAATTCGTGGCGATTGCGCGACGCAAACTCGGCTTCAGTTGGGAGGAGGTCTTGGAATCGCTGGCAGCGATTCATGTCCTGTGTCCTTCGGTCGCTCCTCTAACTGTCAAGACACATGAGCGGGCGCTGCACATTGCTCAGCGCCACCGCTATCAGATTTTCGATGGGTTGATGATCGCGGCGGCGCTCGAGGCCGGCTCAAGCACGCTCTACACGGAAGACATGCAAGATGGCCAACGAATCGAAACCCTTACTATCCTCAATCCGTTCTCAGGCGCGCGCTAGGGCTGTGACGAGAAATGACAGACGAGTCTTGAAGAATCGGATGCCACGACGCAAAACTAACCACTTAGAGCCCTCCCGCGCAACCTTAAATGCCAGAATGGCGCCACCGTGTGACAGCCCAGCCCACCGCGTGCGTTGCTTCACTCGGTATCATCTGGACAATGAGGTCGACCATGCGCGCATCCACCGTCCGCATTAGCCCGCGAGCGCACGAACTGCTTCGCCAATTGGCCGAGGAGGGGCAGCAGTCGATGCGATCCGTCCTGGACGACGCCATCGAGCGTTATCGTCGGGAGCGGTTCCTCCTGGCAGCCAACGCAGATTTCGCAGCACTGAGAACGGAGGGGAAGGCGTGGAACCAGGAGCTGCACGAACGGGAGCTGTGGGAGAAAACGACGTCCGACGGCATCTCAAAGGAGTGATTACCGAAACTTTGCGCGGAGATGCGTGGGATCTTGATTACTTCGGACGACCATATCAATTGTATCGACTGAGGTTCTCGCCTAAAGCAAAAAAAGAGGTGTCCCTCAGAACCTCTGAGCGTGCGTGCGCGCGTTCTTTCGGCCTGTCGGTTTAGGTCCCGGAACGTAGTCGGCAATACCGGACAGAACAACCGGCGCACGGTCCGGGAATTCAGCCACAAGGGACAGCGTGCCACCCATGGCCTCGACGGTCTTCCGTAGCGTGGAGAGCAGCAGATCGCTGCGCTTTTCGAGGCGCGAAACACCGTTCTGCGTGATCCCGAGAGCCTTGGCCATCCGGACCTGCGTGAGCTTGCGTGCGTGCCGCAGCTCGCACAAGGTCATCTCCTCTGCGATCAACTGAGCTGCACGTGCCTCGACCTTCTTGCGTTGGGCGGGGCTCAGCTTCCTGATGATGTCATCCACATTCGTGGGCATGGTCATTTCCTTTCCTTCTTCAGCCGGCCAGGTGGACGTCGGAACGGTGATCGGCCTTGCGGATTAGCTCACGGTAAAACCGCCGTTCGCTGACACCGGATTTATCTCCCGCAACCAAGAGGATCGCCTTGCGCTTTCGCATCGAAAGCAAAGACCACTCTCCGCCTACGCCTGCAGGGCGCTCAAATACTCCCCCAAGGTTGCGTCCAGCCGCTCGTAGAGCAAATCGTTCAAGCTCTCGCTTCCGTGCCCTGCCTGCGCTTGCTGCAAGGCGCGAATGTAGGCGGGACGATCTTCCGGGCGAACGGCAACAGGTGGATAGCCGCCGCAAATAAGAATCAGGTTCATCAAGAGCCGCGCCGTGCGTCCGTTGCCGTCGTTAAAGGGGTGGATGTCTACCAAACGCTGGTGCGCCATGAACGCGGATTCCGCGGTATCCGGAGCCGAGGTGAGCCAATGAGCAAAGTCCCCCATGAGGGCCGGAATCTCCGCCGGAGACGGAAATTCGTAGCGGCCCGTCTCGGTGCGAACGTAGCGCGCCAGGTCGGCATAGCGGCCGGCGATGTCGGGTCGTGACCGCTGCACGACAAGCCGATGAAGATTGCGCACGTCACTTTCCATCAACGGTCTCATTTCATGGGCCAGCTCGCGGACGTAGCGGATGGCGTCGTAGTGATCGAGGGCTTCCAGGTGATCTTTGAGCGGCTTGCCGCTAATCGTGACGCCCTGTTCGATGACAAGCGTGGTTTCGACGGGACTCAAGGTGTTCCCCTCGATGGCGTTTGAGGTGTAGGTAATCTCCAGGTCGTAGTAATGCTCAAGATTGCTCAACGCTTCCGGCGACAGGGGACGCAGCCGGTCGAGCCGCTGTTTCTTGTCGGCAATGGCCTCCAGAACCGTCATTGTTTCAAGCCTTCGTTGTTGCTTTCATGTACGCATGAAAACACGCAAGCATCAAGTCGCTGATCGTCTGCTCCCGCCGGCTGGAGCTGACTTAATGGCCTTGACCTCGGCGCGTGGCAAGCGTACCTGTAGCGGCTTGTCATTGGCCGAGAGCTGGGTTGTGCGGTGAACCATCGCCGTTTCGCCGCGGGCCGGAATCGCTGCATGGGGCGTCACTTGGGGAGCCTCCAAGAGGACAGGGGTCAATGCGGTTGGCTTAGTTATGGGTTCTTACCTCCTTGGTTGCTCTCACGTTAGCATGCAAGTACGGCTTACATGTTGGCGTAGAAGTCAGGCAACTACGGCATGACATTGAGCCTTTGAGAAAGAACAAGGGGTTCGGACTTCATTGGGACGTGCTCGGGGCACGCAGCTCATTCCGCCGAAAGGTTCCCCCATCTGCCGCTTTCTGCAGCTTCCGGGCAGTGGCGCAACATGCAGTCTGTTTCTTTTACTGTGATATACGCTGGTATATATCTAAACCGAAGGACAACAAGATGCCACGCACTGCAAAGCTGTTTCGCAACGGCCGAAGCCAAGCAGTTCGCTTGCCTTCAGATTTTCGTTTTGAGGGCAGTGAAGTTTTTATTCGGAAAGACCTCACGACCGGAGAAGTGATCTTGTCGCCGCGCCCGCAGTCGTGGGACGGCTTTTTTCAACTCGTTGAACAAGCCCATGTGCCGCAAGATTTCATGTCCGATCGCGGTGATTCAACTCCGCAGAAGCGCGATCTGTTTTAGTGGCGAGTCGCTACCTGCCTGACACCAACACCGCCAGCAACATCATCAAGGGCACGATTCCTTCCGTTCAGCGTCGGCTGGTGAAAGTGCCGATGGCGCAGCTTGCAATCTCGACGGTATCTGAGGCTGAGTTGCGCTGCGGCGTGGCGCGCCAACGTGACGCCACACAGCTGGCGACGATCGTCAAGGAATCCTGCTCCGTCTGACGTTTCTTCCCTGGGACTCACAAGCAGCGCAAGAGTACGGGCGACTCCGCGCCACACTCGAGCGCGAAGGTCAGCCGATCGCAACCTCGACATGATGATCGGCGCGTGGGCTCCGGCATGGGACCTGATCCTAATCACCAATGACCAGGCATTCAGAAGGATCAAGAAACTGAAAATGGAAGACTGGACGAAGCCGTAAACCGAGGAACCCGGCGTTCGGCTGCAGCATGTGATGGTTAGCCGGCCTGGACGGCGAGGGGCCCCAGGCCGGTTTGGGAAGATTTATTGTCTCTTACTACCGAGGAGCTGGGCCCGGCATTTCACCGAACTTGCCCCGCATGCCGAAGTCGAAAGCGATCATATAGCCCAACGCGTCGCTGAGATGGCTGCGCGCAGGATCGGACTTGTCGATGTCGGCCAAGATATTTCCATGCGCGTCGTTCTTCCAATGCACGCGCTCAAAGTCCAGAATCAATTCCTTGCACTTGGGATCGATCAACAAGCGCCGCTCGCCGGCCTGATTGCACAACATCGCGTTGACGCAGTTGACTCGGTCCTTCACCGGTGGATTGGTGGAGGGAACACGACGCTTCGTTTCGCAAAACTTTGTACGGAAGCAGTCCTGGACGATTTGCCAATCCGTACGTGACGCCGACGTCCGGCGTCCGTTGCCAGTGGCATCGCCATAGATGTCCAGATGCACCGGAGCGTACCGGTTGGTGCAATACGGCGTAATCTTTTTCCACAATTCTTCGCAAGCCGCCAAGGTGTTCGAATCCGGTAAGAAGAGTTCATCCAAGATGTGCACTTCATCGCCGTCGCGCTGGCCGATCACCCAGCACATCGGGTTCACATTAAAATCCAGCGAGCAGAACAGCGGTATTTGTGGGTTGTGGCGGAGCGTCATAACATTCTCCGCGCGGGTGAAAGCATAGTAAACCATGCCGGAGGTGACATTCTCGAAGCTGGCCTGGAACTCCTGCCGGTAGGTGCGTTCGTCGAGTTCGTGCGTCGCGCTTTCGAGTTCCTCTGGCTTAACGTTGCCGCCTTCCTCGGTGGTGTACTGGAACGCTTTCCAGTTCGGTTGATTTTGCGCCTTCTGGTACAAATCATAGAAGTGGTCGTAGCCGCGGGGAGTGCCGATAAAGAGCGCCTTGCCCTGGCGGTCGGCCAGCGCGGGACGGAGCACCTCAGGCCACGCTTCGCGTGCGATCGAGGCGTACTCATCGAGAATCAAAAAGTCCAGGCCATCGCCGCGCAATGAATCGTAGTTGTCGGCGCCGCGCAGGCAGATGGTTCCGCCGGTGATGAGTTCGATTCTCAGATCGGTTTCATTCGGCGTCGAAGCCCAGTAGGGGCGCGTCATTTGCTTGAGCGGCTTCCAGGCAACGCGCTTGGCCTGCTTATAGGTTGGCGCTACATACCAGGCTAGGCGGCCTGGAGACCAGGCCGCCCGGCAAAGCTCAACGAGCGAGAGATATGTTTTCCCGAATCGCCGTCCAGCGACCAGGATTCGGAAACGGGAATTGGAGGTGAAGACCGTCCACTGCGGTGGCTTCAAGAGAACCTGCGAAGAGGTCGGGCGAATCATAACTGACCTCCTGCTGGCGCGGGCGCCACGAGAAACGGCGGCGGTGTAATTGGCGCACCGGCCGAGTGCGGATGCTCGCGAAAGCCGTTGCGCGTTTTCGCCCAGAAGATAGTTGCAGCGGGACAGTCGCCCGAGGTGGCCATCTCAAACAGCGTCTTAGCCACTTTGTAATTGGCCTCCGTAGCTCCTAGGTCCAGTTCCTCGCGAAAGTGCTTTCGAAGCGTTTTCGGAGATTGGATCCCAATTTTCAGCGCGATGTTTGGGTGCGGGATGCCCATGGCGGCCATGGACTTCACAATGTCCCGCTGTTCTTTCGTCGGATTCATTTGTGGTCGCGCCATAGCTAGGCCACCTCCACGACTGCGCGCTCGGTCGCGATCTCATCAAACTTGCGGCCATCAGTTTCTAGTACGGCAACTTCGCCCGTGAGCTTCTGCCAGCGCCGAATTGCCATGTCAACATAGCGGGGATCAATGTCCAGCGCGTAGCAGGTGCGCTCGGTCGATTGCGCGGCGATCAGCGTTGTGCCGGAGCCCAAGAACGGATCGTAGACGACGTCGCCACGCACGCTGTTGTTGAGAATCGGACGGCGCATGAGCTCGAGGGGCTTTTGCGTGCCGTGTCCGGTGGCCTCTTCCGCGGAGCCACCAAACGGATTGAGGTTGGCGATCTGCCAAAGCGTGGATTGCGTACGATCGCCACACCAGTTGGAGGAGTTGCCTTCGCGTACCGCATACCAACATGGTTCGTGTTGCCAGTGGTAGTCGCCACGGCTGAGCGCGAAGTGTTGTTTGGCCCAAATGATTTGGGAGCGGATGCGAAACCCGGCTGACTCTAAGCCCGCCGCGACTTCGGCGGCATGCACGCCGGCATGCCACACGTAAGCAACGTCGCCAGGAAAGAGCCCATATGCAGCTGACCAATCGACCTGCTGATCGTTGGCTACCGTTCCGGTTTGGCGTTGTCGTCCCAGCCCAGCGCGCTCGCGCCAGTTCGGATCGTAATCCACCCCATAGGGAGGGTCGGTCACCATCAGCGCCGGCTTCACCGTGCCCAGCAGAGTATTCACAGCCTCAGCTGAGGTAGCATCCCCACAAAGCAGGCGATGCTGGCCGCAAATCCAAAGGTCGCCCTCGCGCGTGATGGCTTGTTGGGATATTTCGGGAACAACCGGATTGGGAACATCTTCTTTCTGTTCGCCGAATAGAAATCCGTCGATTTCCACGGGATCGAAACCGGTGAGGCTGAGTTCGAAATCGAGGGCTTTGAGTTCCCCGATCTCGAGCGCCACCAGTTCCTCGTCCCACTCGGCCCAGCTTGCCGATCGGTTCACCAGAAGCCGGAAGGCCTTTACCTGCGCTTGTGTCCATTCATCACACAAAATAACGGGAACTTCATTTAGCCCCGTCTTCTGTGCGGCCTTGAGCCGCAGGTGGCCATCGACTACTTCACCGCTGCTACGGGCTAGGATCGGGATCTTGAACCCGAATTCGTTGATCGACGCCGCCATCCGTTCGATCGCGTGATCGTTCTTACGCGGATTGCGGAAATAGGGGATTAAACGAGCGACAGGCCAGAATTCAACCGCGATTTGCGGATTGGAGAAGGGGCTGGGCTCTTTGACGACGGGCTTCGCCGAGGTCGGTTCCGTGGGCATATGGAGATCTTCTTTCTGATCTCCCAGCGCCCCGTGGAACGGCGATCACTTCGAACCAACCTATGGCGGGCCTAGACCTGGGTAGTCCGAATCCAACGTCGGGCGCATTCGCCCCCAGCCATCGATACCCGCCATCTTGATCGGCCGCCTGGATGGAACCGACTGCACGCGTGGATTAACGCGCGGGTTTTCTAGGTGCAATTATAGCAAAATGCAGCCCTTTTCTCAAGCTCGGGAGACCAAGGTGTGCACGCTAATACATGGGGCGTAAGAACGCGCACGGGAGGCGTCCCAACCAGCAAAATTCGCCCTTGTTTCGCCATCCAAGCATGGACAATCACCCGGGCGAACGAGAAGCCGCCAACATCGTGCAGCGCCGGATTCACAGGCATTCCACGGATAAACCGCGTTTCGAAGATGCCGATTACGACCCGGTTCTTGCTTTTTATAGAGGGTAAAAACTCATCGTCGTTCTTGAAACGGTTTGAGTATAATCAACACCGTGGCTTCGCTGAGTCGGCTGACGGTTTTCGCCGCGATTATGGCCACGTCCATTTTGTTCGTGTTTCGCTCCCGAGCCGCAGACAAAATCGACAGCGCCGCGGTGTTGCGCGGACCAGCTGCCTTCACCGATTACCGCGCCCAGCAGCCGGGAGTGTTTCACAAGATCACTCCTCAGGACCTGCCGAAACCGTACGCGACCAAGTCCGCCGCCAACTATCCCTCTCTCGTCCCGCGACCCAACAACGCGTGGCCACAGGCCCCCGCTGGCTTCAAGGTCGAGCTCTTTGCGAGTGCTCTGAATGGCCCTCGTCTGATTCGCACCGCGCCGAATGGGGACTTCTTCGTTGCTGAAAGTTTCGCCAGCCAGGTTAAGGTCCTCCGCGGAATCACTGCGCGCGGTGAGCCGGAAAGGATGTCTGTTTTCGCGACCGGTCTGCGGCGGCCCTTTGGCATCGCCTTTTATCCTCCTGGCGCAGATCCGCAGTGGGTTTATGTCGCCAAACACGGACTCGGTAGTCCGGTTCCCCTACAAGAATGGCGACCTGAACGCCCGTGCACCAGCCACCATGGTGATCGGAAAGCTGCCTGCGGGCCCAGGCCACTGGACGCGGGATTTAGCCTTCTCCCTGGACGGAAAACGGATGTTCGTTTCGGTCGGCTCGCGATCCAACGTGGGTGATCCACGTCTCTATCCAATCGAAGATCATCGCGCCAACATCCTCGAATACACGCCCGACGGCAAGTTCACCAAAGTCTATGCATGGGGCATTCGCAACCCCGCCGGTATCGCCGTCAATCCCAGCACCGGCGAACTGTGGTGCTCGACCAACGAGCGCGATGGCTTAGGCGACAACCTTGTGCCCGACTTCATCACCCACGTGCAGGAGGGCGGCTTTTACGGCTGGCCTTGGTACTACATGGGCGGCAACCAGGATCCTCGCCGAGAAGGTGAACATCCGGAACCAAGAAACAAAGTCGTCGTACCCGATGTCCTCCTGCAACCGCACTTGGCATCTCTCGAAATGACTTTCTACAATGAGAAGCAATTTCCGCCAGAATATTCGGGAGACATCTTCGCAGCCGAGCATGGCTCGTGGAACCGATCCGCGCGTGCAGGCTACGAAGTCGTCCGTGTCCCACTTCGTAATGGCCACGCTCTTGGTGAATACGAAGACTTCCTCACCGGCTTCGCCACTGCGGATGGCCGCGTCTGGGGCCGGCCAGTTGGTGTCACCGTGGCCAAAGATGGCTCGCTGCTGGTGACCGACGACGGCTCGAACTCCATCTGGAGAATCGTTTATTCCGAAAGGTAGCGTCCTCGGAGCGCTCAGTGTTCGAAGGAGAAGGCTTTAGAGGCCATCCGCCGCCTGGCGCGCCCTTTCCCTCCCGGCTTCAAGTTCGACCGGGAAGAGGCGAATGAACGTTAGACCGTTCTTCGACACGAACGTGATCATCTACGCGTTTCGCGAAGGCGATCCTCGCAACCAGACCTCAAGGAACCTCCTGGCAGAGGGCGGCGTGACCGGAGTGCAAGTGCTTAATGAATTCGTGGCGATCACGCGACGCAAACTCGGCTTCGGTTGGGAGGAGGTCTTGGAATCGCTGGCAGCGATTCATGTCCTGTGTCCTTCGGTCGCTCCTCTCACTGTGAAGACACATGAGCGGGCGCTGCATATTGCTCAGCGCTACCGCTATCAGATTTTCGATGGGTTGGTGATCGCGGCGGCGCTCGAGGCTGGCTCAAGCACGCTTTACACGGAAGACATGCAAGATGGCCAACGAATCGAAACCCTTACTATCCGCAATCCGTTCTCAGGCGCGCGTTAGGGCTGTGACGAGAATGACAGATGGCGCCACCGCGTGGCAGCCCAGCGCGTGCGTTGCTTCACTCGGTATCATCTGGACAAATTAGGTCGACCATTCGCGCATCCGCTGTCCGCATTAGCCCGCGAGCGCACGAACTGCTTCGCCAATCGGCCGAGGAGGGGCAGCAGTCGATGCGATCCGTCCTGGACGACGCCTGCTCCGTCTGACGTTTCTTCCCGGGAACTCACAATCAGCGCTCGAGTATGGACAACTCCGCGCCACCCTGGAGCGCGAAGGTCAGCCGATGGGTACGTCGACATGATGATCGGCGCACAGGCTCTGGCATGGGACCTGATCCTGATCACCAATGACCAGGCATTCAGAAGGATCAAGAAACTGAAAATGGAAGACTGGACGAAGCGCCCAGAGAACGCCACGCCGAGGCCACACAAGCATCGATGACGACCGATGTCAAAACCGCCGTCCGCAGTTCACCATTTCGCGGACGCTCATTCTCCCGGGCTTCACCCGCTTCCTCAGCACCCGCATCGCCTCCACAATCTCCTGGTGCCTCAACTTGGGGCCCGTCGGTCCTACAGGGACCAGCATGGCAGCGGGAACACCGTGTCTTGTAATCGTGATCCGCTCACCTTGCGCCACCCGGTCGAGCAGCGATGCTAGGTGAGTCCTTGCCTGGCATGCGCCTATTGTTTCCACGAGCCTATTTTAAACAAACCAGCTCGAAAGGAATCCCATGCAGCCGTTCCAACCGACGACATGGAGTACCAATCTTCCCAACGCAGCCGCGTTTGGGCAAAGTCATCTAGGCCGGGTTGAAAAGATTTGTCGTCTTCTCCTTACCGAGGAGCTGGGCCCGGCATTTCACCGAACTTGCCCCGCATGCCGAAGTCGAAGGCGATCATATAGCCCAGCGCATCGCTGAGATGACTGCGCGCCGGATCGGACTTGTCGATGTCGGACAAGATATTTCCATGCGCATCGTTCTTCCAATGCACGCGCTCAAAGTCGAGAATCAATTCCTTGCACTTGGGGTCGATCAGCAAGCGCCGCTCGCCGGCCTGATTGCACAACATGGCGTTGACGCAGTTGACTCGGTCCTTCACCGGTGGATTGGTGGAGGGAACGTGGCGCTTCGTTTCGCAAACCTTGTACGGAAGCAGTCCTGGACGATTTGCCAATCCGTGCGTGACGCCGACGTCCGGCGTCCGTTGCCAGTGGCATCGCCATAGATGTCGAGGTGCACCGGAGCATACCGGTTGGTGCAATACGGCGTAATCTTTTTCCAGAATTCTTCGCAAGCCGCCAAGGTATTCGAATCCGGCAAGAAGAGTTCATCCAAGATGTGCACTTCATCGCCGTCGCGCTGGCCGATCACCCAGCACATCGGGTTCACATTAAAATCCAGCGAGCAGAACAGCGGTATTTGTGGGTTGTGG
This sequence comes from Bryobacterales bacterium, assembly GCA_963772905.1. Classification (GTDB taxonomy): domain Bacteria; phylum Acidobacteriota; class Terriglobia; order Bryobacterales; family Bryobacteraceae; genus Palsa-89. Next base: position 654,150 of record CAVYZD010000004.1, on the reverse strand, counting down.
CGGAGCGTCATAACATTCTCCGCGCGGGTGAAAGCATAGTAAACCATGCCGGAGGTGACATTTTCGAAGCTGGCCTGGAACTCCTGCCGGTAGGTGCGTTCGTCGAGTTCGTGCGTCGCGCTTTCGAGTTCCTCTGGCTTGACGTTGCCACCTTCCTCGGTGGTGTACTGGAACGCTTTCCAGTTCGGTTGATCTTGCGCCTTCTTTCCCGATGAAGAGCGCCTCGCCTTGGCGGTCGGCCGGCGCGGGACGGAGCACCTCAGGCCAGGGTTCGGGTGCGATCGAGGCGTACTCATCGAGAATCAAAAAGTCCAGCCCATCGCCGCGCAGCGAATCGTAGTTGTCGGCGCCCCGCAGGCAGATGGTGCCGCCGGTGATGAGTTCGATTCTCAGATCGTTTTCATTCGGCGTCGAAGCCCAGTAGGGGCGCGTCATTTGCTTGAGTGGTTTCCAAGCGATGCGCTTGGCCTGTTTATGAGTTGGCGCCACGTACCCAGGCCAGGCGGCCTTTAGACCAGGCCGCTCGGCAAAGCTCGACCAGCGAAAGAAATGTTTTCACGAATCGTCTGCACCGCCGCCGTTTATCGTGGCCCGCGAGCCAGCAGGAGGCCCATTTATGATTCGCCCAGCCGCTCCGCAGATTCTCTTGAAGCCACCGCAGTGGACCGTCTTCAACTCCGATTCCCGTTTCCGAATCCTGGTCGCAGGCAGATCGGATAACAATTTTTAGGGCGATGTCCTGGTGCGGGATGCCCATCGCCGCCATGGACTTCCCAATGTCCCGCTGTTCCTTCGTCGGATTCAGTTGTGGTCGCGCCATAGCTATGCCACCTCCACGACTGCACGCTCGGCCGCGATCTCAACAAACGTGCGGCCGTCAGAAACTAGTACCGCAGCTTCGCCCGTGAGCTTCTGCCACCGCCTGATTGCCATGTCGACATGGCGCGGGTCAATGTCCAGCGCGTAGGGTAAAAACTCATACAAACCGTTTTGAGAACAAAAGCTCCCGGCGAGTGCCCGGATTCTGAAAGCTGCCGCGCTGCCGATGGCGTACGGCCTCATCCGTTTTGGCCTCGAGCCAGCTTGTATTATGGCGGAGAGAGAGGGATTCGGACACTTGAGGCGTTAATAGAAGCTGCAAGTTGCGGATTCGACATTGCAGCGAGTGCCGTGGTTGCCGTGGCTCCCGTTGCGCATTGCACGCTATTGCACGCTAGGAACGGTGGCAGCGCGATTCGGACTTGTGTTGAGTTGAGCTAATGACAGCACGCGAAAAACTTCGTGATCGAAGAAACCGAGTCGCTCAGGGCCACTGAATCAATTTGCCGGCAATTGGCGTTATCGGACGTTCCCGGAATCGAGCGAGAAATTCCTCGCGATATTGTGGCCAAGGTCGTTGAGCGATGTTCACCACGACGACTGCGAATTCTGGAAAGCGCTTGAGGGCCTGCGAAGCAGACTCGCCAAAGAGTTGATCCCTCGTCAACAGGCAATTGAAGCCAGCATCGACGGCTGCGCGCACCAGTTCGCCATTGGACAGACTCTTCCACCCACGTTGCCCAGCTGTATCGCAGGAGATCTGAAAGTCGGTCAAGACAGAAACGAGGTGCACATCCATGTTGGCGTCAAGCAGCCACATGAAAGGAGTCGGTGATCTCAGAGGCGACCTTCAAAACCTCGGGCAATGCTTGACGCGGAAAGCTCCCGCCGAAAGATTGGTCAATGTCATCAAGAGACATACCGCTAGCCAAGCATTCGAGAATGAGGGAAACTCCGAGCCGGGTGCCACGAATTGCCAGCTTCCCGCCGAGAAGTTGGGGATCGGCCACGATCCATTGATATTGCTTATATGCCGTTGGCTGCCAACTGTCCATCGTATTCACCCCACTTTCGATTGTAGAGCAGCGCGCGGCCTGTGAGGAGAAAGCGGAAACGCGGCTCGCGACGCTATCGCTACCGCTTGTGCAGTCGGTCGCCAGAGGTGGCCGTTTGGTTAGACGGACAGGGGGAACCATGGAGAGAGTTCCTTGCATCGATTAACGCTTTTAGAATGAGTAAGGGGGAACTATGGAGAGAGAGTTGGAAATGAAGTTATAATTGACTCTAAGTGATTTATTTTCAATATCTTGGCGGAGAGAGAGGGATTCGAACCCTCGATAGAGTTTCCCCTATACACGCTTTCCAAGCGTGCGCCTTCAACCGCTCGGCCATCTCTCCGGGGTCTGCTAAGAGCGTGGGCAAAGCCGCCCGCGACCTCCAGTCTAACATGCGATAGCTGCGCGGCAGCTTAAACCAGCATTGAAGAAAGCCGTCGATTCCGCCGATCAATCGGATAGCTGAACTATGGCCGCGCTCGCACACAAATGGGTCGCCTCCATCGCGCTGATCTTTTCGCTCGTGCTGGTTGCGGGCATCTGGCACATGGGAAGCAACTCGATGATCGCGTGCGGATTCTTGGGCGCTTTCTTTATCTTCACGGGGACGCGGCCAGGAGCAAAACGGCTCGCGATCGCCGCTGCGGCCGGCGCGGGTTACGCAGCCTGCTATGGAATGCTGGGAGGTCCCTTCGATCATGATCCGCTGCTCGCGGTGATCGGCACAGGCGCGTTCTTGGGTATTGGCAGCATCACGGTGATGGCTTGGCAGTCGATTTGGACTCGAGCGAGTACTCCGGATAATTCAGCGGCTCTGCGCGATGCACTCGTGTTGCCCGTGTTCTCACTAATCGCCGGCCTGGGAATGAATTGGGCCAACGGATCCGCGCAGCGCACTTACGATCACTTGCTTTATGCCTTTGACGGAACGCTGCTACGAATTCCACCTGGCCAAACCGTCGCCGCGTTGTGGCACAGCATTCCGTGGATCGCCACTGCGTCGGGGACCGCATACCAGGGTCTGCTGATCTTTCCGCCACTGTACCGCGGGTGGGCGCTCTTTCGCGGGCACCGGGGCAGCAGCTCAGTGAATGCGATGCACGCATTCGCGGCCGCGGGTGTTGTTGGTTTCATCCTTTATCAGGCGTGTCCCGCCGAAGGGCCCGTGTATGCGTTCGGAGCGCGTTTCCCGGATCATCTTCCGGACTGGAGCGATGTTTCACTCGCCCCGTACTTGAGCGCGGGCGTGCACAACGCGATCCCGTCGATGCACATGACGTGGGCCTTGCTGGTTCTCTGGAGCGCATTTGAACTGGGACCGCTGGCGATCGCGATTGCCGGCGCGTTTGCCGGGTTCACGGCGCTGGCAACGTTAGGAACCGGAGAACATTATCTCGTAGACCTGGTAGTCGCCGTTCCACTGGCATCCGCGGTGTGGAGTGCATTTCGCCGCGACAAACCGCGAGTGGCGCTGGGGCTGGGACTAGTCTTCGGATGGCTGATTTATTTGCGAAGCGGAGCGTTCCTTCTCTGCCCCGGCGTAATCAACTGGGTGTTGATCGCCGCCACGCTCGCCGCCGTCGCAGCGGCCGAGTACGTGAAAGAACGGGCAGCTTGGGGATTAGCTTCGGCGCTTGGTGCGCGCGAGTAGCTCCGTGGCGCGCGCCAATGCACGGGATTCGGCGTCCTCGCGCGTGTCGGCGACAACCCGAGCCAGCGCCGCTCCGGGCGATACATTGTCCGCCTTGGTGTGCCACTTCTCGCCGAGTTGATACGTGGTGAGATTCACTTCCCAGCCATCCACCTCGACCTTGCGTTCGGTGAAGTGCTCGGGCTTCATGATTTTCCCACCGATTTGACTGCGCCTCTTTCGACCGGCGCGCCGACCAGGTTGCCCCACTCGGTCCACGACCCATCGTAGTTCAAGACGTCGTTGATCCCGAGGAGGTACTTCAACACGAACCAGGTGTGGCTGGATCGCTCGCCGATGCGGCAATAAGCAATGACCGGCTTCGATTGGCTGACGCCCTCAGCGCCGTAGATCTTCTGCAAATCGTCGTGGGACTTGAACGTGCCGTCGTCGTTGCAGGCCTTGCCCCAGGGCACGCTACGGGCGCCGGGAATATGGCCGCCGCGCTGGCAAGTTTCGGGCAATCCCGGAGGCGCGAGAATCTCGCCCGAAAACTCCTGCGGGCTGCGCACGTCGATCATGACAGCGGTCGCCGACTTCTCCGCCTCCTGAACTTGCGGCAAATAGGCGCGCAGAGAAAGGTCGGGATCGCTCGCCTTGTAGGGCGTTGGACCGACGCTGGCGCGCGTGGCATTGGTATCCAAGTCGCGGCCTTCGGCCAGCCATTTCTTGCGCCCGCCATCCATGATCCGCACGTCTTTGTGGCCGTAAATCTTCATCTGCCAGAAGGCCCAGGCGGCGAACCAGTTGTTGTTGTCGCCGTAGAGAACCACAGTGGTTCCGTTGTCGATGCCGGACTGCGTCATCAAGGCTTCAAATTGCGGCTTCTGGAGAATATCGCGAACCAAGGTATCGCAGAGCTGCGTATTCCAAGCCCAGGCGATGGCGCCGGGTACGTGACCCTCATCGTAAGCCTTCGTGTCGACGTCGACTTCCACGACGCGGACATTGGGGTCACTAGCGTGCGAAGCCACCCACCCGGTGTCTACCAGGACTTCCGGATGCGCGTAAGTGCTCATGAAATGAAACCCTCCAAGGTCCTATGGATGCCCGGCCCCGCGGTTTGGTCTCAGGCCAGATCGAACTTCTCGTGATGCAGCAGCGGATCGGCCTTCACCAGCACGGGCCGGCGCAGGACCTCCTCGATCTCCTCGAGTGACTTGTTCTGATTCGACTTGAGATACTTCGCGACGTCCGGATGGACGCGCAGCATGACATCCTTGCTTTCGATGGCGGGAGCCAGCTTTCCCGCCTCCTGCAGGATCTCGCTCACAATAGTCTGCACGCTCTTCACATAGCCCGCGCCTTCGCAATGCGGGCACGGCATACAGAGGGCCCGTTCCAGGCTCTGTTTCACACGCTTGCGCGTGATGGCCACCAGGCCGAAATCGTTGAATTGGAGAATTTTGTAGGGCGCGCGGTCGCTGCGCATGGCGTCTTCGAGCACCTGCATCACCTTCTGCCGATTCTTGCGCTCGTCCATGTCAATGAAATCCACCACGATGATGCCGCCCAAATCGCGCAGCCGCACCTGCCTGACAATTTCCTTCACCGCTTCGGTGTTGGTCTTGACGATGGTGTCTTCCAATCGATTGGATCGGCCGACGAACTTGCCGGTGTTCACATCGATGGCCACCAGCGCCTCGGTCTGATTGATCACAATGTGGCCGCCCGACTTGAGCCACACCTTGGGACGCAGCGCTTTTTCGAGCTCGGCGGTGATATTGAACGCATCGAAAATCGGTTCGGGGCGCGTGTACAGCTTCACGCGCGTGACCAAGCTAGGCTGGAAGCGCTGCACGAATCGCAACACGCTTTCGTACAACTCTTCGTTGTCCACCCAAATGGCTTTGAAATCTTCGGTGAACTGATCGCGCAGCGTGCGTTGCACAATGTCGAGGTCGTGATGCAGCAGCAGCGGCGCGGGTTTCTTCTCGGCCTTCTGGCGGATATCCAGCCAGAGGTTGAAGAGAAAATTCATGTCGGCGGCGAGATCCTCTTCGCTCTTGCCCTCGCCCGCGGTGCGGACGATGAACCCGCCGGGAATTCCGGCGTGATGAACTTGAAGTATCCGCTTCAGGCGCAGACGCTCTTCGTCACTGGCGATTTTGCGCGAGACGCCGGTATGTTCGAGCGTCGGCATGTAGACCACATATCGTCCCGGAAGCGCGATGTGCGACGTGATGCGCGCGCCCTTTTGTCCGAGCGGCTCCTTGGCGATTTGAACAATGATCTCCTGGCCTTCCTTGAGGAGTTCGGTGATGGAAGGCAGCGGAGCTTTTTCGGGACGGCTGAACGTTCTCGGCTCGGAGCGCTGTTCGGGACGGCCCGCCGCTGGTTCGGTCGCGGCGCCTTCGCCGCGTGGTTCGTCTGTCGATCGAGCTTCGGGCCTCGCTTCGCCTCTTGCTTCTGCCCTTCCTTCGATCTGACCGCCACCACGCATCTTGCGCCGCATGCGGCGCGGCAGGCGATGCATGTAACGTCCACCTTGTTCGCGGACCTGAGCGGAAAGGGGCGCTGCGCCAGTGACCGATGGTTCGGACCCGGCTTCCCCGGGCGTTTCAGACGCGCCCGACTCCGTGCTCACTTCGACCCCGGATTCGTTTTCCACTTCCGAAGTTGATTCTTCAACTTCATCCAGCTCTTCGGTGTCCACAACTTCAACCTCGAGGGTCTCCGGCTCCGCCGTTACGGTGTCTTCGGCAATCGGCGCATCGTCCGGCTCTTCCTCGGCCTCTTCGGCTACTTCAGCTATTTCTTCCGCTACGAGCTGAGCCGCAGTCTCGGGCTCAGTCGTGGCGGACTCCTGCAGGTCGCGAATCTCTTCTTCCTCGGCGTCATCTAGCGGCTGGATGCTGGAGCGCGTGTATTTGGCGAGCGACTCGCCGGGCAGCACGGAGAAATCTGTCGGACCGGCACTGACCGGCGGGGCGGACGGCGCAGCCTGGGGCGCCGATGCGGACTCGATGGCCGGCGCGGCTTCCGGAGTGCGCGGCGGACGTGAGACTTCGGAAGCGTATTTCGAATCGGGGAATCCACGGCCACCGCCGCGATTACGCCGGCGGCGGGAACGCCTGCCACGGCTGCCTTCTTCACCGCGATCGCCGCGATCAGTGCGTTCGTTGCGAGGGGCGACAAGAGCCGGCGGTTCAGCGGTTCCCGCGGATGGTGCCACCTCGGCCTCGGTGCCTTCGGGCGCGGTCTCTTGAGATGGTGGCCGTTCACTACGTTCGGCTGGTGGACGGCTGCCGCGGTCGCCACGCGATGGCTCGCGCGAGACTGACACGCGGTCGAAATCCTCACCCTCCTCGGAAAAATCCGAGACGTAGAGGAACGTGTCGCGCTCCAGGCCCAAATCGACGAAGGCCGACTGCATGCCTGGCAATACGCGCGTGACACGGCCCTTATGAATGCTGCCGGCGAGCGAATACTCGTTCGATCGCTGAAAGAAAACCTCGACTAGCTGATCGTCCTCGAGAATGCCCAGCTTGATCTCGTGGCGATTGGCTGAAATCACCAATTCCTTGCTCATGGATGCTCCTCTAGTTCGTGGCGAGAACCGGAGCTTTAGAAAGTCGCGAGGGCGTTACCTTTCCATCCAGATCCGGGTGATCCAAAGGACCGTTTACCCGGCTACGGACAGTAAAATCGTTCAGCCTTGCAAGGTGGAGAACCGATTCTCGAACACCCTGCCCGCCGAGGCCGCCGCTTGCGGCTCTGGCGAAAACAAGACAACACTCGAACGGCGAACCGTTACGCTTGCTGCCTCGCGAGGCGATCGATCCAACTGCCGGTCAGGACGCGGAGCATCGACAGATGGATCAAACTCATTGCACCCTCAATCTTCTCAAAAAGCCGGCCGTCTCCCGGCCACTTCAATTTACAAATCGCCGGAGCCGGACATTGTTCACGAGCCCCAGCATCAAAAACATCGCTACGATATTCGAACCGCCGGAACTCATCAGCGGCAGGGGAATGCCCGTGACCGGCATCCGTCCCACCACCATTCCGACATTCACCAACACGTGAAACAACAACAATGCCGCTACGCCCATGCAGATGTGCATTCCAGCCTTGTCCGACGCGGTTTGCGCGTTCTGAACAATCTGCATCAGCAACAAAAAATACAACCCGAGCGCCACAATGACGCCCACGAACCCGTGCTCCTCGGCGAAGGCCGAAAAGATAAAATCCTTCTGGGACACCGGCAGGAAACGTCCCTGCGTTTGGGTGCCCTTGGTAACGCCGCGCCCCCAGAGCGCGCCCGCGCCAACCGCGATTTTCGACTGAATCACCTGGTATCCGGATCCCTTCGGATCCTGGCTTGGATCCAGAAAGCTGACCACCCGCGACCGCTGATAATCCTTCAACACCACGTAATAGGCGGCCGGCGCCACCACGGCGACAATGATCAGAATCGCCACCGCGTACTGCCAGCGAAAGCCCGCCAAAAACACCCCGACCGCAAGGATCGGGACAAACGTCAAAGCCGTACCGAGATCCGGCTCTATCATCACCATGATCATCGGCAAGCCAACCAAGCCGCCCAGTTTGAGCAGATCCCTAAGCTCCAACTGGTCGCCTTTGAGCTCGGACAGATATCGAGCGACTAAGAGAACAACCACTAGTTTAACGAATTCGGAGACCTGAATATGATAGCTGGGTGTACCGATCCAGCGGCGCGATCCGAAGGCGGTCATTCCAATGACGAAAGTGCCGGCCAGTGTGACCACCGAAAGGCCGTAAAACACGTAGGCTTGCCCGAGCAACGTGTGGTAATCGATCAGTGTCCCGATCCATAGCGCGATGAAACCCGCCAAAATCCAGACCGCCTGCTTCCACCAGGCTTCGGTAAAACGCGTGTCCCGCGTGGCGCTGAAGATTTGCAGCACGCCTAAGGCGCAGATGGCGCACACCAGGATCACCATCAGCCAGTCGAAGTCACGGATCGAACGGTGCGCTGGCATGTTACTGGTTGACTGCAGTTGCAGGAAGTGCGGCCGGGGGTTGGAGCAGATTTGTCGGTACGCGCGCGATTTGCGGCGACGGCTGTGCGAGCCGGGCTTTCTTGTCGAAATAGGCCTTCAGAACATCGCGCACGATAGGCGCGGCGAGCTGTCCGTGCTCGCCATTTTCGAATAACGCGGCCACTACGATCTCGGGATTTTCGCACGGCGCAAATCCGACAAACCAGGCGTTGTCCTTGTGGGTCTCGCCGTACGACGTTCCTTTCAGCAAATCGTTGGAAGCCAGTTGCGCGGTCCCGGTCTTGCCGCAGACATTGACTCCGCTAAGGTGGGCGCGGACTCCAGTTCCGCCTTCGTTCACAACGCCGAACATCCCACTCACTACTTTACCGATGTTCTCCAAGTTCACTTCGGCGCGGCGCGCGGGCACCAGATGGGCGCCTTCGCTGACCAGATGAGGCTGAAACCACATGCCGCCGACCGCGATTCCGCCGATGGCCACGGCCATTTGCAGCGGCGTCACCGTGGTCGCGCCCTGGCCAATCGCCACCGAGATGGTCTCGCTCGGATACCATCGTTCGCGGAAATTGCGAATCTTCCATTTGCTGGAAGGCACCAGACCTTCGGCTTCATGCGGCAGGTCGATGCCGGTCTTGTGGCCATAGCCGACCATTTCGGCGTATTGCGCGATGCGATCGATACCCAGCCGATTGCCCACGTTATAGAAGAACGTGTCGCAGGAGTGCACCAGGCCCTCATGCAGGCCGACGGTCCCGTGCTTGCCCCAGCACTTGAAGAAGCGCCCATAAAACGTGCCGCCGCCGCCGCAAGTGATGCGGAAATTGTCGTCGATCGCTCCGGTCTCAAGCCCCGCCAGCGCCATGATCGGCTTGAATGTGGAACCGGGCGCCTGCTGGGCCTGTATGGCGCGATTCAACAGCGGATGGTCGGGATTGTCGAGCAGCTCTTTCCAATCCTTCGACCGGATCCGGCCGGCAAACAGATTCGGATCGAACGCGGGCCGGCTCACCATGGCGAGCACTTCGCCGTTCCGGGGATCGAGCGCGACCACAGCGCCGCGCCGATTCTCCAGTGTCAGCTCGGCGACCGCTTGCAGATCCAGGTCGATGGTCAACTGCAGGTTATGACCGGGCACCGCTTCCTTATCATCCAGCACGTGGCGCTCATTGCCGAAGCTATCCACTTCCACGCGCCGCTGCCCGTCCACGCCCATCAAGATGTCGTTGTACTGGCGCTCGATGCCATCCTTGCCGATTACATCGCCCTGGTGGAAGCGGGCGAATTCGGGGTCGTTTAATTCCGCTTCGCTTACTTCGCCGACATAGCCGATGACATGCGCCGCCAAACCGTCGCGGGGGTACAAGCGGTGCTGGACGTGGACCACTTCCAACTCGGGGAAGGTGTTCGCGTCTTTATGCGAATCGACAAACGCGAGCTCGCCCGGGGTCAGCTCTTCCTTGATGGCGATCGGCTGGTACTGCGGAGCGCCGCGCGATTGGAAACGCCGCACGCGAGCCACCAGGCTGTCGTAATCCAGATTCAAGCCCTCGGCGATCGGCCGCAGGTGCTCCATCTTCAGGTTTTCGCGCGACAAATAGAGGCTAAAGGAAGAGTGGTTATCGACGATCACGCGGCCATCGCGATCGAGAATCTTCCCGCGCGGCGCGAGCACCGGAATCGATTTGACGCTGTTCTCGAGCGCGCGCTCCTGATAAACCTCCGGGTTGCGGATCTGCAAATCCCAAAAGCCGGTGATCAGGAACAGGAAGACGGCCACCGTGACGTACTGAAAGAATGCGATCTTCTGCGCCGCGAACTTGGGGTCGTCGCGTAGCAGCTGGTTCGCGGAGTCCTGTTCGTCTTCGCGATCAACGTGAAGTTTCACAATTGCATTCCAGGATTCAGTTAGCCACTTTTAGTTTATCTAAAATGCGGAACAATGGCAGCGCCACCGCCGCATTCAAAAGCCCGAACGTCAAAGTTTGCTGCAAATCGAACGCGACCGCTTCGCCTAGCAGCGCCCGCTCCAACACCCAATAGAAGAATTGGTGAAAGAAGTAGAAGAAAAAGCTCAGGATAAAAGTGACCACCGGATTTTGGACGTCGAAGCGCATGCTTACGGAGGCGGCGAAGTATCCCACCAGGGTCTTAACGATCCCGTACATTCCATAGGGCTTCAACGACAGAGAGTCCTGCACCAGGCCGATGAACATTCCATAGAGCAGGCCCGGAATGGGCGCACCACGGCTCAAAGCGAAATGCACGGTGATGAGCAGCGGTAGTTCCAGATAGCCGAGAAAACCCACGAAGCGCGGCACATAGACCTGAAACAGCACGGCGATCAGCGGGATCACCACCAGCCACACAAAACGAAACCGGTTGCCGGTGTCTTTGTTGGGAGCCTCGCGCAGCAGATGCTCGGTGTACTCGGTCATTGGTCGGTGGGGCGCGACGGCTGAGCGACTCCGGCTGGTTCGTCGTCGGTCGGATCGCTGGCCTTCGCCGGAGGCCCCGCCTGAGGCTTGGGCTTGGGTGTAACTTTAGTAACAGCCGGTGGTGCGCTGGCCTGCGGCGAAGGAGCCCCGTGAACCGACGGAATCTTCGTAAAATCGGGAGGTTTCGATCCCGGCACGCCCTCCCCATACACGTGCTTTTGATCCGCGCCGGCTTGCTTATAAATCGCGCGCAAGCGATCGGCATCGGTGCCCATGGCCCCCGGTTCTGGAGCGCCTTGCGGAGTTTCAGCAGCGGCGCCGGCCGGCAACGGCATGATGCGATACCCGGGAGTGGCGAGCTCCCCTGATGGCACTTCCTGGTGGACTCCTTGCAGAACGATCAGAACTTCTTCCGCGCCGCCCGCCATGCCGCTGGGCGTGACGTAGATTTCCTTGAAGGTTTTGCCGTTTTGCACCGCAGCAACTTGGCCAACCGGAAAGCCTTTCGGGAAAATGCGGTCGTCGCCGGAGGTGTAGAACCATTCCCCGACATCCACGCGCTCTTCATTCTGGACATAGTCGATCAGGCATTCGGCGTGCCCTTGTCCCTTAAGCGTGCCGTGCACTCGATTCTTCTGCGAAAGTACGCCGGCGGCGAAGGTCGGATCTGTAATCAACATGACGAGCGACGCCGTAGGATACGCATCCACTACTTTTCCGACGATTCCGTCTGGCGTCACGACAGCCATGCCGCTTTCGACGCCGCTGGTCGACCCGCGGTCAACAAACACCACCTTGGAGTTGGCGCCGGTGCCGTTTCCGATGACTCGCGCGGCCACGGTTTTGGATGGCGATCGCGCTTGAAACACGCTCAGCGCGCGGGCGCGGTCGGCAGTGGCTAATTCGTTCTTGAGATAGTTGTTTTCGATCTTGAGCTGGCCGTTTTCCTGCTTGAGGTTTTCGTTTTGACTGCGCACGCCCAAGAGAACAAAGTAATCTTCGACGAACCCCCAAGTGTACCGGCGCACCAGTTCGAGACCCGTCTCCACCGGAGTGACCGCAGTGACGGCCCAAACCCGGATCAGCGGAACGTCTTTGTTGGTTTTCACCTGATACGCGATCAGCAGCAGCTGCGCCGCGATCACGATCAACAATACGGTGAGGTGACGGTAGCGGCTGAGAAAAAAATCCATAAAGTTACATCAAGTTAAGCTAAACGGAGCCGCGCGCGTAAGCAAGCGGTTTTGACCCTGCTTACTCGATCGCCACTCGACGGAGCAATTTAAAGTCCGTCAGCATCTTGCCGGTTCCCAGCACCACGCTCGCCAGCGGGTCCTCTGCAATGGACACCGGCAGTCCGGTTTCCTCACGAATGCGCTTATCTAAATTCTTCAACATCGCGCCGCCTCCGGTCAAAACAATTCCGCGGTCGCTGATGTCGGCGCTCAGCTCAGGCGGAGTCCGCTCCAGCGCCACGCGAATGGCGTTCATGATCGTGGCCACGCATTCCGATAGCGCCTCCCGGATTTCGCTGTCGTCGATGGTCAGCGTTTTCGGCACGCCCTCAATCAAATTTCTGCCTTTGATTTCCATCGTCAGCGGGCGGTCCAAGGGATAGGCCGATCCAATCTGGATCTTGATGGCCTCGCCGGTTCGTTCGCCAATCAGCAGATTGTACTTGCGCTTCAAGTACTGCATGATGGCCTCGTCCATGGCGTTGCCGGCCACGCGCACCGAGCGCGAATAGACGATGCCGGAGAGCGAGATCACGGCAACGTCAGTGGTGCCGCCGCCGATATCCACCACCATGTTGCCCGAAGGCTCGGTCACTGGAAGCCCCGCGCCGATGGCCGCCACCATGGCCTGCTCCACCAGATGCACTTCGCTGGCCTTGGCGCGATACGCCGAATCGATCACGGCGCGCTTTTCAACCTGGGTGATTTCGCTGGGCACCCCGATCACGATGCGTGGATGCACCAGCACTTTCCGGCCGTGCGCCTTCAGGATGAAGTAGCTGAGCATGCGCTCGGTGACCTTGAAATCGGCGATCACGCCGTCTTTCATGGGGCGAATTGCCACGATATTTCCCGGCGTGCGGCCGAGCATCTCTTTCGCTTCTTTGCCGACCGCCTCCACCTCACCGTTGGTCTTGTTGATGGCCACGATGGAAGGCTCGTTCACAACAATTCCTTTGCCCTTGGCGTACACCAGCGTATTGGCGGTTCCAAGGTCGATTGCAAGATCCGACGAAAACAAACTAAACAGCGAACGCAGATTCATGTAGAGACTATTCCGGCTCCTTCACTCGTGCGAGAGGCTTTGCCACACGCATCTTTCCGGTAGTGCAGAGGTACAGAGGGAGGCGCTCCGACGATCCTTCAAAAGCGTATCATATTCAGCCGCTATTGGTTGCCGCTTCGAAACCGATGAGGGAGATAAGTAACCACGGATGTGGTGAATAAGCGAGGTTTGCGGAAAATTCATGGACTTGAAGCCGTTTCTGGAAATGCTTGAGCGCGAGCATGTTTCCGGCAGAGAAATGACTATGGCCCTGCTCCAGGAGGCCATGAAGGGTTTTTCCACCAACTCAGTTAGCGCGACGCGCGCGATTCGGCGGCTTCAGGCCAGCGACGCCTTGGGACTCGCCATTTGCGCACTCCGGTTGTTGATTTCGAATGCGGAGTCGACGGAGGAAAGGCCCAGGGGCTTGCAATACATCGCGAGCCTGCTCACGTCTGGCGATCTACTGCCCCAGCTCCTGCTGGATGATCGGGTTCTATCTTCCCAAGCAGCCGCGACGCTGGCGACTGAGGCTGCGGCCTTCCACCCGCTGTTGGACGTCCATATCGTCGCGGTCGTGTTTGCGATTAACGGAAGTGACGGCGGAGCAGCCAAGAGCACGATGGTAATACGCGCACTGGCCATCGCGGGCGCAATTTCGGATTGCTCACGGCTGGCGCCCTCGCTGATTCAGCTTCTTCGACATCCATGCGCCAGGGTACGATCGAAGGCCGCGCTGCTCTTGGGACGCGCGAACCGCAATCTGGCCCGTGTCGGAAGTTTGCTAGCCTCGCAGGATAGCCGGCTCAGAGCCAATGCAGTGGAGTCTCTTTGGGGGGATGGCCGGCATGAGGTTCTAAAGATTCTAAGAAAGGCCTCCCACGACAAATGCGGACGGGTCATGGTCAATGCGCTGTTGGGGCTCTGCAAAGCAGGAGATTTCGAGGCGCACTCGCGGCTTTTGAAAATGGCGGAGAATGACGATCCCGCTCTGCGCTGCGGCGCTGCCTGGGCCATGGGAGAGTCTTCTGATCGCGAGTTTAGCGACGCGGTTGAGAGGCTGGCGCAGGATGACGACCCGAAGGTACGGGCCATGGCAGAAAAGAGTCGCGAGAAACTGCGCGTGCCGGATCCCGCTGTGCAACTGAGCCTGAAGCCCCCCCTGGTCGAGTCCGGCTTGGTTCAGGCCACTGCTCCAACTGTGCCAAGAAAGAGCGTTTCCTATGTAAGAATCAGTTGAGATGGTGACGCGGCGCACATTTGCACTCGGTGGACTCGGGGCGCTGGCTTCTTGCGGCATCCACGAGAAGGCGCGCGGTTTTCCCGGCTATGCTTTCGTCGCAAATCAGGAGGGTGGCGCAATCGCCGCGGTAGATCTGCAAGTCTTCGCCGTGGCCCGGCATATTCGCGTTGACGGTTCTCCGACCGCCGTCTTGGCCCATCCAGCCCTCGGCCGTGTGTATGCGCTCACGCCGGACACGGGCTCTGTGCACGAGATTCTCGCCGGCAACCTGACGTTTTCGCGAAAATTGCAGGTGGCCGCCGTGGCGTTGCAGATGCGGCTCTCCCCCGCCGGCGATGCGCTGTACGTTCTGTGCCAGAAACCTAAACAGCTGGTTCGCGTTACCCTGGACCCGCTGCGTGTCGACTGGGCCGTGCCCCTGGCGGATGATCCCACCGATTTCGACGTCTCACCGGACGCAACTACGGTAGCCGTCAGCTCCGGCGCCGGCTGTTCCATCACATTCGTGGACGCTGTCAATCGCCGCACCTTCCCGCCTCTGCGGACTGCGGGCGAAATTGGCCTGGTCCGCTTCCAACCGCCACAGAAGAATGCTGCGCGCAGGCAATCGGATTCGCGGCAGCTGATGGGCGCTAACGTAAGCCAGCGCATGTTGTCGATTTATGATGTCCCCAGACGGCGCTTAATCGTAAACCTCCCACTCGCGGTGCGGCCGGATCATTTGTGCTTCAAAACCGATGGCGGCCAGCTCTTTGTCACCGGCGAGGGCATGGACGGCGTGGTGGTGGTTTACCCATACTACACGCCGCAAATCGGCCAAACCGTCCTCGCGGGTCACGACCCTGGCGCGATGGCCGTATCTACGTCACCTGGGTATTTGTTCGTGGCGAATCCGAAATCAGCCGACGTCAGCATTCTGGATATCGAAACCAGCAAAGTGCTAGCCGTAACGCCGGTGGGAACAGAACCTTCCTCCATTACGATCACACCCGACGATCAATACGCGCTCGTATTGAACCAGGCATCCGGCGACATGGCGGTGATTCGAATCGTGAATGTGGCGCACTCGGCCCGATCGAGGCGTGGAGCACTGTTTATGTTGATCCCGGTTGGCTCGAAACCGGTGAGCGCGGCCGTATTGTCGATCTGAGGCGGCTTTTTTCGCCGCCGGCGCCTCTGTAGGCCGGAATATACTTGGCTAAACCGCAACAACAATCGCTTGACAACGGAAACTGATCCCTGTATATTTCTCGAATCGTGCTTCGATTTCGTCTAATTCAGACGGTACATTCCGAGCGTCGCTCACAAATTAAAAACGGGTTCATCCGCGTGCTAGCGCTTGAATCGGTCCGGCTGGGCGCAGACCTGCCACTGACCTTGACAGTTGGGGTAGAATCCACATCGGTTCGTGAACGTTACGCACCGATGCATCGGTTGTTGACGCAAGAAGACGACCTGTTCTTGAGGCGACAAGGCCTCGCGGCCATTGCAAAAAGGCTCCGCCGAGAGCATAGAACTTGTTACTTTAGTTACGTAACGCGCCTAACACGCGAGATTCGGACCGCCCGCCAGCTCCATGGCGTAGCTATGGCTTCCAAGGAACACTGGAGCTTTTGGACGCTCCTGGCGGGGACAGTTTTGTCGGAATCCTCGTTACTTTATCTGCGATGGCTCGGTTACAGGCACGCCGTTGGGATCAACGTGGCCGCGCGCGATGTAACGGAATGTCTTGATTTTCTGCTTGGCGCGCCGAGATTTCATTTGGCAACGACGTAACTACTTCCAACAATTCGCGATTGTATCGCTCCACGGATTGGACTTGATCGGGTGAAAGCCGCTCGAATGCGGGCAACCCTTCCCCCGAACGCCGCATGAGGCGAAACCAGGCCAGAAAGCAGGCCAGGTGTACCGCCAGCATCGCGCAATTGATTGGAAAGATCGCCGCTCCACCACCACTTAAGAGTCCAGCCAAATATGCCGCTCCGCTCGCCCCAAAATAGATCGTAGCAATGCTCCAGTGCGTCAAAACATTCGGACGGAGAGGCTGCCGAATACTCAGAACGAAACGGAGAAAGATCCAGGTCAAGACGAAGACCCCACCGAAGATTTCGCTCTGAAAGCGCACGATATCTATGACGACCGTCTGAGGGAACGCCCATTGATGGACTAGGTTGGGACGAATGGTGAGAACAGTGATCAGAGCGGCCAGTAGAACGAAAACCACAGCCATTCCAGCCCGAAATATTCCAATGCCGGGGAAGTGCTCGCAAATGCGCTCATAAAGCTCCGCGGCCACTCCCAGCAGAAATATGGTCATGATCAGCGTACAAATGCGGAATGCCGCCGCGTAACCTCGGCTTTTAATGTCGGTTTGCATTAGAACGCCGCTGCAGACTATGTCGGCCGCTAAGTAGGCCGCGAAGAACGGATACCTCCGAAGCAGCCTCTCACGCGCCAGCCGAACTACGACCAGCGCCTCAGCCAATACCACAGCGATCCAAAGAGCCCGTTCGATAGGAAGAAACAGTTCCACGCCGTGCTGCCAAGTATAACAACACGGCGTGCGTACTTGAGAATGGACGCCAAGCTAATTGGGAATCTGACTCGGCGTAGGGAGCGCGCATGCCGGAGGACAGGAAGGCATTGGGAAAATCGACGGAGTCGTCTGGGGCGCCACCGGCTGGTTCGCGTTGCGCCCACCGGCCGCAACCGCCACAGTTAGGAACGCGATCGCAATGCAAAGTTTTGTCATTATTCTGAATTCCTCTTTCTGCCATTGATCTGGCGGGAACAGGCTATCCTGAAAGCTCTTTTATTCCGGCAAGGCGGCAGAGCTTTTCGGTTTTCAGAACATCTGGCGATGGATATTTCGCGGAAGCGCTTTCTTCGCTACACTGCGCTCCAAGCTGCGTTGACGATCGCGAGGCCGGCGATGGCCGCCGTTTCCGCCCGGAGGATCTCGGGCCCAAGCGAGACGGGGCGCCAGCCGGCGGTTCCGATCAACAAACGCTCGCGATCGGTCCAGCCGCCCTCCGGACCCAGCAGGAGGGCTACTTGATCCCCAGCCAGGCGCGGCGCCGGCAAGACGCCAAGGATCGGAGGAGCCTGCGCCTCTTCAAGCCAGTAACGATACCCGGCCTCGATACCGAGCGCCTCGCCTAAGGCAACGGCTGCGTTGATCTCGGGCAACCGCGCACGCCGCGATTGTTCGCTCGCTTCCTTCGCGATGCGGTTCCATCTCACCGATCGCTTCTCAGCGGCATTTCGAAGACCCTTCTCTGTACGCTCGGTTTCCAGAGGCACAATGCGCTGCACCCCGAGTTCGGTGGCCTTTTCAATGATCCATTCGAAGCGCTCGAAACGGATCAGTGACGCCAGTAGCGTCACCCGGACTACAGGCTCAGGCACCGCCAGCCGGTCCCGCACAACGAACGACACCAGGTCCTTGCGCGCGCTCTCCACTTCGGCCAAGTAGACGTTCTGGTTGTCCGAAATCTCGAACTGCTGCCCGGGCTCCACGCGCAGCACACGCGTCAGGTGATGGGCATCCGGTCCAGTAATCCGCGCCCGTCCCGATTGCACGGTATCGACGAAGAAGCGCCGGCGGGCCATGCCTTACACTGTACACGCCGGTCTTCGCCGGCATATCTGGTACTCTGCTCCTTAGGACCTTGCGACGCATTCGAAGACCCGACCGGTGGTATCTCATCGGTGCCCTGATCATCGTGCTCGGCGTTGCTTTTCTGTCCTATCAGGATTGGACAGCATTTCAACGCAGCGCCCCTCAGGTCCAGCACAGCCGCCAGCTTCTGCAACTCGTGGAACAGGCCATGGCTTCCATTCGGGATGCGGAGACCGGCCAGCGAGGCTTTGTGTTGACCGGCGATCCCCAATATCTGGACGCATACAACACCGCTATCGCTACCCTGCCCGTCACGTTGAGCCAGTTAGGCGCCGCCGTATCGGATGAGCCCGCACAACGCACCCGCGTTGCGACTCTCAGCAACCTGATCGCCGAAAAGCTGGGCGAGTTGAAAGAGACCGTGGTTTTGCGCCAGAGCGGAGGGTTGAAGGCCGCTCTCGCCGTGGTTCAAACGAATCGCGGCAAGCAGGCCATGGACGACATCCGCAAGATCGGGTCCGATCTGGAGAGCGACGTTTACACCGGCCTGCTGCAAGGTATCCGCGAACGGCAACAGCAGGGCGCGCGCACGCGCCTGACCACGGCCCTGGGAGCTGCCGCTCTGTTCGTCTTCCTGCTTCTGGCGACCCTGGATATCGGCCGTGCCACCACCGATCGCGATCGCCTGATTGTCGCCCTCGAGGCCGCTAACAACCGCACCACCGCGAGCCGCGATCTCTTGCATATCACGCTCACCAGCATCGGCGACGCCGTGATCGCCACCGACGCCGCCGGTAAGGTGACTTTCCTGAACAAAGTCGCCGAACAACTGACCGGCTGGCCGCAAGCTGAAGCGGAAGGGCAGCCGCTACACAAAATACTCGCGATCGTCAACGAGGAAACACGCCAATCCGTGGAGAACCCTGCCGCGCGGGCCTTGCGCGAAGGCGTAATCGTCGGTCTCGCGAATCACGCTATCCTGATCTCCCGCGACGGAACTGAGCGCCCCATCGACGACAGCGCTGCCCCGATCCGAAATGCCCAAGGGAACGTCATTGGAGTGGTACTGGTGTTTCGCGACGTGTCGGAGCGCCGCAGTTCGGAAGCACAATTACGCGACTTGAACCGGACATTGCTTCGGACCAATCAGGATTTGCAGCAATTCGCTTACGCCGCATCACACGATTTAAGAGAACCCCTACGCACTATCGCTACTTGCCTGCAGCTTGCTCGCACCAAGCTTTCCGGAATGATGCTGGACGCAGAGGTGGAACAGCTCTTGGACACTACGGTCGCGGGCGCGCAGCGAATGCACGCGCTGGTGGATGCGCTGCTCGAATACTCGCGAGCCGGCGAGGTGACCGAATCCGCCATCGAGCCGGTCCCGGTGGCTGTGGCGCTGGCGGACGCAATTGCCAGCCTGCAAAGTGCGATCGCGGAAGTCAATGCCGCAGTGTCCTTTGGTCCACTGCCGCTGGTGACCGCCAATCGCCTTCACTTGATGCAAGTGTTCCAAAACTTGATCGGCAACTCGTTGAAATACAGATCGGACGCGCCGCCTCGAGTCACGGTAAGTGCGGCTGAAGATGGCCAGCAGTGGGTCTTTACAGTGGAGGACAACGGCATCGGAATTCCACCCGAATACCAAGCGCAGATCTTTGGCATCTTCAAGCGCCTGCATGGCAGCGAATATCCGGGAACTGGAATTGGATTGGCTACCTGCAAGAAGATCGTTGACCGGCATGGCGGAACGATTTGGGTGGATTCGGAACCGGGCCGAGGTTCGCGTTTTTCATTTACGCTCCCGAAAACCGCGCCCCGCGCGCCAATGCCGCATAATAGCCCTGAGACATGATCGCCTTCCTGCGTGGCAAGCTGCTCGAAAAACACCCCAATCAAGTCATTATCGATACGTCGGGCGTAGGGTACGACGTCCTTATTCCGATCTCGACCTTCTCCGCGCTCCCGGACATCGGCGCCGAAGTCCAACTTCGCATTCATACGCATGTTCGTGAAGATGCGCTCGCGTTATTCGGTTTTTTCACATTGGATGAAAAGACGCTATTTGAGAAGCTGATTTCGGTGAGCGGAATCGGCCCCTCGCTTGCCATCAAGGTGCTCTCCGGATTAGCGGCGCCCGCAATCATCGACGCAATCCGTGGCGGCGACGTCGCTCAACTGGTGCGTATTCCCGGCGTCGGCAAGAAGACCGCGGAGCGCATGGTGTTGGAGTTAAAGGAAAAGCTGGAGGGTTTGGGAGGTGGCGCAGCGCCCGCCGTTTCAACCCGAGCCGAGCCCGTGTTAAGCGACATCGAACAGGACGTGCTCTCCGCGCTTCTGAATCTGGGTTGCCAGCGAGCCGCCGCGGAGGCCGCCGTTCGCAAAGCGAAGATCGCTGAACCGGGCGCCGTATTCGAGCCGTTGTTTCGCAAAGCGCTGGAACTGGTGCGGTAGCACCTACTGATAACCTGGAACCACATGCGTGAGACTGGAATCGCCTCGCCTTCGGCGCTGGAAGGCGAGCGCCAATTTGAAGCCGCGCTGCGCCCCACGAAACTCGCGGAGTTTACCGGCCAGCCGAAGCTTAAGGAAAATCTCGCGATCGCCATTGAAGCTGCGCTGAAACGCGGCGAAGCCATGGATCATGTGTTGCTGTACGGGCCGCCCGGCCTCGGCAAAACAACACTCGCCACCATCATCGCCGGCGAGTTGGGCGTGGGATTCGAGCAGACCTCCGGGCCAATCCTGCAAAAGAAGTTGGACCTCACCGGGGTCCTAACGAACATTCGCCCGCGCCAGGTCTTCTTCATCGACGAGATTCACCGGCTGCTCCCCGATGTGGAGGAAATCCTCTACGCCGCGCTGGAAGACTTCCGCATGGACATCCTCATCGGAACCGGCCCGGGCGCGCGCACGCATTCCATCGCCATTCCGCACTTCACGGCGATCGGCGCCACTACGCGGCAAGGCTTGGTCAGCGCTCCCTTGCGTGGCCGCTTTGGCCTGGTGCTGCGGCTCAATCATTACGGGGTGGCCGAATTAACCGCGATCGTGCAGCGCTCGGCCAAGCTGTTGGGCGTGACCGTCGATCCAGACGGCGCCGAGGAAATCGCGCGACGCAGCCGGGGTACGCCGCGCATCGCCAATCGTTTGCTGCGCCGCGTTCGGGATTATGCGCAAGTTCGCGCCGAAGGGCACATCGACCTGCGCGTAGCCCATAGCGCGCTCGATTTGCTGGAAGTGGATCGCTTCGGCCTGGATGAGATCGACCAAAAGATCATGCTGACGCTGCTCGAGAAATATGGCGGCGGACCGGTGGGGGTGAATACCATCGCGGCTTCGATCGACGAAGAGGCCGACACGATCGAGGAGGTCTACGAGCCTTACCTGATGCAGCTCGGATTTATCGACCGCACTCCGCGTGGGCGCGTAGGCACCGATCGCGCTTTCGAATATTTCAAGATCCCGCGCGGGCGGCGCGGTTTGCAGAGCGACCTGTTTTGAAAACGATTTACCTTGGCCTCGGTTCGAACATTGGCAACCGCGAAGCCAATCTTCACGAAGCCCTCGACCGAATGGAAGCGGCAGGCATTCGCGTGACGCGGCGATCATCGCTCTATGAAACCGAGCCGCGCGAGGTTCTCGATCAGCCTTGCTTTTTAAATGCAGCCGTTGAAGCCACCACCGAGCTTTTTCCGCTGCAACTGCTGGCATGCATCCGCAACGTCGAGCGCGCGATGGGGCGCCGCCGTGTGACTCCGAAGGGTCCGCGCAATATCGATATCGACATTTTGTATTACGGGCGCAGCGTGATTCGCGCCCCCGAACTCGAAACGCCGCATCCCGCGATCGCCAAGCGTTGCTTCGTTCTGGAGCCGCTTGCGGAGATCGCGCCGGATTTCCGGCATCCAGTGAATGGCCAGACGGCGCGCGAGATGCTGGCTGCGCTCGCCCCGCAGGGCGTCCGCCGATTGAACGCTACCGTTTGAGCAGCCACTGCCGGTCCGTCGCGGTCATTTTCTCGGCGGCCAGCCGCAGCGTCAACCTCGGCGCCTTCGCTCTCCAGGGATCGAGAAATTGCAAGACTTCGCGCGGCCGCTTCGGATACGTTTCCTTCAACAGCCAACCGACGCCCTTGCGCACCATGTCGTCGGCGTCGGCTAGCAATAAATCACAAATGTGGCAAATTGTTTCGATGTTGCGGCCCTGCTTGGCTTCTTGAATGAGCGACACCGCCGCAGACCGGCGCTTCCATCGATTCTTCGATTTCGTCCATGCCGCCAGCCGGTCCGCCAAGCCAGGACGATTCGCAATCGACGCCGCGATCAGCCAGGTTGATACGCCATCGCAATGCGACCAGTTCCGAACGTAGCGATCGATCCAGCGCTCGAACATCGCGAACTCGCGCTCGCCACAGGTTTTCGCGAACCTCCGGTAGAGGTGGCTCACGATCACGCCTTCTTCCAGCATGCCGCTCTTCCACAACTCGGTAACGAATCGATCGCGCTCAGCCCCCGGCCAGTGCTTCACTTGCGCATAAGCCAGTCGTGCCAACTCGCGCAGCAGTGGAGTTCGGACTCCGTACGGCTTCACTGGCTCTTTGAAAAACCAGCGCAGTCCAACTTCGAACTTCGGATCTGCGGCGGCCTTCAACTGCGATCGGATATCTTTCAACAGCGCCACCGCCGCTACTCCCGGCATATTCCCCGCTCACTGCTTTGAATGAATTTCACCAGGTGCCGCGTGTGTTCGGTAGCGAGCTCCGTCTCGATCCGCGCCAGCGCATCGTTGAGCTTCAACCCGGAACGATAGAGGATCCGATAGGCCCGCTTGAGTGCGGCAATCTCTTCGGCGCTGAATCCGGCGCGCTTCAACCCCACCAAGTTCAACCCGTTCGGCCGCGCGTTGAAATCGGTGTACAAGAAGAATGGCGGGACGTCCAGGTTCACGCGCGAATTGCCGCCGATCATCGCGAGCCGCCCGATCTTCGAGTATTGGTGAATCACCACGCCGCCCGAGATGAACGCCTGATCCTCCACGTGCACGTGCCCGGCCACCAACGCGCAGCTCGCGATCACGCAATTGTTCCCGATGACGCAGTTGTGGGCGATGTGCCCGGAGGTCATGATGTAGTTGCCGTTGCCGATCGTCGTGACGCTCTCCGGCTGCGTGCCGCGCGAAATCGTATAGTGCTCGCGAATGATGTTGCCATCGCCGATGCGCAGATAGCTGCGCTGGCCGGTGAAGTTTTTGTCGAGCGGATCGGTACCGAGCACCGTACCGGCCGAGATCTCATTCCGCTCACCGAGCGTGGTCCAGCGCTTCACAAAGACGTACGGCTCCAAGCGGCAGAACGCCCCGATCTCGACATCCTCCTCGACAATCGCGAACTCGCCGATGCTGGCCTGCGGCCCGATGCGCGCCTGCGGATGAACGCGCGCGGTGGCGGCCACGTTGGCCGAGGGATCAACTGGCATAAGTTTGTGGCATAAGTTTGTATCATACAGGGGTGCGAGTGGATGAAATTGCGGAGCATTTGAAGACCGGCTTTGAAGGCGCGGGTGATCTTGATATTCTCACTGCCGCACCGCTCGAAACCGCCGGACCGCGCGAGATCGCGTTCGTCGGTAATCGCAAAGCCGCGACGCAAGCAGGACAATCGCAAGCTGGCTGTCTCTTAGTAACGCGCGAGTTTCCCGAGGGACGAACGCTCATCCGCGTCGACGATCCGCGTGCCGCCTTCGCGAAAGTGATTGGGCTGCTTTATCCGCGCCCGCACATTACGCCAGGCGCGCATCCAACCGCGGTGATCGCGCCCGACGCCGATATTGCTCCTTCCGCTGCCATAGGACCGCACACGTTCATCGGCGCTCGCGTCAGAATCGGCGAACGTAGCGTGATTGGCCCGAGCTGCTCCATCGGCCCCGGCACCCGCATTGGCGCCGATTGCCTGTTGCACGCTCACGTCACCATTTACGCCCACGTCCGCATCGGCCACCGCGCGGTGCTGCACTCCGGGTGCGTGCTGGGCGCCGACGGCTTCGGATTCGTGCGCGGCCCGGAAGGCTATCAGAAGTTCCCGCAGATCGGCCGCGTCGAAATTGGCAACGACGTCGAGATCGGCGCCAACTCCTGCATCGACCGAGCCGCGCTCGGCGTCACGCGCATCGGCGACGGCGTGAAGCTCGACAACCTGGTGCATATCGGGCACAACTGCGTTATCGGTAAGCATGTCGTGATCGCCGCTCAAACCGGCCTCTCGGGCGGCGTGATCGTGGAAGACGACGCCGTGATCGGCGGACAGGTTGGAATAGGAGACAAAGCCCGCATCGAAAGCGGCGCGGTTCTCGGATCAGGCTGCGGAATCCTAACGTCGAAGATCGTGCGCAAGGGCCAAGTGGTGTGGGGAACGCCAGCGCGTCCGTTGAAGGACCATCTGGAACAATTGGCAAGTCTCTCGCGCTTGCCGAAGCTTCGCCAGGAAATCGCGGAGCTGCAGAAACGGCTGCGCGATCGCGAGAACAGCTAAGCTATTGCGCGCCCGCAGTGTGCGCCGGGACGCAAGGTTTGCGGACCCGACCGGCGCTGCGCTCAAGAACAGCGCTTGCTTCCGCCACCAAGCGCTGGAGTTGCGTCATGTGCTCCCGCGCCTGCACTTGATCCGCCGGCAAGGTCATCTCCAGATAATAGGCGATGGCCTCGATGGAGCTGAGCGGCTGGCGTAAGTCGTGAATCAAATCACGCAATCGCTCGTCGGGCGAAAGAGCCGGAAGGGGTGTCTCTACGTAGAGTGAACTTTCGGTTAGAACGGCTGCGGCGGACATCGTTTTCTAGCATTCCCTTTCGTGTGCCCGCAGACCAGTGCATGGACCGTGCGAACAACACCATCACGCAAAATGGGGGAAATCGTTTTATACCGTTAAACTCGTGGGCGCGTCAAGAGAATCCAAAGAAAAATTTTGTATCGCCTTGGATCGTGATTTGGCCCACTGTTTTTGGCTACTTGGCCGATACCAATCGCGCGATTCCAAACGCCGCCGCAGCAGCTAATCCGCCGATCAGTGCCGTCCGGGCAGCACTCGATCCGCGTGGCATCCCGGTATAGTGCCCTTTGACGGCTCCGAACGCAGCTAGCGCGATGATGGTAGCGATCACCGAAGCGATCAGCGCCGAATAAGCCGAGCTCATCAACATATAAGGTGCGAGAGGAATCAGGCCACCGGCAATGTACGCTCCCGCGATGGTGCTCGCGCTGCGCAGCGCGCGCTTCGGATCCGGCTCTTCCAACCCTAACTCGAAGCGCATCATGAAATCGATCCACTGCTTGGGGCGCTGCCGTAGTGAATCGACGATCGGAACGGCCTCGGCGTGACTCAGCCCGTAGGTCTCAAACACCTCCAGCACCTCTTGCGCCTCCACTTCCGGAAGCTCTTCCACCTCGCGCTGCTCGCGCTTCAACTCGCTGGCGTAATGATCGGCGTCGTTCTTGGCCGCCAGATATCCACCGAGCCCCATGGCAATGGAACCGGCCGCAATCTCGGCCAACCCCGCCACCACGATGATGCGCGTGGTGGTGTCCGCGCCCGACAATCCGGCCGCCAGCGCGAATGGAACGGTGAGTCCATCCGCCATCCCGATCACGATATCGCGTACGAATTCCGACGCCGTGAAGTGCGATTCAACGTGCGGCGTTTGCGGCATATTCTTTCAAGTATCGCCCAGTGTAGGAATTCCGGGCGGCCGCAATCTGTTCCGGCGTACCCTCGGCGACAATCTGGCCGCCGCGCTCGCCGCCCTCGGGGCCCAGGTCGATCACCCAGTCGGCGCTGCGGATCACATCCAGATTGTGTTCGATGATCAGGATGCTCCCGCCGTTCTCGATCAATCGCTGGAATGCCGCCAGCAGTTTCGCAATGTCGTCGAAGTGCAGACCGGTGGTCGGCTCGTCGAAAATGAATAGTGTTCCGCCGCAGGTGGCTTGCGCCAGATGCGATGCCAGTTTGACGCGCTGCGCTTCGCCGCCGCTCAGCGTGGTCGCCGATTGTCCCAGCCGCAAGTAGCCCAAGCCAACGTCGGCCAGCACCTTCAGCCGGCCGTACAATCGCTTCGACTCGTGAAAGAATGACAACGCTTCTTTCACTGTTAACTGCAGCACCTCGTGAATATTCAGCCCGCCGTAGCGAATGTCGAGAATAGCGCTCTTAAAACGCGTGCCCTTGCATTCTTCGCAGATCAGCTCCACGTCGGCCAGGAATTGCATCTCGACCGTCACCGTGCCGTCGCCCTGGCAATTCTCGCAGCGGCCGCCGGGGATGTTGAACGAAAAGTGCCCGGCGTTGTAACCGCGCTTCCGTGCGTCGAGCGTGGACGCGAAAAGCTCGCGGATCAAGTCGAAGGCTTTGATATAGGTGACGGGATTCGAACGCGGAGTCCGGCCAATGGGCGACTGATCCACCAGCACTACTTCGCGCACCAGTTCGGCCCGTTCCACTCTGCGGCACGTGACCTTCTCCGCTTTCTGATCCTGATCCGCATCGAACCCCTCGGGCGCGGCCTGCCGCAGACGCTGCATCAGGGATTGGAAAATCACATCGTGAACCAAGGTCGACTTGCCGGATCCCGAAACGCCGGTCACAGCCACCATCATGTCCAGCGGAATCGCAACGTCGATGCCTTTCAAGTTGTGAGCGCGCGCGCCGAAAAACTTGACCGTTCGGCGCGGATCCACTTCGCGATGCCCGCCAATGCTGGCCGCATGCAAGTCGCCTCTCAAGTAGCGGGAGGTGAGCGTCGCCGAACCATTCGCCATGATTTTGCGATACGATCCTTCGAACACGATCTCGCCCCCCAACTCGCCCGCGCCCGGCCCCATGTCGACAATATGATCGGCCGCTCGCATCACGTCGGCATCGTGCTCCACGACGACGATGGTGTTGCCCAGATCGCGCAGCTCTTCCAAGATGCGAATGAGCCGCCCGGTGTCGCGCGAGTGCAGACCGATGGACGGCTCGTCCAGCACGTAGCACGCGCCCACCAAGCGCGATCCCAGGCAAGTTGCAAGCTGGATGCGCTGGGCTTCCCCGCCCGAGAGCGTGGACGACAGCCGATCGAGCGTGAGATAGTCGAGGCCGACGTCGTTCAAGAACTTGAGCCGCTGCCGGATTTCGATCAGGATCTTGTCGGCGATGGCCGTTTCCTCGGGCGACAGCTCCAACGATTGAAAGAATTCGTAGGCGCGTTCGATGTTGAGCTTCACGACATCGGCGATGGTGCGGCCGGCGATCCGCACGTTCAGCGCTTCCGCACGCAGCCGCGCCCCGCCACAGGACGGGCATTCGGCATAACCGCGGTAACGGCTCAAGAACACACGCACATGCACTTTGTACTTCTTCGCTTCCACTTCGCCGAAGAAATCGTGAACCGCCTTCACGACGAGCGCCTGCTCCTCGACTTTGAGATCGCCGTAGGGCACGTTCCATCGCACCTGGCCGCGCATGGCCTTCTTGTAGTGCGCTTGGTTCCACTCGTACTGCGGCTTGGTCCAGGGATCGACGGCTCCCTCGTCAAGGGAAAGGCCGGGATTCGGAATCACCAGATCCATGTCGTAGTCGATGGTATTGCCGAAGCCCTGGCAGCGCGGGCAGGCGCCCATGGGATTGTTGAAACTGAACAGGCTTGGCTCGGGCGTGACCAGTTCAATGCCGCATCGCTTGCACGCGAACTTCTCGCTGAAGCGGAGCGTGGCAGGCGGCGGATTCGCGGGCGTGGCTTCCTCGAAAATCACTTCGCCCGATTCGCGATAGCAGATTTCCGTGGTATCCACGATGCGCTGGTGCAGCTCGGGCGAGATGACGAACCGGTCCACCAAAATGAACACGGGCTGGCTGAAATCGATATCCAGCAGCGATTCGGGAGTGGAGAATTCGAACACGCGGCCGCCTTGATACAGCCGGTTGAAGCCCTTCTTGCGGAGCTCGAACAGATGGTCGCGCAGGGCTTCGGTGGTTGCACCCGCGCGCACGGGAAATAGCGCGTACCAGCGCGAGCCTTCTTTCTGCCGGAGCATTTGCTGCGCAACTTGATCGACGGTGTCGCGGATCACCTGGTCGCCGCACTTTGGGCAATAGCTGCGGCCGGCACGCGCGTAGAGCAGACGCAAGTAATCGTAAATCTCGGTGGATGTCGCCACCGTGGAGCGCGGATTGCGAGTGGTGTTCTTCTGGCGAATCGCGATGGGCGGCGCGATGCCTGAGATCTCATCCACGTCCGGTTTCTCCATGCGTTCGAGAAACTGGCGCGCGTAGGCTGAAAGCGACTCGACGTAGCGCCGCTGGCCCTCGGCGTAAACCGTGTCGAACACGAGCGACGATTTGCCGGATCCGGAGACGCCGGTGACCACGGTCAGCAGATTGTGCGGAATCGCGAGCGAGACGTTCTTTAGGTTGTGGACTCGCGCTCCACGGATGAGTATGGATTCTTCCAAGGGATGTTTCGGGAGAGGGGCCGGCCCCGCCTCCTTTGATTATCCCAGAAGCGTCAACGGCTGTTGGTTATTGGTTGTTGGTTCTTGGTGGCAGGTAGAAGCGCACGTGTTCGATGTGGCGGGACTCGTTGAGGAGGATCAGGCGCTGGGAGAAGCGCTCGACATGGGATTTCGAAAAAACGAAGCCATGGTCGGAGGGCTCCCAGGGAACTCCTTTGTGCTTGTGGAGTTCGAGGAGGGCGGCGGCGTCTTTGAGATCGCGGCGCTCGCGCTCGGCGCGGTCAGCTTGGATGTCGCGGAGGGCTTCCAGGGTGCGTTGGAACTGGCGGGAGAGCCGCTGGTAGTGCAGGCCGAGCGTGGCGAGCATCGGGATTAGGGATTCGGGGTTGGGGTCTTGGGAGAACAGCTCTGCCTCGAGGAATGGGATGCGGTTGAGGCGCCAGGCGGTGTCGGCGATTTCGGTGACGAGCTGGGTCTCGGTAGGAGTGGCGGGTTGGTACTCGTCGAAGAAGCACCGGCGATGGGCTTCGTAGGCGGCCGGCCCTTCGGAGGGGAGGACGGCGGAGGCGGCGGTGAGGCCGTGGCGCAGGGCGTTGAGCGACGAACGCTGTTTGCCGACCGGGGTGCGGGGGCCGGTGGAGTGCTGCGAGTTGGCGCGGTTGATGGCGGCGCGATCCGCGGAAGTGCGATGGAGGGACGCGATTGCTGTAGCTGACATTTGGGGACCTCGGGACTGGAATACCACGGTGGGGCGGCGCCGGACGGGCGG
This sequence comes from Bryobacterales bacterium, assembly GCA_963772905.1. Lineage (GTDB taxonomy): Bacteria > Acidobacteriota > Terriglobia > Bryobacterales > Bryobacteraceae > Palsa-89. The sequence goes on along the minus strand of CAVYZD010000004.1, from coordinate 624,766 downwards.
GATCGGCTTAGGTTGCTGATAAAGTGGCGAAGATGGCGGGGCGGAGGCGGGTGACTGGGGATTGGGGCGGATACTTACGCTGGGGGACTGCTTTGGGGGGAACTGGGAGGGGGGTTAATCGAGGGCATGGCGACTGCGCGGCCAAGTGGACAAGCTCGTGCGTCCCAGAAGGTTGCGGAACAGGGGGCTCGGGTCGAACCCGATCATTTTTCGAAATTCCCTTAGGATGTAAAATGGTGCGTCGTTCTCTTGTTCAACGACGAAAGGAACACATGAAGATTCTGTTGAAAATCGGCGTCGTCGTTCTTACAGTTCCGTTTCTTCTTGTCTGCCAGCCGCGTACAAAACCCGTTCCGACCAGATGGCTCCATGACGGTCGGCTTGTCGTGCCTGAGTTAAATTTTTCGATTATCTCACCAGCAACTGATGCGAAATGGTCGTACACAGGTGATTTGCCGAAAGTAAATGGAAACGGCTCTACGGCCTTCATCGTTGAGCTTGGCGACCGCAGCAAGTTTGTCGTGAACGTTCTTGAGAACAGTAGCAAGATGACCTCAACAAGTGGCGATCAATTCATCATCGGAATGAAGAAGACTTTGCCGAGAGACTGGCAGATTCAGGATAGTCGCTTTGAAGTATCGGATGTTCCTCTGAAAGATTCGAGAAAGTTCAAAGTCACAATTGGAGTGCCGAACGGCTCCACGTATTATTCATACGGGTACATTGTGTCGGGAAATCGCAGCTATCAAACCATAACATTCTCGCCTTCCCCCACGGAACCTGTCCCGTTCACTCAGTTTGTTCAGTCGTTCACGCTGCTCGAGGCAAGCGCCAATGCGCCACTCCCGAATTTGTCAGGAATTTTTATTCTGTGGGCGCTTTGGGGCGCAATCGCAAACTGGCGATATGTCAAACTTGGCGGTGTCAGGGCTACTCGGACAGACAAATTGGGTGGATTGGCGGCAGTCGGACTTGGCCTTGCTCTAATTGTGTTCCTTGGCGCTCGTGGTGCCTCGGCAGAGTCCATAGGTTCGATGACCGCAACGATATTCGCGGTGATATTCTCGCTTTGGGAATTTTCCAGGTGGAGAGTAAGAAGAAAGAATCCATTCCCTATTCCAAACTTGCGGGATCCGAAGCCACAAAATGGCATTGTTTACACCGAATCGGAACTCGGAGTCATGAGGAACACAAAAGAGGATAGTTCGTTAGGTTGATTTCAACCCCATGCCCCGCCCGATGTAATATTCATCCGAGGATATGTCGGTCTGAACGGCCAGGGGCTACACTGAACTTTCGGTCGGCTGCGTGTTACGTGCGCCCGGTGATTGCGAGGCTCCAATGGTTAAGAGGGGTGCACAACCAAGTTCCTGGCTCACCGTCTACAGCGTGTCACGGCGGGCGTTGGTTCGTTTGGCCGTAAACGGCCATTGCTGAGATGTGGCGTATAGCCTGGTGGATACTGCCCGTCATGTTTGACGCTCGATAGCTCGCAACTCGTCCCGAGCGGATTCCGGCCAGGTAAACTTCACCGCAGGCCGAATTCCCGCAGGAGATCATCGTGCGGGACAACTTTTCCTGTGCGGACCTCTTCTTGCGCCCGCGCGATTGCGGCCGCGTCACCCTCGGTGACAGGTTCGTCATCCGGCGGCGCAGACAGAGCTGCGCGATATGCCGGACTGATCGCCAGGTACTCCAAGAAACGCTGGGCCGTTTCAAGCTCCTCGATTTTCGGGCCTTCGGATTTCGTCCCGAAACTTACCCCTTTACGGGAATTGCGCCACCTCACTTGTTGCGGGTGAATGTACCGCAATCTACAGCCTGAAAACTGCCGGGTAGGGCGTTGTCGATCGCGGCGTGTTAAACGCGGAGGGACTTACTGCTCCCACGGGTTGAAGATAGGCACACGCGCCTTGTCGAAATCGCTCCGGTCGCGTGTGACGACTGTAAGCCCATGATGAAGGGCGGTCGCCGCAAGAACGAGGTCGGGGTGCGAATAGGTATGACCGACCTTGCGGCCTTCTTCCATCAGCAGCCGCCATTTGAGCAGGATGTCTTCCGTTATTGGCAAAATCCGCCCCGCGAATGCGGGCCTCAGTGTCGAGGTCAGCCATGCATTCAACTCGGCGCGGCGGGACGGGTCTTCCAGAAGTTCGATGCCGAAGCGAATTTCGGCGACACTTACGACGCTGATATAGAGTTGGTTGAGCGGCTGCTTATTGTAAAAGGCGGTCACTCTCGGCTCCGGCCTTGGCTTCCGTCCTTCCGACAGAATATTGGTGTCCAGCAACCACGCCATCAGAGCGGGACATCCCGTACATTGGTAAGGCACACCCGCGGCCGCGTGAGATCGATATCACGATAGGGTGAAGCCTGTAACGCCGCGAGTACTACCGCACCGGTTGCCGTCGGCGGCGCGGCATCTGCCGCCTGTGCGTCGAGCGCGTCAAGGGCCTTTTCGATGAGTTCGTCCGTATCATGGAAATGGCCACTCTGAATCTGCGCCTGCACGCGCTGCGCTAGCTCGGGCTTATGGATTTCGAAGTTCATTTTCCAGCTCTCCTTTTCATCGTAGCCTGATACAAGGTTTCAGAGGCGGCGCCGTATTCGGTGAGCACATGGAGAATGCGAATCGCCGTTTGACGCTCGATAGCTCGCAACTCGCTTCGAGCGGATTCCGGCCAGGTAATTCCCGCAGGAGATCATCGTGCGGGACAACTCTTCCTGTGCGGACATCTTCTTGCGCCCGCGCGATTGCGGCCGCGTCACCCTCGGTGACAGGTTCGTCGTCCGGCGGCGCAGACAGAGCTGCCCGATATGCCGGACTTACCGCCAGGTACTCCAAGAAGCGCTGGGCGGCTGCAAGCTCCTCTTCGGAAGTCCTGTGGACCCACCTTCGCAAATAAAAAAACTCCAGAAGCCGCGGGAATTGCTTGCGGCCCCTGGAGTAACCCGAGAAGGAAAGTTGGGTCAGACAGCCGTGCGATGCAACCGAGTCAAGCCGGAGGGAGAGCCGACTCGCTTGGTTTGACGCATCCGATCCACAGCCGACGCTACCGCCTCGGACAGTGGTTGATCTTTGACTTGCACGCCGCCCCAGCTGAATAGGATGGAGCTGGCGCCGATGCCACGTAGTTGGTAATCCCACAAGAGCTCGGAAATGTTGTTCAAGCGCCGTTGCGACTGCGCGCCGTGTTCGCCGCGGCACACCAGAATGAATTCGTCATAGTCGGTGCGGCAGGAGAAATCCTGTTCATGCAGCAATCCGGTCAGGTAGTTGCCCACCGAGTGCATCAGGCCCTGGCTGTGCCACATACTGCTATCGCTGTCGTTGACGCCGATGGAAACCACCAGTCCGCTGAATAGTTCGCCGTCGGCGAGGAGCTTTTCGAGGACCGGCTGCTGGATCATTCCCGTGGGCCACGTGGAATGGGTTTCGCTATTGACCACTTGATAGGTCACATCCAACGCCCCAGGCGCCACGTCGATCGGCGGAGAAGGCTGGCCGCCCGCGGTCAACAAATCGTGCTTGGGCATGCTGGCTACCAGGCGTTCCCAAAGCGCTGCATCAATGGTGAAGGCGGGCAGGGACGATTGGGCCGGCGACACTCCATCTGTTGGGCCGGTCATTTGAACGGTCACTGTCTCGCGCGCGGCAGGTTGTGGTGTAGGGCGCATCGCTACGGTCATTGTCGCGACCAGCGGCTCCAGGGGACGTTCGGCTGCGAGCCTCCTAGCGGGAAGATATTCCAGCACTGCCGGTTCAAACGCTACAACCGAGCGCTGCTGGCGCGCGCTAGGCCGGTTCTTAATGCGCTGTGGTTGACGTTGCCGGCGCTGCTTCCGGCGGTAGTCGAATAAGACGATCAGGGCCGCGGCGGTCAGCACCACCACCGTTATGGTCAGTTGGAGATCGGTAAATTCCATGACGACTCGATTGTAGGGACGCTCGAATCGCCCTGAAATAGGCTGGCCGTATCAAAATCCACAGGTACGAGCCAGTGTTACTTGCTGGATCGCGGGTACTAGGGTATCGGCCAAGGCCGCGAGCCCTGCAGCTTCCGGCTGGGTTGCGGTCCGGGTCCATCGCTCGAATTTGCACGCGGCATTGGGTTTCGGAAGTCGATATCGGCGAGGCTGAAATCGAGCGGACGGTCCAGTACCATCTCCATCGTGGTGCCTTTGGCGAGCACGGCATCGGGACCGCGCGTCAGCAGCACGCCGATCAATCCGGCGGTAGCGCCGGCAGCAGCGCCCAAGCCTGCACCCATGCCCGCATGTCCAGCGGCCGCTCCGGCCAGGCCACCAATCGTCGCGCCCACGCCCGCCCCCTCGCCAACGGTCTTAATGTCACCGGCTTTATCGCCTTCGCTTTTGATCTTGCCTTCCTCTTTGTCCAAGGTCTCAGGCGCCCGCCCATCGAGGCTGCCCATGCGAGCTCGAAAGTCGCGCGTTACGCCGTTGGGCAGCGTCAGTGAGTCAAACCGGACGTAGAGTTCACCGCGGCCCTTCACGTGGCCCGGGCGCTTCACCTGGGTGACGGTTCCTGAAACATAGCTTCCCGGCGGAATCACGACATGCGCATTCACAAGGATGGGAAACACCGTTTCCAGATACACTCGTTCGCCCTCCGCCGCGGTCTTGGTACTGATGCTGTTGATCATGCTGAGCGGTATCCGCGTGCCGATCGCGACGACGAAATCGTCGGGTTTTGCGTTGGCATCGGGTCTCGGCGGAGGTGTAGTGGGGGCTGGAGTTACAGCTGGCGCCGTAGAGGAGGATGTCGCGGCCGGAGATGCAGCGGGAGGAGCTTGCTCCTGGGCGCTCAAAGCGGCCACCGCTGTCAGCGTGATGAAGGCGGAACGAAGGTGCATCGTACACTTCCTTCTCTTCAGTTTAAACGCTGGCCAGCTTCCGCGGGTTCCCGTTCGCTCAGATCGGTATGCTTAAGAACTCAGGTACGGCGGCCGAAGCGTTCTGGAGCGAAACAATAAAGTGAAACGTGCTCCCCCGTCGCGTGTCGCTTTCCACCCAGATTCGGCCGCCCATTTCTTTGACCAGTTGTGAACAAATGGTCAGCCCTAGGCCGAGCCCCCCGTGTCTACGGGTTGAAGACATATCCACTTGCGTAAAGCAGTTGAAAATCTCCTGCTGTTTTTCGCGTGGAATCCCTATTCCCGTGTCCGCCACGGCAAAGTGCAGATGGGTGCAACCGTTTGCTTCCGCATGCTTCTCGACGCGTACCTCCACCTCTCCACCCTCGGTGAACTTGATGGCGTTGTCAACGAGATTATGCAGAACCTGCCCAATCCGCGAGGGATCGCCGACCAGGGTTTGAGGCACGTTCTGTCCAATGTTCGAGGAAACGGTGAGCCCTTTTTGACGCGCCGTGTCTTCCAGGATCTGCAGCGCAGTGGTGACGCACTCGCTGACGCTAAACTGAACGGACCGTAAGGCCAGTTGCTTGGCGTCGAGCTTCGAGAAGTCCAAGATGTCGGAAACGACCGTCATCATGACAGCCGCAGAATAACGCGCAGTTTGGAGATACTCGCTCTGCTCCGGACTCACCTCGGTATCGAGTGTCATGTCAATCATCCCTAGAATGCCGTTCATGGGAGTGCGAAGTTCGTGGCTGACGTTGGCCATGAATTCGCTTTTCACTCGATTGGCAGCCTCAGCCGTTTCCTTGCTGGCGGCAAGTTGCGCTGTCCTCTTCCTCACGCGTTCCTCCAGTTCGGCGTTGGTTTTCCTGAGTGATTCCTCGGCATGTTCCAGGGCGCTAAACGTTTGGTTAATCGTCCTCGCGAGTACGGTTAGTTCGTCGGTGCCATCCATATGGAGGCGGCCTGAAATCTGTCCAAGTCTTCCGATAGCTTCCACTCCACCGCTAAGCGCGGCGAGCCGGGATAGAACTGCGCGGTCCAGCACGAAGTGGATTGTCGCGCCAAATACGATGCCGGCGGCCAACATCCAGAGCATCAGATAAAGAACCGTGATCTTGCCTTGGGCATAGATGGCCCTGGGCAGCTCGATTTTAAGAATTAGCGCGGGATTTTTATGCAGATCCGTGATGAGCAGGTACCCGGCCACCACCTTGGATCCCAGCGGGCGCACCGAGACGGGCTGGCTTGGGGAAACCTGACGTCGCGCGATCGCGAAATCCTCGGGCAAGTTGAGGTCGCTAACAGGCTTGAAGAAAAGCGACAAACGCGTCTTTCGGGAGAGGCGGTCTACCTCATACTGATCCAGCCAACGGCCCATGGCCAGTGTCCCCCTCGCCGGCCCCTTCCGCTCACCCGTCAGAATCGGTGAGACCGCAATCAGCATAGGCCCCGCAGGTAAAGATAGAATTCCTGACAGCGGCGCATCGGCCGGCCGAGCAAGCTACCGGAAGCGTCGAAGGCATTCCGCAGCCCTTGCGGAATCTCGGCCGGTCTAAAGTCAGGCAGGGTGATTGCCTTGCCGAATATCATCTTGCCGCTTACGTCGAACATGCCTACAAAGTTGGCCCGGAGAGCGTCCAGATTTCCGAACTCCCCTTCAGGAAAACTAGGATTGTGATCGACCATGTAGGCGTACATGCGGTCATAGTCCGCATAATCGCGGACTGTCTCCTTCAAATCGGTCAACTCATCGGCCAGGGCGTTCCCGGCACGCTGCACATTCAAATGCACTTCCCTGTCTTCAAGCTGGATAAAGCGGTCTAGCAGCAGTGCCCGCGAGGTCACGGCGACAACCGCCATCAGCGCAATAGAAATCAGCACCAGAAACACTGGCACTTTCCGGCGAATCGTCATTGAATCCTAATTGGGCACGGTGAGTAAGTCTAACGGCTTGTTCGGCAAAAACCTGGCAAAACTTGACTTGGAAGACGATGATAGCGGGCGGCGTTAGTGGCTTACCGGCAGATGCACGCCGGAAATACTGGACGCTTGGTCCATCACGAGCTGGATCTGCGGGTTCGCCCCGCTGGACATTGGCAGAGTCAAATTGATCTGATACAGCCCGGCGTTCTCGGGCGCAATGCCTGCGTAGCTGATAGCGCTCGCGTCCACGGCCACGCCATCCAACAGAATTTGCAGGTTCGCGCCCGGAACAAGCGCCGCCGCCGCGGTAGGCAACTGTCCATAAACAGCCGGTGGAACCGTTGCGCCAAGACCTGTTGCGTACAGAACCACGATGTCACCGGGATGAGCGGGCGACGCCGGCGTAAGCACGGACCCATCCAACCGCGTCGCAACGGCATGGGAAGCGTCCAGTTGGAAGAGGGCGGGAGCGGCGGGCGCGAGTGTCATCGCGATGGCTGGTCCGTTTGTCGTATCCACAGTTACGTGAACCGTCACAGCGCCCGGCAACAAGTTTGGGGGGACCAGGAAATTGATTTGCGTCGGCGAAACATAATATAGGTCCGCGGCAAAGAGACCCACGTACACGGTTGTCTCGCTCGCTCCAAGAGTGATTGGCAGCAGGCCGCCCTGGATATCGCCCGGCGTGAGCCCCGCGGTGCTGTAGGCGAGATTCGTGCCGTAGATAGTGCCGATGGTGTTGGGCGCCAGTGTATCCGATTGGTTATCAGCCGCATTCACGATACTTGCGGCGCTGTAGTTTGGTGCATCCCGAGGGGTGGGTGCATCCGCCCCCAGGCAACCCCGCGCCGCGACAAAACAAAGCAGGAGAACTGCTCGCGACATTTGGCAATTTAGTTCGGAGCGCGCGCGGAAAGTCTCAGGAATATCGGGGGACGGTTGGGTCGATCTCCAGGCTCCAGCGATGGATGCCACCCGCCATGCTTTGACAGGCGTCCACACCATGCTCTCGGAGCCAGTGAACCACGTTCAAGCTGCGCACCCCGTGATGGCAATATACGATCAGCGGAGTGTCGTCCGCGTGGGCATCCAACCGCGACAGTTCGGCCGGCACGCTGCGCATCGGGACCAGTTCGGCGCCTTCAATGCGCGACAGCTGAAACTCGCCCGGCTCGCGGACATCGATGAGCGCGAGCTTCTCGCCGGCCTGCAATCGCCGCTGCACTTCTTGCGGCGTGATCTCTAGTGGTAGGGCTGTGTCGGTCAACTCTCCTACTATAGACTCATGGATCTTAAGAACGCAGTAGTTCTGATTACCGGCGGATCGAGCGGCATCGGACGCGCCGCGGCCGAGATGCTTGCGAAAGCTGGCGCGCGTGTCGCCATTACCGGACGCGACCCCGAACGATTAGCCGAAGCCGCCCGCTCGCTGGGCGTGGTGGGCATACAAGCGGACGTGTCGCACGAGGGCGACGTCCTGCGAACCTTCCGGGAGGTGAAGGAGAAACTCGGCGATCTGGATGTCCTGATCAACAACGCCGGCATCGGCGTGTTGAAGGAGCTAGTGGATCAAGACCGCGCGAGCTTCGACGCCGTCTTCGCCACCAACGTCACGGGCGCGATGCTCATGTCGCGCGAGGCGGCCAAACTCTTCAAGGAGCGCAAGGGCGGCAACTTGATCAACATTTCTTCCACCGCGTCCCTGCGTGGCGCACCCAAAGGCACGGCTTACTACGCCAGCAAGTTCGCCCTGCGCGGGATGACCGAGTGCTGGCGCGCCGAGCTTCGCAAATACAACGTGCGCGTCTTCCTGATTAATCCGAGCGAAGTGATCACCGACTTCGCGCGCCGCGCCGGCTTTCCGCAAAAAGACAACCCGAGCAAGCTGCAGAGCGAGGACATCGCGCACATGATCAAGGCGGTACTTGAGATGAACGACCGCGGCTTCACGCCGGAGCTTTCGGTGTTCGCGACGAACCCGGTGGATTAACGCCGACAAGAATAATGCCTGCTCGAGGCGAAGCGGGGCGACGGACAGTGCCGACCACAACCGACAGTTTTGCGGGACCCGCTGTTGGTACTTGTTAGAATGAGGTAAAACGGCTTGCGGACCCGATTCTATCTTGACCCTGCGACCGGGTTGCCGCACATTTACAACCATCACGTAAGTGAGGAGGAAACATTGGAGATCCTGGAAAAAGCCGGCGAAGATCGACCCGGTCGTGAAGGCTCCAGGATCGCGCTCGGCCGTACTGCCGGGGGCAGGTATCTGCGGGTCATTTACGTTCCCGACCCAGAGCCGGATAGCATATTCGTTATTACGGCGTATGATCTAATCGGAAAACCTCTGGCAGCATATCGAAGGCGAAGAAGGAAGAAGCAACAATGAGCAAGAACAAGTTTCCAGCGGGTTGGGATGATCAAAAAGTGCAACGGGTCCTCTCTCACTACGAACATCAGACGGAAGAGGACGCGCTTGCCGAAGATGACGCAGGTGTTCAGCCCTCCGCTACGGTGATGAACATTCCTCACGAACTGGTGCCCAAGGTACGGGAGCTGATTGCAAAGCGGCAAAGCTAGTGAGCTACGCCACGTCCGCGAGTAGACCGTTTTGCGGCCAAGTGGCCGTCACTACTTACCGGTAACCCTAGGCAAGCCGGGACGTTATGCTATAAGAACTTAGTCATGGCCTTTGTTCAGCCAGCAAGTCCACGATTCCTAATCAACGAATTGCCCGAGGGGCTTCGTGTTACGATCCCCGCTCGACGCAACTGGTTCATCTTAGTGTTCATGCTCTGTTGGTTAGGAGGCTGGACATTCGGTGAAGTCTCCGCGCTCAACCAACTCGTGAATGGCAAGGCCGGAAGCGGCTCTTGGTTTTTGCTTTTCTGGTTGGGCGGATGGACCCTCGGTGGACTCTGGGCCGCGTACACAGTTGCATGGATGCTGAGCGGCGAGGAGGTCGTTTTTGCGGGGCGATTTCCAGCCTGCCTCTCAGTTCAGAAGCGCGTGTTCGGTATTCGGCTCCGATCGCAAGACTTCGACATCGGACAGATTCGCCGTTTGCGAGTAGGCTCGGAAGCACAAAATTCTTCTGGGTTCAATTTCAGAAGTCGAAACAACTGGCTCGGTGGGACGAACAATATTGCCTTCGATTACGGTGCCCAAACCCGCTACTTTGGAGCAGGAGTGGACGATGCGGAAGCTCAAATCGTTGTCGATGCCCTGCACCGCGTGGGCCTTCACTAAAGCCCTGAATGCGAAATACAGTCGTTCGGAGTTTGGTGGCAAGCACATGAGAGTATAGTCGGCGATAGGTGGATCTGAAAGTAGCTTCGTGGGATCAGCGACCGTCTGGCCATCACGGAAAACGTTCGCTAAACTTCGAATCAATACGCACCAGGTTCGCCCCGCCGATGCCTTTTATCCTTGACACCGTCCCGCAATCGCGACAGATCACATTCCGGTCGCAAGTCATTGCTGTTCTTGGCTGTTGATCCCCTCTTAACCCAGTTGTTTTTCCCGTCTCCCGCCCCTCACCCTCTTGTGTTATCGTCATATCCGCTGGGACTTCAAACATGACTCGATCCATCACCCTCACCCTCAACGGAACCAAGCGCACCGACACCGTCGAACCGCGCTTGCTGCTCATTCATTACCTGCGCGAAGTGGCCGGTTTAACGGGCCCGCACATCGGTTGCGAGACCTCGCTATGCGGCGCTTGCACCGTGCACCTGGACGGCAAAGCCATCAAAAGTTGCACCATGTTTGCCGTTCAGGCCGACGGCGCGAACGTCCTCACCATCGAAGGACTCGACGCCAGCGGCAAGCTCGACCCCATGCAGGAAGCCTTCTGGAACGAGCACGGCCTGCAGTGCGGATTCTGCACTCCCGGAATGATCATGGCCGCCAAGCAAATTATCGAGCGCAATCCCAATCCCACCGACGACGAGATCCGCGCCGGCATCGAAGGCAATCTGTGCCGCTGCACCGGCTACCAGCACATCGTGAACGCCGTGCGATCGCTCGCGGCCAAGGCCTAACGGAGAACACCATGGCAACCACCACTACGAAAACTGAACTTCTGGTTGGCAAGCGCATCCGCCGCCGCGAAGATCCGCGGCTCATCACCGGCACCGCCACCTACGTCGACGATATACAGATGCCCGGTATGCTGCACGCCTGCATCGTGCGCAGTCCGCATGGCGCGGCCAAGATCAAATCCATCAACATCAAGCCCGCCCTCGAATTTCCGGGCGTCGCCGCCGTCTTCACTGGCAAAGACACCGAAAAAGTCGGCCCCGTTCCTTGCGGCTCTTCCCTGCCCGGCTTGCGCGTTCCGCATCACTATATACTGGCCATCGATCGCGTCTATTTCGTCGGACACCCCGTGGCCGTGGTTGTGGCCTCCGATCGATACATCGCGCGTGACGCCGCAGATGCCGTCGAGGTCGACTGGGAGCCCCTGCCCACAGTGACCGATCCCGAAAAGGCCATCGCGCCCGGTGCGCCTCCCGTGCATCCGGAATGGCCCGACAACACAGCCTTCAATTATCACCAGGCCGGCGGTGATGTCGAGAAGGCGTTCGCCGAGGCCGAAGTGGTCGTCAAGCAGCGCATCACTAGCCAACGCCTGATCCCCACTCCCATGGAGACTCGCGGCGTCGTAGCCCAATGGCTAGCGGGCGATCGCGCCCTCACTCTGCACACCTCCACGCAGGTGCCCCACTTGGTGCGTACGCTGGTCGCGCAAATGCTCGGCCTGGAAGAGAACCGGATGCGCGTGATCACACCTGAAGTCGGCGGCGGATTCGGCTGCAAGCTCAACATCTACGCCGAAGAAGCGCTGATGGGCTTCGTCGCGATGAAACTGGTTAAACCCATCAAGTGGATCGAAAGCCGGCGCGAAAACTTCACCTGCACCATTCACGGCCGCGGCCACGTGGATTATTACGAAATCGCCGCCAAGAAGGACGGCACCGTTCTCGGCATCAAACTCAAGTTAATTCAGGATCTGGGCGCATATCATCAATTGCTCACGCCCGCCATCCCGACGCTTTCGGTCCTCATGATGCCCGGCCTCTACAAATGCCAGAACATTCGCGCCGATATTGTCGGAGTCTTCACTAATGCAGTTCCCACCGACGCGTATCGCGGCGCGGGCCGTCCCGAAGCCACGCACGGCATCGAGCGCATGATGGACGTCCTCGCGGCCGAACTGAAGATGGACCCGGTGGAGGTTCGCCGCAAGAATTTCGTCGCCAACGAATCCTTCCCCTTCCACACCGCCACTGGCTTGGTGTACGACAGCGGCAACTACGCCGCGCCGCTCGACAAAGCCCTCGAAACGGTGGGCTACAAGAAGCTTCGAGAAGAACAGAAGCAAGCGCGTGCCGAGGGCAGGCTCATGGGCATCGGGCTCTCCACCTACGGCGAAATCTGCGCCTTCGGACCATCCCCGGCAACGCCCGCCGGCGGCTGGGAAAGCGCAACCGTGAAGATTGAGCCCTCCGGAAAGGTTACAGTAATGACCGGCTGCTCACCCCACGGCCAGGGCGAAGAGACGACGTTCGCGCAAGTCGCCGGCGACGAGTTGGGCGTCGGCATCGATGACGTGCTGGTCGTTCACGGTGACACCGCTGTTGTCCAATACGGCATCGGAACCTTTGGCAGTCGTGGTACCGCCATCGGCGGCGCGGCCATGTATTACGCGATCCAGGAGTTGAAGGAAAAGATCAAGAAATTCGGAGCGGTGTTGCTCGATAGCGACGACGTCTCCTACGCCAACGGCGTTTGCACCGACAACAAAACCGGCAATTCGGTGCCGCTCGCGCAAATCGCCGCAGCCTCTTACCGCGCGATGAAGCTTCCGCCCAACACCGAGCCCGGCCTGGTGGCCACCTATTTCTGGGAACCGCCCAATTTCACCTTCCCGTTCGGCGCGCACATCGTGATTACCGAAATCGATCGCGAAACCGGCGCCATCGAAATCAAGCGCTATGTCGCATGCGATGACTGCGGCAACATCTTAAATCCGCTGATCGTCGAAGGCCAGGTGCATGGCGGAGTCGCGCAGGGTCTCGGCCAGGCGCTCTGGGAACAGGCCGTTTATGACGACAACGGCCAGCTCGTCACCGGCGAACTGATGGACTACGCAATTCCAAAAGCCAGCAGCATGCCTTGGATCGAGACCAGCCACACCGTCACGCCATCGCCCGTGAATCCTCTGGGCGCCAAAGGGGTGGGCGAAGCGGGCACCATCGGATGTTCGCCCGCGGTAGTCAATTCGGTAGTCGACGCGCTTAGCCCGCTCGGCGTCCGCCACATCGATATGCCGCTGACACCCGAAAAAATCTGGAATCTGATCCAGGCAGGAGGCCGCGCATGATCGCGCAGAATTTCGAATACTCGGCGCCCACCAGCTTGAGCGAGGCCCTGAAACTCCTGGGCGACGGCGAAGCCAAAGCGCTGGCCGGTGGCATGAGCCTGATCCCGCTGATGAAGCTGCGCCTGGCTACGCCCGAACAGCTCGTCGACCTTGGCCGCATCCCCGGCCTCAGCTACATCACGCAAGACAACGGCCTGCTCCGCATCGGCGCCACCACTACGCATTACGCCGTCGAAAGCTCGCCGCTGGTCCGCGCCAGTTGTCCGCTCCTGGCCGAAGCTGCCACCAACATCGGCGATGTCCAGGTGCGCAACCGAGGCACCATCGGGGGCAGCATCGCGCACGCCGATCCCGCGGCCGACTATCCCGCGTCGCTCCTCGCACTCGAAACTCGCGTTGTTCTTGTGACCGCAAAATCCGAGCGCGAAATCCCGATCGCCGATTTCTTCGTCGACACCTTCACCACGGCTCTCGAACCGGGCGAGCTGGTTCGCGAAGTGATCGTACCGCTGGAAGATCCCTCGGCCGGCACCAGCTACCAGAAAGTGGTTCAACCCGCTTCCGGATTCGCCATCGTCGGAATCGCGGCACGCGTCCGCAAGTCGGGTGGCAGGGTGACCTTCGCACGCGTCGGCGTGACGGGACTCTCAGGCAAGCCCTATCGCGCAACGAACGTAGAGCAGGCGCTCGAAGGCACTGCCGGCTCGCCCGAGGACATTAAGCAGGCGGCGGCCGTGGTGGCGGAAGGTGTGGAAGCGAATTCCGATCTGAACGGCTCCGCCGAATATCGCAAGCACCTGGCCCGCGTGTACACCATGCGCGCGCTGGCTGTTGCAAGTTCGAGGACGGCTTGAAAATTAGCGGCTCCTATCCGGTCCCGGCCAGTCGCGAACGTACGTACCAATTGCTGCAGGATCCGGCGGTGCTCGCCAAATGTATGCCGGGCACGGACCATCTGGATAAAATCGCCGAAGACCAGTACGAAATGAAGATGAAGATGGCGATCGCCAGCATCGGCGGACTCTTTACCGGCAAAATCCGCCTGGCCGATCAGAATCCGCCTGAGAGCTTTTGTCTCATCGTGGAAGGCACGGGCAAGATCGGGTTCCTCAAAGGCGAAGGCCGGCTCAATCTCGCGAGCCAGGGCGAATCCACCGAGGTGGCCTACGAGGGTGACGTCCAAGTGGGCGGCACCATCGCCAGCGTCGGCCAGCGATTGCTGGATACAACGTCCAAGATGATCATTAAGAAGTTCTTTGAGAAGCTCGCCGAAGCCGCAGTAGAATAAACCCGATAGCAGCCTCACGCGGATACAAAACGGCGCGGCGAAGTTACCCGCGCCGCGCCAAACATCAGAGGAGGAGAAGGTAGATTGACTCACGCTTCTCTGTGTAATAGGACGTACAGAACCGACCACTGGTTCCACCAGACGAACTCCCGGTAGAATAGGCAAGATGCGTTCTCATAGACTCGGGGCTATCCTACTTCTTGCGTCCGCTGGCCTCTTACAAGGCGCGCTCACTATAACCACGACATCCCTACCGCAGGGGACGGTCGGCGTCCCGTATTCCTTTCAGCTGCAAGCCAGTGGCGTACCACCCGGAGAAAACGCACAGTGGTCGTGCGACGTCTGTAGCAAGGCATTTCCATGGATGACCTTCGACGGCCAGAGCGGAACGATGACGGGAACTCCAACCAAAGAGGCTCAATTCACGTTAACCATACAGGCCGTCGCGCAAACCGGTACCGCAACCGCCAAGTTGGTGCTAACGATTACGAACGAGGCCCCTTGTGTTCCTGTGATGACGCCTGCTTCCGTGCCGAACGGCGAAATCAATATCCCGTACCCGGAGCAATTTTTCTCGGTCAGCGGTTGCCCCGGAGCTTACATGTTCATGCTGGACGCGGGCCCGTTCGATCCATTTCCTCTACCTGACGGCTTGAACCTCAACACGAGCACGGACGTTCTCAGCGGCACTCCCGGACAAACCGGGACCTCCACCTTCTCAATCACAGCCACCAACACACAGGACAGTGCGGTCACAGTCACGAACTCGTACACCATCGTCGTCAATCCGCCGCCCACCATCACCACCGCATCGCCGCTTCCCAGTGGCACAGTCGGCGTGCTCTATTCCCAGCAGATCGCAGCCACGGGAGGTATCCCAGGCCCCAACGGCTACATCTTCTCGATGAACAACAACCCGCCCGGGATCACCATTACTCCCGGCGGCGTCCTGAATGGCACGCCCACCCAGGCCGGACCCTTTTCGTTCAACATCGGTGTTCGGGACAGCGTGAACGGCCAGAGTACATCGCCGTTCCAAGTCACCTTCACCACCGGTGTTCCGCAACTGCAGGTGGCCCCGCAGACTCTCACTTTCAACGCGGATTTCCAAGGCGCTCCGCCAACCCAGGCCATTTCTGTAACGCCCGCCACCGGCGCGACGCCGCCCGTGAGCTTCACCGTCGTGATCGACAATGGGCAGCCTGGTACAGCGGCGCCTTCATGGATTTCCGTGAATCCAACCAGCGGCACAGCTCCGGCGGGATTAGTGGTCACCGTGAATCAAGGCAATCTTGCGGCTGGCTCCTACCCGGCGCGCATTCGCGTTCTCGACAGCAATAACCTTCCCACCGATGTAGCAGTCACGCTGAACGTCGCCAACAATCCCCAGAAGCTCACCGTGGCGCCCACCATGCTTCGCTTCGGCGCGCGTCTCACCGCTCCCGGCGTCTTGCTGCAGGACTTGATGGTATCCAGCACCGGCTCCGGCACGCTCGCCTTCAACGCCTCCGTCAGCAACGGAAGCTCCTGGATCACCTCCATCACGCCCAATTCCAGCCAAACCACCCTCACTTCACCGGTGTCACTGCAGGTTCAGGTGAATACCAACGGCCTCGCGATCGGCAACTATCACGACAGCATTCACATTGCATCGGCGGCCGGCAATGCCGACATTCCGATATCGTTGTTTGTCGCCGCGGGCGGTCCCGTCCTTTCCATTACCCCGCCAGGCTTCTTTTTCCACGCCCGCCAGAATGGCGGCTCTTCGGCGACCGATACTCTCGAAATTCTCGACATCGGCGATTCAACTTCCACCGTACATTGGACCGCCAGCCTCGTCACCGGCTCCAATTGGTTGAACCTGGTCAACGCCTCCGGAACCGCAACCCCGACATCGCCCGGCGAGCTAACTCTTGCGCTGCTACAAAACGCCAGTCAGCTGGCGCCCGGCCCGTATTACGCATTGATCAAAATTTCGGATTCGAATTCGCTCAACTCGCCGCAATACGCCACTGCGGTATTCAACGTGAATCCGAGCTCCGTGGCCCCCTCACCGGACGCGACTCCGGGTGGTCTATTTTTCACAACGCCGGTTGGAGTGCCAACCCAGGCGACGGAGCAGATCGTCGTCAACGCCAGCAGCGCCACGCCGATTCCGTTCCAGGCTGGCGTCACGACCACCGATGGAGGCACCTGGCTCAACGCAACACCATCCTCCGGCATGGTGAGCGGACAAGCCCCTGGCAACATTTCCGTCTCGGTGGATTCAACTGGTCTCGCCGCCGGGATCTACACCGGCAATGTCAACGTCTCCGTTGCACAGTCGCTGGAATCCGTGAACGTCACGTTCATCGTCCAGCCCACTACCGCCACGGGCGCCATTGCGCAGGCGAAACCTAAAGTGACCGGCTGCACTGCCAGCAAACTCGCGATGACCGAAGTCGGGCTAGTGAATAATTTCGCGGTTCCCGCCGGATGGCCCGCCACGCTGATCGTCCAGCTCAACGACGACTGCGCTTCTCCAGTCACCAACGGCAGCGTCACCGCCAGCTTCTCCAATGGCGATGCCCCGCTGGCCCTGGTCGGCGATTCGCTCGGCAACTACACCTCCACCTGGCAGCCCGGCAATGTCACGTCTAATATGGTGGTCACCCTCAACGCCTCCGCTGGCAGCAGTCTGCAACCCGCCGTTGCGAAACTGTACGGCGGCATCGCGGCGAATCAAACTCCTCCGCCCACGCTCGCGGCCGGCGGCACCCTCAACAATCTCAATCCCGTCGTCGGCGGAGCGCTCTCGCCCGGCATGATTGCCGAGGCCTTTGGCACCGGACTCGCTGCTTCCGCCACCAACACCGGCGTCCTTCCTTTGCCCAAAACGTTCAACAACACCTACGCGCAAGTCGGCGCGTTCCAGGCTCCGTTCTACTTCCTCAGCGGCGGGCAGGTCAACATCCAACTCCCCGCCGAACTCACCGCTCCGCAGCAAATCCCCATCGTGCTCAGCGTCAACAACGCGCTCACGCTGCCCGTCACACTCGATGTCGTACCCGGCGCGCCCGGCGTCTTGTCGGACTTCAAGGGCCCCCCACCCAGCATCCAAAACGGCGCACACATCGTCGCGCAGCACTTGAATGGAACGGCAGTGAATAGCGGCAGTCCCGGCAAGGCCGGCGAACCTCTTGTGATGTACCTGGTTGGACTCGGCGCAACCAATCCCCCGGTTCCTTCCGGCCAGCCCGCTCCGGCCGCACCCAATCCGCTCGCGAATGTGGTTAACAAGCCCACGGTCATGGTGGACTCTTTACCATCGAACGTGATCTTCGCGGGATTAACTCCGGGCTTTGTGGGGCTCTACCAGATCGATTTCGTGGTCCCGATGGGAGTGAAAACCGGCGAGGTCACGGTGACCGTCACACAAAATGGAGTGGCCGCGAACCCGACTTTGCTGGCGGTTAGTCAATAAATAACGTCAGACGGCGGTACAATTGGCTCGAAGTTGTGTGCGATGTACAAATGCGTTGCACTGTCGGCTCTATTTGCTTCTTCGATTTTCGCGGCATCGCCGCACTGGTTCGAGCCGAATCTCGGTCAGACCAATGAGGCAGTCGAATTCCTCGGGCCCTCCGTTTATCTAAGCGGCTCGAAGCTAGCCATTCGAGCTAACCACCAAACAGTCGTGATGACGCTCGCCGGCGCAAACCACAATGCCCGAATGGAGGCCGTCGATCAACTCCCTGGTGTCAGTAACTGGTATCTCGGAAACGATCCAACCAAGTGGCGCTCAGGAATCCGCCACTACGCCCGAGTCCTCTACCACGGCGTCTACCGCAGCATCGATCAAGTCTTCTACTACAACACGCTCGGTCAACTAGAATTTGATTTCGTCGTCGCGCCAGGTGCCGATCCGCGCGCCATCCAGCTCTCCTACAACTTCCCGGTGAAAACCGATTCCGAAGGCGATCTTCTGATTGCCGATGTTCGCATCGAGCGCCCGAGGGTTTACCAGGGCGGGCGAGAGATCCGTTGTAGGTATATCGTTCGAAGCGAACGCGTCGTTCGTCTTGCTCTTTCCACTTACGATCGCACGCAGCCGCTTACAATCGACCCGACTATTGTTTACTCCACTTACCTCGGAGGGAACGCGCAGAACGGGGCTGATGCCATCGCTGTGGATGGATCAGGAGGCATGTACCTGTCCGGTTCACTGGAGTCCCCAAGCTATCCGGGCGTCGATGCGGCGCAGAACACGATCAATCTGGTGGCAGTCGTCAAGTTCCTTCCCAATGGGCAAGCCTTGCAGTATTACACTTACATCGGTGGAACCGCTGTAAATGACAGCCAGTCCTTGGCCGTCGATGTCTCAGGCAGCGCCTACGTCGCGGGCTGGACATCGTCAAAGGACTTTCCCGTCAAGAATGCAGCACAGCCGTCCAACGGCGGCGGATCTCAGAACGCATTCATTCTCAAGCTCTCGCCGACGGGCCAATTGGCGTATTCGACTTACCTCGGTGGCGGCAATCAAGACGAGGCCATGGGCCTGGCAGTCGATGCTACCGGAGCCGCGTTCGTCGCGGGATTTACTTTTTCCATCGACTTCCCGGTCAAGAATGCTCTGCAAGCTACCATGACCGGCCGTCCGGACGCATTCGTCGCGAAGCTCTCCCCGGACGGAAGTCAGTTCGAGTTTGCGACTTATTTAGGAGGCAATGCCATTGATTACGGAGAAAACATCGCACTCGATAGCGCGGGCAATCCGGTGGTCGTCGGTTCAACAGGTTCGACTGACTTCCCCGTCGTAAATCCGCTCCAGCCAACGCTCGAAGGAAGCACCGTTGCTTACCCTTCGTCCGGCTTCATCACCAGGATCTCATCAGCAGGAGACAAGATTCTTTACTCCACTTATTTTGGCCCAGGCGATGCCTTTGTTCTCCTCAATCAAGTCGTGCTGGATAGCGCTGGAAACATATTTGTGGCCGGCGAGACAGACCCAGGCTTACCACTCGTGAACCCGGTTCAGCCGACTTACGGCGGTGGCCAGAGCGATCTGGTCGTTGCCAAGCTAGATCCGCAGGGCGCCTCGGCTCTTTTCACAACCTATTTTGGCGGCAGCGACGCCGATTACTCTCGCGGCATCGCGACGGACGCAACCGGAAACGTCTACGTCACCGGCTTTACGTTCTCCACCGACTTTCCCCTCCAAGACTCCGTTCAGTCCTTCGGAAACAAAACGCACGGCAACAACGACGACGCTTTTCTCGTGAAGCTCTCGCCGGTGGGAACTCTAATTTACTCGACGTTAATCGGAGGTGACGGCACGGATGCCGCTTCCGGCATGGCGCTGGACACGCAAGGCGCCATCTACCTGGCGGGCGGGACAAGTTCGGACAATTTTCCTTTGAAGAATCCGCTTCAGGCGACGTATGGAACTGGATCGAGCGACATTTTCATCATGAAGCTCGCGCCAGATGTGGCGCCTCCCACGCTGAGCGTTAGTTCCATGAGCCTATCGTTCCAATACACCAGCGGCGGCCCGCCTCCGGCGTCGCAGCAAGTTTCGGTCACGAGCACCGCGGGTGCCTCCAGTTTCTCTCCGTCGTCCAACGCGGCATGGCTGACTTTCACCGCTTCTGGCTATTCCACTCCAGCCACTTTGACCGTCTCCGTGGATCCCTCCGCTCTCACGCCAGGCAATTATCCGGGCGTTATCAAAATCGACTCGCAAACCAGCATTCAGGTGACTTTGAACATACTGGCAGCAGCTCCCGCAGTGACCAGCGCCTCACCCGCAACGATCCCGGTCGGATCTGCCACTACCACCGTCACGCTCACCGGCTCCGGCTTCGAAAGCGGCGCCGTCGTGCAATTGAATGGAACTTCGCTCGCAACTGCTTTCGTCAACAGCACAACTCTCCAATTCACTCTGGATCAGTCGTATCTGACGCAACCGGCGACATTGTCGTTCATCGTTGTGAATCCGCAATCCGCGCCATCCGCACCGATAAGCCTGATCGTCGGTGTGCCAGCTCCGCAATTCACGGCTGCGTCCGTGGTCAATGCCGCCAGCTACTCAGGCGGCGCGGTTGCACCAGGCGAGATCGTCACCATCTTCGGCTCCAACTTTGGAACCACCGCCGACACGCAAGTCCTGTTCGGCAGCGTTCCCGCCGCCGTGCTTGTTTTCGCGAACTCGACGCAAGTCTCGGCCACCGTGCCTTACTCCGTTGCTGGCTCTACGGAGACGTCGTTAACCATCAGCTCCAACGGTCTGATGTCCACACCAGTAACGCTCGCGGTAGCTCCATCATCCCCGGCAATCTTCACTGCCGATTCGAGCGGCAAGGGCCAAGCCTCTGCCGAGAACGCGGATTACAGCATCAACGACCCGGAGCATCCAGCAGCTCTCGGTTCGTTCGTGGCACTGTACGGCACTGGCGGTGGACCCTTGACCACGGATACGCCGCCGCGCCTGATGTTGCCGGTTTCTGCCACCGTCGGCGGAATTTCCGCGCAAGTGCTTTACGCGGGCATCGCGCCAGGCCTAATTCAAGGCGTAATGCAGATCGACATTGCGATCCCAACCGTTGTAACGCCCGGTCCGTCCGTGGCAGTCATCATCACCGTCGGCGATGCGGTGGGTAATACCGTGACAATCGCGGTTAGTCAATAAATCGCGCCGGCCGGTACGGCTCCAGCAAACTCACCCGCGCCTGGTCCAGAATCTCCAGCGCGGCCAGTTGCCCGACTAACGGCGCCAGCGTCACCCCGCTATGCATCGCCGCGATATACAAATTCGGACAGTTCGCCGCGAAGCCCACGATCGGATATTCGTCCGCCGGCATCACGCGATGCCCCACTGTCACGCGTTCCACTGCCACGCCGCGCAGGCCCGGCAGCACCCGCGCCGCATCGCGCAAGATTCGTTTGGCATACTCGGCCGGTTCCGGCGCCAGGCCCGTCACAGTGCCCAGCCCCGCAACGATCTGCCCACCTAGCACCACGCGCCCATCCAACTTCTGTTTGCAGTGAATCTCCGGCGCCAGCACCACGCGATCGATCAGCTTTGGCTGCGGCCGCGTATGCACCAGCACACCCTCGGATTCTTTGAGCGGCACGCTTACCTCCGCCATCTCGGCTAAATGCGGGATGCCCACACCGCACGCCAGAACCACTGCGGCTGCTTCAAGCGAACTTTCGCCCAACTGGATCGCCGTCACGCGCCCGTTCTCGATCTTCAAACCCGTCACTTCGTTCGGATACCGCACCTCGGCGCCTGCCTCGCGCACTTGGCGTAGCATCGCCTTTACCGCATCCATCGGATCCAGAGCGCCTTCGAACTCGCACCAACACGCCGCGCCAAATTCACCCGGCGCGATATTCGTCAACAATTGGTGGATCTCGTCGCCATCGATCAGGTGCGTGGCGTAACCCCACTCCTGATGCCGCCGGACGCTTTGCCGCAATGCGTCGGCTTCGTCCGGGCCAACCCAGGCCACGCTCCCACCCCATTGCACCTTCAGTTCGCCGCCCAGCTCCGTCTCCAGCCGCCGCCAACCCGCGATTCCCAATTGGTTCAGGTCAAAATAGGCGCGTGGACACTTGGAGAACGTCGCGTTGATCCACCCGAACGATTTCTCGGTCGCACCCGCTCCCGGCCGCGCGGCGTCCACGATCGCCACTTTCGCGCCTCGCTTCGCCAAGTGATAGGCGATCGATGCACCCGTGATCCCTGCGCCCACCACCACGATGCGATCGGTCGTCATGGTCACTTAGGGCGCGTCGCGCCCGGGGAAGCTACGCCTTGCACTCGGCGCACCCACAGATCTTTCGCAGATGATCGAACGAGTAAATGCCCGAGCCGTGGCCGTCGCTCCATTCGATGCGAATCGCGTAATGGCCCACCGCTTCCACGTTCAGCATTTTGAGCGTGGGCTTGTACAACTGGAACGGATTCGCCGCCGCAGGGGCCGAGTAGTTGGTTTTCTCCGGCTCCGTTCCATGCGCGCCGGTGCACACTGCACAGGGACATTCATCGCGCAAATAGGCCAGCGAATACTCGCTGTGATGTCCATCCTTCCAATCGATCTGAATGCCTTTCGATTTCGAAATGGCGATGTGTTCGGGTTCAGCCTGGGTCTCGATCATGGCTTCGTCTTTTATTGTGTCCGCTCCACGTCGCGGACGCCGGAAATGCGCCGGATGGCCGCCGCCACGCGCTCCAATTGTTTCTTGTCGCGGATCTCGATCGTCATATCGATGATGGCCCCGTCGCCGCGCTTGTCGTCCGAGCTCGCTTCCAGGCTGCGAATATTGCTCTGCTCGGCGAACAGCGCGCTAGTGAGCTGGTTCAGCATCCCCGGCCGATCGTCGGTATGCACGACAACCCGCACCGGAAATGTTTCGGTCACCGCCCGCGCCCATTCCACGTCGATCTTCCGCTCCACCTCGTACATCAGATTTTGGACATTAGTGCAATTCACGGAATGGACCGCGATTCCCTTGCCGCGTGTTACGTACCCCACGATCGCTTCGCCGCGAATCGGATTGCAGCATTTGGCGCGATACACCAGCAGATCGTCGACGCCCTTCACCTTGATTACGAGATCGCCTGGGTCTCCAGAAGTGCCGCCCGGCGCACCCGTGCTAGGCGTCGTGGGCGTTGTCTTAGGCGCTTCCGTGGTCTGCGCCTCCGTGCCCGGCACCAAATTCTGCAACACCTGCCGCGCCGAGAACTTACCGTAGCCGAGCGCCGCGTGCAGATCCTCGGTCTTGCCGCAACCGTACTCGCCGGCCACGCGCTCCATGTCGGCTCTGGTGATCTTCGCCAGCTGCACGCCCAACCGCCGCGCCTCGCGCTCCAGATATTTCTGCCCGATCTCGATCGCCTTGGCGTGCTCGGTGGCGTTGATGACGTGCTTGATCTTGTTACGCGCTCGCGGCGTCTTCACCATCCCGAGCCAATCCTTGCTCGGCATGTGCCCGGTCTGCGTCAGAATCTCTACCACGTCGCCGTTCTTCAGGTTGTACTTCAGCGGTACGATGCGTCCGTTCACCTTGGCGCCCACGCACGTGTTGCCGACGTCGCTATGGATGGCGTACGCAAAGTCGACCGGCGTCGCCTCGCGCGGCAGCGGAATCACCTTGCCCATCGGCGTGAACGTGTACACTTCTTCCGGATACAAATCCACCTTGAGCGTGGAAATGAACTCGCCCGGATCGCGCATTTCCTGCTGCCATTCCACCAACTGCCGCAGCCAATTAATACGCTGATCGTCCGCGCCCGGCCCCTTGCGCCCCTCTTTGTATTTCCAGTGCGCGGCGATTCCTTCTTCGGCCAGCCGATGCATCTCCTCGGTGCGAATCTGAATTTCGAACGACCGCCCGCCCGCGCCAATCACCGACGTGTGCAGCGACTGGTACATATTTGGCCGCGGAATCGCAATAAAGTCCTTGATGCGCCCCGGAATCGGATGCCACTCGTTGTGGATCACGCCTAGCGCGGCGTAACAATTCTTAACCGAGTCGGTAACAATGCGCAGCGCCAGCAAATCGTACACCTGATCCAGCGCGATCTTCTGCTTCTTCATTTTCTGGAACACCGAGTACGGCCGCTTGATGCGCGCCTCCACGCGCGCCGGAATATTCTCGCGCCGCAGATTGACTTCCACGTCGTGGCGCATTTTGTTGAGATACTCTTCGTTCTGCAGCCGTTGCGACTCGATCTCGCGCATCAGCTCGGCCCACGCTTCAGGCTCCAGATAGCGGAACGAAAGATCCTCCAGCTCGCCGCGAACTTTACCCATCCCAAGCCGGTGCGCGATCGGTGCGTAGATCTCGGCCGTCTCCTGCGCGATGCGTAATTGCCGTTCCTGAGGCAGCGCTCCGAGAGTGCGCATGTTGTGCAGACGGTCCGCCAGCTTCACGATGATGACGCGGATGTCGTTCACCATCGCGAGCAGCATCTTGCGTACGTTCTCGGCCTGGC
Organism: Bryobacterales bacterium; assembly: GCA_963772905.1. Lineage (GTDB taxonomy): Bacteria > Acidobacteriota > Terriglobia > Bryobacterales > Bryobacteraceae > Palsa-89. Next base: position 600,302 of record CAVYZD010000004.1, on the reverse strand, counting down.
GCTCCTCGCGCGAGTAAAATTTCAGTTTGCTCAGCTTCGTGACGCCATCCACGCACGCCGCCACTTCCGGGCCAAACTCTTTCTTGATCTGATCCAGGCTGACGCTGGTGTCTTCGACGGTGTCGTGCAGCAGCCCCGTGATCAGGCAGACCATGTCCATCTGCATGTCCGCCAGAATCAGCGTGACGTGCAGCGGATGGATCATGTAGGGCTCGCCCGACTGCCGCAGCTGATCTTTGTGCGCCTCCGCCGCCATCCGGTAGGCTTTTTCGAGCTGCGAAAGGTCGTCCTTGGGCCGCAGCGCGCGGATCTTCTGCTCCAGCTCGGCGTAAAGCTGTTCAACTATTCCTGGCGCAGGGACAACTGGGGCAACGTCTGTGGACACTCTAGTTCTAGGTTACTTGGTTTGCCCATTGTGGCGCAGGGACGCGTGCGAAGACTAGGGTCTTGGTCGGCGCGGCGGCCTCACAACAGTGAACTTGTTGGTGAAGTAAGCAGAGATATCCTCACCCCGCGTCGCCATTTCCGCGATCTGATCGGCAGTCGGTTCCGTCGGCTTTGCTTTAGACATAATGCAGTTGCACACTCGGCCGCACCGCATCGTCTTCAAAATGCACCATGGCGGCCTCAAGCACGTTGGCGCGAAGCTCTTCCCAGGTCTCGGCTTCCGTGAAGATGGCGTGGCCCAGAGCGCGAGCGTAAAAACCGCCTTCCTCTGCATCTCGAACTTCGAAGATCAGCTCCATGCACCTAGAATACGCGACCCGCGGTGGTCCTTAAGAGGCAACTCGCCGCCCGAACAGCGCAAACGGGTATCATCCCGTCAACTCGCCGACGCTCCCATCGCCAAACACCATCAGAATCTTCTTGAAGCCGGTCGTGATGCCTAGCTGCGCATAGACAGAGCGATATGCCTCGAAGCACGAAATTTCTCCGGCGCTGATTACAACGAGCCATCGATCCCCTGCCGGCCTCGGCGCCCGCCTGCCAGCCGCAGCGCCGATTAGTTCAAGCATTTCACGCGTCACGTTCAAAAGTTGAAGCGGGTCTGCATCGGGATTGTGCACGAACCCGATCAATTTCGGCGCTCGCTCAGAATCGACTTTCAAAAGTCGAATCCGGACACGATTCCCGTGAATGGTGGCTTTCTCTTCTCGACCCAGCGATCGCCGCCCGAGAAGTGCTCGTATTTTGTCTTCCAGCGAGGCAGCGGTTTTCGATGGCAAACGAATGGGAGCGGTGATGGTCAGCCACACTGCTGTGCCGTCCGGCACGGTTTCGCTAGCGGTGCCTTGCAGACGTTCCATGAGCCGGGTCGCAACCTTATCGAACCTCAAACCGGGCTTGGCAGCGTCCGTTTGGCCAGCGACGCGCCGTTTCAGCGTTAGGATCTCAACCGCAACCTGTTTCCCAGCGACCACGAGATAGGCGTCGGGAGGATTACTCCCCTTCTCCCAGGTTGCCGAGAACCATCTCGCGACGGCTTCGATGGCAGCTCTCTCTTGTGCTCGCACATACCCTGCACCCATAAAGCCGCCCGCCCTCCGCTACGATAGTTAACATAGCAACTGAGAGGGAGCCAAAACGTTTGCGATTCATTATGTCTGGAGCCGCGGGATTCATCGGCTCGCACCTATGCGACCGCCTGATCGCCGAGGGCCATCAAGTCCTGGGGTACGACAGCTACATCACCGGAGATGCCCGCAACCTCCAGCATCTCGCCGGCAATCCCGCCTTTGAATTTCGCGAGTGGGATGTCTGCAGGCCCTTCGGCGTAGAAAACCCCGTGGATGGCGTGCTGCACCTGGCCTCGCTCGCGAGCCCCAAGGACTACTTCGAGCACCCCATCGAGACCCTCGACGTCGGCTCGGCCGGAACCCGCAACATGCTCGAGATCGCCCGCCAGCACGGCGCCCGCTTCATGGTCACGTCAACATCGGAATGCTACGGCGATCCGCTGGTGCATCCGCAAGTGGAAACGTACTGGGGCAACGTAAACCCGGTGGGCGTCCGATCCTGCTACGACGAAAGCAAGCGCTACGCCGAGGCTCTGACCATGGCGTATCACCGCGTCCACGGCGTCCGCACCAACATCGCGCGCATCTTCAATACCTACGGCCCGCGCATGCAGTTAAAGGACGGCCGCGTGGTGCCGGCGTTCATCGATCAAGCGCTGCACGGCGAGCCCATGACGATATTCGGCGACGGAACGCAGACGCGCAGCTTTTGCTACGTCCGCGATCTTGTGGATGGGCTGTACCGCCTCACGTTATCCGACGAGCGCTATCCGGTGAATCTCGGCAATCCGCAGGAGCTCACCATTCTCGAATTTGCCGAGCGCATCCGCCGGCTCACTGGAACCACCGCGCAACTCGAATTCAAACCGCTCCCGCAGGACGATCCCAAGCGGCGGCAGCCCAACATCGCCAAAGCCAAGAAGATCCTCGGCTGGGAACCCAAAGTCAGCCTGGAAGACGGGCTGAAGGACACTATCGACTACTTCCAGCGCCTGCCTTCACCGGCTCTGGCCCGTTCCTGACCGGCGAAACCGCGATCCAGACCTTCGCGGCGGCGGACTTTCCCAATTGCACCGGCTGCCCCGCGATCCGGAGCGTCAAGGTATCGTCGTAATTCGACGCCAGCATCCGAACCATCGCACCGGGATGGATGCCCAGACCGTGCAGATATTCGAGCAGCCGCCGGTCGCGCTCGAACACGCTCACCACCACCGAGTCAGATTCCTCGGGAGCCTCGTCCAGCGGCCGCAGCCCGCGATCCCGGCGATCTTGCGGCGTGTCACCCTCCACGCGGTTGCCATGCGGACAAGCTTCGCCAGTGCCGAGCTTTTCGAGCAACCGCCGCTCGAAGTCGGCCGAGACCGCGTGCTCCAATTGCTCCGCCTCGTCATGGACCTTGTACCATTCCATGCCGAAAATCTCGGTCAGCATCCGCTCGATCAAATGATGCCGGTTGAGCAGGCGATTGGCGATATCGCGCCCGGCCGAGGTGAGTGAAAGCGTCCCGTCGCGCCCCGTGCGGATCAACGCGTCCCGCTTCAAGCGCTTCAGCGCCATGGTGACCGCGGGCGCCGACACGTTCAGCCAGCGCGCCAATGTGGCCGGAATTACAGGCTCACCCTCGCTTTCGGCTTCGGCGATCGCCTTGAGGTAATTCTCCTTGGATACGGTGATTTTCACGCCAATTCAGATTGTAACGTGTTGGTATGACAGTAGGTAGCCTAATATACCACCGACACTAAGAACAATCCTCGCGCGGGCGCCGTCGGACCTGCCGCAATCCCGCACCCCGGCTTGAGCCGCGCCAGGAACCCCGCGCGATCCACATTTCCCTTCCCTGCTTCCAGCAGCACGCCGACAATATTCCGCACCATGTGCTTCAGAAATCCGCTACCGGTAACACGATAGATCAGCCGATCGCCATCCAGGGCCAGCCGCGAACAAAAGATCGTCCGCACTTTCGACAATTCCAATTCGTCACGATCATCCGACGCCGCGAACGCCCTGAAATCATGCTCGCCTTCCAGCAGCGGCGCGAGTCTAACCATTTCCTCGACCGCCAGCGGATACGGATGATGGTAAACGTATTGCCGCTCGAATGGCGAACAGATCTCGCCGCGAAAGATCCGATATTCATACGTCTTCCGCTTGGCCTGGAAGCGCGGATGGAAATCGAGCGCCGCTTCTTCCACTTCGAGCACGCGAACATCGCGCGGGAGCAGACGGTTCATTGCCCGCCGCAAATTGTCCACTGGAATCGGATTCTCGATCGAGAAAGCCGCCACTTGCGCCAGCGCATGGACTCCGGCATCGGTGCGGCCAGAACCCGCTACGGGCACAGCCCGTCCTTCGATTTCCGAGATCACGCCCTCCAGCACGCCTTGGATGGTCGGCAGCCCCGGCTGCACCTGCCAGCCGTGATAGCCGGTTCCGTCGTAGGACACCAGAATCTTGATTCGCCGCACGGCTGCACCCACGGCCAAGTTTAACGTACTGTGTAACTAAGCTCACTTGGTACTCGCCAAGTGATCTTCGGGTCAAAATTTGGAGGTCTTCTATTGATGCATCGTTGGCGTTTCCGTTGGTACATGTTACTGCTGCTGGCCGGGTCCGCCGCAGCTGAGAACGCGGTCCGGATCGACCCGGCCCAGGGCTCGTTCACCCGATTCACGCGCCCCCTTCGAGCCCGATCGGTTCCACCCATAAGCTTGGCCAATTCGCCTCGTCTGGAATCGCTGCTGCGTGCCGGGAACCTGTATCTCTCGGCTCAGGACGCAGTGGCTCTGGCGGTGGAAAACAACTTGGACATCGAGGTCCAGCGTTACGGGCCATTGTTAGCGCTGGAAGTGTTGCGGCGCGCGCACGCCGGTGGCGCATTGCGGAGTGTCGGGGTCGGCGTGGCTGCCGGACCCACCAGCGTTAGCCTGACCGGAGTCACCGTGACCAACATCGGCACCGTGGGCGCCGCGGGCGAAGGCGTGAGCTCCGGCGGAGGCATCGTGACTCAATTGGGACCGCCGATTTCGTCCTTCGATCCTACCGTCACTTTACTTACGAGCTTCGCCCATACAACCAGCCCGCAAAGCAACACCATCCTGACAGGGACCACGGCCTTGATCCAGAACAGCCGCACCTTTCAAGCGCAGTACGTGCAGGCTTGGGACTTCGGTCTGAGCGCCCAGTTCACTTACTACCAGCAGCACATCGACGTCAACAGCCCGTTCTTCAGCATCGACCCGTATACTTCGGGCTACTTGGATTTGCAAATTACGCAGAACCTGTTATACGGTTTCGGATCGGCGGTGAACGGACGCAATATCCGGGTGCAGAAAAACAATATCAAGGTCACCAATCTGCAATTCCGATCGCAGGTGGCCACCACGGTGTCCTCAGTTCTGAATCTCTATTGGGATCTCGTGGAATTCTGGCAAGACCAGCGCGCGCGCCAGCGCGAACTCGCCGCCGCCGAACAGCTTCTCGAAAACAACCGGAAACAGGCGGATGCAGGCACGCTCGCGCCCATCGAAGTTACGCGCGCCGAAGCCCAGGTTTACACCAGCCAGCAAGACTTGCTGGTGTCTCAAACCAACCTGCTCCAGCAGGAAACGGTGCTGAAGAACGCCATCAGCCGCCAAGGCATTGCCGATCCGAGCCTGGCGGGTGCGCATATCATTCCGCTCGACACCATCACGATTCCGGCCAAAGATGATACTCCGCCGGTCGAGCAATTGGTGGCGCAAGCGCTCGAAAACCGTTCTGAAGTAGCGCAGAGCCGCATCAATATCGACAGCGATAAGTTGAATCTGGTGGGAATCAAGAACGCCTTGAAACCGACCTTACAGGCCTTTGCCGAGCTGACCAATAACGGGTTGACCGGAGCGCTCACGCCGGTTGGCGCTGCGACCCCGGGCGTGCCCTATCTAGCGGGCGGCGATGGCAATCTGCTGGCCCAGGAGTTCCGCCGCAATTTTCCCAATTATACGGCGGGCCTCGCGCTAAACATCCCGCTACGCAATCGCGCCGCGCAATCCGACTACGTCACTAGCCAACTGGAGCTGCGGCAGAGCGAGCTTGGCCTGCAACAGAACATCAATCAGGTTCGCGTGGATGTGCAGAATGCCGTGATCGCGTTGCAACAAGCCCGCGCACGTTATGCGGCCGCCTTAAAGGCCAGCAACCTTCAGCAACAGACTCTCGACGCCGATCAAAAACGTTTGGCCCTGGGAGCATCCACCGCCTACCAGATTGTGCTGGATCAGCAAAATCTCGCAAGCGCTGGAAGCGCTGAGGTGCAAGCCTTGGCCAGCTATTCGCACGCGCGAATCGGCCTCGATCAGGCTCTGGGCCGGACCCTCGAAGCCAATAACATCTCCTTCGATGAAGCACTGGCCGGAACCATTTCGCGGCCGTCGCAGCTTCCAGCCAAACTGCCGGCGGACCTGCACCCATGACGGCCATGCGCAAAATCTACACAGCGGCGTTTTGTTCGGTGGCGCTACTCAAGGCTCAAGCACCAGGCATAGAACCGGTTCGGACTTCAACTCCGTTTCTGAGGTCCTACCAACCCGCGCTAATCCCGCCGGTCCGCATCGCAAATTCGGGGCGTTTGGGCAATTTGGTTCGAGCCGGCATGCTTTACCTGACCGTGCAGGATGCCATCGCGCTCGCACTCGAGAACAACATCGACCTCGAGGTGGCTCGCTACAACCCCATCCTGTCGGAGTGGCAACTAGAGCGCTCCCAAGCGGGAGGCGCCTTGCCAGGAGTACCAAGCAGCGCCTCGAACGCCGGTAACGTGGCTAATGGCCAGGGCGTCGCCGGAAGCCAGGCCGCTGCGGGGGTAAGCACCGGATCTAACGGGAACGCAGCCGCAGCTTCCACCAACGCGACAATCGCGCAAATCGGCCCCATCGCGCAGACGCTCGACCCCGTCATTCAGGAAAACACGGTATTCAGCCATCAGACCGCGCCTCAAGCCGACACAGTGCAGAGCATCCTTCCCGTGCTGGTTTCGAACACGCGGAATTCGTCGTTCTCCTACGCGCAGGGGTTTCTCATCGGCGGCAACGTTACGGTCAGTTATAAGGACAGCTACCTGAACGAAAACGCGCCCACCGACGTTTTGAATCCCTCTTCCGCACCCAGCCTCTCCATTACCTACCAGCAGAATCTTTTGCGCGGCTTCGGCGTCCCGGTGAACGCGCGCACCATTGAAGTAAGCCGATTGAATATAAAAGCTTCCGAGCTAAATTTCAAGACTCAGGTCAGCACGACTGTCAATCAGGTTCTCAACCTCTATTACGCGCTCTCCGCCTCATATGAGGATCTCAAGGCCAAATCCAACGCCATCGAAGTCGCTCAGAAATTCTACGACAATAGCAAGCTTCAGGAAGAAGCCGGGACGTTAGCTCGCTTGGACGTGACAACCGCCGAAGCGCAGCTTGCCAGCGCGCAATACGACCTAGTGAATTCCCAAACAAATCTTCAACAACAACAGCTTCAGCTAAAGAATCTCTTGAGCCGCACCGGAATTGCGGACCCCGTGCTCGCATCTGTGGAAATCGTCCCGCTCGACCGCATTACTGTCCCCGAAAATGACGATCTTCCTCCCTTAAAGGATCTGTTGCAAGCCGCTTTGAAGAATCGTAGCGACCTGGCTGCGGAACGGCTGGGCATCTCGAGTAGCGAGATCTCGGCGCTCGGGACCCGGAATGGAATCCGGCCTCTGTTGTTGGGCATCGCCACCGAAAGCGCTGCCGGCCTGGCAGGTTCACCGAAAACGGTGGTAAGCAACTTTGGCGTGGAAACGGCCAATCCTTATTTCGACGGTGGGATCGGAGACGCCGTGGCCCAGGTGTTGCGGCGCAATTTTCCGACCAACCGCGTTGCCGCCGTATTCCAAACTCCATTGCGTAACGATCAGGCGCAGGCCGACTTCGCCATCGATCAGTTGCAGTTGCGCCAGTCGCAGATCCAGTTAGGCAAGGATTTAAATCAGGCCGCGGTGGATGTTTCCAATTACGTGGTGGCCATGCGCCAGGCCCGCGGCCGTTATCGCGCTGCCGTCCAAACCAGGATTCTTCAGCAACAGTTGTTGGATGCCGAACAGAAGAAGCTGGCGGGAGGCGCATCCACACTCTTCAATGTGGTTCAGCAGCAGCGCGACCTGGTAGCTTCGCAATCCGCAGAGATCGCGGCACAGGTTGATTTCAACAACGCCCGCCTGGCGCTGGATCAAACGCTCGGCACGACGCTCGAAGTGAATCATGTTTCGTTGGACGACGCGCGGGATGGCAAGGTGCAGCGTGCGTCCTCGGCTCCCGACACGGCAACGCGACCTTGATACCAAAAAGGTGTCGACCCATGGGCAATCCGTACCGGATCTGCATCCCCCGCGTACCGATCTGGTAATTTTTTCTAGCCCGATCGAGCCGTTAACCCAGTGAAATAAGCGTGTTCCGCATTTGGCGACCGGCTTGCTATTTCCCGAGCGTGAAATCATTTAAAGCTCAAGGAGCAAAGGTCGTTCCCCAGTTAACTGCCCCCTTCGTACTCTCCAAGTAACAAACTCCGTAAGTTACCTCTACTAACTCCCGCCCGACCGGCTCCTTGAGTTTTGAACCGCCGCCCACCCGTAAGAAGCATGTGACAATCTGCTGACGGGCGCCAATTTCCTGGCGCCATTCTTAGCCGCGATCCTGGCTGGAATACTTCCCGCAACGGCTGCTATACTTTTCGATTAGAAGAAATCCCGACGGCGTCTGCTGACAATGGCGACCTCTTCTGCGTTAAGGCGAATCGCATACGCATATAGTCATTCTGTTACCCGCTTCTTTGTTCTGGGCCTGGACGATTACCAGATTCTCCTGGCTTTCGTTCTTCTAGCTTCTCTTTGCGCCATTGCATTCCTGGCCAGTACGCCGTCAAGGGCTCTGGTCAATCGCTTTTGCCCACCCTGGCTGTATTGCGCGTTTCTGATGTGCACGCTGCTCGTTGCACGCTTGCCAACGTTCCTACCGCTAGGAATGAACCCCGATGAGAGCATGTTACTCGCGGGCGCGATGAAACTTCGGCATTATCCCGTGTTCTGGCAGTCCGTGGACGGCCAAACCAGCGGTCCGCTCAACTATTACGCCCTGACGTTCTTGAATCTTCTGGGCCTGCCGCTGGACTATGCCACGGCCCGTCTGCTTAACGTCATTTGCATCGGAGGCGCGATCGCCATCGTATATCTCATCGCGCGTCTTTTGATGGCGGACTGGACCGCGCGTCTCACCCCGCTCCCGGCGCTGGCGGCAGCCATGGCATTCCGTGATTTCAACGTTCTCCATTATTCGAGCGAATGTGTTTCCGTTCTTCTGATAGCCTTGGGCGCTTGGCTGCTGTTTGTCGAAAACCTCAGTAACCGACCGAACTGGGCCAGAGGTGTTGGCATCGGGATCATTGCTGTCCTCATTCCATTGGCGAAACTTCAAGCCGCGCCCATGGCCGCCACAATCGCGTTAGGCGGCGTGCTGAGTGCTTTGTTCTGGGGCCAAGATTCCAAGTGGCGGAGAATTTTGTACATTTCGTTGGGGCTGGTTGCGGGAGTCGGGACGCTGCTGGTCCTGCTATCAGTGTTTGGGGTCTTCGGAGCTTTTCAGCAGTCCTACATCACGAACAATATTCAGCACGCTAACCTATATCCGCCGATCCCGCTAGAACGCTTTGTGACATTATTTTCGTTCTCTGATTTCAAATGGCATGAAGGCGGCATTTTAGCGTGTGCGCTCTATGTTATCGCGAGCGCGTGTTATCTCTGGATGCGGCGGCGCGGAAACCAAACGAGAGCTCGCCCCTGCTTTTCCGATCTGTTCGTGTTCGCGATGCTGGCCGCGACACTGTACGCCATATACCGGCCCCGCACCGGATTTCTTCACTACTTCACGTTTCTGATTGTTCCACTCGCTTTGGTGGGCGTTCAGACACTCACCTGGAGCCTACGGGTCGCCGGTTCAAATCCAACCGCACTGCGACCCGCAATCCTATTCGTCCTCTTCACTCTGGCGTTGCCGTTTCTAATCCGAGGCTGGGATCTGAGGCTGACCGGTAACTCCGAAGCCTGGATGGCGAGCCCGCATCTAAATCTCAAATGCTCCGCCTGCCAACTGGTGAACGAATTCGCCAAGCCAGGAGACCCGGTCACGGTCTGGGGGTGGGAACCGGCATTGTACGTTTTGACAGGTACTCTGCCAGCCACTCGGGACACGCACATGCCTTCGGAGTTTATGATCCGCCCACAGCAGGACTATTACCGGCGCCGCTACATGAACGATCTTCAGACTCATCCACCGAAGGTCTTTATCGACGCCGTTGGGCCGCGCCAATTCGGTTATACGAACCGGGAAACTGCGGGTTTTGAAACGTTTCCCGAACTTCGTGAATACGTCACCAACAATTTCTATTTAGCGGGCGACATCGACGGCGTCCGCGTCTTTGCCAGAAAAGGCGCCGCCGCCCCCTTCGACCGTTCTTCCAACCTAAAGTAGAAGCATGCTCCGTATCGTTTCGCTGATCGCCAGCGCGAGCGAAATTCTGCACTCGCTGGGACTGACGGGCGATCAAGTGGGCCGGTCGCACGAATGCGATTTTCCGCCCGAGATCACCGCGCTGCCGGTCTGCACCTCGCCAGCCTTCGTCATCAGCGGATCAAGCGCCGAGATCGACCAACGCGTCAAAGCTCAGATTGCCAATGCGCTTTCGGTCTATGAAGTCTCGCGCGAGATGCTGGACCAATTGCAGCCGACGCACGTCATAACACAGACGCAGTGCCGCGTGTGCGCGGTGAGTCTGGAGGATGTGGAACGCGCGCTCGTAGGATGGGTTTCCAGCCGGCCCAAGCTGATCGCGCTGGAGCCGAATGCGTTGGCCGATGTTTGGTCGGACATCCGGCGCGTGGCGGATGGCTGCGGGTTCCCGGAGCGCGGGGATGGAGTTGTCGAAACTTTGCAAGCACGCATGCGCGAGATTTCGGCGCGAGCCTGTCACTCGCATCGACGGCCGCGGGTCGCATGCATCGAGTGGCATGAACCACTGATGGCCGCCGGTAACTGGGTGCCTGAATTGGTGGAGATGGCCGGCGCTGTGAATCTCTTCGGACAAGCCGGCGCACATTCTCCGTGGATGGATTGGCAACAGGTCGCGGAAGCGGATCCGGACGTTATCATCACCATGCCCTGCGGCTTCGATCTCGACCGCACGCGCTCGGAGATGTACTGGCTCACTGGTCGGCCGGAATGGGGCCAGCTGCGCGCTGTTGAAAGCGGCCAGGTTTACTTGGCCGACGGCAATCAATACTTCAATCGTGCGGGGCCGCGGCTGCTGGAGTCGCTCCAGATTCTGGCGGAAATTCTGCATCCCGAGGCGTTCGCGCCAGCGCTCGAAGGCGCGGCCTGGCAGCGATATGTATTAGAATGAGTCTCCATGCCTGCGAAGAAATCCGAGAAGCAGCCCGCTGAAGAGAAGGTAGCAAAAGCCGCGAAGCCCGCAAAGGTGAAACCGGAGAAGTCTGCAGCTCCGGCGCCCGTTGCGGAAGCTCCAGCGCCCGCTGCGAAACCTGCGACGCCGCCCAAGCCAAAGATCGGAAAGCTGGTCAAGAAAGACAAGAAGCGCTTGCCGCGCAAAGCGAAGAAGCTGGCAAAGAAACAGCTGCTAAAGTCGGCGCCCTAGATTCGGCGAGAACTGCGCATCAGGGAGAAGCACGTAGGTGAGCACGGCTGAAAGCGGATGCATCAATCCAGCCAGCAGAAACACGGGCGCATAACTGAAGTGGGTGACGATGAATCCGGTGCCGAGATTCGCCAACGCGCCGCCGACCGCGCCGCCCATGCCGGAAAATCCGGTCACGGTGCCGACCTCAGCCGCGTGAAACAAATCGGTCGGAATTGTTTGCAGGTTCGCGACCCACACTCCGTGCCCGAACGTTATCGCGCATGTGGCGGCGATGGCGAGCGCGGCAGTGGGAACGAACGGCGCGGTCATTGCGATCGGCAGCACTGCGGCGCCGAGCTCCATGGTGAATTTTCGCGCCCGGCCGAGCGGCCATCCGGCCCTCATCAGATGTCCCGATAACCAGCCACCAACTAGATAGCCAACGCCCCCGAGCGCGAACGGAACCCAGGAATACTCGCCGACCATGACGAGATCGAAGCCGCGCGCCCGCCGCAGATAATCGGGCAGCCAGAAGATGACGAAGTAGATCACTGGATCGGTGAGGAAGCGCGTGAGGATCAGGGTCCAACAGCCGCGGGCGCGCAACAAAGCCAGCCAATCGATCTTCGTTCGCGGACCGGGCGCTGCCGTTTGAACGGGCGATCGATAAATCATCAGCCAAAGCACTAGCCACACGATCCCGGCGAGGCCGGTTAGGACGAACGCGCTCCGCCAGCCGTAGCGCAGCGTGATGAGCGCGACTATCACCGGTGCCAGCGCCGATCCCAGCATCGTACCCGCGTTGAAAATGCCCATCGCGAGAGCGCGCTGCGATGCTGGAAACCATTCGGCGATCGCTTTGGCCGCCGCCGGCCACGCGCCCGGTTCACTCAAGCCAAGCAGGAAGCGATACGATCCGAGACTCCACTTCCCGACGGCGAATGCATGCAGCAATTGCGCGACGGACCAGCTTGCCATGAACACCGCGAAGCCGCGGCGCGCGCCGAGGCGGTCGACAATGTAGCCCGAGAAGCCGTAGCCGATGGCGTAGGCCGCGAGGAACGCCGACACGATATAGGAATAATGTTCTTGGGTGAGCGAGAACTCGCGCTGGATCTCCACCGACACGATTCCGATGGCCTGGCGATCCAGGTAGTTGATGGTGGTCGCGAGGCACAGCAGGAATGCGATGGCCCAGGCGACGCGCGGGATTTTCATCCAGTACGAGTGTAGCGGCGGATGGCGGTGGCGTGGCCGGTGGCCGGGTCGACAGTAATGATCGTGGCGTGCAGCTCCGCGCCGAACTTCGCGTTATCCAGCCGAATCGGCATGCCGGTAAGAAAGCGGCGAATTGCCAGGCTCTTTTCGGAACCGATCACGGAATCGTACGGGCCGGTCATGCCGACGTCGGTCTGATACGCGGTTCCGCCCGGCAGGATGCGCTCATCGGCGGTGGGGATGTGCGTGTGCGTACCGACCATTGCTGAAACGCGGCCGTCCAAATACCAGCCCATCGCGACTTTCTCACTCGTGACCTCGGCGTGAAAATCCACGAAGCGAACCTTAACGGCGGGATCGAGCGATTCGAGAATCCGGTCCGCCATTCGAAACGGATCTTCGATGGCCGGCAGATGTACGCGGCCCTGCAAATCGATCACAGCCACCGGCACGCCGTTTCGCGCCTTTGTCACAAGCAACCCAGTTCCCGGCAGGTCGGCGGGATAGTTGGCGGGACGCAGCAGACGCGGGGTGCGTGGCAGATAATCGAAGATCTCTTTCTTGTCCCAAATATGATTTCCGGACGTGAGAACGTCGACCCCCAAGGAAAACAGCTCGTCGGCGATCGACGGCGTGACGCCAAATCCACCGGCCGAATTTTCGGCATTGGCGATGGCGAGCTGGATTTTCTCGGCCGAGATAATTTCCTGGAGATAACGCGCGACAAGCACGCGGCCCGGCGACGCAAAGATGTCGCCTATAAATAAAATATTCATCAAATTGAAGGCTGGAAAAAGTAAGAAAAAGGAGCGCAGCTTACCAGCGGAATCGGCCCCCGTCCTTGACCCCGTAACTCAACAGGGCGGAGCCCTCCGAGCGTCTTTAGGCTTCTCCAATGACAGCTTTTACGCCGCCGGAGCTTGCACACCAACGCATAAACCGAGTCGGACCCCTAGACAATTGACTGTCGGATCAATTTAAGAGAACCGATTCCCAAACTGAGCAGAAACGCTCCTTTGCAGATGATACCAGAGGCGTCCAGCGAATGCGAGGCATTTCAGGTTCGGACAGGCAGAATGGCCGGTTCAGCGAAGGCGTACTAAGGCTTTGGATAGAGCCATTTAAGGCTTCTAACCTAACGCGCAACCTCAGATCGAGATTCGGTGGGAGCGCGAGCGGTTGACTCCCGGTGATGGGCCGCTTTTTTGCCTTCCACGTGCTCGTCGATCCAGCCCAGGATCAGGTCGGCTAGCTGCAGACTGTTCTTATCCTGCATCAGCATATGGCTGTTTCCCTTGATCCCCATTTGGGGAAGATACATCATCTTGGCGTCGCCGCCTGCATCGTTGATCTGCTTGACGAACGTGTTGCAGCTATCAAAGTTCGTCGGCCACATTTTTGCGAACGGTCCAGGCACGTCGCTCAGGTGATCGCCGAACATGATCAGGATGGGAATCTTCGCCAAAGTCGCAAGTTGCTCGGGCTTGAGCGTGGTCTCGCACCCCATTTCGATGGAGACGATGCCTTTGACGCCCGTCGGATCGGTCAGTGCAGCCTGCTCGGGGAAAAAGCCTGACTCGGAATGGCCAATCAGAACGGCTCCATGCAACTGTACGCCGAGCGCCGCCATGTTTTTCAACGTCGGATTGAGCGACGGCAGAATCCCATTGAGATCGGGAATCATTTGCTTATACAGCTCGTCGGCGGCTTGCACCGGGAATTGCTCGTCGGGAAACGCGGTGTTGAAGGTGGGGCCGAAACGAAACAGAGTCCAGGAAGTCTGATGGCTCGCCATGAAAATGGTAGGGAGTTCGCTGGGCGGCGCCTTGCCGAGCTTCACCACATTGATGCGTGTGGCGTCGAAACCCGAGCGGGCGCGCGAAACCTGGTCGGCCAGATAGACCGAGCGGCCCTTGCGCACGAAGTATTCGTTCCAACCCATTCGACCGTCCGGAGTTGTCTCCCAGGTCTTGCTGCTCAGGCAGCAGCCGTGAACCATCACCACGGGCCGATGACGGTCGCCGTTGATGGGCTTTTGAAACTGCACGTACATTTGGTTGATGGTGACGTCGCCCGGCTGTCCGGCGCCTGGGCCGTTGGTGGCGCCGCTCAGTTCGCCGGATGTTTTGGTCTCGCCGCCGACGAAAAAGCTGCCCTGCGATTCGATGGTTAGTGGCTTCGACGCTTCCGCGCACCAAACCGGCAGTGCCGTCAAGACGGCCACGGTGAGCGCACTCCAAGAACATGCTTTCATGCTGTTACCCCCATTGCGCCATTATGCGCCAATTTCGGTGCGAATCTGTGATGCGATGCGGTTGGCGAAGGCTTCCACTCGATCTAAGTCGGGACCTTCCACCATGACGCGCGCTAGCGGCTCGGTGCCTGAAAAACGGACCAGCACGCGGCCGGTATCGCCAAATGATTTTTCGGCGGCGCGAATTTCAGCCGCCACCGCGGGCAGGTCTTCGAGAGGCTTGCGCTCGCGCACGCGGACGTTGACCAGGCGCTGCGGGTAGACCTTCAGCTCCGCGGTCAGCTCATCCAAGCCTGCACCGGTTTCGCGCATCACTTCAAAGACGCGCAACGCGGTGAGCATTCCATCGCCGGTGGTGGCGTACTGATGAAAGATGACGTGACCGGACTGCTCGCCACCGAGGGCGGCGCCGCGACGCAGCATCTCTTCCAGAACGTATTTGTCGCCGACCGGCGTTCGCACCATGGCGATTCCGTGGGCTCGCAGGGCAAGCTCCAGGCCGATGTTGGACATCACGGTGGCGACCACGACCGGCACCTTCCGGTGAGCTGCAATCAGAAACAACACCGCGTCGCCATCGATGATCTTGCCCGACCGCGCTACGAACAGCGCGCGATCGGCATCGCCATCAAATGCGACACCGGCGTCGGCCTTTTGCTCGAGCACAGCCGCCTGCAGGACTTCGAGATGCAGCGACCCACAGTTCAGATTGATGTTGCGGCCGTCGGGCGCGCAATGGATGGGATGAACCTGGGCGCCGAGGTGTGCGAACAGCTCTGGGGCAAGCGCAGACGCCGACCCATTGGCGCAATCGACAACTAAGCGCAATCCAGCGAGCCCGCCAGGCAACGTCGAAGCCAGATGATCTTCGTAGGTGCGATCGAGGCGCGCGTCAACGGCGAGCCGTGCGGGCGGCAGATTCGAGTTTTGCGCGAGCAGCGCGAAGATTTCCGTCTCCAGCCGCTCTTCTTCGTCGTCGGGAAGTTTGTATCCAGCGTGACCGATCAGCTTGATGCCGTTGTCCTGGTATGCATTGTGCGAGGCCGAGATCATCACTCCGGCGGCGAACGGTCCGTTCTTGGCGAGGTATGCGACGCCGGGCGTGGTGGTGACGCCCGCGAATTCAACTTTCACGCCGCGCGCGGCGAGGCCGCTGGCAACATCGGCCGCGAGCCATGGTCCAGACTCGCGAGTGTCCATTCCAATCAGCACTTCGCGATACGGTTGCTTGGAATCAATGACCCACTGACCCAACGCCGCGCCCACCGCCTGCGCCGTCTTGTGGTCTAGCGGGGCGACACCCGCCACTCCTCGAATGCCGTCGGTTCCAAAAAGAGCACGGGCCATTAGCGGGCGCCGCCGTTCAATATCTTTTCAAGCTTCACTCGAACGGTGACATCGGGCGGTATATCGAGGAGCTGCACTTGCGCGTCGCCAATATTCAAGTGCGTGTGAAAGACTTTTTCGCCGGCTACGCCGCTCAAGTCCAATGGGTCGGTTCTGATTTGTTGGATGGACTGCACACGATCCTCGGAGCCGCGGATGCGCACCTTCGCCGGCTTGAACTCCTGGCTAACGATGCGGTAGCTCGCAGGCTTGTTGAGAAAGACTGGCTGGACCGGCTCTTCGCGCACCGCCAGCTGGTCGAAACGCAGCGTGATCTGCGAAGGGACGGCGCGATAGAACACCACTCCGGTGGGCAGGTTGAGATTTCGGCCGCGAATAGTGTAGGTACGCTCGCCGGCCTGGGCGTCGGAAAGGTCCAGCACCACGGCTACCGCGGAAAGATTGTCGCGGGAAAGCCGGCCCGACGGTCCGCGAACCTCAAGGTGCAGTCTGTCGGGCAGACTTCCGCTGATGTCCAAGTCGTCACGCATGTTTTTGAATTCAATGGGAACCGAGAGCGAGGTGGCCACTTCCGGTTCGCGCGCGATGGCGAGCCACAGCCCCACCGCCAGCAATAATGACAACAATTTCCAGCCCAGGTTTTGGGTGAATAGTTGTCTCATTATCGATCCAAGCTGGATTGACGCACTGCGCTGGTTTGTGGGGGCACTGTGGCCGAATGCCGAGGCAAGGGGGCGACGCCTCGTTTTTCGCGATGATCGGCGCGGTCGCTCAGCAGATTTTCCACGCGCTCGAGCGGAACATCGATTTCGATTTCGCCAAACGTCGCGACCGATACTTTGCCGGTTTCTTCTGACACGACGACAGCGACGCAATCCGATTCCTCGCTGATGCCGATGGCCGCTCGGTGGCGCGTGCCGAGTTCGGTGACCAGCAGCGGGTTGGTGGTCAGCGGTAAAAAGCACGCGGCGGCGGAGATGCGATCGCCCTGGATGATGACAGCGCCGTCATGCAATGCCCCGCCCGGATGGAAGATGGAGCACAGCAGGTCGCGCGAGACGGCAGCGTCCAGGCTGACGCCGCTCTCGATGAACGTTCGGAGCCCGATTTTGCGTTCGACCACGATGAGCGCGCCAGTTTTGTTCTGCGCCATCCGCGCGACGGCCAGTACCACTTCCTGGCTCAGCTCGCGGCGCTCGAGTTGGCTGACGCCCAGAAACGGACGGCGTCCGAGGCGAGCAAGCGCGCGCCGCAGTTCGGCTTGAAACATCACGATGAGCGCGATGGGCGTGTAGGGGGCGAGGGTAGCGAGAATGGTTCGCAGCAGATCGAGCTTGGCCCACACCGCGATGGCGTAAATTACCACCAAAACGGCCAGGCCCATGAGGACGTGCACGGCGCGGCGGCCGCGAATAATCATCAGAAATTGGTAAATGAGCAGCGCGACAATGAGGATGTCAAGCGCGGAGTTCAGCGTGAGCGGCGGCAAATCCGAGAGCGGAGATGGCAGGAAGCGCGCCATGCATTTGTTTCATTGTAGCAAGGGGGCGAAGCGGGGCTGGGGAAAACTTTCGGGCTGTCGCGACGGCCGTCTCGAGTATCGGGCTGTCCGCTACCCACTGCCACACGCTCACAACGGTATCTCCGCATACCCCGAAAGCGGCGGCGGCCTCGAGACAAATAGCCAAACTGTTGGCTATTTCTTCTTGGTGATCGCAGTATTGCGCGGTGAGGGCAGTTCGGAAGCGTGCTCTTCGAGCATCGCAGCCACTTCTGAAGCGGCAATAGCCTCGCCGATCATCACCTGGGTTTTCTGGTAGAACTCGTCCAGGATAGCCGCCGTAATCTGCGCCTCGCTCACACTTTGCTTGGTTCCATCCGGCTGAGTAAGAGTCCACTGAAATCCGGATTTCTGCGACGAGAGTTGATCGATGAGTCGCTTGAGCCCAGCCGGATAGAAGTTATAGGTCAGAACAACAACTCCGATTACCTGATTATCCTGGGCGATTAGAAGCGGCCCACCGGAATTGCCGTGGTTGAAGGCTCCGTTTACTACGATATGCTTGACCGCCTTACCTTTGCCGTCGTCCGAAGGTGCTTCCCGGAATCCGGAGACATAACCGACGCTCAGCAATGGCGAGGTTCCGTTGTACCCGAAAGGATACCCCCACGTCGTGATCTGAGTGCCGGGAGCGGGGTTGTTCCCGGAGTTGAGCTTCAGCCCGTTATCTAAAGTCTCCATAGGTATGAGTAGTGCAAGGTCACGGTTCGTGTCCTTGATGACGCGCGAGAACCTGACCGTTTTGTTTGCCGTGCTGATACCTAGTAGATTTTTCTCAGTACACGCGGCAATCACATGGGAGTTCGTGACTATCGTTCCGGTTTCCAGAAGAAAGCCCGAACCGAATCCAACGTCAGGACAAGCGACCAAGTAAATCGCGTTAAGGGACTTGCGTTGTTGAGGACCGGCCGCGTCGAGCACCAATTTCGCATCGACTGACGTGGGGACAGTCGTCTGGGCGACGGCGGAGTTCACGAGCGCCCCCATCAATACGCCTAGCAATGGGACGACGGAGTTCATGTGGCTCATTTCTCTCCTTCTTTCGGGAAATGTCCTGTGCGCCCGATTCCTTTCGCTGCTGGATGGATCGAAACGCCTCAGACCTTATGCCCAGACGGACTTGTACCTCAGCCTGGGGCATCTTCGTAAAAGATCTCATCAGGCTCTTCTCTCGCGGGATGGTCCTGTCTCCCGTAGTTTGAAGCGCGACACTTGGGTGAGTACTCCTGAAATTTGATCTGAATAATCCCATGTATGGCTGCACGGTCTTCTTCGTCACCGCACTCTTCTAGACGGTGTAGTAGGTTGTCTCGTACAAATGAAGGGAGTGTACCTAATTGAAGCTCCTCATCCTCAGTCAATCCCATTTCTTCACGCCGATGGATCTCCGAAGTGCTGACCCGTAGGCTCTCGACCAGACATGACTTCCACCATCGAAGATAGCTTAATGGCACATCTTTGATGTCGCGCCCTTTGTACTTTCCAAAAGTCATCACAGTAGGCAGTTGCTGTTCCATCTCGGGGCTCCTTGCCCAAGGTAAGATTTCTAGCAACAAAAAACAATAGAAATGTTTGCGCAACAGAATCAGCAGCTTATGTTGTCAAAAACGGCTGTTGATATTCCGCCGTCAAAGCAGATCCGTATCTCATTGACAGCGCTACGGAAGCTATTGATTTTTCCACAGAAACACTTCACTGTGATCATGTTTTAGACAGCGGTTTCTCAGAGCCAGTTGCCGAACGCGAACGTTTCCTCTTGGCCTTGGGCACGCCGGCCCGGAAGCTCAGAAAGAAATTCGCTAGCCGGGCGACTCCGGCCAGCCAGGTAGTCGGCATTGCTTTTGCGGATGTGCTCGCGCACCTTGGGATCGCGCATCTCGCGCTGGTCTTCGAGTTCTTCCGGAGTGAGCTTCGGGATAATGCTGATCACCCGGCCGGACACGCTGAACTCCACCTTGTCCCCGGGCTTAATACCAGCCTTGCGGCGGATGCTTTTCGGCACAATGATTTCGGATTTCGGTTTCAGCGTGACGGTCATGGTGACTTCTTCAGAGTAGCAAGTGCGCCAAGCGCGTCAAGGATTCCTTCGCTTTCCTACCCTCAACGCACTACCGCGCGTGCCGCTCACCGCCGCCCTCTCTCGTAATTGCCTTAGTGCCTATCTTGCCGATGGCCCACCGCCGATCAAACGACCGAGGGACTAGTTGGGGAGCATCTCCGTATTTGCGTGTGAGTCACAGCCCATCGTCGTGGAGGGCCTGCAACGAGTGCTGGCCAATTGCGACGATCTGGTTTTCTCCGGCTGGGCATCGAAGGCCGGCGATGCGCTCGAGGCCATCCAGCGCCTTCGGCCCGACATCGTGCTCATCGATGGAAGCGTCGGGTTGACGGCCGCGCTGCGGTTGCTTGGGAACCTCAAAACCAGCGGGCCGGCGCATTGCGTTCTGTGGGTGGTGGATCTCCCCGAGATGGACGCATTCCGCGCGTTGCAGATCGGCGCACGCGGCATCCTGAAAAAGACGCTGCCAATTTCCACCTTGCTGGAGTGCCTGCGGGAAGTGGCTGCGGGTCAAATATGGATGCAGCAGTCGGATCAGGCGATGAGGTTCCTGGAGCGCAAGGAAGCTTCGCGGTTGACGCCTCGGGAGAAGGAAGTGGTCCGGCTGATTTGCCGCGGCTTTCGGAATAAGCAAATTGCCGAGAATCTGCACATTACACCGGGCACGGTGAAGGTTCACTTAATGCACATCTTTGAGAAGACGGGCCTGAAGGACCGGCTGGCTTTGGCGGTCCATGGGCGCGAGCTAGCGGGTGTGGAACCGATTTCGAGCGACATGGCGGCGCCGGAGAACAGTATTCGTTGATCGGCGCGCGTTCGAGCGAAGCGGCTAAAGCAAGGCGGTAGCAAAGTCGATCAGCGTTCAGGAAGGAAACGCTCCCGGCGCGAGCGATTATTGTGGCGACTTCAACTCATTCCCCATCCAGCACGACGCTGGTTCCGCCAGTGGCGCCCGGGTTCGCGGACAAGCTTGCGGCCCGGATACCGCGGGCACTGGTGCCTTCCATCTCCGACTGCTTTTTCATGGCGCTGGTTTGCTGGCTATTCATTTTTGGACCTAGCGGGTGGAAGGCGCTGCTGGGCGATGGAGACACGGGCTGGCACATCCGCACTGGGCAGTACATTCTGGCCCATCACGCGGTGCCGACCACTGACGTGTTTTCGTTCTCGCGCGCCGGTGCGCCGTGGTTCGCTTGGGAATGGCTGACCGATGTGCTGTACGCGGTTCTCTTCCAGATTGCGGGGCTGAAGGCGATCGTGCTCGCATCGGGACTGATCATCGGGCTGTTCGGCGCGATCGTGATGCGCTACACCGTGTGGCGCGGCGCGAATCCGTTGCTGGCCGTGTTTACAACGCTGCTGGCCGTAGGAGCATCGTCGATGCATTTTCTGGCGCGTCCGCATGTGTTCACGCTGCTGCTGGTGCCGGTCTACTTTTGGGTGATCGAGGCGGATCGCAGAGAGAACACTGGCTGGCTGTGGGCACTGATTCCAGTGACGGCTCTGTGGACGAATCTGCATGGCGGCTTCGTCATTATCTTAGTGTGCATCGCGGTGTTGGTGGCAGGAAGCGCGATCGAAGCGATGCTCGGGGCCCCGCGCTGGCCGGCGGTCCGGCGCTACGGGGTGTTGTTGGTGGGATGTTCGCTCGCGTCGTTGATCAATCCCTACGGCGTGCGGTTGCACGCTCACATCATTGAGTATTTGCGCGCCGATTGGATTCAGAACATTGTCCAGGAGTTTCAGGCGCCGACATTTCGGAACGAGGGGCAGTCGCAGTATGAGGTGTTGCTGCTGGCCGGCTTGATCGTGGTCGGCTTTTTGGTCGCCAGACGCCGCATTACAGAAGCGCTGTGGGTCTTGTTTCTGGCGCATGCTTCGCTCACCAGCGTGCGGCACGCGCCCATTTACGCCACGGTTGCGGCGCCGTTCATCGCCTGCCAGCTCAGCGAATGGTGGAGTTCGGCGGCGGCGCGAATGAACAAGTCTGGAGCGTTGCGGATTCTGCACCAGTTAGGGGCGGACTTGTCGCCGGGATTCCGGCGGACCAGCGTGTGGCCGGTGGTGTTCATTGTGGTTTTGGCGATGCTGAATGAACCGATCAGCTGGCCGCGCGATTTTCCGAGTGAGCTATTCCCCACGGCGATGGTTCACAGACACGAGGACCTGGTCGCGACCGGCCGGCTGCTAACTACCGATCAATGGGGCGACTACATTATCTACAGTTATTACCCGCGGCAACGGGTGTTCGTCGACGGGCGTAGCGACTTTTACGGGGAGACGTTCGCCAACCAGTACCTTCATCTACTCCAAGGAGCTTACGACTGGCGGGCGATCGTCGACCGCAATGGCTTCGACGTGGCGCTGTTGCCGGCCGGTTGGCCACTGTCATCGCTATTAAAACAAGACCCTTCCTGGCAAGTGGTGGACGATGATCACCGTTCCGTACTGTTGCGGCGGCTAAGTCGGCAAACCCCTGTGAATTAGGTAAATCTACACCCAACCGTGCAACGCGCGTACTAAAGAAAACCCGATGGGAAGGCTAATGAAAACCTCCCAGTTGGCCGAAGTAATAAAGCAGGGAGACCCGACCGGCATGAGAAGCAACCATAACGCGTCCGTTCCTACTAACCGCAGTGCCGGCACGAAGTTAGGGATTCCGCGCCTACCCATACCGCAGATGCCGATGCCGCAAATGCCGGTGGAGTGGCTGGAAACAGGTACCTGGCGGTTGCCCTCAGGCAAGGCTCTGGCGGAGTTTGCGTTACAGGCGGGATTTCTGGCGCCCTTGCTGTTTCGCGTGGAACGTTTCGGAAAGAATCCAGGCAGCGCGCCCCATACCGTCCCGGGCACTTCGGAGGCGGGAAGCAAGAATTTTGGCAAAGGGGACGGCCAGTGACAGCGGTAGCCGTGATCGCGGGGGTGGTCGGAGTGGCGGCGTGCATCGACGATTTGTGGCGGCGCAGGATCTCAAACTGGATCCCTTGCTCGGCTTTTGCGGGGGGCGTGATCTTGCAGACCGTCCAGCATGGCTTACGCGGCGCCGGGTCGGCTCTGGCGGGCGCTTTCGCGGGCGGCTGCGTGTTTCTGGCGTTCTATCTCCTCGGCGGGATGGGCGGCGGGGATGTGAAGTTGATGGCCGGATTTGGAGCGCTGCTCGGTGTGAAGCAACTGCTCCAGGCCGCTTTATGGACGGCCGGTTGCGGCGGTCTGATGGCTTTGGCGGTGATTGCCGCTCGAGCGATGCGGAATTTATGGGCCAGCAGGAATTGCGCGCATGGTGGCAAGCCGGCAACCGGCGAGTTGTCTGTGGCGCCAGGTATTGCACCCGAGGCCGCAGCGGGCGGCGCGGCGGATTCCATCCCCTACGCTCCCGCCATTGCGGCGGGCGTTTGGCTGAGCCTGGTGGCGGCGACATGACGCGAGTTGGGGAGATTTTCTTTGCGTTTCACTTCAGCTTCGGAATGCGGGAGAGAGAGATATGGATCGTAGATTTCTGACCGTACTGGGCGTAAGCCTTCTGTTCGCGCTGGTGATATCTAGCGTGTTCTACCAGATGACGGCCCGGGCCGGGAGTCCCAAGAAGGCCGAGTCGAGCGACTTGCGTGACATCGTCCTGGCCGCGCGGCCATTGTCGGTGGGCACCACGGTGAAACCGGCTGACATCAAGATTGGCAAAATGCCTTCGTCCGCTTTTCCCAAAGGCGCGTTCACCAAGCCGGAGGAAGTGATCGATCGGCCGCTCGTGAGCAATATCCTCATGGACGAGCCGATTCTCGAAGGAAGGCTGGCGGCTCGTGGCAGCGGGCTTGGCCTTGCGCCCACCATACCGGTCGGCATGCGCGCGGTAACGGTGCGGGTGAACGACGTGACGGGTATCGCCGGTTTCGTGCTGCCGGGAATGCGGGTTGACGTGCTGGTCACCGGGCATCCGCCCAACGCCGAGGGATCCGTCACCACCACGCCACTGCAAAACATGTTGGTGCTTTCGGCTGGAACTGTAATGCAGCCGGATGCGCGCGGCCAGGCGATGCCGGCGGCGAATGTCACCTTGCTGGCTACACCCGAGCAAGCCGAGACGCTCACGCTGGCGAATGCCGACACACGGATTCAGTTGGTCTTAAGGAACGGGAGCGATCAGACGATCTCGAAAACACCGGGCAGCGAGATCGCCGAACTGTACGGGGAACGGGCTTCCCACAAGAAAACGCCCTCGGACAACCCCGCTCCTCCTCGGCCCCGGCCGCGACCGGTGGCCGTTGTCGCCGCAGCGCCTCCACCTCCACCGCCGCCTCCCGATCAGATTGTCGTAATTCGTGGAACGCAAAAAAGCGTGGAAGTGGTGGGTGTTGGCACAGGCGGGAGTAAGTAACATGCGAAAGCTTAAACAGCTGTACCTGGTGTCTTGGCTGCTAGCCGCGGCGGCTAGCTGCGCGTTCGCTCAGGGTGGGCCCGAGGAGATCCGGCTGACAATCGGAAAAAGCATTGTCATCGACTATCCGGCTGACATCGCGCGGATTTCGACCAGCAACCCCGACATCGTGGACGCCTCTCCGGTCACCGGCCGCGAAGTGCTCGTCCATGGAAAGTCGTTTGGGACCGTCACGCTGGTGGTCTGGAGTAAAGCGGGCCAGCGCAACTTCTATAACATCACTGTGGAGCAGAACCTGGAGCCGCTGCGCAAGCTGCTCAAGGAGACTTTCCCAACCGAGGACATTCACGTTCAATCCTCGCGGGACTCGCTGTCTCTCACCGGCCGGGTCGGGAACAAAGATGTCGCCGATCGCGCCACGGCGCTGGCGACACCGTTTGCCAAGACTGTCGTAAACAACCTGCAACTGACCGAAGCCCCGGTGGAGAAGCAAATCCTGTTGCGCATCAAGTTTGCGGAGCTGGATCGCTCAGCCTCCAGTCAGTTCGCAGTCAACCTGATTTCGACCGGGGCCACTAACACCATCGGAAGCGTCTCGACGGGATCGCCCGCGCCTCCCGCTCTTTCAGCCATCGGGGGCGGTTCACCAGCCACCTTCACCATTTCCAACGCCTTGAATATTTTCGCGTTTCGCCCGGATCTGAACTTAGGGACGTTGATCCAAGCCCTCGAACAGCACAACCTGCTGCAGACCCTGGACGAGCCGACCCTGGTCACCACCGATGGCAAAGAAGCCAGCTTCCTAGTCGGCGGCGAATTCCCCATCCCGGTTCTGCAGGGCGGAGCCAACTCTGGTGCGGTCACCATTCAGTTTCGAGAATTCGGCGTACGGCTAACCTTTACACCGAACGTCACCGCGCACAACAACATTCGCCTGCATGTTAAGCCGGAAGTTTCCGCGCTCGATTACACCAATGCTCTGTCGTTCAATGGATTCACCATTCCAGCGCTGTCATCTCGCAAAATGGAAACCAATATCGAACTCGGTGAGGGGCAGAGCTTTGTCATTGCCGGTCTCATTGATAACCAGGTAACGGAAACGATCTCCAAGATCCCCGGTTTGTCGAGTTTGCCGATTCTGGGGAATCTGTTCAAATCCAGAACCACAAACAAGAGTGACACCGAACTCGTCGTGATTGTGACTCCAGAAATTACAATGCCGCTGCAGGCGGGTGAAGGCAAGCCCGGTCCCGCAATGCCGAAAGACTTCCTGGTGCCGGTGACTCCCGGCTCGCATGACGCATTTCCGCCGAACTCTAAGGGGAGGACGAAATAGGAGTGCTTCGGATCGGGCAGAACAGGAGTGCGCAATGATGGGCCGGGGTCCGGTTCTTACGGCATTGTCCATTGTTGCCGACCGCGAGCTGTCCAACCAGCTTTCCGCAGCCCTGGAGCGCACCCGTTCGTTCCAGATCCTGTCGGAATTCAAGTCCTATCCTTCGCATCAGACATTGGAAATCCGGGTGCGCCAGACCAAGCCGGACGTCATCCTGCTCGACCTGGCCTCGGACTTGGATCAAGCCTGTGAGTTGATTCGCGCCATCTCTTCGTTCAATCTCCCTGCGCATGTCGTGGGATTGCATACGCGTAACGACTCCGACGCGATCCTGCGATCATTGCGGAGCGGCGCCAGCGAATTTCTGTACGCACCGTTCGATGTGCAGACGCAGAACGACGCAGTCGCCCGGCTGCACCGGCTGCTGCAACCCGCGCCTTCGGAGGAAACCGAGCCAGGTTCGATCATCGCGTTTTCGAGCGCCAAACCCGGTTCTGGAGCCTCGACGTTGGCCGCGCAAACCGCATTCGCGCTCCGGCGGACCACTTCCAAGCGCGTCTTGCTCGCAGATTTCGACTTGATGGGTGGAATGATCGGGTTTTATCTCAAGCTCACCAACACAAAATCGCTGCTCGACCTGCTTTCCGCCGCTGAGCGGCTGCAGGATGGAGCCTGGGCGTCGTCGGTGGCCGAAGCCGATGGAGTGGACATCCTGCCGGCGCCCGAAACTCCCTATGCCGGACCTATCGACGCAGCGCGCCTGCACGCCGTAATGGAATACGCGCGCATGAACTACGACTGGGTAGTGATCGATCTGCCGGTTGTTTTTCAACGCCTCAGCCTGATGACGATCTCAGAATCCGACCGGGCGTTTCTGGTATCCACGCCAGAGCTACCCAGCCTGCACTTGGCACGCAAAGCCGTCAATCTACTCGATCAGCTTGGCTTTCCCAAGGAGCGTTTTCAAATCATGATGAACCGTATCGACCGGCGGGACGAGATTGCCGGGTCCGATATCGAGCGGCTGTTCAATTGTGCGATCGACGCGCGGATACCGAACGATTACTTCTCGCTCCACCGCGCCGTAACGCTCGGACAGCCTGTCGACGCGCAGTGCGAACTCGGCAAAGCGATGGAGAGTTTGGCTGGCCGCTTATCGAACGGCGGCGCGCAGGATCGCAAGCGAGCTTCTTTTTCCGACTTGCAGGTGGCGCCTTCGGCCGTATAACGAGAATAATCTATGTTCCCGAACCTTGAAACCAAATCGGCGACGCCTCAAATCAGCTGGGAGCAACGCCTGCTGAAAAATGGAGGCAAGTCCAAAGGCGCGCTAAAGCCGGAATATCAGGAGCTCAAGTTCACCTTGCATCGCAAGCTGGTGGACAAGATCAACCTGGAGGCGCTCGCTACCATCGACAACCAACGCGTGCGCAGCGAGGTGCGGCAGGCGCTGATTTCTTTGATCGATTCCGAGCCCACTCTGCTGAGTTCGCTCGAAAAGCAGCAGATTTGCGACGAAGTGCTGGACGAAGTGTTTGGCCTCGGGCCGCTCGAGCCTTTACTGCAAGACCCCAGCATCTCGGACATCTTGGTCAACACACATAAACAGGTCTACATCGAGCGCAAAGGGTTGCTGGAACTCACGACGGTGAGTTTCCGGGACTCCCAGCACCTGCTGCGCATCATCGATAAGATCGTTTCTCAGGTCGGCCGCCGCGTGGATGAATCGACGCCCATGGTGGACGCGCGCTTAAGCGACGGCTCGCGCGTCAACGCGATCATTCCTCCGCTCGCGGTGGACGGTGCAATCTTGTCGATCCGCCGTTTCTCCACCGACAAGCTGATGCCAGCCGACCTGGTGGACCGGCGGGCCATGACGCCGGGCATGATGGAGCTTCTCGAAGCCGCCGTGAAAGCCCGCATGAACGTCATCATCGCGGGTGGCACCGGGTCCGGTAAAACCACGCTGTTAAACGCTCTTTCAGCATTCATCTCGCCCAAGGAACGCATCGTCACGATTGAAGATGCGGCGGAATTGCAATTGAAGCAGCCGCACGTGGTGCGTCTGGAAACACGGCCGCCAAACTTGGAAGGCCACGGCGCAGTGCGGCAGCGCGAACTGCTGGTGAACAGTCTGCGTATGCGACCGGACCGCATCGTGGTGGGCGAAGTCCGCGGCGAGGAAGCGCTGGACATGCTGCAGGCCATGAATACCGGCCACGATGGATCGCTCACCACGGTTCACGCCAACAGCCCCCGCGACGCGATTTCGCGCCTGGAGGTCATGGTCTCTCTCGCCAACGCCAACATGCAGCTGGTTTCCATCCGGCAGCAGATCGCAAGCGCTGTACACCTGCTGGTGCAAGCCTCGCGTATGAGCGACGGCTCCCGCCGGGTCGTCAATCTCACCGAGGTTACGGGGATGGAGGGCGACGTGGTGACTCTGCAGGATATCTTTGTGTTCGAAAAGCGCGGCTTGAATCCGGACGGGCGCGTGGTGGGCCGCTTCGCCGCCACTGGAATCCGTCCGAAATTTTACGAAAAATTGCTGGCGGCCGGTATCCGCCTGCGCGCCGACCTCTTCGACGAGGTGGTGGAGGTTTGAGCTTATGTTTGTTCTGATCGCCATCGCGGTATGGGCCTGCGCCCTGGTCATCTGGTGGATCTGTTCGAATGCGTTCCGCCACTCGGATCTTGACAAACTCAAGAGCCGCTTGATCGGCACCACCAAGCCGAAGGCGGCCAAGGCGGTCGCATCCAGCGGCTCATTGATCCAGGCCGACGAGAAGAATGTCCTGCTCGCCACTAAGTTCCTGCGACGCTTCCAGCTCCAGACCAAGCTGCAGGAGATGCTCGAACAGGCTGGAATGAAGTGGAGCACTCACCGGCTGGTCAATACCTGCTTGGTCGCCGTAGTCGCGGCCTGGGCGCTCTGTTGGCTCCTGCTTCCGGATCAGTTCCGGCATTTCTCTTATCTTCCGGCGATCGCGGCCGGTGCGCTGCCGGTGCTGTATGTGATGCGAAAGCGTAAAGCCCGCCTGCACCGGTTCGAGGAGTTGTTTCCCGACAGCCTGGAGTTTGTGTCGCGTTCCATGCGCGCCGGCCATGCCTTCTCGGTGTCGCTTGAAATGATCCACCGCGAATTCCAAGAGCCGCTCTCGGGCGAATTCCGCCGAACGTTCGAAGAACACAATCTGGGGCTGCCCCTGGATGTCGCGCTGCAGAAACTGGCCAAGCGCATCCCGTCGCTGGACGTGCACTTCTTCGTATCCGCCGTCCTGCTGCAAAAACGCACGGGTGGCAACCTGGCGGAGATTCTGGACAAACTAGCCTACGTCATCCGCGAGCGTTTCAAGCTGCGGGGCCGCATCCGGGCCATCAGCGCGCACGGGCGCATGACGGGGACCGCTTTGACCTGTATTCCGATTGGCGTCGCGGTCTTGATGTTCTACACCAATCCCGATTATGTGAAGTTCTTCTTCCTGGACGACGTCGGCAACATCATGCTGGGTTGCGCCGTCGGCCTCCAGATTATCGGCTATCTCGTCATGAAGCAGATCACGAACATCGAGGTGTAATTCCATGACTATTCTCCTGAGTTTCGTGATTTTTGTGCTGTTCGCGGCGGGACTTTCGTTCGCCGGGGTAAAGCTGTACGTCAAGCCCAAGGAAGCGCTGGAGCGCGTGGCTGGCACCGGGATGAACGCGCACGACTCCACTCCGGTTCATCCGAGCCTGCTCTTTCACGATCTGGTGAAGCGGCTCGGCACTATGGTGCCGGCCTCGCCCAAAGACGTCACTGTCATGCAGCGGCGGCTCATTCGGGCGGGCTACCGGAATCCCAACGCCCTCAAAATCCTGTATGGCGCCAAAGCCATCTGCGCGGTTGTGCTGCCGGTGTTGACGGCCGTCATGGTGCTGGGCTCCTCGGCCGCACAGAGCAACAAGGTCGGGGCGATTCTGGTGGCAATTGCCGTGGGATTTTTTGGACCGAACGAGTATGTCCGGATGGCGGCCAAACGCCGCCAGAAGCAAATCCAGCGCGGACTAGCCAACTCGCTCGATCTGATGGTGGTGTGCGTCGAGTCGGGACTCGGATTGGATCAGGCCATCATGCAGGTGGCCAAGGAACTGGAGCACGCGCACCCCGAAATTAGTGAAGAACTGGCCATCGTGAACTTGGAACTGAAGGCGGGCAAACGGCGTGCTGAAGCGCTGCGCAACCTGGCGGACCGGACCGCGGTGGAGGATCTGAAGAAGCTGGTGGCAGTCCTGATCCAGGCCGACCGGTTTGGCACCGGCGTGGCGCAGAGCCTGCGCGCACATTCCGACTATATGCGGGTGCAAGCCCGGCAGATAGCTGAAGAGAAGGCCGCCAAGCTGGGCGTGAAGCTGGTGTTCCCAATTTTCTTTTGTATTTTGCCCTCGTTGTTTGTCGTAACCGTGGGGCCAGTCGTCATGAAGATCATGCGGGAGCTGATTCCAATGATGAACAACATGTGACCAACAACACGTGACGAATTAGGTGTAGCGTAGCGGAAACCATTTCGCGGGAAAGGAGAAGAACGATGGATAGCTCAATGATTCGCATTGTTTGCGCGGTACTCGCAGTCCTGTTTGTGGGGCTGATCGTTTTGCGCCGTAAGAAGAGCGCTGAGTAACGAGTGGGTTGAATCCGGCGGCGGGGCATCAGGGACGCGCTCCCTGGCCCGCCTCGCGCCGTGTCGCCTGCAGGTTGGGAAAGTCTTGTGAAGCGTGAGTGCGGTGTAAGCCGCGCCGGGGAAGCCGTTCTGGATAACAGCACGCCGGCACGACAGGTTGAAATTCTGATGCATCTTTGGAGTGAATTGTTATGCTGATGAAGTCTTATTGGTGGAAGATCGTGATCGCCGCGTCGTTTACGGTGGCGGCGTGGGCTGGAACCTTTGGGACAGTGGTGTCTATCGGAGGCGAGGCCTCGGACCTGGCGCTGGATGAGACGCGCGGCGTGCTCTACATTGCCAACTTCACCGGCAACCGTATCGATATCATGTCGCTCGCGACCAGCACGGTCACGACCTCGATCAACGTGGCGGCGCAGCCCAGTTCGATCGCATTGTCACCGGACGGCCATTACCTGGTTGCCACCAACTTCGGCAACGCGGCCGCTCCCGCCTCGGCTTCCAACGGGCTCACGGTGATCGATCTGACGACCCAGGGGACCCAAACGTTCGCGCTCGGCAACGCGCCGATCGGCGTCGCGTTTGGAGCCGACGGCATCGCGCTGGTGGTCACCACCACGGACTTCCTCCTGTTCGATCCCACCACGGGCGCAACCGAAGAATTGGACACCCTCTCGAACGTAGTAGCGAAAACGCTGCCGGTGCCGCCCGCAAACTTCCCGGGCGACATCACCGCGGCCTCGGTCGCAGCCTCAGCGGACGGTCTGGAAATTTACGGCCTGGGTGGTTCAACCAGCACCGTCACCTTCCGCTACGACGTGAACTTGAAAGCCATCTTCCCGGGCGGCATTGTCACCAGCACCGGCGTTCTGGGACCCCGCGTGGTCAGTCTGAACCACGACGGCTCGCTCGCCATGGCCGGATGGGTCATGATTGGACAAGGGGCGTTCTTAAACTACTTCCCGCAACATACCAACCAATTCAGCGTCGGAAGCACGGCGTTTGACGACAGCCGTGGCTTGCTCTATGCACAGATCCCGGCCATGACGGGCGAAACCCCCACCCTGCAAGTGGTCACATCCAACAACATGACACCGGTCGAGCGCCTGCAACTGCAAGAGAACCTGACCGGCAAAAGTGTGCTGTCCAGCGATTCCAACACTCTCTACTCCGTCTCAGCCAGCGGAGTGACGGTTCTGCCGGTGGGCAGCCTGGCCCAACAGCCGCGCGTGGTGGCCCAGCAGGAAGACCTGGTTTTCCGCAACAACTTCTGCAGTCCCGGAGTAGCCACAAAGCAGATCACCATTGTTGATCCAGGTGGCAATAACACGCCCTTCAGCATCAGCTCCAACATGGCCGGCGTTTCTGTTTCGCCAGCCACCGGCGTGACTCCGGCGGTGGTGACCGTCGCGGTCAATCCCTCGGCATTCGCAAATCAAACGGGAACTGTAGCCGCGACGCTCACCATCCAATCGGGCGCGGCGGTTAACCTGATTCCCCCGGTTCGGGTATTGGTCAACAACGCTGCTCCGGAACAGGTGGGAAGTTTCGTCGACATCCCAGGAACGCTGACCGACATCATGGCCGACCCGATGCGGAATCAATTCTTCGTCGTGCGCAGCGACAAGAACGAAGTGCTGGCCTTCGACGGGACCAATTATTCTCAGATCGCCACGCTCCCGACGGGCAATCAGCCCACCACCATGGCGATCTCCTTTGACCAACAATACCTGCTGGTCGGAAATCAGGGATCGCAAATCGTTAACGTATACGATCTCGACACGCTGCAGCCCGTTTCACCGATCATCCTGCCGTCGGGCTTCATCGCCCTTTCGATCGCCTCCTCGGCCAACGCGACGCTCGCCCAGGGCGGCTATTACGACGGCACATTCCACATCCTGCAACTGGATATCGCGCACGGTACTGGGACAGAGCTCCCGTCGCTCGGGGTATTCAACAATGTGACCAACGCTAACACTGTGCTGACGGCATCGCAGAATGGTTCTTCGATCCTGATCGCGCAGGCCGATGGGACGGTGTATCTGTACGACGCCAATTCCAACGCCTTCACGGTCTCGCGGCAGGACTTCACGTCGCTGGCCGGGCCCTACGCCGCCTCCGCCTTCAATCAGTACGTGGTCGGCAACCATCTGCTCGATTCATCATTGGTTCCCGTGATGGACTTCGAGACTGGCACCGGTACTCCTTCCGGGTTCGCGTTTGTGGCTGAAACCGGATTCCGTTCCAACGCGCCCCCCCCCGCACCGGGCGCCATCAGCACCGCGACCGTCACAACGTGCGTAAGCACCGCGACAGGCTCAACGTGCACGACAACGAGCCCCACCGGGACTACCATCGTAACGTGCATAGGCACAGGGACAGTCTCAACCTGCACGACCACCAACGGCCCTCCCACGCCCGGCCCCGGCGTTGGCCAGAGCACCTCTCCGGGCGTCATGGCGCGGATGGACATGACGAACCCGACTTCCTCGGTAAGCCGGGCTACGCCGATGGTGGAAGCGCCGCTGCTCGGAACCACGACATCGCCCTTTACCCGCACCATCGCGCCGCTCGCCAACCAGAGCGCCATCATGAACCTGACGGTTTCCGGTGTGACCGTTCTGCCGTGGAACTACGACGCCGCAGTGGCGCCGCCGCAAATCACATCCATCGTGAACGCCGGCGATTTCGGCGCTGACATCGCGCCGGGCGGTTTGATTTCCGTCTTTGGCACACAACTAAGCCCGGTCAACATGGCCTCCTCGGAGATGCCTTTGCCGACGGCTCTCGCAAACAGCTGCCTGAGCGTCAACGGCGAACCCTTACCGGTTCTGTTCGTATCGCCCACTCAGATCAATGCGCAAATGCCATTCCAGGCCATAGGGGACGTGACACTCATTCTGCACACACCGGGCGGTACCAGCGACAACTTCAACGTGGTCATCGAGCCCAACGCTCCCAGCGTTTTCCTGGCTTCCGTTGGCCCAAACACCAACGTGCCCACAGTTGTCCGCTACGACAACAACCAACTTGTGACGCCTTCGAATCCAATTCACCGCAAATCGAACAACGCCTTGGTCATTTATTTGACCGGGTTGGGTCAGACCTCTCCCGCAGTTCCAACCGGACAACCGGCTCCTGTGAGCCCGTTGGCCGTCCCGTTGCTCGCTCCGACCGTCAGCCTCGGAGGAGTCAATTTGCCGGTGCTTTTCTCCGGCTTGGCCCCGGGTATGGTGGGCGTGGATCAGATCAATGTATCCGTACCCTTCAACGTTCCAGACGGAATGTCTATTCCCCTCGTCATCACCCAGGGAACAGTCTCGACGACGCTCCCGGAACGAGTGGTGGATTAAACGCAGATTCTAAACTACAATGAGAGACAATATGAAACATTTCCTGTCGCTAATGTTTTTGGCTCTTGCCGCGGCAACTCCGGCGGCTTTTGCTCAGAAGTGGGAAGTCGGTTTCGGGGCTGGCGGCAGTTTCCTGACCTCGCAAACTATCACGAATCCGGCGGGCAATGCCAACGCGGGGCGCGATCCCGGGTTGGCCCTGAGCGCCTGGGTCGACAACAGTATCGGCAGCGGACTCTTCGGCGGCGAGCTGCGCTACGACCATGAAATGGGCGACCTGAAGCTTTCCTCCGGCGGTACAACAGTCAAGTTCGGCAGCCAAAGCAACGCAGTGCATTATGACTTCGTTTACAATTTTGCTTCGTCTGAATCGGCGGTACGGCCCTTCGTGGCGGCAGGCGGCGGCGTGAAGTGGTATTCAGGGACGGGCACCGAGCAAGCATATCAGCCGCTATCGAATATCGCGGTCTTCAGCGACGTTCGCGATCTGAGGCCTCTGGTTTCAGTGGGCGCCGGCATCAAATTTAACATCGCCAAATCCGTCCTGCTCCGTCTTGAGGTTCACGATTATCTGACCCCATTCCCCAGTACGCTGATTGCTCCCGTAACCGGATCGAGCGTGGGAGGTTGGGTACAGGACTTCGTCGCCATGGCGGGGCTCAGCTTCGCTTTCTGATTCCATTTCCTTCTGGCAGAGTGGGGCCTGCGGCAGTTTCCTGAGGCCCGGTCCCCTTTTTCCAGATAACCGGTCTGTCGTATGAGTAGCGCCTCCCAAGTCACGCTGGGTTTGCTGATACTTTTCGGACTTTTCGTGGCCTTTACACGCTTGAAGAACTGGCTGGACAGCAACGTCCCGATCTTCTTCTACGTTCTTTTCTTCCTGTACATGCAGGCGAACGACGGCTCAGTGCCGCTCTGGCTCACTTGTACGGCCTGTGGGTTCGCGCTCCTGCTGCGCTTTGAATTCATGAACGCGGCATTCATCAAGGGAGTAAAGTTCCTGGAGTTAGGGGCGCTTGGAGTGATACTCTACCTGTCCTTCGGCATGCTGATCCACTAGCGCCGCTTCGCTTACTTTTCGACCGGCAAACCCGATTCCTGGTACGAGCGCCAGCCGCCATCGAGCGAGATCGCATTGGTGTAGCCCATCTGCCGCAAGGCGTCGGCAGCCAGCGCCGAGCGGTACCCGCCGCCGCAATACAGCACCAGCTTGGCATCCTTGCGCGGCATACGCGCCTCAATGTCGCGCTCGATGATTCCCTTCCCTAAGTGAATAGCGCCCGCCGCATGCCCGGCCGCCCACTCGCTGTCTTCGCGCGTATCAATCAATACGTGCTCATCACCCGAAGCGAGCAAGCGCCGGTACTCGTCGATATCGATTTCGCGAATCCGGCTCTTGGCATCGTTCACCAACGCCAGGAATGCCGGGTTGTGATGTTTGGGTGTCATGGGATGCGCTCGATCCGCGCGCCAGCGCGCGCCAATTTCTCCTCGATTCTCTCATAGCCCCGGTCGATATGGTACACACGATCCAGCACCGTTTCGCCGCGCGCCACCAGGCCCGCGAGCACCAGCGATGCGCTGGCGCGGAGATCGGACGCGATCACCTGCGCGCCGGTCAATTCTGCCACCCCGGCCACGATCGCCTGACGGCCTTCCACGCGTATGTTCGCTCCCATGCGCGCCAGTTCCTGGGTGTGCATAAAGCGATTTTCAAAGATGGTCTCGGTGATAAACGAAATCCCCTCGGCTGGGGTCATCAAAGCCATATATTGCGCCTGCAGATCCGTCGCGAAGCCGGGATATTCTTCGGTCGTGATGTCGGTCGCGCGCAGGCGCGAGGAGGCACGCACACGCAACGCACCCGTTCCGGCTTCCGTAACCTCGACGCCCGCTTGCCGCATTTTGGAGGTCAACGCTTCCACGTGCTCGGGAATAAAGTCTCGAACCACCAAGTCGCCCCGCGTGATCGCTCCCGCGATCAGGAATGTTCCGGCTTCAATGCGATCAGGAATAATCGTATGCTCGGTGCCGTGCAAGCTGCTCACACCCTGCACCCGAATCGTCGATGTCCCGGCGCCCTCCACGCAGGCGCCCATCTTGTTCAAGAGCAGCGCCAGATCCTGCACCTCCGGCTCGCGCGCCGCGTTGCGAATCACGGTTTCCCCTTCGGCCAGTACCGCGGCCATCAAGACATCCTCGGTTCCGGTGACGGTGATGCGGTCAAAATGGACCTGCGCGCCCTTCAAACCGCGCGGGGCTTGCGCTTCCACGTAGCCATGTGAATGCTGGATTTCGGCGCCGAGCTGCCTCGAGCGCTCCCACATGCAAGTTGATCGGGCGGGCGCCAATGGCACAGCCGCCCGGCATCGAAACCCGCGCGCGGCCCGTCCGCGCCACCAGTGGCCCCAACACCAAGCTAGAAGCGCGCATGGTTTTTACCAGATCATAAGGCGCTTCGGGACGATCCAGCTTCGCGGCGCGCACCGTGACGCAGCCGTCGGCCACAACCAGCTCCGCGCCCGCGTGCTGCAACAGTTGCTGCATGGTGCCGATATCGCGCACCGGCGGAATACGCCCCAGCTTTACGGGATCGCTGGTGAGTAAACATGCGGCGAGCGCCGGCAGGGCCGAATTCTTCGCGCCGCTCACCGCGATTTCGCCTTCCAGCGGCACGCCGCCTTGGATCCGAAACTTGTCCATGTTCTAGCTCTTCAACGCTTCCGATAAACGCCCGCCTGCCGCAGTAAGACGGGCCTCCGCTGCCGCGCGATCGAGTGCCAGGCGCGCCATGAGAATCGCCACGCGCACGTCACCACCCGCCTCGATGAGGAGCCCACTCGCCCGCTCGTAGCTCACCGCCGCGCTCTCAGCAATTATCCTGCGCGCGCGATCCTCCAACTTGGTATTTCTCGGTTGCACATTAACCATGAGGTTGCCGTAAACGTAACCCAGACGAATCATGACCGCTGTGCTGATCATATTCAGCACCAGTTTCGTCGCCGTGCCGGCTTTCATTCGAGTGGATCCGGCGATCACTTCAGGGCCGGGCAAAGGCGTGATGGCGATGCTGGCAAGGCGCGAGAGCGGCGAGCCCGGCGTGCAACTCATCCCGATTGTCAGCGCGCCCATTCGGTTCGCTTCTTCGATCGCTCCCAGGACATAGGGCGTCCGACCGCTGGCCGCAATCCCGACCAGTGTGTCTTTCCCATTGAAACCGCGGGCGACCAAGTCGCGGCGCCCAACTTCAGGCTCGTCCTCAGAAGCCTCAGTCGCACGCGAGAGCGCCGCATCGCCGCCGGCGATGATGCCCTGCACCAGATCGGTCGGCACCTGGAACGTTGGTGGACACTCCGCAGCGTCCAGCACACCCAGGCGACCGCTGGTGCCCGCGCCTATATAGAACACACGGCCGCCCATTTGGACACGGTTCACGATCTCATCCACAGCCTGTGCAATCTGTGGAATTTCCACGGCCACCGCCGCGGCGATTTTTCGATCTTCCTGATTAATGATGGCGAGAATCTCGGCCGTTGGTAGAGCGTCAATGCCGGCTGAAGCCGGGTTAGGCTGCTCGGTCAAAAGACCATCGAGCTTCACTTAAGCGCTAAAGGAGCTGCCGCACCCGCAGGTGCTCTTCACGTTGGGATTATTGAACTTGAATCCCGACCCTTCCATGGTCTCAACGTAGTCCACCTCGGCGCCATCCAGATACAACAGGCTGGCCTGGTCGATGAACACTTGCAGATCGTCGAACTTATAGGTCTTGTCGAGCATATTCGGGGTATTTTCGAAAGCCATCGAATAGCTGAATCCGGAGCATCCACCGCCCACCACTGCGATGCGAAGCCCGGCGGGTTTGGGATCCTGACTGCCCAGAATCTCTTTTACCTTGCTTACGGCCGTTTCGGTCAGTTGAACCATGTCGTCGATCTCCTGTCGGATGAACTTTTTAGAGTGGATGAGGTCTCTAGGAGCTATTATCGCTAGAACTCCGGCGCACCGCAAGATGCCGGGTCATCGACAATACCACTCAAGGTGTTGGATGCTAAACTCCGAGATAGGATGCAGTTTGGGAGAAACCCTGCATTTTACCCTCAACTGGCTGCAACCGCAGGAGCTTGGTGCACGTCTGGCAGGGTGTATGAGCGTTGTCGCAGGAACTCTTCCTTACCCGGCGTCGGGCGCGCGGGTTCAGGCCAAAACCAGAGTGGATCATCGAAATTCTGAAGAAGCTTCGCTGGTGCGCCGCGTGCAGGCCAGGGACGAGATGGCGTTTCGCGACATCGTGGAGCGCTACCAAGCCAAAGTTTTCTCTATCATTTATGGAATCCTCCGCAATCACAACGACGCCGAGGACATCGCTCAACAGGTTTTTGCAAAGATTTATTTTTCGATCCAGAGCTTCGACTTTCGCAGCTCGCTGTTGACATGGATTTACAAAATCACGGTTAACGAGTGCTACGACTATTTGCGCAAGAAGCGCGTCCGGAAGCTCGTCTACGAAAGCGATTTTTCCGAAGAAGATGCCCAGCGGATGCAAAACAGCGAGTCGGCGGTGGGCCAGGAGCCGGCCGTGGATACGCAGCTGGCGCGGAAAGACCTGGTCGTAAAGCTGCTTGCGAAACTGTCGAATGAAGATCGGAGCCTGCTGCTTTTGAAGGAAGTGGAGGGCCATTCGGTGGAGGAGCTGTCGCAGATGACCGGCATGAACGAAAATACGATTAAGGTGAAATTGTTTCGAGCGCGACAGAAACTGTTGAAGGTGGCGCAGCGGTTGACGCGGGGCGGGCAAACATTCGCCTGAGTGTGATAGAACTGTTGGAACATTGATTGAAACGGACGAATCGATCCGTAAAAGTCAAAGCGGTCTTTTTGAGGGAAGAAGTCATGCATCATCAAGTCAGGGATAAGCTTGAAGATTATCTAAGAGGTGCGGCCTTGGAGACGCCGGCGGAATTTCACCGGCATTTGGGAGAGTGCAAGGACTGCGCGAACGAGCTGCGGCTGCTGGAAGCTCAGTCGCAACTGCTGCGATCGCTGCGGGATGCTAAGAGCGTCGAGCCACGCGCCGGCTTCTACGCCCGGGTGCTCGAGCGGATCGAAGCGCAACAGCCGTTCTCGATCTGGTCAGTCTTCTTAGATCGCAAGTTCGGATTCCGGTTGGCAGTGGCGTCGGGCGTGCTTGCGGGCCTGCTTGGCGTTTACTTGGTAACCTCGGAACCGGGCGGCCCGGAAAGTGGCGTTGCTGCCAGCGTGGCGACAGCCGGCGCACCCACCGATTCGGGACTGCAACAGCAGCGTGACGCCGTGCTGGTGGATCTCGCCAGTTACCGGCAATAGCGACATGTTTGCATCAGACCGGCCAACCTGGCAGAATCCTAGAATTTTGACCACGCTGGTCATGGTATTTCTGGTCGGTGCGCTCACAGGCGCCATTGGTATGCGCGAAGGGCTGCACGAACAGTTGCACCGTAGCGCGGCCTACTGGCGTGGCGACAAGGCCGAATTTTCCTACGAGCAGTTGAAGACCGAGCTGAATCTGACCCCGGAACAGTCCGACCGTCTCAAGACCATTCTGGACGACTTCGTGAAATATCACGAGGATCTGGAGGCACAGATTGAGGACGTCCGCGCCACGGGACGCAACCGGATCGTACAGATTCTAACGCCAGAGCAGCGCAAGCGCTTCGAAAAGCTTTCCAATCAGCTTCCTGCGGAATAGGTGCGCCCGGAATAGATCCTAATCGCGCGCTTGCCTATTGCATCACGGCGCTTTTGGTGTTAACCTGAAGTCGAACCGTGGATTGATTTAGGCTCTATCGCAAGGTGGGGTCGGCTAATTGCAACCACGCTAAAAAGTGCTAAAGGTGAGTCGGTCTTCACGAACCTAAACCCCCTGTGGCACCTGCCCAGGGGATTTTTATTTTGGGGCCGAGTCGCCGGAGAGGATTACTTTGCATGACGGCGTCTCTTCCATCAGAAACCGCTCTCTTCGGGCGTGAGGGCGAGCTGATTTCTCTGAGTATCGCGACCGAGCCAAGGCTGCTTGAAGAGCTTCTGGAAGCGCTTGCTTCGCTTGATTTCCCGGTAAATCCCCAGCTGTATCACCGCGCGGCGGAAGTGCGCGTCGAATTTCCAGCTTATTCGTTACAAGTGGAGCGCGTTCGCGAGACACTGCGGCGCGAGGGTTTCGAGTGCAGCAACCTCGAGATTTCCCGAGCGCTCCGCCCGGTCGTTAACTCGTGATCCCCGGCTTACCCGTGACGGCCATCTTTTTCTCCACCGCCCGCATCAATCGCGAGTAAACTTCGGGAGGGATCGGCTGGGGCTGGACGCCCTTGTACACCTCGATCGTCTTCTTGGTGGTGTCGAGTATCACGAAGCAGTTCGGGCACTCACTGATGTGGACCTCCAACTTGCGGCGAAGTTCGACATCCACCGTAGCGTCCAGGTAATCACTGAGCTCCTGCAAAAACTCTTTACAGGTAAGCAAAAACGTCATCCCCTTTCCGTTTGAAGAAACGCGTCAACTTCTCGCGCAGTTGCAGGCGCGCGCGCAGCAGGCGGCTCTTCACCGCCGGAACCGAGATCCCCAAGGCCTGTGCGGTCTCTTCGGTACTCAGTTCTTCGATGTCACGGAGGACAAAAACGGTGCGAAAAGCAGGTTTCAGGCTTTCAACAGCCTCGTCGAGGATTTGACCGATCTCCTCGCGGGAGTACTGCTGCTCAGGATTTTCATCCCAAACCGCGATTTCACGCACCACGGTGTCTTCGCCGGTATCCAGAGGCTCATCGAGCGGGACCGTCCGGTCGGACTTCCGCTTGCGGAGCTTCATGAGAGATTCGTTGACGGCGATGCGAACAATCCAGGTATAAAACTTAGATTGCCCTTGGAAATCCCCTAAATGCTCGAAGGCCTTCAGGAAAGTCTCCTGGAGCACGTCCTCGGCTTCGGAATCGTTCTGGGTAATGTGCTTGGCGAGGCGATAGATCTTGCGGGAGTACTGGTTCACCAGCTCGCTAAAGGCCTGAGCATCACCCTCACGAGCTTTGGCCAGCAACCCTGACTCGTCGAACACCCCTGTGTCGGTGGTGGCAGCCATTCTTTTTCATGGTAGCATCGAGGGCAAACCAGCCTTTATACCCTCATGCTCGGTCAGACCGTCTCGCGCTACCGGATCGTCGAAAAGTTGGGCGGAGGCGGCATGGGCGTCGTCTACAAGGCGGAAGACTCCGAACTCGGGCGATTCGTGGCTCTGAAGTTCCTGCCTGAAGAGCTGGCTCGCGACCCGCAATCGCTCGAACGCTTTCGACGCGAGGCGAGGGCCGCATCCGCGCTGAACCATCCGAACATTTGTACGATTTACGAGATTGGCAGCACTGGCGAGCAATCCTACATCGTCATGGAGTTTCTGGATGGCATGACATTGAAGGATCGCATCTCCGGGCGGCCGATCGAAACGGAAGTCTTGCTAGCGATCGCGATTGAAATCGCCGACGTATTGGACGCCGCGCATTCCAAAGGGATCATTCACCGCGATATCAAGCCTGCGAATATTTTCCTTACTGAGCGTGGCCATGCCAAGATTTTGGACTTTGGACTGGCGAAGGTGCAGCCCGCGGCGTCACCGAGCAGCGACAGCACCGTGACTCATCTCACGAGCCCGGGCTCTACCATGGGCACCGTCGCGTATATGTCGCCGGAGCAGGCGCGGGCGAAGGACCTGGACGCGCGCAGCGATCTGTTTTCCTTTGGCGCCGTCCTTTATGAGATGGCGACGGGCGTCTTGCCGTTTCGCGGCGAGAGTGCCGCGGTGATCTTCAAGGCGATTCTGGACGGGAAGCCCACGCCGGTGGTGCGGCTGAATCCGGACATCCCGGCGGATTTGGTGCGCGTGATCGACAAAGCGCTGGAGAAGGATCGGGATTTGCGCTACCAAAGCTCGGCGGACATGCGGAGCGACCTGCAACGGTTGAAACGGGACACGGAATCGTTAAAACTTCCGGCGGCGGCGCCCCAACGCAAACGACTGCCATGGATGGCGGGCGCAGCCTTGATTCTGATCGCGGCAGCGGGCGCGGCCTACTTTTTCACGCGCAAGCACACGCCCGAGCTCACCGAAAAAGACACCATCGTTCTAGCCGATTTCACCAACACCACCGGCGATCCGGTTTTCGACGGCGCGCTACGGCAAGGGCTCTCGGCGCAATTGGAGCAGTCACCGTTTCTTAGCCTGATTTCCGACGAGCGCATCTCCCAAACGCTGTCGCTGATGGGCCAGTCCAAAGATGCGCGTCTCACGAAGGAAGTAACTCGCGACGTTTGCCAGCGCACGGCCAGCGCGGCGACGATTGAAGGATCGATCTCAAGTTTGGGCACGCAATATGTAGTGGGATTGAATGCTGTAAATTGCCGCACCGGCGACGTGCTCGCCGAAGAGCAGGAAACGGCCCAGGGAAAAGAGCAGGTGCTCGCGGCTCTGGGTGACGCCGCCACGAAGCTGCGCGAGAAATTGGGAGAG
Source organism: Bryobacterales bacterium (assembly GCA_963772905.1). Taxonomy (GTDB): domain Bacteria; phylum Acidobacteriota; class Terriglobia; order Bryobacterales; family Bryobacteraceae; genus Palsa-89. The sequence goes on along the minus strand of CAVYZD010000004.1, from coordinate 558,409 downwards.
TCGCTGGCTTCGGTGAAGAAGTACGAGGCGCCGCCGGAGAATGTGACCACGCCATCGCTCGAAGCATTGCAAGCTTACGGTCTGGCGTACCACACATTCGATGTAACCAACGATATCGGCGCTGCAATCCCGTTGTTTCAGAGAGCCATCAGCCTGGACCCGAATTTCGCCATGGCCTATCTTGGATCAGCGCAGAGTTACTTTACTCTCAGCGAACCCATCCAGGCAGCCGACAACATGCGCAAAGCTTACGCTCTGCGGGAGCGCACAAGCGAGCAGGAAAAACTCGCGATTGCGTCATCCTACGAGCTGCTCGCTACCGGAAATCTGGAGTCCGCGCGCACAAAGTTAGAGTTGTGGGGGCAGACCTACCCGCGTGACGACCAGCCACAGGCTTGGTTATGGCTCATCTACGTGCAATTGGGAGAATTGGAGAACTCCCTTCGAGCGGGGCAGGAGGCGGTGAAACTCAACCCCGGAAGTGCGAATAACTACGTGAATCTGGTTTACGCGTACCAATGGGTGAACCGCCTGGATGAAGCGAAGGCCACGGCGCAGGAAGGGAAGGCTCACAACGTCTACTCGCCGTGGTCTCCTCTGGTTCTTTACGTCATCGATTTCTTGCAACACGATGCCGCAGGCATGGAACGTGAAGCCGCAGCCGAGATGGGGAAGCCAAGCCTTGAGAATCAAATGCTCTTTCTCGAATCGGAGACGGCCGCGTCTGGCGGAGAGTTTGCCAAGGCTCGCGAACTGACCGAGCGGGCCGCCGATTCCGCGCAACGAGCCGATCTAAAAGAAACCGCGGCGGAATATTTGGCGCACGCCGCCATCCGCGAAGCATTGGCAGGCGACGCATCGATGGCGAAGCAACAAGCGCAGGCCGCGCTGGCGATGGCAACTGGCAAAAACGCAGAGGCATTCTCGGCAATCGCACTCGGGCTGGCGGGCGATTCCGCACGGGCCGGGCAGTTGGACGCTGAGGTTGCCAAGCGCTTTCCCGAAGATACAATGGTCCAGTTCGAGTACTTGCCGATGATTCGCTCCGCCATCGCGCTCAGGAGCAATGAAGCGAACAAAGCTGTAGAGGCGCTCGCGCCGTCCGCCCCTTACGAATTAGGTCACACGAACAGTGCCATGACTTTCGCGCTTTACCCCGTTTACTTACGCGGCGAAGCTGATCTGGCGGCCAAGCAGGGCGCTGCGGCGGCGGCCGAGTTTCAGAAGATCCTCGATCATCCGGGCGTGGTTGGGAACGAGCCGATTGGCGCGCTGGCGCACCTGGGTCTGGGTCGCGCCTACGCTCTGTCCGGCGATAACGCCAAAGCAAAAACCGCCTACCAGGACTTTCTCGCGCTGTGGAAAAATGCCGACCCCGATATCCCGATCTTCAAACAAGCCGAAGCCGAATACGCAAAACTGAAGTAGCCTGATAACCTGAAAGTTACATGAGCGACAGCCTTACCATTACTCTGCCCGACGGGAGCCAGAAGAGTGTCCCCGAAGGGACCAGCCCCCTCGACATCGCGAAATCCATCGGCCAGCGATTGGCCGATGACGCCGTGGTTGCGCGCGTCGACGGACAGCTCTGGGACTTGACCCGTCCGTTCGAAAATAATGCCCAATTGGAGATTCTGACATCGAAGAGCCCCGAGGCGCTGCAAGTCTATCGGCACTCGACTGCGCATTTGCTGGCGGCGGCAGTGCTGGAACTTTTTCCAGAAACGCAACTCGGGATCGGACCGCCCACTGACACCGGCTTCTATTACGACTTCCAACGCGAGGCGCCGTTCACGCCGGAAGATCTGGAAAAGATCGAAGCGAAAATGCAAGAACTGCAGGCCAAGAACCTGCCGTTCGAGCGCGTCATGACGCCCAAAGAAGTTGGACTGAAGAAGTACGCCGACGATTGGATGAAGCACGAGTTGATAGAAGAGCGCGCCGGCGAAATCTTCTCCGAATATACGCTGGGGCCGCATTTCATCGACTTTTGCCGCGGTCCGCACGTTCCGTCCACTTCACGTCTCAAGGCGTTTAAGTTGCTGTCGATCGCGGGCGCTTATTGGAAGGGCGACGAGCACAAACCGCGCCTGCAACGTATCTACGGCACCGCGTTTTTTAGCAAGAAGGATCAAGACGCCTATCTGCAACGCCTGGAAGAAGCCAAGAAGCGCGATCATCGCAAGCTCGGCCAGGAGCTGGATCTGTTCAGCATCCAGGATCTCGCCGGTCCGGGGCTGATTTTCTGGCATCCCAAGGGCGGGCGCATTCGCAAGATCATCGAGGACTGGATGCGCGATCAGTACCTGGCGCGCGGCTACTCGCTGGTTTACACGCCGCACGTGATGCGCCTCGATCTGTGGAAGACCTCCGGCCACGCCAATTTTTATAGCGAGAATATGTTCAAGCCCATGGAGCTGGACGACGCCGAGTATCAGCTCAAGCCCATGAACTGCCCGGGGCACATTCTGATTTACGCGGACAAGCTGCGCAGCTATCGAGAACTGCCGGTGCGGCTCGGCGAGCTGGGCACGGTCTATCGCTACGAGCGGTCGGGCGTGATGCACGGTTTGATGCGCGTGCGCGGATTCACGCAAGATGACGCGCATATTTTCTGCGCGCCGGAGCAGATCGAAGACGAAGTGGTGAGCTGTTTGCAATTCGCGATCGACACGCTGAGTACCTACGGTTTCGATGACTACGAGGCCGAGCTTTCGACCTGGGATGGCGGCGCCAGCGGCAAATACGACGGGACGAAGGAACAATGGGAGCTGGCTGAAAACGCGCTAACACGCGCCACGGCACGGCTGAATATGAAGGTGAAGGTGATGCCGGATGAGGCGGCATTCTACGGACCGAAGATCGACGTGAAATTGGTAGACGCGATCGGGCGGCTGTGGCAGCTTTCCACCGTTCAATTCGATTTCACGCTACCCCGGCGCTTCGGACTCGAATACGTCGCCGAGGACGGCAAGAAACATCAACCGTTGATGGTGCATCGCGCGCTGTATGGGTCCATCGAGCGGTTCTTCGGGATCCTCATCGAACACTATGCTGGTGCGTTTCCGGTGTGGCTCGCGCCGGTGCAGGCAGTGGTGATGCCGATTACCGATCGCCACGCGGAGTACGCACAGAAGGTCTTCGATCAGTTGAAAGACGCAGGGCTGCGCGTGCAACTGGACGATCGCAAGGAAAAGGTCAACCTCAAGATCCGTGAAGCGCAGATGCAAAAGATCCCCTACATGCTGGTGGTGGGCGATCGCGAGGCGCAGGAGGGCACGGTGTCGGTGCGCAATCGAAGGCACGCCGATCAAGGAGCGCAGAGGTTGGAAGAGTTTCTCGTGAACATCCAGCGGCTGATCGACACCAAAGCCCGGACGGAGTAAGCGCCTGGAGCGCTAGCTCTTTACACTGTCGGACAGGGAGTCACGTTCCAGATTTCGGAGGCGTACTGCATGATGGTGCGGTCGCTCGAAAACTTTCCCGAGCACGCCAGGTTCAGGACCGCTTTGCGATCCCAGTCATGCGGGTGCAAGTACAACTCGCCCAAGCGCGCATGGGCGTCGGAGTACGAACGCAGATCGGCCAAGTGCAGATAGAAATCGCCGCGCGTCAGGAGCGTGTCGCGAATCGGATCGAACACACGCGGCTCGCCGGGATTGAAATGTCCCGAGAAAATCAGATCGAGCGCGTTGCGGATTTCCGCATCATGTTCGTAATGCCAATACGGGTTGTACCACGGCCGAGTTTGCGCCACTTGATCCGCTGTCAGGCCGAAGAGAAAGAAGTTTTCCTCTCCTGCCTCTTCGGCCATCTCGATGGTTGCGCCGTCGCGGGTGCCAATCGTCAATGCACCGTTCATCATAAACTTCATGTTACTGGTACCGCTGGCCTCGTAACCCGCAGTGGAGATTTGCTCCGAAACGTCGCTCGCGGGGATCAGTCTCTCAGCCACCGAAACACCATAGTCGGGAAGGAAAATTACTTTCAGCTTGCCTCGCGTCAGGGGATCGCGATCCACCGTCTCAGCGACGCTATTGATGAACTTGATGATCACCTTCGCCAAATAGTACGCCGGTGCGGCCTTCCCGGCAAAAAAGAACGTTCGCGGCGGCACGTTGAGATTGGGATTCTCGCGCAGGCGGTTGTACAAAATGACGATGTGAAGCACATTGAGCAACTGCCGTTTGTATTCGTGGATGCGCTTGATCTGACAGTCGAAGATAGTATCGGGGTCCGCCTCTTCGCCGGTATTGGTCTTCAGCCAGTGGGCAAAGCGAATTTTCGACTGGTGTTTAGCGTCCCGAAATAGCTCACGGAATTGGGAGTCGTCGGCCAGCGGCTTGATCTTGGCAATCTGACTGAGATCCTCGATCCAACTATCGCCAATCGCGTCCGTGACGATTTGAGCCAGCGCGGGATTCGCCACCAGCAGCCAGCGACGGGGAGTAACGCCGTTGGTCTTGTTGTTAAAGCGTTCCGGGTACATCTCCGCAAAATCGCGAACCAAATGCGTGCGTAGCAGGTCGGAATGAATGCGTGCTACGCCATTGGTGCTGTGCGAGCCGGTGATCGCCAGATAGGCCATGCGCACCTTGCGTTGGAATCCTTCCTCAATGAGGCTCATCCTCTGAACACGCTGCTCGTCGCCCGGATAACGCCCGCGGACGTGGTCCAAGAACCGCCGGTTGATCTCATAAATGATCTCGAGATGGCGGGGGATAACGTTTTCGAACCACGACACCGGCCACCTTTCCAGCGCCTCCGGCAGAAGCGTGTGATTGGTGTAGCCGAACGTTCGCTCGGTAATCGACCATGCCGGGTCCCAACCGAGTCCGGCTTCGTCCAGCAGAATTCGCATCAATTCTGCGATGGAGAGCGCGGGATGGGTGTCGTTGAGCTGGATCGCCGTTTTGTCGGGCAGAAGATACCAATCCGAGTGGACGTCCCGAAAACGCCGCACTACATCCTGCACCGAGCAGGCCGAGAGAAAATACTCCTGCAAGAAGCGCAGCTCTTGCCCCATGGTTGTCGAGTCATCGGGATACAAGACCCGCGTGATGGATTCGGCGGCGAGTTTCTCCGTCATCGCTCCTACGAAATCGCCATGGCTGAATTCCTGGAAGTGGAACGAGTCGCTCGCGCCGGCAGCCCATAGCCGGAGCGTGTTAATGGTGCGACCGCTGTAGCCGACCACGGGCCGGTCAAATGGGACTCCCAACAGGGTGGAGCGTTTGTTCGGAATAGGAACGAGCAAGCCGCCGCGCACCTGAAACGAGCAGTTTAGATTGACCTCCACAACGTGATCCAACCGGATTACTTCCCAAGGATCTGGCCGGCGAAGCCACCGGTCGGGTTGTTCCACCTGCCAACCGTCCCGGATATCCTGCTTGAAGATTCCATATTCGTAGCGCAGACCGTAGCCCATTCCGGGCATCTGCAGCGTGGCCATGGATTCGATGAAGCAAGCCGCCAGGCGGCCCAGCCCGCCGTTGCCGAGTCCGGCATCGGGCTCTTGTTCGAGCAACTCGTACCAATCCACATTCTTCTCGCGGCAGGCCTCGCGCATCTGGGGATCGAGAAGAAGGTTAGTTACGTTGTTTGCGAGCGAGCGCCCGATCAAGTACTCCATGGAAAAGTAGTAAGGGCGCTTGGGATCCACGCGGTCGTAGGTCTTCTTCGTGCGCAGCCATCGCAAAGCCAGAACGTCGCGCAGCGAGCGGGCTACCGCTTCATAGCGCTCGCGCGGCGTCGCCAGATCGGGATCGATGGCGTAATCGAAGACCAGGTGGCGGTCGTAAAGTGCGTTGGGATCGCCGGAAAAACGGACGGGACCATATTCGATCAAGTCGGGATGCATGTCCCATTATCTCGCCCCAACGTGACAGTCTAATGTCCGCCCGGGTGGCTTGCGATGATCTCGTCGATCTTGCTGATCTTCCCGTCCGTGAATGTGAACCACTGGACACCGCGCACGCTGTAGGGCTGCGCGTTCGATTTGAAAACCCCGCTCTCGCGCAGAAGAACAGCGATGCGGCCGTCTTCGGCGATCATGCTTTCGATTTCCGGCTTCTGATGTGCCAGCAGAGCAAAATTTCTCCGGGTTGCCGCAACAACGTCGGCACGACCTCGCCACGCGCCGTCGAGAGGGCCAAAACCACTGATGTTCATTTCAACGTTGTCGGTGACCCGGTTTGCGAAAGCGTCGAAATTCCCTTGGATTATGGCATCAAAAGCCGCATGAAGGATGGTGCTGGGGTCAGATGCCTCTTTCGTCGCGGCGCCGGTGGTGAGCAGAAGCCGATCCGTGTAATCGCGGTCCATGGGCCCAGAGTATCATCGCGTGTTGCGCGCCGCCCGTACGCCGGACCCTCAAGTGAAAATCAGCTAACTAAAACCTAGGAACCGTGCTCCGTGGCATGGTGCTTTCCAGCTTCTTCGGCGTGGTGCGTTGCGTGGGTGAGGTGCCCGTGCGCGATGTGCGCGTGGTGGCCCCCCTGCACATGGTCCCCTGCCTCATGATGTTTCGCGGCTTCGCGGTGATGCTTGGCCGCATGCTCGTGGTGCTCGGCTGCTTTGTGATGATGCGAAGCGCCTTCGTGATGGTCCATGGTCGACAGTTCTCCTTTGGTGACAGAATCGGAACGTGGATCCGCCGCGTGAGCGGCTCCAGAGTGAGTTTCTTGGAGCTGTCAATGCCACCCAGCGAAAGATGGCCTGTCCAGATCCAGGCTTATGATCCACCAAACTCCATTGATAATCAAATGAATAGTCGGTGAAGATGGTGTGAGCATTCCCGGAGCACGCCCGAAGACACCCCCGATCCCTCGTAAGATACAGGTATACTTGTAGATAATTCTGTTGGGCGAGTAACCTTGGGGCCCCCAAGGACGCCCTTTTGTACGAATCTGTATACAAAGCCGCGCGAACGCGACATCTTCATGAACCTAACCAAGAAAGCCTCGAAGCTTCCTCCTGCAATCCTGATTTTGGCCGCCGTCTGTATCGTCCTGTCTGGATGCAATAATTCCAGCGTGAAGGCGGGCGGGCCGGGAGGCCGGGGCCGCGGCGGCGACGGTGGGCCGGTTCCGGTGGTGGTGGCAGTGGTGTCGCAGAGAGACGTGCCGATCAACGTGGATGTCATCGGTAATGTGGAAGCGTATTCGACTATCAGCGTGAAGGCGCAGGTGGGCGGCGAATTGACCAAAGTCTCGTTCCATGAAGGCGATTCGGTGAAGAAGGGCGACTTGCTATTCACCATCGACGGGCGGCCGCTCGAAGCCCAACTCAGCCAGGCGCAAGCCAACCTGGCGCGCGATACGGCAGCGCTCAGCCAGGCGCAGGCCAATCTGGCGCGCGACATCGCCAACGAAAAGTACGCCCAGGACCAGGCCAAACGCTATCGCGGGTTGTTCGACCAGGGAGTGGTTTCACGCGAGCAAGCCGACCAGATGGCTTCTAGTGCCGACGCGCTTTCCCAGACGGTTCTCGCAGACAAAGCCGCCATCGAAAGCGCCCGAGCGCAGATCGTGGCCGACAAGGCTGCGGTGGAGAACGTCCAGGTCCAATTGAACTACACCACGATTCAATCCCCCATCAACGGCCGTACGGGCAGCATCGCGGTGAAGCAAGGCAACGTGGTGGCGGCCAATACAACCGAGTTGATGACCATCACCGAGGTTCAGCCCATCTACGTAACGTTCTCGGTTCCAGAAGCGCAGTTGGGCGAAATTAAGCGGTACATGGGACAGGGCCAACTGCCGGTGCGTGCCGCTCCGCAGGCCGATGCCGGGGTGCAGGAGAGCGGCGTTCTCACCTTCATCGACAACTCGGTCGACGCCACCACGGGAACCATTAAGCTCAAAGGCACGTTTCCAAACGCCGACAACAAGCTGTGGCCCGGCGAGTTTGTCCGTGTGACGCTGGGACTGACCACGCGACCCCATGCCACCGTCGTTCCCAACCAAGCCGTCCAGACCGGGCAAGATGGGCAGTTCGTTTATGTGGTAAAGCAGGACCGGACCGTGGAGATGCGTCCGGTGGTCACCGGAACGCGTGTGGATCAGGAGCTAGTGATCGACCGCGGCCTGGCGCCTGGTGAAACCGTGGTCACCGAAGGCCAGCTCCGGCTCACGCCTGGCAGCCATGTGCAAGTGCAGGACAACCGGGAAGCGCCAAGGCTCGGCGGGGGCCAGCCGCCGGCAAAAACCAGCTAGGGAGCCCAGCGCGTGAATATCTCAGAGGTCTTCATCCGCCGTCCCATCGCCACCAGTTTGCTGATGGCGGGCATTGCGCTCTTTGGCGTGGTAGCTTATCGAGGCCTGGCCGTCAGCGATCTTCCGAGCGTCGACTTTCCCAGCATTCAAGTGCAGGCCAGCTTGCCTGGAGCGGACCCGACTACCATGGCATCGGCCGTGGCGACGCCGCTTGAGCGGCAATTCACTTCGGTCGCTGGCCTAGACACGATGACCTCGACCAGTTCCTCGGGTAATACGCAGATCAGCTTGACGTTCGATCTGGATCGCGACATCGACGGCGCCGCGGTGGACATTCAGACGGCAATTTCCGAAGCCACTCCGCTGCTACCGGCGGGAATGCCCGCTCCGCCATCATTTCGCAAGAGCAATCCGGCCGACCAGCCCATTATGTATCTCGCGCTTACCAGCGCCACGCTTCCGATGTGGTCCATCGACGAATACGCGGAGACTTTGGTGGCTCAGCGGCTCTCGATGGTCTCGGGCGTCGCGCAAGTACAGGTGTGGGGAAGCGCGAAGTACGCGGTGCGCGTGCAAGTGGATCCCGACAAGCTCAATGCCAAGCACCTGGGGCTGAACGAAATCGACAGCGCGCTGAACGGCTGGAACGTCAACACGCCCGTGGGCACACTGTATGGCGCGCACACCGCCTACAACATCCAAGCCAACGGCCAACTCATGCACGCCGAAGATTATCGGCCGCTGGTAGTGGCGTGGCGCAATGGCGCGCCGGTGCGGTTGGAAGAAGTCGCCAACGTGATCGACAGCATCGAGAACGACAAAAACGCATCGTGGGCGAATACATCGAAAGGCGCTGAACGCGCTGTGCAGTTGGGCGTGATGCGGCAGGCCGGCAGCAACACGATCGCGATCTGCGACGAGATCAAGCGCGTGATCCCCACTCTGCAAACCCACCTACCGCCGTCGGTGACTCTCAAGATTCGCGGCGACCGCTCCAACAACATTCGCCTGGCGTTCCACGACATTCAGTTCACCATGGCGATTACGCTGGGCCTGGTGATCGCGGTGATCTTTTTGTTCCTCCGCAACGCGTCCGCCACATTGATCCCGAGCATGGCGCTGCCCTTCTCCATCCTCGGCACCTTCGCCGTGATGTACGTGCTCAACTACAGCCTGGACAACATCTCCATGATGGCGCTGATCCTGTGCATCGGCTTCGTGGTGGACGACGCGATCGTGATGCTCGAAAACATCGTGCGCCATATGGAAAAGGGCGAGACGGCGTTTCAAGCGGCGCTACGGGGCTCGCGCGAAATCGGATTCACCATCGTCTCGATGACCATTTCGCTCGGGGCGGTGTTCATTCCGGTGCTGTTCTTGGGCGGCATTATCGGCCGGCTCTTCAAGGAATTTGCGGTCACCCTTTGCACCGCGATTTTCATCTCAGGCCTGGTGTCCATCACACTCACACCCATGCTATGCAGCCGGTTCTTGAAAGATCCGCGGCAGCAGAAGCAATCGTGGCTCTCGCGCGGCATGGAGCGTTTCTTTAACTCACTGCTGCAGGGCTACAAGCGCAGCCTGCGCTCCGTACTGAAACACCATTATGCGATGGCCGGTGTCTTCTTCATTTTGATCGGCGCAACCATCTATCTGTTTGGGGCGGTCTCCAAGGGCTTCATCCCCGACGAAGACAACGATTCAATGATGGTGACGCTCGAAGCCGCGCAGGGCACGTCCTACTACAAGATGGTGGACTACGTCCAGACGGTCTCCGCCATCCTGCGCAAGGATCCGAACATCGATTCGTTCATGGCGCAGGCCGACACCACCAACACGCCGCGCTTCTGGACGCAGTTGAAGCCGCGCAAGATGCGAGCGCTATCGCTCACGCAGGTGATCGCAGAGTTGCGGCCGAAGCTGTCGCGATTCCCGGGCGTCCGCGTGTTTCTGGTCGCCCCGCCCAGCCTGCGATTCGGCGGGCACCAGACCAAGTCCGCTTACGACTTCACGCTGCAAGGACCCGACACCGACGAACTATATAAACAAGCGCAGCGGCTGGAGCGCGAGATCGCAAAGCTGCCCGGCTTGGTGGACGTAACGACGGATTTGCAGGTCAAGAATCCGCAGGTGAACATGCAGATCGATCGCGACCGCGCGGCAGCGCTTGGCCTGGATGCGAATCAGATCGAATCGGCGCTCTATAGCGCTTTTGGCCCGCGCTGGTCATCCACTATTTACGCACCCACCAATCAGTACAAAGTGCTGCTGGAGGTTTCGCCGAAGTACCAGGAATTTTCCGATTATCTCAACAAGATTTTCTTCAAAGCATCCAGCGGGCAGTTGGTGCCGCTTAGCAATTTCGCTTCGCTGCGCGAGGGCGCGACCGCGCAAAGCATCAATCACTCAGGCCAGTTTCCATCGGTCACCGTTTCATTCAACGCGAGGCCGGGTCTGCCGCTGGGCGACGCCGTGAAAATGGTGCAGGAGACAGCGCGGCGGGTGCTGCCCGGGAACATGACCGCGAGTTTCGAGGGCACGGCGCAAGCGTTCCAAAGCTCGCTCAAGAATTTGACTTTGCTGCTGGTCATCGCCGTTCTCGTAGTGTATATCGTCCTCGGCGTTTTGTACGAAAGCTACATCCATCCGCTGACCATTCTCTCGGGACTGCCATCGGCGGGCGTCGGCGCGCTACTGACGCTGATGATTTTCCACGTCGATCTCAATATTTATTCTTTCGTCGGATTGATGATGCTGATCGGGATCGTGAAGAAGAACGCGATCATGCAAATCGATTTCGCGTTGGAGGCCGAGCGCAAGGAAGGCAAAACACCGCTCGAAGCGATTTACGAGGGCTGCCTGATCCGATTCCGCCCCATCATGATGACCACCATGGCGGCGCTACTGGGCGCGGTTCCGGTCGCGCTCGGGTACGGTGCAGGCGGTGAGTCGCGCCGTCCTCTCGGATTAGCCGTGGTTGGCGGTCTGCTCTTTTCGCAATTGATCACTCTGTATTTGACGCCCGTCGTCTACACTTACATGGCTTCGGTGCTCGGATGGATGCGGCGCCGCAAACACCGAACCAGCGATTTCCCGGTTCTCGATCGCCCGCACAGCTCGCCAGTCGGCGCTGACTAAGAAGCAATGAATTTCTCGGAAACATTCATACGGCGTCCCATCGCCACCAGTCTCATGATGGCCGCCATCGCGCTCTTCGGCCTGGTGGCGTACCGCTCGCTCCCAGTGAGCGATCTGCCCAACGTCGATTTCCCCACCCTGCTCGTGACCGCGAGCTTGCCCGGCGCGAGTCCCGACACCATGGCATCGGCCGTCGCCACGCCACTCGAGAACCAGTTCTCGAACATCTCGGGCCTGGATTCGATGACGTCCACCAACTCGCTCGGTTCCACGCAGGTCACGCTCGAGTTCGTGCTCAACAAGAGCCTGGACGGCGCTGCTGTGGACGTGCAGTCCGCCATCACGCAAGCCGCGCGCCTGTTGCCGCAGGGCATGCCCACGCCGCCGACGTTTACCAAGGTGAATCCAGCCGACCAGCCAATTCTGTATCTGGCGATCACGTCGCAAACCTTGCCCTTATGGACACTCGATGAATACGCGGAAACACGCATCGCGCAGCGCATCTCGATGGTGAGCGGCGTCGCGCAGGTGCAGGTGCTGGGCGCACAAAAGTACGCGGTGCATGCGCAGCTGGATCCGCATCTGCTGGCCTCACGCCAGATCGGCATCAACGAAGTTCAAACCGCGCTCTCGGGCTGGAACGTCAACCTGCCGACCGGAAGCATCATCGGACCGCAGCGCGCATTCACTTTGCAGGCCACCGGGCAACTGATGAGCGCCGCGCAGTACCGGCCCCTGATCGTCGCCTATCGCAACGGATCGCCGGTGCGGCTGGAGCAATTGGGCAACGTGATCGACAGCGTGGAAGACGATAAAACCGCTTCCTGGTTCTTCACCAAACAGGGTGCGCAGCGCGCCATCATCCTGGGCGTACAACGGCAGCCCGGCACCAACACCATCGCCGTTACTGACGCGGTGAAGAATCTGCTGCCGAAGTTCCGCTCCGAAATTCCCGCCTCCGTGAAAATGGACATCCTGTACGACCGCTCCGACACCATTCGCGAATCGTACAAAGACGTGCAGTTCACAATGCTGTTGACGCTCGGCCTGGTAGTGATGGTGATCTTCCTGTTCCTGCGCAACGTGTCGGCCACCGTGATCCCAGCCCTGGCCCTGCCCTTCTCCATCATCGGAACATTCGCCATCATGTACCTGCTGCATTACAGCCTGGACAACCTGTCCATGATGGCGTTGATTCTTTCCGTCGGCTTCGTAGTCGACGACGCCATCGTGATGCTCGAAAACATTTTCCGTCACATGGAAATGGGCGAGAAGCCACTGTATGCCGCGCTCGCGGGGTCGAAGGAAATCGGATTCACTATCGTTTCCATGACGTTGTCGCTCGCCGCTGTGTTCATCCCCGTCCTATTCCTGGGCGGAATCCTAGGCCGGCTGTTCCGCGAATTCGCGGTCACTATTTGCGTTGCGATCTTGATCTCGGGCGTCGTGTCGGTGACGCTCACGCCCATGTTGTGCTCGCGCTTTCTGCGATCTCCCGAAGAGCAGAAGCGCTCCTGGTTTTATCGCATCACGGAACGGTTCTTCGAGGCCCTGCTCCGCGTCTATGATCGCACGCTGCAAGTTGTGTTGCGCCATCGCGCGCTCACGATGACTGCTTCGCTGCTGGTTTTGGCAGGCACCGTAGTGATGTTCGCCAAGATCCCCAAGGGCTTCATTCCCGATCAGGACACCGATCAGATCTACGCTGTTACCGAAGCCGCGCAAGGCACTTCGTATTACCAGATGATCGACTATCAGAAGCGCGTGGCCGAAGTTTTCCGCACCGATCCCAACGTGCAGGCGTTGATGTCCACCGTGGGCGGAACATCCGCTTCGACGCTCGGCGGCCCCAATTACGGCGAACTCGTGGTGCACTTGAAACCGCGCTCGGAGCGCAAGGAACTCGTCAACGCCATCATTGCCGAGCTGCGGCCGAAGCTTTCCAATTTCCCGGGAATGCGCGTCTACGTGCAGAACCCTCCCACCATACGGATCGGTGGCCAGGTGACGAAGAGCCTGTATCAGTTCTCGATGCAGTCGCCCGACAAAGACGAGCTGTACAAGGGCGCCGCGCAGTTGCAGCGCGAAATCGAAAGGCTGCCGGAGGTGGAGGACGTCACAACCGATCTCGCGATCCTGGCTCCGCAAGTCAACGTGAACATCGATCGCGACAAGGCCGCGGCGTTGCAAGTGAATGCCGACGCCATCGAGAACGCGTTCTACGACGCCTACGGTCCGCGCTGGGTCTCAACGATCTATGCCGCGATCAATGAATACAAGGTCTTGCTCGAGCTCAAGCCGCAATACCAGGCCGATCCGCACGCGCTGTCGCTGCTGTACTTCAAGTCTTCCAATGGCCCGTTGATCCCGCTCGACACGCTGGCTAAGCTGCAACAGGACATCGGGCCGCAGACCATCAATCATTACGGACAGCTCAACGCGGTGACGGTGTCGTTCAACCTAAAGCCCGGCGCGGCGCTCGGCGACGTCGTTTCCAAGGTGCAGGGCCTCGCAACCCAGACCTTGCCGGTAGGCATCACGACGGACTTCCAGGGCGCAGCCAAAGCGTTCCAAAGCTCGCTGGGCAATCTCTGGGTCCTGCTGATTGTCGCGATCCTGGTGGTGTACATCGTCCTCGGAATTCTCTACGAGAGCTACATCCATCCGCTGACGATTCTTTCGGGACTCCCTTCGGCCGGCTTCGGCGCTTTGCTCACGCTGTACCTGTTCCACATGGACCTGAACATCTACGCGTTCGTCGGACTGATCATGTTGATCGGCATCGTTGAGAAGAACGCGATCATGCAGATCGACTTCGCTCTGGAAGCCGAACGCAACCAGGGCCTCTCACCGATGAGAGCGATCTATGAAGGCTGTCTGATCCGTTTCCGCCCCATCATGATGACGACTATGGCGGCGCTGCTGGGAGCGGTTCCGATCGCATTGGGCTACGGCGCGGGCGGCGAAGCCCGGCAGCCGCTGGGTCTGGTTGTGGTGGGCGGCCTGCTCTTCTCGCAGTTGGTCACCTTATATTTGACGCCGGTCTTTTACACCTACATGGCCGCGCTACTCGAAAAAATCCAGCGGCACAAGCAGCGTGCGAAGGAAGCGGTGCCCGAGCCGACGATCGCGTAGTTAAAGTTTACTGGGGCCTCACTACCAGCGTGTCCTTGGCCTCTACCTTGTCAAACTGCATCGGAAAACTTCGCCCTACGTAATACGCGTCCCACTGATCCTTGTAATGCCGCGACAGGATCTGCCCCGACTCCCCAATATCGATGTTGTTGAACGATCCATCCCAGTTCCCGAGATCCGCCACGAATCGCATCGACGGGCCGAGAATCGCCGAGGTCTGTTTGATCGTCGTCGACGAACCGCTCATCTCCACCGGCCCGATGTTGAAGTAACTTCCCACCAGCGGCAATTGGCTTCCCACCGGATGCTTGATGGTGAGCGACATATAACGCCCGTAATCCCAGTGCGCCAGCTCGCTGCCCTGCGTGCGCCTTCCTTCTTCGATTGCCGCACCAAGTGCATCCAGCAGCGTGCGATTGATATCGCGAAAAAACAACCCGCCCTTGGAATCGACAATGTTCTGGATCGCGGCCGGCGCCATCATGAATTGATATACATCGGTTGGGCCAGACCATGCGGACTTCACCGCCAGCTTTTTCAGTTGGTCGTAGGCGAGCGTCACGATCAGCGGCGCCGCCGTCTGCTTCTCCATCTGTCCGTTCCACGATCGCAGCAGCGCAACGGCATCGCGCAGTTCCGGCTGCGGCGGCTTCACGCGATCGAATGCGTTCACGATCTGGTGCGCCAGATGATTCGCTAACGAAGAGTACACGTCCTTCTGCACCGCCAGCGCATCAATCGGTTTCCAACCCGTGTGCGACGTAATGCGGTCGCGAAGTTCGAGCGAACGATACGGCGGACCGAACTCACCGTTCACACGATACGGATAATCCTGGGGGAACGGGTTTTGGTTCGAGCGTGCGATCCAGCCGCGCGCCGGATTGTAGAACGCCGGCAACTGATCGAACGGAATATAGCCGTCCCATTCGAAATCGCCCGAGCTCCCGTCCACCGGCACGTCGCCATTGTAGTTTCTGCGGATCGGAAGCCTGCCGGAGGCGTGATAGCCGATGTTTCCGTCGACGTCGGCATAGACGAAGCTTTGGCCGGGACCCGGAAAGCGCGCGATGGCAGCGGTAAATTCGCCCCAGTTCCCGGCCCTGTTTATATCCAGAAACGGAAACATGAACCCATTGGGCTCCGTGGCGGTCCAACGCAGCGCGAAATAGTGGCCATTTTCCGAAAAAGCCAGTGGACCATGCCGCGTCACCCACTGGCGGAACTCTACCGCCCGCGAGTTCTTCACTCGAATCCACTCCGATTCCGAGCGCGCCTGCTCCGGGTGGCCGCGAAAAATATAGCGTCCCGTCCCCGGGTCGATTTTCTCGTCATACAGATCCTGCACGTCGAAGCCGAGGTTCGTCACGCCCCAAGCAATGCGCGAATTGTGGCCGATAATCACGCACGGAAGCCCGGGCAGCGAAACTCCCGTGACATCGAGCCCCGGCGCTTTCAGATGCACTTGATACCATGTGGCGGGAATCGACCAGTCCAGGTGCGGATCGCTGGCCAGCATCGGCTTGCCGCTTGCCGTGAACTTACCTGAAAGAACCCAGGCATTCGATCCCGGCTGGAACTCGGCACCCGAGCGCACCGGGAACAACAAATTCACTTTGGCCGGATCGCCTTTCGATAGCATGGCTGCTTTGCGCAGCTCATCGCGCCAGGTAGTGGTCAAGCTGCGAAACATCTGCAGTCCGCAAAGGATGCTGTCGGTGATGGTCCAAGGCCGGGGATCGTAGCGCAACAGTGTGAATTCCAGCGGAAGCGCACCGCGATGCGTTTCGATGAAGTAGTTCACCCCGCGCGCATAAGCCGACATCATTGCTCGATCGCCGTCGTTCAAGGTGCGGGCATCCTGTTCGGCCGCGCGGCGTAGACGGAGCCGGCGGGCTTCCCGATCCAACTCGAGCGTGGAAGGCCCCAGCACTTCGGACAACTCGCCCGCCGCCAGCCGCCGCAGCGCATCCATCTGCCATAGCCGATCCTGCGCCGTGACGTAGCCTTGTAGAAAGATCGCGTCCTCCCAGTGAGCCGCTGCGATGTGCGGAACGCCGATCGCATCGCGCACCACCGAAGCTTGCGCGGAGATGGGAGCGGCGATCTGCCCAGAAGTTTGCGGCAAGGGGCGATAGGCAACCCAATACACAATGCCCAGAACAATCACGAGCAAAACCGCTATGCTCAAGTTGATGAACTTCAGGGCTTTTCCGGTAAGCACTGGGACGATTCTAGCGTACTGTCGTTTCAACTCCGTCTACTAACTCGCCTATGGCCTATCGGTTTGTGATCCTGGCCGCGGTGCTGCTGCTCAACGGCTTCTTCGCCACTGCCGAAGTCGCGCTGGTTTCGGTACGCAAGAGCCGGTTGCGCACGCTCGCTGACGAGGGACAAGTGGGCGCGCAGGCCGCGCTCGCCTTGCTTGCCAATCCCTCGCGTCTGCTTTCGATGACGCAGGCGGGCGTGACGCTCGCCAGCCTCGGCCTTGGATGGGCCGGCGAAAACAGCGTCTACGAATTGCTCGAATCGGTGTTTCATCCTCTCATTACGCCTCGCTTCGCGGTGTTCTGGCACGGTGGGAGTTTCGCCATTGCCTTCCTGCTCATCAGCTACGCTCACATTGTTTTTGGCGAAGTCGTTCCAAAGAATCTTGCCCTCGAAAAAGCCGACCGGCTCGCGATTCTGGTTGCCCCCGCACTGTTGGTTTTCTCCCGCGTGTCGGCGCCCCTGCTGTTTTTCGCGGAACGATCGGCGGCGGCCGTCTCGCGCTGGATCGGACTGCGCGGCGGACACGGCGGCGGCGGCCATTCCGCCGAGGAGTTGAAGTTCATCGTCAGTTCCAGCCGCACCGAAGGGCATCTGCATCGCTTCGAAGAGGACGCGATTCAAGCGCTGCTCGAACTGCCGAATTACTATGCCCGCGAAATCATGGTGCCGCGCAACGCCATCGTATCGGTTTCTGTCGACGCCAGTCTGGACCAGGTGTTGCGCCGCATGCGCGAACACGAATACTCGCGGCTGCCAGTCTACGAGGGCAGCCCCGAACACATTTTCGGTTACGTGCACTACAAGGACATGATGCGGATCTGGGAAGAGCGCCGCATTGCCAACGCGAGAAAGCGCGCGCTGCGTCCGTTCCACCTGTCGCGCGTGCTGCGCAAGCCGCTGGTTGTGCCGGAGACCAAGCCGCTGCACGATTTGATCGAGGAATTCCGCACTACCCATACGCATATGGCGATCGTCGTGGATGAATTCGGCACCATCGTCGGTTTAGTGACGCTCGAAGACGCCCTAGAACAAATCTTCGGCGAGATCGGCGACGAGCACGACGCGAAGCGCCCCCGTCCAGCCTCCGAGGCGTCCCTTATAGAGGTGGACGGCGCAATCACCATCCGCGATCTCGACACGCAATACGGCCTGGAACTTCCCGGCGACGCGGGTTTCGAGACCCTGGCCGGATTCCTGCTGTTTCAACTCGGCTACATTCCCAAACCTGGCGACGCCTTGACGTACGGCGGCCGCAAGTTTACGATCCTGGGGATGGATCACAACCGCATCGCGCGGGTGGGCATCGAGCGGTTGGCCGAGACTGCGGCGCCTGAGGCCGGGCCGGCCAAGGCCGGGTAACTCCCATATGCAGTAGAATGAGGAGACCCGGGGAGAAACAATTCTGAAATTGCATGTGTTCGCTTGCGCGTTCTTTTTGTGTGCTTGGCCGGCGCGCGTTCTGTGCCAGGATCCCGCCGCCCCCGCGCCCGCTGTAGCGGCGCCGCCAGCCTCACCCTCAACCTCTGCCGAAGACAATGCGGCCAACGATCACCGCATCTTTGGCGTGCTTCCCAACTACAAGACCATCAACGATCCTGAGCAGCCGGTAGCGGCCATAGGCCCCGGCGGCAAGTTCGCGCTCGTGGAGCACTACTTCGATCCGTTCACTTTCGTTTTCACCAGCATAACCGCGGGAATCGAGCAAGCGACCAACGATAAGGCAGGCTATGGGCAAGGAGCCATGGGCTACGCCAAGCGGTATGGCGCCGATTTCACGGATGGCTTCACCAACGAGTTATTCGTGACCGGAGTCTTCCCTACGTTACTTCACGAAGACCCGCGGTATTACCGGCTGGGCCACGGCAACGGATGGAAACGGACCGCCTATGCGCTCTCGCGCATTCTGATCACGCGTGGCGATTCAGGCAACAATCGCATCAATGCCTCGGAATTCCTCGGTAACATTACGTCGGGCGCGCTCTCGATGACCTATTATCCGCAGAGTGAGCGCAGCGTCGGCGGAGTGTTCACGCGCATGAGCGTCGAGATCGGGTACGATTCACTGTTCAACATACTGAAGGAATTCTACCCGGACCTGAAGCGCAAGTTCACGCACCACTAGCCGCCGGTCCGCGCGCGGCAGCGCTCACGCCTGCTTGCGGAATACCAGCACGTCGTCCTGGGTGGACTGCGGAACGATCGACGTCGTGTCCACGGTCAGCGTCTTGCCGTCTGAGCTCAGCTTCATCCGGTACCGTGTTACGTGATCGCCCTTGCTTTCCATCTCCACCAGCATCGGCCCGTTGTACCAAAACGACGCCGTTGCTTTGAGGCCGCTAACTTTGCATTCCTTGCCGTCGGTGCTGCACTTGAGCTCGACCTTCTTGCTCGCCCCGTCCTCGCTTTCGACGATCTGAATGGTACTGTCGTCCTCGTTGATCACCCATGTCGCGCCGGCAACGGTGACGCTGTGGAGTTGGCTCTGCGAGCTATCAAACTGCCATGTCCCGGATAGGTTGGGCCGGTCCTGCCCGGCCGCTGGCAGAACCAATACGGCGAGCGTGGAGCACGCCAGGAGCGTGACTGCATTGCGCATGTGAATTCCCCCTGGCAAATACTATATTCCAAATCCAGGAGCTCTGGAAAATGGGTTCTACCGGTGAGGCACCACGGGCAGGTGCCGGTGCTGCAGGTGCCGGCCCGAAACACCGCTAGGGCTGATGGTAGGGTCTTCGGGCGATGCGGACGCGGCCGGGAATCCGATGACAAATGAGTCAACGTTTCCATCCACCGTCACGCGCCCGGGCCCGCCCACCTCGGCCAAGATTCCAGTGGTGCTCGTGCCGGCCATGTACATGTTCCCGCTTTTATCGAAATCGATCGCGTAGGCGATCTGCAAGCCCGAGTCGCCCAGATAGGTAAAATAGTCGATCCCGTCGGCCCCGGCTTTGGTCGGATCCAGCTTCAATCCGAATGCCGCAATGCTCTCGTCGTTATACGTCGTTTGCAGCGCGTTGGTGGTCGCCGGCAGCCCGCCGGATTCGGTATATCCGGAGACATACAACACGCCGTTCGCGTCCTCTTTCAGATCGAACGCTGAGTCGGGACCGCTGCCTCCGAAATATGTGGAATAAACCAGTTGCGACGACCCGGTCGGCTTCAATACCGTGATGAACGCGTCGGTGTTGCCTCCGTACGTCTTTTGGAACGCACTGCCGCTTACCGGGAAATTCGGCGAGAGCGTATACCCGCTCACGATCACGTTCCCGTTGGGATCGAGAACCAGGCTGGTGCATTCATCAATCCCTTTTCCACCCAGGAAACTCGCGTAAAGCAACGCGCTCGCGCCCAAGTTGGGATTGAGGTGAGCGATGTAGCCATCGCCATCGCCCCCATACTTGCCCTGAAACGTGGGACTTCCCGTGATCCAGATGTCGGGCGAAAACGTGCCGCCCGGCCAGCCAAATGGTTCCGTCCGGCGCCACCGCCACGCCGTAGGCCTCGTCCCAACGCGTGCCTCCAATGTAGATGGAATAGAATTCGCTGGCGGCGCCTGTTTGGGATGGATCGAATCCCGCCACGAATATATTCTGGGTACCGATCAGGGAGTCCTGGAAACCCGTCGTCATCGGGAGATCGGTTGACTGGGTATTTCCAGTCACCCACATTCTTCCCTTGGAATCAACCGCGATCGCCTTGCCGATGTCCGCTAGGCTGCCGCCAAAGTAGGTTGAATACTGCAACGTTTGCGTTGGACTCAGCCATAGGACAAAGGCATCCGGCGCGCCCGAAGTACCGGCGAGCGCAGTCTGTGGAGCGTTGGCCATGGGAAAATCGCTCGACGCCGTGGAACCCGTCATGTAAACATCGCCCTTCGGACCCACCGTCATCCCGCCGAAGTTCTCGTCGCCGCTCCCACCGAGATACGTGGTGTAAATGATCTGCGAGCTGGCCGAAAGCGCCGGATTGATTACCGCGAAGAACAAATCCAAACCACCTGCCTGGGCCGTCTGCAAGGGAGTTCCCTCCAGCGTGAGGTCGGTGGAACTGGTCTCGCCTCCGACGTAAATGAGCCCATTGGAATCATGCCCGATCGCCATGGCGATGTCCTGATAGCTGGCGGAAAAGTATTGCGCCACAATCAGCGGATCGATCACCAGTTCGCGCGCGTGATCGTAGGGTCCGATCGCGAATCCGTAAGAGCCGTCGGCATTCTTGCGATAGCGGCTATCGACACCGCGCCGCGATCCATCCGGCGCAATTTGATAGGCCACGGGGCGCTTCTGAATCAGTTCGGACACCAGATCGCCACTGCGGTTCAGGCTTGCGTCTGCGCCTTGTAAGTGAAATCGAATCTGCCTCTCGTCCGCGCCTGGTTTCACCGTGAGATCATACTCGAGTTCTGCGCCGGTGCCGTAGTAAGCCAAGTCGATTCCAGGATAAAGCTCGGGCACATCCAAGCGCCCGTAGTTGGGGATCCCGCTACGCCATTTGGTTGGGTCGTTGCCGATGTAGAGATTTGTGGTAGAGCGCTGCAACTGGGTTCCAGAAATTTGAGCGTTCCGGTTCGCGCCGTCGAAGTGCAAACGGATGTCCCGGGACCCCGACCGCAAGGCAGCCTCATCGGGCCGGAATTCAAAATGAAAGCGTGCACCGCGCGCCACGAACCGGCTGCCGGAGCTCGCGGACGGCGCGGGTTCAAAACGCAAGGGCGCGCCCGCCAGCATCCGGACCGCATCAGGTTGAGCGGCCGTGAGAAATCCACAAGCCGCGAGGCATAGTAAGGAAAGAAGAAATTTTGATTTCATGTCGAGACGAATCAAGTTAACGACGTGTCCAGCGCGGAACAGGTTAACCGAAAAGCGTTCACGGGCGGATGTTCGCCAAAACAGCGGTTACAAAAGTTGACAATGTTCGCGTGCACTGAGAATGAGTTTATCGTAACGCAAGCGGCTTGCACAGCGTCTCGCGAATCAAGAATGCATCCCATCAGACCTTTGTGCCTTGTCGCCGCGGGAGCGGCATGTGCGCTCGTGCTTTTCGCATCCGACTTCTGGAAGACGAAAGACTCCAGCCAATGGACCAGCGAGGAGGTCGACAAAGTATTGAATGATTCGCCGTGGGCGCGCGGCAAGACGGTTCAGCCGGAGCAATCCCAGATGGGTCGCCGTGGCGGTGGAATGGGCCGGCGCGGTGGCTTCGGCGGAGGATTCCCAGGCGGCGGAGGTGGATACCCGGGCGGAGGCGGCGGTGGCGGCTATCCGGGCGGAGGCGGCGGTTATCCAGGTGGTGGCGGCGGTTACCCAAGCTCGAATGGGGGCGGCCAGAATGGCGACGGCTCGCAACAGGCGGGTCCAATGAACCTGACCATCCGCTGGGACAGCGCGGCGCCAGTTCAACAAGCTTTGATGCGCAGAAGCGCCGGTGAGTCCGACGAGTTGAAGGCCGTCAAGGATGCGTCGGAAAAATATTATGTGATCTCGGTGCAGGGTCTTCGCCTGCCGCGTCCGCGCAATCGTTACAACGATTCCGACGATTCGGATAACGACGACAATAGCCAGCGCAACAGTAAGAGTCAGGACGATGCTTTGCGCACCCAGCTTCTCGACGCCGCGCAGCTCGCGCCCAAGGGCAGGAGCTCCATCTACGCCCAGGACGTTCAAATCGACGGCCCGGGCGGCATCGACGGCGTGCGCTTCCTGTTCCCGCGCACCAATCCCATCGGCGCCGGCGACAAGGAGGTGGACTTCATTCTGAACATCCGCCGCGTGAAGGTCGAGGAGAAATTCAAGCTGAACGACATGCAGTACGAGGGCAAGCTCGCGCTATAGTCATCTTTGCTGCGTCGCGCGATTTTACTTGCCGCCCTCACGGTAAGTCTGGGCTTATCGCAAAAACAAACCGCAGTCCTTTTGTCATTCGATCACCTCGTTCGACCGGCGCCGTCTCGCCAAAGCAGCGAGTCCGCAGTGCTCTGGCTGCGATTAAAAAACAACAGCCGTGCGCCAATTCAGGTGCTTGCCACTGCGCCAGAGGCGGGTGCGGATGGCGTGGAGATTGTGCACGAGATCGTGGAGGTTCCCAGCCATGCACCGCAGCCCGGCTGGATTTCGCCGCCCGAACATTACTCCCCGGTCAACGAGGCGACAACCGTCGAAGTGCGACCGAATAGCGATCTGCTCTTCAGCGTTCCACTGAATCATGTGGGACCGTGGTGGCGCCTGCGAATCACGTTTATACGCTCGGGACACCAACCTCAAGGCACGCTTGATTTCAGGTGGGCGGACGTTCCGGGCAAAGAACGCAGCGCATGGAAAAAGTGAACCATTCGTCCCTGTGGCACAATCGAGTCATATGCCGCTCGCGCGCTCTTGCTCGCTTGTGATCCTGCTCGCAGCCAGCCTGGCAGCCCAAAAACAGCCCTTCGACGTGCAAGCGCTGCTCAAGATCCAGCGTATCCAGGAACCGCAACTATCACCCGACGGCAAGATGGTCGCGTTTACCGTCCAAAGCGTCGATTTGGCGCAAAATGCCAAGCCCAAGCAGATCTACACGGTCCCCGTGAATGGCGGCGCGCCCCGCCAAATCACCACCCAGGGCACCGACAACGAACGGCCCCAGTGGTCGCCCGATTCCTCACGCATCGCTTTCATCTCCGATCGCGGCGGCTCGGCCCAGGTGTGGATCATGAACGCCGACGGATCGAACGCCAAGCAGATCACCAACCTTGCAACCGAAGCGGGCGGCGTGCTGTTCTCGCCAGACGGAAAGAAGTTGGTCTTCACCAGCAGCGTGTATCCCGAGTGTCCCGACGACGCCTGTAACAAGAGCCGCCTGGACGCCGAGAAGAATAGCAAAGTGAAGGCGCGCAGCTACACCACCCTGCTCTACCGGCACTGGACCGAATGGGAAACCAAGCGGCGCTCGCACCTGATGGTTGTGGACGCCGAGGGTGGCCCGGTAAAGGACCTGACTCCCGGCAATCGCGAGGTTCCGCCGTTTTCGCTCGGCGGCCCGGACGACTACGCGATATCGGCGGACTCGAAGGAAGTCTGCTACTCCATGAACGCCGACCCGGTGCCTGCCACCAGCACCAATGCGGATCTGTTCGTGGTTCCCATCACCGGCGGCGATTCGATGAAAATCACCATCAATCCCGGAGCCGATTCCAGCCCGCAGTATTCTCCCGATGGCAAATGGCTGGCCTACCGCAGCCAGGCGCGCGCGGGTTACGAATCCGACCGCTGGCGCCTGGTGGTCCTGGAGCGGGCGACGGGGAAGGTGAATATATTGACGGATTCGCTCGACAGGCCCGTCGAAAGCTTCACCTGGTCGCCCGATTCGAACGCGCTTTTCTTCACCGTGCTCGATCGCGGAAGCCAACCTATTGAAATGATCCCTGCAACCGGCGGCGCCACGCGCGTGATCGTCAGCGGCCCCAATACGCTGGACGACATGAAACTGACCAGCGACGGAAAGACCATGATTTACACCAGCGAGAGCGGTTCATCGCCTTCGGAGATTTATCGCGCGAGTTCCGCCGGGGGTCCACCCGTCGCGCTCACGCATCTGAACGACGCACTGCTGGCGCAAAGCACTCTCACGCCTCTCGAAGATTTCTGGGTGGATGCGGCCGATAAAACGCGCCTGCAGAGTTTTGTCGTCAAGCCGCCGAACTTCCGGCCCGATCAAAAATACCCGGTTTTGTTTTTGATTCACGGCGGACCCGAGGGCGAGTGGGGCGAAAGCTGGACCTATCGCTGGAACGCGCAGGTGTTCGCTTCCGCCGGATACCTGGTCGTGATGCCGAATCCGCGCGGCTCCGAGGGCTATGGCCAGAAAATCACCGAAGACATTCGCGACAATTGGGGCGGCACGCCGTTCGACGACATCATGGCCGTGGTGGATCACGTGGCTGCCCTGCCCTACGCCGATCCCGATCGCATGGCCGCGGCCGGCGGCTCCTACGGCGGCTACATGATCGACTGGATGCTCGGCCACACGCAGCGCTTCAAGGCTCTGATCTCGCACGCCGGCGTCTACGATTTGCGCAGCGAGTTCGGCGCGACCGAGGAGCTGTGGTTCCCGCTATGGGAGTTCAATGGCGCGCCCTGGGACAATCCGGAGACCTACGCGAAATGGTCGCCGAGTTACTTCGTCAAGGACTTCCACACGCCCACGCTTGTGATCCACGGCGAGCAGGACTTCCGCGTGCCGTACACGCAAGGCTTGCAGCTTTTCACGGCGTTGCAAATGCAGAAAGTGCCATCCAAACTTTTGCTGTACCCCGATGAAGGGCACTGGATTCTGAAGCCGCAAAACTCGGTGCTGTGGTACAACACATTTCTCGAATGGATCGGGGAGTGGACGCGTCCGGCGCCACCACCTCCGGCGACTTCAGCACCAACCACCGCACCTGTGCACTAATATGAGACGCGAGAAGCCTCCAAGGCCTAAGTTAAAGCCTTCACCTAAGAAGCTTCCGAATCGCGAAGCAATCATCTCAAAGATGCGCCGGGTCGGAGACAGCGGTCGCATCCTTGAAGAGGACCGGTCTTGATCCAACCAAGGAACCAAGGGCTAGCATTAAACCTTCACGTACCTGACTTATCAACTGGGTGTCCACACGCCGCACAGAATCTCGCCTTGCTAGTCCGGAGCGGCTTACCGCAGGCGCGGCATGGCGGGCCGTGTAGCGAAATGCGGTGGTGATAGAAGGCGTTGATATTCGTCTCGTCGAAACCGGTCATTTGTCGGTACTGTTCGAGGATGGGCGCAAACTGCCGGGCTCGCAGATCGCCCGTGCCGGTCCCTTTCAACGAACAGGCACGCTCGAACTCGTCATCATCGAGCATTGGAACCTCCATTTTGCATCGCCAACACCAGAGGAGCTTCATCGACCCATTCACATTCTAGCGGCTGGTCCGAGTTTGAGCTTGCTACAGTAACTCCGATGCCCCGCCTCACCAGCCTCTCCCAACTCTTCGCCCGCGTCGGCGTCACCGTCTTCGGCGGAGGCGACCCCACTATCGCGATTCTGCAGCGCGAGTTCTACCAGCGCGAGTGGCTCAGCCCGGAAAAGTTCGCCATCGCATTCGGACTCGCCCGGCTCACCCCCGGCACCAACGTTCTCGCATTCTGCGCTGCCGCCGGCTGGTACATCCGCGGACTCCCAGGAGCGCTCGCCGCCGTGCTCGCCATCACGATTCCCGCCTCTGTACTTGTGGTTTGGCTGACGCGCGCGTACGATCTCACAACGCGATATCCGCTCGCACTATCCATCGCGAACGCACTGGTCGCGGCCGCGGTCGGAACCATGGTCGGCGCCGCGGTGCTGCTGGTCCGCTCGCAAATGAAGCGCGGCCGATGGATCAGGCCCATCGTAATCTCCACGGGCGCGTTCCTGCTCGCTTACTTCATCAAGCTATCTCCGCTGAAAGTGATCGGCATCGCCGCCGTCGCGGGATTCTTCTGGCCTGAATCATGAACCTCGTCGTCCTATATCTGCTCCTGGTGAAGGCCACGCTGACTTCCTTCAGCGGCCTCGCCTCCCTGCCAGTGGTCCGCAACGATTTCGTGGTCCGCCGCCACGTCCTTACCGATCGCCAACTCAACACCGCCGTCGCGGCCGGACGCATCGGACCAGGACCGCTCGGAATCTACGTCGTCAGCGTCGGATACCTGGCCGGTGGCGCGCCGGGCGCCTGCGCTGGCTGGCTCGCGATGATCACGCCCGCATTCCTGATCATCCCCATGCTGCGATTCCTGGGCGCTCGCGCCGAACATCCACGTGCCCGGGCCGTGGCTCGCGCCGTACTCTTCGCAGGCGCAGGTTTGATGGCTTCAGCCGCGGCGCCATTGGCACGCGATGCGATCACCGGCCCGCTTTCGCTCGCGATCGTAGCAGCCAGCTTTATCCTAATCGCCATTACGCGAGTCGACTCTCTATGGGTGATGCTTGGCGCCGCCATCATTGGCGTACTCGGGGGCGTACTCGCGTTCCAGTTCTGATACAATCGGCTCTAATTGTGCATTTTCTATGCCGGATTTTCGTTTAGGCGACATCATTGACGATCACTGCATCAAGTGTCGTCGCGTAACCAACCACGCCATCGTTTCGCTAGTCAACGCAGAGCCCGCCAAAGTCCGGTGCCGCACCTGCTATCACGATCACGACTATCGCCACGAACAGGCGCCGCCCTCGAAAAAGGATCTGAAGAAGGCCGAATTGTTCAAAGAAGTCCTGGCAGCGGCCGTCCCCGCCACGGCAGCCGCCGACCCTCCGAGCGATCCCGAGCCCCCAGCCAAACCTGCGAAAAAAGCCACGGCGCGCGGCAAGCGGGCGTGACCGCCTGGGACGCTGCCCGCTATCAGGACCAGCATTCTTTCGTCTGGCGCTTCGGCGCGAATCTGCTCGAACTGCTGAATCCGCAACCCGGCGAGCGCATTCTCGACATCGGATGCGGCACCGGCCAGCTCACCGCAGAAATCGCGCGATCGGGCGCAGTGGTCACCGGGCTCGACAAGTCGCCTGAGATGCTCGCCGAGGCCCGCAAGAATTACCCCGATCTCACGTTCGTCGCGGGCGACGCCGCCAGCTTCCGTGTTTCCGATCCGTTCGATGCGGTTTTCTCGAACGCCGCTCTCCATTGGGTGAAGGACGCCGAAGGAGCTGTGAAGTCGATCGCCCAAGCGCTCCGTCCCGGCGGACGCTTCGTCGCCGAGTTTGGAGGCAAAGGGAACATCGCCGCTGTCCAGACTGCTTTGCGCGTAGTCTTCGGACCCGCTGCCGATGAGCGCTCTCCCTGGTATTACCCCAGCATCGGCGAATACGCGCCGCTGCTCGAGCGCCATGGCTTCGAGGTTCGCGACGCCAGCCTCTTCGATCGCCCTACTCCGCTCGAAGGCGAAGACGGCTTGGCAAGTTGGCTGCGAATGTTTGGTGGCGCCTATCTAGGAGAACTTGCTCCCGAACGCGCCGATGAGGTCGTCCACCGCTTGGTCGAGCATCTTCGACCCACGCTTTATCGTGACGGCGTCTGGACCGTCGATTATCGCCGGCTGCGCCTGGTATGCGTGCGGCGCTAAGTCCTGTCGTGGGGCAGTCCCCCGGACCGCGGGACGACGCACGCGTCGGCCACGAAATCGCGGCGGTCGCCGTCCTGCTTCGCTCGGCAAGCTCATCGGGCCGCCCTGGACCCTAGATCAAAAGTACTCTGCCCTGGCTGACTCGATGGCGTTGAGCGAATCGCGCTGAGAACAATTGGCCGCGAATTCTAAGGACTTCGACCGAGCGACTTTGCACGCATTAGGCCCTAGTATCGGGCTATCATGGCGCTCCCGGTGCTCTTCTTTTTCGCCGCCATGGCCGTGCGAAGCGACCAAACTCCGTTGCGCTCCGGGTGCGACGCTGAGGACGATGTCGTCGCAAGCCTGCCCGCCGGCACTCCAGTGGAACTCCGCTTTCGCCTCTCGGACGGCACGGATTGCTTCAAGGTCGCCGCAACTGTCGACGGCAAGGACGTCTTAGGCTACGTCCCAGCCTCGGCGCTCACGGGCTTGGCCAAGCTGGAAGAGGATCGATCCGCGTCGGCCTCGGTGGATATTTCGCCCGGTGCTGCTTCAAGCGCCCTCACTCGACAGTCAGCCGCCGCCACGAACCAGTACATGGTGCACACCCGCGACCCTGCCATCGCTCGCGCCGCTCAGTTGTTGAACGCGAGCCAACCCGCGCAAGCGCTCGAACAACTGCAGGCCGCTATTCAGCGCCATCCCAAGGATCCCAATATCTTGCTGCTGGCGGGCCTCGCCGCCTATCGCTCGGACCAACTGCGCGACGCTCTTGATTATTGGCAGCAATCGCTCGATCTCGCGCCCAACGAAACGCTCCAGGCGGTCTTTGAAAACGCCAAGCGCGAAGCCGCATCCGATCGGAGCGGCGAAAAACTGTACGGCGCACACATTGCGCTGCGCTATGAAGGTGAAGCGCTCCCCGCCGACACCGCGCGCGCCATTCTTGCAATGCTCGATGACGATTACTCGCGCATCTCGGCCCAGCTCGGCTGCACGCCCGATGAACGTATCGTCGCCATCGTCCAGAATCGCGAATCGTATCTTCGCAGCACCGGCGCGGCGGAATGGAGCGGCGGGCAATACGACGGCCGTATTCACATCGCGTGGACCGACGGCTCGCAGGTGGGTCCGCAAATGCAGCGGGCGCTAGCGCATGAACTGGTGCACGCCTGCCTCACCAGCATTCCATCCGGCTCCACACCCTGGCCGGCCTGGTTGCAGGAAGGCCTCGCGCAAAAACTTTCCGGCGACACGCTGCATTCTTCGGTCCGGGAACAATTGCGCCAACTGGCAGCGGCTCACGCCATTCCACGCCTGGAAAGCATCGGCCAGGATTGGTCCGGCATGACCAAACAAAACGCCATCGCCGCCTATAGCCTGGCGCTCGCCGCAGCCGACGCGCTCTACGACAGCTATGCCAATTACGGCATCCGCAACGTGCTGCGCAATCCCGACGGACTCGCGCGCATCACCGCGGATCTGGACCGCAAGCTGGGCTTCTAACCACCGCGCGCCCGTTCCCTTTCATCCGCCATTGCTATCCTGGTACTTACCACATGCCTTTTGCTTCCATCCCCGAAGCCCTCGATGACTTCCGGGCCGGCCGGATGCTCGTCATCGTCGACGACGAAGATCGCGAAAACGAGGGCGACCTCACCGTCGCCGCCGAGAAAGTCACCCCCGAGATCATCAACTTCATGGCCCGCCACGCCCGCGGCCTGATCTGCCTCTCGCTCAGCCCCGAAATTTGCGACGCGCTGCAACTGCCGCCCATGTCGTCGCGCAACACCTCGCGCTTCGGCACCGCGTTTTGCGAATCCATTGAAGCAGCCGAAGGCGTCACCACCGGAATCTCGGCGGCCGATCGCGCGCGCACCATCCAAGTCGCGATCGATCCCGCGAGTAAGCCGGCCGACCTGGCGCGTCCGGGTCACGTATTTCCCTTGCGAGCCCGCGAAGGCGGCGTACTGGTCCGCGCCGGTCAGACCGAAGCCGCTGTAGATCTGGCAAGGCTCGCCGGCCTCCGGCAAGGCGGAGTGATCTGCGAAATCATGAACGACGACGGCTCCATGGCGCGCGTCCCCGAGCTCGCCGGATTCTGCCGCCAGCACGGCCTGCGCATGATCTCCGTCGCCGACCTGATCCGCTACCGCCTCCAGACCGAGCGATTCATCCGCCGCCAAACGGAAGGCTGCCTGCGCACCGAATTCGGCGACTTCAAGACTGTCACCTATGCCAGCACCATCGTGCCCGAACGCCACCTAGCGCTGGTGCACGGCGAGGTCTCAGGAAAATCGGACGTACTGGTTCGCATGCACTCGCACTGCATCTATGGCGACGTTTTCGGATCCACCGAATGCGAATGCCACGAGCTGATTCGCCGCTCGCTCGCACGTATCACCGAAGAAGGCGCTGGTGTTTTAGTCTACCTGCACCAAACCGGCCCGGGCTTTCGCCATCACACAGCGTACGGCACGCCCGATGGCCAAAAGCAGCTCCAACACGAGACCGGCCTGGGCGCACAGATCCTCTCCGATCTCGGCCTCCACACCATTCGCTTGCTCACCAACCACCCGCGCAAAATCGTCGGCCTGGACCCGTATGGCATCCAGATCACCGAACAAGTCCCGGTCTGATCAACGATACCGAGCCGCGACCGTGAGGGAGTCGGTCCCCAACGCCCTGGAACATCCCGCATGCTACGCTCGTAGTGTCATCAGAGAGGTTTTCATGACAAAGTCCTTCCGTCTCGCCGTACTCTTGGCGCTGCCCTTGGGCGCTTTCGCCGCCGATTCCACCCTCCTCGAAGCCGTCATGCCCGATGCCCAGGTGCTCGCCGGCCTCCAGGTGGATTCGGCCAAAAGCTCCGCCTTCGGCCAATACGTGCTCTCGCATCTGTCGGTCAACGACACCAAGCTGGAGCAGTTCACCTCCGAAACTGGCTTCGATCCGCGCCAGGACGTCAACGAGATCGTGGTCGCCTCCAACTGGAAAGCGGGTTCGGCCGACAACCGCTGGATTGTGTCCGCGCACGGCACATTCAACATCGCGAAGATCACGAGCGTAGCGGTCGCCAACGGAGGCACGGTCGCGGCCTATCAGGGCATCAACGTGGTATCGATCCCTGCGGCCTCAGCATCGCAATTGGCAACCGGCATCGCGTTCACCGATAGCTCCACCGCGCTGGTGGGCGACGTCGCTTCCGTCCAGGCCGGCATCGGCCGCATGAAGAGCAACCAAGGGCCCGACGTTTCAATCCTGACTAAAGCCCAAACCGCCAGCTCCGGCAAGGATTTCTGGTTCGTCACACTGGTCCCGCTGTCGAACTTTTCATCCGCCATTCCCAATGCGAATCTGGGCGGCGCCATGCAGGGCAATCTGTTCGCGGCGATCAACCAGGCCAGCGGCGGCATCCGATTTGGCGACACCGTCACCATTTCGGCCGAAGCTGTCACGCGGTCCGAGAAGGACGCGCAGGCCCTGGTCGACGTGGTGAAGTTCTTCGCCTCGCTGGTCCAGTTGAACAAGCAGCAGAATCCGACGGCTGGGCAAGTAGCCACGCTGCTCGACACTTTGCAAGCCACCACATCCGGCAACATCACCAACATTTCGCTTGCGATCCCCGAACAGCAGCTCGAACAATTGATCAACAGCGCTCACGCTGCTCCTGCAAAAGCCGCCGCGCGCGTCAACTAGTCCGGCTAGTGCCGCCTGGAAACGGGAATCCCGCGCCCTACAAATGGATTAAACTGTAGGGCGGTGAAAGGGGTGAACCAATGAAAACCCTTAGGAATTTCTCGGCCGTGGTGGCCGCACTGGCGTACGCGTCTTCATCCTTCGCTGATGCGCCGAAACCCGTTAAGACGCAGTCGGGCATGGTCCAAGGCACCGTGGAAGACGGCGTTGCGGTCTACAAAGGCATTCCGTTCGCCGCGCCCCCTCTCGGCGATTTGCGCTGGCGAGCGCCTCAGCCGCCGGCGGCCTGGACCGGAGTGCGCACCGCCGACAAATTTGCACCCGCGTGTGTGCAAGTTCCCATCGTGAATAAGGATCTGGGGATGGAGTCCGTCACGACGAACGAGGATTGCCTCTACCTCAACGTTTGGACGCCCGCGAATCCGGCGAACGAAAAGCTCGCGGTGATGGTCTGGATTTATGGCGGAGGATTCACCATCGGCGGCACTTCCATGTCCCTGTATGACGGAATGAATTTCGCGAAGAAAGGCGTGATTATGGTGAGCGTGGCCTACCGCCTGGGTGCGTTCGGCTTCATGGCGCATCCCGAGCTCACGCGGGAACAAGGCGGCCATTCCGGCAATTACGGTTTGCTGGACCAGATCGCCGGATTGCAGTGGGTGAAGCGAAACATCGCCGCTTTCGGAGGCGACCCAAGCCGCGTCACGATTTTCGGTGAATCGGCGGGCGGAATTTCGGTGAGCATGCTGTCGGCCTCGCCGCTCGCGAAGGGGTTGTTCCGCGGCGCAATCTCGGAAAGCGGCGGAAACTTTGGTCCCGAGCGGCAGGCGGGCAACGAAGGCGGCGAGAATATGGATTCATTGGCCGCGGCCGAGAAGAACGGCACAGCTTTTCTCACCAAACTGGGTGCCGCTTCCATCGCCGATGCGCGTAAGAAGTCAGCGGAAGAGATCCAGAAGAACTCGCCTCCGGGTCTGGGAACCGCTTGGCCGATTTTCGACGGTTATGTGCTCTTGGGCGATCAGTACAAGCTGTATGAAGCAAAGCGCTACAACGACACCGCCGTGCTGATCGGCACCAATTCCGACGAAGGCGCGCTTTTTGTGCCGTTCGCCAAGGCCGATGCCTATCAAAAGAACATCCATGCGAGCTACGGTGAGTACGCGGACAAGATCTTGGTCGCCTATCCCGGCGGGACGGACGCGGAAGCTCTCCGTTCCTCGCGCGACATGTTCCGTGACGCTACTTTCGCCTGGCCGACGTGGACCTGGGCGCGGCTGCAGGCGAAAACCGGCAAGGGCAAGGTGTTCGTTTACTATTTCAGCCATCGGCCGAATTATCCCAATACGCCCGCGTTCAAGGATTGGGGCGCGGCGCACGCCGGCGAGATCGCTTACGTTTTTGGTAACTTCACGCCCGGCATGCCCGCGACGGCGTCCGATCGCACGGTGTCGGACGAAATAACTTCCTACTGGGTGAACTTCGCCAAGAAGGGCGATCCCAATGGAGCTGGGCTGCCGAAGTGGCCGGCGTTTACGAACACGAGCGCTCAGGTGATGAACCTGGACGATCCGTCAAAGGCCATCGATGTTCCGAATCTTCAGAAGCTCGAAGTCTTGGACGGATATTTCGCCTGGCGGCGCTCCCAGGCCCATTAGTCCCTAGCCCGCGATGCCGCGCAGCCAGGCTCCGATCGCGTAGGCGACCGCCGCAGCCCCGCCTCCGATCGCAAGAGTCGCGACAGCGGACTGCCACCACGGCTCGATCGACCATCGGCTCTTGAGCGCGCCTATCAAGACAAACATCAGCCCCGTCGCCGTCGACGCTACCAGGAATGCGCCGTTCAGTCCGGCTACGAACGGCACCAGCGGCACCAAACCGCAAAGCAGAAACGCCGAGAACGTCGATCCCGCCGCCCGCCACGGCGATCGCACCGACGCGGGCAGTCCATATTCGTAGCGCAGCATCATGCGGACCCAACGATCGCGATCCGCAGTCACCGCCGCAACCACCCGTTCCAGCAGCTCGCCAACAATTCCCATCCCTCGCAGAATCTCGGAGACTTCTTCGCGCTCCCCCTCCGGAACGGTCTTGATGTGCCGGCGCTCCACCGCTTCAGCGTGGCGAAATTCCTCGAGCTCCGACCGAGTCGCCAGGTAGTTGCCTGCCGCCATCGCGAATCCATCCGCAATTAGATTTGCGCCGCCCAGGATCAGGATCACGCGCGGAGCCAGGTGCGCCCCCACGACTCCCGCCACGATCGCGAATGTAGTCGCCGTGCCGTCGATGCCGCCATAGACCCAGTCCCTCAGGTAGCTCTGCACGGGTTCGGCCGCGAGTCTTTGACGAATCGCCTCGTGAGTGTGCTCGTGTTCCATGCTGCGTCCCCCATTCTAACCGCGCGCTACAATTGCCCTCATCATGCTCTTCCCCACCGGCACCACGATTGGCCTTTGTATGATCGCGCTCGCAAGAGCCGCGAGTGCCCAGGACGCATCGGCGCCCATGAAGCTACTCGTCGATGAAAGCCAAGCCGCCCGGCGAATCGCGTTCGTGCGTGAAGAAATCAGCGTCCATCCCGGCGCACTCGCGCTCGCATTTCCGCGTTGGATTCCGGGCGAACACGGACCCACCGGCCCCATCCAGCAATTGGCCGCGCTTCGGATCCGCGCCGCCAACGAGTCACTGGCCTGGACCCGCGATCCCGACGAGATCAACACCATCCATGTCGAGGTGCCGCCGGGCGTCAACAACATCACAGTGGAGTTCGACACGTTGCTCGAAAACACGATCTCCGATCATCAACTCTTGCTCGCCTGGAATGCCGCGGTGCTGTATCCGCGCGGTATCGACAAACAGAAGCTTATGATTCAGCCGTCAGTTCTGCTGCCTGCCGGTTGGAAGCAAGGGAGCGCGCTGCACGTCACCGGTGAAACCGGCGCCCGCCTGAATTTTGCCCCGGTCTCGCTGGAGCGTTTGATCGATTCACCCGTGCTCGCAGGCGAGTTCTTCCGCGCAGTCCCTCTGGCCTCGAGCTGGGCGGCCGAGCTCGACATCACCGGCGATAGCCAGTCCGCTGTCGACAAGGCCGACGACGCTCACGCCTTCAGCTTGTTTGCAAACCTGATCGACCAGGATCGGGCGATGTTCGGCTTCCGCCATTGGCAAACCATGCACCTGCTCGTGTCGCAAAGCGAAGCGCGGCCCTTCGACGGACTCGAACATGAGGATTCCCCCTACGACGCCATCGGTGACGCCGGGCTATCCAAGAAAGATCAGCTCGAAAAATTCGGGTGGCCGCTTCTCGCCCATGAACAGTCGCATTCCTGGGACGGGAAATACCGGCGCCCGGCGGAGCTGTACTCCAAGCCCGACTACCAGGGCCCGGAGCGCACCTCCCTGCTCTGGGTGTATGAGGGACTGAACGAATACATAGGCGACCTGCTGGCCACTCGCGCTGGCTTCAATGACGCCGCCTTCATGCGCGATGAACTGGGGCGCGTCGCAGCGCATTATTCGCAGGAAGCTGCTCGCACTTCCACACCGCTGGTCGACACAGCCACCGAAGACTGGGTGCTGCGATCGGTGAGCGGCGGCTGGTCTTCATTGCGCCGCAGCCAGGATTATTACGACGAGGGCGCTCTCATCTGGCTCCGCGCCGATACCATCATCCGCGAACAATCGCAGGATCGGCTTTCGCTGGACGATTTCCTGCGCAGCTTTTTCGGCCAGCGCGACACCGGCACAATCGTCGCCCCCTACACGCGCGAAGATGTCGAAGCGGCGCTCGCGGCGATCGTTCCTTACGACTGGCACTCGTTCTTCGAGACGCGTATCTATCAGGTGAACCCCAAGCCGCCCACCGATGGCCTGGAGGCTGCCGGTTGGCGCCTGGTGTATAACGCGACCCCGAACAACGCGCCTTTCGAATCAGGCTGGGCCCCTGCGTTTCCCGTCTTTTTTGCTGCGTATTCCATTGGCATCGATGTGCGGAAAGACGGCGGCATCTCCGACGTCTCACCTGGAACACCAGCCTACGACGCGGGCCTCGGACCGCAGATGACGATTCTGGCCGTAGATGGGCGCGTCTTCTCCCCGGACGTGTTAAGCGAAGCCATCGCGCATCCCAAGAACGGCAAGATCTCACTGATCGTTCGCAACTTCGACACAGTAGAATCCCGCGAACTTCAATATGCAGGCGGCTTGCGTTATCCGCATCTAGAACGGATTCCCGGAAGCCACGACTACCTGACCGAGATTCTGGCGCCGCGCAACTCGAAATAGCGCTAGCGCACAAAACGAAAGATCTCGAACACCGGCCGGCCATAGCGATCCGGCACCGTCTGGATGAGCTGCTTTTCAAATCCAGCCGCGCGCGCCGCCTGAACAATGCGTTCGTTCACACCGGCCCGTTGCTCGTAATCGCGCGTGTGGCCAATCCAAATGTCATCCGCGAACCTCTCGCGCGTGAAGGGCTCGTTGGCCAAGGCGATCGATGCACTTCCTCCGCGCAATACCGCCAGGCTGTTCGCAATGCCCCAATCGTCAATCGCAAAGTGATCCGCCGGCATCGCACCCACCTCGTCAGACAGCCGGTAGATGGCGTCGCTCCAACTGCCCAACGCCCCATAGCGCGTCAATTGGTAGAAGTATTCGTTGGTCAACAGAAGATTCTCGCCGATCAGAAAGACCGTCGCGGCCGCTAGCGCCCAAGCGCCCACGTTCCTCCATCGAAGCGCCCGCCAGCGCGACGCTTCCACCAGCGCCACTGCCACGAACCACTGCGGCAGCGGCCACAGCAACACCAAGTGATGCGCGCCCAACCCAGCGTCCTTCGTGATCGCCATCTGAAACCAGGCCGCAGCCATCGCGATCAGGCAGAACAGCATCGGCCTGCGCGCGCTCGTGAACCAAAGTAGCGGCAGCAGCGCCACCGCCACCCAGAACGCCGGCTCCAGTTGGTTGTGATAACGGAATCCCCCAAGCGAATGCAACATGCCGGACATCCGTTCCAGCGCAGTGTCGGCTGCTCGCGGCGTGCCGGGCGACCACGGCGCGTGAACCATGTAGCCCCACAGAATCTCGCCGTCCCAGGTGATCCGCAACGCGTGCAACCGGCTCGGAAGCTGCGCAACGCTGAAGGACGAATTGCTCCGTAACGTCGTCAGGTTCGATGCGGCGTTGTAGACGATCAGCGGAAGCGCGCCCAAGCACAAACCCGCGGCGGCCAGTCCAAGGTTCTTCAGCGAGCAGCGCGCCCACAGCTCGCGCGGAAAGACCACAAGCGTCGCGGCAATCAATCCGCCGAAAATCCACAGGAACAGAGCCTTGTCCCACAGCGCCAATCCGAAACACAGGAATCCCAAAAACAAAGCC
Source organism: Bryobacterales bacterium (assembly GCA_963772905.1). Taxonomy (GTDB): domain Bacteria; phylum Acidobacteriota; class Terriglobia; order Bryobacterales; family Bryobacteraceae; genus Palsa-89. Next base: position 521,507 of record CAVYZD010000004.1, on the reverse strand, counting down.
CATCGCTTTTCGTCCGCAGCGAACTTGAACACCAGCACCATGCCCGACAGCGTGAGCAGATGCTGCAGCGCCACCGGCCCCCAGTCGTAGCACGTCGTCATCAAGAACATCGTGTCAGTGGCGATCAACAGGCCGCCCACCCAAGCCACCGCCCGCCCGCCGGTTCTTTCCAGTAACCAAATGAAGAGCCACACCGTCAGGCTACCTATTGTGAGAACCGGCAAACGAACCGCCGGTAAGGAGGGACGCGCGATCTGGAAGATCGAAAAGTACAGCGCAGATTTTAGAGCCCCCAGGTAGGTCAGTAGCATCAAAGGCAATTGCTTGTGGAAAACCTGGACGGAAAAGATGGCTGCCGCGGGCGAATGAACCAGAGGTGCTGCGAACAGCGCTTCGTCGTCTTCGAGCCCCGCTTGCGGAAGCATCGCCCATCCTAGGAAGAAAAAAACGAGAGGAAGCAATAGGGCGGCGCACCTACGTAGCTTTGAACCATGTGCCTTGGAACCAGGTGACGCCCGCATGGTTGAATTTGGCCGCTTGGGGTGGCCGCCTTCAAGCGGTCCAGAAATATCTACTGGCCGGGAGGTAATCAGTATATATCAGGAGGCGAGTAGCTTTGGTGTCGCTTTTTCTACGCACACCATAAACGTTTGCATACGGAAGGTCGATATGACACAAATGTTAGGCGTGAGGGGATATCTAGGGTGGAAAGCTGTAGCCCTCCTCAGCCCCGGCGGGCAAAACGCAACCTGGCACTTGAATTGCTCAGCGGATGTGGTATGATTTTGAGAGCCCGACTGCGAACCTCTCCGGCCGATGGGCGCTGCCATGGGCCGTTAAGCTCTAGAGTTCATCATAGTTCAGTAATTTGCTGTAACGTCTTGAACCTTTCAGGAGCTTTGCACGTCTAAACGAATTGACAGTTGAAGTGAAGTAACTAATTAGAAGAAAGAGAGTTAACCCAATGACGAAGACCGAACTAAACAAATTCAAAGAAGTCCTGGAAACTAAACAGGCTGAACTGGCACAGGTATTACGGAACCGTGAAGGTATCGCAATTGAGAAGAGCCCGGACGCGTTGGACGAGGTCCAGAATGCTGCCGAACGGGAGCTTGCAATTCGCAATTTGGATCGCGAATCGAACCTCTTGCGGAATGTCCGCGCGGCGCTGCATCGCATCGACGAAGGTACGTACGGTGTGTGCCTGCACTGCGAGGAGGACATTAGTATCAAGCGCTTACACGCCGTGCCATGGGCTGCCTACTGCATCCAGTGCCAGGAAATCGCGGACCGGAATCAAGAAGAAGGTTCCGACTCGCTCGAAGACATCCTGGTACACGCCGCCTAACGCAGACATCTGGAAGAGGGCGCAATCTCTGTGCCCTCTTTCAAATCATTAATTTACCAACTGCAGTTACCATCCTGCCAGCATTTTCCCGATCCCTGCGATAAGACTCGAATAGCTTGGGATTACAGCAAGAGCAAAGCCCCGACGTATTGATTTGACTCGTTGTGACGCCATTTCGTCTCAACTGCCGAGCAATCGTCTCGGCCAAGTCAACTCGCGCGCGCCCCTCTAAGTCGTTTCTTTCCGGAAAGAAAGCCCGAAATTGAAGCGCCACCTCAGGCCCCACCTCGAAGCAGCACGGGCCGATTCCGGGACCGATTGCGATCTCAAGATCCTCCGCCCGGCTCCCAAATTCCAACCGCATGGCTTCCACCGCCTTCGGCACAATCTGGGCCACCACACCGCGCCAACCGGCGTGAACCGCAGCCACGGCCCGTGTTCGAGGATCCACAATGACCACTGGCAGACAGTCGGCGGTTCGAATTGCGACAGTCACCCCCGGTTGATCGGAAATGAGGGCGTCACCATGGCCACAGTCACCAGGCTGCGTGGCTTTCAGCACTTGATCTGAGTGAATCTGCTTGGCGCTGGCCAATCCAGTGGCATCGGGCCATCCCGCGCTCAACCGCGTGCCGAACCCATGCTGCAGCCAGGAGAACTGTTCTAGCCGTTCGGCACGGTAGACGTGGGAATTGTCAATGCGGAACAATCCTCATTGTAACCGAGCTGGACACGGAGTACGTCGTTCAGTAAGATAGCGTTAGAGATAAGAAGGAGCAACGAAATGCTTGAAAGTATCGGAATGCCGGAGCTGCTAGTGATCCTGGTTCTGGCCGTTCTTTTGTTCGGTTCCAGCAAGATCCCGGAGCTTGCCAAGGGACTCGGCGAAGGAATTCGCAACTTCAAACAATCGATGAAGGACTGAGATTCCCTCAGCCCACCACTGTTTCCTGCTCCAGGTACTTCTCCACCGCCTGCACCAGATCCCTGGTGCGCACGGGTTTCGCTAAGAAGTCCTGCATCCCGCAACTGGCGCAGCGCGCGCGATTCTCGTCCGAACAGTTGGCGGTCACAGCGATAATCGGCGTGTCCCGATAAGCCACGAGCTCTCGAATACGCGCGGCGGTCTCAAATCCATCCCAGCCCGGCATCTGCAGATCCATCAGAATTACGTCGAAGCGCGACTTCGAAGCCGCATCCAGCGCCTCCAACCCGTCGCCTGCGCACTGCACTTCGTACGACTGCCTTCGCAGCGCATGGCTCGCAATGGTTTGCGCCACCCTGTTGTCGTCGATCACCAGGACCCGGCCCTTGCTCTTTCGCGTTTCAACGAGACGGCATTCCGCACTCGCCGGAACTCTAAACGGCGTATGGACCGTAAAGACGCTTCCCCGGCCGAGTTCGCTCTGCACCAGAATCGTGCCGTCAAGCAACTCCACCAGCTTTTGAGTCACCGCCAGTCCCAGCCCCAAGCCTCCGTGGCTTCGAGACAGCCCCGTCTCGATCTGCCGGAAACTCTGAAAGATCCGGCTGAGCTGCTCGGGCATAATTCCAATCCCGGTGTCGCGTACCTCGATGCTCAGGATCATCTGCCGCGCGCCCGAACCAGCCGCTGATGCCCGCACTTGCACTTCGCCTTCCCTCGTGAATTTGACCGCGTTCCCAACCAAGTGCCAAAGGATCTGGCGAAGCCGCAGCGCATCGCCCACGGCCACTTCCGGCAGGCCCGCATCCCAGGTAGCGGCCAGGCGCAGCCCCTTCGCTTGCGCTTTGACCCCGAATTCGTTCACTACTCCCTGCAAGGTATCGCGCACCGAAAACTCTACTTCCTCCAGCCTCACTTGATTGCCGGAGAGGGCCGAGTATTCCAATGTGACGTTCAGGATTTCGAGCAGGTTTTCCGCGCATACGCGGGTGGCGCCGGCGTATTCCCGCTGGTCCTCGGTGAGTGAAGTCTCGAGCAGCAGATCCGTCATGCCGAGGATGCCGCTAAGGGGCGTGCGCAGCTCATGGTTCAAGCTCGCGAGAAATTCCGCCTGCACGTCCTGAAGTGTATCCGTTTTCAATGCAATACCGCCTATCACAGTCATCGGTCAGCGCGGCTCCGGCCTTTAGCTGCGATGCTACGGCGTCGTGCTGATCGTCGTCAGCCGCCGGATCCCGTTGGGATCGAGAATGCTGTTGATTCCCCCGTATGTGATGAACACGATCGCGTCGCCCGGCGGCACGTCCGAGGGAATCCGGACGTTGATCTGCCACAGTCCCTCAAACCCTGGCGCCAGCCCCGAGTACAGCACATATCCGGCCGGCACGTATCCGGAATTGATGAACACCTGCGGAGTCTCGGGCGTCTGGATCAACCCATGCGCCGGCTGTCCATCCGGGGGCATTCCCGCGATGAGACCCTGGCCGGTGCCATAGAGAGTCACCACGCTTCCTGCCTTAGCCGGATTCGCGCCATTGTTGAGTGAGCCATCCTGGTTCAACGCCGCGATTTGCCCCGATCCGCTGCCGTCCACGGTGAACAATCCGGGGGACTCTGCATCGATGCGAAACAGCCAGCTCGCGAGAACTTGCCCGGTCGAAACCTGGTCCACCTGGATCTCCTTAACCACTCCGGTCGGCGTCGCTTCCGGAACCTGAAAGTTAATCTGGCCCGGCGAGACCAGGGTCAGCGCAGCGGCGATTCCACCGACGGTAACTTGCACATCGCCGAGTATCGGCGGGACCGGCATTCCTGCAAACGACGCAGTCTTGGATCCGAACGGCGCGGCGGGGAACGAGAAAATCGTCGCCAGCATCCCCGGAGCGAATCGGCCGAAGAAATTCGCGGCGTTGCCCGACAATCGATTCGGCACTCCGCCCGCCGAGGTGGTGTAGTCGATTGCCGGGTAGTGAAACGAGACGCGGTTGGTCGCGCCCTCGGCGATGATTGGATTGCCGAATGGATCAAGCGCCAGCGACAGCGGCCCGAACACTCCCAGAGTCGCGCTCGGCGCACCGTTTGTAATGATGGCGGCGCTGCTCGCATAACGCAGCAACTGGTTGCCGCCCGTGTTGGCGACCCAGATCTCGCCCGTCGTCTGATTGACGAAAACGCCGTACGGATTCGTCAACTGCGGGATTGCAAACAGCACCGGCGGATTGTTGCCGGCCGTTGGCACGCTGGGCAGCGCGGCGATGCGATTGTTGCCCGTATCGGCGACATACAGTTGATCGTTCGCGTCGGCCGCGATCAAATGCGGACCGTTCAAGACTGTCGCGAGCGACGAGCCGAAATCTGGCTGTCCGAAAACATTGCTCGCCGATTCGCCGGTCTCGAAATCGCCGCTGGCAGTCTTCTGGAAATAGAGAATGCGGTTGGCCAGCGTGTCCGAAACAACCAAGTCCCCCGCAGCCGTGAACGCCAGGCCGTAAGCGCTCTTCATCGTCTGAATGCTGGTGTCTTTGATCGGTTGTCCGAACAAGCTCGCCTGGCCCAGCGCGAGATCGGCGCTCGGCATCACGCCCGCCGTTTGTGCGAACGGCGCGGGAAAGCGAACCACGCGCGCGTTGCAGGCATCGGCGACATACAGGTTGCCCTTCGCATCCACCGCTAAGCCCTCCGGCGACCACAGCCCTTGGGCGTTAGCTTGCGTGGGACTGTTGGTCGGATAATTCACCAGCGCCGTCATCAAATCCGGCTGCCCGATCACGAGATCGGCCAGAGCGTTCGCGTTCACTTTGCGGTAGTCCTGATACCCCAAAATGCGATTGTTCAGCGGATCCGCGATATACAGGTGCGGCGGAGTGGCGGACGCGTCGATCACCGCGCTGCCTCCCAAGAAGAACGGAAGCGCACCCTCGACACTGCACGATCCTGTGTTGCCGCTGAAGCCGACTTCGCGGCCATCGATCAGGTTGAGCGAGTTGTATTGAAAGTCGAGCTGGCCGAGAACGCGCGCGGCAGCGGTGAACGCACCGTTCGATTGCGGAAACGCGAGCACGCGATTGTTCCCCGAATCCACGACATAAAGCTGTCCTGTACCATCGAAAACCGCGCCCACCGGACCTGCCAGTGTCGCCGCGTTCGGCCGCGCCAGGCCTTGATTCGATTGCGAGGATTGAAAACTAGTTTGCCCGATCACCACCGTGGCCGGTGGCGAAAATGCTACGCTCTCCGCCGGCCATTGATTGAACGGAAGGTATCCCAAAATACGCGCGTTGCTCGTGTCGACGACATACGGATTGCTTCCGACAAAGAACACCGACTGTGCGGAGCCAAGCGTGCTTGCGCTCACGGGAGGAGCGTTGGCCGTGATAACCACGCCCATAATCCGCGCGCTGGACTCACCCACGGCAAAAGGCGGTGTGTAAACCAGCACTCGATTCGCGCCGTCGGCGACGAAGAGCCGTCCCGAGGGATCGAAGGCCAGTCCGGCGGGCTGCAAAAGATAATTCTTGCCGCTGCGCGTTGGATTGGGTGCAAGCGTACTCGAAAAGAAATCGTTCTGCCCGAGAGCCAGGTCAGCCGCCGGCTGGTTAGAAGCCCCGGGGCCGAGTTCGCTCACTGGAAATCGCAGCACGCGGTTGTTGCCAGGATCGGACAGCCACAGATTCCCTTGCGCATCGAACGCAAGGCCAGCGCGAAAAACGCTGCTGCCGCTCGTGAATGCCAGCCCGCTTGCTGTAGGGCCCGCGGAACCCGCGTTCAAAGAATTCCCGCTCAAGTCCGCCTGGCCGATCACCAGATCCACCGCCAGCAATGCGCCGGTTTGGGTGAACGGTCGCGGATATCGCAGCACGCGGTTATTGCCCGCATCGGCGACATATAGATTGCCGGCGGAATCCACCGCTAAGGCGACCGGCGAAGAAAGCCCCGTGCTCAGATCCGCGTTCGGGCCTTCCGGACCTGTCGACAGAAAATCGCGCTGGCCGATCACCAAATCGGCGAAATCGCCCTTGGTAAAGGCCGAAGCATTCTTCCACGCGAGAACCCGGTTGTTGCCGAAGTCGGCGACGTAGAGAATCGGAGGGTTCGCCGTTGCATCCACGGCGATTGCCTGCGGGTTGTTGAATTCCCTGCCCTCGACGAGATTCGGCGCAATCGCAGTCAGCACTCCCTGCTGCTGCAGCACGGCCTGGCCAACGATACGCGAAGGAGCAGGATTAAAGATGGTCTGCGCTTCTAGCAACTGCACGGCCGCCAGCAGAAGCGCGCAAGGAACGGCGCGGATGGTCCTATCTTAGCTCTTTTAGATGCCGATACACCAGAGCAATCGGCAATCCGACCACATTAAAGTAGCATCCCTCGATGCGATCGATGAATTTCGAAGCCAGCCCCTGGATCGCGTAACCCCCGGCTTTGTCCATCGGCTCGCCGGTTGCCACGTAGGCTTCGATCTCCTTGTGCGTGAGGGGGACGAAGTGAACGCGCGTGATAGCGGTGTCGATGATGGTGCGCGTAACGGAGTGCAAGCAGATGCCGGTGATGACTTCGTGCTCCCGGCCCGACAGCAGGCCCAGCATTCGCGCCGCATCGGCTTCGCTCTTGGGCTTTTCGAGCACTTCACCATCGATCACAACCACGGTATCGGCGCCCAGAACAACTTCGCTCGCATACATCGGCACCGCACGGGCTTTCTCCTCCGCCAGACGGCGCACATAATCGATTGGCGATTCATCCGGCTCGCGCTCTTCTTCGAGGTCGGCCGAACGGACACCGAACGGCACTCCGGCGTCACGCAGAATCTGCTGTCGCCGCGGCGACTTGGACGCTAGAACCAGCACACTCGCCTACATCGATTTTCGCGCCATCGCCGGCGCTCGCCCCGGACCCGATGGCTGCGGACGGCCTGCGCCTTGACCTGGCGGACGATCCGGCCCAGGTCCCTGTGGTCTGCCAGGACCTTGACCAGCCGGACGCCCCGGCCCCCCCGACGGCGGCGAACCAGGCCCCGGCGCGGGTGCTTCCATCGGTGGCGGAATCTTCTTGGGACGCGCGTCCAGCTTCGTCAGAATCATCTCTTCGCGCGCCTTCTGGAACTTGGGCGTACCGGGCTTCACACCCGTCGCAATGACGTCGCGTTCGGTCACTTCCTGAGCGCTCGGCAAATACTTCTGCAGATAATTCTTAATGCGGTCGTGCACCAGACGCTCGGAAGAATGCGCCAGCAAGAACAAAATCTGATCGCCGGGAGCCTCCACCAAAGCCTGGTAAACCTTAGACGGCTTCTGCAGCTTGGCCGACTTCAATTCCTTTTCCAGCTTCTTCGCGTTGGCCTCCAGCTTCTGCCACTGATCCACTTCCCGCCGGCTCAGCCCGATACTCTTGGTGAACGTCGCACGATCCTTGGCGGGCAGTTTCTCGGTAAGAAAATAGAGGAACAGCCCCATGCTCTCCAAATGAATATCGATGCCGAACGGCACCAGTTGGCGGGCTTTCTGCAGCTTTTGCAGCCCGGGATGATTCAGCTTGGCGCCCGCCAGATCCGGCGAATACAGATGTAGCAGCTTCTCTTCTTCCAACACTTTGACGATGTCGGCGCAGTTGGGCTCGTTAGCAATGTGCCGCAGCTCTTCCAGCAAATCCGCCGGCGCGATGCGCGTTTCCAGTTGCGCCTCGCGTGCATTGTCGTACTGCATCTTGGTCCGCTCTTCGATATTGAACCCGAGCCGCACTTTGAACCGCAGCAGTCGCAGCAGTCGGATGGGATCGTCGTAGAGCGTGTAATTGCTCACCGCGCGCAGTTCCTTGCGCTCCAAATCTCCGACGCCGTTATTCGGATCGAGCAGCAGGCCCTTCGACGCCGGATTGAGCGACAGCGCGATGGAATTGATGGTGAAGTCGCGCCCGCGCAGATCCTCGTGAATGGTGGCCGGACGAACCGACGGCTTGGTGCCAGGCTTGGAATATTTCTCCTGACGCGCCATGCCGGCCGTGGCGTGCACGCCGCTCGGAAACACCAGATGCGCCAGCTTCCGGTTATCGTCCTCGAACACGATTTTCGCGCCGGTCTTTTTCGCCACTGCCTGCGCCACTTTGAGAGCATTGCCCTCAATAGTGAAATCAATCTCGACGATCGGAAATCCGCCCAGCATGTCGCGCATCGCCCCGCCGGTCAGGAACACGTTCAGGTTGCCGTGCGTCGCAGCCGCTTGGATCTCGGAAACCGCCCGGCTCTGGTCAGCGCTCAGGTGGCTCTCGAGCATAAACATGTAATCGCTCATCGTTTCCCTCTCCTCAGGGAAGGCGCGGGACCCAAGTCGGCCCCGCTTTGGCACAGCCGCAAAATCGTGTCGGCGGCCGCTGCGCTCTTACGTTCGGTCGAATCCGATCAAGCTCGCGGATGATGCTCGTCCACGGTCCTCCGCAACCGCGCACGCACGACATGGGTATAAATCTGTGTCGTGGATATATCGGCGTGGCCCAACATGCTCTGCAGGCTTCTCAGGTCCGCGCCGCCCTCCAGTAAGTGCGTCGCGAATGTATGCCGCAAGACGTGCGGCGTCAGGTTGTGGAAAATCCCAGCCTTCTTGCCGTAGGCTCCAAGCAGCGTCCAAAAACATTGGCGCGTCATCGCGCTGCCCCGGTTCGTCACGAACAGGTAGGGACTCGCGCGCCCCTTCAACATCTGCGGCCGCCCATTCCCCAGGTACCGCTCCACTGCCGCCAGCGCCGACTTTCCCACCGGCACGATCCGATGCTTGTTGCCTTTCCCCACCACCCGAACCACGCCCATGTTCATTTCCAGGTCCGAGACCCGGACGCTGCACAATTCCGAGACCCGCAGCCCGGATGCATACAGCAACTCGAGCATGGCCCGGTCGCGCAGGCCCTGGGGCTTGGAACCATCGAACGCTGTCAGCAAATCATCGATCTGTTGCTTATTAAGATATTTAGGAAGACTCTGCCACTGCCGTGGCGCCGTCAGGTGCGCAGTCGGATCGGTATCCACCGCCCCTTTCTCGATGAGGTGGGCATAGAAATTGCGCAAGGTCGCGATATGCCTTGCAATGGATCGGCTGGCCATGCGGGCCTGGTAAAGCGAATCGATATAACGGCGGACAGCTTCCGGGCTGCCCGGTTGGCCGCCCGATGGCAACGAAGCAGCAAACCGTGCCAAATCAGCACGATACGCGGAAATCGTGGTCCTCGACAACCCCTTCTCGATGCGGCAAAAGTCGAGAAATGAGGCGACGTGAGCCGACATCGATTCAACGGATCGCATTCTGCCAATGATACAATATTCGCAAATTTGTTTGGAAGAAAAGTGGCTCAAGGAGTGATTTGGGGGTCTCAACCCACAAGAAGGTACTGGTTTCGCGGTTCGAACGGGAGCCGCTCTCGGGTTTCGTCAATCCGAATGGCTATCAACTGGCCGATGGTTTGGAGCTGATGACCCAAAGCGGTTCGGTCAGCATCGTCCCGTATGCCGAGGTCAAGCTGGTCTGCTTCGTTCGCGATTTCCAGCAAGGAGAGCCGCGCAAGGAGTTGCGCCTGTTCACCACGCGTCCGAAAATGGAGGGCCTGTGGCTGCGTATGCATTTTCGTGACGGCGACGCGATGGACGGGATCCTTTCGAACAATCTCCTGCAGCTCGAGCCCTACGGTTTTTCTGTGGTCCCTCCCGATCCCGGCTTTCAAAACCAGCGCATCTTCGTTCCCAAAGCGGCCCTCTCGCGAATTCAGGTGCTGGGCGTCGTGGGAAGCCCGCTACGGTCGCCGCGCAAACCCAAGGTTGCTCCCAAAGAGCAGATCGAACTGTTCTAAATCGCTACAACTTTCTGACGACCGCTTCCACCTGCCTCGCCAACGCACCGTAATCTCCGCCTTTCAATTCCATCGGCGGGCCAAACGCGATGGTCACCCGCCCCGGGCGCGCCATCTTCCACGTCTTGTGCAGCACCCGCTCCAGGCCGCGAATCCGAATCGGCACCACGGGAATTCCGAGCTTGGACGCGATCATTCCCACGCCCGGTTGAAACGGCGCAATCTCGCCCTTGTCCGTCATGATGCCCTCGGGAAAAATGAGCAGGCACCATTTGTCGCCCGAAAGCTCGCCGATGTAGCGCAGTGTCGCGAGCGCACCGGGTTCGCGCTGCGGGATCGGAAAGCAGTTGAAGAACAGCGTGGACAGATAGTAATTCAGACTGTTCGTGAAACTCCGCCCGTGAAAATGTTCTTCGAAGAATTCCTTGCGCATCGCCGGCGCCACGCGATAGCGCCAACGCGCGGGAAGCGCGCTCAGAATCGACGTCACGTCCATATAGCTTTGGTGATTGGAGGCGAAAATCACCGGCGGCTCCAGACCTTTCAGATGATCCAATCCCTCGGCGCGGACATGCGCGAAGATGCGGTTCAAGGGAAGCAAGAACCCTGGTAAAAAGATGCGGCGCGCCGCGCGCGCGAGCGCTCCTCGATTCCAGGTGGGGAAATCAGCGACGGCAGATACTGGGGACGCCGGAGCTGGGCCCGCGATTTCTGCTTCATCTAATCCAAGCGCCACGATGCGCTCCACCCGTTCGAGCGATGTCAAATTCTCCAGCGGCACTTCTAAATCAACCGCTCCCCGCGCCACCGGCGGCACGCCCTGCGCAATCTCCAGCCGCTTGAGTTTCCCGGTTCCTTCCGTCCGCGGAAATTCGGCATGCGGCCAAGTCGAAAAACTGCGCACCCGCTGGAAATCGGCCAGCCGCACGTTGGCACGCCGAACAATCTCCTCTGCATCCGCTCCAGGTTCCAAAATCAGCACCGCATGGACGCGATCCGTTCCGATCACCGCTGCGTCTCGCACCCCCGGCTGCGCCTTCAGCACGCCCTCCACATCCTCTGGAAACACGTTGAGCCCTTCCGGCGTCACGATCATTTCCTTCTTGCGCCCCAGAATCGCGAGCTCGCCGTTCTCTTTCAATTCGCCGATGTCGCCGGTATGAAACCAGCCGTCTTCAAACGCCCGCGCAGTCTCCTCGGGATGCTCAAAGTATCCCGACGTTACGTTTTCGCCGCGCACCAGAATCTCGCCGTCGGCCGCAATCTTCACCTGAACACCCGCGATCGGTTTTCCGACGCTCCCCTTGCGCGCGTGAAACGGATGATTCAGCGTCACGATCGGCGCGGTCTCGGTTAACCCATAGCCCTGGATCACAAGAAACCCAAGCTCCGAGAAGAACGCTTCGAGATCCGCCGGCAATGGCGCGGCCCCCACAATAAAACTCCAGAACTTCCACCCGAACATGCGATGCACTTTGCGATAGCGCCACCAGCGCCGCAGCCAATGACCTTTCGTGGGCTTCCATCGGCGCAGCTCGGGGAACGTTTGCATCAAGTGCGTGCGCAGGATTTCCAGAATCTGCGGCACCGACACCAGCACCGAGACGCGCCGGGTGCGGATCTGCCGCAGAATCTCGTTCGGATGGAACCCGCGCATGAAAATCACAACGCCCGCGAGCATCGGCGGAATGAACGTCGCCATGGCTTGGCCGAACATGTGGCTCAACGGCAGCAGGTTCAGAAAGCGGATAGGCGCGAACGGCCGCGCATAACGAAGGTACTTCTTGACCTCGTTTTCCACCGGAACAATATTCGCGAGAATGTTCCGGTGCGTGATGATCACGCCCTTGGGCTCCGCGGTGGCGCCGGAAGTAAAGATGATCTCGGCGGTCTGATCTTTCGTGATCGCGGCCGGACGACTGGGTCCATCGCCGTCGTACATGCCGGTTTCCTCACCGCTCAAAACCAAACGCGCGCGAACAATCGCCTTGATCCGCTCGACAAACTCCGGCGAAGAACGATAGTCAATCGGAACCGCGATCACGCCTTCCAGCAGACATCCCCACAGCGCGACAATCCACTCCGGCCGATTTTCTCCGTAAAGAATGATCTTCTCGTCGCGCCCGATCCCCCGCTCGCGGAGCTTCGCCGCAAAACCCCGTGCCCGCCGCGCGATCTCGCGATACCGATACGTCCGTGCGTGGAACCCATCGTCATAGATCAGGAACTCGTCATCTAACCCCGCAAAGTCGTCAAAGAAGTCGAGCAGCGTCTCACGCGGCATCCACGCTCATTATTGCGCGTCGCCCGATACGACTAGATGGATGCGAATATTAAAGCAGAGCCGCGACCGTGAGGGAGCTGGTAGAAAGGATCCATGCCATCCGACAAAGTTGCTGTTTTCGATACCACCCTCCGCGACGGTGAACAGGCGGCCGGAACGCGCCTCGGCAGCAAAGAGAAACTGACCATTGCGCGGCAGCTCGCCCTGCTGAAGGTGGACATCATCGAGGCTGGCTATCCCGCATCCTCGCCTGACGACTTCGAAGCCGTCCGCCAGATTGCTCAGGAGATCCAGGGGCCGTCCATCTGCGGCCTCTCGCGCGCCGTCCCCGACGACATCACCGCGTGTGGCAAGGCTCTCGCAAAAGCCAAACGCCCGCGCATTCACACCGGCATCGGCGCGTCCGACATCCACGTGATGGGCAAGTTTCGCGACGAGCGCTATGGCCGCACCCTCGCCGAAAAGCGCGCGACCATCCTTAAGATGGCCGTCGACGCGGTCAAGCTCGCGAAGTCCTTCGTCGACGACGTCGAGTTCTACGCCGAAGACGCCGGCCGCTCCGATCCCGCGTTCCTTTATGAAATGCTCGAAGCCGTCATCGACGCGGGCGCTACGGTGGTGAACATTCCGGACACCACTGGCTACACCGTCCCGGAGCAATACGGGGCGCTGATCCACGGCATCCGAACCCACGTGCCGAACATTGGCCGCGCGACCATCAGCGTTCACACCCACGACGATCTTGGACTCGCCGTCGCCAACGCACTGGCCGGGATTCAGAACGGCGCACGCCAAGTGGAAGCGACCATCAACGGCATCGGTGAGCGCGCCGGCAATGCGTCGCTCGAGGAAATCGTCATGGCGATCCGCACGCGCGCCGACTATTTCCAAGTCCACACCGGCATCGAAGCCCGCGAGTTCTATCGCACCAGCTCGCTCGTGGCCGAAATGCTGGGCATTGCGGTGCCGCCGAACAAGGCCATCGTCGGATCGAACGCGTTCTCACACAGCTCCGGCATTCACGTGGATGGATTCTTGAAGGACCGCCAGACGTACGAGATCATGCTTCCCGAAGACGTCGGTCTGCGCGAGAGCCGTGTGGTGCTGACCGCGCGCACCGGCCGCGCCGGCCTGCGCGATCGCCTGGAAAAACTGGGATTCACCTTATCGCCCGAGGAACTCAACCAAACCTACCAACGCTTCCTCGCCATCGCGGACAAGAAGCAGGAAGTTTTCGACGAGGATTTGCTTGCCATCGTTCACGACGAGTTGCAATCGGTGGAGGAGAGCTGCCAGCTCGAATACCTGCACATCAACAGCGGCACATCGTCCATTCCAACGGCAACCGTTCGGTTGCGCGTGAACGGCGTGGCCAAGGAAGCCGCATGCATCGGCGACGGCCCCATCGACGCCGTCTACAAAGCGCTCGCCAGCATCACGAACAGCTCGGCCAAACTTGTGCGCTACGACATTCGATCCGTCACCAGCGGCACGGAAGCCATGGGCGAAGCCATCGTGCACCTGCAGCAAGGCGACCTGAAGGTGGTGGGCCGCGGCGTTTCCACCGACATCATCGAGGCCAGCGCACGCGCCTATGTCGACGGCTTGAACAAACTTGCCAGCCGGAACAGAACTATACAGGCCCAAACAGCTCCAGCTGTTTAGCCGGCCGCAGGATAGCCTCCTCCTGCATGTAACTACAAAAGGAGTTACAATTGAGATGCGAATGGGATGAGGCGAAGAATCGCAGCAATCTCGCCAAGCACGGCTTTAGTTTCGAGGATGCCGAACGGGTGCTCGACGGGCCGTGCGTCACGTTCAGGAAAACCGCGTGAGCAAGAAACCTACCAAAAGCGACTTGGCGCGGATTGACCGGATGACGGATGCCGACATCGACTATTCCGACATCCCGGCTCTTGGGGACGAGTTTTTCACAAAAGCGACCGTGCCCTGGCCCCCAGTGAAGCATCAGTTGACCATTCGCCTTGACGCAGACGTTCTGGAATGGCTGAAGGCCAACGGCCGAGGTTATCAGACGCGCATCAATCGCATCTTGCGTGCCGCTATGGAGAGCCAACCTCCGCGCCGTTCGCGCTCCACGGCAACCCCTAAGAAAGCCACAGGCACACGCGGCAGATTAAAACGAGCGTGACATTTCGCAAGAGGCGAATTTTGAATCAGCCCGAAGCGTCCCGCAACCACTGAGGGCGCGTCCTCTATATTTAGTTTAAGTTTATTATGGTTGTAAGATGCATCAACCGAATAAGCTACGCGCGTGCCGCACCGGGTCCGGTTCCCGCGTCTTCGGACTCGTACAACGGAGAATGTTCTGATAGCTCCCGCTCGCTGTCTGGAGTCGGCATCAACGCAAAAAATCGATCGCCGCGGTCGATGAACCCCTGAATGTCCCCCTCGAATACTTCATTGAGAACCACCTTGCATCCATGGCGCGTCATGCTGTCCATCACCGCGTAGTCCCATGAACGTTTGCAGGGCCACACCTTTAGCGTCTTCGCTGTTGGCGCAGCTGTCTTATGCTCGACTAATCTTCTTTTCCACATTATCGGCAAATCCGATCTTGACGCGATTTGGAAGAGCCTCAGGCACCAGCTGAATGACGTAAAAGTAGCCGTAGCGGTCGAACTTGGCGGAGTCATCACCGACCTCTGCAACTGGACCCCGCCTTGCCTCATAACTCGCGATTAGCCGATCAGCATCATCTTTCGAAAGCAGGAGCCGGTCGCCTTTGCCCCGGTTTATCGTCAGCTGCAAAGTCTCGCTCTCCCTCGCGATCAATCGACGAACGGTTCCGCTGTCCACACCGAGCCGCCTCGCAATATCCGGTATCCCTATCATTTCGGCCATAGTTAATCTCCAGAATTCCCGTCAGATCTAAATTCTTTCAGCTACTCAATGCTCATCATTGCACTCCGCACGGTCAACCAGCGACCCTGCCGATCCTTGCCTCCTCGTACAAAAGTTGCGTCTTCTGTAGCAGGAAACATCCAATCCATGCGCAAGCCAACCCAATCACACACATCCCACCCCAGCCGAATCATCCACTTCCCTCTCGCCCGGCCCCAATTCTCTTGACACCCACCCTTACAATAGAAGCGCATGGATCACCATACGCCCCGCGCATTTTGGCTTCGTTTTGCGAAACTTAGAAAACCGCCACTCGTTGGGCGATCTGCCAGCCACCAACAACCAATAACCAACAACCAATAACCCCCATGGTAGAATCCCAGGCATGAAAATCCAGGCCGTGATGCTTTTCGCCGCCCTGCTCGCCGTAGCCACACTCGCTTCGGCCCAGACAACGAAGCCACCGCGCGATCAGGCCATCATCGACGATCTCGTCACCGCCAATCACATCCTCGTGACCGAGGGCATCCTCGATGGCTACGGCCACGTCAGCGTGCGCGATCCCGCCAACCCGAATCACTATTTCCTCTCGCGCTCGCTCGCGCCCGGCCTGGTGACCGCATCGGACATCATCGAGTACGATCTCGACAGCAACCCAATCGACGACAATCGCCCTGGATATCGCGAGCGTTTCATCCACGGTGAGATCTACCGGGCGCGCCCCGACGTCATGGCCGTGGTGCACGATCATTCGCCGTCCGTGATTCCGTTCAGTGTCAGCTCCGTGCCTCTGCGAGCGGTGTCGCATATGGCGGCGTTCATCGGCGAGGGCGTGCCGGTGTTCGAAATTCGCGACGTCGACGGCATGACCGACATGTTAGTCTCCAGCCCGAAGCGCGGGCGAGCGCTCGCCACGGTACTGGGAAACCATCCAGCAGCGCTGATGCGTGGACACGGCGCGGCGGTCGTGGGCGAAACACTGAAGGTCGCGGTTGGCCGCGCGGTTTATCTCGACATCAACGCCAAGGTGCAGGAGCAAGCGATTTTGCTCGGAGGCAATGTGAAGTATTTCGAGCCGGAAGAGGCTAAGAAGACCGCGCCGCAGGATGGCTTCGAGCGCGCCTGGGACGTTTGGAAGCGCAAGGTCACAGCGAAGTAATGAATTTCCTCGCCAGGTCTTGCGTCGCGCGCATCAGCAGGTTGCCGTCCAGCCCTACCGCCACGAAGGCGCATCCCAGCGACAAATAATGATGGGACCGTATTTCGTCGGTGCTCAAAATGCCCGCCGCGCGCCCCGCCGATCGAATGCGGAGGATGGCGTCTTCGATGGCATACTGCACTTCGGCGTGTCCAGGCTGACCCAGGTACCCGAGTGCCGCCGATAGATCCGATGGCCCGATGAAAACTCCGTCGACGCCGTCCACTGCCGCGATGGCATCCAGATTTTCGAGTCCCGCGCGAGTTTCCACTTGAACCAGAAGGCACATCTGATCGTTAGCCTCGTGCAAATAGTTGGTCACGCGATTCCATTGCGATGCCCGCGCCAGCGCCGCACCGACGCCGCGAATTCCCGCCGGCGGATAGCGCATGGCCGAAACCAAAAGCTTGGCCTGCTCGGCGCTTTCCACCATGGGCACCAGCAATGTCTGCGCGCCGATGTCGAGGAGTTGCTTGATCAATTGCACATCGCCCGATACCGGACGCACGATGGGATGCACCGGGTACGGCGCCACGGCCTGCAATTGAGTGAGGATGGATCGGACATCGTTTGGTGCATGCTCGCCATCGATCAGCAGCCAGTCGAAACCTGCGCCGGCACAGATCTCGGCGCAGATGGGATCTGTTAAGCCCAACCACAAACCAATCTGCGGGCGCTCCCCGCTTTTCAGCGCGGCTTTAAATATGTTCTTTTTGATGTCCATGTGCGCGTCTCTTATTCAAAGTGACAGGAAATGCAGCCGAACGTTCCGTAATCAATGTGGAACGTATCGCCGCGCCGCACCGGAACAGGGCGCGTGAACGATCCCCCAAGAATCACTTCGCCCGCTGCCAACGAAACTCCGTGCGCCGCAAATTTGTTGGCGAGCCACGCCACGCCATTCGCCGGATGATTGAGCACCGCCGCTGCGACGCCCGATTCTTCGATCGTTCCGTTCCGATAACAAACCGCCGAGACCCAGCGCAGGTCGGCGTCCAGCGGACGGAAGACACGGCCCCCGCAAACCAGGCCGGCGCCGGCGGCGTTGTCGGAAATGGTGTCGAACACTTTCCGAGTGGCTTTCGTTTCTGGGTCAACTTGCTGGATGCGCGCGTCGATGATCTCGATGGCGGGCGTCACGTAATCGGTCGCGCTCAGTACATCGAAGATCGTGCAGTTCGGCCCCTTGAGCGGCTTGCCGAGAACGAATGCCAGCTCCACTTCCAAGCGCGGAACGATGAAGCGTTCGGCCGGAATGCTAGCGCCATCGGCGAAGAACATGTCGTCAAACAGCACGCCGTAATCTGGCTCGTTGATGTTGGACGAATACTGCATGGCCTTCGACGTCAGTCCTATCTTGTGGCCTTTCACCACGCGCCCGGCCTTGGTCTTCAAGTCAACCCAGGCTTTCTGCACGGCGTAGGCATCGTCGATCGTCATGGCCGGATGCTGGATCGAAAGCTGGCGGATCTGTGTTCGGGCCCGCTCCGATTCGTCTAGACGTTTGGCAGCGTCCTGAATACTTCGGTCATCCAACATGTTTCTGTTCCTCCGGCTCGCCGATAATCGTGTTTTGTAAACTGCCGATGCCTTCGATTTCGGTGATCACTTCGTCGCCCACTCTGACATCGGCCAGGCCCTGGGGTGTTCCGGTCAAGATGATATCGCCCGGCGCGAGCGTCATGAAGCCGCTCAGATATTCGATCAACGTAGGGATGTCGAAAATCATGTCGCGCGTGTTGCCTTCTTGGGTGACCTTGCCGTTCACCAGCGTCCGCAATCGCAGGTTCATTGGATCGGGGACGTCCGCGGCGTCGACCAACCACGGACCGATGGGCGTTGCGAAGTCGCGGCTCTTCACCCGGAAATTGGGGCGGTAATAGTTCTCCAGATAATCGCGAATGGCGTAATCGTTCGCAACGGTGTAGCCGGCGACATAATCGTAGGCCTTGGCTCGAGCGATTTTGCGCGCAGTTTTTCCGATCACGACGGCCAGTTCGCACTCATAGTGCATGTACGTAACTCCGGCCGGGCGCCGTGTTTGTCCAAGATGCCCGCACAAGCTTTGCGGGCCTTTCAAAAAAACCAGTGGTTCGTCGGGAGCTTTGAAGGAAAGTTCCTTGGCGTGATCGGCGTAGTTGAGGCCGAGAGCGAAAATGGTTCCTGGCTCGACGGGCGGAAGCCAGACCAGCGGATTTCCAGAAGCGAGGCGCGGGTCGCCTTCGGTCACGCGATGGATCGCGCCGGCATAAGCGATACGGGCGCGCTTCATTCGGAAACGACCTCGTTCTCGATCGCGGGCAGGCCATCGATTTCAACACGGACGCGATCGCCAACATGCGCGCGAGGCGCATCGGGAGGCTCGCCGACAAGCAAGATGTCGCCGGGCTGAAGAATCAGAAATTCATTTATGTCCGCGATCAACCGATCGATAGGGCGCACCAGATCCGCAATGTTCGCGCGGCATCGAAGTTCGCCGTTGATCGAGATTCGAATTTCCTCGGGCATGCGTTCGGTGATGTCGGAACCGATGACGCAAAATCCGTCGCGGCAGCGCTGCCGGATCGCCGGGCGAAAGTACGATTCGTGAGGAATGCTTACATCGTTGACGGCCACGAATCCCGAGCCGATCGCGACGCCGATGGTACCGGCCATCTTGAGCGCTTTCGCATCGGCCGGCATTCGAATCGCGGCGCCGCTCGAGTTCCACGTGTTGCGAGGCCGAAGGTAGAGGACCGGTGCAACAGGAAGTTGCCCGGTTAGGCGTTCCAGCTCGGCGCGGAAGTTCAAGGCGACGCCATACAGGGCGCGGCCACAGGCGGGGAGCATCAATCGCTAGATCCCTATCTCCTTGAAGACTTCGCGAGCGATGCGGAAACTATCGACAGCGGCCGGTACTCCGCAATAGATGGCGGCTTGGAGAAACAGCTCCTGCAACTCTTGCTTGCTGACGCCGTTGGCGATGGCGCCCTTCACATGCGCGCGAATCTGATTGGGGCGATTGAGACCGGTGAGCATCGAGAGCGTGACGATGCTGCGCGTCTTGCGATCCAGGCCAGGCCGCGCCCAGATTTCGCCGAAACAATATTGATTGACCAGCTCTTCGAACGGACGGTTGAAATCATCGGCGGACGCCCAGGCCTTATCGGCAAGCTCCTCGCCGAAGATGTCGCGGCGGATGCTCATGCCTTTTTCGAACATCTGTTTTTCCATCGATCAACATTATATCGGTCAGTTGCTGGTGGCTGGTGATTGGTGGCTGGCGGTAGCAACGAAGTCTTCTAGTACAGCCTTGCGCAACAAATCCGGAGGAAGCAGGCCTTGGGACAGGATGAAATCGTGGAAGCGCTGGACATTGAACTTGGGGCCGAGAGCTTGTTCGGCGGCGGAGCGGATTTCGCGCAGTCGCGTGTAGCCGTCGAAATACGATGGGGCTTGGCCGGGCGCCCGGAAGGTGTAGCGTTCCACCTCTTCAGTGGCGAAAGCAGGCGAGCACACCACGTCTTTTTCCAAAACCTGCATGGCTTGCTCGGGCGTGATTTTGCCCTGCTGCAATTCCGGATCGAGGAATGCACGCGCGGCACGCAGCATGCGGTAGTCGAGTGAAACCAGCTTGGCGTCATCGGGCATGTAAGGCAACATGTACGACTCCGAATAGAGTCCCCAGCCTTCGACGTTGGTGCTGTTGAAGGCGAACAGTGCGCGTGCGAGCGATACCCCACGTTCCACCATGGCGTCGAATTGCAGCTCGTGGCCGGGCCGCGCTTCGTGCGCGGTCAGAGTCCAAGAAGCGGCGGCGAAAGAAAAGTCGTCATACTTCAGCGTTTCCCCGCCCTTTCCGGTTGTTTCGAGCGGAAGCACAAACTGGCCGCGCTCCCCGCGATTGTCGATCAATGGCGGTGGAACCATGTGGGGGGCGGGTTGCTGCGCGGTCTCGGCGGCGGATGCAAGACGAATGATGGCGGGACGATCGGGCAGCGTCACCAGATGCTCGCGCCGGATGATGGCCTCGATTTCGGCCAGCCGCTTTTGGTAGTGCGGTAGAACCTGGTCGCCCGGGATCTGATCCTTCTTCAACGTTGCGATCACGTCTCGATAATCGGACGACGGCAGATGGCGCTCCTTCGCGATTTTTGCGGCGATGGGCTGCATCTCGCTTTGCAGTTCCGTGAACGTCTGGTGAGCCAGGCGCGTGAGCTCGTCCTGCGAATAATCGATGCCGTAATTGGACAGCGAGATGGCATACAGCTCGGGCGGCAACCGGAAGTCGCTGCGCGCCGCGGGCAACACTTCTTTGCGGACGAAGCCGTCATAGGACGCGAGTTGCTCTTTCAACTTGGCGAATGCATCCTGATAGCCGCGAATCTTGTATTTTTCGAGGAGCAAACCGATCCCAGTGATGTAGGCTTGGGTGTTTTCGAGATTCTTCTCGACTTTCGCCTTGGGCGGCCCGAGGAGTCCTGGCGTATTCAGCTTTTCGCGAAAGCGCGCTTCGGCCTGGAGCGTGAGCGGTTCAAATCCTGGCTGGACGCCGGTGTATTTGAGAAGCCGGATCAGTGCGGCGGGACGGCGATCGGGGGTGATTTGATCGTCCAGTAGACTCTTGACACCGAAGAAAATGGTGCCTGCAACGTCGGCGTAGGGCAGCAGATTGCGCTCTTGCGCTTCCGATGCCTTGATGTCGCGATCGGCCTGCGCGATCAGAATTTCGAGATCCTGGCGCACCAGTGGATCCTTTTCCAGCGCCAATCGTTTTAGCAATTCGAGGCGAGCGACCGCGGTGTCCCGGCGGAAGCGCTCGGGCTCCTCCGGCGACATAGTGCTGACTTGCTCATCCAGGCCGCGAACGCCACTCGTGGCTGCGTCCTCCGGCGAATAGCGCGCCATGATCGCAATGAGGAGTTGTGCGTTCTGGTTGCTTTTCGCAACCCAGGCTGGCGGCTGGGCCCAAACTGCCGCGGCGACGAACAGGAACAGCAGAAGCGAGAAGCGCATATCTTTTATCATAGAGCGCCTCCGTGCTACGCAGAACCAGCCGGCGCCTCCTCCGATCGGCATTCAAAAGCCGAAGAACGATCTATACGTGATCGGCGTGACCAAAGGCGTGGGCGGAGCAAACGTGGCAGTGGAAGTCACCGGCGAGGGTCATTTTGGTGGATGACATGTTCAACCTGAATCGCGACACCCACCAGCGCGACGATCATTCGGGCGGCAACGCGAAGATGCTGGCGATGAACGCGGAGGTGGTCTCGCATCGCAACGCTCGCGCGAACATGGCGCTGTTGAATGCCGGGTTTGGCGCGGGTGACGTTCGCCGATGATATGTCGGTGTATTTAGGCAGAAAAGAGGTGCGTGCGCGGTATTACGGACGCGGCCATACGGGTGGCGATGCCGTGCCCTGGAATCGCGATATCAAAATCCAGCTCCAACACCGGTGTCGGATCGCGCGGGGATTCTGAAGTTCCGAAACGCATTCCAGTCGATGCGCGATCGCATCCAAGGCATGGTTCGGGCGGGCGCGAGCAGGGACGAAATTTCGAAAGTGCTAGTCGGCGATTATCACTGGGCCGCGGGTGGACTCGCGGTCCAGAAGGTGGATGCGATGATTGCGGAGTTGAAGTAAAATTGTGCCGGGAAGTTTTATGCGAAAAGCTGTTCTCGCGATTTCGCTGACCGGCCTGCTTCTCGCGCAATCTCCGCAGTTCGAGGTGGCTTCCGTCAGGCCTTTCGCCCCCGCGCCGGGACAAGTGGCCGCCGGCCTTCACTTTGACGGTGCGCAGGTCCGTGGAGTCGGTCTGTCGCTCCGGGACTATCTGGCCACCGCCTACCGGTTCAAGGCGACGTTGATCTCGGGACCCGATTGGACGGCGACGGAGCGCTACGATATCTTGGCGAGGCTTCCGGAAGGCAGCAGTAAGGCTCAAGTTCCGGAAATGCTGCAGGCTCTTCTCGCCGACAGGTTCGAGGTGAAGCTGCACAAAGAGAAGAAGGAGTTTCCGATTTTCGCGCTCATGCTTGCCAAGGGGCCGCCGAAGTTGAAAGAGCTACCGCCCGATCCGAACGCAGATAAGGTTAATGACGAGCCGGTGGGTATGGCCAATGTCGCGACTATCGCCGTGGTCGGCAACGGGGTAAGCGTGCAGTATGCGCGCGGAGCGTCAATCACGGTCGGCAACAACCGGATTGAAGTCACGAAACTGCCTCTCTGGGTGGTTTGCAGGAACCTGGAACGTTACTCCGACCGACAGATCGTCGACATGACCGGGCTAACCGGCTCCTACAGTTTCTCGATCGATGTCACTCCGGAGGATTATCAGGCCATGATGATCCGTTCCGCGGTTTTGCGTGGCGCGAAAATCATGCCGGAGGCCCAGGCGATACTGGACGCCAGTCCATCCGCCGCGCTCAGCGACGCGCTAGGGCAGGTGGGCCTGAAGCTGGAGGCGCGCAAAGCCCCGCTCGACACAATTGTGATTGACAGCGCTCTGAAAACCCCGACGGCTAACTAGTCGCGCCAGATTTCGCGCGCGGTTTCGATGACCAGGCGCAGCTTCTGGAACTGCTGATCCATGGTCAGTGCGTTGCCTTCGCTGGTGGATGAAAAACCGCACTGCGGGCTCAGGCAGATCTGATCGAGCGGAACGTATTTCGCGGCTTCATCGATGCGGCGCTTCAGATCGTCCTTCTTCTCGAGCTCGCCGCGTTTCGATGTCAACAGGCCGAGCACGACCTTCTTGCCTTTGGGAACGAAACGCAGCGGGGCGAAGGTTCCGGAGCGCGCGTCATCGAATTCCAGAAAGTAGCCATCGACGTTCAGCTCGCCGAACAAGGCTTCGGCCACGTGATCGTAGCCGCCCGACGCGGCCCACGACGACCGGAAATTGCCCCGGCACAGATGCGTGCAGATGGACATGCCGGCGGGTTTGTTGGCGACAGCTTCGTTGATGGTGCGGATGTGGCGGATGTGGGCGTGCTCGCCGTCTTCACCTTGCTGGTTGACCACTTCGCGCTGCGCGGGGTCGTTCAGGTAAGCCAGGCT
Source organism: Bryobacterales bacterium (assembly GCA_963772905.1). Taxonomy (GTDB): domain Bacteria; phylum Acidobacteriota; class Terriglobia; order Bryobacterales; family Bryobacteraceae; genus Palsa-89. Next base: position 498,020 of record CAVYZD010000004.1, on the reverse strand, counting down.
GATGTCGTCGAGCTGTAGATAAGTGCAGCCGAGCTTCGCCAACTCGGCGATCTCGTGCGCGTATACCTGCGCCAGATCGTGCCAGAACTCCGTGATGTCGGGATAAATCGCGGGATCGATGGCCGCTCGGCCGCTGCGATAGTGCATCATGCTGGGCGACGGGATAGTCAGCTTCGGTGTGGCGTGGGCAACGGATTTCAGAAAAGCGAAATCGTCGCCAAAGATGACTTTGTCGAGCTTGAGCTTGCTTCTGATTTGCAGCGCCGCGGGCGTGAACTCGATGACGCCTTGGTCATTGCGGAACTGCACCTTCTGGTTGTCCTGCACTTTCGCGGTGCCGCCGACCTGGTAGAGAAAATCCATGTGCCAGGAAGCGCGCCGGAACTCGCCGTCCGTGACGCCTTCCAGACCGAGATCCTCTTGCTTTCGGACAACCTCGCGAATCGCTTGATCTTCTATGCGGCGGAGGGAGGCTTTGTCGATGCGGCCGCTCTTTTCGTCTTCTCGGGCTTGGAGCAATTCAGGCGGACGGAGCAGGCTGCCAACGTGGTCGGCGCGAAAGGGTGGGGTTTTGGTTTGAACCATCGATTCCAGCTTACCGCTCCCTCACGGTCGCGGCTCAGTACGGCGCAGCTCCCTGGGGTGGCGGGTCGGTTTAGGATTTACGGGTGCGGAACTGGTAGCGCTCCAGCCGGACCGCGAAGATCTCGGATTGGCAGCGAATCACCCGGCAGACGGCAATCAACTGCAGCGGCGTGGTGCCATTCAACATGGAAGGCCATTCCAGCGATAGGTGAAGGCGGCAGCCAGCCTGAACAAGTTGTTCTTCAGAGGCGATCAGGAATCCGTGGCTGCTGACGTTCAAGGTACGGCCGAGTCCAGCAAGCGCTGGTCCCTCTCGAAGAGTACGATAGCGGACGTTCAGCTCCACCGGATAACGAGCTTTCGAACGTCGCTCCAGCGCCAGCTCATTTACCAACAAATTCGCTGACATATTTAACTATTTGTGACACACTTCCGTTAGTCCTTGATGGCGCGCGTGTGACGCTTCTGTAACGGCGAACGTGTCTTTCCGCGCCCTAAAAGCAGGGCTTTCCCGAGGCGCATTTGCGTTAAGCGAAGCGCAATCGGTTAGATCAAGTGATGATGACGAGGTAGGGTACTCTTATGCGGACTCCCTCATGCGCCCGGAGTTTTTCTCGAGCAACCGCGAGATGCTGTAATCGCTGGATCCGCATGTATCCCCGGATACGCAAGCTGAAGCGGCTTCTGAAATCCGGCGCTGCTCCCGGTCCTTGCGCTCCTGCCAGTCGCGAAACATCCCTCGCTCGCGGTCCAGTTCCTGTTCGCCGGTCGCAATTCGCATCCGGTATTGAGCGCAAATGGCTTCCATCTCGGCGGACAAGCGCTCCTTTTCCAGATGTTTGGTGGATGCTAAATCATCTAAGCGTTTACGCTCGGAGTCCTCATATTCATTGAGCACGCGCTGACGCTGCACAGCATCCTGCAGCATGTCTTCAACGGCCACGCCGGCCGATTCGAGAGCCATCATGAGCGCGCTATGTTTGGCCGCGGGTGACAAACCATGTAAGTGGTCATTGTTCACCATGTCCGCGACCTTCAGAATGTCCCACGCGGCGGTGGATGTGGCGGCCTTGAAAGCCGTTTTGTGATAAATCTCGTCGAACGATAACAGTTTCGCCGTTGCAGGCGAATCGGTTTGATTCCGCTCACGGGTGCCGGGGGTTGACAGCCCGGTATGTGAACCATTCAACTCTTCCGCAGGAGCCGCGAACACGGTTTCGGCTGTGGAGGAGCCTTGCAGGAACTTCTTGAACATCAATCCCTCCCTTATAGCTAAGGTGGTGGCACAATACTATCACATTAAGGTAGCAATAACGCCGAAACATATCACTATTTCGCGTGGGAGAATGCGCACGGTCCCATGGGGTATAGGACCGTAACGGTGATTTGTTGAGACGGTCTTATGCTCGCCGACACTAGTGGTCCAGCAGCAATCGATCATCATGGTCCTGCGAAGTGTGTTGGTGAGGGCGCTGGAGTGGCGCGCCCGCTGGTTTTCCGATCCGGTCGATCGCTTGCAGTTTTTGCGGCGCAATGTCCCCGCGTCAACGAAGTCGCGGCGGCCATGGAGGCGGGTTGTAGAACATATGCCGGCGCTTGTAATTACGTTGGGAGTGGCTGCTGTGGCGATTGGACTGTTCTCTACTTCGGCGCGGCACGTCACGGCGGCGGCGAGTCCATCGGTGGCCGCGCGCGGAAAAGCGGCGGCGGGTCCAACCGTGATGCGGGCGACGGCCGAACCGTTCAGCCATGTTTGGCTGGTGAAGAACACGCCGCAGTTCGATTTGTACAGCAACGGATTGCGGGTTGAGAATCAGTACACCGCCGCAACGGGTCCGCGGCGTTATCTGGCTTTTGCGCGGAGCCGGACGGGCGAGGCCGATTGGCGCACGGAGCCGATGGGGATTGTGTTTCACACCACCGAAAGCCACATTGCGCCGTTCGAGGAAGACCAGAATCAAGTCTTGCAGCGCGCGGGCGAAGGGCTGCTCGAATACGTGAACCGCACTCGCGCGTATCATTTCGTGATCGATCGTTTTGGGCGCGTCTTTCGCGTGGTGCGCGAGAGCGACTATGCCAATCACGCCGGCAATTCAGTATGGGCTGACGATTCGTGGATTTACATCAATCTCAATCCAAGCTTCTTCGGAGTGGCGTTTGAAGCCCAGAGCGCATCGGCCGAGACCAGTCTGCCGGTAACCGCCGCGCAAGTGCACGCCGGCCGCATCTTGACCGAGATGCTGCGCGCGCGCTATGCAATCATCGCAGCCAATTGCGTGACGCATGCGCAGGTGTCAGTCAATCCCACGAACTTGCGCGCCGGTTATCACGTGGATTGGGCCGCCAATCTACCCTTCGGCGAACTGGGGCTGGGCGACAACTATCAGCGGCCGCTGCCCAGCCTAACTTTGTTCGGGTTCCAGGCCGACGCCGCGCTGATCGAAAAAGGCGCCCCGTCGCTCGCCAGGGGCATCGACAGCGCCGAGGCGCAGGTGCAGCGCGAAGCCATCTTGAACGGCCAGCCGCTGGAGATTTATCGCAAGACACTGCAAAAGAGATACCGGGACGCGATCCGGGCGCTGCGCGGAAATGCCGCCCCACAGGAGTACAACTGATGTCTGACACAAACACGCAACCCGAATCGGCTCTCGGCCTCGATGTAGGCACCAGCCGGATTGTCGCCGCACAGCGGCATGAGAAGGATATTCAGTTCGGCACGCAACTGAACGCCTTCGTCACCATTCCGTTTTCCAAGCTGACGCAGGGGGTCCTCAAGAAGGAACACGTTCCGCACATCGTGCAGGAGGGCGAGATTACGGTGTATGGCGACGAGTCGGAGCGCTTCGCCAATCTGTTTCACAAAGAGACGCGGCGTCCGATGCTACGCGGCATCTTGAATCCGGATGAGAGTGGCAGCTTGACGCTGGTCCGCCAAATTGTGTCGCTGCTGACCAACGAGGAGCCAGGGAAAGGGCGCAGGTTGTGTTTCAGCGTTCCGGCGCCGCCGCTCGGGTCGGGCGAAGAAGTGAACGAGCATGAAGAGGATTTGAAGAGCATGCTGTCGAAGCTGGGCTACGATGCCCACAGCATTTCCGAGGGGCTGGCGGTGGTGTACGGCGAGCTCGAAAATTCCAATTACACCGGCATCGGGATCAGTTGCGGTGGCGGACTGTGCAATGTCTGCCTCGCGTACTTGTCGGTGCCGGTGTTCAGCTTCAGCATTCCGAAAGCGGGCGATTTCATCGATACCATGGCGTCGCAGGCGCGCGGCGAGCCGGCTACCCGCATCCGGACCATCAAGGAGGAGTCGTTCCACTTCAACGGGCACTTCACCAATAAGATCCACCAGTCGCTGAGCAACGCGTATGAGGACATGATCCAGGCGTTGGTGGCGGCGCTGAAGGATCAGTTCGCCAGCGTGCAGAACATGCCGAAGCTGAATCGGCCGATTCCGTTGGTGCTGAGCGGCGGAAGCGCGATGCCTCCGGGGTTCCGCGATCGTTTCGAGAAGAGTCTGCGGGAGGTGGAGCTCCCAGTGGCGATTTCCGAGGTTCGGCTGGCTTCGAATCCGATGGTGTCTACGGCGCGGGGGGCGTTGGTGGCGGCGCTGAGCGAGTTGTAGAACTACCAACTCCGCTTGATCTTGTAACATTATCCTAACTTGGCGGGTCTAACGGGTGAATGCATCCCGGTCACTCGGTCCTGATGTGCGCTCTCTGGTGGAACTGCCAGGTGAGCGTGCTGACCTACCACAACGACCTGGCGCGGACCGGGCAAAATCTCAACGAGACGATCCTAACTCCGGCCAGCGTCAGCTCCCCTCAATTCGGGCAGCTCTTCAGCTATGGCGTCGACGGACAGATTTACGCTCAACCTCTCTATCTGCCGGGAGTGGTGATCCCCGGCAAAGGGATCCACAATGTCGTCTTTGTCGCCACCGAACACGACAGCGTCTACGCCTTCGACGCCGACAATTACCTAGCCGCGCCGCTTTGGCACGCGAGCTTCCTGAATCCCGCGCAAGACGTGACGACAGCCTCAGCGTCCGGCTTAGGATGCGACTCTATCACGCCCGAAGTCGGTATCACGGCTACACCGGTCATCGACCCAGCCACCGGCACGCTATACGTTGTCGCAATGACGGCCGAGCCATCGCTCGGCGGTTACGTGCAGCGGCTTCACGCGCTCGACGTCCGAACTGGAGCTGAACGGCCGGGCAGTCCGGTGGAAATCCAGGCATCCGTGCCAGGCCTAGGCGACGGCAACACCACGGTTCGATTCAAGCCATGGTTGTACAAGGACCGCGCCGGCTTGTTGTTGCTCAATGGCGTCGTGTATACGAGTTGGTCCTCGCATTGCGACACAGGAAATTACCACGGGTGGATCATTGCTTATAAAGCTTGGAGCTCCGATGCAGGCGCGCTCCAGCAAGTGGCAGCTTATACGAATACGCCGGATTGGAATGCCGGATCATTTTGGCAGGGCGGGGCTGCACCGGCGGCGGACGCCGGTGGCAATATCTACGTTGCGTCGGCCAATGGAACATTCGATGCGAACATGGGCGGCTCGGATTTGGCTGATAGCATCATCAAGCTCTCGATCTCGAAGACCCTTGCGGCAACGGACTATTTCGCGCCCTATGATGCCGGCCTGCTGGACGTAGACAATCTGGACCTGGGATCGAGCGGCGTTCTATTGCTGCCAGACGGCGCGGGAAGCGCGCAGCATCCGCACTTACTTGTAAGTGGGAGTAAGTCGGGTACGGTCTACTTACTGGATCGCGATAACCTGGGCCATTTTCATCCCGGAACCGACGACCAGATCGTGCAATCGATGATCGGCGCGGTGGGCCCCATCTTTGGCATCCCGGCGTATTTCAACAACAGCGTGTACTTTTCGGCAGCGCACGATCAGGTGAAGGCTTTCGCACTGCACGATGGCCTGCTGTCCACGCTGCCAGTTTCCGCCGGCAGCGAGACCTTTGCCGAGTTGGGGACTGTGCCTAGCATCTCGGCGAGCGGCGCTCGGAATGGAATCCTTTGGACCATTGACCCGTCGGCCGTGTTACACGCTTACGACGCCGCCGATCTCACACAGGAGCTCTATCGAGGCAGCGTGGGATCCTACGTTAAGTTCTCCACGCCGACCATTGCTAACGGCAAGGTGTATGTGGGCACGCTCCACAGCTTGGTCGTGTTTGGTTTGAAAGATCAGGCTCCAGCCAGCGTGGCGGCCGTAGTCAGCGCGGCGGATTTCCAACCTGGGCCCGTTGCTCCTGGGTCATTTATTTCTATCTTCGGAGCGAACTTAGCGCCCGGCGGCACTGCATTTGCATCCGCGCCGCCCTGGTCCAAGTCTGTAAAGGGAACTTCAGTTTTCGTTAACGGATTGGCGGCGCCGCTGTTATACGTGAGTCCCATGCAGATCAATGCGCAAGTCCCCTTGGAGACTCCGGCCGGACAAGCTGTAGTTACGATCGTGGCAGGAGGGGATGTCTTGCCCGGGATCGAGCTGGATGTCAGCAGCGGTGTAAAGTGAGACGGTGACTCGATCCGCCAAAACCCGACCCATCATCACGCTCACTACCGACTTTGGCACCGACGACCATTTTGTGGGCGTCATGAAAGGCGTCATTCTCGGCATCCAGGCCGCCGCGCAGATCATCGACATCAGCCACGGCGTGCGGCCCTACGAGATCGGCGATGGCGCGTTCACCATCGCACAAGCCTACCGCTACTTCCCGAAGAAGACCATTCACGTGGTGGTGGTCGACCCCGGCGTCGGATCGGCGCGGAGACCGTTGCTGGCTGAAATGGCTGGCCAGTATTTCGTCGCGCCGGACAATGGCGTGCTATCGATGGTGTTCGCGCGGGAACAACCCAAAGTCCGCCACGTCACGAGCGACCGTTATTTCCGCCAGCCAGTCAGCCGAACATTTCATGGACGCGATGTTTTTTCGCCGGTGGCCGCGCATCTGGCGTCCGGTGTGACGCCCGCGAAATTCGGGAAGCTGATCGACGACTACATCCAGACCTCATTCGAGCAGCCCAAGCAAACCGGCAAGCACACCTGGATCGGAACCGTTCTCAAGATCGATCATTTCGGGAATCTCTTCACCAATTTCCACATCGATCAATTCCCCTCCATCCGTACTCACGCCTTTTCGCTGAACACCGGACCGCAGGCCATCACACGGCTCGCGCTGACGTTCTCCGATTGTGATCCCGGCGAGTTGTTTGTCGTGGTGGGGAGCTCGGGCTATCTGGAAGTGGCGGCGAGTCAGGCGTCGGCTGCGAAGGCGCTGGGCTGCGGCGCGGGATCGCCGGTGGAGTTGACGATCTACTGAGTCCGGCATCGCGCTACACTGAAGAAACCGCCTCACCGACCGTCTCGCAAAGCCACAGGTGTAACCGTATTGTCGTGAGGGATTTTTATGAGTGAAAGCACCAGCACAATCCAAGCCACCAATCCCGGCATCTGGTCCTCCGTGCGCGAAGCGGTGATGGGTTCGAACCAGGACTTCACGGAAGGGGCCATCGGCCGAGCCATCGTGCTGCTCGCGGTGCCGATGGTGCTCGAGATGTGCATGGAGTCGCTGTTTGGAGTGGTCGACGTGTTTTGGGTGTCGCGCCTTGGCGCCGACGCCGTGGCAACCGTGGGGCTGACCGAAACCGCGCTTGTTCTCGTGTTCGTCATCGCGCTCGGGCTCAGCATGGGCGCCACGGCTTTGGTTGCGCGTCGGATCGGCGAAAAGGACGAACAATCCGCCGGGCTGGTCGCCGTGCAGGCCATCATCATCGGACTGGTGGTGTCGGCCACGACCGCCATTTTCGGCTATTTCTTCGCGCCCAACCTGCTCCACATCATGGGCGGCTCGGACAGCGTGGTCAAGCTGGGCTCCGGCTACACCCGCATGATCCTGAGCGGCAGCGCGACCATCTTCCTGCTGTTCCTGATCAATGCCGTCTTTCGCGGCGCGGGCGACGCGGCCATCGCGATGCGCGTGCTGTGGATCGCAAATCTTGTAAACATTTGCCTGAATCCCTGTTTGATCTTTGGACTGGGCCCGTTTCCGCGCCTGGGCGTGACGGGCTCCGCCGTCGGCACGACTATCGGACGCGGCATCGGTGTTCTGTTGCAACTGTGGGTGCTCACCTCGGGACGCGGGCGGCTGTCACTGCACGTTTCGCAGTTGCGCGTCGACCTTCAGGTGATGTGGCGGCTTATTCGGCTTTCGCTCAACGCGATGTTCCAATATATGGTGCAAATGGCGAGCTGGATCGCCATGGTGCGAATCATCGCGAGTTTCGGAAGCGCCGCAACGGCGGCTTACACCGTGGCGTTCAAGGTGATCGTCTTCGCGATTCTGCCTTCGTGGGGAATGAGCAACGCGGCCGCTACGCTGGTGGGACAAAATCTGGGCGCCGGCAAGCCTGCGCGCGCGGAAGGCTCGGTGTGGCGCACCGGTTTGTACAACATGGTATTTCTGGGCGCGATCGGCCTGTTGTTTATCGTCTTTGCGCCGCAGATCATCGGGCTGTTCACCAGCGATCCCGCGGTGGCTCCTCTCGCCGTGAGCGCGCTGCGATTGTTTAGCTGCGGGAATATTTCGTACTCGTATGGCATGGTGATCACCGCGGCCTTCAACGGCGCGGGCGACACGGCGACGCCCACTACTCTGAACCTGATCTGTTTTTGGCTATGCCAGATTCCCCTGGCCTGGACGCTCGCGTTCCACAGCGGAATAGGACTGAACGGCGTTTACGTCGCCGTGTTGGTTTCCGATTCCCTCCTCGCAGCGCTTGGAATTCTTCTGTTCCGCCGTGGAAAATGGAAGCAGGTCAACGTGTAAATGCCGCAAGAGCCTCCTCAGCCCGATCCGCGAACCTACTTCGCCGAAGAACGTACGTTCCTGGCCTGGATTCGGACCGGCATCGCACTGATGGGGTTTGGATTTGTGGTAGCGCGCTTCGGCCTGTTCCTGCGCGAGCTGGCATCGCTGAGAACGCTCTCGCAATTGCAAACGTCAGCACTCACGGTGCCGCTCGGGACGGCGCTGCTGGTGGCCGGAGTGCTGGTGAATATCTTGGCGTCCGTACGTCATGTTCGCGTCGTCCGCGCAATCAATACTGGCGCGCCAATCGTGACGAAACCTTCCACCCTGGCAATTGTCATCTCGCTGGTGTTGGCGGCGGCGGGTTTGGCGATGGCTATCTACCTAACCCGGGAGTTAGTTGCGAAATGAATTCAGGAGACGGAATCATCAGCAAGCCGAGCAAATATTCGGTGCCTGAAACACTGCATCGCTTGGAAACAATTCTGACGGCCAAGGGCATCAAAGTGTTCGCGCTCGTGGATCACAGCGGCGAAGCCGAGAAGGCTGGACTAAAGATGCCGCCGACGCAGTTGCTGATCTTCGGGAACCCGAAGGGCGGCACGCCGGTGATGCTGGCTGCGCCTACTTCGGCCATCGATCTACCGTGGAAGGCTCTGGCGTGGCAGGATGCGAGCGGCCAAGTCTGGCTCAGCTACAACGATGCCGCGTATTTTCAGCATCGCTATGGATTAAGCGAGGACGTGGTGAAGCCGCTGGCTGGGCTCGCGGCGGTGATTGAACAAGCGCTAGTCTAATTTTCCGTAGGCTTCTGCTCGGCGTGATCGATCACGAAGACCGGTACGGGCCGCTTCGTCGCCTCGAGTTTAAGCCCAAGCTGTTTCTCGACGGCTTCAAACAACGTGACTGCTCCGTTGGGGTCCGATGCCGCCGCAGCCACATCGGCGGGCGCCGCACCTGGGTTCCCGCCTGTTTGCGATCGCGTCAGGCCGACCGCGCTGAAGCTGAGAGTGAAATCATAACCACCCTCCAGGCCGGTAGCGTCCAGAACCGGAGTGTGAATATAGCCCGATGCAATATCTTTCAACTTCTCCGCAAACTCAGACATGGTCATGTTTTGACATGTGACCAGCCTGGACAATATTGGGCTCTTATCCCTCGGGTCCTTGCCGCCGACGGCCGGGCCCTCTTTGTATTTGATGCGGCTGTTGGGATCGGCTTTTTTCATTTTCGGCTTCACGGCCACCAGCGTATAGGCAGTAACCGGGCGATCCTCGGTGTGCGCAGTCAGCTTGAATCGCTCCACGATAAGCGCTCGAAGCATGGCTTTCACGTCATCGAAATCGACATCTCCTAGAGGAGCCTTCGCCACGATATCGTAACGATCCGACTCCATCCATTTCGGCGCCCCAACGAGGATGTCGTCCGTCAAATCCCAGGCCTGTTCGATCAGGAACTTTAGAGGAGTACCAGCGACGTTAACGCGTCCGCCCGGCTGAATCCGGATCATGAATCCCCGGAAATCCGGGGCGCTGGGCTTCAGGTCGGCCACTTCGAACTCGGTGGGACGCGAGGGAAGGTGAATCTCCTCGGCCACCTCGGGTAAATTCGCGGTGGGCTTCTGATTCACGCTATCCACCACGATCACCGGCATCGGAACGTCCACCGGGTCGAGCTTCAGCCCGAGCTGCTGTTCAAGGGCATCGAAAAGCGAGATGTTACCGGGTACGGGGCCGGCGGGCGTGACCATGCCGCGCTTCGGCGTGAATTTCAAATCGAAGTTCCAGGCGCCTTTCAATTCCGTCTCGTCCACCACGACGCGGTCGTTGAGATATTCGGGCGCAAGGAAAATGCTGGTGGTTAACGCATCGGCAAAAGCGGCCATCGTCATGTTGGAACACGCCCATGAATAAATAGGCGGCCCGGGAGGTCCGCCGGACGCCCCAGGCGGCGGGGGCGGCAAGAAGTTGAACTTGCACCCGGTATCGCCCGAGCCGTCGGCTTGTTTCATTGACGGATGTTTCCCGACTTTCAGCGCATAGGCAGGAACGGGCTTGTTGTCGTTGTGCACGGCCAGCTTGAAGCGGTCCGCGAGAAGCGTACGGAGCATCGGTTTGGCGGTGGCCGTCGTAGCGCCCTCGGGCAGTTTCGCGAACACGTCAAAGGTGTCCTGTTCGAGCCAGTTCGGACCGCCCAGTACCCTTTCGGCTTCGACGCCGTAGGCCGTTCTGACGAGGTCGAGCATGGTCGCGTAGCGGATTTGATACAGGCCTTGGCGAAGCATGGGACCGCGCAGGTATGGATTCTTGCTTGGCGGGCTGACGTGGACGTCCGCGACCTCGAATGTAATCGGCGCCTCGCTGATTTGGCCGAACGCCATCACTGTCAGAAGAGCCGAAGTAATTAGGGAAGCAATCGCTCGCCACATGCCCGTTACCTTCTAAGACGTGCCGGATGGACGATTTGACGATGCAATTCCTATTTGGTTTCGAGTTTCTTGCGCCTATTTGCGAATATCCCGGTGCGTTTCCTTCACCTTGAGCCCGGACTGCGCCAGGCGTTTGCGGATCGCGTTCGCGATCATCACGGAGCGGTGGTGCCCGCCGGTGCAGCCGAACGCAATGGTGAGATAGCTCTTGCCTTCGCGAACATAGTGCGGGATCAAATAAACCAGCAGTTCTGAAATGCGATCGATAAACTCCGTAGTTTGCGGAAACGATCGGATATAACGCGCCACGCTGGGATTTCGGCCCGTCAGATTCTTGAACTGCGGGATATAGTTGGGATTCGGAAGGAATCGGACATCAAAAACTAAGTCGCTGTCTGGCGGAACGCCATGCCGGTAACCAAAACTTGTGATGTCGATCCGCAGGCTGGACTCGCTGCGGCCGCCGCCAAATTTCTCGCCGATCACTTCGCGCAGTTCGTGGACGTTGAACTTGGAGGTGTCGATGATGTGATCGGCAACCTTGCGAATCGGCGCCAGCAAATCGCGCTCCTTCTTGATGCTTTTGGAGACCGAGACCAGCTTCCCGAGCGGATGAGGGCGCCGCGTCTCGCTGAAGCGCCGCGCGAGAGTGGCATCGTCGGCTTCCAGATAGACCAGCCACGCCGAAGTTTGACGCCGCAGGCGCTCGAACAGCGCCGGGAATTGCGCCAGTTGCCCGCCCTCGCGAATGTCGATCACCAGCGCCGCGCGCCGCACGTGGGCCGAACCCTTAGCCAATTCCGCAAACTTCGGAATCAGCTTGATGGGCATGTTGTCCACCGCGTAGTAGCCCAAATCCTCGAAGGCTTTGAGAACGGTCGCTTTGCCCGAGCCGCTCAGACCGGTAATGACAACAAGCTCGGCATCCTGCGGATCCGACTGCCCGGCGACGCGTTTGGCCACTAGCTGACTCTATCAGACACTAGCTTTCGATCAGGTCAAAATGACCGTCGGGGCGGCGCATCAGCACCGTGAGCCGGTCGGTTTGCGCATCGCGATAAACCAGGTAGTCTTGCGATGCCTCCATCTCGAGCATCGCCTCTTCGAGCGTCATCGGTTTGCTGCCGTCGGCATGGTTGACGCGAAACACCTGTTTGCGGCCCGATTTCTTAGCGGCGGCCGCAGCGCTCCCCGAGGCCTTCTTGGATGCAACGGCCACTGGCTGCAAGCTCGCGCTGGCTTTGGCTCCGTCGGCCTCTTTATCGCGGACGCGCTTGGTATCGCGCCACCGCGCGCGCAGGTTCAACACCTGCTTCTCTAATTTGTCGAACGCAGCATGCGCGGCGACCGAAAGATCGGCGTCGGTTCCGATTCCAACCAGCGCGCGATCCATCGCGTTCACGGTGATTTCCACCTTATGCAAAAAGCGCTCCTGCGTCATCACGATGTGCGCTTCCTTTTCACCGCGCCGCTCCAGCATCTTCGATAACTTCTGCAGCTTGGCTTCCAGCTTGGCCCGCTGCTTGGCCGGAATAGCTTCCAATTTTCCTGTATAGCTGATTTTCATCGGGATCTCGTTCTACGGGGAGCGGCCTAGGCGCGAACCCGCCGCTGATGAGTGGATGGGATTTTCATGTCTTCTCTGTATTTGGCAACGGTCCGCCGGGTGACATCAATCCCTTCGTCTTTGAGGCGGGCCGTGATCTGTTCGTCGGTCAGCGGATGCTGCGCGTCTTCCTCTTCAATCATTTTCTTTACCCGGCGCTTCAGGATCAGCAGCGGCGTCGCGCTGCCCGCCGTGCCTTGCACCGCTTCCGAGAAGAAATAGCGCAGCTCGAAGACGCCTTGGGGCGTGTCGGCGTATTTGCTCGCCACCGCTCGGCTCACCGTGGATGGATGCACACCGATTTCCTCGGCCACTTCCTTAATCATCATCGGCTTCAGTTGATCGATGCCGTGTTCTAGAAAATCGAGCTGCCGCCGCACAATGGATTGGCAAACCTTCAGGATGGTCTGCTTGCGCTGCTCGATGTTCTTGATGAGCTGAATGGCGGCCGCGTAGCGATCTTTCACATAATTGCGGATCTCTTTGCTCGGCTCCTGGTCGCGATCCAGCATCTTGCGGTACTGCGCGTTCAAGCGGAGCTGCGGAAGATCGTCGTCATTCAACTGGATGATGTATTCGTCGCTCTCTTTGAAGATGTACACGTCCGGCTCCACCTGCCGCGCACCGGCGCCCGAGTAGCGCAGGCCGGGATACGGATCGAGAAAGCGAATCACATCCAATGCGACCTGCACATGCTCCAACGGCCGTCCAAGTTGCTTGGCGATTTCCTTGATCTGCCGCGTCTCAAGCAGCTTCAGGTGATTGGAAACGATCTGCCAGGCGACGCCGCCTTTGCCGTTCCGGCTCTCGATCTGCAGCAGCAGGCATTCGCGCACGTCCTTAGCGCCCACGCCCGCCGGATCCAGCGACTGCACCACTCGCAGCCCTGCCTTCACTTCGTCGAGTGAGTGCTGCCCCGACTCGGCGATTTCTTCCAAAGTGGCGGTGAGATAGCCGTTTTCGTCCAGATTGCCGATGATATTTTCGGCCGCATCGCGCACGGCCTCCGACATGATCAGCACGCTCAACTGGGAATGCAGATGGTCGCTTAGCGTGACGGGCGACGAAAGGAATGTCTCAAACGACGGCTTCTCCACCTGCTCGGATGCCGGGCTCTTGTAGCCAGGGTCCAGATACTCGTCGAAGAAAGATCCGAAGTCGATCTCGTCGAATGGATCCTTCTCGGTCTTCGGTTCGACGACTTCGCCTTCCTGCGCGGGCGCCGTGGCAGCCGGTTCGAGCGACGCGGGAGCCGACGAGTCAAACTCGAACTCGGGAGGCGACGCTTCCGGAATTCCGGCGGCGATCTCGGGTTCGGAAGCCGTGCCATTCACGGTTTCGAGAATCACCTGGTCGGACGGATCGGAAACGCGCTCGGCCTCGAGAATCGACTGCATCTCCTCGGGTGTCAGCTCTTCAATTCCGTCGACCGATTCCTCGAGAACCGGGTTCTCGGAAATTTCCTGGGTGATCATGTCCTTCAATTCCAGCCGGTTCAGCTGGAGGACCGTGACCATCTGAACAAGGCCCGGGGTCAATATCTGCTTCTGCGAGACCTTGAGCTGAAGTCTAGGCGAAAGCATGGACATCTTGTAGCCATGATAACACCCGGCGCTTGCAAGTAGACGGCCAATTTGGAGGAGAAACACGGCGCTGGATTATCAGGATTTTACGCAGTTCTTACAACTCACCAACCTCTTGAAAGCGATCAGCGTTTGTAATGATCCCATGAGGACCTGGCCCCATCTGATCTTGCCCCTGCTCTGTTGCGTGCTCAGCGCCGCCGCCCAGACCGCATCCTTCGTTGATGCCTCGCATTCCACTGTGAGCCTGGTAGTGGATGGCAAGCAGTACGTGGTAGACGTCGCCGCCGGGACCGTTCATCCCGCGGGCCAGGTTCCGCCGGGCGGCGAACTGTTCGCCCAGCGCTGCGCGGGCTGTCATGGAACGGCCGGGCGCGGGATCAGCGCGGCTGGAACTCCGGACTTCACGACCCCGCAATTCCAGGCCAAACTGACCGACGCCGAAATCGCAGGCGCGATCCGAAACGGAAAATCGGGACGCATGCCGGCCTTCGGCAGCCAACTGAACGACGAGCAGATCACGGCGCTGACCACGGCCGTCCGGTCGTTTGCGCCGTCGTCCAGCCGCGCCTCCGCTGCGGAGGAGAAGTTGCCCATTTATCAGCCGGGTGACGACGAGCTTTTCACCTTGCCCACCGGGCGGCCCGTGGATCAGCATGCGCTCATTGTCAACTTCACACACCGGTTCGCGTTCGATTCCGCCGTTTCCGGGCCGGCGCGCGGCGCAGAATTGTTCGGTCTGGATAATTTCTCGCTGTCATCGTTTGGCTTCCGTTACGGCGTGACCGACAAGTTGTCAGTGGATGTGTGGCGATCGCCCTCCTTCATCGGCCGGCCGATCCAGCTCATGGCCGCTTACAACATTCTTGAGGAGCGCCACGAGGAACCGTTCAACCTCACGTTCCGTGTCTCCATCGAGGGCCAGGACAACTTCCGCAAGAATTACACGGAAAATTTGGAAGCGATCGTTTCGAAAAGCCTCACCTCGCGGGCCCAGATTTACTTCGTCCCGACGGCGTCGTTCAATGACCGCAGGCTGGTGATGGGCGGACTGCTATCCGATCAAATCCCCGATGAACCCGGCATCAATGCGTTTTCGCTAGGCATCGGCGTGGCGGTGGATATTCGCCCGACAGTGGCACTCATCGCGGAGATAATTCCCACCGTCGCCAACGGCACCGAACTCGGCATCCATCGGCCGCCGTTCTCCTTCGCGATCCAAAAGAAAATCTACCGCCACGCGTTTACGTTCGGCTTCACCACCAGCCCGGGCACTACGGTTTCGCAGCGCGCCGGAACGAACGCGACGTTTCTCAACCAACCGGGCGCCGATACGCCCGGGGGGCTGTTCCTTGGCTTCGATTTGATGCGGCAGATTTTCTAACGCATTCTACAATCAAATGTATCCTGTGCTACAGGAGGTTGAAGTGCAATCACGCTTGAAAAGGAAACCAGCGCGACCCGATACCGAGCTTATCGAGATGGCACTGGCAAATCTCGCGGCGGCGGATCAGTATCCAGACTGGCTGCTCTCGCAGCAGGGAACGGTAGCGAAAGAAGCCGACCTTGAGTTCTAGCTCTGCTGCTCGATCTGCCCCGCGCGCTTCTCTACGACACAACCGTTTACGTGGACATCCTGCAAGGCCGCTTTCCAAAGGCGGGCGAGCTGGCAATCCGAGCGACCGAAGCGTGGCATTCCACGGTCACCGAAGCCGAACTGATCGCGCCATGCGGCTTCCTTAATCCCGATCATCCCAGCACGGTTGAGGCAACCAACCAGATCATTGCGGCCATCGAACAGCGACCCGCGCATCGCACCATCGCGCCCGACCGCGAGACTTGGCTAGCGGCTGGAGTTCTCGCTGGAATCCTTGCGCGTCTGCAAGGCGATGGACGAGCCGAGCGGCGGCGAGTTTTGAACGACGCGCTGATCTTCGCCACCGCGCGGAAACACGGAATGGCGGTCCTTACGCGTAACATTGATGACTTCGACTTCCTGCAGCAATTGGACCCATCGGGAAGAGTCGTCTTCTACGCGCGGAATTGACAGATCGGTTAGCGGGTTTGTTCAGTCAAGGAGTGATTCGTTTGATGCGCGGCTAGCTGCTCGCGCGTACTTCGCCATCGCGCCTCGGCAGCCAGCTTCCGGCGATTCTGAGTTTCGAGTTCAGCGATCGTTGCAGCAGGAGAAACGGCCTGGTCGGCTGCCACCAGTTCGATCGCCGCTTCGGCCTCTTCATCGTTCAGACGATAACAATCGTGGCAGTCCATGGCCTAATCGTAGCATCCGGCTAGGAATTGCTGCGATCCCTGCCAAGCCTTGCTATACTAATGGCTTAACGCTCCGTAACGGCGAGGTGTTGGTGTGTTTATCAGCGTCAAGGAGCTGGAACTTAAGAAGGTTCACTTTGATGTGGCCTTCCAGCCGGGTGAAATCGATTTTACCGACGATGGCGACCGGCTGAGCCAGGCTTCCCCGCTCCAGGCGGAAGGTTCCGCGGAGCTTCTCCCGCATACACTGGGGGAGATTCGCGTGCGGGGGCATCTGGCGGTCACGATGCGCTGCGATTGTAATCGCTGCCTGGAACCGGCGGTGTTTCCGATCGATTCCAGCTTCGATCTGTTTTACCGGCCGGCCGAAGTAGTAGCCGACGAAGAAGAAGTCGAGATTGACGAAGGTGAAGCCGAAATCGCTTTTTATGAAGGCGGCGGCATCGAGTTGAAAGATGTTTTGCGGGAGAATGTGCTGCTGGCCATGCCGATGCAGCGCGTTTGCCGTCCAGAATGCCAGGGGATGTGCCCCATCTGCGGTCAAAATCGGAACCTGATAAACTGCGGATGCGAAGCCAAGCTCGTGGACGACCGCTGGTCGGCACTCAAGAAAGTTCAAGTGAAAGGGACGTAGAAGTAGTTAGAGGGACCTCCAAGTATTTAAAGGGAAATAGACATGCCGAATCCGAAACGACGACACTCCAAGCAGCGCACCTCCACGCGCCGGTCGCACGACCATTTGCGCGCGCTCGGCCACGCTGAGTGCCCCAATTGCCACGAGCCGAAACTCCCGCACCGCGCCTGTCCGCATTGCGGCCGCTACAAAGGACGCGAAGTGATTGAGGTTGCGGAAGAATAACACGGCAAGCGACGTCTTATCCATGGTGACCATCGCGGTTGACGCAATGGGCGGCGACGACGCCCCGAAGGCAGAGGTCGAGGGAGCCATTCGCGCGGCGCGCTCGCTGGGCATTCGGGTCATTCTGGTTGGCAGGCAGGACATCGTTCGCGCAGAACTCGCGCAACATGAAAATATCGGCGATCTGCCGATCGAAGTGCAGCACGCGAGCGAACACGTCACGATGGACGATAGCGTCAAGGCCATGCGCCAAAAGCGCGACAGCTCCATCCATGTGGCTGCCCGGCTGGTGCGCGATAGTGTTGCCGATGGTGTAGTTTCTGCGGGCAACACTGGCGCTGTCATGGCCACCGCGAAAATGGTGCAGGGGATGCTGCCTGGCGTGGATCGCCCCGCTCTCGCGTCGGCTTTTCCGACGGTCAAAGGCAAACCTGTGGTGGTGGTGGACGTCGGCGCGAACGTCGATTGCTCGCCCCGCATGCTCGCGCAATTTGCCGTGATGGGCGATATTTATTCGCGCGTGATTTTTCGCACGCAGCGGCCGCGCGTCGGCCTGCTCTCCATCGGCGAGGAAGAACACAAAGGCAACGACCTGACACGTGCAGCCACGCCGCTGCTGAAAGCGCTCCCGATCCATTTCATCGGCAACGTCGAAGGCCGCGATATTTATGCCGGTGAGACCGACGTCATCGTTTGCGATGGCTTCATCGGCAACGTCGCGCTGAAGGTGAGCGAAGGCCTGGTCGACATGGTGTATAAGATGTTGCGCGAGTCGCTCGAAGCCACCATAACCCGCAAGATCGGCTATGTGCTGGCGCGCACCGCGTTCAAGGAATTCAAAAAGCGCGTGGATTATGCCGAGTATGGCGGCGCACCCCTGCTCGGCGTCAAGGGTGTCTGCATTATCACGCACGGCCGGTCTAATGCCAACGCCATCAAGAACGCGATTCGCGTGGCAGCCGAGTTCGCCGAAGGCAAAGTCAACGAACGGATTGAGGCCGAGCTGGCCCAGAGCCAAATGGCACTGACATGATTCGTCTGGCTTCCCTGTTCTTTCTCGCACTGGCTTCGTTATTCGCCGCGGCGGAAGATCCCGTGCAGTGGACGCTGACGTTCGATGCCAAGTCCGCTGCTCCCGGCTCGCACGTGCTTGCCAAATTCACCGGGACCATTCAGCCGCACTGGCATGTGTATTCGATGACCACTCCGCCGGGCGGTCCGAATCCGACGACTGCGACCATCGCGGAGAATCCAGCCGTTGCCGGGTTCAAGATTTATCAGGCGAAGCCGGAGCGCAAACTCGACCCGAGCTTCGGAATCGACACCGAAACATTTTCTGGTCAGTATGAACTGTTGTTTGACATCGAGCTGAAGCCCGACGCCGCGCCGGGGCCGGCGGATATCACGGCGAACGTTCGCTACCAATCGTGCAACGATACGATTTGCCTGCCACCGAAGAAGAAAACGGCAACCGCCTCCCTGACGATTGACTCGTCGGCTCCAGCGGCGGCAATCGCGATCCCGCCGGGCTTCACGCTGGTGCCAACCGCCGCCCCGGCTCCCCCGCCTACACCGGCCACTCCCGCGCCGACGGCTGAATCCTCCGGTTTCGGATTGTTCCTGCTAACTGCCTTCGCCGCAGGACTCGCAGCGATCTTCACGCCGTGCGTTTTTCCGATGATCCCGTTCACGGTGTCCTATTTCTTGAACCGGCAGACCGGCGCCAGGCGCGACAGCGTGCTGCAGGCTGTGGTCTTTTGCTCGGGAATCGTGATTCTCTTCACCGGACTCGGCGCGATCCTCAAAGGGATCGGCGGGCGCTTCGGCGTGGTTCAACTCGGCAACAGTCCCTGGGTGAATGGATTCATCGCCGCGGTCTTCATTGTTTTCGGCTTGAGCCTCCTGGGCGCCTATGAGCTGACGCTGCCCTCGGGCCTGCTCACGAAAATGAATCAGGCATCGGAAGGCGGCGGATATTTGGGCACGCTGCTGATGGGTCTGACGTTCACGCTGACCTCGTTCGCTTGCGTCGGGCCCTTTGTCGGCCCGTTGTTGGCGGCCTCGGTGCAGACCGGCGGATTGCAACCGGTATTCGGAATGGCGGCGTTCTCAACCGGCCTGGCGTCACCCTTTTTCCTGCTCGCGCTGTTTCCGTCGTTTTTGCAAAAGATGCCCAAAAGCGGCGGGTGGCTGATGCGAGTGAAAGTCGTCGCGGGATTCGTGGTGCTCGCGATTTCGATCAAGTACTTGAGCTCGGCCGATCAGATTCTTCGAACCGACTGGATTTCGCGTGAAATGTTCCTCGCTTGTTGGATTGTGCTCTTCGCGCTGCCCGGTCTGTACTTACTCGGATTTCTGCGGCTGGAAGGAATTCAGCCCGATGATCGCCTCGGTATTGGACGCCTAGTGATTGCCTCCCTGTTCCTTATCTTCTCCATCAGTTTGCTGCCCGGTCTATTTGGCGGTTCGCTGGGCGAGATCGACGCCTATATTCCGGTGCAAGCCAAAACCGTCGCGCTCGACGCACCGGTTTGGATGAAGAACCAATACAAAGAAGCGCTGGCCAAAGCGCGCGCCGAAAACAAACTGGTATTCATCAATTTCACCGGCTACGCCTGCACCAACTGCCATTGGATGAAGGCCAACATGTTCCCGAAGCCCGAAATCACGGGGCTGCTAAAGGACTTTGTGTTGGTTGATCTCTACACCGACGGCACCGATGCCGAGTCCGAGCAAAATCAGCAGCTGGAAGAAAAGCGCTTCGGAACGGTCGCGATTCCGTTTTATGCCATCGTCGATCCGGACGAGCATACCGTGGCCACGTTCCCAGGCCTGACGCGCAACGCCGCGGAATTTGTGGGTTTTCTCAAGACGCGCGACGCGAAGGTTGCCGCTGCCGTTTCGCCAGAAACAGCTCAGTAGCCAGCGCCTCCTCTTCGCGGTTGTTGGCCGCGAGCCATTCGTCCCGCGCCTTCTGCTTCAGTCTTTCGAGCAGCTCGGCTTTTTGACGCGCTTCGATCACTCGTTGCCGCTGCGCCACGATCTGCTGCTCGCATTGCCGCTGCTGATTCTCAATGTCCCGAATCTGGAATCGCGTGTGCAAGCGGTAATCTTCCAGACTCCGCAGTTCATCCGCCTGGATGAACGGCTGTCCGAGCACTTCCTGCTCGCTTTGCGTGCGTGCGAGTGCTACCCGCTGCTTGGCTTCACCCAACGCGACCAAACGGTCGCGCAGTTGGCCGAGCTTCAATTCCTCCACGCTGGCTTGTTCAGAGCGCCAGCGGCGCACGCGGTCGAGCGGAAACTGAAAACGCTTCATTTGCTACGGCGTTCCGGCCAGCTTCGCTAGCTCGCTCAGCTCCGCCATGCTGCGGTCAAATGGACTTTCTTCATCGCTCGGCTGCTTGAGAAAATCGAGCAGGCGGGGACGCAAACGAATGGCGGCGTCGAGTTTGGGATTGGCGCCGCTGGCATACGCGCCCAGGTTGATCAAGTCTTCCGATCGCTCGTGCGTTGCCAGAGCTTCGCGAATCTTGATCGCCGCTTCCTTTTGTTGCGGCGTGCACAAGCGCGGCGCGAGCCGGCTCACCGATTGCAAAATGTCGATGGCGGGATAATGTCCGGCGGCGCCCAGTTCCCGCGAGAGCACGATGTGGCCGTCCAGAATGGCGCGCACCGCATCGCAGATCGGCTCGTTGAAATCGTCGCCCTCCACCAGCACGGTGAAGAATCCGGTGATGGACCCCTGGCGAAATTTCCCGGCTCGTTCGAAGATCTTCGGAAGCAGGTTGAAGACCGACGGCGTGTAGCCCTTTTGGCTGGGCGGCTCACCGGCCGCAAGGCCGATCTCACGCTGCGCCATCGCCAGACGAGTGACCGAATCCATCACCAGCAGCACGTCTTTGCCTTGATCGCGAAAATATTCGGCCACCGCCAACGCCACGAATGCCGCGCGGATTCGCAACGGCGCGGGCCGGTCGACTGGTGGCGACCACGAGCACTGATCTCTTCAAGCCTTCGGGCCCCAGTTCATGTTCGATGAAGTCGCGCACTTCGCGGTTGCGCTCACCGATCAGCGCGATCACGCTGACGTCGGCCGAGTTGTGGCGCGCCATGGTGCCGAGCAGCGTGCTCTTGCCGACGCCGCTGCCGCCGAAGATGCCGATTCTCTGCCCCTTGCCGCAGGTGAGCAGGCTGTCGATGGCGCGGATGCCGGTAACCAAGGCCTCGCCGATCGGTTCACGATCGAGCGGACCGGGCGGGGCTGAGTAAAGCTCGTACGGTTCGCCGGCGCCGATGGGCCCGAGGTCATCGAGCGGTTTACCGAAGCCGTCGATCACCCGGCCGAGCAGCCCGGGTCCCGCTTCCATGCGGGCGTCTTCTTTGCGTGCCGTGATCGGATCGCCCAGATGCAGTCCGTCGGTTTCTTCGAGCGGCATCGACAACACCCGCCCGTCGCGAAATCCGATCACCTGTGTGCGGATCACGCGGCCGTCGCGCATGCCGATCTCGCAAAAATCGCCGACCGCCGCGGCGGGGCCTTGCGATTCCACCAGCAGGCCAACCAACTCGCTGACGGTCCCGGTCCAGCGGCAAGTCTCGATCCGCTCCAGTTTTTCGCGATACGCGGCCAGATTCATCCCGCCCTCCGGACCAGATCCGCAAAGCCACGTTCGATTTCATCGAGCTGCGTGTCGACCGAGGCATCGAGTATTCCCCGATCCGATTCCAGGACCACGCTGCCGGGAGCAAGCCCCGGGTCGGCGACCACTTCGATGCGGTGCGGGACGCCCATTTTCTCGAAGAATGCCAGCACCATCGGGGCGTCCTGGCGCGAGACGCGCACCTGGTTCACTTCGCGCGCGTCCATCTTGGCGAGGGCCGCCTTGACCAGTCCCAGAAGGGCATCGGGGGAAACAGTCAGCTCCCGATGCAGTATCCGGCGAGCTACAGCCAGCGCCAAAGCCACCGCATCCTGCTCGGCTTCGTGCCGGTAGCGCGGCCTGAGGCCCGTAAGCTCTTCAATGGTGCGAGCCAGTTTCGTTTGCATGGCTTCGATTTGCCCGGCGAGAGCCTGACGCCCCGCGGCTAGGCCTTCGTCGTATCCCTGCTGATGCGCCTGCCGGATGCGCTGCTCGGCTTCAGCGGCCTGCCGGTTACCGCCGCCGGACGCTGCTGGGAACGGAGTGGCACCCTCCGTGACCGCCTCGAACGGAGACACTCGCTGCCAGGCCACCGGTTCCGAGGGAGGCCCACCACCCCGGTGAAGTTTAGACGACATACTGTTCGCCCACCGCTCCCTTCAAACTGATCGTGCCGTCGGCTTCCAACTGGCGAATCACCGCGATGATCTGCTGCTGGGCGGCCTCCACTTCCTTGATCTTGATGGGACCGAGGGCTTCCATGTCTTCCTTGAGCATTTCGGCGCCGCGTTGGGACATGAGCTGCAGAATATGAGTTTTCAACTGTTCGCTGGTCCCTTTAAGCGCCACCGTGAGGGTCTTGCGGTCCACTTTACCCAGCATCTCCTTAAGGGCCTCGCCACTCAGCACCAACAGGTCTTCAAAGACGAACATCAAGTGCCGGATGGTCTCCACCAGCTTGGGATCGTTTTCCTCGATCGCTTCCAGAATGTCTTTGCTGGTACCGGAATCCAAACGATTGAACATTTCCGAAACAGCACGCACGCCGCCATACGACTCGCGGTTCATCTCGCCCAAAGCCTTCAGCCGCTGTCCGATGATGACGGCGATCTTGGACACGATTTCCGGAGAAATCTGATCCAGGTTGGCCATCCGCAGCGCGACGTCGGCACGGAGCTCCTGGGGTAGCGAGACGAGCAATCCGGCCGCCTGCGAAGCGTTTAAGTGCGAGAGGATCAGCGCAATGGTCTGCGGATGTTCGTTGTGGATGAACTTGGCGAGCTGTTGCGGGTCAGCCTTTTGCAAAGTGTCGAAACTCGCCAGCTCCGATCCGAGCGTCTTCACCAGCCGGTCCACCAGCCGCTTGGCGTGCTCGGGGCCGAAGGCGGTCATGAGCATTTTCTTGGCGTAATCGATGCCGCCCTTGAGCACATACTCACGGGCCATCGACATCTGGTAGAACTCTTCGAGAACCGATTCGGCCTGATCCGGGCTGATGGAAGTGATGCGGGCCACCTCCTGGCCGATGGCCTGCACCTCCTCGTCGTCCATATTCCGCAGGATCTCGCCGCTGATCTGATCCCCCAGAATGATCATGAGAATCGCAGCCTTGCGAATGCCAGGAGTGGTGGGGGCCGAGGAGCTGGATTCGAGATTCTGGATCATCGTTTCAGTTCTTCGCCGGGATCCATCCAAGCCCGCAGCACGTGCGCCATGTTCCCGGAATCCTTCTTGGCCTGTTCCGCGATGTGCTTGGTCAGCACCTCGGTTTTCTTGGTGGCCGGGGGCAATTTCAGACTGCTCAGGACATCCAGTTCCTGTTTCTGGCGGAGGGCGGTTTGTTCGGCCAGGCGGTTCTCAATCTGGTTTTGCAATTGATCCGATGTTGGGGGACCCGCTTCCAACTCGGCGGGCATCTGGAGTCTCGCACCGCCCGGCGCGCCCTTACTGCTGAGCCGGATGATTAAGAACAGAAGCGCCAGCAAAATTCCGGCTCCCACGGCGACCCCGATCAGGAATAGTTTGTTTGCCAAGATTTGTTCCTTCCACCCCGTAGGAGCGGCCGGCTCCGTACTCTTGGCAGGCGCGAGCTGTGCCGGGTTCAGGGTCGATTCAAAGGGCAGCGTCTCCACCACCAGCCGATCGCCACGCTCGGTGGAGAGACCGATGACGCCGGCCACGAGATCGGAGATAGTCTTCAACTTCGCGGCCGAAGGCGGTTCCACGATACGCCTGGCCTTCGCTCCGTTGCCTTCATAGCGCACGTCGGAATCCACCAGCAGCGCCACCGAGACGCGTTTGATGGCGCCCTCCGGCTGGCGCACATGCCGGACCGTATGGCTGGATTGATAGCTGATGTTCTCGGTCCGGCGTGTCACGGCGTTGGAGCCGGTGGCAGGCCGCGAAGTGGGCCGCGGCAAGCTGGAAGGAGTTCCGGGAATGCCCGATGCCACCGCGCCTCCGCTGATGTCTTCGGTTTTTTGCGAGGCCGTGATCACCGATTTGGCCGGGTCGAACGATTCCTCGTTCTGCTCCGCGCTCGAAAAATCGCACTCCACCGAAGCTGTGGCGCGAAACTTGTCGGCGCCCAGCAACGGATCGAGCGCGCTGCTGATCTTCGAGAGCAGGTCGTGCTCCAGCTTCTGGCGATAATCGAGATCGGCTTCCGACGGTGCGGGATCGTCGGGCGAGGAAGCCTTCCGCGCGCGGTTCAGCAGATTGCCCCGCATGTCCACCACTGAGACCGCCTCCGGCAACAGGCCATCCACGGCGCTGGCGGCCAATTGGCAGATAGCGGCCACATTTTGCGCCGACAACTGGGCGCCGGGACGAAGCCTTACAAGAACGCTCGCCTTGGCCGGCTGGCGATTATCGAGAAACAGCGATTCCTTGGGGAAGGTGATGTGTACGCGCGCCTGCTCCACGGCCGAGATCGACATCACGGATCGTTCTAACTCGCCTTCGAGCGCGCGATGATAGTTCACCTGCTCGGTGAAGTCGCTGGCCCCGAAATTGTTTTTATCGAACAGCTCATAGCCGATGCGTCCGCTTTTGGGAACTCCGGCTGCCGCAAGCTGCAAGCGTAACTCCGCCACGCGCGACGACGGGACCAGCACAGACGAGCCGTTTTCCGAGAGCCGGAATTCGACCCCGCTTTCGCGCACCTTCGCCAGCACCGCGCCGGCATCTTCGGACGACAAGGCGCTGAACAACGGGCGGAAATCCCGCTCGCGGGTCCAATGCGAGAGCAGCGCCAGAGCGGCGATCACCGCGCCGGCCGCCAGCGCGAGCGAGAGCATTTGTTTCCAGCTCAGGCTTGCCAGCAGTCGTTTGATTTCGTTCATCGCTGATTATGTCGGGACCGTGATGGGAGAACCGCTTACATCTGCATGCGCATGACTTCCTGATAGGCGGACACGACTTTGTTGCGCACCTGTAGAAACATGTCGAAGGACAGTGCGGCCTGCTGCGTCGCCAAGGCCACCTTATGTACCTCTTCGTCCTCACCGGACAAAAATTTATCGATGCTCGATTGTGAATTCTGCTGCGCCTGATTTACTCGACCGATGGCGTCGGCCAGCACGGAGCCGAAATTGCCACCGGATTTGGGAGTCGAGAGCGGGGGCGTGATATCCGGTATGGCGGCCGGAGGGCGTATGGATGTGATGGGCAGAGACATGCGTGTTTATCTCATTAGGTCGATCGAATGGTTGATCATGTCCTTGATGGCCGTCATAGCCGCGACGTTGGCTTGAAAGCCGCGCTGCGCGCTCAGCAGGTCCACCATATCCTCGGCCGGCTTCACGTTGGGAAACGCCACGTAGCCGTCGGCATCGGCGTCCGGGTGCCCAGGCATGTAGCGTTTTTCGGGTTCGCTCGAATCCTGAACCACCTCGGACACCTCCACTCCGTTGACACCCGAAGACATTTCCGTTTGAAACACCGCTGAAAATGGCGACGTTTGTGGCGCGCTTTGAAAAACCGCGTCCTCGCGGCGATACGGACCGCCTTCAGGCGTGCGCGTGGTTTCGGAGTTGGCCAGATTCTGCACCAGCAGCTCAGCCCGCGTTCGCTGCGCCGCCATTCCCGAAGCGCTCACCGAAAGCACCGAAAACAGACTCACGAGGATTGACCCTCCTTGATTGCCGATTCCACCATCTTCAATTGCGTTTTCATCAAATTCGAGGCGACGTTGAAGCGCAGGGCGTTCTCGGAGAGCAGACGCGCCTCGCGGTCCATGCTGACGTTGTTGCCGTCGCTTTTTACAGCCAGCCCGGGCGGATCAATGACATTTGGCGCTCCGCCCTGAATCAGGCTCACATATTCGAACTGGAAATCTATGTCTTTGGTCTTATAACCAGGCGTATCGACGTTCGCGATATTGGAGGCGACCAGCTTTTGGCGAGCACTGAGAAGATCCATGTAGTGCTCGATCTGGTTGGTGATCCGGTCTATCAAGTGAGAAGGAAAGCAAGCTGTGCTCCAAAGTGTTAGTACCGCCTGCTCAAGAACTTAGGTGATAGGGTGGGGCAAAAACCCGGTCCGGCGCCGAGATTTTGCCATTGCGGAACATCCCGGTACCATTTTGAACCGCCCTGCACAACGCCTGAACTCCGGTGAGATTTCCTAATGTCCTGGTCCAATCCCTAGGGCCCTCTCTCTAGCTACTCCTAAGCAGATTCACTCTGATACACTAAGCGTTACCTGAAATTGATTACGTACCAGTACCCCCGGTAGAATCAAGATGCGATGGTCGATACACTATTTATGAACGAAAGCTCTGCGACTCTGGAAGACAATGAATCTCATCCCAGTCCTGCCGAACCAAGGAAAGGCATGATTCGAGTTCTCATCGCCGATGACCACCCGATCGTTCGGGATGGCCTAAAGAAACTCCTTAGCCTGGAGGAGGACTTCCAGATCGTCGGCGAAGCGGCCGACGGTTGCGAGGTTCTCGACAAGGTCCAGGAACTGGATCCGGACGTGCTGCTGCTAGATCTGCGCATGCCCAACCTGGACGGGCTCTCGGCTCTCCAGTCGCTCCAGCAAACCAACAAACGCACGCGCGTCATCGTCCTCACGGCTTCCGAAGACAAGAACGAATTCGTGCAGGCCATGAAGCTAGGCTGTTCGGGCATCGTGCTCAAGCAAACCGCACCAGAGCTGATCGTCAAAAGTATCCGCAAAGTTCATGGTGGTGAAATCTGGCTGGATTCTCACACCACGGCGGCGGTGATGCGGCAGTTCGCTGCGCCTGGCGATCTTACCGGCGGTGGAGGCGGAGGCAAAACGCGTGAACGTTCGCCCCTGAGCCAGCGCGAGCGCGAAATCGTGCAACTGGTCGCACAAGGCTACAAGAACAAGGAAATGGCCGAGAAGATGTTCATCAGCGAGCAGACCGTGAAGAATCATCTGCACAATATCTTCGACAAGCTGGGTGTGTCCGACCGGCTGGAGCTGGCCCTCTACGCCATCCACAAAGGGCTCCACCTGACCGCCGAGCGCTAGTTTCTCCTTAAGCGGACTGGCGCGATCGTCAGTCCGCCGTTCCCCAATCCTGCCCTTCAGCCCTGTCTCCATACCGTCTCGCGCTCAGTAATTCCCCTCAGAAGCATTGGTACCTTTAGTCCATTGCTGGCTATCCGTACTGGGTATAAAGTCCAGGATACGGAGCTTCCAAACCATGCGACTGGTGCTTTCTCTCTCACTGTTTTGTATCGGCGCAGCGGCCTCGCTGTCGGCTCAAAACCGCCCCCAGGCCAAGGTGCCTTTGATGCACATAGTCCAACCGGACAGCGGCAAGATCGGATCGGTCCTCCGTGTCAACGGAGAGTTTCTCGACAAGGCGAAAGTGGACGAGGTCTATCTCACCGACCACACCTTCGACATGAAGGTGAAGGTGCTCAGCCAGACGGACGATTACATTGAGTTTCGCATCCCACCTTCGGTGAAGCCGGGCCGGCTGCAGCTTCTGGTGAAGACCACAGGGCGTGAACCCTTCCTGCTGGAACAGCCGGTATACATTACGGTGCAAGATCCGGGCGAGACCCCGAAGGAGACGACGCTTCAGGCGTCGGCTAACGCGACGCCCAGTACCGCGACCAAGTAGAACCTGCTACTGCTGTTGTTGTTGCTGCTGCTGAGCAGCCAAATCCGCGTCCACGCCTTCCTCGCGCAAGGCGGACCAATCTTCGGCGGCGCCCAGGTCCGACTCGAGCGGCGGCGCGTCGGAGGGGGCAACCCGAACCGCGACCAACAACTGACTGTCGGCCGATCCTTTGAAGACGCCCTTGGTAGGCGGCACGTCGGCATAATCGCGCCCCACGGCGGTGCGCACGTGGCGTTCGCTGGCGAGCACGTTGTTGGTGGGATCCAGGCCGACCCAGCCGAGTCCGGGCAGAAGCGCCTCCACCCAGGCGTGCGTGGCGCCTTCGGCCGACCGGGTCTTGTCGCCAGCCCTGTGGAACAGGTAGCCCGAGACGTAGCGGCAAGGAATGCCGATGCGCCGCGCCAGACCGATCATGATGTGCGCGAAGTCCTGACAAACGCCCTGCCGGCTTTCGAGCGCATGATCGATGGGCGAATCCACATTGGTGCTCTTGGGCACGTAGGCGATTTTCGTGTACAGCACGGCGTTGAGATCCAGCACCAATTGCAAGGGATCGCGCTCGCGGGCGTTGGCGCGCGAATCCACGCCGATCTCCTGTGCGAACTGCTCCAGCAACTCGCTGGACTGCCCAAACTGGCTGGGCATCAGCATCTCGATGTAATCGCCGGCCGCGACCATCTGATCCAACTCGTCCCAGGCTGCTGCGCCCAATGAGGCAGGCAGCGCAGGCGGACTCTGCACATCCACCAGCGCGTCGGCGATGATCGAGAGCTGCTTGTGGCGGCCCGGAACATCGAAATGATGGACCGTGTTGCCGAGATAGTCCCGATAAGACTGCACGCGTGTGCGCGGATGCACCATGAGTTGAAACGTCAGGCAGCGCTGTGGACCGTCCGAACGCGGTTGCATGCGCGCCTCCATGAGGCTTTCGCTCACATGCGCGCTATAGCGGAATTTGGTCAGGTGGCGGATAGAGTAATACATGTTAGGCCTCGATGGCGGCCTCGATCGAATACGTGATGTAGACTTCGTGAATCGCGGCGTGAATGCGGACGCATTGCTGCTGGATGTCGGCGAAGAATTCGGCCAAACCCGCCACCACTTCTTCGAGCGGCGTGAACATCAGGCCCGCGCTGAGGCGTCCGGCGATCTTGGCCACACGCGGGGAACGCCGGCTGGCCGCGGCTTGATTGATCGCTTCGAGCGAAGCCTGCATCCGGTCGGCCGCGAAACGGACCGAATGCGGAAACTCGCTGTTCAGAAGCAGAAATTCGGCGACACGCTCCGGGCGCAAGTCTGCTGTGTAGACCTTGCAATAGGCTTCAAACGCGGTGCAGCTTCTGAGCAATCCGATCCATTCCATGTGCTCGCCGGAATCCATGGGCTGGCCGGCCGGGAATTCGCGGAAGTAGGTGTCGAGCAGGCGCGCGATGGCGGCGGCGCGCTCGATGAATCGCCCCACTTGGATGAACTGCCAGCCTTCGCCGTGATTCATGGTGGAATCCGTGACGCCCTGCACCAGGTGCGAGCTTTCTAAAATCACGGCCAGGAAATCGAGCGGCTGCGACGTCCATAGACCGGCCGATTCCATGCGCCTCACTTCATGAAACAGTCGATTGAGCTGTTCCCACATTTCGGAACTGATCTGCTCGCGCACTTGGCGTGCGTTTTCGCGTGCCAAGGCGATACCGCCCGTGATGTTGCGCAATGCGTAAGTCTGCGCGCGGGTGAACGGATCGCTGTTCTCGGTGACCGAGCCGGGATGGCCCAGGCTGCCCAACACGCGCAACCAGCGGCGATCGGAGGACTTCGGATCCTGCTCCAGCATCAGGTTCAACTGCACCCCCAGCACGCGCGCGGTGTGCTCGGCGCGCTCCAGGTAACGGCTCATCCAGTACAGACTGTCAGCGACTCTCGATAGCATCGGTTTACTGCAAGACCCAGGTGTCCTTGCTGCCTCCACCCTGCGATGAATTCACCACCAGCGATCCCGAGCGCAGGGCCACGCGCGTCAATCCTCCGGGCACGATGGTCACTTTATCTCCGCACAAGATGTACGGGCGCAGGTCGACATGCCGCGGCTCCACGCGTCCGTCGAAAAAACAGGGGGCGCGGGAGAGCATCAGCGTCGGCTGTGCGATGTAGTTGCGCGGATCGGCCTGGATTCGTTCGCGGAACTCCTCGCGCTGCTCGGCAGTGGAATGCGGGCCAATCAGCATGCCATATCCGCCCGACTCGCCCACGGCTTTGACGACGTATTTGTCTAGGTTCGCGAGCACATGCTGGCGCTCGGCGGGTTCGGTCAAAAGAAAAGTCTCGACATTATCGAGAATCGGATCTTCACCGAGGAAGTATTTAATCAGCTTCGGGACGTAGGCGTATAGCGCCTTGTCGTCGGCCACGCCGGTGCCGAGCGCGTTGGCGAGCGTGACGTTGCCGGCGCGATATGCATTGAATAAACCGGGCGCGCCGAGAATGGAATCGGAGCGGAACGCCAGCGGGTCGATAAAATCGTCGTCCACGCGGCGGTAGATCACGTCGACGCGCCGCAGCCCGCCGGTGGTCCGCATGTAGACCACGTTGTCGTGCACCACGAGATCGCGCCCTTCCACCAGCTCGATGCCCATTTGGCGCGCCAGGTAGGTGTGCTCGAAGTAGGCTGAATTGTAGACGCCGGGCGTGAGCAGCACGATATTCGGTTCGCCACGGCCCTCGGGCGCGAGCGCGCGCAGGGTGGTGAGCAGCGCTTCTGGATAATGATCGATGGGCCGGACGTCGGTATGCCGGAACAATTCGGGGAAGATTCGTTTCATCACTTGCCGCGAGGTCAGCATGTAGGACACGCCGCTCGGCACGCGCAAGTT
Organism: Bryobacterales bacterium; assembly: GCA_963772905.1. Taxonomy (GTDB): domain Bacteria; phylum Acidobacteriota; class Terriglobia; order Bryobacterales; family Bryobacteraceae; genus Palsa-89. Next base: position 467,238 of record CAVYZD010000004.1, on the reverse strand, counting down.
ATCTTCGAGCACCACGAATCGGCCGTCGGGAAGCCGGATGAGGTCCGTGCCCATCACCGCGACGTAAATGTTCTTGGGCGCGTTGACGCCGCGCATCTGCCGGCGAAAATGCTTGCAGCTATACACCATTTCGCGCGGAACGACGCCGTCGGCCAGACAGCGGCCCTCGTTGTAGATGTCGCGCAGGAACATATTGAGCGCCGTGATGCGCTGGGTCAGACCCTTTTCGATGGTCTGCCATTCGGCGCTGGTGATGATGCGGGGCAGCAGGTCGTGCGGGAAGATGCGCTCGGTGCCTTCGTCGCGGCCGTACACGGTGAAGGTGATGCCCTGGTGGAGAAAAGACACGTCTGCGGCCTGCTTCTTGCGGCGCATTTCCTCGGCCGGGAGGCCGAGCAGCAGATCGTACAACGCTTGATAATGCCCGCGCGGACGGCGATGGGCGTCGAACATTTCGTCGAAAGCGCTGTCGAGAACGTAGCTTGAGAACGGGCCGGAGGCTATGCGCGGTTCGTCGATTCCAGGGGTTGCCATGTGCCGAGCTTGAATATCTAGCTGTGAGTGTCTGAGCTTCGACGAGGAAGGATGTAACTCAGATTATCACAATTGCATAAACTGGAGGTTGTTTTCGCTGCTTCTTCACCCATCTTCATCTGACGCACAGGATCTGCTGATTGCCGAGCTTTACGAATGCGGGACCGTCGGTATCACGGAAGAAGAAGCGGGGTTGCGGGCGTTCTTCGACGCGGGTCAGGATGCCCCCGCGCTGGTGCGTCGTTTCGCGGAGTTTGGGCCCGAGTTTCGCGAGGAAGAGGCCGCTGATTGGGAGCAACTCACTCGCGACGCCTGGCCGCCGATGTTGGTCGGCGAGCGGTTCTATTTGGTGGCGCCGTGGGACGACCATGTCGCCACACCGCCTGGGCGCTTGCGTCTTGCGATCTATCCTGGAATGGCGTGCGGCACGGGCCGGCATCCCGCAACGCGACTTTGTCTGCAGGCCATTGAGCGGTACCTGCGGCCTGGCGCGCGGGTGTTGGACGTGGGATCGGGCTCGGGCATTTTGTCGGATGCCGCGCGGCTGATGGGCGCCGGTTGCGTGATCGGCTGCGATATCGATCCCGATGCGGTTCGGATCGCGAGCGAGCGCGTGCACATTCCGATGTTTGTGGGGTCGGCGGATGCGGTGCGATCACGGTGGGCCGACGTGGTCATCGCGAACATTGATGCAGCAACGCTGGAGCGCATCGCAACGGAGCTTGAGCGCGTGCGGAAGCCCGAGTCCACGCTGATTCTTTCGGGCTTTCCGGAGTGGGACACGCCGGAGGGTTTTGCGTCGAAGGCGATCCTGCAGTTAGAGGAATGGGTATGTTTCATCTGCTAAGAGTCGGCTTGCTCACGCGCGCGGCTCGGAAGCGTGAGAATGGAGCGGCGACCGTAAGGGAGTCGGGTTCCAATAAAAGAGGCCCGGGGACTTGTTGTGCCCAGGCCTCAGGATTGGAGAAAGATTGGCTACTATTCAGACGCTGGCCGGCGCTTTAAAGTCGGACGGTCGTCATCATCGGAACTGGCTGGTTTGCCGTTTTCATCGGCATCCACGGTCCCAGTACTTGCTCCCGGCGCACGGCGCAGCGTAGGACGGTTCGGATCGCCAGGGGTGTCGATCTTGCGCTTGTTGTGCATGGCCATCAAGCGGGCCTTAACATCGTTAAACTCGGAGGTCGTCAGCACGTACTCGGGTTTGGCCTTCAGCAATTCCTGAATGTTCTTCTGGGCTGCGCGAATACGATCGTCCGTCATCGGATGCGTGGAGAAAACCTTGGCCATGGTTCCCGGCTTGCGCTTTTCCAGAGTCTCGATTTTTTCGAAGAAGTCCACGAACGCGGTCGGATCATAGCCGGCCTTGTACATGTACTCCAGGCCCAGCATGTCGGCCTCGGACTCGAAAGCGCGCGAAAACTTGAGGAATCCGACGGGCACCAGGACGCTAGCAGCCTGGTAGATTCCATAACCGGTCCAGCCGCCCATGAAGATCAGCGGGATCATGCCCAACTGGGCGATCTCACCGCGGGTCGCCTGTCGCGTTCCATGGCGCGCCGCCACGTGCCCGATTTCATGCGCCATCACACCGGCCAGTTCAGCTTCATTGTCGGCTTTCAGAATCAGCCCGGAGTTCACAAAGAAGAATCCGCCCGGAAGTGCGAAGGCATTCACTTCTTCGCTATCGATGACCTTAATGGTGAACGGAACCTTGGCGTCGGAATTCCGGACCAGGTTCTGGCCCACGCGATTGACGTACTCGGCGATCACTGGGTCGTTGATGATCTTGGCCTGACGCTCCACTTCGCTCGCGAGTTGCTTGCCCAGCGCAATCTCTTTTTCGAGCGAGTAGAAGTTGACCTTCCCGCTTACGTTCCGATTGCCGATCTGATCGGGGTCTTTCTCCGGGTTCTCGGCGAACACGCGGCCCGGCGTGCCCAACGCCAGAGCAACCGAAAAACTAAGGGTAGCGGACAGCAGGCGTTTCATCGATACTCCTACAAGCGAGTATAAACCCACAAAGATTAAACGTATAGTGTCTTCTATGGGTTTCGACCAAAGAACCACAACGGCTGAGCCGCTCTGGCGGCAGTACCGGGACGAGTTCCCCGTCACACAAAGTTTGATTTATTTGAACCACGCGGCAGTCGCTCCGCTCCCCCGTCGAACTGCCGTGGCCATGCAATCGCTAGCCCAAGATGCGCTGGATTTCGGCTCGCTGCATTACGACCGGTGGTTGGATACCTATGAGGCGGTGCGAGTTGCGGCCGCCCGGCTGATTGGCGCGCAGCGCCATGAAATCGCGCTGGTGAAGAACACCTCTGAGGGAATATCGATCGTCGCGCAAGGCCTGCACTGGCATCCTGGCGACCGAATTGTGGCTTTTCGCGAGGAATTTCCCTCGAACTATTACCCATGGCTACGCCTGGAGTCCCGGAGGTGTACGGTCGACTGGCTATCCGTCCATGATCCGCTGGAGAAGATCGAGCACGCCTGCACCGGCGCCAAGTTGCTCGCGATTAGCTTCGTCCAATATCTCAGCGGCTTCCGCGCGGATTTGAACGCAATCGGAGAGATTTGCCAGCGGCATCATTGCTTCTTTTTCGTGGACGCGATCCAAGGGTTAGGGGCTTTTCCGCTCAACGTGGAAGCGGCCCATATCGATGCCCTGGCCGCCGACGGGCACAAGTGGCTGCTGGGCCCAGAGGGCTGCGGGATCCTGTATGTCCGGAAATCGAGGCAGGATTCGATCTTCCCAGAGGAATTTGGCTGGACCAATGTCGCGGGCTACCACGACTATTCCTCCAGGGATATGGCGCTGAGGCAGGATGCCGGACGCTACGAATGCGGAACGTTAAACACAATTGGGTGCTATGGGTTACGGGCGTCCCTTGAACTATTGCTGGAAGCCGGGACGGAGCGCATTTCCGCAGCTGTACGCGAGTTAACAGATCGGCTCTTGGCGGGTGCTCTGAACAAAGGCTATGAGGCGCTGGGCGACCGAAGGCCGGAAAACGCCGCCGGGATCATCGCGATTCAGAAGGCGGGGCTCGAGAGCCGCAAAGTGGTCCACGACCTGAAGAAGCTCGGAATCCTGGCCGCTCCGCGCCAAGGGTGGGTGCGGATGTCACCGCATTTTTACATCAGCCCTGAGGAGATCGACCGGGTGATCGAGGCGCTGCCGTAAGACCGCTCACTCACGTGCGCGGCTCAGTTAGCCATCCAGACCGAGCGGGCGCTTCGGAACATCGTCGCGGGGGTTGCGTGGCTTTCGCAGGCCGGCCGTCAACAAAGCAAGCAATAAGAGCACTATTGCAACGATGATGATGGGCCGCCCGGTGGAAGTGAACCCCCAGCGCCTCCACGCCAGTATCAGAACGGCGGCGATCAGAACGATCCGAACCAGCTTGCGCGGCGACATTCTCCGCTTATTCTAGTCGAATCGCTTCAGTCCACGGGGATCCAATTCTTGTCTGGATCGAAGCTCGCCGGCGGCGTTGCAGAACGCGCTCCTCGGTCCTTCTCGTAGACTACGCCTTGCTGATTCACGATGAAGGTGTGGATACCGGTGACGCCATATTGCGCCGGCCAGGCAACCAGCGCGAAGCCGCCGATCATCGTCTTCCCGATAACATAAGGATGCTCTCCGCCCGGTGCGTTGGGACCTTGTTCCTTCAAGACGCGGAAAAAGTAGCCATGGTAGGGACGCGCGGGATTGGGTCCGGCCGCTTCGGCGAACTCCTTCGGAACCGGCGAGCTCGCGACGGTTTCGGCATACTCCAGGGTGCCGGCCGCCGACCGTTTCTTCATCGCATACGCCTGCTGTACGCCAACAAAGGCGGCACAAGCCTGAATCGCGTCCAGCTCATTCGCCCCAACTTGGCGGGCGCGGACTTCCATGGCGCCGCGCATGGGATCAAAACGCCACTGATCGCCATCATGGAGGAGCGGGATGGGAAAAGGCCAATCCTGATCGCCGATCAGGAGAACCATGACGTGGGAATTCATCGACGATTTTTCCAGATGATGCTTCTGGGTGGCGATTTTCGCGAACTCCTGCCGTTCGGCCTCATCCTGCTTGGGATCGCCGGAAGTTAGAATGCCTTTCGCCGACGATCCCAAGATGGCTTTGAGCGCCGCAACATTGTTCATCGACGCAGCGTCTATCAGGGCCTCAGTTGCGGCTTCGGGCGATTCAAAAGTCTTCTGTTGAAGCTTCGGCGTCGCCTTGGGAGCCTGCGCAAACGCTCCGCCTGCAGCCATGAGGAAAATTAGTGTGAATGTTCTTGTGGTCATGTTTATCTCCGGCCTCCACCGCCACCACGGGCTCCGCCGCCACCACCGCCATGGAACCCTCCACCACCGCCACGGAACCCTCCACCACCACCGAAGCCGCCCGAGTGACCGATGCTCGAGAATCCATGATCGCTCTGCATGCGCGTGGTGCCTCCGTTTTGTATCCCACCGAATGCGCTATGGCCGCCCGAGGGCTCTGCTGGGCGAGCTGCAAAACCGCTCCGTCCGGCTTGACCACCGCCACGGAATCCTTCAGCCCCGCGGACCCCTTCAGCTCCACGGAATCCTTCGGCGCCCCGGAATCCAGCCGTGCCTCGAACGCCGGCCGCACCGCCGAACCGGTTAGCTACGGCTCGATTGCCATAAGGAACGCCCAACCGATGGCCAGGATCATGGGCCCAGACACCGCCGCCAAACCCGGGATGAAAGTCGCCGAATCCATAACGATGGAAGAAGTGGTCATTTAGAAGAATGCGGCCGCCGAACCAATCCGGTCCCCATCCCCATCCAAAGCCGCCCCACAGTCCCCAGCCTCCGCCGAAGTAGAACCCAAGATCGATACCGGGGAAGAATCCGAATCCAACATCGATGCCTGGATAGAACAGCGGCGGATAGTAACCATAAAGAGGCGGCCCCCAAATGTAGGCTGGATTGTAATTGGGAACGTAGACCTCTTCTGGATTTGGCGGCGCGATGTCTATGGCCGTCTGCCCGTTTTCGGTTTGAGTAGTGACGCTTTCTTGCGGCGTCGACTTAAGCTTACCGTTGGCCTCGGCCTTCATGCGCAGTTGCTGCACCGCGTGCATCACGTCGGCCTGCTGAGCCAGAAACGCATTTCCCAAGTCCGTGGTCCAGTGAATGTCTTGGTTGAGCCGGGTCAGCACGTCGGGAAACGGAATCAACGCCTGAATGCTGGGATCCCAGTTCTGCTGCTTGGCTGCGTCCATGAGTTGCTGGCCCTTCAGGCCGCGATTCTGTTGCAGCCACTGCTGCGCTTCCACGACCTCAATGGGGTACGTGCTGGCCACTAAGATCTGACTGAGCAAAGTATCGGGGTAAAGCGCAATGGGCGCCACCAGGTTTTGCAACTGATCCTGATTCAACGGCGGCGCAGGGGGCTGCGATTCCGCCGGCGGCGGACCTTGATCGGCAGGTGGTGGCGCATCCTGTCCAAACAACATCGGCCCAAACGAAACCGTCCCAGTGAACGCTAACAAAACCGGCAAGCTGATTGCGGCGGTTAGCCTGAAGAATTTCATTTCTCCGCCCTCCTTAGGGCTCCGAAAATCCGCCCATCTACTATGATGCTTCTCCCGGCGTTGCGTTCCGAGGAATTTAACGATCTTTGTAACGGTGTTGCAACTTCCGCCCGGGCTACTACCGCTAATCCGAGACTCAAGTCTCAATTTTCTGCTACTATGCGCTAGACAAAATCGAGCCTATTCAAAACAACCTATTTCGAGAGGACGCCTCATGTCGAAGGATTGGCGGTCTTATTCTTTCCTAGTACGTTTGCTGCGCCGTGCGGTAGTCACGATCGGATTTACATCCGTGCTGCTGGCGCAGGGTCCCGGCGAACCGTCGGCGGCCCGGGTTCTCATTACACGGCCCATCGATCAAAGCCGGTTGTACACGCTGGCCGGGAACACGCGCGGTGAAGCGAACGCGCAGAACGATCGAGGAAAAGTGCCCGATTCGTTTGCCCTGGACCATATGCTTCTGCAACTGAAGCGCAGTCCCGATCGGGAGCAAGCCTTGAAGGAATTTATCGATCAGCAGCACGATTCCGCCTCACCCAATTTCCACCACTGGCTGACGGCCGATCAATTCGGGAAAATATACGGACCGTCGCCCGCGGATATCGGGACGGTTTCCGATTGGCTGCGCGGGAACGGCTTCACTGTAAACACCGTTTACCCGAGCGGAATGATGATCGATTTTTCGGGGACGGCGGGGCAGGTATCCACGGCATTCGGCACTGAAATTCACCGGCTCTCGGTGAACGGTCAGGATCACATCGCAAATATGAGCGATCCGCGGATTCCAGAAGCACTTGCGCCGGTAGTAGCCGGTATCGTGTCGTTGCACGATTTCCGTCCCCAGTCCATGAAAATGCCGGTCGCCAAGTTCAGGCTCGAGTTTGAAGTCGTGGTGCCCGCGGATCTGGCCACGATTTACGATCTGAAACCGGCTTTCGCGGCGGGACTCACCGGCGCGGGGCAGACCATCGCGGTGCTGGAGGATAGCGATCTCTACGATACCGCCGATTGGACAACTTTCCGGAAGACATTTGGACTGTCCACCTACACCTCGGGCTCGTTGAGCACCATCAATCCCGCGCCGCCCAAGGGAGGTTCGAATTGTTCGGATCCAGGAGCACAAGGAGCCGACGGCGAAGCCACCTTGGACGCCGAATGGGCCAGCGCCGCCGCGCCCGATGCAGCCATCCAGGTGGTTGCGTGCGCCGATACGGCGACGACATTCGGATTTCTCATCGCGGCGGAGAATCTGATCAATTCCAGCCATCCGCCTCAGATCATCAGCATCAGCTACGGCATCTGCGAAGCATTCACTGGAGTGACCGCGAATTCCTCTTACAACTCCGCCTATCAGCAGGCGGTGGCGGAAGGCACGTCGGTGTTTGTTTCCTCGGGTGACGCGGGAGCGGCAGCTTGCGATCACGATTTCAGCACTGCGACCCATGGCATCGGAGTCAGCTCTTCCAGTTCCACGCCGTATAACGTGGCGGTCGGCGGAACCGACTTCGGCGATACAGCCCTCGGCACCACCAGTACCTATTGGGGCGTCATGAATAGCTCAACCTTCGGTTCGGCGCTCTCCTACGTTCCCGAGATTCCGTGGAACGACTCGTGCGCCGGTTCCATTCTTGCGAAATTTGCCGGCTTTTCGGTTGCTTACGGCCCTGACGGATATTGTGGAAGCTCGCAGGCGCAGCAATATGGAAACCTCACAACGGCAGCGGGCAGCGGCGGACCCAGCGGATGCGCAACTGGCGTTCCGTCGCAATTTGGCATTGTGGGAGGCACTTGCAAAGGATACGCCAAACCTTCCTGGCAAGCCGGAGTGGCCGGAATCCCGAGCGATGGGGTCCGCGATGTTCCTGACATATCGCTCTTCGCCGCCAACGGAGTCTGGGGGCATTTCTATGTGTATTGCTTCACCGATCCTAACAGCGACGAGGGCGAGCCGTGCGTGGGCTCGCCGTTCAATTGGTCCGGAGGGGGCGGAACTTCATTTTCGTCCCCGATCATGGCGGGTATTCAGGCCCTGGTGAACCAGAAGATGGGCGGCCCACAGGGTAATCCAAATCCGGTCTACTACAAACTCGCGGCCAGTTCCGTGGCCTCGTCGGTGTTCCATAGCATCGCCACCGGCGACATCGCAGTGAACTGCTCGGGCGACGTCGATTGTTTCGGAGCGGGGTTCGAGGGAAGAGGCCGCGGGGCTGGGGGCTCTCCGTTCGATGGAAACGGCGGACTATCGACGTCCACGCACGCATATGCGCCGGCCTTTGCCGCCGGGAGCGGCTGGAGTTTCGCCACCGGCCTCGGCAGCGTGGATGCCTTCAACCTGATCATGAACTGGAGCATGGGCCAATAACATGACACGCATGAACAGAACCATTCTCCTGCTTAGTGGCGCCCTTTGGATGGCGGCAGCCTCCGCTCCTGTCCGGGCGCAGAGTTTCGATACCAGCGGAACGGGAGGCCTCCGCGGACAGTACCTCTTCCGCTACGTCGCTTTCCTCAACGACGAGTTCGGCGACTTTGTGGAGTCGTGCACCTTGTCCGGCGCGATCACATTCGATGGCTCGGGAAAGTACACGCTGTCGAATACGCAATTGAACGACACGCTCAATTCAAGCCAGACTGGCGCCATAGCCTCCTGCGCTTCTCTCGGCGGTGGAACGTACGGAGTGCAGTCGAACGGCATCGCCCAACTGGACAATCCCATCTTCCCTGCAACTCTTTTCGGCACATTCAGCCAACCCATAGTCACGGCAAGCTCCACCGAAGATGGGCTCTTCGACCTCTTTATCGCGGTGCAAGCGCCTTCGTCGGCTTCCAACAGCATTCTCGCGGGCCACTTCACCGTAGGTACGCTGAACTTCCCGGGCTCCGACGCAACCATGGCGCGGCAGGGTTATTTCGATTTGAACGCCGACGGCCACGGGAATATCGCGGCATTCACGGTAACGGGCTCGGCGCAAAATGTTCGGTCCGGCGCGAGCATCACGCAAAACGTTGCGGCCTCTACGTACTCCGTCTCCGGCGCGCTAGGTGGAACCGTGACCTTTCCCGGCAGCTCGACCAGTTCGACCGAGATCGTCGCCGGCGCCAAGGTTCTCTATGTTTCCAATGACGGCCAATGGATCGTCGGAGGATCCGCCACCGGATCGGATATATTCTTCGGTTTTCGCGCGCCATCCGGGACGAGTTCGAATGCGCTTCTGACCGGAACTTACTTTACCGCGGGAATGGAAGACGGTGGGCCGGGGTCGGACAACTTTCTGGACGCCTTTTACGGTTCCATCACTGCCAATGGCGCCGGAGCCCTCATCACGCACGAGCGGTTTGACGACATTGTCGATATTGTTTCGTACGACAATACATTCAACGCCCCCGTATCCATTGGATCGGACGGATCATTCTACGACGGCAACGTGTACACGTACCTGGCCGGCGCCAGCGGAAAAGCGCTGATGTTGATTGGATCTAATCAACAGTACTCGCTCATCATCGGCGTTCACGCTCCGGCATATCCGCCGACTGACACGCTTTGGATTTTTCCGACCAACATCACCGACGCAGCCAATTACACGCCGATCACAAACGCGTTCGCACCCGGTGAGCTGGTGAGCCTGTATGGAAATTTCGGCGTGTCTACCAAAGTCGACACAGTGCTCCCGATTCCTCCGGAGCTCAATAACGTGCAAGTTTTGGTCAATGGGATCGCGGCTCCGGTATATCTGGTGAGCCAGGGACAGATCAGCGCTCTCATCCCTTATGAGATCGCGGGTCAGCCTTTCGCGACGTTCCAGGTGGTGGAGGGCAACTCTAAGTCCAATGCGGTGACGGTGTACCTCGACAACTCGGCGCCGGGGATTTATACCCTAACTGAGAACGGGATTGGAGCAGGGGCAATCCTGCACACCAATTTCACCACGGTGACCGACAAGAGTCCCGCTATGCCCGGCGAGACTGTCATCATGTTCATGGCCGGTCTGGGGCCTGTGACACCGGGAGTGGCGGATGGCGCGGCGGCTCCAGGGAGTCCCGTGAGCAAAAGCGTTGAAGCCGAAGACATCGGAATATTCCTCGGGGATCCTTCTAACGGCTTTTTGCAGGCCGACGTATCATTCGCCGGTCTGGCGCCTGGATTCGCCGGGCTCTATCAAGTGAACTTCACTGTCCCGCAGGACGGTTTGACAAATGGCGACAACACCATCGCCTTTGAAACCATCGAGGGACTGAACGAGATGGCCACGATTAACCTGGCGGGCTTCTCGAGCCAGTCTGGGATATTCGCAACCGGCGCACGCACACCGATGCTGAGGAACCGAGTCATGGCGGTTCGAGCGGGGTACGCAAAACACCCCAAGAACTTCCGCCGGGCCTTACCCGAACGGTAGCGCTCTGTTTAGGACTGATGGAGCCTTATGAAATCGTGCTGCTGTTGGTCTTTAGCGTAGCCGCCTGGGGACAGACTACCCACAGCGCCGCGCCAACCATCGCTTCAACCGTTGACAGCGAGATCAGCCTGGTCGAAAAAGAAGTTGTGGAAGCTGCCGAAGCCATGCCTGAGGATAAATTCAACTTCTCGCCCGAGAGTCTGAACATTCCAGGCGGCGACTTTAAGGGTGTGCGCACGTTTGCCTGGGAAATCACGCATGTCGCTTTTTCCAACTATGTCCTATGGTCCCCGCTTACTGGCGATAAGATCCCGGAAAAATACGGGGAAGGCGCCGCTGAGAGGTTGAAGACCAAAGCTGAGATCATTCAGTATCTGAAGGATTCTTTTGCACTGGGTCACAAGGCCGCGGCTACGCTGACTGTTCAGAACGCCGCGCAGACGGTGGGAAACGGCAAAACCTCCCGGCTGTATTTGGCCACCTTCGGCGCAGCCCATGCGTTGGATCACTACGGACAGATGGTGGAATATTTGCGAATGAATGGAATCGTGCCGCCAGCCAGCCGGACAAGACCGGACTAACCCGATGGCCGCTTCCTCTGTGCTACCGTAACTAGCGGTCCCATTCAGGAGGATTCCACCCATGAAACTCACTCGCTATCTCGCGCTCGCGGCCGCGTTCTCTGCCGGAGCCTTGGCCCAAGGTCTTCCAACCCAAAAGATTCTCACCATCGATGTGGCCGAAACCATCGCCCAGGAATCCATGGCGAAATGCCGCGCCGATGGATATAAAGTGACGGTCACCGTCGTCGACGGCGCCAATGTTCTAAAGGCGTTCTTGCGCGACGACGGCGCAGGCATGGCAACGGTCGAGGTTGGCCGTATGAAAGCCAACAGCGTGATGGCGTTCGGACGGCCATCGGGTCCGCCGCCCAATCTGCCTCCCGGTCAACCCGCGCCACCGCCCGTGCTTCCAGGCACCATCAACGCTATGGGTGGGGTGCCTATCAAAGTTGGCGATCAGCTAATTGGCGCGGTATCGGTGAGTGGCGCTCCCGGCGGCGAGAAAGACGCAGCCTGCGCCAGCGCCGCGCTCGCCAAAGTAGCCGACAAGTTGAAGTAAACTTCTGAGTAGAGGCGGTACCATCCGCCAATCTTTTCTCAGGAGGCTATCCGTGTTTGTTCGACTGTCTCTGTGCGTTCCGGCCTTGCTGTCCGGCTTCGCCGCATTGGCGTCCGCCGCCCAAGTTCAAGGAATTCTCATTGACGAGATGTGTTCTTCCAAGGCCGAGGTGCGCATCGTGTCCGGCCCGCGCCTGGAAGGCGGCATGATTGTCGCTGAAGCCCACACGCGCCAGTGCGCACTGATGCCGGAGTGCCAGAAGAGCGGCTACGGCGTGTTCACTTACGACAACAAATATCTCAAGTTCGACGAAGCAGGCAGCCGCAAAGCTTTGGCCGCGCTTCGGGCGTCGAAAAAAGAAGACGATCTCAAGGTGGAAGTGACGGGCGAAATCCAGGGCGATACGATAAAGGTCGCGACGTTGAAGTTGATCGAGTAATCGGCGTCTTCAGGCGATAGACGTTCCAGCCGTTCAAACCAGGCTCGTCTACAATCGGTTGTTGTTCGATCAGGGCCCGGATCGGGGCGGCGCGAGGCTGCTGTCCGGGCGGATACGCTATCAATGCACAACCCGAAGGAAAGCCTGCGGCGAACTGCCCGGGGCTGGTCGGGAACCCCGCTACTTCGCGATTAAACAATGCATGATCGAAGTGCGTCAGCCTGCCATCGGCCAGCAGCACCGCCAGGGGATTGAATGGAAAATAGGCCCGCCCCGGATGACGGCGTTCATAATTAAATGCAACTTGTGTTGCATTGGTCCCTACACGCCGCAGGTTCCGGCCTATCCCAAAGGCAAGCGGAATGTGTGCCAGCAACATTCCAACCAGCAGCGCTCGCGCCACTAGTCCAGTCGTGTCTGGTTTCCAGAGTCCAACCAAACCAAGCGTGGTGGCCAGGACAACGAAAAGCGTAACAACGCTCAGATGATTCACCTCGCCGCCGAAGGTCGACCAGGCACGCAGCTCGATCGGAAGCTGGAAAATCGCCATCCAAAGAAAAACCAGCCAGCGATGCTTGGAGATTTTCTCGCGAATGGTTCCGGGTGTAAGCGCGCACACTGCGATGAGCAAGACCAGGGGCGCTGCCGCTGCTGCCAGTTCGCTTCGCACATCGAACAACCCCTGCATCATCCGCGCGCCGATCGAACCCATCTCCGGCTGCCTGATGGCCAGCGTGAAAGTATTGAACAGCAGCGCGCGGGGCGGCCGGAACAGCCCCAGCAGCGCTGCGAAGATCGCGGCCGACGCCGCCACTTCAACGGCAACATAGCGCGCAAATGCCCGCTTCCCGTGCGCCATCAGGACGAAACACGGCAAGGCGATGGCCACGGGCGCCATGGTCTGCTTCGACGCCACCGACAACATAGCCAACACCGCTGATGCGGTGATCGCGCGCGTTCCCAGGACTCCGTCCCGCACCAGCATCCCCGCGGCTAGCACGGCGAAGCACATCGCGAGAGCATCCACGTGTATTGTCAGCCCCGCGGCCCTCGCCCCCGAGCTTGCGAGCAAAAGCGCCGTGCACGCGAAGAATCCATAGGCGCCCGCCACACTTGCCCCGTCTCTGATGTGCAGCCATAACACGGCTCCGAAATACAGCAGGCACGAGAGCGTGCATCCAGCCACCAGCAACCACGTTGGGTTTTTCAAAAATGCAAGACAACTGTAGAGCAAATGCGGGACCGGGCCATGCATCGTTCCGATGATGGGTACGTCGCTGTCGCGTCCCGGATAGAGACCATAGCCATACCACAGCGCCACGCTACGAGCCAGCCGCGCATCGTTCCAGTGCCAGACCACAACGTTTTGGAGCACTTCGTCACAAAGTGCCGCCAATATCAAAAGGCCGGCGACGGGCGCACCTATCGTGAGCATGCGATCGACCGTTGGATAGAGCTTGGATTTAGTTTCCCGAAGGGCAGGCGCGCTCAAGCCTACGATGTTAGCTCATTCGCTGGAATCAAAACTGCCAGGGCCTGCCTTGGAAGTGCAGCTGGACCGGGATCTTGAGGGCCGGCACGATCCGGCCATCCTGGCGCGCCGGCTCAAACCGCCAATGCGATACCGCTTCCCGCGCGGCGCTCTCGAGTTTCAGCACATCTTTGGTGATCCTGCCGGTAAGAACGGCGTTGGTGACTGCCCCGTCTTCGTTGACGTCCACCAGCATATTGATCACGATGCTACCGCTCACACTCCACACCAGGTCGTGCGATGCCTGGATTGCCGTCTGAACTAAGGATCGAGGCGGAACGAAGGATGCTGGCGAAGCCACCGGAGCCGGGGTCTCAGCGCGTACCGGAGCCGGGCTCTCCGCTGGTGCAGGTGTCAGAGGCGGAGCGGCCGCCTGAGTTTCGGGCTGAACGACTGATGCCACCTGAGCGGGCGATGGCGTGTTTTCAGTCTCAGCGGCAGCCGGCTGCGGTGGCGGCGGCGCTGCGGGCACTGCCGATTCCGGAGCCGATCCGGTGGCCGTTTCAACGTGAGGCGGCGCCCCAACCACTTCGCCCGAGGCGATGGAAGTCAGCGCATAGGAGATCGAATCGCCGTCCGGGCCGCTCACTAGTTCCACCCAATGCTTTCCTGCGCGGCCAGTGAGCCAGCCACTCTCGGGTCGCTCGTGGTCGCTAAACAGAATCTCAAAACCAGATCGCTTCAGCTCCTCTTCGGCCCCCATGAGCGCTTGCGCCGTGGCAGTTACAGGACAGGACAGAGTAATGGTCTGCACTGTTCCGGCGACGGAGGTCTGCTCTTTTTGAGAGGTACGCATTCCCACCGAATCTTCGGCCTTCGAGGCGCACTCAACGATCTCGCAGCTTCTCACGAGCGACAACACGGGCGGAGCTGTGCAGGCTTCGGCTTTGAACTTTTCAACGCCGCCGGCCGCTAACGTGAGAGTGTACGACGTTCCGCCATCGTCGGAACTCGCGCCCCACCGGATCCAGCGCGAGCCCTTCCGGGTGGTTACGACAGGATTCGCCGGATCGGTTTTGTCCTCTCCCACATTCAAGAAGCCGGCCTTGTGAATCGCGGCGTCCAGCTCCTGTCGAATGCGCGGCAGGTCCATCGAAGCCGGGCAGGAGTAGGCCAATGAATTTTCGCTGGCGTCCAGCGGCCCTGGGATTCCCGGAGCTATATTTGCGCCGGCGGTATCAAATGACTCGTGCTGTTTTGCCGAACACTCCTGAATCACGCAGCCTTCCAGGCGCGGCATCAACTTCAAATCCGCGCAGCCTTCAGCGTCGGCTGCCGCCGCGGTCCGAGATAACACAACTATCCCGAAAAGCCCAAACATGACGATAATGGCTCTCATCGCAAATAAACTGCTACTTCGCTAGGTTCGGCAGCTTGGATTGCGATCTTTAGTACTGTATACGCCTGACAAATCCCGTAGATCTGACAGCGTAGCTTTTTACGGGATGATGCTGAAGCGATAATACGCGGGTTGAATGCCAGGAGCATCCATCCGCACAGTGTGATCGCCCGGCCCAAGGATGGCCGCTTCCGCGGGTATCCAGATGGTCGCGATTGAGGCTGCCCCGCGTGCTTCCGGATGCAACGGCCCTTCATTCCAGACCACGCGCGTCCCCGACAATAGCGTTGCGGAAAAGACGCTGTTCGCAGAACCCGGCGGCAGTTCCAACTCCATCCGCAGCAACCGTGTGCCCTTGGGCAATCGCACGACGTTTTCATCCGCGGCGCCGCGCAGCGTATCGCTCGGAAGCCCGATGGTGTAGATTCCATCGGAACTGGCTACACTCGCCACCGGCTGCGATCCCCGCTGCAACTGGGCCATTTCCGTTTGAAGTATTCGATTCTGCAGCCCGAGCCAAAGAAACCCTGCCAACGACACAACCAGCAACCCAGCGACAATCGCCAGCCACGGTACGCGCAACGCCGGTGGACTCGGAAGCGCTGTATCGAGTGCCGCGGCAAAAGCCAATTTCCTCCTCTGGAATTCGGAGCCGAGCAAATACTGCTCAATCCGGCGCCTTTGCCCGCGCGAAACTTTGCCGCGCACACAATCGTCCAGCAACTCGGCTTCTGTCATTTGCAAGCGCTCGTATAGCTCCGGTTCGGTGAACCAGCGCTCCGCAAATGCCGCTCGTTCCCCTTCCGGCATCTCGTGCAGAAGGTATGCGATCATCTCGTCTTTCGTGACGTCTCTATTTACCATGGCGCGAACTTACGAATCATCACGGTTCCGGGTGACACACTTGAAAAGTTCCTCCCGTATCCGCATGGCTCTATTACGTAGAGCGTTGACAGAGATATCCAACGAGCGTGCGAGCGCGACCCGATCTTCGGCGTAATAACGTTCGATCAACTCTCGACGGTCCTTGGGCAAGGCCTCCAGGCAACGGTCCATGGCATCGAGATTCCCCCAATCTTGGCTCCTTTGCGTGCCGCGCTGCATTTCCAGCAGTACGGCCTGTCGAGTCCGTTTTCGCCTTCCTTCCTCTTGCATCAAAAGACGCGCAATGCCGAATGCAAACCGATCGACATTCGGAATCTCGGTTCCTTCCATCACTTTCCTGGCCAAGCGGTTGAGCGTTTCGTCCGCGAGCTCGTCGGCGGCGTCGAACTGCTCCCAAGCGAACAGATTGATCAGCCGGCGCCGGAGCTCTTCATAATTACTGCCCGCCTGTTCACGATCCGGACCCAGAGCATTGAGTAACGCCTCCAGGCCCTCGCGGTCCAGGTCGTTGCGTTTGCGACCGAGTGGCGTTTTGTGGTCCGAATCGGTCATGGAAGAGTACAACGCCCTGTGTGACATAATAAACCGTTTGGAGGGTCGGCGGCTTTCCGCCGGCGGGTATCCCCCTGTTGCGGTTCATTTTATCGCTTGCGGCTGTGGCACTTTCCGCAGTCGCTCTTTCCGTGGATGTCGCGCTCGCTCAAAATGCGCCGGCCGCTGCCCCGTTCGTGGAGCTAGGCCATCCGGTCGAACTTCAATTAAGTCAAGGCGAAACCAAGACCGTTCGCATTCGCGCGACGGCGGGGGACTCGCTCGAAATTACCGCCACGCCGGATTCCGAGCTGGTGGTGAAAACCGCGCTATTTGATCCGGCTGGCCAGTTGTCCGCCGTCACCCCCAGTCTTGGCGGAACGGGAGGGCAGGCGCGTATTGTCGCTTACGCGGCGGCGGGCGGGGATTTCCGCTTGCAAGTGACATCTCAGATGTTTCGCGCCGAAGTGCGAACCTGCACCATTGCCCTGGTATCACGGCGTGCAGCCGGGGAGGGCGACCGCATGGACGCCGAAGCCCATCGAGAATTCGCCAAGGCGACGGCGCAAGCGTCCACTGGCGCACCCGGGATGCGGACCGCCATTCAACTTCTGGACCGGCCTCTGGAGCTGGCGCGACAAACCGGCGACGGCGTGCTCGAAATGCGCGCGACTTTTGGCAAGGGGCAGTTCCTGGCCATGCTCGGAGACTTGCAGGCCGCGCTGCCCTTCTTCGGCGAAAGCCTAGAATTGTCCCGCAAGATGCAGGATAAGCGGGCCGAGGCTCATACGCTCGACGACATCGGCCTGGTCTACGCCAATCTCGAACGCTATCAGGACGCCATCAAACAATACAACCTGGCCATGGAACTGGAACGCGAGATCGGGCAGCCCTGGGAGACGGCACTGACTCTGGCCAACCTGGCTGACGCTGAATCCGCCGTCGGGCGTGTCGATCTGGCGCTCGATTGCTTGAAACAGCAGGAGCAGATCCGCAAAGACTTGAACGACGAGTTCGGGCTCGCCGAAACTGAGCTGGGCATGGCGGACGTGTACCTCATGACCGGCGAACCGGAGCGAGCGCTCGAAAAACTGATCGAGACGCTTCCGCACTGGCCCCGTTTCCGCAACAAAGAAGATGGCAAGGAATCGGAAATTGCCGCCTACCGCGACCTTGGATTTGCCTACACCGCGATCGGAAACTACGATTCCGCGTCTACCGCATTGCGCCAAGCCATGAGCTTGGCCCGTACGCTGGGAAATAAGCGGGTCACCGCCGATACGCTGGTCACCGAGGCTCAGCTCGCGCCCATGCGGGGCGATTCCGCTCGAGCGCTGCAAATTTGCGAACAGGCGCTGGCGGCTTCGCGCTCAGCCGGGTACCGGCGTGGTGAAGCCCTGGCCGACATCGAGCTCGCGAAGTTGCAGATGGCCGCCGGGCATCCGCGCCTGGCCCGAGAGCCGCTCCAACACGCCCTGGCAATCGCGACGCAACTCGGCCAACCTTACGATGAAGCGAACGCGCGCCGGGCACTCGGGATGGTGGACGCCGCCCTGGGCGATACGCCCGCGGGGCAGACCGAATATGCCGCTGCGCTAGCCATCGAGCGCCGCATTGGCGATCGTTTTGGTGAGGTACAGACACTGGTGGAGTCGGCGCGATTGGATGATCGACTCCAGCAACCCGAGCAATCGCTGAGCAGCCTGGAAGAAGCTCTCGCCGTCATCGATCGAACCCGTTCGTCGCTGGCCGCCCCCGAGCTACGCGCCGGCTATCTGGCGTCGCAACGCGCCGCGTACGAACTCTCGGCTCACGTTCTGATCGAGCTGTCCAAGAAGCATCCCGCCGAGGGCTACGATCTGCGCGCCTTCGACATCAGCGAACGAGCCCACGCGCGTACGCTGCTCGACGCGATCGGCGAAACGCATGTCGGTTTACCAGCCCAGCTCAACGCCGTGGACGCGTCCTTGCACGCCCTGGCCTCCGCCGAAAATTCTCCGCATCGCGAGACTCGCATCGCCGAACTGC
The DNA here is from genome assembly GCA_963772905.1 of Bryobacterales bacterium. Classification (GTDB taxonomy): domain Bacteria; phylum Acidobacteriota; class Terriglobia; order Bryobacterales; family Bryobacteraceae; genus Palsa-89. The sequence continues at coordinate 448,877 of CAVYZD010000004.1, read as the reverse complement.
TGGCCACTCGCAATCAGTTAGAGTCGCAGGCCGGCGTGATGAATGAAGGGACAACACCTCTGTCTCTGGCTGCCATCCGAGAGCGGCTCTTGGGTGGAGAAACCGTTCTGCTGGAATATCTTACTGGCCCGGAACAAAGCCACCTCTGGCTTGTCAGCCGCACCGGGTTTCGGCATTACTCCCTGCCTGGTGAAGCCGATTTGCGCGCCCGCGTAGGCAGGCTCTACGACTCGCTTACCACCGCCAATCGCTTGCCACTCACACATACCATCGCCGAGCGGCAGGCCTTGCTCAGCGCGGCGGATGAGACCGCATCGCGTGAGGCTGCGGCCCTGCAGCAAGTCCTGCTGCCGATGCGCGCCTCCGAGCTTGGAAAAGGCTCGCTCGCGATTGTCGCCGACGGGCCCATCCAGATGGTCCCCTTCGGATATTTGCTGGCGCAACGCGGAAGCCCGAACCTGATCAGCATGGAGCCCTCGGCGTCCGTACTCGCGCGGCTACGCGATCTCGAAAAGCCAAATCCAGAAGGCCGGATCTTGATCGTTGCTGATCCCGCCTACAACGGCTTCTCCGCGGGCGCGGCCGCGCTTCCACTTCCTCCGCTGCCAATGTCCCGGCAGGAAGCCGACTACATCGCGAAAGTCGCGCCCGGCCGAGCCACTACCCTCCTCGATTTCAACGCCACGCTCGCATCCTTCGAGCATTTCGCAGTGGATCGGTTTGCGGTGATCCATATCGCGGCTCATACGCTGCTCGATGACCGGCATACCGATCTCTCCGGATTGGTGCTTTCACTCGTCGATCGCCAAGGCCATCGCCGCGACGGCTTCTTGCCGTTGCTGGATATCTACAAGCTGCACTTGCAAACCGGGCTGGTGGTGCTGAGTGCATGCGAAACATTCATCGGCAAAGATCTGCGCGGCGAGGGCTTTCTTGGTTTGGCGCGCGGTTTTCTCTATGCCGGCGCGAGGCAAGTGCTGGCCAGTCTCTGGAAGGTGGATGATCGCGCCACTGCCGCGTTCATGCAGCGATTCTACTCAGCCTATTTGCACGATCACCTGAGCGCGCCCGCCGCTCTTCGCCGCACACAAAGCGAAATGTCGCTCGATCCGGCTTGGCGCTCTCCGCGCTATTGGGCTGGGTTTGTGCTCGAAGGCGATCTTCAGTAGTCCGAGTCCCATCAGTACTACCGTAATCGAAAAGTACCAAGTCCTCGTGATGTCTTTGCGAACTCCGACATGGCAAGTGAAGCGGATTGTAAACAGTGCTCATGGTGTCCCTGTCGCAGGGCTTGGGAGAGCACTGTTTCGTAGGAGGATGGAGTGTTTGCTTTATTTCGTGAGTTCCTTGCTGAACTTCTCGTCGTTTTTCTTTTTCTACAGCCCATTCGATCATTTGCTCAAGAGACGGCGGTTAGCTCGCTCCCTCAAATTCGCGCCAATCAAGGGAAGACTGCCGCTAAGGCTCATCCCGCGGTCGCGCCGATTTCTAGTTCTCCTACCGCGCCGCTAGCTCAAGCAGTTCAGCCGGCATCCGCTCCCGCGCCCCAAATCCGCATCGCCCCGTCGCAAGCAGTAACCGCGCAGGGGACCATGGCGCCACAAGTCGCCAATCTGGCGAATCTCGCGAATCTCGCCAAAAAGGCGCCGCCACTCAATGCCGGCAACACGACAACAGTGAAGGTCTCGCTGCCTCCGAACGCGAAGCTTGGAAATCCGACCAAAGCTTCCACCAAGCCCATCTTTAGCCGGATATCGCACGCCAAAGCCAAAATCTTACCGGCCGATACGACGGATCCGTATATCATCGCCCAAGCCACCGCGCTCGGAAACGACCAGAACCGAATCTTCGCCTTCGTCCGCGATCAGATCGGGCTGGAAATCTACGCGGGATCGGTGCGTGGAGCACGGGGAACGCTGTGGAGCCAGGCCGGAAATTCGCTCGACAAATCGAGCCTGCTCATCGCCTTGCTGGGCGCCGCCGGAATCAGCGCGACCTACGTCCAGGGGACGCTCACCAGCGCGCAACAGCAGCAGTTGATCCTCTCGATGTTCCCCAACAACACCCAGGTGGTGGGTTGTCCTGGATTCTCGATCCTGAATTCCCCGCAGTTCGATGCCACGTTGACGTATGATTTGACGAACCACTATTGGGTACAGGTCGGCGGCATGGCGCTGGATCCGAGTTTTGCCGGGGCGACGCCAGGACAGGTGTTTGGAACGTCCCCGACCACTTTCAGCGTGCCGGATGACTCGATCCGCCAGCAAGTGACTCTGCGGCTGAACGCTGAGATTTACAGCCAGGCTTCCGCGATTCTCGCCCAGGAAGGCCTGGGAACCACCACGGTTCTGCAACAGACGTTTTTCACCGACACGCTGGCGGGCCGGCCGATTTCGGTGGGCAACGTGGTCAATGAGAACGGGGTCTCGGCGCTGGTTATCAGCTCCACGACAATCACCTATTCGCCCTATTTCCTGCTAGGGCAGGGCGACTCGGATATCACGCAGGACCCGATCGTTTACGGCCAGGATTATCAGGAAGTGTATACCAACTTCGCCTTGGGCAGCCAAATTCTGACGGGCCTGTTCTTGGAAGTCGACACGCAAAACCCGAATCTCGATACGCTGCTGGCGCAGAGCGGCGGCTTCGGGCCGGCTCCGCCGCAAACCGTGACTTACACACGCACTCTGTTCGACCGCATAGGTTACGCCGCGCGCCAGGGCCTGGTTTCAGTGAATGTGTCCACCCCCACGCCGCCCGCTCCCGCGTTCACCACGGCCGACACCGCCACCGTGAACATTCTTCCCGGCCTGCAATCGTCTCAGGGATTTCAAAACCAGCTCGCCCGGCTCCAGAATCTGAACACTGCGATTCAAGCGATTCAACCGCAAGTGCAAACGGTCTCGACGCCCAGCATGACGCCCGCCCAGACACAGATTCAACAGCTGGCAGCCCACCTGACGCAATTGCAAACCATCGCGGTGAACGAACTGATCACCATGAGCCAGAATGCCGCTGCGGATCTGAGCCTGGCGCAGTTGCAGCCAATCTACCTGGGTCACGCCTACTACACAACGCCGCGGCTCACGGTTGCGCTCAGTTCACTGGACACCACCGCCGGCACGGTCGGGTTCAAGTTGGATCTGCTGAAGAACGACGACCGGTTTGAAGCCGGGCCGCAGCAGCTCTCAACATCATTTGTCGAGGGCACGAATCCGGCGATTGCTTTCGAGATCAACCGTGGCGTGATTGAGTCGTCGCTCGAAGCGATCACGCTCAAAGACGTTACCGGGCAGCCCGCCATCGGAATCGCGCAGGTGATCGCCGCCCTCGCACCCGGCGAAACCCTGAGCGTGTACACGTCGGCCAACGCCGATCAGCTCTCCCAAACCAGTCTTTCACCCGACGCGCAGGCCCGAATTCAAACCGCAATCGGGAATAACAAAGCCGTTCTAACGCCCACCCATATGGTCACTGTGAACGGCGTCACAACCGTGGCATGGTACGAAATCGACCGGACCACCGGACAAACGCTCAGCGCCTTTCCGGACGGCGGCCACCAGGGCGAAATTGAGGAAGCGGTCATGGACGCCTTCGTCGACAAGCTCTTCGAGATCGTCGGACAATTCCTCGGGTACGTGGAAGGAATCGGCGTGGGCGGCATCCTGTTTGCCACTGCGGTAGTGTCTGAAATCGCCGGCGTGGGGTATGACGGCGCGTTCGAGGAGGGTGAATCGCAGGCCGAGATGACCATGATGGAGATCGAGGACATCCTGATGGAGGTCGACGATCTGGTCGAAGACCTGGACATTGAACTTCCCTCCGCCTACGGTATTATCGGCGGCGAAATCGACGGGATCAAGGAAGGGATTAACGACTCTGTAAAAATGTTCGAAGCCGCCCTGGGGGACGATCCCGACGCGCCCAATATCCTTACGTCGCTGGTGAGCGCGCCTCCCGCCCCTGTGACGCCGGGCACGAGTGCAGGCCTTAATTTGACGCTCATCCCCGACACGGATTTCACTACCGCCTACAACGGCCAAAGCCTTCCCATCAACTATCGATTGCAAATCCAGAACACCGGGCCGGCGACGGATACGTTCCAGATCGAAGGCGGATTCTCCTACTACTACACCGTTACTGCAAGCCTCTCCAAACTTACGATTCCCGCCGGGCAAACCGGGACTGTTGGTGTTTGCATTGTGCCGGCAACCAACCAGGCGCCGCAGCCTCCTGGAACGCCTAGCCCAGTTCAGATTTCAGTCACCAACTCGAACTTCTCAGTGACCAAGACCGCGTCCACCACGCTGAACGAGCCCACCATCTCATCCGTTCAGCTTTCGTCATCGCAACCCGGTTTCGATTTGGTTCCGGGCGGCTCGGGCCAGACGAACCTGAGCGTTACCTCGACTGGCAACGTCGCTCCGGGGAATGTGACACTAACCGCATCGGTACCGGCGGGCCTCACGTTGACCGGTCTCATTTCGCCGGTCGATCTTTTCCTGCAGCCTCAAGTCAACACGCAACAGCTGACGGTCTTCACCGATCCAGCCATGACGCCGGGAATCTATCCCATCGTGATCACGGCTACCGTCGGGGGCGTGGTGGCGTCCAAAATCAATATCAATATCCAGGTTGCAAACGCGGGAACTTGCACCGGCCAAGCCGCTAACGAAGCGATTCAATTGACGGATGGCGGATTGGCGGCAACGCTGCAACAATTGGCCTCTGATGAGAGCCTGGCAGCGCAGAACCCCTCGGATCCCGCGGCTCCGGCCCGCTTGAGCGCAGACATTTTCGCCGTAATTAACACATTGAGCGCGCAGTATCTGCAGCCCATCAGCGCACAGCTCCAGGCGGCACAATTGACGTTCAGCACCGCCACGCCCGACACTCTTCCCAGCCTGATTTCATCGCTCGATTCCATCATGTGCAACATGGGCACGCTGTTGACCAGCGCCTACACCAGCAACTTCTACTTCTCAATGGCGCCGACACAAGCGGTGGCCAGTGCGACCACTCCTTCCGTATTTCCTTTGACTTTGCAATTGGGTGGCGCCAGCGGCTCGTATCCGACCCGCACCTTCGATCTCAAGGTAACCGGGCTTCCAGCGGGTGCAACGTCGTTAATCACACCCACGGTGACCCTGAACTCCATCAACCCCGCCACCAGCTTTCTCACGGTTACCATCACGCCCAACCCGGCTCAGCTCGTCCCCTTCACCTTCACCGTCACCGCAACTCCCGAAGATGCTCCGCAGTTCTCGCAAAGCGTGACCGGAAACATCGTGGTTTCACCGGAATCGATCAACATTGACGAAGTGACGCTGACCGACACCACTACCGGTCAGGTCGGCATGGTAGCGAATGCAGGCGACCTGGTAGACATCAAGGTACGGATCTACGGAGTAGTGAACGAGCAGCTCAGCGGACTGTTCTTCTTCAACGTCAACGCAGCCAACGGGAACGGTGAGGGCGGCGGCGAAGCAGTCAGCTACAGTCTGACGCCGGCCGAAGCGCCTCAGGTGGTCGATATCACTCCGGGTTCTGGCTTCAACACCACGGCACTGCAGCCGGGGGTTTATAAGATAAGCGTAGTTGCAGGACCGAATATCAACGGCATCGCGTCGAATACCGGTACGGGCTATTTCGTGATCGGTTCGCCGATCAACGCGACCCTGACCGCCAATCCATCCATCGTCAATCCGCCGTCGGCGACCATCACCACGACCTTGAGCCTGACGAAAGATGCGATACCCCAGCCCAACAGCACCTTCCTCGGCTCCGCCACGTTAACCGGCGCAGCGCACCAGGTGATTCTGAATGGAACCGACGCTTATGTTTGCAGCTCCACCAACATTACGCGCGTCGACATCACCGATCCGACGAATCCGATCGTGAAGAATACCTTTGCTACCGATGTGCTCGGCACCGCCACCAATGGCTATGGCGATACTCCGTGCGCGATTACCGGGAACAATTTGATTCTGCAATATAGCCGCCCGGTAGGAAGTACGACGATCGATCTTTCCACCAGCATCGTGATTTACGACATCTCGAATCCGGCCAGCCCCATGCAAGTAGGCTCCACAGGAATCAAGCAGCCGGATGCCGAGGGATTGCAGATCGTTGGGACCAAAGCCTACACAACCACCGAGGATTTCTTCTATAACCCGTTTGGCGGCAACATCTTCCAGCAGAACGGCGATTACCTGGTGTTCGATATCTCGACCCCCACCAGCCCGGTCTACGACGGCGATCTGTTCCCGTCCACTCCCGATTCGAGCGGCTTCACCTACGGCGGCCCGAATTTCATCTTCGGTTTCGCGCAGCTCAATGCCAGCACGGCGCTTCTGACCAGTTCCACTTCCACCGGTGGCGGCACGAACATTGGCGCAGGCAATCTGATTACGGTGAATTCCAGCAATCCCGCCGCGCCCTCGGTCTCGAACCAAGTCCAAGTCCCTGAAGCCCGGCTTTTGAATTCGATCGCTGTGCAAGGAAACCTCGCCTTGGTCACGGGCGACACCGCCGGTTATTTCAGTGCATTCTCCGGCTTAACCGGGACGCTGACGCTAACGCTGTTCGATATCACGTCTCCGAATGCTCCCGTCATCAAGCAAACAATCGTCACGACGCTCGCGGACAACGGCGGCGCATCGGTGGTCTCGCTCGGCAATTACATGTTTGCCGTCGGCGGCGCCACCATCAATCAGAACAACGAACCCACCAGCCCGCTGCTGCTGTTCGTGGACGCCAGTCAGTTCAATCCCGCAAATAACGTCTCGAACCCGAGCTTGCTCTACGTCCCCTACGACGTACCGCAGGCGGTCTATCCGTCGGTATCGAACGGCAACATCTTCTACGCCACCACCCCGACCGGCATGAGCATTTATCAACTCACGCAAACCCTCGGGCCACAGGTGAACGTGACCATGGTGGTCCCAACCACTGGCGGCGTGACGCCTGTAGCGGGAACTTTCAGCCCCGCCCCGACGCAAACCATGGTCGGCTCCAGCTCGAACACCTACATCTGGAATCAGCCCACGTCGAACACCATCACATTCAACGAACAGGTAACGAACATGCAGCCAGGGTTGCCTGTCCCGGTGGTGTTGACCGGTTCTGTTGATTTCGTCGAACCCATCTTCGGAAACGGCAGCATTCCGCTTGGCCCACTGAGCATTCTTCCGGCCCAGATTCTGAACATTTCGCCGGGCAGCCAAAACGTAACGGCAGGCCAGCCGGGCATCCTATGACCTCACGTTGTCCAATCCAACCGCGGCGAGCGCGACTTACAACCTGACTCTCACTGGCGTTCCCACCGCGTGGGTGCAGGGTCTTCCGCCTAGCGTAACCGTGGCCGGGATGTCCAGCTCGGACATTCCTTTAACCGTCACGCCGGCTCTCAATCAATCCACGTCTACTACGGACACGTTCACTGTGACCGCGGTCAGCAGTACGATGACGGGTTCCGTTTCCGGTCAGCTCACCGTCAGTCCCGACCAGGGCGACACGGGCAATCCGCAACCGAGCGAAACAGCGACAACGGCTCTGGCAATGACGGCGACACCGAATCCGATCACTATCGGGCTCGGCCAGAGCATTCCTCTCAACGTCGTTTTGACCAATGCCGGAACAACTTCATTTACTCCGTTCGTGAGCACGGATAGCAGCACGTCGGGGCTGCTCACATTCAATCCTCCTTTCGTCAACGCCACCACCGCGCTCAATGTAGGAGGGACGCTCACAGACCTGTTCACGCTGACCGCCAGCCCGTTTGCTCCACTGGGCCCCGCCACCATCACGTTCACCGCGGGGCTTTCCGAAAGCACGCAAACGCTCACGGTTCCCGTGACGGTGGTGCCTAACGGCGTCACTGCCACGCTTAGCGGTACGTCTTCGCCTTACACGCTCACGGTCACCAATACCGGAACCGTGGATGATACCTACGACCTGGTGGCGAGTGGAGTGTTCGCGGGGATCACCACGCTCGCCTCGTCTTCGGTATTTGTATCCGCCGGAACTTCACAGACCGTTTCCGTGACTCTCGGGGGATTCGCGGGTTTGGCCCCGGGAAGCCCGCTCCTGATCGTTACAGCGACCTCGGAGGCCGTCCCGGCCGTGTTCGGAATCGCCACTTTGCCAATTGCGATCACGCCGCTGTTGGGAGTATCGGCGGTGATTAATCCCAATCCAGCTCAGGTAACCAGCGGATCGGCCGGCATGACGCTGCAGGTGACCAACACCGGCAACGTGGACGATACCTATACCGCCGTGATTACCGGCACCACCGGCAGCGCCAGTGCGACGTTGAACGCCCCCAATGCTGCGCCAGCTCAGACGGTCCAATTTAGAGCCGGAGCCATCGGCCGCGCGCTGATCCCGATGACCGGGTCGCTCTCGAGCGGCACTTCCGGGACGGTAACCGTGACCATCACGTCGCTGACCAATGCCGCCATCAACACCACGGCAACCGCGACCATCACCAGTACCTCCTCGCAAGTTGCACCCAACGCGAATGCCGGATCGACGGCCAATATTCCGTTACACCGCATCGCGATTTTGGACGGATCGGCTTCGAGCGATCCCAACACACCGCCGCTCCCGCTCACCTACGCCTGGACGCTCGTCTCTGCGCCGGCTGGCAGCGCGGTAACCACTGCCTCCATCGTCTTCCCGACCGCGGTTCAGGCGGTTTTCCGACCCGACGTCGCAGGGCAGTACACGTTCAAGCTGACGGTCACCAATTCCGTCGGCTCAACCACCGCGATGGTCACCGACACCGCGATGATCTTCGCGCCCGTGGCTGTGGCCGGGAAGGCGCAAAACGCCAAGACCGGCGGCTTCGTTTTCCTGAATGGCCAGGATTCTTACGACCCCAACGGCTTGCCCATCACCTTCCAATGGACCTTCCAATCGGTTCCATCGATGAGCGCGCTGACGTCGGCCGGGCTGCTGAATTCAGCCACGCCCAAGGCGTTCTTCACCTGCGACGTGGATGGAACTTACGTGCTGAAGTTGATTGTGAATAACGGTACGCTCGCAAGCACGCCGAGCACTGTCTCAATCAATTGCGGGAGCGGCTCGCTCGCTCCGGACGCCAATGCCGGTCACGATCAAAACGTGAAAGTCGCCGCGACGGTGACGCTGGATGGATCGGCCTCGAGCGATCCGAACACGCCTCCGCTGGGGTTGGGGTACGCCTGGACCTTCCAGACTATTGCTATGGGCAGCTCGCTCACGAATGCTCAGATAACGAATCCTACGTCTGTGAATGCGCAGTTTGCGCCCGACGTGGCCGGAGACTACGTCTTGAAGTTGACGGTAACCAATAGCGCCGGGTCTGCCACCGATACGGTGACGGTCCACGCGTTCTCGGGCGATGTGCCGCCCAACGCGGTGGCCGGGGCGGATCAGTACGCCATTCCAGGGAATCTGGTCAACCTGGACGGTTCGGCTTCCAGCGATCCGGACAACGGGCCGCTGCTGTTGAGCTACCTTTGGTGGCTGAACGCGCTGCCGACGGGGAGCACCGCAAACTTGGTGAATCCCACACAGGCCAAGCCGCAGTTGACGCCGGACATGAGCGGTTACTACATCGCGCGGCTCGAGGCTTCGGACGGCTTCGCTTCCGGCTTCGCGAATACGCTGATTACCGCCGCGCAGAAATGCGACGCCGATGCCAACGGTGTGGTGAATCAAATCGACATTGATCTGATTACCGCGGCTGTCGGGCAAACCGCTCTCCCGAACGATCCGCGCGATCCGCTGGGCAATGGCACCGTGACGAGCGGGGATCTGTCGTATTGCCAGAACCTGATCGCACCCGCGCTCCCGAATGCCGGCTCCAGTCCGCCGTCGCTGACGTTCACTGGCTACGTGAATTCGACCATCGCGAGCCAGACGCCTACCATCACAACCAGCGGCGCGTCGTTCGACTTCACGGTGAAGACCGACCAGACTTGGCTGCATGCCACGCCGACGTCGGGCAACACCTCGGGCACCAACATGATCACCGTTTCGGTGGACACGAACATGACCGCGAACACCTATATGGGGAACGTGATCATTACGTCGGCCAGGCGCGGCGAATAGTCCGTTCTCGATTCCGGTGACTTTGATTCTTTCTCCGCTGACGCAGGTGACGGTGGGGACGAGTCCCGCCGGGTTGTCGTTCTCGGTGAACGGAACAACGTACACGTCGAGTCAAACGTTGAGCTTTGCGCCGAACACCGTACTCACGCTGAACACGACATCGCCGCAAAGCGCCACCGGGACTCAATACACGTTCTCGAACTGGAGCGACGGTATGGCTCAGCAGCACATGGTGACCGTGGGCACAACGCCGGTGACTCTGACCGCGAATTTCGCGACGGCTTATCAATTAACGGAAACGGTGAATGGCACGGGGCACGGGACGGTGACGCCCGGATCCGGCGGCTACTATGCTTCTGGCAGCATGGTGACGCTGGATCCAACGGCGGCCACCTGTTCCGTGCTGGGGGGCTACAGCGCAAACGCTCCAGGCGGTGTGGTGACCTTCAGCGGTCCCGAAGCGGTGACGATAACGTTCAACGACAATACGTCGCAATTGATCGGCACTCTACCGGCAGCCGGGTCGGCAACCGGACCAGTAACGTTCACTTTTGGCGGCAACCGGCGGGTGACTGGCACCAACCAGTGGATTCGCTCCTATACGTTGACCAATACCGGCTCGGCCATCGCGAATCTCTATTTGGCCGTGGATCCGGTTTCCAACGTGACTTCGGTTTCCAATGCAACTGGCCTGACGCAATGCGCCGCGCCGCTGGGTGACGGCTACATTCAGGTTGGAAGCTTGGGGCACGGACAAAGCGTGCAGGTGAGCATTGAGGTAGTGACCGTGAATCCGGCGGCCAACTGGACGGCGAATCTGCGCCTCTTATCGGGAGGCAAGCCGTAGAAAATGGGATGTTGGACTTTTGATATCGGGGAAAGTGGACATATGATACGAAAACATTTAATAACACTGGTTGCCTTGGCAACCTTTGCGATAATGATCGCCGCTCCATTACGGGCCGATTTTCTGGTGACAATGGACACGACGCCCTTGGAAACCATCGGTGGAACATGGATACTTGACCTCCAGCTGATCCAAGGCCAAACGCTTTCGAACACCGTGAACATCAGCGATATCACGCTGGGCGGCGGATCGAACGTGCCGGGCTCCGATACGTTTTCTGATCCGAGCGCGACGGGTGGTTTCCCTGATTACTCACTAACCGACAATGGGTTCGTCAGCGAAGCAACGGTAGAATTTACGGCAGGTTCGCAGGTGCAATTTGACCTCGCCTATACGAACAACTTCGACGGAACAGATCTGTTCGATGGCGCCAATCCAGTGGCGGACACATTTACATGGGCGGTTGAGCAGGTGGACCCGAACGCCCCGTTTCCCCCTTCAATTGTAAGTACCGACTTGGACGCTGGGCTGGTGGTCTTGCTAGATGGAACCACAAATATTACTACTGTTGCGGCTGACAGCACCTACGGTGACATCACCCCGAATGTGACGCCCATCGTTCCAGTCGGCGCTGTTCCCGAACCAACCCGCGCCTGGTTGGCGGTGGCTGGACTTCTGCTGATAGCTCTGGCCTACCAGCGCGTCCGATTCAACCGATCTCAAGACGCATCTCGTTCGTCGATTTGAAGCCCAGCGCTTCGTAAAGCGGCCGGCCCTCGGAGCTGGCATGCAGGATCACCGCGCGAATGCCATTGTCGCGGCACCACGCGAGCGCTGTCTCCATCAGTGCGCGCGCCAGGCCCAGCCGGCGGCTGTGCGGCTCCGTATAGACGTTCAGAATATTGCCGCGCCGCGCGCCGGGACCGATCATGTGCGGCGGCCAATCCATCAGCCAGAGTCCCAGCCCAGCCGCGATCGCGCCGTCCGCTCTGATGGCAAACCACGCCAGATATTCGCCGGTTTGCATCCTGCCCACCAGCCACGGCTCGAATGCGGCAGACATTTTCTCTAGTGCTTGTTCATCGCGATATCCCATTTCGCGGAACATCGCTCGTCGATGAGCCACTACGATCCGGGCATCGCTGGCCGCGCCTTTGCGGATCAGAAAACCCGGCGCCACGCGATCAATTGTCCGACTTAATGGCGTAGTAGCCTTTGCGGGCCTGGACCTTCCAGTCCTTATTGCCAGTCTTGATCTCGATCTTGCGGAAGGTCCCGTCTTTCGCCGGATTGGCGGGCGTATAACCGATCGCGTACTGGCTGCGCATTTCGTCCTGCAGCTCATCGAAAGCCTGCTGCAGCGTCATCCTGCGATCGACGTGGAACACGTGGCCGCCGGTATCTTCCGACATCTGCCGGAGCGCCGAATCGCTGCCGCCTTGGAACACCATGCCGCGCGACATGTAGAAACCGCGGTCCACATAATAGAAGCCGTAAATGATCGCGTCGGCCTTTTGCGCGGCCTCGATGGCCTGCGTGATTTTGTACTTGCTGCCCTCATCCTCGCCGTCCGTGATGAGCACCAAAACCTTGCGCCCCACTTGTCCCTTGAGCTGATCGGCCGATGCCACGTAGACGGCGTCATACAAAACTGTGCCACGCGGTTGCGAAATGGTGGGTACCGGCCCCGGGCCAAACCCGCCAACACCCGAGCTCACGTGCAGATCGTCCAACCCGGCGCGCAGCAGCTTGGGTGAATTGGTGTAATCCTGCAGCAGCTCAGAATCCTCGCCGAAGCTGATCAGAAACGCCAGATCCTGCTTGCGCAGCACGGAGCCGAAGAACTGATAAGCGGCGTTCTTTTCGATGTCGATCAGGTTCATCTGGCTGGCGCTGACATCGATCAGCAGACCGATGGTCAGCGGCAAATCGGTCTCGCGGTTGAAATACTTGACCGGCTGCTCCTTGCCATCCTCAAAAATCTTGAAGTCGTCCTTGCTCAGATTGCCGACCAGCCCGCCCTTCTTGTCGCGCACATTGAAAAGGATGTTGACGAGGTTGACTTCCACTTTGAGCGTGGTGTCGTCCTGCGCCGAAACCAGCACGGGCGCGAGGAGAGTGGAAACGGCGAGCAAGGCGATGGTCCGCATAGGAATTATAGTGGTAGATGCACGCTTTCCAATTCTCGTTCCAATGCGCAAGGCCATTATCCACCTCAAGAAATCCGATCCCATCATGCGCGCGATCATCGAACGCGTCGGGGCTTATAAAATTGAGCATAGCGAACCCGGCTTCGGCACGCTCGTCACATCTATTGTCAACCAGCAGCTCAGCGGCCGGGTGGCGGACGTAATCTTGGGCCGGCTGCACCGCCATGCTGCCAGGCGGCAAAGTGACCCCTGCGGCGATTCTCAAACTCACTCCGGCGCGTATGCGGAAGGCTGGCCTGTCCAAGCAAAAAACGGCCTATATTCGCGATCTGGCGCGAAAAACGCTGAAGGGCCACGTGAAATTTGAGACGCTGCCGGACCTGCCGGATGCTGAGGTGATCGAGCATCTGACTCAAGTAAAGGGCATCGGAGTCTGGACCGCGCACATGTTCCTGATCTTCGCGCTGCGCCGCCCGGATATTCTGGCTACCGGCGACCTGGGCGTTCGTAACGCGATCCGCAAAGCGTATCAATTGGACGAGCTGCCGCATCCCGAGCAGATCGAGGAAATCGCCGTCGCCTGGCGGCCGTATTCTTCGGTGGCGATGTGGTATTTGTGGCGCAGCCTGGAAGGCCCGGCGCAGCTCTAAAAACCACCGGCTCCCTCACGATCGCGGTTCAGTCTCTCAGAATCTGGTGCGCTGCGTTGTACCCCGGCGCGCCCATCACGCCACCGCCGGGATGGGTTCCGGACCCGCATAAATACAGGCCGCGAATGGGCGTGCTGTAGCGCGCACTGCCCGCCACCGGCCGCATGACGAACATCTGATCCAGGCTCATCTCGCCATGAAAAATATTGCCGCCGGTGAGCCCGAAACGGCGCTCTAAATCAAGCGGCGTCAGCACCTGCTTGTCGATGATCAAGTCGCGAAACCCGGGCGCGTATTCTTCGACCAAATCGAACACGCGATACGCGAACGGCTCGCGCAGCTCGTCCCAATTGCCGTCGCGCAGCGTGTAGGGCGCGTATTGAATGAAGATGCCCATGATGTGCTTGCCGGCGGGGGCAAGCGACGGGTCATACATCGTCGGCACCGTCAATTCGAGCAGCGGCGATTGCGACGGGCGGCCATACTTGGCGTCGTCCCAGGCACGCTCCACATATTCGAGCGACGGGCAAATATGCATCGTGGCGCGATGCTGCGGGCCTTCCGCACCAGGCAGTGCGCGGAAATTCGGCAGGCCGCTCAACGCCAGGTTGATCTTGCACGACGTGCCTTCGCTGCGGTATTTACGGATGGCGCCGAGGAAGTCGGCGGGCAGATCGCGCGGCTCGATCAAATGCAAGAACGTGAGTTGCGGCGTCAGGTTGCTGATGACGAGCGGGGCGTCGATCTCTTCCCCGCCCTCGAGCACAACGCCCTTCGCGCGGCCGTTCGCTATCTTGATATGCTCGACGCTCGCGTTGGTCCGGATCTCGACGCCACGACTCTTGGCCGAAGCTGCGATGGCGTTCGAAACCGCGCCCATGCCGCCGCGCACGAAGCCCCAGAGTCCACGATGCCCGCCCACGCTTCCCATCACGTGATGCAACAGGATGTAGGCCGTGCCCGGCGACCGCGGGCCGCCGTTGGCTCCGATCACGCCGTCCGTCGCGAGCGTGACTTTGATTTCGCCCGACTCGAACCATTCGTCCAGAAACTCGACGGCACTTTGCGTGAAGATCTTGACGAGCCCCACGATTTCCTTGGCGCTGAGGCCGCGCATCCGGGCGGCGAGCTTCAGGTAATCCACGAAATCGCCGAGCCCTTGGGGTGGAAACTCGGGCGGCGTGGTGAGCAGCAGGCTTTCCACCACTTGCGAGAGGCGCTCGAGATGATCTTCGTAAGCCGGAAATACTTCGGCGTCGTGCCGGGAGAACTTGGCGATTTCGGCGAGCGTCCGGGCGCGATCCTGCCACATGAACAGATGGCGGCCGTCGGGAAATGGCGAGAAGAACGCCGGGTCCTTGGCATCAACGCGATAGCCGAAGCGCTCCAGTTCGAGATCGCGAATCACGCGCTCCTGTAACAGGCTGGTGAGGTACGCAGCGGTGGAAACATGATAACCCGGCCAGATCTCTTCGGTAACCGCGCATCCGCCGACTAACTCGCGGAGCTCCAGCACCAGAACGCGGCGGCCGGCTCGGGCGAGATACGCGGCGCAGACTAAGCCATTGTGCCCGGCTCCAATGATGATGACGTCGGGATTTTCCAACTCCGATTGTAACTTGGCGATTGTAACCGGGACTAAGTCGGCGATTCGAAAACCACCACGGCCAACGGAGGCAGAGTAATCGACAGGCTGTGATAGTGATGATTGTAGGAAATCGGCTGGGAGCCCACATACCCGCCGTTGCCCAGGTTGCTGCCGCCCCATAATTCCGAATCGGTGTTCAGGATTTCGCGATACACGCCTGGATCGGGAACGCCCACGCGATAGTTCAGGCGCGGCACTGGCGTGAAGTTGCAGACGAACAACAAAAACGGATGGCCATGCTGCGGGCGGCGAATGAACGAGATCGTGGAGCCGTCAACGTCGCCCAAGTCCACCCACTGAAAGCCGGCCCAATGGAAGTCGACTTCGTGATAAGCCGGATACGCGCGGTACAAGCGATTCAACTCGGCCACCAAAGCCTGCAGCTTGCGATGAAAATCGTAGTGCAGCAGCTCCCAGGGCAGCCCTTGCTCGGAATACCATTCGTCCCAGACGCCGATTTCCGATCCCATGAAGAGTAGCTTCTTTCCGGGATGGCCATACATATAGGCGAGAAACGCGCGCACATTCGCGAATTTCTGCCACATATCGCCCGGCATTTTACTCAGCAGCGCGCCCTTGCCGTGCACGACTTCATCGTGCGAGATGGGCAAAATAAAGTTCTCCGTGAACGCGTACAGCATGCTGAACGTGATGTCGTTGTGATGGTGCTTGCGATGCACCGGGTCTTTGCTGAAATAATCCAACATGTCGTGCATCCAGCCCATGTTCCACTTCATGGTGAAGCCCAACCCGTTTAAGTAAGTCGGCCGCGAGACGCCGGTGAACGCCGTGGATTCTTCAGCGGCAGTCATCGCGCCTGGAACCTGATGCGCAAGTTCGTTGAACCGGCGCAGGAAATCGACGGCCTCAAGATTCTCGTTGCCGCCGTACATATTGGGAATCCACTCGCCGGGTTCGCGCGAGTAATCCAGATACAACATGGACGCCACGGCGTCCACGCGCAGCCCATCGATGTGATACACCTTCAACCAAAACAGCGCGTTCGAGATCAGAAATGTGCGGACTTCGTTGCGGCCATAGTTGAAGATCAGTGTGCCCCACTCTTTGTGCTCGCCCTTGCGCGGATCGGCGTGCTCGTAGAGCGCGGTCCCGTCGAAATAGGCGAGGCCGTGCGCGTCCTTGGGAAAGTGGCCAGGCACCCAATCGACGATCACGCCGAGACCGGCCTGATGGCAACGGTCGACGAAGTACATGAAGTCCTGTGGCGAACCAAAACGTGACGTCGGCGCGTAGTAGCCAACCACTTGATAGCCCCACGATACGGCCAATGGGTGCTCCATCACCGGCAGCAATTCCAGGTGCGTGTAACCCAGCCGAACGGCATATTCCACCAGCTTGTCGGCCAGCTCGCGATAACTCAGATAGGAGTTGTAGGGGCCGCGCAGCCAGGAACCCAGATGCACCTCGTAAATCGAGATGGGTTCCTTCAAGTGATCCTTGTGAGCGCGCGCATCCATCCAACCCTGATCGTTCCACTGATAGGAAAGATCGCAAACGATGGAGGCCGACTGCGGCGGAACCTCCATGAAAAATCCGTACGGATCGGCCTTTTGCTGCCGAAATCCCCGCGTGGGCGCCCGCACGGAATATTTGTAGTTCGTGCCCGCCGCCACGCCAGGCAGGAAAACTTCCCAAACGCCGCCGGAGCGCCTGCGCATGGAATGCCGCCGCTCGTCCCACTCGTTGAAGTCGCCTACCACGCTGATCACTTCCGCGTTCGGTGCCCACACGGCAAAGCGTACACCCCACACGCCCAGACACTCCACGATGTGGGCGCCCATCGTGCGATAGCTCTCGTACTGCGTGCCCTCGCCGTGAATGTGAAGATCGAAGTCGGAGATCAGGGGCGGAAACCGATAGGGGTCCTCGATCTCCTGATGCGAGCCGTTCCAAAGCGTAAGATCGAGCGTGTAATTGCCTGGATCGTGCCCTAGCTTCACACTGAAGAAGCCTTCCGGGCTCGCCTTCCACATGGGATAGGTGGCGCCGGATGCGCGTACAGCTGCGTCCATAGCTTGTGGAAGAAAGGCGCGTACTTCCCAGCCATCGTCAGTCTGATGGGGTCCGAGCACGTGAAAAGGATCGCCGTGCGTGCCGTTGAGGATGGCTTCGAGTTCTTGCGGAGTCATGCACAGTTATTATGGCAGAGGGCCGTAATGAAGAAGGCGGAGTTGCACGTGCATTTGGAGGGCTCGATCGGGCCGGAGACGTTGATGGCGATCGATTCGTCGCTCTCGCGCGCGGAGATCGAGGCGAATTTGAAGTGCGGCTCGTTCCCCGAGTTTCTTCGAGGTTACATCTGGGTAAGTCAGAAACTGGAAAAGCCGGAGCATTATGCGCTGGCGACCCGCCACTTACTCGACTCACTCGCCGCTCAAGAGGTGACTTACGCCGAAGTTACTTTGTCGGCCGGCGTTGTGTTGTGGAAGCAGCAGGACTTAGCCGCGATTTATGACGCGGTGTGGCGTGAATCCCAGCGGTCGCCAGTGAAGACGCGATGGATATTAGACGCGATCCGCCAGTTCGGTCCGGAGAAGGGGATGGAAGTGGCCGAGTTCGCGGTGTCGCGCCGTGATGAAGGAACCATCGCATACGGAATCGGGGGCGACGAAGTGCGGGGGCCGGCGCATTGGTTTCGCGACGTGTTCGCATACGCGCGCGATGGCGGGCTACGCCTGGTGTGCCATGCCGGCGAGACGGATGGCCCGGGATCCATGTGGGCAGCGCTCGCGATCGGGGCCGAACGCATCGGGCATGGCATCGCGGCGGCGAAGGATCCGGCCCTGATGGCGCGGTTGCGCGAAGACAACGTGCCGCTCGAGGTCTGCATCTCGAGCAACGTGTGCACTGGCGCTGTTACGTCGTTGGACGCGCATCCGGTGCGGGAGTTGTATAAGGCGGGCGTGCCGATCACGATCCACACTGATGATCCGGCCTTCTTTCAAACGACACTCGCGCGGGAATATGAGTTAGCTGAGAAAACGTTCGGTCTGCCGGCCGAAGAAATGGCGGCCAACAGCTTTCGGTATGCTTTCGGCGACGATTAGATCGCGCCTTCTTCGCCCAGTTTCACCCGAACGTTTATCGTGCGGCCGTTGCGGAAAATGGTCAGCTCCAGCGTATCGCCAGTGCGCTTTTTCGCCAGGGCCCGGCTGATCGCGTCATCGCGCTCCACCGGCTGGCCATCGATCGACATAATCAAATCGCCGCCCACCAAAACCTGCGCATTGCCGATCTGCACTTCCTGCCGGCCGCCCCGCAGACCCGCGCGCGCCGCCGCCGAATCCGCGTCCACTTCCTGGATCAGCAATCCGCCCTGCGTGGGCAAGCTCAAAGCGTCGGCATAATCACCCGAAATCGGCACCACGGAGACACCCAGCTTGGGGCGTTTCCGGCCCGCCTGGAAGTCATCGAGCATGAGCTTGGCGCGATTGATGGGCATCGCGAATCCGATGCCGATGTTGCCGTTCGGCCCCAGAATCGCGGTGTTGATGCCCACCACATTACCCGCGGAATCGAGCAGCGGTCCGCCGCTATTTCCGGGATTGATGGCCGCGTCGGTCTGGATCAGCCCCTCGAGCGTGCGATCATTCTCGCCGCGAATGCTGCGTCCAAGTGAGCTGACAATGCCAACCGTCAACGTGCCTTCCAGGCCGAACGGATTTCCGATCGCGAGTACTTTCTGGCCGACCTGCAATCCGTCCGAATCACCCAAGCGGAGCGTGGGTAGTTTCCCGCGCGGCTGAATCTGCAGCAGCGCGACGTCATTGGCTTCATCGCGGCTTAGCAGCGTGGCCTTGTAGCGAGATTGATCGGGCAGCGTGACCTCGAGCTGCCGCTCGTTGGCGACCACGTGGCTGTTCGTCAGGATCTTGCCATCCTGACTGATCAAGAACCCCGAGCCCTGGTCCTTGGATGGATAAACTTCAAAGAAAATCGTGCGCCGGTAGATCGTGCTCGTGATATTCACCGTTGCGGTGTGCGCGCTTTTGTAAATATCGATGTTGTTGTTTTCATCGGAACTCAAGCTGGTGGCGTGTGTTTCCGAAGGCCCGGACCATAGCGGCCCTCCGCTGGCTGGGTTCAGAAGACGGCGCTGCCCCCAGTCGGTCTTGGTGGTCACGAACAAAAATCCGCTTACGAGTAAAGCGGTGATGACAAAAACTCGCAATTTCATTCTGATAAACTCCGCAGCGTTTCGTAAACGGCCCGCACCTGTTCGAGCGTGTTCTCCTTCGAGCCGGACGTATCGATTACGTAATCGGCCACGCGCACCTTTTCGGCCAGCGGCAACTGCCGGCTGATCCGCGACAGGACCTCCTCTTTACTATACGAACCTCGCCTCATGGCGCGTTCCATTTGCTGCTCCGCGGTACAGGTGACCACGATCAGCTTGTCGAAACCCTTATAACTACCAGTTTCGACCAGAATTGCCGCCTCCACAACTGCGATGGCGTGGGGATCGGCCTGCGCGATTTCCGCCATGCGCCGTTCTTCGCGTGCCCACACGGCAGGATGCACGAAGCTGTTGAGCTTCGCCAGGCGCTCGGGATGATCCCAAACCAGCGCACTCAGCTTGCGGCGATCGATCTGGCCGCTGGGATCGAGGATGTTAGCGCCAAACTCCCGCACGATGGCGTCGTATACCTCGGCACCCTGCATCATTACCTCGTGACCGAGTTTATCCGCTTCGATGAGATAGCAGCCAAGCTGGGCGAGCGCATGGCCCACAAAACTTTTGCCCGACGCCAGACCGCCGGTCAATCCTACGCGGAGCATAGGTTCTATGCGGAACCTAATCGATGCTCGGCGATTTGCACTGCGTTGGCCATCAGCATCGCGATCGTCAATGGGCCGACGCCGCCCGGCACCGGCGTATACGCACTGGCGAGAGCTTTCGCGTCGTCGGGATTCACATCGCCCACCACTTTCCCATCGGTCTTGCGATTCATCCCCACATCGATCACCGTGGCGCCCGGCTTGATATGCTCGCGCGTCAGCAGGCCCGCGCGACCGATGGCTGCCACCAGGATGTCGGCGCGTTTGCATTCCTCCGCCAGATTCGACGTATGAGAGTGGCAAATGGTCACGGTCGCGTTGGCGTGCAGCAACAACAATGCCATCGGCTTCCCAACGATATCGCTACGGCCAACCACCACGGCTTTGCGGCCGGCCACGGGGATGTCGTAGCGTCGCAACATTTCCATGATGCCCACCGGCGTGCAGGCGCGCGGCCCTGGAATATTTTCCACCAACGCGCCGACGTTGAGCGGGTGGAATCCGTCGACGTCTTTTTCGGGGTCGATGGCACGCAGAACCTTGTCTTTGTCCACGTGCGGAGGCAGCGGCGTTTGAACCAGAATGCCGTCGATCTCGGGCCGCCGGTTCAATCCCTCGATCATGCCGAGCAGATCGCCAGTAGTGATCGTCTCCGGCGGCGTGATCTTTTCGCTGTAAATTCCGAGCTCGCCGCAGGTCTTGATCTTGAGGCGGACGTAAATCTCCGAACCGGGATCGTTGCCCACCAGGATGACGGCCAGCCCGGGCGGCCGGTGCGCGGCGGTGAGCTTCTGAACGCGCGGCTTCAGCTCCCCGAGGATCTGGTCGCGGACCCATTTCCCGTCCAGAACGCGAGCAGCGGTTTCATTACCAGACATGGTGCAAACAAGCGCAAAGGGCGTTTGGTGCCCGTTTTGCGCGATCCAAAAGAAGCATAACAGGCAAGGCGAGCCGGTTCAACGGGAGGCCTCCGCGCGCAACTTCAGCGCCTTCCTCGGATCGTTGGTGACGATCGCCTCCACTAGCGGCCGCTTCAAAAGCCTGCGCGTGAGCACCGGATTGTCCACGGTCCAAACGAACAGCGGTTTTCCGATCTTCTCGGCTTTCTTGGCGAGCCGGTACTGCGCCACCAAGAAATCGGCGTCGGACGCGACCACGTCTTCGCCCCACATCGCAAAGATCAGCCCGGTTCGAATGCCCGGATGGATGGCGCGAATTTCGCGAACCGCCGGTGCGAGAAATGATGTTACACAAAAGTCGCTCAAGGAAAAATACTTCAGCAGCAACTCGACCGTGTCCCGCTCGCATCCCGGGTCTTTCAGTTCCACGTCGAGCTTGATCCGGCCTTGCGTCAAACGCAGCGTTTCTTCGAGCGTTGGCAGTTTGGACGCAGCGCCTCGCACCGGGTCATGTGAGATCACGAGCCTGCCATCCGGCCCGCGCCGCACATCGAATTCGATCATGTCGGCGCCGATCTCGATCGCTTTGGCAAATGCAGCCAGCGTGTTCTCAGGCGCCTCGCGCGATGCGCCACGATGCGCGACGATTTGCGTCAAGCTACCGCGGCTCAACTTGCTGGTTTGTGCGCAGGCTTCGACTTGGCGGGCGCGCCCTCGTTCAGCAGCTTCTCGATTTCGTCGCGCATGTGCTGCTCCTGCTGAGCGTCGAAGAACGCTTCGTCAACCCCCGTATATTGGGCGCGAATCACTCCCTTGCGATCGATGAACACCACAAACGGAACCAGCGGACGCCGGTCTTTTGGCCACTGGATGTAGTCCACCGCCGATAACACGCCCGCGGTCCCCACCGGAAACGGCACCTTGTACTGCGCAACGAATCCGGGAATGTCCGGGTTCGTATTGAGCGCGGCTTCCACCACCTCCATGCCTTTGGGCCCGAGGTCCTTATAGATGCCTTCCAACAGCTGCGTGGTCTTCTGGCAGTGCGGGCAGGTGGTGAGGATGAAGACCAGGCACAGCACCTTGCCGCGATAATCGCTGATCTTCACTTGCTTGCCATCAGGCAGCGGGATGGCGAGATCGGGCGCCGGACGAGGAATCTCAGCGGACCACAAGGAGCCGGCAAACAAAGCCAAGGTGAGTAATGTACGTGCGCGCATAGGGAAAATCTGAGTATACAGGAGCCGTTGATTATTGGCTCGGGGGCTTGTCATTGAAGTGCTTCATCCAAAATTCGCGATCCTGCCCCGCGAATTCTCGCGACATGTGCGACATCTCGGGCTCGACGGCATAGACCGCATCCTCCACAACCGTTCCGTGTCTAACAGCCGCCGCCGGAATATCAGTGAACGCGGCCATGGGTTGGAAAATCAGGAACGCCGGACCGGGCATTCCTGAAGTGACTTCATAAACGATCGACGGCGTCGAGCCGGCCATTGATGGCGGCTCCTGGCCGGGACTAGCGCGCACCACCAACATCCGCATGAAGCGCGCCTGCGCCAGATTGATCTCGTCGACACCTTGTGAATCCCGGCGCACGGCGAGGATGGCTCTTTGCGACGCCAGCGCATCGTTGATCCCAGCTTGCATCCGAACCAGTTCGGGATGCGCCTCGTTTAGCGCGCTCAGAGCGGCGCTAGCCTTCTCCACTGCTTCGAACGAATCGAATGGATCGAAGAACAGCTCCTCGGGCGTGCCGGTGAATGCCGCCAGCTCCAGCCAGTAGATGGGAACGTCCAGCCGATTGTAGATGGCCGCTGTGGCGCGCTCCAGACGCTCACGCGCGTGCGCCTGTGCCGGCTTGAACTGCTGGCGGGTCAGAAGAAGAACCTTGGGCGGTGCAGCAGCGGGAGAATCGCCCCACAACGGGGCGCAAGCGAGCGCGATCAGAAATCGTACCGCACGCACGCCTCAGTCCTTGCGCAGCTCGTGATCCAGATCGGTCATCACCTGATCCCGCTTACCATCGGCTAGATCTTTTTCCAGACGGCGCAGCGCCAGCCCAACGATGTCGCGGTGATGCAATTTCGACCCGACGCCCTCGCAGTCGCAAAGCCGCAACCACAGGTCGTGCAGGCGGTCGACATCTTCCGGCCAAAGCCGCGGAGGATGCGGCCCCAGGTTCACATACATCGACGGCCGGTCCTTGCTGATCACTTCCAGTGAGAACGCGTGGCGCGGTTCCGGCTGGCTCTCCCACGCCAGGCCGATCAGGCGCGCAAGCTCTTCTGACGGCATCTTCGCCGAAACACCCGTCACCAGACGCGAGGCCTTGAGTCTGGAAGCAGTCTGTACGACAGCGTCAAAAGGATTCACGGCTGGCACTACCAGCAACTCCACCGGCTTGCCTTCCTTCTCGGCCATCTCCACCACGTGACTGAACAGTTCCTTTTCGTAGTCGCTAAAGATCTGTTCGTCGGAGAGATCGTATTCGCCCGCGCCGGTGGAAATGGTTCGGACCGTCATCACGACGATATCGTGGCGGCGCAGGTTGATCTTTTCGAGCACCTTCTTCAGATGCTCCATGTTGTGATAATCGCGCACCGCCACCAGGACGCAGGCCGGGCGCGCGTGCAAGGTCGCGGCGGTCACCTGCGGCTGATGATCCAGATTAAATTCTTCCAGCGTCTTATGTTCGTCGGTCAGCTTGCGCTTCTTCGAATTGATGTGCTCGGAGATGGTAAAGATGACGAAGACAACCAAAGTGAAGGCTACTCCGTAGATGGTCGCGATCTGTTTTGAGAACAGATTTGCGATGGCTACGAAACCCAGAACCAAGGTCGTCGCGCCGAGGCCCACTGGAATCTCGACGCCCCCAATTCGCAGATTAAACGGAAACTTGTATTCCTGATCGTGCCGCTGGTAACGCAGCGCCAGGACGCCCAGCGATTTCAGGAAAAAGCTCCACACCACGCCGAAAGCGTACGCTTCTCCCAGCAGATAGACGTCGCCGCGGCTGAGCATGATGGTGAAGATCTGCAGCAGCGTCACCATATTGATGATCCGGAACGTGGTGCCAAAACGCTTGTGCGGTTTGCGGAACCAATCGAGCAGGACTCCGTCCTCAGCGACGCGGTTAAGCACGCCATTGGCGCCAATGATCGAGGTGTTGACCGCGCCGGAAAGGATCAAGATACCTACCACGACCACGAAAATATGGAAGGCCAGTTTCAGCAATTCGGGTCCCGCCAGACGCATCGCCAAACCGCCCAGGAGATTATCCGCGTATAAGTTGCGAACATCGTCGGGGCTGATAATCATGCAGGCGAATAAGGTGATGACACCCGTGCAGACCACCGCGTACCAACACACAATATTGCCGGTGATCTTGAGATTCTTCATCTTGGGATAAGCGATTTCCCGATAGACTTGCGCGAGCGTCTCGAAACCGCTCATCGACAGCAGCGAGTGCCCAAAGGCGATGATCATCGCAATTACTGGGATGGATGGGAAAATCGTCCCGCGGAACCACCCCAGCGCTTCTTTACTGAACTGCAGATTGCGTGGCAACGGCGCGGGAGGCATGAAAGCATGGCCCCGCAGCAGGATGGTCAAAGGGCACCAGATCACCAGCGCCACCACCATCACGGTAGTGATCTGCATAATCCGCAGAGCCTTGCCGCTGGATTCATGCATGCCCTTAATGTTTTGCCACCAGAAGTACACCGTGACTACCACGGCGAAGAACGCGGCGAAATAGTTCACGTTGAACGGAAACGACTGACCGAGCATCTTGGCGATCTCGTCCACCAGGTGCCCCAAGTACTGCCCCGCGCTCACCACGCTGATCGGCCCGGTGAGAATGTAGTCGAAGACCAGCGAAGACACCGAGAGCCGCGCCATGAACGGCCCCATGCTGTCCTTGACCACGATATACACGCCGCCCCGCACGAACATGCTGCAGCTTTCCATGTAGACTGAACGAACGGCGAAACTGAAAAGCATGACCCCCAGGACGAACCACGGAGCTGCGGGACCGATGGCGGTCTCCGCAATGCCTCCCACATAGAATGCCGACGAGGCCAAATCGGCCAGCACG
The DNA here is from genome assembly GCA_963772905.1 of Bryobacterales bacterium. Classification (GTDB taxonomy): domain Bacteria; phylum Acidobacteriota; class Terriglobia; order Bryobacterales; family Bryobacteraceae; genus Palsa-89. The sequence goes on along the minus strand of CAVYZD010000004.1, from coordinate 423,686 downwards.
ATGGACGCGCCTCGCCAGAAGCTGATGAAGGAAAGAGCAACCGTGGTGGCAACTACGACCTTGGCGGTGGTCGATGACGTCTTGCCTACCTCTGTTGACATGAACGGGCTTGTTCCCATGCTTATTTTACTTGAGTCGAATGTTCTATCTTACGATGATTCTATGAGCCGGACACTATGAGCCGAACAGGGGCAATCGAGATCGCGGCGGAGTTACGCTCACGAGGCTTCCAGGCTTGGCTGGTCGGCGGCTGCGTGCGCGATTTGGTCTTGGGGCGCGAACCGAAGGATTATGATATCGCAACGGAGGCCCGCCCGGAGCAACTATTGCGCCTGTTTCCCCAGGCCCAACTGGTGGGCGCACAGTTCGGTGTGGTGTTGGTGGATGGCGTGGAAATCGCAACTTTTCGGAGCGATCATGCATACGTCGACGGCCGCCATCCGGAAGGCGTTACGTTTGAAACAGATCCCAGGCAAGATGTACTACGCCGCGACTTCACCATCAACGCGCTGCTGCTCGACCCCTCAGCGTTGAATTCCTCGTCTCCCTTGTATTCCCAGATCGTCGACTATGTCGGGGGTTTGTCCGACCTTCGCGCCGGCATGGTCCGAGCCATCGGCGATCCCGCGCAGCGCTTTGATGAAGACCATCTGCGAATGCTCCGGGCCATCCGGTTCGCGGCGCGCTTCGGCTTTGAGATTGATCCCGCCACCATGGCCGCCATCCAGAGCCTGCATTCCGATATTCTGCGCGTCTCTCCCGAGCGAATTCGCGATGAACTGGTTCGCATCCTCACCGAAGGCGGCGCCCGGCGGGGTTTCGAGTTGCTCGACGCTTCCGGGCTGCTTCGCGACATCTTGCCCGAGGTGGCCGCGATGAAAGGCGTGGAGCAACCGCCCGAGTTTCATCCCGAAGGCGACGTCTGGACACACACGCTCATCATGCTGGAAGGCCTGCAATCGCCATCGCCCGCACTCGCGCTCGGCGTTTTGTTACACGATGTCGGAAAACCCGGCACATTCCGTATCGCCGGCCGCATCCGATTCGACGGCCATGTCGAGCTGGGCGAACGCATCGCGCGCGATATCCTGAACCGGCTGCGGTTCTCCAACGCCGAGATCGATCAAGTGATCGCCTTGATCGCCAACCACATGCGCTTCTCGCACGTGCATCAAATGCGCGAGAGCACGCTCAAGCGGATGCTGCGCCTGAATCGATTCGACGAGCATCTGGAACTGCATCGTCTGGACTGCTCGTCCAGCCATGGCCATCTCGAAAATTACGAATTCGCGAAGACCAAGTTCGAACAGGCGGCGCCCGAAGAACTGCGGCCAACGCGTCTAGTCACCGGGGATGACCTCATAGCCGCCGGCTACCCACCCGGCCCGGACTTCTCGCGCATGCTGGAACTAACCGAAGACGCACAGTTAGAAGCGCGCATTCACGATAAGGAAGAAGGCTTGGAACTGGTGCGAGCCACCTTCGGACCGCCCCACCGGATCACTCGATAACCGGCACGCTCACCTCGCCCCTCTGTTACACTTTCACCGTGCCCGCTCCAGCAACACAGCAGGCCTACTCGCGCGAAGAAGTTCGCCGGCGGCTGGGCGTCTCGAAGCGTCAACTCCAGAGCTGGGAAAAGCAGAATCTGCTCTCAGCCGGCGGTTCTTTCAGCTTTTCCGATATTCTGGCGCTCCGGACCCTAGTCGGCCTGCGCAAGAACCATGTCCCGGCGGCGCAGATTCGCAAAGCCATCCAGGCGGTTCGAAAACATCTGCGCGACGTCGAGAACCCGCTTAGCGAGCTCAAGATCTACTCGCACGGCAAGAAGATCGAGGTCCAATTCGCCGGCCAAAAGATGGAACCGATCTCGGGCCAATTGCTGCTGGATTTCGATGCCGCCGAGATCAGCAAACTCCTGTCTTTCCCTGGACAGAACGAAGCCGCATCCGCCGCCGCGCAAGCCTGGAAAGCGCGCCGCGAAGCGGAGCATTGGTTTGAACAAGGACTGGATCTGGAACAACGGGGCGCGCCCGTGGACGAAGTCATCGCTGCGTATCTCAAAGCCGCCGAAATCGATCCCACGTCGGCTGGCGCGCTGGTCAACTTAGGCACGCTCTATTTCAATGCCAAAGCTTGGAAGGAAGCCGAGAGCTACTATCGCAAGGCCGTGGAAGTGGACTCCGAGTACGCCCTGGCGCACTTCAATTTAGGGAATCTTTACGATGAGCGCGGCGACCGGCCCGCGGCCTTGACTCAATACATCGCCGCCATTCGTATTCATCCCCGCTACGCCGATGCGCACTACAACATCGCGCTGCTCTATCAATCCATGGGACAGCCACTCAAGGCCGTGCGCCACTGGAAGGCTTACCTCGCGCTGGATCCGGGCAGCGCCTGGGCGGCCATCGCCCGCCGCGAATTGGCCCGCATCAAGGAAACAGCCATCGTGCGCGGACCGCAACAACGTTAAGCCAATTTTTCAGCGAACCAATCCCGCGCCAGCGCCGCCACGTGATCCAGCGTGCCGGGCTCCTCGAACAAGTGGCTGGCCCCTGGGATCACCTCCAAGTGTTTTACGCAATTCATTCGCGCCAGGGCCTTGCGATTCAAGTCCAGCACTACGGTGTCGTTGCCGCCAACGATCGCGAGCGTCGGCGCCCGCACCTTGGCGAGTGCAGCACCGGCCAAATCGATCCGGCCGCCTCGGGAAACCACTGCATGAATGCATTCTGGAATCTCAGCCGCCGCTACCAGCGCCGCTCCCGCTCCGGTGCTGGCGCCAAAATAGCCAAACTTAAAATCGGTGACCTGGGGATGGTGACTCAACCACTGCGCAATAACAACCAGACGATCCGCCAAAAACGGAATGTTGAACCGAAGCTGCGCGGTTTGCAAGTCAACTTCTTGCTCATCTTCGGTGAGCAAGTCGATCAGCAGCGTCGCCAATCCTCCCTCGTTGAGCAGATCTGCGACATAGCGATTTCGCGGGCTATGGCGCGAGCTGCCGCTGCCGTGCGCAAAGATCACGGCGCCCGTGGCAGCGGTCGGGAGGCTCAAGTAACCCTCCAACTGCGCCTCGCCCGCCCGCACCACCACTGGCAGATGTTCAATCGCCTGCCCCACGTGATACCTCGACATCGAACGCCTCCTGTGGCTTTCACCCGAGCCTTAGCGCGACACGGTAGCGCCGGCCTCTAACAAACTGCGGACTTCTTCGTCGCTGGTCTGCGAAAAATCTTCATACCAGTTGCTGACAGCGTGAAATTCGGCGGGCATGCTTAGGCAAACCACATCGGCTTCTTCGCGTAGGCTATGGGCTGTTTCCCGCGCTGCCACGGGTATGGCAATGATGATTCGCTTTGGACCGCTTTGCCGCAACGACTGCACTGCTGCCCGCATCGTGGATCCGGTGGCCAAACCATCGTCTACAACAATGACGGTCCGGCCTCCCAGATCCGGAAGCGGCGGCGCATCACCCCGATACGCCCGTTGCTGCCGCTCCAACTCCGCTAATTCCCTGGTGGCCACGGCCTCCACTGCCGCCGGAGGGATACTCAAGCCATCGATTACGTCCAGATTGAGGACACGCACGCCTCCGCTTGCGATGGCGCCCATCGCTAGTTCGCGATGACCGGGAACGCCCAACTTCCGCACCACAAACACGTCTAACGGAGCATGCAACGCGCGCGCTACCTCATACGCGACCGGCACACCGCCGCGCGGCAATCCTAGTACCAGGACGCTCGGATCGCCAGCGTAACTCGCAAGTTTCGCTGCCAATTGCCGGCCCGCGTCGCGACGATCTTGAAATACGAAGGACATTGCACCTGTAACCCTGCAACCGAACAGCCATTTGAGGTTACTCGCCGGCCTTCAGCTGCGAATACACCATGCGAACGAAACGGTCCGCGCTCGTCCCCGGGCCCCGCCGGCAACAATCCGCCCGCAACTTTGGCATCGTAAGGAGCCGTCACCTTCGCCGCCAGCACTTCATCCTCGCTCTTACCTTCGCGGATCATTTGCTGCACCTTGGCCTGCACACTCAGGATCATGTCGCGATACGGAACGATGTCGTTCCGATTGATGATCGTGCCGTGGCCCGGCACCAGCCGCGTGTTCGGCCCAGCCAGCTTCATCGTCTCATCCAGCGCTTCCAGCGCGCCCTTTAATGTCCCGCCATTGTTGGTGTCGATGAACGGATACCCATAGTTGCGATAGAAATCGCCGATCAGGATCACATCCGCATTCTCAAATCGGATCATGGTGTCGCCGCCGGTGTGCGCCGCCCGCACCGGAATCAAGTCGACGACTTCGCCGTTCAATCGAAGCTTCACTGGATCGCCCATCCCGTAGGTCACCACTGGAAGCCGCGCCGGATCGCGCACGGGAGCGGCGTTCCCCGCAGCCACCGGCACAGGCCGCGACATCTCCTCGCGCAGCTCTTCCCGCCCAAACAGCAGCGCGCCCATCTTCACGAAGTTCGCATTGCCGCCCGTGTGGTCGCCATGCAAATGCGTGTTCACCAGATACCGAATCGGCTCGGGGCTGATTTTCCGGATCGCCGCGACGACTTTGTCCGTGATCTGCGCGTACTGCGCATCCACCATGAAGATGCCGTCCGGCCCCGCGAGCACCGCGATCCTTCCACCCGCCGCGTCCTGATGCCCCGGATCCGCCCCCGCCGACCCGCTGAGCAGGTAAAGATTCGGCCCGATCTTCTCCGTCAGGATTTCAATCTTGGCGTAGTCGATCCCCTGCCCCCACGCACTCCAGGAGACGGCGACCGCGGCCAGTGCCACAAGCGTACATTGCTTTGCGAGTCTCATCCCACCGATTGTCTCACCGGCGTGGGGCGGACGCGCCGTCTCGTGGGGCGGTCCCCCTGGACCGCGCCGGACGCCCTCGTCCGGGCTTTAGTTGTTGCCGAGAACAGCCCGGCTCATGAACCCGGCTGCAACCGGGATTCACGCCGCCCCTTCCGTGCCGCAGCAATCTCTTCGATCTCCTCCATCGAAAGCTGGTCCAGGCCGGCTTGCTTGGCGCTCTCCCATGACTTCTGCAGCCACTCCGGCGCCAAATCATGCTGCAGGACCTGGCGCGCGTACTCCTCGGCAGTGAGGCCTTGCGCCCGGGCTTTGGCCACCAGCGCCGCCTGCTGCTCATCGGGAAGGTCAATGATTAAGGTCATGGGCACAGCCTTCGGTTCATCATATCAGGGCACGCGAATTTCTCTGTTGGTCTGTGCAATCCGCCACTATTAATGGTCTATCGTGAAGACGCCCCCAGATATTTCGGCTAAAGTGCCTCGTGTCAAGGTGTTAAAATGGCAGCGCCAAGCGCGAAAACCCCATGCCCACTATCCCTAATATAGAGGCCGCGAACAACGCGAGTTTTCTCTGGCCCTCGATCGCAGACGCCGTTGACACCTTCCTGAGACGGCGACATAACAACGCCGATCCCTATGAGCGAGTATGGAGACTGATTCACCTCTGGGAGGCAACAGAGATCACGCTTTCACTTGCCACAATGTCTCGTCTCAGCAGCGAAACCGGTGCCCTCGCAACTTTGCGGCGACAGCGAGAGTTCTTTTACGGCAAAACCTGGGACCAGGTTATAGGATCATTTAAGTCAATGCAGGGCGCCGTAGATGGAGCGATCGATCAGTGGATAAACATCCTACAAGAAGTCGCTAAGATCCCAGATCCTCCCGGCCGCTTCCTGCCCGCGCTTAAGAAGCTATTGAATGCCTCGGAAATCGATATGGGTCCGTTTGTTAGCGCTTGGTCGAAGGCCTGCGATGTACCTCCCGACTATAAGAAGACGGCACCAGTGGAGGTGTCGACCGCAATGCGCTACGTAAACTCGTTTCGAAATCGATTGGCACACGTCCCGTTTCCACACGACCCCTTAGGTGACGTGGCAGACGCCCTAGAATCTGCGACCGAGCAATTATTCAGTATCGCTCCCCTTCCTACCTCCCACGAAAAAAACGGAGAGAGTAGCGCCCTTACCGGCGCCTTTCGCATTGGGCGTTGTTTCCTCCACGGAGGACAAATGGAATCGTTGTCGGAGGCCGAGTCAGACGTCATTCAGTTTGCGTTCCCATGCCGAAGACGAGGCGAAGGCAACGAGGTCTGGGCCGGAAATCCAATGCTCCATGTGGACGCAATGATGAGACCCCACATTCTCACGAGGCTCAAGGGCCATGAGGTATGTGAATACACACGGTTTCGAGCGGAGGCCAACGCAGTACTGGTGCAAGTCAACAGCGGAATCACGAAAATGCTGCCTGAGCCAGCCAAGGCCGAATACGTTTCGACCCAAGAGCAAGTTCCTTCCCCCGTGATCCAGGCGGACAATGCCGCTGCGCCCCCGCCCGACGACGGGATCACAAGCATGTCGGATGCTATTGAGGCGATACGCTCAGAGGACTACGACGGGGCCATTGAGTATTTTGAGTCTCTGACACGCGAACGCCCGGCCTATCACATCGGCTGGCTTCGCCTGGGGTACTCTCGAAGGGAAAAGGCGGTTCGCCTAGCACCCAACGACCCCTCGGGCGCAATCCGGCTCCTCAAGCTTTCACTCGATGATTTCAGAAATGCCGCTCAGCACATCGATAAAGACTACCAAGCTCAGGCGTGGTATGAGCGCTCCAAGAGTTCCAATCAACTAGCGAGACTCGAACCGCTTGACCTTCAGCACCGAAAGGTCTGCATAGAGGATGCGGAAAGAGCAGTCTCACTGTCTGATGAGAAGAAGTACTTTACGTGGTGGGAGCACATTGAGACATGGCCCCCAGGGAGTTTGTCTGCTAATTAGGACAGGCAGCTGCAACATTGAAAATTGGCCATGACTTCCAACCGCGGCCTGAATTAGGCCCAACGCTCTTCGAATCCTTTGGCGTCTCTTTTGGATGACCCGTTTCGATGACTCCGGAAATCACAGGTGAAGCAAATTCGTGATTTCCACGCCCGGATCTGCAATGACATCGCTAAACCGGCTTTCTCCCCTTCCCCCTCATCACCTTACCCGCCCCGCCCCATCCAGCAGCTTCCCCGCGCGCTATCCTTCCATCAGCCATGTTGACCGCGCACCTATCAGCCACCAGCCACTCGGTTCGCCACGCCGCGCGCGGCCAGTCCCTGAAAAAATCACCACCAAACACAAAACGAGGCCTGATGCGCCACCTGGCCCCGATCACCAGTCACTGGTCCCCGCCACAAACAACCAACAACTAACAACCAACAACCACCGCCCGTTGTATCCTGAACTAGAGGATCATTTTGTCCAGGATTTCACTCGCGTTCCGCAGTTTCTTCGCCATTCTCTTTTCCGGCCAGCTCCCCGCCGACATCGCGCAAGCCCTCGGCCTTTCGCAAAAAAAAGCGCCACCCGCACCTAAGCCCTCCACCCCCACTCGCACCGCCCAGCCGTCCGATGGCGCGCTCCAAATTCTCGGAATCCTCCAGCGCGACGCCCGCCTCATCGATTTCCTGATGGAAGACATCACCGCTTATTCCGACGACCAGGTCGGCGCCGCCGTCCGAAATCTCCACGAGCAGTGCCGCGATTCGCTCGCTCGCTACCTCCGCCTCGCCCCCGTCATCGATGGCGTCGAGGGCACCTTCACCAAGCTCGATTCGAACGACCCGGCCTCGGTCAAGCTCCTCGGCAACGTCCCCGTCAACGGCAAAGCGCCCGGCGGCGTGCTCCGTCATAAAGGATGGAAGGCCGAAAAGATCGACCTGCCGCCCATCGCTCCGAGCGCCAGCGCAGTCGTCATCGCGCCCGCTGAAGTCGAAATCGAATAGCGCGCGCCCCACCGCAATGAACATTGGCATCGACCTCGGCACGACGAACTCGGCCCTCGCCTACATCGAGGAAATTCACGGCGAGCTGCCCGATTATCCCGAGATCAAGGTCCTCTCGATCCCGCAATACGTCGCGCCTGGCCAAGTGGAAGCGCGTCGAACATTGCCGTCGTTTTTGTTTTTAGGCGATCAGCGCTATGTCGGCGCGTACGCGCGTGAGCAGGGCGCGCTCGTTCCAACGAAATCCGTTCACTCCGCCAAGTCCTGGCTCTCGAATCCGGAAGTGGATCGCACCGCGCAAATTCTTCCGTGGGACGCGCAGGAGGGCGGCCGCGTTCTCTCGCCGGTCGATGTGTCCGCCGCGATTCTCACCACCATTCGCGACGCCTGGGATCAAACTCATCCCAACGCATCGCTCGCATCGCAGGACATCGTCCTCACCGTCCCCGCTTCATTTGACGAAGAAGCCCGCGAGCTCACCGTGCAGGCCGCGCGCGAAGCCGGACTCGAAAAGCTCACGCTGGTCGAAGAGCCGGCCGCCGCGTTTTATTCCTGGATCGCCAATCACCTCGCACAATCGCAGAAGAGCCTGTTCGATGGCCAGCTCGTACTGGTCTGCGACGTCGGCGGCGGCACCAGCGACTTCACTTTGATTCGCGTCCATCGCGATGGCGACCGCATCGAGTTCACCCGCACTGCAGTCGGCAAGCACCTGCTGCTCGGCGGCGACAATCTCGATCTCACGCTGGCCTGGCTGGTGGAATCGAAACTGGGAACGCAGCTGTCTATCAGACAGCGAACTGCGCTCCGGCGTCAATGCGCCGCTGCCAAAGAACGCATACTTGCCGACGCATCCTTAAAGAGTGTCGAGATCACCGTCCTGGGCGCGGGATCGTCGCTCGTCGGTGGCACTCTCAAGAGCGAAATCACTCGCGAAGAGGCGCTCGAACTCACGCTCGAAGGTTTCCTCCCGTTTTGCGACATCCACGACAAACCGGCTGAGGAAAAACGCAGCCTCTTTCGCGAGCTCGGATTGCCGTATGTCTCCGATCCCGCCGTCACGAAGCACCTCGCTGCCTTCCTCAGCGCCAATGAAGACGCCAAGCCCGACGCGGTTCTGTTCAACGGCGGCTTCTTCATCCCCGAGCTCTGCCAGCAGCGCGTCGCCGATGTGATGGAGGGCTGGTACGGAAAGCGCCCGCTCATCCTGGAAAATCGCGATCTGGATCTCGCGGTTGCTGTCGGCGCAGCCTACTATTCGTACGTCAAAGCCACCGGCGCGGGTCTCCTTGTGCGCGGCGGACTCCCGCGTTCTTACTACGTTGGCGTCGGCGACAACGAAGCAGTGTGTCTCGTCCCGCGCGGCGCAGAAGAAGGTCAAACCCTCGAACTCGATAGTCAGGATTTGCATTTGGTCGCCAACCGACCCGTTTCGTTCCGCCTCTACAGTTCGCTTACGCGCGTAGACGATTCGGTCGGCCTGCTGCTCCCGAGTACCGATACCGCAGACCTGCACTTGCACGCTCCCCTCAACGCCGTCATTAGATTCGGAAAAGCCGGCGAGCGGCTGGTCCCGGTCAAGCTGCGCGCGCATCTCACCGAAGTCGGAACGCTCGAAGTCTGGGCCGATTCCAAAATCAGCGAGCATCACTGGCGTCTGCAATTCGAGTTGCGCAAAACGGCCGATGCACGATCCAGCAGCAAGCCCGCGGCCGTCGTCAGTGACGATTCCATCGCGCAAGCTGAAGCATTGCTCGAAGCCGCGTTTCGCAACGGGACCCTGACGCCCGAAGAGCTTCCAAGCAAGCTGGAACAGACGCTTGCGCTGGGACGCAATTCCTGGCCTCTGAGCGCGATTCGCAAATTCGGAGATCATTTGCTCGATCTCGCCGAGATGCGCCGCAAATCCCCTGCGCTCGAAATGCGCTGGCTCAACCTGACCGGATTCACTCTACGTCCCGGATTTGGATTTCCGGGCGACGATTTTCGTATCGAGCAAGCCCGGCGCATCTACGCCGGTGGACTCCAGTTCCCCAATCAAGTCCAGAATGAAATCGATTGGTGGATTTTCTGGGGCCGCGTCGCGGGCGGCTTGAACAAGAACCAGCAGGTCGACATTTTCCAGCGCCTTTCGCCGATTCTGTTGCCACGCGGCAGCAAACGGCCGCGCATCAACAACAGTCTTCTTCGCGAAATGTGGCGCACCGGCGCCAGCTTAGAACTACTTCCGTTGCAAACCAAAACACAACTCGGCGACGCATTGATCGCACAAGTGAAGAAGGGCGAGATGGTCGATACCGGCCTATGGTGCCTGTCGCGCATCGGCGCACGAAAGTTATTCTACGGTCCGATCAATCAGGTGGTCCCAGTGCAGGCCGCAACCAAGTGGGTCGAGGCCCTGCTCAAAGTTCCGAAGGCTGAGGACGCGGTGGTCGCGATCGCTAGGCGCACCGGCGATTCCACTCGCGATTTGAATCCGTCCACAATCGACAACATCCGCAAACGAATTCCCGAGGCGTTATTGCCGGCGCTCGAAGGCGAAGTGGAAGAGGATCTCGGCAAAGTGTTTGGCGAAGAGCTGCCATCGGGACTGGTAGCTGCTGCGTTGTGACTGAAGACAGCATCACGCGAAAACTCCGGCGGCGCTCCCCGCTGATCGGAGACGATTGCGCCGTCATTCCATTGCCGACCGGTCAGGATTTGCTTCTCAAAGCGGATCTCACCATCGAGGGCGTTCATTTCACCCGCGACTCAACCGCCGAAAACATCGGCGCACGAGCCGTTGCTCGCAGCCTGAGCGATATCGCGGCCATGGGCGGAACACCGCTGTATTGCCTGGTCTCGATGGCGCTCGCGCCTTGGACCGCTCAGCGCTGGATCGACGGCTTTTATCGCGGCGTCCATAAAATGCTGCGCAAAACGAAAACGACACTCGCCGGCGGCGATATTTCCCACGCCGACCAATTCATCTGCGATGTGATGATCTGCGGTTCGGTCGCGAAAGGCAAAGCGCTTCGGCGGTCGGGCGCAAAAACGGGCGATCTCATTTATGTTTCGGGATCGCTCGGCGGCTGGCGGCACAAACCAGTCATCGTTCCTAGGTTGGAACTCGGCAGAAAGCTAATCGGAATCGCGACTGCTTGCATGGACATCAGCGACGGCCTCGCTCTCGATCTGCATCGTCTTTGCCGGGAGTCCGGAGTTGCAGCGGAGCTCGATGAAGTTCCGTTGCTTGAGGGCGCGACGCTCGATCAAGCGCTGCACGATGGCGAAGATTACGAATTGCTTTTCACCGCGCCACCGCGCGCAAAAGTGCCGGGCGTCCGAATCGGGAGAATCGCGGAAGGCAAACCCGGCAGAGTCCGATTTCAAGGCCGAATTCTCAAACCCGTTGGCTATGACCACACCCGACAAAATCCTTGAGCTCATCGACGCGTTTCGAAGATCGAAGACCATGTTTGCAGCCGTCAAACTCGGCATCTTCGACGGAGCTCGTCCGGCGAATTATAGAGCTTTGCCCCGTTTGCTCGACGCCTGCATCGCACTCGGGCTGCTCGAAAAACGCGATGGCGAATACGTAAATACTCCTGAGGCCGATAAATATCTGCGATCTGAGAGCCCCGATTCATTGACCGGCTACATTCATTATTCGAACGACGCGCTTTATCGCATGTGGGCGCATTTGGAAGACGCCGTTCGCGAAGGCACCCCGCGCTGGAACCAGACGTTTGGTGTCGAAGGCGGAATTTTTGCGGGCTTCTTCAAAACCGAGCACGACAAAATCGAATTCCTGAAAGGCATGCATGGATTCGGGCGCCTCAGTTCGCCGGCAGTTGCCGCGGCGTTCGACCTGAGCCGGTTTCATCGATTGATCGATCTCGGCGGCGCGAGCGGTCATCTGGCGGAAGCGGTTCATGAGCGGTATCCGCAAATCGATGCCAGAGTTTTCGATCTGCCCGAAGTCGCCCAACTGTATCCGGGCACGATTGCCGGTGACTTCTTCACCGACCCCTTACCGAAGGCTGATCTTTACAGCCTCGGCCGGATTCTGCACGATTGGTCGGACGAAAAGATTCGGCCCTTTCTGGCAAAGATCCATGCGGCTCTGCCCGAAGGCGGCGGCTTGCTGATCGCCGAGAAGCTGCTTGCGCCAGACAACATTTCGGCGCACATGCAATCGCTGAACATGTTGATCGGAACCGAAGGCCGCGAGCGATCGGCCGCCGAATACGAGGCTCTGTTACGCACTACCGGATTTTCGAAAATCGAAAGCAGCGTCACTGGAGCTTACTTAGATGCAGTGCTCGCCATCAAATGACGTCGGCAAAACTCTTTCGTAACCGATAAAACCACACGTGGCCGAGGAAAAATAGGGCCAGCGCGATGGCCCAAAGTTTCGCCAGAGGGTAAATTTCCGGAGCATGCCCTTCGAGAAAGATCTCGCGATACTCACGCACCAAAATGTACAACGGATTCTGGCGCATCAGCGCCGCGATCGCGGGCGATAGATTGGCCGACTCCGGATAACAAATCGGCGTAATGAAAAACCAGATCGTCAAAATCAGCGCCATGATCTGGCCGAGATCGCGCATGTACACTCCGAGCGCCGCGAGAAACCAGCAGATTCCTAAAGTAAATAGCAATTGCGGAATCAGCATCACCGGCAGCCACAGCACCGCGGCAGGCACGGCGTGTCGAATGATTAGCAATGCGGCGACAAAGATGCCTGCTCCAAACAGCTCGGTGACCAATCCGGAAACCACTTGATTCACCGGCAAAGTATCGAGCGGGAAAACCAGCTTCTTGACGAAATTGCGATATTCGAGAATCACAAAAGCGGCACGGCCGACGGGTTCCGAGAACGCGAGCCAGGGCAGCATGCCGGCGAGAAAATAGAGAGCGAAGGCGCTGCGGCTTTGATCGGGCCGCCGAAGCACGACGCCAAAAACGAAAAAATAGGTCGCCATCAGGAGTAGCGGATTCAGGACGGTCCAAAAGACGTCGCCGAATGAGCCGCGATATCGCGCGAGAATATCGCGACGCGCCATGGAACGAATCAGGCGATGGTTTTGAGCGATGGCGAGCACTGGTGCGGCGATCAATCTTGGCAGCGCCCGAAAAAAACTCCGCCAGCGCAACGAGCGCACGGTAGTGATTTCCTGGCCTAAGACTTGAAGCTGGCTATTTTCGGCGGAGACATCGACGCGCAGAAACCTCTCGCCCCGATCATAAGCCCAGCCGGACGGCTTTTCGATGGGCGATACGTAAACCTCGTAGCTGCCGGAATCAGGTTGAAATGGAATCGCGATGTCAAACTTCGCGGTCGAACCCGGCGGAACATCGGTGGATACAGGCGTCCAGGCGCCATCCTCGATGAAGACGCTCGACTGTGGATCGTAGAGTTGCCAGCCGAGCGAAAAGTTTTCAGGGGTCCAGATTTGACGTGATCGATTTTCGAGCACGATTGAGATCTGCAGTTCGGTCCCTTGCGCGCGAACTTCAGCCTTCATTGATATAACCACACTGGATAACGTTCACGGACCGGCCCGCGTTTTCGGCCGACGGCGTAAATGCCGTCGCCGCGCAGATCGGAAGGCATTTCATAACGCTCGATCAAATTCTTCACCCATTCGTGCTCGGGATGGGGTTCATCGCGGAACGGCCCGGTTTCAAGCAGCGTGACGTCGAAGCCGGCGTAGTAGAAAAGATGCACGATTTCGCGAGCCGTGTACTCGCGATTGTGACGCGCCTCCGGTTCTTCGCCTGCGGCGCGCGGCCGAATGTAGGCTGGAAAGAATCCCGGATGGTAGCCGGCTAAAATCGCGGCAATCGCGCGCAGCGAACCGATGTTCGGAGTGGTGAGCACCAGATGGCCATCGGGCCGCAAGATCCGGTGGATCTCGGTCATCATGTGCATGGGGTCTTCGGTGAGATGCTCCACTAGTTCGCAGCAAAGGACAGTGGAGAAATAGCCGTCGTCGTAGGGGAAGCGATCTTTTTCGGCGTCGAAGAGTTCGAGCGCACATTCAAACTTCTCGCCATCGATCGATGTGACGCTGCGATGATCCACCTGACCGGCGGGCCCGAAGTAGCAGCCGCGCACTTCGCCATAGCCGAGACGGGTTTTCAGCGCGGGGGTGATCTGAAGGTAGGAGCCCATTTCTAAAATGCGATCGCCGGGGCCGCCCGGCGGCGTAATCGCCAGCGTTTTTTCGAAGCGGGTCAGGTGCGTTTCGATGTACCCTTTGGCAGCTTCATCGGGCGCCCAGGAGAGTATGTATTCCGGTTCGACGGGCGGAGCTTCCGCGAGTTTCTCTGGCTCGGCGAGTGTGACTGAGGTGCTAGTGCGGGCCGTGCGGTTGGTTGCGACGCATTCAAGAAACTCGGCATAGCGGAGTGCCACTCGAGACCAGGTACACTCGGTCTCCACCCACTCGCGAGCTCGATCGCCGAGCGCGCGCCGGACTTCCGGGCGACTGACCATGAGGTTGAGATACTCGAACAGGTGATCTTCTTCACTGGCGTCCACGGGCGCCTTGAGGCAGATAGAATCGGGCAATTCACTAAAGGATCCGACGTCTGACACAACGACGGCCTTGCCCAATCCAAGCGCGCGCATCAATGTGCCGGAGTTTTCACCAACGGTGGGATAACGGAGATTGAGGACGATGTCGCAGGCCGCCATGTAGCCGACAAATTCCTCGATGGGGCGGAAGCCAAGAACGCGCACGTGCGCGCCAATACCGAGTGATTGGATCAGAGACTGCAATTTGAGCTCGGGGTGGGGCTCGCCGACCAAAATCATTTTCGCCGCGGGATGCAGACGCAGGAGACGACGGAAAGCACGTAGAGATTCCGCGATGCGCTTATAAGGCTTTAGAAAACCGAAGACGCCGACGAGGGGAATGAATTCCTCGAGTCCCAAGCGATGGCGGAACTCGGAGCGGCTGGCGCTGGGAATCCAAGCGCCGTGTGGAATGCGGGCCACGGCGCCAGAGAACCCAGCCTCGCGCAAATCGGTTTCAACGCAGCCACTGTGGACGATGGCTGCTTTGGAACTAGCTAACAACCGGCGCAGCATGGGAAGGCCCTCGTAATCGGGCCCGACTTCGAGATTCCGGACGCGCCGGGAATAGGCCAGAGCCTCCGCGCCGCCCTCGTGCTCGACAGCGCGCATATATGCGTCCCAGTCGTCGCGCTTGATGGTGATGTCGGCGATCAAATGGTGCAAGTTGGCTTCGTGCACCACGACGACACCGGGATGCTCCAGTGCCATCTCATAACAGAAATCGTGATGGACGTTGTTGCCCACTTGATACAGCAAAACATCGAAGTCCTGGGGACGAAACGACGGCGGCTTGGAAGAAAACACCTGGACATCAACTAATTTTCGCAATTCATCCAATAATGCGGCGGAATAATCGGCAATGCCGCTCCGCGTCGGTGGTAGCGGGGAGAAAAAAGCGAGCTTAAGAGCCACGGGGTCCGTTAGAGGGAACTATTTCACTAGTTCCATCGAGAATTTACCTAGCGCGAGCGGGACGCGCACCAGCGCGAGCGTGCGAGAGGGGTCCTTCAGAAACAACATTTCAAAACTGATGGTGGATGAAGGGCCAGACACCTGCGCATTGATGCGGTCGGCGTCCACAGGCGCGCCGGCGATTTTGATGCTCTCGGTTCCAGCCGCGCTCAAGCGGATTTCGTAGGGTGCGCCAAAAAAAACGGTCTGATCCGCGGGCATGCGTCCCTGACGCAACTCCTGGCGCAGAAAATAGAGAAACGCGAGAGCGTCCTTGCCGCATGGATTGGCGCTCAATTCGGACTGGCCGGAGCCCGAACCGCGAGTCACGGTGCCAGATTCGGAGTCGAAGGTTTCTTTGTCGTCGGCTTTTTTCGCTCCATGCGAGATGGATTTCTCGAACTCGGAGGAACAGAAGCTTCCGGAGGCCTCGGAGCGGTAGCGATCGCTGATTGTAAATCCGGGCGCGCCCGCGTCCAAATCAAATACAAAATGCATATGGCCGGGTTGGCCGGATGCGCCAGGCGAACTGGAAGCGACCAAGGTAGCTTCGCCCAGGCTGACGCCGGTGGGCCAGTTGACGCTGTAGTGCAAGCTTTCGTTGGGGAGCGTTGGTGCGTAGATGGGCGCGGCGGCGATCAGCCCCGTGATCAGGATTGGAGCAGTGAGGTTGGCGAGCAAATACTTCATCGGCGCACGGCGGAAATGGACTTGCTTAGTACTTCGGGCGCGCTGTTGGCACGCCCACCAACAGCATAATACAGATCCAACGTTCGAGCCGCGGTCCCTTCCCAACTAAACAACGAGGCGCGCTGGGCGCCCAGGCGCTCCATGCGCATGCGCAATTCCGGATTGAGCAACAGGTCGCGCATGGAAGTGACGATGTCGCGCTGGGAGCAGGGATCGAAAAGTATCGCGGCCGAATCGGCCACTTCCGGCATCGCCGACGTATTGGAGCAAGCCACCGCGCGCCCGCAAGCCATCGCCTCCAGAATCGGCAAACCGAATCCTTCATAGAAGGATGGATACACCATCAGGTCGCACGCGCCGTAAAAGCAGTGTAACTGATCGTCATCTACGAAGCCGGTAAAGTGAATGCGATCGTGCGCAAACGATTTCTTGGCGGCGGCGCGGACGGCGGGGCCATACCAGGTTTCCTTGCCGACGATGACTAAGTGGTGAGGTAACTGCGAGTAAGTGCGCAGTAACTCCTCGAAGGCATGAATCAGACCCAAGTGATTCTTGCGCGGCTGCAGATCGCCGACGGTAAGGATGAAAGGACCCGGCACGTTGAGTGACGGAGGCAAAGTACGGCGCGCGGCCTCCCGCGACACGGGATGGAACGCCGAGCTGACACCGTTCGGCAGCACTACAACCTTCTCTTCGTCGAGTTGGTAAGCCTCCAGAATTCGACGCTTGGAGAAGTCGCTCGGTGTGAGCACGCAGGCGGCGGATCGAACGGTGCGCCGCACGGTCAAACGCAATTGGAGAGCGCGGAAGGCGGTGAAATACTCGGGATGCTCGAGAAAACTCACGTCGTGCACGCTCACAACGATGGGAGCCGAGCATTGGATGGGCGCTGTATATTGCACGTGCAGAAGATTGGGCCGATCCTGGGCGACACGCCGAGAGAGATCGTAACCGAGCCGCAGGTACGGATTGATTGCGACACGCTTTTTTTGAAAGCGATCGGGCACCTGATCGAACGCGTCGCGGCGCGAAACGTACGCTACAAAGTCCGCGTTGTCATCCAAGACGGCGAAACAATTCAGTAGATTCCTGATGTATGTTTCGTTCCCCGTTAAGTGTTGGCCGATCGCATGAGCGTCTACCGAAAAGCGCATGACCATCTCCAGTATAGAGGGTTTCCTTTCGAATGCGAGCTTTTCACAAAACGTTTACCTGGTGAAAGTTGTGGCGCGGGAGTTGAACTGTTCTCACGGTTACCTTTGCCGGGGAAAAATGGGATCTAACACGTTCCAAGCAGCTTGCCAAGTATAACGCTCTTCATAGAGGCGGCGTCCGGCGGCTGCGATGCGAGCGCGATGGTCGGGCAGCGCGAGAAGTTCCGAGACCGCGGTGGCAAAGCTGTCCGGATGGTCCGCGAGGACCAAATGTTCGCCGTCGCGGCATTCCAAGCCCTCGGCGCCGAGCGTGGTGGAGACGACGGGCGTGCGCGCGGCCCAAGCTTCCAAGATTTTGATGCGGGTACCGCTTCCCGCTAACACCGGCACGACGGCGACTTGCGATTGGGCGAGGATGGAGATGGCGTCCTCGACGAAACCGGTGAGCTCAATGTGCGGATCGCGCGCCGCGAGGTTTTGGATGGCTCCGGGGTTTCTGCTCAAAATCTTCCATCGCAATTGGGGCCAGCGGGATTGAAGCGCGGGCCAAACCTTGTCGTGAAACCATCGGACGGCTTGAATGTTGGGCGGATACTCGAGATTGCCGCTGAACACGATCTCGTGGCGTTCGGCGCGCGGCGGGGGAGCGACATAGGGGAGCGCGTTGGGATAAACGGAGACTCGGACACTGGGAACGATTGCGCGAACCACATCGGCGTCGCTCAAGGACGTGGTGAGGATGTCATCGAATCGCGGAAGCCATTGGCGTTCGAAGTCGAGAGCAGCTCGCGCAAATCTACGGAAAGCCAAAGCCGGCAGGCCGCGTTCGGAATGGGCCATACTGTGATGCCAGGCCGAATCGACGTTGTGAAGATCCAGGACCAGGCGCTCGCAGTGCTCGCGTAGCACGGCCGCGTAGGGGGCGGTCCAGAAGTGATCGAGAACAGCGACGTCGTATTTTCGGCCGGAGACGATGGCCGCGATCTGTTGTTCAAATCCGGAGAAGCGGTCGAGCAGAGGCGGACGATTGCGGACCACGCGGGACGTATTGCGCAAGACGCGCGCGAGCGGATGTTTGGAATGAAACGGGAGATCGACGGCGTCGATTTTGTGGACGAGGCCGCAGGGAATCGTATCGGTGGGATGGAGGGCACCCGGCTCGCGAAAGACGATTAGATCCAGAGAGAAGTTATGGGCTAGGTATTCGAGCAGCGAAGCGGTGCGAATTGCTCCACCGCCGACCATCGGGTAGGGCGCTTCGGCGGCGAGGAACAGCGCGGCAGGCCTATTTGCGGAATCGGCGGATCGCCTGTTCATACACGGCTTTCGTTAGAGTGGCGGTCTTGGTCCAAGAGAATTCGGCGGATCGAACCACGGCTCGTTGCCGGAGTGCGCTCATTTGTTCGGGGTGGGCGATGGCGGTGCGCAGGGCATCGAGCCAGGCGGAGCGATCGCGGATGTCGAGCACAATCGCAGCGTCACAAGCCAGCTCCCGGATCGAAGGATCACTCGATGCGATCATGGCCGCGCCGCACTGCATGGCTTCGAGCACGGGCAGCCCGAATCCCTCATAGAACGACGGGTAGAGGCACGCAACGGCACCTGAGTAGAGACGCGGCAAATCTTGTTCGGGCGTGAGACCCGGCAAGTGCAGGCCGGGCTCGGGCGGGATCTCGGGAAAATCGGCGCGGCGCCGGCCGGCCAGGATGAGATCGATGGGATGATCGCGGCGAAGTTCGCGCCACAGATCCAGCACCAGTGCGATGTTTTTTCTTGGTTCGAGGGTGCCGACGTATAAGAGGTACGGTGGGGCGTCGGGAGGCGGCCGCTCGGGTGTTGGATGAAAGGCTGGGTTGGCGCCATGCGGCACCGCGACGACACGATCGGCCGGCAGATGAAAGCGGTCGACGGCCTGGCGTTTCACGGCTTCAGAAGGAGTGATGATCATAGTGGCGAGGCCGAGGCGGAGCAGCATGGGAGTGCGGCGGCGCACACGATCCGATTCGGCGTGCCAGGAGGGATCCATCCAGGGCGAGAGATCGTGCAGGGTCATCACGCTGGGACGCAGAGGCAGATAGGGGACCGCGAAATCGGTGCCATGAAAGACGTCGATGCCGAGGCGCGAGATTTCGCCCTGCAGTCCCCAGGACCACCAGCGGCGTTCGAGCATGTTGCGGGGGCCATGGCCGGTTTTGACGTTGGATCGCGAGACTGGCGCGGTGAACTTTTGATCGGATAGGAGCCAGAACTGGTCGTCGGGAAATGTTTGGGCGAGAGCCCGGGTGAGCTCGTCGGTGTAGCGGCGAACACCGCCGCTCGGGACGGTGAGGGGGGTCGCGTCGAGCGCGATCTTCATCATTCGATCATAGAGGGTTGGCGGTGGAACGTCGCGGGCGCGCGCGGTATAGAATCAAACATGACCAAAGAAGAGATCCTACTGGCCCAAAGCGAACACCTTTTTCCGTGTGTGTTCCATTACTACAAGGAGCCGCTCGTTATCTCACACGCCAAGAACCAATACGTTTGGGATATCGATGGCAATCAGTTCCTGGATTTCTTCGGCGGCATAGTAACTGTCAGCGTGGGACATTGCAACGATGCGGTGAACAAGGCGCTGCACGCACAGATCGACAAACTGCAACACGTGTCCACGGTTTTCGCGAATGAGCCACAGGCGGCACTGGCCAAGAAGCTCGCACAGATTACGCCGGCCGGGAAGCTGACGAAATCGTTCTTCACCTCGAGCGGCACGGAGGCGAACGAGATGGCGATTCTGGCAGCGCGGTGTTACACGGGATCGACGGAAGTTGTCGCGCTGCGCTATGCGTATCACGGCCGGTCGTCGATGGCCATGAGCTTGACGGCGCAATCGAGCTGGAGGCTGGGGCCGGTGACGCAGGCTGGCATCGTTCACGCGGTGAACGCGTATTGTTATCGCTGCCCCTATGGGCTGGAATATCCGTCATGCGAGGTGCGCTGCGCGCAGGATGTGGGCGAAGTGATTCGGACTACTACGTCGGGAAGGATTGCAGGGTTTATTGCCGAGCCGATTCAGGGCGTGGCCGGCTTCATCACGCCTCCCAAGGAATATTTTCGGATCGTGGCGGAGACGGTGAAAAAGCATGGTGGCGTGTTTATCAGCGACGAAGTGCAGACCGCGTGGGGGCGCACCGGCGGCAAATGGTTCGGCATCGAGCAGTGGGGCGTGCAGCCGGACATTATTACGAGCGCCAAGGGACTGGCCAACGGCACTCCGATCGGTTTGACGATAGCCCGGCCAGAGATCGCGGACGCGGTGAAGGGCGCGACGATTTCAACATTCGGCGGGAATCCGATTGCGACTACCGCGGCCAAAGCGGTGATCGATTTCATCGAGGATCAGAAGCTCGCGATCAACGCGGCGGAAGTGGGCGCGTATTTTCGCGACAAACTGCGCGAGCTGCAGGGGAAGCATCCGATCATCGGCGACGTGCGCGGCATGGGGTTGTTGCAGGCCATCGAGCTGGTGGAGGATCCGGTGAGCAAGAAGCCGGCCACGGCACAGACCACGGCGATCATGGAAGCGGCGCGCGAAAACCGAATCTTACTCGGCAAGGGCGGCCTGCATGGGAATGTGCTACGCTTCTCGCCGCCTCTGAATATCAGCAAGTCGGACGTTGACGAATTCGCGCGGCTATTGGATGCAAGTTTGGTACGAGCATCGGCGTTTGCGGTAGCGTAGGGAAAGAAAAAATGTCAATCGACGAAAAAGCATTTTACAAAGAGTCGCGGACGACCAAGCCGATCACTCTGAACTGCCCGTTTTGCCGGACGGCGGATTCGTACGATCTGCCGTGGCTGGTGCGGACCAAAGTGGACCGGCTACCCGGGCACGCCGACGAGCGCGATCGGGCGAAGTTCAAGAAGGCGGCCAGCTACATGGTGCTGCTGGACGATAAGGTCATGTGCAAGAACATGCGCTGCCGGAAGCGTTTTGATGTTTCGGGGATTAAGACGACGGCGTTTATTTAGACCGGCTCCCTTACGGTCGCGGCTCGGTAGTTACTTCGCGTCGCCAAAGTGCAACGTCGAGTCGGCGGTGAACTTGCGGTAATTGTCGTAATCGACATCGTTCTTGATGAGCGCCCGGCCGTCGCGAGAGCGCAGCTCGAAATTCAATGGCAGTAGATAGGTGGCGTCGCCGATCTGCGTGTACTCGTAGTCGAGCATGAGACTGACATCTTGCACCGGGAAGGCGGGCGGGATGCCATCGGCATGCAGCGTAATGCGGTGAATGAAATGCTGGCGGTCGTCAATGAAAACCAGGCCGTGATAGGCGGTCACGAGGGAGCCGGGCCGGCCCGCGACCACGATATGGTAATCGGAGTTCGCTTTCGCGACCTGGTAGTTGTACACGTGCATCTTTTGTCCCCGCAGCGTGAACCAGGCTTGCCAATGAAATTCGGTAGTGGGGGTGAAAACCCCCTTCATGACCGAGCCAAATTCACCGGACGATGAGGCGCCGCCCAACTGATCGTGGCCGAGGTTGGAAGGCAGTCCGTTGACCTCGAGCACCTTGTAGTCCTCCTGGTGTTCGAAGTAGGTGAGGCGTTCGACGATCATGTCCATGGGCCGGAACTCCTCGCGCCCGGAAAAATCTTGGAAGCGGCGCGTGGTTTGGGTGCAGATAAAATTCGGCAGATCGCGCTCATGCTTGGCGGCATACTCAGTCGCATCGGCGAGCACCTTCTGCGCTACCGCCTCTGGAGGCTCTTGCCCGCGAAGGGAACAGGCAAGAGCTGCTGCCATCAGGACGGTCAGATTACGGGCGAGGGAAAACAACATCACAAGCTACACTGGCCTAAAGATGACTATAGAGATTCGGACCCTCGGGGCGCAAGACGCCGAGGCGTTCTGGCATCTGCGTCTAGGCGCGCTGGAGCGGGAACCGCAGGCGTTCGGCGAATCGGCCGAGGAGCATCGCGCGACGTCGCCGGATGTTTTCGCCAAGCGGCTGGCGTCGGCGGGCCCGGACAACTACGTGTTGGGCGCGTTCGCCGGAGGGGCCCTGGTGGGGACGGTCGGGTTCGGGCGGAACACGCGGCACAAGCAACGCCACAAGGCGCGAATTTGGGGCGTTTTTGTACAGGAACAACATCGCGGCCTTGGAATCGCGCGGCGCTTGATGGGCGAAGTCCTGGAGCGGGCGCGGACACTCGCGGGGCTGGAACAAATCATCCTGACGGTTGGCGGCAACCAGTCCGCCGCAAAGAAGCTTTATGCGTCGCTCGGGTTCACGGTGTTTGGGCGCGAGCCAGCGGCGTTGAAGATCGGCGACGAGGCCGTGGATGAAGATCTGATGCTGTATCGGGTCACAGGCTAGGCAATATTTGCCCGTCCAGAAATTCTTGCCCGGTGCGATGCAGCCGGCCCCAAGCCGGTGATTACGATATAAATAACAGATTCTTAACTAGTTACACGCGAGAGTTCTAGCCGTTCGGTCTTGGTACTCCAACTGCAATTATTGTGAAACGAAAAGCCGAGAAGGCTAATTTTCCAAGGGAGTTCATCTGACGATGACTTGTGAAGAATACGGCAACGCATACAAAAAGGGCTACAATCTGACCGTTCGCTTTCTTGTTTCGCGCGGCCTTTCCTATGATGGGGCGCAAGAGACCGCGCAAGCCGCGTGGGTGAAGGGCTGGGAACGGCTAGGACAATTGCGCGATTCGAACATGGTGCTCACTTGGATGAATAGCATCGCGCTCAATATTCACCGGAGCTGCATGCGCCGCGAACCGTTCCTGCAAACGCTTCCAGAAATCTCCACGCCGCCCAAGGTCAATCTGGCCGCGATTGATGTCCGCAGAATTCTGAAGACCTGCAAGAAGAACGATCGGATGGTGCTGCAGCGGCATTATCTGGAAGGCTACAAGGTGCAGGAGATCGCCCGGGCGCATGGCTGGACAGAGACCGCGGTTCGCATTCGGTTGCTGCGCGCACGCCGCGCGGTGGGAAAACGCTTCGCGGCATAGTTGTTTCGGAAGGGCTGCTCGTCGCCCACAATGTAGGACATCTCACACTCAAACTCGCCTGATAATATTTTTTGCAATCCTAGCGCAATTCGAGTTAGGATAGTGGGTCAACAGGACTCGAAAACTGGATGGCCCAGCTCTTCCACCGCAGTGCCAATAGCATTTCGAAAATCAGTCTCGCAGCCGCTGTCATCGGGGCCGGAGGCTTACTCGCGTTTGCCTACACGATGGACCGTGGCCATTACATCACGGACGTCAAGGTAGTCAAAGAGCAGCCCGTTCCGTTCAGCCATAAGCATCACGTGACGGACGACGGCATCGATTGCCGGTACTGCCACACGTCGGTGGAAACGTCATCGTTCGCGGGCGTGCCCGCTACTGAGATCTGCATGAGCTGTCATTCGCAGATCTGGTCGAACGCAGAGATTCTGGAGCCGGTGCGCACGAGCTATCGCACGGGTGAATCGCTGCAATGGACCCGTATACACGACCTGCCGGATTTCGTATACTTCAACCACAGCATCCACATCAACAAGGGCGTCGGATGCGCCACCTGCCATGGCCGCGTGGATCAGATGCCGCTCATGTACAAGGAGAACACTCTGTACATGAACTGGTGCGTGAACTGCCACCGCAACCCGGAAAAATATGTGCGGCCGCGCGATCAGGTGTTCAACATGGCGTATGAAGCGCCGGCGAATCAAGAGGAGCTTGGCCGGAAGCTCGTTGACGAATACCACATTCAAAGTTTGACGGATTGCTACACTTGCCACCGATGAACGACACACCCGCTCTTGACTTGAACAAGATTCGGGCTCGGCTGGAATCAGCCCAGGGACCACAGTACTGGAAGAGCCTCGAAGAGCTGGCGGAAACGAAAGAGTTTCAGGCTTTCGTCGACGATGAACTCGCCGACCGGACCCCCAATTGGCTGGATCCGGCTCACCGCCGCAATTTTCTGAAGCTCGCTGCCGCGTCGCTGGCCATGGCCGGCATAACGGCGTGCACCAAGCAGCCCAAGGAAACCATCGTTCCCTACGTGCGCCAGCCGGAGGAAT
This sequence comes from Bryobacterales bacterium, assembly GCA_963772905.1. Lineage (GTDB taxonomy): Bacteria > Acidobacteriota > Terriglobia > Bryobacterales > Bryobacteraceae > Palsa-89. Next base: position 399,434 of record CAVYZD010000004.1, on the reverse strand, counting down.
TTGTCCCCGGCGTTCCTTTATATTTCGCAACCGCGATGCAAATGGGCGGCGTTGGCACGGGACTTCTGGCGACCAGCCACTTAGGCCGGCCGACCAAGATCGACGGCAATCCGGATCATCCCGGCAGCCTGGGCGCTTCGGATTATTTTCAGCAGGCATCGCTGCTGACCATGTACGATCCCGACCGTGCGCAGTCGGTAATCCAGAAGAGCCTGATCAGCAGTTGGGTATCGTTCCAGGCGGCAATAGCCGCGCGACGCGAGCAAGCGGCGGTGAGTAAGGGCGAAGGTCTGCGGATTCTGACGGAGACGATTACGTCGCCGACGCTCGCAGCGGGCATCAACGCGATCCTCAAAGAGTTTCCTGCCGCCAAATGGCATCAATATGAGGCGGCCGGGCGCCACGGTGCGCATCAGGGCGCGATGCTGGCGTTCGGGCGGCCGGTGAACACGATTTATCATTTCGATCAAGCCGACGTCGTGGTGTCGCTGGATGCGGACTTTCTTGCGTGCGGGCCCGGCAATTTGAGGCACGCGCGGAACTTCGCCGACAAGCGCCGCGTGCAGAGCAACGTCACGCATACGCCGCAACCCAAGGAAGATTGGCAGGAAGGCTATCAGGCAGGATCGATTCCGGCGCGGACCAATCAATCGGCGCAGTATCAGGCAGACAATCGCGGTCCGCTGCATTTGCCGGCGCAGGTGCAGGCCGAGGGAAAGGCGCCGAGCGAAACGGTTTTGAATCGCTTGTACGTTGTGGAGCCGGCTCCATCGCCCACAGCCAGCATGGCGGATCATCATTTCGTGCTGCGGGCGAACGAGGTTGCCGATTGGACGCGGGATCTGGCGGCGGCGCTGGGATTGGGCGGGCAATCGAGCGGAAAATACAAGGAAATTGCCGCGATCGCGAAGGATTTGCAGGCGCACAAGGGCGCGTCGATCATTGTCCCGGGCGATTATCAATCCGCCGAAGTGCACGCGCTGGCGCATGCGATGAATCAGGCGCTGGGCAACAACGGCAAGACGGTGACTTACACGGACCCGGTGGAAGCGAATCCAATGGATCAGCCGGAATCGCTACGGCAACTGGTGGCCGATATGCAGGCCGGCAGAGTGGATACGCTGCTGATCCTGGGCGGCAATCCCGTTTATAGCGCGCCCGCCGATTTGGATTTCGCCGGCGCGTTGAAGAAAGTTCAATGGAAAGCGTACCTGGGGCTGTATTCGGATGAAACCGCGCGGCAGTGCATTTGGACTGTACCCGAAGCGCACTTCCTGGAATCGTGGGGCGACGTTCGCGGCTTCGACGGCACGGTGAGTTTTGTCCAGCCGCTGATCGCTCCCCTGTATGGCGGTAAGACCGCGCTCGAAGTGATCGCGACGTTGGCCGGAGAGCCTGACAAATCGGATCATGACCTGGTGCAGGCCTACTGGCAGAGCCAGGCCAAGGTTCCGAACTTCGACATCTTCTGGCAGAAGGCGCTGCACGATGGCGTAGTGCCGAACACGGCGCTGTCTGCCATCAACGTGACAGCCAAGATGCCACCGGCCGCAGCGGCGAAGCCGGCGCAAGGTCTCGAGATTATGTTCCGGCCCGATCCGACTATTTGGGACGGATCGTTCGCCAACAACGGCTGGCTGCAAGAGTTACCCAAGCCGCAAAGCAAGATGACTTGGGACAACGCCGTGTGGATCAGCCCGACGACGGCGCAGCAGAAGAATCTGAACAACGGCGACATGGTGGAGCTGAAGTACCAGGGCCGCACGGTCACTGGGCCGGTGTGGATCATGCCCGGGCACGCCAATGACAGCGCCACGGTGCATCTCGGCTTTGGACGGACGTTCGCGGGTCACGTGGGTAACGAGGTTGGCTTCAACGCCTACCTGCTGCGCACGTCGGCTGAACCGAACGGCGGCTCCGGCCTGGAGATGAACAAGGTTAGCGGAAGCCACGAGTTCGCAACCACGCAGCACACGCAGACCATGGAAGAGGGCGAGCCGATCCGCATCGCCACGCTGGACGAATACAAGAAGACGCCGCAATTCGTGGACCAAGAGGAAGAGCAGAAGCCGATTCCTCCCAAGCTCACGTTGTATCCGGATTATCGCTACGAAGGCTACAAGTGGGGCATGACGATCGACCTGAACGCGTGCGTCGGCTGCGGTTCGTGCATGACAGCGTGCCAGGCGGAAAACAACATCGCGGTGGTGGGCAAGATCGAAGTGATTCGCGGGCGGCACATGAACTGGCTGCGCGTGGACCGCTATTTCCGGGGCAATTGGGACAATCCGGAGCTCTATTACCAGCCGGTTCCGTGCATGCAGTGCGAGAACGCGCCGTGCGAATTGGTTTGTCCGGTGGCGGCGACCGTGCATAGCGGCGACGGCATTAATCAAATGGTTTACAACCGTTGCGTGGGAACGCGCTACTGTTCCAACAATTGTCCCTACAAGGTGCGGCGCTTCAACTTCCTGCTGTACTCCGATTGGGGCACGCCGAGTTTGTACGGATCGCGCAACCCGAACGTCACGGTGCGCAGCCGCGGCGTGATGGAGAAGTGCACGTATTGCATCCAGCGCATCAACGCGGCGAAAATTGAATCCGAAAAGCAGAACCGGCGCATCGCGGACGGCGAGGTTACGCCGGCTTGCGCTCAAGCGTGTCCAACGCAGGCGATCGTTTTCGGCGACATCAACGATCCTAAGAGCCGCGTGGCGCAGAACAAAGCCCAAGCGCGCAATTACAGCTTGCTCGAAGACTTGAACGTGCGGCCGCGCACTACCTATTTGGGCCGTCTGCGCAACCCGAACCCGGAGATCGGCAATGCCTAGCCTGAACACCGACGAACTAGAGCCGAAAGTAATCGACCCCGGACCCGACAAAATCATTGCGCCGGGATTCGATTACGCTACCGTCACCGACAAGATCGCCAACGTCGTCCTGCAGCCCATCGAGAAGACGCCGAAACCATGGTGGGTGAGCCTGCTGCTGGCGTTTGTCGCGATGCAGGGCTTGCTCGCGGGCGCCTTCTGGCTGTTCTACAAGGGCGTTGGCGTGTGGGGCATCATCATCCCCGTGGCGTGGGGGTTTGCGATCGTCAACTTCGTCTGGTGGATCGGTATCGGCCACGCGGGAACGCTGATTTCGGCGATTCTGCTTCTGCTCAAACAGGACTGGCGCACTTCGATCAACCGGTTCTCGGAGGCAATGACGCTGTTTGCCGTGGCGCAAGCCGGCATGTTCCCGATCCTGCACTTGGGCCGTCCCTGGCTTCCGTATTGGCTGATGCCCTACCCCAATTCGATGTGGCTGTGGCCGAATCCACGAAGTCCGCTGATCTGGGACGTGTTCGCGGTGTCCACGTATCTAACGGTGTCGTTGATTTTCTGGTTCATCGGGTTGGTGCCGGATCTGGCGACCATGCGCGATCGAGCCAAGAATCAGTGGCAGAAAATGATCTTCGGCATGCTGGGCCTGGGCTGGCGCGGATCGGCGAAACATTGGGCGCGTTATCAGATGGCCTACCTGCTATTGGGAGGCTTGGCGACGCCGCTGGTGGTTTCAGTGCACACGGTGGTGAGCTTCGACTTTGCGATCAGCTTGCTGCCAGGCTGGCACACTACGATTTTTCCGCCCTACTTCGTCGCGGGCGCGATTTACTCCGGCTTCGCGATGGTGGTTACGCTCGCGATCCCGGCCAGAAAATGGTTCCACCTGGAAGATCTGATCACCATGCGACACCTGGATTGCATGGGTAAGCTGATGCTGGGCACCGGGCTCATCGTGGGTTACGGCTATTGCATGGAAGCGTTTATGTCGTGGTACAGCGGCAATCCGCACGAAATGTTCATGTACCTGAACCGCGCCACGGGGCCCTATCGTTACTTCTTTTGGAGCTTGATCCTCTGCAATATCCTCATTCCCCAATCCCTGTGGTCGGCGAAAGTGCGGCAGAGTATCCCGCTGCTGTTCTGTGTATCAATCGTGGTGAACATTGGCATGTGGCTGGAGCGGTTTATCATCGTCGTCACTAGTCTGGCTCGCGACTTTTTGCCGTCGTCCTGGGGCATGTATTATCCGACGCAATGGGATTGGGCGGTGTACATCGGGACGCTTGGGTTCTTCCTGGTGTTGATGATTTTGTTCGTGCGCGTGCTTCCATCGATTTCGATCTTCGAGGTGCGCGAAGTGCTGCACCATCTGGCGCCGAACATTTCCGATGATGGTCCATCGCCGGCGCCGGCGCACGGAGACTAGCCCTCGGGTATAAAAGCATGCACGAAACATTCGCAGATCGACACGGAACGTACGGAGTGATGGCGCAGTTTGAGACGCCAGAGGAACTGCTCGAAGCCGCGAACCGCGCGCATGCGGCGGGCTATCGCAAGATGGACGCCTATTCGCCGATGCCCATCGAAGGCTTGGCCGAAGCGGTCGGTTTCGGATTCAATTGGGTGGCACCCATCGTTCTGTTCATGGGCCTATGCGGCGCGGCCGGCGGCTTTGGGCTGCTGTGGTGGATCTCGGTGATCGCTTATCCGCACAATGTCGCCGGACGGCCGATGAATAGCTGGCCGGCCTATATTCCAATCACGTTCGAGTGTACGGTTTTGTTGGCGGCGCTGAGCGCGGTGATCGGAATGCTCGCGCTCAATAAACTGCCGATGCCCTACCATCCCGTGTTCAATGTGGAGAGCTTCGCCAAGCGCGCGTCCATCGACCGGTTTTTCCTGTGCATCGAGGCGTCCGATCCGAAATTCGATGTCGCTAAGACGAAAGCGTTCTTGGAACAACTCAATCCCGAAGAGGTGGCCGAAGTTGAAAAATAGCCACAAGCTCTTGATGGGCGCGTCGGCGCTCGCGTTTTTATCACTGGCTGCGTGCCGCCAGGACATGCATAATGAGCCGCGCTACAAGCCGCTCGCTGAAAGCGACTTCTTCACCGATCACCGCTCGGCGCGTCCGATGGTGGAAGGAACGGTGGCGCGCGGGCATTTGCGCATCGACGAAGCGCGCTATACGGGAAAGATCAATGGCGAAGAGATCGATCAATTTCCGATCCCGATCGCCAAGGAAGATATCGAGCGCGGCCAGTCGCGTTTCAACGTCTATTGCACGCCGTGCCACAGCCGCCTCGGTGACGGGAACGGAATGGTTGTTTTGCGCGGCTTCCGGCAGCCTCCTTCGTACTATTCGGACAGACTCAGGAACGAGCCGGTGGGACATTATTTTGACGTGATCACCAACGGATTCGGCGCTATGGCGAGCTACGCGTCGCGGGTCCAAACGGACGATCGCTGGCGCATCATCGCTTACATTCGCGCGCTACAGTTGAGCGAGTCGGCGAGCATCAACGACGTGCCCGCCGATCAGCGCCAGAATCTGGCCGTGGAGCCGCCGCCGCGGACGGCGGGAGAGAGCACCGGGGCGCCCACGCAAGGAGCAAATCAATGACACCGGGCGGTACCGCTCTCGGTCAACAGATGGATCGCGCGCAGCGCAATGTATTGTTCGTAGGCATAGTGGCGCTGGCCATCAGCCTGGTCTGGCTTTTCAAGGACGCATCGCAGTTCTGGCAAGGGTATCTATTTGCTTTTATATTCTGGTCGGGCTTGACGCTGGGCTGCCTGGGCATCTTCTTCCTGCACAACGTAGTGGGCGGCAATTGGGGCGTGGCGATCCGGCGGTTGGTGGAATCCGGGCTCAAGACGCTGCCATTGATCGCGGCATTCGCTGTTCCAATATTGATCTTCGCGCTTCCGACCTTGTACAAGTGGACGGACGCGGGCTATCGGGCCGAACATTTCGCCGTAGGTCATAAGGCCGCTTACTTGAATCCTATGTGGTTCAGTATTCGAACAGTGCTTTATTTTGTCATCTGGGCCTTCTCCGGCTACCGCATTCTGGGAATGGCCAACGAACATGATAAGACCGGCAATCCAGCCCTCTTCAAGAAAATCAAGACGCGCAGCGCTCCAGCGTTGCTTGTGTTCGTACTGACCACCACGCTCGCGTTCATCGACTGGATCATGTCGCTCGAGCCCGATTGGTACTCGACGATCTACGGCTGGATGTTCACCGTCGGCCAGGTGCTGCTTACGTTTTCGTTCCTGGTTGCGGTGCTGGTGTTGCTTTCCAAACGCGAGCCGTTCGCAAGCTTCCTGACGCGGCAGCATTATCACGACCTAGGTAATTTGATGCTCGCGTTCACGATGTTGTGGGCCTACATGTCGTTCGCGCAGTTCCTGATTATTTGGGCCGAGAATCTGCCGGACGAAATCCCCTGGTACGTACGGCGCTTCAGCGGTGGATGGGGCTACATCGCGTGGACGATTGCGATCTTCCATTTCTTCGTTCCCTTCTTCCTGCTGCTATTGAGGTTCGTGAAGAAGAACCCGAGCCGGCTGCGGACCCTGGCGCTTTGGATCATTCTCATGCGTATCCTGGATGTATTCTGGATTGTGGAACCGGCCTTTCGCCAGCGGGGATTGGAAGTCCATTTGCCCGATCTGTTGACGCTCATCGGACTGGGCGGCATTTGGCTCGCATTGTTCATCTGGCATTTGAAGTCGCGGCCGCTGCTGGCATCGCGCGATCCGCGCGACACCTATTCACTGCTCGCCAAAGCGCACGGGCACGGACACTAAAATGGAACACACCATACATCACAGCCCGAACGGAGCCGGCCACGAGCAGAGCGAGGTCAGTGTACGGTTAATCGTGGTGTCGTTGGGCTTCCTCGCGATTTTCACCTTCATCATTTGCTTGCTAGTGGTCGGGATTTTCCGCTATTTTCACTCCTACTATTCCACTGACGAGGCGGTTCGGCTATCGCAGCCTGTGATTCCGCCGGCGCCGCGAATCGAAGTAGCGCCTTTCGAGGAATACCAGCAGCTGAAGGCCAAGGAAGATCACGTCCTGAGCAGCTATGCGTGGGTGGACAAAGACGCGGGCACGGTTCGCGTACCCATTGATCGCGCCATCGACATGCTGGCCGCCAAAGGCCTGCCGTCGCACAACTATCTGGACGACATAGAAGCAGGAAGGAAGCCGCCGGCGGCAAAGCCCGATCCCGACGCGCTGCAAGGAAGTAAGAATGCGAAGTAACAACTTTTTGATGGCGGGCGTGATCGCGACGGCGCTTTCGAGCGTGGCAGGAGCGCAACAGATGGGCGTTCCCGCCGCCAGCCTGCCATTGATCATGCAAGGCGTCGGCATCGATCAAAATCTGAACGCGCAGATCCCTCTCGAGCTCAACTTCAAGGACGAAACCGGGCAGGTGGTGCGCCTGGGCCAATACTTCCGCGACAAACCGGTCGTGCTGGCGCTGGTGTATTACGAATGCCCCGGCCTGTGCGACTTGGTGCTGAACGGGCTGTCGCATGCGATGGAACAAAGCTCTTTGAATGCCGGCACCGACTTTCAAGTGGTCACCGTCAGCTTCAATCCGAAGGAAACCTGGCAGCTCGCGGGCGCCAAGAAGGCCAACTACATCGAGAAGTATCAGAGCACAGGCACCAAGGAAGGCGTGAAAAGCCGGCTGGCATTTCCTGACTGGCCAACAAGAAGCCATCAAGCAGTTGGCCGACACCGTTGGATTCCATTACAACTGGGATCCGGTGAGCCAGCAGTTCGCGCACGCCAGCGGCATCATGATTCTGACGCCGGAAGGCAAAATCGCTCGCTACTTTTACGGAATCCAGTACAAGCCGCGCGATTTTCGTCTCGGCCTGGTGGAGGCTTCAGCCAACAAAATCGGCACGCCGGCCGATCAGGTGCTGCTGTTCTGTTACCACTACGATCCCACGACAGGAAAATACGGAATGGCCATCACGCAGATCACCCGGGTGCTTGGCACCGGGACGGTTCTACTCCTGGGAGGGTTCATCTTCATCATGATCCGCCGCGAGCGGCACGCGCATCCCGGCTCCGGGAGGGCAGCCTAGTGTCTATGGAACTTCCACTTTGGCCTGAAGCCGCTTCCGCGGTCGCAGTCGACGTCGATCATCTGTACATCTATCTGAGCGTGGTCAGCATCGTGATGTCGATTCTGATCTTTGCCGTGATCTTCGTGTTCGCCATCAAGTACCGGCGGCGCGGCGACGAAGTCCCTCAACCGATCCACGGTTCATTGCGGCTGGAAATCACGTGGTCCATTATTCCGTTTCTGGTGATGCTCACTTTCTTTTGGTGGGGCGCCAAGATCTATTTCCAGAACGCCGTTCCCCCGCCCGACTCCATGGATGTTTACTCAGTTGGCAAGCAATGGATGTGGAAGATCCAATATCCCGGCGGCCAGCGCGAGATCAACGAACTGCATGTTCCAGTTGGCCGGCCCGTGAAAATCACTCTGGCGTCGGAAGACGTGATCCACAGCTTCTTCATCCCGGCGCTGCGCATCAAGCATGATGTCGTGCCGGGGCACTACGACACGATGTGGTTCAACGCCACCAAACCCGGCCGCTATCATTTGTTCTGCGCCGAGTATTGCGGAACCGAGCACTCCGGAATGGTCGGCTGGGTGACCGTGATGCAACCGGCGGATTATGAGAACTGGCTGGCGGGCAACGGGTCGATTGGAACCATGGCGCAGCAGGGCGAGCGTCTGTTCGAGCAGTTGGGCTGCTCCACTTGCCATCTGCTCGACCATCAGGGCCGCTGCCCGATCCTGCGCGGCGTCTACGGATCGCGCGTGCAGTTGGCCGGCGGGCAAACGGTGCAGGCCGACGACGCCTACATCCGCGAATCGATTTTGAATCCCAATGCAAAGGTCGTGGCTGGGTATAAACCGAACGTGATGCCGAGTTTCCAAGGCCAGATCAGCGAAGAAGGCATTCTGCAGTTAGTGGTCTACATCAAATCGCTTGGGATCACCAATGCGCCGGGTGCACCTACAGCCGCTTTGCGGCATCCCGGAAACGCGGGGCAAACGACGGCGGCGCTGCTGGCCCATCCAGATGGCGGTAAACAATGAGTACAGCTTTACAAGAACCTCAAACCGAAACCGTAAATTACTTGAACGCCGAGTACGGCTGGAAGTCGTGGCTGTTCACCACAGACCACAAGCGCATCGCGGTGCTCTATCTCATCTCGATCAGCATCATGTTCGCGCTGGGCGGCGTCTTCGCCGGCTTGATCCGGACCGAACTCTTGACGCCTCAAGGCGACCTGTTCAATTCCGACACATACAACAAGATTTTCACCATGCACGGAGTGGTGATGATCTTCTTTTTCCTGATTCCGTCGATTCCGGCCACGTTTGGTAATTTTCTGGTGCCCATGATGATCGGCGCCAAGGATCTGGCTTTCCCGCGCATCAACCTGCTGAGCTGGTACATTTACGTCGTTGGCGGACTCTTCGCGCTCGCGGCCATCGTGATGGGCGGCGTCGACACGGGCTGGACGTTTTACACTCCGTTCAGCACGACGTATTCGAACACTTTCGTTATCACAGCCGCGGTCGGCGTATTCATCGCGGGTTTCTCGTCGATTCTGACCGGTCTCAACTTCATCGTCACCGTTCACAAGATGCGCGCGCCTGGAATGACCTGGGGCCGTCTGCCTCTGTTCGTTTGGGCCAACTACGCCACGGCGTTGATTCAGGTGCTGGGCACGCCGGTGGTGGCTATCACACTCGCGCTGGTGGGCCTGGAGCGGGCTTTCCACATCGGCATTTTCGATCCCGCCATCGGCGGCGATCCCATTCTGTTCCAGCACATGTTCTGGTTTTACTCCCATCCGGCCGTGTACATCATGATTCTGCCGGGCATGGGCGTGATCAGCGAACTGATCACCTGCTTCTCGCGCAAGGGCATCTTCGGGTATTCCTTCATTGCCGGATCCAGCCTCGGCATCGCGATCATCGGATTCCTGGTGTGGGGCCATCACATGTTCGTTACCGGCATGTCGATGTACGCGGGCCTGTATTTCTCACTGTTGACGATGTTTGTCGCGGTTCCCTCCGCGATCAAAGTATTCAACTGGACGGCGACCATGTTCCGCGGCTCCATCAGCTATGAAACACCGATGCTGTACGCGTTCGGCTTTATCGGACTGTTCACCATCGGCGGATTGACGGGCCTGTTCCTCGGCACGCTCGGCATGGACGTTCACCTCACCGACACCTACTTCGTAGTAGCGCACTTCCACTACGTGATGGTGGGCGGCATGGTGGTGGCGTATATGGGCGCGCTGCACTTCTGGTGGCCCAAAATCACGGGCCGAATGTATCCGGAGGGCTGGGGCAAGTTCTCTGCCCTGCTGGTGTTCGTCGGATTCAACCTGACCTTCTTTCCGCAGTTCATTCTCGGCTACCTGGGCCAGCCGCGCCGTTATCACGCCTACGCGCCGGAGTTTCAGGTGCTCAACGTGATGTCCACCGCGGGCGCCACTGTGCTGGGCGTCGGGTTCTTGATTCCGTTGATCTACTTCTTGTGGTCGCTAAAATATGGCCCGAAGGCCGGCAACAATCCCTGGGGCGCGAAGGGGCTGGAATGGACCACGCAATCGCCGCCCACGACTTTCAATTTCGACGTGACCCCGATCGTCACTGAAGAAGCCTACGCATACGCGAAACACGAGGAGGCGCACGTTGGCTGATCACGCAGTAGCAAACGAGCACCCGCCGCAACTACGTCATCACTTCGATGACATGCACCAGCAGTTCGATTCGGCCACCTTCGGGATGTGGGTGTTCCTGCTCACCGAAATCATGTTCTTCGGCGGAATGTTCGGCGCCTATACCGTGTACCGCAGCATGTATCCGGAGGCGTTCGCAGCTACCAGCAATTTCATGAATCCGGCGTTCGGCGCGGCCAACACGGCGGTCCTGATTGTCAGCAGTTTGACCATGGCGTTGGCGGTGCGCGCGGCTCATCTGGGCCAGCAAAAGCTCCTGCAACTGATGCTGGTCCTAACCATGATTTTCGGCGCCGCATTCCTGGTGATCAAGGGATTCGAATATCACGAGCACTGGGTGGACATGAAAGTGCCGCTGTTCGCCGGCCACTGGGCCTGGGACGGTCCGCTGGCTCCGCCGCAGTTCGCTCATCAAGCTCAAATTTTGTTTTGTTTTTACTTCTTCATGACCGGGTTTCACGCACTGCACATGGTGGTGGGCCTCGGGATCATGACGACGATTCTGCTGATGGCGCGGAAAGGATCGTTCGGGCCGGCTTACTACACGCCGGTTGAAGTGTCGGGGCTGTATTGGCACTTTGTCGACATCGTGTGGATCTTCCTGTTCCCGTTGCTGTATCTGATCGGACACACCAAGAACCTTATCTGATATGCATCCCATCACTCCCGTTCGAACCTACGTTCTGATCTGGCTCACGCTGACGATCCTGACCTTCGTCACCTTTTACGTGTCGACGATTAATCTCGGGGCCCTCAACATCGTGGTCGCGCTCGGCATCGCCGCCATCAAGATGTCGCTCGTGATCTGGTTCTTCATGCACGTCCGGACCGACAATCCGCTGACCAAGCTGTTCGTGTTCGCCGGATTTTTCTGGATGGCGATTTTGCTCGCGCTGACTTTGGGCGACTACTTCTCGCGCACTTGGATGCCGCTCGGCAAGTTCTGGTAAGCCGCGAAGAATCCGATCACCCGATCTTCAAACTCCGGCCGCGCGGCGCTGAACGCACCCGTGTGTGTCGCTCCCGGCACCAGCCACAGCTCGGTCCACTGGCGATTGCTGGCCGCCAAAATTTTGGAATGCTCGGGCAAGGTCAGCTTGTCGTTGAGGCCGTGGATCAGTAACACCGGCGTCATCGACCGCGCCAGGGCCGCTTCGGGCGACGCCTGGCGAAAGTCCAAACCGTAACGCAGCCGCGCATAAAGAAACGCCGCCCAAACCGGTGGCGCAGCCAGTGTCCGGCCGATGCCCAGAGGAAGCGGAAGCCTTTCCGCGACGCGGTCCAGTGCGATTCGTTCGAGGCTCGCAAACGCCGAGTCGGCCACCATCGCGCTGAACCGAGGCTCCACCCCAAGCGACTCGATCAGTACGGCTCCGCCCAGCGACTCGCCTATCCCGAAGACATGCCGGGGACCCTGATCGTCGATCAGCCAGGAAACCCAGCGATGCACATCATCGGCTTCGAGCAATCCGTAGGTCGCCAGATCCCCGTCGCTATCGCCATGCGCCCGGCTATCGGGCGTGAGCACGGTATAGCCATGGTCTAAGAACATGCTGGCCAATCCGGACTGGCTGGCGCGCGAGTCGGCGATTCCGTGCAGAACCAGAACCGCGTTGCCATTCGGTCTCTCGGGCGTGAATATCCAGCCGCGCAAAATGGCCCCATCGCGCGCGGTGACCTGAACCGTTCGCGCCACAGGATTAGGAGGGACCGGCCGCCGCGCGGGATGCAACGCCGCTTCGCACAATATGACCCCGCCAACCCCGCAGAGCACAACCGCGACAATCACGATCGCGCCAATGCCCCAGACCCAGCGCTTGGTCATCACTACGGCTTGGCTTCGTACACCAAATTGAAAGGCGTTTCTGTAGCGCGGCGAAACTTAGTGAACCCGCCTTCCGCCACAACCCTGCGCATTCGCGCTTCCCCGGCCTGCGCGCCCAAGCACAACCCGACTTCCTGCGCGCGCGACGCTGGAGTGCATATCATCGTGGATGCGGAATAGGCCAACCGCCCATACGGCGTGAGGTTTTCCTCGAGCTTGTCATTGGCGAAAGGCTCCACGATCATCCATGCGCCATCCGGATTCAACATCTCGCGGACGTGGCTTGCTGCGCCCACTGGATCGCCCATATCGTGCAGGCAATCGAAGAACGCCACCAGATCATACTTGGCGCCGTGAAAATCCTTAGCCGTGGCCACTTCAAACGTGGCGTTCTTCACCCCGGCCTTAGCGGCCGACCGCCGCGCCCATCCAACCGACGGCCCGTGATAATCGAACCCGACGAACTGGGAAGCCGGATAAGCCTGGGCCATCAGGATGGTCGAAGCGCCGTGGCCGCAGCCCACGTCGGCGACGCGCGCCCCGCGCTTCAGTTTTTCTTCGACGCCCGCGAGCGACGGAATCCAGGAACTGACGAGGTTGGCCGCGTAATTCGGCCGGAAGAACTTTTCGGTCCCTTCGAACAGGGACACATCGTGTTCGTCCCAGCCGACTCCGTCGCCGGTGCGAAATGCCTCAACCAGCTTCGGCTCGTCCTTAAGCATCGAGCTGACAATATGGAAAGCGCCGGGGAGGTAGGCGGGACTGTCCTCCACGGCCAGCGCGAAAGCCTGCTCATTCGGTAATTCGAATGTTTGGGTGGCTGGATGGTACGTCACGTAGCCGCCGGCGGCCTGTGCCGAAAGCCACTCCCGCACGCACCGCTCGTCGGTGTTCGTCTTCTTCGCGAGATCAGCCGCCGACATCGGACCGGCACTCGCCATGGCTTTATACAGCCCGAGCTTCTCGCCAATCAGCACCAGAGCGGCATTCATCGCCGCCCCCAACTCCCCAACAACTTGTCCCAAAAACTGCTCGAGTTTCGCGTGATCGATCTGCATTCCTCGCAGTATACACCGGGCCGGAGGGCGCTAGCGTATATCGCGTAGTGTGCGCAAATCGCTTAAATCCGCGGCCAGAGCATCGCGGTCGCGCCCTTCGAGCGTGTTGTTTTTTACCACGTTTTTCAGATCGTCGATGGCCGTATCCAGCTTGCCTTTGTCGAAATGGTCGTGCCGCAGATCGCGATCGAACTCGGAAAGATGGTGCTGCACGTTTTCATAGCGCACGCGCTCTTTTTCGTTGTTGCGGGTAAAATCGGCGGCCCGCTGTAGATCGTCCTGGACGCGCGTCACCAGATCCCTGGCGCGACCGAAATCCTGGGCCTGCAGCGTCCAGCCTGCCCCGGCCAGGGCGAACAATAAAACAGCGCTCAAAACCGGCGTCTTTCTTGAAACGATTGCGAACATACTCGTACCCTCCCGTAGTCTGACTCCCGCAGGCCCGCCAATGTTTCCTGCTTCGCTACCCTAGAGGAATGCTGAAACCTACGGTCCTTCTTTTTCTTACGACAGCAGCGGCCTTCGCCGAGGTCCATCCGCTCACTCTGCGGCAGGCCGTGGAAACCGCCCTGAAAGAGAATCCCGACGTCATGCTGGCGAGGCTGGACGAACAGAAGGCGCAGGCAGCAGTTCGGGTTGCTAGAGACCCCTTCATCCCGAAGGTCTTCGCGGGCAGCGGGCTGGCGAAACCCTGGGGTTACCCCATTAGCATCGACGGCGCTGCGCCCTCCATCATCCAGACCCGTACCGACATGTCGCTGTTCAACCGGCCCAAAACTTACGAATTGGCGCGGGTGCGTGAGACGGCGCGTGGCGCGCAGCTGGACACGCAAGCCAAGAGCGATCAGATCGCCTATCAAACTGCGACGCTCTTTCTTCAGGCCGAGCAGATGGCGCGCAGCACACAATCGCTGCAGCTCGAGGTCGAAAGCCTCAAGCGAGTTGGCGACGCAATCGGAGTTCAAGTGGAGGAGGGGCGCCGGCTTCCCATCGAGAACAAACGTGCCGCTGTGGATATCGCGCGCGCCAATCAGCGCTTCGAAGCTTTGAGCGGAGATTTGGACTACGCCGAAGCTTCACTCGCGGTTGTGCTTGGCTACCCGGCCACCGATCGCGTCCAGCCGAGGCAGGAGGAGCGTGCTGTGTTCGAAGTCCCCGACACAGAGCAGGCTGCCACCGAGCTTGCATTGCAAAACAGCCGGGATATTCGCAAGCTGGAATCGCAAATGCAAGCCAAGGGCTTCGAAATCAAAGAGGATCAAGCCGCGCGGTTGCCGGTGATCGGCTTGGTAGCCCAATACGCGCTGTTCGACAAAGGCAGCTATCAGGGCTACTTCACCCGCTTTCAGCGCAACAACGGCGAATTGGGCGTATCCATCCAGATCCCGATTCTCACGGGATCGGCAAGCAAGGGATTGGCGGCCCAAGCGCGAATCGATGTTCAGGAGTTGGAAACGCAGCTGGGGCAGGTCCGCAATCGGATCCAGTTGGATACGCAAAAGAGCTATCAGGATCTGCGGAAGGCTTCTTCGGCGCAGGAAGTTGCGCGCCTGGACCTGGATTATGCGCGCGATCAGCTGTCGCTATTACTGGCGCAATTAGGCGAGGGCCGCGCGACACAGCAACAAGTGGACGATGCACGGCTCACCGAGCAGGAAAAGTGGATCGCCTTCTACGATGCGCAGCATCTGGTTGAGAGCGCGCGTCTGGATTTGTTGCGGCAAACGGGGACGTTGCAGGCGGCGCTGCGATAGCCCGGCGGCTGAGAGTTTTCGCTGTTTAGGCCCACTTGCCTGTTTGAAGACAACAGGTACATCACTATTACTGGCGCTCGTGGTGCTAGCCGGTTGCAGCACCGATCCACGGACGATTGCCCGGAAGTACGTGGAACGCGGCAACAAGTACTTCGATCAGGACAAATATAAAGAAGCCTCGCTGCTCTACCGGCGCGCGTTGAACAAAGACCTGCGCTCTGCCGACGCGTGGTATCGGCTTGGACAAGTCAATACAAAGCTGGGCGCACTGCCGGAGGCGCGCAACGATTTTAGCCGCGCGATGGACTTGAATCCCGCCAATCAGGACGCGGCAGTGCAGCTTGGCGATCTGGATCTGGCGTTCTATCTTCTCAATCCAACTAATGGGCGGGTTTTCTTGGCCGATCTCCAGGAGATCGCGGGGCGATTGTTGAAGAAAGAGCCGCACTCGTTCGACGGGCTGCGCTTCGCCGGCAATATCGCGCTGGCAAAGAACGATACAGGATCCGCCATACAAGCGTTTGAGGCAGCGAATCAAGTAACGCCCGATCAGCCGGATCTGGTGCTCACCCTGGTGCAGACTACGTTCGTCGCTGGTAAAAACGAAGCCGGCGAGAAACTGGCCAACGAGCTGATGGAGCGGCGGAAGACATTCGCGCCGATTTACGACGCCCTGTACATCCACTATTTGCGGAGCAACCAGGGCGCACTGGCCGAGCAGGTGCTGCAGAAGAAGATTTCAAACAATCCGGCCCGCGGCGATTACTTGATCCAGCTTGCTTCGCACTACGCTCTGCTGCACCGTCCGGCGGACGTGCTCGCCACAATTTCGCGCCTGACTTCCGACAGCACGCGATTCCGCGACGGGCATCGGGAAGCGGGAGACTTTTTCGTTCGCCTTCGCGATTATCCCGCCGCTCTGCGCGAGTTCCAAGCCGGCCTTGAGCAGTTTGCCCGGCAAGATCCGAAGCTAGCGCGGGTCTATCGCAAGAAGATCGCGGAGGTGCTGGCGACGCAAGGTGCGCGCGATCGGGCACAGGCCATGGTCGCCGAGCTGCTTAAGGAAGATTCGAAGGATCTCGAAGCGCGAGCGTTGGGCGCAACTCTGGATTTGGCGTCTGGCGAAACTCGTGAGGTGAAAGCCGCAATCGCGGAGCTCAACGAACTGACCAAGGCGATGCCAACGAATGCGACGCTGCATTTCAATCTGGGGCGCGCCTACATGGCGCCAACCGATCAACAGAACTTGGAGTCCGCGCGAGAGCAATTCGAGATCGCACTTAGACTCGATCCCCATCACGCGCCCGCCAAACTGGCGTGGGCGGAGCTGGCATTGTCGCGCGGCGAAGCGGCCCGTGCAGTCCAGGCCGCGGGCGAGGTGTTGCGCGAGGACCCTACCAATCCCGGAGCGCGGCTGATTCGCGCCAAAAGCCTCTTCAAGATGGCGGAGCCCGAGAAGGCGAGGGCAGAACTGATGGCGCTGCTCGCGATGTACCCCAATTCAGATGACGCTCGCGATCAACTTGCTGAGTTGGATTTGAGCGAGGGGCGCTACAAACAGGCCGAAGACGAGTTTCGCGCGCTGACCCAGGCGGGCGACAGCCGGGGCACGACGGGATTGATCCAATGCGCGATCGCACAACAACATGGGGATCAGGCCATCCAACTCGCGAGCCGGCAATTGCAGAGCGCGCCTGACCGTCAGGATTATCGGATGGCCCTGGCGCAGGTCTATGTCGCGTCGGGTAACTTCAACTCGGCCGCGGAGCAGTTTCAGATCCTCATCAAGAACGATCTGATCGCGAAGGATCCGAAATCCGCCCGCCTGTACCTGCAATTGGGCGAGGCGAAAGTCCGTGGCGGCGACGTGGCCGGCGCCCTGGCCGTGTTTCAAACCGCCCGGCAGCTCGCCCCCACCGATGCGGCGCCCGCGTTTGATCTGGCGCTTCTGTATGATCGGACCGGACGGGCGCGAGAGGCCCGCAGCGAGTATCAAACCGTGGTCCAGCTGCAGCCCGACAACACCGCGGCACTCAACAATCTGGCCTATCTTGACGCCGAGGAAGGCGTGGATTTGGACCAGGCTTTGGCGCATGCGCAACGCGCGCGGCAACGGATGCCGAACGATCCCAACGTTCAGGACACGCTGGCGCTGGTCTACATCCGGAAGAACCTCATTAACGATGGCGTGCGTATGCTGCGTGACCTGGTGAACCGCAATCCGGGCAACGCGGCGTTTCATCTGCATCTGGCTTTCGCTCTGTATCAGAAAGGCGACCGGCCTTGGGCCAAGCGCGAATTGCAGGCCGCCGCGCGCAACAACCCGGACCCCAAGCAGCAGGATAAGATAAAGGAGTTGCTCGCAAAAATTGGCTAGGATGATCCAGGACCCGTCTTGACGGCAGACCGGAAAACAAGTTGGGCGGCGCTGCCCTATGTGCTGCCGTTCGCCGTATTTCTTGCCTTCCTGGCAATTCAGAAATTCCTTCCCATCCCTGCAACTTTCGAATACGCGGTCCGCGATTTGCTGCTCGCGGTGGTGCTTTTTGCATTCTCGCGCGACGTAATCGCGCTCCATAGCTTTCATCGGCTGGAGACCGTCATCCTGGGCGTGGCCGTATTTCTTGTCTGGGTGGCTCCGGATCTGGTATTCCCCGCGTACCGGCAAAACTGGCTGTTTCAAAACGCGATCCTGGGGCAGATCACTAATTCGGTGCCGGAGAACGTGATCCGGGCTCCTTGGGTGCTCTGGCCGCGAATCATCCAGGCCGTCGTAATAGTCCCCATTCTTGAAGAGCTTTTCTGGCGCGCGTGGCTGATGCGCTGGCTGATCTCTCCACAATTCGAGAAGGTCTCGCTGGGGACCTATCAAGCCGGGGCATTTTGGATCACCGCGGTCCTGTTTGCATCTGAGCATGGCCCCTATTGGGATGTGGGCTTGATCGCCGGCGTGGCCTACAACTGGTGGATGGTGCGGACCCGCAGTTTGGGCGACTGCATCCTCGCGCACGCGGTGACTAATGCCTGTTTGTGCGGGTACGTCGTTGCAACGCGGCATTGGGAGTACTGGCAGTAGCGCGCTGACTTTGTAATACTGGTACGGAAACGGGTGAAGTGGAGGTTTCCATGAAGATTCCTAACCGGAACAAGTTGCTGGTGGCCTGCGTGGGACTGGTGTTGAGCGCGGCGCCCGCCGTCGCGCATCACTCCTTTGCAGCCGAGTACGAAAGCAAAGACCTCGTCACTCTGACCGGCGTGATTACCAAGGTGGAGTGGACGAATCCGCACATTTACTTCTATATCGACGTGAAGGACGCGAGCGGCAACGTCGTCAATTGGGCCGTGGAAGGTTACCCGCCGAATACTCTTAAACGGACCGGGTTCACGCGCGACGACTTGAAGGTTGGCGACAAGGTGACCGTCACCGCGTACCGGGCAAAGGACAGCACCACGCGCCTGGCAGGCCGCGAAGTGACGTTCCCGGACGGAAGCAAGAAGTTTGCCGGACCCGCGGGCGCGCAATAGGAGCTTGATGTCATGATGGATTCCGCGCGCTATCTCGCAATCGCAGTCTGCTCGGCGGCTCTCGCATGCGCCGCGACGATCCCTAGGACTGCTGACGGCAAGCCCGATCTTTCGGGCGTCTGGCAAAGCGGCGGAGTGAGCCTGTACGGCGAGCCTGGCCTCGGCACGCGTCCTGCTCCAGCGCCGCCGGTGAATCCGCCACCCAAGCGCGAGCCGCTGCCGTATCAGCCCTGGGCCGAAACCAAGAGCAAATCATTTACGCCCTCCGATGATCCGGATCTGCGCTGCCTACTCGCCGGCATTCCCCGTATCACGTCGATGCCGATGCCGTTTGAGATCACACAAACTCCCAAGAAAATCGTGATCACGTACGAGTCGTACCACGCCTTCCGGCTCATTCCGATCAACGACAAGCTACAGCATCCCAACGATCTGGTACCGACCTGGATGGGCGATTCGGTGGCCCGCTGGGACGGCGACACGCTGGTGGTTGACGTCACCGGGTTCAACGACAAGACCTGGCTGAGCGGTACCGGCAGTTTTCATAGCGAAGACCTGCATGTGGTGGAGCGCTTCCAACTCAACAGCGACGACACCATCACCTACACGGCTACGGTGACCGATCCCAAGGTGCTAACGAAACCGTGGGTGACTGGCGCATTGCTGCGGCGTCCGCCGAACACCCGAGTAGAAGAGTACGAGTGCAACGAGAACAATCAGGACGCGCCGCACATGAGCGTGAAGAAGTAGCGCCAAGAATTAGCGACGCGATTGCGTTAGCGAAAATATCGGCTGTGTTCTTTCAGAATGCAGCGGTCGACCACCACATCTAAGCCCGCAGCCTTGGCCTTCCGCGCGGAGGGTTGATCCACCACGCCCTCCTGCATCCATACCGCGGACGCGCCAATGCGAATGGCCGATGCCACCACGGGCGCCACCATCTCTGAGCGCCGGAAGATGTCCACGATGTCGACGTGCTCGGGAATATCTTCCAGCCGCGCGTAAGATTTTTCGCCCAGCACTTCGGACTCATTCGGATTCACGGGGATGATGCGGTATCCGTGCTTCTGCATGTATTCGGAGACGCCGTAGGAGGGGCGCGCGCGCTTGCTCGAAAGTCCGACCACCGCGATCACGCGGCTTTTGCGCAGAAGCTCGGGGATGACCGACATCGCCTATGATTCCTCCATGGTCAGCAGTTTGCGGAAACGAGCCACTTCGCCCGGCGTAAGGTGCCGGAATTTTCCCGGTGGCAGCGATCCCAATTCGAGAAAACCGACCCGCACGCGCCGCAGCTTTTCCACCAACCGCCCGAAATTCTTGAACATGAGCCGAATCTGGTTCTGCCGTCCTTCGATTAATCGTACTTCGTACCAGGGGTTCTCGGCACGCTTGATCAGCTTGAGGCCGGCCGGCGCGGTTTTCTTCCCGCCCAGCGACACGCCTTCGCGGAATCTCTCTTCCTGATCGGACGTAAGCGGGCCGTTGGTTTTCACCAGGTAGGTTTTGGTGACGTGGTTCGCCGCGGAGGTGATGCGCTTGGCGAATTCACCGTCATTCGTGAGAAGCAGCAGCCCTTCGCTGGCGTAATCCAATCGCCCCACCGGATACACGCGCGCCTTGACGCCGCGGAGCAGGTCCATTACAGTTGGTCTGCCTTCCGGATCGCTCACCGTGGTTACGCAGTTCTTCGGTTTGTTCATGGCCAGGTACACCAAGTGTTCCGCACCGCCCACTCGCTTGCCATCGACTTTGATGTGGTCCCGCTCGGGATCGGCCTTGGTCCCAAGCTCAGTGATCACCGCGCCGTTCACGGTGACGCGGCCTTCCAAAATCAGTTGCTCGCTCGCCCGGCGGCTTGCGATCCCGGCGTGGGCCAGCAGCTTTTGCAACCGTTCTTCTGGCATTATTCCGCGGCAGTCGGTTCGGTAGCCGGCTCTTCGGACTGTACGGGTTCTTCATCGCCCATGGACAGACGGCCCAGCTCCTCAAATTCCTTCAGCGTCGGCAATTCGCTCAAGTCTTTCAGCCCGAACTGAACCAGAAAGTCCTTGGTGGTCCGGTAGAGCATCGGCTTGCCGAGCACGGCCTTGCGCCCGGCGGTCGCGATCAGTTTGCGATCCACCAGGGTCTTCAAAACGCCCGCGCCTTGCACGCCGCGCACTTCCATGATCTCAGGCGCCGTGATGGGCTGCTTGTAGGCGATCAGCGCGAGCGTCTCGAGCGCTGCCAGCGACAGCTTCAAGGGCGGCTTGAGGTTCTTCACGAAGGCGCGGATGGCCTCATGATGCTCCGGCTTGGTGGACATCTTGTATCCACCGGCCACTTCGCGGATCGTCAAGCCGTGCGAGGAATTATTGTATTCGGCTGTCAGCTCTTCGAGCACGCGCCCGATCTTGGCCGCCGGCTGTTGCAAAGCCGTAGCGATCTGATCGGCCGAGAGCGGCTCATCGGTGACGTAGATCACGGCCTCCACAATGGCTCTGAGCTGCTCATCGGGTAGCTCGATGCCGGAGGTTGCGATGCCCGGAAGCAACTCGGCT
Source organism: Bryobacterales bacterium (assembly GCA_963772905.1). Taxonomy (GTDB): domain Bacteria; phylum Acidobacteriota; class Terriglobia; order Bryobacterales; family Bryobacteraceae; genus Palsa-89. The sequence continues at coordinate 378,091 of CAVYZD010000004.1, read as the reverse complement.
TCAGGTTCCAATTGCACTTCGGTAGGTTCCATTTTGCTTAGCTATATTCTTCTTCGATGGCTACCAGCGACTGATCGAGCACCTGGTCGAAACCGCGCTCCTTTTTCAGTCTAATGTCGCCGAAGGCGTCCTGCTGAGTCAACATGAGCGCGTGGCGGCGCACCAGTTCGAGCATCGCGAGGAACAGGCAGATCATGGCGCGGCGGCTGCCCTGCCTGTCGAACAGCTCGGTGGCTGGAATCGATTCGCCGGTGCGAAGCTCGCCAAACACGCGCTCCAGATAGCGAATCATGTCCGGAATGCTGACGTCCTCCTTGCCGACCTCGTAGATGGGCCGGTTCTTGGCCCGCTCAAGGACGACCTGCAGCGTTTTTACCAGGTCGAAAAGCGAGACCGCAAGCTCCGGCTCGCCATTTTCGGCGAGGAACTGCGCCATTTGCGGATTCGACCAGGAGGCATCTTCCACCATGCGCTTCTGCTGCAGCATCTCGGCGGCGTTCTTGAAGCGCTCGTGCTCCAGCAGCCGGTCCACCAGCTCCTGGCGCGGGTCGTCCTCGGGCGAGATCTTGTCGAGCTCGGGATCCTTGGGCAGCAGCATGCGCGACTTGATGTGGATCAGCGTCGCGGCCATGTAGACGAACTCGGAGCTCAGTTCGATGTCCAGTTCCAGGGCGCGCTGCATGTATTCGAGATACTGCTGCGTGATGGAAGCGATGGGGATGTCGTAGATGTTGATCTGCTGTTTGCGGATCAGGTCGAGCAGGAGGTCGAGCGGACCTTCATACTGCTCCAGGTGAAAATTCAACGGCGAAGCCACTTCCTTATAGGATACCAGCCAAGCAAGCGCTGGACTGCGGCCAGAAGAAGTACTCGGCTAGTGCACCTTGAAATTCACTTCCACCTGCGCTGCAACAGCAACGGGCTTTCCCTCCTTCACTCCCGGTTTGAATCGCCAGGTTTTGACGGCTTCGATAGCTTTCTCATCCAACCCCAGACCTAAGCCGCGCACGACTTTGACGTTCTGTGGAACACCGTCTTCACCCACTAGAAGACTCACTAGGATCGTGCCTTGAAGTTTGGCTTTCAGCGCTTCAGGAGAGTACTTCGGCTCGCGCTTCGAGATTAGGACCGGGGGCGATGGCCGGTCGACCGCTGCGGTCTGTTGACTCCCGGGCGGCGGGTCAAACTGAAAGACGTCTGCGGTAAACGCTGGATTCAGTTCAATGCGCGAATACGTAATCGCCATAGAGTAATGCGCGGCGCCGGTCGACCCTATGCCCGGCTGGACCTCAATCCCCTCGCGCAAAACCAGATGCCGCACTGAATCAACGCAAAGGCTCCGCCTCAAGCGTCCTGCACTAGGGACTCCCGGCAGCAGCGGCTTAGGCGTCTCGTAGGCTGCTTCGATGACCTCGCACTCCTCCGTGCGCCCTTCGAATTCGGAATGATCTTGTCCAGTTAGCTTTGCGCCGACCAGATAATCCGTGAGGTCCTGCCAGCGCGCAACAGGCGGATTGCAGCGGTCAACGGTAGCTGCGGACTTGCCGTAAGAGTTTGCGATCTCATCATAATTCCAGATGTACGTTCCGTCACAGATTTGCAGCATACTCGCTGTTCGATCCCTTATCTTGACACGCATCTGCAAGGGCCCCTGTGTAGCTAACTCAAAGGATATGTCTTGACGATTTGTCCCGCGCTCCCCTGTCGTTTCCCGTACAAGGGAGCCTTCGACTCGCAGGCTGCTGGCGGAGCGTGCCGCTTTGGAAATTGTTTCGAGTAAGCGCCGGGCGTCTTTGTCTGTTTGGGCCGATGCCGCAACAATGGCCATAAAAAGGATAACAGAGCGCTTAAACACGATTACTATATGATCCCACACCGGAACTGTTTTGAGGACTATTTGTTGAAATACAGCGTCACGTCCACGGTGTGTTTGCTCGCGTTGATGTTGGTTTCGGCGCGCGTCGATTTGAGATCGTCGAAGACGCCGGCGTCCTTGACGCGGGCCAAGAAGTGGTCCGGATAGTCGACATTGAATGGCCGGCCGGGCTCCATGCCCCACATTTTGCGAATCACCGGCTCAGTCACGATGTCGAGGCCTGAGATATTGAGCTTGCCGAGCGTATAGAGCGGCCCTGAATCGATCAGAATCGTGAGATCCACGGTGTGGTCGGCGTCCTTGACGTCGCGCTTCACTTGCGATGAGGCGTCCAGATATCCCTGACGCCGCAGGCTCTCCCGAAAGCGGCCCTGCGCGGCTTTCACATCGTCGAAATTGACAGGCTCGTCCGGCTTCAGCTTGGAAAGATCCTTGAGCTCTTTGCGCGAGAAGTCGCCGCCGACGTAGCGGACGGTGCCGAGCTTAAACACCGGGCCTTGTTCTACCCGCGTCGTGACGGTAACACCGTCCACGTCCTTGGCGGGAGCGACCTCAATCTTCGGGAATGAAACCCGCACTAATCCGTGCGCCTCATAAATTGGCCGGATCTGATTTTCCAGTAATTCGCGGAATTTCGGCTCGGAATACTGAACGCCGATCGCGACCTGGTACATCGCCGTCTGCAGGGTTCCCGCCGACAAATCGCCGGTGTTGGTGAATATCACGTGAGCCACGGACGCGGGCGTTTTGGCGGGCCGAAATAGAAGAGTGAGCTCTTCCCCGCCCTCAGAGCCGAGCTTGCCTGCAACGGCTACGTGATTGCCATGCGCGGCGAGGAATTCGGAAATCCAGCCCACGTATCGATCGATGACCGGTTTGGTGGCCGGTATTTTATCGCCGAATAGCGGGTCTTTCTGCTTAAGCCAGGCGCGCAATTGGGCGTCCGAAGCGGGCAGTTCCTCGAATCGCAAGGGATAAAGTTGACCGATTTCGGCGACTTCAAAGCCGACATCGTAGCCTTCAGCGTCTTTCGACGGCGCATAGTGGTAATTGACATTGTCGAACGCGCCGGTTGCCGAGAGCTTGTCGCGCGCCGCGTCGAACTCGGCCGGACCCGCTTTCTTACCCACGCTGAGACCGGTGACGGCAAGAATCTGCTCCGCGGTGTAGACGTGATTCCCTTCCACCGTCAGAATCTCAACAGTGTAGGCAGTGGGCGCGGGGCCGGGCGCAGGATCGGCGGCAGGCTTGCGCGGTTTATGAGTCTGGGCAAGCAGCGAACATGCAAACAGAGCGAGCATCGCCGCTAGTTGAATGCGCTTCATTCGATTTCGACGGTCACGAACAGCAACCGGCCGGAGCGCTCGATCTGCATCACCACTTCGTCACCCGGCTTGAACTCGTCCACCTTTTTCCTGAGCGCTTCTACGCTTGACACCGGCGCTTTGTTCACGGAATAGATGACGTCGCCGGGCTGGAGTCCGGTTCCAGTGGTGAAGTCGGTTGCGGTGGACCCGGCGGCCACCACTACGCCATAGGAGTTGCGCAGCCCGGGCAGCATGGCGGCTACATCTTTGTCGATTCCAATTCCCAGGATGCCGAGCCGAGCGATCAGGTTGTCCTCTGGATTCACCATGTCGGCGAAGCGCTGCGGATCGTCGATGCTGTCGATGACCGGCACATCGATGGTAAGCTCATCCTTGCCGCGCAGCACCTGCAGGGTAAGCTTGGCCTTCATCGGGGAGCGATAAATGTAGGACTCAAGCTGGCGGGCGTTTCGCATGGTCCTGCCGCTCAGCGTCTCCACCACATCACCCGGCTTCACGCCGGCTTTGTCCGCGGGACCTTCGGGCGATACGTCGCTCACGACGACTCCCCAATCCCTGGCCAAGCCGAGGCCCTCGGCGATGCCGGGTGTAATGGTCTGCACGGAGATACCGATTCGGCCGCGATGCACGTGCCCTTCTTTTCGAAGCTGGGTGTAGACGGTGCTGACGATGTTGCTGGGAATAGCGAATCCCAGACCTTCGCTGCCACCGGATTGGGAAAGGATGAAGGTGTTGATGCCCATTACGCGGCCCTGCGCATCGATGAGCGGACCGCCGCTGTTGCCGGGATTGATGGGCGCGTCGGTCTGAATATAGGCGAGAAAATCGTCGGGGTGGATCTCGCGCGCGGTGGAGCTTACGATACCCATGCTCACCGATCCCTCCAAGCCCCTTGGGTTTCCAAACGCCATCACCAATTCGCCCTGGCGGACGGTGTCGGAGTTGCCGAACGGTAGATGAGGCAGACTGGTTCGCTCGATTTTGATGACCGCTACGTCCATTTCACGATCCATCCCGATCAGCTTCGCGTCCAGCAGCTTAACTTCCGGCTCGAATGTCGCGACGCGGCCCCGAAGGCGCGAAACGGAGAGCCGCACCTGGATACGCCGGGCGCCCTGGACCACATGGGAATTGGTGACGATGTAGCCGTCGTCCGAGACAAGGATGCCGGAGCCCGTGCTGCGCTGCCGGGAGAGCAGGGCTGCCGTGGCGCTGGAGTCGGATTCCTCGGCCGCGACGTAGCCCGTGGAAAAGATTTGCACCACGGCTGGACGCACTCGATTGACCAAACCTTCCAGGGAGACACTGAGCTCACCGAGCGACACGGGCGCTGGCTTCGTTTCGGCGATTTGTCCGGGGGCGTCAGGCTTCTGGTCTTGAGCGGGTACGGGGACAGCGGTAATGGCGAACAGGAGGACGGCCGAGAGCGCGAGTTTTCTCACGTTTCCATTTTCCCGCATGTGGGGGCGCGGTTTACGGAAGCCGGTTTAGGGAAGCCGAGCCCGGAGATTCTTAATCGCTCGCAATCCGGCCTGCGAGACTTCGGAATCCGGGTCCTGCGAGAGCGCTTCGAGGGGCGCTACCGAATCGGGGCCGCCGCTTAAGGCAAGCACTTCGGCCAGACCGGTCTTCTCGTCACGGGTGGCTCCGGCTTGCGTTAAAGCCGGGTAGAGCGCCTGGCGGACTTCCGGATCGCGGGCCAGTTCGATGAGATAGGCGCGGGCGACGCCCCGATATGCACTCGAGTTGAGATTGTTCACCAGGTATCGCAGGGGATCGAATTCCGTGGCGCCGAGTTTGCCCAGGTTCACCAGCGCGAAGGCTGCTGAAAGCCGAGGCTCGGTCTTGTTTTCGTTGTTGAAGGCGCGCTCAAGGGTGGCGTCGTCGGCTGGATTCTTGAGCCGTCCCAGACCCTCAGCCGCCGCCTCGCGAAGGCCTTCATCTTTGTGATCGAGATAGGTGACATACAGGCCATGCAACTGCGGATCGGGCATCTGGGCCATGGCGGTGAGCGCCGCGCGCTTGACCTTGATTTTGCGGGAGCGGTCGAGAACGTCGCGCAGTTGGTTGATGGCATCGCGATTCATCAGCAGGCCAGTGGCCTCGATCGCGGTGACCTGGACCTTTTCGTCGAGGTCGCGCAGCAGAAACGCGAGGCTGGGCCGGCGCTGGGATCGCGGATTTTCTCGATGGCTACGAGCGACTCGTAAATGAGCTGGCTGTCCTTGGATCGCAGCGCCTGTTCGAGATCGGGGAGTGCCTGGCGGCCGCGCAGAATTCCGAGCGCCCGCGCGGCGTTAGCTTTGGCGTCGATACTGGCTCCGGCGCTGGTGACACGGCCCAGGGCAATAATCACTTCCGGACGCACTTGGAAATAGGGGTCAATCACCAGATCGTTGGTGTCGGTGAACTTGCTCTTGATCGACGATCCGACGCGCTGCAGCGATGCGGTGAGGCCCGTTTTGACGTAACCAGGTATATAGAAATTCACCAGTCCATCGGTGGCGCGAATCTCGATTTCGGGGTCGGTATCGGAGGTGGCCTTGATCAACGGATCCAGACTGCGCTGGGTCCCGATATTGACGATCGCCTTCACGGCTTCCAGGCGAACGTCTAATTCAGCGTCGGAAAGGTAGGGCTCGATCTTGGGGATATTCTCTGAGCCGCCCTTGCCATACTCGCGAACGCCTTTGACGCGCGCCTTGAGTTCGTTGTCTTGCGCCGTTAGGAAAAGAGGCGACAATACCAAGCAAATGCACAAGCCGGCGGCGCGGCGGTTCCACATAGAACAATCCTTAACGCACAAACTCCACGGTGACCTTTTTCGAAATCAGACCGGCTTCATAGCCCATGTCGAGCAGCTTTTGGGCTGCCAGCGGCACCAGGTCGCCGCAATCCACCGTGAAGTGATTGACGTACATTCCGACGAACTTTTCGGCCAGCCTGGGCTCCAGGTCGCGCGCGAACTGCAACGCGTAGTTCAACGATTCTTCACCGTGGTCGAGCGCATACTGGATGCTTTCGCGCATCATACGGCAGCACTCGCTTTTCACGTCGTCGGGCAGCGACCGCAGGAGCACGTTTCCGCCCAGCGGAAGCGGCAAATCGTACTCATTTTTCCACCAGCGGCCCAGATCGATCACGTTGTGGAATCCACTTTTGCCGTAGGTGAGCTGGCCCTCGTGAATGATGAGACCGGCATCGACGGTGTGCTCGGCCACGGCATCCAGGATCTTGTCAAAAGGAATGACCACTTCCTCAAAGTCGGGCTCGAACAATTTCAGAGTAAGATAAGCGCTGGTCATTCGCCCGGGAATCGCGATTTTCTTGCCTTTGATTTCCTCGGGCGCCATCGGTTTTATGCTCGCGAGAATGGGGCCATAGCCGTCGCCGATGCTGGAGCCGCTGGCCATCAGCACGTATTTGTCGGCGACATAGGGATAGGCGTGATACGAGATAGCAGTGAGCTCGTAAGCGCCTTCGAGTGCTTTGCGATTCAGAGTTTCAATGTCTTCCAGGACGTGCCGGAAGGTGACCAGCCGTGAGCGGACCTTCTTGGTGGCCAGGCCATAGAACATGTAAGCGTCGTCGGAATCGGGGCTGTGCGCACAGACGATTTCCGTTACGGAGGTGGATGCCATAGGAGAGCAGACCACCACTATAGCAAACACCACCGAGCTTTCATGCGGGAGCGCATGCGCGGGACCGCAACCAACTCGAGCGTTCCAGTTGGTCCGGCTATTTCACTTGGAGCGACTCAAGCTCGGGGCGCAGCGCTTCCAAGGCCTGCTCGAGCTGCGACAGTCCTTCGCGAGCGCCTCGCAGATCCTTGTTGCGCCCCTGCTTTTCGAGTTCAAAAGCCGCTTCGAACGCGCGGCCGGCGCCGAACGTGGACACCGAGCCTTTCAGACTGTGGGCGTGATGCTCCAGTGCGGTAGCATCACTGGCCGCTACAGCACTTTTGATTTTTTCAAATGTGCCTGGATAGTCGTCGAGAAACAACCCGATGACTTCCTTCAACAAGTCGACGTCGCCACCCACGCGACTGAGCGCGAGGGATTCATCCAACTGCCGCAGTTGGGCCTCCACTTGGGCACCCTCCCCTGCCAATTCGGTGTTCATGGAATTTCCTCCTGCTCCAACAGACTCGATCATCTTCAGCAGCGCCGGCACGTGGACGGGCTTAGTGACATAAGCATCCATTCCGGAGTTGAGACATCGCAAACGGTCCGACTCGGCGGCCTGCGCAGTCATGGCAACAATGGGAACGCGATGGCCGGTAGCGCGCTCCTTCCGCCGGATCTGGGCGGTGGCCTGCAAACCGTCCAAGCCTGGCATCTGAACATCCATGAGGATCAGGTCGAACGGTTTTTGTTCGAACAAATCAACAGCTTCCTGGCCCGACCCCGCGATCGTCACCGAATGTCCCTCGCGTTCGAGCAACCGGGCCGCGAGCCTTTGATTGACGCTGTTATCCTCAGCCACCAGAATGTTCATCTCGCGCCGGGATGTCGTCCGGCCAGCGTGAGCCGTGGGATGAAGCGCGTGCGAAGCCTCCGCGGCTGGCACTTCGAGGGTGATCGTGAAATAGAATGTGCTGCCCTTGCCGGGATCGCTTTGCACCCAGATTTTGCCGTCCATCAACTCCACGATTCCAGCCGATATTGACAGCCCCAGCCCAGTCCCGCCGTACTTGCGAGTGGTTGACCCGTCGGCCTGCGTGAAAGGTTCGAAAATGGCCCGGTGCATTTCCTGAGGGATGCCGATTCCGGTGTCGGCGATGCTGAAACTCAGCGTGACGCGGGAACCTGCCATGGATTCGGCGTGCACCGATACCGCAACCTTGCCCGCGTTGGTGAACTTGATGGCGTTGCCCACCAGGTTGCGCAGCACTTGTCCAATCCGCATCGGATCGCCAAGCAGCCGATCAGGCACCTGATCGTCCACTTCGGACTCAAACGCGAGGCCGCTCACGGAGGCCCGCAGGGCGAGCGGACGCAGGATCTCCCGCAACAAAGTCCGCAGCGAGAATTCCACGCTGTCCAGCCCGAGCTTGCCGGCTTCATATTTGGAGAAATCGAGAACATCGGTCACCAGGCTGAGCAGGGCTTCGGCTGAGGATTTCACCAACTCTAGATATTCGCGCTGGTCCGGTTGCAGTTCTGTTTCGAGCGCCAGGCCGGTCATCCCCAGAATGCCGTTGAGCGGCGTGCGGACCTCGTGGGTCATGTTCGCCAGAAAATCGCTTTTAGCGGCGCTGAGGGCTTCGGCGCGATCCGCCATTTCGCGAGCTAACCTTCCGGTTTCCTCGAGGCTGCGATTGGCCGAGATCAAGTCACGGTTCGCGGCTTCGGCTGCTTCCTTGGCGCGCGCCAACTCCTCGGCGTTCCGCTTTTGCGCCGTGACGTCGCGCAGGATGCAAAGCATCTGGGAGGGCTGGCCCGGGATTTCCACGCGCGTCACCGAGATTTCGAAAATGCCGGAACTGCCTTGCATGAAATGCAGTTCGCGTTCGAAGAGATGTGCCTGCACCGGCGAGGCGAAGCGCGCGCGATAATATTCCCGGAGCGTCTCCCGCTCTTCGGGATCTAACAGAGCGGTCAACTGCATGCCTTCGATCGCGGCGATGTCCAGCCCAACCAGGTTGGCGAAGGCCGCGTTGGCCTGCACGATCGCGCCGCCCGGGCCCGCCAGGAACATCGGCTCAGAGGACGCTTCCCAAATGGAGCGAAACCGCGTTTCCGACCGCAGCAGCTCCTGCTCCACCCGATAGCGATCGGTGATATCGATCCCGGTGGCAATGTAATACTGAACATCACCTTGTTCGTTGAGCATGGGGACGTTGGAAAACGAGATCCGCCGCCGCTCGCCGGATTTTGTGATCCATTCATTCTCGAATGCGCTGGCGGCGCGAGCGCAAAATCCGTTTTCCAGGCGCCTGCGGCTCCGCTCCCGGCTATCGGGACTGACTACGACGTCGAAAAACACCTGCCCTTTGAGTTCGTCGAGGGAGTAGCCCAGCACACGTTCGAGGGCGCGATTGGCATACACAAAGCGGCCCTCCACATCGAACACCACCACCAGGGCTCCGCAAGTTGCCAGGACCGCAGTGATAAAGTCACGATCTTTGGTAAGGTCGCCGTTCACACAAGTTCCCATCTCTTTATCGGCGCTTCACGCTGGAATCTGCTTGGTACCAAGGTCACAGGGGTCCTCGCCCGAACGGGTGTGCCTTTCTAAGGCGTTCACCGCATTGCCCAGTTAGGCTGAAACCGCTAGGCTAAAATTGTGCGGTACTGCCTGTTCTCGATCCTCTTGTTGGTTAACCTGACTTTCGTGGGCTCGGTCGCGGCGCAGCAATCGAGCGTCAGCGAGACCTCCAGCGTAGACATCAACGGCCATCGCGTCGAAAGTCCTGCGATCAGTACAATCTCATCGGCCAATGGCTCGGTGACCACCGAAACCCGACAGTCGATCAACGGCCGGTCGGTTCCGATGGAACGCGTGGTAGAGCGGGTGCTGCGCGATGACGCATCCGGGCGCGTGGTGGAGCGGCTAATCCAAGGGTACGATCCGCAAGGTAACCCCACCCCGCCGGTGAAAGAGACGATCGAAGAGCAGAAACACGCCGATGGGAGTTCCACAACCCAATCCACTACCTATCGGGGCGATATCAACGGGAGCATGCAGGCGATCGAAAAAACGATCACCGATTCGCGGCCGAACGGCTCGGGTGAACGCTCTGAGACCGTTGTCCAGCGTCCCACCGCAAATGGCCTCCAAACGGTGGAGAAACGTGAAGAGGTGGTCGTAAAGCAAGGCAAAGATTACCAGTCGGAGGCCACTACCTATCGCAATGATGGGAACGGCGGGTTTTACACGGCCGTGAAGCAGACCACCGAGCACACGGAACAGAACGGCCAATCCTCCGACAGCAGCGCCGAGTACGAAAAGACGGCAACCGGCCAGCTCCAACTTCATAGCCAGACTGTTACCCAGACAGTGACGCGTCCGGATGGGTCCAAAAACGCCGTAGTGAATATCTATGGACGCAACGCGCCAGGCACGGTGTTCGGCAACGATTCCGGGCTGAAGCTGCAAGAACAGCAGTTGATCGAGACCACGCCGGGTCCCAACAACACGGTGGTGGAGACGCTCAGTGTTCGAAGGCCCACCGTGTCCGATCCGCAAACGCTTGGTCCAGCGCGCCAGCTTTCCGAGACCGTCTGCAAGGGCGACTGCAAGGCGCCGAAGACCGGGCAGTAAACCTAGCCGTGGCCGAGCTTCATCAGCCAGCCTAAGCCGATGAGCGCCGCCAGGAAATACGCAAAACAACGCACTCCGTAGCGCAGCCGATCGGCGTCCGTGCGCTTGGTGATGACGCCCAAAACAATGGAGGCAAAGAGCGCGAACAGGACCGACGCTTCAAAGTGCGACAAGTTCATCTTTGGCATGTGGCGTTAATCCTTTTTCTTGGTGGCGATTTCGTAGGCGTCCACCATCGCCAGGACATTCAGGAGGCCCGCTGCCACCAGAAACTTCGTTCCGTAATCGTGAACATGGCCGGCCATGTCGGGTTGCGCGTATCCCAGCCAAACCGTCAACAAATACAACAAGCCCGATGCCAGGTCGCCTAAAAAGCCTCCGCAATAGATGATGGTGGTGAGCACGTCGCCGGTTTGCGGCTGGAACATCGTGCCTCGCATCATCAGACCAAGCAGAAACATCAACACGACGGAGGCCATCAAAAGCGCGCCGCGCCAAGGCCGCTTCAGCAGGAAATGGCCCGCGCCGGGGATCAGCCAGGCCAGGAAAATGGTTCCGTACCATCCGGATGCCGGGGGAGCGGCTGCCTGGGCTTTTACATTGGTAGCCATTGTTTTCAGTGTACCCGATCCCGCGATCACCTCACCGCTGCGGCCGTTTCATCCCCATCTTTTCAACTGTTGGAGTTGCCTTTTCCGACGCCAGAAAGTCGATGAGGCGTTTGGAAGCCTCGGGATTCTTAGAACCCCTCAGCACGGCGGCCGCGAATACCTGCACGAACTGAAGATTGGCGGGGATCGTGCCCACGAAATCAACGCCTTGAACGGGCAGGATTTCACTTACCGGCAGAACGACCATCTCCACACCGCCGCTCGCGACCTCGGCCGCTCCCGCACCCGAGAGTCTAGCCGCCAAGGCATCGCCGATGCCGAGCTGCGGAAATACCCTGGTCTTCAGATAGATCGCGGAGGTGCTCTGAACACCGATGGATTTCGCTCGAAGCAGGGTTTGTTTGAAGGCTTCCGCCGTGCTGATATCTGGACGGGGTGTTCCGGCCCGAACACCAACTCCCAGAGGGACGCTGGCCAGATCGACGTCTGAACCTGTAACGATTCTGTCTTCAGCCAATAGCTCGGCGAGCCCTTCCCTCGACATGATTACGACGTCGGCGGGCCGACCGCGCCGTAGCTGAGCGCGGATCGTGGTGGGTCCCTCGCCCTGAGAGGCGCCCCGCGCCGTGGTGACTGTACTGCCGGTGCTTTTCTCGAATTGGGGCAGAAGTTCCTGATAAGCGGCTGCGAACCCGCCGGACATAAGAACCGAAACCTGCGCGGGCGACGAGGCGGGCAAGGCGAAAACCAGGGCGAACGCGAACATCAGTGTCTTTGATTGGGGTGGCGACTGATGGGGCGTATTCATAGCGTGCCTGTCCACAATGGTTGCATATTTCTCAGATGATTCTTGCGTCTTCGTATCATGAAATGGATGCCTACGCGCGCCCAACTGCTGAACCCGGATTACTACGCGCCCTTTTTTTCCAACGCCATCCGCATCCTGTTCATTCTTGTGTTCGCCTATCTCGCTACGCGCGCAGTGGCGCGAGCGCTGCGTGGACTTCGCGACTACACCGTCAAGATGATGCTCAAAAGCGGCGGCGGCAACGAATTCGAACTGGAGAAACGCGGCGAGACCATTGGGAACCTGGCGGGCAAGGCCTTTTTCGTCCTCATCTGGATGATCGCGGGACTCATGATCCTGAAGGAAATGAATTTCGACGTGCGGCCGCTGCTGGCGGGCGCCGGGGTGGCCGGCGTGGCGATCGGCTTTGGCGCACAGAACATCATCAAGGACGTCCTGGGCGGGATGTTCCTCATGATGGAAAATCAGATCCGCGTCAACGACGTGGCTACGATCAACGGCAAGACTGGTCTCGTGGAAGAGATCAATCTTCGCACCACCGTGCTGCGCGGAGAAGATGGCGCGGTGCATATTTTTCCAAACGGAATTATTCAGGGCCTGACGAACCTGACGCGCGAGTATTCGTATTACGTCTTCAATTTGACGATCGCCTATACCGAGGACACCGATCGCGTGGTCGCCGTGCTGGCCGCCATCGCCGAAGAACTGAGCCAGGAAGAGCCCTACCGCACCGCCGTTCTCGCCCCGCTCGAGATCCTGGGCGTCGATAAACTGGCGGACGCGGGCGCCGTTGTCAAGGCGCGGTTCAAGACGATTCCCAATCAGCAGTGGATGGTGGGACGGGAAATGAATCGGCGCATTATCCAGCGTTTCGCCGAAGCCAAGATCGCCTTGTCGTCCGCCGGCCCAACGGTGAATGTGGTGTTGCCCGCTACACCTTCGCCAGCGCGCCCAGTTCCTTAACGACGCTCGATAAAAACGCCTTGGCATCGCCAAAAAGCATCAGGGTATTGTCGCGATAGTAGAGTTCGTTGTCGATGCCGGCGAAGCCCGGATTCATGCTGCGCTTGATCACCATCACGGTGCGTGCTTTGTACGCCTGAATGATCGGCATGCCCGCGATGGCGCTATGCGGATCGGTCTCGGCGCCGGGATTGACCACGTCATTCGCGCCGATGATCAGCGCCACGTCCACATTCACCATTTCGGGGTTGATGTCGTCCATTTCCCAAAGTTTGTCGTAGGGGACGTCGGCCTCAGCCAGCAGCACGTTCATGTGCCCGGGCATGCGGCCGGCCACCGGGTGAATGGCGAAGCGCACGTCTACACCCCGCTTGGTCAATAGATCGAACATTTCCCGTAGCTTGTGTTGCGCCTGCGCGACGGCCATGCCGTATCCGGGAATCACCACCACATTGCGAGCCGAATCCAGGATTTGCGCCGCTTCTTCCGCGCTGGCCGAATGCACGGGTTTCGCTTCGCCCGAGGCCGCCGTAGTGGCCTGCAACTGCCCGAAAGCTCCGAACAATACATTCGAGAACGACCGGTTCATCGCCTTGCACATGATGATGGCGAGAATGAAGCCGGACGAGCCGTCCAGCGCGCCGGCCACAATCAGCAGCTTATTGTTCAGCACGAATCCCATGGCGCTCGCCGATAGTCCCGCATAGGAGTTGAGCAGCGCGATCACGGTGGGCATGTCGGCTCCGCCTATGGGAATGATCAGCAGCACGCCGAATAACAACGCCAGCGCCGCGAATATCGGAAACAATGCGCTCTGTTCGGGAGAAACGATTAATGCCAATCCAACGCCGGCTGCCGCCGCGAAGACCCCCAGATTGACGAAGTTCTGGCCGCGATACGTGATCGGCCGCTGCGCCAGCACCTCCTGGAGTTTTCCAAACGCCATCATGCTGGCCGTGAACGTCAAAAAGCCGAGCAGCGTTTCGACAATGAGCGCGATCATCACGACTTTGGAAAGGCCCGCGCCTTGATCGAGTCCCTTGTAGTACTCCGCGGTCCCGATGAGAGCCGAAGCGAGCGCGCCGCAGGCGTGTGAAAACGCGGTTCGTTGCGGAACGGCCGTCATCGGCATGATATAGGCGATTGGGATTCCAACCGCCGTGCCGAGGAAGAACGCGACCAGAATCCATTGGTAGTTGACCACCTCGAATCGCAACAGCGTGCCGACCACGGCCAGCAGCATGCCGATTTCGCCGACGATCACTCCGCGCCGCGCGGTCGCGGGCGAGCCCAACCACTTGATGGCCAGGATGAATCCAATGGCCGCTAGCATGTAGAGAATCGGAAGCAGCGTGTTGTCGAGTTTCATTTCTTAGCGGGCTCCCGTTTCTTAAACATCTTAAGCATCCGGTCCGTTATCAGGTAGCCGCTCACCACGTTGAGCACGGCCAGGAACACCGCCGTAAATCCCAGGACTCGCGACAGTGTGCTGGCTTCCTTTTCGCCCGTCAGAAGGATTGCTCCCACCACCGTGATGGCTGAGATCGCATTGGTCAGCGACATCAACGGCGTGTGCAGCAGCGGAGAAACCCCGCGGATGAGCTGGAATCCCAGGAAGGCCGCCAGCATGAAGACCCACAAATCAAATTCGTATGCGCCCATCGCCTATCTCCTCTCTCCAGCGGGCATCGCGGCCGCCGTCGTCCCAGCTAATTCGCTAACCCGCGGGTTCACGATCTCGCCGCCGTGCGTGACCAGCGTTTCACGGATGATTTCGTCCTCGCGATTGAGGGTCAACTCGCCGTTTTTCACCATCAGCTTCAGGAACGCCGCCAGGTTGGATCCGTACATCTGGCTGGCATGATACGGAGCCGTGGATGCGAGATTGAGCGGGCCCAGAATCGAAATGCCTTGGTGCATCACCGTCTCACCGGGCCGCGTCAGCTCACAGTTGCCGCCGCGCTCGGCTGCGATATCGACGATCACTGAACCCGGTGCCATGGCGCTTGCCATCTGGGAGGTAACGAGTATCGGCGCTTTTTTGCCTGGGACAGCCGCGGTAGTGATCACGACGTCCTGCTCACGGATCACCTCTTGCAGCGCCGCGCGCTGGCGGCGATAGAACTCCTCGTCCATGGCCTTGGCATATCCGCCCTGCCCCTCCGAGGATCCGGCCTCGATATCGAGCACGACGAACTTGGCGCCCAAGCTTTCGATTTGCTCCTTCACCGCGCTGCGGACGTCATAGGCCGAAACCACAGCGCCCAAGCGCCGAGCGGTCGCGATGGCTTGCAACCCCGCCACACCCGCGCCCAGCACCAGTACTCGGGCGGCAGTGATGGTCCCAGCAGCGGTCATCAGCATGGGGAAAATTTTGGGCAACGCCTCGGCGCCGAGCAGCACACCGCGATATCCAGCGATGGTCGCCATGGACGACAACGCGTCCATGCTTTGCGCGCGGGTAATCCGGGGCATCAACTCCATCGCGAAAAACGAAACGCCAGCCCGCGCCAGATCGGACATTTCGCGCACCGCGGTGAGCGGCTCGCCGAAACCGATGACAAGTTGTCCCGGGCGTAGAAGGGACAGATCCGCCCGCCCATCGTCGGGATTCGCACCCAGCGCGCGAACCTGCACAATAATGTCGGACTGCTGAAAAACTTCGGCGCGACTAACGATACGCGCACCGCGTCCGACATATTGTTCGTCTGGAAATCCCGCATCGGCGCCCGCCGATTGCTCGATGATTACGCTAGCTCCCAGCTTCCCAAGTGCCTCGCTCGCGCGTGGCGTCAGCGCAACGCGCCGCTCACCTGGGAAAGTCTCACGGGGCGCTCCTATCGTAAGGGCCACGAGTTACCTCCTCACGGACGGTAGTTGAGAAATGCAGTCAAGCCTCGACACGGACGCTCGGCTCTCACGCGCCAGGGCGTCTCTCGGCCGGATGCTCCCAAACTCCTTTGAAGATCATACTCCCATTTGCGCAATAATGCCGGAGATAGCCGGCAAGGGCCGCTCGAAATCGCGGGGATCGGAAGTTCTGGCATAATGAGTTCGTTGCAACCTACCTTAAAAGCCAGCGGCGCGTCGCCGGCCCTGGTGTACCAGTGGAAAGCCAGCCCGTACAGCAGTCATTCCGCGTTGCTGCGCCTGTTTCCCGCCGAAGGTGGTGACCACGCGGTGTTGGACACTGGCTGCGGCAATGGATACCTGGCGGGAGCGCTCGCCCGGCGAGGTTTTCGCGTGACTGGGATCGACCGTCCCGGCGCGCATCGTCCCGATTTTCCATCTTCCGTCGAACTGATCGAGCGAGATCTAGACCAGGGTTTGCCGCGGATGTACCAACAATTCGACTATGTGATTTGCGCCGATATCCTGGAACACTTACGTCGCCCGAGCGACTTGCTGGATGAACTGCGCGGCGTCATGCGGCCGGGAGCGCAGCTCATCGCCTCGCTGCCGAACAGCGGAAATATTTACTTCCGTTCGCAAATCCTCCTGGGCCGCTTCCCGCAGCACGATCAAGGGCTGTTCGATCGCACCCACCTCCGTTTTTATACCTGGCCCGGCTGGCGGGAGCTTTTGCGCGACAGCGGATTTCGCGTTCGCTCGGTGGATGTAACCAGCGTTCCGTTCGAGCGGGCGTTCGCTCCGCGCACCTCCCCGCTTCTGCGCGCCTCGGAATGGTTCAGCTATCGTCTGGCCAGGCTTTGGAAGACGCTCTTCGCATATCAATTTGTGGTGACCGCGGTACTGGATAATGACCCCGCCAGCGGCTAAATCCAAGGTCGTGGTGGTGATGCCGGCCTACAACGCCGCCAAGACGTTGCGCATGACCTATGCCGAGCTTCCGCACGACGTGGTCGACCTGGTGATTCTGGTGGACGACGGCAGCCGCGACGAAACCATCGAGATCGCCCGCAGCCTGGGCCTGGAACTGTTCGTGCACGACCGCAATTACGGTTACGGCGCGAATCAGAAAACGTGCTATCGCGAAGCGCTGCGCGCGGGCGCCGACATCATTGTTATGGTGCACCCGGATTATCAGTACGATCCCAGGCTGCTTCCCGAAATCATCGATCCCATACGCAAAGGCGAGGCAGATGTGGTGCTCGGCTCCCGGCTGCTGGGTGGGCATCCCATGCGCCAGGGCATGCCGTGGTGGAAGTACATCGCCAATCGTTTCCTGACCGGGCTCGAGAACCACAGCTTCGGGCTGCAGCTGTCGGAATATCATACGGGCTATCGCGCATACACCCGGGCGGCGCTCGAGAGTGTGAACCTGGCGATGAATTCCGACGACTTCATTTTCGACCAGGAGATCATGGCGCAGTTCGTCGCTTTGAAACTGCGGATCGCCGAAGTGCCCGTGCCGACGCGCTATTTTCCGCAGGCTTCGTCGGCTTCTTTTGTGCAGAGCACGGTCTACGGACTATCGATCCTGCGGGTTTTGTGGCGCTACTGGCTGCATAGCCACGGCTGGGCGCGGCGGAGGCAGTTTGAGAGCCTGGAGCGGCGCTATTCGAGCGCGTCGCGGAATGCCGATTCAGCTTAGCCCATCCAGTCGTTTCGCGGCGACTTGAAAGTCGCCGAGACCGCGCTTAGCCTGAAGGCGAACTCCGCCGCTTTGACATCCTTCGGAACTCCCAGTAGAAGCCGCCGCGAAAGTGAGAAGCACGGAAACACCACCAACTGGCCAGAAATCCCAGCCCCAATAACCGCCCATTCGCGTGACGATCAGCAAAGCAACACCCGCGGCTAATATCGTGCATACCACAACGGCCACGATTCCGGCCATAATGCTTCTTAGATAGATCATCCGAGCTGCCTTCAAAAGATGCATGCAAAATCGAGTAGCCTGCTTTTCGCTAAGCCCATATTTATGGGAAGATGGGAATTATGAAAACCACCGTCGAAATCCCGGACACTCTGTTTCGAAAGGCCAAAGCCACGGCTGCGGAACGAGGTGTACCGCTCAAGGATCTTCTGACCGAAGCGGTGCGGGAACACTTGCAGCGTGGCGTTGGCGATTCTTCGAAAAACAAACGGTCCGCCCCAGCCTGGATGAGCGCATTTGGCGGCCTGCGCAGTCTGCACAAGGAAACAAAGCGGATCAATCGCATCCTCGAACAGGAATTCGAGCAAATTGAAGAGGACGAGTGGCGGTAATCCTCGATACGAATGCCCTCTCTGCATTTGCTGACGGCGATGAGAAACTGCTGCTCGCTCTTGAGCGCGAAACAGAGCTGGCGATTCCCGTTATCGTCCTCGGTGAATACTTATATGGCATCCAACAGTCACGATTGCGGGCTTCCTATCAGGCTTGGCTCACATCAAATCTCCCGTTTTTCGATCTCCTTCCCATCGCTCGCGAAACCGCCGAGCGCTACTCCGAAATCCGACATGAACTGAAAACCGCTGGCACACCGATTCCAACCAATGATCTGTGGATCGCCGCGTTGACCCGTCAGCATCGAATGCGACTCGTCACTCGCGACGCGCACTTCCGCTTCATCCGCGGCCTTCACGCCCTCGTATGGTAGTTGCATGCAAGGTCCCACCCCACGCCCTGCCGGATGTACAATAAAGCCATACAAATTTACCTGTCTCCAACGACCTGACTGATTGACCGTTGAGTATTATGGCTGAGATCGAGAGGATCCACGTTTGAAAGCCACCGACGTCAGCAACCCGGACTACTTCCACAAAGTTGTGGATTGCCAATGGGCCTGTCCAGCCCACACCAACGTTCCTGAATACATCCGCCTGATCGCGCAAGGCCGCTATACCGACGCCTACATGCTCAACCGGGAGTCGAATGTGTTCCCCGCGATTCTCGGGCGCACTTGCGATCGTCCCTGCGAACCGGCCTGCCGGCGTGGCCGCGTAGATGGCAAACCCGTCGCCATCTGCCGTCTCAAACGCGTCGCGGCCGACTTGCGCGATGACATCGCCGACCGCCTTCCCAAAATCCCGAGCAAGAAAAACGGCAAGCGCGTCGCGTGTATCGGCGCTGGACCGGCCTCGCTCACCGTGGCGAACGACCTCATGCCGCTCGGCTACGAAGTGGTCATGTTTGAGAAGTACGACCGGCCCGGCGGGCTGATGCGCACCAACATCCCCGCGTTTCGCTTGCCCGAAGCCGTGCTGATGGACGAGATCAATCAGATTCTCGACATGGGCGTCGAGATCCGCTACAACTCGGACATCACCAGCATGAAGGCGCTGCTGGCCGAGAACTTCGACGCGATCTTCGTCGGCACCGGCGCGCCGCGCGGCAAAGAACTCGACATCCCCGGCCGCCACGATACCGATCGCATCCACATCGGCATCGATTGGTTGGAATCCATCGCCTTCGGCCACACCGATTCCATCGGCGAGAAGGTGTTGATCATCGGCGTTGGCAACACTTCCATGGACTGTTGCCGCTCCAGCTGCCGCCTGGGTGGAAAAGATATCAAAGTGATGGCGCGGCGCCCGCGCGGATTCTTCAAAGCCTCGCCTTGGGAGCTGGAAGACGCCGAGGAAGAAGGCGTCGAGATCCTGGTCAATCACGCGCCCGTGCGCTTCGTCGTCGAGAGCGGCAAGCTCATCGGCATGGATTTCGAGCGCCTGGAATGGGACGCGCAAGCCAAGAAGTCAAAGACCATCGATACTGTTTTTCTCCCCGCCGACGACGTGATCCTCGCCATCGGCCAGGAAAATTCGTTCCCGTGGATCGAACGCGACATCGGTATCGAATTCGACAAATGGGACATGCCCGTTGTCGACGAAAAGACGATGCAGTGCTCGCGCGAAGGCATTTTCTTCGGTGGCGACGCTGCCTGGGGACCCAAGAACATCATCTGGGCCGCCGAGCACGGGCATCAGGCCGCCATCTCCATCCACAATTATTGCCAGGGCGTGCCAATTACCGAGCGCCTGCCGCAAGGCGCGAACCTCATCAGCCAGAAGATGGGGATCAGCGAGTGGAGCTATCACAACGACTACAATCCGTCGAAGCGCCAAAAGATGCAGCATGTCGACCTCACGCGGCGCTTCCAGCAGATGAACATCGAGGTCGAGTTGGGCTTCTCCGCCGAACAAACGGCGCGCGAAGTCCTGCGCTGCATGAACTGCGATGTCGAGACTGTGTTCACGCCTCCGCGTTGCATCGAGTGCGACGCCTGCATCGACATTTGTCCGGTGCAGTGCCTCACCATCACGCGCAACGGCGAAGAGGACGACCTGCGCCATCGCCTTTCGGCCCCAGCCATCAATCTCACGCAAGACCTATACGTCTCCGCCCCGCTGCCGCAAACCGCGCGTATCATGGCCAAGGATGAGGACCTGTGTGTGCATTGCGGGCTCTGCGCCGAGCGATGTCCCACGGCAGCTTGGGACATGCAGAAGTTTGAGCTGCTCATTCCTTATGCCGGGAGGCCGGTAAACTCCGAGTCATGCGTAACCGCGTAAACGATTTTGCTCTGAAGCTGGCAAATGTTAACGGAACCGGATCGGCCAGCGCCAACGGTCTGCTCATGCAGGCCATCTTTCGGATGGGGATTCCCGTGTCCGGCAAGAATCTGTTCCCGTCCAACATCCAGGGCTTGCCCACCTGGTATGAGATTCGCGTCAATAAGAACGGCTATACGGCGCGATCGCTCGATTACGATCTGATGGTCGCGATGAACTCGCAGACCTACGCGCGCGACGTTCAGGAAGTCCGTGAAGGCGGCTATCTGCTCTACGATTCCAGCTGGCCGCTCGACCCCGCGTTGCTCCGCGACGACGTGCATTTCCTCGGCGTACCATTCGCGCAGCTGTGCAACGATAACTTCCGCGATCCGCGCGAGCGCATCCTGATGAAGAACATCGCGTATGCGGGAACCTTGGTGGCCGCCCTTCAAGTAGACATGGAAATCGTCGCCGCGCTGCTCGAAGAGAAGTACGCGGGCAAAAAGAAGCTCAGCGAATCAAATACCCGCGCGCTGCGCCTGGGATACGATTACGCCCGCGATCATTTCGATTGCCCGCTGCCGTTCCATCTGGAAAAGATGGACGCCAACCACGACAAGATTCTGATCGACGGTAACACCGCGGTCGCGCTCGGTTGCGTGTACGCGGGCGCCACCGTCGCGGCCTGGTATCCCATCACGCCATCGACCTCCGCCATGGATGCCTTCAAGGTCTTCTGCGAGAAGTATCGCAAAGATCCTGAAACCGGCCAGAACAACTACATCATCATCCAGGCCGAGGACGAACTCGCTGCTATTGGAATGGTAATCGGCGCCGCTTGGAATGGTGCGCGCGCTTTCACCTCCACCGCCGGGCCAGGCATTTCTCTGATGAACGAGCTGCTTGGTTTCGCCTACTACGCCGAAATTCCCGCCGTGATCATCGATGTGGAACGCGTCGGCCCATCCACCGGCATGCCCACGCGTACCCAACAAGGCGATCTCCTTGAATGCGCCTACGCTTCGCACGGCGACACCAAACATATTCTGCTGTTTCCGTCGAATCCGGCCGAGTGCTTCGAATTCGCTCCTGTCGCGTTCGATCTTGCCGAGCGCTTCCAGACGCCGGTGTTTCTCATGTCCGATCTCGACATCGGCATGAACGATTGGGTGGTCCCGCGCCTCCAGTGGAACGACCGCTATCAACCCGATCGCGGACGCGTTTTGAGCCTCGAAGAGATCGAAGCGCTTCCCAAATTTCAGCGCTACACCAACGAAGACGAAAACCAAATCGCCGCGCGCACACTGCCCGGCGTGCATCCCAAGGCGTCGTATTTCGTTCGCGGCTCCGGCCACAATAAATTCGGTGGCTACACCGAAACGCCCGACGAATATCAAGAAGTCATGGATCGCCTGCTGAGAAAGCACAAAGCGGCGGCGAAGTTTGTGCCGGCTCCGGTGATCCAGCGCCGCAAGGGTGCGAGCTTCGGCGTGATTACTCTCGGCGGATGCGACCCGGCCGTTCGCGAGGCGCTCGATCTGCTCGCGGAGCGCGGCGTAATCGGTGACTTCATGCGCCTGCGCGGTTTTCCCTTCGACAATACCGTGGAGACATTCTTAAGCGAACACGAGACCTGCTTCGTGATCGAACAAAATCGCGATGCCCAGCTTCGCTCTTTGTTGACGCTCGAAACCAGTGTTCCAAAAAACAAGCTACGCTCCGTGCTGGTGTACGGTGGATTCCCACTGAGTGCGCGCCACGTAATCGATGGCGTGCTGGCTGAGCTCGGCGTGGAAACTGAGATGGCCGAGGCCGTCGTGAAGGTCAGGAAATAACATGCCATCCATCGTCAAACCCGTCGCCACGCATCCCAGCCTGCAGCGCAACGATCTGGGCCTCACCATTCGCGACTACGAAGGGACGATGTCCACTCTGTGCGCCGGATGCGGGCACGACTCCATCACCGCCGCCATCACCCGCGCCTTCTGGGAAGTGGCTACACCGCCGCACATGATCGCCAAACTGAGCGGCATCGGCTGTTCATCGAAAACGCCTGCCTATTTCGTCAATGGCGCGCACGGGCTCAACTCCGCCCACGGCCGCATGCCACCTATCGCCACTGGCGCCAACGCCGCGAATCGTGAACTGGTTTGCATCGGAATCTCAGGCGACGGCGATTCGCTGTCCATCGGTCTCGGCCACATGTGCCACGCCATCCGCCGCAACGTGCGGATGGTCTACGTGATCGAAAACAACGGCGTCTACGGGCTCACCAAGGGCCAATTTTCCGCCTCCGCCGACGTGGGCTCCAAGAGCAAACGCGGCGAACCCAATCGCATGGCGCCCATCGATTCGGTGATGCTCGGGTTGAACATCGGCGCTACCTTCATCGCGCGCAGTTTCTCGGGCGATAAGGAACAGCTCGTGCCGATTCTCAAGGCCGCCATCTCGCATCGCGGCTTCGCCTTGGTCGACGTCATCTCGCCCTGCGTTACGTTCAACGATCACGAAGGTTCCACCAAAAGTTATCTCTACACTCGCCAGCACGAGCTCAAAGCAACCGAGGCCGATTTTGTTCCGCCCGCCGCCGATTTTGTTCCACCCGCGAATGAGATCCTGGCACAGATTGGCCAGAACGGCGCCGTCAACGTTACCATGCATGATGGAAGCATGGTGCGATTCAAAGGCGTCCCTCCTAACTACGATCCAACCGATCGCGGCAAGGTGATGGACTATCTGGAAGAGCACCATGGCAAAGGTGAAGTCGTCACAGGCCTGCTGTACCTGGACGAATCCGTCCCCGATATGCACGAGCTGAACAAGACCACCGACATCGCATTGACCAAACTTCCTTATCAAAAGCTGTGCCCTGGCGCCGCGGCGCTTGATCGGCTGCAGGAAGATTTCCGGTGATCCGTTCCACTTGATGATCACCGAAACTCAAACCGTCCAATTTGATTCGATGGAGCTCGACTGCGGCACGACACTTGCGCCCGTGGATGTCGCCTATGAAACGTACGGCGAATTGAACGCGCGCAAGAGCAACGCGATCCTGGTTCTGCATGCCTTCACGGGCGACGCGCACGCCGCCGGCACCGACAAAATCACGGGCGCCACGGGTTGGTGGGACAGCATGATCGGGCCAGGCAAAGGCTTCGACACCGACAAATACTTCGTGATTTGCTCGAACATCCTGGGCGGCTGCCGCGGCAGTTCCGGCCCTGGCTCCATCAATCCGGAAACCGGCTGCCCCTACGCGATGTCGTTCCCGCCAGTCACCATCCCCGACATGGTCCGCTTGCAAAAGATGCTGGTCGATCATCTCGGAATCGAGCGGCTGTTGGCTGTCGCCGGCGGATCCATGGGCGCCATGCAAGCGCTGCAATGGGCGGTAGCTTATCCCGATGCGGTCGCCGCTTCCATCCCCATCGCAGGAACGGCGCGCCACAGCCCGCAACAGATCGCGTTCAACGAAGTGGGACGGCAAGCCATCATGGCCGACGTCGATTGGAACGAAGGCAACTATTATGGCAAGCGTCCGCCCGCACGGGGCCTGGCCGTCGCGCGCATGGTGGGGCACATCACCTACATGAGCGACGCCTCTATGCGCGAGAAATTCGGGCGCCGGCTGCGCGACCAGGATCAGTTCGAAGTGGAAAGCTATTTGCGATATCGAGGCAGCCAGTTCGTCGATCGCTTTGACGCGAATTCGTACTTGTACATCACCAAGGCCATGGACTACTTCGATCTCACCGCCGGACGCCCCTCCTTGAGCGCCGCGTTCGACGGCGTGAAATCGCGATTCCTCGTGATCAGCTTCTCGTCGGATTGGCTGTATCCAAGCTATCAATCGCTCGACGTTGTCCGCGCCTTGCGTGGCCGCAACTGCGACGTCGCCTATTGCGACCTGCCCTCCACCTACGGCCACGATGCGTTCCTGGTGAATGTCGCAGAACAAACCGAACTGGTCCGCGGCTTTCTGGCGAGCACGTTCCGGGAGAAATCCTAAAGTTGTCCGAATCGTTCGTTCCGAACCTGCTTGGCCGCAGCGATTACGCGATCATCAGCGCGATCATCGAACCCAACGCCCGCGTGCTCGACCTCGGATGCGGCGAAGGTGAGTTGCTCGCCTGGCTGGCCGAGAACAAACGCGTCGACGCGCGCGGCGTCGAAATCGAGGGAGCCAAAGTCCGGCAAGCCATCTCCCGCGGCGTGTCCGTCTTTCATAGCGACATCGAGGACGCGCTCGCCGATCTTCCCGACCAGGCTTTCGATTACGTGATCCTGAGCCAGACGCTCCAGGAATCCCGCGCGCCGCTGAAAGTCCTGCGCGAGATGCTGCGCGTTGGTCGCCGCGCCATCGTCGCCTTCCCGAACTTCGGCCACTGGAGCGTACGGCTGGCGCATCTGTTCACCGGCCGCGCCCCCAAGACCAGACTATTCCCGCATGATTGGTTCGATTCGCCCAACATCCACTTCTTCACCGTCGACGATTTCGAGGGCCTGGTTCAGTTGCAGAATTGGACAATTGAGAAGCGCATCTTCCTCGCAGGCGCGCGGCAGGTCACATTTCTGCCGAACCTCTTCGCCGAGGTCGCGGTTTTCCTGGTCAGGGCTTCTTGAGAAACCTTTCAATCCCGCGCTCGAAATCCTGCGTAGTTCGTGCAAAAGCATTTACCTCCGCGCCTGCATCGATCGCAGCTTCAAACTGCATCGCATCCGTGCGATAAAACAGTTCTTTCGCCAGCATCAAACCCGACGTCGACTTCGCCGCTAGGCCCTGGACAAACCCCTCTACTTCCTGCTCGAATGTTTCAGCGGCGAACACTCGATTGATCATCCCGTACTCCAGCGCCGTCTGCGCCGGGATCGCGTGGCCCGATGTGATCAAATCGAACGCCCGCTTTTCTGATACCGACCGCCGCAAAATCGCCATCACGATCGCTGGCACGAATCCGATGTTGATCTCCGGATATCCGAATTGCGCCGGTTCCGCCGCCAGCACCAGATCCGCCGCCGTCGCGATCCCGCACCCGCCGCCCAGCGCCCGCCCCTGCACCGCCGCCACAATCGGACGCGGATGCCGCCGCATGTCCAATAGAAGCCCCGCCATGTTGCGAGCCTCGGCTTGAAAGCGTGGCAAATCGCGTGCCCGGTCGCCCTCAAATGTGCGGAGGTCCATGCCGGAGCAGAAGTCTTTGCCGGAACCACGAACCACAACGACGCGGACACTGTCATCTTTGGCCGACATGCCCAGCGCGTCACGGACCTCGGTGATAAGCTCCTGATCCAGCGCATTGCGCCGCTCCGGGCGATTGAGTGTGATGAGCGCGATGCCACCCTCGGCGTGATAGAGGACCTTGCTCACTTGTCGCCGGATTCTCCATACTTTTTCTTCATGCTCTCGCTCCAGACGGCGCTCACCGCCTGGATCTGCTGCATTGAATCGGCCATGATCTTGCCCGCCAGGTCGACACTCTTTGACGTCAGTGCGGGCAGCTCTGCGAGGTACGCCTGCCCGGGCGGCGACTTGTAAAATGCCACAATCCCGGTCAGCTCTTCGGTGGTGAAAGTTTCGTCGTACAGCTTTATGTACTCCGGCTTGATCCTCGCAAAATCAAGCCGCTCCCGAATCATCAGCGAAAGCAGGTCTTCGATCGCTGCGCGTTTTGCCGGGTCGACCGCAGGTATCTGCTCCTGAGCAAATGCACTCGCACCAACCAGCAGGAAAAGCACTAATAGACGCATAGGATCAACGCCCCGCGGTCTGTGTCGCCGGCATCAATGCCTCACGCCTCGCCGACAGGAATTCGCGAACACTCATCGGCTCTCGCCCGCTCAGTTCCTTCACCGCCGACGTCGGCGTGCCCATCTTGCCTTGCGCGATGGCCATTTGACTGGAAACCAGCAGCTTTGCGATGAATTCCGGCGTTCCCGCCGCGATCAGCTGCGCAGTTCGCTCTTCCGGAGTCACGGATTCAAAGGCTACTGGGCGGCCCGTCAGTTCGCTGGCCAGCTTCGCGAGTTCCGCATAGGTTACCGATTCGGGTCCGGTGATGTTCCAGGTCTTATCGCTCGTGTCCGTGGATGCCAGCGCCGCGGCCGCTGCCTGCGCGCAATCCTCGCGCGTGACGTAGGGTGCGGCGCCATTTCCGGTGGCCGTAGTCAGCTTCCCCGACGCCACGGCGGCCGCGAGCCCCGGAATCAGGAAATCCATGTACCAGCAGTTGCGAAGAATCGTATACGTGAGACCGCTCGCCTTGAGCGCTTGCTCGGTGCCCAAATGGTCCGGCGCGAAAACTACCGGCGAAGTCTCCGGATTCGGCATCGACGTATACACCGCGTGCTTCACCCCCGCACTCGCGGCCGCGGCTACCGCCGCTTTGTGCTGCGCCAGCCTTCGACCGGGGCGGTCAATCGCGTCAGTGCTGATGATCAGCACCCGATCTACTCCCGCCAGCGCCGCCTCCAGCTCCCCGGCGTTCTCAAAATCGGCATGGCGAACTGTCACGCCGCGCGCCGCCAAATCCGCCAGCTTCTCCGGCTTGCGCGTTCCGGCCACGATCTTGCCCGCTCCTTTATCCAACAGAAGCTCCACCACCCGCCGGCCAAGCTGCCCGGAAGCTCCGGTAACAAATAACGTGCGATCTGAAGTCATGCTCCTAGTTTAGTTCCCCGCAAGTGCGCCAGTTGTTATGCTATCCTGGCGTCCAGAGGCCACGGCCCATCCGCCTCACGCTCATCGCAGCCCGCGTCGCTCTGCATCATTCACAACACAGGAGGCGAGAGGAGCAGATATGTTTTCCCGACGAGCTTTTGCAGGAATGATCGCAGCCGGCCTCACCGAGGCCGCATTCGCACAACGTGCCAAGCTTTCCGGCGTCGCACCGCCCGACACGGTGTGGATCAATGGCAACGAGTTTCCCGAAGGACCTCCGCAAGCTTCCGTGGAAGCCATGGCGCAAGTGATCGGCAGCTCGAATCGCTATCATTACCAGGAATTCCCTGCCTTCTACGCCAAGCTCGCGGCGAACGAAGGCCTGAGCGCCGACCAGATCCTCGTCGGCGCCGGCTCCAGCGAACCGCTGCACGCCGCCGTTGAGGCGTTCACCTCGCCCACGCTGCCGCTCATCATTCCGATGCCGACCTACGAGGCAGCTCCCGAGCTCACTCGCTACAAAGGGCATCCGGTCATCGAGACGCCTCTGAATGCCAGGATGGCTCCCGATGTTCGACGGCTTGCGGCCGAAGCGGACAAAGCCGGCGGCGGGCTGATTTACATCGTCAATCCCAATAACCCGACGTCTACCATCACCACTAGCGACGACCTCGCTTGGCTGGTTGCAAATCTTCCGAAGAACACGCGCGTGCTGGTTGACGAAGCCTACCTGCACTACGCAACCTCGCCCGAGGCCTCCAGCTCGTTCCGTTTCGTGAAGGAGGGTAAGGATGTCCTTGTGACTCGCACCTTCTCGAAGATCTACGGCATGGCGGGGCTGCGCGTCGGCTATATCGCCGGCCGGCCCGATCTGATCGCGAAGATGGAGCCCTATCGCAATAACGTGATCAGTATCGTCAGCGTGCGGGCGGTGCTCGCCGCGCTCGATCTCGGCCCTAAGATGCTTGAGGAACGCAAGGCCAAGATCGTTCATACGCGCGACGAGCTCTGTGACTGGCTCACCGAGAAGAGCTTTAAGTTCATCGGGCCTCAGGCCAACTTCATCATGATCGAGACCGGGCGCGACGCCAAGCAGATGCAGGCCGCGCTGCTCGCGAAAGGCGTGGCGATCGGCCGTCCGTTCCCGCCCCTCAACACGATGATCCGCGTATCGATCGGGACTGACGCCGAGATGGCCAAGTTCCGCACGGTCTTCACCGAAGTGATGGCGTCATAAATCCGAATCGAGCGCTAAACCGAGCCGCGCGCGTGAGCGAGCGGTTACCGATGTGATATCCTTTCGCCTGAAAAGGAGTCACGTCCCTATGGATCGCAAGACGGCGTCCGATTACCCGCAAGAACTGCTCGACCTCTTCGATCGCTACGTTCACGGCGATATCCAGCGCCGGGATTTCCTCGACGGCGCCAAGAAGTTCGCCACCGGCGGCCTCACCGCGACGGCGATTTGGGAAAGCCTCCGCCCCAATTACGCGTGGGCCGAGCAAGTCCCCAAGGACGACAGCCGCATCAAGACCGAGTACGTAACCGTGCCGTCGCCTGAAGGCAATGGCAGCATCAAAGGCTACCTGGTTCGTCCCGCCGGCGGCGGAAAACTACCCGGGCGTGCTGGTGGTCCACGAAAATCGCGGATTGAATCCCTACATCGAAGATGTCGCGCGGCGTTTGGGGACAGCCAACTTCATCGCGTTCGCACCCGATGGCTTGACCAGTGTTGGCGGCTATCCTGGCGACGACGAAAAAGGCGCGAAGATTTTTGGAACAGTAGATCGCGCCGAAGATGGCCAACGATTTCGTCGCGGCCGCACGGTGGCTGCAAGGCGCGTCCGGATTGCACCGGCAAAATCGGCGTGGTTGGATTTTGTTTCGGCGGCGGCATCGCCAATCAGCTCGCGGTCCGCTTGGGATCGGATCTTTCAGCCGCCGTGCCTTTCTACGGCGCCCAGCCGCCGGCCGCCGATGTCGCCAAGATCAAGGCGCCGCTGCTGCTGCAATATGCCGGCCTGGACAAGCGCATCGACGATGGCTGGCCGGCCTATGAAGAAGCGCTCAAGGCGAACCACGTCACCTACACCGCCTACATCTACGACGGCGTCAATCACGGCTTCCACAACGACACCACGCCGCGCTACGACGAAGCCGTGGCCAAGTTGGCGTGGACTCGCACGCTCGATTTCTTCAATAAATACTTGAGAGGCTGATGGAATGAAACGAAAACTAAAGCTCGCGATTCTGCTTTCGGCATGCGTGATCGCGTATTCGCAGGACAAACCCAATCCCAACTTCACCGGCGGAGAGGTGAAACCCCTCAAAGAAAACTCGCAAGGCAATTCCGTGCGCTTCTACTTCGGGCCCGGCGCGCGCACGAAATGGCATAGCCACGAAGGCGGGCAGATCATTTTAGTCGAGGAAGGCGTCGGGCTCTATCAGGAGAAAGGCGGACCGGTGGTCGAATTACGCGCCGGGGAAACGCACTATTGTCCACCCGGAGTTGTGCACTGGCATGGCGCCTCACCCAAGGAAGGCGGCATCCAGTTCAACACCAGCCGCGGCGGTATCACCTGGGGCTGACGTCGTCACCGACGAAGAGTTCAACGCCAAGCCTGTTCACAAATAGCGATCCTACTTCGCCGCCATTGCGCCCAGCTTCTTGAGCAACGCCGCGGTATCTTCATGAACGTCGATGCGCTGGCCGCCCCGGCTATTGCCGCCCGCACGCCCCATCGCCGAATCGACGGGAGTCTTACCCTGGCGATCTGTCGCGTTCACGTTTGCACCATGATCCACCAGGAATTGCACCACATCGTTCCAACCCCAGAACGCCGCGCCATGCAGCGCCGTTTGGCCTCGGCTTTCCGTCGCGTTGATTTCGCCACCCGCGGCGAGTAGCAGGCCGAGCGACGCGAGCGACCGTTGTTGCACGTCGGGAGTCGTGTAGGTTCCGCGAGTATCGGCGTCCACGGAACCCACCCCCGCGGCCGCCATAGTCGGCGTGATGCCGCGATTGTTTGGAAGATTCACCAACGCGCCATGCGCCAGCAGCAACTTGATGGCGGGAGCATCCAACGCTTTGGCAGCGCGGATCAGCGGCGTAACGCCGATGCTCAACATGATGTCGACCCCACGGTCAGCACCCACGCTGCGGTACGGCGGCAGCAGCTTCAATTGCAAATTGGGATTTGCGCCCTTGTCCAAAAGGAGTTCGATGATATCGAGCGGCGTCGTCTCATCGAGCGACGGCCCATCCGCTCTTCCGCCGTGCGGAATGGTGTTCATGTCCACGGCCAAATAGAGCGGGCTGCGCCCCCACCAATCCCATTTGTCCACATTGGCGCCCTTCGCGATCAGATATTTCGCAGTATCGAAATGCGCGTTGGCGATGGCCTCGATCAGCGGCGTGACGCCTTCGGGATCCGTCATGTTCAACTTCGCACCGCCATCCACCAAGGCTTGCACGCACGTGAAGCAGCCCTCGCGAGTGGCGTACAGCATGGCCGTCAATCCGCCGTACGAGAGATGCTGGGCGCGCGGTTCCGGACTGACCTGCGCGACATTTTCGTTCACATGCTCCCTGGCGTTGACATCGGCGCCATGTGCGATCAGTTCGCGTACCATAGCTGGCTGGCTCTCGGCTGAAGCCCACATCAGCGCTGTCTGTTCTCTTTGCTTCTCGGCGGCATTCACGTGAGCGCCGTGCTCGATCAACAACCGCGCGGCATCAACGTTGCTGGTGCGCGCGACCAGCATCAATGCCGTTTGGCC
The DNA here is from genome assembly GCA_963772905.1 of Bryobacterales bacterium. Lineage (GTDB taxonomy): Bacteria > Acidobacteriota > Terriglobia > Bryobacterales > Bryobacteraceae > Palsa-89. The sequence continues at coordinate 347,364 of CAVYZD010000004.1, read as the reverse complement.
ATCGGCTCCCGGCGAATCGGGATCGGCGCCGGCCTTGAGCAGTGCGCCGAGGATCTCGACATTCCCGATGAACGCCGCTTCCGACATGGGCGACGCGCCAAACTGGTTGCTTTGCTTTTGCATCGGCGCCGGCTTTCAACAGACGCGCCACCAATTCCGCATCGCCGTTATGCGCAGCCCACATCAATGCGCTAGTACCGTCGGGCGCGGCTGCATTAACGTTGGCATGCTGGTTGATGAGTCCAATGGCAGCCTGACGGTTGCCCGATTTCACGACTTCTACAAGGGACGCATCGCCCGCGACACCCGCAAGCAAGGGCAGCGCGGCGGCAAACAGAATCGCGGAGCGCATGTTAAACCTCCGCGAACTTGCCGGAACTGTCGCCCAGATGATCCAAGGGAACACCGGCGCGATCCAGCACCGTCAGCAGCATGTTCGCGAGCGGCGTTTGATCAGGATACTTCAGATGCTGTCCGCCTTTGACAGTCTTCCATCCGCCCACTAGCGCCGTCGGCAGCGGGTAGTGGTTATGCATATTGCTGTTGCTCATGTTGCTGCCGTAAAGAATCATGGAGTGGTCGAGCATGCTGCCGTCGCCATCCGGCATCTTCTGCAGCTTCGCCAGGAACTTCGCGAAAAGACCGGTGTGATAGGTCTGGATCTTCACCAGCCGGTCCATCTTGGCCTGCTCATTGTTGTGATGCGACAGCGGGTGGAACGCGTCGGGAACGCCGATCTGGTTGTACGTCAAATTGCTCACCTCGGCCGCTATCATCATGCTGAAGACTCGCGTCATGTTTGCCTGGTAAGCGAGCGCGGTGAGATCGAACATCAGATTGACATGCTGTTCGAACTGCGGCGGCGTTCCGGCGGGCGCGTTGGGGATATCGACGTGCGAGAGATCGTGCGCTTCCATCTTTTGAATGCGCCGCTCCACTTCGCGAATCGTGTCGAGGTAATCGCTCAGCATTGCGCGATCCTGCGGACCAAGCGTGCGCTGCAGATCGGTGGCTTCGGTGGAAACCAGGTCGAGAATGCTCGCATATTGCTTGCCTAAAATCTTGCGCTCAGTTGCCGTATCGCCCTGGCCGAACAGGCTCTGAAACACTTTGCGCGGCTCGGTTTCCATGGGAAGCGGCGTGGTTGGCGTGCGGAACGAAATGGTCCCGGAATAGCTGCAGCCAAAGTCGCGATCGCACGAGCCACCGCCGCCACGGCCTTCGATCGCCAGTTCGATGGACGGCAATGGCGTGTCCTGCCCGATATGCGCTGCCGCAATCTGATCGATGGTTGGACCGCAGAAGGGATCCTGACTCGCGCGCGGATGCACGCAGTTCAACCAAGTGCCGGGCGTGATGGCGTGCACGGCGGGACTGATGGCGGGCTTGTTCTCCAGACCGCTTACCACGGTCAGTTGTTTCTGGAAGGGGGCGAGCGGTTTCAGAATCGTAGGGAGATCGAAGTTGGTTCCTTCCGTCTTGGGCGTCCAGTGTTCCATGATGGCGCCGTGCGGGAAGTAGATGAATCCCATGTGAGGCGTGGGAGTGGCTGCGGTCTGGGCGAGCGCCGTGCGAGCCGGAATCATCGCGTCGAGTAACGGCAACGCCACAGCGGCACCCATGCCGCGTAAGAACGTGCGGCGCTCAATATGTTTCTTGGTAATGAACATTCAATCGCTCCTACCGGCTCCCTGACGGTCGCGGCTCTGATGCGGCGACCTGGACAGCTTCCGGCGTTCTCTCCATTTGAAACGGCGCGCTCTCCGCGATTCCCATCACGATGGACGAGAACCGGTAGTTGTCGCGCGCGGCATCGCGGACAATCTTGCGCACGGTCGGCATATCGTATGGCGACAGCCCGCGGCCCAGCGCATAGATCAAAAACTTCTCCGTCATGGTCTGGACGAATTCGGCCGGACGCGACATCAGCGCCTTCCGCAGATCGTCCGGCCCGGTGACGATGGTGCCATCCATCAGCTTGCCCGACGCGTCGATGGCGGTCCGCGTATAGCGGTCTTTAGTGCGCCACGCGCCGACGGTGTCGAAATTTTCTAGCGCGAATCCCAACGGGTCGATCACGCCGTGACAGGCGTTGCAGGTCGGATTGGCGCGATGCAACTCCATGGTCTCGCGCACCGTGTGCGGCTTTTCGCCCTCCTTGAATTCCTTAAACGGCGGGACATTCGGTGGAGGCGGCGACGGCGGCGTGCCGGTGATGTTTTCCAAAATATAGTTGCCGCGCAGCACCACCGACGTGCGGTTCGCGTACGAAGTCACCATCAAGACCGCGCCCTTGCCGAATAAACCGTAGCGATTCGAATCCGGCAAAATCACGCGCCGGAACTCCGGGCCGCGCACGTTGGGAATCCCGTAGTGCAGCGCCAGGCGCTCGTTGACGAAGGTGTAATTGGCCGTGAGCAGATCCAGAACGCTGCGATCCTCGCGCTGGATGCTGTCGACAAAGAGCTCCAGCTCACGCCGGAACGCGCTGCGCAGGCTGGCATCGAAGTTCGGATAGATAAACGGATCGGGATCGATAGTGTCGATGTCGCGAAGCTTCAGCCATTCGGACGCGAAGTTCGTCACCAATGATCGCGATTTCTCGCTCGCCAGCATGCGCCGCACCTGCTCCTCGAAAACTTTCGGATCTTTCAGCTTGCCCTGCTCGGCGACGGCCAGCAGCTCGGCATCGGGAACGGTGCTCCACAGAAAGAACGAAAGCCGCGACGCGAGTTCCAGATCGCTGAGGCGATAATTTGTGCCGGGCGCAAGCCCCGCCGGCGGCGGCTCCGCGCGATAGAGAAACTTCGGGCTGGCCAGGATCGCGATGATCCCGTTCTGAATTCCGCCTTCGAAAGTGCCCGAGTTCGCCCGGCCTTCCTTGAAGAACGCCATGGGCGCGGCCAGATCCTTGGCCGTGATGGGACGACGGAACGCCCGATGCGCAACCTCGGAAAGTATGCGCGACGCACAAGAAGCCTCTTCGCTTTGACTCGGCGGCTGGCACACGAAAATCTTCGCGCGGCTGTCGGTTTCCACCGGCTTGCCACTAGCGTAGTAAGGCCCAATGATCTCGATGCTCGGTCCTGAAGGACCTCTGCGGCCACCCGGACCCGCGCCGCCCGGAGGAAATCCGTAACCAGGAAACGCACGGCCCGGAATGAACGATTGCAGCATGCCATCCGGCTCCGCAAAACTGTGCGCTCGCGACGTCAAGCCCAGTTCATGCACGCCTTTTGTAACGTGCACGAAGCCGCCTCCGCTGAGCGAAACGGGAAGTCCATCGATGGTGAAAATCGGGTCTGGACCGGCAATGCTGAAGATATAGTCGCCATCGAAGGGGAACAGATGCTTCACCGCGATGCCGCCCTGCGTGCCAAGCGGCAAACTTTCGGGATCGACCGGTTCTCCGTGCAGGATCGCTCGCACCGGCTCCGTAGGCGGCGGATACGAGATCGCCTGACGGCTCACTGCCCGCGCGGCCGCGATGTACTGATCGAGGAACGACGGCGAAACCTTGAGCACGTTCGCGATGTTGTCGAACCCGTTGCTGATGTCGTCCCTGGGAAGCAGCGCGGCGGCGTCCACGTCCACACCGAGAATGTCCTTCATCGCGTTCTGGTATTCGGCGCGATTCAGACGGTGCAGCGCTACGGTTCCAGGATTGGGCGAAGCCAGCGCCGCGTTGTCGAGCGAAGTTTCAAGAAACGTGACGAACGAGTTGACAGTCGCCGGGTCGGGCCGAGGCAAGCCGGGCGGCGGCATCATCCCTCCACGCAGTTTTCGAACCGCCCGCTCCCACACAGCGGCGTTCTTGCCCACCTGCGTGAGATCCATGGTGTCGAAGGTGAGGCTCGCGGTTTTCGTCTTTTGGTTGTGGCAGGTGACGCAGTAATGATCGAGCAGCGCCCGATGCGCGGCGATGGAGGACGCCGGCGACGCTCCAGACGCGAGAGCGGCGTACACGAAAGGTATAGCTTTGAACCAGTGACGCATTAAACGATCCCGCCCAACTCGTGAACGTGCCCCCACAGCCCCATGTACGCGTTGCGTATGAACTGCTCCGGATTCGCCGTATTTCGCGTCGAACTCTTCGGTCGGCTTGGCTGCCACCATTTCGTTGGGACCGTAACCCATGCGGATCAGCTTGATCAGCCGATCACGAACCGTGCCCAGCATTTCGCTCTCGGCCTCGAGGTCGGCGCGCGTCATCACCGGCCCATCTCCAGGGACGATGCGCGTAGCGGCGTTGGTTACTTTCAGCAGCGTCCTTTGCGCGGTAACGAGGCCGTTGGGCGCGACCAAATCGGCATAGCGCGCGTCCCCTCGGTCGCTTGGACCGATCCAGCCGCCGGTGTCGAAATCAAGAACCGGATAGCAGTTTCCGCCGGCCACGCCGCCCGCCATCAGAATATTGGGGCCGGGGAAGTAGACGTAAATGTCGCCATCGGTGTGGGCCTGCATGAGATAGCCGTATTCGATTGGCTCCGCGCCGAAAGTCATTTTCTGGATCCCGCTGTAGAAGGTCTGATTCGGGAGCGCGACTTTGGGGCGCGGTTCATAGGTGCGTTTGCGCCAGCGCGAATCGAACTCCGCGCCGAGCCAAAGCTTGGTGTTTTCGTGCGCGATGATTTTGGCGCCGGCCTTGCCGAGGGCTTCGTTGGAGCCTGTGCGATCGGTGTCCCAGCAAGTGTTGAAAAGCACCCGCACCGGTTTGCCCCCAGCGTGCACGGCGATCAGCTTCAGCAACTCCTCGGAATGCTCGGGTGCGCCGCCGTCCACCATCAGCACGCTGTCGGGCCCCAGAACCGCAAGAACGTTGGCGCCCGCACCGGTGATCAGCAGAAACGTGTCGGTGAGCTTCGTAACGGCGAGCGGCGTGGCGGCGGTCTCGGCGAGGACCGTCCGCAGGACTGTTATTCCAGTTGCGGCGGCGCCGACAAAACGGAGAAAGCCGCGCCGATTCGACTGAGAGATCACTGGTAAGTATTTTACTATAGCGGAGTTAACCGGGCACTTGCTACGCTGTACGCATGCGCCCATTCTTGCCTGTCCTCGCAGTGGTTTTGGTTGGATGCTCGTCGTCATCGTCCCCGGGGACGGGCGCGAGCGCGGGCGATCCCAAAGCGTATCTCGACAAAGCGGCCGCCCAGCCGGGAGCCGTGCGGACCCCAAGCGGACTGGTCTATCGCGAGCTCCGGGCAGGCTCGGGCGGATCGCCCTCGGCCAGCGACACCGTGACGGTGAACTATCGCGGCACGCTGGTGGATGGAACCGAGTTCGACAGCTCGTACAAACGCAATGAGCCCGCGCAATTCCCCCTCAACCAGGTGATTCCCTGCTGGACCGAGGGCTTGCAGAAGATGAAGGTGGGCGGCAAGGCCGAGCTAGTGTGTCCCGCGAGTATCGCTTACGGGGAAGGCTGGGAGTCCGCCGACGATTCCTGGCGGAGCGACTCTGATCTTCGAGGTGGAATTGCTGCGCATCGGCGGTTGACTCCTGGGGCTTTCCCCCACGTATTAAGGGTTTCCCTTATAATGGTACATATGAAAGTCACCCTTTCACTTGACGACGATCTCGTCAAAAAGTCCGCAAAATTGCCGTGGATCGTGATACGACATTGACGGGTTGATCCGCCAATATTTGGAACAAGTGGCAGCGGAAGATTCCGCGCTGGGGCGCAAACGCCGGGAGCGCGACGCGTTGGAACAAAGTTTCCAAAAATTCCGGTTCAAGCTTGGCAAGCGCAACTGGACGCGCGAAGACTTGCATGCCCGCTCCTGACTTCCTGGATTCCAACGTCCTGTTGTACGCGTACGATCCGAGCGACCGCAGGAAGCAACTCATCGCCCACGACCTGGTGCGGAAAGCCGTGGCTGGGCACATGCTGGTGTCGACGCAGGTTCTCGCGGAGTGCGCTGCCGTGCTTTTGCATAAGATTTCTCCACCCGCGGCGCCCAAACAGGTGACAGCCATTTTGAATGCGTTAGCTCCCATCCGAATGATTCTTCCTGATGGAGATATGGTTCGGCGGGCCGTGGAGGCTCACGCGGAGTACGGCGTGCGGTTCTATGACGGCATGATCCTCGCCGCCGCTGAACGGGGCCGATGCCAACGGATCTGGTCGGAGGATTTCAACGCGGGTCAGAAGTACTTTGGAATTGTCATTGAGAATCCATTTCAGGACGCGCGATGAGCGATGCAGTTCTTGGCCCGCTGCATCGGCCTCATTGGCGGATTGGGCGTCGGCGCAACGGTGCACTACTATCAGGAACTCGCAAAGGCGCACGCCGCGCGCGATCGCGTCCTGAATTTCGCCATGGCGCATGCGGACAATGAATCGCGGTCTGGGCCATGGTGGCAGGCGGACAATCGTGCGCCTGGCGGCATATCTGGCGGGTTGATCGGCCGGCATGAGTCCGCTGCTGGCGCGGAATTTGCCGTGATCCCCGCAGTGACGCCGCACATATGCTATCGCCGAACTCTTCGTCTCTCGCCGCTGCCGCTTGTCAACATGGTCGCCGAATTCGCAGCGCGCGATCGACGCCCGGAGCCTCCGCTCGTGTTGCGCTGTTTGGTACGCGTTTCACCATGCAGTCGGATTTGTTCGGCTCTTTGCAGAACGTGAAAATTGTCACGCCGCGGCGCCGACGAAATTGACCTCGTTCATCAATACTACATGCAGCTGGTGAATGCCAGCGTCGCGATCCGCGGCGCACCGTGAAAGTCTCACCCGGCTCGCGCATTTGCTAAGATAGCGCGACAATCGTCGAAGCGTGATCTTCGCTGGGACCGATCTCGCGCTCCTGTTTAACGAAAACAATACCGATTTCCCCCACATCGATTGCGCCCGTTTGCAATTAGACGCCATCCTGCGGAGAGCTTTGCAATAGCCTAGCTGTTGCCGAGAAACTCCACGTGAACGTAAGTGCCCAGGCGCACGTTGTAGGCCAGATACCAGCCGACGTGATCGGGGTCGTCATAGATGACAATCTGATCGCTGTCCCACAGCCAGTCGCCGCAATAGCCAATATCGTAGGGAGCTACGCTGAAATAGAACCCGCCGAACCAGAACCTGCCGGGACCGCCGCCAGCCAGGCGCCAAACATGCCCCTTCCCGATTCCACCGGTGAAGCGTCCATGCTCGAACGGATGATCCAGGTGGTAATGCGGATCGTCCTTGCCGGTGTCATGACCAATCCATTTATCGCCCGACGCGTGAACGTGCGGTGCTTCGGGATGGCCGGGCTTGTCGGCGAACGTTTGATGCTCGGCAGGAGCCGGCGCATTCTTCTTGGGAGCCCGAGCCGGCGCTGGACCATGCGAAGGAATGTGCCCCCCGCCGACGCCACGCACTGCGCCACCCTTCGCGCCGCCATGTTCACCTTTCTCCTGCGCAAGAGCGGGCAATGACAGGAGCAACGATACTGAGATAAACCCGATGAGCTTTTTCATTCCGCCTCCGGAGTTAAAGACGCGCCCATGCCGTAACGGTTACAACATCCATGCCAAGATGGTCGGTTGGGACAACGTTTAGGCCAGCACTTTCTCGTAAGGCAAGCTATCTTGGAACGGATCGCCGACGCCGCCTGTCCCGAGAAAACCGCCACGGTGCTCGAGATCGGGCCCGGCCGGGGGCGCTCACCTCGCATCTGCTGGCTAGGGCCGAGCGCATGGTGGCGATCGAAATTGATCCTGTCCTAGTGCAGTATCTGCGAGCCGAATTCCGCGATGAACCACGGCTCACGTTCGTAGAAGCCGACGTTTTGAAGGCGGATCTTGCCCAATGGGGCGCGGTTGCTGTTGCGGGTAATCTGCCCTACTACATCACGTCGCCGATACTCGAAAAGACGTTGCGGCTCGATGCGCTCTTGATTCGCGCCGTGTTCCTGCTGCAAAAAGAAGTTGCCGAGCGACTGACCGCACACCCCGGCACTCGCGATTATGGCTTCCTAAGCGTGCAGACACAATTGCTGAGCACGCCGGAATTGCTCTTCACCGTGCCCGCCGCCGCCTTTCGTCCACCGCCCAAAGTGGATTCGGCAGTAGTCCGCCTGACGCCGAAGCAATCAGTCGAATTCCCCGCCCTGGATCGAACCGCGTTTCTCGCTTTCGTCGGCCGCTGTTTCCGCCAGAAGCGAAAAACAATTCGCAACAATTTGTTGGGAAGCTACGACCGCGCAATCCTCGATGCGATCCCCGAAACCAGCCGCCGCGCCGAACAGCTCTCTATCGCCGAGTTCGCGGATTTGTTCCGCAGAGTGGTGGGTACCGAGCCGCGACCGTGACCCGGCTTGCCGCAAGGGAGCCGGTCCCCAAGCGGCTCCGCTCCTGTATCCTGAGATTTCATGCTGCGTGTCCGTTTCGCCCCGTCGCCGACGGGCTATCTTCACATTGGAAGCGCCAGGACCTTTATCTTCAACTGGCTCTACGCCCGCCGAAATGGCGGAACCATGATCCTGCGCATCGACGATACCGACGTCGATCGCAATACCCAGGCCTCGCTCGATTCGATTTTCGACGGCCTGAAATGGCTGGATTTGGGCTGGGACGAAGAGTACCATCAATCCCAACGCGGAGACCTGCACCGGCGGATGGCATGGGCGATCTTCGAAAAGGGACTGGCCTATCGCGATTTCACTCCGGCCTCCCCAGTCGAGGAAAAGGAGCACGCCAGCTTCGCATGGCTCTTCAATCCTGGGATGCGCGAACTTTCGCCGGAAGAGAGCCAGCGCCGCGCCGATTCCGGTGAGCCTTTTGTGCTGCGGTTTCGCGTGCCGCGCGAAGGCTCGTACGCGGTCGACTTTCGGGACGCGGTCTACGGCGAGCAATCCAAGCTGGCGGCCGATATCGAGGATTTCGCGCTGCTGCGCAGCAACGGCGTTCCCACCTATCACATGGCTTCCTGCGCCGACGACGTGGACCTGCGAATCAGCCAGATCATTCGCGGCCAGGACCATCTGACGAATACGTTCAAGCACGTGCTCATCTTCGATGCGCTGGGAGCCGGATCGCCGAACTTCGCGCATTTGCCTTTGTTGATCGCGCCCGATGGATCGAAGCTGTCCAAGCGCAAGCACGGTCCCGTGGTGAGCGTTCTGACCTACCGCGACGCCGGCTTTCTGCCGCATGCTTATATCAATTTCTTGTGTCTGCTTGGATGGTCGCCCAAAGACAATCGCGAGCAGCTGACGCGCGAGGAGCTGATGCTGGCGTTTTCGTTCGAGGGCATCCATCGGCACAACGCAGTAGTGAACTTCACTGACGAAGATCCCATCGACCCGAAAGCGATGTGGCTGAATGCCGAGCTCATCCGCACGCTCCCTGTCGAGGAGCTTGCACGCCAGATGCTGCCGTTCGCCTGCGCGGCTGGACTGCGTGCCGATCCAGCCAAGATGCTCCGCATCGCCCCGCTGCTGCAGGAGCGCGTGAAAACCCTGCGCGACGTCGTCCCCATGGCCGATTTCTTTTTCCTCGACGAACTGGCGCCCTACGATCCCGCCGAGTTGATCCCGCAAAAAGGAGACAAGGCCCTGGCTCTGGCCGTGCTAAGTGCGGCTCGCGAAATTCTCGCCGATGCCACTTTTAGCCATTCCGGTTTGGAGGCTGCGCTGCGAGGCGGCGCCGAGCAATTGAATATCAAAGCCGGACAAATGTTCCAGCCCATTCGCGTCGCTGTGTGCGGCCGAAAGAACGCTCCGCCGCTATTTGAAACCCTGGAAGTCTTGGGCCGCGAAACGTGTTTGAAGCGCATTCACCAAGCCATCGAAATGCTCGCGTAGCGCGGCCCGCGGCACGCCATAATTCACAATGAAAGAGACCATGAATCCACCACCGAGCGAGGCTGATACCGGCGCGACAACCCCGGAGGCGGCCCCTTCCAATTTCATCCGAGACATCATTCTGGATGATTTGAAGACCAACAAATACGGGGGTCGCGTGCATACGCGCTTTCCACCGGAGCCGAACGGCTACCTGCACATCGGCCATGCGAAATCGATCACCATCAATTTCGGACTCGCCAAGGAGTTCGGTGGCAAATGCAATTTGCGGTTCGACGACACCAATCCTTCCAAGGAAGAAACCGAGTACGTCGACTCCATCATCGAAGACGTCAAGTGGCTGGGCGGCGATTGGGAAGGCCGGCTGTTCTACGCCTCCGACTATTTCGGCCAGCTCTACGAATGGGCCGTGCAGTTGATCAAAGCCGGCAAGGCCTACGTGTGCGATTTGACGCCCGAAGAGGTGCGCAAGCAGCGCGGGACGCTCACTGAGCCTGGCCAGGAGAGCCCCTATCGCAGTCGATCGGTGGAAGAAAACCTCGATCTGTTCTCGCGCATGAAAGCGGGCGAGTTTCCCGACGGCGCACGAACTTTGCGCGCCAAAATCGACATGGCCGTCGGCCAATCTGAACCTGCGCGATCCCATCATGTACCGCATCTTGCACGCCGAGCATCATCGCACCGGCAATGCGTGGTGCATTTATCCCATGTACGATTTCGCGCATGGCGAATCGGATTCCATCGAGGGCATCACGCACTCCATCTGCACGCTCGAGTTCGAAGATCACCGCCCGCTCTACGACTGGTACGTCGAGCAGCTCGGCATCTACCATCCGCAGCAGATTGAGTTCGACCGGCTGAACATCACCTACACCCTGCTCAGCAAGCGCAAGCTGCTGGCGCTGGTGCAAAACAAATTGGTGAACGGGTGGGACGATCCGCGCATGCCCACCATCTCCGGGCTCAGGCGTCGCGGCTACACGCCGGAAGCGATCCGCAACTTTTGCCGCCGCGTCGGAGTATCGAAGACCAACGGCACAACCGAGCTGGGGCTGTTGGAATATTTTCTGCGCGAGGACCTGAACAAGCGCGCCGCGCGCGTCATGGCGGTGCTGCGGCCTCTGCGTGTTGTCATCGACAACTACCCGGAGGGCCAGGTCGAAGAAATGGACGCCGTCAACAATCCGGAAGATGACAGCATGGGCAGCCGCAAAGTTCCATTTTCGCGCGTGCTGTACATCGAGCAGGACGATTTCCGCGAAGATCCGCCCAAGCAATATTTCCGCCTGGCTCCCGGACGCGAAGTACGGCTCCGCTACGGCTACTTCGTTACCTGCACCAGCGTGGTCAAGGACGCGGCCGGCCAGGTGACCGAGATCCACTGCACCTACGATCCGGCGACGCGCGGCGGCAACGCGCCCGACGGCCGCAAAGTGAAATCGACCATCCATTGGGTGTCGGCCGAACACGCCATCGACGCCGAGGTCCGGCTGTACGACACGCTGTTCACGCGCGAAGATCCGAACCAGGTGGAAGAAGGGCAGGAATTCACCGCGAATCTGAATCCGCAGTCGCTCGAAGTGGTGACGGGCGCGAAGCTCGAACCCAGTTTGCGCGGAGCCGCTGCCGGATCGAGCTATCAATTCGAGCGGCTCGGCTACTTCGCGGTGGATCCGAACACCACACCCGACAAGCCGGTATTCAATCGCACTGTGGCGCTGCGCGATACCTGGGCCAAAATCGAAAAGAAGTCCAAATGATCATCCTCGGATTGGGTGGCATTCTCAAGGACGCCGCGTGTGCCGTGCTCAAAGATGGCGAATTGCTCGCGGCGGTGGAAGAACGCAAAGTGGCCCGTCAATCCGCAACGGGCGATTTGCCGGAGGCGGCCATCGCTACGGCGCTCCAAGTGGCTGCGGCTAACGCCCGCGGAGGTCAACTGCGTAGCACTGGTTCGTCCATTCGCCCAGGGTATTCTCCTTTCCCTGCGAACGCAATTTCCCAACGCCCAAGTGCTCATGGTGGAGCATCACGCCGCACACGCAGCGTCAGCGTATTATCCTTCGCCATTCGATGACGCCACCGTGTTGACCATCGATCGCGATGGCGACTTCCGCTCGGCCGCCCGCTGGCACGCTTCCGGAAATCAACTGCACCTGGAAAAGGATTTGTATTATCCAGATTCGCTCGGCGACCTGTACAGCCGCGTCACGGAGCTGCTCGGATTTACTGCCGGATCCGATGAGCACAAAGTGCAGTGGCTCTCAACCGCCGATTCTGGCGAGCAGTTCCTGCCTCTGTTCGAAGAAATTCTCGGATCGAGCGGATGGCCGTGCATCAATCGCGCCTTCTTCGATTCCGACCGTTTGAGCGCGGGCGGTTTCAGCGAAAAGTTCTACTCGCGCCTCGGCCTGGAAGATGGCGCGGACATCCCCGCAACTTTGCGCGCCCCTCTAGCCGCCGGATTACAGCACGCCGTCGAACGTGTCGTCCTGCGCATGGCCGGGCCGTCCGAAAAACTCTGCCTCGCCGGAGGCCTGGCGATGAATGCACTGCTCATCAGCGCGCTCGAAGAATCAAAACAAGTCTTCGTTCAGCCCGCCGCCGGCAATACCGGAACAGCGCTTGGCGCAGTGTTCTACGCTTGGAATAACGTTCTCGGAAACAAGCAGCGCGCGTCGTTAAACGACCTGTGTTTAGGCCCAAGCTACTCGGCCGAAGAAGTAAAGAAGGTTCTCGAAAATTGCAAGCTTCGGTTCCGCTATCTGATGACCACCGAAGAGCTCCTCGATCGCGCCGTCCGCGATTTGAACAGCGAAAAGATCATCGCGTGGATGCAAGGCCGCATGGAATTTGGTCCACGCGCGCTCGGCAATCGCAGCATCCTGGCCTCGCCGTTGAATCCCTACTCCACCGAAAACCTGAACACCTTCATCAAGCATCGCGAGCCCTTCCGCAAATTCGCGGCGTCGGTGCCTGAGGAGATGGCATCGGAATATTTCGAAACCGGACCGAACGCACGCTATCTTGCAACCGTGGGCCGCGTGCGCGCGCCGTATCGCAACACATTTGGAGCCGCGGTTCTGGATGGCGACGCCGTCCGCGTTCACCTCGTCCGTCGCGAAGACAATCCACTGTTTCACCGATTGCTGCATGCCGGGGCAAGGCCAACGGGCTTCCCGTGCTATACAACACCAGCTTTAATCTGTTCGGCGATCCTTTGGTCTGCACGCCGCGCGATGCGGTGCGCAGCTTCTATTCGTCCGGCATCGACGCGCTCTACGTGGGGAACTTCGTCGTCGAAAAGTAAGGCTATCGATGCCCGATCATCTGATCCCCAATCATTTGATCAACGAGAAGAGTCCCTACCTCCAGCAGCACGCCCACAATCCCGTGGATTGGTATCCCGTGGGGCCGGCAGGCCTTCGAAAAATCGCGCGCCGAAGACAAGCCCATCTTCCTGTCGATCGGCTATTCCACCTGCCACTGGTGCCACGTCATGGAGCGCGAATCGTTTGAAAACGACGCACTCGCCGCGATTCTGAACCGCTGGTTCGTCCCGATGAAAGTGGATCGCGAGGAGCGGCCCGACGTCGACCGCATTTACATGACGTTCGTGCAGGCGTCCACGGGCGGCGGCGGTTGGCCCATGTCGGTATTTCTGACGCCGGAGCTCAAGCCGTTCTTCGGCGGCACCTATTTCCCGCCGGACAATCGCTATGGACGGCCGGGCTTCGGTGCGATTCTCGAACGGATCGCCGAAGCGTGGCGCACCGATCGCGCGCGCATCGTGCAATCCAGCGGCGACGTGCATCGCTCAGCTGCAGCAGTACACGAGCGCAGGCGCATCCATCGGCCGGCGTGCCGGACGCGGCCATCCTCGATTCCGCTTTCCAGCATTTCCGCCGCATGTTCGATTCCGCGCATGGCGGGTTTCGGAAGCGCGCCGAAATTCCCGCGCCCAGTGGTCTTCAATTTCCTGCTGCGCTATTACGCGCGATCAAGCCGGCAGGAAGCGCTCGACATGACGCTCGAGACCCTGCGCGCAATGGCCAACGGCGGCATGCACGATCAGCTGGGCGGCGGATTTCATCGCTATTCGGTGGATGAGCGCTGGTTCGTTCCGCATTTCGAAAAGATGCTCTACGATCAGGCGCAGCTTGCGGTCTCGTACCTCGAAGCGTTCCAGATCACGCACGATCCGTTCTACGCGAAAATCGCGCGCAGCACGCTCGATTACGTGCTGCGAGACATGACGCATCCCGATGGCGGCTTCTATTCGGCCGAGGACGCCGACAGCGTGATCGATCCGGCGAATCCGAAGGAAAAGGGCGAAGGCGCGTTCTACATTTGGACCGCGGAGGAGTTGAAACACGTTCCCGCAGTTTGCGGCCGTCTATGGCGTCGAGCAGAACGGCAACGTCCACGACGATCCGCACGGCGAATTCGGCGGCAAGAACATCCTCTATCTGCGCGAGTCGCTCGACGACGCGACGGAGGCCGAATTGCAACCCGCCAAAGCCGCGCTGCTCGCGATCCGCGCTAACGCGAGTCCGCCCGCATCTGGACGACAAGATTCTCACCGCCTGGAACGGTCTCATGATTTCGGCGTTCGCCAAAGGCGCGCAGATCCTGAACGAGCCGCGCTATCTCGAAGCCGCACAGCGAGCCGCGAACTTCATCCTCACGCAAATGTACGACGCCGAGTACCGACGTACCTGCTGCGCCGCTATCGCGACGGCGATGCTGCCATCCCTGGATTCCTCGACGACTACGCGTTCTTCATCGGCGCCCTTCTCGATCTTTACGAAGCCGATTTCGACCCTCGACCACATGGAGACCGCCATGCGCCTCACGGACAAAATGCGCGAGCTGTTTGAAGACGCAACCGACGGCGCGTTCTTCAGCACCGCGGCAGGCGACAGCAGCCTGGTCCTGCGCATGAAAGACGATTACGACGGCGCCGAGCCCTCGGGAAACGCAGTCGCGCTCGTCGACCTGCTTCGGCTGGCGCACTTCACCGATCGCGCAGACTATCGTGAAGCCGCCGAGCGAACCCTGCGAGCTCTTGGCCCAGAAGATCACTCAGCAGGCCGTCGCGGTGCCGCAAATGCTGGTCGGCCTCGACTACGCGCTCGGCCCCCGCCGCTGAAATGGTGATCGCCGGGCAACCGCCGCAGAGTTCTTGCGCCATGTTCCGCGCGCGATTCCTGCCCCGCACCATCACAGTGCTCGCCGGCGCTCCATTTTTCCCCATGCCGCAAGCATGCGCGAGATCGACGGAAAGCCCACTGCGTATGTATGCCAGAACTATGTCTGTCAACTCCCGGTGAACGAGCTTTCCGAAGTTGCGACGAGTTGCTACAATAGGTCGAAATTCAATCAAACATACTTGAGGAGAATGCATGGAACGACCTGGAGCCACGACGATGAGAGGGAATCCACTGACCCTGCTGGGGCCGGAGTTGAAGGCCGGCGACAAAGCGCCCGATTTTAGCGCGGTGAACGATGCTCTGCAGCCAGTGGATCTGGCTGGAACCGGAGCGGCCGTACGAATCTTCAGCGTAGTGCCGTCGCTCGATACTCCGGTGTGCGATGCGCAGACCAAGCGCTTCAACGAAGAGGCGGCCAAGCTCCCCGGCGTGGCGATTTTCACCATCAGCATGGACCTGCCATTCGCGCAGAAACGCTGGTGCGGCAATTTCGGCATCGACAAAATCAAGATGCTGTCCGATCACCGCTCGGGCTCGTTCGGGGAGCACTATGGAACGCTCATCAAAGACATGCGCATCGAGAGCCGCGCCATTTTTGTGCTCGACAAGGACAACACCATCAAGCACGTCGAGTACGTGAAGGAAGTCGCCGACCATCCGAATTACGAAGCGGCGCTGGCGGCGGCGCGATCGCTCGCGAAGTAGGCGCTAACCGGGCGGCTTCTGGGTAGGAGTCTCATTACTCTCGAAGCCTTTACAAGCGAGTACCGGCAGCCGCGGATACTTCGGAAACCGCGGATCCGTCTTCGAAAGCTCACAAAGATAAAACACCGATCCACGGTCGGACACAACACGCCGCGTGTTCACGCACGTCGCGCACAGCCCCGCGCTCGCCGCATCCTCGCTCACGCGAATCATTCTAACAGCGCCGAAATTTGCTAACCTAGTCACGTAAAGTGCCTTCGTCCGAATGCCCGCTCGAATGAGCGAAAGCTTCATCCTGCAAACGTATCCGTTCCGTGAAGCCGACCTCGTCGTCAGCTTCCTCACACGCGATCAGGGCAAGCTTCGGGGTGTCGCTCGGCGGGCACGCCGGCCGAAAAGCAGCTTCGGTTCCGGGCTGGAACGGCTGTCGCACGCGACGGTCTCGTATTATCAGAAGGAGAATCGCGAGCTGGTTAGTCTCAATTCCTGTGACCTCATGCAATCGCAATTCGCGCTGGCATCCAACTACGAAGCGAGTGTCGCGCTCGATTATCTGGCCGAAGTGACCGAACAGTTGCTGCCACCCAACGAAACCAATGAACGCCACTTTCGCCTGTTGATCGCCGTGCTCGACTCTCTGCACGCGGGCTGCAACGTATGGACCGCCGTGACTTACTTCGCGCTATGGGCCGTGCGTCTGGCGGGCCTTCTGCCCGAGCTGCGCGTCAGCGCCGATTCCCGCGCCATCATCGACGAGATGCTCGTAACACCAATCCAGCAACTGACCGCGCGCCCCTGGGCCAAAGAAACCGCAGCAGACCTGCGGCGCGCCTTGAACCGCTTGATCGAAGACCATGTCGAGCGCAAACTCCGAACCACGTCAATCTTGGAGGCCCTGTGACCTTCCAGCAGACCGTGCTCGCGCTGAAGACACTATTGGTCCGAGCGCGGCTGCATCATTCAGGAGCCCTACGACGTCGAGGTCGGCGCGGGCACCATGGCGCCCGAAACATTTTTGCGCGTTCTTGGTCCGCAAACATATAACGTGGCTTATGTTCAGCCCAGCCGCAGGCCTGCCGACGGCCGCTACGGCGACAATCCCAATCGCCTCTACAAGCACCAGCAATTGCAGGTCATCCTCAAGCCGGCGCCCGCCGACGTCATCAATCTATATCTCGGCAGCCTGGAAGCCATCGGCATCGATCTCGCTAAGCACGACATCAAGTTCGAAGAGGACAACTGGGAAGCGCCCACGCTCGGCGCCTGGGGAATCGGCTGGCAGGTGATGCTCGATGGCCTGGAGATATCGCAGTTCACCTACTTCCAGCAGTGCGGCGGAATCGAGCTTGATCTCGTGCCCGCCGAGCTCACTTACGGCCTGGAACGCATCGTCGCCTTCTTGCAGAATGTCGACAGCGTGTATGACATCGAGTGGACGCGCGGAGTCCCCTATAGCAAAGTTCGCCACCTCGAAGAATACGAATTCTCGAAATATAATTTCGAACTCGCCGACGTCGGTATGCTCTGGCAGCTCTTCGACCTGCACGAAAAAGAATGCCAGCGCTTGCTCACGCTCTCCGACACCGTGCTTCCCGCCTACGACCAGGTCCTCAAGTGCTCCCACGTATTCAATCTGCTCGATTCCCGCGGCGCCATTAGCGTAACCGAGCGCGTCGGCGTCATTGGCCGCGTTCGTAAACTCGCGGTCGGCGTGGCCGCAGCCTGGATGAAGCTGCATGAGGTGGCCGCGTGAGCTTGCCGTTTCTGCTCGAGATCGGAACCGAAGAAATTCCCGACTGGATGATCGTTCCTGCCTTGAACCAATTGCAGGATATGTTTCAAGCATTACTCGACCAACATGTTTTGGGCGGACGCGTCACCAGCGTCGATGCCACGCCCCGCCGTCTGGTCCTGCGAGCAGATGGCCTGCTGGAACGCCAAGCCGACGTCGAGGAATTGGTCTTAGGTCCGCCGAAGTCGGCCGGACCGGGTGCCGCCGCCGGATTCGCCAAGAAAATGGGCATCGCACCCGACCAGCTCGGCACCCACAGCACGCCCAAAGGCGACTATAGCTGTTTTACCAAACGAACCCAAGGCCTCCCAGTCACAGCACTGCTCGCCCGCGAATTGCCTCCGCTGATTCTGAAGATTCAGTGGCCTAAAACAATGGTTTGGAACGGAAAAGGCACCGAGCGTTTTATTCGGCCCATCCGCTGGCTGGTCGCGCTGCTCGGGAACAACGTGGTACCTTTCCAAATCGGCGGCGTCGCATCGGGCTCCACCACCGTCGGCCACCGCGTGCTCGGGAAGCCGTCGATCCCGGTCACCATCGAGAACTTCGTCGACCAGTTGCGCGCCAACGGCGTCATCCTTTCAGCCAGCGAGCGCCGCGCGAAGATTGAGGCCGGAATATCGGTGCGCGTCAAGCCCGACCCCGATCTACTCCACACCCTCACCTACATTACCGAGTTCCCTACCCCGATCCTGGGCAGCTTCGACCCTAGTTACCTCGACCTCCCGCAGGAAGTGCTCGTCACCGTGATGCGGCATCACCAGAAGTATTTGTCAGTTGAGGATTCGGACGGCAAGCTCGCGCCGCACTTCATTGCGGTGATGAACACGAACGCCGATCCCGATGGCCTGGTGCGCCACGGCAACGAGCGCGTACTCCGCGCCCGATTCAACGACGCCCGATTCTTCTGGAACCAGGACCAAAAGAAGGCGCTACCCGCGCGGCTTGAAGATCTCAAGACCGTCACGTTCCAAGCCAAGCTCGGCTCGTATTACGAAAAGACCCAGCGCGTGGTCGCGCTCACGAAGCAACTCGGCGGCAGCGAACGCGCGGCACTCCTTGCGAAGTGTGACCTCACCACCGACATGGTCAAGGAGTTCACCGATCTCCAGGGCATCGTCGGCGGTCTCTACGCGCGGGCGCAAGGCGAAGATGAAGAAGTCGCCCGCGCGATCTACGATCACTACAAGCCGCTCAGCATGGAGGACGAAATCCCTTCCACGCACGCCGGCCGAATCCTGAGCCTCGCCGATAAATACGATACGTTGGTCGAATGCCTCGGGGCGGGCATGACGCCCACCGGATCAAGAGATCCATTCGGACTGCGTCGTGCCGCACAAGGAATCGTGCGGATAGTCGTGGAGGGCCGGGTCAAGGCGCCGCCGCTCGAAGGCGAGTTCCTGCGCGACCGCGTCGAATACTACTTCCGCGATGTCCGCGGCTTTGCCTATGACGAAGTCCGCGCCTGCATGTCCGCCGGATGGACCGATCTGCTCGATCTGGAAGCCCGGCTGAAACGCGTGCAGGCGGTTCGCGCACACGCCCGACTTCGAACCCATCGCAGCCAGTTTCAAGCGGATCAAGAATATCCTGAAACAAGCCCAATTCAACGATTCCACCTTCCACTCGCACCTTCTAGAACCCGGTCCGGAACTCGATCTTTACGAAGCAATCCGCGACACCTCGGGCCAACCCCTCGAATCCCGCATCGGCCCGCTGCGGCCCAAAGTCGACCTCTTCTTCGATAAGGTGCTCGTCAATGCACCTGACCCGAACCTCCGGCGCAACCGGCTTGCGCTGCTACAGAATCTCCTCAGGGAGTTCTCCGACGTAGCCGATTTCTCGGAAATCGTCACAGAAAGGCAATCATGAAAAAATACGTTTACGCTTTTGGCGGTGGCGCCGCCGACGGCGACGGCAAAATGAAAGACGTCCTCGGTGGCAAAGGCGCTGGCCTTGCCGAGATGAGCCGCGCGGGCGTCCCCGTGCCTCCCGGCTTCACCATTTCCACCGAAGTCTGCAACATCTATTTCCAAAACAAGAACAACGTCCCCAAAGAGATCGGCGAAGAGATCGCCCACGCACTCGCGGATCTCGAACATAAGATGGGCAAGAAACTCGGCGACCCCTCCGACCCGCTGCTGCTGAGCGTGCGGTCCGGCGCCAAGTTCTCCATGCCCGGCATGATGAACACCATCCTCAATCTGGGATTGAACGACGAAACCGTCGAAGGCCTGGCCACCAACAGCGCCAACCCGCGCTTCGCCTACGACTGTTATCGCCGCTTCATCCAGATGTTCGGCGAAGTGGCGCTCGACATCGATATGCAAAAGTTCGATCACATCTTCGACGAGCGCAAGAAAAAGGCGAAGGCCAAGCTCGATACCGATCTTTCGGCCGACGACCTGAAGGCCATCATCGTCGAATACCAGAAGCTGGTGAAGAAAGAATCCGGAAAACCGTTCCCGCAAGACGCGCGCGAGCAGCTCGCCATGTCGCGCGACGCTGTGTTCCGCTCCTGGTGGGGCAAGAACGCCACTAACTTATCGGCGCATGGAAAAGATCCCGGACGACCTCGGCACCGCCGCCAACGTGCAAGCCATGGTGTTCGGCAATCTCGGCGAGACCTCCGGCACCGGCGTCGGGTTCACGCGCAATCCCGCCACGGGCGAGCGAGTATTTTGGGGCGAGTTCCTGTTGAACGCGCAGGGCGAGGACGTCGTCGCCGGCATCCGCACGCCGCTGCCCATCTCGGATCTGGAAAAAGTAATGCCCGACGCCTATCGCCAGCTTCGCGACATCACCAGCAGTCTCGAAAAGCACTATCGCGACATGCAGGATTTCGAGTTCACCATCGAGAACGGCAAGCTGTTCATGCTGCAAACGCGCAATGGCAAGCGAACCGGCGCGGCGGCGCTGCGAATCGCGGTCGAGATGGTGAAGGAAGGCTTGATCGACAAGAAGGAAGCCGTGCTTGCGCGTCGCTCCCGCAGCAGCTCGATCAATTGCTGCATCCGTTGTTTGATCAGGCCTCGCTCAAGACGCTCACCAAAATCGCCAACGGAATCGATGCCTCGCCCGGAGCCGCAGTGGGACGCGCTGTGTTCACCGCCGATCAAGCTGTCGAAAGCGTCAAGAAAGGGCCCGTCATCCTGGTCCGCAAGGAAACCACGCCCGACGACATTCACGGCATGGAAGTCGCGGCAGGCGTGCTCACCGCAGTCGGCGGCAAGTCGAGCCACGCAGCTGTGGTCGCGCGCGGCATGGGACTGCCCTGCGTGGTGGGCGCGGGCGCGCTGCATATCGAAGAGCACAAGAACCAGTTCACGGTGAAGGTGGGCGCGAAAGACGTCGTCGTCAAAGAAGGCGATTGGATCTCGTTCGACGGAACCACCGCCGATGTCTATCTCGGCCAGGCCAAAACCAAAGAGCCCGATCCCAAGTCGCCGTTGTTTGTCGAGTTCATGAAGTGGGCCGACGTCTTCCGCGGCGACTTCGGCGTACGCGCCAATGCCGACATTCCTCGCGACGCCATCGCCGCTCGCGAGTTCGGCGCCGAGGGCATCGGTCTGTGCCGCACCGAGCACATGTTCTTCGCCGCCGATCGCATCCCGCACATGCAGGCCATGATTCTGGCCGAAGACGAAAAGACGCGCGAAAAGGCGCTCGCAAAAGCTGCTGCCCATGCAGCGCAAGGATTTCGCCGGGCTCTTCGAAGCCATGGACGGATACCCGGTGATCATCCGCACGCTCGATCCGCCGCTGCACGAGTTTCTGCCCAAGCGCGAAAACCTGATGGTGGATCTCGCGCTGCTTCCGCACGCCGGCAGCAAAGAGAAGAAGAAGATGTCGGAAAGCTACGGCATTCCGGTGGGCGAACTGAAGAAGAAGCTGCCGGCGCTGCTCAAGCGCGTCGAGGATCTGCACGAGTTCAATCCGATGCTCGGCTTCCGCGGCTGCCGTCTCGGCATCGTCCATTCCGACATCACCGAAATGCAGGCGCGCGCCATTTTCGAAGCCGCCGTGCAAGTGGCCAAGAAAGGCATCAAGGTGATCCCGGAAGTCATGATCCCGCTGGTCGGCTTCCAGCGCGAGCTCGCCATGCAGAAAGAGATCGTCGAGCGCGTTGCGAAAGAAGTCCTCGAAAAGGCCGGCATGAAGAATCTGAAGTACATGATCGGAACCATGATCGAGATTCCGCGCGGCGCCCTGACGGCCGATCAGATCGCCGAAGTCGCCCAGTTCTTCAGCTTCGGCACCAACGACCTTACGCAGACCACGCTCGGCATGTCGCGCGACGACTACACCAAGTTCTCGAAAAAGTACGAAGAACTGAAAATCTTCAAAGCCGATCCGTTCCAAACCATCGACCAGGAGGGCGTCGGCAAGCTAATCGAGCAAGCCGTCAAGCTGGGCCGAAAGACCAATCCGAAACTCGAGATTGGCATCTGCGGCGAGCACGGCGGCGATCCGAGCTCGGTCGAGTTCTGCTACCGCGTCGGCATGGACTACGTTTCCTGTTCACCGTACCGCGTTCCGATCGCTCGGCTCGCCGCGGCGCAAGCGGCCATCGCTGGCGGCGACAAAACCGAGAGCTATGCGAACGGCCTAGTTCTGATCCGGAGGCTTCTCGCCTGGCTTGTACAGCGTGGGAGGCTTCCGCTTCGGCTTGCCGTCGTTCGGGTCACTCGCGTCCCGCTTGGCCTTCTTCTCTTCGGCTTTGTCCTTATCGGTGAGCAGCGCGTCCCGCTCTTGCTTGTCCTTCTTTTCCTCGGCCGTCAACTCACCGGCGCGGGTGTGCAGGTCCTCTTCGGACAGCTCCTTGCTGTCGGACGTCGTGTCGATCGCGCTCTTCAACACGAACTCGTAGCGCGCCAGATCCTTCGGAGCTCGAATCCTCGATCTTCTGCAGTGTCGCAAGCATCTCGGCCTCCGCCGTCGCCACTTCCTTCATTCCAACGTCGAGCTGCACCTTGCGGACCAGCGCGTCATCAGCCACGGTATCGATGGCCTCGATGATGTGCGTGTAGTCTTCCAGCGTGTCGTGAATCAGCGCCGAGCGGCCGGGCTTCTCCTTGCTCATGTATTGCTGCAATAGCGCCAGCCGCTGCCGGGCGAATTGGATGTACAGCTTCAATCTCGCGTTCGGCTCTTGCACCTCGCGCACCTGATCCACTTCGTCGGCAGTCAGGAAATCGCGCTCCTGCGCGAAGCCAGCTCGCCGCGAACACAAAGCACTATTGCCAACCAACGCATCGCAATTTACCTCTACTACTTCTTCCGGCTCATGATATCGGATATTAACTGATCGTGAATATCCGAGAGTTTAGTCAATACAGCCTCTATTCTCGGGCGAAATTCAAATCCCACTTCATCGCGAAAACCGGTCAACCGCCGCATCAAGGCGCTCACCCTCAGCTCGGCGTGCTTATAATACTTGCTCTTGCGGGGCTCACTGTGGGTCTGCCCGAGCGTCGCGTAACAAAGCGTCACGGACTCTTCTACTTCCTGGATGTCCACTTCTTCTGCGTGGTCGTTGCCGGCCATATAAGCTTGCCGCGCTTCATCGAGTTTTTGGTCCGCATTCAGCAGGGCCAGCTCCGACCGCCGGTTCAGATCGGGCTCCGCCTTCACGCTGGCAAGGTCCGCGAACGCCAGAAAGATCACCAATGCGAAACTCATTGTTTGCTGATCTCCCGTTCCAAAGTCTTGGCCCGCTGCCTGGCTTGGAATTCCTGATTCGGAAACTCGCCGTGGCTCATCTCGAGAAACCGCTGGTAGCTGGCCAGCGCCGGTTTCAAATCCCGCATCTTATCCAAGACGATAGCACGCAAGAACACGTGCCCCGCCTTCTCGGCGTGCAAAGCCGCCACACGATCGAGAGCCGCTAACGCCTGCGGATAATTTTCCTCCATCACCAGCACGTTCGCCATCTCACTCCAGGCTTGGGGAGCATCGGGCTTCAGCTGGGCGGCGCGGGCAAATTCCGCGGCAGCTTCAGGAAACTTGCGCTGATCCCGAATAATTCGCCCACGCAGCATGCGGATTTCGAAATCATTGGGTTTGGTTTCGAGAATCTTCTCCACCACCGGCAGCGCTTTATCGGGCGTATTGTTCTTTAAATAAGCTTCGGCTAACGCCGCGCGATTGGCGTCCGAGGGAGACTTCGCAACCGCCGTCTCAAAACACGGAATCGCGTCAGCCGCGCGCCCCGCCGCAAGCAGCAGCTCGCCTAAGCGCTCCTGCGCTCCGGGATTGTCCGGGAACTGCTGATAGATCGCCATCGCGGGCTCGCTCTGTTTGGCAGCTTCGTAAAGCGAGGCCAGCTCCAGCACATCATCGCGATAACGCGCGTCTAACTCCCCCGCTTTCTTGAAATGCGCGGCGGCGTCGTCCAACCTTTGCTCTTTAACCAACGCATGCGCCAGCCCCAGCTCCGCGGCCGGCGACTTCGAATCGATGGCCAGCGCCGCAGTATACACCTGCTCCGCCTTGGCCGCATCACCGGCTCCGAGCAGCGCTTCACCCAAATAGTAGTTGGGCCGATACTCCTTGGCGTTCTCAGCCGCCGCGGCCGTCAAATACGGAACCGCATCGGCTGGTTGCTTTTCGCGCAGCAGCGAAATTCCCAGATTCAACTCGGCCTGAACCAAGCCAGGCTTGAGCTCGAGCGTCTTCTTGTATTCGGGAATTGCCTCCGCGTGCTTGCCCATCAGGCTGTACGCCAGCGCAAGATTGAAGTGCAAACTGTAGTCTTTGGGATCGGCCGCCACCGCTTGCGTCAAACTGTCGACCGCTGCCTGGTAGCGCTTTTCGTTCAGCGCCTGCATGCCTTGCTCGGCCAGATTGATCTGGAATGCAAGAAGAACGGCGAACGCAATCGAGAACTGCATGATACCTTTCTATTTTCGCCCAACCATGCTTCGCCGGCCAGTGGACGGATCTCTCATGCATGATATTCTAGTCTGTTAGGCTCCCCGGCGTAGTGTGGACGAACGCGCGAGCCAGAGGTCTTTACAATGTCAGGACATTCCAAGTGGGCGACCATCAAGCACAAAAAGGCCGCCACCGACGCTAAGCGCGGAAAAGCGTTTACACGCATCATCAAAGAGATTATGATCGCGGCCCGCTCGGGCGGCGGCGACCCCGACATGAACCCCCGTCTTCGTAAGGCTGTCACGGATGCGAAGGCCGCCAGCATGCCCGCCGACAACATCAAACGCGCCATCATGCGCGGCACTGGCGAACTGGAAGGCGGCCAGATTGACGAAATCACGTTCGAAGGCTACGGACCCGGCGGCGCCGCGGTTCTAGTCAACGTGGCCACCGATAATCGCAACCGGACCGTCAGTGAGATCCGTCACGTCTTCTCCAAGAACGGCGGCAACCTGGGCGAGGTCGGTAGCGTGGGCTGGATGTTCGAGCGCAAGGGCCAGATCATCATCGAGAAAGACAAGGCCGGCGAAGATCAGCTCATGACGTTGGCGCTCGAGGCAGGCGCCGAAGATATGCGCGATGACGGCGAGGATTGGGAAGTGATCTCAGCGCCCGAAGCGCACGAAGCGGTGCTCGAGGCCATCAAAAAGGCGGGAATCGCGCCGGCTTCCGAGGAAATCGCCATGATTCCCAAGAACCTGACGAAGCTCGAAGGCAAGAACGCGGCGGCCATGCTGCGGCTCAGCGAAGCCTTGGAAGAACACGACGACGTTCAGAATGTGTATTCGAATTTCGACGTCGACGAAAAGGAATTGGAAGCTCTGGCCTAGGAGCCTCCCCGCGTTCCCGGGCATTGCATGCGCATTCTCGGCATTGACTGCGGCACCGAACATACCGGCTACGGCCTGATCGAAAGCGATGGCCGTTCGCATCGCATGATCGCGGCCGGTTCCATCAATACCAGTCCAAAACAGCCGTTGGAAGCTCGCCTGCTCGTCATCGCGCGAGGCTTGCGCGAAGTAATTCAAGCGCACCTTCCGGAGTCGGCCGCCGTCGAAGCAGTGTTCTATGCGCAGAACGTGAAGACCGCGCTCAAGCTTTCCCACGCACGAGGTGTAGCATTGCTGACCGTAGCCGAGGCCGGATTATCCGTGGGCGAGTACTCGCCGCTCGAGATCAAAACCAGCGTGGTCGGCTACGGCCGCGCCGAAAAGCAACAAGTGAAATTGATGGTCCACTCTTTACTCGCTCTAGAAACGCGCATCGAATCTGAAGACGCTTGCGACGCGATCGCCGTGGCCATTTGCCATGCGACGCGCACCTCCACCGCGCTGCGGTTGGGAGCCGCACGGTGAGGATTCTTGCTCTGGCGTTGCTGCTTGCGAGCGTCGTCTCGGCCGCTCCGCGCCTTTTTTATTCCAAATACTTCAAGGGCAGCATTCCCGAGTACGTCGCCATCACCGTGGAGCGCGATGGCCAGGTGACTTATCAGGAAGCCAAGGATGACGACAACCCTATCCATGTCCGGCTTTCCAGCGCCGAGACGAACGAGATGTTCGCGCTCGCCGACAAGCTGGACCATTTCCAGCATCCCCTGGAATCCGGCCTCAAGATCGCGAATCTCGGCGCCAAAACATTTCGCTTCGAAGATGGCGACGAGCACCACGAGGTCCAGATCAATTTTTCCGAAAACCTCAACGCGCAAGCCTTGCTCGACCGTTTCGAGCGCATCACGGAAACCGAGCAGCACTTTGCGAACCTCGACCGTACAGCGCATTTTGAGAAGCTGGGAGTGAACGACGTGCTGCTCCAAATGCAGATCACCATGGACCACAACCGTCTGGTGGCGCCCGAGCAATTTCTGCCGCTGCTCGACCGCATCGCTAAGAATGAAAGCTACCTGCACATCTCGCGCGAACGCGCCGCAGCCATGGCCGAAGCCATTCGCAAGCCGGCGCCCACAGTCCCGGAGAAGACGCAGTGACGAAGCCGCTCGGCCTGATTTTCATCGCAATCGCAGCGCTTTCCGCTCAAGGGCAATCGCCTGAACAGGCCAGCTTGCAAAAAGCTCTGGGCGAAGCCGGCAACAGTCCCGTCGAATTCGTGCTCGCCATCGAAAATCATTTGAAGGAGTATCCTAACTCGCCCCAGCGAGCCGATTTGGAGCGCGCCCTGGTGAAGACCGCCATCGATTTGAACGACGATCAGCGCCTGATGACGTTCGGCGAAAGCGTGCTCTCGCGCGATCCGAACAATCTTCAGGTGCTGGAACACGTCACCACGGCGCTTCTGCATCAGGGCGACAAGGCGCATGCCGAGCGGGCGCTCGAACACGCGCGCCATTTCTCGGATCTGATCCAGACCATTTACTCCGGCGACAAGTTCGAACCCGGCGGCGGGCCCGCCGAAGTGAAACGCAAAGAAGAATACGATCGCGGACGCGCGCGAGCCTTGCTATTGCAGGCCCGTGCTGAAGGTTTGCTCGGCCACAATCAGGACGCGATCGCATTCGCGCAATCCAGCTATGCGATTTTCCCCAGCGTGGAAGGCGCGCGGGAAGCGGCGCGCTGGCTGACATCCGCCGGCAAGGATGCCGAGGCTCTGCAGGCGCTGGCGGATGCCTTCACCATCGCGGGGCTCCGCTCCGCCGATACGGACGGCGCGAATGATCGCACACGCATGAGCGAGATCTATCGCAAGCTGCATGGTTCCGAAGCCGGCCTCGGCGATCTCATCCTCAAAACCTACGACACCACAGCCGGACAGCTCGCGGCGCGCCGGGCTCAGTTGCGCCAGTTCGATCCCAACGCGCAGATCAAGGATCCGATTCAATTCACACTGTCGAGCCCGGACGGCGACAAACTGGCGCTCCGCTCGCTGCTCGGCAAAGTAGTTGTGATCGATTTCTGGGCCACCTGGTGCACTCCTTGCCGCGAACAGCACCCGCTCTATGAAGCCGTGAAAGCCCGGTTCAAGGACAGCGATGACGTTGTGTTCCTGGCCGTGGACGCCGACGAAGACCGTAGCATCGTGAAGCCGTTTTTGACCCAGATGAAGTGGAACCAGAAGGTCTATTTCGAGGACGGATTGCAGAGCCTGCTGCAGGTCTCCTCCATTCCCACCACGATAGTCTTGGGCAAGAAGGGCGAAATCTTCACCCGCATGATCGGTTATCTGCCGGATCGTTTTGTAGATATGCTCACGGACCGGGTGAACGAAGCCTTGGGCAAGCCGCATAATCCCGCGAGCGCGATTAGTCAATGACTACTTTTCCCCGCGTGACCTGGATCGTGCTCGATAGCGTCGGCGCCGGCGAAATGCCCGACGCCGCGGCTTATGGCGACGCCGGTAGCGACACCTTGGGCCACATCGCCTGTGCACGCGAACTGCACTTGCCGAATCTCGCGCAATTGGGGCTGGGCAATTTGAAGCGGCTGCCACACGTCGGCCCGGTGGATCGCCCAACTGCGGCTTTCGGACGATGTGCGCTCGCCTCACCCGGCAAAGACACCACCACCGGGCATTGGGAAATGGTGGGCATTCATTTGGCTAAGCCGTTCCCGCTGTTCCCGCACGGTTTTCCGCCCGAGATCATGCAGGAGTTCGAACGCCAGATCGGCCGCGGCACGCTGGGCAATTGCGCGGCGTCCGGCACCGAGATCCTCAAGGAGTTGGGCGAAGAACACATGCGCACCGGCAAGCCTATTGTCTACACGTCGGCCGACAGCGTGTTTCAAGTGGCGGCTCACGAAGAAGTGATCCCGCTTTGGGAGCTCTACAAGATCTGCGAAATCGCGCGCGAGCTTTTGCGCGGTCCGTACGAAGTGGGCCGTGTGATCGCGCGACCTTTTGTGGGCGAGCCCTGTTCATTCACCCGCACGCCCAACCGAAAAGATTACGCCGTTCCCCCGCCCCCTGGCATGCTGCTCGATCAGCTTCACGCTCACCAAGTCGATGTCTTCAGCGTCGGCAAAATCTTCGACGTGTTCCTCGGGCGTGGCATCGGCGAATATGAAAAGACCAAGAGCAACGCCGACGGAATGGCCAAAACGCTCGGAGCGCTGGATGAACTCAAGGCCGGCCTGCTATTCGTGAATCTGGTGGACTTCGACCAACAGTACGGCCATCGCAACGATGTAGAAGGCTACGCGAAAGCGCTTGAAGAATTCGACGCGTGGCTTCCTTCGCTGTATGCCAAGCTCTCCGCCGATGACTTGCTGATCATCACCGCCGATCATGGCTGCGATCCAACCACTCCCTCCACCGACCACAGCCGCGAATATGTGCCATTGTTAGTGTACCGGCCACGCAAACCCGAACCTCGCGACCTCGGTTTGCGGTCCTCGCTCTCGGACATTGGCCAAACCGTCGCCGAGAACTTCAGTACGAAAATCGGTGAAGGAACTAGCTTCTTAGGAGAGATTCAATAATGCGGCGCCCCATCATGGCCGGCAATTGGAAGATGTACAAAACACCTTCGGAGACCGCCGCGTTCTTCGAGAAGTTTCGCGCGCCGGTGGAAGGCTCAACGCGCTCGGACATCGTGATCTGTCCGCCCTTCGTCAATCTTCCGGCTGCGGCGCAAGTCACGCAGGGGACCAACATAGAGATCGGCGGGCAAAACATGCATTGGGCCACCGAAGGCGCCTACACCGGCGAAGTTTCGGCCGGGATGCTGCGGGCGGCCGGTTGCCAGTGGGTGATCATTGCGCATAGCGAGCGCCGCCAATACTTCGGCGAAACCGAGGAGACCGCCTTCAAGAAACTTTGTGCCGCGCTTAAGGCCGGATTGAAGCCCATCTACTGCGTCGGTGAGCAACTGCACGAACGCGAAACGGGCAACACGCATGAAGTGCTCGCCCGCCAGTTCCGCCAATGCGCGGGCCGGCTCGATCACGACCAGTTTCAAGGCATCGCGATTGCGTATGAGCCTTGTTGGGCCATCGGCACCGGCAAAGTCGCTACTCCTGAAATGGCCGCCACAGCCCATGCTTTCATCCGCGAACAAATCGACGAAATGTTTGGACGCCCCGCAGCCGAGGCGTGCCGCATTCTGTATGGCGGTAGCGTCAAGCCTGACAACATCGGCGGCTTGATGGCGCAGGATCAAATCGACGGCGCGCTGGTCGGCGGCGCCAGTCTCGATCCCATTTCCTTTGCCGCCATCGTAAACTTTTGACATGCGAATCGCGCGCGGCGTGCTGGGTTTGGTGCTGGGTTACATCCTGGCTTTCGCCGTGGCACATGCGGAGATCGCCAAGCTGCCCGGCGCCTACCAATCGCTGGTGGATTTGGCGCGCGCCGCACCGCCCGAGTTTACCTCCGACGCGCTGCTTCGCATCGTGGAACAAGGCAAGTTCCTGGACAAGGACGCCCGTGTCGATCTGATCGACGAGGCATTCCGCAGCGCCTCTGCCGCCAAATTCCAAGTGCGCATGGACGGCTTGCCCGGAACCACAACCGACACCGCGTCCGGATCGTTGAGCCGAGCCTATGCCCTGAAGCTGGACGCGCTGTCGCTCGAAAGCCGCGCAGTTCGCGATATGCTGCCGCTCGATCCCCTGAAAGCTCGCAAGATGTTCACCGAAATCGCACGCCCCATGCTGCCCGCCCTCACTTGCGACGACGCGCTGTTTTATGATCTTTCGGACTACTATCAAGCCCTCAGCGCGGTGGTGAACGAATCGTTCTCACCCAAGGAGCGCGCCAAAGACGACCACCTGACTTTTCTGAGCGACTATTTGGGACAGGCTGCATCGCCGCTGGAACTCGCGCCGGTTGCGCTGGTGATCGAAGGCATCAGCGTCACCAATCAGCAACGCCAAGGCCTCTGGGCACATTTGGGCGGCCTGATGGAAACCATCCAGGCAGACGACCGGTCGCTGTCCGCTGCCCTGCCCGCGCTCAGCTCGATGAGTCTTCCGGAGGTGCAAGGCTCGCTCGAAAAATACCGGCAGAAGACTCATGGATGCGAAGGCGATTCCGCCGGCAGTCCCGACAATTCACAAACTGCCGGAGGCGCCGCGAGAAAGCACCGCACGCCGAAGCTCGATTCGTATTGGCAATCGCCCAACAGCCAGCAATTGCTCAATCCCGGTAAAAAGCTGCGTTTCGACAAGAACAACCTGCCGCTGAGTGACGCCGATCGCGCGACGCCCGAGTACCAGCAGCAGGTGTCCGATTACTTGAACCAGCTCAGCGGGTGGACCGCCGATCAAGAGATGTCCGAGGCCGACTTCTATCACGAAAAGTGCACCGTGCTGATGTCCCTGATCGAACTTGTTCCCCAGGGTCCTGACAGCGACAAAATCATCGCCGATTACGTCGACTTCGTCGGCAGTTCCAACCTGTACCAGCAAAGCCCGGCGGAATGGTACGTGGAGCCGCGCGCGTTGCTCGACCGATTCCGGCCCGGCCCCATTCGCACCGCGGTTCTGGAAGCCTTTGAGCGGTCTGGAAATCCGGTATTAGGTCTGGAATACACGCTCGAAAAAGCTTCCACGCGCAAGAAGTGACGCGGGTCGGGCTTTCGCCTTAGCGGAGATTGCCCGGATTCCGCCGATAGCATCAGTAGACCCGTCCCCATGAACTCCAGCCAGCCCAAGCAGAAGACCGGTGCGTCGTTTGAGTACTTCCTGTACGCGGCAATCATCGCGGAAACCGGACTGGCCGCCTTCGTCTACAAGACCATCTTTCGCGACCCGGACCTGGCGCGCTTCAACCTCTATTTCGGGATCTTCTACTTCGCGTTTCTCGCGTGGTCCATCATCCAGCTCAACAATGTCCACAAGCGCCGCAAGCTGCTCGAAGCGGAACCGGCCGAGATCAAGGAACCCGTGTCCGAGCGTGAACACACTCGTCCGGCACTGGGGCTAACGGCAGCCCAATTGGCGATTGTGGTTGTAGTTTTTGTTACCGCCCTGGTGACGTTCAGTTGGGCGCTGAAGCTGCTGCGCTAGATCACTAAACGGCGGCGGGCTCGGGCGCGGGATTTTTCTTCAACAGGCGGCTGACGGTGTCCGACGGCTGCGCGCCATTCTTCATCCAATACGCGATGCGCTCGTGGTTCAGATTCACCACCTGCGGCTGGCTGACCGGATTATACAGGCCCACCACTTCCACAGAACGGCTATTGCGAGCGCGCTCCTTGTCGATCACCACAACGCGGTACGACGGCTTCTTTTTGGCGCCAAAACGCGCCATGCGAATCATTAGCATGCTTTCTCCTACTGTAGCATCGGCAGCTTGAATTTGCCCAGGCGCTTGCCCAGGAACCCGCCGCCCGTGATGCTTTTCATCATTTTTCTGGCCTGCGCGTACTGTTTCAGCAGCGCATTCACTTCCTGAACGCTGGTGCCGCTACCCTTGGCGATTCGCCTGCGGCGTGCACCGTTGATGATCATGTGATTGGCGCGTTCCCGGGCCGTCATCGAATCGATGATCGCTACGGTGCGCGTAATCTCGTTCTCATCCACCTTCATGTTCTTCAGATCTTTCATCGGCCCGAGCTGCGGCATCATGCCGAGTAGCGACTCGAGCGGACCCAGCTTCCGGATTTGCCGCAACTGGTCGCGAAAATCCGACAGCGTAAACTCGTTGTCGATGAGCTTACGCTGCATTTCCTCAGCATCCTTCTGATCGATGTTCTCTTGAACCTTGTCGATCAGCGAAAGCATGTCGCCCATGCCCAGGATGCGCTGCGCCACGCGGTCCGGGTAAAACGGCTCCAGCGCGTCGAATTTCTCGCCCACGCCCACGAACTTGAGCGGCTGATTGGTGATGGATCGAATGGAAAGCGCCGCGCCGCCGCGCGCATCGCCGTCCATCTTGGTCAGCATGACCCCGGTGATCCCCAGGCGCTTGTGAAACTCATCAGCGGACTTGACGGCGTCCTGACCTGTCATGGCGTCGGCGACGAACAAGACCTCGGCCGGGTTCAGCTCGTCTTTCAACTGCTGCAGCTCGAGCATCAACTGATCGTCGATGTGCAGGCGGCCCGCGGTATCGATCAGCAGAACGTCGCGACCGGTTTGCCGTGCCTCGCGCATCGCCGAGCGCGCCAGTTCCAGCGGCTTGGTCTCCTCGGGCGTGCCCTCGTAAATTGGAAGCTTGATATCGCGCGCGATGACGCTCAGTTGTTGCCGGGCGGCGGGTCGATAAACGTCGACCGATACCACGAGCGGGTTGTGACCGTTTTTCGAAAGCCAGCGAGCTAGCTTGCCGGTAGTGGTGGTCTTGCCCGATCCTTGCAGCCCGACGATGAGCATCGCCGTCGGCGGCTCGTTCGCCATGCGCAGCTTCGATTGATGGCTGCCCAGCGTTTTGATCAGCTCATCCCGAACGATCTTGATCACTTGCTGGGTGGGCGATAGTGCCGACAACACCTCCTCGCCCATCGCCTTTTCCTTGATGGCTTCGATGAATTGTTTGACAACGCGGAAATGGACGTCGGCTTCGAGCAGCGCCACGCGAATCTCGCGCAACGCCGCTTCCATGTTCTCGGCCGTTAATTTCCCTTCGCCGCGCAGGTTCTTGAAAACGCGCTGCAGCTTGTCGGATAAGTTATCAAACATGATTTACTTCGGAGGACCACCCAGAGGGCGACTCCATCCATTATACGGCACGCCAAGGGCCTGGTGCCCCGTCCAGTAGACTTCTAGCGTAAAATAAGAGGTAATTTAGGAGCGCCTATGAAAATCTCGTGGCAGACAAAGGACGGTCGGCTCGTGAGTGAATGGGCCGCATCGGAACGAACAGAGGCTTACCACCCAGAGTGGATGCAGTCTTCCTACCCTTGCGAATCGAGCGCGAAGCGATCCGGTTGCAACCCAATATCAGCTTTGTCACCATTCGGAAAGCCCGCACTGTTCGTCATGCTGAAGGGTTGAGACTGGATTACGGCGCCGGTACCGCCTTCTGATAGAAATCCGCCATCGACGCGTGTAGACCATCCAGGCAGCTTTTCTTGGTGTACAGCATGTGCCCCGCTTCGCAATAGGTCAAACTCACGTGATTGCTCAACGCCGGCTCCAGGCCGAGGTGGCTCACCGTGTACTCGGTGGCAAAGAATGGCGTGGCCAGATCGTAGTAGCCAGTAGCGATCATCACCTTCAGGTTCGGGTTCTGTGTCATGGCCTCGCGCAACATTCCAGCCACGTTTACGTAGCGATTTTGGAATTTTTCATAATTCCACGGTTGCACTTTGTCGGTTAATACCTGGTAATCCTGATCGCTTTTATACCCGAGCTCGGCCCGGACATAGTTGTTGAACATCGCGGTATAAACGCCTTGGACGGATGCATAGCTGGGATCGTAGTCCGGACGTTCTCCGGCAGCATCGAGATCTTCGCCCTCCAAGCGGCTATCGTAGCGCCCGACGGTCTTGCGCTGGTCGCGCAGCAGCTCCTTGGCGAAGCGGCCCATCGAGATTCGCAGGTTCGACTGCTCGACAAATGCCTCCGGCAAGCCCGTCAGGCGGGCCATTTCGCGCACCACGTTGGTTCGCTCTGCCGCGGTTAGTTTGTCGCCCTTCATCAGCGCCACGGTGTACTCGTTCCCGGCGAAACGCCGCGACTCGCCGACCGCTTTTTCCAAGTCGGCCTGCAAATCTTTCGCCAGTTTTTTGTGATACCACGCGGTCGCCGTATAGGAGGGCAAGAACAGCGCGTACGGCAGATCGTTCCCCGGTGCGAATGAGATAGTCTCGAAATTCAGAACCGATGAAATCAGCGTAATTCCGTTCAAATAGATTCCCTGATTTTCCAGCAAGTATTGCGAAAGCGCGGACGCTCGCGTAGTCCCATAGCTTTCACCCGCCAAGAATTTTGGCGAAGCCCAACGCTCGGCGCGCACCGAATAGAGCCGGATGAATTCGGCCACCGATTCCAAGTCGCCGTCGAAGCCGTGGAACTGCGCGTCCTTTTCGCCCGGCGCTGCGCGGCTGAAGCCTGTGGTCACGGGATCGATGAACACCAAATCAGTGAACTGGAGCGCTGTGTCCTCGTTGTCCACCATTTGATATGGTGGCTTGGGCTGTTCGCCTTCTGGCCCCATCAGGACTCGCTTCGGACCCAACGCGCCCAAATGCAGCCACACGGATGATGATCCAGGGCCGCCGTTGAACGCGAACGTGATGGGCCGCTTCGAAACTTGCGCGACACCGTCCAGCGTGTAGGCGACGTAAAAGATGCTGGCCCACGGCTTGTTGTCCTTCTTCAAGATCAACGTACCGGCGGTCGCCGTATAGGCGAGCGTTTTGCCGTTGACCAGAATCGAATGCTTGGTGACCGAGGTGGTCTCAACTAATGGCGGCTCAGCCGTATTTTCGTGCGGCGCACCTCCGGCTGGGGGCGCTGGGTGCTCCTGCGCCCGCAAAACGGCGATCATCGATAACACTCCCACAACCCACATCAGCCTCATCAGTGTTCCCTCGAATTCATGGTAACGTGAGGCAAAGCCCCGCATGCTTTCGCCTTTCCTGAACAAGATTTCTGCGCGCGAGAACCTCTCGGCCGCGGAAGCCCGCGACGCCATGATCGTGATCTTGAACGGCCAGGCATCCACGCCCGAAATCTCGGCGTTCTTGATGGGCCTACGCACCAAAGGCGAGACTGCGGAAGAGGTGCTGGGATTCGCGCGAGCGATGCGCGAAAAATCCGCCTTGATTGATGCTGGTCTGGATTCCGAACCACTGCTCGACACCTGCGGCACGGGCGGCGACGGCGGTGGCACCTTCAACATTTCCACGGTTGCGGCGTTTGTTGTGGCGGGAGCCGGCGTACGAGTCGCCAAGCACGGCAACCGGTCGTTCTCGAGCCGCTGCGGAAGCGCCGACATCCTGGAGCAACTTGGCGTTCATGTGTCGCTTGCTCCGGAACGGGCGGCTCAGGCGATTCGTGAGATCGGCATCGGATTTCTTTTCGCGCCCCTCATGCATCCCGCGATGAAGCACGCCCAGCCCGCTCGAGTTGAGCTGAAAACACGCACGGTGTTCAATCTGCTCGGGCCGCTGACGAATCCTGCCCGGGCCACGCGGCAGTTGATCGGCGCACCATCGGCGCAAGCCGCGGAACTGATGGCCAACGCCCTGGCTGGGCTCGATCCCGAGCGCGCATTCATCGTTCACGGCTCCGATGGCCTCGACGAGGTCACCACGACAGGATCAACTCTCGTGTTCGAAGTTACGGGCGCGCACGTTCGTTCTTTCGAGTGGACTCCGGCCGAATTTGGTGTCGCGCCATCGGCCCTTGAAGCGCTGCGCGGAGGCGATCGCGCCTGTAACGCCGGTATCGCAACGGCGATTCTCAAAGGACAACCCGGTGCTCCCCGCGATATCGTGCTGGTGAATAGCGCAGCCGCTTTGCTCGTCGCAGGCGCAGCGACCGATCTCGGCGACGCGATGGAGCGTGCAGCCCAATCCATCGACTCCGGCTCGGCCTGGAAAAAACTACAGCAACTCGCCGAATTTAGTCGCACTTAATGTAACGAGCCGAAGACGAAATCGACCAGCTCGCCCATGTCGTCCACCAGAATATCGGGCGGGTATTGTGCGAACGTCTCCGGCTGAAATCCGTACGAGACACCGCAGGCTTGCACTTTTGCATTGCGCGCAGTCTGAACATCCACACCGCTGTCTCCCACCATGATGGTTCGATCTCGGGTTGATCCGCTTTCAGCCAGTAGCGTTTCGATTCCAATTGGATCCGGTTTCTTCTGCTCAAAACTGTTGCCGCCGTACACTTGAAAGAAATGCTTCGCTAGGCCGAGAGCTCCCACCATCGAACGGCTGAACCGCACCGGCTTATTGGTCAGCACGGCCATTTTCGATCCGGCGTCGCGCAGCCGGTCCAGCGCCTCTTGCACTCCGGGATACAGCCGCGTGTTGTCGAGCATGTGCGCGCGGTAGTATTTCAGGAAGAATTCCAGCCCGAGGGCGACGTCGGCTTCGCTCGCTTCCGGTCCCAGCGCCCGCCGCATCAACACAGGCGCGCCGTTGCCGACGTACGACGACACCAACTCTTCAGAAATCGGCGGGAGGTTCATCAGTGCGCGCGCGGCATTCACCGAATGCACCAAGTCGAGCTTGGAATCCACTAGCGTGCCGTCCAGATCAAAGATCAATAAGTTCATTCGTGACGAAGCCCATCCGGTTTGCGCGCCGTTTGCTCGGACCAAGCCGCCTTCATTTTGTCCCTGGCGGCGTAAAAGGCATCCTTGATTTCGTGCGGCGTGAGCGCGGCGAACACGTTCGATACGTTGATGACGTAGGGCATGAACTTGGAGTCCACCACCGAGCGCGGCGGCGGCGATGGCGCAAAAGCAACTAGCACCGTCACCATTCCAGCAGCAATGACAAGACCGCGTACCAAACCGAACGCGCCTCCGAGCAGGCGGTCCAGCCACGACAGGCCTACCCACTTGAAAAACTTGGCCAGAATGCGCCCCACGATGGCGCCGATGATCAGCACACCGGCGAATATCACGGTGAAGCCGATCAGGTTCGCGATGGCACGCGAGCTCACATAGTCCAGAAAGTACGCGCCGGCGACGCCATAAAACCAGAACCCGGCGAAGAGTCCAACGATCATGGCGATGAAACCAACGCCGACGCGCGCAAATCCAGCGGCGAAACCGGTGAGCACGGAAACGCCAATCACGATCAGCAGCAGCAGATCGATCCAATTCACAGCGTTTTCCCCGTCAGGACTCGATAGGCCTCGCGATATTTTTCGCTGGTTCGCTCCATCACGTCGGGCGGCAATGCCGGCGCAGGAGGCTGCTTGTTCCAATGAATGGATTCCAAATAATCGCGGACGTATTGTTTATCGAAGGATGGCTGCGCGCCACCCGGCTGATAGCTTTCGCGCGGCCAAAAGCGCGATGAGTCGGGCGTCAGCACCTCATCGGCCAGCACCAATCGATCTCCCACGAAGCCGAACTCAAATTTCGTGTCAGCGATGATGATCCCGCGGGTGGCCGCGTATTGCGCGGCGTGTTTGTAGATTGCGAGCGTCAAATCCCGCAGCTTTCCCGCCAAATCCGCGCCGATCCGCTGCGCCACCGTTTCGATTGTGATGTTTTCGTCGTGCCCCGATTGCGCCTTCGACGCAGGCGTGAAAATCGGCTCGGGAAGCTGCTCGCTCTCGCGCAGTCCGGCCGGCAAC
Source organism: Bryobacterales bacterium (assembly GCA_963772905.1). Lineage (GTDB taxonomy): Bacteria > Acidobacteriota > Terriglobia > Bryobacterales > Bryobacteraceae > Palsa-89. The sequence continues at coordinate 309,773 of CAVYZD010000004.1, read as the reverse complement.
CGGATGCCGCACACGCGTCCGTCTCTGCGGTAATCTTTCCAGCCCGATCCCGAAACGTACCCGCGCGCGACGCACTCGACGTCGACCATCTTGGCCCGATGCACCAGCATCGAGCGGCCCTCCAATTGATCGCGGTAGGCGTGGAACTCCCGCGGATAGTCGCTCACATTCGCCGATACGAAGTGGTTCGGAACGATGCCGCCCAATTCCTCCAGCCAGAAAATGGTCAATGCGGTCAGAACGCGGCCTTTGTCGCGGATGGGCGTCGGCAACACGTAATCAAAAGCCGAAAGGCGATCGCTCGCGACAATCACCAGGAAATCGCCGGCTGCGTAGATGTCGCGAACCTTGCCGCGCGCCACCAGCTTAACGCCGGGCAAATTGGTTTCAAAGATGGATGCCAATCTCTACAGGTATCACGACGCACCGAATTTTCCAAGGTAACTTTTGCCGCGTTACGCGATTGTGTCGTTCCGCGCGTCAACAATTCACGCGATGGCTGCCCCCGTGCTCGATACAAACCGGAAGGAGAACTACACCTATGAATTGGGACAGAGTGGAAGGCAACTGGAAACAGATGAAGGGCAAGGCCCGCGAGCAGTGGGGCAAGCTCACAGACAGCGACTGGGACCAGATTGCCGGAAAGAGAGACCAGTTGGTAGGCCGCATTCAAGAGCGATACGGCATTTCTAAAGATGAAGCGCAGAAGCAGGCCGACGCTTGGGCTCGCATGCAGACTGAGGAAGCGCGTGAGCCGCACGAACACGGCGTTCGCCGCTAGCTTCGTTAGTAGCTAGATCCATTCGATAGTGCCCTACTCGGGAGGGCCGCGCCCGTATACTAAGGGATTGCGGCTCTCCATCCTCATCCCCGTCTACAACGAACGCACCATGGTGGAACGCAGCTTGGCGCAGGTGCTGGGAGCTCCGCTTCCCGAAGACATGGACCGGGAGCTGATCATCGTGGACGATTGCTCCACCGATGGCACTTCCGATATTCTCGATCGTCTGGCGGCCCAAGAGCCTTCCATTCGGCTGTTCCGCAAAAAGGTGAACGAAGGGAAAGGCGCGGCCGTTCGCACTGCGATCCAGGAGGCTCGCGGCGATTTCTGTCTGGTTCAGGACGCCGATTTGGAATACGATCCCGCCGAGTACCCGGTCTTGTTGCGCCCTCTGCTCAGTGGCCGCGCCGATGCGGTCTTCGGTTCCCGCTACTTGGCCGGCGAGCAGACCCGCGTATTGCCCTTCTGGCACTCCATGATCAACAAGAGCCTCACGCTGCTCTCGAACATGTTCTGCAATCTGAACCTCACGGACATGGAGACGTGTTACAAGGCTTTCCGCACCGACCTGCTCAAGAGCATTCCCATCCGGTCGAACCGCTTCGGCTTTGAGCCCGAGATCACCATGAAATGCGCCAAGCGCAAGCTGCGTATTTACGAAGTTCCCATCAGCTACCATGGCCGCACTTACGAAGAGGGCAAGAAAATCGGCTGGAAGGACGGCGTGAAGGCCTTAGGCGTGATTCTGCATTTCTGGCTGATCGACGATCTCTACGCCGACCCCTACGGCCGCGCCTTTCTCAACAACCTCACCGGCACGCCGCAGTATTTGAGCTGGCTGGCTCGCGTTCTGCGCCCGTACGTCGGCGACACGGTGCTCGAACTCGGTGCCGGGATCGGGAACATCTCGTCGCGTCTCATGGGCCGCAGGCTAATGTATGTCGCGGCCGAGAAGGACCCGCTCTACCTGCACGCGTTGCACAACCGATTCCTGCGGACCCCCAACGTTTCGGTGCTGAGGCTCGATCCGGAGCAACTCCAGGACTATCAGGAAGCGGGCGGCCCGTTTGATACAGTGCTATGTGTGAATGTTTTGGAGTACGTCAGGGATCCTGCCGCCGTGGCCCGCGCCGCCGCCAATGTCTTGAAGCCCGGCGGATCGCTAGTCGTACTCGCGCCCCAAGGCCAAGCTCTCTTCGGACCCTTGGACAAAACACTGGGGCACAGGCGGCGCTTTTCCCGTGCCGGTCTGCGATCGCTACTCGAAAACTCCGGTTTCACTGTCGCCGGAATTCGCCAGCTCAACAAGATCGGCGCGCTAGGCTGGTGGCTCTCTGGCCAACTGCTGCGCCGCAAGCAAATCAGCAAGCTGAGCTTGAAGATCTTCGACAAAACTGTGTGGATCTGGCGGCGGATCGATGCCCTTCTGCCGTGGCCCGGGTTGTCGCTGATCGCGGTGGCGACCAAGCGGGCAGAGTGAGCGGACAAGAATGAGGCGTTACGTCGTAACAGGAGGCGCGGGGTTCATCGGGTCGGCGCTGGTGCGCGCTCTTTTGGACCGGAACGATGGTGAAGTGCTGGTTTTGGACAACCTGCTCAGCGGCCGCGAGAGTAACCTTAGCGAAGTTCGGTCCCGCATCGACCTGGACAAATCGGACATTCGAGACTATGCTGCCACAGCCGCCGCGATCCGTGGCGCCGATGTAGTGTTTCATCTGGCTGCCATACCGTCCGTGCCTCGGTCCATCCAGGATCCCGAGCCGTCGCATCAGGTGAACATCGACGGGACCTTCAACGTCCTGCGAGCCGCCGTCGAAGCCAAAGTGAAACGCGTGGTCTACGCCGCATCATCTTCGGCGTACGGCGACACGGACGTTTTGCCGAAAGTGGAAACCATGCCGCCGCAGCCGAAATCTCCCTACGCCGTCCAGAAGCTCGCCGGTGAATACTACGCCGGCGTGTTTCACTCCTGCTTTGGCCTGGAAACCGTTGCGCTGCGCTTCTTCAATGTTTATGGTGAACGGCAAGATCCATCCAGCCCGTACTCCGGCGTCCTATCTCTGTTTTTCAAAGCCCTGATCGAGCGCCGCTCGCCCTCCATTTTTGGCGACGGCGAGCAGACTCGCGACTTCACTTACGTCCAGGACGTAGCGGCATTATGCCTAAAGGCTTCCACCGCACCGGGCATAGCAGGCAAAATGTATAACGCCGGAAATGGCAATCGATATTCGCTGAATTTCGTGTGGGATTTGCTGCAACAAATGGAAGGCGTCAGCTTGCCTCCGCAATACGGTCCGGCGCGAGAGGGCGACGTGCGCGATTCCCAAGCCGATACCACCGCGGCGCGCCGCGATCTCGGCCACGCTCCGCAATACACGCTGGAAGAAGGCTTGCGCCGAACCCTGCAGTGGTTTCGATCATGCTCGACGTGATCCGCGACACCGTCCGCCAAATCCCCAAAGGCAAGGTGTCCACCTACGGCGGCGTCGCACGAGCGGCAGGGTTTCCAGGGCGGGCGCGCCAGGTGGTTTGGGCGCTTAGAATCGGACGCGGGCTGCCATGGCATCGCGTGGTCGGGGCGGGCGGCAAGATCTCGTTAACTGGCGAAAATGGACTCGAGCAACGGCTGCGCCTGGAATCGGAAGGAGTCGCTTTCCGCGGCGCGCGCGTGTGGATGGAAAAGCACGAGCATCATTTCGAAATTAAGGCGCGGCGGCGTAAGGCGTGATCCGGGCTGGCTGGACGTTCGGATCGACGAGCCAGACTGTCCGGCCACGAAAATATTCCAGCAACGCTCGGTTCTGTTCCGGACCGAGGTCGCGCGCCCACACCACCGGCGATCCATCGATATCGGCCGCATTGTAGATCCACTGGAGAAAGTCGTTCGGGTTGTCCTTGGGCTTCACAATCACCAGGTGCCGGCCGCCCGCCTTTTCGAGCATCGCCAGAATCCGCGCTTTATTCTGATTGCCGGGTTGCACACAACACCAGGATTCGAAGTTGTTGGCCTGGGTGAACGGCAGATGGAGTTTTTCGAGTCCGATGCGCACCACCAGGATCGCCAGCATGATCAGCGGCGCCGCAATCACGAGTTGCAATCCGATCGGATGGCCATTTCTTCGCACACGCCGCAACCGGCGCATACATTCCGCCAGAAGCGCGAGCATCGCGGCCGCGGCCGGAGCGGCGTAATGCGGCAAGCTGACGAATTGCATCAGGGCGAGAAGAAGCGTGCACCCCGCGGTGAGAAACAGGAAACGCAATCGGCGGCTGCGCCAAACCGCGCCCAGCATCACCAATGGAATCGAGAGCGCCGGCCCGAAATAAAATCGCCACAACGCCTGCGCCTTCTGCGTGCTGTGCTTCAGTTCTCCAATGAGGGACGAATTCGCGTCGTGGCTTTCGCGCTCGTAATCGTAATAGCGTTGCAGTTCGACATCGCGCAGTTGGACGTCGCGGGCGTGAAACCAGGGCAGCCCTAAAGGCCATCCGTAAGCAGCTTGATTGGCTGCATACGGCGTGCGGAACGGATCGGCCGTGACCGCCTTGCAATATATCAGCAAGGCTCCCATCGCGGCCAATACCAGCGCCGCCGCGGGGACACATATCCAATAAACCCGCAGCTGTTTTCGAAAAGTGATGGCCAACGCGAGCAGCACGGGGACGGTGACGCCGAGTCCCTCGAACGGGCGCGTATAGCCCACCATGATGCCTCCCACGGCCAGCACCAGCGAGAGCGAAATGGACGGCCGCTTCAAGAACCGCGGGTACGCACCCAGCACCAGCGCTCCGCCCAGCGCCGCGAGGCATCCGCCGTAATAGCTATTGATCCAGTAGCTCGCGATGTCGAAGCGCAGCACGGCCAGCAGCGCGCCGAACAGCGCCCACGCAGGAGGCACCCAGGCCTGCAACATCCAACACAGCGCGGCGCACATGGCCGCGCACAGCACCCAAACCGCGATCCACGGATGCCCCGCAAGCATGCCCAACGCCAATGCGGCCGCGGGGCCCGGAAAATAATCGGAATTATAGGTCGGTTTTTGAATAATGTGGATACTTTCGAAGTGTTCCCACATCGGATGCGTCGGATTCGTTAGGCGTCCGTGCGCCAATGTGTCGGCGAGCAACAACTGGCTGAACTCGTCCGTTACCTCGGGATGGGGAACCGGAAATATTGGAAGCAGGGCCGCCCGGATACCAAGCGCCGCGAAGAACACCACCGCTATGGCCGTCTTGCGCCGATGTGCCAACTTCACCCAGGCCCGCCATGCCGGGGCCAGCGAAAACTTTGGCGTCCACCCGCGATATACGCATAGGACCACTACTCCGACCAAAGCCGCTTCGAGCAAATTCAGGTCGAAATAGAGCGCATATCCAAATCCGGAAAGAACAAAAAGGACGAATTCAAGGATGGCACGCATGGAAGACCCGCCGCGTCGTCAGGGGTTGCGCGTAATCCGAACTCCACGCCAATTGTCGTCCGCGTAAACGTCCGAGGTCTTCCAGCCGCTAAAAAGCGCGTGGAGCTCGTCCTCGTCATAATCCGAAGGAAAAACCACGTATTGGAAGACGCCGTCGTGTTGCAACCGATCTTCCAGGCGTTCACCGTGTGTCCCGCCGGCGCTTCCGCAAACCGATGTCACCGGATCGGGCGCATAGGCGCGCGGGCAGCCTTTGAGGATGAACACCGCCGCGTGCGAATCCAAGTGCCGGATGCGATCGAGCGGAGCATAGATCGGCAGGTTCAACTTCAGATAATCCGCGGGGCTCATGCGCCACGTCAGCAAGGACATTTGGCCGGGCACCAACTCGACCAAAACCGAACCCAGCAGACCGAAGGCCAGGGTCACGCCGAATGCGCCCGCGATGGAGAGACGCATCAGGCCCGGCGCCAGTGCCCAATCTTGGTCGTACGCTTCCTTCACCTTCGCCGCCACCAGAACGATCAGCAGCGCGATGGGAGCCAAAGCGTACCGCAACGTTGACATTCTCCATCCCCAGAGCAACACATAAAGCCCAATGAAGAACCAGCAGGCTGCCCGGGTCTTGTTCTGCTTCCGTGTGATCAGCAACGCCAGCGGCGCGAACGCCAGCAACAAAATCCCCATGGGGCTGCGCAATGGCGACTCGAAACCAATGCGCGAGTCATCCAATTGGATCTGCCACATCGCCTTGAGCCGCTTCTTCCACCTCGGGCCGCCGCCCGAGCGCTTCACTATTCGCGGCTTAACAGCCTCTTCCAGCTTGCGTGGATACAACGGATCGCCGGTCAGCAGGTACGTGCGAGTGTGCCAAAAGAAGCCGAACGCGGTCACCAATAGGATGAACACCGCACCCAGCCACAGGGCCCGCGGTTTCCGGTACAACGGCACCAGGAACAACAAGGTCAGGGGAACCGCGCCAAACGCCGCGGTGTGCTTGATACCGAAGCTCGCTCCCAGCAGCATGCCGCCCAGCCACAGCCAACTTCGACACCCCGACTCTCGCCAGCGAAGGCAACAATAGAGCGCTGCCATTTGGAACAGGTAGAGCTCGATATCGTTTTTGACCTGAGTGCCATCCCACAGGATGAAGGGCGTCACCAAAACAGCCGCGACTCCGCACAGAATGCCCGCCGAATCGAAGCCGCAGAGTTTGACCACTTCAAACAGAACCAGCAGGAAGGCGGCGAAGAAAATCGGCGTTACCAGCTGGGCCGCTGGTTGCCCCCCGAAGGCGTACACGGTGGCCATGAGGACTTCAAATCCCTGCGGAAAATAGGAGTAGCGCAACAGTGGAACGGGCTGAAGAGCGTGCAGCGCGAGGTAGGTCTGCGCGGATGGCAGATGCATCTTGAGGGCATCTAGGACCAGGGTCGGCGAAAGCGCCGCCATCGCACCGCAAAGCACGCCCACGGCCAGAAAGATGACGCCGATTCCGCACAATGGGTGTTTCAACACTTCGGCGTGGCTAGCCGATCGTCCAAGCCGCCCTATCGCCCGCAGCCCTTCCAGCGCATCGCGCCATCCGAAGGCCAGAGGCGCTAGGAGCAAGAGCAAGAAGACCGGCCAATAATAGGCGTGCAGTAGCCCGAGGATGAACAACACCGGGATCAGGGCAGCCGCTCCCACTGCGAAGCCGATCCCCACGGCCTCTCCATCGCCCGTGAAGGCCACTCCGAACAGGCGCGCCAAGCTCAGTCCAGTGGTGAGGCATGCCAGGAACAGCAAGAGGGTGACACCCAGCCCGCGCGGCTGTTCGATCGCCGCCAGGAGAAGAGCGCCGCCGGCGATCACGGGCAACTCGTAGCGGTACCAACCTCCGCGCCTCACGCGTACGTAGAGAAAGCACACCGGAATTAGCAGAAGCAGCAGGGCGAGAATCCCGAGAAAGTAGGCACGGCCGCCATGCACGCGGAAGTAATCCACCTCCCAGCGGAACGGTTCAGCGACCAGTACGGCGACCACCGCAAGCCACGCCCACCAGACAAACACTTTCCACCCAGCAGCCCGACGATTCTCCATGAGAATCCGGTAGTGTATCATCCCGCAGGCGGATTGGGACGGTCTAAGTGAAATGTCGGAGGACTGGATCTTGGATTGAGTTGCAGTCTGAGGGACAGCCGGGGGGCGGCGGATGGGGGGAATGCAATTGAGGGAATACACTTGAGGAGGATAGGCGAGGCAGAGGGTAATCTCCTCGCCTACCCGCCAAAAGATGGGCTTAGCTCTGCGTCGAAGCAGCCGACATCACACTGGAAATCTTGCTGAAGATGGTGCTGATGCTGGAGGCCACGCCCGGCATAATGGCGCCTGCGGCGACCGCGACGAAACCCGCCATGAGCGCGTATTCGATGAGGTCCTGACCTTTCGTATCTTTCCACACCTTCAGTTTCAAAACCATATTGGTGATCCGTGTCATTGTTTCTCCTCTCCCTTGCGATGGATTCGTCCTTCGCTATTGGTAAGTTATCACCCCGATCCGGTACGATAAATCAGGGTTAGCCCCTAGAACGAATCTATAATCGCCCTGCCACCGGGGGCTGTAGAGGTCCAGGAATGGTACTTTCTTCCCGCTCGGCTTTAGGATGACTCCATACTGGTGCGCCGGAGGCCAACACTAGCCGCAACGCCCAGCCGCCGAAGCCCGCCAATACCAGCGTAATCAATTGAAAATGCAGAAATTCGGCGAACGCCTGGGTCACCCACGGGACCATATACAGCAGCAGTACCCAGATCCCGAATGCTTCCCGGTCTTGGGACGAAACCACCAACGCCACCGCCACGACGACCAAGACGATATCGTAAATCGGCGCGTACGCGTTCACGACCAAGGTGAAACACAGCGTAGCGGCCCAGAGTTCGTTTTCCGACGAACGATTTCCGAGCCACCAGGCCCATCCCAATAAGCCTACGGCGGCGATACCCAGTGCAATCATCACGATGGAGATCAGCATCTCGCTGTTTCCCAGCAACAAATGTAAGAATGCCGACATGTCTACAGCTTTGGCGCGATGCCAGGCGTCGGCCGACTGCGCCGCCTCTTGTGCTTCAAAGGCCAGCATGCCAGCCCAGGCCCGCAGGCCTTCGAAGCCAACCGTGAAAAACGAAGCCAGGGCCAAGGCGGCGCCGCCCGCCGCCAGTCCACTAACAACGCGCCAGCGTCGGCTGATGAGGAGCATCGCGGCAGGAAGCGCAATGAGGGTCGGCTTATAGAGACAAAGCGATAAAACTAGCCCGGCGGCAAATCGCCGCTCGTTTTGAACCAGCCAGAAGAACAGCGCCCAAACGAAGAAAACGAAGCCAGCCATCTGGCCGCCGATCCAGGTCTCAAACAGAAACGGCGCCCAGGAAAGCGCCAATAGGTAGCCGGTTTTGCGATCCTCGGGCTTCAAACCCACCGCGGCGAACAGCGTTGCCAGACCCGTTACATAAAGAACAGCGGTAAAGGCCAGCCAGGCGACATATGCCCAGGCGTACGGCAGCAGAGCGAATGGGCGGAATAACCAGCCGATATAAGGTGCTTGCCCGAACACCAGCATCTGCGTGGCTGCCATGGTGGGGAGCGTCTCGTGCTGCAACCGGACGGCCAGTGCGAGGTCGTAGATCCGCGCCGCCGGATCCGTGTTCAGAATTTTTCCGATGGTGTAGAATTCGACGAAATCGCCGCCGAGGGGCCGGCCCATGAAGGTGCGGCCGTGGAAGCCGAGCAGCACCGACACAATGCACAGGGTCAGGCCTACGATGAGCGACATCCAGGCCATGGCATGCGCCTCGCGCCGGCCAGGCATCGGACCCAACCACGTCGGCCAATGCATCACGCCAACCGAAGGTATTTGTATTCTTCCATCAGCGCGAAATTCGTGTGGACGCTGGCGATGGTCTCGCCGCGCTGCTCGATGCGCTCCGGGTGGACGTGGCCCAGATCGGCCGCCATCCGCAGGTAGTCCATCTTTTCGGGATCGATGCCCATGATGCGGGCGCAAGTGCAATCCACGGCCACCAGGTCGCGACCCATCACCAGCACACCGGCCGGTTTGGGCGTACCCTGAATCGGCCCATTGCCTTCCATCCCGATCACGCCGTCAACGATCGCAAACGCCTTGCCGCAGAACTGGCGATTCAGCGCCACGATGGATTCGGAAATCCCCAGGTAGTGCAGCTTGTTTTTCGGCCAGCCGTATACCGATCCCGGAACGACACCAAAGAAATTCTTCATAGAAAGCGTCGCGCCTGCCCAGTGATGCGTCTTCATCTTGGCGAGCGAGACAATCAAATCGGCGCCCAGCACGGTGTTGGGAAAGTAAAACTCCGATTCGCCGGCGAAGGTTCCGACTGGCGACACGTCGTCACGGTTCAAATCGGTGAAGATGCTTTCGAACTTCGGAACATTCGAGCGATACTTCGCGTCGTCGGCCAGATCGAGCGTATCGCGCCGATGCCCCGGCCCTTCGCCGATCTTCACCTCGCTCGCGCCCAGTTGCTGAAACGCCTCGAGCGCCGCGGCAATGACGGCGGCGTCGGTATTGATGACGGTGGCGGCGTCGAACTCCACCAGGTTGGGCTTCAGCAAGACGCGCTTGCCGCGGACATCGAGGCCGCACTCGCGGATTCCAGCGAGCATGCGGCTGACAAGATCGTCGGAATAGGACCGAGCGCGCATGATCGCCACAGCCGACTTGCCAGGCCGGGCCGTCGGGCAATTTCTCGGGCCGCCGGAGTTTCATGCCGGCGTAGGTGCCGATGACGGCGGCAGCGGATAATCCCGCGAATTTTCTGCGTGTCATGATCTTGATCCTGGGAGCAACAGCCGGTAATTGCCTTCGGGATGTCCCAGCGCCTGGACAGCGGCCAGCATGACATCGCTCGACGCCCAGGGAGTTTCAACGGGCGTCGGCAGTTCGCGGCCGTGGCAGCGGAGCGCGATCTGCAGCCAGGCTTTCGCCAGCGACGATTTGGTCTCGACGCGGAAGCGCTCGGCGACGTCGAGCGCACCAGCCAGTTTCTGTTCGTTTCTACCGCAGAGGCCCAGCAAAGCTAACCCAGTGGTTTCAGGATAAGACGGAAGATCGTAATTGAAGACGTTCGGATTACCGCAGTTCCACCCGCCATCGGCGCAGCGCCGGCTGAGCACCAGCTTCTCACCTTCGAGGATGCGATGTTCCACTTCGGCAGTCCGATAATGCGGCGCGATCTTCTTTAGAGCCAACAGCGTATGCGCGGTCGGCTCAATCCAGGAGGCATTGCCATCGCGCCACGGCCAACCTTCATGCGATACATCAAGTTTGGTCTGGATCAGATGGAAGAAAGATGCCGCGCGCATGGAGAGATCGTGCTCGGCGCCGACTACGCGCAGCAGCCAGTCCACCGATTCATGGACGCTTTGATCATCGACGCCACGAACGCTCGCGAGCGTAACAGCGTGTGCTGTGACCCAAGTTCCTTCCTGGACCTGCCCGCTTGGCCGAAAGCTCCCGTCCTTTAGCTGCCAGGAGCGCAACAGGCTCCAGGCGCGGTCGACAGTGGTGTCCGAATCCGGCTGGCCATGGAGCGCGAGCATGGCGTAAGTGGTTGGCTCAAACCACGATCGCTTGCCTGGAAAATAGCTCCATCCGCCATCGGCGTTCTGGCTCCTGCGAAGAAACTCCAGCCGCGATTCCAGATACAATCCATCCACGGAGAAAAGATCGGCGTTTCTCGCGGAAAGCTTTAACTAAGAGAGCCTTAGCTTCAGGAAGATGGCACCCGGCGTCGGGTCGGCCGTGTATGGGCCGGTGGTCTCAAAACCCATCCTGGCGTAGAGGTTAAGCGCATCGGTCATGATCGGCAGGGTGTCGGCGTATAGCGTTTCGTATCCAATGGCGCGCGCACGAGCGATCACCTGTTCCACAAGATGACGACCGAGGCCTCGGCCACGAAACTGGGGCCGCAGGTATAGGCGTTTCACCTCACCCGCGGAATCGTTCAGGCGACGCAGAGCGATGGTCCCAGCGGGAGCGCCTTCGATCCAGGCGATCAGCAGCACGCCACCGTTTTCGGCATACTTCCCTGGCAGGCCATTCAATTCTTCGCCAAAGCCTTGAAAATCGTCGGGCAAGTCTATGGATTTCCAATATTCTCGCCAGAGCTCGCGGGTGGCGGCCAAGTCGTTCGGACCCTGTACGGTTCGAACCACACTAGTGCCCGCCACGGAATAACGAAAACAGCTCGATTACCAGGATCGCCACCACCATCGCCTCCAGCACGAACGCGCGCGCCTGATGAAACTCGTTCATCATGAACTCGTAGAGCTCGCCGGCGGTTCGGAGCTTTTCTTCCACCAGGTTGCGGTAGTCGGTGACGCCCACGCGGGCGGCCGCGATGCGATAGGCACGGGCGTAAAACATGTCGCTGAGGAACTTGATGGCGTTGTCGGTGCGCTCGGTTAGCTCGCGCACGTCGAGACGCAGCGTGTTCAGGCGCTCGGCTTCACCGGCCATCCTCCAGCGCCGGAACCAGCTGCCGCGATGTTCGAGCGACTTATATACATTTTCGAGCACGCGCGTCAGCACGTCGTCGTAATGGCGGAATTCGAGTAGCTGGGTGTTCGCGTATTCGAGCAACTGGACGGTGGGCGCAGCGCCCTCCAGCGTGTCGTACACCAGCGCCGCCACCCAGCCGGTGACCAACAAATCGCTCGGATAATACGAGAGGCTGGACTGCAACACTTCGCGGCGCTCGCTATCGGCCAGCGGTTGCGATTCGCCGCGGACAATCTGCGCGATCTGTTCGCCGCGCTTGGCGAGCATCACAGGCGCGGTCAATGGCTGGCCGTCCTCATCGAAAGCTTCGCGCAAGTGGATGATGTAATAATCTTCGCTGAGCCGCGCGGGATAAGCCTGGACCAGGGCCGGGGCAGCGCGCTCGAGTCGCGACTGGATCAGCTCGGCGGTGCGCCGTTCGATCTCGGGCGCTAGAATCCAGCGGTTCGATAGCCCGATCAGTTGCTCCCAATCGGCTTCGAACTCCAGTTTCAGCTCGACGCTGGCGACGCCATAGTCGAAGTATTTGATGCGTGCTTCGAACCGTTCGCCGGTCTCGATGACCATCGGCTCGGCGACTTCGATGGCGGGCGGGCGCTCGAAGCGCACATATTCAGGCGCGGGATGCTTGAAACTGGGCTGCGGACGGGCGGTCTCGGCGCCCACCAGATCGCGCAACTTGTCGATGCGGATTTCCTCGGCCACGTCGTACAGCACGAACACCCAAAACGATCCCCGGAGCGGAGCCATGCTTTGTATTGTAAGCGGCGGTATTGTAGGCGGGCGTGCCTATTTACCGGTTGCCGTGAAGTCGAGAATGATGTTGCCGAGATTGGGGAGCGAAGACGATTGCTCCAGCGTCATAAGGATCGAAGTGGAGGGAAAGGTCCACTGCACGGTTTTGATCAAGCGGAAGTTTTCGCCGCGTTTCGTTTCTTCCTTGGCCGGGTCGCCGTACTTTTGGATGAGGGCGGCACGGAGCGTGTCGAAGTCCTGGGCGCTAGCGCCAGGGGCGGAGTTCGCCAATCCAAAATAGGACCAGAGCCTGACCAGCGTGATTCCCTTGGCGCCGCTTTTCGCGCCTACCTGGACGCCCACTTCGACGCCTCCGATCTTGGATGGCTTGAGTTGCAAGAGCGCCCAGTCGTCCTTAGCCTCGGGCTGAGTGTCGACGCCGTAGAGTGAGCGGGCTTGAGCGATCGTCATCCCCCAACGGATCTTGTCCCACCCGGTGACGTCTTGGGGCTTGCGGTCCTTCGGTTGTCCGTACAAGGCGATGGCGATCGCGAGCGACACAACAAACCGAAGCGAATTCATGCCCGCTAATTCACGCCGCCCATCAGCTTCTTGGTCGGCTTCACTAAGAGCACCAACACTACCGCTGCTCCGAAGGAGATGACCGCCACCGTGCCGAACAGTGTGGGCAGCGGCATGGATTCATAGAGCGACGCCGCGGTTCCGGCCAGATAATCGCCGATGCTGATCGAAACGAACCACAGCCCCATCATCATTCCGGCGAGGCGCGCGGGCGCGAGCTTGGTCATGGCGCTCAGCCCCACCGGACTCAGGCACATTTCGGCGACGGTCTGGACGAAATAGGTGCCGGTGAGCCAGGCCGGCGAAACGAGCCCACCGGTGATGGCGACGCGGGCGGGCGGGATCAAGATCGCAAATGCAATTCCGCTGAACACCAGCGCACAGGCGAATTTGGCGGGACTGGATGGCTCGCGCTTTCCCAACGCGATCCAGAGCCATGCAAACACCGGCGCCAGGATCATTACGAAAGCCGCCGGTACAAATTGGAACCAGCTCGGCGGGAAATCGAACCCGAGCAGGATATGGCGCGTGCTTCGTTCCGCAAACAAGTTCAGCGACGATCCGCCTTGTTCGTACGCCGCCCAGAAGGTCGCCGACGCCAGGAAGAGCACCATGATGGCGCCCGATCGTTTGCGCTCCGTCACCGACCAACCGGGGCCAAGCAGCAGCCAGGCGAAAATCGCCAACGACACGAGGATCAAAACCAGACCGAGCGCGCTGGATATGCGTTCCACTGTGATCTCGACGCGGCCCGTCGCTGCCAACAACCCTACTGCTCCGAGAATCAAGGCGGATGCGGTCATCGCCAGCACGCCGCTGCGCTTCAGACGAATCCGCGCCGGCGGAGGCTGTCCCGCGGTTCCGAGATACTTGGCGCCCAACAAGAATTGGATGAGGCCGGCGAGCATGCCTATGCCAGCCAGCCCAAAACCGAGCCGCCAATTGATCCGTTCGCCCACCCAACCGACGGCCAAGGGCGAAAACGCGCCCAAATTGATGCCCATGTAGAAAATGGAGAAGCCGGAATCGCGGCGGCGGTCGGTTTGGGCATAGAGCTGCCCGACCATGGTGCTGACGTTGGGCTTCAGAAGTCCGGTTCCGAGGATCAGGAGGCCGATCCCCAGGTAGAATCCGCCGATGGCTGGGCTCATCAAAGCGAACTCGCCGGCAGCGATCAGAATTCCGCCATAGAGCACGGCTCGGCGCTGCCCGAAGATGCGATCGGCGACCCATCCGCCGGGCAGGCTTAGCAAATACACCATGGCGGTGTAAAATCCGTAAATTGCTCCGGCCTTCACCACCGGGAAGCCCAGGCCGCCGTTGGCGACACTGGCGGTCATGAAGAGGATGAGGATGGCGCGCATGCCGTAGTAGCTGAAGCGCTCCCACATCTCGGTGAAGAACAGCGTCGCGAGGCCGCGCGGGTGGCCGAAAAACGTTTTGGCGGAGTGGGGGGCTGCGACGGCGGGATTCATATCTTAAGTTGTAACCCTAACATGTCGCGGGTGCCGAGCGCCCTGCTATACTCTCTGTCAACTGAGCGTCCGGCATGAAGTTACTTGCCAAATTCAATCTTATTTTGATCGCGTTGTTCGGGGCGGGGTCCGTGCTGATCGGCTTGGCGGCGTATCAATTTCTGATGCGCAACGCGCGCGCGCAGGTGGTGCAGCAGGCGGAGCTGATGAGCGAGAGCGCGCGGTCGACGCGGCAGTATACGTCGAACGATCTGGCGCCTCTGTTCGACAGTCTGCCGAATCCGGATACGCACTTTGTTCCGGAGTCGGTTCCGTTTTACGCGGCGACCGCCACATTCGACTATCTGCGCAAGCAGTATCCCGATTACACCTACAAAGAAGCCGCGCTCAACCCAACCAACCTGCGCGACCGCGCCGTGGATTGGGAAGCGGACCTGATCAACTACTTCCGCAATCATGCCGACAAAAAGGAGCTGATCGGCGAACGCGACACTCCCGCCGGACGCATGCTCTACATCGCGCGGCCCATCATGGCTGAACAGGCCTGCATGGAATGCCATCGCCGGCCCGCCGAGGCTCCGCCCGGAATCGTGAAGACCTACGGCAGCGTGAACGGGTTTGGCTGGAAATCGAACGAAACGGTGGCGGCGCAAATTGTTTCGGTGCCCATGGCGGTGCCCATCCAGATCGCACGCACCGCCTTTCGGACGCTGGTAATTTATCTGATCGCGGGCTGCATGATTTCGCTGCTGGCGATCGATGCGGCGGTGCTGTTCCTTGTAATCCGGCCGGTGCGCAAGCTGTCGGAGGTGGCCGATCGTATCAGCACCGGGGACATGAGCCTGAGCGAGCTGCCGGTCCGCGGGCGGGATGAAATCGCGGGGCTCACCACGTCGTTCAACCGGATGATTGTGAGCCTGGAGAAGGCGTTTCGGATGCTGAACGGCTAAGGGGCGCCCGCGGCATGTTGGCCAAAAACTGTTCGCGCTGGCTGGCAGAGCTGATTTCACGGGCCAGCGTCTCGCACAAGTCCTGCAGCGTATGATTGCTGGCGGCGGCGCGGCGCACCAGGATGTGGGCGATGGGTCCCACGTAAGCCATCAGCTCTTTGCAGATCCGATCGAGGTCGGCATCGGTAAAACCTGAGACTGGCGGCTCGCCGGTCCTGCGCTCGAAGGGCTTCGTGGTGACGGTGGCAGTTTCGTTGAGCCGGATCGCGTCGAGTGCCTTCAGGAATTCGTCGGCGGTTAAGAACCGCTCGGACGGCTTCTTCGCCAGCGCTTTCAAAACAATTCGCGCGAGTTCGGCGGATACTTGCGGATTCACCTCGCAGGGCGGCTGCGGAACTTCGTGCAGGTGTGCGGCAATGATGGCGTAGGCTCCCGCGCTGCGAGATTCGAATGGCGGCCGGCCAGCGACCATTTCGTAGAGCATAGCGCCCATCGAATAAACGTCCGATCGCGCGTCCACGTGCTCGCCACGCGCCTGCTCGGGCGAAATATAGTAAGGCGACCCAACCATGGTGCCGGGCTGCGTCAACTCCAAATCCTGGCCGGCTCCTGAATCTTGGCCCGCGCCGAGCAATGAGGTGGCTAGACCAAAATCCAGCAGCTTCACCACGCCATGCGGCCCGATCATCACGTTGGACGGCTTGATATCGCGATGAATGACGCCGTGCCCGTGCGCGTGCGCCAAAGCCCCGAGCACCTGGGACGCGTATTCCAGCGCCTGTGCCAGCGTGATTCCAGGCACCCGCAGTTTTTCGCGCAAGCTTACGCCCGCCACGAATTCCATCGCCATCACTAACTGGTCGCCATGGCGGAACGCGTTGTGCATGGCCGCGATGTGCGGGTGTTCCAGCCGGGCCTGGAGGCGGATCTCACGCAGGAATCGTTCGACGATCACTGGAATCGCCGAGGCGTTCGGCAGGATCACCTTCAGGGCTTCGATGCGTTGGGAGATGGCGTGGCGGGCCTTGTATACCGATCCCATGCCACCCGCTCCAATGGGGGCCAGCACTTCGTAATCCCCAACCCGATCGCCCGGTGCGAAGGCCATTTTGCTGCCCGGAGCCACGCTTGAATCCTCCGTATGTTTCGATCATGTCAACTTTCGTACGTCGAAGGCAACATAGCAGCCCCGGCGAGCTTCCAAGTAACAGCCCGCAAAACGGAGCGTGGCGGCCTCGTTGCTCGGACGTATGGGAGGGTGCCGCCGCACCCTTTGCGGGCAATCAACGTGGCGGAAATGGAACCAATTTCAGCTTGCTACACACTTCGCACGGCCGGATAATTGAACAGCGCTCCACCCAGCAGCCGACATCTCCTACTTGCGACAAGACGACCCGCTCAACGTGGCGGCCTGACCATCCGCTGGATAAAACCAGGTCTCCGCTGCGCAGTTCGGACTTTAGAAAATCCGCAGCCTCCCTCAAATCTTCGTAGGCCCACACGGATCCTTCCCCCATCCCTGCCTCGATTGCGGAGCGACGGGCCAACCGGCCTTCTTTGCCCAGGAACACGGCGGTGTCGGCCGCCTGCGCGACTCTGCGTCCAAGATCGCGGGCGCGAGGCCGGACCGTCAGCCCGGTGTCGAGAACGTCTCCCACCAGCACGATGCGCCGCGCAGCCTGGGCCTGCGCGAGGAAATCCAAGCCTGCCATCAGCGACGGAAGATTCGCATTGAATTCGTCGCGAATGATCCAGGCTCCGTTGGCCAGTTGCATCGGATACATGCGTCCCAGAACCGGCTGCATATTCTTGAGAGCCGCCGCGCATTGTTCTAACGGAACGCCGCACTGAATCGCCGCTGTCACGGCAGCCAGAACCGAAGGCAGAAAGTGCTCTCCAAGCAAATTAGTTTCGATGCGGGCGATCTGGTCTCCGCATCGGGCGCGAAACGTCAAACGTTCGGGCCAGGCAGCCGAAATCTGATCGGCAACCACAAAGCTCCCCGGCGAAACGCCGAAGGTACGAATCTGCGCGGGGCAACGCTCAGCCATCGCCAACACGCTGGGATCATCGGCGTTCAGGATCATGGTATCCCGGACACTCAGACGGCTGAGGAGTCCCGCTTTCTCCTCAGCCACATCCTCGATGGTGGGGAACACGTTGGAGTGAATGCTCAGCACCCGCAGCAGCACTACGACATCCGGCGCAATCAACCAAGCGGCGCGGCGCAATGCGCCAGATTTGCTGGTGCCAGCCTCGAACACCGCGAACCGATGCCGAAAACGCGTATTGAGCAAAATACGCAGCGTGCGGGTATTTTGGCCCCCCGGCAGCCAGTTGGTGGGAGCGTAAGCCGAGAGAATGGAACCCAGGCAGGCCGTTGCGGTGCTCTTGCCGGCGCTGCCGGTGATGGCGATGAACGTGGTTCGAAACATCAACCGCCGCCAGACGTATGCCACGCCGGTGGCCAGGTATTCAATGAGAACGCGAATACGTTTGCGATGGCGAGGACGCATCCAGGTTGTATGTTACTCCGTATCGCATTCCCGATGTATACTGACCCCGATGCTCCGACTCTGTTTGCTCGCGGTCGCCGTGCTCGCCTGGACGACGCTTGCACCCGCCCAATGGCCGCGCGTAGCATCGCCTAAACTTCCGCGCACCGCCGACGGCAAGGTGAACCTGAGCGCGCCTACGCCGCGCACCGCCGATGGCCATCCTGATCTCTCGGGGCTGTGGGAAATGTACTCCGAGTCGGATCGTCCGACGCTGTTGATGAACCTGGCCTCCGATCTCAAACCCGGTTCGGTCGCGTTTCTGCCTTCGGCCGAAGCCATTTTCAAGGAGCGCGAGGCGACCAACTCCAGGGACCATCCGGGCGCGCAGTGCCTGCCTTCCGGCATTCCTGAAAAGGACACCGTTCCCGCGCCGTACAAGATTATCCAGACGCCCGATCTGATCGTCGTTCTTTACGAATCTCGCACCATTTTCCGGCAGATTTTCACCGACGGCCGGTCGCTCCCGCCCGATCCCAATCCCGCGTGGCAAGGGTACTCGGTTGGGCATTGGGACGGCGACACGCTGGTAGTGGAATCGGCGGGCTTCAACGGCAGGACGTGGCTGGATATGGCCGGGCACCCCGCCAGCGACGCGTTGCACGTCACCGAGCGCTTTACGCGCCGGGACCTGGGCCACATGGATCTCCAGTTCACGGTTAACGATCCCAAGTCGTACGCCAAGCCGTGGACGGTCGCGGCTAAAGTGCATTTGCTACCCGACGACGAGTTGATCGAGCACATTTGCGAGGAGAACAATAAAGCGCCGGGGCACATGGTGGGGAAGTAAGCGGCCGGAAATTACTCGCTGGTTGCGCCGGAGCAGCGTCGTTAGTACGATAGGTCCTTCACAGACCTTTTGGGAGGCAATACAAATGAAGTTTTGGTCGAGGCGGCTGGCCCTGGTGGCTGCCGGAATTACGGTGGGCGGGCTCACGTTAGCCGGCCAAGCCGTGGCACAAGAAAAGCCGAAGACGGCCGGCGAAGTTTTCAAGAACGTCACAACCAGCACGCTTAAGGGCATCACGGTAGACGAGTTCATGGGAAGCATGGGCGTGATGGCGGCTGCGCTCGGCTGGGATTGCTCGGACTGTCATACCGGCGCCGGCACGGACAAAGTCGTCTGGGAGTCCGACACGCCGAGAAAAGTGTTGGCGCGCAAGATGACCGAGATGGTCGCCGTCATCAACAAGACCAATTTTGGCGGAGCGCAGATGGTTACCTGCTGGACCTGCCATCATGGCCGCGACATCCCCGCCACCACCATTGCGCTGGATCATCTTTACGAGGCACCCAACGACGAGAAGGACGATGTTATCTCCCCCGATCCCCAGCCGCAAGTTTCCGCCGTTGCGATTGTCGACAAATACATTGAGGCGCTCGGCGGCGCGCGGAAGCTGGCGGGCCTGAAGAGCTTCATCGCCACGGGCACGCAGGAAGGATACGTGGATGTCAAGGGCGGCGGCGTGTTCCAGATCTTCGCGAAAGCGCCCGACCAGCGCACCGTGCAGATCCGGTTTCCTGACGCTCCGGATCGCGGAGACCAAACTCGAGCCTTCAACGGCAAGATCGGCTGGGTAACCACGCCCCGCGCGTTGCTGGGCGAGTATGAAGTCACCGGGACGGAGTTGGACGGCCAAAAGCTGGACGCCGAGCTGTCGTTCCCTGGCCAGATCAAACAGGTCCTCACGGATTTGAAGGTTGGCTACTCCGACTCGATCGACGGCAAAGAGGTCCAAGTGGTGCAGGGCCGCGGCCCGCGCAATCTGCTCGCGACTTTGTATTTCGACAAGAAGACGGGTCTGCTGGTGCGGCTGCTGCGCTACGGCCGCTCGCCCATCGGACGCGTTCCGACGCAGGTGGATTACTCCGATTATCGCGACGTCAACGGAATCAAGTTCCCGTTCAAGTACAAATTCTCGTGGCTCGACGGGCGCGATTCTTTCACCTTGACTAAAGTCGAGACCAACGTACCGGTGGACGAATCGAAGTTCGGGAAGCCGTCGCTGGGCAAATAACTCGGCAGGCAGTGATCTCGTGCGGTTGCCGCCACCTGTTCTCCCTGCATAGCACGATCGGACTCGCCCGTGCCGGTCGCAATCCCGGGGAGTGTCACAATAGAAATACATGACAGGGAATGAGATCCGCGAGACGTTCCTCAACTTCTTCGCGGCCAATAGCCATCGCATCGTTCGTAGCTCGTCGCTGGTGCCGGCCAACGACCCCACGTTGCTGTTCTCCAACGCGGGCATGAACCAGTTCAAAGACGTTTTCACCGGCCAGGAAAAGCGTGATTACTCGCGCGCCACCTCCTCGCAGAAGTGCGTTCGCGCCGGCGGCAAGCACAACGACCTCGACAACGTCGGGTACACGCGCCGCCACCACACGTTCTTCGAGATGCTCGGCAATTTTTCATTCGGCGACTATTTCAAGAAGGACGCCATCGCCTTCGCCTGGGAGCTGCTCACGCGCGATTTCGCTATTCCCAAAGACAAGCTCTATATCAGCGTCTTTCGCGAGGACGACGACGCCGAGCTCCTGTGGCAGCAGGTGGCGGGTGTTCCGAAATCCCGCATCTTCCGCTTGGATGAGGCCGACAACTTCTGGCAAATGGGCGAAACCGGCCCTTGCGGCCCGTGTTCTGAAATCTATTACGACTTCGGACCCGAGGCGGGCGAAGGCGAGTTCCCAAACAATCCCGGCGAGCGCTTCGTGGAAATTTGGAACCTGGTTTTCATGCAGTTCGATCGCGCGGCCGACGGCGTAATGACGCCGCTTCCCCGCCCTTCCATCGACACGGGCATGGGACTCGAGCGCGTCTCTTGCGTCCTGCAAGGCAAGATTTCAAATTATGATACGGATCTCCTGAGCCCGATCATTCATCGCGCTGCCGAGATGTTCGGCGTATCGTACGGCGAAGATCCGCGCACCGATGTTGCTCTGCGCATCAATGCCGACCACGTCCGCGCCGCCGCTTTTCTGATTCACGACGGAGTTACTCCATCCAACGAAGGCCGCGGCTACGTGCTGCGCAAAATCATGCGCCGGGCCATTCGCAACGCCCGCATGATCGGCCGCGAACAGCCTTATCTCTACGAACTCACCGGCTTCGTCGCCGATCTGATGAAGCCTGGGTACCCGGAGATGCTCGAAAGCATCCAGCGCGTGGCGCGCGTCGTGAAGGACGAAGAGCATCGCTACGCGACCACGTTCCAGGTGGCCGAGAAAGTCTTTCTCGATGAGGCGAAGTCGGCCGCGGGCGGCGTATTGCCGGGCCCAGCTTCGTTCAAGCTGTACGACACTTTCGGACTCGCGCTTGACGAACAAGAGGAGATGGCTCGCGAGCGCGGCCTCACCATCGATACCGAAGGCTTCCAGGCCGAGATGGAAAAGCAGCGGACTCGTGCGCGCGCCAGTTGGAAAGGTGCCGACAAAACGCAGATCCCGGCGGTCTACAAGGATCTTCCGCCTACGGATTTCGTTGGGCGCGAAACGCTGGAATCGCGTGTCAAGGTTCTGCGCGTGATCGAACACGATGGCAATACCGAGCTGGTGTTCAATAGCACACCGTTCTATGCCGAGGCAGGCGGGCAGGTCGGCGACACGGGCGTTTTGGTCTCGCTGTCCAGCGGCGATACGATTGCCTTCGTTCGCGACACGCGTAAGGTAGCCGGAGCGACGGTGCATCGCGTCGAACTCGTCGCGCCCATTCGCGAAGGCGACCAGCTGATCGGACGCGTTGACGGCGCGCTGCGCGCGTCAACCATGCGCAATCACACAGCCACGCACCTGCTGCACGCCGCGCTCCGCAAGGTGCTCGGCCCGCATGTGAAGCAGGCAGGCAGCATCGTCGATCCTAATCGCCTGCGTTTCGACTTCACGCATTACGCCCACACCGATCCGGAAGAACTGGCCGAAATTCAAAAGCTGGTAAACGAAGAGATCCTGAAAAACGTCGAGGTTCACACAGACGTGATGGATCTCGACCAAGCACTCAACACCGGCGCAATGGCGCTCTTCGGCGAAAAATACGGCGATCGCGTACGCGTCGTTTCCCTTCCCGACGGTTTCAGTAAGGAGTTGTGCGGAGGCACGCACGTCCATCGCACCGGGGACATTGGACTTTGCGTGGTCACCTACGAAGCCAGCATCTCCGCGGGTGTTCGCCGCATCGAGGCCATCACCGGCGAAGCGGTTTTGAGCAAACTACAAGAGGAAAGCACCGCGGCGCGGCAAGCTCAGGAACGACTGCTCGAAGAGAAGCGGGGGCTCGAACGCCAAATTGAACAGATGAAGGAAAAGCTCGCGCGTTCGGAAGTCTCGAGCATCGAGAGCAGCGTGCGTGATATCAAAGGCGCGAAAGTTTTGTCCGCCCAGGTGGCCGGCATGGACCGCGAACAATTGCGGACCATGGTCGACTCATTGCGCGTCAAGTGGAAGACCGCTGTTGTGATTCTTGGTTCCTCGCAGGATTCGAACGTCGCCATCGTCGTCGGCGTCACCAAGGACCTGACGTCGAAAGTCCACGCGGGCAAGCTCGCGGGCTCGGTGGCGCAAGCCGTCGGTGGCAAAGGCGGCGGGCGTCCAGATATGGCTGAAGCCGGCGGTAAAGATCCTGCCGCACTCGCGGGCGCACTCGATTCCGCATACAAGACCGTTGAGGGAATGCTGTAGCCGTGGAAACTTTCGATGTCGTTGTCGTTGGCGCTGGGCCCACGGGTCTCGCGTGCGGTATCGAGCTGAAGCAGCGCGGCCTCAACACAGTGCTCATTGAAAAGGGCTGCGTCGTCAATTCGCTCTACCACTATCCGACGCACATGACGTTCTTCACCACGCCGGAGCTGCTTGAAATCGGCGGCTTGCCGATGACGTCGCTCAACGAAAAGCCTGGCCGCACCGAGGCGCTGAAATATTATCGGCGCGTTGCCGAATATTATTGCTTGAATATTCGCCAATACGAGCGCGTGATTGCGATCACCGGCGATGACGGCGAGTTCCTGGTTCAAACCAGCAAGGCCGAATACTCGGCGCGCAAGATCGTCCTCGCCACCGGTTATTACGATGTCCCCAACATGCTCAACGTGCCTGGCGAAGAGCTCGACAAAGTCATCCACTATTACAAGGAGCCGCATCCTTATTACAATCACGATGTGCTTGTCGTGGGCGCGAAGAACTCGGCGGCCATCGCGGCGCTCGAACTGTTTTGGACCGGAGCGCGCGTTACGCTGCTCCATCGGGGCTCGAAGATATCCGATCGGGTCAAATACTGGATCAAGCCCAACATCGAGAATCGCATCAAGAGCGGCGAGGTGAAGGCCCACTTCAATTCGAGCCTGGTCGCGATCCACCCCAAGTACGTTGAGATTCAGACGCCGGAAGGTTCCAAAACGCTCGCCAATGATTTTGTTTTTGCCATGACGGGCTACCGGCCGGATCTCGAGTTCCTCGAGTCCCTAGGGATCCGCCTGGAACCTCACACGCAAAAACCGCGCATCAATCCCCAGACGCTCGAGAGCGATCGCCCGGGAGTTTTCCTAGCCGGAGTTATTGTCGCCGGCATGCACACCAACGAGATTTTCATCGAAAATGGCCGTTTTCACGGCAAACAGATCGCGACGGCCATCGCGGAGTCCATCACATGACCCGAAGAAACTTTGCCAAGCTCGCAACTGCAAGCCTCGCCGCTCCTTTGTTAGGCGCCATCGATTCCAAGTTCAGTGGGGTCATGATCGGCGCTCAAACCTACAGCTTTCGCACCCTTCCTTCAATCGATGCCTGCATCGCTGCTATGAAGGAGATCGGGCTCGGCTACGCCGAACTTTGGGAAGTCCAGATCGAGCCGAAGGACCGGGCTCAGCTTGCCGCCTGGCGCTCCAATCCGCCCATGGACGAAATTCGCGGCATTCGCAAGAAGTTCGACGAAGCCGGCATCGATCTTTACGCCTTCAACTACAGCTTCCGCGACGAATTCACGGACCAGCAGATCGAGCAAGGCTTTCTGATGGCCAAGGCGATGGGCGTCACTCGGATCACGGCTTCATCGAATGTGGACGTTTCGCCGCGCGTCGACAAGTTCGCCGAGCAGTACAAAATCTACGTCGGCTATCACAATCACGACAGCATGAAGCCGAATGAGTTTTCGACTCCGGAGGATTGGAAGCAGGCGCTGGCCGGCCGATCGAAATACACCGGCATCAATCTCGACATCGGCCACTTCACGGCCGCGGGTTTCGATCCGGTCAGTTTCTTGGAAGAGCACCACGCGAAGATCCTGACGCTTCACATCAAGGATCGCAAGAAGGATCACGGCCCGAACATGCCGTTAGGCGAAGGCGACACCAATATCAAAGGCGTTCTGGAGGTTTTGAAAACCAAGAAGTATCCGATCCCGGCCATGATCGAATACGAATACGGCAAGCCCGGCATGGACACCGTTGCAGAGGTGAAAAAGTGTTTCGACTACTGCAAAGCGGCTTTAGCCTAACGGCGCTCCTGATCTGTGCGCCTGCTGTATTCGGACAGCAGGTCTCGACGGATAGTCTCGTCAGCGCTTCGGCTCGCCTGGCCAGAATTACTGGAGATGCCTCCCAATCTGATATCAGAGCTTTCGGTACGGTGACCCGGCCACGATGGACGCCCTTCAAGCGCCTGTTGCGAGATTGGATCGAGTCACGCCTTCCAGCCAACATTTCCGAACTCAATAGCTCGTTTTCCAGCTTGGAGATGTACTTGGCGGCGGACCTGCAACACGCCGGTTTAATCGGGACTGGCGGTAGAATCGACTCAGTCAAACTGTCGCGTCCCGCCGAATTCCCGGATGCTCTCGTAGTGACAGCGGGTATCACGGTTCCCTGCGGCGTTGACACCTCGGTATACGTTTACCGCTTTGCTGCTAACGGTCGAGCGCGCTTGCTGGCAGCCGATGGTGCGAGCAAGTACGGCAACTATCTGGACGACGTGATGTTCTCCAACCCCGATGCTTCCGGAAATCGTCTACTATACGCGTCCTGGTCCGGTGTCCAGTGCGCGTCCGTCTGGAACGGCTTGGACTATCGGCTTTATCGCATCGGCCCGAGCGCTGATCGCGCCAAAGCCATCTTCTCCGGCTATCACAGTTTCACGATCGATGACGATGGCGGCATTAAGCTCACTCCCGATGAACTCCTGCTCGAACTGACGGCTGAGGGGCTGGAAGCGGGTTTCCGCAGAGCTTACGTTCTTCATTACAGAATTGATGCCAGCGGTGTATCGCGCATTGATCCCGTGGCCCTGCAGCCGCAGGATTTTGTTCAGGAGTGGATCAACCAACCATGGTCAGAGATGGAATCGCGTTCTGCTTCGAGCCTCGTCAAGTGGCATGCTCGCTTTCATAGTGATACTGAACTGTTCTTCGGCGACTTTGACTTCGCTCAACCATGCAGCAAGCGCCCAGGCTACACGCAGGTCGCTGTTGAAGCGGAGCCACGAGCCGTGTACTTCCTGGTGAAAGACAAAGGCGGACACAGTTACGAGATGTCAGATATCAGCTTCGATCGCCAAAGCGGCTGTCCCGGGGAAACTCAAGTTGACCTGATGAAGCAGCCCTCGCTTTTCGAGAAAAAGTGAGGGCTCTAGCGTGAACGAGCGGCGCTGGCAGCCACCGGCTTCGGAGCTTCAGGAGCGGGTACCGTCGGCGCCACAGCTTCCGGTTCCTTACGCGTCAGGCCCAAAGCTTTGCGCAGCTCGGCGTCGACGTTCTGACGGATATCTGGATTATCCTTTAGAAACTGGCGCGCATTCTCGCGTCCCTGCCCGATGCGTTCGCCTTTGTAGCTATACCAGGAGCCGCTCTTTTCCACGATGTTCTGCGCCACGCCCAGATCGATCAAGTCGCCCTCGCGCGAAATGCCTTCGCCGTAGATGATGTCGAACTCGGCTTCGCGGAACGGGGCAGCTACTTTATTCTTGACGATCTTCACCTTGGTGCGATTGCCGGTTACGATATCGCCTTCCTTGATAGCCGCGATCCGCCGGATATCAGCCCGCACCGAAGAATAAAACTTCAACGCCCGGCCGCCGCTGGTGGTCTCGGGGTTGCCGAACATCACACCGATCTTTTCGCGAATTTGGTTGATGAAGATCAGGCAGGTATTGGATTTTGAAACGCTCCCGGTGAGCTTGCGCATGGCTTGCGACATCAGCCGCGCCTGCACGCCCATGTGGCTGTCGCCCATTTCGCCGTCGAGCTCCGCTTTGGGAACGAGAGCCGCGACGGAATCCACCACCAGCACATCGATGGAACCGGAGACGATCAGCGCGCTGGTGATTTCGAGCGCCTGTTCGGCATAGTCGGGCTGCGAGACCAGCAGATTGTCGACATCCACACCGAGCTTGCGGGCGTAAATGGGATCGAGCGCGTGTTCCACGTCGATGAAGGCCGCCATTCCGCCCGCCTTTTGCGCCTCGGCCACCACTTGTAGCGCGACCGTGGTTTTACCGGATGACTCCGGGCCGAAAATTTCGACGATGCGGCCGCGCGGAAATCCGCCGACGCCCAGTGCGTTGTCGAGCGAAATGGAGCCGGAGGAAATCGCGGCGACCTGTACGATCGCTTCTTTCGAGCCCAGGCGCACGATGGAGCCTTTGCCAAACTGCTTTTCGATCTGGCCGAGGGTCAGCCCCAGGGTGCGCGCGCGTTCTTTTTCGTCCATGCGTGATGATCCTTAGAAAATTCTCGTTTCGCCGGGGGAAACTCTATTGTAACAGCAGGCCGGTCCGCTTCGAAGCCGATCCACATCTAATAATGATATTGTGTCTCGTGTGAACAAATCGATTCTCTTGCTGGTTGCCGCCGCGCTCACTGCGCACGCCGCCACGACTTGCGATCGCGCGTGCCTCAAAGGCTTTGTTGACGGCTATCTCGACGCTCTCGCCAAACACGATCCATCCGGCCTAGCCGTCGCGCCCAACGTCAAGTTCACCGAGAATGCCGCGACCCTGAAGCTGGGCGACGGCCTTTGGAAAACCGCCGGCCCGACGACCTATCGATTGTATCTGCTCGATCCGGCGAGCGGGGGCGCGGCGCTCCAAAGCGTGATCAAGGAAAACGGCGCTCTTACGTCTTTCTTTTTGCGCCTCAAGATCAACGACAAAAAGATCGCCGAAATTGAGACCATCGTCACGCGGAAGAATGAGTCGAACGTGTTCGCGCCCGAAAAGCTGACGGCTCCCGACCCGCTGTGGGCGCAAGTGGTTCCGGCCTCCGAGCGCCCGACTCGCGAGCAGTTGATCGCCGCAGCGAACGCTTACTTCGACGCTATCGAAACGCAGAGCGGCAATTACAAGCCCGCGCCTTTCGCCGCCGATTGCAACCGTTTCGAGAACGGCGGGCAAACCACGAATGTTCCCGGTCCCAACGGGCGCCCGCCGATGGGATGCGCGGCCCAGTTCGATGCCAAGATCTTCACATGGATTCCCGAAGTCAATGATCGACGATTCCCTGTGGTCGATACTGAACACGGCGTCGTGCTCGGAATCGTGATGTTCGGCGAGCCGGGCGGCCAGCCCATCCCCGGCACCGATCAGAAACGCAATCGCGAAGCCACGCTGCTGGCTGAGGCTTTCAAGGTTACTGGCGGCCAGATCCATCGCATTAATGCGGTGATGATCAATCGTCCGTACCATTCACCCACCGGCTGGAACGAATCGCCCGATCATGTCACCTGGAACGACTATTTGGGCGCGCCGGATTCGGCGCAATATTCCGCGCTGAAGCAAATCAACAAGTCGAACGTCACCCAGCTTCAAGTCGCCTGGACCTATCCGACCGACGACAAGGTCAACTACGATTTCAACCCGGTGATCGTTGACGGCGTAATGTACGTATTGGCGAAGAACAATTCCATGGTGGCGCTGGATGCCGCCACAGGGCGCGAAATCTGGGTCCATCCAAACAATTCGCGAGCCGTTACCGCGCGCGGCGTCAATTATTGGCAGAGCAAAGACGGCTCCGATCGCCGGTTGTTCTACTGCGTGGACAATCATCTGGTAGCGCTCAATGCACGCACCGGCCAGTTGATTCCGTCGTTCGGCGAGAACGGCCGCACCGATATCCGCGTCGGCTTTGACGGTCGGGATCCGAAGACCCTGACGCGCGTCCAAAACAATACTCCCGGCCGTGTTTTTGAGAACCTGCTCATTCTGGGATCGGCCGCTAGCGCCGAGTACGAAGGAAATCCTGGCGCCATCCGCGCGTTCGACGTCATCACGGGCAAGCTGGTGTGGGTGTTCCACACCATTCCGCATCCCGGCGAATTCGGTTACGAAACCTGGCCTCCGGATGCCTGGAAGACCTTGGCCGGCGTTGAAAACTGGAGCGAGATGACGCTTGACGAAAAGCGCGGGATTGTCTATATTCCGCTGGCATCGCCGCGCTACGATTTTTACGGCGGGAATCGCCCGGGCCAGAACCTGTTCGGAAATTCCTTGGTGGCGCTGGATGCCCGCACTGGGAAGCGGCTGTGGCATTTTCAATTCGTCCATCACGACTTGTGGGATTACGATCTGCCCGCGGCGCCGAAACTGCTGACCGTCCGCCACAACGGACAAATGGTGGACGCCGTGGCGCAGCCCACCAAAATGGGGTTCCTGTTCGTGTTCAACCGGGTGACGGGCGAGCCGCTGTGGCCCGTCGAAGAGCGGCCGGTTCCGAAATCCGATGTGCCTGGAGAACATGCATGGCCCACCCAGCCCTTCCCAACGCTGCCCGCTCCGTTCGCGCGCCAGAAATTCACGGCCGACGACATCAATCCTTATATTCCGGAAGCAGAGCGCGCCAGTCTGCGGGATAAAATCCTCAGCTCTCGCAATGAAGGCGTGTTTACGCCGCCGAGCTTGCGCGGCAGCATCGAAATGCCAGGACACAATGGCGGAGCCAATTGGGGCGGCGCCGCGGTGGACCCTGCGGCCGGCCTGCTCTATATCCAATCCAAGGAACTGCCCACGTACCTGAAACTCGACACGCGCATGCCGCGGGGAGGCGCTCTGGCCGTGGTTGGCGCGGCGACTCCCGAGCAGCAGGGTGCTAGGCTCTATTCGCAAAATTGCGCGGGATGCCATGGAGCGGACCGCTTGGGTCAAGGCGGGGGAATTCCGGCATTGACGGACGTTACCAAGCGCTTGACCGCCGATCAAATCAAGACAACAGTAACGAGCGGCCAGGGCCGGATGCCGGCGTTCGCGCAGTTGACGCCGCGCGATCTCAATGCGCTGGTGGCCTATCTATCAAACCCAGCGCCAAACTCAGCGGCCGCGGCGCCGGTCCCACGGCCCGAGCAGCAACCGGAGGTCGCGAACACGTCTTCCGATGGTCCAAAGCGCTTCTGGGCTCCGGTTGATTTTCTATTGACCAGCAATCGACTTTCGGCGATTGGCCCGCCGTGGTCGCAGTTGACCGCGTACGATCTGAACACCGGCGCGATCAAGTGGCAGGTTCCGCTGGGAGAAGTGAGCGCGCTTGCGGCTGAAGGCCACACCGACACCGGCAGTCATTTTCCGCGCGGCGGCGTGGCTGCGACAGCCGGCGGCTTGCTCTTCTCCGGTACGACATCGGATCGAAAATTCCGTGCGTACGATCGCGACACCGGAAAAGTGGTTTGGGAGACAAGCATCCCAGAAGCTGCCGAGAGCGTGCCGGCGGTTTATGAAGTGAACGGGCGCGAATACGTGGTGATCTGCGTGGCGGGCGGCAATGGGATGATGGGCGGCCCGGCGGCGCAAAGGGCTGGCGCATACATCGCATATGCGTTGCCCAGCCAATAAATCAAATTCTATTGTGCGGTCTTCGGCTGTTGCTGCTGGCGTTCCTGGAAGTTTTTCACGAACGTCAGCATGGCGCTGCGCTCGGTGTCATCGAGCCGCCCGTCGCCGTTTTTGTCGAACATTTTAAATACTGCGGTCAATCGGCCCGCGGCTTCGGGCGAGAGCATCTCATAGGGCAAGTCCTGGAGCGTCTCTACCTGGCTTAAGAACTGGTCGACATATTGGCGGCCGATTTCGCGGTGCAGGTCGCGAACATCTTCGGTGGTCGGCACTAAAACCGTCAGGAACACCAGCGCCATTTCATCCTTGGTCTCTTCGCCCCAATGAATGCGGACTGGCGGGTGCACCGGATTGTGCGGATTGTTTTCCGAGTTGTCGTAGGTGTAGACCAGATCGATGCGGGTTCCCTTGGGCAAGTCGATCGGATCGCGGTAGCGATAGGCGTTCTGCCAATTGAAATCCCAATCCTTGATCCAGATCAGAGGTTTGGTGGATCCATCGGGCAGCGTCGCAGTCACCTTCATGTCCTTGCAGAGATAATGCGCGTGCGGAGTGACGCCCGCCAGTTGGACGTCGCGCGGCAGAACGAGCGACGATTTCGCAACGTAGTGCGAATCGCCAGGCGGGATATCGAGATGATGATCGAACAACAAAATCGAGGTGCGGCCCTTGGTGGGAGGCCCCGAGAAGCTCAAGCCGAACGACGATTGATCCTGCTCGGGCTTGCCGGAAAGATGGTAGTGAATTTGAATCACCACATCCGTCCCTTTGCGAAGCGGGAGCGAATAGTCCGGCACGTGAGGCGGCGGCGTGAATCCGGGGGCCCATCCGCCGATCAATCCTGCGGCCGGAAATCCGGGTCCGCCGAAACAAGGGTAACTGCCGTCGGGGCTGGCGGCGGCCAATTCCCTGGCTTTGCCGCTCGTATCCAAAAAGACCAGCGCGTGATGCACGATGCGCCGGTTCCCGGGGCGGAATTCGGTACCGTCGACATACACGTCGTGATCCAGACCGGTGGGAAGAACGAAGCAGCGGTATTGATCGGGTCCATCGGCCGGCAACGAATATTTCACCGGAATGGTGAGGATCTGATCGGGTTGCCCGCCCTGCCATCCATCGGTGAATTTGGGCGGCTCCGGCTTGGCGCTCGGATCGCCTTCGGGCGCGCCGGCTTTGGCCCACTCCTTGATCAGCGCGATCTGCGAATCGCTGAGGCGGCGCTCGCCGGCGAAATCGCCGAATCCGGGCTCGGCTTTCCAGGGCGGCATGAAGCGCTGCGTGACCGCGCCGGCGATCAAAGATGCTCGTTTCGCCGCGTCCTGGTAGGTGAGCAAAGGAAACGGCGCTACCTCGCCCGGGCGATGACAGGTGGAGCAGTTGTTGTAGAGGAGGGGCGCGATGTCTTTATTAAAAGTGGGTGCGGCAGTGGCGGCCGGCGGCGCCGCGCTCGAAGCAATTGGCAGCGCTAACAACAAGATGACGGCAAATTGTTTCATAAACCTCAACTCCTATTTCACCGGATTGATGGCGCATCCGAAAGCTTTGGTGCGGGGATGCGCGACGGGCTTGCCTGCGAGCACTGCGTCCAGAGCTTCCCGCAAATCGAACTTGGTCGGCTCCTGACGCCGAATATTGAAATCCTCAACGCGATTGTCGATGCGTCCCAGGTAGAGCAGCGATCCATCGGGCGTGAGAACGGCCGCCGAGGGAATCGTAGTAGCGCCAGTCATTTTTACAAGGACCCGATGGGCATCGAACAGCACGGGAAACGAAAACTGGTAGTCCTTGGTATGCTGCACGACGTCAGCGTCGGCGATGGTGGTGTCCGCTTGCACCGCGTAGAACGCGACGCCGCGAGCCTCGTAATCCTGGCGGGTCCGTTTCATTTCTGGAACGTCGTTGTTGCTCAAAGGGCAATCGGTTGTCGTAAAGAAAACGACGATTGCCTTCTTTCCGTTCCATTCTTCTACGGAGTGAACCACGCCGCCAGTGTCGCGCAAAGCAAATTCGGGGCGGTGGCCGATCGCAAAAGCCGCGACGCACATCATCGCGCCGGCCAGAAACACTCGGAGCATTATTTCTTAAGTTTAGTTCGTTTTCAGCTCCACGTACAATTGACGGATAAAGCGCTCGGACGTTGTGGAGGAATTGGGGACGATAGCGTCATAATCGGAGGTCGGCTTGGCCGCCAAAACTTCATCCACGGTCTTGCCCTGTGCGACCAGCGCCGCCACTTTGTCGCGAACGACGAGGATCATGTCGCGATGCGCGATCAATGCGGCTCGATTCACCATGGGCCCGTGACCGGGAATGATCTTGGTGTTGGGACCTGCCATGCCGATCGTGATCCCGAGGCCTTCGATCATGCCGTTTAACGATCCGCCGTTGACGCGGTCGATATTGGGATATTGGATGGACCGGAAATAGTCGCCGGTCATCAGCACGTCGTTGGTGGGGAAGTAGACCAAAGTGTCGCCGTCAGTGTGGGCGCGGTGGATCGGAATCAGATGAACATCTTCACCATCCATGTGGATGGTCACGGGACCTTCGTACGTGACCACGGGCAGCGCGGCGGCAGGAGCTGGAACGCCGGGGGCGCCGTTTGCACCAGGCGAGGGATGAGCCAAGCGGTACCGCAGTTCATCGCGCGAAAAAATGGTAACGCCCATTTTCGCGAAATTCTCATTGCCGCCGGTGTGATCGCCATGGACGTGCGTGTTCACCATGAAGCGGATCGGCTTGTCGGAAATCTGGTGGATGGCAGCGGCGATCTTCTGTGACAGCGGCGCGAATTGGGAGTCCACCATGAAAATTCCATCCGGCCCAACCAGCACGCCGATGGTGCCGCCCTGGCCTTCGAGCGTGTAGAAGTTGTTGCTGATCTTGGTGGTCTTGATTTCCACTTTGCTGAAATCGGGTTGCGGAGCTTGCGCATAGACGGTGGTGGCGAGCACCGCGAATGAAAGTGCAAACAGGGTGGTTTTCATTGGCTTATAGTCTATCTCACACTTGCATGCCCCAGCGGCGGACGGTGCGATTCTCGATGGTACGGAAGATCAGATTTTCGACGATCAGCCCAAACAGTATGACCGTGAGCAATCCGGCGAAGACGTTTGGGATCAGGAGCTGATTCTTCTGCTCGAAGATGTACCAGCCCAAGCCGCCGGAGCCGGAGCTGACGCCAAAAACCAGCTCGGCCGCGATCAGCGTGCGCCAGGCAAACGCCCATCCCACTTTGAAGCCGGTGAGGATGCTGGGAAACGCGCCGGGAATTAGGATGCGAGTAACGTAGCCGATCTTCGAGAGACCGTAATTTTGTCCGACCATGCGGAGGGTGGGACTTACCGCGCGAAAACCGGAGTAAGTGTTCAAAGCCACGGCCCATAGCACGGCATGGATGAGCACGAAAATGATGCTGCCATCACCGAGACCAAACCAGATCAGCGCGAGCGGGAGCAGCGCGATAGAGGGCAGCGGATTAAACATGGCGGTCAGCGTTTCGAGTAAGTCGGCCCCGATTTGAGTGGCGCTGGCAAAAGCAGTTAGTAAGGCGGCGATGACGAGTCCGGCGACATAGCCCTTTAGCAGTAACTGAATGGTGTAAGTGGCGGCTCTTGGTAATTCCCCGGAAGCGATGGCCGAGAAGAATGCTTTTACCGTGTCGACGAATGTCGGAAAGAGCAGCGGATTGTTGAGCCAGCGCGCGTAAATTTCCCAGATGGCCGCCAGGACCAGCAGCACTATGGCCTTGCGGACCGCGCTAGGCACTAAAGAGCAGCTCCTGAAGATGGGCTTCGTCACAATCGCCGGCGGTCAACTCCGCTCTTACCTGGCCGGGATGCGCGCTCAGAACCAAGATGCGCGTGCCGATGCGGATCGCTTCAGAAATAGAATGAGTGACGAAGAGTACCGTGAACCTGGTCTCTTCGCACAGTTGGAGCAGCTCTTCCTGCATTTGGACCCGCGTCAATGCATCGAGCGCAGCGAACGGTTCGTCCATCAGGAGCATGCGCGGCTCCATGGCCAATGCGCGGGCGATAGCGGCGCGCTGCTTCATGCCGCCGGACAGCGTGTGCGGATAGCTGGCGGCGAATTCGGTCAGCTTCACTTTTTGAATATTGTGCATCGCCCGTTCTTCGGCTTCCGGGCGGCGCGCTTTGCCGCTGGCAGTGAGTGCGAAGACGATATTCTCCTTGACGGTTTTCCACGGAAGGAGTTGATCGAACTCCTGGAACACGAAGACGCGATCGGGGCCGGGAGCTTTAATGGGCGCGCCATCTAGGAATATTTCGCCTTCCACTGGCCGGATGTAACCACCCACGGCCTTGAGGAGCGTCGACTTACCGCAACCCGACGGACCGAGGACAACATACCGGTCCGATTCCTGCACGCTGAAAGTAACTCGGTAGGTGGCAGTTACTAAGTGGTTCTTAGTGCCGTACTGAAGAGTTACTCCCCGGACCGCGAGCATCAGCTTCCGGGCGCTCCTTGAATTTCCGGAAAAAACAGATCCTTCCACGAGGCAGGCTGGCTTTTGATGGAGCCGATGCTGTGCATGAAAGTGGCGTATTTCATGACGTTCTCAGGCGTGGCGGTAAACTTCACGTGCGGATCGCTGAGCACTTCAACGATCTCGCTCACAGAAAATCCCTTTTCACCGCCCGTGGAAGCCAGCAGGATCTCGGCGGCCATCTTCTTGTCGGCGACGATCCGTCGGTTGGCCTCTTCAAGAGCTTTGAGGACGGCGGCGAACACCTTGGGGTTTTGCTCGCGAAACCTTGCCGTTGTCGAAACCATGGTGAACGTTGTGGAACCGCCCATGACGTCGTCCGTGGTAAGAACCGTGTGAATGTGCGGGTCTTTGAGTTCTCGTTGAGCGAAAGGGGGCGAGGTGAAGTGAGCGTCGATCGCACCAGAGCCCGAGAGCAGGGCAACCACTCCGTCGGGATGCGTCATGGTGACAGTGTCTTTGTCGAACCGGTAGATTTGCGCGGCGCCGTACTTCTGCTTCGCATACATTTGCATCGCAAGCGACGGAATGGAGACCTTGATCGAAGTTACGGCGATGCGATCATGATCGGTGATATCGTCGAGCTTCTTGATGCGGTCGGACCGCGTGTTGAGATACATCGGAAGCGACGTCATGGCTGCGACGCCTTTCACTTTGGCGGAGGTCATGGTGCGATCCCACAACGTGAGGAAGGCCGGTGGACCGGCTGCGATGAAATCCGCCGAACCCGAGAGCAGCGCATCGTTCATCACCGAAGGACCGCCGATATTGATCCAGCGCACGTGCACGTTGAGTCCGGCTTGCTTGGCGAACTGCTCGATCAGGCCGTACCTTTGCATGACCAGCAACGGAAGAAACCCGACGCCGCCCGCGCCGAGGGGAAAGCGGACCTCGCTGACTTCAGCTCCGGCGTTCGCCGCAAGCAGGGTCGTGATGCACGCGAGTAGGGTCAGTTTCCGCATGCCCGTTCGACCAATTCGCTGACATCCGGGAGTTGATCGATCCGCCAACACAGCTGGATGACACGCTCGACTTGCTCGGGGCGCAGAGCCAGCACCGCTTGATCGCGGAACTTCTCCTCGAGCTGCTGGTTGGTCAGCGGCAAATGAACATTGCCGAGCGATTTCTTCACGAAGCCGGTGAGCGTCTGCCCTGTCACCAGCTCCACTTCTATCTTGGCCTGATCTTCGGTGATCGATGAATCGCCTACGGCGGTGGTGCTTTCGCGCACGCGCTTGATGACCGGATCGTTCACCGCTTCGTCGGTGTATTCTTGGATGCCCGCCTTGCCGCGAACGAGTCCGACGGCCGCGCCATGATACACGGAGAATTTGCCTTGCAGGCCCCGCGTGATGTTCTGCTGGTTGCATAGGTCCATGACAAGCGGCGCGACACGCAAGCGCACGGCGCGGATGGACTCGGGCGACAGCTTGTGCTCCTCGCGCAGCAAGATCGCGCCGAAGATCGCCGGGTGATTTACAATCCCGCATGGATATGGTTTATAGGTATTGGCGCGGAGATCGAAATCGAGGCCCAGTCCGGCCGTGATCTTGGACAGATCGTAGGTCGCTGCTTGCACCGCCGCGAAGCCTCGCGGACCCTCAAGACCGTGCACCCCCGAAGTGAATCCGGCTTGCGCGAGCAATGCCGAAGCGTAGCCATTTTGCGCGGCGCGGCCGGGATGCAGCGACTTCGCCATAGACCCGAACATCTCGCGGAGTCCCGCCGCTTGCGTGGCAGCCAGGCCGATGGCCCAGATCATTTGCTGTTCGTCGAGGCCGCTCAATTTTCCGATCGCCACCGCGGCGCCGAACACGCCGGCTGTACCTGTGATGTGCCAACCGGCGTCGTAGTGCGCGGGATAAACCGAGTTGCCAATGCGCGATTCGGCTTCGAATCCGAGGATGAACGCGTGCAAGAAATCGCGGCCGGTGACGTGATTGGCGCTGGCGTATGCAAATAGTGCCGACGCGACGGGCGAGCTGGGGTGGATGTAATTCTTCGGCGTGGTGTCGTCGTAATCGTAGACGTGCGAGCTGATGCCGTTCATGAGCGACGCGTGCAGGGGATCGACGCGCTCCCGGCGCCCGAGAATTCTTGCCGTGGGGGGGCCATAAAACGGCGCGAAAGCGCGCATTGCGATGTTGACAGCTTCGTCGGGGCTCCCGCCGAGAGCGCAACCGACGTAGTTGAGAAGCGCGCGCAACGCTTCGCGGCGAACGTCATCGGGAAGATCTTCGAGGCGGCTGTGCACCACCCAAGATGCGAGTGTTTTAGTTTCGGACATTCTTGCTATGTGACTATGATGGGCAGTGAGCCTTGGACTATTGTATGCGATGCGGACGAATCTGCATGCAGGAAAGATCACCTTCGATTAGCTTGTCGATCAGCTCCACTACACCGGCGCCGCGATTTCCTTGGGTGACAAAGTCGGCCATCTCCTTGAGCCCGGGAATCGCATTCGCCACCGCCACCGAATACCGGCAGCGTTCCATAAAAACATGATCGTTTTCGGCGTCGCCAACGCCGACCAGGTTGCTCGAGGACAGCTTGAGGTCATCGAGCGCCGCATCGAGTCCAGTCATTTTATTGATGCCGGGAGGCAGAATCATCACCGATTCTTTATTGAATATGAGCTGGAGGTCTACGCCCGACTCCCGAATCGCTTCGATGATGTGAGTCTCATGGGAACGCCCGGCCGAGATGATGACTTCACCGGCGCTTACGCCTGGGACACCGCGGCCCAGAAGATTGTCGAGCAGGGTTTGCGGCCGGCGCTCCGCCAGAATCCGCTTCTCGCCAGTCGCCGGATTGTAGAGCAGCGCCCCATTCTCCGCCACAACGCGCCGGCATAGATCCAAGCGGGGAAAGGCGCTCTGCAAATCGGGAAGCTCGCGTCCGGTCACGAGAATCAGACTGCGGCCCGAATTAATGAGACGCTCGATCGCTCGAATCGTGGCGTCATCCACGATGCCATCGTGAGCCAGTGTTCCATCGTAATCCGAGGCAAGTGCGAGAATTACCAGATGTAATCCTTCGCGTCGTCGCGGCGCTCATAGCTATCGAGCACGTGCACAACGCGGAGTTTTTTCAAACGGGCGGGATTGAGGGCCCCGATCGGGATATAGATGATACGGCGGTTCAAGTGCGCGGCGATGGAGCGGAAGATGCTGCGCGGCGGCTTGGCCGCGACGTAGACCACGAAGCGCTGCTTGGAATAATCGAGCGCGGCGAGCAATAATCGCTCCGGTTTGCTCCGCGCGAAATCGTAATCGGGATCGGACCACACGTCCACCATGCGGCGCGGCGGCAGCGCCATCAGGAATCCGCCATACTCGGCGCGGCCAATTCCCGGCCCCACTAGATGTTCGAACGGATAGGTGGAATAAAACGCCATGTCGGATTCGTTCTGGTGTTCGCCGAGCCAGGTGGTCAGGTATTGGTAGCGATCGTCGGGGTCTTCGTCAAAAATTACCACCGTCGCCCCCACTTCGCCCGCGATGCGATCCAGTTGCCGCACGTAGATCTTGGCCTCATGCCAATTGCGAATCGTCTCGCGCAAGTCGATGCCATCCAGGATCGAAGTCGTAAACGGCTCGGTGCGCGAGCGCTCCTCCGACAGCATGCTCTTGGCCTTGCGCTTCAGGAAACGCCCGTAATCCTCGATCATCAGGTCCTCGGGCGGATAGGAGCAGATGGCCGTGCCGTCAGTCTGGCGCGCCCACTCGCCCTCGAACTTTTCCTTCTTGCGCTGCTTCAGACCCTTCGGCATCAAGCGCTGTTTGGGACGCGGAAGGCGCCGCCGCAATCGCAATTTCTTGGTGTTGTACCAAATCTCGTCGCTCGACAGATTCACTGTCTCGATCAAATCGCTCGACGGCTTTTGCGCGGGATAGCGATTGGCGGTCTGCCAAACTTCGTAGGCGTAATTATCGTCCACCACCGAGCGGGCCGCCACCGCGAGATCGAACACACCGGCCAACAAATCGCCATTGATGGAGGCCAGATTGCGCGTGAAGCGAGCCATCATGCGGCGCTGCCAATACTCCACCTTTTCGCCGGTGTTCTTGACGTATTCCTTCTCGGCCTCGCGCAGCAGATCAAACTGCACCTTGGGCCGATCGACAAGATCCGCCGGTTCCATCTGCGCGCGGAAGGTCTCGTAGCGATCCTGCAAATACGGATATTCGATCGTAATCTCGGCCAGGCAATCGGGATGCGGATTGAGCAGCCGGATCTCAGGCAGCTTCGCGCGTTCGGGTTCGTCCTGCGGGGCTTCCATCGCGTCGAGCAACGGGTCCAGCAGATTCAGCGACACCACGGCGAGCACGGAGGCCGTCGGATCGGCGCCTTGCAGCTTCCACGCCATGCCGGAGGCGTGCGCCGCGATCTCTTCGCTCCGTGCTTGAGGATAAACGCGGTAAGCCTCGATGTACTTGTTGAGACCGATGTAGCGGATCGAATACGGGTCCGGGTACGAGTCCGGCAGATGCGGCCGGTCGCCCGAATCGGGTTCGATGAAAATCACCTCGGCATCGATTTCGAGCGCCGTGCGCACGGCTTCGGTGAACGGGTCGGAAGGTTCCACCGGAACATAGATGCCGCGCTCGTCGTCCTGCGGATCGGGATAAAGAATCACCGACATTTCCGGCAGCCGGGCCAGAGCCTGCAAGTACACATCTTCGAGAGCGCCCGGTAGTTCCA
This sequence comes from Bryobacterales bacterium, assembly GCA_963772905.1. Classification (GTDB taxonomy): domain Bacteria; phylum Acidobacteriota; class Terriglobia; order Bryobacterales; family Bryobacteraceae; genus Palsa-89. The sequence continues at coordinate 270,683 of CAVYZD010000004.1, read as the reverse complement.
CGGCGACGATCTTCGGCTGAGCGTTCAAGATGGCGCGCCGAACTTCGAGGGCAAATTCCAGGCGGCCCGGAATCACGGGGAAGTAGGTGATGTTGCCGCGCCGTAGACTGGCGGGATCTTCGGCTTTAAGGTCACGTGGATTAGGGTCTTGGGACATACCGCAACGCCTCGTCGCCGAGCGTTTCGAGAATGGCCGTGCGCATCAGGAACCGCTCGTCGCTTTTGCTGGACAGAATCTCGCCGTCTTCCAGACTTTTGAGCTTCATCACGAACCGCGCGATGTTGATGCCATCGCGAACGGTGTAGCGCTCGTCGGCCGAATGCGCCTGCTGCAGAAACTCCGTCACATAATTGAGGATCTGCTCGTCGCCGAACGGCACGTTTTCCTTGAGAATCGCGTACTCTTCGTGGCGCTCGGGAAAATCGATAGTGAGCTGCGGCTGGAGGCGGGAGTGGATGTACTCAGGCAGATCGAATGTGGACGCATCGTCGTTCATGGTGGCCACCAGACGGAAGAGCGGGTGCGCCTTGATCTTGATCCCGGTGACGATGGACTCCACGTATCGACGGTTGTCGAGGAGGGGGGCCAGCGATGCCCAGCTTTTCTCGCTCATGCGGTTGCCTTCGTCCAGAATCACCACGCCGCCGCGCAGCATGGCGGTGACTAACGGCGATGCCACGTAGCGCAATCGCGATTGGCCTTCGATCACCGGCGTCACCAGCAAGTCCTCCGGACGCGTGTCCACGGTGGCCTGCATGATGTAGACCTCGCGATTGAGGCGCTTGGCAGCGGCGTACGCGAGCGTCGTCTTCCCCACGCCCGGCTTGCCGAGCAGGCGCGGGTTCATCGGAACATCTTGCGAATCCACCACCAGCCAGGCCGCTAACAACTGGCGCATCACCTCTTCCTGGCCGACCCAGGTGACAGTCAGCTCGTCGGGATGCGCGAGATGAAGCGTGACGCCTTCGATCTCAACTAACATGCTGTCTATTTTACCTTGATGGGCAAGGCGGCCCGTGCTTACGCGGCGGCGGCAGCGCTGACTCGCGCGGCGCGCATCACGGACTTCGACGGCGTCACTGCGTCCTGATACGCCTCGACGAAGGCTTGCACCATGGGATGGCAGCCTGGCGACGGGTAGAGCTGGAAGAAGACGCGATGTGCGCCATACGGCTGGAGGTCCTGGCAGACGGCCGCCGTGGTGGCCGCGCAACGCTGGATGCAACTGTCGCAATCCAGTCCCACGCTGGAGCAAAACTCTGGGCCGTTCTCAGTCAAGAGGTCCATCAGCATCTCCACCCTTCGTACTAGGTAAAGGGTATTATTGGGCTTCAGGTCTCTTTTTTCTATAGTACCCATGAGTGGTTGTCCCGACTCTTTTGAGGGTATTCAGGGGACACCCGAGTACTACCATTGGCAGAGCGACCTTCAATACCGGTAAAATCCAAGGCGAGTACCCGTCGCTTTGGACTATTCAAGAATTCTCGTGCGTGCCACCAACTGGGTGGGAGACGCCGTGATGTCGCTGCCGGCGCTGCGGGCGATTCGGGAGCGGTTTCCGAATGCGCGAGTCGCGATTCTGGCCAAATCGTCCGTCGCCGATCTCTATATCCGTGAATCGCTTGCTGACGAAATCATACTGTACAACTCGAAGTCGAGCTGGGCCATGGGACGTGAGCTGCGGAGCCGGCAATTCGACTGCGCGATTCTGCTCCAGAACGCCTTCGAGGCGGCCTGGATCGCTTGGCTGGCAAAGATTCCCACCCGGATCGGCTATAAACGCGATGGGCGGCAGCTGCTGCTGACCCGCGCCGTTGATACCCCCAGGCCTGGCGAGATTCCAAGGCACGAGCGCTTCTATTATCTCGAGCTGCTGCGGCGGGCGGGATTAATCGATGCCCTGCCGGCCAGCGAGTCGATACGTTTGCGGCCGGGAACAGCTTCCTCGTCAAAACGTGTGATCGGTGTGAGCCCGGGCGCAGCGTACGGAACCGCAAAACGCTGGCTGCCGGAGCGATTCGCGGAAGCGGCGGGCGCATTGGCCGAAGCTAGGGGCGCTTCCATCGCGCTGTTTGGAACCAAAGGCGAACGCGCACTGTGCGAAGAGATTGCCGGGCTGCTGAACGGGCCCAGGGTGATCAATGACGTGACCAATTACGCGGGCGAAACGACGCTCGCGCAGTTCATCGATTTGGCGGCGGGGTGCGAGCTGTTTCTGACCAACGATTCGGGATCGATGCATGTTGCCTCCGCGCTGGGGGTGCCGACGGTCGCGATTTTCGGCGCCACGGATGACACGACGACGGGCCCGACTGGCTTGAACGCGCGGGTTGTCCGGCAGCCGGTGGATTGCAGCCCTTGTTTATTGCGCGAGTGCCCGATCGATCATCGCTGCATGACCGGGGTGAGCGCGGAGCGGGTGGTGAAGGAGGCGCTGAGTTTGTTGACTTAGGGCTGCGCGTAGTAGCCGGATCGGGTGCGCGCGGTTAGTCCCGGCTTGTCGACCTTGATCTGGAGCGAATGGTATTCGTTTGGGCCGTCACCCCGCAGGCCCTCAAAAGTGATCACATAGGAAGCCGCCGCATCGGCGACGCAACTTGCGATCTCACCCGCGACGTCGTTACTTGCATAGAGAACCCGGCCGCCAGTTTGAGTCGCAAGGACCTGCAACCCTAGGTTTCCAACTTGGACCTGACTTGCTTTCTTGATTCCCTTGAGGAAGTCCTCATAATAGGTTGTTCGAATTTCGCCCGCGTCGGCTGTGCCCAATGGGTCGATGCTATAAAGAGTGACACGCGCCTGGCGCAGCGCGTCCGAAAGAGCAACGATGGTGCCGAAAAGCCGCTGCTGATCCTTATCGGTGAGCTGCTCGTGGATCCCGGAAAGAAGAGGCCAGCCTGGGCTGATCCAGATGACGATTTTTCGTCCAGGCCGGTTGGCCTCATAGCCCGCGAGCTGCTCCACCGCGCGGAGAGACAGGTCAACCCGCTCGGCAGCACCGTAGATTCCTTGCGATCGCTGGATGGTGCGAAGTCCGGCTTCGTGCTGATCGATCTCCGCAAGCAGGGCATTTCCGTCGCGAGATGATATGTTTCCTATCGTCATTCCCGCATCGGAAAAGAACGCCATCGATGTCGGGTGATCGAGTTGGGCGCCGTTGCGCCGCAGAACTTTTTCGATTTGCCCTCGCTCGTAGGATACATTGGTGAAGGCGCTATTCACTTCGTCGACGAGCAGAATGACCTCGACGGGCGAAGCGGAGGTCGTCAGGGCATCAAAAGACGCGATCTTTTGCGGCTGTTTGTTGTCCAGAAGCGTGAAATCCTGCTGATGGAGACCTGGGACTGGCTTTCCAGATTTGTCGCTTACCACTACATCGAGAGTGATGAGGGAACTTGCTTTGGCGAGCGAAAAGCAGAATAAAAGGACCCAACCGCCGCATCGAATCATGACAATTCAGCAGATAAGACCGCCTTCCAGTCTACATCATCATGGGATTGCCGAGTCGGTGACGCCGGCCGCCTCCCAGGACGCGAGGCACTGCACGGAAGTCGGATGACAGAGAACCGGCTCCCGAACCCACGATCAAGAGGTTCCGCCGCATCGCGTAACCATGGCGGTACACGCGGCGAGCCAGACCAGCTGCGCTTCGCGAAAAGCCTGCGTGAGCGCGCCGAAGATTCCCGCTGAAATTCCACGGTAGAGAAACTCCACCGACATGGCCGCCACCGCCGCGCGCCAGCCCGCGGTCCAGTTTGCCGCGAAGAAAATGGCGGCCCGGAAGAGCGAGCTGAGGAGAGCCGACTTCCAATTCCAGCGCCGTACCAGCAGCCCGGCGGGATCGCCGGCCAGTGCACGGAGAACGTCCGCGACCGAAACAGAACTGATGCTTTCTGTTTGATGGTTCAAGCACCACGATAAGCCACCGAAGTTTGCAGCTTGGTGACCTTCCGGTGAAAAGATGGGCTTTGAAGGGGCCAAGGCCTAGGCCCCTTCCGATCTTTTGGATTAACGCCCCGAATCGGGCTGCTCGGTTGCGGTTACCGCCGCGCCGGAGGGCAGCCCTCCGCGTAACACGTCGTTGGCGAAGAAGAATTTCCCATCGCTCGGGACCATCATGATCTGGACTTTGTCGGACAGCTTCTCGGCGATAATCTTCTGGATCAGCATCGGATTCTCTTTCAGCGCGATGCCCTCCAAGTGCAATTTGTCGGCGTCAGCTTTAGCGAGCAACTGAACGCGGTCGAGATCGGCTTCGTTCATCAGCTTGCGCCGTTCGAGTTCGGCCTTGCCGTCGATCACTTTGGCCTCGGCCTGCGCCTGCGCCTGCTGCACGGTGGCTTCCTTGCGAGCCGCGGCCTCCAGGCGAGTCTGTTCGATCTGCTTCTGCTTGAGCGGCAGCGTGTACTGCATGGCGTCCGACTGCGCTTTGGCTTGCAGCACCGTGATCTGCGCCTGGCCCTCGGCTGCTTTAACGTCGCGAGCTTTCTGCGCTTCGGCTTCCAGCTCGGCCTCCCGCACTTCTTTCAGCTTTACATCCAGTTCGACACTGAGCCGTTCGTTCTCCTGCTCCTTGAGCAGAACGCCCTCGAGTCCCTTGGCATATTCCGGCGGGAGCTGAATGTCGCGCAGGATCACTTCCTTGACGATGACGGCATCGGGCGCAAGTTTCTGCGTGATGGTGGTGGCCGCGGTGCGCCGGATCTCATCGCGCTTGGCGGCGAACAGCTCGCGCACCAGGTAGCGCGGGGTCAGGTCGCGGAAAGCGCTCGCGACAACCGGGGGGACCAACTCCTTTTCGACCGGCTGCGGCAGATTGGCATGAATATATGCCAGGCGGTGTGGATCCAGGCGGAAGCGCACGGTCACGGCGAGTCCCAATTCCAGGCCTTCCTTGGTTTGGACGCGCAGCGAGTCGCCCGTTTTGGTGTCGGCCAGCATGGTGGTTTGAAACATCTGGTCACGCATGTCGTAGGTCTGAACCGTTTGAACCAGCGGGAGCACCAGATGCAGACCGGGGTACAGCGTGTCGGGAAGCGTCCCGGAAATCTGGCTGACGCGAACGCCGGCCATTCCGGCGGGAACCACGGCGATGCTCAAGCCGGCTAGCAACGGAATCAGGCTGAACAAAGCCACGCGGCCCGGCAGCCGCCAATCCAACTGCGTGAGTGGGAGCCCGTTCTGGCGATATGCTTTCACCAAATCGAGCACCGCCAATGCGGCCGCTGCAGCGAGCGCGAGCGATCCAAGGGATTCGAGCAAATACTTCAGGACGATCATTGTCTTCTCCTCTGGCTCCGGCGTACGCAGCTTTCCTGCCATGCGTGGAAGGCCCGAAAACAGGGGTCGCGAGGAGAATCGCGTGTCAGTTTTGATTCGCGGCGTGTTCGGCGGTAGACAACGGGACGGAACCCGCCAGGCCCAGTTCAGCGGCGCGCGCTTGCATCGCTGCAATGCAGAATTCGATGTGCTGATCGAGATCGACATTCAACTCCGCTGCGCCATTGATCACGTCGTCGCGATTGACGTTGCGCGCGAAGGCTTTGTCTTTGAGCTTCTTCCGCACGGACTTTACATCGACTTCGTGAATGCTCCGGCCCGGCTTGACATAGGAACAGGCGGTGAGAAAACCGGCCAGTTCGTCGCAGGCGAACAGCGTCTTCTCGAGTAGCGATTCGCGCGGGACGCCACTGAAATCGGCATGCGACAGGATCGCGCGGCGAATCTCGGGGTCGACGCCCCGCTCGGCCAGAATGGGCTCGCCCTTCATCGGATGATCGGGCAGCGTGGGATGAATCTCCCAGTCGAAATCGTGCAGCAGCGCGGTGAGCGACCACTTGGCTTCGTTTTCGCCAAACTTCCGCGCGTAGGCCGTCACGCAGGCTTCCACCGCCAGGGCGTGCCGCCGCAGCCCATCGGATTTGGTGAACTCGCACAGCAGGTCCCAGGCTTGTTCGCGGGTCATGTTGTCATATTACCGGACCCGCGTGATATTATTGAAAACGTCCAGTGGGATTGGGCCTGTGGCGCAGTTGGGAGCGCGCTTCCATGGCATGGAAGAGGTCGTGAGTTCGAATCTCACCAGGTCCACCAAAACGTTTCAAACGGCTCTGGCTCTGCGCCAACAACGGGGGGCAACACCGATCCCAATGCGCCGGGTCCTTATTGCTTCCAGCCTTCCGGCGGGTTACTGCCGCTCGTAATCTGGCGGGTCTTGTAGAGCCACTGGCCATTCACCTTGACCCACGTGGCGTATTCCTTTCCCTGAGTCGTCATCTTCATCGGATCGCCCAACTTCTCCTGCCGGTACTCGGTGAAAATGACCTGCGAGGTCGCCGTGTCGCCGTGCACGATGATCAGCGGATTCTCGATCGCCACGTTGAAAGCAGTCCTCTCGCGCGGGGGCGCTGCGGCAACAGCAGGCGCCACTCCAGCCACAGGGGCCGCGCCAGTTGGAGGCGCCGCGGGGGCACGGTTGTATGCCTGCTTGATGCCTTCCTTGCCCTTGTAGTGCCTCGTGCCGAGAATCAACTCGCCGTCCTCAGCATAAAAGCTCTCTTCGCTCTGCCGATCCACTTTGCCGAAATTGTAGTAGTAACGCGTGATCTGATCCAGGATCAGCTGGCGGTCAATCAAATCCTGCGCAGTTATCTTCTCTTCCGCACGCGCAGCCGGTGCGCTTGCCAGTGCGAGACTGCACAGCCCCAACGCGGCCACCTGACGAATGGAATTCAGTTTCATGACATCCCCCTGTTCAACTTGACTGGTGTTCTCTTAACACCGCACGGTTCAGCTTACCTGCTGACTTGGATACTGCCTCCAGTTCCGCCGCCACGACCGGGACGAGCCCCGCCACCGTCAGATACAAGCTTGACCCAGAGTGAACCATCGCCCTTGTAGTACGAGGTGACGCTGGCGCTGCGCAGCGCATCCAGGCTGGTTTGTGCCGTGCCCGTGGCTGCGCTGGTGTATCCCGGTAATTCGACGATCACCCATGAGCCCTTGTCCAGCTCCCTTACGCTAATGTTCAGGGACGGCAATTCGCTTTCCGCCCGGATCTCGGTATCGGCGAGTACCGTGGTGTCCCCGCTGACCTTCAATTCCCTGCCATTGCGGCTGAGCGTGACCTGTGGAGGGCCTCCAAAGAAACCTCCTCTTCCGCCAAATCCGCCTCGCGCTGCAGCGGCGCCAGGACCGCCAGGACCGCCCGGTGCGCCAGGAGCGGCAGGCGCGCCAGGTCCACCAGGACCTCCGCCAAAGCCAGCACCGAAGCCTCCGCCTCTCGCGCCACCGGCGGCGGTAATCCCCATGCGTCCCATATCGCCCTTACACACGGCAGCGTTCCAGTCCGGCTTGATTTGACAGTGTTGAGGATCGTCCGCGATCCCGTTGTCAATCACAATGTAGGAATTGGGGACGCCGCCGACCGACCCGTCGATATCGTGGAACACCGCGCCATTCCAGCCTCCAAACCTTCCGAATTCACCGGAGAAGGACCATCGCCGATCCTCCGCCGGTGGGAAATACACCGGCTTGGCATTTTGGAATTTCAGGCCTTCGACATCGTTGTTGGTGCTGATTGGAAAGCTGGTGTACAGCAGGTAAGAAATGGCTCCGGTTTTGCGAGTGGCATTGTCCACAAAATTGACGAACGTGTCATTCACAAGATGGTGCGTGAAGTCGTAGTATTCGAAGCCACGGATCGGGTAATCCGCGTCCTTGCGAGGCATGCTTCGACCATATGCGATTTCCGCTTCGGTTTTGGGGGTGCCTTTATTGTCGGTTTCGCCCACGAACAGGGAGTCCTCGACTCTCGAGGTAAAGTCGCCGTGGTACGGGGCCACACCAGGGTACGCATGTGTGTAGCCGATACCGCTGTCGGCGAGTTTCAGGCCCTGGAACACATGATTCTCGCCACGGGCCCAGATGGCAGCGCCACTGTTCTTGTAGCTGGTAAAGTCTTTGATCACCGTTTCCAGCCTCGCGCTGTTGGTGTCGCTGGGATCCGCATAGGGCAGATGCGTGTTCCCGCCAAGGTTGAATTTACCCTGCGCATTGGGTCCGCGATCAAACATCAGCCCGTCGACGTCGGAGTGGGCGACGTTGCCGGAAAACTCCTTCAGTTGCATACGACGCGGCCAGGTCTTCGCACTGATCTCCGTGCCCTCAAACTTACCCGTTGGGTGTTCCGGCAAAGCGATCCAGAAGCCTGTTTCCTCTGAACCTGCGGACACATTCCCGCGGTACGTATTGTCGGGGTTGGTGATCCAGAATGTGGACACCGTGTTGTCGGAAGGAATCAGCTGATCCTTGTCATTCTGACCGGCTCCGGAGCCGTTAAGAGCGTTGGTCGCATTGCAGGGCCGGGTGGGATTGCACCTGGTCAGGATTCCCAGGTTGTTCAGATACTGGTTACCGTGTTCCACGCCATCTTCGAGGAAGTAGCAGTGACCCACGTTGTTGTACGCCACATTGTTCTCAACCCGCACATCGTTCGTACCATGCACCGTCACACAGCGGCTGTAGGTGTCGTGAATCGCAGAGTTCTCGATGTATTGCCCCGGCGCATCGCCAACCAGATGCCAATGGATGGGATACCGCGCAAGGTTCTCGTGCTGACCCATTCGATAGAACTCGACACCGGAGACCTTCATGCTTGAGCCGGCCATGGCCATCACATGCCCGCCACTGAAGGACTTCTCTGCGTCGGCTGAAGCCTGGATACGGATATTGCGTGTCAGCATGCCGACTTCACCACGCTCATCCACGCCGAAGGTAACTTCGCCGTAGTGCATATATTGAAGTTTCTGGTCCAGCGTAATCACGTTTCCAGCGATGCGGGAAATGGTTCGTTGCTCTGCCTGGTGGGGATCGAAATCCGTCGAGGCGACTACAACCACGTCGCCTTTTTTCCAGCCACCGGCATTCATGACTTCTATTGAGTCGCTACCCGCGGCGGCTGTTTTTGTCAGCTTGGTCCAGGAGTTTTTCTGAGTACCGTGCAGGCTCAGGGTTCCGCCCATGAGCATGATCCCGCGGTCACCCATTGTTTCAATGTCTTCACCCGGGACGTTATTGGTCAGGGTGATTGCCGCATTGCGCTTATGGGGGCTGGCTTCAGTGCCAATCTCCAACTCCCCGTGCACCATGATCCACTCGGTGGTCAGTTCAAGATCTTTATTGTCTGCGAAGCTCAGTTTGCCGTTGATCCTTAAGCCGTGCAGCGGCGGCGGACTGACATCGAGGACAACGTCCATGTCCTTGTCAATGGTGACAACGTCGTCCTTGCCTGGCACCTTCTTGTCAGGCCAGGTGGCTGCATTAGACCAGCGCTTCCCGCTGGCCTTCGAAGAAGTCTCTTGCTGAGCCTTAACCACGGCATATCCGCCGAGGACGAAAAAGGCCGTAACCAGCAACGAAAGGAACAAGACAGAATGTTTTCGCATCGTTAAACCTCTGTGATCGAGGACTCGATTCCCGTGTTTGCGAAACAGCGAATCGAGTGATTGTCTAAGGCCGAGCTTATACCATGCAGCCAGTCAACGATATCAGGTTCCAGAGAGGCCGGCAAGGGACGGGAGCGCCAATATCGCGATAGTGTCCCGGCGTTTCTCGCGCGGCGATTTCAACTGTTCGGCGCTGGCTTGGACCGCTCCCGGGTTCACCGAACTGCGCGACACGCGCACCGTCCCCGCGGCCTTCTCCGGAAGAACTTCCCCGTACTCGCGCGTGGAAACGCCCCGCAGTGTCGCTCCCCAGCTTGTGCCCCAGCTAGCTCAGCTTCGATTCCGCGTTGTTGCTCTTGCGATACAGCTTCGCATCGGGATCAGTCGTCGTCGACTGGTGCGTGTCGTCCCGGCGCGGTGTCCCGTGGAAGTTCGCACCATCCCCGTCATCGGAGCCGTCCGTGCGCCGGAAAGCTTTTCTGCGACGCCACGCCTCGATCAGCTCGCCATCGACGGTGAAGTGTTCGCCCGACAGGCGCGGCTCGGCCAGCTTCGACACTCGCCCGAAGAAGTTTTCGGCGATGGCGTGCTTCAGCAGCCGCTCGCTGCGGATCGAGTAGAAGATCTGCAAAAGAAGCGCTGGCAGCCCGGGATGATCATCGGCCCCGGAGTCGGACCGCCGCCGTAGGGATAGCGCGTGCCGAGAGCCATCGAGCTGGAATACCAAGCGCGCTACATCGGCGAGGCGCGGCACCGTGACGCGAGGAGTCCTGAGGCCGTGCCGAGGTCGAGATCCACCACGAGGAGGCCAGTTCCGGGGCGCGCGTTGGTGTAGGATGTCATCAGGTCGTCGAATAGGAGCAATCGCATGAATGTCCACCACCTCGTGCCGTCCTTGAGCCGTCGGCTCCTGTCCATGGCATCCATCATGTTGGCGGCCGGCCTGCAGCAGCCGGTTCACGCGTCAGGCGTAGACCTCTCGAAGTTCAGGTCCATCGAGCCGCAGTTCATCGCGGCGCTGGGAGACCCCGGGGCCACCTCCGGCAACGGCGCGCAATCATGGGGCTTCTGGAGCCAGGACCCGGGCCCGCGCGCTTGCAAGCTGGACCACTACCACCAATTGAAGGCGGCCGGCGGCGTCGCGCCGGCACACTGGAAATTCGACGCTGCGGACTGGTGGCTGGAGGAACACGGCTTGATCATGGAGAAGCCGACCTTTCCGCTGCCTCCTGGGAAATACCTCGTCACGGGCGACCGCAATGTGACGACCGTGCTGACAATTCATCCCAAGGACAAGGACGGCAATCAGCGGTGGGAACTCGCCGACGGCGCGACCCTCTACGATGTCACTCATCTCGGATGCCGCTCTGCACGCTACACGCCGGCGACGGCTAACAACTCGTGCTCGCCCGCGAACGTTCGAACCACGGGTTTTCCGGTGAATCCAGGGGCGGCCATGCCTGTCGTGGACGGCTGCCGCAAGCAGGACTACGCGGTTCTCATCGTCGTTGGGCTGCCCGCCACTCACTGAGTGGCCGCACGCACGGTGCGACCGCTCGCCCCGTGACCATGCCGACACCCGAACGCTACTTCTCCACCGCGTGGCCGGAGCGCCTGTAGAACAGATTCAAGGATCAGACTATTGCTCCAGAGTAACGCCGTAGTGTTTGCCCGGACCAGGGGGCGGATACTCGTACAAAGGTTGGAAATGGCGCAGCGGAGAGCGTGCAACAGACTAGCGAGCGCGGATTAGTCTGTGATGTCGCCGTCGAAGAACTTTCCGATAATGTGCGACATCAGGCGGAAGTCTCGCTCCCGATCAGGTGCCCTGAACCGGTTAGCTCCATGCAGCCCAATGTCCGTATAGCGCGTAACTCAGGATCTGAGGGTGCCTGCGGGTTAGAATTGTTCAAACATCCATGGGCATTGCCGCTGGAACCCGCCTTGGTCCCTACGAAATCCTTGCGCCGATCGGAGCGGGCGGCATGGGCGAAGTATATCGCGCCAGAGACACCAAACTCGATCGCGAAGTGGCCATCAAGGTTTTGCCCGCGGCCCTCGCTCAGGACCCCGAGCGTCTTGCGCGCTTCGAGCGTGAAGCCAAGGTCTTGGCCGCGCTGAATCATCCCAACATCGCGCAGATTTACGGCGTGCCGCCGTCCTCGGCATGATCTGGTCGCGCGGGTGGAAGAGGTATTGCCCTTTCTCGTGGGAACAGCGAATTCCCTTGGGCTTACCGTTTTCGACTGGGGCGGCCCCACAATTTATCGGCCGGGGAGCGCGCCGGATCCTTCCTGACGTAGAATCCGGGGGGCGGTCCCGAAGCTCACTCATTATTGCCGTGACCTATGCCGACCCCCGGATCGGTACAAAACGGATCTCGACCCGCTTATTTAACGCGCCCGCTATCCTGCGCAGCATCGCCAGGGAGTGGCCCTCATAATTGGCATCCTCAAGGCGGCAGATGACCGATGCGGTAGTGCCTATGAGCTTGGCAAGCTGAGTTTGGGTGAGGGCCGCCGCTGCCCTCAGTTCTTGGATCTTGCGGGCGATCTCTTCATTCGCGCGCACCTCTTCCAGGTTCTTCAGCCGGGCTGGTTTGCCTTCGTAGGTCCGGCGGTGAAGGATCTCCACCGCATCGTTGGTCGGTTTAAGCGTCTTTGCCACTTCAAGCATCCTCATAAGTGTGCTTCGCCGGATTCGCCTCAAACCGCTTCTTGCGCTCGATGGCGTGATTTGATCTCTTTCGGCGGGGCCAGCCGCTCTTTTACAAGACCGTGAGAGACCACGGCCGCAATCGCGCCGTGAAAGAAGTACAGGATCCGAATTGAGAAATCATCTGTTGTTTGCTCCAGAAGACAACAATCACAACGGCCTGCAACCGGGCGCGTGAAAGCCTGCGTGGGGCCGTTTCCGATGTGAACTCCCCGTGGCGCGCATGGAAGAGTTCGTGAGTTCGAATCTCGCCAGGTCCACCAAAACGTTTCAGGCTGGCCGGGCAAGCTACCTCAATTGATCTTGTCCAGACCCTCGGTCAGCTCGATGGAGACTCCCCAAGGGTCGATGATCATCTCAGTGGCGATGTTGTTCATGGCTGCGTCTCTTTTCGTGTAAGGCCGAATGGCCTGGATGCCCTTCGCTGCGAGCGCCTTCGAGAACGCGTTCAGGTTCTTCACTTCAAATCCCACGTGATCTACAACGCGGCCGGCGGTGGGGACGTGGGTGATGGACTGGTCGCCTTCCCAGCGGAAGAAGTTGAGGCTGTAGCCGACGCCCGGCAGGTCAGCGCCAATGAAGAAGTCGGTTTGTCCTGGACGCAACGTCGCATCGAACGCCTTCATGTACCACTGCTGCATCTCGACATACTGCTTATTGATGAAGTGGATATGATGCGCCACGATCGGCGCCGCGTCTTTTTCAGCGCTGGTAACGAGCTCGATTTTTGCCCCATCGGGCCCGAGAAAATACGCAAAACGTCCATACACCGCCGATGTTCCCGATTTCGCCGGGGGTGGGTCACCCGGCTTCGGCTCCCGCCCGGTGGTTTCCTGATATCCGGCGGCTGCCAATTTAGCCGCCATCGCGGGCACGTTGGGCACTGCGAAGCCGATATGATCGAAGGCCGTGCCGCGGGTCGGGCCGGTGGGTTTCTGCACGCGCAGGAAGATGAAGGCGTCGGGAAACTCGATTACATCGATGTCGCCGAACTTCATCGCTCTACCCCCTAGCGTGTCGGCCCAAAACTTCTTATGGGCTTCGACGCTCGTGACGTTGAGATGATAGTGGCCGATGCGGACCGGCGCGTCCGGATGACTCACGAGTTGTGCGAACGCAAGCGGCTCTGCGTATGACAGCAATGCCGCAAGCGCGAGAATAGCCGTTCTCATTTGATGTCGGCGAGTCCTTCCGTCATTTCGATATTCGTTCCCCAGGGATCTTTGATGAATGCGATCGCAATACCGAGCTGGGGCACCTTGGTGTAGGGACGATCCAGCTTGATGCCCTGGGCTTCGAGTTTCTTGGTGAACGCCTCGAGGTCTTTGATCTCGAAGCCGATGTGATCGATCGCTCGGCCGGTGGTGCCGACGGTCGGCGTCGGAGAGGGCGAGAAGTTCAGGAACACGCCGGGCAGTTTATCCTGGACGAACGCGGCGCCCGGATTGGCGGGAACCATCGTCGCGCCGAACGTCTTTGCGTACCAGGCCTGCATCTCGGTGTTCGCCTGCCCGAAGAAGTGGATGTGATGAAGCTGAATCGGCGCCTTCTGCGACTTCACTTCGACCAACTCCACCTTCACATCCTCCGGAGCGAGCGCAAACGCGATGTTCGTGGTCGGACTGGCGGCCGCGATGTCATCGGTCACCTTCACGTTCGCGGCGACCGATTCGGCGGTGATCATTTTGAAGCCGTTGGCCTTGATCTTCGCCACCACCGGCCTGAGATCGGGAACGGAGAAGCCGATGTGGTTCACCGTCGTTCCGATCGAACCGCCCGTTGGCGCTTGCATCGGACGGAAAAACATCAGGACATTCGGGAACTGGATGATCTCTTGCTGCCGGTCACCGGAACCGATCTTAATCACGCTGCCGCCGAGCGTGTCGGCATAGAACTTCTTCTGTGCGGCCATGTTCGTGGTGTTCAGATGGTGGTGCCCATACACCACCGGACCTTCTCCGGCAACCAGAATCTGCGCACCAGCCACGGCCGGCGCCAACAGCAGAATGGTAAGCCCGATTCGGGTCGATAAACGTTTCATGATCAGCTCCTGGTCGCCAAGTCTACACGATTTGGCGGCTGGACTCGACATCGCCCATGCTACGTGGATTTTTCGCGTAACTGAGCAGCGCCGGGCGAGTTTTTTCCTTGCGGCGTTGCAGGACGGCATATAATGAAAACCATTTGCGGGCTAGAAAGGAAATCTGCTTGTCCGGTCCCAGTGCCATCGCTGCAATTCTGCTTGTCGCGTTCAGCTCCCCGGTACCCTTAGCCGCAGTCTCTTGCGAGAGCCTGGCATCGCTCACCCTACCGAACACCACCATTACCCTGGCTCAAACTGTAGCGGCCGGCGCCTTCACACCACCCGAGGCTTCGGCGCGGGATCTTGGCGCACCAGTCGCCTGGGAGCAAGTACCCGCTTTCTGCCGAGTCGCCGCGACGATTCAGCCTGCGCCCGATTCAAACATAAAGATGGAGATTTGGTTGCCGTCGCCGCGACCCGCCGGAACCTGGAACAACGAGTTCGAGGCAGACGGAAACGGCGGTTGGACCGGCACGATTAATTACAAATACCTCGGTGCCGCACTGCTCAAGGGCTTTGCCTCCGCTATGACGGACACCGGACATGAAGGTGGCAGCGCCAGTTTCGCGCTGGGTCATCCCGAAAAGGTGACGGACTTTGGCTATCGCGCCGTTCATGAAATGACCGTGAAATCGAAAGCCATTATTCAAGCGTTCTATGGGAGCGCTCCGAAGCTGTCGTTGTGGAATGGCTGTTCGGCCGGCGGCAGGGAGGGGCTCAAGGAAGCGCAGATGTTTCCTGAAGATTACGACGGCATCGTCGCAGGCGACCCCATCGCTGATTTTGTGGGCAGATCTCTCGCTGGCGTATGGATGGCGCAGGCGGTCCATCACGACGAGGCAAGTTTGCTGTCGCCCGAAAAATACTCCGTTCTGCACCAAGCCGTCCTGGAAGCTTGCGACGCCAACGACGGCGTGAAGGACGGCGTGATCGAGAATCCCATGCTTTGCAACTTCGATCCGGCAACCATCGCGTGCAAGGCCGGCAACAGCAACAGCTGCCTTACTGCTGCGGAACTTGAAACCGTGAGGAAAGTGTATTCCGGCGTGATCAATTCGGCAACCAAGGAAGTCGCATTTCCAGGGCTCATGCCGGGCAGCGAACTCGGATGGGGAACGCAGGCTGGGCCGCGGCCGTTCGGCGCGGCGACGGATTACTTCAAGTACATCGTCTTCAACAATCCCGACTGGGATTACAGGACGCTCAACTTCGCCGGCGACATCGCACTGGCCGAAAAGCAAGACCACGACACC
This sequence comes from Bryobacterales bacterium, assembly GCA_963772905.1. Taxonomy (GTDB): domain Bacteria; phylum Acidobacteriota; class Terriglobia; order Bryobacterales; family Bryobacteraceae; genus Palsa-89. The sequence continues at coordinate 255,185 of CAVYZD010000004.1, read as the reverse complement.
ATCAACGCCACCAATCCCGATCTCAAAGCGTTCTTCCAGCGAGGCGGGAAAATTCTCCAGTATCACGGCTGGTCCGACCAGCAAATGTCGGCGGCCACCAGCCCCAAGTATTACGACAACGTGCGAAGCACCGTGGGCGATGCGGAGTTGGTAGCAAAGTCTTACCGTCTATTCATGGTCCCTGGAATGGGTCACTGCGGAGGTGGTGAAGGCACCGACACATTCGACAAGGTCGGCACGCTACAACAATGGATGATAAGCGGCAAGCCGCCCGACAAAATTATCGCGTCACGGGTAGAAGCCGGAAAGGTAGTCCGAACACGCCCCCTATGCCCATATCCTCAGACGGCCGCGTTCAGCGGAAAGGGAAGTACGGACGACGCTGAGAATTTCACTTGCACATCGGCGCCGCGGAGCCAGAGCGAATCAAAAGGAGAACGCCGATGAAGCGGAGTTATTGGATCGGTTTCACGGTGACATTCGCGATGCTTGCCCTTGCCGGAGTGAGGGGTCGCGCTCAGCAGACGGGTGGTCCGCAAAGCAGCCCCGTGCGAGCCCCCACCGCGCCTCCGCCCATTATCTGGCCTTCGCCACCCCTTCCAGATGGCCCCATCGTTCTGGATACCGGTATCCAACATCAGATTCGGCTGATCGTCACGAAAGGACTGATTCAGCCTTGGAGCATGGCCTTCCTTCCCGACGGCGGCATTCTCGTTACGGAGCGCCCTGGACGCTTACGCATCGTCCGCAATGGTGTGCTCGATCCGCATCCAATCGCCGGCGTACCGCAGGTCTACTCGCGGGGCTTCGCCGGCCTGATGGACCTGGCGCTCGATCCGCACTTCAGCGACAACAAGCGAATCTACTTCACGTACCACAAGCCGGCCGGTGAGTCGGGGATCATCACGCTGGCTCGTGGGCGATGGGATGGGGCCGCGCTTGCCGACGTCCGCGATATCTTTTCCACGGCGACTGAAGGCGGCTTCGCGTCGCGGATCGTGTTCGGCAAGGACGGCATGCTGTACATGACCGTCGGCACTGGCGACCCGCCGACCGCGGCGCGCGCGCAAGATCCGAATGTTCTCTCGGGCAAAGTTCTGCGGTTGCACGACGACGGGACCGTTCCGCCGGACAATCCCTTCGTCGGACGCCCCGGATTCCGGCCCGAAATCTTCACCATGGGCCATCGCAATGCCTTGGGCCTGGCTGTCCAGCCGGACACCGGCGCGATTTGGGAGTGCGAGAACGGACCCAATGGCGGCGATGAGATCAACGTCCTGCAGCCCGGCAAGAATTACGGTTGGCCCGTTGTGAGCAACGGCAGGTTCTATCTTGGACCGCGCGTTTCAGAGATCCCCTGGAAAGAAGGCATGGAGCCGCCTTTGGTGTTTTGGGTACCGGCCATCGCCGTCTCGGGTCTGACTTTCTACACGGGCGACAAATTCCCGAACTGGAAGAATAATGTCTTCGTGGGTGGAATGCGCCAGGGCGAAGTTCCGCGATCCGGCCACCTGGAGCGGATCGATTTCAACGCCAAGTGGGAAGAGCTTCACCGCGAATCGATGCTTCGCGAGTTGCAGCAGCGAATTCGGGACGTGCGCCAGGGTCCCGACGGCTTTCTCTACGTGTTGACGGCGGAAAACGACGGCGCGCTGATGCGCATCGAACCATCGCCTGCGAAGAACTAGCGCCGGTCTCATTGGCCCCTTATGGCGGCATTCCATCCCGGAATACATCTTTTACACAATTTCACCTAACGCGAAGTTCCTCAATTCGTCTTGATAGGTGTAAGGAGGTTCCATGAACCTAAGATCACTTCTAATCGTTGGAGCAGTGGCTCTTTCGAGCGCGGCTCTCGCCTCAGCCAAAACGTACGACATCACTCTTCCCGCCCCTGCCAAAGCTGGAGCTGTCCAACTGCAGCCGGGACAATATAAGGTGAAGATCGAAGGATCTCAGGCGGTGTTCACGGACACTCACAACAAGTCGTTTACGGTTCCCGCGACAGTTGAGAATGCCGGCCAGAAGTTCAGCTATACGTCGGTTGAAACTGCTGCTCACGACGGGATGGATACCATCCAAGCGATTGATCTCGGAGATTCCAAGACCCGTGTGAAGCTAGGGCAATAGGCTTCAAAGGCCGGCGAGTTATGGCCGTGCCGTAAGCTCTTCAATCATCGCTCTGGTATCGTCTTCAATTACACCAAGCCGCTTTTCGAGTGAACCGACCGTATCCTTGTCCAACTCACCTCCCTGCCGGATCGACGTGGCGGCTTGCACCGATCGAGCAAGTCCAGCCAAATCCCGCACCGCCATTTCCTTTCCTGCAGCGGTCCGGAATTTGAAGGCCGGCAGCGTCTGGATGACGGTTTCCAGCAGTTTGACAGTGGTGTCGATCGCGCCAGCGACTTTGGCCATTCGCCAAGTCACTTCAAATTCGTTCTGTTCCACATGGTGAGGCTAGCATGCTCTAAGCGTGTTTCTTGTGCCGCAGCGGCTGGGCTGGCAAAATTTGCAGTCCTCAACCGTCAGCCCTGAAGAAAACTCGCACGCCGTTCAGGAAATGATGGTAGGTAGGAGGCCTAAGCGGCCTTTCGCCGTCCCGCCGTCTTCTTCCGGCGGTCTGGTTTCGCCGGGCCCTTGCCGGGCTTTCCTGCGTCGAGGCTGCGCTTGAGAGCTTCCATTAAATCGATCACTGGCGCCTTGCTCGGCTGTTCCACGGTGGTAATCTTCTGGCCCTTCTGTTTCTGCTTGATGAGCCGTTCGACATTTTCGCGGTAGGTATCTTTAAACTGCGCCGGCTTAAAAGGGGCTGTCAAGTGGCCGACAAGGCTCTTGGCGAGTTCCAGCTCCTTGGCAGTGTATTTGGCCTTGGGAATCTCGCCCCTGTTGGCCTGATGCAGCTCATCCGGGTAGTAAAGAGTGTGGAGTATTAGACCTCCGCCGGAAGGCCGTATCAAGACGATATGCTCGCGGTTATGCATCGCGATTTTTGCGATGGCGTCCTGCCTGGTATCGGCCAGGGCAGCCATGAACAGAACATAGGGTTTGGCTGTGTTGCTCTCGGCCGCGATGTAGTAGGACTTCTCGAAGAAAACCGGGTCAACTTCGTCGCTGGCCACGAACTGCAGGATGTCCATCGTTGTCGCTGTTGTGGGGGCGATCTTCTTCAGTTCCTCGTCTTCGACAACGATGTATTTATCCTTCGTGGTTTCATAGCCCTTGACGATGTCGGAGCGTTCGATCGGCTTGTTTTCCTCTGCGCAGTACCAGATTTCCTTGACCCGCGACAGATCCTTTTTGTGCAGCATATGAAAGTTCACCGTCTCAGCCCGCGCCGCGGCAAAAAGCCGGACCGGAAAAGACACGAGTCCGAAGCTGATAAATCCCTTCCAAACCGTTGCCGCCATCGTCAGTCATCTCCTTTTGGGTCGCTGGGGTCACCCTGGCCTGAGGCGCCACCGTCACACGCCCGGTGTAACGCTTGTCGCCCGGTAACACCCGGCCGCTGTCCTCCCTGCAGCTCAGTTGCCATAACGCGGCTCTACAAACGCCAGTTGCAGGCCGGTCGACGTCTGGGCGTGGCGGCGATCCTGCCACTCTGCGAAAATAGGCCTGTCCTAGAAAACATGACTGAGCATCCTCGTGCGCAACGGCCACCGTCAAAAATAGGCCCCAAGGTTTTGGTCGACCGCAACCTCCCGTTTCACGAAAGCCTGATCCACATGCTGTGGCATGCCGTGGAGGGCAGGCCGGAGGGCGTGGCGGTGATTTATCAGGAGCGGTCGATCACGTATCGGGAGTTCGGCCGCGCGAGCAATGGGCTGGCGGCGCTGCTCCACTCGCTGGGGCTGGAACCCGGGCCAATCGTAATCATGATGCCCAACTCAATCGAGATGGACGTCGCGCTGATGGCGGGCATGAGCGTCGGCGCGCAGGTCGCGCCGGTCAACCCGTTCTATACCGTCGCGGAGGTCTGCAAAGTGCTCGACGGCTTCGTCGCAAAAGCCATCGTTTGCGATCAGAGCACGCGGGAAAAAGCGAATGCCGTCGCGGAAAAGATCGGTCTCAATCATGTCGTCACGATCGGCGAGGGTGGCGAGTCTTTGTCGCAATGGACTGGCGACGCTCGCCTCGACGCCCGCCCAGCAAGGATGCCGCAGGCCGACGATCTGGCCTTATCGATTTTCACCGGCGGCTCGACCGGCGTTCCAAAAGGCGTCGACCACACGCATCGCGGCCTGATGTGGAGCTTGATTCAGCATCTCAGCGTCTGGCCGATCCCCTTCGGCGAGGGCGTGTTTCTCAATGTCGCGCCGATGTTTCATATCTGGGGTTTGGCCTATGCCACGTGGGTTCCGATCTTCACCGCAGGAACCCTGGTTATGATGCCGAAGTACGATCCCGACGCTGTTGTGAAAGCACTGGCCGAGCATCGCGTCAGCATCTTCGCCGGCGGGCCCGCACCTATATATATGGGGCTGCTGAGGAGCCCGTTGTTTGATCAGGTGGATCTATCGGCATTGAAATATTGCCCGTCGGGTGGCGCGCCGTGCCCTGAGGACCTGCATCGGGAATGGCTCAAACGCACCGGCTGCCCGTTGCTGGAAGGCTGGGGCATGTCCGAAGGCGCTCCGTTTTGCCTCAATCGCTATGACGGCGAACGCAAGCTTTTGTCGGTCGGTAATCCCGTGCCCGAGACTGAGGTCGAAGTCGTCGATCTTACAACTGGGACCGAGGTTCTGCCGATCGGAGAGGCCGGCGAGGTGCGAGTGCGGGGGCCGCAACTGATGATCGGGTATCACAACAAGCCCGAAGAGACTGAGTATGCGCTACGCGATGGCTTCATGTACACCGGTGACATCGGTTATGTCGACGAGGACGGTTTTTTGTTTTTAGTCGATCGCAAGAAGCAGATGATTATCGTGGGCGGCTACAACGTTTACCCGCGCGAGATCGACGAGGTGCTGTTCAACCACCCGGCGATCCGCGAGGCGGCCACCGTTGGCAAGCGCGACGATCGCTTGGGCGAAGTCGTCGTCGCATTTGTGGCATTGAAGGAGGGAGCCGACCTGGACGAAGGGGCGTTCTTCGCCTATTGCAAGGAAAACCTCGTCAAGTACAAGCGACCGGTCGAAGTCACGTTCATCGACGCGTTGCCGCGTACCGGCACCAACAAAATCGACCGCATGACTCTAAAAGACATGGCCGCCGACGGAAGTTCCGGGTCTTAAGCCACTGATCCTGTAAATGAATGTCACGAAACCGCGGCTGGGGTGGAGCCGTCGCAATAGTTGTAGCTCGCCGTTGCGCGCAATCGGAAGGTCCACCCGCGTCCTTTTCCTGGCTGAGAGAGGAAACCCATGCGCTCGAAGTGTCTCAATTCGTGCATCCTCACCGTCTTCGCGACGATATTGTCTGTCACTACTGCTGTAGCCCAAACCAGCCGCATTATGCAAAACGTCGATAATCGGTTGCGCACCGTCCTCACCGGCCATCTTCATCCCAAAGCCATGGCCGCAGCCCTGGCTGGGAATGATCAGGGGCGTGTTTCGCCTTCGCTGGCGATGTCTTACATCACGCTGATGCTTTCGCCTTCGGCGAGTCAGCAGGCCGATCTTGACAAATTCCTCGCCCAACAGCAAACGCCCGGCTCGCCAAATTATCACCATTGGCTCACGCCGGAGGAATATGGCCAGCGGTTCGGCGCGAGCGATGCGGATGTCGCGAAGATCACCCAGTGGCTTCAACAGCAAGGCTTACAAGTTGTTTCGGTGGCGCGCGGGCGGAGTTGGATCGCGGCCAGCGGTACCGCGGCGCAGGTGGAGACGGCGTTTCAGACCGAGATTCACAGTTACCTGGTGGATGGTGAGACGCACTACGCGAACGCAACTGAGCCCTCGGTGCCTGCGGCGTTCGGATCGGTGGTGAAGAGCATTCGCGGCTTGAACGATTTTCGGATGAAGCCGCGGCTGCGCCCGTCCCTGCGGAAACCCAATTCCGCCAAGCCTGCTTTCACTGATTCGACACAAGGCAACGCGAACTTCATTGCTCCTGGCGATTTCGCCACCATCTACGACGTCGCGCCGCTGTATGCCGCCGGAATCAACGGCAGCGGGCAGAAAATCGCGATCGCCGGGCAAATTGAGGTCAATCTATCCGACATCGAGCAGTTCCGCAGCAGCTATGGCCTTGCCGCCAATGATCCGAAGATGGTGCTGGTGCCGGGCTCGCCGAATCCGGGGAACAGCCCGAAATCAGGGGACTTGGCGGAGTCCGACCTGGATCTGGAATGGTCCGGCGCCGTGGCGCGGAACGCAAGCATCATTTTTGTATATTCCACCGACGTGATGACCTCCGTGCAGTACGCGATCGACCGGAATCTCGCGCCGGTGGTCAGCGTCAGCTACGGCTCGTGCGAGCCCGAGACGCCCGCGTCCGAGTACAACGCGTTCAGCGAATGGGCGAAACAGGCCAACGCACAGGGCATCACGTGGTTCGCTGCATCGGGCGATGACGGCGGGGCGGATTGCGATGATTCGCAGAATCCAGGGCTTGCCGTCGACCTTCCGGGCAGCGTGCCGGAAGTGACCAGCGTCGGCGGCACCGAATTCGCCGAAGGCAGTGGGACGTATTGGAGCCTGAACAACGGCGCCAACGGTGGATCGGCGCTTTCATACATTCCCGAGACAACTTGGAACGATAGCGTGGAAGACAGCGAACCTTCGGCGAGCGGGGGCGGCGCGAGCATTTTGTTTTCGAAACCTTCATGGCAAATCGGTCCGGGTGTACCTGCCGATAACGCACGCGACGTGCCCGACATTGCGCTCAACGCCTCCGACAATCACGACCCCTATTTCGTCTACACCGGAGGAAGCCTGCAGGCTTATGGAGGGACCTCGGTGCCCACACCTTCCTTCGCCGGAATCACCGCGCTGCTCAATCAACACCTCGGGTCGGCCGGAGTGGGCAATATCAATCCGAAGCTTTATTCGCTGGCGCAATCCAACCCAGGCATTTTTCACGACGTCACTACAGGCAACAACATCGTCACGGTGTCGTGTGGCCGAAGAAATTCCCAGTGCGGGGCAACTCCGGTGGGATATTACGCCGGTGCCGGCTACGATCAAGCCACCGGGCTTGGGTCGGTGGATGCTTACAAGCTGGTGATGGGATGGAACGGCGGGAACACGATCACGCCGCCACCCACAAACCCTAGCGAAAACGTAACGCTGCTGGCGAATCTGAGCACAGTAGCCTCGAATGACGTCGTATATTTAACAGCGACCGTGACGTCGACAAACGGAACGACTCCGTCCGGCTCGATCGCGTTTTCGATCGCAGACACGCCTTTGGGATCAGCCGCCTTGACGGGATCGGAGGGAACGGCGACCGCCACGCTCGCAGTGAATGGTTTGCAATTACCATTGGGGAGCGGAACGATCACGGCGACGTACAACGGCACAAGCAGCGCCTCGTTGACAGTCAGCGTGACGAGCTCCGGATCGTCGGCAGGCGCTACGCCCGCCATCAGCGGAGTCACCAATGGAGCTAGCTTCAAGCAAGGCTTCGCGCCGGGCGAGATTCTGAGCGTGTTTGGATCCCAGCTTTCGCCCGCCACCCAGAGCGCTTCGAGCGTGCCGCTGCCGCTTTCGACGCAAGGTGTCGCGGTATTGGTGAATGGCGTCGCCGCTCCACTGTATTACGTCTCCTCGGGCCAGTTGAACGTGCAGATCCCCTATGAGATTACAGCCGGCGGCTCGGCGACCGTGAGCGTCAACAACAACGGCCACGTCACAACGCAATCGTTCCAGCTGGCTTCGGCCGCACCCGGGATTTTCACAACTTCGACGGGCGCGCTGGTTCCGACGTCGACTGCGGCGGCCGGGCAGGAGATCGCGTTCTACATCACAGGCGCCGGAGCAGTTACGCCGGCCATCGCGACTGGCGCCGCGCCACCGTGGTCCACGCCGATCGCGGACCTTCCCGTGCCGGTCGAGAAAACCGTTGTGACAATCGGCGGGCAGCCGGCGACCATCGATTTCATCGGCATTCCCTGGGCGCTGGTAGGCGTGACGCAGATCAACGTGCAGGTTCCTGCTGGACTACCGGCGGGCACGCAACCGGTGGTGGTGACCGTGGGCGAAACCTCAAGCGCGCCCGCGACGATCACCATTACCAACTGACGCCCAGCGGTCAGTCCGCCAAAGCGGCTAGCGTTTTTCCTTCGAGCAGCGCAAACCGCAAGTCGGATCGCAAACCGTCGGCTTTTGCATCCACGTTCATGAAGAGCATGGTGTAGGATTTCTCTTCGTACGCTCGCTCCAGTTCAGCAAACGCTTCGTCGCGGCGGTTAAGCGCGTCCAGGATCAATGCGACGTGATAGGCGTCCAGATACTGATCTTGTCTCGCTCGCTGCAATTCTTCGAGGATCGCCGAGGCTTCCGCCGTACGCCCGATTCTGGCCAAAAATCGAGCTTGATTGGCCCGTACGATCGGTATGTCGGAAATCGCGCAGGCAAGTTCATATTGAGCTTGCGCCTCTTCAAACCGGCCCGCGTATTCCAGAGCTTCGGCTAAGTGTGCTCGCCCGACGTGGGAGCTCGGATGCAAATCCACGTTATTGGTCGCCCATTCCACTGCCGCATCAAATTCTCTGCAATAGAGACGGAGCAGGATGCCAATGAAAGTGAGCGGCGCGAACAGCGCATCGGCCGCAAGGGCGGGCGGCATCAATGCTCGGGCCTCCTCCAAACGCCCGCTGGCCAGGTAGACCATGGCAAGGCGAATATAGACGTGGGCCGAGTTCGGACGCTCGCGCTTCAGTTGCAACATCTCGGCCTCGGCGCCCGCGAAATCGTGCTCGAAGACAAAACGCGCATAGGCGCGATCCAGCCGCACTTCCCAGGTGTGCCCGCAAACCGCCACCACGCGTTCTTGCGCCCCCTCGAACAGGGCATGCAGGTCTCTTGGCGCGCGCATCACAAAGCTCGCCAGCATGAGATAGGTGCTGGAAATTCCCGCGAGCGCGCGGAAATCGGCGCTGTCGTGCGCCGCAGCTTGCTCAAAACAGCGCAGAGCGTTTTCGTAGCCGAGCCGGGTGTATTGATTCCAGAAATGCCAGCCACGCCGGATGAGGACTTCCGACTGCGGAATTTCCAGGCGGTATCCGAACTTGGGTTGGCAACTGATCCAGGCGCCATACTCTCCCAGAACGTGTTTAATCTCGCCGACGGTGACCGCTACGGTATGCCTCGACACCTGGACGCCATCCCAAGCCTCGCGGATCATCTGCTCGTAGTCCACCAGCCGCCCGGGATTTTGGATGAGCACTTTGAGTGCGCGAAAAACTTGAGGTCTTAGCTCCAGCTCCACGCCGTCGCGAAGGACGCGCGTGGTCGCCAGGTTTACGCGAAAAGGACCCAAGGCTATCGGTTCGTCGATTGCGAGCATCGCGAGATCCTCCTCAAGAAATTTGACCAATCTTGGACATCGAGACCGGGAATTTGATCAATCTTTGAGCGTCGACGGCAAAATCATATCATACAATCCCAGGAATAGGGGCGGCGGGGCAGGGATCTGCTTACGCACATCGTCCGCTGCTCGCACTCGAAAAAGGGGATTTCATGACATCCAAGAAGCTGTCGTCTTGCTGCCTCGGATTAGCCATTTCATTGGTAATCACGGCCTCGTTGCTGGCGCAGTCCGCCGGAACAGGCGCTCTCACCGGAACACTGATCGATCCTACCGGCGCGGTGGTACCCGGCGTCACCGTGGTTTTGACCAGCCTGGAGACTAACCAGACCCGCACCACTACCACGGGCAGCGACGGTGTCTACAAGTTTTCGCTGCTGCCTCCCGGCAATTACAGCGTCCGATTCAGCGCCACGGGATTCAAAACGTCCGAGGTGGCCTCAGTCACTGTCAACGTCACCGAAACGCCTGTCCTCGATCGGACGTTGGAGGTGGGCGCGCAGTCCGAGCAGATTACCGTGGAGGCCACCACCGAACTCCTGCAGACCTCGAGCTCCACGCTCGGGACCACGGTGGGTTCCAGCACCGTGACCGCGCTTCCCCTGAGCAGCCGCAACTATACCCAGATTCTCGCGCTGTCGGCCGGAACCAATACCGGCGCCAACAACGCGACGGCCTTCGGCAAGGGCACCCAGGACATGAGCGTCAACGGCAACGATCCCGGCCAGAACAGCTTTCAAATGGACGGCGTGAACATCAACAACTTCGCGAACGCCGGCAGCGCCAACGATTCCAGCCTGTACACGGGGATTGGCGTTCCCAGTCCCGACGCGATTCAGGAGTTCAAAGTCCAGACTTCCACCTACGACGCCAGCTACGGACGAAACCCCGGCGCGAACGTGAACGTGGTTACCAAGTCGGGCACCAATCAATTTCACGGAACGGCGTTCGAGTTCCTTCGCGACACGATTTTCAATGCCAACGACTTCTTCTACAATCGCGACAATCCGCTGAGCTCCTCGCAGAAGCAGGTGCTGAATCAAAACCAGTTTGGCGGCGTGCTGGGCGGGCCGGTGATCAAGAACAAGCTGTTCTTCTTCGGAAGTTACCAAGGGACTCGCCAGAAAAACGGCGTGTCTTCGTCAGGCTTCACCAGTGCGTTCATGCCGCCGGTTCCGGCCGGCGACCGCACCTCGCCAGGTTTCGCGGCTGCTCTCGGCGCCGCAAATTGCCCGGCCAATCATCCTGGCAATTTCAATTACGGAACCTTCGGCGGTCCCAACGTGGCTTGTGACGGATCGAACATCAGCCCCGTGATGCTCAACATCCTCAATCTCAAGCTCCCCAACGGAAACTTCTACTTCCCGGGCTCCGGCACGTCGGACTATCGAAGCATCGGCTTCAGCGATCCGGCTATTTACAACGAAGATCAAGGGGTCGCCAACTTCGACTATCTGATTACCCCCAAACACACCCTTGCGGGCCGGTATTTCTACACCAATAATCCCCAGACCCTGACGTTAGGCGGCGAGTTGCCCGGCGCGCCTAGCTTGCTTGGATTTTCGAATACCGACGCGGTTCTGAAGCTCACTTCTCTTCTGACCAACACGCTCGTCAACGAAGCTCGTATCTCGTTCCAACGCAACTTGAGCACCTCAAACGCGGCGGCGCCTCCGGGAAGCGATAACGCAACCCTCGGCATCACACCGATGACTCCGGGCGTAACGAAACCGCCGGGGATCATCTCCATCGCGGGCGGCTACACGATGCTCGGTGTTTTCGGCCCGACCTTCAGCGTCACGAACCAGACCGAGTTTTCGGACCAGATTTCTTGGTCGCATGGCAAGCACACCATCCGCGCGGGCTATGAGTATCAGGCCACCAATTGGCCCATCCTTTGGTCCGGCGTGCGCGGACTCCTGCTGACGGGCACGTTCAACGATCTGCTGGTGGGAGGAGCGGGCAATCTTCTTTCTTGCCTATATTGCTCCCGCAGCGCCCCGGAAGGGATTGTGCATGGTTATGCTTCTCCCGGCATGAACGCCTACGTTCAGGACGACTGGAAGGTCAGCTCGCGCCTCACCTTGAACCTCGGCGTCCGCTGGGAATATGACGGCGCACTGAGCGACAAGTACGGCAACCTCACGCAGACCTGGGTCAGCCGCATTCAGGCAGTACCAGTGCCGCCGACGGGGCCGACTTCCTCGGGTCCCGGCATCAGCCAATGGGTGGTTCCCAGCAACTTCGTTCATTTTTACGGGCAGCCGCCAGACGGCGTGTTGATCAACAGTAGCGACAGCCCCGAACGCAAGCACGCGCCCTGGAGTAATTTCGGACCGCGCATTGGATTTGCCTACCAAGCATCGAGCAAGCTAGTGGTGCGCGGCGGCGCTGGCATCTTCTACGACCGCGTGGGCGCCGACCGAATCATCTACGCCGTTGAGCAGGGTAATCCGTACTCAGCCACGGTGGACTTTGGCGTTCCAAATACACAGACGCTCGCGAATCCGTTCCCGTCCACTCCCACCCTGGGGACGTTTTCTTCCCGCTGGGCGAACTTCGCCACGGGCCAGACCTCCAACCTGAACGTGCCGTTCCTGGATGAAGTTCTACACACGCCGCTGGTGCGCCAATACAATCTCGGCATCCAGTACGAGTTCTTGCAGCATTGGGTACTGGAGGTGGGTTACGTGGGATCGAGCGGTATCAATTTGCTCGACGAGTATCACAATAACAACACGCCCTTGCTCGCGAGCCCCAGCAATCCGATCAATGGCATTACCACCAATACGGTCGAGAACATCGATTTCCGCGTGCCCTATCTGGGCTACCAGGCGGTGGGCGTACGCGGCACTGGATTCGACGGAACTTCCAACTACAACAGCTTGCAAGTCACCGTGCGGAAGCAGTTCTCGCATGGATTCACGATGCAGGCCGCATACACCTGGAGCAAGGACCTGACGGATCTCTACGATAGCGTCGCGAACAGCAACAATGCCAGCAATCTTGCGCAGCAATGGGGACCCGCGGTGTTCAGCCGCCCGCAACGCTTCGTGGTGAACTACAGCTACGATCTTCCGTTCGGTACGCACAACGGCATCCTGGGCAAAGTCGCCGAGGGCTGGAACATCTCCGGTGTGACACTGGTTCAGGATGGCACGCCGATCACCATCGCAGATTCCAGCGCCGGAACCATCTACGGAACCGCCGGCAGCGCAAATCAAGCCGGATTCGCGAGGGCTCAAATGTGTCCCGGCATGACGTATGGCAGCATCGCAACGCCGGGCGGCGTGGAGTCGCGTCTCGGCGGAAACAGCGGCGGCCCGGGTTACTTTAACAAGGCGGCCTTTTGCGCCGCGCCCGCCATCGGAGACGGGACCGGCTTCGGCGACTCGGGCTCCGGCATTCTTCTTGGACCGGGCCAATTCAACTGGGACATGTCGGCTCTGAAAACCACCCGGATTACGGAGCGCCAAATGGTGCAGTTCCGGGCTGAGTTCTTCAACCTGTTCAACCATCCGCAGTTCACCAATCCGAATGCCGGCCAGGGAGCCATCTACAGCCTTCCCGATCGCGCATCGGGATCTTTTGGGCAGATCACGTCCACCAGCGTGAATCCTCGCGTGATCCAGTTCGCGCTGAAGTACATTTTTTAGCGGCGAGCCTTGCTCTCGATCGGCCGCGGTGATAATCTCGTGCACCATATGCCTGTCGAAAATGAGTCTCTTTCGCGCCGCAGAGTTGTAGCCGGCCTTGGTGTCGGGCTAGCGGCAATCACCCGCGCGCGGGCCGATGCCCCAACAGCGATCTGGAGCGGCGAATACTGGGCCAAGAAGGGCGACGTTTCGCTCTACATGTTTCGTAAGCGGATGGGAGCGCCTAAGCCTGGACAAGCGCCGCTCCCGGTTCTTTTCCTGGTGCACGGCTCCTCGGTTTCTTCGCGGCCGAGTTTCGATCTGACAGTTCCCAGCCTGGGCGAATACTCCGTGATGAACACGTTCGCGCAATACGGATTCGACGTGTGGACGATGGATCACGAGAACTACGGCCGATCCGGCCGCACCGACAGCAATTCCGATATCGCAAGCGGCGTCGAGGACTTGAAAGCTGGGGTCGAGTTGATCGCCCACGAGACGGGCCGGCCCAAGATTCATATGTTCGGCGAATCGTCGGGCGGGCTCAGAGCCGGCGCCTACGCCATGGCGCGCCCGGAGCGGATCGATCGACTGGTGCTTTCCGCTTTCACCTACAAAGGCGAGGGCTCGCCGACGCTGACCGAGCGAGCCAAGCAGCTCGACTATTACCGGACGCACAATCGCCGCTTGCGGGATCGCGCCATGATCCGCAGCATCTTCACGCGCGACAAAGCCGGCACCTCCGATCCAGCGCTGGCCGAGTTCGTCGCCGACCAGGAACTAAAGTTCGGCGACCAAGTCCCCACCGGCACCTATCTCGACATGACCGCGCACTTGCCCGTGGTCGACCCGGCCAAGGTACTCGCGCCGGTGCTGCTCATCCGCGGCGAGTACGACGGCATCGCGACGGTGGCGGACCTGGTGGACTTCTACAGGCAGCTCCCCACGGGCGACCGCCAGTTCGTGATTTTGCCGGGGCTTGCGCATTCGGTTGTTTCAGGCCTCAACCGGCAGCTATTTTGGCACGCGATGCGGGCGTTTCTGACGATGCCGAGTCCGGTTGCGCCTTCCGACTAAACTGACTTTTGCTCCCGCATCCTCACCCGGCCACACTTGCCGCACTTCCACTTTCTTCGCTTATGGTAAATGTGTCCCTTGAGTTCCTTCATCGGAATTTTGCACTTCTTGCAGGTCACGTTGCGATACCCCTGGCTCTTCAAGCATAGAGGTCGATGGACCGAGTGCCGCGCACTTCCGAAGCACGCTGGTCTCCTGGGTTAGAAGCGTAAGCTTTGCCGGATTCCGCCTGAGCGATAGGACTAAGGCTGACGCTGTCCTGTTGTTGCGTTCCTGGCGTCTTGCTCGCGGTCTGCGCCCTGACCGGGCGGACACAATCGTTTCAAGTTGATCCCGAAGTCGGGGCCACGAAGCTGACGGCACTCATTTACGCTCTCATCGGCTGTTTTCACGAAACACCGCAGAGAAAATCCCCGACGGCGCGATTAAACGCGGCGGGTTCTTCCAAATTAACCGCGTGGCCGCTGTTCGGGAAAATCCATAGGCCGGCGTTGGGAAGCGTCTTCTTGAGCCAAAGCGTCGTCTCGAGACAAGGCGCGTCTTCATCGCCCGCAATCAACAACACCGGGAGCCGCAGATCCGAGAGCTCCTTCGCAAAATCCTGCAACGATGGCCGCCGCGCCTGATACCCGAGTAGCGTCCGAGCTTTGCCTTGCGGGGAATGCTCGCGCAGATGCGCCAAGAACTCCTCGGACCCACGCGGATCTTTGCGCTGTAGCTGCGTGCGCGTGGGACTGCGAGCGACAACTTCGGCTACCGCGGCCGATCCCTGTTCCAGATACATTCGAGCGCTGGCCTCCGATTCCGCTACCCACGCCGCTCGATCCGCCGCCGGGGATCCCGATCCAACGCCCGCCACAACGAGCGATCGCGCCATTTGCGGGTACGTCAAACCGAAATGCAGCGCGGCATAGGCACCCATGCTCGATCCCACAACATGCGTTTTTCCGAGACCTAGGGCTCGCACGATCGCGGCGATATCGTCAACGACGAACGGCAAGCCATACAGGCTTTGATCGCCGGGCACGTCCGACGGCGGATAGCCGCGCGCGTTGTAGGTGATGCAGCGGTAGGAGCGCGAGAACCATCGCACCTGCGCCTCCCATCCTCGATAGTCAGAATTCAATTCGTGAACAAAGACGATGGGATTGCCCGCGCCAGTCTCTTCCACATACAGCCGTACGCCGTTCGAATTTACAAAGCTCAAGTGCTGGACCCTCGATCAAGAGTTCTACCATAGAAGCGTGACTACCCGACAACACGCCGGTCCCGGACCCGCCACTCCGACCGCCCCTGAGCCCTCGCTCGCCGAACGCGCGCGTACACTCGCTTTGGTCGGCCGGATCGGTAGCCTCTCCACGCATTCGCACAAGTTTCCGGGATTCCCCTTCGGCTCCATGATGCCGTACGCGGCGGACCACCTCGGCCGCCCGGCATTCTTCATCAGCAGCATGGCGATGCACACGCAGAACCTGCGGCAGAACCCGCACGCCAGTTTGCTCATTATCCAACCCGATATTTCCGGCGACCCTCTGGGCGCAGCGCGTCTGACGCTCCTCGGCAAGGTGACCGAAGCGCCCGCGGCGGAAGTTCGCGAACTTTATCTTTCGAAACACGAAAACGCGAAGTTCTGGCAGGATTACACTGACTTCGCTTATTATCGGCTGCAAGTCTCCGCGGCTTATTTCATTGGGGGCTTCGGCGTGATGGGATGGATCTCCGCGCAGGACTATGAAGACGCGCCGCCCGATCCGTTGGCCGAAGCCGCGCCAGGAATCATCCGGCACATGAATCAGGATCACGCCGATGCGCTCCGTCTGATCGCGCGTCACTTCGCAGGCGAAAGCCCCGACCAGGCGGCCATCACCGCCGTTGACCGGTTGGGCTTCCATCTCCGCCTGAAATCGGGCGATAGAATTCACGGCCAGCGCGTGGCTTTCTTGCGGGAAGTGAAAAACACGGAAGACGCGCGCGCGGTGTTCGTGGAGATGGTTCGCCAAGCGCGTGGATGATAAAATGGAGCAAATTGAGCGTTCTCTGACCATGCGCAGGCTTATCGAAATCCTTGTCATCGCGGGCGTCTTTTCCAGCGCCTTCTTTTTCAGCGCCGCCACCGGCGTGGCCAAACCCGAGTATGCGCGCCGAACCAAGAAAGAATGTTCGTTTTGCCACCCGCCGGATTCCTGGAACCTAAACGATGCGGGCAAGTATTATCGCGATCACAAATATTCGCTCGAAGGCTACGTGCCGCCCAAGCCAGCGAAGTAAGGCGCACCATCGCGGACGCGCGTTGCCCCGTCGCCCGCAGGTTTCAAACGAATGACTGATTTCTTCTCCCGAACACGTCATCATGGACGATGAGAGAGGAATGATCCTTTCTCTGGAGCATTTGATGCAGGCTAACACTCTCACCGAACCCACTGAAGTTCCCTCCGTACCGCTCGCGCCCGAAGAGCTTCGGAAAATCGATGCATATTGGCGCGCCGCGAATTATCTTTCCGTAGGGCAAATCTACCTCTACGACAATCCCCTGCTCCGCGAGCCGCTGACGCTCAATCACATCAAGCCCCGGCTGTTAGGCCATTGGGGAACCACGCCCGGCCTCAATTTTATCTACGCGCATTGTAATCGGATCATCAAGAAATACAACCTGGACATGATTTATATCTGCGGTCCGGGACACGGCGGGCCGGGCATGGTCGCCAACACGTATCTCGAAGGCTCTTACACCGAGCTGTTCCCCAACATCACACAAGACGCCGCGGGAATGAAGCACCTGTTCAAACAGTTTTCCTTTCCTGGGGGGATTCCGAGCCATGCTGCGCCAGAAACACCCGGCTCCATCAACGAGGGCGGCGAATTGGGCTATTCGCTGGTGCATGCGTATGGAGCGGTGTTGGACAATCCGGATTTGATCGCGTGTTGCGTGATCGGCGACGGCGAGGCTGAAACCGGCGCGCTAGCCACCAGCTGGCACTCCAACAAATTCCTGAATCCGGCTCGCGACGGCGCGGTCCTCCCGATCTTGCACTTGAACGGCTACAAAATCGCGGGCCCCACGGTGCTGGCGCGCATTCCCCGCAATGAACTCGCGGAGCTGCTGGTCGGGTACGGCTATCATCCTTACTTCGTTGCCGGCCACGAGCCCGGCCCCATGCATCAGACCATGGCCGCGACGCTCGACTCCATTGTGGAAGAGATCAAGTCGATTCAAAAGAGCGCGCGCGAGCACGGCTTCACCGAACGGCCGCAGTGGCCCGTGATCGTGCTGGATTCACCCAAGGGCTGGACCGGTCCCAAGGTGGTGGATGGCGTGAAAATCGAAGGCACGTTCCGGGCACATCAGGTGCCGCTGTCGGAGCTTTCCGCCAAGCCCGAGCACGTGAGATTGCTTGAAGAATGGATGAAGAGCTACCGCCCCGAAGAGCTTTTCGATGAGCAAGGCAAATTCGTTACAGAGCTGGCGGAGCTCGCACCCCAAGGCACGCGGCGCATGGGAATGAATCCGCACGCCAATGGTGGTGTGCTGCTGCGCGATCTGCATCTACCGGATTTTCGTTCCTACGCGGTGGAAGTGCCGAAGCCTGGAATGGTCACCTCGGAAGCCACCCGAGTGCTTGGAAACATGCTGCGCGACGTGTTGACGCTGAATGAGGCATCGCATAACTTCCGCGTCTTTGGTCCCGACGAGACAGCCTCGAATCGCCTGGGTTCAGTGTTTGAAGTGACAAACCGAACCTCCACTGCGATCATCATTCCCGACGACGATCACGTTGCCCCGGACGGCCGCGTGATGGAAGTTCTGAGCGAACACATGTGCCAAGGGTGGCTCGAAGGATATCTGCTCACTGGCCGCCACGGCTTCTTTTCCTGTTACGAGGCCTTCATCCACATCATCGATTCCATGTTCAACCAGCACGCCAAATGGCTGAAGGTGACGCGCGACATTCCCTGGCGGCGGCCCGTGGCCTCGCTCAACTATCTGCTGACGTCGCACGTGTGGCGGCAGGATCACAACGGCTTCAGTCATCAAGATCCGGGATTCATCGATCACGTCGTCAACAAGAAGGCCGACGTCGTGCGCGTCTATCTTCCGCCCGACGCGAACACGCTGCTCTCGGTGGCCGACCATTGCTTGAGAAGCCGCAACTACGTCAACGTGATTGTGGCCGGTAAGCAGCCCGCGCTGCAATATCTGGATATGGATGCGGCCATCAAACACTGCACGGCCGGGCTTGGCATTTGGGATTGGGCTAGTAACGACCAAGGCGGTGAACCCGACGTGGTGATGGCCTGCTGCGGCGACATTCCGACGCTGGAAACGCTGGCTGCGGTGGATCTGCTGCGCAAGCTGGTGCCGGATCTGAAGATTCGCGTCGTAAACGTCGTCGACCTGATGACGCTGCAGCCGCATACCGAGCATCCGCACGGCCTTACCGATCGCGATTTCGACGCGATTTTCACCGAAGACAAGCCCATTGTATTCGCCTTCCACGGCTATCCGTGGCTCATTCACCGGCTGACCTATCGGCGCACCAATCATAACAACATGCACGTGCGCGGATACAAAGAAGAAGGCACCACGACAACGCCTTTCGACATGACCGTCCTCAACGATCTGGATCGTTTCCATCTGGCGGGCGATGCGATTGATCGCGTGCCGCGCTTGCATAGCACGGCCGGGTATCCCAAGCAGATCTTGCGCGATTATCTGATCGAACACAAACAGTATGTCTCGCGCTTCGGCGACGATTTGCCGGAAATCCGCAACTGGAAGTGGCCCGCCAGGTGAAAACGCTGGTGATCAACGCGGGCTCCAGCAGCTTCAAATGCTGGTTCCAGGACATTCCGGATCAGTTGCCGAGTGCGCGGCTGGAACCCGCGTGGAAAGCTCAAGCGGGAGCTTCGGCGAATCTGGAATCGCTTCTGTGCGGTCTTTGGGAAGGCGAGCGGAAAGCGATCGGTTCGCCCGGGGAAATCGCCGTGGTTGGGCATCGCATCGTGCACGGCGGAGCGAAGTATCGCGCCAGCGTCTTGATCACGCCCGAAGTTCGCGCAGGCATCGCGGAGCAAGCTGAATTTGCGCCCGAGCACAATCATATTCAGCTGGAGGCGATTGCAACTATCGACCGCGTGATCGGAAACGCGCCGCAAGTTGCGGTCTTCGACACCGCGTTCCACGCGACGATGGAGCCGAGCGCCTATGTCTATCCGGGGCCGTATGCGTGGCTCGATCAGGGCATCCGCCGCTATGGATTCCACGGGATCAGCGTGCAATACGCGACCCGTCGCAGCGCGGACTTACTCGGCAAGCCGGCGAGCGCACTGCGTCTCATCGTCTGCCATCTCGGCAACGGCGCTTCGGTCACGGCGGTGGCCGGTGGAAAGAGCGTGGACAACAGCATGGGCTTCACTCCGCTCGAAGGGCTAATGATGGGCACGCGCTCCGGCTCGATCGACCCTGGGATTGTGACGCACTTGCTCCGGCGTTTTGGCTGCTCGGCCGATCAGCTCGATGACATCCTGAACAAACATTCGGGATTGCTCGGCGTTTCGGGCCTGTCCGGGGACATGCGCGAGATTTTGGAAGCCATTCGGAAGGGTAACGAACGGGCGCGCTTGGCGTACGAGATCTACGCGCACCGGCTGGTGCAGGAGATCGGTGCAATGCTCGGCGTGCTGGGCGGAGCGGACGCCATCGTTTTCACTGGCGGTGTCGGCGAGAACTGCGCTCCGTTGCGCCAGGACGTATGCGGGCATTTTCGCTTTCTCGGCGTCACCCTGGACGCGGCCAAGAACGCAGCTCCGCACCTGGATGAGAACATCGCTGCAACTGACTCAGCCGTTCAAGTCCTCGTGATCCGCGCCGACGAGGATTGGGAAATCGCTTGCGAGTGCAACCGGCTGGCGAGAGCAGGCCAGCTTAGCCCGCCCCATTCACCACCGCCGGCTCGTGCATAACTGAGGAACGGCTTTTGGGAAGCCGCAAACAAAACCGCGCGCCGCCGCTCGGGCCCGTCTCATCATGATCGGCCCAGATGTCGCCGCCGTGATCGAGCAATGTCTGGCGCGATAGCGCGAGCCCCAGCCCCAATCCATTCTTCTTACCCGCGGTAACGAAGGGCTGGAACAGACGGCCGCGGAGAGCATCGCTGATGCCAGGCCCGGAATCCTCTACCCGCACCACAACGCTGTCGCCGTCCACCTGGGCTCGAATCGAGATGGTTCCGCGAATGGAGATCGTCCCGCCGGAGCGGATCGCCTCAATCGCGTTTTCGAACAGGTTCGAGAAGACCCGTTCCATGCGCGCGCGCTCCATGGGACATTCCAGGCCTTCCGGAACATCCATGCAAAGATCGATCTGACGGGCCTCGGCCAACGGCGCAACAGTGCTCCAGGCCGCTCCGATCACCTCCCGCACGCTGCACAGTTCGCTGCCGGTGGACTTGCCGCGCACCACGTCCAGCAACTGTTGCAGCATATCCTGAATGCCACGCGATGCGCGATAAATGTTTCGGGCCAGACGCCGCGTCATATCCGCCGGCAAATCGCCGTCCATCATCATTTCGGCGCCGGCGTAGATCGCCGCCAGAGGATTGCGCAGATCGTGCACGATCGAAGTGGACAACTGGCCGATGGTGGAGATCCGCTCCTGTCGAATCAATTCCTGCCGCGCCTGCCGGATGGATTCGCACATGCTTTGAAACGTTCGCGCCAAACGCCCCAATTCATCCTGACTGCGGACGTCGATCTGATAATCGTAGTTCTGCTTCGCGATTTCGGCCGCGGCGCGATCCAACTCCGCAACGGGCCGCATAATCTTGCGGGCCATCAGGTAGGTCGTGATCAGAGACGCCAGCAGCGCCAGCAGCCACAACGCAATCACTTCGCGCCGCAGCGCCGTCAGCCGATTCCGCGCGGCCGCCAAGGAGCGCAGAATATAGAGCTGCCCCAGCGGCGCGCCGTTGATATCCAGCAGCGGAGTCGGCACCGCCAGATAATCTTTGAATTCCCTGGAATTCTTGAGCAATTCCGGAGTAATGGCCGCGGTGGCCGCCGGAGACAGCGTGGAAGTAACCACCCGGTTTTGCGACACGAAGACATACTCGCTCCCGCCCGTGGAGTGCTTCAGCCGCTCAGCCACGCCCGAATCCACGCGATAGCCGGCCACCAACGCATTCAACAGGGCGGCCCCGCCAGGCGCTTGCACGTAAACAGGCGTCACCACCACCTGAAACAATTCATCGCCCTTTTCTACGAACCCGGACGCCTGTTTCGGGAACTGCGCGCGAGCCGCGCGGACCACCGGGAGATCGTCGTTGGGAGCGAACGGCGTCGTCTGTCCCAAACTCGCGACCGCACGGCCCTGGCCATCGGCAACCAGAAAAAACGCGTCCTCCTGCGATATTTGCGACCATAATTCGCCGGCGGTATCCCGGATCGTGGCCTGATCTCCCGTACCGAACGCACCTCGCACATCCGACATACTGCTCAGTATTTTGCTAACCGATCCCAGCAAATTCGCGCGGGCCTTCCACAGCGATTCGTAAGCCTGAAAGCTGGCCTTGGCTTCGTCCTCCACGCTCGCGTAACTGGCGCTGACGACGTCGCGCTGCACCAGCCAGCCGGTGATCGCGAACGCCAGAGTCATGACCAACGAGGTCGGAATCAAAATCTTCCACAGGAGGGAAAGTCGCGAAAATCTCATGGCCGCGTCCCCTGATATCCGCCCGAATCGGAGGCCGGCGGATAGTCGTTGCCAAACTTGTTTTTGTGCGGCAATTCGAGGTAACCGCTCTCGGAAGCCTGGATTGGCGCAAGCTCCAGGGGCGCGTCCGTTACTTCCGTGGGGCGCGTCAACGCGCTGAGAGTCTGCTCGGTCGATCGCTCATGAAAAACATGCAGGCGGTATGAGCCTGCCGGAACACCGGCAATTTGGAAGCTGCCGTTCTTGGCCGAAACAGCGAAATAGGGCGACCGCAAAACCACGATCACCGCGCTCATCGATGGATGAATGTTGCAGAACACCCGCACCACGCCTTCGCGCCGGAATGGGATCGACCTGGTGGCGCCCGGCGCGTACAGCCCAATGTCGAAGACCTGTCCGTTGTAGTTCGAGAAGGCGTTGTGGAAGATCGGGTCAAAGTTTGGAAAATCCACAATCGTGCCCTTCGTGATCGCCAACACGTGAGGCAGGAACGTTTTGTTCTTCTGGATCATCTGGGCGTGCACGGCGCGCGCTGCTATCAGCGGAATTTCCGAATCAGGTTCCAGCCACACCACAACGCCCGAATAATCGGTGTGCTTGCGGACGTTGGGATCGTGAGACGACACCAGCTCGACGCGGCCGCTCACTGTCCCGGCCACTGCACCGGAAGCCAGCGCAAACAACAGCACGGCGCTAGAACAGATACGCGACTGCCAAATCATAATGATCGTTCACCCGGTTTCCCAGCCCGATGTACGTGGTCCGCACCTGCCCGCCCTCCAGGCTCACGATAACGTTCGGAGCGAAGCGGTACATGAGGTTGCTGAAATATCCCTGATTCTTCCCGATATAGCCGTAACCGAGATCGGAGTTTCGATCGTCCTGCTGCCCCCCGTAAACATCGAATGCCAACCGCGCCGTGATCGGCACGCGGATCTGCGCCCATCCACCGGTGCTATGCACTGGGACGATGTTGCCACCCGGCATTATCACGAATCCCTGCGGCAATGACCCGAGCGCGGCTACGTTTTGTCCGTGAAAAAACATCCCCGAAAACTCGATTTTCGAGACGGGACGCAGGAACCAGTCCAACGAGTAGACCTCGGAAGGAAAGACCGTCTCCACAACTCGATTTTCGTTAAAGTGATAACCGCCGGCTATTTCAAAGCGCTGGGTGTCGCCCCAACGATGCCACAGCTCCATGCGGTCCTCCGTGCCTGGCCGCGAATACTCTTGCTGCGGCGCGTTGTAACCGTCATAAGTCTCCGACGAAGTCATCGGATAATTCAACGAGCTGGTGACGAACACGCCGGCCTGCGCGCGAAGCCCGGTGTTTTCGCCCAAGGAGAACCGCTGTTCCAGGCGCACCTGGGGCTGCCACAGCCACAAGTTACCGGCGCCGGTGAGCGGCGAGTAGCCCACTTGCGCGAACGAATCGGGATCGCGGGGCGAAATAATCGGCTTGTCCTGGCCGAATAGGATGCTGGTGTTCTTCCAGTCAACAGTAATCGCCGCGGTTCGCAATCGTAGCAGATGATTCAGCGAAGCCGTGCTGCCGCCGAAGAAGTCCATGAACAGCGAGCCGCTGATCTTTCCGCCCAGAAACGTTTGAGGGCCGTTGTATAGGAATCCGAGCGTAGATTGCCGGAGCGTGCCGTCGCCAGTCTCATCGCCCGGCATGAACGAGGCTACTAACGGATTCTCGGCGTTCCCGTTGTAACGCCCGTTGACTGACGCGTTGAACAGCGCCATCCCGCTGATGCGAATCGGGAATTTCTGCGACGCTTCCACTTTGGTCTGCGCTAATTCTTCGATCCGGTTCTGCTCCACTTGCTGGCGCTCATCAGCTTCCTCGGCGTTGGCCGGCGGGGTCGCCGGATGGGCAGGCTTCAGAACTGAAACCTCTTGCCGCAGCGCCCGGACTTCTTCGAGCAACGCCTGATTGTCCTTCTCCAAGCGATCCAACCGGTTCAGGATCTCTTGCGTGATCTCTTGCGTCTGGGGCGCGCTCTGAGCATGTGCAGCGGCACTCATACCCAGCGTCATCCCCAACAACCAGGCCGCCAATATTCCCCCGCGCAAGGGAACCGAGCTAATTTTCGTCGAGTTGGATTTCATTTCTGAGAAGCTGCTCCAGTTTCTCCCGCACGACGGCAGGTGAATAGGGTTTCGCGAAGATGGCGCTGACGCCGCGGTTGCGCAAGCGGTCCGAGAGGTGCGGGTCCGTGGAGCCGGTGATCACCACGATCGGTAACGCGGCGTGCACTTGGTCGGCCCGCACGCGGTCAATCAGCTCGAAACCATCCATTCCGGGCATATGCAGATCGGTGACTATGGCGCGAATGTCCTGGGCTTGGCTCTCGATCAGATCCCAGGCCTGCTCGGCGCTCGCAGCTGTCAGCACGCGCAGCCCGCGAATAGAGCTGAAGATAATCTCGAGCGTGGACGCGCACGTTTCGGCGTCTTCGACGATCAAAACCGCGCTGGGCACATCAGTCACGGCAGAAAACGGTATCCCACGCCGTGCACCGTGAGAAAATGGCGCGGAGAATTGGCGTCCGCTTCCAGCTTTTGGCGCAGCCGAACCACGTGGGCATCCACGGTGCGCGTGTTCGGAAACGATTCATAGCCCCACACCGAGTTGAGAATCATATCGCGCGTGAGCGGCCGATCCGGATTGTGCAGAAAATACGTCAGCAGATTGTATTCGGCCGGCGTCATCTTCAGCGGCTCGCCGCGGCGGGAAACCACACGCCGTTCGAAATCCACCGCGATCGCCCCAAACTGCGCCACTTTGCGTGCTTCCGCCGAGGTTCTTCGCAGCAGCGCGCGTATCCGGGCCAGCAGTTCGCGCGCGCCGAACGGCTTCACGATGTAATCGTCGGCGCCGATTTCGAGCAGTAGAACTTTGTCCACCTCTTCTCCCACCGCGCTCAAAACGATCATAGGAGTTTTGAGATTTGCCGCCCGCACCTGTTTGCAGATTTCGGTTCCGCTCATCCCCGGCAGCCGCAGATCCACAATCATCAGGTCCGGTTTCACTGACAGCGCCCGTTCGAAACCGGCTTTGCCGTCGGCCACCAGAATCGGCGAGAATCCTTCCTGCTCCAGCATGATGCCGATGGTGTCGCGCAGGCTTTCGTCATCATCGATGACCAGAATCGTCGTCATTGTATACAGGGCTCACTTAAATCCTATCGCGACAGGCGGCAAAAAGGCCGTCTCTATTGGGCCGGAAATGACCGTTTTTACGAAAGGTTTACAAGTCGGCAACGACTCGTCCGGGGATTCCACCGAAGATGGATTTTAGGATAGGAGCAAGTCTTGGACGCCTCGGGAGAAACCCTCCGGCTGCGCAACGTCGGTCCCTTTACCATCACAGAGAGCTTTTATTCCTGTGGTTTGGTGCTGTCTAGGCGCTCCTACGAGCGCGCGTACATCACCTTCGTGATCGAAGGCGCGTTTCGCGAACGCTACGCCACTCGGACGATTCTCTGCCGCACGGGCATGATTCGCTACTTGCCGGCCGGCGAAGTTTATGAGAACGAGATCCAAGCGCGGTCGCGATGCCTGCATATCAGCGCGGAGCCTTCCGTCTTTGAGCAACTGCGCCAGAACCCGGATGTTCCACGAAAGCCCGCCGAGATGAACGGCCTCAACACCACGTGGCTCGCCAACCGGCTATACGCCGAGTTCTCGCGTCAGGACACAGCGTCGGCCATGGCGATCGAAGGACTGGTGCTCGAAATTCTGGCGGAGCTTGCGCGCGCCGAGGCCGACGATGCGTCGCTGCACGCGCCCCACTGGTTGAAACAGGCCACCGAAATCGTGGAATCGCGGTTTCTGGAACGGCTCACGTTGACCGAGATCGCGTCGCAAGTGGGCGTGCACTACGTCCACTTGTCACGGCAGTTTCACAAATACAATCGTTGCACCGTCGGCGAGATGATCCGGCAGCGTAGGGTTCAGTATGCATCCCACTTGCTGGCGCACTCCCGCACGCCGTTGGCGGAAATCGCGCTCACGTGCGGATTTTCCGATCAGAGCCATCTCTCGTTTCTCTTCAAGCGCTACATGGGAGTGAGCCCGTCGAAATTCCGCAGGCTGGCGGGCTTGGACGCAGCGCCGGCCGAGCGAGAAGAGCTTGTGGCCGCCGCCTCCGGTAAATAAATTCCGGCGTCCGTTCTCAGCCCTGAATCTCGCCCGCGGCTACCTCGTCGACATAACACCAGACCCAGCGCTCGCCCGGTTCGATGGAACGCATGAGCGGGTGGCCCGACGAGTGAAAATGCTTGGTGGCGTGTTTGTTCTTCGAAGAATCGCAGCAAGCCACGTGGCCGCACTCCAGGCACATTCGCAGATGAACCCAGGGATCGCCAGTCTTGATGCATTCCTCGCAAACGTGCTTGGAAGGCTTGGTAACGCTGATTTCATTGAGATGCGTGCAATGTTTAGCCATGTCTAATTTCCCGTTGTAGCTCGATTCTCGATTGGTCTTTCCAGTGCTGCCCGGTCCCACTTCGCCAGGTTTGCTGCGGCATTATAAGTGGTCTCGAAGAAAGCCGTCAGCTCCGATTCCGGCGACGCCGCGCTGCGAATGTCATCGTACATAAGAAGGAATTCGCCGAGCTGCTGGTGATAAAACGCCGGCTTCGGAAGCACGGCGTAAGTCTTGAACCCGGCCGGCTCGGGCGTGGTGTACGAGTAGAAGGCTGGGCCCTTGATGTTGCCTCCGCCTGGCCAAAATCCGGCGCTGCTCACTTCCTGCGAGTAAGCCTCCTGCATCACTTCTTGCAATTGCGGATAGGACCTCGGCGGCGCCCGGCGGCCGGAAAATCGGGTGACGGCGATGTCGAAGCTGCCCCAGAAGAAATGAACCGGGCTGCATTTGCCAATGAACCGCGAGCGAAAATCCTTCAGGACTTTGTCCACCGAGATCAGCAGGCGCCGAAACCGGTCGACGGATTCGCGATCGTAGGATTTATGCGTGCGATCTTCGGCGAATGGAATCGGGTTCGCAACTTCGTCGGGAGTAGCTTGAATCCGCACGTCGATCTTCAGTCCCGCCAGTGTGCTCATGACTTCGGCATAAAAGTCCGCTACCGTGCGCGCGGCAAGTTCCAGCGTGCGAACATCGCCCTCGCTGGTTTTGATCACCAGCTGGTGCGCGATGAAATCGAATTCGATTTCGAAGACGCCGCGCGAGTAAGGAATCGCCGACGTGGTCAGCCCGCGCGCGCTCACATACAACGTGGCGTTCCAATAGTGGTTGATCAGCGGCGTCAGCGTCATGCGGATCTTCCCGACGATCTGCGTCCACATGTGCAGTGTGTCGTAGGTATCTTGCCACGCGGCCAGCGGAAGCTCGGGCCAAGCGTCGAGACGCGGATCCATAACTCTAATTCTACGCGCCCGTTGCTCTACTGGTAAGGTAGAAAAGCAAATAATATGCGAACCCAAGTTGGTATTGTCGGCGCTGGACCCGCCGGCCTGATGCTTTCTCACCTGTTACATCTGGCGGGCGTTGAATCCGTGATCCTGGAGTGCCGAAGCCGCCAGTACATTGAGGAGCGCGTCCGCGCGGGCGTCTTGGAACAAGGCACCGTCGACCTGATGCTCGAAACCGGCGTCGGTGAGCGCCTGCGGCGGGAAGGCTTGCGGCATGATGGCGTTTGGTTTAGCTTTGGCGGGCACAGGCATCGCATCAATATGGCCGAGCTGACCGGCGGACGCGCGATCACCGTCTATGCGCAACAGGAAGTGGTGAAGGATCTCGTCCAGGCGCGGCTCACGGCCGGCGGTCACATTGTCTTTGAGGTTGACGATCTGACGGTACACGATCTCGATTCCAAGCTTCCAAAAATTCGTTATCGCAAGGATGGCGAGGCGGAGGAGCTGGTCTGCGATTTCATCGCCGGCTGCGACGGTTTTCATGGTGTGTGCCGTCCTTCCGTGCCGGAGGGCGTGATCACCATCTACGAGCGCGTTTACCCCTTCGCCTGGCTCGGCATCCTGGCGGAAGCAGCGCCCTCCTCCGAAGAATTGGTCTACACCTATCACCCGCGCGGGTTCGCGCTCTTCAGCATGCGGTCGCCACAGGTCACGCGGTTGTACTTGCAATGCACGCCCGAGGAGGATCTCGCGCAATGGCCCGACGATCGCGTGTGGGAAGAACTATGCGCGCGCATGCGAACCGAGGATGGATGGGCGCCGGCTGTGGGTCCCGTGGTGCAGAAGGGTGTCACCGGAATGCGAAGCTTCGTGATTGAGCCAATGCAGTTCGGGCGGCTGTTCCTGGCCGGCGACGCTGCGCACATCGTGCCGCCTACGGGCGCGAAGGGGTTGAATCTCGCGGTCTCGGATGTACGCTTTCTTTCCCGGGCTCTGGAAGCCTTCTACGAATCCGGCCGGGGTGATCTTCTGGATCAATACTCGGCAACCTGCCTTCGCCGCATCTGGAAAGTGCAGCGCTTCTCATGGTGGATGACGTCGATGCTGCATGTATTCCCCGGCGGCGACGGATTCGACCAGCGGCGGCAGCTCGCCGAGTTGGATTGCATCACCAGTTCACGGGCCGCGATGACCGCGCTCGCGGAGAATTACGCGGGTCTTCCGATCGAATAAGCTTCAGCATGATAAAATCCTTGCCGGTATGACATCTCTGCTCCGCTCGGCTGCCACTTCCCTGCTCTTGCTCTGGTCCATCCAATATGTTTCGGCGCAAGACGGAGCAGCCATCTATCAGCGCAGTTGCGCGCCCTGCCACGACCACGGGGCGGACCGCGCACCCACCCGCGAAGCCCTGCGCGCCATGTCGGCCGAACGCGTGCTCGCAGCGATGGAATCCGGCCCCATGATCTCGATGGCGAATCGTCAGTCGGCCGCGGCCCGCCGCGCGATCGCCGAGTACGTCACCGGAAAATCGTTCGAACACCCGCTCGATACCGCGCCTCCGCCGGCCGCAATGTGCACGTCTGCCGCGCCCGAATTCGGCGATCCATCGGCTGGCCCGCTGTGGAATGGCTGGGGCCAAAATCTGCTGAACACGCGCTTTCAAACCGCGGCTGAGGCCGGAATCAGCGCTGCGAATGTCAGCCGCCTGAAAGTGAAATGGGCGTTCGGATTTCCCGCCACCATCGAGTCCAACGCTCAGGCATCCATGGCGAACGGACGGGTCTTCATCGGCAGCTCGATCGGGACGGTCTATTCACTCGACGCCGCCTCGGGCTGCATTCGCTGGTATTTCAATGCGGCCAGCGGCGTGCGCGCCGCCATCAGCATCGGGCAAATCCAAACCAGCGCCGGTCCGCGCTACGCGGCGTTCTTCGGCGATGGCGCAGCGTTCACTTATGCGGTTGACGCGGCCACGGGCAAGCTGATCTGGAAGACGAAGGTGGATGATTTCCCCGTGGCCCACATCACCGGATCACTGGTGTTTTATAAGGGACGGGTCTACGTCCCTGTGGCATCGGGCGAAGAAGGCGCTGGTGCGTCCCCGAATTATGAGTGCTGCCGGTTCCGCGGGAGCATGGTAGCGCTGGATGCGTCCACTGGAAAGCAGATTTGGAAAACCTACACCATCACCGAGGAGCCGCATAAAACAACCAAGAACAAAATTGGCACGCAGCTTTGGGGACCCTCGGGCGCGCCCATTTGGAGCAGCCCTTCCATTGACGTCCAGCGCAACGCGCTCTACGCAACCACTGGAGACAACTACAGCGATCCCACCAGCCGCATGAGCGACGCGTTCATGGCCTTCGATCTCGACACTGGCAAGATTCTGTGGTCGCGGCAAATGACTCCGGCGGACGCCTACACCTCCGCGTGCCGGCTGCCTGATAAAACCAATTGCCCCGAATCGAATGGCCCTGATTTCGACTTCAGCTCCGGGCCGATTCTGGTGCCGCTCGCGAACGGCAAACGTGCGCTGGTGGCGGGTCAAAAGTCGGGCCTGGTGCACGCTGTTGATCCCGACAATCAGGGCGAGCTGCGGTGGAGTGTGCGTGTGGGCAAGGGCGGCACCAACGGCGGCGTGCAGTGGGGATCCGCTACGGACGGCACAAACGTTTATGTCGCACTCGCCGATCTTGGCCGCATCGTCGTGCCATACAGCTTGAGCACCGACGTGGATCCGAACAAAGGCGGCGGGATGTTCGCGCTGAATCTCGCCACCGGCAAACAGATTTGGTACACGCCGCCGGCGCCGTGCGGCGATCGCAAACGATGCAGTCCCGCGCAATCGGCTGCGGTGACGGCGATTCCCGGAGTCGCCTTCTCAGGTTCCGTGGACGGCCATCTGCGCGCATATTCAGCCACCGACGGCTCCATACTTTGGGATGTCGATACGGTTAGCCCTTACAAGACTGTGAACGGCGTTGAGGCGCACGGCGGGTCGATGGACGGCCCCGGACCTGTCATTGGAGGCGGGATGCTGTTCGTGAATTCGGGCTACTCGGCCGGCGGCGGCATGCCCGGCAACGTGCTGTTGGCTTTTTCCGTGGACGGAAAATAGAACGCCGATTAGCTCTGTGCCAGCACCGTCCCGTAGCCTTTCGCCTGCCCACTGAGGCCCAGTAATCGGACGCTCGCCCACAACGCGTGCGGCGTGCTGGATACGACGGGCGCTTTGCAGCGTTTCTCCAGAGGCACGATCAGATCCAACGTTTTCAAAGCGCCGCATGAAATCACCAGCGCATCGGCCCTGGGCGCGCCTTCATACACGCTAGCGCTAAAGTTGAGCAGCTCGTCGGGCGTCACAGGGCCGCGATCTCCGAAGCTCACGATGCCGAGCCCCTTCACCGACACCACGTCAAATCCCGACTCTTCGAGAAATACTTTCAGCCGGTGGCTGACGTCTTCGTCGTATGCCGTGGCGACGGCGACTCTGTGCGCGTTCACCGCTTTCAGCCCTTCCACAATTCCCGTGCTCATGGTGGTCGACGGCAGGCCCGTGGCTTTGGTCACGTTCACCTTCAATTGATGCTCGTACTCGGCGCCTTTGTAAAAGGTGAGCGACGTCCCCATCACGGAAATCGCGTTCGCGCCCTGCTTCGCGAGTTTTTCAGCCGCGGGCAGGATTCGTCCGAACACACGATCGTATTCCTCCGCGGTCATCTTTTGCAGCCCGACGCCTTCGGCCAGAAACCGCACGCCCGATGGATACAGCAGCGTGGCTTCGGGAGGGACGGGATAGTTGGCCGGCGGGAAAATCATGCCCAGCGTGGGATCGGCGGCGGAACCCAATGCCGCACCGAATGTCGCACAGGCCGCGCCAGCCGAAGCGATTTCAAGGAACTGCCGCCGGGAACTTGTCATGAAGAGCACCTCTCCAAGCCAGTATAGTCCCGTATAGAGAAGCGTGGCGTTTGGTTAGCAGCGCTACCAGCCGCGGACGTCGTTATCCACGAACGTCAATGCGGCTATTGCGGAAGGAGATGCGAATGGTGCCCGCTACCGGATGGCCGAAGGTTGTGGCTGGCCAGAACTCGGTGAACAAAAGGCTGTTCTCGATGCTGTGCCGCAGTTTCTCGCTCTGCTGGCCGGCGTCGCTGATAATCGTGTAATTGATAATCCGCCCGCAGTCGTCGAGTTGCAGATCCACCACCGCGTCGCCGTTTGAAAAGGCGACCGGAGCGGTGTCCTTCAGCGTCGGCTGTGTGGTGAGCATGGTAGGCACATCGCCCGACAAAGAGGCCAACGCGAATGCCGACTTGAACGTAGGCACCAGAGTGCTGAACAGGAACACGGCCGAGCACAAGCCACCGATGGCTGGCAACGCCAGCGGACGCATCAGGTGATGTAGCGATAATTCCAAACGATCACGCCAGCGGCTCCAGCGCGTGGCCCCGCCAGCAGATTCCATTCTCACTTTGGAAGCCAGCACTCGCAAACGCGTGGCCAGCTCTGGCGGTGCGGGCCGGGGCGGCAACGACCGCAGTTGGTCGCGCATCGAGGAATACCATTCCGTTTCGAGAGCGCACTCCTGGCAAGTGTTCAAGTGGCGCTCCACCAAGCGTCCCTCTTCCGCCGTAACGGCGTCGTCCAAGTACTCCGACACTCTTTGTTTAACGGTAGAGCATTCCATACTATTCAGTCACCGGTTGGGAGGCCCACCGCACGTTCGCCTCCGGCTCCAACCGGCCCGGCTCCAGCCGGCCTTCCAGAATCTTTCGCAATGCCTCGCGGCCGCGCATAATACGCGACTTCACGGTGCCCAGCGAGACATTTAATACCGTTGCAATATCCTCGTAACTCAAATCTTCGATGTCGCGCAGCACCACGGCCGCGCGAAACTTGGGGTTCAATTTCTCCAGCGCTTGTTCCACCAGCGCCCGCGTTTCTTGATCCGCCGCCTGCTCGAATGGCGAGCGCCCGGGGTCGGTCACGCTGTCGGCGTGATTCACGGCGCCTTCGTCAGTGATCATCGCCACTTCCTGCCGCTGGTGCCGACAAAACCATCGGCGATGGTTGTAGGCTTCGTTCACCGCGATCCTGTAGATCCAGGTCTTGAGGCTGCTGTTGCCGCGGAATGCGCCGATGCTGCGGAACACTTTCAGAAAGACCTCTTGTACGATATCGGGCGCGTCGCTGGGATCGTTCATCAAGCGGCACACCAGGCTGTAAACCGGCTGCTGGTAACGCTGGATCAGGACTTCGTACGCGTCTTCCGCTCCCTGCCCGAGCGCCGAGACGAGTGCGTCTTCCTCCGCGTGGGAGAAAAGGCACCCCTCTACATGTAGACCAACAGCAGTATCAGCCACAGTCGTCTACTCAGATTCTAGCCCCAAATTACGAACCCTGCTAGCGAGATAGACCCCAGCGAGGGGAGAAAAGTTCCCGGGAGATGCTAATCTTGCGTACTTCGCTGAAAATATTCGGCAACCCCGCTGGAGGGGACCTACTTCAATTCCATCATCATCGCGCTGCCCGTCCCCCGCGCCAGCATCTCGGTATGCACGCGGTCGCGCTTGTTGAAGCGAATATCAAACGCCTTGTACTCGTTCAGGGTTTTCGAACCGTCGGGTTTGGTTGATGTCAAGGCTGTTTCTTCGAGATACACGACGACGACGTCCTTGTCGTGGAAGTGCATGGGCGTCGGCTCGCCCGGATTCCAACGGTAGGACCAAACGATGACGCGATCATTCTCCAGCAGCTTCTTCACATGCGGACGCGGAAAAGCCAGCGGATATCCGGTTTTGTTCTCGAGCGGCGGGACGGGGTAATCCTTGAGTTCAATGACCAGCGATCGATCATTCCCCACCCACCGGCGTTTGTCGCCCTTTGGGCTAAAGAACGCAGTTCCCGCTTTGCTTCCCGTCAAGCGCATCACCACGGCGTCGAGATCGCTTACGCGCGCCCCCGGCTGGTCCCACACCCTGACGCGCTCGTTATCTATGACAGGCTTTAAGTCCTGACCGTACAAAGCGGCACAGGCGACCGTGAGAGCGATTAGCTTAATGACCATTGGCGATGACTTCCTCATAATACTTCTCATACTGCGGAATAATTTTCGAACTCGCAAATCGCTCCACAGCGGTTCGCCGCGCGGTTTCAGCCATCTGACGATGCAGCGGCTCGTTCGTCAACAGCTCCACCACCCGGCGCGATTGCGCCGCGATATCGCCGACGGGTTCGAGGAAGCCGTCCACGCCGTCGGTGACCAGTTCCGGCAATCCGCCCACGCGCGTCGCCACGGGAGGAACGCCGCAGGCCATCGCCTCGAGCGCGCCTAGTCCAAACGACTCCATCTCACTCGGCATCAGCAGAACGTGCATACGTGGAAACAGGCGCTCCACATGATCCTGCTTGCCCATAAACGTCACGTGGCGGTCCAGGCCCAATTCGCGCGCCAAGCGATGAGCTTCCGGACGATCGGGCCCGTCCCCGACCATATATAGATGCGCCGGCGTCGTCTTGATGACCTCCGCCAGCACGCGCACGCAGTCGTTCACGCGCTTCACTGGCCGAAAGTTCGAAATGTGCATCAGCCGCTTTTCGCCGTTCGGCCGCTCGTCCAGCGGCTTGTAGATATCGGTGTTCACGAAGTTGTAAATCACCCGGATGTCATTCGGCACGCCAAACACCTCGTACGTTTCGCGCCGCACGTCATGGCTGACGCTGGTGATCCCGTCCGACTTCTCGATCGAGAATTTGGTGATGGGAAAATAGGAGCGGTCCATTCCAACGATCGTAATATCGGTGCCATGCAGCGTGGTGATGAACGGCAGACGCCGGCGCGACGCCACCATCTGTTGGGCTAGCATCGCGGCCGTAGAATGCGGAATCGCGTAGTGCACGTGCAGTAGATCGAGTTCGTAGTCTTCCGCCACCTCGGCCATGCGCGACGCGAGCGCTAGGCAGTAGGGCGGGTATTGGAACAGCGGATAGTTGGACACTTCCACTTCGTGATAGAAGATGCGAGGTGTGCCTGGATCCAGCCGAATGGGATTCGCGTAAGTGATGAAATGCACGTCGTGGCCGCGCGTCGCCAATTCCAAGCCGAGTTCGGTGGCCACGATGCCGCTGCCGCCGTACGTGGGATAGCAGGTGATTCCAATGCGCATGTTAGTGGTTGGCGAGGGCTAACTCCCCCAAACCAATTTGACCATGAATGTTTTGATCGGGACGCGGCACGTCACCGCCGCCGAACCATACGGTAACGCGATCGCCGTTTGCAATCACGCTCGCGTCGCACATCACCTTCGAATCCCACGGCTGTTCGCCCGCAATCACCAGCGGCAGTTTCTCCCAGTGGACGCCGTCGCGCGATCGCGCCAGACCCAGCCGGCGCATTTCACCGCCATCGCGGCCGGTGAACAGCATCCAGTAATATCCGCGCGAGGTCCACACCGCCGGCTCGCCCACTCCATTCGCATCGAATGCGCCATACGCACCCGGTTCCAAGATCGGATTGCCGCGCAGTTTGTACCAGCTCACGCCATCGTCGGACGCTGCGACGCCCAGGCTCTGCCGCCGCGCGCGATCCATTCCCAAATAGAACATGTAATACCCACGTCCGGCGCGAATCACGTAGGGATCGCCGATGCCGCGTTCGTCCCAACTTCCGTAGGGCCCGCGCGTTAACACTGGCGCACCGTTGCGCATCCATTGATGCCCATTGCGCGATCGAGCGAGCCCGATCCGCGGCGGATCGCCAGCCTGGTAGTAATAGAGGATGCCGCTTTCATCCGTGATGGCCGAGCCATTAGCGGCGATCGCAGAGCCTTCCCAGGCGCCAGGATCCGGCGAAAGAATTCGTGCCTCCTTGTGCCAAGTGATCCCGTCGCCAGAAACCGCGAGGCCCGTGTGCCATGCCTTGCCGTCGTAACCGGAGAAGAAATTGTAGTAGGCGTCGCCCTGCCGGATCACGGAGGGGTTCAGCACATCCACCGCGTCCCACTCGCCCGCTGCGCCGCGCTTCAGCACCGGATCAGGACGCGCCTGCCATTTCCATGTTACGGATGGCCCGCCCGGCTGTAGGGGTAGCGTGAAGTCGCGATAGCGTCCGCACCCCCCCAGGCCAACAACCAACAACCAACAACCAACAACCGCGTAGCGACTCAAGTCGCGAGCCTTATCTTCAGTCCCGCGCCCTGCCCCGGTTTGGAATCCAGCACCATGTCGCCACCGAGCGTCCGGACGCGCCGCTTGATGCTCATGGGACCCAGGCGCAGCAGCTCCAATTCGTCGAGCGTATATCGGCCGCTGAACGGAAAGCCGTTGCCGTTGTCCTCCACCAGAATCTCCAGCACAGTGTCCGACTTTGCGATGCTCACCGCCACGCGCGTCGCCGAGGAATGCTTTTGCACGTTATACAGGGCTTCGCGCACGATTTGCAGCAGCTCGAGCGAAATCTCGGGCTCAGCCGGCTCCATGAACTCGGCGCTCACAAAGGTCGCAGGAATGCCGCTGTCTTTCTGGAACTGCTCTACAACGCGCCGCAGCGTGGCATTGAGGCTGCCTTCCACGTCCACTGGCCGCATGCTGCGCACGAACGCGCGCAGTTCATTCACTTGGCCCTTGCACAGATCCTGGAGTTGGACCAGCTCTTCCATGGCCGCTGTCAGATCGCGGCTCATGAGCTTGCGGATGATCTCGAGCCGCATCTGAAAACTGATGAAGCTCTGCAGCGGGCCATCGTGAAAATCGGCCGCGATGCGCTGTCGCTCGCTCTCGCGCGCCTTCTCGGCGTCGTACCGATACAGCACTGTCTGCCGCGAACTATTTGATAGCCGCTCTTCCAGATACTCTCGCTGGATGGCCAGCACGCTGCCCAAAATCCCCGCCGCGATAAATGCCGGCCGCAGCATCTCTGCGGAATGCAGATTCGGCACTACGTACAGCAGCGTAATCGCAGCCACGGCCACCAGCACGGTCTTCCACCAGGGATGCAGCATCACGGCAACCAGCACCACGTAGGCGTAAAACACCGAGCTGATCCAATATCCATACGCCGCGGTGCTGATGGCGGCGACGAAGAAAAACGCAAAATCCACGATCAACGCCGGCGTCGGATAACCGGAATCTTCCAGCCCGCGCCAGAACAACGCGACGCACGCGTAAACGATGTAGACCGCGAACAGGATCGCCGTGTCGGTCCAAACGAAACTTGACGAAATGAGTTGCGTCGTGAGGCAACTCATCGCGAGCAGTATCCGGATGAGACTGAGCAGGCGCCGCCAGGAAGTGGGAAGCATCGGCTTACGAGACTCCGATTACGCTATTGCTCCACATAGATCCGCACGCGATTGCTCTGCTGCCCTTCAGCCTCGAGATATAGCTCGGCCGGCCCGGTGTCCGCGATATGCGGCACTTGGATCTCGATCAAATAAAATCCAACGTAACCCGGCGCGAGCGTCGCGCGCGTCACCTCCACCGGCGACCCGTCCAGGTAAGCATGCACCGCCGCCACCACGCGCGGCGGATCCTTCAACGGCGCCGCCAGACCCGTGGGCCAATCCGGACTCACCTGCCCTAATCCGGTTGCCAGAACCTGGATCCGTGAACTGGCGTGCGCCGGTTTGCTCGCATCCAGCAGCACTCCGCTTTGGGCGTCCAAGATGAGCGGCGTCCCGTCCGGATCCACGAAGATTGCCGGCGCGGCGCTCTTCAACTGCACACCGAACGTCAGCGGGCCCGACGCAACTTCGAGCGCGAGCGACAGTGTCGTGCCCTTGGCCTCGAACGGCACCTGGATCTGTGAGGCCGTGTCGTTGGCGTCCAACACGGGCGCCGCGACGTCCTCACTGCGAGCCGATTCCACCCGCGCGCCCAACACGCTCAGCAACGCGCCGGGAGCCGTGGCCCGCGCGCTGTAATCCGCCGCATTTACGATCCGTGCATCTCGCAGACGGTGCGGCGCGATCGTGGTGTACACGCCATAGCCATCCAGCACCGCGAAAAGCTGATTACCGGCTGTGTCCAATTTCACGTCGGTGGCCGCGAGCGACGGCAGATGCTCGCTCAACGAACTCCATACCGTGGGCAGGCCCGCCGACCCCAAATCGGTCGTCGTATAAAACAAACCTGAATCGGTGGCCACGTAAATTGCGCCGCTCGCTCGATCCGCCGCCACACCGTGCGCCGCCGCGCCCTCCGGGAGATTCGCGGTGATGTCGTCCCAGAAGCTGCCGCCATTCATCGTGCGCAGCACATAGGCCGCCTTGGGCGAGCCGGCAGTCATGTTGTTTCGCGCGCCCAACACCGCCACGGCCACACGAGGATCGTTCGCGTCCACCCAAATGGCTTCCACCTTGCCCTGATCGCCTAATTTGAACGCCGCACCCCAGCTAGCACCGGCATCCGGCGATACTTGCAGGCGCCCCTCACTGTCACCCGCGTAAATATAATCCTTGGCCGACGCGATGGCTGTAACCGAGCGCTTCAACACTTGCGACAGCGCGCCCTTGAGATTGGTCTCGCGATCTACATCGGAGGCGTCCATGGGCTTCCACGCCGATTTTTCGCCAGGCGCCCACTCGATTTCCCGCGCCGCGCCCGTACCTGATAAAGACAACCGCACCCCGCGCGTGCCGCTCGGCAACGCCATCACCCGTCCGGCCTGGCAGATTGGGCAGGAACTGGTTCAGACCGCTCCAGGAAAGCCCGCCATCCAGCGATCGCCAAACGCCGGTTTCCGAAGCCACCACCACGTCGTCGGGATCCGCTGGCGAACCCGCAACAGCTCGCAGGCCCGGCCCGAGCAGGCACAGACCTCGGTAACTCGTTAGATTGACCCAGCTTAGCCCAGCGTCGTCGGATCGGTACACGTCCTGCCCGATCCCGTACAATCTCCCGCCGGCCCCAGCCCGGCTCACCTTGAACGCGGCTTCCGGCGTGGTGGCCGCGGCCGCCTCATCGCCAACCGGCGGCGTTGCTTTGCTGTCGGTAACTAGTTGCCATTGCTCGAAGTCGCTGGTCCGGAACACCCGCCCGGAGTTCGTTTTTGCGAATAGGCTTAGACCGTCCGGCGAGTACCACACCCGGTCCACCGGCCCCGTGGCCGCCGACGGCAGCGCCATTTCGATGGCGGAGTTGCCAATGTGCCGCCAACCGACACCCGTCCCCTGCGCGAAAATCGAACCCAAAACACAGAGGGGTAACGCCGCCAGACCGGCCTGTCCGACTGCCCGAATTGTGGTCCTCCGACACATCAAATGAGTCTATTGTATCCCTTCAGCGAATCCGGTTCCCTTAAAAGAACTGAATCCATACAGGTTGTTCGCAAATGACCCGATAGGATATCTTATTGCTGAGCACTTTTGATGGTAGACTGTGTTCTTAAGACTTGAGAGAGTAATACGCCACATAGTACTTTAGTGTGGGATCGGCCAGTGTTCTCGTTAACTTTATGAGGCGAAGTGGCAACCGCGGGTTCATCGGAGCGCTGCTGGTTTTTGCAGCCACGGGGATCTGTTCTGCCCAATTGTTCCCCCAAGCGCCCGGCGCGGCGGCCAAAGTCGTATCCATGACCGGGCAGGTTTCGGTTTTGCGTGATTCCGAGCCTTGGGCGCTGAATGTTGGCGACTTGGTTCAAACCCAGCAGGTAATCCTCACGGGCCCCGACGGGTATGCTAAGTTCCAGACGTCGGACGGCAGCACGTTCGAGGTCTACCCCAGCTCCAACGTCATTTTCCGCAAGAATCCCGGCAGTCTGCAGGATCTCCTGGACCTCTTCGTTGGGCGCGTCAAAATTCATATCCAGCGCTTTGGCGGCCAGCCGAATCCGAACCGCATCATGACCCCCACGGCGGTGATCTCCGTCCGCGGCACCATCTTCGATGTAAGCATCAACGACGACGACGAGACCACCATCGTTTCAGTGGAGGAAGGCTCCGTTGAAGTTCGCCACGCTCTGAAGCCGGGCGCCGCTAAGATCGTCAACGCCGGTGAATCGCTGCATGTATATCGGGACGAGCCGCTCGCGAAGAGCCTTATCGACAAAAACGAGCTGTTCCATCGCATCGTCCGTGGTTTGGGCGACGCCGCCTATCGGATCGCGATCAGTCCTCCGGGACGCATCAGCATCCCGGGTGTCGGCGGGGGAACCGGACCGGTGACAGGCGAGCCGAAGCCACCGCCTCCGCCTACGAGTGGCCCTCCCACAGGTACACCAGGGGCTCCGCCGACTGCGCCTCCGGGCTAGCTTCGAGCCTCTTAAGCTGGTCTTGCGGCCATCGAATCCCACGCCGCCATCGCGCAGCGTATCGCGAACTTGAG
This sequence comes from Bryobacterales bacterium, assembly GCA_963772905.1. GTDB lineage: Bacteria > Acidobacteriota > Terriglobia > Bryobacterales > Bryobacteraceae > Palsa-89. The sequence continues at coordinate 215,573 of CAVYZD010000004.1, read as the reverse complement.
ATCTTTCCGCGAGGCGCCGTCCCGAGCCTGAATGGCCAGTCCGTCCACTACAGTTGTATAAAAGGACGCGAGAGCGCTGGGATCCACAGTGGATGGCATCTCGCCCTCGGCCACGGCACGCAGCAGCCGGCGTTGGATCACCTTCTGCCGGCGCGCGCGCAGTCCGCGTAGATAGTCCTGCACGCTTTTGTTCGCGGGCGTGCTGTTCATTGCGCCAAAAACCAGCATGCAGCCGCGGGGCTTACCGGGTTTGGTAAACGCGTCCACGGCGGCCTCGAGCAACGCTTCGATCGAAGCACGCGCCTCCGGCTTTTCGTCCAGGGCCTTCATCATGGGAACGCCGAGGGTGCTGCTATAAAGTTCCACCGCCTCCCGGAACAACTGCTCCTTGGAGCCGAAGGCGGCGTAGAAACTCGGGGCGGTGATGCCGCCCATGGCCTCCTGAAGCTCGGTCAGCGTTGCGCCTTCGTATCCGAGCGACCAGAATATCTCCATCGCCAGCCGGAGGGCGTCTTCGCGATTGAACCCGCGGGGGCGTCCGCGTTTGGCCATCTTGCTTCCTTTCTGTAGAACCCACTATACAACTCTTGACAGGCCGAGCGCTGCATGTCATTATTCTGTAGCGCACACTATTGAATTGCAACTGCAAGGGGAATTATGGAACAAAACCTTTCGCACACCATGTCGTTGCTCGCTCGGACGCCAGCCGCTCTCAACGCGCTGCTGCGCGATCTGCCGGAAACGTGGACGCTTCGCAACGAAGGTGAAAACACCTGGACCACGTTCGATGTCTTGGGGCACTTGATCCACGCGGAACGCGAGAATTGGATGCCGCGCGCCAGGATCCTGCTCGAATTTGGCGAGACCCGCGCATTCGATCCCTTCGATCGTTTGGGCCACGTCCGAAAGAGCCAAGGCAAGCCGCTCGGCGAGCTATTGGACGAATTTGCAGCAGCGCGGTCGAAGAGCCTGGACGAACTGCGCGCCTTGCATCTGCAGCCAGCGGACTTTGAGCGGCGCGGGCAGCATCCGGCCCTCGGCGTGGTGAATCTGTCCCAACTGCTGGCGGCCTGGGCCGGGCATGACTTAACTCATCTGCACCAAATCGCGCGCGTCATGGCGTACCAATACCGCGAAACCGTGGGCCCGTGGAGCGTCTACCTGGGTGTGATGCAGTGCGCCGGACACGGCTCGGCTTAGACCCCGCCGGCTGTGCCACACTAACCCTTAGGGAAGGATGCCCATGAAGTTCGCCTTAGTTTCCTGCCTATCCGTTGCTTCCGTCGCTCTGGCCCTCGGGCAAACTACTGATCCGAGCCAGGCTGGCGTCGCTTCCGAATGGGATGCCCGCAAAATGATCGACGCTCTCGCCGCCCAGGCCCAGCACCTGAAGCCGATCATCGACCAAGTGCAACCCGCCGAGTGGCAATCCAAGGGCGCTTCCGGAACCTACATCGCGCAGTGGAACACCGCGCAGGCCCAGCTCAAGTATCTGATCGCTTCCGCCGATGCGTTCTCCAAGCAGCCTGAACGTCTGCCGCTCGGCCTGGACGCCTACTTCCGCATGCAAGCCATGGAATCCGCCCTCGGCTCGCTGGTGGAAGGCGTGCGTAAGTATCAGAACCCGGCGCTCGCCTCCATCATGCAATCCGTGATTGCCGAAAACAGCACGAATCGCGACCGCCTGCGCCAATACCTGCAGGATCTCGCGACCCAAAAGGAGCAGGAGTTCGAGGTAGCGGATCGCGAAGCCCAGCGTTGCCGCGCCGCCATGCTCCAGCAGCCCGCGCCCAAGACAAAGAAGGTTTCTCACCCATGATCGTCCCAGCAGCCGTTTTCACTTGCAGCATTTGTGGCGAGCCGTCCACCAACATCTGCGCCTATTGCACCAAGGACGCCTGCGCGAACCATCGCTGCGTGCGCTGCAAGCGTTGTAGCGATTGCTGCGAGTGCGAAGTGCCGCTGTCGGCCGAGGAACCCGAGCCCGAGGTTGTGTCCGAAGCTCCCGCAAACATTATTGTCGAACCGGAACTTCCCACCGAACCGGAGGTGATCTCCGAGCTACCGGCAGATGGGATCGAGACGGACGGCTCACCAGAGCCTTCCGAGCACGATGATCTCACTGAACCCGAGCCCCCGGTGAGCTAGCCGCGCCCCCGGCTCCTCAAAATTCCCGCGCCGCACCGCTCCACCGTTTCGCATTCGCAGCAGCTTTGCAGCTTCATCAAGAGCGTGCGCATGCTTTGGATTTGTTCGATCCGCGTATCCAGCTCCACGATCTTCCGTACCGCGATTTTCTTCCACCGCTGGGAAATTGGCGTCGATGGCAAGAATCCGAAGAACAACTGCCGTATTTCGTCCAAAGCGAATCCCGCTTCCTGCGCTCGCCGGACCACGGCCAGCCGGTAGAGCACGGTCTCGTCGTAACGCCGTTGGCCGCTGACGCGCTGCGCCGGCGCAAGGATGCCGATCTGCTCGTAATAGCGAATGGCGGACGTGCGCAGTCCGACCTGCCGGGCAACCTCGGAAATGGTTAGCGGCTTCATCGCCTCGATTAGAAAATAGCTCTTGACTTAAAGTCAACTTGAAGCCGTAGCATCAGTCCATGAAACTCTTGCTCCTGTCCGTCATCGCGGTGATGGCCGCGCCAATTTTCGCCGAATCGCCCTTCGCATGCGACCGCTCGGCCCTGACACCCCAGCAACGGAAACGGCATTTCGACGAACTAAGTCCCGCGCTGCGCGCCCGCAAGCTCAGCATCCGCGAGTTGCACGATGGCTTTGAATTCGAATTCCCGCCCGACACCACCACATTTCAACTGGTTTCCGAGTGGGTAACCGGCGAACGCCTGTGCTGCCCCTTCTTCGACATTGACGAACACGTCGAGCGCGAGCATGGCCACCTGTGGCTACGCTTAACGGGCCGCGAAGGCGTGAAGCAATTTATCCGCGCCGATTTTTCCGCCTGGTTCCCGAACTAAGGCGATGTTTGGCCCAGCAGATGCTTGCCGTTTAGCGATGCGCCTCGCGGGAGCTTGCGTTATCCTGGCCTGTTCCGCATTCGCTCAGTTCAAAAGCACGGTCCCGCTGGTAGTCGCGCCCACCACCGTCACCGATTCCAAGGGACGCAACGTCGACGGCCTGACTCCCGAAGACCTGGTCCTCTACGACAACAATGTGCCGCAGAAGATACAGATGGATTGGACGATTTATCCGATCGACCTGGTGGTCGCGGTCCAGACCAGCGCGAATTCCGGAGCCGTGATCGACAAGCTGGGTGGCAGCGGCATTCTGTTTACCCAATTGCTGGCGGCCGATGCCGGTGAAACCGCGGTGATTTCGTTCAGCGACGAAGTGAAGACTCCACCAGGAGTTCACCGGCAACCCGGATCTCGTGATTCATTCGCTGCGCATGCTGCGCAAGGAAGGCGACGACGCGCACATGCTGGATGCCATGCGTCAGGCGCTCCTGATGCTGGAACACCGGCCGCTGGGGCGGCGCCGGATCATTCTCATGATTGCGGAGAAGCGCGATCGTTCGAGCAGCGCCAAGCTGTCCGAAGTCATGGAGCAAGTCGAGCGGCTCAATGCAGTGGTTTATTGGCTCACCTATTCGCCGTTCCTGGAGCCGTTCACGGTGAAACCCAAGACTGCCGAGGATCTGAAACCCGAAGCCGAGCGCATCAAGGTCCAGCAGTGCGGTCTCTGCCCGGCTCCCGACGACACGCCTGTTCCGCCCGACCTTGGCCCGGGCGGCTACATCTATGCGATCCAGGAATTGATCCGTTTGCACCAGCCGGATCTTTCCAGCCTGTTCGCCAGAACCACCGGCGGCCGAACCCTGAATTTCCTGAAGAAGAGCGCGCTGGAGCAGGCCATCCAACTGGTGAGCGAAGAAGTGCATCGCCAGTACATTCTCAGCTTCGAGCCGAAAGGCGGAGAGCCTGGAACATTTCATGCTATCCGCGTCGCGGTGAAGGACCGGCCGGAGCTTCGCGTCAAAACGCGCGACGGCTACTGGGTCCTTCCGTAACAGCAGTCAAAGCGTCAACTCCCAGGTCTCGCCAACCAACGTATGCCCGAAGCTCTGATGCCGCTCGCGCTTCACCACGCAGAATCCGGCTTTGCGATAGACGCGCCGGGCCGCATCCAAGATCGATTGCGTCCACAGCGTGATCTTGCGATAACCGGCCTGGCGGGCAAAGCGGACGCACTCAGCCACCAGGCGGCCACCGATCCCGAGGCCGCGCGCCGACGGCTCTACCAGCAGCAGGCGCAGTTTCGCCACGCGATCGGATTTTTTCACCAGGAACACCGATCCCACGATTGCGCCATCGCGTTCGGCAATCCAGCAGCGCTCGCGCTTAGGATCGAACTTCTGGATGAACTCGGCGGCAATGCCCGCCACCAGCGCCTCGAAGCGCTCATCCCAACCGTATTCTTCGGCGTACAGCACGCCATGCCGGTGGATCACCCAGCCCATATCGCCCGGCTGATGCGTTCGCAGCAGGTACGGCGTGTTTGGCTCGATGCGTTCGCCCAGCAGATTCTCGATGGCGGTCATCGCGGCGGCCAAACGATTCTGTTCCGCCAGCGGATAGATGCCCGATCATCTTCGCCACCTCGGCTTCCGATTTCGACTCCAAGGCCCCAAACGCGGCCCGGCCCTTCTTGGTCAGCGAGAGATGAGTCCGCCGCCCGTCCTTCTCTGACGCCTCGCGCGCCAGGAGCCCGCGCTTCCGCAAGCTCAGCAGCATGCGGCTCAGATAGCCCGCGTCGAGGCCGAGTGCTTTGGCGATCTCGGCTGCGGTGGTCGAATCCCGATGCGCCAATTCATACATGACGCGCACTTGGGCCAGCGTGAATGGGCTAGCGAGATAGCTCTTGCCGAGGAGTCCGATTTGGCGCGTATAGAACCGATTGAACTCGCGTACCGGGCCGATGCGGTCCTTGAGACCTGGCATATTGCCAGTGTCAATGAATTACTTGACTAAGTCAAGCATTATCCCCCCCGGCGCCGCCGCCAGCGCGCCTTCGATGGCCTCGAACACTTCGTCCGGTTGGATAGGCTTGCTGACGTAGGCGTCCATTCCGGCGCTCAGACAACGGTCGCGATCGCCTTGCATGGCATGCGCGGTCATGGCGATGATCGGGGCTCGCACGCCGCGCGCACGCAGGGTCCGCGTGGCCTCCAGGCCGTCCATCTCGGGCATCTGGACGTCCATTAGAATGACGTCATAATTCTCGTGCGCCGCCCGGTCCACGGCTGCCCGTCCATCGCCCGCCACGGTCACATCGTGCCCACGGGATTCGAGCAACCGCACCACCAGCAACTGGTTCACGCGATTGTCCTCCGCCAGCAGCACCCGCAATTTTCCAGCGCCTGCGCCTCGGCGTGCCTGCTTGGCCGCCCGTTCCGCTGCAGCTTCAACTGCGCTGGAATGCATGGGCCGCACACCGATCGAAAACCAGAACGTGCTTCCCTGCCCCGGCTGGCTCGTGACCGAGATTCGGCCGCCCATCAGTCTCCACCAGGTTCGAGCAAATCGCCAAACCCAAACCCGTACCGCCGTAGCGCCGCGTCACCGATCCGTCGGCTTGCCGGAACGGTTCGAAGATCAGCTTCTGTTGTTCGCTGGATAGCCCGATACCCGTATCGGTCACCTCGAACCGGACCACCGCCCGGCCTGCCCGTTGTCGCTCCAGCACCGCGCTCGCCCGCACCGAGCCAACGGACGTGAACTTCAGCGCGTTGTTGATCAGGTTCAGCAGCACCTGCCGCAGCCTGGTTGGATCGCCCAGCAGCGCGTCGGGAACCGCCGCGTCCACCATCCAGGAAAGCGTGAGACCTTTTTCGCGCGCCATGAACTCCAGGGTCCGCACCGCGCCGGCCACGCACTCGCGCACCGAGAATGGAATCGACTCCAACTCCATTCGTCCGGCTTCGATTTTCGAAAAATCCAGAATGTCGTTCAGCAAGCCGAGCAACGAGTCGGCTGAGGTCTTGGCGATATGCAGATATTCCCGCTGCTGCTGATGCAGTTCGGTATTCAGCACCAGCCCCATCATACCCAGCACGCCGTTCATCGGCGTCCGGATTTCATGGCTCATGTTGGCCAGAAACTCGCTCTTGGCGCGGCTGGCATCCTCGGCCTTCACTTTGGCCTCCGCCAGTTCCGCCGTACGATCGCGCACCTTGCCATCCAGGTCTTTGAGCAGCGCCTGCATCTCGCCGTTCAAGCGCTCGCGATCCAGCAGCGCTGCGCGCAATTCCGTGTAGGACTCGCGCAGCCGCACCGACATCTGGTCGAAGTCCTTCACCAGCTCGGCCACCTCGGCGGGCGCCTGGGCAGGCAGCTCGATCCGTGCTCGCAAATCCCCCACGACCGAAAACTTTCGCACGCGATCCACTAATTCCTCAAGCGGCGACGTCACGCCCGAATCCACCGCGCGCGACAGCAGCAGCGACAGCAACACGGCGCCCACCAGCCACGCCACCGTCACCAGGTAATAACGCTCGGTCTGTAAATGAAGGCGCGACAGCGGCTGCTCGATCAGAACGCTCCAACCCGTGAGCCCGCTCGCGGCGTGGCTCGCCAGATACCTGGCATTGTGCTGATGCGCGTCGTTGTGATCCACCAGAAACGCACCGCCATGCTCGGACGCTTCCTTCACCAGCGGCGACCCCGTCATCGACTCGAGCGGCCGATAGGCCGCGCCGCGGTTGGAATAAATCACGCGGCCGTGCTGATCCAGAATGAAGATTCCCGCCGCGTCCAGCGTTCCGAAGGTTCGCGTCGATTGCTCGAAGGCCGACAGATCCAGCGTTCCCGCAATCACGCCAAACAGCGCGCCATCCGGGGTGAAAATCGGCGCCGTGACAGCTACCGTGGGCTGCCGGACCACGCGACTCACGAATACATCCGAGATTACCGACCGCCGCAACGCTATGGTGCGCTGGAAGTATTCCCGATCCCGCATCGTGGCGCTGTCGGGTACCACGTCACCCGGCTTGTTGCTGAGCACTTTTCCAAGGCCGGGAATCTCTTGCGGATCCACGGCGATCGGAAACCCATCCGCGGTGCCGATGGTGATGGATTGAAAACCAGGGTAAACCTTGCGCGTCTCGCGCAGCCATCCATTCAGCGCGTCCAGGTCGAAGCGGCCTTGCTTGGTGATGGAGCGCGACAACGCCTGCACGGCCATTTGATAGAGCCGCGTATGATCGTCCAGATCCTCGCGAATGGACCGCGCGGCTTCCTGCAGCCGCTGCCCGGCTTCGCTCTCCCTCCGCTCGGCGTAATTCTCGCCGTTCACGATGTTCAGCAGCAGCAGCGGAACCGTGGCTACCATGAGAAACCCGTGCGACAAATACGCGCGCAGCGTTCGCCGTTCGGCCAGCCTCGCCGCCGGCCCCCACAATCTCTGCAGCGCCGGAATGCTGATCAACAGCTCGGCCATCATCGTGTTCAGCAGCCCGTTCGCCGGATGCTTCACCACCATCACCCAGTCGTAAGGCGACGGGTAACTGAAGATGACCAGGTAGAACAAAGCCGCCAGCGGCGTCCCGACCACTGCCCAATAGATCAAGTCCGCCAGCGCCGGATGCACACGCTTTCGCGCTAGCCACCCCACCATTAGCGCCTCAAACACCAGAATGCAACCGGTCTCGGCATGCCCCCAGAGCACGATGGATGGAAAGGCCGTCATTAAGGCTGCGGCGGCCCCGTACATTGGCCCGTAAATGAGCGCTACAGCCAGGTAAAACACGCCGCCGAACAGGAGCCGGGCACCGTTGAAGATTGTGATTTGGGGGAGGTTAGCTAGAATGCCCAGCAGCCCAAAGACAACCGTAACCGCGAGGCTACGGTTCAGCTTTAGGGGCATACCTCACTGTCGTCTGAAGTACTATCCTACTTTAGGTCCCGCCACTTAGATGGCCTAAGGTAATCCACTGGGTATGGGGAGACGGCCACGCCATGCTGCTCTGGCGACCCTCCTTGAAGTACGCTGGTATGTGACTGCTGATGGACGACAAGAAGATCCTGGAAAACTTGCGCGAAATCTGTTTAGCTTTGCCGAAAACCAGTGAAACCACTACCTTCGGCCACCCCACCTTTCAGGTGGGCACCAAGACCTTTACGGTGCTCGAAACATACAAGGGCGTTTTGTCGATATGTGTCAAGGTCGGCAAGAAAATGCAGCCCGTGTTCCTGGAAGACGATCGTTTCTATCGCACGCCCTATGTGGGCCAGCACGGCTGGGTCTCGCTGCGCGCGAACACCAAGCTGAATTGGGTCGAGATCCGCGGCCTGGTGGAGGGCAGCTACCAATTGGTCCACGTCCAAAAGAGGCGCAGGTGAATGCCGAATCCGCCAGCCGCCGGATTGCCATCACCAGCCTGCTGATCGCCGCCGGTCTCGCGGCCACGAAAATCACCATCGGATTGCGCGCCCACTCCACGGCCACCGTCTCGGACGGCATCGAATCGGCCGGCGACGTCCTGACATCGGGCCTGGTGCTGCTCGGCCTGGTGATCGCAGCCAAGCCGGCGGACGCCGAGCATCCATACGGGCACGGCCGCCTGGAAACCATCAGCGCGATGGTGGTTGGAATGGTTCTGGCGGCGAGCGGCGTTCTTATCTCGTTTGAGTCCCTGCACCTCGCCCACGGGCCCGGTCACGCACCTTCCGCCTACGCCGTGTGGCCGCTGCTTGCGTCAATTGCAGTGAAGTCCATTATGAGCGTCGCGAAATTGCGCTACGCTCGCAAGATCGGCAGCTCCGGCCTGGCGGCAGACGGCTGGCACGACACCGTCGACATTCTTTCGGGATGTACTGCGTTGCTCGGTCTCGGTCTCACGCTGACCAATCCCGAGAAATTCTCCGCGGCCGATCATCTCGCAGGTTCCGCCATTGGCGTCATCGTCGTGCTGCTCGGCGTGCGCGTGGTTCGCGACACCATGCTTCAGCTGATGGACACGATGCCCGACCCCGAAGCGATGGATCGCATCCGCATGACCGGGCTCTCCGTGCCGGGCGTCCTGGGTATCGAAAAATGCTTTGCCCGCAAAACCGGTTTGAAGTGGCACGTGGATCTGCACCTGGAAGTGGACCCCGCGATGAGCGTCTACGAATCTCACGAAATCGCGACCACGGTCAAAGAGAAGATCCGCGCGGAAGTCGATTGGGTGGCCGACGTGCTCGTTCACGTCGAGCCGCATCTGCTCGGTACAATCGCTATCAGGCCGAATGGAAAATCGTGAATTCGCGCGCGTGCTGGCTGAGACCGCCGACTTGATGGAGATTGCGGGCGAAGACGGCTTTCGCATCCGCTCCTATCGCAACGCCGCCTCGGCCATTGAGGGCTTTCCGGAGCGGGTCGACGATATTCTCGCCAATCCCGACCGCAAAGTCACCGAGATTCCGGGTGTCGGCAAAGGCCTGGCCAGCGTACTCGAAGAGCTCTCCAAGCGCGGATCGTTTGAGAAGCGGGATGCGCTGTTGGCGCAATTTCCACCCACGTTGCTCGAGTTACTGAAGATCCAGGGACTCGGCCCCAAAGGCATCGCGCTGGTTTACGAACACTACAAAGTCGCTACCATCGACGAGCTGGAGCGCATCTGCCACGAACAAAAACTGCGCGAGCTGCCGCGCATGGGCGCCAAGCTCGAAGAGAAAGTCCTCAAGTCGATCGCGCAATATCGGCAGCGCACCGGCCGGTTTCTCCTTAGCTTTGGACAAAAGGTCGCGGGCGAGCTGATCCCCTATCTTTCCGAGACCGGAGGCATCGAGAAGATCGCCGCTGCCGGAAGCCTGCGGCGCGGTAAGGACACCATCGGCGATCTCGATCTGTTGGTCACGGGCTCCGGCGCGGCCGACGCGCTCGAACGATTCGTGCAGCATCCCAAAGCGCACAGCATCCTCGGCAAAGGCGCGAACAAAGCCAGCGTTCAATATGGGCTGGAAGGCTTGCAGGTGGATCTGCGCGCGTTACCCCACGAAAGCTACGGCGCGGCGATGCAGTACTTCACCGGCAGCAAGGAGCACAACATCCTGGTGCGGAGCCGCGCGCTGAAGCTTGGGCTCACGCTAAATGAATATGGGCTGTTCAAGCTGGATACCGAGGAACGCGTCGCCGGTGCAACGGAAGAAGAAATCTACGCCGCGATCGGCCTTCCCTGGATTCCGCCAGAGTTGCGCGAAAATTGCGGCGAAATCGAAGCTGCGTTGGAAGGGCGTCTGCCGAAGCTGATCGAGCTTTCCGACATCCGTGGCGACCTCCACATGCACACCACTGAAACCGACGGGCGCGCCACGCTCGAAGAAATGGCCGAGGCCGCCCATGCGCTGGGCTATGAATACATCGCCATCACGGACCACTCGAAGGCACTCGCCATGGCCAACGGACTGGATGAAACACGCGCCGTGGCATTCGCCAAACAGGTTCGCGATCTGAACCGCAGCGGCCTGCCGCTCCGCATTTTTTCGGGCCTGGAGTGCGACATCAAGCGCGACGGCGAAATGGATTTGGCCGAAGACGCCCTCGCCGAACTCGACATCGTGATCGGCAGCGTCCACAGCCACATGAATCTGGAAGCCGGGGAGATGACGGATCGGCTGATGCGCGCCCTCGAATCGCCGTCGCTCCGTGTGATGGGCCACCCCACCGGCCGCATATTGTTGAACCGCGATCCATTCCCGTTCGACTTTGAACGCGTCGCCACCGAAGCCGCGCGGCGCAACGTGTATCTGGAAATCAATGGCAGCCCCGAGCGGCTCGATCTTTCGGGCGCCATGGTCCGCACCGCGAAAGCCCTCGGCGCAAAGTTCGCGATCTCCACCGACGCGCACCAGACCAAGCACCTCGGCGCCAACATGCCGTTCGGCGTCCTTACCGCGCGCCGTGGATGGCTCGAAGCCCGCGATGTCTTAAACGCACTGCCGCTCGCCGAATTCGAAAAGACAATTCACAAATCATGAAAATCAGGTCCTCGGCTGAAAAATTCAAGAACAAGCTCTTCACTGTTACGGAAGACCACGCCATCGATCCCGATGGCTTCGAGATCAAGCGCGCCATCGTACACCATCGCGGCTCTGCCGTCATGATGCCCGTCGACGACCGCAAGCGCGTGCTGCTGGTCCGCCAATATCGCCTGCCCGCAAAGCGCTTCTTGTGGGAACTGCCCGCGGGCTCCGTCGACCCCGGCGAAAAGCCGCTTCAAACCGCCAAGCGCGAGCTGATCGAAGAAACCGGCTATCGCGCGAAGAATTGGAAGAAGCTGATCACGTTTTTCCCCAGCCCCGGCTTCCTCACCGAACAGATGACCATCTACCTCGCCACCGGCCTCACCGCGGGCCAAGCCGCTCCGATGGACGACGAGCGCATCGAAACCCGTTGGTTCAGCGCGAAGGAAATCGAGGACGCCATCGACGCCGAAGAAATCGTCGACGCGAAATCCATGCTCGGCTATTTCTTCTGGAAGCGCTCCCTGCGCAAGGGCTGATGATCCGCCGGTCGCGGTTCTGCTACTTGATCGCTTCGAACTCGAACTCCATCACCTTCCCGCGCACCACGTAGCACAGATAATACTCCCAGAACTTCCGGAATCGCGGGAAATGGTTCACCAGAAATTCGAAGCCCAGCCAACGCCATAGCGCCAGCAACTTCACGTAAACCTTTACCTCCCGGAATCGCGCCACGCTATAGTATCCGAACCCGCCGTGGTTCTCGCCAAAATAGCGAAACGAGAAACTGTTCAGATGCCAGCGGTGCGTGGGATCGCAAAACGAGCTGAAGTCGGTGTAATGCGGCGTCGTCAGGTGCACCCGGCCGCCGGGCACAACCACGCGATGAAACTCCTCCATGGCGCGAATCACGTCCGATACGTGCTCGATCACATGCACTGCCCGCAGCTCGCCAAACGAACTGTCGCGAAATGGGTATGGAAACCGGTCGAGATCGCACAACACGTCGGCCCGGGTGTTCGCGTTGCGATCCACGCCGATGGAGCCGGGATATTTATTGATCCCGCATCCGACGTCGAGCGTGCGCTTGGAGGCGGCGCTTACACCGCCAGCTACTGACATTCCCCCAGTGTAGCTTCTAGCATGTCGAGGGCCCACTCGGCTTGATCGCGCGTGATGATCAAAGGCGGGCAGAGGCGAATGGTGTTGCGCCCTGCGCCGAGCACGAGCAGACCGCGCTCGAACGCCAGCTCCTGGATGCGATCGCGCAGTTCGGGCGCACGATCCTTCGTATGTTGATCGCGCACCATTTCGAAGCCGATCATGAGGCCCAGGCCCCGAACGTCACCAACATGCCGGAACCGCTTCGGCCAATGGCGCATGCGATCGAACAGGTAACCTCCAATGTGCGCCGCGTTCGCGATCAATTCGCTTTCGAGCAGTTCGATGGTCGCAAGCGACGCCGCCACCGCCACCGGATTCCCGCCGAACGTGGACGCGTGCGCACCCGGGGGCCAGTTCATAATGTCCGCGCGCGCGATCATCGCGCTCAACGGCAATCCGCTTGCAATGCCTTTCGCCGTGGTGAAAATATCGGGCGCAACGCCAAAGTGCTCGGCCGCCCACATCTTGCCGGTCCGCCCCATCCCGCATTGCACTTCATCGAAGATCAGCAGGATGCCGTGGCGATCCGCCAAACGCCGCAATTCTTCGAGGAAAGCTTTCGGTGGGACCAAATACCCGCCCTCGCCCTGGATGGGTTCGACAACAATCCCCGCGACCTCTTCCGCCGGTACGATGGTGCGGAAAAGTTCGTCCTCAATGAAGCGCGCGCAGCTCACCCCATGATCCTCCGCAGTCACTCCATCCGGCCGGCGATAAGGATCGGGAAAATGCGCGTGAAACACACCCGGAATTAACGGTCCAAAACCCTTCCGCTGCACCACCTTGCTGCCGGTGAGCGAAAGCGCGCCCAGCGTTCGTCCGTGAAAAGCGCCCGTGAACGCGATGAATTTGTCGCGGCCAGTGTGATAACGGGCCAGCTTCATGGCCGCTTCGGTGGCTTCGGCGCCGGAGTTTCCGAAGTACACGCGATGCGCGCCGCCTCCGGGAGCGATCGACGCCAACTTCTCGGCCAACTGCACCATATTTTCGTAGTAGAAATCGGTGCCCGACATATGAATCAGCCGGTTCGACTGCTGCTCGATGGCCGCCACCACTTTCGGATGGCAGTGGCCGGTGGAGCATACGGCGATGCCCGCATTGAAATCGAGAAAGCGGTTTCCATCAACGTCCTCGATGATCGCGCCTTCACCGCGCGCCGCAACCAGCGGATAACAGCGTGTGTAGGAAGGCGACAACACCTGACTGTCACGGCGGATCAACTCCGTGGCGCGTGGTCCCGGCAGCGGGGTCACAAGATGCGGAAGGTCCAGACGAACCATTTCTTTCGTTGGCATTGCAGTTTCCTTTTTCTTACGGAGAGAGCGTGGCTAGAGACGGGCCGCGGGATAGGAAACTAGTCGGAGCCGAACAGGCTGGGGCGGGATGTGGCGGGCCGCGACATAAGCTTACCTTCATTGTAGCAACTTAATGTCCAAGATGGATCGAAAACCCTGCCCAGCCGCGTCTCACGGTTGAGGAACACAACATCGTGAAGAAGACTCTGATCATATTGATGCTAAGCAGCTTCGCCGCCTGGGGCCAGGACAGCGCCAAGGACGACTTGAAAAAGTCCGGCCAGGATGTGAAACAAGCCGGTAAGAGCACCAAGAAGGCCACCAAACACGCCGCCAAAGGTGTGGCAAAAGGCACCAAGAAGGGCGTTCACAAGGCCGCGAGCGGCACCGAAAAGGAAGCCGACAAGGTCAAGGAGAAGACCAAGTAGCAGGCACGGCATCGTTCCGGGCGGGCGCGGTACAATTGAAGTTTCCCGCACATGGTGAAGGCGCTCCCCGACATCCTGGCTCAAATTGTCGAGCAAAAGAAGCTCGATCTGGCTGCCCGCGAGCCTGAAGTCGAGTCCCGGGCCGAGCAATCGATTGCCGGGCGGCGCGATTTTGTTGCCGCGCTCAACGCCCGATCGCCTGCGGTCATCGCAGAAATAAAGAAGGCGTCGCCGAGCAAGGGCGTTCTGGCGGCCAACTTCGATCCGGCTTCCATCGCACGGTCGTACGAAGCAGGCGGCGCGGCGGCGCTCTCGGTGCTCACCGACGAAAAACACTTCCTGGGCAGTTTGGCGGACCTGAAATCAGCGCGATCGGCAGTCCATGTTCCGGTTCTGCGCAAAGACTTCACCATTGACGCGTACCACGTCTATCAAGCTGCGGCCCACGGCGCGGACGCGATCCTGTTGATCGCCGCCATCCTCACTGAGCGCCAGATGCGCAATTTCCGCGAGCTCGCCGAGCGCTACCGCATGGCTGCCCTGATCGAGGTGCATGACGAAGAAGAACTGCACCCGGCCGTCGCGTCGGGCGCGCGCTTGATCGGCGTCAACAACCGAAATCTGCACACGTTCGAAGTCCATCTGGAAACCGCGCTCCGATTGGCGGACAAAATCCCCGCAGGTGTCGTGCGAGTGGCCGAAAGCGGCATCCACTCCTCAGCCGACGTCCAACGTCTGTGCGAGGCTGGCTATCAGGCATTCCTGGTCGGCGAGCACTTGATGAAATCCGGTGATCCGGCCGCTGCGTTGCGAGCGCTACTGGCATGATGGTGAAGATCTGCGGCATCACCAATCGCGAAGATGCGCTTGCCGCCGTCGAAGCCGGAGCTTCAGCAATTGGTTTCAACTTCTATCGAGAAAGTCCGCGCTACATTTCACACACCGGCGCGGCCATGATCGCCGAAAAGATCCCGGCCAATGTCTGGAAAGTCGGGGTATTCGTAAACGAAACGCCCGAGACGATTGCGAAGATCGTACTCGACGCCGGGCTCGACGTCGCTCAGCTTCACGGAAGTTCGGACGCGCGGGGCGTCCGGATCTGGCGCGCCATTCCCCCTGGCAGACAATTCCAGCGTACGATCCCCGATGACGTGGAAGCAGTCCTATTAGACACCCCGGCCGATGGGATCTCCGGAGGTTCCGGCGAAACGTGGGACTGGGCGCAAGTGCCGCATCTCAAGCAGAAGATCATCGTCGCTGGCGGCCTCGATGCCGGCAATGTCCGCACCGCCATTGAACAAGCCCATCCCTGGGGGGTCGACGCCTGCTCCCGCATCGAAAAATCCCCCGGCCTCAAGGACCACGACAAAATGCGCAAATTCATAGAGGCGGCTCTGGCATCATGACGACGTCTCAGCCCGACCCGGGCGGCCACTTCGGACCCTACGGCGGCCGCTACGTCCCCGAAGTTCTCATGGCGCCGCTCGAACAACTCGAGCAAGCCTATCTCGAAGCCCGCCACGATCCCGAGTTTCAAGCCGAGTTGAAAGATCTGCTGGCCAATTACGCCGGCCGCCCCACGCCGCTCTATCACGCCAAGCGCCTGAGCGAAGCCTATGGCGGCGCCAAGATCTACATCAAACGCGAAGATCTGCTCCACACCGGCGCGCACAAGATCAACAACTGCCTGGGCCAGGCGCTGCTCGCCAGGCGCATGGGCAAGAAGCGCATCATCGCTGAAACCGGCGCGGGCCAACACGGCGTCGCCACCGCCACTGTCTGCGCGCTCTTCGGACTCGAATGCATCGTCTACATGGGCGAAGAGGACATGCGGCGGCAGCGCCTCAATGTATTTCGCATGCGATTGCTCGGCGCGAAAGTTGTCAGCGTAACGGGGGGTAGCCGCACGCTCAAGGACGCCATTAGCGAAGCCATGCGCGACTGGGTGACCAACGTTCATTCCACGCACTACCTGCTGGGCTCCGCGCTGGGCGCGCATCCGTACCCGATGATGGTCCGCGATTTTCATAGCGTGATCGGCGACGAAACCCGCCGCCAGATTCTGGAGCGCGAGCGGCGTTTGCCGGATTCGATCTTCGCTTGCGTGGGCGGGGGCAGCAACGCCATCGGAATGTTTCAGGCGTTTCTCGCGGACGAAGGCGTCCGACTGATCGGAGTGGAGGCCGGCGGAACGGGCTCGGAACTCGGCTCTCACGCCGCGCGTTTTTCCGGAGGATCGCCCGGAGTTCTGCATGGTGCGCACAGCTATCTCTTGCAAGACGCCGATGGCCAGGTCGCGCTGACGCATTCGGTCTCGGCCGGTCTGGATTACGCCCTCGTCGGCCCCGAACACGCCTGGTTGCACGACAACAAGCGCGCCGAGTATTGCTCCGTTACCGATCAGCAGGCGCTCGAGGCCGCACGCATCCTGGCCCGCACCGAAGGCATCATTCCGGCGCTTGAATCCGCGCATGCCGTGGCCGAAGCGTTGCGCCGCGCGCCCGCCGCCCAAGGCGAAATGTACGTCATTAATCTCTCCGGACGGGGAGACAAAGACACCGACATTTATCGCGAGAATATGAAGGAATTAGATGACCCGGATTAGCCGGCTCTTTGAGCGGCTTCGCGCCGAACATCGTCCCGCCCTCATCGCATACATCACCGCCGGCGACCCATCGCCATCCGCAACCCCGGACATCGTGGCCGCTCTCGAACGTGGCGGCGCCGACCTGATCGAGCTTGGCGTTCCCTTCTCCGACCCCATCGCCGACGGCCCGGTAATCCAGCGAAGCAGCGATCGCGCATTGAAGGCCGGAACAACGCTCCGCACCGTGCTCGACATCGCCGCGCAAATCCGCAAGCGATCCGAAATCCCGCTCCTCCTGTTCACTTATATGAACCCGGTGCTTCGTTACGGCCTGGAACCGCTGGGGCGCGCCGCTGTGGCCGCCGGAATCGACGGCTGTTTGCTCACCGACTTGAGCGTCGAAGAAGCCGAACCCTACATTCATGTGATGCGCAATGCCGGCCTCGACACGGTATTCCTCGCCGCACCGACCAGCAGCAAGCGTCGGCTGGAACTGATCGCCAAGTATTCCACGGGATTCGTCTACCTGGTTTCGCGTACCGGCGTGACGGGCGAACGCGCCAACATATCCGACAGCGTCGAGCCACTGGTTGCGGCGATGCGCGCCGTTACCAACCTTCCGCTGGCCGTCGGTTTCGGTATCTCGACCCCCGAACACGTGCGCGCGATCGGAGCCCTGGCCGATGGCGTGGTGGTGGGCAGCGCCTTCGAACGCGTCATCGAAGAAAACGCGCCCAACTCAGAGCTCGCTGAGAAAGTCGGAGCCCTAGCTAGAACGCTCGCCAGTGGTTTACTATCGAAGAGCCAATGAGCCCGAAGAGCATCGACAAGCTCGTGGATTGCCGGCGTCAGATCGACGCGGTCGACGTGAAGATCGTCGAGCTGCTCAACCAGCGCACCGCGATCGTCCACCAAATCGGCCGCATCAAACGCGAATTCGCCCTTCCGGTCTACGAACCCAAGCGCGAAGACCAGGTCTTCGAAAACGTCACCACTCACAATCCCGGCCCGCTGACCGCCGACGCCCTTAAGCGCATCTTCGAGCGCATCATCGATGAGATGCGAACCATCCAGCAGAAGAAGATGAGCTGAGCGAACAACGTTACCGCGCCGCCTACATGCATGGTAAAACTGTGTCTAGGATGCGCCTCGCTCTCCAATTCCTGTATAAGGTAATTGGGCCCCTGGAGGAAATGTAGATGGTCAACTGTCCAAATTGCGACGCCGTAATCGACGTGGACGAAGAAGAATTGGATGAAGGTGACACGCTGACCTGCGATGAGTGTGGCGCCGATCTCAGTGTGACCGGCTTGAGTCCCTTGGAACTCGAAACCCAAGAAGACGAAGACGACGAGGAGGAAGAAGAAGAGGACGAGGACTTCGATTACGACGAGGACGAAGACGAGGATGAGGACGAAGAAGAAGAGCCTGAAGAGGACTGGCACTAGCCTGCTGCTGGTTTTAGCCGCACTGCTTCCCGCTGCGGCGGCCGCCAAGAAGAAACCCACACTCGATGTCTATGCCGTCATCAGCGGCAGCGTGTTTCAGGAAAGCGGTTACGCGTTGCCCGACGCCGATGTAACTTTGGTCGGCGAGCCTCCCTCCGGTGCGAGCCCCGCGAAAGCCGACAAGCAGCAAGCCGTCTCCGATGCCCGGGGAGAATTCATCTTTCGCGTTCCTCCCGGCCCGGCCACATACACGGTCGTGATCGCGGCCAAAGGGTATCAAAGCCTGCGCAAATCCGTTGCCGTGGAAGGCCAGGAGCGGGTCGAAGTAACCTTCCAATTGGACCGCGAGTCGAAATAGGTGGTGATCATGCCCGTTCGCACGGCCTGCCTCGCAATTTTCCTAACCTCTTTTGCTCTACTGGCGCAACAAAAGAGCCAGGACATCACCACTCGCACCATGGAGGGCGTTGTCACCGACGCCGCCGGACAGCCCGCCGGAAAGGCCGTAGTGCAGTTGAAGAACGCCAAGACTCTGCAGATCCGTTCCTTCATCACCTCCGCCGACGGCCGCTATCATTTTGCGGGGCTTGGTACCGATGTCGAATACCAGGTGAAAGCCCAGCGCGACGGCGCAACCACTTCCTGGAAAACGCTGAGCGTCTTCAACACCAAGAAGACCGCCGTCATTCATCTCAAACTGAACAAGTAAAGGGAGACCCATGACCAAGGCTCTGTCCATTTTTCTGGCTCTCTCAGCCGGCCTGCTGTGCGCCCAGGAGTTCAAGGTTGGCGCGCCGGTCACCGATTTTCAAGTGCGCGATCTGGACGGCAAGGCCGTATCGTTTTCATCGCTCAAAGGCCCTGTTACGGTCGTCACCTTCATCGCCACGCAATGCCCGGTGTCGAATTCCTACAACCAGCGCATGATCGATCTTTACAAGGACTACACGCCGAAAAACGTAAAGTTTATCTTCGTGAACGCGAATCGTTCCGAGCCGGCCGCCGAAGTCCACGAGCACGCCAAGCGCGTCGGCTTTACGTTTCCCGTCTACAAAGATCCCGACAACGTCGTGGCGGACCGCTTCGATGCGCAAGTAACTCCGGAAAGCTACGTGATCGCGAGCGACGGCATCCTCCGCTATCACGGCTCCATTGATGACGACATGAACGTCGCGCGCGTCCACATGCGCCGGCTGCGTCTGGCGCTGGATGCGGTACTCGCCGGCAAGCCGCTTCCGGCCGTCGAAACCAAGGCGTTCGGCTGCACCATCAAACGCGCCCACAAGGCTTCCTAACGATGAAACGCGTTATCGCTCTCTTCTTCTGTTTGCCGCTGTTCGCCGCGGGTCCGCTCATTCCCGTGGATGAAGCCGGTTTCCAAAAACTCGTCGCCTCCCACAAAGGCAAGGTCGTGGTCTACGATTTCTGGGCCACCTGGTGCGCGCCCTGCCGCGTTGAACTGCCCCTGCTCGTCAAGCTCGAGGCGAAGATGCGATCCCAAGGCGTGGAAGTGATCACCATCTCCGCCGACGAGCCGGAACAAAAGGCCGCCGCCGAAAAGTTCATCCAGAAATTCGGCGTGCAAGGACCAGCTTACTTGCGGCAGGCCGCGAGCGACGACCATTTCATCAACGCCATCGATCCCAAGTGGAGCGGCGCGCTCCCCGCGCTGTTCCTCTACGACAAGTCCGGCCACAAAGCGCGATCGTTCATCGGCGAAACTGACATGGGCGCGCTCGAAGCTGCCATTCACAAGCTGCTCTAGGTTACGTCACAAAAGGCCTGTACCGCAATGCGGTACACTGTTGACAGGTGAACGATGCGGCCGAAATCACGGTCCTGCAACTGCCGAAGTTCAAGGCCGAGGCCACGGAGCTAATCGGGGAGGATGGCATTGATGCGGTAGCCGTTTATCTGATCGACCATCCTGATGCCGGCGACGTGATACCGGGATCGGGTGGAGTCCGGAAGATGCGATGGGCGGCGAAGGGCAAAGGGAAGCGTGGCGGCGCCCGGATTATCTACCTATACGTTACGGTTGCCGCCCGCATTTACCTGATTCGGTGTTACGCCAAGAGTGTCAAGACGGATTTGACCGCAGACGAAAAGAAAGAACTAAGGCAAATCGCGGCCCATCTGAAAGGAGCTCAATAGAATGCCTAAGAAAGCCGGCGCGAAAAAGACAAGCTTTGGTGGAGACCTGATCGAGGGAATGAAACTAGTCCTGGCGCACCAGCGGGGCAAAGCTGAATTGGAGCAAGTCTGGCCGAAGCCGATCGATGTCAAGGCCATTCGCAAACGGGTGAAAATGTCCCAGGCCGAATTCTCGCGAGCCTACGGCATCAGCAAGCGCGCCTTGCAGGAGTGGGAGCAGGGCGGACGCCAACCCGATTCCGCCGCACGGGCCTATCTGACGGTGATTGCCAAGGAGCCGGTCGTTGTGCGCCGGGCATTGGCAAGCGAATAACCAGGGCGCCGGAATACATCAAGTCAATTGCGTGTTACTAATCCAGCCGCATCGGAAGTCGATGCTTGACCGCCTCGTCCGCCAATTCGCAGAACACAGCGAATGCAAACCTCGCTCCGATCTCAAGCGGTGCCCCATGATCTGCTCCATCTTTCCGCCATTGATGCAGGATCTCCGGAGCCCCTTGCCACGTTCGGGCGTTCAGATCTTGAAGTTGCCTCAGCAGTGCAACGCTCGAACCAACACACATCTCAATCCCGGCGATATCCTCCGTCTCAAATACGAAGCCGAAGTCACAGGGGAGCCAAAGACTGACATCGTACAGGTGCGTGTACCGGGCCTCCGCCTCTGGACTCGACACAAGGAGTAAGCAGGGTCCCCAGACCAATTGTCCACGTGTTCCGCAGGCGGGCGGAGCTGGCGCTGTTCGTCGTAAGCTGCCCACAGCATCAAATCGGAGTAGCAGTCCCACGTCGGTTTATCTGTGAAGTACGGCGCATCAGCCGCTCGTCCCAATCAAGTGGCGATGCGAGATGGTCGGCCAGCGCAGCGGATAGAGACTCCCGCTATGCCAATACAGTCGCCCGAATTCGACCCGGGTCGCGGACGGCGTCCGGCGGATCATGTTGCCGAACGACCCGGACAGGCATGCCCATTTCTCTGCCTAGCCGCTGCATGATCAATTCCCAGTCGCCGGCGTGGTAACGTGTCAACGAACCCACATATACATCCAGCCCCACGATTCACAGGATCGCACAAGGCGGTTATGGCCGCGCTCGAAGCCGCCATTCACAAGCTGCTCGAGCCTCTCTTTGGTCACCACTCGCCGCTTCTTGACATCCCTGTAACATCGTGATACCTTCGGCCGTTAGTGCTATATCAGTCGCGGATTTCCCCATGCCCGCCGCCCCGGTGTTCGCGGGCTCCCGCGGCGAGCCCACAAAGTAGCTTGCAAGCAATATAATCATTTGAGAGGTGCAACGATGAAAGCTAAGTTCTATGTGTTCGTGGCCGGCCTTGGACTGCTCGCCACTGCCGCGCCAATGCTGGCGCATCATTCATTCACGGCCGAGTATGATGCCTCCAAGCCCATCACACTCAGCGGAACCGTGACCAAAGTCGAGTGGATGAATCCGCACGCGCGATTCTACATCGACGTGAAGGACGA
The DNA here is from genome assembly GCA_963772905.1 of Bryobacterales bacterium. Taxonomy (GTDB): domain Bacteria; phylum Acidobacteriota; class Terriglobia; order Bryobacterales; family Bryobacteraceae; genus Palsa-89. The sequence goes on along the minus strand of CAVYZD010000004.1, from coordinate 194,050 downwards.
TTCCGGAACTGTCACTAACTGGGAACTCGAGCTCGGCAGCCCGAACGCTTTGATGCGCCTGGGCTGGACTCGCAATTCGCTGAAGCCCGGTGAAGTGGTCACGGTGGAAGGCTCGCTCGCAAAAGACGGCTCTAAGCTCGCCAACGCGCGCAAAGTAACACTGGCCGACGGCCGCAAAGTATTCGCCGGTTCCGCGCTGGACAGCGAGGACAAGAAGTAGTCCCGGCCTGGAGCCAATCATGCGTCTGAAACAAGCTGTCCTCGTTGCCGGCGTCGGCCTGCTCGCGGCTGCACTGCCGCTGGTCGCACACCACTCGTTCGCCGCCGAGTTCGATTCAACCAAAGCCATCACGCTCCAAGGCGTGGTCACGAAGCTCGACTGGATGAATCCGCACATTTGGATCTATCTCGACACCAAGGACGACAGCGGCACAGTCGCCCATTGGCAATGCGAAGGCGGACCGCCCAACACTCTCACCCGCAATGGCTGGACTAAGGACTCGCTGAAGATCGGCGACCAGGTCAACATCGAGGGCTTCCGCTCCAAAGACGGCTCCAACACCTGTAACGCGCGATCGGTGAAGCTGCCCAGCGGCAAGAGCGTGTTCGCAGGCTCGGCCGAAGACGGCGGACCGAATAAACGGCAGTGAAGATTCACACAGTCATTCTCGCGATCGCTTGGCTCGTTCCGGCGATCGCCTTCGGTCAGGGTTCGGGTCCCGGTGCCTCAGTGCCGCGCACTCCGGACGGCAAGCCAGATTTAAGCGGACTCTGGCAGCGTCCCTACGTCCCCGATATGACTAAGACCAATAAGGACCAAAGCCAGATTGGCACCCCCGACCTTCCTTTCACCGAAGCCGGACTCAAAGCCTGGAAAAGCTACGACGCCGCCAATGGCGACTACACCGGCAGCTGTCTTCCCTTCGGCTTGATGCGCTCCATGAACTCTCCCGATCCGATTCAGATCATGCAGAGCCCTCAGTACGTCGCGCTGCTCTATGAGCAGAACACCTGGTTTCACGTCATCCCCATAGATAAGCCGCATCACGATGGCGCAACCCCGACTTGGTTTGGCGATTCCACCGGCCACTGGGACGGCGATACGTTCGTCGTCGACACCGTCAACTTCAACGGACGTACCCGCCTCGACACCATCGGCCACCCGCACAGCGACGCGCTGCATGTGATGGAGCGCTTCACTCGTACCGACGCCAAGCATATCGCTTACGAAGTGACAATCGACGATCCCAAGACTTTCACCAAGCCCTGGACCAACAAGCGCACGTTCACCATCCGGCCGGATTGGGAAATCATGGAATATTCCTGCGAAGAAAACAACAAGGATCTGTACGAAGGCCACATCAAGCCGCCCCCGCGCTAAGAGCTATAGCACTTAGTAAGTAGTGCCGTCACGCGTGCCGGACTACAAAAGTTACCGGCACATTTTCCTCAGTATCTTGGGCGCTTTCTAAGGTGCGGGCCTTAGTCCGCGTACCCCGTTCCCAGGAGCACGCGCACACTGCCAGCAGATGTTCCGGCGAAAATGATTCCCGCTGCCACGTCGAATCTGCATCCAGCGTGATGGTGACAAACCAGCCGAGCGTCGCATCGTACACGCTCGATGTGATCACGCCAAATAGATCGTGCCCTTTCACCGGCAATGAGATCGGCGAACCCAAGCGCGGCCGTTCATTCAGCAAAACCACGGCGCATGTGCGCGAAATTTCTTCCAGATTCGCGGTGGTCTGACAGAGCTCACCAGGAGCGTCTTCGTACGTCACCGTTACAAACTCTGAACACAAATATCGGCAGGTGTGAACCATGCCGGAATCAGTGCAACGTGCTTGCCAAAAGGCCTCCGGCGGGTTCTACCGCGGCCAGCGCCTCACGCCCGAGAATGCGCCGATGCATGCGTCCGACAATGTAGATGCAAATCGCCATCACCGCCGGGCAAACCGCCAGCACGGCGAAGATGTCGCGCACCGGCAGACTTGTTGACAAAACGATCCCTCCGAGAATGGGCCCCGCCACCGACCCAATCTTCGCGATCGAAGTCGCCCAACCCGCGCCGTTCCCGCGGTAAGCGCTCGGATAAAAGATGCCGCAGATGCTGTGCATCCCAAAATGGCCGCCGATCAGGAATCCTCCGGTCGCCGCGGCAAGCACCAGAAATTCGATGTGGCCCATGCCGACGAACGTGGCGACCAGCAACAGCATAGCGGTCATCACCGGCATGATCGTGATCGCGCCCGCGCCGCGCCTATCGGTGAAGCGCATCAACAATAGCCCGCCGACCGCGCCCATCGCCGAATAAAGGGATGCCGCGTTGGCTGCTTCCTTGCGGCTGTATTTCAACGCTTCGAAAACCACCGGCGTCCAGTTCACAATGAAGAACACTGCCAGCGAACTCGCGATATAGCCGAGCCAAATCAGCGGAGTGATCCAGCGCAGCTCGCCGCGGAACAACAGCGACGGTTTGAAGTCCTTGTTCAGCTGGCTTTCATCGCTCACCGTGAATGATATCCCCGAGGGAATCGTGGTGGCCGGAGCGATGCGGCGGATAATGCGTCTAATCCGATCGGCGCCCAGACCCTTGCTCGCAAGAAACCGGATCGATTCCGGCAGGATCGCGAACAACACACCCGCGCAGACCAGCGCAGCCGCGCCGCCAAAGATGAACACCGATTTCCATCCGAAGATCGGGATCAGCCAGTTGGCCACTTGCCCGCCCAGCGCCGTACCCAGCGAATAGCCCATCATGATCACCGTCACGATGGTCGCGCGATAACGCTTCGGCGCATATTCGATGTTGAGCGCCCACGCCAGCGGCAGCATTCCGCCCAACGGCAGTCCGTCGATGAATCGCAGCAAGACCAGTGAGGAATAGTTGCCCGCCAGTGCGAAGCACATGGTCAGGATCCCAAACAGCGCCGTGGCGAAAATTACCACTGGCCGCCGGCCGATGCGGTCGCCCACATAACCCAGCGCAAAGCCGCCGACCATGGTGCCGAACAGCCCCATGCTGAAGATGTTGCCGAGCTGAATCCGGCTCAGATGATATTGCGCGCCGAAATATGGCGCGGCGAAGCTAATGAGATTGGTGTCCAGGCCGTCGAAAAACGTGATGATCCATGAGACCAGAACGAGTCCGACAAGAAACCGCCCCAGCTTCTGCTGCTCGATGATCCCGGAAACATCGATGGTGTTCGGCTGATCCAACGTACATACGATATCAGAGCAGCGATGTCAGACTTACTTTCGCGCGATCTGGTTGCGCACCAGCTCGTTCATCAAACGGCCGGCCGTCGAGTTGTGTGGGTCCAGTTCCAGAGCGCGCCGCAACTCCGGTTCCGCGCGATCGTATTGCCCCTTGCAAACCAAAGCCAAGCCCAGGTTTGCGTAATTGGATGCATCGTGGGGCAAAAGCTTCGCCGCTTGTTCCAGCGCATCGACGGCTTCGGAAAATTGGCCCGTCTTCAAATACTCCACGCCCAATAAGCTATCCACGTAAGCGTCGGTCCCCGGGCACTTGGCGAGCGTCTTGTTTAGTTGCATAATAGCGCCCGCGTGATCGCCCTGCTCCGACATCTGCAATGCCTTTTGCAGCATGTAGAGCGCTTTTGCGGAAAGCGGATAGCGCAGCAACTCAACCGAAACAGTGTGCGGACCGTTGCTCGGCGCACCCAACGACTGTGCACCGAGCGGCAGCGCCAGTAGGGCAACAAAACAGTTCAGCTTCAAATTTGACAGCAATTCAAGCTCGTTTCTTACATTTGAATATACAACACATGTCAATTCAGTGACTACGGCCTGCATGCAAGTCTTGCTTGGCGAGCTGTGAGGTTATAAACTAGGCACTTCGCTTACAAGAGAAACCCATGCGACTCATTTTGATCCTTCCCCTGCTGGTCCTGCCCGCCTGCGCGCAGACCGCTGCTCAAGCTACCGAAGGCAAGTCCGCCTACGCGCAAAGCTGCGCCGGATGCCATGGCGCGAATCTCGACGACGGTGAATTTGCGCCGCCACTCAAAGGGACCGCGTTCACCGGACAGTGGGCTGGCAAGAGCGTCACTGAACTCAACAGCTACATCAGCACCAAGATGCCCCCGAGCAATGCCGGCGGACTCGGCGACGCAATCTATCTTCAAATCACCGCCTTCATTCTGCAATCGAACGCGATCCCGCTGGACGCAAAAGTTCTTCCCGGTGCGCCAAGCGCCAAGCCTCGGACGCCAACCTCGAACTCTCCCGGTGGCGGCCTCTCGCCATATGCTAGTTTGATTGCCGCGCCGCCGAAACCGAATCCGCTCGACAAACTCACTCCCGTCACCGATGCCGAACTGCAAAATCCGCCTCCCGGCGAATGGCTCACGTGGCGCCGGACCTATGATGACCTGGGCTTCAGCCCGCTCAAGCAGATCAACAAATCGAACGTCGCCCAGCTTCGATCCAAGTGGGCTTGGTCGCTCCCGCCGGGCGCCAACGAAGCCACGCCTCTGGTCCACGATGGCGTCATCTTTGTGCATGCTTCTGGCGATCATGTGCAAGCTCTCGATGCCGTCAGCGGCGATCTGCTGTGGGAATATTCGCGCCAACTGCCCAAGCCCAAAGCCGGCTTCCTCAATCTGGTAAAGCGCAACATCGCCATTTATCAAAACCACATCCTGCTCGACACATCGGACCTGCACGTTGTCGCGCTCGACACCAAAACCGGCGAGGTCGCGTGGGATCACGAAGTCTTCAATCGCGATGAGAATCCGCGCATGATGATGACCGGCGGACCGCTGGTTGCCAAAGGGAAAGTGATCGTCGGTACCGTGGGCTCGACACCCGGCGGCAACTGGATCATCGCGCTCGATGCCGCCACCGGCAAGGAAGCCTGGCGCTTCGATACCATCGCTCGTCCCGGCGAACCGGGGGGCAATAGCTGGAATGGCCTGCCGCTCGAAAAACGCAATGGCGGCTCCGTCTGGACCGCCGGCAGCTACGATCCCGCGCTCAATCTCGCCTTCTTCGGCGTCGCGCAAACCTACGACACCGGCCCGTACGTCCACAAATCCACCGAACCCGGTGTCAACAACGATTTGCTCTACACCGACACCACGCTGGCCTTCGATCCCGACACCGGCAAACTCGTCTGGCATTTCCAGCACGTCCCCAACGATCAATGGGATCTTGATTGGGCCTTCGAGCGCCAGTTAGTGAATCTCCCCATCAAAGGCGAGAACAAGCGAGTGGTCGTGACCTCAGGCAAGGAAGCCTTCTACGATGCACTCGATGCCGCCACCGGCAAGTACGAATTTTCGATGGATCTCGGCATTCAGAATGTGATCACCGGGGCCGATCCGGTGACCGGCGCCAAAACAATAAACCATCAGGTTGTCATTGGCGACGGCGAGACCAAAACCGTTTGCCCGCACGCCGGCGGCGCCAAAAGCTGGATACCAGGGTCGCTCAATCCCGATACGAAGGTTCTCTTTGTGCCGTTGGTGGAATCCTGCATGGACCTGATTCCGGTCGCTCCCGGCGAACGCGGCGGCCTCTCCTCCGGCGTCCGCTTTACCATCCGGCCGCGCCTCGATGGCGACGGCAAGTACGGCCGTTTGGAAGCCATCAATCTCGAAACCCGCAAGCCCGTGTGGACCGATCGCCAGCGCGCGCCGCAAACCACCGGTGCGCTCGCAACCGCGGGCGGCATCGTGTTCGACGGATCTCTCGATCGCTACATCCGCGCTTACGATCAAGCCAACGGCAAGGTCCTTTGGGAAACGCGTCTCAACGATGTTCCCAGTTCCTGCCCCATCACCTATAGCGTCAACGGCAAGCAGTATGTCGCTGTGGTGGTCGGCAACGGCGGCGCACACGCCATCACCTGGCCGCCGCTGGTTCCCGAGATCCAGAACCCACCCGGCGGCGGCGCTGAACTCTGGGTCTTCGAACTCCCAAACTGAGCCGCGCGCGTCAGCAAGCATACGCTTGGTGTACAATTGTACACGTGCTGGTCGAGTGGGATCCGCGCAAGGCGAAGCTGAATGTTCGCAAGCATGGCATCCAGTTCGCCGATGCCGTAGCCGTCCTTGAAGACGAGCGCGCGCTAACGATGCCGGATATCTCTTCCAGCGAGGAGGAGCGTTGGGTAACGATTGGTCTGGACCCGTTTGGCGACCTCATCGTCGTTGTTTACACATGGCGTGGCGACAACGCACGTCTCATTTCGGCCCGCAAAGCGACGCCTCGCGAGCGGCGATTGTATGAGGAAGGAACTTATGAAACGTGAATACGATTTTTCAAAGGCGAAGCGTGGACCCGTGATGCCCGTTCCCAAGGGAAAGACCAGAATCACGATTCGCCTCGACGACGATGTGATCGATTGGTTCCGCGATCAGGTTGATCGAGCAGGCGGCGGCAACTATCAGAGCCTCATTAACGATGCATTGCGCGATCACATGGGGCGTTCCCGCGAGCCTCTGGAAACCACGCTGCGCCGCGTAATCCGAGAAGAGATCCGCCGGGCCGGTTGACCGAGCCCTTCACCGCCAGTTCCACTACGTCCATCACGATCGCGATATTCTGTACCTGAATGATTTTCGATCACCCACTGCCTCCCCGTGGCTTCGCCGCGGCGTTCTTTCTGATTTCCGCCATCACGCCCGCTCCCGCCCAAGTCGTCAAAAACTTCATCCCCGTCACCCCCGAAATGCTCCTCAACCCGGCCCCGGGCGACTGGCTGATGTTCAGCCGCACTTACGACGCGCAGCGCTTCAGCCCGCTCAAGGAAATCAACAAACAGAACGTCGCCACGCTCCGTCTGGCTTGGTCGCGCGGCATGACACCGGGTCAAACTGAAAGCATTCCGCTGGTGCACGACGGCGTCATGTACATCATCAATCCCGGCGCGATCGTTCAAGCGCTCGACGGCGCAACCGGCGATCTCATCTGGGAGTACAAGCGCAAAGTACCGGCCGGCGTCGCCACTATCGCTCGGCCAAAGTCGCTCGCCATTTATCAGGACGTCGTTCTTTACACCGCGCCCGACAGCTACGTCGTCGGCCTGGATGCCCGCACCGGCGAGCAGCGCTGGGAAACTAAGACCGACGAACGCGGCCACACCTCGGGACCCATCGTCGTGAACGGCAAAGTGATCACGGCCGGAACTTGCGTCGGTGGACTGCGCTCCAACTGCTACATCGCCGCGCACGACGCTATCACGGGCAAAGAGATCTGGCGCTTCTATACGACGCAGGACGACAAAGATCCCGCCGGCGATTCGTGGAATGGCGCGCCGGTCGATAAACGCGTCGCGTCCACTTGGGCGCTGCCCGGCTCCTACGATCCCGTGCGCAACTTGCTTTACTGGGGCATCGCGAATCCCACGCCCAACACGCGCGCCGATCGCCACGCCGGCAATCCCGACGGCACAGGCCGCGCCGCGCCGGCGGATCTCTACAGCAATTCCACGGTCGCGCTCAGTCCCGACACTGGCAAATTAGTTTGGTATTACCAGCACCTGCCCGGCGACGATTGGGACATGGACATCAACGAGGAGCGCACGCTCATTCGTACCGCCGTGAGTCCCGATCCGAAATTTGTGAAATGGATCAATCCCGATATTCCGCGTGGTGAAGTGCACGACATCTCGGTCAACGTCGGCGAGGGCGGCGGGCTCTGGGCGCTCGATCGCGGCACCGGCCAGTTTCTCTGGGCCATGCCCTTCCCCTTCGATACGCCGAATTTCATTCTCTCGAAGATCGATGTGAAGACCGGCAAGACCTACATCAATTGGGATGTCGTCTTGAAACACCCCGGCGATCATCACGTCATCTGCTACCTCAACACCCGCAGCTATTGGCCCACCGCGTACAATCCCGAGAAGAACTCGCTCTACGTTCCCTACCTGGACACCTGCCTCGATATGACGTCTGCCGTCCCCGCTGGAACTCCCGGCCAAACCGAAGCTCGCGAAAAACGTTTTGGCGTCCCGCGGCCCGGTTCCGATCCCGATGCTCGCGTCGGACTGGCCAAGATCAATATGTCCACCGGCGAAATCCAACGCTTCAGCACCGGCACGCATGCCACCAGCACTGGCGCGGCGCTCGCCACTGCGGGCGATTTGGTCTTCTGGGGCGATCTGAACCGTCGCGTTCGAGCCTTCGATGCTGACTCCGGAAAGATCCTGTGGGAGCAGATCGTCGGCGGACCCGTTTCCGTCAGCACGATCACCTACGCGGTCAAAGGCAAACAGTATTTTTGCGTCATGACCGGCGACAATCTCGCCGTCCCGGGCCTGCTCGGCGACACCAACTTCGCCGGCATCACCCCGGAGTTCAAAGTACCGCGCGGTCACAATGCGATTTACGTCTTTGCGCTGCCTTAGCGCCGGCCGGGGAAAGCGGTAAGCGATAATAGCAGACACGTGCGTTGGCATTTTCTGTTCGAATCGCTGGCCTATCTCGTCGCGTTCCGAATCTATGTGAGGCAACGCCAGAACACCGGCGATTTTCTCGAAACCCAAACGCGCTGGAGCATTATCGTCGCCGCGGTTGTCGGAGCCGCCATCGGTTCGAAGCTTCTGTACTGGTGCGAAGATCCTCTCCGCACTGCTCATGAGTGGCGGAGCGTTCAATATCTGCTGGAGGGCAAGACCATCGTTGGCGCTCTGCTGGGAGGAACCATCGCTGTTGAATTCACCAAGTGGCGAGCCGGCATTCAGCGCCGCACCGGTGATCTTTTCGCGATACCCATCACCATCGGAATCGCCATCGGCCGCATCGGCTGTTTTCTGGCCGGCAAGCAGGATGATACCTACGGCATCGCGACCTCCCTCCCTTGGGGAGTCGATCTCGGCGACGGCGTGATGCGCCATCCAGTGCAGTTGTACGAGGTCGCCGCGATGGTTGCGCTCGCGATACTTCTGGCTCGCATTCACACGCCGCGCTTTGCCGAAGGAGACCGGTTCCGCTTGTTCGTAATCTGCTACTATTCATGGCGTTTATTGGTGGATTTCCTGAAGCCCGGCATCCGCTTCGCAGGTCTCACGACACTTCAGTGGGCCTGCGCATGCGCAATACTTTGGTATGCGCATGATCTGTGGCGCATCGCGTCAGGCGCATTGAAACCGAAGGAGGCGCTCGTTGCCGGCTGACCGCGTCCGTCCCTATCTGTTTTACGACACTGCTATCTCGATCTGTTCCACGTGTTATCGGCGCGCCGAAGGCAAGATCGTCTTCGAAGACGGAAACGTATACCTGCTGAAGCGCTGTCCCGCGCATGGTCCCGAGCGCGTCCTGATGGCCGACGACATCGACTACTATCGCCGCTGCCGCGAAGTGTTCTTGAAGCCGCCGGAGATGCCCATGCATTACAACATGCCCGTGCGGTGGGACTGTCCCTATGACTGCGGCCTGTGCACCGATCACGAACAACATTCCTGTCTTACCCTGGTCGAAATCACCGATCACTGCAATTTGCAATGCCCCATCTGTTACGCATCGAGTGGTCCGTCTCGTCAAAGCTACCGGCCCATCGAACAAGTGGAACGCATGCTCGACGCCGTAGTCGGCAACGAAGGGCAGCCCGACATCGTGCAGATCTCCGGCGGCGAACCAACGCTGCACCCGGATTTCTTTCGCATTCTTGATCTCGCAAAACAGCGGCCTTTCCAACACCTGATGGTGAACACCAACGGCATCCGCATCGCCCGCGAAGACGGCTTTGCCGAACGCCTGGCCACGTACATGCCGGGCTTCGAGATCTATTTGCAATTCGATTCGTTCGAACCTAACGCGCTCCAGGAACTACGCGGCGCCGACCTGACCGCCGTTCGCATGCGAGCCATCGATAAATTGAACCGCTTGGGCGTTTCGACGTCCCTCGTGGTCACCCTCAAGCGCGGGCTCAACGACGGTGAAATCGGCCGAATCCTTGAATGGGCCGTGGAGCAACCTTGCGTGCGCGGCGTGGTGCTCCAACCAATCCAGGCCGCCGGACGCCATGAGAACTTCGATCCCGCGCGCGACCGCCTCACCCTCACTGAAGTGCGCCGCAAAATTCTCGAGCAAACCAAAATCTTTCAACCCGAGGACATCATTCCCGTTCCCTGCCATCCTGACTCGCTCGCGATGGCCTATGCGCTGAAGTCCAACGAAAAAGTGATCCCGCTCACGGGCCTGATCGATCCCAAGATTTTGATCGAGGGCGGGCGGAACACCATCGTCTACGAAACCGACGCGACGCTGCAGAACCAGCTGTTCAGGCTGTTCTCCACAAACCATTCGCCCCGATCCAGCGCGGGCACACTGCGCGAACTCCTCTGCTGCCTTCCGCAAGTGAGCGCTCCGTTGAACATCGATTACAGCAATGTGTTCCGGGTAATCATCATGCAGTTTATCGATGCATGGGGCTTTGATGTCCGAAGCGTCAAGAAAACCTGTGTGCATATCGCCCATCCGGACGGCCAGCGCATCATTCCGTTCGACACCTACAATCTTTTCTATCGCGACGATTTAGAAAAAAGCATCCTCCAACCGCTCCGCCGTGAGCGCGAGGGGTTTCCGATATGACGCCTTCGGCGCCGAGTCCGCCCAATGACAGCGTCACCGTGGGATGCCTGCTGGGCTGTGCGTGCCAAGCCGCGTTCTGGATTCTCGGCCTGATTGCTGCAGGGGCCACTCTGGGAAAGTTCTCGAAGTTCTCCGCCTTGATATTCGTGAGTTGGGGAGTTACTCAATGGATTGCGCTCGCACCGCTGATTTGGCAACAAAGATCCCAAGGCTATACCAAGCGCGTTACCGGAATGATCATCACCGGTTGCGTTGGATTGCTGCTGAGTTCAGCGTGTGGAGCGGCGTTCGTTCATGGCTTTTGACCACTTCAACTACGCCGCGATCGCCGTCGACTTTCACCCAATCGCCGGTCTCGATCACGGTCAGCGGATCTTGATCGAGCTCCGTGACGGCGGGCACTCGCGTGACCACCGCGCCCAGCGCGATCTTGGTAGTCATCTGATTGAAAATCATCGCAACCGGCGCCGACTTCGTCAGCCGCGTCATGTGAAACGCGTTCGACCAGCCCGACGATCCTTTCGCGCCGGGAAACACCAGCACCTTGTCTTTGAAGCTTTGTCCGCGCAGCTCGTGCCGCGTTTCAATGATGGTGCCGGTCATGGGATCGATGCCGCCCCATCCGGAAATGGTTTGATGCGTGACCAGCGCTTCGCCTTCCGCGCAACCGCCGACGATACCGCGCCCGCACAGCACGATCATCGCAGTTCTCCCGACCAGCGCCCGGTCAGAGCGGCGTTGATGCAATCTTCCGTTGTGCCGAACCACGCTTCGATGCCCACCATCGCGGGCAGATAGTGAGTTTGCTTGGCTGAATCGAGCGCCACTACTTTCGTTCCTTTCGGAACTGCGCGAGCGATGGCGGAACACGTATCGGTCATGACGATGCCGCCCGCGTCCTCGATCTTCTTAGTGAATCCGCTGACGTCCGCGACGGTCTTCACCGCGCGCGACGTGAACATCCACAAATGAGTCTTGATTTTCTTGCCGTCGAGCAAGCGCGCGATTTCGCGAAATTGGTCAATCGATGCATGCGGGCAACCAAGCATTACATAATCGACACGCGGATCTCGGCCGTTCGCGTTCAGCGCATCGTAAATGCGGCGGCGTTCGTCAGCGCCGTACTTGATCGTGACCAGAGGCTTGCGACTGCCGACCGCCATCTCCAGGCTCGCCGCTTCCGGTGTCACGCCGACAATGTGATACATCTCGACTCCGCCGGACGAAGCGGCGGCGGCTCCAAAATGTTTGTGACGCAGCGGATCGGCCTGCCGGATCGCGCCTGTCAGCACGGGAATGCCTTCTTCCACCGCTTCGCCAATGAAATAGCCGAGCATGCCCCAATCCATCACGCTCTCAACCGGCGTCTCTACTTCGATCAAGTGCGTCGCGTGTCGGTATTCATCGCGATGAAAACCCCAATCGGGAATCTTTCCGGTGAGCATAGCGGCGCTGGTGCTTTCGCGGCCCTCGGTATTGGTGCGCGCGCCGATCACCGAATTGCAATACACAACCGCCGACGATTCCATCCAAGCGCAATGCTCACCCTTCACGGGCAAATTGCCCGCCAGATATGGCGTGCAGGTCTTCATGATTTGAACGCCGTGTCGCGCAAGTTCCGCTTCGTCTGCGCGCTGGTGCTGCATCGCGCCGGGGCTCATCCCGAGCTCGGTCCAATGCTCCAGGTCCATGCCGCCCTGCAGATGGCAGCAGTTGCCTGTAGCTTTCGGGACGGACATCACTTCTCCGGCATCGAGATCATAGAGCGAAAAGACTGCTTCGAAGCTGCCGTCGCCGGCGTGCTCTTCGAAATACTTCTGCAGAAACAGTGTCGACGATCCGGGAACGCCCGCGATGTTGCTGGTGTCAACAAATCGTTCGGCACCCAGCGCTTCGGCGTAGCGCACCAACAATTCCATGGCTTTTTGTTTTGCGGCGCCACCCTCGCCATCGAGCATGGCTTTTTCATCGTCGGCCAGAATCATCATCTTAGTCGTCTACATTCGCCGCGATGCGCGTTCGCAGCGCCGCCAAATCGATGTCATGGGCGCTTCCCATCCCCGCCAGATCGAGGGCGTGCGCGGCTGCAGCGCCCATCGCGATGCACGGGCCCATCACGCGAACGCTGGACAGCGCCGTCGCGTCGCCGTCGATACATCGGCCGGCGGCCACCAAATTGTCGACTGCGGGCGGTATCAAACTTCCGAGCGGGACGTAATGCACGTGATCGGCATCGAACGGCTCCCACACATACCCTTCGGCGTTGTGATGCTGTTCGAGCGGCCATGCGGTTCGCGCGATGCTGTCGGGAAACTTCACGCCCCGCCGGACTTCACCAACGGTCAAGTGATGACACCCGACGATCCAACGCGTCTGGCGGATCCCGGGAAGGCCGTACGAACGCACGCGCGCTTCTCCGAAGGCGCGAGGGAATTCCGACCGCAAGAAGGTCATCGTACGGTCCGCTTGTTCCTTGCCTTCGAGCCCCGTTTTTGACGCCCCGAACGGATCCATCGGGTTTTCGATGTGAGTCATGTTCACAACTGCGGTGGCGCGGCCGGGAAAACTCATCGCGAAACCGTCGCGCCGGATCATCCCGTACTGCGCTCCGCGCTCGCGAATGCGCTCCGACATTTCGGCGCGGCTCGGTTTCTGCGACTCGTCAAAATTCTCGATCACGATCATCTGCGATCCGTAGATCACGCCTTCGGCCGGCTCGCGGCACTCGAGACCAGCCTGCCAGACCACGGCCGCATCGCCGGTGGCATCGACGAATCCGTCCGCACGAACAATCACATCGCCATAGCGCGTGGACAATTCCAGCGCCCTGATCCTGCGGCCTTCCCGCTGCACGCTGCGCAAAATCGCACCCACCAGCGGCGTAATGTTCAGCTCCAGAACTTTTCGCTCCACCCAGCGGCCGAGCGCGACCTCGTTGTACAGCGCGTTCAGCGACACACCGCCCATCACCACATGCAAATCGCCTGTGGCGCTCAAGTCGCGAATAATCTCGTCGGCGATGCCGTGGGTCAGTTGTTTGCTCTTTGGAGGGTTGCCGAACAGACCCACGATCATCCCGATGATGGAGTTCACCGCCTGGCCGCCAAGCGCGGGTAGACCATCGATCAGGATGACTCGCCGGCCCAATTTCGCCGCTTCGATTGCGGCGGAAACACCGGAGATGCCAGCACCGACGACGCAGATGTCCGCGGCGTGCTCCCGTAAAAGCTGCGCGCCGTTGCGCTGGACGACACGCGTTTCAGGACGAAAGGGCTTCTCCAACATCGATCAAGAGCCCGTCACCTTTGTGCCGATCTTGAGGGCGCTCTTCAAAAATACAAAACGATCAACCCACTCATCGATTTGCTTAGTGGTGGGCTTCCCGGCTCCGTGACCGGCGCGCGTCTCGATCCGAATCAGAATGGGCGCCGGACCTTCCTGGGCTTGCTGCAACGTCGCCGCGTACTTCAAGCTGTGGCCAGGCATGACGCGGTCATCGTGGTCGGACGTGGTGATCAGCGTAGGCGGATACTCAATGCCTTTGCGAATGTTGTGCAGCGGCGAATAGGCGCGCAGCACTTTGAAATCCTCGGGATTCGCCGACGAGCCATACTCGCCCACCCATTGCGTTCCAAATCCGAAATTCTGGAATCGCAGCATGTCCATCACGCCCACCGCCGGCATGGCCGCACCAAACAAATCCGGCCGCTGATTCAACACCGCACCGATGAGCAATCCGCCATTGCTTCCGCCGTAGATGGCCAGCTTGGGCGTGGAAGTGTACTTGTTCGCGATCAGCCATTCAGCGGCAGCGATGAAATCGTCGAACACATTTTGCTTCTTGGCGCGCATGCCGGCCTGGTGCCAGGCTTCGCCATATTCCGATCCGCCGCGAATGTTGGCCAGCGCGTAGACGCCGCCCATTTCCATCCATTCAACCAGCGCAGGCCGGAAAACCGGAGTCTCGGCGACGTCGAAACCGCCATACGCGTAGAGCAAGGTGGGATTCTTCGCGTCCAATTTCAGGCCTTTTTTGTAGCTCAAGAACATGGGAACGCGCGTGCCGTCTTTGCTCGAATAGAACACCTGCTTGGTTTCGTACTGCGATAGATCCACCGCAACTTTGCTTTCGCGAACGGTGGTGGTTTGGCTGGTATTCAGGTCCAGCCGATCGATGGTAGGCGCGATCGTGTAGCCCTCGAACTCAAAGAACATTTCGTTGTCTTCGAGGCGCGCGGGCGACCATGTAGCGGTCCCGATCCCCGGCATGGCGATTTCAGCGACCAGCTTTCCATCGAGTGTTACGAGCCGCGCCGCCGAATGCGCATCCTTCATATAAGAAACCAGCAGTTTGCCATCGGCGATCTGGGTATTGTCGATGGTCTCGGTGCGCTCGGGAACGATTTCCTTCCAGTTGGCGCGTTCGGGGTGCTCAAGGTCCATCGCGATCACCCGGTTGCGCGGTGCGCCGTCGTTGGTCTGCAGGTACAACGTGGAGCCGATCACGGCGATGGGCCCATACGCGTAGTCGGCCGATGGAATCAGCATCGCGATCTTGGAATTGGCGGCGCGCAGATCCTGGTACGCGAGCATGTTCTTGCCCGGCACGCCGGTGTAGATATTGATGAGCAGATATCGGCCGCCCTCCATCACGAGGGGATCGATGCTCCAGTTGGGATGATCGGGCCGCTCGTAGATCAGCTTGTCGGCGGATTGCAGATCGCCGAGCTTATGGAAGTAGATCTTTTCGTCGAGCGCGGCGACGGTGAGCATTTTCTCGGGAGGTGGCTCGGGGTAGCGCGAATAGTAAAAGCCGCGATCGTCGGCGGTCCAGGAAATCGGGCTCGACTTGGTCCACTGGATCAGGTCCAACGAATCTTTGGCGGTTGCAACGTCGCGTACTCGCCACTCTGACCAATCGGACCCGGCCTGCGCCACCGCATACGCGAGCAGCTTTCCGTTCCAGCTGATGGACTCACCGCTGAGGGCCGCAGTACCGTCTTTGCGATAGGTGTTGGGATCCAGGAGGACGCGCGCCGGACCGGTGAGTGAATCGGCGACGTATAACACCGGCTGATTTTGCAGGCCGGAATTGCGGAAATAGAAATAATGATTGCCGGCTTTTTGAAAGCCGTCGAATTTTTCGTAATTCCAGAGCGCGGTAAGCTGCTTCTGGATGGCCTCGCGGCCGGGGAGTTTGGCGAGATACCCGAAGGTGAGCGCGTTCTCCTGTTCGACGAACTTTTCGGTGGATGGCGCATCCGCGTTTTCCAAACTGCGGTAGGGATCGGCGATTTTGACGCCGTGGTAATCGTCGACCTGATCGCTCTTGGGAGGCACCGGGTACTTGAGCTTCGCGGCTATGGCGCCCATAAAGAGAGCGACGCTGGCGATCAGGAGAACGGCGGTTTTCATTGCGGACCTTTCGGCTCCATTGTCGCAAAGTTGGGGCGGTCGCCCGGCACTGCGTTCAGGGCGCTGGTGCGGCCACAAAGCGGTACCCAACTCCGCGAACAGTGAGCAGGTGGCGGGGACGCGTGGGATCGTCCTCGATGTAGCGGCGCAGGCGCACGATAAAGTTGTCGATGGCGCGGGTATCGGTGTCCTCGTGGAGTCCCCAGACTTCGGAGAGCATGGCCTTGCGGGAGACGCGCTGGCCCTGGTGCTCGATGAGATAGCGGAGAACGTTGGCTTCCATGAGGGTGAGCGGGAAGATTTGGTCGCGGACGTGGAGCTCGAGGCGATCGAAGTGCACGGACTTGTCGCCGAAGGTGAAGACGTCCTTGGAGGCGCCGGAGGAAGCATCGGGCTCGGCGGGTTGTTCGGTGGGTTGTTCAGCGCGCGGCGCGGCGGCACGCAGCCATTGGTGACGGCGGAGGAGTCCACGAATGCGGGCGATCAGGATGGAAAGTTCGAATGGCTTAGTGAGATAGTCGTCGGCGCCCGCAGCGAAGCCGCGCAGTACGTCGTCGGCGTGGCCGCGCGCGGTGAGAATTAACGTGGGAACAAACTGGCCAGCCTCCCGCATCTGAGACACAACTTCAAAACCGTTGATGCCGGGCAGCATGACGTCCAACACGACGACGTCCAGCGGCGCTTCGCCGGTCTTCAGCTTTTCCAGCGCGGCCTCGCCAGTGTCGACGAGGTCGACCTGATAGCCTTCGGCTTCCAGGTTGTATCGCAAGCCTTCGGCGAGATGCTGCTCGTCTTCTACGACTAAGACGCGGCTCATTTGGTCATTTTAACGATGGGAAGCTGCAGGATGAATGTGCTGCCGCGACCGGGTCCTTCGCTCTCGGCCCAGGCGCGTCCGCCGTGGCGTTTGGCGACGGATCGAACGATGTAGAGGCCAAGGCCGGTGCCCTTGACGCGCGTGGCCAGCGGTCCAGGGACGCGGTAGAAGCGTTTGAAGATTTGTTTCAGCTCCATTTTGGGGATGCCGGGACCTTGGTCGCGGACTCGGACCGAGACGAATTTGTCGTCGAGCGCTTGGGTTTCGACCAGAACCTGGACGGCGGTGCCGGAGTATTTGACCGCGTTGTCGATTAGATTCGATACAGCCGCGCGCACTTCGTCCGGATCGCCCATGATGGTGACGTCGGGGCCCGGACGGTATTCGAGCGATTCGGGGGTTAGCCGATGCAGAATGCGCGTCCGCGCGAGGCATTCCTCGATGACGCTGTTGAGATCGATGCGGACCAGATGCAGCTTGCGGCGGCTACTGGACCCGATGCGGCCGGTGCGCAGGACCTGTTCGATGGTGGCCAGGAGGCGGTCACTGTCCTCGACCATGGTGCGATAAAACTCCTGGCGCTTGGATTCTTCCACCGGGCGCGTTTGCAGAGTTTCGAGGTACAGGCGAATGGAGGCGACCGGGGTTTTTAGCTCGTGCGTTACGGCGTTGATGAAGGCGTCGTGCTGTTCGTTGCGGCGGATTTCGCGGACCAGGAAGGTGGTGTTGAGGACCACGCCGACGATGATCGTCAGAAAGAGCAGCGAGCCGAGGAAGAGCAGGATGCCGGTGTGCCAGCGGAGCAGGACCCAGCCGATGTAGAGCAGAACGATGACGGAGATGAGTCCGATGCCGAGGGCGATGAAGAAGGCGATAGAACGGCGGCGGCCGGCGACGACCATACTTCCAGGTTATGCGATTCCGCTCCCTCACGGTCGCGGCTCGGTAATCGTCGCGGCTCAGCGACCGGGTCAGCCGCGTGGTCGGGAACGCAGCCGGTGTAGCAGCGCCCAACGAATTATACTGGTGTACATCCAAGAAATGATTAAGCGATTTCTAGCAATCTACGGCTTCAGTTATGCCTGTCTCGGCGTCTTGGGTGTGACCGCCATGTATGTGGCTGCGTTGCGCGGTAGACTCTCGGTCCCAGATCAACCGGCGTTAATTACCGCAGCTGTTGCGGTTAATGTTGGCACGTGGGCTCTGGCACTCTACCATCCCATCGGCGAAGCCCCCTGGCGGCCGGTCCTGCGAGTCACCCGGTTCTCTATCAGGATTGCTCAGGTCCTCCTTGGCAGCGCTGTTTTTGCAGTGGCAGGTACGCTCGTTTACTTGCGTTCGCTGAGGGCCGTCTCGGACCAAGATGCCTTTCTGGCATTCATAATGAGCGTCGTCCTTCTTCAGATGGTTTGTTTGGCGATCTACTGGGGGCTCCGCCCTGAAAATGTTTTCCCGCCAGCCTGGATCCGGCGGTGGAATTCACCCAACCAGTTCCTTGTTCGGATCATAAAAAGGGGACGGCTGAACCGGACTCGCTCTAATAGGAAGGCATCGGTGGAATCGGCTCGA
Source organism: Bryobacterales bacterium (assembly GCA_963772905.1). Classification (GTDB taxonomy): domain Bacteria; phylum Acidobacteriota; class Terriglobia; order Bryobacterales; family Bryobacteraceae; genus Palsa-89. The sequence continues at coordinate 175,690 of CAVYZD010000004.1, read as the reverse complement.
CGCCCCTGATCGCGCAGCAGTCGGAATCGCCGACGGTGGCCCATCGATACCGTGGATTGGGACGGCGGGTCAAAGGCGCCGGCGGCTCGGTGGTCGTCGCGGCTCGAGATTGGCAATTGGCGGCGCTTAGGCCGCTTCGCGCTCGGGAATCGCCGTGTGGACTTTGGCGACCCGCACCGCTTTGGCGATGCCCAAGAACTTCAGAATCGAAATCTGAATCCAGGAGAAATCGATCTCATACCAGGCCAAGCCGTGGCGCGCCGAAGTGGGGTGGGCGTGGTGGTTGTTGTGCCAGCCTTCGCCGAAGGTGATGAGCGCGATGAGTACGTTATTGCGCGAATCGTCGCGCGTCTGGAACCGCCGGGTACCCCACATGTGCGTGATGGAGTTTACCGTCCAGGTGGCGTGCAGTCCGAAGGTAAGGCGCATGCAGGTGGCCCACAGCAGCATCGGGAGCCCGCCGAAGATCAGCAACAGCGCCGACACCACGATGATCGGAATCCAGTGGTAGGTATTCAGGTTGGCGTAGAAAGGATCGCGAGCCAGGTCAGGTGCGTACTTGGACATCAGCTTAGTATCGTTGTGCTTGGATTCGCCTGTCAGCAGCCACCCGATGTGCGACCACCAGGCCCCGTCACGCGGGGAATGCGGATCGCCGGGCTTGTCGGAATACTGGTGATGGATGCGATGCGTGGCCACCCAGAAAATCGGTCCGCCTTCCAGCGATAGCGTGCCGCAAAAAGCCAGGAAATATTCGAGGGCGCGGGGGAGTTTATAAGAACGGTGGGTATGTAGGCGATGGTAGCCCATGCTGATGCCCAGGCCGACGCTGGCCCAATAGAGCAGGACCGATACCAATAACGCGCGCCAGCTGAACATAAACAGTGCAGCGATGGCGCCCGCGTGTAAAACCACCAGAACGCTGATGATCGCCCAGTTCAGCTTCCGGTGCTCATAGATAGATTGGATGTCGCTAGTCACGAAGTCTCCTGATTCGATTGGTAAGTTCCAACGTAACAGGGAATTCTCTTGTCCTTTGTAAGAGTTGTGTAATATCGCCTTCAGGCCGGCCGGCGTGGGCGCAGCTCGTGGCCGCTGCGCTGCGCAGGTCAGTTGTTCCCCTTAGATGGGGCATAATTGATGAATGCCTGTCTCCGTGGACACTCTCCGATTGCAGTTGGATTACTCGGCCTGGGCCAGCCAGCGCTTGTTGGACGCCGCGGCCAAGCTCTCGCCCGAAGAACTGACGCGCGATTTCAAGACTGCAGACAAATCCGTCCTCGACACGCTGGTGCACGTCTATGCGGCGGACCGGGTCTGGCTGTCACGGGTGCTGGGCGAACCCCGGGCGACGTTCGTGGATCCCGAGGATCGCGACCTCACGCTGCTGCAGAGCGAGTGGCCGGCGCTGCAACAGCGCTGGAAGCTGTGGCTGCGCGATTTCGGGGAGGGCGACGTGACGCGGCAGATTTCGTACAAAGACACGCGCGGGAATCCGTATACGACGCCGGCATGGCAGATCGTTTTGCATTTGGTGAATCATGGCACGCACCATCGGGGTCAGATTTCGGGGTTCTTGCGGGCCATGGGGCATACGCCGCCGGCGTTGGATCTGATTGCGTACTACAGGTCGTTGTAGGGAGCGCTAGCGCGCAACTCAGCTCTTGGCTTTCTTGATTTCGGCAACCAAGGCCGGAACGACTTCGAACAGATCGCCCACGATTCCGTAATCGGCGACTTCGAAGATGGGCGCGTTGGCGTCTTTATTAATAGCCACGATTGTTTTCGCGCCTTTCATGCCCACCAGGTGCTGGATCGCGCCGGAGATTCCGACGGCCAGATACATCTTGGGCGAGACTGTCTGGCCCGAACTACCAACTTGACGCTCCATGGGGAGCCATCCGTTGTCGCAGATGGGTCGCGACGCCGCGAGTTCGGCGCCGAGTGCCTTGGCGAGCTCCTCTACGATCGGGATATTGTCCTTTTCCTTGATGCCTCGGCCGACCGAGACAATGATGTCGGCGGAGGTCAGATCGACGGCGCGGGCCGATTCGCGGAATGGATCGAGGGGCTTGGCGCGAATGATATCAGGGGAAAGGCTGGGGTGAAACTGTTCCTCGCTGGCGGTCCCGGCTTCCACCTGCTCGGCGCGAAAAGCTCCGGCTTGGATGGAGATGAAGTGCGGCTCGGCGCCTGCGGGCTTCACGTCCGCGTTCAGTTTCCCCTGGAAAAGCTGGCGGACGAAGATGGGCGCGCCCGATTCCACACGCAATCCGATGGCGTCGCTGATCAGGACCTTGTCGAAGCGGGTGGCGAGTTTGGGCGCGAAATCGCGGATCTGGTAGGTGTGGGGGAACAACACAATGGACGGGCTGACCTTCCGGATAAGTTGTTCCAGGGCGGCCGTGAATCCGTCGGCGGTGTATGTCGCAAGAAGCTCATGCTCGATGGTGTAGACACGATCGAGCTTCTTGCCGGCGAGGTCCCCCGCTATCCCAACGACGGCTGCCGATACGGTTTGCCCGATTTGTGCGGCAAGCTGCTGGCCGGCCGCGAGCGTCTCCCAAGACATCCGGTGCCAATCGGCGCCCCGCCGCTCCATGACCACGAGGACGCCGCTCATGTCATCCGCCTCATAAGACTCGCACCTCGAACCGGAGCTTTTCCACCAGCGTCGCCGCGGCTTCCCGGGCGCTGCCTTCGATCATTTGCGTTTGTTTGGTGCGCTGCGGCAGGTAGACTTTCTCGATGGACGCCGTGGGCACCGCGGTGACGCCCAAGTCGGCCGCAGTGAGTCGCTTCACTTCCTTGGTCTTCGCCTTCTTGATCCCCATCAGCGTGGCGTAGCGCAGCTTGTTGATGCCGGATTGGATAGTGAGCACAGCCGGAAGCGGCATCTCGACGTTTTGAAACCAGCCGTCCTCAAGCTCGCGCTTCACGCGGATGCCGGACTCGATTTTCTCAACGGCCATGATGATGGTGGCGTGCGGCAGGCCGAGGAGTTCGGCCATAACGACACCCGTTTGCCCGTATCCCAGATCGTCGGATTGAAGCCCAGTGAGGATCAGATCCGGCTGCTCGGCGACGGCCGCTTTCGCCAGGAGCTTGGCGACTCCCAGCGTGTCAAAGGCAGCCAGATTGTCTTCTTCGATGTGGATCGCGCGGTCGGCGCCTTTGGCCAGCGCCTCGCGGATGGTCTGCGAGACGCGCGCGGGTCCGGCCGTCAGCGCGACCACTTCACCGGTATGCTGTTCCTTGAGCCGCAGCGCCTCTTCAAGCGCGAAGGCGTCCGGCTCGTTGGTCTCAAAGCTGAGATCGCCTTCCTGGATCCAACGGCCGCTCGTATCGATTCGGAGCTGCGAGTCGCGCGATGGAACTTGCTTGATGGCGACGAGGATCTTCATCAGTCGCTGTATCGCTTGAAGATCAGGCAGCCGTTGGTGCCCCCGAATCCGAACGAATTCGAGAGTGCGTATTCGATTTTCATGGAGCGGGCGTGGTGCGGGACATAATCCAGATCGCAGCCTTCGCCGGGAGTATCCAGGTTGATGGTCGGAGGCGCAACCTGATCGCGCAGCGCGAGAACCGTGATCCCGGCCTCCAGGCCGCCCGCGCCACCGAGCAGATGGCCCGTCATGGACTTTGTCGAACTGACGGCCAGCTTGTAGGCGTGATCGCAGAATACGCGCTTCAGCGCAGTGGTTTCGATGCGGTCGCCCACTTCGGTGGAGGTGCCATGCGCATTGATGTAATCGATTTGTTCGGGCGCGATGCCCGCGTCCTTAATGGCCAGACGCATGACGCGGAACGCGCCATCACCGTCTTCCGAGGGACTGGTGATGTGATACGCGTCGCCACTCATGCCGTAGCCCACGATTTCAGCCAGGATCGTTGCGCCGCGCCGCTGGGCATGTTCGAGCGCTTCGAGTATCAAGATGCCGGAGCCTTCGCCCACCACGAATCCGTCGCGCTGGGCGTCCCAAGGGCGGGAAGCCTTCTCGGGCTCGTCGTTACGCTGCGAGAGAGCGCGCATGGCCGCAAATCCGCCGACGCCCATGGGCGTGATGCACGCCTCGGCCCCTCCGCAGATCATAACGTCAGCGTCGTTGCGCTGGATGATTTTGAACGAATCCCCGATAGAATGCGCGCTGGTAGTGCAAGCGGTGGCGGTCGCCGAGTTCGGTCCTTTGGCGCCGGTGCGAATGGAAACGTGGCCAGAGGCCAGATTGATGATGGTGGCCGGAATAAAGAACGGCGAGATGCGGCTGGGACCTTTTTCGAGGAACGTGCGGTGCTCGCGTTCGATCACTTCGAATCCGCCGATGCCGCTGCCGATGACCACGCCGACGCGTTCGGCATTGTGCGCATCCACTTTCAGCCCGGACTGGGCCATCGCGAATTCCGAAGCCGCGATGCCGAACTGAATAAAGCGGCCCATCTTCTTGATTTCTTTTTTCTCGATGAACTGCGCGGGATCGAAATTCTTGACTTCCCCGGCGATGCGGCAATTGAACGCCGCGGCGTCGAACTGTTCGATCCGCGAAATCCCATTCCGCGCTTCGCGGATGGCACTCCAAGTTTCATCGGTGCCGATGCCAAGCGGGCTCAGCAGGCCGACTCCTGTAACTACAACTCTGCGCGACAACGATGGCTCCAGACTGGCTCCCGGCGGTTACTTCTTTTTCTTGTTCTCGATGTAGTCGATGGCGTCTTTTACGGTGGCGATCTTCTCAGCGTCTTCATCAGGGATATCAATGTCGAACGCTTCTTCAAAAGCCATGACCAACTCCACGATGTCGAGCGAGTCCGCGCCAAGATCATCCACGAAGGAGGCGTTGTTGTCCACTTGGCCTTCGTCCACCCCAAGCTGCTCCACGATGATCTGCTTCACTCTTTGTTCAACCGACATGAATCCTCCCCACGAATATCAGCAAAGATACCTACAAACTCATTGATTCTAGCGATGGTAGCGGCTTGCCGCAACTATGCCAGCGGCAAGTGCGCCGATGAAGGCTCGGTTTGGCTCCGATTCGTCCACGCGATCAGGTCAAGAAAACGGGCTGACTGTCACCCCAATTGTAGCCCAGTCGGGGGCGTTGGCCGGAGTGCCTTGCAGCACAGGCCGCTGGCGCGCGAAACTGAGCCATGACAACTGCCCAGGGCCTGGCCCTGCTGTTCTCACGCGATCTAACGCGGCTCATCCAGGAACTCGAAGCGTTTCCCAACGACGAGCCGCTATGGGCCCGCGCCCCGGGGGTGAAGGAGTTCGCGCTGGCTGGAATTTCGCGCGATGACCTGGTCCGGCGCATGGAGGAAGTGAGGGAGCTGGTTGCGAAAGTTGTGTCGGAGCTCGGCGATGGTGACCTGGCGAAGCCGCATCCGGAGCGGGTTCTCGAACAAGACCTGTGCTCGCGTGATTTGCTCATTCACTTGCACGGGCACGTCAACTTTCACTTGGGGCAGATCGATTATCTGCGGCGGATTCTGACCGAAGGCTCCGCGGTTGCCTTCGTGGGATTGTAATGGCGCGATTCATCTATTTGCATGGGTTCGCGAGCAGCCCTGGTTCGCGCAAGGCTCAGTTTTTCGCCGAGCGGTTCCGCGAGCTGGGGATTGGTCTGGAGGTGCCCGATCTGGCCGAGGGCGATTTCCGGAACCTCACGCTCAGCGCGCAGCTGCACGTGATCGAGCGAATCGCCCGGGATGAGCCGGTCTCGCTGATCGGTTCCAGCATGGGCGGATATCTGGCGGCGTTGTACGCGGCGCGGCACGCCGAAGTCGAGAAGCTGGTCCTGCTGGCGCCGGCGTTTTCCTTTGCGTCGCGATGGCCGGAGACCTTGGGCGAGCGCACCATGGACGAATGGAAACGCACCAACACGCTCAAGGTGTTTCACTACAGCGAGGGGCGCGAGGTGGAGCTGGGCTATCAGTTGGTAGAGGACGCCCAACAATATGAAGCCTATCCCGGCGTGCGCCAACCGGTGCTGATTTTTCAGGGCCAGCGCGATACGGTAGTTCCGCCCGAGTACGCAGTGACGTTCGCCGAGCGCCATCCCCATGCGCGCGTGCGGATGCTCGAGTCCGATCATGAATTGGGGAACGTTTTGGATGAGATGTGGATGGAGACCGAAGAGTTTCTATTCGGCGGGAAACTCGATGCGGTCATAAATAGCGGACAAGGGTAGCGAGATTCCGATAGATGCGATCTGGAGAATATCATCGAAGCGCCCATAAGCTCGGCAGATAACCGGTCCTGATACCGAGCCGCGACCGTTAGGAAGCGGTCCTCAAATCTCAGTTCGCCGTATGTCCCATTTTTACCGCACAGACCGCCGACGGGGATCTCAAACTGCGACCCACCCCTGCTTCCGCGAGCTTTCCGCCACCTTTTCCAGCAACCGCATCCCAACCAGCCCATCCTCAAATGTCGGATATTCCACCGGCGCCGACGCGTCCGCCACCCGCGCATAGAACCGCTTGAACACCTGCTTGTGCGTATCGTCGTACCCTTCGCTGTGGCCGCCGGGAAGATCGGCGTACGCTGCCGCTCGCGGGTACATCAGCGCCGGATCCTTAATGAGAATCTCATTCGGCCGATCCCGCCGCCCCATCCACAATTCATCCGGCCGCTCCTGATTCCATGCCGCGCCCGCCTTAACGCCATAGATCTCGACCGTGAACATATTCTTCCGCCCGGCCGACATCTGGCTTACAGTGAACGCCCCGCGCGCGCGATCGCCCAGCCGCAACAGCACCGAACCAAAATCGTCCGTGTGCATCGGCACGCGATCGTAGTCATCCGGCTGTAATGTTTTTCCCGCGAAGGTCTCAACCGATCCGCGCGGACGCCGGCGCGTCTCATGAAAGGTCGCGAGATCGGCGCACAGCGACGTGATTCGCAGCCCCGTCAAATGCTGGATCATGTCCATCCAATGCGACCCGATATCCCCCATCGCCCGCAGCGCTCCGTTGTCTGCGGAATCCGCACGCCAGTTCCAATCGGTTTCGTACAGCAGCCAGTCCTGCGAATAGGTGCCCTGCACGATCAGGATCTCCCCCAGTTCGCCGCTCTCAATCATGCAGCGCATCTGCTGGACCACGGGATAGTAGCGCAGATTATGCTGGATGCAATTTGCCAGCGACTTGCGCGCCGCGAGTTCCACCAGTTCTTGAGCTTCAACGCTCGTCAACGTGAACGGCTTTTCGCACAGCACGTGCTTGCCTGCTTCCAAGGCGGCACGGCAGATAGGATAATGCAGCGCGTTTGGCGTCAGCACATGCACTGCGTCGATCGCCGGATCTTCGAGCAGCTCGCGATAATCTCCGGTAGTGCGATCCACGCCTATGCTGTCACCGAATTTTTTCGCGCGCTCGGCGCTGGAACCGGCGACGGCGTACAGCTCTACGCGCGGCACGCGGCGAACATTCTCTGCATGTACCTTGCCCATGAATCCGGTCCCGATAATCGCGGCCCTGAGTTTTTTCATAAACAATGTCGGCCTGGGGCCGATATAATCCTTGGTGGAGTTGGTAAACTGAGATTCTAGCGGAACCGTGGTGGCACACGGGTAATGGCCGAATGATAGTAAGGATCCGACTTAGCTCCGGTGCTCGAGTGCGGCAGAAACGCCGCAAGAACCAGCACGTCGCTTTGGCGTTGGCTTCCTTGCTGACACCTGCCGCGGTAATGGCATGCGTGCTCGCCCTTTGGCGTTTGGCCGCGGACCTCAGCGTAACTGGGCAATTCCCAATTACCGACGGCCTGTTCTCACACTGGCAAGTGTGGGTCACCGTCGCCTCCACGCTGCAATTTCTTGCGATTCTGTTAAACCGCTATGGCGCAACGGAACCCGTTATCCCGGAACCTGTAGAGACCGTGGATCGCAAACTCGCCAGCTCCCGTTTCTGATTCAAAACTTCACAAAAAGTCCTGGTACTTAGTATCTGTGGCGCCACGCCACACCCCGTGGACCCGGTGCGCGCACTGGCATCACTGGGCGGCGTAGAACCCCCTCAGATCGAATCAAGCAACTTTGGCCGACCCCGTGCATCAGTCCAGGCAGAGGGTTAACGCGACATGGGAGCTTTCAGAGTCGGGATAACGGCGCGGCCAGCGGCAACGATTGATAATGTTGGCGTAAGACGGATTTCCGGGGACGCCGGACAACTGCACTTGCGGTTTCCCCGCGAGCTTGCCCCCGCTTTGCTGACGTTGGGTCGACAAGTGCCGAATATTTTGGTCGCGCTGTTGACTCCGGCATCCATGGTGGCATTCGTCATGGGGTTGTGGCGCATTAGCATCGATCTCGATTGGGCCAGCGCATTTCCCATCGCCTCCGGCTTTTTCTCGCACTGGCAGGTCTGGATTGCTCTCGCCATCGGCCTGAAAATGCTCTCGTCTTCCCTGCTCGCCTGGGAGCGCCGTACTCGCAAAATTCCCGAAGAGAATTGACCGGTCTTCTGATATTCTGAGTCTGATATTCTAAGTGTTAGGCGGGTCTTCGGGTCATGTCCTTCCGCAGTCGAACGCGAGTCACCGGCGCATTCTATATTCCGGGTTTTCCGAAGGGTGTGAAGTGGCTGCTGATCAGCAACGTCGCCATCTTCCTCATCGGCTTCTTTGCGCAGCTTGCTCGGCTCGATCGTCCTCTATCCTATCTGGCGCTCACACCGGTCGACGTCATCAAGTATTTTTCAGTCTGGCAACTCGTCACCTACGCGTTTCTCCACGGCGGTTTCGGCCACATCATTTGGAACATGTTGGCGCTTTGGATGTTCGGCGCCGATATCGAACGGATCTGGGGAACTCGCCGCTTCATCCAGTTTTACTTTTTCTGCGCCGTGGGCGCGGGCATCTGCGTCGTGATCGCAAACTACGTTTTGCCGTGGGGCAATCCGAATGTCGCTACCATCGGCAGCTCCGGCGCGATTTTCGGCATCCTGCTGGTCTACGCCATGCTATTCCCGGATCGCGAGATCCTGTTTGGATTCCTGATTCCAATCAAGGTGAAGTACTTCGTTCTGATCATCGGCGCCGTGGCATTCCTCAGCTCCTTCCAGGTCAATACAGGCGTCAGTGAATTCGCACATCTGGGCGGCCTGCTCTTCGCTTACATGTTCATGAAGACCCCCAACATGCAGTTCGATCCCGTGGCCCCCATGCGCCGCCAGTATCGCGACTGGAAACTGCAGCGCGCGAAAAAGAAATTTCAGGTCTATCTTCGAAAACAGGAATCGGGCAAAGGCCGCGGCCCCCGGGTCAACTAACGCCGGTGCTTGCCGAGCCGCGACCGGTTCTTACCGAGCCGCGACCGTGAGGGAGCCGGGGCCAAGGGTTTACAATAAATAACTGAGCGAGGCCAAGCGCTTCGTCCTGATCAGCTTTCCGGCGGTGATGTTATGAAAAGCTTCAAAGTAGTTCTAGCTTGCGCCGCAAGCGCCGTGCTGGTGGCCGTGATTCTTCCCTTTGCAGTCGCACAAGGCCCCACTCCCGATTCTTCCGAGACCGTGGCCCGGCCCAGGAAAAAGTCGCCGCCCCCGGATGCCGATGCACCTGCCGCCACGCCCGCTCCACCCAGCGACTCCAGCAACACCACCAGCCCCAACGTCACCAACTCAAACGATACCGACTCCGACGAACCGAAGATCCCTTCCAAATTCAGCAAGAAGGACAAAGACATCCTTCCCGCTGAAGCCCCGACCTTCCACAGCGACGTCACCACGGTCGAATTGGATGTCGCGGTTCTGGATAACAAGGGGCATTTCCTTCCCAACATCCCACGCGAAAAGTTCCGTGTGCTGGAGGACAATGTTCCGCAAAAGATCTCAAGCTTCAGCGTCAACAGCGACGCGCCGATGACCATCGCCATGGTGATCGAGTTCAGCAATCTTTACCAGCAGTATTATTCGCAAGGCTGGTATCAGACGCTGGTGGCTTCCTACGGTTTCGTACAAACGCTGAAGCCGGACGATTACGTGGCCATCGTGGCGTACGATCTGCGGCCGGAGATCTTGTGTGATTTCACCACGGACCGGGGGAAAGTTCAAGATGCGATGCAACGTTTGCGCATTCCCGGATTTTCCGAAGCGAACCTGTTCGACGCCCTCGTCGATACCGAGCAGCGCATGAGCAACATCGAAGGACGCAAAGCCATCCTGCTGATCGCCTCAGGCCGCGACACCTTCAGCAAGCTCACCTACGACAAAGCGCGCAAGGCCGTCCAGGAAGCCGGCGTGCCCATCTACGCGGTCAGCATGCTGCAAGCCATCCGTATCATGGCCGAGCCTTACATGGGACAAATCCAGCAGTTAGATTTTTTGCAAGCGGACAATGAGATGAAAACCTTCGCGCGCGAGTCGGGCGGCCAGTCCTACTTCCCGCGCTTCTTTGGCGAGTTCCCCAGTATCTATCAATCCATCTCATCGGCGCTGAGAAACCAATACTCCATCGCATACCAGCCCTCCAATCAGGCCAAGGACGGCACCTTCCGCAAACTCAAAGTGGAACTCGTGGATCCCCAAACCGGCGACGCTCTGCGCATCAACGAGGGCGGCAGGCCGGTGAAGTATGAGGTGATCACCAAAGCCGGATACACCGCGCCTCGCGCCGTGGAGTAAGACACAGCACCGCGTTTCGCGATTTCGTTCCGCAGTCCGTTTTGTGCGATCAGGAGGAAGTCAAGCTCTCGATCTTTCGACTTTCCAAGCTGATAGAAATTCATTGACAGTTCTATTACGGCTCTGTTAAGTTCGTTGGGTCCTTTCGATGGCAAATACATCTTCTTCGAATCCGCGCGGCCGGATTCTGCTGGTTGACGACAACTCATTGGGACTCGCCGCTCGACGCAGTGTGCTGGAGGAGTTGGGGCACAAGGTACACACGACGGGCACGCCGTTGGAAGCGCTGGATCTGTGCGGCAAGCACCGCTTCGATGTCGTGGTCACCGATTATAAGATGCCCAAGATGGACGGCGTCGAATTTATCGGCCGCCTCAGGAAGCTCTGTCCCGCCTGCGCCGTGATCCTGATCTCGGGCTTCACCGATACTCTGGGTTTAACTGAAGCCAACACCGGCGCCGACGTCGTGATCCAGAAGAGCAATCACGAGGTGACGCACCTGGTTCGTTCCGTGAACCGATTGCTGCGCCGCCAGCAACAACCCGCCGCCAAGAAGCCGCCCTCATCGCAAGGACCGTCAGCGGAAAAGCGCGTGGATAAAAAGACGCGCTAGCCACCCTCGGCCGCGCGATCGCGTGCAAGATCGCCGCCCAGAAGCACACACATGGGACACAACAGGACCTCTGCGATGTCGAACGCCAAATACCGGAGGAACCAAGGTTGGTAGATCGACGTCAAAAAAAGGTCCAGAAGTTCCGAGCGTCCCTGAACCCGCGTCCTGGCAGGGCGTGAACACGAATCGACAACATCATATGTGCCGCCGGTTTGTAGATCGCCCAGCCGCCAAGCAAGACAGCGGCTTCCCCTGCGATGATGGCTCTGATCGTCAGTAGTCTGTGACTATAGATCTCTTTGCCGATGGTGAACGCAATAGCCGCTATCACCTGTCTCCAGAGCCAGACACTAGATTGGCCGCCCGAACATTCCTCAGTCAGATCGCCGATGAGAGCCGGATTGTTCTCTGTCACTTTGAACGAGTCCAGTAACCGTACGGCCGCCGCGGGTAGTCGGTGTGTCTTCATACGATCTCTCCTTGAAGCCCATCGACCCCTTGCCACAATCTGAAGAGGATGCGTTGTGTCTCCCGGACCTTCTTCAATCCTTGACCCGTGACGCTGAAGTACCGTTTCGCGCGGCCCCCGCGTTCCGCCGTCGGATCAGCCAATCGCGATGCGACATAGCCCTTTTCTTGGAGCCTCTCCAGTGTGGCGTAGACGCTCGCAAGCGACATATCGCGCCGGCATTGCACCTTGAGTTCCCGAGCGATGGGAACTCCATACGCCTCGTCCCCTAGGCGCATCACCACCAGCAGAACCATCAGTTCGAGATCTCGCAGGTAAGTGCCCTTCTGCATATCTTCCAGTATCTTGAATATATCGTTGGAACGCAAGCGTTCACACCACTCCCGCCCCAATCTTCCCCGCCCACTCAATGAGATCCACTACTCCGCCTACGAAATCGTGATCCCCGCATGCTAAGACCGCATCGGAGGTTCCTATATGACAAATCCACTTCCGAACCCAATTTCCAGCCCCCTTCCAACAACCAAGAACCAATTACCAACAACCCAGCATCGCTCCACCGGCCCCCGCACCGCCGCCGGCAAACAACGGTCTTCGCTCAATGCCCTCACCCACGGCCTCACCAGCCGCACTCCCGTCCTCGCGACTGAAGAACCCGCCGCCTACCAGCGCCACTGCCGACAGTTCTTCGACGAATACACACCCTCCACCCCCACCGAGACCCAGCTCACCCAGGAACTCGCCGACACCGCCTGGCGCCTCAATCGCATCCCCTCGCTCGAAGCCGACGTGTTCTCCCAAACCTCCGACCCTCAATCCCTAGTTGCCCAACTCGCCACCCTCGGCCTCCACTCCCAGCGCCTCTCCCGACAGTTCCAACGCACCCTCGATACCCTCCGCGAAATCCAATCCGAACGTTCCGAGCGCGAACGCCGCGATCTCAAGGACGCCGCTGCCCTCCTCGAGTTCCACAAACACAAAGGAATTCCCTGGGCTCCCGCCGATCATGGGTTCGTTTTTTCAAAAGCCGAAGTCGAAGCGTACTCGCAACGCCTGATGCGCCTCAACGAATCCCGCCACATCGAACATGTGCTCTTCCATATGCCCTCGCCCGCCGGTAATCAACAACTAACAACTAACAACTAACAACTAACAACCAACAACAACTTCGCGCTAAAGTTAAATCAATGCTGCGCGTCTGCATCGCTCTCGGATTGTGTATCCCGATTGCGAGCGCCGCCGCCACCCACGCCAAGACTCCGGCCAAGCCCGCCGACAAAACCGCCCCAGCTTCCGTGCGCCAGTGGACCCGCTCCATGACCTTGCGCGACAAAGTGGCGCAGTTGATCATCATGCCCATCTATGGCGAGCCCGCCAACACGCGCTCCGCCGAATTCCGCAAGTATCAGCACTATATTCGCGACTTGCGCGTCGGCGGCGTCATCGTCACCGGTCATTCGCTCAATGGCGGCGTGCGAAACGCCGAGCCCTACGCCATGGCGGCCCTGCTCAATCGCCTGCAGAAGCTCGCCAAGACGCCGCTGTTCGTCACGGCCGATTTCGAGCGCGGCGCTTCCATGCGCGTCAACTCCACCACCGCTTGGCCCTACAGCATGGCTTTTGCCGCCGCGAAGGATTTGACGGCCGTCGAAGAAGAAGGCGCAGACACGGCTCGCGACGCGCGCGCGATGGGCGTCAATTGGATCTTCGCGCCGGTGGCCGACGTCAACAATAATCCCGATAATCCGATCATCAACATTCGATCCTTCGGCGAAAATCCGGCCGAGGTGTCGAGCTTCGTCCAAGCCTATATCGCGGGCGCGCATTCGGACCGCAAGAATCCCGTGCTGGTGACGGCCAAACATTTTCCCGGCCATGGCGACACCATCGAAGATAGCCATCTGGCGTTGGCCCGGCTGGATGCCGATCACGATCGCATCGAATCCGTGGAACTGCAGCCGTTCCGCGCGGCCATCGCTTCGGGAGTCGATGCCGTGATGACCGCGCATTTGGCGGTGCCCGCGCTCGAGCCCGACAATATCCCGGCCACGGTGTCCGAGAAAATCCTTACCGGCGTGTTGCGCGACGAATTAGGTTTTCACGGCCTGGTGGTCACCGATGCCATGGACATGCAAGGGCTCGCCGCCATGTTCGATACCGCGGAAGCTTCCGTGCGCGCCATCCAAGCCGGCGCCGACGTGCTGCTGATGCCCAAGCGCCCCGAGGATGCGATTCGCGGGCTAATGGCTGCGGTGTCAAGCGGACGCATCAGCCGCAAGCGCATCGACGAGAGCGTCAATCGCGTGCTGGCCGCAAAGATCCGGCTCGGCCTGACGCGAAAAAAACTAGTCAATCTGGAAGACATCGCCGACGTGGTGGATTCCCCCGAGTCCGAAGAACGCGCGCAGTCCGTCGCCGACCATGCAGTCACACTCGTGAAAGATACAAAAGATGCTCTCCCGATTCGTCATCCCGAAAATACCTGCCTGATCGCGATGACCGAAGGCCGGCGCAGCCAGCAGGGCATCCGATTGATCGAGGAGGTGAAGAAGCGCGCGCCGGGTATAACGACAACGGTGCTCGATCCCGCGATGACCACGGCTGACCTGAACCAGGTGACCGAGAAAGCTGCAACCTGCGGCGAGATTATCGCGGCGGCCTACGTCAGCGTGAACGCCTATCGCGGCAACGTCGCGCTGGCGGGCGGTTATCCCGACTTTCTGAATGCGCTGATTGCCGGAAAAGCGCCCGTGCTGCTGGTGGCGCTCGGCAATCCTTACCTGGTGCGCAGTTTTCCCGAAGTCGCGGCGTACATGACAACCTTCAGCCCCACTCCAACGTCCGAAACCGCGCTCGCCAAAGCGCTGTTCGGCGAGATCGCGATCACGGGCCATCTGCCCGTCACCATTCCAGAAGTCGCCAAATATGGCGACGGCATCCAGCTTCCCATGGCAAGCCCAGTGATTAAGGGTTTGTAAATCGACCGCTGCGATACCATAAAGTTGAAATGAGGATTTTGATCGTCGACGACGACGTGGAACTGTGCTCGCTGCTGAAGGAATTCTTGGAGCGCGAGAGTTTCACGGTGGAATGCCGCAATGAGGGTCATGCCGCACTTGAATCCGCGCAACAAGGCGGCTTTGATTTGATCGTGCTGGATGTGATGCTCCCCGGTTTGGATGGGTTTGAGATATTGAAGCGCTTGCGAACGACCAGCCGTGTTCCGGTTCTCATGCTGACGGCGCGCGGCGAAGATGTCGATCGCATCGTGGGACTCGAACTGGGAGCCGACGATTATCTTCCGAAGCCTTTCAATCCCCGTGAACTGGCGGCGCGCATTCGGGCCATCCTGCGGCGCACCGAGAATAAGATAAACCGGGGCCGCGTGGAAATCAATGGAGTTGCATTGGACCCCGGCACGCGCGAAGTCACCTCCGACGGCAAGGCCATCGAGGTCACCACTCTCGAATTCGATATCCTGGAACAGCTCATGCGAAATGCCGGGCGGGTGGTGTCGCGCGACGGACTGATGGAGAGCTTGTACAACCGGAAAGCTACGCCGTTCGATCGCTCCATCGACATGCACGTCAGCCATCTGCGCCGCAAACTGGAAAGCAGCCGGCCTGTGATCAAGACCATTCGCGGCGTGGGCTATCAGTTTTGTCAAAGCCCGGAGGACGTGGTGGCGGGATGATTACATGAGATCGCTCTTTGCCAAAACGCTGCTCTGGTTCCTAGCGACAACCGCGGTCGCGATTGGCGGCATCATCATCACCACCGCGGCGACGTTTAGCTCCACCGAACCGCGCGGACCGGTCGGCATGCTGCTGAACATCCAAGTGGAACAGGCCAAGCGCGCCTATGAGACTGGCGGGCGTGAGGCGCTAGCCGCGGCGCTTTCGAAATTTCAGCAAATCACGCAATTCAAAGTTGTGTTCACGGATTCCAACGGCACTGATTTGCTCACCGGCACCACCCATCCGGAACTCGTCCGCGTTCCCAAACGGCGCGGCCGCTGGCGCGTTCCCTTCCCTTTCGGCGGCCGGCCCCCGATGATCGCGCGCGAGGATTCCACCGGAAAGTACCGGCTGTTCATCATCGATCAGCGGCGTGACTTGGGGTTTTTCTTCCTGCAGCCGCAGCATCTCTGGATCGTCGGATTGGTGGTTCTGCTTTGCTACGGGTTCGCCTATCACTTGACCTCGCCCGTGCGCCGCTTGCGTTCGGTGGTGGAAGGCTTCGGACGCGGCGACTTTTCGGCTCGCGCACCCGCCTCGCGCAAAGACGAACTGGGTGAGCTGGCGCGCAGCTTCAATCAGATGGCCAGCCGCATTCAGACCCTGTTAGCCGCCGAGCGACGCTTGTTGCTGGACATTTCGCACGAGCTGCGCAGCCCGCTGGCTCGCCTGGGAGTGGCAGTGGAACTCGCGCGATCGGGCGAGGATCGCGATCACATGCTGGACCGCATTCAAAAGGAAGCCGACCGGTTGAATGAGCTTGTGGCGGAACTTTTGCAAGTGACCCGCGTGGAAGCCGACCCGTCCATGCAGAAAAACGATATCGTCCACCTGGACGAATTGCTGGGCGACTTGGTGTACGACTCGCTGCTCGAGGCCAAGGCCAAGGATTGCACGCTGTTGCTGAAAGCGCCCGTACCCGCTATTTTATCGGGCGACGAAGAGCTGATCCGGCGCGCGCTCGAAAACGTGATCCGCAATGCGATCCGCTATGCTCCGCGCAACACATCCGTGGATGTGGAACTGGCCAAGTCTGCCGCCGCGGCAATCGTGAGCGTTCGCGACTACGGACCCGGAGTGCCAACGGAGGCGCTCCCGCGCATCTTCGATCCGTTTTACCGCGTGGATTCGGATCGCAATCGTGCGAGCGGCGGGTTGGGACTCGGCCTGGCAATCGCGCGACGGTCTGTCGAACTGCACAAAGGCAAGCTGTCGGCCCAAAACGCAAATCCCGGATTGCTCGTGACCATTCAGTTGCCGCTAGCACCGGTGTCAACGCTCCGCCGGCGGGACCAAGCAAGTGGCAGCCGCTACTCCGGTTTCAACAGTTTGATCGAGGTCGGCAACACGAACAGATCGGCGGCGACTTTCGGATCGTTCACCTCAACCGAGGCCGAAAAAATCTCGTAGATTTTCTCGCCATTGCGGTCCCGCTCGACAGCGTAGGGCCACTGAATCCCGCCCGTTTCGCGATACTTGGTGAAATGCGTGACCTCTTCGTTGCGGTCCTTGGTCACGGGATCGCGGCGATAGAACAACTGCCGCACCGGCAGCTTGGTGATGTGATCGAAATAGACCGTGGTGGTCCGATTATCGCCATCGGTCAGGTCGACGATTTCAACCGCGGAGTTTTCGATCACGTCGCTGCCCTTGGATTCAAAGATCCATCCCGGCTCATGCAGCCGCACACGCAGGATGTAGAAGATGTCGTGCAGCGTGGTATCTTTGTAGCGCTCGAAGCGCTCGTCAGGCAGTGGCCGCGCGCCGCGATAGGTGACGTCCCAGGCTTCTTTGTCGGTGAACAAAGTGCCGTAGTCTTCTTTCTTGTCGTAGTTGTCGCGCTCATGCTGCGCCAATTCATGCGCCGTATCGATGACGCCCGAATCATAATGCGTGTAAATCTTCGCGATGCTCAATCCGCTAAGCTTCTCGCGGTAGAAAGAGTAGACGCGTCCGGATTCGACGCGGTTCTGCATGTTCAAATACTGATCGCCGCCCAGCGCCTGCACGCACTCGTCGATCACGCGCTTGCCGCGTTGTTCGGGAGTCTCGGCGCGCAGCAGGATCGCAGAAGCGAAAACCAGGAGAAGAATCTGCTTCATGGTTTAGCTGGTGGAACCCCGAGCGGCGTAATCACAGGTTTTTGTCCGAGTACTTCCGGCGTCAACCCGGAGTTGATCTTGTAGTCCTTCACGTTGACGCTGGCTGCTTTCTTTTCGCCCTGCATCACGTCCCAATGGAACGGGAGCCGGATCCCATCGACATCTCGCCAATCCGAGAAGATTTCTTCGACTGCGCTGCCGCCCTCGCCGGGCGACTGTTGAAAAGCCAGCTTCAGCGGAACGCCGGTTTTCTCGTCGACAGTGAGGTGAATGCTTTCGCCTTCCTTGGATGAAATATCAAGTACACCTTCGGCTGCGGAGGTGACCGTGCGATCGGCGTCGCGATCGCTCATCATCAGGTTCGGCCATTCGACGGAACGCTTCACCGCGAATTTGGTTGATCAGCGGCTGCGTCAATCCCCGGATACCTTGCACGCTCGCAAGCCATCCGGATTTTCCATCGTAATACTCGGATTGCTTGAAAACCGGCAGCTCATTGTCCTGGCGAATGATGGATGGCGCGATGAACGAATCGGTCTGCTTCACTTTGATCGAGACGCCCGGCGTAAAGGCTTCCACTTCGGCGTGGTATTGCAGGTCTTTCACGGCCGCCAATTTGTCGGTGCCACCGAGCGCCTGTTGAACGCGCTGCAACAGCTCTTTGCCTTTGGCCAGCGTCGCGGGAGTGGGCGGCGGGGCCTGAGCCGCCTCGGGTTTGGGCTCGGGAATGGTGAGGTCGATCGGTTCAACCTTGATCCCCAGGCTCGCGAGCGGCGTGCCGAACTCCTTGGGATTGCCGACCGCGACGTACGTCAGATTCTTCGGCACGAAAGTATTTTTGCGCCACGCGCAAGACGTCGGCTTTGGTGACCGCGGCGATGGCCTTTTGATATTGAAAGATGAAATCCTTCGGATATCCGTAATATTGGTAGATCATCAAGCGGTTGATGGTCTTGCTGGGCCGGTCGAAGTTAAAGACGAATCCGTTGAGCACGGTGTCCTTGGCGGTTTGCAGCTCGTCGTCGGTCACTTCGGCAGTGCGGATCCTTTCCAACTCTTGGTCCGACGGCCTTGAGCGTATCCACGGTGTGCACCGACTGCGTGCTGCCGGAGATCACAAATGTTCCCGGGTGATCGTAGTTGGCGTTCCAGGAAGCAGAAATGCTATACGCCCAACCATGGGCGGTGCGGACGTTGCGAAACAGACGGCTCGAAAATCCCCCGCCCAGAATTTCGGCGGCTACTTCCAGCGCCGGATAATCTTTGGCGCGCAACTCGCCTCCCAGTTCGCCCACGTTGAAGAAGGTCTGGGTTGTGTCATCCTTCGAAGCCAGGAAGACTCCCGGTTCGGCCTTCTCAATCACTCTGGGAAACGGCGGCACGGGCGGCTGAGTATACTTCCAACCGCCGAAGACCTGTTCAAGTTTGCCCTTCAGTTCTGTTGCCGAGAAATCGCCGTAGACTTCGAGCGTGATGTTCGCAGGGAAGTAATAGCGACGGTAGAAGTTGATTAAATCCTGCCGTTGGATGTTGTCGATATCGGCGTATTCGATGCGCCATCCGTAGGGTGTATTGCGGCCGTACACGATATCGCTGAATTCGCGGTCGGCGATGCCGTCGGGATCGTCATTGCGGCGCGAGATGCCGCTGCGGGTCTGCGTTTTGGCCAAATCAACTTTGTCTTGACGGAACTCGGCAGTGCTGAGCAAATCGCGGACCAGGCCAAGCACCTGGTCGGTGTTTTCCTTCAGACACGAAAACGTGAGCGTCCCGCTGGTTTCCCCGATCTGGCTTTCGATGGACGCCGCTACGTTTTCCAGATCCTGATCGAGTTGATCGCCGGTCTTCGCCGCTGTTCCACCCGAACGCAGGACCTCGCCGGTCAAGCCGGCCAGGCCGCGCTTGTTGGATGGGTCGAACAGATTGCCGGTACGGATGAGGGCCGCGCCGCTGACCAATGGCAGTTCATGATCCTCGAGCAGCAGAACCTTCATGTCGTTGGACAACGTCACTTCCACGGGGTCGGGAACCTTGAGCGGCGGCAGCGGCGGGTACTTCAGATCTTTATAGGAGGGCAGCACGATGGCGCGCCGCACTTCGGTCTGTGCACTCAGCAAGCGCGGCACTGAGCAACAATGACACGATGAAAGTTTTCATTGCCCGGCCCCTTCCGATTTCGGGGCAGAAGCGGGTTGCACAGTATAAACCACCGTGCGAGTTTCGCGAACCAGGTACTGCTTGGCGACGCGAACGACATCCTCGGGTGTGACTTTGTCGATGTCATCGATGCTTGTAAACAGCTTGCGCCAATCGCCGTAATTGACGTGATAGAACGTCAGCGCGTCGGCCATTCCAGAGTTGCTGTCGAGGCGGCGAATGAGGCTGGCGCGAACCTTGGTCTTGATGCGCTGGAGCGTATCGCCGGTGACCTTCTGCGTTTTCAGGCGCTCGATAATGTCGTAGCAAGCTTTTTCGTTTTCCGCGAGCGTGTGTCCGCGGTTCGGGACGAGGAAGAACAGGAACAGCCCCGGGTATTTTCCGCCGGGCGAGTCAGGATCGGCGGCCGCGGCGAGGGCGATCTTTTTGTCGCGAACCAAGTCGGTGTACAGAAGGCCGGTCCGCTCGCCGGCCAGGATCTCGCCGAGAACATCGAACACCGGATCGTCCTTGTCATTCTGATCGGGGCGTTTGTAGGCGATCGCCATAAAGGGCTGCGCGGGCGATTCCACCTCCACTCGCTTTTCGCCTTTCTGCGGCGGCTCAATGGTGCGAGGGCCGCTGGGCAAGGGTCCGGAGGGCAGGATCGAAAAATATTTGTCTGCCAGCCGCCGGCATTCCTTGGGGTCCACGTCGCCGGCGATTCCGATGGTGATGTTCGCCGGAACGTAGTACTTTTTGTAGAATGCGATGGCCTCGGTCAGGCGGAAATTCTCGATGTCGCTGGCCCATCCGCCCGGCATGTTGCGATAGGGATGCGCCTCGAACGCGGTGGCCAGCAGCGCCTCCACCAGCTGGCCCTGGGGACTGGATTCCACGCGCATGCGGCGCTCTTCCCGCACTACGTCGCGCTCCTTATAGAACTCTCGAAACACCGGATCGTAGAAGCGCTGCGACTCCAGCAGAAACCACAGCTCCAGACGGTTTCGGGGGAAATTGTAGAAGTAGTTGGTGGCATCCTCCGCCGGTGCTGGCGTTCATTCCAACGCCGCCGTTTTCTTCAATCAACTCCGGGTAAGCGTTCGGGATCACATAGCTGTCGGCCTTCTCCATGGCGGCTTTCAGCTGTCTGCTGCAGGTCGGCCAATTTTTTCGGATCGGCCTTCAAACCCTTGTTGCGCTCGGCGTCGTACTGGTCGTAAATGTGCTCGACCTCGTCCATCGCTTTTCGTTCGAGCGGATAGTTCTTGGTACCGATGGTTTGGGTTCCTTTGAACGCCATGTGCTCGAACATGTGCGCGATGCCGGTTTCGCCGCTGGGATCGTCCACCGAGCCCGCATTCACGTACGAGTGAAAAGACACCACCGGCGCTTCGTGGCGCTCGAAGACGATGAAGTGCAATCCATTGGCGAGAGTGAATTCGGTGACTCGCTTTTCGAATTCCTTGAGCGACTGCGCCGCGAGCGGCGCAGCCAGGAATAGGGGGCACAGGAATAGAATGGCGGACCGGAAAATGGGGGGTCTCATGTCGCTTCTAATATTGTAACGAGCGGAAACAGCGGCGCGTTTCAGCTGGATAGTTGAGGGATTTCGGGGGACCAGATGGCCGATAAAGCACGCTCAAAATTGCCGCCCAGGATCAGGGCGATGTCGTCGCTCGAATACTTGCGGCGAATCAGGCCTTCGGTGAGGTCGAAAATCTTTTGGGAATAATCGACGCCGTCCAGGTCGAATCGCTTGCGGGGCCGAATGCGCGAGTCGCGTCCGTCGAGATCCACGTCGCTGCCGATGCCCACGTGCTCCACGCCGACCAAGGCGGCCACGTGATCGATGTGATCCAAAACATTTTCGATGGTGGCGGCGCCGGACGCCTGCACGAAATTGCGGACCATGGTGATTCCCATGACGCCGCCCTTGGACGCCAGCAACCGGATGGCTTCGTCGGTCTTGCAGCGCGCGCTGCCGGGAACCAGCGCCCGGCAATTGGAATGCGTGACCAGGACCGGCTTGCGCGAAACGCTGATAGCGTCGAGAGTGGTGCGATCGCTGCAATGGGAAACGTCGACCGCCATTCCGAGCTCGTTCATGCGGGCGACGACTCGCGCGCCGTATTCACGCAGGCCAAGGTCGCGCGGATCGGTGGAGCCGCCGCCGATTTCGTTGTCGTCGTAGGTGAGCTGCGAAACGCGCTGGCCGAGGCGATAGAAGCTGTCGACATCCTCCACGGTGCGAAAATGCCGGGAGTTTTGCTGGCCGATGAGGATCCCGATTTTGCCGCTGGTCTTGGCCAATTTGAAATCCGCGGCGCAATCCACGCGCAGGAACTCAGCGGGGTGGCAGGCGATGAATTGATTCCAGCCGGTGATGTCGCGCAGGGAGCTCGCGTACACGTCGCCGTCCGTGAAGCCGACCGCGGGATGAAAGACGGTGATTCCGGACTCCTTCAGCTTTTCGAAATCGTGCGCCGCGAAGCCGCTTGGGTCGGCTTCCCAGGAACAAAGCTTGGGGTAATTGAGGGTCAGCAGGCCCAGCATGTCGATGACGGTGGATCGGCGAACCAGGTCCAGCGTTAGCGTGGAATACGCAACATCACTTTGTGCAAAAAGGCAGAAGCGCCCTCGTTGAATCAGGGGCGCGGCCAAAACGGCCGCAGCGCCCTTCAGCAAATTACGGCGGGAAACCACAGAAAAACCGGAAACTTGAGTGTACCATGGGTGTTGGCTCGGCTCCATGGAACCCCTATCGGCCAAAAGCGTCGATCAATCCATCAGTGCGCGCGACGAGATCCTGCGCAAGCTGCGCGAAAGGATCGTGGGTTTTGCGGCATCTAGAATGCAGAGGGATGCTGCCGAGGATCTGGCGCAGGAAGTGCTGATCCTGCTCCACGAAAAGTACGGACATCTGGACCGGTTGGAAGATCTTCTCCCGCTCGCGCTCAAAATCATCCGCTTCAAAATGCTGGCTTACCGCAGAAAAGCGCGGCGACATGGGGAGTATGCGCAAATATCCGTGGATGAAGTTCAGACTCCGGATGGCGCCGAGGACGCGCTGACGGCGATGGAACAACGGGAGGCGCGCGAACGGCTGATGGCTGGCGATCGCTGGGCTGGGGGACCGCTGCCGGAAGTTGCTCGCGCTGAAGTTGGAAGGCAAGACGTTCGCAGAAATCCAGACAGCCTTGGGAGTGAGTTCCATCAATACCATCTACACTTGGGATTTTCGCTGCCGCCAGCAGTTGATGGAGAGCATGGGCGATCGGAGAAGGCAGATGACGGACGAAATCCGCAAACTGCTGGGCGGTTACGCCACCGATGCGCTCACCGAAAGCGAGCGGGCGGCGTTGTTTGAGGCGGCGCTCGAAGATCAGGAATTGTTCGACGCGCTTCAGAACGAAGACGCGTTGCGGGAGTTGCTGGCCGATCCGGTTTCGCGCGAGCAGATTCGGAATGCGCTGCAGCCCGCAGGCTTGGGAAGGAGCCCGGCGTGGTGGAGGCGAGGGTGGCTGGTGAGTACAGCGAGTGTGGCGGTTGCGGCGGGGATCGCGATTGCGGTGGTCGTATGGCAGCGGCCGGCAGTGAGTCCGGCACCAGCGGTTCAGATCGCGCAAGCGCCCATCGAACCCAAGATTGAAGCGCCGCTCCAGTTGGAAGCACCGCGCAAAGTCGAGAAAAAAGCCTTGCGACAGTTCCGGCCGAAAGAGGAGGCTGCGCTCCGGCACCTGCGGCGGCTGTTGCGGCGCCGCAAAGCGCTTCAGGCCATCAACGGATTTGCCGCTGATGCCGTCGCACCCGCACTCTTACACGGCGCCTCTGGTGCGATACTCGGTGATTCGCGATAGACCCGCAAGCGACGCTGTTCGCATTGAAGTGGTGAGCCAAATTCCCGGCTCGATGGCGCTGTATCGAGCGACGCCCGAAGGCCAATGGCAGCGCGTGTATCCGCTGAATGATGCAGGGGTCGCGATCGCGGCGAACACGGCGTATCAAATTCCCGACAAGCCGATCACGGTTCGCGACAATCAGGAGAAGCTGCGGCTGGTGATCGAGCCGGCCGTCCGTCCATCGATCAGAGGTCAGTTGACTACGGGATCGCTGAACGCGCCGCGCGCCAAGGCGCTGGATGAGAAAGCGGCCGGGCCTGCGCCGTTGATTATTGAGATTCCGATCGGCCCCAATTAGGGCGATGTTTCCAGGCGCTCCGAGAAGCACGAAAATCCGGCTTGCGGCTTCCGCATGTCCTCCGAATCGAAGCTCGTTGTAGGCGCTGGTGAAATCCTCGACCAGTAGCGACAGCCCCGGTTCCTGGACCACGCGAGCGAACTCGCAGGGCGTGAGCCAAGCGGGCTTTTCGATTCCGCGCCGCCGCAATGCCTTGAGCATCCGCTGGTAGAGCAGTGTTGCGTCGGACGCTTCGGCCATTCCGCGCTGCACCTTGCGCATGCGCCGGCGCGCCGCGAACCAACGCCAACCATCGCCGCCTAGAAAACGCGTAGCAAGCAAAAGTGCGATCACGCCCAGCGATAGCAATCCGAAGCGCCCGGTGAAAGCCTTAAGCGCGTCCCAGCCTCAGCGGCCCAAACTCGAGGATTCGCGGTCCAATTGAGTCCGATGTGCCGGCTGGATTCGCCGACTCGCGAGGCGAGTTGGAGCTGGCGATCGAGGTTGTAGTTGAGCACCCAGTCCTGCCAAAAAACGTCGACCGCATCGGCATAGAAGCCGAGCCGCGTCCACGCCGAGATGCCGCTGTGCGTGCGGATCGGGCGGTGTGGGGTCGAACGTCACCCAACCCCGATCGGGGAGCCACGCCTCCACCCAGCTATGCGCATCGGAGGTGCGGATCAATTGAGAACCGCTAATGGGGTTGTAGACTCCGCTCTGGAAGCCGGTGATGACGCGCGAGGGAATATCGAGCATCCGCAGCATGACGGCCATGGAAGAGGCGAAGTACTCGCAGTGTCCTTTCTTGCGATGGAACAGAAAGAACGCGAGAGGGTCGGCGGGTTCGACGGGCGGGAGCTCGAGCGTGTATTCGAAGTGGGTGCTCAGGTAGGTTTCCAGCAGCTGCGCTTTCCGATTCGGCGACGTTTCGCCGCGTACGATATTTTCGGCCAGTTCGCGGATGCGCGGATCGGTGCGCGGCAATTGGAGGTAGGCATTTCGCGCCGCGGCGGATAGCGGCTCGATCTCCGATTCACCGCGCGCCGATGGAAGCTCCAGGCGGCTGTAGACCTGGTAGGCGACGTTGCGGGAATCGCCGAACTGCATACTGTAATTGTCAAAGGGGCGGCGGACGACCAGCGAATCGATCCGCATGAACTGCGGCGTGCCGGCGAAGAACAAAGCGTCCTGGGCCAAATCGTTCAAGTAGACGGCGTAGGAGATGTAATGTGCCCTTCCGCCGCGCGGCGGCGGGTCCAAACGCAACAGTCCGGTGCGATCGGGCTGCAGGATTTCGCCGGCGGAGGGACGATTGAACCAGGCGCGTCCGTTGAACTCGGCCAGTGCGGCGCCGCGCCACTTGAGGGAGAGCGAACGGTCTTCCGGGCGATCCATTTTGACGTGCATCACCGGCAGACTCTCTTTTTTCACTTCGCCGATTTCGCCCAGCATCACATGATTCGAGAATCCGACAAGATGATAGCGGTGGGACACAAAATGCTGGAAGGCGGCGCGAGCGGTGCGCGGCAGGAAGAAGAAGAGTCCGGCGGTGATGACGAGGATGGAGAGCGAAACGCACAGCACTACGGCGATCAGGCGCGCGGGAACGCCAGCGCCGGTTTGTCGTCCGCAACTGGCTGGGCGCGCTGGCGCGATTGACGAATTTCGCCGCTGGCGAAGGTGGCCACGCCCAGCACCAGGAAGAGCAGCAGGAAAATAAAGAAATTGAAGCTGGCCGAGACAATGCACGCGGCCAGCAATTCAAGGAACGCGATCACTTTGAGGAAACAGATAATCGCGATTGGTATGCGCGCTCAAGATCTTCACCACCGCGACGAAGAAGACCAAATGGATGGCCGCCGGGATGAAGGTGTGGGAGATGAAAACGTAATCGATGGGATAAAAGCCGATGTAGGCGAGGGTGAGTACGGTGACCACGATGGGCGGGAGCTCGAAATGGAGGATGTCCGGCGACGGTCAGCGCCCGGATGATGAGCGCGGCGGAGGTGGCGACGATGGTGGGCAGGTCTAGATAGCCCGATCCGGCGACGGCCAGGAATCCGCTGCCAAGCAAGCCGAGCAGGGCGAGCTCGAAGAACTGGTCTACCGGCGACAGTACGTCTACCGGCGACAGTACTCCAGCGGAGCCGCGATCCATATATCTTATTCTACGACTGGCCGATTGTTATCATGAAAGCCACAGGAGTTGCATTGAGTCCAGTCGCGTCTTCATCCGAACCGCACGCCATCGATCCGGCCAAGCGAAAGCAGGCGATTTTGATCGTCGTCTGCTGTACTTTGCTGGTGGCGATCGCGCAGTATTTGATCAAGCTGGGCGCGAATCACCTGTCGCAGGCGGGACTGGTAGCGACGGCGATCGGAATTTTCACAATTCCGCGCGCTATTTGCCGGATATTGCCTGTACGGTGTGTTTACCGTGCTGTTCGTCTATGCGCTGCGTCAACGGCGAGCTGTCGATTCTGTATCCGCTGATCGCGCTGAGCTACGTGTGGGTGACCATTACGGGCGTGGTGGCGTTCCACGAGATGATGAATCCGCTGCGGGTGACGGGGCTGGTGGTGATCGTGGCGGGCGTCGCGGTGCTGGGCTGGGGTGGAGGGCGGGAAATGACCACTCCGGTTTCATCGATGGTGGTGGTGCTGGTGGGGTCCGTGATCGGGTCGGTTGGGTCGGTATTTCTGAAGTCCGGCGCGCATGCGGTGAACCGGGATTGGAAGAGCATCGCGTTTAATTGGCGGCTGGCGATCGGGATCGTGACTTATCTGATTTCGTCGGTGCTGTTCGTGAAGGGCATGTCGCGAGGCGAGCTTTCGGTGTTGTTTCCGCTGGTTTCGCTGGGCTACGTTTGCACGCTCATTTGGTCGCGGCGTGTTTTTCCATGAGTCGATTACGAAGGTGAAGCTGGCGGGCGTGGGGTTGATTCTGGTTGGGATTACGTGCCTGGGGCTGGGGGGACACTAGAGACCGCTTGCTCACGCGCGCGGCTCGGTAGAATGGCGCGCGGCTCGTAGCTTCTACGCGTGGCCGGCGGCTAGGCTTTCGGCGCTCATTAAATAGCGGTGCATGCCCTCGGCGGCTTTGCGACCCTCTGCGATCGCCCATACGACGAGAGACTGGCCGCGCCTGAGATCGCCGGCGGCGAAGATGCCGGGGACGTTGGTGGCATAGTTTGCGTCGGTAGCGACGTTTCCGCGCGCGTCCAAAGTGACGCCCAGCTCTTGGATCAGGCCGCTCTTCACTGGACCGGTGAAGCCCATCGCGAGCAGGACCAGATCGGCGTCCATGGTGAATTCGGAGCCGGGGATCGGTTCGAACTTCGGCGCCGGGCCAACGCGAACCCCATGCAGCTTGCTCACGCGGCCATTCTCGTCGCCGGTGAAAGAAGCAGTGGCCATGCTCCATTCGCGGATGCCACCCTCTTCGTGAGAACTTTCGACGCGCAATTGCAGCGGCCATAACGGCCATGGAGTCTGCGGCGCGCGTTCGTTGGGCGGCATGGGCATGATTTCGAATTGACGGACCGATGCGGCTTTCTGGCGATGGGACGTGCCCAGGCAATCGGCGCCCGTGTCGCCGCCGCCGATGATGACGACGTTTCTGCTCAGTGGCCAGAATCTGTCCGAGAGACCTCGTCGCCTTCACAGACTTTATTTTGCTGCGGCAGAAATTCCATGGCGAAGTGGATGCCTTTGAGATCGCGCCCTGGAACCGGAAGATCGCGCGGGTGCTCGGCGCCGCCGGCGAGTAGAATGGCGTCGAAATCTTTCTCCAGCGCGGCTCCGGTGATGTCTTTCCCGACGTTGCATGTTGGTTCGAAACTCGACACCTTCGGCGATCATTTGCTCCAGACGCCGGTCGAGCACCCGCTTCTCCATCTTGAATTCGGGGATGCCGTAGCGGAGCAATCCGCCGACGCGATCGACTTTTTCGAAGACGGTGACGGCATGCCCGGCGCGGGCCAACTGCTGCGCGGCAGCCAATCCCGCAGGACCCGATCCTACGATGGCGACTCGTTTTCCGGTGCGCCGCAACGGTGGCTCGGGCTGGATCCAGCCTTCCTTGAACGCGTGCTCGATGATGGTCTTTTCGATCACCTTAATGGTCACCGGCGGTTCGTTGATGCCGAGTACGCACGCCGCTTCGCAGGGCGCGGGACAGATGCGGCCGGTGAACTCCGGAAAATTATTGGTGGAGTGCAGGACGCGGATGGCGGCGCGCCAGCGGTCGCGATAAACCAGATCGTTCCAATCGGGAATGATGTTGTTCAGCGGGCAGCCGGTATGGCAGAACGGCACGCCGCAATCCATGCAGCGCGCGCCTTGTGTGCGAACTTTGTCCTCGGGAAAATCCTGATAGACCTCGAACCAGTCGTTGATGCGCTCGGGCACGGGCCGGCGCTCGGGCGCTTCCCGGCTGTACTCGACAAAGCCGGTTACTTTACCCATGCGCGGCCTCGTGATGCTTGAGGCTGGCGGCGGCCGACACTACTTGCGAGTGCGCTGCTTCGGCTTTCGCGGCCTGATACCTGGGGATTCCCAACACGCGCTTGTATTCGTGCGGGAACACCTTGACGAACTTGGACAACATCTCGCCCCAGTTTTCCAAAATCCATTTGCCGCGCGGGCTGCCGGTGGCCTCCACGTGCTCTGGTGACGAGGTTCTGCAAAGCCTGCATGTCGGCCGGATCGCTGACGGGTTCCAGATCGACGCTGGCCTGATTGCAGAGGACGCCCGAAAACTCGCCGGTTTCGTCCAGCACGAATGCGATTCCGCCCGTCATTCCGGCGGCGAAGTTGCGGCCAGCGCGGCCGAGCACGACCACCAAACCCTTGGTCATGTACTCGCAGCCGTGATCGCCCACCGATTCCACTACTGCGGTCGCGCCCGAATTGCGCACGGCGAAACGCTCGCCCGCCATGCCGTTGAAGAACGCTTCGCCGGTGGTTGCGCCATACAACACCACGTTGCCCACCAGCATGTTCTCTTCGGGAACGAATGTGGAAGTACGCGGCGGGTACACGATCAGGCGGCCGCCCGAGAGTCCCTTGCCGACGTAATCGTTGGCATCGCCTTCGAGCGTGAGCGTGACGCCTTTGGCGAAGAACGCGCCGAAACTCTGCCCGGCCGATCCGTTGAAGTGGATTTTGATGGTGTCGTCGGGCAGGCCCGCAGAACCGTAGCGGCGCGCAATTTCGCCGCTCAGCATTGCGCCCACGGTGCGATGCACGTTGCGGATGGGCAACCGGAAGTCGACTCGAGTGCCGTGATCGAGCGCGTCTTTCGCGTGATCGATGAGCTTATAGTCGAGCGCCTCTTGCAGGCCATGATCCTGGGCGATCAGGCAGCGGCGGCCGACGCGGCGAGGCACCTGGGGATTATAGAGAATCGACGTGAAATCGAGTCCGCGCGCCTTCCAATGATCCAGCTGCATGCCGCATTTCGATGCGATCGACGCGGCCGATCATTTCGTCCATGGTGCGATAGCCGAGCTTCGACATCCATTGGCGAACCTCTTCGGCGATGAAGAAGAAAAAGTTGATGACGTTTTCAGGCGTACCGCGGAACTTTGCGCGCAATGTCGGGTCTTGGGTCGCGATGCCGACCGGGCAAGTGTTCAGGTGACACTTCCGCATCATGATGCAGCCCATCGCCACCAGCGGCGAAGTGGAAAATCCGAATTCTTCGGCGCCCAGCAACGCCGCGATCGTAACGTCGCGTCCAGTCTGCAGCTTTCCATCGGTCTGCACGCGCACGCGGCTGCGGAGATCGTTTAACACCAGCACCTGCTGGGTTTCTGAAAGCCCGAGTTCCCAGGGGATGCCGGCATGTTTGAGCGAAGTAAGCGGAGACGCGCCGGTTCCGCCGTCGTACCCGCTGATCAACACCACGTCGGCATGCGCTTTTGCGACGCCCGCGGCCACCGTGCCCACTCCGACTTCAGCCACCAGCTTGACCGATATCCGCGCGCGCGGATTCACGTTCTTCAAATCGTAAATGAGCTGGGCGAGATCCTCGATGGAATAAATATCGTGATGCGGCGGCGGCGAAATCAAGCCCACGCCAGGAATGGAGTGGCGCACGCGCGCGATCACTTCATCCACTTTGTGCCCCGGCAACTGCCCGCCTTCTCCGGGCTTGGCTCCCTGGGCGATTTTGATCTGCAGCTCGTCGGCATTGACCAGATAATTCGCGGTGACGCCAAAGCGGGCGGAGGCCACCTGTTTGATAGCGCTGCGCCGCCAGTCGCCATTCGCGATCGCGTTCAAAGCGCTCCTCGTCTTCCCCGCCCTCGCCGGTATTGGATTTTCCGCCGATGCGGTTCATGGCGATGGCGAGCGTCTCGTGCGCCTCTTTGCTGATGGACCCGAACGACATCGCACCGGTGGCGAAGCGTTTGACGATCTCCGACGGCCGGCTCCACTTCCTCGATCGGCACCGGCTTGTCATTGAGCTTGAACTGCATCAGACCCGCGCAGCGTGCACAGCTCACGGCTCTGGCTATCGATGAGCGAGGTGTATTCCTGAAACGTCTGGAAGCTCTCTTGACGAACGGCGTGCTGGAGCTTGCTGACCGTCATCGGATTCACCAGATGATATTCACCGCGCACGCGGTATTGATAGCTTCCGCCCACATCCAGTTCAGTGTCGGCTTCCGACAGCGGTTGGAACGCGTAATCGTGTTTCATCTTGGCTTCGCGCGCCAACACATCCATCCCGACGCCTTCGATGCGCGATGCGGTACCGGTGAAGTAGCGATCCACCAGCGCTTTGCTCAATCCGATGGCTTCGAAGACTTGCGCACCCCGATAGCTCTGGAGCGTCGAGATGCCCATCTTCGAGAAGACCTTGAGCAATCCTTTGTTGATGGCCTTTTTGTAGTTCTTGAGCGCCGTTTCAAACGTCATGCCCGCGGGCAAATGTCCGTGAGCGGCTTCGGCTTCGAGCGTCTCGATGGCCAGATACGGATTAATGGCGCTGGCGCCATAGCCGATGAGCAGACAGAAATGCATCACTTCGCGCGGCTCGCCGGATTCGATGATCAACGCGGCCTGTGTACGGGTTCCTTCACGGATCAGATAGTTGTGAACAGCCGAGAGCGCGAGAAGGCTCGGGATCGGCGCGTATTCTTCGTCCATGCCGCGGTCGGTGAGGATCAGCAGACTGTAGCCGGAACGCACCGCGAGCGAAGCACGGCGGCACAAGCCGTCGAGGGCGCGCTCCAGTTCCTTTTCGCCGCCCGCCGCGCGGAACAGCATGGGCAGCGTGTTGGCCAGCAAATCGCCGGTCGAAACGCGGCGCAACTTTTCCAGATCCCGATTGGTCAACAGCGGATGCGGCAGCTTCAGCAGATGGCAATGCTCGGGAGTTTCTTCGATTACGTTGCGCTCGTGCCCGATGTAGCTGGTGAGCGACATTACGAGTTCTTCTCGAATCGGATCGATGGCGGGATTCGTCACCTGCGCGAACAGCTGCTTGAAATAGTGGAACAGCGGCTGCGGTTTGTCCGAGAGGCAGGCGAGGGGCGTGTCCGTCCCCATGGAGCCGATGGGCTCCTCACCCTTTTCGGCCATCGGCAGCATCAGCACGCGCAGATCTTCATCGGTATATCCGAAAGCGCGCTGGCGCTGGACGATATTGGCGAGATCCGAGTCGTATACGCGCGGAGGCTCAGGCAGACTGTCCAACGTGATTTGATTCGCCTTGATCCATTCGCCGTAAGGCTGCCGGCTCCACAGAGCGCTCCTTCAGCTCTTCGTCGGGAATGATGCGGCCTTCCTCGGTGTCCACCAGGAGCATGCGGCCGGGCTGCAGGCGTCCCTTGAACTTCACCTCTTCCGGCTTCACCGGAAGCACGCCCGTTTCTGAACCGAGAATCACCAGGCCGTCGTGCGTGACCAGATAGCGCGCCGGGCGCAGGCCATTGCGGTCGAGCGTGGCGCCGATGGAACGGCCGTCGGTGAAGGCGATCGCCGCCGGACCATCCCAGGGCTCCGAGAGCGACGCGTGATATTCGTAGAACGCCTTTTTCTCCGCGCGCATTGTCGTATCGGCGTCCCAGGCTTCGGGGATCAGCATCGCCATCACGTGCGGAAGGCTGCGGCCGGCGAGCGTGAACATCTCCACCGCGTTGTCGATGCCAGCCGAATCGCTGCCGCCGGGCGCGATCACCGGGCGGCATTTCTTCAAATCCTCGCCGAAGAGGCTGGAAGACAGCACCTTCTCGCGCGCGTTCATCCAGTTGATGTTGCCGCGAATAGTGTTGATTTCGCCGTTGTGGCACAGATAGCGATAGGGATGCGCGAGCTGCCAAGAGGGGAATGTGTTCGTGGAGAAAGCGCTGATGAACCAGGCACAGCGCGCTCATGGCGTCGGGGTCCGTCAGTTCCTTGTAGAACTCGGAAATCTGATGCGCCAGCAGCAGGCCTTTGTACACGATGGTGCGCGACGACAGCGACGGAATATAGAAGAAGCTTTTGTCGGGGAGATCAGAGGCGGCGATCTCGGCCTCGGCGCGCTTGCGGACGACGTAGAGCTTCCGCTCCAGCTCATCCTGCGACATGCCGGACGCGCCGCGAATGAAGATCTGCTCGATGTAGGGCTGCGATGCGCGGGCAATGCGGCCGATGGCATCCACTTCCACCGGCGTATCGCGCCAGCCAAGTACGCTGAGTCCCTCTTCGCGCGCGATCCGTTCCAGGATGCCTTCGGCCAACAAACGATGCGATGGCTCTACCGGCAGAAAAACCATCCCGACGCCATACTCGCCCTCGGGCGGCAGCGTGAAACCCAACTCGGCGCATTCGCGCGCGAAAAACTTGTGTGGAATCTGGATCAGGATGCCAGCGCCGTCGCCGGTCTCCGGATCGCAACCGCAAGCGCCGCGGTGCGCGAGGTTGATGAGGATTTGCAGGCCCTTGGCGATGATGTCGTGCGACTTGGCGCCTTGGATATTAACGACGAAGCCAATACCGCAGGCATCGTGTTCGTTTCGTGGATCGTAGAGACCCTGCTCAACCGGGAGTCCGACCATGACCGAGTATAACAGTAGTCCCATGGACACGCAATATTAGTTTCACGAAATTTTGCATTGACATAATATTAGATCGATCTAATACAATGAGGCTTCGATGGATTTCGATCGCCTTAAGCTTTTCAGGGATATAGCGCAATCCCGGAGTGTAAGCAAAGGCGCGTCGATGAATGGCATCAGCCAATCGGCGGTGAGCCAGTATCTGCAGGATCTCGAGGAGCAAATGGGCGTGACGCTTCTGGATCGCGGCACGCGTCCGCTTACGGTCACAGAAGCGGGAAAACTGTATCTCGATATGTGCCGTGATACGTTGAATCGCCGAGACGAATTTCAAGTAGCGCTGGATATCTTGAAAGGTCAGGTGGAAGGGTACCGTCCGGGTGGCTTCGATTTACTCGGTTGGCTTGTCGGAGCTCATCGCGCCTGGAAAAGGAATTCCTGCGGCGCTATCCGCAAGCGCGAATCGAAGATCGAGTATCTTGCGTCCGGAGAAAGTTTACGAAGCGGTGGTTACGGATCGCGCCGATATCGGATTGCTCAGCTATCCGGAGCCGACCAAGGAAGTGACGGTGCTGCCGTGGCGGCAGGAGCAAATGGCGATCGCGGCGTCGCCGTATCATCCGCTGGCCAAGAATTCCGAAGTGAGCCCGCAGGATCTGGATGGCGTGGATTTTATCGGATTCGATGAAGACCTGCCGATCCGGAAGGATATTGATCGCTTCCTGCGCGAGCATCATGTGCACGTGAACGTGACGCTGCACTTCGACAATATCCAGATGATCAAGGAAGCTGTCGCGCACGGATCGGGCGTCAGCATCATGCCGGCGCGCGTCATGGAAGAAGAAGTGGCGCAAGGGCGCTGGTGCCCATTCGAATCGCGGGCTTCGAATTGTTTCGGCCGGTTGGTATCGTGCATCGGAGGAAGAAGCGATTCCAACGCGCGGGGCAAGCGCTTCTGGAGCTGCTGCAAGGGTCGCCGGCGGCGTTTACGCCGGTTTTGTCCGAAGCCTGAAGTGGTAGACCGCCGCGCCGGCGGCGACCGTGAGCACTGCGGCGCCAGAGATGGCAGGACGCAGCATGACGCCGAAGATCGTCATCCAAATCCCAACCGCGACGAAAAAGACGGGCAGCAGCGGATACGCAAAGCTGACGACGCCCAGCTTCTGCCAGCCCGGCCGGCGCCGGAAAACGAATAACGAACCCACCGAGAGCACTGCGAAGAAGTTGAGCAGCAGTCCGATGTACAAAAGCAGATTCAAGAACGGGCTGACGGTCATCAGGATGGCGCAAACGCCCTGGCAAAGGATCGCGATCACGGGCGTATGCCAGCGCGGGTCGACTTTCGCCGCCATGCTGAAGAAAGCGCCGTTTTTCGCCATAGCGTAATAGACTCGCGGCCCGATGGTGACTTCGGCGTTCACAGTGGCCAAAAGCGATAGCGCCATGCCCGCGCTGAATATCCCCGCGACTGCAGGTCCGAAAAGATGCCGGGCCGCGAGAGCGCCCACTGCGACGACGCCCTTCATCTCTTCGAGCGGAACGGCGAAGATGAACAAGACGTTGAGAGCGATGTAGAGCGCCGCGACCAGCGCGGTCCCGTAGGTGAGCGACCAGGGCAGCGTGCGAGCGGGATGCTTCAATTCCTCGGCTACATAAGTTGCTGCGTTCCATCCGCTGTAGCCGACGTAGATATAGAACAAGCTCAGAAAGAATTGCGAGAACACGGGCGTGACGGACGTTCGGATGGCCGGATGCGAGAAGTTTTCCCAGGCTCCGTTCCCAAAGGCGAAGCCGGCGACGAGGAACGCCAGAATAATGAAAATCTTCAGGGACGTGAGGACGTTTTGCACGCGCGCGGTGCGGCGGATGCCCAAGCAATTGATGAGCGTGAATAGCGCGATGATGGCGCTGGCCAGAAGCTGTGGGGCGCCGAAGCGCGTGTTGTCCAATCGCAGCACGCCGAAGAAGTGGCCGAGATAATCGGAGAAGGCGAGCGCGGCGGCGGCGATGGGGGCGGAAAATCCGGCAAAGAAGGAAATCCAACCCGTCATGAAACCCCAAGTGGGTCCGTAGGCTTCGGTGAGATAGACGTACTCGCCGCCGGAACTCGGGAAATTCACGCCGAGCTCGGAATAGCAGAAGGCTCCGGCGAGCGCGCACACTGCGCCGACACCCCAAACCAACAGCACCAATTGAGCCGACCCGAGCTGGCCGGCGAGAAATCCGCTGGTGGTCAGGATGCCGGTGCCGATCATGTTCGAGATCACGAGCGCGGTGGCGCTGCCGATCCCGAGTTGGCGCAGCAGGGGCATCAATGGGTCCGGGTGAAAGCGTCGAGGAATAGCGCGCGAAACGCGGGGGCGTCGGCGTCGATGGCGACGTTCGCGTTGGGTTTGCCTGGGCGTTTCGGCGGTTCGTCCTTCTTCGGGCGGATCTTGCCGCACTTCGATGTGAATCGGGCACGGTCTTGACGATCGCGGGTTTGAGCAACGCGGCGGCGGCCAACGGGTCCCACGCGTAGAAGATGCCGGCGTCGATGGTTTCGCGATCGGCTTTCAAGACCTCCGCTACTGCGCGGCCGAGAGGCGGGTCGCCCTTCGGATTCGAACTCGCGCAAAAACTCGGGACCAATCGGAACTTTGTTGGTGGCATCGAGCGCGATGAGGCGGATGGGGATGCCCGATTTGAAAACGATGGAGGCGGCCAATGGGTCCACGAAAATGTTCCACTCCGCGGTGGTGTTCTTGGTGTGGAACACACCTCCGTCGCCGAGGTTGCCCGGCGCGTGAAGAGCGCCGCCCATGATGACGATTTCCTGAATGTTTTTCGCGATCGCGGGGGTATGGGTCAGGGCTTCGGCGAGGTTGGTGAGTGGGCCGAGCGCCAGGATGCGGACGGGCGGTCCTGTTCGGAGGCGCTCAACGAGGTAAGCGGCGGCTGGCTTGCGATTCAGGCGCGCGCGATGACGGCGGGCAGATCGACGCCCGGAAGATCGTCGGCAATCTTTCGCCACTCAGGTGGGAATTCGGCGGCGCCGCGCAACGGAGTGCCTCGTCCGGCGAACACGGGAACGCGGCTGGCGGCCGGCGAGATCGAGCAAGCGGGTCATGTTCTCGCGCGCCGGGACCGACGTGAGCCAGCCCATTTACGACGGTGATGGCGTCAATCGTGACGGTCGGGTCGGAAAGCAGCAGAGCGATCGCCATGAAATCGTCCGAGCCCGCGTCGGTGTCGATCAGAATCGGCGCCGTTTGCGCCCAAGCCGTGGCCGCCACCAACAACAAACACAGCGCCCGCATGCGGCACTCAGAATAGCACGCTGTTGTGGCTAGGCTGAGCCGACGGGGCGTCGGCCGCAGACCAGGGTCTGCCCCACCGGAGGCTACGAGGTCTTGGAGGTGAGCGCTTTCGGATATACCATCACGCCGGATTCGGTGTCGCGGAAAATCTTGTACAGAATCTGGTTGGTGGGCAACTGGCCTTCGAGATAATCGACGCCTTCCGCGGAGATGATGAAGCTGCTGCGATCGTCTTGCAGAACGTAGCGTTTCGCGCGGAGATACCAGAGGGCGAACAATAGCCGCTCGCGCGGGAACGCCATGATGTTTTCCATGTCGAGGAGGGATAGCGCGGCATAATCGGGATTCGCGCGCCGCTTGCTGTACAGCAAACACAGTACGCCGATGCGGATGAGCGCCTCGGAATCGATCCCTTCGGCGAACTCTTTCCCCAGAAAGATGGGCAGCGGCCCGGCGGGATTCACCTCAAACTGCCGGTCGTATTCTTTGCGCTTGACCGGGTCCTTCAACAGTTGATAGGCCTCGGTGAGCATTCGAAAACGCACCGCGTCGCCAGTTTGCTGGTTGTCGGGATGATAGCGCGAGGCGAGAATGCGGTAGACGCGTTCGATGGTCTCGATTTCCGCTTTGGGGTTGATCTGGAGAAGATCGTAATAATTGACCGTGGGTTGCAGGCTCATCCTGTGTATTTATCGGCAGGATGGCCGCGGGTCCATTAGCCGAGCTGCTGCAGAACCTGTTCCAGCGACTCCACGAAGAAATACTCGCCCCACATCACCGATTCATCCACGCCCAGCTCCTTGGGCAGATGATAGACGCCGCCCTTGAGGATGCCTTCCCATTTCTTGTCCTTTCTTGGCGACATGCTGCTCGCAGAGAGTCCGCAGGATGCGAACCGCGGTGGACCAATAATGATGGCCCTTCACCGGATCCTGCAACAGGCGGCAGAGGCGCAAAAGGCCGGAGGCGGCAATGGCGGCGGCTGAAGTATCGAGTATCCGGCGGCTCTCGGGCGGCGCGTTGAAATCCCAGGCGGGGACGCCATCGCTATTGGCATGGGTGATGAAATAGTCGGCGCAGGCTTCGGCGGTTTCGAGAAATCGCGGATCGCGGCTGTATTCGTAGGACAGGCTGAAACCGTAAAGCGCCCAGCTTAATCCGCGCGACCAGCAGGAATCGCCGCGATAGCCCTGCTGCGTGCTCTGGCGCAGAAACTCGCCGGTTTGCAGATCGAAGATGCCTTCCTGCGCCGTGGAGCCGTCGCCGCGAACCAGATACGCGCCGCGTGGTCAGGCAGTGACGCAACGCGATGTCGCGCAGACGCCGGTCGCCGGTTTCGCGCGCGGCGTAGAAGATGATCCCGACGTTCATCATGATGTCGATGAACAGCGAATTCTCGCCGACGAACGACCGCAGGTACTGGCCGTTCTCCTTGAAGCGCAGCGCCTCGGTCTTGCCGGCGGCGATCAGTGCGTCCTTGAGCTTGGGATCCTGTGTCAGCCGGTACCAGCGATAGTAGGTGGACATGAACATGAAGCCGAGATCGTGCACGTCGCGATCGCTTTGGCGCGGCGCGAGGGGCGTCGTATAGTGAATGGCGTGCTCCAGCCAAAACTTGTCGGGCGATCCGGCTGCGGCGTTGCGCTTGTGGAAGATCCACATCATGCCGGGCAGGAAGCCGTCGCACCAACTGGTCCAGACCTGGCCTTCGTGTTTCCAGCGGCCCTCGGCGGTGTACATCGGGTAGAAGCCGGGCTGGCTTTCGATTAGCTTTCGCACCTGCTGCTGCGCGAACTGGAACGCGTCTTCAAACAGTTGACGGTCCGTCTCAAGGACAAACTGAATCATGCTCTCTGGATTCTAGCAGTGTCGCGGCGACAATCTGCTACTATCGCAATGCATGGCTGCAACCAAGATCACAATAAACAATAACGGATCGATCCGCGTCGAAGGGGATTTCAGCATTCACGACGCCGAGGGGAAAGAGTTCGGGCTCGGGGGCCGCACGGTGATTGGGTTGTGCCGCTGCGGACATTCGGCGAACAAGCCGTTTTGCGATGGGAGCCATAAGGCGAACGCGTTCGATTCGGTGTGCGGGGCGCGGGACCTGCCGGTGAAGGTTTAGTTGTTGGTTGTTAGTTGTTGGTTGTTGGTAGGCAGCGCTCGATCAATGAGCGAGGTTCGCAGACGATGGAGCTTCTTGCCCAACAATTCAGCCTGCGCTCGTGCGATCTCGGACTGCGCGTCCAGATAGCCGAGCCGGTGAGCTAGTTCGAATTGAGTGGCCAGTTCAGCCAAGGATCCGAGTGCTATCGAAAGAAAGTGCTGGAATTCCTTGGAAGATGAGCGGGCTTGGCCTTCAGCGATATTGGATGGAATGGAGACAGCGGCGCGTCGCATTTGCGCACTCAGCCCGAAGATTTCGCTCTTAGGAAATTCTGCCGTGCAGCGATAAACCGTCTCGACCAAATCCAATCCGAGCCGCCACACTTCGAGGTCACGATAACACTTCGGCATTGACCCGGTAGTGGTCAGGCGGTCAGGCTTTTCTCAACCGCGACCAACAACCAAGAACCAGCAACTAACAACCGATCACTCTTCTCCCAAAATGCAAATGTCCCGCAAGTTCCGATAGTCTTCGGCGAAGTCGAGGCCGTAGCCGACCACGAATTCGTCGGGGATTTTGAAGCCGACGTAGGAAACGTCGACCGGGCGGAGGCGGCGCTCGGGCTTATCCAACAATGTCGCGATTGCGAGCGACTTTGGACGCCGCTGTTCGAGCACATTGAGCAAGTACGTCAGCGTTACGCCGCTATCGACGATGTCCTCGACAATGAGAACGTGATGACCTTCGATGGAGACATCCAGATCCTTGGTAACGCGGACCTGCCCCGAGGACGTCTTGCCGCGGCCATAGCTGGAGATGCCAATGAACTCGATGCGCGAGGGAGTGCGGATGGCGCGCGAGAGATCGGCCAGGAACACGAACGCGCCTTTGAGAATCGCGATCAGATATATGGGACCGTCGGGATAGTTGATGCTGATCTGGTCGCCCATCTCCTGCACGCGTTTTTGGATTTGTTCGGCGGTGAGAAAAACGCGGGGGACTAAGGCCATTCGCTAGTCGGCGCTATGCGAGCGCGAGGCCTGCTTCGTGCGGAGCCTGCTGACTGGAGCGATCAGACGAGTGCTCCCGGGACCGATGTGGACGTGGGCCGCGGTAGCTTTGCCGGGGATGGCATGCATGAACGCATAGTAGGGGATGTTGTGAAGCTTCAGATATAGGCGCAACCAGACGCCTTCCGGCTGGCTGGGATCCACGGCCACATCCACGCGGCCGCGGTGGTCGAAGCCCAGCGCCCGGTGCACTTCGGTTTCGCCTTCGGCGCTGATGGGCAAGGGCCGCGCGAAGCGGGTTTCGAAGGCCAGTTCGAGTGGGGCCAGATCGCGCGATTCCTCAAATCCGCCGGAGCCTTCGTAATGCTCCATGCCCTGGGCGAAGAGATCGAAGTCCTCCATCGCCGGAGAAGCAGGAATGTCCGCCGGCTTGGGGATCTGGTCAGCGCAGCATCCTCGGCAATGAGGCGCGCGCGCAGGTGAGCCAAATCCACGCTGGTCTGGCGGAGGGTCAATTCTTCCTGAATCGGCAGCACATAGGATTGCGCCGCCACGCCCGCCGCGACGATTTCGCGCGCCCGGTCCAGCCTCTTCTGTTGGCGATCCACGCGCCTTTGTGCGGCAGCGATCATTTCCTCAGAGGTTTCCTCGCCTGTGCCCTTGGCTGGAAATGGGCCGTATAAGGTGCGTTCGAGGATCGCTTCATCCTGGGCGTCCGCGAGGTCTGCCTGGGCTTGTTCCACGCGGATGCGCGGCAAGGCGCCAGCCTCGCACCAGGTTCTTGATCCGCTGCAGCTCGATCTGGGCGAGCTCGACACCTTTCTGAGCACGGATCTCAGCCGCGCTCGGCGGGTTATCGGGCGAGCCATCGGCGTTTGGGCAGCCAGGCAGGAGGGCAGAACCAGAGCGCCAAGTGACAATACCAACGTCAGCAATTGTCGCATTGGAAATTTCAGTGTAGCATGGATGTAGGAGATCGATTTCCTATTCGAGAGCAGCATATTCGAGAAACAAGCACCACCGCCGTCCAGCCCACCGCCCCGTCGCTCACCACTCCTCCGTGGCTCACTGCAGTGCGAGCCGCTGAAGCCAAGAAAGCCCTCGACATTCGCGTGCTCGATTTGCGCGACGTCACCTCGTTCGCCGATTTCTTCGTGATTTGCAGCGGAAGCAATCCCAAGCAGATCCAGGCCATCAGCGAAGAGATCGGAGAGGAATTAGGGAAGCGCGGTGAATACCCGGTGAGCGTCGAGGGATTCGCCAATGCCGAATGGATCCTGGCCGATTTCGGCGATTATCTGATTCACGTCTTTTCGCCCAAGGCGCGTGACTTCTACGAGCTCGAGCGGCTGTGGCGCCACGCCAAGGTGGTTGAGATTCCGCCGGCTGGCGTCGTAAGGAGCACAGATGATCTTCGGAGCACACGTCATCGTGTACAGCAAGGACGCGGATGCGGATCGCGATTTCCTTCGGGATGTGCTCGAATTTAAATCCGTGGACGCGGGGCACGGCTGGCTGATC
Source organism: Bryobacterales bacterium (assembly GCA_963772905.1). Lineage (GTDB taxonomy): Bacteria > Acidobacteriota > Terriglobia > Bryobacterales > Bryobacteraceae > Palsa-89. The sequence goes on along the minus strand of CAVYZD010000004.1, from coordinate 134,848 downwards.
TTCGCGCTGCCTCCAGCGGAAGCGGCGGTTCATCCGGCCGAAGAGAATGGCCGGCACGAGCTCTACTTCATGTGTGACGATTTGAAGGCCGAGATCGAGGCGCTTAAGAAGAAGGGCGTGGGCTGTTCGGAAGTGAAGAAAGAGCGGTGGGGATCGATCACCCACATCCGTCTTCCCGGCGGAGGCGAAATCGGCCTGTACCAGCCGAAGCATCCGATGGCTTTGACCCGCGCTTCAAACTGATCCGTTGTTTTTCGAGCCCGGGCCCGGTTTCTTGCAGCAGCTGGAACCGTTCTTTGCGACCACTGGCTCCAGAATTCCGGTAATCGCCTCGAAGATGTAGCTGGGCGAGCGGTCACCGCGAATTTGATGATATTTGCGGTCCTGGTAGTAGGCTAGAACGGGCCGAGTTACTTCGTCGTAGGTGCGAATGCGTTCCCCGACCACTTCTTCGCTGTCGTCCTTGCGAGTAACCAGCGGCGTTCCGTCGTCGTCGCAAATTCCGGGAGTTTTGGGCGGCTGGTGGAGCAGGTTGTAGATGCGTTTACACTGCGGGCACTGGCGGCGCGAGGTGAGCCGGCCGACCAGGGCATCCATCGGAACATCCAGGTGCAGGACGATCGGCGATTCGAACTGCTGCTCGTTGAGCACCTGGTCCAGGTACTCGGCTTGTTCCACGGTCCTGGGATAGCCGTCGAGCAGGAAGCCATGCGCGCAGTCGGCCGCCGACACACGTTGCGCCAGCATCCGGTTGACCAGGTCATCACTGACCAATCCGCCACCGGACATAATGGCTTTCGCCGCATTGCCCAGCGCCGAGCCAGCCTTGATTTCCTCGCGCAGCATGTCGCCGGTCGAGATGGCTGGGATGCCCAACCATTGCGAAATTTTCCCTGACTGCGTTCCCTTGCCGCTGCCAGGCGGTCCAAAGAGCAGAAGGACCAAACCACCCTCCGTTCTGTTCACACCACTCAAGCGTGCCCCACTCAATCAGTTTCTAAGGTCGGCGAATCCCCTCGAAAAGACTATCACTATTTCGTCCCACGCGTACCGTTATCAAGGCTCGCGTGGTTCCAGTACCGCGAGTTTCAAATCAGGGCTTCTTACAGGCCCCTCAGGGCTTCTTACAAGCCAAAGTTAAACCGTCGCGGACCGGCAGCATACTCAACCACACGCGGTCGTCCTCCCTCAATTGAGCGTTGAAAGTCCGGATGGCGCGCGTATCAGGATCGTCGAATGATGCATCGATCACGCGACCATACCAGAGTACATTGTCCACGGCAATCAATCCACCGGGGCGCAGAAGGACCAGGGCCCGCTCGAAGTAATTGGCGTAGTTGGGCTTGTCGGCATCGATAAAAACGAAGTCGAATCGATTGCCTTGGCCGCTCGCGATCAGGTCGTCGAGAGTGGCCAGCGCCGGGCCCATGCGCAAGTCGATTTTCCGATCCACGCCCGCCTCGCGCCAATAGCGGCGCGCTACAGCGGTCCACTCTTCGTTGATATCGCAGGCGATAATGCGGCCGTCGTCGGGCAACGCCTGGGCCACAACCAGCGCGCTGTAGCCGGTATAAACGCCGATCTCGATGGTGCGGCGAGCCCCGATGAGATGCAAGAGCAGAGCCATGAACTGGCCCTGCTCCGCGGATATTTGACAATTGGAACTGGGAAGAAGGGCTGTTTCCTCGCGGAGCCGCCGCAGTATTTCCGGTTCGCGAAGCGTGACGCTCCGCATGTACTCCCACAGCGGCCCGCTGATGGTTAGATCGTTGATGGAAGCTTGAGGAGATGCCATAACCTTCCATTGAACACTACCTGTCAAGACCACGCGAACTTGGCCAGCCGCGCATCCCGGGCCGGCGCTTACTTGGCCGGTCCGAGCTGATCCACGGTAACTTCCTTCTCCGATCCCGTGCTGGCCCACTTCAGGAATGCAATGATGTCGGTCAGCTCCTGCGGCGTATAGTTTGCCATAGCGGGTGGATGTTTCCACTTCTCGTCCCGCTCCGTGGACACGATCTGCCGCGCGGTAAATGTCCGCAATTCGGGCGGAATTACGCTCAAGTCGTAATACTGCACCGTATCGCCAACTTTGCCTTTTAACATGCCCGGAAAACTGCTGACGGCCGTTTGCACACGTCGAACATATTCCGTCATAGTCATGTGCATTGTCATGACAATGGAATGCACGCTGCCGTTGCTGGCCATATTTGTGAGATCCGGTCCAATGGCCGTTCCAAAGCCACCAAGCGAGTGGCATGTCTTACAGGCGGTGGCGCCTTTCCTGGAGTTGGTAAATAGGTCCTGTCCCCGCTCGATTTGCGGCGTGGGGGGAACTTTGTGCTCAGCCGCAATTGCGGGCAGGCTCAGCGCGGAAAACACTACGATGTAAAGCACCTTTCGCATGGTCTTTTGCCTCCGCGCAGGGCTGGTGCAATCCCAGAACCAAATGCCGCTGCTTCGGTAATCCATGTAAACACAGCAGATCCGCCGTCCATCCTGAGGTTTTACGCCCATGTCGCGTGGGTCGTAATACGCAAACCGGACCGGAAATGCGCGCGGCGAGGGCTATTGCGGAGCGAACGCCAGCAGGACATTTCCCGCGATTCCGGAGACCACGCTATAGCCCGAGCCGATGAAAACCATTCCGCCGGCGATGGTCGGACCGATGGAGCCGATCGATCCGCCGTGCGCGGAAACCTGGTTCACGGTGGTGAAATCGCGAGCGGTGTCGAAGCTCCACAGCTCCTTGCCGTCGGTGGATTCGAGCGCGTGAACCTTGCCGTCGGTCCCGCCGATGAATACGGCTCCGGGAATCGCACTGCTCGCCGCGGCATAGGAATCGCGGCTGCCGGGCGGCGTCAGGTGGGTGGTCCAAACCTTTTCGCCGGTGGCCAACTGAACAGCGGTAATCGAGCCCGTCACCAAGCCGACGTAGAGATTCTGCCGGTCCGCCGAGCCGCCCCAGACCAGGTTGGTGTTGCGAGTTCCCTTCTTTTCGGACAGATCGGTTTTCCAGACGACGGCGCCCTTGCGATCGGGGTCCAGCGCAAAAACGATGCCGCTTTTATTCGGAGCCAGCAGAAGATCGCGTCCGTCCGATTGTCTTCAAGATCGGCGAGGCGCCAAAATCCCAGTCGGGACCGGGATGTTCCGGGCAGTTTTCGGTCTTGATCTTGCCAAAGCAGCCGCCGAGCGTCGCGTCGTTGGGCTCGGCTTGAAAATGCCAGAGCAGTTTGCCGGTGTCCATGTCGACGGCCAGGATGGAATCCGATGTTTCGGGCGCGGGCTCGGTGGCCGAATCGCCGTCCCCGAAGTAAATCGCGTGACGCTTGGCGTCGACCGTCGGCGAATTCCAGACTGCGACGCCAGATGGCGCATAGAGTTGCGTTCCGATCGAGTTTTTCTTCGTCGGCTTGGGTTCTGGAATCGTGTAAGCCTTCCAAACCTGATCGCCGGTCTGGGCGTTCAATGCGACGACGCTGCCGCGAAACGTGCAGCACGGATAATCGAGCACGGATGCGGAGAAGCCTTCGGATGTTGAGACGGGCACGTAGAGGCGGTCTTGAGTAAAGCGTCGGCGCCGCGGTGATGCGCGCGCTGAAATGATCCTCCACGCGTTTGGTCCACAGCAGAGCGCCCGTCGCGGCGTCGAGCGCGTAGACGTTGGCCTGCATGTCGCCGACATAGACGGCGTATCGGGATGATTTGCCGGCGCCTGTCCGGCCGATGGTGGCGGCAGTGCGCACCGCCGCCTTGGTTTGATACGACCAATACACGCAGCCCGTGTGCATGTCGAGCGAGTAGACGTAGCCGATGTCGGAGCCGACGAAGACGCGCCCCGCAGCGACCGAGGGCTGTCCAAAAGCTGAAACTCCCAAGGGAAAGCCGAACGCCCATTTGAGTTTCAGGTTCGGGATTGCGCGGCAGTCAATCCGGCGGCTTCGGCGTCTTGAAATCGCGTGTTATGGACATCCACGCCCCATCCGTTCCATTCCGGGCTCTTCGCTGGATCGGGTAGCGCTGCCTCGGCCGGGCAATGATTGGGCATCTGGCTCGCGTCACCCAATGCGGCGCTTCCCAGCGGCCGTCCTCCCATGTATTCGGCCAGACGGCGCTTCTGTTCGTCGCTCAATTTGGCCGCCTGCGTCTGCATGACGCCGGTCGTCAGCGCGGCGTAGATTCGCTCAGGCGGCATTTGGCGGATCGCGGCGGGAGTTGGCGCGCGTTCCACCGCGGCGTTGCCATGGCACTTGGTGCATTCGCGCTCGAATGCGGAGATGCCGAACTCAGTCCCGAGCCTTTGCTTCGTCGAAGGATTTTGCGCCATGCAGGGCAAAATCACGATGCACGCGCTCGCAGTATAAATGATAGTCTTCATCAACCTTGTTGGCTTCCTAGCCATGCATTCTCGAAGGCGATTGTACTATGTGTGCGATAGAATCACTCGGACGGGAGATGACATGCGATTGAGAACGTGTTTGAGTCTTTGGGCGGCGCTCGCGCTTACCGGTGTCGCTGGAGCGCAAGAGAAGGGCCCTGCGGGACCGGCCCTCGCGCCATGCGGCGTCCACGGCGACATCGAAGTGCTGTGCGGAACGCACTCGCCCGAGGATCTCGAACTGACGCCGGACGGGAAATACTTAATCGCTACGCAGTTCGTCAATATGGGCCGCACTGGTTCCGCGGGCTTCGGCATGGCGCTCTACGATCTGTCGAAGAAGACGTTCACGAAAATGGCGGTGACCGATGAGCCGGATAAATCGTGGGGCGATGCTGCGTGCCCCGGTCCGATCGGCGACGCACTGGTGTCGCATGGCGAGTCACTCGGGAAGCGGCGCAACGGCGCGTGGGCGCTGTACGTGGTGAACCATGGCGGGCGGCAGTCCATCGAGATGTACGAAGTGAAGCGAGCGGCCGGCAGTTGGGCGCTGGTGTGGCGCGGATGCGAAGTTGCGGCGCACGAATATAACGACGTCGCGATCCTTCCCGATGGCGGATTCGTCGGCACGTATCCGACGGGATTGTCCTCGGGAGGCACGGGCGGGCCGTTCAGCGGCGCGGTGACGGGCTACGTCGCGCGTTGGACGCCAGGCAAGGGCGAGTCGGAAATCATGAACACGCGCATTCGGTATCCCGAACGGAGTCGTAGTGAGCGCCGATGGCCGGAACATGTACGTGAACGAGTTCGCCGGCCGCCAGGTGTTCAAGTACGATCTCGCCAGCGAGAAAGTGATCGGCTCGGCGAAAGTCGACTTCCTGCCAGACAACCTGACCTGGACGAAAGAAGGCCGCATATTGGCGGCGGGGGTGAAGGGCGCGCGCGGCGATTGTCCGGAAGGCAGCGGCAGGCCTTGCATTCAGGGCTTTGGCGTTGCCGAGATCAATCCCGGCGGACATGCATGCTCGCGTCATCTTCGATTCAGCCAGCGCACGATCCGCTGATTAGCGGCGTTTCGGTGGCTTTGGAAGTCGGCGATTCGATTTATCTGGGCGCGTTCCAGGGCGATCGGCTGGTGAAGATTCCGTATCCGAAGTAGTTTTACTTCGTCGCCGGCGGCGCACCCAGCTTGGACAGCATCGTCTTATACTGCTCGTCGTACGGCTTCAAGACATCCGGGCCGGGAAATTCGTTGACCTCGCCCAAAACGTGTGGCGGATCGCCATTCTTAAATGCAGCCCATTCTGGAAGCCCCTTGCCGTTCGGGTCGCCGGTCTTCGCGAAATTCACCCAATAGGACGAGATCGTGTCGGCAAGCGCGCGGTCCGGCTCCGACGCCGCAGCCAGCCGGGGCGAACTCAGATCCGGGATCGAACGCGGCGCGCTGAGTGTTTCGAAAACGTAGGGGATTTCGGCGGCGTGGGTGGCCTTCAGATTCTTGACACCTGGCTCGACCGGGGGTTCATGCGTGAAGAAATACCAATAAGCGTGTTGCCCGATTGCGGTCTGGCGCTCGGCGAATAGGCGCATCCCCCACATCAGCGTGTCGCGGAACGCCACGCGGCCTCCCATCGCCAAATGCTCGTCCTTGTTAGAACCGACGATCACGTCCACTGGGTTCTGCTTGCCTTCGGCGAAGATGATCGACAGATCTTCGGGCACGATCCAGCCGTCGATGATCATTCCCGAGCCGCGCAGCGTCTTTACGACTTCCTCTGTCGATCGCGCGCGTAGTTCGGCCAACGTCGGAAGGGGCTTGTCGGGCTCCGGGGGCGCTTGCCCCGGTGGTCCAAAACGAGGAGGACCAAGAGCGGCCACCTTTTCGGCTCGCGCGAGGGGCATCATGGGCGCCATGCCGAGCCCCATCCACTGCCCGCTCTCGGAAATCGCGCGATGGAACAGGCCTTTGGCAACGGGCGATCCCACCAGCGCGGCCACCATGCAGGCACCGGCGGATTGGCCGAAAATCGTGACGTTATTCGGATCGCCACCGAACGCCGCGATGTTGTGCTGTATCCACTGAAGGGCGGCGATGGAGTCACCGAGCGCCTGGTTGCCAGACGCGTTGTGGCCGGACTCCTTGGTCAACTCGGGATGGGAAAAAAAACCGAACGCCCCGAGACGGTAATTGAACGTGACCAGCACCGCACCTTTGCGCGCGAGCGCTTCGCCATCGTTGTGCGGGCTGGATCCCGCGCCTTCGCTATATGCACCGCCATAGATCCAGAGCATCACCGGCTGTTTCGCGTTCGCGCGATTGGCCGATGTCCAAACATTCAGGTAGAGGCAATCCTCGCTCGTCTTGGGCGAATCCGGCAGATCCACGGCGACGTTGTTCGGGACGCGCTTGGGCGCCGATGGCTGCACGCATACGTGGCTGAACTTGTCGGCTTTTAGAACGCCTTTCCAGGGCGCGGGCGGCTGCGGCTGTTTCCAGCGCAGATCGCCGATGGGGGGCGCGGCAAACGGAATGCCTTTGAAGGCGCGCACGCCGGAAGCGAGCGTAACGCCGGATATTTTGCCGCCGCTGGTCTTGACGGGATCCGAAATCGCGGCCAGCGTTCGCAACGGGGAAATGGCGGCTAGCGCCAGCGTGAGGGCTGCCGCGATCCGGGTTGTCATCAATGTTGTTCCTTTGCGGCAGCCGCGGCTTTAGCACGTTCCGCGCGCGAAACGCTGACCCAATGCGGAATCATGTCGTTATTCTCGGTGCACGCGTACTCCAGAATCTGGAAACTGTTGTCGAGCTTCAGCGGAAAACGCGCCGTCCAGGAACGCGTGAGCACTACCGGATCCTCAACCGTGATTTGGTAAATCAGAAAGTCCTTGTTCAGGCGCGTGAAACGCTCCGTCAATTTCATTTGGTCGCTGGTCGGAAAACGATTTCCCGGAGGCGATCCCATCACGCCGGTATTCGTGGCCGACGCGCCCGGCTTGAAGTTCGTAGTTTCCACCACCAGCGTATTTCCGTCCCAATGCCCGCGTGAAATGCCGAGCCATTCCTTGATGGCTGGAGAAACCGGGGGAGCGTTAAGTGCGACAATGCGCGTCTCATGGATCATCTCCATGCGGAGCGCCACATAACCGGGCGTCTGGACGATCTGCAGTCCATTGTTATATCGAAAAGGGAACATGGATGCGGGCAGGCCGCGCGTGATGCAGCGGTCCCAACTATCGAAGTCGGTATAAGAGTCGAATTCCAGCTTTTCACCGGGAAGTGGCCAGCTGCTCTTCATCAGTTTGGAGAGGCGCTTGCCTTCGGGAGTCATTTCCGGCAGTTTGCCGTTGGGCGGATCCATGATCAGCGATGTTTGACGCTGCGGGGTAAAGTTATCCATGACGCCTGCCAGGAATGCTCGGCCGGCTTCGCCATTCTTGACGTCTTCCTTATAACGATCCGGCTGCTTGGCGACCCTGTCCTGTATGGCCTTGAATTCCGCCTCGGTGAGGAAAGCTTTGTTTTGATCGCAGGGAGGCGCACTCGCTGGCCGTGGTCCAAAACCTCCGGCGCATCGCTCGAACATCACGGTGCCGACGTAAGAGATTGGCCAGATTCCTTCGAGATCCGGATCGCCCCACGGCGTCTTCGGCTGCACCCAATTCGGGGGAGTCGCGATAAACATGTTCGCCTCGGTGGGCGTGGGTCCAGGCTTCACGGGCGCTAGCTGCGCGTTCGCGGCAAAACCGAACGCGACCAGCGCGACAGTGCCGCCGAACAGAACTTGGATTGCCGTAGATTGGATTGTGCGCATGGCATTAGCTCCTGCTACTTCGCATCGGGCGCCGGCGGCGCATCCTGGCCGGAGGAACCGAGGAAAATCTTCTTGCCATCCGGGAACGTGATGTCGCGGCCGTTGGCGCGAAATGATCCATCTTTGGCCTGAAAGCCTTCAAAGATGACCTTGGTTCCAATGGGAATGGAGTACTTCGTGAATCCGTGGCGGATGAGCGCGTTCGGTGAGCCGCCTTCGATCTTCCATTCCGTGGTGGTGCCGTCCGGGTTGGGTACGGCGACGTGAAACCAGGCGTGTGGGTTCACCATCTCGATTTTCACCACAGTGCCTTCCAGCTTTACGGGCTTGTTTACATCAAATTCGGCCGAGAAAGCATGATGGGCGGACAGCGGCAGTGTAGAAACCAGCAGTCCAAAAGCGGCCAACGTGAGACTGATTGTCTTGTTCATGGCGATTCTGATTATATTGTAATCCCGCGGCAAATTCCCGCCCCTCGGGAAGTTCACCGCCGGTGATAAGATGGGGGCGTCAATGGCCAAGCTGATATTCACAGGCGCTGCTGCCGCCATCGGAATCTTTGCGTTTGCCGGGCTTGTTTTCGGGCAGAAAAACCAGCCCCCGTGGGACGATTATCGCGTCGAGGACGGCCTCACAACTATCCACGTGCAGGGCAATGTGTACATGATCCACGGAGTCGGCGGGAATGTCGCGGTCCAGATCGGCGACACCGGCGTTCTCATCGTGAATACCGGGTTGGCGCAAAACTCCGACAAGCTAATCGCGGCGATCCGCAAGCTATCGGATAAACCGCTGCAATACATTATCAACACCTGCGTGCATCCCGACCAGACCGGCGGCAACGAGGCTTTGCGCAACATCGGTGTCACCATCACCGGCGCAAACGTCACCGGCGACATCGCCGATGCCGGAAAAGGCGCGCAGATCATCGCGCACGAAAATGTTTTGGACCGCTTGAGCGCTCCCAGCGGCCAAAGGGCGGCGGCCCCGGCCGGGGCGTGGCCCACCGACACCTATGTATCCGGGCAGAAGGAAGTCTTCTTTAACGAAGAGCCGGTGGAAGTTCGCTGGCAGCCCGCGGCCCATACCGACGGCGACAGCCTGGTGGTTTTTCGCCGCTCCGATGTGGTGGCAACCGGCGATGTGTTCAATACCGAAAGCTATCCTTTCATCGATGTGGAACGGGGCGGCGGAATCCAAGGCGAGATCGACGCTTTGAACAACATTATCGATATCGCGATCCCCAAGCACGAAGAAGAAGGCGGCACGTACATCATCCCCGGCCACGGCCGCATCTGCGACGAGTTCGACGTGGTGGAATACCGCGACATGGTGACCATCGTGCGCGATCGCGTGAAGGACGCCATCAAGAAGGGCATGACGCTGGAGCAGATTCAGACGGCCGGGTTCACAAAGGACTACGACGCGCGCTGGAGCGCCAAGGAGGGCCCTGGGACCGCCATCAGCTTTGTGAGTTCGATTTACCGAAGCCTGACCGCTTCGGGGAGCAAATGAGGCCGGAATTATGAGGCAAAGTTCACTAGTTGTTTTGATATTGGCGGGCTTGGCGCAATCGCCGGGAGCGTGGGCGCAATTTTCCGGTTCGATGAGCTCGCAGCCGGGCATCGACCTCAGCGGCGCATGGTCGCCCGCGGCGCATGAGGAGAGTGTCGGTAATCCCGCGATCGCTGACTACCTTGGTGTTCCCATCACCGAAGCTGCGCGTGCGGTGGGGCTGGCCTGGAGTCCTTCTCGCGTGACCGTCCCCGAACATCAGTGCCAGGTTCACGTTGCTCCATATTTGTTGGGCGGCCCGCTCAACCTGCGGATTTGGGAAGAGCGCGATCCTCAGTCGCAAAAACTTCAGGACATCCGGTTGTATATCAGCACATACGAACAAAATCGCATTATCTGGATGGATGACCGGCCACATCCGCCCGAGGCCGCCGTTCATACCTGGATGGGCTTTTCCACCGGCAAGTGGGAAGGCAACACGCTGACGGTCTACACAACTCACATGAAGGAAGGCTATCTGAGGCGCAACGGACTGCCGGAGAGCGATCAGGCGACCTTGATCGAGCATTTCATGCGGCACGGAGATGTTATGGTGCACGTGAGCGAAGTGAGCGACCCGGCGAATTTGACCGAGCCGTTCGTGCGAACCCAAGCGTTTCGGCGAATCAGTGAAGAGGGGCAAAACTGGTTGTATCCGTGCGAATCGGTTGTCGAGATTGCGAACCAGCCGCGCGGTTTAGTGCCGAATTTCCTGCCCGGTCAAAATCCATTTGTCTCGGAATTCGCGGCAAAATATGGAATCCCGTTGGAGGCCACGTTAGGCGGCGCGGAGACGATGTATCCGGAGTTTCAGAAGAAGATGAAGGGGATGGCGGTGCCGAAGAAGTAGGGGCTGGCGGAAGCTAGTGGGAGTCGAACCCACCCGCGACACAAAGTGCCGCACAACTGGTTTTGAAGACCAGGCCCAGCACCGGCCAAGACTAGCTTCCAGCCGTGATTCTAGCATTTGCCCGCGCCGCACCCTCGCGAACCCCAACGTAACTGTTAGACTTTGTTTTTGGACACTCGATCGAAAATCATTCCGCTCCGCGAACTCCAGGAGCGGCTGCAGAATCACGCCGCCCAATGGATCTCCGGGCATTTCGACCCGCTCCTCGCCGAACATGTTGCGCGGCTACGACAGGCTTGCGAACCGGGCAGCTTGCTCGTGGTCGAAGTCACGAATCCCGCGCGCCCGCTCTTATCGCAACGCGCCAGGGCCGAGCTGGTGGCCGCGTTATCGATGGTGGATTATGTGGTCTGCGGCAACGGAGGCCCGGCTGACGATACCGATCTGACCGAGCGCTTCATCGAGCACGTGCTCGAACGGCACCGGCAGGAAACTAGACAAATGACCGGCCCGCGCATTTTGGCTGTCCGCCTCGGTTCCATGGGCGATGTGATCGCCGCGCTGCCCGCTGTGGCGAGCCTGAAGCACAGCATCCCGCACTCCAAGATCACCTGGGTGATCGATCCGAAATGGGGTATGTTGCTTGAAGGCAATCCATATGTCGATTCCGTGGTGCATCTGGACCGCCGCACATTCGCCGGATTGAGCCAGGCCTGGCGCGAATTGCGCGCAGCCAGGTTTGATTTTGCGGTGGACTTTCAGGGCCTGGTGAAGTCGGCGCTGGTGGCTACGCTGGCGCGGCCCGAACGCATTTTCGGATTCAATGCCGCGTATGCTCGCGAATCGGCGGCGTCCTGGTTTTATTCCACTAAGGTGCCCATTCGTTCGTATCACGCGGTGGAGCGTAACCTGGATCTCGCGGCCGCGGCGGGCGCTTCCAATATCCTGCGCACGTTTCCGTTGCCGCCTGGCGCGCAGGAAGCCGATTTGCCCGACCGCGACTTCGTGCTCGCAAGTCCCCTGGCCGGCTGGGGCGCCAAGCAATGGCCGCTCGAATATTATTCCCAGCTTGCCGAGCGATTGCGCCGCGAATGCGGGCATGCCTTTGGTCGTCGACGCGCCGCATCATCTTCATATCAAATCGGCCGAAACGCACGTGTCGACGCTGCCCGGCCTGATCTACGCCACGCGCCGAGCGACGGCGGTGATCGGGCTGGACAGTGGTCCGCTGCATTTGGCTGCGGCGCTCAGCAAGCCGGGCGTCGCTATTTTCGGGCCGACGGATCCGGCGCGGCACGGCCCGTACGGCGGAACCATCGCGGTGCTGCGCAGCCCGCACGCGACGACCAACTACCGCAGGACGGCCGAGCCCGACGCCAGCATGCGAGAGATCACTCCGGATCAAGTGTTCGAGGCGCTGGTTCCGATTCTTGCGGCGCACAAAGATCGCTGATCCGGATCGACTGGCACATGAGCGTCTTTCCCAAGCCCTATGCCGATCTCGTGGCGCGCCTGCGTGTGACCTGCGGCTTCATCATGGTCGCGGCGTTCGCGTGGTTCTCGCAGCCGGACGCGAGATCGTTGGCGCTGGGTCTTTCGGTTTCGGCGTTGGGACTCGCGTTGCGCGCCTGGGCCACCGGGCATGTGGAGAAGAACATCCGCCTGGCGGAAAGCGGCCCGTACGCCTACGTGCGCAATCCTTTGTACCTGGGCACGCTGCTGGCGGCGGCTGGATTCGCTATCGCCTCGCGACGGTGGATGCTGGCCGTCCTGTTCGGCGCGGTCTTTCTGCTGATCTATCTGCCGGCGATTGAGCTCGAAGAGCAGCACCTCAGTCAGCTCTTCCCCAGCTTCACCGCCTACGCCGCGCGAGTACCAGCGCTGTGGCCGACGTTCGCCCCAATGAAGAGCGAACAGCGTTTCCGTTGGGATTTGTACGTTCGCAATCGCGAATATCAAGCCTTGATCGGATTTGCGCTGGGCGCGGCGTTCCTGATCGGCAAGCTGTTATGGGGCCGATAATGACGATAAGCGATCGTACCTTTGAGTTACCCTTCCCTACGCTCGTCCTATATCCGAGCGATTCGCCCGAGCAAAACGCGCCCATCGCAGTCGGGGCCTTCCCGCTCGTCGTCATCTCCCATGGCAGCGGCGGAACACCGATGTCGCATCGCACGCTCGCGGCACATCTGGCAGGCAATGGCTTTGTGGTCGCGATGCCCGAGCATCCCGGCAACAACCGGAACGATAACCACTTGGTTGACACGGTCGACAATCTCAGCAACCGCCCGCGCCACATCCGCCAGGTGATCGATTGGGCGTTCGCAAGCGAAACTTTCGGACGCGGCCTATTGCCCGACACAGTGGTCATCATCGGACACTCGATGGGCGGATATACAGCTTTGGCCGTCGCGGGCGGTCTCGCCACTTCATTCCCGCGCGAGTCACCGGATCGTCAGCCAAGGCAGATTGAAGTTGACCCCGACCCGCGCGTCAAAGCACTGGTCTTGCTGACTCCGGCAACTCCCTGGTTCATGAGCGCAGGCGCATTGCGCGATGTGCGAATCCCAATTCTCCTGTGGACCGGCGAAAAAGACACCATCACGCCAGAGTTCCACGCCGATCTGGTCAAGGCCGGCCTGCCAGACCAGACGCTCATCGAACACCGCGCCGCTGCCAACGCCGGGCATTTCTCTTTCCTGAGCCCTTTCCCCAAGGCCATGACCAGCCCGGCGTTCGCCCCGTCGCAAGATCCCGAGGGCTTCGATCGCGCGCGCTTTCACCAGGAGCTCAACGCCGGTGTTCTGGAGTTCCTGCGGCGAGTCTTGCCCGTATCGTAAGCTGTTTTCGTGATCGAGATTCGACAACTGATGGCCGAAGAGGGCCGTCACTACGTGGGCGAGCTCGCCGACGTTCTCCTCGATTGCGTTGCGGGCGGAGCGTCGGTGAGCTTCATGGCATCGCTGACGAAGCCCGAAGCCGAGTCTTTTTTCGAGCAGGTTGCAGAGGGAGTGGCGCGCGGGGACCGTATCCTGTTGGCTGCCTTTATTGATTCGAAGTTGGTGGGAACGGTCCAGATCGTTTTTCCTTGGCCTCCAAACCAGCCCCATCGAGCGGATATCGCCAAGTTGCTCGTCATGCGATCAGCTCGGAAACGAGGGGTCGCGCAGCGGCTGATGGAAACCGCCGAAGTCGCCAGCCGTCGTGCAGGCAAGACACTCCTGGTGCTGGACACCGTCACCGGCGACAATGCTGAGCGATTGTACTCGCGCCTAGGTTGGACCCGAGTCGGCGTGATCCCCAACTACGCGCTGTTTCCTGATGGATCCTGGTGCGACACGACCATATTTTGGAAGCAGGTTTAGAGACAATGATAGTGGAGCTGAAGCGATGATTGATTGGAGCGCCTGTTCTGCGGTCGAACGCCATCCCGATAAACTGAGCGGCGCATGGGCCTTTCGGCGGACTCGCGTCCCTGTTTCCGCCCTGTTTGCAAATTTAGAAGGCGGCGCAACTGTCGATGAGTTCCTGGAATGGTTTCCTGGTGTGTCGCGTGAGCAGGTGAAACTGGTATTGGAACACGCCGCGCGCAGCCTGGGAGATCCTATTCCGGCCTAGCGCTCGCAAAGGGCTGTGAGAAAGACCCTTGACCTTGTTACAATCAGCGCCGCGGGATGCCCACGATTAGTACATTCTATGGAATTTTGATCAGAATGTTCTTTAACGATCACGCGCCGCCTCATTTTCACGCACGGTACGGTGAATTCGAGGCCACGATCGACCTCGATACCCTGGAAATTAGCAATGGCCAACTTCCCCGCCGGGCATTGAGTCTGGTGCAGGAATGGGCGATGATACATAGAGAGGAGCTTCTGGAAGACTGGCGGCTCTGCCGCGAGAACACCTTGCCGGCGAAGATTGATCCGCTTCCATGAGCTGTGTTTTATGTATTGGGACGTCGTGGAAGTGAAATCACAGCCAGGCTACCGCCTCTATGTTCGTTTTAAGGACGGACTCGCGGGGTTTGTGCAGTTACAGCCAGAGGATCTGACGGGTGCGCTCGCGCCCTTGCTGGATGCGCAGTTCTTCGAGCAGGTCTTTATTGATTGCGGCGCGGTTGCGTGGCCCGGCGAGATCGATCTCGCGCCGGATGCAATGTACACCCAGATCGCGGGCCAAGGCCATGTTCACCTCAGCGTGCAGCAACCGGGAGAGGTCATCGGCGGCCCGTCATTCCGGAACCAGTTTCCGCGGTTTTACGAGCTAAAGGACCTTCTGGCCGACTCGGCACATCCAGACGCATATTTCCGCGACTTCGACGACCACCTGCGGGACCGGAGTTGTTTTGCGACATTTGCTATCTGGGAGAAAGACCTACAGAGCGCTGATCCTGTTGCGTGGGAGGATCTCAAGGACAAGGCGTCTCACTGTTTGCGCAGAGATGGGAA
Organism: Bryobacterales bacterium; assembly: GCA_963772905.1. Lineage (GTDB taxonomy): Bacteria > Acidobacteriota > Terriglobia > Bryobacterales > Bryobacteraceae > Palsa-89. The sequence goes on along the minus strand of CAVYZD010000004.1, from coordinate 119,803 downwards.
ACGCCAGAGATTTGATCAACTTTTCAATTTTCTTGGCGAGGCATCCGCCTATAGGTACCTCAGGGAATGCGAGGGCTGCTCGAAGGTGCGCTTCATTGATGTATCCAGCGACGAGACACCCGATCTTGAAGGCGAGCGCGATCACGAACGAGTGTTGTGTGAAGTAAAGACTATCAACATATCCGACAAAGAAATAGGATTCCGTCGGGAACCATCGGTGGTGCGCAAAGCTAGCCATCAATTAGAGGGCGGATTCTTTCGCAAACTCGACTGCGATATCGCGAAAGCCAAGAGCCAATTGGAAAGCTTCGACCCGAAGGGCGACGCACAACACCTGGTCTACATCAATATCTGTTTCGACGATCCTTTTGGCCTTTACAAGGATGAGTATGTGCAACAGATCAAAGAGCATCTTTCGCAGCATCCTCACGCAATCAACGTAGTCGTAAGTCCTGACACTTCCAAAGCGGAAACGTATGCCGTCGCCCAGCGGCATGGGAGTACTGGGCCGCGCGGATAACCTACGGGGTGCGGGGTTCCCCTGTATCCTAGTATCATGTGTGGCATTGTCGGTTACATTGGGAACAGACGAGCCGTCCCCATCATTCTGGATGGCCTGCGCCGCCTGGAATATCGCGGCTACGATTCGGCTGGAATCGCGGTTCTGAACGGCGACCATCATCTGTCAGTTCGAAGGGCCTCGGGAAAGCTCCGCAATCTCGAAGACGCTTTGCGCATCAGTCCCATGGACGGCCCCTACGGCATCGGCCACACGCGTTGGGCCACGCACGGGCGTCCCAGCGAAGAGAACGCTCATCCGCATCGCGATTGCACCGGCGATATCGTCGTGGTCCACAACGGCATCGTCGAAAATTACCTGGAGCTCAAGCACCAGCTCCAGCTCGAAGGCCACAAGTTCATCACCGAGACTGACACCGAGGTGATCGCGCACTTAGTCGAAAAATATAACGAGGGCAACCTGGAAGAAGCGGTTCGCCGGGCAGTGCGCGAGCTCAAGGGCGTGTTCGCGCTCAGCGTGATCGCCAGTTCCGATCCCAGCAAAATCGTAGCTGCACGCATGGGGCCGCCGGTGGTGATCGGCCTGGGCGATGGCGAGTACTTCGTCGCGTCGGACGTCCCCGCCATCCTCAGCCACACCCGCGACATGTTCTTCCTGGGTGATGGCGATATCGCGGTGCTCACGCCCGACGGCGTTCACCTCACCGATTTCAACGGCCGCCCCATCAAGCGCCAGGTCACGCATATCCTGTGGGACCCGATCATGGCCGAAAAAGGCGGCTACAAGCATTTCATGCTCAAGGAAATCTTTGAGCAGCCGCGCGCGGTGCGCGATACGGTGCTCGGCCGTGTGGGCCAGGAGACCGGCCGCGTGTTCATCGATGAGATGGACATCAGTCCCAAAGCCTTCAAGGAATTTCAGTCGGTGAAAATCATCGCGTGCGGAACCAGCTGGCACGCAGCCCTGGCCGGCAAGTTCATGATCGAGAAGCTGGCGCGAATTCCGGTGGAAGTCGATTATGGAAGCGAGTTCCGCTACCGCGATCCCATCGTCTCCAAAGACATGCTAACCGTGGTGATTTCGCAATCCGGCGAAACCGCCGACACACTGGCCGCGCAGCGCGAAGCCAAGCAGCACGGCTCCAAAACATTGGCCATCTGTAATGTCGTGGGGTCCATGATCACCCGCGAGGCCTCCGGCACGCTGATGACGCACGCCGGTCCCGAAATTGGCGTGGCGTCCACTAAAGCTTTTACTTCGCAGCTCACCGCGCTCTTCATTCTCGCCATGTACCTGGGCCAGGTGCGCGAAGTGCTGAGCGCGGAAGAATCCAGCAAGCTGGTCCAGGAACTCGTGCGCTTGCCCGGCAAGCTCGAAGCCATATTGAGCCAGGAATCCATCGACGACGAATTAGTGAAGAAGCTGTTCCGCGCATCCGATTTCCTGTTCCTCGGCCGCGGCATCCATTTCCCCATCGCGCTCGAAGGTGCGCTCAAGCTAAAGGAAATTTCCTACATCCACGCCGAAGGCTATCCGGCGGGCGAGATGAAGCACGGGCCGAATGCTCTGATCGATGAAAATCTGCCCGTCGTAGTGATCGCCACGCGCGATCCCGATAGCGAAGAGAGCCGCATTCGCTACGAGAAGACGCTTTCGAACATACAAGAAGTGAAGGCGCGCGAGGGCATCGTCGTGGCGGTGGTGTGCGAGCAAGACGCCGCCGAAGTCGCCAAAATCGCCGACTACACCATCGCGATTCCATCGACCACCGAGCTGCTCCTGCCGATCCTCGAAATCGTGCCCCTGCAGCTACTCGCGTATCACATTGCCGTACGCCGGGGTTGCGACGTGGATCAGCCGCGCAATCTGGCCAAGAGCGTCACCGTAGAGTAAAGCGCCCGAGTGAAGCAGTTCACCCACCAGCTTCACATCGCGACGCGCGGTAAGGGCCTTTACGATTTCACACGTGAAATCGAGCGCTGGCTGGCCCAGCACCCCACCGAAACCGGCCTCCTGACAGTGTTCTGCCAGCACACCTCGGCTTCGCTGGTGATCCAAGAAAACGCCGACCCCGACGTCGTGGCCGATCTCGCCGATTTCCTCACCCGCCTGGTCCCGGAAGACACGCGCCTCTACCGGCACACCGCCGAAGGGCCCGACGACATGACGTCGCATATCCGCGCGGCGCTCACGCAAACGCAGCTTTCGATCCCAATTCACCAGGGCCAGCTGGCGCTGGGAACCTGGCAAGGCGTTTACCTGTTCGAACATCGAGAGCGCCCGCATAATCGCAGCATCGTGCTGCACCTGCTCAGCGACTGAGTTCGATTCGCGCCTCCAACCGCAGCGGCAAGTCGCTGCGCCGACGCACACGCAACATGGGCGATCGATGCTTTTCGCCGAACATTGTCGATCGCCAGCTTTCGACGAGCTCCGCATCGTCCGGCAAAACCAGCTTCGCCCGCGCCTCGTCCGATCCTAAGTGCCAAAACTGTTCGACATCGTGCGGCCCCGGCGGTCCGCTCACGTCATCGGTAATGACGAACAAATCCGGCTTCTGAAATTCCACGCGCCGCCGATGGGTGAACCCCGCGTAACGGCATTCGGCTTCGACGATGTCGCGCTCGTCATTCGTGCGCCAGTCGAGGATCGCGACCTCGGGTTTATCGCTCCACCCGAACGGCCCGCGTGGGACGGCTTGATCGCGCCCATCGATCCGAATCGTATTGTGCGCTTCGCTGCCGCGAAACCAGTCGCGCCATTCCGAATCGCCGGTGTAGGTATAGGTTCCCGGATCGATCAGTATTTCATCGTTCCCGCAACGCACCACGATGCTCAACGTGTCAGAGTGGCTATGACCCCCGCGCCTGGCGCCGAACGGCCCGGCGTCCACAATGGCGTGTGTGTCGCCGCACGTCATTATCGCCAATCCCGCATCCGGGAAAAGCCGCGATCGGCACCCATTTCCCGCCTCGTTAGGCCTCTGGATCCGAATCGGCGAAAGGCGTCCGCCATCATCGTCTCCGAGCAGCGGCAAGCGGCCCGACGGGCCGCAAATCGCAAGCAAAAACTCCGCCATCTGCTCCAGTTTGGCGAGATATGCAGGACCCGGGCTTGCCAGCGCCGCGTGCAACGAAAACATATCGAGCACGTAGACTTGATAATACGTCGACTGCTCGAAGTTGCTGCCGTCCGCCCGGATCTGCCGATCCATCTGCTCGCGCATCACGCGCGCGCCCAGTTCCTCCCAGCGCCAGGCCCGAGGGAGTCCCGAAAAATATAGCCCCAGCGCGTGCAAAACCAGCGCTTCCCCCACCAAATGGTTGTTCGGCGAGAAATAGAACGAGAGATTATTCGCCAGGTGACAACCATGAAGGTACAGCATATGGAGCCATCGCGCACGGAACGGCACCGGCATATTTCGCCCCGCCAGATGATCGATCCAGATCCACGCAAGCGCCCGGAACGCCACCTCCAGCGCGCTCGCCCAATTGGTTCCGCGGTGAAACGGATTCCCAGCCATCCAGCTCTCCAGCTGCGCGCAGATCTCGTCCAGATTCGTGGAATCTCCCGTCAGCGAATAGGCTTCGGCCAGAATCACCAAGTGCTGATGCCGGTTCAACTCCCAAATCACTTTGTGATCGCCCACGCGCGCCGTATCCAGATACGGAATGCGCCGGAAGTAATCCAGACCGGTCTCGATGCCCCGCACGTAATCCCGCCGCCAGTGAATTTCGGGCCCGGTGTCGATTGTGGCGCCGAAGATGGGAAATCGGTGGCCGCGGATCTGCTCCGCCAGATCGATCAGCTCATGCGAGAATTCGTACGGCTCCGGCAATTGCAAATCCGGTTTGAAGTCACCGCCCAGGCGCGGCCGAGGCGGTAGCGCCGTGAGCCACAAGTTGACCAACTCCTGGCGGATTCGAAATGCGATTTGGCGCGGCGATCGCAAAGTTTTCCCCGGAACCCTATGTGCGGAATAGCCGGATATTTTCTGCCCTCAAAGAACGCTCACCCTGGCGGCCTGCGCGCCATGTGCGACGAAATTCGGCATCGCGGTCCCGACGACCAAGGCTATCGCATCGACGGCGGTGCCGGCTTAGGCATGCGGCGGCTTAGCATCATCGACCTTGCCACCGGCCGCCAGCCCATTTCCAACGAAGACGGGACCATTTGGGTTGTCTTCAACGGCGAGATCTACAATTATCGCGAACTGCGCGCGTCCCTGATTCGCACTGGCCACCGTTTCCGCACCCAGAGCGACACCGAAGTCCTGGTGCACCTTTACGAAGAGGAAGGGGTCTCGGGCATTCACCGCCTGCGCGGCATGTTTGCCTACGCCATTTGGGACTCGCGCGAACAATCGCTGCTCCTGGTGCGCGATCGCTTTGGCAAGAAGCCGCTTTACTACGCCGCGCTTCCCGAAGGCTTGTATTTTGGAAGCGAGCTGAAGTGTCTGCGCGCCGCCGGCGTGCCCTTGGAACACGACCGCCAAGCCCTTCAGCTCTATTTTCTGCTCAATTACATTCCCGATCCCTGGACTCCCTATCTCGCGATCCGCAAGCTCGCGCCCGGTGGATGGCTGCGTTATCGGGCCAATGGCTCCGTGGAGGAAGGTCGCTATTGGAAGCTTCCCCCACCCGCCGCGCAGCCCAGCTCCGAATTGAACGAAGCCGAAGCCCGGGATGCCGTGCGCAAAACATTCGACCAGGCGGTCAAGATGCGCCTGATGTCGGACGTCCCCCTCGGCGCGTTCTTGAGCGGCGGTATCGATTCCACGTCCGTGGTCGCGTCCATGGCGTTGCAAAGCCCCCATCGCGTCAAAACATTCTCGATCGGCTTTGACGAGCCCGGCTTTAGCGAACTCCCACTGGCCGCCGCCCTGGCCCTCCGGTACCACACCGAGCACCGCGAGCTGATCGTCCGGCCCGATTCGGTGGAGTTGGCTGGCAGACTGGTCCGGCACTTTGACGAGCCTTTTGGTGATTCGTCCGCCATCCCCACCTATCTCGTCTCCCAGTTCGCAGCGCAGCATGTCAAGGTTGCTCTCACCGGCGACGGCGGCGACGAACTGTTCGCCGGCTACGAAAGCTTTCTGCAAGTGCAACGGCTGCGCGCCGCCGACTATATGCCTGCCACCCTGCGCGCGCTGCTCTCGCGCATCGCCGATCTGCTGCCCTATTCGACTTACGGAAAAAACTATCTTCGGATGATCAGCCGCCCATCGGCGCTCGAGCGCTACTTCGAAAATGCCTCCCCTCACTACTTGACCGAGCGTTTGCTGACACCCGAGTGGGCCCCGCCGGCCGACGCCGCGTTCCTGACCCGTGCACTCGCGCACTGCCTGCTCCCCGAAGGCGCCGGCATTCTGTCGCAAGCCATGTACTTCGAAGCCACCGCCAAGCTCACCGGCGACATGCTGGTGAAAGTGGATCGTATGTCGATGGCGAACTCGCTCGAGATCCGTTGTCCGCTGCTCGATGACGAACTCGCGGAGCTGGCATCGCGAATCCCGCACGCCTGGAAATTGAAAAACAACCGCGGCAAGGACATTTTCATTCGAGCCGTGGGCCATCGCCTGCCCCCTGCTCTGCTCAATCAGCCCAAACGCGGCTTTGGAGTGCCGCTCGCCATCTGGATGCGGGGCCCCATGCGAAGCTTCCTCTTTGACCACCTAACCAGCCGCTCGTTCCTCGACCGCGGTATGGTGTCGCCGCAATTCGTCACCGAGCTTCTCAACGAACATGACCGCCGACGCCGCAACAATCATCACCATTTATGGAAGCTCTTGATGCTAGAACTATGGTTCCGCGAGTTCCACCAACCGGCCGGCGCCGATCTCGCGCTGGCCATGGAAGGTTGCACGGTATAAACTGATGCCGCTCATTTTCTGGATCGCGGTGGCTGTTCCGCTCTACGCGTACATCGGCTATCCGCTCGTGCTCCTCGCTCTCGGTCTCATCGTTCGACGGCCGGCCAAGAAGGCTCCGTTCCTGCCCACCGTCTCGCTGCTCATTCCCGCGCATAACGAAGCTCGCGTGATCGAACGCAAAATCCGAAATTCGTTCCTGCTGGATTACCCGATCAATCGCATGGAGATCGTGATCGCCTCCGACGGATCCAGCGATAAAACCGAGTCCATCGCGCGCGACCTCGAAGACGGCCGCTGGCTGCGCGTGCTGGCCTTCGCTGAAAATCGCGGCAAAATGGCCGTTCTGAATGACGTGGTCCCCCGGCTTCGGGGCGAGATCGTGGTCTTCTCGGACGCCTCCGCCATGCTTGCTTCCGATTCTGTGCGGCGCCTGGTGGAGAACTTTGCCGACCCCTCCGTCGGCGCCGTCAGCGGACTGTATAAAGTGATCCGGCCCGACGACGCCGACATCGGCGCTTCCGAAAACCTGTACTGGAAATACGAGACGTTTCTCAAGACCCAAGAATCGCAATTGTCTTCCACTCTGGGCGGCCACGGCCAGTTGCACGCCATCCGAAAAAAGCTCTACCCCTTCCCGGCAACCGAAACAATTAACGACGATTATGTAATTCCAGTCTCCGTGCTGGCGCGAGGCTTCCGCGCCGTCTACGAGCCCGCCGCTGTGGTGCACGAAGAGGCTCGCGAGATGACCGGATTCGCCCGGCGCATTCGTATCATGACGGGAAACCTGCAGCAACTCCGCAACCTGCCCCAGTTCCTCCGGCCCCTCCAACCGTTGCCGCTGTTCTTCTTCCTGTCGCACAAAGTGGTTCGCCTGCTCGCACCCTTCGCCATGTTGGCGGCCTTGGCTGCCAATCTCTTCCTGCTCGATTCTCCCGCCTATCAGGCGCTGCTCTGTTCGCAGATCGCCTTCTACCTGCTTGCCGCGTTCGGACTCACCGGCTGGCTCCGCCCCAAGCCCCTCACGCTGCCATTCTATTTCTGCATGGTGAACGCCGCGGCCTTCTTCGGCCTCTATCACGCGCTCACGCGCCGCCGGAGCATGGCATGGAAATGACCCGGCGTGTATGCTCTGACACGGCGTGTTGCCCACGACACGCGACGCCTCCGCACATCTCCTTTAGAATCTGCGATCTAAGCCTTGGGCCACGTCCTGCATCCCTCCCGCGCGAAGGGGAACCAAGCGATGCAGACAATCAAATTTTTCGCGATCCTGATGGCAGCCTCAACCGAGATGTTCGCCGCCGAGAACCCGCCCTCGCGCCGCCTCATCGTCAGCATCGCCGACCGCAAAATCGTCCTGGTGGAAGATGGCAAGGTGGTAAAGATCTATGCGGTCGCCGTCGGCAAGCACAGCACGCCCAGCCCTACGGGGAGCTTTCATGTCGCCAGCCACGTCGCAAATCCGACCTATTCTCACGACGGCAAAGTGGTGAAACCCGGGCCCTCCAATCCGGTGGGCACGCGCTGGATGAGCCTCGGTTACAAAGGTTACGGCATTCACGGGACCAATCATCCCGAGTCCATCGGCCACGCCGCATCGCACGGCTGCATCCGGATGCGCAATCACGACGTGGAGGAATTGTTTGAACTGGTGCACGTGGGCGACGAAGTGGAACTGGTCAGCGAGCCGAGTCCGGAGCAAGCCAGTTTGTTCAGCGATCCCGCGCCGAAGATTCTCGCAAGCGCGGCGGCAGCTACTACAGTTGGAGGCCTGCAATGACGATCCTAAGTGGCATGGGTGAATTTCCCGAGGCCGTGCTCGGCCTGGCATTCAGCCTAGCGTGCGCGCTCCTGCTAGGGTTCGTTTGCCTCAAATTTCTCGTGGGGCTGGTGACGCGCGATAATGTGACCGATGCTCCGCGTCGCGTTCGCGTTGTTCTTGGGGTTGGCGGCCGCGGCCGCCCAGCCACCGCCGGAAACCTCCCAGCCAATGACGGAAGCAGCCGCCCAGCTGGCGTCACGTACCTCCTCCCTGCTGCCGCGCCGCCCAACAGTTTCGCTCGAGCAGCAGAATCTGTCGGGGCTCTCCGAGCGCGAGTGGTTGAGCTTTCGCAGCCTGTTCGAAGCAGAGTTGCGCAGAGCGGGCGTTGAGATATCGAGCGCCCCGTCCGCCGAGCCGCGCCTTCGCATCACGCTATCAGACAACGCACGCGGGCTTCTGTTCGTTGCCGAAGTGATTTCCCCGGATAATCGTCAGATTGCCATGCTTCCCTGGAGCAAGCCCGCGGCCACCGAAGAGAAACCGCGCGTCAGCTTTACGAAAAGACTTCTTTGGACACAGCCGGAACCGATTCTCGACGTGTTACTCTCCGATCCCAATACGATGCTGGTGCTCAGCCCGAGTAAGGTGACCGGCTTCCGTTTCGCCGCCGCCAATTGGACCCTCAGCGCTACGGCCTCGCTCGTCCTTCCCCGGCCCATCCCGCGTGATCCTCGCGGCCGCATCGAGAGTACGTCCGGCGGATTCCGCGCCTACCTGCCCGGAGCAACCTGCACGGGCGCTTTCCAGCCCGATCTCAAAGTCACCTGCGAAGCCGGAAACGAAACATGGCCCGATGCTCAAGTTCGCTGGATCTCGGGTCGCAATCTGCTCGAATCCGACGCGGTTAAGGGACCGTTTTACAGCACTGCGAATAGAGTCTTCATGATGGCCGACGGCCGCACCACCGCGCCCGAAGCATGGGGCAGCGACATCGCCTCTGTCCAGAACACGTGCGGCGCGGCTGTGATCGCGACCAGCACGTCGACCGATCGCGACAGCGTGCAAGCGTATCAGAACGGCACCCCCGTAAGTGACGCGCTCCCGTCGCCTGGTCCCATAACCGCGCTCTGGCCCTCAGAAACGTCCGGCGAAGTCACCCTGGTGGTTCATAACTTGCAAACTGGAAACTATGAAGCGTCCCGTCTGGGCTTGGCTTGCTCTCAGTAGCCTCGCGTTTACGCCCGTCGACGCGGCTACACGCCCGCACTATGGCGGCAGCCTGACCGTAGAACTGCACGCCGGATGGATTCCGATTGATTCAGCCGCGTCGGCCCTCTTCATCCCCATCACCGAAACTCTCGTACGCCTGAACGCGCGCGGCGGCTTTGACCCGGTTTTGTGCGTGGCCTGGCAGCACGATCCCGACTTCAAGCGCTGGCGATTTTCGCTTCGCCCGAAAGTCACGTTCCACGATGGCGAGCCGCTGACCGGCGCCACCGCCGCCCCTTCGTTGCTCGCGGCGCTGAAGAAAAAGTACGCCGATGTGTCTATCCAAACGGGCGGTCAGGCGATCGTCATCCAATCGGGTGCCGCAATGCCCGGCCTGCTCGAAGACCTCGCCGCGCCGGACTCTGCCGTCTTTCGCAAAAACGAAGCCAACCCCCTGATCGGGACCGGGCCCTTGCGCATTACCTCGTGGGAACCTGGCCTTCGCCTAACGCTCGCGGCATTCGATGACTACTGGAATGGCCGGCCATACCTCGATTCCGTGAACATCGAGTTTGGCTCCGGCCACACGCACGCCGACCTATTCGATATTCCCGTTGGCCCCACTCGCCGCGTCCTTCCCGACGGCGTCACCATGTGGTCGTCGGCGCCGCGCACCCTGGTCGCCATTACAGCCGCCAACGCTCCCCCCGCATTGCTGCAGGCGCTTGCACTGGTGATCGATCGCGCGCCAATCGTCAATGTTCTCGCCCAACGCAAGGGAGAAGCGGCGTTCAGTCTGCTGCCGCAATGGCTCACCGGATATGCATTCCTGTTTCAGTCGACTCCCGATGTTGCGCGTGCGAAACAGCTCGTCTCCCAACTGCGCCTCGGGCCAATGACACTCAGCTACCCGGCGAACGATGCCTTCCTCAGAACCGTTGCCGAGCGCGTTGCGTTGAACGCCCGCGATGCGGGAATCGCGATCCAACCCACACCCAATGCGAACGGCAATCTGCGTTTGATTGAGCTGCCACTCGAATCCACCGACGCCGCAACGGAGCTTGATCGGATCGCAACAGCGCTGGGTGCGGCCCACATCGACGCCAGCAAGCCCGAGACATCATACGAAGCCGAGCGCTCGCTTCTCGATCGCGTGATTCCGCTCGTTCATCTTCGCGAGATCTACGGCATCGCGCCACGCGTCCACTTCGATTCTTCAAAATCGGATGCCTTCGCACTTCACTTGGAAGACGCTTGGGTTCAGCCGTGAGCTTTCGCGCCAAGGTCTTCCTCAGCATCGCCGCCACCGCGATTCTGTCCGTCTGGATTGTCGCAGCCGTTGTCTCGGTACTCGTCAGCGACTCGTTCGAGCGCCGCGATCAACAGCGCACGGCGGCTCTCGTCAATCAATTCCAGCGCGAATTCGATCGGCGTGGGGCGGAGGTCGCACGCCGCATCGATGCGGTCGCAAATTCCGACGCTGTCCAGCGCCTCGCTCTGAATCTTTCCGACGCATCGTCTTATTTCACCGAGGCGCAGACACTCGCGCAGGAGCAGTCGCTCGACTTTCTCGAACTCGTCGGCCCGGATCAAACCATCATCAGCTCGGCCGAGTGGCCCGCGCGCTTCGGCTACAAAGAAGATTGGCTCGCGCAGCCTGTCGATTGGAAGTCGCAAGGCGTGTTCTTGAAAAAAGAAGACTTGGCGGACGGCGAAGCACTTGGGTTGATCGCCGTGCGAACCGTGAAGGCTGGCGACGGAACCCTGTATGTCGTAGGCGGACAGCGTCTCGATCAGAAGTTTCTCGATTCCCTGCCCGGCGCGGAAGGAATGCGGGTCCTACTTTCCCGCCAACCCGTCGAGGCAACGCCCATCAATTCGAATACCATCACGACCCTTCCCCTGCGCGGGCGCGATAACCAGTTACTTGCAACTCTTCTCATCGAAAATTCTCGCGCGGACCTGCTGGCCCTGAAGAAATATATCCAGGAAACGGCGGCCATCGTCGGCATAGCCGGAGTGCTGCTGGGACTTCTACTTAGCCTCTGGACCGCTTCACGCGTCACACGGCCGTTGCGCTCGTTGGCGTCGAGTGTTCGGGAGGTGGCCACGGGAAAATGGGGCACGCGGGCCACCGTTTCATCTACTGATGAAATTGGGCAACTGGCGCGCGACTTCAACGGCATGACCGAGCAGTTGGTAGAACAGCGCGATCGCATGATCCAAGCTGAACGCGTAGCGGCCTGGCGCGAATTGGCGCGCCGTCTAGCTCACGAGCTCAAGAATCCACTCTTTCCGTTGCAAATCACCATCGAGAATCTGCAACGCGCGCGCGATGCATCGCCGGAACAGTTCGACGAAGTATTTCGCGAGAGCACCACCACGCTGCTAGCCGAGCTCGGCCACCTGAAGACCATCATCGGGCGCTTCAGCGATTTCGCCAAGATGCCCGCGCCGCAGTTAGAGCCCGTCGACGTCAATCAAATCGTGCGCGAAGTGATTCAGCTCTTTGAAGCCCAGCTCCGCGCGCCGGGAAAACCGCCCGTCGAAACGAAACTCATGCTCGAAGAAGATCTCGGCCCGCTCTCCGCAGATCCAGAACAACTGCGGCGCGCCCTGCGCAACTTGGTGTTGAACGCGCTGGACGCGATGCCCGGCGGCGGTAAACTCACGGTCCGCACTTCGCGCTCCGACGGCAAGATCGCGGTGGAAGTCTCGGATACCGGCGAGGGTTTGACGCCCGAAGAATGCAATCGCTTATTCACGCCCTACTACACCACCAAGCAGCACGGCACAGGACTGGGGCTGGCTATCGTACAGTCGGTTGTGAGCGATCATAAAGGCACCATCACAGTGCATAGCGAACCGGAGACACGGAGCTACGTTCAGAATCGAGTTTCAAGCATGAGCAAGCTGCTCCTGGTGGATGACGACGCCAATACGCTCGCGTCCCTCGCGCGGGCCTTCCGCTTGGCCGGACACGAAGCCGTGGTGTGCGATCAAGCCGATCGCGCGCTAGAACTCGCGAAAGCGCAGCGCTTCGACGTCATTCTGTCGGACGTCGTGATGCCCGGCAAAGACGGCCTCACGCTGTTGGCCGAATTGAAATCCGCCGGCGTGCCCACGCCCGTTGTCATGATCTCCGGACAAGCCAGCATCGAAATGGCCGTGCGCGCCACGCGCCTGGGCGCCGTCGATTTTTTGGAAAAGCCGCTCTCCACTGAAAAGCTCTTGGTCACCGTGGACAACATGGTAAAACTGTCGCGGCTTGGAAGAAGAGAACCGTCGGCTGCGGCAGCGCGCAGGCAAGCAGGAACTGATCTGGAAATCGGCCGTTATGCAAAGCGTCATGGCCAAAGTGGAACGCGTGGCGGCCAGCGAGACTCGTGTCGCCATTCTCGGCGAGACTGGCGCGGGCAAGGAGCTGATCGCACGCACGCTGCATGAAAAGAGCGGACGCCGCAACGGTCCGTTCATCACGCTCAACTGCGCGGCCGTACCCGCGGAGCTGATCGAATCGGAACTGTTTGGCCACGAAAAAGGTGCGTTCACTGGAGCGGTCACACGGCATGCGGGCAAGTTCGAACAGGCGCATGGCGGCACGCTTTTCCTGGACGAAATCGGCGACATGCCCGCTCTGATGCAGGCCAAACTGCTCCGGGTTCTGGAGCAAAAAGAAATCGAGCGGATCGGTGGCGACCGCACCATCCCAGTGGATGTCCGCGTGATCGTCGCCACGCACCGGAATTTAGAAGAGCTGGTACGCAAAGGCGAATTCCGTCAGGACCTGTATCATCGCGTCTTCGTTTTTCCCATCCTGCTGCCGCCTCTGCGCGAGCGTCGCGAAGACATCCGGCTTCTCGTCGACTTCTTCGCACAGGCGGTCGCGGAACAAAACGATTGGAAGCCGCGCGAAATCGCGCCCGAAGCTTACGGCGAGCTCGAACGCTATGCCTGGCCCGGCAACGTCCGCGAGTTGCGCAATGTCGTCGAAAGATTGCTATTGCTGGCCGATGATCGCATCGATGCCGCCACTGCCCGTCTCGCCCTGCCATTCGATCCGAGCACGCCAGATCTTCCCGCCGGCGCCGGATCTCTTTCTGAGCGGATGGACATCCACGAACGAGAAATCATCACCGCCGAGCTCAAGAAGCATAATTACAAAATGACTGACACCGCCAAAGCGCTGGGCCTGGAACGCAGCCATCTCTACAAGAAGTGCCAGCAACTCGGAATCGAACATCGGACTCAATCATGAAAATCGGAGTATTCACCGCCCTTCTCAGCCAGTTCCCGCTCGATCAAGTGCTCGACAAATTGCAAGCCCTCGGCATTCACACTGTCGAGCTAGGCACCGGCAACTATCCGGGCGATCCGCATTGCCCGCTCTCGATGCTCAACGATCGCGCGGCGCTCCGCGAATTCCAGCAGAAGCTCAAGGGTCGCGGCTTCTCCATCAGTGCGCTAAGCTGCCACGGAAATCCGCTGCATCCGAACCCGCGCCTCGCTAAAGCTTTTCAAGAGACCGGCCGCAAGACCGTTCGCCTGGCCGAGCGGCTCGGCGTTCCTGTGGTGATCGATTTCTCGGGATGTCCCGGCGACAGCAACCGGGCCCAATACCCTAACTGGATCACTTGTCCGTGGCCGCCCGAATATCTGGAAGCCCTCGAATGGCAATGGGACAAGAAAGTAGCGCCCTATTGGACCAGACACGCGCAGTTCGCAAAGGATCATGGCGTAAAAATCGCCATCGAAATGCATCCCGGTTTCGTCGTGTACAGTCCGGAGACGCTGCAGAAGCTGCGCGCGATCGCCGGTCCAACAATCGGCTGCAATTATGATCCGAGCCACATGTTCTGGCAAGGTATCGATCCGATTCAGGCGATTCGCATTCTCGGCGATTCCATCTTGCACGTTCACGCCAAGGACACTCAGATGTACGCGGCGAATCTTTCGCGCGCCGGCGTGCTCGATACCAAGAAATACACCGACGAGCGAAACCGTTCCTGGATTTTTCGGACCGTGGGCTATGGCCACACGCATGGCTGGTGGAAAGAGTTCATCTCCACGTTGCGGATGTACGGATACGACTACGTTCTATCCATCGAACACGAGGACTCGTTGCTTTCGCCAGACGAAGGTCTCGCCAAGGCCGCGGCATTCCTCAACGAAATCGTGATCCAGGACCCGCCGGCCCAAGCCTGGTGGGTGTAGAGCTTGGTGGGAACAATTTCTGGTGGGTCTAGCGCGGCCGTGCCGATAGATCACGGAACTTCGCCGGTGTCATCCCGGAATACTTCTTGAAGAGCGCACAGAAATGGCTTTGATCGGAGAAGCCGCAGGTGCTAGCGATGTCCGCCATCGGCATGCGCGGATTTCGACAAGAGCCCGCTGGCATGTTCGATCCTGAGCTTCCTGATGTACTCACCTATCGTGACTCGATAGCGTTTACGGAACTCGCGCGAAAGATGCACGGGATGCACTTCGCCGACGGCCGCCAATTCCGCCAGGCTGGGCGCCGACAGATACGATTCGTCCAGCACCTCCCGAACGCGCCGCAGCCAAGCCGGCGCCGACGATCCCGCCGCCTTCCTCCGAGCGCGCACTTTCCGCCAGCATTTCGAGCAACACGCCTTCCATCGCCAGTGGAGCAACATCATCCTGCGCTCTGAATTCGCGCAGCATCCGATTCGCTAACCACCCGGAAAATGGACCCGAGATCTCGCGCGGCTCCGACAGGATCCGCTTGAATTCATCACCCAAACGCTCGATGGCCTGCAGTCCGATCTTGACGCGCAGGCAACGCACGGCTGTAGCGAACTGGTTTTCATGTCGCTCGCCAGCGGGCAAAAGATGCAGCGCACCCTCGCCCCACACGTAATTCACGATGCGCGTACTTCTCGCTATAGAGACCGGAGAGAACCAGAGTGAGATACGCATTTGCGTGACAATGCCGTTCGAGCGAAACGCCCGCGGCATAGACGGCTTCGGTTAAAGAAAATCCCGCGATATCACGGCGGCGAATCGTGTTGCCTGCGGCGTCGGTCACCGGACACGCGCCACTCACCTTGTTTGAAACCAGTTCAGCGGCGTTCATAAAATCGTTGTACGCGCGCCAGAGAGGTTTCGTTTGCATAAAACGACGAGCAGTGAAAATATTCCCACTAGGGGACACTCCGTCCCACGGGCGAACATTGGATTTGCACAATGTTTTTACAACTGAACACTGTGTTTTATAACCGAACAGTGTGCGGTTTTGGGAAGGCCCTATTTAATTTCGGGACTGCTCGCGTTCGCGGGCTCCGCAGACCAATTCTGGCGATAAACCTGGTTTTGATCGGTGAAGAACGTGCGGCGCCCGGTGGTGTTGAACACCTTCGGATTTGCATTGATGGTATAGCCGGATGGCGTCGCCGTCATAGTGAAGATGTAGCCGTCCTTCTCGCCGCTGGCAAGCGAAGCAGGAATCAAGTCGGCTGCTTGCGGGCCGGGTCCGCCGCTAGTGGGCGGCCCCAGTTCATTCAAGGTGGTTGCAAATCTTCCGAATTGAGACATGTACTGGGTCTGCATGGTGTTGATGGTTTGCAACTCCTTGTACACGGCCATCTCGCTGGCATTCATGCGCGCGCTCCCCAATTTCGGAACGGCGATGGCCAGAATAATCAAAATGATCGCAATCACGATCAGAAGCTCGATCAACGAGAATCCCGCTGCGCGGCGTTTACGAAGCTGCTCCATGACATCAATTATGACGCGAAACAGTGCGCCAGCGTGGAGGTGTGTTTGGAAGGTCGTTTGCCATTGCGATCGCGCCCAGGACGCCCGCCCGCGGCCCCAACTCGGGTGCAACCAGATCCGGGAGGGCCATATAGCCGTTCAGTAGCTCCGCCAGGCGAACCTCTATTTTGGGCAGCAACTCCGCGCGCTGCATGATCCCGCCGCCCAGGATGATCCGTGCTGGCGCCAGTGTTACGGCCCAGTTCAGGATGCCGAGCGCCAGGTAATCAGCCTCCAGGTCCCATGCCGCATGACCGTCCGGAAGCAGTTTTCCCGCCTGTTTCCACCGCGCTTCGATGGCTGGACCGGCGGCCAGCCCCTCCAGGCAATCGCCGTGGTATGGACAATTCCCCGGGAACGGATCGCGCGCGCGATCATGCGGAATGCGAACGTGTCCCATCTCGGGATGCAGGCTGCCCATGAAGCAGACGGCCATCCACCATGGCGCCCCCGCCGATTCCGGTGCCGACGGTCACGTAGATAAAGTTTGCGAGTCCGCGCGCGGCGCCCCAGCGATGTTCCGCCAAGGCTGCGGCATTCACGTCGGTATCGAAGGCGACAGGCACGCCCAGAGCACGGCCGACCGCCCCGGCAAAATCGCAATTGCGCCAGCCTGGTTTCGGCGTGGACGTTATGTAGCCGAAAGTCGGGTGATTCGGGGTTCGGATCGATTGGGCCGAAGGACGCGATCCCGACCGCCGCAATCGCCGGCCGAGCGCGCAAGAACTCGATGGCGCGCTCGATGGTTTCACCCGGCTGCGTGGTCGGAAATTCGATCGTCTCCAAGTCCCGCGGCCCGGTTCCCACGGCGCAAACAAACTTGGTTCCTCCGGCTTCGATTCCTCCAAAACATGGCACGGGTCCAGTGTATCGTTGAAACCGACCCGGGGCAAATCTGCGCCCGGAATCGCAACCGGCTACAATAAAAGCACAATCATGAAATTCTCCGTATTCCCCCGCGTATTTGCGATTTCCGGCCTCGCCGCCTTCTCCTCCGTTGTCGCGCTGGCCCAGCAGCCTGGCACACCTGCTCCTCCGAAGCCGGCAGCATCCGCAACTCCCTCGATTTCGATCACGGCTCCCGTCAGCAACGTGGCGCCGGACGCCGTGGTTCTCACTATTGGCGCACGGAAAATTACCCGGGCGCAATTCGATGAGCTGCTGGCTGCGCTCGCGCAAAACGGACGCCCGGCCGTGACGCCCGCCGACAAACGAAAGGTCGCCGAACAATACGGAGAGCTCGAAGCTTTGGCGCAAGAGGCGCGCAGCCGCAAGCTGGATAAATCTCCCGAGATCAAAGAGATGATGTCCATTCAGATGGACAACGTCCTGGCCAGCAGTCTGGCCAAGAAAATCGCCGAAGAGACTCAACTCACCGATCCGGACCTGCGAGCGTACTACGACGCGCACAAAAACGAATTCGAAGAGGCGCAGGGCAGCCATATTCTGATCCGCTTCAGGGGATCGCGAGTTCCCCTGAAACCCAACGAGAAAGATCTCACCGAGCCGGAAGCGCTGGCCAAGGCGCAGGAGATCCGAGGCAAGATTGTCGCGGGCGGCGATTTCGCTGCTCTCGCCAAGGCTGAATCCGACGATGCAGGTTCGGCCACTAAGGGCGGAGAATTAGGTGCGTTCCGGCACGGGCAAATGGTGAAACCATTCGATGAAGCGGCTTTCTCTCTGCCGGTCGGCCAGGTGAGCGAGCCGGTAAGAACCGATTTCGGCTATCACATTATCAAGATCACGTCGCGCACGTCCAAGACGTTCGACGAGGCGAAGCCCGAGATCGAGAAGAAAATCAAACCAACGCTGGCCAAAGCAGCGATGGAGAAGATCAAGGCGCAGACGCCGGTTACATTGAACGAGGATTTCTTCGGGAAGTAAACGGTGGGGATCACCGCATCCGGTCCACCCATTCCAGGTAGCGTATTAACTCCCGGCGATGCGCCCAGGCGAAGCGCCAGAAATCGCCGAAGCCGATTTTCTCGGCAGGCACGCCCCAGTACGTTTCCATGCGCCAGCGCAAATAAGGACTGCGCCACGGACACAGGCGGTAGCCCCGGGTGGCGCGCCATAAAAAGCGCAGCATCAGGGAACTTTGCTTAAGGTCTCTTTGGTTGACGAATTGAGCGCCTTTTTCGGGCCCGAATCCGGCGTGGCGTAATAGCCGGTTCGCGTGCGAACCACAGGATGGCCTGGCCCGTTCACCGTAACTTTGATTTGACGAAAGCTCCCGTCCATTTGGGGAACGGTGGGCGAGTAAGCGATGGTGTATTGATTCCGGATTTCGTGCGCCACTTGCAGCGCGATCTCGTCCACGTCCGAGGCGCCCTTGGGATAAAAGGCCAAGCCTCCCGAATCGCGGCTGATGGCATCCAGCGCGCGCTTGGCAAGTCTGGCCTCGCGCCGTTCTTCTTCGTTCAGCAGGCCGATGGCATACACCAGAATCTCGTTCTGCTGCGCGCGGTTCACCAGCTTCTCCAGGGTGACGTTGCTCGCGTTGTCGTTGCCGTCGGTGATCACGAGCAGCACTTTCTTCTGGCGCTTGCCTTCCTTGCGCATATAATCCATGGACTCGCTGATGGCGTCGCGCATGGCCGTGCCGCCGCGGGAATCGATGCGCGCGATGCCTTCTTCCATCTTCTTGATGTCGTTGGTGAACGGCACGTCGAGATACGGATCGTCGTTGAAATTCACGATGAAGACTTCGTCCTGCGGGTTCGAAGCGCGGACCAAATCTAACGACGCGGCCTCCACTCTCTGCCGCTTCTCGCGCATGCTGCCGCTATTATCGATAATGATCCCGAGGGAAATCGGCACGTCCTCGCGCCGGAAGATCTTGATTGGCTGCTCGACACCATTCTCAAAAACCTTGAACGCCTTCTGCGGCAGATCGGTTACCAGCTTGCCGCTCTTATCCAGCACGCTGACCGGGAGCACCACCAGGCGCGTGCCAACCGAGAAGGTGGGCTCCTCAGGAGTAGCCGCCGGCGGCTGCGGTGGATTCTGCGCCCAAACGAACGAGAAGGAGGCGAGTAAGAACGCAGCCGTGAAACTACTGCGACGGAGCATAATAGCCCAAGCGGAAAAATGCCTTGAGCGGAGGCAGCCCGCGCGGCTGCACCAGCTTGACGTTGACGTGGCGGTATTTGCCATCGCGCGCCTGGTTGGTGGAACTGTAGTAGAGCACGTATTGATTGCGAAGTTCGATTCCAATTTTGGCTGCGATGTCGGCAAGTTCGTTCAGATTCTCCACGTTGTAGCTGCGCCCCCCGGTCAGCTCGGCTACTTCATTTAACAGGCCGGGGCCCATTTGTTCTTCCGGCGTTCGCCCGCGCGATCCAATCGGTTCGAAAATGCCGATTCCATAAATCTGCACATCCGCTTCCCGAACCGCGTTCTTAATCTCACTCTCAGTATAGCGGCTGTTGTTGTCGCCGCCATCGGAGATAATCAGGATCGCCTTGCGAGGATTGCGCGCTTTCTTCATCTGGTTCATCGCCATGTACACACCATCCAGCAATGCGGTCTTGCCCTTCGACTGGGCGAATTCCAAGCGGGTCTGAATGTCTTCCGTGTCGGCGGTGAACGGAACCACCAGTTCTGGCCGGTCGTTGAACTCGATCAGGAAGAATTCGTCCTCGGGATTGGCGGTCTTGAAAAACTGCACCGCAGCCTGCCGCGACTTCTGAAGCTTCGATCCCATGCTGCCGCTGGTGTCGAATACCAAGCCGATCGAAAGCGGCGCGTCCTCGCTCGAAAAGTCCAGGATCTTCTGCTCGATCTTGTCTTCGAACAGCCGGAAATGTTCTTTTTCGAGGCCGGTGACGAAGCGGTTCAACGGATCGGTGACCGTCACGTTGATTTGCACCAGTGTGGTGTCGACGCGAATCCGGTCGGACCGCGTCTCCACATCCGGCGTTTTCGGATCTTTGTCGGAGGGCTTGATGCGCGGAGTGATGGAGACTTTCCCGTCGTCCGCCGATCTCGCATTCGGAGCCGCCAGACACAAACAAACTAGGGCAATACAGGAAGGAAGAAGGCCGAAACTTCGGACCCGAACTAAGCGCTGCGCCACGTAATTCACCCGCTCGGTTACAACTTTTTACAGTATAGCACTCGTCTCACGCGCCAGATCTTGCAAATTTTGCAACGTGCCGCCTTGCATGGCGAGATTGATCTCACACATTACAAAAGCAGTTCGCGATTGGCCGCGAGCTTGCTGATTCTTACTGCAGTCCCGTGAGGAGGATTGCGCGATGACCAAGGTGAGCCTGATTCCACTGATTTTTCTTGCTTCGGTTCCATGGGCCGTGCAAGCACAAGCGCCGCCGCCACCAAGCGAAGGACAGCCGATTTTTCGCGTGACCGTAGTTGAGCGGACGACCAATGCCGTTAGTTATCGCCATCGCAGCGGTTGGACGAAGGTCGACCTGCGCGGCACACCGCTCGCGCCCGACGCCACCGGCCACGCCGACGTGAATAGCAGGCCCGGATACATCGAGGTAAAAACCGAGATGCATAAGCTGCTTCCGGCTTCGCAGTACGGCCCGGAGTATCTGACCTACGTGCTGTGGGCCATCACGCCGGAGGGACGCTCGAAGAACCTGGGTGAAGTGGTGCTGAATGGCGGAAGCTCGCACTTGGACGTGACCACCGATCTGCAGGCGTTCGCCCTCATTGTGACCGCCGAGCCCTACTTTGGCGTCACGCAGCCCAGCGACGTGGTGGTGATGGAGAACATCATCCGCGAAGACACGGTCGGCAAGATCGAACAGACCAGCGTGAAATACGATTTGCTAAAGCGCGGCACGTACATCATGACCGGCACGCCCGGCAAATACCATCCGGTGAAGACGGACAAAGCTGTGCCTCTGCAATTCCTCGAGGCCGAGAACGCGGTTCAAATCGCGCAAGTCGCTAACGCCGATCAATACGCGAAGGACACTTACGACAGCGCCGACAATCTGCTGCGTCAGGCGGAGGCCTATCAGGCGCGCAAGGCCGGCGCGAAGCCCGTGATCATGACGTCGCGCGAAGCGGTGCAAAACGCCGAGACAGCGCGGCTATTGGCGCTGAAGCGTCAGGAGGACGAGCGCATCGCCGGCGAGAAACAGGAAGCAGCGGATCGCGAGGCGGCGGCTCGGGCGGCAGCGGACGAAGCAGCGCGTCAAAAGGCGATCGCAGATGCGCAAGCCGCGGAGTCCGCCCGTCAGGCGGCTGTGGAAGCTGCTAAGGCCGCCGAAGATCGAGCCGCCGCCGAAGCGGCACGCGCGCAGTCCGAAGCGGATCGTCTGCAAGCAGAGCAGGCCAAACTCAGCGCCGACGAGCAGCAGCGGGCTGCCGACCAGGCCCGATTAGAGGCACAGCAGGCCGAACAAAAAGCACAGGAAGCCGATCGGCTCCGTGCGCAAGCCGAACAGGCGCAGCAGCAGTTGCGTCAACAGTTATTGCAGCAGTTCAACCTGATCCTGGAAACTCGCGACACCGCCCGCGGGCTCATCGTGAATATGTCGGACGTCCTGTTCGATTTCAATAAGTACAGCCTGCGCCCGGCCGCGCGCGAAAAGCTGGCGAAAATCTCGGGCATCATTCTTTCGCATCCCGGCTTGATGCTCGAACTGGATGGCTACACCGACAGCATCGGCAGCGAAGAGTATAACTTAAAGCTGTCTGATCAACGCGCCTCGGGCGTTCGGAGCTATCTGATCGGCGAGGGCATTTCGCCCGACAACATCATGGCGCGGGGCTTCGGCAAGGATAATCCCGTTGCATCGAATGACAACGCCGCCGGCCGTCAAAAGAACCGTCGCGTGGAGATGGTGGTCTCTGGCGATATTATTGGCCAGCCGATTGGACCGTCCGCGAAGCAGACACCGTAGCGGGTATTTAGACCAATTGGCCGCTAAGTGCGCATGCGCGTGAAAAAGTACATTCCAGCCATCGCGAACAAAACATCGGGCGACCAAGCGGCGATCATTGCAGGCAACAGATTCACGTCACCCAGTTGCTCGAACAACCGGCCGATCGCCCAATAAGCAATCGCAATTGCAAAGCTCACGCCCACGCCCGCCATCGCGCCGCGATTTCCAGTCAAGAACGCGAACGGCACCGAGATCAGCGCCATCACCAGCGCAAACAGCGGCACTGCAAACTTGCGGTAGAAACTCACCTGCAGGGTGATAGTGTCGATGCCGCTTCGCTTCAGATCGCGAATGTAAGCGGCCAACTGCTGGTAGTTCATCTGCTGGTCTTGGAGAACCTCTTGCAGAAAATAATCCGGGCGCTCGTCGATTTCGGAAAACGTGGCCGTCTGTCCCGCGAAATTGTAGAACTTCTCGTTGCGCCCTCCGGGATCTTGGCGGCTCCATCCATTCTCGAAAATCCACGTGTGCAGAGCCGGCTCCCAACGCGCTTTCTCCGCCGAGATATGCTTCTGAACACGGAAATTGGAGGCATCCAGCTCAAACACCTGCGGCCCCAGCATCACCTTTTGTTCACCGTCGATGTACTTGAAATAGAACACGCGGGGATCGTTGTTCATGCCCGGATCGAAAACCCAATGCCGGTCGGGATGCAGATAGGTCTGCACCGGCTTGCCCTTAATCTCCTTGCGGATCGCATCCTGCCTGCGATTTGCGTCCGGGACGTAATAATGAGCGAAAGCAAACAAGCTGGCGCTCAGCAAAAGCGCCGCCGCCAGCACCGGCACGGCCAGCCGGTACAAACTCACGCCGCTCGCCTTCATGGCTGTGATCTCGTTGTGCTTGGTGAGAATGCCGAAGGTGATCAGCACCGCCACCAGCACGCTGATGGGCGCCGAGTCGAAAATCAGCTGCGGCGTCAGAAAGAAAAGATAAGTGAATACGCGCGACATCGCAATGTGATTTTTCACGATATCGCTCAGTAAATCGAAAAATGTGTAGACGTGCGTCATCAGCACGAAGCCGGTCAGCAGCAGCGCGAACCAGAATAAGAAGCTCTTCAGAACGTAGCTATCCACCACTTGAGGAGCCAGGAACGTCCGCCAGGCGCGACGTCGAGAACGCAACTGCGCGGCAGCCAGCGGGAGAGTTCCACGCAGGCGAGCCCAGCTGGCAGTGATCCACCCGCTTACGACCACGATGAGGTCCCGGTCGCCCGGACGCTCCAATTGCGTCAACAGAAACAAACCCACCACCGCGAAGATCGTGTTCGGGATCCACATCGCCACGCCCACCGGAAGCGCTTGTTGCTTGGCCAAACCCTGCGCGGCGATTAATCCCATCCAATAGACGAACGCCAGCGCCACGGTGAAAACGAATGCAGGCGATTTGCCGCCCTTGCGCGACGAAATGCCCAACGGAATCCCAATCAGCGCCAGCAGGAAACAGGCCGGGCGGCAGCGCCAGCCGCTGGTGCAGCTCGATGCGCGCTTGAATCACGTTGTCGTGATCCAGCGTCTTGTCACGATAGGCCAAGCGGTACAGCGGAATGGTGTCGATTTCGGTGTAGCCTTTAGCGTGTACGTCGCTGGGCTTGGTGGCTTCCAGAACCTGTTCGCACATCGCCGGGCAGGACGACCTGTAGTATTCGGCCGGATCTTTGCCGACATCGTAAATAGTTTCCTGCTGGAGCGAAAGCTGGATCTGATTGTGCGCGACATCCGGGACGGCGATTCCCGATTCGGCCACCGTCACGCTGGGCCCTTCGCCCCGATCGTGATCGCTCTTCTTCTGCTCCTCCGCCGGCGTCGTGTCCGCGATAAACACGTTACGCCAGCGAGCCACAGCGCCCGGAATCACATCGCTGATGTAAACCACCCGATTGGGGAAGCCTTCGTCGAAAATCTGCGGCTGGACTTCGGATGTCAGCTCGGCGGCCACCAGTTGATTGAGGACCTTGTATGTCCGCCACGTGGAATAGGGCGTCAGCCACAGCGACGCGGTGGCCGTTACCAGCATGGCCAGCGACGCAAACAGCAGCACGGGCGCGATCACTTTGCGGCTGGGAACGCCCGACGCGCGCATGGCGATGATCTCGCCGTCACCGGACATCCTGCTCAGCGCCAGCAGCACGCCAACCAGCACGCCCAACGGCACGGTGAACGTCAGCGTGAACGGAATCGCTAGCCCGAACAGCTGTACCACCGTGGCTGGCGGCGCGGAACTTCGCACCAAAATCGCGAACAATTTCCCCGCCCGCTGCAGGAAAAGCACGAAGGTGAACAGCACCGCGCCAAACAGTGCGTTCTTGGAAACTTCGCGGAAAATCGAACGCGAAAGCAAGCCCACGTCTACCTGCCTTTTGCTCCAGCAGCCGCGGTTGTCACCGGTTGCGAACCGAGTGGCGGGGGCGGAACGATGGGCGGCCGAGGCTTCTCTTCCTCCACCGGCGCGAGTTCCATTTCTTCGAACAAAACCGCTGGCGCGATCACCGAAGCCGTGGTGATGTAGGACCCTGCTCCCATCCGCGCGAAGATCGCGTCGGAATCGATCAAGTCGAAAACATAGTTTTCATCCGATGCCGCCACGATGTCCTTGAAGGAACGTGTCGAAACGCCGTGGAACACCACGCTCCGCACCAGCTCCTCGCGTCCATCCGGGTACACCCGATACGCCAAAAGCGGCGCGGTGATGGCATGCGATCCTCCCGAAGCCTGCACCAGACGACGCAATTCTTCCATCGACGCCGACGACGGGAAATCCAGCTTGCGGATCAGTATCCCGTACGGCTTGTTGCGCTCCTTGCACATGTCGATCAGCTTCTGCTTCATGCCCGCAGCCGGCGTGGTCTGGGATGCGCGCACAAACAAATTACCGAAGCCGGCCGATTGATCGCCGAACGACCCCGATAAGCGCGCATGTCCGTTCGAGCCCGGATAATCCTTGAATACCGGCGTGCGCGTCAAAAGGAACGTCTTCAGCACGCCCTTTTCCACCAGCGTCACCGGCTGCGGCGCGACGCCTTCGATGTCGTACAGATAATGGCCCAGCAAAGTGTGGCCTTGGAACTTGGTTTGGGTGGAATCGTCTACAACATCCATCCACTCCGGCAAAATGTGGGATCCCACGCGATTCTCCAGCTCGCTTGATACCACTGGAGGAACCCGCCCCGGATCGGCCACCGGCTTGCGCGTCAGCTTGAGATTGTCGGCCAGCAATTGTCCGAACAGTTGCGCCGAAGCCTCGGCCTCGAATAGCACTGGGCCGTCATATGCTTCGCCCGCCGGCGCTTGGGCCAGAGCGGTTGCATGCTCGGCGACATCTTTGGTGGCTCGCGTGAGGTCGGCTTCGGAAGGTAGCTGGTCCGCTTGGAATGCCTGGATCACCTCGGCATCGCGCACGCTGGTTCCGTCCGCCGCCAGGCCGCTTGCCACTACGCGGATGTACGCCAGATCCTCCGGCAGACGTAAGGCCGTTCCTTCCGTGTTCACAATGTAGTTAATGGATTGCGAGGCCATCATGTCGACGCCGGAAGACAGCACCTGCGGATACGCGGCGAACACGCCTGAGAGCTTGACGATTTCTTTCTTCCAGGCTTCGATGTCAACCGGCTTCCGCTGGATCGGCAGAATCAATTGCGCCGGGGGCGCCTTCGAAAAATCGGGCAGCGCGTCCGGCAGGCTCATATTCTTCAGCGACGAGCGTTTGCGCGCGATGGCGTCCTGCGCGGTCTTGAACGCCCGATCGGTGGCCAGCCAATAGACTTCGCGAAACCCGATGTAGCTGTCGTCGAGCGGCAGACGGTCCGGATCATAGCGGCTCCCGACATAAGCCTCCGAATAAATGTGATTGGTGTTGTCGAAATCGTAGTTGCCAACGCGCACGCGCACCGTGGGAACGCGAAAGGCGCTGCTGCCAGCTTCCAGAAGCGCGCCCAGACTCGCAGTCATGGCGTAGCTGACCGTGTCCTCGGCCCGGTACTCCATGTAGTAAGGCTGTTGCAGGCCGAGCCGAGTCAGTTCGCTCGATCGTTTCAGTTCGTCCTTCATTGCGCGCAGCAGCGTGTCGCTTTGTTGCGCACTGGGAGATTGCCCGCTCAGCGCGGCCCCCGCGAGAAGGGCGCAGACGGCGATCCTCTTCACTGCGAGACTCCCAAATCCACCGGACGCCCTAGGAACGGCGGCCGATCCTGCGAGTGCTGTTTCTTCTGAATCTCGATTTCGGAAACCAGCAGCGCGGGCGAACTCGCTGACACCGGAACTTGTCCGGACTCGGCGCCACAATAGCCGTTGAAAACCTCGGGCTTGTCCGACGTCGCGAGAATCTTCGAGAAACTGGCCAGTGGCGTGCCGACAATGTCCACGCCGCGCACCAACTGGTCCGGACGCCCATCGGTGTAAACGCGATACACCATCAACGGAATCACTGTGAACGCCTGCAATCCGCGGCGCTGCGTGGTCGTGTAGCCCCCCGTGACTTCATCGAACAGCAGCCCGTATGGTTTATTCTGCCGCTTGATCTCAGCGATCAGCATCTCGCGCAAAGCTTGCTCGGACACCTGCTTGGTCGACTCCACAATCAGATTGGATTGCCTCGACACCACTTCCAATCCAGGCTGCCGCCGCCCGTGCCCGTTAGAATGATCCACGCCCTGGATGGGCGAGCGCGACATCAGGAACGTCTTCAGCACACCGTTATCAACCACCGTCACCGGCCGGGCTTTCACGCCTTCGTCGTCGTAGCTGTAGTAGCCGTTCAGATCCACGCCGTCCAGCGTCCTGCGCGTTGGATCGAACAGCACCGACAGAAAGCTCGGCAGAACCGGCATGCCGACCGACTTGGTGAACGTTTGCCCTTCGCCTTCGTCCTTCTGGCGATGTCCCTCGATGCGGTGTCCGAAAATCTCGTGGAAGAATACCGCGGCGGCGCGCCCAGAAAGGATAGCCGGCCCTACAAAGGGTTCCACAGCATCCGCCTGCACCAGCTTGGATAGCTTTTCACCCACCCGCACGGCCGCTTCATCCAGCACCGCTTGGGGCGGCAGGTGGCTCGGATCCGCCGCTTGAAAATCCTCCAGCGCCATCAGGTCCATGCCGTCCGTCGCTTTGCCGCGGGCAACCATGGAGAGACTGGTGAAATCGCGCCCATGCAGCAGCCGGGTGCCTTCGGTGCTCACCATGTACTTGGAGATTCGCTCCACCGACAAGTTCACGTTCGAATACAATACGTCCGGCGAATTGGCAACATCCGCCGACCATTTCCGCACCCGCTTTACCCACTCGCTGTCAACATTGCCCAGGGGCGGCGGCGGTTCCTGATAGACCGACGGCGGCTCGCTCGAAAAATCCGCCGAACTGTCCGCTTCCTTTACCTTGGTCTCTTGATTGGACTTGATCTCAATCAGACGCCGCGCTGCCGCCCGGTACGTGCGGTCCGTGGCCAGCCACACTTTGCGCCGGATGGCATCCGGCACGTCGTCCAATGGCAACACGTCGCCGCGCGTGAACCGTCCGCGCTGCCCATTCACCTGGTGATAATTGTCGAGCTCGGGCGCGCCCACCCGCAATGTGATATCGAGAATCCGCAGACGCCGCTTGTTTTGGGACGCGAGCGTGCCCATCATCGCGCTTACCGATTGGCTCTCCTGATCGGTGACTGTGTAGTCCATGTAGTAAGGCGGCGGGTCCGCCTTTTGCTTGAGCGTGGTGAAGTTGCGCTGCAGTTCGTCGCTGAGAATATCGAGCAGCGAAGGGGCAGGGGCGGCGGCTACGGGAAGCGCGCAACAGAGCGCCCAGGCGAAGGAAATGGCGAGCGGAACAATAGTGCAGCGCACGAACTATCAGGATACCAAGGCCGGCCGCCTGCTAGTGCAGTGCTCAGTGATCTTAGTTAAGCTCACTCATCGTCGTTACAGCTGATCGCGATACTCTTCCAGCGCCACTTTCACCAGCTGCGCGCGCGTCCGCACGCCCAGTTTCTCGCACAACTGACGCAGCGAAAACTTGACCGCGCCTTCAGAAAGATCGATGCGGCCGCCAATCTCCTTGTTCGTCAACCCCTGGAAAATGCAGCGCAGCACCTTCTTGTCGCGGTCGGTCAGGCGCGGGCGGTTGGACTCCTTGGTCCGGTCTACCGATCGGAACAACGCCGTCAGATAGTCTTGCTCCAGGCAGACTTCGCCCGCCGCCACCTGCCGGATGGTATTGCACAGCGCTTCGGTCGAATGGTGTTTGTGCAGGATGCCCGCCACTCCGGCCTGCACCAATTGGACCGCTTCGGGGCCGCTGACCCCCGCCGTCACCACCAGGATCTTCCCGTCAAACGCGCGTTTCTTGGCTTCGATAATGAAATCGAGCGCGCGCTCGGGCCCGAGATCGACATCCAGCAGCACCATGCTCGCGCCCGATTGCGCCAGCAGCGGCATCGCATCCGCACAAGTGGCCGATTGGCCCACCACTTTGATCCCGGGCTCCTTCTCCAGCACGCGCGCCAGCCCCTCGCGGAACATGGCGTGATCGTCCACCAGGAACACGTTGATGGTGGCAAGCGCGATGTTGTCCAGCTCTTTGCTCCACTCCTGATCTCCTAAGCCACCGGCAGTTCGACAACGAAGCAGCACCCGCGAGCGCTCGGGTCGAAACGCAAATCTCCCCCGTAGCTTCTCACAATGGCGCGCGAAATATATAGGCCCAGCCCGGTTCCGTCCGCGCCCGCTTGAAACGGCTGGAACAGCCGCTCCGGCGCCTCGACGCCCGGCCCAGAGTCCTGAAATACCACCAGCACACGCTGGTCGCCGGCGAGCGCCGTAATCTCCAGCTTCCGGACAGGCGCTTCGCGCTCACCGCGCGCGCGCTATTCTGCGCAAG
The DNA here is from genome assembly GCA_963772905.1 of Bryobacterales bacterium. Lineage (GTDB taxonomy): Bacteria > Acidobacteriota > Terriglobia > Bryobacterales > Bryobacteraceae > Palsa-89. The sequence continues at coordinate 90,870 of CAVYZD010000004.1, read as the reverse complement.
ATTCAGAAACACTTGCAGCAGTCCGTAGGGATCCGCCACCACTGCGGGGATCGCCTTCCGGCACATCCCAACCAATGGCGCCGTCCATTTCCTGCCAGTAGGGCTCAATCATGATCCGCAAATGATCCAGCACCTTCTTCAGATCCACCGCCTCCAGCGCGTCTGGCACGCGCGAATGCAAATCGAATGACGCGATTCGTTCCAGGCCCTTCACCAGCGTCAACAGGCCTTCGTAATCCTCATCGCCCGCGAGATGGTGCTTGTCGCGCAAATTCACGGATAGCAGCGAAATGGTGCCGCACAAATTGCGAACTTCATGCGATACGCCCGAAGCCGCGATACGGTTGTACTTCATCAGTTGCTTGAGATTTTGCTCCTCGCGGTCGCGCATCTCTTCGGAGGAATCCACCACGATGGCCGCCAGCCGCGTTCCCTCCGACGTAAGGTAAGAAGAAAACCAGGTGTCGGCAAGGAAAATATCGCCGTTTTCGCGCCGGCCCTGGCACTGCGCCGACGTCCGAAACGCTTCCGGGCCGCTCTCCAGGCGCAATGCATCTGCGAGCAACGGCAGGTACGCCGCAATCGGCCGCCCTTCCAGAGCCTGCTCCTCCCCAATCAGGAACAAACCCTTCGCCGCGCGATTGGCCGCCAGGATCGCTCCCTGCTGATCGAGCGTTAGAATCGCCGCGGGGCTGCTCTCCACCAGCACGCTTAGTTGCTGCTCGGCCTCCCTTCGCAATTCCTGCTCGCGCTCGATCTTGGCCAGATGTTCCACCACCAGTTTGCGGTTTCGGACCAGCGCGGTGACAAACAATCCGGAAGCAAAATAGGCCAGAAACGCGAATGCAAAGCGCAGCAGCGCTTCGGCGTACGAACTTGGAACGTCAAACTCGGCGCGCAGTGATGCGCACACCAGCGCCAGCACCGCGGTCTCGATCGGTCCCAGTATCACGGCGCCCAACATCATCGGCAGGATGTACAACACGCCGAGTGAGACTGTGTTACCCACCGCCCAATCCGCCAACGCCACCACCAGCATCAATCCCGCCGTGGCAAACAGCACCTTTACCTTGCCTGCTCTGAGACACAGCGCAATCATTGCTTCCAATGGGCCCCGGCTGCTATTCGCGGCCCGCCCAGCGACGCCCAAGCTGCTTCCTTCCGCCGTTGAGCGCATGATCGGCTCACTTCTGGACATGAATTGTCGCATCCAAAAGACAGATTAGCGTGATCGAAAGAAAGACGCCGCAACCACCCCGCCGGAGCCGGCCAGCCGGGCGTAGCTAGGACCGCCACGCGTTTCCTCTCCAAATACCAAGCACATATGGCCATAGCAGTTCTTCTTTCTTTCGGTCGTGTGCCCTTTCTTTTGTCACAAAATACAAAAATGTTTACGGTTCAATTGAAAATATTAATTGGCACGATCTTCTTTCGGCCGATAGACTACACTTTACCAATTCGGAAGTCCCGTCAGGCTGCTGGCCTCGTACCGCTGGCGCCAAGCAAAAGCTCACATTTCCGATCTCAGAAAACAGCGCCGGCTGCGGCGGCAAGTGCCCCTCACTTCCAAGCCGCCTGTCAGAGGCTCGCCCTCGGTTCTCTGGACGTGTGTTTGTTCTTGTCTTTCGTGACGTTCGCATTTTAGCAACAAAAAGAAACGCTTTAGGAGGGTATTTATTATGGGAGCAAATTCCACTCAAGCCATCGCGGTTTTGCTTTTCTTGGTTGGCTTTACAGTACTAGCCGGAGGTTTTGCCGGCGGCGGCATCCCGCTCACGCTTCTTGGCCTGGTGCTCATCGGCGTTTCGTGCTTCTTTTTTCTGAAGTGCAAGCCGTGGGAAAACCAAAGGCCATGACGCCAGGCATGGATCGATTCAAGGAGAAATCAAATGACGATCGCTGGAATTGTAGTAACATTCGCGGGTTTCTTGATCGCGCTATTTAGCGTGGGCATGACGGCTGACAATACGATGCGCCTGATCATCGTCTTAGTCGGCATCGCCGTGTCGCTCATCGGAATTATCGGAGTGCTCAATCGCGCCTGCCTCAGCAACGCGATCTGGAAGAAGTGATCACAATGAAAAAAACTATAACCATACTTGCGTTCGTGTTGAGTTTAGCGCCCTTTGCCGCTTCGCAGACCCCGGCTCCGGCACCCCCGGCCGCCGCTGCACCTCCCGCCGCTGCCGCGCCCCCGCCGGCACCGATTACCGACGCCGATATTAAGAACATCCCGCCGCCATCCGCCGACGCGCGCGCCAAAGGAGATCCCGATGGAGGACTCACCGGCACGGTTTCCGACGTCACGGTGGCCGATTCCAAAAAAGGCCTGACCATCGGCGACATCGCCAATCAGGTCGGCCAGAATAAGATCGCGGTCAACTTCGTCTGGACCCTCATCACCGGATTCCTGGTGATGTTCATGCAGGCTGGCTTTGCGATCGTCGAAACCGGCCTTTGCCGCGCCAAGAACGCCAACCACACCATGATGATGAATTTCATGGTGTACGGCGTCGGCATGCTGGCCTACTGGCTGATCGGTTTTGCCGTCCAGTTCGGCGGCTACGGCGCCAATGCCAACCTCGGCGGCACGCCGGTGCTGAACAAGGAGTTCGCATTCAACCTCTTCGGCAAGCCGTTCGGGTTGTTCGGCCAAGGCGGATTCTTCCTCACCAATAATCACTCCTACGACGTCATGGTCATGGTGCTGTTCCTGTTCCAGATGGTCTTCATGGATACGGCGCTCACCATCGTGACAGGAGCCGCGGCGGAACGCTGGAAGTATGCCGCGTTCGTGGTCTCGTCGTTCATCATGGGCGCTTTCACCTACCCGCTCTTTGGGAACTGGGCGTGGGGCGGCGGCTGGCTCGCCAACCTCGGGACGAACTTTGGCCTGGGCAAAGGTTATGCCGATTTCGCCGGTTCGGGCGTGGTGCATGCAGTGGGAGGCATTACGGCACTGGCCGTATCAATGATTATCGGACCTCGCATCGGCAAGTACACTCGCCAGGGCAAGCCGGTTGCTATGCCCGGTCACGACCTGGTGATCGTGCTCACCGGTTGCTTCATCCTGGCCTTCGGCTGGTTCGGTTTCAATCCTGGATCCACTCTGGGCGCAGCCAGCAACGGCAATCTGCGCATCGGGTCGATCGCGGTGAACACCATGCTCGCCGGTATGACAGGCTCGTTCGGGGCGCTGTTGTACATGTGGCTGCGATACGGGAAACCAGACGCGTCCATGTCCGGCAACGGGCTTCTCGCAGGCCTGGTAGCCATTACAGCCCCCAGCGGATTCGTCAATACGGTGGGCGCTTGCATCATCGGGCTGATCGCCGGCGGATTAGTGTGCATCTCCGTGGAGTTCATCGAACGGCACATGAAGGTCGACGATCCCGTCGGCGCAATCTCGGTTCACGGGACTTGCGGCCTGTGGGGTGTCATCTCGGTCGGATTGTTCGCCGACGGCAAGAGCAATTATGGCGGCACCTGGAACGGAGTCAACGGCAATGTCACGGGATTGTTCTATGGCGATGCGGGGCAATTGGTGGCACAGTTGATCGGCGTCGCGACTCTGGTCGGCTTTGTATTCACCTTTAGCTTCGTCATCAACTGGATCATCGACGCCGTCGTCGGGCAGCGCGTCGGCGCCAAGGACCGAGCTGGAGGGCCTGGATCTGCCGGAAATGGGTGCTTTGTGCTACCCGGATTTCGAGCTCAAGCCCAGTGCGATGGGAGTGGGAGCCAACTAACATGGCTACCGCTCTCGAAACCCTCAGCACCAATCTGGTACCGGTCGTCGAACAGCCGATACGCATTCTTCCTGTACCCTGGCGAGACCCTCACACGGTCTCGCCAACGGAACTCCGGGAGTATATCGGAGCGCTCGAAAAGGCTTGCGCCGAGAATCCCAAGTCGGCCGACTTGCGCACCTGTCTCGGGATGGCGTATGCCATGAACTACGAAGCCTACAAATCGATGGACACGCTCGAAGCAGCGGTCCGGCTGGACAAGCATCATTTCTTCGCGCAATTGAAATACTCCGAACTTCTGTACCGTCTGCGGGCGCTTCCGCGCGCCGAGCAGGAAACGTTGAAAGCCTTGAATCTCGCGGGGAACGGCTGGGAGCTGTCCCTGGCCCGCAAGCAACTCCAGGAAATTCGCCGCCTGATTCGCGAGGGCACCCAAAAGCCGGAGTGGAACAAAGCGTTGAAGAAGCCGGCCATGTTCCTGCTGGCGATGCTGGTATTTCTCAGCCTGATATTGAAGGTGTGGAAATGAAGTGGCGATATTTTCTGGTCGCCATCCTGGTAGTCGGATACGCCATGCTGGCCGTCGGCGCGCCGCTGATGGCCGTCCTCGCCGGCATCGTCCTCGCCGGGCTGCTGAATGTGAAACAACAAGGGCTTCCTAAAATGGGCCCGTCAAAAAAAAGCCGCCATCCAATGACTCCTAGAACGAGCGCAGCCCTCTAGCGGAGGGGATTCTCGGGGGCGCCGGAATGACCCAAGTAACCGACATCGGCGAATTCGTCCGTCAGTCAATGATGGTCCTGGCAATGATCCTCATTGCCGCCAAAATCGGTGGGGAACTGATGGCCAGAATCGGCCAGCCGCCCGTGCTCGGAGAGCTCATCATGGGCGTGGTTCTCGGAAACCTCAGCCTTTTCGGCCTCACCATGCTCGATCCGCTCAAGACCAATTCGACGGTCCGCGTGGTGGGCGAGATTGGCGCCATCCTGCTGTTGTTCGAAGTGGGCGTCGAGTCGGACTTGGTTCAACTTCTGGCGGTAGGCTGGTCATCCCTCCTGGTCGCCACGTTGGGCGTGATTGCGCCCATGATCCTCGGCTACTTCGTCTCCACGCAGTTGCTGCCAACCGCCGGCTGGCTCAGCCATATGTTTGTCGGTGGCACACTCACCGCCACCAGCGTCGGGATTACCGCACGCGTCTTAAAGGATATCGGAAGATCCACAACTACCGAGGCGCGTATCATTCTTGGCGCGGCCGTGGCGGACGACGTCATCGGCCTGATCGTACTGGCGGTCGTCAGCGGATTGGTAACGGCGGCGATGTCCCGCTCGGGAGTTGGCGTTGGTTTCGGCGATATCTTGTGGATCATATTCAAGGCCGCCCTCTTCCTGGCGTTGGCCGTCATCATCGGAAGATACTGGTCGTCGCGTGTGTTCCACTATGCGGCGCGGCTGCTGGTCCCAGGCGCCTTGCTCAGTCTGTGCATCTGCTTCTGTTTTGCGGTCGCTACCATGTCGAGCCTGGTAGGTTTGGCCCCCATCGTCGGCGCGTTTGCGGCGGGAGTCGTGTTGGAAGAAGTTCATTATCGCCCCTTCACCATGCGAGGCGAACGCCGTGTGCAGGAGCTGCTCTATCCGATCAATACCCTGGTTGTTCCCGTCTTCTTTGTGCTGATGGGGCTGCGTGTCGATTTGCGGAGTTTTGCGTCCCCCACGGTATTGGGCTTCGCGGTTCTTATAACGCTGGCCGCGATTCTCGGCAAACAAGTTTGCGGACTCGGCGTCCTGGAAAAGCGTGTCGACCGCCTGGTGATCGGCGTCGGAATGATACCTCGGGGCGAGGTGGGCCTGATTTTTGCAGGCATGGGCAGCACACTGCTCCTGCACGGGCAGCCCATTTTGTCTCCCGCTACTTTTTCGGCTCTGGTGCTGATGATCATGATGACCACTTTTATCACCCCTTCCGCGCTCAAAGTGGCGTTCGACCGCAGCAAGATCCTCCGGCGGCGCACGCAGATTGTCGATATCGATGCGGATGCCGAACTCGAGGAGAATTCCGGGCGGCGTGGCGTTGAAATTTGATCTTCGGTTCTATCGTTTGGTTTTCGGCCAACGATGATGAGACCGCGTGTTTGAGGCGCGCGGTCTCCTTTTTTTAGTAAACCTCCCACTTGTCAAAAGCTTCCTCGTGATGCATGCCCTCGAAGCGCAGTAGCTCGTGTTTCGAACGATCGTGGTGCGGGGCTGCGACGCCCTCCTCGCCGAAAAGGTCATCCAGCAACCGGCAGCTCAAGTGGAGCAAGTCCTCGATATCCGGGCGCACCAGCGCGCACGCGAGCGATCGAAGCCAGGCGTTGTGAGATCGCGGCAGCCACCGCCACCTTTCGCCGCGACGGGGCCCAATGGCTGACCACTTCCAGCCGGTAGCCCTGAAACCGCACATCCGACTCGGCGGGAGTATCGATCGACACGTTTTCCATTTAATGTACTCATCGGCGCGCAGATCGATCTTTTGAGTCGAGTTTCTCATGCCCAGCACCTCCGGACCGATAAGGAATTCTGGAGGGACAAGAGCAGGTGGCCTCCCGCCGCTGCCTCCCGAAAGTAAGGAGTAGCATGCCCGAACTTCAAACATTACCCGCCGAGGAAACTTCCGCGAAGCACGCGCCGTGGGCGCTGGATGATCTGCCCCCCTTTCCCTGGGTGGCCAAGCGGCTGATGGCGACATTGGCCAGAGAGAACGTCGACATCACGGAGATCGGCAAACTGATCGCCGCCGAACCGGTGTTCGCAACGCGAGTGCTGCAACTCGCCAATTCGCCGCTGTTCGCTCTCGAACGGCAGGTCCGCACGATTTCTCATGCCATCATCCTGCTCGGGCTGGATCGCGTGAAGGCCATCACATTCACCCGCGCCATGGAGGATTTTGTAGCGCCCGCGCTCAACGTCAAAGCGCTGCGCGTTTGCTGGCAAAACAGCCTGGCGGTGGCGCTGCTTTGCGAAAAGCTGGCGCGGGCCGCGCGCATGGATGCCGACTTCGCTTATGTCGCCGGCTTGCTGCGCGACATCGGCCGGCTGGCGTTGCTGGTCAAGTATCCGGAGCCCTACGCCAACCTGCTGGCGGTTTCGGGCGAGGAACACTTCGATTTGATGGTGATGGAGCGCGAGCTGTTCGACATCGATCATTGCGAAGCTGGCGGCTGGCTGATGCAGCAGCTTCCCTTCCCGCCGGAACTGGCGGAGGTGATCGTGAACCACCACCAAACGCTCGACCGCAGCACGTTCCGCATGGTGCACTTGGTGCAATGTGCCGATTATCTGGCCGATGCCCTAGGCTTCGGAGTATTGGCCGACGCAGCCAACCCGCCCATCGAAGGGGTTCTCGAACATGCTTCCAGAATCGGCGCGTGCCCGTTTGGGCGACGACTACGAGCAATGGAAGGCTGAGACCGCCGCGCGACTTCAGACTTGGCGCTAGGGCAAGGCAAAAACCACGAGCGAATCCGTTGCCATGATCGCAACGTATTGTTTGCCGTTCTTGCCTTGATAGGTCATCGGATTCGCGTTCGCGATTTTCGCGAGCTTCCCGGCCCACAGCTCCTTGCCAGTCTTGGAGTCGAAGGCCCGGAAGCGGCGATCGTTGGTCGCCCCGATGAACACTAATCCCCCGCCCGTTGCCAACGGCCCCGCGCTGCCGCTGGCGCCCAGGTTCTGCTTGCCTTCCGGCAGTCCCTCCACCAAACCCAGCGGCGTTTGCCAGGCGATATCGCCGGTATTCGCGTTCACCGCCACCAGTCGCGCCCATGGCGGTTTCTGGCACGGCCAAGTTCCGAGGATGTGCCCGCTGGCATCCTTTACCGTCGCGCTGAACCCGTGATAGGGGCCCGGCCCGTCGACGCTCGCGCGATCATAGGGCTGGTTCGAGCCTTCCGTGCCGCGCCCATAATTTCCGCCAGGCTTCTTTCGTTCGATCCATCCCGTCAACGCGCCATCATGCGTGTTCAAGAAGACGTAGCCCGACTTCGGATCGGCTGCCGTGCCTCCCCAATTGACTCCGCCGGTTCCTCCGGGAAACTGGATGGAGCTCTTCGGCGGAGTCCCGTCCTCATGAAAGAGCCAGCCGGTGAACGGTCCGGCATTGTAGAAGCCGCCGTTCTTCGCATACACTTCCTGGCATGCCTTGGCGTGCTCAGGCGTGGTGTCGTCGGCAGTCACGATGTCATCTTTCGTGAAACTCACTCGCGCTAGCGGCGGCGGTTTCAACGGGAAGGGCTGCGTCGGCGAATACCACTCGCCCGGCACATCGCCCTTGGGAACTGGACGCTCCTCCACGCCGAACACGGGCTTTCCGTTGGTGCGATCGAGAATGAACATCCAGCCGGCCTTTCCGATCTGCGCGAGCGCCGGAATCTTCTTGCCGTCCTTCACGATATCGATCAAGCTCGGCGCGGGAGGCAGGTCCGCATCCCAAAGGTCATGATGGATGGTTTGAAAATGCCACTTGTATTTGCCCGTGAGCGCGTCCACGGCAACCACGGAGTTGGCGAACAAATTGTTTCCCGGCCGGTCGCCGCCCCAGTAGTTCGCCGCCGGACCGCCGAACGTCATGTACACGATTCCGCGCTGTTCATCGACGGTCATGTACCAGGCCCACACGTTCACGCCGGATCGGCCCTTCCAGCCATCGTCGAGCCAGGTCTCGTGACCCGATTTCGCCCGGGCGCGGGACGGAGTGAAAATCCCACAGCTTCTTGCCGCTGCGTGCATCGTAGGCGCGCGAATCGCCAGCCGGGCCGACCGGCACTTCGCCGACGCTGGCCCCGACCATCGCTACATTCTTATAGATGGTGGGAACGCCGGAATACGGCACCACCATCTCCACTTGACCTTCGTTGCCGAATCCGGGATCGATCTTGCCGGTATTGGCATTTAGCGCGATCAGCTTGGAGCCCGAAGTAAATAAGATGCGTGGCGGATTCTGCTTTTCGCCCGGCCAATAGGCAACGCCGCGCTAGCGATGCGACGCCTGCTGGCAATGTGTAGTTCCAGATCTCGGAACCGGTCACTGAATCGAGCGCCAGAACGTGTTTGCCCGACGGGCAGATACATCACGCCGTTGACGACGATGGGCGTCGCGGCCGATGATCCCGCCACCGTTGCCCCCGGCTCGGCGCCGAGGCGCCGCCGGGGAGCGGGCGGCAAGCTTGAAGGTCCAGGCGGGGACAAGCTTGGCGACGTTGTCGGGAGTGATTTGATCGAGCGGAGAATACTTGGTGCCCGCGAGATCGCGCGCGTAATTGGGCCAATCGCCCGGGGAAATTTGGGCGGCCACTGGCAAGGCGACCGCCAGAAGCAGAATACAAGAGCTGCGCATGAACTGTGCAGTATATCAACCTGAACAGTTCATGCGCGCTGGTGAGGTTAGAATATGAACTTCGCGCCGAGCTGAATGATGCGCGGGTTGACGCTCGTAGCAACGACGGTCCCCTGGCCCGCAACCAAAGGCTGCGGCAGCGATGACAAAGTTCCGCCGGTTCCCGAACTAGGATCGAGAGCTGCGAACTGCGGATGGTTGAAGAAGTTGAAGAACTCCCCGCGGATTTGCAGCGTCGCCTTCTCGGTGATATGGGTCGTCTTGAGCAGCGAGACGTCAAAGTTGAACTGGCCTGGCCCCAGAAGGATGCCCTGTCCAGTACTGCCAAACAGGGTGGCGCAGGTGGGGCATGCCGCCTGACTAGTCACGGTTACGCCGTCCGGCATAATAGCAGGCGCAGAACAGAAAGCGTTCACGTTGAAATAGCCGGGACCGCCACTATACCCGCCCAAGCGGGATTCGATGCCACCGGGGGTCGCAATATTCCCATACGTCATTCCGGGGCACAGTTCCGAGCGGCCGAATCCGGCAGTGGTGCCAGTACCGTTAGTTCCGTAGGCCGTGCCGCGCAAGTGCCATCGACGAAAGTCATAGGCGCGCCATCCTGAATGGTAGTCACGCCGGAGATCTGCCATCCTTCAGTTAGTTTGCCGAGCGCTCCGTCGTGCTTACCAAACGGAATATCCCAGGCTATAGTTGATGATAAATCGCTGGGGCCGGTTGAAATACGACGGGCCATACTGCTGAGCCAGATTGCCGGCGTTGTTGCTATTGGCCGAGTCGACAGTGAGGTCAGTCAGCGACTTGCTCCAGGTATACGAGCCCTGCAGCGTCATGCCATGCGAGTATTGCTTGCGGACCGTGACCTGGAGGCTGTTGTAGTTGGAACTACCGTCGAATGCGGTAGCCTCAAGGCCGGCCGGAGCGTAACCCATGTAGGGCACGCGGAGAGCCGACATTCGCCACTGTCGTGGTGGTGAAGCCATTAATCGGATCCGCTGCGCTCGCAAGGAGAGCGGTATTGACGTTGTGATTGTAGTCCAGCAGGTTGATGCCGCTGGATCCCACGTAGCCGACTTCCAGCACCCAGCGAGGGAGGAATTCATACTGGACGTTCAGGTTATACTGCCTGACCAACGGCGTGTGGATGGTCTGGTCGAGGTACGGCACGCTCAGTTCGGAGGCTTGAAGGGTGGCAGGATTTGCCCAGCGCTGCACGAACTGGCCCAACGGCAGGTTGGGGAAGGGATTCTGGATGGTGAAGGGTGCGGCGGCGCTACCGCTATAGTCGAGAGTGGTGGCGTACGGATTCCCTTGCTCCACGGCGTGGACGAAACGATCGGCGCCGATGCGGTCATAAAACAATCCCGCGCCGCCGCGGATCACTAGCTTGCTATTGACCTGGTACGCAAATCCCAGACGCGGACCGAAGTTACTGAGCGGCGGGTGATCCTGAATGGCTCCAGTGCCGCTCTTATTGACCAGCACGCCGGCGGGCGGCTGCGGATAATGCGACAAGATAATTGCCGGCCGTGACCCAGCCTGCGTAATTGGCCGGAAGACCCTGCGCTGAAGTCGGCACTTGCGAATTGGGCGACCAACTGGCTAATCCAGGTGTTGGTCAGGTTGGCGTACTTCTCGGAGAACGTGCCATCGTATTCCCAGCGCACTCCAGCATTTACCGTAAGCTTCGAAGTGACCTTCCAATCGTCTTGAACGAACGCATTCATATTTGGCAGCGCGATAGGCGTGGATGATACCGCCGGCAGCGGGACGGGCCGCTGGATACGCAGTACAGACATTGGCAGATATTGCCGGGGTTGTTCGCGGCGAGGAGGTTGGTGAAACTCCCGATGAACAGCCATCCGCGCTCCAGTCCGGCGAAATCGAGGTTCCACTGCGGTTTTTTCCATCTCAAAGCCGGCGCGGATGGTGTGTCTTCCGTGCGACCACGAGATTTGGTCCTGCCATTGAAATTGATTGGTGGGGCTGAATTGCGGGCTCCAGGAACCCCCCGCGCCGAAGCCGTTGATCAGGAAGGAAATTGGCGGCCCTTGGGTCTGGCCGGGGACGATGGGCGTGATGCCCAGATTCTGGGGAGTCCATCCGGCGGGAATGTCATCCGACGCTTTAGTGAACAGGCGCTGGAACGAGCCACGGAGCTTCGTTCACAAAAGAATTTGTCACCAGCGTGGTCAGCTTCAGCACGGCGTTGGTGTTGGAGTACTGCAGGTCTTCGGGCGCTCCTGGGAGCGCTCCGCCGATTGGTGTGTTGAAGTTCATCGTCCGCGGATCGGTGCTGTAGAAAAACCGCATGGCCAGGGTGTTTTTCTGGTTGATGAAATAGTCGCCATTCACCAAGGTTTGCTTTTCATCGAACAATGCCGGCTGATTGAAGCTGATGGCGTTGCCAAAACCGGGATTCGAGGGGAAGTAATAGCTGCCATTCGCGTTCTTGACGTTGAGCATGTTCAAGGCTACCTGGCTGACGCCGCTGGGCGGAGTGTTGCAGGGAAGAACCCCGTTCGGACCGGGCGGTCCGAACGAGGGAAGCTGACAATTGGCAGTTATCAACTGCTGCACCCATGCCTGGGAGGTACGGTCGCCAGTTGGAATGATCGGGTACAGTGCGATCGCGGAGTTACCGGCGGCGTTCACGCCGTTTTTTGCCCCCGTTCCCTCGTAACTGCCGAAGATGAACAGCTTGTCCTTCTTGATGGGTCCTCCGATCACGCCGCCATATTGGTTCTGGTTCAGCACTTGCTTGGGGCAAGATTGATCGGCAAAGGTAAGGCGGCAAGTGTCCCGATTGTAAAAGAAATCGTTGGCGTCGAAAACCGCGTTGCGCACGAACTCAAATCCCGTGCCGTGCCAGGTGTTGGTGCCCGACTTGGTGAGCACGTTCACGTTCCCGCCGGGGTTGCGTCCATAAGTGGCATCGTAAGTGGAAGTCTGGATCTTAAATTCCTGGATCGCGTCCGGGCTGGGGATGGCAATGCCGACGTAGATACCGTTGTCATTGGCGCTTCCACTGCTGGCCATGCTCTGAATCGCTACGCCGTCCATCTGAAAGTTGTTCTGCCCGGGAGTGTTACCGTTGACGCTGATATCCAACGTGCCTTTGCCGAAGGAAGTCGCATTGTTGACGCCAACGTTCGCGCCAGCCGACAGGCCGATAATCTGCGTGAAATTCCGGTTGGCCAGGGGCAGTTCAGTCACCTCCGTGGTTCCGACCACGGTACCCAGCGTGGAGCTCGAAGTCTGCAAGGTTTCGGCGGAGGCTTCGACGGTGACTTGCTCGGACTGCGCGCCGACCTCCAAGGAGCGATCGAACATTGGACTCTCCGTCACGTTGAGGGTTACCGAACCAACCTCGGCGGTTTTGAAACCTGTCGCGGAAAAGCGAACCTTATAGCTGCCCGGTGGAAGCAGCGTGAACTTGTATTGGCCGTCCGCTCCGGTGGTAGCGGTACGAGTTTGAGCGGTGTCATTGCTGGTGAGAGTGACGTTCACGCCCGGAATTGCAGCGCCGGACGGGTCCGTGATCGTCCCGCTGAGGCCCGATGTGCCAGCCGACTGTGCCATCAAGGACGGCACCGCGATTAGTAACGACAAGGTCAACAGCGCAACCAGCGCGAGCTGCGAACGAAGCAGCGTTTTCGATCTCATAGTTCCCCTTCTCCTTTGGAAGTCCCTTACCTTAAATGAGTTACGCCAGTGCGCAGAATCGATATTGCTTTTGATGGAAATGAGCAGGAAGGCAGGACTTCAGCTGATCGCAATGCAAACCCACCGAATCCATTGGTGGCATTGTATTTCCAATCTAGGCCTAGCGGGCGTCAAAACAGGAGCAAATTTTGGATTGAAACGAGGAGAAGCGGCGGGGACTTAGAGGAGAACCGGCCGCGATCTTGCGATCACAGCCGGTCCGAATGATGTGACGGTGCGGTCTAGAACAGGTACTTCACTGCGAATTGGATCAAGCGAGGATTCACCGTGGTGGTGGTGATTTGTCCGAACGTGCCCGGGCTATCCAAGGCCAGCGCCGGATTGCCGAATTGCGCGTGGTTGAAAGCGTTGAAGAACTCCGCCCGGAATATGAGCTTCTGGCGCTCCGTGATGTTGGTTGTCTTCACCAAGGAGATGTCGAAGTTGAATTGCCCGGGGCCAAGAATGGTGCCGACACCGGCATCGCCGAACAGCGTTGGCAGCGGTCCGCCGGGAAACGCAGCCACGGAATTCGGTGCGGCCGGCGCACTGCAAAATGCGCTGGTGTTGAGGTAGCCAGGACCCTTGCTGTTCCCACCCAGCCTCGACTCGACGCCTCCTGATGTACCGATCGAACCATAGCTGGAACCCGGACACATTTGCGCACGGGCCTGGTCGAAGGTCCCGATGTTGTACACGGTGCCATTGTTCTGATCGGTAATCGTCAAGGGCGTACCGTCCTGGACCGTGGTCACGCCGGATACATTCCATCCTTTAACCAGGTAACCGAGGAAGCCGGATGGATTCCCGAACGGAAGATCGTAGCTATAGTTGACGATGAAGCGTTGCGGATGGCTGAAGCCCACTGGACCATACTGCTGCCCGAGGGCATTCGGCAGGTTGCTGTTGGCGCCGTTGCCCGCCGAAATCTGCTGGATGTCGCTCAGATCCTTGCTGTAGGTGTACGACGCTTGCATCAGCAAACCATGCGTGAGCTGTTTTCGCACAGTCACCTGAAGGCTATTGTAGTTGGAGTTCCCATCGAAGGCGGTGACCTGGAAGCCTGAGGTCCCGTAACCCAGGATGGGTACGCGAAGAGCTGCGTTGGCGGCCGTATTCACGGTGATGCCGTTGATCGGATTGGATGGGCTGGCGATCAGCGGGGCGTTGACGTCATGATACTGATCCAGCAGATTGATGGAACTGGATCCCACAAAGCCAACCTCCAGAATCCAGGACGGCGCAAATTCATACTGCAAGTTCAGGTTATACTGGCGCGTCAGCGGAGTGTGAAGATTCTCGGTGAGCGAAGGCGTGTTGAGGTTGGAATTTGGCGCACCATTGAGACAGCTCGGCTGGCATCCGCCGAAGTCCACCCAGCGCGAGGCAAATGTGCCCAGCGGCGTGGATGGATACGGATTTTGATTGTCGAAGGGAGCAGCAGCCGAACCGCTGTAATCGAGCGTCACGGCGTAGGGATAACCCTGCTCCAACCCGTGCACGAACGTTCCGCCGCCGATGCGATCGTAGAACATTCCGACGCCGCCGCGAACCACCAGCTTGCCGTCTTTCAAAGGCTGCCAAGCGAATCCGAAGCGCGGAGCGAAGTTGTCCAAAGGAGGACCCGATTTCACGGGCAGGCTGCTTCCGGATACCAGGACGCCAGCCGGCGGCGCCGGATAGTGAGACGTGTAATTGTTCGGTACCACGTAACCCACCAGGCCTGGACCCGATGTGGTCGGTCCAGTTGGCGGAACAGGAACCGTTTCAATCTGGCTCAGCCAGAAATTGGTCAGGTTGCCATACTTGTCGGAGTAGCTGCCGTCATATTCCCAGCGCACACCCAGGTTGAACGTCAGGCGCGAATTGACTTTCCAGTCGTCCTGAACGAACGCGGTATGGTTCCTCTCCACGTAGTTGTGAACGATGCCGTTCGGCCCGCTGCGGACGCAGAACAAGCATTGCAGGATGTTGCCACCGCCGCCATTGGTGTTTCCGGGATTGGCCGGGCTGCAACCCGCGGCGCCTTGACAACCAGGCAAACCGAGCGTCCAATCCGCGAAGGTTCCGTAAAACAGGAATCCGCGCTCCAGGCCCTCGAAGGTAATGGGCCACTGCGCATATTGGAACTCATAACCGGCGCGAATGGTGTGCTTGCCATGGGACCAGGAAATCTGATCGCCGTATTCGGTCTGATCGGTGGGACTGTTGCTCGGATAAAGCGATCCGTTCAAGCTAGGTCCGTTGAAGATCACGGTCACAGGCAGTTCGGTTTCGGTCGGAACAATGGTCGCCTGCCCGATGGATTGCGGCGTCACCGGCGTGCTATCGCTGCCGTGCTGCCCGTTGCGTTGTCCGGAAGCGTGAAGTTCGTTCACCATGCTCGATGTCACGAGCGTAGTCAGCTTCAGCACCGCGTTCGTGTTGTTGTATTTCAGGCTAACCGGCGTTCCAGGAGGAGAAGTTGCGTTGGCGAACGCGAGCGACTGTGGATCGGAGGTCCAGAAATACCGCACCGCCAAAGTGTTCTTCTGGTTGATGACGTAGTCGCCGTTGGCGATCAGTTGATGTTCGGTGTAGTAGGCAGGCGAAGAAAACTGAACAGGCCCGTATTGACCGGTGGGATTCGACGGAATGTAAAACTGCCCGTTGGGGAGCTTGACATTCATCATTGCCAAGGAGACCGGGTTGATGTTGGACCCATCGCAAGCTACCTGGACGCTGGGAATAATCGGATAGAGGAAGGTATTGTAGGCTGAATTCCCCGGATGATTCGCCGGGCACAGCGCGGCTCCCAGGTTAGCCGCCGTGCGATCGGCCGGCAGTGGGAACAAGAAGACGCTGCTCGAACCGCCCGCGGCAATTCCGTTCTTCTGGCGAGTCTCTTGATAGTCGACGAAGAAGAAGATCTTGTCCTTCTTGATCGGCCCGCCCACCGAGCCGCCCACCTGGTTTTGGTTCAGGGCTTGCTGCACGCCGCCGCCGTCGCGGTTGTCGAAGAAACTATTGGCATTCAAATCGGTATTGCGGAAGAACTCCCAAGCGCTCCCGTGAAACGCATTGCTGCCGGAGCGGGTCACAACGTTCACGTTCCCGCCGGGGTGCGCGCCGTAGCTGGCGTCGTAGGTCGAGGTCTGGATCTTGAATTCCTGAATCGCATCCGGATTCGGAATGCCGATGCCGGTGTAAATGCCGCAGTCCTTCGCTGAACCCGTGTTGGCCGTGTTCACGATGGAGACGCCGTCCATCTGATAGTTGTTCTGGCTGGGGTCGGCGCCGTTCACGCTGATATCCTGGGTGCCTTTACCGAGTGCAGTGGCATTGTTCACGCTCGCGTTCGCTCCCGATGCCATGCTCAGCAGCTGCGTGTAATTGCGATTGCTCAGTGGAAGGCCGACCACCTGTTGGGAGGTGACCGTGGTTCCGAGTGTCGAACTCTGCGTCTGCAAGACTTCGGCTGCTGCTTCCACCGTCACCTGCTCGGCTTGTGCGCCGACTTCTAACACGCGATCCAGCTGCTGAGTCTCGGTAACGTTCAACGTCTCCGACGCAACCTCCGCGGTCTTAAACCCCGAGGCTTTGAAGGAAACCCTATAATTTCCCGGCGGCAGCAAGCTGAACTTGTAAGCGCCATCGGAACCGGTAGTCGTCGTCCGGCTTTGCCCGGTGTCGTTATTCGTGATGGTTACCGTCACGTTCGGGACAGCCGCACCCGACGGGTCTGTAATTGTACCGGCTAGAGCCGAGGTTCCGGCCGATTGCGCCATAACGAGAGGCGCGCAAATCGCAAACAACAAGGTCAAAATCGCTACACAAGCGAGCCGCGAACAGAGCAGCGTCTTGGATTTCATCATCCAGTTCTCCTTTAAGTCACTTAGAATGCACGTACTACGACACAAACGCGCAAAGGCGTCGAGCCGCTGTTGTCATGTTTTGGGACGGTGTACAGGCGAACGGACCCAACCTGCCTAAAGACCCTACCGAGACCATTAGGGGGATTGTATTCTAATTCTCATCCAACTAGCGTCTAAGTTGCGTCAAATTTTGAATTCGAATAGACTGTGGTAGCTTTTGATCGGATCTAGTCAGTCTAGGCCTAGGCGGGCCTCACTTGCCGACCATGTGCTCGATGTCCCGGTTGTTCTCCGCGCAAACGAACTCGAAGATTTCCTCGTGCGCGAGGTCGGCGACGCGTTTCTGCGTCCAGGGTTTCGCCAGGACGCCGGGATCATCCACCGTAATCTCGATATCGAGATGTCCGAGGTCCCGGCGATGATAGCGCTCGATAATGTGCAGTTTGTCGGAGTGCGGATGAGATTCGATGTCGAGCCAGACCCTGGGGTCGAAGCCGACGCGATCGACCACCAGCGTGTCGCCGTCCCAGCGGCCGATCGAGTGTCCGTACCAAGCCGGGTTAGGATCGGCGGGATGTCCGCGGCCATCGAGATAGATCTGGTGGAAGCCGGGACTTTCGTCGTCGGAAATGTAAACCAGGAAATCCTTGCTCTGGACGAACTCCCACAGCGGACCATTACGTAGCGGAGCGGACGGCAGGCACCGCGCCTGGGGACTGTCCTTGGAATTGGCTTCCAGCCGCTGCCTTTGAATCGCAATCGCTTCCGGCAGAAATTCAGGCTTGCCCGGGTCAACGGTGGTGGGCTGCCACCAGACGCCGGAAAGATCCGGTTTGCCGTCGGGGGTGCGCGGAGTGGGACCGGAGGGGGGCTTGTCTCTCTTGATGTCCTCGGTAATCCGCAAGCGATCTTCCCCGAGCGTATTGAGTTGCGTGGTGTCTGTCAGGTGGATGTCGAACCTCAGGGTCAGCGACGCTTTGACAAGGACGCCCTTCATGATAAACGGCTTCAGGCCGGGCGCTGAAGCCACGACATAATATTTGCCCGGCGGCAGGTTGGCGAGCGTATATTTGCCCTTGGCGGAGGTGGTGGCCTTGAAAACGGCGTGGGTATCCGCGTTCTCGGCCTGCACTTCGTTGTGATCGACAGGGTCGCCGATCGAATCGAAAAGGGTGCCGGCGATGGCGCCCGTTGCCGCAGAGTTTTGCGCGATGGCTGTCATGGCGGCCAAGCCGAGAATCAGGGCGAATTTCATCGCAAGCTCTATTTTCTACCACAGTGGAGGGGAGTTGAGAGGCGGGCTGGAACAGGAAGGGTGGGTTGGCCTCAACCCCGGAGAGTCCACGGCCAACCCGAATACTGCCTAGAACAGGAACTTCAAACCGAACTGGATAATACGTGGATTGGTGGCAGTGCTTTGAATCACGCCAAGGGCGGGGTTGGCGGACGCTTGCTGCTGCGTCACCGGGATTGTTGAACTGCGGGTGATTGAACATGTTGAAGAACTCGGCGCGGAACAAGATCTGGTATTTCTCTGCGACGTAGGTCACCTTCTGGAAGGACATGTCAAAGTTGACCTGGCCAGGTCCCAGGAAGATGCCGATGCCCGAGTCGCCGAACAGCGTAGAGCCATCCGTAGAATACGGCGCAACCGGCGGCGCACAGAACGCGCTGTTGTTGACATAACCGGGACCGCCACTATTGCCGCCGAGCCGGCTCGTGATGCCGCCCGAAGTCTCGATCGTGTTATAAGTCACCCCAGGGCATAGTTGAGCCCTGCTGCTGCCGCCCTCGCCGCTGCCCGGGTTAGCGCCACCGTAGTAGGCCGTCCCGCCGTTAGTGTTGTTAAACGTGAGCGGGGTGCCGTTCTGAGCAATGACAGTTCCCGAAACAGACCATCCTTTGGCCAGGTAACCAAGCGCACCGTTCGGCTTTCCGAAAGGCAGTTCGTAGTTATAGCTGAGAACAAACCGCAACGGGTGGGAGAACGCCGCCGGGCCCTGCTGCTGCTGCAAGTTCGCCGGGTTGTTCGAGTTGGTTTGTCCGTCGCCGATGCAGCCGATGGCACACTCCTGGAGGTTGGTAAGGTCCTTGCTCCAAGTAAATGCGCCTTGCACGGTCAGACCATGCGAATATTGTTTCCGCACGGTGGCCTGGAGACTGTTGTAATGATAGCCAGCGTCGTACTCGGTGCCCTGTATGCCGATCGGCTGGTAACCAAGATAGGGCACACGATAGACGGCGTTAGCAGCCGTGTTGGTCGTAACGCCATTGATCGGATTGCTGGGACTCGCCAATTGCGCCAGGTTATAGTTGTGGTTGTAATTGGCCTGGTTGATGCCGCTCGATCCTACATAACCGACTTCCAGCACCCACGAAGGCAGGAACTCGTATTGAAAACCGAGGTTGTATTGCCGGGTGAGCGGAGTGTGGATGGTTTCGTAGAACGGAGTGTTCAAACTGGAGTTTGCGCCCGTCGCCGGATTGAAATAGCGCGGCGAGAACCCGAGCGGGGTAGACGGAAACGGGTTGGACAAGCTATAGGGCACCGCGCCTGGACCGCTGTAATCCAGAGTGAGCGCGTAAGGATCGCCCTGCTCCACAGCGTGGACGAACTTGCTGCTGCCGACGCGGTCATAGAAACAGACCGGCGCCTCCGCGAATCACAAGCTTGCCTTTATCCAACGGCTGCCACGCAAATCCAACACGCGGGCCAAAGTCGCTCAACGGAACCGAGTTCTGGGTCGGGAACTGGCTGTTTGTGGTAGTGACTCCGGCGGGCGGGGCCCGCCGTAGTGTGAAGCGAAATTCGATGGCACCACGTATCCAAGCAAGCTGGCGCCGGACGGTTGGGAAGTTGTCGGTGGCGCGACCCCGTAGATCAGACTCGGCCAGACATTGGTCAGGTTTCCGTAGTGATCGCCGAAGGCACCGTCATATTCCCATCGAACGCCGATATTTACAGTCAGCTTGGCATTGACTTTCCAGTCATCCTGAACGTACGCGTTCATGTCGTGCTCGCGATAGCCGTGAATGATTCCGTTCGGCCCGCTGCGGACGCAGAACAGGCATTCCAGCCAGGTTCCTAAAGGAGATCCGGTGGTGCCCGTAGTGTAATTCCCGAAGCAACTCGGATCGGGGCATCCCGGACGGCCGATGAGCCAGTCGTTGAATCCAGGAGAAATCAGGAAGCCGCGCAAAAGAGAGGCGAAGGAAAGGTTCCACTGCAGCCATTCATACTCGAACCCGGCCCGAATGGTGTGCTTCCCATGGGACCAGGAAATGTTGTCGCCGTACTGCATTTGAGTCGCCGGTCCGATAAAGGGAGCTAGCGTTCCTCCAATGTTGTAAGCTCCCAGGATTATCGTGGCGGGCGGGAGTGTCTCCTGTGGAACGATACCCGTGATGCCGACCTGTTGGTTGGTGTAAGGCGCAGTGTCGTGTCCGTTGGCGATGTTGCGCTCCACCGATCCGTGCAGTTCGTTGATGAATGTGTTGGTGATCAGCGTGGTCAACTTCACCGACGAATCTGTGTTTGCGTAGTAGCTGCTGCTGGGAGTTCCGGGAATGTTCGATATGCTGAACGGCGTTTGCGTCGGATCTTCGGTGAAGAAGTAGCGCATCGCCAAAGTGTTCTTGCTGTTGATCAGATAGTCAGCGTTCGCCAGGTACTGATCGCCGGTGTACTTGGATGGAATACTCAAGTTGACCTGCTGGAAGCCCCCCGTCGTGGAACCCGGCATGTAATATTGGCCGTTGGGAAGCTTCACATTGAGGATGTTCAGCGCGGTTTGGCTAATGTTATTGCCGGCGCAGTCCATCTGAATTTCGAAGGGAATGCCAAACCCGGTTGCGTAGGCAGGATTGCCGGGGTGATTGGCGGGGCACATGGCCGCGCCGAGAGCGGCCCGGAAGGCCGGCGTGGAACGATCGCCGGCGGGGATCGGAGGCAGGATGGGAGTCTCGCTGCCGCCCGGAGCGATTCCGTTTCGCTGCCGGGTTCCTTGATAGCTGCCGAAGAAGAACAGCTTGTCCTTCTTGATTGGGCCGCCGAATGAGCCGCCAAACTGATTTTGCTTGAGCACTTGGTGGGGACAGGACTGCCCCGCAAATGCAGTGCTGCAGGCGTCGCGATTGTAAAAGAAATCGTTGGCGTCCAGATCGCTGTTGCGGAAGAACTCGAACAACGTTCCGTGGAAGGCATTGCTGCCCGACTTGGTGACGACGTTGACATTCGCGCCAGGGTTGCGTCCGTAGCTGGCGTCATAGGTGGAAGTCTGCACCTTGAACTCTTGAATCGCGTCCGGATTGGGGATGGGAATACCGACGTAAATCCCGCAGTCTCTGGCGATTCCCGCGCCGAACGCATTGACCACCGAAATGCCGTCCATCTGGAAATTGTTCTGATCGGGACCGTTTCCATTCACGGCCATATCGAGCGTGCCTTTTCCAAGCGCCGTAGCGTTGTTCGCGTTGCTGTTCGCGCCGGACTCGAGGCCGAGAATCTGTGTGTAATTCCGGCTGGCGAGAGGCAAACCGGTAACGCTTTGCTGGCCGATCACGGCGCCGAGCGTGGAGCTCTGGGTCTGCAGCGTTTCGGCGGCCGCCTCCACGGTGACCTGCTCGGATTGCGCGCCGACTTCGAGAACGCGATCCAAGGCCGGTGTCTCGGTAACGTTCAATACCACCGAACCCACTTCGGCGGTCTTAAATCCAGTGGCAGCGAACCGGATCTTGTAATCGCCCGGCGGAAGCAAGGAGAATTTGTAAGCGCCATCCGTGCCCGTTGCGGTGGTTCGCACTTGGCCGGTCGAGTTGCTGGTGAGGGTCACGGTCACATTGGGAACCGCGGCGCCCGAGGGGTCCGTGATCGTTCCCGTCAAACCCGACGTGCCGGAGGACTGCGCCATCAGGGCCGGCACCAACAGCGCCAACAACAGAGTCAGTGCCAGCACGGCAGTGACTTGCGAACGAAGCAAAGTCGTAATTTTCATAGTCTCCCTAAAGTTGCCGGAATCAGTTGGATGGTCCGCCCGGAGCCTAAAGCGCAAGTTCGCTTTCACACTCACTGGAACACACTGCATGCACCCCACCGATCCATTATTGGGATTGTATGCGAGATTTCACGGCGAGCAAGTCAAAACTGAGGCAAATTAACACGACGCGTTTCTTGAGCTTGCTTTGATCTTGCCTGTGAGAGCATCGAACAATTTCTGATGGCAATGTTTTAGCCTGCCGAGCCCGAGTGAACAGTACTAGCACTAGCAAATTGTCAAACAGTTCTGCCGGAAGATATTGCAGCCGACAGAATTCTGTGATATAATCCGCGAAACCGAAGTCAAGAGCGCGTCAAAGTTTGATTTGGGGATGTAACGGGAAGGCGCTGCATGGAACAGATTACGTTCGGGCCGTTTCGGCTCGACACTGCGACTACGACGTTGTTAAGAGACGGCCAGGAGCTGGAGCTTCGCCCCCAGGCCTTTCATGCCTTGAGAGCCCTGATTCACAACCGTGGCCGTTACGTGGGCTACGCCCAGATGATCAACCAGGCCTGGGATGGCAACCTGGTTTCCAAACATACGGTGGCCGTGACCATCGGCGAGGTGAAGAAAATCCTGGGCGAGTTTGGCCCCTGGATCAGTTACCGTCCCAAGCTGGGTTATCGCCTCGAGGTCCCGCACTCAGACGACCTGGTGAAGCAAGGCTGGCACTTCTGGAGCCGGCGCACGCGCGAAGGTTTCGAGAAGGCATTGGACTGCTTTCAGCAAGGCGCGATCGAAAATCCTTCCGATTTTAGGGCCTTCGAAGGCCTTTCGTTGTGTTATCTGATGCTCGGCACCTATGGAATGCGCATGCCGCGCGAGATGTACAGCGGATTCCTGCAAGCCCACAAGCGGGCCGTGGAACTGTGCGGACTCACCCCCGAGCGGCGCGCCGATCGTGCGCATGGCTTGCACATCTTCGAACACAGGCTCGAAGAGGCCGAAGTGGAGTTGTTACAGGCGCAGCGCGAGAGTCCGGAATCGCCGGAAGTCTACGTTCGTTTGACCATGCTGTACGTGACTCAAAACCGTCTCGACGAAGCTTTGAATATTTCCCTCACAGCGCGCCTCACGCATTCGCTGTGGCCCACCGTACCCGCCAGCGAGATTCTCATCCGCATCTGCCGGCGCGAATACGACGCTGCCGTGGCATGCGGCAAGAAGGCACTCGATCTTCACCCTTACCTCTACTTGGCCCGCTTGTTCTACGGCGAAGCCCTGGAATACACCGGCAACATCACCGAAGCGCTCGAACAATACCGGCTGGCGGTCATTATGTCGCCGGACCTGGGCTGGCTGCGCGCCTTCGAAGCAAAATGCTTGGCCAAGCACGGGCGCCGCAAGGATGCTCAGAAAATCCTCGGCGAGCTAAACCAGATTCGCAAAACGCAATATGTGGACGCCTTCTATATGGCCGTTCTGCTGGATGCCTTGGGCGACCGCGATCAAGCTTTTCAGGAGCTCGATCGCGCTTATCACGAGAAATCCATCACGCTGTTCATGCTGGACGTCGATCCGAAACTGGACGATTTGCGCCAGGACGCGCGCTTCGCTGTGTTGCGCGAGAAGGTATTCGCAAACAAGAACATTGGCCCTCGCGCCGTTAGCGCGTAGAGTCAGCCCCGGCCTGAGCCCCGCCGGTCTTCTTGATTTCCAGCGATAGCCGTGCCGGACGATTCATTCGGTCCTTGAACACTACGTAGTACGCTTCATCGTCGGGACCGCGATCGGGCAAGGTAGCCGAAACCCGGCCGGTGCCGCTCGCGATCATATTTAAGCTGGGATCGGCCACCGCGATGAATGCGTCGCGCTCGCTGCCCGTAACGGTTACTTCAACGCGGTCGTTTCCGTGGCCGCTGAAAACAAATGCCCGGTATTCGGGAGTTTCGGAATACTCCACAGGCTGGCTCGCCTGCCCATAGCGCAAAACTCCCATGATCTTCACATCAGCCGGCGCGTAGGAGATCCGTTCCGCCTGACCGGAACTTTTTTCCGCACCGGTTACTAACAATGTTGCTAACAAGCTAGCGAGTACTATCGTTGTCTTAATCAAGCCCACACCTCTGGCATGCGATACAGCAACTCAAGGGCCAGAAGCCTCCGCGCTACAGATTGCCGTGAACGATACTCCCGCCCACCACCGTCAGTACGGACTTGATTCGCTTGATCTGCTCATCAGGTACCTTGGTGGGATCCAGAAAATCGTCGCTGAGCACGACCATATCGCCCAGCTTTCCTTGTTCGATAGATCCGAGCTGACCCTCTTCGTGAAGGAACCAGCCGTTGTTCGCCGTGTACAGCCGCAGCGCTTCCATGCGCGTGACCGTTTGGCCGGGATTGATCAATATTCCCGCGGCGTTCTTGCCCGTGACCATGTAGTAAATCATCAGCCACGGATCGAGTGTCGAAATCTGCGCCGCATCTGACCCCGCGCCGACATGAATGCCGCTGTCCAGGATCATGCGCAGCGGCGGTCCCGCGCCCGGCGCGCCCGCCAGATATTCATAAGGATGCACCGCAATCGCAGCGCCCAGCGCTTTGAAGCGATTCACGGTCTCCTGATCGATGTGCGGAACGTGCGCGACGGACCAGCGCAAATTCGCGATCGGCGTCACCGCGTTCACCTTCTCAAACGTCGCGGCAGTGAGTTGATCCTCGGCGAGCGACAGGCTGTGCTGCTGGAAAGCCCAGCCATGTTTGGCCACCAACTGCAGGGCCTTCTCGTAATTGGCGGGCGGCGTCACTTTTCCGAACAGCGGCCAGACGGTGGCGAATTCGCCGATCCCTGAGATTCGCAGCATGCCGTCGCCAAAAAAAGTCTGGGAACGCATTGCGGAGGCGCTCGCTCAATAACGGGATGTCCGCCTGCGTGTCCATGCTGAGGAAGAATACGCGCAGGCGCGCCGCCATTTTTTTCTCTTGGTGCAGCGCGAGGAATGCATCGTACATGTGGAACGGATCGGCGCTCGCCAAGCCGTCGAACACGAAGGAATCTTGTACATCGGGCAGTCCGGGAATCGACGAAGGCGCCCATGTCGACGTCGGTTGTAACTCCGACGCTGGCCGAATACGCAAGAGCGTCCATGGTCCCGCGCTTCTTGTCTTCGAACGTTTGGATCGATCGCAACGCGTTCAACGCCGCAACCGAAGGAGCATTCGCTGCGATTGCGCCTGTCGCGCTGACCTCAATTCCCTTCCCCGTGAAGAACGTTTTGCCGAGCGTGTTCGTCGCCGCCGGACCCGTGAAGGCTTGAAACACGAGCACCGGATGATCCGAGGAAGCCGCGTCCAGCTCTTCGAGCGTGGGCAGACGCTTCTCGGCAAACTGCACCTGATTCCATCCGCCCATGGCCGTAATGAATTTCCCCGCGGGCACCGATTTCGCGCGCGCCGCGATCGCCGCCTGAACGTCTTTGATCGAGGCAGCTGTTTCGAGCCGTGTATCGTAGCCGGGACGCAGGCCCAGCAGCACGATGTGGTTGTGATTGTCGATCAATCCCGGCACTGCCGTGCGGCCGCCCAGATTGATGGTCTTGGTGCACGGGCTCGGCTTCGCCCCCGAAAAATCGAAGCGCCCGTTCTGGATGGTCACCGACGACAGAACGGAATTGCGCGCGTCCATGGTCACGATCTTTCCGTTGATCAGGCGCAGATCGCGGGAGCCGGCGCAGTTGTCGGCCGCCGGCAGTACGAGCGGTAGTGCGATTCCCAACAGTAGCTTCGCGAGTTTTTGCATGTTCTGTCCCAGAACTATACTAAAGACGGAATGACCACCGCTAGTCCCGCAGCAGGCATCAGCCCGGAGTTTATCGATCAGATCCGAGCCAAGCTCGCGCGCACCACCGTTGAACACTACATCAATAATCAATGGACCGAAGGCGCGCGCGGCGAAACTTTCGAAACGCTCGATCCTTCCACCAATCGCGTGCTCGCGCATGCCTGGCGAGGACACGCGGAGGATATCGACCGCGCCGCCACCGCAGCACACGCCGCGTTTCAAAAGTGGGGTCACGGCAAGGCGAAGGACCGCAAGAAGCATCTGCTCAAGATCGCGAGCCTGATCGAAAAGCACGGCGACGAACTGGCAACCATCGAGTGCCTGGACGCGGGCCAAGCGCTCAAGATCGTCCGCGCGCAAATCGCCCGCACGGCCGAAAACTTCAGCTTTTACGCCGAATACGCCGAGAAGGCCATGGACGGCCGCACCTATCCTGTGGATGGCGAATGGCTGAATTACAGCCTGCGCGTGCCGGTGGGCCCATGCGGCATCATCACTCCGTGGAACGCGCCCATGATGCTTTCCACCTGGCGCATCGCTCCGGCGCTCGCCACCGGCAACACGGTCATCTTGAAACCGGCCGAGTGGTCGCCACTCACGGCCTGGAAGCTCGCGCAGATTTTTCAAGAAGCTGACCTGCCGCCCGGCGTGTTCAACGTCGTGCAAGGCTTCGGCGAGGAGGCTGGCGCGCCGCTGGTGGCCCATCCTTTGGTCCCGTTGATCACGTTCACGGGCGAAACCACCACCGGGTCCATCGTGATGAAGACCGGCGCCGATCAATTGAAGCGCCTCTCGCTCGAGCTGGGCGGCAAATCGCCCGCCGTGATTTTCGCCGACGCCGATCTCGACCGCGCACTCGATGCCACCGTGTTCCAGATTTACAGCTTCAATGGCGAACGGTGCACGGCCAACTCGCGCGCGCTGATCGAAGAATCGATCTTCGACGAATTCACTCGATCGCTGGCGGCGCGGGCGGCCAAGGTGAAGGTGGGCAGCCCGCTGGATCCCGACACCGAAGTCGGCCCCCTGATCCATCCCGAACATCGCGATCGCGTGCTGGGCTACATCCAGATCGGCCAGCAGGAAGGCGCGAAGCTGCTGGTGGGCGGCCAGCGCGTGGGATCGGAAGGCAACTACGTTTCGCCCGCGCTGTTCACCGGTGAGAATCACATGCGCATCGCGCAGGAAGAAATCTTCGGTCCGGTTCTTACCGCGATTCCGTTCAAGGACGAAGCCGATGCGTTGGCGAAGGCGAATGACGTGAAGTACGGACTTGCGTCTTATGTTTGGACCCGCGATGTCACGCGCGCGCATCGCATGGCGCTGGCGCTGGAAGCTGGAATGACCTGGATCAACAGCCACAACGTCCGCCATCTGCCAACACCGTTCGGTGGCGTCAAGTTCAGCGGCACGCATCGCGAGGGCGGCGAACACTCGTTCGAGTTTTATACCGAACTCAAGCACATCGCCGTGCCGCTCGGGTCGCACGCGATCCCGAAGTTTGGAAAGGGCTGAATATGTCATTGCTTTTCCGCGCGTGATTCGGATCGGTCACGTCGTTTTATCGGTCGCCGATCTCACCGCGTCGCGACATTTCTATGTCGATCTGCTCGGCTTCCACGTGTTGCACGAAACCGGCCGCGCTCTCTATCTTCGCGGCGTCGAAGATCGCGAATGGAGCCTGAAGCTGGAGCTCGGTGCTGAGCCGGGCCTGCGGCACCTTGCGTACAAAGCTGGTTCCGAGTCGGCGCTCGATGAGATCGCGGCTCTCGCCCAAGCCGAGGGACTGCCGCATCGATGGGAGAGCGACGTCGATCGCCCGCGCGTGCTGCGCATGCAGGATCCGTTCGGATTTCCAATCGCGTTCTACTACGAATCCGTGAAGCATCCCTGGCTGCTGCAGCGCTTCGACCTGCATCGCGGCCCCGGCATCCAGCGCATCGATCATATTAATGTGCTGTCGCCTCAGGTGCAGCGGCTCACGGATTGGTACCAGCATCATTTGGATTTTCGCCTGACCGAATACACCGAAGACGATACCGGCCGCATCTGGGCCACTTGGATGCAGCGCAAAGGGCACGCGCACGATCTCGCCACCACCAACGGGGCCGGTCCGCGCTTGCATCATTTCGCGTATTGGCTGCCGGACGGCGCGCGGGTCTCGCAGCTGTGCGACATTCTTGCCGGCGCATTCGAGACCGACCGCATCGAGCGCGGCCCCGGGCGTCACGGCATCACCAATGCGTATTTTCTCTATCTGCGCGATCCCGACGGCCACCGCATCGAGCTCTATACATCGGATTACTTGAGTGTGGATCCGGACTTCGAACCGATCCGCTGGCAGTTGCACGATCCTCGCCGCCAAGCGCTGTGGGGCGGCCACGCGCCGAGAAGCTGGTTCCTTGAAGGCAGCGTGGTGGAGGCGTTCGACGGGGGATGGGTGAAAGTGGAAGAGTCGGAATTGCAGGGCCTGCCGGCTTACGTGCGGTAAAGTACCCAAACAATATTGCGTCCCCGTGGCGCGCGCCTCGCGTACTCTTCTATAGAAACGATGCCGACGGCCGGCTCAGCGACGGAAGCGAAAGCGGAGGCCGCGTCCGGCAATGACTTTCGCCGAGGTGCTGCGCGCCAATCAATCGATGGTCTTCAGTATCGCGTTTCATTTTCTGCGGGACCCAGGCGCAGCCGAAGAGGTCGCGCAGGACGTTTTCTTGCGCCTCATCAGAAGTTCGATGAGATTGAAAGTCCGAAACACGCCATGTTCTGGTTGCGAAAAGCCACCAGCCGCCGCGCGATCGATTATGCGCGCAAGCGGGGGTCGCGGTCGACTATTGCGCTTGAGGACATCGCCGAACCGTCGATCGCCCAGCAGTCCGGCGATCCGTTGCTCAACCGGCGGCTGCGGCAATTAATCGCAACGCTGCCGGAAAAGCCGCGTATGGTGATGGTGCTCCGCTATCAGGAAGACCTGATGCCCGAGGAGATTTCGGAAGTGCTGGAGATGCCGGTGCGGACGGTGAAGAGTCATTTGCAGCGGTCGCTCGCGATGTTGCGCGAAAAGATCGAGCGGAGTATGGGAGGCATTCGCTGATGGAAGATTTTGAGCAGCAATTAAGAAACGCCCTGGCTCGCAAGGAGCAGCCGCCAACGTTCGAAGCCAAGGTCTTCGCGGCAGTGGCGGCTCAGCGATCCGGACCGGAGCATCTTCTGGCGCTGGGCCACTGAGGCAACGGCCGTACTTGTGATCGCGAGCGGATTCTGGATGGGCTACCAACATGAACTTCAGCAGCGCGCCGCCGGAGAAGCGGCTAAGGCACGGCTCGAAGTCGCGCTCAGGATCACCGTGACAGAGCTATCGAAGATACAGAAAACCGTGAGGACATCGACGGAGGACGAATGATCGCTATCAAGACCGTTCTTATCGTGTGCATCGCGCTCGCGCCACTCTGCGCGCAAGAACTGAAACTGCCGGCCAGCCTGGATCGGCTGGCGGCGAAAGCCAGCGAAGTTGTGGACGTCACGCTGGACGCCAATCTGCTTCAACTCGCCAGCCGGTTTCTTTCCGACAAGAACCCGGACGACGCGCAAGTCAAGAAGGTGATCTCCGGTCTCAAGGGCATCTATGTTCGAAGTTTCGAATTCGAGAAAGCGGGCGAATATTCCGAGTCCGATATCGAGCCGCTGCGGACGCAGCTTCACACACCCGCCTGGTCGCGAATTGTCGGCGTGCGCAGCACGAAATCCAGCGAGAACTCCGAAGTATTCGTGAAAACGGAAGGCGGAAAGATCGGTGGGCTCGCGATTCTCGTCACCGAACCCAAGCAACTGACCATCGTCAGCATCGAGGGCGCGATCGATCCGGATCAGTTGAACGAACTCGGAGGACATTTCGGAATTCCGAAGATCGAGTCCGATTCCAAACGCAAGGACAATGGCCACGGGAAGGACCAATAAAATGAGAGCGGCACTGATGATCGCAGCCAGTTTGATGTTTTCGTGCGCAATTCTCGAAGGCGCCGAACGCGAGTTTGACGATATCGTTCAGGCGATCTCGGATCAGTTGCATGCGCGCCCGCTGCACATTCCGTTTTTCGGCCTGGTCAATTTCGCGACGTCCGTGGCGCATCCGGCTGGAGTGAAACATCTCGACATCGCCGTGTTTGAGAACCTGGATTTGGACGATCACGCTACCAGCGATCTCGCGAAAACGATTCGCTCGATGGGCAGCGATTGGCGGCCGTTCGTGCGAGTCCGCGATCGTCACGAAACGGTTCAGGTCTATATGGCGCAGCAACGCAACGATTGCAAATTGCTGGTGATTACGCTCGAACCGAACGAGGCCACCGTGGTGGAAGTAAAGCTGAACCCGGAAAGTCTCGAAGTCTGGCTAAACAGCAATGGTAGCTTGCGAGGTCTGCGAGCTAAGCCCGAGACGTTTGGCGATCAGCGTGTCGAGCGCCAGTTTTCCGGGGCCGAAAATCAAAACGATCAGTGAAGCCATCAGGAACACGAACGGCGCAGCGGCGGCAAATTTGTCCGGGGCCGAGAAGAAGGACAGCAGAGCGTCATGATCGCCGAGCCAGTACGCCACCGCCATATCGCACGCGAACAAAAAAGCGATGATGCGCGAGCCCAGTCCGATGGCGAGCAGGATGCCTCCGACGAATTCGAGCCCCGAAATAAAATACGCGTTCAACGCGGGCGCCGGAATGCCGAGGCTCGCGAAATAATCGGTCACTTTGCCGAGGTCGCCCAGTTTGCCCCAGCCGGTTTGCGCCATTTGCCAGCCCCAATACAGGCGAACGATCAACAGGAACGGCGATTCCAGGCTGGAGGCGGCTCGCACAAACATTTCATACAGCTCTTGTATCTTCCGCATCATGTTTGCTCCTCGGCACAACCAGCCCATCTGAGCCCAATTTGCAAACCAGGTTTGAATCTTTGTTCGAGCTCGGCCGGCTCCTGATGATTGCCCGCGAGCGCGGCTTCCAGAGCCGAGCCAATGGCCTGGCCTCCGCCGATGGCCTGCAGCAAACGAAACTCGCCGGGGTCCAGCCGCCGGTAATAAACGGTGAATTCCACTCGATGCACGGCCAGAAAAATCTGCTGGGCCTTCAGACGTGCGTAGCGCCGCACCACGCGCCGGCGGGCGGGCGCGGCCACCGCGTTGCTCGCGGTGCTGTGCTCTTCGGCATGCTGGTTCACCTTCACGCGCAGATCGTCCACCGGGTATTGCAGTTCCAATAGCCGGAATGTGCGGTTGCAGAGCGAGCACTAGTTCGGGGCCGAGTTCGAGCAGATCCTCCGGACCCAGCGCTTTCCGCTCGGCATTGTCGAACGCCTCGATGTGCGCCCATTCCAGGCGAATCATGTCGATGCGCCAGCGCGAAATGCTTGCCCGCGAAATTCCGGATGCGCGGTGAGCCACTCTTCCAGACGCGATCCCAGGTTCCGCAGCGTGAACGATTGCGACGGGCAATCGTTCAAATACGCGCGAGACAATCGTTCAAACGCGCGCTCGCCCAGGATCGCGCACAAGCCGGGAAAATCCTCGTTGAACGAATCCAGAATGCGGTACCAATATTGCCGGTGATAAATATTCAGGCGCTCGTTGGCCGTGAGGCGGTCGTTCGGCTTGACCAATCGCTTGGCCTCCGCGCTGATGGAAGCATTCAGCGGACTCATCACCGCGCCGGCAACGCGCCGCTGCAATTCTTCCAGGCCGATCATGCCGGGACCTCGATGAACTGCTCGGCTTTGCGCGCCTCGGCGTGGACCTCGTCAAACGACGGAATGCGGTCGTCCCATTCGAGCAGCGTCGCCGTGGGACCGATGCGCCGGATGGCATGCTCGTACAACTTCCAGACCGGATCGAGCACCGGATGATCGTGCGTGTCGAGAATGTATTTCTCGAACTTGGAGTGGCCGGCGATATGAATCTGCGCGACGCGATCGGCCGGAACGCTGTTCAGATAATCGTAGGGATCGAAGTCGTGATTCTGCGACGAGACGTAGATATTGTTGACGTCGAGCAGAATGCCGCAATCGGCGCGCTCCACCACTTCGTTCAGAAACTCCCACTCGGTCATTTCCGAGACGTGAAATTCGGCGTAGCTGCTGACGTTCTCGACGGCGATGGGAACTTCCAGGAAATCGCGCGCTTCGCGAATTTTTCGCGCGGTGACCTCCGCCGCTTCGAAGGTGTAGGGCATCGGCAGCAGGTCGTGCGTGTAGCGGCCATCCACGCTGCCCCAGCACAGATGATCGGTGAGCCACGGCGTCTTGGTTCGCTTCACCAGCGCCTTCAGACGCCGCAGATGTTCGCGATTCAGCGGCTCGGCAGAGCCGAAATACATCGACACGCCGTGCTGCACCACGCGATATTGTTCGAGAATCCGATCCAGCACGCGAGCGGACGCCCGCCATCGATCATGTAGTTTTCCGAAATGATCTCGAACCAATCGACCACCGGCTTGCGCTCCAGAATGTGCTGGTAATGCGGAACGCGCAGGCCGATGCCGATGCCGTAATCGGTGTATCCGTTGAATCGATTGGCAGGCATGGATTACGGAGGGAACTGGGCGCAGCGGATCAGCGCGCCCCAGGTTGGCTTATTACTTCTTGGAACCGTCGGTGGCGCAACCGCCCTTGCCCTTGCAGGAGTTCTTGCCCTTGCAGCCGTTGTCGCTGGACTTGCAGCCGCCCTTGCCTTTGCAGGAGTTCAAGCCTTTACAAGCGTGCTTTTCAACTGGGTCGTCCGCAGCCTGGCCCGCGATCGGGCTGATGCCGGAACTCGCGGAAGTCAGTTCAGCGCCCGACCTGCTGGTGGTTGGCATCGAAGCCGCACGCGCCATCGTGCCGCCCAACAGGCCAGTGAAGGCCGCCGTGAGTACCAGGGAACTTTTTGAAATTTTCATGACCTTGGTCTCCTTGTGAGATTCTTGTTGTGTGAGTGTCCGGATCAGCCGCCACTCGGTTATTGATTCGACGTCCAGCGCCGAAAAGTCACGCTGGAAAAAACAAAGCCGGCTAACGCACAGATTAGCGTAACCGAAACATGTGCAACCACAATGTGATATACGTTCAAGTTCGGACAATGGATTCCAGCACTGCGAGACCGGCCAGGCCCGCCAAACCGCCCGCCGTGGCGCCGGTAAGCGCGGGCGACAGTGCAGCGCTTCGCCAAAGCAGCAGCCAAAACAGCACCCCGGTGGGAACCGCAAACAGCATCCCGGCCCGAAAGCAAACCCAGGCGTCGAACGCGAAATCGGCTTCAGGCTCAGGATGAAATAGGAATGTCATCAGGAGAAGCATCAGCAGAAACACGCCCGCCGCCCAAAGCGCCGTGACTCGGCTGTACTTGGCAGCCGGCGTCATTTGACGAACGATGGAGAAAACCAGCAGAGCCGCGACCGCAACCAGCGGCGCGAATACCAAGGACCGCTGCAGGTTGCTGAGCGCTTCCCAGCCGTGCTCGCCAAGAATGTAGCGCGCAGCTAATGGCGCAAGCTGCGACGAAAATCCCAGCAAACGCGGCAAAATAGACTCCGGCCGGCGCCAATGGCCGCACGGGCTTCAAATCGGCGACAACCGCAGATTCGATCTGCCTGAGCTTGTCCGCGGGAACCGCAAGCTGTGACCGGGAGGCCATCAACCGATCCAACTCATGCGGGCTCATGTCGCGGCTCCCTTCCCTATGGCCGGCTGATTGAAGAAGACCGCGCAAGCGCTCGTACGCGCGATGCGCTTTTTGTTTCACCGATCCGACGCTGGACGAAGTGGCGCGCGCCACCTCCTCCAGGCTGAGCCCATTCACCTTCAGCATGGTGAGCACTTCGCGCTGGCTGGCGGGAAGCTCGGCGATCAGCTGATCGAACGGCGGAAGGCCGGATTGATCCTCGCTCTTGGCGGGCGTGTCGGGAACAATATCTACGGCCATTTCCCGCGATCGCGATGCGGCGGCGTCTTCGATAGCTGTCCACGCGAACGCAGCGCGCGATGGCGTAAACCCATGGCAGCAAGGGCTCCCCCGCGCGGTAGGTATGGCGGACGCGATGGATGCGCAGCCAGGCATCCTGCAGCATGTCGCTGGCGTCGCCGGAATTCCCCAGTTGGGCCGCGAAGAAGCGATAGAGCTGCGGGCTGAGCTGTTCGATCAGCGCGGTTGCCGCCGCGGCATCGGCCTGTTGATAACGCACCATGAGCTGCTCGATCGTAATCGCGGAGGGGCGGGCATTTGCCTGAGACGCCTCCAACTGTTGTTCGTTCGAGCTACCCATGGAGTTACGGTCCGGTGCCGACCAAGCACAACATCCAGTTTAGCGGAGCTATGCAAAACCCCGGCTTCGGCGGATCCATTGCAGCACCTGGAAGCCGCTTCCTATGACGCACAGGACGATGAATGCCAGCATGATCCACGCGGTTTCAGGCGCGCCGGCGATCCGCAGGATTTGGCGGCCGAAGCGGATCGCCAAAAGGCCAATGATGGTGAATCGGATAGCGCGAGCAACAAACGCCAGGGCCGAGCCGACGGAGGCAGTTAGGACATAGAGCGGGAGAACTGCGTGGTTGCGAGCGGTGAGGGTTACCACCAGCAGATCGTTGCCGAAGGGAAGAAAAAGGAAGGACGAGTCCGCGATGCCGAGCAGTAGCGGCCCGAAGAGGCCGAGCTTGAGGAGCCACGCGAGAAAGTGGCGCAACGCCCTGCACGTCCGTTGGATGCTCGGGTCGCAGGCAATGTGACGCGAGGTGTTACATCCCCACGACCCGAGTCGAGCTAGGCGCTTTGCTGAGCGGTTTTTGCGCTCATTTGCGCGGCGATGGCTTTCATCTGCTCGCGCGTGCCAGCCGTGCGTTTGCGGCCATCCGGGGTGGCGTCGATCAGCTTTTCCAGGTTCATGGCGAATTGCGGTCCAAATGCCCTGCGTATATCACTGAGCAGCGGCTCGATTTTGGCGAAAACGCCGATCTGCTCGCCGTTGGCGTCGGTGAAGAGCTCCAGGCCGATGGCGCCCCGGTTGACCAGAGCCGCGGCCATGTCCCAGTAAGTGATGACCATGCGAACATGGCCGCTGTGCTCGCCGAACGATGGCGGCGCTGAAGTCCGCCATCGATTCGCGGATTGAACTCGCGAAAATACCAGTCGCGAGCTTTGCGCATCGTTTCTTCACGACGCAATTCATAAAGTTTCAGAATAAGACCAGCTTCATCTTGAATCGACATTGAATCGCTCCTTTGCGAATTCCGGCGCTACGGCGCGCCACTCGAACGAGTTTATCAAAGCCGGATTTCAATCGAACGACGCGTCCGTGTTGATCGCGAAGCCCCGCTAAGCGCTGGTTATGTCGGCGTAATGTGATCGGACAAAGCGTGCAGCAATCGCTGGCCGTCGGGCGTCCCCAAGCCGGTGCATGCGTCCCAGCCAGGCCCCGCCGAGTAGGCGCCGTTATTGCCGCTCGTGATGTCGCGCAGCACGCCGTTGGCGCACTTGGTGTAGAGCACGGGATTCAGGAAGCCGCAGTTGGCGCCCAGGCCCTGATTCAAGCGCGCGACCAGCGACGCCCACAACGGCGCAGAGGCACTGGTGCCTCCGATGGCTTCGAGCTGCTGTCCGTCGACATGCATCACCACCACGCCGGTCTCGGGATCGGCGACCGCTGCGACGTCCGGTACTCCGCGTCCGATGCGATGCGGGGGGTTGACTGAAGGCGGCACGCGGGCGCCGCCTTGATACGACGGCTTAGTGAACACTGCGCTAATGCCGCCGCCTCCCGCGCCCGCGTCCTGCAGCACCTCGTTCCACACGACTTCTTGCGCGATCGTAGGAGGCGCACCGTTAGTCGCGACCAACTTAGTTCCACCTACGCCCAACACATATGGACTCGATGCCGGAAAATCCACGTGGGCGCCGCTCGCCACCTGGTCGCTCGATCCGTCGTCTCCCGACGCGACGCAAATCGTGATGCCTTTCGCGATCGCGGCCTCAAGCGCGCGATTGACCACGCGGACGCCCATCCTCGACCACGCGCCTTCGGGATCGTCCTCAGGATTGCCGTAGCTGATGGAGATCACCGAGATCGCATTGTCGCCGACGATGGCTTCATGCAAGGCGTCCAGCCAGCCCTGGCTGGTGAACTCGGTGAAGTAGACGAATATGTTCGCGCCCGGAGCCACGGACCCCACTACGCACATGTCGAGCATCACTTCGCCGGTGGAATCGCCCTGCTCGTCGGAGGCCTCGGAATCGGGCCCGGGATCGTTGCCGGGGCCTTGCACGACGACGTCCTTGATCGTCGGCGTTGTCCCGCCCAGCACACGCTCGAAATACGTCTGGAGCGCGGGCAAGCTGTAGCCGCCGCGCGGATCCGGGCTCGGCGTGCCGTTGAACGCGAATATGGCGACGTTCTGTTTGGAGCCGTCCAGGTTTGCGGGGTAGTTGTACAGCTCGGCCACTTGCGGCGGAAAGAAAGCACCGGGAAACGGATTGCCGGGCGTGGTCTTGAGGGAATCCAGCGCGACCACTCGCGCGGTGTTGCGCCGCCGGCGCGGATGTCCCACACGCCGCGTATCCAAACCAAAGACGCCGTCGACAATGCCGAACAACTCCGCTGGAACGTGCACTTCCCCTTCGCGGCCGCGGAATTGGCCATCTTGCGGATGTTGGTACTCGTTCAGCTCCAGTGAAAATGCGCGCTCGACATCCTGGATGGCGCCCTGCACTTGAACACGCCTCATCGGGACGCTGGTCTCAACCACGTCGAGCTTGTTCGCCTTGGCCCAGGTGGCGATCTTGTCCAAGTCCGCCGGGTCGGCGCCATAAACGGCGCTGAATTGTTCGTTGCTGAGGTATCGGCGCTTGCCGGGAAGGTCGGTGCTCAATGCGTCGAGTGAGCGCACCGCAGCCTCGGGCGGATTGGGATTCTGTCGCACGTAGATGCTCAAGCTGATTCGTTGAGCGGGGTTCGATCTGCCCAGGAGCTTGGCCTCGGGAATGGAGGGGCGGCGACTTCCGGGGATCGCGAATACTTGACTTGAAGGGTTCATTCAACCTCCCGATTTGCTGCATCATGATAGACACAGGGCGGAGTGGCGAATGAAATTATTCCGATTTAAGTGACGAAGGCCGTTGCAAATAGATATATTTCGAGTATGTGACTCTGGATTTCGGCCGCGCTGGGACTAATCGCGATTTCTGGTTAGCTCGCTTGCGACGCGGCTTCGAGCACGGCCTGCAACGCTTGCGATTGGACTTCTTGCGCGGCGGACGTCAAATACTCCAGCGCTGCGGCCACGCCTCCGCGAGTATGCGGAACTGCGGCTAGCGTCAGGCCCATTTCGACGCCCGAGAGCGTTCCCGCCAGCATGAGATCGTTGAAGTCGCCCAGGTGCCCGATCCGGAAGGCCTTGCCGGCCAGCTTGCCGAGGCCGCTGCCGAGCGACATGTTGAAATTTTCGAGGACCACCTTGCGAAATTCGTCGGCGTTAATGGTCGGCGGCACGAAGACCGCCGTCACGGAACTGCTGTAGCGTTCAGGGTCGGCGCATACGATTTCGAGTCCCCAGGCGCGAACGGCGCGGCGCGTTGCTTCCCCATGCCGGGCGTGGCGTGCGAACACGTTCTCCAGGCCTTCTTGCTGCAGCATCTGCAGCGACTCGCGCAGCCCATAGAGCAGATTTGTCGCGGGCGTATATGGGAAAAACCCGATCTTGTTTTGCCCGAGCATGGCTTGCCAATCCCAATAAGA
The DNA here is from genome assembly GCA_963772905.1 of Bryobacterales bacterium. Classification (GTDB taxonomy): domain Bacteria; phylum Acidobacteriota; class Terriglobia; order Bryobacterales; family Bryobacteraceae; genus Palsa-89. The sequence continues at coordinate 53,622 of CAVYZD010000004.1, read as the reverse complement.
ACGCGGCATCCGCGCCGATTTGGAAGCGGCAAGAGCTCTTTCACCAACGCAGTTGAAGCCCAGACCGGGCGGCAGCATCAAACCCTTTTGCGAACCGGCGATGGCGACGTCCACGCCCCACTCGTCGTGCCGGTAGTCCATCGAACCGAGCGACGAAATGGTGTCCACCATCAGCAACGCGGGATGTCTGGCGCGATCCAGCGCTTTGCGCATCGCGGGGATGGAATTCGTTACGGCGCTGGACGTTTCGTTATGCACCACCATAACGGCCTTGATCTTGTGACCGCGGTCTTCGCGCAGGATCGTCTCCACCGCGGCTGGATCGGCCCCATGCCGCCAATCGCCGGTGACGAATTGCACGTCCAATCCGAGATCCACCGCCATGCCTTTCCAGAGCGTGGCGAATTGGCCGGTCTCGAACATGAGAACCTTGTCGCCCGGGGAAAGGGTGTTGACGATGGCGGCTTCCCAGGCGCCGGTGCCCGACGATGGGAAGATCATGATCTTGCCGGCCTCAGTCTTGAACACCGGCTTGAGCTCTTCCAGAAGCTCAAGCGCGAGCCGGCCGAACTCCGGGCCGCGATGATCAATGGTCGGCCGAGCGATCGCTCGGAGCACGCGGTCCGGGACATTGCTGGGTCCAGGAACCTGAAGGAAATGACGTCCGCTGGTATTCGACATAGAAACTACTAGTTTCGCTCAAAACGAGACGCGGCGTCTTCGAGTTCCTGGGACCGAGATCCTTTTCACGAAGCAGTTGCCCTAAGTGGCTGGGAAATCAGATAATGAAGATTCGGTGAGGTGCGAGAGTGGTTGAATCGGGCGGTCTCGAAAACCGTTGAACCTTTACGGGTTCCGTGGGTTCGAATCCCACCCTCACCGCCAGAAGATACAAGGGCTCTAGCCTGACGCGGCCGCGGGCCGGCTTCACTCCCAGTAGGCGATGAGCCTCCCCATGGTGAACATGGCGGTCCACAGGACCAGCGACAGAATCGCGGCCACTTTCACCTTGGCCGGCATTACCGCGGATCGATCCAGCTCTTCCGTTCGGCTGTAAACAATGGGGCGGAAGACGAAGCCGTGGACAAAAATCAGCCCCAGAATAATCATCTTGGTCCAGAAGAACGGGTTGGGAGCGTATTTGGTGGCCTCCGAGGTTGCGAGCAGCAGGCCCGTGGCGATCATGATCGTTCCCCCCAAGCGTTTCCAGGGCCGGAGACTAGTGACCATCTCGGTGATCGTCACGCGGTTAAACGTGAGGCCGAGAAGGCGCAGGTTCGTCATGAGGATCATGCCTCCGAACAGTGCGATGCACGTCAGATGAATCGACAGAACGATCGGGTACACCAGCACCGAGTCGGCGAAGTCAGAGAGAAAGCCAATATTTTCGAGGGATTGTGCGATGGACACGCGCGATAGTCTCTATTCCAGGAATCCGGTGAAAATCCCGCCAAACACCACCAACACCCACAGCAGCAGCGAGATGATCGCCACCACCTTGCTCAGCGCCGGCGGCGGATTTTCCATGGTTGCTACTTTTCTGTGGATGGTGAAATTGTAGATGAGCGCCGCGAGAAGTAGGTACATCTTTAGCGGAAAGATCTGGTTGACCAGGTAGATGTGGATCTGCGACAAAAACAGCGTGGCGCCCGAGAACAAGACGAAAATCAGCGCGATGATCGTCCAGAGCTCTGTGTATCTCAGAATTCGGGCAGTAGTTTCATGGCGGAGTCCGAGGTTCAGCATCCGAAAGTCCACAAGTGCGATAGACCCGACACCGATAGCAAAACCACCGATGTGAACACATTCCGCTAAGGGGAATGCCCATTCGGCATCGTTGAGCGCATCCACGAATGCGTTCTGCAAAAGCATCATCTTCTGTAGCTCCCTTCAGCGTCGAATTTGAATTATTGTCGCTATGGTACGGCAAAAACAACTAGCGAATCAGTGGCCACAATCGCGACATACTGCTTGCCATCCTTGCCTCGATAGGTGATCGGGTCGGCGTTGGCTCGACGTTCAAGCTTGGTGGACCACAGTTGCTTGCCGGTCTTCACATCGAGCGCACGGAAGCGATTGTCATCGCTGGCGCCGACGAACAGCACTCCCCCCGCAGTAACGATCGCGCCTGCCAGTGCGGGGCGTCCGGTATTCTGTTTCGCTTCCGGAAGACCTTCGGTGATGCCGAGCGGGATCTGCCAGGCGAATTCTCCCGTCGCGGTGTTCACTGCAATCAGCCGTCCCCAAGGTGGTTTCTGGCACGGCCAAGCGGCGCCGCCGATGCGCACTTCAAAATTTCCCCGGCCCGGGCCCGCGCCATCCAGCGTGGTTCGATCATAAGGAACCGGCGAACCCTCGGGCGTCTTTTCGATCCAGCCAAGTGCACCTTCGTCCTGCGATACCACGAACGCGTAGCCGGAGTTCGGGTCCCAGGCGATCCCGCCCCAATTGGCGCCTCCCAGACCGCCCGGAAACACCAGCGAACTTTTGACGGGCGCACCTTCCGCACGATAGGCCCAAGTGGTGAACGGCCCTGCGTTACTTACGCCGCCATTTTTCGCTATCAAGTCCTTGCACGCCTGGACGTGCTCCGCAGTGGTGTCGGCTTCGGTCACCAGGTCTTCGGCGCGATAACTGTCGCGCGCGATTGGCGGCGGTTTCAACGGAAAAGGCTGGGTTGGATATGCCTGCTCGCCAGGAACATCGCTCTTGGGGACCGGTCGCTCTTCCACTCCGAAAATCGGCCGGCCCGTTTCGCGATTGAGGATATACATGTATCCGGACTTAGTGGTCAACGCCAGTGCGGGAATTGTTTTTCCCGCGCGAACGATATCAAATAGCGTCGGCGGGGCGGGGGGATCGTGATCCCACAGGTCGTGATGAATGGTCTGAAAGTGCCATTTGTATTTGCCTGTCTGGGCATCCACGGCGACAACGGAATTCCCGTACAGGTTTGCGCCTTTGCGATCGCCGCCGTAAAAGTCGCTAGCAGGCGAAGCCAACGGCAAATATACCAACCCGCGTTGCTCATCCACTGTGAAGTAAAAGGGCCACGCATTGACGCCGGAACGGTTCTTCCAGCTGTCGCCTTCCCAGCTATCGTGTCCCGGTTGACCGGGCTGCGCGACAGAACTGAATTCCCATAGCTTGGCTCCGGTTCGCGCATCGAACGCGCGCGCATTACCGGGCGCTCCAACCGGGCCGGGAGGAGTATTCGCACCCACCACCAAGACGTTCTTGTAGATCAGTGGAACCGAATTGTACGGCACCACCATATCCAATTCGCCTTCCTTACCAAAACCGGGATCGATCTTGCCTGTGTTCGCGTTCAACGCGATCAGCCGGCGTCCGACGGTGAACAGAATGCGCGGCGGATTGTTTTTATCGCCAGGCCAATAGGCAACGCCGCGGCGTGACGGCGCGCCACCCGTCACCGGATACTCCCAAATTGTCTTTCCAGATTCCGGCTCCAGCGCCACCACGCGATCGGCTGCCGGAAGATACATAACACCGTTAACCACAATCGGTGTCGCTTCCGAATTGGGTCCGCCTCGGCCTCTACCCGGACCATTCTGGACGGACGCGGATGTATCGGACTGCAGACGATAAGTCCAGGCCTGAACAAGTCCGCTGGCGTTCTGGGTGGTGATCTGGGCCAGCGGCGAATAACCCGTCCCGGCTGTGTCGTGCCGGTAAAGCGGCCAATCTCCGCTGACGGCTTTGACGGTCTGGGTCTTTGCCGCCGGCACGAGCATCGTGGTGGAAACAACCGCGGCCAGCAGACTACAACATGTGCAGCGCATGAATTCGTTTGATCACGCCGAGTATATCGCTATTGGGCCTTGACATTAAAACTTCACTCGCAACTCGACCCAAGCCCGGCGCGGCGGACCCGGCGCGAGAAAGGTCACACTTTGCGAAGGAGTGTTTCCCGCAAACGGTCCATCGGCATATGGCTGGAACGGCAGGGACTGAAACGCACCTTGCGCCGTCAACACGGTATTCGAAAGCCAAGCAGCAGTGTAATATTCGTGGTTGAAAAGATTGTCGATCTGCAGCGCCACTTGTAAGTGCCGCGTCAGGTCATAGTGCGCGCGAAAGTTTGTGATGGCGTAGCCGGGCGAGACACCGGGCCCGATGTAATAAACACCGTCGGCGGTGTAGGCGTTGTTTTCGTTGCCCCTCGCATAGGAACTCGATGCAACCACTTCGTTCATTTCGAACATCAGCTTCGGCGTGGCTTGCCAGATCGCGAAGGCTTTACCGGTGTGTTTGGGAATGACCGGAATTCGGTCGCCCGGATGCACCGTGATATTGCCGGCCAGCCCCGGATATCCCTGCAATGCAACGCTGTTGGTATTGTTGGCCGAGCCATCCAGTGTTTCGACGCTTTGATAGGTGGCTGAAAGGAAGGTCCAATTCAAGCCCCAGGTGACGGGCCCGATTCGCCCGTCCAGGTCCGCGTCAACTCCTTCGCGCAACGTCTTCGCGAAGTTCTGGAAATAGCCGGTACCGATTTCAGGCGCCGCGATGAACAAAATGTCGTTGTGATTCTCGTCCCGGAAGGCACCGGCATTCCAACTCAGATTGTGAAATCCCGGGATCTCGGGCTTGCCGCGCAACCCGGCTTCCCAGGTGTCCGTGACCACCTGCTGGAGCGGCGGATCGGAGGAAAGTGAATTGGGCAAAGTGCATGGGGCGGCGGGGTCGGCGCAGCCAAGTTCGATGGACGTCGGCGCGCGGCTGCCTTGGGCGAATCGCGCGTAGGCGTTCACGCTCGCAATTGGGCTCCACGTGATTCCGACGGCGGGATTGAAGCGCTGGTAGGTGTAATTTCCGGTGAGAGAGCCGGGACCAGCGATCGGATTCAGCAAATCCAGATTATTGACCCGATCATAGTTGTACCGGCCCGAAACAGTCACGTTCACTTTCTTCCAAAGTGTAAGGGTGTCCGCGAAGTAGAAGCTCCAGTTCGGAGCGTGGCCCTTGAACCCGACTCGATTGTCGATCGGATTACCGCCGCCATCCACGGTCGATCCGTCCTGCCAGGCTGGAACGCTAACAAAGGAGTAATTCGGAAGAACATAGGCAAAATCGCTGGTCTGCGAGTAGGTGATGTTGTTCCGGTCGACCAGCGCTCCAGCGGCGAATTGGTTGCGCCCAAGGCTTTGATTTCCAATGACGGGATTGGTGATCCAGGTGAATTGTCCCGAAAAGCCGTATTCATTCTGCACTTCCTTCGAATAGACATTCACGCCGTCGCAAGCGCTGTCCGGACTCCCTCCCGGCGTGAGCGCTTCCGCAATGCAGGGCCAGTAGGGAAAGGGAGTGTTAGTGATATCGGCGCCGCTGGCCGGAAAACCCGAATATCCGGCTGCGGCCAGAACCGCTTGCTCATCCGGCGTAGGCTGATAGATGTCGTTGCCCACGACGTCGCCATTGAAGTTGGGATTGATGGTTTCCGTCCGAATGTTGCGATACCAGGCGTTGCCGGTGAACGTGAGGTTGTCGCTGAAAGAATGCCGCGCAATGAAATTGAACGACGGCGAACGATTGGCTGTGCTGTCGGACACCGAATAGGCACTGGTATAGTTCTCGGCCAGCAGCCGGTAATCCTGGACGCCATTGCCGAGCAGCGTGTTGTAAGCGTACGACATGGTGAGCGCGAGATCGGTTTTAGTTGTGCGCCAGCCCAGCCGCGCGAATCCCTGGCGGACATCGGACGGTGAAGCATAACGCCAGCCCGATTCGTGAAATCCCAGCCCCGAAAGAAACCAGTTGAACCCGGTGGCTTTGCCGCCGCCCCACTCGGCTTCCACTTCCTTGCGTCCGCTGGCGCCATACAGGACGTGACCGGCCCATCCAGGATTGGTCAGTCCGCTCTTGGTAGTAACCGAGATCGCTCCGCCCAGCGTGTTCAGTCCGTACAGCGGATCCGATCCGGGAATCAGCGCCATTTCCGAAATCGCGTCTTTCGGGATCAGATCCCAGCTCACTACGTCGCCGAACGGCTGATTCTGCCGCACGCCGTCCACATACACGGAAATCCCTTCCGGCGTGCCGAGCAAGGGCGAAGCGGTATAGCCGCGGAAATTCACGTCGGGCTGGAAGGGGTTCGCTTGCATTTCGTTGACGTAAACGCCGTTCAGCCCCCGGTTCAGAAAATCGCTCAAATCGAGCGCGCCGTTGTTTTCCATGTCGGCCGCCGTCGCGGTTTGAACCGGCGCGGCAATCTGGTTGATCTGGAGATCGGAGCCCGCGAGAGGAGTCTCGGAGACGACGTCAACCTTTGCAGCCTGGGCGCCAATTTCCATGGAAACCGCGCGAGTCACGGGCATAGCGGACTGTACATCGATTGCGATCGATTGCGGCGTGAATCCAGACTTGGAAATCCGCAGCCGGTATCGTCCGAAGGGCAAATTTCCCAGGACCACGTCGCCCTGCGCGTCCGTTTGAAAATCACGGGCCACTCCCGCTGCTAGATTTTCCAGTTTTCCCGAAGCCTCCATGGGCGCTCCGGAAGGATCTTTCACCTGCAGGTGAATCTCGCCTTGAGGCGCTTGGGCGAACAGCGCTGTTGCGAACAAAAGCAGCGCAATGACAAGCCGGTGCGCGAAGTCCCTAAGACAACAGGGTTCCAGCGTCTGCATATACAATAGGTCTCTCGCTGCCGTTTTGTTCAATGTTTTTAGCGCGGTTTAGTTCCGAAGTTCTACTGGGCGATCGGTGTGAAAGTACTTCTTATAGGCTTCGATCCAGTTTCCTGCGATCTCCCGCTGAGCGGTCGCGAGATCGAGCCGGCCATCGCAAACCAAGTCACGCAAATGATCTTCCAGGGAATCCTTCACCTCGGCGTTCCAAACTGCGGCCCGGTTGGATTGGGGCCAGAGATTGTGGATGTCATCCGCCCCGCCTAGCGCGGGCGTAATGAGGTAATCCACTTCGTAGGCTCTGGGATCGGCGGATCTGATTCCGTATTCGTCGAACACTCTTCTCCGGATCGCGACCGGCACGTCTTTGTTTTTCATGCTGGTTTGCCGGCAGACCTCACGTTGGTCCAGAAGCACCGTCGCGCCCGGAGTCAGGGCGGGATTGGGAGTGGTCACCGCAACCAGGCGTCCGGAATCGTGCTGCCAAACGCGAAAACCGGCATAAGCCATCCCAGCCAAGACCAAGGCTGCTGCAATCGTCATCCAGCTCAGCCGTTGAGAGACGAATCGAAACCAGCGCTCCCAAGGGTTGGCTTGAGCGTTTGCCAATCGCGCCATCTGCGCCCTCAGGAGAGCCCGCGGCCCCTCCGGAGGCGGGAAATGATGGTCGAAGCTCTCCCGCTGGAAACGCATGAGTTCACCAATGGCCGTTTCCATTTCCTGCTTCCGCGCTCGGCACGCCCAGCAGGCCGCTAAATGAGATTCCACCCGCTGGGCGGCACGCTCGGAGAGTTCTCCATCCACCGCCATGAGCAATTCTTGATCGGACAAATGAAATTCTTGAGACATAGCATCTTGAGACATAACAATCACCGCTGTGCGGCGCGAGCCATGTGCGCCAACGACCGTTCAAGCGAAAGCGAAACCGCGCCCAGAGACATATCCAAAACCTCCGCAATTTCCCGATATCATGGCCGGATCGATCATCAGTTCTTCAACGGCGATCAGCGAGCCTGTCCGCTCGATACCGGGGGACAATCTACCATCGGCGGTTCGGCCATTCTTCGCTTCTATATAGAAAGTCCTGGAGGAGGCGTTTTGTTCAGCCTTTTTTTCCACACGGCTGCCCCAGGAGGAACTAAACTATATGCACATGTTTTCAGATAGACCCCACCGAATCCTTTTAGTCGCCTTGCTGACCGGATGCGCACTAAGCGCTCAAGCGCCTTCTTTCGTTCCGGTAACCGATACGATGCTGCAAAAACCGGATCCATCGGACTGGCTCATGTGGCGCCGGACGCTCGATAGTTGGGGCTATAGCCCGCTCAAACAGATCGATCGCACGAACGTGGGCAAATTGAAGATGATCTGGATGCGCGGCATGGGGCCGGGCATCCAGGAAGCCACGCCTCTGGTCTATCACGGGATGATGTACTTGCCAAATCCGAGCGACCTTGTCCAGGCCATGAACGCCGCCACCGGCGACCTTATTTGGGAGTACAAGCGCAAACTGCCGGACGACGTGAACAAGCATCTCCCAGTTCCCAGCATCAACCGCAACATCGCCATTTACAACAACCTCATCATCGACACCAGCGTCGACGATTTCGTGTACGCCCTGGACGCACAAACCGGAAAGCTGGCCTACGAAAATCGGATCGTGGATTACCGCGAGGATTCCGCGCAGGAAACCTCCGGGCCCATCATCGCCGACGGCAAAATCATTTCGGGCCGCGGCTGCGAGTTTAAAGCCACGCCCAACGGATGCATTATCACGGCCCACGACGCTAAAACCGGCCAGGAACTTTGGCGCACCCGCACCATCCCGAGGCCAGGCGAACCCGGTGACGAGACTTGGGGCGATGTTCCAGATAGCCAGCGGCGTCACGTAGGCACCTGGATGGTTCCCAGCTTCGATCCTCAACTGAAGCTCATCTACATTGGCACTTCCGTCACTTCGCCCGCGCCGAAGTTCTGGCTAGCCGGCAACGACAAGAAGTATCTCTATCACAACTGCACTCTTGCCTTGGATCTCAATACCGGCAAAATCGTTTGGTATTACCAGCATGTCGTCGATCATTGGGACTTCGATCATCCCTTCGAACGCATGTTGATCGATACCGCGGTGTCTCCCGATCCGGCCCGCGTGAGTTGGATCAATCCGCGGCTGAAGCCGGGCGAAGTGCGCAAGGTGGTGACGGGCATACCTGGCAAAACCGGCATCGTGTACACGCTCGACCGCAAAACGGGAGAGTTTCTGTGGGCTACTCCGACCGTCCGTCAAAATGTGGTGAGCAAGATTGACGGCGCAACCGGCGCTGTCACCGTAAATCCCGAAACCGTGTTTAACAAGACCGGCGACCAGGTCTATGTTTGCCCCACTGCCAACGGAGGTAAGGATTTTCCGGCCGGCGCCTACAGCCCGTTAACACACACCATGTATTTCCCGTTGCAAAACACCTGTGGAACGATCACAGCGCTGGCAGACAAGCCGTTCACGACGAGTCTCTATGACATTCTCCCGAAGAACCAGATCACGCCCGGTACCGACAAGGTGGGGACCGTGCAAGCAATCAATGTCGAGACCGGCAGGATCACCTGGAAGCACGAGCGGCGTGCCGGCATGATGTCTTTGGTCGCTACCGGAGGCGGTCTTATTTTTGGCGGCGACACCAACGGCCACTTTCTCGCTCTCGATCAGGACAGCGGCAAGGTGCTATGGGAAGTGAATCTCGGCTCGCCGGTGACCGGATATCCTATTACCTATGCGGTGAACGGAAAACAGTACGTCGCGGTGAGCACTGGCAATTCGCTTGTTAGCTCGGGGCTGAACGCGTTGTTGCCCGAACTTCACCCGAGCGCGGCGAGCAACATCGTCGTATTCGCTTTGGGCGAATGAAATCGCTAACGCCAGGCTGCGATGCGGCTCAGTTCGCGCTCGGGGCGCTCGCTGATCAGTTCGAGTTCGCCGGCATAGATTCCGCCATCGTTTCCATCGATCGATAAGAGATCTCCCTCATTCATGATTTGCTTGCCGATGCGGCAAGATCGGCGGGCGAGATCGATTTTCAAATCCGGGCAAGCGACGAGGCAGACTTTTCCAAGTTGGCGCGCGACGACAGCGGCGTGCGAGGTGCGTCCGCCGGCTCCGGTCAGAATTCCCACCGCGCTCATCATTCCGCCGATGTCGGCGGTTTCGGTTTCGCGTCGAACGAGGATGACGGGCGTCGACGCGCTGGCCATGCGGGTGGCGGCTTCTGAATCCAATGCGATTGCGCCCGTTGCGACACCCATGCTGGCGACTTGCGCGCGGGCCAGCGGCTCCAGCGCCGGATCGGCCAAGCGAGTTCGCACCACGGAACACAAATCGATTTTGGAGAGGCGCGCCAGAGCGTTCGATGGAGTGATCAATCCCTCATCCACTTGATCGACTGCGATGCGCAGCGCGGCCCATGGAGTGCGTTTCGCGGCGCGCGCTTGGAGTAGATAAAGAGTGCCGGATTGAATTGTGAATTCGAAATCCTGAGCGTCGCCGAATAGTGCTTCGAGCGCATGGCCCGAGTCTTCAAGTTGCGCCCAGGCCGAATGCAGCGTGCGGCGCAGGCGTTCATCACCGCTCGATCCCAATCGGCCGGCAACAACATCTTCGCCTTGCGCGTTGAACTCGAAATCCAGATAAAGCTCGGGAGCGCCGGTTGCGGGATTGCGTGTGAATGCGACGCCAGCGCCTGAAGCACCGCCCGCATTTCCAAAGACCATGCGCTGAACCGTAACGGCAGTGCCGCCGTCGTGATCGATGCGATTCGCCGTGCGGTAGGTGACGGCTTTGGGCGCATCCCAAGAACGAAAAACAGCCTCCGCGGCGCGCATCAATTGCTCGTGCGGATCGTCGGGGAACGGAACGCCGGCAAGCTCGCGAAAGCGGTCGAGCAAATCGCGAGATACCTGACGGAGTGTCGAGTAATCGAACTCGGTCTGCTGCTCGACGAGCTCGTCGAAAGGACCTCGCGGCAAGCCCTGAACCACTTCGGCATAACCTTGCACCAGGCGGCGATAACAATCCCACGCCAAGCGCGGATTGCCGGTGCTCGCGATGAGTCCTTCAACGGTTTTCGAATTCATTCCGACGTTCAAAACTGTTTCCAACATACCCGGCATGGAAACGGAGGCGCCGGAACGAACGGAAACCAGGAGCGGATGGCGCGCGGAGCCGAAGCCAAGACCGGTGGCCGATTCAAGAGTCGCGATACCGGCCGACAGAGTTGCGGCGAGGTCCTTTTCGCTGGTTTTTCGGTCGCGCGAGTCTCGGCGGCACCATGACGTGGGGAGCACGAAAGCGGCGGGAACCGGTAGGCCAGCGGCAGTCACGCGCATCAAGTTCCACGCCTTGTTCCCGACCTCTTCCGCGCCACCCGGGGGCAACGGGGAACGTGGAAGGATTTTATAGAAACGCGAACTCACGAGAGTGACCTCACGCGCCCAGCACGTTGCCGAGCAAATAATCGCGCGCCGTGAGCCCGGCCCATTTCAACGCGTCGGACGCTTCCTCCAGGCTGTGCGCCATGCGGGAACAAATGTGAAGCTGGCGAAAATCTTTGGCCTTCTGGACGACCGCGAAAGTCAACGCGCGCTCGGCGTCGTCGGCGCGATGTTCGAGTTCCAGCAAGGCATCGATGGCGGTGAGGAAGTCGCGAGCATCTTCTTGCGCGGGTGCCCCTCCTGGCGTCGGCACCTGCGCGGCGTGGCTCAAGGCCTTGATCCATTCCTGCGAGGCTTCGACTAACAAGTCGGCCAGCGAGCCGAGCGCTTCCCGCACTTCCCCGCCCGGCTCCGACGCGGCGACCAGTTCCATCAGAAACGCGACTTCTTCCAGTTCGTCGGCGGCGTTGTCGGCGGTTTCGAGCAGACTGAACAGCGTGGCATACTCGGGGCGTTTGCGCACGGCTTCGCGGCTGGCCGCAACCAACTGGTCGGCACTATGTTCGTATTTGCGCGCGCGTTTGGCTAATTGCTCGTAGTGGCCATCGGGGTTGCCGGATTCCAGGGCGCGCAAGCCGTCGCGAACGAGCGAGGCGATTTCGAAAATGATTGCGGCTTGCTCGCTCGCAAGCTGGAGGAGGCGCTTGCCTTCGCTCGAGAAGTGCGCTTGCAGCTCAGCGCGGACGCGGTCCTGAATGAGACCGGCGGACAGATGATCGCGCAACCCCTCGGTTGCGGTTTGAAAGACGAAGCGAACGAGAGCGGTGGCGGCTTCGTCACCAAGAACGTCGCACAGACGGTCGCCGAAGTGCATAGCGGAGCCGGCGGTGTCTTCGATGGCGCGATTGATGAGTTGGGCGCCGCCCAGTTCGAGAAACCCGCGATGGCCGATCTCCGCTTCGGCGGCCCAGGCCAGAAGCGCGACTCGATCCTTGCTGCGCAAGAAGCCACGCAGCTCTTTGCGCGCGCGGTTCCAATCGATCAGGAACACCAGGCGTGACGCGAGGAACGAGAGATAGGCAGTGAGCTCGGCGGAATCCTTGGCGTCGAAGCGGGCGGTGACGAGTTCGAACGTGACCGCGGAATCGGCCGGCTTGCTCTGCTCTTCGCCCCATGAGACCGCGTAGGGCTGGAGCATTTCGCGCAGGAAGGCGAGGCGCTCGGGATGAATGTCGGTGTAGGTGAGCTCGACGCTGGTTGCTTCGATGTGGATGACGATGACGTGCGCGTCGGTGGTGCCGAGATCGTTCTGGATGATGAGGCGCGTGCCGGCGCGCGTGGCGGTGGTGGCGAGGCCGGGATGAGTGAACTTGAGCGGCGCGGTGCGATTCAGTCCGGCCATGAAGGCGGCGATGAGGGGGCGGTCGGCATCGTCGATTTGGTAGACAGCGGCGCCATCGAGGTGCTCTTCGGCGAGCTCGGCTTGCATGGCGTTCAGAGCTTTGTGCAGATCCATGACCAGGCGGTGGGCGCTGTCGGAGGCGCCACGGGCGGCGCGAGTGAGGTTGTCGATGGCGCGGCGATCGATCACGTCGTCTTGCGGGTGAGGCAGGCGGGCGAGGATGCGCTCGAGGCGATCGCCGAATTCGGCGCACGGAGCGGCCATAGTGCGGAGGTCCTGCGCGATTTGTTCCAGGACCGCGGTGCAACCGGGCAGGCGATAGTGGCCATTTTCGCGGCGCGCGGCGGGGACGAGGTCGTCAAGAGCGCGATTGTCGATGGCGCAGGCGGTGCGCTCGCGGCGGAGGGGGTCGGCGGGCTGGTCAGGGTGATCGGCGCGGGTGAGCGCGGTTTGCAAGAGGCTGAAGTAATACTTGATGCGATCGTTGGCGGCCAGCGCGGCGGCGATCTGGGCGGAGCGGCTCAGAGTGGTTTCACCGATTGCTTCGAGAACAGCGGTTTTCGTAGGAGGGCCTCCTGGCTTGAGATTTGGAGATCTGCTGCGATTTGAGCAAACGGTGGTCCATGTTACAGGGTGAATTCGAAGGTGATGCGAGATCGCGATGCGGGCCCGTGCGGGGTTACGCGCAGTTGGGGATGAGGGAAATGGCGAACGGTGGAACGAGAAATATTACAGCGGCGAAGGGAACAGGTGAAAAATCGACTGGAAGCTGTTGATTCGGAGGGAGATGGCGCATCAGGCATATTTTTGCGCGCGAGCGGTATTTTTTTCGCGCAGGGCGGGCGGAAGGGTGTCTTGGGAGGGATAAGTGGTTGGGATGCATCGGGATCAGGGTAACGTGAGGGAGGCGTGTCAATGGCCGATCCGTGGGGTTAAATCGCTGGAGGGCAATGGGGAGTGAAGTTCAAGAAGGCGTGAGTGATCCTACTAGGACTGCAAGCGTCCTGCTTCATCTCGAACAATGTCTGGGGTATGCTTATGGGTACTCATGGCTGAGACAATCGATCCTGACGTTGCTTTCGCCGCGTTGCGTAGGATTCGATCGGACTTCAACCAGTTTCTGGTCCAGACGCCGGACCCTACAGAAGCTGATACCCGAGCGAATCTCGTTGATCGGGTAATTACCGAGGTGTGCGCATGGCCGGACGAAATGATCCGGCGCGAGCCTCACGTCGAAAGTGGCTACATCGATTATTCGCTTCTAGTTAGGTCGCGGCCATACGTCAATGTCGAAGCAAAAAGGACCGGTGTTTCGTTTTCTTTCCCGTTAACGACGTCGAAAACCCTCAAGCTCTCGGGCCCAATTCTTACCGACAAACCTGTCGCCGAGGCGCTCAGGCAGGTCAGGACCTACTGTGTCGATGAGGGAGTTCGCTACGCGGTTGCAACGAATGGGGACGCCTGGATTATCTTCCGCGCGCTCCGAGAGGACATGCCGTGGAAGGACGGGCTCGCCCGCGTTTTTCCGAACCTCGATGTGATTGAAGAACAGTTCACAGATTTCTGGAACCTTCTTTCATATGAGGCAATTCTGGCAGGTTCTCTCGATTCTGAATTCGGGTCGCTTTTTAGAACCTCACGCAAGCTTTACCGTGTGCTAGATCGCCTATTCAACGCGGACCTTCCCTTATATCGAAATCGGTTACACCACCAGTTGCACCCGCTGATCCAGACGATTTTCGAAAACATAGCCGATCAGGAACCCCCAGAGATCCTGCAATTCTGTTACGTTCATTCAACCAGTCTGCGCATTGTAGCGCAGGATCTCGATACTGTGATCACCGATGCTATCCCCGCGTTTCTCCTCGAGCAGGGCACAGAGCAAATAAAACAATCCGCGACTGACGCAGGAAATTTTGGGGACGCCCTATCCCGTTCTCTGCGCGCGCCTGAAGGTGAACTCTATCTTGTGCTAGGCGGCATCGGGTCGGGTAAAACGACATTTATAAAACGTTATCAACGGACCGTCGGCAAGGCTACTTTGGAGCAAAGGGCTCTCTGGTTCCACCTAGACTTTCTCACTGCACCTGTCGACCCTGCCGAAATGGAGCCGTTTGTTTGGCGCGCAATTCTTGATCAGTTGCGCGGACGGTACAGTGGCCCAAACCTCGAGTCAAGGAAGAATATCAAGAGAGCATTCGCAGACAATATCGAGGCTATCTCGCAAACAATCCTGAATCCGTTGCTGCTCCGGCGAGACAAATACGAGAACGCCCTGTCACCGTATCTCGAAAAGTGGCAGTCGGACTTAGGGCAATACGTACCCAAGTTGCTCGCGATGGCGAGACATGACCGCAAGCTCGGCGTTGTTCTTTTTATTGACAATGTTGACCAGCTTTCTCCCGCTTACCAAACGCAGATTTTCTTGTTGGCCCAGCGCATAACGAGAATTGTGGGTTCGGTCACGATCCTCTCGCTGCGCGAGGAGTCTTATTACGCCGCAACTGTTCAGCAGGCACTTAACGCTTACACAAGTCGGAAGTTCCATATAGCATCGCCGCGCTTTCGCACGATGATCGACAGCCGCATTAAGTTCGCCCTAGATGTACTCGAGAACAACCAAGGCCCGGTCGAGTACGTTCTCCGTAGCGGGGTGTCGATAGACCGGACGGCAGTGGCGGATTTTCTTCGTATCGTCGAAACGAGCATATTTCGTCACAACAGGAACATTGCTCGCTTTATTGAAGCGCTATGCTTTGGGAACATGCGAAAAGCCCTGGACATGTTTACCAACTTCCTTACTTCGGGCGTTACCGATGTAGATAAAATGCTGATCATATACCGCCAGTCCGGCGAATACTTTGTTGGTTTTCATGAGTTCGTTAAATCAATAATGTTGGGAGACCGGCGCTATTACAAGGATGGATCGAGCGAGATACTGAATGTGTTCGACTGTGGCCTTGAAAAGAACTCAAGCCATTTTACCGCGCTGCGACTTATACGCCTTCTGTCGCAAAGCCGTCGACAGTACGCCCGCGAAGGCCAGGGATATGTCGACGTCTCGAAGGTGGTTGGGATGAGCGAGGACATCTTCGATAATCGTGAAGACTGTGTCCGTACGCTCAATCGACTTGTGGGACGGCAGATAATCGAGACAAACACGCGGTCAAGTGACTCGATCACGGGTGCAAGTCACGTTCGGGTTACATCGTCCGGTTGGTACTACGAGCGTTACCTTGTCCGAGCATTCTCGTATATCGACCTTGTTCTACAAGACACACCGATCGATGACGCTGGGGTTGAGAAGACATTGCGGGCGCTCGTCCACGAGGTCGATAACCTCAGCGACCGGCAAGAAGAGAAGCGAGCTCGAATGGAAGTGCGGTTTAAACGGGTCAACCTTTTTCTCGATTACCTTAAGCATGAGGAGGATCGAGAAGTTGAGCAGTTCGACCTGGGTCGGCGAGGCGGCATTTGGTCCGAACCGTTTGTGCCAAGAATTTCCAGTCAGCTTGTACGAGAGATGCAGTGGATCGACCGACGGCTACAAGAGAACGCCGAGAGGACCGGCGAAGATTTGACGTGGGAACCTGTGGATGAGGACGATTCCGATGCCTTCGAACCCGAGGCCGATGACCTCAGCAGCGAGAGCAGTCAGGCCTAGGTGCCCAACCGTACGGCTCGCGGTTTTGGCTATTTAGGATTTTCACGGTTCTGGGCTCGCCGGCGTTCGCTTCAGGTTGACACTGAGACAGCGGTCGGCTGGGCGGTGTTGCGAACTCCGGCACGTCCCGTCTACGTTGCCTCAGGGCTATCGTCCGCTGGTGTGAGTTGATCGGCGGTGCGGAGCTCATCGAGTGCGATTCGTTGGAGCTCGGCACGGACGCGCTGCTCGTTGTCGGAGCGGCTGGCGAGGTCCATTGCTGCTTGAAGCTCTTTGAAGTTGCGTGCCATACGTTCTCTTCGTCCTTATTCTAATCCCTCTTGAAAGGACTGGCGTCGAAGAAGAGTTCGTTGCGCACGATCAGGCCGTCTTTGAACGTCATCAAGGCGGCCGCGCGGCAGACGCCGATGGGCTCGGCGAAGTCCATATCGTAACTCAACATGGCCTGGTCCTCGGAACCGAACTTCGCGTGTACTTGAATACTCTGGATGAAGTTCATGAGCCGCTGGGCGGCGCCAAGAACCGCCTCTTTCCCAGTCAGTTCCTCCATCGGAGTGACAAGCCGAACGTCGGGGTGCAAGTGCCGCGCCATGCCAGGGAGGTCTTTGTCGGCCATTGCTGTGTAGTAGGCAACCGCGGAGGCCAGGTTCTTTTCAGTCATAGTTGGTCTCCTTGATTAGATTCCACATGGTTCAACTCTACGGTCGTAGTGGATCACTCACAAGATCCATTTATGGCAATACGATATGTACCACTATTGCTGCTCTCCCAATAGAGACTGGCTTCCGAGATCGCGCCGATCAGCCGGGTCGCTTATCCGTCTCATCTCCGTCCGCCTGCCCGAACGCAGGCAGGTACCGGCCGAAGTTCAATTCGAAATCGCTCGGAACGCCGTAACCGATGCCACGGAGCTTGGGACGGCGTGCCTGCGCATCTGGCAATGCCAGCATTGGGAAGATCATCTCGTTACTCGACTGGAGCTCGGCAGCCGTCGGCATTCCGAACCGATTGACCTGGGCCTTCGCCGCGCCTAGCGTTTCACGGTCGAACGAAGCCAGACGCCGGACGAGCGAATCGACAAACGAGTCGAGGGCGTCATCGTCCAGCGTGCGGTTCACCCAGCCATAGCGCTCGGCGATATCAGCATCGAAATCGTCGGCGCTGAGCACGATCTCAAGTGCGCGCGAGCGGCCGACCAGGCGCGGGAGCCATTCTAACGCTCCGCCGCCCGGGACCAGGCCGACGCCCACCTCGGGGTTGCCGAACAGAGCGTTTTGCCGGCTGGCGAAGCGCATGTCGCAGGCCAGCACGAACTCGTTGCCGATGCCGCGCGTGCGGCCGCGAATCTTGGCGATGCTCACCACTGGCGTGGACGCGAGGCGCAGCACGAAATCGCGCCACAGGCCCAGCGCCTCGGGCCGTTCCGCTGCCTTGGCGACGTCGAGATGGGCGACGAAAAATTCGGGATTCGCCGACTGGAACACTACGACCTTCACGGACGGGTCCGCCTCAAGGCCGGTCATGAGCGCTCCCAATTCGACGATCGTTGTGGGTAGAAACATGTTGATCGGCGGGTTGCTAAAGGTGATCGTCCACAGGCCCGGATAGGTGCGGTCGATGTTGAATTGCGAAATGTTGAATTGCGAAGGGTCAGGCACGGCGCATTTCCTCCTCTCTTGTTGAAGATACCCTACGGCAGCGATCCGAAGCCGGGCACCATGCAGTCGCGGCGCAGTCTATGATGGATCAGAAGAATGGAGAAATCGATGAAGAAACCTTGCACGATCGCGTTGCTGCTCGCGGGCTCCGCATTTGCCCAAGTCGCCTTTGCCCAAGTAACGTTGAACTCGGTACGCATCGGCGCGAAGGACACGCCGGCGCTGGCGAAGTTCTATCAAGCCGCTTTTGGGATGCAGGAGGTGAACCGGATCGCCGTGCCGGCGGGACCGGAGATCTTTGTGAACTTCGGCGCCACAGCCGACGCCGCGAAGGCCAACAAGAGTGAGCCAGTCGTGATCATGCATCGCGATTCCGACGACCTGAAGGACCCGGTCCCGCATCTGATCTTCAACGTGACCGACATGAAGGCGACCGTCGCGGCGATCAAGGCGGCCGGCGGCTCGATGGCCGGCGATCCGCGTCCATTTGGGAACACGGGGATGGTCATCGGCATCGCGATCGATCCAGCGGCCAACCGGATTGAGCTGATTCAACGGCCATAGCGCGATGAACAGGATCTTGTGCGCCGTTGCCGCGCTGCTTCTAATAACGATGCGCATCTCGGCTCATCATGCGTTCGCCGCCGAGTACGACGCAAACAAGCGGGTCACGGTGTCCGGCACGGTGACCGGGTTCAAATGGACGAATCCGCACGCATGGTTGTACGTCGACGGCAAGGATGAAAGTGGCAAGGCGGCGAGCTGGAGCTTCGAAATGGGCAGCCCCGGCGGCTTGGGTCGCAGGGGATGGAAAAGCACGGAGTTGAAGCAGGGCGATCAGGTCACTGTGGAAGGTTTCGGCGCGAAGGACGGGCGCAATACTGCCAATGCCGCCACGGTTACTTTGCCGGATGGCCGCAAGTTATTCGGCGGATTCAAGAGCACGCCTGGCGCACCGGTCAAGTAGTATATACGAAGATGAGAATTAGCAAGATCCCGTCAGCCCTGTTCCTTCTGACAACCGGCACGCTATTCGCGCAATGGCCCAGCTACCCGACGCCAGGCCCGAGGACTGCCGACGGCAAAATCGATTACGCGGCGCCGCCGCCCAAGACGGCGAATGGCAAACCCGATTTTTCCGGATTATGGGAACCGGCGCATACCAAGACGACGGGCCTCGGCGCGGGACTAAACGGCACGCCTGCGCTGCCGTTCGCGATTCCTACTTCGCCCGGCGATCCGCCGGTGGCGCAGTTCTTCAACATCGGCGCGGGCTTCAAGGACGGCCTGCTCCCCTTCACGCCCTGGGGCGCGCAGGTGCGGGCGCAACGAAAAGGAAACGACAATAAGGACAATCCGGACGCGCTGTGTCTGCCGCTGGGCCTGACACAGCTTCACATGCACCCGCAGCCGCGCCAGATTGTGCAGACTCCGCGCGAGATCGTGGTCCTATATGAAGCGAACGGCAACGTCCGGCGAATTCTGACAGACGGGCGGCCATTGCCAAACAGCGACAATCTCTCGCCGTGGTGGTACGGCTATTCGGTGGGGCACTGGGACGGCGACACGTTGGTGGTAGAGACTACCGGGTTTCGCGATGACGTGTGGCTGGACGTGGAGGGCAGTCCGCTCACCAGTTCCGGAAAAATGACGGAGCGCTGGCGGCGGCCGAAGTACGGCTTGATGCAGATCGACATCACGATCGAAGATCGGAAGGCTTACACCAAGCCGTTCACGGTGCGCGTGAACCATCAGCTCATGCCCGATACCGAACTGATGGAGTTCGTCTGCGAGGAGCGGGACGCGACGCATTACGTCGGCAAGGACGCGAAGAAGTAGACGCCCTGCTATGCGGGAAACTTTTATTAGGCGACGCTAAGATTGCTAATCAGAAGCTGCCGCAGATCCTGATCTTGCCGACGATAAACAAGTAGACGACAAGGGAAAGAGACACGCGCTACGCGGTCCACTTGTCAGGTGCTAGATTGTTCGCTCGTCGTATACGTCGTATGCTCCTCTTGCATGTAGCACGCAATGGGGCCAACATAGCTCGCAACACGGGGACCGCCGAGACATCACCTATGGCAGCGAGGCCCTCAATGATATGGACGTGCCGCGTTGGTAGATTGCGCTGCAGTAGATCCTTGGCGATCTCTCGCTCGCGGGGAGTGAGGACCCGGGCGAACGTCCTTTGGGATGTCGTAGACATCGAGGAAGCGTAACTTGGCTGGCTTAGATGCCGTTGCCAGTTCGCGCGGCAAGCCATCTGAGCATATATGAACTATTTTGCGGCGCTCTGGATCAGTTCCCACATCATGCCGTTGACATCGCGGACGAAGACGTTGCCTGCGCCATTGGCGCGCACGATGGGCTGGCCTCCGGTAGTTGCGACCGTGCCCCCGGCCTTGGTCCACTGATCGACTGCAGCATGGATGTCGCGCACCACCATGGTGAAGGCTGGCGATCCGGGGTCTTCGGCGCCGGCCTCGACCTTCGCACGCGGGACGCCGGAGTATTCGATCAATCCGAAGTCGAGCGTTGTGCCGGGAATGCTGCCGTGCGTGATGCGCCAATGTGCGCCTGGCAGTCCGATGAGGTTGGTGACCACGGGACTGGTTCCTAACGGGCCGGTGGGGTGCGCGTTGAAGCCGATGGCGTCGCGCAGGAAGGCGACGGTCTTGGCGGAATCTTCGATGGAAAACTGCACGGAGGCGCCGAGAATATCGCCGGGCGTGGCGGCGGAGGCAGGCAGCGGATCGGGCTCCTGCAACTCGACGAAGAAACCGTCAGGGTCGCGGATGATGATCTCGCGCAGCTTGCTGTTCGGATTCCCAGTTGGATTGACGGGGACGCCGCCGATGGTGACGATGGGCGCACCCGATGCCTTCACTTTCTCCATGACCTTTTCGATATCGCGGACCTGTAGCGCCAGAGTGGCCGCGCCGATGTCCTGGATGTTCGGCCGTACCGGCTTGCGGGGCGCGCCCGTGAATTCGGTCAGCTCAAAACCGAAAGCTGCGTTCGGAATGTGGAACGACGCCGCTCGAAAGCTCATGCCGCTGGTGCCGGTGAACTTCGACATATCGGCGTCCAGCTTCTGCGGCTGCTGCGCGAGCGGATCGCGAGTGCCGTTGAGTGGCAGGCCCAGCACATCGCGATAAAACGGAAGCGTCTTGTCGAGACTTTCTGTGGTGTGGGCCAGGTTTTGCAGCCGAACAACAGGTGTATTTTGAGGAAAGGCGAGCGCGGCGAACAGATTCGCGGCAGCGGCGAGCTTCCAGAGCATGGTGGTTGGCATTGTTAGTCGGTAGGCGCAACGTCGCGCGTCTTGATGAGCCACTGGCCATTGAGGCGCACCAGCTCATCCACTTCGCGTCCGGCGGCGGCCACGCGCGAGGGCGTCTTGGGGCCCGCAGCGGCGAACACCGTCATCCAATAAGCTTCCATCCGCGCGTGATCCTTGTCGAGGAATTCCAGGTAGCTGTTGGCGATCACATGATACATGGCGGGGCGTTTCTCGCCGGTCTTAGATTCGTTTTCGGCGGCGCGCTGGCGAAAATCGTTGATCATCTTCTCAAGCGCGTCGCGTCCCTTCACGGCATTGGCGCCGCTGCCGAACTGTCCGTCGGACGTGAACACGGCGGCATAAGCATCGGCATTTTCGGTATCCAGGGCGCGAACGTACTGCCACATGAGCTTTTCGATTTGGGCGCGGTCCTTAGCTTCGTTCTCGGCCGCGGTCGCAGGCGAGCCAAGCAGCGTGGCCACAAAAAACGCAGTGGCGCTGAGCGCGATTTGTTTGCTCATAGCGGTCTCCTCCCATATAAGAGATCACAAATCATGAGAGACCACAAATCGTGACCCGCTCTTCATCAAATCTTTGTGATTTCTACAGGACTCCTTCAGGCCTTACCAAATACGCTCAAGACGTGGCGGAACAAAACCGCACGAAGGAGATTGAAGTGAAAACGTTAGTGAGTATCCTCATTGCTGGGGCATTGACCAGCGCGGGCGCCTTCGCAGATAACGGCAACACGCCGCATGCGCCCTTTCGGCCGTTGAACAAGCGGCCCAGCGGCGCGCGGCAAGCCGCGGCGGCCGAATCGAAGGTGAACGTGGAGTCGCCAAAACTTCCCTTCCGGCATTACCAAAAGCAGCCGGCTCCGGCGCCATCGAACAGACCGAGCGGGCTTGAAGCTTCCAAACAGTAGTGGCAAATGTTGTGCGGGGCCGGCTGGTTGCTGGCCCTTTGTGTTTAGCGTCGAACGGCTTGGAATCGAAATGAGTAGCCAAGGCCGATGAAATGATCGACGGCCGCCGATGAAAGGCCGATGCCATAGTGGATGTCGAGCTGGTTGCGCGGCGTGATCTTGTATGCTGCGCCGAAGTGCAGCAGGTGGCGCGGGCCGCCGCGCTGCGGAAAATCGCCGGCGTATTCGATGAAGGCGTCCATGGGTTGCGTCAGTTGGCGATCCAGGAGGAACGTGGACTCGCCGGTAAGAGTCCGCGTATCGGGCTGCGTTGTGGGCCAGTAAAGCGCGAGCTGGCCGGCGGCGGTCCAATTGGTGGAGAGCTTTCGCGACCATGGCAGTTGCAGGCTGGGATCATACCCGTGGCTCGATATCGCCGCGGCTCCGGTCGGCAGGCTCAGGAAGCCGATGATCGACACATCGAATCCGTAGGCGGGCCCCAGCTGTTGTTTCATTCCGATGCTGAGGTCTCCGAAACCTGAAGCGATACCGGATTGCGACAGGGCATCGTGAAAATAATCCGGCGCCCCAAGGCGCAGCTCGGTGTGGCTCGCTACTCCGAATCGCAGAGACGATTCAGGGCCGTCGAGCGTTTGCTGGCCTTGATCGCTGGTGACGAGGAAACCGTTCTCGGCTTGGAAACTGCCTTCCGGGACCACGGTGCTCGATTCGGCGACGGCAGGCCGATCGGTGGAGATCGGTTCGTCGGCGCGAAGGAGGGCGGTTCCCGCCAGCATCGTAATCCAGCACGCGCGCGGGATCAATGTTTGAGGGCCTCCGCGATCGGGCCGAGCGCCAACGCAGGCAGGAACGACAGCGCGCCGACGAGTAGGATGGTCCCAAGGAGCAAGGCGCCGAAAGTAACCGAGTCGCTGGGCAGCGTTCCCGCGGTGGTTGGCCAACGCCGTTGGGCCGCGAATCGGCCGGCCAGCGCCAGCGCGAGTGCGGCTAAGCCGAATCGGCCGACCAGCATCGCAAGGGCGGTGGTCAAGTTGTAAAACACGCTGTTGGCATTCAGCCCGGCCATATTCTGACCATTGTTGGCCATCGACGACCCATAAGCAAAGAGGATCTCGGTGAAGCCATGGGTCCCGGTGTTGGTAACCAGTCCCGCGCGGCCGGCCTTGGTGGCGATGGCCAAACCTGTTAGCACAAGGATCACGGCCGGCGTCAGCAAAGCATATGAGATGGTCAAGCGGGTCTCGGCGGCAGTGATTTTTTTGCCGAGATATTCCGGCGTGCGGCCAATCATCAGCCCTCCCAAGAACACCGCAACCAGCGCGATCATGATCATGCTGTACAAGCCGGTGCCTAGGCCTCCGAATATGACCTCGCCCAGCAGCATGTTCACCAGGGGCACCAGGACGCCGGCCGGCTCATAGGAATCGTGCATGGAGTTGTATGATCCGGTGGCGCCGTTGGACGTCACAACTGCGGTGAGCACCGAATCGCCGATGCCGAATCGCACTTCCTTGCCTTCCATGTTTCCGCCCTCGACATGCAGCGGGGCGAGTTGCGGCGGGTTCGCGGATTCCGCGTAATCGCACACTGCCAGACCGCCCGCGAACAACACAACCATCACGCCCAGCAATATAGCGCCGGCGCGCGGTTTGCCGATCATGCGGCCAAATGTGACGGTAAGCGACGCAGGCAAAACCGCAATGGCCAGCATCGCGAGAAAATTGGCTAGTGGTGTCGGATTCTCGTAGGGATGTGCACCGTTAGCGTTGAAAAAACCGCCGCCGTTGGTTCCCAGGTTCTTAATGAACTCGAGCGCAGCGACGGGGCCTTGCGCGATGGTTTGGAGCCCGCCTTCGAGCGTGTGGACTTCCGTGTAAGGCGCCAGGTTGAGCGGCACACCCTGCCACACTAGAGCCAGGCTGCCGATCACGGTGATAGGCAAGAGCACCCAAAGAAGGGCTCGAACCAGATCGACCCAGAAGTTGCCTATCGTGAGGGAACGTTCGCGCGAGAAGCCACGAATGAAGGCGATTCCCAAGGCGAGGCCGGCCGCGCCCGCGAGGAAGTTTTGAGTAACCAGGCCGGCCAGTTGAGTCCAGTAGCGCAGAGTGGTTTCGCCGGCATAGGCTTGCCAGGTTGTGGTGGTGGAGAAACTGATGGCGGTGTTTAT
Source organism: Bryobacterales bacterium (assembly GCA_963772905.1). Lineage (GTDB taxonomy): Bacteria > Acidobacteriota > Terriglobia > Bryobacterales > Bryobacteraceae > Palsa-89. The sequence goes on along the minus strand of CAVYZD010000004.1, from coordinate 29,448 downwards.
CGCCAAGTCGAAGGTCATGGGCGTGGTGAGGTAGCGATCGGCGGGACCGCCCGGAAGCCAGCGTTGGATCAACAGGAGGACGAGCAGCAGCGCAGTGCCCGCCGCGCTGAAGAGCAAGAAGCACGCTGTATAAACGCCGGCGGTCATCTCCTGGCCTTGGTTCCGAATCAGGCGGTGCAAAAGCGATTCGATAGGCCGAAGCACGGGATCGAGCAAGGTAGGGCTTCTTCGAAATACGCAGGCCAGATAGATCCCGACGGGCCAGGCGAGGCCGACGTCGAGTGCGAGAAAGACCATGTATTCAAGCCAGCGCATAAGGTAAACCGGGTGGTCCGGGGCTCGATACCACTGCTTCGAGCATAGGCGGGAGGGCCTGAAAGAGTCCTTGAGAAGCCATGAAGAAGTAATTAAGGACGATCGCTCAAAACAGCAACGCCCGCAGCATCCGGAGCCTTAGTATACTCGGATGCTGATGGGAGAAGCGTGATGAAACAGTGGATCGTGCTCCCGGCCGCACTCCTGGCGCCGGCGGCGAGTTTCGGGCAAGTAGCGCGCAATGGGTACCTGGACGCGGTCTTGGAGAAGAAGCTGGATGCGGTGCCGCGGGGTAACCCGTGCAACCGCACCGAAGGCGGCCTTCGCACTGGGAAGGGCGTTCCCGAAGATAGCTGCACGATGGGCGTACCGAGCGGAGTGAACATCGTGGCCCGCCGCTTCGTAGTTCCGGTTTAATCAAAATAGAGGTAGCTGGATGCGGATTCAGATCGCGGCTCTGCCGGCCTTGATTTTCTCTCTGTTACTTTGTCCGCTGAGCGGGCAATGGGTACACTATCCCACCGCCGGTGTTCCTCGCACGGCGGATGGCAAACCGGATCTTACCGCGGCAACGCCGCGCACCGTCGACGGCAAGCCGGACCTTTCGGGTCTGTGGATCGTGCCAACCTCGCGTGAGCCCAATCCGAATTTCCCCGGTTGTGCGGCCGTTGGCGACGAGTTTATCAACATCGCCGCGCACCTCAAGGGCGGCTTGCCGTATCAGCCCTGGGCGGCGGAACTGGTGAAGGCGCGGCGGAGCGAACAGCGAGTCAACGATCCCATGTCGCGCTGTGTCCCGATCGGGCCCATCCGCCTACACACCTGGAACGGGCCGAGAAAACTTGTCCAAAGTCATGGACTGCTCATCATCATGAATGAGCTCGACACCAGCTTCCGGCAGATCTTCACCGACGGCCGTCCTCTGCCGGTGGACCCGAATCCGTCATGGAACGGCTACTCGAGCGGCAAATGGGACAGCGATACGCTGGTCGTTCACAGCAACGGTTTTCGCGACGGCATTTGGCTGGATGCAGCGGGCAATCCGATGACGGACATGGCCCACATCACGGAGCGTTTCCATCGCATCAATTTCGGCAATTTGGAAATTGAGATCACGGTCGACGATCCGAAAGCCTATACCAAGCCGTGGACGGTGAAGATCGCACAGGTGATCGATCTCGACGCAGACCTGCTGGATTTTGTTTGTAACGACAATGAGAAAGACATTTCTCATTTGTCGAAATAGATAGCCTTACTTGCAGCGATCCGCGGGATTGCGCTTCTCGCGATATCGAACGTGGCAGTGCTGGCAGGCCTCCGTCAACACGCCGGCGACGTCGGTCATCTTGTCCTGATTTTTGGTTTGAGCCGCCGCGTAGGCCATCATTCCCGCGTCCCGAAGCTCTTGAACGAATTTCGTCCAATCCGGATTCCGCACCGGAACGTCCAGACCATTCGAGCACTTGCGCCCCGGCAGATCGAGCAGGTTCGCAACTTCAGCGATCGCCAGAGCATTGTTCTCCACGGCCTGCCACTTGCCATACTGGCTCTCCAGGGGATCGGTCGCCATGCTTGGATCTTTGGCGTGCGGCACGTCGCCAGGATTCACGTCCTGCGCGGCAAAAACCACATTCGATTCCGGATAAAGCGTGCCCTTCATTAGTTGGGCAAGCGTGGCCACCACTTTCGGTGCAGGTGCGGAAGTTTGGCCGAAAGAGATGCACATTGCGCTCGCGACAAGGAGCGCCAATATTGTTTTGCCCATTTAGTGCCGAATCTGCGACGTGATGTCCTTCGTCTCGTAGACCTCGCAGTTGGCGCGCTCCGGCAGAAGCCCCGCATCGGGATAGGTGCTGAGAGTCATAACTTTCGGCGTCATCACCCAGGGTTCCACCAGCACCTCAGGATCATCGACGGTCACCTCGTACAGAATCTTGTTGCCCTGACGAGTGAGCTTCTCGATCACGTGCATCTGATCGGAATGGAAGAAGCCGCCGCGCGCCAGCCACGTGCTATCCACGAACGAAATGGAGTCCAGCACCAGCGTGTCGCCCTCCCACTTGCCCACCGTGTATCCGTAATAGGTGGCCTCGATCGCCTTCTTCTCATCGTGCTTGCGGCCATCGGTCGGGATAATGCGGAATTCACCATTTCCGCCGCCGCCGTCGGCATACTCGGTGTAGAAAAAGATAATGTCGTTGGCCGACTGAACGATACGCCGGGGCGGCCCCTGCCGCGGATTTCCCAGCGGCTGGCACGTCATCACAGGATCGTCTTTGTTGGTCCACATGTCGAGCGCCTGGACCTTGTCCCAGAACTCGGGTTTGTACAGCGGACGGTTCGGCCCCCACCGCGAAGGCGCTTCAAATTCGAAATCCATGGTCTGATTGAGTGCCCGCGAACAGCCCTCCTGCTGCGTGGGACTGCACCGGCGATTGCCATAGCGCCAGTTCATGCCGTTGGAATTCCAGTTGCCCGAAAAATCCGGATGCCCGTCTGGCAACCGCGGCGTATCGGCTGAAGCTTCCAATTTCGCCAGAGCTGCCGCCGGCACAGCAGCCACATGCATCGCTGCCTGCACGCTGGCCGGCACCGGTAGCACCACATACACGCTGCCTGTCTCGGTCTGGACCGTGGTCAAATCGCGAACGGCGGCGTCATCGTGGCGCTCCGACATCTTGCCCGCGTACAACACATCCACTTTGTTCAGCGGATTGTTCCAGTCCTGATAATCGCCGTAGGTGAACTCGGTGGTTTTCGATCCCTGTTTCACCACCACGCGCTCGGCCATATACTTGTCGTTAAGCGTGGCGGTTGCGATCGCGCCCGGAACGCCGGGAATCAGGAAGGTCACCACTGGCTTACCCGCCTCCCACGCGAGCGACGTTGCGCCTACCTTATCGACACCGTCCTGAAGAATTGCGCCTGGATTGGCGCCCGGCGTAGCGGCAGGCCCGATGCCCGCGATCGCAGCCTTTGGCGCGCCCTGCGGACTGGCCCACAAGCGAATGAGCCGCTCTTCAACGGCGCCCGGCATCGGTGTCGCCTTTCCCTTCCCCGCAACGATCTCCGCGCCCGCGATGTCTTCGTTCCACGCGTACTGCCCGCTGACTACCTCAATGGCCGAATAGGATTGTCCATTCGCCCGCGTGCAGGTGTACTGCACCCGCTGCCCCGGCGTCTGGTAGCTGGTGCTCACGCGATATTTCGTGAGGGTGCAGGGCTGTCCGTCTACCTGCACGGCGCCCTTGCCCTGATATTCAAGCGAGGCGATCAGCTCGTGCTCATCCACGCCCCGCAGCATGCCCATATACCAGGTCCAGTTGAAGAGCACCGCGCGCAGATCTTTGGCGCCTTTCGCGGGTCTGTAGATCACTGGGTAATCGCCAAACCCCTGCGCCCGCGCACCAGCCGGCGCCAGCGCGCCGATCGCGAGAACCACGCCGATCGCAATCCTCATCCCAGTGATCCCTTGTCCATATGCCATGAAAGTCAGTCGTCTATTCGGTGGCGTTCGGAGCTGCGATCTGGATCACGTGCCCGTCCGGCATGGTCACGGTCTTGAGAAATCCCAGCGGACTGCCGTCGCGCGCGGGCAGAAACATCACTTTGATGTGGTCGCCGGCGTGCAGCGCATTCGGTCCGGTTTTACCAATCCCGCGTTGCGCCAGCGCCGTGGCGGAGCCAAGCGTCATCACCCAGTCCGTGCTGGTGCCATCGGCATTCTTCACTGTGAGAGTCAGCGAGCCGTGGGGATTGGAAAACTTGATACTGGCAACGGTCCCTTCGACGTTCGTTTCCTTCTTCATGTCGTACACGCCCGCGAGCGAATGATGAGCCTGCAAAGAGACGCTGGCGGCCATCAAGCACCCCAACAAAGCTACACATCCTAGTGTTCGCTGAAACATTTATGCTCCTCTTCAATAACTATGATAGACACGGCAGGCCTTAACGCAGTGACCGCCCGTGAGTATATCACCGGAAAGACGAATGGCGGGCGATGGGGGTTACTCGATGCGGCGGGACGCGGAGATGGGTTGGACCGAAGGCTGCTCCAGGAGACGAAGGTTGTCCCGGTCGGCAACCCCACTCAAATGATTGAAAGGGTCGACGATTCGAAAAGCGCGCGAAACGGATTTTGCCAGAAATGCAGGGGGCCCGGCGGTCTGAGAGGATAGATTTCGGTAGCGCCAATGAGATCGGAGGCTGACAGTTGCTCGGATGGTATCTAGACGAGATCGTCGTTTTCCTGTTCCGGACGCTGCTTAGGCTGATTCGGGTCGCAACACGAGAAACATGGCCGACAGTCGAAGGAGAGATTCACACTTCGGGTCGTTCCAGCTCTTTTTATCCCACAGCCGAAGTTACGTACATGTACTCCGCTAGCGACGAGCGACGTCTCGGCATTCACGAGAGAGCCTTCTTCTTTCGTAATTCTGCCGAGGAATACGCGAAGCGGTTTATCCCAAAATGGAAAGTAACCATCCGCTACAGCGCGGATGATCCTGATAAGTCGTTTGTGTCAGCGCATGATCAGGTTGCACCTCCGGTTTGGGCAACCCGCTATCGCGAGTAATGCAGCGTCCGACTTGACAACACTACGGGCAGGCCGTACAGTATGGATGGACACGAATTTGAGTGGGATGCTGCCAAAGCTGAAAGCAACCTCGTAAAACACGGCGTTGGCTTCGAGATCGCACAGCGGGTGTTCAACGACGTGTTCGCCTCGGAGCTGTGTGCTTCCGACAGCGAGCCAGGCGAAATCAGATACGTCATCACGGGCCAGGTCAACGATATTGTTCCGAGGGTGGTCTATATTGAGCGCGGTGATCGCATTCGTATCATCTCGGCCAGAAAGGCAACAATGAATGAGCAAAAAGAATACTATCGTAGCCAAACGGCAGAGTGACGGAACCTTCGTTCAGGTGTTGCCTGACGGCTCCACGAAGCCCCTGAAAGATAAAACGGATTGGAATCGGCTCCGGGCGATGACCGACAAAGAGGTCACCGCCGCAGCTATGACCGATCCTGATGCACGGCCAATGACGCCCGCGCAGCTTCGTACCTCGCGTCGGGTACCTCGCGCCAAAACACTGCGCCGGGCACTGGCCCTAACGCAGGAGGAATTCGCCGCGCGTTTTCATATCCCCATCGGCACTCTCCGAGATTGGGAACAGGGTCGCTGCGAGCCCGACCAGCCTGCCCGAGCCTATCTGACCGTCATCGCTCACGACCCCGAAGGCGTGAAACGCGCGTTGGCGCAGAAACACTTTTGATTCGAGAAACGGCACTTAACCAAACAGGACGATGGCCGCGGCCCGCACTGTCCTTGTTGTCCTATCCATTAGCAGCGAGAATGAAAAAGATGATAGACCACGTTATTCTCACAACCGGTGATTTCGAGCGTTCAGTCGCCTTTTACGCTAAGGCCCTGACCATGCTGAGGTAGACGCATTCTACAAAGCGGCTTTGAACGCCGGAGGCAAGAGCCTGAAAGCACCTCAAGCGCGGCTCGAATACTATCCCGGCTATTATGCGGCATGGGTGCTAGATCCTGACGGCCACGATATCGAGGTCGTTCATAAAAGCTGACAGGTCGCGACGGTTCTCAATCCAAGGAGGCACGTGAGCATGAAAAACCTGTTCGATGCGACGGTGGCGAATCAGGTCAAGACCCGGTTGGGAAAATTGGAGCCGCAAAGTGAGAGGCGCTGGGGCAAGATGACGGCGGGGCAGATGCTGGCACATTGCTCGGTGAGTATGCAGTGGGCGGTGGGAGAAGTGGTGCCCGAAAAGGGAGCGCTACCGGCGCGTCTGATGGGGCGGCTGGTGAAGCCGATGGTGTTTCGGAACGAAGACCCGCTGCGGAAAAATTCGCCGACGGCCAAGAGCCTCATGGTGGCGGACGAACGAGACTTAGTCAAGGAACGGGAGCGGCTATCGGGATTGATTGACAAATTTGCGGCGGGAGGCGCCGCAGGGTGTACGAAGAATCCGCATAGTTTCTTTGGGAAAATGACACCCGAGGAGTGGGCGATCTTAATGTACAAACATCTTGACCATCATTTGCGGCAGTTTGGGGTGTGACCCCTCTCAAAACGATAAGTTTCGCTCCTCGCGCGCTAACCGACCCACACCCATAACGCCGCCTACTTCACGTACGCCAGCAATCGCCCCGCCGTAATCGCACCAAACCAACACGCCAGCGATGCCCACGCCAGCACCTTCGCCCGGCCCGTCACCGGCGCCTTATCCAACTGCGGATCTTCGAATACCTGCCGCCGCATCAGAATGAGCACGTACAATCCCAAAAACACGAAAGCCATCTTGATGTAGAAATCCACAGTCGTCAGCTTGGTCGTGGCGTCGGCAACCAGCATCATCGTTCCGCTCACCGCGTTGATGCCGAACCCCCACCACAATACCGGAAATGCGCGCTCGAAGGGCTTGATCGGAACCGCGGGCCAGAACCCCAGAACAACCAGGCTGATCATGGCGCTCACTCCGGCCACCATCGACATCCCCAGGGTGTGGACGATGAGAATCGTCGGGAAGGCCCAAATGGTTGGGGCGTTCTTCACCCATTGGCTGAATGCCATGTTTTCGATGAACTCAAGAAAGGGGTGGTGCATGTATTATTCCTTGGCTTTATCGTTCCCGGCGCTCCCGGCGCGCCGTGCTTCTATCCAACACATAGCCGACAATCGCGATCACAACCGTTATCACGCTCACCCAGATAATAGTCCCCACTACCAATGACAAAGTTTCCTCCCTCCCAATTTCACAGCCCGGCTAGAATGCGTTGCCGAGGAACGGCAACATGCTTCCGCAATACATCACACCGATCCACAGCACCATGGCGGATACAGCGGCGAGCTTGGCCGTCAGCGGTGCGTCTTCGCCAGGGCCCAGGGACCATGGTTCATCCAGAATCGTAAAATACAACGCATTCGCCCCGGCCAGCACCGCCAGCCCGATCTTCCAATAAAAAGAAGGGTTGTGTATGTATTGGCCCGGTATCCCGACGAAGAACAACATACCGGTGCCGATGTTCACCCCGAATCCCAAGGCGGCCCAAGGCAACAAGCGATGCAGCGATGCGAACGACACGCCCCGCATCACTCCCAGAACCCGCAGGTCCACCAGAAACACCACGCCGCACAAAAGGCTCAGTCCAACGAAGTGCAGCGTTTCGCAAGTGGGCCACATCCACGGCGTGTCCGTAACGAACGAGCCCACCACGCGCCCCAGACCCGGATTCTCCTGCCCTGCCGGTACGGGCGGCGCCACTCCTTGACTCGCCCGGATTTCCGCGTGACGAATTTCGCCGCCCAGGTTCGACGCGCGTGCCATCAACCCGAACGTCACCACCGTCAGCACCAGGATCACTCCCAGGTTCCAACTCGGCACGCGCTTCAGGCGCCGGAATTGCCACAATCCCAGCCAGGCAAACGCTCCTGTGAGTAGCATGAATGCCATCGCCACCAACGCCGCTCCTTCATGGGCTTCTATCAGGACTTTTGATACGCCCGGCAGCGCGTGGATGCCGTCCTGCGCGCCGTTTCCGCTCATATAGGTCGGGATCGCAAGCAGCGCGATTCCCAGCAGGATCACTAAACTCGCCAGCTTCAAATCGTCGCTCTTCATGAAGAGCGAAAGCACAAACAGCCCCCCGCCGATGAGCGTGCCGATGGTCGGAAAATGATTCAGTAAGAGATGAATGTGTGTCAAGTCCATGTTGATTCGTAACCCTGATGCGACGCCGCTCGATTACTATATCATCTGTGCTTTTTGGAGATCGCGCCGCTACGCTCCGAGGCGCGATGCCAGATCGACTATGTCGGCCGACACCACATCGAAATCCCCCGGCCGCGCCTCATCCCCCTGGCGCCTAGGCCCGTATTCGTTGGGCCGATGGATGAATCCGGTCGCGAGACCGAAACTGCGCGCCGCCATCAGATCGCCGCGGTGCGCCGCGCACATCATCACTTCTTCTGGCTTGAGCTCCAACAAGCTCACCGCCGTGAGATACGCTTCGCGATCCGGCTTGTAATGCTTAGCTAGCTCGGCCGAAAGAATCAGATCCCAAGGAAGTCCAGCGTGCTTCGCCATGTCGGAGAGCAGAGCGACGTTGCCGTTCGACAGCGGCGCAATGGTGTACTTCTTCTTGAGGCGCGCAAGACCCTCTACGGAATCAGGCCACGGCTTCAGGCGATGCCAGACCCGGTTCCAGTGGTCCTTCTCCGCTTCCGACAACCCTTCGATGTGAAACTCCGCCAGCAGATCTTCAAGCAGCGCGCGATGCAAATGATCCAGATTGGTCCAGGGCATCTCGCCCTTGCGCACCTTGTCCATGGAAGGCGCATAACCGGCCCGCCATCGATCGGCAAAGCGCCCCCAATCGATGCTGATGCCCTTGGTCTTCTCCCAAGCCTTGCCCTCTTCGATAATCGATCCGCGCCAATCGACCACGGTGCCGAAAGTGTCGAAGACCAGCGCCTGCACCGCGGATGTCGCGCGCACAGTATCCTGACCACGAGCGCCAGAGGCCATCGCCGCAACACCGATGCTCGCGCTTTTCACCAGTTGTCTCCGCGTCATTGCCGAGGTCCTGGCAAACTACTATATCGAACGGAATCGCCGAGCGCGTTCCTGCCCCCATCCCGCTCAATCCCTCGCTATACTCTCTCTCGAATGGCTGCCGATCTATCGCGAGGCGCATGGTGACGGGAAACCCGTTGGTTCAGGTGCCCTTTCAGGCCAACCTGGACCTGCTACGGCTGTTTCTGACGCATCGCGAAGATATCGTCGAGAACATAGAGGCCGTTCTGAACGCCCAGCGAAAGCCCCTCCCCTACCTGCAGGACCAGCCTCTTTTGTCCCGCCATTTCGAGGATTGCTTCTTGGCACGCCCGGCGGTCACCGCCAGCCAAACGCGCCTCAGAGGCCAACTGGAAGCCGCGCATTGGGCCGCCGGATTCAGACCTCGTCAGGTTCAGGGTCTGCATAACGACCTGATCCATCCGGCGGAGATGATGATTCGCGCCTTTTATTGCTGGCAGCGGACGCGCTGGCCGGGCCGCAACGGCCGCATGCACTACGCGCACACGCTGTTCAACTTGTATGTACTCCGCTGCCTCCAGTTCCTGAGCATGCGCCTCTGGGATCGCCTCTGGGATGACGACCCACAGGAAAAGGCCGGCGGGCGTCTCGCGGAAATTCAAGGCGTGCTCGATGAGCTCTGGAAAGGTTCACCCGCCGGTCAGCCCGTGATCGTGCGCGATGCCCGCTGGCTGATCCCATTGGCGCAGAGCCTCATTACCGACGAGTTGGCGCCCTATTTCGCGGTCGCCCGGCAGGTCACAGAGACGCTTCCCGAAGCGGACGTGCTCGAAATCCAGAAGGCCCAGGTCCGAATGCTTGGCGGCCATCTGACCTCACAGATTCGCTACCACTGCACCAAGCAAGGCGTCTCCATGAACGAACCTGGCGTCGTTCTTCGCACGCGCGCCTCGAATGCGCTTGATTTCGGGCTGCTGGTGCAAGGTCTGGTGGGGCTGCTCAAGACCTATGACTGCGCACTGCAGAGCGGCGATGAGCGAATGCGCATCGACATGGCAGGAGCCATCTGTCAGGGCATCTCCGCCGATCCCGAGCTGTTTCTGAATCGCGTCGATCTGCTGAGCGCTTACAGCATGATCGAGCACGTTTTCATCGCCCCGCGCCCTCTCATTTATTCGCCCCTGGGACAGCGGCATGTGCGGCTGCTAAAAGACTACGCTGCGTTGATTGACCGATTGAGCGTGCCGTTGCGTTACGATCTCCCGCGTTTCAGGCCCGTCGACGGCGGCTGTTCTCCATTCGGAGTCATATTCGGGTTGCCTTCCCATCTCATCGAGCACATGGCGCTCAAAGCCTTCGAGCACGATGCCGAAACGCGATTCAGCCTGGAGGATGTCTTTGCCGGCCCGGACCCCGATGGGGCCAAGCTCGCCTGGGTGAACGGCTGGCGGAAATTGCCTCACATCCACTCCGAAGTACAACGCTTGTACGACTACCCGCAACAGTTCGCCGAAGAGGTGTTCCACCGCATCGAGCACGAGTTCCGGCGCCGCGATTCAAACTCCCAGGCATCCGGCGGTTCAAGAACCGGGCGCCTGTATATCGTGTCCGGGGACGGCCCTGAAACCGATGCGAAGGCGTCGGCGATTCCGGAACTGCAGGCCCGGCACTTCGTTTCCACCGACAAGCAGATTGTGGCGACGCACCACGCTGAGCCATATGAACCCGCGCAACTGCTGGCGGGGCGGCTGGAAGGGCATTTCCTGGTCAGTTACCAAACGCCGGGCGGATGGATTGCCCTCAAGAAGGATCTGCTCACGGAAGTCCTTGGTGCCGGCCGCGATGCCAGGATGGTCGGGCTGCCGCTCGAAGCGGCGCAGGTGTTGCGCCTCATGTGCACCGATCTGGTGATACCGGAGAACGTTGCTGGTCAATCGTAGCGACGATCACACACCACCGACGATCACGAACTTCCGCCCGCTCTTTCTTCCTTCCCTCCAACAACCTCCGGCGCTCTGCCCACGAAAATGCCATCCGCCCGTAGTAAAACGGCCCCGGAGATCATCGCATGACAACCAGCCACCGGCAACCAGCCACCTGTCCCCGCGCCTCTATCAGCCGCGCCAACTCCCAACACTCCACCGGTCCTCGCACCGCACCCGGCAAGCAACGTTCGTCGCTCAACGCCTTGCGCCATGGCCTCACCGCCCGCACCGCGGTCTTGCCCACCGAGGACCCCGAAGCCTACCGGCGCCACATCCAGCAATTTCTCGATGAGTACGCCCCCGCCACTCCAACCGAAACTCAACTGGTTCACGAAATCGCCAACACCGCTTGGCGCCTCAACCGCATCCCGCTCCTCGAAACCGAGCTGTTCACCCAAACCCCCGACCCCCAATTTCTAATCCCGATGCTGGCCACGATCGGCCTGCACGGTTCGCGCCTCTCCCGCCAGTTCCAAAAATCCATCGATCAGCTCCGTACCATCCAAGACGAGCGCCGCCGCCTCGAGCGCCGCCAACTCACCGAAGCGGCCGAACTCTTCATACGCCAGCAGCATCAAGGACTTCCCTGGGATCCCGCCGCCTTTTCCAAGGACGCTGGCTTCGTTTTTTCAAAACAACAAATCGAGCGCCACGCACAACACCTGATGCGCCTCAACCCGGCCTTTTACGCCGCCCGCGAGTCCAGTGATGCCGCCCTACCCAAGATGGGGTACTTCTTGCGCAGCCCTTCGTGGTAGCCAAGGAACACTCCATCTCGTGACGCATTCCTTTCCCCGATGCCGCACACTCCTTGCATGCCCACCATCACAACCCAAGACGGTATCGAGATTTACTACAAGGACTGGGGTAAAGGACAGCCCATAGTTTTCAGCCACGGTTGGCCGCTCAGCGCGGACGACTGGGACAACCAGATGTTGTTCTTCCTACATCATGGCTATCGTGTGATCGCCCATGATCGCCGTGGCCACGGCCGCTCCACTCAAACCGCCGACGGCCACGATATGGACCATTATGCCGACGACCTGGCGGCCCTCACCGCGCATCTCGATTTGAAAAACGCCATCCACGTCGGCCATTCCACCGGCGGCGGCGAGGTGACGCACTATCTGGCTCGGCATGGCGAAAGCCGGGTAAGCAAGGCAGCCATCATCAGCGCGGTGCCGCCGCTCATGCTGAAGACTCCTGCCAATCCGCTTGGCCTTCCCAAGGAGGTGTTCGACGGCCTGCAAGCGCAACTCGCAGCTAACCGTTCGCAATTCTATCGCGACCTGCCGGCAGGCCCTTTCTATGGTTACAACCGCCCAGGCGCGAAATCCTCAGAGGCTGTCATCGAAAATTGGTGGCGTCAAGGTATGATGGGCGGAGCCAAAGCGCATTACGACGGAATCGTGGCCTTTTCCCAAACGGATTTCACCGAAGATCTCAAGAAGATCAACGTTCCGGTCTTGGTCATGCATAGCGAGGACGATCAGATCGTGCCGTACGCCGCCGCCGGTCCGCGCTCCGCGAAGTTGCTGAAGAACGGAACTTTCATAAGCTACAAGGGCTTGCCGCACGGTATGCCTACCACGCACGCGGAAACGATTAACGCCGACCTGCTGACGTTCTTCGCAGCCGCCGCGACAGTCGCGGCTTAAAGGAGATCAGATATGAAGCGCAAAAGCGTCGGGGTCATCGTATTCGCCGGAGTATTTCTCTCGCTTGTGGTCGCGCTGGCCATGGCTGCGCAAGACAAGTACACATTAAAAGTGCCGGGTGGCCTCGCGTTCTCTGAGTTCAAGGGATACGAATCCTGGCAGGTTGTCTCCATCAGCCAGGACGGCCCCCTCATGGCTGCGATCCTTGCGAATCCCGTGATGATCAAAGCCTACCAGGCCGGCATTCCCGCCAACGGCCGGCCTTCCCCGATGGCTCCAAGCTGGCCAAGATCCATTGGATCCCGAAAAAGATGGAGACCTTCCCTGCAGCGACGGTGCCGGGCGCCCAGCATGACATGGACTTCATGCTGAAGGACAGCAAGAAGTTCGCCGATAGCGGCGGGTGGGGATATGCCGTGTTCGAATACGACGCCGCAACCAATACGTTTACGCCCGGCACCTTGTCTGATAAGCCGCCGCAGGGCAACGACGCCAAGTGCGGGTTCGCGTGCCACACCAGGGTGAAGACCAGGGATTACGTCTTCACCGAATACGGGCACCGGTGAACTAGTGCGCCTCTTCCGGGCTTGGCGCCGGAGCGCATCTGAGCAGCGCGTCCCGAAGATGAACCAGATCCAATGGCTTCGGCAGGTAGTCGTCCATGCCGGCTTCCCGGCACATCTGTTGATCGCGCTTGAGTACGTTCGCGGTGAGCGCGACCAGGCGCGGCCGTTCGGGAGTATCCAGCTCGGAGATGATTCTGCGCGATGCCTCCAGCCCGTCCATCTCGGGCATCTGGACGTCCATCAAAACCACGTCGTAGCGTTGCCGATGTACGGCTGCCAGCGCCTCAATCCCGTTGGAAGCTACGTCGGGACGGTATCCCATGCGTTCCAACAATCGAACCGCTACCTTCTGATTCACGACATTGTCCTCGGCCAGCAGGATCCGCAAGGGCCGCTGGGCCGCGAGCGTGGTGTCGATCGCATACCTGGTGCGCCGGGCTGGCGTTGCCGGTGGCGCCCCCAACAAACGCGTCAGAACTTCCTTCAATTGATCGGACTTTGTAGGCTTCGTCAAGAAGGCATCAAACGGATTGTCTTCCATGTCGCCCAACATCTCGCGCTGTGAAGTGCTGGACGAGCTGGAAAGAATCATTCGCACTCCAGAAGCCAGGCCGAGGTTCTTCGCCCGCCGCGCCAACTCAACTCCACTCATCCCAGGCATCTGGTAATCGAACAGCGCCACGTCAAAGCGCTCCTGCCGGAAAAGATCCATGGCTTCATCCGGCGTCGCGGCCGAAACCGGATCCAACCCCCACTTCCGTAACTGCGTTGCAAGGATCCGGCGGTTGGTTGCATTGTCGTCTACCACCAGAATTCTTTTGCCGGAACAGTTCGCCGGAATCGTCGACGCTGGTTCCTGGGGTTGCGCCAATACAAGTGGAATCGTGAACTGAAATTCCGACCCCGCTCCCACCTCGCTTCGCACCCAAATGCTCCCGCCCATCAGCTCCGTTAAGCGCTTACTGATCGCCAGTCCCAATCCAGTTCCGCCATATTTTCTGGTCGTGGACGCATCCACCTGGCTAAACGAGCGGAACAATCGGTCTAAACGATCCGCGGGAATGCCGCAGCCAGTGTCGCGGACCCCGAAGTGAATCCGTGGACTTTCATCGCCGTTGGAAGTGGGTTGTACGGTCAGCACCACCTCGCCCTCCGAGGTGAATTTCACGGCATTGCTCACCAAATTCACCAGAATCTGCCGAAGACGCGTTACATCGCCCATGATCCAACGCGGGACGGAAGGATCAATGTCCACGGCAAGTTCCAATCCTTTTTCCGATGCAGGCGTGCTAAGCAAGTCCACAGCATCTTCGGCACATCTCACCAAATCCAGCGGTTGGCTTTCCAGCTCCAGCTTGCCCGCTTCGATTTTGGAGAAATCCAAGATGTCGTTGATGATGGTCAACAGCGAGTCGGAGGAACTGCGAATCGTTTCCACAAAATCCGCGCTCTCGGCGTCCAGGTCCTTGTCCAGCAGCAGGCTGGTCATTCCGATGATCGCGTTCATCGGCGTCCGGATTTCATGACTCATGCTGGCCAGGAACTGGCTCTTGGCTTTGCTGGCCCCTTCCGCTTCCTCCTTCTTCTGGTCCAGGTCCGCGGTGCGTTCGGCAACCATCGCTTCCAGTTCACGCTGCCGCGACATCAACGCGCGCACTCGCCATCTCCAGGCCCACGCGAGCGCGAGCATCAGAAGGAAACTTTGAGCCACCAGGGCAAATCCGGAACGCCACCACGGCGGACGAACGACAAACGGGATCCGATACACGTTGGAATCCTGGCCGAGCGCCGGGTCGGATGCCACCGCTTCGAAGCTGTACGACCCCGGTTGCAGCTGCGCGTAGCGGATTTCACGGCCCGTGGCGGCAACCCAGCGGTCCTCCAAGCCCGCCAGCCGGTAGCGAAGCTTCAGCGTGGTGCCGTCGCGAAAGGGCGTCGCCAAGTCGATAACCAAGGGCGCGTTCCTCCAGGAGAAAGAAGAGCTCCCATTCGAATCCAGGCTTTGATCCCCAAACATTGCCGACGTGGCGGTCACCTTCGGAGACGCAGCCTTGGTGTAGTAACCGGGAGCCAGCAGATGCGAAAGTCCTCCACTGGTTCCGATCCAAATACTGCCATCCCGATCTTCGTAGAAGCCTTGATCGTCGGTGTCGTTCCACACCAGCCCATCTTGCTGCGTCAGCACGTGCCACTGCTTGCCGTCCAGGAACGTGACGCCCGCATCCAGACCCAGCCAAATACGGCCGTGACTATCGCGCTGCATGAAGTAGGCTCGTTCCGACCCAAGTGTTTTCTCGGTGTACCTGTCCACGCGAACCACACGGTCGTTTTGAATCTCAATATGGACCACGCCGGGGTCCTGATTCACCCACAGCGAATTCGGCGCATCGGAAGCCACCGGGGAATCGTTACCGCCCAACTCCAATCCGGGTACGGATTCCATCTTGCGCCAATGGGAGCCATCCAAACGAAAAAGTCCGCCGCGGGTATAAGCAAACAGCTGTTGGTCGGGAGTCTCCGCTACGTGCGAAGTCCCTTGATCGAGACTGCGTGACGCCTCGAGTCGAGCGCCCGCCCGCAGCTTCTGATTGACGTTGATGACGTACAGACTGGATTTCGTCCCCATCCACAGCCGCCCGCGCGAATCGGCTTGCACCATCCGAACGGGTTCGTCGCATTCCACGCTGGTGGCCGAGCGAGTGACCGGATCGATGCGAATCACGGTGTTCCCTCCGCCAGCCCAAACGGCTCCGTCATAGGACAGAGCCAAGCCCGATATTCGCTGCTTGGTCAGGGATTCAGGCAGCGGCCACGGCGTGAATCTCTTTCCACCTGGATCCAGAAAAGCTAGTCCGTCTTCATTGCCGACCCACAGCCGCCCCGTGCGGTCACGCAGGATTCCCCAGACCGTGTCGCTCTGTAAGCCCTCCGCAGTGGTCCAAGTTTCCCAGAGATCGTAGCCGAGCCATCGGCTCAGGCCGTGGCCGGCCGATGCGAACCAGACCTCGCCCGCGGAACTGACGTACACCGGCCCGACGCCATGGTTAGGCAGACCCTGCCGCTCATTGAAAATTCTCCAGGCCCCGTTTTCCCAGCGCATCAGTTGCGTGCCGCTCGATGTTACGATTCGCCCCCGCGCATCCTCGGCGATCTCATTCGTAGAATCCGGATTGTGCATTTCAGGAATGTCGCGATCCTGGAAACTCGACGCTCCTCGTGCGAGAACGGCGATGTGCCGATTGCCCCACGCCCAAAGGTCGCCCTTGGAGCTCAGAAAGAGACTCTGCCAGGTATCTTTCTTCAAGCCTTCTTTCACACCCCATCGTTGCAGCTGCGAACCCTGGAGCCGGCAAATGCCTTCGCCGCATCCGGCAAACAACGCGGAGCCCGGCCCAGCCAAGACGCTATTCACCTTGAGCGCGGCAACTGGGATCTTATGAAAGCTCCATTCGCCGGAGGACTGTGACTGGATTCCTTGCAGCAGATCGCCGTCGCTGGCGATGTAAACGGCGCCATCGGCCGAAGACGAGATGGTGTCCCCGGGAAATAAGCGCAGATTCGCGTTTTGATATCGAACCATGTGGAACGCGCCGCCTTCGAGGTATCCCACACCATTCTGGCGGCCCACCCACAGCCGTCCGGCGGCATCTTCGCGCAACGCCAGAACGCTCCCGCCCAGAACCACGGAACCGAGGTTCACGCTTTGAAAGCGAAGCCCGTCATAGCGGAAAAGCCCGTTCTCAGTCCCAGCCCAAAGGAACCCGTCACGGGTCTGGAGCAGCACGTTCACATTCAGGTTGCTCAGCCCCTCAGCCTGGCCAAATTGCTCAAACGTATAGCGTTGGGCGAGGCACGGCGCCGCGAGTAACAGCGCTGCAAGAACCGATATCGCGACGATACCAGGCCGTGATGTGCCCATTCGCTGCTATCGACTTTACGTGGGCAAGTCTTTAGAATCTGGCAAGTACCGCCGGACATGTGCGCAGGTAAGATCGTCGCGCCGGTTTCGCCTCGTGGTTGCATCGCAGTGGGTGGCGCTATAGAATTCAGATGCGGGAGAAAATGGCCATGATGCTTACACGACCCAGTCTTTTCGGGATCGCGATCGCCTTTGCGGGGACGGTTGCGGCGGCGGAGCAACCTCTATATACGGTTTTGAATCCCACCGGCAATCCGCCACCGATCGAGCGCCGCGCTATGGCGCCGCGTCCCGCGAGCCTCTCCGGCAAAACGGTCTACCTGGTGGACGAAACCTTCGATGGCGGCGACAAGTTTCTGCAAGCGATGCAGTCGTGGATGGCCGTTCACATGCCCGACGTCAAGACTGTATTCCGTGAGAAAAAGGGCTCGTACGCCGCAGATGACCCGGATCTCTGGAAGGAAATCAAATCCGTCGACGGTCTGATGGTCATGGCCATAGGCCATTGAAGCACCTGCGCGCCGGCGGTCGTCGGCCATGTAGCGACAACGGAAGCAACTTATGGAATTCCTTCGGTAGGCGTCATCATCAACGTCCTCGAGGACTTGGTTCACGACAAGGCTTATGAAGAAGGAATGCCGGGTCTGCGGCTGGCCTTCACGCATACGCCTGTCGGCGGAAAGACTCGGAAGGAGCTCGACGAATACATCGCGGGTGACGACCCCATCACTAAGCGGCCGTTCATGGCGGAAGTCGTCGACTATTTGACGAAGCCGCTAACGGACGAAGAGAAAAAGACCGGCACCGTCCAGCGAGAGAAAAAGCGCTTCATCGGCCCTGACACCGCCGACAACATCCAGAAATACTTTGACGATCGCTTCTGGACGGACCAGCTTCCCATCGTCATGCCCACTGAAGAGCGCGTGGCGGCGATGCTCAAGGCTACTCATCACAAGCCCGGCGAAATCGTCGGAAAGATGCGGGTTACGGGCGAACGCGAAGCCTGGCAATACACCGTGGAAACGGTCGCGATCAACGCCGTGATGGCGGGCGCCAAACCCGAAATGTTCCCGGCGATCCTGGCATTGGCCGCCTCGCAGACGGATGCGCACTCCAGCTCGACATCGTCCATGGCCGCGATGGCGGTTGTCAACGGCAAGATCGTCAAGGATCTGGACTTAAATTCCAGCACCGGCGCTTTGGGACTCTACAACAACGCGGGCGCGCTCATCGGCCGTGCGTGGAGTTTGCTCTCCATGAACGCCACCGGCGGATCGGTCCCGGGCCACACCTACGAGGGCGTGCAGGGCAACCCCATGGCGGACATCCCGGCCGTATTCGCGGAAAACGTCGCCGGTCTGCCCGCAGGCTGGAAGCCGCTCAGCGTGCAGCATGGTTTCCAGCCGGACGACAGCGTGGTCAGCACCTTCAGCGGTTGCCAAAGTCAAAACACCATGATGGTGCTGCAGGACGAAGACTGGCAATACACGCTGGAACGGTTTATCGGCGGGCTCGGCTCGCCCCAGCGCGGCGGCAAACTGCTGCTGATCGATCCGTCTGTGACGCCACCGTTGCTGCGCTTCGGCTTCGACACCAAGGAAAAGCTGATCGATTGGGTGAAGCAGAACGTCACCGTTCCCAAGAACCATTACTGGCTCGACCAGGAGGTGATCAACTATAAGCTCGGACCGGCGCGCGCCGGAGTCGAGCCCTACGCCTCGTGGTTGAAACTTCCTGGCGATGCGCCCATTCCGTATCTCAACAACGTCAGCGTAGTGGTGGTCGGCGGAAGCGGCAACATCCGCTGGAGCGTGAACGAATGCATGTACACCAAGAGCGTCAAAGTCGACGATTGGAAATGAGCGCTGCCGGTCTGATCCCGGTCGCCTTGGCCATGTGGTGCGCAACTGCGCAGGCCGCTTGCCCCGCCGACGCGAAAGCCGCAAATCTCAATTTCAAATTCAAGGACCTCCAAGGTAAGTCCGTCAGCCTGTCCGATTACAAGGGCAAAGTAATTCTGCTGGACTTCTGGGCCACTTGGTGCCCGCCTTGCCGGAAGGAGATTCCGGGTTTCATCGAGCTCTACAACACGTACAAATCGCGCGGCCTGGTGGTGATCGGTGTGTCGATGGACGATGCCGACGACATCGCGGATGTGAAACGCTATGCCGCGCAAATCAAGATGAACTATCCGATTTTGCTCGGCTTCGGGCGCGAAGAGGAATTGAAACCCTCCTTTGGAGAGCTCCCGCTTCCGACGTCTTTCGTCATCGCGCGCGACGGCAAGATCTGCGCCCGCCACGACGGCCTTACGGCGACCGAGCTAGTGGAGCGAGAAATCACCGCGCTATTCTAGTAAGTGGGAGCGTGCCCATGAAGAGTACATTGCTCGGGTCAGTGCTGCTGGCGGCTTTCCTCGCGCCTGCATCTACCTTCGCTCAGGACTGCAAAAACGGAACTTTCGTCGACGGCGAATGCGTCGAGGGTTACGTCTACGTCCCCGATTACATGTCGCCGCAAGAGTTGAAGAAGGACATCGACGAACATGCGAAAGACATCGTGATCGTCGACACGGCCGCTCCTCCCATCTGGGAAGACGAGCACATCCCCGGCGCGGTGAACCTGCCCTACTCCAAAAACATTACAGCTCCCGCGGATCTGTCTCGTGAAAAGACGCTGGTCCTCTATTGCGCCTGCAAAGATGACGAGGATTCCAAGGAAGTGGCGCGCCAGCTCAGCCTGCTTGGTTACCGCAAGGTGAAGGTGCTTAAAGACGGCTGGTTCAAGTGGCTTGAGCTGAAGTATAAAACTGAAGGCAATGGTAAATAATGCCAAATAACTTTTTCAAATTCGCGATCCCTCTTCTGCTCGCCGCACTCGCGCCCGCGGCTGATCTTGTTTCCGGTCCCGCAATCGGCGCAACTACGATGTCGATTCCCGTCTCCGATGTGACAGGCCAGTACAAAGGCCAGCTCATTTGTTACGTTTGCGACTATGACAAAGCGCCCGACGTCCTCGCGTTTTTCCGCGACACTTCGGATGCCACCGCGAAAGAGATCATTCAGCTCAACGATCTCTATTTGAAAAATAAATCCCGCGGCTTCAAAGCTGTCGCGATGGTTATCGCCGGCGATAGCTCCAAGCAGTGGCTCGAAGATCTGAACCGCACCGCCCATCTCGAAATTCCTTTGACCTATTTCAGGAAGGGACCGAAGGACCCCGCGGTGCGCGTTTACAACTTGAACCCGGCGGTCGCCAATACGTTTCTGGTGACCGTGAACCGGTCCGTGGTTGCCAACATCTCTGATATCGCGCCTGACCAGTTCAGCCGCGTTGCCGATGCGACTTCGGAAATGCTCGCGAGCATCAAGTAATCACCGGCGCCCGGCGACGGCGCACGCACGCTGCGTTGAATGTGCATCACCAGCACCAAGTTCGCAGCCAGAGTCACAGATCCAACCACTACATGCAGCGCGGTGGTCACGATTACCGCGGCCGGGCTTACCTTCAGCGAAGGCATCACCAAGGCTGCAAATCCGAGCATCACCTGAGCCACCAAGATCGATATCATCCAAGTCGCCGCCGTGCAGAGTTTCCGATGCCCGGGATGCCGCTGGAGAATCATCATCGCCAATACCAGGATGGCGAGCGTAACGATCATCGCGCCGCCCAGGTGAGGCAGCACGCCGGTCAGCTTATGACGATAGGCCGCACCGAGCATGATTTGCAAAACGATCAGCAGCGGAGTAGCAAACGCAAACATCCGCAAAGCCGGAGCGGCCTGGTCTTCCACCAACTCCGGCGATTCATTCCAGCCCGGCGATGTGAGCATCGCGATCGCAACGAAGATCGCGAACGCCAGCGGTGCGAGGCTGGCATGCAGGAGCGCTCCTCCTAACCCTCCAATCCAGCCCTCGAGCGCGACGAAGCACACCGCGATCCAAACCAGCAGCGATCCCTTGTGCTCAAATGGCTGCCAAAGCGTAAGGCCGAGAACCAAAATCCCCACGGCAACGGCCAGGTTTCTATGAACTACCGCATCGAGTATTCCACGCGACTCCTTCGGCCGCGGCGGCGAGGAGATCGAGACGCTGGCCGAGCATGGCGTCCCCTTCCAGGTGTGCCCGGGCGTGACGGCGGCGATCGGCGCCTCGTCCTACGCCGGCATTCCGCTCACCCACCGCGACCACGCCCAGGCCTGCGTGTTCGTCACCGGCCATGGCAAGGACGGGCGGATCGATCTCGACTTTGGCGCGCTCATTCAGCCCCGCCAGACGGTGGCGATCTACATGGGGCTGCGCAATCTCGAACCGCTGATGCGGGAATTCCTCGCCCACGGCGCGAGCCCCGACCTTCCGGCCGCGATCGTCGACAACGCCACCCGGCCCAACCAGCGCGTCGTGTCGGCGACCCTCGGAACCCTGGCGGCGGAGGCCGCCGCCGCGGAATTGCCGGGTCCCTCGATCGTGATCTTGGGGACGGTCGTCAGCCTGCGCAAAAAGCTCGAATGGTACGCGCCCAAACGGCGCCCGGAGGCGCCTGCGCCTTAAGCTCAAAACTCAATCCGTGTTGACGGCGACGACCGCCGTGGACGGAGAGCGGCCGTTCGGGAAACGGTGGCTAAACCGGTGGAGGGAGGCGTTCCCGCGCGACGCTTGAAGTGCGGACTCCGCCCACACGAGGCGTTTCGGTTAACTCGCCTGCGCGCCGTTCTCCGCAAGAGGTGGGGTCGCGTCAGGGCTTGACTACCGCGGCGCCGGAACCGATCGCGGGCCGTCGATCCTCAAGGAACTCGACCTGCGCGCCTCTGACCCCGTCCGGGGCCGTCCGAGAGGCGGCGCACGTGCGCTGACTGCCCGGCACGATCGGCTTCCGCCTGATCAATGGCAAAAGCCGGAAAGTCTTCGGACGAGACCGTCGATAGGGCGGTGACTATCCCGCATACACGATCCGGACTCCCACGCGCGCCCAAGGCCGGAATTTGCAGTTACCTGCAATCCGACCATGATGTTCACGTGCGCATGTGTGTCGGGTCATTCAATCGTCTTAACCTCTCAGGTTGGCGCGCGTTGACGGGCTCGACCTGCGCGACAGCCGCCTGTCGAAAGAACGGCGCGTCCAGCCAGGAGCTGCTGGTCATCCACCATGATCACAAGACCGGCGAACGGTCGCTCGATCTTGTGCGCCTACCAGAAGCGTCGCCATCCTCCCGGTCGACCGCTTCTACAAATCGCGCGCGACCAAACAGGGAAATCAGCCCTACGCGATCGCGATGAAGGACTCTCCCACCTCCTTAGACGTATCCTGTTCGCCCGCAACGTCAAGGAAGTCGTCCGCCTCCCAATGAGCGGGGGTACGTGGCCGTAGCGTAGCCACCGTAGGTGGTTACGCTTGTAGCCTCACATACGTTAACATCGTAGACCTCCTGCTGATCACCGTTTGCGAACGTCATGCGAATATCGAAGCGGCACCACCCCTCATCATTGAACGGTGCAATGACTAAGCTTTGGTGAGGACCGACTTTATAAGCACCCAGAAGGTCAACCGGAACAAAGGTTCCTTCTCCGATATTGCTGGCGATAACTTGGGTGATTGTGTAATCGCTGCGGTTCACGAGGCGGAACGCTCAACTCTCCTGATCCCGAGCGGAAACTTGCACCGCGCCCAGTCCAACAACTGCGGCGACGGCTGCAGTGATCAACTTGAACATGGCAGTATCCTTGGTTCTTTTACAACAGCACCTCGAACTTGGACATCACTTTTGACATCGCGACCCTAGTTCCCTCCTTTAAAAAATATTTACACCTAATCTGAGACTCGCAGTTGATCTTGATCAAAAACGTCCTCACCTTGCCACAATTTTCCCGCGGCTCAAACGGTTCCTCGCGCCGCAGTCGGCCGAGCGTATCGTCTCGCAAGTCGATGAGAAGATTCTCGAAAATGATCGCTGCGATATTGTCGTCGTGTTCTGCGATCTGCACGGCTACACAGCATTCAGCGAGACCGCCGAACCCGAGGAGGCGCTCGAATTCCTCCGCGAATACCATGGCGCGCTGGGGCCGCTTGTCAGCGAGTTCGAGGGAACGCTCGACCAGTTCTCGGGCGACGGCATCATGGTGTTCTTCAACGAATGCGTGCCTATCCCGGACCCAGCCGAGCGCGCGGTCAAGATGGCGACGGCGATGCGCGAGGCGGCGGCCGCACTGACGACCTCGTGGCGGGAGCGTGGCCGCGAACCGGGGTTGAAGCGGCGCGCTCGCTGAATGACGAGCAAGGGGCATGAAGACCACGGTTCCCCTGACCAATTCTGAGTGAGGACGCGAATTGGCGCGCTGTGCCCATAGCGCCTACGGCAGCTTAACAGGGTTCACCGCCCGTAGCGGGCCACCCTCGAAAGCCCGCAACGGGTCGAAGCCGGTCCAACTGATTGGGTTCTCGTCATAGGGACCACCGAGCGCCCCTACGCCTGAATAGGCGTACGGACATCGCGGAAACGTTTGGATCTTGGTCCGCCGCAGGCGTCGAGGCTCGCCGCCTTTTCGATTGACATATTCGAATATTCAAATAATAATGCACATTCAGAGACACCCTTGATGAGGCGGTCCGGCAAATTCGGGAGGACAAACGTGGCTGACATTGTGATCATGGGCGCCGGCCTCAGCGGCGCGATCATGGCCTACGAGATGAAGGGCCAGATGCGGCCCGAGGACAAGCTGACCGTCGTCACCAAGGACCCCCTCTATCACTTTGTTCCGTCGAACCCCTGGATCCCGGTCGGCTGGCGGAAGCGCGAAGCCGTGCAGATCGATCTCGCGCCAACCTTCGCCAAGCGCGGCATCGGCTTCAAGCCGAGCCCGGTGACCAAGCTCTCGCCCAAGGACAACACGCTCGAAACCGCCGACGGCTCAAAGCTGCGTTACGACTACCTGATCATCGCGACCGGGCCCGAACTCGCGTTCGACGAGATCGAAGGGCTGGGGCCGGACGGGTTCACCACGTCGATCTGCCACATCGACCACGCCGAGAAGGCGGCGGCCAAGTTCGAGGCGTTCTGCAAGAACCCGGGCCCGGTGGTGATCGGCGCGGCGCAGGGCGCCTCCTGCTTCGGGCCGGCCTACGAGTTCATGTTCATCCTCGAGACGGAGTTGCGCCGCCGCAAGATCCGCGACCGGGTTCCGATCACCTTCGTGACGTCGGAGCCCTACATCGGCCACCTCGGCCTCGACGGCGTCGGCGACACCAAGGGGCTGCTCGAAGGCGAGATGCGCGAGCATCACATCAAGTGGATCACCAGCGCGCGGATCAAGCGGGTCGAGGACGGCAAGATGACCGTCGAGGAGGTCGGCGACGACGGCGCCGTGAAGGCGACCAAGGAGCTGCCATTCGGCTTCTCGATGATCCTGCCGGCCTTTCGCGGCGTCGCGCCGTTGCGCGGCCTCGAGGGCCTGGTCAATCCGCGCGGCTTCGTCATCGTCGACAAGCATCAGCAGAATCCGGCCTATCCCAATGTCTACTCGGTCGGGGTCTGCGTCGCGATCCCGCCGACCGGCCCGACGCCGGTGCCCTGCGGCGTGCCGAAGACGGGCTTCATGATCGAATTGATGGTGACGGCGACGGCGCGCAACATCGGCCAGGTCCTGCGCGGCGGGAAGCCGGGCTTTCAGGCGACATGGAACGCGATCTGCCTCGCCGACTTCGGCGACAGCGGCGTCGCCTTCGTCGCGCAACCGCAGATTCCGCCGCGCAACGTCAACTGGTCGTCGTCGGGCAAGTGGGTGCACGCGGCCAAGATCGGCTTCGAGAAATATTTCATCCGCAAGATGCGCAAGGGCGAAAGCGAGCCATTCTACGAATTGATGGCGCTCAACATGCTCGGGATCGAGAAGCTGAAAGCCGCGCGGCCGGACGAGGCCGTCGCCGGCGGGCGGTGACGGGCGTCAGGGCAGCCGGCGGGAGCGCGAAAGGTGTGCTCCGAGCGTGCAGCTTTCGTCGACGCGAGCGGCTGCCGCGCGTCCAGTCGCTTCACGCCCTTCGCGGAGCCGTGCGAATCCCGGCTGTTCCGTCCTTCCCGGGGCCTCGTTCTCATTCCACGTTTACCAAACCATGGTGCATTTTCTTTCCGCCTTCCGAACCGCCGTGCTACCTTTTCGGCATTCGGAAAGGAACGAACTCGCCATGGAACAGGTCAAAAAGACGCGACGGCGGCGGTTGAACATCGTAACCCGGACCGCGCGCACCAAACGCATCTTTGCCCGGCTGCGCGAGGGCTGGGCCTATGACGACATCGCCAAGGACGAGCGTATCTCGGCCGAGCGCGTCCGCCAGATCGTCGGACAGGTGCTGGAAAACCGTGTCCTCGACCGCGGCGACGACCACGCCCACATGCAGATCGAACGCCTGCGGCCGGCGCTGCGGATCGTCGGCAAAGCGGTGGCTGACGGCAACCTCAAGGCCATCGGCCCGCTGATCAAGCTGATCGACCGGCTCGACAAGCATCAGGGCATCCTGACCAAGCCGTTCGCCTACACCGAGGACCACCGCAAGAAACTGCTCGACAAGCTCAACTGGGCGGCCGAGAACCTCGCGGCGGACGACGAAGACCCGGTGTTCAAGAGCGAACCGGGCGAAACCGCTCGCGAGGAAGCGCCCCCTCCCGAGCCAACGTGCCTCGAAGATTTTTTTTGGCCCCGGTCTCGCCCGTAACCCATTGAAAAGGCCCGTTTCGGACGAGAGAATCCAAGGAATTCCAAATCATTCCAACCCCCCTTTTGGCGGCTTTTCGCGGAGGTTTGATGCACCGCTGCGTAGGCCTGAGGAAATCCAAATTTTAACGCCGCGGAGGTCGGGTCAACGAGACGCCAAGGCGATCGACCGGCCGACCGGCGTCGACCCGGCGCCGGCCGAAACGCCGCCGGCTTTAAGCCCGCTTCGGCGGAAGCGCGGCAGGGCCACGGCGCTGCGCGGGCCATGAAACGATGTGGCCGCCGGGCACCAGGCCGTCGAGCAGGGCTATGGCGGCCTCGGCGACCTTCGGCTCGTCGAAGAACTCGACGACGATCGGAAGATCGACGTTGAGGCGCAGGACGTCGTCGGCCCGCACGTCTCCGCCCGCGCCGAGGCCCGCGATGGCCCGGAACACCGTGACGCCCTGCACGGCGTGCCGTTCCTGCAGCAGGGTGAGGATTTCCTGCATCAGGCGCTTGCGGACTTCCCTGATCGGCCTCGTGAAAATAGACGCGGACCATCAGGATGTCGTTGGACATGAGCTTCCCTCCCGTCAGAGGTTTCTGGCGATATAGGCGCCTCCAAACGCGGCCGCCAAACCGAGGCCGACCGAGAGAACGACATAGAGCGCGGCCTTCGCCAGTTCGCCGCCCTCGGCGAGCAGCAGCGTCTCCATCTCGAAGGTCGAAAAGGTCGTGTAGCCGCCGAGGAACCCGGTCAGGACCCCGGTGCGGATCCACGGCGCCAGCGTCAGGCGCTCGAGCGTTTCGACGAACAGAAACCCCATGAGGAAGCTGCCCATGACGTTGATGGTCATTGTCGCATAGGGAAAGTCGCGGCCGTACACCGTCTGCACCAGGGTCGTCTGGGCGAACCGCGCCCAACAGCCCAGCACGCCAAACACCGCTATCGCCCCATACGTCCAGATCACGGTCGAGTCTTCCTTATGGCTTAGAACAGCGTCAGCCCGAGGACCAGCACGAGCAGCAGTCCGATCAGGCTGAGATAGAGGTTGAGCTGCCCCGACTGCAGCGCCCGCAGCCTCTGAGCCAGCGCCTGCACGACGACGACGGCGGGCTGAAACAGCAGGGGTCCGAAAATCGGGGCCACGTCGTGCTCGAAGCTCAGTTTGGTGATGAAATAGCCGCCGGCGTCCGCATCGCGCTCGGTGGTCGCCGTGGGCCGGTAGACGAAACTGTAGAAGGTCCGCATCGCGTTGGAGAAGGTCAACGCCGTCGTCGAAGCGCGCGCCCGGTCGGGAGAGAGCCCGCCGTACCAGACCGGCGTTCGCCGAACCGGCCTGCGAGACGCAGCAAGCGCCAAGGCGATCGGAATGAGCGAGAGGAGCGGCATCACGATCACGAGAAGGCTCGGGGAAATAAACGCGAACTTGGCGGTCAGCGGAACGAGCAACGCTCCGTCATGCATCCGGGAGGCGATCTGCATCCCGAACAGGTCCATCGTGGCGCCGTCGAGCGCCCGGAGCCAGAGCGGCATTCCCGCCGCGAGCGCCAGCACCAGGAGGCCGAGGAGGCCGACCGCGCCGACATAGGGTCGCGCGATCGAGGTCTCCTCGGCGCCGTTCCGGGAGAGCACGCCCAGGCCCACCACCTTGGCGAAGGTCGCGAACGCCACGGCCGCCGTGAGGGCGAGGCCCGCGCCGGTCAGGGCGAGCGTCAGCCGGCCGGCGAGATAGGGAAGATGGAACCCCTGGAAGACGGTCTGGAAGACGAACCACTCGCTGACAAAGCCGGCGGTGGGCGGCATCGCCGCCAGGCTCATGGCCGCAAGCAGGGCGCCGACGCCGAACACCCAGTGCCTTCCGGCGCCGGCATAGGCGATGTGATAGCTGCCCGTGGCGCGCCGCAATCCGTCCGCCGCGAGGAAAAGCGCGCCCTTCGCCAGCGCGTGACCGGCGAGATGCAGGAGCGCCACCGTCCAGGCGAGACCGGCGAGGTCGTTCAGGCGCTCGTTGCGAAACAGCATCGCCGCGCCGAGAGCGGCGACCGCGATCGAGGCGTTCTCGGCCGACGAGAAGCTCAGGAGGGTGCGCCAGTCGTTTTGCTGGAAGGCGTAGAGGATCGTCAGGATCGCGCTGATCGTGGCGACCGCGATCACCAGGACGGCGAGCACGGGAAAGGCGCCCTGCGGCGCGACCGGCAGCCAGCTCATCAGGGCGCGCGCGAGGGCGAAGTACGCCGCATTCATGACGACGCCCGACATGATCGCGCCGGACGCTCCGCTTGCCGAGCCATAGGCGCCCGGGAACCATTCGTAGAACGGCAGCAAGCCAAGCTTCGCGCCGAAGCCGAGGATGAGGAGAACGCCGAGGCCGATTTGCACGGGCTGGGACAGGCCCGGGGCGGCGGCCTGATACTGGTCGAACCCGAGACCTCCCGCGCGCAGTCCGAGAAGCGCGACGGCGAGGACCAGAGCCACGGCGCCGGCTTCGAGAAGCGCAAGCATGAAGAGAACAGCCCGGCCGCTTGCCGGACCCGAATTATCGGAGAGGACCATGACCGCGCCGCCGAGGCTCATGATCTCCCAGGCGATGAGGAGCGCGGCGCCGTTCTGAAGACCGAACACGCCGAGCGCGCCAATGAGGCTCAGCGCGGCGCCGAACAGCCAGCCCCGCCCGCCGCCGGTCATGGGCGACGCGAGCGAGCAGGCGAAGATCGCCGGGATGAGACCGAAGCCCATCAACCACAGTCCCTGCGGGGCGATGCGGAAATCGACGGCCTCGCCGGCGAGCCGGCCGGGAAGCGTCACGGCCTCGCTCGCATCGGGAAGCCCCGCCACGGCCGCGGCCACGCCGGCGGCGGCCCCGACCGCAAGCGCGACGCGACTGACCGTCAGCGCGCCGCTAAGCGCAAGGATCGCCGCGGCGAGCCACAAGGCGACGGCGACGAGGAGGAGCGCGTCAGCCATCGATCTGTCCTGCGCGCACCCGCTGCGGGGCGCGATCGAGGAACATCAACAAGGCTTCCATGATCGCGGCGGGGTTCGGCGGACACCCCGGCAGATAGACGTCGACGGGAAGCACGCCTTCGAGACCCGTCCCCGAGGCGTAGTTGCCGCCGGAAATTCCTCCCGACACCGCGCATGTGCCGACCGCCATCACCCAGCGCGGCTCGGCCATCGCCTCGTAGGCTGTCTTCAGCGGCTCGCGCATCGCGTGCGTCACCGGGCCGGTGACCAGAAGCAGATCGGCGAAACGAGGAGACGCGGTGAAGAAGATCCCCAGCCGGTGGAGGTTATAGAAAGGGTTGTTCAGCGCCTGCAATTCCAATTCGCAGCCGTTGCACGAGCCGGCGTCGACGTGACGAATGTGGAGGCTGCGGCGAAACGCCTTGCGTTCCGGCGCTGCGACCCCGAAAGAAGGCGCGCTGGCGTCCGACCAGTGCAGATCCTGCCGGTCCGTCACCCCGAAGGCCCAGTCCTCCGACGGGGTCATGGCGCCGGTCGGACAGGCTTCGGTGCAAAGCTGGCAAACGACGCAGCGGCCGTAGTCGACGGCGAGGCGGCCGCCCTGCGCCTCGATCGCGTGGGTCGGGCAGACGGCGGCGCATTCCGCGCATCCGTCGCGGCAGCCGGCCGGATTGTAGCGGGGCATGCCGAGCACGCCCTGCTGCCCGGAACTCCTCGCCGGTTCGAGGCCAAGGCGTCGTCGCCTTTCCGCTCACAAGTCCGAAGAGTGTCCAGAGGGCCATGATCCGCTC
>CAVYZD010000003.1:0-1038805 GCA_963772905.1 Bryobacterales bacterium | reverse complement strand
TCGATGCGGTCCATTTCGCGCATGTACAGTTCGTTGTCCGGAAAACGCCTGTGCAATTCCCCAAGGAGCTCGCGTGCGCGAACGGGATTGCTTTCGCGCAACGCCGCCACCGCCAGGAGCAGCTTGGCAAATGGCTCCAGGTAATGACCGTGAAGCGCCGTCTCGCGAATCTCTTCGAGGCCCCTCTCGCGATCAACATTCGAGCCCGTCACTCGCAGGAGAACACGCAGGGGTGCGGGCTTCAAGCTCAAGAGATAGTTCTCCATACCGGGACCAAAGTACGCGTCGGCCGCCTCAGGCTTCGCCTGCAACAGTCTCTCGGAAAAGACGCGTGCCTCCTTTGTGTAGCTCAACGCGGCCAAGGACTGCTTCTCGATCAAAGCCGCATTATCGGCGCGCAAGCCCAAGGTCAGAGACTTGACGAGTAGCGCATTGGAATCGGCGCCCGATCTTTGCAATGCAGCATCCGCCAGACGCTCCGCCTGTGCGATCTCCTGAACGAACAACGCATTCCTGGCCGGATCGGGCCGCAACTTTGCGCGGCCTTGGAAGCGGGAATCGTCCACAAATAATTCAGATTCCAGAGCGCCCAATCGGGCCAGCTCGGAAAATAAGTAGGCTGCGGCGTTGGATGCTGGACCAAGTGAATCGTCCGGGTGGCTCTGTTTCCAGGCAGCAAAGACGCGGTGTGCCTCGTCGAATTGAAGGTCGTACATCTTGAGCCAACCCACGTAGAGCTCGCTCTCCCGAGGTGCGGTCGCCGCCGGCGTTGAGCCCGCAAGAGCAGTTACGAAGGTGCAGGGAACGAAGAGAAGAATGAATCCGGCATATTTGCGCATCGGGACGCGGCTAGGACTGTTGGACGTCCTTTTGCTGGGACAGGTTGCCCCGGGGAAGGAATAAGCTCTCAAGATGAACATCTCGTCATTCTGGAGTTTTTGAGGAGTCATTTTCTGGAAATATACACAAATACTTGATGGTGGTGAAGATGATTATTGGCCGACGGGTCACAACGAAGTAGTGCGTACATTGCGTGAATAGATCGTGTTCTGATTCAGACGTGCGCCAAGGTCGGGGAAAGAGGGGTCGTTGAAGGAACGGCGAGCGGGAGGGTGATGGTTATCCGGGCGCCGCCCTCGCTACCATTCGACGCCTGAATAGTCCCGCCATGAACGCGCACGACAGCTTCGACGAACGCCAAACCCAAGCCGTGTCCGGTCGAGTTTCGCCCCTTTACACGACGCTCAAAGATTTGCGAGAGGACCTCCGATTCGAAGCCCGGCCCGTCGTCTTCCACGACGAGCGTAGCGGAGTCTTCCAAGCCGCTGAGACAAATTGTGACGGTGCATGCGCCCGGAAGATGCTTCAATTCATTATCGAAAAGGTTGGCGATCATGCGATGGAGGAGAGCGGCGTCCGCGGAGACTTCAAGCCAACCCGCACTGCATAGGTTCACACGCAGCCCCTTTTCCGACATGGACGGTTCGTACAGATCGATCATGACTCTGAGAAGATCGTCCAGGTCGACGGCCACGCGGTTCAGCCTGAGCGCATTTGCTTTGGCTTCGGCAACGTCAAGGGACTTATCCAGAAACTCTGTGAGACGATCCATGTCCTCAATGGCCGATACAATCGATTCCGATTCCTCGTCTCGTGCGCCTGCGGTCAGTGACATCTCCAGCTTGGCGCGTACCGCTGTCAGCGGGCTCCGAAGATCGTGTGCAAGCGACCCGGTGATAGTGTTTAGTTGGTGAACCGATCTTTCGATGCGATCCAGCATACGGTTCAGTGTAATTGCCAACTGCGAGACTTCATCATTTCTTCCCGTGGTAGGAACTCTGCTGCTCAAGTCAGCCTCACCGATCCTGGAAGCAGCTTCCGTGATGTTCTGAATGTGGCGCAGCACTCGCCGGGTACTGTAAAAGACGATCGCGGAACCGATCAGCACGATCAGCAACCATAGAAGAACGAAGCGAAGACGTAACTTTCCCAGCACTCGCAGTTGATCTCGTTCGGACAGGCCAAGGTAAGTTTGTCCTCCGTTGTTCATCCTGACGCAGACCACGCGAAACGGCGCATCAAAACCGGTTATGCGCACGCTGGTCGGCGTATCCGGGACAATCCTGCTGTTCTTGACCGCAGCAAGATGAGCATTTACATCGCCTGCTCCCACCCACAAAGCCACCGAGCCATCGGCGGCGGTTTGAAGAAAGAACACAGAATCGTTCAGCCCCGCATTGGCTCCCCGCTTGTGTGGTACCTCCCTCATCGCGAGTTCGGCAACCTCTCCGACAACTCGTCTGTTGAGCCACCCTTTTGGCGTTCGGGTCGCTACATCGTTCAGAGTTACGGCCTCTCCCGCCAGCCACGCATCGGTCCTCCGCTGGATATCCCCAGCGACGAACTGATGAAGGAATATGAATACGACCATGGTGCCGCAGGCGAACGCCAGCGTGGCCCACATCGAGATGCGCCAAGCGGCGCTCCGCATGATCGGTTTAGCGGTCTTTGAGAACATAGCCCACTCCTCGCAGCGTTCGAATGAGGGGTCGACGCCCATCCGTGTCTACCTTCCCACGTAGACGGTAGATGTGAACGTCGACGACGTTGGTATCCGGCTGTATCCGCATACCCCAGACTTCATCGAGGATCATGGAGCGTGTGACAACGCGGCCCGCATTTCGACACAAGTATTCCAGAAGAACGAATTCCTGAGGCGTCAAATTCAGGATCTCGCCACTTCGGGAAGCTTCACGCCTTAGCAGATCGAGTTCGAGGTCGAGCACTCGCAGGCGAGTGGCTTCGGCGATCGAAGAGCTGTTTCGCTTTACCAGATTGCGCAACCTTGCAAGCAACTCGGCAAGCGCGAATGGCTTGGTCAGGTAATCGTCGCCACCCTGTTCGAGCCCTCGCACACGGTCATCCACCGAACGCCTGGCCGAAAGGATGAGCACCGGTGCGCGTAACCCAAGCTGTCGCAGCCGCAGGATCAGGCTGAGGCCGTCTTCGTCGGGCAGGCCGAGATCGACGACCAGTACGTCATGCGTGCTCTCGATGCTCATGCGCTCGGCGGTCCTGGCGTCCCCCGCTGCTTCTACCTGGTATCCGGCTTCAGTCAACGAACGCTGGAGGAAGCTTTGAATTTCGACTTCATCCTCCACCAGCAAAACCCGCATGTCTTGATGTTAATGCATTCGTGCAGGGTTTCTCTCAAAAATCGGCACCTGTGGCTGTTCGATTTGCGGATTCGCCGCCCCACTCGGTGAGGCGGCGTTCCGGGTTAGTGACTGTCGCCGTCGTGATCGACGTCGCCAGACGCCTGGGCCTGCGCCTTCGGGCTCAGCTGAACCGAGTCTTTCGGGTCGGAAGATGTAGCTGGTTGTGGCTTCGATTGCGCCGTATTCTGCGGGGCAACGGCCTGTGATGCTGCCGGTGCGGAAGAAACTGGATTGATCATATGCGGTCTTAACTCCTGCTTTCTGTATCGGCCCGTCTGTTGAGAAAGTTCGCGTTGATGAACACATCGTCATCCGAGCGGTTCTTCAGGGGTCATTTTTCCTCGATATAAACGTAACGATGAGCCCTCATCGGGTTCGAGTGTGGCCCAGATGAACGAATCGTCATTAACGAAAGCCCGTCGCCTGCCGTCTCCATATACATCTGAATCCTTGCATCCCGAACAATCTGGCCAGATCTGGAACGGAAATTTTCACGCAAACGCAAATAGAAACAGGCAATGGGTAATTTTAAATTCAATATCGGCATCATCGGTGGTGGAATCGGCGGCGTAGCCGCGGCCGTCGCGCTTCACCGCGCAGGCATCGATGCAACGGTCTACGAAAGAGCGAACGAACTTCGCGAGGTGGGCGCGGGCATGATGCTTTGGCCCAACGCCACGCGTGTGCTGAAGGAACTGGGGTTGCTCGAACGAGTGGTGGCGTTGAGCGGCCCGAACCACCGTTTCCTCGTTCGGTCCAGTACAGGCTCGATCCTGATGAACATCGGACTGGGCCATTTCGACGTACCCGCCTTGTGCACGCGCCGGTCAGATCTGCTGGATGCACTGATCTCCGCGCTGCCGGCGGACCGTGTTCGTCTCGGCCACGATTTCGGACATTTGGAGCGGCAGCAATCAAGCGTAGGAATTCATTTCTCTAATGGTGTTTCTGTGGAGCATGACTTCTTGATCGGCGCCGATGGTATTCGCTCCCGCGTCCGTTCTCAATCACTGGGAGTTCACGAAACCATCTATCGCGGTTACACCGTTTGGCGGGGGTTGGCGCGTCTTAGAGGCTCTGTTCCGGACGGTTCGAATAGCGAAACCTGGGGCCGGGGAAAACGCTTCGGTATTCTCCACACCGGCGCCGACCGGTTCACCTGGTATGCCGCAGCGAATACCGATCCCGATCACGTCGACTCGACCGAAGGGCGTCAGCGCGAGCTTCTGCAGATGTTTGCGGGTTGGCACGCGCCGGTCGAAAGCCTGATTGCCGGGACCGAAGAAGGCGCCATCCTCAAAAATGGCGCGTACGATCTTCCGCCCCTGAGACGTTGGGGACACGGGAGAGTGATGTTACTCGGGGACGCTGCTCATCCCTGCACGCCGAACCTCGGACTGGGCGGCTGCATGGCGCTTGAAGACGCGCTGGTTCTCGCAAAATCGTTTTGCAAAGAGGCGACTCCGGAGTTAGCTCTCCGCCGCTATGAGTCGCTGCGCCGCCGCCGAACTCGCCATGTGCAGCAGCGCTCCCTTCTCATGGGGCATATCGGGCAGTGGGAGAACCTGCTCATCGCGGCCGGGCGCCAGGTGATGACAGGCATGCTTCCGGCCAAAATCTTTGAACGGAATTTAAGGAAGATTTATTCTTATGCGGCTTAGCACTCTGGCTCTCTGCACGGCGATTGTGGCGGCAGCGCCGCTCGTGGCGCAAGAAAAAGCCATCGACACACAGCGCAGCACCATTACGATTCACGTTGGCAAATCCGGGCTGTTTTCAGCTGCCGCCCATGACCATACCATCAACGCGCCGATATCCTCCGGCACCATCCTGGAGTCTGGCGCCCCGCACATCGAATTCCGAGTTGAAACCGCGAAGATGACGGTGCAGCCTGACCCCAAAATCGATGCGAAAGATCAGGCAACCATCCAGACACATATGGAGGAGATGACACTGGAGACGAAGAAGTTTCCCGAGATAACCTTCCGCTCTTCACACGTCCAAAAACTGGCCGACGGCCAATGGAAGGTCGATGGTGATCTGTCTTTACACGGTGTCACCAAAGCGGTCAGCCTGACCGTGAAACAGGCCGGCGAGCCGTACACGACACACACTGTTCTCAAACAAACTGATTTTGGAATCACGCCCCTCAGCATCGGTGGCGGAATGATTAAGGTCAAGAACGAAGTGGAAATCGACTTTCAAATCTTCGCGCGCCAATGAAGACTATCTTGCTTCTTTCAAACGGGTCCGACGAGATTCAGTCTCGCGCGCCTGGAGGAGTGCGGCGAAGAGCCCGCGCATACGATGACTCTGGCGATGGAAGAAGCAGGAATCGGACCGGAGCAGATTGGGTACATCAACTACCACGGGACAGCCACGGATCTGAACGACCGGATCGAGACACGGGCCACACGTCTCGCATTCAAGAGGCATGCATTCCGGGTACCAGGGTCGGCGCTGAAAAGTCTGATCGGACATCCTAAAGGCGCTTGTGGAGCGGCAGGAGTGGCGGCAACGTTGCTCACGATGAGAGACGGCGTCGCTCCTCCGACGATCAACCTCGACGATCCGGATCCCGAATGCGATCTGGACTATATTCCGGACGAAGCGAGGCGAATTGACTGCGAGTACGCGCTGGCGAATTGCATTGCGTTCGGAAGTAAGAATTCGGCGCTTGTTTTGCGAAAGATTTAAATGTTGGCGTCCTTGGGTGTGAGCCAACATGCGTCAACAATGCACGACGAAACTACGCGCGTAGGCTGAAAATGCAGACACAAAGGTTTGCAGTGTTATGTCCACTTCTTATGCGGAATCCTTCGAAGCCGGGCGCCTCACCACTGCCGGGCACGCCCCATGAGGGACAATGAAGCCCCTCGTCAGCGTAGTGATTCCGGCTTACAATGCGGGCGCCTTCATTGACGCGAGCATCGGTTCCGCGCTCAACCAGTTGGGTGCAGTTGACCTGGAAGTGATCGTCATCGACGACGGCTCGACCGACGACACCTCCGAGCGGCTTGGGGCTTGGACTGATCCGCGCGTGACCGTGATCACTCAAACCAATCAAGGTCTCGCATCCGCGCTCAACACAGGGATCCGCGCGTCGCAAGGAGCTTACATTGGATTTCTTGACGCGGATGACGTGTGGCTTCCCGGCAAGCTGGCCCGCCACGTCCAGTTTCATGACGAGCACCCGGACATCGACGTTACATTTTCCTGGGTTCGCGCCATCGACGGTTATGGGAAGCCGGTTCGTTTGCCTTGCCCGCGCTGGCGCGGAACGGTATCCATGTCCCAACTGCTGGCCGATTACATGATTCGCACCATGTCCGCCGTGGTGATCCGGCGCGAGGCGGCTGAGCAGGGCGGCAGCTTCGATGCGAGCCTGGTGCGCTGCGTGGATCTGGAGTTTTTTCTTCGCGCTGCCTTGTTGCGGCCGAACAACATTTGCGCGATCCCGGAAGTGCTCACCCTTTACCGGCGGCACGATATGCAGCGGACGCGCGATTGGCGGCGAATGCTGCAGGGGTGGGATCAAGTGATCGGTTCGATCCGGCAACGCGCGCCGGAGGCGGCGGCTAAAGTCGAACGGCTAGCGTCCAGCAACATGCATCGCTATTGTGCGTCGATCGCTTATGAGGGCGGCCATTTCGGAGAGGCCTTCGAATTGGTCCGGCAAGGCTTCAGCCTGTCCCCTGCCGCGTTCCTGCGCGATACCAGGAACTGGAAAATGGGCGCTGCCGCCGTGGCCGGTGTGGCTCTTCCGAAGCGAGCGCTATTTGCGATCGAAAGGTGGGCGGGATTCTCACGTCCCTTGTGAACTACTCGACAAGGGGCGACAACTTGCCGCCCCTGCGTACGGCCAGGTGGCGGGGATGTCCATGCAACCGGCGCTGGCGTGCGATAGTTTCTGCCTTGTTCGCAGGGCAACAGCAAAATAGAGCTGGTCACGAACATGCTGCGCCAATGATGCGGATACCAACCTTTGCAGTGTCATCCATGCTCGTTATTCCGCTTCTGTTGGCGGGCCAAACGGCCGCACCGGATCAGACGCCAGCCAACGGACTCCGGCAGGCACTCCGCCTCAACCATCGGCACTACCCCCAATCCCACAGCCACCGCCAGCAATTGATCGGGCGGTCTCCTGGAAACTGCTGTTTCCTAATATCCGAGATAACCTTCCGCTCTTCACACGTCCAAAAAGTGGCCGACGGCCAATGGAAGGTCGATGGTGATCTGTCTTTACACGGTGTCACCAAAGCGGTCAGCCTGACCGTGAAGCACGGCCGGCGAACGGTACACGACACACACCGTTCTCAAACAAACCGATTTTGGAATCACGCCCCTCAGCATCGGTGGCGGAATGATTAAGGTCAAGAACGAAGTGGCGATCGACTTTCAGATCTTCGCGCGTCAATGAAGACTGTTTTACTTTTCATCGGGCTCTCCGCGCCATCCGTGCTGACTGCACAGGTGAATGCCCCGGCATTCAGCCCGTGATCGCGGCAGGCCATACCGTATTCGAAACTATGCGCTTCCGAAATAATAGTTACTCTGTTTGGTTGGTGTTTTGAATTCCGAAAGAGTGCAGCGACGTCCAACCTTCGCTCTGTACGCTCGATCCAATCTGGCTCGCTTATGGCTACGTTGATTCAGCCCCGTGTTGTTCGTGACCGGCTTTTCAGCGCACACGGCGTGCGGATGCATTCTTTTTGCATTGTTCGTCCGCCGCACACCGGAACACAGGAAGAAGCGTTGCATTGGCTGGCCGACGCCCATATCCGAGCGGAAGAAACCCATCGCCTGAACAACGGTCTTCCTCCAATCGATCCCAGTTTCGCAGCCTTGATGCCCAAGCTGCTTCGCCGCTATGGCTGTTCGCCCGACAAAATCTCCGCACGTGGCTGCGAATTGAACGATCACCTGCACACCTCGTGGGAAAAGATGGAAGTTTATCGCCTCGCGGAGAATTCAAAAGGAGCCGGAATGCCGGTACGCTCGCGAGTCTTTGCACGCGGCGCGCAGCGCGCGCTTGATGTGATGTTTGAGGGCGAATTCAATGCGCCCGACGATCTCATTCATGTGACCTGCACTGGATACATCTCCCCTAGCGCGGCACAGTTACTCGTCGGAAGAAAAGGCTGGCAACAGCAGACACGCGTCACCCATGCTTATCACATGGGCTGTTATGCAGCCCTGCCCGCGATTCGCATCGCAAGCGGCTTTCTGGCCTCCACAACCGATGAAGCGCACCGAGTGGACATTGCGCACACCGAACTCTGCACCTTGCATCTCGACCCGTCGGACCACAGCCCTGAACAGCTTGTGGTGCAGAGCCTGTTTGCGGACGGTCACGTCCGGTACACGCTAAGCCGCGGGTCTGGCCCAGCTTCCGCAACCACGCCAAACGCGGCTCCGTCCGGGTACCGCATCCTTGCCCTGGCGGACGAGATGGTGGCTGATTCGGCCGACGACATGCAATGGAGTATCGGTGAGTGGGGATTTCGTATGACCCTCACGCAGGAAGTGCCGGAAAAGATCAGCACTGCGCTACGCGCATTTCTGATGCGATTGTTCGCACAGGCTCATCTCGATTACGAAGCCGAGAGGGATTCTGCCATTTTTGCGATCCACCCCGGCGGACCGAAGATTATTGAACGAGTCTCGGATGCGCTGGGCTTGCGCCCGGAACAATCCGTGGCTAGTCACAAGGTACTGCGCAATTATGGAAACATGTCGTCGGCAACTTTGCCCCATGTTTGGAACGAGATTCTGAAATCGGGCGCGGCCCACCCAGGGCAACTCGTGGCAAGCGTTGCTTTTGGTCCGGGCCTGACGTTATGCGGTGGATTGTTCCAGGTCGAGCAATGAACCCGCAGGACTTGGGAGTTTCGGGTGTCATTGACCTCGCGCTCCGATTGCCTGAGTGGCGCCCCTCGGTTTCGCCGTTCTTCGGCAATTGTGCGGATCACGGCAGGCTTGTTTCAGCATTGGCTTTAGGCTATGCTACACGCAAATCTCTTCAAGGGAGAACAAAGTGAACTTTTCCCCACGTCATGTGCTCGTCCAAAGCGCTTTTGCGCTTACTTATGCAACCCTGGCCTTCGCTCATATCAGGATCGCTCCCACCGAATCTACGCCAGGCGCTCGCGAGAAATACACTATGCGTGTCCCGAACGAGAAGCAGGTAAACACGATTCGAGTGGAGGGCGAATTCCCCGCCGGACTTCAGATTTACGACTTCGAATTCAAACCGGGTTGGAAAATCGATTTCAAGAAGGACGACAACGGAAAAATCGTGGGCGCGACCTGGATGGGGAAGGTCCAGCCCTACGAATTTGTCGAATTCGGCATGCTGGGCATCAACCCTAAAGAAGAAACAAGCCTGGTCTGGAAGTTCGTGCAATATTACGAGGACGGAACGAAGGAAGAGTTCACCGGACCCGTGGGATCATTTCGACCCTCGCCAGTCACAGTTCTCAAGAAGCCCGAAGCCACTGCCACGGGATCGAAGTAATTGTATCCGGCGGTCAAATTGCGAGCCCTAATGTTACCCGGCTGGACGACACACAATTCGGGACCTGGAAGTTCGGTTCTGGAATCGGCGCAACTCGCTCCGGGTGACGCGCCACTATCTCGGCTCAGCTGCCTCGCGAGGCCGCCGTACGTCTGCGACGAATCGCCTGACGGCTTCAGGGTTGCGGAGGGTGATACTTTCTCGACCGCCTTAGTTATTTCGTAACCACGAGAATTGAAAACGAATCGGCTACCATCTTTCCTCCATACCCGGCCACTCCCGCCCTCGGCGGCCCGGTCGGAGGTAGAAAATCGGCAGCGATTAGCAGGATCCGGTTTGTTTTGCTGTCCCACACCATCTGTTTGGCACTGTCCTTCGTTTGTACGGTCTGCTCCTTGGCGAAGCTGGTGGGACTCGTTTCCCTAATAATGGTTAGCGTCCCATCGATCTGCGCGCTGTAAGCTTCATTCGTTTCCGGGTTGAAAATGGCGGAATCGGCGGTGGATCCAATCGGAAGAGCATCCAGGATCTTTCCATCGGTGGCACTGAGGATCACCATCATCTGCGGCGCCCGGCAGCCCGCGAACAGAATCTCGTTCTTAACGTCGATGGCCAGTCCGGAACACCGTCCCCCTTTAGGCGCGACACTATATCGCGCGGCGACGGTGAGAGTCTTCGCGTCAATGACGGCAATGTCGCCCTTGTCCCTGACATCGACGTAAACGCGCCCTTTCCGATCCGTGGCGGCCTGCTCTGGCTCGCCGCCCAGATCAATCGTGCCCAGAACAGAACCATTCACTGCGTCGATGACGGTCGCATTCGGAGCGATGTGGCTAAAGATAAAGACACATTCGGTAAATGGATCGAACAAAATGGCATCCGGGCGGCCTTGGACGTCAATGGTCTTGATCGTCTTCAGGGTCTTGGCGTCCCACATCACGACGGGTTGGCTACTAGCGAACCCGTGCCCGGATTTCGAGTCGACGACGACACCGTTCGCTGCCGCGTCGGGGATTTCGCCCGCCGGCTCCAGCGTGTCCAGATCATAAACGGTGATCCGGCCAGGGCCCTTGCGTGGAATGTACAACCGGCGGTCTTCGACGTCGGCGAAGGCGGTATCGAACGTACCTTCGCCTCCGACTTTTACCACTTTGGAAACCTTATATGGCCCGTCTGCCAAGGCCCGTTGGGGAAGTCCGGCAGCCAGGGAAATCAGAACACAGGCTCCCCATAGCGGGCAAGATTTTTGCATCGTGTCCCCTCCGCAGATATTCTACTAACCCTCGATGACGAAACGGGGTAGACATATCAGCAACGGGCGTTGTCGCAGACGGTGATGACACAGTTAAACTGCCACCCCTCAAATTCGTCGATGTGCTTGGAGCGCTGGCCACCGATATCGATGCCCAGTTCCTTCATCACCGCAATGGCTTTAGGACGCATGATGCCCGGTGCCATACCGGCGCTCTCCACTTCGAACAGATCTCCCGCATCGTGGCGGAGCAATCCTTCCGCCATCTGCCGGTACAAAGGATCAGAATACGCCTCTTTTCCACGGCTATGTCGCCTCCCCAGCCGGGAACCAGTGCCGCGTACGGTTGCACGCAGCACAGACAGACAGCATCACAGGGACTTCCACCAGAACTCCTACTACCGAGGCCAGCGCCGCGCCCGATTCCGGACCGAACAGTGCAATCGCGGTTGCCACGGCGAGTTCAAAGAAGTTCGATGCGCCGATGAGAGCGCCGGGTGCGGCCACGGAATGCTCGACTTTGAGCCATTTCATCAGTCCGTAAGCGAGGCCGGCGTTTAAATAGACCTGCAACGTGATGGGCACGGCAATCAGCAGGACATGGAAAAAGCGGCCTGTGATGTTATCGGCCTGGAACGCA
Organism: Bryobacterales bacterium; assembly: GCA_963772905.1. GTDB lineage: Bacteria > Acidobacteriota > Terriglobia > Bryobacterales > Bryobacteraceae > Palsa-89. Next base: position 1,027,178 of record CAVYZD010000003.1, on the reverse strand, counting down.
AAGATCAGGACGAGTGTACCGAGCAGTGCCGCAATCGTCACCGGTGCGAACTTCGGCAGCAATATATCTTCAAACCATTCCCTGCCGTGCCTGGTCACCAGAATGGAGCGCATTAGCACACCAGCCAGCAACGGCACGACGATAAAAACCAGAACAGAGGTTAGAAGCACGCTGAAGGGCACGGTGAGGGAAGATGCCCCATGAACGAGAAATTGAACAATCGGCACGAAAAGGACCAGCATGATCAGGTCATTCACCGACACCTGCACAAGGGTGTAGGCGGCGTCCCCTTTTGTGAGATGGCTCCAGACAAAGACCATCGCGGTACAGGGGGCCGCGGCGAGAATTATGCAACCTGCGATGTACTGATCTGCTTCGGCGGGGGTGATGCATGGGGCGAATACTACTCGGAAGAAGGCCCATGCCAGCAGCGCCATCGAAAATGGCTTAACGATCCAGTTGATGAAGAGGGTTACGAACAGGCCGGTGGGACGCCGGCCGACGTTTTTCACGGAGGAAAAATCCACCTTCATCATCATCGGCGTGATCATGAGCCAGATGAGCACCGCAATCGGGGCGTTGATCTGACTGCCTTTGCCGAATTCGATGCCTCGTAGGGCCGCAACGACGCCGGGCACGATTTTTCCCAGCCCGATTCCCGCAGCCATGCAGAGCGCCACCCAAACGGAAAGATAGCGCTCGAAGGTGCCGAGCCCTGTCGAACGGGCAGGCCTCATTGCTACTACTTCAGGCATGCGTTTGCCCTCTCTCGCTAATACGTTTTCACACGCAGTCAGCCGCGACCAGATGACCGGACAACTCCAAAAGATGAGCAACGCCTACCGGCTCTTCTCTCAGCAGCGGAACAACGGCATAGCGGTGAGCATGATGGTTAGCGACCGCTTCGATCTCTCTCAGTTCGTTATGCGCCCGCTGCCGCAGCAGCGGCGAGAGCGGATGAGCGGCGGCAACGCTGTTATTGATAATCCACGCCCACGGTTCGATCCCGGCGCGGCGCAAATCGGCTTGCAAGCTTGCAGCCTCCAGTACCGGTGTAGTCTCCGCTAATGTCACCAACAGTATTTTGGTTTGTTTCTCGTCCTGCAGCTGCATCATCGGTGTTCGGACCTGCAACTTCTTGTCCGTGGTCTGGCGCACAATTTCGTGGTGATAAGCGCCCGTGACATCAAGCAGCAACAGGGTGTGACCAGTGGGCGCGGTGTCCATCACCACAAACTTCTGGCCAGCCTCCCGAATGATGCGTGAAAAAGCCTGAAACACCGCGATTTCTTCCGTGCAAGGCGAACGCAGGTCTTCTTCCAACAAGGCCCGGCCCTCGGCGTCCAGGTTCGCGCCTTTCGTCTCCAGGACATGCTGCCGGTAGCGCTCGGTTTCAGCCTGTGGGTCGATGCGGCTGACCGCAAGGTTTTCCATCGATCCATCCAGCGTGTCCGAAAGATTGGCGGCCGGATCTGACGTCGTGAGGTGTACAGGCAGACCGCGCCGAGCCAACTCCACCGCCACCGCCGCGGCTAATGTCGTTTTTCCGACGCCGCCTTTGCCCATCAACATCACCAGACCGTGCTTGTCTTCAGCAATGACATCGACGAGCGCCGACAGGCTGGGTGCGTCGTTTAGCAACTCAGATCCGAGTGGGTCATCTATACCGGCGACTTCTCTCGAAATCGTTTCTGAGAGCAACTGCCGCAATGCTTCCAGACCTACAAGATTAAAAGGCTTCAGGGCTATCTGGTCGTAGGGCAATGTCTGGAGTGCCTTGGGAAGATTGGATAGCACCGCTTGTTCACGAGTACAGATCGCTGCAGCCAGCGGATCGAGTGCTGCTTCACTGCGGGGCAGCGCTCCGTTGATAACGAGATATTGTTGCGACAGACCAATCTTGGCGAGCTCTTCGTGCGTGCGGGCTACTTCGCGCAGAGTCGATTGCTGTGCGCGCGCGACCAGTATCAGACGCGTCCGCAGCGGATCGGCGAGGGCTTCGACTGCTTGCCTGTACTGGGCGCGCTGCTTTTCAAGGCCAGCAAGAGGTCCAAGGCAAGAGGCGTCGCCCTTTCCTTCATCCAGAAAACCGCTCCAGGCGCCCGGCAACCGAAGCAGCCGGATCGTATGACCGGTGGGCGCGGTGTCGAAAATGATGTGGTCATAGCCGCTCGTCAGTGCCCCGTCAGTCAGCAGTGCGGTGAACTCGTCGAAGGCTGCTATGTCGGTAGTACAGGCACCGGAGAGTTGTTCTTCGATGCCTTTAATCGTCGCCTCCGGCAAAACGCCACGCACCGGGCCAACGATACGGTCACGATATGCCTGCGCTGCGGCCTGCGGATCTATCTCCAGCGCAGAAAGCCGAGCAACCGCTGGCAGGGCGGAAATTTGATTGCCAATTGTGACACCGAATACCTGGCCCACGTTGGAGGCCGGATCGGTGCTGACCAGCAGCACGCGCTTTCCGGCATCGGCAAGCTGAATTGCCGTTGCACAGGCGATCGAAGTCTTGCCCACGCCACCTTTGCCCGTGAAGAAAAGGAACCGCGGTGGCTGTTCCAGAAACTGCATCATCTTGTCCTCAGTTCAGCGGCATTTGCTGCCAGAGCAACAGCTACCGGCGCCCTTTGTGTCGGTCACAGTCGGCAGAAGTCCTGCCCAACGCGTGATCTCAGTGCGGTTTGGGTAACGGCCTGCCAGAGCGATTTCGCCATCAACGAGAACCAGCGGCAGCGCTTCCGCGCCCGAACGCTCCAGGAAGCCCTTCACAGCCGGATTTTCAGCGAAAGCCACCGGTTGCTGCGCCAGATTGAAGCGCTCGATCTGTGCGCCGTTCAATTTGGCCCAGGCCACGTCAGCCGAGAATGTAACCAGAGACTGATCGACATCAACACCGCAAACGCCCGTGCTACAGCAAAGCGCGGGATCGAATATTTGAATAGTTTTCATTTGACTCTCCTTCGAACGTCCCTCGGTCTGGTGATTAAGCGCAGCAACCGGGTTCGCAACACTGGGCTTTGGCCGGTTTCTTGGCGCGAATGAACGCACTCATAAATTTGCCGTCGACTGCGGGGGCAATTGCATCCACGTCGACGCCCTGACCGCTCAGAAACGCCCTCGCATCCTCGATGTTGTAAACGCGTGTGGCCTCGATTTCGATGCCGTCGAATCCCGCTCTCGCGAGTTTCGAACGGTATTGCTCCTCCTCGAGCGCCCCCGCGATGCAGCCAACCCACAACAGCATACTTTCACGCACTTTCGACGGCACTTCCCCGCGTGTGACCACATCCGACACCGCGAACCGGCCGCCGGGCTTCAATACGCGGAACGCCTCCTGCAACACTCGATCCTTATCGGCGGACAGGTTGATCACGCAATTCGAAATCACCACGTCCACGGAGTTGTCCGGCAACGGAATGTTCTCGATCTCTCCTTTGAGAAATTCGACGTTCTCAAAACCAGCCTTCCGCTGATTCTCCCTCGCGAGAGCGAGCATTTCGTCCGTCATATCGAGCCCGTAGGCCTTTCCGGTCGGGCCAACGCGACGAGCGGAGAGCAGAACATCGATGCCGCCGCCCGAGCCCAGATCTAGCACAGTTTCTCCGGCATTCAACTGCGCCAGCGCGGTTGGGTTACCGCAGCCGAGCGAGGCCAGAACGGCTTCCTCCGGCAACGCGCCGGTCTGCGAACGATCATAAAGGTTCGAAGTTATGGGGTCGCAGCAGTCGGTCCCCGCTGATGGACCGCAGCAGGCTCCCCCGCCCCTATGGACACGCAACGCGGCCTGCCCGTATTTTTCTTTAACTGCTTCTTTGATTTCCATATCGTCCGTTCTTGTTACTCTTCGTCTCCCGAGCGTTCGTCGTAAGGCCATCACCGGCACAGCGTGACAATCGCTTTCGGTTCGACGGCTTTGTTGCGGGTGCAGCATTCGGCGTAGAGGAAGCCCAGAAGTTCCTGCAAGGCCTCCGCGTTGGCTGAATACCAGAGGAAAGTCCCTTCGCGGCGGACATTGACCAGATCTTCGTTCCTTAGTTTGTCCAAATGGTGCGAAAGCGTGGATGCGGCGATGCCGAGTTCATTGCCGATATCGCCCACAACCATTCCCGTCGGATGCGCCGAAAGCAGCACCCGCATGATGCGCAGCCGCGGCTCCGTCCCGATCGCGGAGAACATGTCCGCAAACCGGGTAACGTGCTCATCAGTTGTTTTCTTGCCCGCAGTCGCCAATGGGTTCTCCTATTCCAGTAGTTCCATGGTGATGGAATTATCGTAGGATTGCAAGAACAATCGCCGCCGTAGTTCACCCGTCTTCTCTATAAGGCAGACGGCGGATCATTGGAGCCGTAAGCCCCTTCTCCAAGAAAGAACATGACGCGGGCGTGAATGCGGTCTCGCAATTCCCGAAAGGCGACTATCCGGCGATCGCCGGGTTGCGTGATTTCGGCAGGATCGTCGAAGGGCCAGTGAAGCTTCACTGGGTTCCCAGGGAAATCGGGGCAGCTCTCACGTGCCCTGTCACATACGGTGATTACGAAATCAAAATCTTGTCCGGCGAACTCTTCCAATGGTTTTGAACGTTGTTGCGAGATGTCGATCCGGAGTTCCCACATCACCTGAATTGCTTCGGCGCGGACTTCTGCCGGGCTTGTCCCAGCGGAAAACGCCTCATATTGATCGCCACCCTCGTGCCGGATCAATGCCTCAGCCATTTGACTTCGGGCAGAGTTGCCACTGCAAATGATCAAAACCCGTTTCGGACGCACTTCATTCGCTATCGCTCGCGCCCGCAGCCGCCAGCGCGATCGGAATCCCTTTGGGTAATCGGAGAGAGAGGACCGCCGCTGCCAAAACCATAATTGCCGCTCCCCACAGGCAGCCTGTGAGGCCATAGAACTGAAAGACCACTCCTGACGCCAACGTGCCGAGAAGGCGGCCGCCAGCGTTCGCCATGTAATAGAAGCCCACATCCAGGGCTACACGGTCCCTGTCCGTATAGGCGAGCACCAGATAGGAATGTACAGCCGAGTTGATGGCGAACACGACAGCGAAAACAGCGAGCCCAATCATCACAACCGTGGCCCGGTCGAGATCGCCGCGCATCGCACAAGCCAGACTTGCCGGTACCAGCACAAGTACAAAAGCCCAGAGGCGCGCCGCCGAGCCATCCACTGTCTCGTTACCAAGCAGATGAAGAATTTCCGGGACTGCCGCCTGAATCACTCCATAGCCGATGACCCACAGCGCGATGAAAGCGCCGACGGACCAATCTGACCACCCGATTTGGCTGAGAAACACGGGCAAGCCAACCACGAACCAGATATCTCGCGATGCAAACAGAAACAGGCGGGCGGCCGAAAGCCGGTTGATTTCCGGGCTCTTCGACAGCAGCGTCGTGAACTTCACCTTTTTTTTCGACTTGCCCAGATCGCCCGACAGGGCGGCCGCGGTGACCAGCAGAACCACCAGCAGCGCCGCCGCCATCCCGACCAGCGCACCGACAAAGCCGAACGCGCCCAGCAGTGCTCCGCCTACGAAAAAGCCCAGCCCTTTGAGCGCGTTCTTCGATCCGGTGAGTCGTGCGACCCATTTGAACAAAGCGCTGTCCTGACCTTCGGGCACGACCACTTTAATCGCGCTCTTTGAACTCATCTTGGTCAGATCCTTCGCGATACCCGACAGCGCCTGCGCGATCATCACATAAATGACGGAGATAAGAACCGTCCAATGCTCATTGAGCATGGCCAACATCAGCAGCGAAACAATCTGCAGGGCCAGACCACCGAATAAGGTCACCCTTACGCCGGATCGGGATGCGATCCAGCCGCCAAACAGGTTCGTGACGATGCCGAAGAATTCGTAAAACAGAAACAGGAAGGCAATCGAAACTGCGTTGTAGCCAAGCCGGTAGAAATGCAGCACCACCAGCATCCGCAGAGCGCCGTCGGTGATCGTAAAGCCCCAGTAGGCGGCGGTGACAAGGGCGTAGCTGCGAATGCTGGTCATTGTCGTGCGAGTTGCGTCATTGCCTGGCAGCGATGTCGCGAATCGAATCGCTGTTCGCATTTTCCCGGAGCCACGCCTGCGCGCTCATTTGAACAGGGTCCCATGGGCTGCTGAGCGGCGGCGTGTAGCTCAGATCCAAATCGTTTAGTCCATCAACGGTCATTCCGTGAAACAGCGCGGATGCGAAGATATCTATCCGCTTGGCAACTTCTGACTTCCAGTGGCCGACAATTTGCGCCCCGAGCAGTTTTCCTGAGATCGGGTCTCCCGTAATCCGGAGCTGCATCTCTGTCGCTCCCGGATAGTAGGCTTTGTGATCGTTGAATATCGATGGCGTCGTAGCGGCGGCGGGGAAACCGGCACGCTTGGTTTCCGCCTGGCGCAGGCCGGTCCGAGCCACTACCATGTCGAAGATCTTCACCACCTGGGTCCCCACCGACCCCGCATACTCCCTGTCACCACCGGCGGCATTCTCGCCCGCGACCCGCCCCTGTTTGTGTGACGTGGTGCCAAGAGGCAAATAAGTGTACTTCTGAAGAAGACGATGCCATGTTTCTGCGCAATCGCCAGCCACGTAAACGCCGGGCACCGCCGTCTCCATCCGGGAATTCACTTGAATCGCCCCGCGTTCCCCAAGCGGTATGCCGGCCTCGCGAGCCAAATCGGTCGCCGGTCTCACACCCACTACAACAAGGACCAGATCGGCGTTCTGCCGCCATCCGTTCCTCGCAGCTACCACTAGTCCCGAAACGCCGCGCTCGATTTTCGTTACTTCCGTTTCGGTGACGACAGCAACGCCGTGCGCTCTGAGCTTGTCCTCAATCAGGGGCCCGAACTCCGGATCGACACTCGGGAAGACCACATGCCCAAGCTCGACCAGCGTCACTTTTATGCCGAGATGAGTCAGCGCATCGGCCATTTCGACTCCGATGAAGCCCGACCCGACGATTACTGCCGACTTTGCGTCGGTGCGCTCCAGGAGCGCTTTCACGCGGAACGAATCTTCCATGCTGTGAAGCTCGTGTACGCCAGGGATATCGAGCCCATCAATGCGGGGCCGGACGGCCACTGCACCGGTCCCGATTACCAGCCGGTCGTATCCGACACGCTCAGTGGCTCCATCCGTTCCGCGCACCGTTATCGTTTTCTGCCGAACGTCGATATCCCGGACCGGGCATGACCGCCGTATTTCGATCCCCTCGAAAACTGTGCGGTGTGCAAGACTGTGCCAGTCCGGCGTTTCACCGCTCAGAAAGAACGGCAGACCGCAAATACTGTAGTTCGGGAAGTCGTCCGCAAGATACACGCAAATGTCCGCCTCCGGGTTGACTTCACGTGCCCGGAGAGCGGCACTTATGCCCGCATCGCTTCCACCTATGATTCTGATCTGCATATTTCGATCTTTGAGGCGGGTTCAGGCCCTAGGCGGCAGCGATGCCGCGACCTTGCGGGCCAGTTCGACAAGCCGGTTTGCGTAGCCCCATTCGTTGTCGTACCACGCGAGGATCTTGACCTGCGTGCCATCGATCACCATTGTCGACAACGCATCCACAATCGCCGATCGAGGATCGTTTAGATAATCCACCGAGACGAGAGGTCGCTCTTCATAACCCAGAACGCCGTTCAGTCCACCTTCAGCGGCCGCTTTGAGCAGGCGATTCACCTCGGCAACATCGGTCTCCCTGCTCACCTCGAACACGCAATCCGTCAACGACGCATTCAGTAGCGGCACGCGGATCGCGACACCGTTCAGTTTGCCAAGAAGTTCGGGATAGATAAGCCCGATGGCGGTTGCCGATCCGGTCGTGGTCGGGATCAGTGACATCAACGCGGATCGCGCCCGCCGAAGATCCTTGTGCGGAAGATCGACGATCACCTGCGTATTAGTTACATCGTGGATAGTGGTGATTACGCCGTGACGAATCCCGAGCCCCTCATGGATGACCTTGACCACCGGAGCCAGACAATTGGTCGTGCAAGAGGCCGCCGTGACAATGTGGTGTTCGTCCGGTGAATAGAGATTGTCATTCACACCCATCACGATATTGAGCGCGCCCTTTGTCTTTACCGGAGCCGCGACCACGACCTTACGGACGCCGCGCTCGAAGTACGGCTCCAGCGCGTCCGTCGTGATGAGTTTGCCGCTGCATTCGAGGACGATATCAACCGCGTTTGCGTCCCACGGCACCTCATTCGGCTTCGAGGCATCCGTAAATGCCACTCTGCGCCCGTCAATGGTGAAATGGTCGCTAGCCACCGTTGTATTCCGGGTCCAGCGCCCGTGAACACTGTCGAATTCCAGAAGGTGTGCCGCCGTCGCCGCACCGCCCTTGATTTCGTTGACATGCACGATTGATACATCCGGGCAATCCCAAACAGCGCGGAGCGCTAGGCGCCCCATACGTCCAAAGCCGTTAATTCCAATTCGGGGCATCTTGTCCTTACAATCTGAAGATCTATACGATGGGCGGCTACCCATTGTGCATCTGGCGGTAATTCCGGGTTAGCGGCTTCTCGGAAGGCTCTCCCCAGATCGAATGTACTCTCGGCTGTTTTGCTGCCCACAGGACCGTCCATAGAGTCGCGACTACCAATAAGACGATGAGAACCCAGGCCAGGGCGTTGAGAGTTCTCTTAAGCACCGAAGGTTTATGGTGCAGCGGTTCCATAAGATTTCAAATGTGTTTGCTAGATCGCTAGCTCCTGCCAATCTTGTCGATCTCTCGCTGGACAACTTCCTGTTCCAACGTTGCCAGCGGCAATGAAACAAATAAAGTGATCCTGCGATCAAGCATCCGGTAAGCGTCAAAATATGCGCGGTCAATCTGGTCATCCGTACCGGAAACGAGAGCCGGGTCTGGAACGCTCCACTGCGCTGTCAGCGGCTGACCATGCCACATAGGGCACGGCTCCCCAACCTCCCTGTCACATACCGTAAACACAAAATGGATCTCTGGTGCATTCGGCTTCCCGAATTCATCCCAACTCTTGCTTCTCAGTCCTTCTACCGGCATGCCGCCGCTGGCAACCTGTTGGAGTGCGTGAGGACTGACATGGCCGGTAGGGTGGCTGCCGGCACTATAGCCGGTAAAGTTCGGGAAACCCTTGCGATTCATGATGGCCTCGGCCATGATGGAACGGGCTGAGTTCCCGACGCAAAGAAACAGAACGTTGAAGTGTCGCGGCGTCATGCTCCCTCTTCTTTCTTGCGATCAATTCGAGAATAGTAGAAATGTAGAAGTGTGTCAATCCGATTGTCGTAGAATTGTTGAATGAGATCGAATAGGCTCCGGCCAACGACTATGTGCGCCGACGGATCATGCGAGCCGTGCCTCGAAGAAGCGGCACCTGTCCAACGGAAGACCGCGCGAAAGCGGGTAGCGGTCGATTTCGCCCGCTTCGCCGATATGCTCTCAGCGATGGGCACCGAGCCACGGCTGCGCATTATGCACCTACTGATTACTGCCCACCCGAAGGGCATGGTCGTAGGCGATATTCAGGCGCAACTCGATATCGCGCCGTCCACGCTCTCTCATCACCTCGACAAGCTGCGGAACGAGGGGCTGGTTAAGGTGCGGCGGGATAAGAAATTTCTTTGGTATACGGCAGACACCGCCAGCTTGCAGGCCCTGCTCAGTTTCCTGTTCTCGGAATGCTGCTCCGGGAATCAGGCAGTGAAAGCGACGGCCATATTTGAGCTGTGCCGCTGATGAGTCTCGGTTGACTCTCCAGCCGCTGGAAAACTTTTAGCCCGTCGCGGCGCTGGACGTTTGTCCCCGAGTACCTCCTTCAGCTTGCCGCCCTCGATTTTCCAACTCGCAGGGTTTCAGTCCAGTCGGCTACCCTGGAGGCATTCGCGCGCGCAGGAAGCAAGATTAGCCATGTCCCGGAGAACGGCGCTATCGGAAGGCGTGAAGCTGTCCCCTGCCGGGACGCGTTCCGGATAAGTGACGTTTCCATCTGGAAGTTCGCGGGCTCGAAGCCCGATTCCGGAAGCTTCGCGGATCGACGCGCCACTTGGCGGAAGGCTTCCAGGAACTTGTGGCGGGTGAACTGTCTTAGGGACCGATACGCGCCCCTTTTCAGCGGTGACTCCTGGCCTCTAATGAAACTTCCGAGACCGCTCGACGGTCCTTGCGTTGGCCCACTGGACCGGACGAAGACCGGACCAACTCACGATTCAGAGAAATAACATATTGATACCACACGAGTTGTTTCTCAAGAATGATGGTCTGCAAAACCTTGAGGTCTTTCAGGCCTGATGGGGTTGAAAATGGTCGGAGGGGACTGGCGCTATCTTGGGCAGTGACTGCAACAGCCCCGTCGGGCAATATCAGGCAATGCGCCAGCAAATCTGCGGCAACTTTGGCGGACGGCAACACAGTATGTGCAACTTGCGGAGGGTGCAGGATGGGCAGACGTTCGACCCCCACCTCTGCCACCACATAGTCTCGCCGCAGATCACAATCTTTTTCACCTGAGCCACTTCTAAGGTACGAGAAACTTCCAGCCGCGGACCCGGCTAATCCACGCCCGCTCATTTGTCGATTACATGTGGTATGCGGTCGAACCCTGTTGCAACCTTCCCTTCCCGTCGATCCGTCTGGCTGGCGGCGCTGCTCGCGTCCTCGGTCGCGATACTCAGCGGGCAGATCGTGCATCCGTTGGCGCAGGCTCGCTACGATCAAGGGCCGGTCGACCCGGCGTTCCGCCTCGGCCATATCCAAATGATGTTTCAGCAGACCGCCTCGCAGCGCGCGGCTCTCGACCGGTTGCTGGCTGCGCAACGCGATCCGGCATCTCCGGAGTTTCACCAATGGCTCACGCCGGAACAATACGCCGACCGGTTCGGCCTGGGCCCGGCGGATCTCGCACGGGCCACGGCGTGGTTAAAGTCAGCGGGCTTCACGATCGAGTACACAGCTCGGGCTCGGGATTGGATCGCTTTCAGCGGCACGGCCGAGCAGGTCCAAGCGGCGTTTCAGACCTCGGTGCATCGCTATGCCGTCGGAGGCGAAACACATTTCGCGGTCGCGACCGAACCTCAGATCCCCGCTGATTTGAAGCCGCTGGTGTCGACCATGCTGGGCTTAAACGATTTCCATCCGAAGCCCATGCTGAAGCCGGCGAACACCTCCGGGTTCGGCTATTCGCTCGTTCCGGCGGATCTCGCGACAATCTACGACATTAGTCCGCTTTACCAGCAGGGCCTCACGGGAACTAAGGAAAAGATCGTGATTGTAGGCCAGGCTCCCGGGAACAAGCAATTGCTTATCGACGTGCAACAATTCCGCACCACCTACGGCCTGGGACAAGAGCACGTCGATTTCTTCTCCGATGGGACGCCTCCGTCGACCGATCAGGGTGACCAGGTGGAAGCGGATCTGGATCTGGAGTGGGCCGGCGCGATCGCACCCAATGCCACGCTAATCTACGTGTTCGGCGAAAATGCCGACAACTCGGCGTTCTTCGCGATTGATCAGGATTTGGCTCCCATCATCAGCGAGAGCTTCGGCATCTGCGAAGTGGAGGCGCAGGTCGCGGCTCCATCCCAATTTGAAGCCGAAGCGAAAAAAGGGAACGCTCTGGGCATTACCTGGATCGCGGCCAGTGGCGATTCCGGGGCCGCGGGTTGCGATCCCGACGCCGTGATGTCAGCGAACGGGCTCGCGGTCAGTCTCCCGGCCAGCATTCCGGAAGTCACGGCGGTCGGCGGCACGGAATTTAACGAAGGGAGCGGAAATTACTGGAGCGCGTCCAACGGCGCCAATGGCGGATCGGCGCTAGGCTACATTACCGAGATGGCGTGGAATGACACGTTCTTTGGCGGTGGTCTCGCCGCAACCGGCGGCGGAGTCAGCAAGTTTTTTCACAAGCCGTCCTGGCAAATTGGCCCCGGTGTCCCGGTTGACGGCCAGCGGGACGTGCCCGATGTCGCGCTCGCGGCAGCCAATGATCACGACCCGTACAACATCATCGCGTCAGGACAACCGTTCCTCGTCGGAGGTACGTCCGCCGCGGCGCCGGTGTTCGCGGGTATGCTGGCACTCCTGAATCAGCATTTGCAGCAGAACGGCGCCGGAAACATCAACGCTACTTTATACGGGCTGGCGTTGAGCTCGCCGGCCATGTTTCACGACATCGTCAACAACAGCAATATGGTACCGTGCGAAATTGGTACGGCAAACTGCGGCTACGGCGAGCTGGGCTACGCCGCGGGAATCGGATACGACCTCACTACCGGTCTCGGGTCAATCGACGCCAACAACCTGGTGACCGGCTGGAGCGGCGCGATGGTCAGCGGCGCGGCGCCCGTGATCCACTCGGTGGCGAACGCGGCCAGCTACGTTGCAGGCGTGGTGTCGCCCGGCGAAATGGTCACGATTTATGGCACAGGATTGGGTCCCGCCCAACTTACCGGAATGACACTCGACAGCGCGGGATTCGTGAGCACCGAGTATTCGGGAAATGCGGTGATCAGCGTGCGCTTCAACGGGATCGCCGCGCCGCTAGTGTACACGTCGTCGACCGCGATCGCGGTTATGGCGCCCTACGAGATCACGGGATCGGCTGCCGAAGTCACCGTGACCTATCAAGGACAAACTTCGGCGCCGGTGAGGATCAACGTAGCCGCGGCAGCTCCTGGCATTTTCACAGCCGACGCGAGCGGCGCGGGTCAGGCGGTGGCGCTCAACAATTATGAAACCCGAACGCTAAATTCGGCCGCCCACCCAGCGGCGCAAGGAAGCACCATCATCCTATATGCGACCGGCGCAGGGCAGACGTGGCCAGCAGGAGTAGACGGAAAAATCGGGTCGGCGCCGCTTCCAATACCGAACGCTCCGGTTCGCGTAACGATCGGTGGTGTGCCGGCGTGGGTCCAGTTCGCTGGTGGAGTCAATGGGGAAGTGGCCGGGATGATGCAGCTTTTGGTCGTCGTTCCGTCCGGGGTCTCAGGAAGCGCCGTTCCAGTCGTGCTCCAGATCGGCAATACGGCGAGCCAAACCGGGGTCACAATCGCGGTGGCGCCAGCCCAATAGAGTGCCGGGAGCGTCCGCCAATCAGACCACCAGCACCTGATGATCCGGACACTCCAGCCGCACGTGATCGTACAGCGTGTCCATCAAATCAGACATGCCGTGCCGGGCGAGAAACGGCAGAATCGAGTAGTAGCGCTCTTGCAGATGCTTGTTGGGAAAGATCAGTCCCGACACATAAGCCGCGTCGGCCCCGGCACGCTCATTGCGGTTCAGCGTTTCGCGCGCGGTCTTGCGCTCGATCTTCGAAAGCTGATGCAAGATTTTCGATTGGCTCTTCCCCGCGGCCGCGGCGAGTGTGGAATCAAACTCCACCAGATCGGCTTGCAACCGCTCCATGGCCTGCGTCACGGTGCGATTCACGCGTCCGAACTTTTCGGTCAGCGCGGGCGGGATCAGCTTCTGCGCGATCGCTTCGCGCACCGCGTCCTCGCCATGAAAGACGCTCGCCAAATTCAGGCCGTAGCGATCCATCAGCTTGGCCGTGCGCGCATCTAACAATGTAAATCCTCCGCGCGACACCATCACCGGCATCCGGCCCAGCAGTTCGCGATAGAGCACCTGCGATTGCGCCATGTAAGCCAATTCCGCGGGCCCGCCCACGTAGGCCACCGTAGGCAACACGTAATCCTGCACCACGGGCCGCAACAACGCATTGGGCGACAAATGTTCCGCGCGATCGATCAGCTCCGCAGCCGAGTATTTGCGCTCCCTAGACGCATACTCGTCGTTCTGCCGCCGCAGCCTCGCCCGGCGATCACGCTCCAGCAAAAACACCAGCGACGTTTTCGCTTCCAAATGCACTTGCGCGTGATAGCCCGCCGCTTCCAGCTCCTTGCCGCGCGCGATCAACTTCGCGTGCAGGCTTTCGTCCTGGCGCACGGCGTCTTGCAACAAGGGCGCCGCCAGTCGCCGCACGGCCTCATCCAGAGGATCCACGAAAAGCAATCCCCGGCCGGCGAGCAACCGCTCCAGCAACGCGCGAAATGCCTTCCCGAAGGTAGCGCCCGGGTGATAAGCGGCGCGCGTGATCTCCGCGACCTCTTCGCCGTATGGGAAATCCGCAAGAATCTCGCGCAGATGATCGATCGGCGATGCGACGATCGGAATCGCACCCACAGGACGCTCAGGAGCGCCATCGGCATCTACGCTGAGCTGAATCGGCCGATGATCCCGCCCGAATACAAAGGTGTGATTCACTTCCGCGACGTCGTGGTCCTCAGTCGCGAGCCAGAACATCGGCACTGCGGGGATACCTTGCTCGCTCAATTTCCCGGCCAGCCGGACCGCCGTCAGAGCCTTGTAGATGGTGTAGGCTGGTCCGGAAAACAATCCGACCTGCTGGCCTGTCACCACGGCCAACGTTCCAGGCCGGGCTAACAAATCAAGAGACGCCGTTTCACTATTGCTCGAGCGCAGAGCAGCCACCAACGCGGCTCGACGATCGTCGGGATAAGCTATCTGCTGCGCGGCAGCGGCGTAGGAACGGCCGTCGTGGGGGTCATGCGAGTAGTAGCGCGCCACGCGATCGAAATGATACTGAAAATCAGAAAAGAGCGCCGAGGTGTTTGGGATCTCAGTGTGTCGAAGACAGGACGACTCCATGGTGAGCAACGTTCCAAGGTTACCAGATGCGGCAAGCTGGCCCAAAGTCGCGCATTTCTTGGGGCCAGTTCCTACGGGTCCGCGGCCGTATCGTTTAGAATCAGCTTAGGGCCTACCCACCATGGACGATCAGGAATTCAAAAACCGAGCCGACCAATCGCTCCAGGCGCTGTATCGCCGGCTCACAGCGGCATCGGACGGAGCCGAGTTCGAGGCCGATTTCAACGCGGGCGCGCTGGCCATCGAGTTCGAAGATCCGCCCGGCAAATTTGTCATCAGCCCCAACGCGCCCGTGCATCAGATTTGGGTTTCAGCGCATTCCAAAAGCTACAAGCTGGATTGGGACAACGTCGCTGGGGATTTCGTCTTGCCCGCGACTGGCCAAACACTCACTGAGTTGATCCAGGACGCGATTACCAAACAGCTCGGAGCTGAGATCGCGCTGTAAATGTCCGGCGCCTACATCTCCTATCCGTTCTGCGCGCAGAAGTGCACTTACTGCAATTTTGCGTCGGGAGTTTTTCCGCGCGAGCTGGAGCCGAAGTACGTTGACGCTCTCATCGCCGAGATCCGTGCGCATGCGTGGGCCTGGCCGCCGGAGACTGTTTACCTCGGCGGGGGCACGCCGAGCGCGATGGCGACCGCCGATCTCAACCGAATTCTGGCCGCGGTTCCTGGTGAGTGGAACGAGGCGACCATCGAAGCCGCGCCAGGCCAGATCACGCCGGAACTCGCTGGGGCCTGGGCTCGCGCCGGCATCAACCGCGTCAGCCTGGGCGTGCAATCATTCGTGCAGCGTGAGTTGGCGCGCACCGGTCGCAAACACACGGCCGAGATCGTGCAGCGCGAAGTGGCTGTGCTGCGCGCCGCGGGCATCCTGAACATCAATATCGATTTGATCGCTGGCCTTCCCGGACAAACGCGTGCGTCCTGGCAAGAATCGCTCGCGTGGATCGAACGCCTTCAGCCTCCGCACGTCTCGGTCTACATGCTCGAAGTCGACGAAGATAGCCGCCTGGGCAGCGAAGTGTTGCTCAATGGCCAGCGTTACGGCGCGCCCGATGTCCCGAGCGATGAGCTGACCGCCGAGCTCTACGAAACAGCTGTCGCCGACCTGGCGCGCATGGGAATTCAGCGCTACGAGATTTCGAACTTCGCGCGGCCCGGCTTTAAGTCGACGCACAATCTGAAGTACTGGCGCTTGGAGCCGTACGCCGGTTTCGGCGCGGATGCGCACTCGTTCGACGGCGCGGCGCGGAGTCAAAACGTCGAATCACCTGCCGATTACGTCGCGCAAATCGAGAGTCGCCAATCGGCCCGCATCGACACCACAATCGCCAATGCCGCCGAAGAGCGGTTCTTCGTCGGACTGCGCCTGACGCACGGAATCCAGCCGCTCGCCGAAGAATGGCGCAAGTTTGAACAACCCATCCAGCGATTCATCGACCAGGGGCTACTGGCTCGCGACGGCACACGGCTGCGGCTGACTGATCGCGGCGTGCTATTTTCGAACGAAGTCTTCGCCGAATTTATTTCATGATGATCGATCTGAGAAGCGACACCGTTACACGCCCGACTCCTGAGATGCGGCGCGCCATGGCCGAAGCCGAGGTCGGCGACGACGTTTATCGCGAAGACCCCACCGTCAACCGCCTGGAAAAACGCGCAGCCGAAATCCTGGGCAAAGAAGCCGGCCTCTTCGTGCCCACCGGCACCATGGGCAACACCATCGCCGTGAAGATGCACACCGATCACGGCCAGGAAGTGATCTGCGAATCGCGCGCGCATTTGCTCGATTGGGAGCTCTCCATGCTCGCGTGGTTCTCCGGCTGCCTGATCCGCGCGGTCCCCGCCAGCGACGGCATCTTGCATTGGAAAGACATCGAGCCGGCCATTCGTCCCAAGAGCGCGCATTGCGCTCCCACCACGCTAATCGAGATCGAGAACACGCATAACATGGCGGGCGGCGCGGTTTATCCCATGGATGTTTTCGAAGAGATTTCCGCGAACGCGCACGACTGCGGCATCAAAGTGCATCTCGATGGCGCGCGCATCTTCAACGCCGCTTGCCACATGAATCGCCCGGTTCGCGATCTTGCGGCGCCCGCAGACTCCGTGATGTTTTGTTTGTCGAAAGGCCTGGGCGCGCCGGTGGGTTCCATGCTAGTGGGAACGGCGGAAGCGATCGATCGCGCGCGAGGTTATCGCAAACGGCTGGGCGGCGGCATGCGACAAGCCGGCGTCCTCGCGGCGGCCGGATTGATCGCGCTCGAAGAGATGCCGCACCGGCTGGGCGAAGATCATGCGAACGCTCGCTTTCTTGCAAGCGAGCTGGCGAAGCTCCCGGGAATCCAGATCGACCCGGCGCGCGTTCAGACCAACATCGTGATCTTTGACATCACCGCCACCGGTCTGGCCACCACGGAGCTCACCGCCGCACTGAAAGCCCGCGGGGTCCTGATGAACGGGATCAACCCACGGCAGATGCGCGCCGTGACGCATTTCGATGTCTCGCGCGCGCAATGCGCCACCGCGATCGCAGTTATTTCCGAAGTCCTCGCAACAACGCACTAACGTTTTCTCCGATCCACGCCGCTACCCCGGTCTACGTCATCATTGTTAAGTGGCCCCCCGGTCTCGCCTGCCGAAGCTTTGCCTGCTTGTGCTCTGCCGCCTGATTTGCGCGCAGGCGCAGGAGCCACCACCCGCGATATCTCCGCCGCCGACCACAGAGCCGTCCGAAGCACAGGCTCCCGGTTCCATCGAAGGCACCGTCACCAGCGGCGTTACCGGACAACCACTGCGGCGCGCGCAAGTGGTGCTCAAGGCTGCTGGCGGAAAAGGCAGCTCGCTATTTCAAACCACCGACGACAGCGGGGGCTTCTCATTTCCCAAAGTGGCTGTCGGCCGCTACATCATCACCGTTCAGCGCGACGGCTTTTTGCCGCTCTCGGCTGGCCACATTGGCTCCTACAAAATGCCGCCGATCTTCTCGGTCAGCTCGGGCCAGAGCATCCGCTCGTTCGAGTTTCGCCTCACGCCTTCGGGAGTCGTCAGCGGCAAGGTGAAATTCGACGATGCGGAACCAGCGGTCAACGTCGCCATTCAGTTGTACCGCTCCTATTACGACCGCGGGCGTCACGGTTATGCCGCAGCCGCCAGCACGCGCACAGACGATCGCGGCGAGTACCGCCTGCATGGCCTGGAACCGGGTTCGTATTACGTCGCAGCGTTGTACCAAACGCCGCCGCGCCCGCCCGGCGCCGAAGAGCAGGCTCGCAAGGATTCGCTTGGCAATCCCCTGCCAGAGTTGAGCTACGCCGTGACGTTCTTCCCTGAAGCCCAAAAGATGTCCGACGCAGTTCCGCTGAAGGTCGGGCCCGGCGAAGAAGTGGCCGGCATCGATATTTTCCTGACAATGGTCCACACCGTGCACGTGCGTGGGCGCGTGATCGGCGCGCTCCAGGGGAGCATTGTTGCAAGCCCCAGCGTCGCTCTGCGGTGGAACGATTCGGATAATACCGCATCCGTTGCGGCTCCCATCAGCGTCGCGATTGACAGGGACCAGAACTTCGACATTTCCGGCGTCACTGCCGGGCCCTATCTGATGATCGCTGCGGGCGTTGAGGACGGTATGTCGCTCACGGGCCGCATTCCACTGAATGTCGGCGATTCGGATGTGGCCAATGCCAACATTGTCGTCGGTGCCGAGAGTACTTGGAGCGGCAAGGTACGGGTTGATGGAGAAGACGCCGCACTGCCTACAGGACTGGTTATTTCGCTCGAACCGCGCCGGCCCATCGCGTCGCCCACGCGCACGCAGGTTTCAGAAAGCGGCGAGTTCAGCATTCCATTTGTGCCGGATGAGACCTACGATCTGTACGTCTTGAACACCCCCAACGACTTTTATCTGAAATCGGTGCGCGTTGCGAACGCCGAGCGCCTGGGCCAGGGTCTAGAGGCTTCCGCCGGCGGCACCGCACCGGCCCTCGACGTCATTCTCGGAGCCGAAGGTGGCGAGGTGATTGGAAGAGCCGTCACCGCCGATCCAAAGGTAGTTGCGAGCGGCGCCACCATCGCGCTGATTCCCGATCCGCCGACCGGGCGTGTCCAGGGCTATCAGACCGCGCAGGCCGACGAATACGGCAATTTCCTCCTCCAAGGGCTTTCGCCCGGCAAGTATCTGCTGGTGGGCTGGCTGGACCAACCGCCGTGCGAGATCTACAATCCTGATGATTTTCTTACCTGCCAGGCTCAGGGCGCCGGTTTGACGATCGCAGAAGGCGAGCAACAAAGCGTTCAAGTTACGGCCAACTAACTGTCCTGCTGGCACCACCCATAAGCTTTTGGTTTCATCGTCCGATAGAAGTGTGGAGTGCCAGACAGAAACGACACCGTGGCTCAGAGCGCCGCCCTGAGCTTCCAGCAGGACGCCGACATCGCGCGTCGTTCGCGGGCCGGCGTATGGGCCGGTCTAGGTCTGGTGCAGTTTGCGCTCTTAGCCGGGACCTATACCAAGGGGCCGTTCGAGGCAGTAACGCTATTTGCCGCCTCCACCATGGTTTCGTATCTGGTGCGGCTGCTTCTCGTCCTTCGCAAGGATAGCATCTACCCCCGCAACCCTCGCGCCTGGCGAATCGCGTTGTGTGCCTGCCTGCTTTGCTTCTCGAGCGCCTGGGGCCTGCTGGCCTGCTACAGCTACATTACCTATGGATTCGCCAGCTGGAACTCGTTGCTGCTGACCTTCTGCGTGTTGGGGATCAGCTTCGGAGCCATCGTTTCTCTTACGCCGCGCCCGCTGTATTTGTACTGCCACGTTCTGCCGCTGCTGGTTCCGCCCATCTTTGTGGATATTTACCTCAGAGGACAAGGCTATGGGCTGGCGCTGATCAATCTTGTTTGCCTGGCGTTCTTGCTGGTACAAGGAAGGCAGCTCAGCGCGCAATACCGTAAGGCCATCGAAGACCGGAGGCAGTTGGAATCCGCCAAGAAAATGGCCGAAGCCGCCAACGAAGCCAAGAGCGATTTCCTGGCGAACATGAGTCATGAGTTGCGGACGCCGATGAACGGGATCATCGGCATGACAGAACTGGCGCTTGAAACCGAGCTTTCGGCCGAACAACGCGATCTGCTGGAGACCTCGCGCGATTCCGCAATTTCGCTGCTCCGCCTGTTGAACGATGTTCTGGATTTTTCCAAAATCGAAGCCAGGCAAGTAGAACTGGAAAACATCCCGTTTGATATCTATAAGTTAGTGCCGGAGACGGTGCGTGTTTTCGAACTCCAGGCCGCGCAACGGGGATTGGCGCTAAGTTGCGAGATCGCCTCCGGTATTCCAGCCGAGGTGATTGGCGATTCGGCCCGGCTGCGGCAAATCCTGGTGAACCTACTGGGGAATGCTCTCAAATTCACGCCGCACGGCAGCGTGTCGGTTCACGCGGGCGTGGAATGGAGCAGCGCCGAAGAGGTCCAGATTCTTTTCGCCGTCCGTGACACGGGGATCGGTATTCCCAAGGATAAGCAGCTCGTCATTTTCCAGCAGTTCGCGCAGGCCGATGGATCGATGACCCGCAAATACGGCGGCACGGGATTGGGCCTCAGTATTTCGCTGCGCCTGGCTGAGTTGATGCACGGAAAGCTTTGGGTGACGAGCGAAGCGGGCGTTGGCAGCACCTTTCATTTTTCGGCCCGTTTTGGTGTTCCACGTGCCACAGAAACCGCGACTCCCGAAGCCGGCGATCATATGTGGCCGATGGCCGCGCCGGAAAGTCACAGCGCTTAAGAAAAAATACAGCGCAGATTTTCCCTCTATTTTCCTATCAATTCCAGAATTTGACCACTGGGCGCAGGTGCCCGGCGACCCAAAAGTGTTGTAGGCACCCGCTACACTCCAACCAGCAGGAATGCAGGAGATCCCAACTTCCGAAGTTGATTTCCCCAGGCCCGGCCTCGCTTGGATGGCTGCGCCCGCGGAACGAAGCCCCGAGTTTTTCCCGGCATATGCTCGCGTCTCGGCCGCGATTCAAAGCCTGTTGCGAGAGCGGGTTCCCTCGCACTATTTTCAAAACTCGCAGAACTTCGCGAACGTGAAGACAGCGTATCCGATGCTGGTGTATCAAGCCAGCCGGCCGTTCCGGGGGAAGATTCGGACCGAGCTCTGCTACGACGTTTTGAACCCGAGCACGATGGCTGCGTTTTTTCGAACGGTGCGGCCGCTCTTGGGTGCCGTTCTCGAAACAGTGAAGGTGCGATTGCAATCGGAAGGCGCCGGCGAACTGGCCGGCCAATACGAGCCCGCGCGCGCCAATGCGATCCTACAGTCCGTGCAAAAGTGGGCCAAAAGCCGCAAGTGCCTTTACGTGCTGATCCGGGCGGAAGGCGTACTGCTGAACACTTTGATCGACCTTGCGGGACTAGGCGGACTCCCGGAGAAGCAGCAAGCCAAACGCGTGGCATCGTTCCAAAAGAAATGGCGGTTTCAGCTGCGCCGGATGTATCCGGGAACGGATTTCACCTGGCTCGCCTCAGAGCTCCTGGATGCGGCTACACAGGCGATCGTCGAGCCGGAGCCTACTCTACAAAACCCAGCGGATGCAACGTAGCCGCAGGTTCGCCGTCCTTTTCAAAAGCGCCGACATCGATGGTGGCCTTTTGACGGCCGCGCACCAATGCCACGCCATATGGGCCGTTGGCGAACTTGAAGGTCTTCGTCAACAGAGCCAGATCGTTCGACGTTCCGGCTTTCAGCCCAGTATCGTGCAAAAACGACGCGGCGTACTGCGGCGTGTCGGTCGGGATCGCGACGATGGTGGTCTCCTTCCAGTTCAACTTCGCCATCTTGCGGGCAGCTGCTTCGCAGTGCGGACAGGTGGGATCGTAGAAGAAGAGAAAAATCTTCCCCTCTTGCAACGAGAATGGCTTGCCGTCCAGGGTAATGGACGCGGGAGCTTGCAAGCCCGACGCGCGAGCCGAGTTCACGCCGAACGATACGCCGGCAAAGACCACCACCGCGCCGAGTATTACCAGCGCGCCGCGCAGATTCTCTGAGGCGCGGGCCCATAGCCCAGCCAATACCGCCATCACCAGCATGGCTCCGTCCTCAAAGAAGAATGCCGGGCCCACGGCTCGTTTCACGAGCGGGAAACAGCTGCAATCCTTCCCGATGAGAGAGCTGTAGTTGACGCCGATGTAGACCAGGAAGATCACCAGCAGGAGGGTGATCAGCAAAGATCCCCAGCGGCGAAACCGAGGAACCAGTATCAGAACGGCGCCCAACGTTTCGCCGATGCCAAGCGCGAGCGTGCCGGGCAGAGTCAACCCGGCGGGCACGCGAAACTCAGCCAGGAACTGAGACCACTTGTATGGATCGGCCAGCTTCCAGGCCCCGGAGGAAAAGAACAGGATCGCCATCAATACGGCGCAAACGCCCCCGATGGCTTTTTTCCAGGCGGGCAAATCAAAGCTAGCGAGATCCAGACCTAAATGAGCCGGGTTCGCTGTGGTGTCGGACATATGCCCATTATTTTACCGCTAGGGGCCGTCCGACGGCGCGGCCAGCGCGGCAGGATACGGCTGGTTGCCCTTGAGCCCTTTCCACAGGACACGATTGAACTCGAGCGGATCGACGAGGTCGGCATCCGAGAAATCCATTCCTTTGGTAACCCGCGCCCAGTATTTCGCGTTGTGACTGGGCTTTGGCACGAGCATGCCGGCCGGCTTGGGAGGCAGATGTAGCTGCGTGTTGTAGAGATAGGCTGAGGGAGCCGCGGTAAAATTCCATGGGCTGGGCGTCGTGTTGAAGATATCGGCCATGGGCGCGGCCACGGCGTCGTTCAGGTTCATCGGCGGGAGGCCCAGCACCTCTTCCATCGTGCGAACGAAGTTGATGGTGTTGTACGGAGTGTGGATCACCACGCCCTGCTTCACGTAGGCGCCCGCCACTAATGCAACCGTGCGATGCGAATCATAATGGTCGCCGCCATCCTGCGCGTCGTCTTCCACGATGAAGATCAGCGTGTCGTTGGCGTACATGCTGCCGGCGATCTTCTGAACCAGCATGCCAACCGCGTAGTCGTTATCGGCTACCATCAGCTCCGGAGTATTCACGCCGTCGATCGCGGCTGGTGGATTGCCCCCAGGACCCGGAGTCCAGTTTCCCGTGTGATCGTGCATAAGGCGAACCAGGCTTAACGCTGGCAGCGTGCCATTGCTCGCGTAGTTGGCATCGAACTCTCGCGACCATTCCGCATAGCGGTAGAAATCCGGAAGCGCGTTGTCGAAGCCGCGGAAGTACGGATCCGTGAATGGCGTCAGGGCGACGTTGGTCGGATAGGCAACGACGGTCCCGGTGGCGAACGCATTGCGAACGACAGGAATGGGGTTGGTGGACGAGCTATAGCGGGACCCATCCAAGAAGAAACCATAGCTGCGAACCGTGAGACCCGCCCGCAGCGCATTGTCCCACAAGTAGCCGGTATTGATTTCATGGTTTGGCCCATCCGGTGCAGCCACGTCGGTCGGGCCGGGTAACAGATCCGGATCGGATGGCGTAAGGGGATTGGTCTTCTGACGCCCAGCGACGGTAGCAATCGCCACATTCACATTACGATTCGTACCGCCGGACTCATCGCTGAGGCCGCGGAAGGCGTAGGCTACCGGCCATTCCTTCTCGAGCATGTCAGGAGACTGCGCCGCGGTGGACCACAGCCAGCCGTCCACGCTGACTTCGGCGGTGGTCAGGAAGCGATCTAACGTTACGAAGTTCAGCGCCAGGTTATGCTCGTTGGGCGTGACCTTTTGTCCAAATTCAGTCAGCGAAGAATCGCCGTCGGGCACATTTGGTACCGCTGGATTTACTGGTGGCAGATCCCCGAGAATCTGATCGTAAGTCCGGTTCTCTTTGAGGATGAAGATGACGTGTTTGATGCCCTGCCGCACGGCTGCCATGGTGGCGGCGTCGGCGGAGCTTTCGGTGTAGGTCAGCCGGTCGTTGGTAATGACTTGCGCGGTCATCGCTTGGAGCTGCGCTGTGCTCGGCAGCGGAAACGCTTCGAGACCGGCTTTGGTCAACTGGGGATTATATTGATTGGCCGGCATGCAATTCTTCGCACCGGGGGGCCCATAGCCGCCATAGCACCAACTTGTATTGGGACCGGTCGGAGACTTGCCGTTGACCACGTACATCGTGCTCCCGTCGAGGCTCAAGCTCGTCGAGTTGGGATACCAGCCGGTCGGAATGAGACCAATCACCTGATCGCCGCTATTGGCTCCGCCGAGCGCGATCACCGAGACGCAATTCAGAGTGCCATTGGTCACGAACAATTGCGTCTCATCCGCCGAGAGCGTCACGCTATTGGGGTTCGCACCCTTGTATTTGTTCGTGGCGAGCGCGGTAGGCAAAGGGACTACCGCGATGCTCTCCAGAACCGCATTCGCGGTGGTGTCGATGACGTCAACGGTGTCGGCCTGGTCGTCGGCCACATACAGGAGCGTCTGGGCGCTGTTCAGGGTCATCTTGTTGGGCTGGCCTTTCACCGGAATCCGCGCAGTTACCTTAGGCGCCCCGTTCAGGCTCACGACGTCGATCTCGCGATCGCGAATGCTGGAGACATATACGGTCGCGCTTGTTCCTGTGCCCTTCACAGCCACCCAAAACGGATATTCGCCGCCCGGAACGCCGGACTGCGCGGGGTTGCTCTTGCCCGGCCGCAGGTCGAGCTCGGTGCCGGCTGACCAATTTGTGGTAAAGGCGCCCGGGCCCCGGCTGAAGACAGTGATGGAATCGTTGCTGAAATTTGCCACGACCAGCGTCCGGCTGTCACTGGAAATTGCGAGGCCGGCGGCGCAAGGTGTCACGCTCGCGCCCAGCCCTCCAAGTGCTCCGTGGCCTAGAGAAATCGGCGAATTCGCGGCCTCCGCCCACAGTCCGGTACTGGCGCCAAGCGTAAAGATGTGGATGTTGTCGCTGGGGCCGCCGGCCACGTAGAAAGCCGGATAGTTTGGATCGAAGACGATTCCGCTGTAAGTATTGGTGATCGGCAGTACTTGCTTCAGGGTCGGTGTGGTGGTCGTAAGGTCGTAAACGAACACGTGCTCGGTCGAGTCCACGGGATCGAACGCCACCAGCAACGGGTTTGTGCCTACATTCGGCAGCGGGTTGTTGTAGACGCGGTTGTACCCGCTGGTCAGCACCAGCAACGTGTCGCCAAGCGGGCTGACAACGCTCGATACCGCGTGGGTGGCTGTCCAATCAGGATTCTGGGTCAGACCGGGGTTCAACGGCATTACCGTGCTTGCCGGCGTAAGGTCTTGGCCCATATTCGGCAGCGCTGGGGTAGTGGACTGGGCTTGGGCCAGCGCGGCGGCCAGCGCGGCCAGCAAGACCGGAACACACGCGAACATTTTGCTTGTCATGGATGAAGCTCCTGCGGTTTCAATTCACTAAGTCGGCGGACTGCGGGTCGATCACTTGGTTTGCGAGATCGACGAACGTCGCGAGAGGACAGTCGAAGGTGGCATTGCTGGTGCTGCAGCCCGGGATGAACACCGGCGCGATGGCCGGCGGCGCAGCGAGCGTGAGGGGCGTTTGATTGCGCAATTGGTCGAGCGTCTGCGCGATGTAAGAGCCCCGAATGATATACTGCCCGCTGCTCTTCGACTGACGGAGTTGGAGCACCAGGGCGCCGCCCGGGCCGCAGAAGTCTTGCTGGTACCCCGGCACAAGCCAGTCGATATGGAACAGGCCGGCGAGTCCGCAGACATTGACGTCGGAAGCGATTAAGACGATCACTTTGGTGGACGGATGTCCCAGCGCGCCCCACATCGCATTCCCCGTGGATGCCTGTTCCAGGGAGCGAACGATGTGCGAGGCCACATTGGAGCTCTCCACGCTCGCCAGATAGGGGGTGCGGAATTCCAGATCGAGTTGCATCCCTATAATGCGCGAGGTTTGGCTGACACCGGCTTCTGTCATTTGGCCCCAGCCGACCAGGAGGTTGTCTCCGTACTCCATAACGAAAGGATCGATGACACTGTTGGCCGTAGTCAGCCCTCCCATGCTGATCGCCAACCCCTGCGCCTGGGCCGTGACGACGATGGGATTGGCGGCGAAATCGGTGGCGTCGAACATTACACTTGACGGCAGCGGGGGCGGCGGAGTCTGGCTGATGGGATAGCCGAGCAGAACTGAGCGCGCGAGGGCGAATTCGGGGGCATAGGCGGAAGCGAGCACTTGGGGATTGGAGCCGAGACGTCCCATAACGGATGCGGCCGCTATCTGCGGATTGAGCTGGGCCACACCCGCGTCTACCGGATCGAACAGCG
Source organism: Bryobacterales bacterium (assembly GCA_963772905.1). Classification (GTDB taxonomy): domain Bacteria; phylum Acidobacteriota; class Terriglobia; order Bryobacterales; family Bryobacteraceae; genus Palsa-89. Next base: position 1,001,208 of record CAVYZD010000003.1, on the reverse strand, counting down.
GGTCGAAGGCCGTGGAGGGCGTCAGGTAGTAAACGTTGATCGGTGCCTGCGGGAGAAAGCCGGCCCAGAAATGTTGCGCGGTGTCGACCGTGCGCTGAATCGCGTTGGCGTGGAAATAGACAAAGTTCGCGTCATTGGCGTCGTTGCCGGTGAGCAGACCTTCTTGCGTGAGCCATCTTCGGTAGTAGCCGCCGAGGATGGTCTCGAGCTGCTCACCGTTGGGAGTCAGAAAGCCCATTGGAACAAGAAAGTCCGGGAAATTTTGCGCCGAGTACTGATTCAGGTAAGTGTTCGGAGCGGTGGGCGCTCGCACGCTGTGGCGCCCGAAAATGATCACCTGCTTGAGTTGCGTGTCGTCGACTGGTTGCGCGCTTAAACAGGCGGCGCAGACAAGCGCCAATGGCAGGAGGCGGAGTGGGTGAGTTTTCATGGAGCTAATGCACTAAGTCCGCCGAATGCGGATCGATCACCTGGTTTGCAACTGCTACGAACTTCGAGAGCGGACAATCGAAGGTCGCGTTGCCGATACTGCAGCCGGGGATGAAGACCGGAGCGCTGGGCGGCGGCGCGGCGAGTGTCAGGGGCGTCAGATTGCGCAACTGGTCCATGGTCTGCGCGACGTAAGATGGCCCGGACGATATACTCCCCACTGCTCTGCGATTGGCGGAGTTCGAACACCAGGGCGCCGCTCAGAGCGCTAACGTCGGCTTCGTAACTCGGCAGCAGCCAGTCCAGATGGAACAGTCCGGCGAGTCCAGTGATATTTGTGTTCGAAGCGACCAACGCGATCACTTTGGTGGACGGATTTCCCAGTGCGCCCGTCATCGATATTCCCACTGGCACGCTTGAACCAGGGAGCGCACGATGTGGGAGGCCACATTGGAACTCTGCACGCTCGCCAGATAGGGCGTGCGGAATTCCAGATCGAGGAAAAGATCGTACAAGCGGAAGATCTGGCTAATGCTGCCGGCAGTCAACTGGCCCCAACCAACCTCTGAATCCGGCAGCCCAGTCGCGTACTCCATGAGGAAAGGATCGATGGCATCAGTAACATCGCCCAGCCCTCCGAGGCCGACCGGCACAGTAGAATTTCCGGCTGTAGCGATGATGGGATCGGAAGTGAAGTCGGTGACGTCGGTCATAACACTCGGTGGTTTCGGGGGCGGCGGAGTCTCGTTGACGGAATAGTCGAACAAAACCGACCGTGTGAGCGCGAGCTCGGCAGCATAAGAAGAGGCCAGCGATGAAGGGTCACCGCCGAGGCGCCCGTTCACGGCCGCGACCGCGGTCTGGGTAATCGAGCACCGCAACACCCGCAGCCACCGGAGCGAACAATGGGTCGTCGGCCGGTGCGGTGTAGGTATTGACGGTTACAGTGGCCGCTGGGAGCATCCCGGCCGCGAAGGCTTGTGCAGTCAGAGTGATCAGCGGAGTGTCGTTGGCCCGGAAGTAGACGAAGTTGGCGTCGGCGGAGTCGTTGCCGGTGAGCAGCCCCTCCTTGGTGAGCCAAAGACGGAAGTAGCCGCCGAGAAGAGTCTCAATCGTGCCACCGTTGGGGGTGAGGACCGCACTACCCAGGGGAGCACCCGATTTATCGGTAAACGTCGGGAATAGCAGTGCGGAGGCACGGTTGAGGAGGTCGTTAGGCAAAACAGGACTGCGCACGCCATGGCGGCCAAAAATAATCACCTGCTTGAGTTGCGTGTCATCGACAGTTTGAGCCGCGGCCGGCTGCGCGGCCAGAAACGTAACGCACAAAACAGTGAGAATGAACGGGCGGATGATGCGGTCCACGGGCACTATGTGCGGCGGGGCCGAGAATTTTCTCGATCAAAAAAGATAACCGCGAGGCGACCTGGATCTCGCGAACTTAGAAAATGATTTTGGCTGACAGCTGGAACTCGCGCGGCGTGCCTCGGCCGGTAGCGTAATTGCTGATGGTGGTCGTGATGACGCCGAAGTTACCCGCGGAAACATCGGCGTTGGGTGGTCCGAACTGAGCCCGGTTGAACACGTTGAACGCGTCGGCGCGCAAGCGAATGCTCATCCGTTCGGTGAGGGACACATATTTCGATAGCCCCAGATCCAATTGCGAAATCCCCGGCGCTCGAAATGCATTTCGCCCCAGATTTCCGAAGGTCTGTGAAGCGGGCGTGGAGAACGCGGCGGGGTTGATCCAATCGGCAGGAGTGGATCCGCCGGCAGGCGTCAGCGAGACACCGGAAACATAATTCGGCCGCTCCGCACCGCTAATAGAAAATAGACCCGGAACGGATGCGTTCGAGCGATCGATGGTGATGTTCACCGGCAGGCCGCTCTGGGCCGTTCCGATCGCGCTCAGTTCCCAATTCCCCAATATGGCCCGCGCGACGCCGGGGTTGCTGATGTAGGGCTTGCCCGCGCCGAAAGGCAGCTGATAGACAGCGGAAAGATTGAACATCAGCCGTACATCGTCATCGCTGCTGGCCTTGTCGCAAGATCGGCAGAAGGAATCCTGCGGCGTATCGGACTCGCCTCCGCCGATGCTGCCGTCATTGATCGAATGCGACCACATGAAGTTCGTCGAGAGCAGGAATCCGCTTTGAAAGGCCCGGCGAACGTTCAATTGCAAGGCATGGAAAGTGCTGTTGCCCACGTCTCCGCGCCACGAAACAGGACCAAATGCCGGGTACGGCGCGACGCCGGTGGCCGGATTCACCAGGTTCGTATAAGTGGTGGTCAAAACATCGGTGCCTTTGTTGCCCAAGTAAGTCACGGTTCCCAAAATGTTCCGCGGCAGCTTCTGCTGAACGGAAGCAGTCCAGGCGGCGACGTAATCATCCTTCCGGTTGCGATCCAGGTCGCGCGGCGAGACAACTCCCAAACCACCGTTTTCCGCGTAGAGGAGAAACGGCGTCAAAGGAAACGAAAGCGTGGGAAATGCGGTGTTGCTGAATGAGTAACGGTCCACCGTATTCGAGATCGGCAGATTCTGGTCGTCTTCCTGCCCGTCGGTATGATAGATCCCGGCGCCGGCGCGCAGAACCGTGTCGCCATGGGACCAGGCAATTCCGAGCCTCGGGTCGAAGTCGTTATAGCGTGGATGGAAAAACGAGTCGGTGCGGGGACAATAGCCGCCGCAGGTGCCAAAATCAAACGGCACATCATCATTGTTGATGGCGTGCAAAGCATTGAAGAAGTTGTACCGGATGCCGGCCGTGATGGTCAGATTCGTGGTCACCTTCCACTCGTCCTGAACGTAGCCCCAATACTGCGTTTTTCGTTGCCGCACCAGGGGAAGTATCGCAGTGTAAGAAGCCGTGCCCATTTCATTGTTCAGGAAGTTTGTGGCTGAAGTGTAAGTCAATGTCCCGCTCTGCGACGTACCCTGGTTGAGCAGCACCCATCGGATCTCAAATCCGAACTTCAGCGTGTGTTTGCCCTTGGCCCACGCCAAGTCGTCGATTAAGTCGAAGCTCTTGGACGGGTAATCGGTGGTGGACGCGCCGGTCAGAGAACTGAATCCCGAAACGCTCACGCCGAAAGGAACCGGGGAGAGATTGGCGGTGTGATAGATGGTCTGATTCAAGCCGAACTTCAGGTCGTTCACCAAAGTGGGTGTGAAAACGTGCGTGAGCTCAGCCACGCCGTTGTTGAACTTGGTGTCGATCCCGGTCTTCACCGCGAGCTGGCCGGTGGGAGTTTGTTCGACGGCTTCGTCCGAATTGAAGCGCAGAAACGCCGTGGTCCGGTCGGAGAAATGTTGATCCACGCGGATCATCCCGGAGTCTTCGTTATCAATCTGCCTGCCCGGCGCCACATAATTCCACACGTTCGGCTTCGACGTTGGCGATGTTCCCAGCGGATAAGCGTTCAATATCGGCAGCAGCGCGGGCGACGTCTGGGCCGCCTGGGCGAGAAAGCTCGGGCTTGGCACCAATCCGATCTGTGTTCCATCCAGCCGCTGGCGCAGGCCCTCGTAGTTGGCATAGAAAAACGTCTTGTCATGCACGATGGGGCCGCCCACTCCAGCGCCGAATTGGTTCAGCAAAAACGGGTTCGGCGATGGCCCATTGAAGGGCGTACGAGCTTCCAGAGCGTCGTTTCTGAAGTAGTCGAAAGCATCCCCGTGAAAACTGTTTGTTCCGGACGGCGAAACCACCGCGACTTGTCCGCCCGCTGTGCCCCCTTGAACGTCCGCTCCGAAGTTTTGCGATTGCACTTGAAACTGGTCAATGGAGTCGAGCGGTATGTTCAGCCGCATGTACTCGCGTTGCTCCTGGTTGTAAACGGCGGTGGCATCCACTCCGTCCAGCGTCAGATTGTTGTCGTCCAGGCCGTGGCCGGCGAACCGAATCGTGCGCTGATCTCCTGCGCCATTGTCGATGGCTCCCGGGGCAAGCGCGGTCAGGGTCGCCCAGCCGCGGCCATTGATCGGAAGCTCGTTGATCTGCTCTTGTTCCACCGGCGCGCCGACGGTTGCATCCACGCGGTCGAGTTGCACCAGGGGTTCGGTGATGCTGGCTTGTTGCGTGGCTCCCGAGACATCCAGTCTCGCGTTCAGTGTCCGGGTTCGGCCCACGATCTGCTCGACGCGCTCGGCTCGAAACGTTGAGAATCCGTCCTTCGAAATCTGAACCGAGAAAGTCCCCGCCGGTAAGTCGACCAATTGGTAATTGCCTTGCGATGTCGTTTCCGTTTCCCGCTGAAGTCCAGTCGCCGCCTGCGTGGCTCGCACCTTCGCTTGCGGAATGCGCTTGCCCTGTTGATCGGTCACCGTGCCGGTCAGCGAGGAACTTTCAACTTGCGCCCACGTGGTGCCGCCTAACAAAATGAGCAGTAGCGAAACAGAGTAAGACAAAGGAAAGTAAGATTTTTTCATAACATCCCTCGCAAGGTTAACCTTCTGTTGTTACGTGGCCGTGAAAACGTCTTACTCATGGCGAGCGGATGTCGCCGCTCAGAGTGGGCACGCCAGATTATTATTCGATGGCCTCTCCCCGGGTTATCGGGGAGAGGGTCGTTGCAGTCGGAACGTGCTCTAATTATCGTCCAAATCGCCGGCGGGTGCTGGTTTCGTGAAGTCGCTCGGGGGGCGAACCTTGCTCTCGCCGGGATAGGGTCGCTTAAACCCGGTCGCCATGTACCAGTTCAGATGGTTGACGGTGTCCGGGTCTTCGGCGTCGGGCTTGGACAGTTTGCCGGCGAAGATCTGCTTCCTCTTCTGAAGCCAAGCCGCCCTTAGGTGTTTGACCGCAGCGCTGTCTGTTTTGTCGGCTGGGCTCACTGTGACGCCCATGTCCAGTGCGACCTGGTTTGGCACGTGAGTCCACGGCGCGAAGTTGCTCGCGGGCGGGGTGCCCTGGACGAAAGCCGTCGTCATCGGCGACGCCACCAGGTCGAACTGGTTCATGGGCGTCAGGCCGAGGATTTGCTCGATCGTCCGAGTCATGTTGACCTGCGTGTAGTAGGTGTGGTCGGTAGGCGCGTGCTGCACGGCGAATGGGCTGACGATGTAGCCTGGGCTGCGATGACCGTCAACGTGGTCAACGCCGTTCTGCGCGTCGTCCTCCTCAATAAAGATCGCCGACGTGGACCACACGTTGCTATGGGTGATGTAGTCGATAATGCGTCCCACGGCCAAGTCGTTATCGGCTTGCTCGGCGTCAGGGGTGGGCGGGCCGCCGGTGTGGTCGTCCATGATCCACAGGATGCTCAACGTGGGCACCGTTCCGGCCGCGAGGTCCTTGTTGAAGTCCTGCACCCACAGATCGACGCGGAACTGATCGGGGATGCCCAGATCGAATATGGGGAAGTTCGTGACGAGGCGGTTAGACACGGCCGGAACAGAGGAGTGTGCCAGGATCGTGTTTTGATAATACAGCGTCTTCTCGCCCGATACGCCGGGTGCTGCGCAACCAGGCCCTCCCTCGAAGCACTGCGAGTCGGCGTAAAACTGGCTCCAACTCGGCTCGCTGGTCGACCCGTTCGGCTGTTGGAACGTATCGTACTCGACGTATTCGCCGTAGATCTTCACGGGCAGACCGGCGGCCGACGCTTCCGAGAACAGGAAGCCCTTCTTCTGATAGGCAAGTGCATCGCCGGCGTTCCCGCCTGGATAGCTACGGACCCAGTCAGGCGACTGGATGTCGTCGGCGTAGGGCGCCATGCCCTCGGTGATCCACTGGTGACCGTCGGCCGATTGGCGGCTCGGGTCGTAGAAATTGTCGAAGAGAGGGAAGCGCTGCAACAGGGCGTGTGCGTTCGGAGTGTCCTTGCCGCCGAACACTGCCAACGAGGGGTCGCCATCGCCGGCGGCCACGTCGCCCAGGATCTGATCATAGGTGCGGTTTTCACGGACGATCAGGAACACGTGCTTGATCAGCGACGGATCGCCGATCTTCGCGGGGAGTGCGACCGGCTTGGTCTGGGAGCTGCCACCAGCGGCAGACTGGATATTTTGCGTCAGATCCCAGTGGTTGTTCTGGAAAACCTGGCTGGTCATCTGCTTCAATTGCCCGTTGTTTGGCACGGGAACTATGCTGACGGTGCCATTGTCCTGGTGCGTATTGTAGCCGGTGACGCCGTGGTCAGTCTCGAACGAATAACGCGTGCCGATGCCCTTGTCATTGGCAACGAGGAGAACGTGATTGTTCTTGTCGGCGGTATCCAGCACGACGGAGGCCGGCGCATAGGCTACCGGGATCATGCCCATGACAGGATTCCCACCAAAGGGAACGAGGTTGACCACCGCGATCGCGTTGGCATTGTACAGAGCGACGTAGGCAACGCCGTTTGCGGCATCGACGGCGATGGAGTTCGGCGCGGCGCCATAGGCTGCTTGGCTTTCGCCTGGCACTCCGATCGGCAGCCCGAGGTTGATCGTCCGCACCACCGTGTTCGAGGTCGTGTCGATAACCGAGATGCTATCGCTATAGGTATTGGCGACCAACAGGAACTGTCCGTAAAGCGCCATCCCAGTCGGGTGAAGGCCCGTCGCGATGGTAGCGGTGACCGTCATCGAGGCCAGATTAACCACAGAAACAGTACCGGTGATCGCGGCGCCCACCACCGGGTCGGCGACGATTTCAGTGCCGGCGGAGTAAATCTGGAAGTCCGATTGCAAAGCGGCCCGGCCACCCTCGTTGCTGACGTAGGCGGTGGTGCCCGCACTGTTGATCACGACGCTGTGCGGGGCGTTGCCGACGCGGATCTGTGTACCCTGCGTTGGGGGTGTCGTGGTCAGGTTGATCTTGGTGAGCGTATTGTTCTGGTTCAACAGGGCATAAGCGCTCTTGCCATCACTTGAGAGCGCGAGGCCGCCAGGATAAGAGGTGCTCGCTGTGTAGAATGAGCCGCAGGGATTGGCATAAGCGCCCGGAGCGCTGTTCGGAAAGCAGGTGATGAAGGTATTGTTGGGCGGCACTTTGACCTGGGCGTTATCTTCCAGCAATCCGTCTGCGGTGACCTTGGCGATGGTGACATGGCTGCTGTCCTGGCTGAACACCAGGTACTTGCCGTCGGCCGAATACGCTATGCCGTTATAGCTCCCACTCGAATCGTTTCCGAGCGTGGTGTAGATCTGCAGAACGGCACCGGTATCGGTGTCGAACACCTCGACCGCCTCCGACGCGCCCATGGTGAGCACGGCGGCGGTGCGAGTGCTGGTGTTAGGGTTGAGCGCGATGGCCTTCGCACGGACCCGGATGCCGAGGTCAACTTGGATGCCGGCTGGGGTGATTACCTGGCCAGAGCTAACGACCCACGAGCCGTCCGACTGTGGGCCGGCGACGTAGGTCGGGTATGGGTTGGACTGAGCAACGGCGAGCGCCGCAGAGCCGAGCCCGGCCGCCAGCAGACTGGCGAGTGGACTCAGGCGTTTGATCCTAGACTTCTTTTTTTCTCGAGAGCTATTTCGGAAGAACTTTCGGGACATGTACTCGCTCCTTAGATTTTTTCTGCAGCGCAACGGGATTGGCCGTGCGAGATTGCGGTGAAATACGACCACCGCCTTACAAAGGGTAGTCGCCAATCTTTACAGACTGATGCTCAATCGCGTTGCGGTTCAATGAAACGATGATCTTTGTCGCGGATTGTGAAGCGTGATTCCGGATTGTGACGCTTGCAGCTCCCCGGTCAGCGAGCGGCGCCAGCTGCCAGATCCGCTTCGGCGAGCGCGTGCAGGGGCCCGAGCCATGGTTCGTAACGTCGCCAGCGGGCCACGGAGGTGCGATAGATCGGCTGCCGGGTCTGCCACTTGCTGGGGGTTTTCACAGCCCTCGGATTGCATTCGGGATGCAAGCACGCATCATGCCAGGTCAGGCCGCAGGCCGCGACGATCCGCCGGATCACTGGTTCAGGCGTGCGGGTCAGGTCCTCGTAATCGACTTCGATGAAGCGATCCGCCGGCAGCACACTCCGCCAATGATCCATGAGCCGCTGGTAACTGCGGAAATACGCAACCAGTTCGGCGCCTCCGGTCGGAAACGCTAGGGCCGGATGGAAATGAGTTTGATGGATCGACAGCGCCGTGTCCACTGCAGCGCGGCGGCAATGGATGATGACTGCGCGGGGGAACGCCAAGTGAATCAGCCCGGCCCAGAGGAAGTTGAAGGGCATCTTGTCGGTCACTCGCGCTGCCTTCGGCGCAGTGGCGCGCAGCACACGGAGATAGTCCGCCGCCGTCTTGGCGAGAAACGGCGTTTGGTTGCCAGCCGCCCCGCGCTCGTTCCAGAAATTCAACTCTCCGGCGGCGCCGACCTCGGGATGCATGGAGACGATTTGCTCGACGAGAGTTGTGCCTGAACGCGGCATGCCGATGATCATCACAGGCGTCACATCGCCGATGCCGAGTTCGGATGCGCGCGCAATCAATTCGGGTGTGAAGCGGGCCATCAGGCGGCCGATCTCGGTGGAGAACGCGGCCGAGTCGAACGGCGCAGAGTCCCGACGCACGGTGTCTGCGGCGTCGAAATGCTGCATGGCCAAAGCGTAGTCGCCAAGATCCTCCGCCGCCTTGCCGATCGCGAGGTGAATCCGAAGGCGTTGCGCCGCTTCCAGCCCCGGCGTGGCCAGGGCGGCTTCCATCCGTTCCAGCAAACCGTCGTCAGCGCTCGTGACGGGGCGACAGCGGACCAATTCGTAGTAGCTTCCCGCGAGCAAGGGCGCGATCTCGATCGCTCGCCGGAAGCATTCGCGAGCTTCGTCGAAACGGCCGAACTCAGAAAGCAGATTGCCCAGCAGATCGTGCGCCATGGCGTTGCCCGGATCGAGCGCCAGTATCTTTCGCAGAACCCGCTCGGCTTCTTGATTGCGATCCTCGATCAGCAGCGCCCGCGCCTTGGCAAGGCGGGCGAAGCTGCTGTTGTCACCATTTGCCGCCGCACGGCGGAAACAGCCGATCGCCTCGTCGCGATGGCCCAGTGTGTAGACCAGGGCGCCGGCGCGAAACCACGCCTCGGTCAGGGATGGGTCGAGCTCAGTGGCGCGGTGGTAGGCAACGATTGCGCTGCCGATATTGCCCCGCTTCTCCAAGGCGATTCCCAGGCGGAAATATGCATCGGTGTAGCGCGGGTTGCTGGCGACGGCCCGCTCAAATGCCTCGATGGCATCTGATATGTGGCCGACCTCGAGACAGGCGAGGCCGAGATCGTGCTGGACGTCGGGATTGGACGGCTGCAGCAGTGCTGCATCGCGCAAAGGCACGATCGCATCGGCTGGCTGCCCAGCCTGGAGAAACTTCGTGGCCAACGCAAGCAGAGGCTCCACTTGTTGCGGCGCGGCTGGGTTTGGAGACTGGGACATGGCGCGAAACTAGGACCACAACCTTCGCACTCAGGCTAGCGAAACAATGTTGCGTTACTGTGACAAAAACTCGCGAGCGGTTTCGACGGTGCGGGCGATGTCCTGCTGGCTGTGCGCCGCAGAAATGAATCCAGCTTCGAACTGCGAGGGCGCCATATAGACGCCGCGATCCAACATCCAATGGAAGAATTGCCGAAACCGGCCGGTGTCGGCGCGCTTGGCCGATTCCCAATCGGTCACTGGGCCCGGCGTGAAGAAGAAGGTGAACATGGATCCCACGCGATTCACGGTGATCCCGGCCGGCACATTCGCCGTCAGTTGCGCGGCGCGGCTTTCGACGATGTCGTAAACCTCGGGATGCGATTGCAAATACCGCAGCATGGCGATCCCGGCGCTCACCGCCATCGGATTTCCGGACAGCGTGCCGGCCTGATAAATCGGACCCGTCGGCGCGATCTTGCTCATGATGTCGGCGCGCCCGCCGTAGGCCGCGAGCGGCATTCCGCCTCCGACGATTTTGCCGAGCGTCGTGAGATCGGGCCGGATGCCGAAGCGCTGTTGCGCACCGCCGAGCGCCAGACGAAACCCGGTCATCACTTCATCAAAAATCAGCAGCGCGCCATGCTGGGCCGTGATCTCACGCAACGCTTCGAGAAAGCCCGGGATCGGCGGAACGCACCCCATGTTGCCAACCACTGGCTCGACGATCACAGCCGCGATTTTTGTGCCATGCTCGCGGAACGCGGATTCCACGGCCGCGATCGAATTGAAAGGAAGCGCGATCGTTGTAGCCGCGAACGCTTCCGGCACGCCCGCCGTATCCGCGATGCCGAGGGTGGCCATGCCCGACCCGGCCTTTACCAATAGCGAATCGACATGGCCGTGATAGCAGCCTTCAAACTTGATGGTGAAGTCGCGGCCCGTGAATCCGCGCGCCACGCGCAACGCGCTCATGGTGGCCTCGGTCCCGGAGCTGACCAAGCGGACCATCTCGATAGAAGGCACGCATTCCTGGATGAGTTGGGCGAGTTCGATTTCACGCTCGGTGGGCGCGCCGAAGCTGGTTCCGATGGCGAGCACTTCGCGCAATGCGTCCATCACCGGCGGAAAGCAATGGCCCAGGATCAGCGGCCCCCAGGAAAGGACGTAATCGATGTACTCGTTGCCATCAACGTCGTAGATGTGCGATCCCTGGCCGCGCGCAATAAACGGGGGCGTTCCGCCAACGCCGCGAAACGCGCGCACCGGGGAATTCACGCCGCCCGGAATCAGCTTCTGAGCGCAAGCGAATAATTCCTCGGATCGGGAGTGATTCATGGGGATTGCTAGACGGGCTCCCTCACGGCCGCGGCTCGGTTGCGGGGACCACGTGGCGCAGAAACAAATTCATGATCACTTCCTGCATTGTACCGTTCAGATTCTTGAGCAACCGGCTCTTCAAATCCAAGTACGGCTGAGTGCCCGCGAACAAATCTTCGATCAGCGACTGAAACCGCGGACTGCGGCGAATAAAATCGATCATGCGCGCCGGAACGGTGCTGAACAGGAACCGCCCGAGGAACACGCGTTTCGCGAGCGTAGCGCCAAATTCCAGGTCCGCGATGAAATCGCGTCGCAACAAGCTGCGGTAAGCCTGGGCGCGCTCGGCGAGAGAATGCGCATCGCTCATGACCACCTGGCTCGCCAAATCGCCCGACCGCATGGCGTAATACAAACCTTCGCCCGTGATCGGGTCCACCAAGCCACCGGCATCGCCCACCGCGAGCCAGCCGTCACCGGCCAGGCGATTATTTTTCCAACCGGAATGTTCGAGCGACGGCAACATGTGGCCGTAGAACGAAGCGTCCTTATAAGAGATGCCTTTCTCGTTCATGTAGCGTTCCAAGCGCGCACGTAACGAATGCGCCGGTTCGCCCTTGCCGCAAATGCCCACCGACAAATGTCCGCAGCGCGGGAACACCCAGATGTAGCCCTCCAAATTCGGCAGGAATTGGATGTCGATGTGGTCCTGCGCCGAGGGCACGAAATATCCCAGCGCATACATCGTGTCGGCGGCGGTCCACTCGGTTCCCACATTGCGCAGCGAATTGCGCGCGCCGGTGGCGACGATGCAGAAGTCGGCATCCAGCACGCCGTTGCGAGTTTTGAGGCGCCAGCCACGTCCGCCGCGCTCGATTCCCAGCACGCGCGTCTTTTCGAGCTGCGCCCCGGCATCCTCGGCGCGATCCAGCAGCATGCGATTCAGATCTATCCGCGAATAGATCAACAGCGGCTTGCCGAGATCCATTTTCACCGCGCCAGCGCGCGGGGCCGCGAGACAAGTCTCGCTGACGATCCTTTTCGGAACGCTGTTTTCGAGCAGAAATGGATAACGGGAATAGGCTTTGTAAGTGAGCCCGCCGCCGCATGGTTTCTCCCATGCCAGCTTCTCATCCAGGACAACTGTTTCGACGCCCGCTCGCGCGAGGCGTTCTGCCGCGAAGGCTCCAGCCGGACCGCCCCCGAGGACGGCAACTTTTTTCATTGAAATGATCTCACTTCTGCTGACCGGGATTGATTGGCGGATGGCCAGGCGGCAGAGCCTGCGACCCTGTTGCACCGACTGCTGGATGGCCCGGGGGCAAGCTGACGGAGCCGCCGCCTCCAGCGCCCGGAATGGCAGGCATGCCGTCGAGCGGACCGGGCGACGCACCCGGGCTGGGCGCCGCACTCGCCGGCGGGCCATTCGCACCGTGCGACGCGTTGGCGCCGGTGCGGCCCTGCACCACCCATTGGCCGTCCTGCCGGTGCAGCACGTATTCCATGTTCATTCCCGCGCTGGGCGAGCTGTTACCCTTGGCCTGGAAATGCACCTGAGCTGTCGCCTCATTCTCGCGAAAACTGACCGACGTCACGCTCACGTCCATGGCCAGCAAGTCGGAACGCTTGCCGAGATACGTCATCACGCCCTGACGGACTGCGTCCTGATTCTGGATATCCTTCTTGCAGCCGCAAAGCAAAACGATACCCAGGCTGGCAGCCGCGATGCAGATGGTGCGTTTCACATATCGATCATAGCCGAAAGATGATTAGCCCACCGGATTGGTTCGAGTGGCGCGCCTGAGGTACACTAGCCATGTAACGCCCGTTCTTCCGCCGCCTGTCCCGGCAACTGGGGCCAGACCGACGCGCGGAAATGCCCAGCACGCGAGACTCATCTTTGGCGACCGACCTCATCCAGATCGATCAGGACCATCCGCTGCCCGAAGCGATCGAGCGCGCGGCGGCCTACTTGCGGCGCGGGGGCATCGTCGCCATACCCACCGAGGCGCTGTACGTGCTGGTGGCCGATCCGCTCAATTTGCACGCGGTCGGGCGTGTGTTCGCCGCGAAGGGGCGCGAGATCCATCGCTCCCTGCCGATGCTTATCAGTGGAACTTTCATGGCTGAAGAGCTGGCTCGCGATCTGTCTTCGAGATTTCACATTCTGGCTCGGCATTTCTGGCCGGGGCCTCTGACCATGATCCTTCCAGCGTCGGCTAAAGTGCCGCTCAAGGTGACGGGCAACACCGGACGCCTGGCCGTTCGCCAATCGCGCTCGCGCGTGGCGCAGGCGCTGCTCGACTGGTTGGATCAGCCCCTCATCGCTACCAGCGCCAATATATCCGGTCAGCCCACCTGCCGCAGCGGCATTGACGTTTTCGGCGTGATGGACGGGCGCGTGGATCTGATCCTCGACGCCGGACCGATGGCGGGCTTGGGTGCAACCACAGTGGATATCACAGAACCGTACTGGAAGGTGATCCGCGAAGGAGCGATTTCAGAAAAAGAAATCGCCGAGTGCCTGAAGGCCGCCAGCGCCTAGGGTGTACCCCAAACCTTGCGCGCCGTCTCCACCACCAGCTCCAGCTTGCGCCACTGATCGTCCATCGATAACAGATTGCCCGCCGCCACCGACGCGAACCCGCACTGCGTGCTCAACGCCAGATTCTCGAGGGGAACAAATCGCGCCGCTTCATCGATCCGCTTGCGCAACGCATCTTGCGTTTCGAGCTTGCCCTCTTTGGTCGTGACCAGTCCCAGCACCGCCGTTTTGCCGCGCGGCACCAAACGCAGCGGCTCGAATCCACCCGCGCGGTCGCTGTCGTATTCCAGCAGAAACACATCCGCGTCCAGCCGGGGAAACAGTTCTTCCGCGATTTCCTCATATCCGCCTTCCGTATACCAGCGGCTGCGGCTGTTTCCGCGGCAGATATGCATCGCGACGATCACCTTCCCGCGCGGAACTTCCTTGAGCGTGGCGTTGTCCGCTGCGATGGCGCTCACCAGCTCCTTGCCTGGGTTGATGCCCGCTGCGCGCATCCGATCGCGTTGCTGGGGATCTAAGTAGTGCGAGTAATATGGCGCGTCCAATTGAATGTAGCGCACGCCTTCCGACACCAGCCAGCGCACTTCATCGCGGATGATGTCCACCAAATCGCGCAGCAGATCGGCGCGCGTGGGATAAAACGGTTCCGTCACGCCCGGCTTGTAACTGGCCAGCACAAAATTTGAAGGCGCCGGTAGCGTGATCTTGAACGGGCCGCCGGCCGCTGACTTCAACAACGGCAATTCGTGAGCGGTAAGTTTGCGAGCTTTGCGAAGCCTGGCGCCTGCCACTTGCGCGGTGCTGCCCTCGGCTCCGCCGCCCGGCCCCTTCCAATCCAGCGTGACCTTCTCGCTGACGAATCCGTCCACTGCGTCGGCCATGTCGGTAAGCCAGGAGCCGCGCCGCATCTCACCGTCGGACAAAATATCCAGCCCAATCGCCCGCTGTTTTTCGAGAGCGGCAAGGATGGCGCGGTCTTCTTGTGCGTGAAGTTCTTCGATCGTGATTTTTCCCGCGGCCCATGCCGATCGGGCTTCCAATAATTCAGGCGGCCGCAAAAGGCTGCCCACTTGTTCAGCGCGGAATCGAGTGGTCACTGCCCCGCATTGTAACGCGGCTGTGTTAGTTGACGTTGCGATTGACAAGCTTCTCGGCAAGGATGCGGATCAGCAGCAGCGCGGAGGAGATCGCCAAGGTCGCCGGTAGCGAGAGCTTGTGCTCGGCGAAGAAGCAGTACGCCGTGAATGCGAGGGAAGCCAGGAATACGAGGTTGGTCAGCGCCGACACCGGGCGCTGCCTCGCCACCGCAGACTTCGCCTGCTTCGGGACGCGGTCGCCGCAAGTGTAGCAATAGTCCTCGTCCTTGGTGACTATGCTGTGACAATAGATGCATCTACCCATGCCTACATTTAAGGCTTTGGCCCTAGGCGCCGTCGATAGAACACCTGTACTTCAGGGGGTTGGTACCGCCGGAGTACTGAGCGGGTGAAAGTACCAGAGCGGGACCGGCTCCCTCACGGTCGCGGCTCGGTGAATACAGAGCCCCGCGCGTGAGCAAGCGGATTTTGACTCCGTTTCAGCAGTGTCAGAAAATGATCAGCATGGGATAATCGAAGGAAATGCACTGCTTCTGGCGCCCATTCGCCGCCACGTCGGCTCTCCTGCTGCTCGGTTCCGCCCCCACGCCCGGCCAGGACGAAGCAACGTTTACCACCGACGTCAAGGTGGTCAACATTCTGGCTACCGTGCGGACCAAGTCGGGTCAAATCGTCAATGACCTCACCAAGGACGATTTCTCGCTCACCGAGAACGGCCGACCCGAGGCGATCAAGTATTTCTCCCGCGAATCCGATCTGCCATTGACTATCGGCCTGATGGTGGACACCAGCATGAGCCAGGCGCGCGTGCTGGAGAGCGAGCGCAGCGCCAGCTTCCAGTTTGTGGATCAGGTCCTGCGCGAGGGCAAAGACAAAGTCTTCGTCACGCAATTCGACATGGCGGTGATGACGCGCCAGGAGCTGACTTCATCGCGCCGCGATTTGGAGCAATCGCTGCCCTACGTCGATACGCCAAGCAAGAACCAACTCCAAGCCCAGCGCGGAGGCGGCACGCTGCTGTTTGACGCGGTTGTGAAGGCGTCGCGCGAGATCATGAGCGGCCAGCGCAATCGCAAAGCGATGATCATCCTGTCTGACGGCGGAGACAACGGCAGCGACGAAACGCTCACCTCCGCCATCGAAGCCGCGCAACGCGCCGACACACTGATCTATTCCATCCTCTTCGCCGACCCCGCTTACGGCTACGAGGGCGAAGGGAAAACCGCCATGCAGCGTCTGGCCAAAGAGACCGGAGGGAGCTTTTTCGAAGTATCGAAGAAGCACCGCATCGACGAGATCTACGGCATCATCGAGCAGGAACTGCGCAGCCAATACAACTTGGGATTTGTTTCCGATCAGCCGGTGCGCGTTTCCGAATTCCGGAAGCTGCAACTCACTACCGATCGCAAGGATCTGGTAGTGGATGCGCGCGATCGATACTGGGCGCAGCGCTAGAACCTAGCCTAAGGTCATTCGCCGCAGCAAGGCCGGTGGCACCTCGGCCGATTTCGATGCTTTCACAGGCTGCGCTTGGCGTGGAGTCGCTCGGCGGTCCGCCACGATTCTGGCCGCGAGCAAAATCCCCGACAGCGCGGCGCTCACAGGCCATGGAATTTGATGCGTTAGCAAACAGATTCCGGTCAGCACCAGCGATCCCAGAAACAGCAAGTTGCTCACCGCCGTCACCGGCGCTACCGGCTTGGGATTCGATTCCCGCTTGCGGCGCCATAACGGCTTGTTCATCCCCGGCACCGGTTCATGGCAGATGTAGCACTCCGAATCGTGCCTCGTGATCACGCTGTTACAGGTGTTACATCTGGTCATGTCCAATTAAGATCCGAAACCTGAATGCTGTCTATGGAACTCGTGTACCTTCCTTTGTTGGTACTTTCGTCCAGGCGAACCGTTTTGGAGATGTTGGAGCAGGTGGTGAGCGCGGTAGGAATCGAACCTACAACCTACTGATTAAGAGTCAAGAAAATCCTTCTCACCTGAGATACCTGCGGATAAGTTCTTCGTTTCCACTATCAATGAATTGCAGACTTGGCTATACTTCTCAATAACTGGCGGTTTTCAGAAAAAAGTACCACCCGCAGTACCACCCGCCAGAAAATCAGATGCTTGAGAGGAGGACCACCCGATGGCGATTCCGATCCGAGAAGTGAAGAAAAAACCGAACCCACACGCTGTTTCGAAGACCGTAGAGGCCAATCAAAAAGCGATCGACGCGCTCGCGTTCAACACGGGGATGTGGAAGGTCAAAGGGACGGCCGGTCTTTACATCCGTTGCCGCGCAACGTCGCGATCGTTCATGCTCCAAAGGCGAATCGGCGGTGAGCTGGTGAAAACGATGCTTGGCCAAATCACGCTGAAGGCCGCGAAGGAACAGGCGATGGCGCTATGGGGGGCGGTGCAGCCAGGCGATCCAGATGCCAAGGTCGTTACGCTGGGCGTCGCGATCGAGGATTATATCCAGGCGAAGACCGCGGCCGGCAAGATGGCAGCGAAGACGGCCACACTTGCCAGGTACAACGCTCAACGCTATTTGGTTCGCTGGAAGGATCGGACCTTGGAGGAGATAGGAAAGAACCGACTCGCAATCCGTCAACTTCAGCAGCGCATAACATCCGATCACGGTCCGGCAACCAGTAACCAATGCGTGAGACTGCTGGCGGCAACGTACCGCTGGTGCCGCGAGGCCGACGACAGCTTACCTGAGTGGTCAAGGAAGGTCGCGGAGATCCACAACATCAAGCCACGTGACTGGGCGTATTCACCCGACGAATTGCGCGCGTGGTGGCACGCGATCGAGGAAAAGAAGAAGGGCGAGCGCCGCGAGCTCGGGGTGAAGACTCTCGGCGCGATAAAACGCATGTGGTGGCTCACTGCGCTGTTCACTGGCGCGCGTAAGGGGAGTATCGAGTCCATGAAGTGGGCTGACCTGGATCTCGACAAGAAAGTGATTCGGTTCAGGGTGACCAAGGGTGATAGGCCTTATTCGATTCCGGTTAATGAAGCTCTTGCGGGATTGCTGACGCGCTATCAGGCGAGTGGCGACGTTCCCCCATCATCGGAGTGGGTGTTTCCTTCGCCGGCGATCGAGGGCGCCCACCTGATCGACGTGAAGAATCCGAACGAAGGCGTTGGGCCGGCGCACCGATTGCGGCATACGTTCAGGACAACACTAGCCGAGCTTGGAGCTGCACCGGATCAGGCGCGAATGCTGATGGGCCATAGCATGGGCGGCGATGTCTCGCGGGGTTACATCACCAGCTCGCTGGTGACCGAGTCACTGCGCCCGCTCGCGAACGCGATCGCGGCCCGGTATCTGGAGATTTTGGGTTCGTTAGAATAGTGATGGCCGCCCTAGCTCCTGCAGGGCGAAAGTGGGTACCCCACCCGCTGGGCGGCTTCTTTTCAGAGGGGAATCGCGAAGGGGAGCGATGTATTCAAACTTAGCGGCTATTCCATACTGGAACGATGTCCGTAGGCGTGCTGCGTCGATGCAGGATGAGGCGCTGCCAAGGATCGAAGCTAGGGTTGCTTTGATACGCCTGTCCGACGCGATGCAACGTGGCAGCGGCGCTTCCGAGCTGCGAAAGGAACTCAGCAGTTTCGACCTATTTCCTCACGAGCAGACCGAGATTTGGGCGAGGCTCCAGACCGCCGCTGGGACTCCACAGTCAACACTGATCGAGTCGCCGGCCACCGAAACCGCCAGCACTATCCCCGTGCCATTGGACCGTCAGCAGTTGTTCGATTCTTGGAAGAAACGTCACCCGGAACGCGGCGCGCAAAAGGAGATGCTGGAGAGGATCGGAGTGGATGATAGTGACTTCTCGAAGTGGCGCCGCAACCAGAAGTTCACTGACGATTCGAAAGTGACGCAACAGATCCTAAAGGCGTTGGCAATGTAACAGTTTCCCCGGTTCGTCCCCGGTTTCCCCGCCATATTTCCCAGGTTTCCCAAGAAGTTTTCCCTGCTTCGTCCCCTTGTATTTCCCAGCTTTCGTCGCTGATGATCGCCGGTGAGATGCACGCAGCCACCGAGACCACAACTCACAATTCAGCAAATCGGCCCTCCGCGGGCAAATGGGTGACCGAGGCAGTCTATTCGGATCACACTTCGATTTCGCGCCAAAGTCTGACGAACTGGAGGTACAAAGACAAGCTCGCCGGCAGGACGACGGCGCCGCCCGGCTATCCGGTGTATAGGCGGTTTGGGAGGGCGATCAGGTACTGGCTCGATGTAAGCGATCAACTTGGAGCGGGCCGCGCGTGAATCCAGGCGATGAGTTCCGACCGCACAACTTGTTCTACAACGTCGCATGCATTCCGTTCGCGCTGCTCCGATACAAAGGCATCAGCCCGGGCGGTAGGCTCACGTATGGGGTGCTTGCAGCGCACCAGGGCAAGAACGGTGAGTGCTTCGTCGATCGGGAGACCCTTGCCGAGGAGCTTTGTGTCTCTGTTCCAACGATTGATCGATGGCTGAAAGAGCTCGTCGATCGCGGGTTCATCCGCCGTGACCAAAAGGGCGGCGGCCGCCCGGCAATATGCGTCTTCCTGTGGCATCCGATCCTGGCCGGGAGCCTGAAAGCCCCATCAGCAGTGATAGAGCAAGCCTTGTCGCCGGCGATGGAGCAGGGCTCAGCCTTGTCACCTACGATAAGGCAAGAACCGCTCAGCCCTATCAGAAATGAGGTTCAGCCCTATCAAAATCGCGATTCAGCCCTATCAAAACCGGTGCGCAGTAAGGAAGAAAAGGCTCAGGAACAGGTTCATGAAAAGGTTCACACGCACTCGGACCGTTCTTCGTCGGTTGAAACGCCGGTGTCCGCGTTCATCGAAAAGCTGTATGCCAGACATCCCAAGAAGAGAAACCGGATATCGGCTCAAGGTGAGGCATGTCGGATCTATCAATCGCTCAACGGAAACGCGGCGACTGTGCTTGCTGAAATAGACCGCGTACATGCGCTCTGGTGCGATACGGATGAGTGGAAGAAACAGAACGGCCGCTTTGCGCCGCCGCTGGATCAGTGGTTGAGCGATCACGGCTGGACGAAGGAGCCCGACTTATGGTGACAACTCTCACGGAGAGCGGATTGAAAAAGCAAATCGCCCGCTTACGCGGATTCGCGAATTACGATGGTTTGCGCGACGAGTTGCTTCGCGTGCTCTGGAGCCGGGCGGAGAGCGATGAACATGCCGAGTGCATCATCACCGAAATCGTCGACTCTCGCACGTCGAACGAGAATGGCTTTACCGCATGCCCTACGCCGGCCGAGTTGATCGCGATCGCAAGAACCATTCCGGCATCGGCATCGAAGCCAACAGGGATGCACTTGCCACGCCGAAATTGCGCCGACTGTGGTGGGACTGGTTTCGCTCGTGATTATGTTCTCGCAACACGCCGCGGCGATCGATTCGATACCGAGATCGTAAGCCAGGAGCAATACGAGACGCTGCGAAACCAGCCGCTCAGCCAATCGAACCAGGCGGTTTACGTTGGCGTGCATCTCTGCCGCTGTCGCGCGCAGCGAACAGAAGGAGCGAATTGAAGCGCCGCAGGTCGTTAAAACGAAAGGACGGGATAGCCGGTCAACGGCTGATTTTGAAAGCCGGCCGTGACCCCAGCCGGGGCTTCGGCGCGAAAATAATTGCCAAAAACTTTTATGAATAGCTCGGGAAAGCCGCTCAAAGCCACGGGAATCGAAGCGAAATGCCTCTTGACTTGGTTGGAAGAGCACTTCGAACTTGAAGGAGCTCGGCCGTTAGTCGGTCAGATGCTTCAAACGGCTAGCCGGTTGCAGCAGGTCCGCGCCGAAATCAAGAAGGCCGGCATTGTGATCGACGGGAAGCCGAATCCGCTACTCGCGATCGAGCACCGTCTCGGCGAGCAATTCCTAAAATGCTGGCGCACTCTGGGCTTGGCTGATGCTCCAGAACAAGAGCGCCGCGGGCCAGGGCGCCCGCCGGAGAGCGAGCGACGATGGCGCGCCTGAAACCTAAGTCCCCCGCCGCGATCGGCGGGCTGACCGATGACCAAATCTGGTGGCTGAAGTTCGCCGATATCGGCATGCCGGTAGGGGCTCCGGACTTCCCGTTTGAGAGCTGGGATGACGCGCGGCTGGCTTGGTTTCGTCATCGCGAAGAACTGCTCAGAACGAAGTACCCGACCTCAGGGCCGTTCTTCGGTGAAACGGAATTCGATGACGCCTACGCTCAAGAGCGCGAGGAGCGCCGGTTGAGGTTGGAGGAAAGAGCAAATGCCCGACGATGATCTGAAGTTCCGGCTACCGATAAAAAGCAGTGTCGAGATCTCTGCCGAGCTCGCTGTCAAGGCCAGCGCGCACGCTGCCAGCCTTCGCCCGCCGCGATCGCTGAATGTTTTTGTGGAGCAACTTGTTTGCGCCGCGCTGGACGGACTACCGGTGAAGCAGGTTGTCTTCCAGTGGCCGCCGAAACGAGAGAGCAGATGAACCCAATCGCCGACGTCCCGATTCCTCCGTCCCCTGGATGTTGGCCGCCCGCGATCCAAGGAGAAACTTCATGAAAGGCCCACGAGATATTGCGAACGCCATCGCCGCGCCAGCGCCGCTAACCCCGGCCGAAATCGCAGACGCCGAAGATCGCTATATGATCCTCGACCCCGAAGGCGGCGCCGCGCTGCTCGAAGCGCTCACCGACGAACATGTCATGAACCTCGAGATTCGCGCGCTGGTCGCGCTCGAGCGCCAATTCAACGTCGCCGCGGCATGGCACACCATGCGCCATCGAGACGAGTTGGCCGACAAATTCACGAACAAGGCCGCGAAATTGGCGGCGATGAGACTAGGAGAAAACTGACCTTATGGAAAAACGATCTTTTGCAACGGAACTGCGGACAGAACAGAGCGGCGGCAAGCTCTATTTGGTGGGCCGCGCGGCAAGCTACGGCGTCATCTCGCATGACCTGGGCGGCTGGAGAGAGGTATTGGAACCAGGCGCGTTCGATGACGCGCTGGCCGATCCAGAACTCGATTGCCTGCATACCCTCAACCACGATCCTGCGAAGATCCTGGGCCGCACGCTTTCCGGTACGACCAAGCTCAGCAGCGATTCAAAGGGACTGAATTACCGGACGTTGCTTCCGGACGTTTCCTACGCCCGCGACCTGGCCGAGCTGTGCAAGCGCGGTGATGTGTCGCAGTCGAGCTTCGCATTCAACGTTGATCCTCAAGATGAGACATGGGATGAAAACGGCGCCGAGGACCCGGATACTGGCGAGCGCGTCCCATTGCGCACGATCACCCGCGTAGCAAAGCTACACGACGTCGCGACCGTCTCGTCGGCCGCATATCCGCAGACAGCCGCGGAGCTCACCAGCCGATCGCTTCCAGCATCGATGCCGGCGGAGCTTCGAGCCCGGATCTCACTGCGCGCGGCCGACGATGACCTGGACGACGATCAATGCCAGTGCGATTGCGAAGAATGCCTCGCCGGCGAGTGCGACGATTGCTCGAATCCGGACTGCGATGATCCGAACTGCAGATGCGAACAGAGCATGCGAGCTGCGCACCGCGACGACGGCGACGGCGGAAAGGACACCAAGAAAGTCGATGGAGAAGAACTTCCGCAGTCCGCCTTCCTGATTCATGGCGATCCGGCCGACAAGAGCACATGGAAGTTGCCCGTCCGATTCTCCACGCTCGCCAAAAGCGAAAAGCATGTCCGCTTGGCCGTCGATCTCTTCAGCACGCTGAAGGACGTATCCGCAGACGAGAAGGCGCGGGCCTGGAAGGAACTCCAAGCGCTGGCCGAAAAATACGGAATTAAGCTCGACAGCGAAGACGATGCGCGGGCCCGCGAGCTGGAGTTGGAACTCGCCGCCGAGGATTAAACATTTCTTTGCTCGTTGGTTTACAATGAAAGCGGTCCATACCTTTCTTCAGAGAGTGTGTTCGGGGTGGCTGTGGGATGCCACTGCCTTGGATGGCAAGGCCGCCCAGAACATGCGATAGACGCCGCCTTCGCGCGTTCGTGCTGTCGCAAAGTAGTGTGGTCAGCACTGGCGCGGGATGCCGCCGTTTTGAATAACGAGCCAGCCTGATCAGGTGTGCGATCGCCCCTTCGTGGCGTCGATGCGCGCGCAACTAATCCAGCATCCGAGGACTATTTATGCAAGACAATGTCGCGCTACGTCAAGAACGCGGCGCCATTCTGAAAGAAGCAAAACAACTCCACGCCAGAGGCCGCCTTAGCGCGGCTGATCAGGCGAAATTCAATCAACTCATGCAGCGCGCGCGAGCGCTGAAGAACGAAATCGAGACCATCGAAGGCGGCATGGCCGGCGGCGCGCTAGGCAGCTTCGGCGCCCTCGACGATGACCGCGATCCGGATCCGCGCGAATTCCGGAACCTTCCACAGCGCCAGGAGCGCCGCGCGGAAACTCGCGAGCAGCGCGCGCGCCGCGAAGCCTTCAGCGCCTATTTGCGATTGGGCGAACTGAAACTTTCCGACGAACAAAGAAACATCCTGAAGCAAAGGGAATATCGCGATATGGGCGGCGGGGGACAGGGCGCGTACCCTGGCGCGACGGAGGGCTATTTTATCCCAGTTGGATTCGTGAACGCGATCATCGAAGCGCTGAAGTATTATGGCCCGCTTTTGGACGGCGATGTCGTTGACATTATCGACACAGCAACCGGGCAATTGCTGCCATTTCCCGCTGAAAACGACACCAACATCAGCGGCGAGCGCGTCGGCGAGGGACAACAAGTCACTTCCCAAGATGTTTCGCTCAGTCAGGTGATGTTGGGCTCGTGGAAGTACAGTTCCAAGATGGTGAAGGTCTCGCTCGAATTGCTGCAAGATTCCGCCTTCAACCTCGAAGCCTGGCTCACCCGCACGTTGGCAATCCGCCTCGGCCGCGCGTTGGTCGCGGATTTCACCAACGGTCTGGGCAGCGCGTCTTCGCAGCCGATGGGTATCCTAACCTCAACGCTCGCGAATGGGAACCTGATTGGCGCTGTCGGATCAAGCCCCAACGACGGAACCTCGGCCGGCGGCAACACGATCGGAAGCGACGACTTGACGAACCTGATTCACAGCGTCGACCCGCTGTATCGCCCTGGTGGGAGCTTCATGATGAATGACTCCACGCTAAAAGCGATCCTCAAAGTGAAGGACAAATTCGGCCGGCCGATCCTCGATCCGAATTTGCAGGCCACGGCGCCGAACACTTTCCTGGGCTATCCGCTTCGCATCAACAACTTCATGCCGACGTTGCAGACGATAGCATCGAGCCCACAGGTCACCGTAAATTCGGTGATTTTCGGCGATTTCAAGCGATTTATCGTTCGCCGCGTGCGCGACATGAGTTTGCTTGTACTTCGCGAGCGTTTCGCAGACTATGCGCAAACTGCATTTTTGGCCTTTGCGCGCTACGACTCGTCGCCAGCATACGCCGGCACGGGAACCGTGTTTCCCTTCGGGTTACTGCAGAACACGTTCTAGTCTTGCGCGCTAGTCGCACGCGCACGCCAAGGGCGCCGCTGGTTGCACGGCGCCCTCTTTTTCCAAAGGAGACCATCATGCAAGGCAGGCCACTTTTTTTGAAGTTCGGGAATCGCTGGGTAAATTTGGCGATGATCAGCCACGTCGACTTCGATGAGACCCAGCGAACCGCGACCGTCTTCGTCGGGAGCAACAGCGTAACCAGCAAAGATGCGTACGACTTTTTCAAGGCAGAGAATCCAGCTTTTTTCTTCACCAAATCCGTGAGCTAGATCGAGCAGTAAAGAACGCGGTAGAATCGCGCCATGCCCGCCACTGCGTTCCACAAGAAAACGCGCGAACCGGCGCCCGCGCGCGACTGCGATGCGATACCGCCAGGGACCTGCCTTCGATGCGGATTCCAGGGCCCACACGTTGATGCACTCGCCTGCATAGATGCCTTGCGCGATCGCGTGGCCACGCTCCAGCTCAGCCGCCCGTATCAGCGGCGCGAGAAGCGCGAAGGCTAGATGTTAAGCACCGTTTCACCAGAGAGCTTCCTCACTCTTGTGAGTAGCACACCGACAGCGCGACGGACGTCAAATGTGTCCGTCTTAACTCGCCTTCCCCCTTCAGCGTACTGGCCCTGCGCAATGATCTCCCCATCCATTTCCTCGTCTGGGGCCGGTGGTTCGTTGTCGAACTCTTGTGCGGAAAGAGCTCGCGGGCGCTCAACAATCAGTTTGCCATTGATCGGCTCGCTCACCACAGTGATGTGAACGCGGCAAACATCGCCTCTCCAGCAACGTTCAAGGATCTTCGCCCAGAGGCCGGGATCGACACGAATGGTATCCTCGGCAATCTGACCTAGAAATTCGAGTCCCTTCCCTTCCGACCCCGCCCAGGGTGGTCGCTTGTCCTCTTCAATCCGGAGAATTTGTAACTCCGGATTTCGACGGATCATCTGGCCTGAGAGATCACGGAGGCTGTGGAGGCCGCTTCCTTTCGGGGGTCGAACGCCAAGTTTGATCGCATCCTCGTTCGTGAATCTCGGCTCATCGATTTTTAGGGCCACGATCACGCCTCCTGAAAAAGTACCACCCGCAGTACCACCCACGGGACCTAACCACTCCGCATAAGTCTTTTAGTTTGAGTGGTGAGCGCGGTAGGAATCGAACCTACAACCTACTGATTAAGAGTCAGTTGCTCTGCCAGTTGAGCTACGCGCCCGATCCAGAATCACTCGCAGGATGCCGGCGCTTCAGAAACTCCCCGGGCGCCAACTTTTCGATTGTAGCACTGCCTGCGTCCAATAGCCCACTGTTAAATGTGCATTCCGAGACGATGAGAAATCAGGGTCCTTAAAGAATCGACCATGAAACTCGCTACCAAAATCACGCTTTGCGCCGCAGGGGGCGTGGTGCTTGCCACGCTGGGCGCGATCGGCACTGTTTACGCCATTTCCCATGCCAACCGAATCAATGAGCTTCGAACCCTGATGAGCTCGACGATCCGGCAGGCCGAAGGCGTCACTGAAGACATCGACACTCTCCATCAGTCCGGCGCATTCGACAATACCGTGCTCGCAAGAAGCCTGAAACAAAACCAGGAT
The DNA here is from genome assembly GCA_963772905.1 of Bryobacterales bacterium. GTDB lineage: Bacteria > Acidobacteriota > Terriglobia > Bryobacterales > Bryobacteraceae > Palsa-89. Next base: position 975,392 of record CAVYZD010000003.1, on the reverse strand, counting down.
CTTCGCCACACAACGTTCTACAAAGGCATTCCGGTGGTGGCGGGCTGGAATTCAGTGCAACATATCGCATCCGCCGATGGCTTCGTTTTTCTCACGCCGTCGCGTCCCGGCACTGGAGCGCGCAATCCCAAGAACAACACTAACGAATTCGATGTCGCGTTTCGGGCCTTCGCGGCCGGACAACCCGAGTTCTTTACCGAAGACTCGGCGTCGAACACCTTAATCCTGGCGCGTCCGGTTCGCATCGTCCAGGGATGTCTAGCCTGTCATGGCGATCCCGCCACCAGCCCCACCCACGACGGACGCGATGTGCTCGGCTTTCCCATGGAGAACATGCACGCGGGAGATATCAAGGGCGCTTTTGTGCTCAAGGCGCCGATGACCAGAGACCCCGTAGTGCTGGAGAGCATGGAGAAAATCAGCGTGGCGGGCCTGGTGGTTCTCATTTTGGTAGTGGCGGCCTTCTGGATGCTCAACCAGCGTTGGGTGGTTCGGCCGCTGGCCGCCATTGCCGTCGATCTTACGGAATCTTCCGCACGCATTCAGGCGGCATCCAACGAGTTGGCGTCCGGAAGCCAGTCCATCGCCTCGGGCGCCGTCCAACAGGCCGCTTCCATTGAGGAGATCTCGGCCGCAGCCACCGAGATCAAGTCCACCACAGAGCAGACCGTGGATCACACTTCGTCGGCGAGCGCGACCGTCGTTGAGTCCAACCTTAGCATCGGGGAAGTCAACGCCAAGCTGCAAGACATGGTGACTTCCATGCAAGAGATGACGTCGGCAAGCGACCGGATTTCCAAAATCATCAAAGTGATCGATGAGATCGCGTTCCAGACCAACATCCTCGCGCTCAACGCCGCCGTGGAGGCAGCGCGTGCCGGAGAGGCCGGCCTGGGCTTCGCAGTGGTCGCCGATGAGGTCCGCAACCTTTCGCAAAAGTGCTCTCAGGCGGCGCACGACACCACGGCTTTGATTGAGGAATCCCTCGCCAAGTCGCGCGAGGGCAGCAGCAACCTGGAGAAAGTCTCCCAGGCAGTGGAGCGCGTGACCGATCTTTCCACTCAAGTGAAGAGCCTCATTGACGGGGTGCGCGAATCCAGCCAGGATCAGGCGCGGGGCATTCATCAAATCTCGACGGGTGTCCGCGAGATGGAAACGGTCACCCAGGCAGCTGCAGCGAGTGCGGAGGAAAACGCAGCCTCCTCCGAACAATTGCGCACTGAATCAGGTTCCATGGACGGAATCGTGCGTGAGCTCACGACTTTGATTGGATAGACTTACCCGCTCTTGCCCAAGTTCTGGGGCGCGAACGATGCCGCCGCGATTTGTGCGATGTCCAACAGCTTGGGCGGCGTCGCGGAAACTCCCGCCAGGGCGTCGCGAAACATCGTGTTACAGAAAGGGCAGGCCGCCGCAACTACGCTGGCGCCCGTCGCCACCAGTTCTTCGGCCCGCTCGGCGCTCACGCGCTTCCCCTTCTCCTCGCCCAGAAAGGCCAATCCCCCGCCGGCGCCGCAACAGAATGAACGCTCGTGAGAACGCCGCGGTTCAGTCAGTGTCCCAAACTTACGAACCACCTCGCGCGGCTCGTCGTAGACGTTGCGATACCGGCCCAGATAGCAGGGGTCGTGGTAGACGATTTTCTCGCCCGCGCCGGTCCGCTCGGGCAAACGATCCAAGTGCCGCGCCAGAAACTCGCTGTGATGCTCGATCGGCGGGGCTGCGCCGTACTCGCCCCAATCGGTGCTGATGGTGCGCACGCAATGCGGGCAGATGGAAATAATCTTCTGCACCTGGCTGGCGCGCAGCGTCTCCAGATTGCTTTCGGCAAGCTCGCCGAACGCAAGATCGTTGCCCAACCGCCGCGCCGGGTCGCCCGTGCATTTTTCTTTGCGGAGCACTCCGAAGGTGATGTTCAGCCCCCGCAGAATGCGCGCGAGCGACGCGACGATTTCCCTGCCCTGCGGATCGTAGCCGCCCATGCAGCCTAGCCACAAACAATACTCTTGCGTGCCGTCGAAGATCGGGAGCCCCTGCTTATCGATAAACTTATCGCGCTCGCCGGAGGAGAATCCCAGTGCGTTGCCGTTGCGCTCCAAGTTCAGAAACAGCTTGGTCCCGTAGTCGTCTTCCCATTTGCCAGTATTCACCGCACCGCGCCGTAGACCGATGATCATTGGCAAATGCTGAACCCCAACCGGACACTGATACTCGCACGATCCGCAAGTGGTGCACTGGAACACGGCTTCTTGGGATAAGTGGACGCCGAGCAGCGGCTTCTCGCTCGCCGGTCCGAATTCATTGAGGTACCCTCGAACGCCCAGCGCGATTTCCTTCGGGTTGAGTACCTTCCCCGTATTCGCCGCCGGGCAATGTTCGGTACAACGGCCGCACTCCACGCAGGTGAACGCTTGGAGCGAGATCAGCTCCGTGATGTCCTTGCCGGTGTCCAAGCCGAAGTCGTCATCGCTCGCGAGCGGTGGGATCTTGCTGAAGATGTCGCGCTTCAAGAAAACCGTCACGGGACTCAGCATCAAATGCAAATGCTTGGTGTGAGGAACCAGCGGCAGGAACGCCAGAATCGTCAGTGTGTGCGCCCACCACAGCAGACGGCTGTCCTCCCAGCCATGCACAAAGGTGGCGAGATAGGTGGCCATCAGCAAAAAGATCAGCAGCGCGATGATGCCCGATTCCTTCGACAGTGGCCCCAGCCACTTGGGACGGATCACAAATCGCCGGAACGCGAGGCCAGCGATCGATACCGCTACGGCGATCGCGAAAACAGCCGCGAAGCCGAAATAGAACGGCCCGAAGATGCCGTCCCGCTTGAGAAACCCGAGACCCACGCCTTCGGCAAAATGATTGAGAGTGATCAGCGCGAAAACGCAGAATCCCCAGAACACCAGCGCGTGCGCCAATCCCGGCAACGGCCGCTGGGAGATCACCTTTCCCTGCAGCATCACTTCCCAAATGAAATCCACAATGCGGCGGCCCACCGGCTGAAGGCGAAAGTCAGGGTCTGTTTTCGACCGGCGGATGACGCGCCATACCCTGCCGAATCGCCGCCAAAACCCATACACCGACGCCGCGAGCAAGATCAGAAACAGGCCGGATTCCGGCCAGGACAGTTGAGGCACCAACTGCGAGTGTACCAACGTTGCAACGTCTTGCAGCTGGGGTTGCGGGTGCTTACGCGAGGTGCTTTCCGCAAATCGCCTGCAAAATTTCGATTGGCGCATTTTCCCGGCGCATCAGGCTTTCGCGCCGCACGATCACCGTCTGCTCCAACGCGTAACGCCCCGACAAAACCGAGTGCGGTACCACGTCGGTGAACACCATCCAGGTTGAGTCCGGGGGGAATTCAAATCGATATTTCGCGCAGCTCTGTTGATACTCGCCGTTGAATTTCAGATAGTCGTGGAACCCCAGCATGAATCGGTCATACGCTGACCGCTTCGCTTCCACTCCACCGAACGCCCCCAAGACTCGCGCTCCGAGCGGCCCTTTCGGATGCCTCGCCACCTCGCCGAGCCCGGCCTCATTGGCATACAGCGGCGCGAGCGCACCAAAGGGATCCGACGTCATCCAGACCCGGGGCTTGGTCGCGTGAATATTGGTGAAGAACCTCAGGATCAGGTCGCCTCGAGTCGGCCGCGTCGGAAACGCATCCACGTGCAACAGATCATTGCGCTTCTTGGTCGCCAGGTCGCGACCCTCTTCCTCCTGCGGACGAAAGCTGGCGAAATCGATCCGCGCCTGCTCCATATAGCGAGGCAGCAGTTTCCACAAAAAAGCGAGCGCACGTTCGGAGTACAGCCGCATCGCGTCGCGAAGCTTCGCTCGATCGGAAACCGCCGCAGGATCGAACCCGGTGACTTTATCCTCTTCCGGCCGGTACGCGATATTCTTGTGATGGCTGCTCGACGATAGCCCCGTGTTCCGCAGCAGTTCGCGCTCCGCCTCTGGAAACTCAAACGGGGTGCGCGGGAAATACAAAATGTCGCCGCCTTCGAGCGCCAGATAGTTCTCCTCGCGAGGCTGGGGGTCCGCAACAGTGACTAAATCCACGGCTTCTATTCTAAGCCTACCGGGCATGTTAAACTCCCCCCAGTGAGCAAGTCCGTCGCCCTGTTTGTCACCTGCATCGTCGATCAGGTCTATCCCCAAGTCGGCATCGCCATCACCGAGGTGCTCGAGCGCCTGGGCTACCAGGTGCATTTCCCGAAGGCCCAAACCTGCTGCGGCCAGCCCGCCTTCAATTCCGGCTATCCCGACCAAGCACGGACCATCGCGCGGCACTTCCTCGAAGTCTTTCGCGATTCCGAATACATCATCGTTCCCTCCGGTTCTTGCTGTGCGATGATCTCGCATCATTTCGCGGATATCTTCGAACACGATCCCAAGGTCCTTTCCGAGGTGCACGCGCTTGAGCCCCGCGTTTGGGAGTTTTCGCGATTCCTGCTGGAAGTGGCCGGCGTCGACGATGTCGGCGCGCGATTTGACGGCGTCGTCACCTATCACGACAGTTGCCACGCCCTCCGCGAGTTGCGCATCAAAGCCGGTCCGCGAAAACTGCTCTCGAAAGTGCAGGGCCTCACGCTCGCGGAAATGGACGTCGCTGAAGAGTGCTGCGGCTTCGGCGGAACCTTTTCCGTAAAGTTCCCCGAGGTCTCCGGCGCAATGGCGCGCACCAAAATCGATTCCATTCAGAAGACCGGCGCATCCACCGTCGTCTCCATCGATTCCAGTTGCCTGATGCAATTGCAGGGCGTCATCGATCGCGCGGGGCTGCCCATCCGCACGCTGCATCTGGCCGAGGTGTTGGCTTCAAAATGAACGCGCCCGAACAGGAAATTCAACAGGCCGTCGACGATCCCCGGCTGCAACTGGCCATTTATACAGCCACGCGCCGCTTGATCGATCATCGCGCTGGCGTTGTCAACGCCGACGTCCTGCCGTATTACCAGGAGCTTCGTAACGAAGCCAACGCGATCAAGAAACACACTATCGAAAATCTCGATTACTATCTCAAGCAACTGGAATCGAACGTCATCGCGCATGGCGGCAATGTGGTCTTCTGCCGCACCGGCGCCGAAGCGGCCGACTTCGTTCTCGATCTAGCGAAGAAACGCGGCGTGCACATGCTGGTGAAATCGAAATCCATGACCAGCGAGGAGATTCACTTCAACGAGCGGTTGGAAGAACATCAACTCGAAGCGGTGGAAACCGACCTGGGCGAGTACATTCTCCAGCTTGCGCATCAGCGGCCCTATCACATCGTCGCGCCCGCGCTGCATCTGACTCGCTATGACGTCGCTGATGTTTTCACCAAGGAGCTGGGCGCCGAAAACGAAGTGGTCATCGAGAAACAAACGAAATTCGCGCGCGGTGTTTTACGTCAGAAATTCCTCCAAGCCGAGATCGGCGTCAGCGGCGCCAATTTCCTGATTGCCGATTCGGGCGCGATCGTAATTGTCGAGAATGAAGGCAACGCCCGGCTCAGCACGTCGGCGCCGAAGATTCACATCGCGATCGCCGGCATCGAAAAACTCATTCCGCGCGCGCAGGATCTCGCGGTTTTTCTGAACTTGCTGGGCCGCAGCGCTACCGGCCAGCCGCTGACGTCGTACACGTCATTTCTGTCCGGTCCCCGGCGCGCCGGCGAGATCGACGGCCCCGACGAATTCTACTTGCTGCTGCTCGACAACGGCCGGTCGAGGCTCCTCGCCGATCCGGAAAAACGGCAGTCGCTCTATTGCATCCGCTGCGGCGCTTGCCTGAATCATTGCCCGGTGTATCGCAAGATCGGCGGGCACAATTATCCGTGGGTTTATTCCGGACCCATCGGCGCGATTATCACGCCGCAGTTTCACGGCATCACAGAGGATACTTGGCTGCCTTTTGCGTCTAGTCTGTGCGGCGCGTGTGCGGAAGTTTGTCCGGTCAAGATCGAGATTCCGAAGCTGCTGATCAAACTTCGCGAAGAGGTGACCGAAGTAAAACGGAGGCAGCAATCCGGCGATGTGGAGCGATTCGCATTCCGGCTTTTCGCCTGGATCGCAACTCATCCGAAGATCTATTTGATGCTCGCAAGCCTGGGATCGCTTTTCTTTCCGCTGGTCCCGAAGATCGGTCCGCTGAACAAATGGGCCAGCCAACGCACGTTGCCGGAACCGGCGCAACAGAGTTTTCACCAGTGGTGGGCATCTCGAAGAGGCTCAGGATGACCGCGCGCGAGCACATACTCAGCGACATCCGGCGAGCTTTGGGGAGGGCCGCGGGCCAGCCTCCTCTCGAGGCGGCCCGGCTTTCGCCACGCGAACTGGCGGCCCCCACATTGCGGATCCCTCGATCGGACCGCAATCTTCTTGCAGATCTCTTCGGCCAAAAGTTCGAAAACTTGGGCGGAAAGTTTTTTCGGGTTCGCGATACCGCTGCGGTTGTGCCGGCGATTGCGGAATTGCTGGTCCAAAAGAGCGCTGTCGCGTCAAATGCGCCCTTTCTGCGCAAGTGCGGCATCACTGGGCTCCCGCAGGTCCACGCCGCCTTCACCGATCGCGAGGAGTTGAAAGCAGCTTGCGCCAGCACTGACATCGGAATCACCAGCGTCGATTACGCGCTGGCCGCGACCGGCACTTTCGTGATGCTTTCGAGCCACAACGAAGCGCGCCTCATTTCTCTGCTGCCTCCAGCGCACATCGCCATCATTCCGCGCTCGCGCGTTCTCGCAAACCTCGATGAACTGCTGAGCATTCTTCCCCGCCCGGCCGATCAAACCAGTTCCATGGTCTTGATCACCGGCCCCAGCCGCACCGCCGACATCGAGCAGATCCTGGTTCGCGGCGTTCACGGCCCCGGTGAAGTTTACGCGGTCGTTGTTGATGAAGAATGATCAGTCCGCTTGCGCTGGAATGCGGATCAATACGTAAGCGATCGCGGCGAATCCAATCAGCGAGAGCCATCCGCCCCAGGCCGGGACAAAGCTGAAGGTGAAGATGGACGGAACTCCGGTGAGAAACACGACCGCGAGCAAAATTCCGACGATGGCTTCGCCCGCGATCAGGCCGGATGCAAGCAGTGTTCCCTTCTCCTCGATGACCAGCTTCTCTTCGGCGCTGCGCCGTTCGGTGGTTCGATTGAGAATCCACTTAATGAGGCCGCCGATGAAAATGGCCGAGCTGGTGTCGAACGGCAAATACATTCCGACCGCGATCAGCATCGGCGAGCGAGCGCCGCACAGCAGCAGCGCGATTCCAAAGGCCGCGCCGATACCCAGGAGTCCCCAGGCCATCTGGCCGCCGACGATTCCTTTTGCTAGTTGAGCCATCAATCCCGCTTGCGGCGCAGGCAATGCCCGTCCGCCGATGCCGCCGGTCGCGAGGTTGGCTTGATGTAAGGCAATAATCGGTCCCATTAAAAAGAATGCCAGCAGAATTACCGAAATGATTTCGACCACTTCCATTTTCCAGGGCGTGCCGCCGAGCAGATGTCCGGCCTTCAGGTCTTGAATCAGCGATCCCGAAACCGAGCAGGCCACGCAAACGACGGCCGCGACGCCGAGTACGGCCGCGACTCCCGAAAGTCCCGTGACGCCGATGGTCAACATCACGAGGGCGGCGATGATCAACGCGGCCAGCGTCAATCCCGACAGCGGCTGGTTCGAACTGCCGACCAATCCGACCAGATAGCCGCCGATGGCCGAAAGCAGAAAGCCGGTGACAGTCATGATCACTGCCGCGACGATGGCCGAGACGATGCCATGCGTGAAGTAGTAATAAATCGCGGTGATAGGGATAAGAAGGACGGCGGTGCAGATCACAACCCAGCGCGGTGGGATGTCGTGCTCCCTGGGATCGGGCGTTTTTGCTTCATGGACAGCCTCCGCGGAAGCAGTGAAGATTCCGCGCAACGAGGTCCACAAAGACTCCCGCATAGAGTACATCGTGCTGGCGGCGCCGACCAACATGGTGCCGACGGCGATCGGCCGCACGACGTTAAACCAAACAGAATTGGCGGCCACGGCCGGGTCATTGGTCCCGATGCGGCGCGGCAGATCGGGATCGAAGAACAGCAGCAGCGGGATCAGTATCCACCAGGCGATGATGCCGCCCGAGACGTTGATGGCGGAGAGCTCGGGTCCGATGATGTAGCCAATGCCCATCAGCGCGGGCGAAAGGCTGGGCGTGGACCAAGGGATGCCACCGAAATGCGTGACGTCGCCGATGGGCTTCTTTTCGAGATCGAAGTGTTGGATGAGGGAGCGCGGGAATCGGAGAAAGCCTTCGGTATAGTCGCGGAAGATCTGCGCGCCTTTGTCGTCGGTGAGTATCTCGATGAGTCCGCCGAATCCGAGCGCCCCGAAGATGTAGCGCGGGGCTTTCGTGGCCGAAGCTTCGCCGGCTTTGACGATTTCGTAACTCGCGACGCTTTCAGGCCACGGCAGCGGCGCGTCCACGCACAGCGGGCGGCGCAGAAGAATGATGAAGAATACGCCGATCAGTCCGCCGACTAGGAGGATGAGCGTGGCTTCCCAATAGTGCGAGCGCAGGTCGGTCCAGAGGTGCTGGCCGCCGATGTCGACCATCATGAACGCGGGGATGGTGAAGATGGCGCCGGCCACCAGCGCTTCACCGACCGATGCCGCGGTGCGCGTGATGTTCTGTTCGAGGATGCCGCCGCGAAACGCCGGGATGCGGAACAGCGCCATCGCGATGACGGCCGCGGGGATGGTGGCGGCGACGGTTTGGCCGGCTTTCATTCCCAGGTAGGCGTTTGCCGATCCGAAGACGAAGGCCAGGAAGATGCCGAGCGAGACCGCTTTGACGGTCATCTCGGGCGGTGCTTTTGGGGTGGCTTGCACTAAGGAATGTTACCGCAGCGAGGGACGGATTCGCGGGCGATTGCTAGGCGGCGAAGACATCCGCGCCCCGGAAATCGCTGTGTTGCGATGCGAGTGGACGGGCGGTTTCTCCTTCACGATGGCCGTGACTGAAGGGTAGGTAGTCGCCCATAAACTGTGTTATGGAAGGCTAAAAAATGAACGACTCCGATCTACTGGCGAGGCTTTATGGTATTTCAATAGGCCCTTAAGGACCATCCCCATCAAGAATCGCTTAGCCGTGTGCCAGCGTGCCATTTCCAATTGGCGCTGACATTGACTCACATTGATGTGCGTGTTTTCCACAACGAAGTTAAGCACCATTCGCTCGCGTTGGTTCAAGGATTTCAACCGGGATTCAGCCAGCAAGCCCCGCAGTCGTGCGTCAGGAAGTACTTTGCGGAACTTGACATTGTTCCGCAGGGTCACGCGCACGGCAAATGTTCCACCGTCCGCACCCTTTTGTTCAAATTCCGGAGTCGGCAGCTTGTATTCAGCCATGATGTCGCGCATGCGTCTCGTGCCCTCGTTGTGGCACTTGACGAAGTCCAGATATTTGAGGGCATCCATCACGTTTGGGTTTCTCGGATGGTGGCTCTCATAAATGTTCGCCGGCGTGACAGTTGGGGGAAAGCCGCCGGGACTCTCAATGACGAGTTTGTCATCAAACATTTTCACGAAAACCGGCCTGCTCTTTATTCCGTAGGAACGATGAACGCAGGCGTTCACGAGCGCTTCATACCAGGCGGCTCGCGGGTATTCCGGAATTGTGTAAAACTTGCCATCCTTACCCAAGGCGGAGAACTCGCGGAGCTGAGATTGCAATACCTCCGCTGCCTGGACTATGAGCCTTGGCAACGCGCCCTCAATCGGAATGTCCTTCACAACGTTGTACCCTTCACCGGTTCCCTCGTGCTCTCCGTCGTAGCGGAGGAAGGAAATTTTGCAGCCCGGGAACTTCTCCATTGGATCTTTAGCGAAGGCGAGAACACATGCGGTATTCGGAGTGAAAACTCCGCCTGTGAACTTTCCCAGCCTCCGATGTTGGAGAATTTGTTCCCTGGTTTGTTCGCCTACTAAATTCCACTTGGATCTCACGCTCTCGCAGAACATGTCGATCAGCTCAGAGTCGAAGTCATCGGCCCACTGGAGATCGAGTACCGGCTCGCGCTCAAGATCAAGTTCTCGCTTGTCGATTTGAAGTTCTCTGATCTCCTCCTCCGACAGCTCCTTTTTTTCGTCACCTACCCGCACAAAAGCCTTCTGCGCAACTGTCCTGACAACCTTATCCTCTCGATAAGGAATCCGAAAAAGAACGATAAAGTCCGGCTGTCCGCCTTGGTTGACTACAGCAAGCCGGCGACTCTCCGCCCTGCTGTCCGGGCAGAAATCCTTGCCAGTCTTCTCCAATTCGTTTAGCGGCGTGGCGCTCAGACCCGAGCATCCCGATATGCCGCCGTCCTTCTCGATTCCGACGACGATCAGCCCGCCCGATGGCTTTGTGTTTGCCCACATCGAGAAATAATCTCCGAGGGCTCTCCTATCAATTCTCGCGGACTTCCTCTCAATCCGGCGATCCTCACCCAGCAGGCCGAGTAGTTCAGAGTCCGCGTGGGTGTATATTTCATCCGGCGTGAGTAAGGGGAGGATGGGCTCGTTAAATGGCAGGCCTAGCTGACCCATGGTCTCCATTGTAGTTCCTATGTCGACGCTGAGTCGACGCCCTAAGTCTTTGATAAATCAAGGCTGTCGACGAGGCAACTCACAAGGCCGACCGAGAGCGTCATCATCGCAAAGGCTCAATAGCGACGAGCATCCAAGCGACGATTTAGGATAGCGCGCTACAGGCTGTCATTGGCCTTGCTCCGTGCTGGATAGTAACCAGCACCGTAGACGCATCTCCATTGATAAGCGAAGCCATATCTAGCTCGATTCTACAGCAAGCTTTCCGCCAACTCTTCAAAATTCTGCGGCGTCACCAAATGAAACCGCAGCGAGAGCCGCGTAAAGCCACGAAGGATCCTCGTCAGATCATCAGTCGGAATCTCGGGGCTAGCCAGAAACATATTTCCCGATGCAATGCGGAACGGAAGCACGCGCCATTCGCGCATCACGCGGCGGGGGAGCGCGCGTGCGATGTTCGCGTTGATCACCCATGGCTCCAGGCGCCCCGAAGGCAGGCTCTGTTGCAAGCTGAGCGCTTCATAAAGATTCTCCTCGGTGATCTTGCCGAGTTGCATCAGATATTCGCCAATCCGCAGGCCGCGCGGCTGGGTCTCAAGCGCCCGCAGCACGTCGGCTTCAACCGCATAGGCCGAGCCGATCAGGATCTCACCGAGCTTGCGCTTGTGTTCGACGAGCGCGCTGCGCGACGGATAGGCATGCTCGGTCTTCACCCACACCAGCGGCTCTTGACGGATGCGGGCGCGCGCGTAGGAGCACACGGCTTTCCAGGTCGCCATCGTATTAATCCAATTGCCGCAGACCGAGCGGAGCGGCACGGCGAGCGCGAACACGAATCCATAGAGCCGCGCCGTACAGCTAATTCGCAGGCTGGTTTGAATAATCTGGATCGCAAGCGTCGCCACCAGCAGCGAGGGGTGCAGCGAACATTTGGCGAGTCCCCAAGCGGCGCCGATGCAATGCGCCGCGATCCACGTCAGTGCGCCATAGAGAAACACAACGTTGCTCAGCAGGCTGATCGGATTTCCAAACAGACCCTTGCGATCGCGCCAGAACCAGTAGACCTCGGGCCAGCGTCCGCGCCAGCCGTGGCGCTCCCAGGATTGCAGTCCGATGCCCTGGATCCAGCGCGACCGCTGGCGAATGGCAGATCGCGCGGTGCGCGGGAAGAACTCGCGTGTGGCGACGATGCTCGCGCCGTGCGTCGTAACGTGATTGGTGAGCGGCACGAACATCTGCCGGCAGCCGAGTTTGTGGAGGCGCAATCCGTTCTCGTAGTCCTCGGTGAGGCAGCCCGGTTCGAAGATCAGGTTATGCTCGGCGTTTGCAAGTTTTTCGAGCGCGCCGCGGGTGAATCCTGTACCCACGCCGTTGGATGGAACAAAGCTGTCCATGATCTGCCGCACCGGCATGTCTTTGATTTGCCACTCGGCGAACTCGTCGCAATAAATGCCGTGGACCAGGTCGCGCAGCGGAGTGGGCAGAGGCAGAACCGGAATTTGCACCATGTCGTAATCGCTCGCGTAGGCATTGATGTAGGAGAAAGCCTCGGGATGGATGAGATCCTCGGCATCGTGAGTGATGATGATGTCGAAGCGGAAATTCTCGTCCGCGCTATGGTGCTCTTCAAAAAGCAGCATGCGCTGGTAGATCCAGTTGAGGCAGTCGGCTTTGGAGGTGGGTCCGTCGTGGGGGCAGACGGAGAGGTGAACGTGTGGGAACCGGGCTTCCAGATCGCGAACGGCGTCGAGCGTGGGATCGTCGTTGGGGTAGGCGCCGATAAAGAAATGATAATTGCTGTAGTTGATGGCGGAGGCGTTATGCTCCACCATACCGGATATGACGGCATACTCATGCCAGAGGGGGACGAAGATCGCGATGCGCTTTTCAATATGCGGCACCGTCTCCCTCACGGTCGCGGCTCGGTCATGCATCTCATTGTAAAAACGCTGCCTTAGCCAACCCCACAGGGCGACGCAGTCGAGCGCCAAGTCGTCTAGGCCGCTCAGGAGTATAACGAGCGCCAGGGGGAATAGGAGGCGGGCGACCCAAGTGTCGGACGTGGCTAGACATTGGGCCACCAAAAGGTGCGCGCCGGACAAGAGATTCGAAATCACCCACATGGTTAGTGGAATGGCAATGGAAACCTCGCAGGTTGTTACGCCCTCGGCATCCAACTAAAACCGGGATAGTTTCAATTGGGCCCTAGTCTATTGCCACGACTATACCGTTACGGGCATTCTGTCGATTGGAGTGGCAAGATGAAGCTTCGACCGCACATTACGATCGCTAACTTCGTTCTAGTACTTGGCAGCGCCTGGTTTGCGTTTGCCCAATCTCTAGTGACACAAACAACGGCGCAAGGACTAGACAGGCCACAAAGCAGCGCCGTAATGAAAGAGAAAACGCTGCTCGCAGCGGTGACCGATGCCGCGCAGTGGAAACCAACCGATCCGCGGGTCGCAAAGGCGCACCAGGATCTGGCGGACTATTATTCCGCCGAAGGCCGCTACGCGGATGCCGAGCGCACCTATCAAAAGCGGCTCGAGCTGGAAGAGGACATGTTGGGGCGAGCGAATCCGGCGATCATTCCGGCGATCGACGATTTGGCGCGGGTGAATTTCGCGCAGATGAAATATGAGCAGTCGGCGGAGTTGATCGCGCGCGAGCTGCGGATCATGGAGCGGGAGTATGGGGACAATGATCCGAAGCTGGTGCCGTCGCTGGAACAGACGGCGCGCGTTTTTCAATCGGGCGGAAAGTTTGCGGATGCCGAGCGGTTTCTGACGCGGGCGATGGCGATTCGAGAGAAAGCGTCCGGTCCGGAGGGTATGGAGCTGGTTCCGGATTTGAGCCAACTGGCGCGGGTGAATGTGGCGAGGCAGAATCTGGCCGTCGCCGAACAATTGTATGAGCGAGTGTTGAAGATCCAGCTCAAGACCGTATCGCCAAACAGTCCGGAGCTTCTGCCTTCGCTGGATGCGCTGGCCACGCTCAGCCTGGAACAGCACAAGGATGCCGAGCCGCTGTTGAAGCAGACGCTGTCGATTCGCGAAGGGAACCTGGGCCCCAATCACGTGGACGTGGCGAAAAATCTCGATAAGCTGGCCGCCATCTATTCCGAGCAGAAACGGTTCGCGGAGGCTCAAAAGGCCAGCGAGCGGGCATTGTTCATCTGGATGAAAGAGCTGAAGCCGGGCAGCGCGGAGTTGGCGGAAAAGTACGAGAAAGTGGCTGAACTTTACGAAGCGCTGAATCGTCCGACCGACGCCGAACCCCTTGTAGAGCAAGTGCTCACGGCGCGCGAGATGGATACGGTAGCGAGCTTGAACACCTTGGCCGCGATCTATGTGACTAAGCAGAATCTGATGGAGGCCGAGCCGCTGTACAGGCTGTCGCTGACGATTCTGGACAAGCGCGGGGTGTTGAGCGGCAAACGTCCGCTGATCTTGAGCAGCAGCGAGGACAATCTGGATTTGCTGGCCCGGACCGCGCTCAATTACGTGGACCTACTCAAGAAGATGCGGCGCAAATCGGATGCGAACAAGATTGAGGCGCGCATTCGCGCAATCACCGGCAAGTCCCCCGTGGTGAGGAAGAAGGCCAGCTAGGGTCGCAGTTCGGCATTCGGATTCGGTCCGTGAAACAGTTTGTGTTTCACATCGGGCCAAAACTCCTTCAGCACTTGCGACACAGCGTCGATGCCGATTTGCTCGCCGAGCTTTTCCACGTTATCGGCGGCATCCCGGCTGTCGGGATAGTAGGCGTTTGAGATCGCAGTACCCGCCGCGTTGCCGAGCACTTCCGAGAAGTTGAAGCGCGTGCCTCCGGAGTCTGTCTTGGTCACGAAGACACGCGTTGCCGCATACCAGGTCCGCGACCAGACGCTGCCGTATCCGCGGCGAAAATAGCGCGGGTCTTCATGCAGCATGCTGGGGAAAATGCCTTCGGTCATCATGTTGCCGATCGCTTGATCAGCATATGTAGTGCCGACCCGCCGTCCGTAGCCGGCCCATCCCTGCCCGAACTCCGGATGGGCGTTGGTCAATTGGCCCTCGGCGGCAATGAAGGCCGCCAGGCCCAGCAGCGGATAGTCGAACGAATCCTTCGCTGCGATGGTGAACTTCTGCTTAGCAGTGATGGGAGCGTAGACCGCAGTCTCGTTCGCGGTTCGATAATTGGGGAGAACGCCAAAAATACGCTTGTCGGGCGCCGGAGCTTCGGTTTGGCCAGGCTGAATGGGGGGTGGATCCGGCGTTGGATCCTGCGCGGCCGCGGAGAGAGCTGTCAGCGCCAATAGGACGGGTAGAAATGTTCGAAATGAATTCATGAGTTGCAATTAGAGCTCGCGAGACTATACCCTTTCGAGATGCATCCGGGGCCGCAACGTTACAAACTTTACCGAACCTTAACTACCTTTAACAGGGAAGGCGCGTAAGTGAGTCGCTTTGGGCGAGCGACCGAATTCGAATTCCGGCAGCGCTGGTTGTGTTTCGGAATCATCTGCGGCGTCTCGTATTCGTTCCTGGCCATCGATCCTGTTCCTGCCGGACAGCGGATTGCCAATGGGCTCATGGCTTGGACCCACTGGCCGGAGCTGTTCGCACTGCACGTGGTGTTTGGAGCGGCAGCAGCTCTGATGTGTCTGGCGGCGCTGGTGCGCACCTGGGGATCGGCGTATCTCGGGCGAACCGTGGTCCACGACGCCGCGCTTCACGGCGAAGAATTGCGTGCCGATGGTCCGTATCGCCACGTTCGAAATCCGCTGTATTTCGGCAATGTGCTGATGGCAGTCGCCATGGGTCTAGTGGCGCCGGGGATCGGATGGGCGGTGATGATTACCGCCATGATCGTGTTTAATTACAGGCTGATCGGCCGCGAGGAACCCGTGCTCGAAGCCGAACAAGGCGATCGTTATCGCGTGTTCGTGCGCGCTGTGCCGCGGCTGTGGCCCTCCATTCGTGCACGTATTCCCGCAAGCGGCGGCGCGCCCGATTGGATCAACGGGCTGTCGGCGGAGGCATTCTTCTGGTCGTTCGCAGTGGGGTTGGCAGCCTTTGCGGTAACACTGAACATTCTCTGGTTCTACGGCGGCCTGGTGGCATCGCCGGCGTTGAGTTGGCTCGCCGGAGTGATCCTTAAGCCTAAGGCTTGAGCGATGCCGTGTAGGCGACGATATCGATAATGTCGTCGTCGCTCAAGTTCGCGACCACCGGCTTCATCAACTGAGTCCAGGCGCCATTGCGCGTGCCGTGCTGCATGTCGTACATCTGCCGCGCCAGGTAACTCGGCGAACGGCCGGCGATACCCGGCACCGGTCCGAGGCCCTTCAGATCCGCGCCATGACAAGCAGCGCACTGCGTGGTTTTGCCGGCGCCTTTAGTAACCAGCGCCTCGCCTTTCTTGATGCTGCCGGGCGGTACGTAGGCCAACATTGGCGAGTGCGGATCGCGCAGGACTTCGGTGGCCTCGGCATTCTCGGGCGTCTCGAGGATGCGCTTTCCGAGCGGCTCCTTCTCGTTGCCCTCGACCAGGAACATGCCGTTGGCGTTGCGCGTCTTCGGGACCGTGCTGGTTTCGATGACCTTGATCCAGGGCGTCGTCCATTTGATCGCGCCGAAGTATTCCGCCGCGGCCTTGATTTCGTCGTCGGTCATTCCCTTGGCGAAGGCGATCATGAGGTTGGCATTGCCCTTGCGAGGCTCGGCGCTCTTCCGTTTGCCATCCCTGAAATCGTGCATGGTCTGGATGAAATATTCCACCGGCAAACCGGACACGCCCGCGTTTTCCTGGCGGCCTTTGCCGTTTGGATAGTGGCACAAGCCGCAAGCCCATACTTCCGGCTTCTTACCGTGCGCGACTACGTCGGGCATGGGCGGATGATCGTTTGGATACCAATCGGCGGGGCCGTAGCGGTCGGAAATTTGCGCGCGAGTGAATGCGCCGCTGCTGCCTTCCAGATGTTTGATGCTGGTGTCAGGCGGAGCGGGAGTCGCCGGTGGCGTGCCGGCGGCTGGCGCTGGAGGAATGGCATAGGCCCACGGAATCGGCTCAGTCGATGCGGCGATTGCGAGCACGGCAGCAGCCGCGATAATCCCAACGCTGAAGATAGTCTTCATACAAGCTCCTTGTGACACCAGTTGGGGATGATATCACGTGGGACTTCGCGGCGCGGGGTCAAGTCTGGACTAGGCTGATTCCAGCGGCCCGCGCAGCATTCATCAATGCGTTGTCAGACGCCGCAATCGGCAGCTTACACCGGATCGCTAATTCGAGATACGAGGCGTCGTATGCAGTGAGCTTATACTGCCGTGCCAGGAGCCGGACGGAATCGAACATTTGTGTCCGGGTCGGGTGCTCTATCTCGATAGGTAGATCGGCGAGGCTTTCCAAAAAGGCGCTCGCCTTCTCCTCGGTGATGCGCCCTTTTCGCAGCGCCAACTCGGTCACGTTTATTACTTCTTAGAGCCACAGAGCCGGAACAATCGCGGTGTCGGTCAGGTTTGAAGGCGACTTAGCAGGGCCTCGGTAAATTCCGTCGCCTCTTCGGTGAAGCACCAAGTCATCGTGACGGTATTGTCGAGGACAAACCTGCTGACGGACGGCCTTCGTCGATCAGCTGCCTGATCGTCAGACCTCCGAGAGTAACGCCTGTCCGTAACTCGCGGATGCGTGCGGCGGCGGCTTGTGCACGATCCTTATCGAAGGCTGGCCCATTCGCGCCAGATGGAACGTGCACGGCCTCTTCGAGTAAGCTCGCGGCATATGCCTCGACCTCGCGACCGTGGGCGGCAGCCTGGCGAGCAAGCTCGGCTTGGACCTCGGGTTTGACGTCGACTGTGATTGTCATGACTCGGCTACCCGTTCTTAGGATAACAATACGATTGGCGTATGCTGGTTTGACAGTATGACGCTCGAAGCCATCAAAGAAGCGATCACGCATCTACCGGAAGAGGAACGGCGGCAGCTTGCAGGCTCGTTTGAGGGGATGGAAGTAGCGGCGTGGGATGAAGAAATGAAGCGGGATTTTGCTCCGGGCGGCCCGGGTGAACGGATGGCAAAAGAGATCCAGCGGGAGATCTCCAAGGGCGAGGCCAGGCCATTAGAAGAAGGCCTGGTCAAGCGCTGCCGTTCCCGCCCGTGATGTTTCGCTCGCAGCCATCGGTCAAAGCGTATTTGAGCCAGGGATCGGAAATCCGACCCTGCCTATTGTTGAGTTGCACTCCTCATCTGCAGCCTGCTTAACGGCCACCCCCACAACAAACCTTTCCGGGATGAAGACCTCCCTCATGACGGGAGGGTCCTTGCTCAACTCGGGTAGTTTGAAAATGTAACAGCGGGTCTCAACATCGAAGTCGCAATTGGTCGACCTAAAGAACATAGGGGCATGTAGGTTGGGTTGCGGATCTTGAAAATACGGTTTTAGGACACCGGTTTCCCAAAAACCATCGTCAATGTAGACGCGCACGAGCACGTTCTCTATTTTCCTCATAGTTGCCTCCTTCACCGACTGGCTGCTTTTCACCAACTCCGATGATCGTGACAGCTCCCAGATCGACTGTGAATAAATCGTACCGCTTGGAAGGGAGAAGTCAACAACAATTTCGTGACTTATGTTTCCAACAATTTAGGATGCAAAACGTACAGACGATTACGTTGACACACGCGTCGCGTTCGTTTCCGCCAACGCCTACCCGCTTTTCACCAACTCCAAAAACGCCTTCGCCGCATGGCTCAAACTCCGCTTCGCCGGACACACCAGCCTGATCTTGCGATCCACCGCCAGCTCCTTCACCTTGATTTCGCGGAGGGCGTCCTGCGCGACGTCTTGCTCCACGCACATGTGCGGGAGGAAAGCCACGCCTTCGTTGCGTTGGACCATCAAGCGGATGGTCTCGACAGTCGGCATCTCGACGTCCATGTTGAGCTGGACCTTATGCCGCTGGAATTCCTTGAGCACCAACTCGCGATACGGCGAAAGAACATTGTGCGCGATAAATGTCTCCATGCCCAGCTCGGCGATCGATACCTGTCCACGCGTCGCGAAGCGATGCTGCGGTGAAACAACGAAGGCCAGATGATCGGTGTAGATCACCATCGAATGCAGACGCTCGTCCTCCGGGTCGTAACTGATCACACCTAATTCCAAATCTCCATCGATCAACTGCGACGGAATCTTGCTCGAAAACGACCGCCGCACCTGCACCTTCACCTTGGGATACAGCCGCCGGTAGCGCTCAATGTGTCCGAGCAAATAGAGCGATGTCGATTCATTCGCTCCCACCACCAGCCGTCCCGCCGAGTTATCGCGCAACTCCGCCAGCGCATTCTCCAAATCGGCCGTCAGATTCTCAAAACGCCGCGCGTAATCGTAAACGATGCGTCCGGCATCGGTGAGCAGCAGCTCTTTGCCCGAGCGATCGATCAGCTTCTCCTGCAAATCGGTCTCGAGCTTCTGGATCGCCAGCGAAATCGCCGGCTGCGTCCGCAACATCTTCTCAGCGGCGCGCGAGAAGCTCTTCTCAGACGCGACGGTCAGGAAAACCTTGAGCGGATAGAGTTCCATAAGCGGTCTTTATGCTATGATCATAACTTATTCTGATCGCTTGAATTATAAATTTGCCAAATCTTACGATCGCCTCCATAATGGGTAGCGAAACAGGAGGACTTATGGCCAATCGAGTCTATATCTTCGACACCACCCTCCGGGATGGTGAGCAATCGCCGGGCTGCAGCATGACCGTACCCGAGAAGCTGCAACTGGCGCGCAAACTGGTGGAATTGGGCGTCGATATCCTCGAAGCCGGGTTCCCGATCGCCTCCGAAGGGGATTTCGAAGCGGTCGACGCGGTGAGCCGTGAGTTCTCCTGGGTTCAAGTGGCGGCCTTGGCGCGGGCCAATCGGCTGGATGTCGAACGCGCGGCGGCGTCGCTCAAGCATGCCCGCCGGCCGAGGATTCACACCTTCCTCGCCACCAGCGAAATCCACCTCAAGTACAAGCTCAAGAAATCACAGCAACAGATACTGGATGAAGCAGTTGCAGCTGTGGAATTGGCGCGAAGTTACGTCGACGATGTGGAGTTCTCAGCCGAAGACGCCACGCGGACTGACTGGGATTATCTGGAACAGGTTTCGCGCGCGGTAGTCGCCGCGGGGGCGCGCACCGTGAATCTGCCCGATACAGTTGGGTATTCGGTTCCCGAGGAATACGGCGCCTTAATCGGCCGGATGGTGCGGGCGCTGGGCGACAGCGCGATCGTGAGCGTGCATTGCCACGACGATCTGGGACTCGCGGTGGCGAATTCGATCGCGGCGGTGCAGGCGGGCGCGCGGCAGATCGAATGCACCATCAATGGAATCGGCGAACGCGCGGGCAACGCGGCGCTGGAAGAAATCGTGATGGCGTTCAAGACGCGCAGCGACAAGCTGCCGTTTGAGACCAAGATCGTCACCGAGCATATCTATGATGCGAGCCAGCTTCTCTCGCGGACCATCACGTTTGGGCCGCAGCCGAACAAGGCGATCGTGGGCGAGAATGCGTTCGCACACGAAGCGGGCATTCATCAAGACGGAATGCTGAAGGACCGAACGACGTACGAGATTTTCGACCCGAAGAGCGTGGGCGTTCCCGAGAGCAAGCTGGTTCTGGGCAAGCACAGCGGCCGGCATGCGCTCAACAAGCGCGCCCAGGATCTCGGATTCCAGCTGGGGAAAGACGAGCTGGACGTGCTGTACCATCGCTTCACGGCGCTGGCGGATCGCAAGAAGGGCGTGCGCAACGATGAGATTCTGGCGTTGTTGCACGAAGTAACCAATGCGAAGGCCGCCGCAGCGAATGATTAACTAGGAATGCAACTCAACATATTGATACTGCCCGGTGACGGAATCGGCACCGAGGTCACGCGCGAGGCAGTCAAAGTACTGCACAAAGTCGCGAAGAAATTCCATCACGAGCCGGTGCTGAGCGAGGGCTTGCTCGGCGGGATCGCGATTCATAAGACGGGCGGTCCCCTGCCCCAGGACACCATCGATCTGGCGCTCAAGGCCGACGCGACGCTGATGGGCGCGGTGGGGCTGCCGGAATTCGATAACGTCGCACCCGAAAAGCGGCCCGAAAAAGGCCTGCTCGGCATCCGCAAGGTGCTGGGCGTGTACGCGAATCTGCGACCCGTACGATCCTACAAAGCCCTGCTCGATTCCTCGCCGCTCAAGAACGCGCTTGTGGACGGAGTCGACATGATCATCGTCCGCGAGCTCACTGGTGGCATTTACTACGGCACCCCGCGCGGGATTTTCGGAACGGGCAAAGACGAGCACGCGGTGAACACGCTGTCGTATACGCGTCCCGAGATCGAGCGTGTCTCGCGCATGGCGTTTCACCTGGCGCGCAACCGGCGCAAGAAAGTGACTAGCGTCGACAAATCGAACGTCATCGAGACCTCACAGCTGTGGCGCAAGGTGATCATCGAAGTGGCCGAAGAGTTTCCCGACGTGGCTCTGGATCATCTGCTGGTAGACACCGCGGCGATGCAGTTGGTTTTGAACCCGCGGCGCTTCGACGTGCTGGTCACCGAAAACATGTTCGGCGATATCCTAAGTGATGAGGGAGCCGTTCTGGCCGGATCCATCGGCATGCTGCCGTCGGCATCCATTGGCGCTAAAAAGCCGTCCGGCGCATGGGTTGGGCTGTACGAGCCCGTGCATGGCTCGGCGCCCGACATCGCGGGACAGAGCAAGGCGAATCCGTTTGGCGCGATCGGATCGGTGGCCGCGATGCTCGAATACAGTTTCGGGCTGAAGGAAGAAGCGGCGGCCGTGAATCGCGCGGTCGAGACGGTGCTCAACTCGGGCCGCGTAACGGCGGACTTGAAACCCTCGGGCAAACCGGCAACGACTTCGGAAGTAGGAGACGCAGTAGCGGAAGCAATATGAGTAAACCTCGAACGATCATCGAAAAGATCTGGGACAACCACGTAGTTGCGGAGCGTGCGAACGCACCGGCGCTGCTCTACATCGATTTGCATCTGGTGCATGAGGTGACGTCGCCACAAGCGTTCGACGGTTTGCGCGCGCGCGGTCTCAAGGTGCGTCGGCCTGACCTGACCGTCGCGACCACCGACCACAGCACGCCGACCACGCCACGCGGGCTACCGATCATCGACAAAATCGCGGCGGCGCAAGTGGAGCGAATGCTGCAAAACGCGAAGGAGTTCGGAATCCATTGTTACCCGCTGGGCAGCGACAAACAGGGAATCGTGCACGTGATCGGGCCGGAGCTGGGATTGACGCAGCCCGGAATGACGGTGGTTTGCGGCGACAGCCATACAGCGACGCATGGGGCCATGGGCGCACTGGCGTTCGGCATCGGCACCAGCGAAGTAGAGCACGTGCTCGCCACGCAGTGCCTGCTGCAAAAGCGCTCGAAGACGTATCAGGTGAAAGTGGACGGCGCCTTAAAGCCGGGAGTTTCGGCCAAAGACATAATTCTGGCGCTGATCGCGCGCATCGGGATCGGCGGCGGCACTGGGTCCGTTTTTGAGTATTGCGGATCTGCGATCCGGTCGCTCTCGATGGAAGAGCGCATGACGGTATGCAACATGTCGATCGAGGGTGGAGCGCGCGCCGGATTGGTCGCACCCGATGACACGACATATCAGTATCTGCATGGCCGCGAGTATGCGCCCAAGGGCGCCAAGTGGGATGAAGCTGTCGCGCGCTGGCGACAATTGCCGACCGATGACGGCGCGGCGTACGACAAGAGCATCACCATCGACGCAGCGGCGCTTGAGCCGATGATCACCTTCGGCACAAATCCTGGCATGGGGATTCCGATTCGTGGTGCCGTGCCGAATCCGAGCGACATCACCGATCCTCTGGAGCGCGATTCGCTGGCGAGCGCGCTAAAGTACATGGATTTGCCCGCAGGGAAACCGCTGTTGGGACATGTCATCAACGTGGTGTTCATCGGCAGCTGCACCAATTCACGCATTTCGGACCTGCGCATCGCGGCCAGTATCTTAAAGGGCCGCAAGGTGAATCCAAACGTGCGCGTGCTGGTGGTGCCCGGATCGCAGCAAGTGAAGGAGCAGGCGCAGGCCGAAGGTCTCGACAAAATTTTCCGCGACGCGGGCGCCGATTGGCGCGAGGCCGGATGTTCCATGTGCATCGCGATGAATGGCGATCAGTTGCAGCCGGGCGAATACAGCGTGTCCACCAGCAATCGCAACTTCGAAGGAAGGCAAGGCAAGGGCGCGCGGACGTTCCTGGCGAGTCCGATGACGGCCGCGGCATCGGCGATATCAGGCAAGGTTAGTGACGTAAGGGAGCTCCTCTAAAATGGACAAATTCACGCCGTTCGAAAGCCGGATGGTGGTCATCCCGCGCGACAACATCGATACCGACCAGATCATCCCGGCGCGATTCTTGAAAACGATTTCGAAGGTCGGACTGGGCGATCAGCTTTTTTGCGATTGGCGCTACGACGCCGACGGCAAGCCGAAGCCGGATTTTGTTCTGAACCAGCCGGAATCGAAATCGCGCCAGGTATTGCTGGCTGGCGACAACTTCGGCTGCGGCAGTTCGCGCGAACATGCGCCCTGGGCGTTGACTCAGTACGGATTTCGCGCGGTGATCAGCACTTCGTTCGCGGATATTTTCAAGAGCAATTCGCTCAAGAATTCGCTGTTGCCGATCGTGGTGCCGCCGGATGTTCACGCCGAGTTGCTCAAAGATCCGACGGGCACGGTGAAGGTGGATCTGGCATCACAAACGCTGACGCTCCCGAGCGGGCGGGCGGTGCAATTTCCGGTGGACGATTTCGCCAAGCATTGCTTGCTCGAAGGCATCGACGAGCTGGGCTACATCCTGCAGCAGGCGCCCGGCATCGCGGCGTTTGAAGCTGCGCATCCGGTATTGATCGACACGCGAGTTTGAATCACGTCTTCCGACCAAATGCTCTTCGCTGCAAGCGCTTGCCGTGAAGAACTCGCATGATGAGGACTTTCGTCGCCAAAGCGCGATAGTAGATCAAGTAGTTCCCCATTGGAAACTTCCGCACATCGCCCGGCAGTTCAGGCACGTTCACTCCAGCCCGAGGGCTTGATGCAATCAAACCGAAAGTGCCGTGAAATCTCTCGATGAAGTCTGTGGCGATTTCCGCACTCGCACGTGCCGCAACGTAATCCCATATACCATCCAGGTCGGATGTCGCTTGCGGAGCAACTACGTAAGGCTTCACCCGCGTGCGGCTTTTCTGCGAGCCGCCAAGCGCTTCTTGCCGCGATGAACGATGTCTTCGAAATAGCGCCGAAGATCCTCTTCCGTGTGGATCTCGGTACCTTCGCCGCGCTCAATCGAACGCAGGCCGTCTAAGACAGCTTCCTGAAAATTATCGGGATCAACAATAGCGGATTGCTCGGTGACCATCTCCTCCTGCTCCAATCGGCGCAGAGCTTCCCTCACAACCTCACTCGCGTTGGAGTACCTACCGCTTTTCACCTTGTCGCGAATGAACTTCGAAAAATGAGCCGTGATCGAAACATTGAGCTGACGCGTGTTCGTGGGCATGTATCAGTTCATTATACTTTTTGACACACGCCCTTACTTCAACAGGTCCGCTACCTTTGCGACGCCTGCCTTCGCGCACCAGGGGGCATTATCGGCACCGAAGGTTTTCATACTCAGCTTCCGAAACCCAAGTGAGGTTGTACAGAATCCGCCCGGGCAGATTGGGCGGCAAATCGCGGAGGTCCGGCCAGCGCTCCACAGCGGCAGTACAGTCGACTGCACCGCGCTCTACGAAATTTGACCAGAGTTCGCCGGGCCGACGCTTCGTCTCCCACGTATAAACACCTGGTGCACCGCGCCGCTGAGGGATACTCCCATGCAAGCCTGTCGTCCCCGGGCGCACCCACCATAGCTCTCCTCCAAGGATTCCAAGCCCGTTACGACGCAAGGTTTCGACAACTAACGGTATCTGTGCGCGGGTCCATCCGAACTCGCCATTATCCGCTCGGAAGGCATCTTGTTCAAGCTCCGGTGGGAACATGACTGCGCGATATCTACTTCAGCAGGTCCGCCACCTTAGCGATGCCCGCCTTCGCGCAAGCATCATCCTGCTCTTGATTCGACCCCGCGCTGGCGACTCCGCCGACGATCTCTTTGTCCACACGGATGGGCGCGCCTCCACCCAACGCGAGAATGTCGGCCACCTGGCGCTGCGGCGCGAGCGTTGGATCTTCGGCGGTGCGTTTCTGAAACTCGAGCGTCGTGCTGCGGAACATGACGGCCGTATACGCTTTGCGCCGCGCCATTTCGGCGGTTTGCGGCGTGGCCTGCTCGTCGCGCAGCATCACCAACACCTGCCCGCCGCGATCCACCACCACGGCAGAGGTATGAAAACCTTTCGACTTGCATTCGCCAAGGGTCGCTTCCGCGATCGTCTTGGCCATTTCGAGCGACATGTTGCGCTGGGTTATCAAACCTTGCGCATTTGCGCCCGCGCACAGAATCGCCCCGGCCACGATGAGGTTCCGCAAATGTTTCACGCCGACAATTATACTCATTCGAGGAGAAGCTAATGCACAAATGGAAATTCATCACGACGCTCGCGTTCGGCGCGTGCCTGGGTACCTGGGTGACGATGTGGATCGAGCATAAGCCGGCGGTTGTCGCGGCCAAAGAGCCTTCGCTCTCGGCGTCGGATTATCAGGAGATCATTCAGCTCACCAACAAGTACGCCTACGGGATCGACACTTGTTCCAACAACGGCTATGACTACGCGGATGTGTTCACGCCCGACGGCATCTTCATCGACAAAATGACCGACGACGGCGTCAAGCAAGGCGGCCGCGTGCTGGCCAAAGGACGCGAAGCGCTAGCGACGTTGATCGGCGGAGGATCGAAAGGCTGCAAGACCAAATTGCCGTGGACCGGATGGAGCCATATCATGACGAACCAGGTGATCACGCCTTCGGCCGAAGGGGCCACGGGGCGCGTTTACCTAATGCAGTTGGGCGTCAAGGGTCCGGGCAGCATCGAGCGCCACGGAGGTTACGAAGACGTTTATGTGAAGACGGCGCAGGGATGGCGCATTAAACAGCGAACGAATCTGCGGGAAGAGTTCTGGCTGAACCCGCTGTTGCGGACACCGGCTGCAAACTGAACTTAGTCGAACGGCAGATCTTTTGCCGCCTGCGCCGAAACCGCCAAACCGGGCCGGGCAAGGAACGGATATGGGTTCACCGGCGTGCCGCCCATCCGCACTTCGTAATGCAGGTGCGGGGAAGTAACGCGGCCGCTGGCGCCGGAGCGTCCAATCACGTCGCCGCGCCGCACTTCCTGTCCAGGCACGACGTCGAAGCGCGAGAGGTGGCCGTAATAGGTCTGGACTCCGTTGCCGTGGTCGACAATGATCAGTCGGCCATAGCCGCCTTCCCAATCGGCATGCACGACAATGCCGTCGGCGGCCACTCGAACCGGGGTCCCCATGGGCGCTTCCAGATCGACGCCTTTATGGATGGCCCCTTCGCCGGAAAATGGATCCGTGCGTCCCCCGAAGCCGCTCATCAAGCGCCCTTCCACCGGCCACAGGCTGGGCCGAACGTGCGTCTGCCACTGCTTCGGGTAGTTATGATACAGGGCTGAGATGGTAGCAGTCTGGAGGAAATTGTAGTTGTTTAGCGACTCCCGGAAGTTCGGCGCGAGCGACGAACTGGTTACCAGGTCGGTGGACGTTCCTGGCTTCCGCTTGAGACCATAGGCGACCGAAACCTCGCCGGCGAAGTTTTCGAGCGTGGCCAACTGTTCGTTTTTCTGATTGGTGACGCGCTGGAGTTCCTGATACTTGGCTCGGAGCGAGTCCACTTCCTGGCGCAGGGAGTTGTAATGCGCCACTTTCCAACTCATGCGTAAATAGCTGGAAAGAAAAGCCAGCATGACGACGCAACTGACGACCGACAAAACGAAGCCAGCATAAATGACTTTGTGCGGGATGTGTATGCGGCGCAACCGCCCGTGAAGGGAGTGCGCCAGCACAACCACAAAGTACGGCTGATGTGGCATGGATCTCCTTAGATTGATTCGGCACGGCCCGTAAGAGTGTAACAGACGCGGGCGGGCTGTAGGCCGGAGAATACCAACTAGAGAACAGGCTCTAGTCTCAGGGCGAAGGCTAAGGATAATTCATGTGAAGGACGAGTGTCAAGGAGGAGGAGCGTAGGGTATCTTACGGAACTTGAGGCAGGTCCGCGGCCGAAGCTTGGCGCGCGATCAACTCGAATCCTTTCTCTCGGGCGGTTCGCGATACTTCCTGCAGGCGGGCGCGCCCTTGTGCGACGTTTTTCCCTTTAATCTGAATTTTCCCCAGAGTCAGCGACGCTTGCAAACGCAATTGGAAAAGATCCTTGGGCGCACCGGCGAGTACTCGTTGAGCAACGCGCTCGCCGGCGGCCAGGTGGTTGGTGGCTGCCAGAACGTTAGCGTGAGCCAGTGCCAGCGAGAGCCGCGTGCTTACGTCCGCACTTTTTTCGGCCAGCTTCAGCGGGGCTTCCAGTGTGGCGGCTGCGTCGGCCAGCTTCCCTTCGAGGAGCAGCGACCGAGACAGCACGGCAGCCGCGAAGATCTCGTCATTGGGTTCGTTTTGCGCTTGAAAGACCATCATGGCCGCCCGGGCGAGCGGCTCCGCCTCCATTGCGCGGCTGGAATCGCAATCGAGTTCGGCGAGAGCGAGACGGGTCTGGGCGGAGCTTTCCGTTTCTCCCAGTTGCTGTTGCGCCGAAAGTACCTCATCGAAGAGTTTCCGCGCTTGCGGCAGGTTTCCCTGCTGGGTCAAGACCAAGCCGATGTTCCAGAGCGTAGTGGCGTAGTTGCTCTTCTCTCCGGTATCGCGCTGAATCGCGAGCGCCTGCTGCAGCGCTTGGTAGGCACCGGGAAGGTCTCCCTGCTCGGCGAGGACGCATCCGATGTTCTCCAAGGCAAGGGCAGCGGAGCTACGGTGTCCCAATTCATTGGACAGAGCCAGAGTCTGCCGGTAGTGCGCGAGCGCGTCGACGAGTTTCCCCTGCGCCCGCAGAAGATTGCCGGTATTTCCCATCACCGCCGCCATTCCCTGCTTGTCGCCTGCCTGCTGGTAGCTGCGGAAAGATTCGTCGTACATCTTGAGGCCAGCACCGAAGTCGCCCTGCTTGGCCGAGATCAAACCCATGTTCAGGAGCCCAACTGCCATCCCTTGTTGATCGCCAATTTCGCGAGAAATCACGAAAGCTTGCTGGTAGAGCTTATCGGCGGAAATCAGATCCCCTTGGTTGATGGGGACTTCGGCCATCGAAGTCAAGGAGCGCGCCAAGCCTCCGCGATCTCCGGTTTCCTCGAAGATTCGCCGGGCTTCTTCGCAGACGGCCGCAGCTTTGTCGTTGTCGCCCAAGTTCGCCAGAGCACGGCATTCGAGGGTGCGGGCTCGCGCGACGAGCAGACGCGCACCCTGGCGTTCGGCCTTAGATGCGGCTCGCTCGGCGGCATCCCGGCGTAGTTTGCTATCGCCGATTGCGGACCCCACTTGAGCGATCGCAAGATCGATGCGCGGATCGCCTTGCGCTTGTGGATTGGATCGAGCGAGTTCGGAAAGATCGTTGAGGGTTTCCTTGCCTTGGCCGCCCGAAGTCTTCGCACTCGCCAGATCGAGCCTGTATTCCAGGCTATCGGGGAAGAAGCTAACCAAAACTTCGTAGGTCTCGATGGCCTTGGGCCAGTTCCGGTTGGTCTCGTAATAGCGAGCCTCCACCAACAAGTGATCCTCGCGAGGCAGTTTGCCGGCGACATCTAAGGCCTGTTTGGCTTGGTCGTTGGCAGCGGAATCATGGCCGAGAGTGCGCCAGACCGTGGCCAGAGCGGAATGCGACAGAGGATAAGAGCCGTCCGCCGCGACAGCGCGCGTGAGCAGATCCCGCGCAGCCAAGGTATCGAAGGTCCGAAGTTTGGACAAACCTTCCGAATAGAGCCGCAGGGCTTCCGCACCGGAGGGAACCGATGCTGCGATTCCCTGGGATTCGAGTTCGGAGATCTTCGATAGCCCCAGGCGTTCCCGCAGACGCGCGCTGGTCCTGGCCGCGAGATCCAGCAAATCGGTTTCGGAACCAAGTTCCGAGGCTGCGACCACGGTTTGCCCGGATGCGGTGTCTTCGAGCCGCGCGTCGAGCCGGACTTGGTCGGCGCCCGAAACCTGATAGGACCCGACGACTACGTAGCCGCTGCCCAAATTCCCGCGCACTCCGGCCAACGCGCCGCTCGGAATGCCTTCAGCGTCCGACAGCCCGAGATCGATCTTGGTTTGTGCGATGGTATCGCCGGCGATGGTGCGCAGCTCTTCGCCAGCGGCTAGTTGCGAGGTCAGCATCTCGGAAAGAGCGGTGGAGATCCAGGAGTCAGCCGGGCGCCCGGAAAGATTCTTAAAGCCCAAAACCGCTATGGACGGGCGGATATGCGTGGCTGCGGCTGCCGCAGGACGAGACTCTTTGATCCAGAGCCAAGCGCCGATCGTGGCAACCAGGACAAAAGCGACCAATGCCGTGGCGAACGACTCCTTGTGCCTCCGGACAAATGTTCCCGTGCGGTAGGACAGGGTGGGATTGCGAGCCCGAACTGGCAGTCCGCTCAAATGGTTTTGGATATCCTCAGAGAAGTCCGCGACGGATGCATAGCGCTGCTGGGGTTCTTTGCGGAGCGCCTTCATGATGATGGTGTCGAGATCGCCATCGAGAGCGCGCCGCGAGGCCGTTCCGGTCCGCACCGCACTGGGCCGTTCGGGTTCCTGTTCGCAAATCATGCGCTCGATTTCCGGGCGGCTGCGGCCAGCAGTGTCATAGGGCCGACGGCCGGCGAGCAACTCATAGAGCAGGACGCCCAGCGAATAGATGTCCGATGCTTCGGTGACCGGCGCGCCACGCACTTGCTCCGGGCTCGCGTATTCCAGCGTCATGGGGCGCCACTCGGTTCGCGTTACCAAAGGCGTTGGCAGGAAATCGGGATTCAGGAGCTTCGCGATGCCGAAGTCCAGAACCTTGGGCGCGCCGTCCTTAGTGATCAGAATATTGCCGGGCTTGAGATCGCGATGAATCACGCGATTCTCGTGAGCATATCGAACGGCGGCGCAAACGCTGAGGAACAAGTGCAAGCGAGAGCCTAACGGGAACTGTTGCGAGCTGCAATATTCGTCGAGCGGCACACCCTCCACATAATCCATGATCAAATAGGGCAGGCCATCCTCAGTACTCCCGCCATCCAGAAGTTTCACGATATGCGGATGATCCAGCGCGGCGAGCGTTTGCCGCTCATTCCTAAAGCGCTGAACTATTTCGGCGGTGTAGAAACCGGGCCTCACCATCTTGATGGCGACGCGCTTGCGGAAGTGTTCGTCGTCGCGCTCGCCCAAATAAACGACGGCCATTCCTCCTTCGCCAAGCTGGCGGACGATCCTGTAAGCGCCGATCTTCTTTCCGGCCCAGGCGGCGGGATCGAAGGAAAGCCAGCGCGTGGCGGGGGAATTTTCGAGGAGGCTGTCGGCCTGGTCATGATGCAGGAGAAGCGATTCCACTTCCGCGAAAAGGGCTTCGTCGCTTCCGCAGGCCTGGCGGACAAAGCCGGTGCGTTCCTCCGGACGCATCTCGAGAGCAGTGGCCAGGATATCGCGCACCTGATGCCAAGCATTTGGCATGGGAGTCTACTTACGACGCAAATCGCGCGCCAGCCAGGCTTTGGCTACATTCCAATTGCGTTTGACGGTGGCCGGCGAAACTTCCAAAACTTCCGCCGTTTCCTCAATGCTAAGACCACCGAAGAAGCGTAATTCCACCACGCGGGCATGCTGGACGTCCACTTGCTCCAGCCGGTTCAGACTCTCATCCAAGACAATCACGTCGGCAGCCTGCTCCTTGGAAACCAGCGAGGCTTCCTCGAGAAAAACGCGACTTACGTTGCCGCCGCGTTTGGCTGAATCGTGGCTGCGGCTATAATCGAGCAGAATTCGGCGCATCATTTGCGCCGCGATCGCGATCACCTGCGTGCGGCTTTGCCAGCGCGCGTCGCGCTGTTCTACCAAACGAAGATACGCCTCGTGCACCAAGGCAGTGGCTTGCAGGGTATGGCCGGGGCGCTCCTGCTCCAGGTAATAACACGCCAAACGCCGCAATTCGGAGTAAAGGAACACCATCCAATCCGAGAGCGCCTGCTCATTTTCGGAGCTGGGCCCGGAAGGCGCGGTCCCATCCTTGGGCGGGAGCATTTTCATCAGTGTAATGCATCCTTCCGACCAGTGAGCGTCGCCTAGATCGGGTACCAGTACAAAATCCTCCATCGGCGTGAGCCAATTTAGCTGCGCATTACGCGCTTACTGGGCAACACGGGGAAGTTTGCTCGTGAATGCAACTTTCGGCCCGAAAGGTGGGCCGGAAGCAACAGGAGTTTTTAGAATGCGCGCGGTCGGCCCAACCGGCAATCTTGCTCTAGTGTTCTTGGCGGGTGGAAGCCTGTTCGGCGCAGTAACCATCACCACCACTTCATTGCCGAATGGCACCGTCGGCCAGCCCTATCTCACGTCGCAGCAAACAACCGTTCAACTCATGGCTACTGGGGGTTGTGGCTGCCCCTACCTGTGGTCTTTTTTCAACGTTAGCCCAGACAACGGAGATAATCTGTCCTTCAACTCGGACGGAACCATTACCGGAACTCCGACTGCGCCGGTGACAGTTACTTTCCAGGTCCAGGTGTCTGACGTGGAAGACGAAGAGACGAGCAGTATTGTGGGACTCTCGATCACAATCTCGGGCGGGACCGTGACGATTAGCACCAAATCATTGCCTAACGGTACCGTCGGCAAGCCTTATCTTGTTCAACTGATAGCCAAAGGCGGCAGCGGCGGCCCTTACCAGTGGTCTTTTTCCGCCTTCAGCTCGAACAATACAGACGGCCTCGCGTTCGACTCAGATGGAACAATTACCGGAACTCCAGCCACGGCGGTAACGCTATCCTTCCAGGTACAAGCATATGACCCGGAAACGGAAGAGAACAGCGGCCAGGTTGGACTGTCGATCACAATCTCGGCATCCGCCCAGTCCCCACCGCCTCCCCCGCCCTGCGCGCCTACCATTGAGCCCGCGTCCCCACTGCCGAGCAGCGATGTCAGCCTGTTCTATCCGCCCGTCACGTTCACGCTAAGCCACTGCCCTGGCCCCTTCACATTTTCGATTGCGGCAGTGGGATACTCAAGCGCAAACGCTCTACCTCCTGGAATGAGTTTGAACAACGCTGTTCTGGGAGGAACTCCCACCGCAGCCGGTACGTTCAACTTCGTGCTGACCGCAACGGGTCCGAACCAAAGCCAGGCGCAAATGCAATATGCGATCACCATCCACCCGCTTCCCACCGTCACCACGGCTGCGCCGCTTCCCAGCGGCACGCTTGGCGCACTCTATTCCCAGCAGATCGCAGCCACCGGCGGCGTGCCTCCGTACACGTTTTCCATGGACGCAAATCCGCCGGGGATCAGCATCAGCCGCAGCGGGCTCCTGAGCGGCACACCCCTGACGACCGGAACATTTCCATTCAACATTGGCGTCACAGACAGCCTGGGTGGTGAGAGCTCTTCGCCCTTCCAACTCAGCTTCGCTGCCAGCTTCGTGAATGGAACTTCCGATGTACAGATGTCGCCTCTCAGTCTTATCTTCGACGCGGATTTCCAAGGCAATCCACCGGCTAGCCAGGCCATTGGCGTGACGCCTGCGATGGATGAGAAACTTCCCGTCAAGTTTAGCGTTCTCATTGACAACGGGCAGAGCGATACAGGGGCCCCGTCGTGGATTTCGGTCAGTCCAACCAGCGCTTCAGCGCCCACGGGACTGGTCGTCAGGGTAAATCAGGGAAATCTGGCTGCCGGCTCATACTCGGCGCGGATTCGCGTTCTCGACGACAACAATCTCCCCACCGACGTTTCGGTCACCCTGAACGTCAACAGCGCGACACAACAGCTCACCGTGTGTCCCGCAATAGTGCGCTTCGGCGCGCGCGAGGCCGCTCCCGGAATCCTGATCGCGGACATGCTGGTATCGAACACCGGCGCCGGCACACTCGCGTTCAATGCTTCCGTCACGAACGGCAGTTCCTGGATCTCCGCCATCGCGCCAAGTTCCGGCCAAACCACACTTGGCGCACCGGTGCTCCTGCAAGTTCAGGTGAATTCGCAAGGCCTCGGCGTCGGGAGCTATCACGACACAATTCACGTAGCATCCCAGGCTGGCAATGTCGACATTCCCATTTCGCTGTTCGTTTCCGCGAGCGGCCCCGTGCTCTCCGCGAGCCAAACCGGGGTCTTCTTCCACGCCCGCCAGAATGGCGGCACTTCGGCAAGCGGCAAGATCGAAATTTTGAATATTGGCGATCCGAACTCCACCGTGGATTGGACGGCCCGCCTGATGAGCGGCTCCAATTGGCTGGAGCTGGTTTCATCCAGCGGCAAGGCAACCGCCTCCATTCCCGGCGTTCTGACCGTAGCTCCCGCTCCGAACGCTTCGCAGCTCGCACCGGGTCCATACTATGCCCTGATCCAGATTGCGGATTCGAATTCGCTCAATTCACCGCAATTTGCGATTGCGGTTCTGAATGTTGAACCGGACTCCATTGCGCCAACGCCCGATGCTACGCCGGGCGGATTGTTCTTCACAATTCCACGGAACGGAGCGGCGCCCGCGGCCCAGCAAGTGGTTATCAACACGAGCAGCGCTACGCCGGTTTCGTTCGTTGTCGCTACCACAACCACCGATCAAGGCACGTGGCTTAGCGCCACGCCTTCCTCCAGCGACGCGAGCGGACAAAGCTCCGGCAACATTTCCGTCTCCGTGGATCCAACCGGACTCGCCGCCGGCATCTATACCGGCAACGTCAGCATCTCGATCGGCCAGGCGTTGGAGTCGGTGAACGTCACCTTCAATGTCCAACCCACGAGCTCAACCAACGCGATCGCGCAACTCCGGCCCGAAGTGTCCGGCTGTACGGCCAGCAAACTGGCGATTACGGAAAGCGGCTTGGTAAATAACTTCGCGGTTCCCGCAGGATGGCCAGCCACATTGATTGTCCAGCTCAACGACGACTGTGGCTCGCCCGTCACCAGCGGCAGTGTCACCGCTAGTTTCTCCAATGGCGACGCCCCGCTGGTCTTGGCCAGCGACTCGCTCGGCAACTACTCGGCCACATGGCAACCCGGCGCCGTCACCTCCGAAATGGTGGTTACTCTCAACGCCGCGTCCGGCACTTTGCAATCCGCAAGCGCCAAGTTGTATGGCGGCATCGCGCTGAACGAAACGCCGCCGCCCACGCTCGCCCCGGAGGGCATCCTCAATAACTTCAATCCCGTGGTTGGTGGATCGCTCTCGCCTGGCATCATCGCCCAGGTTTTTGGCACCGGCTTAGCCGCTTCGTCGAGCGCTACCGGCATTCTTCCGCTCCCCACGACGTTCAACAACACGTTCGCGCAGGTCGGCCAGTTTCAAGCTCCGCTTTACTTCTTGAGCAGCGGCCAGCTCAACGTCCAACTCCCCAGCGAGATCACCACATCCCAGCAAGTCCCGATTGTGCTCAGCGTCAACAATGCGCTCACGCTGCCCGTCACGCTTGACCTCGTTCCCAACGCGCCCGGCGTGATGTCGATGTTCGACGGCCCCACGCCCCCCAGCGTCCAAGACGGCGCCCACATCATCGCGCAACACTTGAACGGCACCGCGGTCAATTCCAGCAGCCCCGGCAAGCCTGGTGAGTATCTGGTAATGTACCTGGCCGGCCTCGGCGCAACCGATCCCAGCGTTCCATCCGGCATGCCCGCTTCATCCAACCCACTTTCGAAGGTGACCGTACAGCCCACCGTCATGGTGGACTCGCTATCATCGAACGTCGCCTTCGCGGGACTCACTCCCGGTTTCGTCGGCCTCTACCAGATCGATTTCCAAGTCCCCATGGGCGTGACACCGGGTGAAGTCGTGGTGACCGTTAGCCAAGGTGGCGTCGCCGCCAACCCAACGCTGCTGGCAGTCGGTCAATAAGGGGCGCGGGCGTCGCGAGCCTACTTACGAACCGCAATTGAGGCGCGGACGGCGCGCTCGAACGCCCAGCCGCGGATGTGATTGATCTGTTCCTTCATGGTTCGCGACAGGGGCACGATGCGCACGGCGGTGAGGATGAGATCCTGCTCGGTGAGTTCGCGATCGGCCAGGCGCGCCTTGGTGATGGCTGAGACCACGCACTGCTCGATTTCGGCGCCGGTCCAGCCGACGGTAAACTCCGGGAGCTGCTCGATATTGAATCCACTGATGTCGATGCCGCGCCGTTGCAGGTGGATCTTGAAGATAGACATTTGCTCTTCGGCCGTAGGCAGGTCGACGAAGAACACTTCATCAAAACGGCCCTTGCGGATCATCTCCGCGGGCAGCCGATCGATACGGTTGGAAGTGGCGGCGACGAACAAGCCGCGCGTCTTTTCTTGCATCCAGGTCAGGAAAAATCCGAAGATGCGCCCCGACTCGCCGCCGGTTTCGTTGGACGTGATACCCATTTCGATTTCGTCGAACCAGAGCACCGCGGGCGACATGTCTTCCATCATCTTGCACGCTGCCACGAACGCGCCTTCAGGTTTACCGTGGCGTCCGGAAAAGATTTCGATCATGTCCACGCGATAGAGAGGCAGCTTGAATTGATGGGCGATGGCCTTCACCGAAAGGCTCTTGCCGCAGCCGGGAATGCCCATCAGGAGGAGACCCTTCGGGACGATTTCGGCGTCGAGCGAGTCGCGCATTTCGAATAGCTTGCTGCGCTCGAGCAGCCAGGTCTTCAGACCCTCCAGTCCACCGACATCGCCTAGGTGGGTGCCATCGGCGATGTACTCGACCACACCGCTGCGGTTCACGAGCAGCCGTTTTTCCTCTAGCAGTACGGGCAGAGCTTCCGGACCCAGGCCGTGGCCAGAGGCGTAGGCGCGGCGTAACGCATAACGGGCTTCGTCGAGAGTGAGTCCTTGGAGAGCACGCGCCACCGGGAATAGAGTTTCGTCGCTCGTGACCGAGGTTTCGTCGCGAAGAAAATCCACCAGCTCGACCAAGTCGGGCGGACGGAGTTCCAGGAAGATGATGCTGCGCTCCAGCTCTTCGGGAATGTATTGAACCGCGGCGCTGATGACGACGAACTTCTGCCGGTCGAGCCCGGCTTCGTTGACATCGCGCAGACGGCGGCGGATTTCGGGCGATTCGCGGAGTTGCTCGTGGAAATCCTTCAAGTGGAAGATGGCTGCACCTTGGTACGCCAGGATGAAATCGAGCGCGGCTCGGGGCGATTCGGTGGCGGAAGCGATTTCGCCCTCGCGGCGCATGCCCTCGGTCAGACTCCAGGTCCAAACCGGCATCGGCGTGGCTGCGATGGGTCCGTTCGCGACTTCGGCCAAGATCCGGACCACGCGCTGCTCCTCGGCCGAGCGGATATAAGTGAGCGGCCGTCCCGATTCGAAGATTTCACGAACCGCCTTCGCGGCGCGGCTTTCGGCAGGCTTCGCCGGCGAATGGTTCGGGGAAAGGCTGGGCGATGTCATTAACACTTCTATAGTAAGACGGCGGAAAGGGTCAAAAAGCCGAGAGGCAATCTGATACTCGGCGCAGGCCCAGACGGGGACCGTCGTTCCATACAAGCCAAAACCGGCGTTTACAGGCCAGACCGAGGCACCGGCTCCAGCGAAGTTATCAGCGCCGTTCGAGGTTCAAACCATCATCAACCGGCTGAGCGGTCCGTGGTCGCTGGCATTCCTGGCGGACGGAAATTTATTGGTGACCGAAGGCATCGGGACGATGCGGATCGTGCGGCCGGACGGCGTGGTGTCGGCGCCCATCGCGGGGCTGCACGACGTGCTGATCGATCCCGATTTCGCCCAGAACCGTTCTGGCGCGTGACGGCACGCTGCTGGTGACTGGCGTCGATCGTTTTCGCATTTATGACTCCGATTTAGATGCCGTGCAGCATGATTTCACGGACAATCCAGACATTCGGCGCAATTTTTCCGGGCGCGTGATTCGGATTAATCGCGATGGGTCCATTCCGAAGGATAATCCCTGGCTCAATCGGGCAACGGCGCTGCCGGAGACATTCGCGCACGGGCTGCGCGATCCCGAGGGGGCGGCGATCAATCCGGCGACGGGCGAGTGGTGGGCAACGGATCACGGCCCCCAGGGCGGCGATGAGATCAACATCATCCGGGTGGGCCGCGACTATGGCTGGCCCGACGTTTGTGGCGGATTGGTGAAGCTGACGCCGAAGAAATAGTGAACAGCGTAAGATAAATCATGCAATCTACCCGGCGGCGCTGGCTGTCGCAATGTATAGGAATCGCGGCGTTGGCCGAAGTCGCCGCGGCGCAGCAGCACGCGCATGAGGCTGTGGGATCGGCGAGTCCGCCAAGCTTCCAGACGCTCGATCCGGAAACCGCCGCAGAGATTGATGCCATCGTGTCGCAGATCATTCCTTCTACCGATGGTCCCGGCGCGCACGAGGCGGGCGTCGTATATTTCATCGATCGCGCGCTCGCGACTTTCGATGTGGATTTGCTCGAGGCCTATCACACCGGTATGGGCGAGGTTCAACAAAAGCGCAAAGCAATGTTCCCGGGCTCGGCCAGCGTTGCGGCGCTCTCGATCGAACAGCAAGTCGAGTTGATCCGTGCGATCGAGCATACGGATTTCTTCGAATTGCTCCGCACCCACACCATGTACGGCTTGCTCGGTAACCCGAGCTATGGCGGCAATCGCGATCACATCGGATGGAAGCTGATCGGTTTCGACGATCGCATGGCTTTCCTGCCACCCTTCGGCTACTACGACGCACCGGGTGGCGATCGATGAGCGCGACATTTCGGCCGTCAGACGAAGTAGATTTTCTCGTGATCGGCGCGGGCGCGGCCGGCGGCGTGATGGCGAAGGAGCTATCAACGGCGGGATTCCGTGTGGTGGTGCTGGAGCAGGGCCCTTATTTGACAGAGAAAGACTACCGGCACGATGAAATCCGGTACACCTATCAGCCGGGACTGACCAACGACCCCAAGGTCCAGCCGATCACGCATCGCAAAACGGAATCCGAGCAAGCAAAGCCGATCAAGGCAGTCGAATACGGCAGGCAAGTCGGCGGCGGCAGCGTGCATTTCACAGCGAACTATTGGCGGTTTCATGAGAGCGATTTCGAGGAGCGCAGCCAGTTCGGCGACGTTCCTGGCGCCGATCTCGCCGATTGGCCGATCAAGTATGCGGATCTCGAGCCTTACTATACGAAGGCCGAGTACGATCTGGGCATTTCCGGGCTGGGCGGCGCAAATCCGTTTGAAGGGCCGCGCTCGAAGCCCTATCCGCTGCCGCCGATGCCGGTGAAATCGTCGGGTGTGCTGTTCGATCGCGCGGCGAAGAAGCTGGGGCTGCATCCGTATCCCGCGCCGGTGGCAATTCTGTCGCAACCGTATCAAGGCCGTTCGGCCTGCGTTCATTGCGGCTTCTGCGAGTCGTTCGGCTGCGAGATGCGGGCGAAGTCGAGCACTTTGGTTTCGGTGATCCCCGTTGCCGAGAAAACCGGGCGCTGCGAGATCCGTCCCAATTCTTATGTGCGCAAGATCGAAACGGACGCGCATGGGCGCGCGACAGGGGCGGTCTACTTTGACGCCAACAGGCGCGAGATTTTCCAGCGCGCGAAGGCGGTGGTGCTGTGCGCGAATGGCGCTGAGACGGCGCGATTGCTCCTGCTGTCGAAATCGAAACGCTTTCCCGACGGCCTGGCCAATTCGAGCGGCTTAGTAGGCAAATACCTGATGTGGGACAACGGCGGTTTTGCGAATGGAGTGTTCGAACATCCCCTGAACGAATACAAAGGCATTCAGGTGACGCGCGTGCTGCATGATTACTATCGCGCCGATCCGAAGCGCGGATTCTACGGCGGCGGCGGGCTTGACGCGCGATTCGATTACTACCCGGCGAGTTTCGCGCTGCATGGAATGCCGCCGGATGCACCCAAATGGGGCGCCGAATACAAGAAGATGCTGCGCACGAATTTCACGCATACCATGGGAGTGCTCGCACATACCAGTTCCCTGCCCCAACTGCGCAGCAGCATCTCGCTGGATCCGGATTTGAAGGACACCTGGGGCTTGCCCGCGATGCGCGTCACCTATGATTATCATCCCGACGACGTAGCAACCATGAAGTGGATGCTCACCAAACAAGTCGAAATCTTAGAGGCTGCCGGAGCGAAGAAGGTTTGGACGACGAGCTTCGCGCTCGAGGACAACATGCCATCGCGTCATTTGATGGGCACCTGCCGCATGGGCAACGATCCGCAGCAATCCGTGGTGGACAGCTACAATCGCGCGCATGATGTTCCGAACTTGTGGATCGCGGACGGGAGCAGTTTCGTCACGGCGGGACGGCAACAGCCGACGGCTACGATCCAGGCGTTAGCTTATCGCGCGGCGGATTTTGCGGCGAAAGCCGCGAGGGACGGGATGAAGGCCTAGCTGAGGCTTTCGGCGCTGTAGCGCGCGATCAGGCCGGTGCGGACGGCGTGATGATAGATGTAGCTGAAGAACCAACCCGCGAGCAGGAGGAATGCAAGGTCGAGAGCAGCGGCCCACAGCAGCGCGACAGGCGAGACGGCGCGCTTCAGCACAATGCCGCGCATACTTTCGAAAACGTAGGACGGCGGCAGTACGCGGGACACAGATTGCATCCAGCGCGGTAGGGTGGAAAGCGGGTAGAAGACGCCCGCGAGCGGCGAAATCAGCGCGGGGATCGGCCAAATGAGCCATTCCGAAGCCGGACCAAGGCGCAACACGATGCCGCAGCCGATGACGCCGAGCGCGATACCGAATACAAATAACACCAGCAGATACGGAATCAGCAGGATTCCGTAGACGAAGAACGACAGCCCAAACACAGCCGTGGCAAGAACCAGCATGACAACCAGGCCGATGAGGCCGCTGGCGATGCTGGAAAGCATCAAACCACCGACATATTCGGGGATCGAAAGCGGCGACGCGAAGATGTTGAGGAAATTGCGCGACCATACGTCTTCGAAGAAAGCCGTGGTAACGCCCTGCATCACGCGCACGAAAAAGTCCCACAGCAGCACCGCGCCCAGCAGCGACGGCACGAAATTGAAGCCCGATTCGCTGACCGCGTTCAGGTATTTGGTGATGAAGCCCCAGGTGATCATGTCGATCGCCACCCAGGCAACCATGGGCAATACGCGCACGGGGCTTCCCCGCATCAAGTAAAACTGACGGAGGGGGATCGCCAGAGCGCGCCGGAACGATAGCATTACACCCGCTCCAGCGCGAGCGGTTCACGAGCCAGTGCGACGAATAAATCTTCGAGCGTCTGCTTGCCGTGTTCGGCGGGCAAGGTCCGCGGATCGCCCGCCAGCAGGATCTTGCCGCGCGAAAGGAACAGCACGCGGTGGCACACATCGGCGACCTCGTACATATTGTGCGAAGTCCACAGGACGCCGCCTTCGCCCTGCGCCGCAAATTCGCGGATTTTGACGCGGATTTCGCGCGCCACGGACGGATCGAGCGAGGCAGTAGGTTCGTCGAGCAACAGCAGGCGCGGATTGTTCAGCATTGCCTTGGCAAGCGAGACGCGCGTTTGCTCACCGGACGAAAGCACGCCGCACTTGGTATCGCGAAACGTCTGTAAATCGAACTGTTCGAGCAGGGTTTCGATGCGCGCGGGGAGGTTCTTTACACCGTAGATCAATCCGAAGAACCGCAGATTCTGCAGCACCGTAAGGTTGCCCGGCAGCGGCGCGTAGACGGCGGCGAAATTGGTGCGGGCCAGCACGTGGGAGCGCTTTTTCGCGATATCGAGACCATCCACCATGATGGTTCCCGAAGTGGGTTCGAGAACCCCGAGGATCATATTGATGGTGGTGGTTTTCCCAGCGCCATTGGGGCCCAGCAATCCTACGATTTCGTTGCGGTTCACTGCAAACGAAACGCCATCGACGGCAACAATATCGCCATAGCATTTGTGCAATTCCTGCACGGACAGGACCGCTGGGGACACACCTCAGTGTGACATTTGGGGCGCGCGCAGAACAACAGTGAAACAAATCGGTGCGACTCGCGGTCCAACTGCCAGGAGGCTCCATGGAACAAGGCAAGAAATGTGCACATCCAAGCTGTCACTGCCAAGCCAAGAAGGACAGCGAGTATTGCAGCACGTGGTGCGAAGGGGAGGCTCACACGGCCGACATCATCTGTAGTTGCGGTCATGCGGAATGCAGGCGGGCCTAGGAGAGCTGCATGCGACTCATTACCGATTTCTTCTTCTTGATTCTCTTCTTCCTGGTGCTGGGCGCATGGCTGATGCTGTGGGCGATGTTTCATATCGCCGGTGGCTTGATCCACCTTCTGCTCGTCATCGCAGCAATCTCTTTGATCCTGCACTTGGTGCGGGGCCGCAGGGTGGCCTGAAAGAGTTGATAATGGAAAAGCCGCCCCGAACTAGGAGCGGCTGTTTCCGGTTGCTTACGCGCGCGGCTCAGTAGGGCGCGTGCGGCTCAGTATTGCATGCGCGGGCCAGTTATGCCCAGCCGTAGCCGCTCTTGGACAATGGAATCTCGCGGATTCGCTGGCCAGTGGCGGTGAAGATTGCATTGCAAACCGCTGGGATGATCGGAGGCAGGGCGGGTTCGCCCAATCCGGTCGGCGAATTGTCGCTCTTGAGCCAATGCACTTCGATTTCGGGAGCTTGCGCGATTCGAACCATGGGATGCTTGTCGTAGTTGTGCTGCATCACCGCGCCGCCTTCGAGGGTGATTTGTTGGCCCATCATCTCGCTGAGGCCGTCGATGACTGCGCCTTGCGCCAGATTCTCGGCGAAATTCGGATTAATGATATGGCTGCCGATGTCGGCGGCCACCCAGACCTTGTGAACCTTCACCTTCTTGTCCGAGCTGACGCTGACGTCGGCAACCTCGGCGAAGTAGCCCATATGGCTGAAGTGGAACGCGATGCCCATCGCGCGCCCGGATCCGGCGGCATGTTTGCCCCAGCCCGATTTCTCGGCGACCAATTGCACAACCCCTCGCGTGCGCTCGGCGCTAAATCCCGGACCACCGAACCCACCACCACCAGGGGGCGGAGCAGGCGCCGGCAACGGCGTGTTCGAGAGCAACGCCAAGCGGAACTCCACTGGGTCTTTGCCGGCGGCGTGCGCCAACTCGTCGATGAACGATTGAATCACGAACGCGTACACATTGCTGCCAGGGGCTCGCAATGCGCCGGTTTTCAACCAAAGCGGTTGGTTGGTGTTGTGCAGCGCATAATTAGGGATGTAGCGTGCGGGAAACTCGGTGGCCCCCATGGTTGAGGAAGGCGCGGGCTTGTCGCCATCGCCCCAGCTCACGAAGTGATTCTGCCACGCGATAATCTTGCCGGAACCGTCGACGCCAGCCTTCAGGAACTGGAAGCCGCCGGGACGATAATAGTCGTGCGCGAAGTCGTCTTCACGGGCCCAGAGCAGCTTTACCGGCGCGTTGACGGTCTTGGAAATCCAGGCCGACTCCACCATGTAGTCGTTGGTCAGACGGCGACCGAAGCCGCCGCCGCCGCGCTGCATGTGAACGGTAACGCTCTTCTCGGGGATGCCGAGCGTCTTCGCCACCAGCGTGCGGCCACCGCCGGGCACCTGGCTGTTGGACCAGATTTCGATTTTGTCGCCCTGCCAATGCGCGGTGCAATTCTGCGGCTCGAGCGGAGCATGCGAGATGAAGGGATAAGCGTAAGCTCCTTCCACAACTTTGGCCGCACTGGCGAGCGCGCCGTCCGGATCGCCATCCTTGCGAAGCGTCTTGGCGGGCGGCTGCTTGGAAATCTCCAGGGCCTTCTGAGCAAATCCGACGCTCGATTGCGATGCGCCGTGCCCTTCGTCCCATTTCACTTGGAGCTTCTTGCGCGCCGTTTGAGCTTGCCACCAGCTATCCGCCACGATCGCGATGCCCGGTTCCAGACCGGGGTCGTTCTCAGCGACCGTACCGTACTTCATCTTGCCTTCCACGACAAAGGCGTCGCGGATACCCGGCATGGTTTTGATCTCATCCAGATTCGCGCTCACCACTTTGCCCCCGAACACCGGGCACTTCTGGTAGACCGCAAAGAGCATGTTGGGCAGAGTGAAATCGATGGCGAAGACCGGCTGACCAGTAACGATCTTGGGAACGTCATAGCCACGCTGGCTTTGGCCGATGATCTTGTAATCTTTCGGGTCCTTGAGCTTCACCTTTTGCAGATCAGGCGCGGGCATGGCAGCGGCTTTGCTCGCGATCTCGCCGTAGCCAACTGAACGCTTCGATCCCGCATGATGAACTCGACCCGCCGATGTGGAGCATTCAGCCTCGGGAACGTTCCATGATTGGGCCGCGGCGGAAATCAAGAGCTGGCGTCCGGCAGCGCCCACGCGGCGCATCGGGTCCCAATTGAACGGGGTAGCCAGGCTGCCACCGGCGAACTGCAAGGCGTACTTGGTATCGTCGAAGTCGGTCTGCTCGATCTTCACGGTCTTCCAGTCGGCATCCAGTTCCTCGGCGATGAGCATCGGGAGCATGGTCTTCACGCCTTGGCCTACTTCGGGGTCCTTGGCCATGATGGTGACCGTGCCATCCGGATCGATCCTGATGAAATTGTTTGGCACCGGAGGCGCAGCGGGGCCGAATTGGGCCGAGGCCTTGGGTTTGATGGCCAGGCCGAGCATCACGCCGCCGCCGGCAAGCGCGGTTACGCGTAAGAATGAACGTCGATTGACAACCATGATGTTTTCTTTCGCCTCCCTTATTGCTGAGCGCCGCTCTGGCCGACGGCTACTTCCGACGGCTTCTTCAACTTACTGGTGGTGGCGATCTCGGACGCTTTGTGAATCGCCTGACGAATGCGGATATAGGTTCCGCAGCGGCACAGGTTTCCGTTCATCGCCGAGTTAATATCCTGGTCGGTGGGCTTCGGCGTTTTAGCGAGCAGAGCCGCGGCAGACATCATTTGTCCAGCCTGGCAATAGCCGCATTGCGGGACATCGATCTCAAGCCAAGCCACTTGAACCGGGTGAGTCCCGTTGGGCGAAAGGCCTTCGAGCGTGGTAATGGGCCCTTTGGCCGCCGCCGATACCGGTGTCTGGCAACTGCGCACAGCCTTGCCATTGAGGTGGACTGTGCAAGCCCCGCACGCGCCGATACCGCAGCCGTACTTGGTCCCTTTCAGTTTCAGAACATCGCGGATCACCCACAGCAGGGGCATGTCCGCGGGTACATCGACGGTGGTGGACCGTCCATTCACTGTCAGTTGGAAAGCCATGACGGCAGTCTCCTATCTGCAATCTGCATCTCGTATCATACCTGTTTTGGGGGCTGCGAAGGAGCCGGGAAACGGGTCGCTGAGCGCCTGGACCTCGATTGTATCTTATAGATTTCACTGTCGTTTATACAAGAAACAGTTCTCAGGTATTGGCGAATTTCGTCGCACACCTTGCGGAAGACGGCGAGCCTCGTTTCCTGGGGGCCTTCCAGCACCTCATCGACTGTTTCCAATATCGATTAGACGCAAGAGGGCGGCTCAGGATTTTCTTCCGCTGGCCGATGTGATTCCTATGGAATCCCCTCGCGCTGAACCCGCCATCGCCAGTGCGAAGGCGCACACCATTCGGGTGCTCCACGTGGAAGACAATGCCGACGCCGCCCAGTTGGCCCGGTCACAAATCAGCGGCGGCAAGGAAAACCTGTTCCAGGTTGAATGGAAGGACAGTCTTCAGCAAGCGATGATCCGGCTCGCGAAACAGGACATCGATGTCGTTCTGCTTGATCTTGGGATGCCGGAGTTGAGCGGTCACAAGACCCATTTGGCGATTACATCCGTGGTGGGAGATAGCGTTCCGGTGGTCATTCTCGCCTCCGATGACAGCGACATCTCGCGAAATCTTACGATACGCCAGGGCGCTGCCGGTTACCTGGTAAAGCGCCGGACCACGCCTTTCGAACTCAGGCAAGCTCTTCAGGAAGCAGTGGTCCTAACGAAAAGACTAAAAGTCCGAAGCCTGTGATCGCCCGGGCAGCGTTGCCGGTTACGGCTCGAGCGTAAGAGTCGCGCTTCCGGCGGCGCCGCTGTAGATCAGTTCCAGGGAGTGGATGCCTTCGCGCTTGCCCCGATACAAGAAGAAAAGCAATCCGGCCTGGGGCAGGGCGCGGTCGCCTTCCTCCATCACCGCCTTCTGCACATGCAGCTCCATGGCGCGGCGCAGTTCGAAGGGCATCTTGGGGG
Source organism: Bryobacterales bacterium (assembly GCA_963772905.1). Classification (GTDB taxonomy): domain Bacteria; phylum Acidobacteriota; class Terriglobia; order Bryobacterales; family Bryobacteraceae; genus Palsa-89. The sequence goes on along the minus strand of CAVYZD010000003.1, from coordinate 930,474 downwards.
GCGGGGGCGGGGGTTCGTTACCGCCTCCACCACCACCGTTGCTGCCACCGGTGATGCCGCCTTTCGATGACTTCGATTCGTCCTTCTCAACGGGCGGCTGCCACTCGGGGTCCTTCAGTGACTTGAACACCAATTCATACGGCTCGTTCGGCAATGCCGTCTTCTTGCCATTGACCCGCAACGCAAAGTCGCTGCGCGCGAGCGTGGTCCGTGCGCCGGGAGGGCCGAACAGTCCAGCTTCCACCACAATGTAATCATCGGCGGAGAGGGTCTGCTCCGGAGTGGGCACGGCGTGGCCCATGAATTCTGCCGCGATGGTGACGTTACCCGCTTTGCCCTGTGCCTGATAATCGGAAGGAGCGGCGCGGGGCGGCATGCCTCTGGATGTGGATGGCGGCTCCTTGCCGGCCTCCTGCGCGGGCATTGAGATCGCAGCCAGGAAGGTACCTGTGATCAAGAGTCCTGTTCGCAGCGCGGAGAAAACTCGCATGGCAGTTCTACAGGCTAGCATAGCCGAAAATCTTGGCTATTTTGCGGACGGCGGACGGCGGTGATACCCCGGCCGATACTGATAATGGCAGTTCACGCAAGCGTCGTTGAGCGGATCATTGAGTGCCCGAATGCCGTCCAGATCCTTAGCCTGCGCGGCTTTGAACGCGGTGGCGCCGAGGTCGATCAGAGCCCTGGAATACTTGATCCAATTCTCCTGATCGCGCGCGCGGCTTTCCATCATGAGCAGGTTGCCCGATTCGGCCAGCATCAGCGCTTGCCCGCGGAGCACGTTCCACTCCTGCTGATTCTTGGGCGGGTCGCGATCGACATAGAAGAGCGCGTCCGAGGTGGGATAGATGATGTCGATCATTAATTGGCTCATGTTGCCCACCGCGTGAAACGTCGTGGGCGCCTGCGCCACAGCGGCTCCCGCGATCAACAATACCGCAAGTATTCGCATCGCGACCTCCTGGTCCAAGTGATTCTATCATCGCTGATGCTATACAATGGCCGCCAGAATGCTTCGGATCTTTCTATTCGCATTGCTTGCCGGTTGCGCCCAAGGTCAGGTGGTTAAGGATTTTGTTCCGGTGACCCAAGAGATGCTTTTGCATCCATCGCCGGATGATTGGTTGATGTACAGCCGCACTTACGACGCGCAGCGGTTCAGCCCGCTGAATCAGGTGAATCGCGCGAACATTAGCCAACTCCGGATGGCCTGGACGCGCGGCCTGGGACCGGGAACGAGCGAAACGATTCCTATTGTCCACAATGGCGTGATGTATCTGGTGGAACCTGGCGCTATCGTGGAAGCGCTGGACGCTACCAACGGCGATCTCATTTGGCAGTACAAGCGCAAAGTTCCGTCCACCGCCGCAAGCACCGCGCGCACGAAATCGCTCGCGATTTATCAGGATGTGATTCTTTACACCGCGCCCGACGGATACGTGGTGGGCCTGGACGGCCGCACCGGCGAGCAGCGCTGGCAGACCAGCACGGGCGAGGGCCAGAACACGTCGGGCCCCATCGTGGTGGACGGCAAAGTGATCTCGGGCCGCGGTTGTGGGAAGACGCGCGATACCTGCTTCATCGCCGCGCAGGACGCGGTCACGGGCAAGGATGTGTGGAAGTTCTACAACGTTCCCGCGCCAGGCGAGCCGGGCTCGGAGAGCTGGGGCAAGGATTTCAAAGACACCAATCGAGCCTCTACCTGGGGACTACCGGGCACTTACGATCCCGCGCGCAAAACGCTGTACTGGGGCATCGCGAATCCCATGCCGGATACGCGCCTGGAGCGCCATGGTGGCGATCCCGACGGCACTTCGCGCACCGCGCCAGCCGATCTTTACAGCAATTCGACGGTCGCGCTTGATCCCGAAACCGGCAAGCTCAAATGGTATTACCAGCATCTGCCCGCCGACGATTGGGACATGGACTACACGCACGAGCGCACGCTGGTCCGCGAGAAATTCAATCCCAATCCGAAGTTCGTGAAGTGGTTCAATCCCGACATTCCACGCGGCGAAGAGCACGACGTAGCGGTGATGGTGGGCGAAGGCGGCGGCGTGTTCGAGATCGACCGCGGCACCGGCCAGTTCCTGTGGGCGACGCCGTTTCCCTACGACGATCCGCTGTTTCTCATCTCCAACATCGACGGCAAGACCGGCAAGGTGACCATCAACTACGATCTGGTGAACAAGAAACCGGGCGAGGAGCACGTGATTTGCTCCTACAATACGCGCAGCTTTTGGCCGACGGCTTTCGATCCCGACACGAATTCGCTTTATGTCCCCTACATCGACAACTGCCTCGACATGACGTCGGCAGGCGCGGATCCAAAGCAGCAGCGCGAGACTCGCAAAGCCGTGCCGCGGCCGGGGTCCGATCCGAAGGCGCTGACCGCGATCGGCAAAATCAATCTTGAAACTGGCGAGATCCAGCGAATTAATGTAGGGCGGTCGCCATCCGATGGCGCGGCGCTGGTCACTGCCGGCGGACTGCTTTTCCAGGGCGATTTGAATCGCCGCTTCCGCGCCTACGATGCTGCAACAGGCCAGAAGCTTTGGGAATCGATCCTCGGTGGATCGATATCGGTGAGCACCATAACGTATGCCGTGAACGGCAAACAATACGTGGCCGTCATGACGGGGAACGGGCTTTTGGACGGCATTCTGCTTGGTGAGACGCCGGAGTTGCATCCGCCGCGCGGGATTAACGGGATCTATGCGTTCGCGTTGCCTTACACCGGGCGCGTCCGCACCGCCCCATAGGTTCATCGTCGTGAGTTCTTCTCGTCCGCACGCCTTCAAATACAGGAACAATTGCGTCCGATATGCGGCGTGCCCACTTACCACCAGAAACACGAGATGCGAACCGCGGCTGGCTTTTGCGCCAAAGAAGTCGACCTCGCCACGGAAGTCGGCATCGGTCCACCCGCTCAACAGACGCGCGTATTCGCCGGATTGCTTCTCAAGAGCCGCCACTGCCTGATCGAAGGTCATGGTCTTTGCTGTCGCGTCAGCCGCACTCCACACGGCCCCGTCGAATGTTCCGGCTTTGATAAAGCCCACTAAATTGGGACCCATGATCGTCATGTACCGCAGCAGTTCCAGGATGCTGCGCTGTTTCGGCGCGGGGCGGTAATCGACCATCGATTTGTCCACCTTGCCAGCCAAATGCACGAGTATGCGGACTTCGTTCTGAAGCGCCGCGATGAGTTCTTCTTTCGTTAGGACCATGATGGATTATCGCTCGCCCGGCGAATTTGCCGCATGATGTCCTCCGCTGAAAGGCCGCTGCGAAACTTTTCGCGCATGCGATCGACCATGCTTTGATACTTCAGCCAGGTTTTCACCGTTTGTTCCGTGCGCCGGATGGTTCCATCGGCGCGCAGCACCAGCATCTCGGTTTCATCGGTGCGGAAATCGCCCTCCACTTCGCCTTTCTTGCCGCAAACCAGGATAGTCTCGGCGGGCGCAGAGCCGCGGGACGTATGGCTGAACGTCACGTAGGAGTCGCCCAAATCGATTTCGCGGCAAAAGTAGCGGACCAGTGTCCGGCTGCCATCGTCGCGCGCGAATTCGACCGAGCTTTCCAGTTCGTAGCCGTGCGGAATGTCGCGGCAGGCCAGGTCCACGAGGCGTGGCGAATCGGTGCCGTGCATTCGCATCTCCACAGCCGACCGGACGACGCCGAAAAGATCTAGCAGTGTAATGTTCGTATCTTCGAGCAGCGCGCCCAACTCTTCGCCGTAGCGAGCCCGCCACCAGCGCGGATAGAAGCGCGCGAGCCAATGCGCCAGGCGCTTCATGCGTGCTTTAGCCTCTTCAAACCGGTCTTGACGATTTGGTTCAGGCCCGAGAGTTGGACTTCCAGATACCGGCGCCCGTCGGCGGTCAGTGTATAGGGTTGGCGCCGGTCGTCGGCGGACTTCACGGGACGAATCCACCCGCGCTGTTCCAGCCGCGTGATCGCGCCGTACAATGTTCCAGGGCCAATCCGAAGGCCCGCGAAACGCTCGATATCTTCCATGATGGCGTAGCCGTGTTTGTCGCTCTCGGCCAGGCTGGCCAAAACGAGCAGGTTCGGGTCAGACATGTTTACTACGCCGCACGTAGTATCGTGACACGGAATAGCGCGGTGGTCAAGAGAACTTGAAGCACTCGGTCCACAATGATCTCGCTCGATGCTAGAATTGAGTTCGGTCCGCATGGAACGCGCAGGCAAGATCCTCGCCAAAATCAAGAATAACGATACGATTTCACCGGAAGAGCTGGCGCGTGCCGCCTGGCTCGCCACGGTGGGAAAACGCATCGCCGCCAAGGCGTCGCCCAAAGCGCTGGTGCGCGGCTCGCTGATCGTCGAAGTGGAAGATGCGATCTGGCAGAAACAGCTTTTTCATTTGCGTTACGACATCCTGGCGAAGCTCACTTCAGTAATCGGCTCGGGCGTCGTCACGGGGCTGGAATTTCGAATCGCCACGCCCCGGCGCCCGCCGCAAACCGCGCAAAGTCACAGTGAGACCGCGGCTATCGACGAAGCCAACGGTATCGAAGACCCGGTTTTGCGCATCCTATATAAGCAATCTCGGAAAAGGGCATCCAAGAAAGCGGCCACGGCGTGAAGATTACCGAGACGGAGGTCCGCTACGTGGCTGACCTTGCGAACCTGAAACTGAGTGATTCCGAGATCGCGCGCCTGGCGAAAGACATGGACGAAATTCTCACGCACATGGATGCGCTCAATGAACTCGACACTTCCGCGGTTGAGCCCATGACGCAGGTGTTGTATCAGAGCGAAGAGACGGCAACGCTGCGCGCCGACGAAATCATCCCGCCCATCGGCAACGAAGCCGCTCTTGCGAATGCGGCGCTAGCGGGCGCGGGTTATTACAAGGTGCCGAAGGTGATCGAGCGATGACTAAGGTCGCCTCGCTCACCATCGAGCAGGTTCAGTCCGGCCTCGGCGCGCGCCGCTTTAGCGCGGTTGAATTGGCGCAATCGGCGCTGTCATTCGCGCAGGCCGAGAATCCGAAGACCAACGCATATCTTCACTTTTCCCCTGAACGCGCGCTGGCTGCGGCCGAACGCGTCGACAAAAAGCTCGCCGCGGGCGAAAACGCTGGGCCGCTGGCCGGCGTGCCCATCGCGGTGAAGGACGTCATCGTTACGAAGGGTGTCCGCACCACCTGCGGCTCGCGCCTTCTTGAAAAATACATTCCGCCTTATGACGCCACGGCCGTCAAGCGGCTGGAACAAGCGGGCGCCGTGATGCTAGGGAAAACCAACTGCGACGAGTTCGCAATGGGCTCGTCTAACGAAAATTCAGCTTTCGGGCCGGTGCGCAATCCCGTCGCGCTCGATCGCGTACCCGGCGGTTCGAGTGGTGGATCGGCCGCAGCGGTGGCGCAAGGAACAGCCGTTGTGGCGTTGGGCTCGGACACAGGCGGATCCGTTCGACAGCCGGCTTCGTTTTGCGGCGTCGTAGGCGTAACACCGACCTATGGCCGAGTGTCGCGCTATGGACTGGTAGCGTTCGCCAGTTCGCTCGATCACATCGGACCATTTGGGCGAACTGTTCGCGACGCGGCGCTGTTGCTCGAGACCATCGCGGGACGCGACGAGTGCGATGCCACCTCCGCTTTCGCGCCCGTGCCCAGCTACACGGCGCAACTGGACGGGAAAGTCGCAGGCTTGAAGATCGGGCTGCCGCGCGAATATTTCGAAGGGCTCGCAAGCGAGTCAGGCGATCTGATTCACAAAGGAATCGACGCGCTGAAAAAGCTGGGCTGTGATGTGCGCGAGATCAGCCTGCCGGCAACGAAATACGCGGTACCGTGCTACTACATCATCGCGACCGCGGAAGCCAGCTCCAACCTGGCGCGTTACGACGGCGTGCGATACACCTCGCGCGCGAACGAGGAAACGCTCAGCGGCATGTATCGCGCCACTCGCGGCGAAGGCTTCGGCGCCGAATGCAAGCGTCGCATCATGCTTGGCACCTACGTACTGAGCCACGGCTACTACGACGCGTATTATCTCAAGGCGCAAAAAGTGCGAGCGCTGATCGCGGAGGATTTCCGGAAAGCTTTCGCTGAAGTGGACGCGATCGTCGCACCGGTCTCGCCATCGCCCGCGTTCAAAATCGGCGAGAAGATAGACGATCCGCTGGAGATGTATCTTTCCGACATTTACACCATCACCGGCGACCTGGCGGGTATCCCCTGCATGAGCGTGCCGTGCGGAAAAACATCTGAGGGACTGCCGGTGGGCATGCAGATCCTGACTAAACACTTCGACGAAACAACTATGTTCCGCCTTGCGGACGCTTTTGAAAAGGCTGGCGGATTCGCCGGCTCAAATTGAACATCGAGAGGAGAAACACTGTGGCATTCACCGTTCCCCCGCTTCCTTACGCGTTTGACGCGTTGGAGCCTTACATCGACAAGCAGACCATGGAGATTCACCACGACAAACATCATGGCGCTTATGTGACCAATTTGAACAAGGCGCTGGAATCCGCGCCCGATCTGCAGAGCAAGACGGTGGAGGAGCTGCTCGCGAACAACTGCGCGATGGTGCCCGAGGGCATTCGCACCGCGGTCCGCAACAACGGCGGCGGCCACATCAATCATTCGATGTTTTGGACTATCCTCGCGCCGAGCGCCGGCGGCAGTCCGTCGGGCCATATCGCCACGGCGATCAACTCCACGTTCGGCAGCTTCGACACGTTCAAAGAAAAATTCGGCGCCGCTGCAACGGGGCGCTTTGGCTCCGGCTGGGCCTGGCTCATCAAGAAGGGGTCGGGCGTCGAGATTATGTCGACGGCCAATCAGGATAGCCCCGTGATGGACGGGCACTATCCGATCATGGGCCTGGATGTTTGGGAGCACGCCTATTATCTGAAGTATCAGAACCGTCGGCCGGAGTACATCGCGGCGTGGTGGAGCGTGGTGAACTGGCCGGAGATTGAGAAGCGGTTTAACGGCGCGAAGTAGCCACGGGTAGAGAGCGCTATTGCGGAGGCCGGGCCCAAAGCAGTGATGGACTGCATCGGCCCGTTTCCTTTTGGCCCGCCAAGACAACAGCGTAATGCTGTCCGACGATTTCCTGCAACAGCGGCTGCAGATCGCTGGGCTCGGATTCCGCTACGATCTCGCGCTTGTTCGCGCGATCGATCATTACTGTTGGCCACCCGTAGCAAACGGTTCCATCGGAGAGTTGAATCCGGTTCTGTCCGATCTCGTCGCAAGGATCTTTCCAATCCGCTTGGGTGATCTGCCCATTAACGACCGGTGGCAGATGGACCGCGTCACGGCAAGTTGGCGAGGCAGGCAGGACAGCCTTCACCCGCACCGGATCAGTCGTCGGGGCGAATGCGTTGCCCTCATCCAACCAATCGGCAGGATTTATTGGCAGCAGTCGATCGGCATCCGGCCGGAATTTATGCATCTGCCGCACGAGGGCGAGATAAGGGTCGAGGCGATGAGGACGCACCAACCTCCATTTCGCGTCCTTCGCTTCATAGATCCCAGTGATGCTTCGCTCGTCGCCGTCTACCGCGGGGTCGCTAAACTCACAATTCGTCGCCACCAGCTGAGTTCGACCATTGTGATTCATTTCAGTGAAGACGGCCGGTATGGGAGGAAATCGCTGGCTGGCGGGCATCCTCGTTTGGATGACCCAGGGCACGGGCCGTCCGCCACGGTCGAACATCAAGAATGAGAGGGTAATCTCATCGCCGCAACGCCCGTTCCCCGGAAAATAGGCTGCAATTAAGAGATCTGGACGCGAGTTCCGGTCGAAGTCGGCCTGCCAAACCGTCGTGAACCCGATGCCCCCGAGGACCTCGAGATTCGCCTGCCATGCTTTGCCGCTGTCGTCGCGACCTTGAAATCGAACCTCGCCAACTCCGGTGGCTACGGCCCGTGTGCGACCGAACCGGATCACAGTACGGGGATCGCCCGAAGTACCAAGATGGCCGATCTCACCAACGTAACGAGGCTCAGAGGACGCAGCCCGAGTGTCCCCGGAACAAATAAGCAAGAGAATTGGCGAATAGCAGGACAGGAAATGCATGAGTAGCTGCGTCGATAGTCGCAAGAACGCCTCCAACAACACCTTAGTACTATCGAACCCGCCCCCGTCTTCCGATTATTCCGATATGAACCTCCGCACCGCCGGCGCGAGCCTTGGCCTGTCGGCTCTCCTCTGCCCGCTGGTTCTCGCGCAAGTCGTCACCGACACCAAATGGGTCGAAAACTGGGAGGAAAAAGGCACACCGCGCGAGCAGCTCCGCAAGATCAACGGGCGCTGGTGGACTCAAGATAATCGCGAGGTCCAGCCGCCCGGCAAAGGCGGAGGCTTTTGGTCGATCGATTCAAAACCGGGAACCTGCCAGTTCTTTCATCATCGGCCCGTCCAGTTGGCGCGTGCCGAGTCGCTGCACCTGTTCATGAGCCGCGAACAAGTGGAAGCCTTGCTCGGCCAGCCGAATCGCACCATGGGAGATGACAGGGGACAAGGCTGGCACGGCTTCTGGTGGTACTACGCCGCCGACGGAACCAAGCTCAGCGTGCGCTTCATGGGCGAGGACGGGCTCGGCGAAGCGAAATACGAGTATCTGCACGAAAAATCCCAATCCGTGGCGTCCGTCGCAAATGATCTGGGCGGCCGGGATATTTATAAGCTCATGGCGGACCGGGCGTGGAAGAAAAATCACGAACAGCAAGCGATTAAGATGAGCGACTTTCGTGCAGCGCATTCAGGCCGCGGGACGTACCCGGGCGTCGTCACCGTGGACCCGGTCCCGGTCGCGCCGGCCGACCCAGCGCCGCCGAAACGAATCGTCTCGGCGGAAGCCCTCGCTGCAATCGCCATTGGCGCCACTCGTGAAGATGTGCTTAGCCGCCTCGGCGAACCGAGCTCGCGCTTTGCGATCACTGACGACGACGGCACGCGCGAGTCCTTCACTTATGATCTCGCGAGTGGTGCGACAGTCGAGATTCGTCTCCTCGCCGGAAAGGTGACCAGAGTGCCCTAGCCTGGGAAGACAAATCATGCAGCCGATCACGATCATCACCGCCGGACTCTTCTTTGTTGTTCTGTACCTCCGATTTCAGAACAGGTCCAAAGACGGCACGCGCCGCAGTAAATCGCAGAAGGGCAAGCTGGTGAAGGTTCTAATCGCGGCAATCGTGGCGTGGATGGCCGTTAGCTACTCGCTGCAACATACGATGGGCAAAATTGAAGGGGCCGATCACGAGCCATCGTCCATGGAGCGAGTCGTAGCTTTCCTTTCCAGCCATCTGTAGCCGACGCGGAACGCTAGAGCAAGGCCGAAATTATCTTATCCAGCCGCTTTGCCAGATCCCAAGGTTGGAACGGCTTGATCACGTAATCATCGGCGCCGGATTCGAATCCCTTAGTGATGTCGCTTTCCTGGTTCCGGGCTGTCAGCAACAGGACCGGTATGGCCTCCGTGGCGGGATTGTTGCGGAGCTTCTTCAGGATCTCAAAGCCATCCAGATCAATCATATTCACATCCAAGACAATCGCGTCCGGGCGATGCTGGCGAGCCCGGTCGAGCGCTTGCTTGCCGTTGCGGGCGATGTCGCAATCCATTCCGAAGTGCTTTAAAGTCTCAGTCACGAGCGAAACCAGGTCCGGATCGTCGTCGGCAACCAGAACGAGAGGACGTCTTTTTTGCACATGGGACGAGGTCTCTACCGGCTGCAGCGGTCCTGTTCTCGCGAGGAGGCGATGGACTCGCATGAGAAGCTCTTCCGCCTCCCAGGGGCCGATCACAAAATCGCAGCCGCGCAGGGGCAATTTGGAGAGTGATTCCAAGGATCCGCGGGAGCCGACAAATACCGCGGGCACGGACCATTTCAGGCCGGCGCAGCGCAGCTTGGGCGGACAGGGCACATTCATTAATGATGAGCGCTCCATAGGCCTTTTGATCGGCGACCGATTCGCCGTTCAACTGCTCAATGACTACCTGGAGATTCGCTCGCCTGGCCGTGGATCGTATCCGGTTGGCCTCTTGCTCGGAGAAATTTACCAGCGCCAGCCGGACTCCCATCAATCCCTTGAGCAACTCGATCGGAAGTTCCAATTCATTGCGGGCCGCGGCATGGAACCGGCGGCGAGCTGTTTCGGTGGCTCTCAACATGTCGGTATGTGCCAAACCATTTGAGGCAAGAACGGCTTCCAGGCCGCGGGCGTACTTGGAGATTTCAGGAAACCCCAATGTTCCCCCCACCGTCGCCCAACGATGCACCATGCGGCGCATTAGACTACCCGCGCTGCCCGGACTGGATTCGAGCATTTTCAGCACCGTGTCGCACTGCTCCACGCCTTCGGCGATGAAGCCGTTTCGGATCTCGGCCAGGACGTCGGCGTTATCAGCGGGAACGTCCGCATCTGCGCTGTTACTGCCGCTCAGATAAGTCCGCACCTGGCGTGCGAACGAAACCGTGTCGATGGGTTTGGAGATACTGCCGTTGCACCCAGCCTGGCGAGCCTTTGCCACATCCGATGGGTCGAAACAGGCATTTAAGGCGATGATTGGCGTGGCGCTGTAGGCCGGATTCAGCCTCAATTCAGCGGTGAACTCCAGACCGTCCCGCCCCGCCAGTTGAACGTCGACCAAGATCAGATCCGGAACAAACGTCTGCAAGACTTCAAGCGCTTTCTCGGCGCTCTCAGCCACTTGGACGTTCTGGCCAGCTTCCTCCAACAAGAACTTCACCAGATTCGATTGCGTTACGTTGTCGTCGACAACCAGGACTTGGACGCCAGCCATATCTCTGGCTTACATATCGGCCTGAATGCGGTAACATGCAATTTCCATGGAGTGTGTATTAGAGCTTCGCGACGTTTCGAAGCACTATCCCTCGCACCACGCCGTCAACGGCGTTTCGCTGAACCTCGCCCGCGGCGAGTTCTTCTCCCTCCTCGGTCCTTCCGGATGCGGCAAGACCACAACCCTGCGCATGGTCGCGGGCTTTGAAGAGCCTACCCACGGCGAAATCCGTCTCAATGGCGCGACCATCCAGCACCTGAAACCGTACCAGCGCAACGTCAGCACCGTCTTTCAAAACTACGCGCTCTTTCCGCATCTCACCGTGCGCGACAACGTCGAATTCGGCCTGCGCCGCCGGGCAGGCAATCACATCGGCGATCGCGTGCGCGACGTTCTCGACCTGGTTCAACTGGCGGGCAAGGAAGCGCGGCGGCCCGCTCAGCTTTCCGGCGGCGAACGCCAGCGCGTGGCACTCGCGCGGTCCCTGGTGCTGGAACCCGACGTTCTGCTGCTCGACGAACCGCTCTCCGCGCTCGACCCCAACCTCCGCAAACAGGTCCGCGCGGAGCTGAAAGCGATCCAACGGCGCGTCGGCATCACGTTCCTGTTCGTCACTCACGATCAGGAAGAAGCGCTCTCCCTTTCCGACCGGCTGGGCGTCATGAACAAAGGAAGGCTCGAACAAGTTGGAACGCCGGAAGAAATCTACCTGCACCCGAGCACGCGATTCGTCGCTTCGTTCTTGGGCGCGGTCAACTGGATCGGAGACGTCGGCGTGCGTCCCGAGGCTATGCGCATCGCACGCGAAGCATCGACCAACGGCCATCGTTCACGCCCCGCGACCATCGTTCATTCCACGTTCCTCGGTAACTGCGTCCACGTCGACACGCGCTTATCCGATGGCAAACCCGCAGTGGTCGAAGTCTCGCGCCTGGGTGAAGCATTCGCGCCCGGCGAAGCCGTCCACCTGTGGTGGGAACCAGCCGACGAGTTGCGCTTCGATGAGTTGCATCACGAATGAACCGGCTGCGCGCGTGGTTTCTCGCTCCCACCTGGGTCACCGTCATCACGCTGTTTCTCGCGCCGCTCGGCATCATTCTTGGCTACAGCTTGCTGACGCGCGGAGTCTATGGCGGCCTCACCGCGCCCTGGACCGCGGAAAGTTACCAGCGCCTGATCGATCCCATCTATCTCGCCATTCTGTGGCGATCGTTCTGGGTGGCTGGCACATCCACCGCGCTTTGCCTGCTGCTCGGCTTTCCCCTGGCGCTGTTCATCTCGCGCGCGGGCGGGCATAAGAATTTCTACCTGGGACTGGTCATGCTGCCCTTCTGGACCAGCTTTCTGGTGCGGACCTACGCCTGGATGTTCCTGCTGCGCGATACCGGGTTGATCAACACCGCGCTCGAAAAGCTGGGCTTGATCCACGCACCGCTGCCGCTGCTCTATAACGACGGCGCAGTGATTCTCGGCCTGGTGTACGGCTACCTGCCGTTCATGGTGCTGCCGCTCTACGCCACGCTGGAACGTCTGGATCGCACTCTGCTCGAAGCCTCGGCCGATCTGGGCGCGAAGCCATGGGCCACGCTCACGCGCGTCACCATTCCGCTGTCGGCGCCCGGAATCCGCGCGGGCGCGATTCTGGTCTTCATTCCGTGCCTGGGCGCTTATCTCACGCCTGATCTGCTGGGCGGCGGCAAGTCCGTCATGATCGGCAACCTGATCCAGAACCAATTCACCACGGCGCGCGATTGGCCGTTCGGCTCGGCGGTGTCGCTGGTCTTGATGGCGATCGTGATGGTGCTGCTGTTTGTGATCGCGCGTGGCGAGGGTGAGGATTTGTTATGAAACCGCGCGGCACGGGACTCGCCGTCTATGCCGTCGGCGCGTATCTGTTTCTGCATCTGCCGCTGCTGATCCTGGCCATCTTCAGCTTCAATTCCTCGCGATTCACGGTCTGGGAAGGCTTTTCGCTGCGCTGGTACTCGGCCGCGTTGCACGATCCGCAATTGACCGAAGCCGCCGTTGAACAGCCTGATCATCGCGGTGGTCGCCACGATCGTGTCCACCGTTATCGGCACGCTGTGCGCCTACGGCCTGTGGAAGCGCAATTCGCGCCCGCTGGCCGGCTCGCTGTACCTTTCGCTGGTCACGCCCGAAATCGTCACCGGCATTTCGCTGCTGGCTTTCTATCAATGGATGTTCCGTTTTCTGCGCGTGCAGCTCGGGATGCACACGGTGATCCTGGCGCACGTCTCGTTCTCGATCGCCTACGTGGTCATCGTCGTCATCGCGCGGCTGCGCACCTTCGACGCCACGCTCGAAGAAGCCGCGCTCGATCTCGGCGCCAACGAGTGGCAGGCTTTTCGGTACGTCACGCTGCCCGCGATTCTGCCCGGCGTCATCGCCGCGGCGCTGCTCGCGTTCACCGTTTCCTTCGACGATTACGTGATCACCAGCCTGGTGGCCGGCGTCGATTCCGAAACGCTGCCGATGGTGATCTACGCCATCGCGCGGCGGGGCGTGAATCCGGTGGTCAACGCGATCTCGGCGCTCATCGTGGTCGGATTCGGCATCGCTGGTGCTGATCTCGGAAAGGCTCAGGAGCGCATGAACCGCCGCTACTTCTTGTTCGGCGCACTGGGCGCGGGACTCGGCTGCCTGCTCGCGCGATCGCCGCCCGCGGCTGAACGTCTTCAACTGGTCGGCCTACATCGCGCCCGACACCGTCCCCAAGTTCGAAGCCGAATTCGGCGTCCGCGTGCGCTACGGCATCTACGAAAGCAATGAAGAGATGCTCGCGCGCGTCATGGGCGGCAATTCGGGATGGGACATTGTTTTTCCGACCGGCTATATCGTGAAACCGCTGCTCGCCAACGGACTGGTCGCGCCGATCCATCGCGAGCTGCTGCCCAACCTGGCGCAGCTCGAGCCCCGATTCCAGCGCCCCGATTGGGATCCGAATCTCAACTGGTCCGTCCCCTACATGGTCACCGCCGCCGGCATCGCCTACAACCGCAAGCTCGATCCTCCGCCCAAAGCCTGGGCCGACATGTGGGACCCGCGGCTGCGGGGCCGCATGACGATGCTGGACGATCCGTTCGACACCATGGGCGCGGCTCTCAAGAAGCTGGGGTTCTCGGTAAACGCTACCGATCCTGCGCAGCTCGATCGCGCCCGCGCCGAGGCGATCCGCCAAAAGCCGCTCCTTGCGCGCGTATCTCAACGCCGAAGCCCGCGATCAATTGGTCAGTGGCGACGTGCTGGCCGCGCACATGTGGAACACCACGGCACAACAAGCCATGGATTCGTCGCCCGAGGTCGGCTTCGTTTATCCGGCAGAAGGTTACGCCGTTTATCCCGACGCATCGGTGATCCTGCGTGAGAGCAAGCGTCCGGAACTCGCACATCAGTTCATCAATTTTCTATTGCGCCCCGATATCGCCGCCGCAAACGCGCTCACCGCGCGTACTACCACCACCAATGCAGGCGCGCGCAAAATCCTGCCGCCCGAATTTCGCGACAATCCGACGCTGTATCCCGCTCCCGATGTCGTGGCGCGTGGCGAATGGGCCATCACGCTCGATCCGGCCACGCAGCGCCTGCGCGATCGGCTGTGGACTGAAATCAAGTCCGCCTAGCTGCGCGTTTTCCCGCAAGTACCTTCCCCGCGAGCCTGCTAAAGCAATTTTTCATCTGCCACTAAGCCCCGATTGACCGCAGAAAACATCGGCGCGCCGATAAGCAAGTCATAAGATGTCATTCATTCTGTCCCGATGCCTGCGTGGAGTCAGCACATCCGTGTTCGAACTCCGCACCGGCGCCCTGATCGGGAAGCTGTCAAACAAGGAATCATAAGATGCGCTTTGCTAACAGGATTCGCTGGGCAGCCCTACTATTTTTGTCGGTGGCCTCACTCCAGGCCGCAGGCAGACAATTTCTGCATGGTCACGTTCCCGAGGCCGTAGCTGCTTCCACGGCCGTGAGGCCCATGGTGCGGGCGGATCGAATGAATCTGGCCATTGGCCTGCCGCTCCGCAATCAGGATGAACTGAATACGTTTCTCAAGCAGGTCGCCGATCCAAAAGGCCAGAACTTCCGCCAGTACCTGACCCCGGAGGAGTTTACCGAGCGCTTCGGCCCCACGGAGACCGACTATCAGGCGCTCAGCTCTTTCATCGAAGCGAACGGTCTTTCGGTAACGGGTACGCACCCGAACCGCATGATTTTGGATGTGGCTGGAACGGTGGCGTCGATCGAGAGCGCATTTCACGTGAACATGATGTACTGGCATCACCCCACGCGCGGCGAGTTCTTCGCGCCGGATCGCGAGCCTTCGCTCGATACCAGCGTGGCGATTCTGAATATCTCCGGGCTCGACAACTTCGTTGTTCCGCGCCCCATGGATCTCAAATCGCGGGCTCTCAGCAGCGCGACGCCTCTTACCACCGGCTCCGGACCCAGCGGGCTTTTCAACGGCAGCGATTATCGAAACGCCTACGCCCCGGCGGTGACGCTGAACGGCGCGGGCCAGTCGGTGGGTCTGCTCGAACTGGACGGATTCTATGCGAGCGACGTCACGGCCAACTTCAAGGAAGCCGGTTTGCCTCAAGTGCCCGTGACAACGGTTCTGCTGGATGGGTTCAATGGCGCGCCCGGACAGAACAATGTTGAAGTGATTCTCGACATCATGATGGCGGCTTACATGGCGCCGGGGCTTTCGAGCGTGATCGTGTACGAAGGCACGAACCCGGATGACGTGCTGAATCGCATGGCTACCGACAATCGGGCCAGCCAGCTGAGCTCGTCGTGGGGATGGAGCCCGCTCGACGCGACGGCCCTGCAGATCTTCACCGAAATGGTGGCGCAAGGGCAGGCTATGTTCCAGGCATCGGGCGACAGCGGGGCTTACACCGGCGCGATCATGCCGCCGGCCGATGTTCCGAATCTCACCACGGTGGGCGGCACCAGTTTGACGATGTCGGCAGGGGCGTATTCCTCGGAGACCACGTGGTCTGGCTCGGGCGGCGGGGTCAGCACCACTTACCCGATTCCGAGCTACCAGCAGACGGTGAACACGACGGCAGCCCGCGGATCGGCAACCATGCGCAATATACCGGACGTGGCTCTGCTGGCCGACATCCAGATCTTCTTGATTTGCGATAACGGATCGTGGATCGAGGTTGGCGGCACGAGCGCGGCAACACCTCTATGGGCCGGCTTCATGGCATTGGCGAATCAGCAGGCATTGGCCAATGCACAGCCGCGCATCGGGTTCGCCAATCCCCCGCTCTATGCGATCGGCGCAGGATCGAACTATCAGAGCGATCTTCACGACATCACGACCGGAAACAATGGCGGCTTCAACGCGCTCCCTGGCTACGATCTCGCAACTGGATGGGGCAGCCCCTCCGGCCAGCCTCTCATCAACAGCTTGACCGGCGTATCGAGCGGGCTATCCTTCGGACTATCTTCCTCCGCATCCACTCTTTCGATCGCCGCGGGCGCGAGCGGCACGAGCACCATCACCATCAACGCCCAAAATAGCTTCAGCGGCGCGGTGAGCTTGGCGGCATCGGGCCTCCCGGCAGGCGTCACAGCATTGTTTAATCCTGCCACTGCCACCACCACGAGCACGCTGACGCTGACCGCGAGCAGTTCCGCGGTTTCGTCGGCGTCGACGATTACGATCACCGGCACATCCGGCAGCCTCACGGGCACCGCGCGGCTGGCGCTGACGGTAGCAGGCCTTCCGGCATTCACCATGACTGCGTCGCCCGCGAGCCTGAGCGTTGCTCAAGGCGCCAGCGGGACTAGCACCATCACAATCGCTCCACAGAACGGGTTCACCGGAACCGTGACCCTCGCCGCGTCGGGCCTGCCCACCGGCGTCACGGCATCTTTCAGTCCCACCAGCGCCACAACGGCCAAAACCAGCACGCTCACCCTGAGCGCGGCCAGTTCCACCTCGCCGGGAACATCGACTATCACTATCACGGGCACGTCCGGCAGTCTCACCAGCACGGCCTCGATCAATCTTACGATCACCGGAGCCCCGAGCTACATAATTTCGGCAACGCCCGCCAGTCTCACGGTCTATCGCGGATCCACCGGCACCAGCAGCATTACGGTAACTCCCCAGAACAATTTCACCGGCACCTTAACGCTAGCGGCCACCGGCCTGCCAACCGGCGTGACCGCGTCCTTTACCACGGCGACCGCGGCCAAGCCGGGAACGCTGACCCTGACCGCCAGCGCGTCCGCCACGCTCGGAACCGCTACCGTTACCATCGCCGGCACATCGGGCACGCTGCACAGCACCACCACTTTGAGCCTGACCGTAGCTATTCCTCCAAGCTTTGCTCTGACAGCATCGCCCACCAGCCTGAGCGTTTTGCCCGGCGCGAGCGGAACCAGCACGCTCACCGTGGTCGCGCAGAACGGGTTCAATGGCGCAGTCACTTTCGCGGCCGCGGGGGTACCGTATGGCGTCACGGCGACGTTTAGCCCGTCGGGCGCTCTCGGCAGCACGGTGACATTCAACGCCGCGGCGAACGCGTCCACTGGCCCGGCCACAGTCAGTATTACGGGCACCTCCGGCAGCCTGACGAGCAAAGTGACGATCGCGCTCACCATCGTGCCTCAGCCCAATTTCACCCTCACCGCGACCCCCGCGAGCTTGGCTATCAGCCAGGGCTCAAGCGGCGCAAGCAGCATCGCCATTACAGCTTTGAACGGCTTCAACGGCGCAGTCGCATTGTCGGCGTCGGGCCTGCCCGCCGGCGTCACGGTAACATTCAGTGCCGTCACGGCCGGCAAGAGCACGGCCACGTTCACGGCGGCCAGCAGCGCGGCCACGGGCGCATCAACCCTGACCATCACCGGCACCTCGGGATCCTTAACCAGCAAAGCGACCATCGCACTCACGGTGAACCCGCCCCCGAGCTTCACACTGGCCGCGACCCCAACAAGCCTCAGCGTAAACCCAGGTTCGAACGGGACCAGCAGCATCGCCATCACGTCGTTGTATGGCTTCAACAGCACAGTGACGTTGACAGCTTCGGGCCTGCCTACGGGTGTCACGGCCACTTTCAGCGCGGTGGCTTCCGGCAAGAGCACGGCGACCTTCACCGCAGCCAGTACCGCGGCCGCCGGCAAATCCCCCGTGACCATCACTGGCACTTCAGGCATTTTGACCAGCAATGCGACCATCGCCCTCACCGTCAATCCGCCGCCCAGCTTCACACTCGCGGCGACTCCCGCAAGCTTGAGCATTAAACCAGGTTCCAGCGGCACGAGCAGCATCGCCATCACACCTTTGTATGGCTTCAATACCACGGTGACGCTGTCGGCATCGGGCCTCCCGACGGGCGTCACGGCCACGTTCGGTGCGGTCGCATCAGGCAAGAGCACGGTGACCCTGACAGCAGCTACGACTGCAGCCGCGGCAACCTCAACGATCACGATAACGGGCAAATCCGGCAGCCTCACTCAGACCACAACCGTCGCGCTTACGATCGCGGCGTTGCCAACCTTCACGCTGACCGCTTCCCCAACGTCGCTCAGCATCGCGCAGGGCGCCACGGGGAACAGCAGCATCACCTTGAGCGCGCTGAACGGCTTCACGGGCTCCGTTACCGTGAGCATGTCCGGTCTGCCTGCCGGCGTCCAGGGTGTATTCGGTAACGGACCCACGCCGTCCAGTGTCGCCCTGACGCTCGCTGTCACCGCATCGGCGGCGAAGGCATCTTCTACCGTGACCATCACCGGCAAATCCGGCACCCTGACCCAGACCGCAACGATCAGCCTCACGGTGCTCGCCCCCGCTGCCGGCAATGCACTAGTGAACCTCACGCCGCTCTACAACGTCGCCGCCATCGTCTCGGACTTCACGGCGTTTACCAGCGGCGGTCTAGACGCAGGCGGCCGGGCGTATTCAGCCAGTCTGCTGGGACCCGTGCAGAACGTCAGTGGCACGGCCTTCAGCCTGGGACCGGCCAACGCGCCAGATGCAGTATCGAGCGCGACTATACCACTACCGGCAGGTCAGTATTCCACGCTGACACTGCTCGCCACCGGAGTGAACGGCGCACAAGCGAATCAGACGTTGACTGTGAAATATGGCGACGGCACGACGACTTCATTCACCCAAAGCCTGAGCGACTGGTGCGCGCCCTCATTTTTTCCAGGCGAAACCGTGGCCGTTCCGATGACCTATCGCGATCTCAGCAACGCCGCCCGCGATACCCGAACGCTGGCGCTCTATAGTTACACCTTCAATTTGGCCAGCGGGAAGACGGTGAGCTCCATCACCCTGCCCAGCAACCGCAACGTGGTTGTGCTGGCCGCCAGTTTGAGCACGGCTTCGAGCTCTTCGCGCTAGCTCGGCCGCAACGCCTGGGAGCCCGCTACTATCAAAGTGTGCGGTTAACTCCCCAAGCAGTCATCTTCGATTACGGCAACGTGCTCTCGCAATCGCAGCCCGCCGGGGACATTCAGGCTCTGGCGGGCATTCTCGATCTCGCGATCCCACGATTCGCCGAAGTCTACTGGCGGTTTCGCGTGGCCTACGATGCCGGCTCGCTCGATCCGGAGGCCTATTGGATGGAGGTCGCCGAAGCAGCTTCGCGCCAGCTGACGCCCGGCCAAATCGCAACGCTGGTCGAAATCGACAGCCGCAGTTGGTCCCACCCGGCGCCCATCATGCCTCAATGGGCGCGCGACCTCCGCGCCGCCGGAATTTGCACGGCGCTGCTCTCGAACATGCCCTTCCCGGTTCGCGACTACATCCTCGGTTGCCCCTGGCTCCCCGATTTCGACACTCGCGTCTTCTCTTGCGAGTTCGGACGAACCAAGCCGGCGCCCGAAATCTATGAGCATTGCTTACGGCAGCTCGGCATCGCACCGGCCCAGGCCCTGTTCCTCGATGACCGGGAATCCAATATTCGCGCCGCTGAAGCCTTGGGCTTGCCCGCGGTGCTGTTCAGCGAGCCCGCCGGCGCAATCGCCGAGATCATGAACCGCTTCGATTTACCCTCACCCGGCGGCTTGTCACTGTAAAACAATTCTTTCTGGTTGCGTTCCGGGTGAAAATCGTGCATCATGGCCGAGAAGCGTCCGACGAAAGACAAAAAGCGTGGCAGATGTTGTTCAGCCCCTTCTGGCCCAAAAGCTGTTCGCCGCCATACACGAACACGAAGCCATTCTGGCTCGCGTCTCCCGCCTTTTGCACGACGACGTGAGCCAGGTTTTGAGCGCCGTGGGCTTACAACTGGACGCCATTCGGATGGATTTTCGCGAGCAAGCTCCCGGCCTGGACTCCCGCACCATTGAAATCCAAGAGCTGCTCGAGCAAGCCATCGAGCAATTGCGCGACATCAGCAACGAACTCAACCCCTCCATCGTCGAGCGGGCCGGGCTGCAATTCGCTCTCGACCGCCTGGCCGGCAAGGTGCGTTCGCATTTCCGGGGCACCCTGCGCCTGCATCTCGACGCGTCGCTGCGGGTACCCACCGTTCTGGCAAAAGTCTTCTATAAGATGACCGAGTGCGCGTTGGAACTGGCGCTGGCCGCGCCCGATTGCTCCCTGGTCGACATTTATGTGAAGCGTTCCCAAGGCGAATATGTACTCGAGATCACGGCCAACGGCGCCTCCGAAGGCCTGAATCCCGACTCCGAAACGCTCGGGCGGCTGCTGATGGACTATTATGCTTCCAAGAACCACGTAACACTGAAAACCGAGCGGAGTCCTGGCAAAGGCAGCTTCATTCGCGCCAGTTTTCCGCTGCCGGCAGCGGCCATCAAAGGCGGGAGTTAACGGACATGGCGTTTCAAGTGCTCCTGGTGGATGATCACAAAATCATGCGCGACGGCATCAAAGCCATTCTGCGCCACAGCGACGAGTTCGCGATTTTCGGCGAAGCGGAGAGCGGTACCGACGCGGTGCAGATGTGCCGCAAGAAACGTCCGGACATCATTCTCATGGACATCGGTCTGCCCGGTTTGAACGGCATCGAAACGACGACCGAAATTCTGCGCCATTGCCCCGAGGTAAAGATCATCATTCTTTCCATGTATGACGACGAGCATTCCGTGGTGAGCGCGATTCGTTCCGGCGCTCGCGCCTTCGTGCTGAAAAAGGCTTCGGACAACGATCTCCTCGACGCTCTCCGCGCGGTCGCCAAGGGCGGCTCGTACTTGAGCCCGCAGGTTTCCGACCGGTTGCTCAATCGCATCCAACGGGGCGACCTGGAATCGCGCCCCGCTTCGTCGGCGCTCGGCGATCTCTCGCCACGCGAGTTGCAGGTGTTGCGCCTGGTCGCCGAAGGCAAAACCAGCAAGGAGATCGCGGTGATGCTCGATCTCGGGCTGCAAACCGTCCGCAGCTACCGCAAGACGATGATGAAAAAGCTGGGCGTGAACAACGTTGCCGGCATCACCCAGGTGGCGCTCGCGGCCGGCATCACTCGCTTCCCCATGGCCGCGTCCAGTGATCAAGCGACATAATTAGAGCGACACCATGATCGAAACTCCCTGGGGCTCTGTCGCGCTGGCCGACGCGCACGTGCATTTCTTCTCGCACCGGTTCTTTGCTTCGCTCGCCGAGCAGAAAGGCATCCCTATCGATCAGCTTGCGCCTCTCCTCAACTGGCAACTGCCCACCGAAGATCCCCTCCAACTCGCCGATGCCTGGGTCCATCAGCTCGACAAGTATGGAGTCGCGAAAGCTTCGTTGATCGCGAGCGTTCCCGGCGACGCCGATTCGGTGATCGCGGCGGTCCGCCGGCATCCCGAACGATTTTACGGCTACATGATGGTAAACCCTGTCGCGCCCGGCGGCGTCGAGAAAGTTGCCGATCAAGTGAAGGCCGCGCTCGCCAGCGGCCACATCCACGCGCTCTGTTTCTTCCCCGCGATGCACCGCTACTCCATTTACGACGACCGGGCCACCGCGCTGCTCGATCTGCTCGCCGCACGGCAATCGCTCGCTCATGCGGGATCTGCCGCCTTCGTGCATTGCGGCGTGCTCAGCGTCGGATTTCGCAAAGTGCTCGGCCTGTCGTCGCCATTCGACATGCGCTACTCGAACCCGATCGATCTTCATGGAGTCGCATTGCGCTTCCCGAAGCTGCGTTTCGTAGTGCCGCACTTCGGAGCGGGCTATCTCCGCGAGGCGCTCATGCTATGCGATCTATGCCCAAACGTGTACCTGGATACTTCGAGCAGCAATAGCTGGATGCGCTACGAAGAGGCTCACCTGGATCTCCGCACCGTTTTCCGCCGCGCTCTCGATGTCGCCGGGCCCAAGCGCTTATTGTTCGGCACCGATTCTTCTCATTTTCCGCGTGGATGGAACGCGCACATTTTCGAAACGCAGAGCAAAGC
The DNA here is from genome assembly GCA_963772905.1 of Bryobacterales bacterium. Classification (GTDB taxonomy): domain Bacteria; phylum Acidobacteriota; class Terriglobia; order Bryobacterales; family Bryobacteraceae; genus Palsa-89. The sequence continues at coordinate 908,292 of CAVYZD010000003.1, read as the reverse complement.
GCTGTATGAAATCGGCGTCACCGATGACGTCGCGCGCCGCATTTTTCAAGAGAACTTGCCGCACCTGTTCGCCTGACCTGTTTTGCTGAGATGAAGCGCGCAGGCGCGCCACATTTTCGGTGAAGCCATGCGACTCACTTTCCGGCGACGCCCGACTGGCGCAACTTTTGTTCATCCCGTCGACCCCGCTCCCCGAACTGCTGTGCTGGCGCCTGGGTTCAGCGAGACCAAGCTCACTCGCATCTTCGCGCATGGCTGGAACGAGCGCGCGGCGCGCTTTGCAGCGGCATCGATTGCCGGTCCGTGGGAGCAACTGTTGCAAGTCGCGCGCGTAGGCGGACGGGTGGAACACTCCATCGTCGTTTTCACCTATCCCGGCGAAGCGGGATTGTCGGCCGTGGAGCGCGAGTACCTGTGGGATACGTTCGGCGTTCCGGTGTTCGAGCAATATCTCGGAACCAAGAGCGAATTGCTGGCCACCGAATGCGACGCGCATGCCGGGCTGCACGTCGTGAACGGCTACGAGGAGCTCGATCTCGAACACGACGTCTGCTCCTGCGGCAATCGAGCGCCACGTCTGACGCGAGGCGCGCGCATCGACGAACTCGCGGCGTTACTCTCCTAGCAGGCGGCGAAAGGCCAAAATCCGCTTGCTCACGCGCCACCCGCCCGGTATTCTTCGAGTCGATGTTCTCCAGTGCACGACTTCCGGTCGTTTGCGAGTGTGCTGCTGGCGCGCGGCTCAGCATTAATCTGTTCGCTGTTGCCGAGCCGCGACCGTCAGGGAGTCGGTCCCCAAGAGCCGCGGCGCTGCTATCCTGGTTAACGAATGGCCCCGTGGCGAAATTGGCAGACGCGCAGGATTTAGGTTCCTGTACTCGCAAGGGTGTGTCAGTTCGACCCTGACCGGGGCCACCAACTCCATCACGCGCCAGCGATCCTCCCCTCCTCGTTCGTCCTGAGTGAAATCCCTCATAGCAAAGCATCTACCAGCGGAATTCAACCCGCGCTCAATTCGCCCCCTACATTCCACCTAGCACTAACAGTGGCAGACCGCGTGCACGTTTCTGAGATGAAAGGTGGTTCCAATGCGAGCCTTCCAAAAAATCCTCTTTCCAGTTGACATGTCGGATAGCTGTACCGCAACCGCCCCGTTCGTCGAGGCCATGGCTAGAAGATACAACGCCGAAGTTACGCTGCTGCACGTGCTAGAAATGCCGTCTGGACTGATTCCGGATTGGTATGGAGGCGCTGTGCCGATTATCGATACCACCGCGATCTGGGAGGCGGAAACCGAGGCGGCACAATCGTACCTAACGGACCGCTTCGAGGGCCGCAAGGTTCATCGCGTGGTGGTGGAAGGTGATGCCGCCGAGACCATTGACGACTACGCGCGCGAGAAAGGCATCGATCTCATCATGATGCCGACGCACGGATATGGGCTGTTTCGCACGCTGCTGCTGGGATCGGTGACGGCCAAGGTTTTGCACGATACGCCTTGCCCCGTCTGGACCGGCGTACACGTGGAAGATGCACCTGCGGTATCGCCCGAGTTCGATACCATCATGTGCGCGGTCGATCGCACCGAAGACAGCATCGCCACCATGCGGTTCGCTTGCCGGCTGGCACATGATAACCAGGCGAATCTCTTCCTGGTTCATGCCATTCCCGGCGCCGAGGTGGCGCCCGAGAAATATTTCGACACCGATCTCCGCAACTACCTGGAGCAAGACGCCCGCAAGACCATCGCCCAGCTGCAGGAATCCGCTGGTGTCGCAGCGCCTCTCTGCTTGGGCGCCGGCGAAATATCGCATGTCGTGCGGGATTCCGCGCTCGGCCACAGCGCCGACCTCGTTGTCATGGGACGCGGGCGGTCGACGCGCACTCTCGGCCGGCTGCGCAGCAACGTTTATTCGATTATTCGAGACGCGCCCTGCCCCGTGATCAGCGTCTAGTTTCTCGGTCAAAGAGACTTTTCCAAGCGAGATCACTGCCATGCTGCCTTTCCATAGAATCCTGTTTCCGGTCGACTATTCGGAGCCCTGCCAAGCCATAATCCCCTACGTGCAAGAAATGGCCTGCCATTTCTCGGCGGAGCTAAGCGTGTGCCATGCGTACGCGCCTTTATCGGCGATCGCAAGTAGCGAACTGCTCATCACCGATCCCAGCTTGCAGGAGCGGGCCCACGCGATCGAAGAGGAGCGGCTGCGGCAGTTTGTCTGCCAGGCGTTTCCCGGCCAGCAGGTGGAAGCGATCGCCGAATTGGGCGAACCAGGCGGTGTAATCGACCGGCTGGCTCAACAACAGCGCGCCGATCTTGTGATGCTTGCGACGCGCGGCCACGGCGTTCTGCGGCGATTTCTGCTGGGGTCCATCACTTCCAAAGTGCTTCACGACGTCAGCTGCGCGGTGTGGACCGGCGTCGGATCCGCGCTGTTGAATCATGCCGCGAGAATTCCCTATCAATCCATTGTCTGCGCATTAGACGATAGCCAGGAGGCCGAAGGAGTGCTGCGTGCGGCCGAATCTATCGCCTCAGCATATCGGGCGCAACTGTGGATCGTGCATGTGGTGCCCACGCCCCCCGCGTATCCGGATGTCGACCTGGAAGAACATTCCAAGCAACTTACGGAAGCGTCTCAAATCCGGCTGCGCGAGTTGAAAGCCAAGCTAGGCATCGACGCTCCTCACACCGTGATCGATGCGCTGCTGGCCGAAGGCATCCATCACGAGGTTGTTCGAAGGAACGCTGATCTTCTGGTCACCGGCCGCGGCCACTCCATCGGAACCTTCAGCCGCCTGTGGTCGCATCTCTATTCGATCATTCGCGATTCACCCTGCCCCGTACTCAGCGTGTAAGTTCACACACTGATCACGGGACAAGGCGCCTCGCGAACGATCTCATATGCGCTGCTGCGCAACCTGCCAAATGCTTTCTGAATGACGCCCCGCCCGATCACGACTATATCGGCCGAGTAGCCAAGCGCCGCTTGATGAATCACGGGTCCGGCGTCGCCCACTCGGAGGCACACTTGTAACTCGGTTCCAGCTTGCTCTTGCAATTTGTCGATTCGCTCCTGCGCGACATTGAAGAGGAAGTCCCGGAAGCCGGGATTGTCTTCGCACTCCTCCGGCCCGCGCACGGCATGCGCCAGGCGCAGTTCCAGCTTTTGCTCGGAGGCAAACTCGGCGGCCCACTGGAGTACGTGAAGATCCCGCGGGTCGTCCTCCAGAGCGCATAGCATCCGCTTCCAACTGCCGGGCGGATGAGCCGCGATTTCATCGGTGTGTACGCCGGTCCACACTGGCACCGTTGTATCGTGCAGCACCTTCGCGGTAACGGAGCCAAGCAACAGCCTGCGAAACGAACCCAAGCCGCCGGTGGGCATCATGATCAGATCGGCCTGGTTGTCCCGCGCGTGATCGACAATCACGGTCGCCGGATCGCCTTCGTCCGATTCCGCTTTCACCGGCACCCCTCGAAATTCCCGAGCCACGAAGCGCTCGAGCGCGATCTTGCCGCTCTCCCGCAGCTTGTCAGCGCCAATGAGAGTCGCCCAAGCTGCCGCCTCCGGAGGCGCGATCCCAGCCGGAGGCAAATCCACAACGTGCAGCACCGTCAGTTCAGATCCAAATCGCTGCGCCATGGCCTGAACCGATGGCACCACCGCTACGCAACGCGCGGAAAAATCGACCGGAAACAAAATGCGATGGAACCGGATCATAATGCCCCTCCGCCTAATGAATCTGGTAGACCGACACCGGATTCACGATGAGCTCGTTGTCGACGTCGCCCACTCCCGGCGACGCCCAGGCCGCACGTTCGGCTTCCTCGCGCTCGAGCCAGGATTGTACTGTTCCGGTGAGAATCACGCGGTCGCCCAGAACCTCCACGCGAATCCCTTCGGCGTCCAGGCGCGCATTGCGGATCAGAGCGGACTCGATGTGGCTCTGCACGGCAACTTGCTCGGCAACCGGCCGCACTACGATGTGATTATTCACGTCACGCACGCCGGCCAGATACCGGACCGAGTGATCGGCCGACTGGCGCTGATAGTTCCAATTCACCGTGCCTTGCAACGTGATGCGCCCCTTGTCGACGAACACCTGAATGTTGGTATTCGCGAGCAAGGTGTTCCATCCGATCGCATCCGCCGCGGCTCGGGCGATTTCCTGATCGCTGCGCGCATTGAATGCCGGAAGGGCAACCGTCAACTCACAGGCCACTGCTTTCACGCCGCGCGTGAATCCAACGGCCTGCTCCGCCAGATGCTTCTCCGGATAGCTAGGTACTGTGCCGGTAAGCGTCACGATTCCATCCTTTACGGACACGTTGATCGCTCGGGCATCCAGCGCCGGTTCCCAATCGAGCGCTTCCTTGACTTCTTTCTTAATATCTAGGTCGTACATATAAAAACCTCGTTTCTGTGTGCTGCGTAATTCGACGCGTCACCTGCGGCCTTTCGCGCTGCGTTCGCGCTCGGACAGTAGCTGCACGCCACGAGTATTGCCGAAACTGCGCCAACTTGGGAGGTGCGTCGCATCCGTCCTTTGCGCTCACGAGTTTCTAACCTCGAAACAGTGCAAACCAACGGCCAAGTCATGCTCGCGAAAGTGGTTAGATTCGTGCCCAGGTTTTGCTGGAGGACATCATGATCGAAACCGTGACAAAGTTGGAAACGAAGCTGACTGCGGAACCGCTGCGAAAAGAAATCGTTCCAGACTTGGTTCATACGGCGGGCCCCTGCATTACCTTGCTTCTGCCGCCCTATCGGCCTGGCGAAACCAGCGAGCCGCCTGCTGCCCTTCTGAAGTCGGATCTTCAAGCGGCGGCCCGCCAACTTGCTGCCCGGAAAGTGCCGGAGCAGGCGATCGGGGAGCTGCTGGAACCGTTACGGCAGTTATCGCACGAAGAAGAGTCGTTGGCTGGGGCCGTATCCGCCCGCATCATTTTTCGCTCGCCGGGCGTGTTTCGGCAATTTGAGTTGCCCATTCCACCGTCTCCCGAGCAAGCGTGTACAGTCGGCGGCTGCTTTTGGATCCGTCCGATTCTCGCCTCCCTCGCCCTTCCGTCGACAGTATATGTGCTCGAAGTAACGAAGAAAGCCGTGACGCTGCTGGCCTGCGGTTTCACCGGAGTTACAGCGATCGGGCTACCGGAGGGAACTCCGAAGACATTAGACGAAGCGCTGGGGTTCAAAGCGCCGGATCACGATCTCATCAACCGCTCGGCGGCGGGCCCGTCCAGCGGTGCGATGCAGGGAGTCCAGTTCGGAACTGGTTCCGGGCGCGAGACCGAGCACGCTCATCTGCATGATTTCTACCGGGCGATCGATCGCGGCGTCAGCGAACTGCTGCATTGGAACCAGGCCCCGTTAGTCTTGGCCGGAGTGGACGAAGATGTCAATATCTACCGAGCCGTCAGTACGTATCCCCATCTTTTGGAGCAAGGCATTCACGGCAGTCCGGGAACTCAAATGACGCCTGGTCAAATATTGCGCCAAGCACACGACATCGCCTTGTTTGCGATCGAGCGGCGGTGTAGCCGCGGGCAGTGGCGGCATCCAAAGAGCGCTTGGCTCCCTCGCGCTTCTCCACCAATCTGGACGACATCTTGCGCGCCGCCGTGGAAGGCCGCGTGGGCGATCTCTACCTGGATGCGACGGCGCAGAGCATTGGAAACTTCGACGGCAAAATCTTCGGCGGCGCTTTCAATTGGCACGGCGAGGATTTGTTGAACGTCGCGGCGGTTGAGACGCTGCTCAGAAGGCGGCGCTGTCCACGCGCTGCCCACGCATCTGATGCCGGGCACTTCGCTTGCTGCCGCGGCGTTTCGCTATTGAAGGGAAAGTATCAATGAAGATTCTGATGGCGGTGGATTCCTCCGGCGCGAGCACGGTAGCGGCTCGCGAGGCAGCGGCGCGTCTCTGGCCCGCGGGCACAACGATACGCGTGGTAAGCGTCGTTGAACCAATTTACGGCTGGAGCGCTCCCGGATATTGAAGAGCTCCTCCGCCAATCGGCCGAACAGACCGTACAATGCGCCGCTGAGTATTTCAAGCACGCCGCTGCTCGACACCGACAACGGCGGTTCTCATCCGGCGATCCGAAAACCGTCATCGTCAATGAAGCCACCGAATGGCATGCCGATTTTGTCGTGATTGGCGCCCACAGCACTCATGGCGTCATGCAATTCCTGCTAGGCGGCGTGGCGCGCGCGGTTGCGCGTTTAGCGGATTGCTCGGTGGAGATCGTTCGCAGGAGTCCCAGCCCTGAGCCGCTTAAGATCTTGCTGGCCGCCGATGGTTCCGAGTGTTCGAAAGCAGCGCTCCGATCTGTCGCGCAGCGGCCCTGGGCGCCGGGAACCACTTTCCGAATTCTGAGTGTCGTCGAGCCATCGGCGCCGCTCTTCCGCCCGCCTTACTTCAGCCCGGAAACGATGGCGGAACTTCGCGGCAAGGACATGCAGCGCGCCCAGGAGGCTGTTTCCTCGGCAGAGAGCATCCTCTGTGCGGCGGGATCGAAGCCAGCAGCACCATCGCGGTTCCCGCTGCGACGCCCAAGGAACTGATCTTGAGCGAATCCGCGGAATGGGGTGCCGACTTGATCGTGGTCGGTTCCCACGGGAGGCGCGGGGTGAATCGCCTATTGCTGGGGAGCGTCTCGGAAGCAGTCGCGCTGCACGCCAACTGTTCCGTTGAAATCATCCGTCAGCGACAGGCCGGACCGAACATTCCGTGAGCGCCTAACGTCCAGAATTGCGAACCGGCGCGACCGACCCAGGCTCCATGGAGCTCAGCCACGCAGGACGAACATCCCATTTGTCCGGCTCGCCGGCCGCATCGCGCAAACCTTCCAATTCGCTTGGCCTTAGCGGCCGCCCCGGATGAGACTTCAGAATCGGCTGGCTTTGGCGGAATGGAACGGGCCGCGAAGCGGGTTCGAGACGCGCGACCACAGTCTGATCCGGACTCAGCTCTGGCGGCTCCAGAACAAAGCGATCCCGGCGCGGTGACAGGCTCTGCTCCAGGGGAGCGATGGGAGGGGCCGCACCGTTCACTCGGGCTAGCGATGCCTGTCGGGATGAGATCTCCACCCTGGCGTCTGCGACCGGCTGGCCGCGCACGAACACTTCGCGCGGCACGGCCGTGATAGCGCCGGCGACCGACCCATTCGCGATTGGAAACCAAGCCACACGCCTTCCGCCTTGCACAAACGACACCAGCGCTGGTGCGTAAACAGGACGAACGTTCGGTGGGCCGGGAATCCAGCTCCAGGCGCCATCCAGAAAGATCCAGCGGCCATAGTGAAACGGAGCGAAACCCCAGGGCGCATCATCGATCCAAGTCCAGCCCCAGAGCTCCACCCAAGCCCAGTGACCGAACCGGTACGGAGCCCAGCTCGGCCCCAAGCCATGCGGGGTCCACACCGGGCCCCATTTTTCGTCCACGCGCCAAGCGCCGAAGTCGTCCAGATCGTAGGATCCAATCGTACCGGGAGCGACGTATTGCGCCGAGACCGAGGTGTCTTCGCGGCGGTCGCGCATCTGGCAGAATTCGTCGAATTGATCGGGAGCCAGGGCGCCGGCGATTCCGTATTCCATAGGGTCTGGTCCAGAAATGTTTGCGCGCTGTCCGGCGTGGGCTGTAAAGTCGAGTCGCGTACCGGAAACCTCGGCATCGCCGGTGCGGACCGTCACAAACGTCGAGTCCATTGCGGGCTGAACGTCCAATCGGTATTGGCCCGGCTGCAGGAATGTGACTGCGGCATTCGGAGTGTCGATCTCTGATGTTTCACCCGCCGCCAGACGGCGCACAGTTACGACGACCTCGCCCTGCGTCACCCTGGCTTGCGTGATCCAATCGTTGAAGGTTAGAAAATCGAGCCTTGTTCTGGAATCCATTCGGATGGCCGCCGATCCTAAGTGCAGTTCCGCGCGAGCCCCTCCATCGGTCCATAACCCGTCGCCTTCCGCGACCGGCCGGTTCAGTTCGGCCCGCGCCCAGGTTGAAGTTCCCGCAGCTTGAAAGGCTACCGCGCCTCCGAGGTAGCTCGCGCGCATCGCACGCGACGGCGGCTCCAGCGTCCGGCGTGGAATCGCAGAAGGCAGTGCAACGCCAGCCCCCGGCGAGCGACTCACCGGATGCACGAAACTTAGCATTTCGCACCCCGCAGTAAAGATCACTGTCGCCAGAACAGACGTAAGTAGATATTTTCTTGACACGGCCGGAACCTATCCCAAGAGCAAGTAACGTGCCACCTCTCCGGAGCGCCCAGGTTATGATGAATACATGCGTCTGTTGTTCTGTTTCTCGGCCTTGATGCTCGGCGTTCCCTTATTTGCACAAAGTACGAACCCGGCGACTCCCTACCACTTGCGGTTCTTCCACACGCATACAGGCGAGCATCTGGACGTTGTTTATCGCATAGGCGATCAGTACATTCCCGAAGCTCTCGATCAGCTGGATCATTTTCTGCGCGATCACCGCACCGGCGACATTCATCACTACGATCCCCGGTTGTTCGATTTATTGAACGATCTGACCGCGTCGGTGGGCCGCGCCGGCGCCGAGCTACACGTCATCTGCGGATACCGCACGCCGTGGAGCAACGAGTTTCTCCGCGCCCACACCGTGGGTGTCGCCCAGCATAGCCTGCATATGCAAGCCGAGGCCATCGACATTCGTCTTCCGGGCCTGAAGACCTCCGCGTTTCGCGACGCGGCACTGGCGCTGCATCGCGGCGGCGTCGGCTATTACGCGAAATCCGATTTCATTCACGTCGATGTGGGCCGCGTGCGGCGCTGGTAGGCTCCCAGCCCGAATACGGGTATCCGTGATCCAGCACGTCAGCGAGCGCGGCGTCGTGCCCGTAGATGTCATCGAAAAACTCGACTTGCCCGTCGTCCCGCACCACCGCCGTTCCGTAGACGATCAGAACCGGAATCGGCTTGTCGAGGTTCACCCGGCGTGAATCGGCGCCCGATTCCGCTGCTCGTATGTGATCGAGGTCCCAACCCGGCACTCCGCGCAGCACCCATTGAGCCAGCTTCTCGGGATCTTCCACGCGAATACAACCGTGGCTGAAATCACGGCGTGACTTCAAGAACAACGCTTTTGCCGGCGTCCCGTGCATGTACACGCTGTACTCGTTCGGAAAAAGAAACTTGACGTGTCCGAGCGCGTTCTTGTCCCCGGGAATCTGGCGAATGAAAAGCTCGCCCGTGCGAAGCTGCTCCAGCAGCTCTGGCGTCACAATACTATTCGAGACAACCTGGCGCCGCGAATTGACGATCTCATAATCGTTCTTGGCTAGGTAAGCCGGATCTTTTGCGATCTTCGGCACTAACTCGGCTCGCTGGATGCTCAGCGGCACTTCCCAATAGGGCCGGAAGATCACGTACGTCATCTGATTGGAGAACACCGGAGTCTTGTGCCGATACGCCTTGCCCACCACGACCTTCATCTCCAATTCCGGCCGATACTGATCGTCATACGCGCGCAGCCGGAATTCAGGGATGTTCACAACGACCGGCGGACGAGGGAATGAATGCGGAACCCATCGCCAACGCTCCAGCACCAGCTGCAGTTTTCGGATTTGACGGGCGTTTTCCTGCGGCCGTGCAAGATACTGGACCAATGCTTTCTCGGTTCTCCAGTAGCCTTCGTAAGGCGGCTCCAGGCGGCTTAATTCCGCGACCACATCGCTGGCATTGGTCAGCGTGCGAGCGGCATCAGCAAGATCGCATTTCTTCTGGTTGAAGTGGAGGCCAAATGAGAACAGCGCCGGATCCACTTTGCCCGACGACACGTCGGAGATGTAGCGCATCGCGGAAATGGTAAGAGCAAGATCGAAGCGCTCCCCTTGAGCTTCCGCTGCGAACTCATAATCCCGCGGATCGAGTCCCTTCAGCGCCGCATTTTGAAGCGCCCGAATGAGCGCTTGGGCTTGAGGCGTCGGCGTACCGGCACGCACCCACGCGAGCTGGTAGCCATTCAACTCATAGAACCGCGCTACGTCTGGCTGAACGCGTGTGAAGTTCGGCCAGTGTAGGTCAGAGAGCGTGCCCGACTCCACCAGCTCGTGCAGTTGCTGATTAGGTGGGGCAGCGCTGGCCAGGATCGCGTAAATGAGAGCAAGTCTCACGCATGACTCGCCGCAACTTCCGATTCAATGGTGAGATGGTTGGAAAGCTCTCGCAGCGCCGGAGCCGACCACGCCGCTCGTTCTGCGGCCTCGCGCTGGGCCAGCGAACCGACGCAGCCCCACAGTCGGGCGCAATCGCCGTCCACTTCCACAACGATGCGTCGAGGGTTTAGGTCCGCGCACCGCTGGAGAGCCGTCTCAATCTCCTCCTTCAGCTCATATGCTGGAACCGCTGGCCGCAGCGCGATCAGATTCGTAACTCCGACCACTCCCGCCAGATCGCTGACCGCGTCTTCCGCGGCCATCTTCTGGAATCTGCGCTCCACTGCGCCCTCCAGCACGATCCAGCCGCGAGTGACGCTTACGGTAATGCCCTCTTGCGGGACCAGAGCATTCCAGGCTAGCGCGTTCGCGGCCGCCCAGGCGATGTCGGCGTCGCTGCGCTCCGCAGGGCCTACCGGCTTTACCTCCAGTTGACTGCTCACCGCTCGTACACCGCGCACGCGAGCCACTGCCCGCTCCGCAGCGCGCTTGGCAGCATGGCTATCCACGACACCGCTTAACGTGACGATCCCATCTTTGACGCCCACACCGATCTCCGTGGAACGGACCACCGGCTCCCAATCCAACTCGCGGATTACGTCTTCCCGCACTGATTTGTCTTGGAACATACAGGCCTCCATAGACCAGCCGTGCAAGCGCATGACCAAACGCCACGCTATTTTACATAGCCCTTTTCGATTAGTTTTTCGAGGATCCGCCGCGCGTCCGCTTCCGGATTTTCGCCGTGCACAACGACATCGGGCGTATCCGGAGGCTCGTAGGGGTCCTGCAGTCCTGGTACGTTCGCAGCCCCTCCCGCGCCAGCGTTGCGGTAGATGCCTTTGGGATCTCGCGACATACAAACCGCCAGTGGAACATCCACATAAACTTCGATAAATCGGCCAATCTCGCGCCGAGCACGCTCGCGATACGCGCGCCGATTCGCCGTGGCGTCGAAAATCACGGGCACGCCGTGCTCCACCAGCAGCGCGCCGACAAAGAACATCTGGCGGTAAAATGCATCCCGGCCCGGCGCATCATACCTGCGATCGCCAGTGAAAACCTTGCGCAGTACGTCGGACTCGAGCACCGCGACGTCCACGCCTGTCGCAGCGAGCTGGGCCTTTAAAGCCGCCGTGATGGTCGACTTGCCCGAAGCCGGCAGACCGGTGATCCAAACGGCGAATGCTTCGTTCTTACGCTCCACAGTACGCATTCACCTGATGCGGATCGAAGCGCTCTTCTTCCAGAACGCTCAGCATGAAAGTGAGCAGCTTCTGCCGCACCGCGTCTTGAAGCTCGGGATACCACAAAGGGCTTGCCAGCACTAAGGCCCGGAAGACCAGGAACGGCGCGGCCACCTCCAACATCTCGCGATCGCCGGTCCGGTCCAGATAACGATCCCAGAAGCTCAGAAACAGGTTTTCGAATGCTCCTTCCAGCCGTCCCGAGCGCTGCAAAGAGAAGAAAACATAGTTCAAAGTGATGCAGGTGACGTCATCGGCCGGATCGCCGTACTCGCCTCGCGAGCGATCCAGCACACGGAAATCCGCACCTCCTGCGAACAAAATGTTCCAGGGATGAAAATCGCCATGGACCTGCCGCAGGCGATGTGTGCGATTCTTCAATCGCCAGCGCCAGGCGACGGCCCGATGCTCGATGTGCTCAAGAACGGCCGGCGTGAACAGCGGATGCGGGGGATAGGAATCCGCTAATCCCATGATGCATTCGCCATCACCCACCAATTCGCGATTGCGGCGCAGGTAGAGCCGCGCGTCAGTCGAACGTTCAGCATGAATCTCGACCAGGTAGTTGCATAGCGCGCCGGCGCGGGCGGCGTCCAGATCGGTGAGCCGGCCGGACTCGCGCAGCTTCTCCAGATCCAACGCGTAGGGCTGCCCTTCGGCGTATTCAGTGAGTAAACAAAACTCGTCTACCTTGCCGAGAGCCACCAGCCCGTCCGGCGAGAAACCGCCCACATCCAGCGATCGCACGTGACGCGGGAGATGATTGAACGCCTGGTGCGACCAGAGCAAGATGCGCGCGCGGTCCGCCATGTGATCGTGGCCAAACGATCCGGGCCCCATGGTATGGAGCACTGCTCTCTCGCGGCGGCCGGCCAATTCGTAGTCCACGCGAAGCGGCACGCCGTATCCGAAGCCCTTGCCCTCTTCCGGCTCGCCCAATCGGCCGAGACCGAGAACGCGAACCTCCCCGCCAAGCACGGACTTTAAGTAACGCTCCACAGCACCACGCTCGAATTGTGGGACTTCACTCATGCGGAGTTGGATCTAAGCCAAAACCTGCGCTCCGTTTCGGCGCGTGAATTGCAAGTTTCATTGTAGTTCGACGTCCTGTGCATCGCGCAGCGGATGCGGGGTAAGCGGCTCCGCGGGGTTCGTGACAGCGGCTTCCGCACCGCGCTGCGCCATGCACCTGATGCCCTCATCGAAAAGGAGGCAGCTCATGAAAGTTCGCGATGTGATGACGAGGAAGGCGTGCTTCTGCGGGCCCGAGTCGAGTCTGGAGGAGGCCTGCTTCCTGATGCGGAAGAACAACTGCGGCTTTCTTCCGGTGGTTGGCGAAGGCGGCAACGTGATTGGAGTTGTCACCGATCGCGATATCTGCATCGCGCTGGGCACGCGCAATCGCAAACCGTCCGAAGTGACCGTTTGGGACGTAATGCCTCACAAGCTTTTCACTTGCATGGAAGGCGACGACGTGCATTGCGCTCTGAAGACGCTGCGCGACGCCAAAATCCGGCGCCTGCCGGTAATCGATCGCGATGGGGCGCTGACCGGCGTTTTATCGATAGACGACGTCGTGCTGAACGCCAAAGAGCACTTCTTAAGAAAAGACATTTCCTATGGCGATGTCGAGACTACCTACCAAGCCATTCGCGGCCGCCCAGCTCTTCACCCACCGGCCAACAAAGAGGGCGTGACCGTATCGTTCAAGCATTGAAACCGGCCTGCTTCTCGATGGGCCCCCACCTGCGCGTGGAATTAGTGCTGGGAGGCGTTCCGCTGAGTAACGTGTGGCACCGTGTTATCGAGTGACACCGAATGCGGACGCGCTCCCAGCAATCAGACGATCAGCAGGTCTGATCCTTTACGCTCGCCCGCATAATCGACCAAAACTATACTTTAAGTATTGCCCCTGTAGGATTACTGGCCCTGAATATCACGGAGATAACGCGCCAGATTGTCGATTCGCACGCGCCCAAGATCTTGATCCCGGGTTACTTGTGAAAAGACCGGCCCCCAAATAGGCATTGCTCGTGTGCCGTGACCGCTGGGCAGCGCTTCCTCGCCCGAAATGATTCGATCCACTCGCTCCAGTGGGAACTTCCCCCCATTGCGTGCCGCGATCCGCGTCAGGTCGGAAGGCTGTACTTTCATCCAAACCGCCATGGGACCATTGCCTTTCCCATTTTCGCCGTGACAGGAGGAGCAATAGACCTTGTAGAGATTGTCTCCACGAATGGACACGATCAGGGCTTGTTCGTGTTCGTCTTTTGGGGCCCGCATGCCGCTGACTGTTTGCGCGGCAAATGCAGTCACCACTATGAACGCGACGAGAGCGAGCCACTTCTCTCGCGAACCGTGTTCGGGAGGTTCTGGGATGGCTTCGATTTGAGGAATTTCTGTCGTAGTTGCCACTTTAGGTCCTCGCACTGTATGACAGCAATCAGGCCGCCGCTTGTACGCAAGGTAAAACTTCTAGTTCTTCGAGGGATAGCGCCGCCTAGCTCAAAATAGCTGCGAAATATCACTCAATCGGACTGTGGATGCCTGTGGATAATTCCGGCTCGAGCTGCGCCTTCAGCTTGGCCACACTCACTGGCTTGGTGAGATAATCGTCGAATCCGGCTTCCAATGCGCGCTCCCGGTCGCCCTGCATCGCGAAGGCGGTCAACGCGACCACTCGCAGCCCTTGGAGCGCGGGATCGCTGCGGATTTCTCGCAGAACTTCATAGCCGTCCATCTCGGGCATCTGGATGTCGAGCAGCACCAAGTCGGGCAGCATCTCGCGTATTTTCTGTAGCGCCTCTCGGCCGTCCGCGGCTTCGATGATTGAACTGGCGTGGTCCGCCAGCCCTTCGCGCACCAGCTCGCGCCCCGCCGGATTGTCGTCGGCCACAAGCACTCGCTTGCCCTGTTCCCGGCGTGTCAGTCGCCGCAGGTGCTCCAAAAGCTCTTGGCGCCATCCGGCACCCTTGGCGAATACACGGGCGCCCTGCGCGGCCAGCGTCTCGCGTTCGCGCTCGCTCAAATCCTTGATGGTGAGCACCAGAACTGGGAGCCGGCTGAAGCGGGGATCGGCGCGGATGTCGCTCAGCACTTCAAAACCGCTGCGGCCGGGGAGCAGCAGATCCAACACCACGGCATCCACGCGCGACGTAGCCAAAATCCGCAAAGCCTCGGCTGCAGAGCGGGCGGTGAGCGGCGTATGTCCCTCGTTCACGAGAGTGTCCGCCAGCAGTTCGCGGGTTTCCAGATCGTCGTCGACGATCAGGACCCGCAGCACACCATCCGGCTGTAAAATTCTGCGTACGGCCTGCATGAGAGCGCCGCCCGTGAGCGGCTTCATCAACGATTCGGCCGCGCCCAACGCAGCGCCCATTTTTCGCTCGTCGGCGGCGGAGGCGATGATCACGGGAATCGCGCGCGTGTCGGGCGAAGTCTTCAATTCGTGCAGCGTCTCCCAGCCGCTCTTGCCCAGAAGCTCCATGTCCAGCAACACCAGATCGGGGCGCAGATCACGTGCTTTATGAAACGTGTCGGCGCCCGAACCGGCGCTCTCCACTCGAAATCCTTCGTGTTGCAGTTGCTGCAGGACTTCCTCGCGCCAGGACGCCAGGTGGCTCGCCACCAGCAGCAAAGGTGTACGATCGTCCGCGCCCGCATCGCCCGGAGCTTCCTCCGGTTCGCTCAGCCTTAAAGTAAAGAAGAAACGGCTGCCCTTACCCGGCTCGCTCTCTACCCAAATGCGCCCGCCATGATGCTCCACCAGCCGCTTGGTGATTGCCAGCCCCAAGCCGGTGCCCTCGCGAACGCCCTTGGTGGTAGCGCTGACTTGGCGGAAGCTCTCAAAAATCGGCTCCTGATCCTCCGGTGAGATCCCGATGCCGGTGTCTCCCACCACGATGCAAACCGAGCCCTCGACCACCGACGATTGAATCCAAACCCGGCCGCCGGACGGTGTGAACTTGATCGCGTTGCTGAGCAGGTTGAAGAGAATTTCCTTGAAGCGCAGCCGGTCGGCTTCGAGCGTCAACTGCGTGTCGAGATCGCTGTCCAGGCTGATGCCTTTCGTGGCGGTTAGCGGTCGCACGCTGGTCAGCACTTCGGCCGCGGCAACCGCCATGGGGAATTTTTCCAAATGCAGCTCCAGCCGCCCGGCTTCGATCTTGGAAAGATCCAGCACGTCGTTGATCAGCTCCAGCAGGTGGCTGGCATCGCGCTGGATATGCGTCAGAAAACGCTTCTGCTTTTCGTTCAACACGCCGGACGTTTGCTCGGAGAGCAGCTCCGAAAATCCAAGGATGGTGTTCAACGGCGTGCGCAGTTCGTGACTCATACTGGCCAGGAACTCGCTCTTCAGCCGATTGGCGCGCTCCACTTCCTGGTTCCTCATGGAAAGCTCCTGGTTCGCCGTCGCAAGTTCCGAGGAACGCCGTTCCAGCCGCTGATTGAGTACCCGGATCCGCTCTTCGGCACCGCGCCGCTGGCTCACGTCGCGCAGCACGCACATCACGTGGCCCTTTTCCGTCCCATCCTGCAGAGGGCTCAGATTGATGTCGACCGCGAACTCGGTGCCGTCCTTGCGCACCGCGTACAAATCCAGGCCTGCTCCCATGGGCCGGCGCACCGGATGAGCGCCGTAATGATCGCGATGCGCATGGTGCCCGCCGCGAAATCGCTCGGGCAGCAGCGCTTCCACGGGCAATCCGTCCAATTCCCCGCGCTCGCGTTGGAATAAACGCTCCGCCTCCGTGTTGGCCAATAGGATGCGGCCGTTGGCATCCACCTCGAGAATCGCGTCCGGGGCTGCTTCCAGCAGCAGTGAAAAACGCTGGCCTACCCTAGCCAGCTCCCGCGCCGCACGTTCACTTTCCACAAGATCCGCGCGCGAACGATCGGCTTCGTGCGCTTGGGTAAGGTCCGCAAGTACTTCCAGCGTGCCGCCGTTGCTTGCGATGGCCGAGGTCCAAACCTTCACCGGTACGCGCGCGCCGTCTTTGCGTATCCGCACAGTCTCGTTTGCCCGCTGGTCGTCTCCGCTGGGCACTACGGGCAGCCCGGCCCGAGCCGGGAGGAAGAATCGGAAGCGGCTTCCCCAAGACCTCGCTTTCAGTCCATCCAAACATCCGCTCGGCGCTTTGATTCCAAAGGACGACACGGTCGTCCACGTCCACGGCGATAATAGCTAACGGAGATGCCTTGATAATTGCTTCGAGCACGAATGACGGACCTTGTCTTTATCCTATCGGATGTCACGATACCGCAGCACTTTCCATTCCACTGCCGATGTGTATACTCAATGAGGCGTGTTCTCAGCTAACATAGTGTTTTATCAGCCCCGTTATGGTCCCGTCCGTTAAGCTTGTAGCCATCGACGACACACCGGCGAGCCTTGAGCTCCTGAGCGAGGCCCTGCAACAGGAAGGCCTCACCATCTTCACGGCGACGGACCCGGAGGAGGGTTTGGACCTGATTTTCCAGGAACATCCGCAAATCGTGCTGCTCGATTTGGTCATGCCGAAGCTAAGCGGTATGGAAGTGCTGGAACGCATCGTGGACTTCGACCCAGCCATCGATGTAATCCTGATGACGGCCCACTACACCACCGAAACGGCCGTCGAAGCCATCCAAAAGGGCGCCAGCGATTACTTGAACAAGCCCATCTCGATTCCGGCGCTGCGCAGCCGCGTGGAGAAGCTGCTTGCCGATATTCGCAAGCGTCAACGTGCGCTCGAACTCGACAGCGAAATGCTGGAAACATCGCGTTTCGAGGGGATGATCGGCCGCAGCCCGCTGATGTGGGATCTCTTTGCCCGCATCCGGCGAGTGGCCCCGCATTATCGCTCGGCCCTGATCACCGGCCCAACCGGAACCGGCAAGGATCTGGTGGCCAAGGCTCTGCATAATCTAAGCCCGGCCAGTTCCGGACGGTTCGTCACCTGCAACTGCTCGGCGGTTGTGGAGACGCTCTTTGAGAGCGAGCTGTTCGGCTACGTCAAAGGCGCGTTCACCGGCGCGGCCGGCGACAAAATGGGCCTCATGGAGTTCGCGCACGGCGGCACTTTGTTTTTGGACGAAATCGGAGACATGCCGCTCAGCACCCAGGCTAAGCTGTTGCGCGCATTGCAGAATCAGGAAGTCACACGCGTCGGTTCGGTAACGCCCCGCAAAGTTGACGTGCGCGTCATCGCCGCCACCAACCGCAACGTTCAGGACTTAATCGCGCAAAAGCAGTTCCGTGAGGATCTGTACTATCGGCTGGCGATGGTGGAATTGCGGACGCCCGCCTTAGCCGATCGGCGCGAGGATCTTCCGCTGCTCGAAAAATTCCTTCTCGATCGATTCTCGACTCAATTCAACAAGGACATTCGCGGGCTCACTCGGCGCGCGCAGATTGTGCTGGCGCGGCATTCCTGGCCGGGCAATATCCGCGAGCTTGAAAACGTGCTGGGCCATGCCTGCATGATGGCCATCAGCGACATGATCGACGTGGAGGATCTGCCTGCGTCGCTGCGCCACCACGAGCGCATCGACCGGCGCCGCTACGGGAAATTCGCACGAAACCGAAACGTCGGATGCTGTCATCGGCGGGCGTCTCCTTCGACGAGCACGAAAAAAGCTTGCTGGCCGATGCGCTCGAGCGCTCCAGCGGTAATCAATCGGAAGCCGCGAGAATGCTGCGCATCAGCCGCGATCGGTTGCGCTACAAGATGGCCAAGTACAACCTGCGCTAGCGCGGGCGGTCCCCACCGCGGCCGACGCCCCCGTCGGCCTACCTGTCAATTTCAAACACCGCGTGCACCCCGCCGTCCGCATGTTGGTCCATGCGAAACCCCAGCTCCCGGCAAACCCGCTGCATGTGGATATTCTCGGGCATGATCTCGGCGATCACCCGCTCCGATTTTTTCGGCCCGCGCAATTTCGACCAATCCGCCGCGATAGCTCCGTGCCCAGGCCGCGGCCCTGATATTCGTCCGTAATCAACACTGCCAGCTCCGCGTCATTGGCGTCGATCTTGCGCAAGCGGCCGACCGCGAGAATCTCGCTGCCATGCTCGGCCACCAACGCAATGTCGCGATCGTAATCGTTAAAGCAAATGCGCAGCAGGCGATCGTGCGAAACGCTCCGCTCCAAATCGATCAAATGAAAATAGCGCAGGTACACGCTGCGCTCCGAAAGCCGCTCGTGAAATCGCGCGATAGCGGGCTCGTCTTCCGGCCGAATCGGACGGATCACGACTTCCAGGCCGTCCGGAAATTTCCAGGGCTGGACGTATTGGGTCGGGTAGGGCCGGATCGCCGAACGCGGCGGAGCGCTCAAATCCGCGGGATGCAGCACCACGCGAGCGTCCAATGCGAGCAAGCCCTCCGCCGACGCCAGCAGCGGATTGATGTCGATTTCCTTGATCCAGCTCTGCTCGGTGATCAAATAGCTGAAGCGCACGATCAGCCGCTCCAGCGCCGCCAAGTCCACCGGCTTCCTTCCACGCACGCCTTTCAGCGCCGTCAAAATTTTCGTGCGCTCCATCACGCGGCGCGCCAGCGTAGTATTCGAGCGGCGGCAGCCCCACGGCGCGGTCTTTGTAAACTTCAACCAACTGTCCTCCGCTGCCAAATAAAATCACGGGGCCGAACTGCGAGTCGATACTCGATCCGAGAATCAGCTCGTAGCCTTCAGCGCGCACCATGGGCTGCACCGTCACGCCCAGAAAATCGCGCTCGCTCGCCGCCTTCCGGACAGACTCCGCGATCCCCTGATAGGCCGCGCGCACCGCTGCATCGCCCGGACAGATTCAAGCGCACGCCGCCCACATCGGTCTTATGCGTGATGGTTTCCGAATGCAGCTTGAGCACCACGGGATAGCCCATGCGCTCGGCGGCTTGCGCTGCTTGATCGGCGCTGGTCGCGATCTCGGTTGGGACGGTCGGAATCCCGTAAGCGGCAAGTAAGCCCTTCGACTCGGCCTCGGTAAGCAGCGTTCGCCCGCTCGCGCGAGCATTCGCAATCAGCGTCGCAGCCCGCGTGCGCGACGCATCGGACACGTCCATCTCGAATGCCGCGGGCGTTTCATACAGCGCTTGCAGATTCGCGCTATAACGCCACATCAACTCGAACACGCGCGCCGCGGAATCGGGATAAGGGTAAGCCGGAATCCCCGCCTGATTCAGGATCACTTCTCCTTGGCGCCACATCGAGGCCTCCCATCCAACTCGCGATCAGCGGCTTGGTCTTTCCCTTGGGCAGTGCCGCCAACTGCTCGGCCACCGACGACGGATCCGTCATGGCCTGCGGCGCCAGCACCACCAGCGTGCCATCGGTGCCGGGATCTTTGACGACCAGATCCACCGCCTTGGCGTATCGCTCGGCGCTCGCGTCTCCCAAAATATCCACCGGATTTTGATGGCTCCAATGCGGGGGCAAGAACGCGTCGAGCGCGGCCGTGGTCTCCGCCGACAGCTCCGCCAGTTCGCCCCCCGCGGTAAGCAACGCATCGGTTGCGAGCACCGCCGGACCGCCCGCGTTCGTCACGATCGCGAGTCGCGGACCCTTGGGGCGCGGCTGTTTGTCGAGCGCCTCAGCCAGATAAAACAGCTCCGCGATGGTGTCCACACGCAACACACCGCACCGCCGGAAAGCCGCGTCCAGCACGTCATCTTGACCCGTCAACGCCCCGGTGTGCGATGCAGCCGCCTTCGCCGCAGCCTGCGTGCGCCCCGGCTTGATTACGATAATCGGCTTCGAAAGCGCCACTTCGCGCGCCGCCGACAAAAAGCTTCGCGCATCACCAACCGACTCCATATACAGAACGATGCTGCGCGTTTTCGGGTCGTCGCCTAAGTACTGGATCAGATCGCCCCAGCCCACGTCCAGCATCGAGCCCACCGACACGAAGGCGCTGAAACCCACCATCTCGCGCCGGCTCCAATCGAGAATCGCGGTGCACAACGCCCCGCTTTGGCTGATGAAGCCCAGATGCCCAGGCCGCGCCATGGTGCTCGCGAATGTCGCATTGAGCATATGATGCGGGCTCATCAGGCCCAGACAATTCGGCCCCACGATTCGCATGCCGCCTTTGCGCGCTTCCTCCAGGATCTCCTGCTCGAGCGCCGCGCCACGCTCGCCGATCTCCCGAAACCCGGCGGAAATGATGATCGCCCCCGGTACCCCCGCTTCCACACATTCGCGGATCACCCCCGGCACCGTGCCGGCCGGCGTCGCAATCACCGCCAGATCCACCGGCTCTGGTGTGCTCCCGATGCTTCCGATAACAGGGCAGCCCCAGCAGTGTGTCGCGCTTCGGGTTCACGGGATAAATCGCGCCTGGAAAGGGAGCGTCCTTCAGGTTCGTCACGATGGACCGGCCCACGCTATGCGCAGCCTCGGTGGCCCCGATCACCGCGACCCTTTTGGGATGGAAGAAAACATCTAGCGTACGCCGGCGCCCAGAATGCCGAGGCTGCTCCTTTGGCTTTTCACTGGAGAGCATGGCCGTATTGTCGCTCGAAATCAGCATTTAGAATGTGTCACTTTCATAACAGAATCGAGTGGGTTAATTGGCGCACCGGCGCGCAATTCCGCGCACTCGCGAACTTGTTGAAACTTCAGTGAATCCGGTCGTCTCATCGCTAAAACCCTGAAGAATCATTGCCGATACGTCCGATGACTGCATTTCCGTGGCCCTGGCAACTGCTCTGGGCGAGAACCTGCTAAAGAGTTGAAGCCAGGAGAACAACATGTGTTTGGCAGTCCCCGGAAAGCTTTTAAGCATTGACGGCGTTGACCCCGCCTTTCGCACCGGCCGCGTCGATTTCTGCGGCATCAAGAAGACCGTCAACCTGGCCTTCACCCCCGACGTCCAGCCCGGCGATTACCTGCTGGTTCACGTTGGCTTCGCTCTTACCCAGGTGGATGAAGAAGAGGCGCATCGGACGTATCAGTATCTTAGCGCAGATTGGGGCGTTGGCTGAGGAGGGGCTTGCCCCGCTGGGCAAAGAAGGGCTCGCACCCCCAGCCGAAGGCGGGCCTGCCAGATGAAGTACGTCGACGAGTATCGCGACCCCAAAATCGCGCAAGCCGTGGCCGGCGAGATCGCCCGCAAAGTCACCCGCCCCTGGGTGCTGATGGAAGTGTGCGGCGGCCAAACCCACACTCTCATGCGCTACGGCATCGACGAACTGCTGCCCAAGGAAATCGAACTGGTGCACGGCCCGGGCTGCCCGGTGTGCGTCACGCCGCTCGAAATGGTCGACCGCGCCATCCGCATCGCCTCCCTGCCCGGTGTGATTTTCACTTCGTATGGCGACATGCTGCGCGTTCCCGGCTCGGAATCCGACCTGTTTCAGGCCAAAGCCAACGGCGCCGACGTTCGCGTGGTCTATTCGCCCATGGACGCGGTGAAGCTCGCGCGCGAAAATCCCAATCGCAAAGTCGTTTTCTTCGGCGTCGGCTTCGAGACCACCGCGCCGGCCAACGCAATGGCGGTCTGGCAGGCCAAGCGCGAAGGCCTCACCAATTTCTCGATGCTCGTTTCGCATGTCCTGGTGCCGCCGGCGATGCGCCTGATCCTGAGTTCGCCCGCCAATCGCGTGCAGGGCTTCATCGCGCCCGGCCACGTCTGCACGGTGATGGGCTATCGCGAGTATGAAGATCTGGTCGCCGATTTCCACGTGCCCATGGTGGTCGGCGGATTCGAACCGCTCGATCTTCTGGAAGCCATTTCCATGCTGGTGTCGCAGCTCGAAGAAGGGCGCGCCGAAGTGGAAAATCAATATGCGCGATCGGTGAATCAGGAAGGCAATCTGCCCGCGCAGAATATTCTGCGCGAGGTGTTCGAGGTTTCCGATCGCCAGTGGCGCGGCATCGGGCCCATCGCCCAAAGCGGTTACAAGCTGCGCGATGAGTTCGCCGCTTTCGATGCCGAACGGATTTTCGGGGTGGACGACTGGCACGCCGAAGAGCCCAAGGAATGCATCAGCGCGCTAGTCCTCCAGGGATTGAAGAAGCCGCTCGATTGCCCGGCCTTCGGCACACGCTGCACGCCGATGACGCCGCTCGGCGCGCCCATGGTTTCGGCCGAAGGCGCTTGCGCCGCTTATTACCAATACAGACGCCATG
Organism: Bryobacterales bacterium; assembly: GCA_963772905.1. Taxonomy (GTDB): domain Bacteria; phylum Acidobacteriota; class Terriglobia; order Bryobacterales; family Bryobacteraceae; genus Palsa-89. The sequence goes on along the minus strand of CAVYZD010000003.1, from coordinate 885,742 downwards.
CGGTGACCCATGCCTGAGACCATGCCGGAACCATCACCGAAATCGATTCGTTCATTTGCCCGGCGCCGCTCCCACAGCGCGACCGCATCGTGCTCGGCCACGGCACGGGCGGCCGGCTGAGCGCGGAACTTTTGCGCGACGTCTTCCTGCCGCTGTTCTCCAATCCCGTGCTCGACCGCATGGACGATCAGGCCATCGTCGAAATCGGCGGCGCTCGCGTCGCCTTCACCACCGATTCGTTCGTGGTCCAGCCGCTGTTTTTCCCCGGCGGCGACATCGGATCGCTCGCCGTGCATGGCACCGTGAACGATCTCGCGATGGGCGGCGCGCGGCCGCTGTTTCTGAGCGCCGGGTTCATTCTTGAAGAAGGCTTTTCCACCGAGGCCCTGCGCCTGATCGCAGCGTCGATGGCCGAAGCAGCGGCCGCGGCCGGCGTCTCCATCGTCACCGGCGACACCAAGGTTGTCGAGCGCGGCAAGGGCGACGGCCTGTTCATCAACACCACCGGCATCGGCATCGTGCCGGACGGCGTGCGTCTGTCCGCCAGCCAGGCCCGCCCGGGCGACCGGGTGATCTTGAGCGGATCCATCGGCGATCACGGCATCGCGATTCTTGGCCAAGCGCGAGGGGCTCGAATTCGAGACCGAAATCGTCAGCGATTCGGCCGCGCTGCACAATCTGGTGGCCGCCATGCTCGCTGCGTCTCCGGCCGAAACTGCCATCCGCTGTCTGCGCGATCCCACGCGCGGCGGGGTCTCGAGCTCGCTGAACGAAATCGCGGCGCAGTCGAAAGTCAGTATCCAGATCGAAGAAACTCGCATCCCGGTTCGCGACGAAGTGCAGGGGCGCTTGCGAATTGCTGGGTCTCGATCCCCTGTACGTCGCCAATGAAGGCAAGTTGCTGGCGATTGTGGCGCCGGAAGCGGCCGATAAGATCCTCGAAGCCATGCGGCGCGATCCGCGCGGCGCCGACGCGGCCATCATCGGCACGGTTGGAGATGAAAGTGCCGGCCTGGTGACCATGCGGACAGCTTTCGGATCGACGCGCATCGTCGACATGCTGGCGGGCGAGCAGCTGCCGAGGATTTGTTAGCGGCATGCACGAAATGGGCATCGCGAGTTCGGTCCTCGAAGCGGTTCGAGCGAAGAGCGGCTCTATCCCGGACAGCGCGCGGCGCAAGTCGGATTCGCGATCGGCGAGTTCGCGGGCGTGGACACCGAGTCCCTGCGATTTTGCTTTGAAACGTCTAGACCGATGGGCTGGAGCTCGACATCACGCTGGCGCACTCGGCAGCGACGAGTTGAAATTCACCTATCTGGAACTGGAAGAGGTGGCAGATGAACGGTGGCAATCGAGAAGAAGGTTCTGAGCGAGAACGATCGAATCGCGGCGCGTCTGCGCGAATGCCCTGGCGGCGAGGGGCACGCTGCGCTGTAAATCTCATCAGTTCGCCCGGCTCGGGCAAAACGGCGTTGCTCGAAAAGACGCTGGAGATGCTGCCCGCGGGAACCCGCGCCGCCGTCCTCACCGGCGACATTCAGACCGACAACGACGCGCGGCGCCTGGCGCGCTATGGCTATCCTGTCCGCCAGATCACCACCGCCGGCGCCTGCCATCTGGACGCGCGCATGGTCGAGAATCATCTGGTCGCCTTGGCTCGACGCAGCCTCTCGACCTGCTGTTCATCGAGAACGTCGGCAATCTGGTTTGCCCCACCAGCTACGACCTCGGCGAAGACGCCAAAGTCGTGGTGCTCAGCGTCACCGAAGGCGAAGACAAGCCGCTGAAATATCCCGGAATTTTTCGCAAAGCGGAGTTGATGATCCTGAACAAGATCGATCTGCTTCCCTACGTTCCTTTCGATCCCGAGCTGGCGCTGCGAAAACGCGCGCACGATCAATCCGGACATCGAAATTATCGAAACATCCTGCACCACCGAAGCCGGATTGCGATCACTGGTTGGACTGGCGAGCAGTGGCTCGCGTGGCTCAGCCCGCCGCGCTAAAAAGTAAGAAGGCCGAGGAGGTCGCTCATGCTGTCACCCGAAACTGATCTCAGCACCGCGCTGGCGCGCCGAGGCATCACCCGCCGGCAGCTTGTGAAATTTTGCAGCGCCATGCTGGGCACGCTGGCGCTGCCGGAGCGCTATCTGGCGCAGACCGTCGCAGGCGGTCGGCAAAGCCAAGAAGCCGGTGCTGGTCTGGCTGCAATTTCAGGATTGCACCGGATGCTCGGAATCGATGCTGCGGTCGAGCCATCCGGATGTCGCCGACGTCGTGCTCGACCTGCTTTCCTGGGAGTACCACGAAGTGATCATGGCGGGCGCGGGCAACCAAGCCGACGCCGTGCTCGATCGCGTGGTCAAGGAAGACAAAGGCAAGTATCTGGTGGTGGTGGAGGGCGCCATCCCGACCGGCGAGGCGGCGTCTATTGCACCATCGGCGGGCACAGCGCCATCGAGATCGCGGAAAAAGTCTGCCGCAACGCCGCGGCCACCATCGCCGTGGGCGCCTGCGCCTTCGATGGCGGCCTGGTGCGCTCCAACCCCAATCCCACCGGCGCGCTGGGCGTCCATGAAGCGCGTCCCCGGCATCAAGGTCATCAACATGGCGGGCTGCCCGCACAATCCCGCCAACACGGCCGCGGTGCTGGTGCACTACCTGACCTTCAACGATCTGCCCGCGCTCGATCAATACAACCGGCCGCTGTTCGCCTACGGCCGCATCATTCACGATCAGTGCGAGCGGCGCGCGCATTACGACGCCGGCCGCTTCGTCACCGAGTGGGGCGACGAAGGCCATCGCAAAGGCTGGTGCCTTTACAAGATGGGCTGCAAGGGCCCGGCGGCGACGTTCAACTGCCCGGTGGTGCAGTGGAACGACCACACCAGTTGGCCGGTCCGCGCCGGCCACGGCTGCATCGCCTGCGCTTCGCCGCGCTTCTGGGACCACATGTCGCCGTTCTACGATCGGCTGCCCAACGTGCCCGGCTTCGGCGTCGAAGTCATCGGCGGGCGAAATCGGCCTGGGCCTGATCGGCGCAACTGTCGCCGGCGTCACCGCGCACGGCCTGATCAAGATGATCAAGCCCGCGCCGAAACCGGCGCCACCGCCGGACAACCGGTAGACGAAGAATTCGTCGCACCGCGAAAGGAGAATTAACATGGCACGCCTGGTTGTCGATCCTGTCACCCGCATCGAAGGCCATCTGCGCATCGAAGCCCAGGTGGACGGCGGAAAAATTTCCGACGCCTGGAGCGCCGGCACCATGTTCCGCGGCATCGAATTGATTCTGCAAGGGCCGCGATCCGCGCGAAGCCTGGATCTGGGCGCAGCGCATCTGCGGAGTGTGCACCATGGTGCACGCTCTGGCCAGCGTCCGCGCCGTCGAAGACGCGCTCCAGATCGAAGTTCCGGAAAACGCCCGCATCGTGCGCAACCTGATCGCCGGCTCGCAGATGGTGCAGGATCACGTGATCCACTTCTATCATCTGCACGCGCTCGACTGGGTGGATGTGACGCTCGGCGCTCAAGGCCGATCCCGGCGAAAACTTCGCAGATCGCGCAATCCATTTCCGATTACGAAAAATCCAGCGCCACCTACTTCAGAGGCGTCCAGCAGCGCGTGAAAGGCGTGGTCGACAGCGGCCAGCTGAGCCTGTTCGCCAGCGGCTATTGGGGCCATCCGGCGTACCACCTGCCGCCCGAAGTGAATCTGCTGGCCGTGGCGCATTATCTGGAAGCGCTCGCCTGGCAGAAGGACTTCATCCGCATCCACGCCGTGCTCGGCGGCAAGAATCCGCATCCGCAGACGTTCCTGGTCGGCGGCATGTCCACCGCCATGGATCCCAATGAGCCCTTCGCGGTCATCAATCCCGAACGCATCACCTTCCTCCGCGAGCTGGTCAAGCGGCGCGAAGAAATTCGTCGAGCAGGTTTACATTCCCGACGTGCTCGCCATCGCGCCGCTTCTATAAAGATTGGTTCGCGCGCGGCGAAGGCGTCGGCAATTTCCTGTCCTACGGCGATTATTCCTCGGGCAATCAGAACGATCCGAGCACCTTCCTGTTCCCGCGCGGCATGGTCTTGGGCCGCGACATCTCAAAGGTCCATCCGGTGGACCCGGCGCAAGATCACCGAGTCCGTCAGCCACTCCTGGTATGACTATTCCGACGGCGACAAGCCGCCGAGCATCCCTCGACGGCGAGACCAATCCCAAGTACTCCGGGCCCAAGCCGCCCTACGATTTCTTGGACGTCGACAAGAAATACTCCTGGCTGAAGGCCCCGCGCTATCGACGGCAAGCCGATGGAAGTGGGGCCGCTGGCGCGCATGGTGGTCGGCTACGCCGCCGGCCAGAAGGACATCAAGGCGGCGGTCGACGGCGTGCTGAAGACACTGCAACGCTCCGCCCACGGTTCTGTTCTCCACGCTGGGCCGCATCGCGGCGCGCGCGCTCGAATCGCAATTGATGGCTGCACCAGCTTGGAACAGCTGGGTCGACCAACTGGATTCCAACCTGGCCCACGGCAAGGTGGCCATCTTCAATCCCATCCGCTGGGATCCCGGCACCTGGCCCGCCAGCAGCCGCGGATTATGGCTGGCATGAAGCTCCGCGCGGCTCGCTCGGCCATTGGGTGGAGATCGAAGGCAAGTCCATCAAGAACTATCAGGCCGTGGTTCCCACCACCTGGAACGCCGGGCCGCGCGACGCTCAGGGCCAGCGCGGCGCCTACGAAGCGTCGCTGCTCAACACGCCGGTTGCCGATCCGGACCGCCCGCTCGAGATCCTGCGCACCATTCATTCCTTCGATCCCTGCATCGCCTGCGCGGTGCATGTGGTCGATGCCCAGGGCCGCGACTATTCGGTACTCAAAGCTAGCCAGAAGGCAGGTTAGGAGGAGCCACCATGCCTACTCAAGAGATTCGGGGCGTCGAGACAACGGCGCCCGTCTACGTCTGGCAATATCCGCTCCGCCTGGTCCACTGGGGGATCGTCATCTCCATCGCCGTCCTTTCGGTCACCGGCTACTACATTCACGACCCGTTTATCGTACGGCCAGACCAATCGCCCGTTCCTGATGGGATGGTTCCGCTTCGTCCATGAATCGTTCGGGATGCTGTTCCTCGCGCTGGCGCTGCTGCGCATCTATCTGTTCTTCGGCGGCAACAGATGGGAAGGCTGGCGAGAATATATTCCTCTGCGCAAAGAACATTTCGAGGAAATGTGGGAAATGGTGAAGTTCTATACCTTCATCCGGCCCAAGCCCGTCTCCAAGATCGGACACAATCACCTGGCCGCGCTTTCCTACGTTGGGCTCTACGCCCTGATTCTGGTCGAAGCCGCAACCGGCCTGGTGATGTATCAACGGCTGCTTCACAACGCTTTCCTGCTGGCGCTGGTCGGATGGATTCCGCGCCTGGTGAACATCCAAACCTTACGCGAGATTCATTTCTTCCTGATGTTCGTGTTCATCGCATTCGGTATCTTCCACGTGCACCTTGCGATGCTGGTTTCCAGATTTGAGAAGCACGGGCTGATGGACAGCATCTTCATCGGCTATAAAGTGATTCCGGTGGAGGAAATCGAAAAGGACGCAGCCACAGCGCACAAATGAGTCCCACATGACAAACGACGATCCCAAAACCCTCGTGCTCGGCCTTGGCAACCTGGTTCATTCCGACGACGGACTCGGGGTCCATGCCATCCAAATGTTGATGCAAGATCCCCGAGTCCCACCCGATGTCGTTCTGATGGACGGAGGCACCCAAGGCCTAGCCCTGTTGCCGCACATCTCGGCATTCCAACGCCTCTTGGTCATCGATGCGTTGGATGTCGGCGAACCCGCGGGCACCCTCGTCAAAGTGGAAGGAGAGGCCCTGCGAAACCTGCCGGGCAAAGCCAGCGTTCATCAGCTTGGCTTCGCGGATCTGATGGTTGCGCTGGAACTGCTTGGGCGACTTGCCGGAGGAAATCGTTCTGCTCGGTGTGCAGCCTCTATCGACAGAATGGAGCACGGACTTGACGACGCCGGTGCGTGCGGCACTCGACCAGCTTCCCGATTTGGTGATTGAACAGCTGTACCTTTGGACCAGCCGGTGCCCGGCCTAATTCGCGCCTAGTTCGCAGACGCAGAATCCGGCACGAAGCTGTTAATCGCATCGCGCTCGGCGTCGAACGATTCAAATGCGGACTCGAGGCCGGCAATGCGAATCGCCTTCCGGTGATTTGGATGCAAGTGGGCAAGCGCTAATCCTCCGCCTGCTCTGCGCAATTCCGCTCTCGCATAAAGCAAAGTACCTAACCCGGCGCTGTCGATTCGATCCACGCCCCCCAGGTCGATCACCAGACGGTTCCGGCGCGCCGCAACCGCGCGGCGAATCTCGTCGTTGAGCAATATCTCTTCCGGACCAAAAGTCAAGCGGCCCATGAGTTGTAAAATCGAAACGCCTTCCTGCTCCCGCCGAGTGAGTTTGAGCGCCATATCATTTCCTCGCGTTCTGCAACGGCACGATCAGGCCCAAAACGACAACTTCTTGAAACAAAAGGCTTAACAAAACACGCCCGGAGGTAGGGGACCTGTCAAAATTACGTGATGCGCCGCACGGCCTGAGGGCTATGCCTCGATAAACAGCGCCACGGAACGCCCGGCAAGCAAGTACTGTGGCACACTGATCCTCACTTCCGAGCCAGCCGCATGAATGTTCCCCCACGCCTCCGCAACCGCGCCGGTATCGGCGACAATGTACCATCGCTTCGCCGGCAGATTCACCGGCAACGCCGCCAGCACCGGATCGATCCAAGCGTTGTACGCCACATAAATTGATCCGGCGGAATCGCCGAACTCGGTTCCATCGATGCGATATGCCAGAAAATGATTATCCGCATCTTCGAAGTACGCTTCATCGGCTTCCTCACTATCGCTATACCAGGTCAGATCCTTCAAACCGTTCCCGTTATGATCGGTCCCGGTGAAAAACTCCGCGGACCGCAACGCCGGATGCGCGCGGCGGAATTGCAACAGGCCGCGAGTGTAGTTCGTCAACGCCGTCTCCTGCGCCGCTAAAGGCCAGTCCAACCAGTTCGCGCTCGTGTCCAGATTGTAGGAATTGTTATTCCCTTGCAGCGTCCGATTGATTTCCGAACCGCCCAACAGCATCGGAGTGCCCGCCGAAAGTAACAGGATTGCGAGCCCCGTGCGAACCGCTTGCCGTTGCGCTACGGAATCTTCTTCGTGATCCCAGCACATCTCATCGGCAGCGCTACGCCCGCCCGACGAGGGACCGAATGGAAACGGCTGGTTGTTGTTCGGCCCGTTGAACGAATACAGATCGGTTCAATGTCATTCCGTCGTGGGACACGATATAGTTCACCGAGTTCCATGGCTTCCTGCCGCGCGCCTCAAACAAATCGTCCGATCCCGCAAACCTGGTCGCCATTTCGCCCGGCGTCACTTCCACCACGCCGAGCTTGTTTTGCGACGCGCGGAACGTGTCGCGATAGCGGTCGTTCCACTCCGACCATCCCACCGGAAAGTTCCCCTGCTCCTGCCCCGCTTCGCTGGCCGTGTAAGGCTCCGCGATCAGGTCCACGCCGGGGCCCCCCAGCGCCGGACGCGACGGCAACTCCGCAATCGCCCGATTCAGAATATTGTTCGGATCGTCGCGATTAAAATAGATAGCCGCCCTGCGCATCGGCATTCCCCAAGATCGCCGCCAAATCAAACCGATACCCGTCCGCGCCCATCACGTTGGTCCAATATTTCAGCGAATCGAGAACCAGGTTCCGCACTTCCGCCGTCGCGGCATTCACGTTCGGACCGACGCCGTTATCGTCCTCGTAGAAATTCAACGCCATCGGACTGCGAGCCTCATAATAGTTCGGGTTGTCCAAGCCGCGCAGTGAAAATATCGTTCCGATGCTCGCCCGTGTTTTCATCTACCGGCCCTTCGTTGTGATGATTGTAGACCACGTCGACGTAGACCTTGAGCCCCGCCGCGTGAAACGCCTTCACCATCGCGATCCATTCGCGCGTTGGGCCGCCCGGCGATTGATCGCTCGCATACCTCCGGCTTGGCGCGAAGTAACTGCAGGAGTCGTATCCCCAGTAGTTGTGATACGCGGAAAACTGCGGCAAATCGTTCAGCGCGCTTTGTGTTTCGTGGATGGGCTGAAACTCGACGGCGGTGATTCCGAGGTCCCGCAAATAACCGGCCCGCAATGCCGCCCCGGCGTAGGTTCCTTGCAAATTCGTGGGCACCGATGGATCGTTCTTCGTCAGCCCGCGCAGATGCACTTCGTAAATGATGTCGTCCTTGAACGCGCCCGTGGGCTTTGCGCCAAAATCCGCATTCGGCTGAGCGATCACAATCCCCTTCGGCGCGAATGGCCCCGTATCCACCAAGCGCGATGTCGCGCCCGATAAGTAAGCCGTCGGGTCCGGATATGCGGGCGTCAACGGATTGTGGCTCATCTCGAGCGCATAGGGATCGAGCAGCAGTTTGTTCGGATTGAAACGATTCCTCCGCCGTGTCGACATCCGCTACAAATCCCGCGACCGACCCGGGCGTCCAGGAATCGTCATAGAGCCAATTCGGTCCCCACGCTCGGTACCCGTAGAAGAGAGCGCCTTCGTCGCAACGGTCGCGAGTGAAGCTCCCATCCGCCTGCCGGTTCATGGTTTGCCGCAAAACGGGATCGGCGTCCATCGCCGCGGCATAGATCCAAACCTCAACGCGAGTCGCCACCGGCGCGTTAACGCGAAATTCAACTTCAGAATTGCCTGGCAGATATCGCGCGCCGAGAAAAGCTCTCGGGCATTTCACTTATTGTCGCTCTTTTCTCTGGAAGATCCACTCGTTTTGTAGTACGCTTCAGCCAATGACACCCAAGTCGGCCTCCTCGCGCCAGCGCTTCCAAGCACAGGCCGCTGCCGCCGCGCAGCTGGTCGCAAAACTTGGAACCTACAACTATCAGGAAGTCAACGGCTTCACACCCAATGCGCAGGACCCATCCGGCGGTTACTACGGATGGACCTCAGTTGGCAACGCGGTTGCTTCCGCCTATGACACCTCTGAGAATTCGATTGTCTTCTCCACAGCCGGAGGAATCGGCATCAAACTCTATGTGATCGGGAGCACGGCGTTTCGCCTGCGCTTCAATCCCGCCGCCGGCGCCAGTTACGCGCAAAGCGCATCGTATGCCGTCATCAATTCGAGCATCCCCCCGGTCACTGCCAATGTGACCAGCACGGCCTCGTTGTGCGTCATCGATACTGGAACGATTCAGATTCACGTCAGCTTGCAGCCGTTTCTAATCTCGGTCTACCGCGGCGCGCAGCTCATTCATCAGGACACGCCTGGCCAGGGCATTTTCTACATCCCCGGCCAAGAGGTGATCGCTAATTTCAAAAACGTTCCTGCCAATGCGCAATATTTCGGCCTAGGTGAAAGAGCGGGCGCGCTGCTGGCCAAGAACGGTTTCACCACCACGTTGTTCAACTTCGATAACTTCCTCTACGGCAAGCCTCTACCCAACAATCCGGGCGGCGGGCCGCTCGATCCGCGCGAGCCGCTCTACAGCTCAACGCCGTTTCTGATCGAAATCAATCCGGACCCCACCGGGGCGTACGCCGGCGCGCCGTATGCCTACGGGCTGTTATTCGACAATCCCGCGCAATCGTACTTCAACATCGCGGCCAACGACTATTCAGACATGTCAGGAAAGTATTACTTCGGCGCGCTGTACGGCGAGCTCGATTATTACTTCATGGCCGGCGACACTGTTGCGGAGGTGATGCCGCAGTTGCTCGCCTTAACCGGAGCGCCGCCGCTGGTTCCGAAATACGCGCTCGGCTATCATCAGGGCTGCTACGGCTACTACGACAGCACGCGACTCGAGCAAGCTGCCGGCGCATATCGCAACGCGCAAATCCCGATCGACGGGCTACACATCGACATCGATTTTCAAGACAACTACCGCACGTTCACGTCGAGCGATGTGAAGTTTCCCGATATCGCCGCCACGTTCGCGAGCTTACATAACAACGGATTCAAGTGCAGCACCAACATAACGTCCATGGTGTCGAGCAACCCGCTGGATGAAAGCGGCTCGACGGAGACGGCCTACGCGCCGCGCGATTCGGGGCTTGATCAAGATGTCTTCCTCTACGACGTAACGGCCGGTGATACCGCGCCGCCCGAAACGCAATTCATCGGAACCGAAGATTACGGTTGCAACACGAACGGCTTCAATCCGTTCATTCCGGGGAATTATCCCACCAACGATCCAAACCTGACGCTGCCCGTCTTCAATGGCTGCGGCAGCTCACAACCCCTGGGTGGCAGCGGCTACTATCCGGATTTGGGCGATCCGGACGTTCAAACCTGGTGGGGCCAGAATTACGATTACCTGCTCTCGATCGGGCTCGACATGATCTGGCAGGATATGACTTGCCCGGCGGTGGTTACCAACAGCGACGACGATACCAGCAACAAGACTTTTCCGCTGGATCTGATGATGTACGATTCGCGCACCGAAACCTATGTTCCGAACGCGAAGATCCACAACGCGTATGCGCTGAACCTGGTGAAGGCCACTTGGAACGGAATTAACGCGCTGCGTCCCGGTACGCGCAACTTCATCATCGCGCGCGGCGGTTACGCCGGAATGCATCGCTATGCGGCGTTGTGGACTGGGGATTCGGCGTCGAGCTGGGATTTCCTGCGCATCAATCTTCCCGAAGTGCTCAACCTCGGACTTTCCGGACAACCCATGTCGGGTTGCGACATCGGAGGATTTGCACCGGGATCTGATTCCGTCGGCGCGAGCCAAGTCACCAACTACGAACTGTTCACGCGCTGGATGCATTTGGGCGCGTTTCTGCCTTGGTATCGCAATCACTACGACGGCTATTCGAAAGCGTTTCAGGAACCGTATGCGTATGGTGAACCGGTGCCAACGAACTGCCGCAAGTACATCGAGCTTCGCTATCGAATGCTGCAGATCTTTTACGACGCGCTGTATCAGACCACGCAAACCGGAATGCCGGTGGCGCGCGCGCTGTTCTTGAATTTTCCCTACGACGGAAATCTGTTTCAGCCGTATCCCAGTTTCGCCGGCGTCGATGGCGGAGTTTATACCGATCCGCTGAGCACCCAGTTCATGATCGGCGACAATATCTTGATTGCGCCGATGCTTGATGGGCATGAGACGCTCGCAAGTCCCACGGAGCCGCTGCGGCCGGTCTATCTGCCAAATTCGCCGGGGACGCACTGGTACGCCTATCAAGACAACGTCGCGCCGTTGCTTGCGCCGGTGAACGGCGGGTCGATTTTCACCTACAACGCCGGTTTGGATCTGGTTCCTATTTACATCAAAGCCGGCGCGATTTTGCCGATGCGGCAACTCGAACAATGGGTCGGGCAGTTGGCCCAAAACCCGCTGACGTTTAACATCTATCCGGGCGCCGATAGCTCGTACACCTTGTATCAAGACGATGGAGTAACTACCCAGGCTCAAAACAACGGGACATATCGGATCACGACGATTAGCCACACCGGAATCGCTAATGCGCAGAGTATCCAGATCGCGCGCCAAGTGGACCGCTACACGCCGCCGGAGCCGTTTTACTACGTGAGTCTGCTCGGGACAAATCCGCCCAGCAGTGTTGTTGCGGGCGGCGCGAATCTGGCGCAGTTAGCCGATGCCGGGACACTTGCGGCAAGCGCCGTGAACGCGTACTACTACAACGCTAGTCTCGAAACCACGTTCATCAAGATCTTCGACGCTCAAGCGAGCATCGGCATCACGGTGACGTTCTAACGAGCGGCGGAAGAAGATAGTTCGGGAGAACGCGAGCCGCGCAGCCAGCTCTCCAGCCAGAACCAGCGGAAACCGGTGCGTTTGGGAACAAGCGTCGTACCGCAGCAAAATTCGGCGATTTTCGTGTACTCGGCAATGGTCGCCAGATTGACCAAGTCCAATTGCAGCTCTGAGGCGTCGAACAAACTTGCGTCAACGGGGATGGCCGCGATTTTCTCGGCATCAATGGCCCAACCGGCCTCGCGCGGAATTTCCCGATCGGGCGCTTTGCGATTTACGATGTACTTCACTTTGGTTGCGCCCACCCCGCGCGATTCGAGATCGTAGCGGCGACGCGACGCCAGAAAGAGCGACGGATTCGAGGGTGCTGTGACGACGAAGACCGCTTGTGCGGCGCGCGCGACCACCTCGGTAGCGTCGTTCACCACTTCGGGTAGATCGGCGATCACGATATCGTAGCGGGTGCGGACAAAAGACAGCAGGCGCTGATAACCCCAAGGCGAAACCTTGCGCACCCCCAGGCGGCTGACGGAGGAGAGGACGTCAATGCCGCCTGTGTGCGTAACCATTTCGCTCCAAGTTTCATCGGTGAGCCGATGAGAATCTTCGAGCACGTCCATGATGGAGTAAGACGGACGCAGGTTGTACAACATGGAGATGGGCCCGGCGTGCAAATCGCATTCGAGCAGCAGAACTTTTTTCTGAGCCATCGAAGCCAAAATATTGGCGACAAACAGAGCGGTTGTCGTGGCGCCACTGCCGGCCTTGGCAGGTAGGAACGCAAAGACCGACGCGCTTTTGGAGGCACTACGAGCTTCGAGCCCATGCACAACGGCCGCCCGAAATTCGCTGGGAGAACACGGAATCGGGTGTACCGGGAAACCTCCGAACGAGGTTTCGAAGAGATGGACCGTTTTCATGCGCGCGGACACGCCTAGAATCGCAGTTCCGGGTTGAATGCTGCGGATGTCGTGCTCCACCGAGTGCGCCCCCGCTTCATCATCAGCTCCCAAGAAAACCAGTTGAGGCGCGAACGAATTCAAAAGCCGCATGGTCTCGTGGGCCTGGGGATAACGTTCCAAGCTCCGGTAGACGCAGACATCCTGCGTGAGCGAGCACAGTTGCTGCAAGTGCGAGGTGGTTTCGCGGTCTGTGCCGAAAATCAGTGCCGTCAGCATATAGGCGGTGCTCCCTGTGGAACCGGTGCCATCCGGTGTCGGCGCGTAAGAGTGCAATCGGAATGCCAGTGTTCACGAGGTCGCGAGCAAAAGCAAATGGCTGAAAACAATATGAGCACCGTCGGAAGGCGGCGTCAATTTTCCGCCGCAGTGTTGAAATTGTGACGCCGGACCGCAAGCCGGGCGACTCGATTGACGTTCGCCTTCTGACTCTGTTCTAATCGCCAAATGCCCGAAGCGGAGATTCATGCGGTGGCCGACAATCTGCTCGAAGCTCTGCGCTTCTTCGGGCAAGCGCGGCCGGACGCGGAAATTCGGGATTTGCCGGGCGTGTCCCTGATCTTTTGCGGCCTGAACTATGCGGCGTTTAATGCGGCGTTGCAGGCGCGGCCGATTGATGGCGATGCGCAGGAACTCAGCCGCTTGATCAACGTCTCGGCCGAGCAGTTCGACGCTCGCAGCCTGCGCTGGACCTATTGGTTGTGCCAGGACTTTCTGAGCCAGCCGCTGCGGCGCGAGGCAATGCGCGTTTTCAAGCGCCATGGATTGCGGCATTTGACCGAGGCGCCTGGAATGTACACGGATCGGCTGGCGCCCGCGAAGCACGATCTGCCGGTGCTGGACATTCGTCCCGTGGCCGATGAAGCGACGCGCACCGCCTTTTCGGGCGTGATGTCGACGGCGTTCGAGATTCCGCATTCGGTGAGCTTGTCGGTGTATGGATCGCCGGGAGCATGGAAAGGCAGTTTCGAAGGCTACGTAGGATATGTGAACGGACGAGCTGTAACGACTGCGGCGGCAGTGATCACGGGTGATGTCGTGGGTCTCTATTCGGTGGCGACGTTGCCACAACACCGGCGGCTGGGGTTCGCCGAGGCGATCATGCGGGAAGTGATCGAAGCAAGCCCGGCGCTCGCGCAATGTGTCGCGAATGGTTTTACAAGCGACGTCCTCCGGGCTCTCCTTATATGAGGCGATGGGCTACCGGACGGTGACCAGCTTCAACGTGTTTATCGCGGATTAGAGCGCGCGGCGGGCCGCTACAATTTTCGGCGCGTAATAGCCTTTGCGGGCGCGCACGAGCAGATCCTTGCGCCCCTTCACTCGGATCTCCACAGGATGATACAGGCCATCGGCCTTGAGCGGCTCGGGGCGATAAAAGATGTTGTACTGGTGCCGCAGCTCGTTGGCGATGTTCTCGAAGTCCTGATCGAGATCGCTCGCCTTGAACGGGAAGAACGCCTGGCCGCCGGTTTCCGAGGCAAAATAGCGCAGCACTTTGTCGCCATCGGTTTCGATGCGCGTGATGTTGGTTGAAATCGTGTAGACGTTGACGTCGGCTTTTTGCGCCATTTCGAGAGCCTGGTCGCGCGTGTAGCGGCTCTGGTTGTCCTCGCCGTCGCTCAAGATGACCATGGCGCGGCGGAATTTGTAGAGCGGCTGATCCTCCATCAGCTTGTCGCGGCAGGCGAAAAAGATGGCGTCGTAGAGCGACGTGCCGCCGCCGGGGCGGAGGTTCGCGATGCCCTTTTCGAGATCGGCGACGTTGCCGGTGAGGTCGGCCACGAGTTCGGCGGCGGTGTCGAAGCTGACGATCATGGCCTTGTCGTGCTCGGGCCGGACGGTGCCGTCGATGAAGGCGGTGGCGGCTTCCTGCTGGAAATGAAACCGGTCGCGCATGCTGTTGCTGGTGTCGATCAGAATGGCGAGGCGGAGGGGCAGGTCGGTCTCGGCGGCGAATTCGATGATGGTCTGCGGCTTCTTGTTTTCGAAGACCTCGAAATCGTCCTTGGTGAGATCGGTGACGAAGCGGCCCTTTTTGTCGGAGACGGTGAAGAGCATGTTGACGCGGGAGACGTCGAGGGTGATGCGGGTGCGGTCGCCGGGTCGGGTGGTGCGGACGTCCGATTCTTCCTGGTTTTGGCCGGACAGGAGGAGGGAGAAGACGCAGAGCGCGACGACGAGGTACAGCTTCTTCATGGGCGGTGAATCCATTATAAGATGCGGGGCGGTGGGTGGCGGGTTGTTGCTGGTGGCTGGTTGGCGGGGGATCAACATGCTAGTGGAAGGATAACCCGTGAGACGGCGGCTGGCAGGCGTGGGGCGTGGAAGGTGGTGAGGGGGAAGGGGGGAAATTGGAAGATGGTATCGAGTTGGCTTTGCACCAAATACCGCGTAACTTGAATCAAGCGGCCATTATTGTGAATCTGGACCGTCTCAAGCGAATCACCGTCGAAGAAGGCAAGTGCGGGGCACATCCTTGCATTCGCGGACAGCGACTTCGTGTTACCGATGTGCTGGAGCTTCTCGGGGCCGGGGCCTCGTTCGATGAAATCCTCGAGGATTACCCGTTCCTGGAACGCGAGAACATCCTAGCTGCTATCGACTACGCCGCGCTTCAGACCGATCACATCGTTATTCAGGCGGCGTGAGGTTTCTGGTGGACGCCGAACTTTGCAGATACGCCACCGAGAATGAGTGCATCATCATTGGCAAGGACGAGGACTTCCTTTACCTAGCGAATGGCCGAAGGCGAAGTTTCAGTTTGTCTGGGTTCGGCTCGGGAATTGCCGAACCGCCGCGCTGCTCGAAGTCTTTGAGCGAGTCTGGCCCAAAGTGGAGGCTTCGTTGAACGCGGGCGAGCGCATCATTGAAGTCCGCTAAGGCGGCAGCGAAGTGCGCTAACGCGGCGGGGCTCAGGACGCATCAAGCGGCGCGGTTTTATCGGCCTGTCACTCTTTGAGAGACCGCGTTCTCAAGCAGGCCGCGAATTTCGGCTGCGCTTGCTGGGGCGGCAGGTGCACCGGGGGGTGTCGCACCGCGGGCTGGCGGAGGCGCCGAGGCCAAATCGATCGGCTTGTGGCCGTCGCGATCGGGCAGATCGGTTCTGGCGCCCTTGGCTAACAAGTAGCGCACCTCATCTGCCCTGCCCTTTTGCGCGGCGACGTGGAGCGCCGTCATGCCTTCGGTGGACGAGGGCGCACGGGAGATACGCAACGAATACGTCAGCATGCCGGTGACTTGCGCGTTTATGTCGGCGCCGTGCGCGAGCAGCATGTCCATGATCGCCGTGTCTGGGGGGAAAGCCGAGTGCTAGTAACGGACGCCAGCCCGGTGCCTCTTCCGCCGGTTCCCACGCCCGCCGCAATCAGGAACGGCGTCACGCCCATGGCGGTGATATTCGGATCAGCGCCCTTGTCGAGCAGCATTCGCACCAGCTCCACGTCGCTGGCAATGGTGGCGCGCATCAGCGGCGTGCATCCGGTGTTGTAGAACTCTTCGACGAAACGTCCGCTATTGCCGCCGCGGCTGGGGCGATGCATGTTGAGTTGCGGGTTGACGTCGATGCCCGAGGCCAGCAGCGCTTGGATCATCTCCATGTTGGAAACAGGCGGATGGCCGGGTGCGTGAGTTGGAAGGGGAGCGGGCCGGTTGCCGATGGTGGCGATCCCGGTTCGCAGGGGAGCGATCACGGCCTCTCGCCGGTCAATCGCGATATAGAGCGGGGTGCGTCCCCACCAGTCCCAGAGATCGGCATTGGCGCCGCGATCGAGCAATAGTTTCGCGACCTCATTGTGGTCGTTATCGAGGGCGAGCATCAGCGGGGTGACACCTTCCGGAGTCGGATAGTTTGATATCTCGCGCCGGCGGTGAGCAATTCGTCGACGCACTCATAACAGCCGTCACGTGCTGCGTACTGTAGCGCGGTGAGGCCGCCGACCGGACGATATTGCGCGCGGGGTTCATTCGTGATCTGGCTGGGCCAATCGCTGTAGAGGGCGCGCGGCTTGAAGTCGGCACCCTTCGCAAGAAGGAGCTTTACCATCTCGCCGGCATTCCTGGGAGCGGCGGCGGCCCACATCAACGCCGTCTGGTTGTGGAACGTTTCCCGCGCGTTGACGTTCGCGCCGGCCTTCACCAGCATTTCGACGACAGGCAGTTCGCCGGTCTTGATGGCCAGCATCAACGGGGTCTCGCCGTCCTGATTGGGATTGTCGGGCCTGCGCGCCCGCATCGAGCAGCGCTTTCACCATCCTGGCGTCGCCGAGCTTGGCGGCTTCGGCCAGCGGCGTGGAGCCGAACTCATTCGGCGACGTCGACTTTCGCGTTCTTAGCGAGAACGCGTCGAGGACATCGTAGTCGAGCCTACAGACGGCCCAGTGGATAGGGCGCGTGCCGTCGGGTTGGGCCTGGTTCACGTCGACGCCGGCGCGAAGCAAGGCGAGTGCCGCCTTGTGGTTGCCCTCTTCGATGAGAGTGGCGAGTGATCCCTTCGGCGTCTGCGCGCAGATCGGCAGCGTGGCGGCACGAGAATAACTGCGGACTTTAAACCACATTGGGATCCATCTTGTCATGATGAGCCCACAGTCCTTTGGCTGCGTCATACGCGAATTTGTCGGGATCTTTCCACGTTCGGGCGCAGGCCTTTCATAAGCCATCGTCCAGCATGTCCTTGCGGGCCGTCGCCTTCGCGAACCTGATTGAACATGCGCGAGGCGAAGTCTCGTCCATCATGTCGCGTTCGGCTTTGAATTCGGCGCGCGTCATGACGGGGCCGTAGGCGGGCACGATCTTGGTCTGATCGTTGGCGAGCTTGAGGACAACATCCATCGAGTCGACGCGGCCACCGATCCAGGCTCCGGTGAACCAATCGAGCGCGGGATCGCGCAAGGGCGACGCGACGTCGCCGACGGCGAGAACATTGGATTCCGGAAGTGGACGTAAATGTCGCCATTGGTGTGGGCCAATTCGAGGTAGCCGTAGTCTATCTGCTCGGCGACCCGATTTTGAGCGATCCGGTGGTTTCGAAAACCTCGGTGGGACGGGCGGCTTTGGGACGGGCTTTTTCGTATCGGTCTTCGGCCGGGACCCAATAGTCGGTGGACATCCACTGGCGCGTGCGTTGGTGCGCGATGATCTTGGCGCCCGCGTTCCGATATATTTCGTTGTTGCCGGTCTGATCGACGTGATAGTGCGTATTGAAAAGTAACTGGACCTTGGATGGGGCGGCGAAACTGTTGGGAGCGCCGCTGTCCACGAGAACCAGCCCTTCGTCGCCGGACAAGGCCACGACATTCGCGCCACCTGCATCCAAAACCGTGATTTTATCGGTGAGCCACTGTTGCGCGAAGATGCGGGGCGCGGCCCAAAGACCGAGCGCGCTCGCTGCGGCGGTTCTTAGGATGCCTCTCGTCGATTCACTGCTACACGCCCGCGATCGTCCCGGTGCTGTCGCCGAACTTGTCGCGTTCCAGCCCCGCCTTCTGTAAAAGCGTCAAGTGGAGATTTGCGATCGGGGTCTTTCCGGCAGCACCAAGTGCTGGCCGACGATTTTCAGCTTGCCCGCGCCGCCGCCGACCACGATGTTCGGTTCCGGATAATTGTTATGCAGGTCGGAGTTGCTCATGTTGGACCCGTACATAAACATGGAGTGATCGAGCAGGCTTCCCTGCCCGTCGGGAGTCTCCGCCATCTTTTTCACGAATTCGGAAAACTTCTGCACGTGCCAGGTCTGGATCTTGACCAGCTTGTTGATTCGATCGATATCGTTGGCATGGTGCGAGACGGGATGGAACGAATCCGGGACGCCGATGTGGTTGTAGGTGCGGTTGGTGCCTTCGGCGACCATGATATATGTCGCGACGCGGGTGAGGTCGGCCTGAAAGGCGAGGGCCAGCAGGTCGAACATGAGTTTCACCTGTTCGTCGAACCTCTCCAGCTCGCCGACCGGGGCGTCGGGGATCTTCAGGCCGGAAAACCTCTTCGAGCCGGACTTCTGGGTTCGGCGCTCGATTTCACGAACGCTTTCGAGATAGCCGTCGAGAAGGACGCGGTCGCTGCTGCCTAGTTCGCCCTGGAGCTTTTTGGTGCGGTCCATGATCATGTCGAGCAAACTGCCGGTCTGATGGTTGATCGCCGTGCGCTCTTGCGGCGTGTCGCCTTCGCCGAACATCTCCAAGAATACTTTTCGCGGGTTGTACTCCATCGGCAGCGGCGATTCGGCGTCGCGGAACGACAGCGTGGTATACGAGCCGCCGCCGCCCGCGGCCACCTGGACTGTAGTTTCCGAGGCTAATTCCAGTGAAGGCAGCGGCGTATCCTGGCCGATGAACTTGGCGATCACCTGATCGAGCGTGGTGGCCATGTGCGCCCTGGGACCACCGGTATCGGGGCGGGTGGCGCTGAGCCAGGTGGCGGGATTGAAGGTGTGAACCGATCCCGCGGTGGCCGCGTTTTCCAAGTTGCCGAAGGAGTTGACGTACTTCTTGTACGGCTCGAGCGAAGCGAGGATGGGGCTAAGCTTGAAATCCGCGCCGGAGCCGCTGGGAGTCCACTTGTCCATGGCGGGGCCGTGCGCGGTGTTGTACATGATGGCGCCGTGGGGAATGTAGAAGAAGGCGGCGCGCATCTTGGGAGCGGCGGCGGTTTGGGCCAGCGCCGTGGCGGCGGGCACCATGGCGTTGAGAAAGGGCAGCGCCAGCTTCACTCCGGCGGCCTTCAACACCGTTCTGCGGGCGATACTTTTTTTCGTGATGAACATGTGGATCTCCTTTACCGGCTCCCTTGGCTCCTTTAACAGGGCACCCGTTCGCGGCTCGGCAACAGAGGGTGCCGGACCCTGCCTACGGAACGCATCTGTATTAACGATTCCCAAGACAATGGACGAGAACTTATAGTTATCCTTGGCGGCCCCGCGAACCACCGCGCGAACCTGGGGCTGTCGAAATATTCGAGCTGCCTGTTGACAGCGT
The DNA here is from genome assembly GCA_963772905.1 of Bryobacterales bacterium. Lineage (GTDB taxonomy): Bacteria > Acidobacteriota > Terriglobia > Bryobacterales > Bryobacteraceae > Palsa-89. The sequence continues at coordinate 865,988 of CAVYZD010000003.1, read as the reverse complement.
ACATCATGAGCTTCTCGGTGAAGGCCTCGGCGAACGTTGCCGGCCGCCCGACGAGCTGATCCTTCAGTTCCACGGGCCGTCGATGGCGACGCCATTCGGAAGCATGGTTTTGGCATCGATGGGAGCATTCGCCTGGCGATCCACGGTCCGCCATTCGCCGATCGCATCGAAATTCTCCAGAGCGAGACCGATGGGATCGATGACACCGTGACACTGCTTGCAGCTGGCCTTATCGCGATGTTGCTCGAGGCGCGCCCGGACCGTCTTCGGCGCCTCGCCCGCCTTTTGAGAAAGGTCGGTCGCGGTGTTGGCCGGTGGAGTCGTGGGGGGCGTACCCAGCAGCTTATCGAGCACCCACGCCCCGCGCAAAACAGGAGACGTGCGGTCGCCATAGGAACTCCGCAACAGCACCGCGCCCTTGCCCAGCAGCCCCGCGCGCTCTTTTTCCGCCAGCGTGACCTCGCGGAACTGGGCACCGAACACGCCGGGGACGCCGTAGAGGCGTGCCAGTTCGCTCGTTGAGGAACGTTCGGTTGGAGGTGAGGAGCTCCATCACGCTGCGGTCTTCAAGAAGGATGCTGCTGAGGAAGGCCTCCGTTTCCTTGGCGAAATCATGGCGCAGTGCCTCGTTGAAGACGGGGAACAGTTTCGGATCGGGCTGCACGGAATCGAGAGTGGTGAGGTTCAACCACTTCATTCGCGAAACTCGACACCAGGCTGGATGCCTTGGGGTCGGCCAACATGCGCCGGACCTGCTTGTCCATGCTCCCGGCTTGGTTAAGCCACTCGGAGGCCGCGAGCGACAGCAGTTCCTCGTCGGGAGGCCGTGTTCCACAAAAAGAACGAAAGGCGGGACGCCAGTTCGAGGTCCGAGAGTGCAAACTCGGAGTTGGGAGTGCTTCCCCTTGGGCCCGCGAATTGACGCGGTAGAGAAAATCGGGGCTGGCCAGCACGGCCGTCACCACCTGCTCGACGCCTTCGTCGAAAGATACCGCCATCCTTGCGTCCGGCCTCATAGAACGGCATGAGGCGAGCCATATCGTCGGGGGTCACCGGCCGGCGGAACGCGCGCCGGGCCAGATGATCCGATAATCTGCTTGGCGCAGGCGGGCTCGCCGATTTTCTGGGGATCGCAGACGAAAATCAGGGCGCGGCTGGCAGTTTGCGAAACGCCGTTCGGGTTGAACGGTCCGATGATTTCGATGCCGTCGACGAGGCTCGCCATGCGCTTATTGCCATCGCCGAGCCGAAAACCCGTGCGCCGAAACCGCTGGCAACGTTGTTGTCGGATTCCACTTGGGCGCGATCCATGAAAGCCACGACGACGTCGTGCACGCCGGCCGGCATTTGCACGGGAATCTTCGAGAAGCGATCCATGATTGCGGCGCGTGCCGTCGACCCCTTGCGATCAGCGAGCGCCAGGTCGGCAGGCCCGCCGATGGCTTTGCGGAACACGATCTTACCGTCAATCATGATCACCAGCGTGCTCGCGTTCTCCACCGTGCTGGTGTACAAGCCGAGCGAAAGGTCGTCGATATTGATGCGATACTCGCCGTCCGCCGGAAAATCGTGCTTGAACCGCACGCCGCCGCGGGTGCCGATAGGCAACGGCTCATCGCTCGCTTGGTTTGCCGCGATGGAGTACTTCACGTTCGAAACATGGCCGGCGGGATCGCCGATGGCCAGCCGCGCAACGTGCCGCGCAGCGGTGATGTATTGGTCGAGAAACGCGGGAGAGACACTGAGAGCAGCCGCAATGTTGTCAAAGCCATCGACCTGGATATCTTGTGGCAGGACGTCCTTCGGATTGACGTCCACACCGACCAGGGCTTTCACCGATGCGGCGTACTCGGTGCGGTTCAGGCGCTCGATCGGAACATAGCCCGCTTTCGGACCTTTGGGGTGGGAATCGAGCGTGTTCTCCATCCAGGCAACGAACGCTTCCACATCCTTCTGGGGCGGCTGGGGATTGCCCGGCGGCGGCATCAAATGTCCACGCAGTTTGCGCAGCGCCTTCTCCCAGGTGCGCGCGTCATCGGAGGCGGCGTCGATATCGAGGCTGTCTAACGCCAGACCGCCAATCTTCGCGCGCGTGGAGTGGCAGCCGAAGCAATAGGTAGCCAGCAGAGCGTGATATTGATCTGGAGCGCCCGCGGTCTGCCCAATGGCAGTGGGCTGCAAACACACCCAGACGGCAATCAGGGGCAGGAGGGCGGCGGAACGCTTCATATGTGGGGATGGGCCGATAATCTATTCTACTGCTGCGACGCCGCCTTGGTTTTGGCCAGAAGAGCCTGGACTAATTCGGATGGGGAGGCCTCTTGGTAGCCTTCGGGAATCTGGAACACACTGTCGGGGACAGGCGCAGTGGAAAGTTCCACCAGTTCCTGATTCAACTGCAGGAACGGCGCGTTGTCGTCCGGAGCCGCACCCGGCGCGTTGCCGCCGGCCGTCATTCTTTTTAGCATCGCGGCCATGGCGGGCATAAACATGTCCATGTGCATCCGCAAAATTGGCGTCCCCGTTTTCATTTCTTCCATGATCGGTTGGAAGATGTCACCGAAACCGGGGATCTGCTTGGCCATCTTCTCCATGCTGGCGATCGGATTCGTGGTGGCAAACGTATAGAGCGAATACCCGGTCAGCTCGCGAATCGCCGGCACGCGCAGGACCTCGCTGCCCTTCGCGTTCCACAACTGCATCACTATGCGTATGGAAACGGAGGCGGGCGCACTGGGAATGTCGGGGCCACTTACCGAGACGACAATCTCGTGCTCCTCCGCCTCCACGCCCTGGATGGTCGCGGTTCGACCAGTCAGCCTGGAGGGCGAGACGGAGGTTTTCATGCCCGACATCGCGTCGCGCGCCGCGGCCGGCATTTCCGGAATGGCCTTGGCGGCTTCGTCGACGAATTGCGCGGACGACATCTTGGCATAGCGCATGCCGACCGGATCCAGGACAATGAGCTCCTTGGTTGGGAAATCGAGAATTGACGAAAATCCCGAGGACGAAGAAAATCCTTTACCATTTTTCAAGCGCAGTGCTGTTTCCTGCGGATCCCCGAGATTCGCGCCTTTCATGGCGCCAGCAACCATCGCTGAGATGGCGGGATTGATCGTGATCTCAGTTTTGTAGCGCGTGGTGACATCTGCGCTGACCGTGGAAAGGGTGGATAACGCCAGGACCAGGATCGCGAAAGAGCGAGTGTGCATGGTTACTCCAGTGCGGGGTCTTATTCAGTGTACAGCGGCTGGGTCATGCGCCGAGCGGCGCGGGCAGGGCCTCCAGTGTAGCTGTGAGCTTTTCCGACGCGTCGATCTTGAACCACAGCACCGCGCCGAGGAACAATAGCGCCGCCATGGGGACGAAGGGCGCGTCGTAGCTGCCGAAATGGCTGACGATGTAGCCGTAAGCAACCGAGGACAGCAGGCCGCCCACTTGCGACGAGGTGTTCATCAGCCCGACCATCGCGCCCGCGTGCTCGTGTCCGATGTCCAGGCACACACCGAAGACGCCGGATTGCTGGAAGGTGATGCCGCCGTAGACCACTGTAAGAAGAACAAGCGTCAGGATCTGGCGTTGGGTGATCATGGCCGCGATGGTGAACAGCGCTGCGCAGCCGAGTCCGGCGATGCCGATGGCGCGCCGTCCCCACGTCAGTCCTAAGCGGCGGACCAATGCGTCGCTTGCCGCTCCTCCGGCCAGATTCGCGCACGCTGCCACGATATAAGGTAGCGTCGAGAGGACCAGGCTGCCTTCGCTGAATCCGCGCCCCTTGACCAGAAAGGTGTGGAACCAGGTCTGGAAGAAGGTGTAGACGTAGACGTAGCAAAAAGCAGTGACCAGCAAGGACAGCACGCTTGGGGAACGAAGCGCGATGCGCCACGGGAAGGGATGCGCGTGTGCGGATTGCGGCGCCGCAATTTCTTGCAATTCTTCCGGGCTCATGCCGCGCATTTCTGCGGGTGAATCGCGGAACCAAACGTACCAAACGGTGGCCCAGGCGACGCCCAGCACGCCGAACGCGTAGAAGGACGCCCGCCATCCATAGTGCATCTGGATAGGAACGATCAATAACGGCGCAATGGCTCCGCCGATCTGGCTCGCCATCAGGGTGATCCCGGAGATACCGGCGCGCTGCGTCGCAGGGAACCAGCGCGAAACGACGACGGCCGAGTTCGGGAACGCTCCCGCTTCTCCGGCGCCGAAGCAGAACCGGGTGATCAGCAGGAAATAGTAATTCGACGCCAAGCCGGTGAGCGAAGTGAACGCGGACCACCACAGCACGATGCGGGTGAGCACGCGGCGCGCGCCGATTCGATCGCCGAGTGCGCCGGTGGGGATCTCAAACAGGCAATAAGAAAACACGAAGATTCCGGTCACCCAGCCCCAGCCGACGGGATCGATGTGCAGGTCCTGCTGCATGCGGGGCCCGGCCACGGAGATGCTCACGCGGTCGAGATAAGTGATCGCAAACAGGAGGATCAACATCCCGAGCACGCGATGGCGTTGTTTCATGGATGGCCTCCGCCGCCTAATCCAGCCCAGTGCGGTGGACCAAGTCTGCAAAGCGGGGATCGGCGCGGATGGGGTCGAAATATGGATGGACTTTCAGGAATTGCAGAATATTCGATTGTTCCTTGTAGGCCTGCTCGAGCCAAACAAACGCCTGCTCATTTTCGCCAAGTCCCAAATACGCGTTCACAAAAGCGCCTGCGGGAACGTAACCGGACTGTTTGCGTTTCTGCAGGTCCGCTAGGAGCCGCAGAGCATCGCTGCGCCGCCCGGCGTGCGAATACGCCCTGATCAGTACACCGGTCGCGGCCGGGCTACCATGCGAAATTGAGACGGCCTTCTCCAGGACCGGGATTGCATCCGCGGGTCGATCGTCCGCCACCAGCGCGAATCCAAGGTACAAAAGGGCGTCGGTGTCGTCCGGTTGCAGCGCCAGTGCGCTGCGCAGTTCGCGTATGGACTCATCGTAGCGATGAGACTGAAACAGAATCCAGCCTATGTTAGCGCCGGACACTGTGAGGGGGTCGAGTTCGCGGCCACGCCGTGCCCAAGCCAGAGCCTCGTCCGTGCGTCCATGGCTTAGCAGCCACGAAGAAATTCCGCCATAAGCATCAACGTCGTTGGGGCTTAATTCCAGGGCGCGATTGTATTCAGCCTCGGCATCAGCCCAGTGCCACTGTTCCTGCAGCAAGTTTGCGATCAGAACATGGGCTTCAGGAAGGTCCGGATCGAGCTCCAGAGCTTTTCGGGCGGCCCTCATCGCTTTGGCGCGGGCCTCTCCGGGAGGCGCTCCGATAATAACCGTGCCGAGTTGGTCGGTGGCGTCCGCCAGGCCGACGTAAGCCGGCGCAAAAGTCGGATCCAACTGGATCGCGCGGTTAAAATATCCGATGCTTTCCTCGACGTCCGCTCGGCTGTTGCTTTTTCCTTCGGCATACAGCCCCTTTAGGTAGCTCTCATAAACTTCAGGCGCGACTGGGCGCGCCGCCGTGAGCCTCTGGTGTTCCTCCCCGGTGACCGTGACTTGGACCTTTTCCGCGATGGCTTGCGCCAGCTCGCTCTGGACAGTGAGCACGTCGCGCAGATCCCGATCGTAGGTTTCCGACCAGAAGTGCTCGTCTGTAGAGCCGCGAATCAACTGAGCGGTGACTCGAAACCGATTGTCCTGCCGCATGATGGAGCCTTCCACAATGGCGTCCACATGCAGCATTTTGGCGATTTCCGGCACCGAGAGCTGCGGATTCTTGAATCGCATCACCGAGGTGCGGGAGATAATGCGCAGATCGTGCATCGATGACAGGCGGCTAATCAGCGCTTCGGTCATCCCGTCGGCGAGATATTCCTGAGTTGGATCTCCTGACAGGTTCTTCAAAGGCAGGACCGCTAAAGACCGGATTTTGGGTTGCACCGCGGTGGCGGTGCGGTTCCGGGATATGACGTATGCGGCAGCGCCCAGCACGACAACTACGGCCAGAGCGACCCAAGCGCGCGCCCGAGGGATCGCTACAGGGTGGTGGTGTTCAACCTCCGGCTCGACCAGCTTCTGTTCCTGTTCCCCACCCAACTGCTGCCTGCGGCTTTCGAGCCACGCATCCAACTCTGGAGCCAGGGCGTAAACGGAGCCACGCTTGTGGTGTAGGTGGCGGTGGACCGGCATGGTCTCACGCTTTTCCCAGCGCTGAACGGTTGTAACATCGCGGCCGAGGTAGGCAGCGATTTCCTTCCACGAATCCAACCGCACTTCGGACGGTTTCTCGGATGGCGGCGTGTCTGGGGACGTTTCACCCATCGCGGTCCACCCGATTGTAGCGCCCCAGGCCGGTAGCTGCAAAAGACGGCATTTCACGGCAAATGGCGGTTCTAGCGCATTGCCGTTTGACGCTAACTGCCAATCGGATCGATTCTGTACCTGCGTTTCGGCGATTGGATCACGACGCAAGCACGATTCTCAAATTTGGAGGTTCTTTGATGAAGAGCAAAACTTTTTGGTGGGCAATCCGCAATACCGTGGTCCCCCCATTTGTCATGGCCACCGGGTTGCTAGCCCAAACTCCGCTGCCCACGCAATTCAGCGGGGTGATCAACGACTATACGCCGTCCACAAGCAGCCCCACCGGTCCGTGGGAAATGCGCGGCCCATGGAGTTTGACATTGAACGGAGCAGCCGGCACCGCCGACTTTACGGCGACCTTGACGATGGAGCTGTCCGACTACACGCGAAATCCTTCGAATATCGATGCCACGACCGGCGCGAGCTCCCGAATGCAGCACACTCACCATATCGAAATCGTGGGCGGCACGGTGACGCAGATTCCCACCGGAGGGTTCACGGTGACTGGGTCGGCCAGCGTTACGAAAGATGGGAGCCCGGCGCCGTTTGCGGCGTCTACCTTAACCGTCACTATCAACGGGGGAACCAGCGTCGGATTTTCGAATATCACTTTGACGTTCGCAGGTGGCGCCACAGGCCATTTCGGGTCGCAAATGATCCATGGCGTGGTTGGCAGCCCCATCACAGCAGGCGCGCCTGCCGGGCCGACCCCGGGCACCACAACCGCCGTAGTGACGCCGCTCAATCTAACGACGAATCAGCCGTCAGTGGTGCTGGATGCCAGCGGATCGACAAGCGCCGCGGGAAGCCTGCAGTATCTATTTGAGGTTGTATCAGGTGGCTTACAGCCTGCCCTGCTGCAGTCGGCGAACAACCCCAAAGCAACCGTCGATTTCGTAAATGGACCGGGATTGTACCTGGTTCAGCTGGTAATCACGGACGCGAAAGGCACGACCTCGAAGAGCCCCGTGATTATGCTGACTTACCAGCCATAGCCAACAGCGACCCGGCGAGAGTGAAACCGTCATAGCCGTTGGCGGCGACCTCATTGCACTTCTGGCAATATGCCGGCATGCCGCCGATATATGGCATAAATAGACGCGGTTTTCCCGGAATATTGGCGCCCATATACCAGGAATTGGCCAACGGATATAACGTCTGGCTGCCGATTTCGGCGACGTGCCGGACCCAATCGTCTTCGGCTTCGGCGGTGGCTTCGATCGTAGCGATGAAATGGCTGCGAAGGTACGCAAGGCACTCGGCAATCCATTCGACATGCTGCTCGATGGAAAGCGCCATGTTGCTCAGCACGGATGGGCTGCCGGGACCAGAGATGGTAAACAGGTTCGGGAATCCGGCCACCATCAAACCCAGATAGGTGCGCGGACCGGCGGCCCATTTGTCCTTGAGAAACTGCCGGTTCCGGCCCCGAATCTCGATGTTATTGAGAGCTCCGGTCATGGCGTCGAAGCCGGTGGCGAATACGATGCTGTCGACTGCGAACTCGCGATCGGACGTGCGAATGCCGGCGGGCGTGATTTCCTCAATCGGCGTGGCGCGGGTATCGATAAGCGTCACGTTGTCCCGATTGTAGGTATCGTAGTAGCCGGTGTCGATGCACGGCCGTTTCGTGCCGATGGGATAATCCTTGGGCGCGAGCGTCTCGGCCACGGCGGGATCTCGGACAATCCCGCGAATTTTGTTGCGTACGAATTCGGCGGCGGTTTCGTTCGATTGGCGGTTGATGACCAGGTCGTTGAATGCGGCCAGCATTCCGAACCCACCCACGCTCCAGCCATCCTCATAGAGCTGCTCGCGCACATCGGCGTCAGCTTCCAGCGCGGATTTTCCGGTTCCGGTGGCCTGCACCAGCAATCCGAACGGCGTAGTCATGGCGCGTTCCTTGTACCGCGGCCCGTTCTGCTTCCAATCTTCGATCACCTCGGGCGGTATGGGACCATTTTGCGCAGGCAGGCTGAAATTGGGAGTCCGCTGCAAGACGTAGAGATGCGCGGCCTGGCGCGCGATGAGCGGGATCGATTGAATGCCAGAGGAACCGGTGCCGATTACCGCCACTTTCTGGCCGGTGAAATCGACGCCTTCATGCGGCCAATGGCCGGTGTGATACCACTTGCCGCGAAAAGTATCGAGTCCTTTATAGTCGGGCACCTTGGCCGCGGACAGGCAGCCGGTGGCCATGATGCAAAACCGGGCCGAAACGCGCTCGCCGCGATCAGTTGCAATGGTCCAACGGGCGCCGGCTTCGTCGAAAATGGCCGAGGTGACTTTGGTATCGAACTGAATATCGCACCGGAGGTCGAAGCGGTCCGCGACGTGGTTGAGATAGCGCAGAATCTCGGGCTGCGCCGCATAGCGCTCGGTCCACTGCCATTCCTTGCGGAGCTGGTCCGAGAAGGTGTAGGAATATTCCAGGCTTTCGACGTCGCAACGAGCGCCGGGATAGCGATTCCAATACCAGGTTCCGCCGACGCCGGCCCCTGCCTCGTATATGCGCGCCGAGAAGCCGAGCTCGCGCAAGCGATGCAACATATATAAGCCGGCGAAGCCCGCGCCGACGATGACCACGTCGTACCCGGCTGATGATCCCGAAGATATCTCTGGCATTGTGGTTTGATCCATACTACGATATCGGAGCGGCCAGGAGGAGCGGCAAGAAATGGCGAGATTACATTACGATGAAGAGCTCGCATCGGTCCGCCAAAGTTTAGTCCAGATGGGCGAGACCACTCTTTCTCTGTTAGGCGAGGCACTGAATTCGCTGGCCGACCCACGGCCTGGCCCGGCGCCGAAAGCCAGCGAACTCGAGGCGCAGACCGACCACCAGCATCGGCTCATTCACGACCAATGTTTGAGCCTGATCACGCTACAAGCTCCCGTGGCGCGCGACGCACGCCTTGTCACTGGGATTCTTGGCGCGATCGTCGATCTGGAACTCATCGGAGATTACGCATATGGGATTGCGACGCTGTGCTCTGAGATGGATGGCCGGCCGCCATCCCAGATCTTGAACCAGATTTCGGGCGTGGGCGCCAAGATTCAGGAGTGTTTGACGGCCGCAATCGAAAGCTGGCGCAGTTTGGATCGAAGGCAGGGCCTCTCCGTGCGGTCGCAAGAAGGCCCCATCCGTGCCGAATGCGGAGCTCTGTATCAAGGGCTTTCTCAACTGACGGCGGGAACGGGCGATGCGACGATGTATGTGGACCTCATGCTGATTTCGAGGCATCTGGAGCGCATTTTGCGCCATGCGGTGAGTGTCGCGGATCAGGCAGCCGAGGCGGCGCCGCAAGGGTAGATTAGGAAGTGGCGGCCAAACTATGCCACGCCCACCCGATCCGCGACTCCTGGGATTCCTGGAAGCCTACGACCGCTCCATCGCCGACCTCGCACTCAGGCTCCGCGAAATCATCCTTGATGAAGTGCCGGGCGCCTCCGAATCGGTCTATCAGGTGTACACCGTCGCCGTCTGGTTCGGCTTCAGCGGAAAGATGAAGGACATGTTCTGTTACATCGCCACCAACGCGCGGCACATCAACCTAGGCTTTCCACGCGGCTCGACGCTTCCCGACCCGAATCATGTGCTCGAAGGCGATGGCAAGACGATGCGGCACCTCAAATTCGCGAGCCGGCGTGATTTGGAGCGGCCCTTCGTGCGCCGCTACATTCAGGCATCGATCGAACAGTTAGGCACGACCGCGAGAGGAACCGGCAAGAGCGTCGTCAAGAGTTCGATGAAAAAGGCCGGTGTCAAGAAGCGCCCGGCCAAGCGCCGCGCGGCGGGCTAACGCGGATTGCCGATCTGCTTCACAATGCCAGAGACCAAGGCATTCGGAATCGGCACCGACAGATTATATTGCGCGATTTTCCATTGGCCGCCGAGCGACACCAGAACGCCCGAGCCGCGGCACAGGCCCAAGTTCGGGGTGTCCAGCATTTCATCGAACCAGGCGGTTTTGCCATCGGCTGAAAAATCAACGTGGCGGTCGCGAGGCCGAAAGCTCCAGGCTGACTTGCGCTGGAACTGCGGCTTGGCCCATTGGCGAAATTCGGCGACAGTCCACCGTTCAGTAGCGTCGGTGCCCATGAACACGCCGTTCGGAGCGAAGTGGCCGAAGTAGCGCGATTCGTCGGCAACCGAGGCAGCCTGATGCCAGTCGTCGAGCACGGCGCCCACTTGCTGGGCCGGAGTCTGAGCGGATGCGGTCAGCGAGAGCACGCCGAGCAAGTACAGTCGAGTCATACTCGAAGAGTATCAGGGTCGCACCGCGCCGCTGGCCGAGCACAGCCAAGTATGATACTTTCTGAAGAATCGGAACGGCTCTGTAGCGTTCGCTCGCGAAGGTGGTTTGATTTATACAAAAGGGGGAATCGACGTGAATAAGTTCTCTTTTTCCGCGACCGCCACGATGGCGCTCTCCTTGTTGCTCCTCGCGCCGGCTAGTTGGGCTCAGGACGCTACCGGCACGATAGCCGGAAACATCACCGATGCAAGCGGCGCGCTGGTGGCCGGCGCCAAGGTGACGGTAACCAATCTCGACACGAAGACAACCAAGCAAGCTGTCTCGAACAATCAAGGCTTCTACCAGGTGCTTCTGCTCCCGATCGGGCACTACGAAGTGAGCGCCGAGGCGATGGGATTCAGCAAGGCCGTAACCCGGCCAGCCAACCCGCTCGAAATCAATCAGACCCTGCGCGTCGATCTGAGCTTGGAAGTGGGCGCCGCCAGCGCTGAGGTCACGGTGGAGGGCAAGCTGGCCAATGTGGAGACCGGAAATTCCACTGTGGGCGGCACAGTGACAGGTGAAGCGATTTACGAACTTCCTTTAAACGGACGCAACACACTGGATCTGCTGGCAACACAGCCGGGCGTAACAGTCACCAATCCCGACTCAGGCGCCAAAGGCAACTACAGCATCGGCGGCGGGCGCACGGACTCCGTCACTTACCTTCTGGATGGGGGACTGAATAACGACTTAATGGATAACTCCGTCGTCGTGAATCCCAACCCGGATGCAGTAGCCGAGTTCCGTGTACTCGAAAGCACCTACGCCGCCGAATACGGCCGCAACGCCGGCGGAATCGTCAGCATCGTCAGCAAGAGCGGGACGAATCAATTTCATGGCACCCTTTACGACTACGTCCGCAATACCGACTTCGACGCGAACGACTTCTTCAATAACCAACAGGACCAGCCCCGAGCGGTTCTCCAGCGCAACCAATACGGCGCGACTTTGGGCGGACCCATCCTGAAGAATAAGCTTTTCTTCTTCTTCGCCTACCAGGGCCAAAAGCAAACCCAAGTAGAGCTGGAGGGTAAGGTTCAGACCTACACGCCGGCCGAGGCCATGGGGAATTTTTCACAAGCTGTGGGTGGCGGCCCCGATCCGGCGGTCGTCGCGTTTCTGCAGGCCAATCCCTACTATCAGCCGAATCCCACGCTAGCCGCCCAGGGGATCATCGCCCCTTCCAGCATCGATCCGGTGGCGCAGGCTTTCTTTAAGAACGGTCTCATTCCCACCTCGCCCACCGGCTATCTTTACCCAACCTCGTCGGCGATCAACAATGACAATGAATATCTGGGCAAGTTCGACTATACGGTTTCGAGCCACGATACCGTGTCGGGGACTTTCACGGCCCACGATAACGACACGACGAACCCATTCTACTTCGCCAGCGTGAGCGGTTACAACGCCGCGGATTTCCTGCAAACGTACTCGGGAAGCATCAACTACATGCACGTCTTTACGCCCTTGCTTCTGAACGAGGCGCGGATGACCGCCGTGCGGACCACCGCCGACGACAGCGTTCCGCTCGGATCGTTGGCCAGCGTGACGCCATCAGTTCTCGGGATCAATATCACGCCCGATATCGTCACTGGGCCGCCAACCATCAATTTCTACGGCACTGGCCTCAACATCGGCTACAGCCCCTATGGGCCCACCACGTTTGCCAGCACCATCTACGCTTACTACGACAACCTCAGCTGGACCAAGGGCCCGCACAATATGAAGTTCGGATTCTACTTCTCTCCGTATCAGAACAACACGCAGTATGACTTCTACGGAAACGGGAACTTCGAATTCTATGGGCCCGGAACCAGCGTCGGATCCGGCACCGATCTCGCCGATTTTCTCTTTGGCTTACCGGATAACTACTTTCAAGCCGCGAACGCCCGCAATAACATCCGGACACACCAGTTCGCCGGCTACGCGCAGGACGATTTCCATGTGAGCCGGCGGCTGACTTTGAATATTGGCATCCGCTATGAATACGCCGAGCCGAAATACGACACGCAGGGAAGATCCTTCAGCTTCATCCCTGGGTTGCAGAGTGACCGCTTTGTGAACGCACCGCCCGGCTTAGTCTTTCCCGGCGACCCGGGAGCGCCCAAGGGCACCAACTTCCCCGACAAGAACGACTGGGCGCCGCGCTTCGGTTTCGCCTGGGATGTGTTCGGCAATGCCAAGACTGCGGTGCGCGGCGGATTCGGCGTGTTCTACGACATCCTGAAGGGTGAAGACAATCTGCAGTTCAACGGAGCCCCGCCCTTCTACTCCGAGCCCAGTCTTTATTTCAATGCGCTGGATGGGACCGAATCGGCGCCCACCGGCTATCTCTCCGATCCGTTCGGCACCAACAATACGGGCACCCCGAATGGCTTCCCTTCCCGTCCGCCGAGTTCCACGGCGAGTTTTGCGGCGTCCGAGCCGCTCGGCAGCACGGGCGGCATCTACTTGGTTGATCCGCACCTGCGCACGCCGTATGTTTATCAATACAACCTCAACATCCAGCAACAATTGCCGGGTGGCATGGTGCTCGAGACCGGTTACGTTGGTTACGACGCGCATAAACTCACGTCGCTGGTGGATATCAATCCGTTTCCGCTTGGCTCGAACACGCGCATTTACGATCCTGATTCCACGAATTCTCTTTATTCCCAAATGCTGGAGTTCCAGAACGTCGGAGTAGCGAATTACAACGCGCTCCAGGTGAACCTCACCAAACGCTACGCCAACTCGCCGGTCGGGAATGTCTTTTACACCTTCGCCTATACCTGGTCGCACGAGCTCGACAACGTGTCGGGCTTCCGCCAGCGCAACTCTCAGGTGCCCTATTACGATGAGCACTATTTCTGGGCTTCTGGCGATACCGATGTCCGTGATGTGATCTCGTTCTCCGGCGGATGGGAACTTCCTTTCGACCGGGTTTGGACAAGCGGCCCGAAACTGCTCACAAGAGGCTGGAGCCTGTATCCGATCCTGACTTGGCGCACCGGCTTTCCGCTGGACGTATCGGCGCAGCTATTCGCCACCAACACGGATCCTGGTCCGGCGGGCGACGGCTCGCCCAATTTAGTCCATGCCGATCTGGTTTTGCCGAATGTGGCTACCTACAACGCTCACAATCAGCAGACCATCAACGGCAATACCGGCAATTACTTCTTCAATCCGAATGCATTCTCTGCGGACCGGGAGCTGGCACTGGATTCAGCGGCCCAAACTAACGCCGCGGCATTGGTCGGGATGTTCACTGAAGGCACTCTCGGCCGCAATGCCATTCGGGGCCCCGGCGACATCAACCTGGATTTGGCTCTCTCCAAGCATTTCAAGTTGTTCGAGGACAGGATCGACGCGGAGCTTCGCATGGATGCATTCAACGTCTTCAACCATGTGAATTTCGGCAATCCGAATCCGCCCGGCTGTGGTTTTAGCGAATGCAGTCCGATCACCAATATCGACAGTCCTGAGTTCGGCCAGGTGACCACTACGCTCGGTCCGCGCGTGGTACAGATCGCGCTGCACGTCCGTTTTTAGCCTTCGCGAGCCGGGCATGAGAGAATAGGGCCAAGCGGAGTACATGTCCATTGGTGACTAACGAACAGCTATACCTGGCCATCGGGATTCCCATGTTCTTTAACGCCGCCCTGCTTGGGCTGGCCATTACGCTTTTCAGCGCCAAGTTCGCTGCTATCGATAAACGCTTCGACGACATGCGCGATCTGTGGCGCGCGGAGCTTCGCCGCGTGGAAGAGGTACTCGATGCACGTTTGAAGCACATCGAGGAGCGGGGTTGATTTCCTCGGTTCAGATCGGTATGCCGGCGAGCGAGCCATCGCAGGCTCCAAACCCGTAGTTTGACTACTTTGAATCACACGGGCGTTTACACCATCACCCCTGGCTTCGTGCAGTTCGCCCTTCGATGAGCGCATTGCATGCACCGCCTTATCCCTGCAACTGTTGCGGATTCTTGACCCTCAACGATCCCTCGACAGTTAGCTATGAGATCTGTCCGGTTTGCTTTCGGGAAGACGACCCGGTGCAAAACGAGGACCCCTCATTTGCTGGCGGCGCAAACGTGGTTTCGTTGACGGACGCACGCTTGAACTACATCCGATTCGGTGCCTCCGACTCGCGATTCTCCGATCAAGTCCGGCCAGCACGCATCGACGAAGTTCCACTCCGAAGCCGGATTGATGGGTTAGACAATGAGAAGCGCGCCGGGGCCATGCAAGGGGTCACGAGGTTGTTATTAGGGATTGCTCGGTCAATGCTCTCCGGGCACATTGGCATCTTCGAGGGCCGCTTTGCCATTGCGAACCTTTCTATTCCTTTGGACCGAGCTGAGCTGGAGGATGTCCTGCGCTTTTTCACGATAATTGCGGGAGAGGCAGACGACTTTCCGATGGGCGAAGTGCGCAAACTATGGGACTCGGAAGCGTTGCGAATCAAGGACGCTGAAGCCGCGGATTACGAGCGTCGTATTAGAACGGATGTGCTTGATGCCTGTTACCGGCTAAGAAACTACCTAGAAGCCGACGGAGCGACGCAAGGGGTCCGCCCCACTCGAGTAAAGGATTAGGCCGGCGCGGGCAAACTCAACGACGACTTCGCCAGTGCGCCTTGCAGCACGCTGATGGCTTCGAACTCGGCCAAGCCGCGCGAAATGGAGAGCTCAGTCACCAGCATGTGGCGTGCGCGCTCCAGCATTTTCTTCTCGCGGAACGACAGCGGCTTCTCAGACTGCAAGATCAGAAGGGTCTTCAGGACTTCGGCGATCTCGAGCAAGCTGCCATGCCGCATCTTGTCCGAGTTCTCCTTGTAGCGATCCTTCCAATCCGCCTTGCGCCGGGCGACGCCCTCGGCCAGGAATTCCAGCACGCGGGCGATTTCGCCGTTCCGCGTCACCTTGCGAAGACCAATGTCTTCGACGTGCGAAAACGGCACCATCACCGTCATGCTGTTGTACGTCAGCCGGAGCAGATAGAACCGCTCGAACTGCGCTCCAAAGGAACGGGTGCTGATATTTTCAACCGTTCCAATGCCGTGGTTTGGATAAACCACTTTCTCGCCAATCTGAAACAAGGTCATACACGGACCACCTTTTTGCGCCCTGGCTCTGTTGTCAGCTGTCCTACTGACAGACCGGAAAGAAGATATTAGGCCTATTGGGGTAACTTGTCAATAGGCTTTACAAACAGCTTGTTACTCAGATGTTTTGGGCCATTGCCGTCATACACTTTACGGTAGTGTCAAATCCCAAATCCGAGAAGTCCCGGGCGTACCTGGTATAGCGCGGGTGCCGGAAATCCTGTATTCTCATGAATAGTCTTGTTCAGCGCTGGTGGCACGCAAAGTGCTCAAAATAGGGGCACACCTTTCTTTACGTGTGTGCTCGTAGCGAAATATCAGCGGAGACGGCCGCTTGAGGGATCTTAAGACCCAATTCGTGAGCGCGCTGCTGTTCGTTCTCACAGTAGCAGCGGTGTGCTGCGCCATCGTCAATTTCCGCCAACAAACCCTGTATCATCTTCCAGATGATGGAGTTACGTGGGTGGATCGCACCGCGAGCAACGGCCAGAACCAGGTCTTAGCGCTGCATGTCACCCCGGGTAGCCAGGGATACAACGCGGGAATCCGAGCCGGAGATGTGTTGCTCCAAGTCGCCGGCCACGCCATCGCCAACACCGTGGATGTCCCGCAAGCCTTGCAACGCGTTGGGATCTGGCAGAAAACCGAGTACATGCTGCGGCGCGATAATGTTCCGGTACCCGCGCAGGTGATCGTCGGCGAAGGCGTGCTCGATCGCTCGCTGTATTATCAGTACGCGGTCGGTATCGCATACTTGCTGATCGGGTTATTTGTCTACTACCGTCGTGTCGGGGCGGCGCGGTCGGTTCACTTTTACGTCCTCTGTCTGGCTTCGTTTATTCTTTCTTGCTTCCACTTCACCGGTAAGCTGAACGCCTTCGACCAAGTCATTTACTGGGGCAACGTCGCGGCCGGGGTTCTGGCACCCACCATCTTCCTGCATTTCTGCGTGGTCTTTCCCGAGAAGCCAAAGTGGTTGGAGAGACGAGGCTTAAGCGTTCTCTTTTATGTTCCGGGTGGGCTCCTGTTAACCGTTTACCTGCTAGTGGCTAAAGGTATCCTGCGCGTAACGGCGTCGCCGGTGGAGGTGAACTGGTTCCTGGATCGGCTGTGGCTGCTCTTCTTGAGCGTGTTCTATCTGGCCGGTACTGTAGTTCTGGCGATGAAGACCCCACACGCGGAGGACCCGCTGGTGCGGCGGCAGTTGAAATACCTGCGCAACGGGGCGCTGCTGGGCGTGGTGCCGTTCACCCTGATCTACGCTGTGCCATATCTGTTTGGGGCGCTCCCAGGTCACTACCAGAAGATGGCCGTGCTTTCGATGATCCTGATGCCGCTCACGTGGGCCTACGCCATCCTGCGTTACCGGCTGATGGACGTCGACATCATCTTCCAGCAAGGCTACGTTTACACGCTCGCCACCTTGGTGGTGCTGGGAATTTTCTACGGGCTGATCTTTTCGTTCGCGCGGCCGGAGGATCTGAGCCCCGCCGCGATCGTCGGCCTGATCCTGTTCGCGACGTTCATCTTCCAGCCTATTCGCGACTGGCTGCAGGAGCAACTGGACCGCTATTTCTTCTACAAGGACCGCTACGATTACCGGCGCACACTGATCGAATTCGCGCGCGAGCTCGGCTCAGAAACCGATCTGGATGAGATGCTTCGATCAGTGGCGGACCGGCTGGTCCATACGCTTTCCATCCAGCACGTGGCATTCTTTCTGGCCGGCGACGACGAGCAATTCCAGCTGCACATGACCCAGGGCGTCAAGAAAGATCGGGGCCAAAGGCAGGGCCAGCAGCTCGATCTGAGCTTCCTCAGTCCGCTTCCCGGCAAACCATATCTGTTCTTTGAACGCACGCGGCTTTTGCTGGACGCTGTTGCGCACGATTGGTCCCCCGCGGTGCGCCGCACCATCGCCGATCTCGACCTCACCTACTATTTCCCGTGCACGGTGCGCGGCCGGACCATCGCCTATCTGGCGCTGAGTCGCACCGACAAGGGCGATTTCCTTTCCAGCGACGATGTGGAGCTGCTGACCACTCTCGCCGGCTACGTCAGCATCGCGGTGGAGAACACGCGGCTCTATCGCTCGCTGCAAAACAAGATGGAGGAGTACGAACGGCTGAAAGAGTTCAGCGAAAACATCGTCGAATCCATCAACGTCGGGATCTTAGCGGCGGATCTGAACGATCGCGTTGAGAGCTGGAATACGCAGATCGAGCGGCTCACCGGCATCCCGCGTGAAGCGGCCGTGGGGCGGCGCCTGGCGGATCTGTTTCCCGCCGAGCTCTGCGAAAAGTTCGATCAGGTGCGCGGGCAGACCGGCGTGCACAACATCTATAAGTTCGTCCTGCAGGGCCCGGCGAGCCTTCATACCAACGGAAACGGCAAGAGCAACGGCTCCGGCGCCCATACCCTGAATCTTGCGATCGCGCCGCTGGTAGCCAAGGACCTGCAGCAGATCGGACGGCTCATTATTTTCGACGACATTACCGATCGCGATGAACTGGAGCGCCGGTTGGTGCAGGCGGATAAGCTAAGTTCAATAGGGCTGCTGGCCGCGGGTGTGGCGCACGAGGTGAATACGCCGCTGGCGGTGATTTCCACCTACGCGCAGATGCTGGCGAAGCAGATTTCCGAGGACGAGCAAAAATCGAAGCTGCTCGACAAGATCGCCAAACAGACGTTCCGCGCGAGCGAAATCGTCAATTCGTTGCTCAATTTTTCGCGCACGTCGACCACTGAGTTCGTCGAGCTGGACGTGAGCAAGGTGATCCAGGAAACGTTGAATCTTCTGGAGCACCAGCTGCGCAAGTCCGCGATTGAAGTGAAACTCAACACGGAGGCGGCGCTTCCGCCGGTGAAAGGCAACTCCGGCAAGCTGCAACAAGTGTTCCTGAATCTGTTCTTGAACGCGCGGGACGCCATGGAATCGGGCGGCACGCTGGCTATACGGGTCTGGAGCGAAGACGGATTTGCGCGCATCGACGTCGCCGATAGCGGTCAAGGAATCCAGCCGGAAAATCTGGCGCGCATCTATGACCCGTTCTTCACCACCAAAGCCGCGCGCAAAGGCACCGGACTGGGCCTTTCGGTCAGTTACGGAATCGTCCGCGAGCATGGCGGTACCATCGAAGTGGAAAGCCGCTGGGGCGCCGGATCGCGTTTTCGTGTGGAGCTTCCGTTAGCAAGAAAGCCGGTGCATGCCTGATCGACTCCCGCCCGACGAACCAGCCTCCCTCCCCAAAGGCCGCATCCTGGTAGTTGACGACGAAGCAGACATCCGCGAAAGCCTGGAAACGCTGCTGTGCCTGGAAGGCTACACCGTGGAACTGGCGCAGAACGGCGCGGATGGATTGCGGCGCGCCGAGGCCGCCAACTACGACATCATCTTGTTGGACCTCATGATGCCGGACCGCTCCGGCATGGAAGTGCTGCGCGAAATTCGCGAGCGCGACACCGAGACTCCGGTGTTCATGATCACGGCCTATGGTTCGGTGGAAGTGGCCGTGACAGCGCTCAAGAACGGCGCGAACGATTATTTCTCCAAGCCCTGGGACAACGAGAAGCTGCTGATCGAGATCGACCGCATGATCGCGCACGGGCGTCTGGCGCGCGAGAACACTCAGCTCAAACGCGCGCTGAAGCAGCAGTACAGCTTCCCGAACATCATCGGCAAGAACGATCGCATGTTGCGCATCCTGGATCTGGTGACGCAGGTGGCGCCCAGCCGCGCCACGATTCTGATCACGGGCGAAACCGGGACCGGCAAGGAGTTGATCGCCAAGGGTATCCATGCGAATTCGGCGCGCGCCGATCAACCCTTCGTTCCGGTGAACAGCGGATCGGTGCCGGCCGAACTGCTGGAATCCGCTTTGTTTGGCCACGTGAAGGGCGCATTCACCGGCGCCATCGCGTCGCGCAAAGGATATTTCGAAACGGCCAATAAAGGGACTATATTTTTCGACGAAATTGGAACAATTAGCCCGGAAACGCAGGCTAAATTGCTGCGTGTGATTCAAGAGCGCGAGTTTATGCCGGTGGGGTCCACTGAAACCATCAAGGTGGACGTGCGCATCATCGCGGCCACCAACGCCGAACTGAAGAAGCTGGTGGAAGAAGGCAAGTTTCGCGAGGATCTTTATTACCGGCTGAACGTGATTAATCTGTCGCTGCCGCCGCTGCGCGAACGCAAGGAAGACATCCCGCCGTTGGTGGACCACTTCCTGACTAAGTTCAGCCGCGAGAACGAAAAGTTCTTGGACCCCGACGGCAAAAGCCAGCTTCGATTCGAGCCCGACGCCATGCAGCTCTTGCTCGACTACAACTGGCCCGGCAACGTTCGGGAGTTGGAGAACGCCGTCGAACGAGCCGTGGTGCTGGCTTCGCAGGCCACCGTGCCCGCCGATGTGCTGCCGGATTCAATCCTTCAAGAAGGCGGCGTCAAGATCCGGCGCGATGAGAGCGGCATGCTGCCGGCCGATGCATCGCTGCCCGAGATCCTGGCTGATTTCGAGCGGCGCAAAATCATCGAGGCGCTGGAAGCGCTCAGCTGGAGCCAAACCGAGGCCGCCGAAAAACTACGCATTCCGCTCTCGACGCTGAACCAGAAAATCAAACGATTGAGCATCGACGTGCGGCGCAAAGGCGGGGCGGGCGCGGGCTAGGGCGGGCGTCTGCTGCTCCACGAGATCCCGATGACGCCGCTATGGTTTGACGGTTCCGAGTACCAGAGGATCAACCTTCAACTCCCCCGTCGAGGAAATAATCAGCGCCCTGCAAATTGGCCAGGATACGGTAACATTACGCACTTCGGAGTCCCCGACCACGATCGTGACCAACTGTGGCGCCGCCCATCTCATTTCTACTCTTAGGTGATCATTGAGGCGAAGGGTTGTTTGGAGCTGGATCTCTTGGATCGGTCTGCCATTGAGACGGCCAAGAATCAATCGCATCCTGAGGGGGAGCTTGCGATCCTGCTCGAATATTTGTAATCCGAGCGCTTCGGCCGACAGTGGATCACCTTCGCCCTGCAAGTACACACTGAAAGTGGGCAGCCAGTGACTATCCTTCCGAATGCGCGGTACCCGCAAAACTGCCCTCAGCACGTTTAGCGTCCCCAATGAATCGTGACGCCACTGCGAAAATACGCCTGAAGCAGAGTCCAGGTCCAAGAAAAACATCTGGCCGGGCGCTGGCGTAAAAGTGGGGGCCTCTGCCTGCGCGGGACCGAGTGACTGGCCCATCGCGCTCGCGCATAGAACAGTCAGGATCACGATTAGCACTGTCCCCGGGGAGGCAGGCGACAGGAAGCTTCCTGGATTCATGACAGAGAAACGGATTCTCATTTCAATCCAGCATACTCAATCGCCCTTCGCCTTTGCGCGTTCGCAAAATCGAACAGTCCGTAGCGAAATCGGACACCTGGCGCGGCACAGCGAGCCTGCAATCCCCGTCCCATCAGCCTTTGGCCTGGAATCGCGATTGCTCCCTCCCACATTCAGCTACGATTTGATTGACCATGCGATTCATCCGAAATATCTCTGCATGCGCGCTGCTGGCGGCCGCCGGCTGCTGGGCCCAAACACCGGAAATCACCATTGAGACGCCCCCTCTACCGCGCGTCGTCGGCCCGCTGCTTCGGCCCTTTAATTTGGAGCGGCGCGTGGTTTCCGCCGCTACGCTCGGCAATACGCCGCGCCTGGATTCGCTGATTCGCGCGGGCAATCTGTATCTGTCGGCGCAGGACGTAATCGCGTTGGCGCTCGAAAACAACGTGGACATCGCGATCCAGCGCTACGGCCCCTATTTGGCTCGTGAAGTTGTACGGCGCGCGCAAGGTGGCGGCGCCCTCCGCGACATCAGCCAGCCGGTGAACCCGGGGGCGACCAGCGTCAGTCTGGAAGGTGTCAGCGTGAACGCGGTGGGTCTGCAAGAAAACGGTTCGGGCGTGGGCTCCGGCGGCGGAATCGTGGTACAGACCGGCACTCAGCCTCCGAACTTGGATCCCGTGCTTGTGCTCTATGCCAACTTTCAGCATTCCACGACGCCCGAGAGCAATACGCTGCTTACCTTTACGCCGTCACTGATCGCCGACACGCGGCAATTCCAGGCACAGTATCTGCAATCGTTCGTAACCGGCACTTACGCCCAGCTGACTTATTACACGATTCGAAGTTCCTATAACAGTCCCGCGTACAACATTAATCCGAATACCGCCGGCCTTCTGGACTTGTATGTCACGCAGAACCTTCTCCAGGGCTTCGGCGTGGCCGTGAACAATCGCAATATCAGGGTTGCCAAGAACAATTTGAAAGTGACGGATCTGCAGCTCAAGCGCCAGGTGATCACCACCGTTTCCTCGGTATTAAATCTTTACTGGGACTTAGTAAGCTTCAACGACGATCTGCGAATCAAACAGGAAGCACTCAATACCGCGCAGCAGCTATATGACGGCAACAAGCGCCAGGTGGAGCTGGGCACGCTGCCGGCGATTGAAGCCACGCGCGCCGCCGCGGAAGTTTCCACCGCCAAGGAGAACCTGCTCATCACGCAGACCAATGTGGCGCAACAGGAGACGGTCCTTAAGAATGCCCTGAGCAGAAACGGGATCGTCAGCCCGACGCTGGATGAAGTACACGTGATTCCGCTGGACCACATCACGGTGCCTGAGACCGAGGACCTGAAGCCAACCGCGGAACTGGTTACCCTGGCCCTGAAGCAACGGCCGGAGATCGCACAGACCAAAGTCAACATCGAAAGCAGCGTGATCAACATGACCGGGGCGAAGAATTACTTGTTACCGACTCTGCAGGCGTTCTTCGAGCTAACCAACAACGGCCTAACTGGCGTGGCGGCTCCTTCGCCCTACGGTGTCCCAACTCCCGCTGTGGTGGGCGGCTACAGCAACTTGTTGGGCCAGATCTTCGGACGCGATTTTCCCAACTACTCAGCCGGATTCTCTTTGAACATATCGTTCAGGAATCGCGTGGCCCAGGCCGACTACGTGGCCGATCAGCTCCAGCTACGGCAAAACGAATTGCAGTATCAAAAGGAGGTTAGCCAGGTTCGCGTCGACGTGAAGAACGCTGTCATCGAGGTACAGCAGGCTCGCGCGCGATACGAAACGGCCGTCGCCACCAGGTCGCTTGCGCAGCAGACTTTGGAGGCCGAGCAGAACCGCTTCCGGTTCGGTGAATCCACGATTGCGACGGTAGTCCAGGCCCAGCGCGATCTGGCTGCCGACCAAAGCGCCGAGGTTCAGGCCATGGCGAATTACACGCATTCCAAGGTGGCCTTCGATCAAGCGGTGGGGCAGACGCTTGAAGTGAACGGAATCTCCATGGAAGAAGCTGCATCGGGCCACGTGGCTCGAGAATCGGCGATCCCGGCGTCAGTGGGCGAGAGAAAGGACTAAAGGCCATGAGATTACAAAGGACGGTTTCGCCCCTCGCTGTTCTCGGCCTTTTGGCCTCGCAATGCAGCGCGCAACAGGGACCACAAACGGTGGAAAAGCCGCACGCGACTCTGCTGGTGCGATCCTACCTACCGGCGACGGTTCCACCAGTGAATCTCGGCAACTCCGATCGCCTGCACAGTCTTATTCGCGCTGGCCACCTGTATCTGACGGTTCAAGATGCAATCGCAGTTGCCGTCGAAAACAATCTCGATTTGGAAGTGGATCGCTACGGCCCGCTGGCCGCTGAATGGGCCGTGGAGCGAGCCCAGGGCGGAGGTCCGCTGCGCGGCGTCACCAACGGAAATAGCTTGGTCAATCAAGCCACCAGCGGCCAAGGCGTGGTGGGCAGCGAGATCGCCGCCGGCCTGGCTTCGAACAACAACGGAGGCAACGGCGGCGGGAATGGCGCTACCGTTTCGCAGATCGGGCCGGTGACGCAAAACCTGGATCCGGTCCTTCAGAACGCGACCGTCTTCGCCCACACCACCAATCCACAGCAGATCACCACCGTAAGCCAGACCGATGCTCTGGTGGGTGCTCATCACATCATCGATTCGTTTGTGCAGCAGGGATTGTTGAGCGGCGGCTACATCCAGGTGAGCGCCAATGAGTCGTATCTGAAGGAAAATGCCCCTTCCGATTTTCTGAATCCATCGGTGGAGCCCGTGGTGCAGATTTACGTTCGCCACAATCTGCTGCAAGGGTTCGGCACGGGCGTGAACGGACGGTTTATCCGGGTGGCCCAGAAGAACATACAAGGAGCCCAAGAAACGTTTCGATCACAACTGTTGAATGTTGTTGCAAACATTTTGAACCTTTATTGGGATCTGGTGACCGATGACGACGATTTAGCCGTGCGGCAGCGCGCCGTGAATCAGGCGCAGAAGTTTTACGACGATACACGGAAGCAGATTGAGCTCGGCGTGATCCCACGATTTGAGGCGTCCCGCGCGCAATCTGATCTCAGCAACAGCCGCCAGCAGCTGGCCATCGCGCAGGCAACCGCGCAACTGCAGGAGAATTTGCTGAAAAATGCATTGAGCCGCAACGGACTGGAAGACCCGCTGGTGGACGCTGCCCAGGTGGTTGCGCTCGATCACATCGAGGTTCCGGAGCAGGATAACGTGCCGCCCCTACGCGATCTGGTGGCCAGAGCGATGGCGAATCGCCCGGACATCGCACTCACGAAGATCAACGATGAAACGGCCCAGATCTCGGCGGAAGGAACGGCGAATGGCGTATTGCCTCAGCTGCAAGGAGTCGTCGCCGTCAGCGGGACTGGACTTGCAGGCACTGCGACACCGCCTGTTACGTACAACGGCCAAACCTACAAGGCCGATTCTTATTACGTGGGCGGGCTCGGCAATGCGCTGGGCCAGGTGTTTCGCGACAACTTTCCGACTCGTCGCGCGGGCCTCGTCTTTCAAGGTACGATGCAAAATCACGTGGCGCAAGGCGACTACGGCATCGAGCAACTGCAATTGCGGCAGGGCGATCTGGTGGAGCGCCGCAACCAGAACCAATTGGTAGTGGATATTTCCAACCAGATGGTCGCTCTGCGGCAAGCCCGATCCAGGTATTCGCAGGCCGTGGATTCGCGCAAGCTGCTCGAAGAGCTGCTGGAAAAAGCGCAGCAATCATTTTCGTTTGGCGCCGAGACCATCAGCGATCTGGAGGCTGCACAAACCGCGTTAGTCGGCGCGCAGGAAACGGAAGTATCGACGCTTTCCGCCTACAGTCACGCGCGGATCGGGCTCGATCAAGTGCTGGGCCAAACGCTCGATACCAATCATGTTTCGGTGGGGCAAGCGCTGCGAGGAATTACGGCGCCTGCGCCGCAGCATTAAGCAACTTTTCGATCGAGGGAACGATCGCGATCCGAAGCTCGGCGATCAGCTTCTTGCATGTATCGAGGAAAGGACGTTGCTGCGCGAGCCAGGCATCGGTGGGGCGCTCGCCGCGATCGAGATCATCGAGAACCTGGAGGCCAATGGAAGCCAAGCGGCCCAGAGCTTCGGAGACCGAAACGTCTTCTCTCAGGAGGTCTGATTTTTCAAGGGTGGGTTTGAGCTCGGCGTCGTTATCGCGCCAGCGCGTGAGCCAAGTTCGCATCTGCGCGCGGTCCATTCGATCCACTAGCGCGGCGAACTCGCGAGCCGTGTCGCTTTCTGGTCGCGCGGCGTCCACCAGTCGATTGAGCGGCGTCTGTTGCGTGTATTTGTGCGTGCGAATGCGCTGGCCAAAAGTCGCGGGCGTCACCACGTCGGCTAGCGTCTTGAGGGGCTCGACAGAATTTCCGCCGGCCAGCCGCTCCAGCATCGCATAGTAACTGGAACGATGGGTCAGGCCGAGACCATCGAGTTCACGGCTGACGGCACCCAAACGCAAATACATGGACGAGACGTCCCGCACATCTTGAGGCGACCACAATCGCTCGGCGACGGCGGCAGCACGCGGCCAAATGCGCGAGTCTACGTTTACCGGGCTCACGAATTCGCCCCACATTGCGACTTCGCCCCCCAGAATACGGCCCTTCTCTTGATCTGTTAACGTAGCGGCATCGCGATCCATCGGATCCACCGCATAGAGCGTCGACGCGGGCTCCATGTGATCGAGATAATAGCCCGCCGAGAGGATGCTCGAGAAGCCGTGCCGGGCGGCGTCGGCGAGCGACTTCTGTCCGCGCCAGGATTGAATCACGATGTCCTTGGGCAGATCCGGATCGAGAATCTCATCCCAGCCCACCATTCTCTTGCCGTACTTCGCCACCACTTTCTGAAGGCGGCGATTGAAGTAGGCTTGGAGATCCTCGACGGTTTTCAAATGCTGCTTCCGCATGAACGCGCGAATGCGCGGGCTGCTTTTCCACTGCTTGCCGGTTACTTCGTCGCCGCCGAGGTGAAAATAGGGATCGGGAAAGAGCGCAGCCATCTCGGCAATGAACGCGTCCAGAAATTGATAGGTGGATTCGCGCGTGGGATCCATGGTGGGATCGAACACGCCCCAGTTTCGCTCGATGTGATACGGGCCGGGCGCGCTCGCGAGTTGCGGATACGCCGCCAGCCAGCTCGTGGTGTGGCCGGGAATATCGAATTCAGGCACCACGCGAATTCCGCGATCGCGCGCGTATGCGATGACGTCGCGAACCTGATCTTGGGTGTAGTAAAGCCCGTCGGAACCGAACACCTGCAACTTGGGAAAACGCTTGCTCTCGACGCGGAAACCCTGATCGTCGCTGAGATGCCAATGAAAGACGTTGAGCTTCACCGCGGCCATGCCATCGAGATTCCGCTTCACTACTTCGACTGGCATCCAGTGGCGCGCAACATCCACATGCAGGCCGCGCCAAGGGAATCGCGGATGATCGTCAATATCGACCACTGGAACGCTCTGCGCAGTAATCAACTGACGAAATGTTTCAAGGCCATGCAGGACGCCAAGCGGGTTTGGAGCTGAGAGCCGCGCTCCTTGGGGCGTGACTGTTAGGTGATAGCTTTCATCATCTCCGCCCCTTTGGCATTCGACGACCACGGTAGCGCCATCTGCTGCGAGTTCACCCAAGCGTCGAGCTGCACGCTCCAATCGCGGCTCCGAGTAGCCGATGATCGAGATGCGGATCGTCGAGCCTAGGACGAGGCTTCCCTGCCCCATTTCGATCTTCGCCGGCCACGGCATCAGGGATGGCTGAGCACTCATCAACGTTGCCGCGGCTAGCATGAGCCCGGCGCACCGCGTCATCTACTGTCCAAGTTTCGCGGGCGCGAAGAAATCGATCGGCTTCAGCGCAACGATCTTCCAGTGCTTGTTCTGCCTGCGCAGCTCGCAATGAACGACCTGACGGCGCTGCACAATGGGCCCGTCCTGTTCCAAACTGCGCACCTCCATTGCCCAATCCAAATCGATGGTGCGTTTTTGATCGTTGCCGTCTTCGGCAATCGGATCGATGGAAGATGAAATTTCGCCCTCGTTCACCAGCGCCGTCACGTTGTTCTTCAGCGTGTCGTAGTCCGGTAGATCCTTGCTGACGGCGTCCATGAATTTCGCCACGTTCCCGCGCGAAACGCCGGCGCGAGTGTCGGTGACTTCGGTGAGCGAGCCCGCCATCGAAGTGATCACTTCCATCACGTCGTCATGCGCGTCGGCCGATGCAAGAGCGGCCAAGGCGCAAACCAATACGGCGCTACGTGCGATAGCTCGCATTGATCTCAATGTACTTCTCCGTGAGATCGCACGTCCAGAAGCGAGCGCTGCCGCTGCCCTTACCCTGGATCGCGAATCGGATCAAGCATTCGGATTGGTCGAGCTTCTTCTTCAGCTCATCTTCGGAAAATTCCGCGGCCAGCCCACCGCGGCACACGGGCACGTTCTGGAAATCGATGTCCACTTTCGACGGATCGAGCGGCACGCCCGCATTCCCAGCGGCTGAAAGTATGCGGCCCCAATTGGGATCGGATCCCGCGATCGCGGTTTTGACCAGCGGCGAATTGGCGATGCTGCGCGCGATTCGAGTGGCGTTCTCTTCGTTCGACGCGCCGGTAACGTCGATGGTGACAAGTTTGCGCGCGCCCTCACCATCGCGCACGATCTTCCGAGCGAGATCCTCCATCACCTGCGTGAGCGCCTCTTCCAGTTTCTTGCTCTCTCTTTGATTGGGCTGAATTCCCGACGCTCCGTTTGCGAGCACCAGCATCGTATCGTTGGTTGACGTATCGCCGTCCACGCTGATGCGATTGTAGCTGCGCTTCACGGCAGTGGCTAGCATTGCGGTAAGCGCCGAAGGCGGGAGCGCCGCGTCCAGCATCACGAATCCGAGCGTGGTGGCCATGTTGGGATGAATCATCCCGGAGCCCTTCGTCATCCCGGCGATATGCACGGAGCCTTTCTTCAATCGCACGTGACTGTGCGCCGTCTTCATCACCAGGTCCGTGGTAAGTATCGCGCGCGCAGCGTCTTCAAAACGATCCGCGGCCAAGCCCGCGATCAGCGCCGGCAGCGCGTTCACGATCAAATGCGCATCGAGTTCCACACCGATGACGCCGGTGGACGCGGGAAACACTTGCACCGGAGGCACGTGGAGTTGATTGGCGGCGGCGTCACAGCAAGCCAGCGCGACGCGATCGCCGGTGCGCGTGGCGCAATTCGCGTTGCCCGCGTTGATCAGCACCGCGCTCACAAGTCCACGCGACTTGGTCAGATTCCAGCGCGCAATGCGCACCGGCGCGGCCTGCACGCGATTCTGCGTAAACACCGCGGCGGCCGACGCGGGGACATCGGAAACGATCAGCGCCAGATCGTCCTTCTGGACTTTACGGATTCCGGCGTACACGGCCGAATATCGATAGCCCAATGGTAGTTTCAAGCGGTCTTCACTCCTAGCTTTTCGTTGTCTTTCAGGTGCTGCCCGTTCAGGAAAGCTTCGGCGGACATGCGCTTGCGGCCTTCCACTTGAACCTCGATCGGCTCGATCACTGTAGCTTCGCCGCACGCGATGAACAGGCGCTTCTTTTGTATGATCATTTGCCCGGGCTCGCCCGATGGGCCGTCGCTCGCAACGCGCGATTTCCAAATGTGAAAAATCTGACCGCGAAAGAAGCTGTAGGCCCCGGGCCACGGAAGAAATCCACGCGATCGATTGAAGCTTTTCGACGCGGGCCAATTCCAATGGATTTCGCCGTCCTCCTTCTTGAGGATGGGCGCGTACGTCGCCTCCGCCGGATCTTGCTTCACCGGCGCTGGATTGTCGCGCAATGTTTCGATAAGAAGCTCGGCGCCGGCCTCCGCGAGACGCGACCCAAGTTCGAGGGCATTCTCTTCCGGCCCGATCGCGGTCGCCCATTTCAGGAGCATGTCACCGGTATCGAGCCCCGCGTCGATCTTCATCGTAGTGACGCCGGTGCGCGTTTCGCCATTGGCAATTGCCCACTGGATTGGCGCGGCGCCGCGATATTTCGGCAGCAGCGACGCATGCACGTTGATGATCCCGCGCGGCGGGATATCGATGATCGCTTGGGGAATGATTTGTCCGTAGCCCACGACGACCATGGCGTCCGGATTCATCTGCTTCAATTGTTCGACCGCACTTGCATGGCGGATTCGTTCGGGCTGATGCACAGGCAAGCCAAGGCGCAGCGCTGCTTCTTTCACCGGGGATTGATTGAGCTGCCCGCCGCGGCCTTTTGGACGATCGGGTTGCGTAAACACCGCAAGAACGCGATGACCCGTACTGACGATGCGCTCGAGTGTGGGAACCGCAAACGCCGGGGTGCCCAGAAAAATCAGCTCCATTCTCCAGCTTTCACCAATTTGCGCACCTTGCGGCGGATCAGGTCACGCTTGAGCGCGCTCACATGGCTGATGTACAAACGGCCATTCAGGTGGTCGATCTCATGGCAAAACGCGCGCGCTAGTAGCTCTTCACCCGCCATTTCGAACCATTCGCCTTTGAGGTTTTGTGCTCGCACGGTGACGCTCTTGGGGCGAGTGACCTGTTCGCGAAATCCGGGCAAACTCAGGCAGCCCTCTTCGCCAGTTTGAAACTCTTCCTTGCGGATGATCTCGGGATTGATCAGGACGATCTTCTGCGCGGGGTCCTCGGCCACCGAAAGATCAATCACGGCGATGCGTTGCGCGATTCCGATCTGCGGTGCGGCAAGGCCCACGCCCTTAGCGGCGTACATGGACTCGAACATGTCCTCCACCAGTTTGTTTAACTCTGGCGTATCAAACTCAGTTACGGCCGCAGCCTGCTTTTCGAGCACGGTCTCACCAAACAATACGATCGAATACGTCATCAGTAGTTTCTCAGCTGCTCCTTGTACCCATCGAAATTGCGGCGAGTTTCGTCGAGGGAATCGCCTCCAAACTTTTCCAGGAATGTTTGCGCCAAAACGATGGCGACCATCGCCTCGCCAATTACGCCGGCCGCCGGGACCACGCACACATCGCTGCGCTCATAAGCCGCCAATGCTGGTTCGCGCGTGGTGAGATCCACGGATTCGAGGGGACGACGCAGGGTCGAGATCGGCTTGAGCATCCCGCGCACCAGCACATCCTGGCCGTTGGTCATGCCGCCTTCCAGACCACCCGCGCGATTGGCGCCGCGAGTAAACGCTCGCTCTTCGCGATCGTAGTGAATCGTATCCTGCACGCGCGATCCAAACGAAGACGCGCCTTCAGCCGCGAATCCAATTTCCACGCCCTTCACCGCCTGCATCGAGACGATGGCCTGCGCGAGGCGGCCGTCCAGCCGCGAATCCCAAGTGATGTGCGAACCGAGACCTGGAGGCACACCGTGCGCGACGACTTCAAAGACTCCGCCTACCGTGTCGCCCGTGCGATAGGCCTGGTCGACAACTTCCTTCATCCTGGCTTCGGCCTCGGCGTCCACGCAGCCCAGCAACACTTCTCCCTTCTTGCTGAGCTCGACCAATTCGTCCCAGGCCGCGAGCCGATCCAAGCGCGCTTCACCGACCGCGATCACGTGGCTGAGCACGGTAATGCCAAATTGCCCGAGGAATGCTTTGGCCAATGCGCCGACGGCGACACGCGCAGTAGTCTCTCGCGCGCTGGCCCGTTCCAAAATGTATCGAGCGTCCGAAAAATTGTACTTCAGGCTGCCCGCCAGGTCGGCGTGGCCGGGACGCGGGCGCGATACCGGCTTGTGCTTTGCGGGTTCGTCATCCGGCCCTTCCACTGGCAGCGCTTCGGTCCAATTCTTCCAATCTTTGTTTTGGATGATGATCGCGATCGGCGAGCCGATGGTTTTGGAGTGACGCACACCGGCGACAATTTCAGCGCGATCTGTTTCGATCTTCATGCGCCCGCCGCGTCCGAAGCCCTGCTGGCGGCGCCAAAGCTCATGATTGACTGCCTCGAGCGAAATCGGAATTCCCGCGGGAAGCCCCGTGAGCGTTGCTACCAGGCACTCTCCATGCGATTCACCGGCTGTTTCGAAACGGAACATGTTTGAGGGGAAAACTTCATGTTACCGGAAACCCGGCTCTCGCTGGAAGAAGCGACTTCGTCGCCCGGTTTGCGCGCGCACGCC
The DNA here is from genome assembly GCA_963772905.1 of Bryobacterales bacterium. GTDB lineage: Bacteria > Acidobacteriota > Terriglobia > Bryobacterales > Bryobacteraceae > Palsa-89. Next base: position 834,747 of record CAVYZD010000003.1, on the reverse strand, counting down.
GCCACGAATGCGGCCGTGAGACCTCGCGTCGGTAAATGGCCCAGTATTGAAAAGGCGGAGAGCAGCCAAGCGATCGGCCCATCCGCGCGCTGGCCCAACGTGCGGCGCAGGGCGAGAAAAATCAAAGTTGAAATGAACCGTGGATTGTGAATCAGCGCATCCGTGGACTGCAGATCGAGACCGGCCCGATCGAGGATCCGTAGCAGCTTCGGAAGCGATATCGTTTTTCCGAACGGAAACGAGAGGCCCATCCATTTCGTGGCGCCGTGTAGCAGAAAGAAGAGCGGATTGCGCGGATTGTCGAAGGTGACTAGCAAGATTCCGCCGGGTTTTAAGACGCGCACCAGCTCGTGCAACGACTGCTCGATCTCGTGTTCGGTTTCAAAATGATCGAGAGTCGAATTCGATAGCACCACGTCGACGCATTGGTCCGCCAAGGGTAGCCGCCGGACATCGGCGTTGATCCATTGGCATGCGCGGCCGCCCCGCTGATGCGCCGCGCGAGTTACGGTCGGGGCGCTCACATCCATGCCGACCTTGAGACCGGCGTCGAAGGGCAGCGAGAAAAGAAGCTCGTCGGGGCCGTGGGCTTCTTCGAACAAATCGGTTTTCAAAACCGCAGGAATCCGCGATCCTGGGGACACATTACGTGCAATCCAGTCCAGGTGCACGTCGTGCTTCTGGGCTGCCACCAGCGGGTCCAGATACCAGTTCGGCCGGTCAGCCCCTCGATCGTACATCGCAACAACAGTAGCAGAAATGTTTGAGCCAGGGGTCCAGCCCGGCCTGCCTTGCCGCTCGCCGGGATGGAATGTAATACTGCCATGTGTTGTCGTCTGAAAGAAAACTCGCACCCGAACGGCCAGTTGTTTCGATGGCGTGGGCGATTGCCGCCTGTGCGCTCTTTCTCCTTTGGCAATTTCTCACGGTGCATTACAACCGCGGAGGAAACTGGACGGCCCTGTTCCTTACCGGTAAAAGCCTCGCGATTCCGCGGGATTTAGCGCCCGGAACCTACGAGTTTCCGGGCAAAGGCTACGATGGCCAAATGTATCGTTACGAGGCGCACGATTTGTTCACGCGGCAGGGGTACGTGAAGTACATAGACGGTCCGGCGCAACGGTTCCATCACCTTTTGGTGCCCGCGCTGGCGTATCTGCTAGTGGCGGGATACCAGCCGTGGATCGACGGGTCGTATATTGCGGTGATCGCAATCTTCGCGCTACTGGGCGCGTTCTGGCTGAGCCGCTGGGCCGTACTGACGGGCCGCCATCCCGCCTGGGCGCTCGGGTTCTTGCTGGTTCCGGCCACGCTGATTTCCATGGACCGTCTGACGATAGACATTTCCCTCGCGGCTTTCACCGCGGCCTTCGCGTACTACTGGCGCACCGCTGCCTGGACCAGGCTCTTCATCGTGCTGCTGCTGGCGTGTCTGGCGCGCGAGACCGGAGTCCTGCTGGCCGGCGGATGTTGCCTGGCTGATCTCTTTAACCGCCGGATCATCCGTGCCGTGGCCTGGGCCTCCAGCGCTCTGCCGGCCTTCGTTTGGTACGTGTACGTTAGGGGTGCATTTCCAGAGCAGACCCATTTCGGTGTTCCGACTTGGGTCGCAGACCGGATTGCCGGAGGGATCTTTTTCCGCATGCTGCATCCGCTGCACTACCCGCTGTCTCGGTTGCTTGACGCCGTTGCTCGATCGGGGGACGTGATCGCGTTCGCTGCAGTGCTCGCCGCTGCGCTTCTTGCGATCCTGTTGCTACGCGCGCGACCGCTGGACCCGGTGGCGACCACCGCTATTCTGTTTGTAGTCGTGATTCTTGTGATGACCGAACCGGTCTTTTGGAACGACGTCAACACCCACGCGCGGATCTTCTCGCCGCTGCTCTTACTGGTCGCCATGGGACTCATGAACGGAACAGGGGGCGAGCGCTGGTTGAAAATCCCGTGGTGGATTGGCCTGGTTCCGGCAATTCTCGTCGATTTGCGGCTAAGCATGCAATTAGCGTCGAACGCCGGCGGGATTATTCGCGGGCTGCTGAGATAATCATTCGATGCCGCACAAAACTCCTCTGCTGATCGGGATGACTTGCCTCGCGATTTTCGCATGCCAGCTTGTGTCCGCCGAGGTTCAGGATAAAGCGAAGAGCATCGGCGGCGTGGTTGTCCACTACGAGCTGATCCTGCCGAACGGCTACGATCCCGGCAGAGCCTATCCGGCCGTGCTTGCCTTCCCGGGTGGACCCCAGACCATGAGCATGGTGAAGAGCACGGTGGAGCGCAACTGGCGCGATCAAGCCGAGCGCCGCGGCTACATCGTGGTGGTTCCGGCGGCGCCCGACGGCGATCTGTTTTTTGAAGAAGGCGCGCGCGTATTTCCGGAGTTCATCACCAAGCTCCTGATGGATTTCAAGGTGGACGGCGGCAAGTTCCATATCGCGGGTATGTCGAATGGCGGCCTAAGCGCGTTTCACATCGCCGCAACGTATCCGCGGTATTTCCTGTCGGTGACGGGTTTTCCCGGCTACCTTCTAGAGCCGACCGCCGAACGCGTCAAAGCCTTGGCCGGCCTGTGCATTAATATGCACGCCGGCGAACTTGACACGGATTGGCTGGAGGCGATGAAGCAGCAGTACGAACAATTCCGCGCGCTGGGTTACAAGGTCCGATTCACCGTGGAAGCGGGTCAGGCGCATCGGCTGGAGACTTTGGCGGGGGATGGGGCGGCCCGTCTATTCGATCAATTCGACGAGGCCCGCCGCGGCTGCCCGGTCGCGCTAGCCGGCCGGTGAGCGAGGCCTCAATTGCCGGTTCTCCTGATCCATGCTATACTTACACTCAGTTTGATCGTACCGCCCACGCTTGGCCGCAACGAATTTTGCCTCCTCGCAAAGCCCGCAATCAAATGTGCCCCTAGATGAAGGAACACGGTTCATGAAAAAAGTATTTGTTGGAAACTTGGATTTTGGCGCGACGGAGGACTCCATTCGCACGGCCTTTGAGGCATACGGCGCCGTGGAACGGGTGAGTTTAATGACGGACCGCGACACCGGCCGCTCCCGCGGCTTCGCGTTCGTCGAAATGGCGGATGCCCAGGAAGCCGATCAAGCCATCGCCGGCCTGAACGGAACGAATTTGGGTGGCCGCGCGATCAACGTCAACGAAGCCCGGCCCAAGACCGACAGCCGCCCAAAAGGCGATTGGGGTGGCGGTGGGGGACGGCGCGACCGCCGCTGGTAGCCTTCTATAAATTGATATATGCTGGGTGGTCCGTTTAAGACCGCCAGACTGCACAGGAGGATTTCATGGCCGGCCGGTCAGGCGATACATTCAAGAAACGTCAGAAAGAAGTCGCCCGTGCTGAAAAGCACCGGGAAAAGCTCGCTAAGCGCTTGGAGCGAAAACAGCACAAGGGCGAGGGTGGCGACTTGGTGGACGAGAACGGCTTGGCCATCATCGACGACGACGATCTATCAGAGGACGCGCCGCAATCGGAGGAGAACGGCGCATCGCAGTTAGGTTGAGCGCATTTCGCGCTCAAATTCAATCAACAACAAAGCAACAGAACTAAGGAGAAAATGTGAAAGAGACAGGGACAGTAAAGTGGTTTAATGCAGGAAAAGGCTTTGGATTTATCCAGCGGGACAATGGCGAAGATGTTTTCGTGCATTTCTCGGCCATCGAAGCCAGCGGATATCGCACGCTCGATGAAGGCGCTCGGGTGTCGTTTATCGTCAAGCGCGGTCCGAAGGGCCTGCAAGCCGAACAAGTCACGTTAGCATAATCTAGTCATCCAACAACTAGGGGTCTGGCCGTTCCATAAGCGGCCAGTTGCCATTCGAAATTTCGAGCGGGTGCTCCCGCGCAGTCTGGTGCGCTGCTGTCACCGCTGGCCGAAGTGCCGCGGAAAGGTACGATTTTCATGCAGCTCCTCTATAAAGGCTTCAACCAGCGAGCGAATATACGCAGCTTCCGGTTCGACGGAGTGCTGCCCAACGAGCGGCCCACCAAGATCCGCAAGAACCTGGAATTCCTCCTGAACGTGGACATGACGGTGCTCGCGGAGAACCGCATCCGCGTGCAAGATGGTCCAGCGTTATGCCTGCGAATTCTGCAGGCCGCGTTGGCGCTTCCTGGAGCCGATACCATTCCCTTCGTGAGCTATACCATCACTCGCGCCGAGATCGTGGCGTTCGCCAGCGCCCGCAACGCCGTGGAGGAAGCCAAGGCCGGACGGCGCAAGCATCGTCCAGCATTCAAGCCCACCACGCCCGCGCAATGGAAGTGGCCCGGGCAGTAAGCACCGGCTCCCTGACGGTCGCGGCTCAGTAGGAAATCTACGGAAGCGCGAAGACGTTCAGCGTCATCCCCGACACAATCGCGACGTACTGCTTGCCGTCTTTGCCCTGATACGTCATCGGAACCGCGTTCCCGGCCGCGTCCAGCTTGGCCGACCACAGTTCCTTGCCAGTCTTCGAATCGATCGCACGGAACCGATCATCGCTCACCGCTCCGATAAACACCAAGCCGCCCGCCGTCGCCGTTGGTCCTGCGAACGCTCCCGAACGTCCGGTATTCTGGCGCGCAGGCCCCAGGGCTTCGGTAATTCCGAGCGGCACTTGCCAGGCAAAGTCGCCGGTATTAGCATTGACCGCAGTCAGCCGGCCCCATGGTGGTTTCTGGCACGGCCAGTTTTCCTTCTTCCCGTCAGCTAGCGTCACGGGAGCCGTGAAGGTGTGAAACGGACCTGGGCCATCGACGCCGGCACGCGTGTATTCGAGCGGCGAGCCGTGTTCGTCGAACGAATACTCGACGCCCGGCTTTTTCTTCTCCGTCCAGCCCACTTGCCCCTGGTCCTGCGTGTAGGCGAACACATAGCCGAGCTTCTGATCGGTTGCCATCCCGCCCCAGTTTGTTCCGCCAGTGGCGCCGGGGAAAATGATGGTCGACTTTGGCGGCTTCCCTTCCTCTTGATAGAGGAACGGCGTGAAGGGACCAGCGTTGTAGAATCCGCCGCTTCGTTCCACCAGTTCTTTGCAGGCTTTGGCATGCTCCGGCGTGGTGTCTTCAGCCGTCACCAGATCCTCGGGCTTGTACGTCATGCGCGCCAGCGGCGGCGGCTTCAGCGGGAACGGCTGCGTAGGCGAATACCACTCACCCGGAACGTCGCCCACAGCCACTTTGCGCTCTTCGACACCGAAGACGGGCTTGCCGTTGGTGCGATCCAGAATGAACATCCAGCCCGTCTTGCCGATCTGGGCGATGGCCGGAATCTTTTTTCCTTTGACCGTGATGTCCAGCAGCACCGGCGCGGGCGGGTTGTCGTAATCCCACAGGTCATGATGAACCGTTTGGAAATACCATTTGAGTTTGCCCGTTTGGGCGTCCACCGCGACAATGCAGTTGCCGAATAGATCCGCGCCCGGGCGATCGCCGCCATAGTAATTCGAGGCCGGCCCGTCGACCGGCATGTACAGAATGCCGCGTGCCTCATCCACCGTCATCGGCCAGGCCCAAACATTCGTGCCCGAGCGGCCTTTCCAACCATCGTTGAGCCATGTCTCGTGGCCAACCTCACCGGGCTGCGGCACGGTATGAAATTCCCAGAGCTTCGCGCCGGTGCGCGCATCATACGCCCGCGTGTCGCCAGGCTGACCGACAGGCAGTTCCAAAACACCCGCACCCACTATCACCAGATTCTTGAAGACAGTCGGAACGCCATTGTATCCAACCACCATGTCGACGGAGCCTTCTTTGCCGAAGCCCGGATCGACCTTGCCGGTGGTGGCGTTCAGCGCCATGAGATTGCGTCCGGTGGTAAAGATGATGCGCGGCGGATTCTGCTTGTCGCCCGGCCAGTACGCCACGCCACGAGTGGACGGACGGCCGCCGGTTACGGTGTAGCTCCACACTTCCTTACCGCTCGATGCGTCCAATGCCACAACGCGCGCCGAGGCGGTGACGTACATGACGCCGTTGATCACGATGGGCGTCGCTTCCGAACCTCCGCCTCCGAAGCGAGGCGCTGCGGCTTCACCTTTCAACGAAAAGGTCCAGGCTGATTTCAACGTCGCGACATTACTGGTGTTAATTTGCGTGAGCAGCGAGTAGCGCGTGCTGGCCGGGTCGTGGTCATAGGAAGGCCAGTCGCCCGCGGGCGCCTTTTCGCTCTGAGCCATTCCACCGGCCACGAAGACACCGAGCAGCGCGCAGCCGCTGAGAATCGTTTTTTGTGAAATTGTTCTCATCCGTTGGACATGCTATCACGTGCCAAACAGCAATATGGAAGACCGCCAGGAACAGGCTATGCTAATAACTCAACCCGAATGAACCTGGTCGCGCGAATCCTCCTGATCTCCCTCAGTGTGCTCGGCCTCACAAAGCCGGTTTGCGCTCAACTGCCTTTTTACACCGATGATCCCGCGGTCACCGAGGCGGGAAAGTGGCACTTCGAGTTTTTCGACGAATTTGACGATCTGCAGCGCCCTCAATTCCCGAACCTCCAACAAAACACCGCCAACTACAAACTCAACTACGGTCTGCCCCACAATCTGGAATTAGACATCGATGCGCCGTATCTGGCGATCTATCGCGCCCTGCAAGTCCCCACTTCAACCGGCGCCGGCGATACCAACATGGGGATAAAGTGGGAATTTCACAAAGAATCGCCCGGTCACCGGCTTCCGGCACTGGGAGTCAGTTTCTACGTTGAGTTTCCGACCGGAAACGCCAGTCAACAGCTCGGTTCGGGACTCATCGACTACTGGCTCAACTTCATCGCGCAAAAGTCCTTTTCCGACAAAACCAGGATTAACGGAAACGCGGGCTATTTGTTCGCGGGCAACACCAGCACCGGCGTGCTAGGAATTACAACCGTGCGCGGCCATGTATTCGCAGGCGGCCTTTCGCTGCTGCACGACTTCACGCCACGGCTGACGCTGGGGGCCGAAATCTTTGGCGGATTCGCCAGCAACGGGAGTCTGGGCCGAAGTCAGCTGCAGGGGTTGGTAGGAGGCACCTACGCTCTTCGCAACGGGCTGGCGTTGAGTTTTGGCGTGCTGGGCGGCGAGTATATCGCGAGCCCGCGCATCGGAGGGCAAATTGGCTTCGCGGTCGACTTTCCGGACGTCTTGCACTCCGCGCCGAGTCAGAAGCTCCGTTCATTAGATATTCAAGACGAATCTGTTACGATCTACTTCTGCCTAGGAGGTGCCCATGGCGTGCGAACCGGAGGTACTGAAAAACGTCCCGCTCTTTGCTCTACTGGACGATGAAGAGACGGCTGTCCTGGCGAGCCAAGTGGAGCGCAGGAGATTCGCGGCTCGCGAGCGAGTCTATAAGACCGGCGATGCCGCTGGTCCCGCGTATGTGATGCTTTCAGGAAGAGTCCGGGTCACTACCGTGGACAAAGACCAGCAGGAAGTGATCATCGACGAACCAGCGAACGGCCAGTTCTTCGGGTTCGCGTCCATGCTGGAAGAAACACCGCATCAAACCAACGCCATGGCGACCGAGGAATCGGAGTGCCTGGTGGTATCGCGAGACAATATTGCCGTGCTGCTCCAGCGGAAGCCGTTAGCGGGAATGGATCTGCTGACTACCCTCGGCCGTCAAATCCATGCTTCGCAGGAACTGGTTCGCATTCGGGCCAGCCGCAATCCAAACGAGATTATCGAAGCCCAGGAGACGCTGGGCGAACACATCGCCGACTCAGTTGCGTCTTTTGGCGGATCGTGGACCTTCATCATCCTGTTTTCGGTGGTGTTGATTATATACACGCTCATCAATATCTTCCTCGACAAGAAGGCCTGGGATCCCTATCCTTTCATCCTGCTGAACCTGTTCCTTTCTATGCTGGCCGCCATCCAGGCGCCGGTCATCATGATGAGCCAGAATCGACAGGACACGAAAGACAGGCTCCGCGGCGAGCTCGACTTCGATGTCAACCGGCGCGCCGAAGCGGAGATCATCGCTTTGACGCGCAAGCTCAATCTGCTGGAGGAAAAGGTGGACGATATCGGCGACATGGTCCGGCCGGCAACCAAATGACCAGGCCAAGCCAATTGCGTGAGCTGCTTCGCGGCGATGGACTGATCGCTGCTCCGGGCGCTTACGATTGCATCACCGCGCGCATGATCGAGCAGGCCGGCTTCAGCGCAGTCTACATGACGGGCGCCGGGACGGCCGCGATGCTCGGGTATCCGGATTACGGCTTGGTGACGATGTCGGAAATGGCGGACAACGCCGGCCGGATTGCGGCCTCTGTGAGCTTGCCCGTGGTCGCCGATGCCGATACCGGCTATGGCAACGAACTGAACGTGGTCCGCACAGTGCGGGAGTATGAGCAGCGCGGCGTGGCGGGCATGCATATCGAGGACCAGGGCTTCCCGAAGAAATGCGGCCATCTGGAGAACAAGGTGGTGATCCCGCTGGACGACTACGTGGCTAAGATTCGGGCGGCGGTCGAGGCCAAGCGCGATCGCGATTTCCTGATCATCGCGCGGACGGATGCGCGAGCGGCGCTGGGGTTTGAAGACGCCGTCCGGCGTGCGAATGCCGCACTCGATGCCGGTGCGGACATGGCTTTCGTCGAAGCGCCGGAGTCGCTGGAGGAAGTGTCGGCGGTGCCGCGATTGGTGCGCGGGCCGTGCCTTTTGAATATGGTGTGGCGCGGGAAAACGCCCGACGTGGGGTTGGATGATGCGCAAGCAATGGGCTATAAGCTGGCGATTTTGCCAGTATTGCTGTTCAACGCCGTGGTCGGCGTGTGCGATCAAATGCTCGATGAGTTGCAACGGAGGAGGCGCCATCCGATGCCTGTGTCGGACGTACCGCCCAAGGAATTTTTCCGGCGGATGGGCGCGGCGGAATGGGATCGGCTAACCCACGATTGACACCGTCGTCTGCCTGGGAAGGCTCAACCGAGCGCCAACGATCAAGCTTCCGAACAATAGCGCATGAGTGGCCGCAGCAGTGATTAAGGACCCCAGATAGCGCGCGTTTCCGAAGGTATCGATCATCAATTGGAACAGCCACGGAACATTGACGTTGGGCGTCAGGCCGAAATTCCAAATCGCGAGCATGATCGCGAAGATCAGCACCGCGTCTGGCCGACGGCTCAGTCTGCATAGGATCCAACCCGTCGCCGCGAGCGCCAAGCATTCCAATGCCAGCTGCGCCGTGGGCATCCAACTCGCGCCGAGCAATGGAGCGATCCAAGCCAGGAGCGGCCGCGTCACTAGATAAGTAATCGCGCAGAGAGCAGCCCAGCCCGCCAGGAGGGAGCGCGCGGCAATCAGCAGGCGGGTACCATGAGAACGTGCGTCAATCTGCAGCTCTTGCTCGAAAGGCATCGAAAAGACCGGCTGTGAAACAGCAGTCCAGTTTCATTCTAATTCTCATTGGTCTATTTAAGCTGGTGAAAGCGGCGCTGCTCATCGCTGCCGGAATCGGCGCCATCAAACTCCTGCACAAAGACCTGGCTGCAACGGTCATGCATTGGGTTCAGGTGCTGCGCGTGGATCCGGATAACAGATACGTTCACGGATTCCTGGTCAGGATCTTTCGCGTCACGCCGAAACAGCTCAGGGAGCTCAGCGTGGGGACCTTCTTCTACGCCGGACTGTTTCTCACCGAAGGCATCGGCCTGCTGCTGCAGAAACATTGGGCGGAATATTTCACCATCGTCACAACCGGCCTGTTTATCCCGCTCGAAGTCTACGAACTGGCGCGGCACTTCACGATAACGAAGCTGGTGGTTACCGCGGTCAACGTTCTGATCGTCTGGTACCTGGTGGCGCGTGTGCGATCGCGATCGAAGAGGCGTGGCTAGGTCGCAGGCTCAGTTGCTATCGCTTTTAGCCGCTGGCGGCGAGTTTCGAGATTGGGCAAAAAGCCGGTAAGTAATCCGATGGCCGGCAAGAACGAACAGACCTTATACACGAAGGTGATGCTGGTGTGATCGGCCAGGTTGCCGAGTAAGGCGGCGCCCACGCCGGCCATGCCGAAAGCGAGCCCAAAGAACATACCAGAAACCATTCCGATTTTTCCGGGCATCAGCTCCTGTGCGTAGACCAGGATCGCCGAGAAGGCCGATGCCAGAATCACGCCGATGATGACGCTCAGGACGCTGGTCCAAAACAGATTGGAGTAAGGCAACGCCAGCGTAAATGGAAGCACGCCCAGGATGGAGCACCAGATGACGTACTTGCGGCCGATGCGGTCGCCGATGGGCCCTCCGATGATGGTTCCCGCCGCGATGGCGCCGGCGAACAGGAATAAGTGAACCTGCGCGCTGCGTACCGGCAAATGGAACTTGCTCATCAGATAGAACGTGTAATAACTGTTCAGACTAGATAGGTAGAAGAACTTCGAGAACATCAGCGCAATCAATACCGCAAGCGACAAATACACCTTGCGCGGCGATAAGAGCGGATGATATTCGGCGCGCCCGGCCTTGGCTTTTCGCACCGGCGGCCGGTTCTTTTTCGACCAGGAACCCACTCGCGCCAGCACGATGATCCCGAGCAGCGCCACCGCCGAGAACCAGGCGAGGCTGCTTTGGCCATTGGGCAGGACGATAAAGGCCGCCAGCAACGGTCCTAATGAAGATCCCGCATTGCCGCCCACCTGGAAGAACGCTTGCGCGAATCCGTGCTGTCCGCCGGAGACCATGCGGACTACGCGCGACGACTCGGGGTGAAATACCGCCGAGCCGACACCCACCAGCGCCGCGCCGCATAAAAGCATCGGGTAGGTGGAGACACGTGACAGCGCCACCAAGCCGACCAACGTGAATCCCATGCCAATGGCGAGCGAATAGGGCCGCGGATGGCGATCGTTGAAGTGGCCGATCAGGGGCTGCAGCAGCGACGCAGTGATCTGATACGTCAGCGTAATCATCCCGATCTGCGAGAAGTCCAGGTGAAACGAAGCTTTGAGCAGCGGGTAAATCGCTGGAATCAGCGACTGAACCATGTCGTTCAGAAAATGGCAGAAGGCCGCGGCCAGGAGAATGCTAAAAACCAGTTTCTCCCCAACATGTTTGGAGGATTCCGAGGCTAATGGTTGTGCTGGAGCGGTGCTCGCAGTGGATTGCATATGTCTCTACGGAAGAAGGATCTCCTCAATCGACCCTTCTCTCTAGAGTATCGTGTTTCGAGGGAGCGGATGCGGCGTTAAGCTTGGCGGACCCGGTATCGCCGGACGAAGAACATGCCTGTTCCGAATAAGCCGACCAGCAGCAGGCTAGTTGACGGAGGCTCCGGTACAACGGCGAATGGAGCCGGATTCAGGTTGATCTCCGGCGTGCTTACTACGGTTTCAGTCTTTTGAAACCTTCGGCTCGTTCTTTCGCCGGACGCGTTGAGGGTGGACACCGCTGGTGCGGTCGTTACAGGGAGAAAAACCGGCGGCACGTCGGCGAGCGCGCTTGCGGCCGCGGCAGCTTCAGCCCGGATCTCTCGTCCCGTAAGCCTCGGCGCGGTCACGTCGGCCACCACAGCAGCTGCGTCGACCACTGCCGGAGCAGGCTCAACCAATGCCGCCGCAGCCGCGGCAGCTTCAGCCCTTTTCTCCCGTCCCGTGAGCTTTGGAGTGGTGGTGCTCACTGGCGTCACTACTACAGCGACCACTTCCTGATCCGCGGCTTCATGCTTGGAATGCGAGCGCAACACTTCGCCGGATGCCATGGTTACGAAGGCGAACGCGCAGGAAATAACCAAGGGAAAAGAGAATCTCCTCACTTTAATGTTCCCCCAGACAAGCCGCGCTTGACACAGTCCTACTATAGCCGGGAATGGGGGTTTTTTGTAGGTGACAGCGCTTGTAACGGGTACTAGAGTACCGAAAATGCAAGTAGATGAAACTATTTTCATTCACCATCGGTCTCACTAGGAAGATGAGGCTGGCCGCTTGCATGATTGTGATGATTTTAATGGAGGCCGCATGTGGCAGATCTGCCCAATCCTACCTGGAGCGGGGCAATATCTTATTCAGCGCCGGCAAGTACCCGGAAGCGCGGTTTCAATATCGGGCCAGTATCTCAAAGAATCCCAGGTTCGCGGAGGCTTACTACCGGCTGGGTCTTACCGATGCCGCGATGGGCGACGGTACAGCCGCCCTGGACGCTCTCGAACAGGCGCAAGAATTCGCGCCAAAGAACGATCAGTACGGGATTGCGGCCGCGGATCTTTCGTTGGAGGCGTATCAGGAAGACCCAACTGACAAGAAGTTGTACGACCAAGTGAATCGCGAAGCATACGACTTACTGCATAGAATTCCTGATTCATTCGATGGGCTGCGGCTGCACGCCGATGTACTGCTCATCGATCGCAAGTACGATGAAGCTCTGGCGGAGCTCCGAAAGGCCGACGCCATCCGGCCGCTGGATCCGAAGGCTGATGTGCCAATGGTGCGGGCGCTGTTCGCCGAGAATCGAACGCAGGAAGCCGAAAGCCTGGCCGAACGTGTGCTTGCCGCGCATCCCGATAGTGCGCCCATGTACGATTTGCTGGTCAGCCATTATTCAAAGGCCCAGCGCACCGCCGATGTCGAGCACGTGCTCGAAGCGGAAATGGCTGGATTGCCGAAGGATGTGCGTCCGCGGCTTATGTTGGCGTCCTTTTACCAGGAGTCGGGTCGCCGCCAGGAGATGGTGGCAACGCTCGAGGGCATTCGCAAAGATCGCGCACTCTTTCCGAACGCGCCGGGCTTGGTCGGCGACTTCTATGCCGGCGCCGGCGATTGGCAGGAAGCCCTCGCCCAATACCAGGACGGTGCGAAGTCGGCCCCCAAGGACAAGGAGCGCTACGAGCAGGCAAGCGCGCGTGCTTTGGCTGCCCTCGGAAAACCGCAGGAGGCGATCGACCAGCTCACCCGTGTCCTGAAAACGAATCCCGACGATTTCAGCGCCCGCCTGACGCGCGCCATTCTGCTACGAAACAGTGCGGCGCCTGGGGATCGGGACTTGGCGGTCGCTGATTTGAAGGTTCTTTCCGGCCGCGCTCCCAGCGACGCCGTCACCCGCTACAACTTGGGGGTCGCGTACGTGGCCAACGGGGATTTGACCACCGGCGTGACCGTGTTGAAGGAGGCCGCCGACTTACGAGCAGATTATGCAGCGCCGCGCATGACTTTGGCCCAGCTCGCCGAGAAGTCGGGCGACCATGCGGAAACCGTCCGGCTCACCGGGCAGATCCTGACCGCGGATGCCGGTAACCGCGATGCCGCGCTACTACACGCCGATGCGCTGGTTGGAATCCACAGTTATTCTCGCGCCCGTGCTGAACTGAACGGCCTCCTGAAAAGTAGGCCGGATTCGCAGCCAGGTTCGATAGACGTGAATCTGCGTTTGGCGGCTCTCGATATAGCGGAACATAAGTATGCGGACGCCGAAGCACGTTACCTTCGCCTGTACCGGCTTGGTTCGGACGATCTTCGACCGCTGGAAGGGCTGTTGGGACTCTATTTGACAGTAAAGCGCCCAGCGAAAGCCGATGCGTTGTTGCAACGGGAATTGCAGCAAGCCTCCGGTTCCGAGGAGCTGCACCTATTGGCTGCCGAGACGGCCATCCGAGAGGGGAAGCGCGGGCTCGCGATACAGCAATATGAGTGGCTGTGTACCAATAACCCCAAGTCAGTCGACGCTTGGAAATCGCTGGGGGAGCTGTACCAGGCCGAAGGCGACCTCAATCGGGCGATCTCGAGTTATCAGAAGGCCAGTGAACTGGCGCCCCTGGACAAGGACATCTTGTACAACCTGGGCCTACTGCAAAATGACGCCGGCGACAAGCCAGCAGCCATCCAAACGATGAAGAAGGAGCTTGCGCTCGATCCACAAAATGCCGCGGTCATGAACAATCTGGCTTTTGACCTGGCTGAAACCGGAACCGATCTGGGCCACGCGCTCACGCTGGCGGCAGCCGCGGCGCGGAAGCTCTCCGGCGATCCCAACGTTCTGGACACGCTCGGCTGGGTGTACGCCAAAAACGGGTTGAACGAAAGCGCTATTCAGGTTTTTCGAGTTTTGGTGAATAAGAATCCGGATTTACCGGTGTATCGGTATCATCTCGGCGTGGCGTTCCTGCAGGACAACAAGCCCAATGAAGCGAAGGACGAGTTCACTATTGCTCTCTCCGAAAAGCCCCCCAAGGAACTCGCGCGGAGGATTCGTGAGGTCAGCGCAAAACTCTAAATTCCCAGCCGCTCTTTGAGCGCCCGCACGCGATCGCGCGACACCGAAAGCTCGGTGTGCTTGGCATCCTTCAAACGCAGCATCAGCTTTCCTGCAAACCAGGAATTCAGTTCCTGCACGTGATCCACATTCACCAGCGACGCGCGATGGATGCGAACGAATTTCGCCGGATCAAGCTTTTGCTCCAACTCCTGGATGGTGTAATCCACCGCGTAGTTCTTAGCGCCAGTAGCAGCGAAAGTGAGCTTATCGGCGGCGAAGAAGTGCGTCACATGCGCCAGATCGATGAACTCGATTCGTTCACCTATACGTGATGCCACGCGATCCGGATAAGACGGCCCTCGCGCAGCACCGGCCACTGCCGTAAGCCGCGCCATTAGCTCACGCAGTTCGGGAGGCGCGGCGGCGCTGCCGCGCAAACGCTCGATCTTGTCCAACGCGCGATTCAAGGGCGCCGCTTCGATCGGCTTCAGCAGATAGTCCACCGAATTTACGCCAAAAGCTTCCAATGCGTAACGATCATAAGCGGTGGTGAACACCACCCAGGGCTGCGGTTGAAGATGACTGAGCATCTCAAAACCAGTCATTCCCGGCATTTCGATATCCAGGAACAGAACGTCGGGTTTGGCGTCCAGAATCGCGGCCACCGCTTCCACGGGATCGGTACTGGTTCCGATCACATCCACTCGCTTGGTTGCCGCGAGCATGCGCTGCAGGCGGTTCAACGCGAGCGCTTCGTCGTCAACCAGAAATGCTCGCATGTCCATCTACAGTTTGTGGAACCGACAGTGTCAGGTGATTACGGCCGTCCTCGCGCTGCAGTTCCAAAGCCGCATGATCTCCGAACAGCGCTGTCAATCGATCCTTGAGATTGTCGAGCCCATGGCCGGCAGGCGCCGATTCCAGCCGGAACGCCGGGCCGGAATCGGAAACCTCCACTCGAAATGTTCCGTTAGATTCAGTGCCGGCGATCCGAATCTCGCCGCCGGCGCGGTCAGGCGCGATAGCGTGTTTGACGCTGTTCTCCACCAACGTTTGGATCGCCAAAGGCGGGATACGGGACTCGCCCAAGTGCGCCGGCACGTCGATCTGATAGCGCAGCCGGTCGCCGAAACGCGCGCGCTCTATCTCGAGATAGTCCCCGACGATCTTGAGTTCGCTTGCGAGCGGTACCAGGCCCGATTGGTTGGCATCGAGCGAAAAGCGCAGCAGCGCCGCCATCCGCTCCACCAGCCGCTCGGCGCGAGCCGGATCCTCCGGAATCAAGGACGAAATCGAATTCAGCGTGTTGAACAGGAAGTGCGGATGAATCCGCGATTCCAGCGAAGCCAATTGCGCTTCCGTCGCCAGCTTGAGTGCCCGCTCGCGCTCCAGCTCTTTAGTGCGGAGTTGCAAGGTGGTTTCTTCCAGGCGTTCGCGCAGCGCGCTGTAGATCCCGATTGTGAGCCCTGCGCCGATGGTCAAAAGCGCGGCAAGTTTCAGCGAACCGAAAAACTGCGGCCAATAATCACTCAATGGCTGCCAGCGCAGCGCGACGAAGAACACGCCGGCAATCAAGGAACCGGTCACGCACGCGACATACATCGCAGCCACGCGGGCGCTCCAGCGAAACCATTGCGGCAGCCGGCAACCAATCATCCATACCTTCGGAACGAAGTAAAACGCAATGGCGCCGATGCAGTTGGAATAGATAAAAGAGAATTTGAAATCGTCCAACAGACCGCCCCACGTGATGCTGGGATTCAGCGTGAACAGCAGAATCGGCGGAATGAGCGCGAAGGCCGAATCCCACATCACGACTTTGACGATGTTGGTGCGGTAACTCTGCGCGTTCATGTCTGCCTGCCCTTATCTTACTTCCGCACTTGCTTCCGCCGCGCCCGTGTGACAGCTCAAACAGCCGGCCTGCCGGGGAGTGAGAGCCTTGGTCTCGAGCCACGTCGCCGCGGAGGTGGCGTAGGGCGTGCCGGGCAGGTCCTTTTGAATGCGCTCGAACCATTGCTGCGCCTTATCTTGTTGGCCGAGCCGCGCGTATGCATCAGCCATGCCGATCATGAGTTCGCCCGCCTTGTGCGTGCCAAGATGTTTCAGATCCGGGCCCTGGATCGAATACGCCTTCTCGTAATCACTGAGGCCCTTCACTATTAAAGGGTGCGCCGCCTCTGGATCGGGCAGGTATTGCGACGCCACCAGCAACACGGCGCCACGAACGATCCGGACGCCGAGTGAATCGGGGGCAATGGCCGCGGCTTGATCCATTTCGTCCATGCCGCGCTGCCACAGCACAGCGCCGTTCTGTTGATCGCCCTTTTGCAACGCGTCCCGCGATTCGCTGACCAGGCCCATACCGTGCCAGACCAGCGCCTCGGGCTGCTTCGGATCAGTTGCCAGAATGTCTTCGCAGATCTTCATTCCTTTTTGGAGCGAAGCGGCGTCGCCCGCCAGGCCGGCGAAGAAGTAGTTGCGGACCTTCATGTCGAAACGGTCCTGACTCAAAAGAACGCCGGCCGTGAGAATGATCACGGCCGCGATGGTTGTCTTTTGCATTTTCATATGTGAGCTCCTTGCAAGTACAGAATAGGCGGGAGCGGTCGAATTCCGAGACGGATTCGGATGAACCGTCGAAAAACCGGATGAACCGTGGAGAAGGCCAGATGAGGCGCCGTCGTGAGAAGCGGCGGCAAACCGCGCCATAATACAGGATCATGGCTCCGGAGCAATGGAGACAGATCGAGGAATTGTATCTGGCGGCCCTCGACCTCAAAGAGGACGAGCGTTCGGCGCTGCTGGCTAGCGCCGGTCCGGAAGTGCGCCACCGGGTGGAGGCCATGCTGGCTCAGCCGAGCGGGTCGAATCTATTGGATCGGCCGGCTTTGCTGAACCAGATGGAACCATCCGCCGGGTTGCTGGCCCCGGGCGCACAGCTAGGCCAGTATAGAATCGAGGCCGAAATCGGCGCCGGCGGTATGGGCGTGGTATTTCGGGCTTACGATACCAAGCTCCATCGGCCGGTCGCGATCAAGTTGCTTTCAGACGATCTGGCAGATGCGGCCGCTCGCCGCCGCTTCCAGCGCGAGGCGCAAATGGCGTCGTCGCTCAATCACCCGCACATCCTCACGGTTTATGATGTCGGCGAGTTCGAAGGCCGGCAATATCTGGTGACGGAATTTGTGGATGGCGGCACGCTCAAGAACTGGCTGCAGCGCCAGGCGCGGGCATGGGAGGATGTAGCCGAACTGTTGACCGGCGTGGCCGACGGTTTGGCCGCCGCCCATCAAGCCGGCATCCTGCATCGCGATATCAAGCCCGATAACATTCTGGTCACGACCAGCGGCTACGCCAAATTAGCGGATTTCGGTTTGGCAAAACTCGAGGAAGACGTCCCGCCCGGAGACGTAACTCGGACACTCAGCGCGGATCAAACGCGCCCCGGGATCATCGTCGGCACCATCGCGTACATGTCGCCGGAGCAGGCTTCCGGCAAGAAGTTGGATGCGCGCAGCGATATCTTTTCGTTCGGCGTAGTGCTCTACGAGGCGCTGTCCGGCCATCGGCCGTTCACGGCAGCCACCAATCTAGAATTACTCCAACATGTCATTCACAGCAACCCAGCGCCTTTGAGCGACGATATTCCCGAGCCGCTGCGGCTGCTGGTTACCAAGGCCATCGAAAAGGATCCGGCGGATCGCTATTCGTCCATGCGCGATATGGTAACGGCTTTGCGACGTGCCCAACGATCGAGCCGGCAGGAACTGGCTGCACCTGCCAGGAGCGTCAGAAAGTGGTGGGCCCTCGGCGGGTTGGCCACCATTACAATTGCGGCGGTTGCTGCCGGAGTGTTCTGGTTTTCCACCCGGCACGCCTCTTCCGCGGCGCGCTTAGAGTACACGCCGCTCACCAACTTCACCGATTCCGCCGTATCGCCCGCTTTGTCGCCCGATGGCCGCGTGCTGGCTTTTATCAGGGGATCGAGCACATTCCAAGGTCCGGGCGACGTGTATGTGAAGCAGCTTCCCGATGGCGAGCCGGTGCAGTTGACCCATGACGGCCGCTCAAAGATGGGCCCCATTAATTTCTCCACGGACCAGTCGCGAATCGCCTACGCACTGGGAGGCAGAAATACGTGGACCGTTCCGATGCTGGGAGGCGAGCCGACGCATCTATTGGCGAATGCAGAAGGCCTGAGCTTTATTGGCGGCCAGGCACAGCCACCGCGCGTCCTATATTCGGCATACACGGGCGAAGGCATCCACATGGGAATATTTACGGCGTCACAGAGCCGCCAGGACCAACGAACGGTGTACTTGCCGGCGGACTTGACCGGCATGGCTCACCGGTCGTATCTTTCGCCTGATTCCAAGTCGATTCTGGTGGTCGAAATGAACGCCAGCGGCTGGTTGCCCTGTCGCCTCGTGCCTTTTGATGGAAGCTCAGCGGGGCGCCGCGTGGGGCCCCAACCCGCACAGTGCACCGACGCAGCATGGTCGCCCGATGGCAGGTGGATGTACGTCGCCGCGAACACTGGAAGCGGCTACCACATCTGGCGGCAGCGATTCCCCAATGGCGCGCCCGAGCAAGTGACGTCGGGTGCTACCGAAGAACAGGGGATCTCATTTGCCCCCGATGGAAAGTCGTTCGTGACGTCGATCGGCGAGAGCCAGAGTACTTTGTGGGTTCACGATTCGGGGCACGAGCGCCAAATTACCTTCGAAGGATATTCTTATCTTCCGTCGTTCTCTTCCGATCGGAAGCGCCTGTACTATTTGCAGCGCTCCAAGGCCAACAGCCGCTTTGTAAGCGGTGAATTGTGGGACACGGAACTGGAAACCGGCAAGCAGGAGCGCCTTTTGCCGGATTTCCTCATGGAACATTACAACATTTCTCCGGATGGCAAGCAGGTGATTTTCATTACCGCGGATGGCTCCGGGCATGCTCCGCTCTGGATCGGCGCCACCGACGGCAGTTCTTCGCCGCGCCGATTGTCGGATCAGGATTGCATTCGCGCTCTGTTCGCTCCCGATGGAGACGTCTATTTCGTCGGAGGCCGAGCCGGAGATATGTACCTGCAGACGATCAAAACAGACGGCACCGGCCTGCGCAAGGTCATTCCAAACCCGGCCGTCTTCGTTTACGATATTTCGTCCGACAGCAAGTGGGTGGCCGCATGGGTAGGGGCGGATGTCAACGTCTATTCCACCACCGGTGGCCCTCCCATTCCGGTATGCGCCGGTTGCGCATCCGGTGGCGCGGAGGACCGCGGCGTGACTCCTCCATTGATTAGCTGGTCTCGCGACGGAAAGCTGCTCTATTTATTTTCCGAACGGGTCTTGCAGACCTACGCGATTCCACTCCCCTCCGGCGCCGTTCTCCCGCCCTTCTCGGCCGGAGGGCTTCAGTTGACCGACGTCGAAAGTTCCCTTCCAGCCGCGCGCACCATTGGACAGCCGAGAGCTTTCATGAGTCCCGACCCGTCGGTGTTCGCCTATCCGATTGTCAGCACGCACCGGAATATTTATCGAATTCCGGTCCCTTAACGCTAGGCCGTCACTTCCAAATGCACGAACCCCGGAATACTCGCCGGCTGGTTCCCCAAAAACACAATCCGCCGCGTCTTCGGAAACGGCAGCCCCGACTGAATCGCCCGCGCATAGAGCCCGACCTCGCGCAAAATGCCGCGATACGCTTCGTCTTGCGTATTCAGAATCGCCACCTTCGAGAGAAAGCCCGCGCCCCATCCGAGCGGCAGCACGCATCCCCGCTTGGCCTCGCGCACCTGAGCAAGCCGCGCTTCGAGTTGCTCCACGGTCGATTTCAACAACGCCAGCCCCGTCCACTCGGCGTATTGTCTCTGGATGCGCAACAGTTGCTCGGTGTAACCGTTCACCAGCTCGAACATCGCCTCGGCATCGATCGGCGCGCGCCGCCGCAACGCCTTGCCGATTTCGGGCTGCGACAGAAACGCATTCTGATGCCACTCGCCTTCGAACACGCTCCCCGGCGCGGCCATCTCGGCGAACACAGGCGTCGCGTCTTCAGCGCGCTTCACGTTGCCCCGCGGCGTCTGCTTCCACGCCAGCTCCAATTTGCCCGGGCCGCGCGATTCCAGCGTCGACGTGCGCAGCAGATAGATCTTGAACGTGCTCGCGGGAACGGTCTTGGAATCGTAGGCCGACAGCACGCGCAACGGATCGGCTCCCGATGGCCCCAGCGCGGATTCTTCCACCGAGATCCCCGGCCGCCGCGGCATTCGGCCTTCTGAACTCACACGCGCCGCAAGATCGGTGACCAACCGCTCGGTCATTCGTCCATGGACCACGCCGGTGCGAAACGCCCCCTTGATCGCCGTGCCCGGTAAATAAGGGCCGCTCGGTCCGGTACTAAACGTCGGAATGAACAAATGTTCCGCGTGCGTTCGCTCCCAATATTGCGTCGAGCTCGCATGTTCGAACGGGATTCGCCGGCCGGCGTAGTTCTGCGCAAAGCCGCCCCACGATGCGAAGTCGAGCTTGTCGGCCTTTTTTAGTTGCGTGAGATAACTTTCCAGGCGCGGGCCTTTTGCCAGCAGACGAAAAATCCGCCACTGATCCAGGACGTTGACGTGATCCTTCCACACCATGTAGTCGATGGGAGAAAGCCTTTGGCCGTCGCCAACCAGCGTCGGCGTCAGACACGTCAGGCGATAATTCATGCCGCCACCCGCCACGGAATCGGAACCGTAACCGCGAATCCGGCGCGATACACCGGATGCGGAAACCCCTCGGGCGCCACATTGCTGGCCGCGCCGCGCAACTCGCTCGACGCCAATAGAACTGAGCCTTCGGCGATCATCGTAGTGGCCTGCTTCGGCTCGCCCCAGCGCGCACGGCTTTCGATGCGTCCGCTGCGCGAGACGGTGGAGTAGCTCCCGCGCTTCCAATCCACCGCATCGTTTTCCGACGGCGTGTACAACGACAATAGCCACTGCGCTTGTTCGACAGGTTGCTCCGCGGCAGGAGGCTTTGGCGCAATCCACGCCTGCCACTCCGGTGCTTCCGATCTTCCCCATCCGCGCGACCGCTCGCCGCCCAAACCCGAATCAGCCAGCAACAAGAGCGCGCTTCGCACCGGTGCTTGCCATTGCGATGCTGCCGCTTCGCCGGCAAATTGCACGATCGTCCATAAGCCGGCGCCGCGCGCGAATTCGAGGCACGCCGTCGAATGAGTCTCCACCGCCGCGCCATGCACCCGGTCCACACCCGCGCTCGATCGCAACGCCACGCGAAACGGCCCGCGGCCTTGACTGGACGGCACCAGACACTCGCTCTCGCCGTCCACGGCCCAACGGTCTTCGTCAATCGCCTTCTCGGCCAGCAGCGACTCGATCACCGATAGCGGAACGAAATGCGCCCCCTTATAGCGAATTTTGGCCGACTCCGGCGGCGGCCACAGGCTGCGCGGCGGCACAATGAGCAAGGTCTCGCCCACGAACGGAAAAAACGAACTGAATCGCACCGCGGGCGCGCCGGCCGAGGCCACGGTCGCTTGCAGCCATTCATCAGCCAGCCCAAGCTGCGACATCGCCGAACAAACCGCCGAAAACAGCGCGTCGCTGTGATAGATCAAGTCCACGCGATCGCGCGCGCCCGAATCCGGCCCGAAGCGCCACGGACCCACGGGACGAAATCGAACCGCGTAACTTAAGTTGGAGGAAGCCGGCGACATGCCTACTCAGCGAGCTTTTCGGCGAAGTCAGCCGCGGTGACGAGCGACTGCACGGCCGACAGATCGGACCCGGTCAGCAGCTCCTGTTCCGGCGAACCAGACGCATAAAAACCGCGGCCCCGCCACGTGAGCTTCAAGCTGGACAGCGCGACGCGCCCATTGCCGCGTGACCCTCCGCCGCCCAGGCTGTCGTCTTCGAGCAGCCGAAGGCCTTCCACCAGCCGAGGCAGCAGCTCGCGATCTTCCGGACACAGAACATCCATCACGATGCGGAAATGGAAGCGGGCGCCCGCCGGAACACGTTCCAGCGTGCGCGGATTGGCCTGCGACGTAATGCGGTCGATCGCGTTTTCGCTCTTCACTTCGGTCAACTCATCGTCCATGTTCTCGCGCATCTGCGGCGTGATGCTCTCGGAAATCAGCGGCGCATCATACACGGTGAGCCGCGCCGGCGTGGCCGCGCTCGATTCCACTGCATCGCCCGAGACCCGCTCCATCCGCCCCGGATTGCGCCCGAACAACAGACAAACTTCGTCGTCGGGACGCTCGCTCTGATGAATGCGCACTTCCTGGCCCTTGCGCTTCGACAGATAGACCAGCTCCGAGGGCACCGCAAGCCCAGAAGATTGTTCCAGCAGCGAGCGCAGCTTGCCGCGCAGCGAACTGCCCGGGATGTACGGCAGCCCGAAAGCGTCTTTCACCACCGGATTATCCGCTCCGCCGATTTCGAGCGACCCTTTCCCGGCCCCAATATGCAGCCCCGTTTGGCAGGCGATGTCGCCTTCCACAATCAATTTTCCAATCAGCTTCAATTCCGTTTGCGCGGTATGCGAACTCATGTCGGCGGGTTTCCTAGGATTCTCGTGGGTTATTCGTTATAGGCCACTATAGCTTCGAACAGATCGCGAAACCGCTCGTAGCCGCGGGCTTCGTTCTTACGCGTCACCTGCAGCAGCAGCTTCTCCAGCGGATCGAGGCTGCGCAACGAATGGCGCGCGATGGTGTAGGCCAGACGCGCCCGCAGCATCACGAATTGCTGCTGCCGCTCGTTCTCCGGCGTCCGGACGGCGCGGCGAACGGCATTGTAGAGACGGCGCAATTGGCTCTTGGTGCCTGAATCCATATCGCGCATGCGGCTCACCACGCCATGCGCCTGATTATCGAGATACAACGGATCGGAGATTAGCTTCTCGATGTCGATTTCCGGTGGACCTTCGAAGCGTCCGCGATCGCCGCCACGCCGGTCGTCTCGTCTGTCGTCACCACGATCCCCACGGCCACCTTCCCGTCCGCCGTGGGGGCCGCCCCGGCCTTCGCGATTTCCCTGCCCTGGGCCACCTTCGCGCCGTTGTCCTCCACCTTCGCGCCCTTGTCCCTGCGGACCGCGGCCTCCTTGCGGACGCTCTCCTTGCGGACGCTCTCCTTGCGGACGCTCTCCTTGCGGACGATCGCCCTGCGGCCCTGGCTTGCGTTCCGGACGCTCCACCGGCGGGGCTTCCACCGCGGCGGGCGCGGCTTGCGCTTCAGCAGCGCGTGGTTGTTGCTCAATCTCGGGAGTATCAGCCATCCAAACCTCTGTATTGTACGTTAATTCTCTGACGGGCCTTCCGTTGACAATCTGGCCCATTCTAGCGCTACGCGGCCCGACGGACGCAATTTCAGGTTGGCCGGGTTCTTGCCAACCAGGTCCGCGATCAAGCTGGTGCGAGCTTTTTGGAAATCGCGGGAGCGCGAAGTTCCCAGAATCCGCAGCAGCCGCCGATGGAATCGCCAGGGCCGCTCCACGCGTTTGGCGCCCGGCGCGCGCCGCGTTTCGCGATAAATACCGCATAAATCGCGCAGATACTGAGGCGCCACTCCAAATTCCCGCACCATCGCCGTGAGCTCGTCCTTGAGCTCGGCGGCGTCTGAAAGTTGCTTCCATTCGAGCGTGCGGCCGAGCAGGAAAAAACAATCCTTATCAGCCGACTTTGCGATTTCGAGCCGATCGCGCGATCGGCCATACACCGAACCGAGCGGCGTATCCAGCTCCGGCGCCAGCGCCAGCGCCATCGTAATGGTCTTGCCTTCCGGCCCCGGAAATTCTTTCAGATGCTCCTCGGTGAAGCGCTGGAACAGCCGCTGCAACTCGCGCGCGAATCCGATCAGCGCATCCCACGCCCCATACACGGCAAAATCGTCGCCGCCGGTGTGCAGCAGATTCACTTTGCGCCAGAACTCAGGCAGCGAACACAACACTTCCACTTCACCCGCGAAAAATTGCTTGTACAGCACCGAAAGCTGCACGTACTCTTCGATGCTCTGCAGGCGCCGCATGCGGATGCCGAAGCTGTCCACGTCGCCTCGCAAAACTCCCCACACCGGACGTCCCCCGGCCCGCGATGCCAGAACCGGCGCGGTGGCGGCTTCTCGACCGTCATCGGTGAGCGCGGTGTGTCGCGCGAGCGGCACCGAATCAGCCGACGTACCGATGGTCCAAGAGTGCTTCCCGCCGGCCGTCAATATCGTAGCCGGCGAATCGGGCGACCAGCCGACATCCACCGCATCCCGCAACGACCCGCCCAGGCTCTCGAAATAATCCGAGCCAACTTCAGGGGCGGCTTTCGGCTGCGCGAACCCGGTGGCCGCCAGCGGCGTCCCTTGCTTGCGCTGAAACTCCTCGTTCAAGCGTTTGCGGACCACGGTCCAATCGCCCAGGTTCTCGGTAATCGCCCAAAGCAATTCCAGCCGATTCTGACTCAGCTCGCGAATCCCGGCGCGCGCCGCCGCCAGAAACTCCGTGGCTTGCGATCGCACCTCATCGGGAAGAACCACCAGGAACTGATCGCCTCCGCTCGATCCGAGCAGCATCTTGGAAAGTCCCAACTCGGCAATGAGGGCGCGCGGCAGAATCTCGCTCAGCAGACTCACCCAGCGCAGGCGCCCGGTGAGGAGGGCTTCGGCGGGTTGCCCGGATGGCAGAAACTCCTCGACACCCAATAACTTGCCCTGCAATAGGATCTGTACGGACATGCGTCTTTGTTGCGACTTGGCGCGGTGAAAGATCAAATGTACCACGAGACCGCAGCGCGCGCCCGCCGGCCGCTTGTGCCGCCGGAGCCCAAATGTCTCTGCTCTCATAGCTTTCGCGGTGGTCGATAAGACCAGATGTGGAACTGAATCCAACGAAAGCTGGTGACCTTGGAATGAGCCCTCGACGTAGACTATGCGCGGCATTTTGCGCAACGTGCTTTGCCCTGCTGCCGGGGTTGGCGCTTGCCACCGACGACCCGGTTCCCGCCGGACCATCCGGCGATGCGCAGAGCGATTCTGCCACGCCGGCGGATCGATCGAGTATTGATCTGCAATCGCTTCTCAACACCAGGGTCATCACGGCCTCGAAGTTTTCTGAGAAGCTCTCCGATGCGCCAGGCGTCATGTCGGTGGTAACGCGGGATGAGTTGCAGCGCTTCGGCGGAATGACGCTGCGCGAAATTCTGGAGCGCGTTCCGGGCCTCGCTGGCAGCACGGCGTCCTTCACCGATCGAAGCATCATAGCGGCGCGTGGAGACCAGACCCAAATCAACGGAGGCCACATTCTCTTTCTCATCAACGGGCGTCCAACGCGCGAAGTGCTGGAAGGCGGCATCGCGAGCGATCTGCTGGAAACCTTTCCGGTGAGCATTCTGGAGCGGATCGAGGTGATCAAAGGTCCCGGTTCGGTGCTCTACGGCTCGGATGCTTTTTCGGCGGTCGTGAACCTGATCACGCAGAAGGCCGAGGGCAATGCGCTGACGATGACTGGCGAAGGCGGACCGTCGGGCGCGGCCGCGGGCTCCGGAAATGTCTTCGTGAAACATGGCGACCTGAGCATCGTTGGATCCGGGCAGTTCCATCAATACCCAGACTGGTTCACTGCGTCGGCCAACACCATTTTCGGGGTCCAAAACGCCGCCATTCCCGATCGCGGCAAGGGTGCCTACCTGGAACTGGACTATAAAGGCCTCACCCTGATGTCTTCTTACACGGATTGGACCACCGCATATCTGGAAGGCGAAGTCGGAATCGCCCGCTGGAGGCGCGGTTTCGCCGATCTTGGATATCACCTCAAAGCAACCGACCGGTGGGACATGAATTTCAACCTTACCTATACCCGCACCACGCTCAGCGCGGAGACCGCAATCCCCTTTATCAGCAGAGATTCCTATGAGGCGCTGGCTGAATGGAGCAACGTTGTAAAGCTTGGCGATCGCGATCAGATTACGTTCGGCGCGCTCTACGATTACATTCAGGGACAGGAGGTGTTCTACGGCGTCAGCCCGGCCAGCATCATCTCCAATGGCAGCCGGCCGAGCGGCGCATTCTACGGGCAGGCCGATCACGAGCTAACCGACACCATCAAACTCATCGGTGGATTTCAGGCCAACAAAATCGACGACATCAGCCTAAATGTGGTTCCGCGCGGCGGGCTCATCTGGACTCCCACTTCGCGCTGGAGCCTAAAGGCCCTCTACAGTCAGGCATTCCGCGCCCCCAGCTTGAATGAGACCTTGCTGCATTACATCCCGCCGCCGGCCATTGGCGGACCCAGCCTGCTCGGCAATCCCGATCTGGTTCCCGAAAAAGTAGCAACCATCGACGTCGACTTGGGCTATCAGGGAAATCGCTTTCAAGCCAGCGTCGACTATTTTCACAGCGTGCTCACCGACAACATCGTTCAAGCCAATGCCACCACTGCGGGAACCTACGAGAATCTCGGCAGAACAACCTTCCACGGTGTGGAAGCGGAAGGCAAATACTACTTCAAAAAAAGCTTCTTCTTCACCGGCTCGGCTACCTATCAATTCGATGTGGATTCAAATCAAAGCGCTAGCCCGAACATCACGCCGATTCCCAACTTCGGCGCCAAGGCGGGCATCAGCTATGAATCCAGCAATGGCCTCACGGCCGGACTGTTCGATGTCTTTGAAGGCCCTGTCACCGGCTATTCCGCCGCTCTCAATCCCAAGCCCGGAGCCTACTCGCTGCTCAACGCGAATTTGCGCTGGGATATTTCCAAGTACGTCCATACCCGTTCCGCCAATCGCTTGGCGCTGGTAGGGCATGCCGAGAACCTGACCAACACCGCGGTATGGCTTCCGGATTGGAAAGACGTCCCAGGCGATTCCATTTTCGCGAATCGAGGGCGGACGATTTACTTAGGGTTTGAAATATCCGTAAAAAGAGATTGAACAAGAATGCGAACGGCCGTCCAGTTGATCCTGGCCTTGGCGCCATGTGCCTCATGGGCACTCGGGGCCGAGCCAACGCCGGCACCGGCCCAAGCAGTGGAAGAATACCGCCTCAAAGCCGCCTTTGTCTCGAGCTTCGCTGGGTTCGTGGAGTGGCCCCGGGACGTCCTCAAAAGCCCCGGCCCCATCGTCATTTGCGTGCTCGGTGAAAATCCCTTCGGCCCCGCGCTCGATCAAGCCGTCATCGGCAAGTCCGTCCAGGATCGCAAGCTGTCGGCGCGGGAGATCTCCGGCGTACGGCAGGCAACCGGCTGCCAGATTCTGTTCGTTAGCTCGTCGGAGCGCAAGCACCTCCGCTCGATTCTTAAAGACCCCCAGCTTAGCGGGGTTCTGACCGTCGGCGATACCAGCGATTTCACGGCGGAGGGCGGAATCATCGGCCTCGAAGTTGAGGATGACCGGATCCGCATCCTGATCAACCTGGGCGCGGCGGCACTCGGGCGAGTGCGAATCAGCTCCCGGCTGCTGAGCCTGGCGAGGATCGTGAAAAAGTAATCCCATGCAACTTGCCGCCAAATATCGAAACTTGCCAGTGAGGCACAAGCTGCTGATCATCATCATGTTCACGGCCGGCGCGGCGCTGTGGCTCGCGTGCGCGGCTATCCTGACTTACGACCAGATTTCCAAGCGCGCGGAAATGCGGAACAACGTCGAGGTCCTGGCCAGAATTCTCGCCTTGAATAGCACTGCGGCGCTAACCTTCCACGATCCCAGGGCGGCCGATGAAGTGCTGGCCGGTCTCAAGCCCATGCAGCACATCGTCATGGCGTACATCTATGCTGCTGACGGCAGCCCCTTCGCCGGGTACCACGCTGGATCCCCGCGCTCGGCGCCGCCGTTCCACGCTGCGGGAACCTGGTTCGAATTTGGGCGGCTGGTTACCTACCAGCCTATTCAACTCAACGACCAGGTCCTGGGCACCATCTATGTGGAATCCGATCTGAAAGAACTGAGCGCCCGCCTGCGGCGTTTTGGCCTCGTGCTGCTTTTGATTCTGGCGGGAGCGGCCGGGCTGGCGTTCATGCTTTCGCTCCGGCTGCAACGGGTTGTTTCGGGCCCCATCGCACACCTGGCCGGAGTGGCGAAGGCGATTTCCGCGGAACGAAACTATTCCGTGCGCGCGGTGAAAAGCGCCGACGACGATTTGGGACGGCTGATCGACACCTTCAATGCAATGCTCTCGGAAATCGAATCGCGCAACGCGGAACTGCAGGCCCAGCGCGATCGCCTGGAGTCCCAGGTCGCCGTCCGCACCGCCGAACTCCTGGAGGCCAAAGAGCGCGCCGAAGCCGCCAGCCGCGCCAAGAGCGAGTTCCTGGCGAACATGAGTCACGAGATCCGCACTCCCATGAACGGTGTGCTGGGGATGACCGAGCTGCTGCTGGAGTCTGAACTGAGCGTCGATCAACGCGAGTGCCTGGAGACCGTGAAGATTTCCGCCGATTCGCTGCTGGCCGTCATCAACGACGTGCTCGATTTTTCCAAGATCGAAGCGGGTAAGCTCGATCTGTACCCACTGCCTTTCCACCTGCGGTCAAGCCTGGAAGAAGCCGTCAAATCGGTGGCGCTGCGGGCTGAAGCCAAGGGTCTGGAGCTGCTGCTGGAAGTGAGTGCCGAGACCCCCGAGTACATGTTGGGCGATCCGATTCGTCTGCGCCAGATCGTGCTCAACCTGGTCGGAAACGCTATCAAGTTCACACCGGCCGGCGAGGTGCTGCTTGCGGTGCGCCTGGAAAGCGGCAGCCCGGACGATCTGTGCTTGCATTTTGAAATCCGGGACACCGGCATCGGCATCGCCCGGGAGAAACAGAAAATCATCTTCGAGGCATTTTCTCAAGCGGACGGGTCCACCACCCGCGACTTCGGCGGCACCGGCCTCGGATTGACCATCTCCAGCCGCTTGGTAAAGATGATGCAGGGCAGGATCTGGGTGGAGAGCGAACCGGGCCAGGGTAGCTGCTTCCACTTCACCGCGCGCTTCGGCCGGGTCAACGCTGCCGAATATTCCTTCGCATCCAACACCGCGTTTCTGGATGGTGTGCGAGTTCTAATTGTCGATGACAACGCGACCAATCGCCGGATTCTCACTTTGCAACTACAGAACTGGCAGATGCGCCCCGCCTCGGCCCCCAGCGGCGAGGAGGCGTTAGCAATGCTGCGGCGCGCAGCCGATGATGGCGACCCATTTACCTTGGTGCTGCTGGACGTCCACATGCCCCGGATGGACGGGTTCGAAGTCGCCGAGCGCATGCACAATCAGTGGCCCGGTTTCCCGCGAGCTCTGGTGATGGTACTCAGCTCCGGACAGCAACGGGAGGATGTCGCGCGTTGCCGCGAACTCGGGATTTCTGCCTATTTGACAAAACCAGTTCGCAGCGCCGAGCTGCGCGCCGCAATCTCCACCGCGCTTCTCGGACCATCCCTGGTGACAAACGCAGCGCCAGCCGCGCCCAGCGCCGCCCAATCCCATCCGAAGCTGCGCGTGCTGGTGGTGGAAGATAATCCAGTGAATCAGCGCCTGGCCCAGCGCATCCTCGAAAAAGAGGGGCACCGCGTGGTGCTGGCGGGCAATGGCAAGGAGGCTCTGGATCTGCTCGCCGGCCAGCCTTTCGATCTTATCCTCATGGACGTTCAGATGCCCATCATGGACGGCTTCGAAGCCACACGCGCCATTCGCAAACAGGAGCGCGACAGCCACATCACGATCATCGCCACCACGGCCCATGCCATGACAGGCGACCGGGAACGTTGTCTCGCCGCCGGCATGGACTCTTATATTTCCAAACCCATCCATCCCGCCGAACTGGTCAACTTGGTGGCGACACGCGGCGCGAACCTCATAGCCTCCTGATGCTCCGGCGCATCTGATGCTATCGCCCATGGCGGCAGCGCGCGAAGCGAGCGAATAGAAAAACACAGATTGACGCGGGCCACACCCAGGCCATTTCGCTTTCGAGTACCGCGAGGCCACGCCAGGTCAGGAATGCGGTTAGCCCGATCGGCGAGACCAGGATTGGCTGAACCGGAAAGAAATAGCGCGCCGCATCGAACGGAGCAAAGAAGGCAACTCCCCGTCCGCCGTTGGTAAACGCATCCAAAATGCCATGCGAAGCGGTCGCAGCGAAGATGCAAGCAAACACCTGCACCACATCGCGGCCCTGAATTTTGCTCCGCAACAATCCCGTGACCGCCAGAGCCACCACAGCGGCAAAGAAAAGCGAGTGTGTGAATCCGCGGTGTCCAAACAGGTCGTCATAGCGGATGCCCAGCGCGAACCCGAGAACATCCGCGTCCGGCAGCATCGCGCACCCCGCCGCGATCCAGGTGACTTCATTTCTTAACGAGCACGGAGCAAGCACTTGGGCGATAGCGGATCCAGCGAATGCATGTGTCAAAATCGTCGGCATCTATACGCCCTACACGCTATCACGCAAACATGAAGAAGCGGGCGAAACAATGCGCGGAGTACCCAGTTCGCGGCATTCCTCCGGAGGTGAATGAGCTGATGAACGAAGCGCTCGAATATCCAAGCAGGGGGCGTTCGAACCTCGTTGGCCAGTGGACTCCCGATCCGGCCTTCGACGAGATCATCGCTGCACAACGCCAAATCGATTGGGACAAGTGGAAGTGAGGCCGGTGCAGAAGTGAGGCTCGCGTTCGACACCAACCGCCTCACTGACGTATTCCAAGGCGACGCGGAGTTGGCTGAACGGCTGTGCCCATGGGTAACACCGGAACGATCTCCTCCTCCAGGGCCTCCTCGCCAAATCCACGGTTGGAGTTTTACTGCTCGAACGGGAAACCGCGCAACACTACGCGCGCCTGTTCGTGCAATTGAAACGCGCCGGTACGCCCATCCCGGACAAAGATCTTTGGATTGCCGCGCTTGCGTTGCAGCATGATCTCACGCTAATCACTCGCGACTCCCACTTCCAGCGGGTGCCACAATTACTGCGCGGCTAACCCCCAAGTTGTTATCCTCAAAACGGGTGTCAACGCCGAGCGCAGTTACAGTTCCCTCCTCTGAATCCTGGCGCAGCCGCCTTTTTACACACTGGACCAACGGCGACTCGCTCCTCCAGTACGAAGACAAAATCCTCCTGCTCCTGACGCTGATCATCGGCGCCGTAGTCGGCCTGGTGGTGGCCGCCTTCATCTACGTCACCGAAAACCTGGGCGCCCGCATGTATCCGGCCGGGGGCGCGGCTTGGCGGCGCGTATTGATCCCAACCGGCGGCGCGCTGATCACCGGCTATCTGTTGTCGCGCTTCTTTACCAACGCCCGCGGCAGCGGCATCCCGCAGACCAAAGCGGCGCTGTTTCTGCGCGACGGTTTCATCAGCCTTCGCACCGTGGTCGGAAAATTCAGCTGCTGCTCGGCGTCGCTTGCAAGCGGCATCGCGCTCGGCCGTGAAGGACCGTCCGTACAAGTGGGCGCGGGCATCGCCTCGGTGCTGGGACGGCGTCTGGGCCTGGGTCCGAACCGGATCCGCGAGCTGATCCCCGTCGGCTCGGCGGCGGCTCTCGCGGCGGCTTTCAACACACCCGTGGCCGCCGTGCTGTTCACGCTCGAAGAAGTGATGGGCGACCTGCACGCCCCGGTGCTGGGCTCCATCGTCCTCGGTTCCGCCACCTCTTGGGTCACCTTGCACCTGCTGCTCGGCGATGAGCCGCTGTTTCACGTTCCTTCCTACCAGCTCGTCAGCCCGATCGAGTTCCTCACCTATGCGGTGCTGGGCGTCGCAGGCGGCTTGGTCTCGGTAGCGTTCGTCAAGCTGCTGCTCGCGATTCGCAAGTATTTTCTCGCGCTTCCGAAATGGAGCGAATGGATGCAGCCGGCGGCAGGCGGCCTGGCAGTCGGCTTGATGGGATGGTTTGTGCCCGATGTTCTGGGCGTCGGCTACGGCCACGTCAGCGAAGCGCTCAACGGGCAAATGACGCTCGAAATCATGGCGCTGCTGGTGCTGTTGAAGGTGCTCGCTACCGCAAGTTGCTACGGTACCGGTAATGCCGGCGGGATTTTCGGCCCGGCCCTGTTCATGGGCGCGATGCTCGGCGGCGCTGTCGGCACGGTCGCGCACCAGCTCCTACCCGACTTCACCGGCGGCGTCGGCGCCTACGCCCTGGTCGGCATGGGCGCGCTCTTTGCCGGTATCGTTCGAGTACCCCTCACATCCGTGATCATGATCTTCGAGATGACGCGCGACTATTCCATCATCGTGCCGCTCATGATCGCGAACCTGATCAGCTACTACATCTCCTACCGTCTCCAGGAAGAGCCCATTTACGAAGCGCTGCAGCACCAGGATGGTCTGCATCTGCCGGCCGGGCTTCGCTACCGCCAAGGCCTCCTCATTGTGCGCGATGCAGCCGAAGCCCCGGCCAATTTCCTGGCGTTGACGCACCGCGTCGAAGATGCCGTGAGCTATCTGCATGCCGATCGCAACGCCTGGCCCGTCCTGGATGGTGCACAACTGGCGGGCATGATCACTCTCGCCGAGGTGGAGCGCGAAATCGCCGAAGGCCATGGCGATCGTCTGCTCAGCGCTCTGTTGCCGCTGGACATTCCGAACCCTGACCTGACCGGCGAAAACTTTCCGCATGTCCACATGGATCATCCGCTCGACATGGCGCTGCGCCGGATGGCGCAAAGCAAGTTGAACGTCCTGCCGGTCGTCGGACGCGCCGACATTCGCGATCTGAAAGGCGTAGTCTCGCTCAACGACATCCTCAACGCGTACGGCGTGGCGGGAGAAAAGAGCCACGCGCAACGCCCACCCGAGGAAGTCCAGGCGTCTCGCAGACTGGTGCCGGGAGTGATCGCCGCCGGACTGGCGGTTTTGCTCGTCATCGGGTTCTTGAACTACTACTATCGTTCCGCGCGATCGGAGCGAGCCCAGGAATATTACAAAACCGGCAACGAATTCTTGCAGGAGAATCGTGACGAAGAAGCCGTGCAGCAGTTCCGCGATGCGCTATCGGCGGCCCCGGGCAATACACAATTCCGCCTGGCTCTCGCCCTCGCTCTGGCCAAGGCCGATCATCCCGCGGAGGCTTCCGTCTATTTGAACGCGCTCCTGAAGCGCGATCCGGAAAACGCTCTGGCCAGTCTTGGTGAAGCCCGCATCGCCGCCGGTCAAGGCAAAACCGCCGACGCCGTGAAGTTCTATCGCCGGGCGATCGATGGCGCCTGGCCGGCCAACACCGATAAGACCCGCACGCAAGCGCGCCTCGAACTGGCTGCCTTACTGGAAAAGTCTGGGCAAAATCTAGAGGCGGCGGAGGACCTTCAGCTGATGCTCAAAGCGGACCCCCGCGATGGGGATGCTTATGCGGCTCTCGGCGCGGCCGACCTTGCTTTGGAACGGTATCAGGAAGCTCGCGACGCCTTCCAGAAAGCCTTCCAGCTCAATCCGTCGGACACGGCCACAAAGAACCAGCTCGATCT
The DNA here is from genome assembly GCA_963772905.1 of Bryobacterales bacterium. Lineage (GTDB taxonomy): Bacteria > Acidobacteriota > Terriglobia > Bryobacterales > Bryobacteraceae > Palsa-89. The sequence goes on along the minus strand of CAVYZD010000003.1, from coordinate 801,137 downwards.
CATCGAAAGAGTCCTCGCGCTCGATCCTGACGCGCGCGGGCTAGGGGCCGCCGAGCGCTTCGACCGGAGCAAGCAACTGCTGGAGGCTGAAGTGATGCGAATCGAGAAGTGCCAGCCCAATACGGAAACCACAGACCGAGCACATGAAGTTCTCGGCAGCCACCCGCGCCGGCGCGCTCTGGACGATGCCACCAGCCAAAATCTCACGCTCGCCGAGGACCTTTGGAGGCAGGAGGAAAAACTCTGCGGCGCGCCTCACCCGTCCAATCCAAATGACGCTGCGATTGAACGGGTGCTAGCGCGGTTATCGAAACAGCAATAGCTAATTTGCCTGCGCTTGCGTGATGTGCGTATGGCGATTCTTCTGCCAGCAAGTTTCATCATGCTCGGTGCACACCGGCTTTTCCTTGCCGTAGCTGATCGTCGCCAGTTGATTGGCCGGCAGCCCCAGCGTGGACAAATACTCCTTGGTCTGCTTGGCGCGCGCATCGCCCAGCGCCAGGTTGTATTCATCCGATCCGCGCTCGTCTGCAAATCCCTCCACCGTCAGCTTGAAGTCCGGGTACTGCTTGATGATGTCGGCCAGCGTCTGCGCGTCCGTCTTTAAAGCCACTTCCGCGTCCGGGCGCAGCGTGTGCTTGTTGTAGTCGAAATATGCATCCTGGATGCGGTTCAGCAGATCCTGGATCCTCGCTCGCGTAGCGGCATCCGGCGTGCGCGAAGGCGTGCTCGATGCAGTCTGAGCCGGCCGCGAATAGTCTCGCGCGGGTGCCGGCCTGAGACGCGGGCGTCGCCTGCGCAGTCTGCGCAGCCGGTGTCGACGGGGCCTTCGCGGCTACCTTCTTCGCACAACCGGAGAAAGTCAAAGACAGCGCTGTCAGGGCCGCGCACGCCAAGAATTGATATTTCATTCGAAGCCTCCTAAGGTTCCGTATTTACAGAATACGGAGGAGGATCACCGCAAAGAATCCCGTTGGCACTGTATTTCAGTCGGACCCTTACCTTAATACTGAGCCTAAGGTAAACCTGATACAGGATGGACGCTATTCCCGTATTTCCAGTTCCCGCCTACCTTAGAGTAGTGTGGTTTCGTCCCGCCGCTGAGCTACTCCCGCGTTCCGTCGACTACACTGGGGGAAGAATGCGGCAACGTCCAGGAGTGGTCTTGGTGGCGGGATTTGGCGGACTGCTGCTGATCATGGCAGCCGCCGAAGCCGGGGCTCTGCTGTTTCTCAATAGCCTCCGTCACAACGATACAGCGCTCCAAGCCCGGTTCCTGGCGCGCAACCGAACTCTCGAACGCATACGCTCCAATATCTACCTCTCCGGCACCTTCGTCCGCGATTCACTGCTTGCCCCCGAACAGTCCGGCGTCCAGGCGCAACTCGTTACGCTCGACGGCCTGCGTCGTGATTCGGAAAGCGCCTTGAACAGCTACGCCTCCGCCCTCGAGCCCGAAGAAGCCGCCCCGTTCCACGATCTGCGCTCTCAGATCGAGTCCTACTGGAACGTCCTGGATCGCACCTTCGCGTGGACCGCCGAAGAGCGGGGTAAGTATCGCTACGCCTTCTTCTATGAACAACTGGTTCCTCGCCGCACGTCCATGCTCCAAATCGCCGACCGCATCGAGTCGCTGAACGAAGAGGCTCTCCGGCGCGGCAACGTAAAGCTGGGCGACCTGTTCGGACGCCTCCAATTCGGCTTGATCGCCATGATCGCCGTCACGCTGCTGGGCGGCGCAACGCTCGCCGCGTTCACCATCTTCCATATCCTGAGGCTGGAGGGCGAGGTTCAAAAGCGCTTGACGGAAAGTGTCCATTCCCAAGCCAGCCTCCAGGAACTTTCGGCGCGCCTGGTGCGTGCCCAGGAAGACGAGCGCCGGGCCTTATCGCGCGAGTTGCACGATGAAGTCGCGCAGGCTTTTTCCGCCATTCTCATGGAAGCCGAGAATCTGCTCGATCTCGACCCCGCGCCCAACGTGCGCGCGCATCTGGATTCCATCCGCGGCGTCGCGGAAAACGGAATGAACGAGATTCGCAACATGGCGCTCCTGCTGCGCCCCTCCATGCTCGACGATTTCGGCCTGCTCCCGGCGCTGGAATGGCAGGCCCGCGAAATCGGCAAGCGCACCGGCTTGCGCATCCAGGTAGCCAGTGAATTATCCGGCGAGCTGCCCGAAGAACACAAAACCTGCGTCTATCGCGTCGTGCAGGAAGCGCTGAACAATTGCGCCCAACACGCGCAGGCCAGCGCCGTCGAAGTGTCCGTGCGCAGCGAATCCGGTCAAATCCTCGTCACTGTCCAGGACGACGGCAGCGGATTCGATCCCCGGCGCGTGCGCGGTTTGGGCCTGCTCGGCATGGAAGAGCGCGCCCGTCATCTGGGTGGCACCTTCCACATCGATTCAAAACCCGGGCGCGGAACGCTCCTGAGCGTAACCCTGCCACGCCGCGACGTTGCGGCGCGCGATCCGGAGCCCGCAACGGAAATGCTCTGGAACGGAGTGCCCTATGGCGCAAATTCGCATACTGCTGGCTGACGATCACAACATCCTGCGCGACGGCATGCGACTGCTATTGGAGCGCCAGCCGGGCTTTGTTGTCGTCGGTGAAGCGGCCGACGGTCGTGAAACTCTCCAGCTTGCGCAGGATCAGCATCCCGACGTCGTCGTCATGGACATCGCCATGCCCAGCATGAACGGCATCGAGGCCACGCGCCGGATCGTCGAAAAGCATCCCAACATCGGCGTCGTGATCCTCAGCATGCATCACGACGAAAGCTACATCATCCGCTCGCTCAGGGCCGGCGCCCGCGCCTATTTGCTCAAGGATGCCCTCAAAGCCGAGCTGATCTCGGCAATCCACGCCGTGATGGAAGGCCGATCTTTCTTCAGCCCCAAGGTCAGCCGGATTCTTCAGGAAGATTATTTCCAGGCGCTCGGCCGCAAGGACGCCGACAATTCCTACGAATTACTCACCGATCGCGAGCGTGAGATTTTACAACTGGTCGCCGAGGGCAAAACCAACAAAGAGGTTGCCAATACCCTCAATCTCAGCCTCTACACCGTGGACACCCATCGCACCCACATCTTGCAAAAGCTGAATCTGCACAGCGTGCCCGAGCTGATCCTCTACGCAGTGCGCAAGGGAATTATTTCGTAGCCGGCTCCGAATTGTCCATCACGTACACTTCCATCACGATGCTCACGTGTCCTTCCAGAAAGTGCCCGCCCTTCGTGCTTCCATCCGGAAACCCCACCACCGCGTGGGCGTGAACGTACGGCTTCCCGTTCAGCGTGGAAATATCGCCGACAAACGACAGCAGCTCCGCCTCCTGATTGATCTCCACTTTCTTGAACGCGCGCTTATCCGGATCGGTCCAACCCAGCAGCACCGAGCTGAACGCGCCCACGCCGGTGAAATGCCCCGCCGTGATGTGATTCTTCTCGGCGAACTCCGTCAGCCCCGACGCCACTTCGTCGCCCTTCCCGAAAGTGACTTCGTAGGTGTGGCCGGCCGGGCCCAGATCCTTCACCTTCATGGCCGGCGCAAGCCCTCGCGCGGTAACCTCCTTGCGGCCCACATAGCCGTCGGGCAACGCGGGTGTTTGCGCGGCTCCCGGCGTGGGTGTCTGCGCCAGAGCCGCTCCCCCGATGAGCATCAACAACAGTGTTCGTCTCATGGGGAAAAGCCTATCACGATCCCGCTGCTATTGCGTCACCATCAGATTCGCCGGCGGACTCGCCGCGGTCCCCACCGTCACCACTACCGGCTGCACGCCCGCGGGCACGCCGGAAGGAACGGTGAAGTTCACCTGCACCACTCCAACCAAGCCGGGTGTGGTGCCGACAAAATCGATCATCGCGTTCTGGTTCGCCACCGTCACTGTCACCGGAAGAATTGGCTTGGGAGCATTCGTCAACGTCGTCGGCGAATCGCCCGTCGCCACGCTCGGCGACAGTACCCCAGCGCCCGTCATGTACAGGGCCGTTTCTTTTCCCTGACCAGCCGTATTGTACGGGGGGAAGATGAACCCGTTCTCCACAAAAATCCCCGGCGCCGCCGCCACAACCTGGATGTTCGCGTTCACGTTGATGTACGGGTTGCCCACCGTCAGCGTCTGCAACCCGGTCGGCGTCTCATAAGGTATCTGCAGGTTCACTTGATCCGGCGACACATAATACAGCGGCGCCGTCACGCTGCCAACTTCAGCCTCGAACCCTTGCAGATATTGCGGCAGCGGAATCGTGCCCGCGGTTTGCACCGCATCTCCCAGCGCCGTTCCGTAAACGCTCACAAGCATGCCCGGCGCATACGCCTGCTGTCCCGACGCCGCATTGCTCACGCCGCCCACGATCAATGGCACCTGCGGACCCGTGAACGGAACCGTTATTTCGCCCGACCACTGATGCCCCTGCGCATCCGTGCCGCTGTAAGTGAACTTGACCTCGGTCGACCCGCCGCTCGGTATCGCGACATTGAAGCCCAATCCCATGGACGAGATCGATCCGTTGGCTGGAATGCTCGTGGTGCCGAACACCGCGTCCACGTTGTACGATTTCCCGTTGATTGCAAAAGTCGTCACCGTGGCGGCAACCCCAGCCTCTTCCGACAGCGTGATCGTAAACTGCCAGCGGTTGCCGTTTGGATCTGCTCCCGGCTGCTCAAATACCGGATTCTGATCGATGGCCGCCGTCACCACCGCTACCGGCGCATCCTGCCCAACCCAGGCGTGCACCAGGTTGTACGCGTCCGGCGAGCCCAGCCCCGAGGCCCGATCGTATCCCGATGCCGCGTTGTATCCGAAAAATCCATTCACGCAATCCGGCGAACCAGCCACGCACGGAAGCGAGTTGTTGCCCACCGTAATATCGTGAAAAACGCCGCTCGTGTTCTGCGCGAGGCGGTACAACTCGGGATTGATGTTCGCCAGTCCCGGTTGCTTAAGCGCACCGGTCGATACCAGATATTCGTTCAGCAGCGTGACGATGCCCGCCATGGTCGGCACCGCCGCCGACGTCCCTCCGTAAATCTGCATTCTGTTGCCGGTTTGAACGACATAGCCGTCGTGATCCGCCGACGCGCTGATGGAAACATCCGGCACATTGCGGTAGCTGTTGCCCGGCACTCCGGGACCCGTTTGCCACGCCGGCTTCGGAAAAAACAGGCTCGTTCCTCCGCCCCCAGCCGCCAGCCCGAAGCCCAGCTCGCTGTCGTTCCAAACTCGCTCCGGAATGTAAGAAAGCGCCGAGGCCATGGTGCCAGTGTTGCTGAAACTCCAATAGTTCCCGCTGCCTTCGTTAAACTCGCTGCCGCCCATCGACGTTACTTCCGGCACGCTGCCCGGAGCGTCCACCTGCAACCCATCCTGCGCGATCACTGCGCCCGAGTCTTCACAATCGCCCGCGCCCGAGTCTCCCGCCGGAGCGAACCACGTAATCCCCTCGGCATTGGCTTGCAACGCCTGCGATTCTTCGGTCGGCAGATCGATCATGTCGTTGCCCTCGCACAGCCCGTAGCTCATGCTGATCACCGGCGCATACACGTTATCGATCGCGTCCGTCGCCGATGTGTCCACATCGGTCGAATATACATAGATAATCTGGGCTTTGCGCGCCACTGCTCCCGACCATTCCAAATCCAGATCCGCTTCCGGAATATCTCCCTGGCTGAAACCCGGATTCGCCGAGCCCTTCACCAAAATCAACTGCGGATCGTTCGCCGGCAAACCAAATTTGCTGCGAAATGTCTCAATGTCCGACAGGTTGATCTGCGTTTGCCCCACGACCACCAGTTTCATCCCCGTCCCATCGATATTCTGGTTGTATAACTTGGTCACGTCGTAAATGGTGGCGAAGTCATCCGGCGCGATTTGATTTTGGCCATCCACGTAATCGGCCGGTCTCGGCCCAGCGATGAAGCGCGGCTTCCTCCGAAAATCGTTCAACCCGCGAAAACCTTGAATGATTCCCGCCAGCGCCGCCGGAATGGATGGATCGCTCGCGTTTGAATAATGGACCTTGCCGTCTTCCAGGTACTGATTGATCTCGGTGTGCAGCGCCGCCCCAACTTGCAACGCCGTGCCGCTGAACCGAATCCAAGTCCGGCTGCGCGCCACGCTTCCCACTTGCAGCCCCTGCGATTCAAGCCACGCCCGGATACGGCCGATATCGTTCTGGCTCACGCCAAACTGATCCGCGTATTGCTCCGGCGTCAGCCACTTGTGATAGTTCCCGGAGCCCGGATTCTTCTGGCTCGCAAGTAACTGCCGCAGCGCCGCCTCCTGGCTTACCGACGCCGCCAAGTGTATCGTTACCGAAGGCAAAACAAACGACGCCGCCACAGGCCCCTGATTTACCGCCCGCAGCGCGCGCCCCGGTACGTGGCCCCGCAACACAACCAGGGAACTATCGTTGATGCGGCCTCTGATTCGATCCTGCTGAGCTTGAGCGGTCAGCGTGAAAACTGCACAGAGGGAAACAAGTAAAGCGAACGATCGCAAGCGAATAAGCATAAAGGTGGCGGAGAAACGGTACTGACTTATAGGATGGACGCATCTTGGTCTAGGTTTCAACCCAGTCAAATCCGATAAACTGAAACACGAATGCAACGCCGGGCCATTTTACTAGTGCTCGTCCTGCTCTCTTTTGTCTCTGCTGCCAACGCTGTCTCTCCTTTCGCCGGCCGTTGGGACCTGACCATCACAACTCCCAAGGGCTCTTATCCATCGTGGATGGAAATTGCCGACGAAGGCGCGACTCCCGCCGTCCGCATGGTCGGCCGCACCGGCAGCGTGCACTCCGTTCGCGGCGTCAAAGTCGAAGGATCGCACCTCACCTTTACCGATCCCGCCTGGGACCTTTCGGTAACAGATCGTAAACTCACGGGCCGCACTCCCGACGGCACAATCTCGGGCCTCCCCGCGCCCTCGCTGAACAGGAATCCTCCTGCGGCTTGGACCGCGCCCCAGTCCTTGTTCGACGGCCGCGATCTTTCTGGCTGGGTGAGCAGCGACGAGCCTAACAACCACTGGATCGCTCAAAACGGCGAACTTCAAAACCAAAGCGCCGGAGCGAATCTTCGGACCGCGCGCACCTTCGGCGATTTCAAACTCCACATCGAATACAATTGCCCGCCCGGCGGCAACAGCGGCGTGTACTTGCGCGGGCGATATGAGGTGCAAGTGGAGTACGAACCGCCCGGCAAGAACGACTCATATCACGCCATGGGATCCATCTACGGCTTCATCGCTCCCGCCGCCGATGTCTCGCCGCGCCCCGGCGAATGGGAGGGCTACGACATCACACTGATCGGCCGGACAGTAACGGTGGTGCGCGACGGCGTGCTCATCATCGATAACGCCGAGATTCCCGGCATCACCGGCGGCGCCCTCGACAGCCGCGAATCCGACCCCGGCCCGATCTACCTGCAAGGCGACCACACCGGCGGCTTGCGCTATCGCAACATCACCGTCTCCGTGCCGTCACTCCACCGTTAACACCACCGGCTGCTCGATCATCGACGCCTTGTTCGCCGTCAAAAACGCCACATGATACCGCCCCGGCTTGATCTTCGGAACCTGAAACTTGATCTTGTCCGCGGTCCTATCCATAATCGCCGCCTTGGTGTCGGTCTTCCCGTCGGTGAGATACAAATCGGCGACCGAGCCTTTGTCCGCGTTCTCGCATGTAATACTCACGGCATCCCCGCTCTTGGCCGTGTCGGGATCCACCGCCGAACATCGCGGCATCCCCTGAAATCCAGCCATGGCCGCAGCCGTGGCCAATACCAGTCCAACAACGAAGCACGTTCGCATGGTGCCTCCAGTGGTCGCGATTATACACCCGCCGCACCACGTGGTCCACAATAGTAATGAATGTCGCAAGAGCTGTTTGACGAGGCCATTCGCCTTGAGGAGGAAGGCCAGCTGGAGCGCGCGCTCGGCGTGTGGCGTCAACTCGCCGAGACCAACCCATCCCGCAACGTGTTCCTTCGGATCGCGAACATTACCGAAGACCTTGGACTTTTGGACGATGCCGAACAAGCACTCAACCAAGCGCTCAAGATCGACGGCCGCTCGGCGTTAGCACTAATGGGATTAGGAAGTCTCGCCATCGATCGCAGAGACTATGAGACCGCCGCGAATTACCTAAAGAGAGCTCGCGAAATCAAGGAAGATCCGGCCGTCCTTAGCATGCTCGGAGTTGCGCTAAGGAACAGTGGCAAGATCCTCGATGCGGAGGAAGCTTACCGAAGAGCAATTCACATCGACCCAAAATTCGAGGAAGCCTATTACAACCTCGGCGTGCTTCTCAAGAGGGACCGTCCCTCCGAGGCACAAAGGCTATTCAGAACAGCCTTAGAACTTGATCCAGCCTATGCGTGCGCCTACCGCGAGCTAGGACACGTGCTCATCAAGCCCGGCACCAATCCGGAAGGAGAAAGCCACCTGCGCAAGGCCATCCAACTTGACCCGGCCGACGTATGGGCGCATATCTACCTGGGCAGCTACCTATGGCGATGCGCCGATATCGATGCCGCAATTGCAGAGTTCGAATCGCCGAGCAGCTTCAGCCTGACTGGACAGTTCCGCTTTGGTCCCTTGGCGATATCTACGAATTCGAATACAAGGACTTCGATCTGGCCCAATCCTATTTCGAGCGCGCTAAAGATCGATCCGGACGACGCGATCACGCTTCGGAACCTCGGTCGCTTGTTCAAGAAGCGCGGCCAAGTCGATCTGGCCAGAGAATATCTGAACCGCGCCCTGCTTCAGGACCCTTTCGAAGAAAAAGCCAGCGAACTACTTACCGATCTGAATGGGGACGCGCGCGAGTAACGGCTGCAGACCGACTCGTTCTCCTACGCTTCAAACGACTTCCGGTCCCGTCATCGTGCCGGTCGAATTCGCATTGCTATTCTCATCCCGATGCCTTCTCACACCAATGTTCCCGGCCCCGAGCGCATTTTGGCTTCGTTTTCTGGCTTCGTTTTCGCAAATTCAAAAAAAGCGTCACTCGCGCGCACAAAACTATGCCTCTTGCGCCACCTCCTCCAGAAAGATTCTCGCCCGACGGGAAACCGCCCGCACCAACAACCAACAACTAACAACCAACAACCGACCCCAGTAAACTAGGAACATGCCGAACATCACCGAAGCCCCCGCCGCTGCTCCCCAACCCCTCACCGTCCTGAGCGAAGTGGAAAAGATGTTCCAGGACGCCATCCGCCGCTTCGCCCGCGAACGCATCGCCCCCCACGTCCGCGCCATGGACGAAGCCGGCCTCTTCCGCAAGGACCTGCTCCACGAAATGTTCCAGCTCGGCCTGATGGGCATCGAAATTCCCGAGGATTACGGCGGCCAGGGCGGCGATTTTTTCCAGGCCGTTCTCGCCGTTGAGGCGCTCGCCGCCGTCGATCCCTCCGCCGCCGTCATCGTCGACGTGCAGAACACCATCGCGAACAACGTCATCATTCGCTGGGGCACCGACGATCAGAAGCGCCGCTACCTGCCCCAGCTCGCAACCGAAATGGTGGCGTCCTTCGCGCTGTCTGAAGCCGGCTCCGGCTCCGACGCCTTCGCCCTCGCCACTCGCGCCGAAAAGCGCGGCGATCATTACTCCATCACCGGCCGCAAGCTTTGGATCACCAATGCCGCAGAATCCGGCCTGTTTCTGCTATTCGCCAACGCCGACCCATCGCAGGGCCATCGCGGCATCACATGCTTCCTGGTCGAGCGCGGCTTCCCCGGATTCCAGGTCGGCAAGAAGGAGGACAAGCTCGGCATCCGCGCCTCATCCACCTGCGAGCTCATCCTCGATGATTGCCTCGTCCCCGCCGACAACGTCCTGGGCGAAGTCGGCAAGGGCTACAAAATCGCGATCGAAACTCTCAACGAAGGACGCATCGCCATCGGTGCGCAGATGGCCGGCCTCGCCCAAGGCGCGCTCGATCACGCCATCGCCTACGCTAAACAACGCCAGCAATTCGGCAAGCCCATCGCCGATTTCCAGGGCGTGCAGTTCGAACTCGCGCAGATGGCCACTGAAGTGGAAGCCGCGCGCCTGCTCGTCTACAACGCCGCCCGATTGCGCGTGGCCGGACTGCCCTTCGTCACCGAAGCCGCCATGGCCAAGTACTTCGCGTCGCAAGTGGCCGAGGACACCGCTTCGCGCGCGGTCGAAATCTTCGGCGGCGTCGGCTTCACCAAGGACTACCCGGTGGAAAAGCTCTATCGCGACGCCAAGATTGGCCGCATCTACGAAGGGACCACGAACATACAGAAGCTGACAATCGCCAAGCAAATCCTGAGCTGAGCGGCGTTATATTAGGAACAAGAGGTACCCATGCGCTTCGTTGCAACTTTCCTTTTGATCACGTTGGCAATACTGCCGGGCGCCGCCTTCGCTGTCACCAGCGGAGACCCCAGCCCTGAGCAAATCGACGACATCATCGCGAAGTTCGCCGCCAAAGAGGCCGCCTTCGCCCAGGCGCGCAGCAACTACACCTATCGGCAAACCGCGAAGGTCATGACGCTCGATGATAGCGGGAACGTCACCGGCAAATGGGAGGAGGTGACCGACATCACGTTCACACCCTCCGCCGCGCGCCTCGAAAAAGTGGTCTATGCTCCGCCCAACACCCTCACCGCCATCTCTCTTGATCCTGGCGACATGCAGGATCTCCGCGAGGTGCAGCCCTTCGTCCTCACCACCAGCGAGCTGCCGAAATATTTCATCCGCTATCTGGGCCGTGAACAGTTGGACGAAATCTCCTGCTACGCTTTCGCCGTCAAGCCGAAAAAATTGGAGCCGGGCAAACGATATTTCGAGGGCGAGGTGTGGGTGGACGATCGCGACTTGCAGATCGTCAAAACCTACGGCCGCGGCGTCGGTATCGTGCATGGCGATTACCAATACGCGAAATTCGAAACCTATCGCGAGCAGATCGACGGCAAGTATTGGTTTCCCACTTACACCATTTCCAACGCCACTTTGCACTTCAAGGAAAACGATCAGCGCATCAAAGAGACTGTGAAGTACGAAGACTATAAGCAGTTCAGAAGCGACACCACAATCAAGTACGAGACCGGAGATTCATCCAAGACGCCCGAGAAAACGCCGCCGCCGGAGAAGAAGCCGTAGCCGTTGCGCTTCCCATCGACGGGCTCCTGCCGCGCATTCGCGAATCGCTCGGCCGTGTTTCTAATTTAGTGATCGAAGCCCCGCCGGGCGCGGGGAAAACCACGCGCGTTCCTCCGGCCCTGCTCGATCTGGTTCGCGGAAACGTGCTGGTGCTCGAGCCGCGGCGTCTGGCCGTCCGAATGGCCGCGCGTCGAGTAGCTCAGGAGCTTGGCGAGCCGCTGGGCGAGACGGTCGGTTATCAGGTTCGATTTGAGGAAGTGGCCGGTCCGCGAACCCGTCTTCGTTTTCTGACGGAAGGAATCCTGACGCGGCGATTGGTTTCCGACCCGTTGCTCTCGGGTGTCGACGCCGTTGTGCTGGACGAATTTCACGAACGGCATGTGGAATCCGATCTTGCATTGGCGCTGCTGCGCCGGTTGCAAATAACTCGGCCGGATTTGATGCTGGTCGTGATGTCGGCGACGCTCGACGCCGCGCCGGTCGCGCATTTTTTGGGCGACTGCCCGGTCATTCGCTCGGAAGGCCGCCTCTTCGATCTCGCGATCACTTATCAACCGTACTCCGCGGCTCCGCTGGAACAACAAGTGGCCACGGCGCTTGAAACATTACCTAACGGCGATGTTCTGGTCTTTCTTCCCGGCGCCGCCGAAATCCGCAAGGCCCAGCGCGCACTCGCATCGAGGAACGATTTTCTTGTCTTGCCCCTCCATGGCGATCTTTCTCCGGCCGAACAGGACCGCGCCGTTTCCCCGGCCCCACGCCGCAAAGTGATTCTCTCAACCAACGTCGCCGAAAGTTCCATCACCGTCGACGGCGTCACAGCGGTCATCGACAGCGGCCTTGCTCGAATTGCGAGCGATTCACCTTGGACCGGATTGCCAACGCTCGAAGTCTCCCGCATCAGCAAAGCATCGGCGACGCAGCGGGCCGGCCGTGCCGCTCGCACCGCGCCCGGTCGAGTAATCCGGCTCTATACATTGGACGATTTTCACCGGCGCCGCGATCAAGATCCGCCCGAGATTTTGCGCCGTGAACTTTCGGAGCTTTGTCTGACTTTGCGCGCCATGGGAATCGCGAATCCGAATGAATTGCAATGGCTGGATGCTCCACCGGAACTTGCCGTTTCACGCGCCGAAGATTTGCTATCGCGTCTCGGCGCCACGGGCGATTGCGCGCGCCGCATGTCCCGTTTTCCGCTGCATCCCCGTTTAGCGCGAATGCTGATCGATGATCCCGGCCAAGAGGTCTGCCGTGCCGCGGCAGTTCTCAGCTCGGGCGCTCGATCGCCGAACTGCGATTTGATCAGTCTTATCGATTCACAATTCGATCCGGCTACGCAACGCCATTTCGAACAGATTCGCCGCCTCGCACGGCCATCGAAGCATTCATCTTCTGGCTTGGGGCTTTCGGTGCTCCATGCGTTTCCCGATCGCGTCGCGCGGCGCCGCAAGGACAATCAACTGCTTTTGGCTTCGGGCGGCTCGGCGGTTTTGGCCTGCGAAACTCGCGCCGAGTTTCTAGTGGCGCTCGATATTGAAAACCGAAGCGAGCATGCGCTTCCACTGGTTCGTTTGTTTTGCGCGATCGAACCAGATTGGCTCATCGATCAGATGACCGAACGGTCGGGTGTGGAATGGAACCGTACTGCTGAACGAGTCGAAACGGTGAGTGCTTTGATGTACGAAAACCTGGTCATCGAAGAAACGCGCAGCGGATCTCCGGATCCAGAACAAGCCGCGGCGCTGTTGGTCGAACGCGCGCTCGATGCAGGCATCGAACGTTTTGTCGATCGAGAAGAACTCGATCAATTCCTGGCTCGCGTTGCGTTTGCGGCAGAGCATGCCTCAATTCCAAAGCTGGATGTTTCAGAGGCTTTTCGCGAACTTTGCCGTGGCTTGAAAAGCTTTGCTGAACTGAAAACCGCCGGCGCTTCGTTGGTCCCCACTTTGGAGCAACGCGCCGGGGCGAAACTGCTCAACGAAATCGCGCCCAGCCGAATTCGCTTGCCCGGCGGCCGCCAAACTAACGTCAATTACGAAACCGGAAAGCCGCCCTGGATCGCCTCGCGGTTGCAGGACTTTTTCGGGATGCGCGAAACTCCCCGGATCGCGAACGGCAAAGTCGCGGTGGTTGTACATTTGCTGGCTCCGAATCAGCGGCCGGTTCAAACCACAACCGATCTCGCCGGTTTCTGGCAGCGGCTGTATCCGCAAGTGCGCCGCGAATTGAGCCGGCGTTATCCCAAACACAAATGGCCCGAGAATCCTTCGTAGACTGGGATTGATGCGCCGGGCCGTTGCAGCACTTTTCCTGTTCGGGATTTCGTTCGGCTATATGGAAGCCGCCGTGGTGGTCTATCTGCGGGCGATTTACGATCCCATCCGGCAGCAAATCCACCCGGAACGTAAGTCCGGTGAATTGTTTCCGCTGATCACCTCTGAAGAACTCGCGAAAAGCCGGCCCAGAAAATCCGCGGCGGCTTGTAATTGAGGTCGGGCGCGAAGCCGCAACGATGGTCATGCTGGCTGCTGTTGCACTCGCGGTGGCTCGCAATTTCCGTCAATGGTTCGCCGCCTTCTCGATCGTCTTCGGGATCTGGGACATCATGTTCTACGTCTTCCTGAAGCTGATGATCCATTGGCCGGCATCGCTCAGCACTTGGGACATTCTGTTTCTGATTCCGCTGCCGTGGGTTGGTCCGGTTTGGGCGCCGGTATTGGTCGCGCTCACGATGATTGTTTGCGGCCTGATCGCGCTGGGATCCGAAAGCCTGTACGGAACGCCTATGCATTGGCTCGGCGTACTAGGGGGAGCCGTGGTCATTGTCATTGCTTTCGTATGGGACTTCCGGAACACCAGCGCGGGCGGCCTTCCCAATCCTTTCAACTGGCCGCTATTCATGCTCGGCGAGGCAATCGGGCTTACCGCGTTTCTCGCTGCAGCAAAGTTTCCAAGATATCGGGGATCTCAAAAACCGCGCGATTGACGATTGCCGCGGCGTTGGCGCGGAAGCGCGCAAAGTTGGATGCGTCCAGCAGTTCGCGCAGGCCGGCGTCAATTTCGCGGAACGATTTCAGCACCACTCCCACTTTTTTTTCGAGAATCCATTCCGTGTTGTAGCGTTCTTGCGGAAGCGTCCAGGCGTTGCGCTCCACCACAACCGGCAAGTGCATCGCGATGGCTTCGCTGATGCTGCCCGGCCCTGCTTTGCCGATGAAGAAATCCGACAGATGCATGTAGTAGGGGATTTCGCTGGTGAACTCCTCGACGTATTTCGGAAACCGCGTATCCATCTTGCGCAAACGTTCGGCGAGCTTCTTGTTTCGGCCGCAGATGAAGATGAACTGGGCATGGGCGGTGACGCGTTGGGCAATCTCGGGCATTACGCTCGACCCTTGCCCGCCGAATAAGACCAGGCCCGTCGGCAAATCGGGATCGAGCCCCAGGCGCGCTCGCTCAGCCGCGCGATCGGCGGTGACCGGCTCGTAAAAGCTCGGCCGCAAGATCATTCCGGAGGTCGCGAAGATGTGCTCAGGGGGATGGCCCAGTGCTCGCGCCTGCTCGACCGCCTTGTGCGTTCCGCAAATTACGTACTGATCCTGCCGCTCGATCCAGAAATGCGGCGGATAATCGGCGAAATCCGTGAGAATTGTCACCAGCGGGGTCGCGGGCAGGCTCTCGCGCAGCGCGCGATTGAAGTTCGGGATCAGCGAAACCACCAGGTCGCGCTCGCCCTGCTTCCAGAATTCCTTCAGCAGCCGCACCTGGCTCGCGTGATACATGCGGATCAGCCCGTGCATCAACACGGTGCCCTGCGCCGACCCCAGGGTCCAGCCTTTTTGCAGCATCAGGTTGTATACGTCCTGCATCCGGACGCCAGTGTAGTTGCGGAAAATGTCGAGGGAGTCGAGGATTTCCTGGAGATTCACCAGGCGGATTTCCCACGGACGCTCTTGCTTTTCGATGACTGCTTTCAGAGCGTTAGCGGCCGACCGGTGGCCGCCTCCGGCGTCGAAGAAGACGAAGTCGAGGCGTATAGTACGAGGCAAAGAACAGTTTGTCACAGTTACGTATCTAGTCAAGAATGTTTTATAGAATCCGCCACCTCATGCTCCCGAAATCATTTCTTCAACAGAATGTAACGGGCGGGGCGCTATAGTGAAATAGGATGGTGCGCAGCCTAATCACGAAGGGCGACCACAGTGTGATGCGCCGTGCCAACAACTGGGAGGCGCCTCGCTGGGTGCGCCTGTACGTTATCAGCTCCACGCGCGGCGGCGATGGATGGCTGTGGTACGCGATGGGCCTGGCTATCCTGCTCTTCGGCGGGGAAACGCGCTTCCAAGCGATAGGCGCCGCGGGAGTGGCTGCCGCTCTGAGCGTCCTGCTGTTTGCCTGGTTGAAGCGCCTGACGGGACGCCGCCGGCCATGCCACATTGAACCGCACTGCTGGGCGACGCTGCTCCCTCCAGACCAGTTCTCCTTTCCCTCCGGCCACACCATGACGGCGTTCGCGGTTGCGATACCGTTAGCCCTATTTTACCCGACGCTCATGATCGGCCTGTTCTTTTGTGCGCTGAGCATCGCGATGTCGCGCATACTGCTCGGGATGCATTTTCTGAGCGATGTGGTGGCGGGCGCGCTGATCGGGACGGGGCTGGGGTACTTGGGGTACTTCGCGTTCGCTTGATAGCCAAGCGTAAATTTTGTTCTTCCGCTTGTTACTGAGAATTCGGGCGGTGCCCGGGCTATGACGACCTAGGCGGCTGGTGTCTGCTCGGAGGATCGTTTGTCAGCCATTATTTTCCGCAGGAAGGCACCGAGAATAGGATCGCGCGCTAAGCGCTCTGCTCGGCGCCGTTGGGCTTCTTCCTCGCCCAATTCTGCGGCTTCGCGCAGCAATCGCTCCTGAATCTCCGTTTTCATTTGGACGCAGTCGAATTCTTTATCGAGTTTCATGGCATCACGACCTCTCGCGGCGAGTAGATCCTTGGGCTGCGGTAGCCGCGCAGGCTGTTCACTCCTTCGTACCCTCCTATCTTCTCAAAATGCACGATGTGTTTGAAGTTCCAGCTCACCACCAGATCCACGTTGGAGGTGGTAGCCACCGCAATGTGGGCGGCGTCATTGCTGGATGCTGGCCCAACGACCGCAGCTTCCAAGTATGCGATTCTGAGCCCGTCCGAGTCAGTGGAGGTTGCAACGATCTCGACCTGCTTCGCCGGCAACTCGGCCAATATGGCCCGCACCGCGTCCGGAGCTAGTTCTAGCTCATCGAGCGTGACGTTTGAGACGACGAGCACAAACCGTCCCTGCCGAACCTCCTCAAAAAATCGAGCGCTCTCGATCTTGAATTCGTCGTCGAAGCATCCCCCGAACACCGACGTATCCGCGTAAACGCGCACGGGCTTCTTCACAGCTGCCATTATGGCTCCGAACGGGATGCCGCGCTCCGCGGAGCGATCATTACTGCTCCTGGGCTGCATTTGGCTGCCTGAATGCTAGACTCGTTCGCTAGTGCGGTAATGGCGATCTACTCGCGTGTTTTGCTATTCGCTGGACTCCAGCTCGTCTCCACCCTCGGTGCGTGCGGAGATGGCGACGAGTCGCGCTTCGTCGCTGCCTACTATCACTCGAACGGCGCGGCCCAGTCGATTCTTACGCTCTTCCCGTTAATATCCGGCAAGGAATCGGATTTGGCTCTTCCCTTGGGCTTGGCTGGTCTTAACCTCATTTCGTTTGGTCCCGATGGCGGGTCCGTATATCTGCAACAACCTTCCTCCTCTAGCGCGCTCGCTCGTCAAGGTGGGGTTCAATCCCCTGGGACAAAGCCAGGTCCGCGGCTCGGCGGGGCTCGGCGACATCTACGAGCTTACTGTCTCTTCGGGAGCCGGCAGGCTGTACGTGTGGGCATCACTTGGCGCGTTCGAGATCGATCCCGACGCCGGCACACGTCGCCCCTTGCGGTTCGCGAACGGACCGATTTCTCCCGATGGAAAGCATGCGCTCAGCAACGACGGCAAGCACCTAAGTCTGGTTGATTTGGAAACCGGCTCAACTCAGCCTTTGGGCGAAGGGCGCCGCGGCAGTTGGTCTCCGGATGGACGCTGGATCGCCGCTGCCGGATTCGGACGAATCGTACTCATTGATGCGAACAATCCGTCGCATCGAAAGAAGCTTGGCTCGTCCGGCGTCAATAACCGCCTGATTTGGTCGCCTGATTCAAAACATCTCTTATTCGTGAAGCAGGAGCTGCGATGCAGTTTTCCATTCTTGCTTCCATCCGGCGATTCTGAGAGTCTCGAAGTCGTGGATGTGGAGACCGGTAAGCGGCACGGGATCCCAAGCGGCCACTGCGCGGTTACCAGTTCGGCTGTTGGGTGGGTCGATCCCAACACGGTTCGATAGGTAGTGTCCTAATTAGGACACTACCGTTCGATAGGGCTCGGTTTCGTCCACACGCTATATTGGAAGCTCAGGCCTAATCCATGCTCGTTGTCATGCAAGAAGGCGCCGAGGAAGCGCATATCCAAAAGGTCATCGACCGCCTGGTGTCCATGGGCTTCATTGTCCATCGTTCTTCGGGCATCCAACACACGGTGCTAGGCGGCGTGGGGCCGGTGGGCGACGTCGATCCGCTGGAGTTCGAAGTCATGCCGGGCGTCAAGGAATGCCACCGCATCGTCTCGCCGTACAAGCTGGCCAGCCGGCATTTCAAACCCGCGGGCACCAAGATCAAAATTGGTGATGTCGAAATCGGCGGTGACCAGGTGGTGGTCATGGCCGGGCCGTGTAGCGTGGAGAGCCGCGACCAGATCGGCCAGATTGCCAAACAGGTGGCCAGCAGTGGCGCGAAGGTTTTGCGAGGCGGCGCGTTCAAACCGCGATCGTCGCCCTATAGTTTTCAGGGCATGGGCGAAGACGGCCTCAAGCTGTTGCGCGAGGCAGCCGATTGCAACAAGCTGCTGCTGGTGAGCGAGGTGATGGATCAAACCCAGATCCCGCTGATCGTCGAATACGTCGACATCCTGCAAGTGGGCGCGCGCAACATGCAAAATTACAACCTGCTGCGCGAGCTGGGCGCGTTACGCAAGCCGGTGCTCTTGAAGCGCGGCATCTCGGCCACCATCGAAGAGCTGCTGCTGAGCGCCGAGTACATCATGTCGGGCGGCAACTACGATGTGATCCTGTGCGAGCGCGGCATTCGCACCTTTGAAACCTCCACGCGCAACACTATGGACATTTCGGCGATCCCGGTGGTGAAGGCGCTGTCGCACTTGCCTATCGTGGCCGACCCTTCGCACGGCACCGGACGCCGCGATAAAGTGCTGCCCATGGCTCGCGCGGCGGTGGCGGCGGGGGCCGATGGACTGCTGGTGGAAGTGCACAACGATCCGGATCACGCGTTGAGCGACGGCGCGCAATCGCTGTACCCGGCGCAGTTCGCAGAGTTGATGGACCAGTTACGGATTATCGCGCCGGCGGTGGGGCGGAGGGTGTAGGGGATGAAACCGCTTGCTCACGCGCGCGGCTCGGTATCGGTGTCGCACGGTTAGGTCGCGAATCGCATGGAAACGGTCGCAATCTTTGGCGTTGGCTTGATCGGCGGATCGCTCGCGCTCGCGCTGCGCAAGGCCGGTTTTTCCGGGCGCATTATCGGGGTCAGCTCCGACCAAACCATCCGCGCGGCGCTGGACCTCGGGGTGATCGACGAAGCTTTGCCGGCCCGCGAGGCCGCAGACCAAGCTGACCTCTTGTATCTATCGCAGCCGATCCACAAAATCGCGGAGTCCCTGGAAGAGCTCGACGCCTGGGTGAAACCCGGCGCGCTGATCACCGACGCCGGCAGCACGAAAAAGCTGATTGTCGATCGCGCCAGCCAGACGATTACGCGCGCTCAGTTTCTGGGCGGCCATCCCATGGCGGGTCGCGAGCGCCGGGGCGTAGAAGCAGCCGAAGCGGATCTGTTTCAAGGGAGACCCTATGTGCTCACGCCGCGCACGCCCGCGGATCTGGAGCATTCAGCGGCTCGCGAGTTTCAGGAATGGATCCCGCGCATCGGGTCGTTTCCGATTATTCTGAGCGCGGAGGAACACGATCAAACGGTGGCATTTACATCGCATCTACCCCAACTGGCCTCCACGGCGCTGGCGGCAATGCTTGAAAGCCGTTTCAACAGCCAGACGCGCGTTTACGGGCCGGCCTTGGTGGATAGTACGCGGCTGGCGCTGAGTTCGTTCGAAATTTGGGGCGATATTTTGGACACCAACCGCGCTGCCGTGCGCCTGGCGCTGGAAAGCTATATCGCGAAACTCGAAGAATTCCGAGCGGGACTCGATCCGGCAACTTTACGACGCGGCTTTGACGCTGGGGCGCGGTTCGCGGCCCGGCTGCGTGATGTAACGTGAAACTGAAGAATTTCTAATGTTCTTTTCATTCATAAGCATTTCGCATGACAATTCCCTTGACATTCGGACTATAATGATCAGGATCAATGGACTCGCAATCTATCTCGATCGCGGCGGCCGTGCGGAGTGAGCTGATCAATCTGGACGGGGTCACGAAGTTTTCGCCCAACCGGCGCTTCGCAACTGTGTACTCGGAAGGCAGTCCGTTGGACTCGCTCTTCTTCTCGAGTCGGGTCTGGTGAAGATTCTTAAGCGAGGGAGCGACAACAAGGAAATCATCCTGCAAATTGTGGCGCCGGGCGAATTGTTCGGCGAGCAGGCGCTGGGCTTGGAGGCGGCGCGCAGCATGGCCGCCGAAGTGTTGCAAGAGGGCGTGATTTATGTCATCCCGCGCGATTTATTTGTGCGTCTTTGCGACGGCCATCCGGCTCTGTGGCGGGAGGTTTCCGCGCTGCTCACGGTTCGCAAGCGCCATTTGGAAAAGAAAATCGAGCTGCTCTGCCTGCGGGACGTCGAGTACCGGATTCTCTACTACATGGCCGACCTGGCGAAGACCTTCGGTGCACGGGCGAACGGAGCCGAGTATTCGATTCCGCTCTCGCAAGGCGAACTTGCCAGCTTGATCGGCGCCACGCGCGAAACCACCTCCACCACGTTAAACGCTCTGGCGCGGCGGGGGATCATCCGGCTGGGGCGCCGGCAGTTGATTGTTCCGTCGATTGACGGAGTGCTGGAAGCGGCGAATCAGCGTAGCCAAGCGGCCAAAGTATCGTAGGACCGACGAGGGCGTCGGCCGCAGACCTGGGGGTCTGCCCCACTCTGTTACACCTGTGCCAAGGCCGCACACCAAGCCGTAATGAAACGCCAATAAATCCAGCGAGTTGAACTTGGTGCTTGGATTGCCATATGCTCGCCCTATGAGGTTCGTTCTGATCCCGGTGCTGGCCGCTTGTACGCTCCTTGGGCAGCCTGGGGCGCCGGACGCCGATCCGGTGGATGAACAACGTGCTTCCGACCTGAACGTCAATTCCCGCTACACCATCGAAAGCATCAATTTCGTGGACCAGCGCGAGTACAAACTCAGCACTTCGGCGCTGGAGGAAATCCGGCGGCTGATTGGCGCCAAGGTCAGCACGGAGGCTTTAGACAGCCTGGCGCAGCGAATTCGCGCGGAGTTGCGGGCGCACGAGGTGACCTTCAAGATCGCGCGCGGAGCGGCCCCGGAAGCGGTTCGGGTTCTGATTCACGTGGATCGCGCGGCGGGCGTGGTGGACGCGTCGGTTCCGAAGTTAATCTACAACTCCCAGCAGGGCTTTTCAGGAGTCGGCGAAGTCACCACCGCGGTTGGCCCGAATGCCTTGACAGTTCGAATGCTCCGCGACAGCGACACTCTCGTCGAACGCTATTCCGGCATCCAGGCCAGGTACGACCGGCTCTCGCTCGCGAGCGGCCGGATCCGGTTGGGCTTCGAGTTCGATGCCTATAACGATCAATATGATGCCTCGACATTGGCGGCGCTGGATGGCGCCTCCCGACCTTCTTCCCTCGGCGCTGGGGCTTATGGTTCCCGTCTGAATTATGAGCCCAGCGCCACCTTTGTTCTGGCGGACCCGCTGACCTTCACCACCGGGCTCAGCTTCGAGCAATTGAACAGTCTACCCACGGCCGCGCGTCCGGTGTCGGCCAACGCGGTGATAAATACTCTGCGCTATCACCAGCGCTGGCTGGATGCCGGCGGCAACAAACAGGAGTTGGACGCAGGTTACAGCCTGCGCGCGGCCACCACAGCTCTGGCGTCGGGGCTTAGGTACACGCGCCATCTCGCGCAAGCAAGGTACCTGTACTCGCGGGACGCACAGTCCGTTGAAGTTACCATGGTGGCGGGCGCCATCTACGGCCAAGCGCCGCTGTTCGAACGTTTCGCCCTCGGCGATAGCGCCATGCTGCTAGGCTGGAACAAGTACAATTTGGATCCTGTCGGCGGAAACCGGTTAGCATACGCGTCCGTCAAATACGGGTATCACATCATGCGGGTTTTCTACGATGCCGGATCGGTATGGGACCAAGGCAGTCCCGCCGCGGTGAAGCAATCGGTCGGCGTCGGAGTGTCCGGGGGATTGGGCGTCTTCGAGAAGGGCGCTTTTTTGCTGGCGGTGGCGTTTCCTCTTCGGCCGGGGCAAGTCATGCCAGTGGTAGTTGCGGGAATGAATTTTTGAGCTGCAGCATTTCGAGCCGCGCGCGCGTGGCCGTGGCGCTGCTCCTGTCGATGGAGCTTGGCGCGATGACCGTGTCCACGCAGGGCTTGGTTCCTCACCAGGTCTCGGGCGAACTGCGCGTCACCGATTCCGCACTGCATTTTCTGACGGGTAAATCGCTCGCGCTGCTGCATGATGGAGCGGCGGTGCCGTTCGATTTTCAACTGACGGTGGCGTCGGGATGGAAGACGAACGTGGTGGCGCGGTCGCTCGAACGATTCATGGTCAGCTACGACGTGTGGGAGGAAAAGTTTTCGGTGGTGCGCGTGCGCGATTTCCATAAGTCCGGCATGCGCCTTTCCGCTTCGAGCGCCGAATCCTGGTGCCTCGACAATATTTTCGTGCCTACCGGCACGTTGCCCGCCGGTCAGCAGCTTTGGGCGCACCTGGAAATCCGAAGCGTGGAGTCAAAAGAGCCCCTGGCCGAGAGTTCGGGGATCAATCTCGCCACTCTGATCGAGATCTTCAGCCGGCCGTCGCGTCCCGAGCAAGACCATTGGTCGGTTGAATCGGCGCCGTTTCAGCTTGCCAGCCTGAAGCCATGAACACGCTGCGCAGCCGGTTGATCCTGGTCTTCGTGGCTGCCACGCTCGCGCCCTTGTGCTTGATCGGTTGGGTTTCGGTTCGCCTGCTGCACTATAGTCTCGCCCTTGCGCCCACCGAGGAATTGGATCAGGTTTCGCAATCGCTCGAGAAGACGGGGCATGAGCTGGTTCGCCTGGCGTCGACGTCGTTGAAGAAAGACGCGGCTGCCGGGCGGATTCGTCCGCAAGAGTTCACCGCAGCCCGTCGCGACGGTTGGCCGCCGGCGGTTCAGGAGTTTTTCGCGAGCGGCGAAGCGGAAAACGTGATTCTGACGGGACGCCAGCATGATCGCATCGAGTATCTGGTGCGGCGTGGCGATGGCGTCGCGATGTATGCTGCGTCGTTGAACGGGATCGACATGCAGCAGCTTTCCGATCAGTACACTGGAGCGCGAGCGCTGGTGGCGGCGGCGCACACGCACGATTGGAGGCGCGGTTTCACCTACACCTATTTGCTGCTGGCGGCGGGAATCTGGCTGGTGACGTTTCTCGCGCTGCTCTACTTCGCGCAACGGATCAGCCATCCGATTCGGGAACTGACGAAGGGATTGTCGGAGGTTGCGGCAGGCCACATGGACCATCGGGTGGCGGAAGGGCGGAGCGACGAGATCGGCACGGCGGTTCGCGCTTTCAACAACATGGCCGAGGAACTGAAACAATCGCAGGAGCGGCTGGTTTACGTCACGCGCCTGGAAAGCTGGCAGGCGTTGGCGCGCAAGATGGCGCACGAAGTGAAAAACTCACTGACGCCGATTCGCCTCACCATGGAAGAGATCGCGGCGCGGCAGTCCGGATCGGGCGGCGAATTTTACGAGCAGGCCGCGCAGATCGTCGTGGATGAAGTGGTGAGCCTGGAGCGGCGCGTGCGGGCTTTCTCGGAGTTCTCGGCCGAGCCGCCGGTTTCGCCCAAGGCGATCGACATCAATTCCCTGCTCGAAGAGCGCATCGCGTTCCTGCGCACGGCGCATCCCGAAGTGGTTTACAGCACGCGGCTCGCGGCCGATCATCCGCGAGTCTTCGCCGATGAGGACCTGGTGAAGGGAGTGCTCACGAATCTGCTGGAGAATGCGGCGCAGGCGGTGAGCCCGGGCGGCACGGTGCTGGGCGTGACCATCAGCGCGGGCGACAAAATTACAATCGAAGTGCATGACTCGGGGCCCGGTGTCAGCGTGCAAGCGCGCAGTTCGCTGTTTCAGCCGTCCATCTCGTTCAAGCGCGGCGGCATGGGCTTGGGGCTGTCCATCGCGCGGAAGAGCGCGTTGCTCGCGGGCGGCGATATTCTGCTGGTTCCAGGCGAGCTCGGAGGAGCCGCGTTCCGTGTGTTGCTTCCGGTGGCCTAGCGCTCGGGTGGCGCACATCTGAACATGGCCGCGAAACGCATTCTCGTTCTCGACGACGAACCGAATATCGGCGCGTCGCTGCGATTGATCCTGGAGCGCGAGGGCTACTCGGTTACGCTGGCACGCAGCATCGCCGAAGCCAAGCCCGCGGCCGAGCGCGCCGACCTGCTTCTGCTCGACGTCCGGCTTCCCGACGGCAGCGGCATCGATTTCCTGCGGCAGTTGCGCGAGCGCGAGCTGTTCACGCCCGCCATCATGGTCTCGGGCCACGGAACGATCGCCGAAGCCATCGAAGCCACGCGCGCCGGCGCATTCGATTTTCTGGAGAAGCCGCTGGGCCGCGACAAAGTCCTGTTGTCGCTCAAGAACGCGCTCGAACAGGTCAGCTTGCGCCGCGAAAACGAGCGGCTGCGCGAACTGGTGGCATCGAGCACCAAGATGATCGGCGCGAGCCCGGCGTTCGTGCGCGTGGTGGAACAGGCGACGATGGCCGCGAGATCCGATGCACGCATCCTGATCATGGGCGAATCGGGCACCGGCAAGGAACTGCTGGCCGCCCACATCCACCATGAAAGCCCGTTCGCGAATGGACCGTTCGTCAAAGTGAACTGCGCGGCGATCCCGTCCGATCTGCTCGAAAGCGAGCTGTTCGGCCACGAAAAGGGCGCGTTCACCGGCGCCATTTCGACGCGCAAGGGCAAGTTCGAGCTGGCCGATGGCGGGACCATCTTCCTGGATGAGGTCGGCGATCTGCACGCCGCGTCGCAAGCCAAGCTGCTGCGCGTTTTGCAAGAGGGCGAGTTCCATCGCGTGGGCGGAGAACAGCCCATTCGCGTTGCGGTGCGCGTGGTTTCGGCGACGAATCGCAATTTGACGGATCTGGTTGCGCAACAAAAGTTCAGGGAAGACTTGTACTATCGGCTCTGCGTGGTTCCAATCCGCGTGCCTTCGCTGCGGGAGCGTCCGCACGATATCGTCGCGATGGCGGACTATTTCCTGGATGATTTCTGCCTGCGGAATAACTTTCATTCCAAGGAGATCGAGGATGAAACGTATGAGATCCTTGAATGCTACTCCTGGCCTGGAAACGCTCGCGAACTGCGCAACATCATCGAGCGGATGGCGATTTTGACGCCCGGGAACCTGCTGACGGTGGATTCGGTTCCAGTGGAGATTCGGCTGGCGGGCGAATCCGGGCCGCGGTCGAATATCAAGGAAGCGAGAGCTTCGGCCGAACGGGAGCACATCCTGCGGGCGCTGGAAGAGACGAGCTGGAACGTTTCGGGCGCCGCGCGGGCACTGGGTATGGAGCGCACAAACCTCCACAAACGCATTCGAGCTCTCGGGCTAACTCGAACAAAATAAATCGTTAGTCGGATTTCCAGGACATCAACCCAAAAAGCAGAAATGCCGCCGACGCAACGAATTGGGCGATCACTAATCCAGCCCGTTGCCCGAGCAGCCACCGGTTAATGGCGAGCAGCAGGAATCCGCCCGCGATCGTGAAATACCACCAGGCGAACATGCGCGTGCGCAGAGGATTCTTCACCGCTGTAACCTGCCCCAATCCCATGAAAGCATACGCGTTTCCCCCTTGCGAAGCACCGCTGGACCTGTGATATCATAGTCCCGTTTTACCCAAAGACTGTACAGGTTACTAAGTACAGAGCATTAGAGGCTAGGAGAATTAGCAGTGAGAGAAAAAGGGATTGTGAAATGGTTTAACGCCGCAAAGGGCTACGGCTTCATCCAGCGCTCCAACGGCGACGACGTTTTTGTTCACTTCAGTGCAATACAAATGAACGGGTATCGCACTCTGGAAGAAGGGTCGGAGGTGGAGTTCGAGGTGAAGCGGGGCCCCAAGGGACTGCAGGCCGAGAATGTCATGAAACCCTAATAGGGATCTTCCGCACAATTTGGAAGAGGGGCCGTCTGAGGAGGCGGCCCTTTCTGTTTTTGTATGAATTCACTATTGCTCACGCACGGCGCGGGATCGAACCGCAATGCTCCGCTGCTGGTGGCGCTCGGGAACGCGTTCGCTGAAACTGGCGTCGAGGTGGTGCGTTGCGATCTGGCTTTTCGACTAGCGCGCGCAAAAGGTCCGCCGAGGCCAGGTGACGCAGTGCGTGATCGCGAAGGGCTGCGCGAGCAAATCTTGAAGATGCGCGAAAAACATCAGGGGCATGTTTGGTTGGGCGGGCAATCCTATGGCGGGCGACAATCGAGCATGTTGGCGGCGGAAGAGCCCGGCCTGGTGGATCGTTTGCTGCTGCTTTCCTATCCGCTGCATGCGCCCGGGAAGCCGGAACAATTGCGGACCGCGCATTTTCCGAAGTTGAATACGCCGGTGCTGTTCGTGCACGGGTCGCGCGATCCGTTTGGAACGCTGGAAGAGATGCGGAGCGCGGTCAAGCTGATTCCGGCGCCGGTCGAGTTGCTGGAAGTGGAAGGCGCGGGGCACGATCTGGGGCGCAATCATGCGGCGGTCGCAAAGAGGATCGTCGATCAGTGGGCCATCAATGGACAGTGACGCGCCGGTGATAGTTGTAAATGAATAGCGTGAAGATGCCGACCACCATTCCCATCAAGGCTAGCAGCGCGCCATAAGGCCAGTCGGCCGTCAACGAAAATCGGATCAGGATGGTTGAAATCACGAACGCCGCGTTGCGGAATACCAACTCGTAGCGATCGGAGACCACCAGCGACAGAATTACGATCAGCACGTCGGTGAAAATCATCACCATGAAGACGTCGGTGTAGAAGAATGAGTTGATATTTTCGCGCCCGCCGGCGAAGCCCACATACTCGATGACGCGCCGCACGGCGAGCGACACGAGCAGAATGGTGAGGGCCAGCGCGATTACCTTTTTTCGCGATATGAAGATCGCCAATTCGCCGCGCTCGGTGCCGGGCGCGATCGGCATTCCCTTGGCTCGCCGCGTGCAGAAAGACGGTGACCAGCAAGAACATGAGCAATCCGGCGCCGAGGTTTCCGAACACAGGCACGACGTCGGGCGACATGCGTGGCGAGCTTGCCGATCCCATGTAGTTCAGCGATCTCCTTGAAGAAACTCCGGATGAAAATCAGCGAAACGATCTCGTACTGTTTCGCGATGGATTGCGTGGTGGATTGTGGCAGCGCCGCGATCAGCATCAGCACTTCGTAAAAGAGGATGAAGCTGAACGGCGTGTATATGGCCGAGAGATAATTCGTTCCGAGCCGCCGCGATGGCCGCGGGAGGAGACGGCAGCATGGACGCGAGAAAGACCAGTCCGAGATGAATTAGGAAGCCCGCGATGCTCACCCAGACCACCAGGCGATCGAGCAAAGCGCGGCGCTGCTCGGCATAAAGATAGTCGAAGGCGCTTGCCAGGCGGGGGAGGTTCATCGACGCTCAACAGCTAAAAGCACCAGCGCGATCCAAACCAGATCGGCCAGCAGCAGGTGTGTGATTTGCATCCAAACGGGTGCGAGCAGGATCACGTTGAGTGCGCCCGCGCAAAGTTGCGCCAGCGCGAGGACCAGAACATAGATCGCTAGTTGGGAGTGGCGGGTTCGCATCACGGCGATGGACGCGCCGGCGAAATACAATGCCCCGAGAACGGCGAAGACCGGGTGAAGGACGCGCAGGCGCAGCAGGAAATTGGCCGCGCCGGAAAAATCCTGGCGCAACCCTTGGGCCAACGAGGTCGCGGGGAACAACGTGTCGCCCAGCGCTGCGATCGCGCCCGTGATGCTACACCAGCATCGCGATAGGCAGCGCGGCTAATACCAGCGGCGATCGGCGACCGGGAGTGGAAGGTGCGCCGCGTGAATACCAGGCCGTCAATGCCAGAGCGGCCAGCAGCAGCAATGTGTTCGCCAGGTGAAGCGATAGGTAAAAGGCGCGTCCGGCCGACTGGTCCTTGTCGACATAATTGAATAGCACCAAGCCCGCGCCCAGCAGCGCTTCCATGATCAGGAAGCCGACCGACGCCAGCGCCATCTTGCGCGCGCGATTGTCACGCGAAAAGTTGCGGCGGCTCCACAGCCAGAGCGCGGCGACCGCCGCTAAAGACACGCCGCTCATCATGCGGTGCGTGAATTCGATGATGGTTTCGATGCGCGGCGCTAAGGGGACAACTTCGCCATTGCACAACGGCCAGTGGCTGCCGCATCCGGCGCCCGATCCGCTGGCGCGCACAAAAGCGCCCCACAAAACCACCAGCAGGTTCCAGGCGAGCACGCCCCAGGCGAAGCGCGTGAAATTCGACGTGCGCGTGGAAGCCGGAGATATGGTGGTAGCCAAACTTAACTCTATCAACCTTGTTAGAATCGTGGGTTCGAAGCCGTAATGTATTTCCTACGCACCTTCCTGCTTGCGATCCTTGGCTGTCTGCTATGTGGGAGCGGCGTGGCGCAGAGTAACAAGAAACTCAATCCGGACGCAGGCTACATTCCGGTAGTCGCACCCGAGGACAAAAAGAAGAAGAAGGGCGATGAGATCACGCAGGCGCTGGCCGCGCCGCCCGAGTTGCCGGCCGCAGTCACGGCCGAGACCGATCGGCTGACTTACCAAGTTACACCGCTTTCGTCCAAAGGCCTGCTTTCGCAACAAACGCGCGATGCGTTGAAGGCTCTGCTCAAGTCCAATCGCGGGCCCATCGTGAAGCTGCGGGCGTTTGTCGCCGGATCGGGCGATCTGCGGCGGGTGGGCGAGATCGCGGGCGAAATGTTCCAGGAGAAACACCTGGCGCTGCCCGCCCTGAGCGTCGTTCAGGTGGGCGCGCTGCCGCTCGAAGGAGCGCAGGTGCTGATCGAAGCGACGGAACTAGATCGCAAAGTGGTGAATCCCGCGGGCGTGGCATTTCTTGCAGGCCAACCGGCGGCGAGTGTGGGCGAATCCATCGAGAAACTGAAAAGCCTTCTCTCTAGCGCGGGAATGCAGCCGGACGACGCGCTGTCCGTGACCTGCTTTGTCAGCTCGCTCGACGATCAACGCGGCACGCAGCAGGCGATGGCGGCGAGCTTCCCCGAAGCTGCGCTCGATTATGTCCAGATGCAGCGCAGTCCCGTGATGCCGGGGGCCGATTGCGAGGCAGTGGCACGGTTGCGCACCGTGGGCGCGGGCAATTCCCAGGTCGCCCTGGTTGTCGGCCCGCAGGTGGTGATCACAGGCACGCAACTCGCGTTCGGAAACCAGGACAGCGATTTCAAGTTGGCCTTCGAGCGCCTGGAGAAGACGCTGGCCGCGGGGAAGACGAGCTTCGCTCGCGTGGTGAGGGCGCACCTTTATGTCACCGAGAGCGGGTTGAGCAGCCGCGTGCTTTCCATTCAATCGGCGCAAAGTGGCGCAGGACAAGCGCCGGGCGCTACGCTTGTCCCGATCGAATCTCTGCCCTCGCTCGATGCCGTGTTTGGAATCGACGTGATTGCGGTGCAGCCATGAACCGAACCCTAATGGCAATTTGCGCCATCCTTAACATTATGATTGCGGCCATTTATTTCCTCCTGTACGACACTGGCCCCGATGGACCGCTGCCGGTCCATGAGTGGCAGGGCGTGGTAATGATTCTGAATCGGATCACGCTGGCGGCAGGCGCGTGCACCATCGCTGCCGGGCTTTGGCGGCCCGCAATAGGCAAATCCTGGCTTCTGATCCTGAACGGCGTTGCCCTGAGCGCATACGGAGTGATCCCGCTTTTCTGGAGAGGTCCGCGGGGTTCAATCGTCTCGCGCTGCTGTTGATCGCCATGGCAATCACACTCGGCATTCTCGCACTGGCAATCGCGCGATCCCCGCGGCGCTCTGTCTTGGATCAATGGTTTTTCGGATTGGCAGGAGCGGGCTCGATGGGTTTTGCCGTGGCGTTTCTCGCGCTCGTGAATCGCTGGATTCAGCTGGAGCGCAGGCCTTTTCACCCTTCGGTTTTCCTCTGGCTGTGCCTTTATTTCGGTTTCACCGCGATCTGCATGCTCGGGTTACTGGTGCACGGCCGGTGCACGCACTCTCTTCTTCGGATAAGCTAGAAACACGACGGTGGTCCGGTGTTCGTCGCCTACAAGGAGGCACATCGTGAAGACAGCTTCGTTGCGGATTTTCGCGATCGGCGTGGGAGTGGTGCTGCTCACTTCCGCCTACACCCGCATGCATTCGGCGTCCGTGATGGCGGACATCCGCCAAAGCGTTTCTCGCGTCGCTCACGCCGCAGCAGCGCGCCCAGGCGACTTTTCCATTCCAGAGCGACGAGCGTTTCAACTGGCACTATATCCCGAAGGAACGCAAGGGACTGGCGCTACGCGAAATGACGCCTGAGCAGAAGCAGCTCGCGCATGCGCTACTCGCCGCAGGCCTGAGCCAGCAAGGCTACATCAAGGCGGTCAGCATCATGAGCCTGGATCAGGTGCTCAAGATTCTCGAAAACGGAAAAGGTCCGATGCGCGATCCCGAAGGCTATTTTTTTACCGTATTCGGCGAGCCTTCGGCCAGCGGTACGTGGGGCTATCGCGTGGAGGGCCATCATTTCAGCCAGAATTTCACCATCGTCAACGGCAAAGTGCAGGGCGCGCCGAGTTTCTTTGGAACGAACCCCGCCGAGATTCGCGAGGGTCCGCGCAAGGGCTTGCGTATTTTGGCGCGCGAAGACGATCTGGGCCGGCAGCTCGTGAAGTCGTTCACGGCCGATCAGCAGAAGACCGCCATCTTGAGCAAGGATGCGCCGAAGGAGATTCTCACCGAAGCGTCGCGCAAGGCGGCGCTCAATGGCCAGCCTAGCGGATTGGAAGCGTCGAAGATGACTGCGGCGCAGCGCGCGATTTTCCAGAGTTTGCTGGACGAATACTGCCAGAACATGACGGACCAGATCGACGAGACGCGCGAAGATCAGATCAAGAAGGCCGGCGACAATTTGTACTTCGCGTGGGCCGGCGGCGTGGAGCCGGGTCAAGGGCATTATTATCGGATTCAATCGCCCAGCTTTTTGGTGGAATTCGACGACACGCAAGATAATGCCAACCATATTCATTCTGTTTGGCGCGATTTTGAAGGGGATTTTGGACTGGACCTGCTGAAAGAACACTACCAAAGCAGTCATCGGTGATTCACGCTTAGCTGGGTCAACTTGATTCTCACCCGCCGCCTCTTCGTTGCCTCCATCGCCGGCGCAAGCGCTTCTCTGGCGGCCGATAAGCCGGGCACGTATCCGTCGGAGGTCAAGCGCTACGCCGACGAAGCCACCGAAACCACGGTCGTTCGTTTGACCGATCCCGCCCATCAAAGCTGGTTGCCGGCGGCGTTACGAACGGGCGATTTCGAAGAAGAGCGATTTCCTGCTTTACTGCGAGCGACCGCGCGGGCGCGGTGCAGGCGTTACCGGCTGGATTTGAAGAACGGACAATCGCGGGCACTGACCGAGACGCCGGATCTGGTGACCGCTTCATTGACGCTCGCGCCCGATGAACGCGAATTCGCTTTCCTTGCTGGCCGGTCGCTCTACATGGGGCGAACCAACGGCGTGCACGCGCGTGAGATTTATCGGGCGGAAGAAGGATTCACCTTCGGGACCGGATTCAGCCTGGCCGAGGACGGTTTGGTTGCGGCGCTGGTGGAGGAAAAGCCGGGATTGAGCCGCTTGCGGCTGATCACGATGCGGACAGGAGCGGCGGCAACGGTGGTGGAAACGAGCGATCCGATTTCCGATCCGCAGCCGCGTCCGAAGCGCGCCGGATTGCTGTATCGCAAGGCAACGACGCCTGGGTGGTCAATTACGACGGCGCGCAGAATCGCAAGCTGCATCTGGCGGCGGGCGGGCTTGGGACGCTGCTGTGGTCGGGCGATGGAAGAAGCGTCGGTGTATCTGAATATTCCCGACGATCGGAAACAACTGAACAACATTCGCGAGTTCACGCCCGATACAAACGAAGACCAGTTTGTTTCGGCCACCAGCCAGTTCGCCGACGTTCAATCGCAATGCCGACACCAGCGTGTTTGTGGGCGCGAGCGGCAGCAAAGCTTCGCCGTACCTGTTGCTGCTGGTGCGGTCGGTGAAGCGGGAGCTTACTTTGTGCCAGCATCGCGCGAGCGATCCGCGGCAGGTAACAGCGTTTTTTTCACCCAATAGCCAGCGCGTGATTTTCCAGAGCGATCGCGACGGGAAGATGGCGATTTACTCGATCGCGGTGGAGCGGTTGGTGGAAGAGACCGAAACCGAAGCGCCCTGATCGAAGATGGCTGGCCAGCGTCTGCGCGGGTCTTGCGGATGTCGTGGCGATCTTCCATCTTCTTGCGGCCGGCGGCGCCCATTTCTCGCGAAGTTCGGGCTGATCGAGCAGCGAGTTGATGGCGCGCGCAAATTCTATTGCAGTCTGGCTGTTCAATCAAGATCCCGCAACTGGAATCCAGAACTTCTGGGATCGACCCCACGTTCGAGGCTACCACCGGCCGCGCGCTCGCCAGCGCTTCCAGCACAACCAGCGGAACACCTTCGCTGCGCGACGGGAGAATCACGACGTCGGCGGCGGCATACAGCGGCGCGAGATCGGCGACATGGCCGCGAAAATCGAAGAGCGACTTCGAGCCCGAGCTTGCGAACGCGCTGCTCGAACCGCTCTTTCTCGGGACCATCGCCGGCGATGGCGAATCGGAAATCGCGCTGCGGCCGGAGCGCTGAGAGCTCCTTAGCGATGTCGGCGATCAGCAGATGGCCGCTTCACAGGATCCAGGCGTCCGGCAAAGAGAATGGTCTTGGTGGCATGCAGCATTGAGTGGCGCGGGCTGGAATCGCTCCAGATCCACGCCATTGCGCACCAGCAGGATTTTCGATTCGGGCATGCCAAGAGCGAGCAACCGGTTGCGAACCGATTCCGACATAGCTACACGCGCAGTTCGATGTCCTTCGCCACAGGGGCTGTAGCCCCGATCAGGTCCCAGGCATCATCCACGGAATGAATCACGTCGATGATCTTGATTTCAGGCAGCAGCTTCTTGATATGCGGAATCGCAGCGTATCCATACAGGCTGTTCTGGACAAGCAGATGATCGCAACGCCAGTTGGAAATCACCGAACAAAGCGCGGCGGCCATGCGTTCGGGCGGGACCACGTGGGCGAGGTCGTAGGTATGATCCACGCGCTCGCGCCACTTGGCACGCCAGCGATCGTCGCGCGATTGCGTTGCGAGCAGCAGCGTCTCGAAATGTTTGGAACATAAGGCATCCGCGATGTCGGATAGTACCGATTCCGCGCCTCCCGGCCCAAGGTGCGGAGTGACCAGCGCGGCGCGTTTTCGTCCAGCGGCCCGCTTCGGATAGTAAATCAACGGTTCGATGACGGCGTCGCCAAACAGTACGGAATTGGGTTGAAATTGCAGGTAAAACGACAGATCGAAGATTGTGCGCCCGGCGGCCCGGTTGATCCGTTCTTTGACACGCAGCGGAATCAGTCGAGCGAGGGAGCGCGCCGGATGATGCGTCCAGGATCGCAGCGAGAGCAACTCGGCGTTCAGCAAATGCCGATGCAAACGGCCACCAGCCGCGGACTGCGGCATCTGAGCTGCTCCGCCACTCCAAGCCGCCAACGCCGTCAACTCCGCTGCTTGTGGATCGCTGGCATCGACTAGCCACCGGGGCCAGGGCCTTCTCGCCCGGCGCGACGATCTGAATGTCTTCGATGGTTTGATTCGTCACGGGCTCGCGAGAAATAATCGACGACGCCGGCGACCACCGCGCTTTGATCCGTGCGCGATTTTCATAATCGTACAGCTCGGGATGCAGACTTCGAATGTACGCGGTGAATTCCTGGTGACGCGCGTGCGCGTAATCATACAGCGACGCACCGTGCTTGCGATAGCGAAACAGCGATTTCGGAACGTAGCGGCCGAAGCGGCCGCGCGCGCCCAGCCGGAGCCAGAACTCCCAGTCTTCATAGCCGAAACATTTCAGGGATTCGTCGTATCCTCCCGACATTTCCCAGTCCTGCTTCCGAATTAGCGCCGCATAAGTCAGATACATTGCGGTCGAGCAATCGATACAAGTTATACTCGCCGGGCCGCTCCTGGTAGGTCTCGGTTCCAAAGACCTGAAAATCGGTGTATGCGAAAGCGGCATCGGAGTCGCGAATCGCGGCGAGGCACTCGGCGATATACGCTGGTTGCAGCAGATCGTCGGCGTCGAGCGGCACGATGTACTCGCCGTGCGCCGCCCGGAACCCCGCGTTGCGCGCCGCGCCCAGGCCACGGTTTGGCTGTTCGATGTAAACGCCCACGAGCCTCGCCGCCTGCTCCAGAATGCCAGGCTCTCGGGTTTGTCCGAGCCGTCGTTCACTAGTACAATTTCGATGTGAGGGTGGGTTTGCGCGGACGGCCGAGGAAATCGCCTCCAGCAAGATACGACGCCGGATTGTAGGCGGGGATGACGATCGATACCAAATCGTCCGGCATGGGTTACGTTTGATGTTATCAATCAAGCGCCCGGCCCTCCAGTTCTTTATCGAAAATGGACGATTAGGTTCACACGGAGGATCAACTTGACGAAGACACTTTCAATCGGATTTGCGATGCTGTTCTGCTCCAGCCTTGGGAGCGGCCGATTTGCATGCATTGGATGTAAAGACGGGCCAGTGGGAGACCACGGTCACGGGCAGATGACCGGCATGCCTGCCATTCCGCCGGAGGCTCTGGCTCGTCTGACACCCGAACAACGCGCGAAGATGGAGTCCGCCATGGGCGCGCATGGAGCGAAGCCGATGGTCAGCACCCACTGCACGACGAACGAAACTCTCAAGCAGGCGTGGAATACGGGACAAGCCACCAAGGATTGCAGCATGACGTTGACGACTTCTTCGTCCAACAAACAGGAAGTTCGTATGGAGTGCAATCAGAACGGAACGAAGATGAACGGCACCGTAAGGTGGAAGCGGTGGATTCGGAACACATTCGCGGTTCCTTTCAGATGACGGCGGCCGGGGATAACGGCGGCCATGCGATGAGCATGAATTACACGTTCACGTCGAAGTGGCTAGGCGCGGCCTGCACTGAGTCCAAGTAAGACGCCTTCGAGATCCGGCGGCAATGGCGCGGCCACTGTGATTCGTTCGCCGCTGCTGGGGCTGGTGAAGGTGATCTGGCGGGCGTGCAGGAAATATCGCCCGAGTGCGCTGGCGGGCGCGCCGTAAAGCTTGTCGCCCGCCACGGGATGGCCGATGCTCGCCAGGTGCACGCGGATCTGGTGCGTGCGCCCGGTGCCGATCTTCACTTCCAAAAACGTAAATCCTTCAAAGCGTTTTAAGACCTGATACGACGTGATGGCCTGGCGGCCGTGGGCGAGGCGCGCGGTCATGCGAGTGCGGTGGACGGGATCGCGAGCGATGGGCGTGGTGATGCGGCCTTCGTCCTTCTTCACGCGGCCATGGACCAGCGCAAGGTAGATCTTTTCTACCTCGCGACTCGCGAACTGCGCGGCCAGGTGCCGATGCGCCGCGTCGTTGCGCGCGATCAGGATCACGCCGCTGGTGAAGCGGTCCAGCCGGTGCACGATGCCCGGCCGCAAGTCGCCGCCCACGGTGGAAAGCTTCCCAAATCGGTGCAGTACGGCGTTGACCAGTGTTCCCGAATGCTGGCCGGCGCCGGTATGAACCACCATGCCCGCGGGCTTGTTGATCGCGATCACGTCGGCGTCTTCGTACAGGACATCGAGCGGCAGGTCCTCGGGCGTGGCGCGCAGCGGCGGCAGTTCGCGCAGGCTCAACGTCGATGCGCTCGGCATCCCTTGAGCAAGAACGAACGCTTTTCGGGCGAGCCGTTCACCAGCACGCCGGCCTTGCTCGATCCAATCCTGCAATCGCGCGCGGCTGTATTGCGGCAATCGCTCGCGCAGGAATTGATCGAGCCTCTTGCCGCGATCCATCGACGTCGTTTCCAATCACCCGTTATATTCAATAGGTGATTCGGAACGCAAACGTGTCCAACCGGTTTGTGCTCGCGCTTTTGTTCGCGGGACTCGCCGCCGCGCGGCTGTGTCACAGCGGGATCGTCTGGGTGGAAGAAGCATATCCGGCGGCTGCGGCGATTCAAATCCTCAGCGGGAAGATGCTGTATCGCGACGTCTGGTTCGACAAGCCGCCGCTCTCCGCGCTGGTGTATTTGCTATGGGACGCGCGCATGGGCGTGCTAGTCAGGATCGCGGGCGCGGCGTTTGTCTTTGCGTGCTGCCTGATGTTGTGGCGGTTCGCGCGCGATTTGTGGGGGCCGCGCGAGGGGCTGGCGGCGGCTCTGCTGCTCGGATTCTTTCTGACCTTCGGGATTCCCGCGGCGGTGATGGCGCTGGCTCCGGATTTGTTGATGGTGCTGCCGCATATCGCGGCGGTGTATTTGGCGTGGCGCGGACGGCCGCTCGCGAGCGGGGTGGTGGCGGGAGTCGCGCTGCTAGTGAACGCGAAGGCAGTTTTTGTTTTAGCCACCTGCCTGTTTTTCGCGTGGCGTGGCGCGGGGTGGCTCCTCGCTGGCTTCGCGATTCCAAACATTGTGGCAATGGTTTGGTTCGGGATGC
Organism: Bryobacterales bacterium; assembly: GCA_963772905.1. GTDB lineage: Bacteria > Acidobacteriota > Terriglobia > Bryobacterales > Bryobacteraceae > Palsa-89. The sequence goes on along the minus strand of CAVYZD010000003.1, from coordinate 764,887 downwards.
CGTACCTGGATCAGGTGTGGCACTGGGGCGCAATGTACTCGGAACAGACATTCGCGTTTGCCACGGGAATCTTTCGCACGGCAAATTGGGCCGGATTTCAAAGCGCATTAATTCTGGGTGGCGCCGTCGCGCTTTGCAAGGAGAACCGGTGGCGCGGGAAAATGGCGGCCTGGCTGATCGTGTCGCTCGTGGCTGTGGCAGCGGGTTGGCGATTCTTCCCGCGATACTATTTCCAGTTGCTTCCCGTGATGGCGCTGCTGGCCGCGCGCGGCTACACCCTATTGGGACGATGGCGGGTTGCGATGCTGGGGTTGCTCTTGATCCCACTGATCCGCTTCGGACCGCGCTATGTGATGCTCGCGAACGATCTCGCGCACGGGCGGCAAAGCGCCTGGACCGACGTCGCGCTCAACGAGGACAGCAAGGCCGCGTCGGATCAAATCGGGCACGCCGGAACGCTACTGGTCTGGGGCTATCGCCCCGACATTTTCACCTACACCCGAATGGCCGGCCGGCAGCCGTTTCTTGGATTCGCAGCCGCTCACGGGCGTGTTGGCGGACCGTCATCTGACAAGCTCGGAACCCTTCGCTCCCGCATGGGCCGCGCGCAACCGGCGCGAGTTGATCGCTAGCGATCCAACGTGGATCGTGGACGGGCTTGGGTCCACTGAATCCCGCGCTCGCGATCACGAACTACCCGGATTTGCACGAATGGCTCGCGAATTATCGCGAAGTGGGGCGGACGCGGTTCTCGATCATCTATAAATTGAAATAGCTACCGCTACTTCCCGCTCCAGCACGCCACGCGCTTTTCAAGGAAGGCCGAAATGCCCTCCTGCGCGTCGGCCGCGAGCGAATTCATGGTCATCACTTCCTTGGCGTAGGCGTAGGCTCTGGGCTGATCGAGATCGATCTGCGCGTAGTAGGCCTGCTTGCCCAGCGCGACCGTGAAGCTGCTGGCTTCGGCGATTTTGCAGGCGAGTTCGCGCGTTGCGGATTCGAGCTCGGCGGCGGGAACCACGCGATTGACGAGCCCCCATTCGGCGGCGGTGGCGGCATCGATCAACTTGCCGGTGAGCAGCATCTCCATCGCGCGTTTGCGGCCGACGGCACGCGACAACGCGACCATGGGCGTGGTGCAGAAGAGCCCGAGCTTCACGCCCGGCGTGGCGAAGGCGGCCTGGTCGCTCGCGATGGCGAGATCGCAAGTGGCGACGAGTTGGCATCCAGCGGCGGTGGCGATGCCTTGCACCTGCGCGATCACCGGCTGCGGGATGGCTTGGATCTTGGCCATGAGCTCGGTGCAAACGTCGAAGAGCTTGCGGTAGTCGGCGACTGTGCGGCCCACCATCTCGCTCAAATCGTGGCCCGCGCAGAAACACTTTCCCGGCTGCGGCGATGATCACGGCGCGAATGTGCTCCGAAGCGGCGAAGTCATCCAGGCAGGCGATCAGTTCACGCATTACATCCAGCGAGAGCGGGTTGCGGCGTTCGGGGCGATTGAGCGTGATTACGCCGAGTGGGCCTTCGGTGGATACGGCGAGGTATTGGTAGGGCATTCCGTGCTCCTACTTGCAGTGTACTGACAATAGAGGTGGCCCTCGCAAGCGACGCCTTCATTTCCCGGCGTGATCTCGACGCCGGTTTCGACGTGCAGAATGCTTTGGTATCCGGCGTCGCTGCAGGAATGCGACGATTTCGCCGACCTTGCGGTGCTTTTCGCGCATCGTGTCGCCATGCATTTCGAGAAACAGGGCCGGATGACGCGCGGCCAGAGTATGTCGTGCGCCCTTGAGCGCTTCGAGCTCCCAGCCTTCGATGTCGATCTTGATGAGATCGGGCGCGGGCAGCTTCGAAGCGGCGATGTCGCGATCGAGCGTCGTGATCTGGACGGCCTGCGAAATCGGCGCGTCTGCATTTGGGTCGAGCGTTCCACCGCCCGCCATTTCTGGACTGTAGTACAGAGTTGCCGAACCGACCTCAGAACCGACGCCGAACTCGCGCACCTCGACGTTGATCAGATGGTTGAGACAGACGTTTTCGATGAGCCGCGCCGCGATTCGCTTCATTGGGCTCGTAACATACCACCTGCTTGCAGCGCGAGGCGAAGAACATGCGTAAGCATCCCGTGGAACGCGCCGACGTCGTAGACCACGAGGCTGTTCAGCGCTAGCCCGTGCCAGAACATTTCTTCCTTGGTTTGTGCGCCGCTTCGAGAAGATCGCCGGCACCCAGCCAAGCCCGCCCCTGCGACGCATGCCTCGAATCAGTCCATGGCGAACAGTGTAGGTGACACGGTCAAACAGACGGCGGCTGATCCACGCGATGGCGCGGTGGCGGACAGAGTAGTGGCGGAAGGGAAGGTCGTCTGCGGCGGGAGTCGGGTACACACTCTAAGGTGCCGCATCCTACGAATTTGTATCCGGATTTCTTACTCGGTCTCGCTTCCCCCCACCTTCAGCACCGCCAAAAACGCCTCCTGCGGGATCTCCACACGACCTACCCGCTTCATCCGCTTCTTGCCCTCTTTTTGCTTTTCCAGCAGCTTGCGCTTGCGTGAGATGTCGCCGCCATAGCACTTGGCCAAAACATTCTTGCCCATCGCCTTGATGGTCTCGCGCGCGATCACCTTGTTGCCGATCGCAGCTTGCAGAGCAACCTCGAACATCTGGCGCGGGATCAGCTTACGCAGCCGCTCGATCAGAAGTTTGCCGCGGTCATATGCAAATTCCCGATGCACGATCATGGACAAAGCATCCACAGGCTCGCCCGCCACCAGCACGTCCAGTTTCACCATGGGCGAAACACGGTAGCCGGCGAGATGATAATCGAGCGACGCATAGCCGCGCGACGCTGATTTCAGGCGGTCGTAAAAATCCAGCACGATTTCGTTCAGCGGCAGCTCGTACAGCAACAACACCCGCCCGGTTCCGATGTATTCGAACTTCTTCTGCGTGCCGCGCTTCTCCTCTAGCAACTTCAGGATCTCGCCGACGTATTCCTCGCGCGTGATCACCGTCGCATCGATGATTGGCTCTTCGATCTGCTTGATCACGGAGGGATCCGGAAACTTCGACGGATTTTCCACCTCGATGATATTGCCGGCAGTGGATGTGATTTTATAGCGAACGCCCGGCGCCGTCGTAATCAAATCGATTTGGAATTCGCGTTCCAACCGCTCCTGAATGATCTCCAGATGCAGCAGCCCGAGAAAGCCGCAACGAAATCCGAAACCCAACGCCACTGAATTCTCCGGCTCGAAATTGAACGCGCTATCGTTCAACCGCAGCTTCTCAAGCGCCTCGCGCAACCGGCCGTGCTCGTGCGATTCCACCGGATACAGACCCGCGAACACCATTGGCTTGATTTCCTGGAATCCCGGCAGCGGCTCGGAAGCAGGATTCTCAATGCTCGTGACCGTGTCGCCGATCTGCGCATCGGAAACGGTCTTAATGTTCGCGAACAAGAACCCAGCTTCGCCGGCCGACAGCTCATCGCACGGGATCGGCTTGGGCGATTGATAGCCGACGCCGTCCACCTCGCAAATCGCGCCCGTCGCCCAAAGCTTGATCTTCTGGCCCACCCGTAGCGTCCCATCCACCACACGCACCAGGATGATCACGCCGCGGTAAGGATCGAACCACGAATCGAAAATCAGGGCGCGCAGCGGCGCATCGGGCGAGCCCTTGGGCGCCGGCACCAGATGCACCACCGCCTCCAGCACTTCCTTGATCCCGATGCCTTGTTTGGCGCTCACCAGAATCGCGTCTTGCGCCGGCAGGCCGATCAACTGCTCGATCTGCTCGCGAATCTTTTCGGGCTCGGCCGACGGCAGATCGATTTTGTTGATCACTGGAATGATTTCCAGATTGTGGCTGAGCGCCAGATACGTATTGGCCAGTGTCTGCGCCTCAACGCCTTGCGACGCATCCACCACCAGCAGCGCGCCCTCGCAGGCTTGCAGGCTGCGCGAGACTTCGTAGGTGAAGTCGACGTGCCCCGGCGTGTCGATCAAGTTGAGCTGGTACATCTGGCCATCATCGGCTTTGTAATTCAATCGCACAGCATGTGCCTTGATGGTGATGCCGCGCTCGCGCTCCAGGTCCATGGTGTCGAGCACCTGTTCCATCATTTCGCGCTGCGAAAGCGCGCCGGTGGCTTCGAGCAGCCGATCGGCAAGCGTGGACTTGCCATGATCGATGTGCGCGATGATAGAGAAGTTCCGGATGAAAGCTGGATCCATGCGGTAGAATGAGGCTGAAACTCAAGTATCCCATATCCCACCCAAGTGACCGAAGGAAAACCAAACGAAGAGGATCTCGATGCGAGCGGCCTGAAGTTCGCCGTGGTGTGCGCACGGTTCAATAGTTTTGTCACCGACCGGCTGCTGGAGGGAGCGCTCGATGCGTTGAAAAGCGCGGGCGCCGTTGACATCCAGATCGTAAAGGTCCCTGGCGCATGGGAGCTGCCGATGGCATCCAAGGCAGTAGCAGAACGCAATAAGCCCGACGCGATCATCGCGCTGGGCGCCGTGATTCGTGGCGATACGCCGCATTTCGACTACGTGGCCGGGCAAGCCGCCAGCGGACTCATGACGGTGCAACTCGAGACCGGCATCCCAGTGGCATTCGGGGTTTTGACAACGGACACGATCGAACAAGCGACCGATCGCGCAGGCGGAAAAGACGGCAACAAGGGCTACGACGCCGCGATCACCGCCATCGGGATGGCTGAGCAGATCCGCCGCCTGCGACAATAGATCAAATGGCGGCCCGTCACCGATCACGCCAGCGAGCGCTCCAGGTTCTCTATCAATGGGACATGACGAAGCGTCCCATGGACGAGACCATTCACGCGTTTTACGATACGTTGCGCGCGGAAGGAGCGCCGGAGCCGGCCGAGGAGTCCGACGAAGAAGAGACCCCGCACAACGGCCGCGATGTTTTTATGGAAGAGCTGGCCAAGGGCGCGTCCGCAATGGCGCCCGACATCGACCATCGGATTTCCGAGAAATCGGCTCACTGGAAACTGGAGCGCATGCCGATTGTCGATCGCAACATCCTGCGCCTGGCCATCTACGAAATGAGCCGCCAGGACACGCCGGCGGTAGTCGTGATCGATGAAGCGCTGGAGCTGGCGCGGCAGTTTTCGGGCGACGAATCAGTCGCGTTCATCAATGGTGTTCTGGACGCAGTTCACAAGGACAGCCGGAATTGAAGATCCTGATGGTGGCCTCCGAGGCCGCACCCTTCGCAAAAACAGGCGGGCTGGCCGATGTTCTGGGCGCGCTTCCGGCCGCGCTCGCCGAACGCCGCGAACAGATGGCCGTGCTCATTCCCGCCTACGGCCAAAACCACTATCCGGGCGCGACCCGCGAAGCCTATCGCAATCTCCTCATACCGATCGGTTCCGGCTACCGGGTGAACATTCGCGAGTCGATGGACCAGACGACGCACTTCGGCGTAACACATTACTTCGTTGAGTGCCCTGCCCTTTATGATCGCGATGGACTGTACGGCGGCCCGGCCGGCGATTTCTCCGACAACTATCTGCGCTTCGCCGTGCTCTCCATGGCAGCGCTCGGCGTGGTGCGTTACCTGTTCCGCGCGGACGTGATCCACCTGCATGACTGGCAGGCGGCGCTGACAGCCGTCTACCTGCGCGAGCATTTCCACGCCGACCCAACGTTCCTCGGCGTCAAGACGCTGCTGACCATCCACAATCTCGGCTACCAGGGGATCTTCGGCCCCGACGTGGTGCCGCAAATCGCGCTCGACCCGCGCTGGATGAACCCCGGGCAACTGGAGTTCTTCGGCAACGTGAATTTCCTGAAAGCCGGCATCGCCTGGTCGGACGCCGTCAGCACCGTCAGCAAGGGCTACGCGCGCGAGATTCAAACGCCCGAATACGGTTTCGGGCTCGACGGATTCCTACGCAACCACGGCCCGATTACCGGCATCGTGAACGGCGTCGACTACAGCCAGTGGAATCCCGAGCATGACCCGCACATCGCGCAAAACTATTCCGCCGCCGACCTTTCCGGAAAGCGCGCTTGCAAGCGGGCCATCCTGGCCGAGTACGGCCTGGCGAGCGATAACCTGGACCGGCCGCTCCTCGCCATCATCTCGCGCTTTGCATCGCAAAAGGGCTTCGACATTTTCGCCGACGCCGCGACGCGCCTGCTGGCCGAAAACCTGAGCCTGATAGTGCTTGGGTCGGGCGATCCGGCGCAGGAGTCCATGTTTCGAGCGCTGGCGGGTGCTTATCCCGATCGAGTGGGCGTCCAGATCGGCTACGACGCCGGATTGTCGCATCGCATCGAAGCCGGAGCCGACATGTTCCTCATGCCCAGCCGGTACGAGCCCTGCGGTCTGAACCAGATTTACAGCCTGCGGTACGGTACCGTCCCGGTGGTCCGCGCCACGGGCGGCCTGGATGATACCATTGATGAAGATACCGGTTTTAAGTTCCGCGACTATTCGGGCGACGCTTTGCTGGACGCCGTGCGGCAGGCTCTCGCGGCCTATCAGAACACGGACCGGTGGACGCACAGGATAGGGCGGTGCATGGAAAAGGATTTCTCGTGGGACGCCTCGGCCGGCGAATATGTGGATCTGTACCGGCGCCTCGCGGCGGGAACCACAACGGGCTGAATCTTTTTGGCGGTATTGACATCTATTTGACTTAGGGGAGATTTACAACGATGGCTGGTGCGAATACTCTGACATTTACCGACGCGACCTGGGATAAGGATGTCCTGAACTCCGATGCCCCCGTCCTGGTGGACTTTTGGGCCGAGTGGTGCGGGCCGTGCCGGATGATGTCGCCGACGGTGGACGCGATTGCCGAGGCGTATGCCGGCCGCGTGAAAGTGGGCAAGCTGAATGTGGACGAAAACGGCGCCACCGGCATGCGCTACAACGTCCGCGGCATCCCGACGCTGCTGCTGTTCAAAGGCGGCAAGGTGGTGGAGCAGAAGGTCGGCGCGTGCGGCAAGACCGACCTCCAGAAGATGCTGGACGCGCACGTCGCCGCGCCGCAAAGCGCATAACTGAGCCGCGACCGTAAGGGATTCGGTCTACGGCGTGGTCAGCGCCCCTTCCGACGCCGATCCCACTAGAGCAACATACTTGGCGAAGACGCCCGTCCGGTAACGCGGCTCGGGCGCTTTCCATTTTGCGAGACGCTCCCGCACCACGGCCTCCGGCACTTCCAGATTGATGGTCCGGTTCGCGATGTCGATGTGAATGAGGTCGCCTTCCTGAACCGCCGCGATCGGGCCGCCCACAGCGGCTTCCGGCGCAACGTGCCCCACGCAGAATCCCCGAGTCGCTCCGCTGAACCGGCCGTCGGTGAGCAGCGCGACGCTATCGGAAAGCCCTGCGCCGACGATCGCGCTCGTCACCCCGAGCATCTCGCGCATTCCCGGCCCTCCGCGCGGACCTTCATACCGGATCACGACGATGTCGCCCGGATGAATCTTCCCGCCCACTGCCGCCGCCATGGCTGATTCCTCGGTTTCGAACACGCGGGCAGGTCCGCGCTGATGCGTACGCTCGATGCCGGTCACTTTGATCACGCAGCCATCTGGCGCAAGCGACCCGCGCAGGATCACCAATCCGCCGCTCTTCTTGATTGGCTTATCCAGCGGATGAATCACCTCTTGCCCTGGGGTTTCCTTCGCCTCGGCCGCTTCTTCGGCCAATGTCCGGCCCGTCACCGTCATGGCCGACCCGTCCGCGTACCCGCCCCTCACTAACCGTTGCGCGATCACGGCGATTCCACCGGCTTTGTCCACGTCCACCGCCACGAACTTGCCCGCGGGCTTCAGATCCACCAGCAGCGGCGTACGTTCGCTGATGGTCTGGAAATCGTCGATGCCGAGAGGAACGCCCGCCTCGCGCGCCATCGCCAGCAGATGCAGCACCGCATTGGTCGATCCGCCCGTAGTCGCCACCGACGCGATTGCGTTGTCGATCGCCTTGCGCGTCACGATGTCCCGCGGGCGCAGATTGTTCTTCACCAGATCCAGCACCAACCGGCCGCAGCGCGCCGCGACACCGTGTTTGCGTGCGTCCACTTGCGGAACCGCAGCCGTGCCGAGCGGAGAAAGCCCGATCAGCTCCATCACCGTCGCCATTGTGTTCGCGGTGAACTGTCCGCCGCACGCGCCCGCTCCCGGGCACGCCGAGTTCTCGATTTCCAGGAATTCTTCGTCTGACATCCTTCCCGCCGAGTTCGCGCCGACGGCCTCGTAGACATCTTGAATCGTCAGATCGCGGCCCTTGTGATGGCCCGGAAGAATCGAGCCGCCGTACAAAATCAATCCCGGTGTATTGAGCCGCAGCAGCGCCATGGCCGCGCCTGGAATCGTTTTATCGCAAGCCACCAGCGCGACGATGCCGTCGAACATGTGCCCGCGCGCCACCAACTCAATCGAATCGGCGATGATGTCGCGGCTCACCAGCGACGCCTTCATCCCCTCGGTGCCCATGGTGATTCCGTCGCTGATCGCGATTGTGTTGTATTCCATCGGCGTGCCGCCGGCTTCGCGAATCCCCTGAGCCACATCTTTGGCGAGTTCGCGCAAGTTGAAATTGCACGGCATGGTGCCGATCCACGTGTTCGCGATGCCGATGATCGGCTTCTTCATGTCCTCGTCGGTGAGTCCAATGGCTTTCAGGAACGCGCGTGCCGGAGCGCGGTCCTTGCCCTGTGTGATGGTGTAACTATTCAGCTTCATGGTGAACCTTCAGTGTATATGATGAAATCGTGACGGCGTCCGAGATCAAAAGCCTGGCTCGCGAGTGCGGTTTCGAACTCACCGGAATTGCGCGTGCCGAACCTTTGCCCGATGACAGCCGCCGCTATCTCGATTGGGTGGACCGCGGAATGGCGGGCTCGATGGGCTACCTCACGGATCGCCGGGCGACCGTCCGTAGTGATCCGAAGCTGCTGCTCGCCAGCGCGCGATCCATCATTTGCGTTGGCAAGCTCTACAACCGGCCCGAGCCGCGATCCACCGAATTGAGTGACCCCGCGCTGGGCTGGATCTCGCGCTATGCCTGGGGAGACGATTATCACGACGTCGTGCGCCGAGGTTTGGAAGAACTCGCGCGGAAACTCGGCGCCGATCACGAATACAAGATCTGCGTCGACACCGCGCCCCTGCTGGAGCGTTCCTACGCGCGCGAAGCCGGCCTCGGCTGGATCGGCAAGAATACGTGTCTGATCAATCAGGAAATCGGCTCGTGGGTGTTTCTCGGCGAGATCCTCACTTCACTTGAGATCGAAGCCGATTCCCCGCCCCCCGATCGCTGCGGCACCTGCACGCGCTGCATAGACGCTTGTCCCACGCAGGCCATCGCGCCCCAAGGCTACGAAATCGACGCGCGCCGCTGCATTCCCTACTTCACGATTGAACTTCACGGGGCCGCGCCCGAAGAACTGCGTACAGGCATTGGCCCGCACATCTTCGGCTGCGATATCTGCCAGGACGTGTGCCCTTGGAACTCGCGCGCGCCCGTGGCGCAAGAGCCCGCATTCGAGCCTCGCCATTTCGCGCCGCCGCTTGAGGACCTCGCCAGCCTGACCGAAGACCAATTTCGCGCGATGTTTCGAATCCAGCCCGATTCAGCGGGCAAAATACGCGGGATTCCTAAGGAATGTCGCGATCGCCATGGGCAACAGCAGGCTCGAGAAATTCCGCGAGCCGCTTGAGACCTTGGCCGCGTTCCCGAACCCGCTGGTCGCCGACCACGCGCGCTGGGCGCTTGCGCAGCTACCGTCCTGACGGCTTCTCTGATCGCGCGCCGAAAAGATCGACGCCGCTCAGGCCAGCGCTTTTCCGTAAAGCGCGAGCAACCGGCCCCATGCTTTCTGGGACTGAGTCGCGTCGTAGACTGTCGTATCCGCAGGGCACCATCCATGCATCGCCGGATATACTTCAATTTCCGCCGGCAGACCCGCCTTGGCGAACGTCTCTTTCATCACGTCCTTGTCCTTGGGCGACCGCTTGTCGTCGTTCTCAGCGATCGCGATCAGGAACTGCGCTTTGCTCGTTGCGGCCTGCAAATGCGGGCTGTTCGGCATATCCGTCACGAGTGCGGCGCCATGGAAAGTAGCCACCGCTCCCACACGGCCGGGCACCGCCGCCGCGGTGCGAAACGCCTGCGGACCACCCATGCAATAGCCTTGCGTGCCCATCTTTCGATTCTTGGCAACGGACGATTGCGTGTCCAGCCAGCCGATGAACGCCTTGGCGTCAGTCATGTGCGTGGTCTCGTTCAGAGCCTGCATCAGCGGGAGCACTTGCGGGATCGGCGTTTTACCACCCTCGGGCGCCGTCGGCGCTTTCTTGACACGATAAAACGGATTCACCACCAGCACCGAATAGCCCGATTCGGCCAGTGTCTTGCCCATATCGCGGAACGCCGGCCGCAGGCCGAAGATGTCCGGCCACATCAAAACGCCGGGAGCCGTACCGCTCGCCGGATGCACGAAGTAGCAGTCCGCCGTGCCGTCCGGTGTCTTCACTTCCACGTCCGATTCCACTACTGTAACCGCGTTCGCTACTTGCGGGAGCAACATGGCCACGCCCGCTCCCAACATCATGCCGAATTGTTTTCGTGTCACCAAAGCGCGAGCTTCCAACTCGCGCAGGTCTTCCTCAAAATGATCCTGATCGCACATATTCGCTCCTTACCGGATTATTCTATATCAACCCGTCGTCGATGGGCGTTCGCGGGCTCTGTCGTCGTATAGTGAAGATGTAAGAAAGAGCAGCAAGCGGTGGAGTCCGCTCAACGCCGTCCCGCACGGCCAATGACTCCTACAGTGGCGTCGCTGTGGGGTTGTTGGTAAATCCCCTTCGGCCAGACAGCATTTGGCAGGAAACGACAGCTCGAAGGAGACGATCGCGCTTGGACAAGTATCTCGTCGTCTTAGCAGGCGCCGGGCTCGGCGGACTCACCCGCTATATCGCCGGCACATGGATCATGGGAAAATACGCCGGCCGATTTCCGCTCGGCACGTTCATCATTAACGTCACCGGCTCATTCTTGATCGGCGTTCTCATGACCCTGCTGACCGAGCGCTGGCAGCCGCATCCCAACTGGCGGCTTTTCCTGGTGGTTGGCGTTTTGGGCGGTTACACGACGTTTTCTAGCTTCGAATACGAAACTTATCAAGCCGTGCGAGACGGAGCGCGCTGGATTGGATTGCTCTATGTCACCGGCAGCGTGATCGTCGGATATTTTGGTGTTTGGCTCGGCGCGGCGCTGGCCGCACGCCGCTAAGGAGGCAATCGAATGTTGACCAAAGGTCCCGCCAAGAAGGTGACCATCTTCATCAACGAAGACGTGCCTCACCGCATGACCTCGCTGCACGATGCCCTCATGACCTTTCTGCTTCACAAGAATGTCGCGGGCGCCACCGCGACGCGCGCTTTTTCCGGCTTCGGCTCGCACCATGCCTTGCACACGCCGCGCATGGAAGCCATGGCCGAACATCTTCCCATTCGCATCGAATTCGTCGAAACCGCCGAGCGCGTGGAAGAACTGCTGCCGACGCTGTACGAAATGGTCAGCGACGGGCTCATTGAAGTGCAGGACACCACCGTGATCAAGCTCGCCCGTCCTCCGGTGGAACCCGAACCCAAGCTTCCGCACCAGCGAAAAGTCGGACCGGCGAAGATGCTCCGGATATTTCTGGGCGAGGCCGACAAGTGGCACGACGAGCCGCTGTACGATGCAATCGTGAAGAAACTCCGCATGATGGACATCGCGGGAGCGACGGTCTACCGCGGCATTCTCGGCTACGGCGCAAAGGGCCATGAACACAAGAAGAGCTTCCTGCATGTCTCGCGCGATCTGCCGATCATGCTGTCAGTGATCGACACGCCCGAGAAGATTCGCGCCGCCGCCGAAGTGATCGAAGGAATGCTCGAAGACGGTTTGCTTGCGATCTCCGATGTCGACATGGTCCGGCTGGTGCGCTCATGAGCGTCCAACCTGGCAAGATTCTGCGCATCCTAATTTCCGAGTCGGACCGGCATCAGGGCAAGCCGCTGTTCGAAGCCATCGTGGCCAAATGCCGCGAGCTCAAAATCGCCGGTGCTACGGTCTTTCGCGGCCTGGAGGGTTACGGCGAATCCGCGGACCTGCATCGCGCCCATCTGGTCCGGCACGATCAACCCATCGCTATCACGATCGTCGACAGGTCCGAAAACCTGGAGCGCCTGGTTCCAGCGGTAGAGAAAATGATCGACACCGGCGTGCTCGTTATCTCCGACGTCGAGATGATTCGAGTCCAAAAGATCGCGCGACCTGCCGAGCCGCGACCCTGAGGGAGCGTTCCCCTTGGCTTGCTTCTGGCTTATGATATAGGAAATGTCCGTTGAAGAAGAACTCCAGGAAGAGATCGAAAAGGTCCGGGAACCCTTCGAAAGAAGCGTCGCCGCTACCATGGCGATTCTGGCTGCATTCCTTGCCGTGGTTTCCGTGCTCGGCCATATCATGACCACCGAAGAGTTGCTGCTGCAACAGAAGGCTTCGGATCAGTGGTCGTATTATCAAGCGAAATCCATCCGCCGCTATCAATCCGAGGTCGCGCGCGATCTGTTCGCCGGCATGAAGCTGACGCCACAAAGCGGGCAGTATCAAAAGAACGCGGATAAGTACAGAAAAGACGACGAAGACATCCAAAAAGAGGCGCAGGGCCTGGAACAGGAAAGCCATCTGCGCGGCCGGCAAGCGCTCGGCTTCCACTTTGGGGAAGTCTTTCTCGAGTTTTCGATCGTACTCGCGTCGCTGGCAATCCTGACGAAACGCAAACTTCTGTGGTACGCGTCCATGCTGAGTGGAGCGTTCGGCGCAGTCACGGCTGCGACGGTATACTACGCCCCATCGATCGTCGAGAAACTCCAACAGTAACTTGAATTCAATGGTTGAAAATATCACTCCGGGCGTTTCTGCCCGCAATGCCCGAGTCGTGCTTTTCGACTTTGACGGCACCCTTTCCCTGATTCGCTCCGGCTGGATGAACGTCATGGTCCCGATGATGGTGGAGATCCTCGCTGATCTCAAAACCGGCGAATCGGAAGAACAGTTGCGCACGTTGGTGGAAGAATTTGTTTGGCGGCTCACCGGCAAGGAAACCATCTATCAGATGATCGCCTTCGCCGAGGCCGTGGAGGCGCGCGGCGGCAAACCGCTGGAGCCGCTCGCGTACAAGAAGATGTATCTCGATCTGCTGTGGGTGAAGATCGAAAGCCGCGTGGAAGCGCTGCGCAAAGGGCAAGCCGATCCGGAACAGTATCTGGTTCCGGGCGCGCGCGAGTTGCTCGAGCGCCTGAAAGACCGCGGGCTCAAGATGTATCTGGCCAGCGGCACCGACGAGATTTACATGAAAGAAGAAGCGCGGCTGCTCGGCGTTTCCAAATACTTTGATGGCGGCGTTTACGGCGCGCTCGACGATTACAAAAGCTTCTCGAAAGCGATCCTGATCCAGCGCATTCTGTCCACCGCCGAATTTCAAGGCAGCGAATTCCTCGGCTTTGGCGACGGCTACGTCGAAATCGAAGAAGTGAAGAACGTGGGCGGCGTTGCCGTCGGCGTCGCGAGCGAAGAACCGGCCTGCGCCAAAGTCGACCAATGGAAACGCCAGCGCTTGATCGGCGTCGGCGCGGACTATATCGTTCCCAATTTCCTGTGCGGCGAAGAGCTTTTCTCTTCCTTGTTCCCCTCTTGAACACGCTGGCCATCGATATCGGCGGAACAAAGTTCAGCCTGGCCGTCTTTGAAGGCGATCAGATGGTGGATCGCGCATCGCACGCAACGGACCCAACGATACTCGATCGCATTGCGGCAATCATTGATGAATGGAAGACGCGCTATTCTTTCGATCGCTGCGGAATCGGATTCGGCGGACCAGTGGATTTCGAGAACCAGCGCGTCATCCTGTCGACCCACGTCGCCGGATGGGAGGGGTTCGATCTGCCTCATCACATCGAGAAGCTGATCGGCTTGCTTCCGATCATGGACAACGACGCCAACGCCGGCGCACTGGGCGAGGCGTTCATACGGAGCAGGTCGCGGCTTTCGTCCGCTCTTCTACATGACGCTTTCCACTGGCATCGGCGGAGGTATCATCACAACCGGCGACTCCGTCTATCGGGGTGCGGATTCGTACGCCGGCGAAATCGGGCACCTGACTATTCGGCCCGATGGCCCCGACTGCCTCTGCGGATCACGCGGCTGCCTGGAGCGCATGTGCTGCGGCTTGTGGCTGGAGCGCGATCATGGCCGGCCGGCGAGCGAGCTGATGCGCGATGCCGCATTTGTGCAATGCTACGTTGTGGACTTGGCGCTCGGACTCAAGGCCGCCATCATGCTGCTCAACCCGGCGCGCATCGTGATCGGCGGAGGCATCAGCAAAGCAGGCGATCGATTGTTCGTTCCGCTGCGCCAGGAGTTGTCGCGGCAGATAACCGCGTGGTCGCGCGCCCGCATCGACGTTGTTCCGGCCGCACTCGGCGACGATAGCGTGCTGTATGGCGCAATGGCGCTGGCGTCACATGACGCTTCCGCGTTTTTATCCCGTGCTCGATGCGGATCGGATCTCAGCGATTCCGGCGGCAGAAGCGCTGCTCGACGCAGGCGCGCGCATTCTTCAATTCCGGCATAAGAGCTTCTTTTCGCGAAAGGCGTTTGAAGAGGCCAGCCGGATCGCCGAGCTCTGCCGCAACGCCGGAGCCCTGTTCATCGTGAACGATCGCGCCGACATCGCGAAGTTCCTCGACGCCGGCTTGCACTTGGGCCAGGACGACCTTGCGCCGTCTGACGCCCGCCGGATTCTTCCGGCGCCCAATATCATCGGATTTTCGACGCACAACGAGCAACAGTTGCGCGCTGGCGATGCCGAGCCAGTGGATTACCTCGCGATCGGCCCGATCTTCGCTACGGCGTCAAAGCAAAATCCCGATCCTGTCGTTGGTCTAGATCGGTTGCGAACCCTTCGCTCGCTGACAAGAAAACCCCTCGTCGCAATTGGCGGTATTACGCGCGACCTCGCACCGCAGGTTTTCGCGGCCGGCGCCGATTCGGTGGCCATCATCGGCGATCTTTTTCCGCGGCCCGAAGAATGGCTGGCTATTTGTTCGTGTAAGTCACTTTAACTGAAGTTCCGTTACCGTCGGTATTGGCCATGACAAGCGCAACGCGCCTCCGCGCGCCATCCTGTGCCGCCACAAAGTGGGCCTCCCATGCGCCGCTCACGAACATCCCATGATTCACAGAGAGGCCCGCAGATTGAAATGCGCTGTTGTAGAACTTGGTCACCTTACCCGCGGAATCCTTGGTCGTGAATGTGAAGGCTTCGTTCTCCCCGTCGTAGCTATGCACGGCGAGGACGCCTCTCGTATGGGATTCGGGATACTCCGGTAACCAAGTGCGGACCCTGGTGTCACCACCGCTCTGGATCACCACGAAAAAAAGACCGGCGCCAATCAAAACCCACTTAGTGCTCATGCTCGTGATGCTGTGAGGTCACCAGCATTGTACAAGGCGCGTCCGAACACTTCGTATGCTCAAACTGGATAGTGGAATGCGAGATATCGGATTTGCAAAGAACGTCATTAATACGTTGCAAAATGGCGTTGCTTTCCGACGGCGGCATGTCTTCGATCAGCACGTGGCAACTCAACGCGTGGGCACTCGATCCCAGGCTCCAGATATGCAAATCGTGAACATCGATAACCCCGTCAATCTGGCGCATCGCGTCCGTCACCTGGTTCAATTCCATGCCGCGCGGCAGACCTTCGAGCAAAACGTTCAGCGATTCTTCGATGATGTCCCAGGCGGTCCAGACGATGAGAATTCCGATCAGGACCGAAAGAATCGGATCGATCACAGCCAAGCCGGTGAAGTGAATTGCGATCGCGCCGGCAATGATGCCGACCGAACTGACGGCGTCGCCCAGCATATGCACGAACGCGGCTCGGATATTGATGTCGCGATCTTTATCGCGATGCAGCCCCAGCATAATCCCGCCATTGAGAACGAGCGCGGCCACGGCGACCCAGAGCATCGTCCATTCTTCGATGTGCTGAGGATGCAAGAACCGTTGCCAGGCTTCATAGAAGATGAATAGCGCGATGACGACCAGCGTGAGAGCATTCGCGAATGCCGTCAAAACCCCGGCACGATGATAGCCGTAGGTCTTGACGCTGTCGGCGGGCTTGGACTGCATGTATACGCCGACCGTGGCCAGCACCAGTGCCAGCGCGTCGGTGAAGTTGTGGCCGGCATCGGACACCAGCGCCAAGCTGCCGGATCGGAAGCCGGCGACCGCTTCCACCACGACGAACAAAATGGTGGCGAAAAACGACCATTTCAGAATGCTCGCCGATCCGTGATGGTGGCCGTGATGATGCAATTTGTGCCTTCGCCTCTATTTTACTCTCAGAATCTGGTGACTTCGGTGAAGTTGAAATTGCGAACCTTCATGGCCGGGACCACCATGTCGAAGGCCTCTTCGCCGGAAGCGCGGACAGAAGGCGAAAGCGCTTCCACATTGTTCAATAATTCGATAATACCTTGATTGAAGCGGAAATTCCGCAGACCTCGGGTGACGCGCCCGTCTTCGATCAAGAACGTGCCGTCGCGCGTCATGCCGGTCATGATTTTCTCGTAGGGGTCCACTTCGCGAATGTACCAGAGGCGCGTGACGAGAATTCCTCGCTCGGTTGAGGCTATCATTTGATCGAGGGAAACTGAACCGCCCGCGACCACGATGTTGAGCGGGGCTTCGCCGACTTCATTGGGCAGCGGAAAACCGTGGCCGGTGGGCTCCACGCCCGCGCGATGCGCGCTCGCTCGTGAATAAGCCAGCTCGCGCGGAAAGCCGCCTTCCACCAATGTCAGTTTCCGGCGCGGAACGCCTTCGCCATCGAAAGGGACGCCGGATTGCAGCGGATGCGAGACATCGTCCGAAATATGGATGTTCTCGCCGAAGAGCTTGGTGCCAAGGCGATCGGTGAGAAAGCTGCGGCGGTCGTTGACGGACGTGGCGCTGAAGTCGCCGAACATTTGACCGACCAAATCGAGTGCCGCTGCCGGTTCGAGAATCACCGTGTAACGGCCGGGCGCAAGCTCCTCGGGATCGCGCGAAAGGCGAGCTTTCTCGGAGGCGCTTCGGGCCAGCGCAACGGGATCGATGGCGGTGTGAGAAACGGCTGACGCTTTGGCCCAGCCCGAACTGTCGCCGGCCATGGCGGTGATGGAGAACTGCGCCATGGTTTCCGCGTGCCAAGCTGCAACGCCGCGCGAGTTGAAGATGGCTTCCACGCTTTGGCCCGTGGAGTAAATGCCGGCGGCGGTTTGCCCCGCGCTTTCGATAATGCGAATCGCTTCCGCCACGGCCCGGCCGCGATGATCGGGCGTTGCCTCCGCGGTGGCGGCGTCGAAGCGCTTGGTTTCCGATACGACGGACGGTTCGTTGAGCGGCAGCAAATCGGCATTGGGAGCAGCGGAACGAGCCAGCGCGAGTGCCTGTTCGACGGCGCCGCGAATGGAATCGGGATCAAAGCGATTGGTTGTGGCGCGAGCCGTGCGTTGATCGAGCGCGACGCGCACCGAGATCCAGCGATCCTGCTCGGCGACATTTTGATGGATCGTATTGTTCGCGAATCGTGTCAGCGCAGCGCGATGCGCGCCGAAAAGCGCCTCGACATCGGCAACCCCTAACGACTTGGCCGCCTGTTCTACAGCGCCGAAAAGTTCGTGGCATTCCTTCTGGCAAAGGATCTCAGGCGGCATACGCGGCTCCCACTTTGATGTTGTGGAAGCGCGCGGGACTGGCGCCGTGGCCGGTGCCGATCACTTGTTCGGGCTGTCCCTTACCGCAATTCGGTACGCCCCACAACACCCAGTGATCGCGATTGGCGATGGCCGCGCAGGAATTCCAAAACTCAGTGGTGATGCCGCTGTAGGTCGGATTCTTGAGCATGCGGACGCGCTTGCCGTCCTTGATCTCCCAGGCGATTTCGCAACCGAACTGGAAATTGTAGCGCTTGTCGTCGATGGACCAACTGCGATTGGTCTCCATGTAGATGGCATGGCTGACGCCCGCGAAAACTTCGTCGAGCGTTTGTTCGCCGGGCAGCAGGCTGACGTTGGTCATGCGGATCAGCGGGAGCCGCGCCCAACTGGTGGCTCGCATGGTGCCATTGGAACGAGTGGCGCCGATGGCGGAGGCCGTTTCGCGTGAAGTCATATAGCCAACGAATTGCCCGTTGCGAATGATGTCGGCCGATTGCGCGGGAACACCCTCGTCATCGAAAGCGAAAGTCCCCATGCCGGGGCCGTGTTCGATGCGCGCGTCGCAAACGGCGTTGACCAGATCGGAGCCGTAGCGCAGGTGATTCAGCTTATCGAGCGTGAGAAAGCTCATGCCCGCATAGTTCGCCTCCGAACCCAACACCCGATCGAGCTCGATGGGATGGCCGATGGATTCGTGAACTTGGAGCCCCAGCTGGCTGCCGTCGATGATCAGATCGAAGCGGCCTTCCGGGCATTGATCGGCCGAATGAAGCGCAACGGCCTGCTCGGCAACGCGCGGGGCTTGCTGCAACAGATCTAGCTCGTGGATGAGTTCGTAGCCTTTGAGCTGGTGCTGGCCGCCGAAGGAGTTGGGATACGAGCGCTTCTGAATTTCGTTGTCCTTGAAACAGTAGGCTTCGAATCCGGCGCCGCTCGATGTGCGGGTCTGATCGATGACGCTGCCGATGGACGATACGAAGACCTGGCGGCTGCGATGGAAAATCATGGACGTTTGCGCCAGCGTGACGCCGGAGGCCCGTCGCAGTTCGTCGTCGACGGCGGTGAGGAGCGAGAGCTGTTCTTCCACGCTGACCGCAAAGGGATCGATCTGGCAGGGCGAGATCCAGACGGCTTCGTGCTTGTCTTCGGGTGCGAGAATGACGTCGTGTTTCCGGGCCAGAGCGCTGGAACGAGCGATATCGACGGCCAGAGCGGCTGCCGATTCGATCCCAGGGCGGGTGAGATCGTCCGTCGCGGCGAAACCCCAGCAGCCATCGGCCAGCACGCGGATTCCGATGCCGACCGATTCGTCGCTCGAGACCTGCCCCGGCTTGCCGTTCTTGGTGCCGAGCTCGCGATCACGGCTTTGGACCATGCGGACGTCGGCGTAGGTGACGCCGGGGCGTTGGGCGAAATCGAGCGCTTCGAGCGCCAGCTGCTTCATGATTTCAGGATAACCGGAGTCTGCCGCTAGACGACTGCGATGGCTTCGATCTCAACCAGGAATTCGGGTAGAAATAGGCCGCTTACGACGACCACCGTGGCCACTGGCGGATTCGCGATATCGACGTGCTGGTCGCGCACCTCGCGATAGGCGAAAAATTCCGACCGGTCCACGGCGTCCACAATGTAGTAGTTCAGCTTGACCACATTTTTGAACGTGGCTCCGGCGGCTTCCAGCGCCGCTTTCAGGTTCGTGAATACCTGCTGAAGCTGGGCGCGATAATCGCCCTGGCCTACGATGTTTCCGGAGGCGTCCAAGGCCACTTGCCCGGCGATGTACATCATCTTTCCGCCGGTGATTTCCCCGACGTGAGAGTACCCCACGGGCTTGGGCAGTTGCGCAGGGCTGAAGACACGAAACTTCGACTCGGTAGACATGTGGCTCGATTGTAAGCTTTTCGCGAGGTTCGTGAAGACTTGTGTGATGCGCCGCCGGCCGCGACTCCTTACACCGTTTTCAGCGTGTGGGAGCTAAGTACCTTGAGGTAGTTGGCACGCTCAAAGACCTCGGGCTCCGCAACGCCCGAGACGTTCATCGCGCCGCGCATCTGGCTCACTGACTCGTATTCGTGTTGCTCCATCCAGCGCGTGATGCCCTTGGTGAGCTCGCGCAAGTGCGGGATGCCGTGCTTCAACAGCGCCGAGGTCAGCATGACGACGTGCGCTCCGGCCAGGATGCCTTTGATCGCGTCGCCAGAGGTATGGACGCCGCCCGTGATGGCGAGGTCGAGTTCCAGGCGCGAGGAAAGCAGCGCGATGGCGTGCAGGCGGAGGCGCAGTTCATCGGAGGTGCTGAGCTGGAGATTGGGGGTGGCTTCGAGCGTCTCCAAATCAAAGTCGGGCTGGTAGAAGCGGTTGAATAAGACCAGCGCGTTCGCGCCAGCGCGCTCCAGACGATAGGCGAAGTGTGGGATGGAGGTAAAGAACGGCCCCAGCTTGACCGCGACGGGAATCCGGACGTGCGCCTTCACGGCTTCCACCAGTTCGCAATAGTTGTCTTCGATTTCGGCGCCGCTGATCTCGAAGCTGGCGGGCAGAAAATAGATGTTCAACTCGATTGCGTCGGCCCCGGCGTCTTCCATGTCGCGCGCGTAGCGTACCCAGCCACCGAGCGAACTGCCGTTCAAACTCGCGATCACAGGAATCTTCAGCGCCTTCTTGGCGGCGCGCAGATGATCGAGATAGGCGCGCGGCCCGATGTCGTAGGCGCCGAGATCCGGAAAATAGCTGGTGGATTCCGGGTAGCTTTCGCTGCCCGCGTTCAAGAAACGGTCGAGCGATTCGCTGTCGAGGGTGATCTGTTCCTCGAACAACGAATGCAGCACGACGGCGCCGGCGCCGGCTTCCTCCATCTTCCGGAGGTTGTCTAGGTCCTTTGCGAGCGGCGATGAAGATGCTACCAGGGGACTTGCCAGCTTGCGCCCGAGATAATACGTGGAAAGGTCGATCATGATTGCACTCCTTGGTCCGCCGGACTGGTAGACGCGACGGGCATGCTCGGGCTCTGCATACTAGCCCAATGCTCGTAAAGTTTCCAGCGCGTAGCGACGTCTTTTTGCGCGTCGGCCAGCAACTCGGCCGCAGTCTCCGGCGCGCTCTGCACCAGCATCGTGTAGCGGCCCTCGTTGTAAATGTATTTTTCAAGCGGGAGCGAGGCCGGCCGCGAATCGAGCTGGAATGGATTGCGCCCCAAATCGGCAAGCGCGGGATTGTAGCGGAACAGCGGCCAGTAGGCCGATTGCACGGCGGCCTTTTGCTGTTCCAGTCCGTGCACGAGATCGTAGCCATGGGCGATGCAATGGCTGTAGGCGATGATCAGCGACGGCCCCGGGTAGGCTTCGGCTTCGAGAAACGCTTTCAGTGTGTGCGTATCGTTAGCGCCGAGCGCGACGTGCGCGACATATACCGTGCCATAGGTCATCGCCATCATCGCGAGATCTTTCTTGGCGGAGTGTTTGCCCGCAGCGGCGAACTTGGCCACCGCGCCACGAGGCGTCGACTTGGATGCTTGCCCGCCGGTGTTCGAATAGACTTCGGTATCGAGCACCAGGATGTTCACGTTGCGGCCGGATGCGAAAACGTGATCCAGGCCGCCGTAGCCGATGTCGTAGGCCCAACCGTCGCCGCCCACCATCCACACGCTTTTCGAGACCAGAGAACCGGCGAGAGCCTTTAGATCGCGGAGGTCGGGATCGGGCTCCGAGCCGAGCTTGGTCTGCAATTCCGCGACACGGCGGCGTTGGGCTTCGATGCCCGCTTCGGTGGATTGGTCGGCATTCAAGATGGCCTCGGCCAGATCATCGCCGATGCGCGATGAGAAACGGCGAACCAGCTCGCGTGCATATTCGGCCTGTTTGTCGAGCGACACGCGCATGCCCAAGCCGAACTCGGCGTTGTCCTCGAACAGCGAATTGGACCATGCGGGGCCGCGGCCGTCGCGATTCACAGTGTACGGCGTGGTGGGCAAATTGCCGCCATAGATGGACGAGCAGCCGGTGGCGTTGGCGATGACGGCGCGGTCGCCGAAGAGCTGGGTGAGCAGCTTGATGTAGGGAGTTTCGCCGCAGCCCGCGCAAGCGCCCGGGAATTCGAAAAGGGGCTGGAGCAGTTGCAGATCCTTGACGTTGTGAAGCGCGAGCGCCTGGCGGTCGAATTCGGGCAGATTGAGGAAATAGTCCCAGTTCTTACGCTCCTGCTCGCGAATGAGCGCTTGCGGCGCCATGTTGATGGCTTTCTTCTTCACTTCGGTCTTGCTCTTGGCCGGGCAGACTTGGACGCACAGGCCGCAACTGGTGCAATCCTCGGGCGCCACCTGCAGCAAGTAGCGCAGATGCTCGCGATCTTTCCAGCGAGCAGGCGCGGTTTTCAACGCAGCGGGCGCGCCGGCCAGTTGTTCTGGCGCGCAGACCTTGGCGCGGATCACGGCGTGCGGGCAAACCATCACGCATTTGCCGCACTGGATGCAGATCTCCTGCTCCCAAACTGGAATGTCCTGCGCGAGATTCCGTTTTTCCCAGCGCGCGGTTCCGGTGGGATAGGTGCCGTCGATGGGCAATGCGCTCACCGGCAGACTGTCGCCTTCGCCCGCCATCATGGGTGCAAGGACGCGCTGTACAAACTCCGGCGCTTCACGCGGGGCGACGGGCTGCCGCTCGATTTCACTCGACGCCCAGGCGGGAATCTCGACGGGGTGCAGGTTCGCGAGCGACTGATCCACCGCAGCGTAGTTCTTTTGAACCACGGCCTCGCCACGCTTGCCGTACGTCTTCGCAATGGCGTGCTTGATGGCGGCGATGGCTTGCTCGCGTGGCAGCACGCCGCTCAAGGCGAAGAAGCAGGTCTGCATGACGGTGTTGATGCGCCCGCCCATGCCGTTCTCTTTGGCGACCCGGTAGGCGTCGATCACGAAGAAGTGCAGCCGCTTGGCGATGATCTGCTGTTGCACCACACGCGGCAGATGATCCCAAACCTCCGCGGGACCGAACGGGCTGTTGAGCAGGAACACGGCGCCGGGTTCGGCCAGATTCAGCACGTCCACGCGCTCGAGAAATGAGAATTGGTGGCAGGCGACGAAGCTGGCCTGTTGGATCAGGTAGCTGGCGCGGATCGGCTTTTGGCCGAATCGCAGGTGCGAAATGGTCATCGCGCCGGATTTCTTGGAATCGTAGACGAAATAGCCTTGCGCGTAGTTGTCGGTGTCTTCGCCGATGATCTTGATCGAATTTTTGTTTGCGCCGACGGTGCCATCCGCGCCCAGGCCATAGAAGACGGCGCGCACTGTGGCGGGATCTTCCGTTGAGAATGCCGGATCGACATCGAGGCTGCGATGCGAGACGTCGTCATTGATGCCGACGACGAAATGATTCCGCGGCTTGGGCTTGCCGAGTTCCGCGAATACCGACGCGACCATGGCAGGCGTGAATTCCTTGCTTGCCAGGCCGTAGCGGCCGCCAATGACGCGCGGCAGAGTTTCGAACGATCCTGTTTCGGCTCCTGCCTCAACCAGCGCCGAGATCACATCCAGATATAGAGGCTCGCCAGCACTGCCCGGCTCCTTGGTTCGATCGAGCACAGCGATCGATTTCACCGTACGCGGCAGCGCATTCACGAAACATTTCGCCGAAAACGGGCGGAACAGGTGGACGTTCACGATCCCGACCTTCTCGCCCCGCGCCATCAAGCGCTTCGACGCACTCTTCTGCCGCCAGCGCGCTCGACCCCATCAGCACGATGACGCGGTCGGCATCCGGCGCGCCGAAGTAATCGAACAGCCGATACTGGCGCCCGGTGAGTGCCGCGAATCGATTCATCGCGCCCTGCACGATGGCCGGACACTCGTCGTAAAACTTGTTCACGGTTTCGCGCGCCTGGAAATATACGTCGGGATTTTGAGCCGTGCCCCGGAGCACGGGCCGATCTGGATTGAGCGACCGGGCTCGATGCGCTCGTACCAGTTCATCGTCGATCATGGCGCGCATGTCGTCTGGGGTGAGCTGCTCGATCTTGGCTACTTCATGCGAAGTGCGGAAACCGTCGAAGAAATGCCCGAAGGGAAGGCGCGATTCAAGCGCCGCCGCCTGCGCGATCAGCGCCATGTCCATCACGGCCTGGACGGAATGCGACGCCAGCAGCGCGAACCCGGTGGCGCGTACCGCCATGACGTCCTGGTGATCGCCAAAAATCGAAAGCCCTTGCCCGGCGATGGCCCGCGCGGCAATGTGGAATACAGTGGGCGTCAGCTCACCCGCGATCTTGTACATGTTGGGGATCATCAACAGCAGCCCCTGCGACGAAGTGAAGGTGGTGGTCAGGGTTCCGGCTTGCAACGCGCCGTGCACTGCACCCGCCGCTCCGCCTTCGCTTTGCATTTCGATGACGGAGGGGACGGAGCCCCAGATGTTCGGCTGGCCGGCGGACGACCATTGGTCCGCCCACTCGCCCATGGGCGACGAAGGTGTAATGGGATAAATTGCAATTACTTCGTTAACCTGATGAGCCACATAGGCGGCGGCCTCATTCCCGTCGAGAGTGATCTGGGTTCGTTTTTTCATAATCCACGGACGTCTCGTGCACGCGGGCAACCCGCACAAAGGATTGAGAGCGTTAGATGGTACCTGGACGTACTGGGGCATTTCGCGCACCTGGAGCCAAAGCTCTCGCAATCTTCCACCCTGGATGAATGGATTAGTACCGCGATCTCAAAGAGTTGCCACACGGCTAATGGCGTGCTTTTAGGTTGGCTTCAATGCCAGCCTATCTCGAAAAAATCCAACCCCCGTCCGACGACAAACGCTGGAAGATCGTCGCGGCCACCATGAAGAAGCTCGGCAACCGGCCGAGTGCCCTGATTGAGGCCTTGCATACACTGCAGCAGGTTTTCGGGTACCTGGATAAGCCGGGGCTGATTTTTGTCGCAGCGGTGCTGCGAGTGCCGCCCAGCCAGGTTTACGGCGCGGCGACCTTTTATCACTACTTCACGATGAAGCCGCAGGGCGAGCACACTTGCGTCGTATGCACCGGAACGGCTTGCTATATCAAAGGGGCGACGGCGCTGTTGAAGTCCATTGAGGCGCGGGAAGGCGTGAAGCCCGGCCAAACCACGCCGGACGGGCGCTTGAGCGTTCTGACGGCGCGCTGCTTCGGCGCTTGCGGACTTGCTCCGGTTGCGGTGGTGGACGGCGAGTTGGCGAGCCGGTTGACGGCGGAGGTTTTACAACAACGATTAGAAGGGATCGGTATACATGCTCGCTGAAGAGCTCAAGTCGATTGCGGTGCATGAACGCGAGGCCGAGGCTGGACGAACGGCTTGCATCAGCGTGTGTGCGGCGGCCAGTTGCCAGGCGCTGCAGAGCGAGGAATTGAAGAAGGCGCTGACTCAAGCGGCGGCGGCGCAGGGTCACGGGCCGGAAGCTTGCACCGTTCGCCAAGTTGGCTGCCTGGGGCTGTGCGGCGCAGGACCGCTGGTGAGCGTGGAGCCCGGCGGCATCCTCTATCAGCGCGTACAGCCGTCGGACGCTGAGGAGATTGTCACCGCGCTGGACGGCGCGCCGGTGGAGAGATTGCGGCTGGATTCTCAGATGCCGTTTTTCACGCGCCAGCATCGCATCGTGCTGGAGAATTCGGGCCGCATCGATCCGGATCGCATGGAGGATTACATCGCGCGCGACGGATATCTGGCGTTGAGCACGGTGCTGCACGAGATGCAGCCGGCCGACGTGATCGCCGAGGTGGGCAAGGCCGGGCTGCGTGGGCGCGGCGGCGCGGGTTATCCGACGGGGCTCAAGTGGGAGACGGTGGCGAAGTCCGCTGGGTCGCCCAAGATCATCGTGTGCAACGCCGACGAAGGCGATCCGGGCGCGTTCATGGATCGCAGCGTGCTTGAGAGCGATCCGCATCGCGTGCTGGAAGGGATGGCGATCGCGGCCTATGCGGTGGGAGCGAGCGAAGGCTACATCTATGTGCGCGCCGAATATCCACTTGCGGTGGCGCGGCTGAAAACGGCGCTGCGCAATGCCGAGCGGCACGGCCTGCTGGGCGGCGACATCTGCGGGTCGCACTTCACGTTTCGGATTGCCATCCGGCTGGGCGCGGGCGCGTTTGTGTGCGGCGAAGAGACGGCGCTGATCGCGTCGATCCAGGGATTGCGCGGTACGCCGAAACCTCGGCCGCCTTATCCCGCGCAGGTGGGATTGTGGGGACATCCCACGCTGATTAATAACGTGGAGACGTTCGCGAACATCGCGCCGATTATTCGGAACGGCGGAGCGTGGTTTTCGAAATTGGGGACCGAGCGCAGCAAAGGCACCAAGGTGTTTCGCGCTGGCGGGCCGCATCTCGAACACGGGGCTGATCGAGGTCCCGATGGGCACCAAGCTGCGCGACATCATCTTCGGCGTCGGCGGCGGGATCCCCGATGGCAAGCGCTTCAAAGCCGTGCAGACGGGAGGGCCGTCGGGCGGTTGCATTCCCGAGGAGTTTTTGGACACGCCGGTGGATTACGAAACGCTGACCAGCCTGGGCTCCATCATGGGATCGGGCGGGATGATCGTGATGGACGAAACGTCGTCGATGGTGGACGTAGCGCGCTACTTCATGGAGTTTTGCATGACGGAATCGTGCGGCAAATGCATTCCGTGCCGCGCGGGTACGGTGCAGATGTACGAATTGCTGGGGCGGTTTTCCGAGCGGCGGGCGCGGACGGCGGATCTGCAAATGCTCGAAAAGCTGTGCGATCTGGTGCGCAACACCAGCTTGTGCGGGTTGGGGCAATCTGCGCCGAATCCGGTGTTGAGTACGCTGCGGTATTTTCGGCCGGAATATGAAGCGGCGTTGCAATCGGAACCGAGCCGCGCGCGTGAGCAAGCGGTGTTGTCTTATGAGCGTCAGCACTCTCGAAGTGGACGGCAAGATGATCACGGCCACCGAAGGCCAGACCATCTTCGATGCGGCTTGGGACAGCGGCATCCACATTCCGCGGTTGTGTCATCTGGGAGGCTTGTCGGACGTCGGGGCTTGCCGGTTATGTTTGGTCGAAATCGAGGGGCAGAAAAAGCTGCAACCGGCGTGCCTCGCCAAAGTCGCCGAAGACATGGTAGTGCGAACGAATACGCCGCAGTTGCGCGAATATCGCAAGATGATTGTCGAGCTGTTATTCGCGGAGCGCAATCACGTTTGTTCCGTCTGCGTGCTGAACGGCGCGTGCGAACTGCAGACCACGGCGGCGGACTTGGGGGTGGATCATATTCGACTGAGCCCGCAATTTCCGCAGCTCACGGTGGATTTGAGCCACGAGCGTTTTGGGCTGGATCACAATCGATGCATCCTATGCACGCGCTGCGTGCGTGTGTGCGACGAAGTGGAAGGCGCGCACACCTGGGACGTCGCCGGCCGCGGCGCTGAGTGCCTGGTGGTTTCCGACATGGGCGATCCGTGGGGCGCTTCCGACACCTGCACCGGCTGCGGAAAATGCGTGCAAGTGTGTCCTACCGGTGCGCTGTTCTTAAAAGGCAAGACGGTGGCCGAAATGCAAAAAGACCGCAGCTTCCTGAAATACATCGTCGGAGCGCGCGAGCGCCGGAACGGCGCATCATGAAAAGCACGGACGGCGCCCGATGACTCCAAATGCCAAGCCGCGATTCGCTACCGTGTGGCTCGGAGGCTGCTCGGGCTGCCACATGTCGTTCCTCGATTTAGACGAGCGGTTGATCGACCTCGCCGGGCTGGTGGACGTTTGTTACTCGCCGGTGGTGGACATCAAGGAGTTTCCCGAAAACGTGGACATCGTGCTCGTGGAAGGCGCCGTTGCGAACGAAGACAATCTGCGCGAGATCCGGTTGATCCGCCAGCGCAGCAAGGTTCTGGTGGCCTTCGGCGATTGCGCGGTCACTGGCAATGTGACGGCACTGCGCAATCTCTTCAAACTCGAAGATGTCCTGGATCGGGCTTACAAAGAGAACTCGGCGGTGATTTCCGGCCTGCCGCTGGGTGGCGATGGCATCATTCCGAAATTACTGGACCGCGTTCAGCGCGTTCAGGACGTGGTGGCCGTCGACTATTTTCTTCTCGGATGCCCGCCGTCGGCCGATGCGATTTATACCTTCGTGGCCGACTTGCTGGCCGGGCAATCGCCCGCGCCGGAAGGCAGAAAGTTCGGAACATGAGCCGCCGCGTCATCATCCAACCAGTCTCTCGCATCGAGGGCCACGCCAAGATTTCGATTCAGCTTGACGACGCGGGCCAAGTACAATCGGCGCGTTTTCACGTCACCGAATTCCGCGGGTTCGAAAAATTGTGCGAAGGCCGGCCGTTTCAGGAAATGCCGGGGTTGATGTCGCGCGTCTGCGGAATCTGTCCGGTGAGCCACGTGCTGGCGAGCTCCAAAGCCGGCGACATGCTGTTGGGCGTCGAGATTCCCGCGGCCGCCGAGAAGCAGCGCCGCCTGGTGAACTATGCGCAGGTGCTGCAGTCGCATGCACTCAGCTTTTTCCATTTGTCGTCGCCCGACCTGCTCCTCGGGATGGACTCGCCGCCGGAGAAGCGCAACATTTTCGGACTGCTGGAGCGCGATCCCGATTTCTTGCGGCGTGGCATCCGGCTGCGGCAATTCGGCCAGCGCGTGATCGAACTGGTGGGCGGGAAGAAGATTCACCCCGGTTGGAGCGGCCCCGGCGGCGTACATCGGCAATTCACAACAGCGCAGCGCGATGAAGTGCTCCAGTGGATTCCGGAAGCCATGGGATCGCTCTCGATGGCATTTGATCGGCTGAAAGGCTTGCTCGATTCGTTCCGCTCGGAAGTGGAACACATGGGCAACTTTCCGTCGCTGTTTCTTGCGACCGTCAACCTGGATGGCGGTCTCGAATATTACGACGGATTGATCCGGATTGTGGACGCGGCGGGCAACACCATCGCGGATAGTTTAGAACCCAAGCGTTATCACACGTATCTGGCCGAAGCGAGCGAGAGCGATTCCTTTGTAAAGACGCCGTTCTACCAGCCGTTCGGATATCCGCAGGGGCACTATCGTGTGGGTCCGCTGGCACGGCTGAATGTCGCGAAGTTCGCGGGCACCGCGCGGGCTGATCGCGAGCTCCGGGAATTCAAGCAGAGGGGCGAAGGCGGGGTCTGCCAATCGTTCCACTATCACCTGGCGCGGCTCATCGAAATGTTGCATTGCACGGAGCGCATCGAAGAGCTGATGGCGGATCCCGATTTGTTCAGCGAACACATCCAGGCCAAGGCTTCGCTCAACCGGCGCGAGGGAATCGGATCGTGCGAGGCGCCGCGCGGCACGCTGTTCCATCACTACTGGGTGGACGCGAACGGACTGATGACGCGCGCCAATCTGCTGATCGCAACCGGACAGAACAATCACGCGATGAACCAGTCCGTGGATCAGACGGCGAAGCATTTTCTCAAGTACGGAAGCGACGGCGCCGCGCTCGACCAGGGCTTTCTCAACCGGCTGGAAGCTTCGATCCGCTGCTACGACCCTTGTCTTTCCTGCTCCACGCACGCGCTCGGACAAATGCCGCTCCAAGTGGAGCTGCTCGCGCCGGGCGGAGCGGTGCTGCAACGCATGACGAGGGAGTCGTGATGCGGACGCTCGTCATCGCTATTGGAAATCCTCTGCGGCGTGACGACGGGGCCGCGCACCACGTTTCGATTCCGCCCGGTGCCGATTCCCGCGCCGTTCTGCAGCTCACGCCGGAGATTGCAGAAGAAATCGCCGGCTACGATTCAGTCGTTTTCTTGGACGCCGACGTTGCCGCAAAGCAAGTGCAGATCGAGCCGGTGGATTCCCTGCCCTTAACTTCCGCGCTTACTCACGTTTCAAGACCCGCCGAGATCGTTGCGATCGCGCGAGCGCTTTTCGGCTTCACCGGCCGCGCCTATACCTGCCGCATCCCGGTGAGCGACCTGTCCCAAGGTGAAGGCCTGACTCCGCTCACAGAAACATTCGCCCAGCAGGCCTCGCGCGCGTTATCAGACGGCTGCTACACTGTTACCGGAGTTTTCCAGTCTGATCGCCACGCACGAGAACATCCATGTCTCACCTGCGGTCCTGGATGCCGCGCGCAAAAACTCGGAAGACCTGCTGCAATCGTTGCACACTACTCCAGAAGGCCTCAAGCAGGCCGAGGCTGAAGAGCGAACCCGCACCCTTGGCCCGAACGAAGTGGCCCAAGAGCGCCGGCGAAGCTGGTTCATCCGGCTGCTGATAATCCTGCGCAACCCTTTGGTGGTGCTGTTAGCAACCCTCTCGGCGATTTCGTTCGCGACGGGCGATGCGCGCGCCGGGACCGTGATGGCCGGCATGGTCGTGCTGGGCGCGGCGCTCCGGTTCGTACAAGAAGCCCGGGCTGATGCAGCAGCGGCGAAGCTGAAAGCCATGATCCATGTCACCGCCACTGTCATGCGAGACGGCCAAGCGCGCGAGATGCCGTTGCGCGAGCTGGTGCCGGGCGACATCATCCAGCTGTCGGCGGGCGACATGATTCCGGGCGATGTGCGCGTGCTGTCGTCCAAAGATCTTTTCGTCATCCAGGGGAGCCTGACTGGCGAATCGTTCCCGGTGGAAAAGTTCCACGATTCCGAAACCAAGGACGCGAGCTCGCCCACCGAGCTCAAGAACATCTGCTTCATGGGGACCAGCGTGGAAAGCGGCACCGCGACCGCGGCCGTCGTCACCACCGGCGTCAAAACCTATCTGGGCAGCATGGCCGGATCGATCGCCCAGGAGCCTCCGCCCACCAGCTTCGATCAGGGCCTGAATCGATTCACCTGGCTCATGATCCGGCTGATGGCGGTGATGGTGCCACTGGTTTTCCTTATTAACGGATTCACCAAGCACGATTGGAAGAGCGCGTTCTTCTTCGCGCTGGCGGTGGCCGTCGGTCTCACTCCAGAAATGCTGCCGATGATCGTCTCGGTGTGTCTGTCCAAGGGCGCGCTCGCCATGAGCCGCAAGAAGGTGATCGTGAAGCGGCTGAGTGCCATCCAGAATTTCGGCGGCATGGACGTTTTGTGCACCGACAAAACCGGCACATTGACTGAGGATCGCGTGGTGCTGCAGCGGCATTGCGCCGTGAACGGAGAGGAAAGCGAGGAGGTGCTGCTGGATGGTTATCTGATCAGCCATTTCCAGACGGGCCTCAAGAATTTGCTGGATCGCGCGATCCTGGCGAGCTCCGATTTCCATGAGCAAGCGCTGGTCGAGAAATACAAGAAGCTGGACGAAATTCCGTTCGACTTTACGCGGCGCATGATGTCGGTGCTGCTGGAGAATCCCGAAGGCAAGAACATCTTGCTCACCAAAGGCGCTCCCGAAGAGGTCTTCCACCAGTGCTCGCACTTCGAGCTGGATGGCAAGCTATCGCCGATGGACCCGGACCTGATCGTCGAACTGAAGGAAGAATACGAGAGCCTGAGCAACGACGGCTTTCGCGTTCTAGCCGTGGCGACGAAGGAGCTGCCCGAAAAGAAGCTCTGCTCGAAAGACGACGAGCGCGATTTGGTACTCAAGGGATACGTCGCATTTCTCGATCCCCCGAAAAGTACCGCGGGAAGCGCGATCAAGGCCCTTTACAGCCACGGCGTTGCGGTGAAAATTCTGACCGGGGACAACCAGCTCATCAGCCGCAAGGTTTGCAAGGACGTGGGCCTTTCAGCCGATCCCATGTTGCTCGGCGGCGACGTTGAGAAAATGTCCGATGCCGAGCTGGGTGAAGCGGCGGAGAAAGCCACGCTCTTCGCACGCCTATCGCCGGCGCACAAGCAGCGCGTCATTCAAGTGCTCCGCGCCAAGGGGCATGTTGTCGGTTTCCTGGGCGACGGCATCAACGACGCTCCAGCTTTGCGCGCCGCCGACATCGGAATTTCGGTGGACACTGCGACCGACATCGCGAAAGAGTCCGCCGATCTGATCTTGCTCAAGACGGACCTGATGGTGCTCGAAGGCGGCGTCATGGAGGGCCGGAAAGTATTCGCGAACATCATCAAGTACATTCGCATGGGCGCCAGCTCCAACTTCGGCAATATGTTCAGCGTGCTGGGAGCGAGCGCTTTTCTGCCCTATATTCCGATGGCGCCGATTCAGGTGTTGACGAACAACCTGCTTTACGATTTCTCACAGGTGCCCATTCCAACCGACGCCGTGGACGAAGAGCAAGTGGCGCGGCCGAGGCCTTGGAACATCGCCGAGATCACGCGGTTCATTCTTTACGTGGGCCCGATCAGCTCGATCTTCGACTACACGACGTTCTTCGTCATGCTGTGGGTCTTCAACTGTTGGGATCCGTCGCGCGCCTCGGTGTTTCAGACGGGCTGGTTCGTCGAATCGCTGATGACGCAGACGCTGATCATCCACGTGATCCGGACGAACAAGATTCCGTTTATCCAGAGCCGCGCGAGCGCGCCGCTAACGGCCACAACGCTGGCGATCATGGCTTTCGGAATATGGTTGCCGTACTCACCATTGGCGTCGTCGTTGGGGCTCGTACATCTGCCAGGACTGTACTGGCCGATTCTACTGCTGACGCTCGCGAGCTATGTAGGCCTGACGCAGATCATCAAAGTCTGGCTACTGCGAAAGCACTGGATCTAGCGAGATACGCGTTTACTGAACGTCGCTTACCTTCCCGTCCTTGAAGGTAATCTTCATGTCCTTGTACACGTAGATTTTCTTCGCGCCAAGATTGACGACACTCTTGGGTTGGCCAAGTCCGCCGGTGACTTCGTCAATGCTCTGGCCGATGCTGATGTTGAACGGAGGCGCTTCGGGCGCCGCTATCGGGGCCGGGTGCGGCAACGGCCTGGCCACCAGCCGGTGCAACTTCGGTGGCAACTTCCTGTTCGGCCTTATCCGCTTCTCCCCACTGCTGGTTGATCTGATTGCCGGCGTCGGCATCGGGCGGCGGAGCGTTCATGGCCAGGTCCGTCTTCACCGGGGGTTGGTTGGCTGACGGCGGAAGCGCAGGCAATCCGCCCTTGCCCTGCTTGGCTTGCAACTCGCCCATGCCTGAGCTGATGGTCTCGCGCATGTGATTCTGCATGTCCTGCAGATCCGCGATGGTCACCGAGACGGTGTCGCCTTTTTGGCATTCCTTGCCGCCTTTGCTCGCGAGCACGACAAGAGAAGCCGAGTCCGCGTTGGCGGCGGGAGGTCCGGTGAGCTGGATTGCGTCGCCTTCGCTGACCGCGCATTCGGTTCCAGCGGCATCAACCAGGTCGAGATCTTTTCCAACCACGAAGACGTGCTGAATGTTGTCGGTGAGCATGCGCTGAATTCCGCTGGAGGCGGGATCGGCTTCGCCGGTCTTCGCAGTAGCGGCTTCGGCGTTTTCGAGCGCGATTTGGCGCTGGACTTCCGCCGAGATCAAATCCTTCACTTGCGGCGTCAGGGGTGCGGGATTGGCCAGTGCCGCAGCTTGGGCGTTAGCTTCCGTTTGCGCCGCGTAGGCTGCCGCGAGACTCTGAGAAACCATGTAGTCGGTGAGCCAGAGCGACGCACTGGCATACACGGGATAAGGAGTGAAGAAGCCGCCGTAGTATCCATACCAAGGATTGCCAGCCCCAACCCCATGCGGCTACTGGATACGCGATCGGCACCGCCCACGGATTGTACGCCCATCCATAGAAAGCGGGCGCGTAATAGAAGCTGGGCGCGTACATTTCAGCGTAATAACCGTGATAATAATATCCGCGGTAGAAACGATCATGGTATCGGCCGTGTTCGTAGTAGGTGCGATGACCGTATTCGTGTCCGCGATAACCGTAGGGGTGCTGCACATAGCCTCGACCACCGCGTTCGGCGACGACGCGCGAATGGTCGGCGCGCTCCACGCGAACGCTGCGGCTTCCGTTCAACCCGTGATGGACGTCCATGCCGCGCTTGGCGTCGTGAACATCGGCGCGCGATCCATTGGCGCGAGTTCGGACTTCACTGCCATTGGCGGCGCGGGCGGTTTTGGTTCCGGCAGGTGCAGGCCTGGATGTCGCTCCGGCTCTAGCTCCGGCACCGGCGGTTCCACCAGGTCGCGCGGCGGCGCCTCCCGCAGCGGGACGACCGGCAGCTCCTCCTGCGGCGGGACGGCCTGCGGTAGTTGTCGCTCCTCCGGGCCGTGCGGTCGCTCCTCCAGGTCGGGCAGTGGTTGCCCCGCCGGGGCGCGCTGTGGTCGCGCCGCCGGGTCGGGCAGTGGTTGCCCCGCCGGGCCGGGCAGTAGTTGCGCCTCCGGGCTTGGCGGCTGCACCGGCTGGATGCGCGGCGGCGGCAGGTTTCGGTGCGGCTTTGGGCGCAGGAGCGCTTCCACCCTTCTTGTCGCCGGCGCTAGCGATGGAACATGCGACGAAGAGCACGGCGAACGCTCCCGTACAAAACCTGAATTGATGCGCTTTCATGAAATCTCCCTATTGGACGTCGCTGACTTTACCGCCCGTGAATGTGACTTTCAGATCCTTGTAGAAAAAGATCTCTTTGGCGCCGACCTTGGCGGTCCTCTGCGGCTGTCCAAAGGCGGCGATCACTTGATCTTTTGTTTGCCCCAAATCGATGGACTTCGGTGGCGCCGGCGGCTCATCAGCGGGCGGCGGAGGCGGCGGGATGGGTGGAGGAGGCGCGTCGGCAACCGGTGCCGGAGCGGCGGGAGCCTCGGCTGCGGCGTTACCGGCGGGTGCGGCTTGCTGCCCGTTGCCGGCCGGCTGCTGTTGGGCGTTGGCATTGTCGTCGGGCGGCTGGATCTTGAAAACCTGACTGATCATGGCATCCGCCTGCCGCAAGGTCCGCCTTCTTCACCGTTCCCTTCGGAAATTGGAAGCGCATCTGCCCTTTGAAACGGCCGCTGTCACCGTAAGAATCGGAGATCAGATCGAAACTAATCACATCCTTACCGCGGTCGACAGCGATTTCGGTGACGTAGAGCTTCTCTCCGTTCACGAAGTCGCGGGAGCCTCCAGCAGCGCCGGCAGCGGTGCTCGCGGCGGTACCCACGCCGGGGATGTAACCGATACCTGGCAATCCGCCGAAGCGGCGCACGGCAGTGGCAGCGCCGGCGTGAATTTGCCCATCCTTATAAGTATTCTGGGTCAGGACCTTGCTGGAAGCCGCCCCAGCCGAGAAGCCTTTCTTCTGCAAGACCAGGACCGATCCCTGCGTTACGATGTCGGAATTGTCAGCGGTCGGCGTGGTGATCATGTACTCCGACTGCAGTTGCTCTTCAAGCGTTTTTTGCGCCTGGGCGTTAGCCAGCGGAAATGCCGCAAGGAGAAGGGTGGAAATAGAGCAGGAGAACGAAGCGATTCGCATTGCCATCCTCGTGAATTTACACTTCCTTAAGAAGGCGGACACTAGCCGCAAACCCCGATCAAATGCAGTTCCGCGCTAGGGAATCGGAAGCACTCAGTATATTCGGAAGCCCTGTTGGCGTCAAGCACAGTACTATCCAGCCTAGCGTTTGAAATTCAACCCATTCCTGTTTATGAAGAAATGCGAGAAAAACTTGCAAGAAGGATCACGGGACCTGCGAGAAGAGACGTTGCGGGAGTGGGGACGGATCGCCGGAGAGAATGACCGGCGCCCAATAGAGGAAGGTATTGGCCTGGGGGGCGCGCATGATCCCCAACATTGCCCGGCGCAACGCCTCGGCGCGGTCCTTGCCTGTATGGAGCTCGTTGTAAAAACGGTCCATCAGCACGCGCTCGGTTGAATCTGATACGTTCCAGAGCGGCGCGACGAATGTTTTCACACCAGCGATGGCAGCGGCGCGGCGCATGCCGTACACGCCATCACTCGACGAAGGGACTCCGGCAGCCATGCGGCACTGGGAGAGCACTAGCATCTCGGAGCCTTGCAGATCGAGGGACTCGAGCTCCAACGCGGTGAGCAAACCATCTTGCTGCGATGCGCCGCCGCGTCCGTAAGCCTCCTCGAGAACGATGGCCGAAAGGCTCATCGCGCGGGCGCCGGGGTCGAGTCCCGAGAGTTCACAGCCTGGGCTGACGGGGCTCGCCGGGTTCGCTGTGCAATCTTCGGTTCCTCGAACCAATCCGTGTCCGACGATGTGCAGCAACCCGGGCCGATGCAGATCCTTCACCCGTTGCTCGGTGGCTTGGCCTTCGGCCAGAAGTTGGGAACGGGGAAGCAGGGCCTGAAGGGAACGAGCCTCGGACGCGGCGCCATAGAGGCGTTCCAGCCGATCAGACCGAAATGCCGTCGCGACTTGCTGGCCGCGAATCGCCGCCGGGGCTCAAGGCGATGACAGGTGGTCCGGCGGGCTGCTCATTCTGCGTGGGAGCCATCAAATCGCGGCCCGCGGAAAGATAGCTGATGGCAAAACGCTCGATCAGGAAATGATGCGGCGTGGTGGCGAGCGCAGCGAACGGAAACAAGGTGAGCAATCCGTCGGGTGCGATGCGCAAGCGGTGAACAGTTTTGTCGGCGTCGAGTTGAACGCGAAGGGGGGCCAGAGCTTGGGAGATTTTTTCGAGCGCGTCCTGCGCCGTGGCCCGAGCGGCTGAAGCCGATTGTGTTTCGTGACGCGAGAGTGAGACGCTCCAATCGTTGGCGCCGGCGATGAGATCGCGAACCGCGGTATCGATCGGGCGGGACGGGCCGAGATCCACCCATCGCAGGTGGCCGGAGTGATCCAACAGGAATGCCCCGTAGTGTTTTGGGTAGGCGGCAATTTCCACCAGAAGCTCGCCGGGGGCGAGGCGCGCGCGCATGTCGTCCAGGCGTGGAGGCTGGGAGGCGTCCAAGAAACCAGGAACATCGCGGCTCAGAGTTGTTTCGATCGCGTCGGTGCGATCTTTCAAATCGCGCAACGCGGCGAGTGCTTGCTTGTTGATCGCGGGAGTCCATTTGGCGCGCAGATCCGCGAGCAGGCGATCGTAGCGGGTTTCGAGCGCGGAGTCTTCCAGGTCGCAAGTCCCAATCACGGCCGGCTTCAAGTCGCGATAACCAAGCGCGGTGGTGAGCGAAGACTGGCACTCGATCAAAGCCCGCCATTGATTCAGGCGCTGGCGGACGGCGCCGCGGAAGTTAGCTCGCAGGTTCTGGCGCCAATCGCGCACCTGATCCAGAACGCGCCCTTTGCGCCGCGCCACGGCTTCGAAGGCGAGGACTCGCGCTTCCGGAAGCTGATCGCCGGCTTTCCTCTGGAACTCGATGCAGCGCGGGCAGAGGATCGTCCAAATTCGCGAGCACGCCCGGCCTTGGTGCTCTCCGATCCAACATTGAGGATGGTGCTCAACACGCGATCATCGATCTCAAAGCTTCGGCGGTAGAGCGGCAGCGCATCGGCATATTTGCCTTGCGTTTCGTACAGACCGGCAAGATCCTCCAGATACAGCGCGAGATCCTGGATGATCGTCGCCCTGGCTCTCGTTCACAATCGCGATCGCCTGCGCAGCCCGTCGTTCGGCTTCGGCATATTGGTGCGTGCGCCTGTTGCACCAGCGCCAAATTCGCCAGAGCGCGCGCGTACACCGGATGGTTCGTGCCGAGCCCCTGGGCCGCGACATCGCAGCGCTTTTTGCAGAGTCTCTCGCGCGGCCTCCAGGAGTCTCCACGCTTGCGCTCGGCCGCTCCCAAAGGAAGCAGCGTGTTCGCGTATTCGAAGGGCGGGTGGTCCGGTGAGTTGCGCATAAATCGCCGACCGCCTCACGCAGCAGCTTCTCGCCTTCGTCCGGGTTTCTGCGCGTAGACGAGACGTCCATAGTTGCGAAGCGTAGGAAGCCACCGGGAGGCTGTTCGGCCCAAAGATTTTCTTGCGCAATTCGAGAGCCGTCCGATAGTCGGATTCCGCGGCGGCCCGGTTTCCCATCGCCTCATATTGGACCGCGCGATTGTCCAACATCTGGATGTACATGGGATGCGTTTCCCCGAGGGCACTCTTCAACAGCGGCGCCGCTTCGCTATAGAGTTTCTCCGACGCCGTGTAGTTGCTCAGTTCCGATTCCAGAGCCGCAGGGCCCAACAGACTGACGGCATAGATCGGGTGCTGGGGACCGAGGGTTTTTCTGCAGAACATCGAGCCCGGCGTAGAAATCCGCTTTGGACTTCTGGTATTTTCCCAGGCGTTGATAATTGCCGCCGAGATCGATCAGCAACGTTCCATAGTCGGCGGGGGCGGGATTCTTGGCGTCGATGTGGGGCTCGTAAATGGCACGGGCTTTTTCCAGCATGGCCGCGCACCTTTCGTATTCCCCTTCGCCACTGTAAATGGTTCCGAGCGTTTCGAGCGTTTCGGCCAGGGAAGGATCGTTGGGGTCCAGCACACGCGTCCGTACGGCGACAGCTTCTTCGGCCAGCGGCTGGGCTTCGGTAAAGCGGCGGGAGTCGCGAAGCAAGAGCGCCAGATCGTTCGCGCTTTGGGCGTAGTCGTCCGAGTCCGGCCCGATTTTCTCGCGGCGTAGATCCAAGCTTTGACGCAGAAACTTCTCGCTGTTTTTCAGGTTCCCAAGATTGTAGTAGACGACGCCAAGCCGATCGAGACTGCGGCCGGTTTGCTTGGGGTTGGAAGCCGCGTCGAGCGCGAGCTTGGCTACCGGCAATGCGCCGGCCAGATCGCCCTTGAGATACAGCTGTTCAACCTGTTTGTCCAGCTGATCCCAATCGGGCTTTTGGCCTTGGAGGAACGTTGCCCCGGCCGCCAGGAATAGCGCGATCGAGGCTGCTTTCATGGGCGCTTGACGTTGGCGAGGCGCGTGAGGTTCGCTTGCGCGGCGGCGCGTTGGGACGCGGAGGCTGGTTCGGAATAAGCCCGGTTGTAATCGTCGCGAGCTTTGGCAAGATCGCCGCGCAACTCGTCCAGCACGCCGAGGTTGTTGAGAATTTGAACGCGAAGATCGGGAGTGATGGCGGTGACCGCGGCAGCTTGTGTCAGTGGTTTGACCGCGCTCGCGGAATCGCCGTGCAACAGATACAGCGCCCCGAGGCTGTTAAGAGTGGTGGCCTGTTCCGCGGCACTGGCGGCGGGTGTCGCGAAGAAATTGTTGGCCGCCGCTTCGTAATGTTCGCGCGCGGCGTCCGTTGCACCGGCTTGGTAATCGAGCGCGGCAAGCCGTTCGAGAAGCATTCGCGTTTCGCCGGACGAGCCTGCGGCGAGAGCTTTGCGCGCCAGTGCCCGTGCCTGATCCAGATCGCCCGAGGCGGCCAGCGCGTCCACTTCATGGAAGACGGCTGCCAGGTGCACGGAAGGCGGAACATCGACGCGATCGTGCACGTGAATCGCTTGACCGCGGGCGACTTTGCCCCGCGCGTGATCGCGAAAGACGGTTGTGATTACGATGGGGCCCAGTGCGGTGCCTTTCGCTAAGCCATCGAGCGAACCCAAATTCACGGTGGCTCCGCCGTCATCGACGCTTGTGACGATGCCGTTTGACTGCGGTTCACGGTTTGGGGCGCCATCGCCGCGAAAGGCCGTCTTGCTTTGGGATCGCGCAGGCCCGAGCTCGCTGGCCAATAGAACGGGCGCATGGCTCGCGGCATCGAGCGAAGGAAGAATCGCGGGCGTGGAGACGATCGCGCGAGCTTGTTCGGCCGGCTGTGGAATTGGCCGCGTCGAGCTGCGCCACACAACCAACACGAGAATCACCGCGGCCGCTGCTGCGCATGCGGCGATCACCCAGGGCGTGCGCCGGGTGGGCCGGGAAATGGCGGGGTTTTGTAAACTCGCTTCGGCTGCGCCGCGCGCGATTAACGCGTCGAACAGATCCGGATCATCCAGCGCTTGTTGTGCCAGCTTACGCGCTTCAGCGGGTGATAAATCTCGGGCAGCAAATTGATCGATGTTCACGCGTCACCTCGCTGCGTCGCAAGGCGCTGGGTCCGGCGGCGCACGCTTTGCGCCAGCGTTCGTATGCCCCGGCTCACCCAAGTCGCCACGGTGTTTTCGCTGACGCCCAGGCGCTGAGCGATATCGCCATACTTCAGTCCATTCGCGCGCATCTTCAGCACTCGGCGGTAATCGGCATCGAGCGCGGGCAGGCAGTCGATGACAATTTGCTCCAGTTCCCTTTGGATGAGCGCGTCGAGTTGACCGGGCGCGGGGTCGGGCGGATCAAAAACGCCGCGGTCATCGGCTCCGCGCGACCAACCCACCAGTTCGCGCCGGTTGCTGCGGCGATTGTGTTCCTCGATCACGACAAAGTGCAGGACGCCGTGCAGCCACGCCATGAGCTGATCGAGCGGCCAGGCGGGCGGTGTGGCATCGGGCGGAAGTTCGTCGCTGAAGTAATACTCGATGGCGGGCTGCGAAACCGAATTTTCGAGCGAACGCTTCAGGGCTTCCTGCGCCGCGCTTTCCGGATCGCGCGAGCCCATGCGCCGGGCGCGAGACCCCAGCGTGTTGAGCAGGCGGCGATAGTCAGAGATGGCGTCGCGCGTCTCGCTCAATGTGGACCGGCCTCCCGCGGACACGTCGGGATTGTTCATGCGAGACTTCCATTTTCGCTAAAACGCGGCGGGCTTGCAAAGGGTCTGCCGGCTATGAACGTACCGTTACGCGTCCCTATTGCGCGAAGCGGCGGAAGAAACTATCGGGCTTCCATTCGGGGCGCGTCGGCGCGTCGGCAACGGTTTCGGCCAGCTTCAAAACTAACCTGTTATATTGACCAGCGGCTTCGAGATCCAGGGGCTGTGTAAGATCGTCGGAAGGCGCGTGATAGCGGTTCTTCAGCCAATCTTTCGCGATCTCTTCTTCCTTCGAGCCTTTCTTGTAGCCGACGTCCATCATGAGCGAAGGAACGCCGGCGCGAATGAAGCTGTACTGATCGCTGCGGATGAAGACGTTGCGCTGCGGCGCCGGATCGTCCTGTACTTGCAGATCGAGAGACCCCGCGACCTTGCGAACCGTGTCGCCAAGATCGGACTCGTTGAGACCATAGACAGTGACGAGGTGCAGCGGATATAAAGGCAGGAACATGTCGACGTTCAGGTCCGCCGCGATGCTTTTGGAGGGCACGGTAGGATGAGCCGCGAAATAGCGCGAGCCCAGCAGCCCTTTTTCTTCGCCGGTCACAATCACGAACAGCAACGAGCGCTTGGTTTGAATCTTCTGATCGTGCAGTGTCTGCACCATGTCCAGCATCGTTGCCACGCCGCCCGCGTTATCCATGGCTCCGTTGTAAATCGGATCGTCGTTGATGGGCTCGCCGACGCCCACGTGGTCGATGTGCGCGGAGAGCGCGACGTATTGGTTCTTGAGCGCGGGGTCGCTGCCTGGCCAAATCGCGACGACGTTCTGCGACTCCAGCTCGCGCGTTTGTATCTTCGTTTTGGCACGCAACGATGGGACCAGCGGAAAATGCGGAAGCGGCTTGCCGGCGTCGACCAACGCGAGCAGTTCGTCGATGGTGTGGCCGGAGCCATCCAACCATTTGCCGGCGTGATCCGGATTCACCGTGATTGCGATCTTGAGCCCGTCGGGAGCGGCGAGCGTTGGATCCGCGAGTTGCATCGATTCCTGAAAGCGGGCTAATGCGGCTCGGCTCCAAGGAACATCGGAGGTGTGCGGATTTTGAATCGTGACCGTTCCCACGGCGCCGGCACGTTCGAGAAACTTTGCGCGCTCGCGAGCGTTCTGGTAATGCGCTTTGAGCGGCCCGGCAATGTTGGATGGCCCGCCGCCCATCATCACAACAATCTTGCCGCGAACATCCAGCCCCGCGAAATCGTCGTAGTTCGCCTCAGGCACCGTGAGACCGTAACCGGCGAAGACCAGCGGCGCTTCGACGGACGCGGCTGGTTCCGCTCCGCGGCCGATAGTCGCATCTTCGCCCAGCACCAGGTGCTCGGTCTTGCCATCACGAACGAGATCGAGGCTGCATCCCGATTCCACGATCTTCCAGGCGTGGAACTTCACGGGCTGGAGGAACCCCTGGGTGCCGGCCGGTTGCAATCCGGCTTGCTCGAAGTGCGCGGCAACGTATTGCGCGGCTTTGAGATGCTCCGGGCTGCCGGTATCGCGGCCCCGCATCTGATCGTTCGCGAGCGCTTCCACATAGGACCACCAGCGCTTGCCATCGGGCGGCGCGGCCCCGAGTGCGAGAGTCAGCGAAAGAATCAGGGTGACGAGGGCCTTGCGGGTCATTAGTGAAATGTTAGCTCTGTTCTACTCATTTGCGGCACAACGCGAGATGAGGCTGAGCAGGTCTTCGATATCGGGGTCGTCGATCGCAAGATCGGGACTCAAGAAACTGATGTGGCGCCGGCCACAATCCTTTCCGGCACCGTCCTTGAAGGCGGTGTCGAACACGCCATCTGGACCACCCAATCGGTAGCCGACCGCAACCTGGTCGGTAAGCGTTATGTTCCAAAGCCGGGTTCGCAGAGCATCCCACGTCCCGTCCTTGATTAGCAGCGAATCCAGCGCTGCTCTCGCATTTGGTCCCAGGGTCTCTTTCAGCAGTGCACGATCTCCCTTCTCCCAGGCGACGATCATGAAATCCAGGGCCTGCTGCGGCGTGAAGCGGATGGGGTTGCCGCAATCGTTGTCGCCTTGACGGAACTCGATCACGAAGCTTACAGGTCGTATATACGATGTCAGACCCAACGAGAGAGCAGCGGCATAATCCAGGGTGCATCGGCAAGTAGCAAAAGACCACCAATATTGACGAACTCCGAGCCTTGACCCTTCTCGTCAATTGAATCCAACGCGGCATCGACAGCCGGAATCGTTGAAGCGCCGAACCCGACCAGTGATTCGAGATCCGCTTGGTCCCGCTCAGCCGCACGGTAGAACTCGCCGCAGGCCTCTACGACGGGTGGGCGTTGGGCCATCTCGTGAATCAGTTCGGCTGGAGATTTTTCGACGCTTTGCCCCTTTCCGGCTCGCGGAGAAAGGACAAGCACGATCAGGAGAACAATCGCGAAAACTTGTGTTCTCGGCCGCGCCATTAGTGAAATGGTAGCTCACGGTAGACTGGGCTGATGCTTTCGTGGCTATTTTCCGAGCCGCTCAAAATTGGTGACGATGCGCCCGATTTCACGCTACGCGATCAGGATGGCGGCACTGTTTCCCTCGCTGCGCTGCGCGGCAAGAACGTTGTCCTGGTGTTCTATCCGGCGGACGAAACCACGTTGTGCACCCAACAGCTGTGCGAATTCCGCAATCAATGGGAATTAGTTAGATCCAAGGACGCGGTGGTGTTGGGAATCAACCCAGCGGGCGAAACCAAGCACGCGCGATTTCGCGAGCATCACGGGTTCCCGTTTTCGCTGCTCGCGGATACTGGCCAGCGAGTGGGCGCGCTGTATCACGCCAAGGGGCTGATCGTGAAACGAACGGTGTACTTGATCGGCAAGTCGGGCAAGATCCGGTATGCTCGGCGCGGGAAGCCGGCGCCGGAGGAAGTGCTCGCCGCCGCGGAATAAACTTTGGTGAGCCGGGCGGGGCTCGAACCCGCGACCACCGCATTAAAAGTGCGATGCTCTACCAACTGAGCTACCGGCCCGAAGGAAGCGCTGCAAAGGAAGGCAACTGCTCTCGCGACTTTTTCAAGATAACATAGCTTTACATCCGCGCCACCGCGTTTCCGGCGGCCTCCTGGCGCGCAGCGGGTTACTGTATAACGTTCCACCGTACATCGCACGCCGCCTGGGTTCCAGGCTTTAGTGGATGCATCACCAGTGTTTTGGTGCC
The DNA here is from genome assembly GCA_963772905.1 of Bryobacterales bacterium. Lineage (GTDB taxonomy): Bacteria > Acidobacteriota > Terriglobia > Bryobacterales > Bryobacteraceae > Palsa-89. The sequence goes on along the minus strand of CAVYZD010000003.1, from coordinate 721,425 downwards.
ATTCGGCTCTCGGCGGATCGTCGCTTGCCACGCGCTATGATCGAAGGTGAACTGTAGCCGCCCGCCGGGGAGATTCTCGAAGACCACATCTCCGCGTTGCGCTGGCGCGATGGTTGCGTGCAGCACGCCTGATTTCGGTCTGGCGATGGTCGCTGGCGGCGAAATGGGCGCGGGTCGCGGAGCCGGAGCCTTTTTCGCCGCACTCACGACGCGCTCGGGCAGCGGAGCCGGAGCCTCTTTTGCCGCGCTCACGACGGGCGCGGGAGGCGGAGCCGGAGCCTCTTTTGCCGCACTCACGACGGGCGCGGGCGGAGGAGCGGCGCTCGGAGCAGCGACCGGGCTGGTGGCAGCGATCTGGCCCGGCTTAGCGGGCGGAGTATTCAGGCTCGGATTCGACCGAACCGCTGAGCCGAAGAAGTGCCATCCGCCCACAGCCGCAACGACGGCTAAGGCGACACCGCCAACCAGTAGTGGAATCCACCGGCTTCCGCGAGCGTTGTTCTCCGGCTTTTTCGGGGCCGTCTGCGCAACCGTCTCCGGGGCCGGCGAAGCTTGGTGTGAGACCGCGGCCGGAAGGGGCATAGCTTGTTGAGGAGTTATTACGGACACCGGGCCGTGTTGCGCGCCTGGAGGCGAGAGATCATAAACGGTATGTTCCCGGATGTGCTTATCCCTCTCGACCCCCTTCAACGTGAAAAGGTTCTTGTAGTCGTCTGACAGACGACTCACTACCTCGAAGAAAGACTGCGAGACCAGAATCTGGTTCTCGCCCGCAAAGCTCATGATCCGCTGTCCGGCGTTTATTCCGTCGCCGATCGCGTTCGGGGCGCCGTTGATATCTCTGACCAGCTTGACCGGGCCGAGGTTGATGCCGATGCGAACCCGGAACGGAGGTTGCTGCTCCCGCTCATCCAAAAGCAGAGAGTGCCACAGCTCGAGCGCGGCAAACATCGCCACTTCCGGCGCACCGAGAAAGCAGGCGGCGGCTCCGTCGCCGGTGTCGAGAATGACTCGCTCATCCTCCGACACATCCTTGATCGCGTTGGACAGATAACCGTTAAACCTGTCCTTCCACTTGATCTGCAGTTCAACCGACTGCGATGAGTAGTTGACGATATCCAGGAAAACCACACTGCAGAGCCAAGTGCGGTTCATCTTGCTAATGTCGGCCATATGACTTGCCCGCTATTTTCCAGTTTGGGCCTGGAAGCGGAACACATTATAACGCACTAATGAAGTGAGCAGAGATGATGTGGAACTCTGCGCGGCCATCGCGAACCGAGAATGGTTATCTCATAATCAGTTCACGAGCTTTACGGTTAGGCACCTTGCGCAGCGCCTTGGAAATACTGACCGAGAGTTGAATTTAAAGTTTTGGTCCGCGTGGCCAACAGCATCTGCTGGAGGTCTTAAACGCTGGTGGAAGTTCCAGGCTGCGATCGCAAACCTCGCCAAACAATCCTTGCCCATTTCCTTGCCCAAAACGTTGCCGACTGCGCCCGAATGATGCCGTTTGACCCTACGGATGCCGCCGTAAACCGCTGAAAACGCATGGAGCTGACTCCTGACGAGCACATTAAAAGTGCGATGCTCTACCAACTGAACTACCGGCCCGAAGGAAGCGCTGCAAGGAAGGCAACTGCTCTCGCGACTTTTTCAAGATAACATAGCTTTACATCCCGGCAGCCGATTTTCCTCGGCCGCCATGGGACAATAACTGCAAGTATGCGCGTCGGCATCATCGGCACTGGAGCAATCGCCCACAAACACGCCCGGGCGTACGCCAACATCGGCTACGAAGTTGTGGCCTGCGCCGATTTCCATACCGACAGCGCCCAGGAGTTCGCCAGCCGCTATGGCTGCGAATTCGTTCCCACGTACGAAGAACTTTGCCGGCATCCGCGCGTCGATTACGTCGATGTTTGCACCTTCCCGGAATTCCGCCTGGAGCCGGTGATGCTGTGCGCCGCCACGAAAAAGCACGTGCAAGTGCAAAAGCCCATGGCGACCAATCTCGATACGGCCGGAAACATGATCGCCGCCGCGCGCAACGCCGGCATCCAACTGGGCGTGGTTAGCCAGCATCGCTTTGACGACTCCACGCAGTTTCTGCACCGCGCCCTATGTGACGGCCGCCTGGGAAAGATCCTGCAAGCCGACGCGTACGTAAAATGGTATCGGTCCCCTGCCTACTATTCGCGTCCGATCAAGGGAAGCTGGAAGACCGAAGGCGGCGGAGCGCTGATCATCCAGGCCATTCATCAGGTGGATGTGCTGCTGTGGCTGATCGGCGGCATTCAAGAGCTGTTCGGCTATTGGCAGCTCGCGGCGCGGCATAACATCGAATCGGAAGACGTGCTGGCGGCTGTGATGAAATACCGGTCCGGCGCAACAGGAGTCATTCAAGCGTCCACCGCGTTCTGGCCGGGCCACACCGAGCGCATCGAAATCCACGGAACCAAGGGAACCGCGATTATTTCGGGCGACAAGCTCACCGCATGGCAAGTGGAAAACGATTCGGGCGAGCCCGCGCCGGTGTCCTATGACTACGCCACGGCCGCCACCGATCCCATGGCCACCGCGCTCACCCCCTTCGAGCGCCAGTTCATCGATTTTGGCGAAGCGATTCGCAATGGACGGCAGCCTTTGTCATCCGGAATCGATGGCTATCGCGCCTTGGAGGTGGTCAGCGCGATTTACCAATCCTGCCGGAAGGGATGCGCGGTCCAGCTGTAAACCCACTCTCGCATGCAAGTCCGCGTTCCAGCTTCCAGCGCCAATCTCGGCCCGGGATTCGATAGCCTCGGTCTCGCGCTCGGCATCTATCTCACCTGCCGCTTCGAATCCGCCGCGCATTTATCGATTCGAGTGGCCGGGCGTGACGCGGCGCAGATCCCCACCGGCGACGACAATTTGATTTGGCGCACCGCGCTGGCCGTGGCCGCGGATGTTGGCGACTCTCTTCCGCCCATTGCGCTCGATATCAACAACGACATTCCGCTGGGCAAGGGGCTCGGATCAAGCGCCGCCGCACTCACTGCCGGCGTCGTTATCGCCGATCATCTGCTGGGACTGCATTGGAAGCCGCACCGCATCCTGGATGAAGCGGCGAAGCTCGAAGGGCACCCCGATAATGTCGCCGCCTGTGTGTTGGGTTCTATCGTCGCCAGCGCCACCGACGTGGGGGGCGCCGTGCGCGCGGTTCGCGTCGAACTGCCGGCGAGCTACGGCGTGGCCGTGGTAGTGCCGGATTTCGTACTGCCGACGTCGGAGTCGCGCCACGTGCTGCCCGCCACATATTCCAAGGCCGACGCTGTTTTCAACGTGCAGCGTAGCGCACTGTTGATCGCCGCACTCGCCACAGGAGCCACTAGCGCGTTTCCAGCCGCGCTCGAAGATCGCATGCATCAGCCGTATCGCTATTCGTTGGTTCCGGGTCTCGAGGAAATGGTCAAGCTGCGCGCGCCGGGTCTGCTGGGATGCGCGCTCAGCGGCGCGGGCCCGTCAATTCTGGTGTTCTACGAACGCGGTTCCGAACAGGTGTGCGACCTGGTCCGTCAGATTTTCGCGCTGCACGGGCACAGCTCCGAAACCTTGTGCATGCCGATCGCGCGCGACGGCTACCAGCTTACTGAACCGCGCGCGTGAGCAAGCGGCCTCGGGCTACACGCCGCGCCGGTTTCCCCATAAATCGACGTGGAGCCGCGGCGTCATCCGAAGCCCCTCCTGCTTCGCGATCTCCGCGAGCCAACGGCCCCGCTCGGCCAGCGTGCCCGCATCCACACCCTCCGGCATGAGCACCACGCGGCTGCGTAAGGCTCCGATATCACTGACGATCGCGTTCACTTGCGCCAGATCCCCTGGATCGGCGATCACGAACTTGAGCTGATAGGGATAGAGCTGGATCAGCCGGCGCAAAATCTCGGGCTGATAACGCAGGCGCTCATGCTGATCGGCCCAGCGTCCGTTATCGCGCTCATGCGGCGTCGAATTCGCGAGCTTGGGGCTGATGCTCATCAGGTCGCAGCGGACCTGCGCATCCACCGTGCCCGCCGTCTCGATGGTGATGTGCTGCGTCAGCCGCTCGGTCAACGCTTCGATTTCCGGTGCGATCATCGGCTCGCCGCCCGTGATCACAACATGCGACGCACCGTAGCCGTTCACCTCATCGACGATCGAATCGAGCGAACGCTCTTGGCCCTCCGGCTGCCACGACGTATATGGCGTGTCGCACCATGTACAGCGTAAATTGCAACCGCTGGTGCGCACGAAAACCGATGGCACACCCACCAGCGTGCCTTCGCCTTGGATGGAATAAAAGATTTCGGAGATTTTCAATTGTGTAACTCGATCGGAGCGTATTCCAAGGGATCCGTCAGACCCGCGTCCGCGAAGCCTTTGCGGCGCAACCGGCAGGAATCGCAGAGACCACAGGCGCGACCTTTCGCATCCGGATCGTAGCAGCTATGCGTCAGCGCGAAGTCGACTCCGAGATCGGCGCCCAACTCGATAATCTCGCATTTCGACAGCCGGATCAGCGGCGCATGAATCTTCAAGTGCGTGCGGCCCTCCACGCCCGCCTTGGTCGCCAGATTGGCCACCTGCTCGAACGCCGCGATAAACTCCGGCCGGCAATCCGGATAGCCCGAGTAATCAATCGCGTTCACGCCGATGAACACATCGGAGCTCGAGAGCACCTCGGCCCAGGCCAGTGCGAAGGATAGAAACACGGTGTTGCGCGCCGGAACATAGGTCACAGGAATCCCGCCGCCCACGCCGCTTTTTGGCACCGGGATGTGGGCCGTAAGCGCCGATCCGCCAAACGACCGCAGGTCGATGGTGACCACGCGATGCTCGGCCGCGCCCAAGCTCGCCGCCACACGCGCCGCCGCATCCAATTCAGCGCGATGTCGCTGTCCATAGTCGAAGCTCAACGCGTAGCATTCGTAACCTTCGCGTCGCGCCACTGCGAGCGACGTAGCCGAGTCTAATCCGCCGCTCAACAAACACACCGCTGGTCTCGGGGCCGTCATTTCACGTCACTTCACATCATAGGCATGCGTGTCTTGGCCCATCAGATATTTGTCAAACCAAGCCACGATGTTTTCCAGCCGCTCCACGCGATGCACCGGCTTGCCCGATCGCGACAGCTCATGGCTCTCGCCGGGGAACCGCACCATCACCACCGGCCGCTTCAAATACTTCAACGCGCGAAACATCTGCTCGCCGCCATCGGCCGAAGGCGTCCGGAAATCGGCTTCACCTTCGATCAGCATCAACGGCGTGTGCACATTCTGGATGTACGTGATGGGCGACCGTGCCTTGTAGTCCGCCTCCTGTTCCCAGGGCGCGCCGCGAAACCACATCGCCGTGAATTGCGAAAAATCCGCCGTGTACCAGAAGCCGGCCCAATCTGCGATTGATCGCTGCGACACCGCCGCCTTAAACCGATCCGTGTGGCCGATCACCCAGTTGGTCAGCACGCCGCCGCCGCTGCCGCCGGTGACGCCCAGCTTATCCGGATCCACCCAACCGCGCGCGATTAATTCGTCCACGCCCGCCATCAGGTCCTTGTAATCGTCGCCTGGATACGCATATTGAATAATGTTGCCGAATTCCTGTCCATAGCTGGTGCTGCCGCGCGGGTTGGGATACAACACTAAGTACCCCTTGGCCGCCATCCACTGAAATTCATGGTCGAAAATATATCCGTAAGCCGAGTGTGGTCCGCCGTGAATATCCAGGATTAGCGGATATTTCTTGCCCGTTTCGAAATTTGGCGGCTTCTGCACCCAAGCCTGAATGCGCCGCCCGTCGAAGCTCTTGTACCAGATCATTTCCGGTTCCGACAGATTGAGCTTCGCGAATAACTCGGCGTTCACGTGCGTCACCGGCTCCATTTCGCCTGTCGCGGTCTGCACCGTGAACACGTCGCCGATATTGGTCGGCGTCGATAGCAGCGCGGCAACTTTTGAACCATCGGGCGTGACCGAATACGAAAGCACCGCGTGATCGCCCTTGGTGAGCGCGTCCACTTTCCCGCTTTCGCTGTCGATCCGTTCGATGTTGACGCGCCCCTCCGCGGCCGCCTTCACGAAAATGTACCGGCCATCCGCGCTCCAAAACGGCTTCGAATCGCCGCCCCCGCGCGGAGGCGCTTGATCGCCGCCCACACCGTCGCCGATATCGAAATCGTAGTTCGCGGTTAAGTCTTTCACCGTCGATCCCGGCTCGATCGCGGCCACAAAAAGATCCGGCTGGCTATAGGAACGCTGCGCCACACCATCGCCTTTATTGATTGCGCCCAAGAATGCGATGCGGCGGCCATCGGGACTCAGCGCAAGCCCGGCGATCGGGCCATCGATGGCGGCGACTTCGCGAATCTGGCCCCCGGCCGCGCTGACTTCATAGATCGCGTTCGATGGCGGCTCATAATAGGACTCCTTCACGCGATCGGACGTAAAGTAAATCTTAACCCCGTCGCGCGACCACGTGATGTCCCCTTCGCTAAACTCGCCCCTCGTCACCTGCCGCGCCTTCTGCGACCCCGCCAGTACTCGCGGAACATCAACGATCCAAATGTGATCGGGCCGCTCGAAATCCAGATAGCCTTCGCCATTCTCGCGATATTCCGCTCGAGTGATGACGCGCACATCGCTCTCGGGCGGCGCATCGTCCTTCTTCTTTTCGAAGTCCTTGGCCAGCGTCGGCGAGCTAAACGCGATCGACCGTCCGTCGGGCGACCACACCGCCTCGCCCGCGCCCTTCGGCATCTCCGTGAGCGGCCGCGCTTCCCCGCCCTCCATCGGCAGCAAGTAAATCTGCGGCGGCTCCGGCTTGCCGTCCTTTTCGGTGGCGCGCAAGAACGCCAGCAGCTTTCCATCGGGCGACCATTTCGCGCTGGAATCGTGCGGTCCAGCCGTCAACTGGCGCGCGGTCCCTCCGCTCGCGGATGTGATCCACAACGCGGTCTCGTAGTTATCGTGTTTGGCCGTGACCTTCACTAGCGTGTAGACAATCTTCGATCCGTCCGGCGAAATCTGCGGATTGCCCGCCCATTGAAACGCGTACAGATCGGTTTCCGTGATCGGCCGTTTCGCGTCAGCGGCAAAAACCGCCGCAGCGATCAAAACGATTGCCCATCGAGATGTCATTTTGGTTTGCCTCGCGCCTTGAGACCCAAGATAGCGGCTTCGGCGCATCAATTCAAGATCCGAACTGCCCAATCCTTCCGCAGTTCACCCTCGTCGTCGAGAGGCCACTCGCAATCTGAGAGGTGCAGGTCCATCCCCTTCTTCGTGATGTAGAAGTAGGTTTTAGAATGTTCTTCAATCACGTCCATCTGCGGCATGCTCTGGATCTCCGTTGAATGAGGCTCGTAGCCTGACAAAATATAGGCTTTCGCGAGGCCGTCCGCGATCAGGCTCGCCAATGCGTCGACGACCTCCGAGCGTTCGATTGTCAATCCGCACTTCGCGCCGGTCTTCTCGACCCACCGCAGGATCACTTGGTCGACGTTCTCATAGTCATCACAGATTGAATCAAGCACTAACCGCCGGACAAATTCGCTGCGAGTCATAAGGAACCGCTCCCATGATAGGCTCATTCCGATGGACCGCGTTCCGTTCCTCTGCGCTACCTTGCTCCCCGCCGCGATTTCCGTTGACGCCCAAGCACCCCCCGGCGAAGCCCTCTATAAACAGCGCTGCTCCGGCTGCCACGATCAAGCCGGTTCGCGCATTCCGCCCGTGCAGGGTGCACGGCCTTTACACCAGACAACTAAAACAATGGAGACCAAATGAAGATCATTATTCCAAGTATTCTCGCGCTTTTTGCGGCGGCCGCACTATCAGCAGCCGCATCTGACGATCCAGTTGCCGCCATCGACAAAGCTTTCGTTCAAGCCTACGAAAAAGGCGGCACCTCCGCCGTAAAGAAATATCTCGACGCGGATTTCACCTGGATCGACACCGACGGCGTCTTCTATTCCAAGGACGACGCTCTCGCGCTCGGACTGAAACCTCTCGTTCCTAGCGGAAACGACGTGAAGATCGTCGAGCACAAGTACGGCAAGGTAGTCTGGATCCAGGAAAATCAAGGCAATAAATATGCCGCCCACTTCTGGGTGCAACGCCCCGCCGGCTGGAAGCTGCTGCACAATTCTGAGATCGCAACCCGCCCAGCGTCCGAAAATCCCGACGGCCGATCGCCCTACGCGATCCCCTGCGTCAACCCTTGCCAGGTAATGCCTTACGTAGCAGTCACGGCCAACGAGAAGGCCGCGATCAAAGGCTGGCAGGAGCAAGAAGACGGCACTCCCGAGCACTGGCGCCTTCATGTCGCCGATGATCAGGTGGTGGTCGGCTCCTACGGCGTTTCAACCAAAATGGATCGCTGGAACGGCATCAGCAAGCGCAATCCTAACGCGCCCAAAGTCGGCGTTTCGCCTGTGCTATTCGCGCGCATGTGGGACCTCGGCACTGCGGTGGTCGCCATTATGTGCCAGCCCACCTACGGCGGCAAAGCGTATTGGTCCAGCCGCGTGTTTGCGCCCAACAAGGACGGCCTGTGGATGATGATGGAAAGCTATCACACCACCATTCAGGCCTCGGGTGTAATGAACGAGGTGCAGGGCAAGTAAGAGCGACCGAGCGTTATTTCGCAGCGCCGCCCGGCGTCTCCAATTGCGCGATGACGCGCCTGATCTGCTCGGCGTCCTGTGCTTTGGGCACTATCTCCAAATACTTCCTGAAATGTTCCAGCGCGCCCGCACGGTCGCCCTTAGCGATCAGCACGGTTGCCAGCAAAACCTCCGCGCGTGGGACCTCATGATCCTTGTCGAGGTCCGTTGCGCGCCGCGCGCTCACCTCCGCCACGTCGAAGTGTTTCAGATTATAGTTGGCAACGGCGTTAAAGAAATAAAGCTCGGGAAATTCCTGGGGATTCATTGCCACTGCTTTACCCGCAATCGCGGCAGCGTCTTCGGTGCGCTTTTCCTGCAGATCGAGCTGGGCCAACTGAATGTATGGCTTGATGTATTTCGGATCCGCCTGCACCGCCTTTTCCATTGCAGTACGCGCCTCCGTTGCCTTGGATTGATCCCTCAGCACCTCGCCCAGAGCGCTCCAGGCCTGGGCATAATCCGGATCGATTTCCACGGCTTTTTCAAAGTTCTTTTGCGCGGCAGCCCATTTTTCCTCAGTCATCGCATTCACGCCCTTGCCATAAGCTTTTCTGGCAGGCTCGGGAGCATTGAGTGAAGTGGCGGATACCGTCGAGCCTTCGTGCAGGCCGACGCGCTTCAGCACAATCGTCGCGTCATTGCGCAACGTCGCGTTCATCGGCCGATAACCCTTCATCTGGATGCTCACTTCGCACACGTCGGCCGTCGAGGGATCATACGGCCGCGAGCGATAATTTACCGCGTATCGCACCGTGCCGTTGCCGAAGATGTTCAGGATCACACACTCTTGCACCAACCTCTCCGACAGCGCCGGAACCACCAGCGGCGAGGTCGGAAGGGGTGCGCCGTCCTCGGTTACGATGTTGGCGTGATAATCCTGCGCCGAGGCCCCCGCAGCCATCGCCAGCGCGGCCAGCGGCAAGAAGACGCCGGCGGGGACCGCCCGTTTTGTTCTCATGATCTTTCCTACGTGCCATTATACGCGCCGGTTACACTTAGCTGCCCACCCATTAGCCATATCAGAGGATAATCAACGGAACTTTCCTTATGATCTACCGGCGCTCTGGGCTCGCCATTCTGGCAGTCTCGTTCCTGGCTCTACTGGCTGGGATCGCCATGATGTTAGGCCGGCATGAAAACGATTCGCGACTCTTCAGGGTCTTGGGTGCGGGCGTAGTTCTTGGAGCGGGAGTCGTGCTCTTCCAGACGCTCCAACGCTGGGCGGGGTATTTCTTCGCCATCTGTGTCATCGCGGCGGTTAAGGCCGTATTCGCCCTTGCCCTCGGCGTCACCATTTCTGTTCCGCACCTGATAACAGACCGGCCGCTGGTTTTAGAGCTACTCGGTTTGCTGGCGGCGCTTGCCTCTTGACCTTCCGCTTCGTGACGGCGACGCCGCGGCCCGGCTCAATGATCTGCGCGGCCACTTGGACACCCGCTTCGACGACATGCGGCAAATGCTGCGTTCGGCCCACCGGTAGCGGCTCTGATATCACTGTTAAACTGATAATTGAAGTGCGCCGTTTCTACTTTGATCACAACGCGACTACCCCCGTATCTCAATCAGTACTGGAGGTCCTGGTTGCAGCTCTACTTGAAGTCCCCGGCAACGCCTCCAGCATCCACCAGGATGGCCAGCTAGCCAAGCAGCGCCTGGAATCTGCTCGCCGCGATGTGGCCTTATTAATCGGTTGCGACCCCAAGGAACTCGTGTTTACCGGCGGCGGAACCGAGGCCGATAATCTCGCAATTTTGGGCTCTGTCGCAGCCTCCCTTACGCCCCGCAAGCACGTCGTCACCACAGCCATCGAGCATCCGGCGGTCCTCAACCCCTGCCGCGAGCTGGGGCGGTCGGGCGTCGCGGTGACCTACGTCCGGCCCGGCGCCGACGGCCTGATCGATCCTGACGACATCCGCCGTGCCCTGCAGCCCGAGACCGTGCTCGTCAGCGTCATGCACGCCAACAACGAAACTGGCACCGTGCAGCCCATCGCCGAGATCGCGGCCCTGGCGCACGAGGCTGGCGCCCTCATGCACTCGGACGGCGTTCAGGCGGCCGGCAAGATCCCGGTCAACGTCGAATCGCTCGGCGTCGATCTTTATTCCATCAGCGGCCACAAGTTTTATGCCACCAAGGGCATCGGTGGACTGTACGTCAAGGCCGGAACCAAGCTGCGGCCCATCCAATTCGGCGGCAAGCACGAACGCGAGCGCCGCCCAGGCACCGAAAACGTTCCGTGCGCGGTGGCGATGGCGAAAGCCGCAGTTATCGCCCACAGCACGTTGCCGCTTGAGAGCGGCCGGCTCGAAACCCTGCGCGATCGCCTCGAAACAGGAATACTCGCGCGTGTTCCGGACTCCGGCGTCAACGGCGGCGGCCACTCGCGCACTCCCAACACTACGAATATCTACTTCGACGGCCTGGAGGGCGAGGCTCTGGTGATCTCGCTCGACCTGAAAGGCTTCGCCGTATCGAGCGGCTCGGCTTGTTCCAGCGGCGCCGTCGAGCCATCGCACGTGCTGCTCGCCATGGGCCTCGCCCCCGAGCGCGCCCGCGCCAGCTTGCGATTTTCGCTCGGCCACACGAATAATGAAGAGCAAGTGGATGCGCTGATCGAAGCCGTGGCCGAATCCGCAGCGCACTTGCGTAAACTTTCGCCGACCTATACCAGTGCCTGAGAACGCCCCAATCGCAGTTGCAATGTCGGGCGGAGTCGACAGCTCCGTCGTCGCGGGATTACTCCAACGCCAAGGCCAGCGCATCGTGGGACTCACCATGCAGCTCTGGAATCAGCGCCGCTTGCCCGAACTTGCGCCCGCGGGCGGCGTCACCGGCCGATGCTGCTCGCTCGACGATGTCTACGATGCGCGCCACGTCGCCCAGCACCTGGGCATACCCTATTACGTCGTCAATTTCGAATCCGGCTTCGAAGAGCAGGTGGTCAAACCGTTCATCGACGATTATCTGAGCGGCCGCACGCCCATCCCCTGCACGCTCTGCAACAACTTCATCAAGTTCGATCAGTTCCTCGATCTGGCGGAAGGCGTGGGCGCACCGCGCATCGCTACCGGCCACTACGCGCGTATCGGCTATGACGACGCCACCGGCCGCTATCAAATGAGCCGGGGCGCCGATCAATCGAAAGATCAAACCTATTTCCTCTTCGGCCTGAAGCAGGAGCAACTCGCCCGCACTGATTTTCCGCTCGGCACCTACACCAAGCCGCAAGTGCGTGAACTGGCGCGCGAACTCGGATTGCCGGTCGCCGCCAAACCCGACAGCCAGGAGATCTGCTTCGTCCCCAATGGCGACTACGCGGCGTTCATCGACGCCTACTTTCGCGAGCGCGGCATCGCTCCCGAAAAAACACAGGGCGAGATTCGCGACACCGAGGGTCACGTGCTCGGCGAACATGCCGGCGTGCATCATTTCACCGTCGGACAGCGCCGCGGGCTGCGCGTCGCCGCGGGCGAGCCGCTTTATGTCATCGCCACCGAACCAGCTTCGCAGCGCGTGATCGTCGGGCGTGGCCCAGAGTTACTGCGCGCCAGCCTGACGGCCAAGGACATGAACTGGATCTCGATCCCTGCACCATCCGCCCCCATCCGCGCCCAGGTCAAGATTCGCAACCGGCACGCCGCCGCCGATGCCACCGTCACACCAATTGGAAACCACGACGCCTCACGCGTCGAGATCCGCTTCGACGAGCCGCAGCGCGCCGTCACGCCCGGCCAGGCCGCAGTGCTCTACGATGGCGACCTCGTGTTAGGTGGCGGTTGGATCGAATAGCGCGGTTTCTCTTTTGGTCGCTGGCCCACGCGCCATTCGGCCTAGCCCGCTTTTACGTCACCCTGCTCGACCTCGCGATTCCCCGCCTGCGCCGCACCGCGATGCGCAATCTCGAACTCGCCTATTCGGAGAAATCGCCCGCCGAGCGCCGCGCCATCGCCAACGAAGTCTTCCGCTCCATCGCCCGCCTCATCTGGGTCTTCGCGCGTTTCCCTAACATCAATAGCCAGAACATTTCCCATTGGATACGCTACGAAGGACTTGAGCATTATCTCGAAGCCAAGAAGGCCGGCCTCGGCATCCTCTTCGCCACCGCCCACTTCGGGAATTGGGAGCTCAGCGCCTTCGCCCACGCCCTGATGACTGAGCCGATGCACATTATGATCCGCCCGCTCGACAACCCCGGCATCGATCGCCTGGTGGAAGAACGCCGCCAACTTTCGGGCAACCACCTGATCGTGAAATGGGACGCCGCCCGGTCCGTCCTGCGCGCGCTTCATCAAAACGAAGCCGTCGGCGTCCTGATCGATCAGAACACCTCGCTCGACGAAGGCGTCTTCGTCGATTTCTTCGGCACCCCCGCCTGCGCCAACACCGCGTTCGCCAAAATCGCCGCCAAGACGGGGGCAGCTGTGATCCCTGGCTTCGCAATTTGGATCGAGGAGGAAAAGAGATACGTCCTAAAATTTCACCCTCCACTTGAGATTTCGGGCGACCCCGCCACCGATACCCAGCGCCTCCACTCCGTTCTTGAGCGGGTCATCCGCGAGCATCCCGGCCAATGGCTTTGGATCCATCGCCGTTGGAAAACTCGCCCCCCCGGCGAGAGCAGTTTGTACTGAACTGTGGCCGAAAACCACCAGCCTGGTGTCCCTCGGCCAAACGCCTCCACAGCAACTCCTTATTTTCTAACAGCTTATTCGTGGCAACTCACTTGCATCTATGGTGCACTTGAGAGGCACCATTATGACGAAAACAAAATCTCTCGCGTGGACCTCCGTTTCGGTCCTCATCCTTTCTCTGGCCACGACGCTGCCGGGTATCGCGCAAGATCCCGCTCAATCCGCGCCGGCGCCCGCTTCTAATGGCGGATGGCGTAAGTTCCAACCTCCCGCCGCCGACCAAGCTCCTCCGCCCGATCAAGGTGCCCCCGACCCCGGTACTCCGGCCGGAGCCCCAGCGCCCGATCCTCAAGCTCCCCCGCCACAAGCCGCGCCGGCGCAACCCTACGTCCCAACCACAATAACCTTGCCCGCAGGCACCTGGGTAACGGTTCGTTTGAACGAGCCGCTCTCGAGCGATCGCAACCAAACCGGCGACACCTTCACCGGCACGCTCCTTGAACCCATCCTGGCCAACGGTTTGTTGATCGCGCGCCGTGGCGAAACCGTAACCGGCATGGTCTCGGAAGCCCAGAAGGCCGGCCGCGTGTCGGGTGTCTCGCACCTGAAGTTGGAACTCACCGGAATTCAGCTGGCCGACGGCCGCCAGATTCAAGTAAAAACGAAATTGATCGATCGCAAGGGCAACACCTCACACGGACGTGACGCCTTCGCCATCGGAGCCACTACCGCGGCCGGCGCTGGAATCGGTGCTGGCGTGAACGGTGGCGTCGGAGCGGGAATCGGCGCCGCGGCTGGCTTGGTGGTTTCCACCATCGGCGTTCTGTTCACGCGTGGCCACGCGACCGTGGTCTATCCGGAAACCCCGCTGACCTTCAGCATGGAGACTCCCATCGTTCTCGACAATTCGCAGCAAGCCTTCCAATACGCCGCGCAGCCGGATTACAACGCTCGCATGGCCCGCCCGCCCGCCCCGCGTCCGGGCTACGGCCCTGGCGTGTACGGTGGTGCGCCACCGCCGCCTTACTACGGCTACTATCCCGGCGTTTACGCGGCTCCGTATCCGTACCCCTATTACTGGGGTCCGTCGTTCTACTTCGGATATGGCGGACGCTGGGGTTGGGGACGGCGCTGGTAAGCAGGTCCCGTCACCGGTAATAGTACCTGCGTTTTCACCTTCGGCCTCGCGGAAATCATCCGCGGGGCCTTTGTTGTCTGTGGCCGGAGCGTTTGGTGCCGCCAGATGAATCAAAAATAGCCAGCCTGCAATTTCCCCCGCGATGGAACTCCTGGCACTTGACAGACCCGTGACTACCGGGATATTTTGCACATGTTCCAAGCGAATCTTCGGGAACGGGGGCAGGAGCGCAATGCCAGAGTCTGATCGCACGCAAGTCCTCCCGTCAGGGGCCTACAAAGAGGAGCGAAGTGTCAGCTACCAATTCGGCCGGAAAGTGTCCAGTCTCCCCTGGCGCTGGCTGGCCATCAGCGTATTTGTCCTGTCCAATGTCCTCAATTTTCTCGATCGTCAACTGTTAGCCGCGGTAGCACCCACTCTCAGACAAACCTTCCATCTTTCCAACACCCAGTATGGCGCGCTGGTCTCGGCATTCTCCTTTGCATATGCGTTGATGACACCGTTTGCGGGGCTCTTTGTAGATCGAGTCGGATTGAATGCCGGAGTGGTAACTGCCATAGCCATGTGGTCGGCGGCCAGCATTTCGACTGGTATGGTATCGACATTCGGAGGACTCCTGGCCACCCGGGCTTCGCTCGGGCTGGGCGAAGCGTGTGCGCTTCCAATTCTCTCCAAAGCGAACGCAAGCTACATGCGGCCGTCAGAGTGGGGTTTGGCGAATGCGGCCGGATCGGTAACCGTGACCATTGGGAGCATCGCGGCCCCTCTGCTTGTGGCGTTGGTTGCGCCGCGCTACGGTTGGCGCTCTGTATTCGTGATTTCCGGATCCCTCGGCCTACTGTGGATCGTGTTGTGGCGGTTCACAGCGTGGCGCATCCCCACCCGAACGGAGCCAGCTGCGACTCGCTCGCTAGTGCCGCTCACAATAATGCTGCGCGATCGAAGACTCCTTCGCGTCGCAGTTGCCTACGCGCTGGTCATGACAGTCTTCATCCTCTGGCTCAACTGGACCACCGTTTATTTGGTACAGGAGCAGCACTTGACGCAAACCGCGGCTAACCGGTACTTCGCCTGGATTCCTCCAATCTTTGGGACACTCGGCGGACTGTTTAGCGGCTGGCTCGCATTTCAATGGATTCGGCGTGGCGCGGATGCGTTGAAGGCAAGAATAAGGATATGCATTCTCTGTGCGCCCCTTTTCGCAATTACAGCCGTCATCCCGTTCCTGCACTCGGCGTCACTCGCAATCGCCGCCGTCGCCGTGAGCCTGTTTGCCTGCCAAAGCGTCATCGGTAGTCTGAATGTTATTCCGCTGGACCTGTTCGGTCCGGGAAGGGCGGCATTTAGTATATCGTTACTTGCTTGCGCGTATTCGCTCATGCAGACATTTGTCTCACCGCTAATCGGCGCTTCCGTCGATCACTTTGGATTCTCCGCGGTCTGCACCGCGGTAGCTGTGCTGCCACTGCTGGGCGTGGGCATTCTGAGAGGCGCCGTCAAGTGAACCTGTCTACGCAAGTAATGCCTCAGCCCGCGGCAAGAGCCCTGCCGGTGCGCGCCGCGATCGTGGCGATACACAATTTCGATTTGCCGGATGGCACTGGACCCACGGTTCTATTGGCGGCGCTGGCGGCCCTTTTGCACCGCTATTCAGGTGAATGCGCCATTAGCGTTGCGATGGAGAGCGAGAGTTCACCTGAACCCGCCAACCTCCAGGTGGACGTATCAAGCGCCGAGACATTTGCAGAATTAGTGGAACGTGTCAACGAAATGGTCCCGGCCCGCCAGAGCAATCTGGGCGAGGTACGATTCGTCATCGCGCCCGAGCTGCAGAATGAACTTGCGCGGTCGCCATTCGCCGCGGACAACGAGACTCCAGGGCTGACGATCTGTTTCGCGAACCAGGCCACCAGGTGCGTTGGACATCTGGAGTACCGGACGGATCGCTTTGAGAACCAGACCATCCTTCGTTTCGCGCAGCACCTTGCGAATCTTCTGCGCAGCGCTTCTGAAAACCCCGCGACACACATTTCGCATTTGACCATCCTTGGGGAGCAGGAACGGCGGCAGATTTTGTTTGATTGGAACGCCACTGAGCAGCGCTGCCCGGGCGGCTCCATCCCCGAGTTATTCGAAAAACAGGCGGCCAAAACCCCGCGGGCTGTTGCACTGATCGATGGGGACCAGCGCATTACCTATCGCGAATTAAATCAGCAAGCCAACCGGCTCGCTCACTATTTGCTAGGGCGCGGCGTTGGCCCGGAGGTACTGGTTGGGCTGTGCATGGAGCAATCGTGGAAGGCCGTAGTGGGAATCATGGGGATTCTCAAGGCCGGCGGCGCCTACGTGCCGTTGGACCCCAGCTATCCGCCGCAGCGCTTACACGAAATGACGCAGGACGCCAAAGTCTCCCTGGTGGTCAGCAACGCTCGATGCCGGGATCGCGTCCCGGGCGGCATTGAGATCGTATCCGTGGATCAGGATCGCAGCGTAATGAACGCCGGCAGTTCTGCGAACCCTGTTTCCAGGACGACGCCCGATAGCGCTGCCTACGTGCTCTACACCTCCGGCTCCACGGGAAAACCCAAAGCGGTAGTCGGAATCCATCGCAGCGTGATCAACGGCTTGATGTCGGTCGCATATGCGCCGGATGAAATTTGCTGCCTCAACGCGTTTTTTAGCTTCGGCTTTTCCATCGCCAACCTGTTTCTTCCCCTCATCTGTGGTGTTCCGCTGGTGATTGTTTCGAATGACGAGTTGAAGGACATCAACGGATTGGTAAACCTTCTGGAGAGGGAACGAATCACTCGTCTGGTGTTGGTGCCGCCGGTTTTTAAGCAGATCCTCGATCTCGGGCCTCAGATCGTATCGAAACTCCGAAACATTCGGGCCATCGGACTCGCTGGGGCGGCGCTAACGCCGGATATCATTACGCGATTCACGGAAGCGATGCCTCAGGCGAAGCTGCACAATTGCTATTCGAGTTCCGAAATTGGAACTCTCGCCACGGTATGGAACGTGACGCCGGAAGCGATTCGCCGCCGCCAAACGCTCATCGGCCGGCCGGTTGCCAATACGCGCATTTATATTCTCGACAACGCGATGAATCCAGTCCCCGTTGGAGTGGCGGGCGAGATCTATGTGGGCGCCGCACACTTAGCGCGCGTGTACCTGAATCGCCCCGACTGGACGGCCGAGCGCTTTCTCCCCGATCCGTTCCAAGCTACGGCTGGCGCAAGGTTGTATCGCTCTGGCGACCTCGGCCGCTACTTGCCGGACGGGAACATCGAATATCTGGGACGAGCCGACGACCAGGTCAAGATCCGGGGATTTCGCATTGAACTGGCCGAAATCGAGGCCGCCTTGTGCTCGCATCCCGGCGTCTCGCAAGCCGTCGTCGTTCCTCGCGATTCGCAGAATACAAGCCTGAGCGCCTACATCGTGCGCAAGTCCGATAGTTCGCTCTCCAGCTTGGAGTTGCGCCGCTTTCTGTCGGAGCGGCTGCCGGATTTCATGATTCCGGCGGCGTTCACTCAGATCGAGCACGTTCCTCTGTTGGCAAGCGGCAAAGTAAATCGAAACGCTCTTCCGGAACCGAGCGGACCAGATTCAAGAGACACGTCCGTGGTGGCGCCAGCCAGCGCCGTGGAAGCCTGGCTTCTCGATATCTGGGTGTCAGTCCTGGGCATTCACAGCATCGGAGTCAGCGATAGCTTTTTCGACCTCGGCGGGAACTCGCTTCAGGCTGCTGCTGTGGTGAGCAAGATCGAGAACCGCATAAACAGGAGGGTGCCGCCCGCGGTTTTCTTTAAAGAATGCACGATCCGCCAGTTTGCAGAGTATCTAAGCCGGGAGGACCGCTACCCCGCGGGCATTGTGCCGATTCAAATCGGTTCTCACCCGCCTCTTTACGTCATCCATCCGCAAACCAGCCTGCGTTTGATAGCGGAGAGAATTGGCGCGGATCACACCATCATCGGCGTGGAAATCCCCGAAGCCAAATCTCCGGGACTCAAAGCGATGGCATCGGAAACCGCGCGCAGAATTCGCGAGTATCAACCCAATCCTCCCTACTACCTGGCCGGTTGGTGCGCCAGCGGAAACCTTGCCTATGAGATTGCGCAGCAGATGCACGACGCCGGACAGCCGGTGGAGTTAGTGATCCTCTTTGAGTCCTTCAACTTTGCCCGCATGCGCCGCCTCCGGCACTGGTTTGCGCGTATCCGCTGGCATTTCTCCAACCTGCGGACGGTGCCAGTCTCCGAGATCCCCATCTATATTCAAAAGAGATTGGGAGAGGTTCTCCAGCATGCACAACGGCTGGCCAAGTTCGTGAGATACAGACTGCGGTCGCGAGCCGGAGTCCAAAGCAGTTCCGAACACTCGCGGCTCGCCGATGACGAAGCACTCAACAGCGCCTCCTACGACTACGTTCCCACCGAGTACTCAGGTGAAGTCGTGCTCTTTCGGCCAGCGATCCGAGGACACGGATTGAGTCACGACCCTACGTTAGGTTGGGGTTCAGTGGCACGCAAGCTGCGAATCGTTGACGTGCCCGGCGATCACGTGTCGATGTTTAGTCCGCCCCACGTGGATGTGCTCGCGTCGAAACTCGCGGAATTGCTAGAGCGATATTAGCTTACTTCGCTTCCGAAATCCCCTCGGCGCATGCGAACTCCCGCAGCTCATCCGTCCCCGATTCCCGCGTCGCCTTTCGATACTTCTTTACCGTCTCCCACGGCTTGGTCAGCGCTTTCGGATCGGTAACCGTGATGTGATCCTCCAACAGCCCGGGCTCCAGCAGCCGGATGCGCTCGTGCACCGTCATCGCGTCGCTATGCGGCGTGAATCCTTCGATGAACGTGTCGTCACGCAATGCCACTGTGTCCACCACCAGCGTGTCGCCTTCCCAGTGGCCCATGGAGTAACCGGCGTACGTCGGATCGTCCAGCACCTTCTGCGCCGGCTTCCGCCCGTCCAGATACACCCGCCGCAGCGCGTCGTTCAATTCGCTAAAGAAGGTGATCTTGTCCTTGTTCTGCATCACCTCCATGCCGTAGGCCATCGTCATCATGGCGGGCATGCCGGGCGGCAGGCACTTGGCGACGGGATCATACTCCGACGAACCCGCGATGCGCGTCTTGCTGATCATCTGCCACTTCGCCAGATATTCGGGCGTGAGCGACGGCGCATCCGGCGATCGCCCGCGCGAGCCATCCGACAAAGGCGCCGAGAAAGTTGGCTTGGGAGGCGGTCCCGGTTGCTGCGCCGCTCCAGCCCTCGGACCGCCCCTGAAATTGCCGAACGGATTGATCGGATAATACACGCCGGAAAAATCGGGAGGCGCGGATTGCGCCCGCAGCGCCGCCGCTGTACACAGAATCAAAATCGCCGTTGATCTCATAATTTCCCCTTCAAACCGAGCACGAGTCCCGCCAGCGCCGCGTAGCTCAACCACCGGCACAGACGCAATTCCCACCCGCCATCGTACTCCAAGTCGACGTCACACGGGCCGTTGCACCCGGGCCGAAGCCACATCAAACCCAGACCGTCTTTCTGAATCGGCACTGCCTTGCCGTCGGTCATTGCGTGCCAACCGGGATGATAGTTCACCTGAACAGTAATCACCTGCCCCGCGCTGGCCGACGTTCGAATATGGATCCGATTACGCCCTTCCCACCGAAAATCCGCAGCCGGCAGAGACGCATCGTCCAACGCCGCATTGTATCGCTCCGCCGCCGCGACGTCCCCGCCATACCACGGCGCATCGCGGACCACCGCGCCTTCCGGCACTACATGCGCCAGCGACGCCGTCCGCTGCGGTATTTGATAAATCGTCGTGTCATCGGCGCGCCACAGCACCGGCAGCATGCCTTCGAATTTCGCGGGATGATTGAAGTCCTTCCAATACTCCGGGCTCTTTGAACCGGGAATGCACACCGCGCCCACGCCATACGCTTTCAGCCAATCCAGGGAGATGCGCGCATCTTGTCCCACATCTTCGGTCTTCCGCGCGGCATAAGCCGCGTGCTGCTGCACCGGATTGTAAGCCATGCTCCAGGATCCCCCCGTGAATTGCTGGATCGGTGCAAACACGTTCGCCCACTGACCGATGGAGCCTGGGAAATAAACCCGCGTTCCGCGCAAATTCTCGGTCGTCCAACGCACGGCTCGAGCTTCAATGGTGTTTTCGAGATCGGCCGGTCGGATTAGACCCTTGGCGTATCTGCGGTAGCTCACCATTTGCCTCGCCGCCATCACCAGGCAGACCAGAAGCAACGCGATCTTCACCCATTGGGGTGCCCTTCCGAACATCTCGCGCGCGCCAAACACCACCAACAACGACAGCGCCACTTCCATCTCAAACTTGTAGCGGCCTGGTTGTGGAAGCAAGTTGCGGCTGAAATAGGCAGCGGCCAGCGGGGCGCTGCTAGCGACATAGGCTAACAATATGAAGAATTGCAACTGCCAGCCGGCAATCCAGCGCGGCAGTAAACGCCATAAAATTACCCAGCCCGCCAGCACAATCGCAATCGCCGGTATCGATCCCTGAGTCCAGCCTTCCGCGCCTCCCCGCGATGCAATGCTGATCGACTTGAGCAGCGACGGTGGCAGAAACCGCGCGCTCAGCGCATACGCATACGCTCCAATCCCAGCGATGATCAAAATATTGCGTTTCCAATTCTCGCGCTGCAACACAGCCAGCAAACACAGCGACGCCATCGCCACCACGATCGGAGCGAAGGCACTGGCCGCCGTCGCCGCGGCAATCGTGAACGCCGCCCCGGCGTAGTAAATCGGCTTCCGCTTTTGAATGGACAGCACAAGGAACAAGATTGCCAGAGGGAGAAAGACCAGAGCCAACGCGTGCGGTGTATCGTCCCAGATCACCAGCATAAAGAGACGGCGCGCGCTCAAAAGCGATCTCGGGGAAACCGGATCGTCGGCCATCAGTGGCCGCGTCAGGCTGGTCAGCGAGTAAATCAAGCCAGCCAGGAAACTATAGCCAATGGCTCTTGTCATGAGCCACGCCATCAGGAATAACGTCACCGGAACCAGGCAGTACGCGAACGCCGTTACGTACTGCACGGCGAATACCCCCGAAATGTGGAACACAGCGGACGCCGCCCCGGTCAGCGCCGGCACCAGCGGCGAATAGGTGAACTCGAACGGAATCCCACCGTCCCAATACGGCCACCATGTGGGATGCAGCCAACTTCCGTCCGCCCACTCGGCGATGGCCGCCCAGAATCCGTGCATGGAGTTCATCACGGCAGTTTGCGTGGTGAACAGGCCGCGGCAAATATATAGATTGATCCCGAGCAGGATCACCGAATAGGCCGCTGCCGTGAGAAATTCCGGCTTTATTCGGTCGGAGGCGGCGCGTTCGATAGGATAGTCCCGTCCTGTTTCGTTACGCGAGCGATCAAACCAGAGTTCGATGCATCCTTGGCCGGACTCAAGTCGATGGTGATCGTTTCACCGGGCTGCAGCGACTTCGGCGTCCATCCCGCGCGCCCCAGGATCCCCGGCGGCCGGCCTTCCACCTTCCAATCCACCTTGTTGCCCTTGCCGTCATCCACCGTCAGAATCACCCAAACGTGCGGATTGCTCCAGCGGAATTCCTTGACCACGCCTTTAATCGTGATGACTTTGTCCACATAGAACGCCGAGTTGCTGTGGTGCGCCTCGGCCCGCGGAGCCAGCGACAGCGCCGCCCCCATCGCCATGCAAACCGCGATCAAACTTGCTCTCATCGTTCGCACCTCCAAAATCTCTCTGAGCATATCAAAATCCCTACAGGATAAACTAGACGAAAACGCCCTGGCCGGCGTCTCTCTTACTTAGAGAACGGAGGGGCAATGAAGCATCGCATCGCCGGCTTCCTGCTGGCGGCGAGTACGGCGTTCGCCCAGACCCAGCCGAAGTTCGAAGTGGCGTCCATCCGGCCAATCAAGGCCGCAAAAGGAATTGCCAACATGGATTTCCCGCCGGGAGGCGAGAGGTTCGCGGCAACGAACGTTCCGCTCAGTATGCTCATCGTAACCGCGTACAACGTCACATTTCAGCAACTTTCCTGGCAGAGATCAGCCTTTCCGGTGTTGAACGAGAAGTTCGATGTCCAAGCTAAGGCCGATCACCCGGTAAGCCGTGGCCAGATGTTGGGGCTGCTTCAAAACTTGTTGGCGGATCGTTTCAAACTCGTTCTCCGCAGGGACACGAAGCCACTCGATGCGTATGTTCTGGTCGTGGACAAAGGAGGGCCAAACCTCCATTTCAGCAACCTGACGCATAACAACCAACCGCCACCATTGAATCCTTACCGCGCAAGAGGAGCAGAGCCAAGTAGCGGTGACCTCGTCTTCAAAGATGAAAGCATGGCAGACTTTGCTTGGCGTCTATCCACGCTAGTGGTCCTCAGCGGCCGCATTGTCGTCGACAAGACCGGCCTCGACGGTTATTACGATTTCGAATTGAAATTCGGACCGGAGCCGACCGTTCCATCGCCAGCCGCCGACGGGCCTTCGATATTCACCGCGTTGCGCGAACAACTCGGGCTAAGGCTTGACCCGAGGAAGGTTCCGCTTGACGTTCTCTATGTCGAACGCGCCGAGCGGCCCGCTGAAAATTAGCCCTGCGCTTATCCAGGGCCTGGTCGCCTGCCAGCCACGTCAGTCACACGCGCCCCGACCCAACCATTCCATCCACTTGCTCCTTCCTCCGCCCCGGTTCTCTTGACATCGCCTTTTACAATAGAGGCGCATGAATCGCGATCGACTCGCACATTTTGGCTTCGTTTCGCCAAATTTGAAAAAAAGCGTCACCAGCCACCAACACCCCGCCACCAACAACCAACAACTAGCAACCAACAACCATCTCCATGGTTTAAGCTCTTTCTATGTACCTCGCCACGCCATCCCGCGCGCTTTTTCGCCCCCTCGCCATCCTGCTCGCCCTGTCCGCCGGCCGCGCCTTTTCCCAAGAACCCGTCGATCTCGCGACCATCCATCGCATCAAGGCCGAAGCCTTCGAAAACTCCAAAGTCATGGAGCACGTTTTCTATCTCACCGACGCCAACGGCCCGCGACTCACCAACTCGCCCGGCTTCCGATCGGCTGGCGCTTGGGTGGTGAAGCGGCTCGAGGAGTACGGGCTGGCCGACGTCCATGAAGAGCCCTGGGGACCCTTCGGCCGCGGGTGGAACTACACGCACTTCTCGGGGCACATGATCGAACCGGCCTACGCGCCGCTCATCGGCTTTCCGCTCGCGTGGAGCCCCGGCACCCAAGGCGCTGTGCAGGCCGAAGCCATCTACGCGCCGCTCGAAAACCCTGGCGATTTCGAAAAATTCAAGGGCAAACTGCGCGGCAAGATCGTACTCAGCATGAAGTCGCGCGAACTCGCCATGCCCACCGAACCGGCAGGCCGCCGCCTCACCGACGCCGATCTCGCGCAGAACATCGAGCCCGGCCGACTCCCGAATCTCTTCCGCCCGCTCGGTCCCCCGCAAACACCCGAGCAGCAAAAACGCACCGAATTTCGCAACAAGGCGAATCAATTTCTCAAGGACGAAGGCGCGCTCGTCGTCTTACAGTCCGGCAACGTCGGCGACGGCGGCACGGTCTTCGGCCAGGCTGGCGGATCGCGCGATCCCAAGGACCCGGTCCCGCCGCCGATGGTCGTCGTTACGCCAGAGCATTACAATCGCGTGGTGCGCCTGCTCGAACACAACATCCCCGTCAAACTGGAGTTTGATATTCAGGCCCAATTCTTCGAGCCCACCGATTCGTTCAACGTCATCGGCGAAATACCCGGCAATCGCAAGAAAGATGAGATCGTCATGCTGGGCGCACATCTGGATTCCTGGCACGGCGGCACAGGCGCAACCGATAATGCCACCGGCTCGGCGGTCGCCATCGAAGCCGTGCGCATCTTGAAAGCCCTCAACTTGAAGATGGACCGCACCGTTCGCATCGCGCTGTGGGGCGGCGAGGAAGAAGGATTGCTCGGCTCCGAAGCGTACGTCAAGCAGCATTTCGCCGACCGCGAAACGATGTCGCCGAAGCCCGAGTACTTCAAGTTGTCCGCGTACTATAACGACGACACCGGCACTGGCCGATTCCGCGGCATTAACGCGGTTGGAAACGACGAGGCCGCGCCCATCCTCGACGCCTGGCTGAAGCCTTTTCACGACCTCGGCGCCACCACCGTCGCGAGCGTCACCGCCGAAGCCAACCGCCGCCCGAACGCCACTGACCATACGTCCTTCGCCTTCGTCGGCCTGCCCGGTTTCAATTTCGTCCAGGATCCGATGGACTACTCGACGCGCACTCATCACTCCAACATGGACTTGTACGATCGCGTCCAGCCCGGCGACATGATGCAGTGCGCGGCCATCATGGCGGCGTTCGTCTACAACACCGCAATGCGCGATCAAATGATGCCTCGGGTTCCGATGCCCAAGGCGCTACCCAGCGAAAAGCAAACCACCAAGTAGCCAAGTACCAGTCAGCTTGTCTTGTCCAGCTGCGACAAGTTGGCCCACACAAAACCGGGCACGAATGGAACCGATTCATTCTGAGCGACTTATGTTCTGGCGGCCGGCGTGCTTCCGTTTTCGCCATCATGCCGCAATACTCGTTGAAGTATTCTAAACGTGCTGCGCGAACTGCTATCTTCGCGTTCGTTCTATTAATCGCCAGCCGCGCCTTCGCCGATAATTCCAAAATCTCGCCGGATCTTCAACCGCTGCTCTCCAATCCGTCGAACAGCATCAACGTCATCGTGCAATACAACACCCCGCCGCAACAATCGTCCGGCGGCCTCTTGGGAGGCTTGCTGGGCGGAGTGGTGAATCTGCTCGGCGGAGTGCTCAATACGGTCTTTTCGTTGATCCCCGCCGTATCGGCGACCCTGCATCCGGCCGATATCGTGGGAGTGTCCAATCAAGCCAACGTGAGCTATATTTCGCTCGATCGTTCGCTGGGCGCTTCGCTCGATTACACCGCGGCCGCCGTCAGCGCCCCGTCGGCCTGGAGTTCCGGCTGGGATGGAACCGGCATCGGCGTCGCCGTGATCGATAGCGGCATCTACAATCATCCGGATTTGAACACGGCCAATTCCCGAAACAGCCGCGTGGTCTACCGGCAAAGCTTTATTGGAGGAGCCCTCAACGATGACTTCGGCCACGGTACTCATGTGGCGGGCATCCTCGCTGGAAATGGCAGCTCTTCCGATCAACAGGGTGCTTTCCGCACCTTCAAAGGCGTCGCGCCCAACGCGAATATTCTGGACTTGCGCGTTCTCGATCAAAACGGATCGAGCAACGATAGCGTGGTGATCGCCGCCATCCAGAGAGCCGTGCAGCTCAAGAATCAATACAACATCCGGGTCATCAATCTTTCGCTCGGCCGGCAGGTTTTCGAAAGCTGCGCGCAGGATCCCTTGTGCCAAGCTGTCGAAGCGGCGTGGAAAAGCGGAATCGTGGTCGTCGTCGCCGCCGGCAATTTGGGCCGCGATGGATATTTCACCATTCTCTCGCCCGGCTCGGCTCCGCATGCTATCACCGTCGGCTGCATGAAAACCGAAGCTACGATGAACACCAGCGACGATCGCATCGCCAGCTACAGCTCGCGCGGTCCCACGAATATCGATCTCATCGCGAAGCCCGACGTCGTCGCTCCCGGCAATCTGGTCGATTCCCTGCTCGCCCCTGGTTCCACGCTGGTGAGCGATTATCCCGAGAACATCGTCCCGGCCTCGGCCTACACGCACGCCAAAGTTACCGGCACTCCGCTGTACTTCCAATTGAGCGGCACCAGCATGGCGACGCCGGTGGTCTCGGGAGCCGCCGCGCTCATGCTGCAAAAAGATCCGACGCTCACGCCCGACACCATCAAGGCGCGCCTCATGAAGACCGCGTCGAAGAACTTCCCGGTGATGAGCACCGCCACCGATCCGACGACGGGCCAAACCTACACCGACTTCTACGACATGTTCACCGTCGGCGCCGGCTACGTCGACATCGCCTCCGCGCTCACCGATTACGATCAAGTGCACGGCTCCGCGGCTTCTCCGCAAGTCACCTACAATGCGCTGATCGAAACCGCGTTCCTTGTGCCGAATTTCGCCGAGACTTGGTGGAGCACGCCGAACTGGCTCACCTCCACGGTTTGGGGACCCGCGGCATTCCTCCCCGGTCCGGCTGGAACCCCGGCAATTTGGGGTACCAGTGTTTCCTGGGGTACGAGCGTTTCGTGGGGCACCAGCGTCTCCTGGGGCACCAGCGTTTCCTGGGGTACCAGCACACAAGGAGAGCAGTAAATTCAACGGTCCCATGTCCCGGCTAGAATCCCATTTCGCGCGCCACCTGGCCAGCCAAATCCATTTATACGGATTCATCTCACTGGGCGTCGCGACACTGTTCTGGGCTCTCGCGAATTGGCATTGTAGCGACCCACTGCGGTTGCTCACTTTCGCGCTTGCCACGGTCTTCGGTTCCGTTCTCAAGCTCCGGCTTCCAGGCGTCGCAGGCATGGTTTCGGTCAGCGCGCTATTCATCCTGATCGGGATCGCGAACTTGAGCCTTCCAGAAGCGCTCGCTGTCGGGGCCTTGTCCATGTTGGTGCAGTGCACCTGGCGTACTTCCACTCGGCCGAAACTGACGCAGACTGCATTTAATATCAGTGTTCTGGTGGTCGCGGTCTTTATCGCCCACCGGATCTTCGAGTATTCGCATCGCCACTTTCTGGAACCGGTGAGCCTGGGATGCCTGGCGCTGGCGTACTTCGCCGCCAACACATTTCCCATCGCGATCATCATTGGACTCACCGAGCGCCAGCCCATCTTCAAGATCTGGAGCGGGCAGCGCTGGCTATTGCCGTACTATGTTGCAGGTGCATCCATGGCGTGGCTCATCAGCACCGTTCCGCGTGGCATCCAATGGGAATTTCCAATCATCTGTTTGCCCCTGGTTTACCTGGTCCACCGTTCCAACCGCACTCAGGTGGTTCAAATGGAGCGCGAGCGGACACACATGCAGGCCATGAACGGGCTGCACCTTCGCACCATCGAAGCGCTGGCCCTCGCCATCGACGCCAAGGACCACACCACGCACGATCATCTACAGCGCGTGCAGCTCTACGCGGTCGAAATCGGAAAGGATCTGGGTCTTTCAGAGCAGGAGCTGGAAGCTCTCACCGCCGCCGCCGTCTTGCACGACATCGGCAAACTGGCGGTCCCGGAATCCATCATCTCGAAGCCGGGTAAGCTCACGCGCTCCGAATTCGAGAAGATGAAAATCCATCCCGTGGTCGGCGCTGAAATTCTCGAACGAGTCGAGTTCCCGTATCCCGTGGTTCCGATCGTTCGCTCGCATCACGAGAAATGGGACGGCAGCGGGTATCCTCACGGGCTGAAAGGCAGCGAGATTCCGATCGGCGCTCGCATCCTGGCCGCCGTAGATTGCCTGGACGCGTTGGCGTCCGATCGCCAGTATCGCCGCGCGCTGCCGCTAGACGAAGCCATGGCCCGAGTCGCATCGGAGGCCGGAACGGCCTTTGACCCCGCCGTGGTTCGCGCATTGCAAGCGCGCTATCGCGAGTTGGAAGCGCGCGCCAAGTCCACCCATGTCGAGCCGCAACCATCGCTCTCGGTCGACATCAAGATTACGCGCGGCGACGCCCCGGCCGCCGGGTTTGAAGCCGAACCGCCCGCGAATCCCGTCGCGCAGGCCCGCGCGCTGCATCGGAAGAAGCAAGATCCAACCGCCGACATGCCGTCCGCCGGCCATTGCTCGTTGCACTGGGAAGAGGCATTGGCAGTGGCGTCCATCCGCATCCAGCATCGGATCGCCTACGACGCCATTGCGCTCTGCGCGTGCGGTGAAAGCTCGGTGCGTGCAAAATTCTTGGGAGGCGACCAGCGCGCCGAACTTGCTGGCCTCGCCGTCCCGCTCGGCGAAGGCTTGATTGGATGGGTGGCCGATGTGGGCAAGCCGATCTTGAATGGTAATCCGGCTGTCGAACCGGGCTACGCGAGGGGCGATCGCGCCACAGTTCTTTCGTCCTCATTGGCATTGCCGCTCGTGAACTCTGGCAGCGTCGTGGGCGTGGTGGCGCTCTACCGGAAAGAAAAAGACGCTTTCGCCGCCGACGAACTCGTCACACTATTGGAGCTTTGCCCCGCCCTCGCTTCGCTCATCATTGAAACCGCGGACGAGACCGCCGAGCAAACGAACGACCTTGTCGAGATGGCAACCGCCCTCCAGCACGATGGCGCTAGCCTGTTCCGCGTGTCCTGATCAACGCGCCCGTGACTGCCAGTTTGCTGTAACATCACGTTTGGAGATGAAAAACGAATTCGCCTTTGAAATGGCCGCGTCCAGCATTCGCTTCGGACCCGGCGTGACGCGGGAAGTTGGAATGGATCTGGCGGACCTGGGCGTCCGCAACGCGCTGGTGATCACAGACCCTGGATTGGGGCGCATGGCTCCCGTGCAAACGGCGCTCGAATCGCTCGAAAACGCGGGCGTCGGCTTTACGCTCTACGATCGCGTACGCGTGGAGCCGACCGACGAATCGTTTCTGGACGCCATCGGATTCGCGAAGCAACACCCCTGCGATGCGATCGTCGCGGTTGGCGGCGGCTCCACCATCGACACCGCGAAGGCCGTCAACCTGTACGTCACCTATCCGCCCGCCGATTTTCTGGATTACGTGAACCCGCCCATCGGCAAGGGCATTCCCGTTCCAGGCCCACTCAAACCGCTGTTCGCGATTCCAACCACCGCCGGCACGGGCAGCGAGACCACCGGCGTCAGTATTTTCGATCTCAGCCGCATGCACGCTAAGACCGGCATCGCGAGCCGGCGTCTGAAGCCCACTTTAGGGCTCCTCGATCCCGACAACACCCGCAGCATGCCCCCGCAAGTGGCCGCGTCGAGCGGTCTCGATATTCTCAGTCACGCGATTGAATCGTATACCGCGCTGCCCTACACGGGCCGCCCGTACCCGGATCGGCCCACGGTGCGGCCGGCCTATCAAGGCTCGAATCCGATCAGCGATGTGTGGTCGCTGCAAGCTTTGCGGATGGTGGCTGAGTACATTGTTCGCGCGGTGGACGATCCAACCGATGATGAAGCCCGCGCCAACATGCTGCTCGCGTCGTCCTACGCGGGCGTTGGTTTTGGAAACGCGGGCGTGCATCTGCCGCACGGCATGTCGTATCCGGTATCGGGCAACGTCAAGAGCTATCGCGCGCCGGGCTATATAACGGACCATGCGCTCGTGCCCCATGGCTTTTCCGTGATCTTAAACGCGCCCGCGGTTTTCCGTTTTACGGCTTCGTCGAATCCCGAGCGCCATATGGAAGCGGTGCAGGCGCTGGGCGTGGACGTGTCGCGCTGCAAGAAAGAAGACGCCGGCCGCATTTTGGCCGATCGCATCACTTGGTTCATGCAGCGTCTGAAGACGCCCAACGGACTGCGCGAAATCGGCTACACGTCCGTCGACATTCCGAAACTGGTGGAAGGAACGCTGCCGCAGCATCGCGTGACGAAGCTCTCGCCGCGCCCGGCCGGTCCCGAAGAGTTGAGCGCGTTGTTCGAAGACGCAATGGTAGCTTGGTAATTTATGATTCGCCGCGAATTTTTCAAACTTTCGGCCGCCGGCGTTACGGGGGCGATGCTGGCAAAATCCGCCGATCCGGTTCTTGGGCTTATCTTCCCCGTCACGCGTCCCGTCCCTCCGGAAGGGCTCGCGATGTATCCAACTGGCGTGAAGTTCATCACTCTGGGGCTCGGCCTAAAAACCATGACGCCCGCGGGCTACGACGCGGTGATCGATCGCATTGGGCCCGCAGGCGAGCAGTTAGCCAAGCAAGGCGCGAACGCGGTGGTGTTGATGGGCACCTCGCTGAGTTTTTACAAGGGCGCGGCGTTTAACCAACGCTTGACCGAGACGCTCAAGAAGGCGACCGGCTTGCCCGTCACTACGATGAGCACCGGAGTCATCGAGGGGCTGAAGGCTGTCGGCGCGAAGCGCGTGGTTGCGGCCACGGCCTACGATGACGAAGTCAACCATCGCTTGCAGGCGTTTCTCAAAGAGTCGGGCTTCGAGGTCCTTGGCGTGAAGGGACTCGGCATCGAAAAGGTGGAAGACGTCGACCGCGTCACGCAAAATGGACTATTGAAGTTCTGCGTCGCGGTGCGCGAAACGCAACCGGACGCGAATGCGATCCTGGTTTCCTGCGGCGGCTTGCGGACGCTGGAGATTCTGGCGCCGTTGGAGCAGCGAGGCCGCATACCGGCGGTTTCCAGCACTCCGCATGCGCTGCGCGCGGGTGTCCGATTGCTCGGTTTGAGCGGGCGCGCGCCGGGCTTCGGAACGCTGCTTTCGAAAGCTTAGACCTGCTAACATTGGACGGTTACAAATTCAGGAGGACAACCCACGTGCGTTGGCCAGTTCTTTTTCTTCTTGCGGCATCCGGAGCCTGGGCGCAAACCGGAGTCACGGTAGTCATCAATCCAATGGTGGCGAGTTCCAAGGTGTTTTATGAAAACGCCAAGCGCGACATCCTACGCTCGGCGGACAAAATGCCGGAGGATAAGTACGCGTTTAAACCCACCGACAGCGTGCGGACCTATGGGCAACTGCTGGCTCACGTCGCCGACGGACAGTACGAGTTTTGCGGCGCTGCCGCAGGCAACCACGACCAGAAGGGTATCGAGCAGAGCGCGAAAACAAAGGCCGCAATCGTTGCGGCGCTCAAGACCGCATTCGCGTATTGCGACGACATCTATGCCGGAATGACGGATGTGAAGGCAGCCGAGCTAATGCCGGCCTTTGGCGGCGCTAAGATCACTCGATTGAGCATGCTCGATTTCAATGTCGCCCACACCATGGAACACTACGGCAACATTGTTACGTACCTGCGCATCGAAGGCATCGTGCCACCCAGCAGCGAGTCACGGCAGTAAGGCTTAGCGCAACCCGCCAGCGGCCGAAATGATCTGACCGGTAACCCATCCCGCATCATCGGAAGCCAAAAACGAAACCACGGTCGCGATGTCCTGCGGCTGGCCAACCCGGCGGAGCGGCGTTTGAGGAACAAACGTGCTCTTAAACTTATCCCAATCGGGCATGGACTGCGCGCCCTCGGTTTCCACCGGCCCAGGCAGCACTGCATTCACGAGGATCTTTCGCGGGCCCAATTCGTTCGCCAGACTCTTTGTGATGGTGTCAAGCGCGCCTTTTGTGGCGCTATAGACGGTCCCCCCTGGAGGCGTCGCTTGCGAAGCCACTGATCCGATATTGATGATGGCTCCTCCGTGATCGCCAATAGCGGCCGCCGCGGCCTGCGTGGTGAACAGCAGTCCTTTAACGTTGAGGTCGAACATCCGATCGAAGTGCTGCTCGGTGATTTGGTCCAACGGAAGGAATTCGTACACGCCTGCGTTGTTGACTAGAATATCCAGCCGGCCGAATTCCGAGACGGCAGCGTCGATCAGCTGTTTGGCTTCGGTGGGCTTGCTGACGTCGGCACGAACGGCTTTGGCCTTTCCGCCCGAGGACTTGATATCCGCAGCCACTGCTTCAGCTTGCTGCCCGCTCGCCGCGTAATTGACGACGACAGAAGCGCCGTCTTTCGCGAGTTCCTTTGCGATTGCCGCTCCAATTCCCTTGGATGCGCCGGTCACAACTGCGACTTTTCCTTTGAGTTTTGCCATGCTCTTACGATGCCGCAAGGCTCCCCGAGGATGCACGTCGATCTGCGGAGCTTGCTAAACTGGTAAAAACTTCTGCCGAGCTCCATCGAGGAGTATTGTGACCAAACGGATTTCAGGACCTGAGCCGCACGTGTCGGCTAAGCCTTGCCCCGAGGAAATCCGTGCACAGGTCGATAAAATCCTGGCCAGCCGCTTGTTTGCGCGCTCGGAGCGTTTGTGCCGATTCCTGAGATTTTGCGTGGAGCAGACCCTCGAGGAAAAAGGCGATCGGCTCAAAGAGCAACTGGTGGGAGTGGAGGTATTCGATCGTAAAGGCGACTATGATCCCCGTACCGACCCCATCGTGCGCGTCGAAGCTATGCGCTTGCGATCGAAGTTAAAAGCATACTACACGTCGACGGGGCGGCCGGATTGCCTCCTGATCGAATTGCCGAAGGGCGCCTACGTCCCGTCGTTCCGCGTGCGGAACGCGACTCAAACGGCCCGTCCGCAACCAGCCGCGGCTAACCTCGGCGCCGAGGAGCGTTCCATCGCCGTGCTTCCTTTCGCGAATCTCACCGACGATCCGGGCACGGACTACTTCAGCGACGGCCTTACTGAAGAGCTGATCCATTTGCTCACGCGCATTCCACAGTTGCGAGTGGTGGCGTGGAATTCCATGTCTCACTTCCGCGGCCGCGAGCAGGATCTCGCCGGCATCCGGCAGCAATTAAAAGTCGCGACGGTGTTGCGGGGTAGCGTACGGCGAACGCCAGGACGAGTGCGAGTGACGGCGCAATTGATCGACGCCGAATCCGGCGCATACCTATGGTCCGAGGCCTATGATCGCCAGTTGGAGAACGTGCTGGCGATTCAGGAAGAGATGGCGCGGGCGATTGTCGACACGCTCCAGCTCACTCTGGCTTCGCGCGCCAGCGGCTTCGCGCAACGGACTTCCAATCCCGAGTGCTACAACTTGTGTCTGCAAGGGCGCTTTCACGCCAACAAACGAACCGGCGATGGGTTGAGCAAAAGCGTGGCTTGTTTCGAGCACGCTATCTCGGCTGATGATCGCTCCGCGATCGCCTATGCCGGCAAGGCGGACGCCTACAGTTTACTCATCGAACTCGGTTTTCTGAATCCGCTGGAAGCGACGCCCAAGGCGCGATCCGCTGCCGAGAGAGCGCTCGCGCTCGATCCTGGATCGGCCGAAGCTCACGTATCACTCGCCTTCGTGCGCTCGCTGTTCGATTGGGACTGGGCGGGCGCCGAGAAGCTGTATCGCAGGGCCATCGCTCTGAATCCCGGATATTCGCGCGCGCGGCACTGGTTCGGAAACGACTTCCTGGCGCTGCTGGGCCGCTTCGACGAAGCGCTTCCGGAGATCTACATGGCGCGACATCTCGATCCGCTTTCACCCATCCTGGTGGAAGGCTGCGGCTACGTGAAGATGATGCAGCGCGATTACGCGGGCGCGCTGGAAGAATACGATCAGGTTTTGCAGCTCGATCCGATGTTCTACCGGGTTTACAGCTCCAAGGCGCGCCTGTTCTCGCTCATGGGCCGCTATGAGGAGGCGATAGCGCTGTTTGAAAGAGCTCGCGCGTTGGGCGGCGACATTCCGTCGTTGCTCGCGGCGCTGGGAGACACTCTGGCGCGCGCTGGATTCGTCTGGGAAGCCCGAAGTTTGTTGGACGAGCTCCAAGCAACTGCCAAAGCGCGCTGGATTCCGGCGGCGTCGCTCGCGGTGGTGAACATCGGACTGGGCGACCTCGACGCCGCGCTCACTCATTTGGAAACCGCCTGCGAGCGGCACGAGATGTTAGGCGGGCTGAAGATGCATCCGGCGTACGACCCGCTGCGCTCGGAGCCCCGTTTTCAAAGGATACTGAAGCGAATCGGCTTCTTACGGTAAGGAGTTTGGTTAGCTTACTCCGCCATTACTTCCGCACAGAAACAGGCTGGGCTCACAATGTTTCATGGAACGAGCCTTCGTCGTCTTGCTTGCGCTGGCCTCGATCTTGCCAGCCGCTGAAACTTCCGGTCCCAAAACTCTTTGCACGGCGGCGCAGTCGGCGAACGATTGCGCCATCCTTACGAATAATTTGGGAGGCGTATACTTTGCCAGAGGAAATTACCCCGGCGCCGAACTCATGTTCGCGCGGGCCATAACGCTGTGGGCCGCCGAGCCTGCGCCTTCACTCGATTTGGCAAAAGCTCTTCACAATCTCGCCGCGGTGTATCGGGAGGAAAGCCGCTATTCGGATGCGGTCAGCCTGTACCAAAGCGCTTTGGATCTTCGCGAAGCATTAACCAGCGCGTCGGATATCACGCTCGTGCCGATTCTGAATGAGCTGGGGCTCGTATACCTGGAACTGGCGGATTATGATAGAGCGAAACGAACGTTTGAGCGCGCGTTGTCGATCGCACGGATGTGTCAAGCGGAGCAGACCATCGCGGGAGCCGATGCGATGAACAATCTCGCAATGGCCAATCGCGACCTGGGCCGATTCGCCGAAGCTGAAGAGTTGTATCGGCGCGCGCTTCAGGTGTACCAGCAGGCGTCCGACGCGAAGCGCGAGGTGGCGGCGCTCAACAATTTGGGCAGGGTGCTGGCCGAAGAACAGCAATACAAGGAAGCAGAGCATCTGTATCGCGAAGCCATCGCAACAGCCGAGCTGAAGCTTGGCCCAGCGGATACGAACGTGGCCCTGGGACTGGGCAATCTGGGAAAGCTGATGGCTGTAAAGCGGAAATATTCCGATGCCGAGCCGTTGTTCCGTCGCGCCGAGCAGATCGATCGGGCGAGCTTTCCCGCGGACGATCAGCACATTGGTTATGACCTTTCGAACGAAGCGCTGGTTGCGGAGGAACGCAAGCATTACGAGGCGGCCGAGGAACTGTACAAGAGATCCGGAGTGATTCTCGAGAAGGCGCTGCCGGCGAATCATCCGGAACTCGGGAAAGTGGCTGCCCGCCTGGCAAATTTGTATCGCGTGCAAGGGCGCTTGGACGAATCGGAAGCGCAGTATCGCCGCGCCGTTGGCATTCTGGAACGGGCCTGGGGCCCCGAGAATCCGCAGCTTCTGAATATTCTGCAGTCCTACGAAGCTCTGCTGCGGACGCGGCAGGAGTACGCTGAGGCGGAGAATGTGGAAGTGCGGGTAACCAGGATTCGCGTGGTTGAAGCGCTGAGGAATTCGAACGAGCCTTAGTCCAGATGGCAGAGCTTACACGCGAGCTGAAGGTCGGCAGAATTGTCGGCAGCGAGCGCGAAGGCCGGGCCGAAGCGGCTATGTGAGTTGGCCGAGCGGTCCGTTCTCGATACCAGCAGGACCGCATCGTGATTTCCTGCCCGGTAATCAATCTTGACGCCGCGAGTTCCATCGATCGTTTGCGCGCTAATTAACTCAAGGGACTGCGATGGGTCCGATCGCAGCGGAAGATCAAGTCCGGTTTTGGCACGAACCCAGGCCCGCAGTTGCGCGGGATTTTGACAGCGATCGCCGGCGAAGGCTGGGAAGACGATGTTATCGCGGTGGATCAGGGAAAGGCCAACGGCCACGAGAACGACAGCGGCAGCCATGGCCCAAACCAGGAGACGATTCGCCGCGCGAGGTGATTCGGTCCTGTGCGCTTGGATGCGATCCCAGAGTTCGGGCGGCGCGCTGACCGGCCGCAGGCTCTGCCGCAATTCCGGTTCTGGCCACTTGTTCATCGGCACCACGACAGCCTCCGTTCCAAGATTTTGTGTGCGCGATTCAATCGCGAAGCGACCGTGCCCGGCGAACAGCCGACGATGAGGGCGATCTCGTCATACGACAGGCCCTCGGTGTAACGCAGCACGATCACCATGCGATGTTCGGGTGCAAGGCGCGCCACGACATCCTGGATGCGCTGCTCGGTTTCCGTGCGCACGAGAGTGTGCAGAACGCTCTCGGCCGGCGCGCATACAGCGTCGATCAAGCCGTCGAGAAAAGGCGCCATGCGGCGGCCGCGGCGCTGATCGTCGATGCAGCTATTCACCACCAGCCGGTAAAGCCAGGAATCGAAACTGGCTTCGGCGCGATAATCGCCAATGCGCGAAAGCAGCTTCAGGAAAGTGTCTTGAGCGATGTCCATGGCCGCGGCTGGATTGCCCGAATATCGCAGCGCGATGGAATAGACGCGGTCCTTGTACGTTTCGAAGAGCGAACGGAACGCGTCGGCATCGCCGCTCTGACAAGCTTCGATGACGTCCCGATCGTTGGTGTCCACCGTGACTCTGGCTGCGCGCACCATGCCGTTAGCTTGGACGGACGATGGCGGCGGATTCTTCCCAGTTTTCCAAAGCATGGATTTCTTATATGCTCATTTGAGTACTAGCACAAGGAGCGTAGGAATGCCATCAGAGAATGAGCTTACGCGGCGCGATTTCGCCACGATTACAACCGGCGCACTGTCGGTTTTAGGTGCTTTGGGATCGAGCGCTCCGGCGACTGCCCAAACGGGCCCCAGCGCTGTGACCGACGAAGCGCCGATCGACCTGGCCGAGTGGAGCTTCTTCTGGGTGGGCGTTGAAAAGGCCGAGATTCCGCGCGGGACCGTGATCAACGGCAAGCAGATGTACGTGGAGTACCAGATCCCGGCGCGTGTCCGCCATCCCTATCCGATCGTGCTGGTGCACGGGGGCGGCGGCCAAGGTACGGACTGGATGTGCTGTCCCGATGGGCGGCCCGGTTGGGCCACGCTGCTGGTGCAAGAAGGCTACAAGGTTTACGTCGTCGATCGGCCGGGCCATGGGCGGTCGCCGTTCCATCCCGACTTGAACGGCCCGTTTCCGCAGCAAAACATCACGCTCGATCAGATTTCGAACATGTTCACGCCGCAGCGCGCCAAGCAGCCGGATCCCAATGGACTCAGCCTGGCGAAACTCCACAATCAGTGGCCGGGGACGGGCGAGGTGGGCTCGCGGGATCTGGCGCAACTGGTGGCGTCGCAAGGCGGATCGTATGTGTCGAGCATCGAATTGACGCATACAGCATGGCGCGAACGCGGCGCGGAGCTTCTCGACAAAATCGGACCGGCGATCATCATGACGCACTCGGCCGGCGGACCTTTCGGTTACTTGGTCGCCGAGGTGCGGCCCACTTTGGTGAAAGGCATCGTGGTGGTGGAGGGCGCGGGCGCGACGTTCGGCAAAGGGCCGTTCGCAAGCAAGTGGGGCATCACGACGATCCCGATGACGTACGATCCACCGGTGAAAGATCCGTCGGAATTGAAGACCAAGGAGATGCCTTCGCCCGAGGCTGGGGTCGGGCCCTACACAATTCAGGAAGAACCGGCGCGCAAGTTGAAAAACCTGCGGGGCATTCCGATTGTGCTGGTGACATCAGAGGCATCGTTCGCATCGCCGGGCGCTCCGGGAGCGCTTGCGTTTCTGAAACAGGCCGGATGCACGGCGGAAGAATTGCGCATGGCGCAGCATGGCGTCCACGGCAACGGCCACATGATGATGGTGGAGAAAAACAATCGCGAGGTGCTGCAGCCGATTCTGGAATGGATTGACAAGAACGTTACACCGCGAGCAAAGGCCGCTCCGCTGATAAAACATCCCGATGCGGTCGCGTTGAAGCTGTCGGAGCAGGGGCACTTCTGGGTGGGCACGGAATTGAAGAAGATGCCGTACGGCAATATCGTCGCTGGGCAAATGTATGTGCAGTATTTGTTCCCGGCACAGGTTCGGCATTCGTATCCGGTAGTGCTGGTGCATGGCGGCGGAGGCCAGGGCACGCATTATATGGGGCTCGGCAACGGCAAGCCCGGCTGGGTTCATTACTATTTGCAGGAAGGCTACAAAGTTTATCTCGTGGATCGGCCCGGGCATGGGCGCGCGCCGTATCATCCGGATGCGCTCGGTCCGATCGGCCCGCTGCTGACGTTCGATACCGTGACCGGCGATTTCAAACGTGCTGCGAACAATCCGAACCGGCGCTGGATGGGGACGGGCGACGCGGGCGATCCGCTGGTGGATCATTTTCAAGCGGGGCAAAATTCGACGCCCGCAGACAACGTGATGGCGCACAAGCTGTGGGCCAGCCGGGGCGCGGAGTTGCTCGACAAGATTGGGCCGGCGATCATTCAAGTCCATTCGGCCGGTGGGCCATTTAGCTGGCTGGTGGCGAACGAGAGGCCGGCGTTGGTGAAGGCGATCGTCAACGTAGAAGGCGCGGGGATGCCGTTTGGTTTCGGCGCTGCGTGGGGGCTGACCGATATCCCGCTGGTCTACGATCCGCCGGTGTCCGATGTGAAGGAGCTGGCCACGCGCGATGTTGCGGCAGCCGGAGTCACACCAGCGTATAAGCTGCAAGCCGAGCCCGCGCGCAAGCTGAAAAGCTTGCGAGGCATTCCGATCGTGATGGTGACCGCGGAATCATCGGGGCGGACGCAAGGTCCGCCGGTAGTGGCGTTCCTGAAGCAAGCGGGGTGCGACGCGGAAGAGCTTCAGCTCAAGGACAAAGGGATTTTGGGCAACGGGCACTTCATGATGCTGGAAACCAATAATCGGCAGGTGTTTGATACGATCCGGGCGTGGGTGGAGGCGAAGGTTCCGGCTTAAGGTCGTTATTTCGGAAAAACTAAATTCACTGTTGCGAGGTCTTTTGCGTATCGCAACTCGATCTCGTCCGACTTTTTACGCTTCGCGTACTGGGGAAAATACAGGTAACCCGCGATTGCGACCTTCGTGTCGCCTTCGGCGAGCGCCATGCGTTGCACCTTGTCCTGGACGACGCGAGGATCCACGCGCGGGTCGGGCGGGGGCGGCAGGTTGTCGTGGCCAGGCGACGAAACACCAACGCCCGTATATGTTGTGGTGCTGTGCTGGTGTCCATAGACCGGATCGTTGTCGCTCTCGTGGATCACGCCGACTTCGGTAGTGACGTCGACCGATGAATGTGTGGCAGGGCCCCGATCGGGCCATGGCGCGACGTCGAGCGGGGTGTCCGCACGGCCGATCCGCTGACCGACGCGCAGCGAAAAATCCGCCGATCGCGCGTCAAACGGAACGCAGTTTTCGGGATAGATGGCGACTTCCACCACAATGTAATCTTTGCTGATGTCGGGCGAGAACATCTTGGTCACTTGATTGGGCGGCACGATCGCGGCGGCGATAGTTGCACTTTCCGCTGGACCATGAACCGGGTAGTCCGTGCTGGCGGCGCGCGGGGGCACGCCCGGGTCCGACGCGTGAGCGATCATTGCTACGCCGAAAATACAGGCCAGCATTGCACGCATGTTTCTATTCTAGTCCCACCTGCTAGGATCGATTGCAGTGGAAGAACTCGAAATCTTTTCGGCGATTGGACAGGCCGGATTCCAGCGTTTGGCAGACGCATTTTATCGCCAGGTTCCGGCCGATGACATTTTGGGACCGATGTATCCTGCACATGATCTTGAAGGAGCGAAGCAGCGCCTACGCGATTTCCTGATCGGACGTTTCGGCGGCCCGCAGATTTACATTGAGCAAAGGGGCCATCCGCGGCTGCGCATTCGTCACGCGCCATTCGCGATCGGACAGACCGCACGCGATCGATGGCTGCAATTGATGACACGCGCGCTGGACGAGGCGGCACTACCCGAAGAGCCACGCCGCATGCTCCAAGGCTTCTTTGAATCGACCACCACGTTTCTGATGAATCGGCCCGGCGCTTAGCGACCTTAATACAGACCTTGATAGAATCGAAACGTGGCATACTCCGAAGTTCTCATCGCTCCTTTCCGCGCTGACCTGACTCGTCACGGTGTGGAGGAGGCTCGCACGCCAGCCGACGTGGACCGCTTGCTGGCGCCGGGCAGCGGTTCGGTTCTGATGATCGTGAATTCTGTCTGTGGCTGTGCGGCGGGCCGTGCTCGCCCGGCGGTCGGGATGGCGCTCAAGCATTCCGTTCGACCCGCGAAAACTGCTTCTGTGTTCGCCGGGGGCGACGAAGCGGCGGTCGCCCATCTTCGCGATATTTTGTCGGACTATCCTCCGTCCTCGCCTTCGATGGCTCTCTTTCAGGACGGCAAGCCGGTGTACATGATCCACCGCAGCGAGATTGAACGCCGGGAACCGGCCGAAATCGCGCAAATGTTAACGCAGGCCTTCGACCGATTCTGCGCGTCAGGTACCGCTACTTCTTCTCAGCGGGCGTAAGCAACCCGGGCAATACGGGCTCGGCGTAGCACGACACCGGGCTCTGATTCCCTTCCCTATCGACTGCCTTAACGCCGATCACGACATCGTCGATGGAGAGGTCCGGCATAGTGTAAGTGGTGACGTTGCCCACCCAGATCTCGCGCTCCCAGACCGGCGACGTGGTGGAGCGCACGAGCACTGCGTAACCCGCCAGATCCGGTTCGGAGTTCGGCAACCAATGCAACACGGCGTCGTAACCCGACTTTCCGCGCGTGAGCAGCGGCACGTGCCCGCCTTTGTCCGGGCCAGAAGAATAGGTCCAGTTGAGAACGGGTGGGGCGGGTGCAAGCGCAAGGCTGGCTAGCACGGCGGCGTTCATGCGAATGACGCGGGTGGCGTAGGGTACCGAAGTATTCGCGAACGTGTCGGTGACGGTGTGCTGATTATCGAAATTCTCGCTGGCGCTGGTGAGCCGCACGGCCGGAAAGCCGGCTTCGACGAAGGGGCGGTGATCGCCGCCGCGCAGGAATCGATCGCCGCGAAAAACCATCTCGACCTGCATGGATGGCACGTAGCGCTCGGCGATCAGCTTGGTGTAGCGCGCCAGTTCGCGCTGCGCTGAATCGTCCGGGCCGGCGGAGAAAACGCGCACCACGTTGGTGATCGATCGGCCGTTACCTGACACGTCGCTGCCGATGATGTCGTTGTTCAGCACAGCCTCGATCTGCATGCCGTCTTTCTTGGCTTGCGCCGCATAAACCTGGCTTCCGCTCAATCCCACTTCTTCGGCTGCGAAGGTCACGAACACGATGGTCTTGTCGAATTGATAGGCACTCATCACGCGCGCCAGTTCCATCACTGCTGCGGTGCCGGTGCCATCGTCCGTCACTCCGGGCGCGATGGTTTGCGCTGCCGTGGCTTCCATGTCCAGCGGGCCCTCGTCGCGCTCATGCGGAAGAATTTTCAAAAGACGCCGCTCCTCGGCTTCGTCAATGCCCTGCCGGACCGCTTCGGCAACGGTCTGCTCCTCGCCGGTGTACTGTTTCCACACCCGGACGACCGAATCGTAATGGCCGGTGATCAAAACATAACGATCCTTCTGTGTTGTGCCGGGGAGCACCGCGACGATGTTCGACAGATCGACGTCGCGGATCACTTGTCCCCGCCGCGCGCCTTTCTTGATGCTGAAATTTTGATAGCTCACTTCGAGGCGCGGGCTATAGCTTTGGAACTCATCGTGAATCCAGCGCTTGGCGGCGCCGATGCCGTGCGTGGGATCGTCTTGCGAGGAGAGAACGTAGCGCGTGCCGAAGCCTTCGAGTTTTTTGAGCGTGGCCGCGATTCGTTCTTGAGAGATGGCATCGACGATCTGCTTGACCGTGGGATTGGGGCGGGTCTCGGGTTGTTGAGCGCACAGCGAAAGGGCGAAGCACAGCATCGCGGGGAGTCGCTTCATAGGAATCGATTGTACGCTACCCTCGATACGGAGGCCCTATTGTCTATTCGACCCGTCAAGAAGCTCATCAAGTCGAAGCCTACGCTGGAAGGCGCGGGCGTTCATCTGCGGCGCGCGTTCGGTTTTGGTAACACGTCCGATTTCGATCCGTTCCTGCTGTTCGACGATTTTCGCAACGACGTTCCGGACGATTATTTGGCCGGTTTTCCGTGGCACCCGCATCGCGGAATCGAGACCATCACGTATGTGCTGGCGGGAACGGTGGAGCACGGCGACAGTATGGGCAACCGCGGAGCCATTGCGGCAGGCGATGTGCAATGGATGACGGCGGGGCGCGGCATCATCCACCAGGAGATGCCGAAGGGCGATCAATCGGGCCGCATGCACGGGTTCCAGTTATGGGCCAATCTGCCGTCGGCGCTGAAGATGACGGCGCCGCGCTATCAGGAAGTGAAAGCCGCCGAGATTCCGCTAATCACCGATGATGATGGGACCGGAGTACGGATCGTTTGCGGAAGTTTCTGGGGCAAGCGCGGGCCGGTGGACGGCATCGCCGCCGATCCGATGTACTTGGACGTTTCCGTGCCGCCGGGCAAGCGCAAGGTTTTTCCGATCGAGACCACGCGTCACGCCTTCGCCTATGTGTTCGCGGGCGAGGGAAAGTTTTCGAACGCATCCGGTCCGCTGGCGGTGCCGACCGAAAGCGTGGGATGGGCCGACGCCGCTCCTCCTGCTGAGGCGGATAATCGATCGCTTGTGCTGTTTGACCAGGGCGATGAGCTTACCGTGCAAGCCGGTGAGGAAGGCATTCGATTCCTGCTGGTGTCAGGAAAACCGATCGAGGAGCCAGTGGCTTGGTATGGGCCGATTGTGATGAACACGCAATCGCAGTTGCGCGAGGCGTTCGATCAATTGGAACAAGGGACGTTTTTGAAATAGGATATATGCGTTTCAATCGTTTAAATAAAGTCTTGCTGATAACGGTTGCGACCGCGCTTTCCGCGTTTTCACAAACGCTGCCGCAGGGCGTGGAGAAAAAAGCGACGGTTGGCGGAATAACCGAATATGACTACGCTAACGGCCTGCGCGTACTTCTTTTTCCCGATCCGTCGAGCCCGAAATTGACGGTCAACATGACGTATCTGGTTGGCTCGCGATTCGAAGGCTATGGCGAAACGGGGATGGCGCATCTGCTGGAGCACATGAATTTCCTGCAGAGCACCGATGGCAGAAGCATCAAGAAAGAGCTGAACGACCACGGCGCGCAATATAACGGGAGCACCTACTACGATCGCACGAATTATTTCGAGACGGTCCCGGCAGGCGACGACAACCTCAAATGGGCGCTCGGGCTGGAAGCGGATCGCATGGTCAACATGCGGATCGAGAAGGCGCTGCTCGATAAGGAAATGACGGTGGTGCGGAACGAGTTCGA
This sequence comes from Bryobacterales bacterium, assembly GCA_963772905.1. Lineage (GTDB taxonomy): Bacteria > Acidobacteriota > Terriglobia > Bryobacterales > Bryobacteraceae > Palsa-89. The sequence continues at coordinate 678,217 of CAVYZD010000003.1, read as the reverse complement.
GATGGGCGAGAACAGTCCGCAGAACATACTGGAGGAACGCGTCATCGCGACGGCGTATTTGTGGCACAACTACGGCAAGTCGGTGATCGGTTCGCGCGCCGATATCGAGAGGGTTCCCATCGATCAGGCTGGCGGCGTTTTACAAGAAATATTATCAGCCGGATAATGCGGTGCTGGTGATCGCCGGACAATTCGATCAATCGCAGGCGCTGGCGTATGTGGCGGCGACTTGCGGGGCGATCCCCCGGCCCACGCGCAAGCTGGATGAAACCTACACCGTGGAGCCGGCGCAGGATGGCGAGCGGTTTGTCGAATTGCGGCGGGTGGGCGAGAATCCAGCGCTCATCATTGCGTGGCATGCGCCGGCGTTATCACACCCGGATTCCGCGGCGTTGGAGGTGTTGGGTGGCGTGCTCGCGGGAGGCGGGCGCGGAGGCACGGGCCGGCTGTACCACGCGCTGGTGGACAACAAAAAAGCGCTTTCGGTGCGGATGGATTATGAGGAACTGCACGATCCGGGATTTGTGCTGGTGTCGGCGGGGCTGAGCAAGGATCAGTCGCTTGAAGACGCGCGCAAGACGATCACCGACACGGTGGCGGGCGTGGTGATGGAGCCGCCAACCAAGGAAGAAGTCGAACGAGAGAAGGCGCGAATCCTGCAAGGGATGGAACTGCGGATGGCGAATTCGCAAATGGCCGCGGTGGGATTGTCGGAGATGATCGCGAGCGGCGACTGGCGTCTGTTTTTTCTGAATTACGACCAGATCAAAAGCGTTACCGCGGACGACGTGGTGCGCGTGGCGAAGTTCTATTTCAAGGAATCGAACCGTACGGTAGGTGAATTTATTCCGACGGCCGCGCCGGACCGTACGGAAGTTCCGGCGGCCTCGGATCTGGAAGCGGTCTTCAAGGATTACAAAACCGGAATGACCGTGGCGCAGGGGGAGGCGTTTGATCCGGCGCCTGCCAACATCGAGAAACACGTGACGCGCATGAAGCTGGCTGATGGATTGAAGCTGGCGATGCTGCCCAAAACAAGCCGGGGCGGTACTGTTTCAGCGGTCCTCGACGTCGATTTCGGCGACGCGACGGCGCTGGCGGGCAAGAACGCAGTGGGGAGCATGACGGGCGCGATGCTGATGCGTGGGACCAAGAATCGCACGCGGCAGCACATTCAGGATGAGATGGTGAAACTGAATGCACAGATCAACGTATCGGGCGGCGTTTCGGGAGCCGTCGCAAGCATCCAGACGACTGGGGAGAACCTGATTCCCGCGCTGCGGCTGGTGGCTGAGATGTTGCGCGAGCCGTCGTTTCCGGAATCGGAATTCGAGTCGGCGAAAAAGCAGCGGATCGCGGGGATTGAGAATCGCAAGACTGAACCCGGAGCGCTGGCGCCGCTGGCGCTGGATCGCGTCTTGAACCCATTCCCTAAGAACGATGTGCGGTATGTGCCCACCATCGACGAGCAAGTGGAGGATTCGAGCAAGGTCACCCTCGACGACGTGAAAAACTTCCACGCACAGTTCTACGGGACGTCGCACGGTCAACTGGTGATCGTAGGGCAGTTCGATCCAGCGGCGGTGAGCAAGACCGCGGCCGAGTTGTTCGGCAACTGGGCGAGTCCGGCGCCGTATCAGCGAATCACTGCGAATTTCGAGAAAATCGCGCCGGTAAATCTGAAGATCGAAACGCCGGACAAACAAAACGCCACGTTCGCGGCGGCGCTACGGGTTCCGATGTCGGACACCGACCCCGACTATCCGGCTTTGGTGATGGCCAACTATATGTTTGGCGGTTCGCTCTCGGCGCGGATGCCGGATCGTATACGGAATCGCGAGGGGCTGAGCTACGGAGTGAATTCCAATTTTTCGGCGCCGCAGCCGGCCATCGGCAATGCGGCCAGGTTTGGTGCGATGGCCATCAGCAATCCAAAGAACTCGCCGAAGGTGGAGGCGAGTTTTCTCGACGAACTGAAGAAGACGCTGGCCGGGGGATTCACCGTGGAAGAACTCGATGCCGCGAAGAAGTCGATCCGGGATGAGCGCCGGGTGGGCCGTTCGCAAGATCAGGCACTGCTGCGATTGATCGCGACGCGGGAAGACGCTGGCCGCACGCTTGCGTGGGACGAGCAGATGGACGCAAAACTGGACGCGCTGACCCTCGACCAAGTGAACGCGGCGTTCCGGCGGCATGTGGACGCGTCGGCGATCTCTATCGTAAAGGCGGGTGATTTCAAGGCCGCCGACGTGTACCAGCGGTAAGGCGATTACCGGCTACGGGCGGCTGAATTTTTCGGCGCAATCCCAGTGCTCGTCGGCCTTGCCGTCGACGAAGCGCCAAGTGTCAAACCAAGTGGTGGTGTATTTGTCTTTCGTCTTGGCGTCAGTCATTTCGCGCACCGTTCCGACTGTGACGTAGTCGCCATCGGCGCTGACGAAAACAACCTTCGTACCGAGGTGCTCAGGAACAGGAATTGGCTTCCTGGACGAGAAGAACGCGACAACGCCCGCGCGTCCCGACTTGGCGTTGGGATTGTGCTGGATGTAACGTTCGGTGAGCCATTTGTCGGCCTCGTCCCAGTGATTGGCTTCGAGCAGGTCTTTTTCGATGTGATAGGCGGCCTGTTTGTTGCGGTCGAGCTTCTTGTCTTTGCTGTGAAAGAGCGCGTCGACATTGGGGGCGGCCACCACGGGGTCCTGCGCTCCCAGCGGCGCGGCAGCCAGCATCGCGGCAAATAGAGCTGCAAACGTGAATTGAATTTTCATGCGTACTATGTTTAGCCATCGTGGGGCTGGTTGTCAACGGCGTCGACTAAGCGATTTAACCGAGCGGCCTAATTCGAGATTTTCCGACACTCCTGATCACTACTCGTGTTCATAGAAATGATGGCCAACCTGCGGATCGCATATTTCACGGCAATCCTGGTAGTTAGCCCGGGATTCGGCCAATCCAGTGGCACACAGCAATTGCCGGCGAGCGCCGCGGCGCGTTTCCTGGATCAGGCCACTTGGGGACCGACGCCAGCGTCCATGGCGCAATTGCAGCAAATGGGAATCGCCAACTGGTTGAAGATGCAGTTCGCGTTGAACACGTCGAACATTCCCGATCAGCCAATCCTCACTTCGGCGGGCCAGCCGAATTACAATCTGAGTCCGGTGAAGGCAGCGTTTTTCCAGAATACTGTTACTGGTCAGGATCAACTGCGGCAACGCGTCGCGTTCGCGCTGAGCCAAATCTGGGTGGTGTCGTCGGGAGGTGGGGTTCCCAAGGCCTATGCTTATCCGCCTTACTGGCGCCTGTTTCGCGACAACGCGTTCGGGAATTATCGCGACGTGATTTACGCTTTGACTCTCAGTCCCGCCATGGGACGGTATCTCAACATGGCCAATAACAACAAGGCTAACCCCGCGAAGAACACATCGGCCAATGAGAACTATGCCCGCGAACTGATGCAGCTTTTCACCCTCGGGCTAACACAATTGAATCCGGATGGCACGCCGGTTTTGGATCAGAACAACAATCCGGTGCCGACCTACGATCAATCCGTCGTGACCAACATGGCGAAGGTGCTCACTGGATGGACGTACCCGACAGCGCCAGGCGCGACGGCAAAGATCAACAACCCCGAATATTTCTTCGGCCAGATGTTCGCCGTGGAATCCGAGCACGATACGAGCGCCAAGACGATTTTCGGGAACGTCAGCATACCGGCGGGGCAGACCGCTGAACAGGATCTCGATTCGCTGCTCGATGCCCTGATGGCTCAACCCACCATGGCGCCATTCCTCAGCAAGCAACTGATCCAACACTTGGTGACCAGCAATCCGAGCCCGCAGTATGTCGAACGCGTCTCGAGCATATTCGCGAATGATGGGCGCGGCGTCACGGGAAACCTGCAGGCGGTGATCACGGCGATCCTTACGGATCCCGAAGCGCGCGTTGGAGACGCTGCCACCGCGCCGGTAAATCCGACTTTCGGGCATCAGCGCGAGCCGGTGCTTTTCCTGCCGAACATCCTGCGCGGGCTGAATGCCACGCTGACCGTGAACAGCGTTGTTAATTACGACACTTCGGAGCTGGGGGAGAATCTCTTCGATGCGCCCAGCGTGTTCAGCTATTTTTCTCCGCAGTATCGCGTGCAGAGCGGATTACTGGGGCCGGAGTTTCAGATCTACACGACACAAACGGCGGCCAATCGCGCCGACATTATCTACGCGATTTTGTATGGCCAGATCGACAAGGGCACGACGGTGAATCTTGACTCTTTCGTACAGCGAGCTGACAGCACCGCGATCCTGCTCAACTACATCAGCTCGATCTTCCTGCACGGCGCGATGTCTTCGGCGCTGGAGCAAGCTGCCACGGACGCCGTCAACGCCGCAACCACACCGCTTGCCAAGGCACAGGCCGCGCTTTACGTGGTGCTGACGTCGGGCGAGTATCAGATCATTCATTGACAAATCCGCATTAGGGGGGCCATGCTTTCGAGACGAGGATTTATTCGAGCAGGAGCTGCGACGGTGGGAACGCTGGCGCTACGTCCTTTCGGCCTGCTTCCGGCACTGGCGCAAAGCAGCGCAAATTATCGGGCGCTGGTGTGCGTGTTTTTGTTTGGCGGGAACGATTCGAACAATACGGTCATCCCGATGGATGACGCGAGCTTCCAAGCGTACACATCGATCCGCGGCAGTCTGGCGCTTACGACTAGCGAGCTCACGCCAACCGTGTACAGCGTTTCGAACGCGCCCTATGCATTTCACGGGATGCTGCCGGAACTCGCGAGCTTGTTTTCGAGCAAGGAGCTGGCCGTGATGGCGAACACGGGATCGCTGGTGCAGCCGCTTACGCAAGCTCAGTATCAGAACGCACAGGCGCCAATCCCGCTGAATCTGTTCTCGCACTCCGATCAGCAATTGCAGTGGCAGACATCCATCGCGCAAGGCAACAGCCCGACCGGTTGGGCCGGGCGCGTGGCCGATTACCTGGCGTCGCAGAAGATCAATGCGTCGAACTTCCCCGCCTTCTTGTCAGTCGCCGGGAATTCGCTGGAGGGGCAGGGCGCGGCCACACAACCGGTGGCGATTACGCCGGGACAATCGCTAACGTTGAAGGGATTCACGAGCTCGGCCGCGTCGCAGGCACGCTTGAACGCGCTTACTTCTCTGCTCACCACGGACAACGGAGTTTCGCTGGTGCAGGCGGCGAACAACACCATGGCTAACAGCATCGCGGACGCCACGGCGCTCGAAGCCGCGCTCGCGAAAACCAGTCCACTGAAAACGCCATTTCCAACCACCAGCCTGGGATCGCAATTGCAGCAGGTGGCACAAATTATCCAAGTGCAGTCGTATCTCGGAATGACCCGCCAGATCTTCTTCTGCTCGCTGGGCGGATTCGACACGCATGCGGGCGAATTGGAGGCGCACAACAATTTGTATCCGCAGTTGAGCCAGGCGCTGGCCGCGTTCTACGACGCGACGCAGGAACTCGGAATGGCGCAGAACGTGACGACGTTCACCGAATCCGATTTCAGCCGGACGTTCCAACCCACTACGAGCGATGGCAGCGATCACGCCTGGGGCAGCCACCACTTGGTGCTCGGCGGAGCGGTGAAGGGCGGTCAGATTTTCGGACAGTTCCCCACGTTTGAACTCGGCGGGCCAAACGATACCGATACGCGCGGGCGCTGGATTCCGACAACATCGGTGGATCAATACGGCGCGTCGCTGTGTTCGTGGTTCGGAATTCCGGATAGCGCGCTCGCCACCGTGTTTCCGAATTTCGCGAATTTCCGATCGCAGAAGCTCGCGTTCTTCGGCTAACGCGTCACTTCACTGTGATAGGAACTTCGGCGACGGTATTTTCCCAAGCGAGCTGGAGCTTGCCCTTGTTCGCACCAAGGCTCGACAGCGTCATTTTGTAAGTCTCGATCGGCTTGGGTGGCTTGCTCATTTGCATTTTGACGCGGCCAAGGTCGCGGCTCTGGTTGTAGTCGAGTCCCCACTCGCCGGTGTCTTTGCTAACGATGAGCTGCCACTGATTGGGATCCAAATACACGAACAGCGTGTAATCGCCTTTGGGAACGGCGAGGCCGCCGATGTCGAGATTAGCGTCGGAATGCAGCGCGGTGGCCGAATTGGCACCGGCCCGCCAGACGCGGCCATAGGGCTCCAAACCGCCGAAGATTTTGCGCCCGCGCATGGATGGAGCGGAGTAGTTAATGCGAATTATCTTGCCTGCGATAGTGACCGACGTTTCGGCGGGAGGGCTTTGTTGCGCCAGAAGCGGCGCGGCCATCATAATCGCTACAACAATTCCAAACTTCAAACTGGGGACCACAGGGTCACCTCCCAGAACGCAGGATATCAGCTAGAGGCTGGTCGCTGCGATAGCATGAGCGTGGCCGACAATCCGCAAACGGCCGCGAACGAGAGCCAGAGGCCGGGAACGGCGCGGTTGCCGGTGACATGGATGAGGTAGGTGCAGATGGCCGGCGTGAATCCGCCGAAGATGGCGGTGGCGAGGCTGTAGGCCAGCGCAAAGCCGGAGGTTCGGACTTCGACCGGCATGATCTCGGTGAGATACACGGCCATCGCACCGTTGTAGGTGGCATAGAAAAGCGAGAACCAGAGTTCGACGATCAGCAGGCGCGTGAAGGACGGCGCGCTGACCAGCCACAGGAGAGCCGGATACGCGGTCAGCAGCGCGACGATAGTGCAGGCATAGAGAATGGGCCGCCGGCCGATGCGATCCGAGAGCGCGCCGGAGATCGGAAGCACCGCGAAGTTGCACGCGCCAACGCAGAGGGTCACGATCAAGTTGCCCTTGGCCGCGAGATGCAAAACGGCGCTGCCGAACGTGGGCGTGTACGCGGTGACCAGGTAAAAACAAACCGTGGTCATAGTGGACATCATCATTCCAAGCACGACCAGGCGCCAATTCGCCGCGAGTGTTTTGGCGATCTCGGATGCGGTGGAATGACGTGGCCGTGCGAGGAATTCGGCGGTTTCTTCGAGCGAGCGGCGCAAGAAAAGAAGCAACGGGAGCAGCGCACATCCGGCCAGAAGGGCAATGCGCCATCCGAAGCGCGACATTTGACCATTCGAGAGCGTGGAGGTGAGAGCGATGCCGAGGAGCGCGGCGAACATCACGGCAACTTGCTGGCTGGCGGATTGCCAGCTTACGTAGAAGCCCTTCTTGTTCGGTGGCGCGATTTCAGAAAGGTAGACGGAAACGCCGCCGAGTTCCACGCCCGCGGAAAATCCCTGCACCAGACGGCCGACCAAGACAAGCAATGGCGCGGCGAGTCCAAGCACGGCGTAGCCCGGCAGGCAGGCGACCGCGAGTGTACCGAAGCCCATCAACGCGAGTGTGAGCAACAGTCCCTTGCGGCGGCCGCGATGATCGATATACGCGCCCAAAACGACGGCGCCGAGAGGCCGCATCAGGAAGCCCGCGCCGAAAGTGGCTAGCGACAACATCAGCGATGCGAATTCGTTGCCGCTGGGGAAGAAGGTGGTGGCGATCGCGGCGGCGTAATAGCCGAAGATTTGAAAATCGTACATCTCGAGCGCGTTGCCCGCGGCCACGCGAACCACCGGCATGAGCTTGGCCCGGCGGGATTGGGAAGTGGCGGGTTGAACTAGCACGGCGCGCTCTCGAACAAGCATAATGGATCGGGCAAGAGGAAAAGACCATGGAAAAACGACTGACTGGCAAGACGGCGATTGTTACTGGCGCGAGCCGCGGCATAGGAAAAGCGATCGCGCTGCGTTTGGCAGCCGAAGGAGCGGACGCGGTGCTATGCGCACGCGACGTGGGTCTGCTGAAGGACGCCGTGAATGAGATCGAGAGTGCCGGAGGAAATGCGTCGCCTTTCGCTGTGGATCTGCGCGGCCTCGACGCGGCTAAGCGTGTGGTGAATTTCACGATCGACACGTACCGCGAGATCGATATCCTCGTGAATAATGCTGGCGCGACCAAGCGCGGCGAATTTCTACAATTGACCGACGACGATTGGGCCGATGGCTTCGCGCTGAAGTTCTTCGGTGCGATGCGGCTGACGCGCGAGGCATGGCCGCATTTGAAGAAGCGGGCAGGTTCCGTGCTGAACATATCGGGCGTGGGAGGCAGGATGCCGGGGCCGCAGTTTACCATTGGCGGTTCCGTGAACGCCGCGCTGCTCTCATTTACCAAAGCGGTGGCGGACATCGGGATTCGCGACGGCGTGCAGGTGAACGCGGTCAATCCAGGTAGCATCCGCACCGATCGCTTTCGGCGGATGCTGGAGACGAATGCCGCGCAGCAGGGGATCGATGTGGGGACCGCCGAACGCAAATTGATCGAAAGCGCACGGACCACGCGTATTGGGGAGCCGAAAGATATCGCCGCTCTGGTGGCGTTTGTAGTCGGCCCGGAAGGCCGCTTCCTGCACGGCTCGTTGATCGATATGGATGGGGGTGCGACGAAAGTAATTTAGCCCGGCGCGCTAGCTCATGTAGTAGCCGCCGTTGACGTTGATGGTCTGGCCAGTGATGTAGGCATTCCTGGCGAGCATCAGCGCAACGTCGGCCACCTCTTCGATATCGCCGAAGCGTCCGATGGGGATCATGTCGGGTTTGGCGACGGGATTCGAGATCACCATTTCGGTTGCCACCAGCGCGGGCGTGATGGCGTTGACCGTGATGCCTTCTTTGGCCAACACCCGCGCGTAGCTGCGCGTGAGCCCGATCATCCCGGCTTTCGAGGCGGCGTAATGCACGCCCACGATGCTTCCGGCTTGCGCCGCGACCGACGACATGTTGATGATGCGTCCCCAGCGGCGGGCGCGCATGCCGGCCAAGACCGCCTGCGTTACCAGGAAGCAAGAGGTGAGGTTCGACGTGATCATGTCGTTCCAGCTTTCTTCCGTCATCTGATCGATGGGTTGGATCAAGATTTTGCCGGCGTTGTTCACGAGGATTTCGATCGGGCCGAGCTCGGATTCGACGGCGCGCACCAAGTGCGTGACATCAGCGGCGCGCGAGACGTCGGCCTGGATGGCGGCGGCGCGACGGCCCAGCTTTTGAATTTCGTGCACCGCGGACTCTGCATCATCCCGGCGTTCGCGATAGTTCACTGCGAGGTCGCAACCGGCGCGCGCCAAGGCCAACGAAACTGCTCGTCCAATTCCCCGCCCTCCGCCAGTAACGAGGGCGACTTTCCCGGCGAGGTTTTCCATTACTTGGTCTGTGTCAGGCTCTTGTACGCGGCTTCCACGAACATATCGGCGGTCCAGAACCCGCCGGGGGTGTTGTAGCGCGGGTCGTAATCGAGCGTGGGGCGCGAGGCTTTGATCTGATCGAGCGTCATGCTCTTCTTGATCATGGCTTGAATGCGGTCGCGAATAATGGTCACCATGTCGCGATACTCCAGCACGTCGAACTCGTCGCACAAGCGGCCATGGCCGGGGATGATGTAAGTGCCGCCTTCCTCATGATGCGCCGGGATGGCCAGGTCGAGAATCTGGTTCAGTCCATCGATCTCGCCTTGCAGGCTGCCACCGTTTTTCAGATCGATGATCGGGTACCCGTTGGTGACGAAAATGTCGCCGGCGCTGATAACGTCGGAGCGGCGAAAGAAGGCAATGGTGTCGCCGTCGGTGTGCGCAGCCTTAGGATGAAACATCTGGACCGCTTCTCCGTTGAAGTACACTTCCTTCTCTGCGCCGAGATAGGTGTCTGTCGGCCAGGCGCTCTCAGGATACGGCTTTTGACCGGCGGGCGGCACGCTCATGCGGTCAAAAACATTTTGGTGCGCGATGATTTGGACGCTGAGGGCCGCGGTTTCACCTGGCGTGTTGACCAGAGTCACCTCGCGGGCCGAGCCGCCGTTCGATTTCGCGAGGCTTTCGTTTCCGCCGACGTGATCGGGATGCACATGGGTATTGATGATGTAGTGAATCGGTTTGTTGGATAGCGTTCGAATGGCGGCCAGCACCTTGTCAGAGAGAGGTGCGAGACCTGAGTCCACCAGCAGCACACCCATGCTGCCTACTTGCACCGTGATGTTGCCGCCGGCGCCGACCAACATGTAGACGTTTCCCTGCACTGGAAGAATGTGCAGCTCGGAATCGTGAGTCGCGGTAGGCTTTGCTGTCTCCACCGCCGGCGCGGATTCGATCTTAGCGGTCTCGAGCACCTTGCGGTACTCCGGATACATGGTGGTCGCTCCGCCCATCACCGCGGCGTGCGGCAAGTTGTGCTTGTCCGCATATTCGTAAAGGAACGGATTCTGGCCCGGAAGATAATTGGGCACTTCCCCCTTGGGACGGCTCAAAATCTCTTCCACATATTCGCAGGGCCACAGCCAGCCGCCAAGCTCTTTTTCGTCCAGCAAAAAATCGTCGGTACGAATCAAGGGCTGCGAGAGATACACCGGATCGCTCAGGATCGTGACGTGCGTCATGATATTCCCGTGACGCAGGAAGTGCTCGGTCATGGTGGCCTGGTCGCTTTCGGGAAGCCCGTTGCGGCGGGCCCAGCCCTGCTTGATATGCGTGGTGTAGACGGTCAGGATGTTGCCTTCCCACTTGCCGGTGGAAAATCCCATGAAGGTATGCACCGCGTAATCGGGCGGATGTGGGCGGCCGTCCATCCAGATGGTGCGGGTCTGCTCGTAGGTGCTGATGTAATTTTTGATGGCGATCACTTGCTGCGTACTGGGGTCCTTCTCCTCCCAAATCCGCAGATGCAGCGGCCCGTGATAGATGTAAGGCGAAACGTGCACGCGACACTGGTGTTCCTGGAGCGTTAGACGTGACGCGTTCCAACTTTCCGCAAACAGCCGCGCGGAATCGTTGATGGGAAGGCCGGCGAAGTCGCCGAGGTCGGGGCCAGGAATGCGCTCGTTATAATCCTCGTGATGCAAGGGGCTCCACTCGCCCGAGAACTGGTCTTGGCCCCAGAGGGGAGCGAGAGTGGTGGCGAGCAACAGGGTCGACAGCGCGGTGATGTTCATATCAGCTTTCCTTCGGAGCATATAACAATCCGAGAAGGTCCGCTGACCCTGCATGCAAAGGACGAATAAGTTAGACTTCTTCCTCTTCCAGTTCTTCTTCCTGCTCGCCACCCTGTGCGGCTTGTTCGAGCAAGGGCTCCGCGATTTTCGTGAGCAGTTGATCGGCTTTTTCTTCCTCGGCCAATGTTTGGCTGAGTAAGTTCACGATGTCCTGACGATCCATCTGCTCGGCTATGGCGCGTGCCGTTCCGTACGCAGCAATTTCGTAGTGCTCCACGCGCTGAGCAGCGCCAATGAGCGCCAAGTCCGCGGGAGCCTCTTCCATTTGCTTGCCTTCCGTGATCACTTCCGTGCCTTCTTCTACAAGCCCCGCCATTCCTTTGCACGGCTTCGCCTTGGGCTTCTCTCCCAAAATTTCGAAGGCTTGTTTCAAACGCTCCACGTGTTCTTTGGTTTGCTCCAGGTGATCCTGGAAGGCGGTCTTAAGATCGGTGTCTTTGGCAGCCTTGGCCATTTTCGGCAGCGCCTTCACCAATTGGTTTTCGGCGTGCAAAAGGTCCTTCAATTCCTCGGTTAAGAGTTCTTGCAATAGTTCCATGTGTAATGACTCCCCGGGTTGGACTGCGACGCGCTGCCGGAGGTTTCGCTCAAAACAGATTAAGCTGTCTAGATTGTGGCCGGCCGCGATCATCGAACACGGTTCGTCCACCGAGTTGAGGCGAGATTGCGCATTCGTGTTGAATCACCGCGTTGAAATCGGCCTCGGGCTGGCAGCGGTCTTCAACTGATCGGACGAATTGATCAAGCCGGCGCAAGCCATCCAGCTTGTCGCTATCACCGGCCTTGGCCGCATCGAGAGCTGTGCGCAACACGGATATCGAAGCATCGTAGGTCTTGAGCGGCACTGGGAACGGATGCCCATCCTTACCGCCGTGGGCGAACGAGAAGCGAGCCGGATCGGAAAATCGCACGGGCGCGCCATGCACCACTTCAGCGATAAGTGCGAGCGACTGCAGGGTGCGCGGACCCAGCTTTTCCAACAATAGCAGCGACGCGAAGTCACCGAGATCACGCTCGTAAGCCACTGCCAGAACGGCGCTCAAGCGTTTCAGATCGACATCGCGGGCGCGAACGTCATGGTGCGCGGGCATCGCCAGGCGCAAATCGCGAACCGTGATCTCGGGCGTTTGGTGGCTGATTTCCAGCAGGGCTCTCTGCGCGGGCTCAGCCGCGGCGTCTACCAGGTTCATGATCTCGCCCTGATGCTGGCCTGCGATGGCCGCATGCGGCTCGCATGTGAAATCGCGCACGGTTGCCGAGTGCCAGTGGTAACGTCGAGCTAACCCGGCGTCGCCGTTCAGGCCCTGCTGGATGACGGCCCACTCGCCACGCGCGGTGAGGATGAACGAATGCAGGTAGATTTGAAAGCCGTCGGCGATCGCGTTGTTGTCGACTCTCACTGTCAAGCGGCTGGTGCGAGCGAGGGCGTCGCCATCCAGACCGGTTTTCTCCGCGACGGCGCGCAACTCGTCGGGTGTCTTGCGAGAATGCCTCCCGCGTCCGCCGCAAATGTAAATGCCGAGCTCGTGCGCTCGCGGATTGAGCCCGCGCTTCAACGCGCCGATGACCGACGTGGTAATGCCGGAGGAATGCCAATCCATGCCCATCACCGAGCCGAAAGCTTGGAACCAAAAAGGATCGCTCAAGCGCGAAAGCAGTTCGGACGGGCCGTAATGCAGCAGCACGCTCTCGGCGATGGCCGTCCCCAGACGCGTCATACGGTCGGCCAGCCAAGCCGGCACGCGTCCGCCATGCAGAGGAAGATCAGCGTGGCCGGAGCGTCGCATTCCAATACCATTATGAACCCGTGGCCTTGCAACTGGGCCACGACTTTTATCCTTGGTGTTGATCGGCTACTTCACCGGCAGCAGCGCCTCGCGGCCCGGAGGCAAATGCTGATCGGTGGCGTTCAACATCATCGCGGCCATGGCATAGTCGCCGATGATGGTGGCGAGCTCCAGCGTTCCCTGCCGTCCGAAAGTGTCCACCGCCTTCGCGTATAAATCGGAATCGAGCTTATGCTGGTGGAGCAGTTGGCGGGTGAAGTTGATGAGCAGCGTGTCACGATCCGAGAAGCCGTTGGCATCCTTGTTGAACTTAATCGCATCAATCACCGCATCGGGCACCTTGGCGGTGCGCGCGCCCATCTCGTGCCCGCTCCACTCGTACTGCTGGTCGAACTCGCGGGCCACCACCAAAATGGCTACCTCGAAATCCCGCTGCTTCAAGAGACCATGGAAGCGCAGATATTGATTCAGCATCTGAATCGCTTCGGCGGCCTTTGGGCTGTAGAGGGATATGGCGGCTGGACCGGTGGGAGTTACGGTCTTGCCGGGGCCGCCCGCCAACTCGTCGTAAATGCGCTTGCCATCTTCGTCTAAGTCGGCACGTTTAACGATCGGCAGCCGGGAGTACGACTGGGAATCGATGTCGGGGGGAAGCACGGAGGTCTGCGCGCCAATGGTTGCCGCAAAGCCCGCCGCGATTACGATGGAAACGATGACTCGCATGGCAGGTAGCATAGCAAGCTCGTCCCCAGCTTTGCATTACAATGGATATTGCAATTCTTGGGATGCTGCAAGACCCGCCAAGTAACTTCACTGTACTGGCAAACGCCATCTCTGCGTACCACTAATTCCATTGGCTTTCGTTCTAGGAGTTTAGGAGAGTGAAATGGGCGATTTTCGCCGAACCCAGGCTGGTTCCATGACTCGTTCGCTGTTCCAGGTTGCTGCCCTGAGCCTGGCGACCTTGGTGGGAGTCCCGCTTTTCAGTCAAGGCGTTGTGGGCGAGTTCACGCCGGATTCCGGTTTCGATTTGTCCGGTAATTGGAATCCGCTACTGCATGAGGATTTTCTGGAGCGCATTCCCGGTCCCGAGTTAGTCAACTACTCCGGCCTTCCGATTACGGAAGGTTCCCGGCTGTGGGGCGAGAGCTGGAATTCGTCGCGCCTCACGATGCCCGAGCATCAATGCCAGGTGCACGTGTCCCCCTATATCTATCGAGGTCCGCTGCAGATGCGGTTCTGGGACGAGAAGGATCCCCAGTCGCAGAGGATCATCGCGATCAAGAATTACATCAGCACCTACGAACAGACCCGCACCATTTGGATGGACGGGCGTCCCCATCCTCCCGCTTGGGCCGCGCACACCTGGATGGGCTTCTCCACCGGCAAGTGGGAAGGCAATGTTCTCACGGTTTATACCACGCACATCAAGCAGGGCTGGGTGCGGCGCGATGGCTTGCCTGAGAGCGACCAAGCCACGATGGTAGAGCACTTCATGCGGCACGGGGAACACCTTACGTATATCAGCATCGTGACTGATCCGGTTTACCTCACCGAGCCGCTGGCGAAATCCGAGGACTTCGTTCTCAACACCAACGCGGGCGGCAACTGGCTCTACCCCTGCGAAGAAGTGGAAGAAGTGGAAGGGCGTCCGAGAGGCGCAGTGCCGAATTATTTGCCCGGTCAGAATCCGTTCATCACCGAGTACGCCAACATGTATCATCTTCCGCTGATCGCCGCGCTGGGCGGAGCGGAGACGATGTATCCCGAGTTTGAAAAGGTGGTTAAGAATCCGCCGCCCGTTCCATCCGATCCGTTCGCGCGCGATGAGATTGTGCCGATGCCCGTAAAGAACGAGGCGCAAAATCCCAATCCCACCGATGGCGAAGTCCACATTCTCCCGGTGCAAGGGAACATCTACATGCTGGTGGGTGCGGGCGGCAACATCACCGTGCAAGTGGGCGACATGGGCGTGCTGATGGTGGACACCGGCCTCGCCTCAACCGCCGACAAAGTGATCGCGGCCGTCCACAAATTGGCGCCTAACAAGCCGCTGCAGTACATCATCAACACGCACGTCCACCCGGATCACGTAGGCGGGAACGAAAAGCTGCGGGCCGCGGGCGTGACCATTACGGGCGCGAACGTCACCGGTGACATCGCCGATGCTTCGAAAGGCGCGGCCATCATCGCGCACCAGAATGTGCTGGATCGCATGAGCGCGCAAAGCGGCAAACAAGCCGCCTCACCCGTCGGAGCATGGCCCACCGACACATTCCTGGGCGACCGCAAGACCCTGTTCTTCAACGAGGAGCCAGTCCAGATTCTGCACGAACCCGCCGCCCACACCGACGGCGACAGCATCGTGTTCTTCCGCCACTCCGATGTGATCGCCACTGGTGACATCTTCGTAACAACGGGATATCCTTTTATAGATCTGGAACGCGGCGGCAGCATTCAAGGAGAACTGGACGCATTGAACAATCTCCTGGATCTGGCGATTTCGAAGCATGACGAAGAAGGTGGGACGTACATTATTCCAGGCCATGGCCGCCTGTGCGACCGCTGGGAATTGATCGAATATCGTGATATGGTAACCATCATCCGCGACCGGATTCAGGCCATGATCAAGAAGGGTATGACCGTTGAGCAGGTGAAAGCCGCCAGGCCCACTATGGATTACGACGCACGCTACGGCGCCGACAAAGGGTTCGGCACAACCGACTCATTTGTCGAGGCTGTATACAAAAGTTTGAACAAGAAGTAAGAGCTGTATGCAGGACGGCTGCGGCCGTTATATTATAAAGTTTAGTCCGAAAGAAACATTTTCAGTCGGGAAGGATCATTGATGAAACGAACACTGTTGTTCTTGGTTGTTGCCGCGGCATCCGTGTTGAGCACGCAGGTGAATGTATACGCCCACCACTCATTCGCCGCCACGTATTTTGAGGACAAGACCGTCACCATCGAAGGCAAACTGGTGCAGTTCCTGTATCGGAATCCGCATTCATTCGTGCACGTCGAAGCTCCAGACGAGAACGGAATGATGCAGACCTGGGCCGTGGAATGGGGCGCCGGCGGTCAATTGAGCCGCGATGGCGTGACACGCGAATCGTTGAAGCCGGGCGATCACGTGATCGTCAAAGGCAACCCTGGCCGTAACCCGGACGATCATCGCATCCGAATGCAGAGCATCATGCGGCCCGCAACGGATAGCGCCGCCGAATTTAGCTGGAAGGGCGTCGTCCAGTAGACTGCTCGCGAGTAGACTGCTCGCGAGACGCTCGATTTCGCAGGACACAAATGCATCACCTACCTCGCTGTAGGGTCACGAGCTTCCTCCTCGTGCTCTGCGCTCTGCTCGTTCTGCCTGCATTCGCGCAGGTTGATTTTACGGGCGAATGGGCGCCTCTTTATCACGAGGACGGGCCGGAGCGGCTTCCGGGCCCCGAGTTAGGTGATTACACGGAGTTGCCCATCAACGCGGCGGCGCGCATGGCGGCCGACACCTACGACGCCGACCGCATCTCCGTGGTGCCCGAGTATCAATGCCGCCCGCACGGCGGCGACTATTCGATGCGCGGGCTGGGCAACCTGCGAATCTGGCGGGAGATCGATCCAATCTCCGAGAAGCTGGTCGCGTTCCACACGCATTTGCTGGCCTGGGATAGTGAGCGAACCATCTGGATGGACGGCCGTCCGCATCCGCCGGACTGGGCTCCTCACACCTGGCAGGGCTTTTCCACCGGCGTCTGGGATGGCAACATGCTGAACATCACCACCACGCATCTCAAAACGAATTACATGCGGCGCAATGGCGTGCCCCGCAGCGACAAAGCGGTGTTCACCGAGCATTGGACTCGCCATGGCGATTATTTGACCGTGGTGACCGTGATTGAAGACCCCGTGTACTTGACCGAGCCGCTAGTCCGCAGCGACAACTGGTATATCGATCCCGGCCAAAACATCGGCGTGTTCGGATGCGAGTATGCGCCCGAAGTGCCGCGGCCGGAAGGCACCGTTCCCAACCATTTGCCTGGCAAGAATCCATACTTGAAGGAGTTCGCGGATTGGTACGGCTTGCCGTATGAAGCCACGCGCGGCGGCGCAGAAACAATGTATCCGGAGTATCAGAAGAAGATCGCCGGGGAATATCATCCGCCCGAGAAATGCTCGCGCTACTGCAAGTGCACCTCGCTGTTCGACTGCAACGTTACCTCCAAGTGATCATGGATAAACTCCGGCTCGTCGCGATCCTTGTGGTTGGCGCGGCTTATTGCGTCGCGCAACCCCCGCAAATTAATCCGGACACCGTTCAGCTCACCATGGCGCCGGTGCAGGGTTCGGTCTACGTACTAATGGGCGACGGTGGAAACATCACGGTACAAGTGGGCAAAGACGGAGTGATGCTGGTGGACACCGGTTTTGCGCCGCTAGCGCCGAAAGCCATGGCCGAGATCCGCAAACTCTCGAGCGGCCCGATTCGCTGGATCGTCATTACGCATGTCCACACCGACCACACCGGCGGCATTTCCGCGATGGCGAAGCTCGGCATGACTCGCGAATCCATCGGACCGCCGAGGATCGTCGCACAATCCAACGTTCTGAATCGCATGACCGGGCCGCAGCCCAACAACGGGCCGAAGATCCCCGAAGAAGAGTGGCCGAACGACGAGTACTTCCTCCCGACCAAGGATTTCTTCTTCAACGGCGAAGCCGTAATCGTTTATCACGTGCCGGAGGCGCATACCGACGGCGATAGTATCGTGTTTTTCCGGCGATCGGACGTGCTGAGCACCGGCGATGTGTTTACACCCGGAGGCTACCCGATCATCGACTTGTCGCGCGGCGGCAGCGTGGACGGTGAGATCGCTGCGCTGAACAAGATTATCGACATCACGGTTCCCGCGATATATCAGGAAGGCGGGACGATCGTAGTTCCGGGCCATGGGCGCCTGTGCGACGAAGCCGACGTGGTTGAGTATCGCAACATGCTCGCCATCATCCGCGATCGCTTTCGAGACATGATCAAGAAAGGCATGACGCTGGAGCAAGTGAAAGCCGCGAAGCCGACGCTCGATTACGATACCCAATACGGCTCGACCACCGGATTTTGGACCACCGACATGTTCATCGAGGCTGTGTACAAAAGCCTGAGCGGGAAAAAGTAGGATGATGCGCACTCGATCATTGGCTGTTCTGGCACTTGGCGCCGCGTCTCTTTTCGCGCAAGGAGTTCCTCCGCCCTCGGGCATCGGCGCGCCTCCCGGAGCGCAGGCTCCGAAATCGGGACAAGCCGCCGCACCGGTCGATTTTACGGGCTATTGGGTATCGGTGGTCTCGGAAGATTGGCGCTGGCGCATGGTGACGCCCATCAAAGGCGACTTCGCCAGCATCCCTTTGAACAACGCCGGCCGCGCGATCGGAAACGCGTGGGACCCGGCGAAAGACACCGCAGCCGGTGAACAGTGCAGGTCGTATGGAGCGCCTGCGATCATGCGCGTTCCAGGACGTCTGCACATTAGCTGGGCCGACGAGAATACGCTCAAGATCGAAACCGATGCGGGCACGCAAACGCGCCTACTGCACTTCACGTCACCGGCCCAGGACCTGATTGGCTACGTGCCCCCCGAGCCCAGGACCTGGCAAGGCTACTCCGTCGCGAATTGGGAACGGCCGGTCCGCGGCTCAGGCGCCCCTGGCTTCGGGCTTGGCGCCACGCGCGAAGGCGCACACGGCAAGTCTCTGGAAGTTGTCACCACCCAATTGCGCGCTGGGTACCTCCGCAAGAACGGTCCGCCATATAGCGAGAACACGGTTCTGAAGGAGTATTATGATCTTCACAAGGAGCGCAATGGCGACACGTGGTTCACGGTGACCACGATTGTGGAAGATCCGAAGTACTTAACGGAGCCCTTTGTCACGAGCACCGATTTTAAGAAGATTCCGGATGGCGCGGGATGGAGTCCTAGCCCATGCATCGCAAAGTGAGACTGGAGATATCAATGATTCGAAGATTTCTGACCCAAAGCGCTACGGCCGCGCTTCTCATGATCGTGCCAGCGAGCATGCACGCACAGTTCGGCCCTCCCCCGCCCCAAGCGCCGCGACCGGCGAAGACCGTCGCGCCCGAGGATTTGACGGGCTATTGGGTATCGATCGTAACGGAAGACTGGCGCTGGCGCATGGTGACTCCCGCCAAGGGTGATTTCACCAGCGTGCCGCTCAATCAGGAAGGCCGCAAGGTCGCCATGGCATGGGATCCGGACAAGGACACTAAAGAAGGCAACCAGTGCAGGGCATACGGCGCAGCAGCCATCATGCGAGTGCCCGGGCGCGTCCACATCACCTGGACCGACGACAATACGTTGAAGGTCGAGACCGATGCCGGAACCCAGACTCGCATGTTCCACTTCAACGCGAAAGCGCCGGCGAACGAGGCGCCCAGTTGGCAGGGATATTCGGTAGCGAGTTGGGATGGCTTGCGGCCCGCGCCCCGTGGCGGTGGCGCTCCTCCGCCGGGCGGCTCGCTGAAAGTTGTTACCACGCACATGAAGGCCGGTTATCTGCGCAAGAACGGGGTCCCTTACAGCGGAGACGCAGAGCTGACCGAATACTACGATCGCACGAATGAACCGAATGGCGATTCCTGGCTCATCGTCACCACCATCGTGCATGATCCAGCAAACCTGTTTCAGGATTTCGTCACCAGCACGCATTTTAAGATGGAGAAGGACGGGGCGAAGTTCAGTCCATCCGCCTGCGAAGCGAAGTAAGGTTCACGCTGATAGACCCTCCCGCTCGATCGCGAACGGGAGGGAGTATTGCTTACTTCTGGGACTGATCGGGCCGCTGCGGAGTCTGGTTTTGACCCTTGTTGCCGGGATTGTTGCCCGGGTTATGAGTGCCGCGTTGGTCCTGACCTTCCTGCCGCTTTTGGCCTTCCTGTTGTTTGTTCTTCTGTTGATCCTGTTCGGTTTTGGTAGCAGACATTGCGTACCTCCTTCGTTTGTGTGACGCCCCGAGAAGATGAATCGTTCAGCAAGTAACGGGGCCAAACCGTTACCCTTTCGTGACGAGTAGTGGGAATTTTCCGGACGGCCCTCGCGTCTTAACTCCAACGACTGGAGGAGACTCTGAAGCTCACGATCGTTCTTTTACTCAGCGGTCTGATTGCCACGGCGCAAACGCATCAGCACGGTCCGTCGGAGCCCGAACACATCGACCCCACGAAGCTCCCCGCGCCACAGCGGATTGATGGCATCGGCGAGGCTCACATCCCGATCACGACGAAATCGCCGCAGGCTCAGCAGTGGTTCGATCAAGGGCTCGCGCTGATTCACTGCTTCTGGGATTACGAAGCATTGCGCGCATTCGAAGAGGCGGTGCGGCTCGATCCCGATTGCGCCATGTGCCATTGGGGGCTATTTCAAGCTCTCGATTTCAGCGGCGAGCATGATATGGCAAAAGCGGAACTAGATCGCGCCAAGGAGCTGGCGCCCAAGGCATCCGATCGCGAGCAGCGCTACATTCGCGCCACTACGGAACAGCAGTCCAAGAAAGGCGAGGAAGCCACCCAGGCATTCATCAAGGAAATGGAAGCGCTTGAAGATCGCTATCCCGACGACCTGCAGGCCAAGCTGATTCTCGCTAGCCAATTGATCGATGGATACGATAGCAAGGGCGATCCGCGTCCGGGAGCACTCTATGGGCAGGCGCTTCTGCGCAATCTGCTGCATGATTATCCGTCCAACGCTGCCGCGAATCACTACTGGATTCATGCGGTGGAAGGAAGCGGTCATCCCGAGTGGGCGCTCGAAAGTGCGGAGAAACTTGGCAAACTGGCGCCGGCGTCTGGACACGTGGTTCACATGCCCGGTCACATTTTCTTTCGGCTGGGTGACTACGAGCGTGCGCGGCAGATATTCCTGGAAGCCGCGCGCGTGGATCAGCAGTACATGGATCAGCAGCACGTCAGCATTCGCAACGACTGGAACTACTCGCACAACCTCAGCTATCTCATTGCCGACTGCGCCGAGGCCGGGCGCTATCACGAGGCGCTCGATCACGCCGCCGAGCTCCAGGGGACAGCGGACAATCCGGACCAGTCCTTGAATCCCGCGTTCTACATACTGCAAGTCGGCAGCTCCGCGGCGCGCCTGGCCCTTCGATTCGGCGCTTGGGACGAAGCCATCAAACAACCGATGAACTTCGGAGTGCCGGACGAAAAGCTCAGTGTTGCAGCGCGCGGGTATCGGGACGGGATGGTCGCGTACGCAAAGGGGATGAAGTCGGCCGAATCAGGCGAACTTGCGGAAGCCGAGCGGCAATCCGACGCCTTGGACGCGCTGCTGTGGCGCTTGTCGCAAGAGAAGGTGGACGATGAAGCGAAGGGCGTGCGGGACCAGGTGGCCAATATTCTTGAGACGGCGTCGCTCGATCTGCGCGGAAACCTGTCCGGCTATCGGAGCGATTTCGCCGGGATGCAGCGATTGCTCGACCAAGCCGTCGATCACGAGCGAGAGCTGGGGTACGCAGAACCGCCGCGCTATTCGCGGCCGGAGCTGGAGTCGTTAGGCTACGCGCTGATTCGCGCAGGAAAATTCGCCGACGCCCGCGAAGCCTTTCGCAAGGAGCTTCACGATCGGCCGCGTTCAGGATTCGCGCTCTACGGGATCGCGTTGGCTTGGGACAAAGAAGGAAACGGCGCTGAGGGAGCAAAAGCGTATCGCGAATTTCTGGATGCTTGGAAAGGCGCCGATCGCGATCTGCCGCAAATCCGCGCCGCCGAGGCTGCTATTTCTGGGCGCTGAGACTCTTGTACGCCGCTTCGACGAACATGTCGGTGGTCCAAAAGCCCTTGGTTGAGCCGTACACCGGATCGTAGTCGCGCGTTGGACGCGCCGCCTTCACCTGATCGAGCGTCATGCCCTTCTTGATCATGTCGCGAATGCGGTCGCGCAGCACGGTGACCATTTCCTGATAGAACACCACGTCGGCTTGATCGCAAAGGCGGCCGTGTCCCGGAATCACCATAGTGCCGCCTTCCTGCTTGCCCGCCGGGATGGTGATCGCGATCAAACGGTTCAGTGCATCGATGATCCCTTGCAAACTACCGCCGCGCGCGATATCGATGATCGGATAGCCCGTGGTGACGAAGATATCGCCTGTGCTCACAACATCGGACTTGCGGAAGAAGACGAAGCTGTCGCCGTCGGTGTGCGCCGCTGGTTGATGAATCACCTGGATGCCTTCGCCGTTAAAGTAGAGATCTTTTTCGTCGGCGAATGTGTCGGTGGGCCAGGCACCCGAAGGGTACGCGGCTTGATTGCCATCCTTCATGCTCATCCGATCAAGAAGCGTCTGGTGCGCAATTACCGTGGCGCCCTTCCCTGCATCGGCGATGTCTCCGGTAACGTTGCCGCCGACGATGGTGCTGCCGAGGCCCGCGATTTTCTCGTTGCCGCCGACATGATCGGCATGGACATGCGTATTGATCACATAGCGAATGGGACCGTCGGAGATTTTCCGGATCGCCGCCACCACCTTATCGGTCATGTTGGGCAGCCCCGTATCCACCACCAGCACGCCTTCTTTATCCACTTGCAGCGTGATGTTTCCGCCGGCTCCGCTCAACATATAGACGTTGCCCTGGACATGCTGCGTGTGGATCTCGCCGTCGTTGTTATTCTCGGGACGAATCGCGTTTTGTTCGGCCGGCGGAGGGGCGTCGGTAGCGGTCACAATCGCTGCGACATCCGGTGTTGCTGAAAACGTTTTCATGGTTTGCCGGTACTCGGGATACATGGTGGCAGCGCCGCCTCGAGTGGCTTGGAAGGGCACTTTCTCGCGATTCGCGAACTCGGCTAGGAACGCATTGTTTCCAGGCAAGTGATTCGGCACGGTTCCGCGCGGACGCGGCACTTCGACGACCGACTCGCAAGGATACGGAGCGATCTCTTGATGCGCGTCGTAAAGAAAATCGGTAGTGCGCACGAACGGTTCCGTGAGGTAGTCCGGGTCGTTAATGATCACCATGACAGTCAAACGGTCGCCGTGCCGGAATAAATGCTCGGTGACGGTAGCATTCTCACTGCGCGGGATTCCATTGCGGCGAATCCAGCCTTCCTTTAGATGCGTGGTCGTGATCGTCAGGACATCGCCGTCCCATTTGCCGGTGGAGAATCCCTGCCAGGTGTGCGCGGCATCAGCCGCTGGATGCGCACGGCCGTCCATCCAAATGGTTCGCTCGGGCGCTTGCCAGGAAATGTGCGTGTGATAGGCGATCAGCTTCTGCGTCTCGCGATCTACTTCTTTCCAGATGCGAAGATTCGCCGGGCCGCGCCAGGCGTAATCGGACGGGTGTGGTCGGCATTGATTCTCGGGCAGCGTGAGGAGCGATGCGTCCCAGCTATCGCCGCGCAGGCGCGCCGCATTATTGATGGGCAATCCAAGATAGTCGCCAATGTCGGGGCCAGGAATACGTTCGAGAAAATCCTCTTGGAACTGGGGCGCCCACTCGCCTGATGGATCGATCTGGGCAAAGCCCGGAACACTAGCCAGAATCGCAGTCAGGACAAGCAGCTTGGCTTTTCGCATGGCACACACCTCGCGTAGGCTCATATGCTATCACAGGGGTTTTGCCAAGGCTTGCGGGAATTACACTGTCATGAACAGAATCATGACACTGGCAATGGAAGCAAGGCCGGCTCGGGCGCGGCGCCAAGTTTCGAGCGCGGTTCTGCCGGAACGTTCTCTGGAGGGCGGGATTCCGAGGTGCGTTTGCCATTCGACAAAAATCGCTCCGACGTTCCGTTCGAGTTCAACGGCACACCGTCCAGAGCGACAAGACCTAACTGTTGGGGAACGCGCTTGAAGAGAACCGCCAATATAAGTGCGCACTCGGATTAGCGCGTTGCGCCGTCTGGACCGGCATAGTTGCGAAGCGTCAGATCGACTTTCAGAACGCCGCCCCGGCTGCGCAAATCTTCAGGTTTTGGAACCGAGCTACCCTCCGGTGGCCGGCTGCACGCGTGATTCGGCGGCTCCTTAGCCCAGAGCGATGGAACAATCGAAAGAATAACGGCGGCTGGAAACTGCTTCTTCACTGCTGAGCCAGACTCAATGGTCTAGTGTGCTGTAACCGAAACAACTCCTGATGACCGCAACATGAAACCTTGGTTACTAAGCTCAGGGCAGCGCATGCAGGCGCGTGGGAAAGGGAACCAATTTCAACTGGGGGCACATCTCACACGGAAGTACCTTCGGGCAGCGGGGAATCCAGCATGCGATGTCTCCGAGCTGGGACAGGATCAATCGTTCGATATGCCGGCCCTGCCATCCGTGCGTGAGCACCAAGTCGCCTGGCCGCAATTCAGATTTGAGAAATTCAGCGGCTTCCTTCAAATCGCGGTATGACCGCACCGAGGCCTCCGTCATCCCGGCCTCCACCGCGGATCTGGCGGACAATCGCCTCTCTTCACTCAGGAACACGGCGAGATCTGCAACTTTCGCCACACGCTGGCCGAGATCGCGGGCGCGAGGGCGTACGGTCAGTCCTGAATCGAGCACATCGCCCAGGACGATGATACGGCGCGAGACTTGCGCTTGAGCCAAGAATTCCAGGCCCGCTAGGAGCGTCGGGAGCGTGGAGTTGAAGTCGTCGCGAATTGCCCAGGCTCCGTTCGGCAAAGGCAGCGGAACCATGCGCCCGGGCACTGGCTGGACGGTCTTGATAACCGTGGCGGCTTGTTCTAAGGAGACGCCGCAGAGGATCGCAGTTGTGAGAGCCGCGAGGACGGAAGGTAGCAGATGCGCCGCCGGGAAGTTGGTCTCCACTTGGCTGGATTGGTCTCCACACCCGGCGCGGAACGATAAGCGCCGCGGCCACACAGCCGAAACCTGGTCAGCGACGAGAAAACTCGTGGGCGAAACGCCGAAGGTATGCACTTGCCCGGAACAGCGCGCGCCCATCGCAAGCACTCGCGGATCATCCGCGTTTAGAACCGCTCGGCCACGCTTGCCAAGCCGGGTCAGCAGCTGCGCCTTTTCCGACGCCATTTCATCGAGAGTCGGAAATGCATTCGAATGGACGTTGAGCACACGGAGCACCACCGCGATGTCGGGCGCGATCATCCAGGCCGCGCGGCGCAGAGCACCGGGAGCGCGGGTTCCAACCTCGATCACCGTGAAGCGATGCCGGAATCGGGTGCTGAGCACAAGGCTCGATAACGTGGTGCGATGGTTCCCGCCACCCGGCTGCCAATTTGTCGGGGCGTACGCCGAGAGAATCGAGCCCAGACAGGCCGTGGCCGTCGTTTTTCCGACGCTGCCTGTGATGGCGATGAACGTGGTGCGAAACATCACGCGGCGCCACAGGAAAGCCATCGCGCTCAGCATCAGGGCAAAAGCAAATGGAGCGCCTCGCCGAATGGCCGACCGAAGGCTGCCAATCATGCGCCCGTTCCCGGCGAGAGTAGCGACTCGCGCCCGCGATTCCGGACACACTCATTCCACCACGTCTGTAGCATCACCAGGCAACCGATCTGTGGCCGGCCTGGTGCGCGCATGTTGAAGAATCGCGGCAACTCGCGCTCGATATACGCCCGATCGAATGGGCCATCGCTATCAAGCAACAAGGCTCGCACGTATTTGTCGAGCGGCGGACTGGTCCAGGCTTTCAATGGATAGGCGAGTCCTTTTTTCCGGCGCGCGGCGATGGTTGGCGGAAGATGGCGCTTGGCCAGCAGGGACAAAATCACCTTTTCGCGGCCGCGCTGGACTTTCAATCGAGACGGAAGCCCGAACGCGAACTCCATAATCGAACGATCGAGAAACGGCATGCGCACTTCGAGCGAATGAGCCATGCTCAGCTTGTCGGTGGTAAAGAGGATGGAATTGGGAAGACGGCCCGCTAGATCGAAACTGAGCCGCCGCTGCAGACGATCAGTACAACTTTGAAGTACGCCGGAGCTGATGAGAGCGGGCTCAATGTCGGGACCGGCGGCACGAAACTCGGGTCGCAATAACAGTCGCTTCTCGCGTGCCGTAAAGATGCGATCGAATTCGGCATCAGCGATTCGATCCTCCCTGGCGCCCAGCAGCCGCAACCCTCGGCCCAAACGTGTTGGCCCGCACCAGCCTCCGGCAAACCGCGCGGGCGGCCGGGGAACGAAACTGCGTGCGATGTATGGATAGTTGACCTGGAATCGCTCATACCCGCCGAAGAGTTCGTCGGAACCTTCGCCGCTGATCACCGTCTTCACCTGGCTTGCGGCGAGCGAAGCCAGCACGTAGAGGACCCCCACTGGCAAATTGGAGCAAGGTTCTTCCAGATGCCTCGCGGCTTTCGGCAACAAATCGATTAACAGGCTGTTGCGATATTCGATCTCATGATGATCCGTCCCCAGGTATTGCGCCATCAGGCGCGAGAAGCGGCTCTCATCGGCGTCCGGGTTGTCGGGGAACACAACCGAAAATGTTTTGAGCTTTCGTCCTACGGCTTCGGCCGCCAGCGTGGCGGTGAGAGACGAATCCCAGCCCCCGCTCAAGAAGGCGCCCACCGGAACGTCGGCGGCGAGATGACAGCGCACGGCACCGGTCAGTAGAGTGTCGAGTTCATTGGCGTACTCAGCGTCGCTTCGCGAGGGATCGGACGGGCGGTAGCGAATCTGCCAAAACACGCCGCGTGATTCACCGGCGGGATCGATGCTGAGGTATTCACCGGGGCAGAGCTTTTCCACCCTTCGGAATGCGCTCATTCCGGCCGGCACGAAGCCGGCGGCCAGGTAGACATCGATCGCGCGCGGGTCCGGCTCGGGCGAAACAAGACCGGATGCAAACAAAGCCCCGGCTTCGGACGCGAATAGAAAACCTTGTTCCGCGTTTGCAAAATAGAGCGGCTTCATGCCTGCGCCATCGCGAGCCAGAACGAGCCGGCGTGCGCGTGTGTCATAGATGGCAAGAGCGAACATGCCCCGCAGCTGGTCAAGGAACGCGATGCCTGCTTTTTCGTAGAGGTGCAGGACTGCTTCGGTGTCGGAACAGCCCCGGAAGCGATGGCCGAGTGACACCAACATCCGGCGGAGGGCGCCGTGATTGTAGATCTCGCCGTTCAGCACGGCGAAAATCGTTTGGTCTTCATTGGCCATCGGCTGGCTGCCGTGCTCGAGATCGACGATACTGAGGCGGCGGGCGCACAATCCAGCGCCCTGGCCGGCAAACACGTGCGAACCGCCCTCATCCGGACCGCGATGGAACATGGCCTGCTGCATACGCCCGAGCGCCGCGTTGAGGGCCTGAGGAGCGAGGCTGGTGTTGACGATACCGGCGATCCCGCACACCATCACATGCTATCGCGGGGACGGCCCATCCCGGTTAGCCGGTACGGGGCTCCAGGTATTTGTTCGAGAGAATTAAGCGATTGCCTCGATTGGCCGGTACTGAATATTGATGAGAAAGTGGTACGAAGCCAGTACGAGAACCGAGGAGCCATTTGAATAACTCTTTCAACGTGATATGGAAGTTGAGGATTTGGACGGACAGTCAGGCCCAGGATCTCGTCGAATATGCCCTCTTGGCCGGGTTCGTGGCGGTTACGGCGGGAGCGATTATTCCCGGCGCGGCAAATGAGATCAGCGAGCTTATTAGTAAGATACCGACCCTGATGTCGGGCACGGCTACACACGGCTCGATGAGATAAGAGAGGTGAAATGGAGCTGGCGGAGGGGCTTGAACCCCCGACCCTCTGATTACAAATCATCGCCTGACGAAGAATCATAGACTTGCAGCGTTGCTCACTTTTGCTCATCAGCGGGTAGTCCGCTAAGTAACATATTTAGCGGACTACCCATCAGCGCGCGTTTTCAGGCACTTTGCCATCGCGTCTAGCAAGCCTGAGTAGTGCTGCTATGCAGGGGGTGGGCATACTTTTGGGCATACCTAGCCGTGCCGGAAAACGCTCCGTAGCGTCGTCCGCCTGCCAGCGCATTTGGAGAGCCTAGGCGACAGCCCCAATTGGGTGGGGTCGTATCGATTCGGTGGTGCAATCACCACTCATATCGCCGGCCGAGCTTTTGACGAACCTTGAGTGCGCCGTTCGATAGTCCGGCCTGCTCGATCCATGCTTGAATAGTGCGGACCGGACACGTCTCGGGATTCGACCCATATGGGATTCCGATCTTGCGGCCGCCGCCGTACTCGTCCGTCTTGCTACGCCGTAGCGTTACCGTCAGGCCATCCTTGCCGAAAACGCAATCCTCCACGCCCAAGGCCACCAGTTCGGAACGCCGAGATGCGCCCACGGACCCGAGCAGGATTAGTGCGCGATCCCGAGCGCTGATAGTGCAGTCGTCCGCAGCTTCGACCGTAGTGCGAATGTCATCCGTCAGCGCAGAGGCTTTCGGTTTGGCAGCGGGTCCCAATAGTGCGCCGGATGCCCTTGAGCGTGTTGTGCACCATACCGGCCCGAAGTGGGCGACTAGGCCCGTTGCTTCGTGCGCCCGTCTGGTTTTCAATCGCCGTCAAATGTTTCCGACCTTTTGACGCGCGCCGCTGCTTTCTCAGGAACGCCTAGCAGAACTCGCCAACTTGCATCGCAACTATATCGGCGGAGTCGAGCGCCCGAGCGTAACGTCGGATTGCTCAACATCGTAGCTTTGGCGCACGCGCTAAGGGTTAAGCCGGTACAACTAGTCGACCCGATCCCCTGACTAAGTTGGATGCTCGCCAATAGTCCTCAGTCATCGATCGGGACGGCTGCGGGCTGTGGAACTTTTCGATCTGGCAGGAGGTTCGGGATAGTGTACGCCTTGTTGCCGTCGGGCGTCCGCGATCAGTTGGTCGAGCCCAGGGCGCGAGGCTTTGGCACCGCTCATCTGATCCTGGTAGGTCCCGGTTAGTTCCCACCCACGGCAGCTTGATCGTTTCGGGCGTTCGCTCCTGCACTACGTCTCAGGCATTCAGGAATTGGCGAGCCTCGGCATTCGCTTCATCGCCACCTCGCAGGGCTTGGACACTGACGAGTCTAACCCGGCGAGCAAGCTCCTGTTGCACATCCTCGCCGCTGTTGCGCAATTCGAACGGGAGTTGATTAGGGAACGCGTTAGCGCTGGCATGAAGGCCGCAAAAACGCTATCCCGTCGGACTCCAGATCGTCGGCCGTCACCGAAACTTGCGATCGCCTAGAGAGGGGTCAGGTCGCGGTGCAGAACGTACGATATATCGGTTGGAACTCCATCGGAGAACTTCACTCGAACGACAATTTGGTAATAGCGAGGAAGGTCGCCCGACGGTTTTCTCAAGCGGCGGACCAGCATCCGCGCGAGAGCGGCGTCCGTAAAAGCCTGCGTAGCTCCCTCGCGTCCCCATGTGCGGGAACTGCTGAAACTCTGGATCACCGTGTTTGCCAGCGGACCCGGCGCATGCGAGATCAATGCATAGGCTTCGCCGTCGTTGGGGGCTGAACCGAGCCGCTGGTCGGCGAAAAACGCCGGCTCGCCGGGCTGCGGATGCAGGTTACGAATGCCCTCGGGTGTCTGCACCAGTTCGGGGCGAAGCTGAATCCCCGGCAACTTTTGGTCAATCACTGCTTCCGGGCCAATCAGGATTACATTGTTGTCGCCTAATTCCTGTAGTGGTACTTGACTGCTACGGGCTAAACGAATATCCTGCCTACGGCTTCCGAAGAGTTTGCCAACCAGGAACGACGACATCAAGTCCCCGGTGGGGGTGTAGCTGTACGCCGGCTGCACCGCGGGATTGCCCAGGAACTTTCGCAACTCGGACAGTTCCGCGGAACCGGCCGCATCCTCGGGACGGCGAAGAGATATTTTGCGGAAAAAGATATCCGTGCCCTGAAGCTCAATAAATAGTGGGTCGGCGATGGCGATCACCAACGGACGCGTGGATGTTAAGAATGGCCGCCATAGTTGTTCCAGTTCCGGCGTCCAGGCTGCCGATCCGGCTCGGCTCTGGCGAGTGCGCCAAAGCAAGGTGCCTGAATACGCGCCCCACAATGCCAGCAGCAAAGAGGCCAAGCCGAGAAGCATGGTGGCGCGCCGCCATGGCCGGCCAGTTTCCGGCTTGCCTTGCTGGATCGCTACTCCCTCGTCCTTGCGAACGTCGGGAACTGTACGGCGCACCTCCCACTTCAGCTCAAAGTGTCCTTTGGGAAGATCCAGCAGGACAGGGTCATGCTTTCCTTCCGTCCGATAATACTCACCCAGCTTCTGCCGGAGCCTCCCAACCTGAAGCCGGACAATCGCGTCCTGGCGAGGGTCATAACTCGACGGCTTGCCAAAGGCATCGATGCCGATTGTGTATTCCTTCAGTTGATCCGCTTCACCCGAGAATGCCTTGTCTGCCAGGTATCGAAGCAAGCGTCGCAGCACTCCCGAGGCGCGAAAAGTTTCGCTCTGCAGAATGCGCTCTACCTGTGCCGAGGGGACCGTTTCGCTCAACAACATGCAAGGATTGTACCACCGGGATCGCAAAACCTAGGCGAGAATCAAACACGCCCGGGTGGCCGTCTGGAAGCTGGTCATATACCGGTTGATAACCTCCTCCCGAATGCTTGTACGTTGTTGTTGTGAAAGACCTTATCAAGTACATGCCGCGCATTGACAAATGTGATACAACAACCCATACTTCAAGCCTCAGGTATCAATTTTGTTTAGGTGCCGCTCCCAAGTTTGTAACCTAGCCTTTGCATTTTTCTAAAGCGATCCGGGCAGTTTAGGGGCTCACTTATTCCACTCTCTCGCGGAAGGGGTTTCACGGAATGAAGACGTACGTGTGTTTGCTGGCTGCTTTTTTGTGCTTGTTTGCTTGTATACCGGGCTTTGCCCAGTCCACTTTCGGTACGCTCCTCGGTACGATCCAGGATCAGTCAGGCAGCATCATTCCCGGCGTATCCGTCACAGCGACGAATGTGGATACGGCCGCAAATCGTACGGCGGTTTCGAATGACGCGGGGCAGTATCAATTTCCGAATATGCAGCCCGGTACCTATTCGATCACCGCCGAAAAGGCTGGGTTCGCGATTGTCAAGGCAGATCGCGTGACGCTCGACGCTCGCCAGGAGAGGCGGGTTGATTTGACCATGGGATTGGCTGCCGTCCAGCAAGCCGTGGAGGTAACGGCGGAGGCTGCGACGGTCAATACCGAGAATGCCAACATATCCAACACGATCAACAACACAGTGGTCACGGGCTTGCCTGCGAATTACCGCGGAGCCTCTAGCAGTCCGCTGGGCGCCATTGTCGCGCTGCCTAATGTTCAGCAGGACCAGAACGGAACCATAGCGTTGACTGGTTCCCTGGCATTCATGACTGACTACAGCGTTGACGGCACATCAACAGTCAACGTTCAAACCAACTCACCAGCTTCGAATATGTACCCGTCAACGGAGATGCTGAGCGAGTTCAAGGTTTCGGCCATCAATAACAACGCCGAAATGGCGTCGTCCGCCGATGTCACCGTCACGACGAAGGGAGGAGGCAACGCGTGGCACGGAAGCGCGTTTGAATATCTTCAGAATCGGGCGCTCGATGCCACTGCGTATGGATCAAGCGAGAAGCCGGCCAAGGTCTGGAATGACTTCGGGGGCAGCTTCAGCGGCCCGGTGGTGATTCCAAAGCTCTATGACGGCCACAACAAAACGTTCTTCTTCGTCGATTACGAGGGCAATCGGAAGCCTGGATCGCAATTGGTCATCGACAATGTGCCGACCACCGCGATGGTAGGAGGCAATCTCAACAATGTGCCCGGTCCGCCCGCCATGAACCCGTTTACGAACGCGCCGTTCCCCAACAATCAGATCCCGTCGAGCATGCTCAATCCGGTGGCTGAGAAGCTCCTCACCACCTACTATCCGGCTCCCAACTATGATTCGGGCTCTACCGTTGGCGACTATCGGACCTTGGAGCGCTTGGCAAATCAGACCGATGGCTACGATATCCGGATTGATCAGTACATCGGAAGCAAGAAT
This sequence comes from Bryobacterales bacterium, assembly GCA_963772905.1. Taxonomy (GTDB): domain Bacteria; phylum Acidobacteriota; class Terriglobia; order Bryobacterales; family Bryobacteraceae; genus Palsa-89. Next base: position 646,381 of record CAVYZD010000003.1, on the reverse strand, counting down.
CAGCTCTTCGGCAGATGGAGCTGGAAAAACCTTCCGTACCAGGCGGAGGCAAATCCCGGCAGCCTTTCTCAGTTGCTGCCGCCGATCAGCATCCAGCAGGACAATCGGAACCTGGTGCTTTCGGACAGCTACACGATTACTCCACAGCTGGTCAACGAGTTTCGGTTTGGATACAGCCATCTGACCACGGCACAGACCTACCCCTTCTCCGGCGCCTCGGTGGTTTCGAGTCTTGGACTGCAAGGCTTAGCGCTCTCGCATGCCGGCACGGACGGCGGTTTTCCCGGATTCAATTTCAGCGCGGGAACTGGCTTCTCCACGATTGGCCATGGCGACATCGGGCCATCCACTTCTCGGACGATCCAGTTCACCGATAACATTTCTTGGATCAAAGGGAATCACACGCTGAAGTTCGGCGTCGATTTCCGTTCGGTGAGCTACACCACGGTGAACAATTTTGGCCTGTCGGATGAATTTGGTTCGCTCAACTTCTTGGGCACCTTCAGCGGGAATGCATTCGCCGACCTTTTGCTCGGACTGCCAACTTTCAACGGCGTGTTTGATATCGGCCCGTATATTGACGAAAACTCGCAGCACTTTGCGGCATACGGACAAGACGAATGGCGAATAACGAAGAGTCTAACCTTGAGCGTTGGGCTGAGGTGGGAACTGCAACCGCCATTCACGGAGAAGAACGGCAACATCGCAAACTTCAACCCGGCGAACGGAGGCCTGGTCTACCCGGACATCGCAGCGAAAGTTCTACCGCCCGCCGCTTCCGTGCTCTATAGCATCAACGCGTGCCCTGGCGTGGTCAACACATTGCCGTGTTCGCCGGTGCAGACAGCCAGCCAGGCAGGATTGCCCCAAGGCCTTCGTTACACGTATTACAGGAACTTCGATCCCCGCATCGGAATTGCCTGGAGACCTTTCGGAAACGACAAGACCGTGTTTCGAACCGGCTTTGGTATTTTTACGGTCCCCACGCTAGGCGGCGTAGCCTATCAGATGACTGGCACGGGCAGCACGAATTCGCCTTTTTACTTTAACGCGCTGGTGAACGGAAAACCTCTGTTTCAACTGCCGGTAGTTGCATACGGCAACGGCGGCTTGGTCCCGAGCGACGTCGGCACCTACACCTTCGACGTGGCGCAGCAGATTCATTATCGCGATCCCGCCTCCGCTCAATGGAACGTGACGATCGAACATGAGTTCTGGCAAAATTGGACCGGCCGCATCAGCTATATCGGAAACAACTCGTATCGTCTGCCGCTGACGACGGATCAAAACTCCATTCGCGCGAGCGCAACGCCGTTCAGCCCCTCGGAGGTTCCCTACCCGCAGTGGGCAGCCATCTACCAACTCGGCAATTGGGGCTTCGCCAACTATCAGGACATGGAGTTGCAGCTCTCGCATCGCTTTGCCTCCGGCTTCTATTTGCAAGCCACCTACGACTGGGCGAAAGACTTGAGCGACGCGAATAACGATGCCCCCTCGGCGTACGGAGCCGAACAGGGCAACTTCAGCGGACCGCTCGGCTTTGTGGTGGGCGTCGATGATCGATTCAATTTGCGGAATGACCGCGGCAATGCGCCGGGAGACCGCCGCCAGCGCTTCCTGCTCACCGGAATGTACCAGCTTCCCTTCGGTCACGGCCGAAAGTTCTTGTCGAATTCCAATAGGTTCGTGAATGGAGTGTTGGGCGGATGGCAAATCAGTTCGATTGCCCTGGCTGAAACGGGTCCGTATTTGACGCCTTTCGATAGCGATCCGGCAGATAGCCAGTCCAACCTCAATGAAGTCGGCAGGCCGGCCGTGATTCGGCCCGATCAGATTGCAAACTGCGATATTTCCAACCCCAAGCCCAATGCTTGGTTCAATGACAACGCATTTGTTCCGACGCCTGTGGGCGCCGGACGGACCGGAAATGCCGGTGTTGGAGTTTGCGAAGGCCCGGGAACAGTGACCATCGCTGGTGGGCTATCGAAAGTCTTTGTGCCGTGGGAGCGACTGCGTATCCGATTTGAAGCAACGTTCACGAACATCTTCAATCACCCTAACTTCGCGCTGCCGGTTTCAATGGACGTATCCTCGCTGAGCCAGTTCGGCGGCAACACCGCCACTAGCAGCTTTGGTGTGACGCAAAATGTTCAGTCCTCGGAGAACGCGCGGAAATCGCGTCGGGCAACTGTCGCTTCGGTTAGACTTCTGAAATTGTGAGGGACTGATGGAATTCTCTAGACGTCAATTTCTGGGTGCCGCGGGCGCGGCTTCTCTCGGCATTGCATCGCGGTTGCAGGCGCAAGGCGGCACGGCCGACCTGGTGCTCTTCAACGGCAAGATCGTCACCGTGGATGACGCATTTTCCATTCGCCAAGCGATCGTGATCAAGGACGGGCGGATCTTGGCGGTGGGCGGTAACGAGCTGCGCAACCAATATAGCGCGGCACGCACTATCGATCTGCGCGGCCGCATGGTGATGCCGGGCTTTCACGATACGCATATCCATCTGGGCGGCCACTCCCGGCGCTACATCGATCTGAACGACACCACGTCGCTAACGCAACTGAAGCAACAAGTGAGCGAGAAGCCGAAGGAACTGGGGCCGGGCGAATGGATCACCGGCGGCGGATGGGACGAATACCATTTCACCGAGCAAAGGAAAGCCGTTGCGCGGCGATCTGGACGCCGCGGCGCCGAACAATCCCGTCGTGCTGGTACGGGCGGGCGGCCATAGCTCGGTGGGAAACAGCAAAGCGCTCGAACATGGCCGACATCAATTCGGCCACGCCCGATCCTCCGCGCGGGCTGATCGAAAAAGATGCCAGCGGCGTCCCCGAACGGCGTGATCCGCGAGCGCAACGATCTATACATGCGTCTGGTGCCCAAGGACAAACCGGCCGACGTTCGCGACAGCCTGCTGGAGAATGTTCGCGATCAGCTCAAGCTCGGCATCACCAGCGTGATTGAGGCCGGATCGTCGGTAGATCCGAATGTGGTCGGATCGTACGCCGAGTGGGAGCTTCTGTATCAAAAGCACGGCACGGAGCTGCCGCGCGCATCGGTTCAGGTCGGCTATCCGTCGCCGCAAGGACGAGGCGAAAGCTGGGCGCGATGAAGCTGAAAGAATTCGGCAAAAAAACCGGCGACGGCAATGACCGGTTGCGAGTCGGCTCGATCGGCGAGATGGCGGCCGACGGCGGATTCACCGGCCCAACGGCATGGTCGCTGGTGGACTACAAGGGACTGCCCGGATTCCGCGGGCGGGCCTTCTTCACTCCCGAAGAGATCCACGCCAATATCGAGGAAGGCCACAAGCTCGGCTGGCAATTCGGAATCCACGCCATCGGCGACGCGGCCATCGCGATGACGGTGGATGCGCTGGACAAGGTGCTGCACGATTATCCGCGGAATGATCACCGGCATTATTTGTGCCACTTCACCGTCCTTCCTCCCGCACGCACCATGGAAATTATGGCGAAGGACAAGATCCACATCGCGCAACAACCGAACTTCACCTACAATCTGGAGGGCCGTTACGTCGAGACGTTGGAAGGGAATCGTCTGGCGACGAACAACGCCATCACCACTCCGGTCAAGAAATACGGGCTGTTTATGGCCTTCGGCAGCGACAATCTGCCCATCGGACCCATGGTCGGCTTGTACGCAGCCGTCACGCGCAAGGGCGAGAGCGGTAAGGTGTACGGCCCTGGAGAGGCCGTGAGTATGAAGGAAGCCATCAGGATGTACACGCGGAACGGAGCTTTCCTTACGCGCGAAGAGAAGATCAAGGGCACGCTCGAAGTGGGCAAGCTGGCCGACATGATCGTGCTGCCGGAGGATCTTTTGAATGTCTCGCCCGACAAGGTCTTGAACATGAAAGTAGACATGACAATCGTCGGCGGCAAAGTCTTATACGAGCGCGCGTAGGTGGCGTCTGGGTCGGATGCGCTCAAAACGTCAGCGGCGTATTCCGGTGGCCGACATTACTCTCGAACCAGAAGCTGTCGCCCTCGCGCAACAAATCGCACTCCAGTTCGCCGAGCCGGATTTCCAGCGTGCCTTTCAGCATGTAGATGCTTCGCTGGCGTGCGAGTACGACCCGTCACTGCAGGCCGGCGATAAATAGAAAGTCTTTAGGCAGGTCAGCATGACATACCAGTTCGGACCGTTCTTGTCTTTCGCCCTAATCCTGGGCGGCTGTTGCATGGCGTTTGGACAATCGCCGGCGGACTTAGTGGTTCTCCACGGCCAGGTCTACACAGAGAATCCTCGCCAACCGCGCGCGGAAGCGGTCGCAATCCGGGACGGCAAGATCGTTGCCGTGGGTTCCGAGAAGGAGATTGAAGCGTACCGCGGGCCGTCGACGCAGGTGATCGAAGCGCAGCAGCACATGGTTCTTCCGGGCTTCGCGGACGCGCACGTCCACTTCATCGGCGGGAGCACCGCCATGGAGACCGTCGCACTCGACACCGCTGAAACCGTCGCGGAGATACAGAAAAGAGTCAAGAATTTTGCGGCAGCTCATCCCGACAAGAAGTTTATTACCGGTTATGGATGGATGTATCCGGTTTTCGGGAAAGCCGCTCTACCCGACAAGAAGATCCTGGATGCGGTGGTGCCGGACCGGCCCGTGATTCTGACGGCTTACGATTATCACACCACTTGGGCCAATAGCAAGGCGCTGCAAATGGCAGACATCAATCGCGCTACGCCGAATCCGCTCAACGGCATTATCGTTCGCGACCCGGTTACTGGCGAAGCGACTGGAGCGTTGAAGGAGTCCGCTGGAGGGCTGGTGTCGCGCCTGGTTCCCCGGCCCACGCACGAAGAACTGCTGAGCGCCTTGCGGCAAGGGCTTCACGAAGCCAACCGCCTGGGCATCGTGCGAGTCCACAGCGCAGGTGGCGATGGTGAGCAAGTGGGACTCTTCGATGAATTACGCCGCAATAAGGAATTAACAGTCCGCTTCTATTTCGCGCTTTTCGCACCGGTGCCCGAGCTTACGCCGGCCTTCCTGGAACAGGCGGAGAAGCTGCGTCAAGCACATCAGGATGACTGGCTCGCCGGTGGTGCGATCAAGTTCTATACCGACGGCGTGATCGAGTCTCATACCGCTGCGATGCTGGCGCCGTACAGCGACGATCCGAAGCTGAGTGGCCAGTTGAATTGGCCCCCGGACAAGCTGCAGCGCGCGGTAACGGAGTTGGACCGCAGAGGGTTCCAGATTTTCACGCATTCGATCGGAGACCGGGGAATCCGTGAGGTGCTGGATGCCTACGAAAAGGCCCAGCAGCAAAACGGCACGAAGGACGCCCGGCATCGCGTAGAACACATCGAGGATCCCGACCCCGCCGATATTCCAAGATTCGCCAGGCTCGGCGTCATTGCCAGCATGCAGCCGCTGCATGCGTTACCCAACGCCGACGTGTTGGACGTATGGGCCCGCAACGTCGGCCCCCAGCGCGCGCAGCATGCCTGGCCTTGGCATAGCATTGCTGCCTCGGGCGGACGATTGGCATTTGGGAGCGACTGGCCGGTAGTGACTTTAAATCCTTGGTTAGGAATCCAAAATCTGTTAACGCGTCAGACCGCCGATGGGAATCCTCCCGGCGGTTGGATTCCACAGGAGTGCATCACTTTGGATCAGGCCATCGCCGGCTACACCATCGGCGCGGCTTACGCGGGAAAGCGGGAAAAAACCGAGGGATCTCTGGAGCGCGGCAAGCTGGGCGATCTGATCGTAATCTCCCAGAATCTGTTCGATGTCCCACCACGCGACGTCGGAAAGACGGAGGTGTTGTACACGGTGGTTGGTGGGAAGATCATCTACCGGTCTCCGCGCTAGCAGGTGAACCTAACATGACGCCATCGCCTATGCCAACAGCACTGAGAATTTCTTACATCGGCGGTCCGGCCGCGCTTCTCGAATTTGGAGGATTGCGGCTGCTCACAGACCCGACCTTTGGTCCTCCCGGAGGCGGGCATCAAACGGCCGATGACACTTCGGAAGACTCGGGCCCACGGTCACTGTTGAATCGCTCACCTTGGTAGGACGGTGTCAATCAAGATTCACCAGCGTGCGATTCGCCGGCACGCATCGATCACGCGTAGCGGCGCAAGTCCAGAGCGATGTTTTGCCGCTTGTCCAGGAAGCTTGGAGACATTGTCACAGGCGTGTTCACGCCAGTCCTTGCCAAGCATCCGAAATCGCTCTCCCTCGTCGACGCTGGCCGCGCCCGGATTCTCAATGGGACGATTAACGCGTTATCCAGGACCTGAGCCTTGGTTTAGAGTGCAATTGACCAAACAGTATCCCTATTGGCCGCAGGCTCGGAAACTCGGGCCCTAGGTAATCCTTGCACCCATCAGGGCGGGCGGAATGGGCGAGAGCCGCAAATGCCAACGAACTGCGGCGCGATTCTTAGGGCTTTTCTTGTTCCCCATTAATAGGTTTCGCTAATCGCCACACCGAATCGAAAGGCTCAGTGTTAGTAATAAGTGCATATATTTGTCGCTCGGCAGGCAATCTTTGACCGTGATTCGCGGGTTGATGCTTACGAGCTTCTGTATCGTGCCCACGCAGGCAGCGACAAATTCACTGGGAACGACGAGGATGGCACAACCCTCGATGTGATCGCCGGCAGCTTGCTTACAATCGGTCTGAACAATATAGCTGCTGGCAAAAAGGCGTTTATTAACTTCGGCCGCAACCTCCTTGTCGAAGGTCTCGTGTCGATCCTTCCGAAGGAAAAGTCGTCATCGAGGTATTAGAAACAACGGAACCGGATTCCGAGGTCGTGAAGTGCTGCCGTAAACTTCGAGAACTTAGGCTACACGATCGCACTCGACGACTTCGTCGGGGATCCGCAGTTCGAGCCGCTTGTCGAAACTGCGAAAATCATTAAAGTCGACATGCGCCTGACCTCGCGCGCCGAGCAGGAGCGCCTGTCGCAACCTACCAGCCGCGCGGCATTGCGATGTTGGCTGAGAAAGTAGAGACTCGCGAGGAATTGGAATGGGCGGCCAACCTCGGTTATGACTACTTTCAAGGTTACTTTTTTGCGCGGCCGGATGTCCTATCGCAGAAGGAGATTCAACCCGTCGTCGTCACTTGCCTTCAGGTGCTTCGCCTTTTGCAGAATCTGGAAATCGATTTCAAGGCCTTGAAAAACTGATCCGCAAGGATGTGGCCCTCACTTACAAACTATTCCGCTACGTCAACTCGGCGCTGTTATCCCGCGGGGGTGACATCCAGTCGATTCGGAGCGCCTTGGTTCGTCTCGGAGAGGATGGGATTCGCCGCTGGGCGACCATCGCCACGTTCCCCCGTATAGCCAACCAGAAACCAGAAGAACTCGTGGCTTGCGCACTGGTTCGAGCCCGGTTCAGCGAGAATCTGGCGCGGCTAGGCGGCGATCCCCGCTACCCATCGGCCTATCTGATCGGCCTGTTCTCAGTCCTGGATGCGCTCCTTGACCAGCCGCTCCAAGAAGCTCTCAGTGAAGTCGGCCTCGCGCCGGTGATCAATGAGGTCCTGCTGGGGGCTCCCGCAGCCGATGAACGGCTGGCCTCGATTCACAAGTTGCTGAGCTTATACGAAGCAGGCGAATGGGAAAAAGTACGGCAGTCGGCGCGGAGTCTCGGACTCACTGATTCCGTCGTTACCGGTGCTTACGTAGATGGGACAGAATGGGCCAACGAGATTTTGAGTCAGTTGCGTGTGTCGGGAGAAACCACAAAGCCCGGGCAGGCTGCTCCAAGAAAAGAGCGGCGGCGGATCAAGCGCGATCCGATCACCGGCTCGGTCGCCGTCATCTGGGGAAACCAAGCGCACGAGGAATGTCTTGCGCAGGCCAATTTGGTCGACGTCTCGCCATTCGGGGTGAGATTCCGGATGTTGAATCGTGTACCTCCCGGTTCGTGGCTCATGTTTAATCACTACAAGGTCGGGATCACTGGGCGCGGCACGGTGCGACACTGTCGTTTGATCAAAGGCATGTATGAAATCGGCGTCGAGTTCCCGGGCGGTACTGGTTGGGATGCAGTCTTGCACCGCTTCGGCACCCACTTGCGAAATCTAAGCGCGGCGATCGACCGCCTCCAAGCCGGCCAAGACTCCGACGAGACCAACCGGCCCGACGTTCTCGGGCTTAGCAGACCCACTTCGTGATTCGAATGTGCCTGTCAGTAACGTGCCTGTCAGTTAAGACGCGACGCACGTATGTCCGCGTCGCCGATGATATGAGCAGGACCGGAAGACCCGTCAGCATTTTCCTTGGAATTCCTCTATGATCCGGCAACCTAGGCGATAGCCTAGGGTGTCTTCCCCCTGCTGGCCGAGCTTAATTCCGCCGAAGTATAAGGTGGGTGGGTAAGTTTAGAGGAGTTTCGAGATGGTTTGCCAATATTGCAACAAACGGTTAGGGTTCATCCAGCGGATGAAAGGGCTGTCATATTGCTGCCTGGAGCATCAGGAACTGCACGTTGGCCTTTCGTTTGAGCGCCTTAGGGAATCGATAACCGAATACACCCCGAACCAGGTCACGCCTCTGTGGCCAGCCAACCCAGAACCGGCACAAGCCGAGATTGTGGAAGATCCTCAAACGAGGGACGCCGCCCAGGACGCTTCGCCCACGCTCGAAATCACCAGCCTAATTGGAGCCATCGGGACCAACACCGACAGCGATTTGCCGGAGGCCCCGTTTCTCCCCGAACGATCTGCCAGCCAGTTTCGCCCAGCGTTTCCGCTAGAAAGCTACGCTGGCCAGGCAGTCTCTCCGACGGTCCAGTTGGCGGACAGCCTCACAGCGGAGGTTCCGTTCCGGACATCGCCTTCGCCGGTCCTGAATGTTTCACCGAACCAGCCTCAGGTCGAAATAGCGCCTATCGCGAGTCAGGCCGCCTGGCGCCCCGTCCCTCAAGGCTACCCGCCTATCATGGTCTCCGCCTCAGCAACGTTGCTCTTGGATCCAAGCGAAGCGAAGCTGATCCCATTGCAATTGGGTGAGCCATGCCGTGGCGAAGCACCGGTTCCACCTTTTGAAACGGCTGCGATCCATACGCCTTTTCGGCATCCGCTAATGCCAGCGCGGCAACCTACTTTCCACGCAAGCACGACAGTAACTCGTCCCCCCGAAGCTCCGGCACGCGGTCCGGCGTGGGTACCGCGAGTTGGGTCGTGGTATTCAGCGCCAGCACTAACTGGGGCATTGCATTCCCAGGCGAATGTACCGCCGCTAGTTCCACTGGCGAGACGCGAGAGTTTGGGTTCGTTTCCCAATTTCCCGTCCTTTATGGCCGCGCCAAACATCCCGATGTCACTGAGGGAAATCCAGATCGCTCCGGTTGCACATCTCCCGGCCGCGCTCATCCCTCGCAAATCGATTTCGAAGGCGACGGAGAAGCCCCGGCCGGCGTCCAGCCCAAGGGCGTTGGGAGACGCTCCGAGTGAATTCATTGTGGAGTCCGCAAGCCCCTTGCCCTGTGAGCCTCCCTTCGGCCAGGTTGCCTCCACATGGCTGGAAACTGCTGTTGATGACCGGCTTCCACGAAATCCAACCGTTCCGCCGTCGGCGTTCAGCGGGCTGAGCCCGGCCAACGATGCAATTGCTCTTCAATGCTCGAGCGCTACGAACACGCAGCCGGCGGTTGAGATCGCGTCGGCAATTACCGGCGTCCCCCAATTCCTGATTCCCGCCCGGCCCTTGCCGGTCGCGGCGCCCATCATGCCGCTCGCCTCCAGTACGCAGCCGCCGTTTGCGGCTCCGGTGAACGAACAGACGGGCTCCTTGAACCCAGCGTATTTGCAGCCCTCACTTCCCAGCCCTTGGTCGCTGGTTACCTGGTCCCAATCACTCACAATCTCAGGACCCGCGTGCCAAACTTCTGATCTAACCAGGCTCGCGCCGATTGGCTTAAGCGCACGCCAGGGCCATGTCGACGCGCTTCCACCGTCATCCCCAAGCCGGCGAGGACAGCGGCTGACACCACTGAAGCCGCAGCCCAACGAAGTGGTTCGGATGCCAGTGGCGCCACTCGAGGCGTCTTTCCAAACAGTAGGGAATCAGCCCATCAGTCCCGGCCAAGAAGGGACGGCTCCGCCTCCGTTGACGGCGGTCCGTTCACAACCCGCGTCGCTTCCCGTGCGGCCGCTAGCTTCTTCGGCCTTCAGAATTGAGCACGGGACTGGCCCGGCAGCTTCGGGCCCGTCCTTAGAATCCCTAGAAGATGCCCTGCAGCTAACTTGCGTCGACATGGCTCATGGCGCTTCGAACATCGCATCTGGACTTCGCTCAGAGTCCGGCACCGCTCTGCCATCAATTTCAATCAAGCGCTACGCATTTTCGATTGCTATGGCGCCTTGTAGCCACATGATCGAGTGGCGCGCGATGCCTCCGGGCCAACCCGATAGCCAGGTCCAGCCGATTTCAGCCACCCAGCGTTCGGCTTGGTCCATAACCGCTGGTTTGCCCCGAACAATCGAATTTCAGCCGGACCTTACCAAGGTTCCCCCGATGTCGGACTAAGAAAGTCGGGCCAACTCTAAAGAAAAGCCTTAGTAATGCCGATCAGACGGTTTCAAATATCTAAGTAGAGCTGGGTACGTTTGGGTCCAGGTGATTCGGCTCAAAGTCAGAAGATACGAGGTGGAATCGAATGGAACGGAACACAAAGACAGGTCACAATGCGCCGGTTGATGACGGAGTTTCCAATGCCAGCCCAACTGGCTATCAGCTTGACACTTCGTCGCGCAATCTGGCGCGCGCCGTCTCTTTCTATATTCAGGGTGAGAGCGAGCAGGCCCTCAGGGCTCTAGAAGGCGCAGAGGTCGATTCAAGCGAAAGCAGCTTGACGGAGATCACGGCGGCACGCGCACATCTCCAGTTCGAACTCCAGCATTACGACGATGCTGCAGCGAGTTACGCTCGCCTCGCCGTGCTCAGTCCCCAGGATCCGGATGTTCGCTCCAGTCTTGGTCTCAGCTTGCAGAACTTGGGCCGCTATGCCGAAGCGGTGGAAAGCTTCCGGCAGGCGTTGGCGTTGGGGGCCAAGCCGTTGGAGATGCAGTTGGCGATTGGCGCCTGTTTGTTGCATCTGAACGAGCCTCAGGAAGCACGGGAAGCCTTCGATGCCGCGCTGGCGCGCGTTCCCGATAATGAAGGCGCGCTGTTCGGCAAGGCGGTAGCGTTGCAAATGGGTTGGGAATTTGACGAAGCGGCGGCGCTGTATCAGCGAATTCTCGAGCGGAATCCCAAGGCGGAGGACTCGCTGGTCAACATGATCAGCTTGTCGTTGCAACGCAAGGACTATGCAATGGTCCGCAGCTATGCCGAGCGCCTGCTTACGATTCATCCGGATGCACCGGCAGCTCTGGAGGGCCTGACTGTGGCAGCCTTCGCGCGCGACGACTTCGAGTCGGCGGCACACAATGCGGCGCGGCTTACGGAACTGGATCGGCCGGTCTATAACGACTGGTTCAACCTGGGAGTCGCTTGTCAAAGCCTGGGACGTTTGCAGCAAGCCATTCAGGCCTACCAGAAGGCGCGCGAAATACGTGAAGAAGCCATCTACGCGCATGTGAATCTCGGCGTGGCCTACCAGGAACTGGAAGATCTGACTCGAGCGCGCGCGTGCTTTGAGCGAGCCATTCAGATTTCACCTGACCGAGATGACCTGCGCTTTCAAGTAGCCTGGATGGCGGAGCGTCAAGCACAACTCGACGAAGCGGAAACCATGTACGCGAAACTCGTGGAGAAGAATCCTGCACTCGAGAACGCGTGGTTCCGGTTGGGTTACCTCCAGTTGCAGCGCGGCAACAATTCGGGAAGCATGACCGCCTTCGAAGCTTGTCTGGCAAGGCGGCCTGACTGGCCCGAGGCTGAAATCAACTTGGGCATGGCCTATTCCAACGCCGGCAATTACGACCTCGCCGATGCCGTCCTTCGCAAATTGTTGCTGCGCCATCCCGACTCGGTGGAAGCGGTGAAGGGTCTGGCTGCGATAGCGCTCAAGCGCGACGATCGCGAACAGGGCTTGCAATATCATCGCCGCTTGATTGATCTCGGCGTGGCAACGCCGGAAATTCTCTACAATACCGGCCTACTCTCGCAGCAACGCAACAATCTGGAAGATGCGGTGGGTTTCTACCGCGCGGCTCTTGAGGCGCGGCCGGATTTTGCCGAAGCCAAATTGAACCTTGGTCACGTCCTGGAACTTCTGGGTAATAAAGAAGAGGCGCGGGCGTGTTGGGTCCAGGCGCTGGAAGTGAAACCGGAGCTGGCGCGTGGCTACTTCCGCCGAACTGCTCAACAGGAGCGCTCCCCAACAACGCTGGCCGTCGGCTAAGCGTTCCTAAAGATGCGCGGTTTCTCCGGGCCGAAGCTGTTCGATCCTCTGGACTAGGTGCGCGAGCGTCTCCTCGGGAAGCCGCTCAATCACAGCAACGGTTACGCGAACGTGGATCGTCGCAACGGCACCGTTCACCTGGTAGGAATACCCGCCAGTAAGCCATTCCGCGATGCTGGCCGCTCGCTCCGCGACCTTTGCTTCGGGGCACGCGAAAATCACGGCGAATTGCTTGGGGCCCCAGCGGCCCACTATGTCCCGAGGACGCACCAGATCCGCCAGCCGGTCCGCAAGCTGCCTGGCGACTGCATCATCGACGCCCTCGGCCGTTGTCGGGTCCACCTTTGCCCACTCGAATACGAGAACCGAAATAGCGCTGCCGCCGTGCCAGCTAGCTTGGAGTTGCCTCTCGGTTTCCGGACGGTTCGGCAAACCGGTCACCGGATCGGTGCTATGCGATGGATCGGCGCGCGCCAGCCACTCGGCTAGCTGGTCTGCGCGCCCCTGCAGATCCTTTAGAGAAGAGCTGCTCTCCAGTTGCCGGCGCTGTAGGTAAGAGCGGAGCCCCATGGCGTAACGCTTCAGCGCGGGTCGAAGATCGGAAGCTGCGTCAACCTCCGCGGACACCGCCATCTGCTCTGCCAGGTCTCCCAACATCGCGGCATGCAGGGTCTCGCTTTCAGTGGCAGCCTGGTCGAGCCCCGCGACGATTGCCACGATCTCCCTGGCCAGGTTGGAACCGGCGTCTACCCAGGCACTGGTGGCTTCAGTGTATTCAGCCAGCTCCGCTTCCAGGACCTGCCGGCTCTCGTCGAGTCCCTCGGGCGTGGCCTCGAAGCCCAGCCTGCGCGGCAATCTCGTCAGCCGGTCGCCATACATGAGCCCGGCTCGGGAGCAGACTGCACGCATCGACCTGGCTATCGCCAGCATGACGCTTAGATAGCAAGTGAGGGCGGCCTCCTGCCGATCTGTGACATCGGCCGGACGGGGCGCTTTTGGAAGCAGCACATTCTCTCTATCGTCAACATAGAATCAGATCCGGCTAGTGTGCAAACCTTAGGGCCAGCACACCTGGGTAGGGTGCGGGCAGCTCGATCTTACAGAATTTCCTCGATCCGACGATGGGGAAGCGTTCAAGGAAGTAAGAATTTTCATTAGGCTCTTTGCGGCTCCTGGCCCCCGACAGCGCCGCGATGTTCTCGCGGACGCTTCATTCGCTCAATCCCCAGGCCTGCCGAACGCCGCCGGATACCTTCCCTTTTCTCGGGAGCAATTGCAGGGTTAACTGCTCAAGTCAGATGGAAGCCGCGCACCGCACAGCGCTTGCCAAGGGAGAGGTGGGCATCCGCGAGAGAAAGCCAGTACCCACCTTGGCGAAATTTGCGGAAGACAAGTTCCTGCCCTTTGTCAGATCGACCAAAGTGGAAAAACCCAGAACAATCACTTTTTACGAAACGACTGTGGGCAATCTAAAGTCATTTGGGAAGTTGGCGCGCCTTCCACTGGATCGCATCAACTCCAAGGTGTTGGGTGAATTCGTCGCGTATATCGGCAGACCGCCGGAATGAAGGTCTCCACGATCAACCGCGAGTTGGCGACAGTGCGCCGAATCTTCCATCTGGCGCGACTCGCTGGACACACGGATATAGGCACCTCCATGCGCTACGTCCATCTGAACGATGATGACGTTCGTGCGGCCATGGCGAAGGAGCAAGAGGAAAAAGGTGGGCATACTTCTAGGCATACCGAGCAAGACGCGGCATCTGCCGCTCCCAATTGATCCCCATAAGGTGTTGATAATAATGTGGATTTTGGAGCTGGCGGAGGGGCTTGAACCCCCGACCCTCTGATTACAAATCAGATGCTCTACCAACTGAGCTACGCCAGCTACCGGCTCACGTGCCCATCATATCAAAGCGATATCAGGCGGCTCGCGATCAATGCAGTTCTTTGAGGCGCTTCTGCGCTTCTTCGTTCCCTAGCTTGGCGGCCTTTTGATAGAGTTGTCTCGCAAGTCCGGGGTCTTTGTTTACGCCACTCCCGGTCTCATAGAGCATCGCCAGATCGAAGAGGGCCGGTGGATAATCCGCGGCTGCCGCCTTGCGGTACCAATCGGCCGCGGTCGCGTCGTTTTGCTCGACACCGTTGCCGAGCTGATACATCCCACCCAGGAACACCATGGCGGACGTGTTGCCCTTATTGGCTGCCTTGCGAAACCATTCGAGCGCTGCTTCGTCGTCTTTCGCGACGCCCGAGCCTTCCATAAACATTTCACCTAGCTCTTGCATGGCGCGAGGCTCGCCGAGGTCGGCCGCCCTCTGGAACAGTTTCGCCGCCTGGTCGGATTTCTCGGCGCGTTTCTGTGCGATTGCCGCGGCGTAGAGGGTTCGGGCCTGATCCTGTTTGCTGATTTGCGGCGGCGTGGCCGTCGGAGGCGTGACGGCGGCAGGCGCACTCGCTGGTTGCTTGACCTCCACCGGAGGCGGCGCCGGGGCGGGGGCTGCTGCCGGCGTGGAACTCGGGGGCGTCGAGTCCGCCACGGTCGTCACCTTAGGCGCAACAGCGGGCGTACGGTGCGGCGGAGCTGCTTTGAAGTAAAACAGAGCAAGATCGAGAATGATCAGGGCCGCGCCCGCTGCGGCCACATACCAGAGTGACCGCGACCGCCGCTTCTTCGTCACTGGACTTAAACCGGGCGCCGTCGCTTCCGCGACCGCCACCGTTTCCTGACTCTCGAAGACGGAATCGACATCCACCGCGTTCCTTAACTTGACTTCGAGCGCCGCGACGAACTCGGTACAGCTCTCAAACCTCAGTTCGGCCTTGCTCGCGAGCCCGCGATGCAGCACGTCGTCCAAACTGGCCGGCAGCCTCGGATTGGCCTTCTGGATCGAAGGCCGGACTCCATATACGATCATGTGCGCAAGGGTGGCGAGCGAATCGCCCTGAAACGGCCGCGTTCCGCTCAGAAGCTCATAGGCGACCACCGCGAGCGAAAACTGATCGGACCGTCCATCCACCGGCCGCGCCTCGATCTGCTCCGGTGACATATAGCTCGGCGTACCCATGATCATGCCGGCGACGGTGCCGTGCTCAGTGGACATGCTCTTCGCGATTCCGAAGTCGGCGATCTTCACCGTGGTCCCCTTTTGCAGCATAATGTTGGCGGGTTTGATGTCGCGATGAACTACCGAATTCTGGTGGGCATAATCCAGCGCCGCCGCAGCCTGGCGCAGAATATCGAGTGACTCGGCGATCTTCAAGCGCTTACGCGTGGCCAGTGTTTTCTCGAGCGTTGGCCCGTCCACGCGTTCCATCGCGATGAAGGCAATGTCCCCTTCCTGGCCCACGTCCAATATGAGAACGATGCCGGGATGAAACAACCGGCCGGCGGCACGCGCCTCGCGAAACAGCCGGTCGCGCATGAACTCCGCCTCCTTCGAGCCGGGCAGGAGCTGGAGATGAATGGTCTTCACCGCAACATTGCGTCCAATGAGCGGATCGATGGCTTCGTACACCACCCCCATGGCCCCGCGGCCCAGCTCCGCCGTGAGCATATAACGTCCAATGCGTTCGAGAGGGCGTGTTTGATCCTGTAGGAGGGACGGCGCGGTGCTGAGCGTTTCCAGCAGGTGCATCACGCCCTGAAACGTCTCTGGATCGTTGCAAGCCGCGTTCAGGAAGGCTAGCCGCTGGTCGTCCGGCTTCTTGACGGCTTCCTCAAAAAGCTTGCGAACTCGCTGATGCAATTCGGGGGACATGGCGGTTTCGAAAACTCATGTCTTTTCTTGCCGGGGAATTGTATATAGTAGCACTCATATGCTCGATTTGGCGTCCGTCAGGCGCGCTCCCATCGCGGGAGCCATTGCGCTGCTGGCCATGTCGGGCGGGTTGTGCGCGCAGCAGCCGGAATCGCAGACGGGCGCGAAAACGGTGAAGACTGCCAATGGGAACGAGGTTCAAACGCGAGCCAACGGCAGTCCGCGCGACGTGCGCGTGGCGAAGAGCGGAATGGAGATCCACCACGCGTTGAATGGAAGTCGCCGCATTACTCTGGAGCGGCCCGACCATTCACGCATCGTCGCCGAACGCGACGGCCAGGGATACGTCCAGCATTCGTTCGTATTTCGCGGCCACGAATTCGTGCACCGCACATATTTATTTCACGGTGTTGCTTACGATCGTTTCTATCGCCGTTATACATATAGCGGTATTCATTTCGATATTTACGCGCCGGTGCGATATTATCCAGCTGCATTTTATGTCTGGCTCAATAATGCGTGGCCGGAATCGGCATCTTATCCATGGGGCTGGACCGGAAATCGCTGGTATGCGCATTACGGCTACTATTTTGCTCCATACCCGGCGTATTCGAGTCCCTCGCTGTGGCTAACGGACTACTTGCTCTCATCCACGCTCGCCGCGGAGTACCAGGCGCAGGTGGACGCGGGGCTTCCAGCGCCTGCGCAGTCCAGCGCTGCGGGGCCAATTCTCACCGAAGACACGAAGCGGCTGGTATCTGAGGAAGTGCTGCGGCAAATCGCACTGGAGAAATCCGAGGCGCGGACGACGGCGCAAAACGAGGAACCCGATCCCCACGCGAGTGGCATCGACAGGCTGGCCGCCGACGGCATCCATCACGTCTTCGTGGCGGGCAGCGATCTTGACCTGGCGGCCGACGACGGGCAAGAGTGCTCGATCAGCGCCGGCGACGTGTTGCAGTTCATCGAAGCTGCGGCATCGAATGGAGCAGCCGCAAGCCTCGTGGTGTTGGCTGCTAGTAAAGGCGGCCAGGAATGTCGCCAGGGGAGCATCGTGGCCGTTCCGTTCCGGGATCTGCAAGACATGGAAAACCACATGCGCGAAACGTTGGATCTCGGGCTGGCCGATCTGCGGTCGCACCAGGGCCAGGGTAGTCTGCCTGCCGAGCCGCAATCCGCCAAGTCCGCTCGCACGCCAGCGGCATTCGTCGCAAACGCACCGCCGCGCGATCCCGATGCAGCGGCCGAAATCCGTGCACAAAGCCAGGAGGCGGACCAGGTGGAACAAGAAACGCTCGCTCAACTGGCGGCCCTGAACCAAGCGAATGCCGCAGCCGCGCAACCCACGGCGCCGTCGCCTGCGCCGCCCACAATTTCTCTCGGGCAGACGGTGGAGGAAGTCACAGCGGCCCTGGGTGCTCCAACCAGAGTGGTGGATTTGGGCGCCAAGAAAATCTACCTGTACCCCGACTTTCGACTGACGTTTACCGACGACAAGGTGACCGATGTGCAGTAGAGTGATCGGCACGTCGCTCACGTTGGGATTGGCAGCGATTTTCGCGGCGTCTGCCTGGGCACAGACCAACACCATTCCAGGAGAGTTCATCGTCGATCCTCCGACTTTGGTCTCGCTGGGCTTCGCGTGGAACATCGCCGGCGACGACAATCGAAACGCGCGCGTGAACGTTACCTATCGCAAGAAAGGCGAGCAGCAATGGCGCAAGGGTCTGCCGCTGCTGCGGCTGCAGCACGAGCAGGTATTTGGTGGATTGCCGCGCGAGGGCGGCCGGCATTTCTATAGCTACGTCGCGCCCAATATGTTCGCCGGCAGCATTTTGAATCTGGAGCCCGGCACGGAATACGAATGCCGGTTCGTCCTTTCCGATCCCGACGGCGTAAAGGGAAAATCGGAAAAGACCGCGACCGTGCGCACGCGGACCGAACCTCAGCCTGCCGCCGGCGGCCGGGTTTATCACGTGTATCCATTCGGCTACCAGGGCGCGAAGCAGGAGCCAGCGTTCACCGGTCTGCTGGCGGCATACTACATGGGATCGGATCAGTCAGATCATTCCAATGCCATGCCTGCGCGCGTGCAACCCGGCGACGTCATCCTGGTGCACGCCGGAGTGTACAAAGATAGCCGCTTTTCCTATGGAGGCTTCGATCGCGCGGTTCCGGCTTATGGCACGCCCTTTGACGGCACTTACTATTTGACGCAGAGCGGCACGCCCGAGAGGCCGATCGTGATCAAGGACGCAGGTGACGGCGAAGTGGTCTTCGATGGCGACGGCTGCCAGAATCTATTTAATTTACTCGCCGGGAATTACAACTATTTCGAAGGAATTACGGTCCGCAATACGAACGTCGCGTTCTTGCTTGGCTTGAAACATATTGCGGGCGCGAGCGGCTTCACTCTGAAACACTCGCGGCTGGAAAATATCGGCCGGGGCGTGGAAGACGATTGGTCGGGCTCCAAGAATTTCTATATCGCCGACAACGTGTTCATCGGCCGCCACGATCCCAACAAGCTCCAGAGCTGGACCGAGGCGCAAATCTGGTCTAAGTTCCCCGGCTATCCCGCGCCCATTACGTCCGAGTATGCGGTGAAAGTTTACGGCCAGGGCCACGTCGTCGCCTACAACCACGCCGCCAATTGGCACGATGGCATCGATGTCGCCACCTACGGTGATCCCGACGGAACTCCCAACCCGATCGCCGATCGCCTGCCGGTTTCGATCGATTTCTACGGCAACGATTTTTCCAACATGGCTGACAATTGCATTGAAGCCGACGGGGGCGCGCGCAATATCCGGGTGTTCGAGAATCGCTGCTTCAACTCGGCCCAGGGCGCGTTCAGCGCGCAGCCCATCTTCGGCGGCCCGGTGTACTTCTATCGCAACTTGGTCTATGACGCCATCACAGGAGGGCCGCTGAAGTTCATCGACACTCCCGCGGGAGTGCTGGTCTATCAGAACACGTTTATCGGGCAGGGCCGTTTGATGCGTCCGGCGTCGAACGTACATTTTCGCAACAATTTGTTCTTGGGCGACGGCTACCTGGATCCGGTGTTCAATGTGAGCACGTACACCAATTACTCGACTTCCGATTACAACGGCTTTCGCCCGAATCCCGGCGTCAAAAGCTCATTTTGGTGGGACTCGCCACCATTCGAGGTCGCGGCGGATTACCAGCACGATCCCGTGACCCGCCACTTCACGTCGTTCGAAGATTATCGTCAGGCGACGCGGCAAGACCAGCACAGCATTCTTGTCGATTACGATGTCTTCGTCAAGGTGAGCATCCCCGACAAATCCGACCCGCAGCGTCTCTACAAACCCGACGACTTCGATTTTCGGCTGAGGCCCGGCTCACGCGCGGTGGACGCAGGAGTGGAGCTTCCGTCCATTACCGACGGTTTCACGGGCCGCGCGCCAGACGTCGGCGCATACGAATTAGACCGGCCGCTGCCGCACTACGGTCCGAGGCCCTCGGCCAGCACCGATGGCGACGGCTCGGAGTCTCGGCCGCCGGTGACCAAGGACGATTTGCAGATCATCGAGCACGCCCGAAATATCCTCAACTCGCCCGCAAAGTGGAATCGCGCCGACACCCGAATTTGCCCCGCGGATGCCAAAACCTTCAGCCTCTACTGCGCGTTGGAAAAGGCCACGATGGAGGTGCAGGGTGACTTCAAGCATCGCGGCGCGGCGATGCAGGAGGCGAGGTTCGTGATCGACGAAGTCATGGCCAAGGGAAATCATTACGAACATCGCTTGATGAACTACAACAACGATCCCAGCACCACCTTCGCCGATATCCAAAAAGTATTCCGCTTGATGGAGGAGCGAATCGCCAAACGGCTGGGGGCCGGAGCCGCAAGTCCCGCCGAGAAGAAATAGCGCTGCGATGCTTGGCGCACAGTATATCTGAAGCGGATTAATGGAGCGGGGTACGGGAATCGAACCCGTGTAAATCAGCTTGGAAGGCTGACGCCCGACCGCTAGGCCAACCCCGCATCAATCCGCAACGGCCACCGGAACCATTGTACGGAACCGCGGCGAACGCGGTCAATTTCGCGATCGTACCAGCTTCTTTGCAGCGCGCCCCGGCCACGTCAACAAATGGCCCAGCCGGAACGATCGCGAACGCAGCAGCCCGCTGATCATCGACGAAAACTTGAGTTCCCGTTCATACAAGAACTTGATCTGATGATCGCGCCGATCGAGCAGCCCGCGAATCTCCTCCACATCCTCCTCGCGCAGCGTATAGCCCGCTTGAATGTGATCGCCAAGCGAACGCTGGACGTAGACCGTGCTGTGATCGGGCGCCGTCTCCGATTCCGGCCGGTCCTGCGTATAAAAATAAACGGCGAGCGAACGACGGGACGCAACCGGGCAATCGGGCGGCAACTGAATTCGCTCGAATCCGTGCCAGGAGCTTTCGGTCGTTTCAAAGATCACGGCGCGATTGGCGATGGGAACTACGCGCTCGACGGATCCCGAGTCGCGCAGAGTCCACGGATCGCGAATCAGCTCCAAACACCCTCCCCAACTCGCGTCCCATTGCGGATTCAGGAACACGATCAAGTTGAGCCGTCGATGCCAGCGGCGCTGCGGGTGATAGTTGAAATCGACGTGCGGATCCAGCTCCTGCCCGGTCAAGTTCTCATGCGTTCCCCCGCCCACGTATTCGGGATCGTAGAGCAGCTTCGGAATGCCGGTTAGCCGGCTCATCAGATCGAGAAACCCTACGTCGCGCATCAGTTCATCGAATCGCCGGTAGGGCGCGCCCAGCCGGGAAAGGTCCGGGATGGCGGACTTGCGCCCGATCTCGCCATGCTCGTTCACGGCGCGCGTTTGGTCGAAGGATGGAAACTGATCCAGCAACTCGCGGCAAAATTCGTCATCGAGAAAGCGATCGATCACAACGTACTTGAACGGCTTCGCTGCCGCGAACCTCTGGCCGAGCGCCGCAGCGCAATTCTGAACGTCGGGATGGAGCAGCATCAGAGCAAACCCGCGCGCAGGTCAGCCCGCATGTCGGCCCGATAGACGTCGTGCAGACGCAGTAGGCCCAGGCAGACGCCTGTCGCCGGTTCCACCACAGGCAGCACCGAAATCTGCGATGGCCGGTCCTCCATCACGCGCAGCGCCTCTTGTAAGCGCGCACTCGGATCGATGGTTGCGGGATGCGCGGTCATCACTTCCGATGCTCGCAGGCCGCGAATATCATCGTGCGCCTGCAGCGCGCGGCGGACATCGCCGTCGGTGATCAGCCCGCACAAACGATCCGCCTCGTCGACAATGCAGGCGGCGCCATGCGGGTAATGCGTCATGGCGATCACCACTTGCTTCAGCGAATCGGCGGGATGCGCCCAGGCGATCTCCTCGCTCCCATGCATTACGTCGCGAACCGTCAGACGCAAACTGCGGCCCAGGTGTCCGCCCGGATGGAAGCGTCCGAAATCCTCAACGCCAAAGTTGCGCGCGCGCATCAAGGCCACCGCCAGCCCATGACCGAGCGCCAGCGCCACCGTCGAACTCGCCGTGGGTGCGAGATTGTCCGGATCCGCCTCGCGCTCTACCGACGCGTCCAGCACCACATCCATCTCGGCGGCCAGCGGCGACGACGCGTTTCCGATGATTCCGATGCGACGCGAAGGCAGCTCTCGCAGAAACGGGATGAGCTGCAGCAGCTCGAACGAATTGCCGCTTTTCGAGATCATTAACGTGGGATCGCCGGGCGAGTACAGACCGAGATCGCCGTGGGATGCTTCGGAAGCGTGCAGAAACACCGCCGGCGTCCCGGTGCTGCAGAGCGTGGCGACAATCTTGCGTGCTACGTGGCCGGATTTGCCGAGTCCAGTGACCACCAGCTTGCCAGGATGAGCCAGGATCAGCTCAACCGCGCAGGTGAGATTGCCGTCCAGACGCCCGGACGCTCGCATCACCGCGTCGGCTTCGATTTGCATAGCCTTCCGGGCGGCGTCGAGCCAGACGGAGGCCGGTGCGTTGGCATTCATACAGTAGACTGAACCATCATCGCATTCGAGACCGATAACCGCTTGCTTACGCGCGCGGCTCAGCGCGGGCATCTACCGAGCCGCGACCGTCAGGGAGACGTTCCTAAAGGAAGCGCGAGTTCTGCCGATGATTTGGAGTAAGGTATACGGTAAAAATGTTACCAGGTCTTACGACTGTTTCGCTGCCCCAAACCTACTGCCGGTCGTGCCACTTGTCGACGCGCTCGGACGTGGTCCGATGCCTGCACTGCAACCGTCCGCTCAACCCCGCGCCCGAACCCAAGCGAACGATTGGCAAGGCGAAACCTGCGCGCCGGACGCACTAGCCTTATTCGTAACGCAGGGCAACCACAGGGTCGAGCCGCGCAGCCTTGTTCGCGGGCCAAATCCCGAAGAATAGCCCAATCGCCACCGACACCACAACGCCCAGCACCGCCGCCCACCACGGTACTGCCGTCGGGAGCGCCGGATAAATCATCCGGCAGGCGAACGAGATCGACCAACCGATGGACATCCCGATCAGGCCACCGAGGCCGGTGAGCACCACCGCTTCAGTAAGAAACTGCAGCACTATATCGGCGCGCTTGGCGCCGATCGCCTTGCGGATTCCAATTTCCCGCGTGCGTTCGGTGACCGAGACCAACATGATGTTCATCACGCCGATGCCGCCCACCAGCAACCCGATGGAGCTCATCACCACCATCACCAGTGCGACGATTGCCGTGACGCTGTGAAACTGTTCCACCAACTGATCGGATGTGGTGATGGAAAAGTCATCTGGTTTGTTTGTGGGTACGTGCCGCTGTATACGGAGGACCGCCGTAGCCTGGTCCACGGCGGCCGGCAGCTGGCCGGGTTTGCCGATGATCACCAGCAGGTTTTCCTTGGACGCCGGAAACAGCTTGTGCATGCTGAAATAAGGCAGCATTACGCGCACGTCGTCCTGCCCCGGAAAGGACGCGCCCGGCCGCTTCACCACGCCAACCACCTCGAACTTGTGGCCATTCACGTCGATCCATTTGCCGATCGGGTCCTCGCCATTCATAATGGCTCGCGGGACATCGGCGCCGATCACGGCCACCGGCATGCGGTGTTGATTCTCGATATTGGTGAAGAATCGCCCCTCCGAAATGTCAGCCTGTCCACTCCGCGCATAGGATTCTTCGGTGCCGAAGATGTTGGCCTGATACAGCGCATTTCCTTTGTACCGCGCGATGTTGATCTGTGGGCCGGATCCGGGCGTGTTTGGGATTAAGTAAGGACTCACGGCATCCACTGCCGGGCAGCGCGCCGCGATCGCTACACCGTCATCATAGGTAATCGGCTTGCGCCGTGCTTCTTCGGCGGTGAGCCTGTGAAATGCAATCGGAGCTTTGAAGATCATCGCGGTGTTGGTGCCGAAACTCGTGAGAACCGCCGTGACCGCGCCATCCAGTCCCGCAATAATGGATCCTACGCCGATGATGGTGCCGGTGCCGATGATGACGCCCAGCACGGTGAGGAACGAGCGCATTTTATGCTCGCGGACAGTGGCCAGCGCCAGACCAATAGCGGCAGTGAGTTCTACTCGAGTCATCGTTCTACTCTCAAGGCTTCGATCGGATCCAGCTTGGACGCTTGCTGCGCCGGATAGATACCGAAGAACAGGCCGACCGCAGTCGACAAGAACAACCCGATCAGCACTGCTGAAAGAGGCACGGCCATGGGAACGGCTGTGAGGTTGCGCACCAAAGTTGAAACGATCCACGCCAGCACAACCCCGATCAGCCCGCCCATTCCCGCCAGCATCGACGACTCCATCAGAAACTGATTCAGGATATCCTGGCGGCGCGCGCCCACCGATTTGCGGATGCCGATCTCGTGCGTTCGTTCGCTCACCACGGCCAGCATGATGTTCATGATCACCACGCCACCCACCACCATGAAGATAGACACGATCGCGACCGCGGTTGCCGCGATGGCGTTGGTGAGCTGGTCGAATGCGCTGACCAGCGCGTCCGACGATAGGATCGAGAAAGTGTCATCCTGGCCTGGCTGTTCATGCCGCCGCGCACGAATCAGCATGCGCATCTCGTCCTTGGCTTGCTCCAGCACCGTTTGATCGGCGGCCTTAGCCGCATAGGCGATCCCCGTTCGCGATCCATAAATCTGAAAGTAGGTTCCGATCGGAATTTGCACAAAAGCGTCCTGCGATTGACCAAACACGCTGCCCTTGGCTTTGGCGACGCCAATCACGGTGAACGGGCGGCCCTCCACCTTGATCTCTTTGCCGATGGGATCGGAGTCCGCAAACAGGTTTTGCTCCACGTCTGCGCCGATAACGGCAACCGCGGAACGGTGCCGGTCCTCAATGTCAGTGAAATAACGGCCGGACGCGATTTCCGTGTCCCCCAGCGTCGCCCAGTTGGCCGTACTGCCATTCAGGCCAATATCGGTCAAGGTTTGCGACCCCAGAGACACGCTCCCGCTGCGGCCCGCGCTCATCCCGAAATCCTGGACCAGCTTGGCGTGATCCTTCAGATACTGGAACTCGTCCGGGCTCAACTCCGGATTCCTCTTCTGCATTTGCAGGAACTTCTTCGGGTCGAAATTGCCCAGGAACGCGATCTTGACGATGCGAAATCCGTCCGAGCCCATGCTGGTCACCGTATTCGCGATGTAGACATCCATGCCGTGGATCATAGCCATCACGGCGATCAGCGTGGTAGTGGCCAGGATGATACCCAGCAGCGTCAGAAAGCTGCGCAGTTTGCTCGAACGCAGCGAATCCGCCGCGATCCCCGCTGCTTCCGCGAATGACGCGTTTTGTCTTGGGCTATGTCCCACAGATTAAGAGACGAAACCGGCCGATACCTTGTTCCGCGTTTCCATTACCCAGTGTACGAGAACCTGATCCAGCCAGAAGCGTGGCAGGGTCTTCGAGATGAACCCGAGATGGCCGCCGTGCTCGGTGGCGATCAGGCGCAGATGTGGATTCTTGACGAACGCTGGGTGGTCGTAAACGGCGAACGGGATCATCGGATCGTCCTTGGCCTGGACCAGCAACGTGGGAACCCGGATGCGCTCCAGGAATTGATTGGCCGATTGCGTGGCGTAGTAGTTATCGGCGGTGCCGAAGCCGAAAGCCTGAGCGGTGATGTAGTCGTCGAATTCGTAGACGTTTCGGATGCGGTCGAGCACGGCCAAGTCAAATATGCCGGGCGTCAGCTGCTCCTTGGCGCGGACGCGCTCCTTTAATCGCGCGACAAACCGCCGGGCATAGATAATGTTGGACGGCTGGCCAAGCTGCCGGACGCAGGCCGCCAAATCGATGGGCGTTGAAACTGCCACGACACCGGCGATCACATCTCCGGCGGACTCGCCCAGTTCACCGGCCAGCTTCAGCGCAACATTGCCGCCAAGGGAGAAGCCCACAAGAAAAATCGGCACGCCGCGCGGGAGCTGGCGAATTACCGCGAGAAGATCCGAAGTTTGACCCGAATGATAGAGGGTCTTGCCCGAGAGATGCTCGGTGCCGCCGCAACTGCGCATGTTGAATCGATGAACGGCGCAACCAGCCTCGAGGGCGGCCTGCGCCAGGCTTCGCGCATAGCCGGCGGCGCTGGATCCTTCCAGGCCGTGAACCAGAATCAAATGCGCGGCGGGTTGGCCTTCGGGCGCCTGAGTCTCCACGCGAACCTGCACGCCCGGCTCGGTGTCGTAGAACTTCGTTTCCACCGGGAAGCGCTGCTCGTCCAGATTCCTGCGCCAGTAGTTGCCGGCGATGGTGAGCAAATGGGGATTCCGGAAAAAGGGAACGAAAGGCCGCAAGCAATCATTTTAGCGGCAACACATGTCAACCGCCGGCAGCCGCGGAAACATCTCGAACGATCAAATCGCTCCTCCGGACTGCCTCGGCTTTTCGCCAGATCCGGCCTTCCGGCAATCCCCCCTGGGGCAAGAGCGCCTCCTCGATCTCGACGGCAAGAGAATCCAGATTGGTAAACGCGAAGAGAGTGTAGAAATGCTCTAGATTTTCCCGCCTGCCTTCCCGTTCCGTAGCTTTCTTGTGATTGATCGCTTGCCCGTGAACGTAATGCAACGCCTCCATAACCAACTGCCTGCAAGCGGCATTGGTGCGCGATGCGTGATCGATCCAAGGACCATTCTTAAGGTCGTTAATTCTTTTGTCACGCCACAACCGGACATGCGGGTGATCGTACGAATCCGGCAGATCGGGCGATCCGTGGACGACCAGATGCCGGATCTCGCGACAGAAATCGGCGCGGAGTAGGCTCGAAATACGAATCGGAACCGGCGCCTGGCGTAATCGACCAAAGCTGAGGGACTTCGTCAGCGGACCCCACTTCTGCTTGGGTTCGAGGAAGTGCCTCACGCGCCGTTCGAGGTACTCCTCAAAGTAAGGAACCCACTGAACAATCACAGCGCGCGAGACGTACCTGACATTCCGGCCCAACTGCTCAAGAAATTTCGCGGTATTGACTTTGTAATGGATCTCTCCTTGGTTACTCGGGTACCAAGCCGAGGCATACACATCGGCAAGAACGTCCGAAACCAATGCGTCTGCATTCGCCAATCGCGCATCTTCTCCGGTTAGCGCCAAGCCATAACTGAGTTCGGTGCTATATAGGAAATGGTTGAGTTCCCGCTGAACGCTCCGCAGCTTCGCCATCTCGGGGGATACCGCGACAATCACACGCTCAATGATACGACCGTCCCGCCGTCCAATCCGGATCTGTTTGTCTGACCCCATCCGGCGAGTATATTAGATTTCCGCCAATCATATCCCGAAAGGCTCATAATATTTCCAAACAAACGCATGTGCTTGGGACGCTCGACGGGGCTTTCTGCGGTGGAGGGAAAAAAGCGAGGGGACGGCCAAGGGAACCCTCCCCCCGAATGGACACAAGACGCTGTTAGCGGCCGCTGACGACGCCTGCGGAGCCCACAAGGCGCGCCCGCGTCAACGACCGCTGCTCTCAGTCCATCTATCGGAGGGCCTACGGAAAACTACAGTGAGAGGTTGGCATTAGACGTCGGGAAAAATCCGCCTTAAGCACACGCCGTATCCAAAATTTTCTGGATCAGCGCGTCATACGGCAGCCCCGCGGTGGAAGCCGCCTGCGCAAAGTCATCCTCACACGCCAGCGACGGATTCGGGTTAGCCTCGATCACCACCACCTCGCCGGCCTGCGTGAGACGCACGTCGACACGGCCAAAGCCGCGAATCTTCAGCACCCGATACACCTTCCGCGCCAGCCGCGCGAGTTTCTCATCAACGCCAGCCGGCAACTCATTGGCAGGCCCGTTCTGAATGCCCCATTTCTTGCGATACGAATCGTCCCACTTAGCTTTGAACGTCGCGAACTTGGGAGTATCCTCCGGGACGTCGTGGAAGAAAATTTCCCGCGGAGGGAACACCGTGAGCTTGCGGTTGCCCATCACGCTCAGGTACAGCTCGCGGCCTTCGATGTATTCCTCGATCAGCGCGTCGCAATGAAACTTTTCTTGAATGAAGCGCGCACGCTCCAGCGCCTCCTCCTCGCTCTTGGCGAATGAAGCCTTGGCGATTCCATCCGACGACTCCTCGCCCACCGGTTTGACGAAGGCAGGATATACGAACCGCCGCAGACGCTTCAGCGGACGCTGCTCGGTGGAGATCACGAAATGCGGAACGCGCACGCGATGATACGCCAGCACCTTCTTGGCGAGCGCTTTGTCCTTGCACAGCATCAAACCGTCGGGCCGGGTCCCGGTGTATTTCACCCGCATCAGCTCCAGCAGCGCGGGAATGTTTGGCTCGTGCGCGCGATTGCAATGGAAGGACTCGGTCAGATTGAAGACCACTTCGGGCGCGAAGCTCTTCAACTTGTCCACGATGCACGCCACATCGTCGAAAACCGCCAGCGTCTCCACTTCGTGACCCAACTGTTGCAGACAAGCCAGCACATCGGCTTCGGTGGGCTTGCCTTCTTCTTCCTTGAGGGCTTGCGGAGAAAACCCGCCTGCGGCCGCCGTGTGGTACGCAACGTCGAACAGCACCAGGACCTTCACAGCTAGACAGACCTCTTGAACCGGCCCGTGTGCAGGTGATTGGTCACCATGGCCGATAGGTACGCCGCCAATTCGAACGACACTCGCGCGCGGTCGATCGGCGGCGGAATGGTCAGCTTCAGTTCTTGGCAGCGCTCAATCAATTTGCGCACGAGCATGTCCACCGTATACTTATGTTGCCCGGTCCAACGCACAATCGACGTGACCAGCGCGCGGCGATTGCCACGCATCACTTTGGCAGCGGACTCCCCGTTTGGTTCCCCATTTCCGAATATAACGCGCAGATCGGCGTCATAAAAGTCCGGGAAGTCTTCCGCGTAAAGTTTGCGGCGCTCGGAATAATATCGCGCGAGCGTCTTCTTCAACCGGCTAGCTTCGTAAATGCGGCGGCCACGCTTCACCTTCACTGGAATGTTCTTCGCCTCTTCCATCAAGCAATGCACGAACTCCAGCTTCTCCAGCGCCTTCCATCCGTGATACTGCTCGCGCCATTGTTCCGGCGTCGCCGCAAGCCACACCGCGAAGGTTTCGGCGAAGTCCTCATCCGGATGGGCCTGCGCATACCAGTTCGGCAAATTGCGCACGAAGCCCCGGCTGTACGGCCTGGGCTGATAGGTTTCGGGAGCGTATTCGGTTTCAGGGCTCCCGAACATCGCGCGCCAATCATCGCGCGATGAGAATCGATAGGCGTGATCGATGGCATGCCCGCTCTCGTGCCGCAGCAATTGCAAACACCACTCGGGCGTTCCGCCTTCCACCTGCAGCATCTGGTGGACTTCGAGCGCCTTCAGCCGCGGGTGCGCCAGATAAAACGGAATCGCAATGTCAGGAACGCCGGCCGGCGAGAACCACTCGTCACCGAGATAGCACGCCGGACGAAACGCCAAACCTCGCGAGGCGAGTTCCTCGTGGAGCTGCGCCACGCGTCCCTCCAACTCGCTGCCGGGAATGCGCACGCCCAGATCGCAGATGCGCTTTTGGAGAAGCTCATCATCTTTTAGGGATACCCATGCGGGCTGTTCCGGCGCGCCGGTCGGCGGATCGTGTCGCTCCACGGCTTTCATCCTAGCGCAGAGGCGGCGGGCACCCTTTGGCTGTCCGTCGCAGGGTTGATACGATTTGGAAGAGAACCGGATATGACATTCATTCGGACTCGCCATCCGCGATCCCAAACCCGCTTCCTTGTTTTAGCAATCGTTTTGTCAGCCGCGACCTCGCTTGCCCAGGACTCGGCCGCCGTTGTTCGGGCGTGGCTGCCCATGCAGGTAGGCGATCGCTGGACCTACGAAACCGAAATGCTCAGCGGCGATCGAAAGCATCCCGTAGTGACGAGATGGGAGCAAGAAGACAGAATCGTTGCAATTCAAACGATTCCCGAGGGGACGCTGGTCCGGAGAAAAGTCGAGCTTCTCAACAGTACTGCGCCACCGAATCCGTTACCCGATTACGAATCAAACATCCTCATACATAACAACTGCATTTACTATCTGAACGATTCGTACACCTACGGATGGGATAGCTCGCGGAACGGCTTAAGTGCTGATTTCAAGAAGGATCTTGCGGCCAATATGGTATTGCCTGATATCTGTTTTCCAATGCACAACGCCCAGACTTGGGGGCATCCCGACCCGGCGGAAGGAAGGGGCCGGGACCTTTGGACGGTAGCGGGCTGGGGCAAGAGGAACACCGACGATCCGATTTCGGTAGCCGGCGAATCTTGGCGACTCGAAGCCAGCCTGGGTTCAGGCGACGACGACTACATTTGGTTCCAGAAGGGCATCGGCGTCGTCGCGAAACGCACATACCATAACGGCACGTATGGCGACTATCAGGTTCGTCTGTTGAATTTCGAGCCCGCCAGTTCCAAGCCTTAGGTGGGCGGAGCAGACCCGAATTTCAGAATGCGGCGGCGCAAAGCAGGATCGCGGATCAGCGCGCGCACATAGGTGATCTCGTCCGCCGCGTTCTTCGTGCGTTGAATCTCCGGCGAGAACGGCGACTGCTTGAGTGCCATCGCGGCGCGGCGTGTTTCAAATCGATCCCAATCGCCCTCCCGGGAACCGTCGGCTTCGTAGATCATCCAGCTTTCAGCCAGGCGTCTGAGCGTGCGAGCCAGCGTGCGATGCCCGGGGTCCGCACGCATCTTGGATTCCTCGGATTCGAGCAGCCGCACTGCCACGCGACTCGCCGGCCGAAACCCGAGCTTGCGATAAAACCAAAACGCGCCGGATTCGATGGCTTCCTCGTTATGATGGCCAATTTGATACGGATCCACTGCAAAGCACGTCGCGCCCAGCAGCTGATGAAACAAGCGCAAGAGGCGCGCGTACAGCCATGCGGTCTCGCCCTCGCGGAACGTGTAATAGAGGTTGAAGCCGACTTCCATATGCTCGAACAGCGTCAGGCATTCGATATAGCCAATTGGGACGCCGTTCTTGAAAAACATCCCCGCATGATAGGCGCGCAGCGGCAGACGATGCTCCGGCGGCACGCCGAAGACGTAGACCTCGACGCCACGTCCAAGTTCGGCTCGGAGAACGCGATCCGGATCGCCAAAGGTGAAGCCGTGCAGCTCGCGATAGCGCATCGCCGACGTCTCCCGAGCGAAATCGAGGATTTTCTCGCCCCCACTCCGAGTCAGCTTCTCGATCGACAGCTTGGGCGATTGCAATTCACGGGCGAGCGACACATCGGCGCGCCGAATCAGCCGGCCATCATGAAAGAAATGCTTGCCGCGCCCGGGCAACCGTCCATTCGTTCGAGTGCTGCGCCCTTCGCCGAGTTGCCAGCGAATGAAGATCTTCGCCTGCGCGAAAAGCTCCGCGCTGTCGATTCGTGACAGTAGCCAGCGCAAATCCGATCCGCCCTTGGGCTGCGCGGCGCGAAACCAATCCATATACGGAATGTTTGCTTCCACCAGAAGATCTTCGTCCGCGAGCGGATGCAAACGTCGCAGCAGCGGCCCGAGCAGCGCGGCATCATATCCACCCCAATCGATTTCGACAGCCCTGGGATGGTGCTCCGCCAGCCAGCTCGTGATCTCATAAGTGAACCCCGCGGAAAACTCCGTGCCGGCGATGCCGGAAACATCTGGCTCCTCGAACGGCGTCAGGTCCGCACCCGCGCGCCGCAATTGCGCGATCTTATTCGGGATCGCCTGGAGCAGTTCGTCGGTAAGCCGAAGTACCTCGGCGTTAGGCGGATAAGCGCGAAAAAACAGCAGCGCTTCGTGGAAGCGAATGAGCGAGGCGGCATCGTCGAATCGCGCACGGAATACTTTTCTAAGCAATAGCGGAAGTGCCCCCTGTTCTTCGCTCCCAAATGCCCGCTTCAGCGCCTCCAATCGATCCAGTTCCATCGGGAGTAGACTATCAGAAGCCATGCGACTTTCACTCATCCTATTCCTGACAGCCGCCTTTGCAGCCTTCGGCCAAGATGCCAAGCTGTACGTCGTCACGCACGTCGATCTCACTCCCAACTACACGGTGGATGGCACGCAACTCCTGCAGAAGTTCGCCTCCGACAGCCGCAAAGACACCGGCGTCGTGCGATTCGAACTGCTCCAGGACCTCTCGCGCAAGAACCATTTCACGATGGTCGAAGTGTGGGAAAATCACGCGGCCTTCGACGCGCATTTAGAGAGCGCTCACTCGAAACAGTTTCGAGACAAGCTACAACCGATGTTGGGAAGTCCGTTTGACGAGCGCCTGCACAACCTCCTGCAGTAGCTCGGCGTCGGTCAGTTCGCCAGTTCCTTCACGATCTCGTACAGGAAATTCTGCCCTTCGTAAAACGAATTCACGCTCATGCGCTCATCCCGCCCGTGCGCTCGGACATCGTCCCGATCACTGAAGAAACCGGACACGCCATAAGTGGGAATTCCCGCAACGCGCAAATATCGCCCGTCTGTCGCGCCCGTACTCATCACCGGAATGGTGAGCACACCGGGCCACAAAGTATCGCTCCACCGCGCGACCGTTTTCAGAACATCCGGGCGCATCGGCGACGCTGGGCCCACGTCGACATCTCCCTGGACGTGGATTGCGACCTGCTCGTCACCCACTGCTTGCCGCAATGCCCTCTGTACCGATTCAATGGATTCGCCGGGAAAAATGCGGCAATTCACGTTCGCCGTGGCAAGCTGCGGCAGCGCGTTGAGTGCGTGTCCGCCCGCCAGTTCCGTGGCCACGCACGTGGTTCGCAGCATCGAGTTCCAGCGCGGCGAAGCCGAAGCTACTCGCTGCATGGCCTCCCGCGCCACATCGCCCGAGCCGCCAGCGACCTTGTTTAAATCCTCCCGGAACGATCCGTCCTCCACCTTCGCCATCTCACGAAAATAAGCCCGCGTCACTTCGTCCGTCTTCAGCGGGAAGCTGTAGCGCGAAAGCCGCTCCAGCGCCGTCGCTAAATGATAAATCGCGTTATCGGGCACCGGCACCGAACTGTGGCCGCCTCGGTTGTGCACCTCAAACTTAAAATCGGCATAGGATTTCTCGCTGACCTGAATATTGTTCGCGATTTTCTTGCCGGCCACCATCACACCGCCGCCACCCTCGTTCAAGCAGAGCTCCGCATCGATCAACTCGCGTTTGTTTTTGAGCAGCCACATGACGCCGTTGTATGGACCGCCGCCCTCTTCGTCCGCAGTCAGCGCCACGATAATGTCACGCGACGGTTTGAACCCCTCGCGCTTCAACCGAATCAGGTTCGCGATCCACACCGCCGCTTGTGCCTTGTCGTCGGCGGTGCCGCGTCCGTAATAGTAGCCGTCCTTCTCGATGAACTGAAACGGATCGGTGCTCCAATCCTCGCGGTTCGCCTCCACCACGTCGGTGTGCGCGAGCAGCAGAATCGGACGTCGCGCGCCGGTTCCGTGATAGCGCACCACCAGATTCGCCTTTTTTGGACTGGCGCCGCCCACAAAAATGTCGGCTTCGGGAAAGCCCGCGGCGCGCAACCGCGCAGCCACCGCCTCCGCCACCGGAGTCGTGGATCCGGTGGTGTAGCCTGAGCGAATCTCGATCATCTCCTTATATATCTCGCGCGCCAGTTGACGATCGGCGTCGGGCGGCATCACCGCGGCTGACAGTCCGATGCCGGATAGAAGGAGTGCAGCGAAGCGCACCATGCGCGGATTGTAGCACGCCGGTTCGGCGCTTGAAACGCTGAAACCCGAACGCGCCTCAACCGTCTGTTACTATGACAATCGTGCGCGTAAAGGTGCTATTTTTCGGCATGTTGCGGGATATTGTCGGCCTCGCCGAAGACCATATCGAAGTGGCCGACGGCGCGCGTGTCGATTCCGTTTTCACGCGCTATGCGCACGACTTTCCGCGCCTCACCGATTTGGAATCGAGCATTGTGCTGGCCTGCAATCACGAATTCTGCGGCCGTTCCGCCGCGGTTCACGAGGGCGACGAAATCGCGTTCCTGCCACCCGTCAGCGGAGGTACGGGAGAACGCCCCGGCCGCTACACGCACGAGATCCACGACACCGATACCGGATGCTTCTTCGCCCTGACTCGCGAAACCATCGACACCCAGGGCCTGGCGCGCCAGTTGCTCCGCGGCGAGGACGGGCTGTGGTCGATTTCGAGGGCGTCGTCAGAAACAACACCAAGGGCCGCGCCACGAAATTTCTGGATTACGAATGCTACGAACCGATGGCCGTAAAGATGATGGCCGAAATCGGGCGAGAAATCCTGGGAGCCCATGCCATCAGCCGCATCGCGATGGTGCATCGGCTGGGACGCCTCCAGATCGGGGAAGCCAGCGTGGCGATCGTCGTCACCGCGCCGCACCGCAAGCCCGCGTTCGAAGCGGCGCTCGAAGGCATCAACCGTCTGAAGCGCATCGTTCCCATTTGGAAAAAGGAGCATTTCGCCGACGGAGAAGTTTGGGTTGAAGGGGAATGGGACGAGTCCGTCCTCAGGAAGTGACCCACCGGGAAGAAGTGACGCTCCGGGAAAAAGTGACGCTCCGGGAAAAAGTGATCCGCACTTTTGCTTGTTTCGTTTTCGCGGCTTTCTATCTGTGCGCGCAGCCATCCGGCCCCGTGCGGCAACAGGATGGCGTCATCCGCGTCAACGTGCGCCTGGTCCGCATGCTGGTTTCGGTGAAGGATGCCTCCGGCCAACTCATCGGATCGCTCAACAAAAGCGATTTCGCCGTTTACGATAACGGCGTCAAACAGGACATCGCGGTGTTCGATCGCGAAACCGAACAACCCCTCTCTGTCGCCATGATGGTGGACACCAGCGCGTCCACCGGCATCGAAATGCACTACGAACTAGATTCGGTGAGCCGGTTTCTCAAAGTCCTGCTGGGCGAAGGCAACCCCGACGACACCGTGGCGCTCTATAGCTTCAATTGGATGGTGCGCGCGTGGACAAGCTATACGCGGCGTTTCGCCCGCGTGGACGCCACGTTGAAGCAGCTCAAGTCCGAAGGCGGCACCTCGCTCTACGACGCCATCTTCCTGGTCTCGCGCGAGCTGGAATTCCGCAAAGGCCGGCACGTCATGGTGCTGGTGACCGACGGCGGCGACACGACGAGCTCGAAGGACTATCATCAGGCGCTCGAATCCGCGCAACTGGCTGACGCCATCCTGTATCCGGTGCTGGTGGTTCCTATCACCAACGACGCCGGCCGCAACATCGGCGGCGAAAACGCGCTCACGACGCTGGCGGCAGGCACCGGCGGCCACGTATTTACGCCGAGCCTGGGCGCGCAGCTCGATCGCGCCTTCGACGACATTCTACGCGAACTCCGAACGCAGTACCTCATCGGTTTCTATCCCAAGGACGTGCCTCCCGCCAAGGATCGCTTTCACACGTTGAAAGTCACCGTGCCAGGCAATTTGGCGAATCGAGGTTTGCGCGTCACAACGCGCAGTGGCTATTATGGGGATGCAAATGAGTCTCGATCGGGCCTGGGGCAGTGACGTGGAGGAAGGCATGAAAGCCAAGACGAAAGCCCCGGAGCAAACCTTCGAAGAAGTGAAGTACCTTCGTTACCTGATCGACGAGGCAATTCCGGTGCGCATCCGGCTGAGCAGTAACGAAGAGGTGGTTGGCGTGATCGAGTTCTACGACGCGAATTTTATCCGGGTGACGCGCGATGGCGCGCCGAATCTTTTCCTGTACAAGCACGATATCAAGTATCTGTACGAAGAGCCGGAAGCCTGACGCCACGTCCCGCGGCAAAATCCCGGATCTAAAATCAAATGCCTTCTTATCTGGATATCAGCGCGGAGATCGCCCGCGAAGCTGGTGCTCTGCTCCACGGCTTCTTCGAACGTCGCATCGGTTTTGAACTAAAGGGCGAGTTTGATCTGGTGACTGAGGCCGACCGCGCCTCCGAAAAGCTCGTGATCGAACGATTGCGCGCGCATTTCCCAACCCATTCCATCGTCGCCGAAGAAAGCGGCGGGCACGCCGGCGAGTCGGCCGAGTATTGCTGGTACGTCGACCCCTTGGACGGCACCACGAACTTCGCCCATGGCTTTCCCATGTACAACGTCACGCTGGCGCTCGAAAAGGCCGGACAAATCATCGCCGGAGTCATCTTCGATCCCGAGCGCAATGAAATGTTCGCTTGCGAACTCGGATCGGGCGCGCACTTGAACGGCAAGCCCATCCACGTTTCGCGCGTCCAGCACGTGGACGACACGCTGGTGGCCACCGGCTTTCCCAGCCGCAAACGGCATCAGAATGTCAACGTGCATTTCTACTATCAGCTCGCCATGATCACGCACGGCGTGCGTCGCGCCGGAGCCGCCGCGCTCGACCTCGCCTACGTTGCGTGCGGCCGCTTGGACGCGTTCTGGGAATTTGGCCTGAATCCCTGGGACATGGCTGCTGGCACCTTGTTGGTCACCGAAGCGGGTGGCCGATGTTCAGACATGCATGGTGAGCCTGCGCGTTTGAGAGGCCCGCATTTATTGGCCGACAACGGCTTCGTGCATGACGCGATGCTCGAAATCTTCGGCGAAGTGTTTCGCCGCGAGTACCGTTACTCGATGCCGGTTATAGAATAGCCTCCGCCAGCCGGCGGATTCCCTCGCGAATCGTTCGCTCGCCGATCGATGAAAACCCCAGAATGAACTCGCCCGGCGGCGGTTCCTTCAAGTAGCAGCCCCGTGAGCTGATCAGTTGCACTTTCGCGGTCGCGGCCTTCTCCGCGATTCGATCACCCTTGAACCGCACCAAGACATGCATTCCAGCCGCGTCGCCCCGGATTTGAACGCGATCGCCCAGGTAACGCTCCAACGATTCCACCAACGCGCTCCGTCGCTCACCGTAGACGCGGCGCATTCGACGGATGTGGCGCTCCAAATGCCCTTCGGCGATGAAGTCGACGAGCGCCGCTTGCTCGGGGAAAGGCGTGTGCCGATCCGCCAGCCACTTGGCGCGGCGGAACCGCGCCGCCAGTCCCTCGGGCGCGATTACATATCCGATCCGCAGCGATGGAAACATCACTTTCGAAAATGTTCCGAGGTAAATCACCGCACCGCCCTCCGCCAGCCCCTGCAGCGACGGTAGTGGCGGCCCGCTGTAACGATACTCGCTGTCGTAATCGTCCTCGGTGATCACCGCGTGGTTGCGGCGCGACCATTCGATCAGTTCCAGCCGGCGCCCGAGCGACATCGCGACTCCGCTTGGATATTGATGCGACGGCGTAACGTAAACCATGCGGCTCTTCTTGCCGAGATCGCCGATCACGATCCCGCTTTCATCCACTCGCGCCGGGCGCAGCCGTGCGCCGTAGGCTCCGAAGGTGCGGTGCGCCCCCGGGTATCCCGGATTTTCGATGGCCACCTCATCGCCCGCTTCCAGCAGCAGCCGCGCGCAAAGATCCAGCCCCTGCGCCGACCCGCTGACCACAATCACCTGCTCCGCTGTGCATCGTACCGCTCGTGATCGCGACACGTAAGCTGCGATTTCCTCCCGCAGGGGCCCGTAGCCGGCGGATTCGTCCGAATAGTCGAACAGCTCCGTCGTTGCCGACCGCAGCCGCCGCATCACCAGCTTGCGCCAGATCGTAATCGGGAATAGCCCGAGATCCGGCCGCCATTGCGTGAAGCGGATAAAACCTGGCGTTGGAGGCGTCGGATAGAAATCGTCGTTCAGGCCGGCGGCGTAGCGCGACAGCCGGATCGCAGGCGCCTGCTCCACACGCGGGGCGTGCTTGTGATTGGGCCGCAGCAATTCGTCGGGAAGCTCGCGGCACACGAACGTTCCCGAACCCGTGGACGACTCCAAGTATCCTTCGGCGATCAGTTGATCGTACGCCTGCGTCACCGTGCTGCGCGAAACTTCGAGCGCCACCGATAGCTCGCGCGTGGATGGAACCCGCTGGGCGCAGCGGAACCGGCCCGTCAAGATGCCTTGCCGCCATTGATCGTAGATCTGGCGATGCAGCGGCGCCGAAGACGCCCGGTCGAGCACGATCGCGGTGCGCATAAAAGTGGACTGCTCCAGATTACCAAAAGTGGATCTTTCGACCAACCAGATTGTTCGCTACTGTCGAGGTACGATGGATACTTACTCACCCACCGAGCGAACCCAGGTGCGCCGCCGATCCACACGCGGCGTCTACGACAAAGCGCAGGTCCACGCCATTCTGGACGAAGGCTTTGTGTGCCATGTGGGATTCGTGAACCTGATCGATGGACAGCCGTACGTCATCCCCACCGCATATGCACGCTCGGGCGAGCAGATCTATATTCACGGATCGCCCGCCAGCCGCGTGATGGGCGTGGCCAGCCGCGAACTGGACATCTGCCTCACGGTCACTTTGATCGACGGATTGGTTCTGGCGCGCTCGTCGTTCCACACCTCCATCAACTACCGGTCCGTGGTCGTACTTGGCAAAGCTCGTCACGTCACCGATCTCGACGAAAAGCGCGAGGCGCTGCGGCTCTTCACCAATCACGTCATTCCCGGCCGTTGGGAACAGGCCAAGCAGCCGACCGATCAAGAGCTGAAAGCCACTGGCGTCCTGGCATTGCCTCTCGACGAGGTCTCGGCGAAAATTCGCACCGGCCCGCCCATCGATGACGAAGAAGATTACGCGCTGCCGGTCTGGGGCGGCGTGATTCCAGTGATTCAAACGTTCGGCCAACCCATGCCGGACGACCGCGTGCAGCCTGGCATCGCGGCGCCGCGCGTCAACCGAGCGGGGCAGGCCTAGCACCAAAGCTGTTCACTTAGCGCAGTGAACCCGCCGATGGTCTGTCCGAGCAGCGCGTATTTCGGTCAGAGCACTCCGGCGCAGGCCGAAAGTTAGGTGAACGCTGCCCGACTAGGCACGAGTAATCTCGTCGAAGCCGGTCTCGCCGCGGCTTAGGGCGCCATATTGAGGAGATGGTCTGGAGACGGAGTAGTGCGTTGGGCTGGCTCTTTTAGACTCCGGCGTTTTATGGAATAGACAAAGTGGCCGGAGACGCACTGATGCGGGTGATGGATCGAATCAAAGCCTGGCCACGAGAAGCTAATTTTCGGACGGCTTCTCAGCGTTGTCGATGACCAGGTATTCACACGGGCCCGTGCCTGATTTCAACTGCAGCCCGAGCTGCTCCTGAAGAGCCGTGAAAATCGTCGCTCGGTTATCGTCGGCGTTCGAGTCGGTGGCCTGAAATCCTGCTGTAGCCTGATCGATCTTGTATTCCAGGTGGAAATCGAACCTTCCGGTCAGCCCAGTCTTGTCGACAACGGGGCGGCCCATGATCGACGAAAGGAAATCGGCCAGAGCTGCGACTGCTACACCCTGCGAGTCGAGGGTACCCGTTCCTGGCCGGTAACCGCAGGCGATCGCCCCGGGCTCCAGCGGCTTGCCAAGCCCGGAATCGACGCAGCTGCCCTCAATCCACGGCTTCATCTTCGATCCCTTTCGTGTCACAACCAGCGAATAGACCGATCCTTCCTTAGTCTCGCGGTGCATTTTTAGAGCGAATCTATCTTCCAGCATTGTCTGCAGCATGCTCCTCATTTCCTTCGGGCTGTGGGTGGCAGCCGCCTTTCCTTCGACCACGTACATGTCGGAATGGATCCAGCCAGGCCCGCCCTCCAGCTGATAGTCCTGCACTGCATAAGCGAATCGAATAAAGAAGCTCAGCGGACCCTCCAGGTGGACTCCTCCAGGATCGCCGCGGAAGGCGAGATATTGTGCGCTGCCGGCTCGGGGCTTGACCGAGGTCACGTCAAACGCAGGACGAGTTCCGGC
Source organism: Bryobacterales bacterium (assembly GCA_963772905.1). Lineage (GTDB taxonomy): Bacteria > Acidobacteriota > Terriglobia > Bryobacterales > Bryobacteraceae > Palsa-89. Next base: position 606,970 of record CAVYZD010000003.1, on the reverse strand, counting down.
CGGCTGCGCAGCACCGATCACGCCAACTAGAATCGGCAGTCCTATAACCGCAATCCCCCCTGTCAGCAGGGTCAGTTTCTTTGCGAGGGTCAGGTCGCGCCCAATGCGACCCGTCAGAATCGTATGGATTCGCTTCTTGAGATCTGACCCCGTTACTCCGGACGCGCAAGACAGGGGCGACTCCAGGTAACTCCTGCAGACGTTGAGAATTCCCTCGGCGTAGTCGTGCGGCTCGCTACCCAGGGTCAGCACGGCTTCGTCACAGGCTCGCTCGCGTTCTTCCACCAGCCGCGAGCCGATCCACCACACCAGCGGATGAAACCAGAAGAGCGCCTCTACGATCATGTGGATCGCGGAAGTTAGGTTATCGCGCCGCCGGACGTGGCACAACTCATGGGCCAGCACCGCCTCCAATTGAGGCGGATCGAGACATTCCGCAATGCCCGCGGGCAGAAGGAGAATAGGGCGGAACAATCCGACGACTCCGGGTTCCAGCAGGCCCGGCGAAGAGCGAACTTGCATGCTCGCCAGCATGCCAATCGGGGTGCTGGAGCGTACCGCCGCCCGAATACGGCGCCAGCTCCCAGCGCGTATCAGCGCAATCACCGCAAACCCGCAAAACCACACGGCGAGCAGAGCGGCTGGTGTCCAATCGGCATGGCCTGGCGCGGAGGGAACCAACGCCGGGCTGTTGGGAAATGGCTGAGTAATTTGCAGTATCGCGGTCGAGACAGCCGACGCCGCAATCTTCTTCGCGACCGGCATCCACTGCAGGTGGTTTCCCAAACTCATGGGCAAGGAGAACGGGACCAGGAACTTCAAGGACGCGCTCAACCACAACCAGTAACGGACCTGCGCCCGGTTCTTGCGGAACGTAATCGTCAACAGCCCCGCTACGACAGCGAATAACGTCGATTGGAAGAGATGGTTGGTCAGTTCTCCGATCATTTCGATTTGCTCGTCCTTTCCGCTTTCCGTCGCAGGTCAAGCTTCCTGATCGTCTTTTCCAACTGACGAATGTCTTCGAGCGTCAGTTTCCCGGCCTCAGCGAGCTGCGTCATCATAGGTTGGGCTCGCCCTCCGAAGAAACCAAGAATCTCGTCGAGCAGCCGGTGCCGTGTGACTTCCCGGGCCACAATCGGCTCAAAGATGTGGGCATTGCTGATCTTACGAACGCGACGTACGGCTTTCTTTCCTTCTAGCCGGTATACGGTTGTCTGAATGGTAGTGTATGCGGGACGAGGCTCCGGAAAAGCCTCCTGAATTTCTCGAATGGACGCCTTCCCATGAGCCCAGAGGGCTTCCAGAATTTGAAGTTCAAGCTTACTTAGTTTCGGCTTGGTCATCTGGATCTACTATCCTGTGGATGACTCTACTACTCTATAGTAGCATCGTCAAGGACCAATATAGATATCAAGAATTTTGCCCGCGAGTAACGGCGTAGTGTTTACTGGCGGCTCCGGTCGGATAGTCGGCCGCACGGAGACAAGGTGGTTCCACACGAGGATCCCGCCACCGACGGGTCAGCAGCTAGAAAGGGCTTGATTCGGGAAGCTACCAAGCTTAAGTCAACCCTATTGGTCCTAGCCACGCTTCCGATTGATAATCGCGTCTCGCGTGCCACGCAACGTATTCATCATGGACTCCTTCGGGAATCTCTCCAGAAACCCCTTCAACATCCAGCCCAGCCCGAACGGCACGTCGCGCGAAAGCGAGATCGCTTCGCACCGCGCGTACACGCCGCCGTCAGCGGATCGGAATCGCCAATACGTATTCAGGCGCCACAGGAATCCGGAGTCGTTGCCCACCGGCAGCTCGTCATCATAAGACTTTTCCGGATCCTTCACTTCCCCGATCCGGGTCGAATACGACGTCACCGTTAAATGCTGCGCGTCCGGCATGCCGTAGCGCACGTGATACGTCGTATTCAGCACAACAGAGAGGATGTGTTTCTCATGCAGCCGCAAGAAAACGTCGTACTCGTCGTCGCGATGCCCCAGCAGTTTGGATTCGATCGCTTGAGGAGCGTAGAACGTTTTGTAGCTGGCATAATCCTGGAGCACGGCACGCGCCTGATCCAGAGTCGCGCCGGGAACGAACATCGTGCCGACCCAATCCTGGATCATTCCGCCGGGCACCTTCGTACCGCCACCACCGACAGATTCGATACTCATTTCCCCGCCCCGCAGCGTTGGATCGCGAACGGGATCTGAGCTCATCCTTGCTTCGGCTTGCTCCAGGTAGCGATCGAAGGCGGCGGCCGCTTCGGATGTTAATTGTACGGTAGGCAGCCTGACCAGGAAAAGCGCGAGCGGAAACAGCGGTAGCGCCCGTGTCACGATCCCATTGTCGCGCGACGAGTCTTCAGCTCACAGGCACTTGAACTTCATCCGCACTTCACCCATGCGGACGATGTCGTTGTCTTTCAGCTCTTCCCTTGCAATGGGGTCGGTCCGGTCATTCAAGAAGGTTCCGTTGGTGGAATCCAGATCGGTAATCGTGAACTTCTCGTCTTTATAACGCAGGCTGGCATGTTTCCCCGCGATCGCCGCATCGCGCAGCACGATATCCGCATCCGAAGCCGACCCAATCGTATTCTGGCCCTCGCGAATCCGGAAATCTTCGCCCTTCTGCTCGCCCGTCAATGCCACGAACCACCCCACCACCGGACCCTTGCGCTTGTCAGCCAGCACCATAGTCCTGCGGCTGCCCGCCGCCTCACGATGCGCCGCTACTTCGCGCTGTGCTTCCGGTTCCAGCCGCGCTTTTGCGCTCGCGGCAACGGTTGCCGATTGATATCCCGTCCGCTGGCAATACGGACAAACTTCCCAGGAATCCTCCATCTGATGCCCACTTGCGCAAAACTTTGCCATTGTGTGCTCTCCCCGGAGCTGAATTCTTCAGGTCAACCACGGACCTTGATTTGCCGCCACTATTCCCCATCGCCATTCCGGCGAAACTCGCTTCCCCAAGCAAGTCCGCGTACAAGTACATCCCTGGGAATGACGGCGCGAAAATGTTCCCTGCGCTTCCCCTATAGAAGCGCTTTTCGAGGACTATATTGTGTCTCTGGCAGCGATCCAAAGTCAAGCCTTCCAGGCCACCCGCGCTTGCATGCACACATCCTTTACTTTCAAATACATAAGATGGTACGCTGAAGGACTCATAATGCGAACTGTCGATTTGATCCACCGAAAACGAGATGGTGAAGAACTATCGCCAGAGGAAATTGCCGCGCTTGTGGAGGGCTACAACCGGAATGAAATTCCGGATTATCAGATGTCTGCCTTCCTCATGGCCGTCTTCCATTCCGGAATGACGGATCGCGAAGTTAGCGCGGCCACTGAGTGCATGGTCCGCTCTGGCGAAACGGTTGACCTCAGCTCCATTCCCGGAATTAAAGTGGACAAGCATTCCACGGGCGGGGTGGGCGACAAAACCAGTTTGATCTCGGCTCCGCTTGCCGCAGCCGCCGGCGTCGTCGTGCCCATGATGTCGGGCCGCGGCCTCGGCCACACCGGCGGTACGCTCGACAAGCTGGAATCCATCCCTGGCTTCCGCACCGATCTCACCATTGACGAGTTCAAGCAGCAGCTCGCAACGCACGGCCTCGCCTTCATTGGGCAGACCGCGGAGGTCGCCCCCGCCGACGGCAAGCTCTACGCTCTCCGGGATGCCACCGCGACCGTGGAATCCATTCCGTTGATCGCCACTTCCATCATGTCGAAGAAGCTGGCCGAGGGCGTGGACGCACTGGTCCTCGACGTCAAAGTCGGCAACGGCGCATTCATGAAGAAACAGGTGGACGCCCGCCGTCTGGCACAGATGATGGTCGGCATCGGACGCCGCGCCGACAAACGCGTTCAAGCGCTCATCACCGACATGAATCAACCGCTCGGCTACGCGGTTGGAAACGCTCTCGAAGTGATGGAGGTTTCTCAGACGTTACAGAACGCCGGACCCACCGATCTCACCCGCTTATCGCTCGAACTGGCCGCCCGCATGATCTTCCTCGCCAAGATTGTTCCCACGCTGGAGGAAGCGCGCGAATTGGCACAGCAGAAGCTGCTGGATGGCTCGGGTTACCGCAAGTTCAAAGAAGTGATCGAAGCCCAAGGCGGAAATTCGCAAGTTCTCGACCGGTTCGAGCTTCTGCCCAATGCCACCGGCGTCCGTGAAATTGCGTCACCGCGCGCGGGTTATGTCAGCGCGATCGCCGCCGAAGACATCGGCTTGGCCTCTTCCCGCATCGGCGCGGGCCGCAATCTGAAAGAAGATACCATCGACCCGGCCGTCGGCGTGATCCTGGAAGTGAAGGTCGGCCACAAGGTGGATGCGGGCGCGGTATTGTGCCGCGTTTATTACACGCGCGACGAACACGTCGAGGAGGCATCAGCTGAAATCGAAGACGCCTTCCGCATTTCAGCACAACCTCCCGAGGAGCGGGAGCTGATCCTCGAAGTCGTAAGCTGAGCCGCGACTTACCGAGCCGCGACCGTCAGGGAGTCGGTCTAAATACATAATGGAGCGCTTCACCGGCATACTGGGAATCCTCGCGATTCTGCTGGTCTGCGTTCTCTTCTCCACCCACAAGCGCTCCATCCGACCGTCGCTGATTTTCTGGGGCGTCGGCCTCCAACTCACGTTCGCTTTTATCGTGCTCCGAACCCCCGCCGCGCGCGCGTTCGAAGTCATGAGCGACAAGGTGAATGCCGTCATCGGCTATTCCCAAGCCGGCAGCAAGTTTGTTTTTGGCGATCAGCTCGGCGGCGGCCAACCCGCCATCTTCGCGTTCCAGGTTTTGCCCATCATCATCTTCATCTGCAGCCTGTTCGCCATCCTTTATTACTTGGGCGTCATGCAAGTGCTGGTCAACGCCATGGCGGTGATCATGCAGCGCGTCATGGGCGCGAGCGGCGCGGAATCCACCAACGTGGCCGCTAGCATCTTCATGGGCCAAACCGAAGCGCCCATCACCATTCGCCCATTCCTGGAAGGCCTCACCGAGTCCGAGCTGTTCACCATCATGGTGAGCGGCATGGCGCACGTCTCGGGCGCCACCATGGCAGCTTACGTCTTAATGGCGCACGTCGAGATCCGCCATTTGCTCACGGCCGTGATCATGACCGCGCCCGCCACCATCATGCTCGCCAAAATCCTGGTGCCCGAAACCGGGAAGCCAGTCACCGCGGGCCGAGTCAAGGTAGTAGTGGAAAGGCCTGGTGTGAACATCATCGATGCAGCGGCGCGCGGCGCGGGCGACGGATTACATCTGGCGCTGAACATCGCCGCCATGCTGATCGCGTTCCTGGCCCTGATCGCCATGTGCAACGGGATCCTCGGCTATTTCCATACCTCGCTCGAGCAGATTCTGGGCGCCGTTTTCTCGCCAATTGCCTGGCTCCTCGGCATCAAGTTTCATGACTGCCGGACCATCGGCAACCTCCTCGGCACGCGTCTGGTGCTGAACGAATTCGTCGCATTTCAGGAACTCGGCCCGATGAAACCCAACCTCGATCCGCACTCCTTCACCATTGCCACCTACGCGCTGTGCGGTTTTGCCAATCTCAGCTCCATCGCGATCCAGATCGGCGGCATCGGAGCGCTCGCACCAAGCCGTAAATCCGACCTCGCGCGCCTGGGACTGAAAGCCGTGGCCGCCGGAACCATGGCCAATTTCATGTCGGCCTGCATCGCGGGCATGCTTTTGTAGCATGCAGGAAGCTGTCTCTTATATACGCAGCGTGACGGTGCGCGAGCCGCACGTTGCCGTCGTGCTGGGCAGCGGCCTCGGCGCATTCGCCGACGAACTAGCCGATCCCATCTCGATTCCCTACTCCGAAATTCCGGGCTGGCCCGCGTCCACCGCCGTCGGCCATTCGGGAAAGCTTGTGTTCGGAAAACTGGGCAAGCTCGACGTCGCCGTCATGGCCGGCCGCGCTCATCTGTACGAAGGCTATTCGCCCGCGCAAGTCACCATGGGCGTCCGCATCCTGCATCGGCTGGGCGCGCGAAGTGTGGTGTTCACCAACGCCGCCGGCGGCATCAACCTCTCATATAAACAAGGTGCATTAGTTCTGATTTCCGATCACATCAATCTTCAAGGTTCACACCCTCTGATCGGACCGAACGACGATGCCGAAGGACCGCGCTTCCCCGACATGAGCGAGGCCTACTCGGCCCGTTACCGCACCCTTGCGCGCGAAGTTGCTCATCAACTGAAGATCCAATTGGACGAAGGCGTCTACGCGGCGCTCACCGGCCCGACCTACGAAACACCCGCCGAGATTCGCTATCTTCGAGCCATCGGCGCGGACCTGGTCGGTATGTCGACCGTGCCGGAAGTCATCGTGGCGAACTATCTCGGCATGCGCGTGCTCGCCATCTCGTGCGTCACCAACATGGCCGCCGGGATCCTGCCGCAAAAGCTCGATCATAAAGAAGTGCTGGAGGCCGGGTACCAGGTGCGCGACACGCTGATCCGTCTCCTGAAGGCGCTCTTGCCAAAACTATGACGCTCACCGACGCCGCCCTCGCCGCCCGCAATCACGCGCACGCGCCCTATTCGCACTTCCTCGTCGGAGCCGCGCTCGAAGCCACCGACGGCCGCGTATTCACCGGCTGCAACGTCGAAAACGCCACCTATGGACTCACCGTCTGCGCCGAACGCGTCGCCGTGTTCAAAGCCATCTCCGAAGGCGCGCGCAAATTCCAACGCATCGCGATCGCAGCCGACACCGACGTTCTCACCCCGCCCTGCGGAGCCTGCCGCCAGATCCTATGGGAATTTTGCGGCGACATCGAGCTCACGCTCACGAACCTCCACGGCAAAACCGAAACGCTCCACCTGAAAGATCTCTTCCCGAGGCCCTTCGATGCTTCGTTTATTTAGCTCTCTTCTACTTACCGCACTCTGCCTCACCGCCGAACCCGCCGACTGGATCTACACCGCCCGCTACGTCGTCACCATGGACGCCCAGCGCCACCTGATCGACAACGGTGCAATCGCCGTCCGCGCCGGGCGTATCGTCGGCGTCGGCAAGCGAGCCGACATCGAAAAGCAATTCCAAGCGCGCCAGCATGCCGACCGCCCGGACGACATCCTCATGCCCGGCCTCATCAACACTCACACCCACGCCGCCATGTCGCTCTTCCGCGGCATCGCCGACGACATGAAGCTTCAAGACTGGCTCAACAAATTCATCTTCCCCGCCGAAGCCAAGAACGTCACGCCGGACTTCGTGCTCTGGGGCACCCGCCTCGCCTGCCTCGAAATGATGCTGTCCGGCACCACCACGTTCGTCGACATGTATTATTTCGAGGACAGCGCCGCCAAAGCCACCAAAGAAGCGGGAATGCGAGCGATCTTGGGCGAGACCATGATCCGCTTCAAGTCGCCCGACTCCGCCACGCCCAAGGACATGCTGCGCTACACCGAAAAATTCATTCAGGATTATCGCGGCGATCCTCTCGTCATCCCCGCCGTCGCCCCCCACGCCATCTACACCAATAACGACGCCGATCTCAAAGCCGCGCGCCAGCTCGCCAACAAATACAAGGCCCCGCTCGTCATGCACCTCTCCGAAACCAAAACCGAAAATGACGACGCCCTTCGCACCCGGCACATGACCCCTACGCGCCTGATCGAATCGCTTGGCGTTCTCAACGGCTGGACCCTGGTCGCCCACGGCGTCTGGCTCGACGCCTCCGACGCCAAGATCCTGAAGGCGCACGGCACCGGCGTCGCGCATTGCCCCTCCAGCAACATGAAACTCGCCAGCGGCATAGCGCCCGTGGTGAAGCTGCTCGGGCTCGGCATTCCCGTCGGCCTCGGCACCGATGGCCCCGCCGGCAGCAACAACGATTTCGACATGATGGAAGAAATGAACCTCGCGGCCGACTTGCAAAAGGTCAGTACCGGCGATCCCACCGTCATTCCTGCTGAACAAGCCATCGCCATGGCCACCATCCTCGGAGCCCGCGCCGCCGGCCTCGATAAGGACATCGGATCGCTCGAAACCGGCAAGCGTGCCGACTTCATCACGCTACGCCTCGATCGCCCGCATGCCGTGCCGATGTACCACGTGTATTCGCAAATCGTCTACGCGCTCAAAGGATCGGACGTGGACGACACCGTCGTCGAAGGAAAACCCATCGTGCGCGCCGGCCGCTCGCTCACGCTCGATTCCGCCCCCGTCTTCGCCAAAGCGAAGGAATATGCCGCAAGGGTCACTGCATCTCTTCAAAAGCAATAGCCCCGTGCTTGCGTAAGGCAGATCGCATTTTTTGAAGCCGATCGCGAGACTAACTTCGCGTCACCCCCACTTACCAATTTCAAATTCAATCGGGGGTAACTATGCGGCTCATATCTCGTTCTTCCATTCTGTCCCTTTCCATCGGCTTCGCACTCGCACTCGTGCCGGCCTATGCCACCACCATCACCACCTATGGCGATCCGTCGAGTTGGGCGAACGCCACCACGCCGGGCGATCAAACCGTCACGTTTGAGGGCCTGACCGCGCCTGGAACGGTCACCAATTACTTCGGCGCCACAGGCGTCACCTCCGATGGCGTCGAGTTCATCGGCTATACCTACGCCGGAGTGTCTGACATTCAGGTGATCGATACCAGCATTTCCCCGTGGTACGACGACGGCACCAGCGACGCCTTGATCCAAAGCATGGACCGGCCCAATTCGAGCTCGCCTCTGCCGTACATCAACATTGTTCTTCCCGCCAACGTCACCGCGCTCGGAATGGATCTATGGACCGCCAGCCCAGCCGCGTTGAGCTACACCATCACCGTGGCAGGCAATCAGTACACCGTGCCGACGGTCAGCCAAAACACCGAGACCTTCTGGGGAATCACTTCCGATACACCGATCTCCTCCTTGCAATTGACGCTGGCCGGAAGCGCCTACAACGGCGGGTCGGATGCGTTCGTCGATAACTTCAGCTTCGGTGCGTCGGATCTCACAGCGGCTCCTGAAGCCGGAACGTATTTGCTCATCGGCTCTGGACTCATCGGACTAGTTATACTGCGCAAGCGCTTGACGCCTGACAAGCCCAGGTGAACTACCCGATCACTCGCGCGGGGGCTGGTGGTAGCACTTCTCTAGCCCTTCGCGCGTGGTCAAGCTCGGGTATGCCGATCAGCTCCGCCGCTACGGCTTCGATATAATCCTAGTTGATGACCAACTCCAACTGGCGTCCCGCCGCTCTGTCCCTCACGGTGCTGGGTGCCGTCGCGCGCCTGCTGCCGCATCCGCCGAATTTCGCTCCCGTCGGTGCCACCAGCCTGTTCTCCGGCGCGCGCCTTCCGAGCTGGCAAGCTTACCTGGTCCCGATGGCCCTCATGGCCGTCACCGATCCGATCCTGGCTTCGTTTTACGGAGTCCAGCCCTACACAAAATATTCGCTCTTCATCTACGCCAGCTTTCTCATCAGCGTTTGGCTCGGCCGCCGGCTCCGCAATACCGAGAGCATCGCGCGCATCGCCGCGGTCACCGTCGTCAACAGCATCCAATTCTTCCTCATCACCAATTTCGGAAGCTGGCTCTGGTTCCAAGCCTATCCGCGCACTGCCTCGGGTTTAGCGAGCTGCTACGTCGCCGCCATCCCGTTCTTCGGTTGGACTCTCGCAAGCGATGTCCTCTACACCGCCGTTCTCTTCGGCCTGTACGCCTGGCTCAGCCGCACCGTCGCCACGAGCGAACGCCTGCCTGTCGCCGCTTGACTTACCGAGCCGCGACCGTGAGGGAGCCGGTCACCCGCGTCGCCGTCTCTTGGTCTTCCGGTAAAGACAGCGCCTGGTCCCTGCACCTCCTCCGCCAAGATCCCACCATCGAAGTCGTCGCTCTTTTCACCACCTTGAACGAACAATTCGACCGCGTCGCCATGCATGCCGTCCGTCGCGAGCTTCTGGAGCTCCAAGCCGAATCCCTCGGCCTCCCGCTCTGGACCGTTCCCCTCCCCTGGCCCTGCTCCAATGAACAATACGAAACCCGCATGACCGCGCTCTGCCAGCGTGCCACTGCCGAAGCCGTCCAAGCCATGGCGTTCGGCGATCTCTTCCTCACCGACATCCGCGCCTATCGCGAAAAGCAACTCGCCGGCACCGGGCTCGAACCCATCTTCCCCGTCTGGCAAATCCCCACCGCCTCGCTCGCCCGCACCATGATCGCCTCCGGCCTCCGCGCCAAAATCACCTGCGTCGACCCTCGCGTCCTCCCCGCCGAATTCGCCGGCCGCGACTTCGACTCCCAATTCCTCGCCGACCTGCCCCCGCAAATCGATCCTTGCGGCGAAAACGGCGAGTTCCATTCCTTTGTCTACGACGCCCCCGGCTTCCGCCACCCAATCCCTGTCACCGTCGGCGAGATACTCGAGCGCGACGGTTTCATCTTCGCCGATCTCACGTCACCGGCTACAGAGCCATTAATCCGAGGCTAATCAGCCTTTCACGTGGCACTTCGCGCAGTTGCCCTTCGATTCAAAGGCCATTCCACCGGGGTTATGACACCCCCCGCAGGACGTCTTCTGCGCTTCCGCCGTTTTGTGAAGTCCCGCTTTATAGTTCAAAGGGGCCTTGTCTTGCTTAAAGAGCTTGTCATGACAGGCCATGCAGTTTCCGCTCTCCCGCTTCACGTGAGCGGCGTGATCGAAGGTCACATTGCCGTTCTTGGTTGTAAATGTAAGTTTCTGAGGGGCTTCTTGAGCAAGAATCCCGAATGTTCCGAGCAACAAAGCGCCAGCCAAACAGGCGATCAGGGTTCGCATGAGACGAATGTACCATTTTTTCAATCCGTTCCAGCTAGATTCTTGCGGCCAGCGCTCTAATGGTGTTATGCTTACCTTAGTTGATAATAACACGCTAAGATAATTACCAGGAGTCACCAACCATGGACTTCAACCGTTTCACCGAAAAACTCCAAGAAGCCGTCCGCGCCGCCCAATCCGTCGCCATCCAGCACGGCAACCAGCAGCTCGACACCGAACACCTGCTCCTAGCCCTCCTCGATCAGCAGGGTGGCCTCGCCCCCTCCATCCTCAATAAGGCCGACATCCGCGTCGACGCCCTCCGCACCCGCGTCCAGCAGGAAATCGACCGCCTGCCCAAAGTCTCCGGCCCCACCGGCGGCCCCGACCAGGTCTACGTCACCACCCGCGTCACCAAGCTCCTGACCCAGGCCGAGGAGGAAGCCAAGCGCCTCAAGGACGACTACGTCTCGGTCGAGCACGTCCTGCTCGCCGCCACTGACGACTCGGGCGCAACCGGCAAGCTCTTCCGCGAATTCGGTATCTCGCGTGAGCGCCTCATGCGCGCCCTCCAGGAAGTCCGAGGCAGCCAGCGCGTCACCACGCAAAATCCCGAAGCCACCTACGAAGCGCTCGAAAAATACGGCCGCGATCTCACCCAACTCGCCTCCCAAGGCAAGCTCGACCCCGTAATCGGCCGCGACGAAGAGATTCGCCGCGTCATCCAGGTTCTCTCGCGCCGCACCAAGAACAACCCGGTGCTGATCGGCGAGCCCGGCGTCGGCAAAACCGCGATCGTCGAAGGACTCGCCCAGCGCATCATCCGCGGCGACGTTCCCGAAGGCTTGAAGGATAAGAAAGTTGTCTCGCTCGACATGGGCGCGCTCATCGCCGGCGCCAAGTTCCGCGGCGAATTCGAAGAGCGCCTGAAGGCCGTCCTCAAAGAGGTCCAAAGCTCGGAGGGCCAGATCATTCTCTTCATCGACGAACTGCACACCGTGGTCGGCGCGGGCAAAGCCGAAGGCGCAATGGATGCGGGCAACCTGCTCAAGCCCATGCTCGCGCGCGGCGAACTGCATTGCATCGGCGCAACCACGCTCGACGAATATCGCAAATACATCGAAAAGGACGCCGCTCTCGAGCGCCGCTTCCAGACCGTGTTCGTCGATCAGCCCAGCGTCGAAGACACCATCTCCATCCTGCGCGGCCTGCGCGAGCGCTACGAAATCCATCACGGCGTTCGCATCAAGGACTCGGCGCTGGTGGCCGCGGCCGTGCTATCCAACCGCTACATCAGCGATCGCTTCCTACCTGACAAAGCCATCGACCTTGTTGACGAGGCTGCAGCAAAACTGCGCACCGAAATCGACTCCATGCCGGCCGACCTCGACGAAATCCTGCGCCGCATCATGCAGCTCGAAATCGAGCGCGAGGCGCTGAAGAAGGAATCCGACACCGCGTCGAAGGATCGACTCAAAAAGATCGAAAAGGAAATCGCCGATCTCAAATCCGACTCCGACGCTCTGAAAGCTCAGTGGCAGGCCGAAAAGGAAGGCGTCCAACGCCTCCGCGCTCTGCGCGAGCAGCTCGAACAAACCAAAATCGAAATCGAAAAGGCCGAGCGCCAGTACGATCTGAACAAAGCCGCCGAGCTCAAATACGGCAAATTAACGGAACTCGAGCGCCAGCTCAAAGCCGAGGAAGGCCGCCTGGCCGAAAAGCAGCACGGCAAGCGCCTGTTGAAAGAAGAAGTCGACGAAGAGGACATCGCCCAAGTGGTCAGCCGCTGGACCGGCGTGCCCGTCTCCAAGCTCCTCGAGGGCGAAATGCAGAAGCTGCTGCATCTGGAAGACGAGTTGCATAAACGAGTGATCGGGCAGGATGAAGCCGTCCAAGCGGTGTCGGAAGCCGTCATGCGGGCGCGCTCGGGATTAAAGGATCCCAACCGTCCCATCGGCAGTTTCATATTCTTAGGGCCCACCGGCGTCGGCAAAACCGAGCTGGCCCGGGCGCTGGCCGAGTTCCTGTTCGACGACGAGAAAGCCATGATCCGTATCGATATGTCCGAGTACCAGGAAAAACATACCGTGGCTCGGCTGCTCGGCGCCCCCCCAGGTTACGTCGGTTACGAAGAAGGTGGGCAACTAACGGAATCGGTCCGTCGTCGTCCATACTGTGTAGTCCTTTTCGACGAAATCGAAAAGGCGCATTCCGACGTGTTCAACGTGCTGTTGCAGATCTTAGATGACGGCCGCCTCACCGACGGCCAGGGCCGCACGGTCGACTTCAAGAACACCATCGTAATAATGACGTCCAATATAGGCAGTCACCGCATCCTAGAATATAGGGGAGCGTTTGCCGGTGTTGGTTTCGACGTCATGAAGGATACGGTGCTCGAAGAGTTGCGCGGCCATTTCCGGCCGGAGTTTTTGAATCGCGTCGACGAGATTATCGTGTTCCACGCACTATCGGAAGATCACCTGAAGCAGATCGTGGACATCCAGCTGAACGGCCTGCGCAAGCGTCTGGCCGACCGGCATATCGAATTGGAGTTGACGGATCGGGCCCGCGGGCACTTAGTTCGCAGCGGCTACGATCCAGCCTACGGCGCCCGGCCGTTGAAACGGGCCATCCAGCGCGAAATTGAAACGCCAGTCGCGCGCCGGATTCTCGGAGGCGAAGTTCGGGACGGCCATCGCATTGTGGTGGACCTGGGCCCTGACGGCCACTTGAGTTTTGAGTCGAAGGCGGTGAGCCGCGAGCGTGAAACGGCTCCCGAAGTAGTCAACCACTAAAAAAGAGGAACCTGAACACTATGAAGGGTCATATCAGCAAATCCACGGCGGCTTTAGTCGCTGTCATCGCCCTGCTGGCCGGTGCGCTCGTCGTCACCCTCAGCAAGCCCAATCGCATTCCGGTTTTCGCGGACACCAGTCGCGGCGCTGAGAATGTTCCGATCACCACGTTCGCTCCCGTCGTGAAGCGCGCCATGCCGGCCGTGGTCAACATCTCATCTTCGAAGGTCGTGAAGGATCAAGGCGACGAGGGACAAGGCCTCTTCAACGATCCGTTTTTCCGCCAGTTCTTCGGAAACCGCATGCCGCAACAGCAGCCGCGTTCGCAGCGCGCCACCAGCCTTGGTTCGGGCGTTGTCGTCAGTCCGGATGGCTACATCCTGACCAATAACCACGTCGTCGACGGCGCCACCGACGTCAAAGTCTCCTTCGCCGATAAAGAAGAATATCCGGCCAAGGTAATCGGCACCGACAAGTACACCGACGTCGCGGTGCTCAAGATCAACAAAACCGGCCTCACCACGCTACCCTTCGCGAATTCCGCGCGCGCCGAAGTTGGCGACGTAGTTTTGGCGATCGGCGAGCCCTTCGGCCTCGGCCAGACCGTGACCATGGGCATCATCAGCGCCAAGGGCCGCGCGGGACTCGGCATCGAGCGCTTTGAAGACTTCATCCAGACCGACGCCGCCATCAACCGCGGCAACTCGGGCGGCGCGCTCATCGACACCCGCGGCGATCTGGTCGGCATCAACACCGCCATCCTGTCCGGTGAAACCGGCGGCAACCAGGGCATCGGTTTCGCCATCCCCGCCAATCTGGCCAAGAACATCATGGACCAGATCATGAGCAAGGGCAAGGTCACGCGCGGCTTCCTCGGAATCACCCCGCAAGAGCTGACGCCCGAAATGGCGAAAGCCTTCGGAGCTCCGAATACGCACGGTGTGGCGATTGCTACTGTCGTTCCCGATAGCCCCGCTTCCAAAGCCGGCCTCAAAGTCGGTGACGTGATCACGGCCGTCAACGGCATCCCCGCCGACGACGTGAACTCGTTCCGTCTACAGGTTGCAGGCATCGCGCCCGGAACCACCGTCCACTTGAAAATCGACCGCGGCGGTCAAATGCTCGACCTCCCGGTCACTCTCAGCGAGTTTAACCTCGAAGCCGAGGGCAAGGGCGACAACGAGGGCAACCTCCCCAGCGGCGGCGAAAAGGGCGCTCTCAAAGGCCTGTCGGTCCAGGCCTTGACGCCTGAGCTCCGGCAGCAACTCCAGACCCCCGAAGGTACCCAAGGCGTCGTCATTACCGATGTCGACCCGGATTCGGCTGCCTCGGCCGCCGGACTCCAACAGGGCGACATTATCGTCCAGGTGGACCGTAAACCGGTCTCGACGGTCTCCGAATTCAACGCCGCCGTCAAAGCCGGCGCTTCCCGCGAATCCACGCTATTGCTGGTAAAACGTGGACAAGGCACGCAGTTTGTTGTAGTTCCAAACAAGTAAGCGGTCTGAAGTTTAGTCTAAGGGAAGCAGGTTTCTTGAGTGAAACCTGCTTCTTTTTGTCTTGAGACGCATCTCATAAACTGAGCCGCGACCTACCGAGCCGCGACTGTGAGGGAGCCGGTTTTACATGACCAAAATTACCAAACGAACCCAAACTTGGCCCGCTCCCTGGCAGCCGTCCGCCGACATCTATCGGACCCGCGACGGATGGCTGTTGAAGCTCGATCTGGCCGGAGTTCGCAGCGAGGATGTTACGGTCAGTATTCAAGGACGCCGCGTTTCAGTGAGCGGAGTCCGGCGCGACTCGTTCCTGGAGGAAGGGTCCAGTTACTACTCCATGGAAATCTCCTACAGCCGGTTCGAACGGTCTTTTGAAATGCCGGCTGATTTGGAGGCTGCGCGCGTCACCATCGCCGCGCGCGATGGCTTGTTGTTGGTGAGGATGATCACCCGAGGAAATCAAAATGTCTGAACAAACCGTTGTCTACACACTGCCAGTGCTGCCGCTGAAAAGCGCGGTGCTGTTTCCCTACTTGCTGATGCCTCTGTCAGCCGGACGCCCAGCGTCCATCGCCGCGGTGGAAGCCGCACTCGCCTCCGAATCGAAGGAGATCCTGGTTTTCACCCAGAAGGATCCCGACCTCAATACGCCCACCCAGGCCGACCTCTACGCCATCGGAACCAAGGCCGTCATCCGCAAGATGAACCGGTCGGGCGAGGGCCATCTCGAGTTAATGGTCCTGGGCATGGAGCGCGTCACACTCATCAAGGTCGATGAGTCTGAGCCGTTTCTGAAGGGCCGCGCGGTTCCGTTGGAGCTGCCGCATGACAAAGGTCCCGAGATTGAAGCGCTGCAAAGCGCCCTGATCGAGCTCGCCGGTGAAGCGCTGACGCTCGCGCAACCGGGCGCTCCTCAAGAACTGCGCGGTTTGATTGCGTCCAATGACGATCCGCTGCGCCTCTCGTTCGTTCTCGCTTCGATGTTCAGCCTCGACGCCGAAAAGTGCCAGTCGCTGCTCGAAGCTCCATCGCGCGCCGAAGCTCTTCGGATGCTGCATCGCTACCTGATGCATGAAGTGCAGGTGCTTGAGCTGCGCAACAAGATCACCAACGAAGCTCGCAATGAAATGACCAAGGAGCAGCGCGACTACATGCTGCGCCAGCAAATGCGGGCCATCCAGCAGGAGCTCGGTGAGAAAGGCGGCGAACAGGCCGAAGCCGCGCAGTTGCGCGAACGCCTGGAGAAGGCCGATCTGCCCGAAGACATCCTGAAGGAAGCCTCACGCGAGCTCGATCGCCTCGAGAAGCTGCCTCCCGGCGCGCCGGATTACAACGTCATCCGGACCTATCTCGATTACGTCCTCGAACTGCCCTGGAAGAAGAGCACCGAGGATTCGCTCGACATCGCGCGCGCCCGCCAGGTCCTCGACGAAGATCACTTCGGATTGAAGGATGTGAAGGGCCGCATCCTCGAACATCTCGGCGTGTTGAAGCTCAACCCCAACGCCAAGGCGCCGATCCTTTGCTTCGTCGGCGCTCCCGGCGTCGGCAAAACTTCGCTGGGCCAATCCATCGCGCGAGCGCTCGGTCGAAAGTTCGAGCGCATGAGCCTGGGCGGCTTGCATGATGAAGCCGAATTGCGTGGCCATCGCCGGACCTATATCGGTGCGTTGCCCGGCCGCGTGATTCAAGCCATGCGGCGCGCGGGCGCCAACAATCCAGTGTTGATGCTGGACGAAGTGGACAAGCTCGGCCGCGACTTCCGGGGCGACCCGGCGCATGCCTTGCTCGAGATCCTGGATCCGGAGCAGAACAAATCGTTCCGCGATAACTACCTCGATCTGCCGTTCGACTTGTCGAAGGTGCTGTTCGTCACTACGGCCAACGCGCTCGATACCATTCCGCAACCGCTGCTCGACCGTATGGAAGTGCTGCGGATCGCGGGCTACAGCGAGGAAGAAAAGCTCGAGATCGCGAAGAAATATCTGATCCCGAAACAGCTCAAGGAAACCGGGCTGACCGCCGAACAGTGCGTCCTTCCCGACGATACCGTGCGGAAGATCATTTCGGGCTACACGCGCGAAGCCGGACTCCGCAGACTGGAGCGTGCCATCGGCCGCGTCACTCGCAAGGTCGCGCTGAAGTTCGCCGAAGGCCCCACCGGTCCAGTCACCGTCACGCTCGATGAGCTAACGGAGATGCTGGGGCCCGAACCTTTCAACCAGGAAGAAGCGCGGCGCGATCTCCCACCCGGTGTCGCGACCGGTTTGGCTTGGACCGAAAGCGGCGGTGACGTTCTGTACATCGAAGGTACGCTGCTGCCGGATGGTAAAGGCTTGACCCTTACGGGACAGCTGGGTGAAGTGATGCAGGAATCGGCCAAGACGGCCCAGAGCTACATCTGGTCGCACTCCTCCGATTTCGACATCGACCCGGCGTTGTTCAAAAACTCCGGCGTGCACGTGCACGTTCCGGCGGGCGCGATCCCCAAAGACGGACCGTCAGCCGGCGTGACCATGGCGACCGCCCTCACCTCGCTCTATACCAAGCTGCCGGCGCGTAGCGACATCGCGATGACCGGTGAAATCACGCTGACCGGATTGGTGCTGCCCATCGGCGGCGTGAAAGAAAAAGTGCTGGCTGCGCGGCGGTCCGGAATCCGTACCGTGATTCTGCCCAAAGCCAACCAGAAGGATCTGCGCGATCTTCCCGATGAAGTTCGCAAAGAGATGGAGTTCATCTTCGCTCAGCGCGTGGAGGACGTCCTTCGGGTCGCGATCCCACAGTTGAGCGAGCGCATGGACGCTTGCAAGACCCGGCCCATCATCCACGCCGCGTAAACGGCGAAGCCGGGCTGTAGACAACACGCGCGGGGGGCAATCAAACAATGCTCTCCGCGCTTTTTTGTTGCTAGACGAATGCGAACCAGAGAGCAAGCCCGAGTCCGGCGATCGCGACGGCTCCGATCAGAACCGCGATTAGCCGATCCGGAGCTATCTTTTCCAGTACTCCAACCTTGGTGAAAATGAATCCCAAAACGAGGAACAAAACCAGATCGGCCAGGCCTTGCGTTGTCCAATCGTGACCGGCAATCGATTTCAGAAAAGCTTTCAGCGGAGCGTTTGCGTCTTTGAGGCAAGCCAAAACCGTACTGAACAGCACTGTAATCGCGGCCGAAAGAACGAAACCGGACGTGGTACGGGTCATGGTTGCCGATCCGCTTTCAACAGAGCAACTTTCACTCCGTGGTCGATCACGGCTCCTGCTCCTTCTATTGTCAAACCCGTAATCGCAACCAGCGCCGCGACTGAGAGAACCAATTTGCGCGCGGCGGAATTGGCGTACAGCGGCTCGCGCGTTGTGATCGGAAGAAGCAATGCTAGAATCGCAGTGACGAAAAACAGGTGCTCTTTCGTCTCCATGAACAGGTTATGCGCCAGCGGCCATGGCCCCGCGAGAATGATTGCCTTTTCGGACGGATAAAAATGCAGGTACCAATATCCGCCGCAAATCCAGGCCCCCGCCATGAAAGCGGCGGCCGCGAGCGCCGCCATTTGAATGCGCGCTGCATTCTCGGGCCGCGCGTTGAGCGCCTCGACGAACACCCACACCGCCGCCAGGCAGCCCATGACTCCGAAGCCCGCATGCGCCAGAAGGATGACGTCGCTGACCGAGATATTCACAAGACTCCCGGTGGTCCCAAGCGATGGAACGCGGCTCCCGCCGGCGGTTTATCCTGATCGCCCGGTTTGTCGGTATCCGCCTTTTTGCCCCAGGTCCAATACAGCCCGAGGTAGGCGTAGTTCTCGGTTTGCCCGACGGCGGAATGACCGTAACAAAATAGCAATTGAAATCCAGGGTCGCGAAATTTGTAGTAGCCGCCGATATCCACCAGCGTCGACGGCCGCGTCTGCGGCGCAAGCGGCCCTTCCGGCCCGTGATAGAAGATCTCGCTGCCGAGCGTCCACTTCTTGCCGAAATCGCGCTGCAGCAGCCAGCCCGCGAACGGAAAATTGCGATAGCCGGGCACGCTGAAAACGGTGACTCCGCCGCCGCCGTAGGTGGTCCACGGGCCGAAGCTTTTCTGCGCCCAGAGCGGCACTTTATACCAGGTCTTGCCGACTCCCAGACCTCGCGGCGCACTGCCGGTGGGAATCTCGAACATGGTAAATGTGCCGATCATCGGACGATGTTTTGTCTCCTGGATAAACCTGTATTTGATTCCGAGCTCGATGTCGCCGAGCCCGAAAGCCCGCGGGCCGTCGGCTGGAAAAATCGCAGCGGCGGGGATAATCGCGTGCAGATGAAGGTTCGGAGCCGCGCCCCAATTGAACTCGATCGCCGGTCCTTCGGTATCGGTCTCAATCGGAGTTCCGTCTGACGACGCGAAAGTATAAAACTCGTAGTTTCTGAAATCGATGGGCTCCGGATCGTCGGTTTGAAACGGAGGACCGGCCAGCGCGGCGGCCGAAACCGAGAGCAGCAAAACCAGCAGGGCGAATGTGCTATTTGCCTTCATTGAGTTCTCCAAACAGCTCGCTCACTTTTACCTTCATCGCCTTCAGAGCCTTTCGTCCGAGCGGTGTTGCGCGATAGACCTTACGAATCGATTGCCCGTTGCGTTTTTCGGCGGAATGCAGGTATCCCTTCTTTTCCAGTCCGTGCAAAAGCGGATAAAGCGTTCCGAGACTGATCCGATAGCCGTGCCGCCCCAGTTCTTCGGCCATTTCGAGTCCAAAGATCGGCCCTTCCACGGCATGATGAAGAATGTGAAGACGGATGAGGCCCGAGTACAGATCGCGGTACTCGAAATCGCTCTTCGATATCGCCATTCGATAGCGAATCCCAGTATAGGGCGGCTCACGCGCGGCGTCAATGGCCCGTATAATGGCCGGTATGAAGTTCCCAGACCGCGCGCGGCACCTTTTCGTGATCGCCTGGGCCGCGGCTTGCGCAGTCTGGTATTTCAAGCAAAACGTCCTCAACATCCTTCCCACGCCAGGCCCCAGCGATTTCCGCTTCTATTACTTAGCCGCGCAACACATTCTGCATGGCGAATCGCCCTTCGTCACAGCCGACTACATTTATCCGCCGCTGCTCGCCTGCTTGCTCACCCCGATCGCCGCGTTCGACTATTTCACCGCACGCTGGATCTGGTTTGTCTTCTCGCACGCCTGTCTGCTGACCGCCGCGTTCCTGCTATGGCGGCGCCTGGGACGCGATTGGATTGCAACCGCCGTGATCGCATTCGTCTGGGGCGTAGGCTGGGTGGCGCAAGACAGCATCGTCACCGGCCAGCCGGATCCGCTGCTGACATTGCTGATCGTGATGGCTTGCGTCTGCGATGGCTGGATTCGCTACGCATCCGCCGGCGCCGGATTTGCCGTCAAACTAATCCCGGCCGTGCTAGGCCTGCTCGCCCCACTCGAACGAAACTGGCGCGGTTTCCTGACGTTCTTCGCGAGCGCGGCTCTGTTCATGGCGATCCCGTGGGCGATTGTTGCGAACCTGCGCGGCCCCATGGCCCCCGCGAATACCGATTATCTTTACGGCACGCCGTGCGTGTTGAGTTGGTCCATCCCTTCGTCGCCTTGCGCATTCTGGAACCCCCGGGCGCCGATGGAAAACTTCCCGCCGATTGGATTAACGGATGGGATCTACCGCGGCTGCGTCTTTCATTCGAGCAAAAGCTCGTCTCGATTTTCAGCGGCGCTCGCCACACTAGCCGCCGGGCTCGGCTGGCTGGGTTCAAAACGCGCGGCAAACTGAGCGCCGAACAAATCCCAATCGCCGGCACAGCTCTCATCGCGCTCGCACTAGCCGCCTCGCCGGTTGCATGGTGGCATTATCAAGCCATGCAATATCCGGGCCTCGCGTTGCTTCTCTATTGGACCATCCGCGGGCGCGATTGGCGTCGTCTTGTTTCAGCGCTGACCTGCGCGGCGTTCTTGTTCCCAGTGCCCGACGCCGTGCTCCGCTATTATTATCACCAGCACGAACGCTGGCCGGATACGCCCGCGCTCATGTACTTCTGGACCTCCGTAACGCCCATCGCATCGCTGGTTCTGTTCGCGTTGCTGGTTGCTATGATCGAGACATGCGCGTCGAAAACAAGGTCATTGTCGTCACCGGCGGCGGAAATGGCATCGGCCGCGCGCTTTGCAGACGTTTTGCAGCCGAAGGCGCCAGAGCTGTAGTCGTCGCGATATCGAGCCGGAGTCTGCGCGCGAAGCGGCAGCCGAGATCGGCGGTGTCGAATTTTGCGCCAACGTCGCGAGCGAATCCGACGTGCAGATGCTGGCCGATGAAGTCCTCAAGAAATACGGCCAAATCGATCTATTTTGCTCCAACGCCGGCGTCGGCGTCGAAGGCGATTGCTGCGCGCCCGATCGCGATTGGCTGCGCTCCTGGGAAGTGAACGTGATGGGTCACGTCTTTGCGGCGCGGGCCGTTTTGCCCGGCATGCTCGCGCGCCGCGAAGGTTATCTGTTGCAGACCGTATCGGCCGCTGGGCTGCTCACGATGCTGGGATCGGCGCCATACTCGGTGACCAAGCATGCTGCGCTCGGCCTGGCGGAATGGCTCAACATCACCTACGGCGATCAGGGGATCAAGGTTTCAGCGCTGTGCCCGCTGGGCGTAAAGACTCGCATGCTGGAGCGGGCTGAATTTGGCGGCGGAACGTTCCTGCTCGAAGACGCGATCGAACCGGATGCGGTAGCCGAAGCCGTGATCCTAGGGCTAGAAGCGGAGCAATTCCTCATCACTCCGCACGCTAAGGTGCGGGAGTACGTGCGCCGCAAGGCCGACGACTACGAGCGATGGCTGGGTGGAATGCGCCGCCTGCAATCCAGCATGACGCCGTTGAGGGCGCAATCGCTTGACAGTTAGGGGCGCGTATCCTACCTTGAAACTTCATGCGTAAAAAAGTCACTGTAGTGGGAGCTGGGAACGTGGGCGCCAATTGCGCGCTTCGCCTCGCCGGCAAAGAATTAGCGGACGTGGTCCTGGTGGACGTGGTGGATGGCGTTCCGCAAGGCAAGGGCCTCGACCTGCTGGAATCGGGACCCGTGGAAGGATACGACGTCAACATCTCGGGCGCCAATGATTACGGGCCTTCGGCGAACTCGGACATCGTGATCATCACGGCCGGTTTTCCACGCACGCCGGGGATGAGCCGCGATGACCTGCTGATCAAGAATTATGAAGTGGTGAAGAACGCCACCGAACAGGCGGTGAAGGCTTCGCCGAATGCGATCCTGATCCTGGTTACGAATCCTTTGGATGCGATGTGTTGGACCGCGCTTCAAGTCTCCAAGCTTCCCAAGGCGCGCGTGATCGGCATGGCCGGCGTGTTGGACACAGCGCGATTTCGTACGTTCATCGCGATGGAGCTGGGCGTGTCGGTGGAGAACGTGACCGCGATGGTGCTGGGCGGGCATGGCGACACCATGGTCCCTATCTCGCGGCTGACCAGCGTGTCGGGCATTCCGCTGAGCGAATTGTTGGATCAAGCCACGATCGATCGGCTGGTGCAACGGGCCCGCGATGGCGGCGCCGAGATCGTGAAGTACCTCAAGACCGGAAGCGCTTACTACGCGCCATCGGCCGCGGCGGTTGAGATGGCCGAGTCCATTTTGTTGGACAAGAAGAAGGTGCTGCCGTGCGCCGCGTACTTGGAAGGCGAATACGGGATCAAGGGCCTGTATTGCGGCGTGCCGGTGAAGCTGGGCGCGAAGGGTATTGAGAAGATTTACGAGATTAAGCTGCAATCGGACGAGCAAGCCGCGTTGCAGAAGAGCGCGGCGGCGGTGCAGGAGTTGGTGGACGTGATCAAGACCAAGATGTAGCACGCGACGCGCGAGCACATCGGCGGTTGGCGCTCCGAGTGCACTCTCCCAAGCAGGAGAAACACAAAATGAAGCGTCTAATTGCAGCTGCGTTATTTCTTGGAGCCGGCATGGCGGCCATCCAGCCTTTAATGGCATTCGACCATGAGGTGGTTGTGGTTACCCATCATCGTCGTCATCATCGCCGCCATCATCACGCCGTGATCGTCGTACGCCCGTAAGATGTCAACACGGTTTTCCCGCACGGATTAATGGCGCCCGGGGAATCGCCGTGCGGGGTCATCTGACGGGATATGGTCAAGATGATGGCTCGCGGCGCAAGCGTTTTTGCGTGCCGAATGCCCATGAGCTACTCCTCCGTGTCGGAACGTGATTCGGCCAGGTCGATCTGTTCCAGCGCTTGCTTCACGATCTTTGGATGCAGTGTTGCGCCGCTGTGAAACGGGATGGTGACTCGGAGGGAGCCAAGCCCATAAATTCGGTGACTGCCTTTTGAGCGCAACCACTCAAAACCCGCAGCGAGCAACGCTGATTCGGCATCGGCCGCCGTCCAGCGCGGCAGTCTAGCCATTCACCTCGACTGCGGTCGTCAGGATCTCACGGCTGAGAAGCACGTCGCGTTCGCTTTCTGGCAGCGTCGCAAGGTAGAGCTCAATTGCTTCTTTGATGTTCGCGATTGCTTGTTCAAGAGTCTCGCCCTGCGACTGGCATCCCTTGAGTTCGGGACACCAGGCGTAAAAGCCGTGCTCGTCTTTCTCAATGATCACGCTTGCTTTGCGAGCCATACTGTCAGTGTATCGCTTTGAGCCATGCCGGAAGTACCCGCTATACTGAACCTAGATGCACGAAATGGCCGTTTTCTGGCTCCGCATGGCCACGGCGCTGTACGGGGTTGGGTTGCTGCATGTCATTGCGGTGTTGCTGCGCCGCAAGGCTGGCTTCCTCAAGCCGGCGCTGTTTGCATTTCTCATCGCGGCGACGCTGCACTTTGTCGCGATTGTCGAGCTCACGGTTGCCATCGGGCACCTGCCCGTCGACAATTTCTTCGAATCAGCGACGGTCTGCGCGTTCCTGATCGCCGTTCTCTTTCTGTTCGTCTATTGGCGTTACGACGCCGCCAGCCTCAGCGTCTGCATTTTCCCGCTGGTCTTCGTTCTTACGCAAGTGGGAGCGATGGAGTCGCCCATCTCGGGATGGCCCAGCACCAACATTCGCGCGCTGCTGCTGGTACACGTCATGCTGGTGCTGCTCGGCTACGCGTCGTTGCTGCTCACGGCCGTCGCCTCGCTGTTCTATTTAATTCAGGAACGCCAGCTGAAAAGAAAAAAGCCGGTCGATCTGCCCGAGTATTTCGCGCAATTGTTCAAGCGCCTGCCGCCGCTCGCGACGCTCGACAACCTGATCACTAACGCCATGAGCTTCGGCTTCGTCTTCATCACGCTGGGTGTGATCGCGGGCAGCACCTGGGCGTTCATCGACGCCGGCACCGCCTGGATTAGCGATCCGCGCATCGCGCTCGCGTTCATCACCTGGGGCTTCTATTTGACGATGGTCTTTCTTCGCCAGACCGCCGGATGGCGCGGGCGCAAAGCCGCGTACATGGCTGTCGCCGTGCTATGCTGCTCCGGGCTCACCTGGGCCGCGCACGTCGGATTGCGGAACATGATCAGCAAATGAAATTTTCGATCACAGGCGTCAATCACAAAAGCGCACCGGTGGAAGTGCGCGAGCGCCTGGCGTTCGATGAAAGTGCGTTGTCGCAGGCGCTGGTCGCGCTCAAAGGGCGTCCCGGCTTTTGCGAGGGCATGATTCTTTCCACTTGCAATCGCGTGGAAGTGGCGCTCACGTGCGAAGACAATTCCCAGAACGGCACGGTTGAAGTTGACGAGTTTCTGGCTGACACGCGCCAGGTGCGGCGCGAATGGGTGGCGCCCTACCTTTATCATTTCGAGGACAGCGCTGCGATCCGGCATCTGTTTCGCGTGGCCGCGAGCCTGGATTCCATGGTCATCGGCGAGCCGCAGATTTTGGGACAGCTTAAGTCGGCCTACTCGCTCGCGAAAGAACACGGCGCGGTCAGCGGATTCATGGACACGCTGCTCACCCGCGCTTTCAACGTCGCCAAGCGTGTGAGGTCTGAGACCGACATCGGCGAGAGCGCCGTGTCCATCAGCTACGCGGCTGTGGAATTGGCTCGCGAGATCTTCGGCTCGCTCGAAGGCAAGAAGGTCATGATCGTCGGCGCGGGGAAGATGTCGGAACTCGCGGCGCGTCACTTGCGGCGCAGCGGCGCGGGACAAATTCTGGTCACCAACCGAACACACGAGCGCGCGCTTGAAATGGCTGCGCTGTTCGACGGCAAGCTGGTGGACTACACGCGCTTCCTCTCGGCGCTGCCCGAAGTGGACATCGTCATCGCATCCAGCGGTGCTCCGCACTACATCATTCTGCGCGACGACATGAAGAAGGTGATCGAGGCGCGGCGCAACAAGCCGATGTTCCTGATCGACATCGCGGTGCCCCGCAACATCGAACCCACGGTCAACGAGCTCGACAACGTGTTTCTCTACGACATCGACGACTTGCAGAAGGTGATCGAGACCAATCTGAAGGGGCGCTTGAATTCGGCCGAAGCAGCCGAAGCCATCGTTGGCGAAGAAGTGGAGCGCATGGTGGCGCGGTTGAAGGCGCGCGAAGTGGCGCCGACCATCGTGAAGCTGCAAGAAGAGCTCGAACGAATGCGGGCGGCCGAAGTGGCGCGCATGCGAACCAAGCTCGGAGCGCTGACTCCGGAGCAAGAGCAAGCCATCGAAGCGCTGACCAAAAGCATGATGAACAAAATCGCACACGGGCCGATCTCGGAGATCCGCCGTCAAGCTTCCCTGCCCGATGGGCATCACCTGATCGCCGCCGTGCGTAAGGTCTTCAGGCTTGATTAACATGTTTGGTCTAGCATGCTGACCATCGGATCGCGAGGCTCGCAGCTTGCTTTGTGGCAGGCGCACTGGGTTCAAGGCCGTCTCGAAAAATTAGGCGAGGAGTGCCGGATCGAGATTATCAAGACCACCGGCGATAAGATCACCGATGTCGCGCTTTCTCAAGTCGGGACGAAAGGCCTGTTCACCAAAGAAATCGAGGAGGCGCTACTCGCGGGCGCGATCGACATCGCGGTGCACAGCTTGAAAGATATGCCGACGGACATTCCGGCGGGCCTGACGCTGGCCGCGATTCCCGAGCGCGAGGATCCGCGCGATGCTCTGGTTGGGCGCGCTCTGGCCGACCTCGCTGCAGGCGCCCGCGTGGGCACCGGTTCGTTGCGGCGCGCCGCTCAACTTCGTGCGCTGCGGCCCGACTTGAAGATCGAAGACATTCGCGGCAACGTCGATACCCGCTTGCGCAAGTTGGACGAAGGACAATACGATTCGATCGTGCTCGCATCCGCTGGATTGCGGCGGCTGGGTTGGGACTATCGAATCACAGAGATGTTCGATCCCGGCATCATGTGCCCGGCGGTCGGCCAAGGCGCGCTGGCGGTTGAGACTCGCGACGACGGCGGCCCCGGCCTGCGAGCGGCCCAGCGATTGGAGCACGCCGAAACTCGCGCCGCGGTGACTGCCGAACGTGCCGTACTCGCTTCTCTGGGTGGTGGCTGCCAGGCGCCTATGGGCGCGCACGCTTTCATAAAAGGCGACGAGCTTTTCATCCTCGCTCTGATCGTTTCGCCCGATGGTGTGCAGGTGGTTCGCAAGGAAATGCAGGGGCCGGTCAACGATGCAGCTGCACTGGGACAAGCGCTGGGCGAAGAGCTTCTGGCCGCCGGCGGCAAGCAGATTCTCGAAGCCGTTTACGGCGCGCAGGCATGAGCAAGGTCTATCTCGTCGGCGCGGGGCCGGGCGACCCCGACCTCATTACATGGAAAGGCCGCAAACTCCTTGCTGCAGCCGATTCCATTCTCTACGACAACCTGGTCAACGAACACTTGCTCGATCTCGCTCCGCGCAGTTGCGAGCGAATTTACGTGGGTAAAAAGAAATCGGTGCATGCATTTCCGCAGGAAGAAATCTGCGCCATGATGATCGAGCGCGCGCGGCGCGGACTGACCGTGATCCGGCTGAAAGGCGGCGATCCGTTCATCTTCGGACGCGGCGGCGAAGAGGTGGAGGCGCTCGCGGCGGCCGGCATTCCGTTCGAAGTGGTACCGGGCGTTACGTCGCCTTTAGGCATCGCAGCCTACAGCGGCATCCCGCTCACGCATCGCGATCACACCAAAGTAGTGACCTTCGTCACCGGCCACGACGTGCATGGCATCGATTGGAGCAAGGTCGGGCAATCGGAAACGCTGGTGATTTTCATGGGCATTTTTGCGATTCGCGAGATCGCGGCCGAGATCCAGAAGCACGGGCGCGGGGGCGATACTCCGGCAGCGGCGGTTCGTTGGGGGACGCGGCCCGATCAGGAAACGGTGATCGGCACACTTGCCACGATCGCGGATAGCATTGAAGCGGCGCACATGAAGCCGCCTGCCACGGTGATCATCGGCGAAGTGGTTGCACTGCATGGCAAGCTGGATTGGTTCGAACAGCTTCCTTTGTTCGGCCGCAAGATCGTTGTGACCCGCGCGGCGGATCAGGCCGTGGAATTGTCCGAACGCCTGCGAGCCCTCGGCGCCGATGCCATCGAATTGCCGGTGATTTCGCTCGAAGCACCCGCCGATCCCGGGCCGCTCGATCGCGCCATCGAAAACCTGGCCGGCTACGATTGGCTGATCTTCACCAGCGTGAACGGAGTGCGCTTCTTTCTGAATCGGTTGGACCACTCGCGATACGATTTGCGGTCGCTCAAAGCGCGCATTTGCGCCATCGGACCGGCCACCCGGAAAGCCATCGAGGATCTGCATCTGAAGGTGAATCTGATGCCGGAAGAGTACGTGGCCGAAAGTTTGGTCAAAGCATTCGCCCCGGAAAATGTTGCGGGGAAGCGAGTGCTGCTGCCGCGAGCCGCCGTAGCGCGAGATGTAATTCCGGCGGAACTCGCCAAGCTCGGCGCGCAAGTAGACGTGGTGGAAGCTTATCGTAATGTTGTGCCGTCGAACGCCAGTGCTCGCGCCCAGGCAATATTCGCCGCCGAAAAAAAGCCGGATTGGATCACGTTCACCAGCTCGTCGACCGTCAAGAACCTGCTCGCGATCACCGGCCGCGAAGCGCTGGAGGGCGTTTGCATCGCGTCCATCGGGCCAGTGACTTCGTCCACTCTACGTGCGCATGGCCTCGACGTTGATGCCGAGGCCAAGCAATTTACTCTGGACGGATTAGTGGAAGCGATTCTGGCCGCCACTTAATACCCGTAGGGAACCGCGCAACCGGGATAATACTGCCAGTTGCCGTACTGATCATAGAACCCCGCGGGATTGCAGACCGGCGCGGCATATCCATAAGGGTAGACGCCAACGCCGAACCCGAAGCCTGGGCCGTAATATCCCCGGCCGCCATAATATCCGCGTCCGCCGTAATATCCTCCGCCCCCGTAGTACGCGCGTCCGCCATAATATCCGCCACGAGCGCCGCCATTGAAACCGCGAGCTGGCGCGGCGTAGCCCCGGCCACCGCCAAATCCACCTGCGTGGCCGCCGCCAAAGTTTCCACGAGCCGGCGCGGAGTAGGCATGCCCACCACCGCCGAATCCCCCTCCGTGTCCGCCGCCGCTGGATCCGCGTCCACCGCCTCCGTGATTCGCCGCGAGAGCCGCCACGGGACTGACGGCTGCCATCGCAATAACCAGCGCCAAAGGAGCGACTGCCGTCTTAATCATTCTCAACAATCCGTTTTTCATAACCACCTCACGCCCTCTGAAAGGCACGTGCGTGGCCTTTGCTAATCACATGAAAGCATTGATGAGGCAAATGAGGAGCTTGCTGAAAAGAACCACAGCGGTGCGAGGGAACCACCAGAGCGAAGATGGCGGAGAGGGGGGGATTCGAACCCCCGGTAGACTTTAAAGGCCTACGACGGTTTAGCAAACCGCTGCTTTCGACCACTCAGCCACCTCTCCGGTGTTTGCGCGGGTCTCAAACGGATGGTAGCACAGGGCCTTACTTCTTCACAAAAACGGCGATGTATTGGCTCTTTGGCACCAAATCGCGCTTCGAGACGAGCCGGAATCCGTTGGTTTCCACTTCCTTGATCACGTCGTCCTGATCCAACCGGATGTGCTGCACGGCGCGGTTGGGATCAGGGCCCGGCATCGCGCCCGCCCGCTTGAAATACTCCACGATCACGAGCTTGCCGTCCGACACCAGGCTGTCGTGAATGTGTTCGAGCATGGCCTCCGGATAATCGAAATGATGGTAGACATCCAGGACCAGGACGCCTTCGAGCGTATCGGCGGGCAGCTTAGGATCGCGATCGGTCCCCAGCACGAATTGCACGTTGTTCAAGTGGCTGAGCTGCACTTTCACTTTCGCTTTGTCCAGAAAATCGTTCTGGATGTCTTCGCCATAGACGTGGCCCGTGTCGCCGACGGCGTGGCTTAGATAGGGCAGCATGAATCCGACACCCGTGCCGACGTCGGCTACTGAAGCGCCGGGTTTGAGATCCAGAGCATCGATGATATCGCGCGGCCTTTGGCGCTCCGAACGCGCGGGATCGCCAAGCCCTTTGGCAATACCCTCGCGGCCTTCGTGCGTCTTGTAGGCTTGGTTGGCTTGGGTGGCCACCTGAGTGAAGGCAGGTGTGCAGAGCAAAAAGAAGCAGGTAAGTCTTCTCATAATGACTTCTCCATGGGCATCGCAAATGGCGGTTCTACTAGAAAATCGTGCGCGGACATGTCGGCCAGCGCCTCTCGAATGGACTGCTCCGATGTCGGCTCAACGGTAATCACGAACGGCAGATCGCGCGGATTGTCGCTCGGCAGTTGCAACACGGCTTCCAGGCTGATCTGTTTGCCGGCCAACACGCCCGCCAGGCTGGCGATGATGCCGGGGCGGTCGATGACGCGGAATCGCAGATAGTACGCCGAGTGCTGCAGGGTCACCGGGATCGGCTGGTACTCTCCCAATCGCTCGTGGGCGAACGGTGATACGCGTTCGGGGCTGCCACAGCGGATTTCGCGCGCCACACGCATCAAGTCACTCACCACCGCGACGCCGGTTGGAGCCGCGCCCGCGCCGCGCCCGTAGTAAAACGTGTCCGCACCATATTTGCCGCGCACCCAAACGGCATTGTACGCCCCTTGGACCCCGGCCAGAATGGTGGACTGCGGAATCAGCGCCGGACGGACGGACAAAATCAAGCCCGAGGGCGTTTGATGCGCGCCGCAAATCAACCGGATGGTGTGGCCCAGTTTGTGCGCATATTGGAAATCGAGCGGCAGGATGCGCCGGATGCCTTCGGTGTAGATATCGGACGGCGTGATTCGCTCACCAAAGGCGAGTGCGGCCAGGATGGCGAGTTTGGATCGGGCATCATAGCCATCGACGTCGGCGCTTGGGTCGGCTTCGGCGTAACCCAGCCGCTGCGCGTCTTGGAGCACGTCATCAAAAGACGAACCGTGCTTTTCGATTTCCGTCAGGATGTAGTTGCTGGTGCCGTTGAGAATTCCGTACAGTGTTGTGACCCGGTCGCCCGAGATGCCCTCGCGCAGCACGGTGTGGATCGGAATTCCGCCAGCAACACTGGCTTCCATCGCGAGGTTGATGCCGGCCGCGATGGCGCGATCCCAGAGGTCTGCGCCGCACAGCGCCATCAATTCCTTGTTGGCTGTGACTACGGATTTCCGATGAGCGATTGCGGCGTCGATGATCTCGCGCGCCACCGTTGTGCCGCCCACCAGTTCGGCGACGATGTCGACTTCCGGGTGCGCCACTACTTCCCGCCAGTCGGCGGTGCGCAGGATGGAATCCGACGCGGGAAGCTTCTTACTCGCGATCGAGCGGCTGCAAAGCGCCTTGACGTGCAACGGGAAGCCGAGCTTAAGCGCGATCTGCTCGGCGTTTTCGGTGAGGATCGCAAGCGTGCCGGAGCCCACGTTTCCCAGCCCAATGATTCCTACGTTGACGGCCTGCATCTAGCGCTATTATCCGGGAAGTAGCACGCGAGTAACAATCGGCTGGGTAGTTAGTAGTGATACCTGGCCTGAAGGAAATCAATGCGCTTCCCGATTACTTTGTAAACCAGTCTGTGCTCCTGCGTGATTCTCCGTGACCACGCTCCAGCGAACTCGAACTTGAGAGGCTCGGGCTTCCCGATCCTCGCGAAACTCCGGCTGGAAGACTGCCTCGCGCTCAGACCGTTGTCTCAAGGCCAAACTCGCGCCTCAACTGGTCCACCGTGGAAGCTTTACCCTTCCGCCGTCCAACTCGTCCCAACGCGGTGCGCAGGCGTCGAGCATTGTCAGGGGATCGAAGCAGATGCGCCGTTTCCATCAGACCGGCTAATTCGTCGGCGGGGATAAGCGCTACGTCGGGCGAACCCCGCCTTCGGACAATGACGACCTCGTGATCGTCACGGACCTGGTCCAAAACGGTTGCCAAGTTGTCGCGCAGGTGGGCAAAAGTGGTTTTGATCGCCACCGAGCGATCCTTACTGGTGCGGCTGAGCAGTCAAATGCTCTTCGAAACTGACTGGCGGATTGTAGTATAGGATGCGGCCGCAGCTTTCGCAAAACATCATCGACTGGCTGTGGCGGAGATCCTGATAAAACTGCGGGCGCAGCAGGATTTGGCAGGCGGAGCAGCGTCCATCGACCGCTTCGGCGACGGCTGACCCTCCGCGCCATTTCTTGCGGATGCGCTCGTAGGCGGAATACGCGGGCTTGCTGAGCGTGGCCACGATCTGCTGGCGCTCGGTCTTGAGTTCGTCGAGCTGCTTCTGATCGGCAGCAGTACGTTCACGGGCTCGAGCCTTCTCGGCTTCCACCTGCTGTTTCTCTTCCTTGAGCGCGGCCTCGGCGGTCTTCACGTTGGCGTCCAACGGCTCCGACTCGGTCATCAGATCCAAAGCGCGGTCGTCGGCCTTGCGAATGGCCGTCTCGCAAAAAGCGATCTCGTGCTGGAAGGCGCGGTACTGTTCGTTGGTTTTGGCGCCCAGCATCTGGTCGCGAAGCTTGGAGATCTTCTGATTCTCCACCTTCACGTCGTCTTCCAGTTGCTTGCGCTCCTTCTGGTTGGCGGCGAGGGCGGCTCGATCCGCTTCCAAACGGCGCAGGTGCGAATCCAGGGCCTTTTCAATTTGCGCGATGTGCTTTGGTAAGGTAGCGACTTCCCGCTCCAGCTCTGCAATCTTCAGATCCAGCGATTGCAAGCGGGTGACCTGCTCAATTTCAACGGTCATCTCTGGTGTTCATGGTAGCATTTCGGCGCAACCGCGCGCCGGTGCGTGCGTCGGTTTATCATGAGACCGGTGCGGGCGATGGCGAGTTGGGGCTTGGGGATTGGTTTGTTGGCCAGCACTGCCTCTGCTCAAGACGCGCAGGTGACATCTGGCGGCGCGACCATCGACGTCAGCTTTGCGCCGGGCAAGTTGGATGTTGGCCGTGACGCGATCCTCGGCTGGGTCACAAATGCGGCGAATGCCGTGACCGCCTACTTCGGCCGGTTTCCAGTGGAGCATCCGCGGCTGATGGTGCGGCCAACGGAAGGGCGTGCGGGCGTGTCTCACGGCACAACGTTCGGCGGGCGGCGCGGGGCGTTCACCCGAATCTCGGTAGGACAAGCAACCACTCAGAAGCAGCTCGATGACGACTGGATGATGACGCACGAATTCATTCACATGGCGTTTCCGGATGTCAGCGCCGATTCCGACGACCATCATTGGATGGAAGAGGGTATGGCGACGTATATCGAGCCGGTCGCGCGCGCGCAAATCGGGCGCATGACCGCCGAGCGCGTGTGGGGCGATTTCGCTCGCGACATACCGCAAGGACTGCCGCAGGCGGGTGACCAGGGCTTGGATCGAACGGCGACCTGGGGCCGGACCTACTGGGGCGGCGCGCTGTTTTGGTTGCTGGCCGACGTGCAGATTCGCGAGGCGTCGCACAACCAGAAGGGCTTGCAGGACGCCATGCGCGGCATACTGGACGCGGGCGGCAACATCACGGAAGACTGGACGGTTGAGCGCGTCGTCGAAGTTGGCGACAAAGCCACGGGGACATCGGTGCTTGCGAGTTTGTACAAGCAGATGAAGGCGACGGCGGTGCACACCGATCTGGATGACCTCTGGCGGCGGCTGGGAGTTCAGGTGAAGAACGGTGCGGTGACGTTCGACGATCACGCGCCGCTGGCCGAGATTCGGAAAGCCATCACCGCCCGAGCGGATTCCGCAGGGCACGCGTCGCCAGCTCCAGTTCACTGACGCGAAGCAGGCGGCAGGCGGCGTAGAAAACGAGCAAGCCGAGCGGAATGGATACGGCCAAATCCACTAAACGCCCCAGACGGCCGTCGCCGAGCCAGCCTTCAATCCCGTGGCTTGAGGCCAGAACCGCGGCGCCCATCACGGCGGATCCCGCGGCTATTTTCCAAACGCTCTCGATCAGGTTGCGACCGTAGATACCGCCGATGCGATTGCGAAGAATCACGAACAGCGCCACGCCGCCGAATGTAGCTACCGCGGCTGTGGAAAGCGCGAGACCGGCGTGTCCCAGGCTGCTATCGCGAAATAGCAGGCTGGCAGTGATGTAATTGACCGCGATGGAGAGGACGCTGACGATCATGGGCGTGCGGGCATCGTGCAGCGCATAGAAGGCCGGATTGAGGACTTTGAGCGCGGAGTATCCAGCGAGCCCCAATGCATAACAAGAAAGCGCGAGAGCGGTTTGCTCGGTGTCGTAGGCGCTGAACTTGCCGCCTTGATAGATGGCGCCGATCATGGTGCGGCCCAGCACGATGAGGCCGACCGACGACGGCAGCGTCAGAAGGAACACCATACCGAGCGATTTCGAGAGCGTGCGGCGGAACTCGTCGAAATCGCCCGCGCCCGCGCTGCGCGATATGGAGGGGAGCGTAGCCGAAGCGATCGCCACACCGAACAGACCGAGCGGAAGCTGCATGAAGCGGAACGAATAGCCCAGCCAGCTCACAGGGCCGTTGCCCGGGATGCGCGCTGCGAAGTTGGTGATGACCAGCACGTTAATTTGCACCGCGGCGCTGCCCAGGATGGCGGGCCCCATAAGGCGAAAGATTTTGCGAAGGAGGGGATGGCGCCAGTCGATGGCCGGGCGAAAGTTGAATCCCTCGGCGCGCAACGCCGGCAATTGCCACGCGAGTTGCAGAGCGCCGCCGAGCACCACGCCCAGCGCCATGCCCGTGATGGGCTCGATACCCAGGCGAGGTCCCAAAACGTACCCCAGGATCACGCCGAATCCGACCGATCCGATGTTGAAAAAAGTGGAAGCGAGCGCGGGGACCGCGAACCGGTTGCAGGCATTGAGCACGCCCATGGCCTGCGCGGCGAGTGCCACCAGCAGCAGGAACGCGAACATGATGCGCGTCATCTTTACCGCGAGCTCGAATTTTCCGGGCACTTGATGGAAGCCGGCGGCCAGCAGCTCGACCCACGCAGGACTGAAGATGATTCCGAGCAGGCAAAACAGGCCGACCGCGATGATCAGCGCCGTGGCTACAAGATTCGCTAACACCGCCGCTTCTTTGCGACCCTTGGCCGCCAGCGTTTGGGTGAAAATGGGGACGAAAGCGGAGGAAAGCGCGCCTTCGGCAAACAGATCGCGCGTCAGGTTGGGGATGCGGAAGCCGAGCAGGAACGCATCGTAGACGAAGCCGGCGCCGAATAGCCGCGCCATGACAATTTCGCGCACCAATCCCGTGACGCGCGACATGGCCATCGCCACCGAGACCATCCCCGCCGACCGGACCACGCTTTCGGCCGGAGCCGGATTGTCAACTCGAGTCGCCAAATTCCGCCTAACTCGTCATCGCGCCGGAGTGCTCTCCCAATTTTTCAAAGAAATGCGCGATCGTCATAATGCCGGTGTAATAATTGCCGAGCCGATATTTTTCGTTGGGCGAATGCAAGCCGTCGTCGGGCAGCCCAAAGCCCATCAGAATGGTTGGAACTCCCAGATGGGTGGCGAAATCGCCGACCACCGGTATGGAGCCGCCGTTGCGCGTGAGCACGGTGGGCTTGCCCAGCATGTCGCTAAACGCTTGCGCTGCGATGCGGATGGCCGGGTGATCGGGATTCACCAGCACCGCCGGAGCCGCGCTCAAAACGCGTAGTTGGATTCGGACGCCGGGCGGAGCATTAAATTGCAGAAAATCGCCGAATGATTTCAGGATTTTCTCGGGATTTTGATGCGGAACCAAGCGGAAGCTGACTTTGGCGACCGCTTTCGAGGGAATTACGGTCTTGGAGCCGGCGCCGGTGAATCCGCCGGCGATCCCGTGGACTTCCATGGTCGGCCGCGCCCACACGCGCTCCAGCACCGAATAGCCGGCTTCGCCCACCAGTTCGGTCGCGCCGACTTCTTTGCGCAGGAATTCCGCTTCGTCGAATGGAAGCCTCTTCCAGCTCTCGCGCTCCACTGCCGCGGGAGGCGCGACGTCGTCATAGATGCCGGGAATGCGGATGGACCCGGTGGCATCTTTACACCTCGATAGCAGCTCGATCAGGCCGTGGATCGGATTGGGGGCTGCGCCGCCGTACAGGCCCGAGTGCAGATCGCGATCGGGACCAATGGCTTCGAGTTCCATATACACCAGGCCGCGCAGACCGATGCACAGGGTCGGAAGGCCTTCGGCGTAAAGTTGAGTGTCAGAAACCAGCGCGACGTCGGCCTTGAGCTTGGCCGGATTTTCCGCCACGAACTTGCTGATGGACGCGCCCCCGATCTCTTCTTCGCCCTCGATGAGGAACTTGAGATTCACGGGAAGCTTGCCATTATGCACGGCGTGGAGCGCTTCGGCGGCTTTGATGTGCATGTACATCTGGCCCTTGTCGTCGGACGACCCGCGCGCGTAAATGTTGCCGTCGTGGACCGCAGGTTCGAAGGGCGGCGAGTGCCAAAGCTCCAGCGGATCGGGCGGCTGGACGTCGTAATGGCCGTAGCAGAGCACCGTGGGCTGGCCGGGAGCGTGCAGCCAGTCGGCATAAATCAGGGGATTGCCCGCGGTGAGGATGATTTCGACATTCTCCATGCCGGCGTTCCTCAGACTGTCGGCCACAAAGCTGGCGGCGCGAGCGATGTCGGGCTGGTGTTCAGGAAGTGTGCTGATGCTGGGGATGCGCAGGAAGTCTTTCAATTCTTCAAGGAGACGGTCCTGGTGTTGCTCGACAAAAATATCGGCGGGGCGGTGCATGGGCGCGGGTAGGACCATTATCGCAGACGCGTCAGAGAGGGGCGAACAACCCTAGACCCGGCTGAGGACTTTCACCGAGCGTAGTTTTGGGCGTT
Organism: Bryobacterales bacterium; assembly: GCA_963772905.1. Classification (GTDB taxonomy): domain Bacteria; phylum Acidobacteriota; class Terriglobia; order Bryobacterales; family Bryobacteraceae; genus Palsa-89. Next base: position 570,668 of record CAVYZD010000003.1, on the reverse strand, counting down.
TCAGCCGATAACTCCTACAGACCATGTCAGCCCCACTTGCCGGTAAATTCCAGGACCACTACGCAGTTTTGGGGATCGACCCAAAATCGGATTCGGAAACCATTCAACGCGCCTATGCGAAACTGGCGCAGAAGTATTATCCAAACAACTCGGCCACGGCGAATGCGGAGATGTTCGAGGCCGTCAATATGGCGTACGAGACTTTGTCCGATCCCGAGCTGCGCGGCGTGTTCGACAAGCTGAAGGGCGTGGGCCAGGAAGAGAGCGGCCCAAAGTTCAGCGGCATGGAATTCTTCGATGCCCTCGGCCGCGACTCCCTTTTGCGGGCGGCCATTCTTTGCGTGCTCTATGATCGGCGGCGCACCAAGCCGTCCGCGCCGAGCCTGTCGATGCGCCACCTGGAAGTGATTGTCGAAGCCGCCGAGACGGAGTTAAGTTCGGCACTATGGTACTTGAAGCAGCGCGGTTTGGCGGCGAGCGACGACAAGAGCAGCCTGCAGATCACGGTGGACGGCATGGATTTCCTGGAAAGCAACCAACCTGCGCCAGAGGACGTCATGGTATTCATTAAGCCGGCCGCTGTTGCTAGCGCCTCGCCACAACCCCAAATGCGACCCAAGCCGGAGGTTGAATCGGTGATGGCGACGCTGAATCGCGCGCTGGCGCGGTCATAGAAACGTGTTAGTCGTGGCTTAATATGACTTCGCGATTACCACGCGGCGGTCCACTTCATCGCCGGTGACGATACATTTGCCCGCGCCGTCGAATTCGTCCACGATCGGAATGCAGCGGACTGTAGCTTTGAACTCCTTGAGGCGCGCATCGCAGGCCGGGTCGTCCTTCAGGTGCGCCATCACGAATTTGCCCCCGCCTTTTTCAGCGGTGACGTCGGCCAAGATGGATTCCACTTCGCCGATAGAATTCGCGAGCACTGTGTTGGATTTGAGGCGCTGTTTCGCCGCGGCGTAGAGATCGGTCTGCATTTGCGCGAGCGTAGCGGGAATGCGCGCGGCGACGTCGGTCTGCGGCAAAATCTCTTTCGCGCCGGTATCGCGCCTCTTCAGCACGATGTTGTTGGCAGCCACATCGCGCGGGCCTAACTCCAGAACCAGTGGTACGCCGCGCCGTTCCCAGTGGAAAAACTTCGCGCCGGGCGACGGGCCTTCACGATCGTCGACTTTCGCGCCAATATCTTTCGCGATGCGCGCCGCGGTCTCAAGCACGCTCGACTTCTCTTCATCCTTGCGATAAATCGGCACCAGGACCGACTTCACCGGCGCCACTTTCGGAGGCAGCACCAGCCCTTTGTCGTCGGAATGAGTCATGATCAACCCGCCGATCAGCCGCGTGGTAACACCCCAACTGGTCTGCCAAACGTAATCGAGCTGGCCCTCTTTGGTCTGAAACTTCACATCGAACGCATGGCCGAAATTCTGGCCGAGGTCATGGCTGGTCCCAGCTTGCAATGCCAGACCATTCTGCATCATAGCTTCGATGGCATAGGTCCGCACAGCGCCCGCGAACTTCTCGCTGCTCGTCTTCTGGCCCTGGATCACGGGCATCGCCATGATGTTCTCGGCCACGTCGGCGTACACGGCCAGCATGCGCAACACTTCTTCGCGCGCCTCTTCATGGGAGGAGTGTGCGGTGTGGCCCTCCTGCCAGAGGAACTCGGTGGTTCGCAAGAACATGCGTGTCCGCAGCTCCCAGCGAATGATGTTAGCCCACTGATTCAGGAGCAGAGGCAGGTCGCGATAGCTCTGGATCCACTTTGCGAAGAAGTGGCCGATGATGGTTTCCGACGTCGGGCGAATGACGTAAGGCTCTTCCAGTTTCTTGCCGCCCGCGATGGTGACGACGGCCAGCTCGGGCGAAAAACCTTCGACGTGTTCCGCTTCCTTTTCGAGAAAGCTCTGCGGGATCAGGAGCGGGAAATAGACGTTCTGATGGCCGGTGGCCTTGATGCGATCGTCGAGCTCGCGCTGCAGGACTTCCCAGACGGCGTAACCGTTGGGCTTGATGACCATGCAGCCTTTGACGATTTCGGCCGGCTCGGCCATGTCGCCATGCAGCACGACGTCTTGGTACCAGGCAGCGAAGTCTTGGCTGCGTTGAGTGATGGGAGATTCGGCCATGAGATGGGGAAAGTCCTATTGTAGGTCAGGGCGGTGGAGAGCTTCGGTTCACCGCGCCATGAAACACCCGACCGCGTCGCCGCGGACGCCAATACTCACCAGCTCGTTGTCACTTCGCACGGCCAGAAGGAATTCCTCTTCAACAGGGTCGAAGGCAAGGAGGGTTCCTCTGCCGGCGTCGGCCACGACAGCGCATTTCCGGAGAGCTTTTGGATCAGCGTTGATCTGTTCAACCGTATCGCGCAGTTCAACCTCAACCCAGTACGGATCTACGATCGCGCTGCGCATGGTGGTTAGCTCGCCTTCGATCTTCTCCTTGGTCAAAGGCCTGCCGACCTTGTCTGGGGAAATTTCGTACCGATAGCTCTCGACATCATGCTCGACTGTTCGGCGCAACTCCCGCAGATCTGTGACTCGTGAGCTCTTCTCAACTCCCATCATCCCGACCGTCTGTTTAACACGCGGTTTACATGCGCCGGATCGCGAGCGATGAGCGTCAAATACGCCCGCGTCGGCTGATCCGGCTCCGCACGTCCTTGCTCCCAGTCGCGGAGCGTGCCGATTGGAATGTGATAACGCTCGGCGAATTCCTCTTGCGTCAAGTCCAGCGCGCGGCGGATGATCTTCACGCGGGGGACCACTGGCATGCGATTGAAATCGGCCTCGGTAAGCGGTCGCGCGTCAGGATCGGCGCGCGCCGCCCTTTCAATGGCCTCAATGGACATCGGTCGAAGAGTTTTCCCTGAAGTACCGGTCTTGCTCATGTTTCGTCACCTTGCGCGCTGAAATAATTCGGATTCGATCATCACGCTCCGTGTAGGCTACGAACAGCAAAACCTGTCCCTCGGCCATACCGAAGATGACGAAGCGATGCTCCCCGTAGTCCTGTCGATCGTCAAGGCGTGCCATGGCAAACGCATCATCGAATACTGTTTTGGCCAGGTCAAAGCTCACACCGTGAACCTTGAGATTCGACTCCGCCTTAAGGCGTCCCATTCGAACTTCAAACTTCAATCTTATAATACTACGGGATCCCAGTAGCGAGAATCGGCTGGGCGCTACCTTTTCCCCCGCTTCAACGCCGGCTTCAAATTCATCGTCCGGATCAGCTTGTGCAAGTAGTTGGGATGCAGCCCCAGGATCTTCGCCGCCGCCTCATGATCGTGATTCACCTGCTCGAACGCCTGCAGCACCACCTGGCGTTTGGCTGCCTCCACCGCCTCCTCATACATGCTCGCGGAAACGGCCGCCGGGCGCGATTCGCGGATGTGCTCCGGCAAATCCTCCGCCAGCAGCATGTCGGCCGACCCGAGCACCACGGCGCGCTCGATGGCATTCTCCAACTCGCGCACATTGCCCGGCCACGAATAGCTTTGCAGATACGCGCGCGCTTCCGGCGCCAGTCCGACGATCTTGCGCCCGCATTCGGCTGCGTACTTCTTGGCGAAATGCTCGGCCAGGGGCAGCGTGTCCTCGGGACGCTCGCGCAGCGCCGGCGCTTTGAGCGACACCACGTTCAAGCGGTAGAACAAATCGCGCCGGAAATCGCCCTTAGCGACGGCCTGCTCCAGATCGCGATTCGTCGCCGCCACTAGCCGAATATCCAGTTGAATGGTCTTTGTCCCGCCCACGCGCTCCATCTCGCGCTCTTGCAGGACGCGCAGGAGCTTGGCTTGCAGCAACGGCGATAGCTCGCCAATTTCGTCCAGGAACACAGTGCCGCCCTCGGCCACTTCGAGCTTGCCCTTCTTTTGCGTGATGGCCCCGGTAAACGCGCCACGCTCATGGCCGAATAGCTCGCTTTCGAGCAAAGTCTCGGTCAGAGCGGCACAGTTGATGGCGACGAACGGCCCGGCGGCTCGCAGGCTGTTGCGATGCAGCGCTCGCGCCACCAACTCCTTGCCGGTTCCGCTCTCCCCCAAGATCAGCACGGTCGTATTGGACGGAGCCACTTTGGTGATCTGGCGTTGCAAGTCGCGCAGCTTGTCGCTCACGCCCACCATCCCGTGTTCCAGCTTTAACTCCGACTGGAGACGTTCATTTTCTTCCTGCAGCCATCCCAGGATCGTGGCATTCTCCCAGGCTACGGCGGCCATGCCGGCCACCGCCGTCAACAGTTGCAAATGACCCTCGTCGAAGCGATGCTCGTGATCGGCCGATTCCAGGTACACAACGGCCGCAACTTCGCCGCGCACCACCAGCGGCGCGGCCAACACCGACACATCCGACCGCTCGTCTTCTTCGAGCCACACCACCACGCGCTCGTCGCACGCCCGCGCCAGCACTTGCGGATTCGGGGTCCACTCGCGTGGAGGAGCGCCGGGAATGAAGATCGCCGCGCGCGATGCGGGAATCAGGTCCAGCAATAGCGATGTCAGGTGGCTCCGCAGAACTTCGGCCGCCGTCTCGGAAGTGGTATCGTGCAATCCCCGAAACGAATGCAGCATGGTGCTGACACGGAGCAAGGTTCGCAGATCATGCAGGGCGCGGGCCGACGGGGGCAGAATGGTGTATTCGTCGGAGGAAAGATAGAGCGATTCCTCAAGCCGCAGTTCACGCGTACTGCCCGCGGTACTCACTTTCTCATGATTCGCGGGCGCGCTGGCGTCCACCTGATAACAGAACAGCGACCCGCCGATGCGAATCTCGTCACCTGGCCGCAGCGGCTGCTCACTGACCGGAGTTCCGGTAACGAATGTCCCGTTACGGCTATCCAGGTCTTTCAGAGTGCAGTTATCGCCGGAACGGAGGAACAGGCAGTGCCGGCGAGACACCGCATTGTCCTCGAGCTGGAGATCGTTCGTAGCTTGCCGGCCCACCCAAAACTCGCCTTCGGGCAGAACGAAAATACTGCCCTTCAATGGGCCGCGCACCGCCACGAGTCTTGGTTCGATTCCCGTCTTGGTTATCACCACAGATCTGTCTGATTCACGCAAACATTATCGTACCCTGTCTCGGCCGGGCCGGAAGAAGCCAATCGGTTACCTGAAGTCGTCTTTTGATTCTCAGGCTACCCACCTAGGCATTCTAAGTGATTGACCTGTCAAGGTCGGGGATCTTGGCGGCCCAATTGCATCTTTTGAAGTCGCAATGCAACGGACAACGCAAGAAACACTCTCGAAAGGGATGATCGCCGGTCCACGCGACGCCACACGTCCTGGACTGCGAGTGGGAGTTACCTACGGTTTCCTGATTCTGGCCCTGTGTTTGATGATTACCGATTTCTGCCGCCTGATCTAGCTACCGCAAGCGCGGTTCTAGATGCGAATTGGTTCTCGGAGGAGGAAGGATGAGCCCCACGTTTACGGGAGTAGCGTGGGGCTCTTCTTCGTCTATACCCTGCGCGAGACGTGCGTGATGATCGAAACCAGAAACAGTACGATAAACACGAAAAACAGAATCTTGGCGATTCCGGCGGAAGCGATCGCGATTCCGCCAAACCCGAAGAACGCCGCCAGGATCGCAATCAACAAAAACACCAGTGCGTAGTACAACATGGCTTGTCTCCTCTCCCATCCGGAATGTTGCAGCTTCATGACCAACTCATATGTCGAGACAGAGCAATGACATACGGTGATCGCTTGAACGCGTCACCCGGCAGAAATTACGCGCGCCGCCGCTAACCGAGCGTAGTTCCCCAGCAAACCTGCGGCGGGCTGTCCGGCCGATAAAACATTTCAGGTTAGTTTTGTTATATACAATTCATTCAAGCTACACCAACCTTTAAACGCTTCTGCCTCAGATTGGAAGCATGGGACACGTTTGGGGATTCTCTCGACGCACGCTCTTGCGCTCGTGGCTCGTTTCCCTGCTCGGCAAAGCAATGGCCGAGCCGGTCCACCCGGGATTCGATCCGGTCAGCTTCACGCTGCGCGGCTTTGTTCCAACCGCCGGATTCCAGCAGCGCTATCGGATGGACGCGACGATTCTGCTGCTGGGTGCGCCTATATTCACGCGCCAAGCCGCTGGCGGCGGTTACGCCTCTGTTGAAATCAGCCGCGATCAAGCCGAACGAGCGGTGGCCCTTCAATTCGCCGCTGGATCGGACCCCGCGCGCGCCCACGGCCTGAATCGCTTCGGCATTCTGCGGGAGGCGCTGGTGCTGCGCGGCGCTGTAACGGAACTGTCGTTTGCGGGCCTGATGACCCGCGCGCGCGAAGAGAGCTTGGAACAAGGCCGAAAGGCGCTGGCGTCATCGGCCCGCGGATCTGAGGGCCTAGTGGCCAGAGGCCGAACGCTTGGATCGATCATTCAAACCTGGATCGACGCCATCGATCTTGCGCCGGATTGCAATTGGTTGAACCTGAACGAAACCCTCTCGGAGGCTCTCCGTAGCGAGCCGCGAACTCAGGCGGGCGAAACAGCCTCGGCGGCCTCGACGACATTTCTGCACGCCATGCATTCGGCGGCTTTTTCGACAGATCCCATCTGTCGCCGCCAGTTCACGCACGCGAGCAAAGCGTACTGGCTGGAGACGCGCCGCCATCCGGACCGGCCCTTGGAACTGGCGGGTGCGATCCACGATCTTGCGGGCGTGCGTTGCGCCGAGTTTCGTACTTCTTACGCCGCCGGCGACACGAGCGGCATTCCCATCCGCATCGAATACCGGCCCCGTTCGTTTCTCCGCCTCACGTTCGAAGCCGCGCCTGAGGCCAACCAGCCACCCATCCCATCCGTCTTCCAACAGGAGAGCGCATGATGTCTTCGCACATTCATCTGCAATGGAAAGATGCCTCGGCCGCGAGGCGTTTCCGGACTGGCGTGTCTCTGCACAGCCACACGCTTCACTCTCGCGAGAGTCTGGACTTTATTTATACAGCGGCGGCACAAGCCCCCGTTCTGTCGGCTGCGATCCGGCAAGGCGAGCGTCAATACCAAAAGCTGCATGGCACGCGGATGGATCTTTCGCGCGGCTGGTGGACGCCTCCGCTCTCGCCCCACGAAGCGTGGTTGCTCGAGAAATCGCAGATCGAGGCGTTGGATCAGAACGCCATCGTATCCATAACCGATCACGATGACATCGAAGCGCCGGTGTCGCTTCAGGTGCTGGACGAATGCCGCGGAACGCCAATTTCAGTGGAATGGACCGTCCCGTTCGGGCCGACGTTTTTCCATTTGGGAGTGCATAATCTCCCGGCCGGCGAAGCGCGAGAAATCTGGCGCGAGATCGGGAGGTATCGCGATTCACCGTGCGACGACAAACTCCGCGATTCTCTGGCCCTCCTCTCCGAGCTGGATCAAGTGCTGGTGGTCTTCAATCACCCTCTGTGGGACGAAAAACGCATCGGCCAAGCGGAACATCGGGCAGTTGTGCTGGAATTCATGCGGAGATTCGGGATGTACGTGCACGCCTTGGAGCTCAACGGGCTGCGGCCATGGAACGAGAATCGTGGTGTCACGGCTCTGGCAGAGGCTGTGCGAAAACCGGTGATTTCAGGCGGCGATCGCCACGTCGTCGAACCAAACGCGCTTCTGAACTTCACGAACGCAGGCAACTTCGACGAATTCGCCGAAGAGGTCCGCGCCGGTTGGAGCAACGTGTTCGTGCTTCGCCATTATTTGGAACCGTACGCGCTGCGCATCATCCATAATATGGTGGACGTGTTGCGTACCTATGAACACCACGCCAAGGGCTGGCGACTCTGGAGCGACCGCGTATTTTATCTTTGCGACGACGGCTGCACTCGATCGCTGACGGAACTGTTCGGCCAGCGCACTCCCGCGCCCGTGGCCTTTTTCGTGGGTGCGATGCAACTGGCTGCCGCGCCGCGTGTCCGCCGTTTCCTGCGGGGCGCTTTCTCGAGCGCCGAAGAGGTGGGGCTATGAACGCACGGCGCGTCGCGTTCTTTACCGACAGCTTTCACGAAGTGAACGGTGTCGCGCTCACCAGCCGAGAATTCGTCCGCTTCGCCGAGCGGCGTTCGCAGCCCATGTTCTCCGTCCACGCCGGCCCACGCACCAACGTGTTTCAACATGGCTCGGTGACGACTTTCGAGTTCCAACGCGGACCCGTGCGCTGGAATTTGGAACACGATTTGGCGATCGATTTTCTGTCTCTGCGCTATCGCGAACGCTTGCGATCGGCACTGGAGGATTTTCAACCGGACCTGGTGCACATCACCGGACCCAGCGATTCCGGAATCCTCGGCGCCGTGCTTGCGCACCAGCTTGGCGTGCCGCTGGTGGCATCCTGGCACACAAATCTGCACGAGTTCGGCGCGCGGCGTCTCTCGCAAGTGCTCGGGTTTCTGCCGCAGCAAACGCGGGCCGGAATGGCGCAATGGTTCGAGAAGTTCGCCCTCGATCGGTGCATGTGGTTTTATCGGCTGGCAAAGTTGATCTTCGCGCCGAACGCCGAACTGGTGGAACTGCTCGCCCGCCGCACCGGCCGCCCGGCTTTCCTGATGTCGCGCGGTATCGATACGGAATTGTTTTCTCCCGCCCGCAGAACCCGCTTGGATCGAGACTTCGTGATCGGTTACGTCGGCAGGCTTAGCCCGGAAAAAAACGTTCGCCTTCTGGCTGAGGTCGAACAGTCGCTGATCCAAGCGGGCATGAACAACTACCGCTTTCTTATCGTCGGTCATGGGTCGGAGCACTCCTGGCTGAGCCGTGTGATGCAGCGGGCAACCCTGCCGGGCATCCTGCGCGGCGAGGATCTGGCGCGCGCCTACGCGTCCATGGACGCTTTCGTATTTCCATCATCAACCGACACGTTCGGCAACGTCGTGCTGGAAGCGATGGCATCGGGTGTGCCGGCCATCGTCACGCGCGAAGGCGGCCCGAAGTACTTGGTGAGTGCCGGAGCGAACGGCGAAATCGCGGGCAATGCCGACGAATTCGCTGGAGCGATCATGCAGTGGTCCTCGGATCCAGAGCGACTCGCCCAAGTGCGGATTAAGGCGCGAGAATCGGCCGAGCGTTTTTCCTGGGACGCTGTCTGGGAGGAAGTCTACCGGCGCTATGAAGTGTGCTTTTCCGAAGCCACGGCCCTAGCTGAGCGAGAACAGGCGGGCGGCGTTCTCTTTCAAAATGAGCGGCCGCACTTCGTCGCGAATCGCGATCGCAGCGAAATCGGCCATCCATCGATCCGGAGTAATCAACGGATAGTCGGAGCCAAATAGCATCTTCTTTTTCAGTAGTGTATTTGCGTATTGGATCAGAATCGGCGAGAAATACTTGGGCGACCATCCGGAAAGATCGATATAGACTTGCGGCTTGTGCAAGCACACCGAAATCGCCTCATCCTGCCATGGGAACGACGGATGCGCCATGATAATCGGCATGTCGGGGAAGTCCACCGCGACGTCGTCAATGTCCATGGGGTTACCGTATTTCAACCGGACTCCGCCGCCGCCCGGCATGCCCGTGCCGATTCCGCTGTGGCCGGTGTGAAAAATGACAGGTAATTTCGCTTCCGCCACAACTTCATAAAAAGGATAAGCCGCTTTATCGTTAGCGTGAAATTGCTGCAACGGAGGATGCAGCTTGAATCCGCGAATGCCGCCGGCCGCGATCAACCGGCGCGCTTCCTTCACCGCGTCCGCGCCGCGCATGGGATCGACGCTCGCGAACGCCATCACGATGTCGCTGTTTTCGGCGGCGAACGCGACCACTTCATCATTTGGAACTTGCGGGCGTCCCGTCAGCCGTTCGTCGACCGAGAACACCACGCACCCGATGTTCCGCGACCGGTAATAGTCGGCCAATTCCTTGCGGCCGTAGCTGACTCCGGTATTCCCGAAGTATTTCCGTGCTGCTTCTTCGGCGGCGTTACCGGTCGGATCCGGCTCAATGTGCACATGTGTGTCGATGGCGATTAGATTGTCGAGTTTCATTTCTCTTCCTAGATTACGATCACGCTCGGCGACGGCTCCGGCGCATACAACTCTCCGACCAAAGCGGCGCGATTTCTCAGCACCGCACCTTGATTGAACGAGCCTTTATCGGTGACTTCGTGCTTGTCGATGGACGGCGGCTCTTCCATCAGCATCGCGCGCATCACGCGATTGGAGCTACCGGTGCTGCTCGCCGCGAGTTCCTTCAGCAGCTTCGTGAATCTGGCGCGAACACGCTCGCTCGCCACAACCTCGGCGTCGGACCCGCCCACTACTAGAGCGCGGCAGGCTTCGAGATTCGGGAAGATCAACGCAGCGACGTAATCGCCGTCGTGACCCGCGAACACAACGTCGCGAAGATAAGGCGCGCAATGCGCGAGAAACTTGGCGCGCAGCGGGCCGACGCTCACCCAAGTTCCAGTGGCGAGTTTGAAGTCCTCCGCAATACGCCCGTCGAAGATGAATCCTTTGCCCGCGTCGCTGGGATCGACAAACTGCAGCGCGTCACCTAAACAATAGAAGCCATCCGCATCGAAAACCGCGCGCGTCAATTCCGGCTGGCGCCAATAGCCGGGCGTGATGCTGGGCCCGCGCAGGCGTGCTTCTGTTTTCTGCCCAGCCTTCACCAGCTTCAACTCGACGCCGGGGGCGGGCAAACCGACATGTCCCGCACGATCTTCTTCCCAATACGGGAACAACGCCGAGGGGCCGGTTTCCGTCGAGCCGAGGCCGGTGTACATCAGGATGCGCTCGCCGCACGATTCCACGGCCAGCTCCTGCAGCTCGTCCCACACCGGCTGAGACAATCCCGCGCCCGCGTAATACATCAACCGCAGCTTCTGAAAAAAACGATCGCGAAACTCGCGGCGTTCGCGCAGAAATGGGAGCACCATTTCGAAACCGCGCGGCACATTCAAGAATATATTCGGCTGCACTTCGTCGAGATTGCGAATCGTGGCCTCGATGGCGCCGCCCACCGGCCGGCCGTTGTCGATGTAATACGATCCGCCGTTGTACAACACCAATCCGAAATCGTGATTTCCCGCGAAGGTGTGATTCCAAGGCAGCCAATCGCACAAAACCGGCGGATCATCCACCACGAACGGCAGCATGGTGCGCACGATTTCCTGATTGCTGCACAGCATGCGCTGCGTGTTGATGACGCCTTTCGGAGTACCGGTAGATCCGGAGGTGAACAGGAACTTCGCGATGGTATCAGGGCCGACGGCAGCGTGCGCGCGATCGACGGCATCGGTGGCGGCGCGGTTTTCGAGCATCGAGAAAGATGTGGCGCGCAGTCTGCCGGGATCGCCACTGATTACGAGCTCGGCATCGCGCGGCATCACGGCCTCGATCGCCTTACGAAACGGCGCGCCGGCCGAAACAAAAACCAGTCCCGGTGTCAGGATGTCAAAAATCAACCGCAGCTTGCCGAAATCGGAGGACACCAGCGAATAGGCCGGGGAGATCGGCGCAAACGGAATCCCGGCGTACATTGCGCCAAGGCCGAGCGCGGCGTGCTCCAAATCATTGCCGGAAAGAATCGCGATGGGACGTTCAGCCGACAACGGCCGTTCCAGCAGCGCTTGCGCCACGTTGCGAGCCGACGCGCGCACCTGCGCATAAGTGGCCGTACGCCACGCACCATTTGCATCCCTTTCGGCAAGAAACACACGATCCGGCGCATGGACCGCCCAATGATCCAGGCGCTCGGTCAGCTTATCGGGATAAGTTCCGAGCGGATGCTTCGGACGAACCACCAGCCCGCCATCGGGAGTGTTCCAGGTTTCGACGTCCGCCGGCGGAAAATCGACGCGGCGTACTGGCGCCGAAAGATACTTTTTGCTGACAGGTGCCGAAGTCATCTAGACGGCGGCCAAAGCATGTTCACGCGATGCATCATACGCCGCGAACGTCTCGCCCGAATCCGCCAGCCGATTCAGCAACGGCGCGGGCTCCCAAAATTCGCCCTGCTGCGCGTGGAATTGGGCAATCCGATCTCGAACCTTCTTCAATCCGACCGTGTCGGCGTACCACATGGGTCCGCCGCGATAGCCGGGAAAACCGTAGCCAGTGAGGTAGATCACGTCGATGTCGGCGGCGCGCAACGCGTAGCCTTCATCCAGGATCTTCGCGCCCTCATTAATCATGATGTAAATGCAGCGCTCGATGATCTCGTCATCGCTGATCTGCCGGCGAGGAATGCGGCCCTCCACTGCCGTTTTCTCAATTAAGGCGTGCACGTCCGGATCTGGAATCGCCTTGCGATTCTCGTCGTAGCGATACCAGCCCGAGCCGGTTTTCTGACCCAGGCGTCCGGAATGAAACAACTTTTCGAGCACCAGGGGCACGCGCAGTCCAGGCTTTTCCAGGTGCTTGCGCTCCTCGCGCACGCGCCACTGCACATCGATGCCGCCCATGTCGTCGACGGCGAAAATCCCCATCGCCATTCCGAAATTCGTGAGCGCGCGATCCACTTGCTCGGGCGTCGCGCCCTCCTCCACCAGGAACTGCGCCTCGCGCATGTAGGGCAGCATCATCCGATTGCCAACGAATCCCCAGCAATTTCCCACCACCACGCCGACCTTGCTCATTTTCTTGGCGAGCGCCAGCGCCGTGGCAACCACTTCCTTCTTGGTGGCTTTGCCGCGCACAATCTCCACCAGCCGCATCACGTTCGCTGGGCTGAAGAAATGCAGCCCGATCACCATGCCCGGCCGCGATGTTACCGAGGCGATCGCGTCGATGTCGAGCGTTGATGTGTTGGACGCCAGCACGCAATCGGGTTTGGCAATCTTATCGATTTCGCCAAAGATCCGCTGCTTCAGCTCCATGCTTTCGAACGCCGCTTCGATGATCAGGTCAGCCTGCTCGAAACCTTCGTAAGTAATCTGCGGATGGATGAGCGCCATCCTCTGGTCCATCACTTCTTGCGAGAACCGGCCCTTTTTGACCGAATTTTCGTAATTCTTACGAATGGTCGCGACGCCTTTGTCAAGCGCCGCCTGTTCGACTTCTTTCAGCCGCACCGAAATGCCCGCGTTCGCACAAGCCATGGCGATGCCGCCGCCCATGGTGCCGGCGCCAATGATCGCCGCCTGGCGGATGTTATACACCGGCGTCTCTTTGGGAATGTCGGGGATCTTGGCAACCGCGCGCTCGGCGAAAAACGCGTGGATTAGCGCGCGCGCCTGATCGGAAGCAATGCACTCCTCGAAGATCTCGCGCTCCTTCCGGCAGCCCTCGTCGAACGGCAGAGTGGCGGCGGCTTCGATGGCGTCCACCACCTTCAAGGGCGCCAGCATGTTGCGGCGCGTCTTACGCGCTTGATCGCGTCCAGCCACGAAAATCGAGGCGTCCACGAATTCGGAACCCAGCTTGTCGCTCAACTCGCGCGTTTTGCGCAGTGCCCCGCCCTTATCGGCAAGCTCCCGGGCAAACGCCACGGCGCCTGAAAGCAGGTCGCCCTCAATCACGCGATCGATCACGCCCAGCTTCAACGCCTCTGGCGCGCGGATCGGCTTGCCCGAAACGCACAAGTCCACTGCCGCGGCAACACCAACCAAGCGCGGCAATCGCTGCGTGCCTTCCGCGCCCGGGATGATTCCGAGATTCACTTCCGGCTGGCCAACCATCGCGTCGGGAACCGCCACGCGATAATGCCCAGCCATCGCCACTTCCAGTCCGCCTCCGAGCGCGGTCCCGTGAATCGCCATCACCACGGGCTTGGTGGAATCCTCAATGCGCGCCAGAATATCGTGAAACTTCGGCGGACCGCTTCCCCGCCCCGACGCCGCGAGCTCCAGCTCCTTGATGTCGGCCCCAGCGATAAATGTTCTTCCGCCGCCGATGATCACGATGGCGCGAGCCGACGAATCCTTCTCCGCGGCGTCCAAGGCAGCCACCAGCCCCTCCGGCACGCCGGGGCTGATCGCATTCACAGGCGGATTATTGATGGTGATTACAGCGACGCCATCCTGCGTCGTCAGGTTTACGAGTTTGTCCATAACTGTAGTATTCGCTCCCTGCTGAGCCGCGCGTGCGGCAAGCGGTTTGTCGAATTGATTATACTGCGGCGGGCATCCGGATCAGCGATGCGCCGGGCACACTACTCAGGATACTTGGTTCGGTGAGCGCCACTTCAACGTTATACCTGCTCATGCCGGCATGTTCGCGCGCCAGGGCTTCAGCTCGGGCGCCTTGTTTGCGCTCGATCGCCTCCACAATCGCGCGATGATGTTCGTGCGCAACGGCCAGGATCTGGGGCGCCCTCGGCAGCTTCGAACGTACGTAGACCATCGCGCTCGGCGATGCAAACGGAATTGATTTCACCTGCTCCAGGGTTCGCCGCAGCATGGCGCTCTTGGCCAGCGTCACGATCTCGGAGTGAAAAGCTTCGTTCAGATCCAGATAGCGGGCATAAGAATCGATGTCGGGCACGGCAAGGTATTCGGGATCGTTCTCCGCGCGGATCATGGCATCCAATTCATCGCGATATTCGCGCAACTGCGCGAGTTCGGAATCGTGCTCCAAGCGCTCCGCGGCCAGCCGGGCAGCCGCGCCCTCCAGCACGCCGCGCGTTTCCAGCGCATCCCAGATATCTTCCAGACTGAAGGCGCGCACCACAAACCCGCCCGTGGGCGACGCTTCGAGCAAACCTTCATGAGCCAGCCGGTCGAGCGCCAATCGGATAGGCGTTCGAGACACGCCTAAACGTGCCACCAGCGGAAGTTCGGATAACCGCTCCCCCGGTTGGAAATCGCCCCGCAATAACATCCCCCGCAGGTTCAGCAGCGTTCGGCCGGTCTGAGAAACTTCGGCGGAATTGCCGCTTTTTGACTTACTTTCGGTGCTTTGCACTGCCCAAAATCCTCCTGCCCTATCTGATATGGCACCATCTTAGCACCGGGCGGAGATTGCATGCAAAGGAAACCGCCGCAGTCCTTGACTCTTCCGAGCCAACACGATAGCCTTATTGGGCCTTAAGGCAGGAAGCGAGGAACCCATGAGCCCGGCCTCAGCCGCCAGTGAGCGCGCCAACCGGCCCCGAGCCAGTTTGGGCTACGCCTGGTACGTCGTTATCATATTAACCGCGCTCTACATGCTGTCGTTCGTCGACCGCACCATTCTCAGCCTCCTGGTCGGCTCCATCAAACGCGATCTCGCCATCAGCGACACGCGCATCGGATTGCTGCAAGGCCTGTCGTTCGCCCTGTTTTACACCATCATGGGACTGCCGCTGGGCCGCCTAGCCGACACTCGCAGCCGCCGCAACGTGATTGCCGCCGGTGTGGTGGTCTGGAGCCTTTTCACCGGCGCATGCAGCATCGCTAAAAGCTTCTGGTCACTGTTCTTCACGCGCATCGGCGTGGGCGTTGGCGAAGCCGGTCTTTCGCCCGCGGCCTACTCACTCATCTCGGATTACTTCCCGCCGGAGCGTCTGGGCGTCGCCATCAGCGTGTATTACATGGGAGTGTTCCTGGGCTCGGCGCTGGCGCTGCTGGTGGGCGGAATGGTCGTGGACACCATGGCGCGCATCCACACCGTGACACTGCCGCTCATTGGAACCATCGCCTCCTGGCGTGTGACATTCCTAATTGTCGGCGCGCCCGGGCTTTTGGGTGCACTGGTGGTGTACACCATCAAGGAACCGCTGCGCCGCAATATGCTGCGTAACGCCCAAGGCAAAACAGCACAAGTAAGTTTCGGCCAGGCTCTGGTTCAGATGGGGAAACGCTGGCAGTCATTAGGCGGCATTTCGCTCGCAATGGTCTTTCAATCCATGGCGAATTACGCACTTATTTCCTGGGGACCCACGTATTTTCTACGCGTGCACGGCTGGACCGCCGGACAATCGGGCCGCGCGCTGGCCGTGATTCTGCTCGTCGCCGGTTGTGGCGGAATGTTTACCGGCGGCCGATTGAGCGACCATTGGCAGCGCCGCGGTTTGAACGAAGCGCCCATGCGCGTGATGGTGATCGGCGCCATTGCAACCGTCGTCCTGCTGCCGGTCGGCACCCTGCTGAGCGACACCCGCTGGACGCTCGCGTTCCTGTTCGCCGGCGTCTTCGCTCTGGCGCTGCCCATGGGCATTTCGGCGGCGGCGCTGCAGCGTATTTTCCCCAATCAGGTGCGTGGCGTTGTGTCGGCGCTGTACTTGTTTGTGCTGAACATCGGCGGCCTCAGCCTAGGCCCGTTGCTCCCCGGCGTCTTCAACGATTACCTCTTCCACGACGGCAAAATGATCGGCTATTCGCTCTCCATCACCATGGGCGGGGCGGCCGTTCTGATGGTGATCACGTTGCTCGCCGCGTATCGGCACTACCGCGGCCACTATCAAATGATGGTGGAGACCACAGCCGCGGGATAATCTGGTCCCGCGGAACCCGTTGACCACCCTAAAGTTCTTGTCTGCAACTGCCGAGGATTTAAACATCCAAGGAGGGTTGCGTCTTGAGCGTGCATGCGGACCACGTAGCCGATCGCGCCGTTGCGCCGGAAGCGCCCGAATCATTAGCCTTTCTCGATCGCCACATTCTGGAACAGCGGCTGCGCGACAGCGAGAGGCACTTTCGAAGCTGGTTTGAGGACGCCCCGATCGCCTGCCACGAAGTGGATCGCAACGGCGTCGTGCTGTGCGTCAATCAGGCCGAATGCGACTTGTTCGGCTTTCGCCCCGAAGAGATGGTCGGCCGTCCGATCTGGGATTTCATGGCCCCGGAGGACCGCGAGAAGACCAAAGCCGGACTCCTTCAACGCATCGCCGACGAGCAGCCATTGGTTCCGCTGGAACGCGAATACAAGCGGCGCGACGGAAGTTCGGTGGTCATGGAAATCCATCAAAAGCGCATTCGCGACGAGGCCGGCCGTGCTATCGGCTTGCGGACTTTCTTGCTCGACATCACGGAGCGCAAGCGCGCCGAACAGACGCTGAATCAACAGGCCGACAAGCTCGCGCGGTCCAACCAGGAGCTGGAGCAGTTCGCCTATGTGGCATCGCACGATCTGCAGGAGCCCTTACGCAAAATCCAGGCTTTTGGCGATCGGCTGAAAACCAAGTGCGGCGCGGCCTTGGGCGATGATGGCACGGACTACCTGACCCGCATGCAGAACGCGGCGGCTCGCATGCAGGTGCTGATTCAGGATCTGCTCAGCTTATCGCGCGTGGCAAGCCATGCCAAACCGTTCGCCCAGGTGGATCTCGCCGACGTCGCTCGCGTCGTGATTTCGGATCTCGAAGTCAGAATCACAGAACGCAAGGGGCGCGTGGAAGCCGGCGGTTTGCCGGTGGTTTTCGGAGATCGTGGGCAGTTGTCGCAATTGCTGCAGAACCTGATCGGAAACGGATTGAAGTTTCAAAAGCCGGGAGAGAATCCGCTGGTGACCGTAAGCGCCGAATCCATCGTGCTGCCCGATGGCCTGGGCGCCGCCTGGCGCATCACGGTGGAAGATAACGGCATCGGGTTCGACGAAAAATATTGCGAACGAATTTTTCAGATTTTCCAGCGCCTGCATGGGCGCACCGAGTACGAAGGAACGGGCATCGGGCTCGCGATCTGCCGCAAGATCGTGGAGCGGCACGGCGGAACAATTGCGGCGTACAGCACACCGGGCGCCGGCGCAAAGTTCGTCATCACTCTGCCGCAACTAGATCTAGGACACAACCCAGGAGACCACCATCATGAGTAGAATCGCAAAAGCCATTACCATTCTCTACGCCGACGACGACGCCGAGGATCGCATGTTGGTGAAGGACGCCTGGGCCGAAAACCGCCTGGCCAACGAGCTGCACTTCGTCGAGGACGGCGAGGAGCTGATGGATTATCTGCGGCGGCGCGGCAACTATACGCACCTGGCCGACCAGCCGCTGCCCGGCATGATCCTGCTCGATCTGAACATGCCGCGCAAGGACGGCCGCGAAGCGTTGCAGGAAATCAAAGCCGATCCGCGCCTGCGGTCCATCCCGGTCGTGGTTCTGACCACCTCCAAAGCCGAAGAAGACATCCTGCGCGCCTACGATCTGGGCGTGAATTCGTTCATCCTGAAGCCGGTGACTTTTCAGTCTCTGGTGGATCTCACTCTCACCCTCAGCAAATATTGGTTCGAGGTGGTGGAGCTGCCTGCGGAAGCTACCGAGGCCGCCTAGAAAGCCGGGCTTCCAGATGGACACACGTGAGTTACGCGTTCTCATCGCCGATGATGATGAGGACGACTATATACTCACGCGCGATCTGCTGCACCAAATCGGACGCGAGCGCTTCCGCCTGGATTGGACGCCGTCGTTTGAAACCGCGCTGCAGGCCATCGAGCTGAACCAACACGACGTATACTTGTTCGATTACCATCTGGGCCACTCCGACGGACTGGCGCTGATGCGCGAAGCTCTAGCGCGCGGCTGCAAGGCGCCCATCATTTTGCTCACCGGCAACGACGATTGGGAGACCGATGTCGAGGCCATGAAGGCGGGCGCCGCCGATTACCTGGTGAAAGGGCATCTGGATCCGCGGCTGCTGGAGCGATCCATCCGCTACGCTCTGGAGCGGAAGCGCGCGCAAGAAGAGCTGCTGCAATATGCGCACGAGATCGAACGCAAGAATCGCGATCTGGCGCAAGCCGTGCAGGTCTCACAAGAAGCCACGAAATTGAAGAGCCAGTTTCTGGCCAACGTAAGCCACGAAATCCGGACGCCGATGAATGGCGTGCTGGGCATGACCGAGTTGCTGCTGGACAGCGAATTGACGGTCGAACAGCGCGACTACGCCGAGACTGCCTTTCGCTCGGCGGAAGCCTTGCTCGACATCATCGACAGCATTCTCGACCTCTCGAAGATCGAGGCCGGCAAACTCCAGCTCGAAGCCCTGGACTTTAGCCCCGCCGAAGTGTTGCAGGACGTCTTGAAGCTGGTTTCGGGCCGGGCGCGCAGCAAGGGACTGAAAGTCACCGCCGAAGTCAGCGACGAAACGCGCGGGCAATTGCGCGGCGACCCGGTGCGGCTGCGCCAGGTGCTGCTGAATCTGGTTTCGAACGCGATCAAGTTCACCGAGCACGGAGAAGTGGCGGTGAAGGTCAGCGTCGCCGGCCGGTCCGAACAAGGCGTGCAGCTTTTGTTTGAAGTGCGAGACACCGGCATTGGCCTCACTGCGGATGCCCAGGCCCGGCTGTTTCAACCGTTCGTGCAAGCCGACGGATCCATCACGCGCAAGTACGGTGGCACGGGCTTAGGCCTCGCGATTTGCAAGCAACTCATCGAACTGATGGACGGCCGCGTGGGCGTCGACAGCCAGCCGGACCAAGGGTCGCGATTCTGGTTTACCGCGCGATTTCAGGGCGCCCGATTAATGCAGCCCGCGGCGATGGCGCCGGCCGAGCTGGCCGAACGATCCCTCTAGAATTCCTCGCTGTTCAAAACTACTGTCGTGTTTGACGCGCCGCCGTTTGCCGAGAGCCCGATGGTCACTTTGAATTTCGAGCGGCTGGAGCATCCGGTGAAATCAATCGTCACGGGAACGGTGTCGGAGGCGCTCGCCGGAATCGCACCCAGTGAATCCGGGAACGAAGGACTGGTAATCGAAGGCGAGCACTTCTGACCTGATGCGTGCGTAAGCGTCAAGCTCTCGATCTGAGCGGAGGGGGAAGCGATGAGTCCACTGTTCACGTCGAGCGTCCAGACGCGCGCGTTTTGCGGGCCGGTCTTGTTCGCGATGTTTGCAGACATCTCGAATGCAGAGCAACTATCGATGGAGAATGCCGGTTGGGCCGCGTAGATGCTCGTAAATCTCGGCACTGGAGCCGTTGCGGAATCTGTTGCCGTGGTGTTCAGAGGAGCCAGCGACGGCGTCACATCAACCTGCCCAAGACCAGGCGAGCTTTTGAATGCCACCGCGACGGGAATCGGTACGGTTTCTATGACGCTGGGGTCCGAATAAAGGATCTCGTAAGTTGCGTAGGCGGACGAGCCAACGATTGTGGCCTCGGCAACGGGCGTGGTCCCGACCATGGCGGTCGCGGTGACGGGCTCATAACCAGGCGAGGAATCGCCGCTGGCGTCAGTTTTGATGAGCTGCAACTGCCCGGCCGGGGTCCCCTCGCCATAATTGCCCGTCATGGTGATCGCTGTGGGGACGAACAGCTGGACACCCCGCAGCAGTGGCGCGAAGGTCACGAGGATTCTGGTCCCAAAGTCGGCCAGACCAAGGGTCGGGGCGGGTGTGAACAGGCTCGGAGAATAGAAGCCCGTCTCGGTCCGGTATGTAAATCCCGGAATATTTTGCTCGGAAAGCGGCTCGGGAAATTCAACGCCGAGGATCTCAGTAGCGTAATTCCTGTTCAGGAACGCATAGCCGTAGTTTTCCGTCAACTGCGTCGTGAAATCGAACGCAGCGACGCCTGAGCGCCCCAGCAGGCTTGCATTGTGCGGCGTGCACTGGGGAATCGGATTGGAACTCGGAACTGGCGGTTCCAGCTCTGGCTCGACGAGCCCGAGGATCGTTTGAGCCCCGCCCAAAGGCACTGGCGCGGCGCCTTGGACCGCCACGGTCGCCTGCAACTCGGTCGGGATGAAGGTGTTGGAAATACCCAGTTCCGATGCATTGGCTAGTATGTTCGTCAGCCGAATGACACGCGTGGTGCCTATGCCAGGAGGATCGATCGGAACATTCCATTGCAGCGAATTGGATTTCGTTTGTTTTCCCACGAAGACATTGGGTTGAGTTTGATACGGGCTTGGACTACCTCCGGTGCCCTTCTCGGCGCAAGTTGAGCCCAGCGGTTTGCAGAGAATCTGCAATGGCTGACCAGGAGATGCCGATAGAAAAGATGGAACGGGATCGGCGGGAAACGGTTCGTCGATCGTCAACAACGCTTCGGACAACTTTGAACCTTCCGGCAAAGAGCGGCTGGTTACATTCGTGTTCAGAGTCATGGTGACTTCATACTCTGGAATTGGTTGTCCTAGCGGAGTAGGCACGCCGCCCGTGCAATTCAATATCAGGTCGCCCACCTGTTCGGCAATTCCTTCGGCACGAACGATATTTGGCGAGCCTGCATTGGTGTTGCACGATAGAGGGGAAACACCGGGCGCGGTGAGTACCCAGACGTCATTCAGAACCCCGCTCGTGTTGCTTCCAGCGAAGATGGTCATGCGCTGATTGGCCGAATCGAAGATAGCGGCCTGGCCGCTTCTCGCCACGGGAGGCGTACCTGTAGGACTGAGTTTGGACCAAATGGGGACGCCAACGGTGTCCAGAGCCCAGGCATCGTTGAAATCGATGCCGGAACTGCTCGTTCCTCCGAATACAAGCATTCGTCCGCCGGTTGCATCGTACACTCCGGACGCAAACGATCGAGCAGGAGGCGAGCCAGCCGCGCCGTCGGTTAGAAGCGTGTAATACGTGGGGAACCCATGAAAACTAAATTGCCAAACGCCGTTCGTGTCATGGCAGACATCGTTGAGGAGAGTGGTTCCTCCGAATGCCGTGAGAGCGTCTGTGGCAGGATCATAGGCCGATGCTGCGCCGTTGAGGCCGGTCGAGGGCGTGCCTGGCGAAGTGCCAATAAAAAGCGGATTGAACTGCATCCAGTTGGATGGATTCGAGCCCACGCCGTTTGCGTTTGTTAGCGACCAGGCATCGGAGAATGTGGAACAAGTATTGGCGGAGCCATCTTGACCGCTGTAGATTAACAAGCGGTTGTTTGGCGCATCATAGGCGACAGCACTGTTGGTTCGAGCGGCCGGACCGCCTTCGAGCGAAAGTTGCGTCCACACCGGCGTTCCGCCCAGACCATTCGCGTTGGACAAAGTCCACACGTCGTTGAGCGCGGGCGTGCAAAATCCGGAGCAACCACCGAAGATGATCATGATGTTGTTGACGCTGTCGTAAACTGCGGAGTGTCCGGAGCGCGCGGGAGGCGAGCCGGCGGCGCCATTGGCAATCAGGTTGATCCACTGGCCCGTACCGCCGAGTCCATTAGCGTTGGTCAGGACCCCGACGTCGTTCAGGTTGTTTCCGTCGGTATCGCGTCCGCCGAAGACGATCATCCGATTGCTGGCCGGGTCGTAAACTCCGCTGCTCGAGCCTCGAGCTACCGGTGGCGTTCCAGTTGGAGAAAGTTGGGTCCAATTTTGCGCAGGCAGAGATTGCGCCAGGCAAATAGCGGCACATAGAACTGCAATTCGTAAAAATCTTGTTTCAATTGCGCGAATCAGGCGATCGCGATTCAGAGACATTGGGACGTTATACCACAAAAGCAGATCCGCTCATGTTCCGCGATTGTTATCCGATTAGACACATAGGCGTCGGCACACCCAACAAGGTGGTGCGCTGGGCGAGGAGTATTTTGGCATGCCGTCCGTCCCCAAGGAGGCTGGTAAGACGAAGGAACCAGTCTCACTGGAAGAAAGCCTGTTAATCCTATTGCGTGGGATACAGGAACACACGGTGACCACCGAAGAAGGCGGCGACAGGGAATTTCAGGCGAGATTAGCGGAGTTGCAACGCGCGTTTAAAGGGAAAGAGAATGCACAGCAGGTGGCTGAAGCGGCCATTGAACTTCTAGCGCAGCACCAGGGCCAGGTGAACGACGTAGTGGCGCAGCAAAAATCCGCGCTCGCCAAAGCCACATCGGATCTCGCGGCGGCAACCAAGGGTCTGGCTGGGGTGCAAGGGACCGCGGACCGGCTGAAGTCGCTCGAACAGCAGATTGGAGCAATTTCCGAGGGAGACGATCTTTCGGCCATCAAAACGCGGCTGATCTCGGAGGTGGCGACGGCGCGCACCGAGGCCCAACAGGAACGGCAGAAAGTGAGCGATCTGATTTCCGGCACCATTACGGAACTGGCAGCTCCCGGGCAATCGGGCCATCATGTGGCGCACGTGGTGGGATCCGCGTACGCGCCTGACCCGTTGACCGGTTTGCATTCGCGCGCACAGGCGGAAAATGAGTTGATGCGCGCACACGAACTTCCCATCGATACCTATCTCGCCATTTTCGTCGTCAAGCGTTTGGCGCTCATCAATTCGAAATTTGGATTTGCCAGGGGCGATCAGCTCTTGGTCAAGATTGTCGGTCAACTGGCTCAGAGCATGCCTGAGTTCAACAATCTTTTCCGCTGGGCGCCTTGCGCATTCATCACGCTGGCGCCGCCCGGCACGGCATATCGCGAGTTGCGCCAGAAAGTTCAGGTGATCGAAGTCACCCGCATGACTCCTACTTTGGAATGGCAGGGACGCAGCGCCATGGTCCCGGTAGCCCTGGATTGCCGCGTGATCTCGGCGAAAGACTTCGGCACGCCCTCGGAACTGTTCTTGCGGCTCGACAGCTTTTCTTCTACCGACTAGCCGGAAAATTCCCTAGTGCATGGGTGGCGCAGCGCCGCGAGGTTTGGCCGGCTTCATGACAAACATCAGCGGAATCAGAGCCACGCAGAGCCACGCCAAAATCCGGAAAACATCCACGAACGCCAGCATCGAGGATTGGCGCAACACTTCGCCGTAGATGATGGCGTGCGCCCGGTCGGCGGCCTGCGTCGAGTTCGCCCCGCCGGCTTGGAGCGCCCCTTCGAGAGCTGCCAGCCTTCGCGTGTAGATAGGATTGAGCGGAGTTAAATGGCTGGTCAAGTTCACTTGCGAAACTTGGGCCAGACGGTTCTGGGCTGCGGCGACCAGCGAAATTCCAACGCTGCCGCCCAGGTTGCGGGTCAAATTAATGAGTCCGGTGGCATTATTGGTTTTTTCGCGCGGCACATATGCGAAGGCCATCACATTAATCGGAACAAAAAGGAATGGCATTCCCGCGCGAGAGACGGCCCAGGTAGTGACAAAGGTCCAGAAGCCGGTATCGGGGCTCAGTTCCGAGAGCCGGTACATTCCCGCGGCTAAGATGGTGAGACCGCAAACCACCAGCCAGCGCGGCTGAAAAATGCCCAACAGCCTTCCGACCAGAGGCATCACGAACAGCGTCATTAGTCCGCCCGGCGAAAGCACCAGCCCGGCCCACTGGGCGGTGTAACCCATCTCCGTTTGCAGCAGAATCGGAAGCAGAACGGTGGTGCCGTACATTACGACGCCCATAGCGAACATCATGAACGTCGCCATACTGTAATTGCGCTGCGTGAAGAGACGAAGGTCCACCAGCGGCTCGGGCTGGCGCAGTTCCCAGAAAATGACGCCGGCCAGGCCGAGAACCCCGAGCACGGCGCAAGTGACGATGAAGCGCGATTCGAACCAATCCTCGGTCTGCCCTTTGTCGAGCATCACCTGGAGGAAGCCGAGTCCGAGCGCCAGCAAGCCGAGACCGATGAAATCGATCTTGAGGCCCTGCTTGAGCGTCTTGCGGATCATGTACGGCGGGTCGTGGACCAGCGCCATGGTCATCAGGATGGCTACAACGCCGACCGGGACATTGATGAAAAAGATCCAGCGCCAGGAAAAGCTGTCGGTGATCCAGCCGCCGAGCGTGGGCCCGATGATGGGCGCCACGACGACGCCCATGCCGTAGACGGCCATCGCCATGCCTTGTTTAGTGCGCGGAAAGCTTTCGACCAGGATGGCTTGCGAGATGGGCTGGAGTCCGCCGCCGCCGGCGCCTTGCAGAATGCGAAAAAAGATCAGGAGGAAGAGATTCGGCGCGAGGCCGCAAAGAAACGAGCTGATTGTAAAAATGATGACGCAGCCGATGAACAGGCGCTTGCGTCCGAACAGCATGGAGAGCCAGCCGGTGAGCGGCAGCACGATGGCGTTGGAGATCAGATACGAAGTGAGGACCCAGGTGCTTTCGTCGACGGTGGCTGAGAGACTGCCGGCGATGTGGGGCAGCGACACATTAGCAATGCTGGTGTCCAGCACTTCCATGAACGTGGCGAGCATCACCGTGGCCGCGATGAGCCAGGGGCTGACGCCGGGGGTCCAGGGGATGGGGGCGCTCGCGACGGGCGCTTCAACTACTGCCACGCTAGGCGCCAACCCTCGCGATCTCATTGAGGATGGTGTCGATCACGATCTGGTCGCCCACTTTCGAGTTCATCATTAGATGATACAGCTCGCGGGTGGGCCATTCCATGTCGAAATATTTGCGAACGAAAATGACGCGCTGGCGATCGACGGCGGCAATCTCCTCCAGCGCACAGGCTTCCGATTTTCCGGATTCGCGAAGGCGGCGCAGTTTTTCATCGAGAGGCGCGTAGATGAAGACGTGAAATGCGTCGACGCGATCGCGAAGCAGGTATGGCGCGCCGCGTCCGACAATCACCGAATCGCCTTCAGAAGCGGCGCCCGCGATCACACGCTGCATGAACCGCACCATGCTATCGGCGTCGAAATGATCCAGGCCATCGACGGCCAGGCTCTGCTCGAGGCTGCCGCGCATGAAGACTTTCATGAGCCGGTAAAACAGGGGATCGCAACGCTCGTCCAGGCGCTCCACCGCGGTCCGATCCACTCTTGCCAGACGCGCGATTTCGCAGGTCAGCTCGGCGTCCCAAAGCTTCCAACCCAAACGATGCGCCAGTTTGCGCGCGATAGCGCCGCCGCCCGCTCCGTATTCGCGTTCGACGGTGATGGTGCGGATCACGATTGGCTCCGGTTCATTTTACGCTAGCGGCTGGTTGTGGTTTGTTTTGGCGCATGTTCGTCACTTCGGCAGCTCTTCGCCGGACTGCTCGCGAACCATATACTCGGCGTACCAGTCGGGCCAGTTCGGGTCGGCTTGCCCCGTCCGCGCTTCGTGCTGACCGTGTGCGGCTGCGGCGCGCTGCAGTGCCTGGGACAGATCGGACGCCGATGTGTACGTCGTGACGCCGGCAACACGCCCGGGCGCCCGCGCCGTGACCTCCTGCAAAAGCCAGCCGTTACCGTCGGGATCGCTGAAGGAGACGAACGAGCGGTAGCTGCGATGCTCGGGATCGGGACCGCTGGCGCGGAGCCTCCCAAACAGGTAGGGCTGGTCGGGACCAGCATAGAGCCCGGCTGCGTCATGAAACACCTCGCTGGGGCTGGCGCCGTGCACGACGAGTTCGGCGCGCGCAGCCTGGATGTCGGAGACGATCAGGTAAAGGCCCTGGGCTGAGCCGGGCGCAGCCCCGGTGACGTTTTTGCCAAAGATGACGGAGCAGCCGGAGCCCGGTGGCGTGAACTGGATGATGCGGTAGTCGCTGCCGCTGTCGTAATCGGCGTCGAGCCTCCACCCGAGCCTCCCGTAAAACTCCTTTGCACGGTCGACATCGGAGACGGGGATCACGACGATCTCGAACTTCATGTCCACTTTCGCCGCTGTCGTGTCGCTAGTCCCGCTCATGGTTTCCTCCTGGCTTGTTCTGAGTGCACAAGTGTATTATTGGCACGCGGCGCAGCCATCTGACGAAGCACAAACCAGTTATTCGGAAGCTTCTGGTTCCAGTGCTCCCACAGTTCGCGGCGGCGGCCGTCAAAAGAAGTTGCCTCGTCCGCGAGTCCAGCCCGGTTGAGGATTGCACTCACTTCGGCATAGTGGCTGGAGAGATGATAGGCATCTTCCAAATCGTTCCAAGGATCCGGGTTCGAGGCCACAACCTTGGCCAGCAGTTCTCGATAGACTTGAGCAGCTTTTTCCAACTGCCCGGTCTCCGCGTACTGGTCCGCCGAGGCCCGCAGCGCGATGTCGGATTCACTCGCCAGCCTAATCTTTTCGGCGGGATAATCCTTGGTTTCACGCAACAAGCTGAAGGCGCGCTCGATTCTCTGCCTGGCTTCGTTTTCCTGGTGCAATTGGTGCAAAGCGTACGACGACTCGGCAAGGAGCATAGCTTCGCCCCGCCTGGTTTCGTCGTTGCGATTTCTGGCTTGGTGTATGTTCTGGATGCATCGGTCATAAACCGCCATCGCTTCCCGAGGACTGCGATTGAGCAGGCCATCGCCGAGCCGCCGTCCCACTTCCGCGACAAACAGACGGATCTGATTGTCATCCGGATCTTTGTTGACCAACTCCTCGGCGATATCGAGCCCCTTTTGGAGTGTCTTGGCCGCTTCCGCCGGGCGATCGAGATTCACTGCGCCGCGTTCTCCTAAAATTGACCCTTCGCGCAACAAAGCGAGCACCAGATTCGCGCTTTGCCATGTTTGGTCATTATCCGCCAGCAGTTGTTCTTGAATTTTGCGCGATTCTCGAATGGCTTCCAGCGCTCCGTCCAGGTCCCCCGAATCGCGAAGCGCCACGGCCATAATGCCCAGCGCGAGACTGCGCTGCGGCGCAGCGGACGTGAGAGACCGCGAAATCTCAACGGCACGGCGGGCATACCAAATGGTATCCGCGTACCGGTGATTTTCGTCGAACGTTATTGCGACGTTGCCGTACATGAACGCGGCCTGCCGGATTTCCCGAGGCACGAGCCCGCCCGCGGCGGTGTAACGGTCCAACTGCCCGGCCGCCTTGCGAGCTTGCGCGAGCGATTCGTCTGGCCGATTCTGCATGGAAGCCAGCGCCATGCGATCGTGCGCGACGGTGGCCGACGTGAGCAGCGCGCGCGGATACTTGGGATCAACCTTCAAAACAGATTCCACAAATGCGTCGGCTTTTCTCAGGCTTTCTTCAGCCTCCGCGAATTGTCCCAGGTTGGCATTGACGGGCACCCCCTGGATTTGGGCCAATTGCAGATACGCGCCGCCGATTTCCATGGCGAGATCCTTGTCGCCGCGAGTTTCGGCGCCCACTCGTTTCAGGTATTCCAAAGACGTCGATACAATCAGTTGGCGTGCCTTGGTATTTCCGGGCGTGTCGCGGATTTGCGCATCGATATCGAAAAGCCTGTTGGCCAGCTCGCGAACCTGCAGGAATCGTTGTTCCGCGATCGCGCGCTGGCGATTCGCGATGTATACACCCGCCCCTAGGCTGGCGATCACCATGGCCGCCGCCGCCAGCAGGATCCAGAACCTCCGCACAAACTTGCGGGCGCGGTATGCCAAATCACCCTTGCGAGCGCGAATTGGCCGCGATGCAAGGAACGACTCCAGATCTTCGGCAAACTGTTCCGCGTTGGCATAGCGCTCCTGCGGATCTTTCCGCAGGGCCTTCATCAAAATGATCTCGAGATCGCCCTTCAGGGCCGGCGTCCACTTGCTCGGCCGAGTGACTTCGCGGGTGCAGATGGCGGCGAAAATTTCCTCCGGCGAACCGTGGGCAAATTCAAGCGGCGGCCGGCGAGTGAGCAGGCGATAGAGCACCGCGCCCAACGAATAGATGTCGGTGGCCGTGCTCACCGTCCCGCCCGTGATCTGTTCGGGACTGGCGTATTCGGGCGTCAGCATCCTCAGGCCGGTGGAGGTGGAATCATTTCTCAGATAGATCAGCTTGGCGATGCCGAAATCCAGCAACTTCGGTTCGCCATCCTCGCTGACCAGAATATTAGTGGGCTTCAGATCGCGATGCACGATCAGGTTGCGGTGCAGGTATGCGACAGCCGTACAGACTTTGGCAAATAATGCGATCGTTTTGCGAACCGGAAGTTCGTTGGTAAATACGTCGATCGGACTTCCGTCAACGTATTCCATCGCGAGGAACGGCTGCCCGTCCTCCAAATGGCCCGCATCCAGGAGGCGCGCTACATTGGGATGGGCCAGCGTCGCAAGGATCTGGCGTTCTTGAAGAAAACGCTCGCGTTCCAGATAATCAGCACCGGGCCGGAGCAACTTTACGGCGACTTGCTGGGTCACTTCGCCGTCCACGCGTTCGGCCAGGTAAACGGCGCCCATTCCGCCGCGCCCGATGAGACGACCGAGCCGGTAGGGCCCGCATCTTTGGCCGGCTTTCTCCAGATGGCCTAGTGTCCGTTGGGCAGCGAGTTCAATATCGCGTTGTAGCAGCCCGCTGGCGCTCGGATCGAAAGCCAGCAGCTCCTCTACCTCACGCCGGGTTTGCTGATCGACGCGATTTCGGGTGAAGTACTGTTCCCGGGCGGCCGGAGACAGGTCGGCCAGTTCGTGAAACAAATCTTCCAGCCGGCTATTCACGTTTCGATCTCTTTGCGCAGCCAGGCCTGCGCCAGCCGCAGCTCGCGCCGGACGATGTGCACGGAGATGGCGAGGACCTCGGCGGACTCTTCCGCGGTCATGCCGCCAAAGAATCGCATTTCCACCAAGCGCGCTTTTCGCGGATCATCACGCGCCAGCCGTTCCAAAGCTTCATCAATCGCGAGCAGGGATTTGTCGGGTTGCCGGCCGAAGTCGGGGAGTTCGGCGAGCTGGATTTCCTCCGATGCGCCCCGTTTTGCCGCAGCCCGGCTTCGAGCGGAGTCGACCAGGACTTGGCGCATCAGGCGCGAGGCGATGGCGTAAAAGTGCGACCGGTTTTCGTAGGAAGGATGATTTCCCCCGGATAGCCGCAGAAAAGCCTCGTGAACCAGAGCCGTTGTTTCGAGGGAACGTTCTCTTCCTTCGCGGCGCAAATGGGATGAAGCCAGCTTCTTGAGCTGGTCGTAGACCATGGGCATCACGGCGTGCAAGGCCTGCTGATCGCCCTCGTGAATGCGCTGCAGCAGTTCAGTGATTTCCACCGCAGTTGCCATGTTACCGCAGGCCCGGCGCGAAATTGCAGCTTTCCGGCAATACCCGGTACTGCTTCCACCTTAGAGGGACAAAAAGCACGCCTGGAATCCGCAGATCAATATAGGGAGCCCGTGCAGAGGGGCTCCGCGAGTAGTTTCCTCGGAGGAGGAGAAATGATGAGATACAAAGAATTCAGCGTATTGGTAACAATGTTGGCCATGGCAACAAGTGCGGCGCCGCAATCGCTGCCCAGCCTGTTCCCGCTCCCGAATGGCAGCGGGCTGTTGGAAACATACAACACCAACAATGCTCCCATTAGTTTACGGGGGGCTTTCTTTCAGTCGCTGGGCACCAACGGGAGATCTTGTTCCTCCTGCCACCTGCCGACGGAAGGCTGGGGCGTATCGGCGTCCGAGATCCAGTTGCGATTCCTTCTTACGCAAGGTCTGGACCCGATCTTCCGTACCAATGATGGCTCGAACTGCGACCACGGCATAAATACGTCGAACCTGGAAGGCCGTCGAAAAGCGTACAGCCTTCTGCTGAGCCGGGGCCTGATTCGAATTGCGTTGGCGGTGCCCGCGGGCGCTGAGTTTGCCGTGGCGAACGTCAGCAATCCCTACGGATGCAACGATACTTCGACGCTTTCGATGTACCGCCGTCCGCTGCCTGCAACCAACCTGGAGTTCCTCAGCACGGTGATGTGGGATGGGCGCGAATCCACGCCGCCAACCACGCAGAAGATCACTTACCCGAACACCGGACAGTTGCTAGCCGACCTCGCTCAGCAGGCGATCGACGCCACAACCGGACACGCGCAGGGAGCCGTCCCCACGGCCACTCAAGTGCAGGATATCGTGAATTTCGAGACATCCTTGCGAACCGCTCAGGCGTACGACTACCGCGCCGGAGCATTGAATGGCAACGGAGCAAGCGGCGGACCCATCGCGCTCGCATCCCAGCCATTCTTCGTTGGGATCAACGATTCGTTTCCGGCCAGCTTTGGCTTCAACCCGACGGGCGCGCCGTTTAATCCCACTATCTTTACTTTGTTTTCGGAATGGGCGAATTCGCACACCAGCGAGCGGGCCAGCATCGCCCGGGGTGAAGCACTATTCAATTCAAAGCCGATCACCATTTCCGGTGTCGCGGGCATCAACGATGTGGTTGGGCTTCCGGCTTCGTTTTCGGGAACCTGTGGAACGTGCCACGATACTCCCAACGTCGGCGATCACTCCGTTTCAGCGGCTTTGAATATTGGCGTTGCGGACGTGACCAGCCCCTTGGACGTCAGTTATCTCCCGGTGTTCACCCTGGTGAACACCACCACCAACGAAACCATTCAAACCACGGATCCGGGGCGGGCGATGATCACTGGAAAATGGGCGGATATCGGCAAGCTGAAGGGTCCCATTCTTCGCGGGCTCGCCAGCCGCGCGCCGTATTTTCATAACGGCTCGGCCGCCAGCCTGGAAGATGTGCTGGTCTTCTACGACAAGCGATTCAACATCGGCTTTACGAGCCAGGAAGAGGCCGATCTGATTGCGTTCCTGAACACACTCTGACGCCTCGGCAAGCCGGCCCGCGGTCATGAGCTAGGAACTTTGCCCTCCAGCCTGCCGCCAGCGGCGGAAAGGAGTATAGTGGTGTTGAGTTATTCAGAAACACTCCGAGGAGATCACAATGAAGACAATCGCTGCACTCTCTTTGATGATGATCGGATTCGCCGCCAGTGTCATGGCCGCGGAATTCAAGGGCTTCGTGATGGATGAGAAATGCTCCACCGTGCCGGCAATGAAGGGCGATAAGGAATGCGCGCTAAAATGCGTTAAGGGCGGCTCCCCGGCGGTACTGGTGACCGATGCCGGGAAGGTCTACAAGATCGCCAATCAAGCCAAGGTCATGGATAGCGTGGGACAGACCGTCACCTTGAACGCGAAGCTGAAGGGCGATACGCTCACGGTCGCCAGCGTAAAGTAGCCTGTCGATAGATCCTGCGCCTTCGCGGCGATGACGCGATTTCCGGTTGGTTTCGCGATCTGCCTGGTGGTGTATTCGCCCCTAGCGGCCCCGGCGTTCCTAGGACCGCCGATGGCAAGCCGGACTTGACGGCTCCCGCGCCCCGCACCACATGACGGCAAGCCGGATTTCTCGGGCGTGTGGATCACGGGGAATCCAGTGCCGTGCGATCCGGCGAAAGGCGCGGATTTGCTGGACTGCGACGCCGAGCTGCCGATCGCGCTCGAGGCCATCGATATTGGGCGCAGCCTGAAGGGTGGCCTGCCGTACCAGCCGTGGGCGGCAGCACTGGTCAAGCAACGGATCGCGAACGAGGGCAAAGACGATCCACACACCCGGTGCCTGCCCCTGAGTGTTCCGCGCGACTACGGGCTTCCGCATCTTCAGAAGTTCGTGCAAACCTCTGGGCTCCTGCTGATTCTTACGGAGTGGAATGCGGGCTACCGCCAGATCTTCCTGGACGCGCCTCCGTTGCCTGTCGATCCGCAGCCGTCGTGGAACGGTATTCTTCCGGCAAGTGGGAGGGCGCCACTTTGACGGGAGGCTGGAAATCGAATTCACGGTGGACGATCCGAATGCGTACACCAAGTCAACACTTGCCTGGCAAATCAGGTAACTAGAAGCGCTCAACTCTTACGCATCCCGCAGCATGTACCAGGAACTCAAGCCGATCGAGCAAATCGCGCATGTAATCGCGAGGAGCAACGCGAGTTCGTTTGAGCCCGAAGGCCAGAGCAGGCTGTTGGACGAAAGATGCCGGAGCCACACGCCCGTCAATCCGGGCCACAGCCGGCGGGATAGATGAAACAACAGAGGAGCGGCAAGAATACCGGCCGCAGAGGCAACCAGGCGGACGCACCGAATCGGCAACGTGGCCCGGCGGAGTGCCTTCTCGATCGCCGTCACTTGTGCCTTGCGATAGACAAGCGTTGCGTCCGGCAGATTCTCGATCTCGTGAGGCGCCAGCTGCGCGCTTCCGCCCAGGAACTCCCTAACCAGCAAGACTTCCGAGCACACAGGGCACTCACGCGCGTGATTCAGGATTTCGGCATCGCGTGAATTGCCGGCGAACGCCGCGGCGACCTCTTGTTCTTTCTCGCAATAATGTTCGTTCATACGTCCACCCTTGGATCGAGATCCCGCCGGCTCCTGCCGATCAAGCCTGCCAACTTGTGGCGAGCTCGAAAGAGGAGTGCTCGGACACTTGCCGCTTTTAGCCCAATGGAATCGGCAATTTCTTTATGGCTCGCCCCTTCTACATATGCCAGCCACAGCAGCTGGCGTTCGCGGACTTTGAGCTGCTGAAGAGCCTCGTGCACCTGGATGTTGACGTCCGGATCGTGAGCCGCAATTGCAATGTCTGGGAGGGATTCGGACAGAGAAACTTCCGCCTGGCCCTTTTTGCTCCGCCACTGATCGCGCATCAAGTTGCTCGCGATCCGGAAGAGATATTTCCGTCGATCGCCCGCTTCTTCGGGAACCGCCTTGACACAAAGGAAGCGGCAATAAGAATCCTGCAACAGGTCCTCGGCCAACGCGCGTTGTCCGGAGGCGCGTAGAAGATAGGCGAACAATAGGGGGGACGTCTCGTCGTAAAACTCGCGAAAAGCCGCCGCGTCCATGCTCAGATTGCCATTCGCGATGGGAGACGCACTCTCGTCCGGCATGGGCTGGGTAATCTGGTGGGGGATCGCCAGGTCCGGACCGGCAACGGCCAGCTTTCTTAACAGTGTCATGACCTCTGGCGGCATCAACGCCGTTCGTTACCGCCGGCTCGCCGAGCCATTGAGCAGGCCCCAGGATTTCGAGAGGTAATAGGATGCGGCTGCGGAAAGTGCAAAGCCCACTCCCAAAGAGCAGCTCAGCGTCCCGAGGACCACAAAGCCCTCTTGATCGCCGGCAATTGACACCTGATAGCGCAGTATCAGCAGGGCAACGCCGAACATGAGAAAGATTATGCCCGTCTGCAAGGCGCCGATGATTCGCCCCTGAGGGGCAACGCGCTCCACCTTGAGCGATTCGAGCAGTTGCATTCCAGTGTCGCTTTGCGCGTAGGCGAGAAGTTCCTGCCCCGAGCCGACCTTCTCCAGCAGCTTGGCTTGCGCTTCGGCCTGCATCTTCGCGATCTTGTAGCGCCGGATCGTGGTAAAGATAACCCAAGCGAACCAACAGAACATGGCTGGAATCGTTATTTTAGCGATGTCTTGAGTCACTGGTTTGTTCCCTCCGGGCGAGCCGAGCTATGAAGTATTCTGTCCACCCACCTATTTAACGTGCAGCGGGGGGGTTGGCTAACAGCTCGGGATCGAGTGAATTTGGCTGGCGCGGCGGATCTTGATATTCTGGGACGCGGAAATGGGAGGCAGAATGAAATCGATTGGAATGTTTGCGGCGGTGCTGGGCGGATTGGGCGCGATGGCCGCGTTGGGCCAGAGTCCCAATCCAGGCGGGCGGACGACGGGGCCGGGCATACAGGCGCCACGGGACGCGAAAGAGCCAGAAGTGCTGAAGACGTGCAAGGTGCCGCCGCCGGCGCCGGGTCCTCGTCCTGGAGGGGCGCGACCGGGCGGAGCCGCTCCGCAACCGAGTCCCAGGGAATACACGGTGACGGAAATCCCCGGCGTAGTGGCTGCCGGGCAGAGGTGGAAAGAAGTTTGGGAAGTGGACGGCAACAACGCCGACGGGATCATCGCGACCAAAGATGGCGGTATTCTGCTGGCGCAGAACGACAACAGCAATGTGGTGAAGCTGGATAAGGACGGTAAGACTTCGATCGCTTACACCGGCACGAACACTGGCGGAGCGCTGGCGGTGAACTCGAAGGGCGTGCTGTTCGTGAACAATCGCGGATTGAACGCATCGATCGAGGAGCTGGCGCCACAGCGCAAGACGCTGGCCAACAAATACAACGGCGATTCGTTCGATTGCATCGGCGGCGTGCTCAACGATCTGACGGCCGACAAAAAGGGCGGCGTGTACTTTACCATGGGCACCGTGTTTCACTCGGACTCGCAAGGCAAGGTAACGAAGTATGGCGATAAGCTCTTCACCAACGGCATTGTGCTCAGCCAGGATGAGAAGCATCTATGGGTGACCAACGGCCCGACGCTGGCGGAATTTGACGTCCAGAAGGACGGATCGCTGACCAATCAACGCGAATTCGCGAAACTCGAGGGCGGCGGATTCGGCGGCGATGGGAGCACGTTCGATACGACGGGACGGCTCTATGTGACGTCGAACGGCGGGATCAATGTGATCGGGACGGATGGCAAGAACCTGGGGCTGATTCCGACGCCGCGGGATGTGATCAGCGTGGCGTTTAGCGGGCCGGACCGGAAGACGCTGTACGCGGTGTCGAGAGACAACGCAAAGAATAAGGACTGGATTATCGCGATCGAGATGATCGCGCAGGGGCCGAAGGGGCGGGGGAAATAGGGCCGCCCGTCGTGCGCCTAACTTAGACTAACTAGCGTTTCGCGACGTGGCCCCGTCCATCGCGCACTTCATTGCCATGGAAGTGCCCGGCGTCGACACGCTTCGACGAATCAAATTTTTCACCGCGTTGAGGCATGGGACCCTTGTAGCCGTGCTCGGGATGGAAATGGTTGTCAACGTGGCCGCGGAAGTCGTGGGCTCCGTGGAACCACGGGCCAGCGCCGATAAAGACATCACCGTTAAACCACTCTGGGCCGTAATAGCCGGCGGGAGCACAGGCGTAGGGAGGAACGTCGTAGTAGCCGTAGGGACAATCGGGAGCTGGTCCGATTTCGACGGCGACCTGAGCCTGAGCTTTTGGGGCGGTAACCGTGAGGCCGATTGCGGCGACGGCGGCTACGAATAGAATTGCAAATCCTCGCATTGAATTCACCTCGCAATAGTTAGAGGGAGGGGGTGGGAAGGTGTTTCGGAAATCGTTAATTGACGGACGAACCGGAGCGGGAGTCCAGCGCTGGGAGTCGGCTCCACGCGGGACACTAGTGCGTCATGGCGTAAACGATATAGTTGACGCCGATACGGATTCCGAGCGCCGAATATTTCTCGGGATATTTGGGATTATCAGCGTGCTCCCAGGAATCGCCGAGATCCATGTCGTGGCAAATGGCGACCATCAGCCGGCCCTTGTCGTCATAAATCCCGCGCCAATGCGGCTCGAAGCCGTCCTTCTCGGGGATGCGATGCGTGTAGAGAACTTGCTCGCCGGGCACTTGGTACCGATCATCAAGATCGAAAATAGTGTGAAAGATGGCGCTGCGGTTTTCGATGTCGACGATGGGCCGGTCGGGAAACACGCGGTTCATTCCGGAGATGAAGATGTTCCACTCGTCGGAGCCGTGGAAGTCGTCACACATGAAGAAGCCGCCGCGCAGCAGGAAATCGCGCAGTTTGGCGGCCTGGGCGTCGGTGAGATCCCAGTGTCCCACTTCTACGCCGTAGAGCCAGGGCCAGTTGTAGACTTCGTCGCCGTCGCGTAAATCCACGGGTTCTTCCACGGATCGCGTCTGGATGCGCGTGAGGCGGCGGACGGCTTCGGAAAGATGGCGGTCCGAGCGCGGATAATCGATGGTCCAATCGCCCCGGCCGTTCCACCAGTCGGCGTGATAGGGGCGCGGATATTCGCCCGCATAAAAGCGGTGTTGGGATGGGTACATCAGGCGTGCGAAGGTCCATTCGCCCGGCACCTGCCAATCGGACGGAAGCGGAAAGTTTTCATACTCAAAGCCGGGATACTGGCGGAACGGGCGCTGCGCGAAGGCCGCGCAGATCAGCACCGAAGCGGCGAACCCGAGAGCCAACGGAAGACGGCAGCGGAGGAAGTGGTGCATCGATGCGGTTAATTCCAGGATGCCACAATCGCTGTTACAGACTTTGTAGCTGCAACCTTTTGCGGGCGGGCGTTGTCCTAATTATTAGAGATGAAAAACGATTCGCCGGAACCTAAGGGAAAGCCGGAGCGTGAAATGGAAGCCGAAGAAGACGAAGTAGACGAGGCAGGCGAAGAATCGTTTCCCGCCAGTGATCCCCCGCCCTGGACTGGCGCCGCAGCGCACTGAGGGGCTGCTCACCAGGCCGAGCCGGAACCGATGGCTACGCTAAACTCGTTGTTGGGTCCCCCGGGTTCTGATACAGCTTTGATACACAAAGAAAGCAGTTTGCGCTACCGCGTTCGTTGAGCGGTTGAACGCACAACGCGCCGCGCGCGTGGCGTGCATCGCATCCAGGCAGCCCTAGCGATCCGCCTCCGGTTTGATTGCCGATTGGATTCTTTACGGCCGCATCGATCGCCGCATTCGCGCCGCCAAGAGCGCGGCATCTTCTGAATTTTCTTGCGCTCGAGTTCGAGCATCATTCTCGCCCTGCAGCAGCACGGAGGTCACCTCGTCGACTCGCTTGATTACAACGCGGTCATACAACGGACGAATTTTCATAGGTTCAGGCCTCCCGGCCCTGATTGTGCTGATGAAGAATGCAGCCTTTCGGCGCGGACAATAAATCGGTCAGGCGCCGCGCCGACGAAGTAGAAGGGATAACAGGTGACCAGAGTCAGGATCTCGCCTTCGCCGGCGTTTAATACTGCTATGTCATCCGGAGCCACGATGCGCGTGGACTCTACCCGGTAGCGATACTCACCGTGGAGCGTGGTGACCACAATGACGTCGTTCTCCCGGATGTTCCGCAACGGACGGAAAAATGTGTCGCGGTGCCCGCTGAGAGCGACGTTGCCGGGTTGTCCAGGCAGTGCTGTTCCGCGAATATGGCCGACGGCGCGCCGCAGGGTCTTTGCGTCGTCTCCTTCCATGAGCATGACAGAAAGTCCGAGACGGGGAATTTCAAGACGGCCGATTAAGCCACTCGGCGCAACGTTGGGGGAACCAAGCTCGGCTGCGATTTGTCGCTGCAAGTCGAGACTCTCGCGTTGTTGGAAAACCCAGGCATCCGCGCTTACAAAACCGCAATAACCCAAGAGCACTGCGGCGCTCGCAAACAGAATCCACTGGGTCCATCGAAAAAGCTTGCGCATTCTAGATCGCTCGGATCTCGCGATATTCCGGCTCCCACATGGCGTCCCCCAGCTGCTGGACGATGTCGTTGAATTTGACTCGCGCCAAACCATCCTCCCCAGCGGCCTCGGCCACGGCGACGGCAACCGTCAAGGACGATCCGCAAATCGTCCACATGCGGCAGCAACGACGCACCGGGCAGGCGCACGGCAACCAAGCTGGATACCGCGTTGGCGGCGGCGGCAAACATGTTGTCGCTGATGCGGCGCGCGCGAGAGACGATGGCGCCCAGACACAGGCCGGGGTACAACATCGCGTTATTCACCTGGCCGATGACATACGTCACACCCCGGTAGGTGACCGGCTGGAATGGGCTGCCCGTGGCGATCAGGGCCCGGCCCTCGGTCCAGGCAATCAGATCGGCTGGCGTGGCTTCCGCCATGGGGGCTGGATTGGAAAGTGGAAATATGATGGGCCTCTCGCAATGCTTGGCCATTTCACGGATGATGGCTTCCGTGAATGCGCCCGCCACCGTCGATGCGCCGATCAGCATGGTTGGCCGCACCTGCCGCACTACTTCCGCCAGTTCGATGGTGTCGTCCGGGCCGTTGCGCTTCCAGCGCTTCACTTCCGCATGGGGACGGACGTAGGGCGCCTGATAGTCGAAGACACGCTCACCCATGTCGTCGATGAGCAGGCCGCCGGTGTCCATCAGCCAAAAGC
Organism: Bryobacterales bacterium; assembly: GCA_963772905.1. GTDB lineage: Bacteria > Acidobacteriota > Terriglobia > Bryobacterales > Bryobacteraceae > Palsa-89. The sequence continues at coordinate 532,443 of CAVYZD010000003.1, read as the reverse complement.
GCGCGGTCGCGTCCTCCTGGGAGAGGCCCTCCCGCTTCATCGCGTTGCGGATCTCATTGGCAATTCCTATACCCGCCGTTCCAGCGCCAAAGATCACTACGCGCTGGTTCCGCATGGGCGCTCCGCAAACGCGCGCGGCTGAAACCACCGCCGCCAGCGTGATCGCACCCGTGCCCTGCATATCATCGTTGAACGTGCTGATCCGATTGCGATATTTCTCGAGGATCCGGCGTCCGTTGCTGGGTGAAAAGTCTTCCCATTGCAGCAGCGCATTCGGGAATAGCTTGGTCACGGTCTCGACGTAAGCATCGATGAAAGCGTCGTAGCGCCCCCCGCGGACGCGCGCATGCCGGTTTCCGACGTAATTTGGATCTTTGAGCAAACTTTCCCGGTTGGTGCCGACGTCCAGCATCACGGGAATCACGCGAGTGGGATCGATACCGCCAGCCGCGGTGTAAATCGCGAGCTTGCCGATCGAAATCTCGATACCGCCCACGCCCCAATCGCCCAGTCCCAGAATTTGCTCGGCGTCGGTGGCCAGGATTAAGTCGATGTCTTCGGGTCCGGCGCCCAGGTTCGCAAACGCCGCTTCGATCCCATCCAGATGATCGATGGAAAGGTAAACGCCGCGCGGCCGGCGGCACTCGTGGTGATACTGCTGCATCGCCATGCCCACCGTCAGATCGTTGACGATGGGGATCATTTCGCGCAGGTGCCCCGACAGCAAGCGGTAGAACAGCACTTCATTGCGGTCATGCAGCGCAGTCAGGTAGATATTTTTATTAAGCGCATCGGGAAGGCGCTGGTACTGAGCATAGGCTGCCTTCACCTGCTCCATCAAGGTGCTGATCACCGGCGGAAGCAGACCGGTCAACCCTAAATCTTCCCGCTCCTCCGAGGTGAAAGCCGTGCCCTTATTCAGCAACGGTGTGGTGAGCACCGCCATGCCGCGCGCCTTGGTCTTATAGCAGTCCTCGCCCTCCAAGTGGGAACCACGCATTCGGGCCTCCAATATCGGTGTGATTCGCGGTCGCATGTCGTTTTCTCTCAGCACGCCCCGGCCCGTTGTCAACGGCGCGCCGGGGAGCAAACCCGATTGGTTTCTTACTGTGCGCGTGTACGGGCGAATTTAAGAGTGAAAGCCGCGCCGAGCGCGAGCAATCCAAACAGGCCGATCAGAGGCATGGGACTTGCGGTTTTCGGAAGCTCAGCAGCCGGAGCTTCAGTCGTCGCTGCCAGCGCCTCGGCGGGCGGCGCGGTCACCACCTGGGCAACCTCGACGTCCTCGCCGGTGGGTTGCACTGCCAGGACCGGCGCCTGCTTCAGTTGAACGACTACCGGCTCCTCGGCAGAGGTGATCGGCGCTGTGACTTCGGCCGGAATCTCGGCTGGCGTGTAGAGAACCGGCGAGTTGGTCACTTTGGCTAGCTCGAGCGCTCTTACTTTTGGATATACAAACTCTTCGCCGAAGTTTTTGCCGGGGTAGAACCAGGCCCGCAGCACATCCGGCTGGCCGGGCGGCGTCTCTCTAAAGGTCAGCACTGTCTTGCTGGTGACCTTGAGACGATAATTTGGGATCGCCAGGACGGTGGCGTAGACCACCGTTTCGTCTTGGTTGAAAATCTGGACGATGTGACGGTCGGACGGAGAGCCGAGCAGCTTGAAGACATAGGTGCCGGCAGGCAACACCGCCCAACCCTTCATGTGAACGCCCGGGGTCTCGACGGACTGGCTAAAGGTGACTACGGTCTTCTGGTTCCATTCGTCGGCTTTCACGCTGGGAGAGAATACTGTGGCGACAAGCGCCGCACAAAACACGGTCGGTACTACCTTTAAGTAATTCATTTCTTTACTCCTTCTACTGATTCAGAGATTGTGGGTGGTCCCACGGATCAAGCAGTGCATGGGTGGGCCCATTGACGACCGCGGCAGAAACCGCCGCCAAAAGCCCCAACGGCGGGTCGGGAACGATCACCTGATTCTTGGGAATTGACCGCATTCAGCCATGTGACCGAATGTGGTCGAGATGTAGCGGGCAGTGGACCTGCGCGCGGGCTACTCGAGGATGAGACCTGGCTGGATTGAACTCGCAGTACGGAATTTGTATTGCTCAAACGTGGCGGCGAAGCCGGCTGCTCTGCGGCGGACAACTCTGCCAACCGCGATCAGCTGAAGAGGAACTTTTCCATCGAGCAGCGAAGGCCACTCAATTCTCATCTCGACGAGCGCGCCAACGCTGATTTCGTCCCCGGAAACGGGCTTCCGCGACGCCACCAACATCCCGCCGCTGCTCAAGTTGAGCGTCTGGCCCCAGCCCGAGAAGAACGATCCGGAGAGACAACGGAACCGAACGTTGAGATCCAGCCGATAGCGCGGCTTGAACCGGCGTTCCGCCCGTATCAGCCCGCCGACAGCCACGGCGCCGGAAGTTGGCACAATGCTAAGCACAAGCCGCAACCTTAATTGGCCGGCGCTGAATGGGCGTTGAGCGAGGCCCCAACAGGTCGACTTGGAAGACATTGTATAGCTGGGTTTCGTGCATGACCTCGAAACATTCGCACAGGCGGGAGACTCCGATCAGGTAAAGCTCCGCTCCCTGCGGCAGGAAAACGATTCGTCCCTTCCCGGCGGAATCGAAGCAAACGGCTGCGAGAGACTTTTTCAATCGATATACTCGCGTGGCCGGCGCCTCAATCGCCTGTCTTGGAGCACCACGAATTATCGTTGTCGCAGTTGCAACGCTGGTTGCCATAATTCGACTCTTTCCTCTTCTGAAACCTGATGTTTAGCCAGGCTCACGTTACAAAGATGGTGTTTCGCGAGGGCGGCTTCGCGTTTAGGACTCGGTTCACCTTCGCGATTAGCTCATCGGGAAGGAAGGGCTTGGCGACACATTCCAAGCCCTGATGAGCACTCCAGTCGTCACCGGACATAAAGAGGACCGGCAGTTGCGAATCGATTCCCCGGACGCGCTCGGTGAGTTCCCAGCCGTTGAGGTTTGGCATCATCACGTCCGTGAGCAGCAGTACGATATTCGATTGATGCTCTTCATAGAAGCGCAGCCCCTCTTCGCCGTCCGCGGCAGTGACCACGTTCCATCCGGCGGTTTCAAGGAACCGTTTGGCGAACATACGAATGTCGCAGTTGTCGTCAACAACCAAAATCGTTCCGCATGGCGAGTTGCGTGTCATGGCAGGAGCCTCCTTTCTGGCTTCTCAATGCTTCGTCACGAGCGGTCCGAGGTCAGATCCGCTCCAAACTTCTAACTTGGAGTTAACTTAGTTTAGGGATTCGCCTTAGCCAAGTCTGTTCAGAATTGCTCAGAACGAAAAAAGGACCGTGTCACCAATCCGGCGAAACAGAGGGCCAAGAGCCAAAATAAGCTGGGTTCCGGAACAGTGGAAGCAGGGAGGGGAGTGATTTGACCGGCCTCCAGCGTGCCGCCGCCACTCAAGCCGTTGCTGCCAGCCAGACTGTCCGAGCAACCAATGCCGATGGTGTCGCTTCCAGCCAGCGTAACCGAACCAGTTTCGGTCAAGAGTCTACCGCACGAATCTGTTACGCTGGTGCCCACAGTGATGCTCTGAGAAGCGAGAACATTTCCTTCGAACGTAGCACCATTGAGAGTCGCGGATGCCGACTCCATCACCCAATACACACCGGCGCCTGAACCTGTATTTTCCACGACGACCTCGGAGCCGATTTCAGCCGTGAGCGAGGTCGGTACCAGGAAAACCCATAACGCATTGGCGTTGCCATAGCCGTCGAGAGTAAGAGTACCGGTCAGGTTCATCGTCGACGGAGCCGAATAGACGCCCGGCGCGAGTGTTAGCCCACCCAAGACGCCCGCCGTGATATTAGCGCCCGGCCCCAGGCCCTCCAGGGCAGTGACCGCCATGCTTAATTCGTTTTGAGCCGTACTGGCGGGACCGCTCCCGGTGTACAGCGTTCCATCGGTTATGGAGTAGGCTGTTGGGTAGCCGGTGACCGAGACGGCGCTACAACAGGCACCCAGGTCTCCGACGATCGTGTTCACTGGGACAGTGCCGGTCACTCCCGCACCGCCCAGGATCGCAAAACTGCTCAACGGAACTCCAAGGATCGGATCAGCATAGGCGCTGGCCGCAAATAGCATCGGGAACAGACACGAGCAAACGATGTGGCGTCTCATGTTTTCCTTTCACGGCTCCAGTATTCGAGTCTTGGTCCGCCTTTGGCGAGGCCGCGAACGTCTCGGTTGTCATCCACCTCTCGAGGCCATAGACACGAACCTGGGGAGTCAGTGAGCAGTATCGGCGATTCGCCCTAGCCAGGTCTGTTCAGAATTGCTCAACTGCCGGTGTCTGGCTACTGCCCTGGCAAGGAAGTCCGTGTCCCGGGCAGCTTGAACTTCTTCATCTTGTAACGCAGGACGTCGCGGGTAATGCACAACGAGCGTGCCGCACGGGACTGGTTGCCGGCGGTTGCCTCCAGCGCTTGGATAACCAAATTACGCTCCTGCTCATGCAGGACTGACTCGCGCCTGATCGATCGCAAACCAGCCTGGGCGCCTCGGACGGGCGGCAGGTCCGAACCACCCTCAGGAACCGGGATGTGCAAACTCGCCGGCAGGATACAGTCGGTCTCTTCGAATATCATCGCGCGCTCGATGGCGTTCCGCATTTCGCGCACGTTGCCAGGCCAGTTGTGCGCGAGCATGAGGCGCTCTGCTTCCGGCGAGATTCCATCAATACGCCGTTTGAACCTGGCGTTGTACTGCTCGATGAAAAAGCGCGCCAACGGCAGAATGTCGTCGCGCCTGTTGCGCAGCGCTGGGACGACAAGTTGAATGACGTTCAGGCGATATAACAGGTCCCGCCGAAACCGTCCTTCTTGTACCGCCCAGCTGAGATCGGTGTTGCTGGCGGCGATAATACGGACGTCCACACGGATGTCCCGCAGCCCGCCCAGCCGCCGGAAGGTCTGTTCTTCAATGGCTCGCAGTAGCTTAGCTTGCAGCGAGGGGGGCATCTCGGCGATTTCGTCCAGAAACAAGGTCCCTTGATCGGCCAGTTCAAGCAATCCGCGCTTCTGTGCCCTGGCGTCTGTGAAGGCGCCTTTCTCGTAGCCAAAAAGCTCGCTTTCCAGCAGACTTTCAGGAATCGCGGCGCAATTGACCGCCAGGAACGGCTTGGATTGCCTGGAGCTCTGATAGTGCAGCGCCTCCGCGATGAGATCCTTGCCAGTGCCATTCTCGCCCTGCAGCAGCACGGAAGTCACCTCGCTGGCAGCTACCTTGCGGACGAGACCAAGCAAGTCGAGCATTGCCTGCGATGCGGCGATGATGGGGCGCTGGGCGGGCCGGGGTTCCTCCGAGAGTTCCCTGATGGTCGTGACTATGCCCTGGATAACATTGGCATCGTCACAGATTTGAGTAGTTCGGATCACCACCCTGCGATCTCGCCCATTCTTGGAGCGCAGTGTTAGGGCGCCGTTTGGCAGTTGAGGCTCGCTGACGGTTGACCGGACGGTCAATCCAGGATCCCCGGATCGTCGTTGATCCAGATGATGTTGAAGCAAACCGCGCTGAAGCAAATCGCTCTGGAGAAGCGCCCGGAAGTTCTCGCCAATGATCTCCTCAGCCGCCACGCCCAACAGGCGTTCGGCGGCGCGATTGACACCTACAATTTGCAAGTCCCTATCGCATAGCACCCTGGCATCGGGAAGGTGGTCGAAAATAGACTGCAAAATGGTAGAGCGCTCGGCGTGAGCATGCTGCTCAACCAAGCCGCTTTCAATCAAGCTGGAGCGTGCGGAAGCCATCGGGAGCGAATACTTTCGTTTTGAGAGCGGTGGCAAGCATTATCGCCGATTGGGCGGTGCCGAATCTGTTCAGAATTGCTCACCTTTGCGGCTCCCAGCCGCCTGCCTTCCGTTAGTCGTGCAGAATGATGTTCAGCAGGGAGCTGTGAACTTCCAGGCCGCTGCTGTATTGGCCGCTATACTTGATAAACCCCAGCTTGCGAAAACGGTTCATGAAAAAACTGACTCGGGAGCGGGTAGTGCCGATGATCTCGGCCAGCGTCTCCTGGCTGAGCTTTGGAATCACAGCCTCGGGTTTCCCTTCCTTGCCGAAATTGGCGAGCAGCAGGAGCACCCGGGCCAGCCGCTTTTCGCTGGAGTTAAAGAGCTGGTCCACCAGATCTTCCTCAATCCGAATGTTGCGAGACAGCAAATGGTGAAGCAGCAATTCCGAGAAGGCCGGCTCCTCGTGAAGCACACGGATCACGCCTGCTTTTTCGAGGCGCATGATCGAGCACTCCGACATCGCGGTGGCGGTGGCGATGCGCACAGACTGACCTGCCAGGCATCCCTCGCCAAAGAAGTCGCCCGCGCCTAAGATGGCCACCACCGCTTCCTTGCCCTGCTGGGACACCACGGTCAGCTTGATCTTGCCGCTCTGGATATAGAAGATGGAGTCGGCCGCATCGCCTTGCAAGAAGATCGGATGATTCTTCGAATGGTCGGCCAGCATTCTCCCCTTACCGGCTTTGGCTAGAAAGCTTTTGGGATCGAACCCCGGCTTGTCGTTGCTCTTCGTGCTTGGCTTCATGCGGGGCGCCATACGAGACCCGTTAGCGCCCGATTCGGAAGCTGGTAACGTCGCCCCAAAGTCCAGCGGCTTTTAATACAAAAACCCCTACCGCCACCACGACGACCACATTGAGAATCGTCTTGATACTGGAAGCCATCGGGATATAGCGGTTCACTAGCCACAACGCTACGCCGACTACGATCAACATGACAACCAAATTCAGCAAAGGCATTTTGTTACTCCTGAATCACAGAGGAGGCAATCCTGCGCCCAACCCTTGCGCTACGCAAGTGCTAGGGAATTTCTACTATTTACCCTGCAAGCTACTGAGATTAATACGAGAGGGATTGACCGCAGGTCGCCGCTTGACCAAATGCGATCAATCATTTCAGGCTCAGCGCCGGCGGCGTAGCCGATGAATGGGTCACGCAGCTTCCTTCGTCAGGGGGACTCACAGGTGTTTAAGAAGTTGGGATGGGTTTTGCTACAGTTCAGACCATGTAGATTACGGAACGGAGAACGCGATGAATGTCGAAGTATTTTAGAATCAATAGTGACGCAACGCGGGCGCGTAGCTCAGGTGGATAGAGCACCTGCCTTCTAAGCAGGTGGTCGCTGGTTCGAGTCCAGCCGCGCCTACCACGCCGCATACCCGCTGCATCCCGCTCGATCTTTGTATATTGGTTGTTGTGGCAACGAGAAGTATCATGATGGCCGCCGCTTTCTCTCTGGCATTGAACGCCACGAGTCCGAACGTGGATTACCGCCAACAGGTGGAGCGATGGCGCGCGCAACATGAGAAAGAATTGGCTGCCGACGACGGCTGGCTAACCGTGGCCGGCTTGGATTGGTTGAAAGAGGGCGAAAATCGCGTTGGCGCCGATCCCACGATCGAGATCCCACTGCCGCCCAACTCCGCGCCGGCGCGCGTGGCATCCATCTCGTTTCATGCCGGCCAGGCAGTGCTGCATCCCGCGCCAGGCGTCCCCCTGCTGTTGAACGGAAAGCCAGCCACGCAGACTTCGTTGCACGAAGACACCGACATTCTTTCGATCAACCGGCTGAAGTTCTATGTGATTCGCCGCGGCGATCGCGCGGGAATTCGGCTCAAAGATAACGACAGCCCCGAACGCAAACGATTTACCGGCCTCACCTGGTACGCGGTTGATCCCGCCTGGCGCATCCACGCGAAATTCACGGCCTGGGACACACCGCACACGCTCGCTTTCGCTAACACCATCGGCCAACGGGAGACCGATCAGAGCCCTGGTTACGTCACATTCACCAAAGACGGGCGCGAGTACCGCCTGGAACCCATGCTCGAAGACGGAAAGCTGTTCTTCGTCTTTCGCGACCGCACCAGCGGAAAAACGACGTACGGCGCTTCGCGTTTTCTTTACACCGACGCGCCTAAGAACGGTTTTGTGATCCTCGACTTTAACCGGGCGGAAAACCCGCCCTGCGCTTTCACGGCGTACGCGACGTGCCCGCTTCCGGCTCCGCAAAATCGGCTGGATTTAGCGGTCGAGGCCGGCGAGAAAATTTATCAAGGCGGCGCGCACGCTACCGCCAGGAGATGATGCGTCATGAGTGCTCCCCATCTGGTCCGATCCGCTGGGACCAAGGTCAAAGCTTTCCGAACGCTTGGAGGCCCCTCGATCGATGACTTGACCCTTGACGACGTAGTGGTCTTGCCGCCCGGTCCCGGCCAGGTGGCTGTCGACATGAAAGCCGCGTCGTTGAATTTTCGCGATCTGGCGGTGGTCACTGGTCGGTATCCGCGCCCAGTCTCCGGACCCACCGTCATTGCTTCCGATGGGTCAGGCGTTGTGGCCGCCGTGGGCGAAGGCGTAACCGCGTTCAAGCCGGGGGATCGAGTGATTGGATCGTTCTTTCAAACCTGGATCACAGGACCTTTCGCTCGCGAGTACGGAAATTCGGCCCTGGGAGGCGCTATCGATGGCGTGCTCACCCAGCAGCGCGTCTTCGATCAAGCCGGCTTGGTACGGATTCCGGAGCACATGAGCTACGAAGAAGCCGCAACTCTGCCGTGCGCCGGAGTGACCGCTTGGAACGCGCTGGTTCACGCTACGCATGTGCGTGCAGGCGACACCGTATTGCTGCTCGGAACCGGAGGCGTTTCTATATTCGGGCTGCAGTTCGCGAAGCTGCATGGCGCGCGTGTGATCATCACCTCCAGCAGCGACGAAAAGCTGGAGCACGCTCGCGCTCTCGGCGCCGACGAAACCATCAATTACAAGAACCATCCCGAATGGGAGAAGGAAGTCCTGCGTCTCACCGGCGGAAAGGGCGTTGATATTGTCCTCGAGGTGGGAGGCGCGGAGACATTCCCACGATCCATGGCCGCAGTACGTGCGTCAGGGCAGATCGTCATGATCGGTGTTCTCACGGGTGTTGTCGGCAGCGTGCCGCTCGGCTTGATCGGCCTTCAGACGCTCAGCGTGCGCGGTGTCTATGTGGGATCGGTGGCGATGTTCGAAGATATGAATCGCGCCGTGACCCTGCACGCCGTGAAGCCGGTGATCGATCGGGTGTTTCCCTTCGAGCAGACGCGCGACGCGCTGGGTTATCTCGCAAGCGCGCGCCATTTCGGCAAAGTTGTGATCTCAGTGGCCAAGTAACGGGCTATTTCTTGGGCGCGTCGGGGGTCGTTGGATAAAGCTGTTGCGGCGCCTGCGGCTTGAGCGGATAAGCTTTCAAATCCAGCGGCCCGTATCCCAAATGCCCGCCGTCGCGATCGACGTTGTTCTCATCGCAAGCCATCTCGTAGAGCTCCTGACCCGGCTCCATCGCGACGAACACGCGGCTGAACGTGAAGGGCTTGGTATAAAACTTCGGGTCATCCACGGTGACCGAGTGCGCCAGATGATCGGCGTCGGTACGCGTCCAGCGCTCCACCACGTGCATGGAATCGCTATGCGGATGCGCGTCGTCGTCGAGCCATGTAAGTTTGTCCTTGAAACCGACGGAATCGATCACCAGCGTATCGCCGTCCCACTTGCCGACGCCGTTGCCCCAAAACGACGGCTCGACGTCGGACGGATGCGCGCGCCCGTCGAGCGGAATGGAACGGAAGGTCCACATCAGCTCATACAGAAACGCGACTCGTTTGGAATTCTGCACGATCTCAAACGGCACTCCGCTGATGCTGGCGCGCGGAACGCCGGCGAACAGGCACAGCCCCTCCGGATTCACCGTCTTCGTCAGATTGAATTGATACGCCGCGGCTCCGGCCGGCGTGAACGGAGGGCCGCCCGCGTCCTTAAACATGCCGCCGAAAATCAGCGGGCCTTTCCAAAAGCCCGAAAGATCCGGATGTCCGTCGGGCGCGCGGGGCGCGGGTTTTGCCTTGTTGCCGCTATCGCGCACGTTGACCGATTCGCCGGCCAGTTCCGTATACGGATTCTCCTTGGGCTTCTGCTGTGCTTGAGCGAGAGCAGCCAGTACAAGCGGAATGATGAATCGCGATCTTGACGCCATGCTTAGGATAATTCTATTCTCGATCTAGTGAAAATCAAAGCCGCCGCGTGGTTCGTATTCGCCTGCGTGCTCCCACTGACGCCGCTCCTGGCTCACCATTCGTTCTCCGCCGAGTTCGATGGAACCAAGGCTGTGGAACTCAAAGGCGTGGTCACAAAACTCGAATGGGCCAACCCGCACGTGTACTTTTACATCGACGTGAAGGATGACAAGGGCAACGTCGTGAACTGGGGCTGTGAAACCGGTGGACCGGGTGGGTTGCGGCGCGCCGGCTGGACGCGCGAATCCATTAAGCCAGGCGATCAGGTCACTGTGGATGGCTACCTGGCCAAAGACGGCTCGCATTTGGTCGACGCGCGCAATGTCACGCTACCCGACGGCCGCAAAGTTTTCGTGGGCACGCAGGGCGACGGCGGCCCGACCAAGTAGCGTCAGCGCGTTTTTTGTTCCTGCGTTACACGGCCCGTCCCGGCGCAGTTGATGCATCGCCCGGTTCCGGCGCATCGCCCGCATTGGCCGCCATTGCTGGTTCCTTTGCAGACGGGACAATCCCCGGTACCTCCGCACGCGGCGCATTTGTGCTGGTCATGTTCCATGTGATTCCTCTTTCGGCGGCTCCCACAGCTCGATCTTGTTCCCTTCCGGATCGATAATCCAAGCGAAGCGCCCGTACTCGTGATCCTCGCGCTTAGGATCGATCGCGACGCCTTCCGCGCGCAGCGCCCCGAGCAGCGCATCCAAATCGTCCACGATATAATTCATCATCAGCGGCGATGAGCTGGGTTCGAAATACGGATCGCGCTTCTTGAACAGCGCCCACACGGTCATGCCGCGGCGTTCGGGATTCTCGGCTTCGCGCCAACGCATCATGGCCTGGCCGCCCGGATCGCGCTGAATCCCCAGATGTTTTTCATACCACTGGTACAGCTTCTCCGGATCATCCGCCTGAAAGAAGACGCCTCCGATTCCGGTAACGCGTTTCATGTGTTCCTCCTTGGAATGGCAGCCGTAATATAAGATGGTACTTAGCTCATGTTATCCATCGTGATCCCCATTCACAATGAGGAACCATCCATTCTGCCGCTTTACGACCGGTTGACGGCGGTACTCGAGTCCATGCAGAAGCCCTACGAAATTATCGTTGTGGATGATGCGTCCACCGATCGCAGCTTCGATCTGCTGGCCAATCTGGTGGAGACCGATGGCCGTTTGAAGGTGATCCGCCTGCGCCGAAATTTTGGCCAAACCGCCGCGCTTTCGGCCGGTTTCGATGAGGCGCAAGGCAACGTGATCATCTCGCTCGACGGCGATTTGCAGCACGCGCCCGAAGATATCCCCGCCCTGTTCGCCAAAATCGAAGAGGGCTACGACATCGCGAGCGGCTGGCGCAAAGAACGCGTGGATAACGCTATCACCCGCAAGATTCCTTCGCGCATCGCCAATTGGCTGATGGCGAAATCTTCCGGCGTTCAGCTTCGCGATTTCGGCACCACTTTCAAAGCCTATCGCGCCGAAGTGCTCAAGGACATCAATCTTTACGGCGAGTTGCATCGCTTTATTCCGGCGCTCGCGAGTTTCTATGGCGCGCGCATCGCCGAAGTACCCATCAGCAATACGCCGCGTGTGGCGGGCGATTCGCACTACGGTCTGGGCCGCACCTTCAACGTGATGTTCGACATCCTGACTATCAAGTTCCTGTTGAAGTATTTCACTCGGCCGATGCATTTCTTCGGCCGCATGGGATTAACGGGATTTGTGCTCGGATTTCTGATTCTCGGCACGCTGGCCGGTCAAAAGATCTTCGGACACGCATCGATGGGCGATCATGGTCCTCTGATGATTGCCGGCGGTCTGCTGCTGCTCGGCGGGCTGATGATGTTCAGCACCGGCCTTCTGGGCGAAGTGCTGATGCGCACGTATTTCGAGAGCCAGGGCCGCCGCATCTATGCGGTCCGCGAAGTTCGTTGCCGCCGTGAGCCTGTGGCGCCGGCTTAACTGCGCCTTGGATCCCTCGCTGGACGAGATCTGCCGCCGCATCGCTGAAGTAGCTCCGGCCCTGCATAGCGCGGGCACCTTCTCGCCGCGGACATTCGATGCCATCGCGCGAGCCGCCCGCAATCGGACGATCCATCACTCAGTTGAAACTGGCTCCGGCGCCAGCACGCTGTTGTTCTCCCACTTGAGCGGCCACCACACGGTCTTCGCCGCGGAGGGCGGCAGCGGCAGTGTAACGAATGTCCGCCGCTCACCGTTGCTGCGACCGAATGTGGTCACTTTCGTGGAGGGTCCAACCCAAGCCACTTTGCCCCGGCACCGCTTCACTGACAAGCTGCAACTGATCCTGATTGACGGACCGCATGGCTACCCGTTTCCGGACCTCGAATATTACTATCTCTACCCGCACCTCGACACCGGCGCCCTGTTGATTTTGGATGATATCCACATTCCCACCGTCCACAACCTTTTTCAGTTTCTGCGCCGGGATGCGATGTTCAAGCTCGATCAGGTGGTTCAAACGACTGCATTCTTCACGCGCACGAACGCCCCAACGTTTGACCCGCTCGGCGACGGCTGGTGGCAACAGAACTACAATTCCAGGCCACTCCTCCGGTACACCTGGACAGACGAAATCAGGAGCCTCCTGCCCGCTTCGATGCGTCGCAGCTTATCGCGGACGAAGCGCAAGCGATCACTCGGCTCCCCCGCGGCCGCCGTGGATATTCTCGCCCCGCAAAACCGCGCGCTCGTGTCGGACACAGGAGTTGTCGAAGGCACTGTCACGATGCCGCCCGATTCCTACCTCTGGGTTCTAGCGCGCCGCAAGGATTTCGATGGCTGGTGGCCACAAGGCGCTGGGGCCGTTCCGGTGTTCGGCAATCGATGGGTCGTGTCCGTTACGTTCGGAGAGCCGCAAGACGCGGGTTGGGATTTTGAAATTGCCGCGCTCGCCGTCCGGCCGCCGACCCACGAACTATGGGCTGACTGGGTGGCGCGAGTGAAAGAAACCGGCCAATTTCCACCCGTGCAGCTTCCAGCTCCGGGCTTCGTGCTCGGCGAAGCATTTCGCACCGTGACAAAGCGCCGCTGACTTACGTTTCCACCGCAGCTTGTTTGGACGCGAACTCGATCACCTTGCCGCTCAACCTGCGCCGCCAGTAACTCTCGAACAGTCCCTTCATGGCCTCGCCCATGCCGGAATGCTCGAACACGATCGCGGTCCAGGTCGGCCGCGTGATCACGGGGTCCAGCAACGCGACCAAACCGCGCGCGCCATCGAACACCGCGAGTTTCATCGGCAGCGAATCTGTCTGGGCCACTTCCACACCCGACGTCTCATATTCGCCCAGCCGCTGGCGATGCGCCAGATCGAGCGTCCCCGCTTCGATCAACAGACGGCAGGTCACGCCCCCCAGGCGCGCTTGCTTCACCAATTGTTCGTCCAGCGGATCCACCGCGTACGGCGGCCGCGAAAATTCCAGGTATTCGTGCCGGACATCGGAAAGCATCCGTCGGTACTGCAGCGCAATCTGCTCGGGATCGTTCACGATCCGCAAGTATTCGAGCGTGCCGCGCTCGCCCTGCCCTTCCGAATACGATGCCGCCAGATCCACCACCAGGCTGTCGGCCATGCGGGTCTGATCCGTGAGTTCGCGCTGCAACATCTGCGCCCGGCGAGCCAAATAACTCGGCACCGCCAGGCTCGGCTCAACCGCGGAAAACAGCTTGGTCTTTTCCTGCACCACTTGCGCGAAGCCCTTCTCCACCAGGCTGTCTAGGACTTCGTAGATCTTCTGCCGCGGCACATGCGCGCGGGCCGCCAGTTCGATGGCTTTGAAACGCGGATGGCCGATCAGGACGAGGTACGAGCGGGCCTCGTAAGCGTTCAGGCCCAATTGCTGCAGCCTGCGCCAGAAGCGCTGAAAGTCCATCTCGGGTAATTCGGTCGTCACTTGAAGTTAGAGCATATCAGATGGTACTCGGCACTGGAGGCGTGCCGGCAGTCGTGCCGATCAAGGCCAGCGGTCCTGCCAATCAAGGATGATATGATGCCTTATCCGATGCGATGACCCCACTGTCTTCGATTGCGCACTACCGCATCACTTCCAAAATTGGCGCGGGCGGGATGGGCGAGGTCTATCGCGCCACCGACACAAAACTAGGGCGCGACGTAGCTCTCAAAGTGCTTCCAGCTCAGATGGCGGCCGATCCCGACCGCTTGGCACGCTTCCGCCGCGAGGCTCGCGCGGTGGCCACGCTCAATCATCCGCACATCGTTACGATCTTCTCGGTGGAGGAGGCCGACGGCATCCATTTCCTCACCATGGAACTGGTGGAGGGCCAAACGCTCGACCGGCTGACACCCGCCTCCGGCCTCCCGGTCGACCGAATCATCGAGATCGCCGCTGCTTTGTCCGACGCGCTGGTAGCGGCGCATGAAAAAGGCATCGTACATCGCGACCTGAAGCCGGCCAACGTCATGGTAACCACCGATGGCCGTGTGAAGGTGCTCGACTTCGGACTCGCCAAGGACATGCGGGCGGACGATCCGGCCGGGGCCACGCAGACTTCCGCCGGTTTCACCGCCGTCGGCGTCATCATGGGCACTCCGTCTTACATGTCGCCCGAACAAATCGCAGGGCGAGAGCTCGATCACAGAACCGACATCTTCTCCCTCGGGATCATTCTTTACGAAATGGCGAGCGGACGGCGGCCCTTCGAAGGCGCGTCATCGGCCGAACTGGCATCGGCGATTCTGCGCGATACGCCACGTCCGTTGAGCGAAATCCGAAACGGCATTGCACCCGAGCTATGCCGGCTGATCCAGCGCTGCCTGGAAAAGAACGCGCAGGACCGTTTTCCGTCGGCGCGCGAAGTCCGCGAGGGGTTAGAGACGCTGCGGCGTGAGTTGGAGTCAGGAAGCTCCGGCCTCCGATCGCCAGGCTCGGGTTCGCGTCCGCTCACCAACCCGGCCCCCTCCATCGCGGTGCTGCCCTTCGTCAACAGGAGCGGCGACGCGGACAACGAATTCTTCAGCGATGGCCTCTCGGAAGACCTCATCAACGCGCTCAGCCGGCTTCCCGGATTGCAAGTGGCGTCGCGAACATCGGCTTTCCGCTTTCGAGGCAGCGATCTCGATATCCGGCAAATCGGACGCCAGTTGGAAGTCGCGACTGTTGTGGAAGGCAGCGTCCGACGGGCCGGAACACGGCTCCGCATCACAGCGCAATTGGTCAACGCGGAAAACGGCTATCAGTTATGGTCCGAGCGCTACGACCGGCAGATGGCCGATGTGTTCGAAATTCAAGACGAGATCGTCGCGTCGATCGTGAAAGCGGTGGTTCCGGCGCTGCTCGGCGATGCCACGCGGGCCGTCGAGCGGCCGACCGACAATACGGAGGCCTATGAGCTGTATCTCAAGGGCCGCCATTACTGGCATCAGCGATCGCCCAGCACCCTGCGCGTAGCGATCCAATGTTTCGAGCAGGCCATCAAAATCGATCCGCAATATGCGCTCGCCTACGCCGGGCTCGCCGATTGTTATGCCATCCTCCGGGTCTATGGCTGGGTATCGGCGGAAGACGGTCAGCCGCCGGCCTACGCCGCTATGACTCAGGCCGTCACCATTGCGCCCTCGCTGTGGGAAGCAAACTACTCGCGCGCGATGTATACGTTCTACTTCGAACATGAATGGCGAGAGGCTGAACAGCATTTCGCGAAGGCCGTCGCAATCAATCCCCGCTCTTCGCTGGCCCAGGCATATTTCGGCTTGTTTCTGGCGACGGCGGGACGCGCGGAGGATGCAATCGCTCATACCAGCCTGGCGTGTCAGATGGACCCGCTGTCGGCGTTCACTTATGCGATCGCCTCGGGTGCGTTTTACACTCTCGGACGTCACGAAGAGGCGGCCCAGGCCTCCGCGCGGTCACTCGAGTTGCAGCCCGATTATCTGTTCGGTTTATGGGTGCATGGGCTGGCGCTCTGCGGCACCGGACGCAATCACGAAGGGATCGAAGCGCTGGAACGCGCCGTAACGCTCTCGCGTGCCCCGATTTTTGTCGGCAATCTTGGATTTGCCTACGGACGCGCCGGGCAGATCGACGCCGCAATCCGTTTGCTGCGCGAGTTGGAAGAAAGAAGTAGCCGGGGCGAATTTGTCCCCGAGTTCACTGCACTCGCCATCCACGCCGGCCTCGGTGACGTGCCGGCAATTCGCCGGTCCCTGTCCAAGACGTTACAAGAGCGTACGCCGCCGGTCGCGCTCTCCATGACCGGCTGCCGCTTCCAGGAAGCATTTCGCAGCGATCCGGAAATCGACCGGCTGCTTCTCAAGCTATACGGCAGGTGATCGCGATTCCCGATGCCCTGCACCGTTTACTGTTAGAATCCTGATAGATCGTCTTCATTGTTTATGCCTGAACTACCCTCCACCCTCGGCGCTCTGAAAACTAGCAAGTATGGCGAGCGGCACCTCGGCGACCGGTCCGTCAAGAGCGAGCTGCGCGAGAATCTGATCTGCAAGCTCCAGCGCGGTGACGACCTGTTCCCCGGCGTGGTCGGCTACGAAGATACCGTGGTTCCGCAGATCGTCAACGCCGTATTGTCCCGGCACAATTTCATCTTGCTGGGCCTGCGCGGGCAAGCCAAAACCCGCATCATCCGCATGCTCACCGGGCTCCTGGACGAACGCCTGCCCTACATCGCCGGCTGCGAAATCCGCGACAATCCGTTTCACCCCATTTGCCGCCGCTGCCGCGATCTGATTGCCGAACAAGGCGACAAGACGCACATCGCCTGGCTTGATCGTGACCACCGCTACGTGGAAAAGCTCGCGACGCCCGACGTCACCATCGCCGACATGATTGGCGACATCGATCCCATCAAAGCGGCCCGCGGCGGCCACGAGCTCTCCAACGAGATGACGGTGCACTACGGCCTGCTGCCCCGCGCCAACCGCGGCATCTTCGCCATCAACGAACTGCCCGATCTGGCCGGCAAAATCCAGGTCGGATTGTTCAACATCATGCAGGAAGGCGACGTGCAGATCAAAGGCTATCCGGTGCGCCTGCCGCTGGACATCATGCTCGTGTTCACGGCCAATCCGGAAGATTACACCGCGCGTGGCAAAATCATCACGCCGCTCAAGGACCGCATCGGCAGCGAGATTCGCACACACTATCCGCTGACGATCGACCAAGGCCTGTCCATCACCAAGCAGGAATCGTGGGTGGAGCGCGAATCACCCATCCGCCTGAATGTACCGCACTATATTCGCGAAATCGTGGAGCAGCTTGCTTTCCTGGCGCGCGAGGATAAACGCGTGGACAAGCGCTCGGGCGTTTCCCAACGGCTGCCGATTTCGGTGCTCGAGAATGTTATTTCGAACGCCGAGCGGCGCGCGCTAAAAGCCCACGAGGATCTGGCTGTGCCGCGCGTGCAGGATCTCTATGCCGCGTTGCCTTCCATCACCGGCAAGCTGGAATTGGAATACGAAGGCGAACTGAAAGGCGGCGATAACATCGCTCGCGAGCTAATTCGCGCGGCGGTCGGCAAAGTTTATACCAACTCGTTCGAAGGCGTGAACGTTTCGCAAATCGTGCAATGGTTTGAGCTGGGCGGTTCGCTTAAGCTCGACGAATCCGTGGATTCAGCCAACGTCGTCAAGCAGCTCGCTAAGATCCAAGGGCTGATGGAAAAGACCGGAGCGCTCGGATTGGGCGCCAGCGAACCGGATGCCGTGCGCGCCTCGGCCGCCGAGTTCATCCTGGAAGGCTTGTACGCTCATCGCCGCATCAGCCGCAACGAAGAAATGGGATTCACAGCCGGCGAACGCAAGCGCGAACCACCAGAGGGCAACGAAGGACGGCGTCCACCCCGCAAACAGTTCAACTAAGAAAGCAGGCAGTTCATGAAGTGGATTCACTACTCGAAGTTCACTGGCGATGATTTCGGAATTAGCTCCGAGGATCTTCTCAAAGCACTGTCTGATTTCTTTCTCGAAAGCGGCTTCCAGAACCAGTACATGGGCTTCAGCGAGTGGAATCAGCACACGCTGGAAGACCTGAAGAACGCACTGCAGCGCGCGCTCGAACAGGGCGAAATGTTCGACCAGGAGCAGGCCCAGCGCATCCAGCAGGCTCTGGAGAACATGACGCCGGAGCAGATGGACGACCTGATGAATCGCCTGGTCCAAAAGCTCGCCGACGATGGCTACATCAACACCGATCAACCACAGGCCAACGAAAGCGGTCCCGGCGGAACAGGCAATGCGGATCGCAAAGTCGACGTCCAAATCACCGATAAATCCATCGATTTTCTCGGATTTAAGACGCTAAAAGATCTGCTCGGCTCGCTCGGCAAATCCAGCTTTGGCGCCCACGACACTCGCGATCTCGCCACCGGCGTTGAAACCAGCGGCGCCGCCAAGCCGTACGAATTCGGCGACACGCTGAATCTCGATATCAGTCAAACGCTGTTCTCGGCCATCCAGCGCGAGGGCCTGAAGGTCCCGCTCAATCTCGAATATGCGGATCTGCACGTCCACCAGTCCGAATACCAAAGCTCTTGCGCCACGGTGTTGATGCTGGATTGCAGCCACAGCATGATCCTGTACGGCGAAGATCGCTTCACGCCGGCCAAGAAAGTCGCGCTGGCGCTCGCGCACTTGATCCGCACGCAGTATCCCGGCGACAGCCTGCGAGTCGTTCTTTTCCACGATTCCGCCGAGGAATTGCGAATATCAGAACTCGCGCGGGTTCAGGTGGGCCCGTATTACACCAACACGCGCGACGGCCTCATCCTGGCGCAGCGGCTGCTCAACCAGGAGAAGAAGGACATGAAGCAGATCATCATGATCACCGATGGCAAACCCTCGGCGCTGACCCTCGAAGACGGCCGCATGTACCGCAACGCCTTCGGCCTCGATCCGCTGGTGATCAGCAAGACGCTCGAAGAAGTAGGCCGCTGCAAGAAGCAAGGCATTCTGATCAACACCTTCATGCTGGCGAGCGATTTCGGCCTGGTAAACTTCGTGCAAAAAGTGACCGAGTTGTGCCGCGGGAAGGCGTACTTCACCACGCCGTACAATCTCGGACAGTATCTGCTGATGGATTACATGAACCGCAAGACGCGGACCATCCATTAATCGCACGCGTCGACTACGATTCTGCTACAACGGGGACATGGCACTCTCTGCGAGAAACCAACTCCCCGGCACAATCAAAGAAATCCAGATCGGCGAAATCATGGCGCACGTAGTCGTCAAGGTCGGCAGTAACCTCATCGAAAGCGTGATCACGCGCAATAGCGCCGAAGAGCTCAAACTGAAAAAGGGCGATAAGGTACGGGTGGTCGTCAAATCCACCGAGGTCATGATTCAGAAGGACTGAGGATCATTTCTTAAGCAACTCGGGAAAGTACTCTTTCGTCTTTTCCACTTTCGGCTCGGCCACGCCAGCTACATACGGATTCTGCGGATTCCGGCTGCAATAATTCTGGTGGTAGCCTTCCGCCGGATAGAATGCCTTCAGCGGCGTCACGTCGGTCACGATCGGCGACCTGAACACTTTGGCCTGATCCAATTGCTTGATGTAAGCTTCCGCAATCTTCTTTTGCTCCGGATCGGAATAAAAGATGGACGAGCGATACTGCGTCCCGACATCGTGCCCCTGGCGATTCAACTGCGTCGGATCGTGCGCCACGCTGAAGAAGATCTTGAGCAGTTGCCCGTAGGAAATCTTGCTGGGATCGTACGTGATCTCGATCGCCTCCGCGTGCCCCGTCCTGCCGCCGCACACGGCATCATAATTCGCGGTCGATTGCTCGCCGCCCGAGTATCCGGAAACCACGTTCTCCACGCCCTCAATCTGATTGAATACCGCCTCCGTGCACCAGAAGCAGCCGCCGGCGATCACCGCGGTCTGTGTGGCTGCGGAACCGCCCTGCGCGTCGATCGCGGGATCTGGGAAAGTCTGAGGCAAGCATCTTTCCGAAGATTAGCACGGCGGTAGGTCTGGCTAACAGCGCAGAAGTTTCATCAACCCTTCCGTCATTTCTTCCACCGAAGCATCCGACGTCAAACCCAGGATGTCCTCTGCGGCCATTTCATCTCCACTCCAATGTTCGGAATCCAAGCGCTTGAGAAGTAGACCAAGTCCCTGCTCGTCTTTACGGCGCGCCAGCCCCCAAATAGCCTCACTGCGAGCCTCTTCGTAGCTATCCGTCAGCCGCTTCCGCAGAGCGTCTCTTATTGCCGGTGTGTCCACCTCGCATTGCGTACCAAGCTCGAAGGTCGCCCAATCCCGGACGTTGTCTTCTGCGTCATCCATCAGTTCAATCAGCGTCGCTATGGCATCTCCGCGCTGGCTACCCTCCATGCCGTGCGCAACGGCCCAACGGACATCAGGATCTGGATTATGGCGCATCTGTATTAACGCCGAGATCGCGACATCGCTACCTAGGTGCGACAGAGCCCAGGCCGCGGAGTGAACCACTTTCGGGTCTTCGTCGCGCAAATGTTCGACGGCAATCTCTACGCACTCATCAAAGTGCGGCCTTTCCGACACGGGTTTGCCAGACCCCAGTTGCGCCAACACGTCGAGACCGCGTGCCCGCTCCAGGGGCACAGAGGAATGGCAATAGTGAACTGCCAACTGGAAAACTTCCTCTGTGTTCTGCCTGCGAAGGGCATGCACAGCGTCCCATGCGGCTTCGTCGTCATAGGGAAGCCAGGTATGTACGACGACGACCCAGTGACGATCTATCTGCGCGAAATCTCCAAGGTCCCACCCTTGACTCGCGAGCAGGAGATGGAATGTGTTCGGCACATCCGCGCCAGCGACGACCAGGCGGAGCTTGCATTGAAGGACCTTGTTGAAGCCAACTTGGCGCTGGTCGTTTTAATCGCCCAGAAGCATCCGAGCGATCACGTTCACATCTTGGACCTGATCGTGACGGGCAACAACGCGCTCTTGACCGCGGCCCGCGCGTTCGCCGACAGCGACGCCGAAAACTTTACCGCGTTCGCAACTCCCTTTATCGAAAACGCTGTCCTTCACGCGGTCACCACCCAACATTGCTGACCACAAAATAGACCACAGGCAGCGCGAACAAGCTGCTGTCCAGCCGATCCAGCCACCCGCCGTGCCCCGGCAACAGATTCCCGCTGTCCTTCACGCCCGCGCCGCGCTTGATCGCCGACTCGCACAGGTCGCCGAACTGGCCGGCCACGTTCGCGATCACCGTCAGTCCGAGCGCCTCCGCCAGCGGAGTCATTTTCAACAACCATGGAATAAAGAACGCAGCGTACACCACCGACGCTACGGTCGACGCGATCGACCCTTCCCACGATTTCCCCGGGCTCACGTTCGGCGCAAGCTTGTGCCGGCCGAGCAGCCGTCCCACATACAGCGCCGCGATATCGCCTGCCCAGTTCAGTGAAAACGCGAAAAACACCCAATAAGGATTGATCGCCCGCAACTCCACCGCGCATCGTAGCGATCCGAAAACATAAACGACTCCCAACAGCAACGCCGCGGCATCCGGCAACGCCCGCACCATCTCGCGCGATCGCAACGCCAGTGCCATCGCGAGAATCGCCACCAAAACGAAGAACGCCTCGTCCCTACCCGGCAGCAACAGCAGCAACAATCCCGCGGCGTATCCGAACAAGCCCGGCTTCGCGATTCCGTGCAACGCCGCCAGTTCGCTATATTCGCGAAAACACAGCACCGCCACGGCAGCGACGGTCACTAAGAACGCCCATTGAGGCGCCCACAGGATGATGTAGCAGAAAAATGGGATCAGGAGCAGCGCCGTGACGACGCGCTTCATCGTGCCAGCGTACCGGCCGCTTCAATCCACTCGCTATCCACGGTGCCAGCCGGATTCAAGCCGCCAAACCGGCGGTCGCGCTTCTGATAATCCAGAATCGCGTGCAGCAAATCCGCGCGCCGGAAATCGGGCCACAGGGTGTCGGTCACGTACAACTCGGCATATGCGATTTGCCACAGCAGAAAATTGCTGATGCGCATCTCGCCGGACGTGCGAATCAGAAGATCGGGATCGGGCAGCCCCGCCGTGTAGAGCCGCGATGCGATGGCCTGCTCGTCGATCCTCAAGTCGCGCAACCGGCCCTCCAGCCGCGCGTCGTCGATCATCGCATTAACCGCGTCCACCAGCTCCGCCCGGCCGCTATAGTTGATGGCGACATTTAGCCGCATGCCGCTGTTCTGCGCCGTCGCCTCAATCGCTGTTTCCAACTCCTGCCGCACGGGCGCGGGAAGCTCGTCGATCCGGCCCATGCAACTAAATCGGATTCCGTTGCGCAATAGGTCCGGTAGCTCGCGGCTCAGATACAGCCGCAGCAAACGCCATAAAGTGTCCACTTCCGCTCGCGGACGCTTCCAGTTTTCGGCCGAAAACGCGTATAGCGTCACAGCCTGGATGCCCAGCCGAGAACAGTCCTCGATCGTGCTCCGCACCGGATCCATGCCCGCTTTATGCCCGGCCGCGCGCGGAAGATTCCGGCGGCGAGCCCAGCGCCCGTTGCCGTCCATGATGATCGCGATGTGCGCGGGTAATCGGTCCGGATCAATGGAACTGGCGAGGATCCAATCCTTACTGCCGGGCTTGAGAACCTCGAACAGGTCTTTCATTGGCCAAACTGCTATGGTACACCGGATCGCCCGCTACAACCACGCCGCGCGCGACAGCGCCTATTGGTGCACCGCGATCGTAGCCGTTTGCGTCTGGACGCCGCCGATCGAAATGGTCACTGGAATATCGCCGTCCGGCGTCGACGCGGGAATGCGTACATTGAATTGATACAGTCCGCTGATCGAGCCCGGCGAGAGGCCCGCGTAGAGAATGTCGGACTGCGCAAGCGTCACTGATCCGATCATCACGGTAATCGAATTCACCAGCGTGGGCATGCCACTGGCTAGTTGCCCCGCGGCAACGGGAGGATTGGTGTCGCCGAAGCCTGTACCGAAAAGCGACACGATATCGCCGGGTTTCGCGGGCGATGCTCCCGGCAGCACCGCCGGGTCCGCGACAATCCCCGGCGTTGTCACGTTCTCCGCGGCAACGCTCGTGGAATTATTCAGCAGAAACAACCCGGGCGCAAATTGTTGTAGCGAATTAAAGGTACCCATGGAACTCGAAACCGCGTCCATGGTGCCCGGATTCAGAATCACGGTCACGCCCAACGGCCCGGTACCAGTGAATTGCGGCAACTGCGCGTTGATCTGCGTCTGGTCGACAAATGCGATCGGCAAATCAACCGGCTGCGCGAGGCCCGGCCCGGTTACTTGCACGCCCGACGCATCCCAGCTCCGTGGGAAATCCTCCGTTGACGAAATCGCCCAAACCCGCGCCGCGCGCACGCCCCGACGTTTGAAAGCCCGATCCAAAAATACTCACCATGCCGTTCGAAGAAATCGCCGGCTGGAATGACGCGCCGTTGACGATGGATTGCAGAATGGGCGTTTTCGTAAAGTCGCAAGTGCCGGCATTGTTGAGCGTCTTCACCACGGTATAAACACGATCACCCGTCGGCTTGTCATCGTTGTTGGCCGCGACGGCCGCAACATAAACGTTCAGCCGGCCAATCTCCTGGTCTGGCGGCATCCAGGTGACGTCGAATTCGAACGCCGTTCCCGCCGGACCCGTGGGCGCATTCAAATGCTCGGCAAACTGGCGCGCGATCGTTCCGTTACAGGGCGCCTGCGATCCGAACTGCGATCCATCGTCGCAAACCACTTGTGTGTTGGCGGCGTTGAGGGCGCTGAAAACGCCCGACGACAGCGTCTCATCGCTTTGCTCGCGTATAGTGATCTGAAACCCCCAGCGCGAAGCCTGCGGATGCTGCACGATGATACGAATTGTTTGAGGCTCGGTAGGAACGTAATCCGACACGGTCACTTGCAGCGACCCTTTGGAATCGCTATTCGCAGCCCCGAAACTGTTGTGACACGTGCTGCAGTTCTGCCCTCCATGATCGGTGGGCGCGCCCGTATATCCCAAACTCGGAACCTTGCTTTCGGCTAAAAGAAGCGCCGGTCCGGCAACGCCAGCAATAACAGGAATCGAACCATGTTAGCCGTAAGACTTGCGCGTCGCAAAAAGTTACTTGCTTCGCGAGTAAATCGCCAGCGCCTTCTTAGCCGTAGTACTAACTGGAATGTGCTGGAGACTCGACTTAGCCAGCCATCGAAACCCGCTCGGGAGCGAACGTAATGTCGCCCGGCTCACTTCCACTAAGTAAGTGGTGTTCACAATGGTATGTCGAAATACTCCGGCGTAACCAGTTACTTTGGCGCGAGGTAACTGCTCGCGTTCCGGCAGCTCCCAGAATTCTGCCAGCCGCGAACTTTCGGCGGTCCGCTGCCAGAACACGACTTCGCCGCTCTCTTTCTATCACCAGCAACTTCTTCTCGCGATGATCCCGGCTGCCTCGCGCGCCCCGAACCGGCAATTGCAGTTCCAGCCCCTGTTTACGCGCCTCGCAATGCATCCGAACCGGGCAACTCTCGCACCACGGCCGCTTGGGCACACAAACCGTCGCGCCCAACTCCATCAGCGCCTGGTTGAATTCGCCGGGTTGCTTGCGATCGAGCAACGCCTCGGCGAGATCCCGCAACCGCCTTCGTACAACATCCGATTTTATGTCGCCCGCCTCCGCCGTCCAGGCGGCTCAATACCCGCGCGACGTTCCCGTCCATCACCGCGTGCGGCAACCCGAACGCGATACTCGCCACCGCTGCCGCCGTGTAATCGCCCACACCGGGCAATTCCTTAAGTGACGAGTAAGTCCGTGGAAATTCCCCCAGCTCCACAATTTCCTTCGCCGCCTTTTGCAGATTGCGCGCGCGCGAGTAATAACCCAACCCCGCCCACGCCGCCAGCAGAGTCTGCTCCGGAGCCGCGGCCAGCGCCTGCACATCCGGGAAAAGCCCCAAAAAGCGCGCATAATATGGAAGCAACAGCCGCCACGCGCGTCTGCTGCAGCATGATCTCAGAAATCCAAATCCGATACGGATCTCCGCTCCGCCGCCATGGCAAAGTCGCGCTTATGCTTGCGATACCAGACCGAGAGCCGCCGCCGGATCCGAGCCAAACTTGCCCCGCCTGAACCCCTGCTTCTCGTGAACCATCTGGGAACGAGTATACTGTCACCAGATTCACCGGATTTCCGTGAGCGGCGGCCGCATTCTTCGCAGATATCTTTGGACCGGCTTCTTTCTCCTGGCGCTTTCGCTCGCCGCGATGGTCTTTTATGTGGCCGCTCATGGCCCCACAGCGGGCGACGATCTTTGGCCTTCACTCGCCGTTGCATCTCTCCTGATTCTGGCCGGAGCCGCTGTGCTGGCGCTGTTCTTTACGCGCGCCCTTTCGCGCCGCCTGGCCCAAATTCGCAGCTACGTGGAACGCCTGCTCGATCCGCCCATCCTCGATCAGGAGCTGCCCACGGGAGACGACAACCTCGGCCTGCTCGCCCGTTCCCTGCTGCGCACCGCTCCGCGCATCCGCGAATTAGTGGAGAGCCTCAAGCTCGAGGGCGCGCGCCGCGAAGCGATTCTGGTCAGCATGGTGGAGGGCGTGCTGGCCGTCGATAAAGACTTGCGCGTCACCTTCTGCAACCAGTCCTTCGCCAAGACCGTCGGCGCCCGCCTTCCCGTCATCCCAGGAATGCCGCTAGCGGAACTGGTTCGCGACCCCGGACTCCGCGAAATCATGACCCGCGTCCTCGCCACAGCAGAACGCGTGGAACAGCGGCTCACTTTGCCGGCCGCCAGTGCCCACTCCTTTGAGGTGCTGGCAGGGCCTTTGGGAGGCGGACCCTCGCGCGGGGTGCTCGCTATCCTGCACGACGTCACCGAGCTCGAACGCCTGGAACGCGTCCGCAAGGATTTCGTCGCCAACGTCTCGCATGAGCTCCGAACCCCGCTCACCGCCATCCGCGGCTACTCGGAAACGCTGCTCGACGGCGGTCTCGAAGACATGCAGAACAACCGCCGATTCGTCGAGGTAATCCTTTCGCAAGCCACGCGCCTCAGCAACATCGCAGCGGACCTGCTGTCGCTCTCGGAACTGGAATCGAGCGGAGCCACCGCGGCGCCTCATCCGGTTTCCATCCGCGCGGCGATCGAATCGGCCCTTCGCACCGTAGAATCCGCGGCCCGCCTGCAAGGAGTTCGGGTGCTGTGCGAAAGACTCGACGACGTTAAGGTCATCGGTCACGAACTCCGGCTAGAACAGGTCTTCGTCAACCTGCTCGATAACGCCGTCAAGTTCAATCGCCCCAATGGCGAAGTGCAAATCGAAATGCGGCCGAAGAACGGAAAGGTCAGCATCCTGATTGGCGACACCGGTATCGGCATCCCGTCCGAGGACCTCCCGCGCGTCTTCGAGCGCTTCTATCGCGTTGATAAAGCGCGGTCGCGCGCCATGGGCGGCACCGGCCTGGGCCTCTCCATCGTCAAGCATGCCGTGGAACAAATGGGTGGAACCATCAAGGTTGACAGCCGCTTAGGCGAAGGATCAGAGTTCACTATTGAACTCCCCACAGTTAATCTGACGCTGTAACTCGATATTAACCGAATCGTCATTTATCGCTAACGGGCCATCGCTATCCTCCGGTATGGCAGTTTGCAAGGAATTGCTCTGCCTTGCTTTAGGAGAGACTTTGAAAACCCAATTCGGGATGGAGACGATGAAAGTAAAAACGCTTGGAAATGTGTTTTGCTCAGCGGTTTTTTTGGCCACGTCGCTGTTTGGACAAACAGTGGCGCCGAGTCCGGCCAACAGCCAGGATGCCAGCAGTAAGACCATGGACGCCCTCAAGGCGCAACTGGCTGCGCAGCAGAAACAAATTGATGACCTGAAACTTGCGCTGGAGGATCAGCGAAAGCTGATTGAAAGGGCCACCGGCTCCGCCACCACGCAGCCCGGCCAGACCACTTTCGGACTGCCGCGCGACAAGGCCCTGGGCGAAGTGGCCAGCACCACGCCGATCATTCCGTCGCTGGCACCGGTCGCCAAGCCGACTCTAAGCGCCGGCCAGCCCGCGGGTGGCGGCGGCAACCCCTGCGAAGCCGGTCTCGACACCAATGCCGTGCCGCCGTATTTGCGGTTGGGCAGCGTTTGCATCATCCCCATCGGCTTCATGGACGCCACGTTCGTATGGCGCGACAAGAACGCGGCCTCGGGCATCGGAAGCAATTTCGGCGGCGTGCCCTACAACAATACGGTCGCCGGCAAAACCTCCGAAGACCGCTTCAGCATCCAGAACAGCCGGCTCGGCTTCCGCGCGGATGGAGACTGGAAAGGCACCCACTTTATCGGCTATAACGAGTTCGACTTCCTCGGCACCAGCGGCGCGTCCAACATCACTGTCACCAACGGCGCGGTCGTTCCCCGCATCCGCCTCTACTGGGTGGACGCAAGAAGAGGCGGCTGGGAATTCCTGGCTGGACAAAGCTGGAGCATGTTGACTCCGAATCGGAGAGGAATCTCTCCCTTCCCGGGCGACATCTTCTATTCGCAAGTCATGGACGTGAACTACATGGCGGGCTTGACTTGGACTCGCCAGCCGGGCTTCCGCGTACTCTACCACTTTGGCAATACCGCCACGTGGGGATTTTCGGCGGAGAACCCCGACCAGTACATCGGTGGTTATGCGGGCGCTGGTGCTATCACGTTGCCCGCGTCTCTCACTGGTCTGGCCGGCTCCCAGTTGGACCAGGCCAACCTGGTCTTCGCGGCGCCCCAGCTGACGCCCGATTTCATCTCTAAGTTCGCCTGGGATCCCAGCTCGCGTTTCCATGCCGAAGTCGGGGGCGTGCTAAGCACCTTCAAGATTCTCAACAACCCAAGCACCTTGACGACCGCCAAATACACGACCTCTGCCGGTGGCGGCATCCTGTTCAGCATGAACGGCGAGATCTTCAAAGGGTTCCGCCTCATCACCACCAACTTCTGGGGCGATGGCGAAGGGCGTTACTTGTTCGGTCAAGCGCCTGATCTAGTTGTAGGCGCCAACGGCAACATCAGCTTGATGCATGCCGGCGGTACTGTGAATGGCTTCGAAGCCAGAACCGGTAAGTTCCTGTGGTTTGGCTACTACGGCGGCATCTACATTCCCAAGAACGTGCAGATCGATGCCAACGGCAAGCCAGTCGGTTACGGTTACGTCGGTTCAGCAAACAGCCAAAACAAGGCCATTCAGGAAGTCACGTTCGGCTTCAACGAGACCGTCTGGGGCAACCCCCGCTACGGCGCGATCAACCTGATCGGCCAGTATGAGTATCTGACCCGCAACCCCTGGTACTATGCTGCAGGTGCACCGGACCAGACGCACGACAACACCATCTACTTCGACATCCGCTACACGTTGCCTGGTAGCATGCCGAGCTTCTAACGCGTCAATCATAAGGGGCGGTCCAAACCGCCCCCTTCCATCAAAAAGGGACGGGACTCATGAAAAAGCAAATTCTCTGTATTACGTTATTGGCGAGCGCCAGCGCAATCGCCGTTTCAGCCGAGACCATCAATGCGGCGGGGGCCACCTTTCCGGCCCCAATTTATCAAAAGTGGTTCGAAGAATTCCATAAGGCGCACTCCGATATCCAGATCAACTACCAATCCATCGGTTCGGGTGGCGGAATCCGTCAGCTCACCGAAGGCACGGTGGACTTCGGCGCTTCCGACATGCCCATGACTGATGAGCAACTGGGTAAAGTCACCAAATACAAGGTACTGCATTTTCCAACCGTGCTCGGCGGCATCGTACCCACCTATAATGTTCCCGGCGCGGCCTCGCTCAAATTCTCCGGTGACACGCTGGCTGGCATTTACCTTGGCACCATCAAAAAGTGGAACGATCCTGCGCTCGTCAAGGACAACCCGGGCGTAAAGCTCCCGAATGAAGACATCACCGTGGTACATCGCTCCGACGGCAGCGGCACTAGCTTTGTGTTCACCGACTATCTCTCCAAGGTCAGCCCCGCCTGGAAGATGAAGGTTGGCGCCAACACCTCTGTGAATTGGCCGGTGGGCTTAGGCGGTAAAGGCAATGAAGGCGTGGCTGGACTGGTGAAGCAGACGCCCTATTCCATTGGCTACGTCGAACTGATTTACGCCGTCCAAACCAAGATGGAGTACGGCTCCATGAAGAATTTCGCGGGTAACTTCGTCAAAGCGGATTTCAACACCGTTTCCGAGGCTGCTGCTGGCGCCGCAAAGAGCATGCCGGCTGACTTCCGCGTCTCCATCACCAATGCTCCCGGCAAGAATGCCTATCCGATTTCGAGCTTCACATGGATGCTGATCCCCGAAAAGATCGACAATGCGACCAAGAAAAAGGCGATCACGGATTTCCTGGCGTGGATGCTGACTACCGGCCAGCAGGATGCGGAAGGAATGAGCTATGCACCGCTCCCCAAGCCGGTGGTCGCCAAAGAACAGAAGCAGATCGCTCTGATAAAGTAAGAAGCCAGGCATGGGAACCGTAGTTGCCACTGCGCCTCCGCAAGCGAGTCCGCGCAAACTGACTGCATTTTGGCGTGACGGGGATAAGATCTCTCACCTCGTCACGTTCATCTTTGCGGCTAGCATTTTTTTTGTCACCGTGTTCCTGGTGTACGAACTGTGGATTCACTCCGGTCCCTCGCGCGCTAAGTTCGGATTTGGCTTCCTGACCGGAACAACCTGGGACCCCAATACCGACCAATTCGGCGCCCTGCCCTTTATTTACGGTACGGTGCTGACGTCCTTCATCGCCCTCCTGATTTCCGTTCCTTTGGGAGTGGGCGCCGCCATCTTCCTTTCCGAACTGGCGCCACCCAAGCTGTCCAACGCTTGTACCTTCCTGGTGGAGCTGTTGGCCGCCGTCCCGAGCGTGATTCTGGGCCTGTTGGCCTACTTTACTCTGGTGCCGATGATGCGCCAGTACATTGAGCCGTTCCTGAAGCACACGCTCGGCGATCTTCCCCTGTTCCAGGGGCCCGCCTATGGAGTCGGCTACCTCACGGCCAGCCTGATCCTGGCCATCATGACGTTTCCGTTTATCATCTCCATCTCTCGCGAAGCCTTGCTGGCCGTTCCTCGCGAACAACGCGAAGCGGCGCTCGCTTTGGGCGCCACCAAGTGGGAATCCACCTGGCAGGTCGTCGTCCCCTTCGCGCGCCTTGGGATTATTGGATCCATCTTCCTCGCCCTGGCGCGTGCCTTGGGAGAAACCATGGCAGTTACAATGGTCATCGGCAATGACACCGGCATCCACACTTCCCTGCTTTCGCCCGGTTATACCATCGCCGCCATGATCGCCAATAATTTCACCGAAGCCACCGGCGATGTTTTTCTCAGCGCGCTGGTGGAGCTTGGACTGGTTCTGTTCGCCCTCACCATGGTCCTCAACGCCGGCGCTCAACTTTTGATCATCGCTACCACGGGAAAGGGATCCAAACAACCCTAATGGACCGTACCGCGCGGCGCAACATCGTGAACAATGTCATGCTGACGCTCACCGGCATCTGCACCGTTATTACTCGTATCCGGCTCTCTTCTTGATCCTCGGTTATCTGGTAGTCAATGGCTGGCGCTCCGTGGATTGGAATTTCTTCACCAAGCTGCCCCTGTCTCCAGGCGAAACCGGAGGAGGCATCGCAAATGCCATCGTGGGCAGCGGTGTACTGATTTTGATCGCTGCGGTCATCGGCATTCCGGTGGGATTCCTGGGCGGCATCTATCTGGCTGAGTTCGGCGGGAAAACCGTACCGATGATGATCCGCTACACCGCGGACCTTCTGAACGGCGTGCCCTCCATTGTCATTGGGATCTTCGCCTGGACCGTCATCGTTGTGCCCATGCACCATTTCTCCGCTTGGGCTGGCGGCTTTGCCTTGAGCCTGATGATGATTCCGATCGGCATGCGCGCCACCGAACAGTTTCTCCGCGGCGTCCCCAATTCCCTCCGCGAGGGTTCGCTCGCTTTCGGTGCCAGCAAAACCCGCACCATCCTCTCGGTGATCGTGCCCGCTGCCAAACAAGGGATCCTGACGGGCATGATTCTCGGCATCGCCCGTGTCGCCGGAGAGACCGCGCCTTTGTTGTTTACGAGTCTGAACAATCAATTCTGGGCCAACACACTTAACGAGCCTACAGCGTCGCTCCCGGTGATCATTTACACCCATGCAATTTCGCCGTATGACGATTGGCATCGTCAAGCCTGGGCCGCGGGCTTGATTTTGCTGGTATTGGTCTTGATCGCCAATATCGCCTCTCGCTGGGTGTTGTCGCGCGGAGCGTCCGCTCAAAGGGGGTAGTAACCTAAGAATATGGCAGCCACGCCGGAGTCAGCAAAAATGAGTGAAATCACCGCCCCGCCCTCTGCGCCTCCCGGCGTTCAGCCTGAAGTAATGCCGCACGACCCAAACTGCAGGCCGAGAATCTGAACTTCTTCTACGGCAATTTCCATGCGCTGCACGACATCAGCCTGGAAGTTCCCGAGAAGCGCATCACCGCGCTCATCGGACCTTCCGGTTGCGGCAAGTCCACCTTCTTGCGCACGCTGAACCGGATCAACGAAACCGTCAAGGGCGCGCGCTACGACGGCCAGGTCTTGCTCGACGGCGAGAACGTGCTCGACCAAGATGTCACCAAGCTCCGCCGCCGCGTGGGCATGGTGTTTCAACGCCCCAACCCGTTCCCCAAGTCGATCTTCGACAATATCGCCTACGGCGTCAAAGTGAACGGGCTGAAAGCCGGGCGGTCCCTCCCCGACATCGTCGAACACAGCCTCAAGCGCGCCGCCCTGTGGGATGAGGTGAAGGATAAGCTGAATCAATCCGCCTATGGCCTGTCCGGCGGCCAGCAACAGCGCCTGTGCATCGCGCGCGCTCTAGCCGTCGATCCGGAAGTATTGCTCCTTGACGAACCGTGTTCCGCGCTCGATCCCATTGCCACCTCCAAGATCGAGGATTTGCTATTCACCCTAAAGGACCAGTGCACGCAGGTCATTGTCACGCATAACATGCAGCAAGCCGCGCGCGTGGCTGAATTCACGGGCTTTTTCCTGCTCGGCAATTTGATCGAATTCGACAAAACCGAGATCATTTTCAAGCGTCCCGCCAAACGAGAAACGGAAGATTACATCACTGGGCGGTTCGGTTGATGCCATGGGGCTCGCTATAGCATGCTGAGGAGCTAACGTTGATCCACTTTAGAGAAGAACTCGACGAAATGCAGAGCCGGCTGCTCGAGATGGCGGGCCTGGTGGAATCGGCCATCCATCAAAGCGTCTCGGCGCTGGTGAACCGCGATGAGCAGTCCGCCAAGGAGGTTCTGTGGAAAGAGGCGCTCATCAATCAGAAGGACATCGAGATTGACGAATACGCCACGCGCTTGCTCGCGCTCTATCAGCCCATGGCCCGCGATATGCGCTTCCTCACCGCGGTCATCAAGATCAACGGCGACCTCGAGCGCATGGGCGATCTGGCGGTCAACATCACACAGCGCGCCTTGTCCCTCATGCGGGACCCGCCCGTAAAGCCGCTTATCGATATTCCCAAGATGGCCAACCTGGCCGAAGAGATGGTCCGCAAGAGCCTGGACGCCCTCGTTAAACGCGACGAAGATCTCGCCCGCAGCGTGCTTGTGTCGGACGACGAAGTGGACCGCCTGCGCGACGCCGTCTACAAAGAGCTGGTCGCTTTCATGCAGGAACAAAGCACCACCATCCCGCGCGCCGTCGACCTCATGTTCATCGCTCACAATTTGGAGCGCATCGCCGACCATGCCACCAACATCGCCGAGGATGTCCTGTTCCTGATCAAGGGTATCGACGTTCGCCATCACGCAGAAGTTCGCGAACTCGCCAAACCGTAGCTCCCGCGCCTACCGCAGCCGCGACCCTACCGAGCCGCGACCGTGAGGGAGCCGGTCCCCTTACAATATTGGATTGGAACCCGTCTCCCACTATTACTATTCCCATCGCCTAAAATTGCAGTTCTGGGACTGGGGACAGGACGGCAAACCAGCCCTGCTCTTAGTCCACGGCGGCCTTGATCACGCGCGCAATTGGGACTGGGTGGCACGCTCCTTGCGCGAACACTTTCACGTCTACGCCATGGATCTCCGCGGGCATGGCAACAGCGCCTGGGCGCCCGGCGCCAGCTACAGCGTCCCGGAACATCTTGCTCGATATCGCGACGCTATTCGACTTGCTGGCCCGTCCCGCGCGGTCCGATTCATCTGATCGGCCATTCGCTCGGCGGCATCCTGACGTTGATTTACGCCGGGCTCTATCCCGATCGCGTGCGCAAAGTCATCGCTATCGAAGGACTCGGGCTTCCCGCTTCCCATCGCATCCACAATCCCGCGCCGGAGCGCCTGCGCGCTTGGATCGAAAACGTACGCAAGATTGAAACGCCGCGAGCCGCGTGGCTATCCGAACTTGGAGGCCGCCGTCGCACGGATGAAGGAGGCCAATCCGCATCTTTCCGACGAAGTGGCGCGCCACCTCACCCTGCACGGAACCAACTGGAACGCCGACGGCTCGCTGAGCTGGAAATTCGATAACTATGTCCGCACTCTCCCGCCGTTCGGCCATGGCATCGCCGACCTGCGAGCTATATTCTCCAAAATCACTTGCCCCGCCTTGCTCTTCTGGGGCCAGGAAAGCTGGATGCCCGATCCCGACACCGACGAGCGCGCCTCGGTCATCCAAAATCGCCGCCTGGTGAAGGTTCCTGGCGCCGGACATTGGGTGCACCACGATCGGCTGGATCTGTTCCTGGAAGAGTCAACTCGCTTCTTACTCGATGGGTAGCGAAACCAAATCCCCTCCTTATGCTTCAATACTCATAGGAGAGCTCCATGCGCGATCCGTCTCGTTTCCTGCTCCTGCTTGCAGCCGCGCTCGCCGCTGCGTTCCCCGCCCTGGCCGATTTTCAGGCCGGCGTGGATGCTTTCAACAAAGGTGACTATTCCACCGCTGCCAAGGAATGGCGCCCGCTCGCCGAGGAAGGTGAACCGGAGGCGCAATTCAACCTCGGGCTTCTCTACCTGGACGGGCACGGCGTACCTCAGAGCGCCGCCGAAGCTGTCAATTGGTTCCGGCGCGCCGCCGAACAAGACTACGCGCAAGCCCAGCACAACCTGGGCGCCATGTATGGATCGGGCCAGGGCGTAAAGCGCGACTACATCCAAGCCTACAAATGGCTGAATCTCTGCGCGGCCAAAGGCAACGCCGGATGCGTCACGCAGCGCGATCTGATCGCCAAGAAACTCAAGCCCGGCCAAATCGCCGAAGCCCAGCGTCTCGCCACTCAATTCCAGCCCCAGCAGGAAACCGCGAAGCAGTAATCCGCCTCCCGCAAACTCACAAACCATCGAGGCTCTCCGATAAGCCATTTGGGCACCCTGCCTGATGGAGTAACGAAGCATGACGATCGGAAAAGAGACCGGGCTCTCCCTCGGTGGGATGATCGCAGCGTGCGCTATGGTTGGCGTCGGCGGCTGGTGGTACGTCAACGCCCTCGCGTCGCGTTTGGATGAATCCATCAGCGTGTCCGCCCGGCAAATCGAATTGGCTGGGGATTTGAAAGTCAGCGTCTTCACCTTCCGGTTGCAGGAGCGTGGAATATTGCTTTTCTCGCACATCAAAGCCGAGCAGCAGGTGATCGCCTGCGGCGATGCTTACGATAAGGCCATGAACGCGGCCTTCAACAAAATCCGTTTGATCCGGCCTTTTCTCCGCAGCGGCCATGAGCGGCAATTGCTGGACCAGGCCGAAGCCGGAATGCACGAGTATAAGATACAGCAGCTCGAAGTCCGCAGGCTCCTGGCGGCCGGCGAAGTTGATCAGGCCACCGAGTGGGACAAAAAGACACTCGTGACGGCCGGTGGCAGGATTGTCGCCGCGCTCGACGAGTACACCGAAATTCTGCACTCGACCAACGAGAAAGCGAATCTGGAAGCGGCCGGGATGCAACACACCGCCAAAGTCGTTCTCGCCATCGGATTGCTCGGCTGCGCCCTTCTCGGCCTCACCGTATCGGTCGCCATGCGGCGCGCCACCCGCAAGCTGCAAGGCACCGCTACCGAACTGGAATCCGCCGCCCGCGAGGTTGCGAGCGCAGCTTCGCAAGTCTCCTCCTCCAGCGCATCGCTGGCCCAAGGGTGCTCGGAGCAGGCCGCTTCACTCCAGGAAACCTCTGCCTCCAGTGAAGAAGTCAATTCTATGGCCCGCGTGAATACTGACAAGAGCCACTCGGCCGCCCAACTGGTCGCCCAATCGCAGCAGAAATTCGCCGAAACCAACCAGTCGCTCGAACACACCGTGGTGGCCATGAGCGAGATCAACGCGCAAAGCGGCAAGATTTCCAACATCCTCAAGGTCATCGATGAGATCGCTTTCCAAACCAACATCCTGGCGTTGAACGCCGCCGTCGAAGCGGCGCGGGCGGGCGAAGCGGGCATGGGTTTCGCCGTGGTCGCCGATGAAGTCCGTAGCCTGGCCCAGCGCTGCGCGCAAGCTGCCAAGGACACCGCCGCGCTGGTGGAGGAATCGGTCACCAAGTCCAACGAAGGCAAATCGAAAGTGGATCAAGTGGCACTGGCCATCCGCTCCATCACCGGCGAAGCAGTTCAGGTAAAAACCCTGGTGGACGAGGTAAGCTTGGGCAGCGTCGAGCAGGCCCGCGGGATCGAGCAGATCAGCAAGACCATCACCCAGATGCAGCAACTGACGCAGCAAACCGCGGCCAGCGCCGAGGAAAGCGCTTCGGCGGCTCTGCAACTCAACGCGCAGTCCAGCGCTCTCAAAAACATCATGGAGCGCCTCACCGATCTGGTCGGCCACGCAGCCGCCAGTCACTAATCCCCGGTCCCCCAACAACCAATAACAAACAACCAACAACCGCTATCCTGGAAGCATGGCATTCCACCTGGGCGTCGATTACCGCCCCCGCGGCGATCAAGCCGCCGCCATCGACCAACTCTTCCGCGGCCTGCTCGACGGCGAAAAACATCAAACCCTGCTCGGCGTTACCGGCTCCGGCAAAACCTACACCATGGCCCAGTTGATCGAGAAAACCGGCCGCCCCGCCCTGGTCCTCGCCCACAACAAAACCCTCGCCGCGCAGCTCTATCACGAGTTCAGAACATTCTTCCCCGGCAACGCCGTCGAGTACTTCGTCAGCTATTACGACTACTATCAGCCCGAAGCCTACCTGCCCTCCGGCGACATCTACATCGAAAAAGAAGCCACCATCAACGACGAACTCGATAAGCTTCGCCTCTCCGCCACGCGTTCGCTGTTCGAGCGCCGCGATTGCGTCATCGTCGCCAGCGTCAGTTGCATCTACGGCCTTGGCTCGCCCGAAGCGTACTACGGCATGCTGCTCATGCTCGAAAAAGGCCAAAAGATCTCACGCCAGCAGATCCTCACGCGGCTGGTGGAAATCCTGTACGAGCGCAATGATCACAACTTCACGCGCGGCACCTTCCGCGTGCGCGGCGATGTCATCGAAGTCTTCCCTACTTACGACGATCACGCCTATCGCATCGAACTCTGGGGCGACGAAATCGACAGCCTCAGCCAGATCGATCCCATGCTCGGCCAAGTCCGCCAAACCTACCTTCGCTTGCCGATTTATCCCAAAACGCATTACGTGATGACGCCTGAAAGCCGCGAAAGCGCGCTGCGCAGTATCGAAACCGAGCTCGAATGGTGGCAGAAGGAATTGGAAAAGGGCGGCAAGCTGGTGGAAGCCCAGCGCCTGTACCAGCGCACCATGTTCGATCTTGAAATGATCCGCCAGATCGGCTACTGCCACGGCATCGAAAACTACTCGCGCCATTTCTCCGGTCGCCTCCCCGGCGAAGCTCCGCCAACTTTACTCGATTACTTGCCCAACGATCACCTGCTCTTCATCGACGAAAGTCATCAGACCATCCCGCAGCTCCAGGGCATGTATCACGGCGATCGGTCGCGCAAGCAGGTGCTGGTGAATTTCGGCTTCCGCCTGCCCAGCGCGATGGATAATCGTCCGCTCACCTTCGAAGAATTCGAAAATCGCGTCAACCAGGTGCTCTACGTCTCTGCCACCCCCGGCCCGTACGAGCTCACCAAATCGGCCGGCGTGGTGGTCGAACAGATCATCCGTCCCACCGGCCTGATCGATCCCCAAATCGACGTCCGTCCCATCAAAGGCCAGGTGGACGACCTGCTCCACGAGATCCGCAATCGCGTCGAACTGAACGAGCGCGTGCTCGTCACCACCCTGACCAAGCGGATGGCCGAGGATCTGTCGGAGTATTACACCGAAGTCGGCGTAAAGTGCGCCTATCTGCACTCGGAAATCGGCGCGCTCGACCGCATGAAGATCCTGCGTGATCTGCGCCGCGGCGAGCTGGACGTGCTGGTCGGCGTCAATCTTCTGCGCGAAGGATTCGACCTGCCCGAAGTCTCGCTCGTCGCCATCCTCGACGCCGACAAAGAAGGCTTCCTGCGCTCCAGTGGATCGCTCATCCAGACCATGGGCCGCGCCGCCCGCCATCTCAACGGCCGCGCCGTGCTTTACGCCGACGTGTATACCCAAAGCATGCAGCGCGCAATTGGAGAGACGAATCGCCGCCGAGCCATCCAGGAACAGTACAACGAACAGAACAACATCACTCCGCAATCCATCATCAAGCCCATCGACATGAGTCTGGTGCGAATCGCCGAGGGAGACTACGTCACCGTGCCCGTCGAGCCCGAAGACCCCGCCGAGGAACTGACACCCGAACAACGCGAGAAATTCATCGCCGAACTGGAAGAAAGCATGCGCGATGCCGCGAAAAGATTTGAGTTTGAGAAGGCTGCTCAACTTCGCGACCGCATAAAGGTGCTAAAATCACTCGGAATTCATGAAGAAAGCCCAGTCGGTGGGCCTGATCGGCACGGGTAGCCTCACCGACTCTCCGCTGACGCGCTTCTGGTGGTTGTCGGAACGCCTCGGTCCCGTGAAATCTGCCTCCTATCGCGTAGCCAGCCGCATTGCCAATATGCTGCGGGCCGGGCATCCTGTTAAGGATTACGCGGAATTCGAATCGTGCGTGCTCATCCTGATCTGCGTACCGGAAGCCAGCATCGCGCGCGTGGTCTCCGAAATGGTATCGGCCGGAATCTCTTGGCGCGGCAAAGCCGTGGTGTTGTGCAGCGCCTGGCTCGATAGCGGAGAACTGCGCGAGCTTGCCTCGCACGGCGCCTCCGTCGGTTCCATCACTCCCATCCCCGGCTTCGACGACGAGCGCTACTTAGTGGAAGGCGATCCTCTCGCCATTCGCCAGGCCAGAAGTCTGGTGGAGCATCGCGAGCGGCGCGCCGTGGCCATCGAACGTTCTCTCAAGCCGTTCTATTTATCGGCCGTCACCTGCACCGGCAGCCTGCTGTTTGCGATGCTGCTCGCGGCCTTTGAATCCCTGCATCACGCCCGAATCCCGCCCGCGCTCGCCGCCACATTGCTGGAACGGCAAATCACTCGCACGTTCCGTTCGTTTGTGAAAGGCGGCCGGCGCGCTTACCCGCAGCTCCGCGAAATTCCCCGGCAACTGCGCGCGCTCTCCTCGGCATCTCCTGAACTGGCATATTATCTTGAACAGAGCACCCGTCTCGCCTCCCGGCTTATATCCAAGCGCTGACCTCTGATAAAATGAGCCCCGGGAGAAACATCATGGAGCGGCGTGATCTATTGAGTATCGGCGGAATCGCGGCCATCGCGGGTGCATTTGCGGCAGTGGAGGCGGGGGCCCAGGAGCCGTCCGCTGGCAAACGCGTCCTGCGCATTTATGCCGACGCCGATGGAACCTCCCATATCCAGGAGCTGCCCATCGCAACCAAGCCCGGCCGAACCCGCAGGACCGGACCTGCGCACGTTACCGAATTCTCATACGCTGAATATACCTCCAGCTCGGTTGAAGACTGGCATCGGACTCCTGGACGGCAGTTTTCGATTTCGATGTCCGGAGAAATTGAGGTTGAAGTTTCAGACGGGAAAAAACACGCCATCCACGCCGGCGATATCGTATTTCTCGAAGACCTGCAAGGCAAAGGTCACATCACACGCATTCTGACTCCCGTCACGAACCTGTTTGTCCGCGTCGCCGACGGTTTCGACGTCGTTGCCTGGTCGCGGGGCGAAGCATGACGCACGGCGAAGCTTGAGTCGTCTCGCCCGCATCGGCGTCGCGCTCTCCAACTGGAGCGAGCGCTGGTTTCCCGATCCTCTGGTGTTCGCGCTGGTCGGGATCGTGGTCGTCTTCCTGATCGGAGCCGCTGCCGGCGAAAAGCCCACCGACCTCGCCATCCAGGGCGGCAAAGGCTTCTGGTCGCTGATCACCTTCACCCTGCAAATGGTGATGATCATCATCGGCGGCTACGTTGTCGCATCCACTCCAGTGGTCCAGCGTGCCATGCAAAAGCTGGCCGCAATTCCCAACACCCCGCGCCAGGCCATCGTTCTGATCGCCGTCTTTTCCGAACTCACCGCGCTGCTTTCCTGGGGCATGAGTCCTATCATCAGCGGACTGCTCGTCCGCCAACTCACCCAGCGCGTCAAAGGCCTGGACTATCGTGCGGCCGGCGCCGCTGCTTACGTCGGTGGAGCAACCGTATGGGCGCTCGGCATCTCGTCCTCGGCCGCGATGCTGATGGCAACCCCCAGCGCACTTCCGCCCAAGCTCCGCGCCATCAGCGGCCTACTCCCGCTCACCAGCACCATCTTTCTGTGGCCGAGTTTGTTGATGGCCGCGGTGGTTATCGTGATGGGCGTATTGGTCGCGTATCTATCCGCGCCCTCGGCCGATAAGGCGCGTACAGCCGAATCCTACGGGCTGCGCTGGGAGCCGTTCAAGCTCGACCTCGAACCGCGCACCAAACCCGGCGAATGGCTCGAATACAACCCGCTGCTGTCCATCCTGGTTGCCGCGCTGCTCTGCGTGTATCTGATCGATCTCTTCCGCACGTCCCCGCAAGGCGCGCTCGCGGCACTCGATCTCAACACCTTCAACTTGA
Organism: Bryobacterales bacterium; assembly: GCA_963772905.1. GTDB lineage: Bacteria > Acidobacteriota > Terriglobia > Bryobacterales > Bryobacteraceae > Palsa-89. The sequence continues at coordinate 492,310 of CAVYZD010000003.1, read as the reverse complement.
TCTTCATCACCGCCGGACTCCTGCTCCAATGGCGGCCCAAGCGCTTCCTGCGCGCGGTGACGGAAGTTATTCCAGGCACCACCGGCGTCATCATCCAGTTTCCCCTGTACGCGATGATATTCGGCATGATCGTCGGCACGGGACTCTCCGACAAAGCCGCCCACCTTCTCACCTCCATCAGCACCCACAACACCTTCGCATTACTGGTCGCGCTCTACTCGGCCACGCTTGGCGTCTTCATCCCCTCCGGCGGCAGCAAATGGATCATCGAGGCGCCTTACGTTTTGCAGACCGCCATCGAGCATCGAGTGAACCTGGGATGGGTGGTGCAGATTTATAACGCATCCGAAGCGTTGCCCAATCTGATCAACCCGTTCTTCATGCTCCCTCTGCTCGGCATCCTGCGCCTGCGCGCCCGCGACCTTGTCGGCTACGGCCTGCTACAACTCATCGTCCAAGCCCCCATCGTGTTTTTCCTGTGCTGGCTCTTCGCGCGGCACCTGCCGTTCGTTCCGCCGATAAGATGAGCATGCGAGCCAAAACAAAACCTTCGAAGCGTCCAGCGAAGAAGCCCAAGCGGCCGATCGGCCTCGCGAAGGGCAGGGTCAAAGTCACGAAGTCATTCTTCAGGCCGCTGCCGAGCAAACTGCTCGATGCCTTTGAGGGCAAGTCGTGAGGCTGTCGAATTTTTATTTCACCGCAATCGTCACACCGGGCGTGCTGAAAATGCCGTCCACAACAAGAGTCAGCGGAACCGCGCCCGTGGGCGCATTGGTCGGAAGGACGATATTGAATTGCGCCACACCTGAAACGAGGTCGGGTGCTTGACCAGCGTACAGCACCTGCACACCGGAATTTCCGACACCAATGAGTATAGGCAACGTAGGCACTGGAAAATTGCTCTGATAGATTTGCCCATCGACGCAGGGCAAAGTCGGCCCGATGCCTGTAGCGTAGAAGATCACGAACGATCCTCGCGCAGCAGGATTGTCGATGTTATTAAGAGAATAATCGTGATTCAAGATCGCACCCTGCCCTCGTCCGCTTCCGTCGTCGGTGAAAATCCCCGGAGCGGCCGGACTGAGCGCGACAGTCACCGGAGCAGATTGAGCGCCAGTATACTGCACCACCATTTGCGTAGACGTATGCCCGGCAACTGAACACGGAATGACTGTGTTCACCTGGTTGGCTCCAACGTACAGTAATGGCGCCGCGACACCATCGAACAGAACCTGTGTATCGCTATTCGTCGTCGTCACTGCTCCATCCGGCCCGATCTGCGCGCCAGAACCAGTGACTGGTCCTAACTCTGTTCCGTAAATCGAAATTAGTTGGCCTGCCGCGAAGGGGGATGTTCCCGTCGCTGAACTGGCCACGAACGATACTGAGGGCGAGATGTCGGTCAACTGAATGAGGAATGCCGCTCCAGAATCCTGCGCCGTAGGTTGGAAGGCGTTGCTTGAAATCAGATCTCCGAGCGCGCATGGACCGCACGATCCAACTAGCCAGAGTGAACTTGGAGGCGCGAGAGAACTCGCAACCGCTCCAAAACCGGCGATTGGCATCCCCTGCGGGAGGGAATAAGAAGACGCCAGCGACAGCGTCGGAACATTTAGCTCGATGATCTTGCCCGGCCCCGCTCCCAAGCTGAAGCCGATATAGAGACGCTGGGGCTGATTGCCGATGCCGGCCGAAAACATTGTTCCGTTATTGTCGATAAACGAGAACGCGTCCAAGGTAGTTCTGCCAGGCGTCAACTTGGCAACGAATCCACGTGATGGTGCTGATAGGTAGGCACCAGGAGTAGCCCAGGCAGCGGTCGTGCTGATCGGCCCAGAGAAATATACTGAGCCATCGGTCGCAACGGTAAGGTTGGTTATTTGTGTGTTTGAATACGGGGGCCCGAAGTAGGTCCCGTAGAGACTCTGCGACCCCGCGGGATTCAGTTCGACGACGAAACCTGCTTGCGCAGCGTTCACAAATGATGTTCCAGTCGGAAGTTGCCCTTGGAAGCCGTTCGCTGTCGTTATTACATTCTCGGCATTTTCGGTCGTCGTACCAGCAACGTAGGCGTCTCCTTGCTGATCGATGGCAACCGAACTCGTGTGAGAGCCATTGAAACCCCCACCGCCCAGGTAGGCTCCGAAAATGAGGCCAGTACCAGCCGAGTTGAGTCGCAAAAGATACACGCCCTGGTCCTCCGCAGTAATGTCGGATTTCGAGCTTTCCCCAATGGCGCCTGTTGTGATAACACTGGGCAAGAATGAGCCAACGATATAGGCCTCAGCCACACTCGAAACGGTCAACGCCGTCGGCGTGCCCGGTAAATAGGTTGAGTAGAGAAGTGCGCTACCGTCGGCGCTAACTTTAGCAGCGAATCCAGTAGGATAACTTTGGGCCAGGCCAGTAAGATAGGCGCCAGAAGTTGTGGGAAATGTCGATGAATTGGTCGTACCAATAACGTACACGCTACCGGATGGGTCAACAGTTATGGCAGTGGGGATATCAGCTGAATCTCCACCCAGGAAAGTTGTCCAGAGTAAAGTCGTTCCCGTTGGGTCGAACTTTGCGACGAAGACGTTCGTGTTGTTTGGAAATCCCGTCGCTTTCGTGGGCTGAAAAGCGTTAGTGGTTCCAGGGAGCGTTTGAGATGTGGTGGATCCCGCTACGACGACATTGCCTAATTGGTCGACACAGACGGCAAGGGCCGCGTCATTGCTGCCGAAGTATGTGCCATAGGTTGGCACGGGCGTGCCCGAACAAAGGTCGACAGCTAGGATCAAGCACAACGGAATCCCAATACGCATCATGAAACGCCACCCCTTTCTGCTCAGAAGAGTTTCTCGTTTGAATTTGATCGGATTCACTTATTATAGTCAGAATTCGCACCTCGCGCGCGACTTATTCACCTGGACGCCGCCTTCAATTGGAACCGCACTCCTTCGTGGCGTTGGAGAAAACTCACAACCACAAAAAGATTATCCGCCCGCGGATTACCCGATGGCCCAAGCATGCGCATCAGGCTTTTGGATGGGATGTGCGTGGCCTCCGCGAGTTCGGCAAACCCGACCGTCGCGTTGATGTAATCCCGCAAGATAGTCTTGGCCGTAGCGATATCGCCGGTCAGCATACACTCGATGCCTTCGCGCAGAAGCTCCTTGCGAAACTTCGGGTCGCGTACGACACGGGCGCGGATGGTCTCTTTGAAATCACGAGTCAGAGCCATGATGTTTGATGATGGTAACACATTCGTTACTACCATCGACTCACCGCGCCAGTCACACTTCGTCCCAACCCAAATCTCCCCCGCTTTCAACCCCTTCCCTCCAGAACATAGCTTAGTCGAATGTTTCCAACGTTATAATCCCTGGATGTTCAAGTGAAGTTCAGACCGCATCTTGCCGCCGGAGGCATGTGCCGCGCGGCTAGCGTCGCGGTTAACGCAAATTACCAAACGAACCCAACGCGCCCCGTACTCTTGACAACCTCAGCCGTTCTGACCACAATATGAGAGGCGAAGAAAGGGCGAAATTGCATGAACCCAAACGCCGCTCGCATCACCACGCTCGCATTGCGCCCGAACGCATGGAATGCCGCACCGCCACGGGACTACCTCCCTACCGGCCTCGACCCGCTCGATGCCCTCACAGGAGGCTTCCCCCGCGGCGCCATCTCGGCCATCCTCGGCCCGGAAAGCTCCGGCCGCACCACGCTCGTCCATTCCCTGCTCGCCGCCTCCACCACCCAGTTTGAAATCTGCGCCTACGTCGACACCGACGATTCCTTCGACCCCGTATCAGCCGCAGCATCCGGCGTCGCTCTCTCGCAACTCATCTGGATCCGCTGCGGCCACAACGCCAGCCACGCGCTCAAAGCCGCCGATTATTTGCTCCACGCCGGCGGATTCGGTGCCATCGTGCTCGACCTCTGCCAGGTCCCCGCGCGCATCGCGAACCGCATCCCCATCTCCTATTGGTATCGATTCCGCCGCGCCGTCGAAAACACCCCGACCATCCTCGCGCTCCTCGAACGCGAGCCCATGGCCGCCTCCTGCACTTCGCTGATGCTCGAACTCGAGCGCAAGAAAACCATCTGGACCGGCGCGCCCTGCTTCTCGCTCCTGCGCGAAGTGGAACTCGAAGCGACCTCGCGCAAACCCGTGCGGCCCGCCGCCGCGCAATTCACCGCCAAGGCGATTTCATGATGTTTGCCTGCATCCACGGTTCAGGCGATTTGCCCGCCATCGCCGTCGCCTTTTCACCGACATTCGAACAAACCGCGCCCGACACCGTCCTCTTCCGCATCGACGGCCTCCAGCGACTCCATGGCTCGCCGCATCAAATCGCAGACGCCATCTCCCAGCGCGCCGGCGATCAAATCAACATCGCGATCGCCGCAACCGCCGACGCCGCCATCCTCGCCGCCCGGAATCTCCCCGGCATCACCGTCGCGCCCAATCTCAACGATCTCGACATCTCCACGCTCCCGCTCACCGAAGAAATGGCCCAGGTGCTCGAAAGCTGGGGCATCTACACACTCGATCAACTCGCACAACTCCCCGAAAACGGCCTCGCCGAACGCTTCGGGCCGCATGGCGTCTACCTGCAGCAACTCGCTCGCGGCGCCATCCATCGGCCGCTCAAAATATTCCAGCCCGAGACCACCTATGAAGACCGCATCGAGCTCGATCATCCCGTCAGCCTGCTCGAACCGCTGCTGTTCTTAATCGCGCGACTGCTCAACGATCAATGCGCCCGACTACTCTCGAACGCCATGGCCGCCAACGAAGTAACGATCCACTTGGAACTTGAAGACCACCCCGCGCACACTCGCACTCTCCACCTCCCCGTCCCGATGCGCGAAAGCAAATCGCTCCTGAAGCTTTTGCAAATGGATCTCGAAGCACACCCGCCGCAAGCGCCCACCATCGCGCTCTCGCTCACGCTCAAACCCGTTCATCCGCGCACGGTCCAAACCGGCATCTTTCTCCCCGTCACACCCGCACCCGATAAACTCGAACTCACTCTCGCCCGCATCCGCGGCATCGTCGGCGAGAACAACGTCGGCATCCCCGAACTCCTCAACACTCATCACCCCCATCCTTTCCGATTGGTCACGGCGCAGCCCGCAATCACCAACAACCAACAACCAATAACCAACAACCACGCCTTTCGCTTCTTCCGCCCTCCCCTCCCCGCCACCGTTGCGCTCGTAGATAACCGCCCGACGCGCATCTCTGCTCCAGGCATTCAAGGCAAAATCCTCAACGCCGCCGGCCCCTGGAGAACCTCTGGCGATTGGTGGACCACCACCGCTTGGAATCGCGACGAATGGGACATCGCCCTATCCAACGGCTCTCTCTACCGGATCTACTGCGATCCCAACTGGTTCATCGAAGGCTCCTATGACTAGCGGGTACCTCGAACTCCACGCCCGCTCCGCCTTCAGCTTCCTCGAAGGCTCCTCCGTCCCTGAAGAACTGATCGCCCGCGCCGCCGCGCTCGACTTCCCCGCCCTCGCCATCCTCGACCGCGACAACATCTCCGGCGCCGCCCGCTTCCACATGGCCGCGAAAAAGGCCGGCATCCGCGCCCACATCGGCGCCGAAATCACCTGCACCGACGGCCATCGCTACCCGCTGCTGGCCGAAAATCGCACCGGCTATCAGAACCTCTGCCGCCTGATCACCCGAATGAAAATGCGCGCCAAAAAAGGCGAAGGCGCGGCGTTGCCTGAAGAATTCGCCGAGTTCTCCCCCGGCCTGGTCTGCCTCGCCTCCCGCCCCGACCCCATGTTCCTTGAAACATTCGGCCACAAAAATGTTTTTGTCGAACTCCAGCGCCATTACAATCGCGCCGAAGAAGCGCTCAATCAAGCACTCATCGATTTCGCGCGACATCACCGGCTCCCGCTCCTCGCCACCAACGGCGTCACCCACGCCACGCCCGATTCTCGCGAAGCGCTCGACGTCCTCACCTGCGTCCGCCACAAGACCACCATTCACGAAGCCGGCCGCCTGCTCTCCATCAACTCCGAGCGCCATCTGAAAAGCGCGCAAGAAATGTCGCGGCTCTTTGCCGACCTTCCCGAAGCCATCGCCAACACCCGCGCGCTTTCCGATCGCCTGCAATTCACGCTCGCCGATCTCGGCTACCAATTCCCGCGCTACCCCGTGCCGCCCGGCGAATGCATGAATTCGTTCCTGCGAAAGCGCACCGAAGAAGGCGCCATGAATCGCTATCATTCCAAATCCATCGATCTGCGCCGCCGCGCCCGCCGCCAAATCGATCGCGAACTCGCGCTCATCGAAAAGCTCGACCTGCCCGGCTATTTCCTGATCGTTTGGGACATCGTCGACTTCTGCCGCCGCCAAAACATTTTGGTGCAAGGCCGTGGATCGGCCGCCAACAGCGCGGTCTGCTATGCGCTCGGCATCACGGCCATCGATCCGGTCGAAATGGAACTGCTCTTCGAGCGCTTTCTTTCCGAGGAACGCGGCGAGTGGCCCGACATCGATCTCGATCTCCCCAGCGGCGATCAGCGCGAGCGCGCCATCCAATATGTCTACGAGCGATACGGCAAACTCGGCGCCGCCATGACCGCCAACGTCATCACCTATCGCGGACGCTCAGCCGTGCGCGACATCGGCAAAGTGCTCGGCTTCCCAGAAACCGATCTCGCGCGCATCTCGGCGCTGGTCCCAGCCTGGGGCTGGACCGATCCCAAAGAGACCGCCGAGCGCCAGTTCACCGAAGCCGGTTTCTCGCCGCAAAAGCATCCGCTGATTGGAAAATTCCTGGATCTCTACATGACCATCCAGGATCTGCCGCGCCACCTGGGCCAGCACTCGGGCGGCATGGTGATCTGCGAAGGCCAGCTCGATTCCGTCGTTCCGCTCGAACCCGCCACCATGCCCGGCCGCGTCGTCATCCAGTGGGACAAAGAAGATTGCGCCGACATGGGCATCATCAAAGTGGATCTGCTGGGCCTCGGCATGATGGCCGTGCTCGAAGAATCCATCCAGCTCATTCGCACTGCGTATCGCGAAGAAGTGGACCTCGCGCATCTGCCGCAAGACGACCCGCTGGTCTATCAAGCGTCTGCAAAACGCCGACACCATCGGATTGTTTCAAGTGGAGAGCCGCGCGCAGATGTCGTGCCTGCCGCGCCTCCGTCCCGAACGCTTCTACGACATCGTGGTGCAAGTGGCCATCATCCGGCCCGGCCCCATCGTTGGCCAGATGCTGAATCCATTTCTGCGCCGGCGTCAGGGCCGCGAAAAAGCCGAGTGCCTGCATCCGTCGCTCGAGCCCGTGCTGCGTCGCACGCTCGGCGTGCCGCTATTTCAAGAGCAGTTGCTCCGCATGGCGATGATCGTGGCCGGATTCTCGGGCGGCGAAGCCGAAGAGCTGCGCCGCGCCATGGGATTCAAGCGCTCCGAAGCTCGCATGCGCGACATCGAAACCCGGCTGCGCGATGGCATGACTCGCAACGGCATCATCGGGAAACAGCAGGACGCGATCGTGCAATCCATCACCGCGTTCGCGCTCTACGGATTTCCCGAATCGCACGCCGCCAGCTTCGCCTTGATCGCCTATGCCAGCGCATATCTGAAATGCCGCTACCTGGCCGCCTTCACCGCCGCGATCCTGAACAACCAGCCGATGGGCTTCTACGCTCCCGCCACATTGGTGAAGGACGCTCAGCGCCACGGCTTGCATTTCAATCCGATCGATGTCACGCGCTCGGATTGGCTATGCACCATCGAGGAGGAGAACGGAGAGCGACGCGTTCGCCTGGGCTTGAATTACGTCAAAGGACTGCGCGCGCAATCGGCCCAAGCGATCCTCAGTGCTCGCGCACAAGCGCCATTTGCGAGCATTCAGGATTTAGTCGACCGCGTCCCCGAGCTTCGCAAAGACGAACTGCGCAAGCTGAGCGAAATCGGCGCCCTCAATTTCATCACCGCATCGCCCACGCATCGCCGCGCCGCACTCTGGGATGCTGAACTCGCCATGCGCCCTACCGGTCCACTCTTCGCCAATCAACCGACATCCACAATCCCATAACCGCCGCTCGCGGCGATGACCGCCAGCCGAGCGCTTGAATTCCGACTTTCGCAGGAACGCATCTCACCATCGGCAAGCACCCCATGGCGTTTCATCGCGAGAAGCTGAACGCCCTCGGCGTCACGCCGCGTCTCAGTTGAAACATGTTCACAACGGCCGATGCGGTTCGCATCGCGGGCTGCATCATCTGCCGCCAGCGTCCCGGCACTGCCAAAGGACTGCTGTTCCTGAGCATCGAAGATGAAACCGGCGTCTCGAACGCGGTGGTGATGCCCGACGTGTTCGATCGCGAGCGTAAAACGATTCTCAACAATTCTTACATCGTGATCGACGGTGAGATGCAGAACATCGACAACGTCTACACCGTGCGAGCCGCGCATTTTGAACCGCTGCACGTCGCCGAGGAGGCTGTGCCATCACACGATTTTCATTAGTACAAACCCATCCGCTCCTTGACCAATTGAACAGTCGACTTGGCAATCGGCGACACTCGTTCCGCGCCTTCTTTCAGAATGCCCGTGAGATAACCGGGCTCTCCCATGATTTCGGCATAGCGCTTCTGCAGTGGCTCCAAATTCGCGATCACCATTTCAGCCACCTGCTTCTTCAGATCGCCATATCGCATTCCGCTGAAGTGCGCGCGCATCTTGTCGGCCGGCCATCCGCTGAATGCTTGAAAGATGCCCAACAAATTCAAAACTCCGGGACCAGCCGAATCGAAGTCCACCGCGGGCAGCGAGTCGGTTGTCGCGCGCATGATCTTCTTGCGGACTTGATCGATCGGATCGAGCAGCGCCACCGCATGACCCGACCCGGCGGCCGACTTGCTCATCTTCTTATCGGGCTCATCGAGACCCATCACCCGCGCGCCCACCAACGGCAGATGCGTGGCGGGCATCACGAACGTTTCGCCGTACAGCGAATTGAAACGCTGAGCGATATCGCGCGCCAATTCCAGATGCTGCGCCTGATCGTCACCGACGGGCACGATCGCGGCCTGATAGATCAAGATATCCGCGGCCATCAACACCGGATATTGCAGCAGCCCATCGCCCATCGTTTCCTGCGCGTGCGACTTCGCTTTGTACTGCGTCATTCGTTCCAGCCAGCCCACCGGCGTGACGCAAGTCAGCATCCAAGCGAGTTCGGCATGCTCCGGAACCGACGACTGCACAACGATCGTCGAATGTTTCGGGTCGATCCCTGCCGCGAGAAACAACCCGGCGATCTCCAAAATCTTCGCGCGCAATTCGGCCGGCTCCTGATACACCGTGATGGCATGCAGATCGACGATGCCGAAGATGCTCTCGTAGTTGCCCTGAATCTCGACCCAGTTCTTCAGTGCACCCAGGTAGTTTCCAATATGCAGATTGCCAGTCGGCTGAACGCCGGAGAAAACGCGTGCTTTCATGTTGAACATTCATGGTACCCTTTCGCTTGCCTGTGGAAGAAACTCTAACGATTGAAAAGCTGGTCTATGGCGGCGAAGGGCTGGCTCGCCTGGAGGGTAAAGTTGTTCTGACGCCGTTTGTACTGCCGGGCGAAGTAGTGCGCGTGGAAATGGAACGCGCGAAGAACGATCTGTGGCGCGGCCGATTGATCGAAGTTCTACAGCCATCGCCAGCGCGCATCAGCACCCGGATGCCCGTATTTCCAGCGCTGCGGCGGCTGCCAGTATCAACACATGGATTACCCGTTCCAGCTGGAACAGAAGCGCGCGATTCTGCGCGAAGTGCTGCAGCGCGTTGGCAAGATCGAATTTCCGGGCGAGATCGGCGTGATATCCGGCGAGCCGTGGCAGTATCGCAATCGCGTGCAGCTTCATCATCGAGGGCGGACAAGCTGGCTATTTTGGCCAGGGTTCGCGGGATCTGTGTACGATCGATCACTGCCCTATTGCGTCGCCGAAGCTGAACGAGGCCATCGGCAGGATCGAGGCTCCTCAGGCCAGCACTGCACTGGAGCTTTTCACCAATGAAACGGATGTACAGGTGAATGTTGTGGACCGCGTACCGCGCTCGGCGCTGAACGCGCTCGCGACACTCGGAGTAACGACGCCGATTGAATACTCCGGATTCCAAGTGAGCCGTAACTCATTCTTTCAGGTGAACCGCTTTTTGATCGACCAATTAGTGGATTGCGCGGTCGCGGATGCACAAGGCGAATGGGCTGTCGATCTCTACGCCGGGGTGGGACTGTTTTCCGATGAAACTTGCCGAGCGGTTCGGCAAAGTCACCGCCGTCGAATCGAGTAGCAGCGGCTTCGCGCGACTTGGCGCATAACTTCTCGCAAGCCATTGTGAATGCCAATGTCGAGGATTACCTCGCGGGTTTACACGAGACTCCCGATTTCATCCTGGCCGATCCGCCGCGCGCGGGCCTCGGCAAAGCTGCGGTTCGCGAGCTGGTCCGGGTTCGAGCGCCGCGCCTGACAATCGTTTCATGCGATCCGGCAACGCTGGCGCGCGATCTGCAAGCTCTCATCGCGGGCGGCTACCGCATCGAGAAGCTCACGCTGGTCGACCTTTTCCCCCAAACATTCCACCTCGAAACTGTAGTGGAGCTTTTCGCATCAGGAGCTCAACAAGATTGAGCGCAATCGCAAGGCCCAGCAGCAAAGGCCACAGCCGCATGGTGGATGATTGCGAATCGGCCGCGCGAATCGAATACCTGCCTGGGTTCCGGATTGAAACGGCCGCCGGTGAATTGCGAAACTGAGCGCAGCAGGAAATCGTTCGAACCGTATTCGAGCAGTTCTCGTTCGGGCTGATAGAAACCGACCTCGGGGAAAGCGCGCGAGTCCTCCAGCGGCCGGACGCGGAACAGGCCTTGCAGATCGCCGATGTGGATCTTGCCGCGATAGGATTTATTGGCGAGTTTGACCACCGGCACGGGATGCCGGAATCCGCTGGGGCCGAGAGCGAAGAGTTCGGGCGGCGCCGCTGGATCTTCGACGTCGGCGCCGAGATGATAATTCACCACCAAGTTGCCGCTCGCGCTGTCGAATTCGGCGGTCGCTTCGCTGCTCTCGGCATGCGGCAAAAGATCGCGCATGAGTGTTAGTCCAAAACTTGTCGTAGCCTTTCCACGTGACCCAATCCGCGGCCCAACGGCTTTTCGCATCGGAAGTAAACACCACTGCGCGGCCCAGTCCGTATTGCCAGCGAACCAGCAACGGATCGCTTTCCTCGACTTTCAGGATCGTATCCGCGCCGGGCTTGCTGATGAACCGCACGTAGCCCTTTAGCGCCGGAGCGGTTTCGATTCCGACGCCGTCCAGAATCTCGGCGTGCTTGGCGACGATCGGTTGCAAGGTCTTCTCAACGGCCGTCGATCCGGTGTGCTCCATCACGTCCTTCAGCACGATTTGCTCGAGGCCCGCGGGTTCGTTCAAGAAATACGATTTGCCGCCAGCAACGGAAGCGACCTTTTCGAGATAGGCCCGGTTCACGTCCTGGCCCAGGCCAACGGTCGAGATGGTCACGTGCTGCGAAGCGGCTTCCTTCGATAGATCGAGACTGTCCCCTTCTTCGGAGATACCGTCAGTGAGCAGCACGATGTGTTTGAACGTGGCGTGCGCGGGCAGCACTTTGTGATAAGCCTCGGCGAGCGCGGGGGCGATTTGCGTGCCGCCATCGGGAACAATGCCGGAGATCAGGCGCTTGATCAGAACCTTGTCCTCGACGCGGCGTATGGGGACGTCCCACTGAAACGAATTGTCGAAGATCAGAACGCCGACCAGGTCGATGGGGCGAAGGTTTTCGACGACGCCGATGGCGGCCTGGCGCGCGAGTTCGATTTTCTTGCCTTCCATGGAGGACGATTTGTCGATGATGAGTACAACAGCCGTTCCTTCGGGCGATCGCGGCGGAGCGAGTTTGGCGGGCAGAGTGCGGTCGAGCGCGTCTTCCACTTTCTTGTTTTCGGCGTAGATGTTACGTTCGCCCGCGATGACCAGGAGTCCGCCGCCTTGCTGGACGAATTTTTCGATTTCGTCTTTGCGCACGGCAGGTAGAGATTCGAGGTCGAGATTGTTCATCACCACTATCTGATAGTCCGCAAGCGCGCCGTGCGACGGATCGCTGGTGCGATCGACATCGAACTGCGCCGCGGCGAGTGTCTGGATCAGATTGCTTTCGGTGCCTGCGGGGTCCTGCGAGATGTAGAGGACCTTGGGGCGGCGCAGCGTGAGGGCGCGATCGAATCGAATGTCGCCGAGTCCGTTGGCTTGGATCACTCCAGCCAGGCTCAAGGCGCCGGCGGCGGCGAGACTGGCGTGCACGCGAATCTGGTTGTCGCCTTTTTCAAGCTTCACTGGATTTGATCCGAGCACTTTTCCTTCGGCGCTAATTTGGACCGAACCCGATACCGCGGCCGGAGAAATGATGTTGAGATCCACGGGAAATTGTTCGCCGGTGAAGGCAGTTGTGGGAACGGTAACCGATTCGAGGCGCAGGCTAGGCTCGGCGCGGCCTTGCATGGGAACCGTGTCGATGGGAATCCCGAGGCGCTGCGCCTGCCAGGCCGCGCGCGTGATGCTACCCGAGTTTTCCTTTCCATCGGAAACCAAAACGAGGCGCGGCACGAGGCCGGAGGGAAGCGAGCTAATGGCTTCTTCGATGCTGGATTCGAGATCTGTAGCGCGTCCGGTCTCACCGGCGGTTGGCTCGAGGTGGAAGCCGCGCTGCTCACTGGGCGCAAGATCGCGGACCGAGCGAGCGAACGGGAGGACACGAATCCAGTGGCGTCCGCGCGCTTTATCGAGAGCGGAGGCGAATTCGGAAGCGTGAGCCAGATCCTGTGGCGAAACACTGGCCGAGGTGTCCACCAGAACAGCGACTGCCATTTTTGTCTCGGGCACGGTGAGGGTGGGTTCGGCGAGCGCCAGTACGATCGCAAGAAACGAAATGGTCTTCAGGACCAGCGCGGTGACGCGGCGCGTATGGCGCCACTCGAACCAAGCCCAGGCCAAGGGCAACAGGAGGAAGACTAACACCCATGGGCGCTCGAAGATCATGAAGCTTTCCTCCATGATGATTCAGCAGGATGCCGCGCTCTTGGCGGCGCGAATGCGGCGATCGATGCGGCCGTAAAGAATCCAATCGGCAACCAAGCCAGCCGCTCCCGCGAGTGCGAGCCATTGCCAAATGTCGCGAGAGGCCGGGCCCAGTGGCGCGCGGCCGGGGAGTCCAAGTTTCACATTGCGAAGGCTTCCAGACCGTATCGCCGGGCTGAGGCAGAGTGAGCGAATAGACGAGTTCGCGATCGCCCGTTAGGACGCGCACGATACCGGGGTCGGCGGTGAAGAAGCGCAGGATCTTTCCTTCGATGGTGAATGGCAGCGATTTGCCATCTTCGGTCTGTACACGGACGGTGTTGGGATCAGTCTCCGATTCGAGATCAACGTCAACGGTGCCGGCGGCGCCCGCAGTCAATTCCCAAGAGCGAAAAGCATCCGGCGACATCCAGCGGACGATATTGGCGAACAGCAGCGGCGTGGTGAGCTGATATTTGAGGCCCGATCGAATGGGATGAAAACCGAGCACGACCATTTTTGTCTGGCCGGGGCGAGCGACGATCAGCGGACCGGCGCTGGATCGCGCGATGGTGATGTCACCCGGCGCGGGGCGGAAAATCTCGGCGTTGGTAAGTTCGATATCGCGCACGCGCAGGCCCGCAGCCAGCGGATGATCGGCTTGCCACTGGCTGAGCTTGGCTGTGGGCTCGATGTTCGCGACCGGGATGGGCGATTTGTCGGCGGGCGGCTCGAGCCAGATGCTATCGGTGGCGGGCAGCGAACGGCGGAGCGAAACGATCGAACAAAACGATGCCGCCGCGCGTCTTTGGACTGTCTGGGATCGTACTTGGGATCGTATTTTGCGAGCGGCAAGAAGTTCGCCTGGATGCCGGGAATGGCGGTGAAGATCGGCCGCAGAAGATCGGGATCAGCCGAATAAACGGTGACGGGCACAACGCCGCGCGGCGGCAATTCGAGAATGGCGTGGCTGTCCTGCCGGAAGGTCTCGGGCGACGGGAGGCGCGCTTCCAGCCATCCGCGAGCACGAGTTCTGAATCGAAACGAAAAGCTTTCCTCGGCGCCGGGCGCGAGATCGAAGCGGTGCGTCGCGACGGGCGATCCTCCGAAACTCACGGTCGCGGGAACGGAATGCGGAGCGGTGCCGTAATTCTTGACAGCCAGGAAAACTTCCCAAATGTCGGGATCATCGGTGGCGCGATGGACGGTCATTTTGCGCAGGCCCACGTGCTCGTGGGACCGGCAATCGGGACGAAACGAAAATTCGCGGGCGGATCGAGGCGCGCGGATTCTTCGGCTCGGGATGCGCGCGGCGCCGATGAACACGATCTCTCCGGGACGCTGGGCCTGGATCCGTTGCGCACGCCGGGCGAAATCGAGCGCGCCTTCGAGATCGAGCGACGCGGCGCCGGGCTGGGTCTGATCGATGGCGATCTGAATTTTCTTGCGGTCGGATTCGAATAAGAGCGCGGGAGTGGCGAGTACGCCGGCCCGGACCACCATCACGCGATCGGCGAGCGGCAGCGCATTCACATATCTGCGGGCGGCGCTGCGCGCTTGATCGATCAGACGGTTCGGACCGAGCCGCGCGGCCATCCAGGGCGAGATATCGAGAATCAAAACGTGGTCGCGCGAGTAGCGGGCCGGCGAACCGATGCGGAGCTGCGCGATGGCAAGCAACAGACAGCAGCAGACTGATCAACTGCAGCAGCAGCGACCAGGGCTGCTGCAGCTTGCGGCGATGTTTCAGTACGGGCGGCTTTTCGGTGGCGGCAAAGAAGCGCAGCGTGGAGACGGTGTGCTGCTTGCGCTGCGGTCGAGCAAATAGAGCGCGACGACGACGCCCGAGAGCGATCCCAGGATGGCGAGAAACTCGGGCAAAGATAGATTGAAGAAAAACATCGCGGCTACTCGAGTCCGCCGAACTGGGCGAGTGGCCCGAAGATGGCATCTTCAATCGTCGTGTCGGTGGAGATGCCTACGTAGCGGCCGCCGTTGCGCAGTCCCAACTTTCTGGATGTCGCGAGAATAGGCATCGAAAGCCTCGACGTAGTTGCGGCGCGAGGCGTCGTCAAAACCGATTTCGAGTTTCTCGCCGGTCTCGGCGTCGGTCAAATCGAGCTGCCCTTCCCAAGACGGCTCGCGGTCTTCACCGGCCCACACTTGCACCAGGACCAGCTCGTGGCCGAAGTCGGACAAGATATTGGAGCGGGCGCTCGCAACCGGAGTCGTCGAGAAAATCGGAAACGATCATCAGCAGGCCGCGCTGCGGGTAGGTTGAGATGAATTCGCGCGCGATTTGAAAATAATCGGTGCGGCCGGAGGGTTTCAGATCCTGGAGAAAATTCACGGCGGGGATGAAGCGGTGACGGCCGCCGCCGCAAAGAAACGAGTCGCCCAAATGTGATCCGAAGGGCTGGATGCAGATGGTGTCGAGGCGCACCAAGCCGACGTAACAGAGAGCCGCGGCGAGTTTGCGAGCATAGTCAAACTTAGAGACGGCGCCCAGTCCCTCCCCGGTAGTCATCGAGTTGCTGCAATCGAGCAGAATGCGGACGGGAATGCGCGGCTCCACCTGGAACATCTTGAGGAACAGCTTTTCCAGACGCAGATAGGCGCGCCAGTTGACGGCGCGCAGATCGTCGCCGTGATGAAACTGGCGGTGATCGAGAAATTCCTGGCCGGAACCGGCGAAGTGCGAAATGTTGTGGCCGCCGACGAGTCCGGGAAAGGACTTTTGCCAGCGAATCGCCAACCTCTCGAGTTTCTCGAGCAACGCGCTGTCGATCAGTGGCTGAGGTTTCACTTGACAGCCAGATTGGAGACGCTTTCGATGATTTGGGGCAGGATGGTTTCGGGCGTCTGGCCATCGGCGTGAGCGTCGAAATTCAAGATGATGCGGTGGCGCAAAACGTCGGGAGCGATTTCGCGAATATCGTCGGCGCTGAGATTGAGGCGGCCGCGCATGAAGGCCAGGACGCGCCCGCATTCGACGAGAGCTTGCGCGCCGCGCGGAGAACTGCCATAGCGAATATATTTGTTAGCGAGCGGATGGGCGGCGGATGTTCCGGGCTGCGTGGCCATGACCAAGTCAATCGCGAAATCCTGCACGTGCTGGGCGACCAGAACGTCGCGGCAGGCGGAGCGCAGTTGGAGGATCGCTTCGCGGTCGACCACTTGCTCGAGCGCGATCTCGTCGCGATGGATGGTGCGCTCCACGATGCGATTCAGATCTTCGCGCGACGGGTAGGTCACCAGCATCTTCATTAGAAAGCGATCGAGCTGGGCTTCGGGAAGCGGATAGGTGCCTTCCATTTCGATGGGATTCTGCGTGGCCATCACGAGGAACGGAAGTTCCAGTTCGTGCGTGGTGGTTCCGCTGGTGACGGTACGTTCCTGCATGGCTTCGAGCAGCGCGGACTGCGTTTTGGGCGTGGCGCGATTGATCTCGTCGGCCAGCACCAGGTTGGCGAAGATGGGGCCGGGCTGAAAGCGCAGGGCCTTGGCGCCGTGATCGTCGCTCTCGATGATCATGCTGCCGACAATATCCGCGGGCATGAGATCGGGCGTGAACTGGATGCGCGAATATTTGAGGTGGAGGACGCGGCCGAGAGTCCGCAGCAAGGTGGTTTTGCCGAGTCCGGGAACGCCTTCGAGCAAAACGTGGCCGCCGGCGAGAAGGCAGATGAGGACGCCGTCGACCACATGCTGCTGGCCGACGATAACTTTGCCGATTTCTTGGCGCACCTGATCGAGATGACGGGTGGCGAGTTGAACTGTGGACTCGGGGGGCACAATCTTATTTTAGCGGTGACGCGATGGAAGTGCTTGGGTGTCATGTACTATAACACCAGGGCGTCATGTCGTCCACTAATTCTTCTCTCGACCCCATACAACAACGGCTGACGGAACTGCGCAATGGGCTGCTGGGCCTGCATAAGTCGCTACTCGATTCTGAGAGGGCATGGTACGAGCGCGACATTGCGCGGATCGAGTCCAAGGGCGAATTGTTGCGCTTGGTGTTGTACGATCCGTGGTTCGCCTGGTTGCACGAGCTGTCCGAATTCGTGGTGCTGATCGATGAGACGCTGGACGCGGAAGAGCCGCTGCTGGATGGCGACGCGGAGCGGTTGATCGCGCAGGCGGTAGAGTTGCTGGCGCCAAATGAGACCGGAAAGGGCTTCGCGAAGCGCTATTTCGAAGCGATGCAGCGCGATCCGGACGTGGTACTGGCCCACGCTCGAATGCGCAAGGTTTTATCAGGACTTAGTTGAATCGCGCACAACGCAGCGGGCCGCGATAACTTTAATTCCCGGTCGAGCGCGTCCCGCGCTGTGCGCTTCTGACTTAACTAATTGGCCGATTCGGTCTTGCGGCTTAGGTCTTCGGCGAGAATGATCGCCTCGGCTAATTCCTTCATGGGGCGGCGAAGCCGGCGGCTCTCGTTGCGAAGGCGCAGGTAAGCCTCTTCCTCCGTGAGGCTGTGGCGCTGCTGCAAGATGCCTTTGGCGCGCTCCACCAGCTTGCGAGTTTCGAGCTGGCGTTTCATCTCGAGGGTTTCTTCCATGAGACGGGCGTTGGTTTCCGACAGGCTGGACTTCGCGATGGCTCCGCCCATCTGTTCGCCGATGAAGGTCAGCAAGGAAATCTCTTCGCCATTATGGTTGTGCGTCTGCCGATGATGCACGTTGATGACACCGATGACATCGCCCCCGCTCACGAGCGGGACCGAAAGGAAGGCTTCGTAGGTGTCCTCAATCAGGGTTTGAAATCGCTTGAAGCGGGCGTCGGCGGCGGCTCTGGATGCCAGCGCGACCACGGATTTGTGTTCCGCGACCCATCCAGTAACGCCTTCGCCAACCTTCATGCGCAAAGTTCCGAGCGCACCCGCATGAGGCACCTGCGAGGCGCGTAACACGACTTCGTCGGTATCACGGTCCAGGAGGTAGACCAGACAAGCATCGCAGTCTGTCACCTGTACAGTGAGTCCAACGATCTCTCCGAGCATTTCATCTAACGACAGCTCCGAGCTCACAATGTTGCTGATGCGATGTAGCAAAGCTACATGTGAACTCACGGGCTCCATAATGTGAACGGTTGCCATAATTCAGCGTATGCGAGCGAGCGGGCCGGGTCCAATCGAAAATTCCTATCGGGTCGATTGACAGGAGATGCCGCGGCCGGAAAGACGTTGATATCGCGGGGCTTGGCTTGATCGGAGCGGCGGGAGTCGCGAGCGGATTGTAGTCCTGTAACCGTCATTGAATAGTAACGAGTTTCTGCTGGACTTCGCCAGTAACTCGCGCCTCAGTTGTGCTGACATATACGTTGACTTCGGAGCGAATTCCGAATTCCGGGAGATAGACGCCGGGCTCCACGGAGAAGCAGGTTCCGGCGATAATGCGGCGCTCATCGTGAGTCTCCAAATTGTCCATGTTGGCGCCGGTGCCGTGCACCTCTTCGCCGATGGAGTGTCCGGTGCGATGAACGAAGTAGTCGCCGAATCCCTGCTCCTTAATATATGATCGGGCGGCGTCATCGACATCGAAACCGTGAATCACTTCGCCACGCGGGATGGCGGTCTGGACGCGATGGATGGCGCGATCGCGAGCGCTGGTGACTACGTCGAAGATGTTTTGAAGCGCGGCAGGCGGGGTGGCGCCGCAGTAGCCGGTCCAAGTGATGTCGTAGAAGACCGCGGATGGCCGGTCGAGCTTGGCCCACATGTCGATGAGCACGGCGTCGCCTTTACGAATTTCGCGGCTGCCTTCAGGTGCGGGTTCGTAATGCGGATCGGACATGTTGGAGTTGACCGCGACGATGGGGCCGTGGTCGGTAATCAAGCCGGCGCTTTCGAATCCGGCTCGGATGAAGCGATTGACGTCCCACTCCGTGATCGTTTGGTCGGAGGCGAGGGAGGCGGCGATCTTTTCGAACGCTTCGGCGCGAACGCGATCGACGCGGCGTCCAGCTTCGAGGTGCATCTCGATCTGTTCGACCGACCAGCGCGCTTCGAAAAGCTGGACAAGATTGGCGGAGGTGGCGACTTCGACGCCCGCGCCGCGCACGAGCTCGATGGTGCCTCCGTCGACGAGCGAAACATACGGGATGGAGCAATTCGGCGAATACTGCATGGCGATTTTGCGGCTGCCCGAGAGCAGGCGATGCAAGCCGTCGACCTGAGCGGTCCAACTGGAGTATTTACGGATGTCGCCGGGAAGGCCTGCGAGGACACCGGACTCGATGGCGTGAACCAGACCTCGTGGATCGCCATGGGCCGGGATGAAGTAATACCAGCGTCGGGTGGCGACGCGCGCGGGGTTCAGTTTCAGAATTCTGTAAGCCAGCGGATCCCGCTGGTGATGGTCAAAAAACAACCAGCCATCCAAACGTTCTTCCCGGAGCGCGGATTGAATTGCTTCGATATTCATGAATTGACGACCGGCAAAATTTTCTGATGACGCACGCGCGTATTCAAGTTCAACACACCCGCGACATCTTTTGTATCTTCGACGCGGAAATCCAGCACGTCGTCGAGCCAATCCTGACTGAGACCGTTCCAATACTGAACGGCCACGGTCAGCGTATATTCTTGACGGCTGAGCAGGCAGTCCAGTTCAAATTCGACTTCAATTTCGTCACCTGGTTCGAAGTCGCCTAAGTCGGCGCGTTCGATGCGCGTGTTTGTTCCAAAAATGTCCATCCCAATGCGATTGCGGATCAGAATTCCGACGACGGGATTCGAGACGGGCTTTTGAAACGCGGCGCGAATTCGGAGAACGATGGATTCGCCGGGACGGAAGGCGCGGCAAACTTCGCCGGAGGAGTTGAGTATTTGGACCTCCAACACGCGACTGGCGCCGTCACCGTGCCGGAAGCTGGTCTTAGTTGAGATGGAACCGGCAGCGACGCGCTGTTCTTGGCCCGAGCGCTCGCGATCGAGCACGAAGCCGACGTACTGATTGACGGCGTCCTTGGGAGATCCTTGCATGACGATCTTACCGTCGAGCATGAAGGCGGCGCGGTCGGCCAGGCGTTTGATCAAGCCAAGATCGTGCGAGACCAGAAATACCGTGACGTTTTTTCGGCGAAGCTCCTCGAATTTCTGGACGCAGCGGCTGGCGAAGATGGCGTCGCCGACGGCGAGGGCCTCGTCGACGATCAGGACCTCGGGATCGACGTGAATCGCGGTGGAAAAAGCGAGGCGGACGTACATGCCGCTGGAGTACTCTTTGACGGGGCGATCGATGAATTGGCCGATTTCGGCAAAAGCTTCGATGTGCGGAAAGGCGGCTTCCAGTTCCTTGCGCGATAATCCCAGGATCTCGCCGTTGAGATACACGTTTTCGCGGCCGGTGAATTCGGGATTGAAACCGGCGCCGAGTTCGAGCAGGGCGGCGATACGGCCGGAGCAGTGGACTCGTCCCATGGTGGGCTGCAGGATTCCGCTAATGATTTGGAGCAGGGTGCTCTTGCCCGATCCGTTCGGGCCAAGCAGGGCGAATACTTCGCCACGATCGACGCGCAAGTTGATGTTTCGGAGGGCCCAAAATTCCGCTTTGCGTTTTCGCGAAAGAGCTAATGCGGCTAGGACGCGGTGGAAGGGATGCTGGTAGAGATGATAGACCTTGGAGACATTTTGAACTGAGATCACGACCGCACATTCACTGTACCGCGAACGCGCCGCGCGCCGCTTGGGGTAGTGTCCTAAAGGTGCGACCCCGCTTGGTCAGGCCATTTGCGCGCTTCGTCGCATACCGCGCGAGAGGGGCAGTGAGTAGCCAACCAGGCACATTTGGTCCAAAGCGAACAGCACCACCGATTCGAAGCCGTTTGCTTCGGCGAGCCGAGCTTCCTTGAGCCAGGCGGTGGAGGGGTCACTTACGCCGACCAGATGACTCCGCTGCGAAGGCGTAAAACCCAAGCTGTTGACGGAGTTCATGGATTGAACGCTCATGTCTAAGTTGCGGTCGTAGGTGTAGGTAAAACTCTCCGTCTTCAGGCAAGTCAGATTCGCGGGAGTCCAGTCGTTCGTTGGATAGTTGATGACACTGGTGAGAGCGAAAGCGTTGACGTCGGGGGGATACAATACTTCAAATCGGCAACTCGGATAGGTGGAGCGAACGAAAGTGCGGATCTGAGCGGTGAAGCTGCCAATCAGGCCAGGAAGGAAAGCAGCTTCTTGCGGAATTGTTGTAGGGTCCTCGGTATTGCTTGTAATCACTGCCATGGCGCGGCCAAACTGCGATTGAAATGTGCTGGTGGTGTACGCGTCATAGAATGGCATGCCCGAGACGCCTCCGGAAATCGCGGAAACATTGGGGAAATACCACCACTGCACCTCGCCGAATTGCAAATACGGGGTGAGCCCGGCGGCAGTGAGCACCGTTGCCATGTCCAAGTACACTTGTTGCCAAAAGGTCGCGCTGGTGGGCGAGAAGTTCGTTTGCAGCGATGGAGTGTTGAGGAGCGCCGGAGTTTGGTCGGGGTAACGTTGTGCAATGCCGGCATCGGTTGACGGATCACCGTTGCCTAGTTCCATACTGAAAGACGCAGTGGCGTCGTATCCATACGCGTTGAGGGCTTGAAAATAGCTCTGGCTCCAGTCGCGCGCGGCGCGGTTGAGGCGTGGCTTGGCTTCCAAGTCGGTGTACCAATTGCCATCAATGCCCCCCGAGAATGTTGTAAATGTCACGCCTCCGACCGTCGCAGTGCCCGTTCCAGATAACGTGAGCGTCAGGTCTGTGGTTGGGGGACTGGTTGCGATCGTGATCGCGTTGCCATCCGTGCCCATGGAACGCGAATAAATTGTGATCTGGCTTCCGCTGGCTTGAGCCCACACGCCGGTATAGCCGCTGTTCAATAGTAGGGCGAACGCCGTGGCAAGGGTCTCTGTAGTGTCGCCGATCAGATTTAAGTGCTCAATGGTGTTATCCGTCGAAGTCGGTTGATCGGTTCTGCCAAGAATAATCTGGGTAATGTCATTCTGATCCGGGGAACCCGAAAACGTAATCGTGGCGGACGCGTACTGCTGGCCGACGCAAGTAAGTTCATAGAACCACAACGCGCCGACGTAGTGATTTACGCGACCTCGAAAGCCTAGGAAGTTAATGATTCCGGCCGTGCGCTCGGGCGCCAAAGCCAAGGAGTGTTCGGTATCCCAATCGGTCGCAGCCGCGAGTTTGTTCTCGGTTGTCATCGTCGGCAGGATCGTTGTCGGGACAGCGATCTCAAAGAAGTCGAAATAGAAGTAAGTTCCGGCATCGCCATCATGAGTGACTGTTACAGTATGGGTACCAGGACCGAGTTGACCTAGCAGATTGCGAATCAGGACGTCTTCCCCGAGGACGTTCAAGCTCAACGTGAAAGCGACCCCGGCATCGACCACAATGGAAATCAACGTACCTGCGGCAATGAGCCTGGTTCCTAAGTACAAAGAATGGTCTTGAGAAAACGTGTAAGTACAACTAACGTTCGATGCAGGCACGCTGGTGTAGCTGATCGTGCCGGCGGAGAAATTTCCGCCACCCGTCGCCCACGTACCTACATACTGAACCTGATTCGAGTCGTCTTCAATGCGCTGGCTGCCTGGACCGGCGAGCGAGTAAGTGCGGCCACTTCCCGTCACCGTCCAGTTGGATACCACGACTTGAAATTCGCTGCGCACGAAGGCGCTGGGTTGGAGCTCAGCGGAGTAAGTCCAGCGCAATTTTCGGATTGCGGTGGCAGGAACGTTTCCCAGGACGGGATCGGCGAGCGAAGCGAAGGGCAGCGTAATTTGCCACTGCGAGGGCGACGTTCCACCAGCGAAAGGTCGCGAGACCGCATCCCACTCTTCCGTCTGGCTGCCCGAAACGTAAGTGTAAGCGCCGATGATGTTGCCATTTGCGCCGGTCGTGCTACTTGTGGGACGGCCCGGCTCCGACGTACGTAATCGTAATCGTCGTGCCAGTGGCGGACGCGGTCATGGTCGGCGAGGAGCCGTTGATCTCAGAAGCGATGTAGCTAACGGCATAAGCCAGCGTGTCGCCGCTGGCGAGAGGATACCCATAGTGTTCGGCCAGGAACGCCACTCCGACATAGTCCCCGGCGGTAACTGCCCCTCCAAGCGTAAACTGGACGGTTGCGCTTTGATAACTGCCTGCGGCCGGAATTGCGTAACTCGCCAGTGGGACCTTGTAGATTTGTTCGCCGCTGCCGTTGTTTGCCCAGATCCGCAGCGTTGGCCAATCGACCGTAGGATACAAATCGGAATCCAGCGGGATGCAGTTTAACCGCGTCTCCAAGTAACTCAGCGTCAGCCCGCTGAGGTCGCCATCCGGCAGCGACCGAAAGGCAGGATGCTCGAAGACATTATCGCGATTCCACTCGATCACCGCCCAATCAAACTGCTGCCGCCAAGTGCCGGATACGGTATACCCGGTCGAACTGGTAGCGCTCAAAGCGGCGATCGCGGATGGCTCAAAGAAATAGCACTGCAGATCCCCGTCGGGTTGCAACTTTTGCAGGGTCTCGGGCATATGTGAAGAATGTTTAGAGCCGGATCGTCACAGTCAGATTCATGCCTGGGGTTGTATTCGCGGTTTGGACCACCGAAGTTATGTTGAGGCCGATGATTGCTTGAGCCGGCAACGGCCCGAGTGCAAACCCGTCGACGACATTCGACACGGTCGCGCCGGTGGCGATCGTAAGCTCGCAATAGACTGCACCATTCTGCGTCACCTGCATAGTTACTGGAGCTCCCGGAGGGCGCATCTTGCAGCACCGCGTAAACGTCTCGCACCGAGCATGCGTTCTCCACCGGAAGTGGCGGCGCTGCGTTGGTCTGAATGGCCAGAGGGCCCTGGACTTGAATTGTAAGTTGCCCGCCCTGGAGAGTGCGAAGTCCTAAGTCCGTAGTATCGGTCAAAGACCCGGTTGCCACACTGCTATTGCCCCTCGAGTTGGTCATAAACAGCTCGGCGGCTGCGATCCGCACGTCGGGAATCGTGATCGGATAAGCATAGCTCCCGCTCGCTGGACTGCCAAAGAAGTCCTGCGCGAAGGGCATAATAAAGATCTTCTTTGCGAGAAAGTAGACGCCCGCTTGAACCAGGTGCGCAACCGCGGTGGTGCCATGAGAGGCCCGCGTGACGGTTACAGTTGTGCTGGTCGTCACACTCGCCGCGACAACCATAACCTCCCCGTCAATTTGCAACAGGTCGCCGCTCGACGCCGACACTGCCGTGGCCAAACTAAGCGAAGTGTCACTGGCGCCCATCGCGGCAGCCAATAAAATGGTCGACGGGCCGTTCAACTCGTCCCAATAGGCTAGCGTGAATGTTCCAGCGCTAATGGATCGCGTGTTCGTCAAGTCGGAAAAGCTAATTCCAATTACTTCGATGGCTCCAGACCCGATCGGATAAAGACCAAACGTAGGCTGCCCTGGAACGTCGGAATCAAGAGCCGTTCCCGTCGCGCCGAGAATCGTCCATCGAGTGAGCGGGGATAATTCATACGCGCATTCCTGGTCCAGGATGTTCGCCGCGCGTCCGGAGACATGAATCGTCAGCCCTTCGCGATTCGGGACTGAAAACGCGACTGGCGATGCGTTGCTGGTCGCGCCAAATTGCCAGGCGGAGGCGGCTATCAGGAAAGAGCTCGTTGAATCAGGCACGACACTCCAGGGCGTCGCGATTGTGAGAGTACTTGCGGTGTTTGAGGCTATGGTCCGCTCTTGCCCAGCTCCGGTCCCCGCGGTGATTCTGGCAGTGGCGCCGTTATAGAGGTTCAGCACCATGTTCAGTGTGCTGTTACCAACCGTCGTCGCCGAAAATGTGTCCGCTTGCTCGGGAGGCTGCAGCTCCATACGCCAATAGAAGTTCGCGTGATCGTAATTGTAGTCCGGAGGACCCTGCAACGATGCGGCTAATCCCGAGTCCACAAACTGACTCGCGATCGCAACATTGGTGGCCACCCGCAATAACTGCGTCGGGTTCGGCCCACGATAAACATCGAAAAACGCCGCGGCTGACGAGAAGCTCAGGCTAATAAGAGTAACTTGGTTTGTGTTCGTGCCCGCAGGTACGTTCGCAATGGCAACGAATGAAAGCCCGCCCTCGGCTCCGTTCGCATCTACGGCGCTGATCCCGTAATATCGCGATTGACCGCCTGCGATGGTTCCGCCCGTATTACTTAACTGAGCGTTGAGTCCAATTAACGGTATGCCTGCCGCGCTGGCAGTCGGTCTCGCCGGGGCCGTAAATGAGACCGAAAGGTTCGAGGTAACGCTGCCATCCGTGGCCGTACTCTCGGTTTCCGAGATTCCAAACTGTTCCACACCGTTACTATCGAGAACACTGCCCACCAGCGGCCGCGGCAACCCGACCTCTGAAGCACCCTGACGGCCTAGGCCCGCGGCGTCCGAGTCCACCGCCGTATACCAAGAATCGTCGTGGATTTGCGCCGTTATTACCGCTGTAATGAAGTTGACTCCAGGGGACAGCTTCGTAATTCGGAACGGCTGCCTATCGAAACCCTCTCTGGCATAAGTAAGCGTGATAATGTCGCCAGGCCTCAGTCCAACCCCTTTCACGCTAGTTTCAAATTCTATATACGTGTTGCCATTGACCGACTTATATAGCTGGAGTGCAGCGGCCCGATTGGCTTGATCGAAATTCGGTATGCCGAGCGCCGTCAGTGTGCTTGTGACATCCTGCCCGGTTGTTACAACATCGTCAATATCCATCAGCGACAAACTGTCTTGTTGGTAGTCATTAAATTGGTCCTGAAACTCAATCGTGTAATGGTTCGGAGTGTTGGCGATGCTCGACGAAGTCACAGTGAGCGAAGGCACGCCATTGGTGTTCCGCAGGATTCCCGAAAATGCATTGTCCCCGAATTCGTAAGCCGGCCAGCCACCATTCAACACGGCCGTGCTGTTGCTGCCGGCAACTTGGGTCGGCTGCTGAATTGCCAACGTGTCTTCTGGATTGAGCTGGATGAGGCCGCTGGCATCGAAGCTGAGATACAGGGCCGAGCCATTCCGGATGCCGCGAACGATGTCGCCGGCGCTCCTGCGCCCGGTCAGCAAGAGGTTGCATTGATACCGAGGGATCGTGGTGCTGTTCCCGTTCACGTCTACGGTGGGGATCAGTGCGTCGCATCGTTGTGCTACCGCCCCAAAGCTTGCCAAATCTAGCTGCGCTTGACTCCAACCGCTCCGGAATAACACGTCTAGCATTACCCAGGCCGGGTTGTTTGTAAAGACGCTGTCCTGATAAGTACCGCTGACAGTGAATCGCGCCAGTTGCAGTCCTTGAATGAGCACCTCGATGTCGGGGAGTGACGTTCCGTTGGAAATCCAGTTGGGCACGACAACCGAGAGAAAAGCCATGCTCCCGTAGGGATCTCCTAGCGGATGCCCCGAAGAATCGCTGAAGTCCGGATTGAAGCTGCCATTTCTGGTTCCGAAACTAATGACGTTGTACCAGCCCGTCGACGTCATATTCGTCCCGTTCACGCCCACCGAGATCTGGGTGTTGTTCACAACTACCGTGATAACGCTGCTGATCTGTCCAATTCCGAGCAACACTTCGAAGTGGGTAAGATTCCCGTCGTTTCGGGCAAACACGATCGGCGGCTGATACCAGCCGGTTCCGTAGATAAGTGGGACGAAGTCGTTGTAGAGCGCTTGATTGGGCAGTGGAGTGGATAGCTGCGAGGTTTTCGAACCATAGCTTCGCACCATGATCGCGGGAGGCACAAATTCAATCCCGCCGAACCTGCGCGTCACGTTGCTCGCGCTATCCGTGTCGAACATCCCGCGCTGTTGGCACTGCGCGCGCGAATAGTCGCACGACGTATAGGGCGCGCTCCCATTCATGTTCCCCACTCCGCCAGATTGGTCAGGCGAATATCCGCATCGATAGAAGGGCGAGAAGGCGCCCTGGCTTCCTCCGCTGACCGCTTCTCGCCGCTGAGACGCCGTGGTTGGAAAGTTCCACGGGCAGCGCTTTTGGATGCGAACTTCCGGCAAAAACACCCGCTGCAAATTCAGCGTGTTCGTGAAACTGAGGCGCAAGGTCGACTCAGTTGACTGGTCCGGCGGGTTTGCAATTCCCCGAAACACAATCTGGCTGTCTGATGCCACTGCCTGGTTCGTCAGATCGTAGAACAAAAATGTTACCGCCAGTTGCGATCCTTTCCATCCTATGTTGCGCTCAATGGAGGAAAGGAATGCGTCCGCGTTCGCAAGGGTGATGGAGACGATCGAGACGCCGTCCGTTGCGGCTTCCGGGCTCGAGTTGAGATCGAAGAGATTGTGCTTAAGTACCCGGCTCAAGTATTGCTGTCCGTTCACAATGACGCTGTGAGTGCTCCAGTGCTGGACGTCGCCCGCTGGCAGCGTACAATCGAACAAAAAGAGTGGCGTTCCGGGAACTTCCAGTTCCTTCAGGATCTTGATGGTCGTCATGCGCCGCCGAGACTACTGATCAAATCGATCTGGCAGGAATTTTGGTTGGGTGCTGTTGCGGTAAAGGCGAGTATGTCCGACGAAAACCGCGTGCTGGCATAAACACCGCCGCGATCGAGAGTCTTCTTATACAATCCCGCGCCAGGCTGCGCTTCCACTTGAGCGCCGAACGCATCCACCTGCACGCCCGCCGGCAATTGCACTCCGAAGCCTATGCCGTCCCCTTGCACCGACAGACTGCCCGAGGTCGTAACTCGCGTCCACGCACTGCCCGTAGTCACCGCCCTGAGCAAGGTCTGCCCGGTGACCGTCACAACCAGCTGAATTGTCGCGGGCACACCGCTCCGAACATACAGGCTGAAGCAGTAAGTGAATGAACTCGCTGCGCCCGTGCTCTGAATAATCTGCTGTGTAGTTTGCCCGGTGTTTGTCAGCTGCATCGCCGCGCTTCCGCCCAGCGGATCCTGCACACCTCCGCTGACCTGCAACAGAGGATCGGCGGTCCACACCATTTGCGTCCAATCCTCGCTCCACATCAGTAGATTATCGGTGGGATCCAAAAACGTGAAGGTGTTCAATTGCCCCTCGGCAGCTTCGAATAGACTTTCGATGGACGCCCTCTCGCTACTGGTGAGATCGGAATAGCGCAGCTGCCATCCGGCTTTCTGTGCACCAGTATCTGCCATTCGAATTGTAAATCCGCTGGAAAGCTGGTTCGCGACAGTTCTCATACTGGTCTCGCGCCGTACGGGAAATTGCGCAACGGCACCAGTGCTCAGTTGCGGATAGTAGAGCATGGTCAACTCCGGTTCTCCACCACCGTTAGCGAGGTCCCGCCGTTCCATTCACTGCTAAGCATGGCCGTCATGCTGTCGCCAGCGAGACTACAGCTCGGATAATTCGTGCCGTCCCACGGATCGGTGAAAGAGAAGTCAGTTGCTGCACCGGCCATGCTGCGGAAGAATTCCTGTAATTCATGAAGTTCGGTCTGATCCAGCAGGCTCAGCTGGATAACCCAACGGTGAATCGGCGATTGATAATTGCAGAAACGCTGTTCGGATCCATCTACGAATTGCAGGGCCGTCGTCGAATATTGCACGCCTCGTTGGGCCGGGTACTGCATCACGACGCCGGTCTTCAATGTCGGAAACGTGTTCATGTTTACAGGCTGGAGATTACGTCATTCAACGAACTGGAATTCAAGATGGCCTGCTTCACGGCATTCGCTATGTCGTCGCTGTGATCCAGAAACGATTGGCTGTCCATCGCGTTCACCTGGATCGTCACCTGTGGCGACGTGCTAGCCGATTGCGCGCGCGGTTGACCCGTGTCTCCGTAACTAGCCGGCACCACCTGCCCCGGTGCGCTTGCTGTCAGACCCGAGACCGATTGCGCCGGCTGCGGCAGCATGAACGGACTTGGCACGGCCTGTGTCTGACCGCCCCCACCAAACAAGCTCAAAATTCCCCCGATGAGAGGCGACAAGCTGCTTAGGCCGCCCCCCAAGAAACTTGACGCCGCGCTCTCAACCGTACCGGCGACCGACGATCCACCGCTCGACTTCGTCGAAGTGTTTTGCGCGATTGCCTGCGTATTATCTTGCAGCGCACTGATCTGGGATTGCTGGATCGAGGTGAGACTGCTGATTTGGGTCGTCAGAGAAGTCAACTGCTCCGTGACGTCAGAATTGCTGGTCTGCAGCACGCCGCCGCCAATGGAGTTGATCGTAGTTCCTCCGCCCTCTCCGCCCGTAGTTGAGACCAATTGCCCAAGTAACTCGTTGCGCGACGCATTCGCAGTGCTGCTCGCCGGCAGAAGGTCTTCCCACTTACTTCGGGCCATCGTTGATTTCCGTCCTCAATTCTTTCTCCAGCACAAAGATCGCCTCCACCAGCCGCGCAGGCAAGTTGTAAACACTGCCAACACCCAGCAACTTCCAAGCGTAGAATTCTTCTAAAAGCGCGATGCTCTCTGCACTGACGTATGATGTTGGACAGGTCTCAATCGAAACTCTTCCGCCGGCCCAGACCATCACTGGCACTGAAGCTGCTTCCATCGACAACCAGCCGCATCGCCGCCTTCTCTCCAGGCCGCCCTTTCTACACGTGTCGCAGTTCCACGCAGCCCGATTTCCCGATTGAAAATGGAAAGCGACAATCAGTTTTTTCTTTCTGCTTCGCTCAGCCCGCACTGTCCCTTGATCGCGCTGACCACTTCACGCGCTAGCTCTTCTGGACCCTTTTCGAGTAACTGCGGCGCGTCGGCGGCCTGTCCATCAATGATTAACCCTTCGACGCACACTAGACCCCAGTGCAAGTACATCGCATCAATTTCCAGGGCCAGGATGTTTGCCTCAATCTTTTCGTGCAGCTCAGTGCTGGCTTCGAGAAATTCCGCCTTTTGGCTGATTTCACGAACCCGCCGGCTCAGTTCCATCCGCCGCCCGAACGAAATGCGGTGGATCGCAAACCTCACTCCTGGCACAGCTTTGGATTCGAGCCACACTAACGCTGTCATAGTGCACCGTGCCATTCGCGGGAATCGCCTGGGGCCCAGCTGATGCATCACTTCGTTCCTTACCCAAACGCGACATAAATTTCATCGTTCACGCTTCCTTGCGCCCGGCAGCTTTGGAATTGCCACTGCTGCCTCTTCTGTGAGTCATCGAAAGCTGGCACCTCTGCGACGACGCTGTTCATGTAAAGCCCGAATAGTTCGCCCTGC
The DNA here is from genome assembly GCA_963772905.1 of Bryobacterales bacterium. Classification (GTDB taxonomy): domain Bacteria; phylum Acidobacteriota; class Terriglobia; order Bryobacterales; family Bryobacteraceae; genus Palsa-89. The sequence continues at coordinate 462,027 of CAVYZD010000003.1, read as the reverse complement.
TGCTGGCCCAGTTGCATCATCACGCTGATGGGCGATCTCTGCCGCGCCGCCTGGTATAGAGCAGCCGTCGCCGTATCATCCATTTGGTAAATGCTGAAATTGATCGACACCGCTCGTTGGCCAGGAGAAATCACGCTGGGCAGTATTGCTCCGTATTCACGTGCCCGCAACTCCAAATTGTTCGACAAGGAGATATCGGCACTCGTCAACGTGAAGAACCGGGAGGGAGAGCTCCCCAACCACACTTGTCCGAGATGCCCTGGAATGATGGAGTAATTAATCGGCGCCACGGTAGGCTCCGCCGGAAACGCCGACAACGCGAATTGTCCGTTCTGAAAGCTCGCGGTATCTACTAAGTCTTGCGCCTGCCCGTTGAAATCAAACTCGTGGAAATCGCCGTTTACCTTGATCGAAAGCGTATCAACCGCCATGCCCCCCAGAACCCGCTGTACCGCGCTCTGTGGGCTCCAATAGTCAAAGAGCGTTATGCTCGATAGATTCTCCCCTGTCTGATACATCGCCGTCGCCCCGGTTTGCGAATTCGTCGTTGGCGCGACAGTAAATGGGGCGTTGAGTTGCACCGTCTCGGCGTTCACCACCACCGTGACGAAGCGAATCTCTCCGCCACTGGTAACTGCCGCTCCCGGACTCAACCCATGCGCCCTCGTAAATGTCAGCGACGTTCCGCTACGCTCGCCACCGTCCCGCCCGTCGATTGCGCGGGCGTCTGCTCCCAGACATGCCTGAAACAGCGGACCATGGGGCGGCAAAGTGCTTGGGTCGCCCCAATTCGCCATGTACGTCTTCAACCCAAAACTGGTCTGCGTTCGCAGCCCGGCTGGATTTCCCGCGAACGTCCGCGACCCCGTCTTGTCCGCGCGTTGCACTTTTTCGACCTGCTGTTTCGTCGTCAACTTAACTGCCGGAATTCGATTGCCCGCGCTGATTGCCGCGGCAACGCCGTAACTCGCTTCCAGAGCTACGTAGAACCGATTGTCATTTGAGAGAATATAGGACATAGGGAGTCTATTATTGCGCGCCCGCTAGTCTGCGCTGATCTCCAAGACGAACGAGATCTTCGCAATCTGCAAAAAATTCCTTCCGCCGTGCTTCACTCCGCCAAACGTAATCTCGTAGCCGCCGTCAAAAAACGTACCATCGCCCCAATCGCCACGGCTGTTATCGAAGACCTGCGTAATCACGTCGACATACGCCTGCAGGTTGGTTTCTATTTGATCCAGACGATCCTGCGAAACGCGTACCTCCACAATCATCTGAGCGTCGCCCGAGAACGTCCGAAACTTTTCGCGAAGCTCGTTGACCACCTTCGTGCAATACACGTAAACCAGCGGATATTTGTTCACCGTGCTCTGGTCAGACACCTCGGGCGCCACATTCTGAGGAATGATCTGCTGGGCTGTGATGGCCGGCAGCCTTACCCCCTCCAATGTCGTCAGAGCTTCCAATGCTGCGGGCAAGCCACTGCCGGCGGTTAGGACTCCGATCACCTTTTGTGTGCTCGTGCCCGCGATAAGCAACATCCTCAGCCTCTTTCAATAAAGTGGCGATCCACAACGAACCACGTCGGCTTCTGCCCCGCCCCGAGCGGTGCCCCGGCATTTAATGCTCCTGCCATAACCCATGCGGCGCCTTGTGCCAGAGGACTGCCATTTTGCCGTGTCATCGCACCTGGCGACGTACCAACGTACGTGTTCCATCCAATCGCGTTCGGCGGAAGCGCGGTCGGCGCCGCGACACTAAGCGCCTCACCGGCCAACGTCGAAGTCTCTGCGAAAACGCTTGGGGCGCCTTCTTCACCAGCCGCATTTACCCACGTCACCGCTACGTAGAATGTCGCTCCGTTGCCATTCCCTGGAACCGTGGTCACTGCGGATATCGTCGCCTTGGGAATCGGATCCCCCACCACGCCGACACCAAGTTGAAAGCAAGTTCGTGAACTTCCTTGTGCCAGTTGTTCGTATTGGTTCCACTTACCCTGGTACCGGTCGTTCAGTTGATTGTTATAAGCGTCTCGATAAACCATCGCGAGCGTCTTATGTATGTGCCACTGCCGGAGCGCATCCGTCACCACAACATCAGCGAGCCCTACCGATCGCCTGACGTTCGGTTGATCGTCGCGAAAAGCCGCTCGCCGAAGAAGGAACAACAGAAGCTCACTCCCTACGTCCTGTTGCGCCAAAGTAACCTTCGCAGCCACATCAATCCCCTCGGCATTGGCATCACTAAGAACCGATGCTTCGTATTGCTGTAAGTCCTTTGCCGTACTGATGGGACCATCGGTGAAGAGTGCCATGCGCCGCGCTCGCTACCGCTTCTCCGTACGTACCGAACTCTTCAACGCGCGCAAATCAGCTTCCGAAATCACATTTACCTGCACCTTGTCCGCCATTTGCCGCTGTTCTGCTTCATGTAACGCCTTTTGAGCGGCAGCCCGAAATTCTGCAGCCTCCTCCACCGTTGCCAAATGCGCCCGCCCCTCCAAAATGAGCCGCGCCGCATTGCTGCGCGATACTTCCGCCAATTGACCAGGCCGGCCGCCGTCGGGCGTCTCATGGCTCACAACCACCACATGCGGATCCGCGATCTCTTGCTCGATTTTTCGTAGCTTTTGGTAAAACGCCCTCAAATCCATCCTGCCCCTCTTTTCTTATGCGCGGACAGACGCTCCCGCCTCCGCCCGCGTCCTCGGCTGCTTCTCGTTCCTTCGGCCTAGCTGTTAACCTGCACTCCAAACGAGTTCCGCAGAACCGCAGTTCCGTAGAGCACGTCCACGGTAAACTGCTGCGCCAGCGTATTAGGCTGATAACTCATCACCACGCGGATGCCAAAGTTGCCCATCTCGGCATATTCAGCGATGGCGCCGGTCCCCGGCAGCGGTTGTGGCAGACGGCGTATCACCAACCCGATCGCGTCCCGGGCAAACGCTAGATTGTGCGTATTCACCGGTCCGCTCCCAGTCGTCGGCACCAACTGCGATCGAAAAACGAAGAAGTCCTTGATCTTTCCAACAGCGCCATCCACCAGCGCCCGCAACCCTGCGTCGCCAGCCGAATAGTATTCACTAAAGCGCGGGATTTGTCTGAGAGCCGAGTAACTTGATGGACCAACCACCAGATACTTACTCGCCACCGCAGGCACCTTCGCTTGGAATAGCGCCGTTTCCGCTGAGTCAACGGTGGCTTCCACCAGGGCCACCCCCGCCGTTCCGACCGGCGCATTCGAAGAAAATTGTGAATACAGGCTCAGAATGTCGGATTCGATTCGCTCGGCAATCGCCACCACCGCCGGCTGCATGTACAGCCGCAGTAAATCCGGCACAGCCAGAACCTTGGTCACATCCGGTATCTGGAATGTGGCTTCGGCATGCGTGTTCAACACGATCTGCGCATTCCCTAGATTGGGATTCTGTGTCTGAACCGTGCCGCCTTCCGCGATGTTGTTCGCTACTAGCGTAGGCGGTATCGGCACATTCACCGTGTCCCCCGCGTTCGCCAGCGTCGGCTCATAGTCCCGGTTGACTAAGTTACCCATCACCAGGTTACTGACGAGCGCGGGTAAGGCGTCCACTGCGACCAGCTTCACGATTGCATTTGCTACATTTGCTGATGTTATTGTTGGCATTTAATTTGTCCTTGTTTGTTTTCCTCTTGTACCGGGCAACGTGTTCGCCTTGAGCCGCCTCCCGGCGCCCTCTCACATGCCTCGGAGTGCTTGATTCGCCACCCTCGAGACCTCTTGACGCACCTTCTCCAGTTCTTCCGGACTCATGCCCGGCCGAATCTTGTCCAGATCAAGCCCGCCTGTATTTGTCGCCGCCTTTGGTCCCGATCCCATGCCTGAGCCTCCCGTCATACGAGCCGGCAGCAGCTCGGGATTCTCTTGCACGAACTGCGCTAAATAGTCCCGCAGAGAAACTTCTCCGGGCGCCGTCAGCTGGCCGTCGTCGCGCCGCTGAATGTCATCCTTCACTGCGCGATACGCAAGATCGACTTTAGCTACGCCCAGCCGCTGTAGCTCTGCGCGAATCGATGAGCTCCGCTCCGCCTCGTCCGCCATTTGCCGGCTCCGGTGATTTTCTTTAACCAGATCGTTGACGCGCTTCTCTAAGTCCTCGCGCCGTTTGCGCTCGTCTAATAACTCGGCCTTATACGCGGGCTCCGCCTTCACTTGTTCGGACTGCACAAATTCCTCAATGACGCCGCGTATCAGAGAACGCAGCTCCGCCCCGTCGGTCTTTTGCTCTTCCATAACCCTCCTGCGCTACTCTTGTTGATCGATCTCGCGCCCGATCTGGTCCTTCACGTCTTGCCGGACATCGCATAAAAATTGAAACGCCAGCTTTTTGTACACTTGCTTCCGCAACGTTGGTGAATCCATCCCCAAGCTCAATAACCGCTGCGCGTCTTCCAGTTCGGTGCCAAAATCCCCGATGTCGAACTCATCCATTCCAGAAACGTTGATGCTCAGCCCATCCTCTCGCGCCGTGTCCACCGCCCTAAGCACCCGTTTCATCGCGTCTTTTACTGCGTCTCCATACGCGCGCAGAACCTCTTGCGTGATCGCGTAGTCGCGTTGCTTGCTCAAACCCGACTGCGCCGCGTTTCCCGACAGTGACCCGCCGGCATGAGTCACGTAACACACCCGATAGATCTCTTCTTGTAGCCGCGTTAAATTATCGGCCGCAATCTGAAACACGGTGCCTTGCGGCTCTGTCCATCCAAACCTGTCCTGAGGACCCAGTTGAATGTAGTACGATTCGCCCATCACCTGATCCCAATCCCGCTCCGAATAAATCACCGGCATCGCAAACAACCCCATCGTCAACGCCCAACCCAGCGCATTCGATTTGTTGAAATGCTCTAGCTGCAGAGTCGCGGCTTTGTTGAGTAACCACAAACCGTCGGACACGCGTAACTCCACCAAGGGAACCCGCAGCTGCTTCGCTAGCCCGTGTCTGCCTTCAGCTACAACGTCAACGGCGCCGCGTTGCGTTCCGCCTTCCGTCTGTTCGTAAACCCGATATCTTTCCTTGTCGTAGTAAACCCATCGTGTCTGCTTCGCCCACCCCGTATCCTCTAACCGCTCCTTGCGCAGGCTCTGCGTGCGAAGCACCACCCACTGATACTGTCCGTGATCGTCGTAGCTCCAGTTGATCAGCTCATCCGCCGCGTAACTGACCAAGTAAGCCCGCGAAGCGCCCCGCTCGTCCTCCTCCGCTCGCGTACCAACCGGACCGCTCATCCGTGGAAAATCCACCAACACGTAACTCTTGCCGCACACCAGCGCTTCCACGAATTGCCTGCGAAAGAACTCTGCTAAATTACTGCCCTTGAGATCGCAGTCCTCCGCAAATTGCCCAAAGAATTTTCGAGACCGTTCACTCTTTCCTTCGTAGGTAAGAACCGGCTCCCTTCGGAACAGAGTGGCCGTGTACCAATCCACAATCGAACCCACGTAGTTTTCGTAGAAACACCGGCTCAGCCTCTCGATATAGACATCCCCCGGTTCCTTCTGCCGGCGGACCAAGTACTGATCCGCGTTCACCCGGAATTGCTCCCCTCCCGCGTACAGATCCCGGTACTGCCGCCACATCGGGCGTTTCGCTGCGTATTCCGGATGCTCGTGATTAATGTCTGGTCCAGCCATGCCTAGGTTCATCGGATTCTCAACGCGCCTAAAGTAATCGCCGCCCCTGCTCTCCGAACTTGGTTCGTGGCCGGCATTCCTGCCAGATCAAGTAACCCAACGCATCGGATAAATGCGTCCGTTTGGAGTCCTTCTCTTTATCGATAATGCCGCTGTCCGGCTTAAACGTCACTTCCTCAAAGTCCGTAATCAAACCAATACATCGTGGATGCACCAACAGCCGAACTTCCTCGTTTGCTGAAAACAACTTTGCATTCACCAGAGCTACGCGCTCTCGAACGCTCGGATTACTCGGCGGTACGCGAAACTTCAAGTTCCGGTAAGCCGTCTGCCGAAAAAACTCCTTGATGATCTGATAATCCGTCGTTCCCGCCGTCTGCAGCCTCTGCCCTGATGCGTCTCCATACACCACCACGCCCGCCTGATGATTCGGATACCGCGCGTGAAACTCCTCGCACGCCTGCAATGTGCTTGCACGGCTCAGGACCACCTCATCCAGCACCCGAACCTCCTCTCCGTCCTTCTGCGCCACCACTGAACTCATGGGATCCACATTGAAATCCAGCGCCCAATACAGCGGCAGTCCGGGATCAACTTCCATTTCACGGATATTCCTCGCTCGTTTGAACGCTTCATACACCGCGCCCGACTGGACATTCAGATACTCGCCCAGCGCTTCCTGCTCGAAGAATTTGGCATCGTAGCTCCCCTTCAGGCGATCGTAAAAATCCGGGATCTTGTCCAGTACGTACCGATTCTCAAACGGCTTCGCCAGCACGACGTCGTATCCCGCCACCCCGTCGCGGATAAATCTGCGATACACCCAATCGAATCCCTTCGGCGTCCACACCGCGAACCCGCACAACCGCGAAGCGTGCGGATCTCGCAGCCGCCCTTCCAGCCGCAACCACGCTTCTTCCGTCGTGTAAGTCAGCTCGTCCAGCCCAAACCACGCCAGATTGGTGCCCCGCAACCGCTCGAAATCGTCCACCGCGCGAAAGTAAATCCGCGAGCCGGTGTCTTTCATCAACAGCACTAACTCCGACTTATTCAAGCTCATGCCGGATTCGATTGTCGCCCAGCACTTCCAGAAAGCTTCTCAGCGTCGCGTCCCGCAGCATCGGGTAAGTCGGCGCGCCAATTAGCCCCTGCCTTCCCGGATTCAAGTAACTCAGCCGGATCGCTTCCTGACACAGCGCCTGGCTCTTTCCTGACCCAATCGGCCCTGAAAAGCCCTTGAACCTCGCCGTCGATCGGTGAAACTTGTTTTGTGAGGGGAGCGGCACATAATCTATTTCTATTCGCAGCGTTCCTCCGCTGGCTCTTTCCACGTGACGATAATCTCCCTCGGCTGCTCCTCTTCTTCCAGCTCCCTTTCCAGCTGCGTCAGCCGGATGAAGTCCGCGAGAGTTACCTTGCTCGTCTTGAGATCCAGCCGCTCCTCGATGTCCGTCAGCAGCTTGCTGATTCGTTCCTTGCGGCTAATCGCCCGCCAGCGCCGTCTTCTTGCTCTCCGATATCCCGTGCCGCCATGGTCCAAAAAAGTGGGCGCCTCCGTTTCCAGAAGCGCCCGCAAGCAACTCTCTCCTGCACCGACTCTATCAATCAGATTTCTAAGCGATAGAATTCGCCCTTCTAAATGCCTGAAAACACGACGAACATTTCCGCGCCATTTCTGTCACCCGTGTTTTTCTCACGCCGTTCGAATCCGCGCCGCCTCCTGCAGCCCGCGATCCTCGAATCTCAATCTCCCGCATTCGAAACTTCTGCACCTTCCCCGTCACCGTCATCGGAAACTCATCCACAAAACGGATATATTGCGGCACCTTGAAATGCGCGATCCGCCCCCGGCAAAACTCCCGGATCTCTTCTTCCTCCGCCGGCGCCTTCAACCGAATCCACGCCGCCACCGCCTCGCCTAGCCTCGCATCCGGAATCCCCACCACCTGCACTTCCGCCACCTTCGGATGCATATGCAGGAATTCCTCCACCTCCCGCGGATACACATTCTCGCCGGCCCGGATGATCATATCCTTCGCCCGTCCCGTAATCCGGAAGCACTCGTCGATGTCCATCGTCGCCAAGTCGCCTGTGTGCAGCCAGCCGTCCTCATCGATCGCGCGCCGCGTCGCCTCCGGCTCCTGATCGTAGCCCTTCATCACCAGATACCCGCGCGTGCACAGCTCCCCCGATTCGCCCACCGGCACCGTCTCGCCGCTCGGAGAAACAATCTTCACCTCCGTGTTCGGACACGCCTGCCCCACCGTCCCCACCCGCCGCTCCACGCTATCGTCCGCCGCCGACATCGTGATCACCGGCGAGCTCTCCGTCTGCCCGTAACCCACTGTCATCCCCGCGCAGTGCATCTCGCTTCACCACGCGCTTCATGATCTCCACCGGACACGGCGCGCCCGCCATCATCCCCGTCCGCAGCGAGCTGAAATCGAATTTCCCGAAATCCGGATGATCCAGCTCGGCGATAAACATCGTCGGCACGCCATAGATCGCCGTCGCGCGTTCCTCATGAATCGCCTGCGAGCGTCGCCAGCGCGTCGAATGTCGCCGCCGGCAGTATCATCGTCGCGCCGCTCACCACCGATACCAATGTCCCGATCACGCACCCGAAACAGTGATACAGCGGCACAGGAACCGCAATCCGATCCTGCTCCGTAATCCTCATGCCCTGCGCCAAGCATCTGCGCATTGTTCAAAACATTTCGATGCGTCAGCAACACGCCCTTCGGCGATCCCGTTGTCCCCGACGTGTATTGAATGTTGGTAACGTCATCCGACGCATATCCGCGCCGATCCGGAATCTCCCGGCCTTCCGCCAGCATCTTTGTCCCAGCCTTCCGTTCCGAAATAGACCACCTGCTCCAACGCCAGCGTCTGCCCCGCAATCGCCTCCTCCACAATCGCGCGATAATCCGACCGCCTGTCCCTCTCCCAAAGAAACAGCGCCTTCATCCCCGACTTGTCGCAACACAAACCCCAGATCGTACGACCGGTACGCCGGATTCACGTTCACCAGCACCGCCCCGATCCGCGCGCACGCCAGATGCATCAACACCCACTCGGCGCAGTTGGTCGACCACACGCCAATGCGGTCCTGCGCGCCCAAGCCCAGCCCAACCAGCCCTCGCGCCACCCCCTCCACCGCCGCAGCCAATTCCGAAAACGTCAGCCTTACCCCTTGATGCCGCACCACCAGAGCTTCGTTGTCCGGAAATCGCGCCGCCGTTTTCGCAAATACTTCCCAGATGCTAGCGTCGATAAGCGGAGCGTCATGGCCCCGTGAGTAACTCAACATGGAAGAAATCCCCTCCAAATCTGGGTCTCAGTGTATAACAATTAGCTATGCGCGTCCGCAAGTTATTCGGCCTTCTCTTCGCTGGTTCGCTCGCCTTCTCCGCGTCCCCCGCTCGCTTCACGCTCGAGCAAGTGATGAGCGCTCCCTTCCCATCGGACCTCACCGCCGCTCCCAAAGGTGGAGCAGTTGCCTGGGTGCTCAATCAACACGGAGCGCGCAACGTCTGGATCGCGGCCGCGCCCACCTACTCCGGCCGCAGCCTCACAAACTATCGCGACGACGATGGCCAGGAGATCGATCAGACTCACCTGGACACCCGACGGCCGATCACTCATCTATGTCCGCGGCGGCGATTTCGAAACCGGCCGCGACAATCCTAACCCCGCCAGCCTTCCGCAAGGCGTTGAGCAAGCCATCTGGATCGTTCCCATCAACCGGCGGCGCCCCGCGCAAAATCACCGAAGGCAGCGAGCCCGCAGTTTCCCCCGCAGGCGACCGCCTCGTCTTCCTTCGCAAAGACGAAATCTGGTCCGTAAGCCTCGAAGACGGAGCCAAGCCCGCTCAACTGATCCACGCCAAGGGCCAAGCCAGCCAACTCCGCTGGTCGCCCGACGGCTCCAAACTCGCCTTCGTCTCTTCGCGCTCCGATCATTCCTTCATCGCCGTCTATAACGTCGCGCGCAAGTCGCTTACCTATCTCGATCCCAGCGTCGATCGCGACTCCGATCCCGCCTGGTCCCCCGACAGCAAACAAATCGCATTCCTCCGCATCCCCGCCTCTTCATCCGGCTTCGGTGCGCACCGCGCTGCATCGCCGCCCTGGTCCATCCGTGTTGCCGACGCCGAATCTGGCACCGGCCGCGAACTCTGGCACGCCGCGAGCGGCCCCGGCAGCGTGTTCCACGACTATGTCCGCCGACAACCAATTGTTCTGGGGCGCGGGCGACCGCATCGTCTTCCCCTGGGAAAGCACCGGCTGGCTGCACCTCTATTCCATCTCCACCCACGGCGACGTCCCCACGCCACTCAACGCACCCGGCGATTTCGAAATCGAGCACGTCTCACTTTCGTCCGACCGCCGCACGGTCCTCTTCTCCTCGAACGAAAACGATACCGACCGCCGCCATCTCTGGCGCGTCTCCGTCTCCGGCGAAGATCTCGCGCCACTCACCCCAGGCGACGGCATCGAATGGTCCCCCGTCGAAACCTCCGACGGCTCGGCCATCGCCATGCTTCGCTCCGACGCGCGCAATCCCGCCCGCGCGTCCATCAAAATCGGCAACGCCGCCGTTCGCGATCTCGCGCCTGACTCCATCCCCGCCGATTTCCCCGCCTCCGCCCTCATTGCACCCCAACCCGTCATGCTCTCCGCCGCCGATGGCCTCGCCCTCCATGGACAGCTTTTCCTTCCCCCCGGCGCCAGCCCCAACCAACCGCATCCCGGCCGTCATCTTCTTCCACGGCGGATCGCGCCGCCAAATGCTGCTCGGCTGGCATTACATGGATTACTACAACAATTCCTACGCGATGAATCAGTATCTCGCCAGCCTCGGCTACATCGTGCTCTCGGTCAACTACCGCAGCGGCATCGGCTATGGCCTCGATTTCCGCGAAGCGCTCAACTACGGCGCAACCGGCGCCAGCGAGTTCAACGATGTCCTCGGCGCTGGCCTCTATCTGCGCGGACGTCCCGACGTCGATCCCAAGCGCATCGGCCTCTGGGGCGGCTCCTACGGCGGCTATCTCACCGCTCTTGGCCTCGCCCGCGCGTCCGATCTATTCGCTGCCGGCGTCGATTTCCACGGCGTTCACGATTGGTCCGCCGAGCTTGCCTCCGACGGCCGCACTCTCGATCCAGCCACCTCGCGCCTGGCCTTCGAATCGTCGCCCCTCGCCTCCGTCTCCACCTGGCGCTCACCGGTCCTTCTCATCCATGGCGATGACGACCGCAATGTGCCGTTCCACCAAACCGTCGCGCTGGTCGAAGCGCTGCGCAAGCAAGGCGTCGAATTCCAGGAGCTCATCTTTCCCGACGAAATCCACGGCTTCCTGACCGAGAAACGCTGGATCCAGGCCTATCACGCCGCCGCCGAGTTTTTGGGCGCGCACTTGTCCAATCCCTGATCTGGCATGATAGTAACTACATGTTTTTTCGCCGAGAGAAACCTCACGAATTCACCTTCACCGAACGCCTGGATGGCCTGAGAAAATTGGGCTTCAGCACCAGCCCCGCCGGCACGAGCAAAGCTCAGGTCACTCGCGATGGCATCGGAGCAGTTATCGAAGATCGCACTGGCCAACACCCTCGCGTGAACAAAGCCGGCTTCGTGCTTGGCGATGAAATCGGACTACTGGTGAACCGCGGCTTTCAGATGTTCTGGAGAACGCCGACCGGCCGCACCGCGCCCGCTCTCGCCACCCACCTCAAAGCGCTGCATGCCTTCGAGGAAGATCTCAAGGAAGGCCTCGGCCTACCTAGCCTCTATAACGAAAGCCTCGGCACTACGTCCGATCTTCATCTTTACGACCGCGTCCAGCATCGCGACGCAGGCGATGCGGACAATGCCTGGGATCACAAGCCCGTTATTTCGTAGCTTCCCCGCCGCCGTACTTGCGATACAGCTCGCGATTCTTTTTCGCTTCGTCCGGCTTGCCCTGCTTCTCGAAAACCGCTGCCCGCAGCGCGAAGTAGCGCGGGAAAATCAGCGACGCGAACATCGGATCGCCGGAAGAAAGCGGTAAAGGACACAGCTCAATCAGGTTCGCGGCCCGATCGATGGAACCCGTCTCTACCAACGCCCAAGCCAGCAACACCCGAATCTCACCGTCATTCGAAGGATTCGCTTCGCTGGTACCCCGCCTCCAACTCTGGTAACGCCTCTCGAAATTTCCCCGTCAGCAATTGCGGAAGCGGCCCATTCACTCCGATCGACCCTTCCCAAACTGCAAGCTGACGCTGTGCGAGCGTCTGCGACTCGCCGCTGAGTTCCGTCGCCAGTTTTTTCATCGCAGCGATGCCAGCAGTTTTTCGCCCAGTCAAAAACTGCCATTGCGCCAATTGATAAGCTGCCGCCTCACGCCGCAATCCGGTGGTGTACTCCGCAAAGTACGGGTCCGCACCGCCGAGATCTCCCGTCATCAACCGCGCCTCGGCCGCTTTCACGAATTCCGCCCGGCTCCTCTTCGCCGCCCGCTCGAAATACTTCGCCGCCGATTCGAAGTCGCCCAAGAAGAAGCTCACCTCGCCCAACGAATCGAGGGCATTGGCATCGTCCGGGGCCCGCCTCTCGTACTCCTGAAGCGCCTGCCGAGCGCCATTCAGGTTCCGCGTCCAGGCCAGCGCATAACCCAGTTCATTCCAGATGCGCGGCTCCTCCGGATTCAGTAGCGATGCAGCCTGGTAGCTCCGCACGGCCTGTGAAAAATCCCGCCGCGCCATTTGCTGCGCCCCCAAATCTGCGAATAGAGCGGCATTCGCGGGCGTCACTCGCGTCAGCGTCTCCAAGGCCTGGAGCCGCGCATTCGGGTCTCCCGAAACTGCCGCCGCGATGTATCGCAAGTCAGCTCGATCGATCGAGTCCAGCCGCCCCCGCTCGCCGGCCTGAATCGCCCCGATTGCCCGATCCTTCGCCCCCCCTCCCGCCAGCAACCCCGCCTGATCCCGATAGATCAATGCAAACCCTGGATCCGCAGCCTCTGCCCCTTCGATCGCTCGCTCCCGAGCTTCTCCATCCGTCGCCGCCAGCGCTTCCCCATAGAACCGGAACGCGTTTTCGTTCGCGGTCCCAAAGCGCCGCGCCTCCGAACTTAGACGCCGCGCAAGCTCGTTCGCTAACGGCAAGAAGCCGCCCGCAGCCGGCCCGTCGAATTCGAAATGCTCCACTGCCCGCGTCGTCCGCAGATCTTCCACTGTCGCGCGAATCCCGAGCCGCCCGTTTCGCTCGAAGAAGTATCCCTCCAGCACTCGCGTCGCTTGCATGGCTTGCGCCCCAGAAATCGACTCCGCAGTCTTGGCGAAAATGCTCTTCGATGCAGCCAGGTCATACTCCACCACGGCCGCAGCAGCGTGCGTAAACCAAATCAACTGGGGATCAGAGCTGAGATTTTCGATTGGCAGTACAGCCAGCCGCTCGACAGTTGGGACAGGGCTCGGCTGCCGCGCGCAACCGACCGCCATCAAAGCGATGAGAATTGAACCACAGAAGGCCAGTCGCCTAAAGAACACGCGGCTCCAGCGCCATCAGCTCTTTGAACTCCGGCAGGTCTCGCAAGGACGCGAACGCCGGATCTTCCTGAATCTTCTTCTTTTCCCTATAGCCTTCTTCCAAGGCCTTCCGGATGTACTGCAGCGCGCGATCGCTGGCTCCTGCTTTCGCGTATTCCCGGGCCAGATAATAGTGGAACTTGGCGTGTTCCTCCACGCTCCGCTCCTGCAACAACACACCCTGCGTGGAGCGCGACTCAAAAACCTCGGGGTCCAGCATCAGCGCCTTCTGAAACGAATCCGCCGCGCGCACATAATCTTTCCGCGCGAAGTATCCCATCCCCAAATTGCTCCACACAGAAGCCGACTGAGGATTCATCCGCAGCGCCTTTTTGTACTGGTTTACCGCGCGCCGGTAGCTCTTCTTGGCGTAGTAAATGGTCCCAAGATTGTTGACCGCTTCGGCATAACCGGGTTCGATGCGCAACGCCTGCTTATAGTACTTTTCCGCCAGCTCCAGTTGGAGCATCTGATGATAGGCGATGCCTGTCTTGTTCAGCAGCACGGCCGAGCCCTTGGAGTGTTCCTGGTACATCTCCGCGGCTTCGCGGTATCGCTTCTCCGCCATGAAGATGTCGCCGCGTAATTCCGGGCTCAGAGCCGGCGCAGGCTTCTTCTGCACCACCTGTGTCGATTGTCCCGTGGCGGTATCACTAAGCAGGCCCGCCGACGGCGGCGCGGATTGAGGGGCGGCGGCCGGAAGAAACATCTGGACCGTCCCGAAACTGATAGCAGCTAACCAGAGCCTGGAAGCCATGGTTCGACCTCCCCATTCATCCCGGATCAACAATCCCGGGCGCATTAGATCTACACTATCACTTTCGGAATGACAATTACTTGAAAATACCCCGGAGGCGCTCGAAAAAGCCCTTATGCTTGGGCTGCGCCGGAGGTTGGGAAGCCGCATCGGGCGACGCCGGCGGCTGACCCGTCTGCGCCAGGCGCTGTTGAGATCCGGATCGAACTGCCGCCGCGGGCGCGTTTGGATCGCCCGTACGCGGCTGCCCAGTTTCCCACCCCGCCACACGCATTCCTCCGCCGCCATGCAATTGGCACTGCTCCACCGGCTGGGTGCCTTCGATGAAATATTCGGTCCGAACCTTGGGACACGCCGCCGTCGCCAGTTGTCCCGATGCCGGGTCGATTTGCACGCCCACCACGCCGGCCGGCGCCTCAAACTCGCTCACGTTCCGATATTCCCGATGCTCGTGGGCCCGCCGCATAAATTCCGCCCAGACCGGCAGGGCCGAATGCGCGCCTTCCAGGTTGAGCTCGCGGTTATCGTCGAACCCCACCCACACCACGCAAATCAGTTTCGACGTAAAGCCCGCAAACCAGCCGTCGTGCGAAGTTCCGGTCTTGCCGGCGATCGGGAAATTAATCCCGCGCGACCATACCGCCGCGCCCGTTCCACTCCGGACCACTTCTTCTAAAAGCTGATCCATTAGAAACACCACGCGCGGGTCCAGCACATCGCGATGCTCGGGCTTGTTGTCGAAAATGATGGACCCATGGTCGCTCGCGATGTCGGACACAAAGTATGGCTTGGAGTAAACGCCCTGGTTGTCAAATATGGTGTAGGCGCCCGCGATTTCGAGCGGCGTCACCTCGTACGCTCCGAGCGCCACCGCCGGCGTCGGATGGATCTCCACGTTCATACCCGCCCGCCGCGCCAGATCCACAATCGCGTCGTAACCGGTTTGCTCGGCCAGTTTCACCGTTGCCACATTGAGCGAATGCGCCAGCGCATCCCGCAGCGATACATTGCCATAGAACTTGTGCTCGAAATTGCTCGGCGCATAGGGTTTGCCATCGTAGTAAAACGTGGTCGGCTCATCCAGGATCATGGTGGCCGGCGTGATCACCTGCCCGCCGCCGTTCGAAAGCCCCGTATTCAAAGCCGTCGCGTAAACGAAGGGCTTGAACGACGAACCCGGCTGCCGCTTCGCCAGAATCCGGTTGAGTTGGCTGGTGCCATAGTTCCTTCCGCCAACGATAGCCAGCACCTTCCCGGTCTGCGGATCGAGCGCGATCAAGGCGCACTGCGGATCGGGATAGTTGGGATCCTTCTTCTTCCTGCCTTTGATCCGCTGATCGGCTTCTTCCATGCCGATCCGAACCGCCTCCGCTGCGTCGCGCTGCAAATTCGGATCGAGCGTCGTATAAACGCGATAGGTATTGGCCTGGAAATTGTAATCCGGAAACTTCTCCAGCAGCGTGTCGTTCACCAGATCGACAAAATACGGCGCTTCGGCCGTGTCCATGCCCTGCTTCGCCATTGTCATCGGCGACGCGATGGCCTTATCGTATTCCGCATCGCTGATGTAATCGTTCTCCCGCATCATCTTGAGCACCACGTTGCGGCGCGCCTTAGCCCGGTCCGGCCAGCGGAACGGATTGATGTAGCTGGGATGCTGTATCAGGCCCGCTAGCGTGGCCGCTTCGGGCAAGGTCAACTGCGAAATGTCCTTGCCGAAGAATGCCTGCGACGCTTCTCCGAATCCGCGAATGCCGAAACTCCCGCGCTGCCCCAACGGCACCTGGTTCGCGTAGTCCTCGAAGATCTGCTCCTTCTTGAGCTTTTGCTCCAGGTGCATGGTGATCAGCACCTCGGGGATCTTGCGCCTCCAGGAACGATCGGCGCGATCCAGCAGCAACATCCCGGCCAACTGCATGCTGAGCGTCGAAGCGCCCTGCGCATTCTGGCCTTTTCTTACGTCCACGTAGGCTGACTTGATGATGCGGACCGGATCGAAACCCGAGTGCTGGAAAAATCGCTTGTCCTCGGCCGACACCACCGCGTGGACCAGCACCGGCGGAATGTCTTCGTACTTCACAATCCGGCGCTTCTCGCGATTCTTGTCGAACAGATTCGAGATCAGCTCGGGCTCGAGTGTGTATTCGGTGCGGTCCGTGTTGTCGGCCAGCGAAATGATTTGCGTCACTTTACGGCCGGTGAATTTGATCACGCCTTCGTCGCGCTTGAAATACGAATCGGGCCCGGGATACACGTCGATCTCGTCGGGCTTCAACGTGAAGTAGCCCATGGGATTCTTGGGCGATTCGGTGTACCCGCTGCGGCGCAGATCGTTCGCGATCTCCTGCGGATCGGCGATGTCGCCCACATCCACCGTGCGCGGCGCAGCGAACAGCATGGATGTATTCGAGAACGGTCCGGCCGCCAGCTTGGTCTCGATCAGCCGCGAGTACTTCACGTAATAGTACGTGAACACGCCAAATCCGGTGGTGACGGCTAAGACCAGCAGTACGAGGAGAATTTTGCCCACGGGGTGCAAAGCGAACCGCACCGCGGAGGCCTTCTTGGGAACCTGAACTCGAACTGCCACGCACTCCTATCTTCGCATGGCTGGCTTACAATAAAAACAAGGCCTATGAGCGCCGCGGCAATAGTCTCGGTCGAAGACTACCTCCGTCGCACCGAAAAACCATACTGCGAGTACGTGGACGGCGTCCTATACCCCAAGGCCTTTGCTAATACATATCACGCCCGCGCTCAAGTCGGGCTGATGATGCTCCTCGACAAGCAAGGCGTCGAAGCTCTTGCCGAAGTCACAGTCCGAATCACTGCAACCAAATACCTAATACCGGACGTCATTGCCGCGCCCGTGATCGAGGGCCCCTACCCCACCAAGCCCGTCCTCCTCTGTGTCGAGATTCTTTCCCCCGAAGACCGCGTCGGCGCCATGCTCGCCAAGTGCGAGCAGTATCACGCCTGGGGCGTTCCATTCTGCTGGGTCGTCGATCCCGAAAAGCAGACCGCCTGGCTATATCATTCCGGCGGCGAACCCGAGCACGTCAGCCGCGGCGGCACACTCACTGCGGGCGAGCTCACCGTCCACCTGGAGGAGCTCTTCTCCGACCAGCCGCGTTAGCTATAATTAGGCATGTTAACGCCCACGGCAAAGATTTGGCATAACGGCCGTTTGATCAATTGGAACGATGCCAATATCCACGTCCTCTCCCACGTCACCAGCTACGGCAGTTCCGTTTTTGAAGGCGTCCGGTGCTACGCGACCCCCTCCGGCCCCGCCATTTTCCGGGTGCGCGAGCACATCCGCCGCCTGCTCGATTCGGCCAAGATCTATCGCATCGAAGTGAAAGCACACCACCGACGAGCTGGCCGACGCCATGGCCGAACTGGTACGCGTCAACAAGCTCGAGTCCTGCTATTTCCGCCCGCTCGTGCTGCGCGGCTATGGCGACGTTGGCGTTCTGCCGTTCGCGAATCCCGTGGAAACTTACATCGCTTGCTGGGAATGGGGAAAGTATCTGGGCGAGGAAGCGCTGGCGCAAGGCGTCGACGTGTGCGTCTCCAGTTGGACCCGCATCGCGCCCAACACGCTGCCCGCGCTCGCCAAAGCGGGCGCCAATTATATGAACTCGCAGCTCATCCGCATGGAGGCGCAACTGAACGGCTACGCCGAAGGAATCGCGCTCGACACTTCCGGCTACGTCAGCGAAGGTTCGGGCGAAAACGTCTTTGTGGTCCGCGATAACAAGATTCTTACTCCGCCGCTGGGCGCGTCCGTGCTTCCCGGCATCACGCGCGACTCGGTCATGCAATTAGCGGAGTCGTTAGGCATTCCTGTGACGGAAACGCTCATCCCGCGCGAAATGCTCTACATCGCCGATGAAGTTTTCTTCTCCGGCACTGCCGCTGAAATCACGCCCATCCGATCCGTGGACCGCATCGTCGTCGGCAAAGGTTCGCGCGGCCCCATCACCGAGAAGTTGCAAAAGGCTTTCTTTGGGATCGTGCATGGCGACGTCGCCGACCGCTTCGGCTGGCTGACCCCCGTCGCGAAAAGCGGCATCGTAACAAAAAACGAGCCCGTGACTGTTTAAAGCCACGGGCTGATTCGCTTGCCGGAGTTACGCCGGACTTACGGAAGGACGATCCGCAAGTGCGATTCCGACGGCCACCTCCCCCGAGATTAACCGCCGAAACCGCACTCGCGAGGGATCATGCATTCTGTTTTAGCAGGGGTTAGTGGGTTGCGCCAGACTTATTTGCCATGATTTCCACAGTTTTCAACAATTTTGTCCGCTCATTATCTCTAGCACTTAGCGCGCAAAGCCTGTGGGAAACTTGTGAATAAATCGGCGACTGGCGGAAATGTCTGCCGCGGCCTGGATGTCGTCAGCGGCGCGGCGATTGAGGTGTCCTTCGACCGTGTCATCAGCATCGTCGATCACCTCATTCACCCGCTGAACGACGCCCCATTGATCGCCCCAGGCTGGATCGATCTTCAAGTCAACGGCTTCGCTGGCGTGGACTACAACTCGGCGGAAACCACCCACGAACAGATCGCGCAGTCCATTCGAGCGATGTTCGCGTGCGGAGTCACGCGCTTCTTTCCCACCGTGATCACCGGCTCGCCCGACAACATGTCCGCGGCTCTTCGCAACCTGGCAAACGCCAAGGAGTCCGTCTCTGGCGCAGCCCCAATGGAAGCCTTCCATCTTAGAAGGTCCGTACATCTCTCCCGAAGACGGCCCGCGCGGCGCACATCCCGCCCGCTGGGTTCGTCCGCCTGATCTCGATGAATTCCAGCGCCTGCAAGATGCCGCTCGCGGCCACATCCGCCTGGTCACTCTTTCACCAGCATGGCAAGAAGCCCCGCGCTTCATCGAAAAGATCGTCGAGAAGGGCATCGTCGCGAGCATCGGCCACACCCGCGCCTCAGCCGCGCAAATCTCGGACGCCGTAAACGCCGGGGCGACGCTTTCCACGCATCTCGGAAACGGCACCGACGCGGTGCTGCCCAAGACTTCCAATTACATTTGGGATCAACTCGCCGACGACCGCTTGGCCGCCAGCTTTATCGTCGACGGATTTCATCTGCCGGCGTCGTTCCTGAACGTCGCGCTGCGCGCCAAGGGTCTGGAGCGATCGCTCCTGGTCACCGACGCCGTCGCCCCGGCAGGCTGCTCCCCCGGACCCTACCGTATGGGTGACGTCGATGTCGAACTGCACTCCGATGGCAGCGTGCGACTCGCTGGAGGCAACCGCCTGGCCGGTTCCGCGCTCATGATGCACCGCGCGATCACCAACGTCATGAAGACTGCCAACCTGACCCTGCGCGACGCCATCTCGCTCGCTACCCGCAATCCGGCGCGCATCGGCCGAGTGCCGTATCGCCAGCGCGGTCTCACCCCCGGCGATCGCGCCGACCTGGTTCTCTTCCGCTACGACGAATCAACCAACCAAATCACGATTCTCGAAACCTGGCTCAACGGGCAGCGGGTTTTCGCAGCCCGGTAACGAAACTTACTTCAGCTTTGCGTACTCCGCTTTCGCTTGCTGCAGGATCGGAATATCGGGATCGGCATCTTTCCACAGCGCAAGGAAATCCTGGTAAGCCGTCTTCGCTCTGGCATTGTCGCCGGCCTGAGCGTACGCGCGACCCAGCCCGAGATGTGCCAGCGCGCCGATAGGCTCGTTCACCACCACGCCGGGATGGTCGAGAATCTTCTTAAACTCGACCGCCGCCGCCGTCCCTAGAATTGGCGTTCCGTGGTTGAAGCTGAGATGGAAAAAGCCGCGGCCCCGCCTGGCGGCCAAATACGCCTGGCCCCGCACATAAACCGGGCAGAGAGCAAGGCCGGTACCCCGTCCCAATTCGTAAGCCAAGGACGCCGCGAGCACCTCCACAGCCTTGCCGGCATCGCCGTTCCGAAGCTCGCTCGCCGCGTGAATCATGGGCAAATATCGGAACTGCACAATCGTGTCTTCCGGGAAGCGTTTGCTCAGTTCGCCATCCAGCCGTGCGGCTTGAGCGGAATCGCCCGCCAGTCCGAGTGCAATGGCAGAGAACGCCTCCACGTCTTTGCTGTTTGACAGCGCGAGCGCGGCCTGCACCTCCTGCTTCGCCAAATCCGTATTACCGACCAATGCTTCGTGCACCGCCGCATCCGCTTGATATATTGCCGCTGTTTCTTTTTGATCGGCTCGTTGCGCGGAGTCTGCGGCCTGACGCGTCAGGTCCCGAGCCTTGGCAAACTCTCCGCCGTATTCGGCGCTGAGCGCCTGATAGTGAAGGATGACATCCTCGTAACCCGGTTTCCCCATCTGCCCGGCGGCCTCACGCTCCATCCCCGCGGCATCGTGCTGAAGGAAATCAACCAGGTAAAGAATCTGATGAATGAAAGGCCCGTCGAGATTGTGGGCCCGCGCCTCCTGCGCCGTGGCTTTTGCTTCATCCAGCCGGTTCAGGACCAGGTATGCATAGACCAGACGCGCGTAGGCAAGCGCACTTCCAGAGTTGAGCTTCAGCGCCTCCTGCGCCGCTGCGAGTGCTTTCTCATACTGTCCCAACTCACCGTAAGTGTTAGCCAGACCATTCTGCGGAACGCTGTCACGCGGGTAGGTCTGCGCCCATAACTCATAGGCCGTGCGTGCCGCCTCGAGGTTTCCGGTGACGAATTCCGCATTATGCGAAGTGATGTAGAACTTTTCCGATTCACTGGTCCGCTCTCGCAATTCGTAAGCCTTGCTCGTACTCTCGGCTGCGCGAACCGTCTCGCCCAGGTTGAAGTAATTCGTCCCCAGCCGCGCATAGGCCATGGCGAAATTCGGATCCAGGTCCACGGCCCTTTGGAAGAATGGGATCGCGGCAGAGTAATCGCTCCTCAGGATCTGTGCTTGATAGCCGAGAGTATAAGCCTGCAACGCCTCCAGCGATGTTGTGGTCACATCTTCCGGAGGCGCATCATACTTCTGGACGGAGGCCAGCGATTCTCCCAACTTCTCGCGCAGCCTGGCCGCGCTATCCCCGAGAGCCTTGAGCACCTGCTCCTTTCCGTCAGCCGTCACTTGTTCCTGAGCAAGAGGGTCGCCGGTGCGACAGTTCACGGCGTTCAGTCCCAGCACATATTGGCTGCCCAAGTTGGATATGGAGCCTTCAATGCTCGCTGCGCTGGCTGTACGCTGGCAAACCTCGCGTCCCAATTCGGCGCTGAGTCGCGCGTCTTTGGGCTGGGCCATCAGGGCGAGCGTCTGGGCTATGCGCTGGTCCGAAAGCAGGTTCAGATGCGGCGACTGTTCCAGTTGCGCCGAAAGCCCCTGCCGCAGCGTGCCGTCAAAAACGGAATCGCCCGTAGTGTTTGTGAACTCCGCCAGGACGATCGTGTCCTTTTCTGTGAGCTTGGGGCCCGCCAGTTTGAGCGAGGCCCGATGCGGGAAGAAATAGACCGTACCCCCTGCCACCATTACGACCAGAGCTGCCCCGGCAATCCAGGGCAGCCGGCGAGGCTTGGGAAAGGGAAGAGCGCCGCATCCTTCGGCTTCCGTGATGGCGAACGTTGGGACGCGCTGCTCGATGTTCTTGAATTTCTTATTGCCGAGAAACTTGACGGAGAGCGAAAGTTTGTTGCGTATCTGATCGTGAACGCTCCCCGAAATCCAGATTCCTCCGGGCTCTGCATCCGTCTGCAACCGCGCGGCGATGTTGACGCCATCTCCCAGAAGGTCCTGGCCATGCACCATGACGTCACCCAGATTGATGCCGATTCGGAATCTCAACTGATGGGAGGGCGGCAAGGCATGGTTGTGGGTGCGCATCGCGGCCTGGATCTCGGTCGCACACCGCACCGCTACCATAGGGCGAGGGAACTCCGCTAGGATCGCATCCCCGGCAGTGTTGAAAACGCGTCCGCCCTGCTTCTCTACCAGGGAATCGATGACTTGCTTGTAGCCTCGAAATGTCCTGAGCGTCTGCTCTTCATCCTCGCCCATGAGACGGCCGAATTCGGCGACGTCCGCGCAAAGAATCGTTACAAACTTGCGCTCGAGGGGCTGCGCACTCCGGTTATCGAGTTCGTCGGCCATTCAGTGGGCTCGGTGCTAAGGCTCGCCGCGTATGATAGCACCGCCGTTACCCTATCGGCTCCGGATTCAACACCGCCACGTACTTCAAATTCCGATACAGCTG
The DNA here is from genome assembly GCA_963772905.1 of Bryobacterales bacterium. Classification (GTDB taxonomy): domain Bacteria; phylum Acidobacteriota; class Terriglobia; order Bryobacterales; family Bryobacteraceae; genus Palsa-89. The sequence goes on along the minus strand of CAVYZD010000003.1, from coordinate 439,832 downwards.
CTGATAATCCAGCCCAAATCCCACCACAAACCGGTCCGGGATCTCAAAACAGCGATAATCCACCGGAATCTGCACGATTCGCCGCGGCGTCCGATCCAGCAGCGTGCACAATGCCAGCGATTTCGGGCCGCGCCCCGACAAATGCTGCAGCAAATGCCGCGTGGTGAACCCGGTATCCACAATGTCTTCCACCAGCAGGACGTCCTCGCCCTCGATGCTATCGTCCAGATCCTTTGCGATCCGCACCATTCCGGGCGCGCCCTTTTGATTGGCGAAGCTCGAGATCGCCAGAAAATCCACCGTCACCGGCACCGTCAGCTCGCGCGCCAGTGCGGTCAGGAAAAACACCGACCCTTTCAGCACTCCCACCAGCTTCAGCTCGCGCCCCGCATAGTCGGCCGAAATGTCCGCCGCCACGCGCCGGATCCTGCGCTCGATCTCTTCCTCGGTGAACAGTACGCGCTCGATCGAGGGAGGATTCACTGGGCTTCGCTCACTGGGCTAGCCCGCTCCGGTAGCCCGTACTTCATCACCAGGTCCTGCACATCCTTTTGATAGAAGACCTGGATGTTCACATGCGGATAAATGGACCGCAGCAGCCGGATCTTTCGATTCTTCCGAGTCACGTTGGCCTGCTTCATGGTGGTCAGCTCCACGTACAGGTCGAACTCGGGCAGGTAGAAGTCCGGCGTGAAGGCTTCGGAAACCTTGCCGTCCTTGTCCCACTGCAGCGGAAAGCTGCGCGGCTCGTAGTCCCAGGCGATTCCGTAGAAATCTAGCACGTTGGCGAAGACTTGCTCGCTGGGGTGGCCAAATTGACCTGCGACCTCCTTAGGTTCGATGTTCGACTCGGGCGCCGCCAAAGTCCCGGCGTCCAACAGCCCTTGAGACATCACGGCAGCTTCCACCAGGTCCACCATATCGGCAAGACTGAACTTCTCGGCGTTGAGAAGCAGGTCAAAATCCGTCGGCCGGCTCATCTTTTGTCCGAAGCGACGCTTGCGAACTAGGGCCCGTTCTCTCTCCATCTCCCGCAAACGGACTTTGGCGTCGGCCCGGCTCAATTGGCAATCCTGCATCACATTGTCCAGACGTATTCTCTCGGGCGCGACTACGTGCACGCGCAACGTTCCGGCAACCGCGCCGCACACCACCATATTCCCCTTCGCCAGATCCTCAGTAACCAACTCGCATTCCAGCCGCTCCGCGACCGCGCGCGCCAGCTCGACATCCCTGCAACCCGGCTCGCCCGAAACCGTGACAAACGCCATTCAGTTAGAATCGTAGCGCAGCTGCGATATACGCAGCGACGGGAATGAATCTACAGAATTGGGAACCATAGGACGATCAACAAGAGGTGCTGATCATGTCGGATGTGTTATTTATATTACTATCACCCTTGAGAACTAAGGCTTGACCCGGACACTCGTGTATTGTAGATTCAGAGTTCTGACTTTTAATAGAGCATTACAACTTTACGGATTGCACGGATCACGATGACCCCAAGTCACCGCGCCTCGGCTCTGGCAGCCGCACTCACGATCGCCGCCGCACTGCTCAGCAGCTGCGCAGCCAGGCCTCAAGCTTTCAAACTATCCTTCCTGCCTTCCACCCCCGCTCGAATCGAACCCAACTTTGAGGAACCGCCTCACCTGGCTTCTAACTTTTATTCGAGCGAATCACCCGATCTGGTGCAGCGCGCCCTAGCCGCTGCTCCCCGGCAGGCCGAAGCCGAGAGCCTGATCGCCAAAGCCCGCATGCACATGGAAGCGGGAAAGCGTTATTACCAGCAGGGCGATCTTGAAGCGGCGCGCCGCGAGTTTGACTCCGCCTTGGACGTGCTGCTGGCCGCACCGGATAATCTGCCCGACCGTCCGCGCCTGGAAAGCGAGCTGGATCAAATCGCCGACACCATTTACCGCTACGATTTGGAAGGACTGGGTGGCGCATCCGGCCAGTTGCCCGAAGTGGTCTACGACAAGTCGCCGCTCGATGAAATCATCGACATGACGTTCCCCACCGACCCGAACCTGCGTCCGAAGGTGAAAGAAGAAATCGAAGCTACCGTGTCGCAGCTTCCGTTGCAGGAAAACGATGCGGTTCTGGGCTACGTGCATTACTTTTCCACCGAGCGCGGCCACAAAGTGCTGATGGGCGGCCTCCGGCGCTCCGGACGTTACCGGCCGCTGGTTCAGCGCATTCTGGACGACGAAGGGGTTCCGCAGGAATTGATTTATCTGGCGCAGGTAGAATCGGGCTTCCTTCCGCGCGCCCGCTCCAATAAGCAAGCCGTCGGGATGTGGCAATTCGTGCAATTCCGTGGGCGTGAGTACGGTTTGATGCAGGGCCCCGGAACCGACGATCGCCTGGATCCGGAAAAAGCCACCCGCGCGGCGGCTCACCACCTGCACGATCTCTACGCCATGTTTGGCGACTGGTACCTAGCGATGGCGGCTTATAATTGCGGTCCGGGCTGCGTGCAGCGCGCGGTGGAACGCACGGGCTATGCCGATTTTTGGGAACTGCGCCGCCTGAATGCCCTGCCCCATGAAACCGCCAACTACGTTCCGCTGATCCTGGCGATGACGATCATGTCTAAGAACCCCAGGGACTACGATCTCGACAACCTGGAGCTGGACCGGCCGGTGGAATACGAAACCATGGATCTGGATTGTCCCACCAGCCTCGCGTTGGTGGCCGATGCCGCCGAGCGTCCCATCTCCGAGATCCAGGATCTCAACCCCGCTTTGCTCAAGCTGACGGCGCCGGCCGGGTATCAACTGCGGGTTCCAAAGGGCACCCTGCCAACCGTGATGACCGCCCTGGATATCGTGCCGGCGAACCATCGTGCGGATTGGCGCATTCATCGCGTGGCAGCCGGTGAGACGCTGTCCGAGATCGCGCACCGTTATTCAACGCCGTTGGCATCCCTCGCGGCGGCCAACCAGCGCGCCACTGCCGGCGCTCCCGAACCCGGAGACCTGATGGTGGTTCCAGTGTCGTCGGGCTACTCGCGCGGCACAGCGCACGGCAAGCAGGCCGGCCGGGTACTGGCATCGCGCGCTAAACAGTCGCATCATGCTCAGTCACACCAGGCGGTCGCCGCCCGCCGGACACCCGTCGCGACACCTGCGCATCACGTCCGCACCAGCGCCTACCACACCGCCAGCCTTGCTTCCAGACATCACGCCAGCGCGAACTAGCGGCGCGAACTGAGTTCGTAATTCCACGTCTAAAAAGTACATAGTTGGCTCTTGCCTTCCGAAGAAAACGAGTTATTCTAGGGTGTGGTTAGCCCAACAGGAGGCATGAATAATGGTTGATAGCTTGCGCTTCACCGCTGATGACGACCTCGACGATTTCGGATATGAAGAAGAACAGATCGACGTAACCACCGAAGTCGGCGAATACGGTCCAGAGGATGAAGACGAAGACGAACTCACTAGACCGGCTCCCGTACCGGTTCACTCCACTCCCGTTCCGGTGCCGGCTCCCTTACCCCCAGCCGCCGAAGCTCCGCCTCAACGAAAACCGGTGAAGAAAGCCGCCGCCCCGGCGAAGAAGGCCGCGCCACCACCTCCGGCTAAGAAGGCTCCGGCTAAGAAGGCTCCGGCTAAGAAAGCTCCTGCCAAGAAAGCGACAGCAAAGAAAGTCGCGAAGAAGGCGGTGAAGAAAGCGGCCGTCAAGAAGGCTCCCGCGAAGAAGGCGAAAAAGGCGCCCGCCAAGAAGGCAGTCGCCAAAAAAGCGAAAAAAGCCCCGAAGAAAGCCAAGGGCAAGAAGTAAGTTCCTTAAAGTATTCAGGACTGGCCGCGGCTGAAACACGTCGCGGCCTACCCGCTACAGTTTTCTACTTTTCCTTCCCTACTTTTCCTTCCCAACCACCGTCCGGCACCGCTCGAATAGTTGCAGCAGCGATTCAGCGTATTCCTCGGACGTCTTGGACCCCTTGCCGCTGAAACCCGCGGCGCTGCCACCCTTGCCGTAACCCGTGGTCACCGCGATGAACTTCATCATCTCGAGCGCAACCTCATCGGTGTTGCGTCCGGGCGGTACGGGGTTTGAAGTGTCTTCAGCCATTCGTTATTCTTGCCTCCATTTGGATCGCCGCGTCGGCGGCGAATCTCCAGTGTAGACGCTTCCGACTCCGTCACGGCCAGCACTTAGAATGATCTTTGCCCTCTCACCCATGCCTGTTGACGCCACACGCCTGATCCGCAAGATGCGCGGTGGTGCGCAGGCCCACTTGCTCGAATGCGCCGACGGCCGCTTCTACGTCGTCAAATTCCGCAATAATCCCCAGCACAGGCGCATTTTGATTAATGAATGGGTCGCTTCTGTTTTCCTGAATTATCTCCAGATCTCGGCGCCGCCCGCCGCCATTGTCAACCTCTCGACCGCGTTTCTCGCAGCCAATCCCGAGGTCCACTTGCAGCTTGGATCGCGACGCCTGGCCGTCGAACCCGGCTGGCATTTTGGTTCCTGCTACCCCGGCGACCCCGCCAAAGTCATGGTCTACGATTTCCTGCCCGACTCGCTTCTGGACAAGGTAGTGAACGTCCACGAATTTCCGGGCGTCCTGGCATTCGACAAGTGGATGGGCAACGCCGATGCCCGACAGTCCATTTTCTTCCGCGCCCGTTTGCGCCAATGGTCTCCCTCCGGCGGCGGACATGCGCCCCGCGCCGGCTTTGTCGCGCACATGATGGACCACGGGTACGTCTTCAACGGCCCGCATTGGACCTTCGCCGATTCCCCGCTCCAGGGTCTGTATTTTCGCCCAAATGTGTATCAAAAGGTGAGGTCGTGGGACGACTTTCAGCCCTGGCTGGATCGCGTGATCAATTTCCCCGAAGAAGTAGTGGACGAAGCGCAGAAGCAACTCCCGCCGGATTGGCTGGCCGAAGACGGCGCCGCGCTCGAAGTGATGCTGGCCAAGCTGATGGCTCGGCGCAAGCGCGTTCCCGATCTGGTTCGCGATTCCCGGCGCGGCCGCGTGAATCCGTTTCCCGAGTGGAAGTAGAAGATCCGGAATGCCGCTCCCGGAGCCATGTGATACCGTGTAGAGTTCAACGCGCTTACTCAATGAAACCGAACCTTGATGTCTTGAAGCCCGAGATTGAACTGCACCTGGAAGAAATGGGCCTGGCGGTCTTCTACGGCCACTCGCGGGCGCTCGATACCGTGCCCGTGGTTTACTGGGACTGCGATCAATATCCCGACTACCGGCTATTCGTCCAATCCGCTCACACCGCGGGCGCGAAAATCGTGGTGTTCCACCAGCGCGAATTCTTCACCGAGCAGGTGGACGACGCACTCGAGCGCCTGCACGCGTGCGAATTGCCTTCCCAGGAATCGCGCAGCTTCGAAGAACGCTTGAGCGACATGCGCGCCCACGAAGGATCGGTTTGCGCCATCGAGCTATCCTTCGATCACGAGGGACGCGTCTTCCTCTTCGACCTCCGGACGGACTGGTACGACGAGTTTTCCGACATGCTGGACGAGATTCAACTGCTGACCACCGAGCCGGACAATGGGGACGACTCGCCCATCAGCGGTTATTTCTCGAGAAACTAAGCAGCGGTTTCGAGCTCGCTGGCTTATTCCCGCCACCGATCCCGAAGCCGCGAAGGCGCTCGCCGAGAATCTCGGCGTTCGTCCCGTCACCGCCGCCGTGCTGCTCGAGCCGCGGTATCACTGACGTCCCAGCCGCGCGCCGCTTTCTCACCCCCGATCTCGACCACTTGCATGATCCGGCGCTGCTCACTGGCATGCGCGATGCAGTCGCGCGCCTGAAAGCGGCCATCCAAGCCAAAGAGAAGATCCTGATCTACGGCGACTACGATGTGGACGGCACCGTCTCGGTCGTCATTTTGAAGAAGGCCATCGAGATGGCGGGCGGCGAAGCTAGCTTCCATGTTCCGCACCGCCTGCGCGACGGTTACGGCATGCGGGCCGACGTCATCGAGCGTGCGGCGGGCATGGGCGTCGCGCTCATCATCAGCGTCGATACCGGAATCCGGGCCTCAACCGTTGTCCAGGCCGCGCGCGAACGCGGCATCGACGTCATCATCACCGATCATCATCTGCCCGAGGCCGAGCTTCCGCCGGCGCTCGCCGTGCTCAACCCCAACCGCCGCGATTGCAGCTTATCCCGACAAAAACCTGTGCGGCGCGGGCGTCGCGTTCAAGCTGGTGCAGGCGCTGCTCGCCACGCTCGGATGGCCCGCCGACAAGCTGGCGCGCGTGCTGAAGTCGTTCCTGAAACTGGTCGCCATCGCGACCGTGGCCGACGTGGTGCCGCTGGTCGGCGAAAACCGCGTGATCGTCAAGCACGGCCTTGAGAACCTGCATCAGGCCAAGAATCCCGGGCTGCGGGCGATTCTGGAACTTTCCGGATTGCTGAACGGCCGCGCCCCCAGCGCCCGCCAGGTGGCTTTTCAAATTGCCCCGCGCATCAACGCCGCCGGCCGCATGGACGACGCACAAAACGCGATCAATATGTTTTTGACCGATAATCCCGAGCACGCCCGCGCGCTCGCCTCCCAGCTTCATTCGCTCAACCAGGAGCGCCGCGACACCGAAGCCGAAATCGTCAAGCTGGTGCTGGCCGAATGCGACGGCATCCCGGTCACCGATGATCAATGCGCGCTGGTATTTTCGGGCGCCAACTGGCATCGCGGCGTGGTCGGCATCGTCGCCAGCCGATTGGTGGAGCGCTTCTGCCGCCCGGTATTCGTGCTGAGCGAAGAAGACGGGCAAGCGCAAGGCTCGGGCCGCGGCATCCCGCCGTTCCATCTGCTGGACGCTCTGGAATCCATGCCGGAATTGTTCACCCGCTTCGGTGGGCATCGCCAGGCCGCCGGCTTGAGCCTGCCCGTGGAATTGGTTCCCGAGTTTCGCCGCCGCTTAAACGCGTACGCCGCCGCGCGCCTCACAGCCGCCGATTTCCAGCCGCAATTGCAAATCGACGCCGTGGTCGGCTTGCGCGAGTTGACCACCGGCCCGGCAGTCCAGGAACTGCTCGGCATGGCGCCGTTCGGGTTCGGCAATCCGCCGCCGATGCTCGCGATCTTCGGCACGGAATTAGCCGGCGCGCCCGTCGTGATGAAGGAAAAACATCTGCGCGTCCACCTGCGGCAAGACGGGCGCAGCCTGTTTCCGAAAGCTTGGAATTTCGCCGCCCGCGCAGCGGATTTCCCGCTGAACGCGCGTCTGGACGCCGCGTTTTCGCTGGAGGAAGATCCCTTATAGCGCCGACCGCGGATTCGCTAACTGGTCTGCCGTGCTGCGAGATGTTCGGCCCGCGTCGTAGCCATCGCCGCCGCAAAAGCTTCGAATAATTTTCGATCCGCCGCGCTTACCGCGATGCGATCCTCGGGATGCCACTGAACGCCAATCGCGAACGTCGCGCCAGGCTTTTCAATCCCCTCGATGACATCGTCTTCGGCCACTGCCGACACGATCAGCCCCCGGCCAAGGCGATCAACCGCCTGGTGATGCCGCGAATTCACCTCGTGCTTGCCGGTACCGATGATTTGTGCCAAGTGCGTGTTTGACGCCACGCGAATCTCGTGTACCGACGACTTCTGTTTGTGCCGATCGGAAGAAGGCAAATGCTGGATCAATGTGCCACGACAGACCACGTTGAAGAGCTGCATGCCGCGGCAAATGGCGAGTACCGGAAGATCGGCCGCCAGAGCCTCTCGAAGCAAGCGGCATCTCGAGCTCATCCCGCGCATCGTCCGGCGCATCGCTCTCGCGGAGCCCGCTCCTGGCCATAATGCCGTGGGTCGATGTCGCGTGCCACCGGCTCAGTAGCAGGCCGTCCAGCGAATCAAGCGAAGCCGGATTGGGGTCGAATTCGATACCTGCTTCCTTCAGCGCCGATTCATACGGCACAGTCTTGGTCTTGTTTCCGAAAGTAAAACCGGCCCGCATGTTCAATTCAAGGTTAACAACTCCAGTTCGGGTACGTCTGTGACATAGGAGCTAAAATAGAGTCACTTATGCGCACCGCCGTATTCGCCGCGTTTCTCGCCGGTCCGCTTTCGTTCAGCGCCCAAACCAAGCCGAAGCCGTTACAAATTCCCATCCAGCAATACAAGCTCGACAACGGCCTGCGCATCGTGCTTCTCCGAAGATCATTCCGCGCCCACCTACGGAATTTCCATCACCTACAACGTCGGCTCGCACAACGAACACTTGGGCCGCACCGGCTTCGCTCACCTGTTCGAGCACATGATGTTCGAAGGCTCCCAGAACGTCGGCAAGGGCGAGCACTTCATCCTCGTCGAAAACAACGGCGGCAACATGAACGGCACCACCACCGAGGATCGCACCAACTACTTCGAATCGTTCGCATCAATCAGCTGGATCTCGGGCTCTTTCTCGAATCGGACCGCATGCGCTCGCTCGCGGTGAACCAGGCCAACCTCGACAATCAGCGCAACGCCGTGCAGGAGGAGCGCCGGCTCAGCCAGGACAACCAGCCGTACGGCGAAACGTCGGAAGTCCTGCAAGGCCTGGTCTTCGATAACTTCGCCAACAAGCACCCCGTGATTGGCTCCATGGCCGACCTCGACGCCGCGACCGTCAAGGACGTCCAGGATTTCTTTCGCGTCTACTACGCGCCCAATAACGCGGTCCTGACGCTGGTGGGCGATTTCCAACCGGCCGAGGCGCTGGTGAAAATCAAGAAATATTTCGGCGATATCCCCGCGCAGCCCACGCCCCCGGCGCCCGATCTCTCCGAGCCAAAGCAAACCGCCGAGCGTCGCAAAACAATCGAAGATGCGTTCGCGCAAACGCCGCGCCTGGACATCGCTTTCAAAACTCCGCCGGGCAATACGCGCCGATGTGTATGCGCTCGACGTTCTATCCAGCGCGCTCGGTGAAGGCCAGGCCTCCCGCCTCTACCAGACTCTGGTCAAGGAAAAGGAGCTGGCGGTCAACGTGTTCTGTTATGTCGAGGAGCACCGTGGGCCATCGACGTTCAATGTTGTCGTGCTGGCGCGGCCGGGCGCCGATCTGAAGGAAGTGGAGAAGGCCGTCTGACGCCGAACTAGATCGCGTGAAATCCGAGCCCGTCGCCGATTGGGAGCTCGAGAAGATCCGCATGACCGAGCGCCGCGAGACCGCGCAGCAACTGGAAAGCACGCTCTATCGCGCCTACCTGATCGGCGAATCAGCCAGCATCTTCGGCGATCCGAATCTCATCAACACGCGCCTGGATAAAATTCAGAGCGTCGGCAAACAGGATTTAGAGCGCGTCGCGAAAACCTATCTCACTCACGAGAACCGCACGGTGGTGACCACGCTGCCGAAACCGAAGGCCGAAGCGCCTCGGCACCGCGATGGCCAGCGCAATAGGAGCATCCCATGAAGATCACTTCTCAAGCTTGTTGCGCCGCTGGCCGTCTCCGCCGCTCTGTTCGCGCAAGTCCCCGACTCCGGCTCCAAGGCAGTTCCGCTCAGCAAAGTGGAGCGCTTGAACAAAGCGCCTGTCTCGAGCGACATCCTGCGCGTGAAGCTGCCGAAGCCGGTCGAGATGACGCTTCCCAACGGCCTCACCGTGCTGGTGCTGGAAGACCATCGGCTGCCGCTGGTCACCGCGCGGCTCAGCATTCTGGGCGCGGGCGCGTTGTACGATCCCGCCGATCTGCCGGGTCTCGCCAACGTCACCGCCACCATGCTGCGCGAAGGCACCGCTACGCGTTCGAGCAAACAGATCGCCGAAGATATGGAAAAGCTCGGCGCAACCATCTCGGCACAAGCTCCGTGGGGTTCGGAAACGGCGACGTTCACCGCATCCGGATTGAGCGACAACGCACCGCAATGGATCGCGCTGGCGTCCGACATTCTGCTCCATCCCTCGTTCCCCGAGAGCGAGCTGAACAAGCTGAAACAACGCATGAAGGTGCAGCTCCAGCAGCAGCGCTCTACTTCCGGATTCCTCTTGCAGGAGCGCTTCAATCGCGCAGTGTATGGCGATCATCCCGCCGCCGTCACATCGGCCACCAGCCAGGCGCTCGACAAGATCACGCCCGCCATGCTCGCCGAGTGGCATCGCTCCCGATACGTCCCGCAAAACGCGATTCTTGGGATCACGGGCGATATCAAGCCGGCTGATGTGATGCAAATGTTCCAGGCACTGCCGGCGTGGAAAGCCGGTGCGACCAAAGCGGCGCTTCCAACTCCAACCAAGCCCGCCAGCGGACGGCGCGATTTTTCTCGTGGACCGGCCGGGCGCCGTGCAGGCCGACGTCGAGCTCGGCAACATCGCGATCAATCGCACGGACTCCGACTACGTGCCGATGGTGGTGATGGATCGTATCGTCGGCGGTGGGCGCGTCCGCGCGCCTGTTTATGAATCTGCGTGAAATCCACGGTTATACCTACGGCGCGTACAGCGGCTTCATCGCCCGACGCTATGCCGGCCCTTGGCTTGCCGAAGGCCAGCATGCGCACCGACGCCACGGGCGGCGCCATGACGGAGTTCCTGAACGAGATCAACCGCATTCGCGATAAGGCCGTTCCTGAGTCCGAGCTCGAGGAGAACAAGCGTTCCATCGTCGCCGGATTCGCGCTATCGCTGGAGCGGCCCGATCAACTTCTCGATTACGCGATCACGGTCAAAGTTTACGGCCTGCCCGCGGACTATTGGGACACCTATCCGGCCAAGATCATGGCCGTCACCGCCGAGCAGGTGCAGCGCGTCGCGCGCAAATACATCGTGCCGGACGATCTGCAGATTGTCGCAGTTGGCGATGCGGCGAAGCTCAAACCTGTGCTCGATAAATACGGCGACGTGCAGGTCTTCGATGCGGCCGGCAAGCCGAAAGCCACGCCCTAGGGCACCGTGGCCGACCGCATTGAGCGCGACACGCTCGGTGAAGTACGCGTTCCCGCCGATGCGCTGTATGGCGCGCAAACGCAGCGGGCAGTCGAGAATTTCCCCATCAGCGGGCTGCGATTTCCGCGGGCCTTCATTCGCGCGCTCGGGCTGATCAAGAGTGCGGCCGCGCGAGTGAACGGCCAAATCGGACAACTGCCCCCGGATCTCGCCGCATCCATCGCGAAGGCCGCCGATGCCGTCGCCGCCGGTGACCACGACGATCAGTTCGTTGTCGACATTTTCCAGACCGGCAGCGGCACGTCCACCAACATGAACGCCAACGAGGTGATCGGGCATCTGGCGGGCGCGCATCCCAACGATCACGTGAACCGCGGGCAATCGAGCAACGACGTGATTCCCGTCGGCGATTCATATTTCAGCGGCGCTGTTGGTGAATGAAGATCTGCTTGCCCGCGATGGCGGAGCTCGCGGCAGCGTCGAATAGCAAAGCCCGCGAATTCGCCGAACGTCGTCAAAATCGGCCGCACGCATTTGCAAGACGCGGTTCCGATGACTCTCGGGCAGGAGTTCAGCGGCTACGCTGCGCAAGTGGAGCACTCCATCGCGCGAGTTCGCGCGGCGCTCGAAGGCATCTACGAATTGCCGCTCGGCGGAACGGCTATCGGCACCGGCCTCAACGCCGTCCCCGGTTTCGCTCCGGCCGTGATCGCCGATATCGCCGCGCGCACCGGGCTTCCGTTCCGCGAAGCGTCGAATCATTTTGAAGCGCAGGCGGCCAAGGACGCGGTCAGCTTTCTTGAGCGGCGCGCTCAAGACGTACGCGGTCGCGCTGACCAAAATCGCGAACGACATTCGCTGGCTGGCGTCGGGACCGCGCAGCGGATTGGGCGAACTGAAGCTGCCCGAGACCCAGCCCGGATCGAGCATCATGCCCGGCAAAGTGAATCCGGTGATCGCCGAGAGCCTGCTGATGGCATGCGCGCAAGTGATCGGCTACGACGCGACCATCACGTGGTGCTGCGCCGCCGGCAATTTCGAGCTGAACGTGATGATGCCGGTGATGGCGTACGATCTGCTCGAATCCATCGCGCTGCTGGCGGCGGTCTCGCGCAACTTCAGCCGGCGCGCGATCGAAGGCCTGGAAGCCGATCGCGACCGGGCGGCGTCGGCTTCGTCGAACAATCGCTCGCCATGTGCACCGTGCTCGCGCCGGTGATCGGCTATGAGAAAGCCGCCGCCATCGCCAAGGAAGCTTACCGGACTGGCCGCACGGTGCGCGAAGTCGCCCGCGAATCGAGTGGCATCCCCGAAAAGCGTCTCAACGAATTGCTCGATCCTCGCAGCCAAACGGGCTCCGATTAGCTAACAGCACTTCCCCTGTGCGAACTTCCGCGCTAGCCGGTCATCTGAAAACCGCCGCCACTCAGCCGGGGAGTGCAGGAGGCCATGCGCCCGCAAATGCCGTTCATACGCGTTTTCATCCGCGATCTCGCGCAGAAGGGTCATCAAGCCTCGCAAGAACGCTCTCACAACTCCTCCGCTTGCAGTCGCGATAAAACGAACGGCGCTTCGTCCACGCTGGCTTTCCTCGTGCCGCTCAGAATCCGCCACCAAACGCGCATCGAGTCCGCCAAAATCAGCGTGACCATGATCAGGAACATTCCGCACACTGCGGCGTCCAGCCGATCGTTGAAAATCTGCCCGCGCGCCTCGCCGATCTTGCCCGCCGCGATGGTCCCCGCATCAATCGCGCTCTGCAAATGGCTCGCCTCCGCCAAAAACCCGAGGCGCGGCTGATCCGAGAAAATCTTTTGATACCCGGCCGTGAACGTCACCAAGACCAGCCACGCCAGCGGCGCCACCGTGATCCACATATAACGCGCTCGATGCATCTTGATAAAGATCGTGGTTCCGACACACAACGCGACCGCAGCCAGCAACTGATTCGCGATCCCAAACAGCGGCCACAGCGAATTGATCCCGCCCAGCGGATCGCGCACGCCCTGATATAGGAAATATCCCCACGCAAGCGACACCGCAGCGCTGGTCGCGAGCACGCCCGGCATCCAGGTCGATCGCTTCAGCGACGGATACGCGTGCCCCAATAAATCTTGCAGCATGAATCGACCGACGCGCGTCCCCGCCGCGATGATCGTCAAGATAAACAGCGCTTCGAACATGATCGCGAAGTGATACCAGAAGCCGAGAATCGCACGCCCACCGCCGCTGCTTGAGAAAATGTGCGCCATTCCCAACGCCAGCGATGGCGCGCCTCCCGTCCGATAGAACAGCGTCTTCTCGCCCGCGTCCGCAGCCAGCGCGTTCATGTCGGCCACCGACACCGGGATAGCCCCAACTCGATATCGTCGACGACCGCCGCAGCCGGACTGGCCCCCACCACGCCCGGCGGCGAATTCACCGCGAAGAAAACGCCCGGCTGCAATGAGCACGCGGCGATCAGCGCCATGATCGCGACGAACCCTTCCAGCAGCATCGATCCATAGCCCACCGGCCACGCATTCCATTCGCGCGCGATCATCTTGGGCGTCGTGCCCGACGAAATCAGCGCGTGAAATCCCGATACCGCGCCGCACGCGATCGTGATGAAGACGAATGGAAATACCTTTCCAGCGAAAATCGGACCCGTGCCGTCCACGAAGCGCGTGAACGCCGGCAATTGCAGAGTGGGATGCACCACCAAAATCCCCACTGCCAGCATCGCCACCACGCCGAGCTTGATGAACGTGCTCAAATAGTCGCGCGGCGCAAGGAACAGCCACACCGGCATCACGCTCGAAAGGAATCCGTAGACGATGGTCGCGATCGCGAGCGCGGTTGCCGGCCATGTGAACCAGGGCGCGAACGTTGCCGAATTCGCCACCGCCTGGCCCCCGAAAATGCTGGCGATCACCAAAACGAACCCGACGAGGGAGCACTCCAGCACCTTGCCGGGCCGCCAATAGCGCAGATACACGCCCATGAACAGCGCGATCGGCATGGTCGCCGCGATGGTGAACGTCCCCCACGGGCTGCCCTTCAGCGCGTTCACTACCACCAGCGCCACCACAGCCAGCAGGATGATCATGATGAACAGCACCGTCAGCAGCGCCGTGAACCCGCCGACTTTTCCGATCTCATCGCGAGCCATCTGCCCCAGCGTCTTGCCATCCCGCCGCATGGAGCAAAACAAAATCACGAAATCTTGTACCGCGCCGCCCAGCACCGCGCCGATGATGATCCAATACACGCTCGGCAGGTAACCGAATTGGGCGGCCAGCGTTGGGCCCACCAGCGGCCCGGGACCGGCGATCGCCGCGAAGTGGTGGCCGAAGAGAATCCACTTGTTGGTCGGCTCGAAATCGTGACCATCGCGCAGGCGCTCGGCCGGCGTCGCGCGCTTGTCATCCAGAGCCATCACTTTTGCGGCGATGAACTTCGCGTAGAAGCGATACCCAACCAGAAACGTACACGCCGCGGCCAGCACGATCCAGAAGCTGTTCATCGGCTCGCCGCGATCCACGGCGATAGCCGCCAGAAAGAACGCAGCCACCAGCGACACCAGGGCCCACACGATGCGCCCCGCAATCTTCTTCATCGTCAGGATTGTATCAACAGAAAACTAAAAACGCGGCAGGCGCTGCAAGATACCGAAGCTGGAACCGCAGCGCCGCCCAGATCCACCGCATGCGCCGGATGCCAATTCCAGTCCATCGCACCGATGTATCGCGCGTCTGCCGCGATCGCGCCCCATCAGAATCACGTAAAGCTTGCGCTGCGGGTAAGCCAGCAGTTCGTATTGTTCGGCTGATTGTTCGCTCCAGCTCGTCCGCCAGCGATCGGCGGCGGGTTCGCCCAGCGCGTGCACCACGGAGGCGCGGTCGTCATCGGCCGTCAACGGCAGGTCGGCGCGTGTGAATGGCGCATAGAAGGCCCGCGTCGCGATCACGCCGCCGCGAAACAGGCTGATTGCCAACACGCATCCCGCCACGCCCAGCGCGACGCCGCCCAGAATCAACTTCCCCATGCGCGAGCTGCTGTCGTTCTCCACGCGGATTCCAACCACCACGGCGTCGATCCCGCTGGCGGTCGCTTCGATCCGCGGCCGTGGCGCGTCGTTCACCGCGCGCGGCATCTCGATCACGCGGCGCTCGGCCGGCCAAACCAAACCCGATCGATATTCCAGCTCCGCCGCGAGGCCCACGATCATTACCGGCGCATCCACCCACGAAATCTCGCCCAGATATCGCCGCGGCACCGAAACTTCCTCGTTGGTTTTCGTGTTGCGAACCAGCACGTCCGACCATGTGGCGCTGCGATAAATCCACTCGTTGTGGCCTGCGTTGAGGATGGCGGGATAGAACGAAAACGGCCGGCTGCCGAGCTGCGCAAGAGGCGGCGGAATCGGCGGAACAGCCATGGCTCTATTTTAATCCAAGCGGGGCCATGATCCGGAGTCAGGGAGTCGGCGCAGGACCCGAATGGCGCGGCTTGTGATGGAAAAATTTCTCGATGAATATCGGGCCAGAATTCCGGCAAAAGATTGGTACAGCGCGGAGGCGAGCAAGCTGGTTCCAAACCGTTCGCCCACCTCGCGGGCGTTCACGCTGCTATCGGGATAATAGGCGTTGGAAAGCGCAATGCCCATGGCCATCCCGATCACGCCCGAATAGTTAAATCGGCTGTGCCCCGAGTCCGTGCGCGTCACCACCACGCGGCTCAATGCGTAGCCCACGCGGTACCAACGCCGAACTGCCGGCCCCCTGCGGAAATAGCGGGGATCTTCGTGCAGCAAGGAAGCCATGACAGCGTCCTGGAAGAAATTCTGCGTGGTGACATCGGCCACTGCCGCGCCGAACCGCTGCGCGTACGGACCTCCGCCTTGTCCATATTTCGGATCGCCGTTGTCTGGCCTGCGAGAGCGCCGCCCCGGCGGCAGCGGAGGCAGGCGTGAAGGGATCGAACGTCTCCTTGGCAAACAATTCGAACTTCTGTTTCACCGTTAGGGGCACGATCTTCTGCGTCGGATCCTCTACCGTAGATAAAATTCGGGATCACACCAAAAATCCGGTCATTCTCGGCGAACGGGTCGACCGGGGGCGCCTGGTAGTCGGTGGGCAGCGCCGGTGGCGGTTCAGGAGTTTGCGCGAATGCGCCGGAGGAAAGGATTAAAAGGAATGGAAGTAACGAACTGGGACTCTTGCACGCGTGGAATGCTCAGAGCAAAATTTCAATCATCCTCCACCTCCGGAATCCCCTCAACTATTGTATATGGGACGGCGGCGGCTCTCTAGGGTTACAGGAAAGTAATAGAATAAGCAGTCATGACCGCGACGTCCAATGCGCCATCCTTAGAACGGCAGTTGCGAAACCGGCGCAACTTTCTCAAGTTTCTGGCGGCCAGCCCGCTGGTCGGTGCTCTGCCGGCGCGCGCCTGGCAAACCCACACGCTCGATGAACTTCTGGGCAACCCGAAGGACGCGCTCGACGTCATGGACTTCGAAGCCGCCGCTCGCAAAGCGCTGCCGCCCGCGCATTGGGGCTACATGGCTTCGGGCGTCGACGACAATGTGACGCGCGATCTGAACCACGAAGCTTACAAACACATACAACTTCGCCCGCGAAAATTGATCGACGTTTCCAAGATCGACACCCGCGTCGAGCTGTTCGGAACCACCTGGGACAGTCCTATTTTCCTATGCCCCGTGGGCGCGCAAGGAATGTTTCATGCCGACGGCGAGGTGGGCGTGGCCCGCGCCGCGCAGGCCAAGAAAAGCCTCCAGATTCTTTCCACCGTGACGTCGCATAGCGTGGAGGATGTGATCAAAGCCCGCGGCGGACCCGTCTGGTATCAGCTCTACGCGATTTCAAACTGGACCCTCACCGAGAAGGTGGTCAAACGCGCCGAAGAAGCCGGCTGTCCCGTGGTGGCGTGGACCATCGATCTGCTGGCCGGCCGAAACACGGAGACCGCATCCCGTTTTAGGCGGATCGACAACCGGGAATGCGCCAGTTGCCACGGCGAACCGTTCGGCTCCGTCAACAACCGCCCCATGTTCGACGGCCTCGACATGAAGGGCGCCGTCATGAATTCACCCTCGTTCACCTGGGAGAACGTCGATCGCCTCAAGAAAGCCACACGGATGAAGCTGGTGCTGAAAGGCATCGAGACCCGCGAAGACGCCCGGCTATGCGTCGAGCACGGCGTCGACGGAATCCTGGTATCGAATCACGGCGGGCGCGCGACGGAAACCTATCGCGCCACCATCGACTGTCTGCCCGAGGTTGTGGACGGCGTCGCGGGCCGGATTCCCGTGATGGTGGACGGCGGCATTCGCCGCGGTACCGACGTCTACAAGGCGCTGGCGTTCGGCGCAAAAGCCGTTGGCATCGGGCGGCCCTACATCTGGGGATTGTCGGCGTTCGGCCAAGCAGGCGTCGAGAAGGTGATCGATATTCTGAACGGCGAATTTCAACTCACGATGAAGCAGTGCGGCGCGCGATCGCTGGCCGAGATCACGCGGTCGAGCGTGATGTATCGCGAGTCCAACTCGTGAACTCACCGCGACAAAACCGAGCCGCGACAAAACCGAGCCGCGACCGTGAGGGAGCGGTCTACGCTGAGAATTCTTCAGCCTGAGCGCCGTGGAGAAAACCGTCCGCTAAAGCGATATGATCGTGGCATGGCGCTGCGGATCATTCTCGTCTTCGCCTGTATCTCCGGATCCGCCCGCGCCCAGGAGTGCACTTGCACTACAAAAAACCCACAAGACGCTAGGGAGAATGCCGATGTGGTGTTTCGCGGCACAATTATCGCGCTACGGGAGTCCGCCGAACCATCGCCCATTCCGGTTGGCGACCAGGACCCTAAGAAGTTCGTCGTGTTTAGCGTGAGGCGCGTCTGGAAGGGCGATATCGGACCGACCTTTGAGATGCCAGCCTTAGAGCAAACAACGCCCTGTATAGGTTTCTCGCCGTCCCTCAAGGTTGGAAATGATCTTCTTGTCTATGCAGGACGATTGCGGTCCTACACAGTCCCTGTCGGTCATGAGTTTGTGACGTATCGAACTGTAATCCCCGACCATCCTATCTACTTCACAAGCGCCTGCATGCGTACAGCGCTTGCCAAGGATACAAAAGATTTCGAAGAGTCTGGGAGCAGTCTAAAATAGATCGATGCCCGACGACAAGCCCGCGGCTAGCTTCGAGACTGGACTCCAGCAACTCGAACTGATCGTCAAGGAAATGGAGAGCGGCGATCTGCCCCTGGAGCGCGCCCTCGAGCTATTCGAAAAAGGAATGCAACTGAGCGAAACCTGCCGCAAGCAATTGGAAGAGGCCGAGACGCGCATCGAGCTGCTGATCCGTAAGGGCGATAAAGTCCAAGCCGAACCGTTCCGGCCGGATAAGCCCTGAGGCGGGCCGACCAAAAAATGACCCTGGCCGAATACGTAGCTCAACAGCAGGCCCGCATCGACGGCGCACTCGATCGCTGGGTTCCACCTGAATCGACGCTCCCGGAATCCATCCATCAAGCGATGCGCTATAGCTTATTCGCGGGCGGCAAACGCATCCGTCCCATCTTGTGCCTGGCCGCGGCGGAAGCCGTATCGGATTCGCCGGTGGGCATCGAGTCGGCCGCCTGCACGCTCGAACTGATCCACACTTATTCGCTCATTCACGACGATCTGCCCGCGCTCGATAACGACGATTTGCGGCGCGGCGTTCCCACCTGTCACAAAGTTTTTGGCGACGCCATCGCGATTCTCGCGGGCGATTCGTTGCTCACGCTCGCGTTTCAAGTGCTCGCGCAAATGGATTGTTCGTCAGATCGAAAGGTGGCGCTCATAGGCGAACTCGCCACCGCATCCGGCACGGTCGGCGGCATGATCGGCGGCCAGGTGTGCGATCTGGAAGGTGAGGGCCAACATCCCACCGCAGCGTTGCTAGATGCGATTCATCGCGCCAAGACCGGCGCGCTGCTGCGGGCCAGCTTGCGGATGGGGGCCATCTATGCCGGCGCCGATCGCCAACAGCTCCACGCACTGTCATGCTATGGCGAACACATCGGACTCGCATTTCAGATCGTCGACGACGTGCTGGACGTCGAGCAGTCCTCGGAAGCCCTGGGCAAAACCGCCGGCAAGGACGCACAACAGCACAAGATCACGTTCCCCGCCGTATATGGGCTCGAACGGTCCCGCGCCATGGCCGAAGAAGAACGGCTGGCTGCCCACCTGGCCCTGCGGCTCTTCGATGAACGCGCGGAACGCCTGCGCGAGCTGGCCGATTTCATCGTGCACCGCCGTGCCTAACCGAAATCGCCTCGATTTGCTGGTCGTCGAGCGCGGCCTCGCCGAGTCGCGCGAAAAAGCCCGAGCCCTCATCCTCGCCGGCCACGTATTCGTGAATGGCCAAAAGGCCGACAAAGCCGGGGCAAACGTCGACACCGCAGCGAACATCGAGCTGCTCGCCCAACCCCGCTACGTCGGCCGCGGCGGCTTGAAACTCGAAGCGGCGCTCGATCATTTCGGCATCGCCGTCGCCGGGAAAATCGGCCTCGACATCGGCTCCTCCACAGGCGGATTCACCGATTGCCTGCTCCAGCGCGGCGCCGCGCGCGTCTACGCCATCGACGCCGGCACCGGCCAACTCGACTGGAAATTACGCAACGATCCCCGCGTTATCGTCCACGAACAAACCAACGCGCGCCATCTCAGCAGCCGCGAAGTTCCCGAGCCCATCGATCTCGCGGTTTGCGATGTGAGTTTCATCTCCATCACAATGATCTTACCGGCCATCGCCACCCTTCTCGCCGGCCATGCGGAAATGGTTATTCTGGTGAAGCCTCAATTCGAGCTGGAACGGCATCAAGTCGGCAAAGGAGGAATTATTCGCGATCCCGCTTTGCACCTCCAGGCCTGCCGCCGTGTCGAACAGGCAGTCCAAGCGCTGGGCTTTCAAACCCAAATCATTCCCTCGCCCGTGCTGGGAGCGGAAGGCAATCAGGAGTTCCTTTTGCATGCCAGACATTAAGGCGGTCGGCGTGATCTCGAAGCCCGGAATTCCGCACGCATCCTCCATCGTTTCGGGTTTGGTCGATTGGTGGCGCCAGCGTGGGGTTGAGACGCGGCTCGATCCGGAATCCGCGGGCTATATCGGCAGCCCGAACGGTCTCCCGCGAGAACAGGTCCCCGACGGAACGCAATTGGTGATCGTTCTGGGCGGCGATGGAACGCTGCTCGCCGCCGCGCGCGCCGTCGCCGGACGCGAGATCCCGCTGTTCCCCGTCAACCTAGGCGGCCTGGGATTCCTCACCGCCATCACACTCGATCAACTGTATCCGGAGCTCGAAGGCGCGCTCACCGGCCAGCATCGCGTGGTTCCCCGCCGCATGCTGCACGGCGAAGTGGTCCGCGAAGGCAAAACCGTGGCCTCGTACGAAGCCCTCAACGACATCGTCATCGGCAAAACGCAAATCGCCCGCATGATCGATCTCGAAACCTACGTCGATTCGCAATACGTCAGCACCTTCAAAGCCGACGGCCTCATTGTCGCCACGCCCACCGGGTCGACCGCTTACTCGCTTTCAGCGGGTGGCCCCATCTTGTTTCCCGCCGTGGCCGCCATCTGCATCACCCCCGTCTGCCCGCACATGCTCACCAACCGGCCCGTTCTTGTGCCCGACACGAGCGTCATCGAAATCGTCTGCAAGGCTCCGCGCAAAGAAGCCTATCTCACCGTCGATGGACAGGTGGGCGAACCGCTGATCGAAGATGATCGCGTGGTGTGCCGCAGTTCCCAACACCAGGTTTACTTAATCCGTCCGCCCAAGATGTTCTTCTTCGACGTTCTCCGCCAGAAACTCAAATGGGGCGAAAGGTGATTTCTTGAAGCGCCCATCGCTGACCGCATGGATCTTCATCGCCATGCTGGTTGGCATCGCCCTCGGCGCGTTCTTTCCGAACGTCGGCAAGGCGGACTGGATCGCGGCACTCGCCAATGTGTTCCTGCGCCTGATCAAGTCCATCATCGCCCCGCTAATCTTCGGCACTCTCGTCTACGGCATCGCCGGCACAGGCAGCGTCAAAACCATGGGCCGCATCGGCGTGAAAGCCATTCTGTATTTCGAAGTACTCACCACCATCGCGCTGTTCCTGGGGCTCGGCGCAGTCAACCTGGTGCGGCCGGGCGAGGGCATGACGCTTCAACGATCCGCGGCGGAAACCGCAGTGCCTCTCGCCGGACCTACGTTGTCCGGAACGCTCGAACACACCTTTCCCGCCAGCGTCATCGATGCCATGGCCAAGGGCGATGTTCTGCAGATTGTCGTGTTTTCGTTTCTGTTCGGCGCTGCCTGCGCGGCAATTGGCGACAAGGCCAGTCCCGTGGTTCAATTTTGCAAATCGCTCTCCGAGGTCATGTTCCGCTACACCAAGTACGTTATGTATCTGGCGCCCATCGGCGTTGGTGCGGCGATGGCCGGAACCATCGGAAGCAGGGGCCTGGGCGTCCTGCTGGGGCTCGGCAAGCTGGTGCTGACATTGTATGGAACACTGCTGATCTTCATCTTCGTGGTCCTGGGTGCGGTCGTGATCATTGCACGGATTCCCTTGCGGCCATTCATTCGCGCGGTGCGCGAGCCGTTCATCCTGGCTTTCTCCACCGCGTCGAGTGAAGCCGCGCTGCCGCTGGCTCTCGAGAACCTGGAGCTCATGGGCATTCCACCTCACATCGTGGCGTTTGTCCTGCCCACTGGCTACAGCTTCAACCTGGACGGCAGCACTCTATATCTATCGATGGCATCGCTGTTTGTGGCGCAGGCGGCCGGCGTCCACATGGCGTTCAGCCAGCAACTTCTGATGATGCTGACGCTGATGCTCACCAGCAAAGGAGTGGCCGCAGTACCGCGCGCGTCCCTGGTGATCCTGGCCGGAACGCTGGCTTCGTTTGGACTGCCGCTCTCAGGCGTCGCGCTGCTCCTTGGCGCAGACGCACTGATGGACATGGCTCGCACTTCGGTCAACTTGCTTGGCAATTGTATGGCTACCGCGGTGGTGGCGCGTTGGGAAGGCGCGCTACCTTCGCGCTCGTAATCCGCCGGGGCTCCTCGTCACCCGTACAGCGTCCGTACGCTATCCTTACAGATAGGAGAGTTCGTCTTTATGTCCACGCCATCCACCACGCGCGACGATCGCATCGAGCTGCGCGCTTCCCGTCAGCAAAAACGACTTCTCGCCGCCGCCGCCGCGTACGAACGTCTGGATCTCACCAGCTTTGTCTTGCGTACGGCCCTACCCGTTGCCCAGCAGATCGTGGCGCGGCATGAACGGATCGTCCTGACCCCTCGCGATAGCGCCCGAATCCTTGATCTGCTAGAGCACCCCCCCAAACCGACTCCCGCGTTGCGCGCCGCCGCCAAACGCCGGAAATTTCGTGCGTCGTGAACCGGCCGCTGGAATGGCGTGAAGAAGCGCTGGGGCGCCATCACGACCGCGCGAGTTTCGACTGCGGTGTGTCCGCGCTGAACGAATACCTTCAGCGGTACGCGCGGCAAAACCACCAGAGTGGCGGCGCGAAAACCTTCGTCGCGGTTGTCCCGGAAACACCGGCCGTCGTTCTTGGATATTACACGATTAGCCCCGGCGCGATTGCTTTTGCCAAAGCTCCCGCGGCGATCACGAAAAAGCTAGGGCGCTATGAAGTGCCTGTGTTTCGTCTTGGCCGTCTTGCCGTCTCTCGCTCCGTGCAGGGAAGAGGTCTCGGCGCAGATCTTCTCCTTGCGGCTGGGGAACGTGCGCTCGCAGTCGCTCAGGAGGTGGGCGGCGTAGCCCTCGCCATCGACGCAAAAGACGAGCGAGCGGCCGCTTGGTACGAGCGGTTCGGTGCCCTTCGTCTCCTCGCTGATCCCTTGAAGCTAGTCCTGCCGCTGGAGACCATCCGCGCAACTCTACAGCGCTAGATTCGTCACAGCGCCGCGATCACCTTCGGCTTTTCATCCACTTCGCATTCAGCGCAGGGCATCATCTTGGTCTCGCAATAGTAACGCTTGCCAATGTCGCGAGTTACTAAACTCATCGCGGAACGCAGCGCCGCTTCGCTCGCGAACCACTCACCGTACTCGGGCGGTCCGCTAAAGGGAGCGATCTTCGCGCGGTAAACATAACCGTGCGCGTGTTTCTTCTGTTGCATTGAAACTACCTAGGCTTTTAGCTTCTCAACCGCGGAAGCGGGCAGGATCTTGCGGGCCGCAATCTCCGCGCGCAGCGCTCGCATCCGAGCGCGATGTACATTCCTGCGCGACTTTATCTTATTGAAACGAGCAGAATCACCGCCCATCTTCGACATGTTGTGAGGCTCCAATCTTGGCCATGGAATGCCGCTGAGCCACGACTGGCTGGGCAAGGCCGGCGAACAACCGTGGCTCAAGCTTATCAGGTATCCATAATCTGCGCTGTGCGGTCCTGCTCCCAAGTGGCAGGGGCGGCGTTTCGTTTGGGCTACAATCGGTCAACCGGGACGTCCTCGAATCTTGCACCGGAAAGGAGGGCCAGACATTGCCCAAGTATTTGATCCAGGCTTCCTATACCAAAGAGGGAATTCAAGGTCTTGTGGGAGACTCCGCGTCGGGCCGGCGGGCCGATGTGCAAGCCGCGGTCAAGGCTGTCGGCGGAAAAGTCGAGGCGTTTTACTTCGCATTCGGCCCCGACGACGTCATCATCATTCTGGATCTGCCCGACAACATCACTGCGGCGGCCGTGAGTTTGACTACAGCGGGAACTGGCACGGTGCTGGTCCGAACGACGCCTCTGCTAACGGTGGAAGAGGTGGACAAAGCGCTCGAAGTCAAAATGCGGTACCGGGCGCCGGGGGAATAGGTCTCTCGCGCGGGCTAGCATTTATCCGATCGGATCGGCCTTCTCAGCCAACAGCCAATTGAGAAACCATCGCGGACTCACGACCCTTGTGCCTTCCCACGACGGGGGAAAGTGTCTAAGATTCCCGGTTAACAGATAGTCCGCGTGCGCCGCATGGGCGCATTCCAGGAAAATATCGTCGTCCGGATCTTGACAAGCCCGAACCGTCTCCGTGGGCCGGACCCACAAAGCCTTCTCGCGAATCAGCTGAAGCGCGCCCGCTATGACCGCTTCACTCCGTCGCAGTCTGGACGGCTGATGACCTCTTCGTACTCGGCATAGATGGCGCCGCTGACGCACAATTGAACCGAGCCGCCGAGGACGAGCACAAACACTTGAGCGGGCGGTCGAAGGGGCTGAAGGAGGGCCGAGACGGCTATGTTAGTGTCGAGAACAACCCGAATCATGAACCCGGCTGCAACCGGGATTCACGCCGCCCCTTCCGTGCCGCGGCAATCTCCGCGTCGATCTCCTCCATCGAAAGCTGATCCAGGCCGGCTTGCTTGGCGCTTTCCCAGGATTTCTGCAGCCACTCCGGCGCCAGATCATGCTGCAGCACCTGTCGGGCGTATTCCTCGGCAGTGAGGCCCTGCGCACGGGCTTTGGCCACCAGCGCCGCCTGCTGCTCATCGGGAAGATCAATGATCAACGTCATGGGAATGGCCCTTGGTTCATCATATCAACCGCGCGCCGGGTCCCCGGCGGATCAGCAAGCACGCTAGCCAGAAAGGCCGCGCCTAAAGGTGAAGTCTCCTATTAAACCGAGCGAGCCGCGAGTGTGTTTCTGGTGCGCAAGAGAGTCATTTCTCGTCGAAGAGATTGAGAAAAACGGTGCGCGGGCAACCTGTTCATATTGTGGGGAAGAGGGGAACACTTTTTCCGTCGATCAAATAGCGGACGCCGTCGGCATCATTCTCGCCGAATTCTACCACCGCACTGACTACCACGACGATACAGATCCTCCTGACGGCCGGCCTGTACAGGAGGTAATCAGCGAGTTGGCGGTAACAGATGCCGCCATCGCCGACGACGTTCGCTCCGTGCTGTTAGAACGACACTCCGCTGAGAAGGAGGAAGGCCAATTCGAAGACAATCCCTTTGACTCCGAGGTACGCTACGCCAGGAACAAGTCTGCGGACACTGAGGATTTCGAAAGCGATTGGTATGATTTCGAAAAATCCCTGAAGACCCAGACTCGGTATTTCAACAAGCACGCCGAGTATGTGCTGGCATCAATTTTCGACGGAATTGATGCGTACCGCACAA
The DNA here is from genome assembly GCA_963772905.1 of Bryobacterales bacterium. Taxonomy (GTDB): domain Bacteria; phylum Acidobacteriota; class Terriglobia; order Bryobacterales; family Bryobacteraceae; genus Palsa-89. The sequence continues at coordinate 414,797 of CAVYZD010000003.1, read as the reverse complement.
GATCCGGACGGTCCGTCATCGTGGCAGCAGGACCAGGAACAGCCCTCACCACGCTATATCGCGCGCGAGAGTTTCAGAAGGAGCGGGAACTCAGAGAGGCAATGAAGCGTCCGAATTCAGAGATCGGGCCCCCACCTGCATCGAAAGCCGTCGCCGGACGCATGAACGCCTCCGGAGTCTGCCGTATTTTACGGGGCCACAGATCCAGACGTAGCGCTCGCCGAGGTGCGGCCGCCCGTCGGCTGTAAAGTTCTGATCGGCTGTTTTGAGGTAACGCGACCTCTAAGATTGCTGGACCTCGCAGCCCTAAACGATTTGCGCGACGAGCAAGGAAGCCTTTTCGACGAGGCCTACCGACACCGTATGAAGCGAGCACACTTTGTGCGTGGACTTAGCTGGCGCATTTCGAAGCCGATTATGCCGAATGACCAGCCGATCGAATATCTTCCAACTCAAGCAATCGCTGATTTTCTTGCAACGGCAGAATATCCACCTCTCCCACTGGATGGAATTGTCTATCCGTCGGTACAAGCTGGCTATCCCAGCCCTTTCGCGCGTGCAAAATACCTCGCATTTGGTCACCGAAAAGAACACTTCAATGTGGTACTGTTCGACAAAGCAGCCCGCGTTCAGGGGTTGGATGAAAGCGCGGATATCTCAGTTTCAGACAATTCATTTTTCCCTTTTTCCGAGAGCAGCCCTCTTGTCGACAGTCCAGACGTTCAATACACAGTCTGGGTGACGAGCGACGCCGAAGATCCCACACCAGCGAACAACTCCCAGGATGACGCCGCCCTCAGGTACCAATCCTTGGAGGTCCGTTATGTGAAGTCCGTAAACTTCGACACCGTCAGCAGTTCCATCCCTCGATTCTCGAAAGAGAAGTCGGAAGGTTGAAGAAGATTGAGCCATTGACCTCTCAGCTTCCCCTTTCCCCCCTTCCCCCTCATCACCTTATCCGCCCCGACCCATCCAGCAGCCTCCCCGCGCGCTATCCTTCCATCAGCCTGTTGACCGATTCGCCTCCCAGCCACCAGCCAACCGGCCAATCCCGAATTACCAACGCGCCAATCCTCAAGAAAATCACCAACAAACACAAAACTAGGCCTGATGCGCCATCTAGTGGCGCGGCGTTCCAGTAATGAGCGCCACCTGCCCGCGCCCCCCTTCGTGGGTTCGTTTTTGAAATTTGGAAAAAATCGCCGCTCCGCATACACCATCCACCCCCACCCAGCAACCAACAACCAGCCACCAACAACCAGCAACCAGCCACGCTACAATGGACCTTTAGGCCACCTCACTTATGCCAGTGCCAGTCTCGCAAATGTGGACCGTAGCAACCTACGTCCTCAAGCAGCGCCTCAAGCGCCGCCAGCGCTACCCGCTGGTCCTCATGCTCGAGCCCCTCTTCCGCTGCAATCTGGCCTGCGCGGGTTGCGGCAAAATCCAGTATCCCGCCCACATTCTCAAGCGAAACCTTTCACCCGAGGAATGTTTTAAAGCCGTCGACGAATGCGGCGCCCCCATGGTCTCCATCCCTGGTGGCGAGCCGCTGATGCACCCGGAAATCGACAAGATCGTCGAAGGGCTGGTCGCGCGCAAGAAGTACATTTACCTCTGCACCAACGCGCTGCTGCTCAAGGAAAAGCTATCGCTCTTCAAACCGAGCAAGTACCTCACGTTCTCCGTCCATCTCGACGGCCAGCGCGACCACCACGATTTTTCGGTCTGCCGCGAAGGCGGTTACGAGATCGCCGTCGACGCCGTTCGCGAGGCAGTCCAAGCCGGATTCCGCGTCACTACCAACAGCACGCTGTTCGACGGCGTGGATCCGCAAAGCGTCCGGGCATTCTTTGACGAAATGATGGATCTGGGCGTCGAAGGAATGATGGTCGCGCCCGGCTACTCCTACGACAAGGCGCCCGACCAGCAGCACTTCCTCGGACGCGCCCGCACCCGCCGCACTTTCAAGGCGATCCTTTCGAATCGCAAGAAGAAATGGCAGTTCAATCAATCGCCGCTGTATCTGGAATTTCTGATGGGCAAGCGCCAATACAACTGCACACCCTGGGGCATGCCCACCTACAATTTGTTCGGCTGGCAGAAGCCCTGCTATCTGTTGCAGGATGGCTACACCGATAGCTTCGCCGAGCTGATGGAAACCACGGCGTGGGAGCAATACGGTACCGAATCGGGCAATCCCAAGTGCGCCAATTGCATGGTGCATTGCGGCTTCGAGCCTTCCGCCGTTCACGATGGATTTTCCTCGATGCGTGGTTTCGCAGCTCTAGCGCGCGGCTATTTGTTCAATGCCTACCCCGATCAAGACGCTGAGCGATTGCTCGCCGAGCCGGTGCGGCCGGTCCACGCGCACAATCCCTTCGTGAATATCCAGCTCGAAACTCCCGCCGGCGAATCGCAACAGGCATGAGCGAGATCGAAAATCCCGAAATTCTGGAAGTGGTCCCGGGCTTCTCCCACGATCAGCTGGAAGGTTGGATTCCGCCGCTCGCCACCGAGGAAGAAATCCGCCTTGCGCTCGAAAAGGCATTCGACTATCGCGGCGACGTCACCATTACGCTCAAGAACGGCACGCAAGTGGAAGGCTACATCTTCGATCGGCAAAACGGCCCGACGCTGGCCGACTCTCGCGTGCGCGTGTTCCTGAAGAACAACGATTCGAAATTCTCGATTCCTTATTCGGAAATCCAGGGCTTGGCGTTCACTGGACGCGACACCGCCGCCGGCCGAAGCTGGGAAGCATGGCTGCGCAAGTATTGGGAGAAGAAGACGGCCGGTGAACACAACATCCAGCGTGAGCCCGAAGCACTTGAGTAGCGACCGCTCCCTCACGGTCACGGCTCAGTCTCATTGCCGAGCCGCGCGCGTCAGCAAGCGGTTTTCCTCCAATGGAGGCCTCCCATAGTTAAAATCTGCGTTCTCGCCAGCAGCAGCTCGGGAAACTCCACCTTCATCCGCACCGAAAAAACGCGCATTCTGGTCGACGCAGGTCTCAGCAAGCGCGACATCCTCGCCCGGCTGGCCTGCATCAATGAAGATCCAGAAACGCTGGACGCGATACTGATCACGCACGAGCATTCCGATCACGTCAGCGGTTTGGTAGCCCTGGCTCGCCAGCTCGCTGTGCCGATCTTCATCACTAGACTCACCGCGCCCGCGATTCCTTGGGGCGAGTTCACGCCGCGCCTGGATTGCTTCCAGGCCGGCACTGACGTTTTCGGTCGGCGATATCGAGGTCGACAGCTTTACAATTCCTCACGATGCAATTGATCCAGTCGGCTTCTGTTTTCGCGCCCAAGGAATTAAAGTAGGTTTGGTGACTGACTTGGGCTACGTCACGGACTCCATCAAGTTCCACCTGCGCGGCGCGAATCTGTTGGTGCTGGAATCCAATCACGATCTCGAAATGCTCAAGGTCGGCCCCTACCCGTGGTCCGTCAAGCAGCGTGTGATGGGCCGCAAGGGCCACCTGTCGAACGACGTGGTTTGCGATTTTATCCGCGCCGATCTGGATTCGACAATCAATACGCTCGTGCTCGGCCATTTGAGCGAGCACAACAATCATCCCGAGATCGTTCGCAACCAGGCCACTCACGCGCTGGATCGGGCGCGCCGCGCGCTCTTCACCCGGCTGGTGGTCGCCGAACCGAAACAACAAACCGAGGTGTTTACCTACTAATGATCGAACGCTACACGCGCCCCGAGATGGCGCGCATCTGGAGCGAGGAAAACAAATACCGCCAGTGGCTGGAAGTGGAGTTGGCCACAGCCGAAGCGCTGGCGCAAACCAACGATGTGCCGCCGGAAGCAGCGCGCATGCTGCGTAAACACGCGAGCTTCGACCTCAAGCGCATTCAGGAGATCGAGCGCGAGGTCAAGCACGACGTGATCGCATTCACCACGGCGGTTTCAGAGAGCCTGGCCGCCGCCGATCAAGCCGCTGCCTCGCGCTGGCTGCATTACGGCCTCACCTCCAACGACATCGTCGACACCGCGCAGGCCCTCATGGTTCGCAGCGCCTCGGATGCGATTCTCGATGGCATCAACAAACTCGCCGCCGCCCTCAAGACGCGTGCGTTCGAGTTCAAAGATACCGTCCAAATCGGGCGAACTCACGGCATGCACGCCGAGCCGATCACCTTTGGACTCAAACTGGCGCTGTGGTACGACGAAGTGCAGCGCAATCTCACGCGCTTCTCAGCCGCCGCCGAGGGAATGCGCGTAGGCAAGATCTCAGGCGCGGTCGGAACCTTCGGCCATATCGGACCGCAGGCCGAAGAGCGCATCTGCCAGCGATTGGGATTGCGGCCGGCCGCCATCGCTTCTCAAGTGATCTCGCGCGATCGCCACGCCAACTACGTCGCCTCACTGGCGCTGGTGGCGGCTAATCTCGAAAAGATCGCGCTCGAAATCCGGCATCTGCAGCGCACCGAAGTCCGCGAAGTTGAAGAGCCATTCGCCGAGGGCCAAAAGGGATCGTCCGCCATGCCGCACAAACGGAATCCGGTAACCTGCGAGCAGATCTGCGGGCTGGCTCGCATCGTCCGTTCCAACGCGCAAGCAGCCTTCGAAAACATTGCGCTTTGGCACGAGCGCGACATTTCTCACTCGTCGGTCGAGCGCATTATCCTGCCCGATACAACGACGGCGGTGGATTACATGCTGGCCAGGACCCTATGGCTGATCTCCGGTCTCCGGGTTTCGGCCGACAGAATGAAGCGAAACCTCGATCTGACGCGAGGCCTAGTGTTTTCTGGCCAACTATTACTTGATCTCACGGCGGCTGGCATGTCACGTGAGGAAGCTTACAGATTGGTGCAGGGCCACGCCATGGCAGCCTGGGAATCAGACGCCGACTTCCGGTCGGCCATAGAATCCGACCCAGTTGTAACACAACACTTGAAGCACGAGGCTCTGGAGGATACGTTCTCTGTTTCCAAGCAGTTACGGAATATCAATCAGATCTTCCAGCGGGTATTCCCGAACTGATTAAAGCCGCTCGAGCCAAAATCTTCGCTTCCATTTCTCGGATCATCGGTTAGACTATACCTAGGACGCGGGTGGCGCCGAAATGAAAATTACTCACGAAACTGATCGGTGCACGTTCGAGCTCGCTCGAGTACTCCTGGTAGACGACGACCCTACCTCACGTTTAACCTTGCAGACCGTTCTCGAAGCTAGTGGATATCACGTGGATTCAGCAGCTTCCGCCGCTGAAGCTATACCAATGCTGGATGAGCAGGAATACGAGCTGGTCCTTAGCGACTTGCAGATGGAATCGCCCGAAGCCGGTCTGAAGGTTCTGGCGCACGCCCGTATCATGGATTACAAACCGGCGACGGCGATTGTAACTACCTATCAGAACGCCAAGAACCAGCCTCCCAAGCCGACTCAGGCCCGCATGCTCATCACGCCTGAGGACATTCCGGGGCTCCTGGGCAAGGTTGCGAACCTGATAAGCCAACGGGCCGCTCGCCGGGTACAGCGCGAGATGCGCCACGCTACAAGCTAGAACCTGTTCGAAACATCTCATTTTCAAATTCGTCGAGCGCGCCGCTGAAAAAGTGGTCCTGGGCGTTCACCCAGATCAATTCTTTCGGTTCCGGGAGTGCGGCGAAGTATGATTCCATCGCCGGGATCGCGCAAAATTGATCGTTGCTGCTGACGATGAATGTCTTAGGCACCGGACAGTGGCCGACGCTTTGGCTGTCGGATAGGTTGGCCGGAAAACCCACGGCGATCAGTCTGTTAGGATCACTAATCTCACAACCCAGTTTCAAAATGATCCGCGAACCGAATGAAAATCCAGCCAGCGAAAACGGGAGATCGGGATAACGCGACCGCAGCACGGCAAGAGCGGCGCGGGCGTCTTCCAGTTCGCCGATGCCGCGGCCGTATTCGCCTTGGCTCAAATTGACGCCGCGAAAGTTGAATCGCAGCACCACCGCCCCGGCTCGCCGCAATCCGCGGGCGATGCGGTAGACAACTTTGTTGTGCATTGTTCCGCCGTGCTGCGGATGCGGATGGCAAATCAGAACGGCGTGGCGCGGGTCCTGATCTTCTGGCTCTTCAAGCAGCGCTTCCAGTTTTCCGGCTGGCCCGTTGATAAACAGGCTCTCGATGCGGCGGGGCATGAAATCCGGAGCTTAGTTGGAGCGATAGTTGGTGAACTGCATGTCGATGCCGAAGTCTTTGCCGCGCAGCAGCGCCATCACTTCCTGCAGCGTGTCGCGATCCTTGCCGGAAATGCGTACCAAATCGCCTTGGATGGAGGCTTGTACTTTCTTCTTACTGTCCTTCACCACTTTCACGATCTCGCGCGCCTTCTCAGTCGCGATGCCCTGCTGCAGCGTAATCTCCTGGCGAACGCTGGATCCGGCTGCGGGAATAATCGGGCCGTGCGTCAAACCCTTCAGCGGCACATTGCGCTTCACCAGTTTCTGCTGCAGCACGTCGGTGACGGCTTTCAACTTGAATTCGTCGGCGCTCGAGAGCACCAGCTTGTTATCTTTTTCGTTGAGCTGAATGTCGGATTTTGAATCCTTCAAATCGAAGCGCTGGTGGATCTCTTTGAGCGCCTGCTGGACGGCGTTGCTCACTTCCGCCAGGTCGATCTTGGACACGATATCGAATGTATTTTCGGGCATGTTCTAATGTCCCAATGCTATCAGGACTCGTTCGGTAATTTCCTGAATCATGGCGGGCAAAGCGGCGTCGAGGGCGATGGTGATGGCAGCGCGAACGCGTTCGGGATCGATTTCAGGAACTGGCGGCGGCGCGGGCTCCGGGGTCTTGGGCGGTTCGGGCGCTGATTGGGCGGCGGCGATCACGTCGGCGAACAGACCGCGGGCCATTTGCGCTTCCTTCACCAGCGGGTCGATGGTGCTGACCACTTTCGAAGCCTCGAACGGTTTCTTGAGAATAGCGTCGCAGCCGGCGCGCTTGGCTTCGTCCTCGTCGAATGGCTCTAGCAAGCCAGCAGTGAGAACCACGCGCACGTGTTTGAAGCGCGGTTCATTCTTGATGTAGCGGCAAAGATCGAAGCCGGATTTTCCGGGCAGGAAGACGTCGGCGAGAATCAGGTCAGGGTCGACGTCGGCCATGCGCAACATGGCGGCGTTGCCGTCGGTGAGGCTGACAACTTCGAAGCCTTCCTCGCGCAGGATCCGCTCCCCCATGCGCTGGGCGTGCGGGCTGTCATCCGCGAGGAGAATACGGCTCAATTGGATGGCGAGGCGGCCGGCGCTGCTACTCCGGATGGACTTGCCGCGGGCTGGGCTGTAGACGGCGTAGCAGTGGCGGGCTGATCGGTGGTCGGCGCCGCGGTCTGCTGCTTCTTGCTCTTCTTTTTCTTCTTGCCGTTTTGGTCTGTGGCCGTTTGTTGGGATGCCTGTTGCGTGGTTTGTTGCGCCTGCGGCGATGCATCGGTGGACGCCGCGGCTGGCGTGGCAGGCGTGGCAGTGACGGCTCCGGTACGGGCATCGGGCTTGGTATCGAGCGCAGTGGAATCGGTGACAGGCGTGGCCGTCACATCGCCGTTCAGTGCGCCGCCGGCTGCACCGGCAGGTTGCGGAACCAGCGGCGGAACGGAGGGCCGCAAAGTCGTCATCGCTGGATCGCCTTGATGCGCGGCCGCTGTCATATCCGGGCCTCGGCGGAGAGCCTGGGTGTAACGCGTCAGCTTGCCTGGTTTTTCGGGATGGTCCTTCTCGTACTGCATACGCGCCATCGCGGCTTTATCAGGTTCCGGCACCGGCATTTCAAGTTCTTTCAATTTAGCGGCGGCGTCATCGGCATAATCGCTCAACGGATAATCGCGCACGATCCGGGAATACGCTTCCCCTTCCTGTTTGCGGAAGCGATTGCCGAGATGACCATAGGCCTGGCCCTCTTGCCACAGCGCCAAGTCAGCTTTGCTATATAGAGGATACTGTTCCACGACGTGGCCGAGCCGGCTGGCCGCGGCGGAGTTGTCGCCGCGCTTCAGATAGAATGCGCCGACTGAATACTCGCCTTCGGCGATGGCTTCCTGGATGTTGCGCAGCAGCTGCTTGGTCTCGTCAACGTATTTGCTGTTCGGAAATTGCACGATGAGCTGGCGGCATTCGTCTTCGGCGCGGATGGCCTGCGCCTGGTCGCGATCCACCTTGTCCATTTGCTTGTAGTGGATCTGGCAGATCTTTTCCTGCGACTCGGCGGCTTCTTCCATGGTGGGGTAGAACAGGATGAAGTCCTTGTATTCGGCTTCGGCCTGCGCGAGACCGGCGGCGCCGCCTTCACGGAACCAACTGTCGGCGACCGCGAGCTTGGCTTTGGCCAGGAACTCGCTCTGATCGTAGGTGTTGATTAGGGTGTTCAGCGTGATGCGCGCGATTTCGTAGCGGCTGTGCTCGATATCGTCGATGGCGCGATCAAACAAAACCTTGTCCGGTTGTTTGGTGTCCTTGGTGATCGGGTCATCATATTTCTTACGATGGAAGCCGCAGGAGGTCAAAAGACCCGCTCCTACTATCGCGATCAGAAAGTATCGTGCCATGCTTGATTCCAACCTTATAGATTAAACCTTTATGGACCTTCTCAGTTAAACGCTTATGAGAACGGCGTCGCGCGCCGCCCGCTGCAATTCGACAAACGACTGGCCGGGGTCCGGAGTGTGAAAAATCGACGACCCTGCAACCAGCCAGTCACACCCGGCGCGAGTGATATCACCGGCGTTCTCCCGGGCGACTCCACCATCGATCTCGATGGCGAAATTCAATCCTAACTCTTTGCGGCGCCACGCGAGCGCCTGAATCTTCTTGAGAGCGTTGGGTATGAAAACCTGGCCTCCAAAACCGGGATTGACGCTCATGATGAGCACGTGATCCACCAGATCCAGGACCTCGCTGATCATGCTTATCGGCGTGGCGGGGTTCAGCACGACCCCGGGACGGCCGCCCTCGGCGCGGATGAGGCGGAGGGTACGGTCGAGATGGGTGCAAGCTTCCTGATGGACCAGGATATAGTCGGCGCCGGCGCGGATGAACTCTGGGGCGTATTTATCGGCGTCCGAAATCATGAGGTGAACATCGAGCTTGAGCTTTGTAAACTTACGGATCGACTCGACGACCGGGACTCCGATACTGATGTTGGGGACGAAGTGGCCGTCCATGACGTCGACGTGCAGCATGGTGGCGCCGGCGCGCTCGACTTTGGCGATTTCTTCGCCCAGTCGCGCAAAATCGGCCGCAAGGATACTGGGGAGGACTTCGATCATGCTGAACTTTACATGATGTTAGCACGGGAGGGGCTGGAGCGCAGTTGACGGAGCCGCGACCGTGAGGGAGCGGTTTCTTAGTCTAAGCCGTAAATCTTCGGCTTGGCCAGTTCCGGCGCGGTGGCTGCAGGGATCGGGAGATAGAGCGTTGGTTTCACCAGGCCCGCCAGGTTTTCTCCAATCGGGCTGGCCGCTATCTGACTCAACTTTTGCTGGACTTCATCGGCTTCCATCATCGTGGTGACGTGGACCAGGTTCCCTTCCACCACGGCTTTGAGCGCGGGAGCCCAGGCGCCGAGTGCCTTCGCGTCGGGCGGTGCGTTGAATTCCAGAGCCAGCGCGCTTGTGATATGGTCGCGAATCAGCAGTTGCATGGAGAAGCTTTTCACTTTGGCGTGCTCGGCGTCCAGACCCGCGGCGAATCCAATGGCCCAAAACTCGTTAATGGCCTGCCGCTTCATCGCCACGCGCATCATCTCACCCGGCGGGTCGTCTTTCGCGAGGCGCTGGACTGCCTGATCAACGGCATCGGCCTGCCCCACCAACAGTGCGTTTCCCACCACCGGCGTGGCTTTCCAGCCAGGCTCAAGCGGGGGAAGAGTTGAATCGCTGCCACGACCAGTGATCATGACGATGGTATGGTTTGGGCCGACCGAGATCCCCACCTGCTCCACGCCCGACATGCGATCGAGTACGCTGTCAATCTCCGCGGAAGTGAGCCCGAAGTTAGCCAACAACTGCGCACTCGCCTTGCGAGCCAAAGTTCCGGTCGCGAGTTTCTTAGCGTGAAACCCGACCAGCGTGTCGGCGGAGGGGTCGGCAAATCTCCAGTCGATGGAGCCAGCCATAATGTCAGCCGCCGTTACATTCGTTGCCGGGAACGGGTCAACATCCGCGCCGATGCCGCGAAGAGAATCGCTTTTCCCCTTCTGAGGCTTGATCGCGAAATCGTTCCCCTGGCAATAGGGAAGGCCGAAATTCTTGTAGCAGGCTTCCTGGAAGCTGAATCGCTGGTGGCCGTACTGGCCAAAGAGGCTGGCAGCCAAGAACAGACCCACCACGAGTGTTCTCATACCTCAATTCTGCGGTTTCTACAGGCGCTCTAGAATAAGGCTTTCGCCTCAGACACCGACGTGATGAATGCTGAACCGGACAGTTCCCTGACGCCGAAGCCGGAGATTGATATGATTGTGGCCGAACAGGGCGGAGAAAAAAATGGCGAAATCGAAGAACCCGGCATCTAAGAACACCTCAGTGGGACGGCGCGGCTTCCTGAAGAATGCAGCGGCTGGAGCTGCGGGCGCGGCGGCGCTGGTTACGTCGACTCCGTTGGTGGAAGCTCAGACTGGTAGCGGCGATGGAAGACGCGCCGCATCAACTGCCGGGGCGCCGGCTCCGACAGAAAAGCAACTGGACCGCGAGGCCGGGAATATTCGGCCGCCGGTGGCCGTCCGCAGCATCACGCGGCCGGGCTCGGATCTGATGGTCCAGACGATTCGCGACCTGGGGATCGAGTATGCGGCGGCGAATCCCGGATCGAGTTTCGAAGGTTTCCAGGAATCGGTCATCAATTACGGAAATCCGCCTAATGTGATGCCGGAGTGGATCACAGCGCTGCATGAAGAGTCGGCTGTCACCATGGCGCACGGTTACGCCAAAGCGGAAGGCAAGCCGATGCTCGCGGTGCTGCACGGCACCATCGGAATTCAGCACGCCGCGATGTCCATTTATCAGGCCTACTACGACCGCGTTCCGATGCTGATGATCGCGGGCAACGATCCGGATTTTATTCCGGCCCACACCGCGCACGATATGGCCGGCCTGGTTCGCAGCTATACCAAATGGGACGCGGAGCCGAAGACCGTGGAAGAAGCTTTGGTGGCGATTCAACGCGCTTACAACGAAGCCGTCACGCCGCCAACCGCGCCGACTCTGGTAGTGCTGAGCTCCGAAATTCAGAAGGAGAACGTCCCGAATTTGCGGATTCCCGGCTATACGCCGCCGCAGTTCCCGACCATCGACGCCACGCTGGCGCGGGAAATCGCGAAAGCTTTGGTACAGGCGCAAAACCCCAGGATCGCCGTGGGACGTTTGCGGACACCCGAAGGCGTGAAGCGCGCGGTGGAGCTGGCCGAACTGGTGGGAGCTTCGACCAGCACGGCGGCGACTGCAGGTCCGATGAGTTTCCCGCAGCGTCACCCCTTGTGCGGACCGGGCGCGGACACTAATTACGACTACGTGCTGGGTCTGGAGACCAGCGGGGCGCAAGCTTCCATCACCGGTCCGGGGCTGGCGAAAATTGCGCGGTCGCGCGACACCACCGACATCGATTTCGGAGGCATTCTGCGAGCCAGCAACTTCGGGCGGCCTGGCCCCCCCGAGAAATCGGCGCCTCCCGTTGAGGCCGACGCCGAGGCCAGCCTTCCGCTCCTCATCGAAGAAGTGAAGCGGCAGTTGACTGCGGAGCAAAAGGCGCGGATTCAGGAGCGCTCAGCCAAACACGCGCGGGCGAATCACGATGCGCACGTGGCCGCGGTGGAGCAGGCAGTGGAGAAGGCGAAAGCCGGATGGAACGCCTCGCCCATCAGCACGGCGCGCGTGTATGCGGAGCTGTGGCCGCTGATCATGCATGAAGACTGGTGCTTCGCCTCGCCTAGTCCCTTTTCGGGCAGCCACAACAATCAGCTTTGGGATCACAATCGGCCTTACAGCTACCTGGGCGGACAGGGTGCGGGCGGCATGGGTTATGGCGCGCCGGCATCGGTGGGCGCGGCGCTGGCGGCGAAGGCTCGCAACCGATTTGTCGTAAATATCCAAACCGATGGCGATATGAACTATGCGCCTGGCGTTCTCTGGACCGCCGCGCATCACAAGCTGCCTTTGCTTTCCGTGATGCACAACAATCGGGCGTGGCATCAGGAATACATGTTCGTGGAATACATGGCCGGCGTTCGCGGGCGCGGCACGGACCGGGCGGATATCGGCAACACGCTGCGGAATCCGTACATCGACTACGCGAAGATGGCGGAGGGCTACGGCATGGCTGGTGAGGGGCCGATTAGCGATCCCACGAAATTGTCGGCCGCGTTGCGGCGCGGGGTGGCTTCGGCGAAACGCGGCGAGCCCTATATGATCGACGTGATCACGCAGCCGCGGTAAAGGATATTGGCATGAAGAAGAATTCGAATCGCTTGTTGTTGTCTATGGCGACGGCTGCGGCGATGATTGTGGCGCTGCCCTTGGCATTGAACGCGCAGGCTTCCACGGCCGCACCTGCACCCAGCAGTCCGGTGGCTGGGAACGCGGTGACTGGCAAGAAGCTTTATTACGACTACGGCTGTTATGCGTGCCACGGATACAATGGCGAGACCGGGGCGCGCCCATTCGTGGGGCGGTGGGGACACCTTGCCACCGAGCAGATGTTCGTCACGTTTCTGCGCGGACGCGCCAACGTGGCGCCGGTGATTCCATCCACAGCCATGCCAAATTTCAGCGCGGAGTCGCTGCCCGACAAGAAGGCGAAGGACATTTACGCCTATATCCGGACTTTCAAAAGCTCGGCCCCGGAAGGCAAGGATAGTCCAACGCTGAACGCGATCGTCGAGGCGGCGAAGCAAGACAAGCGATAGCGCCTGGCCGGGCCGCAGGTGTCCGAAGTCGAACGGTGCGTCCCGAATCCGCTCCATGGTTCGGCCTAACGAGGCCGCATTTTCAACATGCTTTGGACGGTGGAACAATTGCCTTAGTCGGCTCAAATGCTGCGATCGTTACGCCACGCCCTGCGGATGTTACGCAAGAATCCGGGATTCACGCTGGTTGCCGTTTTGTCGCTGGCGATCGGGATCGGGGCCACATCGGCGAGTTTCAGCATCGCCGACGTGTTGATCCTGCGTCCGCTGCCGGTTCCTGACCCAGGCCGCGTAGTGTCGGTGGCGCCCGCCAAGATGGGTCCTTTCGGCGCCGACACGCGGATATCGTACCCGGATTATCGCGATTTTCGCGATAATAATCGCACATTCGAGGGGCTGATTGCCGAAGGATTCAGCCGGTTCACCTTTAGCCCGGACGCCACGGTGCTGCCCAAGGTCGCGTATGGTGTGTTTGTCTCGGGAAACTTCTTCCGTACGCTGGGCGTGCAACCGGCGCTGGGGCGCGCGTTTCTCGATTCGGAAGATCAGGCCGTGGGACGTGATGCGGTGGTCGTGCTGGGGCACGATTTCTGGGTGAGCCAGTTCAACGCGAATCCTTCGATTGTAGGATCCACCATTCGGCTGGACGGCGTGGAGTGCACGATTGTGGGCGTGTCGCCCGAGCGGTTCACCGGCATCGACAACCAGGATCTGAAGCCGTCGATCTTCGTTCCGCTGGCGATGTCGCCGCGGATGAATCAGCAAAACACTTTGGAGATACGCGACGTTCGCTGGTTGACCGTGAAGGGCCGGCTCAAGCCCGGAATCGGCGTCGCGCAAGCCCAGGCGGATATCGCGGCGATTGCAGCGCGGCTGGAACAAATGTATCCGGTGACGAACCGGGATCAAAAGATGCAGGTGCTCACCGAGTTTCAATTGCGCGTGAAGGGATCGCCGGCTGCGGCGGGCGTCGCGGCTATGCAATTACTGCTGTCGCTGTGTGTATTGGCGGTGGCTTGCGCCAACGTCGCGGGGCTACTGCTCAGCCGGGCTCGCGCGCGCTCGCGGGAGATGGCGGTGCGGATCGCAATCGGCGCTGGACGCGGTGCTCTGATTCGTCAACTTTTGCTCGAGAATTGCCTGATCGCGCTGGCGGGTGGACTGGCCGGCATGGCCTTGGACTACGCCAATGTGAGTTTGTACAACAGCCTTCCGGTGGCCACCGATGTCCCGATTGATGTGCACGCCGCGGTGGATCATCGGGTGTTGCTGTTCACGATTGTCGCGGCATTGCTGAGCACATTCCTCTTCGGACTCGCTCCCGCGCTTCAAACCACACGGCTGGATTTGGTTCCAGCGCTAAAGGCTGCCGATGCGGATAGCGGCGGACGCAGGCGACTTTGGGGACGCAACTTCATTGTGGCGGGGCAAGTGGCGCTCGCCGTGGTGCTGCTGGTTGTTTCCGTGGTGATCTGGCAGGGCTTCCGCAGTCAATACCAGCAAGGGGCCGGCTACCGGACGGATCATTTGTATCTCACCACGTTCGATACTGCGCCGAGTCATTACACCGAAGAACAAACGCGGCGATTCTACAAGGAGCTTCTGGATAAGACTCGTTCGGCCGCGGGCGTGCGGTCGGCTGCGCTGATGTCGGGGATTCCTCTGAGCTACGGATTCGACAGCACCGGGGTGCTTCCGGAGGGTGGATCGTTGCGGCACGGGGAGCAGATCCCAACGGTTGGAACCGGGTACGTCAGCGACGGCTATTTCGCAACCTTGGACATTCCGATCGTGCGGGGGCGCGGGTTCCTGGAGTCTGACGGGGCGAACACGCCGCGCGTGGCGGTAGTGAACACGCAGTTCGCCGAGCACTACTGGCCGCGTCAGATTGGTCACGGTGATGACGCGATCGGAAAGCGGTTTCATGTGGACGATGCGACCGGGCCTCTAGTGCAGGTGGTGGGCGTCGCGCGTACCGGAAAATACATCTGGATCGCGGAGCCGCCGCAGGAGTTTGTCTACTTTCCATATACGCAGGGCCGGCCGACGGCGCTGACGGTGGCGGCGGAATCGAGCGAGGCTGACGCCGGAAATCTCGCACCGGTGTTGCGCGACGTGGTGCGCCAGATCGATCCTGCGATGCCCTACGCCAACGCACGAACCATGCGGAATCTCTTTTCGCAACGCGCGACCAAGATCACGGACACGATTGTAGAAGTTGTCGCGAGCCTGGGGATCATGGGGCTGGTGCTGGCGCTGGTGGGGCTGTACGCGCTGGTGGCGTACTCGGTGAGCCGGCGTTCGCGCGAGATCGGAATCCGCATGGCGATTGGAGCGGACCGGCAGGGTGTGCTGCGCATGGTGCTTAAGCAGGGACTGGTGTTGAGCTCGATTGGTGCGAGTGCGGGACTGATCCTCAGCGTCTTCGCGTGCCGTGCGCTCACGTCGGCGCTGTGGATCGGCCAGTTGAACTGGGTGCTACTGCCGGCGGTCGCGGTGCCGCTACTCGCGGTGACGCTGTTGGCAGCGTATGTTCCCGCGCGGCGAGCTTCGTTGATCGATCCGATGCGGGCACTCCGGGACGAATAATCAACGCCTACAATCGATGGATGGACCACCACACGGTTGCTTCCATCAGCATCGCGGGCAGTTGCTTGGATGTGCTCGGCAGCCTCTATCTGGCGTACGATTTACTCGGCGGACCGCATGGGCCGCTGCGGCTGCTGACTCGCATGGTGACGTATTCGATTCTATTCGGCCTGGGCTACGGGCTCGGGTTAGGGCTGCTGTTTGGCGTGGCATCGGGACTGGCGCTGGGAATCACGATCGCCATCGAGCTCAACCGGATGTCGAAGCGTCAAGATCATTACTCGCCGCCGTGGGAAGCATTGTTCAGCGCCATTCGTGCCACGGCCTTTAGCGCGGCGCTCTACCCGCAGGTCGGGCTTCCGTTCGCGACGGTGTACGCCGTTCTCCTTACGGCCGGACAAGTGATCGCCTACAGCCGCGGCGTGCGGCCATCGATGCGATATTTAACTGACCGCCCTCGCCTGACGCGCGTGTTTTTGTGGACGACTGCGCTGCGGACCATGGGCTACATCGCGGCGGCGCTGGTTTGCAGCGCACTGGTGCGTCACGTCGATCATCCCTGGCTGTTCGCAACGCGGCTGGGAGTGGTGACCGGGCTCGTCACGGGGCTGGGGATGGCCTTCAGCCCGCACGTGGAGTATTACGCCGACCATTTGCCGCAGCGGCGCATGGGGGTGGTTGGAATCGCACTGATGTTTTGTGGCTTCGCGCTGCAGTCGCTGCAATATTGGCTGGCGGTGTTTGATGTTCACCTAAGTTAGGCGCTGGAGATGATGGCGGCGAAGAAACCGTCGCCAGCGTTCAGCCCCGGCAATCGCGTAGTCGTTTGCCAGTTGCCCGGAATTTCCTGTATCACGAGCTCGTTCTCTTCTCGTTCGAGCGAGCACGTGGAATAAACCAGACGGCCGCCGGGACACAGATGCTCCATGGCTTGGCGAACCAGTGCGACTTGCTTGGCGTGCAAGTCATCCAAATCGGATGGCTTCAGGCGCCACTTGATTTCGGGATTGCGGCCGAGAGTACCGGTACCGGAGCACGGCGCGTCGATCAGAATTCGATCGAATTTTACGCGGAACGGCAGCGGCTTCGTGCCATCGAGGACTAGGAGTGGACAGTTGAGATCGCGCATCTGTTTCAAGCGGTGCAGGTGAATATCGCAAGCGATGGCGCGAGCTCCCAGTTCGATGGCTTGAGCGGTTTTGTTGCCGGGCGCGGCGCAAACATCGAGAAATGTTTGGCCGGGATGCAGATCGAGCAGCGGCACGATGGACTGCGCACCAATGTCCTGAATGCGCCCCGTGCTCGCGATGTAGATCTCGGGCGGCTGGAGGAACGCGGCTGCAATTTGATCTGCGGTTTCGCGGCCGAATTGGCTATCCCATTTCTCGAGCAGCCAGCCCGGTGTGGACAAGGCCCGCTCGCGATCGGGCCACGGCACGGGCTCACGATCCGTTTTGCGCAGAATCGCGTTGACCAATCCGGCGCCGGACGCTTTGTGCGCGCGCTTCACCAGTTCCACGCTCTCGCCCACGGCGGCATGCGGCGGGATGCGATCGAGGTAGCGTAGCTGATAAATGCCCATGCGGAGAGCGATGCGGACCTCGGACTCGGGTGCGCGCGGAACACGGCGAGCGATCAGATAATCGAGCTGGGCCTGATAGCGGAGGCATCCGAAAACGATTTCCGATGCGAGGCCGGCGTCCCGCGAATCGAGTTGCGCTGAACGCTGCAGAAGAAGGTCGGAAGCATAGCCACCCTGGTGGACTTTTCGAAGGACATCGAAGGCGATCTGGCGCGCTGGTGAGATCAAGTTCTATTTTAGTAGGCGATGCTCAAGAACGACGGACGATATTGCGACGGCTGCCAACAGAAGCTGCCGCCGGGATCGAGACTATCGCTGCAGGCGGTGTCGAAAGAGGAAGCAGACGCGCTGCATGCGGCAGGCCTGGAAAATGCCGACGCCACCGTGACGATCGATCTTTGCCTGAATTGCCGGGTGCAGCGGTCGAACCGCATCAAGCATGGTTTTGCGTAAAACTATCGCGCCACTTCAATCGTCAGGCTCTGGCTTAGCGTGTGGCCGGCTGAGTCTGCGACGGTGAGCTTGTAGTCGGTATTGCGCTGCGGAGAGACTTGCAGGCAGCGGCTGACGGCGGGATGAAGCTGCTCGACCGGGGGATCGATGCGCACGCTCTGGGCGGCGTTCACTCCATAACAAATCGTGGCGTGCTGCCCGCGGCGAATCGTGGGCGGGCTGGCGTAGAAGTCGAGAATCTTCAAACGATCGCCCCCGAGCACTTCCACGATGCTACGGTCGTATTGCGCTTCTTTGGCAGCCACCGCTTTTGCACCAGCGCGAGCGTCGCGCCAGCGGCCGTAGAAAATCGACCCATCGTACGCCACGCCGATGACGATGGCGATCGACAGGAACGGCAGCGTTCGCCGAAGCCACGCGACGAAGGTGCCGGAGCCAGCCACTGGTTTTAGGTTAGCGCGGCTATTCGCCATCCGGCGGGGTCGCGGGTTCGAGCAGACGGTCGACCGATTCGAGAAAAGCTTCGAGCGAGAACGGTTTGGTGAGCGCGATACAGCGTTCCGGAACGTCGGCTTGATCGACAGATTCCAACGCGAGAGCGAGGACCTTGAGATCGGGGTGAACATGAGCGAGGGCGAGGGCGTCGTCCAGACCGTTGGCGCCCATGAGTGCTGCATCGAGGATCAACAAATCTACGCGGCGCTCGCGCAGCTCAGCCGGCAGATCCTCCGGCTTGATGACTTCGCGGGTGAAATAGCCGCGGCGATCGAGCAAGCGGCGGAGAAGTTTGCGGATGGAGAGATCGCTCTCTAAAATGAGAACGGATCGCGAAGGGGTAAACCGCAGCGGCTGGGCCACGATGGGAGGCGGCTCCACCAGGCGCGGAAGAGGACGCTCCGCTTGGATGGGCTCAACGGGATCTAGCTCGACCGGATCCACAGCCAGGACCTGGCGCGGCATGATGAGCACCGGAGCGCGTGGAGTCTCGTCGGGCGTCTTGGGGGTAGAACGCCAGATCCGAAAAAAGCGCACGCGGCAGTGGCGGCAGCGGTAGGGCGCGAGGAAAAGACACGCGAGCGCCAAATCGAGAAAGCCCCTTCGATGTGACCGGCGGACATCGTGAGAACCGCACGCTGGGCAGGCCATGCGGGCTGCGGCAGCTCGGCGGACAGCTCGAATCAGCGGGCGCAGGGCCCGTTCCCGCGGAACGACATTTGGAACTCGCGCCATGATGGGCGAAACTCGGGGGAGGGACGTCCATATGATTGTAGTCGCATTCAGCTCGAAGCGTTGGTGGATTGCGCTCGCCGTGAGCGCCGGGCTGGCGGGGGCGCAACTTGCCGAATGCCAATCAGCGGATCTGGTGTTGCGCAACGGCAGAGTAGTGACGCTTGAGCAGGCAGCTCCAGAAGCGAAAGCCTTGGCGGCGCGGGGCGGGAAGATCGTCGCGATCGGGTCGAGTGAAGCGATGGCCAAGTTCATCGGGCCTTCGACACGGGTGATCGATCTCGCGGGACGGCTCGCGATTCCGGGATTCATTGAGGGGCACGGGCACTTCACGGCATTGGGCGCGTCGAAGATGACGCTGGACCTGCGCGACGCGAAGAACTGGGACGAGATCGTCGCGATGGTGTCGGCGGCCGTGAAGGAGGCGAAGCCGGGAACGTGGATCCTGGGGAGCGGCTTTCATCAGGCCAAGTGGGATCGTGCACCGCAGCCAAACGTGCGGGGATTTCCGGTGCACGAGAGCCTGAGCCGCGTTTCGCCGGGCAATCCTGTGTGGCTGACACACGCGAGTGGGCACGCGGGTTTCGCGAATGCGGAGGCGTTGCGATTAGCGGGCGTGAGCCGGGCGACGCCCGATCCGGCCGGCGGTGAGATTTTGCGCGATCCGCAAGGTAATCCGACCGGACTGCTCAATGAGCGGGCGCAGGAGTTGGTGGAACGTGTGTTGAGCTCGTCTCTGACTTCGGAAGAGCAGGTACGGCGCCAGATCAAACTGGCCGAGCGCGAATGTCTTTCGAAAGGGATCACAACCTTTGAGGACGCCGGATCTCCGTTCGCTACGGTGGATCTATTCCGGAAGATGGTGGAGCACGGCGAACTTGGTCTGCGGATGTGGGTGATGCTCCGCGCGCCGGGGCCCGAGTTGGCGGCCAAGCTCCGCGATTATTGGATGATCGGCATGGGCGGCGGCCATCTGACGGTTCGTGCGATCAAGGAATATATGGACGGCGCGTTGGGGTCCCGCGGCGCGTGGCTGCTGGCGCCCTATTCAGATTTGCCGGCCGATGCGCCGAATCGGAGCGGGATCAATACGGAGAATCTGGCCGACATCAAGCAAACCGCGGAGCTGGCCATCGACAACGGATTTCAACTTTGCACGCACGCGATCGGGGATCGGGCGAATCGCGAAGTGCTGAATTTGTATGAGGCCGCTTTTCGCGAACATCCGGAGAAAACGAACCTGCGCTGGCGGATCGAGCACGCGCAGCATCTGGACCCGGCCGATATTCCGCGCTTCGCGTCACTAGGCGTGATCGCCGCAATGCAGGGAATTCATTGCACGTCGGACGGGCCGTTCGTGATCGCACGGCTGGGACGAGAGCGGGCCGAGGCCGGCGCCTACGTCTGGCAAAAGCTGATGAAATCGGGCGCGGTGGTTGGAAACGGGACCGATACGCCAGTGGAGGACGTCGATCCGATCCAGTGCTTCTACGCTTCGGTGAGCCGTCGGCTGAAGGATGGCACGGTGTTTTTTCCGGATCAGCGGATGAGCCGGATGGAAGCGCTGCGGTCATACACCATCAACAATGCGTACGCGGCTTTTGAGGAGGGGATCAAGGGATCGCTGAAGGCGGGCAAGCTGGCGGACGTAACGGTGTTGTCGAGAGACATATTGACGGCGCCGGAGAACGAAATCCGGTCGGCGAAAGTGGATTACACGATCGTGGGCGGGAAGGTGATGTATGAGAGGGAGGCGAAGTGAGGGGCGCGTGCGGCTACAGGATGGCGGTCTCCTCAATCGCGCGGCCTTCGGCAAAGCGCTGCACGTTCAGATCCTGTGCGTCGATGATGTGGGTCTGGCCGTGCACGATCAAATCGGCAATGATGCGGCCTGTCGCGGGGGAATGCATGACGCCATGCCCGCTAAATCCGTTTGCGAAGTAGAACCCGCCGACGTCGGGCGATGGGCCGAGAATGGCGTGATGGTCGGGAGACATTGCGTACAGGCCAGCCCAACAGCGGCGCGGATTCACAGCCAGATGGGCGAAGTCGGGGACGCGCGCGGCGGCGTGCGTCAGAACCTTTTCGATAAACGCGGGATCGAAATCGGCGCGAAATCCCGGCTGCTGATCGGTACCGGCCCAAGCCATCAACACACCTAGGCCCTCCTGGCGGAAGTGCCATCCGCTGGTCATATCGACCATCATGGGGAGGCGCTCGGGCAATCCCGGGAATGGCTCGCTGAGAACCAGCATGCGGCGCAGCGGTGCGACAGGTAGTTCCGCCCCTGCCATGCGCGCAATCGCAGCGGCCCAGGGTCCGGCGGCATTGACGACGATCGGTGACGAGACTCCGCCGTTGGTGGTCAGCAGGCCGGAGAGTTTGCCGTGATCGGCATAAATGCCCGTGACGTCCGTGCCGCGCCACAGCGTAACGCCACGCTCGACAGCGCGCCCCATGAAACCGTTCATGACGCTTTCGGGATCGACGAAGCCGTCGGTAGGACAGAAGCTGCCGCCGATGATATCGTCGGAGCGAAGCTGCGGCAACACTTTGCGAATGTCGTCGGGAGTCAGCAGCTCCACATTCTTCAGTCCCTGAGATTTCTGGCGCGCTTGATTCTTGCGCAGGTACGTCATGTGCCACTCGTTGGTGGCCATGAACAGATAACCGTGCGGCTTGTAGCCGGAAGGGTGGCCGGTGGCTTCTTCGAATCGCGCGAAGAACGGAATGGAATACACCGACATGCGGATATTCACGTCGGTGGCGAACTGCGCGCGCACGCCGCCCATGCTTTTGCCCGTGGAACCGAGGCCCTGGCGAGTCTCGCGCTCCACCACCAGCACGTTCCGAACGCCGGCTTCGGTGAGATGATACGCGATGCTCGATCCCACAATGCCGGCGCCAATAATGACGACGTCCGCTGTGGTGGCCATGCAGTTTTGATTCTAATGCAACGAAACCGCTTTACGAAGTAGGATAAAGCTATGAAAAGCGCCTTCCTAATCGTGCTGGCCGTTTTGCCGCTGGGCGCGCAACAAAATCCGCCGGCCGTTCTGCGAATTTTTCGCGAGGAGATCAAGGAAGGCAAGACAGCGGCCCACGAGAAGACGGAAGCCGCGTTCATGCAGGCGGCCGAGAAGGCCAAATATCCGCAACACATTCTGGGATTGACGAACATTACCGGAACCTCCCTGGCCGTATTTTTGGAAGGCCACGCGACGTTCGCTTCCATCGCCGATTCGCTGGCCGCGCTGGATACTCCTGAGTTCGCGAAGCTGGATTCGGACGACGCGGCGCTACGCATCAACCAGCGGTCGATGCTCGCGGCATATCGGGCGGACTTGAGCTTCGCGGCGGACAAAATCAATGTGCCTAAAATGCGTTTCGTCAGCATCGAGACCGTTAGGGTTCGCGAAGGCGCGGGACAAAAGTACGTGGAACTCGCCAGGCTACTGGTCGCCGCGGCCGAGAAATCGAGCGACAATCAGCCGGTGGCTACCTACCAAGTCGTGTCGGGCGCACCCGACGGCACGTTTCTCTTGCTGCAGCCGATGGAATCGCTCAAGTCCCTGGACGAGGAACCGAAGCGCGTTCAGGCTCTCATCCAGGCCGTTCCGAATGGTCCGCAAACCGTGCGCGAATACTACGAGACTTTCGCGAGCAACGAATCCATTCTGTTCGCCGTGGATCCGGTGATGAGTTATGTTCCCAAGGAATGGGCGGATGCGAGTCCTGACTTTTGGGGACGCAAGCCGGCCCCGCCGGTCACGAAAGCGCCAGCCACCAAACCTGCGGCGAAGCGCGCGGCAAAAAAGCGGGCGTCTTGAAATTCCCGCCGGGCTGTGTTCCCCTGGATCATGGCTGAATTGGACGCATTGCGCCAACACCTATTGGATCTTTTGCGAGGACGCAACGCTCACGCGGACTTCGACACAGTGATGGCGGACTTTCCTTCGCGCTTGCGCGGCGTGAAGCCGCCGGGTGCACCCCACACGGGCTGGCAACTGCTGGAACATATGCGCATCGCGCAGTGGGACATTCTGGAATTCAGCCGCGACGCGAAGCACAAGTCGCCGGCGTGGCCGGAAGGCTACTGGCCGAAAACCGAAGCGCCACCCGCCGCCGCGGCTTGGAATAACAGCTTGCGCAGTTTCCGCGCGGATCTGAAGGCGATGGCAAAGCTGGTGGCCGACAAAAAGACCGACCTATTTGCCCAGATTCCGCACGGCAGCGGCCAGACAATTCTGCGCGAGGCGCTGTTGGTGGCGGATCATAATTCGTACCATCTGGGGCAAATCGTGGTATTGCGGCGATTATTGGGCGCTTGGAAAGAATAATAGCCCGGATTATTCTTCGCGCAGAATTTCGAGCGGTTTTTGGCCGAGAATGTGAAAGCTGGCCATCCAACCGGCGGCGTTAGCGATGAAC
The DNA here is from genome assembly GCA_963772905.1 of Bryobacterales bacterium. Lineage (GTDB taxonomy): Bacteria > Acidobacteriota > Terriglobia > Bryobacterales > Bryobacteraceae > Palsa-89. Next base: position 391,609 of record CAVYZD010000003.1, on the reverse strand, counting down.
GCGGTCGCGACCACGCACAGTAAGACGGGAACCACGGGAATGGACGTCCGCGCATCGAGCATGCGCTTGAGCAGGAAGCTCGCGAATCCACCGGCCAGCAGGCCGCCCATCAGTCCGGCGACCGCACCGAGCACCAGAAACTCGACCGAGAAAATGCGGCTCACGCGCCAGCGGGTCGCGCCCAGCGTTTTGAGAATGACCACCTCGCGCATGCGGCGGAAGCGGGTGCCGGCGACGCTGGAGGATAGAATCACTGCGCCAGCCAGAATCGCGAACATCGAAATGAAACGCACTACCTGCGAAATGCGATCCACCACGCCCTGAACGATCTGCAGCACGTCGGCGATATTGACTACGGTCACCGTGGGGAATCGCCGGTACAGCGCTTCTTGCAGCGCGGGAACATCGGAGGGCTGCGCACGCAGGCTGCCGTAGTAGATCACCGGGAAGCCAGCCAGCGCGCTAGTGTTGAAAATAAATTCCACGCGGCTGGAAAGATGGATGGAATCGATGTTCTGGACGCAGGCCACGCGTGTTGTGCACTTCCTTGCCCGCGATGATCCAGCGGATCTGGGAGCCCGGTGCGATGTGCAGAATTTTCGCCGCCTCTTCGTCGACGCAGACTTGCGGATTGCGCTGGAGCGCGGATTCCACCAATCTGCCGTGCACCAGATTCGACGTAATCCGGCATCGCGCCGGCCGATGTCACGGATCGCGGTGTGCGGAATCGGCGGGCAAATCCTTTCAGGTCCATCTGGTCCACCGGCTGTCCGTCAACGGTCGAGATCTTCGCGGCAACCGTGCCGATCAACTCCGGCGTCCCTTCAATGCCGCGCTGCTGCTTGATCAAATCGAGAACCGCATCGCGATCCTTGGGCGCGATGTCGATCAGGAACACGTTGGGCATGCCCGGCGGCGCGGTGCGATTCATCTCGGCGATCATGCCGTGTTGGACCAAGTAGACGGTCAGTGTGAACATCACGCCGATGCCAAGTGCGACGAGTACCGACTGCGCGTGAGTGCCCGGACGATATAGATTCGCGATGCCGTGCCGGATGGAAGCAGGCAGCTTGCCGCGGCTTGCTATCTTGAGTGCCCGCAACATCAGCCAGGCCACCGCGGATAACGCCGCCAAGCTGATGACAAGTGCGCCGGCAAAATACGCACCGGTTCGCCAAATGTCGCGAGGAGTGCCAGTGGCGAACGACATCGCGATGCCCGCGAATCCAGCGAGGATGATCGCGCCGGCCAAGATTGACGCGCGCGCTTGGGCGAGCCTGCGTGCGCCAATCGGGCTTCGTCTCTTCCATCTCGCGGCGCAAAATCAAGCTGGGACGAATGCGCCGGATGCCGAGCAGCGGCGGCAGCGTGAACAGCAGCGTGGCGAGCATCGCGATCGCGATGCCCTGCGCGGCGGTGACGAAATCCCATTGCGCAGTCGGCTCCATCTGAAAATAGCGCGCGAGCAACGCCGGGAAGGCGCGCTGCACCACGATCCCGAACACCACTCCAAGCAATCCGCCCGCCAGCCCGAGCACCATGGTTTGCAGCAGGTAGATCCGGATCATCTGGCTCGATCGCGCGCCGATGCATTTCATCATCGCGATGGAATCCATCCTCTGCTGCAAGTGCGCGTGCATGGCGATGCCGACGCCGATGCGCGCCGACGATCAGCGCGATCAGGCTCACCAGGCTCAGAAACGTAGTGGCGCGATTCGAGCCCCTGCGTGATGATGGGATGCGATTCGCGAAAGTCGGCGATCAGCGCTTCCGGAAAAGCGGCCTTCAGCGCGTGCGCGCTTGTTCGATGTCGGGTGAACCTGGATGCAAGGCGGAACAGAAACCGCTCGGCCGCGCGGCTGCCGGGCAGCATCAAGCCCGTGCGGTCCAGGCCTCGCGCGACATCATCACGCGCGGACCCACGTTCAGGCTGCCCAGCATGCGGTCGGGCTCGTAGGTCACCTCGCCGACGATGCGGAACGGCTGGCCGCCGAGACGAATCGTATCGCCGACCTTCAGGTCCAGGCGCAGCAGCAGGTCCTCGGAAACCGCGACCGTGTCGGCGTTCAAGCGCCTGCGATAGCGGCGCGGGCGGATCGACACTGAATCTCGCCGTAGAACGGATATTTCCTCGGATCCACGGCCTTGATCGACACCAGCACGGGCGGCTTCGCATCGCCCGGACGAAGCCATGGTCACCGTTTCGGTGATCCAGGTTCGCTCGACGCCGGCTGGCCAGCGCATCCAGCGCGGCGGTCTGCTGCGGCGTCGGCAGTTCGAAGGCGCGCACGAAAGATCGGCCGCCATCAGCGTGCGGGCCTCGCTCAGCAGCATGTCGTGAAACGCGCGGCTGAATCCGCGCACGCCGGTCAGCGAGCCGACGCCGGCCGCCACGGCCAGAACCACGAACAGAAACTTGACCAACGACGAGCGCGTCTCGCGCCAGGCGATCTTGCAGGCAGTGGTCCAGGAAAAGTTCACGATGATCTTCCTACGTCGCCCGCTCGTCGCTGACAATTCGGCCGTCGCGCAGCGTGATCCGCCGCGAGCACGGCTGGACAACGCCGGATCGTGCGTCACCAGCACCAGCGTCGTCCCCTCGCGCTGATTCAGCGAGATCAGCAGTTCCAGCACGTGCTGGCCGTTTTGCGTGTCCAGATTGCCGGTGGGCTCGTCGGCCAGCAGAATCGGCGGCCGCACCATGAACGCGCGCGCCAGCGCCACGCGCTGCTGCTCGCCGCCGGAAAGCTGGACGGGATAATGATCGCGGCGATCGCGCAGGCCGACGCTCTCCAGCAGTTCCCGCGCGCGCTTTGGGCCGTCGATACCATTGCCGCCGGTCAGTTCATGCGGCAGCAGAACATTTTCTTCCGCCGTCAGCGTCGGAATCAATTGATAGGACTGAAAAACGAACCCGATTTTGCGCCCGCGCACCACCGCCAGCGGTCCTCGTTCAGGCCGGTGATGTCCTCGCCGTCCAGCATGATTCGGCCCGAGGTCGGCGTGTCGAGCCCCGCCAGCAGCCCCAGCAGCGTGCTCTTGCCGCTGCCCGAGGCCCCATGATCGCGACGAACTGCCCCGCTGAATCTCCAAATCGATGCCGCGCAAAATATCCACCCGATGCGTGGCGGTGTCGATGCTCTTGGTGAGATCCGAGACCCGTATTGCGGGCGGGCGAACGGCAGCTGCTTCCAATTTCTTATTATGGCATTGGGTGGCTTGCATTTTGTTTCATCGGCTTCTTGTCGTTAGATGGATCGGAGCGGGATGCGCCGTCGGAGCGCTGGGTTTAGTGCAATTTGGAAGCGCCGCGCCGCCCTCCACTCCGGATACGCGCCCAGTGATCATCGCGTTCGGCGATAGTTTGACGGCGGGGTTCGGCGCCGATCCCGGCAAGAGCTTTCCCGACTTTCTTACAAAAGGATCTGGACGCGGCCGGGCTCCACTGGCGTGTGGTGAACCTGGGAGTGAGCGGGAACACCACTACGGACGGCGTATCGCGCCTGAGCGAAGTGCTGGCTCACAAACCGCGCATCACGATTGTCGAATTCGGCGGCAACGACGGGTTGCGTGGACTGCCCATTGATACCACGCGCGCCAACCTGGAGCGAATTATTCAGACGCTGCAGAGCACCGGGTCGAAAATCGTTCTCGCGGGGATGACACTGCCGCCCAACTATGGGCCGGATTACATCAAGCCGTTTCAGCAAGTCTACGCGGATCTGGCGGCAAAATATAAGGTGAGTCGGATACCTTTTCTGCTCTCCGATGTGGCCCTGCATCCCAACTTGATGCAGCGGGACGGCATTCATCCCACCGCGGAGGGCAACGAGATCGTGGCTAAGACGGTGATGCGCTATCTGAGGCCGCTGCTGCACTAGCTTTTTGACTGCCCCGGCGCTTGCGCAATTCCGCTGTGGCCGCGCGATGACACTTCAAACACAACGTTCGGATGTTCTCGAGATCACATTCGCCGCCGCCCTCTACCACGGGAACAATGTGATCGGCATCCCAGAGGCTTTTTCGCGAACCAGCCCGCAGCCGCCAATCGAGAAAGGCTTTCAAGCGCGCCGAGCCGCGCAATCGCCGGAGATGGCGTTCGGCCTCCAAACAATCCAACCCGCAGACGGCGCAAATTCCGTGATCCCGTTCTAGTACCTTTTCGCGAAGATAGCCGGGATCGGACCGCAGCCGCCATTCCTCAACGCACCAGGCCGAGCAAAACGTCACGCGTCCTTTAGGAACTTCCAGGTTGCACCAGCGGCACAAATGGCGGCCATTGGGACCTTTCGCAAGGTTTTCACGGCGCGCCCAGCCGCCCGGCATGGATCGTTGGGTACTCATGGTCGCTTGAATCGCCTAATCTACTTATAGGCGATGTTTAGCGTCCACGCACAAAAAGGAACATTCCGCGTTCCGGCGGCATCTATACCCAGGGAGAAACTTGCGGACGTGGTTCCGATTCGGATATACTCCGCAATTGCACGAACTCCAGGTTTGAGGAGCTGTGCCGTGGCTTGCGGTCAGTTTCTACTGGTCCATCGCCAACGAAATCAGGACAGTTTGGGAGGCGGGTAGTGTACGTTCAATCATCGAAATATGTGCTCGTGATCATGCTGGCTGGGGCGCTCGGGCCGATTCCCGTGCGGATGTTCGGGCAGGCTGCGGCCTCGCCCGCATCCACGGCGCCGCAGAAGAACTGGAAAGATCGGGCGGAGTATGATCTGTACGTCGCGATCGGCCAGGATCAGAATCCAAAAACCAGACTGGAAAAGTTGCAGCAATGGGAGAAGGCCTATCCCATGACGGAATGGATCAAGGAACGCCGCACGCTCTTCTTGACCACATACGCGGCACTCAACGATGGTAAAGACGTCGCGGAAATGGCCAAGCAGATCCTGGCTCAAGATCCCAAGGACTTCACGGCGCTGTACTACACCATGCTCTTCACGCAAAGTCTGTACGGCCAGAATCAATCACCCGACGTGTTGGACCAAGGCGAGAAGGCGGCGCAAGCCATCCTGGCCGGTATCGACACGCCGCCGCCAAACGTGACCGCGGAGCAATGGGCGAAGCTCCGGCCCGACATCGAGACGCTGGCTCACGTCAACCTCGGCTTCATCGCGATGCAGAGAAAGAACTGGGACGCAGCGGAAGCCGAATTCCAAAAGGTCCTGACCGGAAGTCCGAACAACGCGCAAGTGGACTACTGGATGGGCACGGTGATCGCGTCTGAAAAGAAGCTGGATAAATTGCCGGCAGCGATGTTCTATTTCGCCCGCGCCGCCACCATTGCGGGCAACACCGCTCTGGCTCCAGCGGCTCAGAAGACCGCACTCGATTACGTGCAGCGGCAGTACAAGAATTTCCACGGCAGCGATGAAGGCTTCAACGATCTGGTGGCCGCCGCGAAGGCCAATCCCGCGCCGCCCGCCGGATTCACCATCAAGAACGCCAACGACATTGAAAAAGAGAAGTACGCCAACGAAGAGGAGTACAACAAGGCTCATCCATCGGAGGCACTGTGGGCCAGCCTCAAGATGGCGCTTACAGCACCCGATGGCGACAAATACTTCGAAATGCTGAAGGGCAGCGAAGTTCCCACGTTGAAGGGCAAAGTAGTGAAGATGGAGCCCGCTGTCAAGCCAAAGACGCTTTACCTGGCTATGACGGACAAGACGAATAACACCACAATGGCCGACGCCACACTGAAGTTCGAAATGCCGCTCGCAGGCAAAGTCGACGAAGGCACGGAACTGACGTTTGAGGGCGTCGCCGACAGCTACACCGCGAATCCGTTCATGCTGGTCTTTACAGTCGACAAAGATAAGCTCCATGGCTGGACCGGCAAGAATGAGCCGGCGCCCGTGCACCATCATCCACGGCCTGCTGCCCACTAGTCCGTAGCGGCTACGGCTGCGTCCCTCTGCGGACTCTGATACCATTCCCCCAAAGACTGTCTGCCTCGTAACGCGGACCGTCAACGGAGGCCGCACATGTGGTATCAACGTTCTCAGTACTTGTTGATGACCGCTGCTGTCGTGGCGCTGTTTTCGCCGGTATGGGTGACCGGACAAGATCAGCCCGCAGCGGCTCAATCAGGACCGAAATATAAGGACCAGGCCGAGTACACGCTGTACGATTCGATCCTCAAAGACACGAATCCAAAAACCAAGCTGGAGAAACTGCAGCAGTGGCAGACGAAGTATCCAGGCACGGAATTCGTCAAGCAGCGCAAGGCGCTCTACTTGGACACCTACATCAACCTGAACCAGCCGAAGGAAGCCGTGGCCGCCGCAAAGCAGGTTCTGGAGGATGATCCGAAGGATTTCAAGGCGCTGTATTACACGATGTATTTTACACGTCCGCTGGCTGGCAACAACCCCACGCCCGAAGTGCTGGACCAGGGTGAAAAAGCCGCGGCCTCGATCGTAGCCAACATTGATACGCCGCCGCCGAATGTGACCGCCGAGCAATGGAAGGGCGCGCGCACGCCGATCGAGACGCTGGGGCATTCGACGCTCGGATGGATCGCGATGCAGCGCAAGAGCTGGGACGCCGCCGAAGGCGAGTTCCAAAAAACGTTGGCGCTCGATCCGAACAGCGCCGAAACAGACTACTTCATGGGTACCGTGATCGCAGGCGAGAAGAATCCGCAGAAGATGTCCGTCGAGCTGTTCTACTTCGCGCGAGCGGCGAGTTATGAGGGTCCTGAGGCGCTGGCGCCGGCTGGCCGTCAGCAAGTTCTGGATTTCCTGAAGAAAGCGTACAAGAATTATCACGGAAGCGACGACGGCTTCAGCGATCTTCTGGCGTACGCTAAAACCCATGCCGTGCCGTCCGGGGATCATATCCTGACAGCTAAGGAAATCGCGGACGAAAAGCAGAAGAAGGAAGATGCCGATGCGGCCAGCCATCCCGAGCTCACGCTGTGGAAGAACATCAAAACGCAACTCACCGGCCCGGATGGAGCCGCCTACTTCAGTGCGAGCATGAAGGACGCACAAGTCCCGACGCTCAAGGGCAAAGTCGTAAAGCTCGAACCCGAGCTCAAACCCAAGACCCTGGTGCTCGCGCTTGAAGACGGCACCACACCCGACGCCACGTTGAAATTCGAAATGCCCCTGCCGGGCAAAGTGGATCCTGGCACCGAACTATCGTTTGAAGGAGTGCCCGAGAGCTACACCGCTAGCCCTTACATGGTGGTCTTCAACGTGGAGCCCGACAAGCTGCATGGCTGGACCGGCAAGAACGCCGCGCCGGTTCATCACGCGCCGGTTCACAAGAAAGCTTCTGCAAGCAAATAGAACATTACGGAGCCGCGACCGTCAGGGAGACGGTAGCTACTCGAGAGCCTTGGCCAGGTCCGCCGCGAACGCCCGCATCTTCTGTATTTGGTCGGGCGACGCCAGTTGCTCGATGCCTTTGCCGATGAAGTACGCTTGATCGCCACGCCAGATCAGCGCCGCGAAACCCTTTTCCGTCATCAACCCCGGCGCGCCGATGTTCCCAAACGAATCCTCTTTGCGTTCCACCAACGCAACAAAACCGTCGCGCTCGAAGATGACATGGGAGGCGATCTCCGCGGGGATGATCTGGATTCCAGCAGCCACCAGCTTTTCAAGCTGGGCAGTCACATCTTATAGCGGCCGAGATCCTCGTCATCGAGACTCTCGAGCCACCGCCGCTGTTCTTCTTCGCTCGCCTTATCGGCCGCAGCGCTGGACCGCTTGGAATTCTTCAGCACCGATTCGTCGACATAAATCGGGCAATCCAGGCGCAACGCCAGCGCCAGCGCATCGCTCGGCCGCGAATCCACGCTGATCAGCTCGCCGTCTTTGTCCAGCCAGATCACGGCGTAGAACGTATCGTCCTTGAGCTCGCTCACCACCACTTTGCGAATGCCGGTCCCCAGGCCAAGCAGCAGGGTCTTGATGAGATCGTGCGTCATCGGGCGCGGCGTCGAAACTTTTTCGATCTCGAGGGCAATCGCGTTAGCCTCGTAGATCCCCACCCAGATCGGCAAGATGGTGTTCCCATTCAAATCCTTCAGCACCACGATTGGCATGTTGGTGACGGGATCCATCATCAATCCGCGGATTTTCATTTCGACTTCCATACGCTCCCCCCTTTGCTCGCTCATATCACCGCCTCGCCCGCTAACGAATTCGCACCCGCGCGAGTGACGCGGACGCTCCACGACGTGCCGGCCAGACTTGCGCCTTCGCGCGGCGCCGCATGCTGGGGATGAACAAAGTTGAGCGTGCGGTTTTGCGTAGTGCGTCCAATCCATTGCCCCGTGGCCTGATTATAACCCTCCACGAATGCCTCCTCGATGGTCCCCACCGTCGCCGAATTACGGCGGATCTGAATCGCGCGCTGTTTCTCCTGAAGGATCGCCAGACGCCGGCTCTTCTCTTCTTCCGCCACGTGATCGGTCAGTTCCAGCGCCGACGTATTTGGCCGGCGCGAGTACTTGAAGCTGAACAACGAATCGTACTCCACTTCGTCGAGCAGCGCCAGCGTGTCCTCGAAATCCGCTTCGGTCTCGCCGGGGAATCCCACGATGATGTCGGTGGTGATCGCGATGTCGCGGTGCGCGTTCTTCATCCAATCAATGCGGCGCATGTATTCATCGCGCGTGTAGAGGCGCTGCATGCGCGCGAGCACGCTCGAAGACCCAGACTGCACGGGAAGATGCACGTGATTGCAGAGCACCGGGTTCTCATCGATGGCGTCGATAATGTCCTTGACGAAGTCGCGAGGGTGCGACGTTGTGAAGCGCACGCGCCGGATGCCATCCACTTCGCCCACCGCTCGCAGCAGACGAGCGAAGTCCCAGCCGGCGGGCGACGGATCGCGATAGCTGTTGACGTTCTGCCCCAGCAACTGGATTTCGGCGTAGCCCATGCGCGCCAGCTCGCGAGCTTCATTCAGCACGCTCTCACTGGTGCGGCTGCGCTCCGGCCCGCGAGTGAACGGAACCACGCAATACGCGCACGATTTGTCGCAGCCCTCGATGATCGTGATGTAGGCGCGATGCGGATTGTCGCGCTTGGTGAACGGAGTTTCGAAAGCCTGATCGTTATCCAGACTCAGGCCCGTCACGCGTCGGCCGCCTGCTTCGAGCTGCACCAGCATCTGCGGAAGCTTGGCGTAGCTAGCCGAGCCGGCTACCAGGCTGACGTGCGGCGCGCGATCGAAAATCTTCTCGCCTTCCTGCTGCGCCACGCAACCCAAAACTCCAAACACCTTGCCCTTGCCGTTTCGCTTGAACTCATCCAGGCGATGAAACACCTTCTGTTCCGCCTTATCGCGAATACTGCAGGTGTTGTAGAGAACCAGGTCGGCCTCCTCCGGCTTCGGCACCTGCAGGTAGCCCTGCGCGAGGAGCGTGCCCACGACCTTCTCGGAATCGTGCGCGTTCATCTGGCACCCGAAGGTCTCGATGTAAAAGGTCTGCATGGAGCGGCTTCGCTTCTATTGTACTCATGTTGCAAGGCTTCAATTTTTGTCCGCTTGGCACAATGGTCGCTCATCTGAATCTTTGCAGTTTCGCTGTCCCGTCCGGGCCCCAGTTCCAGCAGTAGTGCTCCACATAACAGTCGAACCCTTCGAATCGACCACGAGACCCCTGCGTTGATGCGTCACGACCGTCACAGTTCTTATTTTGTAACCGCTTTAATGCCAGCGTTTAGAATATATTTGCTCTTAGAAGGCAAATGTGGTCTACAATTGCCGGCGACAGGCTCGAAATTCTAGGAGGCTTACGTTATGCCCACGTGCCGGCTTCTGCTTTCGTTCGTTGCGGTTTCCCTGTTTACAACATCCACCGCTTTTGCAGACCTAGTAAACGTTTCCATTACCGGGTCTGTGAGCGTCAATGGCACCTTCAACAATGCTCCCTTTCCCTGTGAAACGGGAATTACTCCGCAAGACTTCAGCTTCAGCGGAACCAACTCGCTGGAGGGCTTCGGAGCGTATAGCCTGAGCCGGGCAGGCGAAGAGGACTGCGGCATACCCTTTTCCCAGCCGTACGACAGTGCTAGTGCGAGTCAGACCGCGAACGTAACATCTCAGAGCCTGACCCTTGCCACTGAGCTTAGTACTGGAGCTAACGGCATGAACTTATTTCCCTTCATTGTTTTTCCAGCTGCTGGCGCTTCGAGTACGCTGACGATTACCTTCGACCTCAGTGAACCATCCTTGATGGTCCTGACAGGCTCGCTCACAAACGACTGCGAAGGCTTTTTAGTTTCTGGTTGTCCCACTCCTCCTCCCCAAGACGGGAACGCGGGAGGATCGGTTGAATTGAGCGGTCCCGGCGTTGATATCATCCAAATCAACGGTTCGTTCACATTGGACCCAGGCCACTACGTGCTCACAGCGTCTAGCTTCGCGTCTTCGAGTACCGACATAATAGTGGGTAGCTCCTCCGACCTGTCCCTCGATGCCGAGTTTATGGCGATTACTCCGGAACCCCGTTGGCTGATTGCCTTTCCCTTCTTGTTGTTGCTTTTCCTGCATCGCGTCCGCTCCCGCTTAGCAGTCTAGAACCGGTTGGTCTGAAAGCCACGGCCACAACCGAGCCACTACTTCGTGTAAACTGGTTGTTTTAAGGGGGTGCGTCTTCAGCAGTAGTTGGCTCGCACGAAGTACCTCTCGTGAGTTAGCGTTTGCTCCTGCTCGCTCCTCCGCAAAAGCGTTCCCCGCTGCCCTTTTTTCCTTCTTATTCCCAGACGAGTGCCGCGTGTGCGAGCAGCCGCTCCACAACATTTCGCGCGTGCCGGTGTGCCCGTCGTGCCTGGCCAAACCCGAGCCCCTCGCGGCGGAATATTTCTGTGTCCAGTGCCACTCGCCATTCCTCAGCCGGTTTCCTTTAGATGCCGAAGGCCGTTGCGCCTTGTGCCGGCGCGGCGTCCGTGGCTTCGATGCCGCCTATTCTTTCGGATTCTACGAAGCCGAGCTGCGCACGCTGATTCATCTCTTCAAGTACAGCCGCATCCGAACGCTGGCCGCACCGCTCGGCAAATTATTGGCCCGCGCTCTGCCTCGCGAGCAAGCGTTCGACGTCATCGTTCCCATGCCGCTCCATTGGCGCAAGCGCTGGCAGCGTGGATTCAATCCGTCGGAATTGTTGGCGCGTGAAATCGGCCGACGCATCCACACTCCGGTCGAGAACGCTGTGCTGCGCGTGCGCAATACGCCGGCGCAAGCAGGATTGACCAGCGCCAAACGCCGCTTGAATGTGTCGGGCGCGTTTCGAGCCAAGAAGCGCGATGCCATCGACGGCCGGCGCGTGCTGCTGATCGACGACGTGATGACCACCGGCGCCACCGCGGCGTCCTGCGCGCGAGCCTTGCAACGGGCCGGTGCGCGGCAAGTGACTTTGTTGACCCTAGCGCGGGCGGACCGCCGTCCGATTTCTGACGTATTTCTGAACGATTCGAATTTCTCCGGGAGATCCGAAGATGCCTAGTCTCGATCGGTTACACAGACCCGTACTCGTCTTGAACGCCAGCTACGAGCCCATCAACATCTGCGCCGCACGCCGCGCGCTGGTGCTGGTGCTCAAGGGTGTCGCCTCGGCCGAGGAGGAGTCGCAGGCGCACGTTCATTCGCCGCGCCACTCCATCCGTGTGCCGTCGGTGATCCGCCTGCTCGAGTACCGCCGCATCCCGCATCAAACCCGGGCGCTCTCGCGCAAAAACATTTTGATGCGCGACCGTTACACCTGCCAGTATTGCCATCGCACCATGCCGTCCGGCGAGTTGACGCTCGATCACGTGGTGCCCCGCTCTCGCGCGGGCGAAACAACTTGGGAAAATCTAGTGGCTTGCTGCCATCCCTGCAATAATCGCAAAGGCAGCCGCACTCCCGAAGAAGCGGGCATGAAACTGGCGCGCGCACCCCGGCCCTTCAGCCTGCACACCAGCCGTCATCTCATGCGCCTGCTCGCCAAGAGCGACGATCAGTGGCGGAAGTATTTGTTTTATTAAGCCGCGACCCTACCGAACCGCGACCCTCCGAGCCGCGACCCTACTGAGCCGCGACCCTACTGAGCCGCGACCGTGAGGGAGCCGGTCTTCACTCACTGCGCGGGTGGTGGCGCCTGCGGCGGTCCCTTCGGCTTTTCCTTAATGGGCGCAGCCGCTTTCACCGGACTGATGATCACGTGCGCGTTGCGGCCTTCCAGCCGCGGCTGGCCTTCCACCTGTCCGTGCACCGCCAGATCCTGAGCGAAGCGGATTAGTAGCTTCTTGCCCAAGTCCACGTGCGCGATCTCGCGTCCGCGAAACTGCACCACTGCCTTCACGCGATTGCCCTCGCTCAAAAACCGGATCGCGTGATTCTTCTTGAACTCGTAATCGTGATCATCGGTGTTCGGCCGAAACTTCAGCTCCTTCACCTGGATCACGTGCTGTTTCTTCTTGGCCTCGTGCTGCTTCTTCTTGTTTTCGTACTGCCACTGGCCATAATCCATGGCCTTGGCAACCGGAGGCTCGGCGGTGGGCGCGATCAGGATCAAATCCAGACCCATGTCTTGCGCTTTGCGCACTGCGGCCAGCGTGGGCATGATCTCGACGGATCCGTCCGGAAATACCGCGCGCACTTCTCGTACGCGGATGGCTTCATTCACGTTTTCCCGGACCCTTGGACGGCGGGGCGGGTAGTTTCTGGGTGGAATCATTGACAGGCAGGGGCGGCGTGGTTCCTAGTGCCGCCATGGTTGAAGCGAATTCGTATCATTCTACTGATCGTACCAGAATTTCAAGTACCACGGTCCGAGTGTCAGCATAAGGAGTCACAGAATGTCCAACAGCCTTCCGCCCGATGATCTCGGCCGAAAACTCACTACTGCGAGCGCGGACTCCGGCGAAAACTCGCGACACATCGGCTTGGTCGGAGATACCTACACGATTCTCCTGACGGGAAAAGATACCGCGGGCCGATTCTGCCTCATCGACATGCATATTCCGCCTGGAGGCGGACCACCTCCGCACCGGCACGATTACGAGGAGACGTTCATCGTCCTCGAAGGCGAGATCGAGGCCACCTTCCGTGGCGCCAAAGTGCTGGCGCGGGCGGGCGAAACCATACACATCCCTGCGAATGCACCGCACCAGTTTCGAAACTCTTCTCCACAACCAGCGCGGTTGTTGTGCATTTGCTCCCCCGCCGGCCTGGAAGATTTCTTTCTGGAGGTTGGCGTCCCTGTCCCGACCCGCACTGCGGCGCCGCCCAAACTGGACGAAGCAGCACAAGCCGCGTTCATGGCAAAACTGCTGGCGCTGGCTCCAAAGTACCGGACCGAAATCTTGCAAAAGGCGTGAAGGTGTGTCCCTCGGTCAGCTTGACCGCCCGGCTCCTCAGTGCTGAACTGAAACAGTGCGTGTACTGCTCGTGCTTGCCGCCCTGGCCGGAGCATGCGCGCAGAGCAACGATGCCTCCAAGCCCGAAAGCAGGGGCTTTCTCGAACGAATCAAGCAGCGCGCCCTAGGATGCCAACGTCCTAGGGATCCGAGTGAAGGTGGCTTGTCGGGAGGATGTGACGCAGGGCAAGCTCTGGGCATACAGTGATCCATACCGGCGGCTGAGCAAACGCAAAAAGGACGAACTCGACCTGATCCGTCTTGCCGAGGCCTATCCCGACCTGAAATCTCTATACCCCAAAGAGCTGCGGGAACAACTGGAACGAGGATAAGACGGCTCCCATTTGCCGATTGGATTTGATCACGATCTATGCCCTGCGGTAGCAATGGTCGGTGCGGCATGATGACCCCAAGCCTGCGAATACGCGTTAAGCTATAGGGGCGACACCAGCCCCTTTAGTTAGCGGACGGCTTTTCGACGTGATCAATGACGAGCACTTCGACCCGGCCTTTGGTCGATTCGAGTTTGAGTCCTAGTTGTTCCTGCACGGCCGTGAATATTGAGGGACCCTTGGCGTCGTCCAGTGGAGCGTCATCTGGGGTATATGTGACGTTGTAAGAGTACTTGCCGGCGAGTCCGGTCTTGTCGATCACCTGCCGGCCCAGCAGGTATCCAAGATTCGTGGCCAGATACTCCAACGGAACAGCCATACTGTGAATCCGGCCGATCGCCATTTCGAAGCCGGGACTCTCGTCAGCTCCAGCCAGCTTGAGTTTGGCACCGCCCTTCGCCAGCACTAACTCGTACACCGGTTCCTCTCTAATCTCCCGATGCTCCGCGAGCTTGAAGCGATCCTCCAGCAGCGATTGGAGCATCAGCCCCAACTGCTTGTTGCTGTCGGGCCACGGCGGAAGCGGGCTGCCGACCTTTGCTTCTATATTGTATTTGTCGGAATCGCGCCAGCTAGGCCCGCCCGAAATGAGAAAGTCCGGAACAGAGTATGCGTTGGCGATTAGCATTTTCAGAGTGAGGCCGGTGGCAAGATATCGACCGCCCGGCTGTAAGCGGTACATCAGACGGTCGTCCAGGCCACTCGGCTTTACCGAGGCCACTTCGAAGGATGGCCGAGGAGTCGACTGTGCGAACGCAATCCAGCGTAGAGTCAGCAAACTGGCAGCAAGCAGCGTCCAACACACAAATCTGTTCTTCATAGGCACTCCCTTGGTACCTTAGACGATCCAATATAAGGCCGGTTAGTGGAAACGCCCCCCACGGAAATCACTCAGCTGCTTCGCCGGCATCCCAGACTTGCTATTTTCCGGTCAAGACCTCCGGCGTAGGTTAACCAAATTCGCCAAACTCATTCTCCCTCCCCATCAGCCACTTACCCCATCGCCACCCACCCGGCCATCCGGCTCGCCTGTACTCTGTTCTTGAAGCTGAACCGCGCTCCATTCCCCTCCCCGATCCATCCCTGCGTCCTTCAGAAAAAATCACCACCAAACACAAAAGTAGGCCTGATGCGCCACACCTGCCCGCGCCCCCGTGGCTTCGATTTTTGAAATTTGAAAAAAAAGCGCCGCCTCGCACGCGTACACTCCACCCCCCCAACCACCAGTCCGCTAGAATAAAGCTTCCACCGCTTCAGCAAGTTTCTGAGCAGCTCACTGCTCCAAGGAGATCGTATATTCATGCGTAGGTTTCTTGCCGCCGCTATAGGAATGGGCATATCGATCGGCGTCGCGACGCTCATCGCACAGCAGCCCCGTCCCGCGGCACTCGATGCAAAACCCGGGGCTCTAGATACAAAAGTAGATGCAAATGTTTTGAAGAACGCCGGCACGCCGCAAGACACCCTCCCCGGCTCCTGGCTCAGCTACGGCCGCTCGCAAGGCGAAACGCGCTACAGTCCCTTGAAACTGATCGACACTTCGAACGTCAATCGGCTCGGCCTGGCGTGGACCTATGCGCTCGGCGCCGGCGGCAGCAATCAGGAAGGTACGCCACTGGTCTGGAACAACACCATCTACGGCATCACCACTTGGAGCGTCGTCTTCGCCCTGGACGCCCGCACCGGCAAGGAACTCTGGCGGTGGGACCCCGAAGTGAATCAGACCGCGGTGCGCCCCAAGATCTGCTGCGGCATCGTCAACCGCGGCCTCGCCATTTATGAAGGCAAGATCTTCGCGCCCGTCATCGACGGCCGTCTGGAAGCTCTCGATGCGCTCACCGGCAAAGTGATCTGGGAATCGCGCGTCGCTTATACACAGGATTGGTACTCAATCACCATGGCGCCGCGCGTGGCCAACGGCAAAGTGCTCGTCGGCGTCTCCGGTGGCGACCATCCCATCCGGGGCTTCTTCGACGCTTATGACGCCGCTACAGGCCACCGCGCATGGCGCTTCTATACGATCCCCGGCAATCCCGCCAATCCGCCCGAAAACGAAGCCATGCGCAAAGCCGCGAAAACCTGGGGCGGCGATTTCTACAAAATGGGCGGCGGCGGATCGGTCTGGGATGGCATGGCGTACGATCCGGAAGCCGACCTGGTTTACGTCGGCACCGGCAACGCCGAACCCTGGGTCCAGAAATTTCGCGGCGCCCAGAACGTCGATAACCTCTACACCGCGTCGATCCTGGCAGTCAAAGTTTCCACCGGCGAGCTCAAGTGGCACTATCAGGCCGTGCCCAACGACAACTGGGATTACGACAATGTCCAGCAGTTGATGCTGGTCGATCTTACGATCAACGGCCGCCCCCGCAAAGTGCTGATGCAGGCCGCCAAGGACGGCATCTTCTATGTGCTCGATCGCATCACGGGCCAATTCATTTCCGGACAGCCCTACGTGCAAGTGAACTGGATGCACGGCTTCGATGAAACAGGCCGCCCCATGATGAACAAGGATGCCTTCTACGATAAAGAGCCCATCACGATCTATCCGACCGCCGGCGGCGCCCACAACTGGTCACCCATGGCGTTCAACCCAGCCACGGGCCTCGTCTACATCCCCACCACTTACGGAAACTGGACTTACGCGGCCGGCGATAAAGTAACTCCCCATCCTTACGGCGACACCGGACTCGCGGAGGCGTTCCTCACCGCTCGCCCGAACTCACTGCCCATCATCGGGCCGCAGCCCTTGGGCACCGAGCGAGGCGTGCTCCAGGCCTGGGATCCAGTGAATCAGAAGCTGGTTTGGCGTACGCCGGGTGGCGGTGGCATCGGCGGCGGAGTGGTCACAACCGCCGGAAATCTGGTGTTCCAAGTCACGAATGAGGGCCGATTGCTGGCCTACAGCGCTGACAAAGGCGACCAGCTTTTCGAACTTCAAGTTGGCCGCACGGGTATGGGTCCGCCCATTACTTATCAGGTCGACGAAAAACAATACGTCGCGTTCGTGGGCGGCCTGGGCCGCTCGGTTATGACTGCGGGCCCGACCGACGCCAAGATCGAAACTCCTCCGATGCTGTTCGTTTTCGAATTGGACGGAAAAGCGCCGATGCCCGCGGCCGCTGCCCCGCCCCCTCCGTTCGGAGCGCCGCCGCCTCCGCCGCCCACTGAGCTGCACAAGTAAGATTCCGATGGACAGATCACATGCGATTCGGCGCGTCCCGCACGGTGGCGGATCGCGGATCGCCGGTCAGCAATCCCATTGCCCGACAATTTGGCCGCGCCCGGCCTCATAGAACGGTCCCTACCATCGAGGAAGTCCGTGCCACGCTATCGGCGATCCCCGGATCACACAAGCTGAGCGGCTGAAGGTGATCAATCCGGAAGTTCCTTGAGCAAGGAAATCTCGAAGGCGAGGCCGGCCCAGATTGCCCCAGGACTTGCGCGAACTGATCCGGGAAGTGGCGCGAACGAACCCGGTATCTGGGCCCAACGCCTCCCGGTAGATGTCGTGTACGCGTTCGTCGCAATGGGGCTCGGTTCGCGGCGCGTTTTGCATTGCAATGTCAGTGACGATCCCATCGCCGAATGGACTACGCAGACTGGAGCTGCGAAGGATCGGGCTATACCCGCGCGGGGCTTCGCCGGACTGCGAGCATCGTGATGTCGTCCGCAAGCCCACGTCCGGCCATGTGCTGATTCAGGGCCACATTGATTCGGTCCAGGAGCCCGGAAGCTGAGTCCGGCAGTTGTGCTTGCACGAGCGTTACCAGGCGCGGGTCGGTGAAGAGTCCGCCCTTCGGATCTCGAGCCTCGGTAACACCATCGGTAAAGGCCAGCAGATAATCACCGGGCTCCATCATCTGCTCGCCGACCCGGAACTCCGCCCCGGCTACGATACCCAGCGCCGGGCCGGTCGGCGCCAGGCGGGCCTTCACCATCCCGTCGTTGCCGATAACAATGGGGGGATTATGTCCGGCGTTGATGTAGCGCAGCATCCCGGTGGATGGATCGAGCACGCCGAAGAACATGGTCACGAACATGTTCATGTTGGCGTGAAAGCGCGCGATGTACTCATTGGTCAGCCGGACCGGTTCGCCAGTCAGATCCGGCGACGCCGACGCCAAACGCGTAACTCCATCGCCCGAAGGGAACGGGCATCCCTCCGACAGCCAACTGAAGGCTCTGAGCAAACTGCGGCTGAGGGCCATGAAGAGCGCGGCTCCCACTCCCTTATCGCAAACGTCGGCGACCACCAGACCCACGCGATCGTCCCCGGCCAGGAAGGCGTCGAAAAAATCGCCGGATACCTGCTTGGCCGGACGAAAACGAGTGTCGATCTCCCAGCCGGGCAGCGACGGCAGCGTTTCCGGGAGCAAGTCAGCCTGGATTTGACGCCCCACCTCGACGTCGCGCTCGACGATCAAAAGCTCCCGCTGGCGGTCAAGGAGGAGATGCGTATTGAGTGCGACCGCGGCCTGGGAGGAGAGCGACTCGGCGACCAACTGCTCGTAGGAGCCGAAGGGGACCACCCGCCCATTCTCATCCTGCGCGTTGATGAGCTGGAGGACGCCGATCACCTGATCCTCGTGGTTTTTGAGCGGAACGGTCAGCAGCGAATGGGTATGATAGCCAGTCCGGCGGTCGAAAGCCTTTGTTCCGGAAAAGTCGAAGTTCTCGGCCCGGTAAACGTCGGGAACGTTGATGGAGTGGCCCTCGATCGCCACGCGCGTAGCTACGTAGGAGAGATTGGGGAGGCCGTCGGCGTCGCGGAGCGCCAGCGGCGGCGGTATCGCGTTCTTCTGCCCGTCGATTGGCCCATTGGCGATCCCGAGCGAATCGCAAAACATCAGAGTGAACTCAAGGCGCCCGTCCTGAAGCACGTAGATCGTGCCGGCGTCAGCATGACACAATACCCTCGCTTCGCTCAGTATCCGCTCGAGCAGCCGGTCGAATCTCTTCTCGGAGGACAGGGCGGCGCCCAGCGGCAGCAGGCGTTTTTCCAGGAAATCCCGCAGGTTCTCGATCGCGACATTGCTTTCCTTGAGGCGGCTCGACAACACATTGAGCATCCCGACCGCGAGTTCGAACCGGTCCCGCAAGAGAACGAAGAACGCCGCCCTATCCAGGCGCAACAGCGTGGTCTCCTCGACAGCTCTAGCTCCAGCTGCGCGTGGCGAGGCGTCCACCAGCGCCATTTCCCCGAAGATCTCCCAGGGACCCAGGTTCCTGAGAACCCGGTCGCCTTTATGGATGGAGACCAAGCCCCGAACAACGATATTCATGGAGTCGCCCGGGACTCCCTCGGAAAAGATTGTCTCGCCGGGCGCCACCGTGACAACGCTTAGCTTGGCGGCGATGTCATCCAGATTTGCCGGTGCGATGTCGGCGAAAATGGGCACCTGGCCCAGCTTGGAAATGATCTCTTCGTTCGCCAACATATCTTTCGCCAACATGATTAAGTCCCCTGCGCGGGCCGGCCGCTGGAAGTCCGTTTGACCACGAATGTGTGGCGGTTCTTGCCGGCGCTCTTGACGTACTGGAGATCGTCCACGCTGTGGGTCGCGAGAAACACTCCCAGTCCCCCCACCGGGCGGCGCTCGAAGGGCTGATCCAGGCCGGCGCCGTTGCTGTATTTGACGGGATCGTAGGGTTCGCCGGTGTCCTCCAAATGGATACGCAGGGCGTCGGAATCCATCTCGCACCAGGCCTCGATCGCCCCGGCGCGGCCCGCTTCTTCATAACCGTGCGTGACGATGTTGGTCGCGATCTCGTCGACCGCCAGCCCCAGCCGATAGGCGACCGATTTATCCAGGCCGGCCGAGCCTGCGGCCGACCGGACGAAATCCCGCAGCGAACTGAGGGAATCGAGCTTGCCGGGAACCGTCAGGGACTGCATCGGATCATAAGCTCTCGATCATGTCCAGATCGGGCTCATCGACCAGGATGACGCTGTGGTGAAAGCCCGTCATGCGGATGGTCTCGACGACCGGATCACGTGCGCTGACGATATAGACATCGACGTCCCGGCCCATCTTCTGTTTCGCGAAGATGAGCACGCGCAGTCCGGCGCTGGCCATAAATTCCAGGGCGCCCATCATCAAAACGAGGCGTTTTGCGTGCTGTTCGGCGGCCCGCTCCACCGCCTCTTTGAACCGCGGCGCGGAAGCCGCATCCAATTCCCCAGAGAGCACAATCTTGGCGATGCCCGCGCTGGTCATTTCCAGTGAAGCGTCAAAGGCCATGGCGTTTTCCTCGCTTTCCTCACTCTATCAGATCGGCAAATCTCTACCGGCCGACCAGGATGACCACGGAGCGTGCCCCCGCGATGATCGATTGCTGGTTTGCCAGGCTCGGCTCCTGTCCCGGCTCAGATATATCCTCCGGCGGCGCCATGCCTGTGTTGGCGAACACGTGCCACTGCGTGCCCAGCGGGAGCCGGGGCAGTTCGAAGGGAAGAGCCTCCCAGTGCATGTTCATGGCGACGTAGACAAAATCGTCGCTGGCGGTTCCCCCGCGAGCGTGTCGCCCGCACAGCAGTAAGCCTAGAACATTTCCAGACCAGTCCGGTTTCCAAGACTCCGTCCCGTGCCAGCTAACGTCGGGGTAACCGCTGCCGACGTAGTCCCGGCCCCACAGGTGCTCGCGCCCTCTGAGCACCGGGTGAGAGTGACGAAAGCGGATGCAGTTGCGGGTAAAGCGAAACAGATCGCGATTGGAATCGAGGAGCTGCCAGTCCAGCCAATTCAGCTCGTTATCGTGACAATAGGTGTTGTTGTTGCCGCGCTGCGTCCGCCCGATTTCGTCTCCCATTAAGATCATGGGGACCCCCTGGCTGACCAGCAGCATGGCGATTGCATTCTTGATCTGACGCTGCCGCAGGGCATTCACTTGCGGGTCGCCAGTGGGACCTTCGACCCCACAGTTCCAGCTGTTGTTATCGTTGGCGCCGTCGGAGTTGTGCTCACCGTTCGCGTCGTTGTGCTTCCAATTGTAGGAGACCGAATCGGCCAGCGTGAAGCCGTCGTGGCAGGTAACGAAGTTGATGGAAGCGGTGGGACCGCGGCCAGTGTAAAGGTCGGGCGATCCCAGCAGGGCGGCCGCCATCGCCCCGCTCACACTGCTATCGTTCTTGAGGAACCGGCGCAGGGTATCGCGGTAACGGCCATTCCATTCAGCCCAGCGGCCATAAGCCGGGAAAGAGCCGACCTGGTAGAGCCCTCCGGCGTCCCAGGCTTCGGCGATGAGCTTGCATTTACCGAGGATAGGATCGAATGCCAGTGTCTCGAGCAAGGGCGGGTTCGCCAAAGGAAACCCCCACGCATCGCGGCCGAGAATCGCAGCGAGGTCGAAGCGGAAGCCGTCGATATGGTACTCCGAGGCCCAGTAGCGCAACGAGTTGAGCACCAAGTCGCGGACGATCGGATTATTGCAATTGAGCGTGTTACCCGTGCCGCTAAAGTTGAAGTAGAAGCCCTCGGGCGTGAGCATGTAGTAAGTGGCGTTGTCGGTTCCCTTGTAGGAGATGCAGGGTCCGAACTCATTGCCCTCAGCGGTGTGGTTAAAGACAACGTCCAGGATGACCTCGATGCCATTGCTGTGGAGCTCGCGTATGGTGGTCTTCAACTCGTCGGCCACCATGGTGGCATCGCCCATTCGCCCGGTGGATGCGTAACCCGCTTTGGGTGCGAAGAAACCCACGCTGCTGTAACCCCAGTAATTGAGCAACAGTTCGCCGCTATCGGGGTTTATCCGGCTATTCTCGAATTCGTCGAACTCGAAAATCGGCATCAGCTCGACGCAGTTGACCCCGAGCTCCTTGAGGTACGGGATTTTGGATCGGATGGCGGCGAAGGTGCCGGGATGCTTGACGCCCGAAGAAGGGTGGCGCGTGAATCCGCGCACGTGCATTTCGTAGACTACCAGGTCCTCCAGGGGAATCTCCAGCGCCCGATCTCCCTCCCAGTCGAAATCGTCATGGACGATTCGGCCTCGGTGCTGGAACGGTTCCGACCAGTCCGGCTGCGTGGCCCAGACGTCCCGCCCGCCGATGGCCCGGGCGTAGGGGTCGAGCAGCACCTTGGAACGATCGAAGCGATGTATGGCGGGACGGCCGTGTTGCGCCCCGAGGCAGGGTCCATCCATGCGGTAACCGTACTCCAGGTTCTCCTGGTCGAGGTCGAAGACCGTCATCGTGAACACATTGCCGATGCGGAATTCGCCCCACGCGGGATCACCGGTGTCGGCCTTGCAGAACGCGCCGCGGAAAGGGATCTCGACGAGCGGCTGGCTCGCGCCTTTCTCGAAGAGCACCAAGGAGCAGTAGTTGGCGTGGCGCGAGAAGACCGAGAAGTTGATCCCGCCCGGCACAAGATGAGCTCCAAATGGAAAAGGCCGGCCGGGACGGACCTTGAATCCCTGGTAGACGTGCGTTGGATATACGTCGATACGCTGCAAGTGACTGGCCTCCTACTTCAGACTCTCGAAGGCGCCGTCCAGGGTGTCCACGGTGACAAAGAAGCCGAGAAACCCCGTCGCCGACATCATGTCCCGAAGGTCCTCGGAAAGCCCCGATAAAACCAGGCGGGCGTTGTTGCTCGTGGCGTGGCGGGAGGTTGTCAGGAGGACTCTCAGGCCGGCGCTCGACATGTAAGCCACGCCGCTCATATCCAAAATGAGCGGACGCCCGGCCGCGATCAGCGGCAGGATCTGCTCCTGGAGTCCAGGCGCACTCTTGGCGTCGATGTCGAAACCGATGCCGACCACCGTAGCCGCGTCCGTCGTCCTGACCACGATCTCCATCACATTGCTACCTTCGCTGCTCCGTCGGGAGCACGCGGACCTTGACGCGCACCCGCTCCTTCGTCTCCGGGAGTCTCACCGCGAGACTCTCCGCCTCGAAATTCTTATACGGTTCACCATCGATCCAGACTTCGCCGATGCGGATGGACCCCGGCGGCATGATATCAGGGGCAACCCGAAGGATTCTGCGCTTAAAACCTTCCGGCATCGGATTGAAATGGAGGTCGAGCGGTTGCTTTGTAATGAGCAAGTTGGTGTAAACCTGGGCCAGGTAGCACAGCTCGGTCGAATGGTAGCCGCTCATGGAATGGCTGCCCTTAAACCGTTCCGTGCCTACCAAATAGGGAATGCCGTTTGCGAGGACGTTGAAATAGACCGCGCCGTCGTCGTGATCGAGGAAGAACGCGTTGTAGAACGCCGACGAATCGCGGGCGGTGCGCAGGAACTGCTCGTCGCCCAGGATGCCGTGCAAGATCAAGTACGCGAGGATGCCCTGTTCCTGTTGCCACCAGGCTTTGCGGTTGTGGAATGCGAACCGATGCCACTCCTGGCCGGGCTTCCGGAGACGTTCCATGACGTCATACCAACCGCCGCGCTGCAGGTCGGCACCCACCTTAGGCATGGTGTCGGCGATCTGGCGGGCCAGTTGCTCATACTCCTTTTTTGGCTTGAGGCCGTACATGCGCATCAGGTTCCAGGCGATTTTCAGGTTGTGCCCGATGACGCCGCGGTTCTGCTGCCACATGTGAGTGGAATCATGCGACCAGTCCTCGTAGAACTTCTCCTGCACAAAGGGGCTGTTCTGGTAGTCCGGGAAGTGCTTGGTGATGGTGTCGAAGGTGTGCTCCAGCATGGCGGCATAGCGGTTTTCAGCGGTTGCCAGCCATAGGTTGAAGAGGTAGGCGGGAGCGTGATCGCCCACCGAGTTCCAGTTCTTCTTGCCCTTGTTCGCGCCCAAGGAGTCGCTGCGCGGGTCGAGCGTGATGGGGTCGAGGTGGGAGAAATAGCCGCCTGCGGTCTTGTCGAGATAGAAGCGATCGAACAGGTCGACGGTGAGTTCAGCGTCGCGCAGGATGCGAGGGTCGCCAGTGATCCGGTAGGTTTGGATCGGTCCCGCTAGCGCGTATATCTGCTCGTAGGCCGGGATGGCATCGAAGTCGTCGCCGAACTCGGAGGCGAAGATTTTGTCCTCGCGGCGGCCATGCACATCGATACCGTGGTACCAGTAAACGATGTTCTCATCGAGGTCGCAGAAGCGCATGTGCTCGCGCAAGTACTCGGTGCCCTTCTCGGCTGCTTCGAGAAAGCGATCCTCTCCGGTCAGCATGTAGCCCGTGGCGAAGCCGTAAACCAATCGCGAGATGGTGTCCGTCTCCTGGCGGTAGTGGTCCTTGGGTTTCTCGCCGGTCAGGGTGATCGTCGTCCGGTAGTCGGCATAGTCGATCTCCCGGCCCTGAAACTGGGCAGCCAGGAAGAAATCACCCAGCTCTTTGACCTGACGGATCCACCAGTCCTGCCGCTCGAAAGCATACTCGTCCGGCGTGCGGCCCACGAACACGATGAACTCGGCTTCGAAGGTGTACCCTCCGCCTTCCGGGTAGAAGACACCGTACACGAAGAGCGTACGCCCGGGCTGCAGCATCGCACGCATATCCCCGGTGCAATCCGCGTATGGCTCACCGAGGTTGCGGATGAGACGGGCGTAAGTGTTACCTTTGAGCCGAACCTCGAACTCCTTGCCACCGCTGGTCCGCATCCCAAAGCCATCACTGTGCTGGTCGAAGCTCGTAACGGAGCCGGCGATCGTGTCGGAGAAAGGGAATTCAATGGCGTTCATCAGCAACCTTTAAGACAGTATACGAGCGTGGCGCTAGAAAAGAAAAGCAATGTTATGCACTTTTCGCGCCCGCTTCGATCTCCCGGACGAAGGTATCGAGGAATTGGTCGAGCACCCCAGGGTGTTTGGCGGTGATCAAATCCTGGTCGACAACGATGTCGGCGGTTTGATCGCCATCAAATACGACTTGTCCTCCCGCGTTCTCCACATCGCAAATGATGTTGTGGGCGCAGGTAACCCGGCGCCCCTCCAGCAGTTTTGGATCCGCGCACATGAGCCACAGCCCATGGCAAATCGTTCCTACCTTCACCCCTTTTGCCTTCATTGCCTTACGCAGAAACACGACCGCCGGGGCCTGGTTCGGCTGACCCTTGCGCGGATGCTCCTCGTAGCGCAACCGGTCCATGGCATATGCGCCGATACAGATAATGCCCTTGTATTCCGAAGGGTTTACGTTGTTGACCTCGGTCTTCACCGTGACGTGTTCCTCCACGACCCCGGTATCAGGATTGGCGCCAAAGTGCAGTTCCGGGTTGCCCCACAAATGCGAGATGTAGTCCACCGCATAGCCGTGCTGGGGGAAATAAGAGTTAAACTGCCGGAACTCCGTCGGGTCGAAATGGTCCTCAATGAGCACGCCTATCGTTCCTTTTTCCATTGGACTTGTCTCCTTAGTCTATTGAGGATACTCTACTGAGCGATACCGCCGTCAATGGAGATGCCGCGGATGCCCTCGCCCGCGTAGGCGACCGCCACAAGGTCCGTTTCGATTGTCTGGTCCGGCTCCATCATCACGGCCGTGCCGTTGTCGATCGCCTTTCTTATTCCCGCAGGAGGGTAGCTAGTGAACGGCTCGAGCGCGCAATTGTATGTCCGGCCATACCAGGGGTAATCGCTGTGGCCGCCATAAACTTGCCACATCCACAAATACTTAAAGAGATCGCGATTCCACGCCATTCCAAAACCGAAGCGCTGACGCTGGTTGGTTAGGCCATACCAGCCCTCAGCAAGATCCTTGAAGAAAACGACGTCCACCGATTTGGCGTCCTGGCCTGGGACGCGGGTGATGTCCTGCATCTGGTTCGTCCGGCGATTCCGCACGTAGGGAAAATCGAATTCAACATTCGGTTCCCACAGCCCGTTGGGGTGGTAGGCGAGCACCTCGACTTTCTTCGCCGGCGCCTGTACGAAACAGCTATCGTCCAAAAATGGCTGGCCGATCGCAGGATGATGGCCCCACATAATGGCGAATTGGCCGGTGCTCTCGTTGTGGAGACGCTCGTGGATGAAAAGCGCCGCCCGGTCGCGGCGCAGGGAGAAGGTTCGCTCCAGGTACAAGGGCGAGCGGTACAGGCGAACGCGCGATTTCAATGCAATGCGCTCCGCAGAATCCTCGTCGATCGCCGCATCAACCGGGAGAAGCGAAAGTTCGCCATGCAGTCCCTGATGCGTGCCTTGGTATGGCTCGGACGCCCAACCAGCGGACGGCAGAACTTCCTGCCAGCCGCCGTAATAATAGTCGTGAAAGGCTCCTTCCGGCAGCGCGCTCGTGGAGACAAACGGCTGGCGCAGAGTCAGTGGTGATTGCCACATGAAGTCGACATCCCGCGGTTTGTAAGTGAATTCGAAAATGTCCGCGCCTTTGTCGAGCAAAATGCCGACGCGGAGTTGTTCATTCTCGAGGTAGCCGATCCGCATCCCTTTATACGTGTAATCCAGGCTGATCCGGCAGCCTTGTTTTCGCCCGTGGGTGTACATGAATGACGCGGCCTCGCCCTCAGGCGAACTCCGAAAACAATGGGTTCTTGCGGCGCTCCGTCATCAGAAGTCGCCTTCCAGGAGCTCTACGAACGTTCCGTCAGGATCCTTGAAGCACACGATCGAGACCGACGTGCCGGGTAGCTTCTTCGGTTCGGAGAGGAATTTGATGCCCTTTGCGGACAGATCGCGATAGTCTTGCTGGATGTTGGTCGTTTTGAGACACATCCGCGCGATGCCTGTGTGATATAGATGCGGATAAGGTTGACCTGCCGGTGGCGGGTCCGTGAACTCGAGCAGATCGATACGGGTCGCGTCGGCCGCATCGCCGATACGCAGGTGCACTCCCTTCAAATTTGCCGTCCGCATTCCAAACGCATCGGCCATCTCCTGGCTGGCCATGCCTTCCCGAAAGTCGAGGATTACCTGAAAGCCGAGGAGCTGGTAGAACGCCAGGGCACGCTCTATACTGGTGCAATTAATATTGAAGTGGAAGATCCGCTGAATCATGATTCATTTGGCTCCGCGAAAATGCGCCTCTGCGCAGCTACCACTGCTCGAGCACGGCAGTCAGGCCGCCGTCCACGAACAGTTGAGCGCCAGTAATGAACGCGGCCTCATCGCTCGCCAAAAAGGCGGCGGCGTTGCCGACATCGGTGGGAGCGCCCATTCGCTTTAGGACCTGGCGCTCCTCAACCTTCTTAATCATCGCCTTGGGGTCCTCGTATCCCTGGAACAGATGCTCGATCAGTGGCGTCCACACCCAGCCCGGTGCGATGGAATTGACGCGAATCGCCGGACCGTAGTCGATCGCCATATTGCGCGTGAGCGCCGTGATGGCGCCCTTCGACGCCGCGTAAGGAGCAACGGCGTTCACGGTGGATCGTGAGTGAACCGACGACATGTTGACAATAGCGCCCTTGCCAAGAGCCTGCATATGGGGAATGACGTACTTCGAAAAGAGGAACACGCTCTTGAGATTAATCGCCAAGCACCGATCCCAGCTCTCACTCGTCGTGTCGAGCACGGAGGTATAGGTGCCAACCCCGGCATTGTTTACCAGGACATCGACTTTTCCGTAAGTTTCGAGCGTTTTCTGCACAACCTGTTTGACCTGATCCTCATTGGAGACGTCGCACTTGACGAAGATCGCAGAGCCACCGCGGCTGATCTCCTCGGCGGTCTTGCGGCCCAGCTCCTCGCTCCAGTCCACAACGACAACCTTGGCGCCTTCGCTGGAGAACACCTCAGCCACACCTTTGCCGATTCCGGCGGCCGCGCCGGTCACGATCGCCACTTTGTCTTTCAACTTAGATTGCAAGGGCCTCCTGGTTTAACAGCTCGGGGTCGTTGGTGTTCGCAACCGGCTAAACTTATAGCCGACGCGTTTCACGAGAGGATAACACGCCGGGGGCTACGTGCGAGACGCGCCCCCAGCGGGTCAGCTGATCATTTCTCCGGCGGTGATAGAGGCTCGTGAGAAAGGAGAGTCAAGGTAGCGGACCGAGTGCAGACTCTCTGCTGCACTAGTGAAGGGTTGCCTGGGAAGAAAATTGTTACGGGCTGTATCGTGTTTCCAATATCCGTCAAAGTCAGAGTGTCCGCTCTGTCGGGTATAACGCCCTGAAAGGTGAAGGTGGACTGGAACCCCGACGTGCCGAGAGCGTTGGGCATGGCAATCGTAGCGTTACAGGTCAACGGAACAGACACCGTCGACAGGGGGCCCTTGCCCGATTGCTGGGTATATGTGCCGGTGCAGGTAAACGGGAGAGCGGGACCGAGGCCGAAACCCAGGGGGATGGGCGTGATGATCGGCTGTGTCAAACGGTCCGGGGCATTCATAATGTTCGTTGCCAGACCCTGCTGGATACTGGCTCCGCCATTACCGTCGAAAATCAGCAGCCCATTGGAAGCGCCGCTGTATGTCTCCGCGCCCTTGGGATCGACCAATTTAAAATTGCTGTCGAACCCCGGCACGCTGGTCGGCGGCTTGCACGTGGGGCAACTTGCACTAAGCTGATGAACGCATTTTTCGGTCAGCGTAAATGCATAGGTGCCGACCAGATCATACCAGCTCTGCGCATGGCCTTCTTGTTCGCAGAGAGCCATGAACGCAATGAGTGCGATCCATGTAGTGTACCGGGGAAAAACTCGACGCATTTGCAATTTTCCTTTCTGAAACTTAGATGGCGATTCCTGTTGTAACTCAGCGACCGGATGTTCGCTACCCATCGAGGGTGTTAATACTAACGACACCGTCCCCGGGCAACACCGACGTCACGGAGTAGTTGTAGACGGCGGAGGCGGCAGGTTCCTG
The DNA here is from genome assembly GCA_963772905.1 of Bryobacterales bacterium. Lineage (GTDB taxonomy): Bacteria > Acidobacteriota > Terriglobia > Bryobacterales > Bryobacteraceae > Palsa-89. Next base: position 363,130 of record CAVYZD010000003.1, on the reverse strand, counting down.
TTTTCGTTCAGGGTTCCGAAGAGCACCGGTGTGTGCGCCTCCATGCTCCCCAGTCCGCCGGCCAGCGGCACGGATTCAACAGCGATGGGCTCAAATGAATACCCGCCGGGATCTGGCGCGATCAGGTAGACCCCATCGCTCGGTGGATGGCCACTGCCGCAGGCCGCGGTACCGCATGTGAACGTCGAGGGAAGGGCAGCCGTCCCAGGGACGGCTGGGATCGAGACCCCTGGCCAGGTTTGAAGACTGCCGACAAGCGCGAGCAGCGAAGGGACTCGAGTCAACGGAATCGCTGTCGTTAAAGGACGAACCAGCACGATTTCCATTACCAGAGCGCCCGCCGCCAAAGGATAGGTGCCTTCGGAATCAGTGCCGAGCAGGCCAAGAAGTTGGAAGCTCACCAAACCTGTTGACTTCCAAGTACCCGTAAACGCCAGCGGGATATTATTGCCTGGGGCAATGCCGCCTGGGGGTAGCTCATAATGCGCGAAGCTTCCCTCCGCGCTGACTACCGCATCGGAAACGGTTTGCCCAATGCAGAAAGTGCCGCGCAGGACACCGGTCCCGGCCATCACGAGACGGTCGGGGCAGGATGTCGCTCCGCAATTAGACCCCGGTCTGTAGCTATCGCCTGAAAAGTGGAAATTCAGGTAATTAAGGGGCGTACTACCATCGGCACACTTCGAGCTGCTTTGGGCGCGGAGCGCCGGAACGACCGCGAGCACCACCGGTAGTCCCAGCAGAAAGAGCGCTCGGAAATTCGTCTTCTTATGCATTGCACAAACCTCCCCGGAAACTCTACCTGCGTTTTTTTGGATTAATAGACTCTCTGAATGGTAACCATCATGACGGGGTTTTGCCAGTTCCACACGTTCGGGTCAAGATCGCCGACGCCCTTGATCCCGCCATGAACGTGGACGTAGCCTTCAGCGCGTGCCGGGTTATCGTCCGGTGAATTCGCGGTAAGCGGATCCGAGTTAAAATCCTGAGCGCCGCTCCCGTCCGGACAAGCCGCACCGCTGGTCAACGACTTCAATGGAAAAGGAAAACCGATAACTCTGAGGCTCGGGATGTTCACGCAAAGCTCGTCATTTTCCTCCGAGCCGGAATCATACGCAGGCGAATACACAGTAACCGGCAGAGTTCCCTGGGGGAGCGGTACGCCGCTGACACCGACGAAGCCGTCATTTGTCGGAAAGACCATCGCCGCTAGACTCAAGTATTCATGAGGCCCGTCAGTAGTCACCATTGTGCTGAGGGACTCCCCTGGACACAGAACTATATCGTGTACCCCGGTAGGAGGGGGAAACGGGGTCGGATTTGGCAGTGCAAAGCCCGGGTCCGGAGGTATCGTAAACACGCTGTTCACGTCCGGGTTCTTGGAAAGCTTGTTCGCCAGGTAGAAGGGCCGGCCGGTCTGCGACAAACGCGCTAGTTCAGGATCTGCGGGTTGGCCCAAAGTGAACAAGCTGAAATTTTGATCGTGTATCGCGAACACCCAGAGGCCTAGCATCTGGCCGGCGATGGGCGCGCCCGAGGGGTCCTGACAAGCCGCCGGTGAGTTTGTGATATTCGGAGTGCCGAAGAACGTATTCTTAGCTAGGGTGACTGGCGACCCGGCTGCCGTGTTGACATTAGTCGCCGGTGTCCCGTGCACCAAGTTCGTCACAGTCACTTTGTATTGACCGCCATTGAGGTCGGAAGTCCCGTCCCATATCTGCGCCGTCGCTTGACCCACAAAACCAAGCGAGCTTACAAGAAGTACAACACCAGCGAAGCCACGCGTTGTCATTTTCTGATCCTCACTCTTCAGGTAATTAGTAACTGCGAGCTTCCGATTATTCGCGATCGGCCGGGTGAAGTCAAGTACTTTCTTGAGGAGCTCCACAAATTTGGATCAGATGGGGTATAGAGGTTCTATGACCTATGGCGATGTAAGGAGTCTAACAGTAAGTAAGGCTAACCACACTAAGTACAAGGGTCGCTGCTGCAACCAAGTCTTTTTTCGTTTCATGTTGCGCATCTTTGCCGGCAGCGCTTACACTTCTAACGAGCAGTCAGAGGCCATATGCAAATGAGCACAAACACCATCGACGCTACGATGCGGTGATTATCTGTTCGCGTAGATGTACTCTCAGCGCCGGCCAGCGAGTTCGGGAAGCGACTCGCTTTTAGGAGAACAATATCCATGTCGAATCAAAGAAGCACGGAGACTCAGGGAGCAGCTTCATTCTCTACCAGCTCGACCGCGATCCTCGAGGAGCTAAAGCGAACTCTACTGGCTTTGTCCGAGGGTCAGATTCATGCAGCAGTACAGCTTCTGCTTTCTGCTCGCCGTGTCTTCTTTGTCGGAGCAGGCCGTAGCCGTCTGGTACTTGAGATGGCGGCGATGCGGATGATGCATCTTGGGTTGACGGTCTACGTCGCTGGCGAAGTCGTCACGCCGGCCATTGAACGAGGCGATCTTCTGGTTGTGGCTTCGGGCTCGGGGACCACTGCCGGCCCTGTGCGCGCGGCGCAAGTAGCGAAGGGAGTCGGGGCGGAGGTGTTAGCCATCACGACGGCGCCAGCTTCCGAGCTTGGAACGCTGGCCAGTGCAGTGCTAACTATTCCCGCTGCCGTGAAGCACGGTGATCGGGGCGCTCTTTCAATCCAGTATGCCGGTGCGCTCTTCGAGCAGACGGTTCTGATGCTGATGGACACGATGTTTCACCAGATGTGGCAAATGCGCAGCCAATCCGCAGAGGAGCTTTGGAAGCGGCATGCAAACCTCGAATAAAACAAACCATATATCAGGAGCGATAGAAAATGAAACTACAGGTAGCGATCGACCTTCTTTCAACCAGCGATGCACTCACTCTTCTTCACAAAGTTGGACCTTATGTGGACGTGATCGAACTGGGAACACCTCTCATTAAGCAGGAAGGCATGAGCGTCGTGAAGTACATAAAAGCGGCGTATCCGGACAAGATTGTGTTTGCAGATTTGAAGACGATGGACACAGGCGAGTTGGAGGCCGACTTAGCGTTCAACGCTGGCGCGGACGTCATGACTGTGCTGGGATCGGCGGGCGACAGCACCATCATCGGAGCTGTCAAGTCTGGCAAGAAGCATGGCAAGTCGGTCGTCGCAGATATGATTGGCGTCAAGGACCGGCTCGCGCGTCTCAAGGAGTTGAAGAAACTCGGGATCACCTGGGCGGAGTTACATGCTGGACTGGATGAGCAGGCTCAGCCGGGCTACAGCATCAACAACCTCCTTGAGCTTGGGAAGCAGGCAGATGTCTCCTTCTCTATAGCTGGTGGTGTCACCCTCGAGAGTATCGAAGCTGTAGAAGCCGCCGGGGCAATCGTCGCAGTTGCCGGTCATCACATCTACGGTGCAAAGGATCCCGCGGCGGCTTCAAGGGGACTTCGAGAGAAGATTCGTAAGATTGGATGAGGCTGATGCTAGCCCCGGCGGGCGTCGTTGTCGGCTTTTTTGGCTGCCAAAGAACGATCTGCCCGACGACCTGCTCTTGCTGACCGGCTGACCGCGCTACTGTCTTAACAAAAGAGGAGCTGTAATTCGATAAATCGGGCAAAGTCGTGTGCGTATATTGAATGTCGCGTCGGAGTACGGAAGTAAATATGGAGCTGTAGGAGAAATTGTGGATGGCCGCCTTGCCGAAGTTCCGCATTTGTGGTTCGTGCTTTTGCAGCAATGTTAAAGGAAGGAAACAGGCTAGCGGCGAAATCCCGTTCTTATTCGCCATGTCTTTGGCCCAGTCGACTTGGCTAGGCCCATCGATGTGAGGAATATCAATCGTTCCGCGGTGCGCCGCTCCGTCAGAGAAATCGTTGGTCCCAATCCGCCCCGGTTGGGGTCTTTGGTAACCGTGAAGAATGGCGATTCGGTATTCCCGGTCTCGGCATCGCGCTGGATGATGCGGTCAATCGAGGTGTGCGGCGCTGAGAACATCGCGACGCTGCGCTTCGGCGGAATTAAACTCTAAACTCTTTGCGAATGCCGAGCTGGCGCGTACAATGATCTTCCGCGATGTGACGAATGCCCCCCGCGGATGAAATCGCGGCTGGGGCGAACTTGCTGTCTTTCTGTTCCGGCTCTCAGTGCTATGCGGGTGCTCAGTGTTGAAGTGTGCCACGGCTACCCATTCCACCGGCATCCCCGAGTCCGCCTGCATCACGGCCATCAGATCGCGCGTCAACCGCTTCAGGTTCACTCGATCCGCAAATTCAGGGGAGACAAAATGTTCTCAGCAGTCTCTCGGTCATTGTTGTAGCCTGAAACCAGCGTGAGTGTTAATAGAAACCGAGTCCTGCGGACAATTGGAGCCGCTGGAATTCTATGCCTTGCGGTCTGGATCGCGTGGGGGCTCTTCGGAGTGCTGCGCGCGTATCCATTAATGATCCGGTGGCTCGCCGTCGGCTACGGCGGGCTTGTCTGTGCTTTTGGAATTTACCTGGTGTTCGGATCGCGCGACATTCCGATGTTGTTTTTGCCCGTCTACTTGCCGCTGTTCCTTCTCGCTGGGCTGCTTTCATATCCCTACAGCCTTATCATGGCCAGGTATCTTACGTACAAGGAACAACGATTTGTGCGCGAGATGAAATTGGCGGAGCGTGTGATGGACCAGCAAATCTTCGCCGAAGCTATCGTGGAAGAGCGAGGGACCCTGATCGAAGAATGGTGTTCGTTAAAAGGACCAGTGCATTACTGGTGGGTCGACGACAATGTGACCGCATCTAGTCCCCACAAATGGACAAACAGCGGTGCTGAAGCCCTCTTCAGCTGCGAAGAGTACGGCAGTTTTTCCTCGTGGTGTCGCGAGAGGTACCTAGATAACGGAAAGGCAAAGCTAGTCGCTTCCAGTTACGTTCCAGAAATGAGATGGCCCAGACCAGATTTGGAGCCTAAACTGACCATCCCGGTAGTGGCAATCTCAGCACTGCAGCACTCCCGGCGGGAAAAGGCCCACGCCTAAACCGAGTTGAGATGAGACCCCGCTGGATTCAACGCCTTTGTAGACTAAAAGTGCTTTGACGCGTCCACGTGGTTAGATAACGCCCTATGCAACGAGAGGTTCCCAATCCGCGCGATGGCGACAAACCGTCAAAGTGGATATAGGACCGGAATATCGGAGCCAGGAAACGAATCCGTTTTGAGACTGGCTACACGCATTCCGCGCCGAGTGCACGCAATAAAGGCCCTCCAATCTTATTCGAGGATCTTCGTTCTGCCTGCGGGTTGCCGTCCGCTGCTTAGTGCAGGCTCAATTACAAGGAGCGATCACACCGGGTTAATTGTCCGAGGGAGATTGCCTGTATCTAAATCCGTGGGCAGAACGACCATACAGTGGCCTGCTCGCAGAGTTGCCGGCTTTCAGATTTGAAAACCGCGAGGCGCAACTATCTATGCTATTTGGGGTCTGGCAATAAACGAGGTGTACACGTCAGGCCCTTGCCGCCCATTGATCCGATATCCGTCCGAGGCAAATCTTAGCGTGATTTTTCGGTCAACAGTTGAGTAATCCGCCGGGGTTTGATCGTATACAGGATAGATGTCGGCTCTTCCCATGACATTGAATACGACAGCCGAAACCGAAACGGCAAAGATTGCGCGAGGCTTACGTGAGAGGGATATTGAGCTTCTTGCAGACCTGGTGGAGCGCTGTCAGCATCGACTGGTGCGCTACCTGCTATACCTCACCGGGAGGCGAGAGTATGCGGAGGACCTTGCGCAGGAGACCTGGATTCGGGTGCTGCAACGGGGCAGCCAGTACAACGGGCGGCAGCGGTTTGATCCATGGCTATTCGCGATCGCCCGCAATTTGGCAATAGATTACCTCCGGAAAAGACGAAAAACGGTGGCAACAGTATCCTTGCCAAATGATCGCGATGCAATGCTGCTGTTACCCTCTTCCGGTCCTTCCCCATTCGAAGCCGCGGCCCGAAGCGAAGACGCAATGCGTCTGGCCTGGCTGCAGATTCTGCCACCGCTGTATCGCGAGGCTTTGCTGCTGAGGTTTCAAGAAGACCTGTCTCTTGCGGAGATGGCTCAGGTCTTGGGCGCCCCTACTACAACGGTGACGTCCAGAATCTATCGCGGTCTTGCAGCACTGAGATCCGCATTTGAGGAGGGTGATTCGCATGGAGGGTGACAAGAGATTTCGCGAGCTTATCGACAGGTCTTTCGTAGAAGAGGTTTCAGAGGGCGAAAGACAGCTCATCCATGACCACATCCGCGACTGTGATGGCTGCAAGCGCTACCTCGAGCTGAACTGCGCGTACGATTCGGGGGTTGCGGGAATTCACCTTTACGAGTGAACCAGATTCGAATGCCCAGGTCCGTGAGATTCTTGCGCATCATACCGAGACAATGCGCCAGCACAACGTGCAATTCAAGGTCTGGGCTGCATTTGCTGTAGCGCTCTCGATGTCAATTGTGGGATCGGCACTTGTCTACCAGGTGGCCAAGCTCCTGACGGTCCCAATGCATTTCGATACTGCTCAAGTCCAGGCAGGCGTGCTCGTCTTTTGGCTGCTGCCATCTTTTTGCTCGGCCTTACGTCTGCTCGCGGCGCCTGGTGAGAATAGAGGTATTGCATGACACAGCAATCGGCGGTGCTTTTGATAGCGTTCTTGGCCGGGCTTGTAGTTGCGGCTGTCTTGTTGGGAACCGCAAGACGGAATGTTCTACCCAGGTCTGCAATGGTCATCGCAGCACTGGCGATCCCGATTTGGGTAGTCTATTTTGCTTCCAGCCAGGGCCGTTCCTTACTTGCTTCCAAAGGATTTCTCAGTACCATGCCAGAAGCGCTTTGGTTTGGCTTGACGTTTGGCGTCTTCACCGCGGCTTTTTTCCTTGCCCTCGGATATATTTATGGGGACGCAAAAAGGCGTCAAATGCCTGCTTGGGCCTGGGTGATTGCCGCTTTCCTCATACCCAATTTGATTGGATTCGTCCTTTATTTTGTGTTCCGAGGGCCTCTCCTTGGGCCTTGCAGTTCCTGTGGCAAGCCTATTCGAGGGGGAGAAGCATTCTGCTCAGTCTGCGGATGCTCGCAGGGTTCCAGTATCGGACGCATCACAGCTGACAATCGCACAATCTGAAGTAAAACAGGTGGTAATAACCTTGCATGGCACAAAACGGAGGACGGTATGAAACGTGAGCGCGCCTTACAGGTAGTGTTGGTGTTGGTGGGCTTGTTTTATTGCTTTTGGGGCTATCTCCTGTTCGACGATCTGTGGCACTCTAGGTGGCTTAGCGGGCATAGTGACGTCATGCCGATGTTCCTGAGCCTTAACACGGCGCTTGGGGTCTGTCTGTTGGTGGCCGTTAATCAGCCGGCCAAGCATCGCTTGATGATCGCCTATGGGGCGTGGTCAAGCCTTGCCCATGGGTTCACGATGACAATCATGTCGGCGCAGGCCGTGGCGCACGGGATGCACAGGAAGGATAGCCCCCAGGACATTGTGATCTTTGGCGTGATTGGAGTCACGCTGCTTGCACTCCTCCCGGCAAACCATCGCCGGCCGGCGCGCCTATGTGAGCCGCGCGTTGCCGAACGCTAGAGGACCTGGTCCACCGCCGCGCGCATACCGAGATGCAGGGACTCCTCACGGAAGCGCGGCGATTCGCTTCGTTGACTATATGCTCGGCCTTGCCGCTGTGTTAATTCTGCATTGTCGGCTCTAACGGGAGCTCCGACTGTTCTGGGTTCTGCTGCGCCAAGTCTGGCCGAAGTGGTCGAATCCGCTTCTGATTGTGAAGCCGGACACAGAGAACTTCCTGATGCGGCGAGGCAATCACGGTGACCAAGCCGGACTCGACTGGCAAACAATGCTGTCGGGGTGGGGAGAGATTCTGCCGTCCACGTTCGCTATTTGGCTCGTGAACCGCTTCGGCGACGTTTTCATCGTTGCTGACGACGGCGGTTTGCCTCCTCGACGTATCGGGCGGGACGTTCAGTCGGCTTGCCCAGAGCCGGGAGGAGTTTACGGTTGACCGATCTCCTCGACGTAGTGCTGCACGATCATGCTACCGCCGAGAACCTCGACATTGATGGACATGCGCCAGCCGTCAGGGGCGGTCGTCGAACCAGCGGAATAGTGAGCCGGTGAGCACGCTTGGTACTCTGACTTGGGCAACGTGAAGCACCAAGACGGAATATCGACCTTCTCAATCGGGGCGTTGATCGTTGCTGAGAAACTGGACTGAACCAAGGTATTGCCTTCGATTCTCCACTCTCCTTTTAATCATTTCGATCCGGAATTGTTGTCACCTGTCTTAGCTTGGCGCCGAGCCGCCCAGCATCCTGGCCAAGTCCATTTCGGCGTCCCCGGTCTGCAAGCCGCGTTTGAAAGCCGCTTGGATCAGGTCTTGCGCCTCGGGGTTGCGCAATCCCACCCCAAAAACCTCGGAGTCACGACGGGAGTCCTCGGCAGGCGCGAGCGCAATCGCATTGACCCGATCCTTAATCGCGGTATGGCCGTCCGCAGGAAAGCCGGCGATGCGATGAGCCAGCGATCTCACAAACGCTCCGAGCTCTTCAGAGGGTAAAGCTCGATTGATCCAGCCGTAGCGCTCAGCTAAATCGGCGTCGTAATCCCTCGCACTCAGCATGACCTCAAGCGCCCGCGCGCGCCCCATCAGGCGAGTGAGGTGTTGGACCCGCCCGTGCCGGGGATCACGCCGAAGGACGGCTCGAACTGACCGAACACAGCCGACTCGCGCGCGGCGAAGCGCATGTCGCATGCGAGCACAAACTCGCTGCCGATGCCTCGCACGCGGCCCTCGATTTGAGCGATCGTCACGAGGCGGCTTCCGCTCAGGCGGTGGAACAGGAGGCCGACCGATTTTTCGTCCAGCTTCGCGGCCTCCTCCCTTAGCTCTTTGACCCGTGTCAAATCGACATGGGAGATGAAATAGTCCGGGTCGGCGCTCTTGAACACGAGCACACTGGCGGAGTCGTCGGCCTCAGCTTGATGAATGAGAGAGGCCAGATCGCGGGCCAGTTCCGGCCCGAAAAGATTCATGGGTGGGGCCGCAATTCCCACAAATAGCGCGGCCCCCTCCTTTCGTATAGCGAGCGTTTCGAAAATCATAGGATCTCCTTGTGTGTGCCTTTTCGCTTCCAACTAGCGGAGTCCTCGGAAGCCCGCGCGAACCTCTTCTGAAAAGAGCTGCGGCTGTTCCCAGGCCGCGAAGTGGCCGCCTTTTTCCACCTTGTTGTAATGGATCAGTTTGGGATACGCCCGCTCCGCCCAGCTCTTCGGGGCTGGATAGAGTTCGTCCGGGAAGACGCTCACGGCCGTCGGCACGACCACGCCCTTGACGGCGAAGAACGACGCCCCTTTGTTCTCCCAATAGAGACGAGCTCCTGAGATCGCCGTATTCGTGAGCCACGTGAGCGTGACGTTATCGAGCACGTCATCGCGTGTGAGCCCTTCCGTCCCCCCGGCAAAGACACGCGCGATCATTTCGTAGCTGCGCGCGTCGTGATCCAGGAAGTAGGCGGCCAGACCGACCGGCGAGTCCGCGATGCCGTACAGCGTCTGCGGCCGCAAACCCATCTGGAAGCCGTAGCCGATGCCCTTCGCATACACGAAGCTCAGCCGCTCGTAAGCCAGCTTCTCGTCGGCCGAGAGATTCACCGGCGCCGGCTTGCCGGAAAAGGCCAGCCCGTCGATGTCGAGCGGAATCACGTTAGGCATGTTGGTGTGGATGCCCAGTAATTCCGGTGGCGCCTGCACGCCCATCAGCTCCGTGATGATCGCGCCCCAATCGCCGCCCTGCGCCACGAATTTCTTGTATCCCAGGCGCTTCATCAGCACCACCCAGGCACGTGCGATGTGGGCAGGGTCCCAGCCAGTGGTGGTCGGCTTGCCGGAAAAGCCGTAGCCGGGCATCGACGGAATCACCACATCGAATGCATCCGATGCCTTTCCGCCGTGTGCGGTGGGATTAGTCAGCGGATCGATGATCTTCATCTGCTCGGTGATCGAGCCGGGCGACGCCGATCGAGATGCTTGGCAAGGACCGGCGTGAACATCTTCAAGGATTCAAGTCGGTCTTCGGACCCAGCTCACCCCACTCCGAGTGCCGTAGGCCACTCCCGTGGATTCTCACTTGTCGCATCGGGGACGATACAGGACCTGGAATAGCGGATGGAGCAAATCGCCGGCAGCGCTAGATGAGGCTACAATGATTCCGGTGGACTGATCCCCTAAAGACTGTCGATTTCGATGGTGACGTTAACGATGACCCCAAACACCACAAGGCCGAGGGGGAAACATCGCATGGCATCAGGCTCTACGAAAAGTGGTGAAGACGCGTTCATGAACAAGCGGACCTGGAGTCGGATAGTCGTTTCGGGGCTGGCCACGGGTTGGCTGATGGTTCCCTTTCTTGCCGCCCAACAATCACAATACGCGGATCTTGTTCTGCGTGGTGGAAAAGTAATTACGGTGGACGGCCAGGACCGAATCGCGGAAGGGGTTGCAGTAACCGGCAACCGAATCACGGCCATCGGCTCAAACCAGAAGATCGCTCGCCTGGTTGGCCCTCAAACCAAAGTGATCGAACTCAACGGCCGGGCGTTGCTCCCAGGGTTTATCGATGCGCATTCCCACGTGCTGGGGCTGGCGGAATCCGAGCATCTGAAAATTCCGATCCAGATACCTCCTCGTAAGGATGTGGCGGCCATCCTCGGAGCCCTAGAGCAGAAGCAGGCACAGTTGCCTCCTGGCGCTTGGTTGTTCGGTCAAGGCACCTACTATCAACCCATGCCGACGCGTGAACAACTGGACGCTGCCTTTCCTGGCAATCCCGTGGTGCTTTGGTGGAGCGATCATGACCAGATCATGAATCACAAGGCTTCGATTGCCTTGGGACTGACGAAGGACGCGCCGGACCCAATTGGCCGTGGCCAATACGAGCGTACCGCGAGCGGTGAAGTGAAAATCGTCCATGATGCAAATGTTCACTATCCGGTACCGCAGTTCACATTCGCACAGGCAAAGGAAGCCCTTCGCGAAACGTTGACGGATTTCTACCTCAAGAAGGGCGTGACCACCGTCACCGACATGTCCGACCCGGCCCTCGCTTATCGCGCCTATCAGGAACTGGAAGCGGAAGGAAAGCTGCCTGTACGCCTCACGCTCAATTACATAATCCGTGCCGATACGCGCGACGAGTCCAGCCAATCGATGCGCGTTTCCAGTTTGCTCAACTCGCTGATTGCGAGTGGGCTGCACACCGGCTTCGGCGACGATTGGATCCGAATAGGGGCAATCAAAATACTTCTGGATGGCGTGTGGGGCACCACCGCCGCAACCTACAAACCTTTCTGGAAAGGTTCGAAGACGAACTGGAGCCCAAACAACATGGGGGGCACCAGCTTTACGCAGGACGAGCTGAACCGCGCGGTCATGGACGCGCATAAGGCAGGCTGGCAAATCATGGTTCACGCTCTGGGCGACCGGTCCCAGGATATGGTTCTGACAGCCTTCGAGGCTGCGCAGAATGCCTTCCCAAGGGCCGACGCCCGGCTCCGAATCGAGCACGTGGGCCATGCCTGGGTAGACGATCCTCAACGGCAGCCGGAACGCGTGGCCCGCATGAAGCGGGATGGCGTCATCCCATCGCCGCAGGTATCAATGCTATGGCGTTACTCCGCGGCGGACTTAGAGGAGCCGGGAGTGAAGTTTTTTCCTTTGAGGACCATGATTGATTTGGGCTTTCGGCCGCCGAATGGCGCTGACACGCTTGGCACCCAGAACTTTGCTACCGATCCCCTATTCGCGCTCGCCCGTGCGGTACGACGCGACAGCAAGTACGGGATCGTCGTCCATCCTGAGGAGGCGATTTCAACCATGGATGGCATTCGAATGTTTACCACTTGGGCCGCTCGCGCTGATTTCCTGGAGTCGTCACGTGGCTCCATTGAAGTGGGGAAGCTCGCCGATCTCGTCGTACTTTCGGCCGATCCTCTGACCACACCACCGACCAACTTCGGGGATCTCGCTGTAGAGATGACGATTCTTGGCGGCAAATTAGCTTATCAACGGTAATGAGGAACGAGTGTGCCCTCCAGCACAGGGCGGCAGTACAAATCTTGCGGTGGGTAACGTTTTCGCATACGGCAGGCCGATGACAAGTCCAGAATCATTTCTCGTCAGCGAAAACAACTTTCCCGCCGACCATGGTCAGGACTGCCCGAGTTTTTCCGATATCTTCATGAGGGACCGAAAAGATGTCTTGCGACAGAACCACAAGGTCGGCCTCCTTGCCCGGTTCGAGGGTACCGAGGCGATCTTCGGAAAACCTCGCGTAGGCTGAAGCTCGGGTGTAGGCGTTCACCGCCTGCTCGACAGTGAGCCGTTCTTCAGGCATGAAATACTCAGGCGCTCCTGAATTCAGACTGCCGGGAAGAGGGCGAACCTGACGAGTAACGGCTTCTTCGATCCCGACGAATGGGTCGGGGGGCCACGTGCACGGCCAGTCGCTGCTGAATGCCAGCAGCGCTCCGCTTTTTTCGAGAGTCTGCCACCTATGGGTTCTGTTTGGTGCGCTGCTGGCGCAGCAGAAGCTTGGTTGCATCTCCGCGATTACAGAGAGTTTCGCAAAACGAGGGATATCCTGCGGAGTGAGGCTGAAAAGGTGCTCCATCCGGAATCGCCGGTCTCTTGGTCCGTTGATCTTTTCTACCTGCTCATAGGCATCGAGTACCATCCGGGAAGCGGCGTCTCCGATGGAGTGCGTCATGACTTGAAATTTGCGCTTATCGAGTTCCAGAACGATCTTCTGGAATTCGGCCGGCTCGTACCATGGCGCCGCATGACTCCCGTCCGGGGCCGCCTGCAGTTGAGCCGATGTGGCCCCAGCGCCATCGGCAAAGAATTTCACGAGATTCGCCGAGACCCAGTCGTCGTGATAACGCGTACGCGCCTTTTCCAGATCAGCGAGGAATTGCCGCGTCAGGTGGTGGTTCACGGAGACTTCTGCGAAGGAAGTCCGGGTACGAACGGTAAGTTGATGGCGGTCCCGCAGCGCACCGTACACTTCGATTTCCTCCAGATTGCCGGTTGCGTTCACCACGCTGGTGACGCCGTAGCGATTCAGGAAATGAGCGGCCTCGCGAAGCACCGCCATCCTTTCGTCCAATGGTTCGGCCGGCAGCGCCCGGACGATTAACTGCATTGCCGGATCAATTAGAAGACCGGTCGGATGCCCATTCGCATCGCGAACGACGTATCTTTCTTCCAACGGATCGGCGACTGGCGGATCTCCAATGCCGGCCATCGCCAGGGCCTTGGCATTCACCCAGAGACTATGTTCGCTGGTGTTATGGATCACCAGTGGACGGTCTGGGACCGCGCGATCCAGAAGCTGATGCGTGGAGGACGAATTCAGGGCGGTACTGAATTGGGCTCTCCCAAAGAGCACTTTATCTTTCGGGTGGCTCGTGGCGTAGGCCTTAATCCGGGCAACGAGTGTCTCTGGATCATCGGCCGTGAGACGCAGTTCCGGAGTCGCGAAATTGAATCCGCGTAGCGCCAATCCTCCGAACCACATGTGTGTGTGCGCATCCGAAATTCCGGGAATGACGGTTCGCCCTTGCAGATCGATCACCTTGGTCTTGGCCTCACGACGGGTGGATATTTCCTGGTCGCTGCCCACTGCGTCAATCCGCGTTCCGCTCAATGCCAGGGCTTGCGCCCAAAGCATTCTGTCGTTACCGGTATAGACGTGACCATGAATCAGGATCGTATCGCTGGCAAACAAAGCTGTTCCCAAACAAAGCACCGCGATCACGCCCACCGGCCGTGTGCAGTGTCGATTGAAAATTGACCGACGGAAGGTAAACTTGGTTTTCATGGGGTTCGTCAAGTCGCGAGTTGCCGCGTCCCACCTCCCGCTAAACGACGATCTTACCGCCAAACATGGTCAGAGGGTTGACGAGCTTCTGGTGCCCGAAATCGAGCGGCCAGTGTTGGCAACATTCCGAAGGCAGCCTCGGCGGGGCGCCGCGATGAACACTGGCCATCGTGGACCTCATCTCAAACCACAAAGAGATAAGTGTCCGCGACGACTTGGGCCGCTCGATTCGTGCTATCCTTCGCGGGAACTGTTTCAACACACGGAGGAACATCGATGATCAAGTTATCTGCCTGCGTGGTCTGCGGCGCACTATCGCTTTACGTGGCCGTCTCGGGCGGCACGACGGCGTTCGCCGATGACAGTGTCGCGCCGGTGCGGCTCGACCCCGACAAGATCGCGGGTCTCGGCCTGACCGCGGTTCCGCCAGATGCCTTCAAGGACATACTCGTCGGCGGCGAGCTGAATATGAGAGTGGCAACGCTGTTCTCCGGCAAGGAATTGCGCGCGGAGATCTTCGAGTCGACGCCGGCCAAAACGAATCATCGGACGCGCCCGACCGACGGCGATGAATTCGTCCACGTGCTCAGCGGCAAACTGATTCTCACCGAGCCCAATGGCATGGTGCATGAGTATCACCCGGGCGACTCTCTGGTGCTTCCGGCCGGCTATAAAGGCACCTGGGAGATGCAGGGCAATTATCGCGAGTTGGCCGTGGTGATGCAGAAGGGCAAGTAGCGCGAGATCGCGGGCGAAGCAAATTGGATTGCGAGTTTATTTCACGACACGTTCCCAAATCAAGGTGTCCTCAACCACGGGTGCGGTGAGTTCTGGTGTATCGACCCGCAATGACAAACGGTTGGTCCCTTCGAATGTAAACCATCGTTTGCGAGCCCGACCGACGATGTTGGGACTTTTCTCGATCTCCACGTGATGAACTATAAATCCCTCCTTCGCATGAATCTCGACACTGGCACAGTAGGCGTTGAAGCCCGTGCTCCCGATCCCGGATAGGGCTTCTTCCGGCGTCGGCGCGGCTGCTGACTTCCATCGTGGCCGATTTGGATCCATAGCGACATAGCACATATGACCGGTATCGGTGTAAATAACATAGGCGACGCTCAATGGATTTTGCCTCGTCGTTCCGTCAGCAAGGTGCTGTGGCCTAGATACCTGCCGCCACATGCCTACAAACTGCTTGGCGATGTCATCTGGGGGCTGAGCATGCGATGTACTGTTCAGCGCGCCCAATACCATGAGGATGGACAAGGCAGTTGTTTTGTTCATCACTTTCAACTCTCCTATGGATGTGAGTTCAGGGACATTCAAGCTTAACCTGCGGCTGCGCGGCTCGATCATTACAATAGGCCGATTGCCTCGCTCGTTTTACGTTTGCGATTGCGCCAAGCTCGCGCCGACGCTGCAGGTGAAAGAACGCCGTTGAATCCATTAGACGAGGATGCTGGTTAACTCCCGAGTGGTCGGCCATCCGGAAGGAACGAAAAACAGCGCCAGTCTTGCTTTCGGAGCGCCACTTGCCAGTAATGCATTCCGGAGGGCGCTCAGACTCAATTCGGTCGTAGCCTTTCCATTCGCTAACGGCGGACTGTCGCGGCTTCTGATACCCTTGCCGAAGCGGGGTTGAGGTCGTATCTCTTTTCCGTGACCGATTCAATATGCGGACGTGAATATAGAATCGGGAAGTACTGGCCGCGAGCCCAAAGCTCGTACAGATCGCGGTAGTGGGGATCATTGACGTCGCCCGACTGGCCGGGATTGTTTTGCGCGATGGAGTTGTCCCAATTCTCCGTATCGATGATGATCTTGAACGAACCACCGGCGCCCTGATTGTCCGTGTCGCCGGTGGCCGTCACGGTGTAGCTGTCGCCGCCGCGGGGCAGGTTGCCGACGTCAAACCGGGCGCGTTGCTCCGCGCTGAGAGCGGAAGAAATGGGGTGAATGATTGTAGCGTGATGATAGGCGCCGAGCATCCACTTCTCCATATCAGCACCGAAGCGCTTGGTAAGTTCAGCGATCCCCTCGTCCAGACTTTTCGTCAGCAACGCATTGCGCCCTGCCATGGGGTCCTCGCCAAAACGACCATCAGGTGCGTACAGCCAGGCGATGATACGGGTCATCGGCGGGATTCCGATGAAGTCCTGCGCGGCTTTTGGAACCACCTGTACCCGGATGTTTTCCAGAAGGCGGCGCTGGAACATTTCATAGATGCCTGCTTCAACGGAATTCTGATCGAGGACAAAGTTCCAGTGCGCCAGTCGCGCCTGCGCTTCGTGCGAAGCGCCTGAGAGCTTCAGATCTTTCAAAAGCGGTACGATGCGGCGCGCTGGAATCGAGAGATTGTTGTTTTGCAGTTCCGCCATGTCAGCAACTGTGAAGCGCCGGCCGTTACTGAGAAATTCCGAAACGGAATCCGCTCGAAAAGGATCGGTCCAGGTATAGTGAATGGCTTCGCGATAAGGCCAGCCGCGCGGAATCTGGTATTCATTTGACGTGTTGTAGAAGCCTTTTTCAGGGTTTAGAACACTGGGTAGAGCTTTACCAGCCAAAAAGCCATCCCATTCATAGCGGCCGTCGCCGGGAACCGGAACCAAGCCGCTCCAGTTGGAGCGTTGCGGTGCGATCCCGACAGCTTGATAGCCAATGTTGCCGTCGCGATCCGCCCAAATCATGTTTTCCGCAGGAATGCGGCTGAAAGTGCAGGCCTCGCGGAATTCTTCCCAACTGTGTGCCTGATCCATCCGCAAGCTTGCCAGATAGGGCGCGCCGCCGATTTCTCTCCACGCAGCGCGCACCACATACGCCTTGTGCCGTAGCTTGTCTTCGTAAACCACCGGACCGTGCCGAGTGTATTTCAGTTCTTCGACGACTGGCTGTTCACCCTTCACCGGGATTGACTCGCGGATAATATTCATTGACTCCCACGCACCCTGATAGCGATACTGATTCGTGTTACCGGGGTTGGTGTCATACACGTATAGGTCCTCGCTATCGGTGCCGAAGATGGTCAGGCCCCACGCACCGAAATTGTTGTGGCCGATGGAGACACCAGGCAGCGAAGGTTCACCGCCACCAATCACGTCCCAACCGGGTGCGTTTAGGTGAACCCAATAGCGAAGCGATGGCACCTGCTGCGCGCGGTGCGGATCGTTCATCATCATTGGAAAACCGCTCGAAGTCAGTCTTGGGCCGACGATCCAGTTATTGCTGCCGATGTCTTCTCGTCTCTGGGATAAGTCAACTGCGCTCGGTGCGGTGGCCGTCGAATCAAGGCGAGCCACAATCTTCGGATCGCGAAACCCCTCAGCCAATTCGTCAGGTGTGAAGCGGAACGGCGTACGGAACGCGTGATACAGATCGAGAATGTCTTTCGAAAGCAATGAAGTATCAATGGCAGAGTCAATGCGCAGGTCCGGGTCGGACGGCTGGAAGTACTCCAGGTCTTTCACCTTGTCGACGCCAATGGCACGGATGGCGAGTGCCATGTTCAGTTCCTCATCGATGTTGCCGAGCAAACCGTTAAACCTGCTGATGACAACCGCAGGTGTCCAGTTGCCAGGTTGAATGCCGATCATTTTGAATTCAGGAGTAAGCAGAGCCGGATTGCGCTGGGTTTCGGCAATCCACGCGTTGATGCCCTCGACGAACGCTGGAATGATCGACGCGCCGTGCGGATGATACCAGTTCATTTCCTGCGTAAGATCCCCGCGATACATGAAAAGCCGGTTGCCAATGTCGCGCTTCAGTTCCTTGCGGCCTGTGATTTCAGCCATCGTGCCCGTAGCCTGACGACGCCATAGTTCCAGTTGAAACAGCCGGTCGCGCGCAACGTTATACCCCTGAGTGAAAAACAAGTCGTGTTCGTTCTTGGCGTAAATGTGAGAGATGCCCCATTTGTCGCGAAGAATTTCGACAGGCTGTTGGAGGCCGGCAAGAGCAAGCTTCTCAGAAGGAAGAGGTGCGGCAACAAGGCCAACCATCGTCATCAAAATGGCTGCCCAGGCTAGAATCGATTGCCTCATGGAATTCACTTTCACTCCCTAGACCAGCACGTCTTTTGGGGCATAGTCAGCTAAGTCTAACCCATCAGAAAGGAGATGCTCCTGTATCAAGGCGCATCCGGAAGTTGGCCGTGAGCGCGCCAATGCGATGGCCTCGCGGTCTGTTTTACAAATCCTACAGAACGCGGGGAGCGTATTGATCCTGGGAAACGCGCTATGCTCCCATTGTGAATCCTTCCTGGCCAGCGTCGACGAGCGAGAACGACCTGGCATCCTTGGCAAGGACCGGAGGTAACGCGCCTGGTACACCGTCTCCAAACTTCCCGGAGATGCCGCTTCTACGAAGCGTAACCTTGATGTAGGCTACGTCCACGATCGCGCCGCGAGGCTACTAGAGAAATCGAAGGCGAAAAGGTGAGGCGTTCTCAGTGTCGCCGACTTCGTCCAGGTGGATATGCTGGGTGACCCCTACGGCGGGTAAATCCTATCCTTAGATCAACCTCCAGCCAGCCGCGTTAAGGTCCACGAAAGCACCTGCTTGCCCGGCGCGTGCAAGAAGCCTAGCGGTCCTTGACAACATTCTCCAAACGATGCAATCTTACAAAAAAGCTCCACATACGAATTGCAGGCCGGGGAGTCCAACTTTTGAACGCTCGCGATCGCGATCTTGGAATGAATCGGCACATCACGCGGCGCGATTTCGTCAACGGAATTAGCGCTTGCACCGCCGGTGCGTTGCTTCTTCCACAGCCGGCGGCGGCCCAGGAATTCGCGCCCGAGCAATCGCCGGACTACTACCCGCCAGCGCTGACTGGAATGCGAGGGGACCATCCCGGATCGTTTGAAGTTGCGCACCAGCTTCGCGACAGCCGCGGGGTGGATCTGTCCGCGGTCGCGCGCACCAACGAGACCTACGACTTGGTGATTGTGGGCGGGGGCATCAGCGGGCTAGGTGCGGCGTACTACTTCTTGAAAAATGCTGGACGCACGGCCCGGGTGCTCATTCTCGACAATCACGATGATTTCGGCGGCCACGCCAAACGCAACGAATTTCGCCACAACGGACGGCTGCTCGCTATCAACGGTGGAACGCTCAACATCGAGGCTCCCCAGCGTTATAACGAAGCCGCGAAGGAACTGCTCTTCAGCATCGGTATCGATCTCGACCGGTTTCAATCCGCCAACGCTGCCAATCACAATCTTTATCGCTCGCTCGGGCTGGGCCGCGGACATTTTTTTGACAAAGAGACTTGGGGAGCGGACCGCCTGGTGGTGCGCGAAGCCGCCAAGACGGAGCGTGGATTTCTCGGTGAATTCCCCACAACGTTCCTTGCGAAAACTCCGCTCTCAAATCAAGCCCAAAAAGACATGCTGCGTCTTTACGACCAGCAGCAGCCAGATTATCTCCCCGGCCTCGCCTCGCCCGAAAAGAAGCTACGGCTAGCGAAGATGAGCTATCAAGACTTTCTCCTCAACGTGGCCAAGGTGGATCCTCAAGTCCTGTGGTTCTTCCGCCATTTTGGAGAGGACGTCTTCTGCGTCGGCGCCGATGCGACGCCCGCCTTGTTCGCCTGGCAAATGGGCCAGCCAGGATTCTCGGGCCTGCAGCTCGATCCCACTCCGGAGGGCGTGCTGAGTGAGCTGCCCGGTGTGCAACATGGCCGCCAAAAGGAAGGCGGAGGCGCCGCAGTGCACTTTCCGGACGGCAATGCTACCGTCGCCCGCCTGCTGGTACGCTGGCTGGTTCCCGAGGCGGTGCCCGGCAAAACGATGGAAGACACCGGCGCGGCGCGCGTGAATTATGCAGTGCTTGACCGCGCGAGTCAGCCCGCGCGCATTCGTCTGAATAGCACAGTGCTCAACGTGCGGCACGATGGCGATCCTGCGCGAGCCAGCGAAGTGGTGATCAGCTACAGCCGGGGCGGAAAAATGTACGATGTGCGGGCTAAGGCCTGCATCATGGCATGTTGGAACATGTTCATCCCTTACCTTGCGCCCGAACTTCCGGCGGCGCAGAAGGAGGCGCTGGCCTACGCGGTGAAAGGCCCGCTGGTCTACACCAGCGTTGGCGTGAAAAATTGGAAGGCCTGGCAGAAGCTCGGGATCAGCTACATCAATGCACCAACCATGTATCATCCCGAGGTATCGCTGACGGAGGCGGTTTCGCTCGGCGACTTGAAGCATCCGCAAACGCCGGACGAACCGATCGCGCTGCACCTGGTGAAAATCATGTCGGCGCCGGGCAAACCACGCAAAGAACAGCATCGCTTGGGAAGAGGGGAGCTGTTGGCCACCACGTTTGAAACATTCGAACGGAACATCCGCGATCAGCTCGCGCGCATGCTGGGACCAGGCGGCTTCGAACCAGCGCGTGACATTATCGACATAACTGTCAATCGTTGGCCGCACGGCTATGCGTATACCTACAACAGTCTCTTCGAGCCGATGGAATGGGTGTTTACGAACTCCGAGCGCCGTCCGAACGTGATCGCGCGCCAGCCTTACGGACTGATAGCCATCGCGAACTCCGACGCCGGGGCCAGCCCGCACACTGACACCGCTTTGTGGGAAGCGCATCGGGCGGTGGGCGATGTGCTCAACCGGCGCGCCATGCCCAAGCTGGCGGAATAGTATGAAGCCGCTTGTTGGGAGGAGCACTCGGAACCGCCTCGTTGTTGCGGTGGCTACGTTGGCCGCCATTTTGGACGCGGTGCCTTTTCTTAGCGCCCAACAGACCCCCTACGCGGATATCGTTCTGCGCGGCGGCAAAGTGATTACAGTGGACGCACACGATCGCGTCGCGGAAGCAGTCGCGGTGATCGGTAATCGCATCACGGCGATCGGCTCGAATCAAGAGATATCCCGCGTGATTGGTCCTCAGACCAAGGTGATCGAACTAAGCGGACGAACGCTACTCCCGGGTTTTATCGACGCCCACTCGCATGTGGAAGGTATGGCCAGGAGCGAGCACGCCATGGTTCCAATCCAGGCTCCGCCGCTGAAAGATGCGGCCGCGATCATTGCCAAGCTGAAGGAGCGCGCGGCGCAGGTGCCCAAAGGCACTTGGATCGTGGGACAAGGCACCTACAACCAGGTGATGCCGACCCGCGAGGAACTGGATCGTAATTTTCCCGGCAATCCCGTGGTCTTGCGATGGAGCAATCACGATTGGCTGCTGAACCATAAAGCTGATGAGAAGGCCGATCTGAATGCCGCTACGCCCAACCCTACCGGGCGAGGAAGGTTTGAGCGCACGGCGAATGGCGAGCCCATGATCCTGCGAGACGCGGGAATCGAACTTCCCTTGCCCCATGAAACCTATGAGCAGATGCGGCAGTGGATTCCCGAAACTCTACGTGATTTCTATACCAAGCGCGGAGTGACCACCGTCTATGACATGTCGAATCCGACGACTGCGTACCGTATCTATCGCGAGCTGAGAGACCATGATGAACTCCCTGTGAGGCTGGTACTCAGCTACGTCATCGGGAATGACGATCTTTCCGAGGGCAACGACGGATTGGAAGGTGCTCTGTTGAAATCGGGGCTGCGTACGGGATTCGGTGACAACTGGCTCCGGCTGGGAGCCATCAAAATTCTCTTAGACGGTGTGTGGGGAACTACTGCCGCGGTCTACAAGCCCGTCTGGAAGGGCTCGGGCACGACGTGGATTCCCAACAACCTCGGCGGAGTTAGCCGCAACCAGGAACTTCTCAACAAGCAGATTCTGGAAGCGCACAAGGCTGGTTGGCAAGTTTGGGTGCACGCAAACGGCGATCGAGCGCAGGATATGGTTCTCACGGCGGTGGAAGCAGCTCAGAAGGCTTTTCCTCGAGACGACGCGCGTCACCGCATCGAACACTTCGCGCACTTTCTGACCCAGGACCCACAGAAAACAGAAGAGCGGCTGGCGCGCATGAAACGCGATAACGTAATTCCATCCCCGCAAGTTGCATTTCTTTGGCGGCTGACCGATGAGAATCTGAAAGAACCCGGCGTAAAGTTCTTTCCGATGGCCACCCTCATCAAGCGGGGCTTCCATCCACCGGGTGGCTCGGACACTCTGGGCACGCAGAATTTCGCGACCAATCCATTGTTTTCTATCTCCGTCGCAGTCAATCGCAAGACCAAGTATGGTCATCCAGCGAATCCCGAAGAGGCCATTTCGCGAATGGACGCGATTCGGATGTTCACCATCTGGGCGGCTTATGGCGGTTTTCAAGAAAAATCCCGGGGGAGCATCGAGATCGGCAAGCTGGCGGACCTCGTGGTTCTGTCCGGCGATCCACTGACTGTGCCGGCGGAACGCATTCTGGACCTCAATGTAGACTATACGATTCTCGATGGAAAGATCTCCTATCAGCGGTGATGAGAAATTCATTCGGGAGTGGCTAACACCTGGTCATCCGCCGCACTTCCAGGAATCGCGCGCCGGTCATAGCAAAACCACTCCGCTGGAAAACCATCGAAAATGGACTCTAGGTGCCAGTCAAGAACGGACGTGCCCAACAATCGCCCTACCTGACTATGGAGCTAAATACAGGATCTTCGAGCGACGGATATTCTGGGAAACACTCTGCCATGGCCGGCACCGGAGTTAACACGCCGCTGGATGCCATGTTGGAGCAGACGAAGGTTGGTCCAGCCGCAGCACCCTAGGCCGACCTACTCTGGAGGACCCGCACCACAGTTCCGACACCAATGCTCATCTGGTCGGCTATTTTCTCGATCGAGAGTCCTGTTCCTCGCAGGCGCACCACTTCATCGCGGTTGAAGATCCGACGCGGGCGTCCAATTGCATTCCCAGTCTTCGTGCCGTGAGTCTTCGCAGCCTTCATGCCAGCGCTAACGCGTTCGCGAATCAGCTCTCGCTCAAACTGCGCTACCGCCGCGAGGATGTGCAGCAGGAGCTTGCTCGCCGGGTTAGACTCGTCAGTGTCCAAGCCCTGCGACGTGGCAATGAAGCGAATCCCGAGGCTTGCCAATTCTTGAATCCCAGAGACGCAATGAACGAGAGAGCGCCCGAAACGATCAAGCTTCCAGACGACCACGACGTCGAATTTCCGCGGATGTCGGCAGCAGTCAATCAGCGGTGGTTCACTAGATGCTGCGGATAGCCATGAAACAACCTAAAGAAACGCCCCTTCCGTACAACTTTCCGTACATCCTTCCCATTTGCCATGCAACGTGGCGCCAACTGCCTGATTCGAATGGTGGGCGGTCGCGGGCTCGAACCGCGGACCTCCTGCTTGTAAGGCAGGCGCTCTAACCGGCTGAGCTAACCGCCCGGCTACTGCTCCTCTTGATTCTAAACCACTTCAATGTTCAATGAGTCCCACGTTCCAATCCTGTCTGCCCAAAACGTATCAAAACTGTATCAAAACCCCTCTAAGTTGCCATCGCCGTATCAAAACTCCTGCCGAGTTCGTTTGCCCGACGGTTCAGCTTCTGAAGGGCCTCTCGCTTCATTTGGAGTTTCATCTGCGAGTATTTCTTGAAGACCATCGAGTCACCCTGGCGAAGAAGCTGCGTGACCCATTCGTCGGCTACGCCGCCGGCACTCAGCCGAGTGGCGTACGTCGAACGAAGATCATATAGCCGGAAATACGGAACCCCCGCTCTCCGCAACGTCGTACGCCAGATCTTCTTGAAGCTTTGCTGATAGCCAAGCGGACTGTCGTCACAGGGAAACAGCCAAGGCCCGGACCCCGAAACTCCCATCTGACTACGGAAGGCACTCACTGCTATCTCGGTGAGAGGAACTTCCGCAACGCCATTCGGAGTTTTCGATTCAGGAATCCAAACTACCCCGTTGGCAAGGTCAACTTGGTCCCTGCGCATCGGCGTCAACTCCTTGTACACGCGCAATCCGGTTTCGGTGATGATACGGATCACGTTCGCCAGGTATGGTGGCGCGAAGCCCTCGATGCGTTGCTGTTCCGACCATGTAACGTAATGGGGACGGAACAGACCCCTTACCGAGGTCGGAAACTCTACTGCCGAGCACGGGTTCGAAGGACAGAGTTTCTTCTTCACCGCTACGTTGAAGATTCGGCGCAGAACTCGAAACTCCTGATGCACGGTTGTTGGCTTCAAAAGCCCGAGCGGAGCCACGCCATCCTTGCGACGGACTTTCTTCCGGTGCTGAAGACGATTCCTCAAATGTATTTCAATCTGCATTGCATCGATTTCCGTAATTTTCATCGACCCGAACACCGGCAGCAAGCTCTTGAGAGCGTTTTCATTTGCTTCATGAGTCCCAAGGGCGCGAATAGGCGGTTTGGAGTAGTTCTCCAAGAAAAAGTCTGCCCATTCGCCAAAGGTGAGCTGCTCGCCCTTCCGGACGATATGCAGCGTGTTGTTGTCTCTGGCCTGGAGCCTTTCCCGCAGCTGCCGTTGAGCCTCCTGCCAGTCTTCTGTATGGGTTGATTCCAGGCGGCGGCTACCGGTTCGGTCCCGGTAACGCATCCACCAAACATTGCTGTCTTTGCGTCGATAGACGACACCATCATGCTTACTTGGTCTTGCCATTCCCAATCTCCTGTTTGAATTGAGCGCGGAAGGGCTCTAACTCCGATTTCAAGAACCGGATGTTGCGGCCCATCACGCGGAGATGGGGAATCTGCTTTCGCTCAACCCAAAGATACACCGTTTGTGGGCTGACGCCAAGAAATATCGCAGCTTCCCGAACGCGGATCGGCAATTCGTTGATGGTGGAGCGGAGTGGCGCGTGGGTCGTAGCTTCCATCGAATTCTCAAATCAGGTTTAAGTCAATCGAAGACGGATCGTACTCAACCCTCGACTGCTTCGCTTTCTCCCGATGCTCACGAACGTTCTGGAGGGATCGAATATTGATGGGACTCATGATGCCGCGTTCTCTGGGATTGTCTGGGGCGGCGGTTGTTCCGGCGCTGATGGGGGTGTCTGTCGATGTTGCCTGCATTTGCCCTTCACTTGATAAGGAAATGACGAGGCTGCAGCGGGACGGCGAAATTTCGTTTTTCCGCCACGTGCATCAGTCTGCAACAGTTTGTGATCAAAATGTATCCGTCTGCGGTTCGCCTCTTCGTGCGTATCAGTTTGTGATCGAAGTGCATCGGATTGTTACGGCCGCCACTCTGCAAGACCGCTCCCAGACAACCAAAAGATGCGTAGTGGAACATAAAGTCTGACGTGGTGGTTGTTTTTGGTTGGTAAGCTTGTCGATTGCACACCACTTGAATCGTCAGACGTTCTCGCATATGTGTCCGCCCCTCGTCTGACGGCGTCCTTTTTCGCGAAAAGAGCGTCCCGGAGGCCCTCCGTCGTTTCCTTATCAAGTGAGGGCCCATGCCGAGACGAACGATCCGATTAACCGCAGCAATCGATGAGCGAATTAACACCACCGCAAAGCAGCGAGGCTATTCGAGTCCAAGCGCATTCCTGCGTGCGGCGATTAAGAAGGAACTTGGCGACCGCGCGGAGGGGAGCGGCCCCAGCGCTGAGCAGATTGTCGGAAGCCTCAGGGACATCCAGCAGGAGATCCGACGGCTGGAACGAGTGCAACAGGCATTGTTCGCTTTAGTGGACAGTTTGTCTAAAGCGCTCCTCACGTGTGTGCCGGAGCCACGTGGTTTGGACCTGGAGACGGCACTTGCTGAAGCACGAAACCGCCACGCACGGCTGCTCACCAACGCGGGGCACGCGATGCTCAGTGACTCACTCGTGTCGATGGAGGCGCTAATCAGCCGTGGCGGAAAATAGAAACGAAGAGCGGGAGTTCCGGCTTCAACCTCCGAAGCCGCCAGCACGAGGCGAGCGCCGAGTTTACGCGTCAGCCTACAAGATCATCATGCATCACGCTCGCATGAGCGGTATCCGGAGGCGGCGCGTTGTCGGATTTGGTGGAGGCACGATGCACGTCAGGCCGTATTCGCAGCGATGTGCGGTGCGTGTTCTATATTCCAGGAACACCAGTAAGGGACAATGGCGAGCCCATGGACGTTACGTTGCCCGCGAGAGCGCTAGCGACCGAGGCGTCGGATTCGATGGAGCCGAGGAATCGATCGACATCGCGATGCGCTTAGAAGGCTGGCAGAAGGCGAACGACGAGCGGCTCTGGAAGTTGATTGTCTCTCCTGAGTTTGGGGATCGAGTGGACCTGAGGCGGTTAACGCGCGATCTGATGTCGGAGATGCAATCCGAGTTGGGGATGCGCCTCGAATGGGTAGCAGTGGCACACTTCAACACGGTGCACCCGCATGTTCATGTCGCATTAAGAGGTGTTGGAATAGAAGGACGGCAGGTTCGGCTCAGCCGGGATTTCATCCGCGAGGGCATCCGGCACATCGCAGAAGATCATTGTACGCGCCAGCTTGGGTTTCGGACCGAGTTAGATGCCGCGGAGGCGCAACGTCGAGAGGTCCATCGGCACCGCTATACCTCACTTGACCGCATGATTCAGCGCGATGGCGCCAGTGCCAGCGAGCCAGACTCTCAGTTCTTTACGGTCACCAAAGACCCCGCCCGGGCCGGAGTAGGTCCAAGCATGTCGCTGACGGAGCGCCGCACCGCGGAACGATTGATGTTCCTCGAATCGATGGGCTTGGCCGAGTCGACTGGCCCGAAAACCTGGCGCGTAAGACGAGATTTTGAGGGCGTCCTGAGAGCGATGCAACGCAGCGTCGACTGGCAGAAGACACTGGCGGCACACGGAGTCTTGATGTCCGATGAGCGACTACCCCTAAATATGCTTGATCTTCGTGACCTCACAACGTTGGAAGGCAGGATCTTGGTACACGGGGAGGATGAGAGCTCCGGGCGCAATTACCTCCTGCTGGAAGGAACGGACGCGCGCGTTCACTATATCTACTACACGCCGGAGATGAATGCGGCGCGGAATCGCGGCGGCCTGAAGACTAATTCGTTCATCCGGCTTCGCACCTCGTTCAAGGAAGGCCGGACTATTCTGGACATCGACGAGTTTGGCGATGCAGAATCGATCTTGCGCAACAAGCTCCACCTTCGCGAGTCGGCCCGACAGCTGGCTCAGCGCGGCGTCATCCCTCAGGAAGACGGTTGGAATGGCTGGCTCGGTCAATACCAGAAGGCGCTCTCGGAGACCGCCATGACGATCGAGCGCCAACACCTTGAGCGACAGAAAAGGCGCGATCCTGATCGCTAGCTTGCTTCCTTCGTTTAACATTGCTGCAAGGCACGAACACCAACGCGAACCTCGGCGAGGCGGCCATCCACAATTTCACCTAAAGCTCTGTACTTACCTTCCGATTTGACGCGACATTCAATATATACGCGCACGGCTTTGCCGGATTCATGGAATTAGCGATCCATTGTCGTCAGGACATTGGATCGCTCTCCTGTTGGGACGGTCGGGAACTGTCCCGGCTGGTACGCGGGAGGAGCGGAGTGCAAATAGTTCACACGGCGAAACCTACGATTGCTTACAACCGTGCTACTCGGTTTCCCGAACAGCACGCGCTGGTATTGTCCAAAATCAATGAGCTGAATCCCGCGTTTGAGAGCGGAGTTTGGCCGGTAGAGCTATTAAGTCCCACTCCAAGGCTACTTCCGAGAGCGGCCGCTCCGACGCCAAGTCGCGAAGCGTGACCACGCGATCATATCCCAAATCAAGCAACGCGTTGGTTAGGCCGGCTTTCGAGGTCCCAGCAGCTTGCATCGCTTGCGGATTGATCTCGATCATCAGAGGCGGGGCAACTGCCTGGATCAGTTTTCGCGCACCCAACAGAGCAGCTAATTCGCTACCCTCCACATCCAGTTTGATGACGGTTCTGCCGGGAAGATGGCGCCAATCGATGACGTCGTCGAGGCGGCGCACGGCTACCTAAAAAGTTCTGTGATGCGATCGCGCGGAGTACTTATGGGATGTAGAACGGCACTTCGTCTGAGTGGTCGCCACAAGCGATTTGATGCACCTCAAATCTGGAGGGGCCATTCGCCAGGAGCTTTCGGAGGAGAGTGGCTTTTCTCGGCTGCGGCTCGACAGTGACGACCAAACCTTCCGGACCGACCAGCCGCGAAGCGACGTTCGAAAAAGCTCCGTGGTTGGCACTTATGTCGACAAAAGTGTCGCCGGGCCGCAGGAAATGCTGCAACACACGCTGGACATCACGCATCTCTTGCTGGAGGAGCAGGAAGCGCGGGTCCTGAAGGTCGAGGAATATGGTTACGTCTCCGACCCGCAGCGGAACGATCCCATCTTGCGATGACCTGCGGCGGCGTTCGAACGCAATGATTCCATGCAGCAAGATTTCGGCGCCTGCCCGTTTATGGAACGGAGAGGCACAGTAACGGGCAAAGAATCGATATGGCCGGGGCAACTGCCGGACCAACGACGGATCGAATAACCACGAAATCCTCGCGCGCTTGTATACCCAAGTACCGGGCGTGCGCCACAGCGTCATAAAGCTACGTCTTTTCGTTGTGGTCCTCCCAAGGCTTGCCTGGACGGCGGACAATTTGCTTGAGGAGTTAGGGAATATCCGGTATCCGAAGTTGGAGCAATTGGGGGCACAACGGTGAGGAGACCTTTCATTTGTCAATCACGCCGCCTTCGACTCCAACAGAGAAATCGGCGAAGGCGTGGATAAATCGCGAACCTGACGGTCGATTCAGACACAACACTAGCGTACCTCGACGTTGACACCGGACGCTTCGAACGCAACCGGGAACTAGGTCATGGGTTGCGGCTCAGCAACTAGCGTACCTCGACGTTGACACCGGACGCTTCGCACGCAACCGGGAGCTAGTGGGGCTGTCTGTGAGAAATATTTACCACGGCTGAATCCTACGCAGTGGGTCGGAGTATTTCCAGCGGAAAGGGCGGGCCGATTTCGCATACAGCCGGATATAGCGGAGGATTTTGCGACGCAGGTCTGCAACGGAGGTAAGGATGCCGCGATCGATGACTTCACATTGCAGTTTGGAGAACCAGATTTCGACTTGGTTCAACCAGGAGGTATAGGTGGGTGTGTAGTGAAGGCTCACGTTGATATGGGCGTCCAGAAACTGGCGCACCAACGGGGTTTTGTGACCACTCAGATTGTCGAGAATAATATGGATCTCTCGACCAGCCGGCTGCGTGCCGACCACTTCACTCAGAAAACTCACAAACTCCTGGCTGGTGTGCCGAACAGCGGTTTGCCCCATCACCTCGCCGGTTTGCGGATTGAGGGCTGCAAATAGAGACAACGTGCCGTGCCGGAAATATTCGAATCCGTGCCTCTCGGCTCGTCCCGGCGATAAAGGCAGGCGGCGGTCGAGACGATCCAGAGCCTGAATCGCGCTCTTTTCATCCACGCAAAACACAGCGGCGTGCTGCGGAGGATTCAGGTACAGGCCGATGATCTCGGTGGCCTTCTCTTCGAACTGGGGATCGTCACTGGCCATGTAACGATCCAGCCGATGCGGCTTCAACTCTGCTTCCCGCCAGACCTGCCGGATCAAGTCTTCGCCAACTCCCAGCAGCGCGGCCATTTTGCGCAGCGACCAGTGGGTCGATCCATCCGGCGGGGCCTGCTGCGTCTGGGCCAATATTTTGGCCCGCAACTGCGGCGTCAACTTCTTGGGCGGCTGTCCGGGATGGAAGCTGGCCAAGCCCACCAATCCCTCTTCGCGGTAACGCCGCTTCCATAACGAGATGGTCGGCGCGGTGGTGTTCAGCTTCTCTTTGATGTCCTGATAGCTGGCGCCCTCGTCCAGCATCAGCACGATCTTCATTCGGACTGCCACGCCGGCCGACAGATTCCGGCGCCGCAAATGCGCCTGGAGTTCACCTCGTTGAGTGGCAGTCAGGGAAATCCGAGAGCTCAACGTCATAATCATATGACGGGCTCCAGCTAGTAAAGGATACTTGCAGACAGCCCACTAGGTCATGGGTTGCGGCTCAGCAGTGACTCCGCCAGCGATTTAATGCGCTCCTCAAACGCTGCTCGATGAAAGCGGACAATGGACGCGACCGCCCGCTCCCCGATCTGCCGGAGCAGAGCCGGGTCGGAAGCGAGCAGCTCGGTGTAGCGCTGCAATTCAGGGAGGCTGTTCCAGAGGATTCCGGAGACTTCGTGTTGGACCGTTTCGCGCGGACCGCCCGAGTTCAACGCAACAGGTACCGCGCCGGCCGACATGGCTTCGACCACTGTCATGCCAAAGTGTTCTTGCTTCCCGGGATGCAGTTCGGCGAACAGCCGTAGCCGGTGGCGTGCCAGTAAATGGAAACCCGGCGATACAGGCCCCGTAGCGTGTCGAAACTCGCGTTGGGATGGAACTCGATGGGCAAGCCCGCGGCGGCGCGAGTCAGTTCCACAAGAAAACGTGAGCCCGCAACTCCGGATCCAAGCGTACCGGCGAAGTGGAGGCGCCAGCCTTGTTCGTGCAACTGAGCCATGCGCCGAAAGACATCGACCAGGTTGCCCTGGTGTTTGCCGGGTACCAGGCGGCCAACATGAAGGATTGAATTTCTCCTTGGGCGAAAGCGGGCCCATGTCCTCACAGGAAGAGTAAACCACAGTGGCCTTGCGATGCCAGAACCGCTCGATCCATTCGGCGGTATAGCTGGAATTGGCGGCGATTACTTGATACGAATTGAGCACATCGTCGGTCATGCCGGCCACGCGGTTTCCCAAGGCGGCATAGGCGCGGCGCAAAAGGCCGCGGTTGGCATCGGGCCGAAGTTCGCCCTTCATTTCATGAGGAAACATGCACAAGTACATGCCGCGAGGAGCGGGGCACAGCAGGATGCTCCAGCTTTGCTTATTGATGAGCAAGTCAAGTCCGAGGGGCCGGATCTGGCGGTCATAGGTACGTTCCAACGCTCGCCGAAGGTGAGTGTGCATAAGGCCAAAGCGGGCGCGCGCCGCGGAAGGCACACTCACGGACATGGACCAACGGCGGAAAGTGTTCAGAATGGGAAGATGCAAAAGGACCAGCCGCACGCGCGAGAGGTCCACCGCAAAGTAGGACTCCAACTGCGACTTCGTGCACGGTTCGCCGACGATCAACGAAACATCGTGGTTTCTGCTGAGCCGCTCTGCAATGACGGAAATTGACTTTTCTCCACCACCGCCGGTGGTGATCGGCAGGGTATAGACGCCGATACGTTTGCGCACTACTTCGTCTCTGCGCGAGTGGACGTGGCCGGACCCATGCCCACGATTTTGAACGTCACTTCTTCATCCATGGTGCCGCCGGGATTGTCGGCCCAAGGGATTTTGTCGGGCAATGTGAGAACAAAACGTTCGGGCCGGGCCCCGCAGCGCGCATCGAAAGGAGCCTGAGTAACATGCTCGGAGTGGCGAACAAACCGTATTTGATCATGCTTCTCCAATCAACATCGCGAACAGCGCAACGGGTCGCGATAGTTTCCTACTATACATGAACGCGTCACCGTGGGAGGCGCTCTAGTGTCCTGATGCACGCGCCGAATCTCGGGCGGCCATACGATTAAATCATCTGAACTTGACGGGAGCGACATGATAGCGTGGCGCAGAACTCATTCGTCAGACACAAGTCACGCGCAAAATGGTCGAAGGGTTCGAAAAC
Source organism: Bryobacterales bacterium (assembly GCA_963772905.1). Classification (GTDB taxonomy): domain Bacteria; phylum Acidobacteriota; class Terriglobia; order Bryobacterales; family Bryobacteraceae; genus Palsa-89. The sequence continues at coordinate 331,675 of CAVYZD010000003.1, read as the reverse complement.
GGGAATTAAGATCGAGAAATCGATTCGCTTTTAGACCGAATGCGCCAGCTTAGTGCGTCGGTGAATCGAAGGACTTCAGTTTGGAGGTCCAACGCTGAACGTACGCACAGTCGCGGATTCGTTTGCTTGCGATTGGAAGGACAAACCAGGAGTGGCCGGGCCAACCGGAGCGCCCGTGCTATCGAGCACGCTAATATTGGCCGATTGAAACGATATCAGAAAATTGGCGCCGATGGGAATAATCAATGCGTAATTGAAGCCATTGCTGTCGTAGGACAATGTCTGTGCGTGGTGGTAGTGACCGTCGCTCGTCCAGACGCCAACTCCAAGAAACGTGCTGTTTTGCGGATTCTGAGGTGGGGGAGCGCCAGGGCGCGTCAAAAGGCCATTTGGATCGTTGACGCGAAATAGCAGCCGCGTCCCGCTTTGCAGCGTTAACTTGAATTGCAAGGAGCCAGCGTTGGGAACCGATAGTGTCGCCCCGCTATTCGGCCAAAGGCACGAATCGAGCAATGCGCCATCTAGCGAACCGGCGCACACCGAGTAGCTTCCGGGACTAGAGATATTCACGGTGAACGCACCTGTTTGATCTGTCACCGTTCTGTAAACAATCGGGCCGGAAACGATTCCGCTCGCTGGGCTGGGGGTGATGGTGACCAGTGTTTGAGTGACAGGTCGACCCTGGTCTGACACCACAAGGCCATTAACTGCGACAGCTCCCTCTGCTCGCAAAGCAACCAGCAGAGCTGTCGCGATAGCACCTCGCAAAAACCACCGCACAATAGCACTCGTCATAACAAGTCGTTCACAGGTTCACCCATGCTAAAGATTCTTTCACTCTGTTGTCAAGAGCAAAATGTCGTGATTGTGTCGTTAAGGGATCTTAAAAACTTTCTTGTTGACACAATCCTCAGGCTTCGGTCATAATCGCCCCTGCATTCCTGACATGAGTCGAGGAGAGGATGGAGTTTAGTTGACATCCGGACGTGGTTGTCTTCCCATTGCACGCACATTTGCACTAATTAGCTCAGTACTCGCGATATCCGTGGGCTGTCCGCCGATAATGTTGGCGCAGCAGCAGCCCTACAAGGAATATATTCGCTTGGGCGAGCGGGTCGTCGCCATCGAGAATCCCCCAGCCATTCCAATAACCGTCAGTGTTTCCCCTTCCTCCGCAACGCTTGGTTCCGCAGACACGCTTATACTTAGCGCGTCGACTAGCCCTAACCAAGGCAATGCTACATTCGCTTGGTCGGCTACCGCAGGAAGCATCACGTCGGGTGGCGTGTTCACTCCTCCAAGCGGAATAACAAGTAATCAAACCGTTACTATTACGGCCACTCTCCAACCCAACGGTCCCTCGAATACTTCGATCGTTACTGTTGTTCCCGTTCTTTCGCGCAATCGGCGAGTTTTAGTAGTGCAGCTTCGTCGGGGAATACGATTACAGTTACGAAGTCGGGCAGTTGGACGGCCGTAAGCAATGTCGGAGGATCGAATCCCTGGCTGACCATTACTGCCGGCGCATCCGGGAGTGGGAACGGCCAGGTTCAGTACGCAGTCGCGTCTAACCCGAGTTCAAGTTCGCTCACTGGAACATTAACGATTGCCGGCAACACCTTCGCGGTGACGCAGGCCGGAGCAGGGCAGACTCCGTCGATCACTTTGTCGCAAACCTCCTTCAGCGTAAGTGGCGCACCATCGGCTGGGCAAACTTTCAATGTTGGCGTGACTGCCAGCGGCGGGGCAACTTGGAGCGTGGGAACGCTTCCCTCGTGGATGACTCTGGTCGCACCGCTGCCGGCCGGGTCAACCCAAACAACAAGCGGCACGATGACGTTTGGTGTCGCTCCAAATTCCACCACCAGTTCAAGGGTTGGATCGTTCACTATTGCCGGTCAGACGGTCACGGTGACTCAGTCCGGCGGCGTCACATTCAATCCGGCGAGCCAATCTAACGTTCCCGTAAACCCGACACAGTCATACACAGTGAACGTGACCGCCCCTGCTGGGACCACATGGAGTGCGACAACGGATAGCGCCTGGATCACAATCCTGTCGGGCGGCACCTTCACTTCGCAGTCTGGTGGCCCACAGACGCTTACTTACTCGGTCGGGTCGAACGCAGGCGGAGCGGCGCGTTCGGGGAACATCATCATCGGGGCGATGAACTTTCCGATTAGTCAGCTCCTGGATCCGACGGGATCGCTCACGATCACGCCATCTGCTCCGAGTTTGTTCGCTGGCCAGCAACAGCAGTTTACGGCCGTGTTCCAGGGAACGACGGTCACCAATTCCGTCACTTGGTCAGCCAGCGGCGGCGGTGGCACCATTAACTCGAGTGGTTTGTACACCGCTCCTTCGTTTGTCAGTTACGCCAATCCGCCGGATACCATTACTGCCACCTATGTATCAGGCACAACCTACTCGGCTCTGGCAACGGTCACCCTGATCACCAATCCGAATGCCCTGGCGTTGAGTTTCGACCCGAATTTCGGCATCACATATTACTCAACTGGCGACATCCTCACGCTTCCCGCTGCGACCTTAATTCAGGACAACGAGTACGCTCCCCTGACAATATTGCTTACAACGAATCAGCCTTCAGGAAGCTCAATGCCTTCTGGCGTCAATAGCTGTTACATAGAGTGGAATCTTAATAACGACGGAGGTGGCGACAGCGGCGAGGTGTCGCTCGCCAACGATGGCGCAACAAGTTGGACTACGGGTCAGCTAAATCAAAGTGGCCATGGCACCCAAACGCTTTCCAACGATTATTGTAAATTGGATCTGACGAAATTTAGTGTAACTTGGCCCGGTGCTGGCTATTCCCCACTACTGTACATGTCGGTCATGTTCTTGGCGCCGCTCAACGGCAGCAGCGTCAACCTGTATGTGACCGCGGCAGGCTCGACGTCCCCAGGCTTCAGCGGAAATTTTGAACTGGCGTCCTATTCGCTGCAAGGTTACTTGCCCCCGTCGGTCGGATTAGTGACGCCGACGAGCGGTAGCACGGTCACTGGAACTACGACCCTGAAGGGGTATGCGGTGGATAATATCAACCGCGACGAAACCGCAATCAGTTCCGTTCAAGTCTTCGTCGACAGTGTGCTTGCGGGTAACGCCACGCTCAACGTAGCCCCGCCGACGGGTTCGCCGGCGTGCATTGCAAACCTACCGCAGCCCGGTTGTCCCAATATCGGATTTTCCTATTCCTGGAATACCGTCGGCCTGACCAACGGCACCCACACCGTGCGCGTTCTCGCGACTGATTCGGACCCGGGGACGCCGCACACCACGTACGTGGATACTCCGTTCACGGTGTCGAATCCCGTCGCGGTGACCATGACTCCGACCACGACGACTCTGAACATCAATCAGAGCGTCACGCTATCGGCGGCAGTTACGGGCAGCACTAATACCGCTGTGAACTGGAGCATGTCGCCAAGCGTGGGCACGCTTAGCTCCGGCGTTTATACAGCGCCCGCGTCGATTGCGACGCAGCAGACGGTAACAGTAACAGCAACGAGTGTGGCCGACTCCACGAAGTCAGCGAGCGCCACCATTACGTTAACGCCGGTTTCGGCCTCGTTGAGCCCGGCGTCGGCATCGTTGTCCATAAATCAGACACAGCAGTTTACCGCGACCGCGACCGGCGCCACGAACCAGGGGTTCAACTGGACCTTAACTCCGGCCGTCGGATCGCTCACTTCCCTAACCACGACCACCGGAGCGAACACCTACACTGCACCTTCCGCGATTACTTCGCAACAGACCGTGACGCTGAAAGCAACCAGCGTAGTCGATTCGACCCAGAGCGCATCGATAACCATCACACTGACTCCGGTTGCCATTAGCGTCGCGCCTGCGAGTGTAGCCCTGATTCCGGGTCAGTCGAGCCAATTGACGCCGACCGTCACGGGGAGCAGCAACTCATCGGTCACTTGGACGCTTGTTCCGAACTTCGGCAGCATAACAGCGGGAGGTCTTTACACTGCACCCGCCACAGTTATCGGATTGCAGACGATCCAAGCGACCGCCACGAGCCAAGCCGATCCTTCGAAGACTGCTGTGGCCACCATCACGATCGGGACTTTCCTGAGCTCGCCATCAGCGATCTCATTGAGGGCTGGCCAGAGCACTCAGTTCCAAGCGCTGTATGGAGGATCGGCGATTTCCGCATCGTGGTCCATCAACCCCTCGGTAGGTTCGATTTCCTCCGCAGGACTTTATACACCGCCGTCGCTGGTTGCCAGTTCACAGACCGTCACCGTCACCGCGACGGACGCATCAAGCCACACGGCCACTTCGACGATCACGCTGGTGCCAATTGCGGTTACCGTGGCTCCGTCCAGTGTTGCTATTGGGCCCAATCAGACGCAGCAATTCTCGGCAACATTAACGGGGACAACCAACACCTCCGTTACCTGGTCCATCAGTCCCAGCGTCGGATCTATAACCGCGGCCGGTGCCTATACAGCTCCTGCGTCGATTAGCGGCCAACAGAGCATTACGGTAACGGCGACGAGCGTGGCGGATGGAACCAAGAGCGCGACAGCAACGCTGACGCTCAATCCGATCTCCGTCACCATTGGCCCCGTCGCGATAACCTTGCTGGCAAATCAAACGCAACAGTTTAGTGCTTCGGTTTTCTTCGACGCTACTAACTCGGGAGTGACTTGGTCGATCAACCCAAGCGTCGGCTCGATCAGCTCGGTCGGCTTGTATACCGCGCCGGCGACGATCACTGGTCAGCAAACGGTGACTGTGACTGCCACCAGCGTTGCAGATCCGACAAAATCGGCAAGCGCCATTGTGAGTCTCGGTTGGTACAGCACGTCATGGAATACCAGGAAACCGATCACGATCAACTCCGCGCAGGTGTCGGGTACATCCAGCCTGACTAACTTCCCGATGCTGTTCTCGGTAACTGATCCGACCCTTAAGACGGTCGCCAATGGCGGCGATGTCGGTGAGTCGAACGGGAATGACATCCTGTTCACGGCCGGTGACGGTTTGACGAAGCTCAATCACGAGATCGAGTACTACAACCCGAGCACAGGCCAAGTCATCGCATGGGTGCAGATTCCGTCGCTCTCCAACACAGCGAATACGGTCATCTACATCTACTATGGCAATCCGATGGCTGCAAACCAGCAAAACCCCACCGCAGTTTGGGACAGCAACTACAAGGGCGTCTGGCATTTACCCAACGGAACGACTCTTAGCCCCAACGATTCGACGTCCAACGGCAACAACGGCACTATCGATGGCAGTGTCCCGGCTACGAGTGGTGAAATCGACGGTGCCGCGAGCTTCAGCAACCACAGCGCGAGATACATCGACATGGGAGCGAATACAAACTTAGAAGAGCTCGGGCCGTATACGGTTTCCGCCTGGGTGAATGGCTCTACGTTTACCCAAAACGGGCTGCTACAGGCCATTTTGGGCAGACAAAACGGCAGTGACAACAATCGGGAATACCTGTTCTTCGTCTACGGAAACGGCACCAACGCCTCATTCGAACTGCAAAGGAGCAATGGGGGCGATAGCTTCCCAACGGTATCTTCCTCCTACAGCTACACCAACAACACCTGGTACTACGTCGCAGGAACCTTTGATGGCACAACCCTTCGGATGTACGTGAACGGCAACGCCGATGGGACCCTGAACACCAACAGCACGATTCCATCGAGTGCCACGCGGCACGCAACCATCGGCAGGATTCTCGGAACAGGTGGGAACAACTATCCCTTCAATGGAACCATTGACGAGGTCCGCATCTCCAACACTAACCGTTCAGCCGCCTGGATCGCCACCGAATACAACAACCAAAGCTCACCAGGCACATTCGCCACCCTCGGGGCAACTCAGGGCTTCGTCGCTGCGCCAACGTTCAACCCGACACCCGGGGCGTACGTCGGCGCACAAACTGTGACGATCGGTACGACTACGCCCGGCGCCTCAATCCGTTACACGACTGACGGAAGCACACCGACGGAAACCTACGGCACGCTCTATGGTGGCGGCTTCGTGGTCAGCGGCACAACGACAATCAATGCGATCGCGTACGCCAGCGGATTCACGGACAGTCCCATCAGTTCCGCCACCTACACCATCGCGGTGGCCGCACCTACGTTCAGTCCGGCGGCTGGCAATTACAGCTCAGCACAAAACATCACGATCAGCTCTGCAACTAGTGGCGCGTCCATCAGGTACACAACGGATGGCAGTACGCCCAGCGAGACCGCCGGAACATTGTACAGTGGACCCGTCAACGTCAGCTCGAATCTCACACTCAAGGCAATTGCATACCAGAGCGGGCTCGCCGACAGCAGCGTATCTTCGGCGGCCTACACATTTGGCTGGTACAACAGCGCTTGGACGAGTCGCAATTCGGTCACGATCAATTATCCGAAGGTCTCCGGCAGCTCAAACCTTACGAACTTCCCGATGCTGTTCTCGGTGACGAATGCCAGCTTCAAGACGGTTGCGAACGGCGGGAGCGTAGGCGAGTCGAACGGGTATGACATCCTGTTCACGGCCGGTGACGGCATGACAAAGCTCAATCATGAGTTGGAATACTACAACCCGAGTACAGGCCAAGTTATCGCGTGGGTCCAGATCCCATCACTTTCGCCGACTGCAAACACGTTGATCTATATCTACTACGGCAACCCGTCGGCGTCGAATCAGCAAAACGTCAATGCAGTATGGGACAGCAACTATAAGGGCGTCTGGCATCTGCCAAACGGAACCACTTTAACTGCAGGCGATTCCACCAGTAATGCCAACAATGGCACGAACTCAGGCGCGACGGCAGCGGCCGGCGAGATCGATGGCGCCGCGTCGTTCAGTAGCGCTGACATCAGCGCCGGCACACCTTCGTCTCTGGCCAATCTGCCGTCAGCAGGGTTCACGGTGGAAGCGTGGATCAATCCGTCGAGTTTCGGTGGTTCGTCTCAGGGGCACATCGTCGACAAGTTGAGCTCCTCAGCATCGGGATGGTCCGCCTTCGTGGACAACAGCAACATCAGCAGCTCCATTTCGCTAACCGCCAATTTCAGTTCGACCGATGCTGTCTTTAGTGCCGCCGCGAACTCGATCGGGACATCCCGCTGGCAGCACGTGGTGATCACCTACAACGGAAGTTCGACCAGTAATACGCCACTGTTTTATGTGAATGGTGCTCCGGTAAGCACGGTTGTCGATTCAGCGCCGGTTGGAAGCTACGTCAGTGACACGGGCGATGCGTTCCTAATAGGCGCCAACGCTTCCAAGAGCCGAGCCTTCGCTGGGGCCATAGACGAAGTCCGCGTTTCGAATACCATGCGTTCCGCCGCCTGGATCGCCACCGAATACAACAACCAAAGTTCGCCGAGCACGTTCTTCATGCTGGGCGGTCCGTAGAACCATCATGCGTCACGGCTACAGCATTAGTGCAGGAGTTCACTTCAACGGAGGTCACATTCACGGATGATTCGCTGCAAGCAGATTCCAATCAGATCTTTTGCAGTCGCTTATGCGCTGTTAACCGCGCACTTGAGCATTGGCCAAACCCAGCCCGCGCAGTCCTCAGCGTCTAAAACGCAGATCTTTCCTCCCCAGTTTCCCATTCAGGTCGTCGGCAAAGTTGCTGCGATGGGCAACCGCCTTCAAGTGCCGGGGCAGGAGCGCGTCGTGATGACCGGCACGCTGACTCAGTCCGGCACTAATTCATCGGTGAAAATCTCCTATCAGCTCCCCAACCTGTTCCGCATCGACGAAACTGGGCGCTCTTTTGGGTTCAGTGGCAGCGGGAATTGGAACTCGACCGGAAGCCTCGCGCCCGCCGACCAAGATTTGATGGAAACTTTCCTCGACGATTCTTCCGAAGCGACATTTTATGCGCTGTTGCATACCGCCGGCCTGCGCGTCATCGCCCTACGCGCGAGAATGGACGACGGGACAACGCCAAACTACACTGGCCCATGGTCGGACATTTTTGACGTACTTGGAGCCTCACAGGCGCGTTCCGATCACGCCCCCCGTCAGAAACACTACTACTTCGATTCTCAGACCCAGCTCCTTTCTCGTGTCCGCTACCGCATCCTGCGTTCAGGCGCAACCGTTGAAGTTGAAACCCAGCGATCGAATTGGACAACGGTGAATAATCAAGCCGTCCCCGGGACGATTACACGGATCGAGAACGGTCAAACAATTTTCACATTCACCGCGAACAGCACAACGCTTTCGGCGGCCGCTTCCGACGGCACGTTCTCGGGATCATCCGGAAATTAGGAGCGGCCAAATGCCTCTGAACAGATTGCGATCTCGGCTCAACACACTTGGCTTTGGCGCCGTTTTGGGTCTTATGCTGCTTGGCACTCATCCTGCAAACGGGCAAAGTAGCACACCTCCGGACATCAACCCTCGTGGGTTCCTTCCAGATTCCCTGATCCAACATTCAGAGACCGACGATATCGACCTGGTCAGCGGAAATCTTGTTTATCAAGTTCCGATGTACAAGTTCCCGGCTGCACCAGGAAGCGTGCCGTCCGGAATCGGTCTTGTCTACAATTCGTCGCTGTACACCTTCAGTTCGATGACCGAGACGGAGAGCGGTTTCTCCCCCGTGTCGGTTTCTTCGATATATCAGGATGCCGCCGGAGGAGGTTGGCAGTATTCCTTTCAGTATTCTCTCCTGGTTGAACAATCAACAACGCAATGCAGCGGGAACATTGGAGGGGCGTTATTTCGGATATCGGCCTTATTTCCCGACGGAAGCCGTCACGTCTTACATCTCGCCGGAACGCAAGGTCAAACACTCAACACGCACCTTTACAACGACGGAAACGGCTTCACCTACGTGGATCCATATAACGGCGTCGGCTATTGCGGCCAAGGGTCATTAGCGGGAACGACACTTGTCTATTACACCGATGACGGCACTTATATGCGCGCCGAGATTACCGTCCCAGCGTCGGGGAGCTCAGCGCCGGCGCCTTGGACGTTCTTTCTTCCGGATGGAATGCAGGCTTCTGGTACGGGCCTGCCCGGCACAACCGGTGCGGTCAACGTATCTCAGATAACTGATCGCAACGGAAATACCCTAACTCTGAACGTATCTCAGCCCGACAACCTGTTTGAGCCGCAGTTCACAATCACTGACCAACATGGTCGGTCCGTTACGCTTGTTCCCACGCTTGGAACGGGTGGAATTGTGGAGCAGGATGTTCTCACCGCACCCGGATTCGGCAAAAACCTGACATGGACCGTCCAATGGGGCAGCTATTTCTCTTACGTTTCTTCCACTCCCCCGGAACAGCTGTACTACGTCGATGGTCCCTGTACGATCCTAGGTGGATGTACTGCTCAGCCGGGTGGTGTGTTCGTCAGCAACGTTCAACTTCCGAGCGTGAACGGCGAAGTGTTGCAGTACCAGTTCACCTATGACGTAGGGACAGCAACTACCACGGGCTGGGCTGAACTGAACTCGGTGTCAACGCCTTACGGAGCCACCGTCACCTACACGTATTCGGAAGAGGGGCCGGCACGGGCTCAATATTTCGAGAACGCGCGCGTCGCAAGCAAAAAGCTGGCTTGGACAGATCCGCTTGGCGCACCTCGGACGCAACAATGGACTTTTACTGCCAGCGGTACGTTGGATGTGAGCTATCCCCAGACGCTTGCAGTAAATGCACCTGACAACGGAACGACGACCTACACCTTCTGCAATCTCCCAACCCAGGGCAACACGGCCGGCGTGAAGCCCGAAATCTGCACGATCGCGCAGCCCAATGGCGACACAACCCAGCGCACATGGCACAGGAACTGCCCCTACGGCATATGGGCAGTGCCGGATAGTGAAACTCCCGGCAATCCTTACGTAGGAACTGAGAAAAGAACGATAGGCAACGGCGCACTCACTTCCACCCGAAACTACACCTATGATCGCAACGGCAATTCGCTCTCCACGGTCGAATACGATTGGAACGCCAGCTCACCGACCCGCACCACGACCAACACGTTCGCAGTAGTACCCGGTGCGGCCGAGGGCGATGCTTGTAACGCGAACTACTACAATTCCGACGAAACCACTGCCTATTGGAACCACCAGTCGGGCGGGGTTTTGGACGCCCGAACATCGACACTGGTGACGGATTCTGGGGGCAATGAAAGCCTCGAAAACTTGACGTATGACAACCCAATCACCACCGCCAACGTTATTACGGAAATGCGTTGGAGATCGCAAGATAGCAGCGGCAACCCCCTTCCCTATTCCAATCCATTGACCGCTGCAAACTCAGCCACGATCACACATACCTACGACGTCGGCGGCGGGCTCCTGACCACGATCGATGCCGATGGTTTTAAGACGGTCTACGCGTTGAACCAATGGTGCCCGTTCACCGCGTCCGACGGCAACACGCATTATTCAAATCCAACCTCCGTTACGGTCGCGTATGGGACTTCGCTCCAGCGCAGTACAACGGAGAGCTGGGACTGCAGCAGCGGATTTCTTACTAAATCCATTGATCCCAATAATGTTGCTACCGGAAGGACCTATGACAGCATTGGTCGGCTGCTTCAAGTGGACGAAGCTTCCGGCCAGCCTTCCGAGCGGGAAACCAACAGCACTTACGCGGAAACGAATACGAGCGCCTCCTCCTCCACCCCACTTGTAGTCGATACTTCGCACGACCTGAATACCACGGGCGAATCCCTTCCAAATTCCAATATGATCACGGGCGGCGTCCAGAAAGTCGAGACGTTCGACCAGCGAGGCCAGCTCTATCTGACTCAGACCTCGGACTCCGCGAGTGCCTGTCCCCCTGGTAATACTACTTGTATCTCCGTCCAATCCCTGCCCAAGCTCAGCGTTTCTGGCGATGGTGTCACGTACGAAGCGGTCTCGAATCCGTACCGGACAACATCGGATGTCTCCGCGGGCTGGACGCGCAAGATATACGACCAACTCCAGCGCCTGGTCGAACTCGACCATTTTAGCGGCGCCACGCCGCCATATCCTTGGAACGCCAGTAACACCTCGCCGGCGTCCAGCGCCACAATCAGCTACAGCAGTAATCTGACCACCACCATAGACGAGGCGGGTAAGGAGAAGATCACCGCCCAAGACGCCTTTGGGCGGCTGACCTCGGTGACGGAAGATCCCAACGGGTTGAACTATCCCACCACCTACATGTACGATTTCGCCAACAACCTGAAAACGGTCACGCAGAGTTCGGAAACGCGGACCTTCACCTACGATTCGCTCGGCCACCTGATCAGCGCGACTAGTCCCGAAAACGGCACCCTAACCTACGCGTATGACCCGAACGGCAACATGGTGATCAAGAAGGACGCCACCAACCAGCTCTCCATCACTTACGACGCTCTGAATCGCGTGATCCTGAAGTCTTACTCGGATTCAACGCCCTGGGCGACCTATTGCTACGACGGATTGACCCCGACCGGATGCAGCTCCGCGCCCACCGGCTCGGGGAACTTGCTCATGAACCGCCTGACCATGGTCACCAACGGAGTTTCGAGCAGCCTGCTGACCGCTTACGATGCCGTTGGCAACGTGCTCAACAGCCAGCAGGCCACGGGCAGCCAGAATTTCTGTCCCTCGGGCAAAACGCCTCCCTGTCAGTTCATCTATACGTACAACAAGCTCGGCGGCGTGCTGTCGACGACCTATCCTTCCGGGCGCGTCGTCACCACGACCTACGATGCCGCCGGCCGACCGGCCAGCTTGCAAAATGGGAGCACGCAGGCGAGTTACGCCAGCTCAGTTGGGTATGCTCCGAATGAGTCCATCAACAGCATCACGCTCGGCAACAACCTGCTTGAGACAACCACATTCAACACGCGCTTCCAGCCCACCCAGGTCCAGGCCGGTTCACTGCTGACCCTCGGCTATTCCTACGGCACGTCCAACAACAACGGCAACATCCAGACGCAATCGATCTTTGACGGCACCACCACGCGCAATCAGAGCTTCTCCTACGACGGCGTCAATCGGCTGACCGGAGCCACCGAAACCGGCAACTGGGCCCAGACCTACGTCTACGACGCTTATGGCAACCGCGGCCTTCTGTCTTCTTCCAACGATCCCAGCACGGGCGTGTCGCTGTTGTTGGACGCGACCACGGCCAGCACGACCTCGGTTCCGTTCGGCACGAACAACCGCTGGAACGCAGGCGGTGCCGGCTATGACGCCCGCGGCAATCTGACCGGCGCATCCGCAAGCCCGAATTCATTCACCGCCACCTACGACGCCGAGAATCGGCAGATCCAGACGGTGGGCAACATCGGCGGGACGACTACCACGGTGAACTACGCATACGACGGCGATGGCAAGCGCGTGACCAAGGCGGTGACCGGCGGAGCGACCACCACCTACCTCTACGATGCGAAAGGCGATTTATCGGCGGAGTATTCCACCGCAACGAATCTTGATTCCGGCACGCAGTATTTGACGAGCGATCCGCTGGGAAGCACGCGGCTAATAACGACGGGGACCACCACTCCAGCCAAGTCAGGCTGCTCGGACTACCTGCCGTTCGGGCAGGAAATCCCAGCCACGTGGGGTGCGCGCAACTGCACGCCCGATCCGAGCGAAACCATCAAATTCACGCGCAAAGAACGCGATGCGGAAACCGGCCTCGATTTCTTCGAAGCCCGCTACTTCAGTTCCGCCCAAGGCCGGTTCACCTCACCCGACGAGTTCAAGGGCGGTGGGTTGGACGACCCGCTCACGGACAAGAGCGAGGAGACAATCGGACCCCTTCCATACGCCGACATCACCGACCCGCAGACACTGAACAAATACGGGTATGTCCGCAACAATCCGCTGCGCTACGTTGACCCCGACGGTCACGATTTCTCAGATTACCTGCAAGGGGCGATCAACGCTTTTACCAGCGATAACGCATTCGGCGCTGGACGCATGAGTGCCGATAACAGCGACTTTAAGCTTGGCCAGGCAGTCGGCGACGCGGTCGCGACCGTTACCGGCACGGCGGAAGCTCTGTTTGGCGGTGGCGAAGCTGTGGTCACCTCGCCAGCCGCGTTGACCGGTGTTGGTGCTCTGGTCCCTGCGGCCGGCGTCGCCGTCGCGGCACACGGAGCGGCGACTGCCGTTGTTGCTAGCACCCAGTTGGCGAAGTCCGCAAGAGGGGAACTGGACAAGTCGCCCACGGGAAAAGGAAGTGTCCCGCCAAACCAACGGGATCCCAAGAGAACCCTGACGCCCAAGGAGATTTCTGAGAAACTAGCTGAACAAGGCGGGAAGTGTGCCAATTGCGGCAAGGAGATCGGCAAAGGAGAAGGGAGAGCTCATCACTATCCCGAAAGGCATGCGGACGGAGCTCGGACGACGAAAGAGACGAATAAAATAGTTTGTGATGATTGTCACAAAGAACTTCATACTCCATGATAGTAGGGAGTAGGGATGGCTAACGAGGCTGCAAGAGCAATAGCGCGGGAGCAAATTAGGCAGAATATCGCCGTCCATGGTTTCCAGACCTATACCGTCACGGGAGGTGGAAACCCGCATTATATCTATACAATCGGACTGAGTCAGTCGCTTGGCGCCGAAATCATCTTGGCGGGAGCATACTTTTACTTACTGGATGAACTTCCGGACATTGTTGAAGGGATCGTAGAGGAACTCAGGCCACCGGTCGATTGGGGGGCGCAGCGGATCGAGCTCAAGAAGTGGGGGGTATTTAGGTTCCGCAAAATGCACGAGAGTTGGACCGCACGGCTTATGCTGGGGGCGCTAGACTTCTATCAGGTTAAGGATATCCCAGCGTTCCAAATCGTTCCGGACGATGCTCATATTACGGTGGACGTGCCTGATCTAAGCGAGTCGTGGACTCCATCTGCAGCGGTTGGCTGGCGAGGCTTGGATGGAGAATGGACATATCCAATACCCCGGGATTCTATTGGCATAACTAATCTCGACGCTCTTCGGGGAGCGAGCATCACCGAGGTGATGCGTTGGGAAGAAGATGAGTGGGAGCTTTTCGCGGGTCCTGGACCAGATGTACAGGAATGGGAGCGGCGAGTGGTTCCTCTCGGAATCCTCCTCGCAGCGGATTCATCACTTACGCCCATCGTTGATTTGCCGATCGGCAAGGGGTTGTGGCGCGACAATGTCTCGGAATGGCATCCCTGGGGTACCTGATCAGCGCCACCAATCCCGAAAATGGCACCCTGACTTATGCCTATGACCAGAACGGGAACCTGAAGATCAAGAAAGACGCCACCAACCAGCTCACGATCGCCTACGACGCTCTGAATCGCGTGATCCTGAAGTCTTACTCGGATTCAACGCCCTGGGCCACCTATTGCTACGACGGATTGACCCCGACCGGCTGCACTTCCGCGCCCACTGGCTCGGCGAACTTGCTCATGAACCGCCTGACCATGGTCACCAACGGAGTATCGAGCAGCCTGCTAAACACTTACGACGCAGTCGGCAACGTGCTGAATAGCCAGCAGGCCACGGGCAGCCAGAACTTCTGTCCGTCGGGCAAAACGCCTCCCTGTCCATTCATCTACACGTACAACAAGCTCGGCGGCGTGCTGTCGATGACCTATCCTTCCGGGCGAGTGGTCACAACGGCCTACGATGCAGCCGGCAGGCCCGCCAGCCTGCAAAACGGAACCACGCAGGCGAGTTACGCCAGCTCAGTGGCGTATGCTCCGAATGAGTCCATCAACAGCATCACGCTCGGCAACAACCTGCTTGAGACAACCACATTCAACACGCGCTTCCAGCCCACCCAGGTCCAGGCCGGTTCACTGCTGACCCTCGGCTATTCCTACGGCACGTCCAACAACAACGGCAACATCCAGACGCAATCGATCTTTGACGGCACCACCACGCGCAATCAGAGCTTCTCCTACGACGGCGTCAATCGGCTGACCGGAGCCACCGAAACCGGCAACTGGGCCCAGACCTACGTCTACGACGCTTATGGCAACCGCGGCCTTCTGTCTTCTTCCAACGATCCCAGCACGGGGGTGTCGCTGTTGTTGGACGCGACCACGGCCAGCACGACCTCGGTTCCTTTCGGGACAAACAACCGGTGGAACGCAGGCGGTGTTGGCTATGACGCCCGAGGCAATCTAACAGGTGCATCGGCGAGCCCGAACTCCTTCACCGCAACCTACGATGCGGAGAACCGCCAGATCCAGACGGTGGGTAACCTCGGGGGAACCACTACAACGGTGAACTATGCCTACGACGGCGATGGCAAGCGCGTGACCAAGGCGGTGACCGGCGGAGCGACCACCACCTACCTCTACGACGCGCAGGGCCACTTGACGGCGGAGTATTCGACCGCGACAAATCCCGATTCCGGCACGCAGTACTTGACGAGCGATCCGCTAGGGAGCACGCGGCTGATCACGACGGGCACCACCACGCCGAACTTCTTCAGCCGGTCAGATTATCTGCCGTTCGGCCAAGAAATCCCGACAACCTGGGGCGGCCGAACCAACGATGCACCCGATCCGAGCGAAACCATCAAATTCACGCGCAAAGAGCGGGATCCGGAAACCGGCCTCGATTTCTTCGAAGCCCGCTATTTCAGTTCGGCGCAAGGCCGGTTCACCTCGCCCGACGAATTCAAGGGCGGTGGGTTGGACGACCCGCTCACGGACAAGAGCGAGGAGACAATCGGACCCCTGCCATACGCTGATATTACCGATCCACAGACGCTGAACAAATACGCGTACGTGCGCGACAATCCGCTGCGGTACATTGACCCGGACGGGCACTGCATCGACGCGTGCGTCATAGAGATCGCGGCAATAACAGGCGCTGTCGCAGCAACAGGGGCGGCGATTGGCTACGTGGAAACCCATAAACAGGAGTTGGGCGCCCTAGTCCACAACACAGTAGAAGCAATCAGCTCGCTATTCTCCGGCCCCTCCACTCAAGTACAACAGCCAGCCGGAACCCCTGGTTCGCCGGGTTCAACAGGCGTAACAACTGGCACACCTGGAACCCCAGCGCAAGCGCCAGCTGGTGTCCAAGGCGCTGTGCAGGCGAATGGAGAAACGCTCAGTAGGGTAGGAACCGACAAGGAGTCAGCTAGTCGCCTTGGGCGAAAAGCCGCCGAAGCGGAGGCTTCAGAAATTGGAATCCACGGGGTTTCGACCACGGCTGGAACACCAAAAGGCGCGGCGTCTTCAGCTCCAAGAGGGAATGTGGAGGAACATTTCCCGGTACACGATACACCAACTCGAGCTGATCCTCAACACCGCACGGTCGAACTTCCCAAACCCGTCACCCAAAAGGTCGCTGACCTGTTTAACAAGGTATTTGGAAGGCAATAGAATGAATAGCTATGGTGGATGACCCTTCCTCGCCAGACGTACTTCTGCGATCGGCCGCTCCGTCTCGGCTCATTTCTCTCGGTTTCTACGATGGAACAACCAACGGACTGGTCGAACTAGCGGATGGGCGCGCCTTTCGGTTCGACATGGTGAGTTGGGATAACCAACAAGATGAACGGGTCTATTGCCTTGGAAGAATTCCAGCCGGAGCGTTCGAGGCCGCGGTCGAAACCTTGACACCGCTAGGAAGGCCGACATGGCCTCAGTGGCTCCCTCGTTGGACCTTTGCTTCCGATCAAGAAAAGAGAGCCATCGAACACTCTGTGGATGAACTGGTCCGCCAAGCGGAGCCTTACACTATGGCGATCCTTTGTAAGGACCTCGGAACCTTCCGTGGGACAATCACAGTGCTACGTGGGCGGGCATTTGAAATGGCTCAAGATTTTCGCAAGACCGGCCAGCTTCAACCATTCACTGAGTGGTTGAATTTCTTCGGTAGAAACTAGCAGCCAAGACGAAGAAGCGTCGCGGCCCGTGGAAATCCGGTGTTGGCGCAAAAAGGAGCGTCACCCGGCCTTGCGCAGGCGGTGCCTGGCGCCGAGGGAAAGAGCGAATTAATTAGCCGGGTGACGGCGCGCTGATCTTTTTCCGGGAGCGCGGCCATCATCTGAAATCTCTTCCACAGGCAGCGGGTCTCGGGGCCGTCCGAGGCGTCTTCCGCTCGATGGCTACAGCTGCGCAACCTCAAGCATCAACAACAACGGCAACATCCAAACGAATCCAAACCGCAAAACCGCATCGATCTACGACCCGACCTCCGATTCACTTTCAATCAAGGTTTCACGTATGACGGCGTCAATCGGCTCAGTACGGCGGCAGAGACGGGCAATTGGAACCAGACCTACGGCTACGATGCCTATGGCAATCGTGGACTCCTGTCTTCTTCGAACGATCCCAGCACTGGCGTGTCGCTGTTGTTGGACGCGACCACGGCCAGCACGACCTCGGTTCCTTTCGGCACAAACAACCGGTGGAACGCGGGCGGTGCTGGCTATGACGCCCGCGGCAATCTAACAGGCGCCTCCGCAAGCCCGAATTCATTCACCGCCACTTACGACGCCGAGAACCGCCAGATCCAAACTTCATCGACGGACGGTGGGGTGAGTGAAACGGTCAACTACGCCTACGACGGCGATGGCAAGCGCGTCACCAAGGCAGTGACCGGCGGAGCGACCACCACCTACCTCTACGATGCGAAGGGCCATTTGTCGGCGGAGTATTCCACCGCAACGAATCCCGATTCCGGCACGCAGTACTTGACGAGCGATCCGCTCGGCAGCACTCGGCTCATCACGACGGGCACCACCACGCCAGTTAAGTCAAGCTGCTCGGACTACCTGCCGTTCGGGCAGGAAATCCCAACCACTTGGGGTGCACGCAACTGTACGCCGGACGCAAGCGAAACCATCAAGTTCACGCGCAAAGAACGCGATCCGGAAACCGGCCTCGACTTCTTCGAAGCCCGCTACTTCAGCTCCGCGCAAGGCCGCTTCACATCGCCTGACTGGAGCGAAAACCCAGAGCCGGTCCCGTACGCTGACCTTCGCGATCCGCAGAGCTTGAATCTGTACACATACGGACGCAACAATCCTCTAAAGAATCGGGACATCGACGGCCACTGCACCGTGGATGGAGAAATTCACGGGGGCTTCTGGTGCTTCCTTCACGCTATAGGGTTTGCAGACACCAAGCACGAACAAGCAAATGCTCTCAGGACCTTCTACAAAGGCTGGTCTGTCTATGGCGTCAACGGAAAGAAGCAGTCCGTTAGCAGCATGTCAGACAACGAGGTCCTTGCATTCAACAGAGAGCAGACTCTTCAGCTGGCCGCAGTCAATTGGAATTCTCCTAGCGGCCTTCCACCTGGTCTTATGCGGGTACAGCTCCTCTCTCGTGCGCAGGACTCCGGACTGCGAAATATCATTAACGATCTTTACAAGGAGACCTCCTCCTTTGGAGACGGAGGAACGGCAGATGCGATCGAGTACGAGAGGGCGACTGGCCAAACGGTCGGTGGGAGATATCATACACAGAAGGGTCAAGAATACTCAAAGGCACTAGAGAAGGCCATCGGCTCTGGTCGTCTAAATGCGGCGGACAAGGAGATCGCCCAGAATCTGCTGGACCGACTTAAGGAAGCACTAACCAAAACCAAGTGAGCCTTATCATGGACATTTCTAAAGAGACACTGATCAGCTCATTGCGACGCGCCATACCCATGTTTGAACCAAATCCTGAGTGGGTTGACAACCAACTCGGATACCCAATCATCAATGATCTGGCGCGATACACTTGTGAGCAAGCAAAATCAGAACAATTTGATGAAGTCCAAAAGGTCCTTGCATTTTTGGAGACCTCGATAGAGGCGGGAGATCCGTATATCGAGGATCTGGCCCTCGAATATCTCGAGACCCTGCTCTCCTGTGAACGAATTGCAGCAATCAAGACATATTTTGGCCCACAAGCGCTCGCGCGCTGGAATAAGCACTTTCAAGGTATCTACGAGAGTCGCGCGGGAGGCGGTGCGGCTCGGCACGAGATCGAATCTTCTTAAGCGAAGAAGCTAGACGACGCTGGCGCAGCACGACGAACGGTGATCATTCACAAGTGTGGTCCGCAAAAATTCCTTCCGTCGGCTACGCAACCTCCTTTTCTAAACGATAATCATTATGCAATCCACTAAGAACCGGGTTCGATCTGACGCGATGACCGGCGGGAAGCAGATGCCGATGGCCACTGGCCGGAACGTCCTCTTGGATTGGCTCCGGTATTCCAGGACCTAAGGACGACTGCGAGCGGCCTCGGTTGTAATAGCAGAACTCATTCAAAGTTCGCCGCAAGTTGCCCCTGGTTGACCGGAATCACGTAGTCCAAACACCCACTGGCTTGCCGCTCATGAACCGCCTGACCATGGTCACCAACGGAGTCTCCAGCAGCCTGCTGACCGCTTACGATGCCGTCGGCAACGTGCTGAATAGCCAGCAGGCCACGGGCAGCCAGAATTTCTGTCCCTCGGGCAAAACGCCTCCCTGTCCATTCATCTACACGTACAACAAGCTCGGCGGTGTGCTGTCGATGACCTATCCTTCCGGACGCGTGGTCACAACGGCCTACGATGCCGCCGGCCGGCCCGCCAGTCTGCAAAATGGAACCACGCAGGCGAGTTACGCCAGCTCAGTGGCGTATGCTCCGAATGAGTCCATCAACAGCATCACACTCGGCAACACGCTTCTTGAGACCACGACGTTCAACACTCGCTTCCAGCCGACGCAAGTCCAGGCCGGTTCACTGCTGACTCTCGGCTATACCTACGGCACGTCCAACAACAACGGCAACATCCAGACGCAATCGATCTTTGACGGCACCACGACACGCAATCAAAGCTTCACTTACGACGGCGTCAACCGGCTGACCGGAGCCACCGAAACCGGGAACTGGACCCAGACCTATGTCTACGACGCCTACGGCAACCGCGGACTCCTGTCTTCTTCGAACGATCCCAGCACGGGCGTGTCGCTGTTGTTGGACGCGACCACGGCCAGCACGACCTTCGGTTCCTTTCGGGACAAACAACCGGTGGAACGCAGGAGGTGTTGGCTATGACGCCCGAGGCAATCTAACAGGTGCATCGGCGAGCCCGAACTCCTTCACCGCAACCTACGATGCGGAGAACCGCCAGACCCAGACGGTGGGCAACATCGGCGGGACCACGACAACGGTGAACTATGCCTACGACGGCGATGGCAAGCGCGTCACCAAGGCGGTGAGCGGCGGAGCGACCACTACCTACCTCTACGACGCGAAAGGCGATTTATCGGCGGAGTATTCGACCGCAACGAATCCCGATTCGGGCACGCAATACTTGACGAGCGATATGCTCGGAAGCACACGGCTGATCACAACCGGAACCACGACGCCAGTTAAGTCAAGCTGCTCGGACTACCTGCCGTTCGGGCAGGAAATCCCAACCACTTGGGGTGCACGCAACTGCACGCCTGATCCGAGCGAAACTATCAAATTCACGCGCAAAGAACGCGATCCGGAAACCGGCCTCGACTTTTTCGAAGCCCGCTACTTCAGTTCCGCCCAAGGCCGATTTACCTCCCCTGACGAGTTCAAGGGCGGTGGGTTGGACGATCCGCTGACAGACAAGAGCGAGGAGACGATCGGCCCCCTGCCGTACGCTGATATTACCGATCCGCAGACACTGAACAAGTACGGCTACGTCCGCAACAACCCGCTACGGTACGTCGATCCGAATGGCCACGGCTGGCTCGACAACTTCGTTAGCAATATGGAAGGGGCGTACAACCAAACGGTCAAGGCACTCGAATACTCCGCCAAGACCGAGGTAAACGCCATCGGGATGGGTTTGACCGGGAACCCGAAGTTTGACGCCGGCCACATCACTTCGGCAGACATCAAGGCCGTCGCGACAACCGCCGTGGTCATGGCTGTTACGGAGGGGGCGGGTGCGCTGGAGGAAGCGGCAGCCGCGGGTGATTTGCATGCTCCTGGCGACGCCCCTAACGCTACGGTTATAGTGCGTGGTGGACAAAGTGAGATGCCAGCCCCGGGAACGACCTTTTCTGGCTCACAGGGTACGACGACAGCTGAGGCAGGAGCCGGTGTTCCCCACGGGCAGATACGCGAATCAACCGCTGGAGACATCCGCGCTGGCGGTGGTAAGGTTGAGGTGAAGCCAGAGCTCACACGCTCTGGGACTTTGAACCCCAGGCATGTGGATGTGACCGAAGGTAAGTCTACGTTCGGACCTGTAAAGCCCAATCCTGTACCTAAGAAAGACAGGATCCAATGAAGCCAGTTCGCTCACTACCAATACCGATACTAGAGTACCGGGATTTTTACGACATTCCGAGAGCCTTCATAATTGAGCCCCAACGGGGAATGCTCTTATACTTTGATTGCGCGTTCGATGAAGATCGTGACGACTACGACGATACTTTCAAGGTGGCTGTTTTGCGAAGCACTGAGAGATCGAGTCTGCCCAAAGACTGGGGCAAGCTAGACCTTCTCGCGAACATCGGAAGCGTACCTACAACTACAGTTCACTTCGATGATACGCGCCGAAAGGAGGTAATCATCGAGGGGTTGCCGGACCTCGTGGCTGCTGCAGCAGAGCGCGCGGACCAACGGACGAACACGGAGTAAGGATTAAACCGGTTTTCTTCAGCCGGTCAGATTACCTGCCATTCGGCCAAGAAATCCCAACAACCTGGGGCGGCCGAACCAGCGATGCACCCGATCCGAGCGAAACCATCAAATTCACGCGCAAAGAACGCGATCCGGAAACCGGCCTCGACTTTTTCGAAGCCCGCTATTTCAGTTCGGCGCAAGGCCGGTTCACCTCGCCCGACGAATTCAAGGGCGGTGGGTTGGACGACCCGCTCACGGACAAGAGCGAGGAGACAATCGGACCCCTGCCATACGCTGATATTACCGATCCACAGACGCTGAACAAGTACGTCTATGTCCGCGACAATCCATTGCGCTACGTTGACCCCGACGGTCACGATTTCTCAGATTACCTGCAAGGGGCGATCAACGCATTTACCAGCGATAACGCATTCGGCGCTGGACGCATGAGTGCCGATAACAGCGATTTTAAACTCGGCCAGACGGTCGGTGATGCGGTCGCGGCCGTTACCGGCACAGCGGAAGCTCTCTTCGGAGGAGGCGAAGCTGTAGTAACCTCGCCAGCCGCGCTCACTGGCGTTGGTGCCGTTATCCCAGTAGCAGGTGCTGCGGTCGCAGTGCACGGCGCTTCGACTGCAACTGTTGCTGGCGCTAATCTGATAAATGCCGCGATGCAATCATCGGGCAGCCCGGGCCCGTACAGTCGGCCCACCAACTCGACAACACCGGAACAGCGAGCGGGAGTTCAAGGTAAACCGTGCTCGACCTGTGGGGCGACTGGGCAAAAGAACGTCGCTGACCACAAGACACCTTTGGTCGTTGAGCACTACCAGACAGGTACAATAGATACAAAGAACATGCGTAGTCCCGGTGCTGTTCAACCCCAATGCCAGAACTGCTCGAATCGGCAAGGTGCCTATCTGCGTAGTTTCTCGAAAGCAATGAAGAAGCTGTTCTTTGGCAACCAGAATGGAAACTAACAGCGCCTTGAGTGCACAAGCCGACCAACTTCAAATGGAATTTTGCCGCGCGCGAAAAATAAATTGTGTCCCCGCTCCTGGGGATTCGAAGTTGGGCTTTGCAATTTCGACAAGGGGGCGCATGCCAATTAACGGTCTTCGGCACCCCGTCGTCGGGGACACCAACGGCTGGTATATATGGGAAGGTGAGCAGTTCTCCGAGGCCGCCGACTTCTTCGTTCCCCTCCATGCGCGTCATTTCTATGAAGAACACCCAGAACTGGTTGGACTACTGGGGCTTCCACCAGGATACAGATTCCTCGCTGCTGGAGACTATCTTGATGTCTGGTATGATCCTTCGCTATTAAATGTCTAGCTTTTCCTCAAGTCCCACTCGGGCTCAATACCCTGGGCCACCTATTGCTACGACGGCTTAACCAGCGTGACCGGCTGCAGCTCCGCGCCCACCGGCTCGGCGAACTTGCTCATGAACCGCCTGACCATGGTGACCAACGGAGTATCGAGCAGCCTGCTGACCGCTTACGATGCGGTCGGCAATGTGCTCAATAGCCAGCAGGCCACGGGCAGCCAGAACTTCTGTCCCTCGGGCAAAACGCCGCCCTGTCCATTCATCTACACGTACAACAAGCTCGGCAGCGTGCTGTCGATGACCTATCCTTCCGGGCGCGTCGTCACCACGACTTACGATGCCGCCGGCGGCCCGCCAGTCTGCAAAACGGAACCACGCAGGCCAGTTACGCCAGCTCAGTCGCGTATGCTCCGAATGAGTCCATCAACAGCATCACGCTCGGCAACAGCCTGCTTGAGACCACGACATTCAACACTCGCTTCCAGCCGACGCAAGTCCAGGCCGGTTCACTGCTGACTCTCGGCTATTCCTACGGCACGTCCAACAACAACGGCAACATCCAGACGCAATCGATCTTTGACGGCACCACCACGCGCAATCAGAGCTTCACCTACGACGGCGTCAATCGGCTGACCGGAGCTTCCGAAACCGGCAACTGGACCCAGACCTATGTCTACGACGCCTACGGCAACCGCGGCCTTCTGTCTACTTCGAACGATCCCAGCACGGGCGTGTCGCTGTTGTTGGACGCGACCACGGCCAGCACCACCTCGGTTCCTTTCGGCACCAACAACCGCTGGAACGCAGGCGGTGCCGGCTATGACGCCCGCGGCAATCTAACAGGCGCCTCTGCGAGCCCGAATTCGTTCACCGCCACCTACGATGCGGAGAACCGGCAGATCCAGACGGTGGGCAACATCGGCGGAACGACTACCACGGTGAACTATGCCTACGACGGCGATGGCAAGCGCGTCACCAAAGCAGTGACCGGCGGAGCGACCACCACCTACCTCTACGATGCCCACGGCCACCTGACAGCGGAGTATTCGACCGCAACGAATCCCGATTCGGGGACGCAATACCTGACCAGCGATCCGCTGGGAAGCACTCGGCTGATCACGACGGGGACAACTACGCCGGTTTTCTTCAGCCGATCAGATTACTTACCGTTCGGCCAAGAAATCCCCACGACTTGGGGCGGCCGAACCAACGACGCCCCCGATCCGAGCGAAACCATCAAATTCACGCGCAAAGAACGCGATCCAGAAACCGGTCTCGACTGAAGTGGTCCTAACTTTCTGGACAGAAAAATGGGCTTTTCTTAAATAGAGGGCGGCATTGAAAATGGAGAAGAGTCAATGCCCAAAACCCGCAAGAGTCACCCACCCAGCCTGAAGGCCAAGGTGGCCGTGGAGGCCATCAAGGCGCACAAGACGACGGCCCAGATCGCGCAGATGTTCGGGGTCCATCCGACCCAAGTCGGAGGCTGGAAGAAACAGGCGCTGGCCGGGTTGCCCGATATTTTCGGCAACGGCCGCGAGCAGCTGCGCCAGCAGACCGATACCGAGAAGGATGAGCTCTACAAACAGATTGGCCAACTGAAAGTGGAGTTGGACTTTCTCAAAAAAAGAGCTGGCCTCATCGACTGACGACAAACGGCAATGGATCGATCCCACTCAACGACACCTCAGCATCCAACGGCAGTGCGAGCTGCTGGGCCTGGCGCGCTCAACCTACTACTACCAGCCGCGGCCGGAGAGCGCGGAGAACTTACGGCTGTTGCGCCGCCTCGACGAGTGGTATCTGAAGTTGCCCTTCTTTGGCAGCCGGAAGATGGCCGTCCAGCTAGGCGTGGGCCGCCATCGCACCCGGCGGTTGATGCACATCCTGGGCATCGAAGCCCACTATCCCAAACCGAACTTGAGCCGTCCGGCGCCAGGCCACCAAGTGTACCCGTACCTGCTGCGCGGCGTGACGATCGAGCGGCCCAACCACGTCTGGAGCACCGATATTACTTACCTTCCGATGCGTGGCGGTTTTCTCTACCTGGTCGCGGTGATGGACTGGTTCAGCCGTTTTGTGCTCAGTTGGGAACTTTCCAATACGATGGAAACCGGCTTCTGCCTGGCGGCGCTGGAGGCCGCGTTCCGTTTTGGCCAGCCCGAAATCTGGAACTCCGATCAGGGCTCGCAGTTCACCTCGGCCGATTTCCTGGCGCCGCTCAAAAAGCGAGGGATCTCGATCAGCATGGATGGCCGCGGGCGCGCACTGGACAATGTTTTCATCGAACGGCTGTGGCGTTCGCTCAAGTACGAGCTGGTCTATCCCGGCGATTTCGCCAGCGGGCTGGAACTGTTTCCGGCACTGGAAAACTACTTCCACTTCTACAATCACCAACGCCCGCACCAGGCGCTCGGTTATCGAACGCCGGCCGATTTGTTTCCGCACAGACTCAAAAGGAACAGGTCTTCTTTTTGATGGGGGACTCTGTCCCCCAAACCCCCAGGGATTTATCGCTTTCGTTTTCCAGAATGGATGTTTTTGCTTTACTGCAGACGGCACCTGCCGTACAATCGAAAGGCTTGATAGGAAGACAGGGCTACGCAGGGATGCGACCTGAGCGCCGACTCAAGTCCGGAATGGATGGCGGCCTCACGGCCGCCGTCTTGGTGAACCCGCCACTCTATCTAAGAACCGTCCTTTTTTGTCCAAACAACCAGGACCACCTCACGACTTCTTCGAATCGCGCTACTTCAGTTCCGCCCAAGGCCGATTTACCTCGCCAGATGAGTTCAAGGGCGGCGGGTTGGACGACCCGCTCACTGACAAGAGCGAGGAGACAATCGGCCCCTTGCCGTACGCCGATATTACAGACCCGCAAACGCTGAACAAGTATGGATACGTCCGCAACAATCCGCTGCGGTACGTTGATCCCGATGGCCATCTTGCGGGGGTTGACGATGCCGCAGAAGGTCTAGTAATCGTCGGGGCCGGTGTCACGCTAACTGTAGCCGCCTATCTCGCTCAGCCTTCTAACCAGAAGGATCTGGCCGCGGCGGTGAACACCGCGGTAGACAAGATCGGATCTTCAATCCACAGTATCTTCCGCGTCTCCTCAAAGGTTAAAGACAAGGTGGAGCAGCAGGCGGGCGGGAAATGTGAATACTGTGGTGTCGAAACGACGAAACCCGAAAAGTCCCAAAAAGGTGTAAAACCGCCTCCCAATGAGCGACAAACCGATCACTACGAACCGGAGAAAACGCCGGATCGCGACAAAGAGGAGAATCTCAGAAATTCATGTAGGTCGTGCAATCGCGAGAAATCGGATACGCCTCCGGAAGGTACGAAGTGGGAACTGCCCCCCAAGACGCCCCCGCCACCCAAGCCGCAACAGCCGCCGGGGAATTAACCGTGAGAACATGGAACCGTCACATCGCACACCAGAGATGATCCGCTGTGACCGCCACGGTGATCGCCGACGGGCATTCGTCTGTGTCCACCTGCTCCTCGGGAACCAACAGGGATTTTGTTTTGATCCAGATGACCCGAGCCCACATCCCGACGCATGGTGCTCTCAATGTGAACGGGCGCGCATCGAGCACGGCGATGTATGGAACGAGGAAATTGAAGCTCTTATGGACATTCGCCTAGTTTGTGGGGACTGCTACGACGAGATCAAGTTTAAGAACGCACGTCCCGACCAGATCAGTGAGCACATAGTGTAGCCATTTCGCGGACGGCACCAACATGTATCATGGAAGTGCAGTATCTAAGGACGAGTAATGATCGACGAGGAGTTTGAGAAGTTCCGGCATACCGCTCAACACGAATTGACGGATCTGAATAACCGATGCAAGCAGGAATTCTCGATTGGCCACTGGGAGGGCTGTGAGTACGACTCGAAGAAGGGGACCATAGTCTTCTCAGAGGGCGGTGCCCCGAAAGTAATTGCAATGGTGCAAGTGGTCGGCACTACATCCGCCAGATCAAAATCATGGCTTTGGGGATGGGCCAATGAGAGTGTGCCTCGCGATCGGACCGTTCTCTTGGAGAAGGTTCGCGCATTTGGCAAAACTGAGGGGCTAGACATCCTCACCGAAGCCTCTTGGCCGGATGACGAGTACCATGGCTGGGAAATGACTGCAATCACAGCTAAGCTGGTTTGCGCGAAGGGGGGATATCGAATGCGAAGGGCAGACGGCGGGTATTCCTACTATGTATTCACCGATATCCGGCTCGCCGGGCAAAGCGGTCCGAAACCGAACTGAACTGTGCGCCGCGGCTCCGCCGACAATCATTGTGCTCCGCAAAAGTTCCGTCCGGCGCTACGCAACCTCCTTTTCCAAGCGATAATCATGATGCAATCCACCGAGAACAGGAAACCCTCCCTGTCCATTCATCTACACGTACAACAAGCTCGGCGACGTGCTGTCCATGACCTATCCTTCCGGGCGCGTCGTCACCACGACCTACGACGCCGCCGGCCTGCCCGCCAGCCTGCAAAACGGAACCACGCAGGCGAGTTATGCCAGCTCAGTGGCGTATGCTCCCAATGAGTCCATCAACAGCATCACGCTCGGCAACAACCTGCTTGAGGCCACGACGTTCAACACTCGCTTCCAGCCGACGCAGGTCCAGGCGGGTTCACTGCTGACCCTCGGCTATTCCTACGGCACGTCGAACAACAACGGCAGCATCCAGACGCAATCGATCTTTGACGGCTCCACGACGCGCAATCAGAGCTTCACCTACGACGGAGTCAATCGGCTGACCGGAGCTACCGAAACCGGTAACTGGACGCAGACCTATGTCTACGACGCCTACGGCAACCGCGGACTCCTGTCTTCTTCCAACGATCCCAGCGCGGGCGTGTCGCTGTTGTTGGACGCGACCACGGCCAGCACCACCTCGGTTCCTTTCGGCACGAACAATCGCTGGAACGCGGGCGGTGCGGGCTATGACGCCCGCGGCAATCTAACCGGCGCGTCGGCGAGCCCGAATTCGTTCACCGCCACTTACGATGCCGAGAACCGCCAGATCCAGACGGTGGGTAACCTCGGCGGAACCACTACAACGGTGAACTACGCCTACGACGGCGATGGCAAGCGCGTGACCAAGGCCGTGACCGGCGGAGCGACCACTACCTACCTCTACGACGCGAAAGGCGATTTATCGGCGGAGTATTCGACCGCAACGAATCCCGATTCCGGCACGCAATACTTGACGAGCGATATGCTCGGAAGCACACGGCTGATCACAACCGGAACCACGACGCCGACCTTCTTCAGCCGGTCAGATTACCTGCCGTTCGGCCAAGAAATCCCCACGACTTGGGGCGGCCGAACCAGCGCTGCTCCCGATCCGAGCGAAACAATCAAATTCACGCGCAAAGAACGCGATCCAGAAACCGGCCTGGACTTCTTCGAAGCGCGCTACTTCAGTTCCGCCCAGGGCCGGTTCACATCGCCAGATGAGTTTAAGGGGGGCGGGTTGGACGATCCGCTCACCGACAAGAGCGAGGAGACGATCGGCCCCATGCCGTACGCCGACATCACCGACCCGCAGACGCTGAACAAGTACGCGTACGTCCGCAACAATCCTCTTCGGTATGTTGATCCCGACGGACATCAGGTAGCGGAGGAGGCCGAACAAGAAGTGGAACCCCTCGTTGAGGCCTGTCTCGGCGGAGCGAGTGCTTGCGGCCAGGCGTTCAAGCAGTTAGGCGAGGATGTGTTGGCGGGGAAGTAGTAGCAGCAGGAGAACAGGTGTCGACGTGAGCGAAGGCGGGATGGGGGGCGCTGGTCGGTTACGTGGCCTCGCTCAAAGGCGACCATCCACCGGCACAGAACACCCAAAAAGCCGACAAATCGAAACCGCAGCAGAACAAGCAGGGGGCGGAAGAGAAAGAAGAAGCCCACGAGAAGGAGCCTCAGCCCTCTACGGGCGGCGCTAAAGATAGAGGAGGCAAGAAGTTCAAAGGGCCTCGCAATGCCAAGACGGGCGTCGAGGAGACTGACGATAAAGAGGATAGCATAGCGGAAAACCAGGCGCAGTACCGGAAGAAAGGAAAACCTGACATGATAAATGATATTAAGAAAAGCAAACAGGACGCAGAAACCGCTAGAAGGAAGAAGTACGTTAATCAGTAGACTAACATGAAGTCTCTGGAGGAACTGGTCGACGAAGCGCAGGCGCTTGAGGGTGCGGGGCGAGCCTGCGACGCACTCAAGGTGCTGGAGGCGGCCGTAACGTCGTACCCAAGCTCATTCGCCTTCTGTCGGCTTGGGTGGCTCGCCAGCAGACTCGGGCGGGCGAACGAGTCCGAAGAGGCCTTCAGAAGGGCACTGAAGATTGGCGACGATTCGGGGCCTCCGCTCATCGGTCTTGGAAGCCTAGCGCTCGATGGAGGGGATTTTGAGATTGCTGCGAGCTACCTGAATCGAGCCCTCGAAATAGAACCGACCGCCTATGGGTTCTGCCTTCTCGGCGTGTCCCTTGCTTCGGTCGGTAAGGATCAGCAAGCAGAGGATGCATATGTTGCCGCCATCAAAATCGATCCCAGTCGCGAGGAATCACATTACAATCTTGGGGTGCTTCTCCGGGATGTAAGACCCGCTGAGGCGCAGCGCCATCTTGAAAAGGCCCTGGAACTCGATCCGGACTATTCGGCTGCTCATCGAGAACTGGGGTTCTTGTTTTCTAGACAAAAGCGCGGTCCGATTGCCGAATACCACCTTCGGAGAGCAATTGAGATCGAGCCGAAGGATTCCTGGGCACATACGTATCTTGGCGCCTATCTCGAAAAAGCGGGCGATCTTAGTTCTGCAGCGCGCGAATATGAACTGGCTTCTCAATTTGCGCCGAGCCGAGCATTTCCGGTTTGGGCACTTGGAGATTTGCAAGAGGGCCGAGGGAAATTGGACGTGGCTCAGGCCCTCTACGAGAAAGCGTTGAACTTGGAACCCGACAGCATTGCCGCCAATAAGAGTCTCGGGCGACTCCTTATGAAGAGAGGCCAAAGCGAACTAGCAAAGGAGTATTTTGATCGCGTAGCCTTTCTTGAGGCGGAGTGACGTGCCCTGTGCTCTGCAAAAAATTACGCAACCTCCTTTTCCAAGCGACAATCATGGTGCAATCCGCCGAGAACAAGCTTCGAACCGACGCGATAGCCGGCGGGACGCAGATGCCGATGGCCGCTGGCCGGAACGTCCGCTTCGATGGGCTCCGGTATTCCAGGACCTAAGGACGCGCGCGGGCGGCCCGGGTTGTAATGGCAAACGAACTCATTTAAAGTTGGCCACAAATGCCTCTGGTTGATTGGAGTCAGGTGATCCAGACATTCACGCCGGATCGTGCCGATCAGTCGCTCGCCGTAGGCGTTGGCCTTCGGTGCCTGAATCGGAGTTCTTAGCACCCGTGCGCCGAAATCCTCCAGGGTACTGCCGAGCAATGACGAGAAGATCGCGTCGCGATCGTGGAGAACGAACTTGTAGGGATGGATGTCCGCGAGGATCTCTCGAAATTGCTGCGTACTTCATTCGGCGGTGGGATGGTCCCATCCGCCGAGCCAACCGTATCAAGACCGTATCAAAACCCCAGCTTTTGACCCCGTTCAGGTTGTCGGCTGAGCGAAAGCAGACTCCCCAGATTGTTGAAAACCCAAGCAAAAGGATGGAATTCTAGGAAGCGTTGGAGCACGCCCGCTGGCTTGTAAGGCAGGCGCTCTAACCAGCTGAGCTAACCGCCCTCGACTCCTACTTGATCTTAAAACACTTCCACGTTCGCGGCACTCTGCCGTCTGCCGAGCCGGCGCGCAGCTCGAACCACTTGGCCGGAGGACTTCGGTTTGAGCAAGTGACGAAGAAACGTCCACACGTCTTTACGAGACGCGGCGTCGTCGGCACACCACAAAACGGCCCGACACAATTGATAGCAGCACGGCGAGAAATGCACCGCCGGTTCGCATCCTGGCGTGGCCAACCCGCACACCACACTCATACTCCCAGAGCCGGAACCACCAGCGTTAACGGTCACCTCAATAACGTCCGGCACGGCAACGTGGACTGATAATGACCCTAAGCCCGACCATGATAATCTAACGCCACAACGTATTTGATGACTTCCTCGGCGAGTCTAGCCATTTGGCCCAATTCACCCGTAGTATATTTATGACATCGTGCTTCCTCGTATTTCGCTCTTCGTGGCAGTTGCCCTGGCGAGCGTCATCCGCGCACAAACGCCCCTCGCTAGTAGCTCCCTAAGTATCGCGCCGCGGCAGACTTGGGAAATTCCGGCTTTGGGCTACTCGCCCGATGCCTGGTCTATCCTGCGCATCACCAACAACACCGATTCCGGCGCTCTACTCCGCGCCGACGTTTACTGTGGCGCCGGCGATCGATTCCCGCTGAATTCTCCCGTCTCCGTGGAACCGGGCAAGACTCTGGACATTCGCATCGAAGCTCCCACCTCTGTCCCCATGCTCTGCTGGGCGCGAGTCAGCCAAATATCCGGAGAGGGCTCCGCCGGACTTCAGCTGCGGGCTTTCCTGGAACGGCTGAAAGGAAACCAGCTCGAGGATTTCGAGCGCCGTCCCGGCTTCCAGACCTCCAACCCTGCCTGGGCCATCCCGGAGCCCCAGATCGGCGGTCGGCAACTCTACATCTTGAACGCCTCCGAGACAGCCACCCAGTTCACATTCTGCGCTTCCAATTCGCCCGACCCCAAAGCCTGCCATCGAAAAGGTGTGAATCTGGTTCAACGAGTCGCCCATCCACGGGAGGCCGTCGTGATTAATGTGAACAAATTCCCGAAGAAATACCTGATCACTCAATGTTCCCACCCGGGCGGCGTGATCGTTCAGGTTTTCGACGACCAGCCCGGCCACCGCCGGGTCTACACCTCGGAATCGACGATCTCGTTCGGCGATCCTGACAATTAAAGAATTCGGCATTCTGGCCGATATGCCTAGCGAAGGCACGTATGGGATCTGTCTCTTCCACCAACGCGGGTCTCACCGACCTGCTCCAGACGCTCACCAACGAGAACTCGCCTCTGGCCTCGACGTTCTCCTCGCCGGCCGTTGAACAGGCGCTCGAAAACGCACCCGCTGCCGACATCGTTCAACTCAGCGACCAAGCGCTCCAGCTCCAAGTCACCGACGCCATCTTCGGTGACGCCAACCCATCCAGCACGCCCTCGGATTCGCTCTTCTCGGCGCTGGCCGCGATCGGTTCCAATTCGCCCACCGGCGCAAGCGGCGCCTCGCTCGCCGATCAACTGGCCGCCTACCAGGGCAGTTCACAGCTCCAACAAACGGATGCGCTGCTGGGCATTACCCAGCCCACTACCACGCCGAATTCGCTGTTCGACGTGTTCGCATAGGCTTCGACTCGCCTACTTCCCCGGCGCAGGATTCGCCAAATACGGGATATCATTCGACGCCGTCCGCTTCTTAAACTTCCAGCGCCCGTCTTCGCGCACGACGATGTCGTCGTAATGCCCGCCATACATGATCGACGGCGTGTTTTCCTTGGTCGTCACCACAAACGCCCATCGCGACCACACCGTCCCCGTGTCCCCATGCACGTCGATCGCGAAATTCGTTAATAGATGATACGTCGAGTTCGGCCGAGGCGCCGGCGTCGACCCAATCTCTTTGTCCATCATCGCCTTGATCGCAGCTGGACCCTTCGCCGTCCCGAACCCGCCCGTCCATTCCCCGTCCTTGGAAAACAGGCTCGCGTATTTCGCGAAATCACGCGCATCCAGCGACCGCCCGTAATCCACTAGCAGCATCCGGATCTCTTCCTGGTCTTCGAGTCGCTGGACCCGCGCCGCCAGCGATTTCTCGCCGTGATCTTCCGCGCTCGCCAACATCACGCCCATCAACAACCCACACCCCAGCATCCGTGCAATGTTCATGTTTTCGCCTCCCCGAGAGTTTATCACTGCGGTAACAACAGTCCCCACCCTGATAAACTAGCCTTCTGGTGGCGGAGGCCCGGTTTTCTTGAACATCACCGAACTGTTTATACGCCGTCCTGTGATGACCGCTCTGGTCATGATGGGCATCCTATTGTTCGGCGTCGCCGGCTATCGCCAGCTGCCCGTCAGCGATCTCCCCAACATCGACTTCCCTACCCTCCAGGTCCAGGCTGCCCTCCCCGGCGCCAGTCCTGAAACCATGGCCGCCTCCGTCGCCACACCCCTCGAGCGCCAGTTTTCCACCGTTCCCGGCCTCGATTCGATGACCTCGTCCAGCGTCCGCGGGAACATCGGCATCACCATGCAGTTTGTCCTCGACCGCAATATCGACGCCGCGTCGCAGGACGTGCAATCGGCAATTTCGGCCGTGATTCGGCGCCTCCCGCCGAACATGCCCGCACCCCCCTCCGTGCAAAAGGTGAATCCGGCCGACCAGCCCATCCTCTTTATGGGCCTCAACTCGCAAACCGTCTCGCCCCGCATCGTGAATGAGTACGCCGAGACTCTGATCTCCCCCGCGATTTCCAGCATCAACGGCGTTTCGCAGGTCAACATTTTTGGAACCGCGAAGTTCGCAGTCCACGTGCAACTCGACCCCAGCAAGTTGGCCGCCCGCGGCATCGGCATCGACGAAGTGGAAACATCCATCGAAAGTCACAACGTCAATCTGCCGTCAGGCACGCTGTGGGGACCTCGTCAAGCATTCACTGTCGAGGCTAACGGCCAGGTCATGGACGCCGCCGCCTACCGGCCTTTGGTGGTTGCCTATCGAAATGGCTCGCCCGTCCGGCTGGAAGACCTCGGACAAGTCATCGACGGCGTGCAGAACGACAAAGTTATCACCTGGCTCAACAACACGCCATCCATCATGTTCCAGGTGATGAAGCAGCCCGGCACGAACACCGTGGAAGTGGTGGACAAAGTGCGCGCCCTGTTTCCCCAGTTCCTCCAACAACTCCCGCCGGGCATCAAAATGGAGACCCTGTACGACCGATCGCAGTCCATTCGCCAATCCGTCGACGACGTGAAATTTTCCCTCGAACTGGCCATCGTGCTGGTCGTCCTCGTCATCTTCCTCTTCTTACGAAATTTCTCCGCCACGCTCATCCCCAGCCTGGCCCTCCCGCTCTCGGTGGTCGGCACCTTCGCCGCCATGTCCCTGCTCGGCTACACGCTCGACAACCTATCGCTGATGGCCCTCACTCTGGCCGTCGGCTTCGTCGTCGACGACGCCATCGTGGTGTTGGAAAACATTGTTCGCCACATGGAAATGGGCAAGTCGCGTCTGATTGCGGCATTGGATGGCGGACGCGAAATCGGCTTCACCATTTTGTCGATGACGCTCTCGCTCGCCGCCGTCTTCATCCCGGTCTTCTTCATGGGCGGCATTCTCGGCCGCCTGTTTCACGAGTTCGCGGCTGTCATCATCGTGGCCATCTTGATCTCGGGCTTCGTATCGCTCAGCCTCACGCCGATGATGTGCAGCCGCTTCATGAAACCGCCGTCCGAACATCACAACGCGCTCTACCGCGCCTCCGAACGCGTGTTCGATGGCATGCGCAATTTGTACGCATGGACATTGCGCGTGGTGATTCGTCATCGCTTCGTTACCCTGACGGTGGCGGCCGGGACTGTAGTCGCCACCGTGCTGTTGTACGAAGTGATGCCCAAGGGTTTCATCCCCAATCAGGACACCGATCAGCTCGGCGGCGTTACCGAAATGCCCCAGGAAGCTTCATTCGAATCGATGGTCCGATTACAGAAGCAGGCCAACGCTGTGATCGGGGCCGATCCGAACGTAGACGCCTACTTCTCGCTAGTTAACGCGCAGGGTGGACCGCAGGGCTCCGGCAATTCCGGCCGATTGCAGTTACGACTGAAGCCTCGTGCGCAACGCCGTTTGACGCCTGAACAGATCATCGAGGAGATGCGGCCCAAGCTGAACAAGATTCCCGGCATCCGGACCTATCTTCAGAATCCGCCGCTCATCCGCGTAGGCGGTCAGCAGACGCGCACCGTCTATCAGTACACTTTGCAGGCGCAAGATCTGGACGAGCTCTATCACTCCGCCACCGTCTTCGAAAAGCGTATGCGCGAAGTCCCCGGCCTGTTCGACGTCAACAGCGATCTTCAGATCGCCAGCCCGGAAGTGAAGGTCGACATCGATCGCGATCACGCATCGGCCATGGGCGTGACGGCGGATAAGATCGAGAACGCGCTGTACGATGCCTTCGGCCAGCGGCAGGTGTCCGATATCTACACGCCCACCAACGACTATCAGGTTTTGATGGAACTGCTGCCGCGCTACCAGATGGATCCGGCCGCGTTGCACCTGCTTTACATCCGGTCCGACGTGGGCAAGCTGGTGCCTCTCGACGCCGTGACGAAGCCGCATAACACCGTGGGCCCGCTGTCGGTGACGCATTTGGGGCAGCTGCCTTCCGTCACGTTATCGTTCAATCTGGCTCCGGGCGTGTCCCTAGGCGATGCAGTGGATCGCATCGAGACGGCCGCGCGCGAGACGCTGCCCGACGACATTCGTACTTCGTTTCAAGGCGTAGCCGCGGCATTTCAATCGTCGCTGCAAGGTATGGGACTGCTGCTCGTCATGGCGATCCTCGTCATCTACATGGTGCTCGGAATTCTCTACGAGAGCTTCATCCATCCGCTGACGATTCTTTCGGGACTCCCCTCCGCCGGCCTTGGTGCGCTCGCCACGCTTCTCATCTTTCACGACGAACTGAACATCTATTCGTTCGTCGGCATCATTATGTTAATCGGCATAGTGAAAAAGAACGCGATTATGATGATCGACTTCGCGCTCGAAGCCCAGCGCACGCAGAATATGACGCCGTCCGAAGCGATCTTCGAAGCTTGCCTGGTGCGCTTCCGCCCCATCATGATGACCACCATGGCCGCTCTCGTCGGCACGCTCCCCATCGCGCTCGGCTTGGGCTCTGGCTCGGAGGCCCGTCGTCCACTAGGCTTGGCCGTCGTCGGCGGACTCGTAGTTTCGCAATTGCTCACGCTCTACATCACGCCGGTGTTCTACATCTATATGGAGCGTTTCCGGCACGCAATCGCGAGAAAGAAATTCGAACCCGCGCCCGAACCCGCCGTTTCGCTGGGCGACTAATTCCCGTCGCGCTGGGCGAGACTCAGCAGGACGCTTGCATCGGGAAGTTCGTCGAGCTTTTGGATTGCCCCAACCAGCCGGCCGCGCTGCGCTGCCGAGAGAAATGTGCCCGAATTATCGTCGAACTTTGCGCGCAACTCGTCGTATGTCATCGGATTTTCCGCCGAACCGCGATTGTATTCTTCCACTTCTTCGAAACTGCGCCCATGTTTGAGCACAATCTTGACCGCGCCTTTGAAACGACCTGGGCCAGGATAATCCGGATCGACGTAATATTGAACGCGCCGCGCGAGATCGAGAATCTCGGGATTGTTCCGGCTTTCGGCGCTATAGGCTGATTTGCCAAGTGCGCCGTGATACAGCGCTTCAGCCAGGCTGTACTGCAAACTGACGCGGCCGTGCGAATCCGACGCGGGGGCGAACTTCTCTTCGGTGGGTTCGCAAACGATGGTGACGATAAACCGAGTCACGGGACACTCGATTCGTTCCACATCCACCGGTTTGATCCCGTGCTTCGCGCGCAATCGCAAGATCGCACTGACATATGGATGAATTACGTGCGCGGCGGGAAATGGTTTGAACGATGAATTGCGGCTCTCCCAATGTTCGCCCAGGCTATGATTGATGCGCGTCAAATCGCGATGCGCATCCGGATCTTGCACGTGCGTGGCGAAGAGTCCCCAACGTCCTTCGAATACCTGCGCTGGTCCGGTTA
This sequence comes from Bryobacterales bacterium, assembly GCA_963772905.1. Lineage (GTDB taxonomy): Bacteria > Acidobacteriota > Terriglobia > Bryobacterales > Bryobacteraceae > Palsa-89. The sequence continues at coordinate 294,956 of CAVYZD010000003.1, read as the reverse complement.
CGCCCGCTCGCGCCAGCAGCGCCGCCGTGATTCCGCTTTGCGCCGACCATCCCGGATGCAGAAACTTGGTCTGCGTTCCATCCACCCAGCATTCCAGCAATCCGGACGCAAAGCTGCCGGCAATTCCAGCCGCGCGCGCGTGGGCGTCGGCGTTGAGCCCGAGAATCTTGCCCGCGAGATACGCGGCGCCGAACGTCGCGAACAGTCCGGTTGGATGAAAGCCTCGCTTATGTAACTCCCCGGAAGATACGCTGCCGACGCGGCATGAAATTTCGTTTCCGACCGCGATAGCAGTGATTAGATCGCGGCCCGATACTTTCGTGAACTCCGAAAGCGCCAACGCGGCCGCAACAGCGGGACTGCTCATGTGCACGATCGATTCGTTGTGCGTGTCGTCGAACTCGAGCGCTTGCGAGAATGCGCCGTTCGCGAACGCGGCCGTTGCAACGCTCACGCGATCGCCGAACCCGAGGATGCTCGAAGGCCCCAGCGCGGAAAGTGCCAACGCGCCCGCGCGAACAGAACGGCCGAATTCTGTTTCAGCCCCGGCCAGCGCCAATCCGATCACGTCCATCACGCGCAGCTTGGTCGAGGCGACAATATCGGCGGGTAAATCCTCGCACCTGACGCTCGCGGCCCACTGCGCAAGTTGTGTGGAAAGTGGCGTACTCAAGCGACAGACCACCCGCCGTCGATCGGCAGCGCTGCGCCTGTGATGTCGCGGCTCTCGGGTCCGCAAAGAAACAGCATCATGGCAGCGACGTCTTCAGCGGCGATAAAACGGCCGCCTGGTTGCTTGCTCGCAAGGAATCGCCGTTCTGCTTCGGCGTGCGAGATGGATTCAGTCTCCATCATGTTTTCGATCGTCTGCACATGCACCGGTGTCTCCACGGTTCCGGGACAAAGCGCATTGCACGTAATGTCGTGCCCACGCGTTTCGAGCGCCACCGCCCGCGTCATTCCGATTAGCGCGGTTTTGCAGGTGACGTAGTTGATGCGATTCACGCCGCCGATCAAACCATAGATCGATGAGACGTTGATGATCCGTCCCCAATTGCGCGCGCGCATTCCGGGCAGCGCGAGCCGAATGGTGTGAAACGCGGCCGTCAGATTCACTGCGATTCCGTGGTCCCAGGCCTCCGGCGGAAAATCATCCACCTTCGCCGCGTGCCGCACAACTGCATTATTCACCAAAATATCGATTCCCCCGAAAGTCTTGATGCTCGCCGCAACCATGTGCTCGATTTCATCGGCGCGCGCGAGATCGGCATTGCAATACATGGTTCGAACGCCTTGCTCTTTCTCGATCGCGGCGCGCACCGCGTCGATCTCGCGCTGGTCGCCCAGACCGTTGATCACGACATTGCAACCGGCGGCCGCAAACCGTTTCGCAGCGGCCAAGCCGAGTCCTTGTGTAGATCCGGTGATGAGCGCGCACTTGCCTACGAGCATTGTCCATTATAATTGTCGATCGGCCACTATGGAACCATTCGAGGTATTCGCGATCCGCTACGGTCATTTGGGAAATCGACATCCAGGACAAAGCTTCATCCTCGCCGATCCACACGAGTACGGGCCGGACCTCGACTACTTTGTCTGGGTAGCGCGGCGGAGCGACTGCCTGTTCGTGATCGACACTGGATTCGCCGAAGAATCGGCCATCCGCCGCAAGCGCGAGCATTTGCGCGGCCCAGTGGAAGCGCTCAGGCTTCTCAATATCGATCCCGACAAAGTCGCTGATGTGATCCTCACGCACCTGCATTACGATCATGCCGGGAATCTCGATCGGTTTCCCTCGGCTCGCTATCACGTGCAAGATCGCGAAGTCTCGTACGCCACTGGCCGCCTGATGTGCCACCACTTCCTCCGCGAAGCTTACGATCTCGAAAACGCGCTCGAGATGGTTCGAAAAGTTTACGCTGGTCGGGCGGTTTTTCATGATGGAGAATCCGAAGTCGTTCGGGGTTTGACTTTGCATCGCGTGGGCGGCCATACCGCTGGATTGCAGATCGTGCGCGTTTGGACCAAGCGCGGCTGGGTGGTGCTGGCGGCGGATGCGGCGCATCTTTACGGAAATTTCGAACACGATCGCGCGTTTCCGGTTGTCTATAGCGTGGCCGAAATGCTGGAAGGCTACAAGCTACTTTATCGCCTAGCCGATTCCCCCGATCACATCGTGCCAGGGCACGATCCGCTGGTGATGAAATACTATCCAGCGCCGAGTCCCGATCTCGACGGCATCGTGGTGCGGCTGGATGTTCCGCCGTCGCGATGATTTTTGCATGCATCGTGGTATCCTAGCGGCTTTGGTGCAGGAGAAAACAGTAAATGGCTCAGTTGAACGTCGGCTTTGTCGGCGTGGGAAGAATGGGCGGCCCGATGTGCCGCCGGTTGATCGAGGCTGGAAATAGCCTCACGATTTTTGACAAGAGCGATGCCGCAATGCGCCCGCTGGAAGCGATGGGCGCCAAGCGCGTGGACTCGCCCGCGGCAGTCGCGTCGGCGGCGGAAATTGTTTTGGCCAGTTTGCCAACGCCGCCAATCGTGCAAGCTGCGGCGCTCGGGCCGGGCGGCGTGATCGAAGGCAGCATGGCGAAAATCTTCATCGATGTTTCCACCACAGGCTCAACATATGCCAAGCGCGTGGCCGAGGGTCTCAAAGCCAAGAACATCATCGCGGTGGATGCTCCCGTCAGCGGCGGCGTGGCCGGCGCCGAAAAAGGCACGCTCGCGGTGATGGTTTCTTGTGACGACCAGACGTTCGCGACCATCAAGCCGGTTGTCGAAGTGATCGGCAAAGTTTTTCACGTCGGCAAGCAGCCAGGCCAAGGCCAGACGATGAAGCTGCTCAACAATCTGTTGTCCGCGACGGCGATGGCGATTTCGTCCGAAGCCGTGGTGATGGGCGTGAAAGCGGGGCTCGATCCACAGCAGGTGATTGACGTGATCAACGCCGGCAGCGGCCGGAACACCGCGACCATGGACAAAATTCCGCGCTGCGTTTTGAATCGCAAATTCGATTTTGGTTTTGCCATCGGACTGCTCAACAAAGACATCCGTCTGTGCATGGAAGAAGCTGAAGCCATGGGCGTGCCGATGGTAGTGGGCAGCGCGGTGCGGCAGATGCTCGCGATCGGTACGGCGAGTGAAGGCGCCGACGCCGATATGACGGAATTGATCAAAGTAATGGAGGGCTGGGCGGGCGTGACCGTTCAGGCCAAATAAAGGAGAGCAAGTGGAAAAAGAGATGTTTGAGAAGGGCCTCAAGATTCGCCGCGAGGTGTTGGGCTCCGAGTATGTGGACAACGCGCTCAAGACTGCCGACGACTTCAACCGGCCGCTACAAGAGCTGGTGACCACATATTGCTGGGGCGAGTGCTGGGGCCGTCCAGGGCTGGATCGCAAGACGCGCAGCATGCTAAATCTGGCGATGATTTCGGCGCTGAACCGGCCGCATGAAGTGAAGGCCCATGTAAAAGGCGCGATCAATAACGGCCTGACCAAGAACGATATTCAGGAAGTTTTCCTGCAGGTGGCGATCTACTGCGGTGTCCCGGCAGCGGTTGACAGCTTCCGCCTGGCGCGCGAAGTTTTTAAGGAAATGGGAATTTAGTCGGTTCTGAGAGCCGCTTCGCGCCACAATTTTTCGGGGCGGCTCAACCAAAACCAAAGGGCGGTTCCCAGAACCGGGAACAGGCTGGCGGAAACGAATACCGCTCCGTACCATTTCAGATCGAAACAGCGGCCCCAGACTGGCAAAATGAGCGCCAGCACGGCGGACCACGATCCCGATCCGATCCCTCCCACCATGGCGGTTTGATCGCGCGGATACAAATGCGACCCGACGCGCAGGGACAACACTACGAAGCCGTCGGCGATGAATGTGGCCCAAAAGAAAAGTGCCAAAACAATTGGCCAAGAATTGATTTGGGTGACCAACGCTGTGGGAAGCGCGAGAATAGTGAGCATCACGAACAGGCCCGTCGGCCGCTGCCCGCGCGTCACGAATTTGTCCGCGATCCAGCCCCAGAAAAAATAGCCGGCCTCCCAGCCCACCAGCGGGATCCAGAGTATTTTCCCGAGTTCAGCCTGCGAAAGATTGAACACGCGGCTCAAGTACAGCGGGCTCAGGCTGGAAACTAAACCGAGGGCGACTGCGCCAAGTCCGAAGCTCGAGACTACCAGCCAAAGCCGACGCTCCAAGAAATTCGGCCAAGTGATTTTCAATGACGAACTGCGGTGCTCGGGCAAGTATGGCGGGCGCCCGATGATCGCCCACATCAGCAGCCAGCACGCGCCCATTGCGCCGGTGACCAAGAAAGCCGACCGCCACCCGAAGGCTAATGCGATGGGCGTTACGATCAGCGGAGTGATGATGGCCCCGAGCGAAGCGCCGCTATACCCGATCGCCGTTCCACGTGATTGCAGGTTCGGCGGCAATGATTCCGCGGCCGCTTTCAAAGCCGCCGGGAACGCAGATCCTTCTCCAAATCCGAGCACGCTACGCGCAGCAGCGAATCCCCAAAAGCCCGACATCCACGCGTGCGCCGTGCTTGCGATGGCTCGCAGCGAGACTCCGACGAACATGCCTTTGCGCAGACCGATGAAATCGAGGAACGAGCCGAACATCGGGTTCCCGATCAGGTAGAAAATTTGAAATGCCGCGAGCGCGTTGGCGTACGCTTGTGCGCTCAGGCCGGTCTCGCGTAGGATGGTCGGCGAAAGCACCGCCAGCGTCTGGCGATCCACGTAGGACAGTAGGCTCGAAAGCATCATCGCGACTGATGGAACCCACATGATCCAGGTTCGGACGGGAGGCGTTGCGGGACTGATGGCTGGCGCGGGACTGATGCCGATTTCGCTCACCACTGGAGTTTATCGTAATCGGGTATTGTAGACAGAAGGGTGAGATGATCCGCCAAACTCTTTTGATGATTGCCATCAGTGCCTCGGCATTGCGAGCGGCAAACAGTTGTGATCGCGCATGTTTGCAGGGCTCCGTCGATTCGTATCTGGACGCGATGGCGAAGCACGATCCATCAAAGATCGCTGTCACTGACTCCGTGAAGTTCACCGAAAACGGCAAGGCGCTGAAGTTGGGAGGCGGATTTTGGAAGACAGCTGGACCGAGCACGTATCGCGTGTACGTTTTGGATCCGCAAAGCGGCGACGCGGCGGCGCAAGCCGTGGTGATGGAGAACGGCGCGCTCGATCTATTTTTCGTTCGGCTGAAACTCAAGAACAAAAAGATCACAGAAGCGGAGACATTGGTCTGCCGCAAGGGCGAGGCCGGATTCTTCGCGCCAGAGAAATTGACCACCCCGCCGGCGATTTTCAGCGAGCCGTTGAAGGAATCCGAGAAGTCCACGCGATCGCAGCTCATCGACGATGCCAGCGCCTATTTCACCGCGGTTCAGAGTGAAGGAACCAAGGATTACAAGTCCGCGCCACTGGCGCCCGAGATGAATCGTTTTGAGAACGGTGTGCAAACGACTAATGTTCCTGTGTTGGGCAGTCCTGCGATGAGCGGCGCCGAGCAGCTCGATAAGGGAATTTTCAAAGGCCTGGTGGTCGATCATCGGCGTTTTCCAGTGGTTGATACGGAGCATGGCGTAGTGGTCGGGCTGATCTTGATGCACGCGAACATGAACGGGCAGATGAATTCGATTCTCATTTCCGAAATGTTCAAGGTGTCCGGCGGCAAGATCCGGCAGGTGCAGGCCACGATGGTAAACGTTCCAACAGACGCGGACACCGGATGGAAATGAGTCTTTCGCGCAGACTGGTGCGCGCCGCCCGCGGCTTGACGATGGATCAGCTCCCCGCGGAGGTGATCGCGAAGGTCAAGATCGGATTCCTCGATTTTCTTTCGTGTGCGTTTGAGGCGCGCGATTTGCCGTGGGGTTGCCAGGCGATTCGCATGGCGGCTGATGCGAGCGGAAAGGCGCGGGTCATCGGAACCGCGGTGCAATCGTCGCCGACGGAAGCGGCATTCGCAAACGCAACGCTCGGGCATGGGCTGGTGCGCGAGGACATGCACACCGGTGCGGTAAGCCATTTGGGTGTGGTGATTTTCCCAACGCTGCTGGCGCTGGCCGAACGGCAGAAGACAAATGGAAACGATTTTGTTTTGGGCGCGGTGTGCGGCTACGAGATCGGCGCGGCGGTGGGCCGGGCGATCATGGATCAGGAAATGGTCCGGCGTTTTCGTCCAACCGGGATCACCGGGCCGTTGGCCGGCGCGATTGCGGGAAGCCGGCTGTTGAGGCTGGATGAAGACGCGACGGTGAGCGCGCTGGGTTTCGCGGCGAATACGACGGGCGGCTTGAATGAGTGGCCGTACTGCGGCGGCGACGAGATGTTTTTTCATCCGGGATTTGCGGCGCGCAATGCGGTGACGGCTGTTGAGTTGGCTGCGCTGGGGGCGCGTGCGTCGGAGAGCGCGCTGGATGGACGCGCGGGGCTTTTCGCCGGGTTGAATAGGACTGATTGCATCGCGCGAGTGGCGCCGTTCTCGAATGAGGCGTTCGAAATCATGTCGGTGTATTACAAGCCGGCGCCAGCGTGCAACTATGCGCAGACGGCGACGCAGGCGGCTCTGGCCGTGGGGATGCAGGATGGTTATCGGAGCAGCGACATCGAGTCAATTCTAGTGAAAGCGTCGGCCGCGGCGGTGGGATATCCGGGTTGTGATTATGCCGGACCGTTCGAGCGCATCCTTCAAGCTAAGATGAGCATTCAATACTGCGTGGCTGCGACGCTGGCTTGCGGTGTGATCGCGGAGTCGAATTACCGGAAGCTGGATGATCCCGAGATTACGCGGCTTGCGAGCGTCACCAACCTGGAAATTGATGACGCGTTTACCGCCGCGTATCCGGGAGCGCAGGGATCGGAAGTGATCGTGAATTTCCACGGACGCAGCGCTCGATCGCGAATGAATGATGTGATGCCCGCCACTCCGGAGCAGATTCGCGAGCGATTTCGATCGGCGTGCGCAAGCTCGCAAGCCATCGAAGAGATGATCGATACACTAGAACAACAACAAGACATAGGCGCCTTAGGAGGCTTGCTAGCGTGAAGAAGCATCAGATGTTGATTGGCGGGAAGTGGGTGGATCCCGCCTCTGGAGAATGGTTTGAATCCGTGAATCCATTCACGGCGAAACCGTGGGCGCTGGTTCCGCGCGGGTCGAAGGCGGACGTGGATCAAGCGATCGCTGCGGCGAAGTGCGCGTTTCATGGCGAGTGGACGAAGCTGACGGCGACGGCGCGCGGGGCGCTGCTGCATAAATTCGGCGAGTTGGTAGCGGCGGAAGCGCATCGGCTCGCTGAGATTGAATCGACGGACAACGGTAAGTTGATCGCCGAGATGCGCGGGCAGCTCAACTACATCCCGCAATGGTTTTACTATTACGGCGGATTGGCGGACAAGATTGAAGGCCGCGTGATTCCGATCGACAAACCGGGCGTGTTCAACTTCACGCGCGAGGAACCGCTGGGTGTGGTGGCGGCGATCACACCGTGGAACTCGCCGTTGCTTTTGGCGACCTGGAAACTCGCGCCGGCGCTGGCAGCGGGCAACACGGTGGTGTGGAAGCCGTCGGAATTTTCGTCGGTGTCCGCATTCGCGTTCGGCGAGCTGTTCGAGAAGGCAGGTTTTCCGCCGGGCGTGGTGAATATCGTGACCGGCTTCGGCGGCGAAGTGGGCGAGCCGTTGATCACGCACCAGGACGTCGCGAAAGTTGCGTTCACGGGCGGAGATAAAACCGGCGAGCATGTTTATGGACTGGCAGCGCGCGGCATTAAGCCGGTCACACTGGAGCTGGGTGGGAAGTCAGCCAATATCGTTTTCGACGACGCCGATCTCGATCAGGCGGTGAAGGGCGTGGTGTCGGGGATCTTCGCTGCGACGGGGCAAACTTGCATCGCCGGATCGCGCGCGCTGATTCAGCGGTCGATTCACGCGGAGTTTGTGGAGCGCCTGCTGGCACTTGCGAAGACGGCGCGCATGGGGAATCCGTTGGATCCATCCACGCAGGTGGGGCCCGTGACCACGCGCCCGCAGTACGAAAAAGTTCTGGATTACATCCGCATTGCGAAGGAAGAAGGCGCGGTGGTTCGTTTGGGCGGGGCTCCGGCCGAGCGCGAGGAATGCGGATCGGGCTGGTTTGTAGAGCCGACGATTTTCACTGATGTGAATCCTGAGATGCGCATCGCGAACGAAGAAGTTTTCGGGCCGGTGCTGTCGGTGATACCGTTCGATGACGAAGAAGAAGCGGTTCGCATCGCGAACAATACCGTCTACGGGCTCGCGGCGGGCGTGTGGACGCAGAGCATCCGGCGCGCGCTGCTGATGTCGGAGCGATTGGAGGCCGGCACCGTTTGGGTGAACACGTATCGCGCGGTGAGCTACATGTCGCCGTTCGGCGGCTACAAGCGGTCGGGGATCGGGCGCGAGAGCGGCATCGACGGGATTCGCGATTATCTGCAAACTAAGAGCGTGTGGATCGATATCGCCGGCAACGCGCCGAATCCGTTCGTAATGCGGTAGCCGAGGAAGATTCATGGTAGACGACGCGACCGCGGCATACATTGTTGAAAATCAGAAATGCTTTGAGGATCTGAAGCAGGTGGCATCGCAACTGGCGGGATTGCTGGTGCTCGATGCTGCGGGATCGAAAGAGGCTGCGCCGGATCATCCGATGCTTGGAACGGCTCGCGAGCTTTTTCGTGAGGCAGAAGATGCCTTGCGGCGAGCACGCCCGACGGAACGCGCGCGGCGGCATCATCACCATTTGGCGAGGGCGGTGAAATTGATCGGCGCCGCGTTGCAAGAGCCCTGGGCGGGGGACATTCTGATTCCATTGCGCGCGGGATACACGGAACTCGAACGAGCGGCGGACGCGCTGCCGGGGTTCGAGAAAGTCTCCTACGAACGGGCTTGTTGCGCGCGAGGAGTTCACGCATGAAATCGGCGTACTCGTTGTGGGCGATGGAATATGCGGCGGTGCCCCAATATCCGCTGAGCGGCTTGGTTTATGGCATGCACAATCAGGGCGCGCGCAAGCTGCCGTATTGCTACATTGTGATCAAGGGGCAAGGCCAGCTCGCGATGGTGGACATCGGCTACAATCACAAGGCGCATGGCGAGGTGCTGGCGAATACGTACGGCGTGCGGGGGTGGCATTCGCCGCGCGAGGTGCTGGGCGAGATCGGGATCGCGCCTGAGGACATCAACAACATCTTCATCACGCATGCCCATTTCGATCATATGGGCAACATTGAGGATTTCCCGAACGCGACGTTCTATCTCGAAGAGCGCGAGCTTTCAAAATGGGTGTGGACGATGTCGCTGCCTCGCCGGTTCCGGTGGCTGATGCTGGGCATCGATCCGGCGGACATCATGCGCGCGGTGGATCTGGCGCGGCAGGGGCGGCTGGTGGCGGTGGATGGCGATCGCGAGAACGTTCTGCCGGGCGTGGATCTGCACGCGGCGTTTGACACGCACACCTGGGGATCGATGTACGTGACGGTGCGCAACGATCTAGCGGCAAATTCCGGGAGCAGCTGGGTGTTTTGCGGCGATCTGGCGTATACGCAGGAGAATTTGCGCGGCATTGATCCGAAAGATCCCGAATATATTCCGGTGGGGCTTGCGACGGGCAGCCAGTTCAATCTGATCATGACGACGGAAGAGATGGTGAAGAGCGTGGGCGGCGACATCACGCACGTGGTTCCGCCGCATGAGGAGCGGTTGAAGGATTTGTTTCCGTCGCGGATTACGAAGCTGGGGCTGCGGATTACGGAGTTGGCGTTGGCGGAGGGGGAGAAGAGCCAGGTGGGATAGGGTCGCGCCAGAACGGAGTAGCGCAGACTGAACGCGCTAGTACTACGATGGCGGCTTACCATCTCCCAAATGATTCTTTTGGTAGGCTAAGCGCGCTTGTTTTCGTCCTCCCGGGCTCGGTCTCGCCTTAGCGGTTTCCAGATTCGACATCCTAGCGATTCGAGCACCGGCACTATCCGTCGATTTCTTCTTCGGCCGTGCGAAGCTCGTCCAGCGAGAATTCGCCAAACTTCCTGGCAGCCTCCAATTCTTTTTGTTCACGATCGAATGTGATGCGAATTCTCAGAAACTCATCGATAAGAGCGTACTCATCGGCAAGATAGCGGATAACATTGTTATTGACGAGCCACTCTATATCTTCAGAATCCACGGCATCGCGTGCGAGTTCAGCGTCAATACGTGTCGGGAATGTCCGCGAACAGATATTTAATGGAGATGCTTCGGTCATTCCAAGAAGAGTTAACAGGGCATCATACCGGTCCGCCGTGCTCAGAGTGTGGATTGTGCTGTTGTAAACCGCGACGCGATCTTCGTAGCAGATTCTCCGTAGCGCATCATGGAAGTCATGTGCATCAATGATGCCGTCAGGGTCCTCCATCTCGTTCTCAACCACATGTGAGCCCAGTAGTTGCAAGATGTGTGGATGACCACCTGAGAAGTTAACCATGCGTCGAATTACACTCGGATCTATCTCAAGACGGATGTGCTCTTTGTTTGCATCATCAACCAGCCGTCCGAATTTGAATTCGACCATTTCGGTGGACTCATCGAGATCCATCGGAGTAAGCGTGATCGTCCGGTAAATGAATCGGGTTACGCCAGCGTCTTCTCGCGTCATTTCTTCTAAGAACGGATTAACCCCGGCGAACACAAAACGAACATTGCGGACGCCTTGCTGTTGAGTGTGGGTTAGAAGTGCGCGGAAAAGCCGAGCGAGCGGCGCTGGACATTTATCTGCTTCGTCAACTCCAATGATGAGAAGGTTTTTTCCTGCTAGAAGGCGATCAAGGTAATCTCGCTCCACGATTCGCTTCAAAACGGCGAGGTGCCGCCCCTCAGCGAAATGTCGACAGATCTCCCCAGACTCGATTTCCAATACGGGTCCCAGTTTCAGCTTCACCCTGTTCTGACGCTCGTCGATTTCGGTAAAGCTTTCAAGGACAAGTCGGGCGGCTTGATCGATATTGCTTACATCCCGATCGCCGACAGCCAGCACAGATTCACATTTGTGGTTTGACTCGAACCCTTCCATCAGAAGTCGTCCCCTCGCAAGGAGTGAAGATTTGCCGATGCCTATTGGACCCTGTATCGCGACCGACCCTTGCCCTAGAGACCGTTCGAAATCACCTAACTCTTCGGAGCGACCGAAGAAGTCATCCGGCGCAGCGGCAATGGAGGCGGGACTGAACGGATTACTAATCATTTCAGAGCAGTATATCAGCTAAAGCCACCAATGGATGGGTCTAGAACCTGCGGCCGCAGGCTAAATTCATTGGTAGTTCGGAAGAAGTAAACGCCGTCCACGGAAATTGGCTGTCGTATTGACGTTGCGGGTCCCGGCCGTACGGCACTACCGGTTTTTTCGTCCAATTCCCAACAATGCACCCTCATCATCCCGCAGCAAACACGTTCCCATATACTGCGCGCGCGACCGCGCCGCGGCGAGGTCGTGATAGACGAACGATCCCTTGACGAAGAAGTGGCACACCACCGAGCGGCGCGATTGCCGAAGATCCCTCCGCGGTGACCCGCCGTGCAATAAATTCGCGTGCCAGATCAGCACGTCGCCCTTTTGCGCGTGGAAATAATGCGGCTCGATATCGTGTTTGGCGATTAAATCCTGAATATATGGCTCGTATTTCTGATGATACGGGCCGTACCCTTCGCGCTTCAGATCGAATTCGCCCAGCCCGACGTCCTTGCTGAACACGTACGGCAGTTTGTGGCTGCCCGGATAATAGACCAGCGGTCCGCAATCGGGCGAGATGTCTTCGAACGCGATCCAGGCCGCCGACAAATAGCCCAGCGGGTACGTCGTCATGTGAATGGAATCGGAGTGCGTGCCCTGCTGCGACCCTTTGTGCGACGCGATGGTCTGGAGCACCTTTGGTTCGCGCTCCATCAGCAGGCGAATCCAGCGGAGCAATTCGGCGTGTTTCAAAATGCGGCAGAAACTGGCGGACTTCTTGTGCGGGTTGAGGAAGCGGCCAGGGTAAGGATCGCCGTCACCGGCAGGCTCGGGTTCCAGACGAATGCGACCGCTCGCGACGGCTTTCTCGTAGGCGCTCCAGACTATGTCCAGAGTGTGATCGTCGATCAGCTTCTTCAGGATGATGTAACCGTTGGCGGACCACGAGCGGCATCGCCCGGCTTCTTCCGCGGTCAGTTCGCCGCCCTGGAGCTTTTGCTCGATGCGCTCAAGCGCATCCGCGCGGTCGAGCCACGGATACGGCCCCGCATACGGAAAATGTTCGGCGCGGAAGGCTCGCACCTCGGACAGTTTGACGGCTTGATCCGCGAAATAGCGGCCTTGCATGCAAGACCATCCTAGCGCAATATCGTTGTGATATATTCGCTAACAAGCGGAGGCGCGAGGCTCTCGATGACGCGATACCTGTTCACCAGTTTGATGCTCGCTACCGCGGCCATCGCCGCGACGCCGTATTCGACGGTTACCTACAACAAAGACGTTCTTCCCATCATGCAGAAGAATTGTCAGAGCTGTCACCGTCCGGGCGAGATCGGCCCGATGTCGCTCCTCACCTACCAGGGCACACGACCGTGGGCCAAATCGATCAAGGAAGCGGTGCTCACCAAGAAAATGCCGCCATGGTTCGCCGATCCGCGATTCGGGCATTTTGCCAACGATCGCAGACTGACCGAAGCCGACGTCAAGACGCTAGTGGCGTGGGTGGACGCGGGCGCGCCGGAAGGCGATCCGAACGATATGCCGCCGCCCATCGAATGGCACGACGGGTGGAACATCAAGCCCGACGTCGTGATCGAAATGCCGAAGCCGTACAACGTGCCGGCGCGCGGCACCATCGAGTACACCTACTTCGTGGTTCCCAGCGGCTTCACGAAAGATACCTGGGTGATGGACGCCGAAGTTCGTCCGGGTAATCGCAAAGTTGTGCATCACGGCAGCGTGCATATTCGTCCGCCGGGATCGCAATGGCTGAAGGACGCGAAAGTCGGCGAGGGTTATGTGCTTCCCAAGCGCGCCGATGGCACGGAAGCGCTGCCCGCGCCGGTGGATCCGAGCGTCAACGTCGCGAACGAATGGCTGCTGGGCTACGTGCCCGGCATCCAGCCGCAGAATTATTTCGACCTGGATCACAAGGCCGCGAAGCTGATTCCGGCGGGCTCCGACATCGTGTTCGAGATGCACTACACCACCAACGGCACCCCGGCGACGGATCAAACCAAAGTCGGATTCGTGCTGGCGAAGGAGCCACCGAAGTATCGGCTGCTGACGCTCCCGGTGGCTGGAGCAGATTTCGCCATTCCTCCGGGCGATCCGAATTACGCAGGCCATACCGTGGCCGAGTTCGATCAGCCGGTGACGTTGATCTATTCGCAACCGCACATGCATCTGCGCGGTAAGGACATGGACATCAAGCTCGACTATCCCAACGGCGAGCACGAAACGCTGGTCAGCGTGCCGCATTACGATTTCAGCTGGCAGACCATTTACTTCGAGCAAAAGCCTATCGAAGTGCCCAAGGGAACCAAAATCGAATTGTTCGCCCACTGGGACAATTCGGCGAACAACAAATACAATCCCGATCCGAAGGCGACCATTCGTTGGGGCGATCAAAGCTGGGACGAAATGCTGTTCGCCTGGGTGGGAGTGGTTGTCCCGCGCGATACGGATCCGGAAAAAGTGATGGCCAAGCCGGCGTCGATCGCCGCGGCCACTACACCTGCGGCGGGCGCGCGTTAGAGAGCGCTTCTCGCAGGCATTGCTGGATTTTTCGCGCCAGGATCTTCAGGTTAACGCCGATGTTGATGGTTGCGTGATCTCCAGGCACGTCGTCGATCAAAAGATCGGAGAGAATTCCGGACCAGCCCAAGTCCGGGCCGCCGGTGAAAAATTCGCCTTGCGATTCGGCCCGGAATAAATAGACGCGTCCATTGTAGGACTTCAGCCGGTAACTTTCCCAAGCCAGAAGTTGCAGATTCGCGATATCGCTTGCGATGGTGGGCGCGACCCCGATTGAGGACGTGGCTCGGTGAGCTACGCGAGCGAATCCATACTTGAAGCGTTCCCCCAAGTGGACCAATCCTCTTCCCTTGACGACTTCGTCCCAATGAAAGCGATAGCGCCGCATGCGTTGAGCCAGAGATTCCTGGATCCGGCAGCCAGCGGCGTAATAAGTGTCGATCAACACCACCGGGGGCGGCGCAACGCCGCTGCGTTGTAGCTGGCGCGCCATCTCGATCGCGATTGATCCGCCAAGGGAATAGCCCAGCAGGCAGAACGGCCGAGATTCGCCGCTGGTTCTAAGCTCTTTAATGTAGGCGGCGGCAAGTTGCTGCACGGTCGGACAGGAAGGGAGCAGACGGAACGGCTGCAGTCCATAGAGAGGCTGATCCAGACCCAACTCCTGCGCCAGTCCACGGAAAACGATGACCTCTCCATCCGCCGCGCCAATGCAATAGATGGGCGGCCGCGAGCCATTGGGCTGAATCCGCACGAGCGGCGCGTTCATTTGTTCGGCTCCCGCGTCGCGGATGATAGCGGCCAAGCTCCGAACAGTGGGCGCTTGGAAAAGGGTCGCGAGCGGCAGATCCAGATTGAAGCAGAAGTTGACCTCCCGGAAGACCTTGGCAGCTGTCAAGGAATGCCCACCGAGATCAAAGAAATCGTCGCCGATTCCGATCGAGCTTAGGCCCAGCACCGAGGAAAAGATGCCTTGGAGCCGCTTTTCGATTGGATCCGCGGGCGCCTCAGCCGGGCTGATCTCAGGCAACGCCGTTTTCGGCGGCGGAAGGGCCCGGCGGTCAATCTTTCCGTTGCCATTCAAAGGGAACGAGTCCAGAAACGTGAAGGTCGCTGGGACCATGTACTCAGGCAGCCTGTGCCGGAGAAAACTGCGGAGCTCGCCGACTTCAGGCACATCGCTGGTTTGAGAAATAAGATACGCGACGATGCGACTTTCTCCAGTCGCGCTGGTGCTGAGAATGGCAATGGCGTCCCGAACGGCGGGATGCAAGTTAAGTGCGGCTCGGATTTCTTCGGGCTCAATCCGGTAGCCGCGGAGCTTAATTTGGTCGTCGTTGCGACCCAAGCATTCGATATTGCCATCGCTTCGATAGCGCGCCAAGTCTCCGGTCTTGTAGAGGCGGGCTCCGGGCGCCTGCCGAAACGGGTCTGGAACAAATCGGCCGGAGGTCAGATCGGGTTTGTGCAGATAACCGTTGGCAAGTCCGTCTCCGCCGATGTACAACTCCCCGGGAACGCCGATCGGAGTGGGAGCCAAATGCTCATCTAAAATATAGATTTGCGTGTTCGCGATGGGGCGCCCGATCAGTACCGGATCGGTCGGGGCGCTAAACCGGAAGCCGGTGGACCAAATCGTGGTTTCGGTTGGGCCGTACATGTTCCATAAACGGCCGACGCGCGGAAACAGCTTCGCAGCCAGGTCCTTCGGCATGGCTTCGCCGGTGCAAACCGCCTGAAGGTCCGCTTTACCCGGCCACTCGGAATCGATCAGCATCTTCCAAATGCTGGGTGTGCACTGCAGAAACGTAACGCCTTCGCGCCGGATCATTTCCTGAACCAGATGGGCGTGCATGGCGGTCTGTCGCTCCACCATCAGCATGCGGGCTCCCACCAATAGTGGAAGCCAAACATCCACTCCGGCGATATCGAAAGCAATAGTGGTAAGGGCAAGCAGCACATCACGCGGGCCGAACTGGAACCAATCGCGCATCGACCAGAGCAGATTGTTCAAGGCCCGGTGTGGAATCATGACACCCTTGGGCTGTCCGGTAGAGCCGGACGTGTAAATCACGTAGGCCAAATCGCTGGTCGAGACGGGTACCGGCTGATTGGCCTTCGAGTATTGCGCCAAAGCATTCCAATCGACGACGACCAGTTTCCCGGAGAAGTTGGGAAGCCGGGAAGCCACCTGGGGGCGGCCAATCAAAATATCGATGCCCGCGTTTTCGACGATGGGTCCGATATGATCGTCGGGATGATCGGGATCCAGTGGCAGGTAAGCGCCGCCCGCCTTGAGTATCGCCAGCGGCGCTATGAGCAGATCGATGGAGCGCTCCAGATATACACCCACCAGGGTGTTTTGCGTAACGCCTAGCGACCGTAAATGGGCCGCCAGCTGGTTGGCGCGAGCATTGAGCTCGTCATACGTGAGATGGTCGTTCTTGAAACTCACGGCAATAGAGGCGGGCGTCTTTCTTACCTGAGCCTCGATCAATTGCGTCACGGGAATATCTGCGGGATAATCCCGGGACGTCGAATTCCATTCGTTCACCAGGCGGTCGCGCTCTTGCCCGGTAAGAACCGGAAGCCGCGAAATCGGGCGGTGAGGATCTCGAACGGCGCTGGCAAGGAGAGTTTCGTAATGACTGAGGAAGCGCTGAATCGTGTCCGGGTCGAAAAGAGCCGCGTTATAGTCGACCGTTACCAGCGGTCCGGCCGCGAGTTCATACACGTGAAGGAGCAGATCCAGGCCGATGGTGCGAGTCTTCAATTCATACGCGGAAGCGGTGAGCCCGGCAAAGCGTACGGTTTCGCGTTCGGGCGGTTCGAGGACGAAGGCGACTTGAAATAGCAGAGGCGCCTCTGCCACATCGGCGGCATCGAGATACCGGACGCGTTGAAAGAGCTCACGAAAAGACGGGTCGCCGGCCACGTCCACCTGGAATGGCGTCAAAGCCGAAGAATTCGACGACGCTCCAACGAAAAAATTCTTTTGCCCGCTATACCGCGAAAGCAGCGACGCGAAGGCCGAGAACAACGTGGCGAACGGACCGACGCCTTCCGCGCGGCTGAAATCCCGTACAGAGGCCAGGAGCGCTTCGGGCAGCGTCCGGGTCTCGTGGCCCAATATCCCGCCGGGATCCGACGACCGCGGATGATCGGACGGCAGTTCCAACGCAGCCGCCTCGTTGTTCGGGCCCCGCTTTGAGCCGTTGGAACTACCGTTGGACGCCGGCAGTGGCCAATCCCGTGGCGTCAGCTGAGCTACCACAGAATGCGGCGAAGCTGAATCCGTGTGGCTCACGGGCGCACTATAGAGCATCCCCAACTCCGAAGTGATGCTGCCTGCTGAAATTCCGGCCTGGCAGAGGGACGGATGCAAACTGATGAGCAGGATGCTCTCACTAGCGGAGAGAAGTGCCACGGTGACGCGAATCGGCGATTCACTATCGAGCGGGACATACTCGGCCTCGCTTTCCAGGTAAGCGCGCGCAAGGCGCTCTCGGTCCTCGATGGGAAGACTCTTGAAGTCCTCAACTTTATGAGCTGCTCTGGAGGGAATGGCGGGGATACGGACCGGCGTCCAGTATTTAGCTGTTATATGCTCTAAGCTGTGGCGCAGGGCACCGACATCAAGCGAGCCCCGGAGCCGCACGGCATGCGTGAGGTTCTTGGGGGGCTCTGCGGAGTACGAAGCGCGCAATTTTGACCTACCCAGACGGGACCGCCGTCAGGTAACCTGTGAAAGTAAAAAGATGTTACATGTTATCCAAAAGATAACTAGCATGTCCAGATGAATCGGGTACTAAAACGTAACTATCTTTTGATCCAGGATTGGGTATGCAGGCTCGAATGTAGACTAAATTCGCCCCTTTTCTTCTGAAGACAAAAGGGTTTAGTCTCGGGCGATGAGGCAAGGGACATCAGTCGATAGAGAATTGTTGGACGATCCCGTGTTCTTGCTAACCTGAGAGGCAGGCGAATGCGCACGATCTCCAAACGAACCCAGTACGGCCTGAAGGCGGTCATAGCCTTGGGGCAGCGTTATGGGGAAGGACCAGTTCTCATTGCGACGCTCGCCAAGGACGAGCAGATTCCGCTGAAATTCCTGGAAGGCATCCTGCTGGACCTGAAAAGCCGCGGGTTGCTCAACAGCAAAAAGGGCAAGGGCGGCGGATACCAACTGAGCCGTCCGCCATCGACGGTGACCATTGGTTCGATCATCCGAATGATGGAAGGGCCCTTGGCTCCCCTGCCCTGCGCGAGCGAGACGGCCTTCCGCCCGTGCGACGAGTGCCAGGATGTGGAACATTGCAGCACCAGGATCATCATGCGCGAAGTGCGCGATGCTATCGCGGAGGTCCTGGATAAGACCACGCTGGCGGACCTGATTCGCAAGACCGAGGCAGCGCGGCAAGCACGCAAGAGCCGTGAGCCCTTGATGTATTACATTTGACTACGGATTGCTTTGACGACCTGGCTAAAGGAGCCGGCAGGCTTCGTCGAAAGCCAAGCGCGGGTTGCGTGGGAAAAGCTTAGCCGCGTCGCCATACCCGATATTGCACAGGAAGTTCGATTTCACTTGGTGAAACGCCGGAGGATTGCCGGCCGCAGCGGTGAAGAATTCGGCATCCACCTTCGCATTATCGAAGCCGGACATGGGACCACAATCGAGGCCGAGCGAGCGCGCCGCGACAATGAAATAGCCGCCTTGCAGGCTGCCATTGCGAAACGCGGTGGTTTCGGCGAGCTGCGGTGAACTGGAGAATACGTCCGCCATGGCCGGGTTGTTCGGAAACAGCTTGAGCGTCTCTTCAAAGAATCGCAAATCGTAACCGATGATGGCGGTTACCGGGGCCTGCAAGGTTTTCGTGGCGTTGGCGGGACTGAGTGCCGGCAGGAGCCGCTGCTTGGCCTCGGGCGTTCGCAAAAAGAGAATGCGCGCCGGACAGGAGTTGGCGCTGGTGGGGCCGAGTTTCATTAGGTCGTAGAGTTGGCGCAGGACATCGTCGTCGATGGGCTCGTTGAGCCAGACGTTGTGGGTTCTTGCCAGACGGAAGAGAATATCCAGCGCCTCATTGCCTAAGGGTATGCTCATAAATTTGTTTTTCGGTTTCGCAACAGGTTTGTTACTTGCGAACTGCCACGGTCTGATCTCCGTCGATGTAAGCGATATACACGGTGCCCTGCACGGCCGCGTATCCTTTCGGCTTGGAGCCTTTGTTGGTTTCGAAAGACCGGATGGTGACGCCGTCTTCCCCTCGGCCGGCCATCGCGCGCACGGCGAGTTTCTTACCGTCCACGGCGTCGGCCTGCACCAGACGGAACGTGAGCTTGTGTCCGCCCTTGATTCCCAGAAACCCTTTCTTGCTCGACTCGCCCGTCACTGATCCAGTAACGGTCGCACCCTTGGCGATGACTGTCTTGTCGCCGATCTTGAGTCCTTCGCTGACGGTGAAGCTCAATCCCATACCCTCCGGCGCGTCCGCCGCGACATCCTGTCCGAGGACGATCACGAAGGGCAGAGCGTCGCTGACGGAGATTGGGGCGGTCTGAATCACCGGAAGACGAGCAGCGGGCTTCGGCGCTGGCGCAACAAGAGGGGGCGGGGTAATTACGGAAGGGGTCACAGCGGCAGGCGGCGGTGGTGTGGGGATCGGGGCCGGAACGCTGGTGCTCTTCTCGGTTTCCTTGGGTTTGCGTTTGCGCACCGGCTTGGTCTCCGGAGGCGTGGTTTCGGCCTGTGGCTGGGTTTCCGGCGTGGTTGCCGCGGGCGGAGTAGGTGCGGGCTGAGCGGCAGGGGGCGGCGTTACCGGTTGGATTGGAGTGACCACCGCGACGGCCTGCTTTTGGTTTTGCTGTTGTTGATTCTTCCACCACCACCAGCCGCCCACGCCCGCCGACGCCACCAGCACCGCGCCAATCACGACCAGCAAAAGCGCGACGAATCTCGAGGAACGATTGACCGGCGCGGCCGCTTGGGTTTTCTTCGGAGCTGGCGCAGCCTTCGGAGCGGGTGCGGCAGGTTTAGAAGCCACGGTCGCCGTGGGAGCATTCGGACCCTCCATGGGCACCGCAGGCTTCTCTAGTATGCTTGTCGAACTGAGACTCGCGTCGAGCAGCGGCGCAGGAGCAAAATGCGGAGAGCCGGACGACGGTTCGCCCGTGGAGGCATCCGTGGGATGGGCGGACGGGGCGACAGGAATCGGACCCGTCGAAACTGGCGGTACATACTGCCCGCCGGGATCAAGTTGCCGATGCAGCGTGAGCAGCGCCCCTTCGATCTCCTTCATGGTCTGCCAGCGCGCGTTGGGATCTTTGGGCAGGCAGCGCAGGATGATTTGTTCCAGCACGGGTGGAACATCGGGATTGGATTCGTAGATGGGCCGAACATCATCGCGCAAAATCGCCGAGAGTGTGGAGATACCCGATCGCCCTTCAAAGGCGCGCCGGCCCGTCACCATCTCGTAGAGTACGTCGCCAAAAGAGAATATGTCGGAGCGCGCATCCACGTGCTTGCCTTCGGCCTGCTCGGGCGACATGTAGCTGACGGTGCCGATGATGGAGCCTTCGCGCGTCAGCGCCGCCTCCACCGTACTCTGTTGCTCACCGCTCTGACCCGACAATCCCACGTCCACCCACTTGGCGAGACCGAAATCCAGCACCTTCACCAGCCCAGTAGTGGTGACCATGATGTTGGAGGGTTTCAGATCGCGATGAATGATGCCGGCCGTATGCGCGGCAGTCAGCGCGCTGGCCATTTGCGTGCCGTACTGGATGGCCTGCGCAGCGGGCAATCCCCCGGCGGGAATCAACTCACGGAGCGTTTTACCAGAGATGTATTCCATCACGATGCACTGCAGCTCGCCTTCCGACACGATGTCGTACAGCGTGATGATGTTGGGATGATTCAGTGCGGAAGCGGCCTGGGCTTCCTGGAAGAACCGGCGGCGGCGTTCGGGATCGGTGGACAGGGTGGGCGACAGAATCTTGACCGCAACCATGCGATTCAACCGGCTATCCTGGGCCTTGTAAATCTCGCCCATGCCGCCTGCGCCAATCTTTTCCAGAAGTTGATAATGAAGGATCTTTTGAGTGACCATAGTGGCGCGCGAAGGTCTCTGGCGCATTATCACCCGAATGCGAGAGACAACGCAATCCCGCTCATACTCCAGGAGTTTCGGTGGTACAAGCAAAGGCGTGATAGATTTGGTTGCATGCGCGGCCCGTTATCGATCCAACAACCCCTGCCGGCAGCGTCTGGGGTCGACTATGAACCATACGACGAAAGCACGCAGCTTGCGAGGTACATCAAAAATTATCCGCGCAGCTTTACCAGAAATCCGTCGCAACCGTTGATCGCAAGGCCGCTGACCCTGACAGAACGAACCGGGCCCGTGGAGTTGGAAAGGCGGCTGGCGATCGATGGCCAGGATCTGTCATCCAAAACGCCCGGTGGACCGCGGGCGATCGGCCAGTTTATCGCGGTGGAAGGGCGGGTCATGGATGAAGACGGGGCGCCGCTGGCCGGGTCGGTGATCGAAATCTGGCAGGCCAATTCGGCCGGCAAGTACGTTCACGAAATGGATCGTCACCAGGCTCCGATCGATCCCAATTTCACTGGCGAGGGCCGCATCGTGACGGATGAGGAAGGCCGCTACAGATTTCTTTCCATCAAGCCCGGGGCTTATCCGGTGACCGAATCGGACTGGTGGTGGCGTCCGCCGCACATCCACTTTTCGATGTTCGGTCCCAGTTGGATGAATCGGTTCGTGACGCAGATTTTCTTCCCCGGCGAGCCGTTGAACGAGGTGGATCTGCTTCTCAACGCGGTTCAAGATCCGGAGGCGCGGGATCGCCTGATCTTTGAGACCACTCCCACCACGGTTGGGACCGTGAACCTGCTGACGTTCCGCCGCGACTTCGTTCTACGCGGGAAGCGCCGCACGCCGGAGTTGGACTGAGAGTTCCTTCATGAGTTTACCTACCTCGCCTTATTGCACCATTGGCCCGTTCTTTCCTGGCGACTTCGCGGCCGGCTGCCAAGACTTGACGAACTTCGATGGGAAGCAGGCGCGCGGCCAGCACATCGTGCTCGCCGGACAAGTCTTTGAAGACGGACGGCGCCCCATCCAAAACGCGGTTGTCGAGATCTGGCAGCCGGACACCGCGGGCATCTTTCGTCATCCGCTGGACCCGCGTGCGGAAGATGCCGATCCGGGCTTCTTCGGATGGGGACGCGCACGAACGGACGCCGAAGGCCGCTACTCGTTCCGCACGGTGTTGCCGGGCGCGTACACCACAGAAGCGGGTGCGCCGCGTTGTCCGCATCTCAACCTGATGGTGCTCGCGATCGGGCTGACTCGCCGGTTGGTGACCACTGTGTTCTTCGGCGATGCGGGGGAGCCAGTGAGCGATCCACTGCTCGACCTGGTCGGGGATCCGGCGCGGCGGGCGTGTCTCTTCACAATTCGCGATCAGATTTCGAACGCTGTCGGCACGCTGCCGGTTTATCGTTTCGACATTGTGACGCGCGGCGAAGCGGAGACTCCGTTTTTCGTGGATTGAGTGGATGTAACACACTTCCCGGTAACCGCATCATACCGTGGGTACGTGATAGGAGAGTAACTTGAACGCTGAACATTCCACTCCCGCCAGAATCCTCATGGTCGAAGACAATTCCGCGGATGTTTTCCTGCTGCGCTACGCGCTCGACGCACACGGCGAGGATTACCGGCTGGAGGTGCTTCGAGACGGCGAGCAAGCCATCGAATTTGTCGAGCGCCAGCGGAGCGAGGGAACGGATGGAGAGCCTTGCGTGATCGTGCTCGACTTGCATTTGCCCAAGCACAGCGGTGGCGCCGTGCTAAAAGTGATCCGGGACGAACCCGTGCTGGCGCATGTGCATGTGATCGCACTAAGCACGTTGGCAAGTCCGCGCGAGGAGCAAGAGGTTCGCGAGCTCGGCGTGCGTTTATACCGCGCCAAGCCGACCCTCGTGGACGACTGGATCAAGCTGGCGGCCGAGATCCTGGAAGTTTGCCGGGGGAGCACGCGAGTAGCGGCGTGAGGTTGCCAGCTACTTCAGCCACCATTGAACCGAGTCGGCGGCGGCGGTGAAAAACTCGTCGTGCGAACTGGCGGGATCAGTTTTGGTCCAGTTGCCCGCAGGTTTGTAGTTTGCATCGTGATACATCCATAGCTGCCCGCGCTCGGAGTGCACCAGAATCGGTGCCTCGGATACGCAATCGTACATTTCGTTGTCCACCGTGAAGCGGAGGCGCCGGCCATCCACGACGGCGATTTGCACGAATGGTTTTTGATCCACTGCCTCGGTGGCAAAGAAATAACCGCCGTGACCCGGCAGGTAGAACATGGCGAAGCGTCCCGTAACGACGGCGCCCGCGCCCGAGGGCGATGCAAGCTGATTGTTGATGGAAACTTTCAGCCCCGAAAAACGGATCTGCTCGGTTCGCTCGGGACCGGATGGAGACGTCGCGGCGCCGCGCTGGTTGAGCAGGATCTGAACCGTATCGGTGAGGGTCTGGTGCAGACCGGGATCGCTCGATATCGGAATCACGAACTGATTGCCAGAGGAGAGCAGCGGCGATTGCAGTGGCGCAGAAAGCGTCGGCGTGGGCTTGCCCCCATCGGCATTCGGGAAACGGGCGGCGAAGCCGGTGGTGGCGGGCTTGGCGGTCACGCGAAACTGCTGGCCATCGGGAGTTCGCTCCACCGAAAGCTCATAAGCGAAAACGGCCAAGTTGTTTTCATCGCGAAAGATGCGGTAGAAACTCTCGCCGGAAGCCGGTTCCAGACTCGTTTTCAAAGCGACTGGGGTGCCTTCATCGGCGCGGGCCGTGATGGTGAGATGAACGCCGTTGCTCAGCGCCACGTCGGATGATACCTGCGCGCAAAGCGAAATCGCAGCGGCCGCGAGCAGGAGACCGATGCGTAGCTTGCTACTCACCGCCCCACTCTTCCGGCGAGGTCAGCGCCTGGCGAACGGCTTGGACGGACATATCTTTCCAGTGCCGGCTCAAGTTGTCGATGCTCATGAAGGAGCGCGACTCCATGCGGTCGATATAGATGCGACCGTACAGATGATCGATCTCGTGTTGCAGAATGCGCGCGTACCATCCGTGAGCCTCGATTCTGCGCGGCTGGGCGCGCTCGTCCAGATATTCGACGGAGACCTGACGGGAACGTTTCACCAGCGCGCTGAAGCCAGCCAAACTCAGACAGCCTTCGAAGAACTCCACTTGTTCGTCCGATTGTTCGACGATGCGCGGATTGATGAGCACCTGGAACGCCACCGGGGCGCGCTCGCGTTCAGCCAATCGTTCGGCGGCGATGTCGCGGGCGTATTCGGCACGGTCTTCGATGACGGCGAGTTGAACGGGCAGACCCACTTGAGGCGCTGCCAATCCCACGCCCGGGGCATCGCGCATGGTGTCATGCATCCAGGCGATGAGTTGCTGGGTCTCCGGCAGGACGATCTCTTCGTGTAATAGGGGACGAGCGCGTTGCCGGAGAACCGGCTCTCCCACTTGAACGATCTTTAGCCGCACGGTTTGATTCTAGCGGCACCATGAACTTGGAAGCTGGGCCGGGATCAACCGCCGGGCGCCGTTGTGGGATCGGTGGATGAGAGCATAGCAGCCACCTTCGACATGATGGTGATGATGCTGGTGGCGATGTCGGGGAGCGCGGCGGCACAGGCGGCAGCCAGGAATCCGGCCATTAGCGCGTACTCAGTCAGGTCTTGCCCGCGCGTATCTTTGCAGATTTGCAGTTGCCAGACCTTCAATTTCCAGCCAGCATTTAGAATCGCGGTCATGTAAATTGCCTCCTCGGCTCGACATGATTCTGGCAGGCGGGGGCGAGCGGTCAAAGGCCCGAATGTACCGATTTTGATGTGCTCGCGGGACTAGGCGGAGGGCCAAACCAGGGCGCGTTTCGGCCTAGTATTGGGGTACTGAGGGTTGGTAGGACCGGGGTCAGGCTTGCATCACATTCCGTGAGCGTTTGCGTCCGAGATTGGCACAAAGTTCACAGGGATGAAGGTCAGAGACGTAATCAAGCTTGTCGAAGCCGACGGATGGAGGATGGTCCGGACTCGTGGAAGTCACAGGCACTATCATCACCCGTCGAAACAGGGAATCGTGACGATTGCTGGGCATCCCTCTGAAGACCTCGATCCGGGTACGCAAGCGGCTATACTGAAACAAGCGGGATTGAAGAAATGAAATACGCTGTCTTGTATGCGCCAACAGCCACCGGGTATAGCGCCCATGTCCCAGATCTGCCGGGATGCATCGGCGCTGCGGCCACACTCGATGAGACCAGACTTCTGATGAAAGAAGCGATCGAAGGACATCTGGAATGTATGCGCGAGTTTGGGTATTCGATTCCGGAGCCGACCATCGTCGCAGAAGAGGTAGAGATTCCGGTCTAAGAGCTCCTCAGACACATAAAGTGCGATTGTCCTCAGCGCGATGGCGCGCCTTGTGCTAAACTCTTCGATGGATTTGTAAATTCCGGTCCCTCCGCCGATTTCAGTTTCGTCCTCTTTCACAAGCGGCTTCTGAGCGGGTTTCTGTACGACGGATTCGGTGGGGAGGGTTCGGTTTTGGACAGGTGGCCGAGTGGTTAATGGCAGCAGACTGTAAATCTGCCGCTCCTTGCGAGCTACGGAGGTTCGAATCCTCCCCTGTCCACCAGATAAGGTTTCGGCCGTTGTAGCTCAGCTGGTAGAGCGCGTCCTTGGTAAGGACGAGGTCACCGGTTCAATCCCGGTCAACGGCTCCACTTCTTCATAAAGGTTAAGACAGGAAGTTCTGACGAGAAGGCTCTGAAATGGCGAAGGAAAAATTTGACCGCAGCAAACCGCACGTGAACATCGGGACCATCGGGCACATCGATCACGGCAAGACCACGCTCACGGCGGCCATCACCAAGGTATTGGCCAAGCACAATCCGAAGGTGAAGTTCCGCTCGTTCGACTCGATCGACAACGCGCCGGAGGAAAAGGCCCGCGGAATCACGATCGCGGTGGCGCACATCGAGTACGAAACGGCCAACCGGCACTATGCGCACGTGGATTGCCCGGGCCACGCCGACTACATCAAGAACATGATCACCGGCGCCGCGCAGATGGATGGCGCGATTCTGGTGGTGGCGGCCACCGACGGTCCGATGCCGCAAACCCGCGAGCACGTGCTGCTGGCGCGGCAGGTGGGCGTGCCCTACATTGTTGTCGCGCTCAACAAAGTGGACATGGTGGACGATCCGGAGCTGCTGGAACTCGTCGAGCTGGAAGTGCGCGAGCTGCTGACCAAGTATCAGTTTCCTGGCGACGATCTGCCGGTGGTGCGGGTGAGCGCGCTCGGAGCATTGAACGGCGAAGAGAAGTGGGAAAAGACGGTGGACGAACTGATGGCGAAAGTGGACGAGTACGTGCCGACGCCGGCGCGCGACGTCGAGAAGCCGTTCCTGATGCCGATTGAAGACATTTTCTCGATTCAGGGCCGTGGAACGGTGGTGACGGGCCGCATCGAAAAAGGGATCTGCAAGGTCGGCGAGGAAATGGAGATTGTGGGCTTCAAGGACACGCGCAAGACGGTTGTGACGGGCGTGGAAATGTTCAAGAAGCTGCTGGATGAGGGCCGCGCGGGCGACAACGTTGGCCTGCTGCTGCGCGGTATCGAAAAGGACGACGTGGAGCGCGGGCAGGTGATTGCGAAGCCCGGATCGATTACGCCGCACAAGAAGTTCAAGGGTGAGATTTACGTGTTGAGCAAGGAAGAGGGCGGTCGTCACACGCCGTTCTTCAAGGGCTACCGGCCGCAGTTTTATTTTCGGACCACGGACGTGACGGGCGTGGCGGAGTTGCCGGCCGGGACCGAGATGGTGATGCCGGGCGACAACATCAGCCTGGTGATCGAGCTGATTACGCCGGTGGCCATGGACAAGGGATTGCGGTTTGCGATCCGTGAAGGCGGCCGGACGGTGGGCGCGGGAACCGTGACCGAGATTCTGGAGTAAGGAGCGATTTATGCGGGAAATCATCACATTGCAGTGCACCGAGTGCAAACGCAAGAACTACAGCAAGACGAAGAACAAAAAGACCAAGACCGAGCGCATGGAGATGAGCAAGTTTTGTGCGTTTTGCCGTACGCATAAGCCGCACAAGGAAATAAAGTAGACTGAGTTTGTAGAGACGGCCCGAGTAGGGGCATAGGCTAACGGTAAACCAGCGGTCTCCAAAACCGCCTTTGGGGGTTCAAATCCCTCTGCCCCTGCCATCCACTCGGAGCGAGGAAATCTTAGAACATGGCGATCGCACAGACACAGGAAGAAAACGGCGGGAATTTCATCCAGAAGGCTTCAGCTTGGCCCATCGGCGTCAAGAATTACTTTGAAGAGCTGCAGGCCGAGATGCGCCGCGTGACGTGGCCGTCGTGGAAGCAGGTTCGCGCCACCACTCTGGTTGTGATCATCGCGGTGTTCGCCTTCGCCGCGTACTTCGCTGTGGTGGACGAGATTTTCGCGAGTCTGATTAACAAGCTGATGAACACTTTAGCCAAGTAGAGATTCATGGCCGACGAAGAAATCACCCACACTGACGAAACTCCGGATCCCGCGGAGACGACCCCGGACTCCGCTGCTACGGCATCCGATGAAACCGGAGCCAGCGTAGCTGTCTCAGAAGAAGCCGCTCCGGCTGCGCCCGCCGTGGATGAGACCAAGCATTGGTATATCATCCACACCTACTCGGGATTTGAGCAAAAGGTGGCGGATTCGCTGCGTGGACGCGCGCAGGCTTTCGGATTCGCCGATCAGATCGGGCAAATTTTGATTCCCACCGAAGAGGTGGTTGAACTGCGCGGCGGTAAGAAAGTGACCAGCAAGCGCATGCTTTATCCCGGCTACGTGCTGGTCCAGATGGACATGAGCGATCAACTGTGGCACGAGGTGAAGAACACGCCGCGCGTCACCGGATTTGTAGGCGGCGGCAACAGCCCGGTTCCATTGACCGCCGACGAAGTGAATTCCATCCTGTTCCGGCAGCAGACTTCGGCTGAGCGCCCGCGCCCCAAGGTCAACTTCGAACGAGGCGAGATGGTGCGCATCGTGGATGGACCGTTCGCCAATTTCTCGGGCAAAGTGGACGAGATCAACCCGGAGCGCAACACGTTGCGCGTGATGGTGACCATTTTTGGCCGTTCGACGCCCGTGGAATTGGATTTTCTCCAGGTAAGCAAGGATTAAGACATGGCAAAGAAGATTACTGATTACGTAAAGCTGCAGATTCCCGCGGGTAAAGCCACGCCGGCGCCTCCGGTGGGAACCGCGCTTGGTCCCAAGGGCGTCAACATCATGGAGTTCTGCAAGGGCTTCAACGCCAAGACGTCGGCCAAGGACCAGGAAGGGCTGATCATCCCGGTGGTGATCACGATTTACAGCGATCGGTCCTTTACGTTTATTACGAAGACGCCGCCGGTTCCGGTGCTGATCAAGCGCGCGGTGAATTTGGCGAAGGGGTCGGCCGAGCCGAACAAGACCAAGGTCGGCAAGATCACCGAGAAACAGGTGGAAGAGATCGCGAAGTTGAAGATGCCGGATCTGAACTGCTTCGATGTGGCGGCGGCCGTGCGGAGCGTGAAGGGCACGGCGCGCAGTATGGGCGTGGACGTCGTAGCCTAAGCTGGGCCACAGATCAACACGGATTCACACAGATCAGGCGCTAAGCTGGATCGGGATGACCTTGGCGTAGGCACGGAAATCGGTATCGGCGGTGAAAATCCGCCATCGCCTGCTGATGGCCACGCTACAGATCAGAAAATCAACTCCTGAGCCAACCACCCCGCGACGGCGGCATTCATTGCTCCAGTGCGCTGCCTGTTCAAAATCCTCGGCAGCCAGAGATTCATCCGAGAACGGTCGCATTTGTTTGCGGAGTCTCTCGAATTGAGCTTGCTCCCGAATACCCGAAAGTAACTCCTGCCGGATTGGGCCAATCAGCCGAGCTCGATTGTCCTTAACAATGTCCCGCAGTTCTGCAACCCGGTCTGCTTCGGTTTTACTAAGGTGACTCTCGGTCCTCCGCAGAGCTAACGACCAGATACTGGTATCGACAAGCACCTGCACTTAACGCTTCCTCTTGCGCTCCGCCTTATAGTCATATTGAGGATCGAAATCGATGGTGCCGAACGAAGCGAGAATCTCCAGTCGCTTGCGGTGGGCGATGTACTCCGAGAGTGCAGTGGTAACGGCCTCTTTCTTGGTTTTGTGGTGCCCGATGCGGCGAGCTTCTTCGATGAGGTTGTCGTCAATGGCGAGATTGGTGGGCATAGTTACACACCAGAACGTGTAAACGTCAGTGTAGCAAGTTTACAGTTCTCGCAAGCGAGCGAGAGCCCTTAGCGCCTCAAGATCTTCCTTCACTTCCGCGAGGGGCCGCAACTGTTCGTCAATGTAGGACCAATCTAGCCGGTCCCCATGGCGCAGGGCCACGCTCTCGGCGTCGCGGACGTCTAGCGCCCGGCCGGCGAAAAGCTTCATGACAATTAAGTCTTCGGCCGAGCACGTACGAATCTCCAAAGCCGGGCTGATTACGAACGGAGTTGCTCGATCAATTAACTTCTCTTCATAGGGGAGCGCCCCCAGCAAAACATCGAGACCTGTTCCGCCAGGCGCAGCGAGCAGAAGAACACGCCGTCGCAAAGCATATTCTTTGGCGTCTGGAATGCGTGCCGCGTAATTCTTGAGCAGCGGATCGATGATGCGTTCCTCGTTCCCAAAGCCCGCCAGCACAGTGATGTCGACATCGCGCGTGACTCTGGGTTCGCCCCAACGTTGAACGGCCAGACCGCCAATGAAACATGATCGCCAGCCTTCGCGATCACAGAATTCTTGAAGCTGCCTGGCGGCCTCGAAGAGATCGTTCATCGGGGGAGCTTCGCCAGCCAGTCATGGAGTTCGACGAGTCCCGACGAAGATTGCGGGGGAACGTTCCGCACAGCGTAATTGAAGGCGCCTTCCAGACAAGCTATGGTTTCGAGGGTGTCTAACTCCCTGACCTCCCTACGACGAATCGCCTCAAGCTCCGGCCCAGCTAGCTTCCAGGTCTCGACCCAACGGCGCATCGCCTCGCGTTCGTCCATGATTCTATTATGAAGTAGAGACAATGACGCTGCCTCGGCTTGATACTTTATTGGTCGTTTCGTTCGTGTTGGCGGGGCTTAGCGTTGCACCCGTGTTTGTCGGCGATCCGGCTATTCTCTTCTCCGTTTTTGTTGTCGGGCCCGCTTGGCTGGTTCTGGCTGTCGTTATTCTGGTGCAGTATGGCTTGCGCGGCCTTTGGGTGCTCTTTGGCCTACCTTTTGCGCTCGTGGATTTGTGGTATGCCCTGTTGATATGGGCCTGCTCGCGTGGCCAAGGTTGCCTGTAGGGGCAGGTGTGGACAAGCGGTCCTGCGTTTGGTAACCTGATCGTAGCGCTTAAACCGCAATACAACTTTAAAACTCAGTGGGAGGCAGGGGTCTTTATGAATCTGCCGTCTGCACCAATGAGGGAGCAATGCCGAAGCAAGGTAAGAAATTTAAAGCCGCGTCCGCGCAAGTAGAGCACCGCCCCTACAGCCTCCACGACGCCGTCCCCCTAGTCCAGAAGGTCAAGTTCGCCAAATTCGACGAGACCGTTGAGCTGCACATGCGCCTGGGCGTCGATCCTAAGCACGCCGATCAGATGGTCCGCGGAACCGTGGTTCTGCCCAACGGTCTGGGCAAATCCAAGAAGGTTCTGGTGATCGCTTCCGGCGACAAGCTGCGTGAAGCCGAGGCAGCCGGAGCCGATTACGTGGGCGGCGAAGACATGGTCGCGAAGATCCAAGGCGAGAGCTGGACGGATTTTGACGCCGTGATCGCCACGCCCGATATGATGCGGTCGGTCGGCCGTCTCGGCAAAGTGCTCGGGCCCCGCGGCCTGATGCCCAACCCGAAGACCGGCACCGTGACCACCGACGTCGCCAATGCGGTGAAGGAAGTGAAAGCCGGTAAAGTGGAATTTCGCGTGGACAAGACCGGCGTCATCCACGTGCCCTGCGGCAAGGTGAGTTTTGACACCCAGAAGCTGCTCGAGAACGCCGACAGTCTGATCCAGGCCGTCATCAAAGCCAAGCCGGCCGCGGCCAAGGGCAAGTATGTCCAAAGCGTGACCATCTGTTCCACGATGGGGCCGGGTGTTCATCTGGACGTCACCTCGTTCAACGCCAAGCAGGTCTGACGAAGAGGAAACATGAAGAAGAAATCGGATAAAGAAAAAGATCTGGAAGCGCTCAAGAAGGATTTCGAGAAGGCGCAGAACATCTTCGTCACCAGTTTTGAGAAGCTCACCGTGCAGCAGGATTTCGAACTGCGCAAGACGGTGCGCGACGCCGGGGGCAATTACAAAGTCGTCAAGAACAACCTGGCCGAGAAGGCATCGCAAGGCACGCCGGCCGAGGATCTGATGAGCAAGCTGGTGGGCATGACGTCGCTGGCTTACACCAGCAAGGATCCGGTGGCGCTGGCCAAGGCGCTGACGGCTTACGCGAAGACGAATCCTGCGTTTATCTTCAAAGCCGGTATGGTGCAGGGCCGCGCGATCGACGTGAAGTCGATTCAAGAGCTGGCTTCCCTGCCCCCGCGCGAAGAGATTTTGGCGAAAGTTCTTTTCCTGATTCAGGCATCGGCGCAGCGGTTGGTCACCTCGCTCTCAGGCGTGGGCCGTAACCTTGCGGTGGTGGTCGATCAGGCGGTCAAGGAAAACAAGTTCTCAGAATAAGGGAGTAGAGGAAAGAAGATCATGGCGGACATCAACGCGATTGCGGAACAGATTCAAGGGCTGACGCTGCTCGAAGCATCGCAGCTCGTAAAGTTGCTGGAAGAAAAGCTGGGTGTTTCGGCTGCGGCGGCAACCGTGGCGGCGGCTCCGGCTGGCGGCGGTGGAGCGGCGGCAGCTCCAGCGGCTGAAGAGAAGACCGAGTTTAACGTGATCCTGACCGCGGCTGGCGCGAACAAGATCAACGTCATCAAGGCTGTTCGTGAAGTCACCAATCTGGGCTTGAAAGAAGCCAAGGATCTGGTGGACGGCGCCCCTAAGGCGATCAAAGAAGGCGTCAATAAGGAAGAGGCTGAGACCATCCGGAAGAAGTTCACCGATGCCGGTGCGACAGTGGAAGTGAAGTAGCAGGGACTGGTCCCCTACTTCTTGGCTACGGGCGACAGGCGGCTGGCCAGTCGCTGTAGCTTATTGGGATTACTGGGGTTATTGGTCTTTGGCCAGTTCCCACCATCCCGCCACCCGGGCCGCATTTGACGCAGGTTAAAGCGGTCTGTTAAAGTTAAGTGGTTACTGGCCGGAGACCGACCGGATTCTTGCTCTTGTGAACCAAACATCCTGTGGATTTGGTGTGCCGTTTCTTGGAACGTTGCGCAGGGCTTTGCCATGCTCGGTTTTTGCGTTTGGCTTCGTTTCTCCGTCGCCAGTTACTTGTGTTGTAATGTCCCGCTGTTTCCGATCTTCCCCTGAACGTTTTGGTCCGTGATCCGGGCTATGGCGCTCGAATGCGCCGCTCGACAAGGGTGGAAGACGACAGCGGTTTTTTGTTCTTTACATGAATCGCGAGACCATCGGCGGTTAGGAGTAAACAATGGAAAACTTGACGAATGGCGCAGCAACGCGCGAGCGAATGGATTTCTCCCGCATCAAGACTTCCATCCCGATCCCGAATCTGATCGAAGTCCAGAAGAAATCGTATGAGCGGTTTCTGCAGATGGCCCTGCTGCCCGGCGAACGGGAAGACACGGGGCTGCAGAGCGTGTTCAACTCCGTGTTCCCGATCTCCGATTTCCGTGGATTGAGCCAGCTCGAGTTCGTGGATTACGCCATCGGAAACTGGGAGTGCAAGTGCGGCAACCTAAAAGGCCTGCACCATTTGCGCTCCACTTGCCGCAATCCCAGCTGCGGCGCCACTATTCAGACGGATCCGTTCCATGTCGGCGACGTGCTGTGCCACCGCTGCGGAACGTTCAACAAAAACATCGTCACCTTCTGCAATCGCTGCGGCGATCCCGTGGGGCTGCAACTGAAATACGACGTCGCCGAGTGCGAAGAGCGCGGCATGACGTACGCGGCACCGCTCAAGGTCACCATCCGGCTCACGGTGTACGACAAGGACGCGGAAACCGGCGCCAAAACCGTCCGCGACATCAAGGAACAAGAGGTCTTCTTCGGCGAAATCCCGTTGATGACCGACAACGGCACCTTCATCATCAACGGCACCGAGCGCGTCATCGTTTCGCAGTTGCACCGCTCGCCCGGCGTGTTCTTCGAGCGCGTTCCGGCGCAAGGCTACTTCCTCGGCAAGATCATCCCGTATCGCGGGAGCTGGGTGGAGTTCGAATACGACAACAAGAACCTGCTCTACGTCCGCATCGATCGCAAACGCAAATTCTATGGCACCGTCTTCCTGCGCGCTCTGGGCTTGAAGTCGGATTCTGAGATCCTGAAGGCCTTCTACAGCGTCAGCGAGATCGTCGTGAAGGACAAAAAGCTGTTCTGGAAGGTCTCGGAGAGCCTGATCGGCCTAAAGCTTTCCAAGGCCATCGCGACCAAGAACGAGACCATCATTCCGCAAGGCCGCAAGATCACCAAGTCGCTGTACGAAGCGATCCTCAAAGCCAAGATCGAGCAAGTGGAAATCGACCGCGCCGATCTGCAGGGCGCCTACATGGCCGCCGACGTGATCGACATGTCCACCGGCGAAGTTCTGGTGGAGGCCAATCAGGAACTCACCAACATCGAAAAGGTGACCGACAACGGCATCACCTCTTTCGAAGTGTTCTTCCCCGAGCGCGACGACGCCGGCAACGTGGTTTCGGTCACGCTCCGGAAAGATCCGGTGAAGAGCCAAAATGACGCGCTGCTCGAAATCTACCGCAAGCTGCGCCCCGGCGATCCGCCCACGCTCGACACCGCCACGCAGTTGTTCCAGGGCATGTTCTTCGACCCGCGCAAATACGACTTCTCGCGCGTGGGCCGCATGAAGTTCAACATCAAGCTGTATGACAAGATCGATCAATCGCCTTTGGACAAGCGCACGCTTGACCAGAAGGACTTCATCGACACCATCAAATACCTGCTGAAGCTGCGCCGCGGCATCGGTGTGGTGGACGATATCGATCACCTGGGCAACCGCCGCGTTCGCGCAGTCGGTGAACTGCTTGAAAACCAGTTCCGCATCGGCCTGGTGCGCATGGAGCGCGCCATCAAAGAGAAGATGTCGGTCTACCAGGAAATGTCGACGGCCATGCCGCACGACCTGGTGAACGCCAAGCCCGTGATGGCCGCCATCCGCGAGTTCTTCGGCTCCAGCCAGCTCTCGCAGTTCATGGATCAGACCAATCCGCTGTCGGAGATCACCCACAAGCGCCGTCTCTCGGCTCTTGGACCAGGCGGTTTGTCGCGCGAGCGAGCCGGATTCGAAGTCCGCGACGTGCATCCCACGCATTACGGCCGCATCTGCCCAATCGAAACACCGGAAGGTCCGAACATCGGCCTCATTTCGTCGCTCTCGTGCTTTGCGCGCATCAACGAGTATGGATTCATCGAGAGCCCGTATCGCCGTGTGCTCAAGGGCACGGTGGTGGATGAAATCAAGATCCTGAACCCCGGCGACTCCGCTCATAAAGTCGGCGACGTGATGACCCGTAACGAGGTCGACAAAGCCAATCGCGAAGTCGGCGGCAAGAAGCAGCCGATTGAGTTCGAAGCCCATTGCGACTACCTGTCGGCGTGGGAAGAAGACAAATACCTGATCGCTCAGGCCAACGTCCAACTCGACGAAAAGGGCCACATTGTTCCCGAACTCGTGAATGCCCGGCAAGCCGGCAACTTCGTCCTGAAGCATAAGGATGAAGTGGAGTACATGGATGTCAGCCCCAAGCAACTGGTCTCGGTGGCCGCTAGCTTGATTCCGTTCCTTGAGAACGATGACGCCAACCGCGCACTGATGGGATCGAACATGCAACGGCAAGCGGTCCCGCTGCTGCGCGCCGAAACTCCGTACGTCGGCACGGGCATGGAGCGCGTCACTGCGCGCGACTCCGGCGCAGTGGTGATCTGCAAGCGCTCTGGCATCGTGGATTCGGTGGATTCCGAACGCATCATTGTTCGCGTGGAAGGCGGCGGTGCTCACGAAGGCCAGCTTTCGCGCGAGGTGGGCGCCGATATCTATCAGCTCACGAAATTCAAGCGATCGAATCAGAACACCTGCATCAGCCAAAAGCCGATCGTGGCCCAGGGCCAGCGCGTCAAGAAGGGCGATGTTCTGGCCGACGGTCCTTGCACCGACCAAGGCGAGCTGGCGTTAGGACGAAATGTCCTCGTAGCGTTCATGCCCTGGCGCGGGTACAACTTCGAAGACGCTATCGTGGTCTCGGAGAAACTGGTCAAGGAAGACTACTACACTTCGATCCACATCGAAGAGTTCGAGATCGAAGCGCGCGACACCAAGCTCGGTCCTGAAGAAATCACGCGCGACATTCCCAATATCGCCGAGGCGTTCCTGCGCAATCTCGACGAGAGCGGGATCATCCGCATCGGTGCGACCGTGAAGCCGGGCGACATCCTGGTAGGCAAAGTGACGCCGAAGGGTGAAACTCAGCTCACGCCCGAAGAGAAACTGCTCCGCGCGATCTTCGGCGAAAAGGCCGGCGACGTGAAAGACGCGTCGCTCTACTGCCCGCCGGGCATCGAAGGCACGGTTGTCGATTGCAAGGTTTTCTCGCGCAAGGGCGCGGATCTGGACGAGCGCTCCAAAGCCATTCTCGAATGGCAGATCGAGCGGCTGCACCGCAACCTCGAAGACGAAAAGCGCATTTTGAACGACGAGCGCGCCAAGCGCCTCACCGACTTGCTGGAAGGCAAGCAGGTGCTGGCCGACCTGCACGACGAAAAAACAAACAAGAAGCTGGTCTCCAAAGGCATCGACCTCACCCGCGACGTAATCGAAAAGCTGCGCGCCCGCGATTTGAAGCGCGTCAAGTTTGCCAACAAAGACGTCCGGCTGAACGAGCAGATCGACGAAATCGAGGAGATGACCTCGCGCCAGATCGCGGTGCTCGAAAAGATCACCGAAGAGAAAATCGCGAAGCTCCGCAAGGGCGACGAACTGCCGCCCGGCGTCATCAAGCTGGTGAAGTGCTACATCGCCATGAAGCGCAAGCTTTCGGTGGGCGATAAGATGGCCGGCCGCCATGGCAACAAGGGCGTAATCGCGCGCATCGTTCCTGAAGAGGACATGCCGTATCTGCCGGATGGCACGCCGGTGGAAATCGTTCTCAATCCGTTGGGCGTTCCTTCGCGTATGAACGTCGGCCAGATTCTGGAAACGCACTTGGGCTGGGCCGCCCACGCTTTGGGCCTCCACTTCGCGACGCCCGTCTTTGACGGAGCCACCGAAAAGGACATCAAGGCTCAACTGAAGCAGGCCGAACTGCCGAGCTCCGGCAAGGTTCAGCTCTGGGACGGAATCTCGGGTATCGCATTCGAACAGCCGGTGACCGTCGGCTACATCTACATGCTTAAGCTGTCGCACCTGGTGGACGACAAGATCCACGCTCGTTCCATCGGTCCGTACTCGCTCATCACGCAGCAGCCGCTGGGCGGCAAGGCGCAGTTCGGCGGACAGCGCTTCGGTGAAATGGAAGTGTGGGCGCTTGAAGCCTACGGCGCTGCTTATGTCCTGCAGGAATTGCTGACCGCCAAGTCCGACGACGTGTATGGCCGCGCCAAGATTTACGAGGCCATCGTTAAGGGAGAAGCGGCCGCCGAACCCGGCGTGCCGGAATCGTTCAACGTCCTGATCCGCGAGCTGCAGTCGTTGTGCCTGGACGTGGAGTTGATGAAGAAGCCGCGGGAAGTTTTGGACACTGCGCTCGCCGCGGATTAGTTCGCAGACCGCGGAAAGCGGAATGCGGAAAGCAGCCAGTACGCTGCCTTCGGCCCTCTGCTTTCTTGCCGGGAATTGGTTTATAGGAGATTATAATGTACCGTTCCTCTCCGTACGATAGAGCAAATTTGATCGCCGACTTCGATTCCATTCGAATCAGTCTGGCCTCTCCGGAAAAGATCCGAAGCTGGTCGCATGGCGAAGTCACCAAGCCCGAGACCATCAACTACCGGACCTTCAAGCCGGAGCGCGACGGGTTGTTTTGCGCCCGCATCTTCGGCCCCATCGCCGACTGGGAATGCTTGTGCGGCAAATACAAGCGCATGAAGCACCGCGGCGTCATTTGCGACAAGTGCGGCGTCGAAGTAACGCTGTCGCGCGTGCGCCGCGAACGCCTGGGCCATATCGAACTCGCCAGCCCTTGCTCGCATGTCTGGTTCTTCAAGGGACTGCCCAGCCGTATCGGCTACCTGCTCGACATCACGCTGCGCGAGCTCGAGCGCGTGCTCTATTTCGAAGCTTTCGTCGTGGTGGATCCCGGCGAAGTCACCGACCTCGGCCGCGGTGAAGTGATCACCGACGAGCGCAAACGCCAGCTCGATCAGGAATTCCCCGGTAAGTTCGTCGCCATGATGGGCGCCGAGGGCATCAAGGAACTGCTCAAAAAGGTCGACGTCGAATCGCTGAGTCTCGAAATTCGCGACAAGATGAAGACCGAAGTGTCGCAGCAGAAAAAGCTGAAGTACGCCAAGCGTCTGCGCGTTGTCGAGAGCTTCCGCAAGTCGGGCAACAAGCCCGAGTGGATGATCCTCGACGTCATCCCCGTCATTCCGCCGGAACTTCGCCCGCTGGTTCCACTGGATGGCGGCCGTTTCGCCACTTCCGATTTGAACGACCTTTACCGCCGCGTGATCAACCGCAACAACCGGCTCAAGAAGCTCATCGAGCTGCACGCGCCCGACGTCATCGTTCGCAACGAAAAACGCATGCTGCAGGAAGCCGTCGACGCGTTGTTCGACAACGGCCGCCGCGGTCGCGTCCTGCGTGGCGCCAACAACCGCCCGCTCAAGTCGCTGTCCGATACTCTCAAAGGCAAGCAGGGCCGCTTCCGCCAGAACCTGCTCGGCAAGCGCGTCGATTATTCCGGCCGATCGGTGATCGTCGTCGGCCCCGAGTTGAAGCTCAATCAGTGCGGACTGCCCAAGAAGATGGCGCTCGAGTTGTTCAAGCCGTTCATCTATCACCGGCTCGAGCAGCGCGGCCATTGCACCACCATCAAGCAAGCCAAGGAACTGGTCGAGCAGCAGGACCCCGTGGTTTGGGACATTCTCGAAGAAGTGATCAAAGATCATCCCATCCTGCTCAACCGCGCTCCCACGCTGCATCGCCTCGGCATTCAGGCTTTCGAGCCCGTGCTAGTCGAAGGCAAGGCGATCAAGCTGCACCCGCTCACTTGCACCGCCTTCAATGCCGACTTCGATGGCGACCAGATGGCCGTCCACATTCCGCTGTCTCCGGAAGCGCAGATCGAAGCATCGACGCTGATGCTCGCATCCAACAATATCCTTTCGCCCGCGCATGGCGCGCCCATCGCCGTACCCACGCAGGACATGGTTCTGGGCCTGTACTATCTCACCAAAGCCCGGCCCGGCACCAAGGGCGAAGGCCGCACTTTTGCCTCCGCCGACGACGTTTTGATCGCGCTCGAAATGGGTGAACTCGAAACCCTCACGCCCATCAAACTGCGCTACACCGGCAAAGTGATCGATCTCATCAAGGCGTTCGACAACCAGAACGTCCTCCACACTGAGCCGATCGAATTCGCCAAGCAGTACATGGACACCACCGTCGGCCGCGTCATCTTCAACGACGTGCTGCCCGACGAAATGCCGTTCATCAACGGCCTGCTGAAGAAGAAGGGTCTCACGCAACTGGTGCAGTATTGCTACCTGAAGTATGGTTTGCAAATCACTGTGCAAATGCTGGACGAAGTGAAGAAGCTCGGCTTCCTCTACGCCACCCGCGCCGGAATTTCCATCGGCATCGACGACATGGTGGTGCCTGAAGAGAAACCGAAGCTGGTTCGCGACGCCGAAAAGGCCGTCATCGAAGTCCAGCAGCAGTATCAGGAAGGCGCCATCACGCAGGGTGAGCGCTACAACAAGATCATCGAAATCTGGTCGAAGGTCACCGAACGCGTTGCCGAGGAAATGTTCAAATCGATGGAGGAAGACGACCGCACCGGCCGTTACCTCAATCCGATTTACATCATGGCCGATTCCGGCGCCCGCGGTTCCAAGCAACAGATCCGCCAGCTCTCCGGCATGCGCGGCTTGATGGCCAAGCCCTCCGGCGAAATCATCGAGCAGCCCATCACCGCCAACTTCCGCGAAGGGCTGGACGTGTTGCAATACTTCATCTCCACGCACGGCGCGCGCAAAGGTTTGGCCGACACGGCGCTGAAGACGGCCGATTCCGGCTATCTTACCCGCCGCCTCTGCGACGTGGCCCAGGACGTCATCATCACTGAAACGGACTGCGGCACCAGCGACGGCATTTACGTCGAGCCCATCATTGAATCGGGCGAAATCATCGAGCCGTTGCGCGACCGCATCGTCGGCCGCGTGGCTCTCGAAGATCAGTTCGATTATGAAGGCAATCTGATCGTCGGCCTCAACAAGGAAATCACCGAGGATCTGGCCGGCGCGATTCAAGCCGCCGGTATCGAGCGCGTGAAGATCCGCTCGGTGCTGACCTGCGAATCCAAACGCGGCGTCTGCCAACTCTGCTACGGCCGCAATCTCGCGACCGGCCGCATGGTGGAGCGCGGCGAAGCGGTGGGCATCATCTCGGCGCAGTCCATCGGCGAGCCGGGAACGCAGCTCACTATGCGTACCTTCCACGTCGGCGGCACCGCCACCGGATCGAGCGAGCAATCCAAGCAAGACGCGAACTCGGACGGCTTCGTCAAATTCATCGGCGTCACCACGGTGCGCAACGCCAAGGGCGAGCTGATCGCCATGAACCGCAACGGCATCCTCGCGATCATCGACGACAAGGGCCGCGAGAAGGAACGCTACCCTGTCGTGTACGGAGCCAAGGTGCTGTTTGAGGACGGCGCCAAGGTGAAGAACAACCAGGTGCTGCTGGAATGGGATCCTTACACGTTCTCGATCCTGACCGAAGTCAGCGGCAAGGTTCATTTCAAGGACCTCACCGAAGGCACCACCCTGCAAGAGCAGGTGGACGAAATCACCGGCATGTCGCAGTGGGTGGTCACCGATTCGATCGATGAAAAGCGCATCCCCACCGTCATCATGCGGCCCGAAGGCGGCTCCCGTTCCGATGAAAAGCGCTACCTGATGCCTACCCACGCTCACCTCATGGTGACCGATGGCGAAGAGGCGCACGCGGGCGACGTGATCGCGAAGATCCCCCGCGCCACCACCAAGACCAAGGACATCACCGGCGGTCTGCCGCGCGTGGTCGAATTGTTCGAGGCCCGCAAGCCTCGCGAGACGGCCATCATCGCGGAGATCAACGGCATCGTGCGCTACGGCGAAGTCGCCAAGGGCATGCGCAAAATCAGCATCACCGCCGACGACGGGGAGCAGAAAGATTACGCGATCCCGCGCGGCGTACACATCAACGTACAGGAAGGCGAGCGCGTGAAAGCGGGCGATCCTTTGATGGACGGCCCCCGCAATCCGCACGACATCCTAGCCGTGCTCGGCGAAAAGGAACTGCAGAAATACCTGGTGAACGAAATCCAGGAAGTCTACCGTCTGCAGGGCGTCAACATCAACGACAAACACCTGGAAGTCATCTCGCGTCAGATGATGCGCTGGGTGAAGGTGGATGACATCGGCGATACCGAGTTCCTCCCCGAGGAAGTCGTCGACAAGTTCAAGTTCCGCGAAGAGAACGCGCGCGTTGTGGATGCGGGTGGACGTCCGGCCACAGGTAAGCCGGTGCTGCTCGGCATTACTAAGGCGTCGCTCTCGACAGACTCGTTCATCTCGGCCGCGTCCTTCCAGGAGACCACGCGCGTGTTGACCGAAGCCGCCATCAACGGTAAGGTCGACTACCTGCGCGGTCTCAAGGAAAACGTGATCATGGGCCGGCTGATTCCCGCCGGCACCGGCATGGAGTATTATCGCGGCGTCAAAATCGCGGGCGAAGACGTGGTGGAAGAAGAGCCCATCGCGGAAGAAGTTTCGCTCGCCGGCGACCTCGGCGGCTACGAAGACGAAGCCCGCACGGTTTACACGGGCGGCCTGACCGAAGAAGCCGGCGAAGAGACATCGCTGGCCGAATAATCACGCGTTATCGCAAAATTGAAGGCGGGCCTTTCGGGGTCCGCCTTTTCTATTTAGCGGAGAAGGAGGAAAACGAGGAAGCAAAGCACGGCGAGAAAACACGCGACTTCAAGCAGGGTTGGCTTCGTTATTGTGGCTTTAATAATGCGTGCGATGTCGAAGGAGATCATCAGATATCTAGCTCCTCAACGGGCACTCCGCGCTTTTTGACAGCCTCCCGAATCGCATAGTTGCAGTCCGTGTTAAGGGCCGCTTCTTGGATCGAGGAAAAGACCAGAAATCTATAACCGCTTGTGTACGGGTACTCCTCGCCAATCTCAGAGTCGAACCCAACTCTGTGCGCCCACGTGTAGACTACGACATTACCTTTTGCTGTAATAGCGACTGCGTAAGAGCGACCCTCCGTATGTTCGCTATTTGTCCAACGATCTACCGAGTCTTTTGGAGAACAAATCCATTTTCCACGAAAGGCCTTCCTCTTCGGCAGATTATGCTCGTCGCTATCCTCGAATTCCAGCTCGATGCGTTCAAAGCCCGCGGCCTCTGCGGCTTCCGCCTCTTTAGTCATAATGAACTCCTTCAACGCTCGCAAGATCACTGGGGAAAGCCGATCATTGGCCAACCGCCTAGCTTTTTCCCAGGTTTCAACTTCATCATCCGGCAAATAGACTGTCTTGTTCAGCGCTTCCAATCACTACAAGTTACCAAGTATACCAAGCATCTTCCGTACGATCAAGCTTTTTCAATAGCGCTGGATTCGTGTTACACTGATCCTGTGCTGAAGAACGTCACCATCACCCTCGACCCCGAAGTCGCTCACTGGGCCCGCAAGAAAGCCGCGGACGAAAACACCTCCGTTTCAAAGCTCGTCAGCCGCCTGCTCGAAAAGGAAATGCGCGCGTCCGATCCTATTGGCGCGCCTACGAGGAATGGAAGCGCCTGCCTCGTGATCTGGGAGCTCCAGACACCGATTGACGCCTCCAAGCGCATGACCCGCGAAGAAGTCCATGAACGGCGATAGGTACTTCGTCGATTCCAACGTCTTTCTCTACGTCTTCGATCGAGACCAGTCCAACCAAACTGCGCAAGCTGAAGACTGGCTTAGCATGGCTGTGGGAGAATTCGTGTGGGGCTCTGAGTTGGCAAGTGATCCAGGAATTTTATTGGAATGCGCTTCGAAAATTTCGAGCCGCACCCGAACAAGTGCGGAGCTACGTGAGCCTCATGTCGGAATGGAAGCCCCCGGACGTGACGATGGGGCTCATCGAACGCGCTTGGCATTGGACGGATCAAGCGCAAGTCACGTTTTGGGATGGGCTAATTGTCGCAGCCGCTGAGCGCACCAAATGCAGATATCTCCTCAGTGAGGATCTCCAAACCGGACGCGAATTCGGCTCGCTCACGATCGTCAATCCCTTCGAAACGTCCCCGCCCGTCCAATAGCAATGCCCTCCGACTTCGACGTCATCATCGCCGGCGGCGGCGTCATCGGCGCATCCATCGCCTGGCGGCTTGCCCGCAATCATCTCCGCGTCCTGCTGTGCGACGCCCGCGCCATCGGCTCCGAAGCCAGTTCGGCAGCAGCCGGCATGCTCGCGCCCGACGCCGAATTCCACGAGCGCTCGCCGATGCTCGATTTCGCGACCCGCAGCCTCGCCGCATACCCTGATTTCATCAGTTCAATAGAGGCCGACAGCGGCTTACCCATCGAGTTCAGGCAAACAAGTGCCCTGGAAATTGTTCTGACCGGGTCCGCCCCATTCTCACCGGATCGACTCCGCGCTCTCGCGCCCCTCGTCCGACCCGACGCCATCGGCGCGATCCATTATCCAAACGAAGCCATCATCGATCCCGCCAGCCTCATGCGATCCCTCCGCGCTGCCTGCCTCGCGCGTGGTGTGTGCATTCAAGAACAATCGCCGATCACCTCCATCGCAGTCACTGCGAGCGATGTCCAGGTATCGCAGCACACCGCCCGTTTCGCCGTCCTCGCCGCCGGCGCATGGTCCAGCAGCATCGCGGT
The DNA here is from genome assembly GCA_963772905.1 of Bryobacterales bacterium. Lineage (GTDB taxonomy): Bacteria > Acidobacteriota > Terriglobia > Bryobacterales > Bryobacteraceae > Palsa-89. The sequence goes on along the minus strand of CAVYZD010000003.1, from coordinate 251,820 downwards.
CACGATCGACGGACAACCACTCCCGCTCCCGCGCACATTCCCGATCAAGGGCCACCTGCTCGGCTACCGCCTCCCCGCCGGTTCGCTCGCCGCCACAATTCGTCACGATCACACCTACATTCTCCAACGTGCCGACGGATTCACCATCGCCGGCTCCTCCGCCGAAGACGCCGGCTTCGATCGCACAATCGACCCCCGAATTGTTTCAGACCTCGCCGCCCGCGCCGGCGCCCTCATCCCCGCCCTGCGCGATCTCAAGCCCGAATCGGTCTGGATCGGATTTCGCCCCGGTACGGACGCCTCGGCCCCCCACCTCGGCCGCGTCCACGCCAGCCGCCTCTGGCTCGCCTATGGCCACTACCGCAATGGCATCTTGCTCGCCCCCGCGACGTGCGATCGGATCTGTCAGGAAATCGGGCTAAAATAACACTCGAATGCCTCATTTGACCCGGCTTGCGCTGCGGCTGCTAGTTTCGCTGGCCGGCGTGGCCGTCGTCACGTTCACCGCCTACACCGTCATTCCACACAATCCCACCACCGTGGGATTCGCGTACCTGCTCCTGGTCCTGATGATCGCGAGCACCTGGGGGCTTGCCGAAGCAACCCTCGCTTCCCTGGCTGCCACGCTCACGTTCAACTTCTTTTTCCTGCCGCCGATCGGCCGATTCACCATCGCCGACCCGCAGAACTGGGTCGCGCTCTTCAGCTTTCTCGCCACCGCGCTGATCGCCAGCCGCCTTTCGGCGCGCGCCAAGCGCCAGGCTGCGGATGCCGTGGAACGCCAGCGCGACATCGAGCGCCTCTACACCTTCAGCCGCGCCATTCTGCTCACCGATCCGGGCGAACCCCTCGCCAAACAACTCGCGCGGAAACTGGCCGAAGTCTTCGGACTGGATGCCGCCGTGCTCTTCGATCGCCGTACCGGCGAGATCCATCGCGCGGGGCCGGCCGAATTCGACGGCATGGAAGATCAGCTTCGCGACGCCGCCTCGCAGGGCACATCCTATTTCGATCCCGAGCACAAACGCGTCATCACCGCTGTCCGCCTCGGCTCGGAGCCTATCGCCAGTTTTGCCATCCAAGGTTCCTTCATGCAAGATTCGGTCTTGCAGGGCATCAGTAACCTCATCGCCATCGGACTGGAACGCGCCCGCGCGCAAGACCTCGCGCATCAGGTGGAAGCCGCCCGCCGCAGCGAACAGCTCCGCACCACGCTGATCGACGCCATGGCGCACGAATTCAAAACGCCGCTCACGTCCATTCGGGCCGCTACTACGTCGCTTTTGTCTTCGCCCGATCAGCCGTCCGCCAGCCGCACCGAACTGCTCGAGGTGGCCGATGAAGAGGCGCGCCACCTGCAGGCACTGATTGACGACGCGGTTGATATGGCGCGTTTGGAATCCGATCATATCCAAATCCGGTGCGAACCCACCGATCCGAAAGAGCTCATCGATGAGGTGGTTGCGTCCTTGCACACCCAGATCGACAATCGGCCCGTGGAGATCCGTTCCGGCGGAGCGCTGCCGCAGCTCTCGCTCGATCGGCGGCTGCTGAAACTCGCGCTGAAACAAGTGCTCGACAACGCTCTCAAGTATTCCCCGCCCCGCTCCCCCATCACCGTCGGCGTGTCCAATGGCGGCGACGCCGTCAATTTCGACATTACCGATCATGGCCCCGGAATTCCGGAAAAGGAACAAGGCCGATTGTTCGAGCGATTCTATCGAAGTCCCTCCGTTAAGAACCAGGTTCCAGGCTTCGGCCTCGGCTTGGCCATCGCGAACAATATCGTGCAAGCGCACCACGGAACGCTGACCGTAAACAGCCACCCGGGCGAGACCACGTTTCGAATGACCTTGCCGCTGGACGGCAAAGAACCCGGTACCGGTGCCAGCAGGGGCATCCGCCCATGAGCGCGGGACGCATTCTGGTCGTCGACGACGAACCGCAGATCCGGCGCATCATGCGCACCACTCTGACCGGAGCCGGTTACGAGGTGGACGACGCCAAGACCGGTGAAGAGGCGCTCGAGAAACTGCGCGAATATCATCCCGACTTGGTCCTGCTCGACATCAACATGCCCGGTATGGGCGGCTTGGCTGCCTGCCGCGAAATCCGCGCGGGCACCGGCGTGGGAATCATCATGCTCACCGTGCGCAACACCGAGAAGGACAAAGTGGAGGCGCTCGACGCCGGCGCGGACGACTTCATCAACAAGCCTTTCAGCACACCCGAATTGCTTGCGCGCATCCGCGCGGCCCTGCGACGCGTCCCGGTCTCCGCGCAATCTTCCGCCGCTCGCATTCGCCTGGGCGATCTGGTGATCGATTTCGTCGGCCGTACTGCTTTCAATGGCGTGCGCACCAGCCATCTGACTCCCAAGGAGCTCGATCTCATCCGCTATCTCACCAGCCACGCCAACCAGGCCGTCGCTCACCGCGAGCTTCTGCAAGCGGTTTGGGGACCCGACTACGGCGACCAGGTGGACTACCTGCGCGTCTTCATCCGCAACCTCCGCAAGAAGGTCGAACGCGATCCCGACCGCCCCGAATACATCGCTACCGAGCCTTGGGTGGGCTATCGTTTTAACGGCAAACCCGAGTCCTTTTGAAAGTATTAATAACTTCTTAAGCCCTTTTCTATTACTTCTTCACGCCCGTCCGCATAACATCGGGATGGATTCCGATGACGCCACTCAATGCCGGTGATCAGCTCGATGAGTACCAATTAGATAGCCTGGTTGCCTCCAGCGGTATGGCCAGCATCTTCCGCGCCACCGACCTGCGCGACGGCGCCGCGGTTGCCATTAAAGTTCCGCATCCGGAAGCGGAATTAGATCCCATTTTCCATGAACGTTTCCGGCGCGAAATCAAAATCGGCACGGAGCTTCAGCACCCCTCCATCCGAACAATCTTCCCCGATGACAACCAGAGCCGCCTCTACATGGCCATGGAATGGCTCGATGGTAGCTTGCTTCGCCAGGTGCTCGCCGACCAAGGCCGGTTTTCGATCGATCGCGCCGTTTCGCTCGCAACGGAGATCCTGACCGCGCTCGACTATATGCACGGCCAGGGCGTTGTCCATCGCGATCTGAAACCCGAGAACATCATGCTCGACGGCGCTGACAAGATCAAAATCATCGACTTCGGCATTGCCGCCTGCTCTGGTTCGCGCCGCCTCACCTTCGGTAAGCTTTCGCAAGTGATGGGCAGCCCGGATTACATCTCGCCCGAGCAAGTGAAAAACAAACGAGGCGACGCCCGAAGCGACTTGTATGCCGTGGGCGTGATTCTCTACGAAATGCTGACCGGCGAAACGCCGTTCCATGGCGCCAACCCGTTCGCCGTGATGAACGCCCGTCTTCTCGAATCCCCCAAGCCGCCGAGCGAAATTAATCCTGACATCTCGCGCGAGTTGGACGCTATTGTGCTCCGCGCCCTCGAACGCGATCCGAACCAGCGTTACTCGACAGCCCGAGAGTTTGCCGGCGATCTCGCCCATCCCCGCGACGTAAAGCTGCGCGACTTGCGGCAACAGCCTTCCACCCGTCGCCGCCCGCTCGTCTCCTATCTGATGTTCGCGCTGATTCCCGCAGTGCTGTTCGCGCTGTTGCTGTATGTCGCCCGCGCCGGCTAGGCTTCGTTACGCTGCTCTACCCAATTCTTCCTTTGGGTTTCTGAGGAGAGTTCCGCGTCGTACGGCCTCCGGCGCTGCCTGGTGAGCCCCCCGTCGAGCGCCTTTGCGGCCCCTCAATAATCCCCTCGGGGATCGAGATCGAACGTTTCATCGTTTGATGGCCGCCACGCGCGAGAAAAAGGCCGAAGACCGTCACGCTAGGGAAGCGCTCGCCCAGGACAATCTCTATCCCCGCATTGCCGCTCTCAGTCGCCGCGTTCTGCGGAGCGAAAAAGTGTAATCCATGTCGCCGGAAGGTTCTGTTGGGTCAGGGTGAATGACCAGTGGCTCTACAAGACACGCCAGATCGTGACTGGGAGGATAGTGTCCGGCCGACGATAGGTGTAAAATTGTACCTTGTTACACGTCCTTTGATCCTCGCGGGAGAAAGTGGCGTAACATGATCGATCACGGAGATTTAACGATGCGAAAACGTTCTCTCTTGTTCCTTTCGTTGCTGGTTCCAGCCTTTTTAGGCCTCGGCGGATATGCCGTCCTCAAAGCGCAGCAAAAGACTTCGACGGCCAGCGCGAAGCGCTGGTCGGATGCATCCACCTGGCCTGACAAAAGGGTGCCGGCCAAAGATGCTGTGGTCACCATTGAAAAGGATATGAACGTCGTCCTCGACGTCTCTCCGCCACCGCTGCGCAGTTTGACGATCAACGGCAAACTGAGCTTCGCAGATAACAAAGATCTTGAACTCACCACCGAATGGGTTATGGTGCACGGGGAACTGGAAATCGGCACCGAAGCCAGGCCCCATACGCGCAAGGCCACAATTACCCTCACCGACAACGTCAAAGACGAAGATATGACTGGAACCGGTGGAACGAATGACCGCAGTGACCGCGGGATCATGATGATGGGTGGAACTCTGAACCTGCACGGTACGGAGAAGAACTCCTGGACCAAGCTGTCCAAGACCGCCGAGGCAGGCAGCAACTCGATTGAAGTCCTGAATGCCGGTGACTGGAAGAAAGGCGACGTGATTGTCCTCGCGTCGACGGATTTCGATCCCCATCAGGCAGAGCGGCGAACCATTGCCGCCATCCGCGGCAATACGATCACGCTCGACAAGAAACTGGACTACATGCACTTCGGCAAGATCACCTTCGACGTGGATGAACGCGGCGAAGTCGGCATGCTCTCGCGCAATATCCTGATCCAGGCTTCGCCTGACGCAGACCAGACGCTATTTGGCGGCCACATTATGGCGATGAACGGGAGCAAGATGTTTGTCGATGGCGTCGAACTCAATCGCATGGGTCAGAACATGCATCTGGCGCGGTATCCGATCCATTGGCATCTGATCGGCGATGCGCAGGGGCAGTACATCAAGAACTCGGCGATTCACGACACCTACAGCCGCTGCGTGACCGTGCATGGCACAAATTACTTGGACGTTGAAAACAACGTGACCTACAACAACATTGGTCACTGCTTCTTCCTGGAGGACGGCGTGGAGCACGGCAACCAGTTCGTGCACAACCTGGGGATCCTCACCAAGTGTCATCCGGACGCGCCGTGCGTCGGGACAAACCTCGCCGCATCTGGAGAGAGCCGAGCGGGAACGAATGGCCAGAATGCCAAGGACATCCTGATTCCCTCGGACAACACGGCGTCGACTTTCTGGATCACCAACCCGGACAACATTTACCGGGATAACGTGGCCGCGGGTTCCGACGCGACCGGCTTCTGGATGTCATTGCCGGAGCACCCGACGGGTAAATTCGAAGGCACGGAGATCAGTGCGAAGACCTGGCCGCGTCGAACGCCATTCCGCGAGTTCAAGGGCAACGTCGCCCACTCCAACTACGACTCGTTCATGTTCGACCGAAACGTTGGGCCCGATGGCCATTTCGGTGTTACCGGCAGCTCGCAGACCGGCCATGAAAATCCCGCTGACGCGAACAGCAAGGCGGTGGAATCGGTCTTCGAGGATCTCACCGCATACAAGAACCGCAATGGCGGCATCTGGGGCCGTGGTGAGCTGCACGTATTCAGGAACGTGAAGCTGGCCGACAACGCTATCGGCTTTACGCACGCGTCTGGCGAATTCGGTCGATACGCCTTTACGTCACGGGTGGTTGACTCGCTGTTCGTGGGCGAAACCGACAACATCGGTAACCCCAGGACTGACGCGGAAAAGGCTTACGGCCGCAGCTTGCCGAAGCCCGAAATGCCGGATTACCCGATCCGCGGCTACGAGTACTACGATTACCGTCATGACGTGGTGAATGACACCTTCGTGAATTTCGAGGACAACGCCACTCGCAAGACGGGAGCGATCTCTTACCTGATGTTTACCAGCTTCGGGGTCAGCTCCAACAACTCCGTCGAGCACGTGAAATTCGTCAACGCCAAGCCGGTGTATTTCCCGCCGATGGAGCGTAAGTGGGGCAGCGATAATTTCGGCAGTACGGCCTATAAGACCGCGGTGATCCGCGACAAGGACGGCTCGTTCGGCGGTGGTCCCGATTCCTACGTTCTCATCAATGACGGCGTCAACGACAGCATCGCAGCCGACGCAGGAGATTGTGAAATCAAGCCCACCTGGAACGCTGCCGTGTGCAAGGGCGATGTTGGACGCCTGAATATTGGCGCTCTAGGAGGAGGCGTCCCCGTTATCCCCGGTGGCGCGGCGGGCCGTGCTCCTAGCGCAGGTCCCGCACGAGGCGCAGCGGCCGCGGCTGGTTCTGGCCCCGGCCGTCCTGGCGCAGCCTACGGTGGTCCTGGCGGGCCCGGCGGAGCGTTTGGTCGACCCGCGGGTCCCCCTCCGCCACCAGTCATTCTCAGCCGCAATGGCAAGGAGTACAATCTAACGGGCACTAACGTACGAGCCGGTACCGAAATCAAGGTGACCACCGAAAGGAAGACCATGTCCCTCTCCCTGTCGGAACTGGATGCCGGCTCTTGGGTGATCTTTGAGCTGCCGGGATTCACCACCGCAGCTTCGGGTACGCAGCAAAACAGCCTGGATGCGCTGCGCATGTCCAGCGACACCTCGTATTTCAAGGACAAGGATGCACTCTGGGTCAAGGTTGTCTCCACCGGTGAAGGCGCCCACGGCGCCGGCCCTTTCGTCGGTGGAACCAGCGTCCAGGTCAGCCGGTAAGCTGGATCCTGTCGTATGAGCAGAGCCCCCGGCGCAGGCCGGGGGCTTTTTGTTTCGTACCGCAATGCTGCGCAATCGGTTCCCGGAACAATGCGCAGAGGAAGCCGAGCGACTCCAACAACGCGCGGTCAAGAAGCGTCGCCCAGGCTGTGCCGTACCCAGTGCTGGTCATACGGGCGATGAATAACGTGATACGATCCCACAAGCATGTCTAACGTGGCTTATCGATCTCATGTACGCATCGAACGCGTGAGGGGCCCGATCCGCAGAGCATACCTGCCGGCCGAGAAGGAGCCAGTGATCTTCGGAGTTCATGGCGCGGTGGCGGAACATTACAAAGTTCCACCGAACGTGCTGGAACCTCACGCCACAACCCTGGACTACGTTGTCGCCGCGACGGCGGGTTGACTTACGGGAACCTTTGGAGGCGCGCTGGAGGCGCGTCAAATCGAAGCATCGAACGAGCGCCTGATCTCTGAGGCCGTAGGCGAGGTAGAGCTGGAGGACAATGTTCTGGTCATTAAGCGAATTCACGTCCGGCTGCAGCTCAAAGCGGAAGAATCGCATCGAGAAACCGCCCAGCGGGTGCATGGAATCTTTGCCGGTCATTGCCCGATCTACCGCAGCCTGAAGGCAGCAATTCAAATCAGCACTGAATTGATTTTTGAGCCGCTGCCGAGCGCCGGATAAAGGCTCCTTGCCAATGCCCGGACCTACCGGTGACGGATATCCTCGGGAGCTCTTTGCCGATCGAGTGGCAAGACGTGGAGCTGCCACTGGACCGGAACCGAGGATGGCAAAAAGCAGACCTTACTATTGCAAGCCTGATAGTTCAGCTTTCCAGTGATCGTCAGGGTTTTTCCGTCCGGCCCCAACGAATTGCTGAACTCCGCCGTAGTGCTAACTTTCACATCCTGGCGGATGCGAAAGGTCCCTTGGAAAACCGGTACGCTCTCCTTGATGGCTGGCATGTAAAGCACTTCGGCATGTGGATACAGGGCGGGCGTGAAGTCCAAACCGGGCACCGGATCAATTGAGAGATAGACAGGCTTGTAACCTTGCGTTCCCGGCGCGTACACGTGGACATCGGGAGGCAGCTGTACTTCCGCGGTCACCGCGATGCGACTTCCAGGTACGCCAACGCGATCGGATTGTTCCAGGGCAACCTTCAGATGCGGCGCTTCAATCCTGTTGGTTACTTCCTCTCCCAATTCCGGGAAGAGTTTCGCGATGACGCCATTTCCGGAGAGGCGCTCGCGATATTTCGCGTCGAAAAACTTCTCCTTGATGATTCTCTTGGTGTCGATAAAGAAATACCCGGGTCTCGCCATGCCCTTGAACTGCCCGATGGCTTCGGTGTTCAGCACCTGATACGCCTGTATCGCCTTGGAGTCGGGGTCGGCCAGCAACGGGAAATCAATCTTGCGGCGGTCCGCGAAATGCTTGAGGATTTCCGCGCTATCGTAGCTGATCGCCGCCAGCGCGATCCCCTGCTTCTCGAATCGCATGCTAGCACTTTGCAGCTCGACCAGCTGGCCTTTACAGTACGGTCACCAGTCGGCTGACCGGAAAAACAGCAGCACAGTGCCGTTCTTTCCCTTCAGCGTAGCGAGGCTTTGCTGACGTCCAAATTGGTCAGACGCGGAAAAGTCTGGCGCCATCTGACCTACGGAGAGGCCAATGCCGGTGAGCATTTTGATGGATGCAACCCGAATAACGTTGGCCTCTAGGGCGCCGTCGACCGTGACACTATCTCCCAAGTGGCCGATAGCTTGATCCTGCGGCGATAGGGTGTAAATCTGCCTCGTTGTGTCGTCGTACAGTACGAGCTCGGCGCTAGGGCCACGGTTCTCCGTGCACTTCGCCGATTCTGCGAAGGCCTCGTCGGCGTTGCAACCGCTATTGATGATGATGCCAGACCACGTGCCGGAATTTGCCATACTTTTTTGCGCGAGCACCGAGAAGGTGAAAGTGCAAAACAAAATGCTTGTCCACGCCAACAAACGCGTCGCCACGTTCCACCTCAACGGCGACTATAGCATGTATGCGCCGGGAAGAACTTCCAGCACTCCGCACTCTACCGTTAACCAAAGACGAAATCGGTGACGCGGGACATTGGAGCTACGCACGCTTCGGTAAGAACGAGCCAGTCGTGGAGTCCCGAAGGGTGCTGAGCGTTGCCCGAAGCGCCAACCCCAGTAGACGGCTTCGAGCCCGCACAGGGTCTCCAGCCGTTGCTACTCGCCGGATTACGTTCGATGCCTTCAGGAGTACGGTGTCATCTTCATTCACCCGCGCATTTGCGGAGCAGTATACTGACGATGGAAAACTAAGATCATGAGTTCTGACACACCTCGCGAACACCGGGCCGAATCGATTGACACCCTTTTGGATGTGCTTCAAGGACGCCGTAGCATTCGCACCGGATTTCTGAAGGACAAGCCAGTCCCGGATGAACTTATTGAAACGATACTGGAAGCGGCGCGATGGGCTCCCTCGGCTGGAAACTCGCAGCCCTGGGAATTCCTTGTAATACGAGACTTGGAGATTCGGGAAAAGATTGTGGAGATCTTCAAGATTCAGATGCGCGACAAGATCGAAATCGAGGAGGCGACGCGCGGGCAGCGCCGCCGTGTGAATGCCGGTGTGGACTTCCGCCATGCTCCTGTCCATGTAGTCGTGCTCGGTGATCCGCGCACGAACGACGCCTATCCAATGCGCACAAAGCTGGACAAGTGGGAAGCGCACTTTTATAGCAGCCTGGCGAACTGCGTCTTGCAAATGCTACTGGCCGCCGAGGCGCTGGGTCTCAGCTCCATGTACATCAGCGATGTAGCCTCGCCCTATTTCAGCGTGATGCTCAAATCCCTCCTCGGCATTCCGGAGCCGTTGCAGATTTATCATTTGCTTCCCATTGGGTTTGCGAAGCGAAGTCCTACGATTCATCATCCACGCCGGGCGCTCGAAGAAATAGTTCACTATGAGCGATACGACCGTTCCAAGTTTCGCGGGGAGGTGGAGCTTCAGGACTTTATGAAGACGATGTCCATCCGGGGCACCGAGTATCGCTTTTAAGGTCTAGCCGGCGGCCCCGGCCGGGCTGTTCTTAACGAGCGATAATTTTTGCACACTTGAATTGAAGCGCTGTCCCGGACGGGATAGCTGTCACGAAAATAGGCAAATATCAGCTCGTCATCTGCTGGCAATCGATGTACGAGTTCGTGTTGCCTCTACACCGTAGCTTGAATCCAGAATGTTGATTCTGGGGCGGCTGGTGGGATTTGAACCCACGACATCCAGAACCACAATCTGGCGCTACTACCAACTGAGCTACAGCCGCCGTGTGCAACACCAGTTTAGCATCCCTGGTGCTGATTCCAACTGATTCGGACTAGTGCGGTCGGGCCACTCCACCCCAAATCTTGGGCGGATCGCCAGGCGCCGGTTTCGGCTCTTGGCGCTCGGGTTCCTTGGTCAGAGGCGGCAAGAACACCATTTCCCGCTCCTTCTTCACCCGGCCCTTCCCTTTCAGTTTTTCCACCAACGGATTCCAACACTCGGCGCAGATGTCGTACTCCTTGCGCTCAATTTCCTTGGGCTGGCATTGCTTCGCTTGGCCGCACAGATCGCAGAGAATCATAGGTCACCTCTCGGCTCAATGGTAGCTCTAATGAAAAAAAATAGCTCTTGCAGGAACCGACGCACCACGTTTGCCCTGCAAGCGCCTATGTAAGAAACTCGCCCGAACTACTTTTTCGGAAATTGCTGGTCCAGCGCCAGGTTTAGTTTCAGCACGTTCACTCGCGGCTCGCCCAGCAGTCCGAGATCGGGCGCCTTGGTGTACCGTGCCACTAGCTGGTTGAGCTGATCGGCGGAAATACCGCGGGCTTTCGCGACGCGGAGGGCCTGGGCTTGCGCCGACGCCGGACTGATGTCGGGATCGAGACCGCTGCCCGATGCCGTCAGCAAATCAGCCGGGATCGGACCGTGATAATCCGGATTATCCTTATGGAATTTCTCCACGGAGGCCTTCACGCGGTCGATCAGCTTTTGATTAGTCGGGCCGTAATTGGAGCCGCCCGATGCCGTGGGATCATAGCCGTCGTTCCCCGCCGCGGACGGCCGCGGTTGGAAGTATTCGGGCTTAGTGAAGTTCTGTCCGATCAGCTCCGAGCCGATCACCTGGCCATTCTTGGTGATGAGGCTGCCGTTAGCCTGATGCGGAAAGATGAGTTGCGAAATGCCCGTGACCGCGAGCGGATAACCGACGCCCAGCAGAATTGTCAGAAAGATGTTGATGCGAAGAGCGGGCCAAAGTTGTGACAACATAAATTCCTCCCAGAGCTACTACGCTAAATGAAACAGCGCCAGCAATTGATCGATGGCCCAAATGCCGGGGAACGGCACAAGGATGCCGCCGATTCCATAGATCAGCAGATTGCGGCGCAGCAGGCTGGCTGCGTCGAGGGGACGATATTTCACGCCCCGCAAGGCGAGCGGAACCAGCGCGATGATGATCAGCGCGTTGAAAATGACTGCCGCCAGCACCGCGCTCTGCGGCGTGTGCAGCCCCATGATGTTGAGCTTGGCGAGCGACGGATAGGTCGCCATGAACATGGCCGGGATGATCGCGAAATACTTCGCGACGTCGTTGGCGATGGAGAACGTAGTGAGCGCGCCGCGCGTGATCAGCAATTGCTTGCCGATCGCCACCACTTCAATCAGCTTGGTGGGATTGCTATCGAGATCCACCATGTTCCCGGCTTCCTTAGCGGCCATGGTGCCGGTGTTCATCGCGAGCCCGACGTCGGCCTGCGCGAGAGCGGGCGCGTCGTTGGTGCCATCTCCGGTCATCGCGACCAGGCGCCCCGCCGCCTGCTCCTTCTTGATGTACTCGAGCTTGTCCTTGGGCGTGGCCTGCGCCAGAAAATCGTCCACTCCGGCTTCGGCGGCGATGGCGGCGGCAGTCAACGGATTGTCGCCCGTGATCATGATGCTGCGAATGCCCATGGTGCGAAGCTGCCCAATGCGCTCCTTCATACCGCCCTTGACGATGTCCTTCAGGTGAATGATGCCCAGCAAACGGCTGCCATCGCATACCGCGAGCGGTGTGCCGCCGTTGCGCGCGATGCGGTCGCTCATCTCCTGAAAGTATCCGGGAACGTCGCCGCCGCGCTCTTTCACGAAATTGCAGATCGCTTCGGTGGCGCCCTTGCGAAGCTCACGGCCTTCAAAATCGACGCCGCTCATGCGGGTGTAGGCCGAGAACGGAATGAAATTCGCGGCATGCTCGGGAATGTGGCGGCCGCGCAACCCGTATTTCTCTTTCGCCAGAACCACAACGGAGCGGCCCTCGGGAGTCTCATCGGCGAGGCTGGAAAGCTGCGCCGCGTCGGCCAACTCCTCATCGGTGACGCCGGTGATGGCCAAAAATTCCACGGCCTGGCGATTTCCCAACGTGATGGTGCCGGTCTTGTCGAGCAGCAGCGAGTTCACGTCGCCGGCGGCTTCCACTGCCTTGCCGCTCATGGCGAGTACGTTGTGCTGCATCACGCGGTCCATGCCCGCGATTCCGATGGCGGAAAGCAATCCGCCGATGGTGGTCGGGATCAAGCAAACTAACAAGGAAACCAGCACCGCTACGCTCGGCACGGCGCCTGCGCCGGCCTGGGAAACACTGAACGCCGCGTAGGGCTGTAGTGTAACCACGGCCAATAAAAAGATCAGGGTCAATCCGGCGATCAAAATGTTCAGAGCGATCTCGTTGGGCGTCTTTTGACGCTCGGCGCCTTCCACCAGCGCGATCATGCGATCCAGGAACGTTTCACCGGGGTTGGACGTAATCCGAATCTTGATGTGATCCGAGAGCACGCGCGTGCCGCCAGTGACAGCGCTGCGGTCGCCGCCCGATTCGCGGATCACCGGCGCACTCTCGCCCGTGATGACCGATTCGTCCACGGTCGCGATGCCTTCGATCACTTCGCCGTCGCCAGGGATCAACTCACCGGCGTCGCAGCTCACCACGTCGCCCGCGCGCAATGCCGAAGCGGTGCACTGCTCGATCTTGCCGCCCGCGGTTATCCGCTTGGCCAGCGCGTCGGTCTTGGTTTTACGCAGGCTGTCGGCTTGCGCCTTGCCGCGCGCTTCCGCCATCGCCTCGGCGAAGTTGGCGAATAGCACCGTGAACCACAGCCAGAGCGCGATCTGTATTCCAAATTTCAGCCCAGCGGCGCCAACGAATATGTCGCGAACGACAAAGACGGTGGTGAGCAGCGCCCCCACTTCCACCACGAACATCACTGGATTTTTCGCCAGTGTAACGGGGTTCAACTTGAGGAACGACGCCTGGATCGCGCGACTGACGATCTCTGGATCGAATAAGGGTCGCGACCGAGCCAGCTTCTTCGGGAGAAGAGACGTAGGATCTTCTTGCACCGGCGGTTCCGGGGAAATGTGCGGAGATGTAGTAGTTGTGGACATGAATTAGCTCCCGAACGGCAACGTAATCAGCGAAAACAGCCTGCCGCTATGCATTAAGTAATGTTCGACGATCGGCCCGAGCGACACCGCCGGGAAATACGTCAGGACGGCAATGATGACCACCGTGCCCACCAGCAGGCCCACAAACAACGGCCCGTGCGTGGGGAATGTGCCGCTGGTGACGGGTACTTTCTTCTTCGCCGCCAGACTGCCAGCCGCCGCGAGAATCGGAATCAGGAACAGGAAGCGGCCTATCAACTGCGAAAGCCCGAGCGTGAGGTTATACCAGGGCGTGTTCACGTTGATTCCGGCAAAAGCGCTGCCGTTGTTGCCCGTGCTGCTGGTGTATGCGTACAGAATTTCCGCCAACCCATGCGGACCGCTGTTGTTCATGTTGGCAATCGCGGCGCCCGGAGGATTCCAATACCCCTTCGCGGCAAAGGCCGCTTCCGATGAAATGGCGCTGAAAACGAGGATGCAGGCCGAGGTGACGATGATGGCCAGCATCGCCATCTTCACCTCCTTCTGCTCGAGTTTCTTGCCGAGATACTCGGGCGTGCGACCCACCATCAGACCTGCAATGAAAACGGCGATGATGGCGTAAATCAAGATGCCGTACATGCCCGCGCCGACGCCGCCGAAGATGACGATGTCGGTCATCATGTTCAGCAGCGGGACCAGCCCGGCGATCGGAAGATAACTGTCATGCATCGAATTGACCGCGCCGCAACTGGTATCGGTGGTGATGGTGGCCCATAGCGTGGAGTTGACCACGCCGAAACGCACTTCCTTGCCTTCCATGTTCCCGCCCGGCTGGGTCGCCGTGGCGGCGGTCTGAAGCCCCATTTTGGCGAGGATCGGATTGCCCTGCTGCTCGAACCCGTAACAGACAAATACGCCAATAAAAAACATCACGGTAAAGGCCGCGAAAATGGCCCACCCCTGGCGCGTGTCGCCGACCATCTTGCCGAAGGTGTAGGTCAACGCCGCTGGAATCACCAGGAGCAACCACATCTCGAACAGATTCGTAATCGGATTCGGATTTTCGAACGGATGCGCGGAGTTGGCGTTAAAGAAGCCGCCGCCATTGGTGCCGAATTCTTTGATCGACTCTTGCGAAGCCACCGGCCCTTGCGCGATGGTCTGCTTGGCGCCTTCCACCGTGGTCACCGTGGTGTACGGTTTCAGGTTTTGAATCACACCTTGCGAGCACAGAAACAATGCGCCGATAAACGAAATCGGCAGCAACACATAGAGCGTGGCCCGCGTCGTGTCCACCCAGAAATTTCCCAGCGTGCGCATCTCATGCCGCGCAAAACCGCGGATCACAGCAATCGCGATTGCCAATCCCGCGGCGGCCGACAAAAAGTTCTGAACCGTCAGCGCCGCCATCTGCACGAAGTAGCTGAGTGTGGCCTCACCGGTGTATGCCTGCCAGTTGGTGTTGGTCAGAAAACTGGTAGCTGTATTGAACGCCAGGTCCGGGGGAACGTTCGGCGTCCCAAAGTTCTGGGGATTGAACGGCAAATAAGCCTGGGCCCTTTGCATCAGGTACACCAGCAGGAAGCCGAAGACGCTGAAGGCCAGGACCGAGGCAGTGTATTGTGTCCAACGCTGCTCGACGTCCTCGCGAACGCCGGTAACCTTGTAGGTCAAGACTTCCAGCCAGCGCAACACCGGGTGCAGGAATGTCCGCCGACCGTCAAAGACGTTCGCCATGAAGGCACCCAGCGGCTTTACACACACCAGGATCAGCGCGAAAAACAGCAGAATCTGTAATACTCCAGCGCTTGTCATATAGCTCCCCTAGAACTTCTCCGGCCGGAGAAGCGCGTAAACCAAATAAACGAAAAGGCCGAGCGAAGTGATGCCGGCGATGATATAGTCCATGGAATCTTCCTCCTAGAGCTTGTCGCAGGCCTTGGTGAAGGCCCAGCAGACAGCCAGAAACAGGCAACCGACTGCGACGTAGAACAGGTCGAGCATACTTATTCCCTTTCTGTTACGACCACTTCATGGCCGGAATGCCGCAACTTGGCGGCCAATCGCTTCTCGGCGGTCGGCCACGGCCACCAGGTCTTTCGGCTTCCGATCACGACCAGCGAATGGGGCTTCAAGACGGACTGCAAGGTTTCCAAGGCGTCGCGGCACAGGTAGATGCAAACGCGCGTTTCTACCCGGCAGCCGCTGGCGATCACCTTGAGGCGCCGTTCGTTGAAGTCGACCAACACGGGCGGGCTGGTGAGGGGCAGCGGATACGGAACAATCTGCGGCACCACGAGCGTGATTTGACCGCCCAGGCTGCTCGCCAGGCTGCCAGCCTCCTTCAACGCGGCCAGCGTCGCCTCCACCGAGGTAAAGATCACCGAGATGTTCAGCTTGGAGCCGGTTTCTTCGAGCGGCGGTCGAGCCGGGACACCGGTAACCGGCGCGATCATTCTTTCCAGTGCGAGTGCCATGGGATTTCGCCCTTCCAGTTACGAGGGTAGAATCCGGGGACTGAAGAAGTCCTTAGGAAGGAATTAAAAAGTTGTGAAGAGGGACGATTGGCCGCCGATAGACGCAGAACAACACAGATCGGTGTTCATGTGTGGCTAATGCGACTTCAGAAAATGAAGCTGAGCCCGCCGCGCAGCGCCCGTGGCGACTGCACCAGCGTCACTTGCTGGCCGCCTTGCGTGATCGGCATGTAGCCTTGCGCCAGTCCGTTTTGCAGCTCAGCGGTCGCCTCCAGCCGTCCGGGCATTCCAGGCACCGAGGGGATGGGCTGGCGGACGCGCACATTCAAGCCGGTGGCGGCGTAGGGACTCTCGGTCAGGTAGACGTGATCCGGCATGATGGTGTCGTTGTAATCCATCCATTCATAGCTGCCAGTGATCACGGTGCCGGTGACGGGAAGCTTGGCCGAGGCTCGCGCGCTGGCCCAAAAACGTTGCGCGGTTTGCAGCCGGTCGCGCAGGGCATCGGCAGTAGTGGAACTCTCGCTGCCGGCCGCAAGCGCCCCGCTGCTGCCGAACGAAACTCCCACTTGCACCCGATCGCCCAGGGCTCGCGAGGCCGAAGATGCAAAGCCCAAGCGATGGAAGCTACCGGCGTCGAGGATGCTGTTCTGCGAAGAAATATCGGGAAGCAGATCGCCCGCCGCGAAAGCGCCCTCGGGCGCCACCACGATCATGGCCGTGTTGCTCACCCGCTCGCTGTAACCGCTGACGTTCAAGGTAGTAGCGTGGATCTTCTTCTCGTATCCGATTTCGAAATCCTGCGAACGTTGAACCGCCGCATGCCCATCGAGCAAGGAGAGGCGCGGCAACACAGCCAGCGCTGCCAAATCCTGCGCGAGCGTTTCGGAATCACCGCGAGTGGGCGACTGGGAATCGTGCGAATCCACCAACAACTCGGTCGGTGGCCCGCCCGAGCTGAAACCAACTTTGACCTGGCCGCCCCTTCCCAGGTCGTAGGTCAGACGGCCGAACTTGCTCAGCGAATGCAGGCGATCCACATAGCTCACCGAGTCGAACGACCCGCCATAATCCATCCGCAGATTATCGGTCAGCATACGGCTGTCATGCATCGACACCGACATGGTGCGGAACGCGGGTGTGCCGTCGGTGGATCCCGTGAGATAGACTTGCTGAACCGTCGCCGACACCACCGGGCCCGATCCGTCGTGGCTATAGCTGGTGCGGAAACCGGCTGCGGGCAATCCAGAGTGCGCGCTGTATCCGACATTGCCGCTCAGTTGGACCTCATTGTGCCCGAACACCGACGTCGCGAGAGCGAACGCCGTCCCTAAATCGGCCTGCGCCGAAGAACTACCGAGCGAACCCGCATCGCCCGCCGATAGATTGAAGACCCCCCGCGTGTCGGAGAACATGCTGCCGACGGGAGATTGGCGCTGGTTGGGGTCCGATGAGCTGGTCAGGCTGGGGTCGGGAACCTCCATGCCGGGTAACATTCGCAACACCGGCCTGGTGGACGCCGATTCCTTCAGCACCCACTTCCAATCGTCGCTCATCAGCGCGCCATCGCCCGGGCTGGCATATACCAGCTCGATGGAGCTCAGCACACTCGCGAGATTCACGTACAGCAGGCTTTGCATGCCCGGCTGCACGGCGATCTTCTGCTTTACGGCTGGAACGAAACTGGCAAGCGATACACGGACGGAATAGACGTCCGGGGGAGAAGGGCGAAACCGAATACGCCGTGTTCGTTCGTGATACCGCGCAAAATGAGGCGCTCGGAGCGATTAAAGAGGAACACGGACGCACCCATCTGGGGAACGCCGCTCGGATTGCGCACAATACCAGCGATGCTTCCCGCGATGGTACCCGGAGTTGCCGGGAAGGCCGCCAACGCGGACAACAAAAGCGCGGCACCCACGCGGACAACGAGTTTGGGTCGAACGGTCTGCATGCCGTACTGACTGCCGCGGCCGGGCCAGGTGCGCCCACCGCCTCAGACCTTACTTTATCGTAAAATTGGCGGTCGGTGTTAACGTCTGCTTACTGTTCCGGTCCACGACCTTCATATTCAAAGTGTACTGGCCAGGCTCCAGCGATTGGAGCGGCAATAGTTTCTCCACGGTCACCTGCTGCGAAGAATACCCCGGAATCGCGGTCACTTCCTCGGTATAGTGCAGCACCGATTGAGCTGAGCCGGACTTGGTGATGTCGTATTCGATGGACGCATTCGGCTTTTTGGTCTTTTCATCCGGCGCGAAATTGTAGAACTGGGTGTAAATTCCGAGCTTCTCGTTGCGTTCGAAAGTGTCGGTCAACCGCGGCCGGACCTTGGTGTCTCCGATGACAAACTGGCCGGTGCCGATACTTCTGGTTGGGACCTTTTCGATCAGATCCGCCAGAATCAAGCTGCTGGATGCCAGCTTCTCGTCGTCAAAGTGGGGAACGTTCAACGCCATAGGATAGGTGGTCATGTTCCCGCCCGTGATGTCCTTGCAAACCACGTTCAGCCGGTACAATCCGGGCGCGAGCGGAATTTCCTTCTGATATATGGACGCGCCGTTGAGGGCCTTATCCAGCAGATTGGCCGGAACTTCCACGGTGACAGGATCTTCAAAGGTGTTCACCACGCGTCCGGTAATGGAGGTGATGCGGCCGAAAATGTTCACCGTTGCGGTGGCGACGTTGTCCTTCTGCTTGAACTGCAGATCGCGCCGCTGCAGCTCGATGGTCACCGTGGTGAGGATGGTGGAATCGGTCATCTTGATATAGTCCGCCCGCACTTTGAACGGCAGATTGTTATACCGGATGCTGGAGCTGACCACCGCCTGCAGATCCTTGAACTTCACCTGCGGCGCTTTTTGCAGATTCGCGAATTGGCCCAGCCGCTCGAATTCGTCCATGCTGGCCGGCAAGGGCTGAGTGCCCGTTCCGAGCGTCGTACCGTCGGTGCGGGTGAAGCGCTGCGACTTATCCGATGTCCCCATCATTTCGGACAACGTCAGGCCGGCGCCGGGGACGTAGGTCAAAGCATCTTTCTCCGACGGGTCCATGGTCATGCGGAATTCGCCCGACATAGTGGTGTCCACGAATTCGATCTTGACGTTGCTGCCGACACCTTCGATGTAGCGGTATGTCCAGTCCACGAACGGAAACGTCGACGTTGTGCCGCCACCTTCTTCATATGGCCGGTCATAACTGCCGCCGGAAGAATGATCGTCGATCTCGTCGGGCGGGCCGTACACGATGTAGATCCGGCCGCGGTCGGTCTTCCATCCCGGAATGCCGGAAGCGAATCGCTCGTTGGCATAGGCGATGCGGCGGTAGTGCTCTTCCTTGTACTCGTTTTCTTCGGTGTCGGGCGTCGGGTCGCGCCGCAGCCAAAACTGTTCGATGAATTGCTCACGCTCGTCGTCGGTGCTCAACCTCTTCCACGCCTTGCGCTCTTCATCGGTGATGATGTACGTCACATCTTCGTTCAGCCACTTCTTGTAGGGCGTTTCCAGCTCTTTGCGAAGCTTCTCTTCCTGCTTCTTTTTCTGCTTGGCGGTCATCGGCTTGGAGACCGTGTCACGCTGCGACGCGGCAGGCGTAGTGTCCGTCTGGGATGCGGCTTGAGGCGCCGCCGTGAGAGAAACGCCCGCCAAGGCCATCGCCGCAACGCTGGACAACGCCAAAAAGTGCTTTAGTTTCATACAAATCACCGCCAGACGAGAATCGGAACTGCTATCATTCTAGGCCCTTAGCGAGATTCGGTCAAGGGAGGGACGCACCAGGCTTCCGGCGGGTTTCTCGAAACAACTGGTGATGGAAGCCCGCGCCGCTCACGGTGGCCTTCAGGCCGGGCTGCGTAGCGAACCAATCCAGGTGGCGGCGAATGTCGCGCAGCAGCATGTCGGCCAGGTCGTGCGTGAACCCGTTGCGAACTACGACGCGCTGGACAACCATATCCTGCCGGTTGGCGGGCATACGGTAGGCGGGCACCTGCCAGCCGCGGTCGCGCAGCCGATCCGCCAGATCGTAGAGCGACCAATGCGTCGGCTCCTTCAGCGTCCATGCGAACACGGGCAGCGTTCGTCCATCGCTGAGCAACTCGAAGGGGCCGATCTCGGCGATTCGCTTCGCGAGGTCGACGGCCACGTCCTGGCAGGCCTGATGGATGGCGCGATATCCCGACTTGCCGAGCCGGATCAAATTGTAATACTGCGCGACGACCTGGCTGGCGGGGCGGGAGAAATTGATCGCGAGGGTGGGCATGGTGCCGCCCAGATAGTCCACATTGAAGATCAAATCAGGATGCAGGTCGGATGCTTCGCGCCAGACGATCCAACCGACACCGGGGTAAACCAGCCCATACTTGTGCCCGGACGTATTGATGGACTTCACACGCGGCAGTTGGAAGTCCCACACGACGTCGGGCTGAAGGAACGGCGCGACGAACGCTCCGCTCGCGCCGTCGACATGGATGGGAATGTCCAGGCCGGTTCGTTCTTGTAGCCGATCCAGCGCGGCGCTCAACCCGCTGACATCTTCGTAATCGCCGGTGAACGTGCTGCCCAGCACACTGACCACGCCGATGGTGTTCTCGTCACAGGCCGCGGCGGCGCGCTCGGGATCGGTGACGCAATCGTCGCCTTCGAGCGGGACTGGCCGCTCCTCCACATCCCAATAGCGCAGGAATTTATGCCAGCAGACCTGAGTGTTGGTGCCGAGCACCAGGTTCGGACGATCCGCCGGTTTTCCCAGCTTGCGCATCTTCTCGCGCCAGCGCCACTTCAGCGCCAGGCCGCCCAGCATGCACGCTTCGCTCGATCCGATGGTCGAAGTGCCCATGGTGTTCGCGGCGTCGGGAGCATGCCACAGATCGGCCAACATGTGGACGCAGCGCATCTCAAGCTCGGCGGTCTGCGGATACTCGTCCTTGTCGATCATGTTCTTGTCGAACGTTTCGGACATGAGGTGCCGGGCTTCGGGGTCCATCCAGGTGCTGCAAAACGTGGCGAGGTTGAAGCGCGAGCTGCCGTCGAAGATCAGCTCGTCGTGGATCAAATGGTAGGCAGTGCTGGGCGGCATACCGTCCTCGGGGATGGAGTGGCGCGGCGCGGGGCCGAGCAGCCAATGCCGCGCGTACATGGGGCGCATCACGCGGGTGAGTTCGTGCCCGTGGTGGGCGTTGGGGGTGGCAGGATCGTGGGCCATGGGTCCTCCGGACTCCCATGATAGCTGGCGGATCGCGATTCTTCGATGAATATTCGGCTAACGCTGCCTCGTCCGCCGTACGGACCCCGCCGCCGACCGCTGCCGCTATTTCGCGGTGATGCCGAAGTGGTCTTTGGCCACCTGCAATATGTCAAGATCTGTTTCGACGCCATATTCGATTCGCGGCTTCCTTCCCGGCGCGACGAAATAGTACCCAACCTTCGTGCCGGCGGGATGAAAGGTGGTGGTCCTACCGGCGTTGATAACGCGAAATGAACGTGCGTATACCTGCTGGAAATCTACACCAAGCTTGGATAAAGGTCCGCGAACCTGATTGGCGTATAGCTGGAAGTCGGACAACGCCTCATTCGTATCGGGATCTTGATCGAGTTCCTTCGACGTAACCGGCGGAAAAAACGCTAATATCGTTGGCTGGCGGACCACAAAAACCGGCTGGTTCGGCGGATTTGCGGTCTGGCCCTCAAGCGCGGGCCCCGACACACACATTGCCAGTACTGCTACCAGCCTTCTCATCCTCATTCCAGCACCTGCGGATGCACTGTGCAACTCACCGAGCTCACCCCGGCCTCGAGCGATAAACCGCACCACGAACTGCTCCAGCGCGTTGTCTTGCCTTCCCAATCCCTTGATCTGCGCCGTCACTTTCATCTTAGGCGTCGCCTCGATGTCCTCGCTCCGCAGCGCCACGAGCGACAGCGAACTGCGCGACATGGCCTGCAGCAGCACCGCTCGCATGTCCGCTTCATCCACTTGGTTGCGCGCCAACTCGAAATCGTAGGTCACCTCTTCTTCTTCACCGAAGTCAAGAATCGGCATAGTGCTGGCGGCTATTGTTACTTCTTAGCTCCCTTGTAAACTTTCTCGAATTTATTGCGCTGGTTCCAAACCGTGAATGATCCATTGCTGTCGGCGGTGAGCTTGATGTAGTCGCCCGCGTCCTGCGTGTCCACATTCGCAATGAACGAATCGGGCACGTTATGCTCCTTGCCGCCCGCCTCGGCGTAGTGCAGTTGCCACAAGTCTTCCAGCCCCGGTGAATCTTTCACAATCTGCCAGGCGTCCGGACTGCCTCCTTTGCGCGCGCCGTTGTTCATGATGGCGACGCGCGGATGCACCGCGTGCACCAACGCCGGCGAATTGGATTGATTCAACCCATGATGCGACACTAGCAACACATCCACCGTGCCGATGGGATTGTTGGGGCACATCAGCTCCAGTTCCTTGTTCCACGTCAAATCGCCGAGATCGAGGAATCGAAATTCGCCCAAGGTCACCAGCACGCCGAGCGATCGGGCGTTCTCGGTTGGATCGGGATCGCGTTTGGGAGTGGCCGCGCAGAACGGATTAGGCTGGCCCGCGCCCGCAAGCGGCTTGTCGATGTGCTCGCCATTGGCCGTCAATGCCTGGACCGAAAGCCCCTTGATCGGAACCGTATCGCCCGGCTTCACCACCATGTGTTCGCCGCGCTGGATGGTCTTCACGTAATCGGAGTAGTCTTCTTTCGTGACTTTCGAATCCTCGGTGTTGGGCCCGTGATCGACGAAGTTCAGGATCTTCAAGCGATCGGCCAATTGCGGCACGCCGCCCACGTGATCGCGATGGTAATGGGTGATGAGCAAATAATCGATCTGCTTGATCTTGGCAGCTCTGGCCGCCTGCGCGATCCGGTCGGCATCGCGGCCTTCAAATCCGCGCCAGCCGGTGTCAATGAGCAGCGACTGGCCCGATGGGCTGACGATCAGTGTCGACTGCCCGCCCTCCACGTCCACGAAGAAGATTTCGAGCGAGCGGGCTGCCGCCATGGAGGGAAGCAGGAGGGCCAGCAGAGCGAGGCCGAGTTTCGCGGTGCGCATGTGCCGCATCGTATCACAAGGCCATATTACAGAAGGGCCATATTGCAGGAACGCCGCGCGAAATCGTAACGTAATAATGATTAGGAAGCCATGCCGTACTGCTGCCAATGCGGAAAGAACGTCGGGGAAAGGGACGCCTATTGCGGCGTTTGCGGCGCCCGGCAACCGCTAAGCGCATCCCCGGCCGTGGATTACATGCAGGGCATCAGTCCGCGTACTGCTTCGCTGCTCTGCTACATCCCGATCCTAGGGTGGATTGTCGCCATCGTGGTGCTGGCCTCGGCGCGATTTCGCGAAGACACGCGCGTCCGATTCCACGCCTTCCAGGGGCTGTACCTCTTCGTCACCTGGCTGCTGGTGGATTGGTTTCTCAGTCCCATGTTTCGGCTCGCGGGTTCGCCGTTCCACCAAGTCTTCCCCGGGCTCATGAAGGCGGCTGTGTTCGTCGCCTGGATTTTCATGATCGTCAAGACGTCGCACGACGAGACGTACAAGCTGCCGATCCTGGGCGATCTGGCGGAGAAATCGGTTTCGGAACAGAGGTAGCGGCGGGCTATTTGGCGGCGTTCCCATGAAGGCGTATTATGAGAACACATCCATATGCCGCAACAGATCAATCGAAGAGACACTTTGAAGACCGGCTTGGCCGCGGCCGGCATCTTCGGACTGGCAACGCATTGGAATCTGCCAGCGCTGGCGGATGGCGAAGCCGACATTCCGTTCACCGACTACCCGAAAGACTACAAGGTGAACGGGAATCCCAACGCCGCCAACCGCTTTCTCGACATCCGTAAGATCGACGGCCATATCACGCCCAACGACCAGTTCTTCTTCATCCAGCATTACAACCGTCCCGAAATCGACGGGAATTCGTATCGGCTGAAGTTGACTGGGATGGTGAATCAGCCCGTTGAACTTTCGCTCGCCGATCTGAAGAGCATGAAGTCCATCGACCTGGTGAATGGCTATGAGTGCTCCGGCAACAGTGGCCGCTTTTTCCAGGGGCTTTCTTCGTCCGGGCGATTTACCGGTGTGCCGCTGAGCCGAGTGTTGAAGCAGGCCGGCGTCGGCCCGAAGGCGCGCGAAGTGGTGTTCTTCGGCACCGATCGCGGCAAGGAAGACGTGGTCTTTCGCGAGAACACCTACAAACTCGAACAGCAGTTTGGCCGCAGCATCACGTTGGAACATGCGATGAAACCCGAGCCGCTGCTGGCCTACGCGCTGAATGGCCAACCACTCACGCGCGATCAGGGCTTTCCGGTTCGGCTGATCATGCCGGGCTGGTACGGTGTCGCCAACGTGAAATGGCTGTCCGAAATCCATCTGCAAGAGGACCGCTATCTCGGCAACTTCCAGGCCCGCTGGTATCGTAATCTGCGCGGCGTCGGAGGCACGGGCGAAGACACGGATCCCGGGACGCAGTGGGTGGAGACCGAAGTTACGCATATGCAGTTGAAGTCGGTTATCGCACGCGTGCGCAAGAACTCGAACGGCTACCAGGTGTTTGGCTTCGTTTTGAACGACGGGACGCCGCTCAAGTCCGTGGAAGTCAGCGTCGATGGCGGATCCTGGCAAGCCGCCGCGCTCGACAAATCGAACACGCGATTCGCCTGGAAGCTATTCACCTTCGACTGGAACGGTGCAACGCCGGGCGAACATACCCTGGTTTCTCGCGCTACGGACGTGGACGGGAACGTTCAACCGACTCGGGCCGATTTGAGCCGGAAGAAAACATTTCTCGAAGACAACGCGCAGTTCCCGCGCAAAATCACGCTTGCGTGATCCGGGCCGCAAGCATCTTTTGGTGAGCCTCCTTCGGTATCTACGTGCGGTGGCCTGTCATCCTTATTAACGTACTCGACGACAACCCCCATTTCGGCCTCATGAAGGCGGCTGGGTTCGAACAGCGCTAGGGCCATCGTGCGCTCCTTGAGGTCGCGGCAGGTTGCCGCCATGACCGGCCCTCATACAGCCATTGCACAATACCTCGACTTCAGCCAGGTTACCGGAGGCAATGTCAGTTGTTCGGTAACCGGCAACGATCTCCAGACCCTAACTTCCGTGCGCCTGGTGAACGGAACAGATGCGACGGACAAAACGACTGTCGACTCCAATAACAAGACTTCGGCGGCGCCGAATACTTCTGCAACCGTGACCTTCGCGCTGACCGATTTGTAACGCAGCTATTTCATCGAGCGCTCCGTTGTGCGCCGCTTTGGCGCCATTTGGCGGGAGTCACGGTTTCCACCGTTGCGGCGTGCAACCTTCAGGTCACCGCGAGAGGCGATGCCATATCGCCGCCCTTTGCATTGAATATCGGTCCCTGAGTCCTGAGGCGTTGGCAGCGGCAAAGCAGCGATAGGATAATTTCATGAGATCTCTCGCTTGTGCTGTCTTACTCATCACCGGAACTGCGCACGGACAAACCTTGTCGGGCGAACCGCTGCTAAAAGCCTTGCAGCATGGTGGCTGTGTCATCGCCATGCGCCACGCAAGTTCGCCGCGCGAGGCGCCCGATCCGCAAACCGCTAATCCGGACAACGTGAATCGCGAACGGCAGTTGGACGAAGGGGGCCGCGCGAGTGCGATTGCCATGGGGCAAGCCATGCGTCGGTTGATGATTCCGATTGGCGAAGTATTCTCGAGCCCTACGTATCGCGCTCTTGAAACAGTACGGCTTGCGCAGCTTCCCGATCCGCGGCCCGTGCCCGAACTAGGTG
This sequence comes from Bryobacterales bacterium, assembly GCA_963772905.1. Lineage (GTDB taxonomy): Bacteria > Acidobacteriota > Terriglobia > Bryobacterales > Bryobacteraceae > Palsa-89. The sequence goes on along the minus strand of CAVYZD010000003.1, from coordinate 226,301 downwards.
ACGGTGGTCAGAGCATGCAAGGCGTAAGCGAAGCGCAAGCCGCGTGGCTAAAGAAGAAGATTACGGAGCTTCCGGCGCGCACCAATACGATCATCGTCACTCACTTTCCGAATATGAGCCGTGCCTTCCCGCAGTGGTCAAAAGGTTTGACGGATGGCGAGGCCTTGATATTTGGCTCGGACGGCAAGGGAGGCGCGACGCTCATTGCACGGATCAAAATCGAGGAGTGGCCGCGGATGCAGTAGGCTATTTGCAAAGGCGTTCGATCAGGGTTTTGAGAACCGACACGCATTTATCTAACTCAGATATAGGAACGTATTCGCCGGTCTTGTGCGCTGTAGTCATGTCGCCCGGGCCAAACACCATGAGCTCGTCGATCGCGTGCCGGAGGTGCGCCGCTTCGCTGCCGAACGCCACAGTAGTCGCCGCGCGATCGACAAGGGATTCCACCATGGCGGCGAGACTCTGCGTAGCGCTTGGCTCAAATGGAGGGTCTATACGCAAGACCTCGAGCGTGGCTTCGAGTCCCGGCCTTTGAAAAGCGCACTCTGTGAGTTTGTCTTGCAGCAGCCCCACTACCCACGCCGGATCTTGACCTGGAATCGGCCGCCATTCCACGGTGATTCGGCATTCTCCAGGGATGATGTTCTTGGCCGTCCCGCCCCGGATCAGTCCCACGTTCAGCGTCGTGAAGGGAGGATCGAAGTCCGGATTTTGCTTGACGGAAATTTCTTGCGCCAGCTTTTCGAGGCTGCGAAGAACGCGCGCCGCATCAAAGATCGCCGAACGGCCCTGGGCAGGAAACGCACTGTGCGCTTCCCGGCCGCGAATCGTGATTTCCGCCAAAGCATATCCTTTGCCTGCCCGAACCGGCCGCAGGCCCGTAGGTTCGCCGATAACGCCGTACCGGGAATGAATCGCGCTCTTCTGAACCAGATGCTTCGCGCCGATACAACCGACTTCTTCATCAGCCGTCAAAACAAGCGCCAGTGGCCTCGAGAGCGCCTGAAGATCCACCTGCGACAGCGCGGTCAGAACGCACGCGAGAAAGCCCTTGACGTCGCAGCTTCCGCGCCCGTAGAGATTGCCGTTCCGAATCATGGGATGAACTGCATCTGCCCAGCTCGCTTCGTACGGCACAGTGTCGGTATGGCAAACAAAGGCCAACTCGGCCGGCGCATCGGCGGTATTCCGGGCCATCGCGACCAGATTCGACTTTTCAACCCCCGCGCCATCACGGTACGTGTAGGGCGCAATGATCCACAAGGCCGGATCTAAGAACGTCAGAACGTAATCGATCACCGGCTGATTTGCCATCGATGAGACCGAAGGAATCGCGACGAGATCGAGCAGGATGTCACTGGCGGTTTTCACTTTCTGTCTACCTCCATAAGCGCTCCTGCAATTCGGCGAATTGCTGGACGATCTGCTCTTGGTTCACGTGGCGGCCCTCTTTGATGACGGCTTCGCCGCCCACGAATACGTCGCGAATCGCCGGGCGCTGCAAGGCGAAAACAATGTGACTGAGTAGCGATTCGCGGTCGGCTCCGGCTATCGAGATGTCATTGAGATCCACGCTGAAGAAGTCAGCAGGCCGGCCGACTTGTAAACTTCCTCCGTCTGCGCCGATACTCGCTGCTCCGTTTTCAGTCGCCGTTTTGAACAACCCGATGGCCAGGCTTTCTCGCTCCGGTGACGGCGCCAGAATCGCACGCTCGCGCTTGAAAAGCCTCAGGTTATATTCGAGCTTCCGCGCGTCTTCCATAGAATCGATTTGGATGTTGCTATCTGAACCCAGGCAGATCGGAACCCCGGCTGCTTCGAGATCGCCCGCTGCCAGGATGCCATCGCCAAGATTGCGCTCTGTGGTGGGACAGGCGCAAACGGTGACGCGGTGCCGCGCCAATCGAGCGATCTCGCCCTCATCGACATGAGTCGCATGCACGGCGGTGAAACGGGAGCCGAGAATACCAATCTGATCCAGGAATTCAACCGGCCTCGCGCCGTATTCGCCGAGACACGCGTCAACTTCGGCGGTCTGCTCGGCGACGTGCATATGAATCGGGAATTGCCGCGCTCGCGCGTAGTCGGCCACCTCAAGCAGATAATCGCGCGGCACCGCGCGGATGCTGTGAGGCGCGACGCCGATCCATGCTCGGTCTGCTGGAATTTCGTTGCGCACGAATGCATCCAACGCGTCGGTGTCAGCGAGAAAGTCCTCGGACAGCGGCGTGATGAACCTGGCTTGGCCGGGTTCCAACTCCTTCCGCCAACCCGCCCGTACGTAAGCCGTTCGCAATAATGCGATCCGTATGCCGATTTCCGCCGCAGCACGCAGGATTTGTTTCGCGAGCAGATTGCGATCGTCATACGGCACGCCATCCGGGGCATGATGCAGGTAGTGAAATTCGCCGACCGCGGTGATTCCCGATAGCGCCATTTCGAGAAACGCCATTCGGGCCGCGCAGTAAACGTCCTCCGGCGAAAGCCGCAGCGCAGCGTGATACATCGCCTCCCGCCACGTCCAGAACGTGTCCTTGACGGCTTTGGTCCGGTATTCAGTCCGCGCCCGGATCACGCGTTGGAAGCTGTGAGAATGCGCGTTCACGAGACCGGGGAAAAGCGCGCGACTCGGGAGCCGCTGGGCTTTCGCCAGATCGCCCTCGGCATTTCCGAGGCGAATGATCCGTCCGTTCTCATCGGCGAAGATCGCGACTCCGCTCTCAAACCTCCCATCGCGATAGACGAAATCCGGCAGCCAGCCGCGCTCCTTGACCTCAGCCATCCGCATGTCTCCGGTAAACACAGTGGCCGTCGATGTAAACCGTATGTGCCGATTCCACTCCCACGAAATAGCTGATCTCCCGATAGTCGCCGCAATCATGGATCACGAAATCCGCACGTTTGCCCGGTTCGAGCGAACCAATCTGATCGCCTCGGCCCAGACTGTACGCCGCGTTGATGGTCGTCGCGGTGATCGCTTCAGCCGGCGTCATGCCCATGTGAGTGGACGCCAGCGATAACACAAAGGGGATGGAAGGAGTCGGTGAAGAACCAGGATTGAAATCTGTCGCCAGCACGACTGCGAGGCCGGCTTCGATCATTTGCGGCGCCAGAGGGAACTTGCTGCGTCCGAGACAATAGACCGAAGCGGGCAACAGCACGGGCTGTACCCCCGCGGCGGCGAGCGCTCGAATGTCAGCGCCGTCGGCATGCTCCAAGTGGTCCGCGGTGGCTGCGCCCAACTCCGCGGCGAGCTGCGATGCGCCACAGCGAGAGAGCTGATCGGCATGGACACGAGTGCCCAGCGCTAAATCCCGCGCGGCGGAAAGTATTGTGCGCGACGCGGCAATATCGAAAATGCCAGGCTCGCAGAACACATCGCAATAGTCGGCCAGCTTCTCCTCCGCGATTTGCGGAAGCATCCGATGGATCACAAGGTCCACGTACTCCGGCGTGCGTCCCCGGTATTCATCGGGAACTTCATGCGCGCCCAAGAACGTGGGCACATAGCGCAGAGGCCCGCGCGCATTCAAGCGGCGAATCACTCGCAGCATCTTGAGTTCGTCGTCGAGCGACAACCCGTAACCGGACTTCGCTTCCAGCGTGGTCGTCCCGCCGCGCAGAAACCACTCGCTGCGCCGTGCGGCCGATTCAAACAGCTCGTCCTCGGAAGCGGCCCGAGTCTTTCGGACAGTCGACCGGATGCCTCCGCCTGCTGCCGCAATCTCTTCGTATGTGGCGCCACTCGCGCGCTGTTCGAATTCGTCGACCCTGGTGCCGGCAAAGATCGGGTGCGTGTGCGCATCGACAAATCCGGGCAGAACCACGCGATGACCCGCGTCCACCACTTTGCAATCGGGAGGAAGCTGGGAAGCGATTGCCGAGTGCGGCCCGGCTTGTTCGATCGCACCATCGCGAATGAGCATCGCTCCGTTTTCAATAATTGCGAGATCCCGCAATTCCTGCCGGACACGCGGACGCGCTGGACCAGCAAGCGTCACCAGTTGCCTGCAATTCAGGACGGCCAATGTCACTCTGAGCCCCGGTCCCTCATCGGAATTCTGACGTTCGCGCGCTCCGCAACTTCGATCGCGGCCTCATAACCGGCATCGACGTGCCGGATGATTCCCGTCCCCGGATCGGACGTCAGAACACGCTCGAGCCGCCGATCGGCTTCCTCGGAACCATCCGCAACAACCACCATCCCTGCGTGTTGCGAATATCCGATTCCCACGCCGCCGCCGTTGTGAATCGATACCCAAGATGCCCCCGCCGCCGTATTCACCAGCGCATTGAGCAATGGCCAATCGGCGATCGCGTCGGACCCATCTTTCATTCCCTCCGTCTCGCGGTAGGGCGAAGCGACGGACCCGGTATCCAGATGATCCCTGCCGATCACGATGGGCGCTTTGATTTCGCGGCTCCGCACCAGGGCGTTCATGGCCAATCCAAAGGCCGCGCGCTCGCCATAGCCGAGCCAGCAAATCCGTGCGGGTAATCCTTGAAATGCGATGCGATCCTGTGCCAGCTTGATCCACCGCACCAGGTCCTCGTTGTGCGGAAACATCTCGAGAACCAGGCGATCGGTCCGATGAATGTCGGCGGGATCGCCCGATAACGCCACCCAGCGAAAAGGTCCGCGGCCTTCGCAGAACATCGGACGAATGTATTCCGGAACGAATCCAGGCACGTCAAAGGCGCGCGCTACTCCGGCGGTCTGCGCTTGTGCTCGCAGATTGTTTCCGTAATCGAACGCGACCGACCCGGCCGTTTGCAGCGCGAGAATCGCCTCCATGTGCCGCGCCATCGCATCCATGGACCGACCAACGTATTCGTCGGGATCGCTCTGGCGCAAACGCAGCGCTTCGTCGAGTGTCATGTGATTGGGGACGTAACCGTTCAGCGGATCGTGCGCGCTGGTTTGATCCGTCACAATGTCCGGCGTCACGCCCCGCCGAATCAAGTCCGGCAGGACGTCCGCACAATTGCCAACCAATCCCACCGAAATCGGTTCCTGCCGCGCGCGGCCCGTGTCCAAAATGGAAAGCGCCTCGTCGAGCGTGCGCGCCAGCCGGTCGCAGTATCCTGTCCTCAATCGCTTTTCGATGCGGGCGCCATCGACATCGATCCCGAGAAAACACGCGCCGGCCATCGTCGCCGCCAATGGCTGCGCTCCGCCCATGCCGCCCATTCCACCAGACACGATCAGTCTGCCCGCGAGCGAACCGCCGAAATGTTTTCGACCCGCCGCCGCAAATGTTTCATAGGTGCCCTGCACGATTCCCTGGCTTGCGATGTAGATCCACGACCCCGCGGTCATCTGTCCGTACATCGTCAAGCCGAGTTGCTCCAACCGGCGGAATTCGGTCCAGTTCGACCAGTGTCCGACAAGATTGGCATTTGCGATCAGTACGCGCGGTGCTTCCGAATGCGTGCGGAAAATACCCACCGGCTTTCCCGACTGCACCAATAGCGTCTCGTCATTCTCCAACTGGCGAAGCGAGCGGACAATCGCGTGGAAGCAATCCCAGTTTCGCGCCGCCCGGCCCGTGCCGCCGTAAACGATGAGAGCATCCGGATTCTCGGCAACCTCCGGATCGAGATTGTTCATCAGCATGCGAAGAGCAGCTTCCTGGTGCCAGCCTTTGCAGCTCCGTTCGATTCCTCGGGGCGCCCTAATCGCGGTTCGTTCTGCTGAATTCGGCATCTTCCTCTAGGATCGCACTCGCCATTGCCAGCGGCCGCGCTGACATTACGCCAGCTACAGGCAACCGCCGTGATGCCGTGCTTGTTTACCAGAGACAGGAGCTTGAGCGCCGGGCCGGAGGGTTTCTTCTCTCCCCGCTCCCACTTGGCTCACCAAGTTTGGAGTCACATTAAGATAGTTGGCAAAAACTGTCTGGCTCACTCGCTCTCGCACTCGAAGAGCCCGGATCTGTTTCGGCGTGAGCGGATTCACCGGCCTGAGGCGGGCGTCGTCAAAGCGGCGCATGGTCTGCTTGTCGATGCCTCCCACCTTGTGCAGTGCCTCCATCGTTTCGTGGACGGCTGCCAGCGGTTCACTTCGATATTTCTTGGTCATGTCCTCTTACTTCCGCAGCACATGCCGCGCGGCCTCTGAACTGCTTCTCTTCATTAGCGTCGATGTTCGCTCGCTCACTCTTCGCGAAACCGTACACAAAGACCGCGCGCTCACCTTGCTTGAAAAGAATGATCGTGCGTATCCGCCCGACTTGCCTGCCCCGGCCGCGCCGCTGCTTGATGACCCCGCCGCCAAGGTCGGCATCTACCTGTCCTTTTTCCGCGCGAGCTACGCCTCTAACTAAACTAATCGTCGCCCTCGACCGAACGGCCGGTCTAAACGCAAGGCGCCCAACCCGGCCCTATTTTTCTTAGGGTAAAGCAACCTCTAATCCATCAAAAGCAACTCGCGCATCAACGCCTTGTTCAAGGCTCAGGCCGCGGAGGTCTGCGTTTATGATTCGAGGGTCGGCACCTACAATCTGCGAGCCGCAGTGTGTGATCAGAGCTCTCTCTACGCCCTCTCGACGGCCCCGAAACCTTGCACGGCTACTTTAGCGCTCTTCAGATCGAGGCCAATGGATTTCGCCCCGACATCCACGGCGGCGGCCAGGCCAAAACCGGTAGCGCCAAGCTCATCCAGCGCGATTCCTGCAACTTCCCGGAGTAAACCAACTGCCTACGCCTAAGCCTCCTCCCGTGGCTGCCATCATGCTCATCTAGCGACTGGTGAGTGTCTCGCGAGCCTGTTCGCGTACGATGACTTTAGCCAGTTCATTCATTTCGGCAGCCAGCAATTGGATCAGATCGTCCAGAGATATAATCCCCACCAAACTGCCCTTTGTGTCGACGACTGGCATGCGTCGGATACCGTTGATGCGCATCTGCTGCATGCATTCATAAATGCCTTGCTGTTCCTCGGCCCTCACCAAGTCGCGCGAAACCAGGTCACCGACCGTAAACACCCGCGCATCCAGACCTTCGGCGACCACATTTCGGACGATATCGCGATCGGTAATAATTCCGACCGGAACCTTCCGGCCGCCCACATCTTCCACCACGACTAGATTGCCGACATGGTTCCCGGCCATCAGCCGCGCAGCCTCCCGAGCGGTCGTTTCCCTTCTTGCGATGACAACATCGCGGATACAAACATCACCTATCGGCATTGCATACCTCCATGAACCACTTCTGCGGTCTCTGGTTCCGGCGCCGGCGCAATCATCAATCGATCCAGTTCGGCGCGCTCCAGCGTTTCTTTGCGCATCAGCTCGTGCGAGATCCGCATCAGCGGCTCGCGATTCTTCAACAGTATCCCCATCACCCGCCCATAATTCTCATCCAGGATCCGGCGCGATTCGCTGTCGATCGTCTCGGCGGTTCGTTCGCTGAAGTTGCGCTCTTCCATCTCAAATCCCGATTTCAAGAACGGAGAGGCCGCCGGCCTTCCATAGGTCATCTTTCCAAGGGGTTCGCTCATGCCGAAGCGGGTGACCATCTGGCGCACCAACGCAGAAGCGCGCTCCAAATCGTCCGCCGCTCCGGTAGAAACCACGCCGCCGTAATGAATCTCTTCGGCCGCGCGCCCGCCCATGAGAACCGCGATCTGATCTTCGAGTTCCGGTTCCGTCATCAGAAAACGTTCTTGCGTCGGCAATTGCAACGTATAGCCCAGCGCACCAATCGATCGCGGAATAATGGAAACGCGATGCAGTGGGTCGGCGTGCTTCACCGACAGCGCCACTAGAGCATGACCGGCTTCGTGAACGGCCACGCGTTCCTTCTCATCCGGCGTCATGACACGGCTCTTCTTTTCCAAGCCCAGTGTGACGCGATCGGCGGCTTGTTCCAAATCGCGCAACTCAACGCTCTCGGCACCGCGCCGCACAGCCAGCAGCGCTGCTTCGTTGACGATGTTGGCCAGATCGGCCCCCACCATCCCCGGCGTCCTGGCGGCGATGGTTTCCAAGTTTACGTCATTAGACATACGGATCTTGCGCGCATGCACTTTGAGGATATCGATGCGATCCTTCAAGTCCGGGCGGTCGACCAGCACCTGCCGGTCAAATCGGCCGGCGCGAAGCAGCGCCGCATCCAGGGCCTCGGGCGTGTTCGTAGCCGCCATGATGATGACGCCTTCCGAGCTCTCGAAACCATCCATTTCAGCAAGCAACTGATTCAGAGTTTGCTCGCGTTCTTCGTTGCTGAACCCGATTCCTCGGCCCGATGTACGCGATTTGCCGATGGCATCCAGTTCGTCGATGAACACGATGCAAGGCGCCTTTTCTTTGGCCTGCTCGAAGAGATCGCGAACGCGTGCGGCGCCCACACCGACGAACATTTCGACAAACTCCGAGCCGGAGATTGAGAAGAACGACACCCCAGCTTGGCCGGCGACCGCCTTCGCGAGCAGCGTCTTACCGGTCCCCGGTGGTCCCACTAGCAAAACTCCCTTGGGAATGCGGCCACCGAGTTTCTGGTATTTCGCCGGCTGCCGAAGGAAATCGACGATTTCTTCCAGCTCCAGCTTGGCTTCATCCACCCCAGCTACATCGTCAAAGGTCACTTGAACGCGGCTGGACTGGTCGTAGATCTTGGCTTGATTCTTGCCAAAAGTCAGCGGTCCCTTCACCTGAGCGATGCGACGCATGCCAACTCCGTAAATCAACGCAATGAAGGCAAATGGAATTAGCCAAACCAACGCATTCCAGATCCACGAGGGGCGTTCGATGTGGCCCCCAAACTTCACGTGTTGGGCTTCTAATTCCTTTAAAAGCAACGATTCATCCACACCCGGCAACCGCGTTGCACTGATCGTCCGTTCGATGGCCGGAGTCGGGTGCGATGCCTCGTCTTTACGAACACCGATCAACTCTCGCTCGGTGACCTGGACGTCGCTTAGTTTGCCGGAGCGAAGTTCAGCGAGGAAGTCGCTGTAGGACACGGGCTTGGGCGCTTCGATTGGGAACAACTTCAGAACGAAGTGGAACGCCAGCAGGAGCAATATGATGTTGATCACTGTAAACACCCATCGGTGTTGCTGTTTGCGTTCCATCCGCGTGATTTCGATGCATGTGGCCGACCACTAAAGTCCTCTGGATATGGTGCAGCGGATGCACTGTACTTTACGTCCCGCTGGAGGCAAATGTATATGCGTAGCTTACTTCTGACAGCAGCAGGCTTGGCGATGGGCGGCATGCTCCTAATAGCTCGAGAAGATGTCCCCCCGCCTGCGACGCCAATTCAACTGACCATCACCGTCGAGGCGCGCCATGGCAAAGAGGTTCCTGTCATCAAACCAGGGGACGTCATGGTGTTTCAGAAGAAAGAGCGTCTTCGGGTCACGGATTTGGACCCGCGCGCCGCGCTTGAACTCTACATTCTGATCGACGACGCCTCCGACATGAGCCTGGGTTCACAATTGGGAGATTTGAAGCAATTCATTGAGAATCAGCCCGCCGAGACATCCATCGGAATCGGTTACATGCGAAACGGCACCGTGGAGTTCACCGAAGCGCTGACGGCCGATCATGGGAAGGCAGCCAAAGGTCTGCGATTGCCGCTCGGCTATCCCGGCGTGATGCCGAGTCCGTTTCTATCGCTCAGCGATCTGATCAAACGGTGGCCGGCCAGCACGGCACGTCACGAAGTTCTTCTGGTGACGAGCGGTATTGATCCGTTAGGCGGTGGAGTGGTCGATCCCTACTTGGACGCCGCCATTGAACACGCTGAGCGCGCAGGAATCGTCGTATACGCCATTTACGAGCCGACGGCTGGCCACGGACGTCACAGTTTTTGGCGGATGAACTGGGGCCAGAACCACCTGGCGCAGATTGCAGAGGAAACCGGCGGTGAGTCCTACATGCTTGGCTTTGGGCCGCTGGTTTCCTTCTCGCCTTATCTCGCGGAACTGTCCGAGCACCTCTCTCATCAATACGTGGTAACGTTCCTTGTCAAGCCAGGAAACAAGGCTGGCTTCGAGCCGGTCCGGCTTACCACGGAGGTGCCGAATGCGGAGATAGTGGCGGCCGGAAAGGTTTATGTTCCAGTTGGTCACTAAGGAGCGAGCGGCTACTTGCTGATTCTCGGCGTTCAGTCAGGGGCACCGCGACTGCGGCTAGTATGAGTCTTTGAGAAGGTCCTGGCCAGCTCCTACAGCTCTTCTTCCCTTGCTTCTTTCGTGCCGGCTAGAATCGCATCCCAAGCAAGTTTGTGAACCTTCTCGTCGCCTTCTCCCCGCCTGTGCGTCATCAGAATCGCAATATCGTCGCCGGTGTGGCTGATGTAATGATCCAGCAGCAGACCGGGCGCGCGGTCGCGAACATATGCCTCTACCGTTTCTCGCAGCCGCTTGGATGGGGCCACGTGGCCGCCAATTGAGCCAATGTCGGCCTTGATCACACTTAACGTAAGTTTCATGACTCCACCTCGCAGAATAGGTGCTGCACTCGATTGTCCATGGCATTCTGCATGCACCACCGTAGTTATCGAGGAACAATACTATGCCAGCCAAACAGTTTCAGTTTCGCGCCGAAGCGCGCCAAAGCATCTTGCGCGGCGCCAATGTTCTGGCGGACGCAGTGCGAGTCACGCTAGGGCCGAAATCCAAGTGTGTGTTGATCGAGAAGAAGTTCGGCCGGCCGATTGTCTGCGACGATGGCGTAACTATCGCTAAGGAAGTCGAGCTCAAGGATCCGGAAGAGAACCTCGGCGCGCAAATGATTCGAGAGGCGGCAGAGCGAACCGGAGAAGCCGTTGGCGACGGTACCACCACGTCCACCTTACTCGCGCACGCCATTCTGACCGAAGGAGTTCGCAATGTGGCTGCGGGCGCCAGCGCCGTAGACCTGAAACGCGGGCTTTCGCGCGGGTTGAAAGCGGCCGTCGATTCGCTTCGGGCCTTATCCCGCCCAGTCACCAGTAAGCGTGAGAAGGCGCAGGTGGCGGCGATTTCTGCGCACAATAACTCAACCATCGGCGACATGGTGGCGGAAGCCGTGGAAAAAGTGGGAGCGGAAGGCGCAATTACCGTAGAGGAATCCAAGACCACCGAAACCGTGCTCGAGATCGTCGAGGGCATGCAGTTTGACCGCGGCTTCACCTCGCCTTACTTTGTGACGGACCCTGAAGCAATGAAGGCTGCCCTGGACGATCCGCTCATCCTGCTGCACGAAAAGAAGATCAGCAACGTGAAGGACCTGTTGCCGCTGCTCGAACAAGTCGTTCGGGCCGGTAAACCATTGCTGATTATCTCGGAAGACGTCGAAGCAGAGGCGCTTGCGACGCTGGTTCTGAACAAGATCCGCGGAACCTTCCCGTGCGCCGCTGTAAAAGCTCCGGGGTTTGGGGACCGGCGCAAAGCGATGCTGCAAGATATTGCCATTCTGACGGGCGGTCAGCTCATCGCCGAAGAGCTGGGCATCAAGCTCGAAAACGTCACCATGGAGCAGCTCGGCAAAGCCAAGCGCGTGGTGATGGACAAGGATACGACTACCATCGTCGGCGGCGCTGGAGAGAAATCTGCGATCGATGGCCGCTGCCGCGAGCTGCGCAAGCAGATTGAGGAGACTACCTCCGACTACGACAAGGAGAAACTGCAGGAGCGGCTCGCGAAGTTGACGGGCGGAGTTGCCGTCATTCGCGTCGGCGCTCCTTCGGAATCCGAGGCCAAGAAGCTCAAGGAAGCTTTTGAGGACGCCATTAGCGCCACGAAAGCGGCCATCGCCGAAGGTGTGCTGCCTGGGGCCGGATTGGCTTTACTGCGCGCGATCGATGCCGTAGATGCTGAGGAAGCCACCGCGGAGGAGGACGAGAAGACAGGTTTGCGGATTCTCAAGCGGGCGCTCGAAGCACCCACGCGTCAAATCGCCGAAAACTCGGCTCTGGACGGCGGAGTGGTGGTGGATCGCATGCGATCCGGCAAAGGAAACTACGGCCTGGACGCTTCCACTTGCAAGTACGTGGACTTGATAGAAGTGGGCATCATCGACGCGACCAAAGTGGTCCGCGTGGCGCTCGAAAATGCAGTATCGGTTGCCAGCACGTTGCTGTTGACCGAGGCGACGCTTACCGAAGAACGTGAGAAGAAGCCGGAGCGAACGCCGGCGCCGGAATACTCAGAACCTTAAAAGGAGGACGCCATGTCTCCACGTACCGTTTTCATCGCCAGAATGCTGGGTCTCTACTGCCTGATCGCATCGCTGATCATGTTCACTCATAAGTCAGCCATGGTGGAAATCGAAAATACACTCGTTCACAACCCGGCGATGTTATTCATCGGCGGAATCATCACGGTGGTTGCAGGCCTTGCGATTGTCCTCGGCCATAATGTCTGGTCGGGGGGCGCGGTCCCCGTGACGGTTACCCTGCTCGGCTGGATATCGCTGATCAAAGGTGTGCTCCTGTTGTCGCCGGGAGCGACCAGCGGATTTTGGGACAGTTTCCAATACGAACGGCTCTTCTACTTGTACGCCTCCATCTCATTCGTTCTGGGCGCCTATCTGACGTACGCCGGCTTCAGGACGCGACGTGTGAACCGGATTTCCGGCGTGCGGCGGGACCGTGCGGCTTAGTCGCTAGGCGTTCATCCTGGAACTCGAAGGCGATGCGAGAGGTCCCGGAGGAATGCGCGCCCCCGACGCGCTCCTTCCAGAACTTCTGCTCGGTCACCCGTCCCCGCGAGCTCTAAACGGAATGCCGCGCTGTCCGAGCAGTTCGATCTCACTTCGACTGGCAGCGTCTGCAGGGAGCAAGATAGCTCTGCTCGTAGAACTCGCGATAGTTGGGCAAGTAGGTCTTTGGAATCACGCCCAAAACGCGGCCGCTCGCAATGACCACGGCACAGTTATAGAGCAGATAATGCACCTGCAGAGGTGCACCAACGACGACCACGAGTGGAAGGTTCCGGGACGCTTCGAGGATCTGTTCCAGGCCCTCGGTGCACCCATCGAGCAGAGCTCTCTGATGAAACAGGTCGTCGCAGGAGTAGCCCGAGATTCCTAACTCCGGGAAAACCACCAGGACAGATCGGTCTCGGGCGGCCTCCTTCATCAGAGTGACCATTTCCCCGGCGTTGAACGCAGGATCGGCCAGGCGCACTCTCGGCGTCGCTACCGCAACACGCACGAAGTCTGGGTGCGACTACTTCATATTGTTCCGGTAAGCTTAGTTCGCGTTTGGTCGACGGCAGGTTAAACCAGGGCCGAGAGAGTCCGATCCAGCAGGTCCCTAGGCCCTCGTCGCGTGCCGCCAGCATTAGGTTTTCCGCGGCAAGGCAGCAATCCTCGGACGCCTGTGGTTCCATCGACTTAGCTAACACCAGTACTATGGCAGGAGCATTGTGGAGCACGTTGTAGGCTGGAGATTCATGGCGCTGGGCGCAAGGATCGCAGCGCCTGCTAGCCGTTCTATCGTTTCGCGTGTAACCGGAGCGTCAGTATACTCCCGCACTGCGCGGCGGCTCGTTATCGTATCGAGAGTTTCCATATCGTGGCCCGTCATGTAGGTCTGCACACGAAGTTCCAATGCTAAACAACGGCAGCTAATAAGGGAGTAGGATAAAGGCTCCAGATGTCCGCTGCCGCCCAACCCTCGGTTTCACTACTCATCATCGACGATAACGTAAGCAGCCTGGAACTACTCTCGGAAGCCCTGGCGCAGTCTGGCCTAGAGATTTTCACTGCATCCGATCCCGAGGAAGGTCTTGATCTCTTCTGCGACCGGCGCCCCCACATCGTGCTTGCCGATTTAGTGATGCCGAAAATGAGTGGGATGGATGTGCTGGAGCGGATCATGGAAGTCGACTCTGCTACAGATGTGATCCTCATGACGGCCCACTACTCCTCCGAATCTGCCGTTGAGGCAATTCAAAAGGGTGCTAGCGACTACTTGAACAAACCCGTCTCCCTCGGAATATTGCGCGAACGTATCGGCAAGCTAGTGGAAGAAGCCAGGAAACGTCAACTTTCCTTCCAGGTTGAAGACGAATTGCGAACTAACTCGGAGTTTCAAGGAATCATAGGTCGGAGCCCTTTGATGTGGGAGATGTTCTCGCGAATCCGGCGCGTCGCGCCTCACTACCGCTCTTTGCTAATCACCGGCGAGACGGGAACCGGTAAAGACCTGGTCGCACGCGCGATCCACAATTTGAGCCCAGCGGTCTCCGGCCGCTATGTCGTCCTGAATTGCTCGGCCGTGGTGGAGACGCTGTTCGAAAGCGAGTTGTTTGGCCACGTCAAGGGATCGTTCACAGGAGCTGTACAGGACAAACCAGGTTTGTTCGAGCATGCTCACGGCGGCACGCTGTTCCTGGACGAGATTGGCGACATGCCGCTAGATACCCAGGCGAAGCTCCTGCGCGTCCTGCAGAACCAGGAAATACAGCGGGTGGGAGCGCTAAAAGCACTTCAGGTTGATGTGCGTGTCATTGCCGCCACGAATCACGATCTGCGCACCGCCATCACAGAGAGGCGCTTTCGCGAAGATCTATACTACCGCCTTTCCATGGTGGAAATTCAGACTCCGCGGTTAGCAGATCGCAAAGAAGACCTGCCCCTGCTTCAGCGCCATTTCGTCGCGCGCTTCGCCGCTCAATACGGGAAGGCGATCTGCGGATTGACCCAGCGCGCACAGGTCCGACTTTCTCAGCATCCCTGGCCCGGAAATGTGCGGGAGCTCGAAAATGTCATCGGGTATGCTGCCATGATGACCATGACCGACTTGATCGACGTGCCGGACCTGCATGAGTATCTGCAAACCCCGCCAGGGCACAAAGAGACAACAGCGATTCCACTTCCTGCTTTGGAAGCTGACAGTTTCGCTGTACAAGAACGCCTACTCATCATGCGTGCCCTGAAGTCGGCTGGGGGCAATCAGACCCAGGCTGCTCGCGTTCTGCGTATTAGTCGCGAACGGCTCCGGTACAAGATAAAGAAGCACAATCTCGATAAGCCAGATTCGGATCAAGCATCCGCGGCTGCGGGATGATTAGTCAACATAACTCAGCGCACAACGCTGGATCCCAAGGCCGGCACCGAACTGAGGGAATACAGGTTTCACCTGGAGGCAACTGCAGTCAGCGCACGGATGGAGGCTCGGCAGAATGCCGGCAGGTCTTCTGGCCTGCGAGAGGTTACTATATTCCGGTCCACGACGACTTCTGCGTCTTCATAGTGGGCTCCGGCGTTGACCAGATCATCTTTGATCGCAAAGAAGCATGTTGCCTTTCGGCCCGCCAAGATGCCGGCCGAGCACAGCACCCAGGGGCCATGGCAGATGGCGGCTACCAGCTTTCCTTCCCTGTTCATGTCGTGCACGAATTGAGTGGCTTTCGCGTGCCGGCGGATATGATCCGGCGCATAACCTCCCGGGATGATCACGCCGTCAAAGTCTGACGCGTAAACATCGCGATATGCCTGTTGACTTTTGACCGGATAACCGTGCTTGCTCTCGTAAACCGTATTAGCTTCAGCGGCTAAGATCGCAACTTGTGCGCCCTCCTCCTGCAAACGCAGCAGCGGATACCAGACCTCCAGGTCTTCATATAAGTTATCCACGAAAAGAGCGATCTTCTTTCCCTTGAGTTCCATGTCAACTTTAGACCTGCAAGATTGTGGCCGCGTGATGGTTCGATCGGCCCCCCGCATCCTCTACTTGAGCTCTTGTATCTGCATATCCGGTGAAGGTTTCAGAATGAACTTCTCCGCGGTCACGTCGGGCGAGTTTATCCTCATCGTTACTACGCTCAACTGCACTTCGTAGTTGTCTTTCGGGCGCTGGATGTCAATTCCAGACGGAAACGACACGCCATCATAGCTCTTCCAGTCAGAATACCTCGCATCGCTGACGAGGCTGCCGGATGCATCGAAAGTCTTTTGCCGCGAAACTCGCAGAGTACGGCCATCGAAATAGATTTGGCGAGCGAGCGTAGGCTCCGCCTGATTGTGCCGGATGACCAACAAGATATACAAAGCCCGTTCAGGGTCAGTCTCGATGAGCGCCAAGTCAGTCTTGGAATCCGGCGGGTAGATCATCAAAGACGTTAGAAGCACGTCCGGACGGATATTCTCCAGTTTGTTCCCCGATGTTCCTGGTGTGCCGCTGTGGCCGATAACAAATCGCTGCTGAGATGGTATGGAGACGCAAAACTCATCGCCCTTGGAAACCATATCGAAAATTGTGGTGCCAAACATCGGATCTTGTCCCAGGATGCGGATGCCGTCCGGTCTTCGAAAGAGAATGTGCGCGCCAACCGTGGCATAGTCGGTGGCCACTCCCTTGGACCGATCGAGAACGGATGGCGAGAGATCGGCCTTCATCATATACGACTGGATCGGATCCGACAGCTGGTGAATACGCTGGATGAGTTGGTCCTTGGTCGCAGCCAGCATAGGGGTAGTCGGCCGTCTAGCCGGAGCCGTGACAGTACGTCGCCGCACGAGACAGCCAGGTGTAATGGCTAGCGCCAAACAGACGACGAATAGAAGCTTTGAGATCTTCATAATGCTGACGTACTGGAACCATTGTCGTCGTTCGACGTCAGTACGCGTGACCGGACCTGATGAGGCATCCAGCACCCCCGTCTATCTCTGCATCGGCATCCAAATTGCCCCTACCTTCCTTAAATGGCATACGGAACTGTGATCCTGTTGGGAAGTCTTCCAATCGAGCGTTCCGTGCTCGCTTGTCTGGCGTCGGAGTTTGCATTGGCGTTTCAGGAGGTCAGTAGCCTGCAGAATTGCCCGAAGCCTCCTGACGATGTGGTGGCCGTGCTCTTCAGCCCGAGTAGTTTGGGCCTTCCGTGGGACGAGGCGCTGAGGTCCGTTTTGAAAACCTTCCCACGGGCGTTCCCTATCCTTTGTCATGGCTTTGCAGACCACATTGACTGGCCGGAGGTGGCCGACGCCGGCGCTTTTCATTCGATCCCCGTGCCGTTTAGCGAGGCTGAACTCCGGCAAAGTCTGGGGTTTGTTTGGGGAGCGAAACAGGCCTCTAAGGCTACGTCTAGATCCGTCGCCGCAGAACGTGCTCTACCATCCCGTGTTGTGCCAGGCGAATTCGTCGCTTAGCTCTTCGATGGAGGATCTTTGCTGAGGGATCTGACACAGGAACCGGGAAATCTCCTCAGGCTGGGGAGCACTCTACGCGACAGCACTCTTGGAAAGTGGAGCAGCCACACCCCTCCCGCACTCAAAAGCTAATCACTGGGCAAGGAGCTTCGCGGATGATCCCGTATCCTGCGCTACGCAGGCGCCCAAGCACGCCATGAATCACGCCTCTCCCAATCAGGATCAGGTCTGCTTCGTGCGCCAGCGCAGCATCGCGCACAACGTTCTCCACCCTCCCGAAGCGCAGCAGGATGTCCAGGCTGGTGCCTGCTTCGGATTGCAGGTTCGAAATGCGCTGTTCGGCGGTATCCAACAGAAAACCGCGGAGCGAGGCAGGCTCCCGGCCCGGGGAAATGGGCTCGGCCGCAGGTAAGGCATGTACAACCTGGAGATCAGCTTTCTGTTCGGTGGAAAACTGAGCCGCCCATCGGAGTAGTGGCGCATCCCTTGGATCGGCATCCACGGCGCACAGAAACCGGCGCCAGCGATCGTGATTCTGCGACCAAAGTTGATCAGTGTGTACGCCCGTCCAAACCGGACAATCCGTATCATGCAGAACTTTTGCGGTCACCGAGCCCAGTAAGAACCTCCGGAATGGACCATATCCATGCGTTGGCATCATAATCAGATCGACTTGCTGGCCACGAGCATATTTCGCGATCTCTTTCGCTGGATCCCCAAGCTCAAGCGTCCGCCGAACGCAGAGGCTGGCGAGTTCACTTGATAAATGTTGATCAAGTTGTTCTCTCCGCACGTTCATAAGACTCTCAAGGTCCACCATGGGCTCAAGAACGATCGCGTCCGGCGTTCCGTACCCCATCGGAAAAAACTCGGCTGCGTGCAGTAGGATGACCTCTGAGTGGAAGCGCTCCGCCATGGCCTTGACGAAGGGAGCCGCCTCATGATCTTGCTTGGAGAAATCCACGGGAAAGAGAATCCGCTGGAAAGTAATCATGGTGCCCTCAAGCATCGACCTTGCAAGTCAGCAGCCAAGGCGATGAGAAGCGAGCCGGCTGCCGGAATTCCACTTGCGGATTAAGACGGCGATAGGATGTGTGTCCGTGGCCACATGTGCTATGGTAAGCCGACTCTCGCCGGAAGCTTTTCGGGATCCCAAGGATTTTAAGAAGCTGGCCGACGATGTGTCAGCCAGGATCAAGAAGGAGTGCCCCGAGATTAAGTGGCTGCACAGCTTTGCCACGCTAGGCCGATTTGACGTCGTCGATATCGTCGAGTCGCCCGACGTGAAGCGAATCTAGAATGCGGCGATGATCATCCGAGCCTATGGCCATGCCATTACCGGGACGCCGTTCGCGAAACGAGGTAACGGCAAGGCTGGATTGAGCCTCGGTATGGTGCGGTCGAGAGGACTTGAACCTCCACGAGATTGCTCCCGCTAGCACCTCAAGCTAGTGCGTCTGCCAATTCCGCCACGACCGCGTTCGAGGAACTACGCTACTTCTTGGCCGGCACTGGTATCTGAACCGGAGCCGGGACCGGCATATTCGGCGCCGCTGGTTTTGCCGGAGCCGTCTTATTCGCCGAAGCTTTCACTTTCTCCAAAATGCTGCCCGAGGAGGTAGCGCCGCGAGTCGCCAGGATCGCGAGCGAAAGCGAGGTCACCATGAATATCGCCGCAGCCAGCGTGGTCGCCTTGGAAAGCAGCGTCGCCGAACCGCGCGGCCCGAACGCCGTTTGCGATCCCATTCCGCCGAACGCCCCGGCCAGATCCGCGGCCTTCCCGCTCTGCAGCAACACCACCACGATCAAAAAGAAGCAGACGATGACGTGGATGATGGTCAAGATGATAGTCATACGAGTCCTTAGAAATGAAGCCCGTTCAGCCCTCCAGATATTGCGATGGAATCCGCACGCCGCTTCGTTTCCAAGTATAGACTAAAGGCTGTGGCGTTTGCTGGACTGAGAACCAACCTGCGGAAAGGCGCCCCGTTCCTGGCGCTTTCAGCCGCTTTCGCCGCGCCGCCCACGGTACCGGCGCCGGATGTTTTGCAGACCCTTCGCAGCGGCAGCTATGCGCGCGCCGCCGGCCCCTCACCCGCACAACCATCCTCGACTGGAACATCGATCGCGGCAAGCACCTCAGCGATATCGAAGGCCAAATGCGCCAGATCGTTCCTGATCTGTGCATTTTCCAAGAGGTGGATCTAGGCGCACGCCGCAGCGGCGGGATCGATGTGGCGCGGAAACTCGCCGAAACATTCCAGATGAATTACGTCTTCGCGCCCGAGTTCGAGGAACTGAGCCAAGGCACGCCCGAGAACCCTGCCTATCACGGCCAGGCGCTACTGACAAAACTGCCCATCCGTTCCTCACGCATGCTGCGATTTACACATCAATCGGGATTCTGGAAGCCGCGCCACCTGCTGAATTCATCCCTCCCGCTGTGGCAGCGCCGTGAAGGCGGACGCATCGCCCTGATCACCGAACTCGACAACGGCGGCAAGCCGCTGGTAGTCTATGATCTACACCTGGAGAGCCGCGGCAACGATCAACTCCGCCTCGCGCAGCTCGAGGAAGTTTTAGCCGACGCGCAGCGCTATCCGCCCGAGACTTCCGTCATCATCGCCGGCGATCTCAACACCAAGCCTCCGCGTTCGGCTTTGGTCCCGCGCCTGCGCCAAGCCGGTTATCGCAACGCGTTTGGCGACCGCCACGTGCGGACCCATCTCATCATCGGCGCGCTCGACTTTGTTTTCGTGCGAGGCCCCATCGAACTCGGCGAGGCGAACGTGGTGCGCGGCGTGGACGGTTCCGATCACTTCCCCATCACCGTGGCTGTGCGGCTCTAAGAATGTACGCCTGTAGCCTGTCGCGCGTCTAATTGGCGGGGGCATGCATGCTTCGTACACTTTTGCTCGCGGTCTCAGCCGTGGGCTCGGCCGCGGCCATTACACCAGACCCGAGCCAAATCATCCGCAAATCCGTTGAGACCATAAAATCCGATTGGGCGCAGGCTCCCAAGTTTTCCTATTTGGAGCGCGACGTGGAAAGCAGGCGGCATTCTCCCCGCATGGCCAAGACCTACCGCGTCCTGATGATTGGCGGCTCGCCTTATAACCTTGTTACAGCCATGAACGATCAACCGCTTTCGACCGCCGAAAAAGCCGCCGAGCAGCGCAAACTTCAGAGGGAGATCGAGAAACGCCGCAATGAATCCGATCGTGAGCGCGCCAGGCGCATCGCCAAGTACGACAAGGAGCGCAGTCACGAGCATGAAATGCTCCAAGAGATGGTCCATGCATTTCAATTTCATCTGGCCGGCGAGGCCCAAGTGGATGGGCGCCCCTGCTGGGTCCTTAACGCGGAGCCGAAACCCGGATATGCGGCCAGCGATCATGAGGGCCGGGTGCTCAAAGGGATGAAGGGCACGCTTTGGATCGACAAGGCTACCAACCAATGGGTGCGGGTGCATGCGGAAGTCGTCAAACCGGTGAGCTTTTACGGGTTCCTGGCCAAAGTCGGCCCTGGAACCGAGTTCGATCTGGAGCAGGCGCCGGTGATGGACAACGTTTGGATGCCCACCCGCTTCAACGTCCAAGTCTCTTCCACCGCTCTCGGATTCTTCAACGAGGATTCAACCGATAGCGAAACGTATCGGGACTACCAGCTCATTCCCCAGGCCTCGGCACTGATACAATCCACCAAGTAGGAGCAAATAGACCACATCATGTCCACAGCCACCGAGTCCGGAACCGGCGTCAGTTCCATCGCGAAAGAAAACGCGGCGCCCGAAGTTCAACCTATTCTCGACAAGCTCACCCACACGTTCGGCAAGGTGCCGGCATTCTTCGGCACCATGGCCCGAGTCCCGGAAGCCTTCGCGAACTTTATGCCGTTCTACAGCTCCGTGATCGAGCGCGGAACCGTGGAGCGAAAATACAAGGAGCTCGCCTATTTGAAAGCGTCGCTCATCAACGGTTGCGAGTACTGCTTCCGCGCACATTCGGCATCCGGAAAGAAAAACGGCGTCACCGACCAGCAAATCCAGGCCCTCGCCTTCTTCCATCGAAGCCACGCGTTCGATGCCAAAGAGAAGGCCGTGCTGCTCTATTCCGAACGCGTAACGCGCGGAGCATCCGGTATCCGTCCCGCGGCGCTCGACGAACTGAAGCAGTATTTCAACGAGGATCAAATTGTCGAGCTAACGATGACGATCGCGGTCGCCAATTTCACCAATCGCTTCAACGATGCGCTGTTAAACGTGCCCGACATCGGATAAGGCGGCGCGGTTAGTACTTCGGTTTCGCCGCCTTAGTACAAAAGTCCATAAGAGATACTAAGAGTACAGATAGGTAGTCCACCCGATTGGGACTGCGTGTGCCCGCCCATTAGAATGCATTAGGATCATGAACGCCGTCACGCTAGTCACCAAAGCAAATCAGACGCAATACTCCGAAGTGGAAGCAGCACAGGAGTTAGGAGTGACGGTCGACCAACTGCGCATTTTGATCCGCAGCCATATCGCGCAAACTGACGAAGATCTGACGCATATCGCGGTGGCGAGCTTCCATGCCTCCGATCTTCTGGTGCTCAAGATCCTGGCCGGTCAACAGCGCCACATGGCGGCCACGGATTCGGCGGAGTAGCGTTTCGGAAGCTATTTTTCCTTTGCGATCGGATCCATTCCCGTTGTCTTAATCGCTGCCGCTGCAGCCGCACTGGTCAACGATTTGACGATTTCGTTCGCCGCCGGCCGATTCTTGGTCAAAGCTCCGATCCCGGCCGTCATGACAATCCGCTTCTGGTATTCGGGCGGAAATGGACCCGCCAACTGCACGCCCGGCGCCGGCAATATTTCACTGATCGGCCCGAATGCGAGGTCCGTTTCACCCGTAGCCAGGCTCCGCATGGACTGCGCTGCCCCCGGCTGATCGATCGTCTTGCGCTGAACCTCTGCGCTAATACCCAGACCATCCAGCAAATTAATGATGGCCGGGGTGGCCGCGCCCACCTTCACGTACCCGATGGATTTGGCGTGCAGCACCGTTCGCTTGATGGCTTCGGCAGTAGAAACGTCGGGCTTTGGCTGCCCGGCGCGCACGGCGATGCCAATGCCGCTGCTCGCCAGATCCGTCGCAGTCCCTTGCGCGATTTTGCCCTCTTTCGTCAAATCCCCAATAATCTGCGGCGTCACGATCGCGAGATCGAACGGCTCGCCACCCTCGATCGACCGTTTGAAGTTCGCCGACGCTCCGAACTGAAGATTGATCCGGCGTCCGGCGGCGCGTTCGGCTTCCGGCAGCAGCTTTTGCATCGCCTCGCGGAAGCCGTTCGAGCATAGGATATGGATCTCAGTGTCTTGCTGCGCCCGCAACGGCGCAAAAGCCGTCGCGGCAATCAGGACCATCCATGCGGCCTTCATAAATTTGCTCGCTCTAGTCTATCGCTTTGCTTAGGATGGAGCGAGTGGCGCGCATCAGCCCGGATCAGGACGGAGCGCGCCCACTGTCTAATTGCTGGGAAGCGTGCTGGGACTGCTGGGAACAGCGGTGGGAAATGCCGAATCCACGGTGATGCGTGTTGCCACGACGTTTCCCCCGACATGGTCGACCTGGTTTCCTTTCGGATCGTAGACGTCCTCGGTAAAAGTGCCAGTGTAGCTGTCTCCGCTGGGAGAGAGCGTGACCTGCTCACGGATGTTGACGTAGTTGGCAACTTGCCCGGTAGATGGGTTGAACGCGATCGGAAAATGGTTGAGCTCGAAGGTGAGAAACCCAGTCTGCCCCCACACGCCCAGACAGAAGCCGCCGCCCGGGACGCCCGCGGAATTCTGTATTTCTGTTCCATCGCTGTGCCATTGGGTAAATCCGAAGTCAACCAGCACGCCATCCGGTATTGCAGGATTGTGACTGGTGTTGCCTTCCGATATTAATTGGACCTTCCACATCCCGGTGATGCCGGCTGCCCCCGCGCCCCGTTGCGCTGCGCTTTGTCCTGCGATTTGAGGCGCGAGCGAGCGGACCTCCGCCGACGGCTCGGCAAACTTGAACGGGCCTTCCAGGCTGGATAAATCTCCACAACCCGCGAACGCGTTGGAGATAAATAGCGCGCTGAAGATCCCCGCACCGAGAGTCATGGTAAGTGCTCTAGAGATTGCTTTCATTGAAGTTCCTCTTTCTGCCGCGGGTATTCCGCGTGCACTCTCAAAGGCGCAATTCGCGCCCAGGAACTGGAACGTCTGAAAAAAATTTATGGTGAGGCGAGGTACTGGGTACTAGACGCGGCTGCTGAGTTCAGTCAAAAGCCACGCGCGCGCCATTTTCCAGTCCCGCATTACGGTATCGGACGAGACTTTCACCACTTCCGCCGTCTCTCTTACGCTCAGGCCGCCGAAGAATCGCAGCTCCACGATCCGGGATTTCCGCGGATCCACTTCCGCCAATGCGTTCAGGGCGTCGTCCAGAGCCACCAGCTCGCGCGCTTTCGCCTGCGCCACGTCCAGCGTCTTGGTCAGGTCCAGCGGCTGTGCCCTTCCCCCGCGCTTCACCGCCGCCTTCCGGCGCGCACGGTCCAGCAGAATGCGGCGCATCAAAGTGGCCGACACCGCGAAGAAATGGGCGCGATGCTGCCAATCCAACTGACGAGCGTTCACCAAACGCAGGTACACTTCGTGCACCAGGTCCGTGCTTTGCAGGCTGTAACCAGGGCGCTCATTTTGCAATAAGTGAGCCGCCACGCGGCGTAATTCGCGGTACACGCGCGGAGTCAGCTGCTGGAGCGCTTCAGTATCGCCGTCCGCCCATGCACGCAGAAGCTGCGTGGTATCGGCGCTTGATGAGTCTGCCATGATGAGTCCGCCATGCTGCCCGTCTTGGAAAGTATAGAATATGTAGAAATAATCGGCATTGACAACTATGACACCGGAGCGGTGGCGCCAGATCGAAGATCTATATCACGCCGCCCAAAATTGCGGTCCCAACGAGCGGGCGGCGCTGCTGGAGCGTACCGATCCCGATATCCGCGCGCGCGTGGAACGCATGCTCGAAGTGGAATCCGGCAGCCAGATTCTCGATCCAGCCACGGCCGGCCTCCTGGCCGACCCTACCCGAACCGTGATTGCCCCGGGCACCCAACTCGGCCCTTATAAAATCGAAGCCCAAATCGGCGCGGGTGGCATGGGAACCGTTTACCGCGCCGTCGACACGCGATTGGGACGCGTGGTGGCCATCAAGATCGCGGCCGAACGCTATAGTGAACGATTTCAACTCGAAGCTCGGGCGATTTCCACGCTCAACCATCCCCACGTTTGCACGCTCTACGATGTCGGTGCCAACTATCTGGTAATGGAGTTCATCGAGGGCTCGACGCTGGCTGCGGAGATCAGAAAAGGTCCTCTGGCTCCTGAAATCGCCGCCCGCTACGGAGCGCAAATCGCCGGCGCATTGGCCGAGGCGCATTCTCTCGGAATCGTCCATCGCGACCTGAAGCCGTCTAACGTGATGCTCACCCGGCACGGCGTGAAGGTGCTCGATTTCGGCCTCGCGAAGATGACTCGCGTCCACAAACATCACTGAAACTGACGCCGTGATGGGCACGCCCGCCTACATGGCGCCCGAGCAGGTGGAAGGTCGTGAGCCGTCGAGCGCCGCGGACTTATTCTCACTCGGCCTGGTGCTCTACGAAATGGCCGTCGGAAAACTGCCGTTTCCAGGAGCATCTCTCGGACAGATGCTTTCCAGCGGCTCGCAGACCTCCGTCCCTCAGCCGTCGCGCGAGCGCGTGGGCGTGCCTGCCAGCCTGGATCCCCTGGTGGCCAGGCTTCTCGAAAAAGATCCGGCCAAGCGCCCGCAATCGGCTTCTGAAGTCGCTCGCGAATTGTCCACGCTCGCCGATCGGCTCGCCGCGCCGCCACGTTCCCGTGTGCGCTTTCTTTACGCCATCCCTGCGGCCTTGCTTCTTCTCGGGATCGCTGTCGCGCTCTACCTCCACTCAAAAGCGTCTGACAGCCAACCCCCAATCCCCAGCAATCCCGCCTCCTACACTCAGCTCACCAGCTTCACCGACGCAGCTACCGGCCCGGTCCTCTCGCCCGACGGCCGCTTGCTGGCCTTCTATCGAACCAGCTCGCTCTTCGGCACCACGAGCGATATCTGGCTCAAGCTGCTTCCCAACGGCGAGCCCGTACAGATCACCCACGATTCGCACCTCGAAGTACGACATTTCGTTCTCTCCCGACGGCGCTCGCATTGTTTACACCACCTTCCCCAATGTCTCCCACCTTTTTCAGACCTACGTCGTCCCTTCGCTCGGTGGCGATTCGGAACTGTTCCTGCCAAACTCGGCGGGATTGAGCTGGCTGGACGACGGACATTTGCTGTTCTCCCAAATCAAGTCGGGGATCCACATGGGAGTCGTAACCTCGAAGACCGACCGATCCGACCTGCGCGAGATCTATTTCCCCGCGCATGAACGCGGGATGGAGCATTATTCCTATCTTTCGCCCGACAAGAAGTGGGTCTTGTTAGTGGAGATGATTGACGAATTCCGTCCCTGCCGGGTGGTACCGTTTTCCGGCGGCTCGGCGGGAAGGCAGGTGGGCCCCGACGGAAAGTGTATCTCGGCAGCGTGGTCTCCTGACGGGAAATGGATGTACATGACGGTCGTGGTGGCCGGTCGAAACCACTTATTCCGCCAGCGTTTTCCCGATGGTAAACCGGAGCAGATCACCTTCGGTTCCACCGAAGAGGCCGGCACCGCCATGGCGCCCGACGGCAGATCCTTAATCACTTCGATATTGACGCGGCAGAATGCGGTCTGGATACACGATTCCCACGGCGACCGCGCACTTTCCAGCGAAGGCTACGCGGAAGGAACACCGCCCGTTTTCTCGCGGGACGGGCAACGCCTCTATTATTTGTTGCGTCGCGATTCGCAGGAATCGCCAGCCGAGTTGTGGCGCGCCGATCTTGCTTCCGGCAAGACTGAGGTCGTCCTGCCCGCCGTTTCCATGGCTGACTTCGATATTTCGAACGATGAAAAAGAGGTCGTCTTTTCCACCCTCCCACCCGGCCAGCCCTCCCAGATCTGGATCGCCCCTTTGGACCGCAGCGCTCCCCCGCGCAGAATCGCCGCGAATGGCGACGGTCTCCCGCGTTTCGGCCCCCATGACACGTTGATCTTCCGTTTGACCGACGGCCAAGCGAATTATGTGGGCATAATGGCAGCCGACGGAACGGGACGGCGCAAAGCGCTTCCTATACGAATCCTCGATTTCCACAATCTCTCACCCGATCGGCGATTTGTCTCCGTCACCGCCGTGACGCCCGACGTGACCCTGCCTCCCAGTCTCATTCTTCCGCTGGATGGCCGGCCACCGATACCGATCTGCAACAATCTATGTTCGCCTGCCTGGTCGCCAGACGGGCTATACCTGTATCTGCAAATCCCGGATAAGTCCAACGCAACTGTAAACGTAAGAACGGTGGCTATTCCGATTCCCCCAGGCGAGACGTTGCTGCGCTTGCCTCCTGCCGCTGTTCACGACGCCTCCGAATGGGCTAAGGTTCACGGAGCTAAGATCATCGAGCGTATCAACATCGCGCCCAGCCCTAATCCGGCCGTCTACGCCTACATCAAGCCGTCCGTGCACGCCAATCTTTATCGCATCCCGCTGCGCTAAGCGGGCGCCGGCAGCAACAGACGCCCTCGCGTCTGGTACGCCGTTGGCGTATATCTGTAGGTGAAAGATGAGCAAGACCAAGAGAAAAGATCTGTGGGCGAGCGCCTGATTGAACCCATTGCAGCAAGCCAATGCCTGGGCTCGCGGCGATTGTTGCCCTAGACGTTCCCCCGGAAACGGGCGTTTATGCAGTTCATGCCGCGCCTGAAGAAGCCGAGCGGAACGAAATCCTAGAGTTCGAAGAAGGCCACTGCGGGCATGTGTCCCGTTGAGGTCCATCATCTCCCTCTCCGCACTGCTACCATTTCCTGGTATGGCAAAGCTTGGATTTCTTGGACTGGGTCTCATGGGCTACCCGATGGCGCGCAACCTGGCGAAAGCCGGACATCAGGTGGCCGTTTGGTCGAACACCGCGAGCAAAGCGAAGCAGCTCGCCTCGGAAGAAGAAGATGCCGCCGCCTGCGATACACCGGCGCAGGTCGCCGAACGCGCCGACTACGTCTTCGCCTGCGTCGGGAACACTGCGATGTCGGTCGAGGTCCTGACAGGCGAGAACGGCGTCATCGACGGGGCCAAGCCGGGGACCGTAGTCGCCGACGCCAGCACCATCTCGCCCGCCGCCAGCCGCGAAATCGGCAGAAAGCTATCCGCCAAAGGCATTCACTTCCTGGACGCCCCATGCACCGGCTCCACCCCCGGCGCCATCAACGGGGCGCTCACCTTCATGATCGGCGGCGATCGCGACGTTTTTGAAAAAACGAAGCCATACTTCGAAGTCATGGGCAAGCAGTTTTACTATTGCGGCGGCCCTGGATTGGGCCTGCAAGCCAAGCTCACGCAGAACTTGATTCTTGCCAACTTGATGCAAGCATTCAACGAAGGCATGGTCTTGAGCACCAAGGGCGGCATCCCGCCGGAGCTTATGCTCGAGATCCTAAACAACAGCGCCGCCAAGTCGGGATTGATCGCCTTCAAAGCCCCTTTCGTTTTCCGGAGGGACTTCACCACCAACTTTTCCACAAAGTGGATGCACAAGGACATCGGCCTGGCGCTCGAATCGGCGCAGGAAATGGGCCTTCCCATGCCCATGACCAGCCTCACGGAACAGGTGTTTCAGGCTGCAATTGCAGAGGGTTACGGCGAAGATGACCTGTGCTCCACCATCCGCGTCATGGAACGCTGGGCCGGCGTCGAGGTCAAGACTAAGTAAGAAAAATACAGAAAACTGTTGCGTTCCGAAAAATCATATACTAATATTGGAAGTAAGCCGGGGAGGCAACTCCCACCAAAGCGAGACTAACCTCATTAAAGACCCCTGAAGCAACCCTCCCCGGCGCCCGAAAGGGTCACTTTCCAGTGGGTTCGGTCTTGAAACAGAGCCCTGTTGCAGTTTGGACGTAGCAGCCCGTTATCAGGATACGAGGTTTCTCGGATCGTTTAACGTTATAATGGGGCGATTGAAGACGCTCACCCTCCTAGGGTCCACTGGGTCCATTGGTGTCAGCACGTTGGACGTGGTTGGACGGCATCCGGAACTGTACCGCGTACGCGCCTTGGTCGCGGGAACCAATGTGGACCTGTTAGTCCAGCAAATTCAGCGGTTTCGCCCGCAAATCGTGGTCACCGCAACCGCGCAAAGCCACGAGAGTCTAATACGCGGGCTCAGTGAATCGGGATTAGCCCGGGAGATTTGGCCGGATTTGAGCTGGGGTGCGAAGGCTCGCGTGGCAGCCTCCGTCGATCCTGAGGTGGATTTTGTGATGTCGGCCATCGTGGGCGTGGCTGGCCTGGAAGCCACATACGAAGCGATTCGCCGGGGCAAACGAGTCGGCTTGGCGAACAAGGAGGTGCTGGTGGCCAGCGGACAACTCGTAATCGACGCCGCCCGCGAATCTGGCACCGAGCTCATTCCCGTGGATAGCGAACACAATGGCGCGCACCAGTGCCTGCGGGCGGGCAAACGCAGCGAAGTGGCGCGGCTGATCCTGACCGCTTCCGGCGGCCCGTTCCGGGAAACCCCGGCCGACAAGCTCGCGACCGTCACCCCCGCCGACGCCCTGAATCACCCGACGTGGAAAATGGGCCGGCGCATCACCATCGATTCGGCCACCCTCATGAACAAGGGATTTGAGGTCATCGAGGCCTGTTGGTTGTTTGGACTTTCTGCAGATGCAGTGGATGTCGTGGTACATCCGCAATCGTCCGTGCATGCCATGGTCGAGTATACGGACGGCAGCGTGATCGCCCAGATCTCCGCCACCGACATGCGCATGCCCATCCAGTATGCGCTGACCTACCCGGCCCGGGATCCCGCGCCCGTGCCCCGCATCGATTGGACGGAATCGCGTACCTGGACTTTCTCGCCGCCCGATCGCAAGAAATTCCCGGCGCTGCGTCTCGCCTATGATGCCCTGCGCGCGGGCGGATCGGCCGGTTGCACGCTGAACGCCGCCGACGAAATCGCCGTCGAAGCATTTCTCGCGGGACAGATCTCCTTCCCCTCCATCGCCGCAGTCGTGGAAGAAACACTCGGCCGCGTGCCGGGGAATCAAGCGAAATCGATTCAGGAGATACTGGACATAGATGAACAATCGCGTTCCGCCGCGCGTAGCATTGTGCGTGAGCGTTCCGGTGGCGTCCGGCGCGAGACGCAGCCGGTAGAGGCATAGATTTTTTATGAGCTTCAACATTCTGCAGGACATCTTTTTTGCGCTGGTGATGATCGGCGTCATGATCCTGATTCACGAGCTCGGCCATTACTGGGCGGCCCGATTTTTCGACGTCAAGGTGGACACCTTCAGCTTCGGTTTCGGCCCGCGTTTGTTTGGCTTCAAGAAAGGCGAAACGGACTTTCGTTTCTCCGCCGTGCTCCTGGGTGGTTACGTCAAGATGGTGGGCGAACAGCCTGGCGATGAACACGCCAGCGACCCTCGCAGTTTCCAGAGCAAGCCCCGCTGGCAGCGCTTAAT
Organism: Bryobacterales bacterium; assembly: GCA_963772905.1. GTDB lineage: Bacteria > Acidobacteriota > Terriglobia > Bryobacterales > Bryobacteraceae > Palsa-89. The sequence continues at coordinate 196,563 of CAVYZD010000003.1, read as the reverse complement.
CGTCGTGTTTGCCGGACCCGCCATGAACATCATTCTCGCGGTGGCTGTGCTTACAGGCCTATTCATGGTTCGGTTCCCTAAATTTCCGGTCACACCGTCGCCCGAAATCGGCTACGTTGTTCCCGATAGCGCCGCCGCGAAGGCTGGGCTGCAGGAGGGCGATCGCATCGTTCAAATCGGCGACACCGCCAATCCCACCTGGGAAGACATCAGCATGAAGGAGCTCACCAGCGCCGGGCATCCTCTCAGCGTTTGGGTGATTCGGAACGGCGAGCGCCAGCGGCTTTCCGTCACTCCCATCCTCGATCCCAAAACCGGCGCGGGATTCGCGGGTTGGGGCGAGGAGAGCGAAATCGAAATCGGAACCGCGCTGTCGAATTCACCCGCGGCCAAAGCCGGCCTGAAGGATGGCGACGTTTTTGTCAGCGTCAACGGACAGCCCATCCGCTCCAGTTCCAAGGTTCACGACATTATCAACGGAAGCGCCGGCAAGCCAGTGGACGTGGTGGTCGCGCGCAATGGAAACCTCGTCACCGCCCACGTGACGCCGGCCATGTCGGAGAACAACGGCACTAAAGAATGGATGATCGGCGTCAGCCTGCAACGGAAAGTAGTGCTCGTGAGTTTGCCGTTCCCGCAGGCGCTTTCGGAGTCCGTTAAAGAAAACGCCAAGAACGCCACCTTCATCTATCAATTTCTGCGCGGCATTGCCGAACGGCGCATGTCGCCCAAATCGGTGGCCGGGCCCATCGGAATCGTGCAGATGTCCGGCGAAGGAGCTCGCGAAGGCCCCATCGCATTCCTCGGACTCATGGCCGGGCTCAGCTTGAACCTGGCGATCGTCAATCTGCTGCCCATCCCGATCCTGGATGGCGCGACGATCTTCATGCTGATCCTAGAAATGTTTATGCGGCGCGACCTCAGCCTGCGTTTCAAGGAAGCGGCGTTTCGGCTGGGATTCGTGTTCTTGATGGCGATTGTCGCGTTTGTACTTTATAACGACATATCGAAACTTGCAGGTTAGTTCGCGGCCGCGAACACCGGCAGAATATCCACCGGGATGCTCGTCAAGCCGTCCAACGCTTTTTGCATACTCGGACGAATCACGCCCCATTGATCCAGCATGTGCTTGCCGCGCGCATAATCGCCGGTCGCCTCAATCGTCAGTAGATCGTGATCCAAATCGCGAACCGCCGCCTTGATCTTCTCGAAATTCACTTCAAACGTTCCATCGGGAAGCGCGATGAATCCACCCTTTTCGGTGATGTAGTTCACCTGCATCGCCATCCCCTTGCCGTGCGCATCGTTCAAACCGAATCGCAGCGTGCGGAACGTCGACGCCAGAAACGTGGTGTAAAGCTGGCGCTCTTTCTCGGGACCGCCCTCGATCAGCTTCTTGTCGTAAAGATGCTGCAGCATGAACAGTCCGGTGACATCGGCTTTGGCCTCTTCGATCGCGCTGTACAGCTCCTTCATTTCCTGGCGCGGCGTAGTGGCGCGGCCGGCCACGGTGATCTGATGCGGCCCGATGCCATGGCTCAACTCGTGCGCGAGTATATGCGTGAAGAACGCATCGAAGCTCAAGTCCTTCTGGCTGGCGGGCGTCAGTACGCGCCTGGCGATCGGCTCCAAAGTGGAATGAAACTTGGCCTCCTGGACGTTCTTTAACATCACACGCTTGCTGCCCTTGAGCGTAACCACGCGTTCATCATTCGGCAGATTATACGCCGCCGTTTGAACACCGTGCGCGGCGTCGCCCGCATCGAACACTTCATTCACCACGCGAATTGGCGAACTGGCGCCGAGCTTGGGATTGCGATACTTCGGATCGATCGGCAGGTTGTTCTCCACTTCCTGCAAATGATCGGCGAAGAACTTCAGCTTGGCCGTCTCGGCGTCATCGCGCACATTGACGTAGGCTTCGAAGGCGGCCTTGTAGCCGAAGATGTCGTCGTTGTAAGTTTCGTAAGGCCCGATAGTGATGTCGAGCGGGGCGTCGAGATCCATCCAGGCGATGTCGCTCTCGTAATAGTCGTTGGAGCGGAACGCAGCCGCGCGACTGGTCAAGAACTTCCTCAGCGTCGCGTTGTCGGTCAGCCCGGCGGCTTCGTCCAGCAGCCTCGCCGATTTCTCCAGATCCGCGCGATATTCCTGGCTATAGGGAACCGCGTGCAGCTTGCGATTTGCATCGCGATGAATCACGGTGAAAAATCCTTCGGCCTGTTCGCGTTCAGGCTTCGAAAGCGTTTTCACCCAGCCTTCAAACTCTTCGCGCGTCATGTCTTCGGGATAGAAGTTAGCGCCCGGCAGTTTCTTCGGAGGCACATCGGGAAGGAACGCCTCATGGCCGTCGATCTCGGACCACGGCGATTTGTTCAGCCAGAAGTAATCGAACCGCGCCTGGCCCAAGGGCGTGGTATCACGGCGCAGCTTCGCCTCGAGCGCGTGATTGCCGCTCCACATTTGCGTAAGGAAGATATCGTTCAGAATGCGCGCGGCTTCGATCAACTTCTCGAGCGCTCGGGCGTCTCCCGCCGAAAGTTTTGATGTGTCCACGCGCAGTTCGGTCGGCTGAAAACGCGCGATCATTTTTTGTAATTGCGCGAGGTCGGGAATGGCGGCTGTTGCGGCAAGCATGGGAATCAACAAAAGCAATTTCTTCATTGCTGTCCGCCATCCTAGCACGACCTTTGCCGAAGCTGTAGAATTGCAGAATGCGTGGAAACGAGAAAGTTCTGGAACATTTGAGCATCGCCTTGAAGGCCGAGTTAACGGCCATCAACCAATACTTTTTGCATTCGAAGATGTGCGAAAACTGGGGCTATTTCCGGCTGGCGGCCGACTACCGCAAGGAATCCATCGAAGAGATGGTGCATGCCGAAAAGCTCATGAACCGGATCCTGTTTCTGGACGGGACGCCCAACATGACGGACTTGGGCTCCATCAACATCGGCAAGAATGTGAAGGCGCAATACGAGAGCGACCTCAAGCTGGAGTTGGACGCGGTGCACCATCTGAACTCCGCCATCAAGCTGGCCGTTGAAGTGGGCGACAACGCCTCGCGCGCTCTGTTCGAAGAGATCCTCAAGGACGAAGAAGAGCACGTCGACCATCTGGAAGGCCAACTGCACGCCATCGGCGAGATGGGCTTCGAGAATTACCTCGCGCAGCAACTTCACAAAGGCGAAGACGAGAAGGATTAGATCGGTAGCATGTCGAGCGCGGCTTGCAATTCGCTCCGGGCATGCTGATCGCCAGTGCGCGCCGTCACTTCGATCCCTTTCTCATAAAGCTCGCGCGCCTGTTCCACGTCTCCCAATTTCTCGAGCGCCTGCCCGCCGTGAAAATACGCCGCCGCATAATTCGGATTGTGCTCCAGCAGCGCGCGAAACTCGGCCACCCCGCCCGCGATCTCGCCGCCGTTGATCAATTCCATCGCCAGTCCGTAACGCGCGAAAGCGTCCGCCGGATTCTGAGCCACCATCGCTTTCAAAGCTTCGATTCGATTCATGTCCCTACGTGCTACTATACCGGGCAATGGCGTGCCCGTACTTTTACCCGGTGGCGCGATTCGAAACCAGTCCATGGAGCGTGCCCCCGCGACTGCCGCTCGGCGATGCCTTTTCGGGCGAGTGCCGCGTACCGGGAACATGCGCCCAACCCGATGAAACGCGCATGCGCGAGGTCTGCAATTTGGGCTACGGCCGCCACAGTTGCGAGCAGTTCCCGGCAGCATCCACCGCCGATGCGATTCGCTTTCACGTCACGCAAGATGAGGGCGAGTTGATCAGGATCCAATATGTTTTCGAAAAGGACTGCTGGCCCGGCGAGCACGGCGAAGTCGATGCGGCGGCCGCACCATCCACGCTCCGCCGCCAGGCCGAAGCTTTCCTGGAGAGCTATTCGAGAAGGCGGAACGGCTCGTGAGTCCGGGACATTCTGACGTAGAATTACCTGGCCGTTTCGTCCGCGAATCCATCTCCGAATATTCCGAGTTCGCGCTGCCCACCGACGCCAACACGCTCGGCAATGTGCTCGGCGGCAAGGTGATGCATTTGGTGGATCTGGCAGCTGCGCTGGCCGCAGTCCGCCATGCCCGCTGCGCCGTGGTGACGGCGTCAGTCGACCAGATGAGCTTTCTTCATCCGGTGCACATCGGCCAGTTGATCATGTTGCAATCGAGCGTAAATCGCGTGTTCCGAACTTCCATGGAAGTAGGTGTCCGCGTACAAGTGGAGAATCTGCTTACCGGCCAAAGGAAGCACACCTCGTCCGCTTACTTGACGTTCGTCGCGCTCGACGAGCACGGCAGGCGCACTCCGATCCCGCCGGTGATTCCAGAGACTGCCGATGAGAAGCGGCGCTACGCCGAAGCCGAGGAGCGCAGGGTTTATCGCCTGGCTATGCGCGACAGGGCGTTACGAAAACTCTAGTCGTTCCCCGCTTTGTACATGTACTTGATGTTGGGTTTGAAGATCAGCAGGTTGGGATGGCCGTCGCGGTTCACCTTCAGGCAGGTCTTGTCGTACCACTCAATCACGCCTTCCAGCGTTTCCCCATCCTTCATCACAAATACCATCGGCGTCTTGGCCTGCATTTGTTTCATGTAATAAAAATTCTCGGCATTGGTTTGGTCCGGAGGAGCGGTTTTCTTCTGGTGGTTGTTTGGAGGGCGGCGATTCATTTGGTCTTTCACTTCGTTCAAAGACGGACGAATTAACTTGCGGTTCCCGGGCTCCACGGCACGCTCCATAGTTCGAGATGATCCAGTCAGGCCCAAACGCACTGAAGAACGGGCCGGGGCCATTCGGAGGATTAGACGCTCAGCTAAGAACATTGAACCATACTGACCGGACCTCTGCAATACGCTCGCGCGCCCGGTGACTTGGTAGTTACGCGGTCAATCCGCGCAGTTCGACAACCAACGCGTCGAGCGCGATGCTCTTCTGAATATTCCGCCGCACCAGTTCCGATAATTCGTCGGCTCGCGCAACCGCCGTGCGAATCCAACGGAAGGAGACGCGGCTCGCGAGAGCTTCCAGATCGCGCTGGATGTCGGCATTCCGGATCTCGATGCTCGCGCCCGAGCCTTCGGCCAGCAGCAGGACATCTTCCAGAAGAACATAAAGAATCTTCAAGAGCGCATCCAATTTTTCCATTTTGCGCGGCGCCATGGCTTCGGCGTACTTCGCCCACTCGCCGAACGGGGCGCTGCCGGCGCCCGCTTGGAGCAGCTTCAGCATGGCCGTACGCCGTTCGTCATATACATCGAGGTCCATGGAGAGGGCCAAGCCGGGGCTGCCCGCCGCAAGCGCGATCCTCCGTTCTAAATCCTGAAGACCGCGCGAGGCAGCGAAGGCCTTCATCTCGGCGTTGGTCAAAGGCGCGAGATGAAACGACACGGCGCGCGAGCGGATGGTCGGCAGCAAATCGTAAGGATTTTCGGCCGCGAGCAGCAGGATCAAGTGCTCCGGCGGCTCTTCCAGAATCTTGAGCAGCGAGTTGGCGGCCTGCTCGTTGGCGCGATCGATGTGATCGATCAGAAAAACGCGCCGCGGACCGTGCAGCGGCTTGAATTGAGCGCGTTCCTTCAGCAGGCGCATCTGCTCGATGGTGATCTGGCGCAGCGGACCGTCAGGTGGAAACGTCAGGAAGTCGGAATGCGTAGCGAACAGCAGCGGATCGTCGTTGCGTTTGTCGGAGGGCCACTTCTCGCGTTCCGCGATAGTGTCGGCGTTGGCTTCCAGGCTCAGATCGTCCTGCTCGATCTTCTCCGCGCCCCCGATCATGGCAGCAGCGAAGCGCCGGGCCAGCGTGGCTTTGCCCACGCCTTCGGGACCATCCAAGAGAATGGTCTGCGGGATCCGCGCCTGTTGGGTCATCGCGAATAGAGTTTGCGCAACCTTCGCGTTCCCGTAGAAGTTCTCAAACATGGGATCTACCAGTGTCCCACATGCGCAGGTTTGCTAAGCGAGCTACAATCGCGAGTGAAGGCAATATCTTGGCATTGAAATCCGGGCAACCAGTAAGACTGGGAATCGATTTCGGAACCACGCGCACGGTAGTGGCGGCGGTAGACCGCGGAAATTATCCCCTGCTTTCATTTGAAAGCCCGGATGGGGCGCACGTGGACTGGTTTCCTTCGCTGGTCGCGGTGCGTGGCAACGAGCGGCGGTATGGATGGCAGGCCTGGGCTTGCCAGCAGGATCCGGAGTGGACCATCATCCGGTCGCTGAAACGCGTGCTGCAGGACGCCGGGCCTCACACCATTCTTGAGTTAGCCGATCAGCATGTGCCCTTGCTGCAGGTGCTGCGGGAAATGGCGGGAGCGCTGCGGGCGTTGTTGCCCAAAGAGAAGCTGGAAGTGATGCTGGGCGTACCCGCGAACGCCAACAGCAACCAGCGCTTCCTTACGGTGGACGCCTTTCGATGGGCCGGATGCGACGTGATCGGCCTGCTAAACGAGCCTTCGGCGGCAAGCATCGAATTCGGCCACAAGAACAAAATCAACGGCGTGATCCTGGTGTACGATTTGGGCGGCGGAACGTTCGACGCGTCGTTAGTCGAAGTCGGCGAAAAAACTCACCGGCCGCTTGCGACCGAGAGCATCTCTACGTTGGGCGGCGATGATTTCGACGAAATCCTGGCCGAGATGGCCACCAGCGCGGACGAACGCCATTCTCTTTCGCAGGCCGAGCATTTTCGTCTGCTCGAAGAGTGCCGCATTCGCAAGGAAGCAACCAATCCCAACAGCCGCCGCATCGTGATCGATCTGGGCAACGTGCGCGAAGGCTGGAGCACGGTGACGGTTCCGGTATCGGAATATTACGAGCGCTGCCGTCCGCTAGTGGACGAGACTCTGCATGTCGTCGAGGATCTTCTGGAGGCCAATGGCGGCACCGATATTGAAGCGTTGTACGTGACGGGCGGCGGCAGTGAACTGCCGATCGTGAGCCGAGTGTTGCGCGAGCAATTCGGACGGCGGGTGCAACGATCGATCCATGCGCGATCGGCAACGGCGCTCGGGCTTGCCATTCAAGCTGACGCGCAGGCGGGATATGTTCTGCGCGAGAAATTCACGCGCTATTTCGGTGTGTGGCGCGAGGGCGATGCCGGTCACAGGATTACTTACGATCCGCTGTTCCAAAAAGGCGCTGCTTTGCCCGGCCCCGGGGAACAGGCGCTCGAAATCCGGCGGAGCTATCGGCCGGTCCACAATCTGGGCCATTTTCGTTATCTGGAGTGCAGCCATTTGGACGACGAGGGCCATCCGCGCGGCGACGTGACGGTGTGGGACGAGATTCAGTTTCCCTTCGATCCAGCCTTGCGTGATGTGGACAGCGCGCTCGTGCAGCATTCGCTGGAAGCGCAATCGCAAGAAATCGAAGAGACGTACTCCATCGACGCAAGCGGCACCGTAACAATTACAATCACTAATCTCTCGGCGGGCTACGAGCGGACGTATCGGTTGGGCCGCTGGGCTTCGAAGGATGCTCTCGTCAGTCCTGCCAAAGCGCGCATGCGCCACGCGACAAGAAAGCAGGCCGAGGGCCGGCGCCGTTGAACGAATTGCTGGATTTGATTCACGGGCGCACGGTCTACGATTTGGCGCAGCCGTATTTCCCCGGAATGCCGCATTTCCCGACTCATCCGCCGTATTTGTTCGGGCTTACGCGGAAGCACGGCGACATGGTGCTGGAAGGCAACGTCAGTTCGTCGGCGGAGGCGATCGCTTTCGGCGGACATGTGGGCACGCACATCGACGCGCTGTGCCATTTTTCGTGCGAAGGCAAACTGCACGGCGGAATTCAGGCTGCGTCTGTGCAGAGCCAAAATGCCGGATTCAGCGAGCTCAGCGTCGATACCATCGAGCCTATTTTGCGCCGCGGGGTGCTGCTGGATATTGCCGCCGAAGTGAAGAAGGAAGCGCTGCCGGCTGAATTCGCAATTACGCCGCATCATCTGGATCGGGCGTTGAAGCTCGCCAAAACCGCAATCGAACCGGGCGACGTGGTTCTGCTGCGAACGGGATGGGCGCGATTCTTCTCCGATGCCGCGCGCTATGTCTGCGGAGGTGGGCATGCCGTCACGGGCCCAGGGCCGGAACTGGAAGCCGCGCGCTGGCTGAGCGAGCGCAAAGTCTTCGCGGCGGGCTCCGATACGATCGCGTTCGAAAAGGTTCCGGCGGCGAGCATGCCGGTGCACGTGCATCTGCTCGTGGAAAGCGGCATCCACATTATCGAGGCCCTGGATCTGGAGGAGCTCGCGCGCAACCGGATTTTCGAATTCGTGTTCGTGGCCGCGCCGCTCAAGATTCGAGGCGGAACGGGCGCGCCGATTCGTCCGATTGCAATCGCGTGAGGCGATCAGTATTGGTTTAGGAAAGCGGTTAATTCGGGCGCGATCGTCTTACGCGCCGAAATGCAAAGGTCGATCCCTTCGAGAGTTTGCGCCAGCACGCGAGGGCCGCCGGTGTAATCTTTCACTCGATCGGCAAAGAACGAGTTTAATTCATCGCGGCGTTTCACATCGCAAAAGCCCCTGCCGACGCTGGGAAGCACGGCGGCGTAATCTTCACCGACTTCGCGCGGCAGGATTTTCAGCAGTTCATCAAGATGCTGCTTCACGAAATCGAAGGGAACGTCGCGAGTCTCGGCATAAGCCAGAGGGCCAAAGAGCAGCGCGTAGAATGATTCGCGCGGATCGAAATCCTTGGAAAACACGAGATCGAGCGCGGCGGTCGCGAGTTCCGGATTGCGGAACGATCCCAGCGCGTCGAGCAACTCTTCGCGCACCGAAGGATCGTGGTCGTGAATGGCGGCCGTGCGCAACAGGTTGAACAGGTCGCGATCGCCGAACTCGGCGGCGGTGTCGAGCACCGGCCCTAACATTTCCGGCGCAATTGTTTCCGGTTCTGTAGCCAGGCGCGCGCTAGCTTTTCAGCCTGCTCGATCAGTTCTTGCTGCTCGCCGGCGGATGCCACAAACGGAACCAGCTTCTCGCGCAACGATCGCGCAGCATCGTTATCGCTGGGCTCGGCGAGCCAACCGAGCGCCATTGCGCGAGCGCCGAACTGAGCGCGGATGAACCGTGCGCCTTTCTCGCGTAAATCGCCGGGAACGCTTTTGCTCTTGAGCAAGGCGGCGATATCGGCGGCGGCTTCCACCACTTGGGGCGCCGGGTCCTTGCTAAACTCGGGCACCAAAGCTAGTGCGGTTCCTGCCGCAGTCTCGCCGTCACCGACAAGAAGATCGACGTCGCCCAGAACGCCCACGCGCTCGGCGACACTCAGGTGGCTCGCGTTATCAGCTAGCACTTTCTTGAGCAGGTTGTCCTGATAAGCGACTTGATAATAGCCCGCTTCACCATCGTTCAGCAGCAGCCACGCGGGACAAGATTGAGCATCGGCTAGTTCCATTTCTGCTTTCGAGTCGGCAACAACCGCGCACTCGCGATGCACCGCGCCGCCGGATTTGTACGCGATACAGACCGGAATCTGCCACGTCTGCGCTTTAGCTTGCGATCCGATGGGTACAGACCGTTTCTGCTCCAGCTCCAACAGCGGCTTGGTCCCGCATTTCAGTGTGGCTGAAATTTCCGGGACCCCTGATTGATCCAAGAAGCTGTTGAACACCGGGGCAATATTTTGGCCGGCGACGCTCGCGATGGCCGATTCGAAATCGCTAGCCGTGGCGTTGCCCCAGGCGTGCTGCTTGAGATAAAGCTGAACGCCCGAGCGAAATTTCCCTCGACCGATCCAGTGCTCGAACATTTCGATCACGGCAGCGCCTTTTTCGTAGGTGATATCGTCGAACGCGTTCGCGATGTCGTGGTTGCTCTCGATGGGCTGGCGGATATCGCGTGAGGAAGCGAGCTCATCCTTGCGCATCGCACCCAGGCGGGCATCCACTTCGGTCACATCCAGATGCCATTCCGGGCGCCATAGGCCGGGAATCTTGCGTTCCATCCAAGTGGCGAAGGCCTCGTTCAACCAAGTGTCGTTCCACCACGCCGTGGTCACCAGGTCGCCGAACCATTGATGCGCCATCTCGTGCGCGACAATTCCGGCCAATTCGCGTTTGTGATCGATGGTTTCATGCGCGGGGTTGGCGAGCAGCGTACTTTCGGCGTAAGTGATCAAGCCCGCATTTTCCATGGCGAAGTCGCTGATGGGCATGACCACCGAATCGAGTTTCTCGTAAGGGAACGGAATGCCGAAATATTCCTCGAGCAATTTCAGCAATTGAGGAATCGCAGTGGCGGCGTAGGCGGCTTCCGCGCTCGTGCCACGAGGAACGATCACGCGCACGGGCGTGGCTCCAGCATGCCCCGCGTTGACGGCGTCGAAACGGCCGACCGCAAACGCCACCAGATAGCTGGGCAACGGAGGCGAGACTTTGAAATGCACAACCTTCATGCCGTTTGGTTCGCTGGATTCCGATTGCACCGGCGTATTCGACAGCGCCATGTTGTCCTTGGGAACATGCAGCGTCATTTGCCACGGCACTTTGAAACTCGGTTCATCGAAGCAGGGGAAAGCGCGGCGCGCGTCGGTGGGTTCGAACTGGCTGTAGACGTACCAGTCGCGATCTTCCTTGAGCTGGAAAATTCCCGCGCTGCTGTTACGGCTGATTTTTCCCTGGTAGACGACATGAATGGTGCCTCGGCCCGAAATCGTCTGATCGAGAAAGAAGCCGATGAACTGATCGCCGCCGGGGATGGTTTTCGCGGGCAGCGCGGCGGCGGCTTGTGGACGAAAACTCGCGTCTTCGATGGTGAGCCCAATCGCGTTTAACCAGATAATTGGCGACGGCCTGCGAACGTCGACGTCGATATCGACGCTGCCCTGGAAGGTGTCGCGATCGGGAACGATGGTCAAATCGACTGCGTAACGCAAGGGCTGAACCGAACCGTCGAGGCGAAGCTTGGGAGGTTCGAGGGATGGAGACGCCAAAATCGGCAAAGCGAAAAGCAAAACGGCGTGGAACAACTGATTTCATAGGCGAACGTTCAGCGGGCACAGACGCGCTCAGGGCCGTTGCTTTGGGCCGCAGCGAAACAACCACGAGAGCGCACAGATAAAACAGAGCGCCCATCAGCACGGTGGCGCGCAGACCGATGTAAATCGCGAGACAAATGGCCGAGACGGAGCCCAGCACGCTGGCCGCGGCATTCAACGCCCAGGCCCATCGGACGGCCTGCGGAAATTCCCGTTCCAGGCGCGTGAGGCCGGTGGGAAACGGGATGCCCATCAAGAAACCTGCGGGCGCAATCAGGCACGCCGTTACCAGCGGCCTTGACCGGAAGCGGCCAACCAGCGCCAAATTCGCTGATGGGGGCCGCGACGAAGGCGAGCACCGTGACAGCGATGGCGATCCCAATCAGAACGGCGGGCAACCGAGTGGTTGCCGCTTCCAGCGGCCACGATCCGGCGGCTATAGTAGCTACCCAAACCGCTCGAGATGAGCATCGAGAAAATGATCACGGTGAGCGCATAAGTGGGATGGCCCAGAAAGAGGATGAATTTCTGGATCAACGCCACCTGGATCAAAATATAAGCGACACCGATGCAAACGAAGTAGAGCAAAAATCGCCGCGACGCCATGTCTCGGCGGGCAGCCGGGCGCCCAAAAGCAACGGAGGAAACGCCAGCACCACCGCGATTGCGAGCACGCTGATTCCGAGCAGCTCAAACAATAAGGGAAGAGCGCGATTGATTTTGTAATCGATGGCCCGGCCGGTGGGCTTCAAGAACTGCAGGATATCGCGCGGCTGCACGGTGTAAAAGAAAAACGGCCGGTCATCGTCGACGGGCGCGACATTGTAGCTGTAATTACGCCAGAAGACCGTCGGGTCCGGGCTCTTCATCAGCTCACCGAAAGCGTTTGCCGGGGCGTCGCCGGGTATGTAGAGCGAATGCAGATTGGTTTGGCCCAAGGCGGCTTTCACGCCAGCGATGTCGGCGTCGGCGAGGGGCTTGCGGAAGATGATCACCGTATCCAGGGCTCCCATCCCGTTGACATTCTGCGCGTGATCGCGCAGGACCACCACGTGCCGCCAGGGTTCGGTTTCGCCGACTTCTCCCAGCGCTTCAATTGCCAACGACAGCAGGCGCAAGGACTCGCGCGGCGGCTCGAAACCCCAGCGCGTAAACACCATCAGGCCGTCATCGGTCAGATGATTGAGATAGTCGCGAAACGCATCGGTGGTGTAGAGATTGTTTTCCGAGAGCGCGAACGCGCCCGCAGCAGTGGAGGCCCAGGTGTCCACCAGAGTGGCCTGGATCACTTGGTATTTTTCAGGACTGCGCCGCACGAAACTGCGGCCGTCCTCGACGAACAGGTGCACTTCCGGCCGGAAATAGAGGCCGTGGCTCAATTGTGGAAAGCGCTGCTGCATGATGGTGCGCGCGATGATCGGATTGATCTCGACCGCGGTGACGTCCTTGCTTCCGCCGGTGATTGATCGCGCAACGTCCCATCCGCCCCCGGGGCCGATCACCAGGGTCTTTGCGCCCGGCCGGAGCATGTAGGGAAATCCCGGGCCCTCATGCAGCATGTAATCGCGCTGCGCGCCGGTCAAATGATCCAAATCGTAGCCCGCGATACCAGTGGCTGCGTCGGCGTCGATCACGATGGTAGGACCGTCTCGCTCGTTCACCAGCGCGACGCGCGAGATGGGGTTCCAGCGCACGAACTCTTCCCGCGCAATGCGATGACCTTTGGCGAATCGAACATCGATCCAGTGGGTCTTCGCGTTCACGGCCATCAGCGCGACGAATAGCAAAGCCAGCGTCACCGCACCCGCGCGTCCGCGCAGCGTGCCCGCCAAGTTGTACCAGATGGCCGCCGAGACTGCGAACAGAACGGAAACCGCGATCACGGTGTTCGGTCCGCCGAAGTAGTTCAGGAACGGAACCAGCAGCAGACAGCCGCCGGCCGCGCCCATCAGATCGAAGAAATACACGCGATCCACGCGCTGAATGGCTTCCGCCACGGCGATGGAAACCACTGCTCCTGAAAAGAAGAACGGAAGAGCGCTGGCGAAATAGACTCCAGCCAGGGTGATGTTGGCAAGGTTTCCGGCGCGCGTCAGAATGTACACCAGAGACCCGACGACCACCAGGCTATTCACTACGGCCAGAACCCCGAGTTTATAGAAGATGTTCCCGCCGCGGCCTGCCACGACGTAGGAAAACAGACCGCCGGCCCGAGGCCGAATAAGGCGATCGAGATGGCGAGAAACGCGAAGTGGTAATAAAAGACCACCGAGAAGATGCGTGTGAGCGACAGTTCCATGATCAAGGTAGCGAGCGTGGTGAACGCGACGCCCAGATAGAGCTGTGGCCACTTCGTTTTGACGGATTCAGCAGATGAACTAATGCGAGGCAATATTTAATGGTAAAGGATCACGCCCTCGCGCCGCAGATACGGCCACCGGGCGCGTGCATAACAGCCGCGTTGCCCCGGCAGCCGATCCTTCTTCCCTAAAGCTACTGACGGAGCATGCGGGAACCGGGTTGCTACATCATTGCCACGGGCGGCGCGGGTTCGTCAGGACTCCCGGCTTTCGAAAGCGGCAAACGGACCAGCAATACGCCCAAAAGGAGGATCACCAGGCAGCCGAATAAGTACGAGGGGTCTTCGAAGATTTTCATGAGGGGCCTTCCCGTGAAAAGGAAAGTAGCGGTTCCTAGCCCCATCAACGCTTCGCCAGCGATCAGGCCGGACGCGGTGAGTACCCCGACGTTTTCGATGCGAGCTTGCTGCGCTTCGTTATAGCCGGCGCGCTTGCGCCTGGTGTCTGTGATCCAGCGAAAGACGCCGCCCAGGAAGATCGCGAACGTGGTGTTAATGGGAAGATACATGCCAACGGCCACCAGCATGGGGCTCTTGACGCGGGCCATGATCATCACCACTCCGAATAACAGGCCGACAACGACCAAAGGCCACGGCATGTCGCCACCCACGATTCCTTGCGCGAGCGTGGCCATCAGTCCGGCTTGGGGCGCGGAGAGTTTGGGATCGCCGAATCCGATGCCGCCACTTTTTATGTTGGCGGCCTGCAGAATATACAGCGGCCAATACATTGCCGCGCTTGCGACCACTACCGCGATCAGCTCGGCCATCTGAATGCGGCGCGGCGTTCCACCCAGGAACCAGCCGACTTTGAAATCCTGCAGCAGTTCGCCAGCGACGGCCGACGACACGCAGCCCACGGCCGCGACTCCCAACACAACGGCGACGCCGCCCGGGCCCGACACACCGAGCGAAACCATGAGCAGCGCGGCGATGATCAGCGTGGTGAGTGTCAATCCGGAAATCGGATTGTTGGTGGAACCGATGGTGCCCACCAGGTAGCCGGATACAGCCGCGAAGAAGAACGCGATGATCAACATCACGATCGCGGCTACTACACCGCCCAAGACCTGATGCGACAAGTAAATGTAAAGTGCGATCATGCAGCCGAACATCACGGCGATCAGGCTGAAGATAACCTTGGAACTCATGTACTGCTCGGTGCGGCTGGTTTCCGCGGGCGCCGGGGCCGAGCCGAGATCCGACACAGCTCGACGCAAGCCATCAAAAAGCCCTTTGCGCATGCGGAACAGTGTGTATGCTGCGCCGGTCATCATGCCGCCCACCGCAATGGGACGCACGATGTAGCGCCAGACCGCGTTGATGAGGTCGATCCAAGAGCCATCGTTGGAGCCGGCGGGAAGGAAATTCTGCAATTGTGGACCCAGGAAAAATATCAGCAACGGCACCATGAATCCCCAGGCCAGCACGCCGCCCGCGAAGTTCAAAGAAGCTAACTCGGGTCCGATGATGTAGCCGACGCCGATGTATGCGGGGCTGACGCTGGCCCCCGAAGCGAGCGTCACGCCGCCCGCGCCCAAAGCCCGCTGGGGCGATCCCAATTTCACGACGCTCTTTCCCATCTGACCGATACGAATGATGAAGTCCTTGTCGGCGGCGAAGAGCTGCAGATCTCCGAAGAGCTTAATCAGCGCTCCGAGGCCCAAGTTGTAGAACAAATACTTGGCCGCTTCCGCGCCGCGCCGCCCCGCTTTGTGAATCTCTGCCGCCGCCACGGATTCGGGAAACGGCAGGTCGGGATCTTCCACCATCACGCGCCGCACCAGCGAAACGAACAACACGCCGATGATGCTGCCCACCACCATCAGCGCGGTGGATTTCCAATAGGCATCCTTGGGGCTGAAGGAAGGCCAAGCCCCGGAAATGAGGAACGCGGGCAGCGTGAAGATTGCGCCCGCCGCCACCGCTTCGCCGATGGACCCCGCTGTTCGCGCGATGTTCTCTTCCAAGACCGACCCGTTCACCGTGCGCAGCACCGCCATGCCGATTACCGCGGCCGGGTACGTGGCTGCGATCGTGATGCCCGCGTGGAGTCCGAGATACGCGTTGGCCGCGCCGAGAATCACGGTCATCACCAGGCCCAGCAGGAGCGCGCGGAGGGTGAACTCGCGCATCTGCATGGATTGCGGAACGAATGGCTGAAATCGTGGTTGTTCCTTCATTGGTTCACAATGATAGCAGGTGGGTTGCGGGCGATGGCCTACTTCACGGCGACCGTCCTAGGGCCGCCGCTTTTTGAGGCGCGCACTCCGGGATGCGCGGGTCGTAGCGAAGGCCGCACAAGAGCAGCCAAAACAGAACTAATAGGTGTTGGGCCGTTGTGCGCCGTCGTCGTGATATCATGGCTGCCCAATGAGTGGTTGCGATAAACCTCCCGTTCTTCCAACTGAAGATTTGGTGAGGCGCGCGTGCAAAGAATTCGATGATGACAATAACATCGGAGAGCGCGCCTTGAAAAAACTATTCGGTCAAGATCCTCGCAACAATGAATATGCGCGCAACGATGACCCTGCGCATGTCCTCTTGAAAGTCATAACCCTCGCTCGTATCTACAATACTCATACCTATGCTGTTTACCACGCCGCTCGGTACATCCAGGGGCGGGCTAAGGAGATCGATGAGGCGCTCAACAAAAGCGATCCTGACATCGTGGACATAATCGCTAACGTAACACTAGACCACTCAGAAAAGCACGCGTGGTCCTTCGCCTCCAAATACTGTAGCTGGCACAAACCAGCCTCGTACCCCATGTGGGACTCGCGTGTATGCGTCTATCTCAGTTGTTTGAATAAATATCTTCGCTCGGTGAAGGAGACTCCCTTTGCTAGTCCGTACAACTGGACCAAGTATCGAGAGTTTAAGAAACTGATCGAAGCATTCCGTGACCGCTACAAACTTGGATCATTCAGCTTCAAGGAGATCGATATGTTTCTCTGGAAATATGGCGAGAAGCAGAAGGACTAGCTTCGATGAGGTTCGCCCCGCCAAGACCTTGCTGCATCTCGTAAGGACCGTGGCCGCCCCGGCGAGAAGTGTTGCGCTAGCGCGGCGCGGACCGCGCGGTGTTGACTGTGGCCCTTAGTCCTCCCGTACTCCGGCAAGGACTATTTTTGCGGTTCGCCAGTAGGCTTTTGCCCGACGTATAGTTCAAAAGCATCTTCTGCTAACGCAGGATCAGACATTCCACTAGGAGAGATACCGACAGCCGTAAGAGCCTGGAACAACAGGAGTGCCCCTTCGGGTGGCGGTTTGGTATTGTCCTTTACGCCAATAAAAACACCCGCTGCGTCTTGCGTCAGAAAACGGTTAGGCGGCGGCGTGAGGTTCCATCCTCCCTTGGTAATCGCATCTGAGAGTCCCTCAAAGAAATCCTTACTCCTGAGATCAGTGGGGGAATGCCAGGCACGGAGGGTAAAAATCTTGCCGCTGGCCTTCAAGAGCGCTATTAGTTTCTGATGTTGGTCTTCGGACAAAACCCACTTAGCGTCCCTGTCCCGTATCGCATTAACTGTTGATTTCAACTCGCGAGTATCACTGAGAACCTCATCCATCTTTACGTTTAGGTCTTTAAAGCCTGCCAAAATAGCGGGGTCGGTTTGCCGTCGTGCTACCCGGTCGAGAAGATCTCCGGTCTTCTTTAATTGTTCCATCAAGCTCTTATCAATCCCGCTACAGGTTATGGTGATGACGCCTCGGTTGTCGTTGATGGTCTGATCACAAGCGCCTGACATGGTGTTCGTCTGGGATTGCGCGAGTAGCGCTTTAACGCCTAGCAGTGCGATCAAGGTGATTCTCATTTGTCCTCCGCTGCCTTGGCGCTCGCTTTGTCGTTGTTGACTGAGATCTTCCCAGTATTGCCGTTGATGACTTGGTTCCGGTCGCCGTTGATGATGTTGGTCTGGGACGGTGCTGACCTGACCAGAGCCGCTGGGTTGTAGAAGTACACAACGGCAAACACGGCGAGGGCACCACCAGCACGAAGCCACTTCGAGACCGAGAGACTAATGAATCCCGGAATCATCGCGGCCACGCCCGCTGCCGCAAGCGAGAGAACGCTTCGGAAGATCGTGTATTGGAAAGCCGTTGGATTTGGGAAGAGAATTGCTAATATCAGCAGAACGATTACAAAAACGACGCCGAATAAGAAGGCCGAGAGCTGCTGAGTCGACTTACGCAATTAAAAGTCACCTATGTACGAATTGTACCCCGCAGCGTGCGGGGCCGGTCGATGGCTGCCAAGCGTTAGCTGATGCGATGAACGAAGACGTCCGCGTTTACGATACCGCCGAGGAAGCTGTAGAAGCTTGGTGATCGGCTCAATCTCGAACGACGAGGATTGCGCTCCTAAGCTCCACGGTTTCATGGCCTGCATCACTTGCCCCAATGTATCGGCCCCGTGTATCAAGATCCCCGGCATTTTCCGCCCCGCCACGCCCCGACGCGTTTTCTAAGCGTAGGACTCCATTGACTCGGGCCCAGTCTTCGGGACGGTTCACAATGATAGCAGGTGGGTTGCGGGCGATGGCCTACTTCACGGCGACCGTAATGGCGCTAGGGCTCACGTAAGTTCCGACCGTCACCACCACTTGATCGAAGGGCGCGACCCAGGCGGTCTCGGGCACCACGACGGTGATCTGAAGAACACCAGCTACTTGTCCCGGAGCGGGTCCGGCATACAAGACTTGCGCGTTGACGCCTTCGATGGTCACCGTTACGGGAAGGTTGAGCGTGGGGTACGGCAGGGCCGTGAGGAAGCCGTCCTGGCCGTCGGGAGTTGTGGCTCCGCCGCCGGTGGCGTAGAGAGTGATGAACGATCCTCGAGCGGCGGGGTTCTTGCCGGAGTTGACGCTGTAGTCTTCATTCAAAATCGCGCCTGGACCGCCGCCGCTGCCGTTCAGCGCGAACACGGCGGGCGACGCTGGGATCACCGGCACGGTGGTCGAAGCCACCGCGTTTCCTTGATACATCACTTGAACCTTGGTGGTGGGGCCGGCCACGCCGAATGGAACGATGGTGTTGATCTGAGTGGCGGAAGCGTAAAGCAGCGGCGCAGCCACGCCATCGAACGTCACGCCAGTGTTGCCCACGCTACTCGAAACGCGCTGGTCCACTAGTTCCCCTCCAGCGGGCGCCGACGGACCGATGTTGGCGCCGAAGATGGTGACTAATTCACCGGGCGCGACCGGACCATCCAGGAAACTCGCGCCATTCAACACGGAACTGATGGTGGCCGTACCGCCGGGAGCACTGGGACCGAGCACGCCGTAAATGGTGACGGAGTTTGAAAACGTCGGAACATAGACGCGGCCGTTGGCGATGGTGGGCGTGGCAAACTTGGCGAGTCCGCCTAAAGTGTCGCGGCCGTTGGAGGCCTGACCGCTATTCCAAAACTCGTTGGCGAGATTCGTCGCATCGAGCGCGTGCAGAGTGCCCGGTACACCGTCTACGCTTAGATCGCCGGTGGTAAACCAAACGATGCCGTTCTGGGTTCCATTGGCCGAGAGCGCCATGCCGACGTAGGCGGACGAAATGGGTGGACTGTATTGCGACAGGATCGTCGAATTGATTTGGTTGTTGACGATTTGGAACGCCTTTAGATCGCCGAAGGGTTGGAATTCATACACGATGGGAGTGGCCTGCGGCCATAGCACCATGGTGAAGATGCCCCACGGATTCACTTGCACGCTTTGCACGGTGCTGGTGTTGTCGGGTCCGAGGTGTCCCATTGACTCCGTTTGGACCAGATGCAGCATTCCGGATTTGCCGCCAGATAGGAGCAGCTTCGTATTGGGTATCAGGATTGCGCCTGCCGAGCCCAAGTCCTCATCTTGGTTGTTCAAATCGCTCCATTCCGAAGGCGTGTACCAGTCCTTGAGCGAAAGGTCGGTGCCCGAGAAATGCAATACCGATTCGCCGAAATTGACCTGGCCGTCCCAATCGCCGTTGCCGGTGACGGCGTAGACATCGCCCGTGGTGTCGATGGCAGGCGCGCGTCCGGATTGCCAGATGGCCGACTGCCGACCGTTGGGCGACGTGTTGAAGACCGCCTTGAATTGAAGGGTGGACGGGTCGTAGGCCATCAGCCAACCGTGATAGTTGCCTGCATCGGCGTGCGAGCCGAAGCCAATGTACAACGTGCCGTTGGCGAGCATGAGGCCGGGCCGCTGCAGTTGCTGGGTGGCATCGAAGGCGACGGATCCCGCGCTGCTGCCCGCGCCAGTGCCGGGGAAAGTGGCGGCGATCTGAACCGGGCCTCCGTTCAGCTCATGGCCGTCCACCAGCGACAACGCGTGCAGTTGAAATATCGGGACGCTGGAATCGCCGGGCGGAAGCGTGTTCGCGACCACGTATAACACTTGATTCGTAGCGTCGATGGTTGGCGTTCCGAGAATACCGATTTCAGGAAGAATATCGTTGAAGTTGTACTCGCCGGAGGGAACCGGAGGGCCGAGGTTCACTTGCCAGAGCGGCGTGGCGACTTGCGGGGAATCCGCGTCGAACGCAAAGACGCTGTTGTGCATGGTGGCGACATACACGACATTGTAGGCGTGCCCGTTGATGGAGACGCCGGGAACATACAGAGGTTGCGCGTAAACTTGGCCGTCAACGGCGTAGGTGCCGAGTTTTCCGAAGGTGCTCCAATTCTGGGCCGGCTGGAGAATGGTCTCCTGCAGGTTCGCGCCGGTCTGCTGTTTGTCGTAGTTGACGTTGAGGACGCTGACTTGAGCGAAGAGGCTGGCTGTGATGCTGAGAGCAAGTAAGCTGGGCCGGGCTAGATAAGAAGACTTCCATATAAGTCTGCGGAGTAAAATATGCAACGGTCCTTTCCGTTCTCGCGACCAGCGTCGCGCGCCATTCTATACTTTACACGACTGTAACCCAAAAGTTGCTGTCCGGTCGCCTAGGCGACTAGCTTGTGGATGGCTCGCAGATTTTCCAAAAGGTGGGCTAGATGATCGAGGCGCAATGCGTTCGGGCCATCCGAAAGGGCTCGCTCGGGATCTTCGTGGACTTCAACGAACACGCCGTCCACACCGGCCGCCACCGCCGCGCGGGCGAGCGTTGGGATGAACTGGGGCTGTCCGCCGGACGCGTGGCCGAGGCCGCCGGGAATCTGGACGCTATGGGTGGCGTCGAAGATCACGGGCCATCCAAAGTCGCGCATGATCTGAAGGCCGCGCATGTCGACAACCAGATTGTTATAGCCGAAGGAAGAGCCGCGCTCGGTGAGCAGGATGTTGTTGTTGCCGGTGGAGGCCACTTTGTCGGCGGCGTGGCGAATATCGTAGGGCGACACAAACTGGCCCTTCTTGATGTTCACGGCGCGGCCGGTGCGACCGGCGGCGATCAGCAGGTCGGTCTGGCGGCAGAGGAAGGCGGGGATCTGGAGGATGTCGACTGCTTCGGCGGCGGCTTCGGCTTGCGAGGGTTGATGGATGTCGGTGAGAACGGTGTAGCCGTCCCGGCGAAGATCCGAAAGAATACGCAGTCCTTCCTTCGGCCCCGGCCCGCGATAGGATTCGACGCTGCTGCGGTTGGCCTTATCAAACGATGCTTTGAAGATGAACGGGCCGGCGATCTTGCGAATCTCGGCGGCGAGAAAGCGGACGTGTTCCTCGCTTTCGATCACGCATGGGCCGGCGATCAGAGCCAGTGGTTGGCCGCGGCCAATAGGAGGAAGATTGGTCAATCGGCGTGTGTGTACTGCTCGGAACGGGTGCGTTGTGCGGATTTCGGGCGGCTCTTGCGATACTTATGCGCCGCGCCGATGAAGGCCGAGAACAGCGGGTGCGGCTCCATGGGCTTGGACTTGAACTCGGGATGGAACTGGCAGCCGAGGAACCAGGGATGATCCGGGATTTCGCAGATCTCGACGTACACCGAATCCGGCGTTTGTCCCGCAATGCGCAATCCGCCGGTGGTCAGAATCTGTTCATACTCGCGATTGAATTCGTAGCGGTGGCGATGGCGCTCGCTGATTTCGGGAACGCCATAGGCCTGGCGCGCGAAGCTGCCTTCTGAGAGCAGGCACGGATAGGCGCCCAGACGCATGGTGCCGCCGAGTTCGTCGACACCTTTCAACTCGCGCAATTTGTATATGACGCGATCGGGCGCTGCGGGATCGAACTCCGTGGAATTGGCGTGCTCGAGGCCACAGACATTGCGCGCGAACTCGATCACCATGGTCTGCATTCCTAGACAGATTCCGAAATACGGCACTTTGCTTTCGCGCGCATAGCGGATGGCCGCGACCATGCCCTCCACACCGCGCTTGCCGAATCCGCCCGGGACCAGGATCCCGTCATATTGTTCCAACTCGCGCGCGCACTCGGGCCAGCGCATGTTGTCGGATTCGATCCAGTGGATGTTCACCTTCAGCCGGTGCGCGAGCGCGCCGTGCAGCAGAGCTTCTTTCAGGCTCTTATATGAGTCCTCGTATTCCACATATTTGCCGACCAGCCCGATGTCGACTTGGTCTTCCGGGTTTTGCATGCGCTCGAGCATGCCGGTCCAACGGCTGAGGTCGCGCTGTTTGGCGTCCATCCGCAGCAGGCGCAGGATGATTTCGTCCACGCCCTGCTCGGCGAATACGAGCGGCACTTCGTACACCGAGCCGACGTCGCTGGCCGTGATTACGGCTTCCACGTCCACGTCGCAGAACAGCGCGATTTTTTCCTTCATGTCGTGCGGCAGATCGCGTTCGGAACGGCACAACAGCACGTCGGGCTGGATACCGAGAGCACGTAGCTCCTTCACGCTGTGCTGGGTGGGCTTGGTCTTCAGTTCCTGCGCCGCCGCGATCCAGGGAACCAAGGTCACATGCACGAATGCCGTATTGTCGCGGCCCATCTCATGACGCAATTGCCGAATGGCTTCGAGAAACGGCAGGGATTCGATGTCGCCCACCGTGCCGCCGATCTCGACGATCACCACATCCACGTCGGCCGCCACTTTGCGCGCCGCCGCCTTGATTTCGTTGGTGACGTGCGGAATCACCTGTACGGTCTTTCCGAGATAGTCGCCACGCCGCTCGCGATGGATGATCTGCTCGTAGATGCGGCCGGAGGTGAGATTGTTGCTCTGCGTCAGCTTGGCGTGGGTGAAGCGCTCGTAATGCCCGAGATCGAGATCGGTCTCGGCGCCATCGTCGGTGACGAACACTTCGCCGTGCTGGAACGGGCTCATGGTGCCCGGATCGACGTTCAAATACGGATCGAACTTCTGCAGCGACACGCGCAGCCCGCGGCTTTCGAGCAAACACCCGATGGACGCCGCCGCAATGCCTTTTCCGAGCGATGAAACCACGCCGCCCGTCACAAAGATGTATTTGGCCATGGACATTCCCCTCAGTGCATTTTCAAACTCGGTTCAAACAGCGCCGACACGCGATCGAGATCCTGCGGCGTGTCGACTCCTAACGATTCGTACTCGGTTTCCACCACGCGGATGCGATACCCGTTCTCGATCGCCCGCAATTGCTCCAGCCGTTCCATCCGCTCGAGGGGACCCACGGGAAGACCCGAGTAGGCGAGCAGGAATTCGCGCCGGTACACATACAGCCCTAAATGTTTGTAATAAAGGCCGCCCGGTTGGGGTGCAGTAATGTCGCGGGCGAACGGAATCGGGCAACGGGAGAAGTAGACCGCATCACCGGCGAGATTGGTCACAACTTTGACTACATTCGGATCGTTGATCTCGCGCGGATCTTCGATGGCTTTCTTGAGCGTAGCCATGGGCACGTCGGGATCGTCGAGCAGCCCCAACGCCGCGGCGTCGATCGCCGATGGATCAATCAACGGCTCGTCGCCCTGGATGTTCACGATCACCGATGCAGTGTCGCCCGATGCGGCTTCGGCCACGCGGTCGGTACCGGACAAATGATCGGCGCGCGTCATCACTACGTTCGCGCCAAAAGCTCGCGCGGCTTTATGAATGCGCTCGTCGTCGGTCGCGATAATCAGCTTGGAGAGATAGCGCGCCTGGCTCGCCCGTTCGTAGACGTGCTGGAGCATGGGCTTACCGGCAATGCTGGCGAGGGATTTACCAGGGAAACGAGAGGAGGCAAACCGGGCTGGAATTACGCCCAGAATTCTCGTTGGCACAATCGATCATAGCACAGCCGAAGTCGACGTGGGAGCGACTATTGAGGTGAAGAAATCGTCTTCGCTTCCGGAACCGCCATCAATTTGCGAAGCAGCGCCGCAGTGCTTTCGTGAACGTCGCGACGGGTGCCATCGAATCCGCCGTTGCCCATCAGGCCCATGGCTGCGTCGAGCGGCGTACGTCCGCGCTTGTCTTTGATGTCGAGTTTCGCGCCGTGATCCACCAGGAACTGCACCACCTGGTCGTAGCCTTTTTGCGCCGCGCCATGCAACGCGGTGTCGCCTTGGTTGTTCACTGCGTTGACGTCAGCCCCCGCGTCGAGGCAAAGCTTGATGGATGCGATCGCTTCGGCTTCCGTTTTCCTGCGGCCGGTGGTGTCTTCTTCCTTCGATCCGAGGCCCGCGGCGGCCATGAGCGGTGTAAAGCCGAACTTGGTGGCGATCTTCGCGTCGCCGCCTTTGGCGAGCAGCACCTCGATGGCTTCGGCATCGCCCGCTTTAGCTGCGCGCAGCATCGGCGTGGTACCGGTGCCGAGCATCGTGTCGGCTCCGCGATCCACCTTGGTGCGGTACGGCTGCTGTTTGATCAATTGCGCATTGGGGTTTGCTCCGTGGGCGAGCAGCGCCTTGATCACATCCATGCTGGTGAGCTTGTTGTCGGTCTCGCGCGGCGCCGGGAGATTCGACTCGGGCATAGTGTGGTCGTCCACGGCGGTGAATAGCGGCGTGCGCCCGGTTTCATCGGCGATATTCGGGTCGGCGCCCTGATCGATCATGAACGCGGCGAAGTCGTAATGGCCATTGATGAGCGCGAGCAACATCGGAGTGATGTTGTTCGGATCGCCGGCATTGATGTTCGCGCCGGCTTTCACTAGAACGCGTGCGCAATCCACGCAGCCCTGTCGCGCGGCGAAGTGCAGCGGGGTCAGACCGCCCAGCGGCATCCATTTCTCACGAGGTTCTTTGGTGACCTGGCGTTCCCAATGCCATTCCACCTGACGCGCGTTCACGTCGGCGCCGTGCGCGATCAACTCCTGCGCCATTTCCGGATGCGACTCGGCCACCGCCCACATGAGCGGCGTCTGCTGCCGCCATTGCTCTTTCGAATTGACGTCCGCGCCATGCGCGAGCAGGACTTTTGCCGCCTCCACGTTACCGTTGCGCGCCACGGTCATGAGCGCCGTCTCGCCTTCGGTGGTGGCTGAGTTCGCATCGGCGCCGGCGTCGAGCAACTTCGCGATCATTGGCGCGCTTCCGTTCACGCATGCCAGATACAGCGGCGTGACGCCATAGCGATTCGCGGCCTTCACGTTCGCGCCCGCTTTGATGAGACGATCCACCATCTCGCGATCGTCTTCCCTCACGGCCCAGTGCAGCGCGGTGGTGCCGTCGGGCTCGGGTGCGTTCACATCGGCGTGCTGCTTCAGAAGCGCGATGGCCGCAGCACGGTCCCCGTCGCGCACTGCATCGGGTAATGAGCCGTGCCCACGCCGACACACAGGCCAGGGCCAGGAAGATGCAAGCGCGCATAGCTTAAATGTTGACGAGATCGCCGGTGCTATCGCCGATGCTTTCCATCGGCATGCCGCCCTTTTCGAGCAGCGTGAGCAGCAGATTCGCGATCGGCGTGTGATCTTCGTAGCGTAGGTGACGACCGCCTTGGAGCTTTCCGCACGCCCCACCCGCCACCAGATTCGGCAGCGGAAAATGATTGTGCAGGTTGCTGTTGCTCATGTTGCTGCCGAATAGGATGACCGAATTGTCCAGCAGATTGCCGTCGCCATCCGGGGTGCTCTTCAGCTTGCCGAGGAAGCGCGCGAACAGGGTGGCGTGATAATTCTGAATCTTCACCAGCTTCTCGATCTTCTCCGGCAGGTTCTGGTGATGCGACGTGGCGTGGTGACCGTCGTGCACGCCCACCTGCGGATAGGTCTTGTTGCTTTCCTCGCGCGCCACCATGTAGGTAAACACGCGCGTGATGTTGGCCTGATACGCCAGCACCAGCAGATCGTACATGATGTTGATGTGCTCTTCGAAGTTGTAGGGGATGCCGACCGGCTCAACCGGCAGCTCGAGCGACGAACTGGAATCGAAATTCGCGCGCTGGATGCGCCGCTCGATCTCGCGCACGCTGTCCAGATAATCGCTGACGGTGGCCTGATCGCGCGGGCCGAGTTTCAACTTCAAAGCACCTGCCTCGGCGGTGATTTCGTCCAAAATGCTGCGATCCTGTTGTTGCCGCAACGCGCGCTCGGCCGCCGTTCCGCCCTGCCCGAACATCCGCTCGAAGGCCTTGCGCGGATTGATCTCCATCGGCATCGGCGTGGTGTGGGTGCGCCACGACAGGGTGTTCATGTAGATGCAGCCGTAGTCGCGATCGCAGGCGCCGAGCAGCGCCGAATGATCCTCGGTGGCCAGCTCGATGGACGGCAGCGGTGTGTCCTGCCCAATGTGCTGCGCCGCAATCTGGTCAGCCGTGATGCCCGCGTAGGCATCCACGCCCTGCGTCGGCTTCGGCCGTACGCCGCTCAGCCATGTTGTCGGACTCAGCGAATGCACCGCGGTGCTATCAGCCGCGCGATTGCCCAGACCGCTTACGATATTGAGGCGATCCCGATACGGCTCCAGCGGCTTGAGAATCCGGGAGAACTCGAAACTCGTGCCCTCGGCCGCCGGCGTCCACTGATCCATGATCGCGCCGTGCGGGACATAGACAAATCCCATGCGGGGGGTACCAGCCGCGGCCGTCTTCTTCAACAGGGTCTGCGCCGGGAGCATCGCGTCGAGCAAAGGTAACGCCAGCGTCACGCCCATCCCACGCAAGAACGTTCGCCGCGGAAGGTGCTTTTTCGAGATGAACATGTTTTTACTTACCCTCTATTACAGACCGTCGAACTGCCGCCGTGGTTACCTTGGGGTCCTCATCTTCGAGCGCCTTCTTCATTTCAAACGGCTCGCTCTTGACGATTCCGGTGATCAGCGCCGAAAAGCGGTAATCGTTGTGAGCCGCGTTCTGGACGATCCCGCGCACCACCGGCATATCATAGTACTCCAGAGGACGCCCCAGCGCGTAGGTGAGCATCTTCTCGGTCAGGGTGCCGACGAAATACTCGGGATGCTTGAGCAGCGCCTGGCGCAGCCCGTCGATGCCATTAATCTTGGTTCCATCCGCCAGTTGCCCAGAAGCGTCGATCGGCCCTGATGCATCTTTCGTCCTATATTCGCCCACGGCATTGAAATTTTCCAGAGCGAATCCGATCGGATCCATGACGGCGTGGCACGTGGAACATGGCGCATTTTTGCGATGCTCTTCCAACAATTGCCGGACCGAAAGAATCTTGCCGCCCTGGGCTTGATCCTTTAGCGCGGGCACATTCGGCGGGGGCGCGGGCGGCGGCGTCCCCATCAGATTCTCCAGCACCCATTTGCCGCGTATTACCGGCGACGTCCGGGTGGGAACCGACGTCAGACTCAGAATGCTTCCCTGCCCCAACAACCCGCGGCGCGCGGGATTGGTCTGAGTTACGCGCCGGAACTGGCTGCCGTAAATATTCGGAATGCCGTAGTGCTTCGCCAGGCGCTCATTCACGAATGTATAGTCGGCGGTGATCAGATCCATCACGTCGCGATCCTCGCGCACGATGCTCTCAAAGAACAGCTCGGTCTCGCGCCGGAAGCCTTGCCGCAGATTGTCGTCGAAATTCGGGAAGGTGGCTTCGTCCGGCGCGACGCTCTGTACGTTCCGCAAAAACAGCCACTGCTCGGCGAAATTGTTCACCAACGCTTCGGCCTTGGGATCGGCCAGCATGCGCCGTACCTGGCGATCGAGTACCGCCGGATCTTTGAGCTTGCCCTGCGCCGCCACGTTCAGCAACTCGTCATCGGGAATGCTGCTCCACAGGAAAAACGACAGCCGCGACGCCAGATCCAGATCGCTCACGTGATAGACGCTGCCCGCCGCAACGCGCGCAGGATCGGCCTCGTAGCGGAACAAGAATTTCGGACTCGCCAGGATCAGCCGCAGCGCATTCTCGATTCCGGCTTCAAAGTTGCCGCCCTGATTCCTGCCAGCCTGATAGAAGCTGAGCAGCGTTTCCATATCGGCGTCGTTCACCGGCCGGCGGTAGGCCCGGCGTGCCAGCGTCGACAAAATCCGGTTCGCGCACCCGATTTCGTCCTTGGAACTGGACGGGGAACTCGCCGGCGTGCAAACGAAAATCCGGCGGCGGCTGGGCGTGTCCCCAGGCCCGGTGGCATTCAACGGTCCGGTGATTTGCACATGATCGATCAGCGGGATGCCGTTCATGTTCTGCAAATCCAGGTCGCGCGTGAACGGCTGCAGCGGTTCGTCGGATTCGGCCGAGTCGCGCCGCAAGAACGCCACCGCGACGTCATGCGGCCCTGCTTTCACGTGCACCTTGGTCCGCAGGCGGGCGTCCAGCGTGTCGCCGGCCAGCGCCAGATTGGTGTCGACGAGCTTCAAATCCTCTTCGCCGCCCACCGGCGCAAGAAACACGCGCTCGCCATCGATGCTGACTTCCAGCTGATGCGGAAACTCCATGCCCGTCAAATACCCGACGATGTTGCGCAGCAGAAACACGTTGAATTCGTAGTCTGCATCCAGCGGGAAATTGTGATGGATCAGGATTCCGCCGCGCGTTCCGAGCGGCAGCCCTTCGATGTGCTCGCTCTGCGCCAGATCGGGCGGCACCTGGATGCTTTGGCTAATGGTCGCGATTTTCGGGTCGCCCACGGCAAGGGCGCTCACTTCGCGCGAGGCCGCCAGGTACGCTTCCAGCAGCGACGGCGAGACGCGCAGTACTTCGGCAATGTTGTCGAACCCATTGCTCTCGTCGTCGGCCGGCAGCAGCGCCGAGACATCCACC
The DNA here is from genome assembly GCA_963772905.1 of Bryobacterales bacterium. GTDB lineage: Bacteria > Acidobacteriota > Terriglobia > Bryobacterales > Bryobacteraceae > Palsa-89. The sequence continues at coordinate 168,195 of CAVYZD010000003.1, read as the reverse complement.
TTCAACCCGAGCAAATCGCGAATCGCGTTGGCATATTCAGTGCGATTCAGCCGGTGGAGCGCCGCGCGGCCGGGATCGGGATGCGCCGCTTCGGCCTGATCGAGCGAGGTCTCGAGCCACGTGATCAGGCCATCGATCTTGGCTTGTTCGGGCCGCGGCATGCCTTTGGGGGGCATCATGCCGCCGCGCAGTTTGCGCACCACCTTCTCCCAGACCTCGGCGTGCTCGCCGGCATGGTCGATATCCATCTTGTCGAGCATCAACCCGGCGGTTTTGGCGCGCTCGTTGTGACAGGTGACGCAGTATTGATTAATGAGCGCGTGCTGAGGTGACGGGGATTGCTGCGCCCACAGGGCCGACCCGGCGAGTAGCAGGAGAAGAACGCTCCCTAACGGTCGCGGCTCGGTAATGTGCTGTCGCGGCACCTGCTTCCCCCCCTCTGTCAGATATATCGCATTCGACACGAAACTTCAACCCAAAGGCTAATGTTTCGTATCGGTTATGAGGCGAAGCAGCCAGCCGGTACGTTACCTAGTCAAAAAATGTACTTGACGGCAAACTGCATGATGCGAGGGCTCACGTCCGATTGAATCCTGCCAAACGTGCTGCTGTTCAGGGTCGAATTGGCGCTGCCGCCCGCGATACCGACCGTGCCTGGATTCAGGAAATTGGCACGATTCTGAATGTTGAAGGATTCGGCGCGGATCTCGAAGTATTGCTTTTCCCTGATTCGGAACTGGCGCGACAGGGCAACATCCACATCGAAGTAGCCCGGGCCGACCAAGTTGTTGATGCCGAGATTTCCCAGAGTACCCGGCGCCGGCGCAGCGAATGCGCTCACGTTCATCCAGCAATTGATGGTCTGGACCGCGCAGTAGGGTTGAGAATTGATCAAGTTGGGACGTTGCGCGCCGATTCCCGTCAGCGCGTTGTCCACGCCGGTGGTTACCGTGAAGTAGCTGCCGGAGTGCAGCCCCATGATGGGCGCGAGCTGCCAATCCCCGGCGATCCATTGCAGCGGACGCGACGAGTAGTGCGGCGATTGAAGAACGGCCGAGAGGTTGAAGTTCTCGTGAACGTCGATCGCCGTGCAGTTTCCGCGGTCGAATCTGCGATCGGAGGGATCGGTGTAGACGGGACCGGACAGTTCCGTTGTCACCAGGTCGCCGATGCAGTGCGACCAGGTGTAGTTCGCCAGCATCGAGAAGTGGCTCGACAGCCGGTGCTCCGCCGAGACGAGCAGCGCGTTGTAGCTGGCTGTCCCGCCGTCGTCCAACTGCTCGACAGTTCCGTAATAGGGTCCCTGGCTGGGATTCAATTGCGTGAGCAGACGGCGAGCCTGGGTGGTAGCAGTGGTTGAGCAGGCTCCCGCGACCTTGAGGCCGAACTGTCCAGCGGCACACGTACCGGGAACGTAAACGGCTGGGTTCAACTCATGATCGGTCCAGAGGTGCGCCGTTTCGCTGCCCAGGTAGCTGGCCTTCAGTAGCCAGCTCGATCCAATCTGCTTCTGAAGGGTTAAGTTCCACTGTTGGACGTAGGTGTTTTTCACGTGGAGGGGAACGGTCTCATAGTATCCGCCAGTGGGGTACTTTGTGGTGGCATTCTGCGTGGTCGGATACGGATTTCCACCCGGATAATTCAGCCAGGGGTTTGCGAATCCTCCCGCGGGATTGGTCAGAGTGATGGACTCACCCCACAACGGTTCCGACGAGGCGTTGTAGTAGAACAGCGTCTGGGGCATGTCGTAGAACATTCCCCAGGATGCTCGAATGAGGGTCTTGCCATCGCCCGTGGGATCCCATGCCAGGCCCACTCGCGGAGCCCAATTGTTCCAGGTGGTGAGGTTGGGGCGGCCGCCGGTCTGGAAGCCCGGATCACCCGGGAACAGCGTGCCCGCGGGAGCGTTCGGATAAATCGTGGAATGGACATTATCCAGAAAATCCTGCATGTCGAAATGCGTGATTTTGTTGTTGACGATGCGGCCGTTGAAATAAGGCTCCCAGCGCAGGCCGTAGTTGAGCGTCAGGCGCGAATTGACCTTCCAGTTGTCTTGCGCGTAGAGTCCCATGTAAGCCCACTTTTCGTTGTCATGCGAGACGTTCGCGTCGGTGAATGAATCCAGCTGTCCGGCGATGAAGTCCGCCATGGCGCTGCCCGTATCGGAACCGGAGAAGGTGAACAGCCCGTTGCAATACACGCAAAACGTCGTAGCCTGCATGGGGCGAATAAAGTTGGCTCCGAACTGCATTTGGTGGGAGCCCTTGATGAGGCTGAAGTCGTCCGAGAACTGGTATGTGGTGGTGTTCACCAGGCCGGGTGTGGCAAATCCACCAGCGCTCATGAAATCGCCCGTGATATTGATGTTGGAAAAGTTGGGCAACGCCGTGTACATGTCTTGAACACCGATATCGGTCGGGGTGGGAATCGGCACCTGAAATTTCGTGATGCCGTTACGGTCCACCGTAGCGTGGAAGGTGTTCAGAGCGCTGGGCCCGAATACATAGGTATGGCCCAACACCAGCGAATTCACTTCGTCGTCGGTGCCCGCGTTCTGAACCGATAGCTCAGTTCCGGTGAAGCTGGAAGGCGTCAGACTGTGCGTTCCGAAATAGCGCGCAAAGAAAGACTGTTTGGAGCTGATCTGGTAATCGATTTTGGCCAATCCCATGTGCTCGTCTTGATTGGCGATTTCGGGGAACGTGGTATTGCCGCACGCGTTATCGGTCACGACTGGAAAGTGACTGGCGAATGCGAGAGCCTGGGGGCTAATCAGCGACGGCGGAAGGATGTTGTTTACATAGGGCGCTTTCAACGTCTGCGGCGTTTTAAAGCACTGCGATTCATAAGCCTGGAAATTCCCTCCAAGCTCGGCCGGCGTGGGAACAACTGCGGGAGTAGCGGCGGGCGCCGATCGTATCAGTGTTCCCTGATAACCCAAGAAGAAGAACAGTTTGTTCTTTTTGATCGGCCCTCCGACGGTGCCTCCAAATTGATTGCGCTTCAGATTGTCGCCCACCGGAGCAAAGAAGTCCCGCGCGTTGAAATATCCGTTACGAACAAACTCGAACCCGTCGCCGTGAAATTCGTTGCTACCGGATTTGCTGACCACGTTGACCGCGCCCGCTGAGTGTTGTCCATATTCGGCCGGCAGCGAGCTGGTTTCCACTTTGAACTCTTGAATCGCGTCGGGGAACGGCAAAGGCAAGTTCAGGTTGTTAAACACGTCGTTATGCGTTCCGCCATCGAGTAGGTAGGTGGTTCCGTTCAGCATCCCGCCGGCCACGCTGACCAGTGCTTCATTCGGATAGTTCTTGCTGGATATCAGATTGCCGGAAGACGGCGCTTGTCCGTAGCCGGCCTGCACCGTGTTGGAACCGCCCGCCAGCGTGATCAACTGCGTGATCTCGCGTCCGTTCAGCGGAAGCTCCACAACGTCCTGCGAGTTCACTACCTGGCCGACGCCCGTGCTGTGAGTTTCCACCATCGCCGCCGCGGCCTCTACTTGCACGGATTCCGAAAGCGCGCCGACCTTCAACACCGGATCGATAGTCGGAGCGGTGTCCACCTGCAACACGATGCCCGATTGAACGCTCGTCGCGAAGCCCTCTTTCTTGACTTCCATCCGGTAGGGTCCTAAGGGCAGGCTAGGCAGCGAGTAAATGCCATTCGCATCGGATTCCGCGGTGCGGGTGACGCCCGTGTCGGTCTGTGTAACCGTGACCTGAGCTCCCGGGATGGCCGATCCGCTCGCATCCTTCACCGTCCCTGAGATCTGAGACGTGGATTGAGCGAAAAGCAACAAGCCCAGTCCCAAGAACAAACACACCGATACGAACAACGTGGTCGAAATCCGTTTCATAACTCCCCTTTTTGCTGATGATGGCGTCCTGGGCTCGGCGGCTCGGGCCATCAGTACTCGACTAGCTCACTCTGTAAAAAAGCCTAAAGACCGTACAAGAGTTATATAACGGCGCAGCATGGGGTGTCAATAGAGGGCGGGCATCAAACCGGATTCGATTTCACCGAACTCTCCAATTGCCGCCTGCGTACCTGGCTGTATGGCGCCAGCATTACCCAAACCTCATAAAGACCGCGGCATGGAAGGCATGGTCGCGAAGTGGTACACCGCGAACACCGGTAGATCGCTCGATGAATTTGAAAAGCTCGCCCGCCGGATTGCCGGTCAACTCCCGCCTGGCAGCGCTGTGCTCGAAGTCGCGCCCGGCCCCGGTTATTTTTGCATCGAACTCACGAGGCTCGGGAGCTACTCGATCACGGGGCTCGACATCAGCCATACCTTTGTCGAAATTGCGGGGAGGAAAGCTGCCGAGGCGGGCGTCCGAGTGGAGTTTCGCCAAGGCAACGCGTCGAGCATGCCCTTCGGCGACGACACATTCGACTTTCTCCTGTGCCGCGCAGCGTTCAAGAACTTCGCGCAACCAGTTCGTGCCCTGCAGGAAATGTGCCGCGTGCTGAAGCCCGGCGGACGCGGCCTCATCATCGATCTCAGGAAGGACGCTTCTATCGAATCGATCAATCACGAGGTGGAGGGCATGGGGCTCAACCCGGTCAACAAAGTGCTTACCAAACTCGTGTTTCGGACGATGCTGCTGAAGAGCGCGTACACCAAGCAGCAGTTTCAGCAGATGCTGGCGCAAACGAATTTTCGAAAGGTCGATATCCACGAAGAGGGCATCGGGTTCGAGATCTCAATGACGAAGTAGTCGCGTCACCAGCCGCCGTCCCTCGGGCGCGACGGTCGCGCCAATCAACAGGTAGACTATGCCGAACGGGCCCAGCGTCGCGATCGCGCCGTAGATGGGATGGGAAGCGACTGGAAGCAGCCGCCCGGCGCTGCCGATCATCGCCGCCGTGAGCGCCGCGAGCCAAAGCTTCGAGATGAAACCGGAGACCGACGGGCCGGTGCCCAATCGGCTGTGCAGCCCGCGCCGCAACAACGCAAATTCTACCCATCCGGCGATTCCCGCCGACGCGGTTAATCCCGCAACTCCCCAACGCGGATCGATCCCGATCCACAACGGTAAGGGCTTGGCGCAAATGTACCCGAGAACCGTCGTAAGCGCGACGCGCAAAACGGCGAATCGCAACGGCGTACGAGTGTCGCGCAAAGCGTAATAGGCCGACGAATACAAGCGACCCATGGTGGACGCGAGCAGTCCGACCGATGAGCCCGCGAGAATGCCCCAAACATACTGGGCGTCAGCGTGCGTGAAGCGGCCGGTCTGCAGCAACGCGCCGGCGATCAAGTCGCCGAACGCGAGGAACGCCGCAGCCGACGGCACAATAAAGAATGCGATATGCCGCAATCCGGAATCGAGGCGTGCGCGTAAGGCGGCATGAATTTCGTCGGCGCTTCCGATCGCGCTCGACATCACAGGCAGCTCGGCCGCCGATACCGACATGCCGAACAAACTCACCGGCAGCACATAAATGAGTTGGGCGTTGATTAGCCCGGTCACAGCGCCGGTGGGCAGCAGGCTGGCGAGCAACGCATCGATGTACGCGCTGATCTGCACCACACCGCGGCTGATGAAAACCGGCACAAAGTTGCGAATCACTTCGCGCACGTGGCCTGAATCCAAATCCAGGCGCATGCGCAAATGCCGGGCCAGCTTCAGCACGACAGGCAATTGGATGCCGAATTGGAGCGCGCTGCCCGCCACCGATCCCCAGGCCAGTTTCACCGCCAGTTGCGACAACGAACTTCGCCCGCCGAAGATCAGCAGCGTCGCGATCATGGCCGCGCTCCACATCACTGGCGCGGCATAAGAGAGAAATAGCTTCCGATGGCTATTGAGAATTCCCAGGCACCACGCCGAAAACGAGAGCAGCCCCGCTCCTGGAAAGAGGATTCGGACCAGCGAAATGGTGAGATCGCGCTTGGTTCCCGAAAACCCCGGCGCGATGAGATCGATCAACCACGGCGTCACCAACACGCCGATCAGGCACAACACCGCTACCGACAAGGCGAGCGTCGCACCCACCGCGCCCGCCACTTGGCCCGCTTCTTCTTCGCCGCCTTCGGCCAGCAAGCGCGCGTACACCGGGATGAACGACGCCGACAGTACGCCTTCGCCGAACAGGTTTTGCAGAAAGTTCGGAATGCGAAACGCGGCATTGAATGCGTCGGCGGCATCGGAGCGCAGTCCGAAATAGTGTGAGAACACGCGCAGGCGCACCAGCCCGATCAGGCGGCTGAGCAAAATGCCGGAAGCCACCAGAAATGCGAGGCGCCCCGTACTCTCCCGCCCACCGCCTGCCCGTTCAGCCAATGAGTTCGGACCTCGTCACATCCAGTGGATGATCGATCAGCGGCTCGACGCGTTCTACGAATCGCAATGTGTGCGGCAAAGTGGCGTGAACCTCGAACGCTTCTTCGTTGATCCAGCGTGAGTGAATATAGAACAGTTGCGGGTCTCGGATCGCGCGAAAAGCGTGGATGCTCAAACAGCCCGACTCCTTGCGCGTAGGTTCAAGAACATCTTTTATCGCGCTCGCAATCGCCTCTTCATACCCGAATCGGGCGTGGAAGCGCGCGAAGATGTGGAGCCCCATCGCGCCTCACCAGTCCAATTCGATTTCGTAATCATCTGCGCCGGGCTCCGGATCATCGATCTCGAATACCAGCCGAAAGCCATTCTTCTCGGACGGCGACTCGACGATGGCCACTTGCCCGCGACCCTGGAGCTTCTGGATTGTCGGCATCACACCGGACTGAACCGGCAGCGGCCGGAACACTTCAGCATGCTCGCCGATGATGCGCGCCCCCCACAGCGCCTCGGAGAAACTAGAGCCGCCTTGCAAGGTGACTCGCACGCGGCCGTCCACTGTTCCCCTCCAGAGAAACCCGCGGCCGGCAGGCTCGGAGGTCGGTCCAGTGTCCTTGCCGCCGGCGCGATTCCACACCAGACTGAACGAATAATCCGAGGCGCCGTTGCCTGGATCGTTAATCGAGACCCGCGCGGTGTAGTGGTTACTCTGGCGCGGCTGCTCGATCAACCGGATCTCGCCGCGGCCGTCCAAATCTTCCAGCCGGACCTCGACATCGTGATCCGGCAAGGGCTTCGAGAACTTGAAATGTTCGCCGGCCACCGGCGAGGCGTCATGTTCCACGCTCGACGTGCAGCTTTTTTCCCGGCAACTCACCACCGCCGCACGATCCACCCGGCCGCTCCACGTAAGCTTGTCCATCTTCGCTGCCCCGCGCTCAAAAGCGTTGGTGGAAGTGTCCCAATACAGCGCAATGGAGTAAAACCCGCTGCCCGGCTGCCGATCCTCGATCGCAACAGCGAGAGTGTACTGGTTGTCGACACTGGGCTGATCAATGACGTGAACATATCCACGGCCCCGGAGCAATTCCACGCGAACCTGCTCGCGGGCATCGGGCAGCGGATCGCTGAAGTGAAACTGCTGGCGCTCTACCGGGCCGCCTTCCTGGATCTGCACCGTCAATTGCTTCCCTCGAAGATGCAGGATCGCGATGCCATCCACTTCGCCTTGCCACACAAATTGGGGCGCGGCTTGCATGCACCAGGAGCAAAACACGGGAAGAAACAGCGCAGGCAGTCGCACGGCAATCCTATTGTAGCGGCATGCGCTAGAATAACTAGATATGTAACGTCGTCCGGTCCACGGCGTCTAACCCTGTTCGTTGCAGGACCTTATGCTTATCACGATAGCGCCACCAGCCTTGCTTCTAGCAACATCCGCGGCCAATCAATTGGTGCGCGCGCTTTTCGACGATACCTTTGCGGGCATCCATCATCTGGATCTATTTGACTGGTCGCTGCTGATCCCCTATTTCACGGTCCTGATCATCTTGTCGTTTTACGGCTGTCATCGCTTTGAGATGATCCGGAAATATTTCAAGCACCGGGACGAGCGGGCAACCGAACCGGCCGCGCGTTTCACCGAGCTGCCGCGCGTGACGATCCAGCTTCCTCTCTATAACGAGCGCTATGTAGTGGAGCGGCTGCTTGAAGAAGTCAGCAAAATGGAGTATCCGCGCGAGCTGCTGCAGATCCAGGTGCTGGACGATTCCACCGACGATACGCATCCGTTCACCGAAGCGTTGGTGCGCGAGTACCAGGCAGCCGGGTTGCCCATCGAATATCTGCACCGCAAGAATCGCGCCGGGTTCAAAGCGGGCGCCTTGCAGAAAGGCATGAAGCTCGCGACCGGCGAGCTGATCGCGATTTTCGATGCCGATTTTATTCCGCCTCGCGATTTCCTGGCGCGCACCGTCGATTACTTCACCGATCCCAAGGTTGGCGTAGTGCAAACGCGCTGGAGCTATCTGAACAGGCATTTCAATCTGCTGACGGAAGTGGAAGCCATGCTGTTGGACGGCCATTTTGTGGTGGAGCATGGCGCGCGCTTCGGCGGCGGCCTGTTTTTCAATTTCAACGGTACGGCCGGCATCCTGCGCGCGAAGATGATCGAGGACGCGGGCGGCTGGCAGCACGATACGCTCACCGAAGATTCGGATTTGAGCTACCGCGCGCAATTAAAAGGCTGGCGGTTTGTGTATGTGCCGACGGTGGATTGCCCGTCCGAGCTGCCGGTGGACACCTACGGTTTTCAAGTACAGCAATCGCGCTGGGCCAAGGGGCTGACGCAGGTTGCCATCAAGCTGCTGCCGAGGATTTTGCGCTCGAAAGAGCCATGGCGCGTGAAGCTGGAAGCCTTCTGCCATCTGACCCCGAACATCTCGTACCCGCTGATGCTCATCATGTCGGCGCTGATGCTGCCGGTGATGATCGTGCGGTTTTACATGGGTGTGTTCCAGATGGTGACCATCGATTTGCCGCTGATCATCGCGTCGTTCTGCTCCATTTGGGCCTTCTATTTAATGGCGCAGCGCGAGTTGTATCCGCGGAGTTGGAAGCGCGCCATCGTACTGATGCCGGCGCTGATGGCCGCGGGCATCGCGCTCACGCTGATCAATACGAAAGCGGTGATCGAGGCGCTGCTCGGGATCAAGTCGGCATTTGCGCGCACGCCGAAATACGCGGTCGGCGACCGCAAAGTGAAAATCGAACATGCCAGCTACCGGCGGCGCAGCGGCTGGATGCCCTACGCCGAGTTGATCGCCGGCGCTTACTTCGCCTACATGGTCGCGTACGCGATCGAGACCTGGAATTTCCTGGCCGTTCCGTTTCTGCTGTTGTTCGTGGTTGGTTATTGGTGGGCTGGATTCACGACGCTTTATCAGGAATACCAGGGCAAACTCCAGTGGCAGCGCGAGCGCGCACTCCAACTGGAAACCGAGCCACGACCGTAACTGAGCCGCGACCGTAAGGGAGTGGGCTAACGCCCCACCGTCACCTTCACCTGTCCCGTGGTCCAGCAGCATTGGAATCCGGAGCCGCCTTCGCCCGAATAATCATTGGCCGTGACAAGTAAAACGTAATCGCCGGGTTCTGCGAACGTGACCGTAGTCGTGGCCGTTCCGCTGAAGGGCGCCGTGACGCCGGGTCGTTCGATCTTATGGACAACCGGCCGATCTTCGTTGATCACCACACGTCCAGGTGCCCGATAGGGAATCCACCGCAACGTCACGGGCACGCCCGCGTCCCGTGGCTTGGCGCTCGACGATGAAGTGAACTTGGCGTCGTCTGAAACCCACGCAGTTAACGCGAGCGGTTCGCCGGCCTTCGCGATGCGCTGTACGATGAGCCCGCGCGGACCTTGCACCGATGGGCCGTGTTCGTCGAAGCTGAGCACCGGTGGCGTATTTCCAACGGCCGCTTCGATGAAAGGCGAGATCTCCCAATCCGGCTTGAGGCTGGCTGGAATTATCGTGGTTTTGTTATTCGCAACGATCGTCCAGGTGATTTTGTTGTCGCCGAAATCGGCCGGCACTTGGACGGTGAACAATCCCCATCCGCGGCCAGGCATGAAATGAGTGGGCTGGCCGCGATCCGGTCCGCCGGGTTCAATCGTATTGTTGGGACCAATAGGAACATCCACTTCCTGCTGACGATTTCGATTGAAGTATCCCAGCAGCAGACTGAACGTTCCATCGGGATTCTTGAACCAGCCTTCAAACGCGCCGGTGACGCTGGACCCGGCGTCGCGCGCGGGTTCGGGCGGAAGCGGCTGGCCGAGAGCGACTGCGGCAGCCACCAACAACCAGACGATCCGCATCATTACTGGCGGGGCGATGCTTCTGCTTCGAGCTTCGGATGGTGCTTCGCGACCCAGGCGGCGTAGTCGGCGTCGCTGATGTAGGTCACGTTCATCCAGGCGTGCCCCATTTCGTCGACAGTGCGATCGCCAAAGCCCACCCATTGGTCGGGATCAGGATTGTTGGGATTGGCGCGCGTGTTGTCGTACCAGGCCGTAACGTGGATCGTGGTGCCTTTGGGAAACGCGGGCGCGGCGTCGTCCGCGTAGATGTAGTTGACCATCCAATTAAAGTTGAAATGGTCGACGTAGCTCACCGTTTGCACCGTACCGTCGGGTAGGATCGCCTCCACCTCCATGGCCTTGCCGCGCAGATGCATGTGCGGCTGGAAATTCTCGAGGATGGCGGCGTGCTTGAGCACGGTGTAATTGTCGGACGCGATGACGGTGTTGGGCGGGATGTCGATATTCCGGCCGGCCCGGACTTGCGATCCGGTGGACGATTCAAATCCGCGCAGGGCTTGGAACGGCGTCAAATAGGTGCGGTACTTGGGTTCCTGCCCTTTTGGATAGAGCCAGATGCCCAGTTCGACGTCGTCGCGAATCTCTTCGCCCACGGCGTGAATATGGACGTCCCAGGAAATCTGCGCGCCGGGGAGCAGCAGTTTGCCGGTGTTGGGTCGATAGAGATCGTAGCCCTTGCCGACGGCCCACTCCATCAACATGCCGCGTCCGCCTAAATCGGTGCTGGCGCCGGGCGCTGAGGTTTCCGGATCATCTTGGATCAGGTACGTAACAGCGTGATGCGTGATTCTGCGGCCAGCCGCGGTTCCAGGGCGCATTTCAACGGCGCGAACCCAGCGAGGTTCGGTGATCGGAATATTCGATACCGGGCGCCACCACACATCCTGATGGTGCGCGGCCATGGTGTATGGATCGGATTTGATCACCAGATCCGGTTGGCCGAGTTCCTTCGCAGCTTTCCACTCATTCGGCGCCGGCCACTCGACGGGTGCAGGCATGTCCTTGGGATCGCCCATGGGCGCGCCTGAATCCACCCATCGCACGATGGTCGCGATCTGGTCGGGCGTCAGCGACATGTCGTTCTTGAATTTCTGCACTCCAACCGAGGGATCGATGTGCCAGGGCGGCATTTGGCGCAATATCACGCGCTGCCGGATGGACTTGGCCCACGGGCGCGTCTCTTGATAGGTGACGAGCGACATGGGCGCCATCGAACCGGCGTGATGGCATTCCTGGCACCGAGCCTGCAGAATTGGCGCGACGTCGCGTGAAAATGTCGGCGTGGATGGCTGAGCCGCGCCCAATGCGCCAGCTAACAAGAATGGAAAGCAGTATTTCATGACCGCTCCAGTTGGGGACAAGTCTAGCGGCCGGCGGGGGCGGTGTCAAAGGGGGCAGGAGTTTCGAGCGTGAACTTCGCGGCGCGGGCGTCATCCACGAACATTTTCACCGTGTCGAGCGAATATTCGGTGAGATCGCGGCCCAGCAGCGGGAGCTTCTTCAACAGATCGTGCGTGACGGTGATGATGTGGCAGCCCATGTCGTCGGCCTGAACGACGTTGAACAATTCGCGCGGGCTGGCCCAGATCAATTCGATTTCCGGATAGGCGTGGATTCGGGCGAGTGCCCCGGATAGAATGGGCAGCGGATCGCAACCGGTGTCGGCGATGCGGCCGGCGAAGATCGAGATGCAACTCGGCGGGCCGTGGCGCAAGGCCGGAACGACGACGTCCACTTGTTCGAGCGTCATGAGCGCCGTGACGTTCACTTTCACGCCTTGATCGGCCAGCCGCTTCACCAGCGTCTGCGATCCGCGGCCGCGCGTGTCGGTGATGGGGATCTTGACGTAGACGTTGTCGCCCCAGGAGGCGATGCGCAGCGCCTGCTGTTCCATTTCGTCAAATTCGTCGGACAGCACTTCGAAGGAGAACGGGCGATCCGGAATCGCGCGGACCAGCGACCGGCCGAAGGATTCGTAATCGGTGATCCCGGCCTTTCGCATCAGCGTAGGATTGGTGGTGAATCCTCGGATCCAGGGATTGTCCGCCAGTTCTAGAATGGACGCGCAATCGGCGCCGTCGGCGAAGATTTTGACGCGGAACGAAGCGATATCAGGCATAGCGCGGCGTCCCTAGAGGCACACTGCGATGAGCGGTCCGAAGAATCCATTGCGAGGCTTCGCGAAGCGAGCTGACTCGCACGAACGGCCCGTCGGGGCGCTGTTCGGCGTAGCCGTAGTCGACGAAAATCGGACTGCATCCGGCGCGGTGGCCGGCTTCGATGTCGCGCCAACGGTCGCCCACAATATAGCTGGATTCCAGATCGATATTCCAAACCCGGGCCGCTTCAAGCAGCAGGCCCGGCTGCGGCTTGCGGCAGGAACAACGCGCGGAATCATCGTGAGGGCAGACGCCAACGCCGTCCAGTTGCAAGAAGCGCTGCAAACGCTGGTTCATATCGGCGACCTGTTCTGCGGTGACCAGGCCGCGCGCGATGTCCGGCTGATTGGTGATCAGGATGAGGGCGAAACCGGCGTCGCGCAATCGGCTGCAGGCTTCGCGAACGCCGGGGAGCAGGCGCAGATCCGAGAGCGTGGCGGGTGGGTATGGTTTCCCTTGGCGCAGTACGGCGCGATTCACGACGCCATCGCGATCGAGGAACACGGCGCGGCGCATGGTTAAATCCTCCCCAACCGAGAATCCGCGAGCAGCGCGTTGAGCGACACACACAGGGCTTGGCGCGTGTTGCGCTTACATGTCCAACCCAAGGAGCGGATGCGGTCGGTGTTCAAGCGAACCACCGGAACGTCGCCTTTCCAGCCGCGATCTCCGCCGGTATATTCCAGGCGGACTTGGTCGAGCGCGAGTCCCGCCACTTCGATGGCGAGTTGGGCGATTTCGGTGACCGTGATGTAGTCGCCGGTGGCGACGTTGTAGACTTCGAAATTGTCCGGCGGTCCGCGATGGGCAAGTAGCACCGCTTCCACCACATCTTCCACGTGAATATAGGATTTGCTTTGCTGACCATCGCCCAGGATGCGCAGCCGGTCCGGCTGGGTGCGCAAGCGGCGGACAAAATCGAACCCGACGCCGTGCGTTTGGCGTGCGCCCACCACGTTGCCGAAGCGGAAGGCTGTGGCACGCAGTCCGAACATGGCGCAGTAGGACGCGATCAGCGCTTCACCGGCCAGCTTGCTCGCGCCATAAGTGGAGACGGGCACCAGGGGGCCGAAATCCTCGTGCGCTTCCAAGTCCTTGAGGTCGCCATAGACGCCGCTGCCCGACGCGTAGAGCAGATTCGGAGTCTGGGTGCGGCGCATGGCCTCGACCACATTCTGGGTGAGAACGGTGCCTTCGCGAAAATCGATGTCGGGCTCGACGGCGGCGCGCGCGATGTCGGGATTCGAAGCCAGATGAATCACCGTATCGTGGCCGTCCACGCAGCGTTCGAGCGCGGCGAGATCTTTGAGATCGCCATGAATCACCCGCAACCGCCGGTCCTGCTCGTGATGCGCGTAGTGCCACTCGCGGCCGCTCGAGAAGTTGTCGTAGATGGTGACCGCTTCGGTGGACTTGTCGCATAGCAAGCGATCGGTGAAGTGGCTGCCGATGAAACCGGCGCCCCCGGCGATAAAGAAGCGCGTGCTCATCGTACCGACTCCCATTTCGTAGCGGCGCGCTGCAGCAGGGGATGGCTGACCAGCAAGTGCCACAGCACCGCGCAAAGCCCTTCGGTGTGAGGCGTGATGCGATCGGGAGTAAGCGCGGGAATGACGACGCACTCTTCCGACACCTGGCGTGTGAATCCGCCGTTGCGTCCCACAATGCCGAAGATGTGAGCGCCAGCCGCGGACGCTGTTTCGAGCGCCCGAACGATGTTGACCGATACGTTTTTCTCGCGGCTGCCGCCACCGACGGAGAAGACCAGTACGCCGTCGCGCGGACCGATGCGCGAGCCCACGAGCCAACCGGCAAAGCAGGTGTCCCAGCCTTCGTCGTTCGCCCGGGCAGTCAATTCAGAGACATTGTCGGTGGGCGCGTAGGCTTCAAAGCCGCACAGCTTGCGAAAATCGTTGACCGCGTGGCCGGCGTGTCCCGCCGATCCGCCGACGCCCAGGATGAACAAGCGTCCCCCAAGTTCGCGAACTCGCGCCAGGCTCAAGGCCATGCGCTCGATGGCGGCGGTGTCAACCTGTTCCAAAATGGCGATCGATTCGGCGATGAACGCGGAGGCAAAGCCTTCAACCGGAACGCTCTGTTGCTGAAGTGCTTCCTGAAGGCTTGTGAGACTGGTCACACGTGCACGAACTCCTGCGCTTCAGATCGGTAGAACGGAGCGGGGTCTTTAGAGCCAGCCGGAATATGCGGCGGAAGGTCCAGAGCGTGGATGACCAACGCTGGAGCGTAGTTTGGCCGATGCGCTCGCCATAAGCGATAAAGACTTCGCGGATACGGAACCCCTGGAGCGCCGGTTTGAGCAGCAACTCCACCGGCAGCGCGGGCCCGTTGGGATCAACTTCCACCTGCTGGATCACCCTGCGGCTGTAAGCGCGCATGCCGGAATGGAGGTCGGTGGACTTAACGCCGACCAGCACCCAGGCCGTGAAGGCGAAGAGCCAGTTGGCGAGATAGTTGGCGAATGGCATGCTGTCCGGGCGGTGTCCCAGGCGCGAGGCATTCACCAGATCGCATTGACCCGAAAGAACCATTTCAGCCAGAACCGGAATCTCGGGAGCCGGGTAGGTGCCGTCGCAGTCCAAAGTTACGACGACGTCGCCCTTGGATTCCCGGAGCACCCGGGCCATGGCGCGACCGTAGCCCTGGGGCGGGAATTGTCGTAGGACCCGGGCGCCCAAGCTGGCGGCAATGGTAGGCGTAGCGTCGCTGCTGCTATCGACAATAACGATCTCGTGCGGGCATGAACCGAGGGCGTCGCGGATGTCTTCGATCACGCGGGCGACAGCCTTTTCCTCGTTCATCGTAATCATCGCGACCGAGATCATGCGGGCCTCACTTTGCGGAAAGATTTTCCAGCGCTTCGAGATCGCGACGTCTCAAACCCGACGGCGGGGCTGGAGAAATGGCTTTAATTTTCACCGAAACCTGAAAGCGCGCGTATCCCAGGTATTCGTACTCCACCTGGCAGCGCGACACTAGCTCCTGAAAAGCGCGAAACTCATGCGCTTGCCAGTTTGGGTAATTGAAGTACTCGTCGAAAACGATCATGGTGCCGGGGACGATGCGATCCTGGAGCAACTCGAAGACGCAACGCGCCGATTCGTACAGGTCGGAATCAATGTGGATGAAGGCCGCGGGTCCCGGATGCTGTTCGAGCCAGCCCGGCAGCGTATCGGCGAAGAAGCCGGGGTGAAGAACCACGTTGCTTGGCACTTTGGGAAGGTTCCCGTGGGCGTCGAATGCGAAGCGATCGCCACTCCAGGCTTCCTGTAGACCCCGAAAACTATCGAAGCCGTGGACCAATTGCGAAGAGCCGGTTCGTTGCGCGATGAAGCTGATGGTGCCGCCTTTGTAGACTCCGAATTCCAGATAATGTCCGGCCACCGAAACCTGCCCCAGCGCCGAATCCAGTACTTCGCGAGAGCTTTCCATGCCGACCGCGGTGCGCATATACTTCTGCGCGTATTGGACACTTTCCTGGAGGGCGAGCCGCTTCATCTCGCGCGCAGGATGGAAGCGGGGGAAATCCCAAAAGTCCTGCAGCGTGAACATCCACTTTTGGATGGAAGTCTTGAGTCCGAAGCTAGCAATAAACATCTTGTTGCTCCGTCCTAGGCTCAACCGCAGCGGCCAAAGCGGCAACACCCGGATCTTGCGAAGCAGGCTTGGCGTATGGCTGGACCAGAGTCACGAACTGGGAGGCGAACATGCCGGGCCAGAGTCGGCAGAGGGCGAGTTCCACCGGATAGAGCCTGCGCATGTAGAAGCGCTGAGGCGCCGAATCCACGCTAGAGGAGGAAACGAATGGCCACAGTATTCCGGGAGTAACGCAGTTCCCCCGGACCACGAGGCCGGCATCGACGCAAAACTGGCGGGCGCTGCTGCGCGTGAAGAAGCGCATCTCCGCGCGATCGAAGCGTCCGAAGAGCAGCGCGAAACGCACGTTCCAGATCGCGATATTGGGAAGCGAGATCAGAATATGGCCGCCGGGAGCTAGGAGCGGCAGGTGTCGATGCAGCACCTGCATGGGATCGGGGACATGTTCGAGGATATCGGAGAACACAATGATGTCGAACTTCGCGCGGCCGAATTTCGGGTAGCGCTCCGGACGAGTCATGTCGGCGACGTAAGCTTCGGCAAGACATGTTTTGGCTTTCTCGATGGATGCAGCGGACAGATCGACGCCCGCGACGCGGTGGCCGTATTGCCGCTTCAACTCCGCGCCATGGACGCCCGAGCCGCAGGCGACGTCGAGAACATTCAATTCGCGAGGCAGATCCTTGAGCAGCCGCGGGAGCTCGGGATTCGCGACTTCCAAATAAGGGCGCGAACTCATACGGCAACCTCCTCGGGTGCTGGGGCGGAAAGCGCGCCGCGATTGAGACGGTCCGCGACTTTGCGCGCACGCTCGATACAAACGTCCATATTGATGTACTCGAATTCGGCGACGCGTCCGCACAGCGGAATGCCGATCTGCTCGAAATACTGCTTGGCCTGCTTCAAGTAGCGGCGGCAATCGTCGTTCTGGACGACGTAGCCGTATTTCGTCCGAAGCACGCGCGAGTAGCAGACTTCGGAACGCCGGATCAGATCCATGGCTTCGATATCGTTGATCACGTCGGCCAGCAACTCGTCGTCGGTCATCTCGTGCGTACCATCGCCGGGGTTCGTCGTGATTTCGGCCTGCACGATGGATTGTCCGGGCGGCGCGTTATGCGGGCTGAAAACAGCCGGGAATGACAGGCGATGGAAGCGGACTTCGGGATCGGGAACGTAGATAGCCGTGTAGTCGGGAATGCGCGCGGCGTCGAGCCCGATGGACACGGTGACCAGCGAGTTGTAGCGCAGCGCATTCACCGCCCTGATGATCTCGGGCGGCGTGCCATCGAGCGCGGCGGCGAGTTCCTGAATAGGGATGGTTGAGACCAGTGCGTCATACTTACGAGTCGTTCGGCCGTTTGAAACACCCCAGCGATCGCCTTCGCGCCAAATGCGCTCCACCGTAAAGTCGGGCGCGACATTGCGAGCACGTTCTCCCATCGCGCGCGGGAGCGATTCGATGCCGCCATGCGCGGGGTAATGGAAATAGAGCTGGTGCGTGTAGCCTTCGGTTTCGACGCCGACGGCAGCTTTGATCACATCTTCGATGGGCGGCTTGGGGACGCGGCCTTCCACCCATTCCAGGCCAAGCTCCTCGGCAGGAACGTTCCAGATCTTTTCGTTGTAGGGGATCAGATATTTTTCGGCGAGACCTTTGCCGAAGTGGTGATAGATCCATTCCTTGAAGTTGGTCTGGGGCGGCGGGTAATCGTTCTGGATGTAGTGGTAGAGGCACTCGAAGCGATCCTGCGGATCGAGATCGAAGAGGCCGTTCTCGAAGGGATATTTGACGTAGCGCCCTTTATAGAAGATCTTGTTATTGCGGCGCGCGCGGTGGACGTTGTCGCCGAGGAGCGCGACCATATAGTCCACCATTTCCTGGTTGCGCGAGAAGATGATGTGCGGGCCGCCGGCGTCGTAGGTAAAGCCACACTCCTGGACGGTTTGGCAGTGGCCGCCGCCGCGAGCTTCCTTTTCGAGGACCTCGCACTCGTGGTCCAGATGCGCAGCGATAGTGAGGCCCGCGAGGCCGCCGCCCAAAATGCCGATCACTCCCCGGAGTCCTCCCCTTGCTCAGGCCTTTCCAGGTTATGAATCGGACGTTTGACTGAGGTTCTTTAGGCTGAGTGGTGGCGGACATGGACGCCGCACAACAAAAGTTTCCACAACCGGATACCGATGATAATAGATGTGCGCCGGTCTCTCTACGCCATACTGCTCGGTACGCTGCTCTGCCTGGTAAACCATATCGGCGTGATCGCGGGCATAGTGGATCCGCCGCCCGGCTATCGGCCAGAGTATTATCTGCGCAATCTGGACGTCCCGCAATATCTCACGTGGCTGGAACTCGCGCGCACGCACTGGCTTCTGCCAAACGAGCACGCGCCCTGGGTCACCGAGCCGGCTCTGTTCCAGCCCCTGTTCACGATCGCGGCGCGCACTGGGCTGCCGACCATCGTCGCGTACTATGGCTTGCAACTGCTGCTGTATTGGCTCGCGGCCTATGCGTTGATCCTGGCCGCCGAAACCTTCATGAAGACGCGGCGGGCGATGATGTATTCGGCATTGGTGGTGCTCGGCGCGCTGCCATTACGCATGCTAGGTTGGACCGCCGCGAAGGCGCTGGGCTGGCCCGCGGTCGCGCAATTGGTCTTGAGTTACGGGTTGGTGGAATACGGCTACGACACGGCTGACGGTCTGGTGCGCGGCGGGTTGTCGAACTCCGCGCTCCTGACATTCGGGACTGCGATGACGCTCTTCGCCTTCACCAATCTTGCGAAGTTCATCACTGGGGGCCAGCGCCGCCATTACTACTGGCTACTCGCGTGCGTGTTTTTGGACGGCTTATTTCACCCGTTCGAGATATTCGTCATCACTGCGGCCGCGGTGTGGCCTCTGTGGAAGGCAGCTCGCAAAAAGGAATGCGTGTGGCTATTCCTGGCGGCCGGCGCTGGGATGTTGCCGTATGTCATCGAGACCGCGCGATTCACCTGGACGCGAGACCTTTCGCAACTGGTATCGCCCTGGAAAATGGGTTCGCCCGCCTGGGTTCTGCTGGTCTACGGCATCCCGGCGATGCTGATCTGTTGGCTGATGCTGATCCGTTTTCGCCTGCCGCGTCCGGAAGACGAAATCTTGCAAAGCTGGTTTCTATGCGCGGCGTTATTGCCGATGATCCCCGGGATCACGAGCGGGATCCACACCTTCGACGGCTACGTGTACGTGATCGGATTTCTGCTGGTGAGGAAAGCGCAATCCGACAAACTGATCTCGCGGCTGTTTCTTGAAAAGCCCGCCGCAATGCGCCTGGCGCTGGCGGGCTGGGGAGTTGTCTCCGTGCTCGCGCTCGGGACAGGATATGTACAGCTTTGGAAGGACGGCAAGTCGGCGAACCCGGAGTTTCTTTCCGCCGTAGCCCCCAACGACGAAGTGGCCATGCTGGCGTGGATGAAGGCCAATTTGCCGCGCGACCGTCTGGTGCTTGCTCCGGAGGCCATGGCCCCGTGGGTGGCGGCCATTCCGATGCACAGCGTGGGCAGTCACGATCTGTTTAGCGTCACTTACCAGGCGCAGCGTGACCTGGCCAGCCGCTTTTATCAAGGACAACCGGTCGCCAAGGACTTGATCGATGGCTTCGGCGTCAGTTACGTCGTCGCGCCCGCCGGTGCGCCGATTGCTCTCGCAGGCGGGAAACTCTTGCACCAGGAGGCCTCGCTACGGCTGTACGAGGTGGCTGGCGAACGGATGAAACCGTATCCGGGAATCGAGAACCTGGCCGGCGTTCCGCAGTCGGGCCCGTTCCGGCAGTGGCTGGTCCGGATACTCGGAAGGCTCCGGCGGGCCTAGCCGCGCGCGAGCCGCGTCCGATGTCCCCCGTTGGGATTTAACATGTCCTGTTGCTGCACCAGGCGCATCCGGCACGCTTCGCATCGCACGAGATGCTCGCGTACTTCAATCACCTCGGCCACCGAAAGCCCCTTGCCGACCGCATAAAGCACAAGCGGATCGTCGGCGATGTGCTCGTCACGTTTGCCGGCCGGGCGCACCAGGTCCTGGATCCGGAGCCCCACTTGGAATCCGTTTGGAACCGCGCGGCAGTAGCGCACTTCGCCGAAGATGACGTTGCGATGCAGCTTCACCTTCACGTGCTCGCCTCGACTGATGCGCCTGGAAAGCGCGACGCGCAGGCCGGAACGGGAGACGTCCAAAACCGTGCCATAGAAGGGCTCCGATGGTCCGGGAAGGACCTCGATTTCCGCCGGATCCTGGGTCTGATAGCGCGCTTCTGATCGGCGTTCGATCGGTTCTGAGGCGGGAGGCTCCCCGATGTCCGCAACAGCGTGCGGGCTAGTACGTTGTGTCAAACGGTTCTTAGTCCCCGCACATTATGACTCAGCGAAGTTCGCAATGTTACCGCGAAACGCGCCGCTAGGTACGTTTTTCAGAGTCGTACTAGGTGCGAGACCCGAGCAAGTAACTCCGCGAATCGCCTGATCAGGCGCTGGTTTGACTAAGCAGTGCTGTCGCCGCTGAGCCAATCCTGCGCGCGCCGCTCCAGAGCGATGCGAACCAGTTGGGCGCGCGTGCGGACGCCGGTCTTATCGAACAACTGCTGAAGCACGGCTTTGACCGAGCCTTCGGAAATCTGCAATTGCCCGGCGATCTCCTTGTTGGTGAGCCCTTCGAAGACACCTTGCAGGACGAACCGCTCGCGTTGCGTGAGAGCCTGCGAGGAGCGCTGTTCCTCGGACTTGCCAGTGGCGCCGGCAATGAGGGAACGCATGGCGCGGGGATCAAGCCACGGTTCGCCGGCCACCAGCTTCCGGATCGCCTCTACTAACTGCGCCGGAGAGCTGTGCTTGAGAAAAATGCCCTCCGACCCGCTTTCGAGCACACGAACCGTGACGGCGTCGCTCATGCCAGCAGTGACCATGAGGATGCGGCCCCGGTATCCGCTCTTGCGGATTTCGTCGAGCGCGGCAGTGCCCTGCTCCTCGCCGAGATCGTAATCGAGAAGAATGATGTCGGGCTGCTCGCTCGCGATGATGGAAAGCGCTTCGGCGAGAGTGGCGCAGGAGCCGGCGATGTGGAAGCCGGGCTCAGTCTGCAATAACCGGCTGAGGCTGTCGCGGAACAGGCTGTGATCGTCCACCAACAGTATCCGGATTTCCTGTGCCATGGCTCTCTTTCAGGTTACCCGCTAGAACCGGCGTGAGTTCGACAATGAACGTCGCACCGCCCGGCGTACCGGAACAAAGCTCGGGTTCATAACGCAGATCGCCTCGGAAGGATCGCATGAACGCGCGCGAGAGATAGACGCCGAGGCCAGTGGCTTGGGCGCCTGGCTGGAAGGGGCGGAACAGACGTTCGGGATGCGAAACGCCGCCGCCGGTGTCCTGGATGCGCACCACCACACGCTGGCCTTCGACATGGGCCGAAATTTTGAGAGCGCGAACCGGCTGATCGAGCATGGCGCGCTGGCTGTTCTTGGTGAGATTGAGAAAGACCTGCATCAGACTCTGGCGGTCGGCCCATACGGCGGGCAGCCCAGCCTCGATATCCCACGCGACTGCGATATCTTCCTCGCGCAGGGCCGGCTCGATGACAATGCGCAGTTCCTCGAGCAGGGCCGGAAGGTCGACGCGGGCTGCTTGATAAGCGGTCTGACGAAGCTCGAGCGCGGCGATTTTCTCCAGGGCCTGGATGAGCGTGCCCAGAGCTTCGAAATCCTTGTTGTCGGCGAGAGCAGCGTTGCGCGCAAGGCTCTCATGGACCACCGCGATTGCCCCGCAGACGTTACGAACTTCATGCGACACCGCTCCCACCAGGATGCGCGACGCCGACAACAGTTGATGCAGGCTGTATTCTTCGCGATTGCGTAAATCCTCGGAAGTATCAACCACCATCGCGGCCAAGCGCGAACCCTGGCTGGTACGGTAAGTGGAAAACCACATGTCGGCCAGAAAAGCTTCGCCATCCTGGCGGCAACCGCGGCATTGCATGACGGTGCGAAAAGCGGATCCATTTTGTTCCGGCGCCGGCACGTTCACCAGCGACGGCAGATATTGGCGAATGGAACGGCCGGGCAGCGAACCGGGCGGCAGGGCGAACAACCGATGCGCGGCGTCATTGGCCTGCAGCACCGATCCATTGGAGTCGGCCGTAAAGATTGCTACCGGGCTGCTATCCACCAGCACCTTTAATTGTTCTTCGGCCGCTCGCCGAGCCTCGCTCTCGGCTTCGATTTGCTGCAGGTGCCGGAAGGCGGCCTGGCGGCTGCGAACAACCTCGTAGACGAAGAGTCCCATGCCGAGGAACGCGGCGAAGATCATGATGTCGCGCGGGACGCCGGCGGCCGGGCGCCAGTCGAAAGAGTCGAACATCTCGGCCAGGAAGGTGCACAGCGCGGCCACGATCCCGATTTGCCAGCGCTTCAGAACGCTGCCCACCATCAGCATGGGAAACAGATAGAGGAAGCCGAGCGTGACGTCTTTGTCGGCGCGCCAGTCGGCGAACGCGATCGCGACGATCAAAAGCCCTGCCTTCAGCAGAACCGATTTTGTGCCGCCACGGAGGAGTAAGGACAGCATGGGGATGCGCGGGTTAGTCATATTCTAGACACGCCATTGCCGGCGTTAGCAAGACTTGAACGCCGTCATAGCAGAAAGACTCCAGTCCCTGGCTGAAAGATAGGACACGGCAATGGCCGAACGATAGTAGACTCGCGTTTGTTCAGCTGGCTACCTTTAGTTTAGATCTAGATTTGACGCCAGTGCCGACCTGCGAATCCGCGGACTTACGTGTCCGGCTCAGAATCGGGATTGGTCGGAATGCACGAGTTACATTGGTTTGAATGCATCAGTCACAGAGATGGTTGTTGATCGCCACGTTAGCATCGAATGCCTTCGCACAGACGCATAGCTTCTCTTGGCAAGAGGTTCGGGACCGGTTTCAAACCAATAATCCGACGTTGCGTGCCGCCGCGATCGGTATTGATGAATCGCGCTCGCAGGAGATCACCGCTTACCTGCGGCCAAATCCTGATTTGACGGGTTCCGTGGACCAGATCAACCCATTTTCGACGCAGCCTTCGCCGAACGGCGGCGGGAACGGCTATGCTCCGTTCGCATACGCCTTCCCCTCGGCATCCATCAGCTACCTGCACGAACGGCAGCACAAGCGTGAGCTGCGGAAAGAGAGTGCGCAGGAAGGGACTGCGATCGCGGTGTCGCAATACGCCGATCAGGAGCGCACCTTGTTGTTTAATTTGCGGGGCGCCTTCGTCCAGACTTTGCAACAGAAGGCGGTGCTCGATCTGGCGCGCGAGAATCTGGCCTATTACAACCGGCTGCTCGCGGTGAGCAACGACCGGTTAAAGGCCGGCGATATCGCCAAGGTGGATTATCAACGTCTGGAGCTGCAGCGCGTGCAGTATGAAACCGACGTGCAGACCGCGCTGGTGAATCTGCGAACGGCCAAGATCCAGCTGTTGACGCTGCTGAACGATCGCACGCCGGTCGAGCAGTTCGACGTGACGGGGCCCTTTGATTTTGCCGGGAAGATCAGCGGACTGGAAGAACTGCGGCGTCAGGCGATGGACAACCGGCCGGATTTGAAAGCGGCCATGCAAGCGGTGGAGAAAGCCCAAACGGACCACAGACTGGCGGTGGCCAATGGTTCCACGGATCCGACGTTTGGAGCGGACTTCGCGCGTAATCCGCCCATCCCTGCGTACCTCGGCTTGAACGTCAGCATTCCGCTACGCATTTTCGACCGGAATCAGGGCGAGAAACTGCGCACCCAACAGGACATCACGCGCAACGAGCGGCTGCGCGATGCGGCCACGGCGCAGGTTTTCAGCGATGTTGATTCCGCCTACGCAACCATCGAAAGCACGCTGGCGCTGCTCGCGCCCTACAAGGACATCTATTTGAAAGAGGCTGTGGACGTGCGCGACACGGTGTCGTTCGCCTATACGCGAGGCGGCGCATCATTGCTCGATTTTCTGCAGGCCCAGCAGGATTATCGCAGCACGCAATTGAATTACTTGAACCTGGTTGGGTCGTACCTGACTGCTGCCGCGCAATTGAACATGGCGGTGGGGCAGGAGGTGATTCCATGAAGAATCTGAACATCGTCATCGTGGCGGTCGCCGGCGTGGCCGCGAGTCTGATGCTCGCCGGCTGCAACGAAAAAGTGGAAGCCAATCCGAAGCTGGGAGCGCCGCCGGCGGCCGACGTCGTTCACGAATCGGACGGCAGCGTGTTCCAGGTGGATCATCCCGAGCAGTTTCCCCTCGCAACGGCTGGCGAGTACAGCGCGGCTCCGGAGTTGAAGACCACCGGAACGGTGAGCACCGACGTTTCGCGAAATATTCCCGTGATCTCGCTGGCTTCCGGCCGCATTGTGGAGATCGACGCGCGGCTGGGCGACGCGGTAACCAAAGGCCAGTTGCTGCTGAAGGTGCAAAGCCAGGACATCGCGCAGGCCTTTTCCGATTACCGGCAGGCGGTGGCGGACGAAACTTTGGCCAAGGCCCAACTGGCGCGATCGAAGGAACTGCTCGACAAGGGCGCCATCGCGAAGAAGGACGAGGAAGTGGCCGAGGACGCCGACATCAAAGCGAAGGTCACGGTGGAGACCACCATCGAGCATCTGAAGGTGCTAGGCGCCGATATGGATCATCCGAGTTCGATTATCGAGATCCATGCGCCGGTGTCGGGGGTGATCACCGATCAGCAAGTCACCGCCGCGGCCGGCGTAAAGACGCTGGACAATTCGCCCAACCTGTTCACCATTTCGGATTTGTCGCATGTGTGGATCATTTGCGACGTATACGAAAACGACATGTCGTTCGTGCATCTGGGCGAATACGCAGACGTTCATCTGGCCGCATATCCCAAAGTGGTTCTCAAAGCGCGCATCGCCAACATCGCGCCTACGCTCGATCCGAACATCCGTACCGAGAAGGTGCGCCTGGAAGTGGAGAATTCGGGGATGCTGCGGTTTGGAATGTTCGTGACCGCGACGTTCCACGGCATGGAGAAGGAAGCGCGGGCGACGGTGCCGGCCGCCGCGATTCTGCATCTGCACGATCGCGACTGGGTGTACGCACCAGACGGAAACAAGCAGTTCCACCGCATCGAAGTGGTGAGCGGGAAAATGCTGCCGGGCGGCCTGCAGGAGATCGTCGCGGGGATCAAGTCCGGTCAACAAGTGGTGTCCAACGCGCTGGTGCTTCAGTCGACTGTGGAGCAGTGAGTCTGTAGGGCGGTACACATGATCCGCAAGATCGTCGATTTCGCGCTGAACAACCGCTTCGTGGTTCTAGCCATCGCGATATTGCTGCTGGCCTGGGGCGCGATCGCATTCCACAATCTTCCCGTGGAGGCTTATCCCGACGTTGCCAACAACTACGTCGACGTCATCACGCAGTGGCCGGGCATCTCGGCCGAGCAGATCGAACAGCAGGTGACGATTCCGCTCGAGATCGCGATGAACGGCATTCCCGACGTCGTGCATCTGCGGTCGTTTTCGCTGTTCGGCTTGTCGGACGTGAAACTGATCTTCGAGGACGGATCGGAAAACGCCTGGAATCGCGAACGCGTGCTGGAACGGCTGGCGCAGGTGACACTTCCGCCCGGCGTGACTCCGCAAATGGGGACCGATTGGAGCCCCGTCGGCCAGATTTACTTCTTCACCTTGCGCAGCACTAATCCGAAGTACGACGTGATGGAGTTGAAGTCGCTCGAAGATTGGGTAGTGGAGAAGAACTTCAAGTCCGTGCCCGATGTGGTGGACGTCGCCAGCTTCGGCGGGCCCACGCGGGAGTATCAGGTGCGGATCGATCCGGACAAGCTGATCGCCTACGGCCTCAGTATCGGGCAGGTGGAGCAGCAGCTCACGAATAACAACGCCAACGCGGGCGGCAGTTTCATCCAGGCGGGGCTGCAGCAGGTGAACGTGCGTGAAGTCGGCATGGTGAACACGGTGCGCGACATCGCCGACACGGTGATTAAAACGCAGAACGGTACGCCGCTGCACGTGAGCGATATTGCTGAAGTAGCTCAAGGCGCCAAGATACGGCTGGGACAATTCGGGCGGGCGATTCGCCGCGAAGACGGAAAGATTGTCGACAACGAAGACGTAGTTTCCGGGATCGTGCTCCTGCGGAAGGGCTCCGATTCCGACACCGTGCTCAAGGGCATCCACGCCAAGGTTGACGAACTGAACGATTTCATTCTGCCCGCGGGAGTGAAGATCGTTCCCTTCATCGACCGCAGTGAACTGGTGGAGTTTACGACGCACACCGTGCTGCACAATCTGACCGAAGGCATCATCCTGGTCGTCATCATTCTGTTCCTGTTTCTGGGCAATACCCGTGCGGCGCTGATTGTGGCCGTAACGATTCCCTTTTCGTTGCTATTCGCATCGATTTGCCTGAGCTTGCGGCATATTCCTGCAAATCTACTGTCGCTGGGCGCGCTCGATTTCGGCATGGTAGTGGATGGCGCGGTGGTGATGATCGAGAACATCGTGCGGCACTTGCACTCGCAGCAATCGGGCAATGGCGAGCACCTGTCGGTTGGCGCTCAAATTCGTGCCGCGGCTCACGAAGTCCAGCGGCCGGTGTTCTACGCGATCACGATTATCATTACCGCCTACATCCCCATCTTCACGCTGCAGCGCGTGGAAGGGCGCCTGTTCAAACCGATGGCCTGGACGGTAGCGTTCGCACTCTTGGGAGCGCTGCTGTTTTCGATCATCGTCTCGCCGGTTTTGGCCAGCTTCCTATTCCGTCGCGGGGCGAGGGAGTGGCACAATCCGCTGATGCGCGTACTCACGGTCCGCTATCGCAAAGCCGTGCGCTGGGCCATTCGCGAGCGCTGGGCCGTCGTGACAGTGGGGGTGTTGGCGCTGGGTGCGACCGTGTTTCTTGCCACCAGCGGGATCATCGGTTCGGAGTTCCTTCCGCATCTGGACGAAGGCGCATTGTGGGTGCGTGGAACTTTCGCTCCCAGCACTGGCCAAGCCGAAGGCGTCCGCGTGGCAAATCTGGCGCGCCTCACACTGGCCGCGTTTCCCGAAGCCACCATCGTCACCAGCCAGGTGGGTCGCCCCGATGATGGCACCGACACAACCGGCTTCTTCAACACCGAATATTGCGTGGATCTAAAGCCCAAGGAGCAGTGGCGTCCCGTGTTCCATCAGAACAAGGAAGCCCTCATCGCCGCGATGAATGAGCAGCTGGAAAACATTCCTGGCGCGATCTGGAATTTCTCGCAGCCCATCGCCGACAACATGGAAGAAGCCGTCAGCGGCGTGAAGGGCCAGCTTGCCACGAAAATCTATGGCGACGATTTGCGTACCCTTGAGGACAAAGCTGATCAGATTGTTAAGGTGATGCGCACCGTTCCAGGCGTAGAGGACTTGGGAGTTTTTCGGCTGCTGGGCCAGCCGAACCTGAACGTGCAGGTGGATCGCCAGGCGGCGGCGCGTTTTCAGATCAACGTGGCGGATGTGCAGGATGCGATTCAGACCGCTGTGGGCGGCAACGCGCTCACGCAGGTCCTGCAAGGTGAGCAGCGTTACGACCTGGTGGCCCGCTATCAGGCCCCGTATCGAAACACCAAGGAAGCGATCGCGAATATTCGGCTGCTGTCTCCCTCCGGCGAGCGTGTCTCGCTCGCGCAACTGTGCAAGATCGAAATGCGTGACGGCGGTTCCGAGATTTATCGCGAGGGCAACCAGCGCTACGTAGCCGTGAAGTACAGCGTGCGCGGGCGCGATTTGGGAAGCACGGTGGAAGACGCGATTGCTAAGGTCGGCAAGCAGGTCCAATTGCCGCGCGGCTATCACATCAATTGGGAAGGCGAATACGAAAGCGAGAAGCGCGCGGCGGCGCGCCTGGGAATCATCGTGCCGCTCACTGTGCTGATTATTTTCGTGATCCTTTACACCATGTTCAAATCGCTCAAATGGGCGTCTCTCATCATCGTCAACGTCATGATGACGCCGCTCGGCGGCATGCTGGCGTTGCTCGCCACGCACACCCACTTCAGCGTTTCTTCGGGGATCGGGTTCCTCGCGCTGTTCGGTGTTTCGGTGCAAACCGGCGTGATCATGCTCGAATACATCAATCAGCGGCGCGCGCGGGGCCATTCCATCGAAGAAGCGGCGGTGGAAGGCGCGGTTCTGCGATTGCGGCCGATCATGGTGACCAGTATGGTGGCCACCTTGGGATTGCTGCCCGCCGCGCTGTCGCACGCCATCGGCTCCGATTCGCAGCGGCCGTTCGCGATTGTCATCGTCGGAGGCTTGATCTCGGGACTTCTGCTCAGCATTTTCCTGTTGCCGACTTTGTACACGTGGGTGGCGCGTGAAGGCGATGTATTGCCGGTCCCGGAGGTTCTTCAGTTAGAAGAGTCCCATTAGCCCAAAGATTTCGGCGGAACCGAAAGATTTCGACGGATCTGATAAGCTTGGAGCGACCAAGATGCTGGTGCTCCAAGCGGCATGATTCGCCGCCTCGTCGATTTCGCCCTTGATAATCGGGTATTGATTATCGCCTTCGCTACCCTGCTGTTGATCTGGGGCGCGATCTCGTTCCATAACCTCCCTGTAGAAGCCTATCCGGACGTGGCGAACAACTACGTCCAGATCATCACCCAGTGGCCGGGACGCGCGGCCGAGGAAGTGGAACAGCAAGTCACCTCGCCGATCGAAATCGCGATGAACGGCATCCCGCATCTGGAACATTTGCGCTCGTTTTCCGTGTTCGGACTTTCGAGCGTGATGCTGATCTTCGACGACGAATCGGCCAACGATTGGAACCGGCAGAAAGTGCTGGAGCGGCTGGCGCAAATGAATCTGCCGGAAAACTCTGCAGCCGCAGATCGGCACCGACTACAGCCCGGTGGGCCAGATTTATTGGTACACGCTGCGCAGCACCAATCCCAAGTACGACCTGATGGAGCTGAAGACGCTGGAAGACTGGGTGCTGGAGAAGCAGTTCAAGTCGGTTCCCAACGTCGTGGATGTGGTGAGCTTCGGCGGCGTGACGCGCGAATATCAAGTGCGGCTGGATCCCGACAAGCTGGTCGCCTACGGCCTGAGCGTGAGTCAGGTGGAACAGCAGACTCGCCAACAACAATGTGAACGCCGGGCGGAGTTTCGTGGAGGCCGGCCTGCAGCAGATCAACGTGCGCGCGCTCGGGCAGATGAAAACGGTCGCCGACATTCAGAAAACGATGCTGAAGGCGCAGAATGGGGCATCCATTCGCGTCGGCGACATCGCCACCGTGACGCCAGGGTCCGAAGATTCGCCTGGGGCAGATCGGCAAAGCTTATCGCCGGGTGGACGGCAAAGTCGACGACAACAGCGATGTGGTGGAGGGAATCGTCCTGCTGCGCAAAGGCGCGGATTCCGACACGACGCTGGTGGCCATCCACGACAAAGTGGATGAGCTGAACAATCACATCCTGCCCGCCGGGCGTGAAAATCGTTCCGTTTCTCGATCGCAGCAATCTGGTGCACTACACCACGCACACGGTGCTGCGGAACCTGACCGAAGGAATCATGCTGGTGGCCGCTGATCCTGTTTATTTTCCTCGGCAATATCCGCGGCGCGTTCATTGTCGCGCTGACCATTCCCTTCTCACTGCTATTCGCATCCATTTGCCTGAATCTCAACGGCATTCCGGCGAATCTGCTATCGCTCGGCGCGCTGGATTTCGGCATGGTGGTGGAAGGCGCGGTGGTGATGGTGGAGAACATCATCCGCTACCTGGCGCATCGCGAAGCCGACCGGGTACCGGGCTCTGGAGCGCATTCGGGGCGCGGCGCACGAGGTGCAGCGGCCGGTGTTCTATTCGATCGGCATCATCATTACCGCGTACCTGCCGATCTTCACGCTGCAACGCGTGGAGGGGCGGCTGTTCAAGCCGATGGCCTGGACAGTGGCTTTCGCCCTGCTGGGTTCGCTCATTTTTTCGATGTTGATCGCGCCCGTGATTTCCAGCTTCACCTTCGGCCGGCATGTAACGGAATGGCGCAATCCACTGATGACCGCCATGACTGCCGGATACCGCGCCAGTTTGAAGAAAGCCATTCAGTTTCGGTGGATCACGGTCGCCGTGGCCGCGGGGGCTCTCGGCGTGTCGGCGTATCTGCTCTTCAGCGGAATTATCGGATCGGAATTCCTGCCGCACTTGGACGAAGGCGCGATTTGGGTGCGCGGTACGCTCGCGCCCAGCACCGGACCTACCGAAGGCGCCCGAGTCATGGATCAAGCTCGAGTGCTCCTCGCTTCGTTTCCTGAAGTGACGCAGGTGGTCTCGCAAGTGGGCCGCCCGGACGACGGCACCGACATCGCGGGTTTCTTCAATACCGAGTACTTCGTGGATCTGAAGCCCAAGGAACAATGGCGGCCGGTGTTTCGCCAGAACAAGGAAGCCCTCATCTCGTCCATGGACGACCAACTGGAGAAGATTCCCGGCGCGCTATGGAATTTTTCGCAACCCATTGCCGACAACATGGAAGAAGCAGTCAGCGGAGTGAAAGGGCAACTGGCGATCAAGATCTATGGCGACGATCTGCGGACCCTGGAGGCCAAGGGCGACGAAATCGTCAACGTGATGAAAACCATTCCCGGGATCGCCGACCTGGGATTGTTCCGCGTGATCGGCCAGCCGAATCTCGAATTCAGCGTGGATCGCGATCAAGCCGCGCGTTATGGGCTCAACGTCGCCGACGTTCAGGACGCCATCGAAACGGCCGTGGGCGGAAAGGCCGTGAGCCAGGTGTTGCAGGGTGAACAGCGCTATGACGTCGTAGTGCGCTACCAGACTCCGTATCGAAACACGCGAGAAGCCATCGAGAACATCCGCCTGCTGGCACCGTCGGGCGAACGGGTCTCGCTCGCGCAATTGTGCCAGGTCCGGACGCTGGACGGCGCATCGGAAATCTATCGGGAAGGCAACTCGCGCTATGTGGCCATTAAATATAGCGTGCCGGTACGCGATCTCGGCAGCACGGTGGAAGAGGCCATCGACAAAGTGGGCAAGCGGGTGAAGTTGCCCGACGGATATCACATCGATTGGGCGGGCGAGTATGAAAGCCAGAAGCGCTCGCAGCGGCGGCTGCTCCTGGTGTTGCCGCTGACGATACTCGTGATCTGCATGATCCTCTACACCATGTTCAAGTCGTTCAAGTGGGTTCTGTTGATCCTCGGCAACGTGGCCATGGCGCCCATCGGCGGGCTGCTCGCGTTGCTGATCACCGGGACGCACTTCAGCGTTTCCTCCGGAGTCGGTTTCCTGGCGCTGTTTGGCGTGGCGGTGCAAACGGGCGTGATCATGCTGGAGTACATCAATCAACTGCGCGCGCGCGGGCACACCATCCAGGATGCCGCGGTGGAAGGATCGGTGCTCAGGCTGCGCCCCATCATGATGACCATGCTGGTGGCGAGCGTCGGCCTGCTGCCCGCGGCGCTCTCGCGCGGTATCGGCTCCGATTCCCAGCGTCCCTTCGCCATCGTGATCGTGGGCGGATTGATTGCGGCCTTGATCCTCGGTATCTATCTCTTGCCGACGCTCTACGTCTGGGCCGCGAGCGACAGCGATGTCCTGGCGCCTCCGGATGCGCACACCGAACCCGTCGCGTAATTGCAACCCACACGTGCTAAATTGATCGGGACAATGAACAGAGAAGAGGTTCGCGCGAAGATTCAGAGTATCGGCCTGATTCCAGCGGTTCGGGTATCGACGCCGGAAGACGCAGTGTTCGCCGCCGACGCGGTATCGCACGGAGGCATACCGATCGTGGAACTCACCATGACGGTTCCTAAGGCCGCGGAGCTGATCACTCATCTGCTGAAGAAACATCCGCATATGGTGGTGGGAGCGGGCACGGTCCTGGATGTCGAAACCGCACGGGCTTGCCTGGATGCCGGCGCAAGGTTCATCACGAGTCCGGGACTGGATCTCGCCACGTTGGAGTTTGCGGTGAAGCAAGGTGTCACAGTTCTGGCTGGAGTTTTGACTCCCAGCGAAGTGATGCTGGCGGTGAAAGCGGGCGCGGACTTCATTAAGGTGTTCCCGTGCGCCCAAGTCGGCGGCCCCTCCTACATCCGCGCGTTGAGAGGGCCATTTCCCAATGCCCGCTTCATTGCCGCCGGAGGGGTAAACCAACAAAACGCAGCCGACTATATCCAAGCGGGTGTTGCGGCGATAGGGGTAGGAGCCCATCTCATCCCGCCTCGCGCGATCGAAGCCAAAGAGCCTGGGTGGATAGTGGAACTTGCGCGTAGGTTTTCCCACATTGTTGGTCAAACGCGCGCTGAGATGTCTCCAACCGACTGATTCCCCACAGTCCCCTTTCCCAATAGCCCATGGCGTTCGGATTGCCAGTCAAACCCGCGCTGGCATGAAAACCGTCCAGGTAGCCTTACGCGATTCCGAGCAGGCGCATTCGCTCCGTGATCTCCTTTTGCGGGATGGTGCGCATCAGGTTCACGTGGTGATGGAGCCGGACAGAGCCATTGCAGGCGTTATTGTTATGGACATCGATCACTTGGAGAGCTCGGGTGCGCTGGCGGGCGATCGAGAGCGGGTAGTAGTCGTGGCATCGAAAGCAACTACCGATCTTACGAGGGCTTGGGAGGCCGGCGCCCGGCGCGTCGTCTTTTACGGGGACGATTTGCGGACCCTTCGCGTCGCTGTCCTGGCGACCGAACTGACACTTGCCGTCGCAGACTTGTAAGCTCCAGCTATACCTTTGCCAGAAGCCGCCGGTACACGAAAATTGAATAGCCCAACGCCAGCAGCATTCCAGGGATAAACCAAGCCAAGCCAATATGAAGTCCATAGGGTGCGGCAGAGGCGTTGGCAACAGTCAAGCCCGCTTCGGGCGCGATGTTGGACGGAAGCACGTAGGGAAAAACGCCGAACGCCGCACTCGTCAGCATTCCTGTTAAGTAAAGGCAGGAGCAGAGGAAAGCAGCCGAATCACGCGGCCGTGCCATGAAGAATCGTGTGCCGGCTAAGCCCAGCAGTCCGAGCAAGGGGAAGATGTATCCCCAGGGATAGGCGCTGAACTCGGCCCACAAATGAGGCTGGAGACGGAAGCTGAAGAAGGTGATTAGCGCTGTGAAAATCAGTACTGCCCACCAGGCCTTGGCGCCTAGGGATCGCGCTCTTTGCTGCAAATCGCCTCCAGTTCTGTATGCCACCCAACAGCACCCATGGAGGGTTAAGGCGACGAAGGAGGCAACGCCGGCAAGCAGAGTAAACCAGTCCACGATCCCCGCGTCGCGGCCCGGCAGGAAGTTGGTCCATAGCGGTAAGAAGAAGAATCCATTGGAGTCCAAAGGAACGCCGCGGACGACATTGCCGAGCGCGGCGCCGAACAGGATCGCCAGCAAAGCACTGGAGCCACCGAAAATCAGATCCCAGAAAGGCTGCCACAGCCGGCTCTCAATATGGCTACGCAGCTCAATGGAAATGCCTCGCAGGATCAGCAGCCACAACACCATCATTAATGCCAGGTAGAAGCCGCTGAAGGCCGCGGAATAAAGGGCCGGAAAAGCGAAATACAACGTGCCACCACCGGCCAGCAGCCAGACCTCGTTGCCGTCCCAAACCTGACCGATCGACTGCAGCACCCGCCGGCGCTCTTGATCCGTACGGGCGACAAACATGTGAACGATGCCAGCCCCGAGATCGAATCCGTCCAGGACCACGTAGCCGGCGATCATGATCGCGACCAGGCAGAACCATACGGTGGTGATCATGCGGCCACCTCGGCGACGGGCGCGACCGCGGCCTCAGGTCCATGCTCGATTTCACGCTGAATCAAGAAGAGGAACAAGACGCCCAGCAGGAAATAGAGTCCCATGAACCCCATCAGCGTGAACAGTCCATTGGCTGCCGAAACGCGCGGAGAAACCCCGGCCGCAGTGCGCATCAGTCCGTAGATCAACCACGGTTGGCGGCCCAACTCCGCAGTCATCCAGCCGGCCGTGGTCGCGATGTACGGAAAAGGCAAGGCCAGCAACAGCGCCCACAGCAGCGGACGACTTTCATAGAGCCGGCCGCGCCAAAGCCAGAAGATGGCGAGCAGCATCAGCGCAATCAGCAATGTTCCGATCCCCACCATGATGTGATAGCTGTAATACAGCAGCGGGATGTTGTCGGGCCACAAATCGCGCGGGAAATCCTTGAGCCCCTTCACCACCGCTTCCCAACGGCGATAGGTGAGGAAGCTCAGCGCCTGCGGCACCAGCAGCGGATTGTCGAGCTGCATGGCATCGGTATCCGGCTGCCCAAGGATAGCGATCGGAGCGCCTTCGGTGGTCTCGAAGAGCCCCTCCATGGCCGCCAGCGTCACCGGCTGATGCTCGGCCACCATCCGTCCCTGGCCATCGCCGGTTGGAAATACCATCGCAATCACCGCGATGGTGCCCGCGATGACGCCGGTTCGCAAGAAAATGCGCGCATGTTCCGAGCATCTGCCCGAGAGCTGGTAGTACGCGCCAACCGAAGCCATCACAAAGCTAGCGGTGACCACCGCGCCAATCATGTTGTGCAGATACTGCCAAAACACCCACGGGTTGAGGACTAAGCCCCAGAAGCTGTCGAGCAAAATCTGGCCGTTGGCGCCGAGCTGGTAGCCGGTGGGATGCTGCATCCACGCATCCGTCGCAATGATGAAAAAACCCGACATCCAGGAGCCGAGAAAAACCAGGAGCGCAGTCAGCCAGTGCATTTTCGGGCTGAGATGCTTCTCGCCGTAGACGAAAAGTCCAAGAAAGGTCGATTCCAGAAAGAACGAGAACACGCCTTCCATTGCGAGTGTCTGCCCGATGACACCGCCGGCGTCCTTGGAGAACTGCGCCCAGTTGGTCCCGAACTGAAACTCCATGGGAATCCCCGTAACTACACCCATCGCAAAGTTGATGGCGAAGATTTTCACCCAGAACCGGGCGGCTTCACTGTATATGGGATTGCCAGTTCTGAGGGCGGCTGTCTTCAAGATGACAATCAAAAGCGCCAATCCCATCGTGAGCTGGGGAAATAAGTAATGGAAGGTTACGGTGAACGCAAAATGCAAGCGGTGGACGGCGAGGGCGGAATCCATGGGAGTACCATCCAGCAGGTAGCCTGCCAGTTGGATGACGGGACTCAACGGAGTATGATTCTTGGGTGACTGACACGACACGCCGTGGATTTATCTGGGACGCGGCCGCGCTGGCCCCGCTCGCGTTTGCCCAGGTTACTAGTGCCCAGTCGAGCCCGCCGGCGGAGCGTTTCGACTTTGTCGTGGCGGGCGCCGGACACAATAGCCTGGTGTGCGCCGCGTATCTGGCGAAAGCCGGCTACAAAGTGCTGGTGCTGGAAGGCCGACCCACCATCGGAGGAGGCTGCAAGACCGCCGAGGTTTGCCTGCCGGGATTCAAGGAAGATCTTTGCTCCAGCGTCCACTCCGGGTTTCAGACCAATCCGGCGCTCAAGGAATTGAGTCTCGCGGATTACGGATTGGAATATATCGATCCAGAACTCGTGATGCACATTCCGTTCCTGGATGGGGCATCGATCAGCGTGTGGCGCGATCTGGATCGCACCTGCGAGACCATCGCGAAGCTTTCGAAGAAGGACGCGGAAACCTTCCGCAAGCTGGTTCCCGAATACAAGGCTTACGTCGAGAGCGGGCCATCTGCTAGAGGGCAGATCCGGCGGGCGAAATTCTGGCAGCAGCTCAGCGCGATGTCCGGTTACGATGCGACGGGTGTGCTTTTTGAGAGCAAGCATCTGCGCGCGGGTTCGCTGGCGTGCGGCCATTTCGGCGGTGTGCCCGGCGGCGATTTCGGCACAGGCGCACAAGCGTTTTCCCTAATGACTCAGGTGCTCAACGGGCGCCCCATCCCCAAGGGTGGCTCCGGCATGTTGAGCGTCGCGCTGGGCCGGTTCATCGAAGCGCACAATGGCGTGATCCTGACCAACAAGCCCGTGGTGCAGCTGATTGTCGAGAGTGGAAAGTGCCTCGGTGTGGAATGCGCGGACGGCAGCAAGTACCGGGCTGACAAAGCGGTGGTCTCCACCATCCACCTGAAGCACATCGTGAACATGGCGCCACGCCAGCTCTGGGGCGACGAGTTCAACACCATGGTGGAGGCTTTTCAGCCAGAACACGCAATGATTCAGTTTCACTACGCCACGACGGAGGCGCCGCAGTATCCGCTCGCGGGCGGTGGAACCATATCGAGCACCGAAGCGGTGTTGATGGATAGCCCCGAGAGCATCCTGCTTCTGAATTCCTATAATGCGCGAGGCGAAGCGTGGGTGGAAGACACGCCGCTGCAAATCGTGAGCCCCTCGGTGGGCGATCCTTCTCGCGCACCGGCCGGGCACCATACCGTAAAGATCGAGGGCACGATGGCCTACGATCTCGCCGAGGGCGGTCCCAAACATTGGGACAAGATCAAGGAACAAGTAGCCGAGGCGTGCTTCAACCGGCTTCGCCGCGTGGCGCCGAACATAACGCCGGACAAAGTGCTGGCCAAGTTTCTCGAGAGCCCGCTGGACATCGAGCGCATGAATCCCGCGATGTGGCGTGGAAGCGTGCACGCAGGCGATCGGCGGCTGCCGCAGATGGCGCCCTACAAAATGCCCATCCCAGGTCTTTACCAGACTGGCGCGTGCACACCGCCGGGTGGCTCCATCACGGGCTTTCCGGGGCGAAATGCCGCGGCGGCCATCTTCAAGGATTTGGGATCGAGCATCGAAGAGGTGGGGAGCAAGAAGTCATGATCCGGGCCGTGGGCCTCATTTCCTTGCTCTTTCTTGCTTTCTGTGCGAATGCGCAACAAGGGGCGGCCAAACAGGAGGTTCCCGACAATCCCGCAGCGCATCCTGCGCCGCCGCAGCCGATTCCGTTCAGCCATAAGGCGCACATCGCGCAAGGGCTCGCGTGCCGGCAATGCCACACCAATCCCGATCCTGGCGCTCAGATGACGTTGCCCGACACTGCCATATGCACAGCCTGCCACGAAGGATTTGCGCAGACGATTCACTGGGTACGCGTTTATCAGCTCACGCCGGGAGTGACCTGGACGCACCGTAGACATTTGCAGGCCGGCATGCAGTGCGTGATGTGCCACGGGAACGTCGGGCAGCTCGATTCCATGGCCCAAACCACTGCGATCCTAGCCATGGCGAGTTGCATCAATTGTCATCAGGCCCACAATGCCAGCACCGCATGCGCACTTTGTCACGCCTGGCCGCGGCCTTGAACTAAGCAACGGCGCGTTGTTCCAAATCGTAGCGCGCAAATAGCGCGTCCTGGACAGGAACCTCGGAGCGGAACTCCGCCAGCTCTTCGGGGAACTGCTCGATCAGTGTTGCGGGCGCGAGACGCCGGTCATCGCCCAGCATTAGGCTGAGTTCGAGAGCGTTGACCACCGATTTGCCTCCCACGTCGTTGTTGGCGAACACAAACGTTGCAGCGGCATACTGTTGGATCTGATCGATGCGCGTCTTCCATTCGAGCAGTTCCTTGCGCGTATAGAGATAATCGTGCGCCGCGGTAGCACGGGCCGGCCTGCCGAACTCGCGCTCCCAATGTTGCGGATTGCGCCCGTGTAGCCGCACGTATCCGATGCGCGACGTCAATAGCGCCGATGGCGGCATGGCTTTGGTGTAGGGCGCTTGGTCGATGTTTACGAAGCCGACGTGATAGTCGATCAATGTTCCGAGCGCTTCTTCGTGCTGCCAGCTCGAGTGCCGCATTTCGGCCACCAGCGGGAATTCGTGAAACGCGCGACGCAGCGCGATCAGGAACTGCCGATTCTCCTCCGTGTAGCGGAATGTCCAGGGAAACTGCATGAGCACAGCGCCCAGCTTGCGCGCGCGATGGAACGGCCACAGGCCGTCTTTGAACTGCGCGATCTCGGCTGGACTGAGCGACCGCTCATGCGTGAATTGGCGGCCCAGCTTTACCGTGAAGACGAACTTCGGGTTACGCGCGACCTTCTTGGTCCAAATGCTTGCGAGTTCCGGGCGAAGAGGTTGATAGAAGCTGGCATTGATTTCGACGGCGTCGAAGTACTTTGAAAGCTCTTCCAAGGCATGAAAACCGCGAGGCTTCAGCTTGGGATAAACAATGCCGTTCCAGTGGGAATACGACCAACCGGAAGGGCCGCAAGAGAGTGTTCGGGGGAGGGACATGGCACTCGTTGTTTACTCCTTTTCTTCGCTATTGATCATAGGCGAAGACAGGGCGAAAGTCAAGCGCCCAGTATTACGACTCTTTACATGCCATGCCGCTAACTCGAAAGAGCTAGGCTCGGACGCAAAGAAAATTTCCGGCTGCGGTAACTTCGCGGAAGCTGTGAGCGTTATTCATTCAAATCCCCGTTACGACGGCGGACGCTTCACCCTATCACCCCAAAGAGCGTCCGCCATTCTCTTTTCGGGTCGCGCGGCTGGAGCAGCTACCGCTAGCCGTTGCTTTTCAGATTCCGAAGAGCATCCCAGGCGTGAGTGGACCGCCTCTTCCACAGACGGAGGCGCGACGGGGCGTTCTACCTGACTTCTTCCAACTCGTCATCATTCAGAGGAACGTCGTCATCGTTGGGTTCGAATATAGAATTCACTTTCCCTTCCGATCCACTACTGCTCCCCGGAAATTCCTTCAAACAGCGGGGTGCTCAAATAGCGCTCGCCTGAATCCGGCAGCACGACCACGAAAGTCTTGCCCTTCATTTCCGGTTCGCTGGAGATGCGCACGGTGGCAGCCACGGCGGCGCCACTCGATATCCCGGAGAGAATTCCTTCCTCGCGGGCCAGCCGGCGCGCCATCTCGATGGACTCTTCGTTGGTCACCAACTCCACGCGATCCACCACGCTCAGGTCCAGATTCCCGGGGATAAAGCCCGCTCCGATGCCCTGAATTTTATGCGGTCCCGGCTGCAGCGGCTGCCCGCGCAAGGTTTGCGTGATCACGGGACTCGCCACCGGCTCCACCGCCACCGAGATGATCTTCTTGTTGCTCCGCAAGAAACGCGATGCGCCGGTGATGGTACCTCCGGTTCCGACACCGCTCACCAGCACGTCGATCGCGCCTTGGCTGTCCTCCCAAATCTCCGGGCCGGTGGTCTTGAAATGGATTTCCGGATTCGCGGGGTTCTGGAATTGCTGCAACAGCACATAGTGGCTTGGATCGGACGCGACCATCTCTTCAGCTTTGGAGATGGAGCCTTGCATGCCCGCGGCGCCTTCGGTCAGGATCAAATTGGCGCCGAATGCCCGCAAGACTCGTCGACGCTCGATGGACATGGTGTCCGGCATGATGAGCGTGATGGGATAACCGCGGGCGGCCGCGACGAAAGCCAGCGCGATTCCGGTGTTGCCGCTGGTGGGCTCGATCAGTTCCTTGCCGGCCGTGAGCAAGCCGCGCTTCTCGGCGTCCCAGATCATGGACGCACCGATGCGATCCTTCACCGAATAGGCGGGATTCCGTCCTTCGATCTTGGCCAAAATTGTGACTGGAGCGCCCCCGCCGACGCGATTGAGCTTGACCAGCGGAGTGTGTCCGATGCTTAGCGAATTGTCCTGATAGAACATCAAATCTCCCAGTTCGGTACGTAGTGAGCCTGCCGGTCGCGCCAGTTCCGGACCAGTTCGGCGAAGGTGGTTTGATCGATTACGTCGGAGACGGCCTGATCGACACGTTTCCAGATTTCGCCGAACGGATCGGCGGCAGTTTGTTTGCGGGCGGGTTTGCTGTTCTTGGAGCCTTCCACGTAGCGCATCACTTGTCCGATGGTGATTGTCTCGGGCGTGCGGGATAGCAAATAACCGCCTTCGGCGCCGCGCCGCGATTCTACAAAGCCGCCTTGTTTCAGTCCGGCCAGGATGAGCTCCAAGAACTTCTGCGGGATTTTTTGGCGTCTGGCGATGTCGGCGATCTTGATTGGTTCGCCGGCTTTCTGTAGTGCTAGATCGAAGATCGCGTGCAAGGCGTACTCGCCCTTGACGGAGATG
This sequence comes from Bryobacterales bacterium, assembly GCA_963772905.1. Taxonomy (GTDB): domain Bacteria; phylum Acidobacteriota; class Terriglobia; order Bryobacterales; family Bryobacteraceae; genus Palsa-89. The sequence continues at coordinate 128,200 of CAVYZD010000003.1, read as the reverse complement.
TTCATGGGCGCAGTCTCAATCTCCTATGGCCAAGTAGAGATTGTACCGAGTGGGTGCGGCTGAGCGCTAGGGGCTGAGTTGGAAGAGGCTGCTAGTGTTCTTCGCGCAAAGTATTCAGGGAGATGGTGAATTGCTCTGGAGGCGAGCATAGAGCTCCTCGGCGCGCTTCTTGAGTTTGTGGGCCAGTGATTTCTGGCCAGCGCGCAGCGTGGCGGCGGCGTAATCGAACAGCAGCCTGATGGTAGCGGGATGTTCTGGTCCGAAGGCTTTTTCTTGAATGTCGAGCGACTGTTCGAAATACGGCAAAGCGGCGGAAGGATTTCCTGAGGTTACGGCGATGTTGCCGAGATTTTGGAGAATGGCCGCGCGCAGAGGCGCATTGCCGTGGCGAGCGGATCCTGCGCCAAAGCAAACGCGCTGAACAACAAAGTTGAAATGATCGCGCTCATTACACCCATCTCGGGTCTCCCGAATCCGGGCAACCTATACATTGGTTGTGGATGCTTAACGTCAATCTCACGAGAATTCATATCGGCGCAAATGGATGATGTGAGAGCTTTCGGCAAAGGTCTGGCAGCAGTGGCCTTGTTGACTTTCCCCTGGGCTCTCAAATAATCTCAGGCGCATGCGCGACCTGCTTTCGAGTTTTCTAGTCTTGATTCTGGCCGCGGCGCTTCCCGCGCTGGCCTATCAGGTAGTCAGAGACTGGGCGCAATTACCGGCTGGTTGGCACTTCGGCGAAGTGTCCGGTGTGGATGTCGACAATCGCGACAATGTGTGGGTGTTCAACCGGGGACCACACCCTGTTATAGAGTTCGACAAAACGGGCAAAATGCTACAGGCCCGGGCGGAAGTTCCGGTGAAAACAACTCACGTGTACAGCGCGGGCGCGATCTACGTCGCGGAAATCAAGAATTGGCGCGTGCAAAAGTTCAGGCATACGATGCTTCGTCTGGGAGGACAAAAGTGAAGAGCAAACTGATTGGTCTGCTATTGGTGCTGCCTTTGGTTGGCGCCGAACCGGCCGGATACAAATATTGGAGCGCTGCGGAACTCAAAAGCATGTCCAAGCCGCTCGCGAACAAAAACGACGCGCATACTTCGAACGAGGCCCTGGCGAACTTCGGCCCCGATCGCGCCATGATGATTCATCGCGACGCCTCCGGGATCGCGGAGTTGCATGAGAACGAGGCGGACGTGATAGTCGTAGTATCGGGCGCGGGCACGCTCGTCGTGGGCGGGAGCATGCCGGGATCGAAGTCCACCGCACCGGGCGAGATGCGCGCACCGGCGGTAGTGGATGGCGATAAGCAAAAGATCGGCCCGGGCGACATTCTGCACATTCCGCCGAAGGTGCCGCACCAGGTGTTGGTGGATGGCGCGCAGATCACGTATTTTGTGCTGAAGGTGAAGGAATAGAGCGCTGGTTCATTCTTTCCAAAACAGCTCGGCGTCTGAGCGCCGCACGTAATTCGCATCGATCTCGGCGGGGTCGCTCGAACGGCCGAGCGTGAATTCGTCCCACGCGATGTGCCCGATGGCAGCGGCCAGTGCGCGTGGCGTGGTGATGGACGAGATCAGCTCAGAGCCGTGTGGCAAGGTCGCGAGCCAGGAGTCGAGCTTCGTCACGACCTCCGGCATCACCAATTCGAGCTGGCTGTTGTAAACCGCGCCGTAAATTTCACCCCGGCGGGCGTCGATCGCGGTGGCACGCAGCGGTGCGGTCCCAAAAGAAGCCAGCGCGCGCAAATTCGACACTGCGACCATGCGTTTGCCCGTCGCTTCGGCAAGTCCCTTGGCGGCCGTCAGCCCCACGCGCACGCCAGTGAACGAACCTGGCCCGGAGGCCGCAGCGAAGCACTCCATTTGGTACACCGTGATTCCGTTGCGCTCGAGCAGCTCCTCGATGTGGCCGAACAGCACGTGACCGAAGCCTTCCGGCGCATGCAGTGCGATTTCCTCCACCACGACGTTGGCCTCAGTCAGCGCGATACTGCCGAACTCAGAGGTGGTATCGATGGCGAGGATCACTTGTTTAGTTGGTAAACGCGGTCTACCTGGTACGCTTTGCCGTGCGCATTGAGCGCCGTCACGTGGAGACTTAGAACCGCTGGGAAATTCTCCGCGATCGATGCCGGAACTACAAAGCTGCCGGGCGATCCCGTGCCCAACACACGCAAGCCGCGGCCGTCGGCGACAACTTCCGCTGTCCAGAGAAACAGCATGCTGCGCGTGGCGCGAGTTTCGCGCGTTCGCTTCACGGAGAATTGCACCGGCTGGCCTGCTTCGAGCGCGTTTCCCGTGGGAGCGGCAATTTCGAATGGGGTCTTCTTCGCATCGGTCTCGATTTCCTGCACCGGCACCGGCCGCGACTCGAATTTATACGACTTCAGCATTCCTTCCTTGTGGCCTTCGCGCCCGACCAGCAATACCCAGGGGTGGCTCGCGTCGGGAACCTCCGCGGTGAAGTGCTCGCCTTTGTACTTTTTTTCTTCGCGTGATTCTCCTGTGGCGGGGTCCAGCCATTGAACATCGTAGCCGTGATTTTCGACGGTTATTTCGACCGGCCCGGAGGGATGCTCAATGTAATTCACATACTCGACGTCTTCCAGCGCGACGGCGCGCGCGCCATCCACATCGTAGTACGGCTCCAACTCCCAGTGCCGGGTGTCGGACATAAAATCGAACCAGTATTTGGCGATATTGGGGACTCCGCGAAACTCCGGATATTCCCCGTCCATGGTGGCATTCCACAGATGCGCAGCATCGGTGACTCCCACAAACGGCACTTGATAAAACTGGTGCTCCACCGAGCCAACGGTATCGTCGTTGGAGCCTTCGATGATGTAGTCCATCCACCCATCCGCAACCAGTGGCGACGATGTCACCTTGGCGTTGGACGATCGCGGATGCTGGTACGGGTCCAGCTTCTTCAGATCGAGACCCAGCTCCTTCAGCAGCGCGCGGCCATCGGGATAGTCTTCGAATTCCTCGAGACCCTGCCACGTGACGTTGAACGGAGCGTAGCGCGCCACCACGTAACGAATGAACCGCTCGCGCGACTGGGGATCGGGAAACTGCGCGATGATCGTTTCCGGATCCGCCGCCAGCATCAAATCGGTTGTGATGCCGCGCTTGTGAACTTCCGCGACGCGCCGGTCGAGTTCGTCGAAATAGCCTGGATTGGGCCGGTCCGGACCGAGATAGACTCGCGAACGATCGCTGAGCCCGCCCAGAATGGACCCACGAAAATGCGTGAATTTATTTTCAGCGGCGGTGGCGAGCTCCTGCTGAAACTCGGCGTCGCTTTCAAACGCGAAGCGGTTCGCGATATAGCCCATCCACAAGTGCGGCTTGATGTTGCCGATCACCACTTGCTGGTTGTCGGTGGCCCAATGATGGACGTTGGCGACGATGACGAACCCGAGCGCATCAGAAACGGCTGCAGCGCTGAACATCCCTTGCTGGCCGTCGAACGCCGCAAGGTTGCTCGTGGCTTTATAGGTCCACGGTCCCGACTCGGTGGGAGTAAAACGGACGATCATCTTGCCTCCGCCATCCCAGAATGCGGGCATCGCGTAGGTTCGGAAGCGCGGCGAGCGGAACTCGATTCGGAGCGTGACAGAAGCGTAAGGATTAGGGTGGGCGGCGAGATCCGCCGGCGTTAGGTTGAACGCCAGCTCGCACGGCGAATAGGCGGATGTTCCCTCGCAAGACGTCCCGGCGACGGCGGCGGTAGCAAAGGCAAGCAAAAGCAGTGGCAGCGACGCCAACATCAACATTCAGCGTAACGCATGTGTGCACCAATCGCGCCGGAATTGCATCTAACTTACTTAAGGCGCCGCTTGAGGGAGGGCTCCAATGGACAGTACGCATCGCGTGGTGATCGTGGGCGGAGGTTTTGGAGGGCTGTATGCCGCCAAAGCCTTGAAGAAGGCGCCGGTACAAGTGACGCTGCTCGATCGCCGCAACTTTCATCTGTTCCAGCCATTGCTCTATCAGGTCGCGACCGGTTCGCTATCTCCGGGTGAAATCGCGTCGCCGTTACGCTCGGTGTTGCGGCGTCAGAAAAACACGCGAGTGCTACTGGGCGCAGCTGTCGATCTGGATGCCGAGGGCCAGCGCCTGATTCTGGACGGCGGCCAAGCGGTGGAATACGACTCGCTGATCGTCGCCACCGGTTCGGCCGATTCGTATTTCGGGCACGATGACTGGCGGCGCAACGCACCCGGCTTGAAAAGCATTGAAGAAGCCACCGAGATTCGCCACAAAATCCTGTACGCGTTCGAGGCAGCGGAGCGCGAGAGCGATCCCGAGAAGCAGCGCGCGTGGCTAACATTCGTGATCGTGGGCGGCGGGACTACCGGGGTTGAGGTGGCCGGCGCGCTGGCCGAGATTGCGCACGATACGGTGCGGCACGATTTCCGATCGATCCACCCGCAGGACGCGCGTATCTTTCTGCTGGAAGGAGCGCCGCGCGTGTTGCCAAGCTATCCCGAGGATCTTTCGGCGAAGGCTGAAGCCTCGCTGGTTCGCCTGAAGGTGACGCCGCGGACCGGAGTATTCGTCACTGACCTGGACGGGTGTGGCGTGACGGTGAAGACGCCCACGGGCAACGAACGAATCGCCGCGCGCACGGTGATCTGGGCGGCTGGCGTGAAGCCGTCTCCTTTCGCTGAGGTCTTAGAAAAGCGTGCTGGCGCCGCCCGCGATAAGAAGGGACATGTAATCGTCAACCCCGATTGCAGCCTCCCGCAGCATCCGGAGATATTCGTGATCGGCGACCTGGCAAACTTCGAGCAAGATGGGAAACCGCTGCCGGGCGTCGCGCAAGTGGCCATGCAGCAGGGAGCGTATGTGGCAAAACTGATCGGCGAGCGAGTGCATGGCCGGACGCTCGCGCCCTTCCGCTATTTCGACAAAGGAAACCTCGCTGTGATCGGACGCGCGTCGGCAGTGGCACAGATCGGACCGCTCCACATGTCGGGCCTGCTGGCGTGGCTGGTGTGGCTGTTCGTCCACTTGATGTATCTGGTGGAATTCTCCAATCGCGTGCTGGTGTTCGTCCAGTGGGGTTTTCTCTATCTGACGTTCAATCGCGGCGCTCGCTTGATCACGGGGCCGGATTCTTCTGTGCGGCCAGCTCAGCGACAGGTGGAGGGGTAATCGAACTCCAGCCCGCCGAGGCGCCTCCAAATGTTTTGGTGGGCGCGGTGACACTGCCGCGTGATCGACCAGGGCTGCGCCGGGCTGGTGGTTTGCCCGACGGCGCAGGCAGCCAGAACAATCCAGATAACAATGCGTGAACCAAACCGCAATGGATTACGCATATTGTCGAATATGCACGAAGGTTGCCGCGCTTTTCTCGAGGCCTGTTGTATCATTCCGCGGTAAAAATGTGTCTAACCGACACGACAGGGAATACTTCTTGGCACACTGAACACGCTTTGGGGCGCGCTGGTTTCATCCTGTTGTGCGCCATTCTGACAAGGCAAACGAATTGCGGTACTGAAGCTATGGGACAGGCAGCTACGCCCGCTCGTGCACCTCAACGAACGGTCCGTCCATCGCCGCACAGCCTGCTTGGCATAGGGATCGTCGCAGGCGTTTTCGCGGTGAATGCCTATCGTGCCACGCATCAGTCGATCACCGCCGACGAGGCGTACACTTGGGATTTCTATGTCGACAAGCCGTTTAATTGGTTTCTCGTTATTTACACCACAAACAATCATGTTCTTCATACGCTGCTGTGCCGCCTTAGCGTGCAAGCGCTGGGCCTCTCCGAGCTGACGATGCGGTTGCCCAGTCTGGCCGGCGGTCTCCTATATCTTGTGTTTTCTCACAAATTATGCCGCCTCTTATTCAAGAATCTATGGCTATTCTTGCTTGCACTGGCGGCCTTGACCCTCAATCCATTTATAACGGACTATCTTTCCGTCGCTCGCGGTTACGGTATGGCGCTGGGGTTCTTCATCGCCGCGCTGTATTTCGTGATTCGCTTCTTCGATGACGAATCGAATGCGGCGAAGTTCTATCCAGCAACCGGGGCGGCCGTTCTGCTGGGCTTGTCGATCTCCGCGAATATCGCTTTTGTTTTTCCTGCAATCGTACTTGCTGGAATTCTCACGCTACTTCGCCTAGTCGACGCTCAGACCGGCACTTGGGGACGAAGGGTGCTTTGGAGTCTGGTGAGGGTTTGGCTACCGCTCCTATGTCCGGCCGTTCTTTTCATGGCTATACCTTTGGCGCATGCCAGGAGCAGCGACTTCTACAAGTACGGCCAGGACTCCCTGCACGAGACAGCCTTGAGCCTGGTGCAGAGGTCTCTGTTTCCATCGGTACAACCTCTGGATTGGCGTACAACTCCCGGATGTCGTGACCCGATCCTCCGAAATCGCCGCCGTGTGGGTTATGCCGGCGATGCTCGCGATTCTGTTTGCAGTGCTGATAGCCACAGGTTTCCGCTGGTTAAGAGCCCGGAGCTTCCGCCGATTGAACGCGCTCGACCGAGCGTATTTTCTAATCGCGGGTGTTCTCGCGATGTCTCTCTTGGCTTTGGTTGCTGCCCACCGAATATTGGGAATGCCCTATCCCATCGACCGGACAGCGATCTACCTGGTCGCGCTACTTACGCTGGCCTGGGCAGCAATGATCGAGAAAGCTGTCGCATGGCCCGGCTGGACACGCGCGCTGGCCAGTGCCCCGATAGCCCTGGCATTGCTTTTCTTCCTGGGTGGATTCACCACTTCCGACTACTATGAATGGCGCTACGACGCGGGAACCAAGCGTATCTTCCAGCTGTTGGAACAACAACATCCGTTCGATCGGGCGAAACCCGTGCGACTGGGCGTGGATTGGAAGCTCGACTTCAGCTTCAACTTCTATCGAGAGATGTATCACGCGGACTGGCTGGCGAAGGTATTGAGAACTCCTCCGCCCGAAGCAGGCGGCTACGATTATTACGTGGTATTTCCCGAAGAACTGGAATCGATGAGAAACCTCGGTCTTCGCGTGATTTACCGCGACCCCGTTTCCAGCGAGATACTGGCTGCGCCCGCCGTTCGCCGAAGCGCTCGTTGAGCAGGTTGTACTGACAGGGCTACTGGGCCTCGCGATCCCCGCGAATTTGGTCTTTGTCTTCCTGGCTATCGTGCCGCAATCACGATCACGATGAACTTTTATCGCCTGTGCATGATCTATCGGGACCGCATTTCGACCGGAAACTGGCGATCCCTAGAGCGCGCACGGCGTCTCGTTAGCGAGCCAGATCGCCACACTTAGCCAGATCGCTATACTAGATGGTTTGGCGGCAAATTCTCCGACCGATCTCGCCCCGGCTGCTGAGCAGGCGCCGATCCAGACCGCCCCAACGCGCAGGGTTTGGCCTCGCCTGGTCGCGGCGATTCTTTGCTTCGCTGGCCTGGAAGGGATTCTCTTTCACACCACCTTTTATTCCAAAATCGTGGAGCCCGATTCAACCACCGGCTACATGGAATTGCAGTTACGCAACGAGATTCGACGGCCGAAGCCCAATCGCAACCAGGTGCTGGCAGTGGGGCACTCCCGCATGTCGCTGCTCTCGCGCGTGGTGAACCAAGAGAAACCAGGCACCGGCTATACGTTCGCCAGTATCGGGTTGGGCGGAACTACTCCGCGCGATTGGTATTATTCGCTGCGCGCCGTTGACCCGACCGCGCGGGCCTACGCGGCGATCGTGATCCCAACCGACGATTTCAACGAGCCTGAGACCTACGACTATCAATCGGAACGCGAAGAGGACCTGCACTACCTCATCGCGCGCCTGGGGCTGCGGGATTTGACCGGCTTTCCGTGGACCTATCGCAGCAAGAAGCTCCAATGGGTCGCATTTCGCGGGATTTTGCTGAAAGGCTTCGTGTACAAACGCGATTTTCAGGAGTTTCTAAAACACCCGCTGGCGCGCATCGCCAAGGCGCGCTATTACGCCACCGATTCGGCCGGCTGGTATTACGGCTACGGCGGCGTGGACGAAAGCCTCGCCGGCTTGCAAATCGACTGGCAGCACAACATGATCACGTACCCGGCAGGCGTTCCTCAAAATCGCCGTCAGGACATCGAAGGCGAGCTTTTTCCCACGCGTCCTCCCGATGCAGGCCGGGAGACTGATTATCTGCGCTATTGGTATGGCAAGATCGCCGATTATTATCGCGGTTCCGGGACCAAGCTCATTTTTATGCGAGTGCCGCGGGCGCCCGTTTCCCCTCCCGATCCGCCTCCCAAGTTGAACAGCGCGATCCGGCAAATCGCGGTTCGGCCAGACGTGATTGTCCTCGACGAGCGCTTGTTCGATCAACTCGAACATCCCGACTTTTTCTGGGATGGATGGCACTTGAACCGCCCGGGTATGGAGGCCTTCTCGCGGCTTCTGGCGAAAGAAGTGCGCCGCGTGCTGGGACCGCCCAAGTATTAGCTCATGCTGTTCAACACCCCGCAGTTCTTCGCTTTTCTGGCCATCGTTCTGATCCTGTTCTACGCCGCGCCGCGCGGATTGCGGAAATACATTCTGCTCGCCGCCAGCTATTTCTTTTACATGAGCTTCATTCCGAAGTTCATTCTGTTGCTGCTGTCGCTCACCGCCATTGATTACACGGCGGCGCGCTGGATTGCCCGGACGCACTCGCCTCACTCGCGCAAGACCGCACTGGTGATCAGCCTGGCCGCCAATCTCGGGCTGCTGGGATTCTTCAAGTACTACAATTTCTTCGCCGCCAACATCGCGCACCTGTTCCACAGGCCTTCAGACGCGTTCGCGCTCAGTATCATTCTTCCGCTTGGCATCAGTTTTCATACCTTCCAGAGCATGTCCTACGTGATTGATGTCTACCGCCGGGAGCAGGAGCCGATCACGAATCCAATCGACTACGCGCTGTTCATTTCGTTCTTCCCGCAATTGGTGGCCGGGCCGATCGTCCGGGCGCGCGAATTTTTCGGCGATCTCTATCACTGGAAGCGGCCGTCGTCGGACGACGTCCTGCGCGGGCTGCTTTTGCTCTTGCTCGGCTTGGCCAAGAAAATGGTGATGGCCGATCAGTTCGCGCAAATCGCGAACGGCTATTTTGCGGACGTTTCCAAGCATCCGGGGATGGTGCCGGCCTGGTCGGCGGTGATTGCCTTCGGCATCCAAATCTATTTTGATTTTTCCGGCTACACCGACATGGCCATCGGCATGGCGAAGCTGCTGGGCTTCCACTTCCCGGTGAATTTCCGGCGTCCATACCTGGCCTCCAGCATCACCGATTTCTGGCATCGCTGGCACATTTCGCTGTCGCGCTGGCTGCGCGATTATCTGTATATTCCCTTGGGCGGCAATCGCCACGGCCGGCTACAAACCTACCGGAATCTGATGCTCACCATGCTGCTGGGCGGCTTGTGGCACGGAGCAAGTTGGAACTTTGTGGTGTGGGGCGGCTATCATGGCGCCCTGCTGAGCATCGAGAGAATGTTGCGGCGCAAGCATGCGCCCGCGGAAAGCCCGTGGACCGCTTTCTATCCGCTGCAAGCGGTAATGACATTTGCCCTGGTTATGATCGGGTGGGTATTTTTCCGTGCGACCACGTTTCACGACAGCCTCTATGTGCTGCACCAGATGCTTGTCGTGCCGCATGGGCACACGTTGATCCCCGCCTGGTTGACGGATCTGGCGTTGATAACGCTGCTGCTGGCTTTATTCGAGGAAAAACGAGAGTGGTTTGAGAAAATCGCGCTCGGACCGGCTTGGGCCTATGGCGCCGTCTGCGCGGTCCTGTTGCTCGCGGTGGAACTCATCGGATACAGCGAAGCCGCAGTCCCGTTCGTCTACTTTCAGTTTTAGCCAGCGCGGCGGTCGCGAGCTACAGCTTAACTGCTTCCTCAATTTGAAACCCGCGCTTGTGTCCGGCGCCCACGATGCGGCCGGCGAACTTGTGCCTGCCATTGATGCTCAGGTCCACCATCCGATCAACTCCGAAATCCAGGACCAGCAGATCGTCTTCTTTGAGATCCATCAGGTCCGCGACGCTCATGGTCGGCCCTTTCAAGCGCGAGTCCAGCCACATGCGCGAGGTCCGGATCAAGTGCAGAATGCGCGATTGCTCCTGCTCCGTGGATTGGCTTTTGCGCACCGACCATTGCTGGTCGAACTTGTTGCGCAACATCTTCACCACGATGGAAGGGATGCCGATGTTCATCATCCCCGCTTTGTCGCCGATCCGCACTTCCATGCTGACCGCGACCACCGCTTCGTTGGGCGCCAGGATGTGCAGCAATTGCGGCTCCGTTTCGTGCGCCTCGATCTCGAACTCGAGCGGAGTTACCGCATGCCACGCGGTCTTCAAATCGTTGAGCGTGATGCGAAACAGCCCATCCAATACGCTTTGCTCGATCTCGGATATTTCGCGGTTGATTTTCAGCAGCCCCTTCGCGTTCCCGCCCAACAGCATCTCGAAAATTGGGAACACCAGCGCTGGATTCATTTCCAGCACCGCGTTTCCTTCGTACGGCTTCATCCCGAGCGAAACCAGGCAGGTGGGTGACGGCAGCGCCTGTGTGAATTCCTGGAACGAGAGCTGCTCCACCGAAACCAGATTCACCATTACATACGCGCGCAAATAGGCCGAAAGACTGGATGCGAGACTGCGTGCGAAGTTCTCGTGCAGCATGTGGATCGCACGCAGCTGGTCCTTGGCGATCCGGTCGGGCCGCCGGAAATCGTACGGCTCTGCTTTCAGCGCCGGATCTTCATCCCCGGGCGAGTCACGGAGATTGCGAAATACGTCATCGATCTCCTCTTGCGAAAGTACTCGGTCCACCATTCACACTCCCATCGTCCAAAAGCCCGTTTCCGACATATCCCGGCTGGTAGAATCGGAACAGTGTCCAGCTTTCACGTCCAGAATTTCGGTTGCAGAGCTTCGCAGGCCGACGGCGCGGCGCTCGAATCGGCACTGCTGGCGCAAGGACTAGCTGCCGCCGAGCACCCGTCCGACGCCCAGTTGGTGGTGCTAAACACTTGCACCGTCACCGCTTCGGCTGATGACGATGTGCGCAAGGCCGTCCATCGCGTGCATCGCGAGAACCCCGACGCGCGCATTCTGGTAACCGGCTGCTATGCCCAACGCGCACCGGAGGAGATAGCGGTATTGCCAGGGGTGTATTGGGTGGTAGGCAATTCGCATAAGGTGCACATTCCCGAGATCGTCGCACCAACCAACGCGCCTTATCACGGACAGATTCACGTCGGCGATATCTTCGCCCAGCACGATTTCCTTTCGGCGCCGGTGGAAGACGCCGCGGGCGATCGCACGCGCCCCAACCTCAAGATCCAAGACGGCTGCAACAACCGCTGTTCGTTTTGCATTATTCCTTTCGTGCGCGGACGCAGCCGCAGCGCGCCGGCCGATCAAGTGGTGGAACAAGTGCGCAATCTTGCGATGCGGTATCGCGAGGTGGTGCTCAGCGGGATCAATCTCGGACGTTGGGGGCGCGAACCGGGCAGCGTTATGCGGCTGGCCGATCTCATCCGGCGGCTGCTGGGGGAAACTCCCATCGAACGCCTGCGCCTGAGCTCGGTGGAACCGATGGACTGGAGCGACGATCTGCTCGATCTGGTCGCCTCGTCGCCTCGCATCGCGAAACATGTGCACGCGCCGCTGCAGTCGGGATCGGATCGCGTTCTGCGGCGGATGCATCGCAAATACCGGCCCAAGCATTATGAAGATCGCATCCGGAAGGCCCGTGCGTGGATGCCCGATGCCGCGATTGGCGCCGATGTGATGACCGGCTTTCCCGGCGAGACCGACGCCGAGTTCGAAGAGAGCCGCGCGTTTATCGCGAGCCTGCCGTTCACTTATCTGCACGTGTTCACCTATTCGGAGAGGCCTGGGACGCCGGCGGCTGCGGCCGATCAAGTCCCGATGGAATTACGCCGCGAACGGAATCGGATCCTGCGGGAGCTGGCTGCGGAGAAAAATCTCGAGTTTCGCCGACGCATGCTAGGCCGGCAGCTTTCCGTGGTTACGCTGGGCGATGGCGCGCTCTCGGATAATTTCCTGAAGGTGGAACTCGCGACGCCACGGGCGGCGAATCAGTTGACCAATGTGAGGATCGGCTCAGTCACCCCGGGCGGCCTGCGCGAGTTTGCTCCGCTGAGCGTTTTATGATCCTCTGCTTGTCTGGACAACGATGAAGCTCCTCCTCTGGATCTTGCTCGGCTTTGTCGTTGCTGGATTTGCATTTTGGGCGATGATTGCTGATGGCCCTGACAATCCGTTCCTCATATCCTTGGTTGTGGTGGTGTTTGGGGTGTCACCTATTGGAGCATTCTGGATGCTCTACATGGCGATTCGATACGAGGCGCGCCCGCTACCGATGATGCTCTTGGCCTTCGTTCCGTATTCTTTCTTGTGGTATTACTTTGAACGCGTGCGACCCGGAAATCTCGTCGAGAGAAATCGAAGCCCCATGCGGTAGCCTTACTTCCGCCGCCGCGGCTTGCTTCGCTTCGCGATCTCAACCAATGCTCGCAAAGCATCATTCACTGCTGCCGAATCGGAGAAAAATTTAGCGATCTCGGGGTCAAGCACAACGATATTCGTGCCCTTGCGAAACTGCGCCGCGTACTTACCTCGGATGCCGCCCGAGAAATCGTACTCGGAGCGCATCTCCTTAGTTGCCTTAGCTGCCTTCTTCATAGGTAACTCTTTCGTACCTCGTTGCTACTCGCGCGCTGATCAGACGAATCGTTTCGCCTCTCTCAGTATGAACCACCACGAGTAAACGGCCAAACGTGGATTTCCCAATTGTCACGAATCTCGCCTCGGGAGCCTGGTCAGGATCGGGAACGGTGAGTGATAGCGCGTCAACCTACATCTCCCGCCGGTTCTCCAGCGACTTCCCCATCGTCACTTCATCGGCGAATTCCAGATCGCTCCCCACCGGTATCCCCATCGCGATGCGCGTCACCTTCACGCCCAGCGGCTTCATCAGGCGCGAAAGATACACCGCCGTCGCCTCGCCTTCCACGGTCGGATTAGTGGCAACGATCAGTTCCTTCACCTCGCCCGAGTGCAATCGCTCCACCAGACTCGCGATGCGCAACTGCTCCGGCCCAATCCCCCGCAGCGGCGAGATCGCCCCATGCAGCACGTGATAGACGCCCGCGAACTGCCGCGTGGTCTCGATCGGCAACACATTGTGCGGCTCCTCCACCACGCAAATCACCGAATGATCGCGATGCAGATCGCGGCAATAATTGCAGATCTCGCCGTCGCTGATGTTGTTGCAGACGGCGCAAATCCCAAGCTTGTCTTTCACATCCAGCAGCGCCTGGGCCAGACGTTCGGCGTCTTCGCGCTGGCTTCGCAACACGTGAAAAGCGAGCCGTTGCGCCGACTTTTGCCCGATGCCGGGCAGTCGCTTAAACTCCTGAATCAGGCGCGCGAGCGGTTCGGCGAAGTCGGGCATCGAGGCGGCAAGTCTCCCAGAAGTGTCTAGAACATTCCCGGCGGCAGGCCGAGGCCGCCCAGAAGTCCGCTCATCTTTTCCTGCGATGCTTCGTCCACTTTCTTCGACGCCTCGTTGAACGCGGCCATCACCATGTCCTGAAGCATCTCGACGTCGCCCGCCACTTCCGGATCGATCTTGACGGCCGTCACGTTCTTCTTGCCGTCCATATGCACGGTCACCATGCCGCCGCCGGCCGATGCGTCCACGCGTATCAGCGCGATCTCTTCTTGCATCTTCTTCTGCATCTGCTCGGCCTGTTTCATCATGGCCTGCATATTTCCGGGAAGTTTCATTGTGCCCGTCCTTATCCTTTTAGATTACGCACCGCGCGAACCTGCGCGTCTGGGAACGTTTCCTGGAACCGCTTCACCTCGGGATGCGCAAGTGCGCGTTCCGACACATCGTCCTGCGGCTTGGCCAGTGGCGCCGCCGCAACCTCGGCCGGCTTTCCAAGCGAGATCTTGATCCGCATCGGCCGGCCCGCGATCTTCTGCACCACCTTTTGAATGTCTTTCTCGTTCATCGCGAGGCGGAATTCCTCCGGCGTGACGAAGTGCAGCTCACCGTTCGACTCGCTCACTTGGGAATGCTCCACTGCGTCGGCGGTAAACTGCATGCCTGACTCGAGCAGCGCGGTGTGCAACCGGTCGCGCCATGGACCCGCGCTCGCCGCAGGCGGCGCGCTGGCCGTTGTTGGTTGTTGGTTGCTGGTTGTTGGTGGCGCCGGCGGTGGTGGAGTCTTGCGCGGGGGAGGTGGAATCGAGCCGCCGCTTCCCAAATCGGCCAGCGCCTCCTCGATCGGCACCAGCTTGCCTGCCTGAATCAGCCGCAACAATCCGATCTCGAGGTGCAGCCGGGGCTGCAAGGAAAATTGCAAATCCTTGAACAGATCGAGCGTGAGCTGCAAGTAGCGCGTCAGATCGTCTTCGGAAAACCCGCGCGCCACATCCGCCAGCCGCTCCTGCTCCCGCGCCGATGCCGCAATCAGCTTGGTATTTGCTCCCGCCACTTTCGACACCAGCAAATTGCGGAAATAGCGCGCCAACTCGCGGCAGAAGTGCTGCAGACTGCGGCCGTTGCGCTCGAGCTCCATCACCAGATCGAGCATCCGCCGCGAATCGGCAGCCGTCAGCGCCGCAGATACTTCGCCCAACGAATCGAGCGAGAACAACCCCAGCATTCCGCGTACTTCCGTTGCATCCAATTTGACGCCGCAGCAAGCGATGGCCTGATCCAGCGCCGACAACGAATCGCGCACGCTGCCCTCGCCCGCCTGCGCCAGCACGCTCAACACCTCGGGATCCGCCTCGATCCCTTCCTTGGCGCAAATCTCCTCCATGCGCGTCATCACTTCGGCGAAGTCGACGGAGCGGAAGCTGAACTGCTGGCAGCGCGACGCGATGGTGGTCGGGATCTTGTGCGCTTCAGTGGTGCACAGGATGAACACGGCCCATTCGGGCGGCTCCTCCAGCGTCTTCAGTAGCGCATTGAAGGCTTCGCTCGTGATCTGGTGCGCCTCGTCGACGATGAACACCTTGTAACGATCGCGCGCCGGCCGGTAGCGCACGTTCTCGCGCAGTTCTCGCATTTCGTTGATTCCGCGATTGGACGCCGCGTCGATCTCGATCACGTCGGGCGAATTTCCGCCGGCGATTTCGAGACAGCTCGCGCACACGCCGCAGGGCGTGGCCGTCGGTCCATTGATGCAGTTGAGGCACCGAGCCAGTATTCGCGCGACTGTCGTCTTGCCCGTCCCGCGCTGGCCCGAAAAGATGTAGCCGTGCGCGATGCGCTGCTGCGCGATGGCGTTTTCGAGCGTGGTGCGAACGTGCTCCTGGCCGATCAGCTCCGCAAACGCTTGCGGCCTGTATTTCCTGGCGATGACCTGATACATGGAAAAATGAGCGGAGTATGCCAGACCCCGGGTGATCCGCGGCACACGAATTAAACCGTTACCGTTGCTTCCTTCCGGACCTGGCGGGGTTCACAGCCATCCGTTGCACGAAGCCCGGAGCCTGACAACTTCTCATGCTAGCATGCGGGGTCGGGAACGCGAGGCATGAGACAGGTTGCATAGAGACGGAGGGAGGACGCGGCGCTTGCAACCATTCTTTGTCAGTCGTTTGAAATTGCACGCGAACGCCAAGCATTCAGAACATCAGCAAGTTCCAGTGGTTTCATCCCGTACGTATCGGATAAGCCCTCGCTCGCCAGGCATGAGCTGAACTACGAACACGGTCGCACACAAGCCGAAAAAGAGAACGCAGATCCAGCCGATGACGCCTCCCGTAGGAGCGACAGCCACTCCAACAGCAACGAACGCGAGAGAGCACAAAAGATATCCAAGCATCTTCCGCTTGCCCGGCCGCAGCGCCGATCCGCCATGCGCCGAATCGCCGCGGAGATCGTCAGACATAAACGGCGCCACTCGCCAGGCAACAACGTAAATCCATGATGTTCGTAGTAGCGTCGCGCCCCCTCGTCCTTGGCGTCAACCAGTATGGCGAACACGCCAAGTTCAGCGCGTGCCGTGCGAGCCAATGCATCCGCCAGTAAAACACCACCGAGCCCCTGCCCCTCGTAGCGGCGATTCACTGCCAGCCGCCCCAACAACACTGCAGGCACCACCGGATACCTCGGTAGTTTCTTGACGATCTCGGGCGCTAGCGCATTCAGAGCAACGCTTGTGGCTGTAAGCGTGTAGTAACCGGCCACGTCCCCTGACGCGATGTTCACCGCCACAAAACAAGTTGCGATGCGCCGCTTTATATCCTGCGAGGCCTGTTCGCGAAAGTAGCGATCCAGCGCATCCGAGCCGCTGAGAAATTGGGAGCGGTCATGCTCCCCTGACAATGGCTCAATTCGAAACGAACCTGCCACCGTTATTTCACGATCAGATTGCGGCGCCGCGCAAAGGCCTTTTTCAGGGCTGGCGACGGCGCGGGCGGATGCAACAGGAGCGTCGCAAATTTCTCCTGTGCCTGACGTGAGAGCCGAATGATTTCGATTTCGGTGATGGCCTTCTCCGCCGCATCCCGGGCTGGCGCAACGACAAAATCGCTGACCGAACGGCCTTGAATCTCGGCGGCGCGGCGGACCACGGCGAGCGCCTCACGGGTAATTCGGGCTTCCAAGCGAGCGGTTCGAGTGGTGGTCTGTTGCGGCATAGGCGTTCACAGCTAGGACATCCTCCATGTACGTGATTGTTCCGTACAAGTCAATTCTACCCGTCGCCTCCTAACGCCCGGCCCAGCGCGTCCACAAGACCATCCAGTTCGGCCTCGCCCATGGGCGTCGATAGGCAGCCGAAAATCCCGCGCGGAGAAAGGATGAAGCCTTGCTCCAGCATCTTGTGACACAGCTCGCCGTAGATCGGATTGGTCCGCGAGAAACCGCGCAGGGACCGGAAGTCGATCAGTTCTTCCGCGGTCAGATGCGCGAGAAACATGGAACCAGCGCCCAACACCTGAGCCGATCTGCGAGAATCGCGAAACAGACGAAGCAGGCGATCGCGAACATATTCGCCTAAATGATTCAGGCGGTCGAACGCTTCCGGCGTCATTTGCCGCATGGTTTCGAGACCCGCCACGATGGTCACCGGATTCGCGTTGAATGTTCCACCATGATGCACCTTGACCGCTCCAGTGTGATCGAAGACCGACATCACACGCTTAGATCCCCCCACTGCGCCGACCGGAAATCCGCCGCCGATGATTTTCCCGAAAGTCCCGAGATCCGGCGTGATGCCGGAGGCGTGACAGGCGCCATGATAATCCAGGCGAAAATTCAGGACCTCATCGGCGATCAGAACAATTCCGTGACGCGCCGTCTCTTCGCGCAAGAACGAAAGGAATCCCGCGCGTGGCGCGATCATGCCGATTCCTAACGGCATGGGGTCCACCAGCAGGCCAGCCAGATCGTCTTTGTTCTGCTCTATTAATTTGCGGCAAGCCTCCGGCCGGTTCCATGGCAATACCACCACGTCGCGCGCCACGCTCTCGGGCGTACCGGGCTCGGTGATCGACACGGGAGCGTCGGCATCGCCCCAAGCGTCGGACGTCGGGCCTTCGCTGACTTCCGCGTAGTCGTAGAGCCCGTGATATGCGCCTTCGAACTTCGCGATCTTGTGTCTTCCGGTAAAGGCTCGCGCCGCCTTGATAGCCAGCATTACTGCCTCGCTGCCGGAATTACAGAAGCGGATTTGCTCCACGTATGGCACCCGTCCCGTGATCAACTCCGCGAGTTGCACTTCTTCCGGGGTCGGCATGGTGAACGCGGTTCCCAGCGCCGCGCGGCGCTGCACCGCTTCGGTCACTTGAGGATCGGCGTGCCCGAGAATTAGCGATGTGTAGTTATTCAGGAAATCGACGCGCTCTTCGCCTTCGACGTCGGTAATGCGGCAACCGCTGCCGCTGCGCGCATAAATTGGATAGGGGGCCAGTGCGACCGAGTGCCGCGTATTGCCACCGGGCATCACGCGTGACGCCCGCTCGTAAAGCTGCCGCGACAATGCGTCCGGCGCGCGGTATTTTGCCAACGAAACCTTTTCGTGAACCACTCAACCTCCCGCCTGACGCAGTTCCGCCAGCATGCGGCGCAGCGCGTTTTCGATCCGTGCGGTCTCTTGCGCCACCCGTGCTGGATCTTTCAATCGGATGGCCTCCGCCAATCCAGGCAACGGCTGGCCATCATACAGCGAGTAAATGTTCCAGCCATAGATCACATGCCGATACCAGTGCTCGGCGGGACTGCCGCTCTCATCTAGCAGATCTTGTTCCAAGTGCGTGAGCCGATCGTTCAGAGACGCGGTGGATGCATCGGGCCAGCGACCGTTTTCGACATTTTCATCGATGCGCGTTTCCAGCGCCGTCGATCGAGTCGTGATCTCGGCCGCGAGCGCCTTCGCATTATCCAAATTGAGCGCCATATCACCCCACGTGCCCGCATCGTCGAGAAAGCCGGATATTTTGTGAGCGTAATGCGAATACCGATAGGGAAGTACGGCGGCATCGGCCAGCCGCATCACGGTGACGCCGAAGACTTGCGCGAGTGTGCGCGCGACATGAAACCCAGGATCGCTGAAGTGCTCCACGTAATATCGCGAGTCGTAGTTGGAATGATAGGCGCCGTAGCTGCCCTCAAAATCATATTGCAGTGATAATGTCGGCAGGCCCAAGTAATCCTGGAAGGCCACGAAATCGGCGCCGCTGCCGAGAGCCGCCAGTTCCACCTCGTGATCCTTGGGATTCTTGAGTTCGGCCCGCCACTCGTCATACACAGTCCCCTTCCCGCTGAGCGCCGGCACGTCTTCGGTCACCTGGATCATGAAATCGCGCAAGGACGGCGTTCCACCGCCGAAGAAGTGGCCTTGCATGAACAGGTCGGTATTGATGTAGGCGACCGCTTTCTGGCGCAGCTCACGTTCGAAAGCTTCGGCGTACTCGGTAGATCCAATCAGCCCCGGCTCTTCCGCATCCCAAAACGCGAAGACGATGGAACGGTCGGGCTTCCAGCCCTGCTTCGCCAAGGCCGCAAGAGCGCGCGCAGTTTCGTAGACGCCTGACGCTCCGCTTCCCGGATCCATTCCGCCGAACGTCCACGCGTCGTGATGCGTGCCGAGCACCACCCAGCGATCCGGATTTCGTCCGGGCAGTTTGGCGATGATGTCGCGAATGGGCCGCCGGCTCGAATCCATCTGGACATTCATGTGGACCACCGCGGGTCCAGCGCCGAGCCGATACGCGAATGGCAGCGCGCCTTGGAAACCGGCCGGTACGCCGGGGCCCCGCAATTGACCGAGGATCTTGGCTGCCTCTTTGTAGGAAAGAACGATGGCGGGAATTCGGGGGAGCGTAGGCACAGTCGCAGGATCGAGCACCTTGGTATCGGCTCGCGCGCCTACGCCCGGCGATAAGCGGATCGCCATGCCAAAACCAACTGTACTTCCCGTTGCCATCCTGCGATTGAAAATCGGCGCGCCAGGGGCCTTCGGGCCACGTCAGTCCCTTGGCATAGCCATCGTCGGCGGGGTCGCTATAGATAATGATGGCCGCGGCCCCGTGCTCTTGCGCCGTATGGATCTTTACCGCTCGATGGCTCCTGGCGTAACGCGCCATCACGATTTTGCCTCGAACGTCGACTCCGGCGGCTTCGACTTTGGCATAGTCGGGCGGCAATCCATAATTCACGTAGACCACCGGCGCACGGACCTCGCCCGAGGCCGAATACGCTACGAATGCCGGCACCAGTTCGGGATTCGCCGAGTCCGGATCCAGCGGATTCGCGGGCTCCCGCACATTGATTGGTTCCTGGGTGGGTTCGACAAGTTCGACGCTGATGGATCGCGGCGTCGAGAGATACACCTGAAATTCGTGAACCTCGGTTTGGAGGCCGGCGCTTTCCAGCCCTTTACGAATGGTCTCCGCAACCGCCATGGATGCCGGCGTGCCCGCCATGTGGGGCCGCTTGGTGATTGTTCGGTGGAACTGGGAAATCGATTCAGTGGAAAGCTGGGCCCTAAACTTCGCCTCGGCCTCGCGTTCCCGAACCATGGAGCGGCTGGAAAAACCGAGCCGGGCGTCGGGACCTGCCGCGTACACCAATGCCAACGCAAGCGCGCAACACGCGAAAGCGAGTTTCATCGAGGCACCACGGGGAGCACAATCTGCGATGGATGCTTGGTGTCGTGAAGAACAGTCTGCTCCGCGCGCAGCAGCTTTGAGTCTTCTCCGAATACGCTGCCCGTATTGGGATTGCGGTCAAACCGGGGAAAATTACTGCTCGATATATCCACTCTGATCCGATGGCCAGCCTTGAACAGGTTGCTGGTCGCGCCAACGTCGATCGTGATTTCCACTGGTTGGCCGGGCGTCAGAAGAGCCGGTTGCGTCTTGCTGTCGCGATAACGCGCGCGCAGGATTCCGTCGGTGAGCGCTCGCGCGGTTCCATCCGGAAAAACGTCCACCAGCTTGGCCGTGAAATCGGTGTCGCGCGCCGACGAAGCGGCCCATAATTTCACGATGATCGGCCCAGTGATTTCGATGGCTTCGCGCAGCGGCTCGGTGCTGTAGCCCAAAACATCCTTGCGCTTTTCAATATCGCGTTGATCCGAAGGAGTCCTCGAATAACCGCCTTGCGCCCCAGTGGGGACCGGATCGGCCGGATCGTAAACAAATCGGTCCGCGGATTCCCCGCCCGATGATTCGAGGCTGAGCATTCCATTTCCGCCGAGAAAGTACGGCGTGGATCGCGCTCGGGCCAGCGGCCACTCCTGTTCGTCTCGCCACCGATTCTCTCCCATGACGAAAATGCGCACTGGCGCGTTTTCGATCATCGCACGATCGCCGCCCTGCAACCAAAACGCGAACCAGCGGAGCATGAGCGCCTGAGAATCCAGACCGGCATGGGGTCCGAAATCGACGTCGCCGATCTTCGTGCTTTCGAGCGTCGGCCGCGCGTGCGTCCAAGGGCCAATCACCAGCCGCTGATACCGGCGCGCTTGTTCGGTCGCTGCGTGAGCGCGCAATCCCGTGAAGTTGCGCAGGGTGCCGGTCAGCAAAGTGTCGTACCAGCCAGTGAGATGGTAAGCCGGAACCTGAAATTGATCGTGCCGCGCCGCAACGTCAAAGGTGCGCCAGTAGTCGTCATAGCTTGGATGAGCCAGCATCTGGAAATAGCCCGGAGCATACTTGCGAATTTCCAGCGCGTCGATGCTTTTGAGCGGAACATGCCACAGCCACTGCTGGCGAAACTCCTTCGATTCGGCGTCGCTCAGACCAACGGGCCCATCGCGGTCCAGTTGGGGCGTCAAAACGCGGCGGCGAACGTCAACAGCCTGTCCGAGATTCCAGCTCAGGCCGTCGCTCAGGTAAAAAGCTCCGCCTTGAAAAACCATGTCGTAACGGCTGGCATAGGAAGAGGCGGGGAACAACGCGACCAGCGCCGGTGGCTTCAACGTGGCCGCGAGAAGCTGCGTCGTGGCAAGGTAGCTACCACCGAACATCCCGACTTTCCCATTGACGTACGGCAATTGCGCAACCCATGCGATGGTGTCGAACCCGTCCTCGGCTTCATCGTGCGGCCTCGCGACTCCATCCGACATGTAACGCCCGCGCGTGTCCTGGACCACGACTACAAAGCCGTGCCCCGCGAGCTCGCTAAACTCTTTTGCAGCACGCGCTGGGTTCTTCGAATACGGCGTTCGCTGCAACAACGCCGGGAAACGGCCGGGCGCTCGCGGATGATAGACGTCGGCTCGCAGAACTGTACGGTCCCGCATCGTCGCCGGGACGTTCTTCTCAATCGTGACGGGCGTCTCCGAATAGACCGCATTCGCGAGGAGTAAACACGCCAGAAGCAGCTTGGACATATCAAGATCGTTTGAAGGCGAAGTAAATTGGAACGCCGATCAGGACAATCACCAGGCCGGGAAAAGTCGTCGCCGGACGATACACGAAGAGCATCGCCAGAATCACCGCCGCAGTCAAGATATAAAGGGCCGGCACCGCCGGATATCCCCACGTCCGATAAGGCCGCTCGGCATCCGGGCGCACACGCCGCAGCCGGAACACGGCCGCGATGGTCAGAATGTAGAACAACAGATCGGCGGAGACCACGTAGTCGAGAAGGTTGCTGTAAAGATTTCCGAACGCGCCGGTGGAAGGATTGTAGGTGCGGACCAGAACCAGAAAGCTGGCCCACGCGCCTTGCATAACGAGCGACGCGCCGGGTACACGAGCGCGGTTGATGGTCCCGGCACGGCGAAAGAACAGGCCATCGCGCGCCATGGCGAAGTAAGCTCGAGCGCCCGACAACAGCATCCCGTTGACGCAACCGACGCCGGAGATCATGATGACCACCGCCATCAACGCCGCGCCCGCCGACGGAAAGATCGCCTCCACCATCGCGGCTGCCACGCGATCCGATGGCGCGTGCTGAATCTTATCGATTGGCAGCACGGCAGCGTACGCGAAGTTGGCGCCGATATACAGAGCGATCACGATGGCCGTGCCAAAGGCCAGCGAAAGAGGCACGTTGCGGCGTGGATTCTTCACCTCGCCCGCGGTAAACGTGATGCAGTTCCAGCCGTCGGCTGAGAACAGCGAGCCAACTTGAGCGATGCATAGGGCGGCCAGTAGCCCGAATCCGGTGATGGGCGTGATTCGGGGCGCTACAGGCGTGTATCCTTGTGGCCGCCACATGTCGGTGAAATTCGACTTGCCAGCGAGACTCCACCCCACCACTCCCACCACAATCACTCCAAGCAAAGCGGCAAGCTTAGCGGAGGTGAACGTGTTCTGAATCAGCTTTCCATAGTTGATCCCGCGCACGTTTCCCCAAGTCAAGAGTGCGATCAGCAACACGCCGATTAGTTGCGCTGTGGAAAGCGAAACTGCGTACGTGCTCGCAATCCGGATGGGTGGAATGATGTAGCTAGTCTCCGAGATGCGCGGCCACAGAATGCCGAGATACCGCGCGAAGCCCACGCCCACCGCGGCAACGGTTCCGGTCTGGATCACCATGAATAAGGTCCAGCCATACAAAAATCCGCACAGTGGCGACCAAGCCTCGCGCAGATAGACGTACTGGCCGCCCGCCCGAGGCATCATCGCCGCCAGTTCGCCGTAGGACAAGGCAGCAGCGATCGTCAACAGGCCGGTAATCACCCACGATCCCAGCAGCCATCCAACACTGCCCACCTGCCGCGCCATGTCCGCTGAGACGATGAAGATTCCGGCTCCGATCATTGAGCCGGCCACGATCATGGTGGAATCGAACAGTCCGAGACTTTGCCGCAGGCCGCTCTGAGTCTCTGATTCCGGGATCGCGGAGGCCACGGGCTGGTCCATGGGGATTCCTGCGATGGTACCAATTTATCGTGGCATCACACAATTATCGAAGGGTTGTGAGCGGCCGTCCGTACTTTGCCATGATGGCCGCGAGCCGGTCGTACGGAAGCCCGTAGGCCACGTGCCCGTCGATCCCTTGCATGGTCTTCCCCATGGTAAGAGCGTTCAGAATCGCCTCCTCTGTCGCCTCCACCGTTGCGCGAAAGAGAGGCTCCACGTGGTCCGTCGTGAGAAATCGGATGCTCAGTTCCTTCTCTGAACCGCCGAGCGGGATGACATTCGCGGTGGAGAACGCGATGAAAAGGTCGCCGCTCGAATTGCCCGACGTGCTTCCGGTGCGCGCCAGTCCCAGCCCCGCACGTCGTGCCATGCGCTGAAGTTGTACCGACGAAACGGGCGCGTCCGTGGCTACCACGACGACGATGGACCCCTCCTTGCCATCATCGGCGAGCGGCTCTCGATTGGAGGCAACCGGAACTTGATCGGTGAGTTCGCGCCCTACCGGAACACCCTCGATGGTCAATTGCTCACGGGTCCCGAAGTTTGCCTGCACCAGAACGCCAACTTTGTAGCCGCCTTCATTGGCCGGCAACTGCCGGGAGGAAGTTCCGATTCCGCACTTGAAGCGAAAGCAGATCATGCCGGTCCCTCCGCCGACGTTGCCCTCATCGACGGGACCATCATGCGCCGATTCGAGCGCCGCAGCCACTGCTGGGTAACGCACGTGGCGCCCCTGGATATCGTTCAACGTTCCGTCGAACGTCTCCGCCACAACCGGCAGATAGTCCCACTTGTGTTCGGGATGTTTGGCCGCGGTGTATTCGGTAATGGCGTCCATCACGCCGCCCACGCTTCCGGTGTTGGTCAGCATGATCGGATAGTTGAGCGTCTCCAGATCGCGAATCCAATGCGTGCCGGTCATTTCGCCATCGCCGTTCAAAGTGTACGTGGCCGCAAAAACACCGTTCGACCAGATGTCCTTGCGAGGCAGCACCGCCGTGACTCCGGTTCGAATGGGGCCTTCGCCCACCCGAAGCGCGCCCGATCCCCGAACGATCGTTGTCTCGCCAACCAGGACTCCCGGGACGTCGGTGATAGCGTTCCATTGTCCGGTCGGATATTGTCCGACGACAATACCCAGTTCGCGGGCGCGATGCCGGACGTCGGTTTGCTTCGGCGCTTGCGCAAATAATCCGGCCTGCATCGCCATCACGCATGCCACAAATAAGAAATTCGATGCGCGCAAGGAAATCACCTCCGTCCCATTATCCTGAACCGGGCACCGTGGCATCGGACCTTATAACATGAGATGATTCTCAGCAAGGCGGAACTAAACATGAGTCTTCGCTTTGAATCAATCGCACTAGCAGTTTTCGGCGCCGCACTTTTGTTGACACCGGCGCACGGGGCCGAGCCCGCCGCCAAGGACACATCTAAAACGCCCAAGAGTTGGACTGTGCCGCGTACGCCCGACGGCCAACCCGATCTCCAAGGCTACTGGACCAACGGCACCTACATTCCCACTGGAACGGCCGAAGGAGCTCGCCGGCAAGGAGTTCTTCACCGCAGCCGAGGCCGCCGCCTTCGAAAAGAAAAAGCTCGAGGCCGAGCATAGCCAGGCCGCCGACGACCTCCACTACGACAACGTAATTTGGCAAGGCGACAAATGGGCCAAGGGTGCTCCGAATTTGCGGACTTCCATCGTCTTCGATCCGCCCGACGGCCGGCTGCCGCCGCTCTCGCCCGAAGGCCAGAAGCGCGCCGCCGAATTGGCCGCGTTAGCACACGATCGCGACGCCGCCGTTAGCGCCGAAAGCCGCACCTTGGGCGAGCGCTGCATCACCTGGGGCGCCGATGGTCCGCCCATGCTCGGTTCCACCTACAACGCCAATTTCCAGATCCTGCAGAATGGCGCCTCGGTTGTGATTCTCACCGAGATGATCCACGCCGCCCGCACCATTCCCCTGGACGGCCGACCGCACATTGCGGCGGGCATCCAACAGCTTGGCGGGTGATTCACGCGGCCATTGGGACGGCGACACGCTGGTGGTGGATTCCACCAATTTCTCGGATAAAACCAACTTCCGCGGCCCGCCCGCAACCGCCCGGCAGGACATCTTCTCCAGCCCGCAATTGCACGTCATCGAGCGCTTCACGCGAGTCAGCGAAGACACCATCGGATACCGCTTCACCGTCGATGATCCCGGCACTTGGACTAAGCCGTGGTCCGGCGAAACTCATCATGCGCAAAACCGCCGGTCCGATATTCGAATACGCCTGCCACGAAGGCAACTACGGGCTCACGGACATCCTGGCGGGCGCTCGCGCCGCTGAGAAGAAAAGGTCGAACTAAACGTTGCGCCGCCGGCATTCTTGGATGTTGATTGCTCTGGCGGCAGCGCCGGCTTTGGTCGAAGCCCAGTGGATCAACTATCCCACTGCCGGGCATTCCGCGAACCGCTGACGGCAAGCCGAATCTTTCCGCGCCTGCGCCCCGCGCAGCCGATGGAAAACCGAACCTCTCCGGGCTCTGGCAGACCGACAGCGCCCCGCCAGAACTCTTGGAGCGCTTGATCCCCGGCGCTACCAACGGTGCGGGTGAAGAACCTCTCTCGCAGTACTACATCAACATATTCGCGGATTTCAAACCGAACGAAATTCCCTCTACAGCAGGCCGCCGCGGCGCGATTCGCCCAGCGCGCGCCGAATTTCAGCAGAGAATCTCCGCTGCCACACTGTCTTCCAGTAGGCATGCCGCTGGTCGAGATGGCTCCCGCTCCTTATAAGATCATCCAAACGCCCGGGTCGATGTTCATGCTTTACGAAAGAGATACAACCTTCCGTCAGGTGTTCACCGATGGTCGAAAATTGCCGGACGACCCGCAACCGTCTTGGTTGGGCTACTCGGTCGGCAAATGGGAGGGCGATTGCTGGTGGTGGACACCATCGGTTTCAATGATCGTGGATGGCTGGATGCGCGTGGCCATTCGCACAGCGAAGCGCTGCACCTAACCGAGAGATTCCGCCGCCTGGACTTCGGACACATGGAAGTCGCGCTCACTTTCGACGATCCCCAAACCTATACCAGACCGTTCACCGTCAAACTGAATCAGCAGCTGCTTCCCGACACTGATTTGCTGGAATCCTACTGCGCCGACAACGAGAAGGACGCAGTCCACCTGGACGCCAAGTAGGGCCTACGGCTTGATCACGGCGTGCAGGTAAGCCACAATCTCATCGAGTTCGGAGTCGCTGTACGCCGCGATCACAGATGAGTGCCGCCAGCTGCTGCCCTCGGTGAACTTCACGGATCCAGGCAAAGCGTTGCGCTGCACCGGAGGCGCGGAGGTCAGATCGTAGAACAAAGTGCTTTGTTTGCCGTCCTTTAGCACCAGCACAGGCATGGATTCGCCATCCATAACGCCGGTCTTTACGTTGGGCGTCGCGAGCGCTTTGAGCGCGGCAACCGAAGCCGGCACTTGTGCGATGGGAGCTGCCACCGAAATTCCGAACCCGGCCAGTTCGTGGCACGTGGAACATCGTCCAAAACCGCGCGTGGCTTCCCTAAACAACTGCGCTCCGCGAGCGGCTTCGCCTGTGAGGGTGGGCGCCGAATCCCCCGCGCCTTCCGAGCCGATATCGGGATTAGCGACTCCATTGAGCGTCGCGACATAAGCGACAACCGCGGTCAAATCCGGCCGCGGCAATGTCGTGGCGAACGACGGCATGCCGGTGCCTGAAATACCTCGCGCGACGACGTTCATGATGTAGGCCTGATTGAATCCCCGGCCGGCCAAGCGCGGAGCGCCACTCGCCGTCCCTTTCGGCCCATGGCAATAGCCCGTTGCGCAAGACTTCGCAAACACTTGCTCGCCGTGCCTCAAAGCATCTTGCGGGCTCTGGCACCAGCCCACCACCGAAACCAGCAAAAGCAGAACTGTCCCTCTCATCGCGATCCTTCCGGCAGCGCAAACACCACCATTGTCGATCCTAGCCGCCAGTCTTGATCGGGAAACAAACCTTGTGCCGCTGCGCCCACCACAGAGGCATGCCAACCAGTGGAAGTGGCGATGAATTGCCGCCCGTTCACCGCATACGACACCGAGACCCCCGCGATGCCCCGCGCCGGTTTGATAACTCCACAGCTTGTTACCGGTCTTGGCGTCGAGTGCAAAGAACTCGCCTTCCGGATTTCCCGTAAACACCAGGTCGCCCGCCGTCGCCAGCATCGATGCCAGCAGCAAATACTTGTACGGCATGGTCCACGCGCGTTTACCAGTCACCGGATCCCACGCGTCCACGTGACTGTACGTGGTGCGCCCCGCCGCCAGCTTCAAGCGGAAACTCGCCGTTCATGTAGTTCTGCCCCTCGTCGGGCGCGGCGTTGTTCGGTGTGATGTCCTCGCAAAGTTCATTGACGGGCACGTAAAGCCAAGCGGTGCGCGGTGAATACGCCATGGAGTTCCAACTCTTCGCGCCGGCGGCGCTCGGACAAATTGTCGTCGTTTTGCCCAACTGCGGCTCATTGCGGCCCACCAGCTTCCCGTCCTCGGTAATACCGGCGACCCAAGTCCGCACTTCCGCGACATCGAAAACGCCGAGCAATTCGCCTGTGACGCGATCCAGAACCGACGTCATTCCGCTCTTGTTCATGTGCACCAGCACTTGGCGCATCCGGCCCCGGATCTCGCGGTCCATCAGCAGCACTTCGTAAGCGGAATCGAAGTCCCACAAGTCATCGTGAACTTCCTGATGATGCCAGCGCAGCTTTCCTGTATCGGCGTCCAACGCAACCACGCTGGCCGTGTAGAGATTTATGTCTTTGCTTTTGTCGGCGCCTGCCGGCACGCGGTCGGCATCGTAGAAATCGGCTGCGGCGTTGCCGGTGCCCCAATAAACCAGATTGATCGCGGGATCATACGAGCCCGTCAACCAGGGAGCGCCGCCGCCGAATTTCCAACTGTCGCCCTTCCAGGTTTCATTACCCTTCTCGCCCGGGCCAGGAATCACATACCAGCGCCACGCCAGGCGCCCAGTCTTGGTCGAAAAGGCCGTAATGTAGCCGCGATGCGCTCCGTCACCTCCCGTACCGCCGACGATGACCTTGTCCTTCACCACCAGTGGCGCGGCGGTGATGTTGCAGCCGCACTGCCGCGCGTCATCGACATTGACCCTCCACACGAGGCGCCCGATCTTTTGATCCAGCGCGACGACATGTAGTTGTCCTTGGTGCCGAAGAAAACCTTGCCGTCGCCGACGGCCAGTCCGCGATTCCCGACGAAACCGGGAACGCTGCGCGGCGGATCGGGATAACGGTAGTTCCAAATCTCGCGTCCCGTGGCTGCGTCCAGTGCGAAGACGCGCGCCCGCGCCGTGATCAGATACATCACGCCGTCCTGCACGATGGGCGTGGCTTGCAGATTCTCGGCATAGTCGCCGGTCTGGAACATCCAGGCGGGCGTAAGAGCCTTGACGTTATTAGTGTTGATCTGATCGAGCGCGCTGTAGCGCCACGAGAATTGCGTGCCTCCGTAGTGCGGCCAATCGGAGTGCGTGGCACCGGCATCCTGTGCCAGCGCCGAAGAGATCGTCAACAGAATCGACAGCAGCGAAAAACGCATCCTGCTTATGATATGTGACTTGATCCATCAACGCTCGGTCAGAAACTGAGATATACTCGTGTGTCACTGAGTCGAGCGTAGTTTACGGAGGTCCGAATGCTTGGACAGGCGTATTGCGGCTTTCTCGTTTGCATCATGGCGCTGCCTGCGATGGCGCAGCCCAACACCCCGTTCATTTATTCAGCGCTGAACTCGGCGAACTACAGCAGCACGCTCGCGCAAGGCTCGCTATTCGTTGTGTTCGGGACCAATATCGGCCCCGCTCAATACGCGGGCGCGACTTCCCTTCCCCTGCCCCCGCAACTCGGGGGAACCTCGATCAGCGTCACGTCGGGCACCACCACGTTGACTTGCCCCATGGTTTATTCCCTCTCGGGCACCGCGGCCGCGATTCTGCCTTCGAACACGCCCACCGGCCCGGCCACGGTGACCCTCACGTACAACAAAGTGATGACGCCATTCCCGGCGGAGGTGACTGTCGTGCCGTCGGCGATCGGGCTCTACACGTCAAGCAGCTCGGGATTGGGACCTGGCCCGATCACGGCGCTGAACGGTGTGCTGAAGACGTTCGCCGCTGCCTCAAAGAGCAGCGACATTGCCACGGTCTGGGGTACCGGCCTCGGGCCGATCAGCGGACCGGACGCCGATGTGCCTTCGGCCTTCCCGAACTTCCCGGGTGTCGAAGTCTTCGTAGGTACGCAGGCGGCGAAGGTGATCTACGCCGGACGCTCGGGGTGCTGCGTGGGTGTCGATCAGATCTCATTTGAAGTACCGTCCGGTGTAACGGGTTGTTTTGTTCCCATCGCGGTGCGCACCAGCGGAGGTATCAGCAACTTCATTTCGTTTGCGGTGAGCAACGACGGCGGCCCATGTTCAGACATCGCTCCCACCATTCCAGTCAACTTGATGAATCAGGCCGCGGCTGGACAATCCGTCACAGCGGCGGCGTTTGGTGTCGGGCCGACATCGGTGCTGCGCGCCTTAGGTTTCGAGCAAAGCCGTTACCTCGCCGCCAGACTCTCGCAACTCCTGCATGTCCAGGTTTCGCCGGAGGACGTCGCGAAGATTCTGCTTGCGGGCCAAACTCATGATCGGCGAGCCCTGCGCCGCGCTATGGCCAAGTACGCTAAATCGCTGCGAGGCGCTCGATCCGGCGGCGAAGGCTGAAATCGCTGCGGCAGTGAATCTCAGATGGAAGGCGCGTACGCCGCGTTCAAGCAATACTCCACGCCCGCGACAGTAGCGGCAGCGGTGAGCGGTCTTTTTCCGTCGCAAGGAACGTGCACTGTGCAAACGCCTCTGACGGCTTCCGCGCAAAGGAATTCAACGGGCTCGACGCGGGATCTTCGCTCGCGCTTTCGGGGCAGGCTGGAGCCTGGACATTGACGCAAAACCACACCGGCCAATACCAGGTGGCGTTCGGAAACGCTCCAATCGGCCAGAACGTTGCGCCTGGCACATACACAATCACCGGCACGGGCGGGAGCGATTTGAAGGCTTTCAGTGCCACGTTGAAGATTGCAGGAGACATCGTTTGGACTAACAAGGCCGGCATTTCCACCATTGACCGGAGTCAACCGCTAACCCTTAACTGGTCGGGCGGCACAACTCCGGACTCTGTCCTGATCGGAGGCTATGTTGAGTCGCAGACTGCGCCGTTCGTGGGTTTCGTCTGCGTGGAGGATGCCAGCAAAAGCACCTTCACCATTCCAAGCTTCATTCTTTCGGCATTGCCGCCGTCGGACACCGGGGGCGCGATGTTCATTGCCGCTCATCCGCTGTCGCAACCGGTGATGATCCCTGGCGTGGACCTCGCCTATTCCATTAATGGCAGCAGCGATTCCGAATCGGTGGTCTATCAATAGATAATTCACTGTTGTATAACTGAACAGTTATGCCCCATAGCCGCCGTTCCTTCCTTCGAACCACGTTAGGCGCAGCCGCGCTAAGCCGCGCCTTACTTGCGCAACAGACGACCTCCAGCCCACCGCCGCCGCGCAGTTGGTCGGGCGATTCTCCGGTCCGGTATCCCGACCCCGACGTTGTCGCGCTCGACGATCGCTTCCGCAAATACATGGTCGGAAACACGGTGATCCAGCGCCTATACACGGGCACGCTCTGGGCCGAAGGCGTGGCCTGGAACGGCGTGGGCCGCTATTTGGTTTGGAGCGACATCCCGAATAATCGCCAGATGCGCTGGATCGAAGAGGACGGCCGCGTCACCGTCTTTCGCTCGCCATCCGGCTTCAGCAACGGCAACACGTTCGATTTCGAAGGGCGCCAGCTTTCGTGCGAACACGGGAACCGCCGCGTGGCGCGCTATGAGCCGAACGGCACTGTGACGGTGATCGCCGACAAGTTCCAAGGCAAACGACTGAATTCGCCCAACGACATCGTGGTGCATCCCGACGGCGGCATCTGGTTCACCGATCCGATTTACGGCATCCGCGGCTATTACGAAGGCTTCAAGGGCGAATCGGAAACCAAGGAGGCGGTGTATCGCGTGGATCCGAAAACCGGCCAGATCGATAAGGTGACCGACGAACTCAACGAACCCAACGGCATCTGCTTTTCGCCCGACTACAAGAAGGTCTATATCTGCGATACGGGCACGGGCCGCGAGGTCCGCGTTTACGATCTCGATGGCAAGACGCTGCGCAACAGCAAGCGGTTCGTGCAGTTCGCTGTGGGCGCGGCCGACGGCATTCGCTGCGACATCGATGGGAATGTCTGGGCGGGAGCGCCTCCGGGAGTACGAGTGACCGCGCCGAGCGGCGAGGAGATCGGCATGATCCGCCTTGCCCGAGAACTGCGCCAACATCTGCTTCGGCGGCACGCGGCGTAATCGGCTATTCATGGCCGCCAGCCAGTCGCTTTACGCGGTGTATGTGGATACGGTAGGGGCGCACATTGCGTAGCTTTGTTGTTCTTGCGATCGCTGGGATCGCGGCCCTGACGCATTGGCGCTCAACCGCGGGCGGAGTCGAACAACATCACCCTAGTCGGCCACAACGATCTCGCGGGGAATGGCGACGGCGGCGAAGGACTCGCCATCCAGCAATGGCCCGACGGCCGCCGCATTCTGTATCTCGCTCACGAAGGACAGAAGACTTGCTTGAGCATTGTCGACGTTACGCATCCCGAGAATCCTGTCTTGATCAACCAGCTTCCGTCGCCCGCGCCCGGAATCACACGTTGCAACTCGCTCGGGCTTTCGGGCAACGTGCTGGTGATCGCCAATCAAACGCTCAAGAAAGGCCAAAAGACCGCGGGGCTGTGGACGCTGGATGTCTCGGACTTCGAGCGTATTCGCAACGCGAAGCGCTTGGAGGATCTTGAACTCTCGTTCTTCGATACCTCGGGACCAAATTCGCGCGGCATCCATTGCGTGTGGTTTGTCGATGGCGAGTTCGCGCACCTGACCACTGGCGCGGCCGATTTCGATCCGACCAATCCGAGCGACGATCAGTTTTACATGATCGTGGACCTGCGCGATCCGCGGCATCCGCGGGAAGTGGGCCGCTGGTGGTACCCGGGAACGCGCAAGGGCGACACTTGCTTGCCCGAGTGTTTGCCGAAACGCCATCCGCAATTCGACGACGGCTACCGGCCGCATCAAACCGAAGTATGGCCCGACCATCCTGATCGCGCCTATGTTGCTTATATCGATGGCGGCGCGTTCATCCTGGATATTTCCGGACTCGCCGATGTGAAGGCCGGACGCGAGAAAACCTTCACCCCGAAAGTCGTCGGCCACACGCAGTTCTCCCCGCCTTATCCGGCTTGGACGCACACTTTCCAACCGATCTTCAGCCGCGGCATGGCGCTGGCATCGGATGAAGACACGCACGACAATTGCGCTGACGCACCGAAACTCGTCTGGCTGCTCGACATTCGCGCCGAAACAAATCCGATGGTGATTGGCACGGCGCCGCTGCATTCCAACGATGGCGAGCTTTGCGGGCGCGGCGGCCGGTTTGGCGCACACAATCTTCATCCGAACTTTCCCAGCCCGACGTCCGCCAATCTAAAAAACACAACCGTCGCTAGTTGGTTTAACGGCGGCGTGCGGATTTTTCACATCGTGGATGGGCCCGCGGGCGTTCCGAACGCGCCTCCGCACCTGGAGGAAATCGGCTACTATATTCCGGCTGCGCCCCCGAAGAATCCGAGCGGCACCAGTCAGATGAATCACGCGATCGTGGACGAAAAAGGATTGATCTACGCGAACGACCGCTTCACCGGCGGCCTCTACATCCTGCGCTACACCGGTGCGGTACCGTTGGATTGAACACCGGCTCCCTTGGCCCTTGAACAGGGCATCCGGTCGCGGCTCGGTAATCATTTGATCGCGATCGTAATCGGCGGACTGGTCTGCCCATCGATGGTGATGGCGACCGGCACACTCGATCCCGATTGCACGCCCTGCGGCACCGTCGCGTTTACCTGATACAAACCGGCGTATCCGGGCGTCAGACCAGCGAAGCCCACATGAGCCGATTGGCCACCTACCATCAACTTGCGCGGTTCCTACCGTGTTGGACAACTGCTGCCCCGGCGCCGCTCCATCGCCAACGGCAGGATTCACGGCGCCCAGGCCGGTGCAATACAGCACGATGGTGTCGCCGACGTGTGCGGGCGCACCCGCGTTTACGACGTACGCAGCCGCGCCGCTGGCCGGATAGTCGACAATCACTCCCGGGCCTCCGGGCAACCCGCTGGTGCTGAAAAACGCGGGCTGAGCTTGCGCCATGTCGATCTGAACCGGAACCGAGTACGTCGTCCCGCGCTGCACCAGCAATTGCAGCGTCGTGTTCACATTCACTTCATACGGCACGATCGCATTGATCTGGTTTTCGCTCACAAAGTACAACGGCAAATTGATTAAGTTCGAGACGCCGCCTCCCGACGAGGTGCCCGCCACGAACACCTGAGTGTCCACCAACTGGGTCGGCAGCGGCAACGTTTGCGCCGACGCCGTACTTTCGGCCAGCCTGGTTCCGTAAATCGAAATCGCCGAGCCAGGCGCCAACGCGCTGAAGGAAGATATTATGGCGACGCTGGTGAGCCCCGATTGTGCAAATACCGGCGGCTGCTGTTGCGACGCCAGACTTCCATTCACCACTTCATTGCCTGTCAGGCCCTGATTCGCAGCTTGGATCTTCAGTGTCACGCCAGCCGTGGATGACGTTTCCGGTTGACCAGGTGTTCTCCCAACTACCGGCGCCCTGCGATTGCAGCGTCAAGGATGGCTCGCCGTCCGAAAAGTTCACGACGACCGAACCGGACGGCTGCATCGGCATTCCGCAATCGTCTTTGACGCTCACGATCAGCGCTGCTGGCCAGCCCGCCGATACCGTGAAAGTTTGCCCCAGCGTGGTCAGCGCCGGAACAAGCTTGGTCGGCGTGCAACTGCCGGAATCCGCCGGGTGTTCCGGTCGAGCTTCGCTCTGGCTGGCAGGCGTCGCACCCGCACTACTCGAAACGATCACGCTGATCTTGACGGCGCTCACACTGCCGTCGGAAAACTGGAGCGTCAGCACGCCGTTATACACGCCCGCGCTCAACCCCGTGGTGATCGGTTGCACAACGATGTTGGTTGGCAACTGGGGATCAAGTGTCGCATCCCGCGGCAGGGTGATCAACCCGAGACCGAAATCGGCGGTCACCTGGGATCGAAACGTCTTGGCGCCGGCGACAATGTTGTACACCTGGACATTTTGCGAACTAGGCGACTCGCCCCCGGCCGTCGCGGTGAAAATGAGCTGTGCCGGCTGCACCACTCCCGCAACGTTTGAGCCCGATGGCAGCACTTGCAGAAACACCGTCACCACTTGAGGCGAGTTCGCGGCTCCAGGCGCATCCACTCGCACCAATCCGTAGTACGTACCCGCCGGCAGCGCAGACCCATCCACGCTCACCGTCACGCGAGGGCTTGTGGATGCTGCATCGGAACTCCCGGCCGCCGGCGTCACCTGCAACCAGTTCGGCCCCCCGGCCAGCGTGGATGTCGATGCAGTCCAATTCACCGAACCCGTCCCGATATTCTGTACGCCGAAGGTCTCGGCGGGAACAACTCCGCCACCTTGCACTGCCAGGAACGACAGCCCGGATTGCGACAGCAGAATGGCCTGATTCAGACTGCTGACGGTCATCGTCACAGGGACGCTTTGGCTCTGCGCGCCCGCGGTCACGGTCACTTGTCCGCCGTACGTTCCAGCGCTGAGCCCCGCTGGATTCGCCGTCACGGTCAATGCCGCCGGGGTGCCCGGCAGGGCCTGCGCGCCGGTAGGAGAAACCGAGAGCCACGAACCGCCGGAATTCGTCGTCGCAGCCGCAGTGAACGGCAACGTGCCGCCGCCGCTGTTGGACACCGTGACGGACTGGCTTCGAGCGCTGCCCTGCTGCGGGAAGGGGAATGACAGACTCGTCTTGTCGATGGAAAGCGCCGGAGGCACAGAGGCGGTAACGGTGAAAGTCACGGCGATCTTAGTTATCGCCGGATTGGCGTTGGGAGTCGTGATGGTGAGTGTGGCGTGATACGTCATGGGCGCCAAACCTGTGGGATCGGCAACCACCTGGATCAGCCGCGGCGCAACCCCGCTCACGGGACTCAGATCGAGCCACGGAACGTTGGCGGGCACGCTGAGGGAAAATGCCAGGCCGTCGACTGAAGAGGTCAGGCTCAACGTTTGGGCCGCTGTGGGCGCTCCGCCGCTCGCCGCTGAGAACGACAACTGCTGGGCCGACACACTAACGCTGGGCGCGGTGGCCAACACTTCCCGGATGCGATTATTGAAGACATCGGTGATGAAGAGATTGCCGGATAGGTCCACCGCTACGGTAGACGGATATGCTAACTCCGCATGTGTGGCGAGGCCGCCGTCGCCGAAATAGCCGTGAAATCCATCGCCCGCGACGGTGTTGATAATTCCATCGGGCGTTACCTCCCGGACCAGATTGTTGTAGTAATCCGCAATGAAGAGATCGCCGGCGGCATCCACCGCGATGCTGTCGTAGGCGGCCAGCGAGTTGAGGTCCAAAGTAGCGTTGACCGCGAGACCGCCATCGCCGGAATAGCCGAACTTTCCGTCCCCCGCCACTCCGCTGATGATCCCGGCGGGCGTCACTTTACGGACCCGGCTGTTGCCGCTATCGGCGATGAAGAGATTGCCCGCGCGGTCCACCGCTACACCCGTTGGCCAGTTCAAGGTCGCCTCAGTCGCCGGACCGCCATCGCCGGTGTTCCCGAACATGGGGCCCCCAGCTTCGGTGGTGATAAATCCGTCGGGCGACACCTTCCGGATGCGATTGTTCTTGTTGTCGGCGATGAAAAGATTGCCCGACTCATCCACCGCCAGCCCGATCGGCAGATTCAACACAGCGCTAGTCGCCGGACCGCCGTCGCCGAAAAATCCGAAAGCATTCGTTCCTGCCACGGTGTTGATGATGCCATCCGGCGTGACCTTGCGAACCCGGCTGTTGTCGGAATCCGCGATGAAGAGATCGCCGGACGCGTCTAGCGCTATGCCAAAGGGAAAAAGCAGACTAGCTTCCGTCGCGGGACCCCCATCTCCGGAGAATCCTCCCGTGCCGTTCCCGGCCACGGTACTGATGATTCCGGCGGGTGTCACCTTTCTGATTCGGTGATTAAAGGTATCCGCGAAAAAGAGATTGCCGGATGGATCCACTGTCGCGCTCTCCGGAAAACTCAGTGCCGCGCTCGCAGCGGGGCCGCCATCGCCTTGAAAGCGAAACAATCCGTCCCCCGCAAAGGTGCTGATCATCCCAGCGGCGTTTACCTTGCGAATTCGCTTGTTGGCGCTATCGGCGATGAATAGATTTCCGGACTTATCCACCGCAACGCCCGTCACCAAACTCAGCGTCGCCTTGGTAGCCAGGCCGCCGTCACCGGTGTATCCTTCCTTCCCAGTCCCGGCCACCGTGACGATGACTCCTCCGGTAGTCACTTCGCGCACCTTATCGTTGAAGCTATCCGCGATAAACAGATTGCCGGTCGCATCCACCGCGATCGCGTCGGGCGCATCCAAGGTCGCGCTTGTGGCCAGGCCGCCGTCGCCGGTAACTCCCGCAGCTCCCGTACCAGCCACGGTGCTGATCACGCCGCCGGGCGTCACCTTGTGGATCTGGTTGTTGCCCTCGTCCGCGATGAAAAGGTTGCCTGGCGAGTCCACGGCCACGGCGCCATAACCGTTCAAATTCAGGGCGGCTTTAGTAGCTTGACCACCATTGCCGGGAACCCCTTTGGTTCCGTTGCCCGCGTACGTGCTGATGATCCCCGCGGCCGTCACCTTGCGGATCACGTTATTGCCCTGATCGGCAATATAGAGATTGCCGGCCAGGTCGACGGCCAAGTAGCCGTTGCCGCTCATGTTCAATGCCGCGCTTGTGGCCAGGCCGCCGTCGCCCGAATAGCCTATCTTGCCGTTGCCCGCGTAGGTGCTAATGATTCCGCTGGGTGTCACTTTTCGGATTCGATTATTGAAGCTGTCGGCAAAGAACAGGTTGCCAAACGAATCCACCGCAACGCCGATGGGTGAATCCAGGGCCGCGCTGGTAGCTGGGCCGTTGTCGCCCGAGAATCCGTTCGTACCGTTGCCCGCCACTACCGTCAGGACGCCCTGCGGCGTCACTTTGAATACCAGGTTATTTCCGATGTCGGATTCGGTGAAATATACGTCGCCGAAGGAGTCTGTAGCCACGCTGGCAATCGTTCCGTTCGGCGCGTTAGCGGCGGCGAGAGGAGTGGGAGGAAAAGCGAAATCCGTACCGGCGACGGTGGTGATCACTTGTGCGTGCGCGCAAAAGAGACTCGCAGTAATTAAGAAGCCGGTCCAACCCCGCACAGTCCTGATTATCCACCAATTCCGTTCGACCTGAAACTGGCCGTCACTGCTACTTGACCGCGCTCTCCCAATTGAGCACGACGTTGATGGGCGCAGCCGTTGCATCTTCGAGCGAGGTGTTGATCAAGAACCGTTTGCCGTCCGCGGAAATGTCCCAGCGCCACGAGGTATCTACACCGCCCCCCGTGCCTCCCCCAACCGGCGCGTGAAACAACGCCTTGGGAACACCGAGCTCGATTGCTCCACCTGAGGTCTTCACATCCACGGCCATCAAGCTCTCGTCAGGGCTGAAATAGAACAGCTCCTTGCCGTCGCGCGACCATCTCGGCTGGCTGCCGCCCCCATTCGATACCACCCACTTCCCACCGGACGGCGTGGGAAAAGGCTGTACATAGACCTCTTTGGTTCCGGACTCATTGGAAACATAAGCCACCCAGTGCGCATCGGGAGAGAATTTCGCCTGACCTTTCACAAAAGGCGTGACGAGATAAGGAGTAGGCTTGCGGTCTCCAGTCATCGGAAGGACCCAAAGATCCTGCTTTCGCTCCTTTGTGCGTTGCTCGAACAAGAGCAGTTTTCCATCGCGCGACCAGTCCATTGGATCGATGTCTTGGTCCGCGTGCAACAACAGTGCGCCCTGCTCGGCGCCGCTGGCAGGTTTGAGATAGAGGTCCGGCGAAACGCCGCCGTGCGGTGTATAGACGATCTGGCGGCCATCCGGCGACCACATCGCGTTGCCGCCTCCGCCTTCGAAGGTAAGGCGGGTGTTGACTCCGCGCGCCAGATCCAACATCCATACGGTCCAATCTCCGCGAGCATCGGTGCGGCCTTCCACCACCCGCGATTGGTCGGGCGATAGTTCAAGTTCATCACGTGCACTTGGCTCGCCGGCTTGACCCACCACCTTCCCGCTGCGGTCATACCAGGTCAGCTGGCGATTGTTTCCTCCCGTGGCGGCAAATGCGAGCAGGCCTGTGTTGGACGCCGAAAATAGGCCATCGTAGATCAAGGTGCTGACGCGATCCGCCAACTGAACGGCGCGTCCTTTGAACTCCAAGCGGCGTGCATCGAACGGTTGCGCCATCAGAGCGGTCCCGCGAAGAAACAACAAGTATCCTCCCGACTCGGAAGCCACGTACACAGCGCCCCCTGGTGTGTCGAGCAGACGAGTTTTGGTTTGCTCCGCCGGTTTGGTGTCCAATGACCCGGTGTACAAGCCGCTTCGATCGCCTATCAAGCGAAAATACAGGAAGTGTTTGCCATCCGGCAAAAAGAATGGACGGCCATGCCCTTGTTCGCCATGTTGCGAGTCGATTGCCGTCACGGGAGTCACCTCACCTCCGGAAGCCGCGATACGATCAATGACACCGGCGCTACCGAATAGAATCACATCGTCACGTCCCCAGGAAACTCCGGTAGCCGGATTCGAAAGAGACGCTAAGGTCTGAGGCGTTCCGCCCGACACATCGATCTTTTTGAGGCTGCCGCCGGCCATGAACGCAATGGATTGGCTATCGGGCGACCACGCCGGGTCCAGATAGGCGTCTTCGGTCCCCGGCAACTCCCTCGCTTCAAGCGAATCCATCATCCGCAGCCAAAGGGCGCTACGCCCGTTTGCGCCGCGTACGTTGAAAGCCAATTTTCGGCCGTCTGGCGAAATGGTGAACGTAGCCAGAGAACTCTTCGGCGGAAGCGCCATTTCAAACCGCATGGGCGTGAGCTCGGGCGGCTTTTCGCGGAAATGGACGAATGCGAGCGCGCCAGTGGTCAAGACAAACAGCGCCGCGATGGCCGGCCACAGCCACCGGAACTTGCGGGGCTTCTCGACAGCAATCGGGATGCTGGCAGGCGCCGCCACACCATCCAGCAGCCTCCACACGTCGCCGATGTCGCGCAACCGTTTTCGCGGATCCTTTTGCAGGCACTCGGACAGCAGCCGCTGAACGCTGGATGGAGCGTCGCTCAAATCGGGCTCGTCGCGAATCACCTTGGCGAGAATTTCGCCGACGTCTTCGCCGCCGAAGAGACGATTGCCGGTGATGAGCTCATGCAACACCACGCCAAAAGCGAAAATGTCGGCGCGCTTGTCGGTGGCCTTGCCGCGCGCCTGCTCGGGCGCCATGTAGGAAGCAGTGCCGAGGATCATACCGGCTTCCGTCATTCGGATGGTGAATGTGGGCGAGCGCTCGCCGCTGGAACTGGTGGTGGCGGCCACTTTGGCGAGCCCGAAGTCGAGAACTTTTACGGTGCCGTCGGGCTTGACCTTGATATTTGCGGGTTTGAGATCGCGATGCGTGATGCCCCGTTCGTGCGCGGCCTCCAAGAGCGTCTGCGATCTGCCGCCCGATGCGCAGCGCCTCTTCAA
Source organism: Bryobacterales bacterium (assembly GCA_963772905.1). GTDB lineage: Bacteria > Acidobacteriota > Terriglobia > Bryobacterales > Bryobacteraceae > Palsa-89. The sequence continues at coordinate 87,978 of CAVYZD010000003.1, read as the reverse complement.
GCGGCATTGGCCCCTTCGGCGATTCGCCCTCGATGTACTCCATCACCAGGTAATTCGGCCCGACGTCGAACAGCGTGCAAATGTTGGGATGATTCAGTGCGGCAACCGCGCGCGCTTCTTGCTCGAAGCGCTCCGTGAATCGTTCGCTGGATACCTTGATCGCGACGATGCGATCGAATCGAGTGTCGAGCGCCTTGTAGACCTCGCCCATCCCGCCGGCGCCGATAGGTTCAAGAATTTCGTAGGGACCCAGACGGGCGCCCGGGGAAAGCGACATTGTGCTCAATGTCGTAAGTGTAACCGATCAGAAAGCGAGTAGAATGGGCTGTGGCTCTGGCGCGCCCGGCGCACGCGTCTGCGGTTTCCCCGTCGATTCCTTCACTGAAACGAGAAAGTACAGCGGCGAGAGGAAAGAACTGAGCATGCAGATCCGGGTGGGCTTCGAAATCGTTTACAACTGTCCCCAGGAAATTCCGATGATCCTGATGGTGCACGTCCATTATTCGCGCGCCCAGGACATCGTAGTTCCCGATCGCTTGACGACGGATCCGTTTGCGCCCATTACCGCTCATCGCGACGTCTTTGGAAACTGGTGCACGCGCATCGTGGCGCCCATCGGGCGCATTCGCTTGAGCAGCAGCGCGGTGGTGAGAGACAGCGGCTTGCCCGAAGTAGTCGCTCCGCACGCCCCCCAGCACGAGGTGCGAGATCTGCCCGAAGAGACTCTGGTGTTTCTGCTGGGCAGCCGCTACTGCGAGACCGATCTGTTGTCCGAAGCCGCGTGGAAGCTCTTCTCACAGACGGCTCCCGGATGGAGCCGCGTGCAAGCAATTTGCGATTTCGTGCACAACCACATCGTGTTTAACTATCAAGACGCGCGGCCCACGAAAACCGCATGGGAGGCTTTCCAGGAACGCAAGGGCGTTTGCCGCGATTTCGCGCACCTGGCCGTCGCATTCTGCCGGTGCATGAACATTCCCGCGCGTTATTGCACCGGCTATCTGGGCGACATCGGGATGCCGCCGCCCTATGGCGTCATGGATTTTGCGGCTTGGTTTGAAGCTTACCTGGGCGGTGAGTGGCACACCTTTGATGCGCGCAACAACGTGCCGCGAATTGGACGAGTGCTGATTGCGCGCGGCCGGGACGCAGCCGATGTAGCCATCGCCACAACGTTCGGCCCAAACACGCTCGAGAGCTTTAAAGTCTGGACCGACGAAATCCCCTAGCGTGACGCACGCGCTTGGCGACGAGCACGATCGCACAAAATCCGATCGTGAGCAGCCCGATGCTGGAAGGCTCCGGGACGGCGGCACTGCCCAGTGCATTGAGCGCATCGGGACTAGCTGGAATCAGCGGATCGCCGGACACCTGGTAGCTGTTCCCGTCTTTGGTCAAGTCCATCAAGAACGGACCTTCGATACCGGCGGAGTAGCTCGCCGTGTAGCTGAAGTCACCGCCGAAATAGCCAACAGCGGGGGTTGCATCGAATTCAATCACGCCGGCGCCCGGCAAGTCGAAAACATTATTGGTGGGTTCGATCGAGTAGGTCCAACCGTCGGGGGTTGTGATATCCGAAATGCCCGCGTCCGAAAAATAAGGGATGAAAAAATCGTCCAGCAGGGGCTGATCAACCGTATTGCATCCGTTCGATACGAGATATTCGAAGGTGCCGCTCGGCTCGGGAGTAACACTCGAGACGCCAGTGCTGGCAATGCAAAGCGCGTAGGCCTGGCCGGCAGTGAGGATTGCAGCGAATGCCGCGATAAGAATGACGCGCAACTTCATCATGCGCTTTCCGCCTGCTCATATTGCCCGACGAACTTCGCCGCTTCCTGGATCGCCTGGCGGCCGCCTGAGAGCACTCCGCGCATGGAAACGAAGCCATGAATCATGCCCGGATACCGTTTGGCGGTGACGGACACGCCGGCTTGCTGCAGCCGCGCGGCGTAGGCTTCACCTTCATCCCGCAGCGGATCAAACTCGGCAGTCATTACGAACGCGGGCGGAAGGCCGCTCAAGTTGGGCGCGTGGAGAGGCGACGCTTCCGGATGCCGGCTCTGATCGCCGGACGCCAGGTAATGGCCGGTGAACCACTGCATCGCGGCGCGGGTGAGGAAATAGCCTTCGGCTAACTCGCGATGTGAAGCAGTATCGAACGAGCTTAAATCGGTGACCGGATAGATCAACAGTTGCCGCGCCAGCTTCGGACCGCCCGCATCGCGGCAGCGCATGGCGATCACGGTTGCCAGATTGCCGCCGGCGCTATCGCCACCCACGGAAATGTGCCGCGCATCAATGCCCAGGCGCTCGGCGTTGGCTGCTATCCAGAGAGTGGCCGCATACGAATCGTTCACCGCCGCCGGGAACTTCACCTCGGGCGAAAGCCGGTAATCCACCGAGATCACCACAGCGCCGGATTCGGCGGCAAGGTCGCGGCATACCGCATCGTGCGTGTCCAGATTGCCGAACACCCAACCGCCGCCGTGGAAATAGATCAACGCAGGACGGACGCCGCCCCCCTCGGTGGCATAAAGCCGCACGGGCACGTCACCGTCGGGTCCGGGAATCGAAAAATCCTCAACGCGGCCGAGAGGCCTGGGTTCGCCGCCGAGCATCTTCATGCCTTCCACGCGATCGTTGCGGGCGACCAGCGGGTCCTGTGATTCGAGCGGCGGCGCGCCTTGCGCGTCCATCATCTCCAGCAGCGCTCGCACTTCCGGATGCAGGCGTTCACTTCGAATTATGAGTTCGGGCATGGGAATCCTCCGAACTATGATACATGCCGGTGCCCGGCAAGAAAACCGCGTCCCAACGATGTGAGGCGAACGATAAGATGTCCGTTCACTTCTTCCGTTACGATGAGGCCGCGATCATTCGCGTCCTCCCACACCGGGAGCCTTGGGCATGAGGTGCGCCAGGCGTCCATCACTTCTGTGTAGCTGCGCTCGCCGCTGGCGAGCCATTCGAGGAGATCGAGAATCAGGGCATCGACGTTGGTCATGACTCGGCGCGCCTTTTGCGGAAGCGGAATTCGGGCGAGGCGATCAGTGTCGCGTAGGAGCCGAAACGATCACTGTCCCAACCAGGCTCGGGCTCCGTGGGTTCCTCTTCAAATACTCGCAGAGTTTGGTATGTCGTGGACCGCTGCACAGGCACTCGCCCAGATTCTCGAATCCAGCGGCGAATCTCGGACGGGTGCAGGAATTGGCCGTGTTGCGCGCCCGCCGATGTCGAAATGCTTTCGTTCATCAAGGTGCCGCCGAAATCACTGGCGCCAGCCTGGAGGCATTCCTGTGCGAGCTGCGGGCCTTGTTTCACCCACGTGGCTTGGATATTCGGTATCCAGGGGTCAAGCATCAGGCGCGCGACCGCGTACATACGCAAAACATCTTCGCGCGTAATGTTTGTTTGGATGCCGGGCACCAGCGACTTCTTCGCCATGGGCGCCTCGGCTGCGATGAAGCTGAGCGGGACGAATTCGGTGATGCCGCCGGTTTCCATTTGGATTTCGCGGAGCAGCGCCAGGTGCTGAGCGCGATCGAGCGCGGTTTCGATATGCCCGTACATGATGGTGGACGTGGTCGGGATTCCGAGCCTGTGCGCCGTGCGGATCACGTTGATCCAATCGCGAGTGGAGATGCGGCCGGGCGAGATGATGTCGCGGATGCGGTCGTCCAAAATCTCGGCCGACGTGCCAGGCAGCGATCCGAGGCCCTCGCCTTTGAGAGCTTTCAAATAGTCTTCGATGCTCCAATTCGAGAGCGTCGCGCCGTAGAGGATCTCCTCGGGCGAAAACGCGTGCACGTGAATCTCGGGGACCTCGCGTTTGATGGCCGCGCACAGATCGATATAGAACGATCCGTGAATACGCGGCGGCAGCCCGGCTTGGATGCAGACTTCGGTGGCGCCCAGATCCCAGGCCTCGCGAACACGGCGGAGAATCTCCTCGGTCGGCAGGAAGTACCCTTGCTCGGCGCGATGGCCGCGGCTGAAGGCGCAGAAGCCGCAGCGCTTCACGCAAACGTTCGTGAAATTGACGTTGCGGTTGATGACGTAGGCGACGCGATCGCCCACTCTACGCCGGCGCAACTCGTCAGCAGCGGTGAGCAACCGATGGAGATCGTCACCCTCGGCGGCGAAGAGAGTAGCGCCGTCGTCGGCCGAGAGTTCGCGGCCTTCGAGAGCGCGATCGAGAACTGCCTCAACACTCATGCGATAAATCCAACGCCCGTTGGCGCAATGGTTCCGCGATCCAGCGCGGATCACTCAAGTACTCCGGATACACCGCCAGCCGTTCGCGCAAGTCAAACCCAGCCTGCTCTGTCACCGATCGCAGCGTCGCGATCTGAGGCCAAGCCATTTCGGGATTGATGAAATCGCGTGTCACCGGCGAGATGCCGCCCCAATCGTTGATGCCCGCGAACAGGTAGAATCCGTACGCATCTTGCGAAAGATTGGGCGGGACTTGCAGGTTCACAGTGTTGCCGAGAATCAACCGAGCCACTGCCGCGGTTCGCGCGACGTCCAGCGCTATCGGCTCGGGCCGCTGAGCGAAGAGCGTGTCAGGCTTGGCGCGAAAATTCTGCACGATCACCTCCTGGATGTGGCCGTGCTTTTCGTTGAGTTCGCGGATCGCAAACAGCGCGTCCACCCGCTCATCGAGTGTTTCGCCGATGCCGATCAGAATGCCCGTAGTGAATGGAATTCGCAATTCGCCCGCGGCTTCAAGACTCGCGAGCCGGACCTTGGGAACCTTGTCGGGACATCGATGATGCGCTTCACCCGGCGCGAGTAGTCGTGTACTGGCCGTTTCGAGCATCATCCCCATGCTGGCGTTGACGGGCCGCAGCTGCTCCATCTCTTCGCGCGACAGGACGCCTGGGTTCGCGTGCGGCAGCAGGCCAGTTTCTTCAAACACCAGCTGGCACATCGCGCGCAAATATTCGATGGTGGATCGGAAGCCGCGCTGATCGAGCCAGTCGCGATACTCGGGATAACGCAGCTCGGGTTTGTCGCCGAGACTGAACAACGCTTCCTTGCATCCGGCGGTTTGACCTGCGCGCGCGACTGCCAGTACTTCATTCGGGCTCATGGTGTGGGCCTTGCCGTCGCCAGGCTGGCGCGCGAAGGTGCAGTATCCGCAGCGATCGCGGCAAAGGTTCGTCAGCGGGATGAAAACTTTGCGCGAATACGTGATTACGGGGCCGGTACGCGCGTCGCGAATGGCGCTGGCTTGTTGCAGAGCTCCAGCAGCTCGCTGCCAGTGGCACGGATGAGCCGGTTCGCGTCAGTTCTCGATATGCCGCTTGCGATACTTTGCGAAAGCACGATCAGCCCATCGCGTGTGTATGCTCGGGTTCGATCTTGTAGGTCACCCGTACTTCGCCTGGCCCGCGATACGGATACTTGTCTTGGCCGGTGTATTTCTTGGTGAGCTTGTCTATGAGGTCGTCGGCGCCCTTCTCGGTGATTTCGACAACGCGTCCGCGGATGGAAAGATGTCGATACGGATTATCGGGATCGAGAACGTCGAGGCCCACGCGCGGGTCGCGCCGGATGTTCTTGTCTTTGATACGCCCTTTGGCGGAGTTGATGAGAATGTGCTTGCCATCGTATTCGAACCAGACGGGCGCAACGTGCGGGCTTCCGTCCGGCATCAAGGTGGCTAATTGCGCGAATGCCTTCTTTTGGGTCAGGTCGAGATACTTTTCAGGAATCGCTGCCATCGGTGCTCTCCTCCTTTCGAATGTATCATCAAGTTACCGTGCAAATGATCGTCGCCATCGTTGGCGGTACCGGGGCCGAAGGCAGCGGGCTCGCCGCTCGTTTTGCTCAAGCCGGAGCGAGCGTGCGCATCGGTTCGCGCAACCTGGAAAGGGCGCAAGAGACGGCAAGGCGCATTGGAGGAGCAAGCGACCGGCCATCTGAATGCCGACGCCGTGACCGATGCGGGCATTGTGATTCTCACTGTTCCTCTTTTGGCGCAAGTGGAAACGTTGAAGATCGATCCGCGGCAGTTTCGCGCCGGGAGCAATTTTGGTGGATGCGACCGTTCCGCTCGAAGTGGCGATCGGCGGGCGGCTTTCGCGAACTGTCACAGTGTGGGATGGATCGGCGGCGCAGCAAGCGGCTCGGCTCGTTCCCGGAGTGCCCGTGGTTGCGGCGTTTCATGCGTTGAGCGCGGAGGCGTTGGCGAAGCTGGATCATCCGCTGGATTGCGATACGTTGATCTGCGGCGACAGTGCGGAAGCGAAAGCGGCGGTCGCGAAGCTGGCGGCGATGATCCCCGGAGTGCGAGCGATTGATGCTGGCCCTTTAGATATGGCCCGCTTGCTCGAAAGCGCGGCGGCGTTGCTGATCGCGCTCAATCTGCGGCACAAGGTGAAAGAGTCCGGCATGAGGATCACGGGACTGTGAAACTCGGAACCGAGTGGTCGCGCTCGCGGGCGGAGTGGGCGCAGCGCGCTTTCTGGATGGATTGACGCGAGTGATTGCGCCGGAGCGCGTGTTCATCATCGGCAACACGGCCGACGATGCCGAGATTCATGGCTTGCACATCTCGCCCGATCTCGATACCGTTACTTATACGCTGGCGGGCTTGGCGAATCCGCAGCACGGCTGGGGCATTCGCGGCGACAGCTTCCGATGCCTGGAGGCGCTGGGACGGCTGGGCGCGGACACCTGGTTTCAACTCGGCGATTTGGATCTCGCGACGCATTTGTATCGAACGCATCGCCTGCGGCAGGGCGCGACGTTGGCGGAAGTGACAGGCGAGATCACTCGATCGCTCAAGGTTCGATCGACACTGGTTCCGATGTCGAATGAGCGCGTGCGGACGCGGATCTGCACGCCCGGGCGGTGAACTGGAGTTTCAGACTTATTTCGTGAAGCGGCGCGCGCGCGATCGAGTAACGGCGATGCGCTTTGAGGGGGCTTCGGAGGCCACGCCGGCGCCGGGGTTGTTGGATGCGATCGCGAAGGCCGAGGCGATCATCCTGTGTCCATCGAATCCGTTTATCAGCATCGGGCCGATTCTTGCGGTGCCGGGAATTCGCGAAGCTTTGCAGCGCCGGCGCGAAAAGGTGGCGGCGATTTCGCCGATCGTGGGTGGGCGCGCGCTGAAGGGTCCCGCGGCGAAGATGATGAAGAGCATGGGGCTGAATTCATCGGCGGCTGAAGTGGCGAAATTGTATGTGGATTTCTGCGGCGTGTTTGTATTGGACGAAGTGGATCGGAAGCAGGCCGCGCAAGTGGAAGCGCTCGGGATGAAAGCGCTGGTAACGAACACGATCATGAAAGGGCTGCGCGATAGAAAGGCGCTGGCGCGAGTGGTGGCGCGCGAATTGGGGATCGGAAAATGATCTTTGCGATTCTGCCGGTGAAGAGTCCGCGGAACGCCAAGCAGCGGCTGACCGGATTCCTTGGCGTTGAAGAGCGAGAGACTCTGGCGCGCACACTGTATAGCCAGACGTTGGCCGCGTTGTGGCAGGCCGAGGGCATCGATCGCGTCGTGGTCGCGACCAGCGATGCCGAAGTCGCCGAACACGCGCGAAGTTTGGGCGTGCTGGTGTTTGAAGAAGACCAACAAGTGAGCCACAGCGTTTCGGCCGACGCCGCGTGTTTGCGCGCCATGGAAATGGGCGCGTCGACCGTATTGCTGGTGCCGATCGATGTCCCGACTGTGACGCCAGCGGACTTCAGCCGGCTCGCCGCTTCGGCGCAGTCCGGGGCTGATCGTTGTTCCGTCGTCCGATGGGACGGGCACCAATGCGCTGGTGCGCACGCCGCCCGAATTGCATCGAGAGCCGGTTTGGTCCGGGCAGTTTTCGCGCGCATTGCGACCAAGCCGTCGCAAACGGCCTTCCTCTCGAAGTCCTGCGACTGCCGGGGCTTATGTTCGACATCGATACTCCGGAGGACGTCGCCGAGTTTCTCGCGCACGCAGCGAACGTGCTGCCGTCTCGTCGTTCCTGCAGAATCCGCATGCGCCTTGAAATAGTAGCGGTCCCCAGATCCCTGCCTGAGATCCGGCCGGGCGACAATCTCGCTTCGTTGATCCTCGCTTTATTCCACAACGATGCACTCTCCACAGACATGGTCGCGGTGGCGCAGAAGATCGTCTCGAAAGCCGAAGGAGCCATCGTAGATTTGCGCGAGATTCGGCCTTCGGCGCTGGCGCGATCGTGGGCAGAGGAATGGAAGAAAGACGCGCGGTTGATCGAATTGATCCTGGCGCAATCGCGGCGCATCGTGAAAATGGATCGCGGAGTGATCATTGCCGAGACGCGGCATGGGCTGGTTTGCGCGAACGCGGGCGTCGATCAATCGAATGTCGAAGGCGACGATTTTGCGACGGTGCTCCCGAATGATCCCGATGCTTCGGCGCGCAAGTTGCGCGAGGGCATCGGATGCGGCGCCGTGATCGTCACTGATTCGTTCGGAAGGCCGTGGCGCGAAGGGCTGGTAGATGTTGCCATCGGCGTGGCGGGACTCGAAGCGTTGGACGATCATCGCGGGCGAACGGATCGGCATGGAAGGAAACTCGCGAGCACGATCATCGCGGTGGCGGATCAACTGGCGGCCGCGGCCGGGTTGTTGATGAAGAAAGATGCTGGAACGCCCGTAGTAGCTGATCCGCGGTTTCGAGTGGCCACCCGCGGCCGTCGATCCAGGTGTTCCGCGCGATCGCTGCTACGCAGGCCGGACCAGGATTTTCGTTGACCGCTAATTCTCGCCATTCGCGCAAGGGCAACGCCTTGGGATCGGCGGTCAACACCTGAATGCAAACATGGTCGGCGCCGACGGAGTGGTGTTCGCGAATTCGATTGTGGATCGCGTTCACATCGCCCCAGGCAATGATCGAATCGATGAGGCGATTGCTCCCGCCGTTCGCAAAGTCCGTTTCGTCAAAACCGAGGCGCAGAAAATTGTTGGCGTAGTTGGGCAGTGTGAGATAGAAGCCGAGGAACGCACGGCCGATGGCGCGCGCTTTTTCCGGATCGGTTTCCAGCACGACGGCTTGTTCGGGGCACAGGTAAGGCTTTGGACCTAAGATCCGGCGGGCTTCCGAGGTGTGTTCGGGATTCATGTTGTAGGGATGAGCGCCGTCGGCGCGTTGGCCCGATAGCTCGATCATCTTCGGGCCGAGCGCCGCGAGAACACGCGCCGGCTTGGTCGGCGGAGGGACGGAGTTGTATGGCGCTTTATCCATGGCGTCGAGATAGGCGCGCATGGTGGCTACGGGTTTTTCATAACGATGCCCGCGCAACTGTTCCACCAACGGAATGTGGCTGACGCCGAGTCCGAGAAGAAATCGATTGGGATAGGCTTCGGCGAGGGTCTTCTGTCCGGAGGCCATGGCGACGGCGTCGCGCGCGTAGATGTTGGCGATTCCGGTGGCGACGACGATGCGCTTCGTCGCGGCCAACAGCATCCCCGCGTTGGTGAGCACTTCGCGGCCAAGCGCTTCGCCGAACCAAAGAGCGCCATAACCGAGCTCCTCGAGTTCACGCGCAGTCTCCTGCGCCTTTGCCGCGGGCTGATCTTCGAGCTGCCGCGTCCAGATTCCGATGGGCGAGAGTTGAATGGATGATTGGGCCATGTTACTTAATCCAAGGATAACGGCTGGTGTCGCGGCCGGCGTAGTCGGGGTCGAGGTAGATGTAGCAGCGATGAATTAATCCGTCGCGAATTTCGAAGACATCGCACCAGCGGCCCGCGCCCCAATCGGGATCGCCGGCGCGCCAGGGTCCATCGACGTGCTCGCCATGACTGGTGCCTTCGCAAACGATGGTGTCGCCACCGGAGAAAATCCAATTCAAACCGGAGTAATGGTGCGTGATGGACTTGAGGGTGGCGCCTAAATCGGCGAACAACTTTTCGATTTGCGGGCGGCCTTTCGCGACGCCCCATTTGGGGAAGTAGACGTGGGCAGTGGGGGCGAAGAGATCGAAAATGGAACCGCCTGCCGAGGTAACGCCTCCGTTGTCGAGCGCGTGCAGGTATTCGAGAGCGACGGATTTGCGTTGTTCGTCATTCATGGTCATAATCGCCATTTTCAGCATAGACCAGCACATAGCTCCAAAGAGGGGGTTACTCGATGTTTCCGGTGACATATAATCTTGCGGGGGAATTATGAACATCGATCGAAGAATGTGGAACCGGGCGGCGGCTGTAATTGCGGGCGCGGGCCTGGTGATTTTGTGCGTGTCGCTGGGAGCCCAGGAGCAGACCGCACCGAAGTTCAGGTTCGATCCGGATTGGCCGAAGCCGCTCCCGAACAAGTGGAAAATGGGCGGCGTGACGGGACTGGCGGTGGACAAGAACGACGACGTTTGGGTGCTGAATCGTCCGAACGATCTGACTGATATTGAGCTGGAAGCCGAGCTGACTCCTCCGCTCGCCGATTGCTGCGTGCGGCCGCCGGCGATGATCCACATCGATAAGAACGGGAACGTGATTGGTTCGTTCGATGCGCCACAGGGGCATGGGATGGCGGTGGACAGCAAGGGGTTCATCTACATCGGACAGGACACGGTGCGCAAGTACGATTCGAAGACCGGCAAGCTGGTGGCCGAAGTGCCGCGCACGCCGGAACGAGTGCCGGGAGGCGGAGCCGACGCACCCCTGACTTCGGCGCATGTTCCGGGGCATGGCAGCGCGGGTCCTGTAGCGGGGTTTCTCACGCCGCCGGGCGGACGGCCGAAACCCGATCCCGCGGCCCAAGCGGCTCGAGCGGCTGCGCTCGCGGCTTTCCACACGAAATATCCACCGACGACGCCGATGATCGTGGGGGGATTGGAAGAGATTCGGCTGGACGAACCGGCTCACGAACTGTACGCCGCGGACAATTACCTGGGCGGTCGCGTCATGGTGTTCGACTTGGACACGTTCGCGTTCAAACGGGGTTGGGGGGCGTATGGGCATACGCTCGGGGAAATGAGCACCAATGACGCGGATCGCGCGTACACGCCGGGCGGGCCTGAGCCGAAGGAATTCCGCGGACATCTGACGCTGAACATATCCAATGATGGGATGGTGTACGCGGCGGATCGGATGGCGAATCGCATCGATGTGACGACCAAGGAAGGCAAGTTCGTGAAGGAGTTTGTGCTGGCGCCGGGGACGGGGGTGGGAGGGTCCACTGGTGGAGTGATGTTTTCTCCGGACAAGAAACAAAAATTCCTGTATATTTCCGATTTGACGAATAATCACATTTGGTTTCTGAACCGCGAGGACGGAAAAATCGTGGGTCAGATGGGGAGCATGGGCGAAAACGGAGGCCAATTTTTTGGACTGCACATGATCGCGGTGGATTCGAAGGGAATCATTTACACGGGCGAGGTGTTCCAGGGCGAGCGGGTGCAAAGGTTCTTACCTGTCCGGTGAGCCCGCACGGTGGCCGGTTGTTGGTTGCTGGGAGCGGCGATGCGTCAACCGGGTTGGTAAATGCTGCTGCGGCCAGTAGCCGGCGCAGGCTGCTTGCCGGGCGCGAGCGCGATCAAAACTACGCCGATGACGATGAGGACCACGACGCCCGCCACTTCTCCATGAGCAATCATGTTCCGCATGGCTTGCGTGCCCATGACGGCGGCGTGCGCGAAGCTGGACCATGCGGTGAACGCGATCAGGCTGCGATTCGCGAGCGGGTCTCGAATTGCAAGCAACAAGAACACGCCAAGCGTGACATAGAGGCTGAACATCATCGACAATGCCGGATCTTGCCGCGCAAATAGAATCAAGGGATAGGCCAATGATAGAAACAGCACGCCTACCACAGCAAGCACAATCTTTAGAGCTATTTCTCGATTCATGAGTGCCCTCCGGACGCCGGAGCGTAGGAATGTGAAGCGAAGCGGTCGGCCAGCGTGGACAGGATCCCGGTCCAGCCTTCGCGGTGGCGGTGTCCCATCTCATCGTCGGGAACACCGGGGCTTTCGGGGTCCATCCAAACGTCGAACACCCGCTCGGCGGACGCGGCGATCAGACGGCTGACAGTGATATCAGCGAGCTTCATTGCTATTCCACAACCGGCAGCCACACCGCGCTCGAATGTTCGGCGGAGTGGAATATGGTCTCGGTCGCCTTTGTATAATCCGACGGCTTGGCGAAGAAAATGTTCGGAACGAACGTCTGCGGATTGCGGTCGTACAAAGGGAACCAGCTCGACTGGATCTGCACCATGATGCGATGGCCGGGTTGGAACACGTGGTTCGTGGTGGGCAGCGCGAAGCGATAACGCTCGGGCTGGCCGGCTGGAATGGGCGCGGGATGCTCGAAGCTGTCGCGATAGCGGCCGCGGAAAATATCCATGGAAACCGCTAGCTCGTACCCGCCGAGCTCGGGCTGGCTGGGGACTTCGTCTGGAAACACATCGATCACTTTCACCACCCAATCGGCATCCGAGCCGGTGGTTGCGGCGGTTAGGTCGGCAATGGGAGCGCCGCTGATACGCACGGGCGCGGTGAGGACGGGCGTGGTATAGGTCAGCACATCGGTACGGTCGGCCACGGTGCGCTGATCGGAGACCAGCCACTGTTTCCAGCGATCGGAATCGGAGAATCGAACGGGACGCGGAAGGTATGGAATCGGCTTGGCGGGATCGGAGACGTAGGAATCGGCGCCGGCATCGGTGGACGCGGTGCTGGTTGGCCTGTCGAATCCGAGCGCGAAGTCCGGCTCGAGATAGAGCGGCTTCATCGGCGCGGCGCAGCCCTGTTCGCAGGCCAGCGGCCAGTTCTTCAGGCGATCCCAATGATTCTCGCCGGTGTTGTAGATGAAGACGGGCGGCGTGTCGGCCTTAGGCGCATCGGTCTTCAGGTATTGATCGAAGAACGGCTTCAGCACGTCGCGGCGGAATTGAAGCGCGGTGTCGCCGTCCCATTTGAGCGGGCCGAGATTGTAGCCGTCGTAATTCACCTGGCTGTGTCGCCACGGGCCCATGACGAGATAATTGTGATCGGCTTGGCCGCGCGCCTTGAGCGCCATGTAGCAGTGGATGGCTCCCCACATGTCCTCCTGGTCCCAAAGGCCTTGAATCCACATGGCGGGTACCTGCGAAGGATGCTCGGCGACCAGTTTGTCGAGCGCCTGCCCTTGCCAGAAGCCGTCATAAGCGGGATGCTCGATCATCTTGGTGTTCCACGGCAGTTGATCGATACCATTCTGGCGAGCATATGCGCCGGCCGATCCCGCCTGGAGGAAAGCTTCGTAATCGTCGTAGGCGCCGCGAGGCACGGGCTTTCCTTCGTCCTTCTGGATGGTCTGTTCTGACGTGTAATCGAAATCGTTTTGGCGGAACGCGCCGTAATGAAACCAATCGTCGCCCATCCAGCCGTCGACCATGGGACTTTCGGGGGCTGCGACCTTCAACGCGGGATGTGGACCGAGCAACGCCATGACGACGGTGAAGCCTTCGTAAGACGAGCCGATCATGCCAACGCGGCCGTTGGATTCAGGCGTGTTTTTCACCAGCCAATCGATGGTGTCGTAGGCGTCGGTCACGTTGTCGGTGGAGGTGTGGTTCAGCGGACCCCGCACCGGCTTGGTCATGAAATAGTCGCCCTCGGATCTGTATTTGCCGCGCACGTCCTGGAAGACCCGAATGTAGCCATCCCGGACGAATACTTCGTCGCCTTGCGGAAGGACCGCGAGCATATGCGTGCTGTTGTTGCGAGACACGCGATTGTGCGCGTTGTAGGGCGTGCGGGTGAGCAGAATCGGCGCATTGTGCGCGCTCTTGGGCAGCACGATGACGGTGTAGAGCTTCACGCCGTCGCGCATGGGGATCATGACCTCGCGCTTGATGAAGTCCTGATCGCTGGTTGGAATAGTGAAGTTCTTGGGGATGTCGCTGTCGGCGGCGTGGGAGACGGACACTGTGAAGGCGCAAAGGGCCGCGGTAACGGCTCCGGTCAGGCGTTTTGGCAGTACCATTCAACTATTTTATTGAAGTTTGATAGCTCAACGCTTCCACCCAGCTTCCGTTTCGCTTCACCCAGATGCGTGTGACGTGGAGCGGTTTGCCGCGGACGGGCGTGTGTTGGGAGGTCATCAGAACGGCATCGCCGAAGTCAAACATGCGCGCCGAGGCGAGCGGCGTGGGAGCGACGCCGGCGTTTTTTGAATGGTCGAAGTCGTCGATGCGGGCGCGCTTGGTGGAGAGCTTGTCGCTGTTGGAGCTGGCGGCGACAAATTCATCGCCGACCATGGTGGCGAAGATGGCGGAGTTGCGCGCCATGGCGGCGGTTTCAAGCTTCGAATAGGCGGTGATGACCTGCCGCTCGGTTTCATTTTTCGCTTGGTAAGGGACCATCTTGCACGGGTTTTCGCAATCGGCAGCGGCGCTGGGCGCGAAGGACGGTGGCGCGTCGAGCGACTGCACCTCTTGATAGACAATCGCCTTCCACACGCCGGCGCGCTTAGCCCAGACGCGCAGGACGTGGGCGCGATCGAGGTTGGCCTGGACGTCGCCCAGGGCGCCGTAGTTGTACGTCTTGATCTCGGCGGCGCTCTCGTTTGCGATTGAGGGTTTCAGGGGATTTTCGAGCATTTGGGCGCGGGTCAAGATTTGGCCGTCGGAGTTGGTCCAAGTGAAATCGGAGTCGAGTAGTTTTTCGAGCGCGGGCTTGTCAGAGTGCGCGATGGCTTGAACGAATGCGCGATCCGCCTGTAGCATGTCTTGTGCCTGGCAGATTCCAACGAATAACAATGAGAACAGTATCTGGCGCATTCAGCCAACAAGTCTACACTGGGTCGCCGGCGGGCTCGAGCACCTTGTGACGGCTGGTGTTGTCCCCGTCGCCGCTCTTTAACTCGCTAAAAACGAATGTGGACAAAATCGTGATTGCGCCCAGCACGAAGAACCCATCGTGGATGCCATGAATCATTTGCGCGGGCGTGGAGCGAAAACGATTGGGGATGAACACGGCGGTGACGAGCGACGCGGTTGCCACACCGAAGCTCATCGACATCTGCTGCATGGTGCTGGCGATGGAACTGGCGGCGCTGGTCTGTTCGGTGGAGACGTCGGCGTAGACCAGCGTGTTCATGCTGGTGTATTGGAGCGAGCTGAAAAATCCGAAGCAGAACGCCTGCGCCACGATGATCCAGATCGGCGTGCCCACGCCAATGGTTGCGAAAAGAGTAATGAGCAGACCAAGGATGATCGTATTGGAAATTAGAACAGCGCGATAACCAAAGCGGGCCAGAATTTTCGGCATGGTCATTTTGAGACTCATGGCCGCGATCGCTTGGGGCATCATCAGCAGGCCGGATTGAATCGGGCTGAACCCGAGACCGACCTGGTAAAGAAGCGGAAGGATGAACGGGATTCCGCCGATGCCCAGGCGCGTGAAGAAGCTGCCGCTGACCGGCGGAGCGGAAGGTGCGAATGCGAAACAAAATGAGCTGGAGCAACGGATACGGGTTCTTCGAAGCATGGAGCCAGTAGCCGGCCAGCAGCAGGAGCGAGATCGCCAGCAACCCCGCGATTTCAGCCACGCCAAGCGTATGTTCGCCGAAGACCTCCAGCACATAGGACAGCAGCGCGATGCCGGAGCCAAAGAGAATGAGGCCGACGAGATCGAGCGGATCCGATTTTTCGCGGTAATCGGGCAGATGCAGATAGACCAGGATCAAGCCGGCGAGGCCGATGGGAAGATTCACGAAGAAGATGACCCGCCAGTGAAAGTAAGCGACGATGAGGCCGCCGGCGATAGGTCCGAGCATTGGGCCGACCAGACCCGGGATGGCGACGAAGCTCATGGCGCGGATGAGCTCGTACTTGGCGAACGTGCGCACGATGGTGAGGCGTCCGACGGGCACCATCATGGCGCCTCCGCAGCCTTGCAGGACGCGGCAGGCCACCAATACGTGGATGTTGGTCGATAGGCCGCAGAACAGCGATCCCAGGGTGAAGAGGCCGATCGCTGAGGCAAACACGCGGCGTGTTCCGAATCGATCGGCCATCCAGCCGCTGATGGGAATGAACACGGCGAGGCTCAGCGTGTAGCTGGAGAGCACCGATTTCATGCTGAGCGGCGCAACCTTGAGCGCTTCGGCGATGGCGGGGACGGCGGTGTTGAGAATGGTGGTGTCGAGCGACTCCATGAAGAACGCAACGGCCACGAGCCATGGCAAGAGCCGTTTGCTGGAGTCGCGCGCTTCCATGAGGTCACGGTAGCAGACGGGCGGCGGGAAAGTTAAATATGATAGAGGGTTCGCGAAGTCGAATGCAAAGTCCGATGAAGGAGAACCTGTGAAACATTTCTTGGGCGTGGTCTTGGCCGTATCGTTGGGTGTGGTGGCGGCGGAAGCGCAAGTCCCGGCCGATATCGAAGCGGGATTGGTGAAGATGGGGCACATCGTGGATCCGCCGTGCACGGCCAAGCTGTACCGGCCGCTCATGCCGGCCAACGACGTTAGAAGCAATGCGAACCCATTGTATCCGGGCATCACGGTGGTGCGCGACGCTTCCTTTGGGCCGAATCCGAAGGACGTAGTCGACATTTTCACTGCGGACAAAGGTCCGGCATCGCGTCCCGTATTGATTTATGTGCCCGGCGGCGGCGGCAACAAGCTCGAGCTGCAGGATCCGGAAGCCAATGCGTTCTACGACAACATCATGCGATGGGCGACCAAGAACGGCATGGTTGGCGTGAACATGCAGCGGCATGGCGGGCCCGGTTGGGACGCGGGCGCGAAAGACATTTCGGCCATGATCCAGTGGGTACAAGCGAACATTGGCAAGTACCACGGCAATCCGGATCGCATGTTCATTTGGGCGCATTCGGCGGGGAACATGCCGCTCGGGACTTACATCGGGCGGCCGGAATTGTACGGGCCGAAGGGCGTGGGCGTGAAGGGCGTGATCTTCATGTCGCCGGCGGCGTTCGATATCGCGCCGCTTGAGGTGCCGCCTCCTCCAGCCGGGTCAAATCCGTTCGCGGCTCTCACCGACTCCGGCAAAACGTGCGGAGTGCAAGGCGGCGCGTTCTCGTCGAGTGGCGCGCTGGCCGGGCGCACGGCGGGACAGCCCGGTGGTCCGGATGCGCCGCTAGGTCCTCCGCCTGGGGCACCGCCTGCGGGAGGTCGACCCGCTGGTGGGCCGCCTGCGGGCTTTGGTGGTCCTCCGGTGGATGCGGCGACGCGCTTGGCGCGATCGAGTCTTCCGGAGTTGAAGAAGACATCGGTCAAAATAATTCTGGCGAATGCCGAGCTGGATCCGGGCGTTGGCGAAAAGGGCATCATGCCGTTCAATCAGGTCTTGCACGACGAACTGTGCCAAGAAGGCAAGGATCATTGCCCCACCCTGCTTTACTTCAAAGGCGAGAGCCACATGTCGGAAGTATTTTCGCTCGACACGCCGGACAAGACGGTTTCAGGGCCGATTCTGGCGTGGATGAAGAAGATCAAATAAGCGCGGCTTCTTGGCTCCCCTATTACAAGGCATTCGCGTACTGGATCTGAGCACCATCGTGGCCGGGCCGACCGCGAGCATGGTCCTGAGCGACCTGGGCGCGGACGTGATCAAAGTTGAACGCACGGGCGGCGGCGAAGACGGGCGCGCCATGGGACCTTTTCGCGGCGAGTGGGGCGCGTATTTTGTGGCCCTTAATCGCGGGAAACGCTCCATCATGCTGGATCTTGCGAAGCCAGAGGGACGCGAAGTGGTGCTGCGGCTGGCGTCAAGCTGCGACGTGTTCCTCGAGAATTTTCGCGGTGGAAAAGCGGCGTCGCTAGGCTTGGATGAAGCGGCGGTGCGCGCGCGCAAGCCCGACATCATTTACGCGTCGCTTTCGGCGTATGGCGCGGGTGGCCCGGATTACACCAAGCCCGGTTACGACGCCGTGCTGCAAGCCCGCACGGGAATCATGAGCGTCACGGGAACGGGTAAGGGGCATCCGATGCGCACGGGCGTATCGATTCTTGATGTGACTACCGGGACATGGATGGCGCTCGGCATTTTGGCCGCGTTGCTCGAGCGGCAGCGATCCGGGAAAGGGCAGCGCGTGGACGCGTCGTTATTTCAAACCGGGATCATGTTCATGTCCTATCATCTGGCGTACCGGCAATTCGCGGGCGTGGATCCAGAGCCGCAGGGCGCGCGGCATAAAGCGTTCGCACCGTATGGAGCGCTTCCGACGGGCGACGGACAAATCATGCTGGGGATTTCGAGCGATCGCCAGTTTCATCGATTGTGTGCGGCGCTCGGCCATGAGGAATGGGCGCAGCGATCCTCGGTTTCGCGCGAATCCGGAGCGCGTCGCGAATGTCGATGAATTGGAAGGCTTGGTTGGCGCCGTGCTGCGTACGCAACCCACGTCGCATTGGGTGGCGCTCTTGGACGAGCACGATATCGCGAACGATCCCATCCAAAGCCCGGGGCAAGTGCTCGAAGATCCGCAAGCCGCGGCGCTTGGTTTGTTCACGAAGATCGATCTCGCCGGCGAGCAGCCCATGGTTCTGCCGCGCTTGCCGATCAGTCTTTCGCTGACGCCGCCCAGCCGCAAGGACCGCCGCCAAGAGTCGGCGAACATGGCCGGTGATCCTGCATGAAGCCGGTTACAGCGACACCGAAATCGAAGAACTTGTTCGTATTGGCGCTGCAGCAATTGAAGGAGAACACGCGTGAAAGCGCTCACCGAAGAGCAGGAGCTGATTCTCCGAACGGTCCGGACCTTTGTGGACAAGGAAGTGATCCCAGTGGCGTCCGCCATGGAGCATCGCGACGAATATCCGCACGCGTTGGTCGAGCAGATGAAAGGGATGGGATTGTTCGGGCTGAACATCCCGGAAGAGTACGGCGGCGCTGGTGTAGACACAACCACCTTCGCCATGATCTTCGAAGAGATTTCGCGCGGCTGGCTCGGCTTGGCCGGAGTGATCGGAAGCAATTCCGTGATGTGCGATGTCGTGGCGCGATTCGGCACCGAGGAACAGAAGCGGCGGTTCCTGCCCGGCATGGCGACGGGAGAAAAGCGCGGAGGGATTTGCCTGACCGAATCGAACGCCGGAACGGATCTGCAGGCGATCGCGACCACGGCGACGCGCGACGGCGCAGTGTATCGCATCGACGGCTCCAAAATGTGGATCACCAACGCGCGGCACGGCAGCACGTTCCTGCTTCTGGCGAAAACGGATCCATCGGCCAATCCCGCGCACAGGGGCATGAGCGCCTTCGTGATCGAGAAGGGCGCGCCGGGGATGACGGTGAGCCGCGACATCGAGAAGCTGGGATATAAGGGCGTGGAAACGTGCGAACTGCATTTTTCGGGATTTCCGGTGCCCGCGGAAAATCTGATTGGCGGCATAGAGGGCCTGGGCTTCAAGCAAGTGATGACCGGCCTGGAAGCCGAGCGGCTGAACGTAGCTGCCCGAGGCCTGGGCATTGCGCGCGCAGCATTTGAAGAAGCCATTCGCTACGCGCAACGCCGCACGACATTTGGAAAGCCGATCGCCGAATATCAGACCATCCAAAACAAGCTGGCCGACATGGCGACGAACATCGAAGCGTCGCGGCTTTTGATTTACTCTGCGTGCGAGAAGCGCGATCGCGGCGAGCGCTGCGATCTGGAAGCCGGCATGGCGAAGCTGTTCGCCACCGAGACCGCGGCCGAAGTTTCGTTCGAAGCGATGCGCATCATGGGCGCCAACGGATATTCAAAAGACTTTCCGGTGGAGCGCTATTATCGCGATGCGCCACTGGTGGTGATCGGCGGCGGGACCAATGAATTGCAGCGCCTGATTATCGCGCGCAATCTTCTGAAAAAGTACAAGGCGGATTCCTAGCCATGGAATTCGGGCGTTACTACGAAGACTTCGAAGTTGGCGCGGTGTACAAACACTGGCCGGGCCGCACTATCACCGAGTATGACAACACGCTGTTCGCGCTGATGTCGATGAACCAGAATCCGCTGTTTATCGATGAACATTATGCGCGCACGCAGCCGCTCGGGCGGCGGCCGATTCTCGATTCGTTGATCTTCAGTTTGGCCGTGGGAATGAGCGTCTCGGACACCAGCGGCAAGACCATCGCGAATTTGGGCTACGAGAGCGTGATGTTCGAACGCCCCATGTTTGCGGGCGATTCGTTGTACGCGGAGTCCGAAGTGCTGGAGAAGCGCGAATCGGCCAGCAAGCCGGATCGGGGCATCGTGGCGGTGGAAACGCGCGGTTACAATCAGAACAAGGAGCGGGTGATGGTGCTCCGCCGCCGATTCTTGGCGCCCAAGAAATCATGAAAGAATACACTCGCGAACTGGTCGAATTTCTGCATGGCATGCAGCCGGGGAATCTCCCAGGCGAGGTGCTGGATCGCGCGCGCTATTTCCTGCTGGATTACTTGGCAGTCGCGATTCGCGGGTCGCGCGAGGAATCGGCGCGTGCTGTGCAGCGGATGGTGGAGCGCATCGGCGCCAACGGATGCGCCACTGTGATCGGCACGCGGATGCGCACCATTCCAGGCCTCGCGGCGATGGCCAATGGCGCGGCAGCGCACGGCATCGAGCAGGACGACACGCATAGCGGCGGATCCATTCACTTGGGCGCGACTATGTATTCGGCCGCGCTCGCGCTCGCCGAAACGATGCCAGAGACCTCATCGGAGTCGTTCCTGTCCGCCGTTGTCGCGGGTTTCGAGGCCGCCGCCCGCATCGCAATGGCCGTACAGCCGAAGGAACATTACGCGCTCGGATTTCACATGACGCCCACGTGCGGCGTGTTCGGCGCTTCCATCACGTCCGCGAAATTGCTCGCACTGACAGCCGAACAAACGCTCGCGGCCGTGGGGATCGCGGGAAGCATGGCCGCTGGGTCCATGGAATTTCTAGCGGAAGGCGCGTGGACCAAACGGATTCATCCGGGGTTGGCCGCGCAGAATGGGATCCATGCGGCGCTGCTCGCGGCTGAAGGATTCAGCGGACCGCTGCACATTCTGGAGGGGCGCGATGGTTTCTTGCGCGGCTATTCGCGGAACCCGATCGCGGAACGATTGACCGAGGGCTTGGGCGAATCGTTCGAGATCCTGCACACCGCCGTCAAGCCGCACTCCTGCTGCCGCTACATGCAAGGGCCGATCGATGCGATTCTCGCAATCGTGCACGAGCACAATATCGAGGCGGGTACGATCCAGCGCATCGAAATTGCGGTGCTGGAGGCCGGCTGGGGAATAGTGGCCGAGCCCAAGGAAAAGAAATACAATCCCGAGTCCGTGGTGGACGCGCAATTTTCGATGCCGTTTGGCGCGGCAATCGCGGTGTTCGACGGCGCGGCGGGTCTCGATCAATTCACGCTCGCGAAAGCGCGCTCGCCCAAGGTGCGCGAGCTGATGGCCAAAGTGGCGATGGCGAAAGATGCGGGCATCGAAGCAACATTCCCCAAGGAATGGCCGGCTCGCGTTGTAATTGAGCTCGCCGACGGCCAGCGCTTCGAGAAATTCGTTCGGTATCCCAAGGGCGATCCCGAAAATCCGCTGACATGGAACGAGATAATTTCGAAATTCCGCGCGTTAGCAGGCGCCGTGATCTCATCGGAACGGTGCGATGAAATAATCGAGGCGGTCTCGATCGCCAAACCTGCGCAGCTTCCGGCGATGTGTTCTTAGCGGCGCACGAACTCGGTGGCAACAGGGCAGGCCGAGGAATGATCGGCAACAATAAACGCACGGAGCGTCCTTCCGCGCGGCAGCGAAGCTTCGGCCGTCCAGCCAACCTTCGATTCGGTAACGCGGGCGAACTGCGGCCTGCCGGAGCCGGCGACTCTCCCATCATCCAAAACGAGAAGGATCCGGCGCTGGCGCCCCGAGGACTTCTCGCTCCAAGCCCATCCGCCCACTATCACCGAGCCCGGCTGATCGGGCACGAGTCTGACCCAATCGATATGGCCGGCGCATTCCTCCGGCCGCAACGTTTGAAAACCTGCCACCTTCCATTGCGCGCGCGACGATGCATCGATCGTCGTCAGCACGCCTTCCGGAAGAAAATCGCGATCCATGACCCCCAGATGATGTGATTCGAGGTACGCATGTGCTTCCGCAAAATTCGGATAGGGTGTAAAGTTGCCACGGGCCCCCGAATTGGACGGATCTTCAACGACTGCGGCATAGGATTCGGCGAGAACCTTTTGGTGCGCTCTCGCGAGCTCCATGGAAGCACCAAAGCGCGGCATGCTTGCGAGCAGCAGGAACAAAGCGGCAATCTGGATTTCGATGAGACCCACGGCGTCGCCGGTTTTTCCCATCCGCCACAGCAAAACTAAAGCTCCGAACGAGGCCCAGAATGCCAGCGCGATGGTCTGATAGCGGCTGGCGACGGCCTGCTCGATCCCGAAATTGATCCTGCCGAGCGCAATTACAAATGCAGTCGCCAACAAGAAGACGGCGTTGGCCACGAGAAATAACTGTAATTTGTCCGGGCCGGCGTTTGACCAAAGCATTCGCAAGAAAGCTCCCACCACGACCACAGCCGCGACAGTCGCGCAAAGTTGCGCCAGGGACGGCCACAGCAAACCGGTGGGCGTCGCCGAATCCCAGCTCCACGCGAGTAGAGCTCGTACGAATTTCCCGACGGCAATCGGATGCCGCAAGCTGTCCAACGGCTGCGCGGTGTTGCCAGGAGAGTGAAAGCCCCATAGAAACGCGCCCGTCGCGACTGCGCCGGCGGCTGCGATCAACCACTTTGTCCGGGCAGGCATGCGGAGCATGAAACTCAAGAGTAAGAGAAGCGGCCAAATGAGGATGCCGCTTGCCAAGCTGGTTTCCGCGAGCACTGCGCCGCCGAGGGAAATTCCAAGTAGCCAAGAACACCACGGCGCGCGTTCGCGGGACGCGGCAAGATCGGAATGCACCATGAGGGCGCCGATCGAAACACTGGCAGCGAAAGGCAGCGTAACAAACGCCACCTGGAATCCCCAATAGAAGTTCTCGATCTGAATCGGATAGAACATCGCGAACCCGAACACGCCGGCGGCCGTCATCATTTCAGCGAGATTTCGTTCTCGATAGCGCCGGAATATCCAAATGTAAAACAGCGCTTCCAAGGCCTGTATGGTGTAAATCTCGACAAGCAGGCTGATATTCCGTCCGCCAAACGCTTTCAGGTCGACATAGCCCGCCAGTTTACCCCAGGGAATCCGATGCTCATTATGTTGCTGCCAAAACTGAGCCAGGGAAAGATGCCCATTGGACTGCATCAGTTCGTTGACCACGGCCCATTGATCGAAGAAGAGGATGGGAGTGTAGGTTCTATGGACCATCCAGGCGGTTACCAGAGCTGTCGTGAAACCGAATAGCAGCAGAATTCCACCCAACATCAGCGAAGCGCGGCGCGAAGAGAGCACGAGGAACCAGTATAGTATTGCAGCACGCGATTGCGTTGACACTACTCCGAAAGACGCATGCTAGCATCGTTTTGCCCGCGTCAAGTAATGAGCACCACGCCCTCAGACAGCCGGCCTGTTGACATTATTATTCCGTTTTACCGAAATGTCCATCTGGTTTCCCCGCTTTTTGAATCTCTCCAGCAGCCCGCGGTTCGCGATGAGTTGTCGCGCCTCCGTTGTTCGCTCATCCTGATCAACGATTCGCCCGGCGATGAGCAGCTGAACGAGTGTCTGGCGCGTGCGATGGCGGGCATCGGCGAACTGCTGCCCTGCCAGCTCCTGGAAAACGAGCAGAATATCGGCTTCGTGCGATCCGTCAATCGGGCGCTACAGTTGTCGGTGGACCGGAAGCACGATGCGATCATTCTGAACTCCGACACCCTTGTGTATCCGGGAGCGATTCTCGAGATCTGCGACGTGGCGCATTTGGATCCGATGATCGCCTTTGTCAGCCCGCGCTCGAATAACGCGACCATCTGTTCGTTGCCGCATCAGGAGCAATATAAGAAGCTCGGCCCCGCCGAATCGCACGGAGTTTTCTCGCAACTATCGAAATATCTTCCGCGCTTTCATTTTGTCCCTGTGGGCGTGGGCTTTTGCCTGTTCATCCGGCGGGAAGTGCTCGCCGAATTTGGACTATTCGACGAGATGTACACCCCCGGATACAACGAAGAGAACGATTTGATGATGCGGGCGAATCGCTGCGGCTATCGCGCGGCGCTGGCGAACAGGGCGTGGGTGTATCACGCGGGCGAAGTGTCTTTTTCGAACAGCCATTTCCCCAAGCAGGTTCGGGAAGAACGGAACGCGGCGATTCTCAATGAACGCTACCCGGAGTTCAAGCCCAGCGTCGAACGTTATTGCAACGGCGCGCATTTCCAGGCTGAGCTGCTGCTGGCCGGCCTTCTACCGGACCGGCAGGGACGGCTGGACCTGCTCTTCGACTTGTCCAGCCTGGAGCTGTATCACAACGGAACGTTTCTGGCGTCCAAGAAGATCGTCGAGAAAGCGGCAAGATTGTGGCCTCAGTTCAACCTTTATGTCATGACTTCGGAAGCGGCGTGGGAATTTCACAAGTTGGATCAAATCGAAGGCGTACGCCTGGTTCCCATCAACGTGGCAAGAAAGTTCGCCGTCGCGTTCCGCTTCTCGCAGCCCTTTTCACTCGAGCAACTGTCGCGCCTCAGCCGGCTGGCCCCCGTGAATGTGTACGGGATGTTCGATCCGATCGCGTTCGATTGCCTGTATTTGAATAGCAAGAACCTGGACGATCTTGAGACGCTGTGGGCGACCGTATTCGCGCACGCGGATGGGGTGATTTACATCAGCGATTTCGTGGCGGAGCTTTTTCGCCGGCGATTCCGGATGCGGCCTGGTTTGCCCGAGCTGGTGGCTTATCCTTCCTTGGATTTCCGGGACTACCGGAACGGATTGGAACTCACGCCGGCTGCCGGCCCAGCACATTCTCGTCATCGGCAACCGATTCGAGCACAAACGCGTCCGTGCGACAACCCAGGCCCTGAGCAACGCGTTCCCACAAGACAAGATCGTGGCCCTCGGATTTCGGCACGATAGCGGTCCGAATGTGGTGTCGTTCGATAGCGGTAATCTAGCGGAAAAGGAACTACACGAACTGATGGCGGGGGCAAGGTTCGTGGTATTTCCGTCCACCTACGAAGGCTTCGGATTCCCGGTGGTCGAGAGCCTCGCCTTGCGGAAACCGGTGCTGGCGAGATCCATACCGGTGTTTCAAAAGATCCGCGAGACGATCCACGAAGAAGAGAACCTGATCCTCTATTCTTCAACCGGGGAGCTGATCGAGCGCCTCAAGCAAGGATTCCCGGCGTGGCGCGACAACGGAGGAAATCAGCACGACACCCAGTCCCGCGGTTGGGATGCGATCGCGCTCGGAATCGGGGGCTATGTCAGCGAGCTCGTTCACGCGACCAATTTCGAGCGGATCCTGGTTCCGCGCATCCATCAGATGCAGGTTCTGGGACAGCTCGCCGAAGACACCGGCAATCCCGGCGATCCGGTTGCGCGGCGCACAAGAGTTGGCGTCCGCCCTGCACGATCGCGAAGCTCAAATCCGGGAAATACTCGCATCCTGGTCCTGGCGATTGACGGCGCCGATTCGCAAAGTTGCGTCAGCCTTTCTTCGAATGCGTGGGAAGGACAGACTCGGCCCGCAATAAGTTCTCGGCGAGCATGGCTTTCGTCTCAGTGCGCGCTTTCACTTCGCTTTCCTGAATCGTGTTGCCGCAGTGTATGCGATAGGCGGTCAGGTAGCGCCGGATGTAGGCGGCACGGCCGAGTTGCATGGCGCGCAACGCGAAATCCCAATCGTGCACGTAACGATAGGGACGAAACCCGCCAACGCGCGCGTGCAGGCTCTTGCGAAAAACCATATTGCTGGTAGTGATCAGGTAGTTCTGCTCGCGCATCAGTTCGGCGAATCGGCGCTCGGCTACCATTCGCAACAACTCGAAGGACGGCATTGACAGCACCCGGAAATCGAGCGGCCCGCGTTTCGCGCCTGTTAACGCGCCCCGTTCATCCATGAACAATACGTTGCCGAACGCGAAGTCGCAGTCTGCGAACGCGAGGTCGCGCGTAATCGATTCGAACCGGCCGGATACGAAGGCATCGTCGGAATTGAGCACCGCGACCCACTGCGCATTGGGCCTGTTCCACGAGTTCGTTGAGACGATGGTGAGCGCCGCGATTGCCGCCCGAGGGAGGCGTCAAGTTGCGCACGCGGCCCGAATGCTCCGCGGCCATGCTCGCGACAATTTTTTGCGACCCGTCGCTCGAACCGTCGTCCACGATCAGGATCTCCTTTACCAGCGGACAGCGCAGCGCCGACCAGATGGCCTGGCGAACGAACCTCGCGTGATTGTAGATCGGAATCGCTACTGAGAACATAGGCGGCGATTCGACCAGGCATCCAGTTGATGCACGAGGGGATTCAGGCCGAAGATAGCAACGTCCGGGTTTTGCTCCAAATATTCCGAGGTGTCAAACCACGGATTCGGATCGCGGCCTTCGGCAATGCCGGGCGCAAGATAATGCGCCAACGGGTTGAGACGCGCATCACGCACATCGGGATTCTGTTCTACATAAAAGCTGGTGTCAAAATGCGGATGCGGATCGCGGCCCTCGCCAGCCCCACTCCTCAGATAGTGAATCAGCGGATTGATGCCTGAGAGGGCGACGTCGGGATAGCGGCCGAGATAATACTCGACGTCGAAAAGCTCGTTGGGTTGGTCTCCAGCGCTTGCGGCGCACACCAGGAAGTGAAGCAAAGGGCTGGTGCCGGCCCACGCCACGCCGGGGTGCGTGTCCCGATAGTAGCGCTCATCCAAAAGGCCGCTGGCTCGAATTTGTCTTCCGAATCGGACCCACTGAGCCAATCCGAAGAGCCGCTCTTTGGGCGAGCCGCGACCGAAGGTCGCCAGTACACCCATGATCGCTTGCAGCGTTTCGATCGCCAGTCGCAAGGGCGCCGTGAGCCGCCAGGACCAGGACTGGCGCAGCGCTTCAATAGCATGCCGATCCTCGGCGATCTCGCGAACCGCGCGGCGCACAAAATCCTGCTGTCTCGCGATGGCGAATTCTTCCGCGGCATCCAGAGGAACGTCGAGAACGTGCGTCTCTTGTTGCTTCACGGCCCAGGCCAGACCATCGACGTTCCTGAAGTCGCTATACGTTGGCGGCATCGCAAACTTTCTAATGATGCGCCGTGCACGACAACGATGCCGCCCGGCTTGACGAACGGCAGCCAATGCGAGAGATCGCAATTGGCTTGTGCGTTCACGAAAAGAAGGTCGACGCCATCCTTCCAATTCGCTCGGCGCAGCAGCGAGGATGCGCCCGAATCCGCATCGCTGGAGATGACGCCTCACATCGCCAGAGCCCTGCAACGCGAACAGCCTCGGCCGTGTTTTGCCGCAGAGCCCGGCGGCCAGAAGCAGCGATGCTCTTCCCCGCCCCGCGCCCAACTCGACGATCACCGGATCGATAAAGCCGCTGTCCGCATCCGCGCCAAGTGGAACAGCAAGCTCGCTTCTTTGTCGGTTAACTGGCCCGGAATTCGCCGCGCGAGACTGATCCACCGCCAACAATCGGGATAAATCCGCTGGAGGCGGGTCTTGTACGTGTTCGCGCTGGCCACTATGAGTCAATTATGAACACAGCAGCACCGCTTCGCGCGCAGCTCAGCGAGATGTCGACCGCGAAGAAGACGCAATCAGGGTGATGAAACACCAGAGAGCTGACGCTGGCTTCCGGTTCCATCATCATGCTCTCGGTCAACGAGACGCCGATGTCTTCGGGACATAGCAGTTTCCAAATGCCTTGCTGATCGTCCAGGTTCGGGCAGGCCGGATAACCGAAGCTGTAGCGCTTCCCGCGAAACTTTGAAGTGAAGCGATCGTGCATCGTGGCGCCTGCGGGGTCTGGAAAGCCCCATTCTTCGCGGATACGGTGGTGCAACCACTCGGCGCCGGCCTCGGCGGTTTCCAGCGCCAGCGCTTGAATGGCGTGCGCCTTGAAAAACTCGCCCGCCTGTTTCCATTGCTCGGACCGCTCGCGAATGCCCGCCCCAGCTGTAACGACGAACAGGCCCAGATGATCGCGGCGGCCCGTCCTGCGGAGGGAGCACATAGTCGCTGAGACAGAGCCCCTGATCGCGTTGCCGGGCGAATTGGAAAGTGTGAATCGGTGAACGCCCCGCCGGGCGCGAACAGATGGATGCTGTCGCCATCGCGCTCAGCTTCAAAATATTGCCACACTGCGCGGACCTGCATGAACTCGGCCGCTTCGCGCTTCAATTCCTCGACGCGATCAAGCAGGCCCAGTGCCTTGGCATCGCGCTCCCGCAGTCCTGTTTCGAAATCGCCTTTGTAGCCCAAGTGCCGTCCGTAAAGCATGAACGGATTGATGTAGCTCCATACTTCGCTGATGTCCGGCGCAGTGAGCATCTTGCGGTCGAGATACGGCGCGGCTGGAATCGGAAGATCGATTCGCACTTTTGCGCCGCGGCGCGAGTTGGACCAGTACCGGCGGGGCTGCGCCTTCGCGGGTTCCTCAGCCGATTCGGTGGCCCGCGCATTCGCGAGCAAGGCTGCGCGCGCGGACGGGTCCATGATCTGGTTCATCAGCTTCAAACCCGCCATGGCGTCCTTGGAATAACAGGCCGGTCCGCCATACGCGGTCGCGATTTTAGCTGCGCGTGAATTTTTCCGAAAGCGCCGCGCCGCCCACGATCAGCGGCACTTGAATTCCAGCCGCCCGCAAATCGCTCGCGGTGGCCACCATTTGCTGGGTGCTCTTCACCAAGAGCCCGGAGAGCCCGATAGCGTCGGGCCGATGTTCGAAATACGCGCTGATCAGCGCTTCGGGTGACACCTTGATGCCCAGGTTGATCACCTGGAACCCGTTGTTGGCCAGAATGATCTCGACCAGATTCTTGCCGATGTCATGCACGTCGCCCTTGACGGTGGCGAGCATGATCTTTCCGCGCTTGGAGGTTTCCTTCGCGCCGAGAAACGTCTCCAGATAATTCACCGCGGCCTTCATCGCCTCGGCGGATTGCAGAACTTCGGCGACGATCAGCTCGTTATTGTTGAATAGCCGGCCCACTTCGCTCATGCCATCCATCAGCGGCCCATTGATGATCTCCAGCGGCGTCGCGCCTTCCGCCAGCTTGAGGTCGAGGCTCCCGATCAAGCCGTCCTTGGTCCCTTCAATGATGTAGTTCGCCAATCGCTGGTCGAGCGGCAAATTCTCCGCAAGTGTTTTCGACCGTTTCTCGGCTTGCCGGAAATAGCTGGTGATCGCCGCGATGTGGAATCGATTGATAGCGACACGCTGGTCCGGCGCTTGATCTCGCCAGTCCACGGGAGCGCCGTCGTTTGGCGCATTAAAGAGCAGGTTTTCCGCCAACCTCCGCTCATGCTCCGGAATCGACGCGAAGCGCTCCAGTTTTTCCGAGTTGACAATGGCCAGATCCAGCCCGGCCTTGGTAGCGTGATGCAGGAAGACGGAGTTCACTACTTCACGCGCGGCGGCCGGCAGTCCAAAAGAGACGTTCGAGATGCCCAGCACGGTCTTCGCATGCGGCAGCGTGGCTTTGAAAAGACGCACGGCCTCGATGGTCTCCACCGCGCCGCCGGCGCAATTTGCGTCGCCGGTCGCGCATGGAAACACCAGCGGATCGAGAATCAGATCCTCGGGCGGAATCCCGTATTTTTCCGTGAGCAATCGATAGGATCGCGTGGCGACTTGCAATTTGCGCTCGCGCGTGAACGCCTGGGCCTGCACTTTGTCTTCGTCGATGCAGCCCACCACCAGCGCCGCTCCGTAGCGCTTCGCGAGCGGGCACACGCGCTCGAATCTTCTGTTCGCCGTCCTCCAGATTGATCGAGTTGATGATGCTCTTGCCCTGGCAATACGTGAGCGCCAACTCGATCGCCTTCGGATCGGTGGTGTCGATCATGATGGGCGCGCGCACCTTGCGGATCAGCTCTTCGTAGAACGGCGGAATGTCGCGGATTTCATCGCCATCCGAGCTCTGCAGACAAACGTCGGCGATGTGCGCGCCGTTCTTCATCTGGCGGCGGGCGATCTCGCTCGCTTCCTCCCAGTTCTCGGCCACGATCAATTGCTTGAACAGGCGCGAGCCGATCATGTTGGTGCGTTCGCCCACCAGCAGCGGCCGATTGCTCTCGTCGGCTTCCACCAGTTCGACGCCCGAATAATAGGAGCGGTGCGAAGGTGCCGGAATCGCGCGCGGCCGTTTGCCCTCCGCCATCTGCGCGATGGCCCGGATGTGCGCCTCGGTGGTGCCGCAGCATCCGCCAACCAAATTGAGCCAGCCCTGATCGATGAAGCGTTCCAGCTGCCGCGCCAGCGACTCGGGCGTTTCCAAGTACCGCCCTTCCTCGTCCGGCAGCCCGGCATTGGGGTGGCAGGAAACCGGAAAGCGCGACATCTGGCTGATGGTGCGCAGATGATCCGTCATAAACTCCGGGCCGGTCGCGCAGTTGAGGCCGATGGACAGCAGGTCCGCGTGAGAAACGGATGCGTAGAATGCGTCCGCGGCTTGGCCCGCGAGCATCGTGCCGGTAGCTTCAATGGTGCCCGAAACCATGATCGGAATGCGCTGGCCCAATTCCCGCCGCAAACGTTCGATGGCTACCAGCGCGGCCTTCGCATTGCGCGTATCCTGGCAGGTTTCGAGCAGCAGCAGGTCCGCGCCGCCCTCCATCAACGCCTGAGCCTGCTCGTAGAAATTGTCCACCAATTGCGCGAACGTCACGCCGCCGGTCACCGAGATCGCCTTCGTCGTCGGCCCCATGGCTCCCGCGACGAAACGCGGCTTGGCGGCGGTGGAGAATTCGTCGGCGGCCTGGCGCGCCAACTGCGCGGCTGCGATGTTCAACTCACGCGCGTCGTTTTCCAAGCCGTACTCGGCGAGCACGATCCGCGCGCCGCCGAACGAGTTGGTTTCGAGAATGTCCACGCCGGCTTCGAGGTAGGCTCGATGAATCGCGAGCACGACGTCGGGCCGCGTCCGCACCAGATTCTCGTTGCAGCCTTCCAGCGCCGCGCCGCCGAAATCGTCCGCGGTCAGACGCCGCTGTTGCAGCATCGTCCCCATGGCGCCATCCAGGATGACCACTCGCTCGGCGACCTGTTCGTCCGAGTGCGCGATGAGCATCCGTGCTGGCTGGTCATACCGCGATCTCCGAACGCAGGCCCGATGGCCTCCGCCACCTCGATCGCCAGATCGTAACGCCCAAAAGGCGCGCTCAATTGCACTCCCTGCACCATGGGACGCACGCGCCTCACCATTTCCTGGGCGATCTCGACGCCCTCCCGCCGGGCCTTCTCAGGCGTATCGGCCAGCCGCATGCGCTCCATGAATTCGCCTGGCACGCGGACGCGCAGCTCGTTCATCATGAACTCGGCATTGCGGAAGCTCGAGAGCGGCCAGATCCCGCAGATCACCGGAATCTTGACCTGCTCGGTGCGCTTCAAAAACTGCTCCAACAAATCCAGGTCAAACACCGGCTGCGTGATCACATATTCGGCGCCCGGCCTGGACTTTCCACTCGAAGCGGCGGATCTCTTCGTCCAGGTTCAGCGCGCCCGGATCGGCGCCCACCCCGATGACCAGCGCGGTTTGCGATCCGAGCGAATTGCCGCCGATATCCAGGCCCCGATTCAGATTCTTGACGATATTCACCAGGCCGATGGAATCGATATCGAAGACCGCCGTGGCCTCCGGGTAAATGCCCATGCGCGGAGGGTCGCCGGTGATGCAGAGCAGGTTGCGGATGCCGATGGTATGCGCGCCCAGCAGTTCCGATTGAATGCCCAGAATATTGCGGTCGCGGCAGCAGAAGTGATTCACGGCTTCGATGCCGGCCTGCTGCTGGAACAACTGGCACGTGACCTGGGCGCTGACGCGCGCGCTGGCCCGCGGACCGTCGGGCACATTCACGCAATCGATGCCGTGCTCGGCGCACAGTTTCGCGCCCGCGATTTCGCGCGACGCATCCAATCCGCGCGGCGGCAGGATCTCAACCATTGCGACGAACTGCCCCGCCGCCAGCTTCGCGCCAAGCTTCGATTTCGCCGCCAGCGGAACCGGCGCAAGCATTTCCGTCGTCGGGCTCGCTCGCTTCCACAATGGACGCGCGCGGCTGTCATTCGCGCGGCTGCAGGGAGCGGCTTTCGGATCGAATGAGCCTGATGTGCTCGGGCGTGGTGCCGCAACATCCGCCGATAATCTTCACCCCGGCCCACAGCAGGCGGCGCGCGTATTGAGCCATGTACTCCGGCGAACACAAATAAATGTTGCGGCCTTCCACGCGCGTGGGAATGCCCGCGTTGGGCATGGCGCTCAAAGGCTTGGAGGAATGCTCGGGCCACTTGTTCGATGACTTCGAGCATGGTCTTGGGACCCACCGAACAATTCACCCCCAGCACGTCCGCCGGCCAGGAATTCATTTCGCGAGCGAACGTTTCCACCGACGCGCCGCCGGAAAGCCGCCCGAAATCGTCCACGGCCACTTGCGCGACAATCACCGGATCAGGACCGGCCGCTTCGCGCGCCGCGAAGATCGCCTCGCGTCAGTTCGTTCAGATCGCCGAAGGTCTCCAGCACCAGAAGATCGGCGCCGGAGGCGATCAGCACCTCGGCTTGTTCGCGGAAAATCGCTCGCGCCTCGGAAAACGAAGTGGGGCCGAGCGGCTCCACGTGCACGCCCAAAGGACCCATCGCGCCCGCAACAAACGCGCCGCCACGCGCAGCTTCGCGCGCCAACCGCACGCCGGCTGCATTGATCTCAGCAAGCTTTTCGGCCAGCCCGAAACCGGCTAACCGCGCGCGATTGGCCCCATACGTATTCGTTTCGAGAATCTCGGCTCCGGCGTCGGCATACTCGCGATGAACCTGCCGAACGAGATCAGGACCCGAAATGTTCAGCTCATCGAAGCAGCGGTTGATAAACACGCCGCGCGAGTAGAGCATGGTCCCCATGGCGCCATCGGCCACCAGGATTCGCTCCGAGAGTTGTTCCGCGGAATTCAAGCGCTCGATTGGTTGTTGCCGGGATCATGGTAGAAAATCGTGTTGTTGCGAGCACTCACTACCAGCTTGACAGAGTCGCGAGGAAAGCTCGGTACCCCGCGGCAATCAGAATAATTCAACGTTGCTCCCAGCTCCGTTTCGCCGGCGGCGCATGCACGACCTCGCTCGGCGCGGCATCAATCGCCGTCCCCGCCAGCACCGACTCGTGAACGTCGCGCTGCCTTTGCATTGTGTACGTCTGGGCGAAGTGCTCCAGCTGGCGCGGGGTCTCAACTTCGGCGTTTTCCGCGGAAATCCGTCCTGGTCTCAGCGCCGATTCGTTCGAGCGCGCCCGCGAGTGCGCTCGGCGACTTCAGCAAACATCCGGCCCGCCGCGAAGCCCGAGCGGAGCGAGCCGATATCTCCCGCCAGCCGTGCGCCCAGTGCGGCGATCTGGGTCAGGCGGCGGGAACTCTGATCGCTCGACGAATGTAGTTCCAGCATGGCGGCGCGCGTCTCATCGAAAATTCGCCTCTCCTGCCCGTCCTGTTCCGCGCCACCGCCGCCGTACAGGCGATTGACGGCATCCAGCATCGCATCGAGCGCGCCGGCAACCTCTTCGGTATTCCGGTTGGACTCGATGGCCAGCCCCCGCATCACCTCCGCAACCACGTTGAGCGCGCTTCCCGCCGCTCCGATCTGAGTGGCCCGAACCGTGGCGTTGATCGCGATCCGCTCGATGCTGATTTCAGTGCCCCGCGTCTCGGCAATCGACTCCCGCATCCGGCCGACAGTTTCGCGGAGCCGCCCGCCCATGGCCTGAATCTGGCCTTCTGTCGCGTTCGAAGCGCCGGCGGCTTTGAGAATCGAACTGAGCGAGCCTTCCATTTCGAGGAAAAAAGAGTCTTGGTCGTTCCCGGACATACCCAACAGCGTCCGGCTGCCTTCCGCCATATCCCGAACGCGCACCGCAATCGCGTCAAGATCGTGCTCAATGCTCGCCACCGACGACGCGAAAACCCGCGCCGCCTCCGACAACTGCGAGGACTGCAAACTCAGGATTACCCGAGTGTTCGCCGCCGGTGCATTGCACTCGCGAAGCGCCTTGATCACATGCTCCACCTGTTGCCGGGTAATATCGTGAAATTGGACCGATCGAACCAGATCGTCGATGGCCGCGCACATGCTGGAATATTGAGAAGCTTGTTCGGCCGACACTTCGCGCGCCCGTTGCCGCCGCTCCTCAAAGGAATTCAAACTGCCGAGGACGCTGGCGATTAGGGCATGCAGATCCTTCAGCTCCTTGGCTTGCAGATCGGAACCCTTCCGCAGCGTGGACTGGACGTCCCGATCGAGCTCGGAAGCGGTCCCGAGCACGCTCTCTCCTCCCGACTGGATCCGTTCCGACAACGGCTTCACTTCTTCGGCCAGATTTCCAAAATCGGCGCCGGCGCTGCCCAGCCGGGTGGTTTCGATGCGCGTCAGCGTGCAGAGCGTACGGAAGACCGAAACCCGTTTGGGAAGTCCGCTGAAGGCCTGCCGCAGTCGGCTGGAGAGATCGCGTACGCTCGCAGAGCCTGGCCGCCCTGCCCGATCCGGGCTATCCATTCTCTGGAATACCCGAGCAGGCTGCTCAGCGCATCACAAGCCTTACGGGCGGACTCGCCGGAAATCAGCTCGCTCAGCGCGGCCATATCGGAAGAGATCTGCTGGGCCGCTGAGCGAAACTGCATGAGCTTGCCGCCTACGGCCAGAAAATCCTGCTCAGTGGAATCATTCAGCTCCTCCAGATCCGCGATGGACGGCTCGCAGCCCTTTCGCCCAACTCGCTGCAATGGACCCGGATCCGGAACGGCCCCGCATCGCGGCCAGGCGCTGCTTCAAGGACTAGTTTGAACGAACCTGGAGTCTTGATTGGATGCACAATCGCCGGGCCTCGACCTACTTCCATATCGGCGACCTGATCGGGAGTCGCCAATTTGTTTGCACCGCCCGGAGTGAGCCGGAGCCCAGATTCAGCGCGCTCGCTCTGATTGTCCACGCCGCTACCGATATGAAATAGAACGTTGGGCGCGGAACATGGAAGCAAAAGAGCCATCCCCGGAACGCAGAAAAGAGCTCCGCTATCCAGTCGAAGCCAAGGTGCTGGTGCGAAGGGCCAACGGCGAGACACTCCAGGCGACGGCGACCAACATCAGCAGTTCGGGGATGCGGCTGCTGTGTCCCACTGGGTCTTGCGGGCTGACCCCCGGCGAAGAGGTCACGGTCGATGTCGAGCTGCCGGAATGTCCCGACAAACCATTCTCGGCGTGGGGATTCGGGCGAGTGGCCCACATCGACGGCGGAAGCGCCGGCATTCAATTATTCGGCGGCCAATTCGATCCTCTGCCACTGCCGCTGCCGAAGGAAAAACAGTGACGAGCAGACCAGTGACGCGCCGAACACACATACATGCTCGCCCCAGAGGAGCTCGGCCGTGCCGCTGACAGTCGACCGCAACGCAACCCGCTGGCTCATTCGTTTGGAGGGGGAGGTCAACATAACGTCTGCCGCCGAGCTGAAAGGCTTGTTGCTCGAGGGGTTGGCTGCCCCGGAGCTGGAGTTGGATCTGGAACGCGCCACTGAAATCGACGTCACGGTCTTACAGCTGCTGTGGGCGGCGGGCCGCGAAGCAGCGCGGGCCGGCTCGGGATTTGTAAGCCGAGCATCCCATGCGGCCGCAAGCGTTGCGCGTGACTTGGGATTCGACGGTATTCCAGGCGCCGCGGGCCAAACAGGCCATACCAGTGAAGCGGGTCAAACGCAAGGATGAGGCGATGGCGAAGACAATTCTCACAGTCGACGACTCGGCCAGCGTGCGGCAGATGGTGAAGTTCACGCTGGCGAGCGCCGGATATTCCGTGATCGAAGCCGTGGACGGCCAGGACGCGCTGGCCAAGCTGGCCAGCCCGGTGAATCTGGTGATTACGGATTTGAACATGCCGAATCTGGACGGGATCGGGCTCATTCGCAGCGTGCGCGCCAATCCGGCTTGCAAGGGAATTCCGATCATCATGCTCACCACCGAATCCCAGGAATCGCGCAAGCAGGAGGGCAAGGCGGCCGGCGCCACCGGCTGGATCGTGAAGCCGTTCACCACGCAGCAGTTGCTGGCGGTAGTGAAACGAGTGCTGGGGTGATCGCGAGACCGATGGTCGATAACAATGATGGACAAATACCAGCAGGCCTTTCAGGAAGAAGCCCGCGAATTGCTGGCGGAACTGGAATCGGCGCTGCTGGAGCTGGACCAAAATCGCGACGACCTGGACATTGTCGGGCGGGCTTTCCGGGCGCTGCATACCATCAAGGGATCGGGCGCGATGTTCGGCTTCGACGACATCGCCAGCTTCACGCACCATCTGGAAACGGCCTTCGACCAGCTGCGCAACGGGCAGCTCGCGGTCACCGCCGACCTGATCCGGCTGGCGTTGGCGGCCGGCGATCAGATCAAAGCCATGCTGGAGGAAGCGGCCGGCAGTGGCGCGGCGGACCGCGGCCGGTCGATCGAGCTGCTCGCGGCGGTTGACGAGTTGACCGGCTCGGCGCCGCCGGAAACATCGGCGGCGTCCGCGCGGCACGCCGCCACCGGCCGGTACGGTTATCGCCACGGAGCATGGGCCGTCTCGCGAGTGGCGCATCCGTTTCCGGCCGGCGCCCGAGATTCTGTTGCAGGGAACCAACCCATTGCTGCTGCTCGGCGAGTTGCGCCAACTCGGCGAGTTGGCCGCCACGGTCGACACCACCGGCATTCCGCTGCTGGGCGAGATGGATCCGGAACGCTGTTATCTGGCCTGGGACATGGTTCTGACCACCGGTGCGCCGCGCGAGGCGATCCGTGACATCTTCATCTTCGTCGAGGACGACAGCGAGCTGACCATCGAGCCGGTGCCGGAAGCCGGGCCGAAGCGAAGCGGCCGCCGGGCGCCGATACAGCGCCACGGAGTCTCCGGCGGGGCCGAAGGCGGCGGGCGCCAGGCAGCGCGTCCATTCGCGTGTCGGCCGATAAGCTGGATCAGCTGGTCAACCTGGTCGGGGAGTTGGTCACGGTGCAGGCCCGCCTGAGCGAAGCCGCGGCGCGCTCCCAGGATCCCGAAATCCTGGAAGTCGCCGAGGCAGTGGAGCGGCTGACCGGCGAGCTGCGCGAAAACTCGATGAGCATCCGCATGCTGCCGCTCAGAACCACCTTCGAGCGATTCCGCCGGCTGGTGCACGATCTGGGAATCGAGCTGCACAAGGAAGTCGAGCTCGCCATCGAGGGCGCCGACACCGAACTCGACAAGACCGTGATCGACCAGTTGAACGATCCGCTGGTGCATCTGATCCGCAACAGCATGGATCACGGCATCGAGACCCCGGAAGCCCGGCGCGCGGCCGGCAAGGATCCCAAGGCGCGCATCCACCTTTCGGCGTCGCACTCCGGCGCGCACGTGCTGATCCGCGTCTCTGACGACGGGCGCGGCCTGGATGCGGAGGCGGTGCGCGCCCGCGCCATCGAGCAAGGGCTGATCGACGGAGCGGCGCGGCTCTCGGAAGCGGAAGTCTTCTCGCTGATCCTGGCGCCGGGTTTCTCGACCGCGCGCGAGGTCACCGATGTTTCCGGCCGCGGCGTGGGCATGGACGTGGTCCGCCGCAACGTGGAAGCGCTGCACGGAACCATCGAGATCGCAAAGCCGGCCCGGCGCGGGGCTCACCGTAACGCTGCGCCTGCCGCTGACGCTCGCCATCATCGACGGGCTGCTGGTGCGCGTGGGCGACGCGCATTTCGTGCTGCCGCTGGCCAACAGCCTGGAATGCGTCGAGCTCACCGCGCAGGATATCGAAGCACGCGCACGGCAATCACCTGGCCAACGTGCGCGGCGAAATCATTCCCTACATCCGGCTCAGCGAATATTTCCGGATGGAGACCGCGCGGCCGGAACGCGAGCAGATCATGGTGGTCGAGACCGAATATGGCCGCTACGGGTTTGTCGTGGACCAGGTGCTCGGCGATCACCAGACCGTGATCAAGAACCTGGGCAAGGCTGTACCGCAGTGTCCAGGTGGTTTCCGGGGCCACCATTCTCGGCAACGGGACCGTGGCGCTGATCCTCGATCCGCACCGGCTGGTGCAAAACGTCATCCAGGCCGACGGCCAGCGGGAAAGGGCCGGGTGCCTGCATTCAACACCAAGGAGCCGAACAGAGCCAGTGCTTTGTTGAGGAGAACATTCAGAAATTGCAGCTCCGGCAAGAGAGACCGGCGCTCGGCGCCGATAAGGATTTCGAGCGCCGAACAAGAGACGAATAGCGGCACGGATGCCACCGTAAAACAGAGACCAGCACTTTTTCGAAAGGAAGACAGGAGATATGTTGCGTAAAGTCAACGGAAAAACGAAAAACAACGGGAACGGCGGTCCCGCCGTCCTGGATTACCCAGCGCCGGGAGGACGGCCAACGGCGGGCGGCGCAGGGGAACTGAGGACGCGCAAACCTTGCGCGTCTCTGAAGAGATCGCGCGGCTGGTGGAGGCCTCGCGACAAGGCCGGCTGGACGAGCGCGGAAAGCTCGACCAGTTCGAGGGCGTCCATCGCGAAATGCTGCAGGGCATCAACGACATGCTGGACGCGATCCTGCTGCCGATCGGGGAAGGCAACCGCATCCTCGCTCAAATTTCCAGCGGCAAGATCGACGAGCTCATCGCCCACACCTACCAGGGCGATCACGAAAAAATGAAGCAGGCCGTCAACAACGTCGGCTTCGTCCTGCAAACTCTGCAAAAAGAACTGGCGCGGCTGATCGACGCCTCCAGAGACGGGCAGCTCTCCGAGCGCGGCAAACCCGAGAGCTTCCAGGGCGCTTACGCCGAGATCGTGCGCGGCGTCAATACCATGCTCGACGCCATTCTGCTGCCCATCGGGGAAGGCAACCGCATTCTCGCGCAGATTTCAAACGGCAAGATCGACGAGCTGATCGCGCAGACCTACAGAGGCGATCACGAAAAAATGAAACAGGCCGTCAACAACGTCGGCGTGGTCCTGCAAACGCTGCAGAAAGAACTGGCGCGGCTGATCGACGCCTCCAAAGACGGCCAACTCTCCGAACGCGGCAAACCCGAGAGCTTCCAGGGCGCCTACGCCGAAATCGTGCGCGGCGTCAATACCATGCTCGACGCCATTCTGCTGCCCATCGGGGAAGGCAACCGCATTCTCGCCCAGATTTCCATCGGCAAGATCGACGAGCTGATCGCCCAGACCTACAAAGGCGATCACGAAAAAATGAAACAGGCCGTCAACAACGTCGGCATCGTCCTGCAGAGCCTGCAGAAGGAGCTCGCCCGCCTGACCGCGGCATCGAAAGAAGGCAAGTTAACCGAGCGCGGCGATGACGATCAGTTCCAAGGCGCCTACGCCCATATCGTACGCGGAGTGAACGCCATTCTCGACGCCGTGATCACTCCCCTCAATGTCGCCGCCAATTACGTGGAGCGCATCAGCAAGGGCGATCTTCCCCCGCAAATCACCGACACCTATTACGGCGAATTCAACACCATCAAGAACAACCTGAACATCGCTCATCAGCGCCATGGACGACGTCACGCATGCCGCCGAGGAAATCGCGCAAGGCAATCTGACGGTCACCATCCGGGAGCGGAGCGACCAGGACAAGCTCATGCAGGCCCTGAGTTCCATGGTGGGCGGGCTGACCCGCACGGTGACCGATATTCGCACCATCGCGGGCGAGGTGGCCTCGGCGAGCCAGGCTATCAGCACGGCCTCGGTGCAGGTGTCGAATGGCGCGAGCGCCCAGGCGGCGTCCGCCGAGGAGGCATCCTCTTCGATGGAGGAGATGGGTTCCAACATCAAGCAGAATGCCGATAACGCGCAGCAGACCGACAAGATCGCAACCAAATCCGCCAAAGACGCCCAGGAAAGCGGCAAGTCGGTGCTCGAAGCGGTGGCGGCCATGAAGGAAATCGCGAGCAAGATTTCGATCATCGAGGAGATCGCCAGACAAACCAATTTGCTGGCTTTGAACGCCGCGATCGAAGCAGCCCGAGCGGGCGAGCACGGCAAAGGGTTCGCCGTGGTGGCGGCCGAGGTTCGCAAACTCGCCGAGCGCAGCCAAAAGGCGGCCGGCGAGATCAACCAACTCTCCGGTACCACAGTGAAAGTTTCAGAACGAGCGGGAGAGATGCTTGACAAACTGGTGCCCGATATCCAGAAGACCGCCGAACTGGTGCAGGAGATCACCGCCGCCAGCAAAGAACAGGATGCCGGAGCCGAGCAGATCAACAAAGCGCTACAGCAACTGGAGAAGGTAATCCAGCAGAACGCTTCGGCGGCCGAGGAGATGGCTTCGACCACCGACCAACTGACCAGCCAGTCGGACCAACTGGTAAGCGCGCTGGGGTTCTTCCGCACCGGTGACACCGGCCAGGCCGCGCCACCGCGCGCCGCCAGCCCCAAGCCGAATGGGACCTTGGGCAAGCTCAAGGAAGCCGTCACGCATCATCGCGGCTCCCGGTTCGAAAAAGCCCGCCAAGGGCGGAGTCGCTCTCAAGATGCGGGAGACCGGCGATCACGTGGATAAGGAGTTCGAACGCTATTAAGTGTTCCGGCGCGGGTCGACCGCCGGCCCGCGCTGAACCGTAAAACAACGAAAGGAAAAAGATTATGAGCGTTACCGAAATCACTGAAACACGCCAGTATCTGACCTTCAAGCTGGGCGAGGAGGTGTATGCGACCGACGTCGCGAAAGTGCGGGAAGTGCTCGATTTCACCACCATCACCAAGATCCCCCGCACTCCCGACTTCATGAGCGGCGTCATCAATCTGCGGGGCAACGTCGTGCCGGTGGTCGATCTCAGGCTGTGCTTCGAGATGTCGAAGACCGAGAAAACCGTCAATACCTGCGTCGTGGTGGTGGAGATGCTGCTGGATGGCGAAGCCACCGTGATCGGCGCGCTGGCCGATTCGGTGGAGGAAGTGATCGACCTGGAGCCGGAGCAGATTCAACCGGCGCCCAAGATCGGCACCCAGATCCGGACCGATTTTATCAAGGGCATGGGGAAACGCGACGCGCAGTTCATCATGATCCTGGACATCGACCGCATTTTTTCAGCCGAGGAGCTGTCGGCGGTGCGGGGCGCGGAGTTGAACAAACCTTTGGCGGAAGACACACGCTTGAGCGGGCGGAGCATACGGCCCGGTTTGGCCGGCTCCGCTCTGTATCCTTGGATCCACCTATGGGCGCCCGTAACGAAGGTCTATGTAACGCCGATTTCGAGAGGCTGCGCGGGCTGATCTACGCCGAAGTCCGGCATCAACCTCGGGCTGGATAAGAAGAACCATGCTCGAGATGCGGCTCCGGCGCCGCTTGCGAAGCCTCAATGTTCCTTCCTTTGTCGAATATTGCGACCGCGTTTTTGCGGCCGAAGACAAGAATTCAGAACTCGTCCACCTGATCGACGCCGTCACCACGAACAAGACCGATTTCTTTCGCGAGGCCGAGCCATTTCAACTACCTGGTGTCGAAGGCTCTTCCGGATCTGGCGGCGCGCCGCGGCGCCGACCGCGACCTCTCTCATTTGGAGCGCCGGCTGCTCTACCGGAGAAGAGCCGTACACCTTGGCGATCGTGCTCAGTGAATATACGCAACGCTGCCCCGGCCTGCGCTTTCGCGTGCTGGCCACCGATATCTCAACCGCCGTGCTGGCCAGGGCGCGCATGGGAATTTTTAAGTCCGAGCTGGTGCGGCCGGTTCCCGAGGATCTGCGGCGAAAGTACTTCATGCGCAGCAAGGATCCGGAATCGGACGTGCTCCGCGTGGTCCCGGAGTTGCGAGCGCTGATCGATTTCCGGCGTGTCAATTTCATGGACTCCGACTTTGGATTGCCCGAGCCGCCCGAAATCATTTTCTGCCGCAACGTCATTATTTATTTCGACCGCCAGACACAAGTCCAGCTACTGAGAAGACTCACCCGCCAGTTGGCGCCGGGCGGGTACTTCTTCGCGGGCCACTCCGAGTCGCTGCAGGGGATGGACCTGCCTCTTATCCCCGTCGCTCCATCCGCCTATAGGAAACCGGAATGATCGAGCCAGCGCCCATTCTGCCGGACTTGAATCTGCAGCCGGGAGAGCTTTATCTGGCTCGCGAGCCCGCGATTCTGCGCACCATTCTCGGATCCTGCGTGAGCGTCACTCTGTGGAGCCCACGTCTGGGTGCTGGAGCCCTGTGCCACGGCGTGCTGCCGCGCTGCCCGCAAGCTTGGCCCCCCAATTCCAATGCCGCCGATGGCTACCGCTACGTCGATTTCAGCATCCGCCACCTGGCCCGCCAATTTGACGCTCTGGGCGCGCGCCGCGACGAAGTGGAGGTGAAGTTGTTCGGCGGCGCCGATGTGCTTCCAGCCAATCGCGAGGGAAAACCCACCGTGGGCGCCTTGAATTGCCAGGCCGCGCTCGAGGTTCTCGACTCAGGAGGGATTCACCATCGCCGCGTCCGACTTGGGCGGAACGCGCGGCCGTAGAATCCATTTCCACACCGGCACGGGCGAAGTCGCTGGTGTACCGGCTGGAAGCCTGGGATAACGCTTCCCTCAAACTGGAGGGAGCAAGCGCATGACTTCGCCCAGAGTTCGCGTCCTCATCGTCGACGATTCCGCGGTGGTTCGCCGGACGCTGAGCGAAGTCCTCTCCTCCGATCCCGCCATTGAAGTGATTGGAACCGCCAGCGACCCCTTCATCGCCGCCGACCGGATGAGTGAACAGGTTCCGGACGTAATCACGCTGGATATCGAGATGCCCGGCATGGACGGTCTGACGTTCCTGCAGAAGATCATGAGCCAGCACCCCATCCCGGTGATCATCTGTTCGAGCCTGGCCGAAGAGGGAGCGCAGAGTACGCTGCGGGCGCTTGAATACGGCGCCGTGGATATCATCGCGAAGCCGCGATTGGGAAGCCAGCGATTTCTTCAGGAATCGACCGTTCTGCTATGTGAGGCCGTGAAAGCTGCGGCCGGTGCGCGCCTCGCGTCCCTACACCCCTTCCCGGGTCGTGCAACCAAAGCTGACGGCGGACGCGATTCTTTCGCGCGCGACAACTGGCGCAATGCTCGAAACCACCGAAAAAGTCGTCGTGATCGGCGCATCCACCGGAGGAACCGAAGCTCTTCGATCGCTGCTCGAAGCCCTGCCCGCCGACGCGCCCGGCATCGTGATTGTGCAGCACATGCCCGAAGTGTTCACCCGCGCCTTCGCCAACCGTTTGGATTCGCCTTGCCGCATCACGGTTAAAGAAGCGGAAACCAACGACACAGTGCTGCGCGGCCGCGCCTTGATCGCACCCGGCAATCATCACACCCTGCTCAAGCGCAGCGGCGCGCGCTATTTCGTCGACATCAAAGACGGTCCCCTGGTTTCCCGCCACCGTCCCTCGGTGGACGTGCTGTTTCGTTCCGCCGCGCGATATGCCGGCCGCAACGCCGTCGGTGTGATCATGACCGGGATGGGCGACGACGGCGCCCGAGGGATGCTCGAAATGAAGGAGGCCGGAGCAGCCACCATCGCTCAGGACGAAGCCACCTCCGTGGTATTTGGCATGCCGAACGAAGCCATCAAACGCGGCGCCGTCGACGCGGTTTTGCCGCTCCAACACATCGCCGAATCGATGCTCGCTCGCGCCCGATAACCATGTCGCGCGCCCGGCTTACCGAAAGCCGCCCAACAAGTAGACCACCAGGCAAATCACCAGGATCGTGCCCAACCCGATTCCGGCGCCGCCCCCGTAACCCCAGCGGCCGTATCCGTAGTAGCCTCCGCCGCCTGCAAACAACAAGATCAAAAGAATAATCAGCAATAGCATTTGTTTTCCCCTTTTATTCCCAAGTTTGGCCGTAGGCCTGGGCTATTTCTCG
This sequence comes from Bryobacterales bacterium, assembly GCA_963772905.1. Classification (GTDB taxonomy): domain Bacteria; phylum Acidobacteriota; class Terriglobia; order Bryobacterales; family Bryobacteraceae; genus Palsa-89. The sequence continues at coordinate 44,084 of CAVYZD010000003.1, read as the reverse complement.
AAAACCTTCTCGATCTGGCCGACTTTCTTTTGGATCTTGCCGGCTACCTTTTCGTCCTGACCTTCCGCTTCCAAATTTGGGTTGTTCGCCACCTTGCCCGCCTGCTCCTTGATCTTGCCCTTGGTCTCGTGTAGCTTTCCCTGCATCTGATCCTTCGTGCTCTCTTTCATTGTTTGTTCCCCTCGGCTGGTTATCAAGCACGCAGAAGACCGAAGGAAAAGCCGAATAAAAGCAGCAACAAAGAGTACTGAGGATGGAGTTTCTGTCACGTGCAAGCAAAAGTTACCGCCTAACAGCCGCGAGCAATCGACGCGACAATCTGCAACTCGTGCGTAAGGAATAAGGACCACAACGTGCTTCTCCGCACCCGAAAGGCGGGAACAACCCCATGCAACGCGCATTGTAGACGCAGACGTTTTGAAAAAGCTTGTCGAGCTCCACGTCTTGTTGGGTGTGGGTGTGGACCAGATCATGGAACTGCATGCCCGTGATGGCGAGCACCGGTTGTCCATCCAACTTGGCGTCGTACAGGCCGTTGAGCAGGTGAATGCCGCCAGGTCCCGATGTCGCGAGACAACAGCCGAGCTTACCCGTACGCTTGGCGTAGGCGCACGCCATGAGCGCGGCGGATTTCTCGTGCCGAACGTGAATGAACCGAATCTTGTCGCGCCTTTTGCACAAGGCTTCCATCACGCCATTGATGCCGTCGCCAGGCAGGCCGAAGATAACGTCCACGCCCCAGGCCTGAATGGTGTCGATCAGAACATCGGAGGTGTTCATCGGCAATGGCTCAGTCCTTAGACCTCGTGCCGCCAAGTACGTTTCAACCTCGGCGCTACGGTATTCGGCTGGTGAATTGCTACGTTGAAGACGACCTATGACGAGAACACGACCGGCTGGTGCCGCCCCGTACGTTCCGCAACGGGCGACGCCGCGCAAGCTCCAGGAAGCCGTTCAATCCTGCCGCGGATGCGATCTCTACGCTCACGCGACGCAAGCCGTGTTTGGTGAAGGACCGGCTTCCGCTCAAATCGTTTTCATCGGCGAACAGCCCGGCGATGAAGAAGACCAAAAGGGCCGTCCATTTGTCGGCCCAGCGGGCAAACTGCTCGATCGCGCCTTGGTGGATGCCGGGATCGATCGGTCGCTGGTGTATGTAACGAACGCAGTCAAGCATTTCAAATTCGAAGAGCGCGGACGATTCGTCCAGAATTCGTGGGCGGCGCATGTTACTTCCACCGTTCACCCCTCCTCAATTCCGCGCGCTCCTGAAGAACAGCGCCACGCTGAGTATCGAACGTTTGTCGGCGATTTGAAAAAGGTCCAACGCCTGTGGGCCAACCTGGCAAAGTAAGCCCGGCGTCATCGCGATTTCCGCTGCATCTTCTCGAACCCCGCACGCGCTTTCTTCAGGGACGCGGGCTTCTTCCAAAAGTCCTTCCAAGGATCTTTCGGCCACGGATCTTTGCCGCTTCCCAGTCGCTTCAGGAGCATCGCGACTGTGACGCCATCGGGACGGAACTGTTTGCGGTCCAGTTCGCTCCACTCGATCGGCCAAGCCACCGGAGCATCGGCATGCGGCCTCACCGAGTACGGTGCAACCGCCGTCTGCGCGTAAGCGTTGCGATTGATGTCGATGAACACTCGATCCCCGCGCTTGTTCTTACGCTGTTCTAACGTATACTTCGTCGGATCTTGGGCCACTACAACTTCCGCCAATTCTACGGCGAACGCACGCACGGCTTCGAAATCTTCGCTCCGGTCGAGCGGCGCCACAATGTGCAATCCTCGCGAGCCGGTTGTCTTGAGATACGCCGGAAGCTCGATCGTGTCCAGAAGCTCCTTCAAAGCCCGCGCCCCCGAGATCACCCAGGCGAACTCATCGCGCGAAGGATCGAGATCGAAGATCATTTGATCGGGGAACTCCGGACGGTCCGCGCGGCTGAGCCACGGGTGCAGCGTAATGCACGCTTGATTGGCTAGATACACCAGTGTCGCGACGTTATTGCACACCACGTGCTTCACCGTGCCCCCGGCTTTCGCAACCGTCGCGGTTTGAATCCAGGCCGGATAGTAGTCCGCAGCGGCCTTTTGGAAAAAGCCCTGCTTCTCGATCCCATCCGGAAACCGCTGCATGGATAGCGGCCGTCCCTCCAGATGCGGCAACATCCAAGGGCCGATGAGCTGGTAATACCGGACTAAGTCGCCTTTGGAAGTGCCGCCGGGAAAAAGAACCTTCTCGGGCCGCGTGATCGCGATCTCATGGCCATCAATTTCAAGAGCGCCCATCCCTTCGACAATCGCATTTTCTCTTGTCACTTCGCTGGTTCGTCTTTCCCGAAGAGACGGCGGAGCTCGGCCTTGGCATTTGTCAAGACCCGCTTCTGACGCTCCGGCAGATTGTGGCCGGCACGATTGATGTAGAAATTGAGCATCGACATGGCCGACTGGAACGGTGTCCCCTTCCGCCTGTGGCTGGATTCGGCCGACCGCTTCAGGGACGCCGCGATTCGCCGGGCGCTCGTCGATTTGAAAATGTTAGCTTCCAAATCGAGCGCATCGCTCGTTTCCATCACATGCTGCGACCAGCGCTTCGGCGCTGCGCGTTTCTTGTGATGCGCGGTCACAGCAGCTTGTCCAGCGTGATCGGAAGACCGCGCACTCGCTTTCCGGTCGCATGAAAGACCGCATTGGCTATGGCCGCCGCCGCGCCAGTGATGCCGATTTCACCAATGCCCTTCGCTCCGATCGGACTGACGTGGTCGTCCTCTTCATCCACCCACAGCGCTTCGATGGACCCGACGTCGGCGTTCGTTGGCACGTGATACTCCGCCAGGTTGTTGTTGACAATCCTGCCCAGGCGTTCGTCGTACACGCTGTGCTCATGTAAGGCGAAACCAATTCCCCAAATCATTCCGCCCATAAATTGGCTTCGAGCCAGCTTGGCGTTGAGTATTCTTCCCGCGCCAAAATCCCCCACCGTCCGTGACACGCGCATCTGGCCGAGATCGGCATCGATTCGAACCTCGGCAAATTGTGCGCCGAACGAGTAGCCGGAATATTCCTTGGCTTCACTGCCTGGCTTGGTGTCGGCATAGCCTTCGACATAAGGCTGTCCGCTTCGAGCAACCAACGCTTCAATCGCTTCCGATTGATCCGGCCGCTGGCTCAGGCTGATCCTTGCATTTTCGATCGTAATATCGGCCGTATGCCCGGATCCCGGCACGCGCGTGTTACATTCCACGTAACTGGGGTCGTAGAAGTAAAAACAACGCGTGCGTTGGAGCAGATTGCCGCCGGTGGTCGCCATGTTGCGAATTTGCGGCGACACGCCCGCGAGAATGGCTTCCGATAATACGGTGTATCGCGCTCGAATCAACGGATGGCTAACCACATCGCGATTCAGCGCCCTCGCGCCGATCCGGATTCCATCTCCCCGCTCCTCGATCGCCGCCAGCGGCAGCCGCGTGATGTCGATCAGTTGCGCGGGCTGCTCCACGCCCATCTTCATTAGATCGATCAGATTCGTCCCGCCGCCCAGAAACTTCGCATCGTGCGTTCCTTGCAGAGCGGAGATTGCTTCATCAACGCTCGTAGCGCGCGTATAGCCGAACGGCCTCATGCTTGTGTTCCTAACCTGGCGATGGAGCGCACGGCGGCAACGATGTTTGGATAAGCGCCGCAGCGGCAGATGTTGCCCGACATCCGCTCGCGAATTTCAGCGTCCGTCAGTTCGATCGCCGCCGTCCCTTCCAGATCGTGCGTAGCGGCGCTCGGAACACCGGCCCGCGCTTCGTCAAGCAAGGCAATAGCCGAACAAATCTGCCCAGGAGTGCAGTATCCGCACTGGAACCCGTCGTTCTCGAGAAACGCCTGTTGCATCGGATGCAGTTGATCGCCACGCGACAGTCCCTCAATGGTTGTGATTTTGTCCTGATCGTGCGCGACCGCCAGCGTCAGGCACGAGTTCACTCGCTTGCCATTGACCAAAACGGTGCATGCGCCGCACTGCCCGTGATCGCAGCCTTTCTTCGTCCCGGTAAGAAACAATCGTTCTCGTAGAAGATCGAGCAACGTGACGCGAGGATCGATCGCCAGCTGATGCTCCCGGCCGTTGATCGTCAGCGAACACCGGACCTCGGCCGACTCGCCTGCTGTCGGCGCGGCAGCGATCTCGCCGGCAGCCAGACTCAACGCCGCAATTCCTGTGACCCCAGCGTCGAAGTCGCGCCGCGTCATGTCACTGAAGTTAACTTCCGTGCTGTCCTGCTGCGGCATAGTTACAGGAATTAGATGATCGCAGCGGGTTTTCGTAACAAGCGCGATCGGGCGTTAGAAACACTTTTCTCCCGCATCGGTCTAGCGAGTGAGGTGACAATGGCACGCAAAACTTCTTCCACTAAGCGATCTTCGCCCACAAAGAAGGGCCGGGCGAAGACCGAGGAGGTGATGCACGAATACAAGACCGGAACGCTGAAATCGGGCGGCCGCAAGAAAGTAACAAGCCGCAAGCAGGCGGTGGCCATCGCGCTGAGCGAGGCCCGTAAGTCGGGCGCCAAGATTCCCAAGAAGTGATGACCGATCAAGAAACTATCCCTGACCGCAAGACGGAACCTCAGAAAAAAGAGAAGTCGCCCGAAGCAGAAAGACCGCCCGAACCTCCGAACAACCCGCTCCGTCAACGGGCCATGACTATCTCGTGCGCCGTCCCGGCCGAGTGCTGCTGGGAGCCGTCGCGCTGGTTCTCGTGATCGTCGCGGGCGCTTTTCTCTGGGCTTACTTGTCGTCCTACGAATCCACCGACGATGCCCAGGTGGATGGCCACATCAACATGATCAGCCCGCGGATTCCGGGAACAGTGGTCGGAGTTTACGCCGAGAACGATCAGTTTGTGAAGGCCGGCCAAGTTTTGGTCGATCTCGATCCGCGCGATTATCAAGTCGCCCTCCAACAAGCCTCAGGCGCTTATGCCCAAGCCCTCGCGCAATTGCGCGCCGTGAATCCGAGCGTTCCTATCATTGAAACCACCAATCAAACCACCATCTCCACCGGCGATGCCGACGTATTGGTCGCTGAAAACGCCGTCTCGGCCGCACAGCAGGAACATGAAGCTAAACTTGCCGATCTGTGCAGCGCCGAAGCCCAAAACACCAAGGCGCAAAAGGACGTTGTTCGCTTCGAGCCGCTGGCCGATAAAGCTGAGATTTCTAAGCAGCAATTCGACGCCGTCCGCGCCACTGCCGCGAGCGAAGCTGCCTCTGTCGATGCCGCCCAAGCCGCTGTCGAGGTATCACTCCGCACGCTCGACGAACGCCGCGCGCGGCTGATGCGAGCCCGAACCCGGCTCGATGAAGCGCGTCAAAACGCACCCCGGCAAACCGCTGTCCGTCAGGCCACTGTCGCCACGCGCGAAGCCAGCATCGTCTCCGCCCGGGCCATGCTCAATCAGGCGCGGCTCAATCTTTCGTACACCAAAATCGTAGCGCCGGCCGGAGGCGGCAACTACGTCAAAGTGGTGCAGCGCCTGCCGGTCCGAATCCGGTTGAAACCGGGCGAGGATCCGCAGCACCGCCTGCGAATCGGAATGTCGGTTGAACCGAAGGTCTGGCTCAACTCGAATAACTAAACGCCCCGGCTAGTGTCCTGCCGGAGTCGCTCCCTGCTTGGCCTTCACCGGCCGCAGCAGAAACACGATGGGCAAACACAAAACGCAAACCACCACCATGTATCGAAAATCGTCCACGTAGGAATACAGAATCGATTGGCTGTCCAGCCCGCGTTCGAGCAGCGCGTAGGCGCGAAGTTTCGCCAGTCTCGGCCCAACCGCGTGGATCGACATGTAGGATTGAATCCGCGCCAACGTCTGATGAGTCTCCCATTCGGCGACAGGTACCGGCTCAACTCGCTGCGATGCACTTGCTGCCGCCGCGCCACCAGCGTGTCCACCAGCGAAATTCCCACGCTCCCTCCGATGTTTCGCAACAGATTGAAGAGCCCGCTCGCGTTCCCCATTTGCTCGTTGCTCAACGTTCCCACTGCGGTGGTGGATACCGGCACGAACATCAGCCCGGTGCCAACCCCGCTCAGGATAATCGGCCACAACAAAGACCATTGTGAAATCTGCAGCGTGAATTGAGAGATCCACCAGGCACACCAGGCGAAGATCGTGAATCCGGCCGCGATCAGGTAGCGATTATCCATCCTGCTGGTTAGAACGGCGATCACCGGCATAATCAGAATCGCGCCGACTCCGCGCGGGCTCACCGCTATGCCCGCCGCCGACGCCGTGTAGTTCAACAGTGTCTGATAAAACAGCGGCAGCAATGTCACCGTGCCATAGAGCACCGCGCCAAACAGCGCGATCAAAGTACACCCAATCGCAAAGTTACGGTCCTTGAATACCCTCAGGTTGACGATCGGATTCTTCACCACCAGCTCCCGGATCATAAATGTCACGAACGCGATCGCCAAAATCGCAACCGCCCATCGAATCCACGTCGCGCCAAACCAATCGTCCTCCTGGCCCTTGTCCAGAATCACTTGTAACGTTCCGATCCAAAGCGCCAGCAAGCCCAGCCCGATGCTGTCGATCCTGCCCGGCTTGGCCGACTGGATGTACGGAGGGTCCTTCACGAAGCGCATGATCAAAAACGTCGCAACGACACCGATCGGGATGTTGATGTAGAACGCCCAACGCCACGTGTACTGGTCGGTCAGCCAACCACCGAGCGTCGGCCCTACCACCGGCGCAACCACCACGCCCAGCGTGAACACGGCCATCGCCGAGCCGCGTTTCGCGGGAGGAAAACTTTCGAGCAGAATCGATTGCGATAGCGGCTGCAGCGCTCCGCCTCCAGCGCCCTGGATGGTGCGGGCCAGCAGAATCATTCCCAGACTGGCCGCCGCGAAGACCCCGATGCAAAACAGCAGAAAGTTTCTGCGTCCAAACTTCAGCGAGAACCAGCTGCTAGCCGGCAACACCACCGCGTTTGCGACCAGGTAGCTGGTCAGAACCCAAGTTGCTTCATCCGTGCTGGCGGACAGGCTGCCGGCGATGTGCGGCAGAATCACCGACGCAATAGCCGTATCCAGCACTTCCATGAATGTCGGCAAGACGACCGCGAGCGCGATCAGCCAGGGATGCAGTCCGGACACCAATCCCCCAGGGAAGCCGTGTTTACATTCGTATCGGCCAGGACGCTCTCCTGCAAGTGGACGCCGTTCACCGTTAAATCGTTGCTTCCGGCAACACTCGTTTCCCCGTGGCTGGTCTAAAGAGTGGGCCCTGTTCGGGCCCGAAAGGAGTTACACATATGGGGAAGAAAATGTTTATTGGGGTGTTGGCTATTTGCGCCAGCGGCGTGTTTGCGTCTGCGCAGTCCAGCGCGGTTGGAGCAGCGGATCGCACGTTCATGGATAAGGCCGCGCAGGATTGGCTCATCTTTACGCCACGCAACACAAATTCTCCGCGGCCACGCTATTGTTCGAGAAAGCCGTCGCAATGATGCAGAACGCGCCCGACAACGCGCCGCTTTCTCGTTCCATGGTGTTTTCCTACTTTGGAGATTACTGCATGGCTCAACGCGACTGGCAGGGCGCCGAACAACGTTACCGCCAGGCTCCCGATTTGCAACGGGGAGTCCTCGGCGATACACGCGCGGTCGCCTCGTCCATGGAACGGTTGGCCCAGGCCCTTCGCAAGCTCCATCAGAAGAATGAAGCGCAGGAATTAATGGCCGAAGCCCGCAGAATTTGGATTGCGCAGCCGGATCTTCTTTACTCCCGGAACACCGTCGACGTGCAAGCCTTCCGGCAGCATTGATTCGTCTTACGATTCCGCTCCCGGCTTACTGCGCGATTCGAAAAGCTTGGCCACGTGCTCTTCGGCGTTGATGCGATGATCGATCCCACACCCGCAGATATTATTCTGCAAGTCGAAAATATCGTCAAGTGCCGCTACTAGATTCCCGATATCTTCCGGCGTTGCCCAACTCTTCTCGTGAAGTTCTACGATCCAGTCCAAAACTTCCGCGGAGTTGTTGGTCTGCGCCAGCGGCAGCCAGTAATCGTGCGGCCCGTCATAATAGATCGCTCTCCTCACCGGATCGATCTTCCATTTGCCCCACTTCTCGGGAAGCGGTTTGCTGAGCAGCCGGTCCAATAGTTCGATCAGCGAGTGGAACCCGTTGCTATCCAATTCGGGCATGGATTTCCTTTTCGAGGTGCGGCGGCCCCTCTATTAGATCGACGGCTCCGCCCTGCAATTGTTTCCTCCGTTGCATGGATGCCTGTGCTCTATTCCGGCCGTTCGCGCGGCGCTGAACCCGGCCCCATCTCATGGCTCGATTTCGCACGAGCGTTTTCGGCCAACTTCGCGTATCGCTCTTTGATGCGAACCAAATCTTCCTCCGTAAGTTCCTCCAAGTTAATAAAAGCGTTCTGCGCGCCGCGCACCGCCCGCAGCAGCTCATCCACTTTGAGTTGCAGGGCCGCGCTGTCGCGATTCTGCGTGTTTTGGATCAGGAAAAGCATCAGCATGGCCACGATATTCGAGAGCGTATTGATCACCAGCTGCCAGGTATCGCTCCATCCAAAGAGCGGCCCGCACGCCAGCCACAATAGCGTCAGTACACATACCGCGAGAAACGCCGGGCTCGACCCGGTCACTTTCGCCGCCTTCTGCGCCATCTTCGCGAACCAATAATTCTTCGTCATTGTGCCGCTCCATTCCAAACCTCTCGACGTCTATGGATAGACGCGCCAACGGCCCCGCCGAATACGGCGCGCCGCTCGCGGCATACTGAAAGTCATGCAGGACCGGGCTCCAATATCCCGCTATGGCTCGCGCGTTGGTATCCTCGCCAGGGAAACCTTCAACTCCTGGTCTACCGACGAAGTTCCCCGCCTGGCCGCCTCGCTCGCCTATTATTCGGTTCTCTCGGCTGCCCCGCTGCTGGTCATCTCAATAGCCGTCGCCGATCTCGTCTTCGGACAGAAAGCCGTGGAGGGCCAGCTGGCGTGGGAGATTCAGGACTTTGTCGGCGGCAATGCCGCTCAGGCCATCCAGGCCGCCATCCAAGGCGCTCATCAGCCGACCGTCGGCGCTATCGCATCCGCCCTCAGTATCGCGACTCTCGTCGTGGGAGCGTCCTCGGTGATCGTCGAGCTGCACGAAGCGCTCAACAAAATCTGGGGCGTCACACCCAAGGAAACCACCTGGCGCGACGATATCCTCGGCTTCCTCAAGGAACGCTTCTTTGCGGCGCTGATCGCGATCGCCTCCGGATGTCTGCTGCTGATCTCGCTCCTTCTTAGCGTCTCCATCGCCGCCCTTGGAAAATTCGTCCTGCCGCTATTGCCGGCGTCGGAAGGCCTGCTGCATTCGGCTGCGTTCGTCGCATCGTTCTTGGTAGTGATGCTCCTGTTCGGTGCGGTCTACAAACTCATCCCCGATGTCCAGCTAAAATGGAGCGACGTGGCCATCGGAGCCGCCGTCACATCACTGCTGTTCACCATTGGAAAGCAATTGATCGCGCTCTATCTGGGACGGGTCGGCTTTGAATCCACCTACGGCGCCGCCTGGGCTGTGGTCCTGTCTCTCGTCTGGGTTTATTATTCGGCGCAGCTCTTCTTCTTGGGCGCGGAATTTACCAAAGTCTACACGCGCCGCTTCGGCTCTCAGGGCGCGGCCTCCGCCCAACATGAGCTTCCGAGCCCGGGTACAAGTTAGCGCGACCCTTTCATTCTTCCCTTGCCAGTGGTATATTCCCAGAATGGCACTTCGCGCGGGTGTTTACATGGTTCCCACCAATCGGTGGTACATCGAACGGACCGTCTGGCTGATCGCCGGCATAGTTCTTCTGGCAAGCACAGCGATGGCATTGTTACTGAATCCGCTGTGGATCTTGGGAGTCACCGCTACGGGACTCGTTTCCATTAACGTTGCATTTACCGGATTTTGCCCGGTGGGCAATGTGCTGCGCCTCTTCGGCTTCACGCCCATGCTGGGATCGAACACGCCGATGCGCTGGAACATGTACTTCATGCAAACGGACCGCTGGTATCTCGAGCGCCGCATCTATCTGGCCGTTGGGATCAACATCTCGGTCGCATCGATTCTAATGTTGACATTGAGCGCTTGGGCCAGCCTCTTCACGATTTTCGTGGGCGGCGCGATGGTATGGTTTGCCGTGACTGGTTTTTGCGTGATGGCAAATGCGCTGTACTGGCTGGGCGCCGAGCCGCGCTTGACACCAGAAACGATGCCATCCGGCCGCTGTGACGAATGCGCGATGTCGGGTGTGTGTATCGGTGGGCATGCCAAGCGAGCGAAGGAAGCGGAGAATGCGCTGCTTCCGCTGCGAACCATTTCTTAATCGATCACCGCAGCCGATCGCGTCATAAGCTTATCAGGCCGGTTGGTGTGCCAAGGGCGTCCCTCGCGGACACGCGAAGTGCCGTACTGTAGTTAAAGCACACCAATCGACAATCATGAGCCTCTTTGGAAAGAAACAAATAGATACTGCAGCGGTGACTTACATTTCTTACGCCGGCGAAACTCGTCAGGTTGCGGTACCGATCGGCGACTCGGTGATGGAAGGCGCCATCAAGAACGGAATCGACGGAATTGTCGCTGAATGCGGCGGCGCGTGCCAATGCGCGACGTGCCACGTGTATGTCGATGAAGCATTCCTCGGCCTGTTGAATCCGATGCAGGAAGACGAGGATGAAATGCTCAGCACTACGCGCTGCCCGAGGCGGCCCAACAGCCGGCTGGGCTGCCAGATTCCTGTCACCAAGCAGCTAGACGGCCTGATCGTGAGGACACCGGAAGCCCAGCAATGAAGCAGGACGGAGTGGTGATCGTGGGGGCCGGACAAGCCGGTTTTCAAGTTGCCGCGTCGCTGCGCATGGAAGGTTATGAGGAACCGATCGTCCTGATTGGCGACGAACGCAGTCTTCCTTACCAGCGCCCGCCGCTCTCGAAGGGCTTCATGACCGGCAAGCAGGAGATCGAAGGCACCGCTTTGCGGCCGCTGGCTTTTTATGAGAGCCATCGCATCGAACTGGTGGCGGGCGCGAAGGTGATTGGGATCGATCGATTGAGCCGATCGGTGAGCGTTGCATCAGGCCGGCGGTTTTCGTTACGACGCGCTGGTGCTGGCAGTGGGAGCGCGCAATCGGACGCTGCCGGTGAAAGGCGCCGAGTTGGACGGCGTTTGCTATTTGCGGACGGATGCCGAGGCGGTGGAGATCCGGCGACGGCTGGAACAGGCGCGCGATGTTGTGGTGATCGGCGGCGGATTCATCGGCCTCGAATTGGCGGCTGCCGCCAGCACGCTCGGGAAATCGGTTCGCGTGTTGGAGGTGCAATCGAGGCTGATGCCGCGAGTAGTTTCTCCGATTCTTTCCGATTTCTATCGCGACGTTCACACCGGACAGGGCGTGGGGATATCGCTCGGTGTTTCGCTGTCGGAGATCAGAGGCGATCAAGGAAAAGTTAGTGAGGTGGTGCTGAGTGATCGGTCCATTTCGCCGGCCGATCTCGTGTTGGTTGGAATCGGAGTTGTTCCGAATATCGAACTGGCTCGGGAGGCGGGACTCGATATTGCGAACGGGATCGTCGTCAACGAGCGGCTGCGGACGGAAGATGAAAGCGTTTTTGCGATCGGAGATTGCGCGGACCATCCGAATCCTTTTGCACGAAGGCGTGTACGGATCGAATCCGTACAAAATGCCGCTGACCAGGCGAAATGCGTTGCAGCAGCGATTGTGGGCCGGGCGGAAAACTATCGCGCGGTGCCGTGGTTTTGGACGGACCAGTTTGATATCAAGCTGCAGATGGCGGGCCTGTCGGGGGGGCACGATCGCGTGGTCGCACGCGGCGAAACGGAGAGCCGAAAATTTTCCGTTTTTTATTTTCGGGACGGGCGGCTGGCCGCAGTGGATTCAGTCAATCGTCCCGGCGATCACTTGGCTGCGCGAAAGCTTATCGGCGCGGGGACCGAACTCACAGCGGAGCAAGCGGCCGATCCAGGCGTGGATCTCAAGTCGCTGATTGGTTAGTGGGCGCCAGCGGAGAGTTTGCGGTAATACTCGGCGACCGAGTCTTGATAACCGGCGGGGATTTTGGCTGGATCGGTGTTGCGGATTGTGCCTCCCTGTTTCTCTTCGAGCTGTCGGCGCAGTTGTAGTTCGAGCGCGTCGACGCCGCTCACGAGTTGCTGGTGCATCTGCTCGACCAGCGCGGGATTGCCGGGGAAACGTTTGGGATCGAGATTGCGCATTTGATCGATGAGGGCCTGCAATTCGCGCTTCGCTTCGGGACTGTCCTCGACGGCGGAGCGAACTCCGTTGAGCAGATTCAATCCCTGTTCAATTTGACGCTGGGCGTCGGCTGGGTTGGAACCTTGCTGCGGCGCGACGGCGCGGCCTGAGATGCGTGTGTTGCCGGTGTCGTAGTTGTCGTAGACGTTGCCTTGGCGATTGCCGGTGCCACCGGCCGCATTGGTGGCGGGGCCGGCGTTGCGCGCGAGTTGGCCGGTTTGACGTTGGCCGGTTTGGGGTTGTTGCCCGCCGAGTCCGCTGAGTTGATCGCGCAGACGCGAAAGATCGTCCATGGCGCGGTTAAGGCCGGCATCCTGCGAGGCGTTCTGAGCGTTGCCGAGTGCACGAGCGGCGTCGGTGACTTGCTGGCCAAGCTTCTGCAGATCGCTGGTGAGTTGGGATTCGGCTTGATCGGAGAATTGGCCGCCGCGCAGTTGATCGGAGCTGCGTTGCAGACGTGTGCCGAGTTCGTTTTCGTCCATGCCTTGGAGGGCGCTGCGCAATTTGGTGGACGCTCCCGGTTGCGTTGGCGCGAGTTCACGCGCGGCATCGCGCATTTGCTGAGTGAGTCGTGAGAGGCCATCGCTCACTTGCTGGCGATCGTCGACCATCTTGTCGATTTCCTCGGCGGTGGGATACTTCATGGTTCGGCCAGCGGTGCGAGCGGCGTTCTGCTGCGCCATCAAGTCGCGCACGTGATCGGCTTGTTGCTTTTGGCGGGCGGCCAATTCATCGGCCTTCTTGGCCATGGAGCCGAGACGGCCGGCGGCGTCCTGTTGTTCGAGACCGCCAAGCAGGTCGGTAGCTTCGCGCAAACGGTCGGCAGCGCGGCGGGAGGCGGCTGAGTTGGCGCCTTGGGATTCGGCGCGCTTCATATCGTCGTTGGCCTGGCGCAGGCGATCGAGCGCTTGTTGGGCGGCTTGTTCGCGGGATTGTCCGGCCCGATTGTGGCGACGATTGTGACGATGACGAACCACTCCGGCTCTGTTGCCCACTTTGCCCGCCCTGTTGGCTTTGTTGGCCCTGTCCCTGTTGCGCTCTGTCTGGCCATTCACGGCGAGCTGTTGTTCCATCTGTTGCTGGAGCTGCTCGGCTTCGCGCCGCAACATTTCCTGTTGCCACTTTTGCTCGGCGGTTTGCGTGCCGTTGCGCTGTTGCTGTGCGAGATCCTGCTCGCGTTTGGCAAGTTCGTCGAGCTTCTTCAAGGCTTCGTCAATTGCTTTCGCTTTTTGCTCTTCGCTTGAAGCCGAGCGCTGTGGAGTCTCGTATTGATTTTTCTGTGTATCGAGTTCGAGTTCGAAAAGTTGCGCCAAGTCGCGTGCAGCGCCGCCCCCACCACCGCCTCCGCCTTGCGCTCCAAACGCGACTTGAATCTGGCGGAAGGTGGCTTCGGCGCGCAGCAGCGATTGCAGGGCCTTCTGCTCGTTCGGGATGGCGTCCTTCCACTTCTGCTGCTGCAATTGTTGCGCGGCGGGCGCCATGGCCTGGGCCGCGGCGAGCATGTCTTTTCCGAAAGTCGGCGATGGCTTTTACTTCGTCGGTCAACTCGCGAGCCTCTAAGCGGCCGGCGAGGGAGACGGCCTGATCGTGCAAAGTGTTTTGGGACTGCGAAAGGAGCTTGGCGATGTCGACGGCTTGCTGGGCGGTCGAGTTTTTGTCGCCTTGTTGTTTGAAAGTGGCGGAGATGATTTCCTTCTCGCGCTGGGAGATTTCGGCCGAAGGATCGCCACCACCGCCGCCTCCTCCGCCTCCGCCGCCTGAGACTTGCGATTGCGAAAACTCGCGCTCGAACGGGTCGGTCTGGATGAACATCATGTCGGTGTGAGATTCGGCGTTGCCGTCCTTGGCGGTGGCGTAGACGCTCACCAAGTCGCCCGGGATGAGTTTGAAATTTTCGAGCGCAAGCGTGGTGGAGCCGTCGGCCTGTTTTGCGCCCTTTTGATGAAGCAGATCTACTGTCGTGTCGGGGCCGCCGTTGACCGAATAATGCAGCGTGAGGCCGTGGAGTCCGTACTCGTCGGTGGCTTTGGCGGCGAGGGTGACCTCTTCGATAGGGCTGGCGTGGTAATCGTGGCCGGGACGCGCGAGCGAAATTTGAGGCGGGTTGGCTTTGCGAGCCTCGATGAAAAAATCCTCGCTGACGCGAACGGGCTGGCCTTGATCAACGCCAGCGACGTGGTAGACTCCGTCGCGATCCATCTTGACTCGGCCGTGGTAGACGTTATTGTCGCCGCCGGTGAGTTGGATTTGCGGTCCGTTATCGAGCTGGATTTGGCCGCCGGGAAGCGGGCGGTCGGTGGAGACATCGAGATCGGCCTCAGTACCGATGACGGCGCGGAGATCGCCGCCGCGCTCCTCGACTTCGCTCGACATGCCGGTCCACGCGGGATAGTGATAGGTGACGCGAATCTTGGTGACGGCGGGGAGATCCGTGACGCGAATATTGAAATGCTTGGACGTGATCGCGCCGGCGGTGATGTAATATTCGACGTTCTCGGGCAAGCCGGCGAATAGAAACTCGTAGCCACCCGCGAAACCGCCGGCGGCTTTGGGCAGCATCGCGATCTCTTCCCATTTCGACGAGCTTTGAAAACGCGCGTGGACTTTGACGCTGGGCGATCGGAGGCCGGTGGGGATGGCGGAAACCATCTGATCGGCGTGGCGGCGGACGACGGCGTCGCCGGGGGTGACGCGCAGGTCATAGAGCGCGGGCTTGTCGCGATGCGGGCCGGTCCACAGGAGCGATGCGCCATAGCCGAGGAAGCCGGGGCCGGCGGCGATCATCCAGAGCAAGATGACGAAGGAGGCGACGGCGGTGCCGAGCGAGATCCAAAGGCGGCGATCGGTTACCAGTTGCGTGGGCTCGGCGGATGGCGTGAGGTCGAGGGTGTCGGCGGCGAGGAGCTCGATGAAGGGATCGTGACCATCTCGCTCCGTGAATGTGGTGAGGCGCTGCTGGAATTGCGGGAAGGCGGCCTCGGCGGTGTTGATGGCGCGGCGTCGAGTCAGGCGGCGCAGAGGAATCGCGAGTCCGGCGGCAGCGGCGATGGCCAAAATCAGGATGAGCGCGAAGCGGGCGGCGGTGACGCTTCCATTCGAAAAGGCGCGGGCGTTGGCGATGGTGACGAGCGCGAGCGTGGCGATCAGGGCGCAGCCGGTGAGAATGGCGAAGCCGCGAAGGAGGGTGCTCCAGCGGAGGCGGTGCTCCAGTTGCGCGATATAGGCGTGAAGTTGTTCGCGGGCAGTCATGGTAAATCCAGCTGCGTGACCGGCGTTAACAAATAAAGGATATCGCAATGTGACCGCACAAGGCGTTCACAGTTGCGTGCTACTCATTCCTCGCGCAGGGTGCCAAGGTAGCCGCTGGCCACTGCGGATTCGGCGAGGGCGGCGGCGAGCACGAGGAGCATGACGTACCACCAGAAGCTTTCGGGTGTTTTGCTGGGAGCGGCCGGGGCGGCTGTCGACGCGAGTTGCGAAGATTGGCCAGTGGGGTTGCCTCGCCAGAGAGCGAGAACATCATCGGGGATCACGTCGAGGTTCGATTCCTTGGGATCGGGGTTCACGCCGACTTCGTCCTGGCGTCCGTTGGCCAGACGGAGTTGGTAATAGCCGGCTTCGGTGAGTTGGAACGACTGCGCGGACGCGGCCTCGCCGAGAGTGAGCGGGCGCTTGCCGTCTGGATCAGTGATCTCGACGCCCTGGCCTTGTTCCCGTGCGTTGCGTAATTCGAGGAACGCGTCAACGGGCCGGGAGCCGCCCTGCCGTTCGCTGCCGGCGAGATAACGGGCGGTCTGTTCGATAAAGGGCACGAAGGCGGGGTTCAAGGGGAAATCGTTGGTGAGGTTGTCGAGCCCGGAGGTGAGCAGAACGACGCGGCCTTCGCCGATGCGTTTCTCGAGCAGGAGCGGCGTTTGATCGGCAAGGCGAACGATGATGCGCGCGGCGACCCGGATCCACGTTGAGCGCGTAGAAGAACTTCACGCCGGGCCAGCCGCCGGCTTTGGCGACGGCCGGATACGATGAGTCGCTCGAGCCGACGGACATGTAGCGATCGGGAATGCGGCTGTAGTCGCGAGTCTCGATGATGTGCGCGCCGAAAATGGGGATCTGCGATCGGCCTCCGGCGGAGGTGCCCGCGGCGATGAGGAGGCTGCCGCCGGAGCGCACGAACTGGGTGAGCGAATTTTCGAGGAGCGAAGGCAGCGAGCTGAGATCGGAGAGAACGATGAAGGCGTAGTTGGATGGCTTGCGGTCGGCGGCTTCATTAACGTTGATAGATTCGAGCGTGAACGCCGATTGCGCGGCGGAGGAGAGCGCGGCGCCGATGTAGAGCGGCGAACGATTGTCGCCGTAGTTGTGAATCAGGAGCGCCTTTTGGGGATCGGAACGCTGGACGGCGAAGCGGCGGAGGTCGTCGGCGGGGAGCGCGTCGGCGGAATCGATCTTTACTTCGCAGCGGCTGAAGCCGTAGGGCACATCGAGCGCGGGGAAGTCGACGGTGGCGCGTCCGTTGGCGGGGACGGCGACGGTCTTGGAGGCGGTGGTCTTTCCGTTGACCACGAGCGACACGGTGCGCTGCGCGGCGGGAGTGCCGTAGCCGGCGATGACGGCTTGTACGCGAACGGGCTTGGGGTCCTTACCCCAGACTTGACCGGGCGCGTCCACCGATTCGACAGTCCAGTTGGGCAGCGGCTTCTCGATCACGGGATGGGTCAGCAGTGTGACGTTCGAGGGCAGTGCCATATCGGAAAAATTGGCGGCCAGCTCGGTGCGCTGCATGTCGCTGAAGAGGTGAAGCTCGATGGGTGTATGGATCGATTCCGACATGGCACGGACGGCGCGGGCGAGTTCGCCGAAATTACCGTGGCCATCGCCGGGCTGGATGGCTTGCACGGCGGCGCGCAGTGCCGATTGATCTTCGATGGGCTGGGTCATGAATCGCAACTGCGAACCAAAGGCTGCGACTTGGGAGCGAGCGGCGCCTTTTCCGGACAGAACGCCGATGGCTGCGTCCTTAGCGTCGGCGAGGCGCGTTCCGGCGCGCATGCTGAAGGAGTTGTCGATTACCAGGAGCACGAGCCGATTGCTGGCGAAAGCGGCCGCGTTGCGATTGATAAAGGGATTGGCGAAGGCGAGGATCAAGAGCACGAGCCAGAGCAGGCGCAGCGAGAGCAGCAGGAGATAGTTGAGGCGGCGATGGCGGGTGGAGGCTTGTGTGCGGGCCTCGAAGAACATGAGAGAGGGCACAGGCCGCGCGGTGGATTTGAGTTTCTTGAGGAGATGCAGGTAGAGCGGGAGGGCGAGTCCGGCGAGGGCGGCGAGGAACCAGGGGGCGAAGAGTCCCATTAAGTGTCGTGGTGCGTAGAAAACACCGATTATAAGCGACCTTTCCGGGCGGGCGTTGACCAACAGGATAGAATAAAGAAAGGTAGACGATGGTAAAGAAGGGAAGAAAGGCGATCAGCCTCAATGTCAAGGACCCGGAAGCCCACCGGCTAGCGCAAGCGATCGCCGAAGAGACCGGGGAAACCATGACGCGCGCGGTCATGGAAGCGCTACGTGAGAGGCATGAGCGTCTTCAGCGCCGCCGCGGCAAAGCGTCGGTGGAAGAACTGCGCGCCATCGCCAAGCGTGCCGCCTCCCGTGTCAAGCGTCCTTACGTGGATCATTCGGAGCTGCTCTACGACAAGCACGGCCTTCCGAAATGATTCTGGACACCTCCGCGCTGGTTGCCGTCCTGTTTGGGGAACCCGAAGCCGATGCTTTCACCCGGCTCATACATGATGCCGACCGTTGCCTCATCAGTGCCGGAAGTTTTCTGGAACTCTCGATCGTGATTGAGCGCCAAGCCGGACCGGAGGCCGCGCGCCAGTGCGACATGTTTTTCCGGCGGGCAGGCATTATCGTCGAGCCTTTCACAGTCGAGCAGGCACACATCGCGCGCCAGGCTTTTCACGATTTCGGAAAAGGGCGTCACCGGGCGGGTTTGAATTTCGGCGACTGCTTCGCCTATGCGCTCAGCAAGGTGACTGGCGAGCCGCTGCTGTTCAAAGGGAATGACTTTAAGAAGACCGATGTTGCTGGTGTGATGTGATGCCGCTATTCTTTCGGAGAGCCGGAGCGTGATTCGCGTTGTGCTCCGAACGAGTTTCAATCGCTACGCATCCTCGCGGCAATCGGAGTATAGGTAATAAAAGTCGAAATCGACGCTGAGGCCGTACTCAGCAAGCGATTCCACTAATTCCCGCTTCAGATGGAGTCCCGGATAGCTGGCCGTGAAGTAGCCCACAAGTTGAATTTGGCCGCCATGCTGGGAAGAGAGCGCCACGAAATCGACTTTCTTCGCTCCCAATTGCTCGATCACGTCTGCGATGTGGGCCTCCAGCTCGCGCGACTTCTCAAGGCGGGAGTAGAGTGACCACCGGCTGAACTTCCGCTCAAGGTGGGTGCGTGGATTCATGTCGCCCTTGACCCATGCTTCCGTGGGCGTCACGCCGACCAGCTTTGAAATGTCGGCGGGATCGAAGTCACCAGTGATTGTGAAATATGCGTATTGTTGGTTGGGTTCAGTCATCTGTTTCAAACGATGCCCCACTTGCGCCGCAGCCACCATTCGGAAAAGCGCAGCGCGATCAACACCAGAAAGACCAGCGGAAGATCCCAGAGATCCTTGGTCTCGCGCATGGTGACGCCGGCTTCGGAAAATGGAATGGCGGCGGCGAGTTTGCCGAGGTCGGCGGGCTTCCAGTATTGTCCGCCGGTTTGGGTGGCGAGGCGTTCCAGCAGCTCGCGATTCTGTTCGGTGTGGAAATTCTCCGCGACGCCGTCCATGCGCTGAAAGGTCAGAACATCGCGGCCGAGTTCGTTGCCGGCGCGGTCGGCGCTGCGCGGTGACTTCGGTGAGATATGCGCCGGTCTTGGGAGCGGACCAGGCGGCTTGGAATTGGCCGGGATTATCGGGCACGGGCGTCATCTCAACCAGCGCGCTGACGCCGCTCGGGCCCAGGATGTGCGCTTCGACTTTGGCGTCGGGAGCGGGGTTGTATTCGCTGATCGCGGACGTCGGCGGTGATGGTGACGGCGCCGTTGTCGAGCAGCATCTGCGCGGGGACGGAAGCCGCGACGTGGCCGGGCGTATCGGAAACCAGCCAGCGCAGCAGCTGCTGCCAGAACAGATCGTGAGCGGTGTCGCCCAGCGGCGAACTCATCTGCCAGCGCCAACTGCCTCCGGTGGCCATGATCGCGGTGCGGCCGCGGCCGAAGTTTTCGGTGATCAGCAACGGCAGCTTGCGGCCTTCGGGCGTGATCATGTTGGCGAGAACCGCGGCGCCGGGCTTGGGCGTGCCGGGATCCTCGTAGTCCATCAGGTAGGGCAGCTTTTTCCACTTGGCGGCGTTGGCGGCGGGATCGTCGACCAGGCGGGTGATGATGCTGTCGACGCCGGCGGGGGCGAGTTCGGCGGTGGTGTGGGTGGTGCCGTTGCGCGGATCGGCCTCGCGATGAAAGGTGCCGGGCTGGGTGGGCAGCATGGTCGGGAACAGGTCGGTGAGGCTGCGATGCGTTCCAGCCGCCATCGGCGAGCGCGAACTGGCCGCCCAGCAGCAGCAGGCCGCCGCCGCGGCGATCGACGAACTCGCGGATCAATTCCTGCTGGCCGGGAGTGAAGTAGCCGGCTTCCACGGAGCCGATGATCAATCCCTGATAGCCGAACAGGTCTTCGGCGCGCGACGGGAAAGCCGTCGGCGAGTTCCTTGGGATCGGCGATGCCCTGGCGGTAGATCTTGTTTTCGCTGGTGCGGACCATGGAGACGATCTGCACCATGCGGTCGTCCTCTTCGGCCTGGCGGATGAACTTGTACTCCCAGCGCGGCTCGCCCTCTATATAAAGGATGCGGCGCGGGTCGGAGCCGACGTTGACCACGCGGGTCAAGGTGTTGTTGGCGGTGTTCTCTTCGCCGGCGAGCGGAGCGGCGGCGATCTGCAGCGTTCTGGCGCCGGCGCCGCCGATGTCGAACATCAGCGTCTCGGTCTGCAGGTTGCCGTCGGGGCCGAGCGTGACGGTGCGGGAGGCGAGGATCTTCGGCTGGCCGGTGCTGACATCGCGGACGGTGAGAGTGATTTTCGCGCCGGCGTATCCGCGCTGATGGAAGGTGATCTTGGCGGCGAGGCGCGAATCGGCCAAGGCGCGCGGGGCGACGACGGCGTCGTCGAGTTCGACATCGTGCGCGGCGTGCTCGCGTCCGAAGCCGACGGTGTGAACGGGAATGTGGCGGGCGCGCAGGGCGCTGATGGCGTCGGCGCCGATGCCGCCGGTGTTGTCGTCGCCATCGCTGAGCAGGACGACGGCGCCGATGGGCAGGTCGGAAGTCTCCTCGCTCAATTGCTTGAGGCTGTCGCCGAGGCGCGTGGAGGGCGCGGTGGGTTGCAGATCGTTGAGATTGTCGATGCGCGCGGGCACGTCATCGACGCGATAGAGGCGGGTTTGAAAGGAGCGATTGAGGCTGGCGAGGACGCCGTTTTGGAGCGCGTTGACGGCTTGGGCCTGGCGGGTGACGCCGTCTTCGGAGATGGCCATGCTGCGCGAATCGTCCACCAGCACGGCGATGATGTTTTGCTGCGGCTTCAACTCGGCGACGGTGATGGCGGGCTGCCACAGCAGCATCAGGAGATCGCGGCGAGCAGCGTCTGCAGGCCCCAGATCACCCAGGCTCGCCAACCGCGCATGACGGGCGCGGCTTGCGCCAGGCGCGAGCGGATGAGCCAGGCGAGAGCGGCGGCCGCGGCGATGATCAGCAGCACGAGCATCCACTTGGGCCATGCGCCCAGGAGGGCGAACTGGCCGCGCGCATACACGGAACGCGGATACTTAAAAAGGAATTCGAACACGAGTAGGCGTCTCGAGGACTGTTAGTGCGTGTCTAATGGGTCATCGAGTAGGTGATGTAATTGAGGACGATGCGAAAAGCAAGTCCGGAAAACTTCTCGGGATACTCGGGCTGTCGGCCCACTCCCAGGCGTCGCCGAGATGCATGTTGGCGCAGATGGCCACCATGATGCGGCCGTGGTCGTTGCGGATGGCGCGCCACTTGGGCACGTAGCCATCCTTCTCATAGGTGCGGCCGGTGTTGACGTAGACCTCGCTGGGGATCTGAAACTTTTCGTTGATGTCGTACAGGACGTGGTAGATCTCGTCGTCGTCCTTGAGATCTTCGACGGGCCGGTCGGGCAACACCTGCGCATGCCGGCCATGAAATGCTGCCAGTCGTCGGTGCCGTGGAAGTCGTCGACCATCAGGAAGCCGCCCTTCAGAAGATAATCGTGCAGGCGTTTGGCTTCGGCGTCGGTGAAGGTCCAGGTGTTGACGTCGACGGCGTAGATCCAGGGATAGTCGAAGATGTGGTCGCTATCGAGATCGGCGACGTTGAGCGGCGAGGGCGAGTTGATGCGGGTGAGGCGGCGGAGGGCGATCAGGCAATCGTTGTCGGCCTTGGGATAATCGCGCGACCAGCTGCCGCGGAAGCGGCGATAGCCGAAGCTGCTGCCGCTGGCGTAGCCGGAGGTGTACTGGAGGCGGGTCCAGTAGAATTCGGAGGGGACGCTCGGGCCGCTGGAGTAATAGTCGTATGAGGATCGGCCGCCGAAGCCGCGGAATCCGCCGATTTGCATCGCGAAGAGGCCGAGGGCGAGAAAGAAGAGAAGGGGCCGCGCGAGCTTCATGGGTGGATGCCTCGGACGATTAAAGCGTATCAGAAGCGGGAGTGACGGGGCGAGAGTGTGGGATTCCGGGTCTTTGCGGACAATACTCGCGGCCGGGAAAGTTATACTAGTGTATAACTGAAGGAGGACGTGCTATGCACACAACCAATCTGCGCAAGGTAGGCGGCTCGATCATGTTGGCCGTGCCACCGGCGCTGCTCGACATTCTGCAATTGCGGCCCGGGGCGAAGGTGGGACTCGCGGTGCGAAGCGGCCGGCTGGTTGTGGAGCCACAGCAAAAGCCACGCTACACGCTCGACGAACTGCTGGCTCAATGCAATCGCAAAGCTCCGCGTAGCAAACAAGAGCGCGAATGGTCGGCTGACAAGCCAGCGGGTGGAGAGCTGATCTGATGAAGCGCGGCGATATCTGGCTGGTGGGGCTTGATCCCACGCAGGGACACGAGCAGAAGGGCCGCCGTCCAGTTTTGATCGTGTCGCCGGAGGCATTCAACCGCATCACGAAGGTACCCGTGGTTCTGCCCATCACGAGCGGCGGAAGTTTCGCTCGGACGGCGGGATTTGCCGTGCGTCTAGAAGGCGCCGGAACGAAAACGACAGGTGTTGTTCGCTGCGACCAGCCCCGCGCCCTCGATCTCGGCGCGCGCCGCGGCAAGAAGCTGGAAAGCGTTCCCGATGCGATCATTGATGAGGTACTAGCGAAGCTCGCGCCGATTTTCGAATAAAATGAAGCGCCAAACGGTTCCTCGGCCTGGAATGTTATGCTGGCCGGTAACTGAACCTGAGCGGAATTTTCGGATCGAAGGAGTGACAATTCCATGGACGCAACCCGCCGGACGTTCCTGACTGCGGCGGGGGCCGCGGCAGCGCAAAATATGGCACACGGACAAGATCATGAACATGAGCATCAAGCCGTCCCATCCGATCCGGCGCTACGCGTGAAAGCGCTCGAATCGCTGCTGGTTGAAAAGGGATTGGTGGATCCCGCCGCGCTCGATCTGTTAGTGGATCGGTTCGAAAACAAAGTCGGTCCGCGCAACGGAGCGCGCGTGGTGGCGAGAGCCTGGGTGGATCCCGCGTACAAGCAGCGCCTGCTGGCGGATGCTCCGTCGGCCATCGCGGAAGCTCGGCTACACCAGCGGGCAGGGCGAGCACATGCTGGTGGTGGAGAACGGTCCCAAGATTCACAACCTGGTCGTGTGCACGCTGTGCTCCTGCTATCCGTGGGCAGTGCTCGGATTGCCCCCGGTTTGGTACAAGTCAAGTGCGTACCGCTCGCGCTCCGTGATCGACCCGCGCGGGATTCTGCGCGAATTCGGCACCGAACTCGACGAGGACGTCGAAGTGCGCGTATGGGACAGCACGGCGGAGTTGCGCTACATCGTACTGCCGGAACGTCCGGCGGGAACGGAACATCTGAACGAGGCGGAACTCGCGGAACTAGTCACCAGGGACGCGATGGTGGGCGTTTCCAAAGTGCCGCCTCCGGGAGAAAAGGCATGAACGGCGTCCATGATATGGGCGGTCTCCAAGATATGGGCCCCGTGCAACACGAAAAGGGTGAGCCCGTTTTCCATGCGCCGTGGGAAGGGCGGATGTATGGGATCGACCGGTCACTGCGGTTCATCGGCAAATGGAATCTGGATGCGTGGCGCCATCAAATCGAATTGCTCCCGCCCGCCGACTACCTTCGCATGACGTATTACGAGCGGTGGCTGCAGGTCAATGAGCAACTGGCGGTGAAACACGGCCTGGTGACGCCGTAGGAAATCGAAACCGGCGCGCCTGATCCCGGTTCGGCGAAAGCGACGCCGGCGTTGACCGCCGCGATTGCAGCCCAGCGATCTTGGCCGCGATATTCCTTCGAGTCACGATCCCAAAATTCCACCTCTGTTCAAGGTTGGCCAGCGCGTGCGCGCCCGAAACATGAATCCAACCGGGCACACGCGACTCCCGCGTTATGCTCGAGGCAAGCTGGGAATCATCGCGCGCGACCACGGTGTCTACCTGTTTCCCGACACCCACGCGCACTTCCAGGGCGAAAAGCGCCAGCATGTCTACTCGGTTCGTTTTG
Source organism: Bryobacterales bacterium (assembly GCA_963772905.1). Classification (GTDB taxonomy): domain Bacteria; phylum Acidobacteriota; class Terriglobia; order Bryobacterales; family Bryobacteraceae; genus Palsa-89. Next base: position 19,964 of record CAVYZD010000003.1, on the reverse strand, counting down.
AAGCGCGCGAACTCTGGGGTGTGAACGCCTCACCCCGCGACTCAGTTCATTTGGATCTGTGGGACGACTATCTTGAGCACGCCTGACATCAACCTGCCGCGTCTGCCGCGCGATGAAGACGGACCGGTGTTCGCCGAACCCTGGCAGGCGCAGGCGTTCGCGCTCGCGGTGAGGCTATCCGAGCAGGGCCACTTTACCTGGAAGGAATGGGCGGCGGCGCTCGCCGACGAACTCAAGGCCGCGGCGGATCGCGGTGAACCGGACGACGGATCGCTCTACTACGAACATTGGCTCGCAGCGCTCGAACGATTGGTCACCGCAAAGGGCTTGTCGAATGCAGCCGCCATGCGGGAACGCAAGGAAGCATGGGCCGATGCGTATCGCCACACGCCGCACGGCAAACCGGTGGCGCTTCGGGATTGGTCTGATGCAACGTCGTGATTTTCTGAAACTCGCGGGATTAGCGGCGGCAACTGGCCGGCTGGGCGCACAGCAAGCAACATCGTTTCTCGCGCCATCGGGACCGCAGGATGTAGCGAAGACCGAGTTCGCGCTCGAGATCGCGCCTATCACGGTGGAACTGGCGCCCAATCGCATCATCAGCACTATCGGGTATAACGGCACGTCGCCGGGGCCGCTGCTGCGGATGAAAGAGGGCGTGCCGGTAACGGTGAACGTCACCAATAACACCGACGTGCCGGAGTATGTGCACTTTCATGGCCTGCTGATTCCGTCCGATGTGGATGGGTCGGAGGAAGAAGGCACGCCGGTGGTTCCTCCGCACGGGAGCCGCCATTATCAGTTCACGCCCACGCCGGCGGGCACGCGCTGGTATCACACGCACACCATGTCGATGGACGATCTGCATCGCGGCAGTTTCACCGGCATGTTCGGTTTTCTCGTTATCGAGGGCGCGAATAATCCGGGCCGGTACGATCAGGAGCATTACCTGGCATTGCGCGATTGGGAGCCGTATTTCACCAATCAAGCGATGGATAACGACGATCTGGATCCAGCGGGAGCGCAGCCGGAGAAGCCGGCAGTGATGGATACGCGGCAGCCCGGGATGGAAGTGGCGTCCGATATTTATTCCATCAACGACAAGGCGCTCGGAGCGGGCGAACCGATCCGCGTGAAGTCGGGCGAGCGCGTGTTGTTTCATTTCTTGAATGCGAGTGCGATCGAGATCCGGCATATGGCGCTGCCCGGCCACAAATTCAATGTGATTGCGCTGGATGGAAATCCGGTGCCAGCGCCCGCGGCGGTGGATGTGTTGATGCTAGGCCCAGGCGAGAGGATCGACGCCATTGTGGAGATGAATCAGCCGGGGGTTTGGATTCTGGGTGCGCCCGAGGACCCGGTGCGCGAAGGCGGACTCGGCATCGTCATCGAGTACGCGAACCAGCATCGCACGCCGCAGTGGATGGCTCCGCCGAAATCCGCGTGGGATTATACGATCTTCGGTAAAGCTCCATCGCAGCCCGCGCCTACCGAGCGGCTCGACATGATATTCGAAAAAGTGCCGCGAGGCGCCGGGAAATTCAACAGCTTTACGGTAAATGGCAAATCTTATCCGCATGACCAGGAGTTTCTGCTCAAGCAGGGCACGCGTTACCGGCTGACATTTCACAATCGCACCGACGATTCGCATCCGCTGCATGTGCACCGGCATCAGCTGGAAATCGCGGAGATTTACGGGAAGGCGACGGCGGGCGTGATCAAGGATACCGTGGTGGTGCCGACCTATGGCCGAGCGAGCGTGGATTTCACGGCCGACCAGCCGGGGCCGACATTGTTTCACTGCCATATTCAACAGCACATGGATTACGGGTTCAAGGCGCTGCTGCGATATTCGTAAGCATGGTCAACGTTAACGAAGTAGTTCAACGATACCGGCTCGCGCTGCGCCACATCTGGAACGAGTGCTTTTGGGTTGATCCCGAGCTTAGGGATTGGGAATCAGTTTATGCGTTTCGTAAACTCCAATTGGCCAGCATCCAAGTTAACGTAAGCGTCCCGAGCAGCCCCACGGGCGTCTGGCTACCTGTAACCGGGTCGTTCAAGCGGGAACAGGTGGAGTTTACACTGATCGACTTCTTCGGCTGGGGGCCTCTGCGATACATTGACTTGCAGTACTACGTTGTATTGATCGACAGGCTCGATGGCCATGAAGACCGAGTAGGTCAGCATGCGGTAATCGAGGTCGCGCAAGGCGACGTGACTTGGGATTCTCCGCAGGCCGTCGCGTCCGCATTTACGACTTGACAAGGCTTCGTTCTACCTGACAGGATCACGAAATGCAGCGCATGACTGTTCCCCTGTTCCTCGCATTTGCCGCAGCTAGCCTCGCGACGGCTCAGACCGGCGCGCACGTCCGGACCGTCTGGAACGGCGTGTATACGGAGGCTCAAGCCGCCCGAGGCGCCGCCGCTTTTGGCCAAAGCTGTTCGGGATGTCACACACTGGCGGCAGAGGGCAAGGCGCCGCTCTCGGGACAAGCATTCTGGAAGAGTTTCGCTCAAAAGAGCGTCGGCGATCTGCTGGAGTACGTCAATGCCAACATGCCGAACGGTACGCCCGGCTCCCTTAGCGAATCCACCTACCGGGACATTGTTGCGCTGATGCTGAAATCCAACGGCTTCCCCGCGGGAGCCACCGAACTGCGTCGCGACAACATTGCCGCCGTGCAGATTGTCCCGAAGGACGGAGGGACCGAGCTCCCGGCCGACGCGCTGGCTCGCGTGGTGGGCTGCCTGGCTAAGAGCGGAGCGGATTGGGTGGTGATGAAAGCGACCGCTCCGGAGCGGGCGGAACGGGCTTCTTCGGCCGGCGAAGACTCAACAAGGCCACTCGGCACCCGAACGATGCCGCTCAAGTTCGTCGTAACACGCCTGGATTCGTTAGCCGGTTCGCGAGTCGCTGTGAGCGGTCTCCTGATCGGCGCGGGCGGCGCTGATGGCATCAACGTCACGACCGTGACCCGCGTCGCCCCGAAGTGTCCGTAGGTTTAAGACCTAAAGATCGACTCTGCCGGTACTCGCCCCGAGTTTGTCAATTTCGGCGCCGCCGATGTGCGCCATTGCCAGCAGCAGGTTCGCGGTGGGCGTATCCTGCGCGACGATGTGCCGATTACCTTTCAGCCGGCCGCAACCGCCGCCCACGATGACAGCAGGCGGATTGTTGCGATCGTGCTGATTGCCGTTGCTCATGCCGCTGCCCCAATACAGAACGGCGTGGTCGAGCAAGTTTCCGTCGCCCTCTTTGGTGGCCTTCAGCTTGTCGCAGAAATCGGCGAACTTCTGGATCTGGTAGGTCGCGATCTTGGCGTACTTGGCAAGCTTCTCGGGATCGTTGCCATGATGCGAGATGGTGTGATGCTGCTCTGGAATTCCGATGTGCCCGTAGGCGCGATCGCTGGCTTCATGACCGGTCATGAACGTGAACACGCGGCTGATGTCGCCCTGATACGCCAGATGCATCAGGTTATAGGTGATGGTCATGTGATCGTCGAACGCCTCCGGCAAGCCCACTGGCGCTTCGGGATTGCCGGTGATGGTGCCGAGACGAGTCTCCATGCGGTGGAGCTGGTTCTCGACGTCGCGGATGTTGCCGAGATATTCGTCGAGGATGGCGCGATCGGGCGCTCCGAGCGACCGTTTCAGTTTCGCGGTTTCCTCGGTCACCGAGTCGAGCAGGCTCTGCTTTTCCTTCAGGCGGGCGAAGCGCCGCTCGGTGGAATCCGTCTCGCCGAACATTCGCTCGAAGGTGACGCGCGGATTGATCCCCACCGGCAGGGGGCTCTCATCGTCGCGCCATGACAAGGTGTTGAAGAAGGTGCAAGCGAAACCGTCGCAGGCGCCGACGGCGGTACCCATGTCCTCGGTGCCGACTTCAATGGACCGCAGCGGCGTATCGCCCGCCACTTGATCCGCTATGAACTGATCGACGGTCTTTTTCGATTCAATCTTTCCGAAAGAGTCGCCCCTCCCGTCGCGGCGGACGGCAGGACCTACGCCATTCAAGAACGCGGAGCTGGCGCCCAGGTGGACCGATTCGCCCCACGGCGCCTTCATCTTGCTGACCGTGACGAGCTGATTCCGGAACCCTTCGAGCGGCTGCATGACCGGCTTGAAGACGAAGTCGCTCCCCGCCGCATCGGGATGCCACGTAGTGGGAAACACGCCACAAGGGAAGTAGACCGAGCCGAAGCGGAACGGCGATTTCGGCGCAGCAGAGAGCGCCGGTATCATGGCGTCCAGCAACGGTAGTGCGACTGCAGTACCCAAGGCGCCACGCACGAACGTGCGCCGCGAAAGATGCTTCTTTGTAATAAACATAGCTACTCCTTGTTTGATCTGGCGTTTGATCCAGCGTTGTTTGATCGTGCAGCTATAACTCTATCGCTCGGCCCTTTGACGGTCTCAGCCGGTTCCAGCTTCGTGCGCATCTGAAACGGCGCACTCTCCACTATTCCCATAATAACCGAGGAAAGCTGGTAATCGTTCTTAGCGGCCTTCCTCACGATGCGGCGAACCACCGGCATGTCGGCGGGCTCCAGCCCGCGGCCCAGCGCATACGTCAGCATCTTTTCGGTAACCACGGTCACGAACGCGTCAGGACGGCTCACAATGGCCTCCCGCAGCGCCTGAGGCCCGTTGACCTGCGTTCCATCCGCGAGCGTGCCCGCGACATCGAGCGGCGTGCCGTCGGCTCCTTTATCGCGCCATACACCCACCGAATCGAAGTTTTCGAGCGCAAACCCGGCGGGATCGATCACGCGATGGCAGCCGGCGCAAGGCTGATTCTTGCGATGCAATTCCAACTGCGCGCGCACGGTCTTGGGAACCTTCGAGTCCTTGTTACTTTCGTCCAAGGAGGGAACGTTCGGAGGCGGAGGCGGTGGGGGCGTGTTCAGGAAGGTAGCGAGCACATACTTGCCGCGGTAAACCGGCGAAGTTCTGGTGGCGACCGACGTCATCGCAAGGATACTTCCCTGCCCCAGCAAACCGCGGCGATTGGGATCGGTAAGCTTCACCTTGCGGAATTGCGGGCCGTAAACGCCCCGGATGCCGTAATGCCGCGCCAGCCGCTCGTCCAGGAAGGTGTAGTCCGCGTTCAGGAGCTCAAGAGCGCTGCGGTTTTCGCGCAAAATGTAGCCGAAGAACATCTGGGTCTCGGTGCGGAATCCTTTGCGGATATTGTCGTCGAAATCCGGGAACATCAGAATGTCGGGAACGACCTTGGCCTCCAGATTGCGGAGTTGCAGCCACTGCCCGGTGAAATTGTTGACCAGAGCATCGGAGCGGTCGTCTGAGAGCATGCGGTGCACCTGGGCGGTCAGCACCTCCGGCTCACGCAGCCGCCCGGCGGCGGCCAAGTCGAGCAGTTTTTCATCGGGGACGCTGCTCCACAGGAAGAAGGACAAGCGCGAGGCCAGATCCACTTCGCTGACCGGATGGGCGACACCGGCGCGAGCGCCAGGCGGGTCACTCTCGATTCGATACAAAAAGTAGGGGCTGGAAAGAACACGGGCGACACCGGAGCGAATCCCATCGTCGAAATTGCCGCCGCTCTGTCGCTCCCGCTTGTAAAACGACAGCGGCGCTTCGACGTCGGCTGCAGTGACAGGGCGTCGATACGCCCGGCGCGCGAAATTGGTGAGGATCTTCACCGCACAGGCGTTTTCATCCGGAGTTGGACCCGTAGCGCTCTTCGCCGTCACGCGGGTGACGCCCGCGCCCGGATGGCAGACAAACAATTTTTGCCTGCTTGGCCCTTCGCTCAGGCCGTGGACGTTGTATGGGCCGTCGATGGACACGGTCCTCAGCCTGGGCAGGCCTGCGACCATATGGACCTCCTGGCTGTCGCGCCGGGACGGCTCCCAGACGTCCTGCAACTGGGCCGGCCGCTCTCGCCACGTAAAGCCGACATCGTGAGGACCGGCGGTGACCCGAACGCGTCCCGTCATCCTCTTGTCGATCACTGGCTGCGCCGCGGCCAAATCCTTGGCTTGCATCGCGTCATCGGCGGGCCCGCCAATCGGAGCCGAATACACTTCGGCGCCATCTACGGTGATGACGAAGGTGTTGGGCGTGTCATTTCCTTCCACGCCTGCGTAGCCTTCCTGAACGCCCCGGACAAGCCGGCCCGAGAGCTTATATTCGGCATCCGCCGGAAAAACGTGATGGACAACCGTGCCGCCGACAGTTCCGAGCGGCAGTCCTTCGATGTATCCGTTCTGGCTGAATTCGCGGCTGATGGAATGCTCGGTGGTCCCGGGCCGCACCTCGGGATCGCCCACGGCCATGGCGCTGACGCGCTCGGCGGCGTTCACGTATCCCTCCAGCAGCAGCGGCGAGGTTTTCAGAGCGGTTGCGATATTATCGAACCCGAATTCCGCGCCGTCGGTGGGGAGCAGGTCGTTCACGTCAATGTCGACCGCCAGCAGGTCACGAATCGCGTTGGCATATTCGGCGCGATTCAAACGATGCACGACGAACTGGCCCGGCGTGCTGTGACCTTCCCAGGCGCGATCCAGCGATCCAGCGAGCCAGTTGGTGAAGCCCGCGTACTGGGCTTCAGTGGGCCGGGGCATGCCTGGAGGCGGCATGGCTCGCACACTCAGCTTCCGTAGCACTCGCTCCCAAGTGCCGGCATGCGCGAGCAGGTCGTCGAAGGCCGCCGGTTCCAGATTGACCGGGGCCTCCGCGGGATTCTTCACGCGGTTGCTGTGACAGCCGATGCAATATTGATTGACGAACGCGCGGGATTTGGCGTCGGCCGTTGCCCCGCCTTTTGCTGAAGGTGCGCTAGCCGTCTGCGCCATCAGCGGAGCAGCGGCAATTCCGACGCTGACCAAAGCCGTTGCGAATAGGATCCTACTCATTGCGCGCTCGGGACTACCGCTGACGCGGTGGTCTTGTTCTGCTCCTTGTTGTCGGTCACTTTCTTTTCATCCTTCTTGTCCTTGTCGGTAGCAGGCAGCGGCGGCGGTTGAGGCGCCGGATCGTTGGGACCAAGGTGCATCAACTCACGCAGGGAGGCGATGACCTCCGCTTTCGAATTGTGCTTCGGTTTATAGACGTCCTGATCTCCCATGTCGAGGGGGTCTGGTTTCTTGGGCTTTTCGGCCAGAAGCAGCGGCGTCAGATTATCCTTGTTGACGGCGTCCAGCTTGCCGCCGGCGCCGACCAGGGCGCGAATCATCGGCACTTGCAGCTCTTGCACGGCCTCATGCAGCGGCGTGGTGCCATCGGGCGCCTTAACATTAGGATCGGCCCCGGCCGCCAGCAGCAGCTTGAGCGCTTCCAGCGGATCGCGGCTACCGGGCTCGCGGTACTCCGGCGGACCAATGCGGGTGAAACCGGGTCCGCCCGCAATGGGTGCGCCCATGCCACCTTTTATAGCGGCCATTATGGGCGTTTTGCCGACGCTCGGGTTGGGGCGGCCAGCGGGCTTGCCATCCTTGGGTTTGACCTCGCTGGGGCTCCACTCGATCTTGGCGCCTTTGCCTAGCATCAGCTTCAGAACCTCAATGTCGGCCGCCGTGGCAGCACGGTAAAACGGCGAGCTGTTGATGGATGCGCCGCAGCACAGCGTGGTGGAGTGCAATGCGCCGATGAACGGTTTGTTCACGTCCGCGCCGAGATCGAGCAACGCCTTCACCAGAGCCAGGGATGTCAGATTATTTGGATGGCTGGGTTGCAGCCGCGAGCCATCGTGCGCGCGCATGTCGATGGTGGCGTCATGCATATCGACGGCGAAATACAGGGCTCCGTCATTGGGATCGGCGCCGAGGTCGAGCAGCTCTTTGGCCAGATCGAACCGGTCGTTGACAATAGCGACGATAGTGGCGCTGGCGCCGTCGGCATTGGTGAGCTTCGGATCAGCGCCGCCCTTGATCAGCGCTTTGGCGACTTCCTCGTGTCCATTTCGGACAGCGAACATGAGGGCGGTAAAGCCGCCGGAAGGATGGTCCGCATCCTTGCGCTCCGTGATCCTGGAGACGTGCGCTTTCAGATTCGGATCCGCACCCGCGGCCAGCAGGGTCTTCACCACCTCCAATTGACCTTCGGCGGAGGCCCACATTAGTGCAGTTTCTTCCTGAAACGGATCGGCGGCATTGACCAAGGAGCCACGCGAGAGCAGCAGTTTAACGGCGTCCACGCGGCCGGTGCGCGACGCAGCCATCAGAGGCGTCTCGCCCTCGGGATGCCAACGCGTGGGGTCCGCTCCGGCATCGAGCAAGGCCCGCATCACCTCGACGTCGCCGTTGCGGCTGGCTTGCAGCAGCGGAGTCACGCCGTAATGGTTCGGGGTCTCTATCCAAGCGCCCGCGGCAAGCAACGCTTTGGTCATTTCCACGTCAGAGTGGAAAGCAGCCCATAAGAGCGCGGAGGAGCCGTCAGTGGCCGGGGCATTCACATCCACGTGCTCCTTGATCAGCTTGCGGACCGCAGCTATGTCATCGGCGCGCGCGGCGTCGGTCACGGCGCTCACTGTAGGAGCAGCATGCAGTGAAGCTTGGGGCCGCACCAACGAGAGCCCAAGCATGAGCGGCAGACACCACCCTATGTATCGCACAGATTTCGCATTCGCCCTTTTTGCCGAATCCATCGCTAGGCCTCCGTAGCCACTTGCAACATAAGATATATCGTTGAGACGGCGAGCGCAAGCCCCCCTGCATGCAACCGGGACGTCGACGCAAACCAACTGATGGAATGGGCGTATGGTGCGCGACGTGGAGGCGATCTACGAACACGGCGTTTTGCGCCCGCTGGAGCCGCTCTCGTTGACTGAGTCACAACGCGTGAGCCTCACCATTTGCGACATTACCAGCTCTTGTAGCCAGCGGGATATGAATGTCGTTGGCCGAGCGCGCGCTGACCTTGCCGGCGTGGAAACGGTCCCTTCTATCGAGGAGGTCCGTGACGTTGCTTGAACTGCACTCCGCCTTTGCAATGAAGGTGCGCGCGGGCGTACTGGATCGCAAATCCGTCGGAATGCACCGCGCTCGCTTGCTCCTAGACATCGCCGCCGGCGACATCGAGGTGAATAGCATTACCGAAGATCACTTCAACGGCGGCCGAACAGCTCCTAGGAAGGCACGGATTTTCGCGCCGCTTACGGACGCTCGACGCGCTCCAACTTGCGGTCGCCCTCGACCTTGCGGGCCAAGATCTGCTTGATTACTTGGTTGTCGCCGACCAGCCACTCGGTGAGGTAGCTCAGCATGAGGGGCGGAAGCTGATCAATCCAGAAGTGGCCTAACGCGAACCGGCCACTTTCGGCGTCACATGAATCAGGGCGCCGGGATTGGCGTCTTCGAGCATCCATAGCGAGCCGTCGGGACCTTCTTCCACATCGCGGATGCGATGCCCCACCTCCCAACGCTCGGCGGATTTCGCGCCGCCATGGCCATCAAAGATGATGCGGCTGAGCGACCGGGTCCCCATGCCGCTGACAAATCCGTTGCCATCCCATTGCGGGAAGGTCTGATTGCCGTGATAGAACATCAGATTGCCCGGCGCGATCACGGGCGCCCAATAAAGCACCGGCATCGCGAGATCGGGCCGCGTATCGGGCCTCGGAATCGGCACGCCGTCATAGTTATTGCCGAAGGACACCAGCGGCCAGCCGTAATTCTTGCCCTTCTCGATCAGGTTCAGTTCATCGCCGCCGCGTGGGCCATGCTCCACTTCCCACAATTCGCCGGCAGGCGAAAACGCCAGGCCGTAAGGCGTGCGGACACCGCTGGCCCAGGTTTCGGCCGGGGTCAGGTTGGGACCCGTGAACGTATAGGTGCTGACCACCGGCGCAGTTTTGGCGGCTTCGGTGTTACGCGCCGGATCGATGAGCGGAATGGTGGAAGCACCGGTTTTTCCGTAGTTGGGATTATCGGGCGAGGGTTTGCCGTCCAGCGTCAGGTGCAGGATCTTGCCTTCGGGCTGGTTCGGATCTTGGGCGGGCGTGAAGCGCTGGCGGTCGCCGACGGTGAGAAATAGAGACTTGCCATCGGGAGCGAAGGCGATCTGCGCGCCTTCCTGGCCGCCCTTGCCTTTCGGCAACTGACGCCACAGCACTTCCAGCTTTTCCAGCCTGGCGACTGGCCCCGCGGCGCCCGGTCCCCCATTGCCGGCGGTGTTCAGCTTGGCACGCGCCAGCACCAGGCCGCCGCCGTAGTCGCCTGGTTCGGAATAAGTGAGATAGATACGCTGGTCGCTGGCGTAAGTCGGCGAGAGGAAGACGCCCATCATGCCGCTCTGGCCCTGCCAATACACGGCAGGCGTGTACCTCAGTTGGGAACTCTGTCCGTCCTGAGTAACCGAACCAAATGGGTCCAGACCTTTTCGGTGACCAGCATGCGCCCGTCGGGCAGGAAGGCGATCCGCCAGGGTAGTTCAAACGTGGCCACCGTGGTCATGGTGAAGGGTACACTGGCTTCGGGCTTCTGTTCGCCTATATTGACCTGGGCCCAGGCCGCCACCGACGGCAGCGTGAAAAGCAGCACCGCTTTCGCCAATTTCATCGTCATCTCTCCTTGTTCCTCGAGCGCGTTCCTCAAGCCCGGCATTATGCGTTTTACCATGCTTTTCTTTTTGCATCTGCGAATACACGTTCAATCGTTTCCTTTCGTTTCGCATAGATAGGTTTTACATCTTTGATGATGACGCAGATGATCTGCTTCTTCCATATTTTCTTGCCAAATATGACGTGTCACCACTTTTTGATGGTCTTTACTTTCTGTACACTGTGATAAATAATGAGCATGTCGCACAAATGTGTTTTGGAGATTTGTACTCGCGGATATCCCTCTTTATTTGTTGTGGAGTACTTTAAAATCTCGCCCGATGGGCAAAGGTAACAGTCAAAATGTTCATCGTAAACATATTCATGTTTGCCGGAAGAAGATCCTTCTTTTGTTCGAGGGCGTGTATAGGGTAAAGCCGGTGTGATTTCCTTTACCAAATAAAGGTAGCTTGTAATGGCTGGTGTTTTATAAGAAGCATCTGCGAGCAACTGCTTCAGGCTTTTCCAACTTTTTCAATCACTTGTTCAACTAGAGGCTCTAACATATGACTATCATGCGTATTTCCAGGTGTAACAATTGTTCCTAACACAAAACCATTCCGGTGCTTGAGCCGTAGTGGAATGAATAGGCGAATTGTTTAGTCCGTTCATCTTTCACATAGTAACCACTCTCAGGATCTGTTGTACTTTCTTTAATTTCTTTCGTTTCTTCCTTATCAAATTTGTCCGGTGGAAAAGGTTTCTTTCCATGATTTTCACGATCTTGATTGATTTCATCTTGAAGGCGTTCTTGATAGCTCGAGTTTCCTTACGAACAATTTTCTTTGCGAATTTCCGCTTATTTGCACTGGCTTTCACATGGGTTGAATCAACAAATACATGTTCTGCACTTATTAACTTCCTTTCGGAAGCTGTTATTAAGATACGATAAAAGATTTGTTCAAACAGGTCTGTCTTAAAGCATAACGCCCCAAAATGAGGTCCAATTCTTTGGTTCCCCGGTGATTGGCGCGATAAAGCGCGCGCTTGCGCCTGATTTCAAGCCCGTCCATAAAAATGCCCTGTGGATCGCGCGAGCGCTGCGCCGGTTGATACGCCTTCTTTTGCGCAATATAGGGCCGCGAGCAAATCCTTGCGAGGCTTCTTGACCGCAAGAGCACAGCGCTCCGTGCTTCCTGCTGCTATGCACGGAGTGCTGTTTGTTGGGTCTCCCGGTGTGCTGTTTGTTAGATTTTAAGGCGATATGCTGGGGTTTAATTGAAGCAAATGGAGCAAGAATGGCGGCTACCGATCCAAACCTTACTTGGTTCCGGGCGCATGATCAATTCATCCAATTCCGTGAAGAGCTATCGCCTTGGAATAGCGAACACAGGCCCACATCTTGCGATCGCATGTCCGTTCCAAAGCCAGACTCAGCTTTACCCGGCCGCGCTGGGGTTACACCTGGCGAAGCGCCTTGGCATGGCCGCGAATTGCGCTCATCTCCAGGGCGCATGACGCTTCCAAAGCCAGACGACACCGTCCGCGCCGCGAGCGCCTGCTTGGCGAGGAGGGCCTTTACGCGCCGCTGAAAAGCCTGAGCGGCCTTGGCCCGCGCGGCGAAGAGCTTTTGACCAAGCTTCTGGCCAAGCCGCTGTCCCCGCCGCGAGTGATCGATCTGCTTTGGCATCTGCCCGCGGGCTATCTCGACCGGCGGCTTTCGCCTTCCATCGCGAGTGCGGCGCCGGGCGGCATCGCGACGCTGCTGGTGACGCCGGTGAAGTACAATGCTCCGCCGAAGGGCGCCGCGCGCGCGCCCCTGCGCGTGGTTTGCGAGGACGAGAGCGGCAGCCTCGACATCGTCTTCTTCCATGGCGACCGCAACGCCATCAAAAGGCTTCTGCCGCTGAACGAGCCGCGTCTCGTTTCCGGCCGCGTGGAGAAATACGGCGCGCGGCTGCAGATGGCGCACCCCGATTATATCCTGGCGCCCGCCGAAGCGCGCCAAGCTGCCCGCGATCGAGCCGATCTATCCGCTCACGCTTGGGCTTACGCAGAAGCTCCTTTACCGCGTCATGGGCGACGCGCTCAGCCGCTTGCCGGAGTTCCCGGAGTGGCTCGATTCCTCGCTTGTGGAGGCCGAAGGCTGGCCGTCATTCTCGCGCGCGCTGCATCTTCTGCACAGGCCGCAATCGCCCGGCGACATCGCGCTTTGGCCCAAGGCGCGCGAAAGGCTCGGCTTCGACGAGGTTTTCTCGGCCCAGCTCGCCATCGCGCTCGTCCGGCGCGGCTACCGCCAGCTTGCCGGGCGCTCGCTCGTGGGCGACGGGCATCTCGCCCAAAAGATGCGCGCCGCCCTGCCCTATCAGCTCACCCGATCGCAGGAGCAGGCGCTGGCCGAGATCAAAGCCGACATGGCCGCACCTCGCCGCATGCTGCGCCTGCTGCAGGGCGATGTCGGCGCGGGAAGACCGTTGTTGCGGCGCTTGCGATGGCGGCGGCGGTAGAGGCCGGGGCGCAGGCCGCGATCATGGCGCCGACCGATGTGCTGGCGCGGCAGCACCTCGAAACGTTGACGCCGCTCTGCGAGGCGGCGGGCATTACGCTCGGCTATCTGTCGGGCCGCGAGCAAGGCAAGACGCGCGCGGCGCTGCTGGAAAAGCTGAGCGCGGGCGCCATCCAGATCATTGCCGGCACGCACGCGCTGTTTCAGCCCGATGTGGTCTTCCACGATCTCGGCCTTGCCATCGTCGACGAGCAGCACCGCTTCGGCGTGGCGCAGCGGCTCGCGCTGCAAGAAAAGGCGCGCAGCGGCGACGCCGATATTCTGGTCATGACCGCCACGCCAATCCCGCGCACGCTGCTCCTTTCGGTGCATGGCGATCTCGACGTTTCCAAGCTGACCGAGAAGCCCGCCGGCCGCAAGCCGGTCTCGACGCGCGCCATCCCGCAGGACCGGCTGGAGGAACTGGTGCAGGGCCTGCACCGCGCGCTCAAGGAAGGCGCGCAGATTTATTGGGTCTGCCCCGCCGTAGAAAGCGATACCACGCGCGAGATGGCCGCCGCCGAGGAGCGCGCCGCTCATCTGCGCCAAATTTTCGGCGAGCGCGTGGGGCTGGTGCATGGCAAGCTCTCCGGCGCGGAGAAGGATGCCGCCATCGCCGCCTTCGCCGCACGCGAGACCTCGATCCTGGTTGCGACAACCGTGATTGAGGTGGGCGTCAACGTGCCGAACGCCACCGTAATGATTATCGAGAATGCCGAGATGTTCGGCCTTGCGCAGCTGCATCAATTGCGCGGGCGCGTGGGCCGCGGCTCGGCGCAATCCTCTTGCGTGCTGCTTTACAAGGCGCCGCTTTCGGAGACCGCCAAAGCGCGGCTCGATATCCTGCGGCAGGTCGACGACGGCTTTGTGATCGCGGAGGAGGATTTGCGCCTGCGCGGCGGCGGCGAGGTGCTGGGCGCGCGCCAGAGCGGCGATCCGGGCTTCCGGCTGGCACCTTGGCCGCAAGCGGCGCCGCTTATCGAGCGGGCGGCCGACCTTTCGAAGTACATGCTCGGCCGCGATCCCTATCTCAAATCCGCGCAAGGGCTGGCCGCGCGGCGCTGCCTCGCCCTGTTCGAGCGCGCCGACGCCATGCGCCTCTTGCAGGCGGGGTAGGCTTACCAGCGCGTTAGGGATTGACCTGACAGCGTACTCCACGCTGTTTCATCGCGGAGCAAAGCGCGAGCGCTGCGCTCTTTGATTTATAAGGTCCGGCCACGATCAAAACCCCACCATTTACATTCGGCTGCAAATCGAGATTGCGGGCGACAAGGATGTCGGCAACCTGCGCCTTGATCTGTTTCGCTTCGGTGTGTCCTGCCCTTTCATTACTCGCAGTTCCGAAGACGATCAGGAAGCCGTTCGCGCTGGATGGGCGGCTGATCGCAACGGGCTCGATAGAGGCCACTCTGACCCAGCCTGAAGCGGCGGCTTTTCGTTTGCGCAATTTTTCCAGGCGCAGCGGCTTTGCCGGCTGTACGTCCGCCTCCTTAGGCCGGGTCAGGACGCCGGAGGCCGAAGATGCTGGTGCCGCCTGCCAGCCTGATTGTGCCGGTTGGGCCGTCTGAACCGGGGGCGGCGGAGGAGGCGGAGGAGGCGCGGCCGCAGCAGGTTTCGAAGAACCAAAAACGTTATCGAACATGCCAAAAAAGCCGCCAGAGGAGCCCTGTTGCGCGCCGGCCGCACTCGCTTGTGGGGAACCTTGTGCCGGGGTATTCAACCCCAACGCGGCAATCACGCGCTGCTTACCCTCAGTCGCCTTTTGCCGCTCGTTAGCAGGAAGCGTACCCATCCATAGCGCGTTCGAATAATCCTGGAGCGCTCTCGCAAGTGCGCCGCCCCGCTCGTAAATATGGAGCACGGAGCAAGGTGGCGCGCGCCGATAGCTCCTTGGAAAGGCCTCTTTGGAATGCGTCATCCAGTGAACCCGCTGCGGTGTTCAAATCGCCGGCATCGTAGGCTTGGACCGCACGGGTGAAGGCCTCAAGGCCCTGTCCATCCGTGTTTTGCGCGAGTACCTTACCGGGCCCGGCCACGGTCAGGAGGACCATGCCGAGCATAATGCCGGCAATCGTTGAAAGCCGTGTGATGCCGGGTGCTCGCATGCAGAGCTTAATCACCGCTGAAGACCTTAGCGCTGGCTCAATACCCCCACAGAAACGTTAATCTCTGAATTGAGGCAAAGCCATGTCTCAAGGGTGTAAGCGATTTCGCACACCACCCGCCAGGCGTGCGCCACACGCAATCCACAGAGATAAGCGTATTTTTTGAGTTGTATACCCCGAACTCTGTGAATAGCCGAAAATTCCCTTGCGCGGAACGGCGGCACGGATTCAGATCGGGGAATGATTCGCGCCGGTTTTCTCGATGCTGAAGCCAAACGCGACCTGATCGAGCTCGCTCGGGACGGGTCGGTAGAGCATCGGCTTGGCCGGCGTGCGAATGCACTGCTGCTTCTCAATCGCGGCATGAGCTGCGCGGAAGTCGCGAAGGTTTTGTTTATCGACGACGATACCGTGCGGACATGGCACCGTCTGTATGAAGAAGACGGAATCGAAGGGCTTGCCGGATTTGGTTACGAAGGCAGCGCCTGCCGCCTTAGCATCGAACAGCAGGGCAGGCTGAAAGTGTGGATCGGGGAGACGCTGCCGCGTTCGGCGCGCCAGATCGGCGAGTGGATCGAGAAAGAGTTCGAGATCGCCTACGAGGGGCGATCGGGCTTGATCGCGCTTTTACATCGCCTCGGTATGGTTCATCGAAAACCGCAGGCCATTCCGCGCAAGCTGGTTGAGAAAAAACAGCAAGACTTCATCAAAGATTACAATGCCTTGCTGAACGGCTTGCCGCAAGACGAAGCCGTGATGTTCGCCGATGCCGTTCACCCCACGCATGCCGTGCGCCCTATGGGCTGCTGGGCGCCCAAGGATGCCAAAGTTGCGGTGGAGCAGAACAGCGGACGGGACCGGCTCAACATCCACGGCGCCATCGATCTTGAGACGGGAAGCACGCGCATGATCGAGGCGCTGAGCGTCAACGCACAGAGCACGATCGCGCTATTCATCGCGATTATGGCCATGTACCCGGCCAAAAAACTCATTCACGTCTTTCTGGATAACGCCAGATATCACCACGCCCAAATGGTACAGGACTGGCTAGCCCGGCCGGAGTGCCGCATCAGACTTCACTTCATCCCGGCCTATTGCCCGCACCTGAACCCCATCGAGCGGCTCTGGGGGCTGATGCACAAAAACGTCACCCACAATCGATGTTACGCCAAGTTCAACGGCTTTTGCGGCGCAATGCTGACCTTCCTGCGCGAGGAGGTTCCGAAAAACTGGACCTCCTACTGCGATACCGTCACCGATAATTTTCGCGTCATCTCCCCAAAGGATTTTCGGGTTCTGGCGTGAACGGGGTATATCTGAAAAAGGTTGCGGATGCGATGCATCAGTCCGCCGTTGATCGTGCGAAGCCGCTCTTCGGCAGCCGCGATCTGGCTGTAGGCGTCCTTTAGCGCTTCGGTTAGCGCCACGATCACTGTGGCAGTGAGCATAAAAAGAATTGATCCCACCACATGATAATAGGCATCCACCTGGTTGGGGGGTTCCACAATAAGCTGCCGAGCACAGCCGACGCGATCACGAATCCAACTGTTATCCGGAGATCGCACAGGACGGCCACCGCGATCAACGCTGGGAAGAACGTTATGAACGGAAGATGGCCGGACACAATTGGATCGACGAATAAGGGGACGAGAACAGCGCCAAACAGCAATGCTAGCGCAACGCTAAAGTCATGAAGGAGCGAGTGGGACCTTTTCGAAAACATTCCCCTCGCGATAGGACGTAACCAGGATAGCTTGGTTGTGAAAAACGCCACAGAATTAGCTTTCCAGACTGCAATCCAACGTAGTGTTTTTTTGGAGTTTAGGTGCGAACAACTCTGCGGCATGGTTTCCTTAGCGGCTAAGCTTGCGCAGCTGCAAATTGGAAGAGGTCCGATACCCTACGCGGGTGACTACACTGTGGCGAAGTCAGCGCACGGCTACAAGGCGCGACTTCGAGCCGGTTCCAGCTCGAATTAGGACGCCTCCGTATTCCCTGCGCCGCGAGGCGATCGAGCGCACATCGGACGAGAAGTCGGTCTCGACCCTGTTTTTTGAGTAGCGGCGCAGCTATTCCTCCACGAAGGGCTTTAGCGGCGCCAAGGCGTCCCCCTGCTTGGAGACGTCATCGAGGTACTTCCGGGCGTCGCCGATCCGGGCCGGCTAAGTTGGTACAGACTCTCGCGCCCCGCAGACCGCTTCGAAGAAAAGCGCAACTAATTCGTCGCATCTTGGCTGATAGACGTGTCACGAAGCAGGGGGCCAAGATGGATATTCAGCTCTTACAGCACCATATCTTTCCATCCAGTTCGGCAATGGCAGGCCATTCAGCTGTGCTTCCAACCGGTCCAGATAGGCGTGCATACCCGGCACGAACCCAAGCGCCGTTCTCCGGCTTAAGCGCCGATGCGACACTCTCACAAGGGTGCCCCCGTCTTTCTCTTCAAGCTCCCAGCGCACGACCGCATTCTCTCCCCCCGGAAGATGCTCGTGCGGCGCGATATGAGCTTCGTACTCGAAAACCCTGAAGGGCTCCCAAGTCAGGATTGTGCCGCTCCAATGAAACCGTGATATCCCCGTCATCATATTAATTTTGCCGCCGGCTTGTCCTTCGATTACCGCATCGGCCATGAACCATTGCCGAAGCTCGTTCGCGTCCGTGAGCGCATGCCAGACGCGCTCCGGGCTGTGATTGAGTTTTCGTTCGAAGACGATGGAGGTCTCATCGCCCTCCAATTCAACCTTCCCAAGGCCTGAACCCGTCATTGTATCCTCCTAATCGGTGCTTTCGGGTTTCATGTGAGGCTTGCGCTCGAGAGGCCGCTCGAGTTCATCGAGTTTCGCCTGGCCTGAAGCGCCTGTACCGGCCAATCCACTCATCGATCTCACTCAACCGCTCCGGCCTCAGTGAATGAAGCAGGCGTTGAGCATCGGTCCGGACTTCGACAAGGCCCGCTGCACGAAGGACCTTCAGGTGTTGTGACACGGCCGGTTGACTTAAATCTTGGAAGGCTCGGACAAACTCGCCGGCCGCACGCTCACGCGCTAGCAGCATATCGAGCATCCGGCGCCGGGTGGGGTCAGCCAAAATGTAGAACAAATCCATAAGTGATACCTTATATAAAAGGCCACTTATACGCAAGCAAAGGTTAATCTTGAAGGTTCAAATAAAATGACCTAAATTACGGTCATAATCGAGGGCAATCAATGCAAGTCACGATCTCGGAAGCAAAAGCGCATTTTGCGGAGCTGTTGAAGGCAGCCGAGGCCGGCGAAACAGTCATCGTTACGCGCCATGGCAAACCGGTCGCGCGCATCGAGGGCATTGAAGAACGCGCCTCTTTGCCCCGCATCGGTGCTTTTGAGGGCGAAATCTGGATGTCTGACGATTTCGACGCTCCTCTCGATATGTTCGGCGAATATACAAAATGACGGGCACCCGTTATCTTGCCGACACGCATGTCCTGTTGTGGGCCATTGGAAACGACAAGCGCCTTCCGGAACGGCATCGCGCGATACTGCTTTCCACTGCCGAGGTTTTTTTCAGCGCGGCCTCGATTTGGGAGATCGCAATCAAAAAATCATTGGGAAAACTCAAGGCCCCCGACCAACTTGCGGCACGATTGCCGCAAGCAGGCTTTCTCCCCCTCAATGTCTCCCCAATTCATGCGGAAGCCGTTTTCAGCCTGCCGCTTCACCACACCGATCCGTTCGACCGGCTACTGATTGCGCAGGCCGGCATCGAGAAACTGACGTTGCTAACCGTGGACGCTCAATTCTTGCTTTATGATGTTAATGCGATTTGAACGGGCGGCGCGGGGTACGAAACTAGCCCACAAACTGGCCATCAACTTATTGTCTTTCGGCGCGCTTGCCCTTATAGAGGTGGTTTGAAACACCCCGAGTGCCGAAGGTTCGCGCGCATGTTCGCCGCACAATCGCGCTCACCTAGCAAATAGAGAAGATCATGGCGGAGCTTATCGAACTGAAGGCAACCGCGCGCGAAGGCACTGGCAAGCTCGCCAACCGCGCGCTTCAGGGCGAAAAAAATGGTCCCCGCGGTCGTTTATGGCGGCGAGCAGGGCCCGGAGAATGTGGCGATCGAATACAAGGCTCGTGTGGCAGCACTATCAGACTGGCCATTTCCTCTCTACAGTCTACTTGCTCGACGTGGATGGCAAAAAAGAGCGCGTGATCCCGCGCGACGTTCAGGTCGATCCGGTGCGCGATTTCCCATCCATGTAGATTTCCTGCGCGTCAGCCGGACATCGCGGATCGACGTAGCCCTCACCGTCCATTTCGTGAACGAGGACGCCTCTCCCGGCCTCAAGCGCGGCGGTGTGCTGAATATCGTCCGCCACGAAATCGAATGCTCCTGCCCGGCCGATGCGATCCCGGAAGGCATCACCGTGGATCTTACCGGCCTCGATATCGGCGACAGCGTTCATATCTCTGCCATTAAACTGCCGGAAGGTATTACGCCGGTGATTGCCGACCGCGACTTCACCGTCGCCTCGGTCGCAGGCTCGTCCGCTCTCAAGCCAGAGGCCGCCGCCGAGCCTGCCGAAGAGGCAAAGGAAGAATAACCGCCGCGCTTATTGCATCGGTTTCGGCATCGGTCATGGAAGAGACGGGAAACAGATCATGAAACTGATCGTCGGATTGGGCAATCCTGGTGAGAAATACGCTGGAAATCGCCATAACATCGGCTTTATGGCGATTGACGAGGCCGCACGCGGCTACACCTTCGGGCCTTGGAAAAAGCGCTTCCAAGGCTTGGCTGCGGAGGGGCAGATAAGAAGTTCA
>CAVYZD010000002.1:0-285878 GCA_963772905.1 Bryobacterales bacterium | reverse complement strand
ACCTTTTGCTCCGGAGGCAAACGCTCTATCCAGACTGAGCTACGGGCGCTCTGTCGTTATTATACGCCGCGCCGACGAATCCAAGCGCGAAACTCCGCTACTTCTGCGCGACCGGCTTGCGCTTTGCCGCAGTCGGGTGTGGTGCGTGGTGCTGGCAGCAGGCTCCTTGAGCAGTGTCTCGATCATGTTGCGCCAGTAGCCTTCGGTATAATACTGAGGATCGTCGCCAGCCGACGGCGTCTCCGATCGAATATTGCCTCTGCGGTCGATCCAAATGATTTGCGGAACCGTATAGCGCTCCATAATGTTGCGGCCGAGGTAAGACATCACTTCCTCGGGCGTACTGTAACCAACCGGATAACCGATGCCGAAATTCTTCACGAAATCGGCAACGTAGAGATTGGCCATCGTGTTGAAAGCCGCATCCACGGGCTGGAATCCGCGCGGGCCGTACTCCTTATACAGTTGGTGAACACTTGCGAGGTGTGCTGGCAATGCGGGCAAGTGGTGTGGACCATCAACAGCGCCACCACCTTCCCCTTCAAGCTGCTGAGCAGCATCTGATGGCCGTCCACGAATTTGATGACGAATTCAGGCGATTTCCGGATCACCGGCGGCGCCTCCGTCTTCGATGGTTCCGCTTTCGGGGTGGCCGCATTCAGTCCGATTCCAGCGGCGAGAAAAAGGGCAGCACAAGCCAAGCGCATCCAGAGACTCCTTTACTTCTAGTTTACGCCCAGATTATATCGTAGTGAGCCAGGCCCGTTCAGGAACGCCGGTTTCCGCTACGATGCTTCTATGGGCTTCCATCTGGCGCAACTCAACATCGCCCGCCTGCTGCATCCCCTGGATGATCCGCGCATCCAGGAATTCGTGGACGGCCTGGATCACATCAACCAGTTGGCCGATCATTCGCCTGGATTCGTATGGCGCTTGCAGTCGGATTCCGGTAACGCCACGGGCGTCCATCATCCGTGGACGCGCGACCCGTTCATGCTGGTAAATATGTCGGTGTGGAAGACGCCGGAAGACTTGAAGCAGTTCGTGTATCGCTCGGGCCACTTGGAATACTACGTTAAGCGTTCGGCATGGTTCGAGAAACCGCGCGAGGCGCATTACGTGCTGTGGTGGCTACCGGCGGGCCACGTTCCCAGTCTCGACGAAGCGCGCGAGCGCCTGGAACATTATCGCAGGCACGGCGCATCCCCGAACGCGTTTTGGTTCGGCCAGATGTTTCCCGCTCCAGCGGTTTCCGAGGCGCCAGTCTAGATTATGCGCGCGGCGTGGCTGCTTTTGGCGCTTACTTGCTTGGCCGCCGCGGCGCAAGACGAGTCCACGCCCGTCTTCGGAACCACGGTGGTGATACCCTCCGGGTTGCGCGGCCTCGTTTATCACATCCACCACAACAGCAAGAAACTCCCCGATTTATCCAAGATGAAACCTGCGGGGCCGGCGATCTACACTTCGTCTCTGAATGTCCCGCCGCAAAATTTCAAACAGGGCTTCCCAGGCCTCACCAAGCGCTTCGAGTGGTTCGCCGTCGATTATACGGGGAGGTTCTGGATCAATGATCCAGGCCGATACGCGTTCAGCTTGCTATCAGATGACGGCGCGAAGCTCTACATCGACGATCAGCTTGTGATCGATAACGACGGCGTGCATCCTCCCGAGGAAAAGGCTGGAGCCGTCGACCTGGCGGGCGGAATTCATAGCATGCGAGTCTCCTATTTCCAGGGCCCCAGGAGTTACCTGGCGCTGGTCTTGAAGATCGCGGGCGCGGGACAACAACTACGCGTGTTCAGCACCGACGAGTTCAAGCCGCCGCCAGACCCAGGCCAGTGGCGGTTTCAGAAAGGCTCGCCAGGAACCCCTCCAGGGACCAGTGACGCGCCGCAAAAGTAGTAACGCCGTTCGCGTAAACTAAGTTGGACCTTCGACATGCCACTCACCATTGGAGACCGCCTAGGACCTTACGAGATCAGCGGCTTGATCGGCAAAGGCGGCATGGGCGAAGTTTATCGCGCACGCGATACGCGGCTGGAGCGCACGGTCGCCATCAAGGTTCTGCCGGCGGAATTCAGCGCGCAGGAAGAGCGGTTGCGGCGTTTCGAACAGGAGGCGCGGGTCCTGGGAGCGTTGAGTCATCCCAATCTTCTCGCGATTCATGACGTCGGCTCGCAGAACGGGACGCATTATCTGGTTTCGGAACTCCTGGACGGCGAAAGCCTGCGGCAGCGGCTCCTGGAGGGCGCTCTGCCGGTGCGAAAGGCGATGGACCTGGGAATCCAGATCGCCAAGGGGCTGGCAGCGGCACACGAAAAGGGAATCGCGCATCGCGATATCAAGCCGGACAATATCTTCCTCACTCGCGACGGACGGGCGAAGATTCTGGACTTCGGTCTGGCCAAGCAATCGACCGCGGAAGGCAGTGGCGAGAACGCGACCATCACCGCGGTCACCGATCCGGGCATGGTGCTCGGAACCGCCGGCTACATGTCGCCCGAGCAGGTGCGCGGCAAGCCCGCGGACGCGCGTTCCGACATCTTCAGTTTTGGCGCGATCCTCTACGAGATGGTAGCTGGACTGCGCGCCTTCCACGGCGATTCGTCCGTAGAGATGATGAATGCGATCCTCAAGGAAGATCCGCCCGCGATTACCGGAAACGTTCCGCCCGCGATTGATCGGGTGATCCGGCGGTGTCTGGAGAAGGCGCCCGAGGAACGATTTCAATCGGCCCGCGATTTGGCTTTTGCGCTGGAGGCTTTAGCCGCTCCGTCATCTAGCAGCACGCGCGAAGCGGCTATCCCGGCGCAGGGGAAGCGTCGCTCGATCCCGATGCCGGTGATTGCGCTAGCCGCCGCCGCGCTCGGGGCCATCGGAGTTTTCGCCGGCTTCAAGCTGCGCAAGCCTCCCGAGCCAATTTTCCACCAACTGGTCTTCGGACGCGGATTTATCGAGACCGCGCGCTTTACCCCGGACGGGCAGAACGTGGTCTATGGCGCGTCGTGGAGCGGCAAGCCGTTCGAAATTTTCACCACCGGCCTGGACGGCTTGGAATCGCGCAGCCTGGACCTGCCCCCGGCGAACATCCTGGGCATCGGCGCCAATGGCCAGATGGCGATATCGCTGGGCATGCATCACACATTGAATTGGATGACCACCGGCACGCTGGCCGAAGTCTCGCTGACCGGCGGTGCGCCGCGCCCATTACTCGATAGCGTGTGCGACGGAGATATGTCGCCGGACGGAAAGCGAGCGGCCCTGGTGCGCTGCTCCGGAGCGGTGGAGACTCTCGAGTTTCCGTCCGGGACGGTGCTCTTCCGCACCAGCGGCTACATCAGCAGCGTCCGGATGTCGCGAGATGGCAGCGACATCGTTTTCGCCGAGCATCCGGTGTTGGGGGACGACCGCGGTTTTGTCACGCTGGTGGACTTGCAGGGCAAATCGAAACGCCTGACGGCGGAATGGTCATCGGTACGCGGAATGGCTTGGGGGCCTTCGGGCAACGAAATTTGGTTCACTGCGAGCGAAAACGCGGAGCCGCAGAAACTGATGGCTGTGGATCGCAAAGGAAAGCTACGCAACATTCTTCAATCGCCCGGCTATTTGTGGCTGCAAGACATCAGCGCTTCAGGCAAAGTATTGCTGGGCGATTCGCAGGAGGGCGGCGGCATTTCGTTTCACGCTGCGGATAGCCATGGACCAGCGGAAACCGCCGATCGACCTGTCGATGTGGCCAGCGAGAGCAACGAGGTGGATGGCATTTCCGCCGATGGCACTCAGCTTTCGGTGACATATAGCGGCGCGAACTCGGGCTTCGATTACACGGTGTACTTCGCCAAGAATGACGGCTCAACACCGGTTCGCATCGGAGACGGTGCGGGAATCGGGATTACGCCCGACGGCAAACATATCCTGGTTGGCATGGCCAGCGCGAACTCGCATTTGAGGCTGTATCCGACTGGCACCGGCGATGCGCGCGACATCGACATCAGTCCAGTTCACGTGCTCGACTCTCGCGGGAGTTGGACCAGCGACGGTTCACGCGTGGCATTCGCGGGTGCAGAACCCGGCAAGCCGCCGCGCATCTATCTGCTTGATCTGGCGGCGGGCAAGGTGCGGCCGATAACCGGGGAAGGCGTAACGAATCCGTTTATCTCGCCCGACGGCCACTCGCTGATCGCGCGAAACGCACAACGCGAGTTTGCGCTTTACTCATTAGACGGCGGGGCGCCGCAGCCGGTGAAAGGCATCCAGACCGGGGAAATGCCGGTGCAATTCGGCACGGGCGGCAAGTTGTACACCTGGAACGGAGCATTTCCAGCGCACATCATGGTGGTGGATTTAGCGACTGGGCAACAGCAGCTTGCCACTACGCTTTCGCCGGCCGATCCGGCGGGCGTATTGTACGGCGAAGTGATGGCGACGCCCGATGGCAAGACGTTCGCGTACCGCTACCGCCGCGCGGTGACGAATTTGTTTTTAGCCGAAGGGCTCAAGTAAATTACGCTCATGCGAAGTAACGTTGTGGCGCTCCTCATCGTTTTCGGCATCGCCTCGTCCGCGAGTTTCGCCAAGGACCAGCCGATCCCAGTGAAAGTCGTCGTCGTGACCATGTTCGAAGCCGGCGCCGATACGGGCGACCGCCCGGGCGAGCTCCAGTATTGGGTGGAACGCGATCATCTCGACCAGGTGCTTCCCTTCCCCCAGGCCTACCACAGCCTGCGCATGAATCGCGACGGAGTCCTCGCGGTGCTCACTGGCATGGGAACAGCCAAAGCCGCCGGCAGCATTATGGCCCTGGGGCTCGACCCGCGTTTCGATCTCAGCAAGGCCTACTGGATCGTAGCGGGCATCGCCGGCGTCGATCCCACGGATGCATCGCTCGGATCGGCCGCGTGGGCCGAATGGGTGGTCGATGGCGACTTGGGCTACGAAATCGACGGCCGCGAGATCCCCGCCGATTGGTCCACCGGCTTCGTTCCGTTCGGCAAGTCGAAGCCCTATGAACTCCCGCGTGGCGAAAATCGGGGCGAGATGTATCATCTGAATGCCGCGCTGGTGGATTGGGCCTTTCATCTCACCGAGCACGTCAGCCTCGGCGACACACCGGCAATGCAGAAGGACCGCGCCGCGTACGCGTCCGCCAACGCCCGGCGTCCTCCTTTCGTGCTGAAGGGCGACACGATCTCCTCCAGCACGTTTTTCACCGGCGCCAAGCTGAGCGAATGGGCCAATCAATGGGTGAAGTATCACACCGGAGGCAAAGGCAATTACGTCACCACCGCGATGGAGGACACCGGCACTCTTTCTTCGCTCGAGATGCTGGCCAAGAGCGGCCGCGTGGATTGGAGCCGTATCCTGGTTTTGCGCACCGCCAGCGACTTCGATCAACCGCCGCCCGGCATGACCGCCGCTCAGAATCTGGCTCACAATACTGGGCGACAATACGTCGGCTACCTACCTGCGCTCGAATCCGCATGGCGGGTGGGCAACACCGTGGTCCAGGAGATTACGGGGCACTGGGACAAATACAAGTGACGGCGATTATCTACGGCACGGGCGTCTTCAACCCTTCGATCTGATTCACCGCATCACCATCCACCCACACTCGAAAATATCCCGAGCCGCCGCGCCCTTCCACGCGATCCGAGGTTTCGCTGGTGATCTCCATCCTCTTCCATTTTCCCCGCATCACTCCGCGATAAAGCTCAAAATACTTGCGCGCGGATTCCGGCGAGTCCCAAGCGGACGCGACTGCCAACACCGGGAACTGCTCGCGCTTGTTCTCCAGCAATTCGTAGGACGCGCCCACCAGATGCTCCGCCGCGGCAGCGCCTTCGTCCGCGCTGGTGTATTGCGTGAGTAGCACCCGAAGATCGAATTCGCCCAAAGTGCCCTCGGCCAGCTTGCGAAACTCGCGCGCATCCGGCACCGGGGGAGGATCGGGAATCGCGACGCCCGCGTGCGCCAGATAGCGCGACGGATGCATAATCTGGCCGCTGCTCTTGGGCGGATGCACGAACACTTCGGCGAACGCTTCCTTGCCCAGCTTGCGAAACACGGCATCCTGAAAGGCCAAGCCATCGGCGTAGGGAAACACCAGGGACTCGCGAATGTACAGCGGCGCCTGCGAAAACACCGGATACTGCTCCACTGCGGAGCTCTCTACGCTCTTCCGCATCTTCTCGATCAGCTCCGGCGGAACTTCCGGAAGTCCGCCTTCCTCCTTGGCGATGTAAGCCGCCATCAGCCACGTGGCCTGGCCTTCCATGACGGCTTGGCGTGCAGTGGAGTCATCGTCGCTCTTCATTCCTTCGTGGATGAATTTCGCCAGGTGGAAATGCTGATCGGCCAGGGCATGCGCCAGTTCGTGAATCAACGCGACGCGTTCGTCGTCACCGGCGCCCGCGTCCTTCAGAACGAAGAGGCGCTTCTGGTTGTAATCGTAAAACGCCGCGGCCTGCTCGGTGAGCAACGCCAGAGTATTAGCGCGCAGATCGAAATCCTGCGGAACCAGCCCGAGCATCTTCAACGTGATTTCCTCGGCGCGCACGTCGTCCGGCTTCATGGTCTCGTGCAGCCGCCGTTCCAGATACTTGCGCAGCTGATCCTTGGTGATCAACGCGTAGGGCACATCGCGCGTGAAGTCGAGGCCGGTGATGGCCGACAGGCCTTGCTTGATCGCGCCGATGTGCGTGAAGAGTTCCTGGGACGGCGCGGCCGCCATCGATGCCAGGACGGCGAGAATAGAGAACAGGCGTTTCATGAGACAATGAACCTTTATGGTAGACGACAAAGTGTATTCAGCCGAAGCCCATGGCAGCGGGACTTTCATCATCAGCAAGCCCAAGCGGAAGTCCGGCAAGCTCCGGCAGTCCAGATTGAAGAAGCCGCAGCGGGGCGCGCGGAAGTAGTACCTAGTACTCGGGCCGCTTGTATCGCGTCTCGGCCCAGTCCTGGCGTGGCGGCTTACCGGTACTTCTTCGATCTCGAAAATCCACGCTGCGGCTATAAGATATAGCTGTCAAAATGGCAGTGCTTCGCAAAGTTGCGCTGGGTCTGGTGCTCGCGGCATTGGCCGCCATCCTGGTTCTTGCGGCTCTTGAACTGTGGAATTATCGTCAATGGGCTTCCCTGCCGCTGCATGAGCCAGGGTTGAACGAAGACAATCGCGCACTGATCC
Source organism: Bryobacterales bacterium (assembly GCA_963772905.1). Classification (GTDB taxonomy): domain Bacteria; phylum Acidobacteriota; class Terriglobia; order Bryobacterales; family Bryobacteraceae; genus Palsa-89. The sequence goes on along the minus strand of CAVYZD010000002.1, from coordinate 278,692 downwards.
TGCAGGACCGCATGGATCTGCTCACCAAGCGCGTCGGCGACATGGAGCTGCTGGTCTTGATTCTGCTTGGAACCTCCAGCGTATACGCCATCGTGATTGTGATGTCTTCCTACCTGAGCGCCACCAGCTTTTCGCGCCAAGCCAACCAGACCATCCGCCACATGCAGGATCAAATTGGGCTGGCGATGGGCGATCTGCGCGAACTGCAGGAACGAACGGAGCAGGCGGTGGAGGGCAGGCTGGCAGGCGGAGTCGCTGGTCTCGGCCAACTGAGTCCAACGGCGTCGGCGGATTATGACCGGCAAATCGCCGACATCTCCGCGCGCCTCCAAGGATGGCTCGGCGAGCCGCTCAGCGAGGAATCCAAGTTGGATTTATTGCGCGACGAAAATATGGCCGCGCATTTCGACGCCATCGCCGGCGGCGAACTCGGCGCCCCTCTCTCGGCGTTGTATCTCGATTTTTCGCGCGTTTATATGCGGTCCGATGCGGCGCGGTCGCGATTTTATATGGAACGCGCGCTGGGCCTGGCTCCCCCGCACTCGCCACTGGCCTCTGAAATCCATTATGAGCTGGCCTGCCGATTCGCCTCCGCTCACGAATTCACCCGAGCGATTGCGGAGCTCACCGCAGCCTTCCAGCATCAGTTCCGCGTTCTTGAGGAGCGGCTGGCGGGCGATATCGAGGACGGCGGACAGCTTTATGAGCTCGCCTCTACGCCGCCCTTCGACAAAGCCGTCAACGATCTGCTGCTCAATATGAGCATCGGGATCGGCTGAGGATTCCAGGCAGTCATTAGCCACAGATAAATACGGATGAACACAGGGTCAGCGGCTTCGGAGCCGCAGGATTTGGAATAGGTTGCTGTAATCGTCGGTCCAGGGGCGCAGGTTGGGGCGGGAGTGGGCGGGCTGGACGCTCGACGACTTGAATGCTGGATCGCGGAAGATGGAAGCGTCGGCCGCGATGAGCACCCAATCGCTGTTTGAGAAATAATCCTGCTCTTCATCTTCGTCGTTGACGTCGACCGCGGTTTTGGCGAAGTCGCGAGCGTTGCGCGAGACCACGGGGACCAGATCGAGATAGCGATTGGAAACGTGCACAGCCAGGATTCCGGTGGGCTTGAGGTGCCGGAAGTAGAGCGCGAAGGCTTCGCGCGTGAGGAGATGCACGGGAATGGCATCGCTCGAGAACGCGTCGATGGCCATCATGTCGAATTGCTGGCTGGGTTGGGCTTCGAGAGTGAGGCGCGCGTCGCCGAGCAGGACCTGGTGATCGGCCTTGCAATCGCGCAGAAACGTGAACCACGTGCTGGCGATGGAAAGCGCGAGTGGGTTGATTTCGTAGAAGCGAAAAACGTCGCCGGGGCGGCAGAAACTCGCGGTGACGCCGGCGCCGAGTCCGATGATGCCGATGCGGGTGGGCCCGCGCTTCTGCAGGTATCCGATGGCGCGTCCCATGCCGGAGTAGGGGCCGTAATAACTGGTTGGTTCGTCGCGGCGGGAGGCGTCCAAGAGCTGCTCACCGTGATTGATGGTGCCATGGATCAGGCGCCGGACGGCGACGCTTTGTTCTTCATCGGGCGGAATGTCGCGGACGCGCAGCACGCCGTAGAAGTTGCGGACCGATTGGCGGAAGCGTTTGTCGCTCAGGTGCTTTTGGTAGCCGAGATGAATCGCGAGACCCACGGTGAAGGCCAGCATTGCGATGCGGACTGCGGCGATGGGAATCTTGCTATTCCAATTGCGGGGTGCGATCCACAGAACGATAGTGGCGAGAGCGCTGCAGGCGATCATCGAGAGCGGAAGTTCGAAATAGGTGTGGAAGACATGCGGGGCTACGATGGCGACGAACAGTCCCCCGATGGCGCCTCCGAGCGAAATCATCATATAAAAGCTGGTGAGGTGCCGCGGATCGGGTTTGAGGCGCGCGAGTTCGCCGTGGCAGACCATGCATCCGATGAACAGCGCGGCTACGAAAGTTGGGATGGCCCAAGCGATGTTGGGATTGCCTTCGTTGGCGTAAATCGCGTAGGCTGCGCCGTCGAGCGCGATCACCAACAGCGGTAAGAAAACGCCGCGATGGTAGACCTTGTCGCGTTCAAAGCACAGGATGAAGCTCAGCAAGTAGACGCCCAGCGGGAGCACCCAGAGAAACGGAATGGGCGCGACGTTTTGGCTAAGGTGGTTTGAGATGGCGAGTAGTAGTGCGGAGGCGCAGGCGGCGAGGGCGGTCCAGAGGAGGCGCGTGGTCCAGGTGGGCGGCGGAGCTTGCGATCGGTCAAGTGTGAGAGCAGGTGTGGCTGGTGGCTGGTGGCTGGACCGCAGGGCGGCGAATGCGACTGCGGCGCAGACAGCGACGAACGCGACATAGATGCCCGACCATCCGTAGGCTTGCCCGTGCGTGGTGAACACGGGCTCAACCAGGACTGGATAACTCAAGAGCGCGAGCAGCGATCCGAAGTTCGAAAGAGCGAAGAGGCGGTAGGGAATTGCGCCGGGCTTGGCCGCGACGTACCAGGCTTGGAGCAGCGGGCTGGTGGTGGAGAGCAGGATGTAGGGCAGTCCGATGGTGGCGGCGAGAAGAAGCAGAATGCGAAGCGATGGGTCGCCGGCCGCAGTTGGTTTCCAACTCGGGGAGGGAAGAATGGGGAGAAGGGCGAGGCTCGCGGCCATCAAGGCGATGTGCAGGATCGCTTGCCGCTTGGGTTTGAGCCGGGTGGTGGACCAGTGTGCGTACAAGTAGCCGGCCAAGAGCGCGAACTGGAAGAACAGGAGGCAGGTGCTCCAGACCGCGGCTGATCCGCCGAACCACGGCAGAATAATCTTGCCGATCATGGGCTGCACAGCGAAGAGTAGAAACGCGCTTAAAAAGATGGTGCAGGCGTACGTTAACATTAAGAGCTAACCTGCAATAATCGCACAGGCGCGCGGCGCGTGCTAGACTCTAGGCGGTTTGAGGCTCGCCCCCGTCGACTACCTGATCCTCGCGCTGTATTTCGTGTTTGTCCTGTCGATCGGTTGGATGGTGAAGCGCAAGGTTGCGACCAGCGCCGATTTTCTGACCTCGGGCCGCTCGGTTCCGGTGTGGATCACGAGCCTCGCGTTCATCGCGGCGAATCTCGGCGCGCAAGAGGTGATCGGCATGTGCGCGTCGGGAGCGAAATACGGGATCATGACGGCGCATTTCTATTGGATTGGCGCGGTGCCGGCGATGCTGTTCGTGGGCGTCTTCATGATGCCGTTTTACTATGGGAGCCACGCCCGGAGCGTGCCCGAGTATTTGAAGCTGCGCTTCGATGAGAAGACGCGCGCGTTGAACGCGGTGACGTTCGCGATCATGACGGTCTTTTCGTCCGGCATTTCCATGTACGCTCTGGGGCTGCTGTTCGAATTGGTGCTGCACTGGAGTTTTACTTCTTCGGTGCTGTTGTCGGCCGCGATTGTTTTGATTTACACCTTCCTGGGTGGGTTGACGAGCGCGATTTACAACGAAGTCCTGCAATTTTTTCTGATTGTTTTGGGATTTGCTCCGCTCGCGATTTTCGCGGTGATGAAGGCGGGTGGCTGGAGCGGGATGGCGGCGCGACTGCCACAGGTAATGACGCATACCTGGACCTATGCGGGGAAAGCGGCGGAGAATCCGATGGGCGTGGAAGTGTTCGGCTTGGTGGCCGGGCTTGGGTTCGTGCTGTCGTTCGGTTATTGGTGTACGGATTTTCTGGTGGTGCAGCGAGCGATGGCGGCGGAATCGATGTCGGCAGCGCGGCGGACGCCATTAATCGCTGCTTTTCCAAAAATGCTGATGCCTTTTGTCGTAATTGTTCCGGGTATTGCGGCGCTAGCGCTGTCGTACATGGTGCTGGGCTACTCGATCCCGCTCAAGGCGGACGGCGGGCCGGACTACGACCAGACGCTAACGACGCTGATGGCGCAGTTTTATCCATCGGGCATGCTGGGGCTGGGCCTGACGGCGCTTATGGCGTCGTTCATGTCGGGCATGGCGGGGAACGTGACGGCGTTCAACACGGTGTGGACGTACGACCTGTATCAAGGGCACATCCGAAAGAACGCGCCGGACTCGCATTACCTATGGGTGGGGCGGGTGACGACTATCGCGGGAGTCGCGCTGTCGGTGGCTACGGCTTATCTGGCGACGCACTTCAACAACATCATGGATTTTCTACAACTGGTATTTGGCTTCGTCAATGCGCCATTGTTCGCGACATTTCTGCTGGGAATGTTTTGGAAGCGCACGACGGGCCATGGGGCGTTCGCGGGATTGCTCATGGGGACGGCAGCGGCCGCGGCAACGCACGGATTGACGTTCGCCGAGCATAAGGGTGGATGGCTGGGGGCGACGCTGCACACATTTCCATCCACCATGGCGCAGAACTTCTGGATTGCGATCTTCGCTTGGTCGACGTGTTTCCTGGTAACGGCAGTGGTGAGCCTGGCTTCGGCGCCGAAAGCGGAATCGGAACTTGAGAATCTGGTTTACGGGCTGACTCGCATCCCGCACGAGGACGTGCCATGGTACAAGCGGCCTGTGCCGTTGGCATTGATTGTAGTAGCGGCACTGATTATGTTGAACGTGCTGTTCTGGTGATATGAGCGATCTGCGGGTTTCGATTGGCGGCTTCTTCGTGCTGGTAGGCGCGATTGTGGGCGCTGTCGGCTCGATCGCGGATTATCGGGCGCCGCTGGAGGGGGCCAACGTCAATCTTTACTGCGGCGTTTCGATGCTGATCTTTGGATTGGTGATGCTGTGGCTGGGGTGGCGAAAATCACGCTCGTAGGAGCTTGTTTCAAACAAGAGCGCCCTCATTTGCCGGGCGAACTCCGCTTCTGAAAACTGAGCCGCGTAGGCTTGGAGGGCCAGCGGGTCAACCTGATCTTCCAATTCGCCCCAGTGTTCGATGGCCTGCTCAAGTCCGTCGGACTCGGCATAAAGAAGACCGCCGAATTCCGGCACAATTTCGAGCGCACCGCCTCTAGCCCACGCGATGACCGGCTTGCCACTGGCCAGCGCTTCCACCATCGTCATGCCGAAGTCTTCCTCGCCCGGCGCGAGCAGCGCGCAGCATCGCGAATACAAATCGCGCAGGTCCTCATCGCTGACGTGTCCGCAAAATTCGATGTTGGAGGAGGCCGCTTGTTTCAGCGACTTATACTCGGGGCCATCGCCGACAATGCGAAGTGGGCGTCCATTCCGGCCGAACGCGCGGACTGCCGCATCGACGCGCTTATAGGCCACCAGTTCGCCGACCATCAGGTAATAATCCTCGGCCGGCGCCCAATAGAACGTCTCTACCGAGACTGGCGGCCGGATCACGCGCGATTCGCGCCGATAGGTTTTCCAAATCCGCCGACGAACGTTCTCGCTGTTCGCGACGAACTCGTCGACACGAGCAGCGGAGGCATAGTCCCACAGCCGTAGATAATTCGCGAGCGGCGCCATGAGCGCGCGCTTCACTCGGTTGCGCGTCCATTCGTTGCGATAGGCCGGATAGAGATCCCACAGATATCGCATCGGTGTGTGACAGTAGCAGACGTGCCGGGTAGTGGATGAAGTGATGACGCCTTTGGCCGGGCCGGATTCGCTGCTGACTACCAGATCATATTCGCGTAGATCGAAACCCTCGAGCGCCATGGGCATGAGCGGCAGAAGCGAGCGATAGTGTTTGCGAAGCGGCTGCAGGAACGACGCGCGAACAGGATGTTCGCGAATGGCAGGCGACACGCGTTCGGGATCGTAGAACAGCGTGAACACATCCGCATCGGGCAGCAGCCGGCACAGCGCCTCCACCACCTTTTCGCCGCCCCGCATGTTGAGCAGCCAGTAATGAACGATCGCGGAACGCATTCAATCTCCCACTGAGTAACAACTAATCGAAGTATGGCATGCGTGTTGGAAAAGGCTTGTTTGCGGCTTGTATCTTTCTTGTAAAATCTGCCCATCTCTCTGGTAATTCGCTAACTCGATGGCTTACTCTGCAAATAAGTGCGCACCATGCCCGAAGAATTAAGCCCGATACAGGTTACTGCCGACCCCGTTCTATTAGCGTTCGAGCTGCCGCTGCGACGAATGTTTTATCCGTACGGTTATCCGCTGGTGCTGGAAACCAATTCGCGCGACGTGATCGATGCGGCCGAAGAAGGCTGGGGCGGATTCGAGCGAATGTTTAACGAGAAGCCGGTGCGCGTTTGTCTGGGAGTAACGGACCGCGATTCGGAATCGCCGCTACCGGTGTCAGTGATCCGCGCGAGAGAGCATCTCATGTCGATCGTCGCTGACGCGGAAAACTTCATGCAGTGCGATTTCGACCGCGGTTTCGGGTTCGGCTGGGTGACGCGGAGCACCGCGGCGGATCATCCTTTGCTCCGCTACCGGTTTCTGACTGCCGGCGGAGCGACGCTAGGCGAGCTGCGGGCCATGGCGCCGCTGCATGGCGCACTGGTGATGCGCAACGGGTCCGGTGTGATGCTGTGCGGAGATTCGTTCGCTGGGAAAAGCACCCTGGCCTACGCTTGTGCGCGCGCCGGATGGACCTACGTGAGCGACGACGGCACATTTCTGGTGCGCGATCGCACAGACCGCTTTGCGATTGGAGATCCCCATAGCGTTCGATTTCGGACGGATGCACCGGAGTTGTTTCCCGAACTCGCCGATCACCTTTCGACGGTGCGCCCGAACGGCAAGATCGCCATCGAGCTTCGCACGCGCGATCTTAGCCTGGCAACAGCGGCGGGCTGTGTTGTGGATCATGTAGTCTTTCTGGACCGCGAACACTCCGCACCGGCCTCGCTGCATCGCTATCCCGAAAGCCTTGCGCTGGAGGAATGGGCGCGTCACGCGGTGCTTGGAACCGAGGAAGTGCGTGCGGCCCAGCGGGCGTGTCACCAGAGATTGTTGGGCGCGGGTCTGTGGAGAATCCAGTACTCGCATCTCGATGACGCGGTCGCGCTGCTGGAGCGACTGGTAGATCAGGGAGGCTGAAACGCCAATGAATCGCCGACTGCTTGTCTTCCTCGCATTCCTTGTGTTCCGTATCCCGGCCTTCCCCCAGGTTTCTTCCGGCAGCTTGGTGGGCGATGCGCGCGATGAAAAAGCGGCATCGGTGCGCGGCGTTCTGGTGGTTGCGCGCAACAACGATACAGGATTTTCACGATCTGTTTCCACCAACGAATTTGGCAGCTATCGCATCGACGATCTTCTTCCCGGGGCGTACACGGTTACGGCGCAACGCGATGGCTTTCAGGCTGTGACCGTGTCCCCCATCTTTGTCGAAATCAATCAGAAGACTCGCGTCGATTTTGATTTGCACGTCGGCTCGGTGCATGAGACCGCCAATGTTGTGGCGCATGCGTCTCCATTGCAGACCGACGAAGCGGGCGAAGGCTACACGCTGAGTTCCAATTTCCTGGAAGAGCTGCCTCTGTTGGGCCGCAACATCGTGGATCTGGTTACGCTGGGTCCCGGCGCCATCCCGCGCCAACTCGGCGGATTCACGCACGATCAAATGAACGACCTGCAGGGCAACCGCGGCGCGGTGGCGTTGAACGCACCGGTAAACGGCGCGCGATCCACCGAGAACAGCTACATTTTGGACGGAGCCTATGACACCGATCGCAACGTGTTCGCGATCGCGGTGGTGCCGCTGATGGAATCGGTGGAGGAGTTCCGCATTCAGAGCTCGCTTGCGCCCGCGGAGTTCTCGCAGTCCGGAGGCGGCGTGATCGATGTGGTGACCAAGTCCGGAAGCCAGGCGTTTCACGGAAACGTTTTCGAGTTCTTCCGTAATGAGGCAACCGACGCCAACGGATTCTTCGCGGTCGGCGGCCTGCCGTCGGCGGTCTTTCGTCAGAACCAATACGGCGGCACTTTCAGCGGACCGCTCGCGCACGCGACGTACTTCTTTGTGTCGTATGAAGGGCTGCGATCGCTCTCGGCCAGCCCGACGCAGCACCTGGTTCCGATGGCCACTGTTCGCGACGGCGATTTCACGGGCGGATCGACGATTTTCAATCCACTGAGCCTGGACGCCAACGGAAACCGCGCGCCGTTTCCGAACAATACGATACCAGCAACGATGGTCGACCCAGCAGTCGCCAAGTACCTGGCGGTCTACGAACCCTTGCCGAACGCTCCGCTGGCGAATGGTTTCGATTACGTGGATTCCACGCCGAATCGCGATAACAGCGACAACGGAACCGCGCGTGTGGATCGCGCCTGGGGAGAACGATTCCGTGCCTTCGCGCGTTACACCATCAACGACGAGCGCTCGATATTGGCGGGATCGTTTCCCGCGCTTCCCACCGTGGAGGATTTGCGCGCGCAGCAGGCCGCTATCGGAACCTCGTTCGCGGGCGCGTCGTGGGTCAACGAAATGCGCTTTTCCTTCACGCGGCTGCGCGTTGACGACCTGTCGACCAATGCGTTCGGCACCAATGTGCTGGGGAACCTAGGGATCACGGGCCTTTCGAACAATCCAGCGAACTACGGCCTGCCCGCGCTGACCGTAACCGATTACGATACCGTGCAGGATTCCGATAACCTTCCGCAGACCCAGCGCGACAACACCTGGAACTTTTCCACCAGCTTCTCGCGCACCAAGGGGCGCCACACCTGGAAGGCCGGTTTTCAATTTACGCACTTCACCATGGCGTACTTGCAGAGCTTGTTCTCGCGCGGCAACTTCATTTTCAACGGTACCTATACGTCCGACCCGCAGAATCCCAACACCACGGGCGACGCGTTCGCCGATTTTCTGCTGGGCGATCCCGCTCAGACGCAGCGCAGCGTGGGCAATGGACAGGCGTACTTGCGGCAAAATTCGTATGCGGCATTTGTGCAGGACGACTGGCGGATCACGCAACGCATCAGCATTTCGGCCGGGCTGCGCTACGAGTACGATGCGCCTTTCAGCGAGGATCGCGGTGGTCTGCTGAATCTCAACTATTCCACGCTGCCGAATCCGCCGCTGCTGCAGCCGGTGAACACAGTGACCAATCCGAATCGCTTGAATTTTGCGCCACGTTTGGTACTGGCGGCGCGGTTGCCGCACTGGTTCCCGCATGCCGGGGACACCGTCTTCCGCGCGGGCTACGGTATCTATTACAGTCCGGCGTTGGCGATTGAAGCATACGATCTGGTTCTGAACGGCCTGACCAATCAATTCAACGAGCCGAGTGGATTGCTCCCCGTGCTCTCCATCCAGAACGGATTTCCGCAAACCAGCTCCACGGGATTTCCGAGCTACTATGGCGTGGACAAGAACGCGCCGACGACGTACACGCAGCAATGGTCCGCGAGCATTCAGCAAGAGCTGCCTGGAAATATTTTGTTCGAGGTGGCCTATGCGGGATCCAAGGGCACGGATTTATCGCTGTTCCGCCGGTTCAATACGCCCGCGCAGGTGGAAGTGGGAAGAGATCTGCCGCCGCGGCCGGGCGACCTGCAGTCGTTACGAACGTTCCCGGAATTGGGGACGCTGTACCAAATCCAGCACATCGGAAACTCGATTTACAATTCGCTGCAGCTCAAAGGCGAGAAGCGTTTTTCGCGGCGGCTCACGTTCCTCACGAGCTTTGTGTGGGGGAAATCGATCGACGATGCGGACTCGCCGGTGGTGGGCAGTTACGAGAGTTTCGGCGCGCAGGACGAGCGAAATCTGCGGCTGGAGCGCGGGCTATCGTTCTTCGACGTCCGTTACCGGCTGACCGCCGGGTATGTTTATTCGTTTCCCAACGCGCCGGTGTGGAAGGCCGTTTTCAGCAACTGGCAGACCAGCGGGAATATGACGTTCCAGACGGGAACGCCGCTGAATCCGGTTTACTATGCCACAGATTTCGCCAACTCCGGCACGCCCAACCGCCCCAACATCGTGCCCGGACAATCCATCGCCTTGCCGAGTAACGAGCGCACCGCCGATCGTTTGTTTAACACCGTCGCGTTTTCCGATCCCGCGCCATACACGTTCGGCGATGCGGGCCGCGACGTGATTCCGGGACCGGGCAACGAAGTGGTGGATGTCGCGCTGCATCGGCGGTTCATTGTGAGAGAAGGCAAAACGGTGGAATTTCGCTGGGAAACATTCAACGCATTGAATCATCCCAACCTCGGCATTCCAGGCCCTTATCCGGATTTCGGACCATTTTTCGGTAAGGCGTTTTCGGCCGGAAATCCGCGGCGAATGCAATTCGCGCTGAGATTCGATTTCTGAAGACGCCGAAGCAGCAGATTCCGTCCTTTGCGAGCGCGGTTCTGGACGCGCTGCAATTCGAAGCGCCGGAGAACGCTCCGCTCGCGAGGCTCGATGAAGATTCCTGGAGAAGAGCACTGGCGTTTTCGGATCGCGCTCAACTGACGTTGGTTCTGGGGCGAGAGTGCGATGATCAGTTTCCGGATTCGGTGCGCCGGCGAGTGCGCGGCAATCTCGCAAACAACGCCGAGCGCTGGAACCGGGCGCAGAGTACCTATCGAGAAATTGCCGCGGCGTTCGACGCGGAGGGGCTGGAGTACGCGGTCCTCAAGGGCTTCAGCCACTGCCCGCTGTTGGTTCCGGATCCTCGGCTGCGACGGCAGGGCGACATCGACTTCTTGCTGCCGCGGGAACAGGTGTTTCGCGCGCGGGAGCTGGCAGCCGGATTAGGCTACGAGCCGATCCTTGGGCGCGATCGCCATCCCACCGATCATTTGCCGACCCTGGTTCGCAAGACCGGGTGGCAATGGCGCGGGGACTTGTACGATCCGGAAATGCCGTTGTCCATCGAGTTACATGTCAGGTTTTGGAATCTGAACACGGAACGGCTGGCCCCGGCGGGCTTGGATTGTTTTTGGGAGCGCCGGCAGAGCAGGGAATTGGAAGGTCTGCGATTCACGGGATTGCATCCCGCCGACACGATCGCATACTCGGCGCTGCACTCGTTGCGGCATTTGCTGCGGGGCGATCCGGGGCTGTTCCATTTCTACGAGCTAGCATGGCTCCTGCATCAGCGCGCAGACGATGCGACGCTGTGGAGCGCGTGGGCCGAGCTACACGATGAATCGTTGCGCCGGCTGGAGGCGGTCTGTTTCGCTCTTGGCCAGCATTGGTTCGGGGGCCGGCTGCCCGGAGTGGCGCGCGAGGAAATCGAACGGCTGCCATCGGATGTGATTCGCTGGCTGGAAACATTTTCCTGGTCGCCTGTCGCGGGACTGCTCCATGCGAACAAAGACGAGCTGTGGCTGCATTGGGCGCTCCTGGAGTCGCGCCGCGACCGGTACCGTGTGCTTCGCCGGCGCCTTCTGCCGGAACGTCTTCCAGGCGCCGTGGACGCGGTACATGTTCCAGAGAGCCGGCTGACGTGGCGGATTCGCCTGCGCGGCCGGATGCGATATTTGCGGTACGTTACTTCACGCGCCGGGCATCATGCGCGGGCTTTGCCGTCCGTCGCGCGCAGTGCGATACGGTGGTTCGGCCCAAGGATGGAACTTGGGCCCGAATATTGGCGGCTGCTGGCATCGGAAGCGTTTTTCGATTTCGGCATGTTCGTGTTTTTCTTTCTGTACAACCTCTATCTGCTCCAGTTGGGCTTCCGCGAAAATTTTCTTGGGCTGATGTCCGGACTGATGACGGCGGGCAATGTCGCCGGGTCGGTGTTGTCTGTCTTTACGATCCGGAGATTCGGCATGCGCGCCACGCTGACAACATCCTTCGCGCTGACAGCCGGATTGTGCGCGCTGCGTGCGTCGATTATCTCGGGGCCGGCGTTACTCGTGCTCGCCACTCTCACGGGACTCGCGATGTCCGTCTGGCCTGTGGCCCTCGCGCCCGCGGTGGCCGCCGTGACCAACGAGAAGAGCCGTCCGCGCGGATTCAGCTTCATTTGCGCGTCGGGGATCTCGATCGGAATCTTCGGAAGCTTGGCCGCGGGGCGATTGCCGGGGTGGATCGCGCGCCTGCATTGGGCATCCTCCAGCATCGCGTCGTATCGCGAGGCGCTGCTGATTGGCTGCGCGATCGTGCTGCTCTCGCTGTGGCCGCTCTCGCGCGTGAACATGCCCAACGCGGCTGTGGCCACCAGGGGCAAGCTTCATCGTCCGAGTCCAATCGTGCTGCGCTTTCTGATCGCGATGGCGGTGTGGAATCTGGGCACGGGCGCATTCAATCCGTTCAGCAATGTGTTTTTCGCACGGATGGACATGCCTGTCGAGAAGATCAGCTACACGTTCTCTGCCGCGCAACTGGCGCAAGTAGTGGCGATCCTTTGCACGCCATTCATCTTTCGCAAATTTGGTACTGCGCGGTCGATTTACGGAATGGAGTTCGCCACCGGGTTCGCGATGCTGGCGCTCGCGATGGCCGCGGGGCCGATGTGGGGCGCGGTCGCATTCACAGGCTACATGATGTTTCAGTACATGAGCGAACCGGGGATGTTCACGTACTTGATGGAGAGCGTCGCGCCGGGCGAGCGCAACAGCGCATCCGCGTTCAATTTTCTGGTGACGTTCGCCGGACAAGCCATCGCCGCCGCGATCTCTGGCGCAGTGTTGGCGCGATTCGGATATCCGCCCGTTCTTGCCGTGGCCGCGGCTACATGCGTGGCTGCAGCGCTGCTGTTTCGTATTCTGTTGGTGAAGCCACTTGCTCAATGATGCGAGCAATGTGCTTCTGGTAAGCCGAGATCGTGTACATCCGCGCCCACGCCTGGCGTGCGTTTGAAGCCACTCGCTGCAACTGTTCCGGCGCTGCGATCGCCTCGCGAATGCGCGAAGCCAAAGCTTCGATGGAGAAGTCGCGCGTTAAGCATCCGGTTTCGCCGTCCACCACGACTTCGGGGATGCCTCCGGCTGGGAACGCAACTACGGGCACACCTGCCGAAAACGCTTCGACGATGATGCGTGCCATGCCTTCACGCTTGGATGGCACCACCAAAAGATCCAGCTCGCGGAGAACCGGGCCGACGTCCGATTGCCATGGCATGAATTCGATTGGCAGGCCGCGCGCTTGCTCGCGCACGGCATCGAAATATTTTGACGATTCGCCAAATTGCGTCGCACCACAGATCACAAATTGGGCGACTGGAAGCTTGCGCGCCAGAATCGCTGCAGCGCCGGTGAATTCCGATTGACCTTTGTCAGGCGCGATGCGGCCGATCATCCCGATCCGCCATTTACCATCGGCGTCGAATTCGCGCTCGCGATAGCCAACGTCGCGAACGCCGTTTGGGACAACGTACATGTTCTGCGCGCACCCGCGCAGCGCTTCGAGTACAGAATTACTGCAGCCGATCACAGTGGCACGCGCATTCCGTATGCCCCAACGCAGCACCCGTGCGGCCATGCCATGCACATGACTGTGAGCATGAAACACGACGGGCGTTCCAAGCGATCCAAGAGCTGCCGCCGGCATGAGCCGCGGACCGTTCACATAGATCAAGTCGAAATCGTTCTGAGCAGCGGCGGCACGAATGGCGCGAACCTGACGCTCGAAGTCGAGCACGAAGCGAACGAAATCGGCCGCGGTCTTGTTCCCCGCTTGATAAGGTCCGCAAGAGATTTCGCCGACGGGCACGGCGAGAGATTCCAGCTTATCCACCAGTGGTCCGCGCCCTGGAAGCAACACATGCGCGCTCCATCCATTTCGCTGCACTCCCACGACGGTATCGAGCAGGGTCTGCTGGGCACCGCCCAATTCGTTGAATTGATCCAGAAAAAGTATCTTCACTGGGATGTTCGGGCGGCCAGCGCGAGCACGAAAAAGTACACCGGCAGAATTCGCCAGTAGGTAAGCAGGTCGGCCGAGAGCATTTGCACGGATTGGCCAGCCCAGAAGCACAGCATCCAAGCGCCGGTGAAGGATCGCATTGCATCCGTGGAGTGAGCGGCGCGATAGGCATACACGAGAATCGCGATGTTGAGCGCGATCACCGCGAACAAGCCTGCCGTCCCGGTTTCCGCAAGCAGCGTGAGGTAGGTATTGTCCCCGACGGCTTTGGTTCCGCTGAAGGTGGAATACGGCAAGGTCTTGTAACCGACGCCCAGCAGCCAGTGCCAAGGGTTGGCCGCGAGATAAGCCAGCAGTGTCCGCCAAGCGTCGACGCGCCCTGAAAGAACGGCGTTGGGCGATTCGAAGAAATACTCGAACGCGGCGAAGACGCGCAGCCATGCAGTTCGCGCGAACACCGGGAATGCGGCCCATAGGATCGCAAAACTTGCTCCGCCGAACACGGCGACACTGGCCACTAGCCTTCTCCAATGAATGCGGTCGCGCCGCAGCCAGAACAGAACCACGAGAGCCACAGCGAGATTGACGAGCGACCCGCGAGAGAACGACAGCACCAAGGCTGCTGCGAGCGGAATGGCGCCCAAGAGCAATGCAAATCGTGGCGTGAGCGATTCTCCCTTGCGGAGAAACAACGTGACCGCGATCATCTCCAGGAAGAAGGCGCAGAGATTGCCCAGCGTGCTGGCTTCGTAGAAGAAGCCTTGTGCGCGGCGATAGACGCCGCTCTCCAGCCACACGAACTGTTCTTCATAACCGGCGGGAGGCGTGAACTGAAAGTAGAAGTCGACGCAAGCAAACAGCGCGGACAGCGCGCCCGCCCAAAACAGCCACTGGATTGCACGGCGTGACTGCGAGGGATCCAATCGGCCGGGGCCGTCGCGTGTGTAGAGGAAAATGTAGATCGAGATGCCGAAGAGCGCCACGCGGGCGAAGCTGGCCGCGGCAATCGCGGGTCCGGAATAGATGATCGCGATCGCGATGCTCGAGACGAAGATGGTCAGCAGTGCGATCAACGAGACCGCGAGCGCATCCGGTTGGAACCGCCATTCGGCTAGCCGCAGGAACCCGGCGAAGAGTCCGAAGCCCGCGATCAGTATCGCGATGTGTGGACCCGAGTCGCCGAGTGCGATCGGAAGCGGCGGCGTCAGAAGAGCGCACCCGAAAAATAGCGCAAGCCAAGCAGTAGGCGTTCGGATGAGAGGCCAAAGGATCGGAATCGCCACCAGCGGGGCGGCCAGGATCGCCTTGAGCGCAACGCCCGGAGCCATCGCGAGGATGGTTGCGTAGATGCCGAGACCTGCGCCCCAAAGGAGCTTCCGCCACGCGCGTACGCTTGCCTCTGGGATCATGCGCCGATCTCACGTGTCCGTATCTCGCGCTCGAACGATTGAAAGCGCAACTGTCTGCCGCGGTACACAAACGCACCGCTCAAATAGACGATCGACGCGATGAGCGCGGCGAAGAGAGCCGCGGCGACGTTGAGGGGAATGTTGGGCGAACTGGGCCGCTGCGGGACGATCCCGGGATCAATCATGCGCAGCCGTTCGGCGTGCGTGCCCGCGGTAGCTTGAGCCTCGAGCAAGCGCGTGGCGAGGGTCTCGTAGGACCGCCGCTCTGCACCAAGCGATGCCTGGAGCGCGTCTTTCTTGCCGATCCGGCCCGCGAGCGTCGACGACTTCTGCTGAATGCTCAGTTGCAATTCGCGCGACCGCGTGCTCAAAAGTGCGGCGCGCGCCTGTGAGGCGTTGAGTTGTTCGCGAGCGAACGATCCATCCTGCGCTTCTTGCTGGTAACCTGCGACTTCGGCTTGGGCCGCCACCAGTTGTTCATCTACGTTGCTGCGCAGAGCGATATCGGCGTCGATTTCCGATTGCAGCGACTCCACCGGTTCGCTCACTGCCAGCGTGCTCCAGGCTTTTTCCAAATCATTCAAGTGCTGCTTGGCAACCGCCGCTTGTTGCTCGCCTAGCTCAACGAAGTCGCGATCCGAAGCTAGGTTTTCGGCGTGGCTGATGTCGATCGTTTCATTGGCCAGATATTCAGCCAGCGCTTGCGCCTGCCTTGGGTCGGCCAGCGTAGCGCTGATTTCGAGCACCTTCGTATCGCGAAGCTTGGCCACTTTCAGCACTTTTCGCTTGAGCGATTCAATGGACTGCGCGCTGTCGCGGCGAAGATGAAAGCGGTCCGCGGCCTTGGCGAACAGAGTGTCGCCGTTGGCGGAGAGTTCGTATGTCTTTAGCGACTCCAGGTACATCGCGCTAACGGCTGTCGTAAGGCGGGCATCGCTGCCTCCCGGAGGTTCGATGATGACGCTGGCGGTGGCCGTATATTGTTTCGGAAGCAGGAGGCTGATGCCGAGCGCGAGCGCTCCCGCCGCGAAGCAAGCCGTCACAATCACCAGCCATCGCGCGCCCAGAAACGCGATGTATTCGAAAGCGTCGAAGGAATCGTACATACTGTTACCGTTGCAGCCCCGCTCGCGTCAGTTCGATATGCCTTGGCTTGTGCCGCTGGTGGCGGCGCTGGTTCCGCTTCTGATTTGCCCGGGCACGCTGGCTTATTTTGATGTTACGCCGAAACTCGCGATTCTTCTATTCGGAACCGCGCTAATGTTGTTATATTCCGGTGTAAATGTGTCAAATATTCGAACTCTGCTGCGCGCGTCCGCCGGACGATGGTTGGCTGGTCTCTGGGCCGTCGAGTGGCTGGCATTCGCACTGGGCAATGCATTTTCGTCGAACCGGGCGCTCTCTTTCGGCGGGGGGCTGTGGCGGCGCTTCGGATTGCTATCAGAGACCACGCTCGTGCTGTTCGTGCTGCTGGCCGCCGGCTGGCTGGCTGCGGATTTGGGCCGCATCCGGACGCTTTTGCGAGCCGCCGTCGCGAGCGGTGCTCTGGCAGCGTGTTATGGGATCACGCAATACTTCGGCTGGGATCCACTGCTGCCCGCGCAGGCGTATCAAGTTGGCGAAGGAGCGCTGACGATTGTGCGTCCGCCGGGCACTCTGGGACACGCGGACTATTTCGCCGCGTGGCTGGTTGTGGTGGTCTTTTTTGGCTTGGCACTGGCCACTTTGGAGAAAGCCCGGATCTGGCGACTGGCGGCGTGGACGACATCGGGCTTGGCGGCGATCGCGATCTTGTTGAATGGAACGCGCGCCGCATTGCTCGGGATCGCGGCCGGTGGCGTCGTATTGTTACTCGCGAGGCAGCGAAGAATCGGTGCGCGAGCTGGTGTCGCCGGATTGGCGTGCGCTGCCGCAGTGGTCCTGTTCTTCTTCTCGCCCGCGGGCCTGAAACTGCGGGCGCGTCTGCACTGGTCTCTCGAAGACGCACGTGGCGGAGCGAGGCTCCTGTTGTGGCGCGATTCGCTGCACATGAGCGCGCAACGGCCTCTCGCGGGTTATGGACCCGAAATGTTCGCCACCGAATTTCCACGTTTTGAGTCCGCGGAACTCGCGGCGGCGTATCCGGATTTTTATCACGAATCGCCACACAACATTTTTCTCGACGCGTTGACGACGCAAGGCATTGGCGGACTGTTCGCGCTCGCGGCGCTCTGTGGCTTGGGTGCGATGGCAGCGCTACGAGCCTGCCGATCGGGCAATCCGCTGGGCCCTCCACTCGGCGCCGCGCTGGCCGGTGTGCTGGTGGCACAGCAATTCGCGGTGTTCATCGTTGCGACGGCGCTGTATTTCCACCTGCTCATAGCGCTGCTGGTGATTGTTGCGTGGCCGGCGGCAGCGGAGGTCGTGGAGCGCGCCCCGCGCGGCTGGGTCTTGATCCCGTCGGTTGTGGTTGCTTTGCTTCTAGCCGCTGTGGCCGTTCAGCTTGTAGTTGCCGATCATGCGTTCGCGATCGCGCAGCAACGTATCGCGGCTGGCGACATCGCGGGCGCGTCCCAAGCTTATCGCACGGTGTTACGCTGGCAGCCTCCCGGCGCGAGTTCGGACCTCGACTATTCACGCGCGATGCAGCAAGCGGCTGCCCACGCCCCTATCTTTCCGAAGCGCGCGGAGGCCCGCCAGCAGGCATTGGAAGCAGCCATTCGCGCGGCCGGGAACGCGGAGGATCGCCAAAACGCCTGGTACAACCTGGCTGCATTGTTGGCGCAAGAGAACGATGCACAAGGCACGGGGCGGGCGCTGCGCAACGCCATCGCGTGGGCGCCGAACTGGTTCAAGCCGCATTGGGCACTGGCCCGGCTGTTGGCCATCTCGGGTTACGGCGCCGAAGCGCTTGCGGAAGCTCGCATCGCGGTGGATCGCGATGGAGGGCACGATCCCGAAGTTGCCCAGACGCTGCGACAATTGCAGCTTTCGAAGCCCGCGCACTGAGTTTTCACAAAGAATTTACTCTCAAACCATTGTCTAGTGCGGCTCGCGCGCCTATAGTGAACGCAGGGAGTATTTTCGGCATGAAGAAGTACGGCGGAATTCTTTCGTTTTCCTTGCTCCTGGCGGCAACCGCGGGATTCTGCAGCGCCCAGTCGACCATAACGAACGTGCTAAACGGCGCGAGTTTTGCCGCGGGACAGCCGATCACCGGAGGATCTCTCATATCGATTTTTGGGACGAATTTAGCGGCGACCCCCGCGGGAGCCGACACGATTCCGCTGTCCACACACCTCGGCGGCGTCTCGCTCGTGCAGTTTCAGAACGGCAACACCAAGATCGATGCCCCGATCCTGTTCGTGGGGCCCACGCAATTGAACGTACAGGTACCGTGGGGCATCGTGCCCGCCGGCACGTCGGCGACCGTCAAACTGGTGGTGAACAGTAATGGGAATTTGCCATCGGCGACGGTCCAGGTGGCGCCGTTCTCGCCGGGTGTCTTCGCCTTCAATAATAAGTTCGCTATTGCGGCCAATTTCAGCGACGGTTCATATCCTTGGCCCGTTGGCGCCGTGCCCGGCCTAACTTCACATCCGTGCAAAATGGGCGATGTTCTGGTGATTTACGCCACCGGCCTTGGCGCGGTGATGGGAACGCCACCGGCCGACGGTGCGAATACAGGCGGGGCGACGATATCGAATCAGGTGACGCCCCAAGTGCTGATTGGCGGCGTGTCGGCTCAAGTCCCGTTCGCCGGCCTGAGCCCGCAGTTCGTGGGAGTCAACCAGTTGAACGTCATCGTGCCGAATGTGGCGCCGGGCGATAGCGTCCCGCTGCAAATATCGGTGGGCGGCATCACGAGTCCGGCGACGACAATCATCGCGGTCACGCAATAGCTACAGAAGAAGTTAGTCGGCGGCGCTTGGTTTAATTACCAGGCGCCGTTGCCTTTAATGATGGCTGGGATAGTGCGCGCCAGAATCTTCCAATACATCTTGCGCGTGAGACTGCGCACGAGTTCCAGATCCATGGCGGCGCGGCGCGGGAATCGAACGGCGCTGCGGCCTCGAATTTGCCACAGGCCAGTGAGACCCGGTTTCACGGAAAGCAATTCGAGCGAGCTACCGGCGTAGTAGCGGTCGATCTCCGTGCGGGTCAACGGGCGCGGGCCGACCAGCGACATCTCGCCGCGTGCGACGTGCCACAACTGCGGAAGTTCGTCGATGGAGTGCCTGCGGCAAAACGCCGCGAACCGGCTGTTCACGCGCGCGTCGGATGGGTCTTTGTCATCGTCCACGGGGTCCGCGACAATACGGTCGATCCAACCAGTCGCCTCGCTTCGCGATTGCGACTCGGGCCACATGGTGCGGAGCTTGAGCATCCAGAACGGCTCGCCATCGCGCGCGACACGTAAGTGGGCGATCAGGGGCGAACGTTTGGACAATGCCGCGAGTGTGAGTGCGGATGCTGCAATCAGGGGGCTGGCAAGCGCGAGGAGTGCGGCTCCGGCAACGCGCTCGGTAATCTCATTGAGCCCGGAGCTGGCGCGCACCGGCTTCGAAATCAGCGCGCTTTCGATCGGCTCCAGGTTGGTGGCAGACACAGCAACAGCTCCGCTAGCTCAAGCTCTAAGCCGAGTATACGAGTGGAATGCTTCGCTACCAAGACTTCTACATTTTGTTTGCATTTCTTTTACCTCGGGGCTCGCTAAACTGGAGTTGCGTGTCCCAGGGCCATCCTCCCGCCAGTTCCGACCGCGTGTTGGAGCGTGAACTCGAATATTACGAAAACCTTTACAGCACGTACGGCCCGGGGCTTTTCGCGAAGCCGGGCGTAGTTTCGTTTCGCGAGTATTTAGCGCGCAGGATTGTGCGCACCGCGGGCATCGGCGCCGAGTCGCGCGTCCTGAGCATCGGCTGCGGGATTGGCGATACGGAGCTATTGCTCTCGCCCCACGCCGCGCACGTCACCGGTGTGGATCTTTCGCCAGCGGCGATCGAGGAAGCGCGCCGCGCAGCGGCCGCCCGCAAGATCGCGAACGTCCAATTTGTCGCCGGGGCCTGGCAAACCGTGGCGTTCGAAGAAAAGCCGTTCGACGCAGTGGTGGCGATTTTCTTCCTGCATCATTTGCCGGTTCAGGATTTGGCGGAGTTTCCTAATCAGCTTGCGCGGCTGTTGCGTCCGGGCGGCGTGTTCTACGCGCTGGATCCGAGCGCGCGGCGGCTATCGGGGTTCTTGGGCCAGTTGCTGGTTCCGAAGCTGATGGAAAAATATCAGACCGAGGATGAACGCCAGTTGCTGCCCCGCCAGACCGCCGAGCCCTTTCGAGCAGCCGGGTTTGAAACTACGACGCGCTGGTTCGATTTTGCATCCACGCCGCTAGCCGGATTATTTCCGTCCTGGGCCGCCGGATATCGCGTGGCGCGCGTGCTGGACGAAGCGCTCACACGCATCCCGTTGCTGTGCGAGCTCAGCAGCAATTTCGAATTGATCGCACGCAAACCTTGACACCGCTTGGTTATCTGCCGCGCACGGCGTCCGGCAGCGACACGTGGTTATCGTCGAGAATCGTCCCGGTGGCTCGTTCCAGCGCCGCCCGCGCCTTCAAGTACGCGCTCTTCGCCACCACCACCGTAGATTTAGCCTGCGCCAGGAAGCTTTGGTACTGGATGATGAAGAAGCTGGTAGACGCGCCAACTTCGAACTTGGCCTGCTCGGTGTCGAGCGACTCCTGCTGCAACTTTTCGGTCTGGACCGCCGCATCATACGACGCGCGCGCGCGGCGCATGGCGATCAGCGCGTCCTCCACTTCGAGCTGCGCCTGCTTGTGCAGCTGCTGATTGATCACCTGGCTCTGACGGAGCAGAATCTCATCGCGCGTGACGTCGGCCTGAGCGATACGATTGCGCAGCGGCAATGTGATGTTCAGGCCAACTCCGTAGGTCGGATACTTGCGTGTGGCAAGCTGCTCCAACGCATTGCCGTATCCGCCGATAAGCGGCGACTCGATGCCGGGGACCGGCAGCAAACCATTCGGCGTCGCGGCCAGGGCGCTGTTCTGAGCCGTGCCCACCAGATCGATCTCGGGCCGAAGTCCGTTGCGGGATCCCTGCAAACTGATCTGAGTGTTCTCCACCTGCACTCCGGCCTGCGTCAAATCGGGCCGATTGGAAAACGCCAGCGTGACCAAGTCCTGCAGGGACCGAGTTTCGTCGGCGGCGGGAACGTCGATGGAATCGGTGGGAATAATGCGCGCGTTCAATACGTCGGGATCGTTGTCAGTGCGGCGGGTGATAACGTTCTTGACGATCGCTTCCTGCTCTTCGAGCAAACCACGCGAGTCGATGAGATCCTGGCGGATGGAAAACACCTGCGCATTCGCGCGCGTCAATTCGATGGGAGCTTGCGTGCCCTCATCCACCTCGGCTTTGGTGTCGGTGTAGAGTTTTTCGGCTGAAGCCAGCGTTTCTTCTTTCACCTTGACGTCTTCATAGAGCGCCACCAGGTCCGTGTACAAGCGCACTACGCCGTATACCGTCGCGATCAGCTGCTGCTGCACCAGCAGATTGGCGATCTTCTGTTCGTTTTTCGAAATGCGAATGAAGCGGCGATTCACGGCCAGCCCGAATCCGCGCAGCAGTGGCTGGGTGATGGTAAACCCCAAGTTAGAAGTTGTGTACGGGCTGAAAGCGCTCTGCAGCGAGTTGACGGTGTTCCGCGCATTGTCGAACGTCGCGTTCACTTCCGTACCCGGACCGAATCCTTGCGAGTAACCGGCATTGGCGTTGGTCGTGTTGCTGGTGAGTGCATTTGTGCCGAAGGCCAGCGGATCGGTATCGGGGGTGGTGGTGTGCGTCCAATTGAGTTGGCCCGTGAGCGCGGGATCGAACTGTGGAATCGCGGGACCGGTTGAAAGAGGAACGGTCTGGGCTGAGAAAGATTGTCCTGCTGTTCGGATAAGGCTCCGAGTTCGGAAGGATTGGTCGGGACCGATCCCGCGGCGCCAACGCCCAGCGAGGCAGCGGCAGTCACCAGAGGACTGGCCGGACCGCCCACGCCCACCGGCACCTCAAATACGTTGTAGGTCAGCCCCCGTAGCAGGCCGCCGCCCTTGGCGCGCAATACTTCTGTATCCGCCGAGGGCAGAGTATAGCGCTCGAGTTGAATGTCGAGATTGTTTTCGATGGCCAGCGCGATGGCGTCGGAGAGCGAAAGATAGATATTTCCCGATCGCAGCAACTGGCGGATGCGCGGCGAATTCGTGAGATCCACCGGCGCGACCGGGTGTTCCACATAGGGGCTTCTCAACCAGCCGGGAAGCTCGGCGGGATAGCCCGTAGGCGCAAGCAGGAGCAAACAGAGAAATACGGCACTGGGCTTTTTCATGCTGATCTTGTTCATGATGGATTTGGTTTAGGGTACATGGCCAACGATACCGCTTGCTGACGCGCGCGGCTCGGTATTCTGAGCCACGACCGTGAGGGAGTGGGCACGAGCTAACGAGCGCGTTTGGGTGCGCTTGCGTCGCCCGACGATACCATCACCGGATGCACCTTAACGCCTTCCTGGACGGAATCGTTGGGATTCGCGATCACGCGCTGGCCGGCGCTCAGTCCGGAGAGGATCTCGATCTGGCTGCCATAGTCGCGGCCCACAACCACGCGCTGAAAATGGACGGCGTTGCCGGAGTCGAGCACGGCCACCATGGTTCCTTCGGGCCGCACCGAGAGAGTGTCGCTCGGCAGCAGCAGTGGCGGATCCTTGCGCGGCATATGCAGATCCACTTCCACGTACATTCCGGGCAGCAGCTTGCCTTCCGGGTTCGGCACTTGAATCTCAACGAGCAGCGTGCGGCTAGATGGATCCATCGCGTTCGCAGTGCGCGTGACGGCGCCCGTGAACTTGCGCTCGGGAAGTTCGGGTGTTGCGAGGGACGCCATTTGTCCGACATGCACGTCCGACGCGTTGGCCTGCGGAACGTTTAAGTAGGTCCGAAGAAGATTGGTTTGCGCAATGCGAAAGAGCATGGTGCTGCCGGTATTGACCAGCGTGCCGACATCGATGTTCCGCAGCGTTACCACGCCGGCAAACGGCGCACGCACCTTGAGATATCCTTGCATTTCGCTCAATCGGCCGACGTTGGCCTGCATGGCGACGATGTTCCCCTTGGCGGCGTCGACGGCGCGCTCGAGCGCTTTCACGTTGGCGGCCTGGGCTTGGTATTGCGCTTGATACTGATCGTTCTCCTGCTTTGAAACTGCTCCGCGCTTCACCAGATTATCCCAGCGCGAGGCGGTGACTTTCGCGATCGACTCATTGGCTTTGCCTTGTTCGAGCGCCGCGCTGGCGCGTTCCAGGTCGGCCTGGGACTGCACTACCGCTGCTTGCGCCTGCCGAACCTGCTGATCCAGATCGGGCGCCTCAACTTCCGCCAAAAGCTGGCCTGCTGTGACACGGTCTCCGATGTCGACGTAGCGATGCAGCACGTAGCCTTCCGCGCGGGCCAGAATCGGCGCTTCCGTAACGGCCTGGATGTTGCCGGGCAGCACCAGTTCTCCCACGGCCGAGCCGTTCTTCACGGGCACGACAGTGACATCGGGAAGAGACTCACTCTGTGCGTTGGCTTCGGCGGTGATCTGCAACTCGCGCCGATGATGGGGGATGTAGCCAACGAAGAACGCCACCAGGAAAAGCGCTGCCGCGAGCAACAGCAGCAGTGTGATGAAGCTGCCCGATGGACGCCGGGGATGTTCCAGGACCGAATGCTGGCTGTGGGAATTCTTTTGCTCCAGCTGGCGCGTGAGCCGTTCGATCTCGGCGCGTAATTCCTCCTCCGTCGACGGCCGGTCGATCGGGTTATCAGGTTCGTTAATGGTTGATGACGTCATGCAAGATCAATACATCTGAAATTCGGATTCGGGCAGCCCCTCGCGCTCTTCCTCTTCGATCTGTTTGTCGTGATCGACCGGCGGCCGCTTGCGCATATAGCTGTAAACGATGGGCACGATCAGCAGGGTAGTCACGGTTGCCAGAAGCAAGCCGCCGATCACCGCGCGGCCCAGCGGCGAGTTCTGTTCGGCGCCCTCGCCGATTCCCAGCGCCATCGGAAGCATTCCGAGAATCATCGCCAGCGCAGTCATCACGACGGGCCGCAACCGCGTGTAGCCTGCGGATAGCGCCGCCGCCCGCGCGCCCTTGCCGTCCATTCTTTCGTCATTTGCGAAGACCACCATTAGAATACTGTTCGCGGTGGCCACACCGATGCACATGATAGCGCCCATCAACGACGGAACATTCAACGTGGTTTGCGTCACGAAGAGCATCCACAGGATGCCGGCCAGCGCGCCGGGCAACGCGCTTAGAATGATGAACGGATCCACCCAGGACTGAAAATTAACCGCCATCAACAGGTATACCAGAACGATGGCCGCCAGCAGGCCGAGGCCGAGCCGGTAAAAGGAAGTCTGCATGGTGGCGGCCTGTCCGCGCAGAAAGATTTGCGAGGTCTTGGGAATCTTGGTGTTCGCTATTATTTTTTCCACCTGCGACGCCACTCCGCCCAGATCGCGCCGGTCGATGTTCGCATACACATCGAAGACCGGCTGCACGTTGTAATGGTTCGCGATCTCGGGGCCGGTGATGTGTTCGATGGTTGCCAAGTTGGACAGCAGTTGCGTCTGGTACGGCAGCGCGCCGGGATTGCCATACGCCGTCGAGCTTTGGTTGGGCGCCGCGCCGGTGGAGCCGTCGCCCTGGTTGGCCACGCCCGCCATGGAGCCCGGAGTATTGAACGCCACCAGTGAGCCGGCGGCCGAAACCGGTGTTCGCATCAATTTGGCCACGGAATCGATTTTGTACTGCGGCGTCTGGATCAGGATGTTGTAGCTCACGCCGTTCTTCCAGTTGAGCCAGAAATTGGGAGCCACCTGGCTGCTGCCGCTGAGGGAAATGAGTAAGCTGCTGGCAACGTCGCGCTGCGTCAGACCGAGCTGTCCAGCCTTGATGCGATCCACGTTGACGCGCAGCTCGGGGGCGTCCACCACCTGATGCACGTGCACATCGGCCGCCCCGGGGATGCGGGCAATCTGTTCCGCGAAGAGCCGCGCGATGTCGTAATTCGGCCCCGCGTCGCGCCCGGTAACCTGCACGTCAATGGGAGCCGGCAGCCCCGAGTTCAGGATCTGGTTGGTGATGTTGGCGGCTTCGAAGAAGAAGATGACGTCGGGAAACTTTTCGTTCAGGCGCTTGCGCAGCCGCTCGGTGGTGATCTCGGTGGGCGTATGGTCCGGGGTCATCGAAATGAGAATGTCGCCATCGTTCTCGCCGATCACGGTGCTGTCTCCGAAAGCCAGATTGAATCCGCCGGGAGGCACTCCAATGTTGTCGAGAATCGTGTCCAGCTCGCCGGGCGGAATAACGCCGCGGATCTCTTTCTCAATCTCGGCGAAGATCAACTCGGTTTTCTCGACGCGCGTTCCCGCTGGGGCTTGTGCGTGCAAGCGAATCTGCCCGGAATCCACGGTGGGGAAGAAATCCCTCCCTACCAGGTAGACCAGGCCGAGGGAACCCAGAGAGAAAATGATGAAGCCCGATAGAACAGCGGCGCGATGATCGAGCGCCCAGTCGAGCAGGCCCGTATATGCGGCGCGAAAACGCTCGAACCCGCGATTAAAAGCAAAGTGGATGCGCCAGATCAGCGGATGGCCCTCGGCGGTTCCGCCTTCGCCGTGCTCGCCCGACCGATACATGTCCACTTCCGTTTTGAGCAGGTAGTGAACCATGGTTGGGATCAGTGTGCGCGACAGCATGTAGGACGCGAGCATCGCGAAAACCACCGCCAGCGCAAGCGGCGTGAATAGAAACTGGGCCGCGCCCGTCAAAAGCAAAACCGGGGCGAACACGATACAAATGGACAGCGTGGAGACGAAGGCCGGGATCGCGATCTGTTGCGCGCCATCCAGCACCGCGCGCACCAGCGGCTTCTTCATCGCCAGATTGCGGTGCGTGTTTTCAATTTCCACGGTCGCGTCGTCAACCAATATGCCGACCGCGAGCGCTAGCCCCCCCAGCGTCATCACGTTGATGGTGTGGCCCATCAGTTTCAAGATGATGAGCGAAGTCAAAATGGAAAGTGGAATGGAGATGCAAACGATCACGGTGCTGCGCCAGCTTCCCAGGAACAACAGGATCATCAGGCCGGTCAACAAGGCCGCGATCACGCCTTCCCTCACCACGCCGCTGATGGCCGCCTTGACGAACAGCGATTGATCGAAGAGTTGCCGGACTTTTAGCGCCGGCGGTATGGCGGCTTCCAGTCTGGGGAGCTCTGCCTTCACTTTGTTGACGATGTCGAGCGTGGAAGCCTGTCCATTGCGCAGGATGGTGAGCAGGGCGCCGCGCGTTCCATTGGTCCTCACGATGTTTTGCTGGACCGCGAATCCGTCGCGCACGGTGGCAACGTCCTTGAGGTAAACGGTTGCGCCGTTCACGGTCCTGATCGGCAGGTCGTTCATGTCGCTAATGATTTCCGGGCTGCTGTTGATGCGCACCGGGTACTCTGTGTCGCCCACTTTGATGGTGCCTGCTGGCAGGATCAGATTCTGTAGATTGAACGCGTTGGAAACGTCGATGGCCGATAACTGCTTGGCGTAGAGCGCGTTAGGATCGAGATCCACCACCACCTGGCGCTGTTTGCCGCCGTACGCACCAGGCACTGCGGCGCCCTGGACCGTGGCCAGCGGAGTCCGGATGAAGTTCTGCGCCAAGTCATAGATTTCCTGCTCACTTAGCGTTTTGCTTTCCAGTCCCAATTGAATAATGGGCACACTGGATGCGTCGTACTTGAGCACGTTTGGGGGAAAGATTCCAGGCGGCATGGCGCGCGTCACGACATTCGCAATAGCCGAGATCTGCGCCATGGCCATCTCAACCTTTACATTGGGCTGAAAATAGACCCGTACCACCGAGACGCCATAGTAGGATTGCGATTCAATATGCTCTATGTCGTTGACAGTAGTGGTCATACCGCGCTCGAAGACGGTCAGAATGCGGCTTTCCATTTCCGCAGGTGACATGCCGGCGTAGTTCCAAACGATGCTAACGACGGGGATGTCGATGTAGGGGAAAATGTCGACCGGCATGGTGATGATCGCCGTGATGCCCAACAGCAGAATGGCCAAGGACATCACAACGAAGGTATAAGGGCGGCGGAGGGCTAATCGGACTATCCACATACACAGCTCAAGCTATATGGTAATAAAGGAGATGTTTCCACGACGACCAAAGTTATTGGCCCTTTTGGGCTAGGCCTTGCAAATTCAGGACTTAGGCCCTATCCGGCGGCGCCTTCCGCCGAAAGATGGCGGCAGGCCGTTGCCAGATCGGCGTCGAATTGCAGAACGCGGCCTGCATTCGCGATTTCGAATACGCGTGTGACGGACTCATTTGCCCCCGCCACGCGCATCTTGCCGCCACTCTGCTCCATGCGCCCGCCGCAGAAGATGAGCATCCCGAGTCCGGAGCTATCGATGTGGTCCACCCGGGCCAGATCGATCACCAACTTGCGGGTCCCGCCGTCGATCAGCCGGTTGATGGCATTCTCGGCGTAGCTTAGGGTATTGCCGAGATGCAGGCGGCCGGACATCTCCACAACCGTGATATCGCCGATCTGTTGCGTGTTGGTTTCTACCATGTGTGCAGTTTAGCCGATTAATGGCCCAGATTTCTTTATTTGCCAGCCGGACGCGAACCTGTGTCCAGTTCGTTGGTGAAAACTTGATTATTCAGATTCACTTTGGCTCCAAAGCGGATCAACTGCGTTTCACCAGATCGTCGTATTCGGGATCGCCCTGCTTATGCCCCGAGAAATTGCCGAGATCGACGCTGGCGGCGAAGATCACGTCGACGCCCGGCACGGATGCGATCTTCTCGGCATTTTCGACACCGATGGGCATTTCGATCATGATCACCACCAGCATGTTGTCGTTGGCGGTCTGGCGGTAATTGGCGCCATAAAGCGCGCCATATTGGCCGTTGCCCATGCTGCGGCGTCCTTGCGGCGGATACCTGGCCCATTTGACCGCCGCCTCGGCTTTTTCTACCGTGTCGACGGTGGGAACGATGATCCCGAGCGCGCCGATGTCGGTGGCCTTCTGAATATCGCTCTCAGTGGCGTCCGGCACGCGCACGAACGGCCTGGCGGAGGCGCCGCGGCAGGCCCAGATCATGCGCGCGACGTCCTCGAACGTGAGCGGGCTGTGCTGCATTTCAATCCAGGTGAAATCGTAGCCCGAGTTCGCGACCGCGCAGTACATGTTGGGATCGGGCGAGAAGACCGTGGCGCCGGTGATGGGTTGGCCCGCAGCGAGTTTGGCTTTGGCGGTGTTGTAGATCTTGGGCGGTTCCCGGGCGGGGAGGGTGGCCAAAGCTAGCGCGATCAAAACGGTTCGGTGCATGGGGCTCCAAGTGATCGGAACGATTGTACTTCAGTCCGAGTAGGCGAGTTGCGGTGCTCGTTGGTGTGAAGGCCACATGTCAGGCTTGCCCGTTTTTCGTCCAGTTGGAGATGCAAGTTGTATCACAAGGGGGCCCTCCCTCTTAGTCCCGTCGTGGCCCACGTAACGTACGGACCCTACCAGCATTATCGAGCGTTGTGATATGACGTAGCGGATCGCCCACATATTCATCGATCGAGCGGCGGCCTCCGCTGTCTTCAATTGTGACAGCAACTCGTCTGCCGTGGCTGTCAACTGAGTAGCGAGCCGTCAGCATTCGGAATTGTGAAAGGGAAGCTCCGTGCTTCACGCGTCAACTGGCCAGACCGGAGGGAAAGCCTTAGCCACAGCCGCCAATTCGGCGGCAAAAGCATATACTGCCCGGAAGTCCTCGGGCTCCAGTTGGGGGTAATCGGCCAGGATTTGTTGCTGCGAGGCGCCGCTTGAGAGCCACTCCAAAAGCTCCTGAACCGTGATGCGGTGCCCGCGAATGCATGGCTTGCCGAATCGCACCTCAGGATTCGTGGTGATCCTGTCAAGTAGTGATGTGTGCATTCCCGCCATTGTCAGGCCCTTATGAACATTCTATAGCGCCGCGCTCAGAAAGGCTCGAGCGCGGCATAACCAGGATCGCCCACCGGAATCAGCCCCGGCGGCTGCCCGCTCCACCAGACGAGAACTCGCCCGTACAGCGATTCGTCGGTGATCAGACGAACCACGGCGCTCGCGATCTCGTCAAGCGTGGTGAGCGTTTCCGGCACCCCGCCCGCGCGCCGCTGCTCGGGGCTCAGCGAATCGAAATATTCGCGAATCTCGTCGGTGGCCACCCAATCGGGCACGATGCAATTCACGCGGATGCGGTGCGTATCGCGGAGCCAGCCCATGGTGGTGGCAAGCCTCGCGACTCCCGCCTTCGCAATGTCGTAAGCCGGCGATGCGCAATGCTTATAGCCGTGGCCGACGGCGGAAGTGGAACCGTAATAGACGATCGCCCCGCCACCGCGGCGACGCATGGGTTCGATCGCCAAGAGCGTGGCGTGAACGGAGCCGAGAAGATTGGTCCCGAGCGTTTCTTCCCATCGCTCCAGACGGTCGGCGGGGAAGTATGGACCGGCGTTGTTGACCAGGACATCGAGCCCACCGAAGGTGCTTTCGGCGAAAGCGATCAGCGCGCGGAGATCCGATTCGCTCCCGACATCAGCGCGGAAAAAAGCGCCCTTGCCACCAGCGGATTCAATGCGGCGCAAGGTCTCACGCCCGCCAGGTTCGTCGATGTCTGAAACCACTACAGCCGCGCCTTCCATGGCGAGGCGCAAGGCAACCGCGCGTCCCTGGCCGCCGCCGCCCGCACCAGTGACGATCGCGATTGCTCCAGCGAGATCCATTGGCTATAGGTGGATAATACCGCGCTGGATCGCGGCAGTCGCCGCCTGCGTCCGGTCGTCCACGCTCAGCTTGCTGAGGATGTTCTTCACGTGATTCTTCACGGTGTGTTCGGCGATACCTAACTGGTAGGCGATCTGTTTATTTCCCTGGCCCTTCACGATCAGCGATAGCACTTCCATCTCCCGCGCGCTCAAACCCGCGGGGAGGGCGCTGGATTCCAATGCCGCGGCGACGCGTGGAGGCAGGTATTTGCCGCCCGAGTGGACTGCATGAATCGCCCGGATCAACTCATCGTGCAGCACGTCCTTTGTCAAGTAGGCGCGTGCGCCCGCCTGCAACGCCCGGCGAATGTCCTCGTCGCCGCCGTAGGTGCTCAGCGCGATAATGCTCGCATTCGAAAACTCCGCACGAATCGCGATAATCGCCTCCACGCCGCCCACGCCGGGCATGCGGACGTCCATCAAGGTTACGTCGGGCCGTAGCTTGCGGAACAGCTCCACGGCCTGCGTTCCGTTGGCGGCTTCTCCCACCACCGTCATATCCGGCTGCGTATTGATGATGGTCTTCACGCCGACGCGGGCGATCAGATGATCCTCGGCAATGAGAATGCGAATTGGGTGGTCCGTCATTGCGAGAGCGGTGCCATTATTGTGAGAGCGGTACGGTCACGGCGACTTCGGTTCCCTGGCCGCGTTCGCTATGCAGCCGCAGTTCGCCGCCCAGCCGCTCGGCGCGTTCGCGCATGCCCAGCAGGCCGAAATGCCCGCCCACCTCGGAGAACGCCTCATCCTGTTCGAAGCCCTGTCCGTTGTCGGCCACGCGTAAACTCAGTTTTCGATTGGCCATTTCGAGATGAATTCGAACCTGGCTGGCATGTGCGTGCTTCACCGCGTTTGTCACCGCTTCTTGTGCGATCCGCAGCAGATGCTGTTCGGTCTCTTCCGGCAGAGGGCGATTTTCGCCTTCGACGTCCACTTGAATCTCGACCGGGGACCCGGCGGTCCATTGATACGCCGCTTCCGACAGCGCGGCCGGCAAGTCGTGACCTTCCAGAGCCGACGCGCGCAGGTCCATCACCGAGCGGCGAGCCTCGGTCAAACTGTGGCGGGCCATCTTGCGCGCCAGTTCCAGATGTTTGCGCGCCAGATCCACATGCCCGTTGAGTGTGAGGGCGACGGCGTCCAGTTGAGACGAAATGCCGACGAATCCCTGCGCCAGCGTGTCGTGAATTTCGCGCGCCAGGCGGCCGCGCTCTTCCAAAACCAACGCGAACCGCTGGCGGATTTGCCGCAGGCGCAAGTTGTATACGCCCCAAATGGCCGCTGCGGCGAGTGCCGCGCAGAAATAGCGGAACCAGGCCCTTTCGTAGAAGTGCGGAAGCAGATCGAAAGCAAAAGAGGTCTCGCCCGGCGGCCCGTTGGGAACGCTGGCTCGCACCGTGAACCGGTAATGGCCGTGCGGCAGGCTGTTGTAATTGGTGACGCGCCGTTGAACGGAGGTGACCCACTCGCCATCCAGCCCGTCCAGCCGGTAGGAATAGCGCACGCGTTCCGGGGCGCTGAGATAGATGCCGGTGTAGCGGAACTGCATGCGTCCGGAGCCGGGTGCGAGCTTGGCGTTGTTCGCGATGGAGATGGGACGCCCGTCCACCGCGAATTCCAACAAGTGAACCACCGGAGCCGCGACAGTTGCCGGACGGTCGCTCGGATCGAGCACGGCCAACCCAAGGCTGGTTGGAAACCACAGCCGGCCATCGCTGCTTCTGGTTCCCCCGCGGCTGGTTGGATATCCGGGCGCGCACTGCGCGCTGCGCAGCCCATCGGCGACGCCGTAGTTCACCGGCTCGATTTTCCGGATCTTGCCATTCACAAAATCCCAGATGTCTTGCTTGCGGACGCGGCAGATCCCGCGCGTGGTGCTGAGCCACAGCGCTCCGTGGCCGTTGTCTTCGATGTGCGAGACATTATCGCTCAACAAACCGTCGCGGGCCGTAATATGGACAAACTGGCCGTTCCGTAGGGCATCCAGGCCGCCGCCGAATGTGCCAATCCAGAGCGTGCCGTCGGCGCCTTCCACCAGAGACCGAATCTGATTGCTGGACAGTCCATCCGCGGTAGTGAAGAGCCGGAGTGCTCCATTGTTCAGCCGCCACAGGCCCCCGCCGTATGTACCGGCCCACAGGCTGCCGTCGCGTGTTTCGCACATTACCACCGCGTCATTGTTGAGTTGCGATCCGCCTGGGATCGCGATGCGCTGGCGGCGTCCCGCGAGCTCAATGACACCGGCCGGCGAAGCCACCCAGAGCCGCCCATTGCGGTCCTGAAGATAGTCGAACGCCACCCGGCGATTGAGTGGATCGTTCATCACCGGATTCACGAAGTAGCCGTCGTGCAACCGGCTGGGCCCGCCGCGCGCCGCGATCAGCAGGTCGCCATCCCGGCTCTCACGAATCGAGAAAATCTCGTTGCTCGGCAGGCCGTCCTTTTGCGTATACACGCGCGCCGGCTTTCCATCGGCGAATTGGACTAGGCCGCTGTCATGGAAGCCGACCCAAATCCGGCCGCGATGATCCTGATAGACGGTGGTGGGCTCGTCGCTCGGCAGTCCCTCCGCCACACCGTACATGCTGAACAGATCATTGCGCAGGCGATTGAGCCCGCTGTTCATGCCCAGCCAAAGGTTGCCCTCGGCGTCTTCGTAGATGCAGCGCACCCACTCGCGCTCGTGCGTGCTGCCGAGCGGACTGCTGACAAACCGCCCGTTCTCCAGCCGCGCGATTCCTCCATCGGTGCCGGCCCACAGGTTGCCGTCGCGGTCTTCCCACACGGCGCGAACGTAGTTATCGGGCAGGCCGTCCTGGACGGTGTAGCGCCGCAGTTCGCCCGAGGGACTCCGCGTCAGCAACCCAAAGCTGCCACCTACCCAAAGATTGCCTCCGCGGTCCTGCATAAGTCCGATGACGATGTCGCCTACCGGCCCCAGCACGGAAACGAACCGGCTGCCTTCCAGGCGCATCACGCCGCCAAAGCCGGCCACATAGATGCTTCCGTCGCGTCCGCAATACACCGTGCGCAAGGCCTGGATGGGCAGTCCCTGGCGCGGGCTGTAATTAGTGAATTTTCCATCCTGGAATCGATTCAGGTAGACGCCGGCCACTACCCAGATAGCGCCGGACGGGTCTTGGGTGATGGAGTTGACCGAGGTGTCGTCCAAGCCGTCTTTCTTCGTGAAGGTGGTGAATTTCCCGTTACGGTAGCGTGTAAGCCCGCCCAGCGTGCCAATCCATAGGCTGCCGTCTTTGGCCGCCCAAAGGGCTCCGACGCTGTTGCTGGGAAGCGCGCCATTCTCTTTATTGAATACGACAAAGTCGTAGCCATCGAACTGCGCGAGTCCCTCGTCGGTACCAAGCCACAGATATCCGTCCTTGGTTTGCGCGATGGCGCGAACGGTGTCCTGCGGAAGTCCGTGCTCCTGCGTCCAGACGGTGCGGGTGTATTGCGATAGCGCGCGGCTAGGGTTTAGGGCGAACGCACTGGTACTGAGCGCGCCAAGCACGGCGACGGCGACAAAGCCCTTGAGCCACACTTTCGAGTGTAAATGATTTGGCGCTGATCGGGCCCGCCGTGTGGGACAATATTTCAACACATGCCAAACCGGACCATTCGCATCCTGATGGTGTTGGCCGCGGCATCCGTGGGTGCGCAGGCCCAATGGCTGAATTACCGCGCGCCAGACACGCCCCGCACGCGGGACGGCAAACCGAACCTCACCGCGCCAGCACGCCGCGCGGCTGATGGTAAACCGGATCTGTCTGGAGTCTGGCAGGTGGAACCCACTCCCGTCGCGGAAATGACGCGCATGTTCGGGGACCTGAGCCCATTCGGCGCGCTGGGAGATAATCCGTCAGCTTTCAATAAATACTTGGTCAACATTCTCGCTGATTTCAAGCCCGCCGAGGCCCCGCTGCGGCCCGAATTCGTAGCCGTGCTTCGCGAGCGGCTTGGCGCGGACACGCCGTTATCGCACTGCTTGCCGATTGGAGTTCCAGCGGACGATTACATCCCGGGACCTTTGAAGATCATTCAAACGCCCCAACTTATCTTGGTGCGCAACGAATACGAGAACACGCTGCGCCAGATCTACCTGGATGGCCGCAAAGCTCCCGCCGATCCTGAACCTCTGTGGCTGGGATATTCGGTGGGCAAGTGGGAAGCTGATACGCTGGTGGTGGACACGGTGGGGTTCAACGACAAGGGCTGGCTGGATGGCTCCGGCCACCCCCAAAGTGAAGCCCTGCACGTGGTGGAGCGCTTCCGGCGCCGCGATTTCGGACACATGGATGTGCAGGTCACCATCGACGATCCCAAGGTTTACACCAAGCCGTTCTCGATTCAGTTCACTGAACTTCTGCTGCCGGATACCGACGTGACGGAGTATTTTTGCAGTGAAAACGAAAAGGACGTGAGCCATTTGAGAGGCAACTAACGCATGCCAAGGATATTCAGAATTGCGCTGTTGCTGGGAGTTATCGTCCCGGCGATTATTTCCGCTCAGAGCATCTACCGGACGCGCCGAGGCTTGGCTCCTGGCACGCCTGTTCCGCCGGCGTACAAGGACGTCGCCGGCTCGTTCCACGGAAAGCTCAAAGAGCTGACAAAGAAAGAGATCATGATTGAAACGGAAGACGATCAAACTGTTTCAATGCGGGTTTCGGGCAAAACCAAGTTCTACAAAGGGAATGAGCCGATCAAGGCGACCGACATCGATATGGAGACGCTCGTAACCGTGGACGCGAGCGAAGATGGCGATCTCAAGTTGACCGCGATCAATGTGATTGTGAATCCGCCTCGGAAAAACAGCGACAGCAAGTGAAATGGCGCGGCGCTGTTCTGTTGTCTCTCGTAATCGTGAGCTGCGCGCCCGCGGATAAGCGCCCTTTGCGCGATCTCAGTGGCAAAGAAGATCTCTCGCGATTCACCATTCAGTCCGTTCATGGCCTGCGCGATGGCGATCATTTGGCTGCCCAGGTAGTAATCAGCGATAGCTCGGCCATCCTGTCGCTCGATCTGCATTTCGCCGTGGGATCGCCGACTACGCTCGAATCAGGCACGTGGCGCTGGTCGCGTCCCGGTGGATTGCTGAATGGAACTGTGTCGGCGCGCTCGGTCACGTTTCTCGGCGGGCAAGACGGGCCGCCCAGCATCGGCGGGACGTTCGATTTGGCGAGCGTCGGTGGTTCGAATTATCGCGTAACGCTTCCGCTCACTACGCTGCCGCGGTCTTTTCAACCTTCAACTTCAAGCCAGCAACACCATTGACGCGCACCTGAGCGCCCGCCGGAACTGGCGCAGCGGCGATTGCGCTCCAATATTCGCCCCGGACCAGGACTTGGCCTTCCGGTTCCAGCGCGGTGCGAGCGACGCCCAATTCGCCGATCATTCCTTCCCATCCGGTGAGCACTTTGTTGTGCCGCGCCTTTACCACGATGGAAACCAGAAACATCGTGATGGCCGCGAACGGCAGCGCGACTGCCAGCGCCGTGGAAAGATGAATCCGCATCTCGGGCGGCCCGTTCACCAGCAGCAGTGCGCCCAGCACCATGGAGATGGTTCCGCCGATGCCGAGCATGCCGTGCGATGTGAACTTCGCTTCCAATACGAAGAGCGCCAGCGCCAGCACAAGCAGCGCGACGCCGGTCCAGTTGATGGGGAGAATGGAGAGCGATGAAAGTCCGAGCAACGCCAGGATCGCGCCCGCGATGCCGGGGAAAATCAAACCCGGCGATGTGAATTCGACGTAGATTCCCAGAACGCCGAGCACCAGCAAAATGAATCCGATGTTCGGGTCGGCAATCGCGGAAACCACACGCTCGCGCAGCGTTTCGCGCGCATCGATCACGGTTGCGCCCGCCAGATGCAGTGTTGCCTTGCGCCCGTCCCAGCGTGTGATCTCACGGCCCTCGAGCGATTGAAATAGCTGTTGCTCGCTGTTTGCAAGCATGTCGATCAGTTTCTGATCCAGCGCCTCTTTTTCAGTGAACGATTTCGCCTGCCGGATGGTCTGCTCGCCAACGTCGCTATTGCGCCCGCGCCGCGTCATCATACTGCGCAGCATTGCGGCGGCATCGTTCTCGACTTTATTACGCATCACCTGATCCATTTGCCCGACCAACAATACCGGTGACGATGCGCCCGTGTTCGTCCCCGGGGCCATGGCTGCAATGTCGCCCGCTTCAAGCACGAAAAATCCCGCCGATGCCGCGCGCGCTCCGCTGGGCTCTACATACGTCACCACCGGAACCGGCGATGCATCCAGTTTTTGAATGAGCACTCGCGTGGCGTCCAGCAAGCCGCCCGGCGTATTGATGCGAATCAGAAGCAGAGCCGCGTTTTCAGACTGCGCCTGCTCAATCGCATGCCCGACGATTTCTGGCGTAATAGGACTGATCTCGCCGTCGATCGATACCGCGATTACGCGCGGCGCAGAGCTCTGGGCGAACGCGGACGCAGCCCAAAGGAGCGCAAATATGCAAAGGATCCGCAAGCACATTTAATATACCGCTTGCTCACGAGGCGCGGATCGGGCGACTATTTCGCGGTCAAATGCGGCGCGTCCACTTCGTCTTCCTGACAAACGAATTCGATCAATTCGGTATCCGGCATAATGTGCTGGTGCACGGAGACCGTCCAGGGCTTGGTGTATGCTTTGGGATCGTCGATGGTGACCTCGATATCCAAGTGCCCGAAGTCGGGCCGGCGATAACGCTCGGTCACGTGGGCGCCTTCGGTCAACGGACTGCCCTCCACATCCAGCCATCCCATATCGCGGAATCCAGCGGATTGAACCACCAGCGTGTCGCCTTCCCAATGGCCGGTCGAATAACCGTACCACCACGGCTCCGGATCCTTGGGCAACGGGCGGCCATCGGTGAAGAGCTGCCGCACGCCCGCGTTGGCTTCATACAGGATCACGATCACCTGCGGAGTCTGGATCATTTTGCGCGGCTGCCCATGGTTGTGAAACTGCATGATGCCCATCGGCAGGCAATGCGCGTCGGGGTTGTCCTTGTTATTGTCGGCCACGCGTTGCCGATGTATTTCCGCGCCCCAGGGCGTGAACGGCAGACCTTCTTTGAATTGCGAGCCGAGGTTCCAGAACGCGCTCCGCTTGGCGAGGTTCAGGAAATCGTCGTTGGTCTTGAGGCCGGCAAAGAAATCTCCGTCGCCCGCTGCAGCTTTCGCCTGCGCGGCGGCCCGCACGGTGCGGGCGATCGGCCGGTCGTTTTCCCACATGCCACTAAGATCCGGCTTGCCGTCGGGCGTCTTGGGGGTGGGCGCGGTCAGGTTTGGTTTACCATCGGCAGTTCGCGGGACGCCAGGCGTGGGGTAAGCGGGCCATTGAGCGAAAAGCGTCGCGGGCATCAGGAGGATCGCGGCGAAACAACAATGGCGCCAATGGAGTGGAGTCGGCATAGACGCCTCCCAAAATACGTTGGTGGCGCGCACATGTCAAATGCGCACCGGCGCGCTAACTACCACCAAAGCCAGCCTTCAGACACGCTCGCACTGCCGCCCAATCGGTGTCCGAGAGCCGTCCGATCACGCGGACTTCCCGTTGAGGTAGTGTGACTGGATACAACCTGAAATACGATGGTGCATGTAGCCCCGCCTGCTTCCAATCTTGCAGCGCGTAGTCGGTCGGAGCAACGGGCGCGGGAGTTTGCGTCGTGACGATGCCAACGATAACATCGGGCCGATGTCGGTGATAGTCTTCAGTGGAGAGCACGACGGCGGGACGGGTCTTCGTCACTTGCGCGCCCGGAAAAGCGCACACGACAACGTCGCCGGGTTTCAACGATCCTGCCGCTCCTGATCCTCGAGGCGTTGTACTCCAGCAGCTGTGGCTTCGGCAAGATCCACATCACTCCAGGAATCTGACCACTCGATCTCGCGCCCGTCCGCAAGACTGGCAAGCTGGCATGCCCACGTCAAGACCTTTCCAGCCTCTGTTGGTGGGAGTGCCCGGACCACTCTTATTAGCGACTCTTCTTGTGCGCTGAGGACCATAGATCCATTATCCTCCCGGAAAACAGTGGCCGTAGGGAACCCAGCATGTGCGATGGCGATGAGCAAACAGCTCGATTCACCTATCGGCCCGCATTTGTGGATCCCATGATACTGTAATCCTCGGCATGAAACTGTTTGCTGAAGACGGATATTTACAGCCTAAGATTCAGGTCGCAGGAAGTCTGATAGTTGCCGTTTTCTGGTTGGCCAATGGACTAGCGAGCGTGATTTCACCATCCACACAGGGTGATCGCCTCTTTGGAACCATGCAATTAATTGGCGTTCCGGCTGCCATATATTCTGCGTGGTATGGCTACCGCAAGATGAAGCGGCAAGGCCAACCTCCTGAAGCCATGAACCAGCCAAACGCCGCTATGACATCCGCGCGAAGGTGGCAGGACTGGATCATCGTTCTATGTTTAAACATTAGCTTGCCGGCGATGTTGGCATATCTTCGACTGACTGAGTCGACAGGCTCTGCTATTTTGCTTGTCTTTATTTGCTGCCTGGTGCTTATTAACGCCGTGGTCCTTCTCAGCGTTCGCGCTCGGAGTCGCCGCAGGGGCGAAGCAATGACACCTCGATTGATGGTCGGAACCGTCGCGCTCGGAATTCTCTCGGTCTTGGCGACCGCTGGCATTGCGCTCCTGATGCCAGCCCCGATTGATCCCGTGAAACTGGCTTATTCCAGCACGCCTCTGAGCGAAATTCGCCCCGAGCAGAAGCGGCTTGTTGTGGAACTCCTTAGGCAAAAGGAGCAGAACAGCCAAGCCTATGGCCGCGTCGCCGCCAACACCAAACCAATGAACCCTCCGTTATATGGCGTGGATTCGTTCGCAAACGCGAATGTGATTAACTCCACTTCCGCCGCTTTAAGGCAGTCCCTCGATATGGATTTTTCCTATTTTGACCAGCAACAGAAGGCCGAACGGGAGTTTCGTAATCGCATGATGCGCATCGATCCACGTTCGGAGTTTCTGAGGGAAGTGCAATCCCAATCGGACATCGAGGTGTCCGCGAATGCTATCGAAAGGGAATGGGCTGCCAGCGCGATCGCTCTTTACGCCTTCGCCGCGGACCATGCCAAATACATGGCTGTGCACAATCGCAACTTGACCTTCTCGGATGATTCAGCCCCGGAATTTATGAAACGTTATGACGCGAGTAAAGCTCTCTACGAACGGTTTCAAGAGAAAGTTCAAGCCTCAATCGCTGAGCGGAAACGTTCGCGTGCTGCGGCTGGGTTGGACAAGTGATCGAACGTTATTCGCTCACTCCGAACGCGCCCCTCAACTTCCGCCACGTGCTCTTCAAATCCTCCGGCAAGACCCGCGTCTCCGCCACCGTTGTCATGAAGTTCGTATCGCCCGGCCAACGCGGCAACACGTGCATGTGAATATGTTCCGCGATTCCCGCGCCCGCGCTTTCGCCCAAATTCATCCCCAGATTAAATCCCGGCGGCCGATAAATCTCCTGCAAATGCCGCTGCGACCGCTGCACTAATAGCATCATTTCTTCCAGCGTTTCGCGCGATGCCTCCTGCAACGAATCCACATGCTCATACGGCACCACCATCAGATGGCCGGTGCTGTAGGGGTACAGATTGAGAATGATGAAATTCTTGCGCGCCCTGTAGACCACCAGATTGTCTTCATCGCGCTCAGACGCTGCGGCTAGGCAGAACACGCATCCTTCACCAGTTTTCTCTTTTTGAACGTACTGGTAGCGCCACGGACTCCACAGGTGGTCCATAAACTTGGGGACTTCAGGCTAGCTGTGCGAGGATTCTCCGCCCGGAGCGGGCTCACCGGCAGCGGGCGCGGCTGGTTGTCCGTCGCTCGATGTATTGACCAGGTCCTTCAATTCTTTGCTGGGCTTGAAATAGGGAATGCGCTTGGACGGCACTTCCACTCGCGTCCCTGTTTTCGGATTGCGCCCTACGCGCGGCTGCCGCTGCCGTGTGCGAAAACTGCCGAACCCCCGGATTTCGATCTTATCGCCCCCGCGCAGGGACCGAACGATGCTGTCGAAGATGGCTTCCACGATTACCTCGGAATCTTTGCGGGTCATTTCCACGACCCGGGAGACTTCCTCGATCAACTCAGCCTTCGTCATGTTTACTCTTTCTCCCTTTAGGTCCGGCTCTACCGGCCTTCACCTTTTACTCTGATGTTCATTACTTCTTCGATGGTCATCGTGGCTGCGGCTGCTTGTCGCTGGTAATCCTCGAGCCTGGTTCTCTCCTCGTCGTCGGCCAACGCGCGAACGCTCAGCCCGATCTTCTTCTCAGTTTCGTTCAGCCGTACGACCTTGAAATCCATTTCCTCGCCGATCGGCAGGGGCGATTCGTCGCTCCGGTGATCGGACGCGCCCGGAACTTCCGAGCGGTGGCACAAGCCTTCCACGCCTGGCGCCAGCTCCACGAACACTCCGAAATTTGCCGCGCGGCACACGCGCCCGCGAACCACGTCGCCAACCTGATGCGCACGGAAGAACGATTCCCACGCGTCCGGCTGAAGCTGCTTCACGCCCAGCGACAGGCGGCGATTCGGTGCGTCGATCTGCAAGATCACGGCCTGCACCAACTGCCCCTTCTTCACGACTTCGGAGGGATGCTTCACGCGCTTGGTCCAGGAAAGATCCGAGATGTGCACCAGCCCGTCGATGCCCTCTTCGATCTCGATGAACGCGCCGAAATCGGTGAGCTTGCGCACGCGGCCTTCGACCACGGAACCCGGCGAGTAGCGGTCGGCCACCGTGGTCCAAGGGTCCGCTTCGAGCTGTTTAATGCCGAGCGAAACGCGGCGGTCCTTGGGCTTCACATCGAGCACAACGGACTCCACCTGGTCGCCCACTTTCACCACTTTGCTCGGATGCTTCATCCGGCGGCTCCAGGTCATCTCAGAGATGTGGATCAGCCCCTCGACGCCCGGCTCCAGTTCCACGAATGCGCCGTAATCAGTGACGCTGACAACGCGGCCGATCACGCGCGACCCACCGGGATAGCGCTCTTGGATGGTCTCCCACGGATCGGGCGCCATTTGCCGCAGACCCAGCGAAATGCGTTCCTTATCGCGATCGAACTTCAGCACCTTCACGGTAATCTGATCGCCGGCGGTGACTACTTCCGATGGATGCGTCACGCGCCCATACGACATGTCGCTGACGTGCAGCAGCCCGTCGATCCCGCCGAGGTCAACGAATGCGCCGTAATCAGTGAGGTTCTTGACGATCCCGGTGACAACGCCGCCTTCTTCCAGCACCTGCAGCGCGGCGCTCTTGCGCGTGTGCTGTTCTTCCTCCACCGCCATCTTGCGCGAGACCACAACGTTGCCGCGGCGCCGATTCAGCTTGACGATCTTGACAGGAATGTCCTGGCCGAGGAGCGAATCCAGATTGTGCGTCGGCCGGGTATCGATCTGCGAGCCTGGCATGAACGCGGGCACGCCAACGTCTACAGAGAGCCCGCCTTTGATGCGGCCCGTCACGCGGCCTGATACCACGAGTCCATCGTTGTGCGCCTTTTCCAGATTTTCCCAGGAACGCAGGCGGCTGGCCTTCTGGTGTGACAGGAGAATGTAACCCTCGGGCTGTACGCCCTGGCGGTCCACCATCACGTCGATCAAATCGCCCGCCTGAACGGTCACGCTTCCATCGGGCTGCGCGAACTGCTCGATCGGAACCAAGCCTTCGGATTTGTAGCCGAAATCAACGATGACGTCCGTCTCGTGGAGTTTTACGACGCGGCCCTGCAGCAGTTCGCCCTCGTGTGGCGGAGCAAAGTGGGTGTAATCGTCGATGAGCTGCTCGTAATCCGGCTCTTCGGGTACGGGCGGGTTTAGATTTTGCTCATCTGCTCTGCTGGCCATGGCCAAACTCCCGATTCATGCTACTACAACGGCATAGACGAGTAAGTCCGAGAATTCAAAACGACAGGGTGATTCGACTCGGGACGTTCCCAACAGCTCTATCAACCGACAAACCGTTGATACATCAGCACTTCAGCACTATAGCGGAGCTACCGGCGGAAGTCAACCGATCAAGGGGCTAAGCGCCGCACGGAGGCGCACTTAGCAGGTTGTTAATTCCGTCCGCAGAGATCCGGCGTCTGACACATTCCTCCGGCGCACGAGGGGAACTCAGCAGCCTTGGCTTTTCCGCTGGATGAGTGCGCGGCAAACGTTGAAAGCTTGGGGCTCAGATGCGTCTCGCCGCAGTCGGGGCAAGCGACGGCATCTCCCTTGCGAACCAGCTTTTCAAAATTGGTTCCGCAATCATCACAGACATATTCGTAAATAGGCATTTCCGTCGGCTCCCGCAGGTGCTTTTCCTAATTCTAGCGCAGGCGAGGGTGGGGTGGAACGTCACGATGCGACGGAGGTTGCGCGACGCTCAGTCCTGCGGCGGGTGCGTTTGTGCTTCAGGTGCGAGCGACGGTGTACGCACCAGGCGGATAAGAGGCCGGCCAGTCCAACGAGCAGAGGCCAATGAAGAAAATGGTTTGGATGTATCAGCTCGAAGAATTGAGCTAAGACAAAGACAGTCAGGGCGATGCGGTCCACGAAGGTTGTTGGTGCCGGTCGTTCGCTCATGAATCTCGTCGTGAGTAGAACAACGGCCAGCGCGTACGCCAAGAATTCCGCAACTTCGAGTCGAGATGTTGAATGCGACGAAAAGTAGGAGTTCTGCTCAAAAACAAGGGCAGGAAGGATCTTAAGGAGGGCCGGCGCAAAAAACACTAAGACCCACGGGGCCCAACGATTGGCAGTCCATAGCATCACGATCGCCGTTATAGCCAGGGCTGCCCAAGAAGCAAGAGCCAATCCGAGGCCTTGCTGGTGATCAGACAACCGTCCAATAGCACCCAGGGCCGCCACAATTACGGTGAAGCCCGCGAATAATCCAGCGGTGATGCGAAGTCCGCTTGCCACTTGTTTTCTTATGGGGCGCGTGTCACGCCATTTGAAGGAATTGATCGGCGAAGTTTGCGCGGGTTCAAGTAGACGGCGCAACTGTTCCTTCATAGGCATCAAAATATCACTCTGGGTAGTAGAATGGAAATGCATGGCAGAACCAATCATCGTGATCGACCAAGAAATCATGAGCGGAATGCCATGCTTTCGGGCGACGCGCGTTCCCTTCAAGAATCTGATCGATTATCTTGAGGGAGGCCATTCCCTCGGTGAGTTCTTGGAGCAGTTTCCCACTGTCACGCGGGAGATGGCGGTTCAGGCGCTCGAAGAAGCGAAGGAATCATTATTAGCTAGAATCGCGTGAAGATCTTGCTGGATGAGTGCCTTCCATTCGGCTTCCGGCACAGCTTTCCTCAGCATGAAGTCCACACGGTTCAATGGGCAGGCTTGAAAGGCAAGAAGAACGGCGATTTGTTAGAAGCTGCCGAAGTTGCTGGCTACGAGGTGTTCATTACCGTGGACCAGGGAGTGCCTTACCAGCAGAACCTCGGTAGCCGCAAGCTCGAGATCATAATCGTGCGTGCAAGAACGAATCAGATCGAAGACTTGCTACCCCTCGTTGATCATATATCGAAGGCGCTCAAAACGATCCAGCCGGGACAGACTGCCACGATTTCCACTAGTTGATTGAACTACTTCAGCAGTGCCAGCGCGAGTTGATCCAGGATCGCGGTCACCGCCGCGCCCGGCCCGTCGAAATTATTCACCAGGAACGAAAAC
The DNA here is from genome assembly GCA_963772905.1 of Bryobacterales bacterium. GTDB lineage: Bacteria > Acidobacteriota > Terriglobia > Bryobacterales > Bryobacteraceae > Palsa-89. The sequence goes on along the minus strand of CAVYZD010000002.1, from coordinate 234,949 downwards.
GCCACGCGGCCGTTTTGCGGCGTGTCGGCGTAACCGGAAAGCGTGCGGACGTGATCCAGCGTGCCGGTCTTGGCGTGAATCGCGCGAGCCTCCGGATGCGCCGCAAATCGCGCGCTCAGCGTTCCATCCTCGCCGCCGATGGGCAGCAGGCCGAGCCACTGCTCGCGATACTTGGATTTATCCATAAAAGCCAGGAGCTTGGTGATCGCCGCGGGCGTGACCAGCGTGGCGCGTGAGAGCCCGGACCCGTCGGTGAATTCGTGATCGGCCTTCGAAATCCCGATGCCGGCCAGAAAATCGTTCATCGCCGCGAGCCCATCTTCGCCGCTGCCCGAGTGCCCCGCCGCCACCGCCACTTCGCGCAACAGCACCTCGGCGTGCAGGTTTTGGCTGACCTTGTCGACAACTTGCAGAAGATCGATTAGCGGCGGCGACTGGTGCTCCGCGAGTACGATGCCCAAGCCGTGGGCCGTGCCAACGGCACTCTCGTCCGGGAATCGATGCCTGGCAACCGCACTGCCTCGAATCGCGACGCTCCTGCGTTCGAGCGCATCCCGCAGCACCTCCGCAGCGTAAAGCGCCGGATCGCCGATCGCCAACTCCGCGGTGTACCCAGCGTCCCGTTTCGGAATGGTGCCCCAGATATGCAACTCGCGGCCCGACGCGCTGCGATACGCCTCGATCTTTCGTTCGCCACGCTCGGTGGTCACCACGCGATTGTCGATCGCGAAGTTTTCGAACGGGGGCGCGAGCGTGATGCGTGCCAAGCCGCCTGCGTGTTCCGCCGGCCGCAGCGTGAGCGCAAAGCTATTGTCATGCAGAATGAGCGCGCTCACTGGCGCTCCGTATTCCTCGATGGCGCTCGCCGACGACCACCCACCCGGCTGCGGCTCCCAAACATACCGGCTGTCGTCGCCCACTACGTCGCCATCCACTCGCTTCAGGCCGCGTGCGATCAGTTGATCGGCCAGCTCTTCGATGGCGCCGAATGCATAGACCGCTCCAGGCGCCGCCGACTTCCGGTATGGATACTCGCGCCCGGATAGACTCGGGTCGCCGCCACCGATGATTTCCAGATCACCGGGCAACGTGCCCGCGGCATCGAGCGGAGCTTCCGCGCCGATTTGCGTCGTCAGCCGATCCTCCGGGCCGAGCTTGGAGAGCGCCAGAGCGGTTGTGAACAGCTTCATATTCGACGCGGGCACAAACAGCCGCTCGGAATTGTGCGAGTAGAGCGCGCGCCCATCGCTGAGCTGCACAACGTCGATACCGATGTAGGCGCGAGTGAGTTGCGGCGCCTTGATGATTTGCTCGAATCGTGAGGCGAGGTCGGAGGCGCTCAGTGGGACGGCCAACGTCAAAGCCAGCAGCGCGCGCATTCACTGCCATTCTATCTACGCGGGCCGAGTGCTTTCTAAACAAGCGCCGGTTCCGGCCGATAAGGTCAATTTACAACGACACAGCACAGGCAATCGGAGAGGCATCATGGCTCAGATCCGCATATTTAGTACATTCCCTCTGACTCTGACAGCGATCACGGCGCTGTTCAGCGTCGCTTTGATGGCGCAATCCGGCGATCCGTTGGCAGCCATTCAGCAGAAGCTCAGGTCCCAGGTCAAGCTGACCAGAACTACAGCGGACCGCTCAGATATTGTGACCGCCGGTTCGGTGGTCGAACTTCAAACCGATGGTCTGGTGATGTATGGCGTTTCATCGCCGCTGCCGCCATCCAATACATATAAGAATGGCAAGATCTCGCAAGGTTGGGGGGGCTTCGGAAAAGATCTTCTAATTACGATGGGGTCGGGAGGGGACGCCACTTCCGAGGATTACCCGCATCGTAAATTCGTGGCGGGAGAGAAGTGCTGGGTGACGGGGATTTCGGTTCAAAAAGACGGAATCGTCTTGCAGCTTTTCAGCGATCCTTATGACGACGGACGATATTACGCAAGCCTGAAAATCGTATTTCCCAAGGGTCCGGTGCCGGCGCCGGATGCCGTGCTGCAGATCGTTGGAGAGGTGCTGACGGCGCAGCCCACCGAGGATCAGGGCGCCCAAACGGTTCAGGCAGCAGCGCCCGCGCCAGCCCCAGTGCGAATGGGTGCGCCCAATCGCGCGGCGCCCAACCGCGCGGCGCCCAACGCAATGTTCCAACACCCTGCTCCGGCGGGGCGGCCCGCGGAACTTCCAGCTCCTGTGGCAGTTCAGGAACCGTTGCCGGTGATTGCACCGCCGCCACCCCCGGCCGATGTCCCGCCAGCGGCTCCGCGCACCATCGCTGTCGACCAGACCGAGGATCAAGTCATCGCTCTCTTCGGGCAACCCGTGAAGCTGGCCAAACTGGGACCGACGGAAATCTACTATTACAAGGACATGAAGGTCACGTTCACGAACGGCAAAGTGAGCAACGTTGAGTAGGGCGGATTTGAAGACGCGAAGAAGAAAAAAGGATCGGCAATGCGAAACTTAATAGCATTGGTTCTTGCAGGTGTCCTGAGTGCGGGCAGCGCGGCCATCGCGGGCTCGAGCAAAGGAGGAGGGGGCGGGAGCAAGCCGGCTTCCGCGCCTAAGTCATCCTCGGCATCCCGTCCGGCATCGAGCTCCAGGTCAGCTGGAGGCGCCGTGCACGGACCGGCGGCCGGCAGCACAGGCTCGCATGGGCCAACCGCCAACGGGACAGGCTCGCATGGGCCCAGCGCCAATGGAGCCGGCGTCGCCAACGGGCATGGTCCCTCCGCGAATGGCGCCCGGTACAGCCCAGCGGCATCCGGCACTGCGGCTCATAGCGCGCCAATCCAGGCCGGCGGCCATAATCAAGCGATTTCGCGCGCGGCTCCCGCCGGAAGCGTCGATCACGCCACTCGTAACGGCAGTGCGATTCGCACTCGTCAGAACGGAAAGGTGAGCGACGTGCACGACGCCCGGAATGGTATGGATGTTCATCACGGGCTGAATGGCAACCGGAGAGCTTCCATGGATCGTCCCGACCATAGCCGCATCGTCTCCGAACGCGGCCACCCCGGATTTGCGCAACATCCATATCAGTTCCGCGGCCACGCTTTCGCTCGGCGCAGTTACTATTACCACGGCCGCGCCTACGATCGCTTCTACCACGGCTACATGTATCGCGGGCTTTACATGGATGTGTATGCTCCGGCCTTCTATTATGGGCCGGCCTTTTACGGTTGGGCGTACAATCCTTGGGCAGCGCCGATCGCTTTCCAATGGGGATGGCCAGGCAGTTTCTGGTTCGGGTATTACGGCTACTACTTCGCTCCCGAACCCAGCTATCCCGCCGCCCCGCTCTGGCTCACCGATTACATGATCGCGAGCGATTTGCAGCAAGCTTACGCCGCACGCCAGGAGGCCGGTGAATTCGCGGGCGATCCTCCTCCTCCGGCGGGTGGACCTCCGGCGCTTACGCCCGCAGTGAAGTACATGATCGCTGGCGAGGTAAAGAACCAGTTGGCGGTGGAGAACTATGAGGCGCAGCAAAATGCAGCGCAGCTGGATGTCGACCCTGGTTCGAGCGGCATTGCGCGGCTGCTAGGCGACGGCCATCCGCATGTGTTCGTCTCTGGAGGCAGCCTGGACCTGGTGGAAGCGTCCGGCCAGGAATGCGCCATCAGCAGCGGCGATGCGTTGCAGATGAGAACTCCGCCTCCAGACGGGGCAACCGCCGCGAATCTGGTAGTGCTATCGAGCAAGGGCGGCCAGGAATGCCCGATGTCCAGCCTGGTTTCGATCTCGTTGGGTGATCTCCAGGAGATGCAGAACCACATGCGGGAAAGCATCGACCAAGGGTTGCAGGAGCTTCAAGCTAAGGAGGGCAAGGGTGAAGTGCCGATGGCGCCGCCATCTGCCCAGAGCCAGCCTGTTCCCGCGCTATATGCTTCCGCTGCGCCTCCGCCCGATCTGAACGTCGCCGCTGAGATTCAGCAGCAAGCCATCGAAGCGGATCAGGCCGAGACTGAGGTGGCCACGGCAGCTGCGCAGGAGAGCCTTGCACCGGTAGTCTCCACACCGGCCGCGCCTGCCACCATTGCGCTGGGGCAAATCCCCGATGAGGTACGGGCCGCTCTGGGCCAGCCGTCTAAAGTAGCAGACTTGGGATCGGGGTCAATGATCTATTATTACGAGGGCATGAAGGTCATTTTCAAAAACGGCACCGTTAGTTCCGTGAAGTGACCGAGAGCGTTGGTCATGCGTGAGCGTCGGCTGGCGTGTGAATCCGTCGGACTCGGATCTTCTTCTCCGGCTTGCGAGTCTGTGCGATGTCGTAGGAGGCCTGCATCCGCATGAGAGTATCCATCTTCACGCCAAACGCCTTCTCGATTCGCAGAGCCATGTCCCCGGACAGATCGGCGCTGCCGTTCAACAAGCTGGATAATGCGGGACGAGACACGCGAAGCGCGGCTGCGGCTGCTGTGACCGAGAGGCCCGCCGGTTGAATAATCTCCGTCCGGATGAAGTCCCCTGGATGGGGCGGGTTTTTCATGGGCATGATGTTTCTCCAATCTCGCACGCCCAAGCGGTTCTCACGACCCGGCTCTGGTCGCTTCGCTCAAACTGCTCAGCTTCGATTCCAGCATGATCAGCAGCACCAGCAAGAACACCATGCACGTGCCGAGCATCGGCAGAATCATCACCGCTTGAATACCCCACGCTTCGGCGAAGTAGCCCAGCAGCCACGGCGCGAGAAACCCGCCCGTCATCGCCAACGAAAACAGCCCGTTATAGAAGCCGGGATGATAATACGGGAAGCGATGCGCGATTTTCTCCACCACCAGCGGATAGATGGAGGCATAACCGGCGCCCACAAACAACACGCCCATGATCGCGCCAAACAGATTGTTGGTGGATGCCAGCACCACCGTTCCCATCAGCGCGGAAGCAACGGACCCGATGAGCAGCCACGCGCGATTCACGTTCTTCATCACCAGTTGTGAAACCAGGCGGCCCACCAGCAGCGCCGCCCAATAGAACGCCAGCAGCAGCAGTGAGTCCGCGGGGCTGATCCCCAACCGCCGGATCAGAAACAGCGGGAGCCAGCCGGCGATCGACCACTCATTTCCAAATTGAAAGAACAGAAGCAGGCTGAACAGCACGGCCCCCGGATTCCTGAAATCGCGCAGCACCTGTGCGACGGGGAGCGTCTGAGTCGCCGCTCGTCCGGGAAAGCCTGCGTTCGTGCATGCAATCGCGTACAAGCCTGGCACGACCGCGAAAAAAATTAGAATGCTGGGAACCGTGTATACGAAATACGTTCCGGCCACCAGCAGCGCGGTGATGAGGCTACCCAGACCGAACAGCAATCCCGCCAGGTTCACCGTGGCGGCGCGATCGCGCTGATAGATGGGCGAAATGGCGTGGAACACGCCCGCGTTCAACAATCCGGCGCTGAATCCGATCCCGAGAACTCCTGCCAGTCGCCAGGCGGCCGGCGCGGGCGGCGACGAAATCGCCAGGAACAGGAACGATCCACAGCCCAACACGCCGGCGAGGATCAGCAGGAACTTCAAACCGCGCCTTGCCAACACAAAATGCGAGGCGGCCACCGAGAGCAGCAAGCCCAAAGCCAAGCTCAAGAAGTAGCCACCGGCTTCGGTAAAAGCTGGTCTCAAGTGATAGCCCCAGGCCGGAAGGATGGCGCCCAGGAACGACATCAGTACTCCTGAAACCAAGAACGCGGCCAGCGAGCGCCATGCCGACGGACGGGATGGCTGCTCACCTTCTGGGTCAAGCTGCAACTGAGCGACGCTCGACATCAGAGGTTATTGTACCCCTACATTCCCGAATCCCGTAGCCCCGTGGGCTCCGCTACTTCCACAAACGGGATTTCTGATGGCTCTAGTCCCTGCGATTTGTTCGACTTACCACTGGCTTGCGAATTGCACCACCCCCAGCAACAGCTAGGTGGTCTCACATTAGGTGGTCTCGAGGAGGCTTTCGGGAGTTGCCTCCAGGCCTTCGTCATTACAGCCCCGCCGGATACGCGGGGCTTCTCTTTGGTAGTGTCTCTTTTGGTCAAAGCACCCACAAATAGTTACCCTAACTCAACTGGGCCATATATGTTGTGGAGTCGTAGAAAGTGTTTGACAGACCGCAATCTCTGGTTTTATGATGAGTGCATCACTGAGAAAGGAGGTGGTCCAGTCTAACATGGGTATATGTAGTGACTGTAACCGTAGCTTTAATTCCACGCGCGAGGTGGCCGACTGTTAAAGTCGACCTGTCAAACGTTCAGGTTTCGTTCAGTGGACGAAGCCGCTGTTCCTGTGGACCGGCCGCTTCCCTGCGCGATTCTTAAGTAACACCTGGGATTAGCCTAGGCTACCTGACCCCCGTATCGCCCTGCTCGGCGGTGCGGGGGTTTGTATTTGGCTCCGTTGAATTTGGTAACCCTTGACGGGTGCGCTACACTGAAGTTTCGAAAGGATTCGTCGCAATGAAAGCCGCTATTCACCCCGCCTACGAAGAGATCAACGTCATCTGCGCTTGCGGGAGCAACTTCAAGACACGCTCCACCCACAAGGGCGACATCCGCGTGGAAATCTGCTCCAGCTGCCACCCGTTCTTCACCGGCCGCCAAAAACTGGTGGACACCGAAGGCCGCGTGGACCGCTTCCAGAAGATGATGGCGAAGTCGAAAAACTTGAAGGATCTGAAGGACAAGAAAGTTGCCGCAAAGCAGCCCGTCGGCTCGCGCTAAACGCGCCTAGCGCTTGTTGTTGTTGCGCTCTTGTTCTTTGGCCTTGGCTTCGCGCTCTTGGTGCAGTTTTTCGTACTTCGGAAGCTGATCCGGCATCAAGATGGTCCGTACCCGCTGGTAGTGATCTTCGCCAATCTGCCGGATCTCCTGATTTTCGCGTTCACGGGCTTGGCGGAAGCGCGCCTCGGTTTGATCCAGCATCTCCCTTAATTTGGCTACCTGATCGTCGGTCAGGCTCAGACGCGAACGGGTCTCGTCGACGTACCGCTGCCGCCACTCGTTTGGCGAAGGCTGTACACTTCCGCGAGCGGTAGGCGGATTGTATGTGCGATATGCGAGAGCACCGACCACGGATCCGCTCACGAACACGAGCAGAAAATAAAGGACTATCTTACGGGTCATCTTCCGTTTGGTTCGACGTAATCGATACGAATGCCTACAGCGGCGAGATTCTCAGTGGGATTAGCGTTCGCCAGCACGTCAACATAATTTCCGCTCACACCCTGGCGATCGGTGGAGGAAACCGGCACCTGAAGAACGATGCCCAGCAACAGGCAAATTGCGGCGGCGGCGGCGACGAAGACTTGCGTCAGTTTCTTCACACGGCGGAGGAAGAACTGCCGCGCTTCGATCTTGTGCCACAGTTCGGGCATGAAGTTGACGCCCGCATCGGGATCCGGCAGCGCAGCCCGATACTGTTCGAACAGATGGTCCAGTTCCTGATTCTGATCCATGCGCGTCTCGGCGCCTCCTCAACTCGTCTCGACTATTCTACCCCTGCTGCTCTTCTACCCCTGCTCTGGGGCCTTGCCGCCCTTGCCCCGCTTCGCGGCTTGGTAGGCGTTCAACACACGCTGACGCGCCCGGAAGAGCCGAACCTTTAATGCATTTTCGTTCACCGAGTAAATCTTTTCAAGCTCTTTCAGCGACAAGCCTTCCACTTCTTTCAGCGTAAGAAGAATTCGATCCTGCTCAGAAACCGACTGCAGCAGCGAATCCACCAATTCCTTGACTTGCTTTAGACGCTGTTCCTCGCCCGAAGCTTTCCCACCGGCCGCGGCATCGGCCATCATCACCTGCTGCTCGCTCAGATCCGACATCCGAGCTTCGTTCCGCCGACGTTGCTTTCGCAGATAATCATACGAAGCGTTCACCGTCAGCCGGTACAACCAGGGCTCGAAAACCTCCGGCGTGCGAAGTTGATCGAGCGAATAATAGAGCCGCAGAAAAACTTCCTGCGCCACGTCCTCTACATCTTCCGGCCGCCCAATCAACCGCGCGATTGTGCCCAGGATCCTCTTCCTGTATGCAACAACCATCTGATTGAACGCGGCATCATCGCCCTTTTGGGCTTTTTGAATCAGCTCAAATTCAACCAGCATGCAGGCTCTTGAAATGCCAGCCGCCTGCTCGACATATGAGGCGTACCGGCAAATTGCTAGGTTACAAGGGCTTGCGGCGAAAAGCAAAGCCCAAATAGATTATTTCGCCCCAATACGCCGTTTTCTGCATGCAGGATTGAAATCTCCGCAGGATCAATCGCTTGGAGGAAGTCAGCGGGCGTTCATGGGAACTGCGGTTGAATATCGCCCTGGCAGATCCAGCCGCTTTTCCCCTTTGAACGTCCCGTCGTGACCCGAACTAGCACGAAGGTAGCGGTCTCTATTGGAGAACGTCCGCAAGTCGATTTTGATCGCTCGATGAGGTCACAATACGAGCGGCCGGCGACGGAGATTCCAGGCATTTGGCCCATCGCCTTGAGAAATTCGGTCCGTCCCGGGGGATATTGATCAGGATGCTGCCGCATGTCCTCCAGGCGTTGAAAGCCCTCTTCCTTGGTGTGAGGCTCTCGCCTGAAATGATCAACCTCTTCTTCGCGAGCGTCTTCTTCCGCCAACATGCGCCTGACTTCAGGAGAGTCGGTGATGAGAGTGACTGGCGCCTTCGAATCACCGTTCAGCCGCCAAAATCGGCCGGGGAGGATAAGGGCGCACCCGGTTGAACTGATGAGCGCGACCGCAGCCAGCCAACAGAACAGCCCTCGCATGTTTGCCGCCATGTCAAGAGCCTAGCATCACGGCCGAACGCGCACGGGTTAGTTGTGACGCTATTTCAAGTGATCGGTACTGCCATGCTAAAATCGCTGTTGTCTCCCCCCGCAGCTGCGCCGCGCGCAGAGTAGTCAAGATGGATTTTCTCCAGGGTCTCAATCCGCAACAACAAGCCGCCGTGTCTCACGTCGAAGGTCCGCTGCTATTGCTGGCCGGCGCTGGCAGCGGCAAGACGCGCGTCATCACCCATCGCATGGCGCATCTCATGGAAGCGCACCGCGTCCCTGGCCCTTGCATCCTGGCCGTCACGTTCACCAACAAGGCCGCCGAAGAAATGCGCTCGCGCGTGAACAACCTGATTGGGTCCAGCGGTAGAGATGCCCCGCTCGTCTCTACATTCCACTCGTTTTGTGTGCGCCTGCTGCGGCGCGACGGCGCGAGTCTGGCTGAAATCCGCAACGGCTTCACTCGCCAGTTCACCATCTACGACGACGACGATCAGGTGTCCGTCATCAAATCCATTTTCCGCGGACTCGGCTTGGACGAAAAATTCATGCAGTACCGCGCCGTTTGCTCTTGGATCAGCCAGAAGAAGAGCCGCAAGGAATCGCCCGCCGACGTTTATGGTGCTTCGACTGATCAGAAAACTTCGCAGCTCGCCTCCATCTACGAGCAGTACGAAGGCCGCTTGCATCAAGCCAATGCGCTCGATTTCGACGATCTGTTGCTCGAAACCGTGCGAGTGCTCGCTCACGATGCCAACCTGCGCTTCCAGATGAATCGCCGCTTCGAATTCGTCATGATCGACGAATACCAGGACACCAATCGCAGCCAGTATGAGCTGATGCGCTTGCTGACCGAAGCCCACAAGAATATCTGCGTGGTGGGCGACGAGGATCAGTCCATTTACGGCTGGCGCGGCGCTGACATTCGCAACATCTTGGATTTCGAGCACGACTTCCCGAACGCCGCGGTAATTCGTCTGGAGCAGAATTACCGGTCGACCAAGAACATTCTCGAAGCCGCGAGCGCGGTGGTCGCCAACAACACCGAGCGCAAAGGCAAATGGCTCTGGACCGACGCCGGCGCGGGCGAAAAGATCGGCCGCTTCGAAGCCTTCGATGGCGAACAGGAAGCGCTGTTCATCGCCGACATGATCGACAAGCTGCTCTCGGCGAACCCTGCGCAACGGGCGGCGGTGCTGTATCGGACAAATTTTCAGTCGCGACAGATCGAAGAGGCGCTGCGCCGCTACAATCGCGATTACGTCGTGCTGGGCGGGTTCAGCTTCTATCAGCGCGCCGAAGTGAAGGACGCGCTGGCCTATCTCAAGGCCGTGATCAGCCCACAGGATTCCGTCAGCCTGCTGCGCATTATCAACACGCCCGCGCGCGGCATTGGCAAAAGCACCATCGAGCAGATCGAGCAATACGGATTGCAGAACGAGCTGAGTGTTTGGTCGGCCATCGGCCGCATGCTGGAGGAAAATCAGTTCGCTGGTCGTGCCGAATCGGCTCTGCGCGTTTTCAAAAGCATGATGGAAGAGCTGGCAACAGCAGCCGCCGAAGGGAAAGTCGATGGATTATTGCGTGAGATCCTTGCTCGTACCGGCTACGCCCGCATGCTCGAAACCGACAACGATCCGGAAGCCGAATCGCGTTTGGGCAATCTGAACGAATTAGTGAACGCGGCATCGGAAGCCGCCGAGCGTGGCGAGACCATCGCGGAATTCCTGGATCACGCGGCTCTGGTCTCCGATACCGACAATCTGGACGAACGCGCGCCCGTGTCGCTGCTCACGCTGCACAACGCCAAAGGCCTTGAGTTCCCCATCGTGTTCCTCGCCGGCATGGAAGAAGGGCTCTTCCCGCACATGCGCTCGCTCGACTCCAAAGCCGCCATGGAAGAAGAGCGACGGCTCTGCTACGTGGGCATGACGCGATCCGAGAAGCGGCTGTTTCTGACGTCCGCGCGCTATCGACGGCGCTTTGGAGGCGGACAACAGGAAGCCACCATCCCCTCACGATTCTTGCGCGAAGTCCCGCGCGCGCTGGTGGAAGACCTCGGCCAATCGCGCCAGACCACACAACGGGGACCGCAAGTGGACCTGTTCGCCGAGCAATACGAAGTGCGCGAATCAGCCAAGCGCAATCTCTACACCGGCAAAACGTACAACTCGGTGGAGAACATCCAACAGTTCTTTCAAGAGCGGGGCAAGGGATCTGTGCCGGCGGCGCCGGTTCCACCGCCGCCCGTCGCGAAGCCAATCCCCAGTCCCCAGTCCCGCCCCGCCGCGCCGCGCGCGCGGGGCTTTAGGGCCGGCGCCATGATCCGCCATCCCAAATATGGCCGCGGAACGGTGCTCCGTCGCGAAGGCGATGGCGAGGATGCTAAGCTCACGGTAAGCTTTCCCGGCTACGGTTTGAAGAAGCTGGTGGAAAAGTACGCAGGAATCCAAGAGGATTGAACACTCAAAAAGAATGAATACAAAGTCGATCACAGACCGAGCAGAGCGCAAGAAAGTGAAGCGCGCAGCCCGCAAGAAAGCGGCCCCCAAGGCCAAGCGGGCATCCGGAGTCGCCCGCGGCTCCATGAAGAAAAAAGTGCAGCATATGACCAAGGGCCAGAGGAAGCGTTAGCGTGACTACCGCCTCCTTACGGTCGCGGCTCGGTACGAACCTTCTGAGCCGCGCGCGTGAGCAAGCGGTCCTCCGATGAACCAGCTCCTCCGCACCAAAAGCATCGACGCTCTCATCGCGGCTTCCGAAGAGCCTGAACGGCGGCTCAAAAAGTCGCTGGGTGTTTGGAGCTTGGTCGCGCTGGGCGTGGGGGCGGTCATCGGGTCCGGTATTTTCACCGTCACGGGAACCGCCGCCGCAGGCGAGCATTTCCTGGCCAAGTCGGTTTTCAAAGCGCCGGTGCTGGACTTGCTGCTGAAGGGCGGCGCCGCATCGACGCTCAGCGGCCGTCTCGGCGCGGGCCCGGCCATCTCGGTTTCGTTCGTCCTGGTCGCGATCGCCTGCGGATTCGCCGCCATCTGCTATGCCGAACTGGCGTCGATGATCCCCATCGCCGGCAGCGCCTACACCTATTCCTACGCGACGCTCGGCGAAATCTTCGCCTGGATTATCGGATGGGACTTGATCCTGGAATATGCCTTCTCCAACATGAGTGTAGCGGTCGGATTCTCGGCCTACCTCAACGACCTGCTCGACAACTTGTTCCATTTCCATTTGCCCACGCAGCTTTCGCAGCCGATTTTCGAGGAGGGCCAGCGCACCGGCGCATGGTTCAATTTGACCGCGTTCATCGTGCTGATGCTGCTGAGCTATGTGCTGGTACGCGGAGTCCGCGAGAGCGCTCAGGCCAATAACACCATGGTCGCGATCAAGATCGTCGCCATTCTGCTGTTCGTCTTCGGCGCCGCGCACGCTGTGAATACCGGCAATTGGCATCCGTTCATGCCCAATGGTTACTCGGGCGTCCTTTCGGGCGGCGCAATAGTCTTCTTTACATATATCGGATTCGATTCGGTCTCAACCGCCGCCGAGGAATGCGGCCGTCCGCAGCGCGACATGCCCGTAGGCATTTTCGCTACGCTTCTGGTCTGCGCGCTGCTTTATGGCTCCGTCGCCCTGGTACTTACCGGCATCGCCAACTGGACCACGCTGAACAATGACGCACCCGTCGCCAACGCGCTCAAGATGATCGGAATGAACCGGCTGCGGCTGATCGTAACCGCCGGAGCGCTGCTCGGCATGCTTTCGTCGCTACTGGTCTTCCAATACGGGCAAGCCCGCATCTGGTTCGCGATGTCGCGCGACCGCCTGCTGCCCGGCCTGTTCTCGCGCGTGCATCCGCGTTTTCAGACACCGCACATCAGCACCTGGGTGGCTGGTTTCGTGGTCGGCATCCCGGCCGGCATCTTCGACGTGAGCTGGTTCGCCGATCTCTCGAACATCGGGACCTTGTTCGCCTTTATTTTGGTCTCGGCCGGTGTCATCGCGCTGCGCAAAAAGCAACCTGAGCGCCCGCGCGGATTTCGGGTGCCCTGGGTCCCCTTGTTGCCGGGCATCTCGATCTTCTGCTGCCTGGTCCTTATGCTCAGCCTGCCGCTCGAGACCTGGCTTCGTTTTTTCGTTTGGCTGATCATAGGTTTGTTCATCTACTTTGGCTATGGCAAAAAACGCACTGCTGCTATGGTTTAGCGCGTTGCTCTGCGCCGCATCGCCCGCGTTCGCGCAAGATGATTCCGCGCAACTGATTCGCGCGCTTCAGCTCAAGCGATCCGACGCCATCGCCGTCTTCGAGCCCGACCCGTTCATCGCGCCTCGCATCGCCGACCGCGTGCGCGTGATCATCAACCCGAACGATCCGGCCGCGCGTGAACACACGGTCGACGTCGTCGTACTCTACGACGCGTTGCACCGCACCGAACATCGTGCCGAGCTCTACGCCCAGCTCCATCGCCTGCTGCGGGCCGGCGGCCGCGTCGTGAACATCGACCTTTCCGCGAAATTTCCCGAAGCCCAGGCCGTCCAGGAATTTACCGCCGCTGGGTTTCACATCACCAAGACAGTCGGTCTTCTGCCCCTTCAGTATTTCCAGGTGTTCGAGTAATCGCGACTAGGGCCCTGGTACTCTACAGGGCGCGGTTTTGGTACCAAAGCTCCTACTTTCCTATTCGGTAGCTCCTAGGGTGCGGCCATGATGAGAACGCTTGGACCAAAATCCGGATTACGCCTCAACACCGTTACTTCTTTCGACTGATCCGCCCCCACAACCCGAAAATAATGAGGAAGTTAGCGTCGGGGAAGCAGCTCCTGTCCCCGTGCGGTGGGATGGGACCGGCATCGAAATCGCGCGTGCCACGCGCTCCTGGATCCAGTACGGAACCCTCGCGTTTGCAGTCTTATGTATCGTGATCGGAGCTGTTGAAGCCCTGTTCGGCCGCTAGAGATAGGTGGAAGACCTTACAATTCTTGACGTATTAATTTGGTTGCAACTTAGTACAGGAAGAGCGAGAATACTACTGGAACTAGCTCACTCCTCCGAGGGCTATCCGATGCCCGCCTTGTCCGCAATGGATGAGGCGGGTTTATAATTTCTGGCCGTGCGCGCAGCCTTGCGCATCACGGTTACGTTGCGTTGTCGATCGCACAACAGGGGCGTCTCAGCAGTTGGGAGAATACCAATGTGTGACTATTCGCTGCATACGTTTCCCAATCGGCTCGCCGCCGATGGAGAAGATTTAGTCGTTCACAGGTTCGCCGCCGGATCCCTTGGATTGGCATCGCCAGCCGATCTTGGTCCTGAGATCTCAGCAGCCAACTCTGCCAATTTTTGGTCCTGGTCCGCGATCAAGCAGTGGTTCCAGCAGCAGAGCCCTCGCTGGGAGGCAAGGAATCGGACTCCAGCGGTATGCATACCGCCGGGCGCGCGGCTCATTGTTTACGATATTCCCAAGAACATGCAGCGCGAGCTGGGCGTAAGCCAAACCGAAGAAGTGGAATTTGTTGAGATCACCGCCGAGGTCAACACCTATCGCGACGCCGTCCGCTTCCACAACTGTCGCCAGATTCTGCTGCAGGAATTGCGGGAAGGCCAGCGGGTTCGCGTGATGTCCACTTCGTCCATCGCGGAAGCCGAACCGGTGGAGGCCAGCTGGATCGCGTCTTAGCTCCTATTTCAACCCCCGGCCGCCGGCCGAAAGTGCAAGTCAACGGCGTATCCGATTACGTTCACTTGCACGATGTACAAAACGTCGATCTTCACCGAGCCCTGCGATATCGCAACGTGCACATCGCCGCCGCTCACTGGGAGTCCCAGCGCGCTAGCCTGGTTGACTACTTGCGCCCGAACGGATTCCTCCGTCCGCTTGGGCGTGGAGGCATCGTCCGCCAAGGCGTTGACGTAACTCTGCAACTTCCAGTTGGTGGCGTAAGGCGGAATGAGAACGACGCCCAGGCCGATCAGAATCAGAAGGACCGCTGCGCCCGCAATCAATCGCGGCGCGCGTGTTGTCACCGCTTCGTTTCCTCGAGCGATTCCAGTTCCTTCCAGATATCGTCGCCGTGCTGTTCCCAATCCGTCGACTTGGAAGTGAAGTGAACCTCGGGGACCTTGAGCGTGCCGTGGCCATAAAGGCAAATGTACTCCGTGCGCGGCTGGCCGATCAGAAACATATTCGGCCAGGACCCGGCAGCGACTGGCATTCGCAGACGACGCAGACAGGTGCGGCAGCGATAGCGCTGGTCCCAAATGATGAGGTGCAGCACGCCGAAACAGGCCAGGAAATACAAAAGCATGGCGGTGGTGAAGCCCAGATCGTGACCGAACGGCTTCTGTTCGAAAGCCGGATAGGCGATGGTACCGCGGAAGCCTGCCACGATCGCCAACCACACCACGCGCATAACGACGCCGGCGGCCGCGAGCTTCAGCAGCAAGTACGCCCAGTATTTCACAGTCATTAGACTCCCCTCGTCGTCTTGAAGTTCCCAAGTCCCTACGATTCTAATCGGCCCGGCGTCAGTTTTTCAGCAGATTTCGTGCCAGGAATAATACGTTGGCCGGCCGCTCCGCCAATCTCCTCATAAAATAGGGATACCACGCATCGCCATACGGAACATAGAGCCTCAACCGAAAACCGTCCGCCACCAACCGCCGTTGCAGCTCGCGCCCGACGCCATAGAGCATCTGAAACTCAAAACGATCACTCGGGATCTTTCGTTCCCGGATATGCGCGACCGCTCGCCGCAGAATGTTTTCGTCGTGCGTCGCGATGGCCGGGTGCGCGCCGTGATCCAGCAATTCGAGCATCAATCGGATGTAGTTGGCATCCACGTCTTTCTTGCGCGGGAAGGCCACCTCGTGCGGCTCGCGATACGCGCCTTTGCAAAGGCGAACGGGAATCGATTGCCGGCACAGCTTCTCGATATCGGCTTCGCTGCGGTACAGATAGGCCTGGATCACCGCCCGAACGCTTCCATACTTGGCGTGCAGTTCAGACACCAGCGCCAGCGTTCGCTCGGTGTACTGGCTGGATTCCATGTCGATTTCCACCATGCGGCCGATGGACTTGGCGCGCGCCACCAGGCATTCCACGGCGGCGCGGCCGGCGGCTTCTGAAAAATCCAAGCCGAGCTGCGTCAGTTTGATGGAAACCGAAGCCTGCAGATTCAGCCGCGCGATTTGCTCGAGCGCGGTCAGGTACGCGTCGCGCGATTGGTCGGCTTCCTGAAGCGATGTGACGCTCTCGCCTAAATGATCGAGCGTCGCGAGGTAGCCATCGGCGTTCAGTTTTTGGCACACGGCGAGTTCACGTTCCAGAGTCGACCCCGCCACGAAGCGCGAAGTCAATCGATCGGCGACCGGTGAAGTTTCCATCCAGTGACGAAGCCACGGCTGGCGGGAAAGCACCAAGAGCAGGCTGCGGAGCACGCAATCTCAGGATACTAGGTTCGGAGGGGAGGATCGGTGAATAATGCGTTAATGCGCTGAGTGGCGTTACATTAGGTTGGAGCTCGAAGGAAATCGTGACGCATCAATTTGGGCGAGCCTTGGTTTTCCGCGCGAGCACAATACTCCTCGCGGCGTGTTTCATCGCTGCCGCTATCGGCCAATCCCCACCGCCGCGCCCGGAGTTCGACGTGGCGTCAATCAAACGCAATGTTGACGGCGGTCCGAGAGCGTTTGTGGGGGAGAAATCGCCTGGAACCTCTTCTGCGGAGAATATGACCCTCGAGATTCTCATTCAGGCAGCATATGGTGCGTCGCGACTGCGTCGTAGTTGGCTTCCGGTTCAAGCGGCTCCCCAGCGGGGCATGCAGGTCCAGGGTGGTCCAAGTTGGATCCGCGCCGAGCGCTACGATGTGATCGCGAAGACCGAGCCGGAGCAGGAAGCCGCAATGCAGTTGATGCTGCGGACGCTTCTCGAACAGAGGTTTCAGTTGAAGCTCCACCGCGAGACGAAGGATCTCCCGGTTTACGCGCTGACTGCGGCGAAGGGCGGCTTCAAACTGAAGCAGGGGAGTTGCGCTGTCTTCGATCCAAAGAATCCACCGCCACCACGTTTAGCGGGCCAGCAGCCTCCCAATTACTGTGGCAATTCCAGGCTGGGACGAAAAGGGCTCGATTGGACTTTGGACGGCATGGGGATGAGCATGACGGAAT
The DNA here is from genome assembly GCA_963772905.1 of Bryobacterales bacterium. Classification (GTDB taxonomy): domain Bacteria; phylum Acidobacteriota; class Terriglobia; order Bryobacterales; family Bryobacteraceae; genus Palsa-89. The sequence goes on along the minus strand of CAVYZD010000002.1, from coordinate 218,014 downwards.
TGGCCGGGACGCTCGCTATCCTGATCGGGCCCCACGCTGTGGTCATTGACAAGACCGGATTCACGGGAACCTTTGATGCGCATCTGGAATATACGCCGGGCCTCGGAGAGCCAGGCGAATCCGACGTGCCTGCGTCGCCGGCCAAAGGCCCCGTTGGGGTCCTGGTCATCGATCACGTTGAGAAGCCATCCGCCAACTAAGCAATCGTATCGGATCTATAGTCCATCGTTGAGAAGTCTCTCCACGTCGCGGCGGCCATGAAGAATGGCAACAACCTGCAAGGGATTCGTTTCCGGTCGATAAACGATCAAGTACGAGTAGATCGAAAAAAACTTGACCGGCTCTTCGGTCAAATCCTTGCGCCAATGTCCGGCGCCGGGTTGTCCGGCGAGATAAGCGATTTTCTCGCGGATGACTGACTCGGCCCGGTCGGCCATATCGAGGCTTGCGTTGTTCTTGACGTAGCGCCAAATTCGAACTAAGTCGAGAGCGGCCTCCGGCGCAAGAAAGTAGCGCGTTATCATTCAAAGCTAGGCTTTTAGTTTGGCAAGATGGGCGTCCAGTTGGTCTTCCGGAACACCCTCGCCCCGGTCAAGCTGATCGATGCCGAGCCTGATCTTCGCGTTGATGGCACTTTTAGTCTCTAGCAGCCACCGATCCTGCTCTTCCTGAGTTTCGAGCAGGCGCAGCAACGCTTCCTCGACGCTGGCGGCACCCGTCGCTTGAATTTGCTTATGAATTCGAGCTTCCAATGCCGCATCGTGAATTTCGATTTTCATGTCGTTATCGCCCCGGCGGATAGCTTCCCAACACCCGCAGAAAATCCGCGATCTCCGCCAAATGCCCCAGGGCGTTCTTGACGCGCGGCTCGTTCTCCCGCCCCAGGAAATCCACGTAAAACAAATACTCCCAAGGCTTGCCGTGCAACGGGCGCGATTCGATCTTGGTCAGATTCAAATCGCGCAGCGCAAACGCCGCCAACACGCGGAACAGAGCGCCGGGAATGTTGCGCGTCGTAAAAACCAGCGACGTTTTCCACTCCTTGCTCGGCCGCGGCTTCGGCAATTTCTTGGATGGATACAGCAAAAAGAAGCGCGTAAAGTTGCGCCGGTCGTCTTCGATCGATCGCTTGAGGATCGCGCCTCCATAAATGCCCGCCGCCACCGATGACGCGATTGCGGCCGCATCCGGCGCCCGCTGCTCCATCACCATTTTCACGCTGCCGGCCGTGTCGTAGAAAGGAACCCGTTCTAGCTTCCGATGCCGCGCAAAAAACTTCAGACATTGATTTAACGCCACCGGATGCGAGTAAACCTTGCGAATGTCGTTGAACCGGACACCCGGCGGCGCAATCAAATTGTGGACAATGCGCAGGTTGGTTTCCGCCGCGATGCGCACGTCGAAATGCAAAAGGTGATCGTAATTTTCGTGCACCGATCCCGCCAAGGTGTTTTCCATGGGAATGACGGCGGCGTCGATCTTTCCGGCGCGCAGGGCGCGGAACACTCCCTCGAACGTGGGGTAAGGCACCACCTCAGCGTGAGTCCCCAGCAATTGGCGCACCGCCTCCTGGCTGAAGGCTCCCAACTCGCCTTGAATACCGGTCCGCTGACGTTTCATCCGATCTGCATCCGAATTATCCATCCTCCATCTTATGGTTGAGGACCAGTTCCGGCAACGCTAAACCATAGTTATCCAGTTGACCTGTTCGGGAAACCGAACAAAAAGCGGCCTCGAGTCTTGCTCTTTGTGGTCCTGATCGCTATAATTCGAGCCTGTAGAAGGGTTTACACTTCCGTAACTTAGGGGTCCATTCGTCTGCCGCTTCTCACTGGGGCACTGGGAAAGCATCATAGCATGGAGGATGCTGGACAAAAGCTACGCCGAATTCGAGAGCGGCTCAACTTGCGGGTGCGTGACGTCGAACAAGCCAGCCTGAAGATCGCGGAAAAATATAAGAATGACGAATTTGCGGTCCTGATCAACCGGGTTTCCGAGATTGAGAATCGCGGCTTGGTTCCCACCCTCTTTAAACTCTATTCGCTGTGCGCTATCTACCGGCTCGATTTTCAAGACGTTCTCGAATGGTACGGCATCGCGCTCGGGTCTTTGCCGGTGGACGCGATGCTGGTGGACGTTCCTGAGACGCATGTGGTTTCTTTTCGCGACGACGCCTCGGCCGAAGTCCTCCTGCCTTTGTCGCTCGATCCGGGCGCCGATCTGCGCCGCACGACGTATCTCAGCCGCATGATCCAACGCTGGGGGAGGCTGCCCCTGCTGTTCCTGGAGACGTTGAACTTGAAGGAGCAGCGCTACGCCATGATCGGAACCGAGGATTGGTTCATGTATCCGCTGCTGCAGCCGGGAACCTTTGTATGCATTGACGACACCCAGCGCAAGATTGCTACCTCCGGTTGGAGCAATGAGTTCGAGCGCCCCATCTATTTTCTCGAGCACCGCGCGGGCTACGCGTGCGGATGGTGCAGTTTGAACGGGGATCGTCTGGTTCTGCAACCGCATCCGGCGTCCTTGTGCAACCCCCAGGTGTACGGCTACCCCAATGAAATCGATCTGATCGGACAGGTTACCGGAATCGCTATGCGTCTTGATCAGGCGCGGCGACGGCGTACGCGTTTCTGAAAAGCTCCATCAGGGCGGCTAAGTCGGCAATGTAGAGACGGCGCTCCACCGCGCGCGTGGTAGCGGGGATCAGGTTCTGATAAGGCGCCAGGCGAACCCAAGTTTCAATCACCACCCGCTTGTCTTCAAACAAGCCGGCCAAGTATAGATCCAGGTCCGCTTTCTGCTGCTCCAAGTTAAAGGTCAGCCACTCGGCAAACACGTCGGAGTGTCCCTCCCGGAGTGCCCGATTCGCCTCGTCTTCGCCGAAGACCAACGCCAGGCCGCAATGCTCGTAGGCGCCGTTGTTCGAATTTCTGAGCGAGGCCAGATAGACCAGCCTTCCAAAAACCGACGGGATTTGAGATAGGGTGTTACGCCAAAGGTCGGACGCCGCACTGCGTTCGAAAACGACTGCGGGTCTAGCCAGTTTCACTGCCCTCTCGCCCCTCACTCCTTAGGATGATACACCCAAAGCGATCGGGAGGAAAGGCGGCTTTTGGGGGCCGTTTTCAGCACCGCGCGCCCATATGTTCGGGTTCCCGAAAGTCTCTAGGAGTTTCCACCTAGATCGCTCCCCAGCTCTTAATCTTGGCGTGGATTCGAGAATTCTTCGAATTCAATTCGAAAACACGAGGAGATCGAGCAATGTTCAAACGATTGTTTCTGTTGGCGGGAGTCGTGCTGGCCCTGGCTACGGCTGTTTCGGCGGATATTCCCTTTCCACCCTGCTCCCCCAACTGCGTCGTATCGACTGGTTCCAGCCGCTAGGTTGGGCTTGGCGTATCGTAGCGCTGCTCGATTGGGGGGATGCTAGACTGGACTGCAAGTCATGCATCAACTCCCGGTCGAGCAGCAGACTCTGCTGGTTGTCCAAATTATTGCGTTAGTTCTGTTGTGTCTTCGGATGGGGTTGGCAGGACTATACCGGGTCTACGTTTACTTCTTTGGATACTTAGTGTTGGAATTGCTGCAGTCGCTCATTCCTGTGCTTGTGCCTTTGGAGAGCCGTCTATATCGGGACGCCTTCGTAGCAAGCCAGGCGTTCATTGTAGCTTTCTATGCATTGGTGGTTCTGGAATTGTACTCGAAAGTTTTGGGCGGTTTGACCGGCATCGCTGCCGTGGCGCGCCGTTATATTCAGATCGTCCTGGTTTTGGCGATCGGAATCGCATTGCTCCTGTTGGGCCTGGTGAAATCTAAAGCCACACTGACCGGATATCTCTTTACTTTTGAGCGGACGGTCATGGCGAGTTTGGTCGTATTCATCCTTCTGGTAACTCTCTTTCTGGTTTATTATCCCGTCCCTTTGGGACGAAACATTATCGCTTACCTCATGGGATATGCGGTGTACTTCTTAACCCGGGCCACTGCTACACTCACGATTAATCTGGGGCACCTAGCTCGCGAGTTAAGCAGCGTCGTCATGGTGGTCTCGGTGCTGTGCTTGATCTTTTGGATCATCGCGTTAAACCGCGAAGGGGAGACCAAACGGGTCGTTATCGGACACCAATGGAATCCCGCCGACGAGCAGAGATTGAGGGCGCAATTGGACGCGATCAATGCCAGCCTGCTGCGCTCTCACGGGAAATAGAACCCCTAAGAGTGCCGCTATCGCGCCGGTAAAGTGGTATTGTCCGAGGAATTAGACAGGATCATTACGAAACGTCGGTTGCGTTTTCCAAAATGATCCGATATCATTTAGCGAAGAAACCCATGGAGGTGAGCTCGCCGAGTATGGTCCTCCTCGCGATTGTTCTCGCAGCGGTTTTGCTTTGTTTTGCGCTGCTGTTTCGGAGGCTCGCGTCTCGCTTTGACGCCAAGTCCTGCACCGCCGAATGGCTGGATCGCTTTTCCCTGAAGAGCTATGCTCCGATGGAGCGGCTCCTGGATAGGGGTGACCTGGCTTTTCTAGCGTCCCAACCCGGATATCGCCCGGGAATCGGCAAGCGCTTGATGGCTGAGCGGCGCAAGATCTTTCGTGTTTATCTGCGCATGTTGGTGCGGGACTTTAATCAGCTGATTGGTATTGGAAAGCTTATGGTGGTTTATTCCAATCGTGACCAGCAGGAATTCGCACGCAGCCTCGGGCGCCAACAAGTGAAGTTTTATGCGCAGGTTTGTTCGCTGCACTTGCAACTGGCTCTTTATCCGGTGGGCTGGACCGTAGTGGATGCCCGTGGTCTGCTGGCTGCGCTGGGCGACATGCGATCGAGAATTCAGCAACTCGCCCCCGCTGGACCGGCCTTGGGCCACCTAGCCTAAGTGCCACGCTGACATCAACCGCAGATCGCCTTGAGCATCTGTTTGGCTTCCTTCAGCCCGCGGAACTGCCTTTCGGCGTCCTTGAATTCGCGAGTGTGGACGCAGCGGCGCGCGCCGCGATGCTCCACCGGAAACCGCAGATGCAGCATCTCGTGAAACAGAACATACTCGACGGCGAGGCGCGGAACGCGCGCGCTGTCCAGTAGCCGGCTCAAGATGATGGCGTTGTGCGACGGATCGTAATGCCCCAGCATCACGCGCGAAGGCTGGCGGCTCCATCCGAGCAGCGGCTGCGCCATCCAGCCGTGAAAGTAGGCCAGGTTGAGCTCGTCAAAAAGTTTCGCGAGATCGTAAGTATCGCCCTGGGGGCCCGAAACGAACTTGCGCCCGCGCGACTGCTTCATCAATTGAAGGCTGCGGCGCATCTCCTTGCGATTGAGATACCGGCGGTAGCGTTCCGAGTGGACGCGCGATACGGGGCGCCGCAACAGCTTGGCCATTAAGATATTCGCGAGCGACTCTAGAATCGTTGCCGGCGAGCCTTCGAGAACATCGGTGATGCGAAACTCGAGTCCCGATTCGTCCCATCGCACCGAGCTATTGGCGTTGGCGAATTTGCAGAATTTCACCTGGATTTGCGGAATTGGGGTGCGTGGCCGGAACTCGCGGAAAACTCGCGCAAACATTTCCTCGGGCGTTTCGAAGAAAATTGCGGTCTGCAACACGCTTTCAGAGTACATTCTATCTTTGAATGCTCGCCGAGGCGCCGTGAGCAAGCGCGCGAACGTCGGCTAATTTTGCCATAGTCGTATCGCCGGGGAAGGTGGTGACGAGCGCGCCGTGCGCCCAGCCCAGCTTGAGCGCATTCTCGGGCGTTTCGCCCGCCAACAGGCCGTAGAAGAATCCGGCGGCGAATCCGTCACCGCTGCCGACGCGATCGTAGACGTCGAGTTCGCAAGTGGGCGCGGTGTAGATTTGGCCATCGATCCACGCGCTGGCGCTCCAGCGATGGCGGTTGGCTGAAAGCACCTCGCGTTGCGTTGTGGCTGCGATCTTGATGTGCGGATAGGTCTTCACCGCATCGCTGACGTTGGGGATCCCGACCAGCACGTCGACATATTGGACGATACGCCGAAGCACGGCCTCGGCGCGTTCGGCGCCGCCGGACAGTTCCCACAGCTTCTCGCGAAAGTTGAAATCGAACGAGACCACGGCGCCCGCGGCCTTGGCAGCCTGCATGGCCTCGATGATGATTTCGGCCGTGGTTGGCGAGAGTGCCGCGAAGATGCCGCCGCTGTGAAACCAGCGGATGCCGCGCGCGAAGATGGCGGCCCAATCGAAGTCGCCGGGTTTGAGCAGCGCCGCGGCTTCGTTTGCGCGATTGTAGAACACGACCGGCGGGCGCACGCCGTATCCGCGATCGCTGTAGACGGTGGCCATGTTCGGTCCATGGACGCCATCGTGGTCGAAGTATGTGTAGAACGGCTGCACGCCCATGGCACGGACGCGCTCGGCGATCAGATCGCCGATGGGATAGCGGACCATCGCGGCCGCGATGCCGGTGGGGATGCCGAAGCAATCCGCGAGATTCGCCGCGACGTTATACTCACCGCCGCTGACGTGGATCTGGCACCCGGTGGCCTTGTGGAACGGAACCACTCCTGGATCCAGACGATAGACAAGTGCGCCGAGAGACAGCAACCCGAGCGCGCCATCGCGAGGAATGTCCAGACCGTGCAAAGTTCACGATACCAGAGTGAAGCCGGGTTATTGAGCGGATTCGTCGAGCAGCAGGATTTCGACGCGGCGATTTTCGGCGCGGCCGGCCTTGGTGTCGTTCGAGCCCTTGGGATTGTAAGCGCCGTAGCTTTGCACCGACAGGCGCGATTCCGCGATACCGTAGCGCGTCTTCAACGCTTCGAGCAGGCTCAGGCTTCGCGCCGCTGAAAGTTGCCAATTGTTTTGAAAGCGTTTGTTGTGGATGGGGACCGAGTCGGCGTGTCCCACCAGCGCCACTTTGTTGGGCACGGTTGCGAGCACTCCCGCGATTTGCGAAAGCATGGGTAACGCCGCCGGAACGATGTGATCCTCGCCCGAAGGGAAGAGAATCGCTTGGGGTAGCGTAATAACGAGCCCGCGCTTTTCCAGATGCGAGTCCAGACCTTGTTGGCGAAGCTTCAGGTCTGCGTCCTTGAGAGCTTGGCGCGGTTCGGGCTGCGGTTTTGGGGCCGGTGGTTTGGCAGCCGCGGGTTTCGCAGCCGTTGTCGACGCCTGCACCGTTCGCGCCTGGGCAAGCTGCTGGCCGCCGTGGAAACCTTGCGCCGCGATCGCGACGAAAAGGATCATCAGAATCGTGACGAAGTCGGTATAGCTGATCAGCCAGCGTTCCTTGCTGCTATGGTCCACCGCGAAGTACTTGGGCCTACGAACCATGCGCACCCTGAGTCTCCGGGGGATCGGACTTGACGTCGGACGGACGCACGAACGCACCGAGCCGCATTCGGATGAGGGAGGGATGGACACTATCGATGAACGAGAGCACGCCTTCGACGATCATTTCCTCGGTTTCAAAATCCTCGGCAACCCGTGCGCGAATGCGATGCGCCGCGGGAAGCAGCAGCAAATTGGCCAACGCGAGCCCGTAAATAGTGGATACGAATGCCGTGCCGATGCCGGCCCCGACCGCCGCCAGATTCGAAAATTGGCGCAGCACTTCGATTAGGCCGACGACGGTTCCCAGAATCCCGATGGTAGGAGCGAATCCGCCGGCAACTTCCAGGACCTTGGCGTCGGCTTCACCCTGCCGCTCTCGCAGCCGCAGTTCGTTCTCCAGCACCTCCTGCAATTGCTCGCGATTCCCAATGTCAATGGCCAGTTGCAGCCCTTGCTTCAGAAGGGGATGTTCGGCGCGGCCGAGCAAATGCTCAACACCAGCGGCGCCACCACGCCGGGCGATCCGCGTATAAAAGATGATCTGCTCAATGATCGCCGCGCGGTCCACATGCTGCGTTGAAGCCATATCCAGAACGCGGTGCAGCGAGTGGATTAACGAATTTCTGGGGGTGGTCACCAGCATGACGCCCAGCGTGCCTCCCAGGACAATCAGAGCGCCAGTGGGTTGAAAGAAATAGGTGACGGAAATGCCGGCGGCATGGATTCCGGCGACAACCGCACCGAGAGCAACCACAACGCCAGCGATAAAGAGCAAGTCGACGCGCCGGCCTGGCGTTGTTGCTGCTTCTTGAGCCGCTTGCGTGCTGATTTGTCCACTGAGAGCAGTTTGCGTGGTCGCCAATACAATTCTCCGCGGACCAATCGTGCACTCCGGGGTCCAATTGCAAGTGATTGAGTTATTGGGGAGCGCGCGCGCAAGAGCGCCAAGAATTCGACGCCGCCATTTTCGATTTGGGTTCCATTTTGGAACGTTCAGGCCAGTAAGGCTGGCTGAATCAATCCGCGGCACTCGCCCAGGCCGATGCGACGAAATCCCGACGCTTCGCACCACCCCCGCAGGATCACTTCGTCGCCGTCCTCGAGAAAAACACGAGTCTCGCCGGTCGGCAAAGTAAGCGGTTCGGCGCCGCGCCGGGTCATTTCGAGCAAACACGCCCGATTGTGGTTTTCGGGCCCGGACACGGTGCCGCTGCCGATCAGATCGCCCGGCCGCAGCGGGCAGCCGTTGGAGGTGTGGTGGGCGATCAACTGACCAAGCGTCCAATATAAGGATGCGAAATCGCTTTGGCTGACGCGCACCCGCTGCTCCATCTTCGCCGAGCGAAGCCAGACCTCCAGCGTGATTTTGAATGCGCCGTCGAGCGAGGTTTTGAGATACGGGAGCGGCTCGGGATCGCCCGCGGGTCTGGACGGGGCGGGGCAGCGAAACGGCTCCAGCGCATCGAGTGTGATGACCCACGGCGAAATGGACGTGGCGAAATTCTTGGCGAGAAACGGACCGAGCGGCTGGGCTTCCCACAGTTGCATGTCGCGCGCCGACCAATCGTTCAACAGGCACACGCCGAACAAATGGTCCTCGGCCTGCGCGATCGGGATGGGATGGCCCATCGGATTTCCGGGCCCGAGGAAAGCTCCGATTTCGAGCTCGCAATCCAGCATTGTTGTCGCCGCGTACAGTGGTGCATCGCCGCGATTCGCGACGGATTGCCCCGAGGGCCGGCGGACGGGAGTTCCGCTGACAACGATGGAAGACGCACGGCCGTGATACGCGATCGGGATCCACTTGTAGTTGGGCGGCAGCGGCTTGTCCAGGCGGAACAGGCTGCCGGTGTTGGTGGCGTGGTGAATGGACGCGAAGAAATCGGTGTAATCGGGAATGTCGCAGGGGAGCAGCAACTCGACTTCAGTGAGTGGGAGCAGCCATTGATCGGCACCCGGAGCGAACCTGCTGAGGAACTCGCTCAAGCGCTGTCGCAGGCCCGTGCGCTCGTCGCGAGGCATCGACATCACGGCCTTCATCGACGGGATCGCGAGCGCTTCGCTCGAATCCAAAACCAGATCTCCGATCGCGACTCCCACACGAACCCGCTCTTCGCCGCGCTTGCGAAAACTCGCGTACGGAAGATTTTGAATCGGGAAGCCGGAGCCGGCATCGTTCGCAGATTCCACCCAGCTTTTCAAATTGGGATCGTGAGTCAGGTCCATTACTTTGCCGGAAGACTGGCCATCAGCTTCTGATAGCGCGGATCGGCGCGCAGCTTCGCTAGTGCAGGCTCACCGCGCACTTCATCCAAAGGCTGGCCGCCGTGAATTGCGCCAGTAAGCGCGGTCAAGGCTTCATTCCGATCGCCTGCCAGTTCATAGACCAAGGCCGATTCCCACATCACCTTTCTGCTGGCGGGCGCGATGCGGCGGGCCTTGCGAATATTGGCGAGCGCTTTCGCCTTGTCGCCAAGCTTGGCTTGATACAACGCCACCACGCTGAGCGTTTCGCCATCGTTCGGATTCACGTCCAAGCGCTGCAGTCCAAGCTGAACGGCGCGGCGATAGGCGCTGGTTGCGGCGTCCTGTGGACCGCCCGCGCAGGCATATGCATCGCCCAGATTGCCCCACATCTGCTCGCTCTTCGGCGCGAGTTCGGAAGCGCGCTCCATGAGAGGAACGGCTTCGGCGCAGCGGTCTAGGAAATAGTAGATTGTTCCGAGATTCGTATACGCCGACGCGGTTTGGCGCAGCGCGAGCGACTTCTTGAAATTTTCAGCGGCGGCATCGTATTGGCCGGCCATGGCGTGCGTGGCGCCCAGATTGGTGTAGCCCAGGCTGTCGTCCGGCGCCATCTCGGTGACTTTGACAAACAGCGGAATGGCGTCCGGGTAGCGGCCGCGGCGGTAGTAGAAGCTTCCCAGGGCATTCAGACTGGTCCAATCGTCGGTCCGCAGCTTGGTCGCGGCTTGAAAGGATGATTCCGCCAGGTCGAATTTGCCCATGGCTTCGCGCACGGCACCGAGTTCAGAGAGCACGTTCGGATTCGAAGGTTCCAATTGCGCCGCTTTGTTCAAGGCCTCCAGAGCCTGTTCGTGTTGGCCGGCGCCCTCCTCAACGATGCCGAGCGTCAGATATACCGGAGCGATCTGGTTGTTGAGTGCAAGCGCGAGTTGGCAGTTTTTTCGCGCCGGTTCCACCCACTGCGTGTCGCTCGACTCGCGATATTTGCGCCAGTAGGCTTCGCCCAGTCCGGCGTAGGCGAGCGCGTATTTGGAATCGAGCTGAATGGCCTGCTGGAACATCTGAATGGCCTGATCGATGTCGCCCTGCCCGCGGCGCTGCAGATGCCCGCGCGCCTGCAAATACAGATCGTACGCGCCGGATGTTCCGGTTCTGCCCGCCGCCAGCTTCTGGCGTTCCTCGGCTCCGAGCTCCAACTGGAGCATGCCGGCGATCTCTTGCACCACAGAATCCTGAAGTTCCGCTTCTGCGCTGATCGGCCGCTCGATCTCGCGCGAGCGAAGCTGCCGCATGGTGCCGGCGTCCACAAGGTTGGCAGTGAGATGCACGTGATCGCGATCGCGCTGGACGCTGCCGGTGATCACCAGATTCGCGCCCAAGGCCCGGCGCGCTTCTCCGGGGCTGGCCAGCCCCTCGCGCCGGACTTCGCTGGCCGGCACTACCCAGAGCGATCCATGGAATTGCGATAGCTCGGTGAGCTCGCTGGTGAGCGACTCCATCACGCCGTCACAGAAAGCTTCGTTGTCGCGATTACCGCCGATGTTGCGAAAGGGAAGCACGGCGATTTTCTTTTCGGCAGGCACGCGATTGATCCAGCGCGGCGCGAAACGCCAGGCGAGAACGGCGATCAACAGCAACAGGCTGGCTGCCAGAGCAGCGATCTTGAGGATCTTGCCGCGATCCACTTTGCGGGCTCCGCGAGCGATGGTGACTTTGCCCGGCACGACGCCGTTCTCCACCTGCCGTGTGATGTCTTTGAGATCGTGCAATAGCTCGCCCGCGCTTTGGTAGCGCTCCTCCGGGTCTTTCTCTAAAGCTTTCTCGACAACTCGCGCGAGTGCCGGAGGGACGTCGGGGCGTATTTTGTTTAAGGCGGGCGGGCGCGTGTGAACGATCTCGTACAACAATCCGACCTGGGATGCGCCCTGGAACGGCAACGTTCCGCTGAGCATTTGGTACATCACGACGCCGAGCGAAAAAATGTCGGAGCGCGGACTAACGCCCGCACCCTGAGCATGCTCCGGCGACATGTAGGCCAGCGTTCCAACCACGGTTCCGGGCCGGGTGAGAAACGCCATGGTGGAGGTGGTGGCGTTTGGGTCGACGTCGGGCTGCTCAATTAAGGCGATGCCGAAATCCAGCAGCTTCACCAAGCCCGATTTGGTGACCATGATATTCGCGGGTTTGACGTCGCGATGGACGATACCGGCGGCGTGCGCGGCAGCTAACGCCGAGGCCACTTGCGAAGCGCAGTCCAGTGCAAGCGACAGCTCCATGCCGGTGGAGGGAACCAAGGCGTGCAACGTGTCGCCCGCAATGTATTCCATCGCGATGTACTCGACGCCATCGACGGACTCGATCTCATAAATAGTGACGATGTTGGGATGATTGAGAGCGGAAGCGGCTTTGGCTTCTCCGGCAAAACGGGCGCGCCGCCGCGGGTTGAACATCTGCTCGGGCGGCAGAATCTTGAGCGCGGCCAGACGATCGAGTTTGAGATCGCGGGCGCAATACACCACGCCCATGCCACCCTCGCCTAGTTTTTCCAGGATTTCGAAATGCGAAATGGTCCGGCCAACCATGACGGTGCCAAGGCTACGGCGCCTTCACTGCCGCGGGTCGATGACGATTTCTGGGTCGTTCAACTGCGCTTGGCGTGCGGTGGCGCTCTGATAATGATACGACTTGCAGCCCGCGTCGCCCGCCTTATCGCAGGCCGCGTTTACGGTGCAGCCTCCCTTGCGCCGGTTGCTGAATTCCTTGCCTTCGGCACAGGGGCTATCGCCGGTGAATTTGACGTACCAGGTTTTCTTCGCGCCGCTGTGGCGCACCCAGGAGATCTTGTCGCCTTTCTTAGCATGGTGGGTCTGGTGCTCGGGCAGCACTTTGCCGGTGTCGTCGATGTGGAGCTGGTGAGGGTCCTGCGCAAGCGCGAGCGTGGATGCGGCGCACAGCCACAGGCCAACAGTGAGAGCGCTGAAATAGGCTTTTCTCGTCAAGTTTCGCTCCTGGTCGATTTCGTTGAGTTACTGGCCCAGTATAGCCCAGAGCCCGTTGCTGCGATTGAACGTGGGGAGCCTGCCACGCGTTAGCGTTTGTCGACCACTACTACGCCGCCCTTAACCACAACTTTGGTTTTGAGCCAATTCCAATAGCCTTCCAGCGGATTGCCATCCAGCAGAATCAGGTCGGCGAGTTTGCCGGATTCCAGCGTCCCGAGCTGGTCGCCCATTTGGATGTAAGAGGCGGTATTCGGGCCCATCAGCTTGACCATGTCCTGCATGGAGAACATCAGATTGAAGCTCTTCAGCTCATGTTCCAGGCCGGCCTTCGCATCGTAGTTAGTGTCGGTGCAGTAGCCGAGCATGGCGCCCGCATCCCAGACGGTGCGCGCGTTCACCGGCATGTAGCCAGCTTCCTCGCCGAGGCGAACTCCGCCGTCGATCGACTCGGGCCACGGCTTGCCGTTGCGGAAGCGCGGCTTATTGTCGTTCGCGAACACGCCGAAAACGGGCGCGCCGAAGCCGATGGTGGCTAGGATTTTCGTGCCCGAGTCGGCCAGCTTCTTGGCATCCTCGCGGCTTACCCAGTCCTTGTTGGGAAGGTGAACCAGCAGCCGGACGCCGGCATCGACGGCCGCCATCATCGCGGGGGAACTGACGGCGTGGACCTGGATCAGAACGCCGGCTTTCTTTCCCTCATCCACGACGGCCCGGAGAACTTCCATCTCTTTTTCAGTCGGACCCGGTTCCGGAGTGAGCCCGATCTCGCCCGTAAACTTGATTCCCATGGCGGCCATCTTCCGAATCTCGGCGCGCGCGGTTTCGGGAGTGTGCTGGTTCAGCCGCAGGGAGCCCGAGGGGATGATGCGCGGTCCATTGATGAGGCCGCTGTTGATGTGATCGCGGAGTGTGATGTTGCCTTCCGCGGGACCGCCGCCGGAGAGTATGGTCGTGTATCCCGCTTCGAGCAGCGACTGCATTTGAGCTTTTTCGTCGGGGCCGGTGTTGATGTGCTTGTGCGCGTCGATGAATCCGGGCATGGCGGTCATGCCTTTGGCATCGATGACGCGGCCGCTGGTAGCAGGCGGCGCGCCGGGGGTGACCGAAGCGATCTTGCCCGCGCGCACGACGATGGATCCGTTTTCGATCACGGTGGCGTTCGGCCCGATGATGCGGGCGTTGGTGATGGTGAGGTCCTGCGCTGCCAGGGACGCGAGTGCGCCGAGCGTCAGGGCGACGAGTTTTGCCAAGGTATGCCGTTGCATGCAGCACCTATGATATACCGCTTCGTTTATGCTGATTAGGTGCCTTCCTTTGATCTGGATGCATATCTCGCGCGCATCGGCTACGCGGGACCGCGCACGGCGACGATGGACACTTTGCAGGCGGTGCACGCGCTGCATCCCGCGGCAATTCCATTCGAGAATTTCAATCCGCTGTTGGGGTGGCCGGTGGCGCTGGACGTGGAATCGCTCCAAGCGAAGATGGTGGTGGGAGGGCGCGGCGGATGGTGCTTCGAGCACAACACGCTGTTCCGGCGTGCGCTAGAGGCGCTGGGATTTTCGGTGACCAGCTTGGCGGCGCGTGTATTGTGGGGTCTACCCGCGGGCAGTCCGGTGGGAGCGCGGAGTCACATGTTACTGCGAGTGGATTTGGGTGGAGGGCCTTATCTCGCGGATGTCGGATTTGGCGGCAACGTTTTGACCGCACCCTTGCGCCTGGAGCCGCACGTAGAGCAACAGACGCCGCATGAGCCGCATCGCTTGCTGCCGCTCGAAAACGGATTCGTGCTGCAAGAGTTCGTGAGTGGCGAATGGAGGCCTCTGTACCGTTTCACGCTGGAGCCGCAGTTCCCGGCCGATTACGAAGTTTCCAATTGGTATTTGTGCCAGCATCCGAGTTCGTTCTTCCGGGAGGTGCTGCTCGCCGCACGGTCGACGCCGGAAGCGCGTTATGCGCTGCGGAATAATGCGCTGGCGATTCATCGGAAGCAGGGGACCGAGAAGCGGATGCTGCGTGATGCGGCGGCGTTGCGGGCGTGTTTGGAAAGGGATTTCGGATTGCGACTGCCGGAGTCGGAGGAGCTGGAGAAGGCGTTGGAGCGGGTCACAGCTTTTCCCAATTCCACATCCGGGACGTGACGGCGTTGGGCAACTTGAATCCGAGCTGATGCGCCAGCATGCACACCTGCCCGCGATGATGCGCTTCGTGAGCGAGCATGTAGCACAGCATTTCCGGGCCAACCGGCCAAGGCTGAGCCCAGCCGTCTCTCACGAATTTGTCGATTTTGCCGGTGCGGTCGCCGAGCGCTTCGGCGAGCATCTCCTCGCAACGAGCCGTGCTCTCGGCCAACGCGGCGCGGGCTTGCTGCGGCGTGCAGGTTGAGCGGTTAAGCTGCCGGGGAACTTTGAGGTGCGGAGCCGTGAGCCGGACCCATTTGCAACGGACATTATGCATGTGGCTGAAGATGGCCGCGATGGTGCGGACTTTGCCGGGCGGTTTTGCTTTCCAAGCCGCGGGGTCGAGGCGTTCGATGAGGATCTGGTTGATGCGATCGTTGGCGGCGAAGATCCGGACCGCGGCTTGGCCGAATTGCGTCTGATCTTTAGAGCGATTGCCAGGACGTATGGATCTGCGGCTCATAGCCTTCCCTAAAACATCCTACGATGGGTTTCGGGGTCAACACCGTCACCACGGAATCCACCGGGCCGCGCTTTCTCGCGTAGCCTTCCGGTGCCCAGAGCAGCAACGAGCCGCGCCATATTAGGTGTGCGCGCCCTTCCAGGCTCACAAAGACGCCCTCTGGCAGCGAGCCGAGCGCGGCCTCATACGTTACTTTGGCCCCGCGGTGGATTCGGGCCGGGTGGAGTTCCAAATCCATTTCGTCGGCGAACGGAGGGCTTTTTTGCCTACCCATGCGCCGCCATGCATCGCGGAAAGCGTTGTAGCGTTCTCGCCGGCACTCAGCGCAGGGCCTGTGCCCGGCGGCGAACGAGCTGGCTTCGTCGAGGAAGAATAACTCCGTATAACGTCCTTCGGACATTACTTTCCGATAGCGGCCTTTGAACTCGAGCACGCACGTGATCCAACGCCTGCTTTTGTAGCTGCGCACGATTTCCCGATCGCTCGAGTGAAGCGCGCCACCCCGATTGCCCATCATCGTGCCGTGGGCCGGCGTCCGAAAAATATTGCCGAATGGGTCGACGCGGTTTTGTAGCGGCATCGCGGGCGCCGAGGTCCTTACTCGTTCTTACTTACTGCAACCCTTTTTCGTCTGCTCAAATCCATCGAACAAGCGCCCGGCGTTTGCGCCGGCGAGCGTTTCCATGCGGTGCGGCTGGCCCTTCTCGACGGTATAGCTCGCGACCGTCCCCATGGAGCGCAGGACTTCGGCTTCGCGCTTCATCTCGTCGTGCCACATGTATTCGTCGTTCTCGCCGACGTACATGAAGACGCACATCTTGGAAATCGCCTGGAGCTTGGCCGGGGTGGGCTCCCACATGTAGCCAGGGAACGCGGTGACGGACAAGAAGTACTGAGGATTGGCGGCGGCGACATGGAATGCGGCGATTCCGCCGTTGGATGGTCCCGCGATATGGAATTTATTGTTTTGGATTTTGTAATCCGCCAGGATCATTTTGAGAAACTCTGGGAAAATGCGAGCGCCTTCTTCGAAAAACAACTGATCGTCGGGCGCGGCGGGAGCCACCACGATGTAGCCGCGTCTCTCGGCTTCGGCGCGGAGGTTGCGGTCGAGAAGACTGTCGACGGTCTTCATGTTCTCCGGGCCACCGCCCAAGGCCAGGATGGCCGGATAAGCCTTGGCTGCGTCGTATCCGTCGGGGAGAACCACTTTATAGTGGATAGTTGTGCCAGCGACTTTCTTGCTCTTTTCGATCAGTTCCCCGCGGGCAAGTTGGGTTGCTAGCGTCGCGACGACGATGGCCGCGGAAAATAATAGCGTCGGGAGTTTCATATTTTCTGGATTATTGGTTCAATAGTGGAATATCCTTGGCCGGCGGCGGCGCCGGGATGCTCGCCAGGTACGCGTGGATGTCGGTCAGGACTTCGTTGGAAACCACCTTGTCCGTGAATGGCGGCATGGTTCCTTTGGGATGCCGCACGTAGGCGATGAGAGCAGCAGCGGTAATCGGATGCGGCGCGAGTTTGGCCCCAGCTCCGCCACCCTGTCCTTCATAACCGTGGCAGGTGTAGCAGCCGAGCTTCACGAATTGGCGCTTGCCGTTTTCCGCGTTGCCCGGCGATTGGGCTGCGAGTAAGGCAGCGGTGAATAATAGGATGCCGATGAGATTCCTGATCATGAGTCCTCTGGTTAGCGCGGCTGCGTGATGACGTCGATGAGATACGGGTCGCCGCCTTTCACAACCCGGATGCCGCGCTGGATAGCCGCGCTGAGTTGGTTGGGATCGGAAATCGGCCCTTCGGCCTGGACGCCCATGCTTTTCGCAAGCATCGCGTAATCGATGTTGGGATTCGCGATCTCGGTTCCGATTCTGCATTTGTCGATGTCGACGCCACGATTGTGCTGGTTGGCCACGCGCTGCAGTTGCATGATCTCCTGATGATACGCGCGGTTGTTGTGCATGACGGTGAGCAGGGGGACGCGATGATGCGCGGCGGTCCACAGGACGCCGTTGGCCATCATCAGGTCGCCGTCGGATTGAATAGAGACGCTGAGCCGGCCGTGTTTCTTGTTCGCGATGGCCGCTCCGAGTGCGGCCGGGGCCAAATAGCCGACGCCTTCACCGCCCGCACCGCCGATGAACTGGTAATGCTTGGTGAAATCCCAAAGCCGCAGCGGCCAGTTGCTGACCCAGAAGGTATCGGACACCAGCGACCAATCCTCATCCTTGATGTGCGCCCACAACTCTGCCGAGAGGCGCGCGGTGGAAACGGGGCTGGCGTCCCAGGCGTACGACGCGGCAGTCCGGGTTTGTTCCAGGGCTTGGCGCGAGGCCTGCGCGAGTTTGGCGGCGCGCGCTTGAATGGCTTGCTTTCGATCGTCAGTCAGCAGGCGTTTCACGGCTTCGATCAGCGCGGGCAGCGTGGCTTCGGCGTCGGCTGGGACGGAAAGATCGACAGCCTCGTAGCGCTGGAAGTTCTGATAATTGCTTTTGTAGAACAGGTCGGAAGAGCTGATGCTGACCAGCTTGGTTCCGGGCTTGATGAGGGATCGCGGAACTACTTCCACCTGGCCGCCGAGCGCGTGCACGACGCCGAAAAAGTCGTAGACTTCGAGTCCCAGGATGACGTCGGCATTGACGATGGTGGGGCGCGCGCGCTGCGTTTGATTGAGCGGATGACGGGAAGGGAAGTTCATGCGTCGCTGCTGATCGATGACCGACGCGCCGAGCGTTTCAGCGAGTTCCACAAGCAGCTTGAGACCGGCAGGCGTGCGCGCGGAGCGGCTGGCGACGATCACGGGATTATCGGCTGCCACCAGCATCTGGGCAAGCTCGGCCACGGCCGCGGAATCGCCGGAGGGCTGCGAGATGCGCGGGAGTTTCGGAATGCGCCAGTCGAAATCCTTGGGCGCTTCACCTTCCTGGAGCACGCCGTCGGCGGCCAGGACCACGGGCATCATCGGCGCGGTCATGGCGATCTGGTAACCACGCACTGATGACTCGCCGAAGTGGGTGAGCGAAGCCGGATTGTCGTCCCACTTGGTGTAATCGCGCACCGTGGCGGCGACGTCCTGGGCAGAGTGCAGCCATTCGATCCTGCCGCGCCGTTCGGCGGCATCGGAGATGTTGCCGGCGATAACGAACAGAGGGGCCTGGTCGCAATAGGCGTTGTAAATTGCCATGGCGGCGTGCTGGATGCCGACGGTTCCGTGTGCGCAAACCAGTGCCGGCTTGCCCTCGATCTTGGCGTAGCCGTTGGCGGCGGCCGCCGAGCACTCCTCGTGCGTGAAGGTGATGAATTCGGGATTGCGATTTCCGCCGTGATTGATCACTGATTCGTGAATGCCGCGAAAACTGGAGCCGGGCGTGGCGAACAGATATTCGAAGCCGAGGGATTTGAAGACGTCGACCATGTAATCGGCGCCGGGGCGTTCGACGATTTGAATTTCTTCGATGGCGGCAGCGGGAGTGACGTTTTCGGCGGCTCGCTGCGCGGCGGTGGGCGGCAGAGCGGTGGTGCGGGGCGCGGATTCCTGAGCTTTGGCGGCAGCAGGAGTGACGAACGCAGCTGCGCCGGCGGCTGCTCCAGCGGCGGCTCCTTTGAGGAAGCCCCGGCGGGCGAGTGGGTTCGTTTTTGATTTTTCCATGGGTGCTTTGCCTTCGCGATGGGTCCGCTGAGGCGAACTATATCATGTTACGGTCACAGTGCGAGCAGCTTCTTGATCTGCCCCTGGATGAAAAACCACATCAGCGGCTTACGAATCAACGTATTCACATTTAGTTCCTCCAGCAAGGAATTGGCGGCATCGCAAAGCTGGGAATAAACCTTCTGGCGTAAAGTCTTGTCGACCTGGGACATCTGAAAGTTGTTCAGGCTGGGATCAATGGGGTCAATCGGCTTCGGCGTCCAATGCAAATTGGCAAAGACGCTTTTGGGCGTATTCTTGTATAAAGCCAATTGCTTTTGGCCAACGCTCCGCCCGTAATCGTAGTCGTGCTTCCGGTACTTGATATCGAAGAAACCCTCGAATGCCGAAAGTTGGTTGCTGGCCAGTAAGCTCGGGTCCGCGACAAAGTCGTAGATCAACATTTCTTCCTTTTCATGCAGGTTCGCGGCGAGTTCCAACACCAGCACGGCATCCAGCCATGCATCGGCGGAGACGAGATTGGCGCCAAATTTCGCATATTCGGTTGAGTACTGCTGTTTCAACTGCAGCCGCGCCGCGTTCAGATTGGCAACCGACGTTGCGGTCATCACGCCATTCTCGGCAAAGAAGCGCTGCAGCAGGGCAGACGAAGCCGGAGTCGTCATGGCGGCAGTCAGGGTTCCTGCTAAGAACAAAACTTGGAGCTGGCCTGCGCGCTCATCCAGCAAGCGGAGCTTATCGTTGATGTCCTCGGCCATCGCCCAGTCCTGGAACTCGGATTGGCACAGCACCGACTCTGCCAAGCGCTGTATGAGTGCTTTGTAGTTGGCGTTCGCCGCGCCGAAAGATTTGCCCGGATCTGCATTCGGATCGGTGGTATAGGGCACATCGCGGGACAACTTTTGTTGAGGTGCGATGAACAGATACCCCCGTTGGTCAGAGTTCAAATGCCCATCGGGCAACTGTTCCACTAGATTCTTGGCCATCCCCAGTGGCTCGTTCTGAAACACACCGCCGTCGGTATAAGCGAAATATCGGCTGGGCTGACCACCCCAGAGGCTGGTCACCAGGAACGGGCTCGTAAATCCGACGATATTCCTGAGCAGGTCCTGTACTCGAAAAGCAATTGGAAATGCGCCGCATGCCACGGCCATGGAGCGGATGGTGTCCCAAGTGGAAGCACGGTCATCGGAAGCCTGCTGCAATTCGGATAGAAACTGATCCTCATGACGCGTGTAGACAAACTGACCGCCGCTCTGGGTAGGGCGGAAGTAGTCGACGCCATTGAGATTCGACAAGGCCAGGCCCAGTTGCAGCTTACCGTTTGCCGGCAAGCTTGGGTGCGCTTGCGGTGGCGGTGGTTGTGGCTGTGCCGCATACCGTCCCATCAGGTAGGTTTCTGAAATTTGGATGACCAGGTTGGAAGACAAAACGGAATGCGTGATATCTTCGCCGGGACCACGGTTCAATAATCCAACAATGTCGACACCTGAAATCCAAGCATTATAGAGTGGGTTGTTGTAAGCTTGGCTCATAGCGGGCCCATCGAAGAGTAGCCGCTGCGCGATCATGGCGACTGTCATTCCGCCAGCGGATGCCCCACTGAGCACGTCGATCTCGATGCGTTCATCCGGCAGATTGTTCGTATCCGCCCACTGATTATGCTGAGAAAGCGCATCCAAAACCTCAAATACAACGCCGGACTCATAGCTACCCAAGGAGACCGCGCCGGAAATCGTGATTGCTAGTTTCTTTGCCATGACATATTCCTCCGCGAACTTAGCGAGAAACAGACAACTGTGATGTGTATCAGCCTAAATTACTGCAATAACAGTCCGTAAGGTTTCGGTATCAAAAATTAAGTTTGATTATACATCGATGCAATTACTCGGCAATGACATGGCACCCACTAAGGCGAAACCGGGAACCACTCGCGCCACGTCAAAATCGTATGGAGGTGCGCGCGAACATGCCGAAGGCGGTTGGGGAAGCCCAGATCAGCGGGCGGATCATCATCGAGCAGCTCATCCGCAACATGGAGCTTGGGCAGTTCGAGATGGGCTACAGCATCCTGGCGCCGTGCATCTTCAGCCTGTATTTGCATCCGGACGATTACGCGCGTCTCACCGGCGTCTTCGACCTGATCCGGCAGGATGCCAAACAGGCGCTGACGGCGAGGCTCGCCCAATGGAATGCCAAGCCGCTGGGGCTGGGTGCGCTGCGGGGCGCGAAGGATCGCAAGCCATACCGGATCGCAGGCAAGGATTGGACGTTCGAGTTCTTTCCAGATTCCGAAGGCGCGGTGCCGGTGGGCGACGTGGAGATTCATTCCGAGTTGAACGAAACACCGCAGCCGGGATATCACGGTGCGAAGACCACGCTGCTGGATCGCGAGCCGAGCGTGGGCGGGATCACGGGGCGTGCGGGGGGCGTGCGGCCGGAGACCAGGCAGTCGGGAGATCGGGTAGGCGATCGCGTGTACGCGGAGATTCGCTATGAGGATGACTCCGGCCCCCAGCTTTATCTCATGACGCGGGACGAGATTAGCGTGGGCCGGGGCGGCGATGGCGCGCAGGTCAGCTTGGCGCTGTACACCAATGACGAAGTTTCGCGCGAGCATTTGCGGGTGCGCCTGGATGCGGCCGGGAAGCGCTTCATGATCGTGGACCAGAGCATGAACGGGACGTGGCTTAACGGTAAGCGTCTGGCGCGCGGCGTGGAGGAGATACTGCCGGCGAAAGCGCAGATCAGTGTGGCGGAAGTGATCACGCTGCAATTTGAGGCGCGGCCGGTATGACCAAGACCATCGCATGGGCGTCGGGTGTGGCGAGCGATGCGGGGCGGGTTCGTTCGGAGAATCAGGATCGCGCATATATCGACGATGAAATCGGGATTTTCTTGGTGGTGGACGGGTTGGGCGGGCACGCAGCCGGCGAAAAGGCGGCGGAGATCGCGGTGGAAACCGTTCACGACGAAATGGCCAAGCGAGACTGCGATCCGAAAGAGCGGATCAGGCGGGCGATCACGGCGGCCAACAATCGAATTTACGAAGAGGCCGCTTCGAACGAGACATTGCGCGGTATGGCGTGCGTTTTGACGCTGGCGCTGATCGCCGACGACAAGGTTTTGGTCGGGCACGTGGGCGACTCGCGGTTGTACCTGACGTGGAACGGGGCGATTCGAAAGTTGACCTCGGATCATTCGCCGGTGGGCGAGCGCGAGGACGCGGGGGAGTTGAGCGAAGCCGAGGCCATGGCGCATCCTCGGCGGCACGAAGTATTCCGGGACGTGGGGTCCCGCCCGCGCCTGCCGGATGAAGATGACTTCATCGAGATGAAGGAGCTTTTATTCAAACCCGACGCCGCGATTCTGCTGTGCAGTGATGGGCTGAGCGATTTGCTGACGTCGGCCGAAATGCTGCAGATTATGGAGCGCTACGAGGGCGATCCCGAGCAGGTGGCCGGCGAACTGGTGGAGGCCGCGAACCTGGTGGGCGGGACCGACAACATCACCGCTATCTTCGTGGCAGGCAGGGAATTCCTGGGCAATGCGTCGCCGGCGGCGGCCGAGGCTCGAGCTCGGAATGCAATCACGCGGGCGCGCGATGAGGTCGTCGGGGAGCCGGGCTCGGGCGCGTTGGCCTGGGTGGCGCGGAGCTTGACGACGCGAGTCGCGTTCCTGATCTACGGGTTCGTAATTGGAGTGGCGCTGGCGCTGGCGTTGCGTTGGCCGAAACCGTAGGACGCAGCGCGCGTCATGTTTAACGATCAGTTGTAACGATCGCGATTTGTGCTCCGAACCAGAATATTTGGCGCCTACGAGGTGATCCGCAAACTTGCGCGCGGAATGACCGACGTGTATCTGGCCTTTGATACCAGCGCCAACCGCCACGCCGTATTAAAAATTGTTGAGGAATCGCCCGATCCGCTGACG
The DNA here is from genome assembly GCA_963772905.1 of Bryobacterales bacterium. Classification (GTDB taxonomy): domain Bacteria; phylum Acidobacteriota; class Terriglobia; order Bryobacterales; family Bryobacteraceae; genus Palsa-89. The sequence goes on along the minus strand of CAVYZD010000002.1, from coordinate 195,223 downwards.
CAGTTGATTCTCGAAGCCGAGCGCCGCGGAGCCGATTTGCAGAAGCAGCTGCACGAGGCCGATGCGCGCGTCATCGAAGTGTACGACTATGGGCACCTGGACGGATTCTTCTTCGTCTCGATGCAGTACATCGAGGGCCGCACGGTGGCCGAGATTCTGAAGCAAGAGGGTCGCATTGAGCCGGCGCGGGCGGCGCGATTCGCGGTTGAGATCTTGAGCCAGCTCGACAAGCTGCATTCGTTTCAAGCGGTGATTGACGGGCAGCGGCGATCGGTGGTGCACGGGGACATCAAGCCCTCGAATGTTCAAATCGGGACCAACGACGAAGTTCGGTTGCTGGATTTTGGGATCGCCAAGGCGCTGACGTTTACGCATAGCCGCACGCACCTGGGGCTTGGGAGCCCGAGCTACTGTTCGCCGGAGCGATTGAGCCGAGGACAGGTGGATCGTCACGCGGATTTGTGGGCGGTGGGGGTGACGCTGTACGAAATGGTGTCGGGCGTGCCGCCGTATCAGGCGCAGGATACGCGAAAGTTAGAGGCGCTGATTCAATCCCGGCGTCCGCCGCGCGCCTTGCCGGAGGGTTGTCCGGATGCGATGACCGCGATTCTACACAAGGCGCTGGCGGGCGATCTGCATCAGCGTTACGTGTCGGCGACGGCGTTCGAAAACGACTTGACGCTATTCCTGCAGAACCGGTCGACAGTAGCGGAGGGGGAGCGGCGGGTCTCGTGGAAGAGCAATCCGACGGTGGAGAAGCAGCGCCCGCATTTGCCCGAGCGAGTGGCGAGCATGGCCGAAACCGTGCGGCGCAGCGTGCTGAAGTTGAAGCCACCGCGGGTGCGGCAAATCGCATCGGTGATGAGCATTTTCGTGGCTCTGTGTTGGGGATTGCTGGCGGGCCTGGTGGTGTGCGTGCCGCTGGGCTACTACTATCGCTTTTGGCGCGAGAGCAGCGCGCTGCGCGGCAATCTGGATTTCACGCGTGCCGATGTTGGCGAGATCAATCGCGATTGGGATTTGTTGCAGCGCGTGGAGCGGCAGAATGCGTTCTTGGGAGGAGGGTCGCCGGCGAATCGGTTAGCGCCCGGCTTTCGGAAGAGTCTGCTGGCCGCGGGGGATGACGTGATCGAGCGTTATCGCAATAACTCCGATCCGCGCCTGGAGGATTTCGATTGGCCGAAAGCGGCGCTGTGCTTCACTCATCTGATCGAGATGGATCGCAGCGATCGCTCGGCGCTGGGCAAGCTGGCTCTGTGTCACGGCTATGAGAATCTGGAGCGCTCCGAACAAGCGTCGCAGACGGATTTTGAAGATGCAGTTTCGTTGATTCCGGGCTCGCCCGATCCGCACTTGGGACTGGCGCGCGTGTATGTATATTTGTTGAAGAACATCGGCCGGGCGGTGGCCGAATTGCACGAGGCGCAGCGTCTAGGATTTGCTCCGGGACCGCGCGAGGCGGAGGAAGAAGCGGACGGCTATCGTTTTCGTGCAACGGCGGAGTTAAACCAGGCGCGAAGGAACGAGATCAGCAAGACCGAGGAAGAGCGCTATCTGCGCCTGGCCCAACGCGATTTCGATCGGGCGCGCCAGCTCTACGAGCCGATCGAAGGGTTTTCAAACGTGAGCGTCGCGCTGCGGCAAGTGGATGATGACGATCGTGCGCGGCAAGGCTTGGCCGCGGCGCTGAGCAAAAAAACGAAGCCAAAGTCGAGATCCACCCCGCGGGCGCGGCGGACGCGGAGGGCGCATTGGCAGTAACCAAGAGCTGGGAATCGAAAGTTCTGGCGGCGGGGCCGAGGGCCGGCGCGGCGGGCGGTCGCGTGGGATGGCGCGAGTTCGCGTGGCTGGCGGCGGCGTCCGCGATCGTGTGCGTGGCGCTGTTTATCGTTTATTTCGCCAAGACGCGAGAGTTTCCCGAGCAGACGCGGGCGTTGGCGCATGGCGAGTTGCTCGACTTGAATCAGGTGAGCAAGCTGGAGCAACTGCTGCCTTTCTTGCAAGTGTTCGCCGATGTTGACCAGCGCCAATCGGTCGCGGGCAAGATGTTCGATTATTTGTCATCCCACCGGCCGTTGCCAAACGTTGGAGCATTAGCACGGCTGCGTTCAGCCCCGCATGTACCGCTGCTGCCGTTTGCGAAGCTAAAACCGGCGTTCCTCGTCCGCTCGCCGCCGGAATTTCAAATCCAGTTCTTGATCTGGATCGCTCTCTACTTCGTGGCGTTCCACGTGGTGTTTCTCATCTGGCGATGGAGCGCATTTCGCGGCGATTTCGCGATGCTGCCGGCGATTCATCTCATCACCGGCCTGGGATTGGTGCTGGCCGTGAGCCTGCGCGATCCGCTGCGCGACACGCTTGAGTTCAGCAAATTCGCGTGGGGCGTGGCGCTGGGGTGCGCGGTTTTCTTGCTGCCGATGTTGCGCATGTTCAACTATCAACGCTTCGCGAGCTGGTGCTACACGCCGCTATTTGCAGCGCTCGGGCTTTTCGTTTTGCTTCTGCGATTTGGCTCGGGGCCCGGAGGCAACGATGCCAAAGTGAATCTGGGCCCGTTCCAGCCGGTGGAAGCGATCAAGATCCTGCTGGTATTTTTCCTGGCCGGATATTTCGCGCGGAATTGGGAGCGGCTGCGCGACCTGCGTGAAAAACGCCTGGTGCCGCGGTCACTCCGATGGATCGGCCTGCCACGTCTCTCGCACGTGCTTCCGGTGATGGTTGCCGTCGCGCTGGCGCTCGCATTTTTCTTTTTGCTGAAAGATCTGGGGCCGGCGTTAGTCACGGGATTTCTGTTTCTCGCGATGTTCTGGATCGCGCGCGGGCGAGCCGGAATGGCCATGCTCGGGCTGGTCCTGCTGGTGGGCGGCGTGGCTGTGGGATATCACTTGGGCAAACCCACGACGGTCGTCGATCGCATCGACATGTGGCTCTCGCCTTGGGACAACGACGTACACGGCGGCAATCAATTGGCGCATTCGTTGTGGGCATTTTCGACCGGCGGCGCATTTGGTTCGGGGCCTGGATATGGAGATCCCGCGATGATTCCTGCAGGGCACACGGATTTGGTTTTGCCCGCGATCGGCGAGGAGTGGGGATTCTGCGGCGTGGCGGCGGTGCTGCTACTGCTCGGGTTTCTAGTGTGGCGCGGGATGCGGATCGGATTGCGCGCGCCGAATGAGTACGGAATGTTTCTCGCGCTGGGGTTGTCGGCGCTGATCGCGTTTGAGATGCTGCTGATCTCCGGCGGCGTGCTCGGCGCGATTCCGTTGTCGGGCGTGGTGTCGCCATTCCTGAGCTTCGGTAACACGGCGATGCTCGCGAATTTTCTGATCTTCGGGATTTTGGCGGCGATTTCGAATCATGGACGGGACAGCGTGGTCATCGCCGGGCCATTTCGGCGGCCGGTTCTGCGATTGGGATATGCGCTAGGCGCGGCTGCGGCGACGTTGTTGGGATTCGCGGCTTATTATCAAGTCGCGCGGGATCAGGATTTCCTGGCGCGCGAAGCAAAGGTCTTCGAAGACGATGGAGTGAAGCGGCCGCAGCGCAATCCGCGGCTGAATTCGCTGGCGCACGAGATCCGGCGCGGGGACATTTTCGATCGCAACGGAGTATTGCTTGCCACAAGTGACTGGAGTGAGCTTGAAAAGAGGCGCGATCAATATTCGAAACTGGCCGTCTCGATCGATGCCGCCTGTTCGCGTCTGGACAACCGGCATTATCCGTTTGGGGCGCTGACGGCGCATCTGTTGGGCGATCTGCGCACGGGCGAGAATTTCCATGCGACGAATGCTTCCCTCATTGAGCACGATTCGAACGTGAAACTGCAGGGATTCACGGACTATCACGAGTTGGCGCCCCTGATCCGCTATCGGCATCATCCCGGCAATTCGGAAATCGCGAAATTGATGGCGCGCGATCGCAACGTCACCGCATCCATCGATATCCGGCTGCAAATGCGAGCGGCGAAGGCGCTGGAAGATCGATTGGCGAAGGCTGGCAAGCAAAGCGGCGCCGCGGTGGTGATGGATCCCGCGACGGGCGACGTGCTGGCGCTGGTGAGCGAGCCTTCGGCGGACTCGTTTGACCGGGCGCGCTACGCCTTGTATCCGCCGGGATCGACGTTCAAGCTGGTGACGGCGATGGCTGCGCTGCGGCTGGACCCGGCGCTCGAAAACCAAAGCTTCAGTTGCCGCCGGCTGCCGGATGGGCGTGTGGGAGCGATCATTCCTGGATGGCGGAAGCCGATTCGCGATGACGTCGGCGATTCGGCGCATGGAACGCTGACCATGCATCAGGCCATCGCCGTTTCGTGCAATGCGTATTTCGCGCAGCTCGGCGTGTTTTCGGTGGGCGCAAAACAATTGAGCGAAACGGCGAAGCTGTTGGATATTCCTGCGGGCAGCATTCCCGATTTGCAGGCCGCGATGCCGTTCGCTGCGTACGGACAAGGCCCGGTGCTGGTGACGCCGTTCAAGATGGCGCGCGTTGCGGCGACGATTGCGGCGGGAGGTTCGATGCCGGAAGGCCGCTGGGTCATCGATCCGAGTAATGCCCGGACGCAAGCGCCGAAGCAGATTTTGGCGCCGGATCTGGCTGCATTTCTACAAAGCGCTATGCGGTCCGTGGTAGTGGAGGGGACGGCGCGGCGCGCGATGAAGGGCGAAGCGGTGAGCGTGGCAGGGAAGACCGGCACTGCGCAGCTTGATGAAGGCATGCCGCATTCCTGGTTTGCGGGCTTTGCGCCGTATGATGGTGATCGGAAGAAGAGCATCGCGTTTGCGGTCGTTGTGGAACATGGCGGGTACGGCGGGACGACTGCGGCGCCGATCGCGCGCGAAATCGTGGACGCCGCCCAGGAATTAGGACTGGTTCAATGAAAATCTCGGAAGTTATCGAGCGGTTGGGGCGGACGGTGTTCGAAGCGCCGTTTGGGGCCACGGCGCAGGTGATGGGCGATTCCCCCGAGGTAGCCGAGATTCGCATCGCGGTGCTAGACGAGGTGAAAAAGAAGATCCAGCGCGCCGGCGGCCACGCGCTGTTTCCTTACAATGTGGTGCGGATTGTGATCCGCGCTCCGGGCGAAGAGGGCGCGGTCTTCGAGCGCGAGTTTTTCCGCCGGTTCTTCGATGAAGAAGTGCGCAAGGGCTTATCGAAGGAGACCTGCCGATTCCCGGAGGACATGCGTGTAGAGATTCGAGCAACGCCGGAGGAAGGGCAGTGGCTGCAGATCGAAACTCTGTCCGAGGAGGTTATTCGGCCCAGCGAAGAAGCTCCGCGCGCGCGGCGCAGCGCCCGGCTAGTGGTCGCGGCGGGAACAGCCAACAAGAGCGAGATTCCTCTGCAAAAGGCGCGCATCAACATCGGCCGGCTGGTGGACGTTTATAAGTCCGAAGGTCTTTCCCGCCGCAACGATCTGGCGTTCGCCGCCGATAATCCCATCAATCGAACGGTCTCGCGCGAACATGCGCATATTACTCACGACAAAAAGACCGGCGAATATCGATTATTCAACGACCGCTGGTATCAGCGCGGCAACAAGGCCGAGAACAATTGCGGACTCTGGATTGTGCGCGACGGGATGGGGCAGGAAGTGCATCGCGATTCGCGCGGGACGCGGCTTGAGCCGGGGGACGAGATTCATTTAGGCAAGGCCGTCGTGAAGTTTCAGGTCAAGTGAGTTAGACCAGGTCGAGCGCCTGCTCGAAGTCGGTCAAAAGATCGCGCCAGTCCTCGATGCCGATGGAGATGCGAACCAGGCCATCGGTGACGCCTGCCGCGGCGAACTCCTCTTCAGTAAAGCCTGAGTGCGTGGTGGTCTTGGGATGGCACACCAGCGTCTCGACACCGCCGAGCGAGACAGCGTTGCGTGCGATGTGAAGGTTGCGGAGAAATTCGAACGCGGCTTTCTTGCCGCCGCGCAGCTCGATGGACAGCATGCCGCCGGGGAAGTCGCATTGGTGGCGCGCGATTTTGACCTGCTCTTCGTCGGTGAACAACGTTGGATAGAGCACGCGCGAGATCTTCGGATGCTTGTTCAGACGCACGGCGATGCGCTCGGCGTTTTTGCTCGAACGGTTCATGCGCAGCGTCACGGTGGGCAAGCGGCCTTCGAGCATCCAGCATTCGTCGGGCTGCAGGATGTTGCCGAACAGATTGCGCTTGGAACGCATGCGGCGAATCAGCTCGGGATCGGCTGCGATGGCGGCGCCGGCGATCAAATCGCTCAGGCCCGAGATATATTTGGTCGCTGAATAGAGAGACAGATCGGCGCCCAGCATGAGCGGATGTTGAAACGTCGGACCGAGCAGCGTATTGTCCACCATGAGGATGGGCTTCGGATTCAAATGAGCAACCGCATCGGCTGCGTGGCGGATGTCGGTCATCACGATGGTGGGATTGGCCGGGGTTTCGATCAATACGATGGCTAGGTCCTTGGCCGAACGAATGGCCGCGTCCATCTCGCCCGTGTGCCCCGCTTCGACGGGAATGCCCGCGATGCCAAGCGTGCTGAGGAAATCCTCGATCAGGTGCTGGGTGCCGCCGTAAATCGGGACGGTATAGATGATGCTTTGGCCCGGGCGCGCGAAAGTGAAGAGCGCGGTCATGATGGCCGCCATGCCGGAGTTGAACACGAGAGCGGCATGCGCACCGATTTCTAAGGGCACCAGCCGCGACTCGAGAATCTCGGCGTTGGGGTGGTTGAAGCGCGAATAGATCAGGTCGGGCTGTTCACCCGATTCCGGTTGCGCCCGCCCGGCCACCAGATCGAAGGCGCGCTCGGCCGCCTCGGGGCTAGGGAATACATAGGTGGAGCTGCGAAAGACAGCGGGACGCGCGGATCCAACCGAAAGGCTGGGATCGAAGCCGCGTGTGAGAACTTGCGTTGGCGGGCGGAGGGTTTGCCGGTCAGCCATGTTGCCTCCGACTTCAGTGTAGCTTAGGACGTTCGGGAGAACAGCGAGAGCAGCCCGGACAAGGAGCTCCCCTTCTTGTTATGGGGCTCCGAGCTGCCGGCCATGCGATCCACTAGGCCGATCATGCTCTTGCCAAAGCTGGTGTTGGGCGCTAGCGGCTTGCCTTCCATCAGCGATTTCTGGATCGCTTCGTAATCGGCCGGCAGAATGTGAAAGATCTCGGTGTGGAGCGCCGTTCCGATGACGTCTTTGCTCAAGCCGGTGTGGCGATCATAGCGATTCACGATCAACCGCAGCTTGAAGCGCGGAATGTTGTTCGCGTCGAGATAACCGAGCACGCGTTGCACCGATTGCAACGAGGTGAGCTCGTTGGTGGTGACCAGCAGAATTTCGTCGGCCAGCTGCGCCATGCTTAGATTCCAATCGCCGTAAGCTCCGCCCATATCGAGCACCACGATGTCGTAGGTGTGGCGGGCGTATTCGATGATGGCGCGGGCGTCCTTGAGGTCGCTCATGCCCTCGGTCATCACTTCAGGCGAGAGCAGCACGTCCACGCCTTGTCGGCTGGTGATCAAGGTTCTCCACAGATCGCCGTCAATGTCCTGGGCGCGCGCCAGCACGTCGATGAAGCTGTAGTTCGACTTAATCTTCAGCAAAAAGGACAGCGTTCCAGCCAGGGGATCGAGATCGGCCAACAGAATCCGCTTCTCGCCGCGCTTTAGTTGATACGCCAGGTTGCTGGCGATGGTGCTGGCTCCGCAGCCGCCTTTGGCCGGCATGACGCAGTAGACCCGTCCGGGAGTCTTCATGCGGGTGGGCTGCTGTCTCGCGACTTTTTGGAGCGCCGCCTCCACCTGATCCGGAGTGAAGGGCTGAATCAGAAAATCGCTGGCACCCTGCCGGAGACAACGGAGCACCAATTCGGGATCGTTGCTGGAAAGCACGACGACGATGGGCAGCTTGGCATCAGTTCGGAGCATGTCGGCAATCAAGGAAAGGCCGCGCTCGTAGGGATCGGAGATCTCCAGGAAGCAGATGTTGGGGCCTTCGGAAGCCAGCACCTCGGCGAACTGGTGGCGGTTGGGATAGGAGTTCAGGTCATGCAGCGAAAAAGTGGGCAGCAGCTTGCTTAGAAGTGGCGCTAAGTCCCTGACGATGCGAGGGTTAGGGCCAATGAATAGAGCCTTCCATGTTCCACTGAGTTTCGGGGTTTCTGGCTGCGGCATCGGCGCGCTTACGAGGATCTCCCGCGTGGGAGCCCTATTATCAAATCGGCTAAGGCTGATGATACCATGAGAGCCTTTCTCTTCCTGTTCAACTAAACATTCGATCGTACTCACCGATAAGGCTTAGTTTGGATCTGAATCCAACTGAGGCCCGCATGAGAAGGCGTGTCGGCTGTTAGAAAAAAGCAAAATGACCGAAGATCACCCGAAGAAAACTGTTGTCGTGTGCGACACTCAACCAATTACGGCCGAAGGGCTGAGAAGCCTGCTGGCCTCGGCCGGAGACCTGGAGTTCCTGGCATCGCTGAATAGCTTGGAGGCCGCAAAGCAAGTCGCGACCACGAGGCCACCCGATATCGTGATTGTGGACAAGGGCTTTGGCATGCGTGCCGTGCTCGATTGGATCCACGACTTGAAGCTGACCGACGCAACTCCCGGCGTCACCGTGTGGGGTGTTTCCATGACGGAGGCCGAGGCGCTGCGGTTGCTACAGGCGGGCGCCCGCGGCATTGTCCGCAAGACGGCGGATCTGGATCACATCCTGGCCTGTCTCCGAACGGTGGCCTCGGGGCGTAGCTGGATGGAAGACTGCGTGTTCCGCGATTCGGCGCGGCAGGAGCGCCATCCCCGATCGGAACTGACGCCGCGCGAGCATCAGGTGCTGGAGATGGTGGAGCAGGGCTTCAAGAACAAGGAGATCGCGCTCGAGTTGGGCATCCGGCCGGGCACGGTCAAGATCCACATGAAACACATTTTCGAAAAGACAGGCGTGCGCGGCCGCTATGGGCTGGCCATCAGCGGGCTGAAGGAGCGGGGTCTGGTTTCGATGGTGAGCTAGCCCAGGAATCCGCTCGCTCACGCGCCACCCGCCCGGTATTCTTCGAGTCGATGTTCTCCAGTGCACGACTTCCGGTCGTTTGCGAGTGTGCTGCTGGCGCGCGGCTCGGCATAGCGATGTAGTTGAGCCGCGACCGTAAGGGAGCCAGTCAGCGGCCCGAGCTCGGGTCCAGCCGTCGCCCAGCCCGTGCGGAATGGTGACGAACGGAATCGCCTCCACCGCGTGGATCTTGCCGATGCGGATGCCGAAGCAACGGAAGTGCAGGTCTGGCTGGACTTCGCAAAGGCCTTCGGTTATCTTTCAGCGGACAGGCATCGTGAACTCTTGGAAAGCTACGAAGAACTCGGGAGGATGCTCGGAGGAATGCTGAACTCGCCCGAGAAATTTGTCGCTTCTTGACCGCATTCCGTCTTCTGCCTTCGGCTGCCTTTTCTATCAGCGGCCCGAACCCGGGGTCCAACCGTCGCCTAGTCCGTAGGGAATGGTCAGGAACGGCATCGCCTCAACTTCGTGGATCTTGCCGCCGCGGACACCGAAACTTTCGACGATCATTGCGTTCATCAGCATGCCAGGAGGATCGCCCGGCTTCGCGCCACGGCGCGTTCCATCGTGAACGAAAAGCACGAACATGGTGGCCACGCCTTTTTGCTGGTCAATAATGATCGCGTGCCGCGGCCGGATGTGCTTCATATAAGCAAAAATCTTGCTGTCGATCTGCTGGGCGCAAGTGAGCATGCTGAACTTGAGCTGATCCTTGCCTTGCGGAGTGTCGGGATTCGGCAGCGGCGGCGCCGGCATCATGCGGCCTCCGGGCGGGGGATTGTTGACGGTCTGGTACCCGTTCTCGTGGCGCACGCAATCGTCGGCGAACGCAGCGATCTTGCCGTCGTCACCTTCGAGCGCATCAAAGTAAGAGTTGGCGGCATAGGCCAGGACTTCACGCGAGGTGCGTTCAGAAGCAGGAATATCGGTGACCAAGCCCGGCCGCGGCGTGGTTAACAGCGGGATCGCGGCATCGTTAATGTTACGGTCATAGAGCTGCTCGATCTCGGAAATCTGCCCGCGATCCACCTTGAGCCGCACGGCCACCAGGGCGTTGCGCCCCTGGATCATGAGGCGCGCCTGGATGGCCACCTGGCCCGTGACGGGATCGGCGACGTAAATCATGAACGGCGTCGGCTCCACTTTGGAGCGCCACAGCATGCCCTCGCCGACGTCCATGTGCCCCGTGTTTTCGGTCATGCGGTAGTCGATCGCGAGCGACGGCACGGCCTTGGGGTCATGCTTGTAGATGGCGTTCAGGTAGCCGTCCATGATGCCGACCAGGCATTCGTGATTACATTCCTTGACGCGAGAGGGATCCCACTCCGGCTCCGCGGCTGTGAGTTGTAGCACGAGGGCGCTCAACAGCAACATGCTTCTCATCGAGAACCTCCTGATGCGACCGTCATTATATTTCACCCAACGCCTCCGGCTACAATGGGTGTTCATGAAAGCACGCGTGTACGTCTCGATGAAGCCGACGGTTTTGGATCCGCAGGGCCAGACCATACGGTCGGCTCTGACGGGTTTGGGGCACACCTCGATCGCGGCCGTGCGGCAGGGCAAATACTTCGAGATTACGCTCGAGCCGGGGACGGATCGGGCAAAGGCGGGGGCTGAAATCGAGCAAATCGCGCGCGATGTGTTGGCGAATCCGGTGATCGAGGAGTATCGGGTGGAGTTTGTGGAATAGCCACCCGAATCAGTCTGGCCTGATCCTCCGCACCCGGTCGAAACCTTCCTTCTTCGACGGCGGGACCAGGCGGGTCGCCATCTTGCGAATGGCCTGCTCTGGCACGATGCGGTCGCGGGTTTGATTGCGGGCGATGCAGGTTTCGATCGGAACGTCGAAGAATAAGGCTTCGAGTTCGCAGCCGTAACGCTGGGCGAGTTTGACGTAGGGTTTGCGTTCCCACGGTGTCAGGTGCGTGGCGTCGACATAGGTGACATCGCGCTGCGCCGCGATACGCTGGCGAATCAGGTAGCGCACGGTGGCGAAGATGCGGGCGTTCATCGATTGATCGTGCGGGTCGTCGGCGATGAGCCGGCGGATTTCGTCGGACGAGATCGCATTCACACCGAGCCGCGCGAGATACGTCGATTTGCCCGAGCCAGGCAGGCCGACGGTAATGATGAGTTTCACCTAGGTGACGAGTTTCACTTAAACAAAGTAGCGGCCGGCAGCCAGCAGACGCTGGGCGATCCGGCGGCGCGCCGCGATGGCGTTCACTGGTTCGAACTTGGTGAATCGTTTCAGCACCGCGAGATTGGTGCGCAAGGCATCGCCTTCTGAACTTGCTGCGAGCACGTTGCGCGCGGCGCTTTCGATAATCTCCATGGCCTCGCGTAAGAAGACTGCCGAGACATCCGCCACCAGTTCGTCCCTGTGGAGTTGCGCAAGTTTCAGAGCGCGAAGCTCAACGGACTCCATGACGAAGGCGTTCATCGCGATGTCTGTAATCGACGCCAGCACTTCCTGCTGATCTTCGAGCGCGGCACCAAAGTTCTGATACGCCACGCCGAGCGCGAAGAGCGCGGTTTTCTTTGCGTTCTCCACCAGGCTGGCGGGCACTGGGCCTGACAAAATCTCGGCCTGCAGTTTCTTGACGGCCTCCACCAGCGGTAATTGGCCACGCTGCGCACGCTTCAACAGCATGCCGGTGGCGAGCAGCCGGTTGATTTCGTTGGTGCCTTCGAAGATACGATTGATGCGCGAGTCGCGATAGGCGCGCTCGACCACGTAGTCCTGATGATAGCCGTAGCCGCCGTGAATCTGGACGGCTTCGTCGGTAACATAGTCGAGCATTTCGGACGCAAAAATCTTGATGTAGGAGCATTCGGCCGCGAATTCCTCGACAGCTTTCAGCTCGCCCAGGGCTTCGATCTGGCTGTCGATCAGCCCAACCGTGCGATACGTCGCAGATTCATTGGCGAAAATGCGGATCGCCATTTCCGCCAGCTTGTGCTGGATGAGCCCAAACTCGGCGATCGATTTGCCGAAGGCCTTGCGCTCGCTCGCGTACTTGAGCGAAACGCGCAGCACTTCCTTCGCGCCGCCCGTCGCGAATGCGCCCAGCTTCAGCCGGCCGATGTTGAGAATGTTGAAAGCGATGATGTGGCCGCGGCCGATTTCGCCGAGCACGTTCTCCACCGGAACCGGCACATTGTCGAGATAGATGGCGGTAGTGGAGCTGCCCTTGATGCCCATCTTCTTCTCTTCGGCGCCCGAAGAAAGGCCGGGGAATTTGCGCTCCACCAGAAACGCGGTGAATTTTTCGCCATCGATTTTCGCGAAGATGGTGAACAGATCGGCCGCGCCGCCGTTGGTGATCCACATTTTCTGGCCGTTGAGGATGTAGTGCTTCCCATCGGGGCTTAAGTCGGCGCGTGTGCGCGCGGCGAGTGCGTCCGATCCCGCTTGCGGTTCGCTCAATGCGTAAGCGGCAACGAGTTCAGCGGTGGCAAGGCGCGGCAGATAGCGCTGCTTCTGTTCTTCGCTTCCAAACAGCAACAAGGGCAGCGCCCCGATGCCGCTTTGTCCACCGTGCCAAGCCGCGTAGGAGCCGTCTTTCGCGATGCCTTCGGCCACCAGCATGGCCGACGTGAGATCCATCTCCATGCCGCCGTATTTTTCCGGAAGCAGCACGGCGACCAGGCCGAGCTCGCCGGCTTTCCGCAAAACCGACACTGCGACGCCCGGCTCCTGATGCTGGATGGCATCGACGTTGGGCGCGATTTCCTTGGTCCAGAATTCTTCGGTGGTACGGGCGATGGCCAGATGTTCCGGAGTGAAATCTTCGGGCGAATAGAACTGTTCAGGCGTCGTGGGCTCGATGAGGAACGAGCCGCCCTTAGGCTTCGTGGGAGAGATTGTCGAGGATGCCATCGGAATTATTCCTTATGAGGTTTTCGAAAATACCGGCCGCGCCTTGGCCGCCGCCGATGCACATGGTCACCATGCCATAGCGTGTGTCTTTGCGATGCATTTCGCGTAGAAGCGTAGCGGTTAGCTTCGCGCCGGTGCAACCGAGCGGATGGCCGAGCGCGATCGCGCCGCCGTTGGGATTCACGCGGTCGAGATCGAGGTTCGCTTTACGGATCACAGCCAGCGCCTGCGCCGCGAAAGCTTCGTTGAGTTCGATGACGCCGATGTCTTCGGTCTTCAGGCCAGCCAGCGCGAGCGCTTTGGGAATCGCGACCACCGGCCCAATGCCCATGATCTCGGGCGGCACGCCTGCCACGGCGAAGCTCACGAAACGGGCCATGGGTTTTAGGCCGAGCTCTTCGGCTTTCTTCCCGGACATAACGATGGCGGCAGCCGCGCCGTCGCTGGTCTGCGAGGAGTTGCCGGCCGTGACGGTGCCATCGGATTGAAACACCGGCTTGAGCTTTGCCAGCGCTTCGAGCGACGTGTCGGCGCGCGGGCCTTCGTCTTTGGCAAATGTTATGGTGCGATGCTCCGGCGTGCCATTTGCGAGCGTAGTCGATTCGATCGCCACCGGCACGATCTCTTCATCGAATTTGCCTTCGGCCTGCGCGCGGAGAGCGTGTTGATGGCTGCGGAGCGCGAACTGATCGGCATCCTCGCGCGTGACGCCGTACTTCTTGCGAACCTGTTCGGCGGTGAGTCCCATGCCCATGTAGATTTGCGGAAGATGATCCACCATCCAGGGGTTGGGCACGAATTTATTGCCCGCCATCGGGATCAAGCTCAACGATTCGGCGCCGCCGGCGATGATGATTTGCGCGCCCCCGGAGCGTATGCGGTCGGCCGCCATCGCGATGGCTTGCAGGCCCGAGGAGCAGAAGCGATTAATGGTGACGCCGGGAACGGAATCGGGAAGGCCCGCGCGTAGAGCGGCGATGCGCGCCATATTCATCCCCGATTCAGCCTCGGGCAGGGCGCAGCCGAGGATCACGTCGTCGATCTCTTCGGGCGCGATGGTTGGATGCTTTTCGAGCAACCGCCGGATCACGATGGCGGCGAGATCGTCGGGCCGCGTGTTTCGCAAGCTGCCCTTGGGCGCTTTGCCGACCGGTGTTCGCAGACAATCGAGGACTACGGCTTCCATAAGGTGGCTAATTTCGCAGCGGCTTGCCAGTCTTCAGCATATACTGCATGCGTTCCTGCGTTTTCGGATTGCCGCAGAGGCTCAAGAACGCCTCGCGCTCGAGGTCGAGCAAATATTGCTCGGAGACCGTCTGCGGGCCCGTGAGGCGGCCGCCGCTCAAAACGTGCGCGAGCTTTTCAGCGATGACGGCGTCGTAGTCGCTGATGTAGTTGCCTTGGCGGGCGGACCATGCGCTGAGCTTCATCATCGCGTACGCGCTTTCGCCCTGCAGGGAGATGCTCGCGGGCGCGGGGGGCGAGTAGGTGGGAACCAGCGATAGCGCGAGCGCTTTGGCATCGCCGATCAGCCGCTCGGGATTCATCGACACGGAGTCGGCGCGATGCAGCAGGCCGAGTTTGCGGGCGTCTTCGGCGCTGGTCGAAACTTTGGCATAGCCGATGAGTTCGAAAATACGCAACGGGTCTTTCAGACGCGCCAGCAGCTCTTTGCAGCCGCCGGCCGCCGGGATCACACCGACGGCCACCTCAACCAGCCCGATGTAGGTTTCGGCCGAGGCTTGCGCGCGCGTGCAATGCAACACAATTTCGCACCCGCCGCCGAGTGCGCGGGAGAACGGCGCGGCGACCACGGGCTTAGCCGCGTACTTCAGCGCCATATTCATTTGCTGAAAGCGTTGGACCGCGAGATTCAGATCGTCCCACTCGCCTTCTTGCGCGGCCAGCAGAACGAGCATCAAATTGGCGCCCGCGCTGAACGTTTCGCCTTCGTTGGCGATGATCATGGCTTCGAAGTTGCGATTGGTTTCCTCGATCCCGGCCTGCAGCATCACCATGGCGTCTTCACCGAGCGTGTTCAATTTGCTGTGGAACTCGACGCACAGTACGCCGTCGCCCAAGTCGATCAAAGACGCGCCCGCGTTCTCGAACATGATGCCATGCGTGCGCTTGCGGTCACGCAGCGTAAAGATGCCGGGACGCGGCTCCATGGACAGGTAGCCGTTGGAGCGAAAGTCGAAATACTCGGCGGCGGGTTGGCGCGGCTCGGGAGGCCGGTAGAGCGCGATGATGCCGCGTGCGAGTGCATTCTTGATATGCGCGGGCAATGCGCGGCGGGTCATCTCCAGGCGCGAGATCACTTCCAGGAAACCGATCGCGTCCCAAAGCTCGAATGGGCCCAGTTTGTGGCCGTAGCCCCAGCGCATGCCGCGATCGATCTCGACGATGCGATCCGAGATTTCGGGGATCATCTCAGCGCAATAGAGGAAAAGATCGCTGAGAACCTTCCACAGGAAACGCCCGGCGCGGTCGTCGGAACGAAGCAGCGTTCGCACGCGCTCACCCAAGTCTTCGATATTGCGCGCGGCTTCGACGGAAGGAAACTTTGGCTTCTTCAGCGGCTGATATTCGAGGGTTTTCCAATCGAGCACCAGTATGTCGCGGGCGTCGGCTTTACCCGACTTTTTGTAGAACCCCTGGCCTGTTTTATCTCCGAGCCACTTCTGCTCGATCATTTTCTTTTCGAAATCGAGCGGCAGGAACCGGTCGCGCCACGGATCGTTTGGAACAAGCTCGTATAGATTTGTTCCGACGAAGCCCCAGACGTCCAGGCCCACCAGATCGAGCAAACGGAAGCTGGCGCTGTTGGGGACGCCGATGAGCGGCCCGGTGAGCGCGTCCACTTCTTCGATGGTGAAATCTTCTTCTACCATCACCTTGCCGATGGTGCCGCCCAGGAAGCTGCCGATGCGGTTGGCGATGAAGTTGGGCGTATCCTTGGTGCGCACCACGCCTTTGCCCAGGCGCCGGTCCGCATATTGTTCGATATCGGCGAGAATGGCGGGATCGGTTTCGGGGCCCGGGATCAGCTCCATCAAATGCAGGTAGCGCGGCGGGTTGAAGAAATGCGTGCCGCAGAAATGACGGCGGAAACCGGGCGAGAAGCCTTCGGCAATGGAGGCTAGCGGAATGCCGCTGGTGTTGGTGGAAAGCACCGCGTCGGGCTTGCGCGCCGCTTCCACTTTGCGCCAGAGGGATCGCTTAGCTTCGAGATTCTCGA
The DNA here is from genome assembly GCA_963772905.1 of Bryobacterales bacterium. Classification (GTDB taxonomy): domain Bacteria; phylum Acidobacteriota; class Terriglobia; order Bryobacterales; family Bryobacteraceae; genus Palsa-89. The sequence goes on along the minus strand of CAVYZD010000002.1, from coordinate 179,073 downwards.
CGATAGCCTCGATGATCCAGTCGCAACCCGCGAGCTTTGCGAGATCGTCGTCGAAGTTGCCCGTTTCGACGAGAGCGGCTCTGTCGTCCGTGAAGAATCCGCCAGGTCGCTGCTTCAATGCGTTCTGAATGCCTTGGATAGCCGGCGCGTTGCGATTCGGCTGGCCGGCAACATCGAGCAGCATCGCCGGTACGCCCGCGTTGGCGAAATGCGCGGCGATTCGCGAACCCATGGTTCCAGCGCCGAGAACAGCAACACGATGAATGGTTCGCATCGGGGCTCTAGAGATTCACCGCGCTCATGTGCTGCTCAGGATAGCGCGTTCCGGCTGTGCTGCCTTTGGGGAGCACGCGATCGATCTGCTCGAGTTCCGCCGGAGTCAGCGCGATATTGAGCGCGTGTAGATTTTCCTCCAGGCGCGGGCGCGTCTTGGTGCCGAAGATGGGCACGACGTCCTCGCCTTGCGCCATCACCCAAGCGAGTGCGATCTGCGCGGGCGTGGCTCCCTTGGCCTGCGCGAGCGCTTCGATATGGCGAACCAAATCGAGGTTCTTGTAGAAATTGTCGCCCTGAAAGCGTGGGTTGAAGCGGCGGAAGTCGCCGTCTGGGATATCTTCGGGGCTTTTGAATTGGCCGGTGAGAAAGCCGCGGCCGAGCGGACTGTACGCCACAAAGCCGATGCCGAGTTCGCGCACCGTCGCCAGGATCACGTCCTCCGGATCGCGAGTCCAAAGCGAATATTCGGTCTGCAGCGCGCTGATGGGATGCACGGCATGCGCACGCCGAATCGTCGCGGGCGCAGCTTCCGATAGCCCGAGATAACGGACTTTTCCTTGCTTGACGAGGTCCGCCATCGCGCCAACGGTGTCTTCGATCGGCGTCTTCGGATCCACGCGATGCTGGAAGTACAGATCGATCACCTCGACGTTCAGGCGCTGAAGCGAAGCCTCGCAGCAAGCGCGAACGTATTCGGGACGTCCGTTGACGCCGAGAAATTTTCCGTCCGGCGAGCGCTGATTGCCGAACTTGGTGGCGAGCACCACTTCGCTGCGGCGGCCTTGGATCGCGTTGCCCACCAGCATTTCGTTCTTGAAGACACCGTACATGTCGGCGGTGTCCAGGAAATTCATGCCGCGATCAAGCGCCAGGTGAATGGTCGCGATGGATTCTGCATCGTCGGTTTTGCCGTAAAACTCCGACATGCCCATGCATCCCAATCCGATCCGTGAAACTTTGAGTCCGAGCGAGCCGAGGCGTACCTGCTTCATAATGAGTCCTCTCTGAACCACTCCCTCACGGTCATGGCTCTGTAAGAATGGTGAACTACGCCACCGGAATTTCCGGTTCCGGCGCGTGATGCCGTCGCAAGGGCACGTCCTTCAGTGCGACGTGCAGCAAGATGGCGAGCGACATGATCACCGCGCTCGCGAAGAAAATGTGCTGCAGGCCGTGCAGCAGGCCGATCCGTACATTCGCCAGAAGCATATGCAAGATGCGCTGCCCATCAGGGGAATTGCCGAAGGCCGTATTGAGTCTCGGGCCCATTTGCCGCAACAACAGCGGATTCGAAAACAACTTGAGCGCAGCCGGAGGCGTGTCGGACGGGATGCCGTTCATCAAGTCGTGATGATAGCCGGTGAGCAGCACGCTGCCGAAAATCGCGACGCCCATGGTGCTGCCGATGGAGCGAAAGAACGCGGTGGATGCGGTGGCCGCTCCCATATATTTTCGCGGCGCGACGTTTTGCACGGCGACGGTATAAACCGGCTGCAGCAGGCCCATGCCAAAGCCCGCGACAATCATCGCGACGACAACATCGATACGCTGCGTGAGTTCGCCCATGCGCGCGAACAGGATCATGCCGATAGCGACCATGATGGATCCCACCATAGCGGCTAGCTTATAGCTGCCTAATCGCAAGTTCAATTGTCCGGTGAGAATGCTGCCGGCCACCGCGCCCATCATGAGCGGCGTGAGCAGATTGCCGGACTGCGTGGCCGATACGCCGAGCACGCCTTGCATGAACAACGGCAGGTAGATGATGACGCCGAACATGCCCATCCCAAGCAAGAACACGGCGATCGAACACAGGCTGATGATCGGATTCCGAAACAGCGAGAGCGGAATGAGCGGCTCGATGGCTCTGGTCTCCGCGCGCAGAAATACGGCGAGCATCACGGTGGACCAGGCCAGCAGAGTCTCGACGCGTACCGAGCTCCAGCCGTAATCGGTTACCCAAGTGAGCGCCAGCAGCAGCGGCACAATGCAGAGGATGAGTGAGATCACACCAGCCCAATCCAGGCGCCGCTCCACGCCCTCCGGATGTAGTTCGGGGAACTGGAAGTAGATGGCGGCGATCGCAACCAGGCCCACCGGCAGATTCACATAGAACGCCGCGCGCCAGGAGATGTGATCCGTGAGCCAGCCGCCGAGGGTCGGTCCGAAAATGGATGCGAGTCCCCAGGCGGCTGCGAAAAATCCTTGATACTTGCCGCGCTCGGCGGGCGAGAAAACGTCGCCGATGATGGTGAACGCCAGACCCATCATCATGCCGGCGCCGATGCCTTGCAGTCCGCGAAATACGATGAGCTGGTTCATGCCGTCGATGCCGAGGAAGTTCAAAGTTCCGGCCGCGCCGCACAGCGCCGAGGTCAGCACGAACATCACCGATCCGCCGAGGAAAAACCATTTTCGGCCATACATGTCGGAGAGCTTGGCGAAGATCGGAACCGCGAGCGTGGAGGTGAGCAAGTAGGTGGTGGAGACCCACGGATAACGATCGAAGCCCGAGAGCTGCGCGATGATGCGCGGTTCGGCCGTCCCAACGATGGTTTGATCCAGCGCGGCCAGCAGCACCGCCAGCATCAGCCCGGTCATGGTCGCAAACATTTGCGGACGCGTGAGCCGGATCAGGCCGGACGTATGGAACTTGGGCTCGACGGCGGAGGCGGGCATTCCTAATGTTATCCTTTTTCCCGGCGGCATTCTTGCATGAAGACAGCAGATCCTTACTTGCGCGCGGCCATCGAACAAGCGCGGAAAAGTTTGTCCGAAGGCGGCATTCCGATCGGTTCGGTGTTGGTGCATGACGGCGAAATTATTGGCCGTGGCCACAACTGTCGTGTGCAATCGGGCAGCGCCATCGATCATGGCGAGATGAATTGCCTGCGCAACGCCGGGCGTCTGGCCGCGAAAATTTATAGAAACAGCACCATCTATTCGACGCTTTCCCCTTGTCCCATGTGCAGCGGGGCGATTGTGCTGTACAAGATTCCGCGCGTGGTGGTGGGCGAGAACCGGACGTTTCTCGGCGCGGAGGATTACATGCGAAGCCAGGGGATTCAAGTGGACGTGGTGCAGGATGAGGAGTGCATTCAAATGATGACGGATTTCATTCGGGCGAATGCGGCGCTGTGGAACGAGGATATCGGAGTCTAGGATGAGTGACGCTGTGCAGGTCGTGAATCGGGTTTTATTCGACGATTTGATCGAGCGTGCGCGCCGGTCGCCCAGGCTGCGGATCAATCACAACTTTCATGGGTCCATGGAAGACAATCCGCATCGCTTCTTGAACGTGATGGTGAAGGGGACCTATGTTGCTCCGCATCGCCATCTGGATCCGCCGAAGGCCGAATCGTTCGTGGTGTTGGAGGGCGAGGTGGCGTTCTTTATCTTCGATGACTTGGGTCGCGTGGTGCGAACCGAAGTGGTGGGCCGCGATCCGATTGGAATCGATCTTGCGCCCGGCGTCTGGCACACTCTGACGCCGCTGTCGGACCATGCCGTCTGTTATGAAGTGAAGCCGGGGCCTTACTCGGCGGCGAACGACAAAGACTTCGCTCCGTGGGCGCCGCGCGAAGGCGAGCCGGGAGTGGTGTCCTATCTCGAGGGTTTGTTGCGCACCATCAAAAGCAAAGGTGCTTGATCAAATCGACCAGCGCATGCAGTCCGGCTGAAGCGAAGATGCTCGAGCTTTTCTCGTAGACTTTGCCGTACGCAACGCCCGCGATGGTCGCGAGAATCATGTAGCGCCAGTTGGGCAGCGGCCCGGGTCCGTTGTCGAGATGCGCGCATCCAAAGATGAACGCCGCAATCACCAGCGTGCTTGTGCTGCTTCCGAATTTCTGCGCGATCGAGTTTTGGATCAGCCCGCGGAAAAGAATCTCTTCCGGCAGCGCGGTTGCGGCGAGAATGATCAGGTACTGCGATCCGACGTGCACGGGAGATCCGTTCACGGGCAGATGGAAGGGCGGCAAGAATCCGATGGCCCGCCCCAGCGCGATCAACACCGGCGAGCACGTCGCAAAGCCGATCAGCAGATTCACCAGATCGCGGCCCGAGCGAGGAAGGTTGATCTTCATTCCGGTGAGCCTCCGGAAGAAAAGGAAGATCGCCAGGCCGAGCAAGATGGACACACCGTACGCCGCTAGATGCAGCCTGCTTTGTGCCTGTTTGGGGATGAATTGATGCCCTACGGAAAATTCGAGAGGAAACCACAGCAGCGCGATGATCACGAAGTCGAGCCATGTTGGAGGAGGAGCGCCGCGCGCCAGGCACGCTACAGCGACCGGCAAGAACGTATAGGCCAGGATCAAGGCCGCTAAGGGAATGCTGAATGCGTTCAGATGCGCCGCGACGGCCAGGAACAGCGCGGACAATACGGCTGGAATCGCAAACAACGCCGAGGCGCGAGTCACCTGCGGTCTAGGCGCCTAGAATCTCGATAAACCGCGCGACCGCCTCAATCCCCCGGAAGAAATTCGGCAGGTGCAGTTTTTCATTCGGCGCGTGCAAGTTATCGTCCGGCAGCCCGAAGCCCATCATGACGCTCGGAATCCCCAGGTATTCTTCGAACGCCGCGACAATCGGGATCGATCCGCCCGAGCGGATGTAAACTGTCTCCTGTCCGAACACTTGCTTCATCGCTTCGGCGGCAGCATGAATGAATCGATTGTCGGGATTCACCAGCGACGGCGGCGCGTTGTGGATGGTTTTGTATTCGGCCGTCACGCCCTTGGGACAAGCCGCCGCGACCGCCCTCTGCAACTGCGACACCGCTTCATCGGGCTTCTGATCGGCCACCAGCCGCATGCTCACTTTCGCCACCGCGCGCGCCGGGATCACGGTCTTCGCGCCCTCGCCAATGAATCCGCCGCGAATGCCGTGGACTTCGAGCGTCGGCCGCGCCCACAGGCGCTCGAACAGAGGAATCTCGGGCTCGCCCACCAATTCCTTCACGCCCACTTCCTTCTCTTTGTACTCACGCTCGTCGAACGGCAACCGCGCCCACGCTTCGCGCTCCTTGGCGCTCGGCGGCACCACGCGATCGTAAAAGCCGGGAATCTTGATGTGGCCTTCGCGATCCTTGAGCGCCGTCAAAATCTCGGCCAGGGCCATCAGCGGATTCGGCGCTGCACCGCCATACACGCCCGAATGCAGATCGTGATTCGCGCCCTCCACCACCAGCTCGCCGTAGATGATGCCGCGCAATCCCACGCAAATCGTCGGCAGCTCCGGCGCGAACATTTCGGTATCGCAAATCACGGCCACATCGCACTTCAGGCGCGCGGGTTTGCTCGCGACGTAGGCTTCGATATGCTCGCCGCCGACCTCTTCTTCGCCTTCGATCAAGAACTTCACGTTGATCGGCAGCCGCCCGTGTTGCTTCAGCAATCCTTCCACGGCCTTGATCAGGATGTACGTCTGCCCCTTATCGTCGGCCGAACCGCGCGCATAGATATTGTTGTTGCGGATCTCGGGCTCGAACGGCGGTGACTTCCACTCGTCCAGCGGCTCCGGCGGCTGCACATCGTAATGCCCGTAAAACAGCACCGTCGGCTTGCCCGGGGCGCCCAGCCACTCCGCATAAACCAGCGGATTACCCCCGCCTTCGATCAATTGCGCCTGCGCGAGCCCGGCCTTTTCCAATTCGCCGCGAACGAACTCGGCCGCTCGCTGGATGTCGGGCTTATGCTCGGAAAGTGTGCTGATGCTCGGAATGCGCAGGAAGGTTTTGAGACCCTCCAGGTAACTGTCGTGGTGCTGCTCGTAATAATTCATGGCTATTTGGCGACCAATCCTATTTGGTTGACGATAATTCCCAACACGCGAATATCCGGCCCGGTTGGCGGCAGCGCATGATCCAGCGAGAAATCGATGCGCACGGTCTTGCCTTGCAGTTTGTCCGCCGGCACGTCGCGCTCGTAGGTGTACGCCCCCGCCTTGGCGAACACCTGTGGATCAAGCTTCTGTCCCGCTATGGAGCACGAAAGCTCCACGAATTGGAACCGTTGAATGGATGGCTCTGGCACCACCAAATGCACCACCAATCGGGCGCCGCGTTCGGCTGAGTGCGGGGGCGGATTGAGAGTCACGGCGAAGTCCTTAGCCGTCCAGCGCCACGCATTTGCTTCGATGGTGTAGAAGCCGTCCGTAAGAAAATCGGCATAATCCGGGTCGCCCATATTGATCGAACTCGCCTTTGAAGGAGGCCTGTGGCGGCGTTTGCAGCCTTCGGACACGAACAGCAAAGAGAGCAGCAGGAGCGTGATGGAGATGGTTCGCATTTTAGATTCCGTGAAGGCCGGCATCAGGCGGACGCTCAGTCTCCGCACTTCTCCACGTCCACCAGACAACTATAGAACGTGGGGCCGCCGCCGATGTCGGTGAGCCGGTCAGACGTCAGAGCGTTGATGTTGCGATGGCCGCCGGAGAGTTTGTTCCAACGGACCGACGGCGCGAGCACCACACCCGGACGCACGACGCCATCAACTGCGGCCACCAGCGTGCAACTGCCGCGATCATTGAAGACGCGCACCAGATCGCCATTCGCGATACCCCGCGCGCCGGCGTCTTCGCTGTGTAGGAACACGGCGGACGTCTCGTTCTGCGCCGACTTGCTGTTGCCGAAGGTGGAGTTCATGCTGTCGTGGCTCTTGGCGGAAATCAGCTCGAGCGGAAACTTCGCGCGCAATTCCTCCGCGCCCAAGCGCGATTCCACCGGCGGCTGGTAATCCAGCATTTCCCCGCCAAACTCGCATTTGCCTGACTTCGTCCCAAACCCGCCGCTTGCGAACGGCAGGAAGGGTTCCGAGTCCGGCGCAACGTTCAATCGCACGGAATGCTCGCGATCCAGCCGCTCCAGCGTGATGCCTCGCAAAAACGGATGTCCCGAATCGAGCAGCGTGCGAATCATGTCGTCTTCCGAATCCTGGAAACACGGCTCATCGAATCCCATGCGCTCGGCCAGGAGCCGGAACACTTCCACGTTCGATTTCGTTTCGCCCGGGGCGGGTAGCACCGGCCGCGCGAGCTGCAAATGGTAATGGCCGTACGCCAGATACAGATCCGTGTGCTCCAGGAACGTGGTGGCGGGCAGCAGAATATCGGCGTGATCCGCGGTGTCGTTCTGGAATTGTTCCAGCACCACTGTGAAGAGATCCTCGCGGCGCATTCCCGCCAGCACGCGATTCTGGTTCGGTGCGATCGAAGCCGGATTCGAGTTGTACACCACTATCGCCTTCACCGGCGGGGCGTCCAACTGCGTCAGGGCTTTTCCAAGTTCTGACATGTTGACGATGCGCGCCTCGCGCCCCAGTGGTGACCCGCGTTGCAGCTCCGGCATTTCAAGCGCGGTTTTATTCAGCCGAAACGCCTGGCTGGTGGATAGCTGCAAACCGCCGCCTACTTCGCGCCACGAGCCGATCAACGCAGGCAGGGCAGCAACGGCTCGCGTAGCTGCTCCCCCGCGTTCGCTGCGCTGGATTCCATAGTTCAAGCGGATGGCGGCCGGGCGTGTGGTGGCATATTCGCGCGCCAGCGCAACCACGTCCTCACGCGGGATGCCCGTGAGCGATTCCACGCGCTCCGGCGGATATTCGCGCGCCCTCGCGGCCAGCGCATCAAATCCATTGGTGTAAGCCGCGACGTACTCGGCGTCATGCAAATTCTCGCCAATGATCACGTGCATCAGGCCGAGCGCGAGCGCCAAGTCGCTTCCCGGATAGATGGCGAAATGCTTGTCTGCCAGCTTGCCGGTGCGATTGCGAATCGGATCGATGGTGTAAAACCGCGCGCCGTTACGCCGCGCCTCCACGATGAACGGCCACAAGTGCACGTTCGTCGCGAGCACGTTCGCGCCCCAGGCGATGATCAACTTGGAGTGGCGAAACTGCTCAGGCTCAGTGCCGTACTTAAACCCGAGCGTGGCGGTGAGCCCCGCGCCGCCCGCAGACGAGCAAATTGTCCGGTCCAGTTGCGACGCACCCAGCCGGTGGAAGAATCGCCGATCCATGCCGCCGCCGTTCAGCAATCCCATGGTGCCGGCGTAGCTGTAGGGCAGAATCGCCTCGGGTCCGAATTCGTCCGCGACACCGCGCAGCCGCACCGCGATGGTATCCAGCGCCTCGTCCCACGAAATCCGCTCGAATTTGCCCTCGCCTTTCGCCCCGGTTCGTTTCTGCGGATACAGCAAACGATCGGGCGAGTACTCGCGTTCTAAGTACCGCGCCACCTTGCCGCACAAGAATCCACGCGTCACCGGATGTTCGGGATTTCCACGCAACCGGCTCCCTTTTCCGTCATTAATATCGATGAGCAAGGAGCAGGCGTCCGGGCAATCCAGCGCGCACACGGAGTGTCGGACCTGCGCCATGCTTTCGATTATAACGTTCCAGGAACCGGCAGCATGCCCGCTACGTCGATGGTCATACGGCTGGTACCAAACGCTCGCTTCCTAAGTGGATTTCGCGACCGTAGGGGCGGGATTTGGGTTTACAATTGAGCTTAGGAGTTTGGCATGCGTTGCTTCGTCCCGGCGTTTTTGTTCTTGAGTCTAGCCGGAGTTGTCTTCGGCCAGTCGCACCAAACCTGGTCCCTCGGCGGATTCGGCAACGTCGTGTATCCAGGGATCGGCCACGCGCCCACTGCCACCCCACCGGTCGGACAATATGTGGCATCGTCGCGCGGCGGGGGCGGTTATTCGCGAGGCTTCGCGAACCCAGGGCGCGCCAATCATCCGCAACACGGCGCGACGGTCATCGTTCCGTATCCGGTCTACTACGGCGGATATTATGGCGGTGGCTACGGCTACGATCCTTCGGCCGCCGGCTACCCGCCGGGCCCGTCTGACGACGGCTCCCAAGGGTACGGCGCCGGTGTCCCGTCGGTGGTCATCAATCAGAGTTTCGTTCCCCCGCAAGCCAATCCTCAGGTGCGCGAGTACACTGGCGATCAGCCCGCGCCGCAGGATCAGTCGTCAGGCCTGAAGCTGTATCAGGCGCCGCCATCGCATCCCTATGCCGATGCACAAGCCCAGGCGCAGGCGCAGCGGTCTGCGAACAGCGGCCAGCCCACCATCTACCTCATTGCCTTCCGCGATCACACCATCGTGCAGGCGCTGGGCTATTGGATGGAGGGCAGCACGCTGCACTACGTCAGCGCCGAGCAGACGCTCAATCAGGTCAGTATCGATCTCGTGGATCGCGATCTGTCGCAGCGTTTGAATGACGAACGCGGCATCGATTTCCGCCTGCCCCAGCCGAGGTAGCAGGGAACTTCGAGGTAACGGGTGCGTTGTCGGACGTACTGGATTTCGGCGGCAGTTTCGACGCTTCTCTTCCTCTACACCTATACCATCATGCTCATGGTGCCGGGAATCCCGCCATCCGAAAAGATGTGGAGGCTGTCCGCTGTAGGCGTCGCGGTAGCTATATCGTTGGCGGTTGGAACGTGGCGGTTCAGCAGCACGGAAGCTCCCGTCACGATCTGGCCCTTCGGTCCAATGGTGTGTGTGGTGTTGCTGCTGGAACTAGCACACTGTGTGGTGAGTGTCTTCCTGCTAGCAGTTAAACCCCATCCGTAATCCTGGCGGGCACTTCGGTGAACATGGGACGCCTCTTCATCAGGAGTGGCTCGAACGCCTCTGATCGACCGGAAGCGGGGTTTGCCCCATGCGCTCGAAGTCAGCCATAGTTAGGCCGAAATTAGCTAGTACTTCCTCCATCGGAATACCTTTACCGCGCTGCGCAAACCAGGCCTGCCCCTTGTGGAAGCGTTGGCGGTCTTGCTCGGTTACGGGTTCATCGTCGGGCGGCGCCGTAGCCAACGCGCGCCGGACGGGATCAAGCAGCATGAACTCCAGGAAGCGAACCGCGGTGGCGATCTGTGAATCCGGCAGCCGCTCGATGAGTTCGTGCGCGTGGTCCTTCTCTGAGATTACGTTCATATACCTCCTTAGCGCGGCTGAACCTCGGCACTATCTAGCTTATCAATAGCTCCGGATGAACTCGGCGTCTCCCTCAAGAAAATCATACTCGCGCAGGCGCTCTCGCGGAGCCCATACGATCTGCTCGAAATCCAGATTCTTCGGCTCTCCCGCGAACTCCGTCACCCGATAAAAGATGAGCAAGATCGCGGGGCGCCCCGGATACTGATATTCGTAGCGCGCGATCTCTCGTTCCACCCGTGCCCCAATCGCCAATTCTTCTTCAAGCTCGCGCACCACCGCCGCCTCGGGCGCTTCGCCCGGTTCCACCTTGCCGCCCGGGAACTCCCACTTCAGCGGATGCTGTCCGGTTCGCTTGCGCTGCGCGATCAAGACGCGGCCATCTCGCTCGATCACCGCCGCTACCACCGTGGTCAGTTGCATAATCAAGTAGAGCGCCCGTGTACAGCGAAGCCTTTCTCGATCATTTCAAAAATCCGCGCCATGTGGGCGAACTCGCACCGCCCGCCGTCACGGTCGAGATTTCGAACCCGGCCTGCGGCGATATCTTGCGATTGTCAGCGCGCTTCGAAGACGGCCGAGTGGCCGAGGTTGGTTACAAAATCCGAGGCTGTACGGCGTCCATCGCCAGCGGGTCCGCGCTCACCGAATGGATGCTCGGTAAGACGCGCGCCGAGCTCGCTTCGCTTGACGCAGCGGCTGTCGAATCCGCGGTCGGCGGCCTAATCCCGGAATCGAAACATGCCGCGGTGCTGTGCGTCGACGGAGTGAAAGCGCTCCTCAAAGCGGTCACAAAATATTGACCGCCCGCGCCGCCAACAACGCCACCGCCAACAGCGAAATGCACGCTTGCACCATCATCATGCCCTTGGCCCAGCGCGACAGCACCGGAACATCGGTGGGCGAAAACGCGGTGCTGGTGTTGAACGCCAGGAATAAATAGTCCACGAATCCCGGCCGCCAATTGCGCGCTTCCTTGCCCGAAAGCACCATCTGCGGAAACAGGAAAGCCCCCTCGACATGGTTCCGCTTCAAATCACGCTGGTGCGGACCTCCGGCATCCAAACGCCAGTACCAGGAAGCGAACACCAGAATATTGGCCACCCACAACGCCGCAGCGGCGCGCAACAGCTCTTGCGGCGGATCGGCATGCGACGGCAGGCGCCACACCAACAGTCCGAGCGACCAGATCATGGAGGCTGTCAAAACGCCGAGCACGATGTGCGAGAAGATCCGGTTCATTCTCACTAGGCCAGTCCGGTAAGTGATGACCGTTGGCACCAGCAGCACCGACACAACCACCAGCAGCAGCCACTCCTGCCCGAACCTCAGCGGCGCCGGGATCACGAAATGCAACCCGGCCGTGGCCAGGATCGCGAGCACCGCCGGCCAGCGCGGCTCGGGTTCCCTGGGTTCGGCCGCCGCCGGCTCCGGGGGTAGGGCGTTCACCTGAGACATATGGGATACAATGTACCAAGTCATCTCCCCATGAAGGTCGTAGTCCAAAGTTCGTCGTTGATCTTTACCGTACTTTCGATCATCCTGAACGTACCGATCACTCGTGTAAGGCGCAAACCGGTGGGCCGGGAGGCAACCCGCAGAGAACCCAGCAGGGCGACGGGTTAGGGACCGGTTGATTCCAGCGTCAGTTGCCCGATCGGCGGGCCCGATCGCTCGAATCAGCACGAATCAGCCATGGCAATCTCACCCCGGTTCGCACTTTCGCCGCGCAATGATGAGGAGCCATCCAAAGCCTCGCGCTCGTTCGTCTACTCCTTCGATCTGCACGGGAATGTGATCGAAATGAGCGCGGCGTTTGCTGAGACCACCGGGTACGGCCGCGATGAGACGGCGCAGTTGAATCTCAGCCAACTGCTCGACCACGAATCCTGGCAGCGATCGCGCGACCAGACCTTGGCGTTGCTCGGCGGTGGCGGAGCCGAGATGCTGGAACTCACCGCCCTAGGAAAGTACGGCCAGCGAATCCGGATGGAGGTCACGCGGCATCTGCTGTTCGATCGGGGCCGCCCGGTGGCGATTCAGGACACGGGCCGTTGGCTCGATCCGGTACCCGAAGCGCCAACACATCCGGCAACCGACAGCGATCGCTTCGCCGAGCAGCTCAGGCAATTGCATCGGCTGAGCACCGCGCGCTACGCCACGCTCGAAGAAGCCCTGCGCGATCACTTGCGCACGGGCTGCGAACTGTTCGACTTGCCCCAGGGATGGCTTCTGCAAGTGGACGGAAACCACGGGCTGGTTCAGGCTTCTCACGGCTCCCCTGAGTTCCATCCCGGCGCGACCTTTCTGCTGCCCGAAACACATGCGAACTCCGTCGAAGGCCGTCTCAGGACCGTGGTGCTTTCGCAGCCGGCAACGTCCGGCGGGCAATCCGTGCCCGCATTCGAGGCCTATCTTGGCACGCCGGTATGGCTGGGAGCAGAGCTGTTCGCCACGTTGAGCTTCTCGTCTCCAAACACCAGTGTCGCGCGGGACTTTCAGCCATCCGATAGAGAGCTCATCGAGCTCATGGCGAGAAGTATCGGACGCGTAATTCTGGAATACCGGATTCAGTCCGAACGCGACCGGCTGCGCACCCTGGAGAAAAACCGCAACCGCGTGCTCGAGATGGTCGCCGGAAACGAGAGCATCGACGTGATCCTGGCGGAGGTCTGTCATTTGGTGGAAGAGCAATCCCCGGACGCGCTGGGCTCCGTGATGATTCTCAAGAACGAGGTTCTCACGTGGGCCGCTGCTCCTAGCTTTCCATCGGAAGCGCTCCGTCATCTCAGACCACTGCGGATACTTCATGGCGCTCCCGTGCAGGCCAGCGCGACTCCGGAAACCGCCGAATTCGTGCGTTCCACGGTGTTCTGGAAAGACGCCCGCGCTTGTCCCATCTGGGCCGAGCGAGCGCATCTGGCGTCGGGGCTCGGGGTTGTGTCCTGCCGCACCACCCCGGTGATCTCCGCCGACGGTGTGCTGCTGGGAATAGTGGCGCTGCACTATAAGGAGGGCCCCCCGCATGACCATAGCGATACCGAATTGCTGCAAGTGGCAGGGCGCTTGGCGGCGCGCGCTCTCGAACAGCGCGGCTTGAACGATCGCCTGGAGTTTCAGGCGCGGCACGATTCGCTCACCGGCCTGCCCAATCGTTCCTATTTTATGGAGCTTCTCAACGCGGCTTTGGAGGATGCGGGCGCGCGATCGAGCTACTTGGCCGTACTGTTCATCGATCTTGATCGCTTCAAACAGATCAACGATATCCTTGGCCACGCCATGGGCGACCGGTTGTTGCGCGAGGTTGGTCTGCGGCTGAAGCGGTTGCTGACCGAAGACGATCTTGCGGGCCGTATGGGCGGTGACGAGTTCATCATCGTTCTCGCGCGACAGCCCGATGAAGAGGCCGTCGCGCTGGCTTCGCGCGAGTTTCTGGAAGCCCTGCGCGCCCCGCACCAGATTGAAGACAACGAGCTGTTCGTCACCGCCAGCATCGGAGTCGCCATCTATCCCCGGCATGGCAGAACCGTCGCCGAGCTGCTGCGCAACGCCGATCTCGCCATGTATCACGCCAAGAACAGCGGTAAGAACGAAGTAGAGGTTTTCCGCGCCGAGGATCACGTCGCCAGCCTGGAACGCCTGCGCCTGGAAAACGCGCTACGCCGCGCGCTGGAGCATCAGGAATTCGAGCTGCTGTATCAGCCCGTGGTCAGCATGAACGGGAAGGTGGAGGGGCTGGAGGCGCTGCTCACCTGGCGGCATCCCATCTATGGGACCATCTCGCCCAAGCAGTTCATTCCCATCGCCGAGGAAACCGGACTGATCATCGACATCGGATCGTGGGTCATCCGCCGGGCATGTCTCGAAGCTGCGAGTTGGCACAAAGCCGGCCACAGTGCGGCGCGCATCTCGGTGAACGTGTCGGCCTTGCAGTTTGAACGACGCGATTTTCTGGAGACCGTCGCCGGTGCGCTCGCGCTCAGCAACCTGCCGCCCGATCGCCTGGAACTGGAGCTCACCGAAAGCTACATCATGAAAGACCTTCCGCTCGCGGCCGCGCGCCTGTCGCAGATCCGCAAACTCGGCATCAGCATCGCGATCGACGATTTTGGAACCGGCTATTCGTCGCTCAGCTACCTGAACAAGCTGCCGGTGGATTCGCTGAAGATCGACCAATCGTTCCTGCGCAATCTGGCGGAACCCGAGGGATCGCTGGCGGTGATCCAGAGTATCGTGCGAATGGCGCACAGCATGAATCTGACAGTGGTGGCCGAAGGAGTGGAGACCCGCGCGGAGTTGGATCTGGTGCGCGTGCTCGGTGTCGATAAAGTGCAGGGGCACGTCTATGGACCGGCCCGGCGTCGCGAGGATGTGGAGCTGTTGCTCGCCGCGCGCGATTCGCTAGGCCCGCTAGAACCCTAACCTTTTTCCACCCGCAGCTTCAACAACCCCGCCAGTTCCTCGAACGCCGCGGCCCACCGGGTGTCCCCATTACGCACCATCTGCGGATAGACCCGCTGCAGGATCTCGTAGCAGCGATTCTGCACTTGCCACAACACTAGCGGAAACGGCAGCGAGCGTTCCACCGCGATCATGTCGCGGAACGTGACTAAGCGCGGCAGATTCTTGGGATCCTCCAGAAACTGCGCCGCGCCCTTTTCGATATTGCGGCGCAAGATCATCTCGAGGCCGGTTTGATCCAAAGGAATTTGGGCAATCCGGACCTCCTCCAGCAGGTTTTGAATCGCAGCCAGGTCCAGTTCTGGCGACGCCAGCGCTTCCCGCAGCAATCCGTTCAACGCCGCTTCAGCCGTGGCCTTCAGATCGGTCGGAATCGGTATGCCGCAGTCGCTCAAGAAACGTAGCAGCGGGGCCTGCTCCTCGTACATCTGCCGGTACACGGTTGACGAATGTTCCACGGTGGACTGAAGAACTTCGGCCAGCACTTTGCGCTGTTCGTCCTTAAACAGATTCTTCAGCGAATACATTTGCCCGCTGAAACCCTGGTCCAGGCTGTGAATCGTGCCGGCGAGGTCGGACCGGTTAAAGGCGTCGCGAGTCGCTCTGCCCAACTCCCGATAAGCTTCGTCGCTCTGGAACAGCCCCACGCCGCCGTGCAAATTGTGGTCGCCGAAATGCAGCACGCCGAAAATCAGCATCTCGGAATCCTGCGTGATCTCGGAAGTGAAGCGCGCCTTCCCGAACGCCAGCCGCATCTTGCCCGAGCGCTTCAAGCGGTAGTCCTTGTTGTCCACCGAATAGCAGTAAATGCGCGTGTTGTCCGGGTAGCTCTCAAACAAGGAGCTCATGGCGTAGTGCGCTCCCAACTTCAACAAATCCACGCGGGCCGGCTTGACGAACTTCTCGAAAATGTTCGCGCCGTCGCCGTTGACCGGGATGTTGCTCTTCGCCAGCGCCAGCTTTTCGATGAAGCGCGCCTCGATCCCCGCTCCAAAAAGTTCGTCGGCGAGCTCCGCCACGCGGGCGGCATATTGGATTACCTGCACCGTCTCGATGCCCGACAGTTCATCGAAGAACCAGCCGCAGCTGGTGTACATCAGCATGGCGTGGCGCTGCATCTCGAGCAGCTTCCAGACGTTGACGCGATCGTTGCGGGCGGTGTGCTTGCGGCGAAAATTAGCCGCCGCGAAGCGATCCTTGCTGGCTTGTGACCGGTCCAGAATCACATGAATGTAGTTGTTCCGCGCCTCCCACGGATCTTTGAACAAGCGCCCGGCCATGCTTTCGTAGCGGGGTGCGATTTCGTCACGCAGCCAGTCCAGCGCCGCGCGCAATGGAGCCCGCCATTCCTGGTTCCAATCGGAATGCCCGCCTGAATTGCAGCCGCAGTTGGTGGCCCAACGACCTACGCCGTGGACACAGCTCCAGGCAGTATTCTCCAGGATCTCCACCTCCTGCTCCGGAGGATACTGGTCGAGAAACTCGGCGTAGTTGGTGATCTTAGCCAGTCCGCCGCACTCGATATGGTCGAGCGCGTAGGCCAGCGCCATGTCGCCAAACGCATGATGGTGCCCGTAGGTTTCGCCGTCGGTCGCGATATGCGCCAGTTGCGGGCCCTCGCGGTGATCCGAGAATGCGTCCAAGAGCGCCGGCGAAGCGCTCGCCGTTATCGAGCAAGCGCTCGAACGCCACCGCCTGCGAGACCGGCCCGTCGTAAAAAAACAAGCTGATGGTTTTCCCCGACGGCAACTTCTGCACATAAGGACGCGCCGGATCGATACGCTGCCCGCTCACGTCGGCCCCATCCACCGACTTGGCCTGCGACGGCGCCAAAATCGTGAACTTGATCCCGTGCTGAGCCAGCACATCCAGCGTCTCCAGATCCACGGCCGTTTCCGGCAGCCACATGCCTTCCGGATCGCGCCCGAAGCGGAAGCGAAAATCCTCGATCCCCCAAATCACCTGGGTCAGCTTGTCGCGCGCGTTGGCGAGCGGCATGATCATGTGGTTGTAGCATTGCGCCAGCGCCGATCCGTGGCCCGAGAAACGCTGCATGCTCAGCCGGTCGGCTTCCAGAATCGAGTGGTAAGTCTCCGGCGTCTTGTCCTTCATCCAGGACAGCACCGTGGGGCCGAAGTTGAAGCTGATGCTGGCGTAATTGTTGACGATCTTCGCGATGCGGCCCTCTGCGTCCAGGATGCGGGCGGCGCTGTTGGGCGCGTAGCACTCCGCGGTGACGCGCTCGTTCCAATCGTGGTAGGGCGCGGCGGAGTCCTGAAGCTCGATCGCTTCCAGCCACGGGTTTTCGCGCGGCGGCTGATAAAAGTGACCATGAATGCAAAGGTATCGGTTCTTGTTCACGCTCGGATAACCTGTTGCCGACCCAGCTTCGCGGCCCGGGCGGCGCCGTGGCACGGCATTGCTGTCTGCAACGTGGACGCGGTGGAGGTGGGAGTTTGTTCGCCCATGCGGTATTTTAGCATCCGCGTCCGTTCGGCTGGCTTGCGTATGGGGGCGAAGGACACTAACCTATCAACTAGCGCGGCTGAGAGTTTGGCCACAAGTGAAACCGATCGTCCGGCTGTCTGTTTTCGCGATCCTGGTCGTAGTACAAGCTGCGGCGCAGCCCCAAGTAGCGGCCTATGGAGTGCTGAACGCCGCAAGCAATGCCTCCTCCGTTTGGCTGCCCAATTCATCTATCGCGCAAGGTTCCATCTTTTCGATTTACGGCACGGACTTAGGCCCATCATCCAGCCCTGCGCTGGCGTATCCGCTCGAAACCACGTTGGGCGGCGTGTCGGTTCAAGTCAGTTCGGGAAGCACCATGTCGAATGCTATTCCGATATTCGTCGGGCCGACGCAGATCAATGCTATCTTGCCTGACAGCACGCCTACAAATGCTCCCGCGACGCTCACGGTCACTTACAATGGGCAAACCAGCAACGCCGCTTCCTTTCAGGTGATCGCCAGTAGTTTCGGAATTTTCGCGGTGAATTCCACCGGGCAGGGAGCGGGCATCATTACTGGTGCGAATTACCAAGTGTTTTCTGTGAAGGAGCCAGTCCACCCCGGCAATACCGCCACCATATGGGGCACCGGCATCGGCGCCTCACCCGGAGATGACGGATCCGCCCCGCCCCAGCAGATCGACATGCCCGATCTTCCTTTGTCCGTTTATGTCGGCACGCAGGCGGCGACCGTTACTTATCGTGGCCGAGGCCCGTTTACAGGCGAGGATCAAATTAACTTCGTGGTCCCATCGGGAATCACGGGATGCTATGTTCCGGTCGCGGTTGAGATCGGAAACATCGTCAGCAATTTTGTGACAATGCCGATCGCTCCGGCGGGGCAGTCATGTCCTGATCCGGCGCCGCCCATCCCGACAGTGGCCAACCCCGGCAGCGCACCAACCGGCAACATCACGCTAACGAGATTCACGATGATCGGAGAAACAAGCAGTACGATTGATTCCGGTCAGGTATTCTTTGGAGATCCCCAACTCAACGCGTTTCCCTACGTTCCTCCGTTCTTCAGCAACATATATTCTCTGCCGGCGGGTACTTGCCTCGGGGACATAACATTTCCGCCGTTCATTGATGTACTGGGCGGCCCGATGGACGTCGGCTCCATTACCATCACCGGTCCGAACGGCTCCGATCAACTCTCCACCTTTCCTCTCTTCTCTCCCGTGCAGCTCGGCGGCGGCTCTGGGGCAAATCCACAACCGCTCTACCTAAGCGCCGGCTCCTACACCGCCTCCGGGACGGCCGGGACCGAAGTCGGCTCCGTGGGAGCGTTCTCGCAAAACTTCACCATCCCGCAGCCTCTCGCCTGGACCAATCAAGCCAGCATCAACACCGTGGATCGTTCCGCGGGTCTCGACGTCACCTGGACGGGCGGTGATCCCAACGGCACGGTTGAGATCGCGGGCCCTCCGGTGACCTTTGTCTGCAACGCTAATGTGAGCGACCAGCACTTCACGATCCCCGCTTTCGTGTTGCTCAGCGCCCCAGCGTTATCCGGAACACCGTTAGGCACCCTCAGGCTGAGCACCACTTCCACAACCCCGTTTGCGGCGACAGGCATTAGTTCTGGGACGATTAATTCCGTCGTCACGATTTTGAAGAATGTGACCTACCGGTAACCGAACGCCACTCTTGCTTCATCTTTTACCACCAGCCTTCTTCGGGATCGCAATCAGCAGACCGGCCGTGATGCCCACCGAACGATCGTGCCCGCGAGCGAAACTGTAGTCGTAGCTCGGCTCCAGATACCAGCCTATTTTATGTTTTGCGGATGGCCAAAACATGAAATCCCCGACGGCCTCGCCGCCAATTGAGTTCGTCGTCACGCCGTAGGCTCTCGTCCGAATCCATTCCGGCCCAACACCGAACATGAATTCCACCTTTGACGAAAGAGTCCAGGGCTTCTTGAACAGAAGGTCGGTGTCCCATTCGGTCGAATGACGGGTGAAGAGAGGAGTCGTGCCCATCTCCAGCTCCAGCCACCTCTCGATAGGCGTAACCTCAATGGCAACGTCGGCTCCAAAGCTCGACTCGTGCTGGTTGAGACTCCGGCTAGCGGCGCCCCCCAGTTCGACCACTGCCGCAGGTTCCTTATCTTCTGACTGGGACAAGGCGTTCCCGCAGCAGAGAAACATCACAACGATCGGCAAGCATTTTGCTCCAGCCACGCTTAACAAGATACCTCGGAGTTCGAAGAAGCATGAGCATTGGCGAACTGGCGAACATGACTACGTGAAGGTGGTCACCGTCCGATATTACGAACGCTCAAGCGGAGCGGGAATGCGCCAGTGTTGACCGCATCACAGCCAACCACCTGCAGGATGTTGCGTTTCGGAGGCCCTGACATGTTTTCCGCCCTTCACCTTATGCGAAATCCATTCCCTGCCGATCAAAGTACTGAGGCGCGCCAGCGACGCAATTGAAGAGAAATTAATGCGGCGCATCTAACTGAATATGCAGCAGCCTATGCCCCCCGGTACGTCCTACCTGTGGGGCCGCTCGCGCCCGGTGATATATTTGAGTCTCATAAGTTAGTCCATGCCCTTTCAGATTCATCCGGTTAAGGAATTTCTCGTCCGTCCCGCACTGCCACCTGCCATCTCCCGGATGAGTGACCTGGCCTATAACCTCCTCTGGAGTTGGGATCACACTATCCGGTCACTCTTTCGGCGGCTGGATTCGGTGTTGTGGAAGCATTGCGGCCACAACCCGGTGTTGATGCTGGGCCGCGTTCCGCAAGCCACGCTGGAGCGCGCCGCTGGCGATCCCCGTTTTCTCGGCGCGTATCGGAAAGCCTGCGAACGCTATACCAACTACCTGGAGCGCTCCGAACAGCCTGACGATCGTCTGATCGCATATTTTTCGATGGAATACGGCATGGTGGAATGCATGCCGATTTACGGCGGTGGCCTCGGCGTGCTCTCGGGCGATCACTTGAAAGCTGCCAGCGACGGCGATGTTCCCTTGGCGGCGGTAGGCCTGCTCTACCAAAAGGGCTATCTGCAGCAAACCCTGAACCCTGACGGTTGGCAGCAGGAACGCAATCCCGTCAACGACTTCTACACGCTTCCGGTGCGGCCGGTGTGTGACAAAGACGGCCGCGAGATGACTGTGCAGGTGACATTACCAACCGGAGAGGTAGTGATCAAGATCTGGCACATTGCAGTCGGACGCGTCAAGCTCTACCTGCTCGATACCAACATTCCTGAAAACGAGCGCATCGAGCATCGCGAGATCACCGATCAACTCTACGGTGGCGACATCCTCACCCGCATCCGGCAGGAGATTGTCCTGGGAATCGGCGGCTTGCGCGCGCTCGACCGGCTGGGTCTCAAGCCCACGGTCTGGCACATGAACGAAGGCCACTCGGCCTTCCTGGCCATCGAGCGCATGCGGCGCCTCATCCAAGAGTACAAGCTGTCTTTTGACGACGCGCTCGAGGCCTGCCGCTCCAATAATATCTTCACCACGCATACGTCCGTGCCGGCCGGCATCGACCTTTTCGAACCCGGTCTGCTGTATGAATACTTCGGCGAGTATTGCGCCGAAGCGGGTATACCGTTCGAGAGGTTCCTGGCGCTGGGCCGCTTCCGCCCCGAGAATCATCACGAACCGTTCTCGATGGCCATCTGCGCGATTCAGACGTCGGCGTTCCGCAATGCGGTCAGCACTCTGCATCGCCAGGTTTCACAGGAAATGTGGCAGGAGTTGTGGCCCAAGCTGCCGGTGTGGGAAGTGCCCATCACATCGGTAACCAACGGCGTGCATCTATTGACGTGGTTAAACGGCGATTTGGCGCTGCTCTACGATCAGCATCTGCAGCCCGATTGGCGGGATCGAAATTCCGATCCACGAATCTGGGATCTGGTGGACGACATACCCGCGCAGGAACTCTGGGAGGCGCATCGCCGCCGGAAACGCTACCTCGTGTCCTTCGTTCGCGAGCACGTGGTAGCCGCGGCCGTCGCCCGCAAAGCCTCTTCGGCCGAACAGCGGCGTCTGGCCGAAGTGCTCGATCCCGACACCTTCACCATCGGATTCGCCCGCCGCTTCGCCACCTACAAGCGCGCCACGCTGCTCTTTCGCGATATCGAGCGGCTCAAGCGGCTTTTGACCAATCCCGAGCGCCCGGTCCAGATTGTCATCGCCGGTAAAGCCCATCCGCGAGATCTACCAGGCAAGACGCTCATCCGAGAAATCGTCCAGCTTTCGCGCGCGCCCGAGCTCGCCAAGCACATCGTCTTCGTCGAGGATTACAGCATCGAAGTCGCTCGCGAGATGGTGCAGGGAGTCGACCTTTGGCTCAACACCCCGCGCCGCGGCGAAGAAGCGTGCGGCACTAGCGGCATGAAAGCCGGTGTCAATGGCGTGCTCAACCTGAGCATCCTCGATGGCTGGTTCGACGAAGGCTATGAGATTTCGGGCGGCTGGGCCATTGGCGACCGCGAACCTTACGCCGAGGACCAGGATGAGATCCACGCCCGCGCAATCTATTCCATATTGGAAAACGAAATTGTGCCGATGTACTATCAAGACCGCGAGGGCGGCGTACCCACCGATTGGGTTCGGCGCGTCAAGCAGTCTTTGAAGCATCTCAGCCATCTGTTCAACTCCGGGCGGATGGTGGGTGAGTATCTGTCGCAGCTATACGAACCGGCGCACCAGGCGTACCTGGATATCTCGCACGATCGTTTTCAGCCGGCCCAGCAGCGAGCGCATTGGAACCAGAAGGTGCACGAGGTCTGGGATAAGGTCGGCTTCGTGGAGATTGGTCCGGGCCCCGACATTTCGGTCCTGACGGGCGTTCCCATTCCCTTGCGCGCCGTCGTGGATCTGGCCGGCCTCTCACCGGGTGACGTCCGCGTGGAAGCGGTGGTAGGCCGCATCGGAGTGAACGGAAATCTGGAGGAAACTCAGGTGATGAGCCTTCCAGCAGTGGAACAAAATGGTACTGGTTGCGTGTTCCTTAAGGAGTTTGTGCCGCATCAAACTGGCAGGCTGGGTTATTCTCTGCGAATCAGCCCCAACCACTACGACGATCCCCTGACACGGCCTTGTAATTCTTTATTAAAGTGGAGCGGGGAGTAACCAAGATTCGCGTGAAGTTGCATCTGGAAACCGAAGGTATCTAGATCACAGTTAGATTTCAGTAGCTTCTGGCGGTGATTCGTGGTACACAGTATGTAGGCGTAAGCGGAACAACGTTCTTTCCAGCTTTAGCCGGTTCCCGCAGCAACCCCCAGAATTGACCCTCAAAGCATGGCCGGCACAGGGCGGGACGCCCACAAGCATATCGAGGAAAACGTTGCTCCGCAAAGTGCTGACTGCATTTGATCGAGCTGCCAATGTGGTGAGCGGAAGTAGTGTTGCGAGATCCCCAGTCCCAGGAGTCGATTTGACACATGGACGACGACCGTAAGTACAGACAGCGGGGCTATATGGACTCCAATGGCGAGTCCCGAGACCGGCGCCTCCCCGACCGGCCCAAACCCTCCGGCCCCCGCCCCCCTATCGACGTTACAGGCCCCCGCCTCCCCCGCCTTCTCCAAAACGTTGTGGCCGCGCGCTGTTTTAACTGTTCCACTGCGCTCTCGCCCGATCTGGATTGGAAAGGCAAGTGCCCCAAATGCGGCTCTGCGTTGCATTGCTGCAAGCAGTGCGCCCACTTCGAACCATCCACGCGCTTTCAATGCCTGAAACCGGTACCAGTACGGATAGCCGGTAAAGATCAGGCCAACGATTGCGAGTTGTTCAAACCGCGCGTCACAGTGGCCCGCGACGCCGCGCCTGCCAACAACAACCACCACGCCGCCACGGCTCAGCAGCAACAAGCGCCACGCACCCAGAACGACGCTCGCGCCGCGTTTGACAGTCTCTTCAAGAAGCCCGAGTAACAGAAGCTCCGCCGATGATGTCGCCCGAGAAGTGGAGAATTGCCATCTGCGACGTCGTTAAGAACATCTCGAACGAGGAATTTCAGAGGACTGCGTGGCTTGGATTGTCTCCGACTCGGGTTTCGTCGCCCGACGAGTTGCTATCTCAATTCTTTGACGATTTCGATTTCAGCGACTTCCTGACCTCTCCCGAAGTGAACCTCACGTCCGAACAGAAAGCCGCCGGAGAGAATCTCAAAGGCAAAATGGAGAAGTTCGCCGACTCAACGCCGAAGCACCTAGATCCTCGAGACGTGATAGACGACGAACGGTGGAAGGAAATCCGGATCGCAGCACAAGTGTTTCTGGAAACGCTCGACGAACGCTAAGAAGCCCGAGTAACGGGTTTCTGCCCGCCGTCTATCAAGACGCCCTGCTCGGCACCCTTTTCCGCTGGCGACAGCAGAAAGTCCAGCGCTTTGCTCAAATAGTTTTTCAAATCTCCGCGCTTCACCACTGCGTCCAGAAACCCGTGCTGCAGCAAGAACTCGCTGGTTTGAAAACCCGCCGGCAGCTTCTGCCGGATGGTCTGTTCGATCACCCGCGGGCCCGCGAAGCCGATCAGCGCGCCGGGTTCTGCGATGTTCAAATCGCCCAGCATCGCGAAACTCGCCGTCACGCCGCCCGTGGTCGGATCTGTCAGCACGCTGATGAAGGGTACGCGCGCTTCGTCCAGCCGCATCAACGCGGCCGAGATCTTGGCCATTTGCATCAGGCTCAGCGCGCCCTCCTGCATCCGAGCCCCTCCCGACGCCGAAACAATAATCAGCGGAATGTTCTGCTCTTTCGACCGCTCAATCGCCCGCGTGATCACCTCGCCCACCACCGTGCCCATGCTGCCGCCCACAAACTTCAGCTCCATCGCGCACACGTGTACGCGCCGGCCGTTCAGATTCCCGCCCGCCGAAATGATCGCGTCGCGCAGATGCGTGGCTTCCTGCGACGCCGCCAGCCGATCGCTGTATTTCCTGGCGTCGACAAATCCCAGCGGATCAGTGGAGACCAGGTGCGCATCGAACTCCTCGAACTTGCCTTCGTCGAACAGCATCGCAAGCCGTGCGCGCGCGTCCAGCCGTCCGTGATGGCCACACTTGGGGCAAACCTGGAAATTGTCCTCCAGGGCCTTGCGCCATACAATCTGGCCGCATTTCTCGCACTTCAGCCACAAGCCTTCCGTGCGTACGCGCTTTTCCCCGTCTTCGGGCTTCACCGAAGGTTTATCCCGAGTAAACCAAGCCATCTGACTCCAGTATAAGTGGCGTCCCTCGCTTGACGCGGGCGCTTCACTTCGGGTATGGATGTCCTCGCAACAGTGTGAACGCCCGGTAGATCTGTTCGGCCAACACGGCCCGCGCCAGCTCATGCGGCATCGTCATGTCCGAAAGCGATAGCAGCGAGTCACCGCTCTTGCCGCCGGCTTTTTCCCGCCACGCCGCAGGCAGCCCCTCCGCACCGCCCACCAGGAAAATCAAATCCCGTGCATCGCGTTCGGCTCCCCCGATCAACCGCGCGAAAGCCGCCGAATCCATGCGTTTACCCGCCGGATCCAGCAAAATCTTGGCCCCCGCGGGATGCTTCAACCATGGATCGAACCTCGCCGGAACAATCTCGCGCATCTCACAATTCCCATACCGCGTCGACCGCTTGATGAACTCCTCCGCCATGCCATTGGCGTGCGGATCGCGTGGTTTGCCGGCGTAGTATAGTAAGATCTTCATCGTCGAATTGAGCCCTTACGTTGATTGCGGTGGCGCCGGCGCTGTTTGATTCTTACTAGCGTCCGCTCGCTGCATTATCAACTTGGCCATTTCAACTATCGAAAGCCCGCGTTCGGCGTTGTCAACCAAGTACGGGATCACATCTGGAGGGACCCTGATCGGGCCATCCTTTTCTTCCTGGGCCGCGATGTTGACGACAAACAGGAGCGCCGCTACTTTCGCTTGTGGCCAAGAGAGCCGAACTTCCGTGTGTTGACTTGCCTGGACTCTTACTTCTTCGCTGGTCTCTTCTTTAACAATATCTCCGAACAACATGCTAATGTCCCAGCCCGTCATATCGAACTGGACACTTTTGCTGTAAAAGGATTCAAAGTCCTCAACTCGCACGTTGGGTGCAGCTACGACTGGTTTATCGGCCATTGATTCGCTCCTAGCTGCCTACCTGTTGATTGAGTGCAAGAACTGATGCCACTGGTTTACGGGGCACCTCTTCGACAGTATCAACTGCGGCTTTGATTGTTTGTTGCCGAACTTTGACCTGGCCTGCGGGATTAGGAGGAGCGATGTTTGTGATGATCCCCTTATTTGTATCGCCCAAACCAAGGACTGCGTTGAAACTGCATGTTCCTGTGGCCGGGTTAATTAGCTCTCGCGCGCCATCTTCTGTCGGCGTTGCTGCTCTTTTTGAACCCTGCTGTGCTTCGAACTCCTCGTCCTCTTCGCTGAATGCTTTGATATCGGGCTCTTCCGAGAGATTTTCAAACCAGCGATCAAGCTCGCTGAAAGGCACGAACTTGCCGAGGAAAGCTATATCGAATCCAGCCGCTATTCGGATAATCGTATTGAGCGTTAGGTTTCCATATTCTGGATCGGCTGCTCTAGAAACGACGCCTTGGGCTATTTTGGCCCGAGTGGCCAATTCCTGATCCATCGCTCTCTACGTGTGTTCATTGAGCGTTCCCCTTCCCGCCTCGAATTGCCCAAGATCAGAGAGAACGCGCCGCTCCTAGCCGCTGGCCATATTCCAACCGGCCTGAATCTGCGCTTGCGTACCCTACCCCTCAACTTCTGGATCTTCCCAATCCTGCTCCGCACGAAAGATGTCTAAAGTTTTGAGCCGCGTACCACTCCTGAATGAGATTGTGATCGTCTTCGGTAACGTAATCGAAGAACCTCCGTGGGCCATGGTAAACCAAACTCCCACGCTATGCAATATTGCATTTATTGCTCGACTCGATCAATGCAGTATTGCATAATCGACACTAATGATGCTGAAAACAAAAGGCCAAGCCTGATACGCCCAGAGCGACGCGCCAAGTGATAACGTCCCCCTTTCTGAAGAATGGTGCTATTGGTCCCGGACTGCGGACTTGGCACGCAGCATTCGAGGGAGGATGATCAGGGCACCACCGTAACAAAGAAGCGAAATGACCAGAGGGAGGTTGTGTTCGTTCATGAAATCACGGATAGCGAGCTTGTAGCCGCCGAGCGCCATGAGTCCGTAGAGCAGCCACACCAACTCGCGCCTCCTCCAGCGTGTTCCCACCCAGGCAAGCGCCAGCGATAGCCCCGTCAGAACTACAGTCCCCAGAGTATCCGCCGGGATGCTGCTGCTTCCTCGGCCGACGGCTGTCCGCCACATCGCCAGGATGGCGTACACCCCCAGTCCTGCCGTGATCCAGACGACATGGGCCGCGAGCAACAGCGAAGAGATCTGGTTGCGCCAACGGCCGAAAGCGCCGAGGGAAATTCCCGTGATCGCAACCCAGCAGGCGGCCGCAGCCAGAAGTACACCGATGGATGCCAGCCATTCCACCGGGCCCACACCGATGGCGAACAATACCGACAAAGGCTGGGTTGTCGACCTCGCGACCGCCGAGCCCAGCAGCAGATAGACTGCCCCATGCAGCCCGAGAGTAGGCAAAGCGAACACCCTCGCTAGGCAGCAACAAGCCACGGCGCACGCGCACGAAAGAATCCAGAATCCGGAACGGGAAAAGGGGAGAAAGATCCCTACCAGTACCAGGAAGAGGCCGAAGGTGGCCAGGGCACGGAAGTTCCACTTGTTGTCACGCTCGAACAACAGGAACGAGACTGCGTAAAAGGCAATCCCGGCGGCCAGGGCAGCGATCCCGAGGCCCAACATCACTGCGCGATGTTCCTTGAAAACCCAAACCGCGCCTCCGATTCCGATCAAGAGAGCCGCCCCGGTCCGCGTCATTTCCGCGAAGGCGAGGGTCCTGCGCCGCACAACCGTCTGGCTTAGGGCGGTCCCAAGATAGATTAGCGCCAGCGCGAGTTGCACGGTAAGCAGGGCGCGGGATGATACGGGAACCCAGGCCTCCGGCATGCCGCGCGGGCTCGACATCAGATAAGAGAACAGGAGAACGGAGGAGTCGGCTGCGAGGGCGGCGAAAGCGCGCGCGCCCGGCTGCAGATCGCGCCATGCGGCGAATTCCATAGCGGCCGCGATGACCAGCAACGCGGTTGTGAAAGGGACGATGTCGTCGCGGGCCAGCATTAGCGCAACGACCATGACGATCGAAGATATGCTCGCAATAGTTCCGATGATCCTGTGCTGCGTCCTCGACCCGAGCGCAAGAGCGACTAGAGCATAAGCGGCCAGCACCCCGGAACTGATCCCGGACGACATGACCTTGAGGCGCCCGGCCGCTTCCCAAACCAACGGCGCCATGATGAGCACCGAGATGGAACAGCTCAAAGTGGAAGCGAACTTCGCTTCGACGGGCGAATGCGCGGCGACCCAAAGCCAAATAAGCGCGTAAATCAAGCCGATCGCCACACCGGCGGCTGCGGGCAACACTCCCCAATCGGTCAAGGCGCGGAGAACGTAGGCGCCCGCGAGCGCGATGAGCATCCTGCCCAGCACCGGCAAAGCGTTTGGCGGCAGACCGAACCCTATCGGAAGCGGGGGCGCCGAGAGAGGCACCTCCGACGCTGCGACCGTGGACCCCAGACGTTCTTCCAGCTTCAGAACCCGTTGTCGCAAGTCCTGAACCTGAACGATCAATTCGCCCAGGTCGACCGCTCCCCCGGCCAAACCCGAATTGGTGGATGGCGCCGACATAGCCTCCTCGTAGCGGACATCAGACCTTCTGCTCCGCCCAAGGGGGCAGCAACTTCAGTAACCCCCACAGAATCAGGAAGGGCAGGATCATGAGGGCAATGGCTGCTAACAAGCCTTCGCGCTCCGCAAACCCCATCTTGTATGTCGTATAGCCCAGGAAACTCTTAGAAAAGAGTTGCCCACCGATGACCACATTCCAGCGCATGGCGAAAATGCCCACCATAGTGAGCGATCCAGCGAAGGCGTAGACAGCCTTGCGAGCCCCATCACGCAGCTTCCACAATTGCATCAACCCTAGCATCGCGATCGGCAGCAGCGTGCCAAGGAAGATCTGAAGAATGACCTGCGAGAAGTACAGCCGGGTGTGGACCATAAAGTCCAGCGCGCGCAGCGATTCGTCGGCTTCATAGGTGCGGTGGACCAGGTCCAGCATTTCCAGCGAAAAATCAATAATGAACGTGTAGAGTAAGTAACGTGCAATGGTGTCCACGCAACGCATGTCGATTGGCGTCCGCCGTAATTTCGAGGTAAGCATGTACAGCAATAGGACCGCAGCGATGCCCGAAACCATGGCGGAGAAGATGAAGACCACCGGCATCAGGGGGCTGGACCACCAGGGATTGGCTTTCACCGAGCCGAAGATGAACCCCACATAGCCGTGCAACAGGAAGGCGGAAGGAATGCCGATCAGCGTGATGAAGTAGCCCACCTTGTCATCCACTCGCAGGGCCGCCGGACTCAGGTTGCGCGATCCCAGCGTCAGCACGCGGTAGATCCACCTTGTGACGCCCCGGCTCGACTCGGCCCGCGCCACGATGTCCTTGCGGTAATCTAACCAAATCTCCATCAACAGGACCACCATGAGATACCACAGATAGACAAAGCCGAACATCGCCATCGCCGAAGAGCGGTGGGGAGTGAGGTACATCTCAAACGAGCGCTCGGGATGGCCGAGGTGGAGTTGTAGCGGCAGCGGCGCCACCAGCAGAAACGCCAACGCGGTCAGCAGCGCCAGCCGATAGGTGGGCTTGACGGCCTCCACCTTGAAGACCCGTTCGAGCGACGCCAAAATGAACGCGCCGGCGACGAGCCCGGTGATGTAAGGGTACAAGACGATCAAGATGCTCCATTGCAGCTCGATCTCGTTCGGGTAGATGTACCCTTGGACGCCATGGAGAAGGGGTCCCATGCATCTGCTCCTTATCGAACCGATCCGTCCAGGTCCCTGTAAAACGCCTTCGCGCCGGTCGCCATATGCGGCTTGAGCACCTGCACGCTGTGGGTTCGCAGGAATTGATGAATCGGATCTTTGGGATTTTTCAAATCAGCCAGCACTCGAGCCTGCGTCGGGCACACTTCACAACATGCCGTGGTCAGGCCTTGCGTGATGCGGTGGTAACAGAGCGTGCATTTGTCGGCCGTATTTTTCCTGGGGTTCAAAAAGCGCGCGCCGTACGGACAGGCTTGAATGCAATAACGGCAGCCCAGGCAATACTTCTCGTCCACCAGCACCACGCCGTCGGGCGCGATGAAGGTAGCGCCCACCGGGCATACCTGCACGCAAGGCGGATCGGCGCAATGGTTGCACAGCTTGGGTATGAAGAAGGTCTTGCCGCCGTCTTTGTAGATCTCGGGAAAACCGTCGTGCCCGCCGTTGGGCGAGTCCACTTGCGGATGTTCCAGGTCGGAATCGTCCACGTGATAGCGCTCGATCCAAGTGCGGAAATGACCGGGAGGCACGTCGTTTTCAGCCTCACACGCGCGCACGCAGTTGCCGCAGCCGATGCACTTGCCAGGGTCGATGAGCATGGCCCACCAGTGCTTAGTCTGGTCGTAATTGGGCGAGACCTCAGGTGTTCCGGCCAGCACGTGCTCCCACGCGGCGGCGGCCGCGGAAGTCAGAAGAATGAACTTGCCGGATTTCATGAGCAGTTCGCGCCGGGTCAAGCTCATGGCTTTCCTCCTCCCGCGTTCAGCGGATCATGTTGTTGGTGGCACGTGGTGCAGACCAGGCCGCCGGAATGTTCCGCCGAAACGACTTGCGGGAACGATTTGGGCTTGGAGGAGTTGGCCTCATGGCAGCGCACGCACAAAACCGCCGGATCGGGCAGCTTTGGGACGACGGTTCCAGGGTCCTCGGCATGGTTTGCCAAAGGACCGTGGCAGGCTTCGCAAGCAACGCCGGCGTGCTTACCCTTGCTCTTCATCTCGGCCACGTCGGAGTGGCAGGCCTCGCAGACCGCGTGCCCCGCGAACTTGATCGGACGGGCACGGATGTCGTCCAGAGCGGCCGGGCGAAAATGCCCATACTTACCGAAATCCGCCGGGATGATCGCCCAGCGGATGAGTAGGAACGCGGCGACCCCTAAAGCCAAAAGGACTACCACGCGGATGAGGTGCTCGATGCTCCGCAGGAAGTCATTCATGCCCGGCCAACTTGCAATTGGGAAGCCCGATGGCGCAGTGGCGCAAAAACGCGCCAATCAACGCTCCAGAAGAAGCAGCAGGCCTCCACGGGGCCAGCAAAGTGCGTGATATTGCGCAAGCAGGCGTCAGATTCCACTGCCAGGGACAAACTGGAAATTACGGTCGGCGCGTTTTGTGCTATCAAGAAACCCGCCTCTGAGAGGGCGCCTGGATTGGAACCTGCCTGCCAAGGGGCTGGGAAAGAGACCCGCTAACGCACATGATCGGTATGTACGGTCCGCCGCGGAGTTGCAAGCGAAAACTGAAATGGCCGTGTGGTCTGCACTAATGTATTCGGCCTTTGGTGGAGTCAGCGACCCCTGGCCAGGCTGCCCCAATCGTCACCGTTCCCCACCTTAACTCCGGCAGCTTCAGCCATCGCAGCAGCGTCCTGACTCCGATTCCACAGGCACCCTTCAATCTTTACTTTCGAATTCGCGGCAGCGGATTAGGGCGTTATCTCTGGCTCGATCTGCACGCGTTCTCTGAGGATCTCTTGTAGGCTGGTCAAGACCTAGTTTCGATCAAATATTTCACCGCTAGAGTGTCGGGCCCAGAAAGCAAACGTCAACGACAAAACGCTTATCTCGACGCGCTTTGGAACACTCGACAAAAAGCTGTTCTCGATAGCCTACGGAAACTACCAACAGAACCGTTCCACTTGTCAGCGATGCGGCCTGCCTCCGGACGTTCCAAACGAAAAGCAGACTGACGTTAATATTGCCGTCGCGATGTCCTGACACTGCCAAGCGGATTTGAACTCCGAAAGCCCGAGTGGGATAAGCTGGTCTACCAGGAACCGCACTAGATGGTCATCGCCCCGCTAAGACCCCACTACCACCCGCTCGACTTATGGTAGCCGCATTGCATTTACGTTAACCTGATAACTATGGCTGGCGTCGCAGCAAAATTCATTCCGCGCGAACTGCTCGTTCACACACCCGATGGCGCCGTACGCCCGCTCCTGCTCGAGCGCGATCGCTATTCACTCGGCCGAAGCAGCGCCAATGAGTTGTGCTATCCCGAAGATGCCGGACTTTCCCGCCAGCACCTGGTCCTCGAGCGCGACGCCGACACCTGGACGGTCCGCGATCTCGGCAGTAAGAACGGCACCTTCGTCAACGGTGTCCGCATAACGAGCCCCTACCCGCTCGGAAAGAACGATCGCATCACCGCCGGCCACATCGCGCTCGATTTTGGCGAGAACTCGCTCCCGCCCCCCGACGACAAGACCGTCATCTTCATCGAAGGCATGACGCCTACCACGTCGGTCTCCACCACCGTCGCCACCAGTCTCAAAGGCGTCCTCAGCCAAGACAAGGAAATCGAAAGCAACCCGCAGATGCGCGCGCTCATCCGCGCCGGCCGCGAATTGGCGGGCAACATGCCGCTGGCCGAGCTGTTCAAGCTGATCATGAACCTCTCGGTGGAGGCCGTGGGCGCCACGCGCGGCGTGCTGATGACGCTCGAAGGCGCTGAAGGCAGCGAGTTGGTAGTCCGCCAGGCTTTGGGCGAAGGCTTTCGCATCAGCAACACGGTGCGCGATCGCGTCATCAAGGAAAAAACTTCGCTGCTGGTTCGCGATGCCCGTCTGGATGAGGCTTTTGCCGACCGCATGAGCATCGTGCAGCAGCAGATTCGCAGCATGCTCGCCGTCCCGCTCCAGACCGATGATCGCGTCATCGGCCTGATCTATCTGGACTCGCCGCACTTCATCAAGGAATTCACCAAGGACGATCTGAGCCTGCTCACGGTGATGGCCAACGTTGCGGCCATCCGCATCGAACATACTCGTCTGGCCGAAGTGGAGCAGGCCGAGCGCATCCATGCCAAACAGTTGGAACAGGCCGCCGAGATCCAGCGCGGTCTCTTGCCGGTGCAAGCGCCCGAAGTGGCTGGCGTGGATCTGGCCGGATACAACGCCGCATGCCACACCGTCGGCGGCGATTACTACGATTTCCTGCCGTATCCGGATGGCCGCGTGGGAATCCTGGTCGGCGACGTGGCGGGGAAGGGAATGCCCGCCGCTTTGTTGATGTCGAGCCTGCAGGCCCGCGTCCAGGTGCTGTTCGACGATCCTGAAAACTTGGCCGCACTCGTCACGCGCCTCAACCGCATCATTACTTCCAACTGCCCGTCGAACCGCTTCATCACGTTCTTCATCGGCATTCTCGATCCGAAGACCGGTGACCTCGTATATGTGAACGCCGGCCACAACCCGCCCCTGGTGGCTCACGCCGACGGCTCGGTTGAAAAATTGGAAGGCACCGGTCTGATTCTCGGAATTCTTCCCGTGGCCACCTACACGCAAAAGACCTGTAATTTGGCCCCTGGCGACGCCGTGCTTCTCTTTAGCGACGGTGTCAGCGAACCCGTGCGGCCCGACTCCGACGAAGAGTTTGGCGAAGATCGGTTGGCTCGGAGTTTTGCAAAGCTTCGAGATCAGGACGCCCAATCGATCATCGATACCATCAATCAGCAAGTCCGCGAATTCACCGGTGGCTTGCCCCTGCCCGACGACATCACCCTTGTCGTCGCGAAACGGCTGTGAGCGACCCCCTGGTCGCGCTCCCACACAATCAAACGGCACCCGCGATCCCTCCCCGCGATATCGCGCGGCTTCGCCCCAGTCGGATATTACATTTCAGTTACTTAGCGGCGGAACTCCGTGTGCAATCCACCCCTGCAAGGAGATCCATGCCGGTGAACAAGATTCGTGTGCTGGTCGCGGAAGACGACGAAGTCAATGCAAAAGCGGCCCTCACCATGTTAGAACAGCTCGGCTGCTTCGTCGACATTGCAATTGACGGCGCGCAAGCGGTTGATCACTTTCGCGACCGCGATTATGACTTAATCCTGATGGATTGGCAGATGCCCGTAATGGATGGCATCGAAGCCACTGCCCGCATTCGCGCTATGCCCGGCGGAATTGCCACTCCCATCGTCGGAACCACCTCCGGCAAAGCACACGCCGAATGCTTGAAAGGCGGAATGAACGACGTCGTGCCGAAGCCTTTCCTCTTTGAAAAAATGCGATACGTACTTTCGCGATGGACCCGTTGGACCCCCGGCCGGCGGCCGACGCTTGCAAAGCCTGAAGTTTACGCCAGGTCCCCGATTGCGGTTGACTTTTCGCTCGACTACAATTAGCCCAAGCCTTTATCGCCCACAGCCACTGGACCGCCATGAGTCCCTCGAGTGAAGCGAATCGCACTTTCGAAAACATTGTTTTCGAATATGCGGAAGGTGTAGCCAGCAAAACCGGCGAAGCCTTTTTCCGATCTCTGGTCGAGCATCTGGCGCGGGCGCTCGATGCCGACTATGTTTTCGTGGGAGCGTTTCAGCCTGCGAGCGATCGAATCGAGACTCTCGCCGTGCATGCTCCTCCTGGCCTGACTACCGCCCTGGAGTACGATGCTGCCCGGTCGCCGTGCGCCGCCGTCATCCAAACCGAAGTTCGCTCGTATGCGAGCGCCGTACGGCAGTTTTTCCCGCAGGACGAATTGCTGGCGGCGCTCGAGGCCGAGGGATTCGTCGGTTCGCCCATGCTCGATTCGAGCGGCCGCTGCATCGGCCTGCTCTGCGCCATCACCCGGCGCCCGTTGCCGGACGCCAAACTGGCCGAAGTGCTGCTCAAGACCTTCGCAACGCGCGCGGGCATCGAGCTGGAACGCAAGAACTATGAAGACGCGCTCGCCCACAGCGAGGAGCGGTTTCGCACCTTTGTCGAGCACGCTACGGAAGGCGTGATGTGGAGCAAACTGGAGCAGCCACTCTCGATGGATCTGTCCGAGGATGAGCAGCTCGAACATTTTTACAAGTACACATATGTCGCCGACTGCAACGATCAGGCCGCTCGAATTTTCGGTTTCTCGAAAGCGGAAGATCTGATTGGCGCGCGGCTGGACGTCATCATCTCACGCTCGGATTCGGAATTCGTCGAGCGCATGCGGGCGGGTATCCGCAGCGGCTGGGACTATTCTCAAGTGGAGAGAACGTATCAAGGCCGGCATCTCTTGATGACTCGGATCGGTGTGATCGAGGAAGGCAAGCTACAATCCGTGTGGACCACGGCGCGCGACATCACCGCCCTCAAACAGGCCGAAGCCGAAGTGCTGCGCTTGAACCAAGAGCTGAAAAGCCACGTGGAGCAGCTGACCGCGCTTAAAGCGCGTCTCGAACAGGACAACGCGTACCTGCTGGAGGAAATCCGGTCGGAACACAACTTGGGCGAAATGGTGGGTGCGAGCCCCAAGTTCCGCGAATTGACTGAGCGCATTCACTTGGTGGCGTCCACTTCGGCCACCGTCATGATCACGGGCGAAACCGGAACCGGCAAGGAATTGGTGGCGCGTGCCATTCACAACCTTAGCCCGAGAAGCAGCCGGCCGCTGGTGAAAGTGAATTGCGCGGCCATCTCGGCGGGGCTGGTGGAGAGCGAACTGTTCGGACACGTGAAAGGCGCGTTCACCGGCGCCAGCGATCGCCGCATCGGCCGCTTTGAATACGCCGACGGCGGCACGCTGTTTCTGGACGAGGTCACCGAACTGCCGCTGGAAACTCAGGCCAAGCTGCTGCGAGTTCTGCAGGAGCAGGAATTCGAGCCGGTGGGTTCGAATCGTACCCTCAAAGTGGACGTGCGGCTGATCGCGGCCACCAACCGGAACCTGGCCGAACTGGTGCAGGAAGGTCGCCTCCGCATGGATCTCTACTATCGTCTGCTGGTGGTGCCCGTGGAAGTGCCGCCTTTGCGCGAACGGCGCGACGACATCCCGCTGCTGGCTTCGCATTTTGTCCAGCGTGTGTCGCGGCAGTTCGGCCGCCACGTGGAGCGCATCTCCGAAGGTATGATGCGCGAGCTGATCGCCTACGATTGGCCCGGCAACATCCGCGAACTCGAGAATTTCCTGGCGCGCGCCATCGTGCTTTGTCCTGGCGACACGCTCGACATGCCGCTTCTCGCGTCGGAATCGAGCTCTGCCACCGGCAACGAATCGCTCAGCCTGGAAGCCACCGAGCGGAAGCACATCGAGAGCGTGCTGGTGTCGACGGACTGGATCCTCGAAGGTCCCAAAGGAGCGGCGGCGATTCTCAAAATGAACCCAAGCACGCTGCGGAGCCGGATGCGCAGGTTGGGGATTCGACGACCATAAACAGACCTAAACTTCCCTATTGATCTCTAAACGGACCTATGGTACGGTCTGTTTAGGGAAATGCCTGAAGAGCTCTATTCCGTCGAACAAGTCGCCGACCGTCTCGGCCTCCACGTGAAAACCGTGCGCAATTACGTCCGCGAAGGCCGCCTCAAAGCGGTCCGAATCGGCAAGCAATATCGCATTGCCCGCCAGGATCTGGAGGCGATGACGGGGCGTTCTGAACCGCCGCTGGAGCCAGTCCGCCGCACTCGTCATGTCGAAGTTTCGAGCATCGTCGAGATCGATGCCATCAGCCCCGAGTCAGCGAACCGCTTGATGACTTCGCTCATGGGCGGCGCCAAAGGCATTCGCATCGAGACCATCTATAACGCCGAGCGCGGGCATATGAAGATCATTCTGGTTGGGAGCATGGACAGCAATGCCGCGTACTTCAAACTCATCGAACTAATTCTGGAGTCTGAAAAATGACCAGCGTCTACAGATCGGCTGAGGCCGAGCGCGCGGTCCGCGAGCGCTATCTCGAAATCTTGAAACACTGGCCCGTGCCCTACCGCCAGCTTCGCGTGCCCACGCGCGAGGGCGAGACGTTCATCATCGCGTGCGGCCGCGATGACGCCCCACCGTTGCTGCTCTTCCATGGCAGCATGGCGAATTCGGCGATGTGGATAGGCAGCGTGGCGGCCTGGGCGGAACATTTTCGCATCTACGCAGTGGATATGATTGGCGACGCCGGTTTGAGTGCGGCTGGGCGCCCGCCGCTGGCATCGGACGCCCACGCGCTCTGGCTCGACGATGTGCTCCGGGCGCTCTCGCTCAC
This sequence comes from Bryobacterales bacterium, assembly GCA_963772905.1. Taxonomy (GTDB): domain Bacteria; phylum Acidobacteriota; class Terriglobia; order Bryobacterales; family Bryobacteraceae; genus Palsa-89. The sequence goes on along the minus strand of CAVYZD010000002.1, from coordinate 142,684 downwards.
GTGCGTCTCGATTGCCGGCGTTTCGCTCGGCGGATGGCTCGCGCTGGATTATGCCATCCGGCGGCCCGGCCGCGTGGAAAGCCTGGTGCTGGTTTGTCCTGGCGGCGTTGGCCGCGTCAAAATTGAGGTGCTGCTCAAACTGATTCCGCTGCAGATGCTGGGCAACTGGGGCAAACGCAAGGCGAGCGAAATTGTTCTGGGACGTGCGCCCGCCAATCCGCCGCCGGCGCTTCAGTCGTTCCTCCAATTCTTCCAACTCATCCAAGAAAACTTCCGCCCTCGCAGGGTCAAGCTGCCAGTCTTCGGCGATGAAGCTTTGCGTACTCTGAGCATGCCGGTGCTCGCGATCCTTGGCGGCAAGGACGCGCTCATCGATTCCGATGACACGCGGCGGCGGCTCGAGCGCAATGTCCCAGGCGCGCAGATCCTCTACATTCCCGAAGCCGGCCACTACATTCCCGCTCCGGCCGCGGCGATTCTCGATTTCTTGTGTAAGAGCGTCGATCGGGTCACGAAGTGATCTTGTGCTTCTTGAGCCATTGAAAAATCTGCGGCCACAGCTCGTCCAGTTGCTCTGGCGCGATTTTGAACACTGCCGTCTCCCCAACCATGAGCACCAGCTGGCCTCCCTCGGATGCGCGTGCGACGATAATCCGCTTCGGATCCACTTTGTTTTGCGCGGCGTGCTCGCGAAACCACTTCGCCGCTTGCAGCACGTCGTCTACCGCGGCGGCTCGATACTCGACGTTCGCCACCACGAAGCCATGCCGTACGAAAGGCAGACAATATGGATCGAACATCATGTCCTTGTCGCTTTGGCTCCCATGGATGACGATCACTCCCGGCCGGTCACCGAGCGCGGGCACGCTCGATTGCACGATGTCGAGCACGGTTTCCGGATATTTGTCGTAGTGGATGTTCGCGTTGATCTGGTAGTCCAGCGCGAAAGCGAACGAGGCGAGCGCGAGTAATAATGGAGCAAGACAGCAAATGCGAAAGCCGCGGCTCACAATCCTCAGTTTACTCTGCGCGTTTCTGAGTTTCGGTGCGAGTGATCCCGCGCCGCCGATCGGGAGCCGGTTCCCGGAGAATATCAAGAGCAGCCTCGGGCCGAAGGGTGCGGTGATTCTCGCCGGCCCGCAATCGCGAGACATCGCACGGAGTCAGGAAGCCTTCCGTAAACTTGGCTTGGGCATCGCCGCCGTTCCTTCAAAGATTCATCCGGGCTGGTACGTGCTGGATGCCCGTGGCGTCATCATGGCCAAGTTTCTCGACAGCGACGCAGACGGCCGCTATACGCCCGCCGCGATTCTGGTTCATCGCTTCCAATGGACGCCGGACCAACCGGCCACCGAAGTGGAAGGCAAACAGATCACAGCGAAAGTTGCCGCCAGCGACGCTACGGTCGCGCCTGGCGATCGCATCGCGCTGACACTCGATCTTGATCTCGACCCCGGCATGCACGTCTACGCGCCCGGCGTCGAAGGCTACATCCCGATCGATTGGAAGATGCAGGACTCGCCAGGCGCGACTGCGTCCGCCCCCGAGTTTCCGCGCTCGGAGAAGCTGTATCTCAAGGCCATCGGCGAAACGGTGCCCGCCTATCGCAACCATTTCCGCCTGACGCGCGATATCACGATGGGCCGCCTGCCCAAGGCATCAGGCGAATTCACCATCACCGGCACGCTTCGCTACCAGGCGTGTGACGACCGTGTTTGCTATATCCCGCAACAGCTGCATCTGGCGTGGATGCTCAAGTACGTTCCCTAAAAATCCAGTTCCCGCACGATGCCCGCAGTGCCTTTCTTCGCGTCTGGTTTTACCGCATAATCCACTGCCACGTGATACGCCTTCTGTGGACCGCATGCGAAATCGTGCTGCATTTCGCCGGAATGCTTGATGAGCACGTTGTCAGGATTAGGAATCTCGAAAACCATTGCTGCTTTTCCCACCAAAATGTGAAACCGCGCGGCCACGCCATTACAATCCAAACGTTGCGCTATGCCCTCCACGTGCGACATCTGGTCGCCCGGCTGCACGAACGGGTTCCTGGGGGCAGCAGCCGTTTCGTGAACTTCGGATGGCGGCGCCGGACGGCGCGCCAATGACGGCGGTGCGGTATCGGCGGTTTGAACCCGAGGCTTAGCTGGCGGAGCCTGCGGCACCGGCGCCTCCATTGCACGAAGGATCGAATCCGCCCGCTCGGTCTCCTCCGGCGTCTTCGCCCACTTCTTGGCGGCTTCGGCATTTTTTCGCGCCTGATCCAGATCGCCCGTCTTCAAATACGAATACGCGAGCGCAGAAAAATACCGGGGGGCCTGATCGGCGCTGACATTCTTGATCTGCCGGAATTGCTCGATCGCCTCGGCGTAGCTCCGCTGATCCGTCAGCAGCAGACCAAGGAACAGCCGTGCCTCCGCGTAATCCGGCTTCAATTCCACGGCTCTCCGCAGGATCGGGACCACGTTCTTGCCTCCTCGCTGCTCGAGCGTGGCGTAGTCGTAACACAACTGCGCGTTCTTGGTGCCGGCCGCGAACGCTCGCGAAAAATGCTGGCGCGCCGATTCCTGGTCGCCCGCCTGCCACGCCAAATAACCCAGCGATTCCTCCGGTTCCGGCTGGTCCGGATGATCCCTGGCCAGTTGTTCGTAGGCCTGGCGCGCCGCCTCCGGCTTGTGGACCAAGGACAGCAAGTCCGCCAAAACCAGTCCCGATTCGAGCGGCGTCGCTTCCGATACCTGCGGATCCTCCGCTGATTTCTCCAGCTTCACATCGAAGAGCGCGCCGTAGAACTTGTTGTTCCTGACGTATCGATCCAGGTCCTTGGCGATTTCCGGCAGCCCCTTGCTGTAGACGCTTTGAAAAGCCTGCGCGGTGTCCTGCCCGTTCGCCACCGTGACAACGAATTTGGTGAAATTCGCTGAATAACCCGGCGAAAGATACAGCATGTGCACCAGGATCCAGCTCTCCGCGTAAAATATCCCCGCTTTGTCGCGCTCGTTGTACATCGGCGAATTGTGATCCACCGATGCAAGCACGGATAAGTCCAGCCACTTGGTATTTACCAACGTTTGGACCCGGCCGGGAATCAAGTCTCCCACCAATGCCTTGTTCCCTTTGGGCTTCAGGCTGGAATAAACGTCGGCCCATCCCTCGTTCAGCCAGACCGGCAGCTTGAGCCCCAAATGTTGAATGATCAGGTGCGTGTATTCATGAATGGCGGCCGGATAGAGTTCGCTCGAAACGTCTTGCATCACGATGTAATCGCGGTTCCGCGTGTGCGTGTAATATGCGGCTGCGCTCTCACTCATGCGGTAAGGTTTGTATTGGCTCTCGGACCGGAACGCGACGATTCGCACTGGAACCTCCGGCGCCCTCTTCGATGCGCTGGCCTGCAGGAAAAAGCTGCGGACCTGTTCGAAATATAGAATAGCTTCCCGGCCTTTTTTCTCCCCGGCCGTCGTGTATAGTTCGAAATTCGGCGTCTCGAGCTTGGTCCATTGCTCCGCCGCGCTCAGCAATCCCGGAAATAACGCGGCTCCAAGAATTGCCGAAACGATAAGTCGGACAGAAAATTGTCGGGAACAACTCGGCATAAAACTTAGGTCAGACGATTTTACGCGACGCCGGCCCTTCCATGCAACCGGCGGCTGACACGCGCCGCGAAGACAAGCTGGTAGGGCGGGTTTAGTACCCTGCTAGGCCGAAATTAGTACTATGAGTTCTTGGGCGGCGCCCTGGGCTTTGCTACGGTAGGACAGGAGAAGCGAACGGAATGAAAGTATCAATCATTGGAACTGGTTATGTCGGTTTGACTACAGGCGTGTGCCTCGGTTATCTGGGCCATCAAGTCAGTTGCATCGACACCGACGAAAAGAAAATCGGACTCTTACGCGCCGGCAAAACCCCCATCTATGAGCCTTTCCTCACGGAGTTGATGGCGGCCGCGCAGCCCAACCTCCAGTTCTGCACCGAGTATGCAGGCGCCGTCAAAGACGCCGACGTCATCTTTATTGCGGTTGGTACCCCTCCTTCCCCCGACGGCAGCCCGGACTTGCGTTACTTGAGTGAAGCCGCCCGCGGCATTGGAAAGCACTACGATGGCGATTTCCTGGTGGTTGTGAACAAATCCACCGTCCCGATCGGAAGCGGCAACTGGGTGGGCTCGTTGGTCCGCGAATCCTACGAACAGCAGCATGGCCGCAAAGCCAACGGACACTTTTCGGTGGCGTCCAATCCTGAGTTCCTGCGCGAGGGCACGGCGCTGCACGACAGTCTGTTTCCGGACCGCGTGGTCATTGGTTCTGACAACAACCGCGCGCTCGAAACTTTGTACTCGCTGTACCGTCCGATTCTGGATCAAACCTTCGCCCCTCCCACGTACTTGCCGCGTCCGGACGGTCTGGGCGCAGTCCCTCTCATTTCCACCGATTTGGCCTCGGCGGAACTCATCAAGTACGCCGCCAACGCGTTTCTCGCCACCAAGATCTCCTACATCAATGAAATCGGCCAGCTGGCCGGGAAGGTGGGCGCCGACATTTTGCAGGTGGCCAAGGGAATCGGCCTGGATGCCCGCATTGGAACCCGCTTTTTGCAAGCCGGTCTCGGCTGGGGCGGTTCTTGTTTTGGCAAAGATACAGCGGCCTTGGTCGCCACGGCGCGGGAATACAACATCGGGATGCCGATTGTCGAAGCGGCGCGCGAGATCAATCGACGCCAGCGCGATCGCGTCGTGGAAAAGCTGCTGGGCGAACTGAAGATTCTCAAGGGCCGCACCATCGGGTTGCTAGGCCTGGCCTTCAAGCCCAATACGGACGATCTGCGCGAAGCACCGGCCATCGACATCGCCCGCAAGCTGCTGGACCGCGGTTGTAAGGTGAAGGTCCACGATCCGGTGGCAATGGATCGCTTCGAGCGCGAATATCCCGACCTGGCGGTGGTTTGCTGTCAATCACCGGAGGAAACCGCCGACGATGTCGACGCCTTGATTCTGGTTACCGAGTGGCAGGACTACCGCGAGTTGGACTGGGAAATAATGGCCAGCCGCATGCGAGCGCCACTGATTCTGGATGGCCGCAACGCACTCGACCGGCCGCGCCTGGAGCGCTTCGGCTTCCGCTATCTTGGAATCGCGGGCTAGAAGTCAGCCTCTCAATACACCAGTTGTTCCTCGGGCACCAGCTCGAGCAGCCCATGCCGGCGCAGCTTCATGGGACGGCCGAGCCAGAATCCTTGTACCTCATCGCAACCGATGTTGCGCAGGATCTCCAATTGAGCAGCGGTCTCCACGCCTTCCACGATCACTTGTTGGCCGATACTGTGCGCGAGCGAAATCATACCCTGGATCAGAGGCACGGCGGCCGCGATTTCGCCGATTTGCGCCACAAAACAGCGGTCGATCTTGAGCGTATCGATCGGTAGCCGGTGCAGGTAACCGAGCGATGAGTAGCCGGTGCCGAAGTCGTCCACCGAAATGCGGACGCCGTGTCCCCGCAATTCGGACATCTTTTCGATTGCGCTGTCAATATCGCGCATCACGGTCGATTCGGTGAGTTCCAGGTCCAGCAAATCGCCCCTGAGGCCGCTCTCGCGCAGCACGGCCAGTACGGTGGGGACAAAATCGGCGCGGGCAAATTGCAGCGGAGAAACATTGACGGCCACACGCACCAAAGGCTGTCCATGGTCCTGCCACCAGCGGCATTGGCGGCAGGCCTCGCGCAGCACCCACTCGCCCAGCCGGATGATGAGCCCGGTTTCTTCCGCCACCGGGATGAATTGGTTCGGAGGCACAAAGCCCAGGCTGGGATGCTCCCAGCGCGCCAAAGCTTCGTACGCCGTCTGGCGATTATCGCCGGCGGTGAAAATGGGCTGATAATGCAGGCACAACTCATCGCGGTCCAGCGCGTGACGCAGGTCTGTTTCTAATGCCAGGCGCACCTGGAATGCGGCGCCGAGGGCGGGCGTATAAAAGTGGATTCGATCTTTACCCGCCTGCTTGGCTTCGTACATGGCGGCGTCCGCGTTCCGGCGCAGCGCGCTCGCGTCCCTTCCGTCCCGGGGATACATGCTGATTCCCATGCTGGCGGTGATGACGAGTTCGTGATGTGCCACCGTCAACGGTTCCCGCAACGCAGCCCGCAAACGTTCTGCCACCCCCAGGGCGGCCTCATCGTCGCTGACGCTGTTCACCACCACCATGAATTCATCGCCTCCCATGCGCGCCAGCAGATCTCCGCGCCGCACCGAAGCCGACAGCCGCTGAGCGACTTGCTGCAGAAGCAGGTCGCCGGCCTCGTGTCCCAGCGTGTCGTTGACGAACTTGAATCCATCCAAATCCACGAAGATCACCGCCGTTCTCGAAGCCGCGCGATTGGCCTTCGCACGCTCGGCCCTGCCAATGCTAAGCGCCAGGCGCTCGGCGAGCAACAAACGGTTGGGCAGCCCAGTCAGATGGTCGTGCATGGCCCAGTGCGCGATTTCTTTTTCGGCCTGCTTGCGAGCGCTGATGTCGCGCGCGATGATGGCCGATCCGCTGAGCTGCCCGCTGGGCTTGCGGATGGGAGAAATGCTCAACAGAACCGGAACCGTACTGCCGTCGTGACGCAGAAAGAGCGCCTCGTCCAGCCGCGAGGATTGGCCGTCCCGGATCTGTGAGCGAATCTCGCGAGCCAGCTCGGCCGACGATAATAACGAGGAAATGGAAAGCGCCAGCGCTTCGGGCGCCGTGTAACCGAGCAGCGTCTCTGCCCCGTGATTCCAGGTGGTGATGGCGCCCGCCGTATCAGTCGCCATGATTGCGCTGTCCGACGATTGAACGATGGCCGCCAATTGCGATGTCGCTTCCTCGGACAGCTTGGCTTCCGTGATATCGGTGGTGAGTCCGATCCATTTGTAAGGCTCGCCGGCGGCATTGCGGACCGCTTGCCCGCGATTGGAATAGTGGTAGATTTTTCCGTTGCGCCCGACAATCCGGTATTCACCGCTGTAGCGCTCCCCGCTTTCGATAAAACGGGTAAATGCGGGGAGAAGCTGTTCCAGATCTTCCGGATGGACGATCTTCGCCCAAGCGTCGAAACTCCCCGGCGTGGGCCAGTCACCCATGTATTGATTGGCCGGCCCAAACACACCCACCTCTCCGGTCTTCAAGTCCCATTCGTAGATCATGTCGCTGGCGTTTTCCGCCGCGATGCGAAAACGTTCTTCCGACGCCCGAAGCGCGTCTTCGGCTTCTTTCCGCTGGGTGATGTCCTCCACCACGAGAAACACCTGCGCCACCCCGGCTGGTTCGCTCGGAACCGTGACGCTGGTTCGTACCCACATCAACGTTCCATCTTTTCGCAGCAAGCGCCGCTCGTAGATGTAGCTGCCGAGCGCACCTTCCAGAATCCGCCGGAAAACCTCCAGCCGCAAAGTCCGGTCGTCCGAATGCAGCAGCTCGGTGAACATCATTCCACACAGTTCCTGCTCCCCATAGCCGCTCATCTTGCACAACGCTTGGTTCACGAAAATGAAGACGGCGCTGGCGTCAATGATGGCAACTCCGATTGCGGCGTTGGCAAATACGGATCGAAACCGCCGTTCGAATTCCGGCAGCGCTCTTTGGCTTAGGGACGGCTCCACGCTGATACTTATCGGCAGCGCGCCCCTATGGTGTGACTAGCTCTCTGGTCTCAGGGGTGAATGGCGATGGTGACGCCCGTCTGGCTGGACGCCGTACCCACCGTAACCACAATGGGAACGCTGGTCCCCATCGGAACACCCGGCGGCACCATTGCGTTCACTTGCATGAACCCTTCGGGCGCTCCCGGCGCGTTTCCAGCGTACGATACGGTCGCCGGCAGCCCGCCGATCTCAACCGTGACCGGCAAAGGCGGCGGCTGCGGCGAAGCAACCGTGGCGATCACCCCGTTCATTCCCGGCGGATTGGTCTCGCCTTGACCGGTGGCGTAGATGCTGACAACCGAACCGATCGCCGCCCCATTCTTGGCTGAGTTGACGGTCCCGTCCTGATTGATAATCGCGCCTTGACCGGCTGCGTTCAAAACGAAAATACCGGGCACCGAATCCACCACCCGCAGATCGTCGCCGGCGGAGGCGGTCCCCTTGTACCACACCGTTAGGTTCGTCGAACTCTTGGTAGCCAGTTGATAGGGAACGATCACATTCACTTGCCCGGCCGAGGTGAACAGGATTGGCGCGAAGAAGCTGTCAAAGAACACCTGCGTATCGGACAGGGTGGTGCTGATGGTTCCCGTGGAAGTGGTGCCGGCGCCCGCTGCCGGGCCGAGGCCTGACCCGTAAATCGTCACGAATTCACCCGGCGCCACAGGTCCGGTAGTGGAGCTCGCCGCATTGACAACCGAGGTGATGTTGGGCCCGCCCGTAATGACGGTTAAGGCCACGGGAATCGTTAACGGAGTCACCGCATCGTCCGACGCGCTCACCGTAACGGTGCCGGTGTAGATTTTCGGAGTGAGCCCCGCCGGATTCACCGCAACGGAAAGCGCCAGCGGAGTGGTGCCGCCAGTGGGGCTAACGGACAGCCAATTGCCTTTGTCGGTGGTCGTCACCGCTGTCGATAGGCTCAAGACCGGTCCCGTGCCGCTCGATACCGTCACGGTTTGCGCCTGCGGAGTCGGAGCTCCCTGGGGGTAGGTGAATGACACTGGAGTTGGCGTCGCGCTAAGTGTTTGCGGATTGACCACGGTGAGTGTCACGGTGACAATCTGAACCGCGCCCGCTGTGGGCTCGACCATGATCGTTCCCGAATAGGTATCTACCGTAAGGCCTCCCGAATCGATGGTGACCGTGAGTGTCGCCGGCGTGGTGGCCGCGGTTGGGGTGACGCTCAGCCAATTGCCGCCCTTATTCGTGGTTGCCGTAACGCTGAAGCCAATGGAGGCCGACGTCTGACCCGTTCCCGCCGAAACTTGAATGCTCTGAGTGGTCGGATTGGAGCCGGCCGTCTGCCCTTGACTCAAGGCGATTTGTTGTGGGCTGGCAGCGAGCCCTGGCGCCGCCAGTACCGTCAAAGTCACCGGTACCGCAACTGGACTGTTGGACGCAGGCGAACTGACCATGATCGTGCCGTTATAAACTTGCGGCTGCAATTTGGAGTAATTTGTCACCGAGACATTAATCGTCCCCGGCGTATTTCCGGCCGAATTCTGCAGCGTCAGCCAGCTTCCACCGCTGCTCGTGGTTGCAACGCTGGTAAAGGCCAGCAGCCCGGTGCTTCCAGTGATGGATATAGTCTGCGGCATCGGACCGGTGGGAGAGCCCAACTGGACCGTGAAGGCCAGCATCGCCGGGCTCGCGTTCATCGTCTCCGGGACTACCGGTCCGGTGATAGTGATGGTGTAGTTGGCTGCCGCCGTATCGCCCACCGAATCAGTCCCGGTTAGAGTGAAATTGAAAACGCCAATTGTGGTCGGCGTGCCCGTGATCGAATAGGACGCGTCAGGGTTTGTGGTCAGGCCTAGTCCATCGGGCAGCGCTCCGGAGGAGATCTGGAACGTAGGATGCGCTCCGAAAATCGAATTTGACGCCCCGTTGAATGTGATCGCCTCTGGTTGGTAGGCCGTGCCGACAACGCCGTTGGGGAACGAAGTGTTCGTAATGATAAATGTGGAGGACGTCGCGCTGACGGTGATCGAGAAGGGCATCGAGGTCGTCGAAGAGTTGTTATCCTGCACACTGGCGGTGAACGACGTGGTGCCGGCCGTAGTCGGGGCGCCGCTGATCAAACCCGTGGAGGCGTTTAGGGTGAGTCCAACTGGAAGCGCGCCCGACGTGATCGACCACGTGTACGGTGGGTTTCCGCCAGTAGCAGATAAAGTTGTCGAATACGACTGGTTGACCGTCCCGCCCGGCAAATTTGCGGGCGTTGTGATCGATAATCCTCCGCCGTTGCCCGCGCCTTGATTCACGGTGAAAGTCTTGCCTGCGATGGTCAATGTACCGCTACGCGTCCCATTCGCGTCCGCACCCACGCTGTAGTCGACTGTTCCGTTTCCGGTGCCCGACGCGCCCGAAGTAATGGTGAGGAAATTCGCATTGCTGGTGGCCACCCAGGTGCACGCTGTGCCGGCTGTTACGCTTACGCTCCCCGTGCCGCCCGAAGTGGTAAAGGCACGGGAGGCAGGTGAAATGGTGTAGGTGCAGGGCGGCCCTGGATTGACCTGCAGGTTAAACGAAGTGGTGCTCTGGATGTCGCCGACACTCGCGCGCAACGAATAGAGGCCAGCCGGGCTGGTTACCACAAGATCGCAAGTGGCGATGCCCGTACATTTGCTGCCGACACACGTAGGAGTGGAGGCGTCGGTGTACACAACTCCGCCCGGGCCATTGCAATGCGCGGCCGCCGGTTTCGTGGGATCGAGGCCATTGACCATAAAGACGCTGACATTCGGAATCGGGGCGTTGGTCTCCGCGCCGGTTCCGGCCTGAACTTTCACCTGAACAGCCCCGGGAATTGTGCTGCCCTGCGCCGCCGTCAACGTTGAGGCGGGCTCGGGCGTGACCAAGTTGATGGAGGGCGGAGGATTCCCAAACAGGAATGCAACGGTGATCACTGTAAAGTCGACGCTTCCGTACTTCGAACTCGCGGTCACGGTGGTAAACGCAAAGGATGCTTCGGAATTTAACGTCGCGCTGGTATAATCCGTGCTCGCCATCCCGTTGGAATCGGTCACCGGCTGTGGGGCGGGAATGTTGCCGGGGATGCTGGGAAACTGGGGCGAGGCGCCGGGAATGCCTGCGGTAACGGTCCAGGAAATGGCGACACCCGGAAGCGGCTTCCCGTTCGCATCCAGCGCTTCTACTACCAGCGGCTGGGTCGTTTGATAGGACGCGGAATATACTATTTGGCCATTGCCCGAGTACAGGATCAGGCTTTGCGCGTTGGCAAAGCAGGCTAGGCAGGCTGAGAGAACTAGGAAGATTATGGCACGAGTCATGAGAGTTCTATCGGTAGTGCGGCAGATCACAATAATGGTCTCGATTCAGGAAAAACACGAATGCCAGGCGCGGGATTCCATAACTCTACCACATGAGACAACCTCTGAGACAACCCAGGCCGGGCCGGCACTATTTCGCCGTGAAAGATCAAACCAGTTCGCCCAGTACTTCTACTGATTCCGCCGCGCGTCAACGCGCGATTGACGCCGCTCTTAGTCAAATGGACAAGCAATTCGGCAAGGGCTCGGTCCTTCGCCTCGGATCCCGCACGGTTCTGCCAGTGGCCGTGATATCCAGTGGTTCCATCTCAGTGGATGCTGCGTTGGGAGTGGGCGGGTTCCCGCGCGGCCGGGTCGTCGAAATTTTCGGGCCGGAGTCGTCCGGAAAAACCACCATGGCCTTGCAAGTGATCGCGCAGGTGCATCGAGCCGGCGGAGCCGCGGCCTTTATCGATGCTGAACACGCGCTGGACGCTGCATATGCCAAGAATCTCGGCGTGGACGTGGACAACCTGATCGTCTCGCAACCGGACTATGGCGAGCAGGCGCTCGAAATCGCGGGGGCGCTGATCGGCTCCGGCGGCATCGATGTGGTGGTAGTGGATTCGGTGGCGGCGCTGGTACCGAAGGCGGAGTTAGATGGCGAAATGGGAGACAGTCACATGGGCCTGCACGCGCGCCTCATGTCGCAGGCCTTGCGAAAACTGACCGGCAGCGTGGCGCGGACCAATACACTGCTCATCTTCATTAATCAAATCCGCGAGAAGATCGGCGTGATGTTCGGCAATCCCGAAACTACCACCGGCGGGCGCGCGCTGAAATTCTATTCCTCGGTACGCGTGGAAGTGCGCCGTATGGCCGCGATTAAGGACGGCGAGAAAGTTGTCGGCAACCGAACCAAGGTCAAAGTCGTCAAGAATAAAGTCGCAGCGCCATTTCGCGAGGCGGAAGTGGATATTCTGTACGGCCTGGGAGTTTCGCGCGAAGGCGATCTGCTGGATCTGGGCGTCACCCAGGAACTTGTGGAAAAGAGCGGTTCCTGGATGAGCTACGGCGGCCAGCGCATTGGCCAAGGGCGTGAAAACGCGCGAACGTTTTTGCTGGCGAACCCGGAGATGGCCGCTCGCTTAGACTCCGAATTGCGCGCCCGTTTGGGATTGGCGAACGGCGCAGCCTCGCCGCGCGGCGCGTCAAGCGAAACGCTGGATCTGGCGCAAACCGCCCGCACCGCGTAAATTCGGGCTTTCGAGCGTCTCAATAGCGTCAAAAGCCCATTCCATCGGCTCCCGGAACGTGGTAGTCTCAGAAAGCCGAGAAAAAACGCAGATTTGGAGCATTCTTCTCTTTACAAGCCGTTCTGCATCTCGTATGATTTGGTAGAAACAATTCGGTGCGGTTATGTTTTGGCAAGCTGGCGCCGGAAATTGGAAGAACCATACAAGGAGAAGTAAATGGCAGCAGCAACTAGGTTGACGCAGACGCAAGTAATCAAGGAACTGGCCGGAGCCACCGGTACCACCACGAAGGTAGCCAAGCAGTTCGTCATAAGTTTCTCTGAATTGGCCGTTCGCGAGACCAAGAAGAACGGCGTGTTTGTGATCCCCGGCATTGGCCGTCTAGTGCGCGTGGATCGCAAGGCGCGCCTGGGCCGCAATCCCGCCACCGGCGAGACAATCAAGATTCCCGCCAAAAAAGTGGTGAAGTTCAGGGTTGCCAAAGCCGTCAAGGACGCGATCGTACCCCCGAAAAAGAAGGCGTAGTTTTCGAGCCCTCGAAAAACACGAACCCCCGCGCATGGTGTCGCGGGGGTTTTGCTTTCTAATGTCGATTTGGTTCGCTCAACTTGCGGGCGAGTCCTGGAAGCCTTACGCTACTTCTTTGCGTCGACGTCTTGATGTTCGTCTTTTACTGCGTTCTTGAAATTCTTGATGCCTTCGCCTAAACCTTTCGCCAACTCTGGAAGCTTCTTTCCGCCGAAAAGCAGAACGGCGACAACCAAAATCACCAGGAGTTCAGGTAAGCCAATGGATTTGAGCATGCGGCCTCCTTATATGGACACATCTCATTGTAGGGACCTGGGTTTCTCGGAGTCAAGCCAACCGGGCCCCGCCGGGAAATGAACCTGGCCCGTTACCCCCTCGTAACACGAAATACTTGAACCCGACCAAGCCGCTCTGATATACATAACGTTCACCTCATGTGGCAACACAATTACACACCCATCCACGGAAGCTTGCTGGCGTCTTCGGTTGTTGCCGCGTTGCCTATTTTCGTCCTGCTGTTCCTGCTGGGCGTAAAGCGGACGCCGGCCTGGATCGCGGCGGTTTCCGGGTTGGGCACAACAATCCTGGTTTCGTTTTTCTTGTATGGTATGCCGGTGGAGCGGATCGTGTCGGCCGCGGCGTATGGAGCCGCCTACGGATTGTTTCCCATCGGCTGGATCGTGATTTGGGCGCTGTTCCTATATCGCCTCACGCTCGACACCGGAAAGTTTGAAGCGATCAAGCATTCACTCCGCAGCTTGACGCGCGACCCGCGGCTGCAGACGCTGCTCATCGCGTTCGCGTTTGGCGCATTTCTTGAAGGCGCCGCCGGATTCGGAACGCCCGTCGCGGTGGCCGCTGCGATGCTGGCTGGCCTGGGATTCTCCCCGTTTCACGCGGCCGCCATCTGCCTGCTGGCCAATACGGCTCCGGTGGCGTTTGGGTCCATCGCGATTCCGATCGTCACGCTGGCTGGCATCACCGGCCTTCCGTTGATGCGATTGAGCGCGGGCGTGGGCCGCATGTGCGCGCCGGTTTCGCTGATCGTCCCGGCGTATCTGGTGGTGGTGATGGGCGGCTGGGGCGCGCTGGCCCGGGTGTTCCCGGCCGCGCTGCTGTGCGGCGTAACATTCGCCGGATTGCAATTCGCTATCTCCAACTTTGTCGGTCCGCAACTTACGGATTTGATCGCTTCGCTCTGCGCTCTCGGCGTGCTGGTGGTGCTGTTCCTGTTTTGGAAGCCGAAGGACAAGGAGAAGTACGAACTGAGCGCCGCCGCCAAGGCCGCCGATACGGAGCAACATTCGATGGGACAAGTGTTCTTGGCTTGGAGCCCCTATCTGTTGCTCGTGATCTGCGTGCTGTTGTGGGGCTGGGCGCCGATGCAAAAGCCGCTCAATTCGGTCAGCATCCCAATCGCGTGGCCGGGCCTGCACAATCTGATCGCACGCATTCCTCCGGTGACCGCCAAGGTCTCGCCCTACGCCGCGATCTTCAACTTGAACTGGCTGTCGGCGTCGGGAACATCCTGCATGATCGCGTGCATCCTCTCGTGCTTCGTGCTGCGCGTGCCGCCCATGCAGGCGCTGAAGATTTTTGCAAGCACCATGCGGCAGCTTACGTTTTCGCTCATCACTTTAGCGTGCGTGCTCGGATTGGCGTTCTTGATGAACTACTCGGGCGCCACCGGAACGTTGGGGCTCGCGTTCGCGGCGACCGGCGCGTCATTTCCGTTCTTCAGCGCGATTCTCGGCTGGCTGGGCGTTTTCCTGACGGGTTCGGATACCTCGGCCAATGCGCTGTTCGGCAATCTGCAGGTGGTGACCGCAACCAAGCTTGGCTTCAATCCTGTGCTGATGGCGTCGGCCAATTCCGCCGGCGGTGTGATGGGCAAGATGATCAGCCTGTCGAGCATCGCGGTGGCTGCGGCGGCTACCGGGATGGCGCCGGATGAAGAAGCCAAGCTATTCCGCTTCACGCTGAAGCACAGCGCGTTGCTGGCGTGCGTGATCGGCCTGATCGCGGTGTTTTACACGTACATCGCGCCGGGGCTCCAGCCCTAGCCCGCGCCCAAGTGCTCCCTCAGCAGCGCATTCACCCGCTCGGGATGCTGCAATGACGCCCCACGCGAGGCGTCCGGGATCTGGACGAATCGCGCGCCTGGGATCGCGGCGGCCATGGCTTGGCCGACTGCGACGGATGCGATGTGATCGTGCTCGGCGCTCACCACCAAGGTCGGCAGGCCGGCGAGTTCGTGCAGCCGTGGCGTGGCATTGTAGCGGACCGCTGCGGGCGGCATCACGATTTCAACGAACGCTTTGCGCCGCTGCGGCCTGGTCCCGATGCGAGTGCGCAGGCCGGTCCACAGCATCCACGGGGTGAGACGCGTGGCATCGCGGCCGTGCGGGAACGAGCACAGCAGTGACAAACTTCGCACGCGTTCGCGAGCCGAGAGCGCGGTGTGGAGGGCGATGAGTCCACCCATGGAGTGGCCGACCAGATGCGCCGACGCCCAGCCTTGCGAGTCCATGAGCGCGAGCGTGTCTTCGGCCATTTGCGCGATGCTCAAACCGGCTCCGAGCGGCTGGCTTCGGCCCAAGCCGCGATTGTCGAACCAGAGGCATTCATAATGCGCCGCCGGAGCGCTGATTTGCGGAGCCCAAGCGCCGCCGTGCACGCCGACGCCTTGGATGAGAACCACGGGCGGTCCGCTGCCCTGGATCTCGTAGACGTGGTGGCAGCCTTTGTGGAGGACGGGGTCGCGTTGGGTTCGTTTGGTAATTTCGGTAGGTGGCACGGTGCACGGCTCCGGGGATCTTGTGGCGGCCGATTTCAATTTTAGGCTATGGTGGGCGGATGATCGTGGTCACTGCGTTGGAAATGCCTATCGTTGGGCCCGGAAATTTCTCTGGTTTGTTCGTGATTATGACATCTGTGTGTGTTTAGGGCACAGCCATTCACCGGATGCAGTCTGCGACCAGCCCTCGGCCTTAGTGTCTCTCACTGCCTCAGGCGGGGTTCTCATGTGCCATCGGGATTTGTGAGAACACCGGGAACATCGAATTTCATAAACTTCGTCTTTCTTCCGTCGTGTTGTGGTCACTTGCTTGGCCTCGCCTCCTTTCTGTCGCGAAACCGAATGTAGCCCCTGCGCGAGGCTTCGGCGTATCCCTCATCAATCAATAGTGCCGCCATGTACACAGCGGGATTCATCTTGGTCTTGAGTTTCTGCTGGATGAATTCGCCCAGACTTCCCCGCACCGGACCGTCGAAACTGCCGCCCACCGCGACTTCGCCTTCCAGGAAATGCGCCAACAAGGCATCCATGAATGACTTCGGGAACCTGATCGGGTAGCGCATTTTACCGGGCCAGATTTCAGCGCCCGCCGCGATGGAACCTGACACCCTAAACGTTGTCCGGCCCGTTCGGGTGGGAACCAGCCGTGAATTGTCCGGTAGGGCCTCTGTTGCGGCCGGCGCCGAGGGAGTCGGCCCCGCAGCGCTGGTGACCACCAGTTTCTCCAGTTCCGACTCTGGAATGCGGATGTTGCTGCCGATACGTATCGCGCGTAGTTTTCCTTGCTCGATGAGTCCGATGATTTCCGTCACCTCCACTTTGAGTTGCTCCGCTGTTTCTTCCGGGGTTAGATAGCTCTGCACAGTGTGCACCCTTTCAATCTAAGTATAAATAGTAGATCTACTAATTGCAACTGTAGTTCTACCGATTTGTGCGATAACAGAGATTGACAAACTTCGTTATTGTCGGTAGGTTGATGTAGGAACTTCGTATGAACGTATCGCTCACCCCGGAGCTGGAAAAATTTGTCAACGCCAAAGTCGGATCCGGACGCTACAACTCGGCGAGTGAGGTTGTCCGTGAAGCGCTTCGGCTTCTGGAGGAACATGATTCCGCTCGAGCCGCTCAACTGGCGGAGTTCAATGGCGAGCTCGGCCGACGCTTGGCATCCCTCGATCGCGGCGAGACCGTCGACCCGGCTGAGACTCGCGTCCGGTTGCAGCGCAAGTCCGGCGAGCGCCGGAAGTCGCGTGCGTGAGCGGCTACATCCTCAGCGTTGACGCGGACTTCGATCTGGACGAAATCTGGGAGCACATCGCCGCGGACGATATCGACGCTGCCGACCGCTGGATCGAAAAGCTGTTCGATGCTTTTGAGGCCCTCGGACGAACACCCGGCATGGGGCACCGGCGCGAAGACCTGACGTCCCACCCAGTTTTGTTTTGGCCGGTCGGCGCGTACCTCGTGATTTACCGCGCTGGACGCCCTGCCATCGAGATTGTGGCGGTGACGCAGGGCTCCCGCGACATCCCAGTATTCCTGAGCCGCCGAATCCGTCGTTGAGGTTGTTGCGGCGGGGTAACTCCAACGATCTGCGATGCTTTCGGTCGTAGATATCTATCTACTTGACAACTAGATACATCCAGCGTGATTATGGATGTAGGACTGTTCCGGTCCCAGATCGGACTTCGTATGCTCAAGCTCACCAAAAAAGCGGATTACGGACTGATCGCCCTCAAGCACCTGGCGGTGAATGCACCTGCGAGTTCCAGCGCGAAGGAGATCGCTGAAGCTTACGGAATCCCGTCGGCGCTGCTATCGAAGATCCTGCAGAAGCTGGTGAAGAACGGATTCCTGCAGTCCGAGCACGGGACCAACGGCGGCTACAAGCTGGCTCGGGACGCGCGCGACATCACGGCGTACGAGGTGATTCGCACCATCGACGGCCCGGTGTTTTTGACGGCGTGCTTCACCGAGCACGGCTATTGCTGCCACACCGACAAGTGCATTGTGCGCGATCCGCTGCAGAAGGTTCACGAAGGGATCTTGCGGCTTTTGGCGAGCATCAGTATCGCAGATATGTCCGCGGATTCCCCGAAGAGCGAAGGCGAAGATCCGTTGGCGAAGGCTGGCGACCGTTTGTATGATTTGGCGGCTCCGCCGGCGACAATGTGATGAAGGACGAAAAAATGAAACTGCCGATTTACATGGACTATCACGCGACCACGCCGATGGACCCGCGCGTGTTCGAAGCGATGAAACCGTATTTTCTGGAGACGTTCGGAAACGCCGCCAGCCGCAATCACAGCTTTGGCTGGGAAGCGGAGGAAGCGGTCGAGAAATCGCGCAAGCAGATCGCGAGCTTGATCGGCGCCACGGCGAAAGAAATCGTGTTCACCAGCGGCGCGACGGAGTCGAACAATCTCGCGTTGAAGGGCGTGGCTGAGATGTACGCCGAAAAGGGCAACCACATCATCACGGCGGCCACCGAGCACAAGGCGATTCTCGATACATGCAAGCGCCTGGAAAAACACGGCGTGCGCGTGACGTATCTGCCGGTGCAGACCAACGGCCTGGTGGATCTGGAGCAGTTGCAGGCGGCCATCACCGACAAGACGATCCTGATCAGCATCATGTACGCGAACAACGAAATCGGCGTGATTCAGCCGATCGCGGAGCTGGGCAAGATCGCGAAATCGAAGGGCGTGCTGCTGCACACTGACGCGACGCAGGCGGTGGGCAAGGTGCCGGTGAACGTGATCAAGGACAACATCGACATCATGTCGATGAGCGCCCATAAAATGTACGGGCCCAAGGGAGTCGGCGCGCTGTATGTTCGGCGCAAAGGTCCGCGCGTGCAGCTCACCGCGCAGATGGATGGCGGCGGACATGAACGCGGCATGCGGTCGGGTACGTTGAATGTTCCGGGCATCGTTGGATTGGGTGAGGCGTGCGCGTTATGCCAGGCCGGGATGGCGGAAGAATCGAAGCGGATGGCTTATCTGCGCGACAAGCTGCGCGACAAGCTGCAATCCGAATTGGATGAAACGTACATCAACGGGACCATGGAACACCGTCTGCCGAATAATCTGAACATCAGCTTCGCGTACGTAGAAGGTGAGTCGCTTTTGATGGGCATCAACGATATCGCGGTTTCGAGCGGGTCGGCCTGCACTTCGGCAACGCTCGAACCGAGCTACGTTTTGAAGGCGCTGGGCGCGGGCGACGATCTGGCGCACTCGTCTATTCGCTTTGGCTTGGGACGCTTCAACACGGAAGAAGAAGTGGACTACGTCGCTGCCAAAGTGATCGACGTGGTGAGGAAGCTCCGCGAATTATCGCCGCTTTATGAAATGGCGAAAGAAGGCATCGATTTATCGAAGGTTCAGTGGGCCGCGCACTAAGAGAAACAGAGCCGCGACCGTGAGGGAGCGGAAAGTAAAAATAAGAGAGGACACCAAATGGCTTATTCCGACAAAGTAATCGACCACTACAACAACCCCCGGAACGTCGGCTCGATGGATAAGAGCGATCCGAACGTCGGCACGGGCATGGTAGGCGCGCCGGAATGCGGCGACGTGATGAAGCTGCAGGTGAAGGTGAATCCGGAGACCGGCATCATCGAAGACGCCAAGTTCAAGACGTTCGGCTGCGGCAGCGCGATCGCGAGCTCGTCGCTGGCGACAGAATGGCTGCGCGGCAAGACGGTTGATGAAGCGCTGGCCATCAAGAACACCGACATCGTCAACGAGCTGAGCCTGCCGCCGGTGAAGATTCACTGCTCAGTGCTTGCCGAAGACGCGATCAAAGCTGCCATCAGCGATTACAAGGCGAAAGCGGGCAAGACTGAAGCCGTCTCGGCAAGCGTTGCATCTAACTAGGTGATGGTTACCGTAACACCCAAGGCCGTCGGGAAGATTCGCGAACAGTTTGCCAAACATGGCGTCCAGGGAGGACTGCGCCTGGGCGTCCTGGGCGGCGGATGCAGCGGCCTGAGCTATCTTTTCAAATTCGATGTGAAGCCGCGGCCCACCGATACGGTCTACGAATTCGAGGACGTGAAGGTTTTCGTGGACCCCAAGAGCATGGTCTATCTGAACGGCATGACGCTGGATTGGAAAGACTCGCTCATTCACTCCGGCTTCGAGTTCGATAATCCGAACGCGAAGAAAAGCTGCGGCTGCGGCACGTCATTTTCCGCGTGACGGACTATTTCGAGATCTTCGGCCTCCCTCGCAGCCTCAATCTCTCGCTCGATGACCTGCAACAGCGCTTTTATTCGTTGAGCCGCGAGCTCCACCCCGATCGATTTATGCGCAAGCCGGAAGCCGAGCGGCAGTGGGCGCTGGATCGATCGTCGGCGCTGAACGATGCTTATCGGACGCTGAAGGATCCCATCAAGCGCGCGCAGTATTTGCTGGGTTTGGAAGGCTTCGATATCGGCGAGCAGCGTTCGAAGGACGTTCCGCCGGAGTTGCTCGAAGAGGTTTTCGAGTTGAACATGGCGCTGGAAGAGATGCGGGGCGGGGATGATTCGGCGCGTCCGCAGTTGGAGCAGGCGGAGAAGAATTTCGCGAGCATGCTGGCTGCGACCGGTGAGGAACTGGCGGCGCTATTTTTGAAGTACGATGCCGCGCCTTCGCGCGAGGTGCTCGGCGAAATTCGCAATGTGTTGAACCGTCGAAAGTATATATCCAATCTGGTTTCTGAAGTGGAAAGGACGCTGGTTCCGGCTAACCATGGAAATTGATTTCACATCCACCGGCCATATTGTTGGGATCGATCTCGGCACCACCAACAGCCTGGTGGCGTTCATGGACCTCACCGGCCCCCGGATTATTCCGGGCGCGGACGGCGACAAGCTGGTGCCGAGCGTGGTGTCGATCGCGGCGAATGGCGAGGTGGTAGTCGGGAATCCCGCGCGCGAGCTACTGATGACGCAGCCCCAGCGTTCGGTGTATTCGGTGAAGCGTCTGATGGGGCGCGGGCTCGCCGATGTCGGAGAAGAGCTCAAGCTTTTTCCATTTCACATTGCGGCGGGCAGCGAATCGGTGATTCAGCTCCAGCTGGGCGATCGAACGTTCACGCCGCCCGAGATCTCGGCGATGGTGCTACGGCAGCTCAAGCAAAATGCCGAGGAATATTTTGGCGTGCCGGTGGATAAAGCCGTGATCACGGTTCCTGCTTATTTCAACGACGCGCAGCGGCAGGCCACCAAGGATGCTGGGAGGATCGCGGGCCTGGAAGTTTTGCGGCTAGTGAACGAGCCGACGGCAGCGGCGCTGGCTTATGGGCTCGATAAGCGCGAGAATGGCATTGTCGCGGTGTACGATTTGGGCGGTGGGACGTTCGATATCTCGATCCTCAAGCTGCACGACGGGATCTTTGAAGTGCTGGCGACCAACGGCGACACTCACCTGGGTGGCGATGACATCGACAACCTGCTGCTGCGCATCGCGCTCGAAGACGTCGCGAGCGAATGGGGCGAGGATTTGTCGCGCAACAACGAAGGCGTGCAGCGGTTGCGGCGCGCGGTGATTCATGCGAAAGAAAAGCTTTCGTTCGTCCCGGTCGCCGACATCGAGCTGGAATATCACGGCAAGAAATATCAACGCGAGATCACGCGCGAGCTGTTCGACAAGCTGATCACGCCGATTGTCGATCGCACGCTCGGGCCGTGCCGCAATTGCATCAAGGACGCCGGCGTCGGTGTCGATCAGATCGACGAAGTAGTGATGGTGGGCGGATCGACGCGGATTCCGCTGGTGCGATCGGCGGTTGAGAATCTGTTCCGCGTGAAGCCGCATACCGAGCTGAATCCGGACGAAGTGGTGGCGCTCGGCGCGGCAGTACAGGCGGCGATTTTATCGGGCACGGTCGACAACAAGCTGCTGCTGGATGTGACGCCGCTCTCGCTCGGCATCGAAACCATGGGCGGTGTGGTGTCGAAGCTGATCCATCGCAACTCGACGATTCCGGCTAGCGCGACGGAGAATTTCACGACGGCGGTGGACGGGCAGACCAATGTGCTGATCCACGTGGTGCAGGGCGAGCGCGAGCTGGTGAAGGATAATCGCAGCCTGGCGCGATTCGATCTGAAGGGCATCGATCCGGTGCAAGCCGGCATGGCTCGCATCGAGGTGCGGTTTCTGATCGACGCCAACGGGATTTTGAGCGTGACGGCGCGCGATCAGCGTACCGGCAAGGAACACACGGTTGAAGTGAAGCCGTCGTACGGGCTGACCGACGAGCAAGTGGAGAAGATGATCCAGGAGTCTTTCGAGCAGGCCGAGCAGGATTTCGCAGCCCGGCAAGTGCGCGAGCAGCGAGTGGAGGCGGACGCGATTTTGCTGGCGGTCGAGAAAGCGCGCAAGCACGGTGCTTACTCGGAACTGACTGGCGACGAACGCGCGGCCATCGATAAATCCATCAACGAATTGCTGCTGGTGTACAATTCGGACGACCATCATCTGATCGCGGCCAAGATCGAAGAAGTGAATCAGGCGACGTTGAAGCTGGCCGAGAACATGCTCAAGGGGACTCAAACCTAATGCCGGGGCTCACCTGGGACCACACCGAAGACATCGCGCTGGCGCTTGCCGAGAAATTTCCGGATCTCGATCCCACGCATATTCGCTACACCGATCTGCACCAATGGATCACGGAGCTGGCGGACTTCAAGGACGATCCGAAAGCGTCGACCGAGGGCAAGCTCGAAGCGATCCAGATGGCGTGGCTGGAAGAGTATCAGGAAAGCCGGGAATAATTACAGTCCCAACTGGATTGTTATCCCACCACTTCATCCCCAACATGGAATGAGGAGGGTTTCCATGTTTCCAAAGCACATGCTGATCGCGGGTTGTTGTTCTGTCTTATTGGCGATTCCCGTGTTAGGTCAATCCACGAAGCTCAGTCCTCGGGACAAGGAGTTTCTCAAGATGGCTGCGGTCTCCAACATGACCGAGGCGCATTTGGGTGAAATGGCGGAGGGCAAAGCATCGCACGCGGGCGTGAAGGACTTCGGCCAAACCCTGGCGAAAGATCACACCAAAGCGTACCAGGAGCTAACTGCTCTAGATAGCAAGCTCGGGCAGACGATCCCGAAAGGGATCAATATCCGCCGCGACAGGACGCTCGAGCAGCTCGCCAGTCTTAAGGGCAAGAGATTCGACACACCATTCCTGCGCGACGAGGTGCGGGATCACGAGCGGGCCATCGCAGTGTTCAAGCGGGAGGCGCAACGTGGAAAGGATCCCGAAGTGAAAGCTTACGCCACCGGTGTGCTTCCCACCATGGAGGAACACCTGCGCGAGGCTGAGAAGCTATTGAAGCATCCCGCGTAAAGCGGGGTTTCAGCTTAATGGCCGACCTGGATGGTCCGCGCGATGTCGCCGCGGCCTTCAGGAACAAAATGAACCGCGACGGATTGATTCGGCGCCAATTGTGAAAGCTCCTCGCGCTTGGCGCCCGCATCGATCCGCGTGGACCGCGCGACTGTAATATCGAATGGCACGCCCGACGAATCGCGGACTACCACCAGGTTCATTTTCGGATCCACCATGCTGATGGTGCCCTTCAGGTCCTGTGCGGGCCAGCGCCTCGCCGTTGCCGGATGAGCGGAATTCGCGGAGTCCGAAGTGGTTTTTTTCGCCGCCCAAAGCGCGGGAGCAAACGAAATTGCCGAAAGTCCAAGAACGATCCACATGCGACGCATGATTTGCTTTTTCCTCCCAATTCAGCGTAAATCTGAAAGGGACGGCGGGCTATCCGGTTGAGACAGTAGTCCACGCTGAAGTAACAGGCTGTCACGAGCGCGGGCCGGCCTTGTGCTAGACTGGATGGAGTCGCAGTCTAACCCAGGAAAATTTCAATGCCGAAGCTGAAGACACATAAGGGTGCGTCCAAACGGTTCAAGAAGACCGGGACGGGCAAGGTGGTTCGCCATCATTCGTTTGCCCGCCACATCTTGACGTCCAAGACGCGCGCGCGCAAGCGCAAGCTGAAGCATAGCGTGGTGGCCGATGAGACCGACCAGGCTAAGCTCAAGAGAATGATTCCGTACTAAGTACGAATGTTGTGTGGAACGGCGCCGCACGTGCCGTTGCCGCCGGCAAAATTTAACCCAGGAGTAAAAACGTGCCAAGAGTAAAACGCGGTACCAATCGCAGAGACTATCGCCACAAGACGCTCGCCCGGGCGTCGGGCTATTTCCTCACCAAGAGCAAACTGAATCGCGCGGCGCAAGAGGCCGTCGAGAAGGCCTTGAAGTACGGCTTTGTCGGACGCCGCCGCAAGAAGCGCGATTTCCGCTCGTTGTGGATCGTTCGCATCGGGGCCGCCTGCCGCGCCGCCGATATTTCCTACAGCAAATTCATGAACGGACTGAAGAAGGCCGGCATCGATCTGAATCGCAAGATTCTCGCGGATATAGCCGCAACCGATGGCCCGGCGTTCGTCGCGCTGGTGGAAAAAGCCAAGGCCGCGCACGCAGGCTCGTAGCGGTTTATCGCGCCGCGCTTTATCATAGAAGCCATGAACGCCACGCAACAGGAACTGGACTCGCTCGCTCATTTGGAAGAGCGCATCACGCGAGCGGTAGAAGTAGTGGCCGGTTTGCGCGCGGAAAAATCGACGCTTGAATCGCAACTGGCGTCGGCCATTGCGGAGCGCGATGCAGTCCGGCAGGAGCTGGACGAATTGCGGTCGGAGCGCAAGCAGGTTCGCACCCGGATTGAGAAACTGCTCGGGCAGATGGATTTGTTGAGCGGGACTTAGTGGTGCGGGCCTTGCGCCACCGGTTCAAAAATGACAAAGTAAGTTAATGTCAAACACGGAACCGGTCCGTGTCACCATCTTCAATCAGACGTATTCGTTGGTGGCTTCGTCCGAGGAGCCGGGCCGGATCGAACAACTCGCACAGCGTGTGGACGACCTCATGTCCACCATTGCGGCGCGCGCTGGAAACGTCGACTCTACCCGAACGGCCGTGCTCGCGTGTCTGCACTTGGCCGATGAACTGGATTCGATCGAGCGCCGGCTCAACATGCTGAAGGACGATGTGGAAGACAAGGCGAGGCACTTCACCATCCTGTTGGATGAGGCCATCGCGGATCCGCGCGAGCCTGCGCCTCCGTCGCTGGTGGCGGAGCGCGGTTAAGCTAAAAGGATGGCCGATACTCCCTTAGAACTTGGTCCGTTGTCCGAAGCAGTTACCCACGATGTTTCGGTGGAAGTCCTCTCGCAATATTCCGCCGAAAACTCGCGGCCGCAACAGGGCGAATGGTATTTTGAGTACACCGTCCGCATCACAAATAAGAGCGCCGAGACTGTTCAACTGATCAGTCGGCACTGGATCATTACGGACGCAGCCGAGGATGTCCGGGAAGTAAAAGGCCCGGGCGTGGTGGGCGAGCAGCCGGTGCTCGCGCCCGGCGAATCGTTCAAGTATTCCTCGTGGTGCCCGCTGAAGACCCCGGTAGGCACGATGCGCGGCACCTATCAGATGGTTCGGACGAACGGGGAGAAATTCGATATCGAGATCGCGCCTTTCGCGCTGAAGGCGCGCTACACGGTTCACTAGATCCAGTATGGAGTTTCCGCCGAAGAACCGGTGTGGGAACAGCCTGGCGGTGATGGCCTTCGTTCTGCTTGCGGCGCCGGCAGCGGCCATCGCCCAGACGGACGAGATCCAGGTGTACGACGCCGCGATTGCGGAGCCGGGGATCTTCAATCTGGAGATACACTCCAACTACACGCCTGTCGGACGGAAGGCGCCCGACTTCCCTGGCGGCATCATTCCGGACCATTCAGTCAACGGCGCGTGGGAGTGGGCCTACGGAGTCACCCCTTGGTTTGAGCAGGGCCTGTATCTGCCAGTGTGGACGCCGGCCTCAGAGGGACGCGGCTTTTCGGTTGACGGATTTAAGATACGGGAGCTTTTCGTGCGGCCGCATGCCGCCGACCACACGTTTTTTTACGGCGTGAACTTCGAGTTTAGCGTCAATCACGACTGGTGGGAGCCGAGACGATTTACCTCTGAAGTCAGGCCCATCGTCGGACTGCATTTGCATCCGGTGGACATCATCTTCAATCCCATCGTCGACACACAGTACCGGGGCGGTTTGGGAAATCTCGAATTCGTGCCGGCCACTCGCGTCGCTTACAACATCAACGACAAATGGGCGGTTGCGGCCGAAGAGTATTCCGATTTCGGACCGCTGCGCGACTTTCTTCCGATTGGCGATCAGTTTCAGGAGGTCTGGGCGGTGCTGGATCATTCGAGCAAGTACGTGAACATCGAAACGGGCGTCGGGGTTGGGGTGACCGGCGGCGCGGACAAATGGACGTTCAAGCTGATGCTGTCGCGCGATCTCAACTCGAAGTCGAAATGACGGAAGGCGCGCGGTTCTTACTCGGACCGCTTAGGGAAGAAGATTTGGTGGAGGCGGCGGGAGTCGAACCCGCGTCCGAGAAAGCCCGCCGTGAAAAGAACTACGTGCGTTTCCGATTCGGTAGTTGTCGGCCGCCGCATTAGAACCGGCAAGAAAACGGCGGCTTAGCCCGATTGTCGTCAGCCTGCTGCTCCGAGCAGAAGCCCTCGGCCCAATCCTTGAAGATGACGCCCGCTGAATGCCGTCAAGGCCCAGCATCCGGGGCGGCTACTTAATTAATTAAGCAGCGTAAGCGAACTGTTGATTGGCAGTTCTGGTTTTCCGATCGTTTTACGGGAGCTCGGAACCCGGCACGCCTTCCCACAACGATTCAATCCCGTCGAATCCGTTGCGCCCCCTTCTATCTCGATGATAGCACCCTCCTGCGGCTATCATAGGAAATGAACGCATGCCTCCGGCCACGATTCTAAATCCCAGGACCACCAAGGGCACCCACGACCAGCACGCGCCGCTCTACAATGTGGTGCTGCTCAACGACGATGATCACACGGCCGAGTATGTCATCGAAATGCTCGAGAAATTGTTCGCCATCGGGCAGTCCCAAGCGTGGAAGCACGTGATTGAGGTGGACAGCACGGGCCGCACGATCGTGGTGACGTGCGATTTGCCTGTAGCCGAATTTGGGAGAGATCAGATCCACGCGTTCGGAGCCGATTGGCGGATTCCGCGCTGCAAGGGATCGATGTCGGCGACGGTAGAACCTTGTCCGATGGGCTAATTCACCGGCGTGGGGAAGGTCTTCGAGATGTGATCGTGCCAGGTGAGCGTCTCTTCGTCCACCAGGCTCCACAACAGCCCGATGCCGGCCGCCAGGAGGCTGAGGAGTCCCGAAGCCAGGCGATAGAACCTTTGGGTGCGGGTGGGCCTTCGCCCGTCGAAATTCACCAGCCGCAGCCGGGTCCAGCGCTGGCCGGCGGAATCGCCATTCGCCATGCACCAGAGCACGCGGTAAAACACCACGACACATCCCGCCGCGGCCAGGAACATCGGCGACGTCTTCGCGTTCAGGATCAGGCCGCCCTCCAGGTGGAAGAGGATTCCCGCCAGGTGGAAGATGACGCCGAACACGGCCAGCGCGATGACCACGATGCTGGCATCCGCCGCAGCCGCCATGGCGCGATGCGCGGGGACCGCAACTGGAGCGTCGCAGTAGATTACGCCTTCCATGGCCTTGGGCGAACGCGCGGTGTGCGTGAAGTCGATAGATTGCTGGCCGGGAATGGGCTTACGATGCCGCTGGCATGGAGCGGATGGCTGGGACTTGCGCTGCGTTGGCTGTGTCTTGCGCGCCGGCTGCTGGACGCGCTCCGGCGCGATCGTTTCGAAGGGGACAACCCGGGGCAGTTCGCGCGAGCTGAAGAGTGACGGCTGATAGGTAACGGGCCGCCGTGGAGCGGATGGCTCCGGTGCGGTGTGGACTTCAGTCCGGTTCGCGGAATGGGGGCCGGAATGAACCGCCTCGACGCGTGCGTACTCTAAGACAGGAGCTGCTCTGTAATCCAAAACCGGCGCAGCCGCTGAGGATGACGTGTACGCCGGACCGGTCTGCAAGCGGCGTCCGCACCGGCGGCAGCGGTGATCGTCGTCAGCGTTCGCGGATTGGCAGTATCGGCATTCCATCAAAACACCTCGTCCCAAAAAGTTCCGGTTGCGGATCTCCGCACATCCATGCTACGGTTTTCGCTTGAAGCCTCGTTCCGTAGCTTCCGCAGACAGCCCTTCCCCTCAAAACCTCGCCCAAGAGGTTCCCTATCTTCGTAACACATTTAAGAACAAAAGTCACGAACTTTGTTTGGGAGCTCTCACGGCGATTTTTGTGGCTGCTTGGCTGGCCGCCGCTGTTCCGCTCGCCGGGCAGGCTCCTCCTCCGCCTCCGCCGCCCAGTATCACGGCGCCGCCGCCCGCTCAACCCGAGGCTCCCAACGCGGCGAATCCGGATCAGCCGCTGAAGTATGTGCGCCCGGGCGCGCCCAATCCGGAGGACTATAACGTTACCTCGGACACGCAGGAAGTGGACGGCGATCTGCGGCATCTGAGCGGCCACGTGCACATGGAGAGCATCGACAAGAAGTTCGACGCAGACAAGGTGGATTATAACGACGATACGGGCGATGTTGAGGCGTGGGGCAACGTCCGTTACGAGAATTTCCTGGACGGTACCAGACTCACCTGCGATCACCTAAAGTACAACGTCAACACCGAGAGCGGGATTTTTTACGACATCAAAGGGACGTCGGCGCCCAGGATCATCGCGCGGCCCGGGCTGCTTACCACCAATAATCCGTTCTATTTTGAAGGGAAGTGGGGCGAGCGAGTGGATGGAAAGTATATCATCCACGAGGGCTTCGTGACGGATTGCAAAGTTCCGAAGCCTTGGTGGCGGCTGAGCAGCGTCAAATTCGATATCCTTCCGAACGAACGCGCGATTACTCATCGCGCTATTTTCCGCGTGAAGAAGGTGCCGATTTTCTATTTCCCGGTTTATTACAAATCGCTGAAGAAGCTGCCGCGGCAGAGCGGATTCCTGACTCCCAACATCGGACACAGTTCGCTGTATGGCGAGATGTTCGGCCTGGCGTATTATTGGGCCATCAACCGCAGTTACGACGCTCTCTATCGCATTCAATATTTCACTCTGCGAGGCCCCGCGCACACACTCGAAATGCGCGGAAAGGTGCGGCCCGGAACCGATTTCAGCCTCAATTTGTACGCGGTGGAAGATAAAGGCGTGAACATTGGCGGCGGCGTGATCCAGAAGCAGGGCGGCGAGGAATTGACGTTCGATGGGCATTCCGATCTGGGCGATGGCTGGTTCGCGCGAGTGCACGTGGATTACCTGAGTTCGTTTCTATTTCGGCTGGCTTTCAGCCAATCCTTCCACGACACCATCTTTTCGGAGACCCATTCGGTGGGAGTGGTGATGAAGCACTGGTCGAATTATGTATTCGACGTGGCCGCCGACCGCGACGAAGAATTTGAAAACGCCAATCCCGACGATCGGATCATTATCAAGAAGCTGCCCGAGGCCGAGTTTCAGGGCCGCGACAGCCAGATTCTGAGCGGTCCGATTCCGGTCTGGTTTTCCTTCAATAGCAGCGCGGGCTTTATGGACCGGACCCAGCCCACGTATCAGACGCGCGAGTTAGTGGACCGCGTGGACATATATCCGGAACTCACCACCGCGTTTCATTTCGCGGGCTTCAACATGGACGCCAGTTTTGCCGTGCGCGAGACGGAGTATGATTCCAGCATAGTGAATGGCCTGATCACGGGCCAAAACCTGTTGCGCAGCGCGCGCGAAGTTCGCTTTACATTGATCCCGCCCGCGTTTGAGAAGATTTACCAGTCGCCCAAGTGGCTAGGCGGCGACAAGGTAAAGCACGTTATCGAGCCGCGCATTCAATACCACTTTGTCGACGGTATCGATAATTTTAACGACATTATCCGCTTCGACGAAGCCGATTTGATGTCGGACACCAACTCGTTGACTCTTTCGCTCACCAATCGCCTCTTCGTGAAAGACAAGAACGGCAACGTGAACGAGGTGCTCAGTCTGGAAGTGGCGCAAAGCCGCTATTTCAATCCGACCTTCGGAGGCGCGGTGATCGCGGGTCAGCGCAACGTGGTGGACGATTCCGAGGAACTGGACGGCTTCGCGTTTCTGAACGGGCCGCGCAATTACTCGCCAATCGTTTCCGCGCTGCGCTTTCAGCACGTGGTGGGATTTGAGTGGCGCATGGATTACGATCCTCTGTTGGGCCACATCACCAACACCACCTTCAACGGGAATATGCGGTTTGCGAATAAGTACATGGTGGGCATCGGCCACAGCGAGGTGCGCGCCGATCCGGTGGTGGCGGGCCGCAGCGATCAGCTTAACGTGATTTTCGCCGTGGGGAATCAAAATCGCAAGGGTTGGAATGCCGCGTTCAACGCTTTTTACGATCTCCGGCTGCACATTCTGGATTTCGGCACCACCGAGGTCACGTATAACACCGACTGTTGCGGCATCAGCGTGGAATACCGGCGCTATAATTTCGGGATTCGCGACGACACGCAATATCGGCTCTCGTTCACCATCGCCAACATCGGTTCCTTCGGGAATATGCGCAAGCAGGAGAGAATTTACTAGAATTCCTGATGTGGGCGGCCCACGTCAGTATTGCCGCTCAGGAGCCAATGGTCCATGACATTTTCGATTCGAAAGCCAAGCGCGCTCGTGGTGTCGCTTGCTGCCGTCGTGTCCGCGGCAGGACTGCTCACGTTCACCATCGCAGGCGCCGATGCGCCCTCCACCTCGGTTCAATTCAGCACGCACTTGATCAGCGATCAACTGCGCGGCGGGTACAGCGTGGCCATTGCCGATGTCAATCACGACGGCAAGCTCGATATTGTTCCGGTGGCGGCGGGCCAACCCGATCTCGCGTGGTACGAGAATCCTGGATGGGAGCGCCACGTCATGCTGAACGACAAGCGGGCGATGCTGTGGGCTTCCCCAGCGGATATTGACGGCGACGGCATCCCGGAATTCGCTCTGCTTGCCGATTTCGGCCAGGATCCCAAAACCAGCAAAGGTTCTGTCTGGTTGCTGAAGAGCCAAGGCGATCCGAAGGCGTTGTGGAAGTCGTACCCGGTGGATGCCGTGCCCACCGCGCATCGCGTCACATGGGCTGATCTTGAAGGCAACGGCAAAAAGGAAATCGTCATGGCTCCGTTTGTGGGTTTGAAGGGATGGGGCGAGCCCAAGTATCAGGACAACGTGCCGCTGTTGTTCTGGCGCGTTCCGGCCAAGCTCGACGACCAATGGAAACGCGCGACCGTGGATGACAAGCTGTATGGCGTGGTCCATCATCTGCACGCGGTGAAATGGAACCCGGGCAAGCGCGACGACCTGATGATCGCCGGCTTCGACGGCATCGTTCTCTACACGCCGTCGGGCAAGGGCGCCAAGCTGAAGTTCGATCGCAAGCAATTAGCCAAGGGCGACGAACCCAGGATCGTGCCCGGCGCGGGCGGCATGACGCAGGGCAGCAACGATGTTTATCCGATCCACATCAAGGGCAAGCGGTTTCTCGCGGCCGAGGAGCCTTGGCATGGGGACGAGATTGTAGTGTATACGAACAAGGCAGGTGAATGGACGCGCAACGTCATCTTCAAAGGCCTAGTGCAGGGCCACGAGATGGCAGTGGGCGATTTGAACGGCGATGGGCGAGATGACATCGTTGCGGTAGACGTCACCAATCGAGGGCGTCCCACTCCGGCGAGCGTTCACATTTTCTATTCCGAAGACGACGCAGGTACGCAATGGCGCCATGAGCTGTTGGATGAGAACATGATGGCGGGGTCCGGAGTGGTGGTGGCCGACATAAACGGCGACGGCCGCCCCGATATTGTTGCCATTAGCGGAAATTCGGTGAAATATTACGAGAATCTGGGAATCGGCAAGTAAGATCCGGGTTTATTGCTGGGAGACGGTGTTGCCACGGACATCGTTCACATAATCCAGGGTAAGGAGCACCTCGTGCGATTGCGGCGTCACGCCGGGTTCGACGACGTCCTTGCCCAGCATGCCGCCCTGCCATTTGGATGCGAAGGCCAGCGCTGTCTGATTGAGCGAGGCATCTGATGACGCGAGCAGCTCGACGTCGGACAGTTGCCCATCTGGCGACTGCATCGCGTGTAACGCCACCAGCTGCGTTGTCCCGGCTGGCGCTGCGGTCGGCGATGGCACGCGCATGTGGAAGCGCCACGGCGCGGTCATGATGGGCCCGACGCCTACTTGAGTTAATCCCGCGGGCTGAAACGCCGCCGGATTGTTCGCCGGATCGGTGACGCTTTCGGTCTCGGCCTCCACCACAGTTTGGCCGGCTTGCGTAATGGTGAATTTGTTCGGGATTAATTCGTCATGAAAGGTTATTGTTTTCGAATAATCATAGACCACATATAATCCCGGGACGAGCGAGTAAGTGACTAACGTGTTCGCTCTGGGATCCAGGCAATATTCTTCCTCATTCCATCGGCGGCCGCCCGTTGCGGCCTTGCCCGCGCCATAGCGACCGATCAGAGCGCAAACCAATTCGACTCCATTGAGGCTCGCGTTCGCGGTTCTCAGCGATGCGTGAGGGCCAACATTGATCTGCAGATAAAAGATGGCGTCCCGAGCTTGGACCAGGCGCAAGGGAAGGGAATCGGGTGTCCGGC
The DNA here is from genome assembly GCA_963772905.1 of Bryobacterales bacterium. Taxonomy (GTDB): domain Bacteria; phylum Acidobacteriota; class Terriglobia; order Bryobacterales; family Bryobacteraceae; genus Palsa-89. The sequence continues at coordinate 110,514 of CAVYZD010000002.1, read as the reverse complement.
TACTATAGAGAACGCGATTGGCGGTCAGATGCACGGCCGAGTAGCTGGGACTTTGGACCGTCCATCGATAGAGCCCCGGCCCCGGCGAAACATCTTCCAACTGCCATGTGCCGTCTGATGACGAAGAACCCGACACCGTGAGCGTGGTCTTCAAGTCGTAAGGCTGCGCGCGAACATTGGAATGCCGGTGCGCCTTGATTAGCAGATCGACGATGGAGGCGCGTTGGGCCACATCCTGCGCTGGTTGCGCGTCGCCAGTGACCAATTCCAGCGGATCGGACGGAACCGGCGGTTCAGCTTGCTGCGCTAGCAGCGCGGCCGGCAACAAAAGAAGCGCGAGCATTCGCATGGGAAACCTCCCCAAACCAATATATAACTCGTTGTATGATGATGCTGTTCTAAGGAGACAGCCATGCAGCTCATCAAAACCGCCGTAACGGCGGGCGCCTTGTTCGCGATGCTCGGCAGCGGCGCCATGTTTGCCGCCACGCAGGAATCGGCCGGTCCCGCCGTCGGCGTCCGCGCCATTATTCATTCGGTGGCCGACCTCGACAAAACCGTCAGCTTCTATCGCGACGGGCTGGGACTTGAGATGTTCGGTCCCGGCGGCAAACCCGTCACTAAGCTCTCGGCGCCAATGCCGCTCGATGAATCGCTTTCGAAGTTCACCGCCACGCACGGCGCAAGCTTCCGCAACGCGTCATTCAAAATCCCCGGCGCGAAATTCGATCTCGAGCTTACCGAGTTCACTCACACCGCGCGCAAAAGCGTTCAACCGCACATGCAGGATCCCGGCGCGGCGACGCTGGTGCTGACTGTTCGCGATGTGGATGCCGCCCTCGCCGGCGTCAAGAAAACAGGTGGTTCCGTGCTCAGCATCGGCGGGCAACCGATGAAGATCGGTCCCGAGACGAGCAAGAGCCGATCCATTTTCGTGCGCGATCCCGACGGCTTCATGCTGGAACTGGCCGGCATCCAACCGCTGCCTCCCACAACGGCTCCGGCGAGCAGCAACGTGACCGGAGGACGCATCGGCGTCACGATCGCGAACACCGATCAGACTTTGAAGTTTTATCACGATGTTCTCGGTTTTGAAACCAAACCGGCCGCGGCCGAATTCGCCACCGACAAAACCATCGCGACGCTGATCAATGCCGAGGGCGCGCATTGGCGCATCAGTTCCGCGAAAGTGCCCGGAACGGCGGTCGATTGGGAGTTTCTCGAGTTCAAGGGCGTGAAACGCACGCCGTTCCACCTGGCTGTTCCCGACATCGGATCGCCCGCCGTTTCGGTGATGGTGCGCGATGTACACGCTGCACTCGATGCTGTGAAAGCGGGCGGAGGTTCGGTTGTGACGGCAGGCGGCGAACCGGTGAAGTTGGGCAACGCGATCGGGATTTTCGTTCGGGATCCTAACGGATTGTTGATCGAGCTGATTCCTGGGGCCTAACGAGCCTGAAGCAAACGAGGTGCCCGGCCCGCGTGATGATCTGGTTCGGAACGTGGCCCTGCACATCGGCGCGGTACGCATTTGCATCCACGATGAACACGCGCGTTTGCGGATGCGCGAGCGCGTCGGGCAATTTGCCAGGCTCGAGCACGGCAACGAAGTAGCGATCGCCGTACCACAGCAACTGATTCATCTCGTCGAAGCGCGGCGCACCGTCGTCGTAAAACGTGATCCGCTCGTTAGGCGCAGTGGCGCGCGTGGATTCGAGCGCGATAGGCCGCGTTTCGGCGGCATGCCAAATCACCGGCGGCCGGATCGCAACCACCAGGACCACGATCGCGAGCACTGGTGTCAGCACGCGCAGACCCGTGCGCAGATAGCGCTCGGGAACCAGCCACAGCATTCCGATAGCGGCGAGAATCGCGAAGGCCGGATATGCGGGCAGCATGTAGCGCAGCACTCGGCTTTTGGTGATCGCGCACAGAACGTAAATCACCGCGACCCACGCGATCAGCAGGCGCAGCTTCGGATCGCGCTTGCGGATCACGGCGATCATTCCCGCCACCATCGCGGGCAGCCACGGCCAGTAGGATTTCGCGACCATCCAGATGTATTCGGGAGCGCCAGTATAGCGCCGCCACGCGGGCGATAGCTCTCCCGTGACTTCCTGATTCATGTACATGGAATGGCGCACGAAAAACTCTTCGCCGTATCGGTAGATCCATTGCGCGTACCAGGCGATCGGGGGCACGAACGCGAGCGCCAGCCCAGCCATGAGATAACCCAGCGGACGCCGCCGCCGATTCAAAAGCATGTCCACCCCGAACAGCAGTGGAATGCTCACGCCCATCAGCGCGCGCGTCAACTGCGCCAGGCCCGCGAACGCTCCCGCGGCGAGCAACCAGCGCGGATTGTCCTCGCTCAGCACCCAACTGCACACCGCGGCAAGAAAGAAGAACGTGAACGGAACATCGGTCATCGCACGCGCGGCGTACTTGATGAAGTAGATGCTGGTGGCCATCACGAACATCGCTAACGCGCCGGTGAACGGATCGCCGGTCATGCGCCGGCCGAGCCAGGCAACTAGAAGGATCACGCCGAGGCCGCAGAGCGCGGAAGGAAGCTTGGCGAGCGAATCCGAAAGCCCGAACGGAACAAACAGCGCCGCCTCCATCCACGAGAAGAGCGGCGGATGTTCCAGCGCCGGTCCGCCGTTGCTTTCGATCTCGAGCCAGTGCCCCGATTGAACTACGTGCTTAGCCACCAGCGCGAAGCGCGCGTCATCGTACCCGGCCAGATCGCCCACGCGAATCGGCGCCAGAAGCAATAGGGCCGACAGGATGGCCAGCGTCCAAAAGAACCGGGCGTCGGTTCCCAGCGGGTCAAGCGCGCGGGTGATGAGCCGGAACAACCGTCCATTATCACATGCAACCTCTGATACAATTCGGAAAGCTTTTGTCCGTCCTTGGGGGATTTCATATGCGACTCCGCGCTTTCGTTCTCTTTTGTGCCGGGCTTTTGGGCTGCGCCGCGCTCAAGGCTCAGACGATACCGGGGTGCCTTGACTCCGAAGCGGGGGTGGCGTGTACGGTCGGTTCTGCCTTCTCACTCGACTTCGGTCAACTGTTCGATCTTCCAATGCTGGTCGCCCTCGTTAATTCTGATGGCGGCATCCTCACATACACTTTTACAGTCACCAGCGGGAGTTTGCCTCCGGGTTTGACTTTGACCCCGAGCGGATTGCTCAGCGGCACATTTACCCAATCCGGAGAGTTTGAGGCCACCATGACGATCACTCTTACACTCATGGTTGAGGGCCAAACATTCCAATTTTCGGCTCCGTTCCCGCTCCTATTAGTTGTGTCAGGCTACACCGGTCCGACGCAACTGACCGTTGACCCCTTAGGGCTGAACTTCAATCTGACGCAAAACGGGGCTGCGGCCACGCAGTCCGTGACATTGACTAATCATGGAAGTACCGCGATGTCATTCTCCGCTGCGGCCTCCACCAACTCGGGCGGAAATTGGCTCACGGTGTCGGGGGGCGGGAGTTCCGTCGCCGCCTTTGGCACGTCGACCCTTGCGATCACGGCCGATCCGTCGCAATTAACGGCAGGCACGTATTCTGGATCCGTCACGGTTTCTGCAGGGGGACAGGTGTTCCCGGTATCGGTGGTGGCAGTGGTGACGGGAACGCAGCCGACGATCGAGCTCACGCAATCCGGGCTGACGTTCAGCGCCGTCTCCGGGGGGACCGCGACTTCGCCGCAGTCCATTACGGTTCTCAATCCGGGAGCTGGAACAGTCAGCTTCTCAGCTTCGACGTCCACGATTTCAGGAGGGAGCTGGCTGACGGTGTCTCCATCATCGGGATCGAGCAGCGCCTCATCATCGGGCTCGGTGACAGTGAGCGTGAACCCTGCCGGATTGCAGCCGGGCACCTACTATGGCAAGGTTTCATTCTCCTCCAGCAACGCGGCCAATTCGCCGCAAATCGCATCCGTGGTGCTGGATGTCGTGTCGCCGGCCAATAGTCCGGGCGCTTCCGTGATGCCAACCGGATTGATTTTCGTCGGCAGCGCCGGTGGGACGAATCCCGCCGCCCAGACTGTGACGATTACCAATCCATCTCCCGACGCGCTGACGTTCGATGCGACCCCATTCAGCAATATTGCAACCAACTGGTTGTCGGTAACTCCGGCATCTGGCACTGTGAGTTCGACGCAGCCCGCAACGCTCAGCGTCCAGCCCAGCCTGCAAGGATTGCAACCAGGCTTCTACATCGGGGACTTGGTGGTCACTTTCTTGCCCGCCTCGACTAGCTCCACTGCCCCTCCGCAGATCTTCCACATAGAGGTTCTGCTGCTTGTTTTGGGCTCCGGCACTTCTTCAGCAGTGCAACCCGCGCTCCAGCCGCGCGCGTCCACGTGCACGCCCAAGCAGCTTCTGCCGGTCTTCACGCTGCTCGGCACAGGATTTAGTGTGAATGCGGGTTGGCCGACGGCGATCGAAGTCACCGTCGTAGATGATTGCGGGAATCCGCAAACCACCGGAAGCGTCACAGTGACATTTTCCACGGGCGATCCGGCGTTGTCGCTTGCATCGCTCGGTGACGGACGCTGGACCTCGACATGGAACGCGAGCAAAGCGTCTCCGGCCGTGACCATCACGGCGCAAGCGCAGGAAATCACGCCGGCATTGACAGGAAAGGCCCAGATTGGCGGCGCTTTGCAGCCGAACGCGGTACCGTCAGTTAACTCGGGAGGCATCGTCAGCGCGATTAGTTTTGTGAATAATCAACCGCTGGCGCCGGGAGCGTACGCGGCCGTCTTCGGTGCCAATCTCAGCAGTGGGCTGGCTGGATCTAGTAAATTCCCACTCGATACGCAACTCGCGAGCACGTCGGTGTTTCTGAACGGTGAACAATTGCCGTTGTTGTTCGCGAGCGGCGGGCAAGTGAACGCGGTGGTGCCGTATGATGTGCCCGTCAACAGCCGGCAGCAACTAGTGGTGCAGCAGGGCACGGCGATTTCGATCCCGCAATCGGTAGTGATTGCGCCCGCGCAACCTGCCATCGTTACGCAGAATGGTACCGGTGCCGGGGCGGCGCTGTATGCCGCGTACAGCTCGGCTGGCCAACAGCCGAACAACAGTCCGGTAACTGCTGGGGATTTGGTTGTGTTCTATTGTTCGGGGCTGGGGGCCGTTGAAAGTACGAATGGTGGTACGATCACCGCGGGAAGCCAGACGCCGATCTCGCCACTCTATAACACCAAGAATCCGGTGACCGCTAATTTTGGTACGACCCAAGTGACAGCTGAGTTCGCGGGTTTGGCGCCCTTGTTCGCGCAGCTCTACCAAGTGAACGTTGTGGTCCCGAAGGGACTGCCATCGGGACCCGCGACTGTAACGCTATCCGTTGCCGGGCAGACCAGCGCGCCCGTAACGATCACGATTAAGTAGCCCGCCGCCACGGTATGCCCGAACTACCGGACATCGTGGTGTACATTGAGGCGCTCGAAAGGCGCATTCTCGGACAGGTGCTCGAGAATATCCGGATCGTCAGCCCATTCCTGCTGCGAACGGTCGATCCGCCGCTCGCAAGCGCACAGGGCAAGCGCGTGCGTGAACTGCGGCGCATCGGAAAGCGAATCGCGATCGGGCTGGATGACGATCTCTGGCTCGTCCTGCACCTGATGATCGCGGGGCGCCTGCACTGGCAAAAACGCGGCGCCAAAGTATCGCGTCCGCGCGGTTTGGCGGCGTTCGATTTTTCAAACGGAACGCTGGTGTGGACCGAAGCGGGATCGCAAAAGCGGGCGTCACTGCATGTCGTTCGTGGCGAGGCCGGGCTCAGCGCGCTCGACCCAGGCGGCCTGGAAGTGCTGGATGCCGATCTCGACCGCTTCGCGGCTGTTCTCACGTCGGCGAATCACACACTCAAGCGCGCGCTCACAGATCCGCGCCTGTTCAGCGGCATCGGCAACGCGTATTCCGACGAGATTCTTTTCGAAGCGAAGCTCTCGCCGCTCGCGCTGACGCAGAAGTTATCGCGCGAAGAGATCGAACGGCTGTATAACGCCGTACGCTCCACGCTCACGCGCTGGGTCGGCGAGTTGCGCGAGGAATCTGGCGACGGCTTTCCGGAGAAGGTGACGGCGTTTCGCGAAAACATGGCCGTGCATGGGCGCTACAAGCTGCCCTGCGTTCGATGCGGCGCGAAGATCCAGCGCATCCGCTACGCGGCGAACGAAACGAATTATTGTCCCCAGTGCCAGACCAATGGAAAATTGCTGGCCGATCGCGCGCTGTCGCGCTTGTTGCGCGAGGACTGGCCGCGAACAATCGAAGAACTCGAACTACTGACGAAGAAGTAAAACCGATGCGCTACTTTTTGTGCCCTCCGCCACCACCGCCGTGGGCTGCCGGCGCCGCATGACCGGCTGGCGCCGAATGACCCGCTGGCGCCGAATGACCCGCTGGCGCCGAATGAGCCTGTGGACGAGCGCCGCCTCCCCCTCCACTAGGCCGCGCTGCCGCCGCGTGAGCTTGTGGTCGAGCGCCGCCTGCTCCACCAGGACGCGCTGCGGGCCGCGCCGCTGCTGCTGGACGACCTGCTGGACGTGCCGCTCCCGATCGAGCCGCTTGGGCACGCCCTGCTTCCGGACGTCCCGCTGGTCGGCCCTCCGGACGCCCCGCCGCCGGTCGCCCCTCTGGACGTCCCGCTGGTCCACGCGCTCCTTCCGCACGAACGCCGCCTGGCCGGCCCCCACCTTCACGCGCGAAACTCGCCCGCGTCGCGGCTGCATGGAAGTTCGCAGGAACGCCCCGGCCCGCATGTTCGTAGACGCCGCGGTTGTAGCCGCCAAAGTGACCGTGATTGTAGACCGTCGCGCTCCGCGAAATATAGGTGGCATGGTTGTAGTACACTCCGCCGCCGCGCCAGTTGGGCGCCCAGTTGTGATAACCCCAGCCGTAATGCGCGAACAGCCCAATGGAAATACCCGCGAAGAATCCGATCCCGAGCCCTACGGCCCAGCCCGGAGGCGCGGGCGCAAGATAGTAGCCACCCCACGGCGAAACCCAGCCGGCGCCGTACACGGCCCACGGGTTGTAGTAAGGCACGTACACCAGTGCGGGATTCACGGGAGCAATCAGAATTTGGCCGTCATCGTAATACACGCGCTGTTGCGCGGTGGTTCGCAAGAAGCCGGCTTGCTGGGCCTGTACGCGGGCGGCTTGGACCGCGTTCATCACGTCGGCGGGCTGGTTGTAATAAGCGTTGCCGAGCGAGGTCATCCAGGGGACGTTGCGAGCGAGACTATCCAGCACGGTGGGAAAAGCGGTGAGCGCCTTCACGCTGGGGTCCCACGGCATGCCATTGGCCTGATCGGCGCGCGCTTGCGGCGGCAGCCCGGCGGTTTGGTGCGACCAATTATCGGCGTCGGTTACTTGCTGGGGATAGGTGGAAGCCGTCAATATTTGCGCCACCAGCGAATCCGGGTACAGAGCGATGGGCGCCACCAATTGATCGAGCCCTGGGGCGTCGAGCGGTGTGTACGCTTGCGCAAACAGATTTCCGGACGCAAACGGAATGAGCAAAACCGATAGCATCAGCGCGATTGACTGCCGCGCGATTTGATAACCTGAGACTGCCTGGGCTCGCTTCATTTCTTGGTTCCTTTCATTCTTGGCTGAACTTGGCCTGGTAGTAGCATGGCATATTACGAAAAGGAATTGGCGCAGATCGTCGCGGAACTGAACCGGGCGGCTCCGGCAACTCGCGACTCGTCTGGCTCCGCCTTGGAGGCCGCTCCGGTTCAAACGCCCTCGGTTCAGAATCTCGAATCGCTCGATCAGTTGCTGGAATATGCCGTCCGGCAAGGCGCATCCGACGTTTTGCTGATCGCCGGAGCGCCCATCGTGATGCGCATAGGAGGCATTCTTTCGCCTTCCAACGGGCCGCCGCTCGAAGCCGAAGACACACGCAGTTTGCTGCTGCCGCTGCTCGCGCCCGCTCAGATTCAGGAACTGGCACGCAATCGTTCCGTCGACTTTTGTTTTCAGCGCGATGGCGTGGGCCGCTTCCGGGCCAATCTTCACTATCAGCGGGGCACGCTCGCGGGCAGCCTGCGGTTGTTGCCGGCCAAGATCCCGACGCTCGAATCGCTCAATCTGCCGCCTACCTTGCGCCATCTGGCAGAGGCGCGGCAGGGACTGGTGTTGGTGACCGGCCCGACCGGCTGCGGAAAAAGCTCGACGCTCGCTGCGCTGGTCGACTTGATCAATTCGCACCGGCACGTGCACGTGGTGACGATCGAAGATCCGATCGAATTCACGCATTCTAACCGGCAATCGATTATCGAGCAGATTGAGGTAGGGCAAGATGCGCCGGATTTCGCCGGATCGTTGCGTAGCATTCTGCGGCAGAATCCAGATGTGATCCTGGCGGGCGAGATGCGTGATCCGGAGACCATGGCCACCGTTCTGACGGCCGCGGAAACCGGGCACCTGGTGTTGTCCACGCTGCACACCAACGATGCGTCGCAGGCGGTGTCGCGGATACTGGATTCATTTCCAACCGCCAACCAGCCGCAAATCCGCCAGCAGCTCTCCTTGGCATTGTTATCCGTGGTGGCTCAGCAGTTGGTTCCATCCGCAGACAAGACCATGCGCTATCCGGCGGTGGAGATTTTAATGGCCAGCAGCGGAGTGCGCAGTTTGATTCGCAAAGGGGAAGATCACCAGATTTACAGCGCAATCTCAACGGGACGCGGCGAGGGAATGATCAGTATGGAACAATCCCTCGCCGAACTGGTGCGGAACGGGCGTATCACTCGCGAAACAGCCACCGCGCACTGCTTCCATCCCGAAGAGTTGCGACGTTACCTGCCTGCGTAGTCGACTAGCTGTGCGCCTTCCGCGGATAGCGGTCGAGTTCCGAAATCAGGACGCCAGCTGCTTCGGGCGCGCGAACTTCACCTTCCACAATGGCCTTGTTGCTGACATCGTGTCCGTACAGCTTACGATCCTCGCCGGTGTCTTTGCTCACCACGGTGCCGTCCAGTGAAACACCGGCAAACGCGCCGTGCGCGCGCGAGTAAGACAAGATTTCCGCGTGCAGCGACGCATCGGTATCGGCTGCGGCCGTTCTGCCCACGGGTCCTGCTGCCGCGGAAGCATCCGCGCCAACGGTGAACTTATCTTGCGTCAGTTTCTCCATTCCCTTGCGGTCCATGATCAACATCACGACGTCGGTTGATTCCAGGCCGATCTGCGCTCCGAAGCTTCCGCCGCCAAATTTAATGGCCGCCGGTCCGCCCCAACCACCGTGATGACGGCAAACCGCGAATCCGCGTCCATAATCACCACCCACGAGGAATGCGGCTTTCTTCAACCCGGGAACAATGACGACGCATTGCGCCCGCTCCAGCGTATCGCGCGGAATGCCCTTGTCCGGGGCTGCCATGATTTCGTGGAAAACGTCCGCCGATGATCGCAACCGATGGTCGGGTGTGTCTTCCTGCGCCCAGGCGACGACGCCCAGAGATGCGGCCGCAGCCGCGATTAATGTCAGTTTCTTCACCATATATTTACCCCTTTCGGGATGCCCTCCCACCGGAAGACGCCAACAGGTGAAATAATGTGTCTAGCTTTTCGAGATCGCGTCTAATCGCTTATGTTTCAGACAATCTCCAACTTACGAAGCATTTTCAGAGTTTTTCCGATCCTCTTCGCCCTTACGTGGTTGGCTGCGGGCCTGCAAGCGGACGAGCCGAAACCCGGCACGGACGTTCTCCTATTCGCCGACGGAGAAAGATTGACTGGGCATTTCGTCAAGTCGACTGGATCGTCCCTGACGTTCAAGAGCGATGCACTGGGCGAGATCACCGTGGATTGGAGCAAGGTGAAGGAATTGCAGAGCTCGGCCAAAGTTGCCGTGATCCCAAAAAGCGTCCGGTTGCGCAAGCCCGTCGACGCCGCGAGCATTCCACAGGGAACGCTATCCATGCAGGATCAACAGGTGCGTCTGACTGCCACGCGGCCGGAACAGTCAAAATCGATTCCAGTGGCCGACGCCGGTTTAATCATCGATCAGACCAATTTCCAAAATGCGCTGACGCACCAGCCCGGATTCTTCAGCGCCTGGAAGGGGACGGCGACGATCGGCGCCGCGGTGGTGAACGCAACGCAAGACAGCGAGTCCTTCACGGGCGCGGTCAGCCTGGTGCGCGCCATCCCGACAGAAAACTGGCTGGAGCCGAGCAACCGGACCAGCTTGAATCTCAACGCGGCTTATGGCGAGGTGACGCAGCCCGCCACGCCAAGCATCAAGACGGCCATTTTCCATGGCGACCTGGAGCGCGACGAATATTTCAGCCCGCGATTTTACGGTTTCGGACAGGGCGCGTTCGATCATAACTTTTCGCAAGGCCTCGATCTGCAGCAGACCTACAGCGGCGGAATCGGATGGACGTTGATTGACCGCGCCAATGAGACTCTGGATTTGAAAACCAGCTTGAGCTACGTCCGCCAGGAATTTTCGGGGGCGCCCGGCGAGGATCTCATCGGGTCGATCTTCGCGGAAGCGTTCAAGCGAAAATTCAAACGGGGGTTAACGCTCGACCAGCGTCTGACGTTGCTACCGACCTGGAACAATACCAACGCCTATTCGGCGGCGTTCAACGCATTATTGACTATGCCCGTGTACAAGCGATTGAACGGATCGGCGGGCTTCATCGATTCGTATCTCAACAATCCGCCGCCGGCGTTCCGGAAGAATTCGGTGCAGTTGACGATTGGAGTGACGTACGTGCTGCCGTAGGGAGGGATGCCGGCTCGGTCAGCGGCGCACGATCACTTCCCGCAAATGATCGCGCGTGAGGAAGAACTTCACCGAGTGATACTTTTGAAACAGCTTTTCGAGCGTCCGGTTGTTGAAATACTGCACCGGCCGCACTTGGTTGCGCGGCGTCAGCGACATGATCTTCGATTCGACGATGCGGTAGGTGTACAGCGGCGCGGTTTGCGCTTTCTCCTCCGCGTGAAAAAACGCGAGCAGGGAAGACTGCGGGCGCAGAATGCGGCCGAGCCGCTCCACGGTGTCTTGCAACAACGGCTGCGATAGAAACTGTAGCGTGTCCCAGATGAGCGCGCCGTCAAAACTCCGCTCGGGGAAATCCAAACTCTCGCGCAAGAAAGTGGCGGCGCGATCGGGGTCCGATTGATTGGCGACGAAATCTCCGCCGGAACCGAAGGCTTCCTCCATGGTGCGCAGCACGTCGTTGGAATAAATGCGATGACCCATCGACGTGATGTAGCTGATATTGGCCTGGCTGGCGCCGGAAAAATCGAGGATGGAGAGATTTTCCTGATCCTGCAGAGACGAGAAGAACTGATCCAGTCCATTGCTGGGCCGGTTCAGGGGCGGGGCACCGTTCTTGGGCGGTAAGTGAAGCGCCGGTGAAAGCGGTTCCGATCTGAACCGGTCCTTCAGCAATGCTTCACTCCTTCCTGGAACATCAATGCATTTAGCGCGAAGAATCGGCGGCTGCGGCCGCGGGTGCTGCATTGGCACTCGGTGTCGCGCTCGCACTCGACGTCACCGCGGGCTTGGCCTGTGCCGGCGCCGTCCTGGTCACTTCGGGCCGCGCGATATCGATGCTGCCTTTGAAATACGCGCCATCCTCGATGACGATGCGCGCCGTCTTGATGTCGCCCACCAGTTTCGCGTCCTTGCGGATATCGATCTTGTCCGACGCTTCCACGTTGCCGTGGATGGTGCCGAGCACCACGACCTCGCGGGCTTTCACGCCGGCTTGCAGCTTGCCGTTTGGCCCCACGGTCAAACGATGTTCGTGCAGCTCGACCGAACCGTCGATTTCGCCGTCAATCGTGAGATCTTCGCGGCTGAAGATCTGGCCTTTAATCATGACAGATTTTCCGATGATCGCCGGTCCGCGCGATTCGGAAGCAGGATGGCTGGGAGTAGGATTGCTCGACATTGGGGTGTTCTCCTTGGCCTGGCTGGCGGTTGGCGCTGGCGCAGCGGCGGGTTTAGGTGGGTACTCTTCTTCTTTCCGTTTATTCCACATTAAGGACGATCTCCTTCGTTGGTTCCGTGAAGATGATTACTTTACTGCACATCATAAGGATGCAACTATCGTACTACGGTCATGGACGTGTGTCATTCACTTGTTACGTGGGCGAGTCAGGACGGGAGAAATGGGTCTGGAAGCATCCCGACGGCAGATGCGAGAATAGCCAATATGTCTAAGAGCACTGCGACGTACTGGAATTCGCTTCGCGACGAGAATCGGCACTTGTGGACTACCGTAGCGGGGCTTGAAGGCATGGCCGAAGAGCTAACGCTTAGTTTGGACCCGGAGACAGGGGAGTACACCAGATTGACGCGATTCCTGCCGGGCGCCGATACTACCCCGTTTGGCGGCAAGCGCCATACTTACCCAGAGGAAGTGCTTATTGTCAGCGGCAGGCTTTACGACAGTGCGTTCGGCGAATGGTTGGAACAAGGCTACTACGCTAGCAGACCTCCTGGGGAATTACATGGCCCATTTAGGACCGACGTTGGTTGCGTTGTGCTGGAACTGTCATTCCCGGGGCGTGTCACGCCGTAGACGTTCCATGGACGGCCGCAATTCGCGTGGGATAATGTAAGTCGTGTCCAGAGTACATGAACTCGAACAGCGCCTGGCGCGTACTGAGCAGCAGTTGCGTCTGCTGCAGAAGATCAGCCGGTTCTTGGTGCGGGAAATGAAGCTGCAGGATGCGCTCGACAGTGTGGTTTCGCTGGTGGTGGAGTTCATGGAATGCGATTCCTGTCTGCTGTATTTGCTGGACAATCGCGAACTGGTGTTGCGCGCCAGCAATCGGCCGTCGGCGGTGGGGAACGTCAAGTTGACCATGAACGAAGGGTTGACGGGTTGGGTGGCTCGTGAGAAGCGCTTGCTCGCGATCTCCCGCGAAGCGTTTCGCGATTCGCGGTTCAAATTTTTTAGCGACCTTCCCGAAGACACCTACGAAGCGTTTCTGTCGGCGCCCGTGCTTTCGCGCCGCGGCGTGGAGGGCGTCATCAACGTCCAGCATCGCGATCCTCACGCCCACACCGGCATCGAAATGGAGCTTCTCACCAGCGTCGGCGAGCAATTGGGCTGCCTGTTGATGCTGTCTCAGACCGAGAAAACCGCGAGCGCAACTTCAGATCTGGTTCTATCCGCGGGGCCGCAACGTGTCAGCGGCAGCTAGCGGGACCGCTCTCACGCTCGGCCTGATCGCTTCCTTGGCAACGCTTAGCGCTGCCCCACGCTGGAAGATCCAATACCTCTACGACCAGGCGGGTTCCAACTTCAACATTCGCGACATCGCGTGTCCCAGCGCCCAGCGTTGCGTGGCAGCGGGCGTCATCACAGACAAGCGCGAGCGTCAACAGGGCGCGGTTGTGGTCACAAGCGACAGCGGCCGCCACTGGTCGCAATACGACGTGAAGGAACAGCCGCTGTCACTGTTTTTCCTGGACGAGACTCTGGGCTGGATGGTCACCGATCACGGGCTGTGGTCGACGGTGGAAGGCGGCCGCAGCTGGAACAAGCTGGACAATCGCAAAGGGATTCAGCAGGTCTGCTTTCTGGATGCCAATCACGGTTACATCACCGGGTCGGCTGGCTTGTTTGCCGAGACGCTGGACGGTGGCAAAACGTGGGCCCAACGGCCGGAGACTAGCAATGCCGCAAGCAGTGGCGCGACGGATGCGCGCTCGGTGAACTACGGATCCATCACGTTCCTCGGTGCGCACGGGATCGTGATCGGCCAAATCGAACCGCAGGGTCAGAATGCCGTGGTCCTCGAGACTCAGGATGGAGGCAGGACTTGGACCACCGGCTCCATTCATCTTGAAGCCGGCGTGGGGCGGCTCAGAATTTCCAAGCTGGGCTATGCGCTGACGCTGGTGGTTTACGCCGACACGCATTTTCAACTGGCTTCCGCGGTATTCGAAACGATTTTGGGAAAACCAAAAGCGCGCATGGTCTTCGGCGAGCGCGATCGCACCGCCACCGATGTCGCGCTGCTGGATGACGGCGGCGCACTGGTCGTGGCAGTGGAGCCGCCCGGCAATGCGCCGCAGGTTCCGATCCCCGGAAAGCTCAAGATCCTGGAAAGCAGCAACCTCAGGGTGTGGCAAGAGATGGATGTCGATTATCGCGCGGTGGCGCAAGAGGCCGTGGTCGCGGTGGCTGACAACCATCACATTTGGGTAGCTACGGACACCGGAGCGATTTTGGGCCTGATGGATGGCGATTGAATCAAACAACCGCGGGCGATGTTGTTTTATCCACATTTTGTCCACAGTGGAAAACTCGTAACTGATTGATTTCACAACGTATAAAAGTCTTGGAAAACCCTCTGTCATCGCTATTTAACAGTTGACTCCCAATCGCTTTCGCGCAATCATGGACCTGGTTCCAAGAGGTTCAGAGAGCAGTAAGCCTGGTGAACGGTAGCGAATCTGGAACATCGATCCGAGAGCGGCTAGTTAATAAGACTAATTAACGCTTTCGGGGAGCGAAGGATAATCGGGCCGCGCACTAAGGTAGGCTTCTCAGATTGAGCCGCCAGCCGAGCGCTTCGATCCGGAGGGATGCAAGTCCCGAAGGGGAGCGAAAGTTGGATGGACGTTTGAGAGTTTTGAGCTTGCGAGACGGCAACGGGCTTTGATCGTTGAACATCCCCGGGGACGTGATAAACACACATCCGAGGGTGGGAGGTTAAGGCCGAACGGGCTGGAAGAAAAGTTCAGAATTTCGCCGAAGAAATAGGCCGGGAACGTTTAACCTCGCCGCGGAGGTTCTCGAAGGGGAACAATCGCTGCGGGCGAGTGAAAGGCCGTTTCGAGGCGTAGGCCTCTAGCAGGTAGCAGGCGAGCGAATTCTGGAGCAATGAACCGTAGCGGGTCACGAAAAAGGCCGCTACGGGGAGCGAAGGAGCGCAGCTTCCACTACGCTGCATGCCATGCTCTGGCCGTGCATGCCGGCCGGGGAGCGGATTGCCGACTAGGTCACTTGGAACCTTTTTCTTTTTTACCTAGCGCTTCCCAGTACGGGCGTGGCGTTCTGCTTCACGTAAGCCTGCCGAAAATCCTCCAGCGCCTTCACCAGTTGGTCCACTACCGTTCCGCGATTGTTCACCTTTAGACCTTCGATCTCAACCGCCGGCAACAGGTCGCGCGTGGTGGAGGTGATGAACACCTGATCGGCGCGCTCCAAATCCGCGGGCTTGAGCGTTCGCTCCACAACCGAGATTCCCGGAACGCGCACCACATCCAAGAGCAGCTCGCGAGTGACGCCGGGCAGGCAGCCGGAGTCGAGCGGCGGCGTGAATACTTCGCCTCCCATGGCGACGAAAATGTTGGCCGACGTGCACTCGCTCACCTCGCCGCGTTCATTCAGCAACACCACTTCGTCGAACCCGCGCTGGCGCGCTTCCTCATACCAGGTGAGATTGTGCGACCACGACAGAATCTTGCAGCCCGAGAACTCGCTCGCGGCGTGGCGCCCATTCGCTTTCATCCCGAGCCGGACGCTCGATCCCCACGGGTTCAAGTCCTTGGTGAACGCCAGCACATCGAAATCGCGTTCGAGATCCGGCCCTTCGAACATGCCGCCGCGGTTGCGAACCACCATCACGCGCAGCGTCGCGTTCCAGGCCGAATTCGCTTCAATCAGGCGATGAATGTCCGACTTCACCTGCGCCTGGCCCTTGGGGAACGGAACGCGCACCTTCGCGGCGTCACGCTGCATGCGCTCCCAGTGCCGTTCGAACGCGAACATCACACCATCGGCGATCCGCAGGGTGCTGAACACGCCCCAGCCGTTCAGGTAGCCGACCTGTCCGGCGCTGACGCTCTTTTCGTGTGCGTCCAGAATCACACCATTGTGAAGCAGAAAGCGATGCATACTTCAATGGTATCTCGTATTATTCCTGCTGACCGCCTACCCAACCTTTCTTGAACCACGTAAACTGCGGCACGTTGTAAAATACGACAAATCGGTGAGGCCGGATGACCCTGGAGCGCTGGCGCCAAATCGAGGAGCTGTACAACGCTGCGCGGGAGCGCGGACCGGCTGAGCGCACTGCACTGTTGGAAGGGTCTGATCCGGAAGTGCGCTCTCGAGTGGAGCGCATGCTGGCACAGCAATCCGGGGGCATGATCCTGGATGCGCCCGCGGCGGAATTGCTGCAGCCATTCGTTGAGACCGCCTGGACCGCCGGATCGTGCGTGGGTCCCTATCAAATCCAAGCCCAAATTGGCTCGGGCGGGATGGGGACCGTCTACCGCGCAATCGACACTCGACTCGGTCGCTTAGTCGCAATCAAAGTCATCAACCCTTCCTACAGCGAACGCTTCCAGCGCGAGGCCCAGGCGATTTCCGCCCTGAACCATGCAAGCATTTGCACGCTTTATGACGTCGGGCCAAATTACCTGGTCATGGAACTGATTGCTGGCGAGGGGCTGAATGCGCGGATTCGGCGCGGCAAAATCCCGCTCGAGGACGTATTGCGACACGGCCAGCAGATCGCGAGCGCGCTCGCCGAAGCTCATGCTCGAGGCATTGTGCACCGGGATCTCAAACCCGCGAACATCATGCTCACAGGTGCGGCAATCAAGATTCTGGATTTTGGTCTAGCGAAGATCGCTTCGCCCGCGCTCGATTCCTTAACGGACAGCCTGACAGTGATGGGCACACTCGCCTACATGGCGCCGGAACAAATGACAGGCGCGCCCATCAGTCCCAAGGCCGATTTGTTTGCTTTGGGATTAGTTCTTTATGAAATGGCCGAGGGAAGGCCCCCAGTTCCAGGAGTCTCGTTGGGCAACAGCTGGGCGAACGGTACGGCTTTCAAAGTTCCCCCACTCTCGGATCGATCTCGAACGGCGCGCGGTTTGAGCGTGCTCATTTCGCAGTTGCTCGAACCGGAGCCGGAGCGCCGTCCTGCAAGCGCCGCTGTAGTAGGGGACCGGTTGAACCGGCTGGCCGCGGGCCTCACCACACTCGAGAGGCGCAATCGGACGCCGGGCCGTGTCTTGAAATTGATTGTGGCACTCGCGGCTTTCTTGGCTATTGCGGTTACGGGATTCTGGTGGAGCGCAGAGCACCGCGCGCACTCCAGTCACCCGCTCCGCGCGTCGCGAATCAGCAAGATCACTTCCTTTCCCGGGGATGAGACCGACCCTGCTCTTTCGCCCGACGGCCGCTCCGTGGCGTTCTCCTGGAACGGAGAGAATGGCGACAACTTCGACATTTATGCGATGCCGTTAGGAGGCGAGACACCCACGCGGCTCACCCGGGATCCGCGCAAAGATCTGTCGCCCGCCTGGTCACCAGATGGCAGCCAGATCGCGTTCTTGCGGCTCGATACCGTATCGAAGGGAAGTCTGGTCGTGGTCGCCGCGCGCGGCGGTCCCGAGCGTGTACTCCGCCCGATAAGCCTTCGTGACGACATCTATAGGGCGCTGCGTCCGCTTCTGACTTGGACTCCCGATGGGCGCGGCATCGTTTATACAACGCTGGATAATGAGACCGGACGAGCCGGCTTATTTCTCGCTGACCTCCAGGGGCCGGCCACGCGCAAACTGCTCAGCGCCGGCGAGGGCACGCTGGGAAACACATCTCCAGCCTTCACTCGGGATGGGAAGTGGCTGGCTTATTCCGAGGTTTATGGTCCTTATCAATCGCGCCTCTTCGTTCGGCCTGTCACGGCGGGACTCCAGTTTCCAGGAGAGGCGACTCGGGTTTCCGGGCCCAAGGACACGTTGATTGGTTCGCCGGTTTGGTCTCCCGACGGCACGCGCCTCCTGTACACGCAAGACATGCAGATCTTCCAATGGAATGTGGGTGGAAGCCCCGAGCCAATCTACGTCGCACCGGCCAGCCTCGCGGGGATGTCGGCGAACTGGGGACTTCGAGGAAAGCCGAGTATCGTAACGGCCGATCGTCCTTATCAAGAGCTCCATTGGAATCGCCTGCAGCCCGGTGGCTTAATGGTTGCGAGCGGCCCCGCGGAATTCGGCGCTTTCCCGGCCAGCCGGGGGAATCCACAGTTTGCGCCGGATGGAAAGCAGATCGTGTTTGTCAGCAAACGGAGCGGCGCCTTCGAGCTTTGGATCGCCGACGCGAATGGCCAAAATCCGCGCCAGCTCACTCACCTGAACTCGAGCATGATCGGTTATCCGCACTGGTCTCGCGATGGTAAACGGATTGCGTTTCATTCCTGGACTGGTAACCGGCCCGAGATCTTTACCGCAGACGTGGAGCGGAGCGGGGGCACGCAACAAGTCACCGATGCGGCCTTCGGAGGGGTCTCGCCGTCTTGGTCGGCTGAGGGAAAGTACCTCTACTTCGGTCGAATCGTTGGAGGCTCCCGCATGCTCCGGATTCCTGTTCAGGGCGGTCCGCTGGAAGACCTCTTCGAGGGCTCCGGAGGCGTGGTAACGCCGGACGGGCACGGAGTCGTATACTTCAAGGTCGGCCGCCCGGGAATCTTCTATAGATCGTTGGACGGAGATCCGGCCGCGAACCCGGAGCAGAAGCTGGTGGACGACTATAAGGCGCCCGGTGACGATCTGAACCCGTTCAGCGATGGCGTGTATTACATTAGCTGGAACGGCGATGGCAAGCCCCGCGCGGTCCGCTTCTACAGTTACGCCCGGAAGAAATCGACAGATGTCTTCGTGCTGCCCGGTGCTGTCGGCAGTCCCCAGGATTTGACGATCTCACCGGACCGGCGACGCATGGTCTATAACCAGTTCTCGGGCCTTGGAACCGATCTGTCGATGGTCGATCTTCAGTAGCGATCCCTCGCCATGCGGGGGCGCAGCACCCTGTTCCACCACATGATCGCGCCGGTGACAAACAACGCCGCGGGTGCTAGTCCAAATAGCGCCCAAATCGCCTTGATTGACTGATCGCAAATCCCGGGAGCTTTACAAGGAATCCCGATGCCGTTCACTCGGCCGAAATGCAGGTAGGCGAGCCAATAGATGATCTTGTCAACAAGGCGCTGCGCTGGGTGCGCGGGATTCATCGGCTGAAGCCGATCGGCGATGTCCTGAATCCATTCGGGAAAACAAAGATAGATCCCGCTCAGACCAAACACCAGCGCGAATGCGAAGCTCCAGAAGCCGATCATGCTGTGCAAGTGCCAGATCGTGCGCTTCCATCCCACCCCGCGGGGAAGTTTCACGCTGCGGCGCCACGTCTTGCTGCCCGGCCACCAGATCACGATTCCCGAGGCCGCAACTAGGAGCACGGCGAATGCACCCGCGCCATTCACTGTTCGACCGGTTTCGCCCGCCAGCAGATTGTCGTGCAGATCCAGTATGAATGCCACGACCCGCATCCCCGTCGACACCGAATCGCCGAGATCGCTGCCACTCCGCGGATCGAACAGCCGGTGCTTGGTCTGCTTGCCGCGCTCGAAAACGACAACGACCGCCTGATCGGGATCCCGCGAGCGGCTGATTCTGGCCACTCGATAGCCGGGATACAACCGCCGGGCAGCAGTCGTGAGTTGCTCGTCGGTCAATCGGGGGCCCGAAGCCTTCGAGAAAATTGGCGCGGGCGTGGTGGCCCGGTACAGCTCGTTCCAGTAGACCAGCACGCTGCCGGTGACGCTGATCATGAGGATGTAGAGCCCGACGGCAATGCCGCTCCAGAGGTGGACCTGAAATAGCGCTCGGCGCAACCAGAGCTTTTGGGGCTGCCGGATCCAGCGTTGCCACACGGTCAGCTGATTGGTCCCGGTCACTAGCGACAGGCTATAACAGAGGGTGGATCGCGTCAACGTTCGGATTCGGTGAGCGCCGCATTTCGACCGGTTGCCGACTCGCTCATGTGGATTCCGAGTCAGCGGGCACTTAGGACGAACATAAGACGCTCAGCGGTCCTATAGCGCGTGTGGTCGGAGCAGGGCGCCAAACTCTCACTCATATCTCAGAGCTCTGGCGGGGTCGATGGACGCCGCACGGTGCGACGGAAAATAACCAGCAATGAAAGCGGTAGACGTGAGGACCCAAACGACTAAAAGCGATGAATGCCAATCCGTGGGTCGTACTTCATAGAGCAGATGCGCGAGAAATCGCGTCAGAACGAGCGCGGCAATAGCACCTGCGCCAACTCCGCAGGCTAGAAGGACGGACACCTCCCGCAAGATCATCCTCGTGATTCCGCGTCGCTGTGCACCGAGCGCCATGCGAATGCCGAATTCGCGCGTGCGCAGGCTGACCGTATAAGAAACAACCCCGTAAATACCGACAGTCGCGAGAAGAAGAGAAAGCGTCCCAAACAGTCCAATTAGCGCCAGGGTGAAGCTGCGTTCGGCGTACGAGGATTTTACGTATGACTCGATGGGCAGAATGTGCCAGATCGGCTGCGTATCATCGACCTCGTGAAACGCTCTGCGAATTGCTGGCACAAAGGCCATCGGATCGCCTCGGGTGCGCACCAGCATGCGGTAGTAGGACTCCACCTGGGCCTGCGGCTGGTAAACGCCCATATCCCCCTCGTGATCGAGTGATTCGTTCCGGACATCGCCGACGACGCCAGTGATCGTTGCCCATCCTGAGCTCTCGGATTCCGATCCTAGGCGGATATGTTTTCCAATTGGATCTTCGTGCGGGAACAGAGAACGCGCGCAGGAATCGCTAATGATCGCCACCGCTGTCGTATGAAGAGTATCCTGCTCGGTGAAAGTGCGGCCTCGCTCCAACGGGATTTTGAGCACCTGGAAGTATTCGGGTGACACCAGATAGCTGTTAACTAAAGGCGCGTCGACATCGTTCAGTAAAGGCCGCTCTTCAATATGGAAAGGGGTGGGGCGTGGCCGGCTGAGAGGAAACTCTTGGGCCATCGCCACACTCTCAACGCCCGGGATCGCTTGTACCTTTTCTCTTACCTGCCGATAGTAGCCCATGGTTCTTTCCCAGTCGCGATCAAGACTGCCATAGACAACCATCGAGAGCGAAAGAACATTGTGGAAATCGAACCCAGGGTCGACGTTGACGAGGAGGAAGAGGCTTTTCGACAGTAAAGCCGTTGCGATGACCAATACGAACGCGAGCGCGATTTGGGTGATCACAAGCAGGTCGCGGAGTCTCGAACGTACGGAGCGGAACCCCGGCTGGACAGATTGTTTGATCGCGTCAATGAGATCGGCTCGTGAAGCGCGCAATGCAGGGGCCAAGCCAAAAAGTACGCCAGTGACTACGCTGATGCCAAACCCAAAGAGGAGAATGGAGGGATCAATGCGAACCTCGTCCACTCGCGGGATTTCACGAGGCACCATCGGGCGAAGTAGAGAGATTCCACAGTATGCAAGTAGAACTCCCGCCAAGCCGGAGAGAACTGCGAGCAGAAGCGCCTCCGTGAGCAACTGTTGGACGATTCTGCCTCTGCCGCTGCCCAGTGCGGATCGGATCGCAATTTCTCTCCCGCGCGCCGCCGCCCTCGCCAGCAGAAGGTTCGCGGCATTCGCCGCGGCGATCAGGAGGACGAGCACAACGGACGCCAGGACGATCCAAAGCGCCGACCGCACCTGTCCGACGGTCGCGTCGCGCAGCGGAGTAATCATCGCGCTGGCATCGTGCGGATACTCGTCGGGATATTCGCTAATCAGCCGGCGCATAACGCTGTTCAGGTCAGCTCGTGCCTGTTCGACCGTAACGTCTGGCTTCATCCGCGCGATGGTCGGCCAACCGCGGCAGCTCCGGCACGGATCGATCACCGAATTTCTTCCCAGGGGCATGAAATACTGGGGCCACTCGATTGGATTCGACATGTGCGGAGGATGAAAGTTCGCCGGTAGGACTCCAATGACCCTGGCCCGCACGCCTAGGGAGGGGAAGTCGAGACTGCGCCCGACGGCGTTCGGATCGCCGTCAAACAGGTCTAACCACAATGCGTGAGTGAGAATGATCTCATGGTCGTGCCCGAGAAGCTCTTCGTCGGGAACAAACGTGCGGCCGAATTGCAGTTGCGCGCCCAGCGTATCGAGAAAGTCCCAACTTACGCGCATACCGCGTAGGACTCGCGCTTGTCCGTTTTCAAAGATTACGTTTTGCGAGTCGCCATAGACAGAAATGCTTTGGATCAAGTGGCTCTGGGTTTTCCAATCGTAAACCGTTGCGAAACTCGCGGGAGCTGATTGCGGGCCCGCACTGCTGCCGATCCCGAGTGTAACGACACGATCGGGATTGCGGTACGGCAACTGATTCATCAAAATCGCCTTCACGACACTGAAGGTCGCGGTGGTCGAGCCAATCGCCACCGCGAGCATTAAGACCACGATTGAGATGAGGCCAGGGCTCTTGCGCCACGAACGGAGGGCAAATCGGATATCGAACGCAGTTGTTTGGAGCCAACCGGGGACAAGCGCCATTGTCTGGTTGTTGTTGATTCTACCGCGCGTTTACGTTCCAAGCAAAAGTCGGAAATGAGAACGTATCCGGGCGCCTAGTCGCTTGGCGCCTAGCAAATCGCGGCAGTGCAAAGTCATTGACGCAAAACGGTCCAGCCGCCGAATCAATGCAGCTCGTTCCTCATCTCGAACTGCCACCCCTCCCCACGCTTGCCATGAACACCTTCCCGCTCCACCGCCCCCGCCCTCAGCCGGATTCTGTAAAATGAAATTTCACGCCGCTGAACTTGAGTTCACCGTGTGGCGATGAAACCGTTGCATTCTACAGAGGAGTTAAATGGCAGTCACACAAGCCGGACTCGAAGGGATCATTGCCGCAGAGTCCAATATTTGTTTCATTGACGGAGATCGTGGAATCCTCAGTTACCAGGGCTATAACATCCACACACTGGCCGACCACGCCACATTTGAAGAGGTCATCTATCTCCTCTGGCACGGGCGCCTCCCCAAACAATCGGAGCTCGACGCGCTGAAGGCGGACCTGGTCAAGTCTCGCCCCATCCCCAAAGAAGTGACCGAGTTTCTGGGAAAAGTGCCCAAAGGCACTCCCATGGACGTGCTGCGCACGGCGGTGTCCATGCTCGGCCTGTACGATCCCAAAGAACGCGACAATTCCATCGAAGCGAGCGTGGAGAAGGCGGGGCGCCTGATGGCGCAAACCGCGACCATCGTCACCACGTTTGACCGTCTGCGCAATGGAAAGCCGGTAGTTCAGGGCGATCCGAAGCTTAGCCTGGCGGGCAATTTCCTCTATACGCTCACCGGCAACAAGCCGGACGACGTGATGGAGCACGTATTCGACATCGCGCTCATCCTGCACGCCGATCACGAGCTGAATGCCTCCACGTTTGCCGCGCGTGTTGTGGCGGCAACCTTATCCGATATTCACTCCGCTGTCACTGCCGGCATTGGTGCGCTCAAGGGACCGCTGCATGGCGGCGCCAACGAAGAAGTCATCAAGATGCTGCTCGAAGCGGGCGACGAGAAGACCGCTCTCGCCACTGTCCAGGACATGCTGTCGGGCAAACGTAAGGTCCCCGGATTCGGCCATCGCGTGTATCGCACCGAAGATCCGCGCGCCACGCATCTTCGTGCGTTGTCGGAGGAACTCGGCCGCCGCACCGGTCATCTCAACCTATACGAAACTTCCAAGAAAATCGAAGAGACCATCAAGTCGCAGAAGCGTCTCAACGCCAACGTGGATTTCTACTCCGCGTCCACCTATTATTCGCTGGGGATTCCGATCGACCTGTTTACGCCGATCTTCGCCGTCAGCCGCATGTCCGGTTGGACCGCTCACGTGCTTGAGCAGTACCGCAACAACCGGCTGATCCGGCCGCGCGCGGATTACACGGGCAAGCCGGTGGGCGAGCCCTGGATCCCGATCAACGAACGCTAATGCGCGAAACCGCTTGCTCACGCGCGCGGCTCAGTACCCAACTGCTCAGTACCGAGCCGCGACCGTAAGGGAGCCGGTCCTTAAACATGCATGATCTTTCCTTTTTCCGCGCAAACCTGGACTCCATAGCCCAGCGCCTGGCCACGCGCGGATTTCAACTCGACGTCGAGCAGTTTCGCGCTCTAGACACCGAGCGCCGCGACGCGCTGACCAAAGCCGAGCAGCTCAAAGCGCAGAAGAACGCCAAGAGCGCCGAAGTCGGCAAATTGAAGCGCGAGAATCAGGACACCAGCGCGATCCAGCAGGAGGTGCGCGCCCTGGACGATCGCATCGCAGGGTTTGACGAAAAAGCCAAGGCTGTCGACGAATCCTTCCGCGACTTGATGGCGGGGGTTCCCAACATCCCTCACGAGTCCGTTCCAGTCGGCAAATCCGCCGACGACAACGTCGAAGTCCGCCGCTGGGGCCAGCCGCGCCAGTTCGATTTCGAGCCCAAAGCCCACTGGGATCTCGGCCCCGAGCTCAAGATCCTGGATATGGAACGCGCCACCAAAATCACCGGCGCGCGGTTCGCCGTGTACTGGGGCATGGGCGCGCGCCTGGAACGCGCGCTCATCAACTTCTTTCTCGATGTCCACACGCGCGAGCACGGCTACACCGAAGTGCTCCCTCCGTTCCTGATCAATTCCGCAAGCCTCTTTGGCACCGGCCAGCTCCCTAAATTCAAGGAAGACCTGTTCAAAATCGAGAACACCGATTTCTGGCTCGCACCCACCGCCGAGGTGCCCGTGACGAACCTGTTCCGCGATGAAACTTTGAACGCCGACGATCTTCCCATCTCGCTCTGCGCCTACACGCCGTGCTTTCGCAGCGAGGCCGGGTCGTATGGGAGGGATGTGCGTGGCATCATCCGCCAGCACCAGTTTCAGAAAGTCGAACTGGTGAAATTCACCCGTCCCGAACAGAGCTGGGAAGAACATGAGAAACTGACCGCCGACGCCGAAGACATCCTGAAGCGCTTGGGCCTGCCGTTCCGTACCGTAGTTCTTTCCACGGGCGATCTCGGCGCATCCTCCGCGAAGACCTACGACCTGGAAGTCTGGCTCCCCGGCCAGAACGGCTACAAGGAAATCTCGTCCTGCTCGAACTTCGAAGCCTATCAGGCGCGGCGCGCTTCCATTCGCGCGAAATCCGGGAAGGGCAAGGCCGAATACGTTCACACTCTGAACGGCAGCGGCTTGGCCGTGGGCCGAACCTGGGTGGCGATCGTTGAAAACTACCAACAGGCCGACGGCAGCGTTGTTGTTCCCGAAGTCCTTCGTCCGTATGTGGGCGTCGAGCGCCTGGTTGCCGAGTCACAGCCCTTCCACTAAAATTCACGGGGCCCGAAGTGCTTGGGCAATCGCATGTTGCCCCGTCCGGGAGGCCTTGCGCGCGCCTCGCTCCCGCGGAATCCATGAATAAGCTGAATTGACTCATGCTCAATTAAATATGGAGGAAGCATGTTGAGTTTCAAACGGTGGCTGCTGTTCGCTGCCCTCGCATTCAGCGCCCGATTAGAAGCCACTCCGCCGCTCACTACCATCAGCGACACTCTTTTCAACGCCGACGGCACTCCATTCAGCGGCGTCGTCACCATCTCCTGGCCCAGCTTCGAAGCGTCCGATACATCCAACGTCGCGGCGGAGACCGAACAGGTTCAAGTGAACGGCGGGGTTCTCTACGTCCAGTTGGTACCAACCACCAACGCGAATACAGCCGCGATCTACACGGTTCAATACGCCAACTTGGGCGTCACGCTTTCGAGCGAGGCGTGGGCCGTGGCTCCCAGCACCCTGCCGTTGCGCGTGCGCGACGTGCGCGTGGCGCCCGGATCCATCACCGGATCGGGCCCCCAGGCTGCCACGCTGATCAGCATCACCGACGTTACCGGGTTGCAGAACGCGCTCAACGTGCGGGCGATCGTCGGAACGGGGTTTTCGGCCTCTCGATCCGCCGTGATCGACGCCACCGGCGCCATTGACGGAGCGGTTGGCAACCTCACTGACTGTCTGCACGTGGATGGAACCTCCGGGCCCTGCTCCACGTTCTCCACCACCTTTATCGATGGCGAAATACCGCAGGGCACTCTCGACGGTGTCAATGCGGCATTCGTACTGGCCAACGTTCCGAGTCCAGCCGCGAGCCTGGCGCTGTACCGCAATGGATTGCTGCTGCGGGCCGGCGGTGACTACACTTTGTCCAATAATAACGTCACGTTTCAGACCGGCGCCGTGCCGCAGCCCAATGACGTTCTGGCTGCCTCCTATCGACTTTCGGTCGGCATCCCGGGCGTGAGTTTCATCGATCAGGAGACTCCGTCGGGCGCGATTAACGGGGTCAACGCCGCCTATACTCTGAGCCAGACTCCCAGCCCCAGCACCAGCCTGGTGGTCTATCGCAATGGCGTGAGGCTGACTTCCGGGGTCGACTACACGGCTGTGGGGAGCGCGATCACCTTTGGGTCAACCTTAGTTCCTCAGACCGGTGACATCTTGATTTGTTCTTACCGGACAGCCCAGTAAGGCGCGTAGTAATAAGGGTGTTTGCCGACCCAGCTACGGTATTTTCTTAGTTGTAGGTAACCCCCGTCTGCCTCACAATAGAAATCGAGGCGGAGAAGACCTATGGGCGGTATGTTGCTACGTACGTTGCTGCTACGCATTTGGAAGGACCAGCGGGGCCAGGATTTTATCGAATATTCCTTGCTCGCCGCTGCCATCGTTATTGTGGTCGCGGGCTTTCTGCCCCAAAACGTCATGCCATCGGTGAGCAGCATCTTCTCCATGATCACCAGCGACATGGCGATCAGCTAGCTCTGTAGGGCAGTCCCCCTGGGCTGCGCCGGACGCCCCGTCCGGCTCTCAAGTCTGCCAACCGCCGCCTAACGCCCGGTACAACTGCACCACCGACTGCAACTCCAATAGCCGCAATTGCGCCAGATCCAGCTGCCCGGTGAACAGATTCCGCTCGGCATCCAACACCTGCAAATAGCTATCCAGGCCGCCGCGGTAGCGCAGCGTCGACAACCGGACGCTTTCCGCTAGCGCCATCACCAGCTTCTCTTCTTCGCCCCTCTGTTCGCGCGTGCGGGTGTGCGTGGCCAGAGCGTCGGCCACTTCGCGTAGCGCTCCGTAAATGCTCTTCTGATACGCCAGCAGCATCTCGCGCTCCTGTGCTTCCGTCAGCTCAACGCCCGGCCGCAGGCCCGCGTGAAAGATCGGCAGCAGCGCCGAGGGCACGATCGACGCCATCCGCGCAGGACCCGTGAAGATCTGCGCCAGCGGCTGGCTCTGCCCGCCCAGAAAACCGGTGAGCGAAATCTGGGGAAAGAACAGCGCTCGCGCCGCGCCGATCTGTGCATTGGCCGCAATCAAGTTGTCCTCGGCTTCGCGGATATCGGGCCGCCGTTCGATCAGAGAAGACGGCAGCCCGGCCGGCAATTCGGGTGGCGACGTGAGCTGTTCCAGCGTCTGCCCGCGCGGCACTTCGGCCGGCGCATTCGCGAGCAGCAGATTCAGCGCATCCTCTGTCGTTGCGATGGATCGCTCGACGCTCGCGATTTCGGCGGTGGTTGTGTAGA
This sequence comes from Bryobacterales bacterium, assembly GCA_963772905.1. Taxonomy (GTDB): domain Bacteria; phylum Acidobacteriota; class Terriglobia; order Bryobacterales; family Bryobacteraceae; genus Palsa-89. The sequence continues at coordinate 83,052 of CAVYZD010000002.1, read as the reverse complement.
GAAACTGCTCCGCCTGGTGCACTTCCAAACCATTGGCCGCGCCGCGATCTTTGCGCAGCCGGATCAGCCGCAGATTGTCGCGCGCGATGCCGTTATTCTGACGGCCGATATCGAGCTCCAGGTCCAACTCGCGCAGCGAAAAGTACGTGGTCATCACGTCCGAGATCAGCGAGATGATTACGCCATTCCGCGCCTCTTCCGAAGCGAGATATTGCGCCCGCGCCGCTTCGTTCAGCCGCCGCAATCGACCCCACAGATCGAGCTCCCACGATAGCTGTAGACCGGCCGTTGTGTAGGCAAAGGAAACCGGAGTTCCGGGGGGAACGGGAACGAGCCAATCTTGGAAGTGCGGGACGCCTCGTAACTGGCCGATGCATCCAGCGTGGGCAGCAGATTGGCGTGCGTGATTCCGTATTGCGCGCGCGCCTGGAGCACCCTCTCGGCCGCGATCCGCACATCGAAATTCTTCTCCAGCGCCGTTGATACCAATTGCTTCAAGGCGGCGTCTTGGAACAGGTCAAACCATTTCTTGTCCGCGATGGATTCGGACCCTGCCGGAGGCGCATCGGGAAATTGCGCCGGAACATTTGCTGCGGGCCGATGATAGTTCGGTCCTAAGAGGCAGGCCGACAAACTTAACGCCAGCGCGAACACCACTGGCACGATTAGGCGACGCATCAATCCGTCGCCTCCACTGGCTCTCGCTCCAATCGCGTGTGCTTGCGGCCTTTGCTCCGCCGCCGCTCCATGATCGTTTCGATGACGTAGTATTGCACCGGCACAAAGAAAATCGCGAGCAACGTGGCAGCGAGCATTCCACCCAACACCGCCGTTCCGAGCGACCTTCGCGATGCCGCGCCCGCGCCCGTCGCAACAAACAACGGCACCACGCCCAGGATGAATGCGAACGACGTCATTAGAATGGGCCGCAACCGCAGCTTGGCCGCATGCATCGCGGCCTCTCGAACCGGCATGAGTTCCTTGTCATGGCTGTCTTTGGCGAACTCGACGATCAAAATCGCGTTCTTCGCCGCCAACCCAATCAGCGTAACGATGCCGATCTGCGTGTAAACATCGTAGGGAAAGTCGCGCAAAAACACCGCCAGCAGCGCGCCGAAAAGTCCCAATGGCAGCGAGAGCAGCACAGCCATGGGGATCGACCAGCTTTCGTATAACGCCGCCAGGCACAGAAACACCAGCACCGTGGCGAAGCCGAAGATCACGCCCTCGTGTCCCTGCGCGAGTTTCTGTTGATACGTGGTGCCCGTCCATTCGTAACCGTAGCCCGTCGGCAGCGATTGCGCCGCCACTTTTTCCATCACGTCGATGGCCTGGCCAGAGCTTACGCCCGGCGCGGGCGCGCCCAAAATCTGAATCGCGCGGTAGCGGTTGTAGCGGAACACGACCTCCGGGCCGCTCGATGGCCTGATCGACGCCAGCGTGCCCATCGGGATCATGTTGCCGTCCACGCTGCGCACATAAAAACGATCGATATCCGACGGCTGATTGCGGAACTCGGGCCCGGCTTGAATCAATACTTGCCAGGTGTGGCTGAAACGATTGAAGTCGTTCACATACAAACCGCCCAAGAATGTTTGGAGCGTGTTGTACGCGTCCGCCACGGGAACGCCCATCGTCTGCAGCTTGTCCAAATCCATGTCGATTTTGTAGGACGGAACGCTGGCACGAAACGTATTGACGGCGCTACCGATTTCGCGATGTTTGCGCGCTTCGTCCACCAGCGAGTCGGCCACCTGGCTGAGCTGCTCCAATTCGCCGCCGCCGCGATCTTCCAGCATCAGCTGGAATCCGCCGGTGTTGCTCAATCCGAGAATAGGCGGAAAACCAAATACGGTGGTAAATGCTTCGGGAACATCGGCGGACGCGTGCTGCGCGCGAGCCAGAATTGCGCTGAGCTGCAGGTCCTTCGTTTTGCGATCTTCCCAGGGAGTAGTTATCACTACGATGGTGGCCACGTTCGATGCATTGGTCTGCGTAGTGAAATCGGTGCCGCCGATCACAAACCAGGATTCGACGCCTTTCACCTTGCCCAATCGCTCCTCGATCTTGGCGACCGCCGCGTCCGTGCGGTCGATGGATGCGCCATCGGGCAGCCGCACCGGCATGAAGAACGCAGCTTGATCCTCATCGGGCAGGAATCCGGCCGGTAATATCTTGAACAGCCATGCGCCCGCGGCCCAGAAAAGCGCCAGCGCGGCCAGCGTGAATCCGCATCTCCGGATCAAAACCGCCACGCCGCCCAAGTATCGATTGGTGGTCCATTCGAAGGCGCGGTTGAATCCACCGAACAGGAACGCCGCCGGGGCGTGCGATTTCTTGTGCGGCTTCAAGAGCAGCGAACTCAACGCGGGGCTCAGAGATAAAGCGCTGAAGGCCGACAGCAACACCGAGCTCGCAATCGTCAACGCGAATTGCCGGTAAATCTGGCCGCTGATGCCGCCCAGAAACGCAACCGGAATGAATACCGCCGCCAAGATGCACGCGATCGCGACCACCGGCGCGGACACTTGTTCCATCGCTCGCATGGTGGCTTCGCGCGGCGCCATGCCGTTGTCGATGTTGCGCTGCACGGCCTCCACCACCACGATCGCGTCGTCGACCACAATGCCGATCGAGAGCACCAGGCCGAACATGCTGGTGATGTTGATCGAAAATCCCAGCAGCGGAAACAGCGCGATCGCTCCGATCACGGCCACCGGCACGGTCAGCAGCGGAATCAGTGTCGCGCGCCAGTTCTGCAGGAAGATGAAGACCACCACGATCACCAATCCCACGGCCGCGAGCAGCGTGAAGATCACGTCCTGAATCGATGCGCGTACAAAACGCGTGGAATCGTAAGGGACCGTGATAGTCCATGCCGGCCGGAAAATTCTGCTTGGCCTTCCGCATGAACGCGTTCACTCGATTCGAGGTGTCCACCGCATTGGCGCCTGGCGAAAGAAATACGATCACGTTGCACGACGGCTTGCCGTTCGTGCGGCTGAATCCGGAATAGGTGAATGCGCCCAGCTGCACTGTGCCGATATCGCGAATACGCAGCAACGAAGCGTCGGGCTGCGCTCGCAGCACGATGTCGCCGAATTGCGCGGGATCCACCAGAGCGGCCCGGTGCGCTCACCGCGTATTGAAAATCGGTCCCGTGCGGCGAGGGTGCTTCGCCCAGTGCGCCGGCGGGATTCTGGCGATTTTGCGCGTTGATCGCATTGTTGATGTCGGTGGCGGTCAAACCGAGCTTCGCCATCTTGTCCGGATCCACCCACACGCGCATCGAATAAACCTGCTGCGACGAAAGCCGCGATTCGCCGACGCCCGGAAGACTGCCCACTCTGATTCAGCAGATTGATCTGCGCGTAATTGGTCAGGAACAGCGAATCATAACGATCGTCCGGCGAAACCAAACCGACCACCATCAGAAACGCGCTCGACACTTTCTTCACCGCCACGCCTTGGCGCTGCACTTCCGGAGGCAGGCGCGGCAGCGCGATGTTCACTTTGTTCTGCGTCTGCACCGTCGCCGTGTCGGGATTGGTTCCCAATTGAAAAGTGACGTTGATGGTGATCGAGCCGTTGTTGGCGCTGCTCGACAGGAAATACATCATGCCGTCCAGGCCCGCCAACTGCTCTTCGATGGGCTGCGCCACCGTCTTTTCAAGATCGATGGAGTTTCCGCCCAGATAGCTGGCGGTGATTTGAATCACGGGCGGCACTACTTCGGGGAACGCGGCGATCGGCAGATTCGGAATGGCGACGATGCCAAGCAACACGATCACCACCGCGATAACGATGGCGAATACCGGACGATCGATGAAAAATCGCGCCATGAAGAATTAGCTGCCTTGACTCGGACGATAGGGCGCCGGCGCGACACGCATTCCGGGCCGCACCTTGAGCTGGCCTTCCACAATCACGCGATCGCCCGGTTTTAGGCCCTGTTGGACGATCCAATCTTCGCCCACGCGCTCGGCGGTGGTGATCGGCCGCAGTTCCACGATGTTCGAAGCGTTCACCGTGAATACGGTCTGCACGCTCTGCAGTTGCTGAATTGCGCGCTGCGGAACTAAAACAACATTGCGCCGCAGTTCTGTTTCGACGCGCACTTTGCCGAATTGCCCCGGCAATAATGTGTGCTGCGGATTCGGAAAGCTGGCTTGCAATTCGAGCGTGCCCGTCTTCGGGTCCACTTGATTGAGCGTGTTCTCGATGTGGCCCTTCTCCGGAAACTCAGAAGCGTCGGCCAGGATCAACGCCAGCGCGGACTTGAGCAGCGTTGGATTCTTTTTGAACGACAGATATTGCGCCTCGGTCACTTTAAATCGCACCCAGATCGGATCCAGCGGCACGATCGTCGTCAGAGGCATCGGCGCATTCGCGGTCACCAATCCGCCCACCGGCACCAGCGTGTCTCCAATCAATCCGCTGATTGGCGCGCGAATGGTCGCATATTCCAGGTTGAGCTCCGCGGTCCGCAGGGCAGCGCGCTGAGCGTCCGCTTTTCCACCCATCGACGATATTTGCGTCGAGGTCGAAAGCCGGGTCTGATCGACGTTCGCCTGATTTGCCCGCACGGTGGCTTCGCCGGCTCGCAATGCGGCAACCGCGCTATCCAGCTCCTGCTGCGCCGCGGCGTCTTCCTTCACCAGCGGCGTCAGGCGATCGTAATCCTGCTGCTCCTTGACGAGATTGGCCTGCGCGGCGGCGAGATTCGCTTCAGCCTGCAGCAAGGCGACCTGCTTGCGCGCGAACTCCAGATCCGCTTCGCTTTGGGACACGTTGCCTTTGGCTTGCTCTACCGCGGCTTGATAAGGACGCAGATCCAACACGTACAACACGTCGCCCGAATGCACTTCCTGCCCCGGATGAAACAGCCACTTGTCGATGTAGCCGTCCACGCGTCCGCGCACTTCGACCGTATTGCGCGCGTACGTCTGCGCAGGATAGTCGGACATTACCGGCACGTCGGCGGCTTCCACTTGCTTCACCACTACCATCGGCGGCGGGGCCTGAGGGCGCTGGCTCTGTGCGGCGGAATTGCAACCGGCGATGGTCAGCAAAACGCCGACAGCCGCCAACAACAGGAATCTGGAATGATGGCCAACCATGAACAGTCTTAGGTTAAAACGTTGTTGATGCACCGGGGTCCACAAGCGACGCAGCTTTTTTCGAAGCGAAACATCCATTCTAACAGCCGGGTAGAATGAAGCCTGCCAGCCGATGGACGCGCCGATTACCGGCGCCTACTGCTGCGGTTCGGTCTTGGGCGCATTGGGCTGCAGGCCCAGCCGGTTTTCGAGAATCCGATTCAAGTTCTGCAGTTGATCGGCGCGTGCGCGTTCCTTGCGCAGGTCTTCGGTCAGTTGTTGAACCCGCTTTTCGAGTGCGCCGTCCTGCGCGACCGCTGGATTCGGGGCCGCTGCTGCAGGAACGTTGCTTTCAGGAGCGATCAAGCGCGTAGTCTCGTGCACCGGAGCTCCGTTGGCCGGATAAAGAACGAGATCGAACCCGACGTCACCGGATTGCGCGACATAAGTCATTTTGCCGGAGCGCAGTTGATCGCCTGAGAGCGGGATTTGCGAACTTCTGCCGCCATCGCTGATGTCGATCTCGCCGCGATCGGAATCGCGAACTGCGCGCGAGTTCGAGTCCCATTCCAATTGCGCTGTCCGCTCCGCACTTGAAGATACGCGAAATGCGATCGGTGAGCTTTCCGCCGGCTTTTGCGCCCGAGGTTTCAACACGGAAGTGTAGAGCAGCCACCCTGCGATACCCAGTGCCAGCGCGATCGGTATCACCCAAAGCCAGCGCTCCCGAGCGGGAAGCGGCTCATCTGTTTTGAAAGTGGGCGGGGCCACTTCGCGAGCAACCGCCTTTGGAGTCGCAGCTGGGGGCAAGCCGGCGGCGGGCGGCGCAATCGCCGGCGGAGCGATGGCGGGCTCCAGTAGAAAGGTTTTGGGACTCGATTCGGATCGCAGCCTGCCGTCCGCGCTGCGTACAAAGAAGCCGGCCTCGGCCCGGCCCTCTCCGCTGGGATGAATCACCAGCGTCACCTGCGACGACTCGGGAAAAAATCCGGAGTATATTTCCACATCCGACGGATTCATCGCCACACCCTGGTCCACACCCTGGTGATGCGATACAAACCAACCGACGGGGCGGAGTTCCTTCAACTCCGGATTCCGCCGTGCTGCTTCAAACTGTACCGCCAGAGTCATGCGATCGTTTTGGGAAAGCCGCAGAGCTTCGCCGTCGGAATACTCGCAGGCGATGGGACGCCACGTGACGATACGAACGACGCCAGGGCGCTGTGACCCGAACATCACGCCGCCGACTTCCCGGCCGGCGTGAGAGAGCTGCAGCAATGAATCGCAGGCGTAAGCCCGAATTTCCTCCATCAGCCGGGGCGGATATTCAATGGTGCAGGCAACTTGTGGAGCGCTCCAGGAAACAAACTGGCCTTCAGTAGTCTCGGCCTTGGCTGGCATCATGCAGAAATACTCCCGGCGTTGACGTTCTCAAGATCTGTAGGGAGGCCGCTGTCGTGTCTTCGTCATCGTCCTCCGGTTCTTCGTGCAGGTGATAATAATACGTGATCCCACCCATGGCGATCCCGAACAACAGAATGCCCGCGAACCAAGCGATCGTGCGCCGCGTCCAAACTTTGTTTTGTTCCACAATGCCCGCGGTGAACCGCACGCAACACCACGCCAAGCCGAGTATGCAGACTAACTTGATATGCCAGGGCATCAGATCCAAATGACCCTGCCCTCCAATTTCGCTCCACAAACTGAGAATTGCGATCAATGCGACTAGGAACTCCACGGCATAGGCTAGGCGCAGCCAAGACGGAACAGTTGCCACCGGAGCGGGCTTCTCCAACGACAACACCTCAGCCCTCAAGTCTGACAGAGACTCCTCGGTGTGCGACAGTTCCAGTGGTTCGTTCACTTCACTTCTCAACGTATCACGTTCTTTTTCCCGTCACCATTTTTCTCAGCGCTTTTCTTCTATTTCAACTGGAACCTATGATGGGCCGTTACATCCTGCCCTGGTTCGGGGGCGGGCCCGCGGTTTGGACCGGATGCCTGCTGTTCTTCCAAACGGTTCTGCTGGCGGGTTATGCGTATGCGCACTGGTTAGGGTCACGTCCTAGCATCCGCTTTCAGATAGGTGTGCATGTCACGTTGCTGTCCGCTTCGCTTTTGTTACTTCCCATCTCACCGCGCGCCGATTTGTGGAAGCAGGCTTCCAGCGCCGATCCCTTGCTGCGCATCTTGATTCTTCTCACGGTGACAGTGGGCGGTCCTTATTTGCTGTTGTCGTCCACCGCGCCGCTGCTGCAGCGCTGGTTCACACTCGCGGGCGATCGATCTCCGTGGCGTTTGTATGCGCTGTCGAATTTCGGATCGTTTCTGGCTTTGCTAGGATATCCGTTCCTATTCGAGCCATTTCTGAGGCTGCGCACGCAGGGCTGGATCTGGTCAGCGGCTTACGCTTTATTCGTGGCGGCGTGCGCATGGACGGCGTGGCGGGTGCGCGGGATCGCCGTTCCCGATGCCATGGTCGGCGCCGAAGAAGACGTCGCTTCCCGGCCGAGTTTCGCAACCGGGCTCTTCTGGCTCGGGCTTGCAACGTGCGGGTCCATTCTGCTGGTTGCCACCACCAATCAGATTTCCGAAGACATCGCGGTGAGCCCGTTTCTTTGGGTCGCGGCTCTTGCGATCTACCTACTGACGTTCGTGCTGGCATTCGAGAGCGACCGGTTTTACAGGCGCACGATTTTTGCGATTGCCGCCGGGATTGCCGCTCCGGTAGCTTGCATGCTTCCAGCCGCCTCCGTCAGCCTTTCGTTGCGGCTGCAGTTGTTGCTGTACCTCGCGACACAGTTCATCGTATGCATGCTGTGCCATGGAGAATTGGCCCGATCGCGCCCGGCAACGCGCTACCTCACGGCGTTTTACTTGATCATCGCGGCCGGCGGCGCACTGGGCGGCGCGTTCGTAGCACTGATCGCTCCCCGAGTTTTTACCGAGTTCAGCGAATACCCGATCGGACTGGCTGGCGCGTGCCTGCTGGGCTTCGTGGGATGGCTGCGCAGCGGCGCGCTTCGCGAATGGACCCGCAGCAATCTTGCGGTGCGGCTCCCGTTGATGGCTTTGCTGATCGGCGGGCTTACGGCAATCGTGGCGACCGCGACTCTGAGCAAACAGGGTGCGGTAGCGAGCGCGCGCAATTTCTACGGAATCCTGCGCGTGATGGAGCGATTCGACGACAACGGCCGGTTTCGTGAACTGCAGCATGGCCGCACGCGCCACGGCATCGAATATCTCGCGCCCGCGCAGCGCGACTGGCCGACGTCTTACTACGGCCCGCACAGCGGGATTGCGATGGCGCTGAACGCGCTGGGAACATCGAACCGGCGCATCGCCGTCGTGGGGCTGGGCACCGGCACGCTCGCGGTTTGGGGGCATGCCGGAGATACGATTCGCTTCTACGAAATCAATCCCGACGTGGAATCGATCGCGCGTTCCTGGTTTTCGTTCCTGCGTGATTCGAAGGCGCGGACCGAAGTGGTTCTGGGAGACGCGCGGATCGAACTGGGGCGCGAACTCGCCGACGGAGAATCGCACGATTTCGACCTGATCGCGGTGGACGCGTTTTCGAGCGACTCCATTCCGATGCATCTATTGACCGCCGAATGCGCCGATATCTACCGGCGGCGACTGGCGAGGGGCGGCGTGCTCGCGCTGCACATTTCCAACCGCGTGCTGAATCTGGATCCGGTAGCGCGCGGCATGGCGCGTTATCTGGGTTGGAACGCGGTTCAGATTATTTCGAAAGACGATGCCGCGACCGGCGAGAGCGCTTCGCATTGGGTCCTGATGTCGCCGGATGCGGGACTTCTGGAACCGGCGGGACTGTTGCGGCGGTCATCGGGATGGAGCGATCGCGCGCCGATCACCTGGACCGACGATTTCGCCAGCCTGTGGCATGTGCTGATTTTCTGAGATTCCACCGCTTGCTCACGCGCGCGGTTCGGTTAGAGTCTTGTCTCTCGCGTAGCAGATCGAGTCCAGCTTGCATTCGGCGCACTTGGGTTTGCGCGCGACGCAGAGCGCGCGGCCGTGGAAGATGAGCTGTAAGGGGAAGTCAAACCATTTCTCGCGCGGAATGATTTTCATCAAATCCTGTTCGATCTTCACCGGGTTGGTGTTCTTGGTCAGGTCGAGCCGCGCGGCGTTGCGTTGGACGTGCGTGTCCACGACCACGCCTTCATGCACCTGGTAGCAGCCGCCGAGTACAACGTTGGCGGTCTTGCGGGCGGCGCCTGGAATGGTCAACATCTCGTCCATGGTTCTGGGAACCTGGCCGCCGAAGTCGGCGATGAGCTTGCGAGCGGCGCCAATCAGCGACTTGGCTTTGTTGTTGAAGAATCCGGTGGAGCGGATATCAATCGCGAGTTCGGCCTGATCCGCGGCCGCAAAATCGGCCATGGTTGGATATTTCTGAAACAGGCCGGGCGTCACTTCGTTCACGCGCTTGTCGGTGCACTGCGCCGATAGGATGGTGGCCACCAATAGTTCCCAACAATTCCGATGCAACAAGGGAACCTGCGGCTTGGGATACATTTGGTCGAGCAGCTTGAGGATTCGGCGAACGCGAGCGGCGCGCTCGGCGGCGGTTTTGGGGCGAGGAACCAGTTTCAGAGGCGTCGCTTGTTTGGGCACGCCGCTATGATCGCAAATTATTAACGCGTGATGAGAACATCCGTCCGCAACGACTGCCAGTCTGGAATGGAAGCAGGTTTGATGCTGGGGTCAACATCCGCGCGGATTTCCTTGGACTGATTGGCGGCGAGCGACGCAACGGCGCTGGTGACAGTGAAGAGGGGCGCGCCGGTGGGTGAATCGGCTGAGTGCACGGCGATGTGAATGTTCAAACCGGTGAGTTCGCCCGCGGAATGATTGACGACGATGTATTGCAGCTGTGGCCGCTTGTTCGCGGCGGTGACCACGCGGACGCCGGCCACTTCGACGAACCTCGCGCCGGGGTGTTCCTGCGCAACGGGAGCGGGTGCCGGAGCGGGTGCGCTGGTCTGTGGCGACACGGGCGCCGCGGCGGCTGCGCTGGTGTCGCGATTGGCGGTGAGGTATTGGAGCAGGCTGCCCGCGCCTAGAAAGAGCAGCATCGCCACAAGGACGCTGACCATCCAGGTGGGGGCGGGAGAGCGCTTGCGCGCCAGACCCCGGTTCAAGTTTTGGTTTTCGGTAAAATTTCGAAGCTGCGGCGGAAGGCAAGGACCGGCCAGGGTAGGCGCCTGGGGCCCGGCTGAAAGCACGGCGGCCCCGCGTCAGCGGAGGGCGGTTTAGGCGTAAAGACCAGCTTGGGCGACCGCATCCATTGTTCGGTGGGAGGCGCGGGGGCGGTAACGATTTCGGACGGCGCGCTCAATAGCAGTGCAGCGGGGCGTTCTTCGAAGGCATCTTGGACGGCACGAATGGCGGCGCTGTTCGAGCTCTTCGGCGGACTTCTCTAAAGCGCGCAGGATTTCAGTGAGCGATGCGCCGACGAGTTCGATCTTTGACGAGGGGACAGGCCAGGCTCCCGGCTTTCGGAGGGAGAACCGAATTGGGTTCGGTAACGCTAGCGCCGGGAGCCACCGGCGTAAAATCTACAGCATCGGTCTGGGCGCGGTCCGCAAGAGCGAGTTCGCTGGTGGTGACTCCGTCCGGTATTGCCCCGCGAATGAAAGCGACCGATCGCTTGCGCGAGGGCACCGGCTCCGCTTCCTGCTCCTGGGCCTTCGGCATCCGAGCTGGAGACGCTTCGAAATTCGGTGTCTTGCTGAGGGCGCCAGGTTGGCAGGCTGCAAGCTGAGTTCGGTTTGCGCGATTTCGGCGGCAACTACGGCGGGCGCGGCAACGCGCGGTGGCGCGGGAGAAACTGCGGGCGTGGTTGGTTGCGGAATCGCGGCGCGCGATGGCTTCACCGTAAGGCCGTCCAGCGGCGCGAGGTCCCAGGACGCTTCCGGCTCCCGCGCTTACCGACTCCACCAACGGCCTTACCATCGAGGCGAGTCTGGCTCGATCGGCAGGCGATAACACCAGTTCCACGGTGTCTTCATCCGCGACAGCGATGGCGCTCAGCTGGAGCAGAATGCCCGTTCGTCGCCGAGACTAGGCTCCGATACGATGCGGTGCTCAACAGCCCCGCAGCCGGCGCCGGCGCCGAACCTGTCTTGACTCTGCGCTGGCTCGAAGTGCTGAGCGAGCGAGAGCATGTCGGCACTGGTTTGTGCGGAGGGAGGAGCTGGCGGGGCCTTTTCAGCCGCCGTGCAGGTGGGACATTCCCGAATCGCCGGTGAGCATTCATGCCCGCACTCTGGACAAATCCAGTACAGCATAGTTCCACTTTAGGACCAAAGTGCTCTCTAATCTGTCGGTGAGACACCCTACCTTCCCCTAAGAGGGGCCTTATCTTGCTAAATGTCAGCACTTAAAGGGCAAGTCGTCTCGCAAAACGGATACTCTGAGAGCAGTGACCTTCCATCAGCGCTTCATAGGAAGGCCCCGGACCGTAGGGGTCGTAGCCGGCAGCTTCAACCCGCCGACGATCGCGCACGAGGAATTGGTTTACGCGGCGGGTTTTCATGTGGACGAAGTGGTCTGCGTGGTGCCAGGTATGCTCCCGCATAAAGAGTATTTCGGCGCGACGCTCGAGCAACGGCTGGAGATGCTGGCGGCGGCTGTGGAGTTACCTTGCTCGATCGCCACGAGCGAAAGGGGCTTGTTCATCGATATCGCACGGGAGTGCCGCGAGCATTTTGGCCCGGAAGTCCGCTTGTCGTTTGTCTGCGGGCGCGACGCGGCCGAGCGGATTCTCACTTGGGATTACGGACGGCCGGGCGCTGTGGAGGAAATGCTGGGCGAGTTCGAATTGCTGGTGGCGCCGCGCGGAGGCCATTTCACGCCGCCGGCCGAGTATCGGGATCGCATTCGTACGCTGCATGTGAAGAGCGGGCACGAAGATGTTTCGTCGACCGAAGTGCGGGAGCGCATCGCGCGAGGCGAGCCTTGGGAACATCTGGTGCCGGAGGGAATTCGCGAGCGGGTGCGGGAGATTTATTCGTGAAGACTAGTGTCTTTACTCATGTAAAGACGTGTCGAGAAACGCGCGCAGGCGATGGCTGCGGCTGGGATGGCGCAGTTTGCGCAGCGCCTTGGCTTCGATCTGGCGGATGCGCTCGCGCGTGACCGCGAAATGCTGGCCGACTTCTTCGAAGGTGTGCTCGCTGCCGTCCTGCAGGCCGAAGCGCATCTTGATGATCTTCTCTTCGCGCGGGCTGAGGGTCTTGAGCACTTCGGCGGTCTGCTCGCGCAGGTTCAGATTGATGACGGCTTCCGACGGCGAAACCACGCGGCGGTCCACGATGAAATCGCCCAAGTGCGATTCTTCTTCTTCGCCGACCGGAGTTTCGAGCGAAATCGGCTCCTGGGCGATGCGCAGCACCTTGCGCACCTTGCCGACCGGCAGCTCCATCTTGACTGACAGCTCTTCGGTGGTTGGCTCGCGGCCGAGCTCCTGCTGGAGCTGGCGCTGGGTGCGCACCAGTTTGTTGATGGTCTCGATCATGTGCACCGGGATGCGGATGGTGCGAGCCTGATCGGCGATGGCGCGCGTGATGGCCTGGCGAACCCACCAGGTGGCGTAAGTGGAAAATTTGTAGCCGCGGCGGTAATCGAATTTGTCGACGGCCTTCATCAGGCCGATGTTGCCTTCCTGGATGAGATCGAGGAACTGCAGGCCGCGATTGGTATAGCGTTTGGCGATGGAAACCACCAGGCGCAGGTTGGCCTCGATGAGCTGTTTCTTGGCGGTTTCGGCTTCCTGTTCGCCGCGCTCGACGATGTGCAGCGTGCGGCGGAGTTCGCTGGCGCTGGCGCCGCAATCCTCTTCCAGTTGCTGGATGCGCTGGCCGCACTGGCGCAGCTCCTTGCGCAGATCGCGCGACGGCTGGCCGGTGTGCGGTTCTTCGAGTTTGCGCTGGAGCTTGGCGATTTCGCGCTCGAGCGGCTTCAGCTCGTCCACCGCGCAGCGCAAACGTCCCGCCAGGCTGCGGCGCACCGAAGTGCTGAACCCGATGTTGCGGATGATGCGGGAAATCTGCACCATGTTGCGCGCCAGGCCATAGCGCAGACCGCGGTGCTGCTTGGGCTTCATCTGCCGGGAGACGGCTTGCAGCTTCTGCCGGAACTGCTGGCTCTTTTTGTAATACTTTTCGATTTCCGAGATCTGGCTCAGCAGATCGTTCAGTTGCGCGCTGAAATCTTCGTCGGTGATGACAAATTCGGGCAGCACCAGGACGTCGCGGACGCTGGTGACGCCGCGCTGGAGATCGTCGCCCAGCTGAATGATCTCGCGGATGACCAGCGGCGAGCGGGAGAGCGCTTTGCGGACCGCCCATTGGCCGCGCTCGTTGCGCTTGGCCAGCTCAATTTCGCCCTCGCGCGTGAGCAGCGGAACGGTGCCCATCTCGCGCAGATACATGCGGACTGGATCGTTGGTTTTGTCGCCGACATCCTGGGCCAGTTCGAGGTCGCCAAAATCGTCCGGCTCGTCCTTGGAAGCTTTTTCGAAGTCGAGCTTGGGCTCTTCGAGGATCTCGACGCCGGCGGTGTCCAGGTCGGTGAGCAGGTCTTCGAACTCGCGCCCGGACGGAAAATCTTCGGCCAGCAGCTCGTTGACTTCGTCGTAGAGAACGAACCCTTTTTCTTTGCCCGAGTCCATGAGATTTTTCAACCGGCCGTATTTGTCATCTGTAGCCACTGGCGCCCCGCTTACCAGCGAATTTCTGCCCCGCTCAAATGGATGCCCTGATATCCACTTTCAGTGTACACACACCTTTGCGCTGCCCGTTGTGTACGTCCGTGTTCTCGGCTCTGTTTGCGGTGCGACGTCCATTTGCGTGACCAGTGCGATGAGCCGCATCGCCTCCTGCATGTCTCCTGCTTTTTCGGCGGCTTTGACCTGCGCCCGAAGAGCGGCGAGTTCCGCTTGCGGGTCTTGTGACTTGAGGCTGCGCAAACATGCGAGCGCCTGTTCGGCGGCCTTCTCCTCCTCCAATATTTCATCGGCAAAAACGATGGCCGACAATAGGTCGCGATCGGCCTCGGAAAGGCGGCCCTCGAGGTCGGCAAAGCGGAACGGCGCTCCGTCGGAATGCATTGCAAACAAGGCCTTAAAGATGTTGCGGGCGACGAAACGGTCGATGGCGGCGAGTTCGCGAAGCTCGGGGATCGTGCGCGTCCCGCGCGGCTTCGCTCCCAAGCAGGGCATGCAGCAAAAGGCGCTCGGTGGGAGGCGCTTCCGGGCGGCGCTGGCGCGGTGCTCGATCTCCTTGACGCCCTTGCTGAAATGCTCGCGGACCAGCTTCTCTTCGACACCTAGGTAGCTGGCCACATCGTTGGCGACGGCGAAGCGCTCCAGGCGATCGGAGATGCGCTGGATGGAGGGCGACAGGAATTTGAATGCCTCCATTCGGCCTTCGACCGTTCGCATGTCGAACTTGGCGCGCGCGCGATCGGCCAGCCAGTGGAAATAGGCCGGGGCCTTTTCGAGGCGCTGGCGGTAGACATCGGCGCCGGACGTTTTGACGAATTCGTCGGGATCGAGATCGCCGCCGAGATCGAGCATGCGCACGTGGAGCCCTTCGTCGAGAAGCAATTGAATCGATTTTTGAGCGGCGTTGGCGCCGGCGGTGTCGGGATCGAAATTCACGACGATGCGCTCCGAGAATCCTTTGAGGGCGCGCACCTGAGTATTGGTGAGCGCGGTGCCGCAGCTTGCGACGACGTTGTGAACGCCGGCGGAATAGACGCCGATCACATCCATGTAGCCTTCCACCAGCACCGCATAGTCCTGCTTGCGGATGGCTTCCTTGGCGCGGTGCAGGTTGTATAGCACGTAGCTTTTGCGATAGAGCGGCGGTTTCGCGCGAGTTCAGATACTTGGGCTGGTCGTCGGGGCGCAGGGCGCGGCCTCCGAATCCGATCACTTTGCCGGATGCGTTGTGAATGGGGAACATCAGGCGGCCGCGGAAGTAATCGTAGATAGCCGGTGCCCTCCTGGCGCTTTGGCCACCAGGCTGGATTGTTCGAGTTGCTCGGGTGAGAAGCGCGATTCGAATTGGCGGGCGAGCTGGTTGCCGGAGGCTTCGGACAAGCCGAGGCCGAATTCGGCGGCTTGCTCGGGCGTGACGTTGCGGCTCGGCGAGATATTGGCGGGCTTGCGCGCCGGCGGGTCCGTTCAAATTGCTTTGGAACACGCGGGCGGCGATCTCGTGCATCTCCATGAGCGCGCCGCGGAGCTTGGCGTCGGGATCGGAATACTCGCGCTTGGGCATGGGGATGCCGTGGCGCTCGGCGAGCAGCTTGAGGGCTTCGAAGAAGCTGATGCGCTCGATTTCCATGACGAATTGCAGGACGTCGCCGCCGACGTTGCAGCCGAAACATTTGTAGCGCTGGACGGTGGCGTTGACGTTGAACGACGGCGTCTTTTCGGTGTGGAAGGGGCAGAGGCCGAGGTAGCGGCCGGTGGTGCCGCTGCGCTTGAGGCGCACGTATTCGCCGATGGTTTGAACGATGTCGACGGATGATTTGACTTGCTCGGCGAAGTCCATGATCGTGGTGACGGCCGTGTACCGGGGAACTGTTGCTCCTATAGGTAACATACTCGGCGGCGCTCCGCGCGGGGGCGGTTGTTGGTTATTAGTTGTTGGTTGTTGGTTCTTTGTGGGGCTATCGAACAAAGTGCTGAACATCCTTATTGTTGTCCTGGCACATGAACTCGATCATCTCTGTATCGACCATGGGCTTCAAGTGCAGTTCCACGGTCCAAGCGTTCGTAAACACTTTGGGGTCATGGATGGTGACGTCGATATCCAGGCTCCCGAAGTTGGGTCGGCGGATGCGTTCGGTGACGCGCGCTTCGCTCGAGAAGAAGTTGCCTGAAGTGTCGAGCCACGAATCGTCGCGATAGCCCGCCGAGTCGACGACGAGCGTCGCGCCCTCCCAGTGGGCCACGGAGTAGCCGTTCCAGGCCGGTGTCATATCCTCGGGAAGCTTGCGTCCATCGAAAAAGATCTGGCGGTAGCTGGCGTTGAATTCGTGCAAGATGACCAGTTGCGTGGGCGTTTGGAAAATCTTCTGAGTTTCCGGGAAAACCCAGGCCCGCGGGTAATTCGGGGGCATGCAAAATGTGTGGGGATCGATGTACCCTACGTCCTTGGCGCGGTTCTTGACCAGTTCCGCCGCCCATGGCTGGTAGGGGATGCCGCCTTTCAGATTGATCGCAATGTTTCCGAGCTGCGGGGTGAGGGGCAGTTCCGAGCATTGAAAAAGCCCGAGCTTTGGATCGCACGGGCGCTCGTCGCGGGGGACCCACATGCCCGAGAAATCCGGCTTGCCGCCGGGGGTTTTGGGGGCAGGCGCACGGAGATCCGGTTTGCCGTCCGGCGTGCGCGGGATTCCAGGCGTGGGCAGGTTGATCCATTGAGCGGCAGCGGGCAAAGCCAGAAAATGACCGGCGGGCAGAGCGAGCAGGAGAGCAACCTTGAGAGCGTTCATGGCTGTCGATTGTATCGATGGGAAGGGATGAAGTCAAAATGTTGGGCGGGCGGCGCTCCGCGCGGGCGCGTCGCGGGGCCGTTGTTGTTGGTAGCTGGTGGCTGGTGGGGAAGAGCGGTCATCGCGGATCGTGGTTATGCGAAAATTTAATCGTGCGGACATACGCCGTTGTTATCCACGAGGAACCCGAGGGAGGTTTTTGGGGCGAGGTCCCAGCGCTTCCGGGTTGCTATTCGCAGGGTGACACGATTGATGAACTCAAGGACAACATCCGCGAAGCCATTGCCGGGGTGCTCGAAGTGCTGAAGGAGCAGGGGCAGGAGCCTGACGCGAATGTCCGGATTCTGGACGTTGCCGTTTGAAGTAGATCACCGGCCCCGAAAATGTGCCGGCTGATTGAGATGAATGGCTGGTCGCTGAGGCGGATTCGCGGAAGCCATCACATCTATTCGAAGACGGGAGAACGAAAGACATTTCGATCCCGGTGCACGGAGGTAAGAGCCTGAAGCCTGGATTAGCAGCCCGAATCGCGCGGGACGCGGGCGTGAGCCTGTGACTGCGCGGCGCGCTGGATTTGAGCGGGTTAGCCGACTACGCGTCAACATGATCATCCAATGCGCATATTCTGGTAACGTCGCGGCCTAATTGCGCCGGCCCCACGGAATCCCTACCGACGGTGAACACTTAGCCGACTTCAGACCGACTTTCAAGGTCCCGGCTGCGACGCCCTGCTTATAGGGGAGCATCGCGCTCGCATATCGTCCATCCGCGTCGGCCTTGACCTTTTGAGTATGGCGCTCACCCTCCGAGTCGGAATCCATCGTTAGTTCGCTATTGGGAGGGAATCCAGAACCCCCAATCAAAACCAGCTCGGACCCGGGCGTAAGCAAGACTCCCTCCACCGTGCACCCTCGATCTTCCCCCCGCAGTGGAACCGGCACGATCTTTGCGAAGACTTTTATGGCACCGCTCGCCGAAACTAGTCCAAGACGAACAGGCTCCCCGGGTACGGGGTGGAATACAAGGTCAATCGGATCGTTAGGTTTGTCGCCACGGCATGTTGTAGGAGTTCCCGCACAGATAGCGAGGCCGGATGCGTCCAATGTCACGCCTTTCTGGACCTCAACAGGCTGCTTTTGAGTGACCGGCCACGCGACGATTGAGTAATTTCCGTCTTTGGCCACGCCCTCGGCAAATAATCTAAATTTAATAGTGAGCCCGGAGCGGGAGGACTCCTGAATGGTAAGCGAAGCATTTGGAGAACTTGCGCTGGCCCCCCACGCGTTGTGCATTTTGACGAGATTCGTCACAGCATCCTGCACGTTTGCGTTGGCCTGCCCACAAACCGGCTGAGCGCCCAACAGCGCGAGCGGCAACACAATTGTGCCAATTAATGCGTGGGGCATCCCGTGATTATATCGAAGATACGTGAAGACCCCGGGGCCGGGTCCCGGCATCGCGTAAGATGGCAGGATGCGGAGCTGCTTTGTAATCCCGTGTCTGATGCTGCTTTGTGTGTCGTTAGTTGGGCAGCCAGCGGCGCAGTGGTCGCATGATCAGGAAGAGGTTTGGGCGCGAGAGCAGGCGTATTGGACGTACTGCAAGGCGATGGATCTCGACAAATACCTCAGCCTGTGGCACGCGAGCGTGGTTGGATGGCCGGGCCCGTATTCCGCGCCCGCCCGGAAGGATCACATCGCAGACTGGCTCACTGACCGCGCAAAGAGGGGCTTCGCCATCGGGTCCTACGATCTGGAGCCTTTGGCGATTCAGGTAACTGACAATGTCGCGGTGGTGGCCTACCGGGTGAAGTACACGTGGGTCGACAAAGAAGGGAAAGCCACGCCAGTTGGCAGCCGGATTCATCACACGTGGATGAAGGGTCGAGAGGGTTGGCAGATTATTGGCGGGATGTCGGCGCCGGTTGACCCCCAGGGCCGGTGAAAATACCGTCCCCCCACATTTTCCGCATCCTTTCCCCGGATGTGGTATCTGTTAAGGGAAAGGAGTGTTCCACGTATGAACACGAAAACTAAGCAAAACCGGAAGAATCAGAATCGGCAGAAGCAGGGGCCGAAGAAACAGGGTCAGAACCCAAGCATGCTCCAGTATGATCGGAAGCATCAGGAGCAAGAGTACCCGGAGACGCGAATGACCCGATAGGTTTCATCCGCTCGATTCTTTCTGTCAGTAGAAGCTCCCTCCCGCGGCGACGTGCGAGGGGGCTTTTATGTTTTAGGGCCGGACGCGCGACGGCGGGGCGCTAGAATCAAAAGACCATGACAGCCTGGACGACGGGGGCGGCAGTGGGGCCGTACGTTCTGGTTGCGCCGATTGGCGCAGGCGGCATGGGCGAAGTGTGGAAAGCCGAAGATACGCGGCTGGGGCGCGCGGTCGCCATTAAGCGGTTGAAGGACCGGCACAGCGCGCGGTTTGAGCAGGAGGCGCGCGCCATCGCGGCGCTGAATCACCCGCACATCTGCCAGATATTCGACATCGGCCCGGACTTCCTGGTGCTGGAGTACATCGAAGGAGAGACTCTGAAGGGACCCTTAGCCGCCGAAGAGTCGGTGCGCCTGGCCTGTGAGATCGCCGACGCGTTAGATGCCGCGCACCGCAAGGGCGTGCTGCATCGCGACCTGAAACCCGCCAACATTCTGGTGACCGCGGAACGGTCCGTGAAGCTGCTCGACTTCGGCCTGGCCAAGCAGATGGCCGATTCCGAGGACACAGCGACGTTTGAGGGAACAGTGCTGGGCACGGCCGCGTACATGGCGCCGGAGCAGGCGCAAGGCAAGGCGCTGGACGTACGGTCGGACGTGTTCAGTTTTGGCGCGGTGCTGTATGAGCTCTTGTGCGGGCGGCGGGCCTTTCAGGGGGAGAATTCCATCTCGACGATGGCTGCGATTCTTCACAAAGAGCCTGCCCCGCTGGATGCGCCCCCAGTGCTCCAAACCATCGTGAAGCGCTGCCTGGCCAAGGCGCCGGGCGGGCGGTATCAAACCATGGCCGAGTTACGGGAAGAGCTGGCCAGAGTATTACGCGCCGGGATTTCCGCCGAACGGCAGGCATCCATCGCAGTGCTGCCTTTTTCCAATATGAGTGCGGACAAGGAAAACGAGTATTTCAGCGACGGCCTGGCGGAGGAAATCTTAAACGCTCTGGCGCAGATCCAGGGGTTGAAGGTGATCGCGCGGACTTCTTCGTTCGCGTTTCGGGGCAAGGAACAGGACATAACGAAGATCGCCGAGACGCTGCGCGTTCGAACCGTTCTCGAAGGAAGCGTGCGCCGGTCGGGAGACCGTATTCGCGTAACGGCCCAGCTCATTGACGCCGCCGACGGCTCGCATCTGTGGTCGGAGCGCTACGATCGGACTCTCACGGACGTGTTCGCGGTGCAGGACGAGATCGCGCAGGCTATCGCATCCGAGCTGGATGTTCAGCTTTCGCCCGCGTCGCGCTCGGAGATTTACAAACCGAGCCTTCCAGCCTACGAGGCGCTTCTCAAAGCACGGTTTTACGTTGGGAGCTTCAACCCCCAGGTCCTTCCGCGCGCAGAGGAATGCCTAAAGCAGGCGATTGCCTTGGATGCTAAATTCGCGCTGGCTCATTGCGAGTACGGGCAATTCTTAGTGGTGTTGACGATTTTGGGCATTCGGACCCCGCGCGAGGCTATGACCTTGGCGCGGATCCACGCCGAAAAGGCGCTGGAACTCGACCCTTCCCTTCCCGAAGGTCACGCGATCCTGGGCGCCGTTGCCGGAGTCTACGAATACGATTGGAAGGAAGCCGAACGACGGTTCCGCATCGCCATGGCGCGCGATCCCGTACCGGCCTTGGTCCTTTGGTCTTACGCCTACCATTATCTGAGGGCCACGGGCCGGATGGACGAAGCCGTGGAGAAGTTCGATTTCATTCTGCAATCCGATCCGTTGAATATGCTCAGCCTCATGAACCGTGCGATCTGCCTCGGTGACGCCGGTCACTTGGAAGAGGCTCTGCACGCTCTCGAGGAGTTGCTGGAGATGAATCCCAACGCCTCACCGATCCACGCACACTTGGCGCTGTACCACGTTGACCGCGGTGAATGGGAGAAAGCCCTTCCTTGGACGCAAAAGGCGTACGATGTGGCGCCGATGGTCCCGAACTCAGCCGGCGCACTCGCTGGCATTTTGAAACGGCTGGGGCAGGATCGGCGGTCCCAGGAGGTTCTCGAAAAGCTGCTTCCCGGCGATGCCTTCGGTGCGCCCCGTGGGCTGGCCTCGTATTACTGGATTCTCGGCGATCTTGACCCGTTGATGAACTGGCTCGAGAAGGCCATCGATCAGCGCGACTTGAGCGGGTTGACGACGCTGCTCTGGAGGGGCAAGGAGATTCGTTCTCATCCGCGCTGGCCCGTGCTGATGCGGAAGCTCAACTTGCCGGAATCGTAACGGGGTGCGCGACACTGGGTACGGATGCAGGTTCCGGATCCTGTAACGATTGAGCGCGATGCTTTGGACGCCGCCGTCGGCGAAGTGCCGAATGCGGATGCGGTGTTTGTGGTGTGGGCGGGCGAGCGGTCGGCGTATTTGGCCAAGACCAGCATGCTGCGTCGGCGGTTGATGCGCATATTCAAAGCGGGGGAGCCGGGGGCTGCGCCAAAGCGATCGTTGAATCTGCGCGAGGTGGCGACGCGGGTTGAATATTGGCCGACGGCATCGCGATTCGAATCGATGCTGCTGCACTATGCGCTGGCGCGGCGGTACTTTCCCGAAGATTATCTGCGGATGGTCAAGCTGCGGATGCCGGCGTACGTGAAGCTGATCCTCGCGAACGAATTTCCTCGTACGCAGGTGTCGAGCAGGCTGAGCGCGAGCCGGGCGCTGCATTATGGTCCGTTTCAATCGCGAGCGGCGGCGGAGCTGTTCGAGAATCAGTTTCTGGATTTGTTTCAGATTCGGCGCTGCCAAGAAAATCTGGAGACGAGCCCGCAGCATCCAGGTTGTATCTATGGCGAGATGAATCGGTGCCTGCGTCCGTGCCAGGAAGTTGTGAGCCGCGAGGAGTATTTGAGTGAAGTGGTGCGCGTGGAGGAATTCCTGACGGGCAATGGCACGGCATTGATCAGCGTGGCGAGCGCGGCGCGGGATCGGTTGAGCGCGGAGATGAACTTCGAAGAGGCGGCGCGGCAGCACAAGCGGTTGGAGCGGATTGAAGCGGTGCTGGCGTTGCGCGGGGATTTGGTGTGCGATATCGATCGACTGTATGGAGTCGCGATCGCGCCGTGTCTGGCGGCGGACAGCGTGCTGCTGTGGTTCGTTTGCCAGGGTGCGTGGCAAGCGCCGGTGCGGTTTCCATTAACGTCAATGGTGTCGCTGGATCAACGGCTGCGGGAATTGGTGGCGTCGATCGAGCCGGTGATGCCGCCGTTGGCCGAGAAGCAGGAGCATGTGGCGCTGCTGGCGCGCTGGCATTATTCGAGCTGGAGCGATGGCGAGTGGATCGGGTTTCGGGCGCTGGATCAAGCGCCATATAAGAAGCTGGTGCGGGCGATTTCGAGGGTGAGGCAGAAGGCGGCGTCAGTAGAGACGAGCCCGCATTAGAAAATCCCTAGCGACGTCGCGGGCGGGGCGGTGTTGGGCGTCCACTTCATAGTTCATGCTGCGCATCGCTGTGTCCGAGATTTTGCCCGAGAGCTCCGAGAGAATCGCGCGAAGATTCGGATACGCCGCGAGCGATGCCTCGCGGATCACGATGCAAGCTTGATAGGGCGGGAAGACGTGCTTGTCGTCTTGGAGAACCTTCACGTCCAGTTTGTTGAGCTGTCCATCGGTGGTGTTGGCGGCGGCCATGCTGACTTGCTTTTGTTCGAGGGCTTGATAAAGAAGACCGAGGTCCATGCTCTTGGGCGCGGCGATCCATTTGATGGAATATGCGCGATTCAGCGCGCCGTAGGCGTCGGGTCGCGTGAGAAATTCGTAGCCGGCGCCGAGCGTGAAGCCGGTGGGATCGGCCGCGGCGTCGCTCAAGGTTTTGAGGTGTCGCGCGCGGGCGTCGTCGCCGCGAACGGTCATGGCGAAGGAATTGTCGAAGCCGAGCGGGTCGAGCCAGTCGAGATGAAAGCCGCTGGAATATTCGGCGCGGACTTGTTCGAGAACCACCGCCGGATCTGTGACGCCGCTGCGCTTCAACACATTGGTGAACGCGGTCCCGGTGTATTCCGGGTACATATCGATGTCGCCCGAGAGCAGGGCCTGGTGCGCGAGCAGCGTTCCGCCCAGGTCGAGTTTACGTTCCACAGGCTGATGCAGGCGCGCTTCGATGTGTTGCGCGATGATTTCGCCCAGGATGAGCTGCTCGGTGAAATTCTTGGACCCGACCACGATGTGATGGCGCGGGCTGCAGCCGGTGAGCAGCGCTATGAGAAACAGCCACCGCTTGCTCACGCGCGCGGCTCGGTAAGACGTCGTTCGATCCAACTGAATCCCCCGTCTGAGAGTAGCGCGAGAAGCGCGGCGGGAATCGCGCCGGCCAGGATCTGTGTGGTGTCCACCGATGCAATGCCGCGGAAGATGAAGACGCCGAGTCCGCCGCCCCCGATGGCGGCTGCGATGGTTGCGGTGCCGATGGTGGTGACGGTGGCGATGCGGATGCCTGCCAAGATAGTGGGCGCGGCCAGCGGCAGTTCCACTTCCCAGAGCAGTTGACGGCCGGTCATCCCCATGGCGATGGCCGATTCGCGCACCGCGGCGTCGACGCTCAGGATTCCGGCGAGGGTGTTGCGAAGGATGGGAAGCAGCGCGTAAAGCACGAGCGCGACGATTGCGGTGCGTTTGCCGATGCCGCCGATCAACGGAATTGGGATAAGGAAACCGAACAGCGCGAGACTTGGGATGGTTTGCATGACGTTGGCGAAGCCGAGCAGGGGAGTGCGCAGCGATGCGCGGCGCGTAAGCAGGATGCCGAGCGGAAGTCCGGCGCCGACTGCGATGGCCATGGAAACCAGAACAAGAATGAAATGTTCGCCCGTAAGTTGGGCCATCTCCTGCCACAGGTAGGAAGGGATCATAGAGTCGACAGAAATGCGCGAGCTTCCGGGCCGTCGGAATTCAGGAACTCGGCTGCTTTGGCCAGAACTTCCAGTCTGCCACGATGGAGCAGCGCAATTTCAGAGCAGAGCCGTAGGGCCTCGCGCACGTCGTGCGTAACGAAGATAGTGGTCTTGCCCAGCCGGTCGCGCAATTCGAGGAACTGGTCCTGCAATTCGACGCGAGTGACGGGGTCGAGCGCGCCGAAGGGTTCGTCGAAGAGCAGCAACTTAGGCTCGGCTGCGAGGGCGCGTGCGACGCCGACGCGCTGGCGTTGACCGCCGGAAAGCTCGCGGGGATAGCGATTGAGAAACCGCGCGGGCTCAAGACCTACTTGCTGGAGCAGTTCAGCCACGCGCGCGGTGATGCGATCGGCCGTCCAGCCGTTCAAGCGCGGCACCAGGCCGACGTTTTCACCGATGGTGAAATGAGGAAAGAGGCCGACCTCTTGAATCACGTAGCCGATGCTGCGGCGGAGCTCGATCAGATCCCAATCGGAGGTGGCGCGCGATTCGACCAGCACTTGGCCCGAAGTGGGGAAGAGCAGGCCGTTGAGCATTTTGAGCGCGGTGGTTTTTCCGGAGCCGCTGCGGCCGAGGAGCACGAGCGTGCGGCCGGGTTCGATGCCGAAGCTTAGGTTGTCGAGGATAAGATGGCCGTTGATGCGGTAGGAGACGCCACGAAATTCGAGCGCTGGGCCGGCGCTCAAGCTGCGGTCCAAAGATTTTCCGCGAAGGGCCACGCCAGGTCGATCCACTGGTCTTCGACACGGAATCCGGTTTGCTCGGCCATGGCGCTGAGTTCCGCGAGCTGGAATTTATGCGAGGACTCAGTCCAGATGGTCTCGTCGGCCTGGAAGGTTACGGTGAGATCGGCTTCGGCGACGACGGCGGTCTGGTGCAAGCGCGAGCACAGGTGCATTTCGATGCGCCGATGTTCTTCGTTCCAACGCGCCTGATGCTCGAATTGTCGCAGCCGGAAATTGCCGCCGAGTTCGCGATTGATGCGGCCGAGCAGGTTGAGATTGAAGGCGCCGGTGACGCCGGTGGGATCGTCGTAGGCGGCCAGCATCCTATCTGGATCCTTCACAAGATCGGCGCCGATCAGCAGCGCGTCGCCGGGAAGCAGGACGCGGCGCAGATCGCGGAGAAACTCGAAGGCGCAGTTGCGCTCGAAGTTGCCGATGGTGCTTCCGAGGAACATCACCAGGAACGCTTCGCCGGGCTGGCGTTCGACGCTGGCACGGGCCATGCCGTCGAGATAGGACTGGACGAGCGGATACACCTGAGCGACGTCGGACAAATCGCGCTCACAACGCCCCAGCGCTTCGGCGGACACGTCGATGGGATAGTAGCGCGGAGAGCCGCCGATGGCTTGGAGAAGATGCCGGGTCTTGGTGCCGACGCCGCTGCCGAGTTCGATGACCGCGACGGGGGAGGGAAATTGGGCCGCGATCGCGCGGGCGTGCACACGCAGCAGGCGCTCATCGGCGCGCGTGAGGCCGTATTCGGGTAAGTGCGTGATGGCTTCGAACAGCGAGCTGCCGAGATCGTCGTAGAGATATTTGGAGTGCAGCTCCTTCTGAGGCTTGGCGAGGCCCGCGCGCACGTCGCACGCGAACTCGCGCGTCACGCCTGTGTTTCCGGCGCGGTCCTCGGCTGCCTTAGTCCTCGACCAGTCGAAAACTTGCGTAGACATAGGGATAGTTGGGGCGAAACCAGTTACGAAACGAGCGGCGGAGCATGCAGGCAGCCGTCACGGGCGACCCGCCTTTCATAACGTAGTGCTCTTCATCGAAGAAGTTTTGCGAATAGCCGGGGTAAAACGGCCGGGGCTCGAATCCGGGAAACGGGCCGAACTTGGTGGCGGTCCACTCCCAGCCGTTGCCGACCAGTTGAGAAACGCCCCAGGCGCTGTCGCCGGCCGGATGGGCGTCCACGTCGAGCGGGTCCCATTGATGGAAATCGAAATTTCCGCGTTTTGCGCTTGGCTCGGCATGGCCCCAGGGGAAAGGACGTTCACGACGATCAGATGTTTCTTCCGGGCCGAAAGTTGCATACGCCGCGCGATGAAATTGCGGTTCGGTGGGGAGCGACTTGCCGGCCGCGCCGGCGTAGGCGGCGGCTTCGGCGTGGGTGACGTAGACTGGGGCGTTCGATGGGAGGGGGATTTCGGAGAACATGCCGCGATAGAACCACTTATCCCGGCTGCGTTTCCAAAAGTGCGGCGCGGCGCCCCCGGCGCGGACGAAATCGAGGTATTGCCCGTTGGTGACTTTGTGCTTGCCGATGCGGAAGCCGGGGATCTGGACCTGATGCTCATCGAATTCGTTATCCCAGCCGAACGCGCCGGATCTCTGCCCGAGAGTAGCGAGGCCAGGCGCGATTTCGATCATCGGGAACGAGGACAAGGCTCGCGAGGAATAGTTGAGCGGCATCGACGCCGAGGCCTTCTGATCGTACGGAACGCTGTGCAACAGATATGCCAGGGTTTCGGCGTGCATGAGCCGGTGTTCGATGGCGACATGAGCGATCTCTTCGGGGGCTTGCTCGATGAGTTCGTCCAGGGTGGAACGGATGCGCCGGTTATAGCTCCGGATCTCGTCTACGCGCGGCCAGTCGGACGGCTCGTCGGAAGCCACTTGGCCTACGGGAGGGTCGATGCCGAACTCGAACAGCTGGTCGAAGGTGGGGTGGAAAGAAGGAACGTCCAGCGTTTTTCGGGCGATGAGGTTCCAATCGAACGCTTCCAGGTGGCCGAGGTAGAAGATCAGACGGTGCCGCTCTGGAATGGGCCGGGAATAGAGAGCCTCAGGCTTGAGCAGGCTGAAAACGTAGTCGGTGAGTTTGCGGGCAGAATCGAATCGTTCCTGGAGCGCTCTGCTCGCCAAGATGGCAGTCGACATACAAGCCTCCGGGTACAGCAATTACAGGCTAGCATCGACTGGGCGAAAACGGGCGACCGGGAGAAACCGGGAGTCGCGGACACGTGTTGGCGCGTGCCCATCCGCTTGCTTACGCGCCACCCGTCCGGTCTTCTTCGAATCGCCGTTCTCCAGTGCACGGCCACCCCTCCGGGAGTTTTGAACCGGATGTTCCCAGTGCATGACGTCCTGTTGTCTTCGGATGTGCTGCTGGCCTTCCGGTCGTCCCCGGGTGTGCTGCTGGCGCGCGGATCGGTTATTTGGTGCCGCCGGGCGCGAGTTGGCCGGGCTGCTGGGCAGGAGCGGCATTTCGGGCGTTCTCGGCGGCTTTTGCATTCTGCGCGTCTAGCGCATCCCAGGCCGCTTTATTGCGCAGCGTCTTCCAATACTTGTCGCCCCACCATCCGTTCGGGTTTTGGTCCAAGCCTGCTGCTGAAACAGGGGATTTCTTGGCCGCGATGGTTTCCTGGGCATCGACGGCTCTATAGGCCATCAGTTCGAAGTTCAAACTTCCAGTGGCGCCGCTGGGATCGATGTAGTTAATGACCAGCGTCTGTTTGCGGTGACTGGCGATGGGCGAGATGGCCGGGAACACATGCAGGACACGGCGCACGTCCGCCTTTTCGATGCTGGTGCCGGTGATCTGCTCATAGGGCAGATTGTAGACCGATCCGTTGTAGGTGAAGCGGAAATCCTTGGCGTCGTCGAAGTTGAACGAGCCGCCGGAGTTTACCGGGATCGATTTCACCGTCCCGCCGACGTACTGCACGGTGTCGGACGCGGCGCGAACCACGGCCGGTGGCACGGCCGCGAAGATGATTGTGGATGCGAGAATCTGGCGGATTGCGAACATATAGTACGTCTCCTAGCGAGTACTATCGGCCGTCGCGATCCATGACTTTAGGGTTTCGCCACTTACAATGGGAGCAACATGTCTGTTTACGACGACCGTCGCGAAGAGCTCCAACAGCAAGAGTTTATGATGGGGACCGAACGAGGCCGCCTATCCGTCACGCTGGATTTGCTGACCGACGCGCTGGTGCTGGTGGGCCAGCACGGCGTCTACTGCCAGAGCGCGCGGCAGCCGGGGAAGCCGGCCATGGATATACAGATGATCTCGAAGTGCCTGACCGATGCGAAGGACCTGGTGGCGGATGTGATGGGCGAGTTGAAGCGGAAAAAGACCGAGGCGAGCAGTAGCGGTTAGTGCGGTCGCGTGGCGAAGTAATAGTAGGTCCAGACGAAAATGAGTCCGGCGACGCAGAGGCCGAACATGAAGAGCTTGCGGCCGAGGGAGGGTTGGTAGCCGGGCGGTTTGTCGGGGGCTGGTGGCTGGGGGCTGGTGGATGGATCGGAGGGCATCGACGATTCCAGTATGTCACGGTGTCCAACGAAATTGGCCCCCAGTCCCTCGCGACCCAGATCGTCCAGGATTTCCAAATTAACGTCCAGCGGAACATCGTTGGGGCGGTCCAACAATAGCCTGGCAGCACGTACGCGGACGCCTCGTTTCTTACTGCTAAAGAGTTTGATCCTGAGGTCCGTCATTGTTGACCGCGTTGCTTTGAATCCGTTGAAAGCGGGCCTCGCTTTCGGCACGGATCTTCCGCCCCCACGCCGCAGCTCCGTCCTTCAGCTCGGGATGATCTTCGTCCTTCCAGATTGGTTCCTTGCGCTTGAAGAGTCCCAGAAGTTGCTTGCGTTTTGTTTCTTTGGTCATGATTACATCCCCTGCAAGAACGGATTCCTCCGCCGCTCGCGGCCGATAGTTGTATTTTGCCCGTGGCCGGGAAGCACAACAACCGTATCATCCAGCGGCAACAGCTTGTCGTGAATTGAGCGCAGAATTTGGCGGGAATTGCCGCCGGGTAGATCCGTCCGCCCGATGCTATCCAGAAACAGCGTATCGCCCGCCACCAGCTTATTCTCGGCTGGGATCCATACGCTGATGCTGCCCTGCGTGTGGCCGGGCGTTTCGAGTACGCGGAACTCAGCAGGGCCCAATTTCACGACTTCGCCTTCACGCGCGTTGACATCAATGCCGGTCTTTTCGGGTGGGGCGACGCCGAGCCATTGCGCCTGCGTGTCGATGTGATCGTAGAGCTCCTGATCGTTCGCGTTCATGTAGACCGGCGCGCCAGTGAGCGCCTTGAGCTTTTGTGCGCCGCCGATGTGATCGATGTGCGCGTGTGTGATGATGATGGCCTTCACCCGCATGTGATGCTGGTCGAGGATCGCGGTGATGCGGCCGATTTCGTCGCCCGGATCGATGACGACTGCTTCGCCCGACGCTTCGTCGCCGAAGATGGAGCAATTGCACTGTAGAATGCCGACCGGAATGATTTCGTGAACCATGATCGTATACTCGAATTATGGACCCAGCCGTGAGCGCGGTGCTCGGAGTGTGCATGCGATGGATACACATCGCGTCGGTGGTGACGCTGATCGGCGGTTTTATTTACGCGCGTTTCGTGCTCGCTCCGCTCGCGCCCGAGGTGGGAGAAGCTGCCGCGCGCGGATTCCGCCCGCTGCTATACACGGTTCTAGTCACCGTGATTGGCTCAGGCATCTACAATTACGCGACAAAGGCGAGCTATCCGCCGGGCTATCACATGTGGATGGGGATCAAGCTGCTACTGGTGCTTCACATCGCTGCCGCGTCCATTCTATATTCGGTCCGTGCAGGGGACGCACCCAGGCGCAATCGAACGGCGTTGGGGATCGTGATCTCAGGCTTGATCGCGATCGCAATCGCGGATTACTTGAGGTACTTGTCTCTGAAATGACTGGATACGAAGCGCTCCGGGATCGCGCGGCCTGGGTGGATCTCTCGGCTCGCGGCAAAATCAAGTTGACCGGGGAGGATCGCGCGCGGTTGCTGCATGCGATGACGACCAATCACATTCAGCAGTTGACGCCGGGGTCGGGCTGCTACGCGTTTTTCTTGAACGACAAGGGGCGCGTGCTGGCGGATGCCAATGTGTTGTGCCGGCCCGATCATTTTTTGCTGGATGTGGAACCCGAAGCGCGCGAGCCGCTGTACCAACACTTGGACCGGTACATCATCGCCGACGATGTCACGCTCGAAGACATGACGGAGAGCACCGCGACGATCGCTCTCGAAGGTCCGAAATCGGCCGAGGTTCTGGAACGCGCGGGCGCGCCAGTGCCGGAGGCGGAATATTCGACTGTGGAATGGGGCGATGCGGTGGTTGCGCGGCTCAACTCAACCGGCGCGACGGGTTTCTTCATCTTTGTACCTGTTTCTGAAAAACCCGCGCTCATCGCACGTCTGGAAGCCGCCGGTGCTGAGCCCGCCGATGCAGACGCTGCTCGCGTGGTTCGATTGGAACACGGCAAGCCGCGTTATGGCGAAGACATTAGCGATCGGTTTCTCGCGCAGGAAGCCAATCAACCGCAAGCGCTGCACTTCAGCAAGGGCTGCTATTTGGGGCAGGAGATTGTGGAACGCGTTCGATCGCGCGGCCAGATTCACCGCGTGCTCAAGCCGCTCGTTCTGGAAGGGACGGAATCTCCTGCGCCCGGAACAAAGTTGGGGGATGCCTCGGAGATCACCTCGGCGGCATATTCGCCGGCTCTCGGTAAGGTTGTTGCGCTGGCGTACGTCCGTGTATAACGGGCGAATCCGTGCGATAGAATGAGGGCATGTCTGACGTGCTTCGGATCGCGGATCGCGAGTTTCATTCGCGTTTGTTCGTAGGCACGGGCAAGTACCGCAGCTTCCAGGAAATGGCGCGCTGCCACGCGGCATCGGGCGCCGAGGTGGTAACGGTCGCAGTGCGGCGCGTGAATCTCACCGATCGATCCAAAGAATCATTGATCGATTACATCGACCGATCGAAGCTCTTCATCCTTCCCAATACGGCCGGCTGCTACAACGCCGACGAAGCCATTCGCACGGCGCGGCTGGGGCGCGAGGTCGGGCTTTCGAATTGGGTGAAGCTGGAAGTGATCGGCGATCAGAAGACGCTGTTCCCTGACAACGAAGGCCTGGTGGAAGCCACGCGCGTGCTGGCTCGCGAGGGTTTCGTTGTGCTGCCCTATACGAACGATGATTTGGTGAATGCGCGCAAGCTGATCGACGCGGGTGCGGCGGCGGTGATGCCGTTGGGGGCGCCCATCGGATCGGGCCTCGGGATTCAGAACACCACCAATTTGCGGATTCTGCGTGAGACCATCACTGAAGTGCCGCTGATCGTGGACGCGGGCGTTGGCACGGCGTCGGACGCGGCTATCGCGATGGAGCTTGGCTTTGAAGGCGTGCTGATGAACACCGCGATTGCCGAAGCCGAGGATTCCGAGAAGATGGCGGAAGCGATGAAGCTGGGCGTGCAGGCCGGGCGGCTGGCGTATCTGGCGGGGCGCATGCCGAAGAAGTTGTACGCGAGTGCGAGCAGTCCGATGGCCGGCGTGGTGCGGTGATTAGCCACACTGTCCCCCGGCTGTAACTGTCTCGCTAAGCTATTTCACCTTAAGCTGGTCCAGAAACTGTTCACGAAGCGTTCGGAGTGCCTCAAATACCTCTTGTGACTTTGGATCCATTGCTTGATCAGGCGTTGGAGGCGGCCATTCCGGAGGCATCACCGCCTCTGGAATTTTGATTTTTCCATTGGCCACCTCGTGCGCGGCAACATTAGCCTGCAAATAGTAAAGCATAAGCTTCGCTTGCGCCCAGGGAACTGTAATGGATGTATGGTACTCAACGGATTGAGAGCGTCCGGAGAATTCGCCGAAGATCAACTTTAAATCCCATATCGTCGGCTCAAACATTGTATTGTTCGCATACTCCGCGGCGACCTCGTTGTGTTCACGTGACGGCAGGCCTGCTTGTGGTTCGTCCATTTCAGTCGTCCCTTCACGATGCGCGTGGGTAAACAAGCAAAGCACTCAGAGGATCGGTCGGAACGGTGGATGGTGCATGGATAACCCGCTTCTTCTTTCGTGCCGAACGAAATGACCAAGCGATTGTTGAAGGTGGTGATACCGAAAACCGGGGAGCGCTGGATGAGGCCTCAGCGCCAGTCAGCAGAAGTCGATTTATCTGATCCGTTGGATTCCAGCCGGGTGGCTGTCGCATCCCAGCGCTGAACCAAGGCGTCCCCTTCGCCATCCATCGCCTGCGAAGATCGGCATGGGAGAATCTTAAGTCGTGATAGCCAAACTCTGTGCCGCAACATGAGCAAATGTTGTTGTCCTCGGGAGGAAAGGGCATCTTATCAAAGCCGCACACAGGACATCTATATTTCATCGTCTTGCCGCCTCGCTCAAATAGTAATCCAGGTTTGTCGGTTCTCCGTGAAACAGC
Organism: Bryobacterales bacterium; assembly: GCA_963772905.1. Taxonomy (GTDB): domain Bacteria; phylum Acidobacteriota; class Terriglobia; order Bryobacterales; family Bryobacteraceae; genus Palsa-89. The sequence continues at coordinate 51,093 of CAVYZD010000002.1, read as the reverse complement.
GGATCCGGACGATAGCACGTTTTGATGAAACGATCTCTTCTTAGAATGGCGAACACATCCGTAACCTCATCATAGCGCACCAAATCGCCGTTCCAAGAACGAACAAATTGAAGAGCCGATGGCGGACAAGGATCTCGCAGGAATTGATCTGCAAATGTCTCATAATCTTCCTCGGTCATTATGCCCAGCCTTGCGCCGTGATTCTGAAAATGATCCGCTCGGTGCAGCAGCGATATAAAGCCCCGCGTGTGCTGGCACGGCATTGCTCTCGCGTATCATACCATCTCATTCCTGGTATGACGCGTACGTCGCTCGGCGGCGCTCGGGTTGTCCGCGCTGATGAAGTCGAGAACGACGTCTAGATCGCTCAGCGCATCTTCGGTGAAGAGGATTTTGCAAGCCACCGGCTCATTCGCTGGCGGACTTCTTCCAGGGGCACAATGCGGCCCTCGTCCGCGGATTGGATGCCCCGGTCGATGGCGGCTAAGGTCGCTTCGTCTTCCTCAGCGAGAATCGAAGCCGATTCATTGGCGGCGTCTTTCTTCAGCTCGGCCATGCCACACAGTATCCCGGCGAAGACTTGCAGCGCAAGCCTGCATGCGCAGCGCTCGGCTATGTAGCTCAACCCAAAGCAGTGGCTTCGTTCCAGAGCGCTCGCGCGGTGCTGAACACGAAGCACCCAAAGAGAATGAAGGGAAAGTTTCCAATCAGATTGTCGGGCCAACTCAGGTGCTGCAACCGCGCCGCGTAAACGTTCACGGCGATGTCGGAGGCCATAATCGCCACAGCCAGGAACAGCGCGGAGCGTCTATGGATTAGAATCAGCACAACTGCAAGCGAATCGAAAATGAGCAGAGAATCCCAGTAAGCAAACACAGCGACGGGAAGACGAGATGGAGGAAAAAGTCCTCCCATTAGAATGTCATACCCGTGCACGCACGCTCCGCCGAAAAACACAGCCGCGTAAATTCGTGAGATCCACTGAAATCTGCGGCTGGGTTGCATCGCGGTTAAACCGCCCAGTTTACATCGTCCTGGTGACTTTGCTCACCGCGCGCGGCTGATCGGGATTCAATCCCTTTTCTTCGGCCAGCGACACCGCGAACAGTTGCGCGGGAACGATATAGGGAATCGGCGTGAAGATCTCGTCTAGCGCCACCGGCAGCACGATGGCGCGGCGGTCGCGAGCGGCTTCCACATTGTCGGTGTCGGTAATGATCAGCGTCTCGGCCTGCAACTCGGTGAGCTTCGCGATCATTTCGCGCGTGCCCGGCCATGTAACGCCCGCGGGCGCGAACAGAAACGCCGGGAAGGAAGCTTCCAGCATCGCGATGGGACCGTGCAACAGATCGGCGCTCGAGAATCGCTCCGCCACCACGTAGCACGTCTCCATCAGCTTCAGCGCGAATTCGAAAGCGTTGGCATAGTTGAGGCCGCGTCCCAGAACAACCGCATGCTCCATGAAGCGATAGCGTTCGGCGCGGCGCGCGATTTCAAGCTCCAGCGTGAGCGCTCGGCTAGTATATTCCGGCAGCCGAGCCAGATCGTCGAGCGCGATGTCCGCTCCAAGCGCGTAGGCGAGCAGATAGAGCAGCATCAACTGGCCGGTGTAAGTCTTGGTGGCGCCAACGGCGTGCTCGCGTCCGGCGTGCACCAGGAACACATGTTCAGCGACCCGCGCCAGCGAGCTGGAAGCGTCGTTCGTAATCCCGATGGTGCGGGCGCCTTGCTCGCGCGCGCATTGAAGCACCAGATTGGTATCGGTGGATTCGCCCGACTGCGAAATCGCGATCACTAGCACCCCATCGAAGCAGAATCGCGCCCGATACAGCGTGAAGATGGAGGGCGCCGCCAGCGTCACGGGAATTCCGGCAGTGATCTCGAGCAAATAGCGACCGAATTGCGCGGCGTTGTCGGACGTTCCGCGTGCCGTCAACATGATGAAGCGTGGCGGATCGCGCCGCAGAATGGCGCGCAGTTCCTCGATCGGCTTGCGATTGGCCTGTAATGTCCGTTCGAGCACGGCCGGCTGCTCGCGGATCTCATCTAGCATTTTTGACATGAGGTTGAGAAAAAGAAAAATCGGTGCAGGGCTTAGAACTCCGATGGCGTGCGTGTTTCTGTTCCCGCCCACACCTTCCGGGCCGGCGACTGCGATGGCGGTGGGATGGTCACGTGCGGCTTCAGTATGATCAGCGTCGCGCTCTGATCCTTGGTGATGGTGTTGTTCCTAAGCAGCGGAATGTAGCTCAAAATCGGAAGCCCGGTGATGACCTTGGCCTCCTGAGTCGACATCAGGCCCGACAGTACGGCCCATTCGCCGGTCCCGACCTCCACCTTGGATTGGTATTGCGTGTTCGCCACCACCGGAATGCCGTTGGAACTGGTGGCGCCCAGCAGCTTCACCTCGGCGTCCAGATCGAGCGTCACCAGATCCTGGGACGCCACGTGCGGGGTCACCTTGATCATTAGCCCCAGATCCTCGAAATTAATGGTCGGCGGCGGCGTATAGACGGTACCGCTGCCCGCCGTGTTGCCGAAATAGCCACTGGTGATGATCGGGTATTTTTCGCCGACGTGCAGCGATGCGGGCTGGCCATCCACCGCGACAATCTGCGCTTTGAAGATACTCTGGGAATTCGACTTCGATACCGTCGCGAAAAGCTGCGCACTGGTTATGCCCAGGCCCAGCAAGCTCCCGCCGCCGCCGAACGCGAGGAACGACGAAAAGCCAGCCGGTATGGACCTGGTCAGATACGACCGCATCACGAAGCTCACAATGGGAAACGATGTCTGCGGCTGCAGCCCGTAGTTGAGCGTGGATGATACATCCAGCGCCAAAATCTCCACCTCGATGGATACCTGGGCGCGCGGGCGCAACAAGTCCTGTAGCAGCTTCTCCGCCAGCCGAACCTTGGAAACTTTGTCGCGAATCACAATCAAGTGGCGCGTGGTGTCCACCATGATTTTCTGCGAATCGAGCGCGCCGCGAATGGCGGTAGCCACTTCCTGGAGCTCCTGCACGCTGATGGTTTCCGGGAATGGGACCGCGACCGCCGCCGTTTGCTCGAACTCCGTGCGTTTCTGCTGGCTGTCGTTGGCGATGAAGATCAGGCGCGGGCTGATGGGGACCAGGAACGAATCGGTGGCGGCTTGGAGCGCGCGCAGGGCGTCGCGATAGTCTGCGCCGGTCAGCTCAAAGCGGAAAGATTTGGTTGGCTGGTACGCGGTATCGAACAGCACTTTCAGGTTCAGCGACGCAGCCACCTGTTCCCAGAGCTGTCGCGAATCGCCGTGAAAATCGTAATCGCGGGGGCCCGGTTCGGCGGCGAGTTGCGCGGGCGGCAACGGCTTGCGGGCGGCTTCGAGATCGGACGCGGGGATGGTCCCAAAGAGCGTGCGATCGATTTTGTCACTCGCAAGGTCGCCCGGCTTGGGAGGGGAGGGGTCCACCAGGCTGGCGGCGGGGCGCAAGGCTTGGGCTCGGGTCCAATAGTCGATGTTGGTGGGATCGGCCGCGGCAGCCTCCGCATAAAGAAGATAGGCCTGGACGATTTGGCCGGCGCGCTCGGCCTTTTGGGCTTGGCGGAACAACTGCTCGGCGGGTGTAGCGGCGGTCAACTGCAAGTAAGCAAAGAAGCAACCGACCAATCCCCACAAGACGCCTCGACGAAGCTTCACAAGAGGGTTGACGGAGTCTGGGCTGCGAACGTGTAGGTAAGCAAGCATATAAACAAATCGCCCGATTCAGCCGATGAAGCAGTGAGGCTTCGTTTCTTCCATGGCAGCTATTCTTGCACCGGCCAGTACGTCATTCAGTCCATCGATTCCACAGACATTTGAAGACTTAGGCATTTCCCATTCGCTGGTGCTCGATCTGGTGGTCCGCCGGCTGATGCTCGAAGGGTTCAGCAACTTGCAGAGCCTGAGCAACACCCTGAAGCTGTCGGTTCCGGTGTTGAACACCGTGTTCAATCACATGCGATCGCTGCAACTGGTGGAAGTAAAAGGGATGCTGGGCAACGACTACAACTTTACGTTGTCCCAGGCGGGGAAGCAACTGGCGGGCGAGCGGTTTCAAGTCTCTCAGTATGCAGGTGCCGCGCCGGTGTCCTTGAAGGACTACCATAGCGCCACCAAGGCGCAGTCGGCGCAGGTCCGCATCGATCGCAAGATTCTGCGGTCGGCATTTTCCGATCTGGTGGTCAGCGATTCTCTCCTCGATCAGCTGGGGCCGGCGTTGATTTCGCAAAACTCCATCTTCGTGTATGGGCCGACGGGCAACGGCAAAACCAGCCTCGCGGAACGAATGCTGCGCGTTTATCAAGACGCCGTGCTTATGCCATACGCGGTGGAAGTGGACAACCAGGTGATCAGCTTGTACGATCCGGTGGTCCATCAAAAACTGGATATCGACGATCCGGACGTGGATCCGCGCTGGGTGCTGTGCCGCCGGCCGTGCATCGTGGTGGGCGGCGAGTTGATCCCCAGCATGCTGGAATTGCGCTTGGACGAAGCTTCGGGTATCTATGCCGCGCCGCTGCAGATGAAGGCTAACAATGGCATCTTCATCATCGACGATTTCGGCCGCCAGCTCATGTCGCCGCGCGATCTGTTGAATCGCTGGATCGTGCCGCTGGATCGCCGCGTGGATTACCTCATGTTGCGCTACGGCGTGAAGTTCCAGATCCCGTTCGAGCTGCATGGTGGTGTTCTCAACCAACCTGGAGCCGAGCGATCTGGCTGACGAAGCCTTCCTGCGCCGTATCCACAACAAGATTTTCGTGGATGCCGTGGACGACAAGTCGTTCGATCAGATTTTCCATCGCGTGGTGGGGAGCTTTAACATTCCGTGCGAGCCTGACAGCGCCGAATACCTGCGCAAGCTGTGCCTGCGCGAAGGGCGCACCGAGCTGCGCGCGTGTTATCCGGCCGATATTTGCAATATTCTGACGTCGATCGGCAAGTACGAAGGCCGTCCGCCGTTTATGAGCAAGTCGGAGCTGGAACGCGCGACGGCGTTGTATTTCGCCAAAGGGTAGTCACCCGTCAGCAACGGCGATAATGAAATCGTCGCTGTATGAAGGTTCTTCTCATTTCTACCTACGAACTTGGCCACCAGCCGTTTGGGTTGGCATCGCCCGCGGCGTGGCTGGCGGAGTGCGGTCACGAAGTGGCGTGCGCGGATTTGTGCGTGGAATCGCTCGACGCGGACACGGTTCGCGAAGCCGATCTCATCGCGTTTTACCTGCCCATGCACACGGCAACGCGGCTTGCGGCTAAGGTGATCGAGAGAGTGCGGGGGCTGAATCCGAAGGCACACCTCTGCTGTTACGGCCTGTATGCGCCTTTGAATGAATCGTACTTGCGGGGGCTGGGAGTAGGGACCATTCTCGGCGGCGAATTCGAGCCGGGTCTGGTGTCGCTGGCCGAGGGTTTGAAGCCTTCGCCGTTGATCTCGCTCGAGCGCTTGCAGTTTCAAGTCCCGCTGAGGTCGGCGCTGCCGCCCATCGAGAAATACGCGCGCCTGCGCATTGGGGGCGCGTCGAAACGGGCCGGATACACAGAGGCCAGCCGGGGCTGCAAGCATCTGTGCCGTCATTGCCCGGTGGTGCCGGTGTATCGGGGCAATTTTCGGGTGGTCCAGCCGGAGATCGTGCTCGCCGACATTCGCCAGCAGGTGGCAGCCGGGGCCGAACACATCACATTTGGCGATCCGGATTTCTTCAACGGCCCCACGCACGCCATGCGCATTGTGGACGGGCTGCACCGCGAGTTCCCGAGCCTGACCTACGACGCGACCATCAAGATCGAACATCTGCTGAAGCATCGCGAGCTGTTGCCGCGGCTGCGCGAGACTGGCTGCCTGTTCGTGACCAGCGCAGTGGAAGCGGTGGACGATGCGGTGCTGGCGAAGCTCGACAAAGGGCACACACGAGCGGATTTCATCGAGGTGGCGCGCGAGTTTCGGCGGGTGGGCCTGGCGCTCGCGCCGACCTTTATCCCGTTCACGCCATGGACCACGCGCGAACAGTATCGCGAGCTGCTCGCGCTCCTCGATGAACTGGACTTGGTCGAGCACGTCGCGCCGGTGCAATTGGCGCTGCGGCTGTTGATCCCTAGCGGATCGCGACTGCTGGAGCTCGCCGACGTGCAGGCTATGGTCGGCGAGTTTGACGAGCCCGCGCTGCTCTATCGGTGGCGGCATCCCGATCCGGAAGTGGACGCGCTGGCCGGGGAGGCGCTTCGCATCGCGGCATCGCGCGGATCGCGCCGCGAGATCTTCGGATATCTGTGGAATCTGGTGAGCGAGCGTCCGTTCGAGAATCTCGATCTGCTGCCGCGTACCGCGATCCCCTACCTTGACGAGCCGTGGTTTTGTTGAGCGGAGCCCACTGAAGAGCAGGTTGCTCTTGTATAGCTAATCACGCAAGCAACGGTGATGAGCGCGATGGCGGCTCCCGACGACAGCGCCATCATAATCATCAGTTCGGGCGCCGTAAGAAACGACGGCTTGTTGGCCAGAAGATTTTCGAATAGACTGGCGGCGCCGCCGTGGGCCAATTGGGAAATCTTGAGCGCGGGAAGATGGCCCGTGCTATCGTGCTGAATCTTGCCAGCATAGTAAGGAAGCAGCAGGAAGGTGGTGCCGAATTGCTCAAGTGCGTTGAACAAAATCGCGAGGACAGGTGCGACCAGAAGGCCCCAGCGGTCAGGCAGCAGACGAAATAGTCCAACAAAAAGAAGTATCGTATTGGGGACCACCAGACAGAGCAGATAGTAGCCCATCGTCCCGATGTTCCCGGCGCTGCGAAACCCCTGAATTGAATGAAAGCAAAGGCCCGCCAGCAGCAGAACGCATGGCATCGCGAGGATGCAAATGGCGGCGGCTTTTGGTAGCGAACTTCTTGCGCGGACAAATTGAATAATAATTCCCAAGAATCCCAACACGAAAATGGCTTCGACACTGCGATACATCCAAGTACGAACCACCAGGAAGCTCCAATTTCCCAACCATATATAAGATCCGATGATAAAATCAAGAATCCGGCCCCAGGGATTTGCCGCGATGGCGTCCGCCCACGAGATGTGAGAAGCTCTCGCGCCGATGTCGTTCTGTTCGCCGGTTATAGTTCCTGTCAGCGCGAATACCCGCTGGTAGTACCAGCCAGCCACCATCAGACACGCAGCGAGTGCGGTGGCCAACTGCAGTCCCGCCGCCTTGCGCTGCTTGCGGTCCCGAATTAAGACACTGGCCAGTACGAATGCGGCCCAAGGGACAAGGGCCAAGAAGTAGGCCTTGGTGAGCAGTGCTGCGCCGAGAGTTAAGCCCACCAAGGCGCCCCTGATCGCGCTGGGTGGTGAATCCCATACGCTGATGACCGCGAGCACGGCGATGCTCCCCATCGCGATGGAAAGACCTTCGTTGCTAACACGGAACGCGTCGATCGCAAGTTGAGGCATGGAAGCAACAACGACAGCCACTCCAACGGCGTCTCGCCGGTCGGGAAAGAATCGCCCTGCGGTTATAAACGCGAGCGGAACGGCGATGGAGGCGAGGAGCAGCGTCACGCATCGCAGCGCCCAAGTGTTAGTTGGTAATTCTTGCGAGCTCACCAGCCAGTAGACCGGCGCGAGGAGCCAATAGTATAGCGGCGGTTGTTGAGTTTCGTAGAGCGGTAGCGGAGGCTCGGCGTCCTGCGCGGCCCACGAGCTTGGCAGGCTTCTCAACCGCGTTTGCCGTTCGGACCGGTCTTCGGCGGATAGCCGCCAATATTCTTCGTAGCTTAACAATCCCTTTGAGTCATCGTGCAACACCCACGGAACCGGCACAAGCCTTCGCGATTCCGCAATTTCACGCGGGCTATTGGAGGTCCGAGGATCTGGGACGTCCCGATGAAAATAGACATGTTGAATAACGGCTACATGCCCATATTCGTCAAAACCCTCATAGATTGGGAATGCAGTGCAGTAGAAAATGCCGCGCAGCACGAAACACAACCAGATGATAAATAGAAACCATCTTCGTTGGCGGTCTGATAAGTCCGCGCTTGGCACGATTTATGGTACTGCTTGCAGCCAGCCCGTTTTCCCTGCCTTCCTGCTAAAAATGTAACCGTGCACGAAATCCTGGAAAACCTCGGGCCCGGCCAACCCGTCCTCGACCTTGGGTCGGGTGCGGGCAGCTTCGATTCCAGCACCGGCAAATTCATCGTCATCCGCGCCGATCTCGATCGGCCGTCCGCGCCCGCCGCCAATTTCGCGCAAGCCGACGCCGCGCGGCTACCATTTCCCGATTGCGCGTTCGACGCTGTCATTTCCAACCACAGCCTGGAACATTTTCGCGACCTCGCGGGATCGCTTGCAGAAATCGGACGTGTCTTGAAAACCACAGGCGCGCTCTACATCGCCGTGCCCGACGCTTCCACCTTCTGCGATCGCCTGTACCGCTGGCTCGCTCGCGGAGGCGGTCACCTCAACGCGTTCACTTCCGCCCGGCGGCTTGCCAACACGATCGAAAGCGCAACCCACCTCCGACACATCGCTACGCGCACGCTGTTAACGTCGCTCTCGTATCTGAATCGCAAGAATTTTCGCGAGCGCAGTCCCCGCCGTCTTCTGCTGATGGGCAACGGCTCGGAAATTTCGCTCCATTTGTTCACGTATTTCGCGCGGCTGTCCGATCGCCTCTTCGGCACGCGCCTCCGCGTTTACGGTTGGGCGCTCTATTTCGGTAGCGTTCCTGCCCCTGTGGACACTGGCGTTTGGACCAACGTCTGCATCCGCTGCGGCTCGGGCGCTCCCTCGGAATGGCTGCACCACTTGAAGGTAGTGCACAGGCGATTTTTGCTCCCGGTCTACCGCTGTCCCAGCTGTGGAACCACCAACCTCTTCACCGACGATCGGGCACCCGGTCCACCCCAGGGCTATAATTAGGCTAAGTCTTATGAAGCACACGCTGGCCCTTCCGCTGGTACTTTTCACATGCGCCTGTTCGGCTCCCGCGCAGCGCAAAGATTTCGAACTTCCCACCATGCACGCGGCGCGCGGCACCCGAGGAGCACTGGCCTCGGGCAGCGAATACGCCGACGAAGCCGGCATGCGGATGTACTTTCACGGCGGCAACGCGGTGGACGCGGGCGTGGCTTCGATGTTCGCGGCCTCCGTCGCCGAGTTCTCGCACTTCGGAATGGGCGGCGAAGCGCCGATCCTGATTCGCACCAAGGACGGCAAGGTTCACGCCATCGCCGGCGTCGGCCCCATGCCCAAGCTCGCCACCGCGAAGTTCTTCATGGAACACCGGCCCAGGCCGGGCGAAATCCTCACGCTCGATCCGGGCGGACTGAAGGGCATTATTCCCGTTGCCGGCATTCTTCCCGCGCTGGTGCCGAGCATGGTGGAAGCCGGATTAGTCGCACTGCGCGATTTCGGGACCAAATCATTTTCAGAGGAAGTTGAACCGGCCATCGAACTAGCCGACGGCATGGCCATCGACGAAACGCGTTCCGGCGCCATCTCGCGCTCGCGCGCGTTCTTCACGTTGTGGGCGGATTCCAGGAAAACATTCCTGCCAGACGGACGCGTGCCGCTGCCTGGCGAGATTTTCCACCAGCCGAACCTCGCGCGCACCTTGCGATCCATGGCCGCCGCCGAAAAGAAGGCGCTGGCCGCGGGAGCTTCGCGTGCCGCTGGGATCGACGCCGTGGCCGACTATTTCTATCGCGGCGACATCGCGCGGCGTATTGACGCCTTTAGTCAAGCTAATGGTGGCTTGCTGCGCTACGAGGACATGGCGGCGTTCAAGCTGCAGCCCGAAGAGCCGCTCTCCAGCGATTATCACAACTACAAAGTTTATAAGCCGGGATTTTACACTCAGGGACCTGCCATGATTGAAGCGCTCAACATCCTGGAAGGCTACGACCTGCGCTCCATGGGCTTCAACTCGGCCGACTACATTCACACCATCACCGAAGCGTTGAAGCTGGCGTATGCCGATCGCGACACCTACTACGGCGATCCCAAGTTCAACAACATTCCCGCCGACATCCTGCTCTCCAAGGCTTATGCTGCCGAGCGCCGCAAAGAGATCGGCCACACGGCGTCGATGGATTTTCTGCCCGGCCTGATCAACGGCAAGCGCGGCAAGCATCCCACGGAGATGGATATCGCTCGCACGAAGATCGACGATGCGCTGATGGCGAGCGACACCACCTGCATCGACGCCATCGACAAAGACGGTGTCGTGTTCTCCGCAACGCCTTCGGGCGCCTGGCTGCCTTCGGTGATCGCGGGCGACACCGGGATCCCTTTGACCGAGCGCGCCCAGCAATTCATCCTGGTGCCTGGATCGCCCAACGAACTGGCCGGCGGGAAGCGCCCGCGGGTGACGCTGAGCCCGACCATCGTCACCGAACACGGCAAGCCATTCCTTGCGCTCTCTACGCCTGGCGGCGACAACCAGGAACAAAGCTTGATCCAATTGTTCTTTAACGTAATCGAGTTCGGCGACAACGCGCAGGCCGCGGTGGAGGCACCGCGCTTTCAAACGCGCCATCTAGTGTCAAGCTTCGATAATCACGCCTGGAATCGCGGCGATCTGCTGTTAGACGAACGAATCCCGCAGAGCGTCGCAGCGGAATTGGCTGCTCGCGGTCATAAAGTGGGTATACGTTCACGCTGGGCCAGCGGCGCGGCTCCCGTGATGATCCGGGTAACGCCGGAAGGCGTGATTGAAGCCGGCGCCGATCCGTACGGATATCGCGTCGCACACGCGTATTGATTGCAAACTCGCTCACTTTTTGACGAGCCCTCACAATTCGATCGTGCGCGCTTGAGCGCTCGGCTGAGTGCTCTCGCGTCCCAAAACATTTTGATCGGCACCAGTTCCTGGAAGTATGAAGGCTGGCTCGGGCAAATCTACACGCGCGATCGCTACTTGACGCGCGGCCGATTCTCGCAAAAGCGCTTTAACGACGAGTGCCTGAACGAATACGCCGAAACATTTCCCATCGTTTGCGGCGACTTCTCGTTCTATCAATTTCCGTCCGAGCAATATTGGCGCAAGCTCTTCGGATCGGCGCCCGCCAAGCTGCAATTCGCCTTCAAAGTCCCTGAAGACGTTACGGTGAAGCAATTCCCGCGGCATCCTCGCTACGGAGCGCGCGCGGGCGACGATAATTCGTCGTTTCTAGACGCTCCGCTGTTTCAAAGCGCTTTTCTCGATCTGCTTGCTCCACACCAGCCCCGCGTTGCCGTGCTCATCCTCGAATTCGGTCATTTGCCGAAGCAGTGCTTTGCGGACAGCGCCGCCTTTCTCGAGACGCTGGATCCGTTCCTGGCCGCGCTTCCGCGCGATTTCCGCTACGCCGTCGAAATCCGCAATCCCGAATTCCTCTCGCCCGAGTATCTCGCGTGCCTGCGCAGCCACGGCGTAGCCCACGTTCTTAACGCCTGGACCAGAATGCCCGAGATCGGCGTTCAGATGCGCCTGCGTGATGCGGACACGGGCGGTTTCACGGTGGCTCGCGCGCTGCTCCGCCGTGGCCGCGCGTATGAGGAAGCAGTCGCTAAGTTCACGCCATATGCTCATGTGCAGGACCCGAATCCCGAGACTCGCGACGCCCTGCGCCTGCTGATTGCCCGAGCCCGCGATCGCCACGAGCCGTCCTACATCTTCGTCAACAACCGCCTGGAAGGCAACGCGCCCGAAACCATTGAAGCCATTACGGACTAGGCCGAAACCATTCTGCCTTCTGTGAGATCTTAGATTCAGCGGGCCTCAAATCGCATGCAACCTGAGTTGTCCACGGTACCGTTGTCCTTGAGCAACGGCCTTCTGGCCGGCGGGGGAGAACTGGGCGCGCTGATGCGATCGATCGACTGGTCGCGCACTTCGCTCGGCCCCATCGAGGTGTGGCCGCAAGCGCTGCGGACGTCGGTCCGGATCATGCTCACCTCGCGCCAGCCCATGTTCGTTTGGTGGGGCGACGAACTGGTCAACCTTTACAACGACGCCTATCGGTCAATCGTCGGTGGCAAGCATCCGCAGGCGCTGGGACAACCCGCGTCCGTAGTCTGGGCCGAGATTTGGGATCAAGTGGAACCACGCGCGAAGTCGGCCATGAGCGCCAACGAAGGGACCTACGACGAAGCGCTGCTGCTGATCATGGAGCGCAACGGATATCGCGAGGAGACGTATTACACGTTTTCCTACAGCCCGGTTCCGAGCGACACCGGCGAAGCGGGCGGCATTCTCTGCGCCAACACCGACGACACGCAACGCATTATCGGGGCGCGCCAACTGGCCCTCCTGCGCGAACTGGCGGCTGGTACCACCGATGCGCGTACTATCGACGAAGTTTGCGTCCGAACCATCCAGTCGCTCGAAACTGACCCGCGGGATCTTCCTTTCGCGCTTCTGTACCTGCAGGACGCCACTGGGCGCATGACACTCGAGGGATGCGCCGGCGTTAGCGTCGTTCATCCGGCATCATTTTGGCCGTTTGAGCAAGTGCTTCGCACCCATGCTCCCGTCTTGGTGACGAATCTAACCTCGCTCGGCTCTCTACCGAATGGGGCGTGGGATCGTCCTCCGCATCAGGCCGTGGCGCTTCCCATAGCTCCGTCCGGCAGGACTGGCCGAGCCGGTGTTTTGGTGGCCGGTCTGAATCCCTACCGGCTTTTCGATGACGGCTACCAGGGTTTTCTGGGCCTGGTTTCCGGGCAGATTGCCGCGGCCATCGCCAATGCCCACGCCTACGAGGAAGAGCGCCGGCGGGCGGAGGCGCTGGCCGAACTGGATCGCGCCAAAACAACGTTCTTCTCCAATGTTTCGCACGAATTTCGCACGCCGCTGACCCTGATGCTGGGGCCGCTCGAAGAGTTACTGGCAAGAGACGAGTTGCTGGCAAGCCCCCAAGATGGCGAAAACCGGGCGCTGGTCCAGGTCGCCTATCGCAACGGCTTGCGGCTCTTGAAGCTGGTGAATAGCCTGCTCGATTTTGCGCGCATCGAAGCGGGGCGAGTGCAAGCCGATTACCAGCCGACGGATCTCGCCGCATTCACTGCCGATCTCGCCTCCAGTTTTCGTTCCGCCACCGAGAAGGCCGGCCTGAGCCTGATCGTGCGCTGTCCACCCCTGCCGCAACCGGTTTACGTTGATCGCGACATGTGGGAGAAGGTGGTTCTAAATTTGATCTCGAACGCCTTCAAGTTTACTTTCGAAGGCGAGATCGCGGTGAAGCTGGAGCCGTCGGCCGGCGGCTCTGCGGCTAAGCTTACGGTCCGCGATACGGGGGCTGGTATTCCGCTTGAAGAAATGCCCCGGCTGTTCGAGCGCTTTCACCGCGTGGAAGGCGCGCGCGGCCGCACGCACGAAGGCACTGGGATCGGTCTGGCGCTGGTGCAGGAGCTGGTGAAATTGCACGGCGGCAGCATCTTCGTCGAAAGCGAGCTGGGCCAAGGCAGCACGTTTACGGTACAAGTTCCATTCGGCGCGGCGCATCTTGTACCGGAGCGAGTCGGCACGGCCTCGGAGGTTGCTTCGCGGGCCGCCAGCAGCGAAGCGTATGTGGACGAAGCGCTGGGTTGGCTGGAGCCCAAGGGACGGGCGCCTGCCTTCGATGCTCCCGCAAAACCTGACATTCGCGGCCGAGTGTTGCTGGCCGACGACAACGCCGACATGCGCGATTACGTGCGTCGGTTGCTCAGCTCGCACTTTGATGTGGAGTCCGTCGCCGATGGGCAGAAAGCGCTGGAGAAAGCGCTGGAGCATCCGTCGGACTTGATTCTGAGCGATGTTATGATGCCGAGTCTGGACGGATTCGGGCTGTTGAAAGCTCTGCGTTCCGACGCCCGCACGCGTACGCTGCCGGTGATCTTGCTGTCGGCCCGCGCGGGCGAAGAGTCGCGAGTGGAAGGCATCGAAGCTGGAGCGGACGATTACCTGGTGAAGCCGTTCACGGCCCGCGAACTGCTGGCGCGCGTGACCACTCATCTTGCCATGAGCCGTCTTCGACAAGAGGCCGCCGAACGCGAGCGCGAACTTCGCCGGGATGCCGAAGCCGCCCGCGAGCGCGCCACCAGTGCCATGGAAGCGCTCCGCAACGCCAACTCCGATCTGGAGCAGTTCGCCTTTTCGGCCAGTCATGATCTACAGGAGCCGCTGCGCATGGTGGCCACCTTCAGCCAGTTGCTGCAAGTGAAATATGCGGGTAAGCTGGACCAGCAGGCCGACACCATTATCCAGCATTGCGTGGAAGGCGCCACACGCATGGGCCGGATGATTCGGGATCTGCTGGAATACACGCGCGCCTCCAGCCTATCGAACCCCATGCTGGATACCGTGAGCGTGGATGTTGTGTTGGATGAGGCGCTACGTAATCTGCGGGCGTCCATCGAGGAATCGGGCGCGCTGGTCACTCACGATCCGCTTCCGGTCCTGCGAGCCGAACCGGTCCATCTCCAGCAGATTTTCCAGAATCTGGTCTCGAACGCCATCAAGTACCGCGGCAGCGACGCACCCTGTGTCCACATTAGCGCGGCTCCCGAGGGCGGCGGATGGATGTTCTCCGTGCGTGATAATGGAATCGGGATCGACGCCCGGTATACGGAGCAGGTATTTGGACTCTTCAAGCGACTGCACAGCAACAGTCAGTATTCAGGGACCGGGCTGGGATTGGCCATTTGCAAGAAGTTGGTCGAACGGTACCAGGGGCGGATTTGGGTTGAATCGGAACCAGGCATCGGTTCCACGTTCTTCTTCACGCTGCCGGAGAGCGAGCCGGCCTGATGGTGAATAATCCGTATCGAATCCTCATTGCTGAGGACAACAAGGCGGACGTGTATCTGATCGAGGAGGCGCTGCGTCGTCGCGGGTTCACATATCAACTCGAGACTGCTGATAACGGCGAGGACATGCTGCGAATGATCGCAAGAATCGATCAGGATCCCGCGCAACGCTGTCCGGATCTGTTCCTGGTGGACTTGAACCTGCCCCGGCGGCCGGGCGACGAAGTGTTGGCGCAGATTCGAGAGAGCTCCCGTTGCTCGCATGTTCCAGTGATCGTAATCACATCGTCGGATTCGCCGCAGGACCGGGCGCGGGCCCGCGAACTGGGCGCGTCCTTCTACTTCCGGAAGCCGCCGGACCTGGAGCGATTCATGGCCATTGGCCAGATCGTTGGGGAATTCCTGGAACCCCGGGCAGGCGTCCCTCAGCCCCGCTTATAGGGGCTGGATGACCGGTGCCACCGGCGCCCTCGGCCCTACTCCGTCTAAGTCTTTCCGCCGATGAGGTAAGCTGAGGACGGATTATCCCAGCATGCTGGCTCGGATTTGGGGAACTCGGGGCTCCATCGCCACGCCTGGACCAGGCACGGTACGCTTTGGCGGCAACACCTCTTGTGTCGAGCTGGCCACTCCATCGGGCGGCGTTATGGTGCTGGACTGCGGCACGGGCGCGCGGGCTTTGGGCAACCGTTTGGTTGCCTGCGCAGCAGGGCCAATCTCAGCTACCATCCTGTTCACTCACACGCATTGGGATCACATCCAGGGTTTCCCGTTTTTCGCGCCGCTGTTTCAACCAGGCAATCACTTCAAGGTCTATGGACCCGAAGGTGCGCATCTTTCGTTGCGCGAAGTGCTGGCAGGTCAAATGGAGCATCATTACTTCCCGGTGGAGCTGGACCAGTTGGCCGCCCGAATCACGTATGAAGATCTGGGCGAAGGCTGCCATCAAATCGACAGAGTGCTGGTGCGTGCGCAGCAGATGAATCATCCATCGCCCACGCTCGGGTATCGCATCGAAGCCGGCGGCCGGTCGCTGTGCTATTTGTCCGATCATGAGCCGTACTGCGAAAGTATCTGGCGGGAGGGATCCCCGGCAGGGCGTTTGGAGTCGATCCTCGAAGCGGGCGACCGCCGGCACGCCGAGTTCATGCGGGGCGCCGACGTCGTGATTCACGAGGCGCAATATACGCCGGACGAATATCCTTCCAAGCGAAACTGGGGCCACAGCACCTATGCGTACGCAGTGGAGCTGGCAGCCGCGGCGGGCGTAGGGCGCCTGTACCTGACGCATCATGATCCATCGCATGATGACGAAGTCATTGCGGACATCGAAGAAAAGGCCCAGCAATTGGCGGAGCGCCTGGGGTCCAATCTCAAGGTCTGCTGCGCTTACGAAGGCTGCGAGTTCACGGTCTAGATCGCCCTACAAATTCGACGTGCAATTCGGGCAGCGCGTCGCAGCAATTGGAATGTTGGTGCGGCAATACGGGCATTCTTTGGTCGTGGGATCGGCCGGCGCCGGGGCCTTCTTCAGCCTGTTGGCCTGCTGGATCATCAGGAAGATCACGAACGCGACGATCACAAAATCGATCACGTTATTAAGGAATAGCCCATACCCGATGGTCGCGTCACCGGCCGCTTTGGCCTGGGCCAGAGTCGCGTAGTGGCCGCCGGAAAGATCCACAAACAGATTGCTGAAATCGACGTTCTTGAGCGCGAGCCCAAGCGGCGGCATCAGGATATCGTTGACCAACGACGTTACGATTTTTCCGAACGCGGCGCCGATGATCACAGCCACGGCCAGGTCCAACACATTGCCGCGCATGATGAATTCGCGAAAACCTTTGAACATGATTCCTCCTGAAAGCGATTCATCATAGCATCGTGGCGCCCTGATTTGAGACACCACCGGGCTACACTGGGGGATTGAAAACCCCCGCGTCGAAAACCCCGGAATCGAAAAGCTGGAAGCTGACCATCGAGTACGACGGAACCAAGTACAGCGGATGGCAGGAACAGCACAACGCGCGCACTGTGCAAGGCCAGCTGCGCAAGGCGGCGGAGGATTTCCTGGGATGCGAGGTGGAGCTGCAAGGAGCGGGCCGCACCGATGCCGGCGTGCACGCCCGAGCTCAAGCGGCGCATCTCCGGGTTCGCCCGCCGAAAGATAGCCACAGGCGCAACTGGCCGCCGCCAGACGAGATTCTACGCGCCATCAACAGCCGGCTTCCATCGGATGTTTGCTTGCTGGACGTCGCCGAAGCGCCGAACAGCTTTCACGCGCGACACGACGCGGTGGCGCGAACGTATATGTATCAGATCTCCACTCGGCGCACGGCTTTCTTCAAGAAATATGTGTGGTGGGTGAAGGAACCGCTGGACACGGCGGCGATGGCGAGAGCCGCTCGGATGCTGATTGGCCGGCATGACTTCCAGGCGTTCCGCGCCGAAGATCCTTCACGCCCCAATGAATCGCCCATCGTGGTGGTAGAGGACGCCGGCATTGAGATGGAAGGCGACCTCATTGTTTTCCGGATCACGGCGTCGCACTTCGTGTGGCGCATGGTACGGAGAATCGTGGGCGTGCTGGTGAGGCTGGGACGCGGCGAAATCACCGAAGCCAACCTCGCGCGGCTTCTGGACGGCAAAACAAATCCGGCGATCGATGTTGCGGCCTGGACCGCACCCGCATCGGGCCTCTTTCTCGAGCGTGTGATTTATCCCGAGTAGCCGTTATTCGTGAGTCGGGGGCGCGGGCGGAGGCGTAGCGGGCGGGGTGCTTGGTGCGCCGTCCTCGGCCGAGCCGCTGAAAACTTTCTTGCCGTCGGGCAAATTCACCATGCGCGCGTTGCCGGTATTGGTGCCGTCTTTGGCGCGAAAACCCTGAACGGTCACTTCGTCGCCGACCTTCAGATCGTTCTTGCGCCATCCGCGGCGCGTCAGTTCG
This sequence comes from Bryobacterales bacterium, assembly GCA_963772905.1. Taxonomy (GTDB): domain Bacteria; phylum Acidobacteriota; class Terriglobia; order Bryobacterales; family Bryobacteraceae; genus Palsa-89. The sequence continues at coordinate 33,356 of CAVYZD010000002.1, read as the reverse complement.
ATGGGCGCGCCAGTTTCCAATTGCCAGTGCTCGATGGCGCCCGAGTCCGTTTTGACGTCGATGTAGAACCAAGCGTGCGGATTCATCCACTCGATTTTGGTTACGACGCCCTTGAGTGTGATCGGCTGTTTAGTGTCGAATTCCGCGGAGAACGCGTGATGCGCCAAGGCTGGAACGGCAGCCATTCCGAGCAGCGCGGCTAAGGCGAGAGCGAACTTATGCATGGTGACCTCTCAGGCGCATTATACTCGAAGCGTGGAATCGCGCGTCACGATTAGCAGAAATTCCCCGAATGACATCCACCAGCGCCAGATTATTGTGAAGCTGGATGGAAAGCGGCTGGGCGAACTCATGGCCGGCGACGAAATGTCGCGCGCCGTGGAACCGGGGCGTCATCGCCTGCAAGTGGACAACACCTGGAACTGGAAGAACGTCGACTTCACGGTGGCTCCAGGCGAGCACGTTCGATTTCAGACCGTGAACCGCGGAGGCCGCTTCACCTGGTTTCTGGTGGGCACGCTCGGCGTAGGCCCGATGTATGTGCACATCGAGCGCGTTCCGGAAACGGCTGCCGAACAAAAAGCCTGAATCAGGCCGAAACCAAGTGGCGATCGCCTAGTTCCTTGCGGACGATGGCGGCGCCGGCGGTCATGGCTTTGAGTTTTCCGAAAGCCACGTCGCGCGGCAGATACTTCATGCCGCAATCGGGTGCGATTACCAGGCGCTCGGCGTTGATGAACGGAAGCGCGCGGCGGATGCGATCGGCGACCATCTCGGGAGTTTCAACATCGTTAGTTCCCAAATTCAGCACGCCCAGAATGATTTTCTTACCGGGGAGTTTGGCGAGCACGGAGCAATCGAGCGACGACTGCGCGGTCTCGATGGAGATCGCATTCATGTGCCCATCCGCCAGCTCGGTGAGGAACTGGTATTCCGATGGACGATTGGCCACCATGGCCGCGTAGCCGAAGCACAGATGTACCGCGGTCTCACCTTTCACGCCCTCGAGCGCGCGGTTCAGCGCGTTTAATCCGAATTGCCGGGCTTTATCGGGCACGGCCTGCATGTACGGCTCGTCGATCTGCACCACGTCGGCACCGGCCGCGAACAGATCCTTGATCTCTTCGTTCACCGCGGCTGCATAATCCAGCGCCATCTCTTCTTCCGACTTGTAGAAGTCGTTGTGCGCCTGCTGCGACATGGTGTACGGGCCGGGAACGGTCACCTTCACGCGGCGATCGGTGTTCGCACGCAGAAATTGGATGTCGCGAACCTCGACAGCGTGCTTGCGCCGGATCTTCGAAACCACGCGCGGCACGTAGTTCAACTTGCCGGAGCGCGCCACCACTTGCGCGGGATTATCGAGATCGATGCCTTCAAGCGCGGTGGCGAAGCGATTCGAATAGCTCTCGCGGCGAATCTCGCCGTCGGTGATGATGTCCAGGCCGGCGCGCTCCTGGGCGCGGATCGCGAGAATAGTCGCGTCGTCCTGCGCCTCTTCCAGAAATTCTGGAGCGACGCGCCAAAGATCAGTGGCGCGCACACGCGGCGGCAAACGGTGCGAAAGCTGAGCGCGATCGATCAACCAATCGGGTTGCGGATAGGAACCTACCAGGGATGTCGGGAAAAGATGCGAATGCATGAACGCCTGAATTGTATCACGCGCGCCGCGTTTTCCGGTTCATGCATTATGATGCATTGCATTATGATGACACCATGCGATTTTGGTTGATCTTGCTCGCGTTGTCGGCCTCCGCGCAGGGACCGGCCCAGTCGAATTGGCCGCATCACGGCGGATCGCAGTTTGCATGGCGCTACAGCGCGCTCGATCAGATCAACACAAGCAACGTTAAGAATCTTGCGGTCGCGTGGGCGTTCCAGACAGGCGACTACGGCGACAGTTTGCAATCCACGCCCATCGTGATCGATGGCGTGATGTACGCCTCCACGTCGTACACGCAGGTGTTCGCGCTGGATGCGGCGACGGGCCGATTGATCTGGCGCTACAAATATCCGCTGCCGGCCAACGCCGGGCGATCGGGTGGCGAGGCTTTCCGCATCAATCGCGGACTCGCGGTGAGCGACGGCAAAGTTTTCCTGGGGACGCCCGACAGTTTCCTGGTAGCAATCGATCAGAAGACCGGGCACGAGTTGTGGCGCGTGAATGTCGACGATTCCAACCAATGCGGATGCAGCATCACGTCGGCTCCGCTGGTAGTGAAGGACAAGGTAATTGTCGGCGGCTCGGGCGGCGACAACGCGCATCGCGGCTACCTGACGGCGTTTTATGCCAAGACCGGCCGATTGGCCTGGCGCTGGTACGTCATTCCTGGACCGGGCGAAAAAGGGCATCAAACGTGGAAGGGCGAGAGTTGGAAAATCGGCGGCGGATCGCCGTGGTTAACTGGATCGTTCGATCCGGAATTGAATCTACTGTACTGGGGAACGGGCAATGCCGCAGGTGATTTTTACGCGGGCGATCGAAATGTCGGGGCGAGCAAGGACGTGAATTTGTACACCGCAAGCGTGGTGGCGCTCGATCCCGACACGGGCAAACTGCGCTGGCATTTTCAAGAGATCCCGAACGATGTATGGGATTTTGATTCCGCCTATGAATGCATCTTGATCGATCGTGAGGTGCACGGCCGAATGCGAAAGCTGGTCGTCCACATGAACAAGAGTGGCGTGACGTTTGTATTGGATCGCGCGACGGGCGAGTTCGTCGGTGTGTTCACGGTGCCAGAAGTTCAGACTTGGATTTCAGGCGTCACCGAAGACGGAAAGCTGGTGGGGCGGCGTGAGCCCGAACTGGGAAAGACGATGAACTTCTGTCCGACGCCCGCAGGCGCGAAGAGTTGGAACGAGATGGCGTATTCGCCGCGCACCGGCTTGATCTATACGCCGACGCTGGAACTTTGCGTGGACATTACCGCCGAACATCAAGCTCCTGATGAAGGCAGGTTTTTTATGAGCGGAGCTTGGAATCTGAAGCTGCCGCCGAATCGCGAGACCTACAGTCACGTGGATGCCTGGGATCCCGTGACGGGCAAGCGCGTGTGGAGTTATCCGTACAAGTACGTTCTGCTGGCGTCGATGCTCGCGACCGCGGGCGATCTTGTGTTCACCGGCAACCCCGAAGGCGAGTTTTTCGCGCTGGATGCGCGTAGCGGAGAGAAGTTGTGGAGTTTTCAGACCGGCGCGGGGCATCGCGGTTCGGCAGTGAGCTACGCAGTGAACGGGAAGCAGTACATCGCGACGCCCACCGGCTGGCCGGTGACGAACATCGGCGCGGCCACGCAGGCGCTGTTTCCCGATCAAGTATGGCGTAACGGATCCACTGTGATGGTGTTCGCGCTACCGGGTGGGGCGCATTAGTGCAGCTGAGCGTTCTCGATCAATCGCCCATCGCCGAGGGTTCCACCGCGGGCGACGCGCTACGGAATACCATCGATCTGGCGCGTTGGGCCGAGCAACTTGGTTATTATCGCTATTGGCTGGCCGAACACCACGGGACGCCTGGGTTGGCGGATGCGAGCCCCGAAGTGATGATTGGGCCGGTGGCTGCGGCAACGTCGCGATTACACGTCGGCACCGGCGGCATCATGTTGCCGCACTACAGCCCGCTGAAAGTAGCCGAAACATTCAGCATGCTCAGTGGTTTATTCCCCGGACGCATCGATTTGGGGCTGGGGCGTGCGCCAGGAACCAGCGGCGGCATCGCGTATGCATTGCAACGCGATCGCAGGCAGCCCGCGCCCGACGATTTTCGCGAACAATTGGAAGAATTGCTGGGATATCTGGAGAATCGCGGGCCGTCCACCGGGCCGTTCCGCCAAACCGCGTCGATGCATTTCGACAGTCCGGAGCCGTGGCTGCTTGGATCGTCGGCGCAAAGCGCAATTTGGGCAGCGGAGATGGGACTGCCGTATGTGTTCGCGGACTTTATCAATCCCAACGGCGAGGCGATCGCGGCGTATTATCGCGACCATTTCCAACCGTCCGCGCGATTGCAGGCACCGCGCGTCGGCGTCGCGACGTGGGCTATTTGCGCCGACACCGAGGAAGAAGCGCAGCGGCTGGCGTCGAGCATGCGAATGCTCATGCTGATGCTGTATCGCGGCCAGTTGATCCCGGTGCCCACGGTGGAGCGCGCTCAGGAGTTTCTCGCGCGAGAAGGCGTGGCGGCTCACACGCTGCCGGTGGGGCGCAGGATCACGGTGGGCGCGCCCGAGGAGGTGCGCGCAGTGATCGAAGAAGTCGCGCGGGATTATGGCGCCCAAGAAGTTTTCGTCGTCAACATCATGCACAGTCACGCGGCCAGAAGGCGATCGTACGAACTGATCGCGCGGGCATTCGGGTTGTCTTAAACGATCCTCTTTACAACATAAAGTACACTGTGATACGGTGTACCTATGACTGAAACCGATTGGCTGCGCTATTTTCGCGCTAACTCAGCCGAGCCTTGGCTGCCCTGGGACGACGGCTATCGGCTGAGCGGCGCGGAACGAACGGTAGTGATCGAATCCATCCAACAATTCCAGCTTGGGGAAAACGCGCAAGGCCGGCGACTGCTCGAACGCGCGCGGGCCCACGCTCAAATATTGGACGCGCGGTATGAGGCCGCGTTGCGGCTGTTCATCCAGGAAGAGCAGCGGCACAGTAGTTTCCTCGGCCGGTTTCTCGCATCGCAGGGCGAGCGATGTCTCGCGAGGCATTGGGTGCACGCATTGTTCCGCAGGCTGCGAGGATTTGCCGGCCTCGAACTGCGCATGCGCGTGCTGGCTACCGCGGAAGTGCTAGCGATTCCTTATTACACGGCCCTACGCGAAGCGACAGGATCGATGCTGCTGCGATCGATTTGCACGCGCATTCTGGAGGAAGAGTCGGAGCACCTCCGATTTCAGGCGTTCACGTTTGGTCGATTCGGACTGCGCCGGCCGCGGCTAATGCGAAGCTTCGTGCGCGCCGCACATCGATGGTTTCTGATGGCGACCACGCTGCTGGTCTGGATGGAACACGCCCCGGTGTTTCGATCCGGAGGCTACTCGCTCGCGAGACTTTGGACGCACAGTCTTGCGGAAGGCGAACGGCTATGGTCTCAGTGACGCCAGTGTCTCGCGTACTTCCTTGCGTGGATCGTCGACGACTCCAGTTTTATCGTCGAAGACCATAGTGGCGCGCTTGGCGGTGCTATAGGCCGGCCACGCCAGGCCCTTCTGATTCGGATTGCCGGTGCGCGCGAAAGCCGCCCACGCGCCGCTGATCTTGGCCGCGAGTGCGTAGCGATCCTGGCCGGACCCGGTCATGGGCTGCCCCAGTTCCATATTTTCGAAAACGAAAGGAATTTCCATGCACTGCATGGCTTTCAGTTTGCCGTCGCGCACTGGCGAACGCCACTTGAAGTAGTACATGTACGCCGGCGCTTTTGCCAACGCGAGCTTTCGTTCGGCTGCGGTGATGGCGTTGGTCAAGGCGAAGGAATCGGACGCGGATTCCAGTGCGATGTCGATGTTGCTGATCGTGGGGTCCACTTGTTTATAGGCGGCGATGACTTTGTCTGTGTCGGCATCGCTCGAGTGGAACGTTTGCTTCACACGCGCGCGCATGGCGGCTTCGTCGATCGGATCCAATTGCTGACCGGGGAAGAACGTGACTTCCGTTTGCGTGGTTCCGATCAACAGCGGAACGCTGGACGAAATCGCAAGGCCCGCCGGATCGAACGGGTTCCCCGGCAGCGTCTTTCCATCCACCACGGGACCGAACCGCCCGCTGCCCGCAGCTTGTAGAATGCGATCCACCGGGAGCTTTTGCAACTCGCCCGCTTGGTCCGGCTTCAAACCAACTTTGGCGAAAAAAGCTTCGGTGGCTTTGTTGGCGGCATCGCGAGGCATACCGTTGAGCGACGCGCCGCTCTCTACCACCGCGCGATGGAACAAGCCTTTCGCCGACGGCATCCCGAGCAAGGTGCAGACTTTCGCGCCGCCACCGGATTGGCCGAAGATCGTGACATTCGCAGGATCGCCCCCGAAGTTCGAGATGTTGTCGCGCACCCATTCGAGCGCCGCCACGATGTCGAGCATGCCGATGTTGCTCGAATTCGCGAACTGGGCGCCCCCCAAGTCGGCCAGGTACAAATAACCGAAAGCGTTCAAACGATGATTGACGGTGACGACCACGACGTCGAGTTTTCCCGCCATATTCGCACCGTCGTAAATCTTGAAGCCGCCCGAACCGGAGGTGAATCCGCCGCCATGCAACCAAACCATAACGGGGCGTGATGCCCGAGTTCGACCGTGTCCCGGACGCCGGTCCAGGGCTGCAGCTTTTCGGGCGGCATGAAACGAGCGCCGCCTGCCGTCGATGCGCCGTAAGGAACGCCGCGGAAGGCGCTGACTTTGCTGTCGACCGCGCCCCGAACTTTTCCGGCGGTAGTTTCAACAACGGGCCCTGACGAGTCGCCGGCTGCGGGTGCGGCCGAGACTTTCGCGAGCGTAAACGCACTTGCGGCGAGTGTGCCGCGATACAGAAACGATCATCGGTTCATCGCTATTTTACGCCGAAGCTCGGCTCGTTGTGACAAAATGATCTAGCTATCTCAAATTCACACACCCGGAGGCTGTATGGAAGCCATCATTTCGGATCTCGTGAACCGCTTCGAGCGGGGAGCGCTTTCGCGCCGAGGCTTGATTCAGGGACTCGCGATGTTAACCGCGGCGGGCGGCGCCGCATCTCTCGCGCAGGGGCAGGGGGCCGGCCTTAAGGGCACGAAGATCGATCACATCAGCATTCAGGTCACCGACCTGGCGCGTTCTGTGGCATTTTACGAGAAGACGTTCGGGCTCACCATCCTTAGCGAGGACAAACCCAACGAGATCGCGCGCCTCGGCGCTGGAAAGATCATTGTCTCTTTGCATCACAAAAGTCCGACGGGCTTGGTGGATCACTTCGCGATCGGAGTGGAAAACTTCAACCGGCAATCAGTCACCAAGCAGCTCGCCGAACTAGGCATAACCCCGGAGGAAAACCTGGATGCCGGTTTCCACATCAAAGATCCCGAGGGAATGAGCGTTCAGATAGTCGGAGCCTGAACGTTAGCGCGCTGCTCGTTCGCCTTCCAGGCTCGCCAACAAGTGAGTGTGTTTGTACGCTCGCGCCAGGTCGAGCGCGGTCTTCCCGTCCTTGGTACGCGCAGTGGCGCGGGCGCCTGACTTCAGCAACAGATCGATCATCGCCGAATCGCCGAAGTCGATTGAGGCGGCGTACAACAGCGGAGTCATTCCGTTCTTGTCGACGTGATTCACGTCCGCCCCGCGGTCGATCAGCAACCGTGCCATGTCGACGCGGTTCGCGATAGTCGCCCACGAGAGAACAGTGATGCCGTCATTGTCGGCCTCGTCCACTTTGGCCCCCGCGTCCAGCAGCGCTTGGACGGAGCTGGTCCGGTTGGTGGTCGCCAGTTCCAGCATGGGCGTGGAAGGGAACATGCCCAGGACGCTCATCTTGTCGTCCAGGCGATCGCCTGCCTGGTGAAGCCTCGCGACCATGTCGGCATTGCCCGAAAACGTGGCCAGGAACGTGGGGAAAGCGTTGAACATCGCCGCGCCCTGTCCCTTCGGCAGACGCACCTTGGCGCCATGATCGAGCAACAGGTTCATCGCCGCGCTCGAACCGGGGTACTGCGCCGCCACCAATAGAGCGGAAAATCTGTCGTTAGATCGGGCATCGGCGTTCGCACCGCGATCGATCAGCAGTTTCATCTTTTCCACGTCGGGCGCCGCCAGCATCAGTGCGGTAATCCCGCCAGTCTTCGTCGCCGAGTTCGGATCGAACCCGCCATCGAGCAGATTCTTCACGCCCGCGGCGCTGCCAAATAGCAGCGTTTCGGCCCACGGCTCGATACTGTTCGGTTCAGCTTCCTTGAGGTGTACCAGTGTTGCGGGCTTCGCGGGCCCGAGTGCCGTGGCTAGCGCCATCACCGCCAAGCTCCCGCCCATCGCCGAGATGAATTGATCGTGTCCGTAAGGATGGCCGGTCTCGAAATACGGCGGGCTCACGGGCGCCGGCGGATGCAATCGCGAAGCTACGTGCCAGGAACCGTCTGGGGCTTGCGTATTGAGCAGATACTCGATCCCGCGCCGCCAAGCGGGATCCGTGATCGCAACGCCGCCAACTTCGTGCAGCGCAAGCAGCGCTTGACCGGTGGAGTATGCGTCGCTCAAACGGCCGTCCAGCGAACCCCAACCGCCATCCGGTTGTTGCATTGCCGCCAGTTCATTGGCAAGTTTCGCGAGGGTCGCGCGATCGGCGCTGGCCCACGATAGGCCCAGCAATTGGTACACGCGCTCTTCGGTCGCGCGCGCCTGGTGTGAGAGGAACCACGACCGCGCTTGCGCCGTCCGCGCAGCAGTATCCGCTTTCTGGCTCGGATGCGCGTAGAGCTGAATGGCTCGCAGGGAAACCGCGGTCGCGGTGAACGGACTGTACGATTCGGGGGGCCGTTCATCGAACGTTTCCCAGTGTCCGTCCGCCTCTTGACGCGCCGCGATCAGACGCGCGTACACCGCAGTCACGAGACTGGGACGCATCCCGGTAGCGTTCGCTGCGATCAGACTATATCCGTCGTCCAGCGCCGGATCGATGATATGCGTGTACTCGACGGCCCGCTCGAATTTGGAAAAATATCCGAATGCAGCGACGGCATCGGCGTGGGCAGCCTGTTCATCAACCGCAATGCCGTGCTCGCGCGCCAGGCGGAATGCGAGGGCGGGGAACACTTGTTGGTGGCACGAAACGCATCGCTGTTTTGTGTACCAAATCTTTTGGCTTTTTTGAATGAGCGAGACGCCCTTTGTTGCGGCTTCCTGCATCCGAGTCGCAGAAGTGTCTCCCGCCCAAATCGTAGAGATCGAGCACAAAACCGCGAAGCAGAACTTCATGGATCATCCTCCGGGAATGCCTCAATTCTACAGGAACGGGCTCATTGCTGCTGCTGTCGTCTGCGCCGGTACTCCTGCAATTGTTCGAGCTGGCCGCGGACCACTGCGTTCGTCGGATCGAGGTCGAGCGATTTCTGCAGATTCGTGATGGCCGATGTGTCGTCCACTTTGCGAGTGTAGGCGAAGCCGATCAGCGCGTAGGTCTTGGCCGATTGCGGATTGAATTCCAGGTTCATTCGCAGCAGCGCGAGAGCATCGTCGGGCCTGCTCTGCACCACGCGTTGGGCCATCTCAAGCAGCGCATCTTCGCTGAAATCGTACGCGGCGCGGGCGTAATACTGCGTGCGGAGATCGCGATACTGCTCCACGGCGGCCGCACCGCCCTTTTCCACAATGGTTCGGAGGATGATCGCCGAAAGTGGCTGCGGGATCGCGACGCCGCGATGGCAGGTGACGCAGTCCACGCGCGCAGTTTCGTTGGGCGGCTTGCCGGTGGCTTCCTGAACTTTGGCATTCAGATCGCGCGTCATCGCCATCATCGCGAGCGCGATATCCTTCCTCGGTTCCGCTTGGCCGCTGCCGCGCGGCGCGGAATGACAATAGTTGCAGCGTACGCCGAGCGCCTTGGCAACCTCGTCCATGTTCATGCTTTGGGCGTTGGTAGTCCGGGCGAGCGCCGCCACGGCAATCGCGGCAAGCAAGAGGATGCGGGTCCGCTTCATGCCCGCGATTTTATCCCAGAAATCCGATCGCGCGGCCTGCCAGGCCCACACCGAACCACAGGCACAGCGCAACGCCCGCGGCGATCTTGCCGCCCAGAGGAGCGCTCGCGCCCTCCTTCTTCACGATGCGGCCGTAGATGGTGAACTGAAACAATAGCGCCGCGAAGAGAAAAAACATCTTGACGCGAAACGATGTGGTGCCGTAGCATTTCATCGCTTCCGACAAAAAGAGCAGAATGCCCGAGGTGAGCATCACCGCGAGCCCCCACAGGTTCCAGGGACGAAGCGCACGAGCGACTTCCGAGATCGGCTGCGTTTTGTAGATCAGCCCGAACTGGCGCAGGCACACAACCACCAGGGACCCGAGCAGAACGGTGAGCGCAAAGAGGTGGAAATTTTCAATGACGGGAAAAGCAAAGCGCGAGTTGCGGATGGCCTGGGACACGATTGTGTCGTCGCACCATTGGAAGAAGGGAGTGAGGTCCGGCATGACTAGAATGTGTAGGCCCCTAGAATGTGTAAGCCATGGTGCGCCCGCAGGTGATGATCGCGGCCCACAGAATCAACGAAGCCCATCCGGCCACGCGAGCCTGCATGGGCGGAATGAGCGCGTTGTCCCATTGCCCCACTTTCCGATAAATGCCCCGCTCAAACGCGATGGCGTTGATGGCCGCCACAACCAGAAGCACGATCTTGGTCTTGAAAAAGATGCTGTTGTACGCTTTTACGGCCTGGCACCAGAACAGGAAGATTCCGGTGATCACCATGATGGCGAAGCCAGCGAACATCCAGGGCTTGATTTGTTCGTACACCTCCGATACCGGCCGATGCTTCATGATGTAACCCATGAGGCGCAGATCCGAGACCATCAACAGGCCGACCGATACGGAAAGCGCGAGCACATGTGTCCCTTCGATGATAGGAAACACCCAAATGGACTCGCGGATGGATGTGCCGATATTGGTGTCCTGCAGCCACTGGCACATGCTCAAAATAGACATCTATCTGAACGCCTCCCTGGAGAATCGCGCGCTTTTTATGATATGCAATTGAACGACGCTGCTGCTCAGGGTGGAGGTTACCAAGGTACACGTGGCCCGATGGCCGGGAGGGAATGGAAACGGACGGAAAGGCTGGATCAGGCAACGCCGGGAGCAGAGGCCTAGAGGTCTTGGATCTCCTCTAGCTCCCGGCGCGAGCTACTAAGTGACTTAGTTAGCGGGTGCCGGCTTCCGCGGCGGAACCTTCACCAAACGTGATTTTCGACTTTGTGCCGCCTAAGTCGAGTTCCTTGAGCTTGCGACTGGCCGTTCACAGTCTTGGTGTTCATCATGGTGTCAGAAAACTTGGAGGTGTTGGTTTCGACCTTTCCGGGCGTCTCGATCACGTTCTTGCCCATCTTGAAAGTCACCTTGCCGGCTTGGTCCACTTTCACATCGTACTCGCCGGGCTTCAGTTCATTCTGGCCAACCCACATAGGATCAGCGATCTTAACGTGGTAAGTGGAGGCTGCGGTGGCGATGCCAAGCGAAAAGACACAAGCGCCGAGCATGAGTTTGTTCATCTTCATGTAATTGACTCCTTAGAATTTAAATGCGTGTGGTACAGCTCTACGAGGAGTGTGGTTTGTTCTCTTGCATACAGGCCACACTAGTAAGAACGTCAAACAATCGTCAAAGGTTACGTCCCTCGACATTAAACTTAGCAAAGGCTTAGCAATGCAGCACTTAGCCCCGCCTGCGTATTGGATGAAAGCTTGCCGCCATTGGTTGCAACATAAAATACATCAATTGCTTTACGTCCTTCTGTATCGATGAGAACTACATCAATGTTGCAACCCGCCGCCGAAATTGCCGACGACAACTCGTAGAGGAGGCCGGGCCGGTCTTCGGTGATGATTTCCACGAGCGTCGCGGTATCGCAAGCGTCGGCGTCAAAATGCACGCTCGCTTCGACGGTACGTTTTTTCTGCCGCGCGGGAGCAGCGCTTCCATTGACAAGCTTGACGAGCTGCTGCGCGTCGAATTGCCCTAATGCGATGTCTTCAAGAGTCTGCCGCAAGCGATCGTTCTCCGTGGGATTGAGTTCGAGCGTGCGCTTGGGGTCCGAGAACACGAAGGTGTCCAGCACCATGCCTTGAGCGTTCGAGAACGCCTCGGCCTTGAGGATGTCCATTCCGAAGCTCGACAGTCCGCCCGCGAGCGACGCGAATAAAGCCGGACGATCTACGGCAACGATGGTGGCGCGATGAACGCCCCCGGCGACTTCGAGGTGCACGGCAACGCCGGTGCTCCGGCTGAATTCGTAGAGTTGCAAGTGCGCGCGAATATCGTCCGGCGTGTGCGTGCGAAGGTAGCGCGATGGGAAGCCTTTGAGGAAGCCCGCCGGGTCAGGCACATCGGCAGGCAAGTCCTGGATGCGTTCCGATTCCAAATCGTGCAGCAGTTGCTGGTGGGCGGTGCGATACGCTTGCCAAAGCTGTTCCATGCGCCACGGAGTCATGGCGGCGGGATTTACGGCGGAGATGTCGGCGTAGGTCAGTAGCGTGAGCAGCTTCAAACGTTCCAGCGTGCCGATACGCGCTGCCAGCATGCGGGCGGTGGCGGGATCGTGCAGATCGCGTGAATTCATGACGGCCGAAAGATCCAGATGATGTTCGATCAGAAACTCCACCGCGCTCTGTTCCTCGGGACGCATTTGAATGCGTTGCATCGCCGTTCGCGCCAGCTCCACCGACAGACGCGCATGGTCGCCGCTGTGCGCCCCTTTCCCCGAATCGTGGAATAACAAAGCAAAGCGCAGCAGCGCGAGATCTTCGATCTCCGAGTAGATATCGGCGAAACGCCCGGGCGCGGGATCCTTGCGGGCGGCCAGTCCGGCAAGTGTTTCGATGGCCACCAACGTATGTTCGTCCACCGTGTAGCGATGATAGAAGTCCGGAACAACCAGACAGGAGATGGTCTTCCACTCCGGGAACATGATTTGCAACAGGGCCGTGTCGTGCATGGCGCGCAACGCGGCGGCCGCGTGCGGAAGCGACAAAATGTTTTTCAACTGCGGCCACAGAGGTTGCCCCGGCGATTCGCAGTACCCTGCGAACGCTGAACCCGCCTGTTCCAAACGGCGCTCTGTTTCCGCGGCCAGAGGTATGCCGTGGCGCGCCACGAACTCGAGCAAGCGCAGAATGATGGCCGGATCGTTGGTCAGCTGCGCGGGCGATCGCAAATAGACGCGCTCATTCGAAACCGTGAATTCGGTGTTCGAGAGCCGCGAGCGCCAGTCGCGAAACTGCGACGCCAGCGAACTTTCGCTTTTTTCGTGCCAATCCAATGCCCGCCGCGCTTCGCTCGCGATAACACGCGCGTTGCGGAAATACTCGCGCATCAGCTCGGCCGGTTCGCGCAGGTCCACGAAAGCTTGCGCGGTGAACGATTCCTGCGCATCGAAGCTCAACAGGTTCTGATCGCGCCGCGCCTGATAATGCAGAAAGCATCGCAGCGAATGCATGAACGCGGTAGGGGCGATCAAGCGCGTAGTCACCTCCTCGTCCGGTTTTCGCAACTTCCCGAACCAATGGATCAGGTGCAGATCGCGCAGTCCGCCCGGCGTCTCTTTGACATTGGGCTCGAGATGATAAAAGGTGTTCTGGAATTTTTCATGCCGCTCGCGCGCAAGCCGGCACAGTTGTTGAGTCAGCGCGCGGCCCTGGCGCGCGAAAAATCCCTGCAGCTTGTTTTCAAGCTTGGCGTAGAGATCGGGTGAGCCGGCCATCGGTCGCCGATCCAGCAGACTGATGCTCAGCTCCACGTTCCCCTCGTGGATTTCGGCGCATTCAGTGACCGTGCGCACCGAATGGCTCAACCGCAGCCCCGCATCCCACAGCACACGGACGAACTCGGAGAGCGCGCCCTTGATGCCCGCGGCTTGCGACTCGCGATCGATCAAGATCAGCACATCCACGTCCGAAAACGGAAACAGCTCGCGCCGCCCGAAGCCGCCCACCGCAAGCATGGCGACGTTGGAATCGGAAAGCGTCCCGAGCGTCGCTTGAAACGCCTCGATCGCCATTTGTTCGATCGCCGCCGAGAGTCCCGCCAACACCGGCGCCGCCTCGCCCATCGCGAAGAACTGCTTTTGGATGTGTTGCCAGGCGGGCCGTGAGTGCAGTCTTTCCATGTCCGGGGGATTTTCTTATGATTGTAGCGTTGTGTTCCATTCATCGCGATTCATTGTGTTCTTGAGCGCCGCCTTGGTCCTGGCTATCACGCCCGGACCGGGCATCTTTTATGTGTTGGCGCGCAGCCTGCGAGGCGGACGCCGGGATGGCGTGTTATCGTCGGCGGGGACGTTTCTCGGGGGCTTGGTACACGTGACCGCGGCCGCGTTCGGGCTGTCGGCGATTCTCGCGGCCTCGGCCGTCGCGTTTGAGACCGTCCGTTACGCGGGCGCAGCCTACCTGATTTTCTTGGGATACCGGATGATTCGCACTCGCAATCAGGATGCTATCGCACTTCAGGCCGCCGGCTCGCCCCGCGGCACATTCCTGCAAGGGGTACTGACCGAGGTGCTCAACCCCAAAACCGCGCTGTTTTTTCTTTCCTTCATCCCGCAATTCGTCAACTTGCGCGCGGGGCACGTCGCCGTCCAATTTCTCGTACTCGGCGCGATTTCCGTCACGCTGAACACCTGCGCCGATCTTGTGGTCGCATGTTTCGCCGGGCCGCTTGGATCGGCAATTGAGCGTAACGCGAAGTTTGGCAGGCGCCAGCGCACTGCCTCGGGCGCCGCGATGATCGGCCTCGGACTCTATGTCGCCACTGCCCGCTCCAGAACCTAGCGTCTAATAGTAAGCCAGCGACTCCACGCCCGCGCCACCCTTGAAAGTCGACACCACTTTGTTCTGCGCGAGATCCAACACCGATACCGTGCCGTCGCCGTGGTTCGCCACCAGCACCGTCTTTCCATCGGGCGCGAACGCGAATCCCATGGGATCTTTGCCGACGGTAAACACTTGCTGCTTGCCGTGCGGATCGGACTCGTCGATCACGTTCACCAGCCGCTCGGCCAGATTGCAGACCAGGAGCTTGGAACCATCCAGCGAAAAGCGCGGCTTGAATGCGCCCTTCGTGTTGCCTTCGAGCGGAATCGTGATCGCCACCATATCGTTCGCCGTGTTGATCACCAGGATCTTCGGCTCGGCATGATCCACCGCCACCACGTGTCGCCCGTCTGGCGACGCTGCAATACCCTCAGTCCCATTCGGCGCCGGAATGCGCGCCACGATTCTGCGCTTCTTCAAATCGATCACGCTAATAAAGAGCCGGTCATTCTTGTTCACCACGTAAGCTTTGCTCGCGTCCGGCAGCACGGCCACCCAATGCCCCGTACCTTCGGTGTCGATGGCGGCTTCGATGCTGCGCGCCTTGGGATCGATCACCAATAGCTTGCGGCTCAGATCGCAAGTCACGTAAATCGTTCCGGTGTCGTCGATCTGAATCCCGTGCGGAGCTTGGTAAGGCGAGACGTCGATGGTCCCGGCTACCTGGCGGGCCTCCAAATCGATGATAGCGATGGTATGGCCAGGATTCGGATTTCGCCCGTACACTCCATCGCCGTACACCGGAACGTAGGCGAACTTGTGATCGGGCGAGATGGCAACGTCGTGCGGCGCGACCCCGACTTCGAGACTCGAGATTTCCTGAAAGGTCGTGGGATTGAAAAAGCGAACATGCCGTCCGATTTTGTCGATCACGATCAACCCGTGCGAGCCCGTGGGATTGTTGGGATCCACCCGACCCGCGGCGAATGCGAGTGCGGCCGCCGCAACTCCGGCGAAGGCGACCAATGCGCGTTTATGGATGGCCATTGGTCGAATTATATAACGCTCGACTGGCTCCGGCGAACCTTCCGCGCGGCCGGCCAAAGCACGCGATTCCACCACATCAACGCGCCCGTAACGAACAGAAACGCCGGCGCGAGGCCTAGAATCATCCAAACCGCTTTGCTCGCCCATCCACCGAAGTTTCCAAAATGCAGATAGCTGAACCAGCGGATGATTTTCTCGCCCGTGCGCGGCGAAGCGGTCTGGCTCACCAGCGTTCGAAATGGGCCCGGAATTCCCGCGTATATTCCGACCACTCCGAACACAAACACCACCGGTAACATCCAAAATCCGGCCACGCTGTGCAATTCCCAATTGAACAGCTTCCAATTCGACGCCGGCTGGATCGCCAGCCCGCGCCGCCAGGTCCGAATGCCGGGCCACCAGATCACGGCTCCGGTGATCGAGATGATCACGATGAAAATCGCGCCCACGCCGTTAACGATCCTGCCCTTAGCACCGGCCAGCAAATTGATGTGCAAATCCGCCAGCCATGCTAGAAACTGAATTGAGTACGGGCGCGATTCGCCCAAGTCCTCGCCGGTGTACGGATCGAACAGCCGCTCCTTGCGATGGCCATTGCGGTCCATCCAGATTTCGACGGCCTGATTCGATGCTTGATTGCGCCGCGTCGTGTCCCAAATCCAACTGACTTTGTACCGCGGATAGGCGCGCCGCGCGGCCTCGCGAAGCTGATCGTGCGTCAGCGGCGGGCCCGAAATCGCCACCGTCCTAGGCCCCGGCCACAGTACGTTGTACAGCTCGTTGCGAAAAACGATTGCGCTGCCGCTGATGCTAATCACCAGCACATACACACCGAGCGCGACGCCGGTCCATAGATGAACTTGAAAGAGCGCCTTGCGAAGCCACAAGCTCTTCGGCTGCCGCAGCCATCGCTCCCACAGTGCTACCCGCACGGCAATCGCCTCCGGCGGCAAGCAGCCCAGCTAGCTCGCGGCCTTCTTCACGATCTGGGATGGATCGGCGCCCACTCGTCCGCTGCCCACAGCTTGCGCGGCAGGAAGCTGGCAGTCGAACTTGATGCTCGCGAGCCCCGCGATCGGCGATGCGGCGTCCTTCTCGTTCACCTGCGTCACCAGCGACGCCGTCACGCCGAACACCGTATCGGAATCGATGTGTGCATCGTTCTGCAGATACAGCGCCGTCACCACTTCGCGATAGCCCGGCCCGCCGATGATGAAGTGAATGTGCGCCGGCCGGTAGCCGTGGCGTTTCTGCGCGCGGATCATGTCGCCCACCGGTCCGTCCATCGGGATCATGTAGCCCAGCGGCACGATGGTGCGAAGGTAGTAACGCCCGTCGGTGTCGGTCTTGAACGTGCCGCGCAGATCCATCTCGGAGGGGTCATGCTTCTGCAGATCGTAATTGCCGGTTTCATCCGGCTGCCACACTTGCACGGTGGCGTTCGCCACGGGCTTGCCGGCGGAGTTGGTCACGCGCCCATACAGGCAAACTTCCTGGCCATTGGTGGGCTTGGTCACGATGGTGTCGCCCAGCTTCAACGTTGGCGAGTCCGTGCGATAAAACGGGCCCACCAGGCTCGACTTCGTGGCGTCTTCGGTGGCCCGCCGATCGTGCAGCGCGTTCACCAGGCTGCTCAGGCCCAAGGTATCCGAAAGCAGGATGAACTCCTGCCGGTACGCCGTGCATTTCTGCCCGACGGCGGTCAGAAATTTGATTCCCTCCAGCCACTCTTCCGGCGTCAAGTCCACCTCGCGCGCGAAATCGTGGAGATGCCGCGTGAGCGCGGCCATGATCTGTTTCAAACGCGGATCGGGCGTCGACGCCATCTGTTCCAGAGCGGCTTGTGTGATTGTGTTTTCGTCGATTGCTAGCATGCGTGTCTCCGTGGTCACCGTCACGTCGCGGTGAAAAACGAGTATACAGCATGCGGGATCGGCATTACCCGGCCTACAAGTCCTCCAGCTCCCGCCGCGCCCGGTCCAAAATATCTTCCACCCGCTTCCGCAAGGCCGGATCCCGCGTCGCGTGCTTCATCGCCCGAAACGTCGCCTTCATCAGCGGACCCAGCGGACTCCCAACGATCCACTCGCCCCAGTCGCCCCAGTCCGAACTTCGGCGCCAGATGTTATCAGCCGTCGCTCGTTCTCGCTCCACTTCCTGCTTGCCGAGTTCGGTGAGCTGATACACGCGCTTGCCGTCCTTCGTTTCGGAGATGATCATCCCCTCGTCTTCCAATTGCTGCAGCGCCGGGTACATCGTCCCCGCGCTCACGCGATAGCTGCCGCCCGATCGCGTCTCCAGCTCCTTCATCAAGTCGTAGCCATGCCGCGGCTTTTCCGAGAGCAGCGACAGGATCGCAATCCGAACTTCGCCCGCTCCGAAAAACCGCCCACGTCGGCTCCATGGCGGGGCGTATCCAAAGCCGCCCCAATCGCCGGACTCGTTCCAGCGGCCGCAATATCCGTATCTCATCGGAATCTCCTTGATGCGTTCGATACAGTCGAACGTAATATATCGACAAAACGATCTTACGCTATATCGAACGATATAGCAAGTTATTTGACCCATACGATACGATTGAAATTGGAATCTGACGTGTAGCGGGTCACCAGGCTAGTTACAAAGGGCCAGTAACGAGCTTCCGATGAACCGCCGCCTAGTCTTTAGGAGTTTTCTGCCCCTTGTGGATCGTTAAGATCGCGCTCACGCGCCCCTACACTTTCATTGTGTTGGCATTGCTGATCCTGCTCATCAGCCCGCTCGTCATTCTGCGCACGCCCACCGACATTTTTCCCAATGTCGACATCCCTGTGATCGCCGCGCTCTGGAATTACCAGGGCCTCAGCGCCGAGGAAATGGAGGAGCGCGTCGCCTCGCCCTACGAGCGCTCCATGACCACCGTGGTCACCGACATCGACCACCTGGAATCGCAGACCGTCAACGGCCGCAGCATCACCAAAGTTTTCTTTCATCCGGGCACCCGCGTCGACCTGGCGATGGCCGAGATGACCGCCGTCGCACAGAATTCGCTTCATCAAATGCCGCCCGGCTCGCAATCGCCTTACATGCTGGTCTACAGCGCGTCCAGCGTCCCCATCCTCCAACTCGCGCTCTCCGGCGAAGGACTGTCAGAGCAGCAACTCTTCGATTACGCCGCCAACTTCATCCGCACTCAGCTCGCGACCGTACAAGGTGCGGCTATCCCTTGGCCGTATGGCGGAAAGCAGCGCCAGGTGATGATCGATCTTCAGCCCACGCTGCTCCAGTCGAAGGGCCTGTCGCCCGCCGACATCGTGAGCGCGATCAACACCCAGAACCTGATCCTGCCCACTGGCACATCGAAAATCGGCCAGTTCGAATATGATGTCGCGCTCAACGCCAGCCCTGAGACCGTACAGGAGCTCAACGATCTCCCGGTGAAGGCCGTCGGCAACAGCACCATTTATGTGCACGACGTCGCTCATGTTCGCGACGGTTTCTCGCCCCAGACCAATATCGTCCGCCGCAACGGACAGCGCAGCGCCCTGCTCAGCATCCTAAAAATCGGCGACACCTCCACGCTCGACATCGTGCAGCAAGTGCGCGCCATGCTGCCCAAAATCGCCACCACGCTTCCGCCCGCGCTGAAGATTGAACCGATCGCCGATCAATCGCTGTTCGTGCGCGCCGCCATTAGCGGGGTGATTCGCGAGGCCATCATCGCCGCCTGTCTCACCGCCATCATGATCCTACTGTTTCTCGGGAGCTGGCGCAGCACGCTGATCATCGCGATTTCGATCCCGCTATCCATCCTGTGTTCCATCTGCGTGCTCAGCGCGATCGGGCAGACCATCAACATCATGACGCTGGGCGGTTTGGCGCTCGCCGTCGGCATCTTAGTCGACGACGCCACTGTCACCATCGAAAATATCGATCGCAATTTCGACGAAGGCAAAGACCTGCACACCGGCATTCTCGATGGTGCGGCCCAGATCGCTGTTCCGGCGCTCGTTTCCACGCTCTGCATCTGCATCGTCTTCATCCCGATGTTCTTTCTCACCGGTGTGGCGCGCTATCTGTTCGTTCCGCTAGCCGAAGCAGTGGTGTTTGCGATGCTTGCGTCCTACGTGCTATCGCGCACGCTGGTTCCGACGCTCGCGATGTACCTGCTCAAGATTCACGGGCATCACGGTTCCACGCCGCCATCCTGGAACATCGCCGCCCGATTCCAGCGTGCCTTCGAGCGCGGCTTCGAAGCGGCCCGCATGGGCTATCTCCGCACGCTCGAAACCTGCATCCGCCGCCGCCGGCTCTTCGTCCCGGTGTTCCTCGGCCTCTGCGCCGCTTCGTTTCTGCTGATCCCCTGGCTCGGCCGCGACTTTTTCCCGGTCACCGACGCCGGCCAGTTTAACCTGCATTTCCGCGCCAAGACCGGCACCCGCATCGAAGAAACCGCGCGCCTGGGCGACCTCATCGAAACCTCCATGCGCGAAGCCATTCCGCCATCCGAACTGGCCAGCATCATCGACAACATCGGGCTGCCTTATAGCTCCATCAATACGGCCTACAGCAATTCCGCTCCCATCGGAACCATGGACGCCGACGTTCTGGTCACCCTCAAGCCCGGCCACCGGCCATCGGATTTCTATGTCCACGAGCTGCGCCGCAAGCTTCCGCGCGAATTTCCCGGCGTTGCTTTTTACTTTCTGCCGGCCGACATTGTCAGCCAAATATTGAATTTCGGACTGCCCGCGCCCATCGACATTCAAGTTTCCGGTCCGAACCTGAACGCCAACCACGCGTTCGCCACCAACCTTCTAGGCCAGCTCCGCACGGTTCCCGGCGCCGTTGACCTCCGGGTTCACCAGCTCTTCGATCTCCCGCGCATTCAAGTGAACGTCAACCGCACCAAGGCTGTCGAGAGCGGCTATTCGGAGCTGGATGTCGCCAACAGTCTGCTGATCTCCTTAAGCGGAAGCTCGCAAACGCAGCCGTCTTACTGGCTCGATCCCAAGAACGGAGTCACCTACAACCTGGCCGCGCAAACGCCGCAGTACGACATCTCCTCGGTCGGCGACATCAATAACATTCCCATCACCAGCGATGGCGTGCACCGCCCCGAGATTCTGGGCGACGTGGTCAGCACCAGCCGCCGCGCCGAAATGGCCGTTGTTTCGCACTACAACATCCAGCGCGCCATCGACATTTTCGGCAACGTGCAGGATCGCGACTTGGGCGGCGTGGCCACCGATATCAATCGCATCGTCGACAAGGCTCGCGCAAGTCTTCCGCGCGGATCTCAGTTGATCGTTCGCGGCCAGATCGACACCATGCAGTCTTCATTCCGCGGCCTTCTGGCCGGCCTGATTCTTTCCATCATCCTGGTCTACTTTCTCATCGTGATCAACTTTCAATCCTGGCTCGACCCATTCATCATCATCACCGCGCTTCCCGCCGCCATGGCCGGAATCGTCATCTTTCTCTTTATCTCGCGTACCACGCTGAGCGTCCCCGCGCTGATGGGCGCCATCATGAGCGTCGGCGTGGCCACCGCTAATAGCATCCTGGTGATCAGCTTCGCCAAGGACCACCTTCAGGCCGAAGGCGACCCCGTACGCGCCGCGCTCGAGGCCGGCTTCACGCGTTTCCGTCCCGTGCTGATGACCGCGCTCGCCATGATCATCGGCATGATTCCGATGGCTATGGGGCTCGGCGAAGGTGGCGAACAAAACGCCCCGCTCGGCCGCGCCGTCATCGGCGGATTGATCTGCGCCACTGTCGCCACGCTCTTCTTCGTCCCCACCGTGTTCAGCATGTTGCATAAAAGGCGGGTGATTGCCGATGCTAAGTAATGAACCCATGCTGGAGACGCCTCTCCCGAGTAAGCCTGTCTTGCCGCCCAGCCGGCCTCCCGTACGTTCGCATACCCTGCGGGTCGCGGTGCTGCTGATTGTGGCCGTGATCATCGCCGCCGCCGTTGTTTTCTTCGGGATCAACGCTCGCATCCAAACTGCCGCGGCGGTGAAGCAAACTACCCGCGAACTGGCCATCCCAGCCGTCTCCGTCATCCATCCCAAGCCCGGCGCGGTGAAGGACGAAGTGGTGCTCCCGGGCAACATCCAAGCCTTCACGGATTCCCCCATTTACGCGCGTTCCAGCGGATATTTGAAGCAATGGAACGTCGACATTGGTGGGCACGTTAAGGCTGGGCAGGTGCTCGCGACCATCGAAGCTCCCGAGCTCGATCAACAGGTTCGGCAGGCCAAGGCCAGCATCCAACAGACCCAGGCTTCGCTCGACCAGGCCATCGCCAACGAGCAACAGGGCAAGGCAAACGAAGAGCTCGCGCGTGTCACCGCGCAGCGCTGGCAGAATCTGGTGGCGAAGGGTGCTGTTTCGCGCCAGGAGAACGATCAGTATCAGGCGCAGTACCAGGCGCAGGTGGCCAATCTGAATGCGCTCGAACAAGCTATCGCCGCGGCACGCAGCAACATCGCCGTGGCTGAGGCCAATCTCGGAAG
Source organism: Bryobacterales bacterium (assembly GCA_963772905.1). Classification (GTDB taxonomy): domain Bacteria; phylum Acidobacteriota; class Terriglobia; order Bryobacterales; family Bryobacteraceae; genus Palsa-89. The sequence goes on along the minus strand of CAVYZD010000002.1, from coordinate 11,332 downwards.
GCTGCAAGAAATGCAAAGCTACGAGGTGGTGAAAGCTCCGTTCGATGGCATAGTCACGGCGCGCAATATCGACGTCGGCGCTCTCATCAACGCCGGCAACGGTGGACCCGCGCAGGAGCTGTTCCACTTGGCTGCCACCGCCAAGCTTCGCGTCTATGTGAACGTTCCGCAAGCCGATTCACGTGCCGCCGCGCCCGGCCTCAAGTCCTATTTGACGTTGGCGGAATTTCCCGGCCGCAAATTTCCTGGCGAACTGGTCCGCACCGCCGGCGCCATCGATACCGCTACTCGAACGCTGCTCACTGAAGTCGATGTCGACAACGCGTCGGGCGAACTTCGTCCTGGCGCTTACGCCGAAGTTCATCTCATGATCCCCGAAGGCTCGCGCTCGCTCATTTTGCCCGTCAATACGCTCATCTTTCGCAGCGAGGGCTTACGCGTCGGCGTGGTCCGCGCAGGCAACAAAGCGGATCTGGTTCCGGTGATTCTGGGCAAGGATTACGGTAACGAAGTCGAAGTGGTCTCAGGCATCGACGAAAACGACTTAGTAATCGCCAACCCGCCCGACTCGCTGGCCAGCGGCGCAACCGTGCAGGTGGTCAAGTCCTCCGACGTCCGATGATGACGATGCTCAAAGCGGTTGGCGGCTTTGTCGTTACCGCAGGGCTGGTGTATGCGGATGGCGGTGGCAGTTAGGCGTCGCGTTGCGAGAAAAAGTACAAGGAAAGCCCGAACCACCGATCAGCATCTTTAACAGCGGTAAGAAATCAAAATAGCCATTGTCGGAGTCTCAAGCACATTACTTCGCACCGGGATGTGCGCTAAGTTGGAAACATGGTCGACCTCAAGTGGGACATTCCGACGACCGAGGAAGTAGCGGTGGACGCCGAAACTCTGGCCGCTATTGACCGTGGGATCAAAGACGCTGACGAAGGCCGTACCGTCTCCCTCAACGAAGCCTCGGCGCCCCGTTGGCTGGACGCTCAGGTGTCCGACAATTGGTTGACGCGCCAATATTGATTGTCCACGAATCACCCGATCTCGTGGAGATCCTCCACTTCTGGCACGCCAGCAGAGGTCCGATGATCTAGCGAATCACGGTGAGTCGCGTGCTTCAATACAAGATCGACGGCAGAAACGCGCCCTTCGGTTCGTTGTACAGCCCGAGCGACATCAGCGTCATCGGTTCCACCACCTTCAGACCATGCGCCAGGCACCACCGAAACAGCTCCGAGTTCCTCGACGGCGTCAGTATTCCAGGGCCGCCAAACCCATCCGCCGCCGCGAGGATCGCTTGCAAATCGGGATTGGTCTCGGCCACCGCATGCCCGAAGTACGCCACCGAACTCGCGTATCCTGTGATGCGGCCGCCACGCTCCACAACTCTTGCCGTACCCTGCCGAATCGCGTCCGCCAGTTCTCCGCCGCGCGAATGGCCATGCACGCGTACTGCAACGGTGTTGCAACCTTCCAGATCGGAAAGCTCGGCCGCTCGCACGCTGAAACCGTCGAAGCTTTTCTTGATGGCCGGCCCCTGGAACACCACCAGCGGTTCGCGAACATCGAAGCCCAAGGTGGTGTAGAGCGACATGGAACGGCTGTGAAACGCCGCTTGCACCAGACGGATTCCTGCGAACTTCCGCTCCCGCGCGCGATCCAGCACCGCCTCCATCAGCTTGCGCCCCACGCCACGATTCTGCACCTTCGGATCGATCGTAATCGGTCCCACTCCCGCGATCGCATCACGTTCGTCCAAACAATTGCTTCCCACCAGGCGGCCATCCACTTCAGCGACCACGCAGAAAACGCCCGGGTGCGAGAACATCATCGTCAACAATCGCACGCCCATCGCAGGCTCCGTAACGTCGGGCGGAAAATTGTGATCGGTGTTGATCTTGTGAAATGCTTCGTAGCAGATTTGCCCGCACGCGGGCGCATCTTCCGGTTTTGCGCGCCGGATAACGAGGGAGGGCTCGGCCATCGTCAAAGTTTCAACAGCGCGCGCAATCGCTTGGTCTGCACCCGGCTCACGGGCACTTCAGTCTGCTTCTTGTCGTCCATGCGGAGCTGGAAGCTCGACTTGAACCACGGAATCACTTCCTTGATGCGATGAATGTTCACCAGAAACGAACGGTGAACGCGCCAGAACGTGTTGGGATCGAGGTTCGACTGCAGCTCTTCGATGGTGCGGTAGTTCGATTCGCCCTCTACGCTAGTCGCCACCACCGTGATGAGCCCGTCGTCGATGGTCGCGTACACCACGTCCTGCGCGTCCACGATGAAGTTGCGATTGTTATTCTTCACCAGCAGCTTGGTGCGCTGCGGCGGTGGTTTCAGAAGCGCAATTTCCGGCTGCGGCGCGGCCTTGGCTTTGTCGATGACAGCCTTGCGCGCGCGATCGACCGCCAATGCCAACCGGTCCTTCTCAATCGGCTTCAGCAGATAATCGAGCGCCTCCCAGCGAAACGCCTGAATAGCGTATTGATCGTAAGCGGTGGCCAGAATGAAATGCGGCAGCGGGATGTTCTTCTCGCGCAAGTTCTGGATGACGCCGAGCCCGTCCAGCCCCGGCATCTGGACGTCCAGGAACACCACGTCGGGCTCCAGATTCTCGATCAGTTTCACAGCCTCCAAACCATTGCGGCCCGTGGCCAGGATCTCGATGTCCGAAAATTCCTTCAACAGATAGGAAAGCTCTTCGCGTGCGAGTTGTTCATCATCAATGAGAATTGCGGAGATAGTGCCGGCTGAGATGGTGCTGGCAGTGCGCTCAGTCATTAGACTTTAGTATAGCCCGCCGATGGTAGACGACAAGGCCCGCAAGAGCCGGCCTGGGGTTCCAAGGGCTGGTACCGCTCGTTCAGGTACCGATCGGCCCACGAAAAGATCCATGGATCCGACTGCTTGGACCTGAGCCACGAAAGCGGACAGTGCACGTACACGACATATTCAGGCTCCGAGCGCTCGATCTCGTGCGCCATCTCATGCTGCATCCGGCCCGCATATTTCTGCGATTCCATGAGGCCGTACGAATAGATGTATCCTGTCGCCGAGAGCCGCCCGGAGTAAAAGTAGATCTCGGGTTCGGAGCCAAATACGGCGATCCTCGAATCGGCCGGCGAGTGCTGGCGAAGGTAGTGCGCCACTTCCATCGCTTCCGGAAACGGATTCGCGCCATACTCACTGCGCGCGGCGTCGCTGGGATTCATGCGGAACAGGAAATTGCTCCCGAGCAGCAGCGAGAGTGCGAACGCTGAAACGGCCAGCGCTCGGGCGAGGGGCCTCTCGATCATCACCGCCGCGCCCGCCAAAATTGACAAGGCCGGCAGCAACATCACGAAGTAATGATTCCGGAAATACAGACCCGCACTGACCGCGAGAAACGAAAATGCGAGAAAGCTCAATGCAAAGAATGCCTCCGACCGCCGGTATCGGACCAGCATGACTGCTCCAGCAGCGGCCACCAGCCAGAGGGGGGCGTTCGCGCCGATTACCGATGGCAGCGTTCCGATCAACAACAGCAACCCATCTAGCGGCCGAATGGCCGACCCATACTGCGCGCCGTAGCTAAATACCCAGAACCAGAATTTGCCAAACACGCCCGCCCGCAGAAGCAGAACGCAGGTGAGCGCGAACGGGGCTGTTGCGCCAGCGAACAATATGGCGATCTCGCGAATCGATTTCCAGCGTGGCTTCGGGCTCGAATACGCCAGATACACCGCGCCAAACAAAACGAACGCGATGCCGGGCTGCTTCATCAGAACCGCGAGGCCCAGCAGCACGCCGCTCGCCGCGATCCGCCATTTCGATCGGCGCTCACCCGCAGAAACCAACAACAGAATTCCCCCCACCGCGGGAAGTACGACAAATTGAGTGGCATGCCCGGCAAATCCCAGCACAGTAGGGGACGTCGAGAGCAACCCATAGCTTGCGCCCGCCACAAGGCCTGGCCACCATCCAAACAGGCGCCGCGCGAGCAACAGGACGAGCAGTGTTGTCGTGGCGTTCACGATCAGCAGCCCCCAATGAATGGCCGCCGGAGTTTCGCCGAAGGCGGCAATCACGAGCGCATACGCGGCATAAGTGCCGGGGAACTTCATGTTGTAAGCCAGCTGATAAGGCGGGATTCCCGCGAGCAGCAGTTGACCGGCGTAGGCGTATTCGCCCTCATCCCGCTCGAGCGGCATGTCGCGCAGACGGAAGCGGATGGAAGCGAAAAACAGGAGGATCAGCAAAACCAGGGCCCAGAAAGCGAGCGGCCCGGTCTTCGATCTGGTCGAATCCTCCATGTTCGTAACATCGGCCGTAATTCGAGGATGCGTTACTGCAGCGGTGCCATAAAATGTTACAATGCCGGAGGATAGGCGCCGCAAGCCCATTTCGAGGGCATATTGGATAAGCCTCGTCGCCACCCAAGGAGATTCGCAGTTGTCCACCACAGGAAATACCAGGATTGCGCCCGCCGAAGGTAAGCTCGGGGTCCTGATCCCGGGCATTGGAGCGGTCAGCACGACGTTCATGGCGGGAGTCGAAGCGGTGAAGCGCGGCCTCGGTCAGCCCATCGGATCGCTCACGCAGCTTGGAACCGTGCGCCTCGGGAAACGCACCGAAGGCCGCAGTCCGTACATCCGGGATTTTGTTCCGCTGGCCGGCCTCAACGACTTGGTTTTCGGCGGCTGGGATATTTTCAACGACACCGCGTACGAATCCGCCGTCCATGCCGCCGTCTTGGACGCGCCGCTGCTCGAGAAAGTGTGCGAGCCGCTCAGCGCCATCAAGCCGATGAAGGCGGTCTTCGACACTGAGTATGTTCGGCGCCTTAACGGTCCGAATGTCAAGACCGGCTCGAAAATGGAAAAAGCGGAAATGCTGATGGAGGACATCCGGCAATTCCGGCAGTCCAGCGGCGCCGAACGCCTGGTGATGATCTGGTGCGGGTCCACCGAAGTGTTCCATAAGCCGGGAGCGGTGCATCAATCCCTCAAGGATTTCGAATGCGGATTGCAGAAAAACGATCCGGACATCGCGCCCAGCCAGATTTACGCCTATGCCGCGCTGAAGAGCGGAGTGCCCTATGCCAACGGCGCGCCGAATCTGACCACCGACATGCCGGCTCTGCAGGAACTCGCTCGCGATCGCCAGATTCCGATCTGCGGCAAGGATTTCAAGACCGGCCAGACGTTCATGAAGACGCTGGTTGCGCCGGGATTGAAGGCGCGTATGCTCGGAATGTCGGGCTGGTTCTCAACCAACATCCTCGGCAATCGCGACGGAGAAGTGCTGGAAGACCCGGGGTCGTTCAAGTCCAAAGAAGAAACCAAGCTCAGCGTGCTGCAACAAATTCTGCAGCCTGAGCTTTATCCGCAGCTCTACAAAGATCTGTATCACGCGGTTCGCATCAATTACTATCCCCCGCGCGGCGACGCTAAGGAAGGCTGGGACAACATCGACATCTTCGGATGGCTGGGTTATCCCATGCAGATCAAAATCAATTTCCTGTGCCGCGATTCCATTCTGGCCGCTCCTCTGGTGCTCGATCTCGTATTATTCATGGATCTGGCGCAACGCGCGGGCATGAAAGGCATTCAAGAGTGGCTTTCCTTCTACTTCAAAGCTCCCATGACGGCTCCGGGATTGTACCCCGAGCACGACGTTTTTATTCAGTTGATGAAGTTGAAGAATACGCTGCGCTGGATGCGCGGTGAGGACCTGATTACACACCTTGGGCTCGAGTACTACGACTAACGGATCCAAACGTCAGGAACCCGGCAAGCGGAAAGTGCTGGTGATCGGCGGAACTCTGTTCATCGGGCAGCCGCTGGTGAAGGAGTTGGTTCGTCTGGGGCATGACGTCACCGTTCTGCATCGCAAACCGCGCCACAAACTAGGGAAAAAGGTCGGAAATATCGTCGCGGACCGCAACGATCCTGAGTCGGTGAAGCGCGCCTTGGCGGGCAAGAACTTCGACGTCGTCTACGACAACGTGTACGACTGGGAGCACGGCACCACGGCCGCGCAAGTGGAATCTACGGCGCGAGCCTGCGGAAACAATCTGCATCGATATGTTTTCATGTCGAGCGTGGGCGCGTATGGCGATGGCCTGAATCACCACGAAGGCGACGCACTGGCCCCCGACGATCATTCCGACTCCTACGTACGCAATAAGGCCATGAGCGAGCGGGCGCTGTTCCGCATGCGGCAGCGCAATGGATTTCCGGTGGTGACGCTGCGGCCGCCGTTTGTGTATGGTCCGGGCAATCCGTTTTATCGCGAGGCGTTTTTCTGGGATCGTTTGCGGGACGGCCGTCCCTTGATCCTGCCGGGCGACGGCCGCCGTCTGATGCAGTTCGTGCATATCGACGATTTGGTGGGCGCTTGCGTCAAGGTGATGGACATTCCCGATATCGAAGGGCATGCGTTTAACATTGCCAATCCCCGGCCGCTGACGCAGGTGGAAGCGGTGGAGGGTTTCGCACGCGCTGCCGGAAAAGAACCGACTTTCGTTCGTCTGCCTCGCGAGCGAATCCTGCGCGCCGGCGGGCATCCCATGGGCCCGAAGATGTATTTCGGAGTTTATTTCGATTTGCCTGCCATCACCGTGGTGGTGAATAAAGCGCAGCGCATTTTGAAATTCAAGCCGGTGGATTTCAATGCGGGCTTGAAGGGCACGTATCGCTGGTATGTGCGCCACAAGTTTCCCAAGCCCGATTATTCTTTCGAGGACGGGTTGATCGCGTCCGCGCCCGCGTCGGCTTATTCCGCGCCGGTGGACTAATGGTAAGCGTCGAAGAATATCTCACGACGAGTTACGAAGCGGATCGCGAGTACGTCGATGGTGAGGTCCTTGAGCGACACTCGGGCGAGCAGCCCCACGCGAATTCAGGTTGGCTCCAACTCGTTTCAGAGTTCCAGACGTGTGCGTAGTCTTGGCCTCCGATCCGCGACATCCTGTCGTTCATCACCCGCCGTTGCTCTGCGTCGAGATTCTGTGCCGAAAGGACACCGTAACGCGGATTAATGAGAAGCTGTCGGATTATTTCCAAATCGGAGTGCGGTACGTATGGGTAATCGACCCGCTGACCAAGCAAGCGTTTTGCTACACACCCGGCGAGATGCACGAAGTGCTAGACGGCATCTTGCGCACCAAGGACCCGGATATTGCCGTCCCGCTCGAAGAAATCTTCGAAGCCTAAGTCAGTCGCCGCGTTCTTCGGCGCGCACTTTCTCCAGGCGCTCGCGCAAAACATCTGGCAGCGCGGCTTCGATTTCCGGCGTGATTAAACCGACCGAATCCATGTCGATGATGTGGGTCTTGTCCTTCAACCGAAAACTGGTGAGTTTCATTCTCACCAGCTCCAGCACCGGAGCCAGAAGAAAACCCTCCACGGTTCGAGTCGGCTCTGAAAAATCAGGGATGGGTAACAGATCTTCCGGGCGGACCTTCTCGCGAACGAACACCAGGTGAACGGCGCTCTTCGCTTTGGGATTCTCGGCGCTGACCAACATGTCTACTCCGGCGACGTGCCGATAGCGAAAACCGAAAGATTCAGCCGCGCGTGCGATTCGCTCCAGGTCGCTCCGATCCACTGCAATGTCGACGTCTCGAGTCATCCGCGCAGCATCGGGATCACGCGCGCTCACCTGGAAGAAAACGGCCATTCCCCCAATGACGCGATACTCGACGGCGGACTTTGCTAAAGCGAAGTGCAGACGTTCCAACAGGTCAAATAGCCGTTCCACGTGTTCATCCAGGGCTCTTGCCGTAATCATCAGTTAACGCTTTGATTCTTGCACATGATGTCGCCTCAGGGGCGCGGGCGGCGGATCGGGCTGGCGGTTCGTCGCCCGGCGATACTTTTCCACGGCCACGTTGTGCTCCTCCATGGTCGTCGAAAACTGGTGTCCGCCCGAGCCATCGGCCTTCGCGACAAAGTACAGGTAATCTGTTTGGGCGGGCGCGAGTGCCGCTTTGAGCGATTCGACACCGGGGTTCGCGATCGGCCCCGGCGGCAGCCCCGCATGCTTGTAGGTGTTGTAGGCGTTGTCGCTTTGGAGATCCGATCGATAAATCACACCGCGATACCGGTCTTCGAGCAGCGCCGCGTAGATGGTGGTCGGATCGCAATCCAGCGCCATTCCCTTGCGCAGCCGGTTGTCATAGACCGATGCCACAATGCGCCGCTCGCCGGGAACCGCGGTTTCCTTCTCCACCAGCGATGCCAGCGTAACGGTGTCGTTCACTGATGTGCCACCCGGCTGCGAGGCCTGCAGCTCACGCCAATGCTTCCGAAACAGGCCCGTCATCATCACGCACAGCTGCTGTTCCGTAGTGGCGCGGGTGATGCGATACGTGGAGGGAAACAAGTAGCCTTCCAGCGTGGGAGCGCCCGGCGCAAGATCGCGAATAAGCGACGGATTGCGCGCGGCGTGCAGGAATGCAGCCGGCTTCAGGAAATCGAAGCGGCTCAGGCTGGCCGCGATATCGAAGATGTTGCTGCCTTCAGGCACGATCAGCTCATAGAAAAACACGTCCCCGCGCACGATGCGGCTGAAGATGTTGCGGGGTGTGTCGGCGTGCGAGAACAAGTATTCGCCGGCTTCGAGGCGGGCCGAGGGCCGCAGGATCCGCAGCAACAGGAACTGCCAGGAAAAGCGGATGACGCCGGCATCGGCCAGTTGATCTGCGATCGCGTGTGTGCTGGTTCCCTTCGGGAGATCGAGAATTACTTGATTCGAAAACCCCTGGTAAGCAACGCCGAGGGATATATAAACGAGCGAAACCGCAACTGCGGCCAGCACGACGAAAGCAACTACCAGCTGGCGGATCATGATTGGCGGGAGTCGAGATAACTTTCGAGCAGGATTACCGCGGCCAGCCGGTCCACCGCTTTGGCGCGTTTTTCAATGCTGATGCCGCTTTCGCGCAGCACGCGCTGGGCTTGCACTGTGGTCAAGCGCTCATCCCAAAGTTGGAACGGAATGCCGGTGACCGCTTCCAGGCGCTCGCCGAATTCCCGGGCGTGGGCCGCCCCGCGTCCTTCGCGTCCGCTCATGTGCAGCGGATTGCCCATCAAGATCAGCGTGACGTTGTGGCCGGATGCCAGGTCGGCCAAGCGCGCCAAGTCCTCGCGAATCGTGGTTCGCTCAAGGGTTTTGAGGCCCTGGGCGGTCACGCCAAGCTCGTCGCTCAGTGCCAGTCCGATGCGCCGTTTGCCCAGATCGAGGGCCAGAATCCTGCCTTGTGTCATGAAATTCGTCAAAACTGGCCAGTCGGCCCTAATTTTGTTTGCTGTTCTACCGATTTCATTTCATCATAGAAGAGGACCTGAGGTCCCCATGTCCACAATTACTCCGACGCCCCCGCCAATCCTGCCGGTAGAGAAGCCGGTACAGGCCGGCATCACAATGCTCGCGGTTGCGGCGTGCGTGGCTTTGCTCTATTTCGGGCGGGTGTTCTTCATCACCATGGTGGTGGCCATCACCATCGCGTTTCTGCTGGATCCGGTGGTGATTCTTTTCGTGAAATTGCGGCTCCCGCGCGCCGTTGCCAGTTTCATCGTGTGCACCATTGCTCTGCTGGCTTTGTATCTGCTCGGGCTCGGGCTCTACACGCAGTTTTCCGGGTTCGTGGACGAGCTGCCCACTTACAGCCAGCGCATGAACGACATGGTGGATAACATTGCCACGCGCGTAGACGAGGTGGAGAAGCGGACCTATCAAGTGGTAATTCCCAAGCGGTTCCAGGAAACTCCGCCTGGTAATCCAACGCCCGAGCCTAGCCGCAGGCGGCGCGGAAGCAAGCCCCCCGATGCCGCCGTTCCGCCCCAGATCCCCGAAGTTCGCATTCACGCCGAGCCGACGCCGCTGCTCACGTACGTGTATGGATATGTGCGCTCGTTTTACGACGTGCTGCTGATGGCGAGCTTCGTCCCGTTCCTGGTGTATTTCATGCTGAGCTGGCGCGATCACATGCGGCGCAGCTTTCTCTATCTCTTCAAAGGCTCCGAGCGTCAGGTGGTGGGAAAAAGTTGGGAGGGCGTGGCCGACATGGTGCGGGCCTACGTCATCGGCAACTTCATCCTGGGCTTGCTGCTCGCCACCATCAGCAGCGCGTTCTTCTTTGCGATCCGGCTTCCCTATTGGCCGCTGATCGGGCCGCTCAGCGGATTTCTGAGCCTGGTGCCGTACGTCGGATTACCGATGGCGATGTTTCCGGCGCTCGCTGCCGGACTCATCGTTTACACCGAGCCTGCGATTTACGTGATGATCGCCGTGGTGGTGGCGGTGTTGCACCTGGTTGCGATGAATCTGCTGTATCCCAAAGTGGTGGGATCGCGTGTGCATCTGAATCCCCTGGTGGTCACGGTGGCGCTGATGTTTTGGGGCACGCTGTGGGGCGGCATAGGACTGTTGCTGGCGATTCCGATCACTGCGGCCATCAAGGCGGTCTGCGACAATGTCACTCGCCTGCACGGCTACGGCAAGCTGCTGGGGGATTAGCGGCCCAAATGAACAAGCGGCTTTTAATCTTCGTTGGGATCGGCGTGCTGGCGGTGGGGGTCGCGGTGTTTCTCACGGTGACCGGCAACGAAGGATCGCATCTCCAGTTGCAGGGGAAGATCCTGAAGGTTCGGACCGGAGCGCTGGGTGATGCCAACAGCATCGCGGTACTGGATTTTCGAGTGGAAAATCCGTCGGACATTCCTTTCGTGGTGGGAAACGTGGAACTCACGATCGAAAAGAAAAACGGAGAAATGATCGACGGCATCACGACGTCAAAGCCGGATTTGAAGCAGATCTTCCAATACAATCGATTCCTGGGCGATCAATACAATGAGGGGCTCGGGATGAAAGATACGATTGCGCCCCACAGCATGGTGGATCGCATGGTGGCCGCGCGCTTCGAAATGAGCAGCAAGGATGTGGATTCGTCCAAGGCCGTGCACTTGAGCCTGCATGATGTGGATGGCCCGTCGTGGGAGGCCAGCCATGCACTTCAGTAGCGCAGCCGGCAACGCGGCGTGCGCAGGCTGATCATTCGGCCGGGCGGGATCGGTGACTGCATCTTGTCGCTGCCGGCGATCGAGCATCTTCGCGCGGAGTACGCCGAGGTTTGGGTTCCGTCCGCGATCGTGTCGCTGATTCGTTTCGCGGAGGCGCGTGCGATTGCGTCGACCGGAATCGATTTGCTGGGGATCGAGGGTGTTGATCCGCCCGCGGGCTTGATCGCGCGGCTGCGTGAGTTCGATTCGATTGTTTCGTGGTACGGATCGAATCGCGCCGAGTTTCGCGGGTGCGTTCGCGAGCTCGGATTACCGTTTGAGTTCTTGGA
>CAVYZD010000001.1:0-1591503 GCA_963772905.1 Bryobacterales bacterium | reverse complement strand
TCACTTCACCCTGGATTGAAACCATTGCGCACCAGGGCTTACGTGCTGCGTCCCCCCTTCGGTCTTTATCGAACCAAGGCAGTTACGGAATGTTAACCGTATGTCCATCAGCTACGCCTTTCGGCCTCGCCTTAGGCCCCGACTAACCCTGAGCGGATTAACCTTTCTCAGGAAACCTTAGACTTGCGGCGACCAGGGTTCTCACCTGGTTTATCGCTACTTATGCTGGCAGAGTCACTTCCTAACCGTCCAGTGTTCCTCACGGTACACCTTCAACCAGTTAAGAACGCTCTCCTACCACCCAGATGCTTGCGCATCGGATCCATAACTTCGGTATCATGCTTGAGCCCCGTTGGATTGTCGGCACCGGGTTCCTCGACCAGTGAGCTATTACGCTTTCTTTAAAGGATGGCTGCTTCTAAGCCAACCTCCTGGCTGTCTGAGGCGCCCGACTTCCTTTCCCACTTAGCATGAATTTAGGGACCTTAGTTGATGGTCTGGGCTCTTCCCCTTTTGACAACGAAGCTTAGCCCCCGCTGTCTGACTCCCGTGTTACTCATTAACGGCATTCGAAGTTTGGTTGAATTCGGTAACCTGGGAAGGCCCCTAGTTCATTCAGATCTCTACCGCCGTTACGGACCACACGAGGCTAGCCCTAAAGCTATTTCGGAGAGAACGAGCTATCACGGAATTTGATTAGCCTTTCACCCCTACCCTCAGCTCATCCAAGCTGTTTTCAACCAACACTGGTTCGGACCTCCAGTCGCTGTTACACGACCTTCATCCTGGCCAAGGGTAGATCATCCCGCTTCGCGTCTAATCCCAGCGACTGAACGCCCTATTCAGACTCGCTTTCGCTGCGGCTCGCTTTCGCTTAACCTTGCCACTGAGATTAACTAGCCAGCTCATTATTCAATAGGCACGATGTTAGGCATTCCGGTCCTCTTGCGATTTCCGGCATAGCCCTCCAACTGCTTGTAAGCATGCGGTTTCAGGTACTATTTCACTCCCCTCGCAGGGGTACTTTTCACCTTTCCCTCACGGTACTAGTTCACTATCGGTCGCAAGTGAGTATTTAGCCTTACCGGATGGTCCCGGTAGATTCTCGCAGGGTTCCACGTGTCCCGCGATACTTAGGAGCCACTCGAAGCTAGGATGGCATTTTCATATACGGGGCTGTCACCCTCTATGGCCGGCCTTTCCAGACCGTTCTATTAACACTTCCCTATAACCTCTTTACACTAAGTGACCTATGACCGGTCTCCCGGCCACCTGCCACTTAATGTTTGTGGTCCTGCAACCCCAGGCTCTCCTTTCGAATTGCCTGGTTTAGGCTGTTCCGAGTTCGCTCGCCACTACTATCGGAATCACGGTTGTTTTCTTCTCCTCTGGGTACTGAGATGGTTCACTTCCCCAGGTTCGCCTCGCACTCCTATGTATTCAGAATGCGATAACTGTTGTTAGCAACAGTTGGGTTTCCCCATTCGGACATCTCCGGATCACAGATTGCAGCATCTCCCCGAAGCTTTTCGCAGCTGGTCACGTCCTTCATCGCCTACTTGCGCCAAGGCATCCACACGCATGCTCTTAGTAGCTTGACCATAAAATTTACTCTAGACACAAACTAACTAAGTGCACTTACAATTTGCACTTTCTTACTAGCGCTCCACGCCGTATATTGGCTGCACGGCGTGATTGCAACTTGTGTTGCCCATCAATATTCAATTGTCAAAGATCATTGGCCACTCTTCAGCAGCCAAAACTCAGCACCCGTCTTCCACGGATTCTGACTTCTGGATTCTGAATTCTTACTCCGCCGCGTCGCACACACTGTTCGGTGCGGAGCGGCTCAATAAAGGTTGGTGGGCCTGGGTAGAGTCGAACTACCGACCTCACCCTTATCAGGGGTGCGCTCTAGCCAGCTGAGCTACAGGCCCGGACAAAAGCCGGATCTAGCTGGACCGCGTTGCAGCGCGCATGTTTGCGCGGAGCGGCTCCAAACTGGTGGAGCTGGTCGGGATCGAACCGGCGACCTCCTGAATGCAAATCAGGCGCTCTCCCAGCTGAGCTACAGCCCCTTCTCGGTTCTTGGTTGCTGGTTGCTAGTTCTTGGCCCGAGGACCAACAACTAAAAACTAAGAACCAACAACTAACAACCGAATAATTATCGAGGCCGATTGGACGCTGCCAGCCGGCACCAGGCCGAACTGACAAAATAAGTCGCAGAACTCTAAGTGGAGAATCCGAGACGGACTATATTTTAGACTGATCCGCCGAAGCGGACCAGATGGACTGGAAAGGCTGCTACTTACTGACCGCTAAGCGCCTTGCAATTTGCTCAACGGCTCGACTTGCGCCGATTCGGTAACTCCAGCCACTTTCTCTCTTAGAAAGGAGGTGATCCAGCCGCAGGTTCTCCTACGGCTACCTTGTTACGACTTCACCCCAATCATGAGTCATACCTTGGGCCGCTGCCTCCCTTGCGGGTTAGCATACAGACTTCTAGTACAACCCACTTTCGTGATGTGACGGGCGGTGTGTACAAGGCCCGGGAACGTATTCACGCTATCGTTCTGATATAGCATTACTAGCGATTCCAGCTTCATGCAGGCGAGTTGCAGCCTGCAATCCGAACTGAGGACGGTTTTTGGCGATTAGCTCCCCCTCGCGGGTTGGCAGCGCTTTGTACCGCCCATTGTAGCACGTGTGTGGCCCTGGACATAAAGGCCATGATGACTTGACGTCATCCCCACCTTCCTCCAACTTATCGCTGGCGGTCTCCTGAGAGTTGCGCCTTGCGGCATGCCAACACAGGACAAGGGTTGCGCTCGTTGCGGGACTTAACCCAACATCTCACGACACGAGCTGACGACAGCCATGCAGCACCTCGACTCCAGTCTCTTGCGAGAAGTCCCTGTTTCCAAGGATTGTCCGAAGCCGTTCGAGCCCAGGTAAGGTTCTTCGCGTTGCGTCGAATTAAACCACATGCTCCACCGCTTGTGCGGGCCCCCGTCAATTCCTTTGAGTTTCAGCCTTGCGACCGTACTCCCCAGGCGGCATACTTAACGCGTTAGCTCCGGCACGAACCGAATGAACGGCTCACACCAAGTATGCATCGTTTAGGGCGTGGACTACCAGGGTATCTAATCCTGTTTGCTCCCCACGCTTTCGTGTCTCAGCGTCAGTGATGGTCCAGAAAGCCGTCTACACCGCAGGTGTTCCTCCTGATATCTACGCATTTCACCGCTACACCAGGAATTCCGCTTTCCTCTCCCATACTCAAGCCCTCCAGTTTTCGGCGCACCCTCCCAGTTAAGCCGGGAGATTTCACACCGAACATAGAGAACCGCCTACACACTCTTTACGCCCAGTAATTCCGAACAACGCTTGCTGCCTACGTATTACCGCGGCTGCTGGCACGTAGTTAGCCGCAGCTTCTTCTCCGGGTACCGTCATTATCGTTCCCGTCGAAAGAGCTTTACACCCCGAAGGGCTTCATCGCTCACGCGGCGTCGCTGCATCAGAGTTTCCTCCATTGTGCAAGATTCCCCACTGCTGCCTCCCGTAGGAGTCTGGCCCGTGTTTCAGTGCCAGTGTGGCCGTGTGCCCTCTCAGGCCGGCTACCGATCATTGCCTTGGTAGGCCTTTACCCTACCAACTAGCTAATCGGCCGCGGACTCCTCTCTCGGCGCATTGCTGCTTTCCCTTCGCAGGCTTATGCGGTATTAGCCCCGGTTTCCCAGGGTTATTCCCCACCAAGAGGTAGATGATCCACGTGTTACTCACCCGTACGCCACTTTACTCATGGATTGCTCCACTTTCTCGTGCGACTTGCATGTGTTAAGCGCGCCGCCAGCGTTGATTCTGAGCCGGGATCAAACTCTCGTTTGATCTTGTGAGACTCCCGACCTTTCATCCACCCCGCCCTAATTCGAGCGAAGCAGACTCGGACCGGTTATCGCCTCGGTTTGACTCAAAGTTCTGACGAACATTACTTTTTGCGTCCAACCAGATTGTCAAAGATCTGCGTAGCTAGCCAAGCGATCCCCGTTTGCACGGAAAAGACCCAACCAACTACCGGCCTCGAAAGCCGTTTGGCCCGAGCCGCATTTTTGACAATGCACTGCCCGAACCGAAATTCGTGGGAAACTGAAAGAACTACCTGACAGGAGATGAGGCGTTACTGCTTCTGCTGCCTGCCGAAACGATGCTTATGCTCAAATTCTAGCACCAGCACCCGCCCGAAGGCTACTCACTTCGGACTTTCGTCTTGATAATTCCTCAAGACGACCTTGATCAGAATAACAAACCTGGCTCCTCTTGGCAACAGGCAAACTTAAAAAAATTGCGATGCCGTGACAACTTCTTGTAACTTGAAGAAAATACGTATATCTCTACGCGCTTAGCCTCATGAGAATCATCCTCTCTGCCGATAGCTCTTACAAGACGCCGCTTTTATGCCATCCACCACCCGAGTCCTCGTCGCCGATGATCATGGGGTCGTTCGCAAAGGCCTTCAGTTTCTGCTCCAGACCGACCCCACAATCGAAGTCGTCGGCGAAGCCTGCGATGGCCGCGAGGCCGTCCGCCTCACCGAGCAACTCTCGCCCGACGTGGTCGTCATGGATATCACTATGCCGCAGCTCAACGGTATTGATGCCGCGTCCCAGATCGTCAAGCGCGATCCCAACATCGGCATCATCATGCTGAGCATGCATTGCGATGAGACCTTCCTCGTCCGCGCCCTTGCCGCCGGCGCCCAAGGCTATCTCCTGAAGGACTGCGCCGAGGCCGATCTCCTCCAAGCGGTCCGCATCAGTCGCCAGCAAAAAGCTCTTCTTCAGCCCGTCCATCACGCAAACTCTGCTCGAAGACTACATGCGTCAAATGCAGAGCGAAGGCCTCGAGGATTCTTACGATCTCCTCACCGATCGCGAAAAAGAAGTCCTGCAACTGCTGGCCGAGGGCAAATCCAACAAAGAAGCCGCATCGCTCCTCAGCGTCAGCCTCTACACCATCGAAACTCACCGCAGCCGGTTGATGCAGAAGCTGAATCTCCATTCCACCGCCGACATCGTGCTCTACGCCGTCCGCAAACGAATCATTCAGTAACCGGATGTAACCGCACACGCCCAATTTGGGTCACTAGAGTGCGTGCGCTGGTTTGCCCTCTTATTGATCATCGGCCTTTCTCTTCCGGCGCCCGCCCCGGCCTACTCCGTCCTCACCCACGAAGCCATCATTGATTCTGCGTGGCCGCAAACACTGCGCCCTCTACTTCTCGAGCGCTTTCCTAACGCCACCGACGACCAATTACGCGAAGCCCATGCCTACGCCTACGGCGGCGCCATCATCCAGGACATGGGCTACTACCCGTTCGGAAGCAAGTTCTTCAGCGATCTTGTGCACTACGTTCGGAGTGGCGACTTCGTCCTCGCGCTGCTCAAAGACGCACAAACATCGGCCGACATCAATGACTATGCTTTCGCCCTCGGCGCTCTGGCCCATTATGCTGCTGACAACCTCGGCCACCCGGTCGCGATCAACCGCACGGTGCCCCTGGTCTACCCCAAACTTCGGGCGAAGTTCGGCCCCGAGGTCACTTACGAAGACAACCCCGCCGCGCATTTGAAAACCGAGTTTGGCTTCGACGTCATCGAAGTGGCACGCGGACAATACGCCAATGAAGCCTATCACGACTTCATCGGATTCCAAGTCGCCAAGCCGCTGCTCGAGCGCGCTTTTGAAGAAACCTACTGTATCCCGCTTAAAGACCTTTTCACGAATCTTGATCTCGCTCTCGGAACCTATCGCTTCTCAGTCAGTCAGGCCATTCCAGAAATGACCAAAGCTGCCTGGGCCGCCAAAAAGAAGGACATTCAAACTCTACAGAAGGGCATAACGCGCCGCCGGTATGTATACCGCATTAAAATGGCTGCCTACCAGAAGGATTTCCACGATCAATACAAAAGGCCCGGCTTCGGCGCGCGCTTCCTGGCATTTCTCTTCCGCTTGGTTCCTAAAATCGGCCCGCTAAGAGCCTTCGCCTTCAAGGTGCCTCCGCCCGCGGCTGAAAAGATGTTCCTCGCCAGTCTCGACGACACTATCCGCCGTTACAAAGAGCTCCTCGCGAACGTCGGCACCGGCCAGCTTCAACTCCCCAACCAAAATTTCGACACCGGCAAGCTCACTCACATCGGTGATTATCATCTGGCCGACGAGACCTACGCGAAGCTCGTCGAGCGCCTCAATCACGACAAGGTGCAAATGTCCACGCCCTTACAAGCCAACATCGACGCCTTCTACGGCCGCTAGCTCTCCACCCCGATACTCTCTCGTGCAAACGGCAAAGTCACCGCAATGCGCGTTCCTTTCCCCGGCTCCGAGTGGATCGACAACTGCCCGCACAACTCCCGTACCCGTTCCGTGATTCCGAGCAAGCCCAGGCCATACGTCACGCCGCCATGCTGATCGAATCCCACGCCGTCGTCCTCCACCACCACCGCCAGAGTGCCGCTCGAGTCCTCCAGTTTGACGTGGATATTCTTGGCCTGCGCGTGACGCGCGCAGTTCGTCAGCCCCTCCTGCACGATCCGATACAAATATGTACGGTGCGGATCCGGCACGTCCCGCAAATCCCCGTCCACTTCCAGCTGAATGGGCGTGTTATAACGTCGCGAATATTCACGTGCCTGCCATTCGAGCGCCGGCCCCAAGCCGAGAATATCCAGCATCGCCGGGCGCAGCCCCATCGCGATATCGCGCGTCGTTCTGAGCGTGCTCTCGGCCAGTTTCTTAGCCTGATCCAAATGCGGATCGCTCTCCATGCCCCGCGCCACGTGCCCTCGCTCCAGATTGCCCAACTCCATCCGCAACGCCGTCAGCAACTGTCCGATCTCATCGTGCAATTCCCGCGACAGCGCCTTGCGCTCCTGCTCTTGCGACGACACCAGCTGCTGCGATAGATGCCGCAAACGCACCTCGGCCTGCTGGCTGGCTTTTTGATGCGCCGCCGATTCCTTTTCGAGCGAGGAAATGCGAAATACACTCGTACCCGCGATAATCGTCCCCAGCACCAGCGCGGTCAGCATCGTCTCCCAGATGTCGCTTTGCAGAGCTTGTACGGACCGGCTCAGCTCCGCCGGCGCGACTCGAAGTTTTCATCGTTTAGCTTTCCCAGTTCCTCGGCAATCGCAAAGATCGGCATCGTCTCCCAACCGAATCCATCATCCATGAACTCGGCTTCGGCATCCTCGGGAGCTTTTTGAAACTCCTTCCCCACCGCATCCAGATACACTCGCAACGCCCCCTCCAGCCGATCCACTGCGCGGCTGCTCTCCTGCGGCCGCAGCGATTTCAGTTGCTCCAGATTGAATTCGGTCTTGGCCCGCAGCGCGGCCAGTTGCATGGTGTAAGCGTGCGCCGCAATATTCCGCTCCAGCAGCCGGTCTCGCCGCAACACCGCCACCCGCGATGTGTCCGATCGAATCCCCTCCACCAGATTTTCTATGTGCCGATAGTTGTCCTCCACTGCCAAAATCTGCTGGTGGATCCGCCGCGTCTCCTGGATGCTCGCTACACCCGACAAACCCATGATGAGCAACAAAAAACCAAGTCCAAACACGGACACCGGCCAGATGCTCTGGGGAACGTTCTTCACCTTAGTGCTTGCCTCATTTCAGTACTTTCAACCTGGGGCCGTACTAGGTCCCACTAGGCTATCGACAGGATTGTGGTGGATCGTTAATTCGCCCAGAATTGGGGTGACCAACAAGTAACAGCGGGGACGGGGACCGCCAATAAAGTCGAGGAGGAAAAAATGATCGTTGCTCAATCTTTGCTTTTTCTGATGCGTACCTGGCGCGATCGCCGGGGACAGGATCTCATTGAATATGCCCTGATGGCCGGTTTTGTCGCGGTCGCCGCGGGAGCCATCATGCCCAGCGTCGCCAGCAGCATTAGCACCATATTCAGCCAGATTTCGTCCGTAATGAGCGCAGCTTCTACTCAAAGCTAAAGCTCGGCCGCACCAGCTACGCTGTGCGGTGATCCCGCTCCAAACCCGCGTCAATTCGTCGAACTTCGGGGAAGGTTGGTCGTCCTTATCAGTATGAGCAGCCTTCTCTCTGACCTTCGTTCTTCCCGCGACGTGTCCTGCTCGCTCCTTTGCCCTATCCCCACTCCGAGACCATCATGCGCATCCAACGCGCCTTCAAGGGCCGCGGCGACACCGGCGACTCCGTCTCCATCCCCAAATTCATCATCCAATCGACCCCCTGGTTGCTCTACGATACGAGTAGGAAGTGCGCCACGATAAAGCTCTCGTTCGCAGCATCCCCGTTCATCTGTGTTTATCTGTGGCCTTTCGCCTTGAGCGCGGCCCCACCCAATTTCAACCACGATATCGCCCCCATCGTCTACGAAAAATGCGCCGCCTGCCATCATCCCGGCGATGCCGCTCCGTTCTCGCTGCTCACCTATCAAGACGTCCACAAACGCGCGGCTCAGATCGCTGCCGCCACAAGTTCGCGCTTCATGCCTCCCTGGTTACCCGAGCATGGCTACGGCGATTTCTCGGACGACCGCCGCCTCACCCAGGAGCAAATCGCGACCATAGCTGAATGGGTCCGCGACGGTGCACCCGAAGGCCCAACCGCAGACATCCCGCTCCCGCCTTCGTTCACAGGCGACTGGCATCTCGGCCCGCCCGACCTCGTGCTCGAAGCGGCCACCTCGTTCGATCTCCCCGCTTCCGGCCGCGACGTCTATTGGAACTTCATCTTCACACCCAACCTCACCGCGCGCCGTTGGGTCCGCGCCATCGAAATCCGACCCGGCCAACCGCGCGTCGTCCATCACGCAAATCTCTTGGTTGACCGCACAGGCTCCGCCCGCCTACAGGAAACCGTGCCCGGAAGAGGCTTCCCCGGCATGGACCTCGAGATCACCCGCAGTCCCTTCGACCCCGACGGCCATTTCCTGTTTTGGAAACCAGGCAACACGCCGCACGTCGAGCCCGACGGATTTGCATGGCGTCTCGACCCCGGCAACCAGCTCGTCCTCAATATGCACCTCCAACCCTCGGGCAAGCCGGAACAAGTGCGCCCCTCCGTCGGCCTGTACTTTACCGATAAGCCCCAAACCAAGTTTCCGCTCCTGGTCCAGCTCGAAAACGATCAGGCCCTCGACATCCCCGCCGGCACGCCCGACTTTCCAATCTCCGACGATTTCCGCCTGCCTCTCGATGCCGACGTTCTGGCCGTCTATCCGCACGCGCACTATCTTGGCCATCTGCTCGAAGCTTATGCCACGCTCCCCGACGGCTCAAAGAAGTGGCTGATTCGCGTCCCCGCCTGGGATCAAAATTGGCAAGCGGTCTTCTATTACCGCGAGCCCGTCTTTCTCCCGAAGGATTCCGTGATTCACATGCGCTACCACTACGACAACTCCGCTGGCAACCCGCACAACCCCAACCATCCGCCCAAGCGCGTGCGCGCCGGCAACCAGGCCACCGACGAAATGGGCCATTTGTGGCTCCAGATTTTGCCGCACGGCGCAGGCGACCGCCGCCGCGAGCTTGAAGAAGCGGTGATGCACCACCGCATCGACAAAAATCCAAACGACGCCGCAGCCCATATGAACCTCGGCGCGATTCTGCTTTCGCGTCTCAACCCCCAAGCTGCCGTCACCGAACTGCGCACCGCCGCCCGCCTGGAACCGTACCGGCCGGAAGTCCACAACATGCTCGGCCTGGCCCTCGCCACGCTCAACCGCAACGCCGAGGCCATTCCTCAATTCGAACTGGCGCTCAAGACCCGCCCCGACTACGCGAGCGCGCGCTTCAAT
Organism: Bryobacterales bacterium; assembly: GCA_963772905.1. Lineage (GTDB taxonomy): Bacteria > Acidobacteriota > Terriglobia > Bryobacterales > Bryobacteraceae > Palsa-89. Next base: position 1,581,657 of record CAVYZD010000001.1, on the reverse strand, counting down.
CTCGCCACCGCCCAGGCCAAATCCGGCAAGATCGACCAGGCGGTCGCGAACCTCCGCCAAATCCTGGCCGCCAATCCCGGCGACACCTACGCTCAGAAGCGCCTGAGCGAGCTAATCTCCAATCCCAGCAACCAGTTACCAGCCACCAGCCACTAGATCTGGGAACAAATTCCGGGTTTCTGCCGTATACTCGGGTACAAGCGTATGAGTTTCCTTTCCAAGCAGTTCATCGATGTAATCCAATGGACCGAACCGGAAGACGGAATCCTGGCCTACCGTTATCCCATGGAAGACATGGAGATCCAGAACGGCGGCAAGCTCACGGTGCGTGATTCCCAGATGGCCGTCTTCGTCAACGAGGGCCGCATCGGCGACGTTTTCGGACCCGGCCTCTACACCCTGAACACGAACACGCTGCCGATTCTCACGTATCTGATGAATTGGGACAAAGCGTTCAAATCCCCGTTCAAATCGGACGTGTATTATTTCTCCACGCGCCTGCAAACCAACCAGCGTTGGGGCACCGCGACGCCCATCACGATTCGCGACAAGGAATTCGGCGCCATCCGGATGCGCGGTTACGGAATTTACGCCTACAAGATCGCCGATCCGAAGGTGTTCTACCAAAAGGTGAGCGGCACTCGCGATATCTACGGCGTCCCCGATCTCGAAGGCCAGTTGCGCAACACCATCGTCGCGCGCATGACCGATAGCTTCGCGCAAAGCTCCGTGCCGTTCCTCGATATGGCGGCTAATCAAGCCGCTCTCGGCCAGAAGATTGTCGAAGTGGTGAAGCCGTCGTTCGCTGAACTCGGGCTGTCGCTTGAAAATTTCGTCGTCGAAAACATTTCCCTGCCCGACGAGCTGCAGAAGATGCTCGATCAGCGCATCAGCATGAACATGATCGGCGACATGGGCAAGTACACACAGTTCCAGGTGGCGCAATCGCTGCCGGTTGCCGCTGCGAACGAAGGCGGGGGCGGTATCGCGGGCATCGGAGTAGGATTGGGCGCTGGCCTCACCATGGCGAACAGCATGATGAATGCGATGAAGCCCGGCGAGCAACAGGCCGCGCCTGCTGCACCGGCCGCACCGGCAACGGAGACGAAGTTCTGTACCAACTGCGGAAACAAAATTCCGCGATCTTCAAAATTCTGTCCGGAGTGCGGCACCGCCCAACAGTAAAATGTCTGGCCTGGAGTGGATCGTCGAGGCGCACGGGTGCGACTCGGCCGCGTTGGCCGATGCCCATCGTCTCGAAGAATTGTTTCACACGCTGATCCGTGCGCTCGACCTCCACTCGCTCGGAAAATCCAATTGGCATCAGTTCCCCGGAACCGGGGGCATCACGGGCGTGACTCTGCTCACCGAATCGCACCTGGCCTGCCATACGTTTCCCGAATTTGGCTCGCTCTGCCTCAACATTTTCTGCTGCCGGCCGCGCCCGGCGACCGATTTTGACGGGCTCCTGAAAAAGGAATTCGGCGCCTCTAGCGTCGTCGTACGCCAAGTGGAGCGGCCCTATCGGTTATGAGCTCCCCCGCCGCGAACTGCCCCAACTGCGGCGCGCCGGTGAAGTTTCTTTGGTCCAGCGCCGTGCAAACCACCTGCGAATTCTGCCACTCGATTCTGGTCCGCACCGACGTCGATTTGAAAAAAGTGGGAGTGGTGGCCGATCTGCCCGCCGACGCTTCGCCCATCCAAATCGGAACCGAAGGCGAGTATGAGAACAAAAGCTTCGTCGTCGTCGGCCGCATCATCTACGAATACGAGCAGGGCGGATGGAATGAATGGCACATCGTCTTTAACGACGGATCGAGCGGCTGGCTCGCCGATGCGCAACTAGAATACGATCTGTCGTGGCTAGCGAAACCGGAGCAGCCTCTGCCACCCAACACATCCAAAGGCCAGACGTTTCAGTGGAAGAACGGGAACTACCAAGTCACGTCGCTAACGAAGGCCCACTACAAAGGCGTGCAAGGCGAACTTCCGTTCGAATACTGGGACAAATCCGACTTGCTCTTTGCCGATCTCAGGACCACAACCGGCGACTTCGGAACCATCGACTATAGCGAAAATCCGCCACTGCTCTTCCTCGGCCGCGCCGTCGACTTCGACGACCTGCATTTGAAAAATCTCCGCGAATTCGAGGGCTGGACCTGATGCCCGCCGTTCAAGCCAAATCGATTTCGTGCCCCAACTGCGGCGGCCCCGTCCAGCTCCGCGGCTTCGCCCACACACTCAGCGTCGTTTGCCCACAGTGCCTGAGCATTCTTGACGCGACAACGCCCGAGGTCGAGATTCTTCAAAAATTCGAGGGCAAGACGCAGATCAAGCCGACTATCCCGCTGGGCACGCGAGGCAAAATCGGAAACACGCAGTACGAGGTCATCGGGTTTCAAATTCGGACTGTCTACGATGGCGAGGACTCCTACTCCTGGGGCGAGTACCTGCTCTTCAATCCGTTCCACGGATTCCGCTATCTCACCGAATACAACGGTCATTGGAACTTCGTTCACGTGGAAAATGCGCTGCCTGAGCCCGCCCACGCGCGCGGCCGGTCCGCCTGGCGCTATAACGGCAAGGTTTTCGCGGCATTCGACTCAATGACAGCGCGCACCGATTATGTCTTGGGCGAATTTCCGTGGCGCGTCCAGGTGGGCGAGCCCGTTGCGTGCGAGGATTTCGTTGCGCCGCCCGCGATGCTGTCATCGGAATCTACCGGCGGCGAAGTCACCTGGTCGCTCGCCGAGTATATGACCGGCGCCCAGATCTGGCAGGCATTCAAGCTTCCCGGCTCTCCGCCGCCCACATACGGCGTCTTCGCCAATCAACCATCACCCTATGGCGGAAGCGTTGGCTCCTCCTGGCGCACCTGGCTTTGGCTTAACGTAGCGCTCGCCGCGCTCGTGTTCTTCTTCATGATTTTTTCTCCCGGCCGCGTCGCTTTCAGCGATCATTACGCTTACTCGCAGTTGATCAAAGGCGACAGCGCATTTGTAACTCCCACCTTCAAACTCGACGGCCGCGAATCCAACGTCGAGCTGAACATCCACACCGACCTCGATAACAATTGGGCATATTTCAATTTCGCGTTGATCAACGATCAGACCGGCCAGACCTTCGACTTCGGCCGCGAAGTGAGTTACTATCATGACTCCGATGGCAGCGAAGGGAGCCGCAACAACAGCGTGATCGTTCCCGGCGTTCCATCCGGCCAATACTATTTGCGCGTCGAGCCCGAGATGGAAAACGGTGCGCCTTTTGTGCGCTACGATCTCGAATTACGGCGCAATGTTCCCAACTATGGCTTCTTCGGAATCGCAGCGCTGCTGCTGCTGATTCCACCGGTGCTGACCACAGTCCGCAGAGGGAGTTTTGAAGCCGCGCGCTGGCGCGAGAGCGACTACGCGCCCTCGATCCACGGAGGTGGCGATTGAATACTTCATTGTTCGTGATTTACGGCGTGTTGCTGCTCGGAGCCACTAGCGTCGCCGAATACCGCGGCTGGAGCTGGAACCGCATCAATCAAACCCGAGTTCTGCCCAAATCGATTCGCGATAACCCCGGCGCGTATCGCTCTTCTTATGGCGGTTATTCCCGCTACATCGGAGGTAAGTGAACATGGACGTACACGCCCTCGCGAACGCATTGGTTTACTCAGTGCTCGGCATCCTGATTTTCGCCATCGCGTTCGTAATGATCGACAAACTAACGCCGTACCATCTCTGGAAGGAAATCGTTGAAGACAAGAACGTCGCGCTTGCGATTCTGATCGGCGCGCTGTCGATCGGGATGTGCATTATCATCGCCGCCGCGGTGCACTAGAAGTAACTCGTGTCGATCGCACTTTTCCTTTCGGTTTTCCTAATCGCGGCCTGCGGGCTGATCTATGAGTTGATCGCCGGAACGCTCGCGAGTTACTTACTCGGCGATACGGTTTTTCAATTCTCAACCATCATCGGCTGTTACCTATTCGCGATGGGCATCGGGAGTTACCTGTCCCGGTTCCTGCACCGCGGTTTGGTGGCGCGCTTTGTTTCCATCGAACTGATGGTCGGAGTGGTCGGAGGATTTTCATCTTCGATCCTGTTCCTCGCCTTCGCCTATACGGAAGCGTTCCGCTTCATTTTGTATGTGGTCGTGATTCTGGTCGGAACTCTGGTTGGACTCGAAATCCCGCTGCTGATGCGCATCTTGAAAGAACGCTTCCAGTTTCGCGAGCTGGTTTCGCATGTGCTGACTTTCGACTACTTGGGCGCGCTCGGAGCATCGTTGCTGTTTCCGATTTTGCTGGTGCCGAAGCTCGGCCTTGTTCGCTCCGCGCTGGTGTTCGGAATCTTCAACGTTGGCGTGGCGCTGTGGTCCACGTACCTGTTTCGCGAACAGATCGGCCGCACTCATTTTCTGCGAGCGTCCTGCGTCGTCGTTCTGGCGCTGCTGACCGCGGGAACCGCGTTTGCCGATCGCATCTCCAACGCCGCCGACAACAGCCTCTACGCCGACGAAGTGATTTTCAGCCGCACCACTCCGTATCAACGCATCGTACTTACTAAGTGGAAGGACGATTTGCGGCTGTTCCTCAATTCCCATTTGCAGTTCAGCTCGCGCGATGAATATCGCTATCACGAAGCGCTTGTGCACCCGGGACTTGCCGCGCTCCCCGGCGCCCGCCACGTCCTTGTATTGGGCGGTGGCGATGGCTTGGCCGTTCGCGAGATCTTGAAATATCCCTCGGTCGAAAACATAACTCTTGTTGATCTCGATCCCGAAATGACCCACTTGTTCACGACGCATCCTGTGATGTCTGCGCTGAACGGGCATTCGTTCTCAAACGCGCGCGTGCACGTCATCAATGCCGACGCGTTCCGATGGCTCGACACCAATACCGAGCAATACGACTTCATCGTGGCCGATTTTCCCGACCCCACCAGCTACGCGCTCGGCAAGCTGTTCACAACTGCGTTTTATCGGCTGGCCGCAAAACATCTCGCCAGCGGCGGATTGATCGTGGTGCAAAGCACATCGCCGCTGTTCGCGCGCCAATCGTATTGGTGCATCGTTGAATCGGTGAAAGAAGCGGGCTTGCGCGTTTATCCTTATCACGTCTACGTGCCATCGTTCGGTGAGTGGGGTTATGTGATCGGCAGCTTCGCGCCATACGAACCGCCGAAGCAATTGCCCGCAGGCCTTCGTTTTCTGTCCACCGCGAACGTCGGGGAATTGTTCGTTTTTCCGGTGGACATGCAGCCCGTGCCTGCCGAACCGAACCGCCTGAACGATCAGGTTCTGGTGCGCTATTACGAGCAGGAATGGAAGGACGTCGCGCATTGATGCTTTCGCGTCGACAATTTTTCGGCGCGCCCGCATTGATCGGCTTGTGGCCCAAGGCCGATCGCAAAATCACCGGCGGCTTCGTCAACGATTCGTTTCCCCTTGGGCATCGTCTGCGGGATCGCGCCCCGTTTCGAGCGCCGGCGCGACAACTTCGCATTCCCATATTGATCGTCGGGGGTGGCATGGCCGGATTGAACGCAGCCTGGCATCTGGACAAACGCGGCTTTCGCGACTTCGTTCTGCTCGAAATGGAACAGCAGGCCGGCGGCAACTCGCGTTCGGGCGAAAACGAGATCTCGAGATTTCCGTGGGCCGCGCACTATGTCCCTGTGCCGGCGAAAGGCGAATCGCTGGCACGCGAATTGTTCGAAGAACTCGGCGTGTTTCGCGATGGCAAGTGGGACGAGCGCGTGCTGTGCTTCGATCCGCAGGAACGCCTGTTCATCAATGGCCACTGGCAGGAGGGCATCGAGCCCGAGGACGGCGCCACGTCGCGGGATCGCGCACAATATCGCCGCTTCATGGAAAAAATCAGCGAGTTTCGAGCGACAGGCCAGTTCACGCTTCCCATGGAGCGCGGCGCGAAACCCTCGCCGCTTGATCAAATATCGATGGCGGATTGGATGGCGCAACAAGCCTACGATTCCGCTCCTCTGCGCTGGTACATCAACTACGCCTGTCGGGATGATTACGGCGCGCTGGCCAAAGACACGTCGGCCTGGGCCGGGATTCAATACTTCGCGTCGCGCGAGCCCGAGGAGAAAGGTCCGCTCACCTGGCCCGAAGGCAACGGCTGGATCGCTACGCGTCTGATCGAGAAGCTCAAACGATATTTGCGAACCGGCGATCCGGTGTATCGCGTCGAGCGCGCAGGTAACCGAATTCGCATATTCACCGAACAAACCGAATATGTCGCCGACTCCGTGATTTGGGCCGCCCCGACGTTCCTCGCGCCGTATGTGATCGAAGGTGCGCCACGCGCGGATGGGTTCCAATACTCGCCGTGGCTCACCGCGAACTTGACGCTCGACCGCATTCCCGCCCGGAACAATGCCGAGCCCGCGTGGGACAACGTGATCTACGATTCGCCGGCGCTCGGGTACGTGAACGCGACGCACATGAGCTTGGCCACGCACGTGGATCGAACCGTGTGGACGTTTTATTGGTCGCTCGCTGAGTACCCGCCGGCGGACGCGCGCCGCTTGTTGCTCGCCAAAGATTGGAATTTCTGGAAGGAGGCGATCTTGAATGACCTGGCTCGCGCGCACCCCGACGTCCGGCAGTGCGTCTCGCAAATCGATATCATGCGCATTGGTCACGCGATGGCGCGCCCGTCTCCAGGGTTCCTGTTTTCAGAAGCTCGCACGCGCTGGCTGAAACCATCGGCCAACATCTTTTTCGCGAATTCGGACCTGAGCGGATTTTCTATTTTCGAAGAGGCGCAATACCGGGGCGTCCAGGCAGCCACGGCCGCGCTGCGTGTTGTCAGCCGAGCCTGATCTTAGCCCTCGGTATCGGGATGCGTCACTCGACGCTAAGAACTTGATTCAGACTCCTCGCGGCTCTCACATCCGGGCCATCAGATCAGGCGGACTCGGACATGGAACGCGCTGTATCGGTCCCTTGATTCACGAGGTACGCCACATCTCCGACTTGGAGCAACCCTGACCTGGTCACGGTCGCGTAGACCCCGAGGCAGCCACGATGGTGCTGCGCGGTGGTCCGAAGTATACTCAAGTCGCGCGGGAGATCTTGTTGGGCGAGCGTTGAGGTCACGCACCACACCGTAGGCTGGAAATCCTCGACCCTGACCGCTCCACCTATGTTGAGCGCGCCGCCCAGCCAGGAGTCCTCAACAAAGCCACCCCATTCGGCCTCCGACTCGATGTAGATGTTCGGCCGGAACCGACGCCGGTCAATCTGCGCCGTACCTCCCTGAAGCTTGCGCAGATGGTCTACGGAGCCGCTGGCTAGTAAATACACTGCTCCAATCTCAAAGAACGTACCCGTCATCAGTTGGAAATAGTCGGGCATGGTTTCGGGGGTCCACTCCGCTTTCATCGTGCTCACGGGCACATCGCCGAACACCGTGGCGCGATCGATGCCCGTCTTTTCGTCACTGCCCGGTTGATTCTCCAGGCGCACGCTATGTCCGAGGAAATCTGAGATGATCCGAGACGCGTCCGGATCGTCCGGGCAGATCGTTCGCCCGTCCGGCAAACTGATCTGGATGCGTCCAGGCGCCGCGAATGTCGGTTCCACCTCATACCGGGCATGGAGTGCGAGCAACTGCGGGAACCTCTTTGCGCTGGCGATCCGTCCTGTCGCAGTCTCACGAAGAGCCCACGCCCGATCCCCCAGAGCCCCACGGGGCGTAATCGGCAGTTGGTTTCTCCGCTCACCCAGCATCGACTTCACGGGATAGCGCCACAATTCGGCCACGCGGCCGACAAAGTGTTCAACCATAACAACCTCCAAACCGCTAACCTTCCGGTGAATGGTAGTCGTCAACCTGGGAAATGGCGCTCTGCGATTTAGTCCAGGTACCACCCCAGGTCTCGTAAAGTTTATTCAGAAATTCCTTCCAGGCAGCTGGAGAACGTGAGGCTGGATAGGGTTCCGGCCGGATTGGCTTTTCGGAGCTCCACACGACTTCGAACTGCCCTCCCTCGACGATCCTACCCAAGCGCATCGTCTTCCAGGTGTGTTGATTCTCGGCATCAATTCGAACACGTCCACCAGGAGCTTCAAAGCTCTGGTTCGGCAGCGCTCGGCGCATCGCCGCCACGTCATCAGGGTCGGCCGCGTGTGCGGCTTGCGCCCAGAGGTGCACGCCCAAATATCCGGCTTCCATTGTATCGGCAACGACGCGCTGGCGGCCATAGCGAGAACGAAACTTCTTTACAAATGCGTGGTTCTCCGGCCGGTCCAGGCTCTGAAAGTAGTTCCAAGAAGCATAGTCGCCCACGATTTCCCTCGCCGACAGACTCTGCAACTCGATTTCGCCGACACTGAAATAAACGGTCGGGATTTTCTCGGGCGTGATTCCCGCGGCGCGCAGCAAGCGCGTGTAGAAAAGGTTCATATCGCCGACCAGCGAATTGAAAATGAGATCGGGCTCAGTTTTACCGATCGCACGAACGACTCGAGTTACCTCCGTGCTATCGGGGAGCACATATTCTTCTCCGACGATCTCGCCGCCGCAGGCTTCCACTTCGTCCCGGATGATCGCATTCGCTGCCCTCGAATAGACCGAGTTCCAGCCCACCAGAAAGAAGCGTTTTTTTCGAAGGAAGCCTACCGTCCAGCTAACTGCGGGAATGATTTGTTGATTAGGCGCGGCACCCGTGTAGAAGATATTGGCGCACTGTTCCATACCTTCGTACTGCGTGGGATAAATCAGCAGATGATCCCGCTGCTCCACGATCGGGAGCACCGACTTACGGCTGGCGGAAGTCCAGCAGCCAAAAATCGCGCAAACCTTCGCCTCGGCGATCAGGACTGCAGCCTGACGGGCGAACGCTCGTTCATCCGAGGCGCCGTCGATCACTACGGGCTGAATTTCACGGCCTAGAATCCCGCCGCGCTCATTGATTTCCTCGATCGCCAGCAGAGTGGCGTCAACCACCGGGCTTTCTGTCAACGCCATGTTGCCGGTCAGGGAATGAAGGATCCCCACGCGCAACTCCTGTGGGGTTTTCCCAGGCTTAAGCTCCGAAGGTGGCGTTCTAAGGGAGGACTCGTCGTTTACCGAAGGCAAGAAGCGATATCCACGCGTCGGAACCGTCTCGATGTAACGGGGTTTCTTGGCTTCGTCGCCCAGCGCGCCGCGCAGTTCCCGGATGTATCCTCTCAGCAATTCATCGCTTACGCTGGCGCCGGACCAGACGCTCGCGAGCAGTTCCCGTTTGGTCACCAACCGTTGAGCATTCTGCACGAGGTAGTGCAAAACCTCAAATGTCTTCGGGCGCAGGTCCACCAGGTCCGAATCGCGCCAAAGTTGTTCGTTCGCGGCGTCCAGCCGAAACGGTGGGAATACAAAAATAGCCCTCGATGCCACTGTGTCCCCAATGGCCCTCGACGGCCAGTCCTTATTTTAACGGAAGTTCCACGGAACCTCCACGGTCCTTCTATGGATTGAAACGGCCTTCTGCCCTACTCTGGAAAAGTGGTGGATTGCAAGAGCGACAAGGGATCCCAAAAGAGACGGAAGGAAGAAACCGTGAAGCCCAATCCGTCGCCGAAGAACTTGCCGGATCTGGTCTTCGTCGTTCAGTTTCGCGACCCCACAGAACCAGGGTCAGCCCGTTTCGCCGGACGAGCAGAGCACATAATGTCCGGAGAAAACACGGGCTTCGAAACGCCTGCAGAACTGGTCGACTTTTTCCGGCGAGTCGTGAAGCAACTCAAGCCGCGATCACAAAAGGGCACAAGGCAATGAACACAAACACAAATCTCACATGCATAAAGGAGTAACACCGTGGCTACTTTAGATTTGATCGGGTCCAGTCCGAAATTTCGGGCTGTGCTCAGAGATGTGGATAGAATTGCACCGGTGGACTCCGCTGTCCTGATCCAGGGTGAAACGGGTACCGGAAAAGAAGTGATTGCGAGAGCCATTCATGTGGCCAGTCCTCGCCGTAACCAACGTTTTGTGGCCCTGAACTGCGCGGCGATTCCGAGTGCCTTGTTGGAGAGCGAGCTGTTCGGCCACGAAAGAGGCGCTTTCACTGGCGCGTGTGCGCAAACCAAGGGACGATTTCAGATGGCGGATGGGGGCACGCTCTTTCTGGACGAGATTGGCGACATGCCCTTAGAACTCCAGCCCAAACTTTTACGCGCCCTGCAAGAGAGGGAGTTCGAGCGTTTGGGTGGTGCCCAGACTGTTCGGGTTAACGTGCGGGTGGTGGCGGCCACAAACCAGGATCTCGCCCAACTCGTGACCAAGAAACTGTTCCGTGCCGACCTGTACTATCGGTTGAACGTGATTCCAATCTGGCTGCCTCCGTTGCGGGAACGCGTTCAGGACATCCTGCCGCTGACCGAGTTCTTCGTAGCAAAATTTGCTGCCCGTTTGAATAAGGTTATTGATTTGATTCCGGACGATGTGGTGGAGGCCCTGAAAGCGCACGACTGGCCGGGAAATGTTCGTGAACTACAGAATTGCATCGAGCGTGCGATGCTCTATTCGCCCGGGTCGGTGCTGCGTCTGCCGCTGGACTTGAAGCAGACGGTGACGCGGCGCTCGGAGAGCGTTTCACGCACGCTTGCCGACGCCGATCGGGAGCATATCCTGGAAACATTGGAGCAAACCGACTGGCTGATCGGGGGGCAGGGGGAGCGGCTGATCGCCTAGGATTACCGCGAACGACGCTGATTTATAAGATGCGCAAGCTTGGAATTGAAATGCGCAGATCGCCGAGGGCGCGCCCCCTTCAGTGCCGTGCCGCCGCGAGTTGTTAAGGCTAATGAGGTGGAATCATGATTGACTCTTCTGATTTTCGGACGAAAACAATGCCGATCAGCCACGGGGCGGGCCATATGCCCGTACTCGGCTTTGGCACCCTGATTCCGGATGCGGCCGCGACAATCAGTGCAACCAGAGACGCGCTGGAAGCTGGGTTTCGACACTTCGATTGTGCGGAGCGATATGGGAATGAGCGTGAGGTGGGTGAGGTCTTGCAGGCAGGACTTGCCGCTGGTGGGCTTACTCGTGAAGACATCTTTGTCACCACAAAGTTGTGGAACACCAACCATCGGCCTGAGCGCGTCGAGCCGGCGTTCGCGGCGAGTCTAGCTAAACTCGGGCTCAACTATTTGGATCTCTATCTCAGTCACACTCCATTTGCGTTTCAGCCCGGGGACGACCAGGATCCGCGGGATCAAAACGGCAATATCATTTACGACCGGGGCGTTACTTTGTTCGATACCTGGCGGGCGATGGAGAGTCTAGTGGACCATGGCAAATGCCGGGCCATCGGACTGTCTGACATCACCTTAGACGGCCTCGCGCCGATCTATGAGTCCGCGAGAATCAAGCCGGCGGTGGTCCAAGTGGAATCGCATCCGTATCTGCCGGAAACAGAGCTCCTGGAATTCTGCAAGAAGAACGGCATCGTGTTCTTGGCTTTTGCGCCATTGGGTCACGGACAAAAGCCGGGGCCGCTCGAAGATCCCGTCATTACGGCAATTGCGGCACGCGTTGGCAAGACGCCGGCACAGGTACTGTTGGCTTGGGCGGTGCAGCGTGGCACGGCTCTGCTTACAACGCCCAGAACTGCGGCTCGCGCGCGGGAGAATTTCGACATCTCCGCCCTTCCGGAAGACGCGTTCGACGAAATCAATCGAATTCAGACCAGACACAGGTTCAATGAAGTGGTGAAGACCGGCAGCCCCGGTTTCATTCCAACCAGGTAGATGATCATGCACGACGAACAAATACGGGAAGCTCTCGATCAGCATTGGGCGGCGTCCGATGCCAACGATTTTGAAACGGAGCACCTCATCTATCACGAGGACGCCGTGCTGGAATACCCGCAGTCAGGCGAGCTGACACGCGGTCGACGCAACATACAGGGCCAGCGCGCTAGCCAGCCGAGCAATAAGCGGTTTTCTGTCCGCCGAATCATTGGCGGCGGTGATCTCTGGGTCACCGAATTCATCTTGACATACGACGGCAAGCCGTCCTACACCGTGAGCATCATGGAGTTCAGGGGCGACAAGGTTGCGCGGGAAACACAGTATTTTGCGGATCCATTCGTGGCCCCGGCATGGCGCGCTCAGTGGGTTGAGCGGATGGCGTGACATGCGCAATGAGCTCGCACCCGGAAACGTTTTCCCTGATTATCAGTTGCCCGATCACACCGGCACGCCGCGCAGTCTCAGCGAACTTCAAGGCGATGATCCCCTGATTCTGACGCTCTCGCGCGGCCATTACTGTCCGATAGAATGGCAAAGCATTCTCCAACCGACCGTCCTTTCTAAGTAACACCGAAGGATGGCTGTGCTGCGGCTTTGATGCCATGAAGGTTTTGCTCTATGAGCAATGCGCGCTCATAAATTTTCTCTAGAAAACCCGCCCCCAGCGTGTTCGAAACTTCAAACACCGCACCAAGCACTTTTTCTGTTAAGGCGTTTGATCCGTGTTCATCTATGTTCATCTGTGGCCGATACAGATGTGCCGTCTTCCCCGACTGTCTCTCGCTTCAACTGCCCACAGGCGGCGAAGATATCCCGCCCTCTCGGCTTCCTCACAAAGCACGGCATCGCGCGACGCACGATCGCCTGAAACGCGGCCACGCGCTCTGCGTTCGGCGTCTCAAAAGCAATCCCGGGCCCCGGATTCAGCGCGATCAGATTCACCTTCGCGTTCAAATGCGCCAGCAGCTTCACGACTCTTCGTGCGTCGGCGTCAGTATCGTTCACGCCCTTCAGCAGCACATATTCGAACGTCAGCTTTTCGCACGGCCGCAGCGGATACGCCTTGCACGCGGCAAGGAGATCCTTCAGGGAATATTTGCGCGTGATCGGCATCAACTCACGCCGCTGCTCTTCGCTCGATGCGTTCAGCGAAATCGCCAGCTTCGGCCGCACCGGCTCGCGTCCCAACTCGGCGATCTTGGGAACGATGCCTGCCGTCGACAACGTAATCCTCTTTGGCGAAATCGCGATCCCCGCCGGATCGGTCAGCAAGCGCGTCGCTTTGATCACGTTGGGCAGGTTCAACAGTGGCTCGCCCATCCCCATCATCACGATGTTCAGCCGATCACTTTCGGTTGAGATCCCGTGCGCTCGCATAACGAACAGAACTTGACCGACGATCTCGCCCGCCGTCAGATTTCGTTCCAGGCCCATCAACGCCGTCAGGCAAAACTGGCAATTCACCGGGCAACCCACTTGGCTCGAGATACAAATGGTGTCCCGGCCTTCTTCGGGCATCAGAACCGCTTCCACGGTCCGATCATCCTGTAGTTTCAATAGATAGCGCCGGGTACCATCTTTTGATTGATATTCGGCCGCCGGCTCCGGTAAACCCACCGCAACCTTTGAAGCCAATTCTTTTCTTAGATTTAGCGGCAGGGTCGTGATCTGCACCAAATCCGAGACCTTCTGCCGGTAAACGGCGTCATAAACCTGTCGGGCGCGAAACGCGGGCTGGTCCTGCCCCAAGGTTTCTTGTAGATCCGGAAGTTCAAGGCCCACAATAGCTTGCGTCACTTTTACCAGTATAGCGCGCCGGGCCCGGCCGGGAAGGTGACAAAACCGCGATAAGATGGAAGTGCAGGTGAAAATGGCTGGCGCAGTTCAAACTCTCCGCGATATCGAAGCAACAACCCTGAAGAACGGGGTGCGTGTCATCAGTGAGGAGATGCCTCACGTGCGTAGCGTGTCGCTGGGCGTCTGGATCAAGACCGGCTCGCGCCGCGAAACTTCCACTGAGAACGGCATCTCGCACTTCATCGAGCACATGCTCTTCAAGGGCACCAAGAACCGCTCGGCCGAGGAAATCGCGCGCTCGGTGGATTCCATCGGTGGCGGCCTCGACGCTTTCACCGCCAAGGAGATGGTCAGTTACAACACCAAGGTTTTGGACGAGCATCTCCCGCTGGCCTTCGACGTCCTGGCCGACATGGTGCGCAACCCGCTATTTCGCGAGGCCGACATCGAGAAGGAAAAAGGCGTCATCCTGGAAGAGCTGAAGATGGAGGTGGATAATCCCGAATATCTTTTGCACGATATCTTCTCCAGCAATTTCTACAAGGATCATCCGCTCGGCAAGCCCATTATCGGCACCAAGGACACGGTTCGCGCGTTCGACCGCGCGATGATCGACGATTATTACCAGCGCTGTTATTCGCCGTCCAATATCCTGATCACCGCCGCCGGCAATTTGAACCACGAGCGCCTGGTGGATTTGGCGCGCCAGTATTTCGAGGATCTGCGAGTAAACGGGACGCTCGCGCCCGATGTGGCGCCGGTGCCTCACGCGCGCCTGGTTTTCCGCGATAAGAAGTCGCTCGAGCAGACACACCTGTATATGGGCGTGCCGGCCTATCCGTTCTCGCACGAGCTGCGCTTCGCCTGTTATGCGTTGAACACCATCCTGGGCGGCGGCATGAGTTCGCGCCTGTTCCAGAACATTCGTGAGAAGCAGGGCTTGGCGTACGCGGTGTATTCCGAACTCGCGATGTATCACGACACCGGCTGCATGGCCATCTATGCGGGCACGGCCGTCGAAACCGCGGGCCAGGTGATTCAATCCATCGTGAAAGAGCTGCGCGAGATCAAAGAGAACCTGGTGCCGGCCGAAGAGCTGCGGCGCGCCAAGGACAATCTCAAAGGATCGTTCATGCTCGGCCTGGAATCCACTTCCAGCCGCATGAGCAACCTCGCCCGCCAGGAATTGCATTTCAAGCGGTTCTTCACGCTGGATGAAATGATCGAGCGAATCGAAGCGGTGACGGCCGAACAAATTCGCGACATCGCGAGCGAATTCTTCCATCCCAAGAACATCACCCTCGCTGTGCTGGGCAACCTGGGCGATTTCCGCATCAAACGCGAAGACCTGGACTGCTAATCCCCATGCGACCCCGATTGGCGCGAGCTGCACTGGCTCTCTGTGCCCTTGCCGCGTCGGCTTTCGCCCTCGATCTGAAATCGCTCAAGCCGCAGGGCTACGTGAGCGACTTCGCCAACGTGCTCGACGCCCAATCGCGCGCACAACTGGAAGCCTACTGCGGCCAGGTGGAACAAACCACCGGCGCGCAAATGGCGATCGTCACCCTCAAGTCGCTCGACAACGAGCCGATCGAGGACGTCACCAACACGCTTTTCCGCCAGTGGGGCGTCGGCAAGAAGGGCAAGGACGAGGGGATCATGTTCCTGCTCGCCATCCAGGATCATCGCGATCGCATCGAGGTGGGTTACGGCCTGGAGCCGATCCTGCCCGACGGTTTCGACGGCAGCATCCTGCGCGCCATTCAACCGTTGTTGCGCCAGGGTGCATATGGCCAGGCCGTGATCTCGGGCGCGGTGCGGATCGGTTCCGCGATCGCTCAAGCGAAAGGCGTCGAGCCCCAGACTGGCGCTGCCCCGCGCACGCGCGATCGCACAGTCAGCACGCGTCAAGGCATTCCATGGCCGGTGATTATCATCGGCATCGTGGTTCTGCTCTTCCTGTTTCGCGGCGGAGGCGGCGGCATCGGCGGATTCTTGGCCGGCATGTTTCTCGGTAACCTATTAGGCGGCGGAGATCGGCGCGGCGGCGGCTGGGGTGGCGGCGGCTTCGGCGGCGGGGGTGGTGGAGGCGGGGGCTTCGGCGGATTTGGGGGAGGAGATTCGGGCGGCGGCGGAGCTTCCGGTAGTTGGTAAGACGGGGGAGTTGGTAGGGGGAGCTGGTAACTAAACCATGGAAGATAAACTCCAGGAACTGGTGGATCGCCTCAAGCACGCCCAGCGCGATCGGCTGCGCTCGGTCGTTCTGTACGGCTCCGCCGCCTCGGGCGAACACAAGGAGCACTTCTCCGACATCAACGTTTTGTGCGTGCTCACGCAAGTGACGCCCGCCGAGCTGGCCGATTCCGAGCCGATCTTCAAATGGTGGCGCGAGCAGGGCAATCCATCGCCGCTGCTGTTGAGCGAAGAAGAGCTGCGCACGTCCACCGACTGTTTCCCCATCGAATTTCACGACATGCAGGAGCGCCGGCGCGTTCTGTTCGGCGCCGACATGATCCAGGATCTTCAGATCGACCAGACGTTCTATCGCGCGCAAGTAGAGATGGAGCTGCGATCCAAGCTCCTGCGCCTGCGGCAAAAGGCGGCCGAAGTTCTACTGGAAAAGCCCGCCTTGTTGCGCCTGATGATCGATTCGGTGCCCAATTTCCTGGTGCTCGCGCGGCACGCGCTGCTGGTATCCGGGCTACCCTGCGGTTGGCGCAAGCGCGAAATCGTTCGCCATCTGCCCGACATCCGCGTCGATGAAACACCCTTCGATACGCTGCTCGACTTGCGCGATCAAAGCAAACTCGCCAAGGATGTGGATCCCGAGGCATTGTTCGCCGCGTATCTTCGTGGGATCGAAGCGCTGGTACATCACGTAGATCAAATTGAGAAATGACCCGGTTCGAGAAATGAGGAACGTATGAAAATTGCGTTAGTTGTCATCGGAGTGATCGTGCTGGCTGCCCTGGGCGTTTTCGGCTGGGCCATGGGCTCGTACAATACGCTGGTCACCGAGCGCGAAGCGGTGAACGCGGCTTGGTCGCAAGTGGACGTCGCGCTGCAGCGCCGAGCCGATCTCATCCCCAATCTGGTCGAGACCGTCAAAGGTTTCGCCAAACAGGAACAGGCCGTGATCAAGGAAGTCACCGACGCCCGCGCGGCTTTGGGTGGCGCTCGCACGCCGTCGGAAAAAATCCAGGCCAATGGGCAATTGGACGGCGCCCTCAGTCGCCTGCTGGTGGTGGTGGAAAATTATCCACAATTGAAGTCGAACGAAAATTTCCTGCGCTTGCAGGATGAGCTCGCCGGAACCGAGAACCGCATCGCCGTCGAGCGCCGCAAGTACAACGAGACCGTGCAGCGTTACAACACCGACATCGGGCTGTTCCCCAACAACATCACCGCATCGATGTTTGGCTTCCAGCGCAACGACGCCTACTTTAAGACCGAGCCCGGCGCCCGCAACGCTCCCAAGGTTGCGTTCTAGCGCCGCGTTCTAAAGACGGTGGCACTCAACGTGCCAACGTTTCTAGCGTGAAACGCCTCTCGTTTGTCGCCGTGCTGCTGTTCGCGGGCCTCGCTGCCTGCAATAAGACGCAAAATCAGGCTGCTACGGAGGCTCCTCCCGGCGATCCCGCCAACGCAAACCTGGCGTCGGCCGACCAATCCGCCGCTCCAGCAGACCAGCCAGCCGCCGCCGAGCAGCCACCCGCCGCGCCGGATTACGATCAGGGTTCCGTCGGCGATCAAGCGGTGCAAGCGCCAGATCCTCCGCCGCCTCTTCCCGATTACAACCAACCTCCAGCTCCCGGTGACAACTACATTTGGACGCCTGGCTACTGGAGCTATGCGAGCTCCGGTTATTACTGGGTTCCCGGTGCGTGGGTGCTAGCCCCCTATGTGGGTGCGCTGTGGACCCCACCGTGGTGGGGCTACGACAACGGCGATTACCATTGGCACGCGGGCTACTGGGGTCCGCACATTGGCTATTATGGCGGCGTCAACTACGGTTTCGGATACACCGGTCGTGGCTATCAGGGCGCGTATTGGAACCACGACAGGGTTTACTACAACACCTCGGTCACGAATGTGAATACAGCGGTCGTTCACGATGTCTACAACTACAAGGTCCCGAACGATCGCGGCAACCGCACCAGCTACAACGGCGGGCACGGTGGAATCGATGCGCGGCCCACTCCACAGGAATTGGCCGTCGTGCATGACCGGCGCACTCCTCCCGTACCCGCGCAGATTCAGCATGCGCGCCAGGCGTCCACGAATCCGGCGCAATTTGCTCCTAAAGGAGGGGGCGGGCATCCGGCGGCGCTGGTCGCTGAACGCCCGATTGAGACTCCGTACCGCGCACCGGCGGCGCGTCCTCCGGCTGCCCCGGCGCGACCAACCGCAACGAGCCAGCGTCCGGAGCCACAAGCTCGCCCCGAAACGAGGGCTCAGGCAGCGCCGCAACATCCTGAACAACGTCCGGCAACGCCCGCACCTCAAGCCCGACCGGAACCGAAACCCGCAGTTGCCCAGCGTCCAACACCTCGTGCCCCACAGGAACCGAGGCCGCAGGCGCGTCCAGAACCAAAGGCGCGTCCAGAACCAAAGGCACGTCCAGAACCAAAACCAGCACCGCAAACTCGGCCAGAGGCTCGTACCGCGCCGCAGCGCTCCGCACCCCAAGCTCGTCCCGAATCCAAGCCAAAGGAACCACGCAAGGAACGGTAGCAGGTAAGAATTACCGGCGGATGGGCCCTCACTCAGGTTAAAATGCTATTGCCGCGTCTGAAATCACTCGGGAGGTCCTCAGATGCGTCAGCTCTTCTTGCTCCTCTGCTTGAGCGGACTCACTTGTCTGGCACAATCCAGCAATCCAGTGCTTTTGAGCGCGGGCAATTCAAATCCCTTCCCGCTTTCCGTGGCGCCAGGCCAGGTGCTCACGTTATTCGTCGAAACCGGCACGATACTCGCCCCGGTTGCGCTCTCGGATCTTTCGGCATCACGGTTTCTTGCGCGCCTTGCGCGGCTGATATTGTAATCGCTGAGAGCATCTCTGTCTCGGTGAACGGGGCGGCCACAACCAGCGTTATGGTACAAGCGTTTCAGGATCAAGTACACTTTCTGACTTCGTGCGACGTCATCATGGCCGGTCCCGGCTCCAGGTTGCCAGTGAACGGCGGGCTGCCTTGCACTCCGATCGTCACACACGCGAATGGAGCGACGGTGTCCGCCCTTGCCCCTGCGACGGCCGGCGAGGAGCTTGTCGCCTATGCCACCGGACTCGGCCAGACGAATCCGGCGCTCACCACCGGCCAGCCTCCCGCGCAAAGCAGCCCCACGCTTACGACATTTAGCATCGACTTTAATTATCGCGTCAACGCGCTCGCCACCCAGCCGGGAACAGTCGGCTCGGGAACTGCATCGCCGCTGTTTGCCGGCGCCACCAAAGGCTATGTCGGCCTCTATCAAATCAACTTCATCGTGCCACCGCCTCCACCGCTCTTGCAGCCGTGCGTGGATTTCGCGGCCATTACCACCGCCGGCCTCGCCGTGCAATCCAATCTCACGGTGAGCGTCGGTTCGCCGTTCTCGTTCGACGGCGCGGGCATTTGCGCACGGCCCACTGTCGGCGACAACAATACTGAATAGATGCCCAAACGTCTCCTGCTGATTGGCGCCACTACCGGCTACCAGACGCGGGTCTTCGCCGAAGCCGCCGAACACCTGGGTTACGAGCTGATTCTAGCTACCGATCGTTGCCACGTGCTGGACGATCCATGGGGCGATCGCGCCATCCCGTTGCGTTTCGAAGACCCGGCCAGCGCGGCCGAAGCCATCGCGGCCCAAGCGCGAGTCGACGGCATCGTCGCGGTGGGCGACCGTCCGGCGTACATCGCGGCACTCGCGGCCGAGCGCCTCGCGATCCCCTATAACTCGCCCGATTCCGTAGCCGCCAGCCGTAACAAATTTCTGGCGCGCGAACGGTTCCGCGCCGCGGGCCTGCCCGTTCCCGAGTTTCATTGCGTCCCTTTGACCGCGGGCCCCGATCGCGAAGCAGTAGAAACTCGCTATCCCTGCGTCCTTAAGCCTCTCGGGCTTTCTGCCAGCCGCGGCGTCATTCGCGCCAACAATCCCGCCGAATTCGTCACAGCGTTTCAGCGCATCGAGAAACTATTGGCCGATCCCGACATCGCGCGGCTTCACGAAGATCAGGATCGCTACCTGCAAGTGGAGTCGTTCATCGATGGCCGCGAATTCGCGCTCGAAGGATTGCTCACTCACGACCAGTTGCGCGTGCTCGCGATTTTCGATAAGCCCGATCCCCTCGATGGTCCGTTCTTCGAAGAGACCATCTACGTGACGCCGTCGCGCGAGGATCCGTCCACCATACACGCGATCATCCAAACCACCGAGACCGCCGTCCGCGCGCTCGGCCTCAGCCACGGCCCAATCCACGCCGAGATGCGAGTCAACGCGCGAGGTGTTTGGATGCTGGAAGTCGCGGCGCGACCCATTGGCGGGCTGTGTGCGCGTGTCCTCCCCGGACTTGAAGAACTGATTCTGCGCCATGCCGCTGGTTTTGATCCACGTGATCTTGCGATGCCCGCTCCGGCCGCGGGAGTAATGATGATCCCGATCCCGCGCGAAGGAATCTACGTGAGCACTTGCGGTCTGGAAGCAGCCCGCGCGCAGCCTGGCATTGAAGACGTCATCATCACCGCCAAGCAGGGACAGAAGCTGGTCCCGCTGCCCGAAGGCGCCAGCTATTTGGGATTCATCTTCGCGCGCGGCGAAACTCCGGATGCCGTCGAAGCCGCCCTCAGAAGCGCGCATCGGCAACTGCACTTCGAAATCGCGGCAGCCCTACCTGTGATGTAAGTCTTAGTTCTTGGCTTGCGGAGGCACGTAGCCGGGAGGCAGCGCCGCACCAGCGCCAAAGAAATAATCTTCCATTTGCTTGAGCAGAAATTCCTGCGCTTCCTGAGTGCCCAGGTTCAGCCGGTACTCATTCATGATCATCTTCATCTGCTCCAGCCACATCTTCCAAGCTTCTTTGGAAACGTTCTCGTAGATGCGCTGGCCCAGGGGATGACCATCGAAGGGTGGCTCATCCAGGCCTGCCATTTCGCGCTGGAACTTCACGCAAAACACGGTCCGCTTGCCGACTTCTTCTACTTTGGGACCGCCCAACCCGCCAGGTCCACAACCCATCGCAGCGCCTCCTTGAAACTCCAGCTTACCAGAGGGGCGACACGAGAGATCCCGGGAATGTCACGGTTACGCCAGGCGTTTTTGGGATTCGGCAACGTCTTCGGCAGAAGTGACCGGCACCTGCGCGCCCTTTTTGCCGTTCAGATACTCCGAAAGACGTAAGGGCATCTGCGCGCCCTTCTCCATGGAACGCTGCACAGCCTTCTGGTAACGGCGCAGGGTCTCGCGCTTCACCGGCTCGCGGATCTGGCAGCCCTCGATATCGAGCAGGATTTCTATCTCCCAGGGCTGGAACGTGTTGCGGGTAATCGTCCCGCGAATCAGCTCCTGCATCAGCCGGTTGAACCGATTCAGGCGGGCTTCGCTGTCAATGGTCTGCACGAGCATATGAGGTCTTGTACCTTATCGGCGACCACCGGCGGAAAGTTGAGCCAATTTCGGGGACAATAATACCTGAGCACCTTATGCCCGATGCCAAGTTCGACTCACCCCGCCTCGCCCTGAACCGCATCTACACCAAAGCGGGCGACGAGGGCCAGACGCATCTGGCCGGCGGGCAGCGAGTCTCTAAGGACTCCGCCCGGATCGAGTGCTACGGCACGGTGGACGAACTGAACGCTTTCACCGGGATGGCTGCGGTTTCGGCCGCTGAATCCGTTCCGGCCTTAGTACCGATCCTGCGCAGGGTCCAGCACGAGCTCTTTAACCTGGGGTCAATCCTCGCCACCCGGCCCGAGGACGTCCATCCGAAGCAGGCGCGCGTGACTGAAGCCGAAGTCCGGCAACTCGAAATCGAGATCGACCGAATGAATGCCGATCTCGCGCCACTGCGTTCGTTTGTCCTTCCCGGCGGCACGCGTTTGAACACCGAACTGCATGCCTGCCGCACCATTTGCCGGCGGGCCGAGCGCCTGGCCGTGACGCTCGGGCGCGAAGAGCCGATCCCGCCCGAAGCCGTTCAATATCTGAACCGGCTGAGCGATGCTTTCTTTGTTTGGAGCCGTTGGGTAAACCACGTGCTCGGCGTTGCCGAGGTGCTGTGGGAGCCGAACCAGTCCGCGTCCGGCATACTCTGAATTCTACCTGTACCCAATCTCGTGGCGATCGTACGCTTCCCGCATGTGCCGCAACTCCTCGACATCGCGCCACAAGGCGTCGCGCTCGCGGCCCGCCAAATGATTATCGTCGATCACGTGCTGAATGCTCCCGATGGCGCCGTCCAGGTTAGCCTTGTCGAACCTGCGGTGTTGCCAGTGCTCGGCGAAATTACGAAGTTGGCGTTCAGCGTGCGTCAGGCGGGCGCGGTCGCCCCCATGCAGATGCCATACCGCATATCCGCGATCCAGGTCCTCATGCACGCGGCCGATGAGCGCCGACACCGCCTCCGGACGGTAGCGCCCTTCGGGCCCGAACTGCGCCTGGCCGGTGGCCGCTAAGGCTGTCAAAAACACAACACAAGAAAATCCAAGCAGCGTTTGTCGCATAGCGATCATCCTTTCCCCTGCCCTACAATACAGCACTGTTTCCCATTTGAAAATGAGCTATCCTTGTTAAAACCGATCGGGTTCATTCGTCTGAAATACCTTCGTGGTATCAAAGAGGCCTACTCGATCATGCTGAAAATCTCGCGCGCCTCGTCCGCGCACCAATCATTTCAGGGGCACGATTCCCTGAGCAGTCAGCTTTCTGTTGCCATAACTGGAATTGCCCGTGTATCCGTTTGCGCGGCGCAAGTTCACGAGGAGGATTCTTTGATGACAAGCCTTCGCTCACTTCGGCCAGCATTCATGGCCGCCGCCATACTGGCGTTAACATTCGCGGTTCACGTTCCAGCGGCCGCGCAGCAGATTTTAGGCGCGATTACCGGCACCGTGCGAGACTCTTCCGGGTCCGCTGTGCCGGATGTTACCGTTTCGGCCCGCAACACCGCAACTAACCTGACGGTTGCCGCGAAGTCGCAATCCGCCGGTTCTTATACGATTCCGAACTTGCCGGCGGGCACCTACGAGCTCACGTTCACCAAAGAAGGTTTCGACGCGGAGCGCCATACCGAAGTGCTGGTCAACGGCGATCGCACCACCACGGTGGACGGCGATTTGAAAGTCGGGACCGTGGCTACCAAGGTCGACGTGATCGGTACGCCGCTGATGAACCAGGTGGATGCCACCACGGGCTACGTGGTCGACACATCCACCATCCAGAACACGCCTCTCGGCACTGGCAGCTTTACGCAGCTTGCCATCATGAGCCCCGGTGTTCACGCGGACTTTCTGGGCGGCGCAGGCAGCAACTCCGGCCTCGGCAATCAGGCTATTTTCGCCAACGGCCAACGCGATACCAGCAACAGCTTTTCGCTCAACGGCATCAGCACGAATAATTTGTTCAACGGCAACTCCTCCAGCCAGGTGGGCGAGGATCGTTTCGTCTTCAACATCGGCGAGAGCTTCGGCGCCGGCGGAGAAATCCAGACCAGCACTTCGGTGTATGGAGCCATTGGACAGGCGCTTCCCACTCCTCCCCCCGAGGCGATTCAGGAAATTGCCGTCAACTCCGCGATGTACGACGCCACGCAGGGCTCCAACAGCGGAGCGCACATCAGCGTGCTCACCAAATCGGGCTCCAACGAGCTGCACGGCGAGGTTTATGAGAAGTTCCAGAACAGCTTCATGAACGCCGAGCCGTTTTTCTATAACGCGTCGCCGATCTTGGCTCCCAATTTCCTGAACCGGAACCAGTTCGGCGCCACACTCGGCGGCCCCATCAAGAAGAACAAGCTGTTCTACTTCCTCTCGTATCAAGGTGTCCGCATCGCTGACTCGACGGATTCCACCAAGGAAGTCACGGTACCGCTCACTCTCACCGACGACCGGAGCTCGCAGGGAATCATCAACACCATCCAGGGCGCCTACGGAAAGACGGTTGCGGCCAGCGCGCTGAGCACGCAGGCGCTCGGATTATTGCAAGCCAAGGGCGCCAACGGCCAGTATTTGATCCCCAGCGCACAAATCACCAATCCTACGACCGCATCGATACTGGGCTATGACGCAGTGGTGCAAGGCGCCAATGCCAAATCGAACGTCGACCAGGGAATCGCGAACGTCGACTACGAAATCAGCGACAAGGACCGGCTGGGCGTGAAGTATTACGTGCAGACGGATCCCACCACGAATCCCTTCGGCGCGGCGGGCGTGCTGCTCGGCTTTCCACAACAATTGTCCTCCGGCAGCCAGGTGATATCGCTGGACAACACCGTCATCCTTACTCCCGCGCTGACCTGGCAGCAGCGCGCCGGCTTCACCCGCATGCGGGCCTACTCGAATACCAGCCAGGCTTATACGCCGAGCCAGTTTGGAATCTCTCTCCCGGGGGGCAGCAATGCATTTCCGCAGATTGAAATCGGCACTGCCGATCCGACCATCGGTTACGGTCTCCAATTTGGTCCCAGCACGAGTTTCGGCAACGCGGGGATGTATCAAAATCAATGGGAATATGGAACCTCGCTCAGCTGGGTGAAGGGCCGGCATACCTTGTCGGCAGGCATGTCATGGGATCATACGCAGCTCAACATTATCAACAACAACGTGGACACCGACGTCGTCGAATTCAAGACGTTCATGACTTTTGCTGAAGGCGATCTCCGGCCTGGCAATTACTCGTCTACTTTCGCCGGCTCCGCGAATCGCTACTATCGATCCGACACGGTGGGCGCATTTGTCAACGACAACTATAAATTGCGCAGCAATCTCACCGTGACGCTCGGGTTGCGCTGGGACTTCGACGGACCGCTTTCGGAAAAATACGGAAGGCTCACCGCCTTCAACCCGAGCTTGTATTCCTACAACGCGGCCACCGACACGATCGTCAATTCTGGGCTCGAAATTGCCGGAAATAACCCGAATGATGGGACGCCCGGAGCGAGCGACTCGTTGATGAAAGCTCGCCAGTGGGGCTTCGCGCCGCGCGTTGGCATCGCCTGGGCAGCCACATCGAAACTGACCGTGCGCGCCGGTTTCGGCATGTACTATGATCGCGGTGAATTCTTCAGCTATCTCTCGCCGCCCGCCGGCGCCGGTTTCAACGGGCCGTTTGGCGTCACTCTGGCGCCTCCCTTCGTTTCGCCCGAATTCGCCGCCAGCGGCGCCACTTTGGCGAGCCCGTTTGGAAGCGCTCTGCCGCCGACGCCCGCCGGAAGCGCGGCCGCATTCACCGCGTTGTTGCCGAATATTGCGCAAACCGAAGACGGCCACTACCCCGCCGGGAACGCGTTCGGTCCATTCGTGTTCGGAGGCTACGACATCAACAACAAGCTTCCCTACACGGAAAACTGGACGTTCGATCTCCAATACCAGGTCAAGGACTGGCTGTTCAGCGCCGGCTATATCGGCAATCACGGCCAGCATGAGATCCTGCCCATTCCGTTCAACGAGCCGCTGCTTGCCACTCCGCAGCATCCGGTGAATGGTCAGATCTATTCCTACGGCGGCACCAACTACGACGCGCAAGGAAACTACGTAAATCTCTCAACCGAGCCGATCTCGACCGGCGAATACTCCGGGAACGCGCCCATCCGCGTGCCCTATATCGGCTATGACATGAATTCGGTCTTGTACGAGGCGGAGGGTATCTCCAACTACCATGCGCTCCAGCTCCAGGTTCGTAAACGCTTTTCAAGCGGCTTGCAGCTCACCGCCACCTATACCAGGTCGCATTCTCTCGACGAGCAAAGCGGCCTCGGACTTTTCTTGACCGGCAACAACCCGGACACTCCCCGGACCAGCTATGCGTCGTCGGATTTCGACCGGCCCAACGTGTTTCTGATCAACTACACCTACACCATTCCGAAGCTGACTTCGAACAGGGCCCTCGGCGCGGCGATCAACGGCTGGATCATTGGCGGGCAGACCGTGGCACAGAGCGGCGAGCCTTATAGCCTCTATGATTATTCCGGATCGGTCGGGAGTTTGTACTTCGGAACCGACATCGAAATTTCCAATCCGATCCTGCCGCTGAAGCCAGGCGTGACGGCCGGACAAGCGATGCTCCAAGGCACTACCGGAGTGAATCCGAACAAGCCGGTGGTGAACGTCGCCGATTTCTATCCGCAGTTTGTGGCTCCGGGAACCAACGGCGTGCCGCCCTGTGAAGGCAGCCTCTGCGATGTTTATGAATCGAACTTCGCCAATACCGGGCGCAATCTTTTCCGCGGTCCGTTTGGGGTGCGCTTCGACATGTCGCTCGGCAAGGAGTTCGTGCTGAACGAACGCTTCCGGCTGCGCTTCAACTTCGACGCCTTCAATGTCTTCAACCATCCGGATTTTGATGCGCCGAACAACTACGCTCAATTCTTCGAGGACTATTCGGCGCCGCCACTCGCCGCTCCGCTCGGCAGCGCGGGTTATATCCAACACACCATCGGAAGCTCGCGCTTCTTGCAGCTTTCCATGCACCTGCGGTTCTGAACCGTTCGCTGCGTCGGACGGCGCTTCTCAGACCGGGCTCGCTGCAACCGATACGTAAGTTGTGGAGTCCCGGTCCCGGCGCGCCCGCGAATCACCGTCAGCCAATATCGCGCTGGTGGTCATCCTTGCCGCGCTCACCGCCGGGATCGTTGCGGCTGGATTGCTGTACGGGCGCAGCCAGCGCAAAAGTGCGGAAGCCGATGTTGCGAGCCAACTTGCGGCGATCGCGGATCTGAAGGTGCAGCAGATCCGGGCCTGGCGAAGCGAACGGATTGCGGATGCCGTTCTGCTGGCCTCCGAACCGCTGGTGGTTGCGCCGCCCAACGCTCAAAGCCAATTTCGGCTGCAAAACTGGTTGGAAGCCTTTCGGCAGTTCTATGGTTATACCGAGGTGGCCATTTTGGATGCCGGCGGCCACGCTCTCAACATCGCATCCGAGGATGCGGGCCCCGAGGATCCGAGCATTCCTCCGTTGGTCGACGCCGCTCTCAAGACCGGCGAACCGCAGGCTTCGGATCTGCACAGCGGCCTGTTTGGATCCGTCTATTTGGATTTTGTCGCGCCGGCTCCTTCCAGTGATTCTGCTGAACGCCGCGTAGTTTTTCTGCGGGTGGAAACAGGGGCATTCTTTTATGGACTGGTTCAGGCCTGGCCCACGCCGAGTCCAACCGCGGAGTGTCTACTCGTCCGCCTGGAAGGGGACCGCGTGCGTTATCTCAACGAACCGCGTAACAAGAAACATGCGGCGATGGAAATGACCGCGCCCCTCCGTGACGATCTGCCGGCTGCCATGGCGATCCGCGGCATAGAGGGCGTTTACCCAGGCCGCGACTATCGCGACTTTGCCGTAGTAGCCGCACTGCGGCGGATTTCCGGCACCCCGTGGGCGTTGGTCGCGAAGGTCGACGCCGCTGAGATCTACGCTCCGCTGCGTCAGCGGTTCTTCGCCATCGGAACTGTCGTGGGATTGCTGCTCACGGCCTGTTTTGCGACCTTTGGGCTCTTCTGGTATTTCCAGAGGGCCCGCTTCTACCGACACGATCATCAGGCTGATCGCGCGCGTCTTGAAATCGTCGGCCGCTACGCTCATCTGAGCCGGTTCGTGAACGACATGGTATTGCTGCTGGATGAGGACGGGAAGATTCTTGAAACCAACGATCGCGCGGCGTCCGCCTACGGTTACAGCATGGAGGAGCTACTCGGGCTATCGATCCAGGACCTGCTGGACCCATCGCAACTTGCGGGATTTTCCGCACGCGTGGAGCGGACCATCGAGACCGGCTCGGCCCTGTTCGAAAGTGTGCACCGGCGAAAGGACGGCTCCCCGATTGAGGTGGAGGTCAGCTCCCGGGTGATCGAGTCGCACGGACGAAAGCTTCGCCAAAGTATTGTTCGCGACATCACCGAGCGCAAACGGGCCGAAGCGGCGCTGCGCCACGCCACCCGCGCTATGCGTGTCCTTTCAGCCAGCAACCAAGCCCTGGTGCGTTCCCCGGACGAAGCTGCGCTGTTCCGGACGATTTGCACCGCGGCCACCTCTACGGGCGGGTATCCTTTGGCGTGGATCGGGTTTGCGGAGGACGATCCCGGAAGGTCCGTTCGAGCCGTCGCCACTTCCCATCGCGACGCAAGCTACCTTGCCTCTCACCGCGTTACATGGGCCGATGAGCCACGCGGACGAGGCCCGGTTGGAGCCTGCATTCGAACCGGCCGGATCATCATCTTCAATGACCTGGAAGCCAACCCGGATTTCGAACCCTGGAGACAAAAGGCTCTTCTGTATGGATACCGGGCTGCGATTGCGCTGCCTTTAACCTGCGGCGTGGAGACGATCGGCGCTCTTACCATCTACGCGGCCGAGCCCGACGCCTTCCGTAATGAAGAAGTGGCCCTGCTGCGCGAATTGGCCGGCGACCTATCCTATGGCATCGCGTCGCACCGGCGGCGTCTCAGCCAGGCCCGCACCGAAGACGCGCTCCTGCAATCGGCGCTCGAATTCCGTACCCTGTTCGACGCCGCCAACGATGCCATCTTTATCGCCGATTTGGACGGCCGTTTTCTGGAGGTAAATCAGGTCGCATGCGACCGTTTGGGTTACCGGCGTGATGAACTGCTGCGCATGACGGTCAACGACATCGACACGCCCGCCTTCGCCTCCGAACAGAGCAAGCGGCTGGAGCGGCTGCTCCAGAGCCGGCAGAATCTTTTCGAGACCGTCCACATCTCGAGAACCGGGGCGGAACTCCCGGTCGAGATCAGTTGCTGCCTCTTCGAATACCGGGGGGCATCGGCCGTTCTGTGCGTGGCCCGCGACATCAGGGAACGAAAGCGCCTGCAAGCCGCGGCCAACAACACTGCCGCGGAGTTGGAACGCGCCAAAACCGAGGCCGAAAACGCCAGCCGCGCCAAGAGCCAGTTCTTGGCGAACATGAGCCACGAAATCCGGACGCCCATGAACGGAATCGTCGGGATGAGCGGCATTCTTCTCGACACCTCCTTGACGCCGGAGCAGCGCGAATGTGCGCAGACCATCCGCAAATCCGCCGATGCCTTGCTCACCATCGTCAACGACGTTCTGGATTTCTCGAAGATCGAAGCCGGCCGGATGATTCTGGATTGCGCCCGCTTCGACATCGTCACGCGCCTGGCGGAGATCGGCGATCTTTTGACACCGCAGATTTGCGCCAAGGGCCTGAACTACTCGTTTGAGGCCGACGTGGAACACCGCTGGGTGAATGCCGACGAAGGACGCATCCGGCAGATCGTACTCAATTTGCTGTGGAACGCCGTCAAGTTCACTGATCGCGGCGAAGTGACGCTGCGGGTCTCGGAGGCGCTGTCCACGTCGGGGGACGCGACGTTCACCATCGCAGTGTCGGACACCGGCATCGGAATCGCGGAGCTGGATCTTCCTCTCCTGTTCCACCAATTCAGCCAAGTGGATTCATCGATGACGAAGAAACGCGAGGGTACCGGACTTGGCTTGGCCATCTCCGCGCGGCTGGCCGAGCTGATGAACGCAACCTTGACCGTCAGCAGCGAGTTGGGCGAGGGTTCAACCTTTGTGCTGGCCATTCCGCTGGAGCGCGCCGAGCCCGCGGCCCGGGCGCCGGAAAAGTCCCAGCAAGAGCCGGACCACGCCCTGGTGTCTCAAAAGCACCGGCGAGTTCTGCTGGCCGAAGACAATGTCGTCAACCAAAAGATCGGAGTCCGGCTGCTCGAAAAGTGCGGCTGCTCGGTGGACCTCGCGGCCAACGGCAAGGAGGCTGTCGAGATGGCCGGCCGCTTCCCCTACGATCTCATCTTCATGGATTGCGGCATGCCGGAAATGGACGGATTCGAGGCCACGCGCGCGATTCGCGCCGCCCAGCATTACGGCGCCCGAATTCCAATTGTCGCCCTGACCGCGCATGCCATCGCCGGGACACGCGAGGAATGCCTGGCTTGCGGCATGGACGATTATGTCGCGAAGCCGGTATCGCTCGACGCCATCGAACAGGCGCTGCGGCATTGGAGCCCCTAGGAAGCGCCTGCTAATCTCGTTGCAGTGAAGCTGCTCATCTTTTCCGACATCCACGGCGATCAGGCCGCGCTCGAAAAATTGATGGCCGTCGAAGCGGATTATTACTTCGCCGCCGGAGATCTCGCGAATTTCGGCCGGGGGTTGGACGCGATGGGACCCATCATGCAGAAACGCGCCGAACGAATGTACGTGCTTCCCGGTAACCACGAATCGGAAGCCGACATCACCCGCTTCTGCCGCGACTTCGGTTTTCACGATTTTCACGGACGGACCATGGAGATCGCGGGCTACCAAGTCGCCGGACTCGGCTACTCGAACAGGACGCCCTTCAATACCCCTGGCGAATACAGCGAACAGGAATTGACCGAGCGCCTCAATAGATTCTCCGGACTCGATCCGCTGGTGCTCATCTGCCACACGCCTCCCAAGGGGACGGCGCTCGATCGGGCGGGCGAAGGGAAGCATTTCGGCAGCGTCGCGATCGGCCAATTCATCGAGCGCGAGCAGCCCCGCTACTTCTTTTGCGGCCACATCCATGAGGCCGCCGGGCAGCATGCATGGCTCGGGCGCACCGAAGGCTGGAATGTCGGCAAGCGTGGCCATTTGCTCGAGTTGCCGCCCCTGGTAAAATAGAACTTCCATGACCTTCGAGGAACACGAGAGAGAGTACGCTTCGCTCCGCCAGCAGGCCGACGCTGTGCGGAGCTATCTTTGACTCATCCAATAAGAAACTGCAGATAGCTAAAATCGAACAGCAGATCTCCGATTCCGATTTCTGGAATCAGCAGCCGGAAAAAGCCCAGAAGATCATGCAGGAGCGTAAGCGTCTGGAACAGGCCATCGCGGACGAGGCCGAGGTCTCGCGCCTGACGTCCGATCTGGACACGCTGTTTGAACTGGGGCGCGAGGGCGAGAACGTGACGGCCGATCTGGACCGCGAGATTCAAGCCTTTTCCGAGCGTTTGGAAGTGCTCGAAACCGGCATGCTGCTCTCGGGACCTAATGACTCGAAGAGCGCCATCATGGCCATTCATCCTGGGGCCGGTGGAACCGAGAGCCAGGATTGGGCTGAGATGCTGCTGCGCATGTATCTACGGTGGGCCGAGCGCCACAACATGCAGGCCGTGGTTACGGACCGTTTGGAAGGCGAGGGTGCGGGCATCAAATCGGCCACACTCGAAATGAACGGGGAAAACGCGTATGGGCTGCTGCAGTCGGAAATCGGCGTGCATCGCCTGGTGCGGATTTCTCCTTTCGACGCCAACGCGCGCCGGCACACTTCGTTCGCGTCGGTGTTCGTGTATCCGATGATCGATGACGAAATCAACATCGACATCAAACCGGAGGACCTGCGCGTGGACGTGTTCCGTGCTTCAGGCGCCGGCGGCCAGCACGTGAACCGCACCGAATCGGCCGTGCGCATGACACACATTCCCACCGGCCTCGTGGTGCAGTGCCAGAACGAACGGTCGCAACACAAAAATCGTGCCAGCGCGATGAAACAAATGCGCGCGCGCCTGTACGAATACGAGATGGAGAAGAAGCAGGCTGCGAATAAGAAGGTGGAAGACTCGAAACTCGAGATCAATTTCGGCAGCCAGATCCGCAGCTACGTGCTGGCGCCGTATCGCATGGTGAAGGATCATCGCACCAAGCTCTCCATCGGCGACGTAGATCGCGTGTTGGACGGCGATCTGGATCGATTGATGCACGCGTTCCTGGTCTACAAGCACACGGGCAAAGTCTCGGGCGATGGAAACGAAGACCTGCCTGATTAATGCTGCTGAGGTGATCCGCGCCGGCGAGCTGGTTGCCTTTCCTACCGAAACTGTCTATGGACTTGGAGCAAACGCGCTGGACCCTACCGCGATCGACAAAATCTATGCCGCGAAAGGCCGGCCGCCCGAGAGTCCGCTAATCGTTCACGTGTGCTCCGTCGAAATGGCGCGCTCGCTGGTGCGCGAATGGCCGGAACAAGCCGAAAATCTAGCCCGAACATTTTGGCCTGGGCCGCTGACATTGGTATTGCCGAAACGGCCGCACGTACCGGATCGATTGACCGCGGGCCTCGATACAGTCGGCATTCGGATGCCGGCGCATCCTCTCGCGCTAGCGCTGATTCGCGAATCCGGTGTTCCCATCGCCGCGCCGAGCGCCAATCGGTTCACCGAACTTTCGCCAACCACGGCGCAACATGTGCGCGATGGCTTGGGCGATCGCGTCGCGATGATCTTGGATGGCGGTCGGACAACAGTCGGAATCGAGTCGACTGTTCTTTCACTCGCGGGTCCGGATGCAGTATTGTTGAGACCGGGCATGGTAACGCAACAAGAAATCGAAGCCGTGATCGGCCCCGTCAAAGTGTCGGGAGCGGCGCCCGAAGGCCCTCATTCGTCGCCGGGTCTGCATCGCCGGCACTACAGCCCCAGGACTCCACTGATCTTGATCGAAGCGGGAAAGCCTCCTGCGAACGGGCGCGGAATCTGTCTCCAAATGCCCGCCGATCCGCGCGAGTACGCCGCGGTGCTGTATGAGAAATTGCATGAAGCCGACGCCCAAGGGTGGGATTGGATCGCGATCGAGCAGCCCCCGCGAACCGAGGAATGGGCCGCGATCCGCGATCGCCTGGAGAGGGCAGCGGCAATCCGGTGACGAGCGACCTGATCCGCGAAATTGAAAGTACCAACGCCGATTCGCCCGCGCTTTGGTGGCTGGGGCACGCCGGCTTCGCCATCAAGTATGAAGGCATGGTGTTTTATGTCGATCCGAGCCTTTCCTCTCCTGCCGCACCCCTCGCACCGGGCGAAATAACCAATGCGGACCTGATCCTGTGCACTCATACCGACCCCTTGCACATGGACCCGCAAACACTGCCCGAAATGCTGAAAGCTTCGCCCCGTGTGAAAGTTGTCCTGCCCAAAAGCGCCGCCGAACATGCCCGCTCCATCGGCATTCCATTCGACCGCATGACGACTACGGATTCCGATTTGCGCGTCGAGTATTTCAAGAATGGGCCGTATGGACGGGTTTATTCCGTGCCATCGGCGCATCCGGAATTGAACTGGACCCCCATCGGCGGCTACCCGCACCTCGGTTATCTGATTCGCTTCGGCGCCTGCACGATTTATCACGCCGGCGGCTGCCAATGGTACGAAGGAATTGTCGGGCGTTTGCGGCCATACAACGTGACCGCCGCTTTGCTGCCGATTGAAGGCGCGGGCAACTTCGACGTCGCGGCGGCGGGCCAACTAGCCGAAGATATTCATGCACGCTGGCTGATTCCCATGCACTACGCCGACGCCAGCCATTTCGTGGATCACATGCTGGGGTTCCGGCCCTCGGTGGGGTTCAAAGTTCTTGAACCCGGCGAGAGATGGATGATTCCATAACCGCTTCCTCACGGTCGCGGCTCGGCAGATTCGGCGCGTTACTGAGCCGCGCGCGTAAGCAAGCGGTTACCGGTCGTAACAGGCCGACGGGCTCCAACCCGTGGCATCGGGCTGCTTCCGGAAATGCGTGCTGGTGATCATGGTGCGGAACAGATACGTCGGATCCGTCACGATGGTCTTCACCACAATCCAATTCGCTTCGGGCTCTTTGATCACGTCGTAGAATTCCTGAACCGTGGTTTTATCGCTGTAAGGAACCCCGTTGCGACGCAGATAACCGGCCGCCAGATGGCTGGTGTTCACTTCGAGCGATCCGCCCTTGGTGGGATCAAACGCGGCTCCAAAATATCCAATGCCGCCGGCTGGTCCCAGCCAGCGCGCCGATGAATAACCTTGTAGCGTCGGCGGACCCGTGAGCTGCAGCGGCGGGCCGAAGTGCAGCAAGCGGGTCTGCGTTCCGGCATCGGTCTCGATCTTGAGCGTGTTGTCGTCCTGCCAGGTGATGTGCAAGCGCGTGGGAATGCGCATCAGTCCAGCTGCGCCGTAAGCCTTGCACTGATTGCCGGCGGCCTCGTCCTTGGCGGGATCCCATTCTTTCGTGACCTTGATGCCGGCCGGATTCAGCGGCACTCCGGCGAAGTCGCCTTTGGGCGCGGCGATCATGCGGAAGCGCCAATCTTCGGTGACGATGGAAACCCAGTAGCCCGTCAGATCGATGGGCGCGATTTCCTTCGCCGGCTTCGGCGGACCGGGCGGCGGGCCTCCGGGGAACTGCGCGAACAGCGCGGGCGCAAACGCCAAGATGGTCAAAACGTAAATCGATTTGTTTCTCATTTCTCGCCCTTCAAACTCTTGTACACAGCCTCGACGAATTTGTCGGTGGTCCAGAAGCCGGTGGTCGATCCATATAGGGGATCGTAGTCCTGCGTGGGCCGCGCGGCCTTCACTTGCTCGAGCGTCATGCCCTTCTTGATCATGTCCTGCACACGATCGCGAATGATGATTGTCATTTCGCGAAAGTTGAGTACGTCGCCGAAATCGCACAGCCGCCCGTGCCCCGGGATCACCATCGTTCCGCCTTCTTGGCCGTAAATCGGGATGATCATGTCAACGATCTTCTGCAGCGCGTCGATCGTGCCTTGAATAGTGCCGCCGGCGGCGAGATCGATGATCGGGTAGTTGGTGGTGGTAAAAATGTCGCCGGTGCTGATGACATCGTCGCGGCGGAAGAAGACAATGCTATCGCCGTCGGTGTGAGCGGCGGGCTGATGCAGTATGTCGACGCCCTCGCCGTTGAAGTAGAGCTTCTTCTGATCGCCCAGGAACGTGTCGGTGGGCCAGCCCTTCTCGGGACTCGGCGCCTGCGTCCCGGTGGGCGCGCTCATGCGGTTCAGCACGTTGATGTGCGAAATGACTTGCGCACCCACGCCCGCGTCCTGAATGTCGCCCGTGACGTTAGCGCCGACGATGGTGCTGCCAGCCAGGCGGATCTTCACGTTGCCACCGGTGTGATCGGGATGGTAATGCGTGTTGATGACATACCGGATGGGCCCCGTCGAAATGGATTTGATTGCGGCCAGGACTTTGTCGGCCATGGGCGCAAGTCCGGTATCGACTACTAGAACACCGTCCTTGCCGGTCTGTACAGTGATGTTGCCGCCGGCCCCGACGATCATGTAGATGTTGCCCTGCACCGGCAGCACGTGGACTTCAGAATCCTGCGCGAAAATTAGGCCAGTGGATACGACGAAAAGCGCGAGAACGGTTTTCATTTCGCCGCCGCCTTCGCAGCCGGAGCAGCGCCACGGATTTTGTTCTGATATTCGGGGTACATAGTGTCGGCTCCTCCACGAGCGGCCTCGGGAGGGATGTGGTGCGCGGCCGGAAATTCGTCCAGGAATTTATTGGTGCCCGGCAGATGATGCGGGATCACGCCCTTCGGCCGGATGATCTCTTCCACGCTTTCGCAGGGATAGGGCGCAATCTGGCCACCGATTTCATACAGGTAGTCGCGCGTGCGGATGAACGGCTCGGTGAGATAAGCGGGATCGCGAATCACCGTCATGATGGTCAGATTGTCGCCGTGCCGGATGAAATGCTCGGTCACCACCGCGCGGTCGCTGCGTGGCAGCCCATTGCGGCGGATCCAGCCTTCTTTTAAGTGCGTGGTGGTGACGGCCAGAACGTCGCCTTCCCACTTGCCGGTGGAGAAGCCCTGCGATGTGTGCAGCGCATAGGGCGGCGGATGCGGGCGGCCGTCCATCCAGATGGTGCGCTCGGTGCCCCACGCGAAATGGTGGGTGTGGATAGCGATGAGCTGTTGCGTGTCCTTATCGAACTCTTCCCACATGCGCAGGCCGGCGAAACTGGGGACGTAATCGGACGGGTGAACGCGGCACTGGTATTCGGGCAGCGTGATGAGCGAGGCATCCCAGGCATCGGCGCGGTAGCGAGCGGCGCCATTGATGGGGACGCCCAGGTAATCGCCCAATTCAGGGCCGGGCAGGCGTTCGGGCTCGTCTTCGTGCAGAATCTGGAGATTGTTCCAAACTCCGGCGAGATTGACCTGACCGAACGCGGGGGCGTGGGCCAGAGTCAGCAATACGGGGAACAGCCAGGCAGACGTGGCTATTCGATAGGGTCTTTCCATAAACCTTCCTATGTTTAGAAGCCCAGCCGGGCATCCTGACAATGCCTTTGGCAGCGGCCGAGCAAGCAATTAGAACGTGACTCACATGATTGTATACAGGTCCGGGCGGTTTGTCGATTCGGGGCGGTGACCGTGGATGAAGCGATGACTCCGCGACCTAATGGGTCGTTGTAGTGGGCGGATCGCTCTTGAAGTCCGGGACGTACGGCGTCACCAATGCTGAGGTCAAGTAGACCTGAATACCGGTGGTATCGTCGTAACCCATCGGCAGGGTGATGATGGCGGTTCCCGAGGTTCCACCAGTGACGTTTGTCAGGGTGGTGGTTGTGGAGCCGACGACAACTTGTGTGTCGCCACTAACGAGGCCGGTTCCTGTGATGGTCAAGGTGGCCTGGGCGTTTGCAGCCGATCCTCGGGGCAAGGTGGCCTTCGTCACAACAAGCTTCGACATTGTGCTGGTCGCAATCGTGGAGCTGACGATACTCGGATTCGCGGCCGAGGCCAGGTGAACCGTCATACCGGAGGTGTAGTTGGCGGGCAGCGTGACATCGACGGTTCCCGTGGTTCCGTTTGATTTGGTCAATGTCACCGCGGTTCCTAATCCGATGACCTGTGTGTCGGTGGTGGCGAGATTGGTTCCCTGAACGATCAAGGTCGCCGGACCACTCGCGGCTATGGTAGCGGTCACCGGCTTGGGCACCAAGACAGCCTTCGTGAGCGTTAAGGAGGCCACGGTCGTTATGAAGGCGCCATCCACGCAAACATCGGCTTGATTGTAGGCGGTTTGCTTGTTGGCGAGGAAAGCTTGTGGATCCTTCCAATAATCCTTCTGCTGGGACCGGGACATTATTAAAGCTTCGGGTATGAAAATCGCGATGGTCTTCGCGCGCTGTTTGTCGACGAGCGTGTTCGCGATATAGGCGCTGTCGCTTAGACGGTTGAGTTGCGTACCGGTATGATCGGGCGCGATGCCGCTGTAGCCCTGAAGAAATGAGCCATTGAAGACCGCTACCGACGAACCCATGACGTCGGAGAACGCAGTGAGGCCGCTCACTGCGCCGGCGACGCTTCCGATTCCCGTCAGTACGTGCAAAATTAGATTGCGTCGATCGAGGTCTTGTCCTTTTTCTGGGATCCCGCGCAGGAGCGTCAGATCCTGACTGGAAGCCGAAAACCTGTAATCAGGTTCGAGCTTGGTCGTGGAATCACGGGGTGGCGGAGCAAAAAAAGGCGTAAGGTCCACGGTCACATCGTGGAGCAGATATTGGTAGTCCTTGTTGTCATTGGAAATCGTGACTTGGTAAATGAGATAGCGTCTTCCTAACCGATATCCAAAATCATCGGATGCGTTCTTCGGCGCCATAAGGACGCGATGCACGCGAATCAGCGCGTTGTCAGTCGCCGCCGCGTTATTGCCGCAAGTGCTGGGCGTATTGCTGACCGAGCCCCCAGCCTCGCCAGTGGGGCTTGGGCCGGGCGTGCTCTGCACACCCGCGCTCCGCGAAGCCGCGCCGCCGGGAGCGGCTCCGACTGGAACAAGCGGCGTTACGGAAGGCTGGACCTGCGTATTAAGCGCGCGAACGGTCGACTGAAGATCATTCAGCGCATTCACTTTCTCTTTCAGAATTTGAGTCCTTTGTTCGACACAAGTATTCTGCTTTTTTAACTTCTTAGGATTGGTTTCGGCGTCGTCTACATGGCAATCCGCTCGAATTTGCCTGATCTGCTCGCGGACCGCTGCCGAGTCTGCTGCTTCATCCGTTGCGCCAATGGAAGGGAGCCGCAGGAGAGAAGCCACTACTAAGAGGGCCAAGAGACGAGTTGGGCAATGAGCGGCGACAAGTTTCAATGTGCTCCTCCATAAACACGTTGATTTCAAGAATCAAATGCAATTTATTACGGTGGTTAGCACACTGTACTGGGAATAAACGTCAGTGTCAAGACCAAATTCTGCCGATATGTGGTGTTGGATTAAAAAGTGTCGCAGGAATGGCGCCCTGTGTAAGCATTCTTGCTCTTGACGCGGACCTTATCGCTTCGGCGCGGCAACGGGGACGCGCGCAGGCCTCAATTTCTTGCCCCGCTGGCCGAAAAGACTAGCAGGAGGGGTTGCATTTTCAACAAAACCCAACTCGAGGCCGCCCGCAGCCTGAGCAGGCAACAGAAACTGGACCTTTGCGTCGCACAGATCTCCCGCAGCGAAGGCGTGCCTCCGTTCTGCGACCATGCCAACGAGATCATGGTCCGGACGCTGGATCTGGATGGGGGCAGTCACACCAAGCTGGTGGAAGTGATCCTGCGCGACGTTGGCCTGGCCTCGCAAGTGCTGCGCCTTGCGAACTCGGCCATGCACAATCAATCCGGCCGTCCCATCATGAGTGTCGCCCACGCCATCACAGTGCTGGGGTGGCTTGAGGTCCGCAGCATGGCCAGCGCCGTGCGGTACATCGAACATTTTGCAAACCGTTCCCCGGGTTTGCGGGAACTCGTTCTCACCTCCGTGCTCACTGCGGTGCTGAGCCGGGAAGTAGCCACCGTCGTAGGCTATCCGCATCCCGGAGAAGCGTACATCTGCGGCCTGTTCCGCAACCTCGGCGAAGTGCTGATCGCGTGCAATTTTCCCGAGGAGCACTCGCGGATCATCGTTCTCATGGACCAGGAGCACATCCTGGAACGCGCTGCGTGCTCGCGGGTTCTCGACTACTCCTGGGACGACGTCGGATTGCGCGTCGCTGCCTTCTGGAATATGCCGCCTGCAGTGCGTCTCCCCATGGGTGCCCTATCAACCGCCGCAGCATCGCCGCTCGACCGCTGTCTCGCCTCTCTGACGAATTACAGCCATAAGCTGACCCGGGCGCTGTACCGGAAAGGCATATCCATCGACAAGGTGCATCTGGAAACCGTCCTGAACCCCGCGGGAGGGCCGGTTCTGATCTCCGTGCGGCAGTTGTACTCGATCGTCGATCTCGCCATGGCCGAGACCAAGGACATGTTTTCGGCGCTCCAGATCCCTACCGAAACATTGCGCATGTCCAAGCAAGCCGAGCAGGCACGCAAGGCCTTGGAGCCGACTGCGGTTGAGTAGCGCCGACGTGCTGGGTGAGATAATAACCAGTCCAACCCGAAATCATGTGGCGTCTAGAACGAGCGTGGGAAGAACGCAACCGAACCGCTGTGTTACTGGCGGCCGGAGCAATCATACTGACCATTGCCATCGCCGACTGGTGGACGAAACCCGACCTTTCGTTAGAGGAGCTTCCTATTCGGGCCGCCCGCAAAGGCAATTTGCATTGGATTGGGGAACTGCTCGACGAGCAAATCTCAGATGACCACATTGAGGGTGTTTGGGGTAAATGCGCGGTTAGCGCCTGATTTCCAACCGCGCCGTTCCACCGTTCGGATCGGTGAACTCGTAGACTTCCGGTTGCGACGAAACCTGCTTCACCATGTCTTGCCGCCACATCGGCTTGGACTCGGAGCCTTCCTGGTGCCAGCCACTCAGAACGTATTGCGGCGCTTCGCTCGATCCCCACTCATGGCAGGAGGCCAGCGGCAGGATGTCGCCGACTGTGGGCTTAGCACCCGGGGCGTTGCTCGCGGCTGACCACACGTCGTGCCAGCCGGTTCTCGGCTTATGCCAGCACTGAAACATGGTTTCCACCGAGCACTTGTCCGTCTCTAAGCGGCTCACGACGAACTCGCGCGCCGCGGCGGTTGTCGGTGCGCTGGATGCAGGCGCGCCGGACGAAAACGTCACCTGCACGTGGACCGCTTCTTCGGGCCCGCCATAGCCGTCGCACGGGATGCGGCTGTGCAATTGAACTGCCTTGGCGGGGTCTACCGGGTCGCGCGCGGCATGGCCCAGGCCAAAGATCAGGAGCAGTGCAAAGAAGTGAGCGTTCATGTCTTAGAACCAGTAGCTGCGATACGCCACCCACCAACTGAAGACGGCGATGGGAATCGTCGCGCCCAGCGCCCACCACAGCGGGAGAAAGACATCGGCCATTAGCCCCAGGATCGCGAAAGTGAGCCAGAAGATCTTTCGCTCCATGTGCCCAGTTTAGCAGGGCGACGCCGGGGAATCGGGATGGGCGAATTGGGGATTAGCATAGATGTGATGACGTTCGCGGCCGTTCGCAAGATAGCGCTGGCACTGGCGGGCGTCGAAGAGGCCTCGTCCTACGGCACGCCGGCGTTCAAGGTGCGCGGAACGATGATGGCCCGGTTGCGGCCTGAGCTCGACGCGCTGGTGGTGCTGATGAGCATGGAGGGGCGCGAGGAGCTGATCGCAGCCGATCCCGAAACCTACTTCATCACCGATCATTACCTGAAGTATCCGTACGTTCTAGTGAACCTGGCGCGCGTGCATCCGGATGCCATGCAGGATCTGCTGCGCGGGGCGTGGCGGTCGGCTGCGGCGGCCAAGAAGGGAACCAAGCGGCGCGGAACGAGAGGTAAGCTAGATGAGTAATCCAATGAGATCCTTATTCAATATTGCGCTGGTAGGGATGGTTCTGAGCGGAGTTCCGGGTTCATTGTTCGCACAGTGGCCGGATTATCCAACACCGGGCGTTCCCAAAGGCCCCGACGGAAAGCCGGATTTTACCGGCCCCGTGCCGAGGACCGCCGACGGGCACCCGGATCTGTCCGGGATTTGGACAATTGCTCGGCAGCCCCGGCCGGCCCCCACCGATGGAAGCATTCCCGGGCAACTGCCGCTCTCGCCCCCGGCAGCACCCCCGGCACTTCCGGCCGGATCACAATTTGCCGCGGGCGGGGTTGGCCTCGGACCGCCTCCCCCTGGTATTAATCAGTTCTTCAATATCGGGTCGACCTTGAAAGATGGCCTGCCGATGACGCCCTGGGCCAAAGAAGTGCGCGCACAGCGCAAGGGAGAGAACAACAAGGACAATCCGGATGCGCACTGCCTGCCGCTCGGGCTGATGCAGCTACACCTGCACCCGCAGCCGCGCAAGATCATTCAGACTCCGAAGCTGATCGTGATTTTGTACGAGGCGCAGGGTGGCGTGCGGCAAATCTTCATGGACGGGCGTCCGCTGCCGCCTGCCGATGTGCAGCCGTGGTGGTACGGCTATTCGATCGGGCATTGGGATGGCGACACGCTGGTGGTTGAGACCACCGGGTTTCGCGACGACGTGTGGCTGGATGTGGAGGGCAGTCCGCTGACGAACACCGGCAAGATGACCGAGCGGTTCCGACGGGTGAACTACGGGAATCTCGAGATCGAGGTCACGGTGGAGGATCCCAAGGCGTACACCAAGCCGTGGACCGTGATGATCAAGCAGCGGGTGATGCTGAACACCGACTTGATCGAATTCATCTGCAACGAAAACGAAAAGAGCGACGCGCATCTGGTGGGGAAATAGGTTCCCAGTCAGCGTTCCTGATATACCCCGAACACCGCGCGCAAGCGATCGGAAATTTCTCCCACCGTTCCGTACGCCTCGGCGCACGCCAGAATGTGCGGCATCAGGTTATCGCCCGACCGCGCCGCCGCTTCGAGAGCGCACAAACGCGTTTCCACCGTGCGGGCATCGCGTGAGGCGCGCAATTCGCGGAGC
The DNA here is from genome assembly GCA_963772905.1 of Bryobacterales bacterium. Classification (GTDB taxonomy): domain Bacteria; phylum Acidobacteriota; class Terriglobia; order Bryobacterales; family Bryobacteraceae; genus Palsa-89. Next base: position 1,540,282 of record CAVYZD010000001.1, on the reverse strand, counting down.
CGCGCAATCTGCTGCGCTTCAAGCGCCGGATCGAGACGAAACGTCGTCGGCGTCTCTTTCTCGTCTTGCTGGAATTTGTTGACGCCCACCACCACCGCATCGCCGCGCTCCACAGCCTGCTGATAAGCGTACGCTGCGTTCTGAATCTCGCCCTGGATGAATCCCCGCTCGATGGCTTCGAGCGTGCCGCCCATGGCATCGATCCGCTCGATGTACTCCTCGGCGCCGCGCTCGATCTCATCCGTCAGCTTCTCGATGTAGTGGCTGCCTCCAAAAGGATCGGCCGTATTCGTCACTCCGGTTTCGTGCGCGATGATCTGCTGCGTCCGCAGAGCCAGCCTCGCCGCTTCTTCGGTGGGCAGCCCCAGCGCCTCGTCCTTGGCATTCGTGTGCAGCGATTGCGCCCCGCCCAGCACCGCCGCGAGCGCCTGCATCGACACCCGCACCACATTGACGTCCGGCTGTTGCGCCGTCAGCGTTGACCCCGCGGTCTGCACATGAAAGCGCAGCATCATCGAGCGCGGGTTCTTGGCCCCGAAACGCTCACGCATGATCTTCGCATACAGCCTCCGCGCCGCACGAAACTTGGCAATCTCTTCAAGGAAATTGCTATGCGAGTTGAAGAAGAACGACAACCGGGGCGCGAACGCATCCACATCCAGTCCGGCTTCGATGGCGGCGCTGATGTAGGCGATGGCGTTGGCCAGCGTGAAGGCCACCTCCTGAATCGCGGTGGATCCTGCTTCGCGAATGTGATAACCGCTGATGGAGATGGTGTTCCATTCGGGCAGCTCGCGGGCCGCCCAAGCGAACAGGTCCGTGATGATGCGCATCGCCGGGCGCGGCGGATAAATGTAGGTTCCGCGCGCGATGTACTCTTTCAGAATGTCATTTTGGATCGTGCCGGAAATCTTCCGCAGATCCGCACTCTGGCTTCCGGCGACCAACACGTAAAAACTCAAAAGTATTGCCGCCGTGGAATTGATGGTCATCGACGTGGTGATGTCGGCTAGGCGAATGCCATCGAAGAGCCGCTGCATGTCGGCGAGCGAGCAGATGGCGACACCCACGCGCCCGACTTCGCCAGCCGCGAGCGGATGGTCGGAATCCATGCCCATTTGCGTGGGAAGGTCGAATGCAACCGAGAGTCCGGTGATGCCCTGCGACAGCAGATAGCGGTAGCGGTGGTTGCTCTCTTCAGCCGTTCCGAAGCCGGCGTACTGGCGCATGGTCCAGAGGCGGCCGCGGTACATATCCGCATAGATCCCTCGGGTGAAGGGGTACTGGCCGGGCATGTCCGCGCCGAGGTCCGCGCCGCGATCCGCGCTCATGACTTCGAGATTTTGCGCGCGCGCAGGAAAGAGTGGACGCCAAATCCGAACATGATCAGCGCGAAGGGAATCTCCAGCGCCAGCCGGGGGGTTGCGTCGTTTCGCCAGTCCTTTATGATGTAGTTGACCGGTAGCAGGGCTAACACGATGAAAAAGAATCCGATCACCTGGTTCCACATGATGTGTAAGGGGCGAGCGATTCCGGGGATCACGTGGCCCAAAAACTTCTTTGCCGTTGAAAACATGGGCTAGTACTAGTGTAGCGAAGGCGCTTCGGTGGCGTTTGTGCGAAATGCGAGAGGGCTAAGGAATCGCTACTGAGAATCGAGCGTTCGAACCGATAAATGTCTTGGGGAGCGGAAGACGGACAACGGCCCACTTACCTTTTGGTGAAACTGTGGTTGCCTCGGCAACATCAAGTAGGTAGAGTGATATCCTATGAGGGAAGCCCGCTGCAAGGAGAAAGGGGCAATGCGTGGAAGAAAAACTAAAAGAGCTGATGCAAGAGCTTGGCAATGCGATCAACGAATCGCTGTCCGACTCCGACCGCATTGCGGCCGCCATCGGAGAGATTAAACGGGCGGGGTATGATGTCTTCCTGGTGTTGGAAGCCACCATCGGATTTAACAAGCGCGAAGAGAATGGGGAATACGAATCGGAAGATGGAGAATCCGAAGCAGTAGAAACGGAAGCTCCACCGAAGCGCAAGTTTGAATCCACGGGGAAGATCAAACTGACGTCGCAAGATCAGAAATTTCTGAAGGCTCTGAAGATCGCGATCGACGAAGAAAAAAGTTAGACAAGCCAATTGGTTACAGCAACTCCTGGTAGACCTTCCAGGTTGCCCCCACCGCTTTTTCCCAACTAAATTCCTGTGCCCACTTAAGCCCTGCTTGGGTGAACTGCTCCCGCAACCCTATGTCATCGGCCAACCGGCGTAATCCTGCGGCGATGGAACCCATGTCGCGAGGGTCAACCAGCAGCGCCGCGTCGCCCGCAACCTCAGGCATGGCGGAGACATCCGACGTCAACACCGGAACGCCGCGAGCCATCGCGTCGAGCACCGGCATTCCGATCCCTCGTCCAAAGATGGAAACGCGAAGATCGCCGCGCGCTGGTACAGATCTTCGAGTTCGGAATCGCAGACATAGCCGAGGACTTGGATATCCTGCTTGCGCGGGCTGCGTGCGATGCTTTGGATCGCTTCTTGCGAATCGAATCCGGATGAGCCCGCCAGAACCAGCTTCCAACCGGAATCGAGCTGTTCGAAAGCCTCCACCAAGCGGACCGTATTCTTGCGCCGCTGGATTGCACCTACGGACAGGACCATTGGCTCCCGGGCTTGCGGCCGCGCGGTTAGCGCCACGGGACGAACGCCATGATGGATGACGCGAATACGCGCTGGATCCACCCCGAGTAAGCGCTCCACTTGTCTCGCGGTGAATGCCGAGACAGCGATGATCAAGTCCGAACGCTCGGCAGCATTTCGCGCCTGCGCGGTGAAGCGCTCGCGAAATTCGGGAGTGGAGTAATCGCCCGAAATGACGAAGAGATCGTGAAAAGTCGAGATCGCGCGGCGATGCCGTGCTGCGCCGAGCCGCTGGTTCAGGCCATGAAACAGATCGGCCGAAGTTGCGTGGTCTCGCAACAGCCGGCGGCTGGCGTTGCGCGGAAGCTGTTCCGCGAAGGAACGAAGAAAACGGTGCGGCCGATAGCAAAACAGAAAGTTGACTTCCGGATGGGCTCGCGTCAGGCCATCCAGGATTGCGCGCGAGTACACGCCGACGCCGGACAGATCGCGGCCCAGGCTATAGGTTGCGTCTAGCGCGATTTTCAATCAGCCAGGATAGCGTTTTTGCCGTGCGCGTGTTCGTCGGCCAGCATTTCTTCCAGGCTGTCGCGGGGGTTGAGCGGCCGCACAGAGAACCGCGTGCCGCCGGCGACCATCTCGGAAACGGCGCGATTGAGCATCGCCTCCACAGTGGTGCGGGTAAGGCCTGCCGTGATCACAGCGAATCGGGAGCGATCCCACCGGCAAATTACGGATGGAGCTTCGAAGACGTTGCGAAGCACTTCGGCAGCTTGGATCAGAAGCGGCTCGCGGGTTTCGCGCTCCGACGGAACCTCGACCGATGCCAGCAACAACTCCACGTGACCGCGCAACGAAAGCTGGGTGTAATGCCGAGCCACTTGCAGGAACGCATCGCGAGTGAGCACTTCCGTCAGTTCGTCTGTGAACGCGGATGCTTGCAGGGCCAACGCCCGCCGGTGCCGCTCGATGGCGTAACGAATGGATCGAGCAAACGGCGCGCACTCGAGTTCCGGTTTCACCAGCACGTCCTGTGCACCCTCGCGCAACAATCGGTTCGCCAGGTTCTCGTCGGGTTCGTCGGCTAAAACCACGATCGGCACGTCGGGCGCGCTCGCTCGAACCTCGAGAAATGTATCCAACAGGGAAGGGCTATCAGGCAGGCTGAGGTTCAGCAGAACAACATCGAACCTGTCTTGACTCAAACAGCCGGTCGCCTCACAAAGCTGCTCGACGGGCACGATGGTGGACGTTCGCCAATTGCACCACTGCCGGTTTTCCTCGATCTCGATGAGGGCTTCCGACACCAACTGCTCATCTTGAAGGTCGTCTTCCACCAGCAGTATCTTGAGAATCCTCGGCTCCGCCACACGGGTTAGTGCCGCGGGCGCGAGTTTTATCGCTGCCTTTGTGAGACGGAGACGATTCTTAGACGGCGAGTTGGTACTCCTTGAGCTTGCGGTAGAGCGTGGTGCGCCCGATGCCGAGCAAGTTGGCCGCGATGGCGCGGTCCCCTTTGGTATATTCCAGCGCTTCCAGGATGGCGCGCCGTTCGATCTGTGTCAGCGGAACGATGGGTGAGTAGTTGGATTCCTGCGGTCCGCGGCGTTCGTGCGAATCGGCTTCGCCGGGCGGCTTGGATGGGGTTTGATAGCCCACCGCCACCGAAAGCGCCTGCGCTCGCTTGACGACCAGGTGATTCTGCAGCATCGAAGGCAATTCGGCGGCGTGAAGCAATGGCCCGGTGTTGATCGCGACCATGTGTTGAATGCAATTCTCGAGCTCCCGAACGTTGCCCGGCCAATCGTAAGAGAGCATGGCCTCCAGCGTTTCCTGCGTGAGCGAGTGACCTTTGCCGTGCCGGCCGAGGAAGTGCGCGATCAGAGATGGAATGTCTTCCTTGCGGTCGCGCAGCGGCGCCAGCCGGAGGTTCACTACGTTGAGCCGGTAGAACAGATCCTGACGAAAAGTTCCCTTCTCCACTTCCTTCGCCAAGTCGCGGTTGGTGGCGGCGATTACGCGGAAGTCGGAGCGCTTTTGCGTAAGCGAGCCAACAGGCCGGAACTCCTTCTCTTGCAGAACGCGCAAAAGCTTGGCTTGCAAATCGAGCGGCAGCTCGCCGATCTCATCGAAGAACGCGGTGCCTCCGTTGGCGATTTCAATCAAGCCCGTCTTGAGCGCCACCGCGCCAGTGAATGCGCCCTTGACATGGCCAAACAGCTCGCTCTCCACAAGCGGGCCGACCAGGGAGGAACAATCGATGGTGACGAAGGGGCCGGCGCCGTGGACATTATGTATGGACCGCGCCACCACCTCTTTGCCCGTGCCGGTTTCGCCGAGCAGCAGTACGGGCCAACGGCAGCGCCCGAGCTTTTCCACCATCCGTAAGACATTCCGGATCCGTGGGGATTGGCCCACCAGCAACGGCTTGGGTTCTTCAGCTTGCGCTAGCATTCGGCAGATATTCCATCTGATGTTGTTAGGAAGAGAGTGCCTTCGTCCTTCATAAACTCTACGGGGACTTTAGGATTTCGACAACACCCCACGGTATTAGATCGCGGGATCATTTGGGGTATCGGGCATACCTCATTGGGGGGTATGGCATTAGTACTTGCCGCGTAAGGCCTGGCAGCGACTTCAGGGGAACCACTGAGGGAATCCTTACGGTTGGGCACTCGCCCCGGTATCCAGCCGCACTATAAATGCAGTGCCTTCCTGCTGCCGTATCCGTTGGGCGATTGCGTCGGCCGCTGCTTCGGATGATGCTCGTCCCACCAGCACTCGCCAGATCGGGGGACTGCCGGGACGGAGCACCAGCCGGGCGGATCCATACTCGCGTTCGAGCGCGGCACGGACACGCTCGGCGCTGTCTTGATCGAGGAACGCGCCAGCCTGGACCGCATACCAATTTTGAGCGGCGGTGAGGGTGGGGACCGAGAGGATGTCGATGCGAACGCGCGCGACTCCTGGTCCGATGAGTCCGATGACTCCGGCGGCGGCGTGCGAAAGATCAATGATTCGATTTTCGACAAAGGGCCCGCGGTCGGTGATGCGTACGTCCACCGCCCGATCGTTGGTGAGATTGACCACTCGAACCCAAGTGCCGAAGGGCAGGGTGCGATGCGCGGCAGTGAAGCCCTCCATGTCGTAGATCTCGCCGTTCGCCGCGGGGCGGCCGTGATAGGGATGCCCGTACCAGCTTGCGATTCCGGTTTCGCCGTCGCGGATTTCAGCGGGCATGCGCGGGGGCGGTGGCGTCTTGGCGGTGCGGTGTTGCTTGTGCGCGCAGCCGGCGAGAGCTAGGCCGGTCCACGCCAGCGCGGAAATCGTAATCGCGCGGCGCAAGGTCATTTGGTCCGATCGTATCGCGTGCGAGGCGCGCGGGCAAGAACAAAATCGCGTGTTTACGGAGCGGAGAGGCCCAGAACAATTCGTGATGTAAATGGTTTTGGGGCGTGGCGGGGGTGCGGAGGCCGGGTGCGCGAGGTCCGATGTGCATTTTTTTCTTGACTTTCGTCTCAAAGAACCTTATATATGAATCACACTGCGATCTAAGATCGCAAATCTGAATGTTAGGGAGAATCAATCGATGAAGAACGCAACTAAGAAGGCTGCGAAGAAGGCCGCTAAGAAAGCGCCCGCCAAGAAAAAGAAGTAAGAGCTTGGCGCCCCGAGAGGGCTCGCAGTAGTTTAGGGTTCATGCAAATCGGCCCCGAGAGATCGGGGCCTTTTTTATTGCCTGCGAGCATGCTTCAGCCTGTCCGATCCCGCGCTATTCTATTCAAAGCTTCCCGCAGTTCATCCATCGTCATCGCACCCGGATGATACAGCCGCACGATCCCGCGGCGATCGATCAACACCAGCGTCGGCGTAGTGCTCGCGCCATAATTGCGGAAGTTCGCTTCACTCACCGGCGCCGGCACGCTCAGCAGGTCGGCGTAATACTTGTGCCGGATCTGCTCGATGTACTTCAGCTCATCGGCCGGACCCGCCTCATCCCCGTTCGCGACGTAACCGTAGCGCTGCGTTGGCGCGATCAGCACCAGCCCTTTGGATGCGTACTCGTTAGCGATGGCCGCCAGAATGGGCTCTTCCTTCTTGCAGTCGGGACACCAGTGCGCCCAGAAAAACAGCAGTACGGGCTTGCCGCGCAAGGCCACGAGCGGTGTAGGCTTTGCGCCCAGGTATTCGCTCTCCTCGAGCGCCGGAGCAAGCCGGCCCTCAAGCGTCAGCAGATTGATGTTCTTCTGGATGCGCGTCCGGATCGATGTAGTCCGATATGCCGACAGATCCTTGCGCAGCAGCGCCAGTGCGCCCGCACGGTCGCCATTGGCGGTCAGCACCTGAGCTTCGACTTCGATGGCCGCGCCCAAGGCCAGCGGCAGATGCGGCTCGGCGTCCAAGGGACGAGTGGCCAGCGATTGAACGGCTAGCTTCTCGGTCTCTTTCGCGTTGGCGTCGGCTTTGTCGAACTGCCGCGTGATCAGATCGCCCCGCGCGAGCCACGAGAGCGCTTCAAGAAACTCAGGCGTCACTCCGCGCTGCGTGCGATAGCTTTGCACTATGGCTTCGGCCAGCGGAAAATTGCCCTGCGACATCGCCATTTCGACATCGATGACAACGCCGGCCATAGCCGTAACGGCCAGCAGGGCCGCGGGAATGAACTTCCAAACCATAGGTCTACATCGAGGATAACAAGCGCCCGCCGTCCACGACGATGGTCTGGCCCGTCAAATAGGACGACTCGCCGCTGGCAAGCGTGAGCGCGATCTCAGCAATCTCGCCCGGCTGCCCCAGGTGCTTGATCGGCTGCCGCTCCATCAGCGGTTGGAAGCGCGCTTCGTCTTTCCAGTAGTACTCGCTCAACACCGTCTCCACCAGCCCCGGCGCGATCGCATTCACGCGCACTCCGCGCGGCCCGAGCTTCCAACGCGTAGGACTGCGTCAGCATCATCATCGCGGCCTTCGTCATGCTATACAGCAAGCTCTGGAATTGCGGGCGAATCCCGGCGATAGACGCGATGTTGATAATGGATCCCCACCCGCGATCGCACATCCCCGGGGCAACTAAACGGGTGAGTCGAAATGCGCTCTTGAGATTTACTTCCACCATCTTGTCGAATTGGGCGTCCGTCATTTCGAGCGCGGGGCCTTGCGCGATGTTGGTGCCCGCGTTGTTCACCAGGATGTCGATGCGCCCGAATTCGCGCGTGGCGCGATCCACCATGCGTTCCAGATCTTCGAGCCGCCCCACGTGGCAGGCCATCGGCGCGATGCGGCCGGCTAGTTCGCGGGCCACTTGGTCGAGCGCCTCCTGTTTGCGCCCGCAAATCACCACGGCCGCGCCCTCGCGCGCAAACACTTCGGCGATGGATCGCCCGATGCCTCGGCTGGCGCCTGTTACGATTGCGACTTTGTTCTCTAACCGGCTCACAGTTTCAGCTGCTTCAGATACTCGCGGAACGGTCCGCCCAGATCGTGCCGGCGCAGCGCGAACTCGACGGTGGCCTTGAGAAATCCCAGCTTGTCTCCGGCATCGTAGCGCGTGCCCTCGAAACGATAACCGTAGATGGGCCGGTTGCGCAGCAGGTGCTTCAGCGCATCAGTCAGCTGGATCTCGCCGCCGCTGCCGGGCTCGATGGCCTCGATCGACTGGAACACCTCCGGCGTAAGCACGTAGCGGCCGATGATGGCCAGGTTCGAGGGCGCTTCCGACGGCTTGGGCTTCTCCACCAGGTTGCGGATGCGGAACAGCCGATCCTTGCCCGAATTGTGCGAGACCGGCTCGGCGTCCACGGCCCCATAAGCGGAGATGGCGTCGCCAGGCACTTCCATCAGCGCCACCACGGAGGCTCCGTAAAACTCGTAGACGTCCAGCAACTGGCGGATGCAGGGGTTCTCAGAATCGATCACGTCATCGGAGAGAACCACCGCGAACGGTTCGTTGCCGACCAATTCCTTGGCGCGCAGCACGGCGTGTCCCAGCCCCAGCGCTTCTTTCTGGCGGACGTAAGCGACGTCGATCATGTCGGAGACGTCGCGCACGGTCTTCAAGAGGTCCTTCTTGTTCTTGGCCTCGAGCGTCTGTTCCAGCTCAAAGCTCACGTCGAAGTGATCTTCGATCGCGGACTTCCCGCGTCCAGTGACGATGATGATGTTCTGTATGCCGGAATGAATGCATTCTTCAACGCCGTATTGAATGAGAGGCTTGTCCACTAGCGGCAGCATCTCCTTGGGTTGAGCCTTGGTGGCGGGAAGAAATCGCGTGCCCAGTCCTGCGGCGGGGAAGACTGCTTTGCGCACTTTGGGGATCATGTTTTCGAGTGGTCTCTTTCCTGGTTGGGCTTTCTCGATTAAAGATCGTTGAAGAGGGCGGAAGGTGTCAGCTCAAACGAATATTCCGGCAGATTCAAGGTTGATACGTACTGGGGCCCGGTCGCGGAGTATGTGGCGAGACGCTTGGCCAACGGGTCGACGACCCAGATGTTCGGAACGCCCCAGACGCGATATTCCTCAAGTTTTTGCATGAGATTGTGATAGCGGTCGTCCTTGGATAAGATCTCGATCACAAGTAAGGGGGGGGTCGAAGGTACGTTTTCTTGTGGCCTCTGGCCACTGTAAACGGAAATGTCTGGAATGCGGTAAACCCTGGGTTCCAGTCGTAAACGGAGTTCCGGATAGGGGAACAAAGGATGGGATTGCATCAAACGACCAATCGCCATAAGGATGAGGAATTGGATGGTGGAGTGAACCTTGTCTGGCATTGCGCGCTCGACAATCTCGCCATTAACGAACTCGGCATCGTGTTCGAACGTCATATGCAGGTACTGCTCGGCAGTGATCTGCGCGTTGGTGGCCATCTGTGGGAAGCATAGCATGCCGCGCCGCCCCTGGATTTCTTCCATCTAGCCCTCAAACAGGCCGTTTCGACGCGATCCGCGCGGAAAAATGGGCGCTCACGCTATAATATTGCTTACCCCACCCGCTGCCCGCTTTGAGGCCGCGCCCCTGGAGAAACGAATGGCTTACGTTATTGCAGAACCCTGCATCGGCACGAAGGACACGGCCTGTATCGACGCCTGTCCGGTCGATTGCATCCACCCCAAGAAGGATGCGCCCAACTTCGCCGAGCACAACATGATTTACATCGATCCGGTGGAGTGCATCGATTGCGGCGCTTGCGTGCCGGTGTGCCCCGTTTCGGCGATTTTCGCGCTCGACGATCTGCCCGAAAAGTGGGCCAACTTCACCAAGATCAACGCCGATTATTTCGGGCGCTAACGCCCTAGGGCCGGTAGACCGCTGAGCTGGTGTCCGTTTCCCAAACCTGAATCGCCGAGATCCGCACCGGAACTTCGTTCTTCAGCCCGACGCTCACCTTGTCGTAGAAATACTTCGCAATGTTCTCCGCCGACGGGTTGATCTCGTCAAACGGCGGCAGATCGTTCATGAAGCGATGGTCCAAATATCCCACCGCTCCGGTGATCAGGCGATTCACTTCCAGAAAATCCACCAGCAGGCCGGTGGAATCCAGTTGCTCACCCTCCACCGTCACGCGCACGCGATAATTGTGCCCATGCACGTCTTCCGACTTGCCATGATAATTGCGCAGAGCGTGCCCGGCGGCGAACGTTTGTTCCACGGTAACTTCAAACATTGTTCAGTTCAAACCTCGAAAAATTTCTCCACGTCATCTAGTTTTGTGGTGAAACCGTACGGCGGCAGGCTATCGAAAAACACCTGGCCGTAGCGCTGCTTCGTAATCCGATTATCCAACAACACCAGCACGCCGCGGTCGGTCTTGCTGCGGATCAGCCGTCCGAAGCCCTGCTTCAGCGCAAGCGCGGCCTGTGGGATCTGGTAATCGTAGAACGGATTTCCGCCCTCATCGCGGATGCGCTCGATGCGCGCTTCCACTACCGGATCGCTCGGCACCGCGAACGGCAGCTTGTCGATGATCACGCAGCTCAATTGATCGCCTTGCACATCCACGCCTTGCCAGAATGACGACGTCGCGAACAAAACACAATGCGGCGTGGCGCGGAATTCGTCCAGCAGGGCGTTGCGCGGACCGGTGCCCTGCAGCAGCGTCGGATAATCGATTTCGAGCGAGACGCGATCGTACACCATGCGCATCTGCTGATAGCTGGTGAACAACACGAACGCGCGGCCCTGGCTGTGGCGCAGGATGCGCGTGATTTCGTCCGCCGCAGCGCCGGGAAACGCTGGCGAGCGCGGATCGGGCAGGCGTTGTGGAACGTAGAGCAGCGCTTGTTTCGAGTACTCGAAATGGCTCGGGACCACCAGCGCGCGCGAGTGACGGATGCCCAAGCGCCGCTCCGCGAATTCGAATGTTTCGCCCACCGCAAGCGTCGCCGACGTCAGGATCACCGTGTCCAGCTTATCGAAGAGCTTTTCTTCCAGCAGGGACGAAACATCGATCGGCGTGGCTTGCAGAAAACAACCGCGCCCGCGCCGCTCTACCCAGTAAACGAATGATCGGTCCGCGCCCTTATGCCAAAAGTCCAGACGTTTCTGCAATTCCTGCGCGCGGCGGAAGAGCGGGACCACTTCTTCGGGCGCGTTCTTCACTAGCTGCATGTGCGACGTGATCAGCTCCAGCGCCAGCCGCAGGTTCTCCAGCGCATCACCGTGCTGGTCGAAGAACGCCGCGTGGTTCTTGAATGCCACGCGCCCCTCGGTCTCGCCGAAAAGCAGGAAAAACTGCTGTGCGCGATCGTCCAACGTGTCCAGCACGCGATCCAACTCGCCCGATCCGAACTGCTTGGCGCGCGAAACTGCGGAGATATCGCGAGCGAGCTCCTGGAACTGGTAGTTGCTCACTCCCGCTCCGAAATATTTGCCGGCCACGTCTTCGATCTCGTGCGCCTCATCGAACACCACGGCGGCGTACTCGGGAATGATGCCGCCGAAGTCCTCGTCCTTCACCGCCAAGTCCGCGAAGAACAGGTGATGATTCACGATGATGATGTCGCTCTCATGCGCGCGCCGGTGCATTTCCGTGAGAAAACAGCGCTCGAACTGCTGGCACTTCTGGCCCGTGCATAAGTCGCGCCGCGCGTCCAGCTTTTGCCACGCGGAGCTCGATTCCGGCAGCGTCTTGATCTCGGAGCGGTCGCCCGTCGTGGTGGTCTTCTCCCATTCGCGGATGATTTGAAAATCGGCGACTTCTTCCAGTCCGCTCAACATGGGCTCGCGCTCGGCGTCGTAAATCTTCTGCCGGCAGGCGAAATTCGCGCGGCCTTTCATGTAGCAGACCTGCAACGGCCGGTCGAAATGCTGTTGAAGAAACGGAATGTCCTTGTAGAAAAGCTGCTCCTGCAGGTTCTTCGTCCCGGTGGACACCACCACACGTTTACCCGAGAGCAACGCGGGCACCAGATACGCCAGAGTCTTTCCCGTGCCGGTTCCGGCGTCCACTAGCAGATGCTTCTTTTCCGCCAGCGCGGACTCCACGGCCTCCGCCATTTCCAGCTGCCCCGCGCGGAATTCGTAGCGCGGGTGCCATTTCGACAACACCCCGTGCCGCGAAAAGAACTGCCGGGCGGTGAGCGTTTTTGCTGCGGAAGACATCCCCTCTGATTCTTACATGCGGCAAGCCGAGGACGTGCCAAGATAGTAAGAACGCCAGCATGCCTAACTACACAGAGCTCGAAAATCGATTCCAAGAAATTCTGGATTTGAAACAGCGTCCGGTCGCCGTGGCCTTTCGCGCCGAGGTTCCCCAGGGGACCGAGCAATTCTCCGGGTCCGAACCCGCGGGCTGCAGCTTTTGGCGATTGGCCGCCGAAGGCCGCACCTTCGCCACCGTTCCCGCCGACCATTACAACTGCCCCATCGGATCGTATACGCACAAAATTTCGCTGCCCGAAGAGCGAGCCAAGGAACTGCCCGACGTGCTTGGCACCATGGTCAACCTGGGCTATTTGAAAATGGAAGAAGTGCCGGACATCCCGGTGCTCCCGGAAACGCCCAAGAATATCGTGTTCGCGCCGCTCGGCGATACGCCCACCGATCCCGACGTAGTGTTGTTCGTTGCGGCGGCCGGCAAGCTCATGCTTCTCGAAGAAGCGGCCATTCGCGCGGGCGCGTCGTCGAAACTGCCATTGCTCGCGCGGCCAACGTGCATGGCGATTCCAGCGGCCCTCGCGCACGGCATGGTGACCAGCGCCGGATGCATCGGCAATCGCGTCTACACCCGCATCGGCGACGACGAAATGTACGCCGCGGTCCCCGGGCGCGCGTTGGAACAGATCGCGGAGCAGTTGCAGACCGTCTCGTCCGCCAACCTGGCTCTGGCGCAGTATCATCGCGAACGGCAGCTTCGGCTGTCCACGGCGTAGAGTGGCCGCGTCACCTTACCGCCAGCAGGCGGCACGGTAGAATCGAAGTGTCCATGCGAATCCGAGTCGCCTGCGCCTTATTGCTTGCCACGAGCTTGTTCGCGCGCCAGCCAGAAAACGCGCGCCATGCCATGGTGGTCGCTCAGGAACCGCTCGCGACGGACGTGGGCCTGCGCGTGCTTCAATCCGGTGGAAATGCGATCGACGCCGCCGTGGCCGTTGCGTTCGCGCTGGCCGTAACCCATCCGGTGGCCGGAAATATCGGCGGTGGCGGATTCCTGCTCGCCCGTTTCGCCGATGGCCGCGCGACATTCATCGATTTTCGCGAGAAAGCGCCGCTCGCCGCCACGCGCAACATGTATCTGGATTCCAAGGGCAATGTCACCAAGGACAGCATCGTCGGATGGCGCGCCGCCGGTGTTCCGGGCACCGTGCGCGGTCTCGAACTCGCACACAAAAAGTACGGACGCAAGCCGTGGGCCGAGTTGCTAGACCCCGCGGTCCAGCTCGCAGACGCCGGATTCCCGGTCTCCTACGCGCTCTCAGCATCACTAGAAAGCGACTCCGCGCTTCTCGCGCAGTTTCCCGAATCCAAGCGAATCTTCCTGAAACCGCACTATGGCGACAAACTCATCCAGCCTGATCTGGCGGCCACACTAAAGCGCATTCGCGATCGCGGCGCGAGCGATTTCTACGAGGGTGAAACCGCGCAGAAGCTGGCTGCGGCCATGGCGTCAAACGGCGGCTTGATCACGCTGGCCGACTTGAAGGCTTATCAGGCCGTCGAACAGGAACCGTTGCACGGCCAGTACCGCGGCGACGAGATCATTACCGCACCTCCTCCCAGCGCGGGCGGCGTCGGATTGCTCCAGATGCTTGCGATGCTGGATGGCTCGGGCTACGAGAAGAAGGGCCCTGGTTCCGCCGCGTCGATCCACTATGTCGCCGAAGTGATGCGCCGGTTTTACGCCGATCGCAGCGAGTATTTCAGTGATCCCGACTTCACGCCCGTGCCTGTACGCAAGCTACTCGACCCGCATTACATCGCAAGCCGCCGCGCCACCATCGATCGCGAGCATGCCACGCCGAGCGCGCAGATTCGCCCCGGCGTGTTGAGCGTGCATGAAAGCACCCAAACCACGCACTTCAATATCGTGGACGCCCAGGGCAATGCAGTCGCCATCACCTACACGCTCAACAACGGCTACGGCAGCGGCGTCACCGTCCCCGGCCTTGGCTTCCTGCTCAATGATGAGATGGACGACTTCGCGGCCAAGCCCGGAACCGAGAATCTGTTTCACTTGATCCAGGGCGAAGCGAACGCGATTCAGCCCGGTAAACGCCCCGTGTCCTCTATGACGCCCACCATCGTGACGCGCAATGGCAAGTTCTTTCTCGCACTCGGCGCACCCGGCGGCTCGCGCATCATCAACGGAGTGCTTCAAGTGTTCCTGAACGTGGCCGACTTCCACATGAACGTGCAGGACGCCGTGGATTGGCCGCGTTTCCATCACCAGTGGATGCCGGACAAGCTGTACGTCGAAAAAGGAATCTCGCCCGATACAGTTGCGCTGTTGCGCTCCATGGGACACGACGTGTCCGAGCTTGATCCCGCGTCGGGCGTGGCGCGCGTAGAAGCGATCCTCAATGATGGCGGCTGGCTCCAGGGCGCGACAGATCCACGAGGCAATGGAAAGGCCGAAGGCTACTGATGCACCACGTTCTCTCGACGCACCTGCTGGTGAATCATCGTTTGAACACCGTCTGGCTCGACCGCGTTTACCAGGCGGGCATTCCAGCGGTGGAGATTTTTTGCGCGCGCCAGCATTTGGATTATCGCGATCGCGCCCAGATCACCGAGCTTGGGCATTGGTTCCACGATTCCAAATTGAAGCTGCATTCCCTGCACGCGCCCATGTACAGCGACGATATGTGGGGGCGCTCGGGTCCCAACTCGCACATCAACATTTGCGAACTCACCAAGGCCAAGCGCATCGACGCGCTCGACGAGATCAAACGCGCCTTGGATATCGCCGAGATCATACCGTTTCGATATTTGATCCAGCACATCGGCGTTTTCGAGGAAGAATACGACGAGCGCAAAGTGGAGGCTGCCTTCACGTCTCTTGAGGAGCTGAATCTCTTCGCCCGCGCGCGCGGCGTGGAAGTGCTGCTTGAAAACACGCCCAACCAGTTGTCCAGCGCCGAGCGGCTGATCCTGTTCCTGGAGCAGACACATCTGAAGTTGAATTTTTGTCTCGATGTCGGGCACGCGCACATGAATGAAGGCGTGGCCGCGGCGTTCGTCCTCCTGAAAGAACGCATCCGTTCCACGCACCTGCACGATAACGATGGCGCCGAAGACAACCATTTGTGGCCGTTCCATTCCACGGCCGGAACCATCGATTGGAGCGAGACCAAGCGCCTGCTGCACTCGCTGCCCACGCAGTATCCGCTGGTGCTCGAGCTGCGCGACTATCCCGAATTCCCGCTCCCGCATTCGCTCGAAATTGTGCAGCGCATTTTTGAGAAGCTCGAAGAGACAGCGTAATGGCTTATTCCCGCATTCGAATTGAAGACGCCGGCCGGCACACCGGCGAGCCCGTTGAGATCGCCGGTTGGCTCTATAATTTGCGCAAGTCCGGCAAAATCGTATTTCCGCTGCTGCGCGACGGCACCGGCACCATGCAGTGCGTGGCGGTGAAGGCGAACCTGGATGAAGCGGTCTTCGAAGAGCTGAAGAACCTGACGCAGGAATCGTCGTTGATCGTGCGCGGCAAGATTCGGGCCGAGCCGCGCGCGCCCTCGGGCTACGAAATGGACGTCGAGGGCGCCGAGATCGTCCAGCGGATTCCCGAGGCCGACCCGTATCCCATCACTCCCAAGGAACACGGCGTCGATTTTCTGATGGACCATCGCCACCTGTGGCTGCGCAGCAAGCGCCAGCACGCGGCCATTCGCGTTCGTCATGAGGTGATCCGCGCGGTACGCGACTATTTCGACACGCACGGATTCACATTGGTCGACACGCCCATCTTTACGCCGGCCGCGTGTGAAGGCACGTCCACGCTGTTCGAAGTGAACTATTTCGAGGACGAGAAAGCGTACCTCACGCAGTCCGGCCAGCTTTACAACGAAGCCGATGCCATGGCGTTCGGCAAAGTCTATTGTTTTGGGCCGACGTTCCGCGCCGAAAAATCGAAGACGCGCCGCCATCTGACCGAGTTTTGGATGGTGGAGCCGGAGATGGCATATGCGACGTATGAAGACGTCAAGCGCGTGGGCGAAGAGCTGGTGGTCTACGTCGTTGGGCGGGTGCTCGAAGAACGCCGCGCCGAGCTGAAGGAGCTGGAGCGCGATACCAGCAAGCTCGAAAGCGTGCAGTCGCCGTTTCCGAGCATAAGCTACGATGATGCCGTTGTCGCGCTGCAGAGGAAAGGCAGCGAGATCCAGTGGGGCGGCGATTTCGGCAACACCGATGAGACGCTGATCACCGAGGGGCTGGACCGGCCGCTCATTGTCGATCGTTTTCCAACCGAGATCAAAGCGTTCTACTTCCAGCCTGATCCCGATCGTCCCGAGCTCGCGCTAGGCGTCGATTTCATCGCGCCCGAAGGCTATGGCGAGATCATCGGCGGCGGCGAGCGCATTCACAATCTCGATCTGCTGTTGAAGCGGCTGGAAGAGCACCAATTGCCGCGCGAAGCCTTCGATTGGTACATCGATCTGCGCAAATTCGGCAGCGTCCCGCACGCCGGATTCGGCATGGGCATCGAGCGTTTCGTGGCCTGGATGTGCGGCCTGGAGCACATTCGCGAGACCATCGCCTTCCCGCGCATGCTGTACCGAACCCGTCCCTAATCATGTGTGCGAAGCACATCGCGATCATTGGCGCCCCACTCGACTTGGGCGCAGGACGGCGCGGCGTCGACATGGGACCATCGGCGGTTCGCGTCGCTAATCTGAATCGCCGCCTCGAAGATCTGGGCTACGAAGTGGAAGACCTGGGCAATGTGCCGGTGATCCAGCGCGAAAGCCAGCCGCAAGTCGATTCGCGAGCCAAGTATCTTCCGCAGATCGCGGAAACCTGTACGCTGGTGGCGGAGATGGTGGACCAGGCGCTGGGCGCCGGCAAGTTCCCGCTGGTGCTGGGCGGCGATCATTCCATCGCGGTTGGCACGGTGTCGGGTGTGTCTCGATTCTTTCACCGCCGCGGCGAACGCGTCGGCCTGATTTGGATCGACGCGCACAGCGATATGAACACGCCCGAGAGCAGCCCCAGCGGAAACGTCCATGGAATGCCGCTCGCGTGCTGCATCGGCCAAGGTCCAGAGGAGCTGACCGAAATCTTTGGTTACTCGCCGAAGGTGGACCCCGCGAACGTGGCTGTCGTGGGAATCCGCTCCGTCGATGGCGCCGAGCGCGACATTGTGCAGCGCTCCGGGGTTCATGCTTTCACCATGCGCGATATCGATGAGCGCGGCATGCGGTCGGTTTTTGAGGAAGCCATTCGCGTCGCCGGCGCTGGCACGGCGGGCATCCACGTTTCGCTCGACATGGACGCCGTCGATCCTCAGGAGGCGCCGGGTGTCGGTACGCCGGTCCAGGGCGGCATCACCTATCGCGAAGCGCATTTGGCTATGGAGATGTTAGGCGACACGGGCCGCGTGGTGTCCATGGAGGTGGTGGAAGTGAATCCAGTGATCGACGATGCGAACCGGACTGCGATTCTGGCGGTGGAGCTGGTGATGTCGGCCATGGGAAAGAGGATCCTGTAGCGAATGAAAACGAGAGTGGCCGTGATTTACGGGGGTCGCAGCGGCGAACACGAGGTCTCGCTGCGATCGGCCAAGGCCGTCATGGAAGCGATGGATGAAGAGAAATACAAGATCATCCATTACCTGATCTCGAAGGAGGGCAAGTGGAGCCCGCAGCCGATCCTGCCCGAGCCTGGCGGAAATCCCGGCGTCGACGTGGTATTCCCCGTGTTGCACGGGACCTTTGGCGAAGATGGCACTGTCCAAGGGCTGCTTGAATTGGCCGATCTGCCGTACGTTGGCGCAGGAGTGTTGGCATCTTCGCTCTCCATGGATAAGGAGATGATGAAGCGCGTGGCGAAAGAGCGAGGCCTGCCCGTGGTCGAATACTTTGTCGTTCCCGAGAACCATGATCTCGATTTCCCGGTCTTCGTGAAACCAGCCAATCTCGGTTCGTCGGTCGGGATCTCTAAAGCCCGGAACTGCGCGGAGCTGAAAGCTGCGATTGAACTGGCCTCTTCGTACGATCGCAAAGTCATCGTCGAGCGCGGCATCACTGGCCGCGAGTTCGAATGTGCGGTGCTGGGCAATGACCATCCGATTGCGGCGGTGCCTTGCGAAATCCTGCCCTCGCGCGAGTTCTACGATTACGAGGACAAATATCTGCTCGACGCGGCGCAGACCGTGATCCCAGCCGATCTTTCGCCCGAGCAGACCGCCGAAATGCAGCGGCTAGCCGTGGAATGCTATCGCGCGATGGAATGCGAAGGCATGGCGCGCGTCGACTTTTTGCTCGAAAGCGCGACCGGCAAGCTGTATATCAACGAGATCAATACCATTCCCGGATTCACCTCCATAAGCATGTACCCTAAGATGTGGGAGCATTCGGGTCTCGCGATGCCGAAGCTGATCGACCGGTTGATTGAACTGGCGCTGGAACGGCACGCGGCCAAACAGCGGCTGCGTTACTCGAAATGACGTATTCGAAGTAAATGTTTCTACCCCTTCTGTTCTTGTTCGCGGCGCCGCCCACCACGGCGGATCTGGACAGCGCTCTCAAGCGCTTCACGGAACTTCTCTCCGTGGTCGAGAACGAGGCGGCCGATCCCGTAAACACCCAGCAAGCGGTTTATCAGGGCGCGATTCCGGGCATGCTGCGCACTTTGGATCCGCACTCCATCTTCTTCGATCCCGATCAGAACGAGCAGCTCAAGCAGATGGAGAATTCCGAGCGCAAGGGATTCGGCACGGTGGTCTCGGTGCTGCCCGGGCGCGTGATCATTCTGCAAGCCATGCCGGGATCGCCGTCCGCCAAAGCCGGGTTGCAGCCGGGCGACGAAATCGTTGCGGTGAACGGCGTGGTGCTGGCGCGCCTGGAGTTCGACCAAATTATCGGCTATCTCAGCGAGAGCCATCAGCACCGCGCGCAATTGTTCGTGCGACGCCCGACCAATGCCCGGCCTCTTGAATTCGTCCTGGACCCCGAGCTTCTGGATTCGCCCAGCGTGGATCGCGCGTTCCTGTTGCAGCCTGGCATCGGCTACATTCGCGTGAACGGCTTCGATCCGCAAACCGCGAAACAGCTCAAAGACGCGATCGAGAACTTGGGCGGCGACAAGCTGAAGGCGCTGGTTCTGGATCTGCGCGACAACCCGGGCGGCGTGGTGCAGACCGCGCTCGAAGCCGCCTCGTATTTTCTGAAGCCGGGTCAAAAGCTGCTGAGCGTGAAAGGACGCAGCATCGAAGATCAATCGGTGGAAGTCCCGAAAACCGCGACCCCGTATGCTTTTCCAGTGGCCGTGCTGGTGAATGAGAAAACCGCGAGCGCGGCCGAAATCCTGACCGGCGCTTTGCAGGATCACGATCGCGCCGTGGTGCTGGGCGAGCCGAGCTTCGGAAAAGGCCTGGTGCAGAACGTCTTCTCGTTGACGGGCAACACCGCGCTCGCATTGACTACCGCGTTTTACTACACGCCGAGTGGCCGATCGATCCAAAAGCCGCTGCCGAGCGGGCATCTGGAGATCGAAAAGCAAGCCGAGCAATTTCACACCGATTCCGGCCGCACCGTCACCGGCGGCGGAGGCATTCGGCCGGACTTCCTGGTTTCCCCGGAAGCGCAAACGCGGCTGCGCGTGGCACTGGATGCGAGCGGCACGATCACTTCGTTCGCAACCGAGTTTATCGACAAGCACAAAATCCAGGCCGATTTCGAAGTGGGTGCTTCGGTTCTCGAAGATTTTCAAGTGTACGCCGGCCAGCGCAATATTCAACCGAGCGTCGGCGAATGGGCCACTGAGCGTGGGTGGCTGCAAAGCCGCCTGAAGCAGGAGATCTTCAACCAGGCGCTGGGCGTGGCGAAGGGCGACGAAGTGGAGGCGCAGCGCGATCCGGTGGTGCGCGCGGCAGTGGAGCAGTTAGTCACCCGCTTGTAGGCCGGGCTTGCGCCGCAGCAATCCCTGGGCGGCGTGCCACATCACGGGCAGCAGCGAAACGAAGACAATCAAGAGCACGAACTTTTCGAAATTGCGCCGGATGAGCGGGATTTCGCCGAGCAGGTAGCCGAGCACGGTCATCGAAACAACCCAACCAGCGGCGCCGAATACGTCGAACGAAATGAAGCTACGGTAGCGCATGTTCGCGACGCCTGCGACGAACGGCGCAAACGTGCGGATCACCGGTACGAACTTGGCGTAGATGATGGTTTTGCCGCCGTGCTTGGCGTAAAACGCGTTGGTGCGCTGCAGGTGCTCCTGCTTGAAGAAGCGCGAATCGGGCCGGTTAAAAATGGCGGGACCAGCGCGACGGCCGAGCAGGTACCCGCACCAATCGCCGATGAGGCAGGCCGCGGTAAGCAGGACGATCATGATGACCAGATTGAGTTGCCCCGCGCCCGCTACGACGCCGATGGTGAACAGCAACGAGTCGCCAGGCAGTACGAAACCCACCAAGAGCCCGGTTTCGGTGAAGACGATGGCGGTCAGAGTGGCGTAGCCCAGCCAACCCGAGAGCGCTGTCGACAGAAGATGGATCAGGCGCTCGGGCGTGGTCAGCGTCCGCAAGAAGTCGAATATGGCTTGAATCATGCCGGCTCGAAAAGCGTTAGGTACGATATTGCGCGATCAGCCGGTCGATGACTTGTTGATGCTTCTTCACTTTGCCGCGCTTGATGAGATCGGTGAGGACACTGTCCTGGAGGAGGCTCTGGCGGTCGGCGTATTTCTTTCCCTTGAGCTGCAGGACGATGCTGTCGCGCTCCTTGGCCAACTGGGACAAGTCAACGTCCTGGCGGCCGGTGATCTTGCCGACTACGGTCTGGTTGGAAGCGTTCAGCGGACCGAAGATGGTGCCCACCGGCTTATCAAACTCGTCGCCCAGCATGCTGCCGGAGCCGAGGCCTTCGATTGCGCCGGAACGCGTGAAGAAGTCGGTGCTGGTGACTGTCATGCCAACAGCCTTGGCGGCGGCTTTCATATCGCCGGTCTGCTTGAGCACTTCGGCGGCTTTCGCGGATTTCTCCTTGGCAAGTTCAACGGCGCGAACCTGGAGATAGTTCTGGCGAACCGCGGACTCGACCTCCGGCAATTCAGCGGGGTGGGGCGGATTGATCGCGGTGACGACAGCCAAAACCAGCCGGGTGCCCGCCTGCAACACCGGGCTCACTTCGCCGGGCTTCATATTATCGATGGTTGCTCCAACCTGTGTATCGTTGTCGAGACCGGGCAGGGGGCTGCCGGGCGCGTGTCTCGCCAGGTTGACAAACGAAAGATCGAGTTTGGTGGCGATCTGTTGCGCGGTTTGAGGGGCCTTCACCAGCTCGGCGTGCGCCTGATCGGCGAGATCTTGCATGCGATCGAACACGCTCTGCATCCTCACCGTGGTCATGATCTGGGGCTTTACCTCATCCAGCGTCTGAAGGTGCGGCGGCTGCCTCTCGAGGACCTGGATGATATGAAATCCGTATTCGGTGGTGATGACGCCGCTGAGCTCTTTATCTTTCAGCGAGAAAACCGAATCCTCGAAGTTCTTCACCATCTGGCCTCGTGAGACCCAACCCAAGTCGCCGCCTTTTTGCGCCGACCCTGGATCCTGCGAATACTTCTTGGCCAGCTCTTCGAAACTAGCGCCGCCTTTCAGCTGCTTCAATATGTCCTCGGCCTGGGCCTTAATCTTGGGCACTTCGTCTTTGGGCTTATTGGTGGTGCTGAGAAGGATGTGACGGGCATGAACGCGCGCGGGGGTGCGGTATTGGTCGAGGTGCGAATTGTAGTAGTTCTGTATCTGCGCGTCGGAAACCGGGATGGTTGCGGCCACTTTCGCCTGGTCCACGACGATCAACTGAACGCTGCGAGTTTCCGGCAGGTTGTAGAAACCGCGATTGCGGGCGTAATAGGTGTTGATCTCGTCCGGGGTCGGCTTGATCGTGGTGATCATTTTGGACGGATCGAAGCCGATGTAATCGACCTTGATTTTCTCGTTGCGCTTGCGATATTCGGCTTCCACCTCGGCGGGGGTGACGATGATGCCCTCCTCGGCGATGTTCATGATGGAGTCCTCGTAGCTCTTAAGGCGCACGTTGTCTTCGAATTCCTGGACGGTCATTCCCGTGTTCTGCTCAACGTATTGCTGGTACTGATCCGGGGGCAAGGTGGAGAACGGAAAAGAGCGCACGGCGTCGGCCAGATCCTTGTCGGAAATCCGGAAGCCCAGCTGCTCGGCCTCGTAAGAGACGGCACGTTCGGCAATGGCCTGATCGACGATTTGCGGGACGTAGGTAGCGGCGAGATCGGGCGGGAGCTGTTTGTTCTGCAGTACGTTCTTGAGCTGCTGCTGAATCTGGGCAACCGTGACGTTGGACTTCCCGATTTCAGCGACCACCTGGTCACCGGTATCCGCTGCGGTGGTCATCCCGCTACCGGGGATGAGATAGACGAGCATGGACAGCGCGATGACGCCGAGCATGGCGCCGAGCAGGATGCGGACGGCCTTGGCGCGGCTTCGAAATAGATCAAACATAGCTAGAGGCTCCTACTTGGGACACGGTGGGGTCTAAACCCAGTATAGTATAGCGAAAACGCGGGCATTGGCGGCCGGGCGTGCTCATCCGGAATTGGGTTCGTTTGGTAATTTCGCTATGGTGCCGTAGCGGTCGATCTCCCGGGCGACTTCGCCTCGCCGGAAACGAGCCGCAGCGCGACCGTAAACCCAGCCAGCATCGGCAGATGCGCGCTGTAGGCCATATGAAAAAAGAACGCGCTCACGGCGTAAACGCACGTTCCTGCCAGGAGCGACCGGCTGAGTGCGGCCAGCTCGCGTTGCGCCGGGTGATCGCGCGTGCGGATGCAGAGCCGGTAGTTCGCGCGGAGGCAATAGGCGATCACGGCAGCATAAAAGATCAGCGCCGGGATTCCGCACTCGCTGGATACTTGTGTGTAGGTGTTGTGCGTTCCGAGCCAGGGGATGTGCTGGCCCGAGCGGGCCGCGTCCTGCTCCACTGCGGCGGCGAATTGATCGGGACCAACGCCAAACAGCGGATGCATTAGCGTGTATCGAACGCTGGTTCTGAAGAGCTCTTGCCGTTGTTGCTGGGAGGCTAGGCTGGCAAGATCGGCCTGGCTTTCCGGGCCTGCTGATCCGGGATCGTTTAGTAACAGCGACAGCCGGTGAAACGTGCTGGATGGAGCTCCCGCGATGGTGGCGGCGAAGAGCACTCCAAGAGCAGCGAACCCGAGTGCCAGCGTTTTCCATCGCTCGCGGCTGAGCCAAACGACGATTCCAAACATGGCCGCCGCGGCGATGACCGAACCGCGCGAGCCGGTTTGAAGGCCGTAGAATGCGGCCAACAGAATGCCCGCCGTGCCCGCGAGGCGCGGCCCGATTCTCGGGAGCGCGAGAAGAAACAGGAATGAGCTGATGCCTATGAGCAGAGCCAGCGCGAGATCGTTGGAGTTGGCATAGAAGAGGCTGTGTGGGATGCTGAGGCGGGCGCTGTTTGGATCGCCACCCGCGCCGTCGCCGGCTGAACCGCCGAAGGCAGCGCAACTGATCAACAGAGCGGCAGCGGCGGCGATTTGCACGTACATCAGTTGACGGCAACGGCGCAGCGACGTGACGAACGAACAGGTGTAGAAGAAGCAGAAGTAGGCACGCGGGACGTAGTTAACGAGCATCGTCGCGCTCCCGCCTTTCCACACGCTCAACGGCGCCGCCAGCAGCATCCACAACAGAAACGCCGTCCAATACCGGCCGGCGCGAGTATGGAAGCCGCGCAGTGCATGGCCGGAAAATAGCCAGGCGAGTGGCAGCAGGGCGAGGGTGATGGCCGACAGATACGCCTTGGAGCCGAATAAACGCAGGGACCAATCGTTTGCGAAGCCGGACAGTAGGTAGATGCAGAACAGCACGAATCCGGCGGTGGCAACGGGGCTTGGCGAGGAGCGCGTGGGTCCAGCGTTCGCGCCGACGACTGCCATTTGAATCGGGGTGGAATGGGCTGCTTTCAAAGTCTCGGGAGTAAGTGCGATTTTGGCAGTCACATTTCTCGCAAGATTATTTAGCCGCGCGCAAAACGGAATGAATGGATGACTTTCGAGCGAATCGGTGGCTTGCGCGGCGGGCGGCCAGCTGCGGATTCGCGTGGGAGACTGTAGGCGCAAAAAGGAGAACCTGAGGCGCATGTCCATTTGCAGAGCTTTGCTGATCGCGGTTTTCGCCGGCGCGATGTATGGTCAATTGACCCAAGTAGACTTGCGGCTGCAGAGCCGCGATGTTGATTTTTCCGCAGCGAGCGCCACGAAACCGTTCCGGTCGGGCACTGGGCTGCCCGCGACGTGCGGGCCAGGGGAGATGTATTACAGACTGGACGCGGCAGCCGGGATGAATGTATACGGCTGCACGTCAACGAACACCTGGACTTTGGAGCAAGGGCCGCCGGCCGCATCGATGGCGAGCCAGTTGGGCGATTTCGCTGTGGCCTGGACCAGCGCGACGATGCTGACCATCGGCGCCAATTGTTCCACCAGCACGCCGTGCGTGGTGCGGTTCGGCGCGCTCGTCTATTCATTTGGGAGCAGCGCGACCGCGACTATTTCGGCCGGCAGCGGCCTGGCGCTGGTGTATATTTCGAGCGCGGGCGTGCTGACTGTGGGGTCCAATGTGACCGCAACCTGCAACGGCGGCTGCACTGCGCTGAGCGGCGTTACGGCGTTTCCGGCGGATGCGATCCCGTTGTTCACGTGGTCGGCCGCCAACGGAACCTGGGAAACCACGGGCGGCGTGGATCAGCGCGCGTTCCTGAGCTCGAAGAGTGTAGTGGCGGGAACGGGCATCACCTCGACCGAGATTTCCGGAAAGACGCAACTCGCCGCCGATACTTCCGTGATCGGTCTGCGTGTGGCATCACCTGCGACGTCGAGCGCGGCGTGCACCATGGGCTCTTGGGCCACCGACGGATCGTTCTTCTATTTGTGCACGGCCACGAATGTGTGGCGGCGCGCGGCCTTGTCGACATTTTGAGCCATGCGAATATTCCTCTGGCTTTTGATCGCCCTTCCCTGTCTTGGGAACACATCCATCGTCTCCGTGGAGCCGACGCAAATGCAAGCGAAGTTCACGGTGCGGACAGATCAGGCGGGGTTCTGCACGTATCGGGCATCGCGCGGGGTGGCGTTCAGCTCGAACGTCGCGGATCTAACTGACAACGGGAATACCGATGCGCGCACCGGGTCCATCGTCAATGGAAACCTGCGCGTCTTCGTGCTCGGAACGCGAACCGGCGGCGATGCGTTGGCCGCGGCGGCCACTTACTGGGTGGGAGTAACTTGCGGAGCGGATGCGGAAGTTACCGCGGCTTTTGTAACTCGATCGATCGCGTGGGGAAATACTGCGCCCGATCCGGTCCCATTTAACGCGGCTAAATTCGGAAACATGGATTATCCAGTAATCGACTGGACCAATCAGCAGAAATCCTATGTCGATCCGGTGACTGGGGTCGAGTTCTGGCGAGTAACTGGGCCGGGGATGATGAGTGTGTCGGTGTTGAACTTAGCGGCTGGAAACGCCGGCATTCTGGGTACGCCACTGGATGCCAGCGGGACGGGGAAGTGGGCGAGCCTGCCGAATATCGGATCGAACGGCGCGAGTTATTCGGTGGGCTCGGGCGGGCCGTCAGACCGGGCGTTCGTTCCCCTCGGGAATTTCACATGTCCCGCGGGGACGACTTTTGCGGGCTGGTATCCGAAATGCACCGTTGATGATTTATCGTTCGATGTTTATTGCGGGAATGCCTCGGCCAGCGGCATGACCATTACTCTGCAGCTTTCGTTGGACGGGGGGCAAACGGCGGCGGGGAATCCCGTGACGACATCGGCATGTCCAACCAGCGCGCCGGTGAAGCTCGGGACTTATCCGCAACTCGCCGTGAACCCTCCCTTCTTGTCATGGGGATTTACTCCGCAACATCACTTCGTTGTGCCTCCCGCCGGAACGGTGAATGTATCTGGGCAAGCGGTGTCGTTGCAAAATGCCAGCGGCACACAGAACTACTTCGATACGGATTGGGTAAGCGGAACGCCGCTCTTAATCAATGGGACTTACTATCACTTGAGCAACGTGAGTAACTCGTCTGCTTTAACGATTCGGGAAACCGCCGGGACGCTGTCGAACGTGTCCTATGTCGGTGGGGCGTCCGGTGTCATAGTTACTAAGTCGAATAGCGGGGCAAGCGCCAGTGTAAGTGTGGGCGTGAATTACGCCTACGCCACGATGCCTAGCGCTTGTTGCAATGGGGATATCGCGATGATGAGCCACGCTTCCGTGCAGGTAACGAAGAGCGCCGATGGATCGGCGGGCTTGAGCCCGGCATTGACGGGATACCTGACGAACGTCGTGGATAGCGCGGGAGGAGCCGCACTTCTTTTGTGGATCCCGTTCAACAGCGATGGATCGGCCCGCGCGGAAACGCGGTTATTGGCGATGGCATCGAAGCCGGCCGGCAGCGCGCGTCTCAATGCCAACGGCGATAGCGTGCCATCTGGGCCAACCGGAATCAGCGGCTACTTTTTCGACAACGTCGACGGGACATCGGCGTACACGATTGACGGGAACAATCGGGTATGGAAGCTCACCTACAACGAAACTTTCGCCGGATGCGCCGGGTACGTGGCGTTTCATCCGTATCCCGCGTATGGCGACTACAATCCGAACATCGCGATCGCGGACGACTGCTTCGAATGGACCAATCTCACGCCTGCCGCGAGCGGTCAGGATATTCAATCGCAAATAGTCAGCGCATACCAAACGGGTCTGAACTATCTCGGTCAAACTGTCGGGCCGTCGCATGCCGGCTTCGATCTTGGATGGATGAACAGCCCGGTGGTGGCGGGGTTCGACGGCGGATACTTTTCCGCGAGCATGGAAAACGTCCAGAATCACGTTGGGATAATGGCTTCGTTCGACACGGCCACTGGAGTGTTGCGGAGCGTGCGCAACAGTTGGAACGAAGGCGACTGCCGGTGGTGCGGACTGCACAGCGCGCCGGTTCTAACGATGGGAACGTGGCGCTTTGCGGTGATCGATCCGCAGGAAGACACGGGCGCGACGAATCTGGTGTTTCCCGATTCGTTCAAGATGAACGTGACCGAAGTAGATCGGGCAGGCTCTGGAACGAGCGCGGTGTGGGATTGCAGCGGTTGTTCGGGCGGCCCGCAGCAGAGCGCGAGCATCGGCGGGAGCGAAGCGTACACCTGTCCGGCGAGCTTGCTTGCGCCTTACCAAGCGCTTTCGGGAACCGCGAACTGCATCCAGGTGAAGGTGTCGTCACCGCCCTGCCAGCAGAATCCGAATGCGACTTACGCCTTTCCAGACGGCCATACGGAGAAGCAAGAGTTTCCGTGTAGCACGCCTAGTTTTGGAACGGCGAACGCGAGCTGGTCCAAGCTGCAGGACATGCAGCCGGGCGATTGGTTGCTGACCAATGCGGGAGATCAAGCGGAAAACCTGGTGCTGCTCTCGGTCACTTACAACAGCGCGACCGATATTAACCTATGGTTACTGCGGTGGGCGGGAACCAACTATCTATATCCGTTGTTTGGATCGAAGAACGATTCAAGCAACAGCGCGCATAGCAGCCCTTGGTGGCTATATATGGCGCCCACTTACTCGACTAATGCGGCCGCTTTAGATGCATCGAGCTCCGGCAACACGTGGACGAAGAATAATCCGCTGCGTTTCTCGTCGCACGGATCGGCCGCTCCGGCGGCGGGCATGGGGACTTACTCGTACCAGCAGACATGGTTCGGGGGACGCTACATCGGTTCGGTGGGCAGCGCGGTTCCGAGTTTGCTGTGGAGTGGGATGCAGCCGTCGGCTTCGTCGTGGCCGCTGTTCGCGGGGAGCAATAATGGCGCTAGCAATTCGCTGGCACAGTCCTACAATAGCGGCACATACGCACCAAGCGCCGCGATGCCGCCATTCTTTGTGGACTATCGGCACTTCAATCCAGCGGGGGGTGGAGGCCCGGAGGCCAACGGCGGCGCTGCGTTCGGGATTATGTCGCTCACCTTAGTGAGCGGAACAAGCCATACGTTCCACGTGGCTCAAGATTGTTGCGCAGCGGGGGCGAGCGATTACAAGCGGCTCGGCCTGGCTGGATTCGCTGGCCGATACCTGGCGCGCGATGTGAGTAACCCTGCAACCGGAAATACCGGTGACTTACCGAGTTGGAGTTACTGCCGGGCGTTTAACTCGAATGAGTGCATGCAGGGCTCTTCGGCGGGCAATCTGTATATTAGTTTGCCAATTGCCGACTTGCAATCCCAATGTGCCAGTTCTCAGTTCACGCAAGCGATACCGTGTCTTTATCAGCCGGCCCCATGGAGCGGACAGAGCATTCAATTCCGGATCGATCGCGCCGACTATAGCGGCTTTACCACGCGAAAGTTTGGGTATGTGCACGGCCATTCGGGGACCGCGTACGTATACAGCAACTGCAGACCGACGGCGGATGCGCAATTCATGTTTTGTCCGGGGTACTGGTTGGACGGCGTGCGCACGGAGTGGCTGGCTTACAAAATACCGCCAGCATTTCCCGTGGACAACGTGAACCGCACTTCATTCGTGCCAATAACTGTGACTTACTCCGGTGTGCCATTCGCGAGTAACATCAGAGCGCGGTTCGGATATCTCGAGAATGGGGGCGACTTACTCCACTGCACCGCGTATGCGCAAGACTGCTCCACGGAAATACCAAGTGTGTCCCCTAGCGATCCGTTTAGCTTCACCAACGAAACCGTGACGCGGGAGAGCTGCGCGAACGGGGCGGCGTGCACAGTCACCATTCCGAGCTTGCCGAACCGCGTGCTTTACTACGTGGTGGATCGGTTGGATGGAAGCGGCAACGTCGTGACAACCACTCCCCTACAGGCGGTCGCTGTCCCATAGCGTTGGCGGAAGCGCTCGAGAGCCAGGCCAAGTAGAACTACATAGAAAGCGTCGATCGGGAAGCGATAACGGTTGTTTTCGAAGCTCGAAAGTAAATTCGCGATCGCCGTAACGTAGGCAATATTGAAGAGCAGGAAGCCGAGCAGGACTACTGGCGCGCGATCGAGAACGCCTCTGCGAACGCCCCGCACCAAGTAAACGACTCCCCAAATCCACAGCGCCGGCAATCCGACCATCAGAAAGACGCCGGTATGAAACAGCAGCGAGATCGCAGCACCCCGATCTGCTAACCTGCGAATGTTTTTTCTATCGCCCGCATCTTCGAACTGGCCAAAGAACACCACGTTCCAGAACCGATCGATGGCGCGGATGCGCGGCCGGTTCAGATCGAACGACGGAAAATCGCCGGTTGGCAAGAAGTAAGTGAACCAAGCTGCTTCGAACGAGCGAAGATAGACGACCGGGTAATTTCGCAACAGAGCTAAGGCATCGCGCGCATAGATCTGTTGGATTTGGCGAAACGCCAGGCAGTTGAAGTTAGTGGCGCCGGTCGATGTGACGCACTCATCCAGCACCGGGATGCCGGTCCGCGCCGGTGTCTGAATGTACGGCCGGTAAAGCTCGACGGGCGTCCCGATATCGAGTAAGGCGACAGGCGAGATCACGCCTCGGCTGATCAGGCCGCGCGCTTCGCTGCCAGTGAGCTGGTGCGCGGTGATGGTATCCATGTTCATGCCGAGCCAGGTGCTGCCTGAGAACGAACCGAACAAAATCGAATTCTTTGTGTACAAGCCGAGGACAATCAGCACTGGCAGCGCGGCCGCGAGCAGGACGCTCTTGCGCCGGCTTTTGAAAAGGTACACCAGCGCCGTCAGGGTCGCTACGACGTAGATCAGGTGAAAGAAGTTTCGAACGAACACCAGAGCCAGCACAAGAACAAAGAACGAAACGATCCATCTAGGTGAGCCGCCGGCGGCATAGCGCCACAAGACCGCCGCAGCGGCGATTAATAGAAACCCGACGACATACTCGTATAGCAGGAGATTTTCAAATAGGACGACACCCGGGCTAATAATAAACCAAGCCGTTAGCGTGAAAGCGATCCCGCGACTTACTCCTAACACACGCATCAGATACAGCAGCAGCCAGCCAGTTACTAACCCCAACACTAAGTGCACGCTGTGAAATACGGCCGAAAATGAGTTGGGAAAGAACTTCAGCACGCTGCCGATATAAAGATTCCAGCCGGGCGGCTGCACGTGCAGGTAGTACAGGCTCTCGATCAACCGATGCTTCAACAGCTCCGGATCGATGAATTGGAAGAAATGCTGAATGGGCCGCGCGTCAAAGCGGACGCCCAGCAAATAGTAGCCAAGCCGCGAGCAAACGAACACGACGGCCAGCAGGCCGTAAGCCCTAGATTCCCGCCCCCAGCCGGAGGGCCAGCAGCTCCGGCAGACCCGCGTCGATAATCTTCTTTTGCGCGGATGCGACGTCATATTCCGCGCGGCAGAGAGACACCAGCCGTGCTCCAGGTTCGTAGATCGCGTACGCGGCGCGGCGATCGCCGTCTCGGGGCTGCCCCACCGAGCCGGGATTGATCAAGTAAGTCACGTCGTTTTCCAGCTCCACAACATCCTGGCAGGATGCCGTATCGGCATTGATCAAGCGTTTCACTCCATTGCGATGGCAGAGGAATGCTCCCTGGACATGAGTGTGTCCAAAGAACGAAACATTGCAGTCCAAATACGGGGCCACTTGCGCTACATCTTGCTCGGAGAGCACATATTCGTCTTCGTCGAGCGGGGAGCCATGCAGGATTTGAAAGCCGTTGACCCGTTCCGGACCTTGCGCCAGACCGCGCAAGTAGTCAATATTCGCGGGCTGAACCATGGTCTGAGTCCACAAAGCCGAAAGGCGCGCCAGGGGGTTGAACCACTCCAGATCTTCCAGGCCGGCGCAAGCCTTGTCATGGTTCCCGCGGATCACGCTGCTAACGTTGGCGCGCACCCATTCGACGACAGCGTCGGGATCGGCGCCATAACCGACCAAGTCCCCGCAGCACACGATGCGGTCGTAGTCGGAGCCGGCGCTCGCCAACACCGCGCGCAGCGCTTCCCAATTCGCGTGGATGTCGCTCAGGATCAGGTAGCGCACAGGCGAAGAACCGAAATCTCCGGTGGCGCGCCGATGCGAACCGGTACGCCGATGGTGCCGAGGCCGCTGGATACGTACACAGACGAATTCTTCCGGCGATAGAGGCCGCGCACATATGGCGTGAAATAGCGTGCGACATTAACATGCTGGTGCAAAATCTCAACATCCACCTGACCGCCATGCGTATGGCCGGCGATGGTGAGATCGTAACCCTGCGCGGCCGCCACTGGAAAAACGTCCGGGTTGTGGGAGAGCATGATGTTGATCGCGCCAGGTACAATCAGCTTCTCTGCGCCGACCAAGTAGGGCTTGTGGGACTTTTGATAATCGACTCCGGCGAAATTGACCGCTGCGTTTCCGAATCGAAGGAGTTTAGATTGCTGCCGCAGGAACTCGATGCCGATGCGCCGCCCTTGCGCGGTCACGTAGTCCTCTGCTTCCGCGTAGACTTCATGATTACCGAGGCATCCGAGCACGCCGGCATCAGCGCGCACACGCGCCAGTTGCCGCAAGCAGGAGTCCAGCGGATCGCCCCGGCGAGTGATCAAGTCGCCCGTAACCAAGGCGAGGTTGGCGCGGGTTTCATTGGCCATATCGATGGCCGCAGCCAACTCGCGTTCGCTCAGGAATTCACTGAGGTGGATGTCGGTGATCTGCACAATGCGCAGGCCGTCGAGATCCTTGGGAAGGTTTGGAATCGGGATGGAAACTTCGGAGACCTGAAAGCGGTTGCGCCGCACAATTCCGAAGCCCGTGGCCACCACGGGAACAAGGCAAACCGCTGCTCCCGCAGCTTGCAGCAGACTGCGCCGCGCGGGATCGAATCGCTGCGCCCGGCGCCAGATCGGCAATGCCACGGCGAATCCGATCATCCAAATGGTTTCAACCAATGCCGCGCATTCCAGCCAAGTCCACCACTTTACCGACGTGATCCGCTGCGCCCACTGGAACTCCAACAAATAGCCGAGCAGGAGCAGAACGGTGGATATCCACGCGCCGGACAGAATCAGGGCGCGCCGCCGGAAGTTGTGCAATAGCCACTTGACAATGTGGAGTTGCAGGCCGAGGCCGACGAGCAGTAAACAGAGCCCCGGGAAGAAGTGTACACTGGACAGCACTATCTATCATTGTAGCGGGTGCATTCTAGTGGACGTGCACGAATGGTACACTGAGCTGAAAGCCCTCCGCAAGATCCCCGGTCGTCTAATGGTAGGACAGCGGCCTTTGGAGCCGTGAATCGTGGTTCGAATCCATGCCGGGGAGCCACTGTCTGGGCCCCCACTGGAGCGCCCTTGCTGGATCAGTTTAGAAGGCATCCGTGAGCCCGATGGGTTCGGCTTCGATTGGCGCGACTGGGTTGCTAAAGGTCGGTAAATATGCAAAACTACCGACAGATAGCAACATGCAGACCTCGGCCCAACGGATTCTTCGGATTGTGCGCCAGCATGGAATTGTTCGTCCGAAAGACGTAGAAAACGAAGGGATTGCGCGTGAGACCCTTCTTCGCCTATTCCGCAAGGGGCTTCTCCACCGAAGTGCCCGCGGTGTGTACGTCCTCGCCAATGCTCCGATCACCGAGCACCACAGCCTAGCCATCGTAGCTAAGCAGGTTCCGCGCGGCGTGATCTGCCTGATTTCAGCGCTCCAATTCCATGGTCTGACGACTCAAATCCCGCACGAAGTCTGGATGGCCCTTGATGTTAAAGCCCGTCGGCCGATTGTCTCGTGGCCTCCGCTCAAAGTGGTCCGCTTTTCCGGTCAGGCGCTCACAGCGGGCGTTGAGGAGCACACGGTCGAGGGCGTGGCGCTCAAGATCTATAGCAGCGCAAAAACCGTGGCTGACTGCTTCAAATATAGAAATAAGATCGGCATCGATCTCGCGATTGAGGCGCTTCGGGATGCTCTTCACCAGAAAAAGGCGACGCTGAACGAGATCCATCGTTACGCCAAGGTGTGTCGCGTTGCGCGAGTAATGCGCCCGTATCTAGAGTCTGTCGTATGACAAAAAAGCATCCCAACCTCGCAGCGTCACACCGGGCTAAACTCCTCACTGTCGCGCATCAACGAAAAGAGGACTTCCAATTCGTTCTCGGCCGCTGGGCCGTTGAGCGCTTCCTGTTTCGTCTTAGTCGATCCAAACACAAGGACAGATTCGTATTGAAAGGTGCAACGCTTTTCATCGCATGGACCGGCAAACTCCACCGTCCCACCAAGGATCTCGATCTCCTCGGCCGAGGTACCCACGAGGTTGGTGAAGTGGTCAACGCAATCCGCGACATTTGTTCTGTTGAATGTGACGATGGGCTTAAGTTCGATCTGGCTGGGATCGAAGGTTCGCGCATCGCTGAAGATGCTGAATACGAGGGTGTCCGCGTAAGAGTGCCAGCAAGTCTCGATGGTGCGCGTATACCAATGCAGATCGACGTCGGTTTCGGAGATGCCGTCGAGCCGGCGCCCCAGTCGCTCACATTCCCCGTTTTGCTGCCGCTGGATGCGCCCATCGTCAACGCTTACCCTCCCGAGGTAGTGATCTCCGAGAAATTCCATGCCATGGTCGTGCTCGGAATCGCAAACAGTAGAATGAAAGATTTCTTCGATGTCTGGACACTTGCGTCCACACATATGTTCGAGATGGATGCGCTTTCGCGCGCAGTCCGCGGCACGTTTGATGGGAGACGAACCGAGTTGCCCCAAGGCGTGCCACTTGCTTTGACGAACGAGTTTCTCAACGACGCATCGAAGAAGACCCAGTGGGCAGCCTTTCTCAGTCGTGTGGGCTTGGCGGGCGAACAACCTAATCTCTACGACGTCGGGCGCTACCTGGCTGATTTCGTCCTGCCGGTTGCCGCCGTAGCTGCGGGATCCTCGTCGTCATACCGTCTCTGGACTCCGCCCGGCCCATGGAAATGATCGCCTACTTTCAGCTCTCAGCACGGACCAGCGGTGGTCGGAACCACGCTTCAGCCACCGGTATGCATTACTTCTATGCTTCGGGGCGATAATACGCCAGCCGTGCATCGGCAGTCAGCTTGGATAAGAAACCACGGATCGTACAACCGCTATCCAGGAATCTATCCTGACAGACCCACTCTCGAATTCTCAGCTTCGCCACGGTTTGCCTACTCTGTCTGGCTGGCTTTCATCCTTTAGGGACAATAACTTGAAGCTCTCGCTGACGGTTGCAAAACCGTATTCTTGGGGAGCCACACCTTTTGTTTCACATGGTTGCAAGGAGCTTTTTGCATCGCTGTACCGATTTTGTACGTTGGCCGCTTGACGCAACTCGCTGATAGGCTGATAGATATCCAAACGGGCATGGATTTGAAAATCGAATCTATATGCCGGGCCATGCTCGAACGAGGTCGGGTAGACACGTGGCCTGCGGGAACCTCGAAAACCGGGTTGTCGTCCTTACAGGCGTGAAAAGAGCGCGTTTCGAACTGGCGCTCACAAAGGAGGCCTTGCGGCACGCGCAACGGGAACTGGCCGAGGATTTTAATCCCGGAATTGATGTTCCCGTCGTGCTTGCGGAAAACCAATTATCCGTACAATAGTGGGGGCCTCGAAGAGAGAGTTGATGGGATCACTATGATCGCATTCGATGCAGCACACCAAGCTGTCCACTATCCGCCCGATCGCCGATTTCGTATCTGGATTCAGCCATCAATCCTGATCGGCACCGCTTGTGCGATTCTGGCGTTGATTGCAGCGGCATGGATCGAAGTCGCAGTAGCGGGAATGCCTGCTGTTTCGGCTATTCCCCAGATATATCCCAACGATTTCGCTGGGCCGCACGGTTTTCCCGCATGGGTACGCTACTGCCACTTCTTCAATTTTCTTTTTGTGGCGATCCTGATTCGCAGCGGGCTTTCGATCCTGATGGACCACCCCCGTCTCTATTTCAATGACGGCTGCACGCCGGGGAGCGAATGGATTCGGTTTACGCCTTTGAAGGTTCCACGCGACCGCCTCTGGACCGCGAAGGACGATGCGCGTTACATCTCGCCTCTCGTAAGCACGCCAGGGTACCGCCACACCATTGGCCTTGCCCGCGTGTGGCATTTCATCGACGTGCACGGGTTTATCGCTACGGGCATCGTTTTCATAGTGATGCTCTTCACCACGGAACAGTGGAAACGCATCGTGCCTACTTCTCCGCTGGTTCTCCAGCAAGCATGGAATACCTTCGTGCACTATGCGACTTTTCATTTGCCACAGGAGCCAAACGGATTCTACGGCTACAACGCGTTGCAACAGATCGCTTATTTCACGGTGGTGTTTGTATTCGGACTACTCGCGATCGTGACCGGCATAGCGATGTCTCCGGCGGTGGTCAACAGGTTTCCGTGGTATGCGCGGATATTCGGAGGCCGGCAATCGGCCCGTTCTATCCATTTCTTGACAATGTTCGGTTTCCTTGCATTTTTGATCGTGCACGTGACTCTGATCGTGATGACGGGATTTGCGCGCAATATGAACCACATTGTGATGGGCACCGACGATCAGAACCCTGCTGGAATGTATTTGGGATTCATTGGAATCGGTGTCGTCGTGCTCTCGTGGATCGTGGCGCACTACATTTCCTGGAACCATCCGCGGGGAGTGCAACATGCCCTGAAGTCGGTGACGTACCCAATGCAGCTTCTTACGCTGAACCGGCTCTTGCCACAACAGAGGTATACGGAGGAGGAAATCTCTCCGTACTTCTGGCCGAACGGAAAGATGCCGCTCCGGGATGATTGGAAGCACATGGCGGAGAGTGGATTTGACAGTTTCCGGTTGAAAGTGGGAGGGCTAGTCAATAACCCAGTTGAGCTTTCTATTGCCGATTTGGAGCGCCTGGGTGAGATTGAACACATCACGATGCATCATTGCATCCAAGGGTGGAGTGGCATCGCCAAGTGGGGCGGGATTCCCATGCATAAGCTGATGGATCTCGTGCAGCCGAAGGCGGAAGCGAAAGTCGTCGCTTTTTTCTCCTTCGGCGAAGCTCTTTATGGCGGACCCTATTACGACACCCAGAGCCTGGAGAACGTGCAAAAGCCCCAATGTCTGCTGGCTTCAAGAATGAACGGGCAACCGCTTTCGGAGGTGTACGGGGCACCTCTGCGGCTGCGAGTGGAAAACCAGCTTGGCTACAAGATGGTCAAGTGGATCGAGCGGATAGAATTCATCGCATCGGAAAAATCGCTTGGCAAAGGAGAAGGCGGCAAAAACGAAGACGATGAGTATTTCGACCTGCTGCCGAATATTTGATGCAGAACCGTGATTCTTTCGCGCAGCAAGAGGCGCGCGCCGATCATATCGTTTCGTTCTTCCGAAAACTAAGGCTCGACTGGCTGTTGCTTCACTTTCCGCCGCGACTTGTCCGCTCTCTCTACGTGTTTGTGAACGGGTTCGTCAGCATCGGCCTGTTAGCGGTTCTCGCGCTCGTGAGCCGGAACCCCTTTGTCTTCCCCTCGCTCGGACCCACGGCATATCTTCTGTTCTTTACCCCTCTTGGAAGGACGTCGAGTCCGCGAAATACTATCATTGGTCATGTTATTGGCCTCGTCTGCGGTTATGCCGCATTTGCTGTCACCGGCGCCGCTGCACTGCCATTCGGAGAGCATTCGGGAATTTTCTGGCCAAGAGTGCTGGCAGCGGCTCTTTCACTCTCGGCGACAGGTGCGTTCATGGTACTTCTCGACGTTAGCCATCCGCCGGCCGGCGCGACGACGCTCATCGTTTCCCTCGGAATTATTTCGAAACCGAGCGAACTGGTCATTATCGAGGTGGCGGTGTTCCTGCTCGTTGCCCAGGCTCTCGCGATCAATCGGCTCGCAGGACTGCCATATCCGTTGTGGAGCGCTCCCGCTCAGATCGACAGTGAATGATGCCTCTATATTGAGCTCACCCCTTTCGGGATCGGCTCGTCCGGCTCTCTCGGGCCGATGATTTCAAAAAGCGAAGTGCCGAGCCTTTGTGAATTCCGATGTGATCGGTTTTATCGCTCTTGATGAAATGTATGGAGCTTTGCCCTCGCCAATACGATCGCGAACCGGTCGTAAACGATCAAGCCATCGCCTTCGTGAAGTTCAGCTTTGCCCTCCGTCAGGTGCCCCCGGACACCACTCTCACGGAGCACGTAAAATCAGGATGCAATTGCTCGACAGCATCATGAATTCACTCCGCTGATCCGCCCTGTGCCAGATACACTTGCCTTCCACGACCTCCGGAGGAAACTCGGTAAAGCCAGGCTGTCCCCGCCGCAGAGCTACTGATATCGGTGCTCTGGTCAGGATCGGATCATTGTTAACAGCATCTTGAACCTGGTGATCGCCTTGACCGCATGTGGCTGGTTCGCCGGCAGGAGCACCGCCTCGGTGGCGTGAGCACGCAGCATCTTGCCGGAAATCGTGATATCCGCCTCGCCCTCCAGAACGTGTACCAATGCGTCAAATGCCGCAGAATGTTCGCTGAGCCCTTCGCCCTCGTCGAAGGCGAACAGTGTGACCGTACCGGTCGTCCGTTTGAGCAGCGTTCGGCTGATAACGGACCCGTCCTGATAACTCACCAGGGCTGCGATGCCGATGACTTCTGCCGCAGGCATTTCTGCCTTGCTCTGTCCTTTTTGAAGGTCCATACTCGGAATCTTTTCGCTCAATTACAATGTGCCGTGCAGTCTCAATTCGCCGCCTGCCGCCTGCGCTTCCTGTTCGAGGCGTGCCCAGAGTTCCCGAAAGTCCTGAACCAATTGGCGGTCGATCAGCGGAGCATAATACAGGGGAGGGCATTCCCTGTCATCATGTACCGGGCATCCATCGTGCATCATCTTCTGTGAGAGTGCCACCTGTTTAAGAGGCACCTCGTAACGCCCGCCGCAGACGACACATGGAATCATGATCGCGATTGAGTCGAGAATAACGCCTCTTCTCATTATTCCTCTCGCCTTCGAGCCTCGCAACATCTCGACGGAATCCCTGCCGGAGCTTCAATGGTCAGGCCCGAGAAAATCAGCAGTGTTTGGCAGACTCAACCTGTGTGACCTCGGTCCGGCAGGCTCACCGCCTCAAGTTTTTGTTCTTGGTTTTCGAGATGTTCCCGTCCGGTTCTTTCGGGCCGATGATTTCAAAAGCCGAAGTGCTGAGCCTTTGTGAATTGCGACGTGATCGGTTTTATCGCGTGCCGTGTGTCTTGGCTGCCTTCATGCCAGCGCTGACCCGTTCCCGAATTAGTTCCCATTCGAACTGCGCAACTGCTGCGAGGATGTGCAACAGAAGCTTGCTCGCCGGGTTAGATTCGTCCGTGTCACCCACCACGCCACCAAAGAGCAGCCCCAGTATTTCATCGAGATGCCAAGCGCTTAGGCGCAACCGAGCGCTTAGCATGTTATTGCATGGCCAAAAAGAAAAACGCGCCGGCCGTTCAACTAGGTCGGAAGGGTGGCAAAGCGCGGCTGAAAACAATGACAGCTGAAGAAACCCATTCCAAGAAGCAGGCTTCAGAGCGTTTTTGGGGAACAGACTATTCGATTGTTCGAGTAGATGAGTAGAATGGGTCCTGAGTTACCGGATTTTCTATTTGCGAAAACTGGTGCGGGAGTCACCGGACCGCTCTTCGTCCTACGCTAGGGCCGAACATTTGAATTGGGGACCTGGTGAATTGGGGACCTGGTTGAATAAGCGACTGGCTCGGTCGCATCCGAACTTACCGGTACCAGGCGAACAATGGCGTTCGGGAACAGCCCTCCCAAAACTACGAACAGCACGGCGACGGTCAGAATCCATCGTTCGCGGGGTAAGGCGTCCGCCATCACCGTGAAACCTGTTCGACGCTTCCCTAAGAATAGGCGTGTGAATAGACGGAAAATGCTTACGGCATTCATGGCAATGGCGATGGGCAGTAGCATGCCGGTTAGCGGGTGTGACACCAGCGTTCCGTGAATCAGCAGGTCTTGAGAACAAAAACTCAGCGTACCCGGCAGGCCAACTAAAGCTAGCCCAAATATCACAAAAAATACAGCCAGCCGCGGCGCGTGCTCGGCTAATCCCAGATGCCTGCTCGCTGTCAGATTCTCACCGAAGCGCACTTCCAACAGCCGCAAGATTCCAAAGAGGCCCATCGTGGATGCGGTCACTACGAACCAATGCACAAATGCGCCAGTCATTCCTTCTGCGGTTCGGCTTTCGAGTCCCGCCAGAATGCATGCCGACTGGCTGAGTGCAACAAAGGCGAGCAAACGCCGTGGCGAATTCTCAGTAAGCGCGCGAATGGCTACATAGAGAGCGGTTGCGAGGGCCAGATACGAAAGCACCGGAAACAGATCGCGGGTGGCATGCGGAAACAGCGGTACTATCAACCGAGCCACCAGAAACGCGCCGAAATGTCCGTTCAACAGGAGGGCAGTCGGAATGGCGGGCCCGCCCTCCACAGCATCCGCCACCCACGCGTGAGCGGGACAGATTCCTTTTCGGAAGATCAGAGCAAGCACCAGGAGCCCAAAGACGGCCATCCCTCCAGGGCTCCGGCCCTTCAACTGGTTAATCGACATCGCGTGTCCGTTGACGGCAATCAACCCAATGGCTGCCGCCAGCGCGACGCTGGAAAGCAGTAAGCCGACGCGCGGGCGCCACGTTGCGGCGCCGAATAATGTGGTTATAAAGAAGGGGACCGTCGTCAGAACCCACGCCATGAGTAGAACCACCAGGTTTCCCGTGGAGTAAGCGAGCAGCGTGGATCCGAGGAGAAAAAGCATTCCCGCGACAGTCCGTGGATTACAATCGCGCCTCGGAAGGACAAGCGTCGCAACCACAGTGAGGCATGAGAATAGCACCATCAAGGTCTCGCCTAGCAATTCGCCACCTCTTGCGGCTTGCAGCGCCAAGGCACTTGTCAATACCGATACCGACGCCGCAACGAAGCCGACCGTGCGCACCTGTTTCCGCGCAAGCGCTGCCAGGACGGCAGCGAACCAGGGAGCCGCGATCGCCGCGATTTTCAGCATTCCGGCATCCAACATCAATCGCCCCCCTGACTGGCGGGACTTTGCATGGAAAGCACGACCTTCTCGCGCCGGCTCGCGGATTGGTGCAAGCCCAAGCTGTCCAGCTTGGCGAAGACGTTCGACAACGCAATCAGTGGACGAATTACGTAATGATCGAGAATGGTGTCCAGGTGGCCACGGTCCAGCGCCCAGCGGTAGAGCCACAGTTGTACAGGCTTTGGGAGAAGTTCCTCCAGATGAGCCGCCGCAGGTGAGAGCTCTCCCCCGAAAGCGGAATGCATCAGGTGATAGTCGTGAAGCATCGATGGCGCACGCAGGAACTGCAACGTTCGGACCGTGGCATGTCCCAGAATGTGAGCGACGGCGATCCATTTCCAACCCATTCCAATCTCGACGAACACCACGCCTACTTGCGTCAACGACGCGTAAGCGAGGGAGGTTTTCGCATCTGCGCTGGCCCGGCCGACGATGGTGCCATGTACGGCTGTGACCACGCCGATGACGATCACCAAAGTGGAGGCCAGTGGGGACTGGGCCAGTAAGGGTTGAACACGGAGCAAGAGATACGCGCCGGCGTGAATTGAAATTGCGCCATAAAAAATCGCGCTGGATGGTGTAGGTCCCTCCATCGCACGGGGAAGCCATCCCGAGAACGGAACCTGGGCCGCCTTTCCAGCAGCCGCAACGAGCAAGAGCAGACAGATGATGGATGTTTGCGCTGCAGTAAACGACGGAAGGCCGGCAGCAAACAAGGTGGTCCCCGCCCAATGATTGATGGCGAACACGCCCAGCAGCAATCCGATGTCACAGGCACGATACACCGCGAAGACGCGAAGACCATTTTCCACTGGGGCCGTCCGCAGCTGAAAGAATGCGATCAGCAACACGGACGTGATGCCCACGATCTCCCACCCGGCCACCAGCAGATCGAACGAACCAGCAGCGAAGGCGAGCAAAGATCCGAATGCGAACAGGTGCAGGAGAAGGAAGAAGCGCAGAAACCCGCGTTCGCGATGCAGGTAAGTCGCCGAGAATTGCCCGATCAGTCCTGAAAGCACAACCGTCAATCCAAGGAATGGAAGGGAAAGGCGGTCTGCCAGAAGCACGAGCGGGAAATGGTAATCGTGCACGGAAAACCAATTGCCGAACGTCACGGTGACGGCCGGAGCCGCTGTCGAGGCTAACTTCCAAATGACTACCGCAACGCCGAAAGAAGAGGCGGAAAACGTCAGGCCGGTTATCCTGGATACGACACGTTCGTTTGCAACCCAGCCCAACAACCAAAGCAGTGCAAGCGTAGCGAAGACCACGCCGGGCGCTAAGACCACGAACAAGAGCGCGGCTTCGGAGAAATTCACGATGATCGCCCCCCAGCTTCGGCGTAAATCCAGGCCATCGGCAGATGGTCGATTTTGCCGCGATACCATTCCGCAGAAGAGAGAGCGACCGGTAGCCGCTCCACGGGCTCCTCAAACTCCACAAAGCCCCCGTCCCTGTGAACGTGAACCACACCCGACGCCGGGTCAATCGTGGCTATACGAATCCATCGGTTCTCGACCAACTGCTTCAGGGAAGGGCTGGCATTCACCACCTGCAAGAGCCGCTCCGGCGTGGTTTCAATGACGAAGAGAATCCGCACGGGTTCATGGATCTCGACCATTTGCCAAGGCAATCCCGTGCGCAAATCGCTGGCATGGCCATCCATCACGCCGATCAGGCTGGTCACATTGTGAGGGAGCTTCGTACCGCAGCCGTAGCGGTCGTTATCCACGAACGAGAAGTAGTACTCCAGACTGATACCTGCGCAGACCGGAACGACAGCTGACAGCAGTGCCGCAAGGCTGTCATTGCCGGCGTCCTGTTGGGCGTCGTACGACACCAAAAACGCCCGCCGATCCAGGAAGAGTCCGCGGGTGAGGCTGCGCCGGCCTATGATGCACACCGAGTTGGTGCAATGCCCATACTCCGGACGCGGTTCTGCCAGATGTTCGCTGCGTTCCTCCACATGCCGAAGCGCGACGCCGGGCGTGGCGGTCACGGGGCATGACTCGAATCGGCGAGCGCGTTCGAGAGCATTGAGCGCCCTGGCCTTGTCGAGGGACTCACGGATGCGGGCCAGATCGGCCTCGTGCGCAGGAGGAAGCGCATCGAGGTCGTATAGCTCGACGTCGTCGCTGCATGTATCGTGGTATCCGCCGATGAACCAGGAGTCATCGGGAATATCGATGCCTTGCTCGCGCAGGCCATCGCGCACTTCGGGGCGGTTGGCCATGGCGGCGAACAGGCGTGCATTTGGGCCGCCGCGGCGTCCTCCGCACGCCCCACAATCGTGGGCCGATTCATGCGGGTTGTTCAAACTGGTTGATCCATGGCCGAGCACCACGACGAGTCGCGCAAAGCCACGCGTGATGCCAGCCGGGCCCAAAACGCTGGCCACTCTTTCGGTCTTCTCCGCGGCTGCGAATCCCATCAATACACCCGCCACGGCACTTTGTGATCTCGCCGTGTTCCGCATCAGTGTCAGTTCTGTGCGGGGCTCGGGCAGGAACGCCTTGTTCATCGACTCACGTAATTGTGCATAGCGCCTGGGCGCCAGGAGATGACCAATCAGAGGAACGGCCGAGAGCAATCCGAGAGCGCTGGTAGAGATCCAACCTCGCAACAGCGTCCGAGATGATAAGAACGACTGCCGCATGAGTCCTCCGAGAAGCCGTCTGCGCCAACGGCGCTTCTCCAGCAGGAGCCTGTCTTCCGGCTTGGATTGTTCCACGACAGCGTGTTGCGGCTTCACCACCACGGGGCAAAAGGCGGCACTCTGTGGGTCGTCGATCCCTTTGTAGTCCACCGCAATGCCAAAGTACCCAGCCGAGCTGAACGTTTCCACCTGCGGGTCCGCTTCTTCAAGCGCGCGCCTCGCCGATTCTTCGCGCTCGTCGATGCAGAAAAATACCTGTGCCAAAGGTCGGTCTTTGAAATTGGACAAGCCACGGTAACTCCGATGACTCGCCAGCCCCCGCAGTATCTTGCGTTCGTGCCATCGTTCATAGGCCAAGTGAAGGATGCGGCGGCGCTCCAACCCATTGCATGCTTTCGCTTCGCTCACAAAGCCCGCCCACTCTGAATCTGACAGCCGAGTTACTTCATCAGCGGACAGCGAGACTACCCGGGCGGCGTCATAATTGCGGGCCGCGCGGCTTAGACGCCGCTTCTCTTGCGTCTTGAGAGGGCTTTCCTGTGGGATAGCCTCAGCGACGCCCATGCGCGCTGCCACTCGGGCCATCGTCAGCCGCACGGCGAGGAAGTCCATGAGTGAGCAGGGCACGTGTTCATGGGGCGCGAGACTGGGGTTTTCCTCTATCCTACGCATCAATCCCGGCCAACCGGGCAATGCCAGCAGCTCGGACTGAAG
Source organism: Bryobacterales bacterium (assembly GCA_963772905.1). GTDB lineage: Bacteria > Acidobacteriota > Terriglobia > Bryobacterales > Bryobacteraceae > Palsa-89. The sequence continues at coordinate 1,496,533 of CAVYZD010000001.1, read as the reverse complement.
GACGTTTTCCCAATCAGACTCTTGGAAACAGGAACTGTCGAGGTAGTCCAACACGGCATCCGTTGGACTGAAGGCGAAATATTCTTGCCGGCGAAACTCTTCGTCCAAACCCGTCAGATACCGGGGGAACATGCCTCCCGGTTGGGACAACAGAGTCCGGACGCTTGCGTAGAAGCCCTGCTGGCGATTCGGCATGGACCAATACGCCAACCCCTGATCCAGAAACACCGAGGACAACCGGATGAGCCACGGATGGATGATCTCGTCCACCGCATTCGCCGGCACGGGCTCTTCTTCATGTGCGACCGTCCGGGCAAGACAGGCATCAAACAAGCGCCGCAGGGCTGCCTGGCGAAAATCCTTCGCCAAGTCGCCCTGCTCGGCCCGCCACATGATAGTAGCGGCATCAAACTCCCGCACGCCGGGCGTTATCATGGCACGGCGTAGCGAGCGCCGATTCAACCGTGGGAAGACCACCGCGTCGGACTCGCTATCGAGGACTGCATCGATATCCCTCACGTGAATCCGGCCGCGCGCCAGTTCGGCTCGGTACGCGGCTTCACTCATATAGGGTTCGGCGCCGAACAACTGCCATGCTTCGATCACGGCGCGCTCGAAGGGCAAATCCTCCAAGGCATGCAATGTATTGTGATGGACGAAAACTCCAATCGGACCTTGCTTCGGAAGGAGATGCGCCACGTGGTCAACCGCAAGGCGCAGACGTTCCTGTCGTTCTTGGATTAATTGGTTACTGGCTGATTCCGTTTGAAGCGCGTCCATCCGCCCTCACCGGCCCTGTCCTTCTGCTTGAATCTGTCCCAACATCTGAACGGATTCATGAAGATGTGCCTGAAAGTATTGCCGCATCAGATCAAGCACTTTGATAAGAACTTTGTTCCGGAGTGAATAGAAAACTTGGTTACCTTGCTTGCGGCTGTTGACGATCTGCCGGCTGCGCAGGATCGCCAAATGTTGAGAAACGTTGGCCTGCTCAACGCCCAGCCGTTCCTGAATGGCGCCGGCCGGCATCTCACCCTCGCGCAGAACCTCCAATATGGCGATTCGGGTCGGATGAGCGAGCGCTTGAAAGACGCTGGCCTTGTATTCCTGCAGCATGTTCTGCATAGACCCAAGTATATTCGATTGAACGAATATTCTCAAGTTTTCCATATGAAGTTCTAGGCGCCTGCTTCGCAGCTAGTAGAAGTTTACGAACGATCATGCGTAGTTCCGTAGCGGGTTTGAAAATGGCTTGGGAGAGTTCTCACCGACAGTACGCTAAGTTGGAAACATTGTCGCAGACGCGTTCACACCTGTGCGCGGCAAGCAGTCGACGAACTTCAGCCTCGTAAACATCGCAGCGGGCGTGGATCGCATGCAACGAAAGCTCGGCTGCTTGCCCACCCGGAAGTTTCTTCGAACAAACATGGAGCGGTGGGGGCTTCTTCTTGCCAGTTAGACAGGGCCTGCATTCGACTTGGGTCACGTTCCCGAGATATGCCAGAACCCTGTGGTCGACCCAGAGTATTGGTGCTTAGAGTAGAGGTCGAAAACAGCAGTTGACGCGTGTGTCAAAAACAGATGTTTTAAGCACAGTGCCACATTCAAGGCGACAAGCACGTCGTTATTAATCCGTAAATCCCAGTGGGCCTATGTGCGTTCGCCGATGATGTCCGCGCTACTGAGCTTCACCAGGTTTCGGCTGGAACGGGCAAAGCGGTGCAGCATGATGACTTCAACCAACGTGACGGTGGCCGCGAAAGCTAGAAAGTACCAACCCGCGTTGAACCCTCCGCTCCAATCACGAAGGACTCCGAGCATTTGAGGGCCAACGTAGCCAAATACGCCGGCGCCCAAGCTGACGATACCAATCACAGGCCCCGCGTCGCGGCCGGCCATCACTTCTCCGGCAATGCCATAAACCTGATTGGTGGCGGCCAGTCCGAGGGCGATCAGTAGCGTCACCGCAATTCGGAAAGTGATTAGATTTGACGAAGTCAATGCCAGAGCGGAGACGATCGTTATGGCCATCATCGCGCCCATGATCAGCCAGCGATTGAAGCGGTCCATCAGATATCCACACAGGAGGTTGGCAACGATTCCAGCCATGTAGGCTGTACTGATGACATAGGCGGAACCCTGCGCGTTTAACCCGAATTTCGCGCGGAGAGCGGCGGGGACGAAAAATGTCGAACTAAACCCTCCCGCATTGCAGCAGCCCAATAGCAGCGCGAGGGCCCAAGCCATCGGAACGCGATAGGCAGGCATTCCGCCCGCACGGCCGATTGTTGCTCCGTGTCCAGTTACCACTTCTACAGGGCCACCGCTCGAGCGGTACAGGAACCAGAATTGCAGCCCTCCGGCAACTGCCATGGCCGCGAAGGCGGCAATGCCACCGCGCCATCCCAGCGTTCCGCCGATGGTGCTTCCAAACGGCGCGCCGACGACGGAAGCCAGCGCTGAGGTTGCGCCCAGCACTCCCATACTCGATCCTCTGAGCGAGGGCGGTGTGGTGACAGCGACCGCGGTCATCACACAGACGAACGCAAGCCGATACCCCAACAGCCAGAGCAGGCGGCCGGAAAGGCCCAGAGCGAAGTTAGGCGCGAGGCTCAAGCCAAGCAGTCCGCACGCGACGATACACAGTCCGGCCGACAACACCACTTTTTCGCCAAAGCGTTTCGCCAGCACGCCCGCCGGATAACTGAGCGCCAAGGCCACGATTCCATAGAGGCCGGTGAACAGTCCGATTTGCGAGTAGCTCGCCCCAAAGTCCTTCTGAATGGCCGGCAAGAGCGGGGAAAAACCTAAGCTCGACATTTGCAACGTCAGCATCGCGAACAGCGTCGAGACGAATGGCACGGCCCAGCGGCGGGGTTTCGGGGCAGTCGTTGTCAAGGGAACGATCACACGCCAAACACCACGCGATTCTCGGCCCAATGGAAATCCGCGCGCAATTTGCAGGCACGCGTAATCTTTTCGACGTAGGCGGCCACCGCGATGCCACGCTCGTTTTGTTCCAGCACCTCGGGTTGTCCGTTCGGGCGGATCCAACAGGGCAGGAACCCAGCTTCGATCTGCCCATCCGTCGCGACTCGGACCGAACCAATCATGGCGTTCTTTGCCTCCGGATGAAACGGATACACGGGATAGTCGGGATCCGGCTCAAAACCGAACATTTCGCGCCGGCGACGAGCCCAGTCCAGGCGAGCAGGGTGGGCATTTGCTTCCACGTTCAGAGCGCGAGTCACTGTCACAAAATTGCCGAGCCCATGAAAGACGGGCTTACCGCGATAGATCTCGACACCCTGGAGTATGTGCCCATGATGGCCCACCACCACATCGGCTCCGGCATCGATACACGCCTTCGCCACTGGACGCTCATAGCTTGCAAGTTTCGCGGGCGTGTGGCCCAGTCCCTTATGCAGCGCCACCACCAAAATATCTGCATCCGCGCGCAGCCTTTCAATGTCGCACTGCATCTGCTCTAAAGTCTCCGGCTCGGCGAACGTCAGGATTCTCTTGGGCGGTCCTCCCGGGGTGGCATAGCCGAACTCGTAGTGGGTGATGATTTCCACGTAAGCGCAACCGGCCTTCGAAGCCGATGCCCACGAATCTTTCGGGCCGACGCAGTTGTAGCTCAGAAATCCGATTCGTTTGCCCTTGCGGTTCACGACAGCCGGCTCCCGGGCGGCTTCCAGATTCGGCCCCGCTCCCGTGGTCACAATGCCCTGCGCGCGCAGTTCGGCGATAGTATCTTCAACACCGTTCGGCCCGGAGTCGAAAATGTGATTTCCCGCCAATGTGGCGACGTGAAACCCAGCTCGCCCTAGCGCCCGCAGGTGGTCCGGATTCGCGGGAGGAGCCGGAACGTCGCTGGAGCTTTCCTTTCCACGGCGAGTATGCGGAACCTCCACGTGCCCCGCCACCAGATCGGCTTGCAACAGTACCGGCCGGACGGCGTCGAAAAAGGAATCGGGGTCAGGCTCATCCAAAATGAGGTCGCCGGTGAGAAGCACAGTGACGGTTGATTCGTCCAAGTGGCCCATTGTACACAGCCGCAAAGAATCAGGCTCAAACCCTCCTGACGATGGTATAGAGTAGAATGCCGTGAGGGACACTCGCGTTGCCGTCAGATTGGGCGAATGCAAATGAAGGCGAACATCAAGTCTAGGCTGATCCAAGTTACGGGGCTGACAATGATACTGGCCGGAATGCCCCTGCTTGGACATCATTCGTTCGCCGGATTCGACTTGTCGAAGACGATTACTTTGACAGGCACGGTCAAGGAATTCCAATGGGTAAACCCTCACTCGTGGATCCAGTTGATGGTGACGGATGCCTCGGGAGGTGCAGTGGAATGGAGCATTGAAATGAGCGCGCCGTCCAGTCTTGTCAGACAAGGTTGGAAACCGAGAATGCTGAAGCCTGGTGATCAGGTTACCGTCACCGCGCACCCCTTGCGCGACGGGAGGCCGGGCGGTTCCTTCGTCTCTGCGACACTCGCCGATGGGACTCGGATCGGAGGCTCGCCGACCGGAGATGCTCAGCCCAGGAATTAGACGATGACTGCCACTCTAGTTGTGCCAACGGGACGAGTGGTCGCGGCGCTGGGCTTCGTGCCGCTTCTGTTGTGTGGATCCGCAACTGCACAGACCACCCCAAACTCGCCGGCGCGCATCGAAGCTTATTCGAAGCTGCCCGATTGGAGTGGTCTGTGGAGATTGAAAGGCTCGCCCGGCTTGCTCGATGTGGAAAACGGCCGATCGTTCACGCCTGGCAACCGAGACCACCCACCGTACAAACCTGACTGGGAAGCCAGGTATCAGACGGACTTGGTCCGCGCCGAGCATCAGGGTGACGCCAGTTATCCGAACCCTTTGGTGGATTCCCACACTTTGTACTGCGCCGCGGGCATGCCACGAATCATCGGCACGCCGTTCGACTATGAATTCGTTGTGACTCCGGAGGCCACCTGGATTATCGTCGAGAAGGAGACCAGGCACATCTATACCGATGGCCGCGGGTTCCCGCCGGAAGATGAACTGTGGCCAACATTGTTGGGCCGTTCCATCGGCCATTGGGAAGGCCAGACTCTGGTTGTGGAGACCATCTCGGTGAAGTCCGGCCTTTGGGCCGATACCACGCCCGCGACGCTGAGCGAGCAGGCGCGGTATACGGAACGAATCCGGCAAATCGATGCGAATACGCTCGAAGATCAGGCGACCATCACGGACCCCACCGCGCTTACAAAGCCCTGGAGCTTCACGAAGCATTACACGCGTATGAAGCCTGGGTCGTGGGCGGCTGAGCCGGAAACGTGCGGGGGGCCAGATGACCGAAACCCGATCGTGAATGGCCGCGTTACGGTGGTTTTGCCGTCCGCGAAGTGAAGCGAAAACCCGATGCGGAAAGTGAGAATCTCTTGCCAGTACCGGGATTCTCAATGTACACATAACGCGTCACTCAGGATCTAAGCTGTTCTTTGCAGTAGGATTGGGCAAATTGCATGTCGCCGCCTGGACCTCGAAACGGACGCGCCGAATCGTAAACACTAGCCGACTCTGGCTTGGGTGAGAAAGTTGCCGCGAATTTACCATTCGGAGCGGATCACGCGCGCCTGCTGCACGATGTACTATATTAGGCCATGCAGCCTTTTTTCTCGCGAACACGGTTGTGGCATTTGCCGACCATCGTCGGTCTGTTGGTTGCCATCTTCGGCACCGCTTTCGCCCAGGCACCAGCTCCGGCACCGCTACAGACTCCGAATCCGCACTACGTATCCATCCCCCTGGAAATCGCCGTTAGCCGTCCTGCTGCGGAAGTCTGGAAGCGCGTCGGCAAGTACTGCGATATCGAAGAATGGCTGCAGGTCCCTTGCGTCATCACTTCAGGTAAAGATGGCGAAATCGGTGCCGTCCGGTCACTTCGCAACGGCGCTGTCATCGAGATTCTCGTCGCGAAAACGGCCATGTCGTACACCTACACGCAGCCGGTGCGGGAAGGCCAACGGTACAACTTGTATCACGGCACGGTGGAAGCAGTTCCGGTGAGCGCGACCACGTCAAAGCTCGTTTACACATTGGTCTTCGACAACTCGATGCTGGCCGACGACGCCGCTCGGGAGAAGGACCTTCAGCAGCGGACCGCGCAGTTTACGCGTGCGCTGAACAACATGAAGACGCTCGCTGAAGGCGGCACGCTTCCTCCGCCCGCGGCCCGCAGTCCGGGGCGATAGCCGCCCCCTTTTTGAGGCAGAGATGGCTCACTCGAATACCGTTTGGGGGCCCCGGATTCCCAAAGCAGGCATAATGCGTCGCCCGGAATCCGAGCCTCCCCGTCAATGAGACGGCGACTGATGTGCTTCAGCCAATAGCTGACTGGTTCCCGATGACGGCGCTTCTCCGGCAACGAAATCCTTCAGCGCTGACATGGCGGGTTTGGCCAGAAACCGCAATAGAGAGTACCTGCCCGGCCGCGGTTTTCCAGGTACGGGCTCTTGGCACGTATAACACTCCAAGTCAGTCTTCGCGATGATGCCGTTGCAAGAATTGCATCGAGTCATAGACCCATTAAATGCGATTCGTTCCGACGAGTCCATAGAGCCCCTGTACCGTTGTCAGACTGGCCCCTTCGTTTCTTGGCTTGAGGGTTTCACCCGAGGACCTACGGAGCGGGTCTGACCCTTCCGTGCCCTCCCGCGCCTGCCGGGTCTCGTTCACCGATTCTGAAGGTCTCGAACACGCGGTCGAAGTGTCCGCGGCGTCGGTCTGCGAAGCGGCGGTCCTTGCGCTGGCAGAGCTCTGCCGCTGCGGATTCGCGGACGCGACTTTCGGCCCGGCAACTCGCCTGACCATCCGCGTCACCAGGTTGAAGAAGTGAACGCTTGAACCCAGCCCAAGGTTCCCAGGTCCTGTCTCGTCCCCGATACGGAAAGTGAGAATCCACGGGAGTGGCCCACGGAGTGGGGTGAGCTGGGTCCGGCGACCGACTTGAATCCTTGGAGATGTTCACGCCGGTCCTTGCCAAGCATCCAAGGTCGTTCTAGCCCCCCCGACGCGATCTCGATCGTCGTCGCCCGTATCCAACGTACGGGTATTCCAAAAAGCCTCAGCTAGCTTCATTGCCTCGGGCGCGGTTCGATTGGATTTGGGCTCATGGTCCCGAGCATTCCAGAACCATCTGGTTTTGACAGGGTGAAACGGATCGAGCGAAGGCTAGCGGATCGGGGCTTTCATCAGTCAATTCGCTCGCAGGCTTTTTGGAAGGGCGCCTCGGGAACCGTGGTGTTCACCTTGGCGGACCGTCCTCCCATGAGACTGCTCTTCAACCTGACCCCAAGCGTCCACGGCTTGCCTCCACCGCGCCAGAAGCAAACTAATTTGCCGGCGTAGCTTCAGCCAACGCGTATGCAACTGCAACAACTCTCATCTCCCCAGGGGACTGAGCCAGGAGGTCAAGGCGACCCCGAAGTGTCTACTGCTTGTATTGCGGCACCTTTCGCCACTAGCGCTGCAGAATCAGAAGGCCTTCGCAGCTTGGCTGCGCCCACTTCCACTCCTCATGGGTGGTTTACGCGAAACGCCCGTTCGGCGGTGCGCAACACGCGCTTCGTTATCTCGGCCAGTACACCCATCGTGTGGCTCCAGCAAGTGATCTTGCGGGGTCAACCCGGCTATAATCCAGTGGAGGTGTTTGACTATGCTGCGCATCTCTGTGACCTTGTTCGGAAGCGCGATTTGTTTGGCAAGCATGGCGGCGGCTGCCTCAGGCTCCGGTTCGCCCACCTTCAGTAAAGACGTCCTGCCGATATTGCAGAAGAACTGCCAAGGTTGCCACCGGCCGGGTGAGGTAGCGCCGATGTCGTTGATCACTTACAACGATGCGCGGCCCTGGGCCAAGGCGATCAAGGTTGCGGTGGTCACGAAAAAGATGCCGCCGTGGTTCGCCGAATATGGCCATTTTGCCAACGATCGCACCCTGAGCGCGGCCGATATCAACACGCTCGTCACCTGGGCCAATAACGGTGCGCCCCAAGGCGAGGCGAAAGACGCGCCGCCCCCGCTGACCTTCCCGGAGGGCTGGCAAATCAAGCCCGACATGATTATCGAAATGCCGAAGCCGTTCCATGTGAAATCCACCGGCACTGTCAACTACCAGAACTTCCTGGTGAAGGTCAATTTTCCGGAAGATACCTGGGTTGTCGCCGCGGAGATGCGCGCGGGCAACCCGAAAGTGGTGCACCACATGAGGGCCATCGTCCGGCCGCCCGGATCGCCTTTCATGGCCAATGCCGTCCCCGGAGAACCTTATGAAACGGCCTCGGGACCGATGACCGGTGAGAAGGCGGCGACAGACCTTTTAGGCAAATATAACCCTGGATTGGGCGCGCAACGCTTTGACGTTGAGGATGCCGCTAAGTTCGTACCAAAGGGCTCGGACATCGTCTTCAATATTCATTACACGGCGATTGGCACCGAACAGGACGATCGTTCGAAAGTCGGGCTCGTGTTCGCGAAGACGCCACCAAAGCGCCGCTACTGGATGTCGCCGGGAACTCCGGCGGCCTTCAATCTGGTAATTCCGCCGGGCGACCAGGATGCCGAAGTGGTGAGCGAAGTAACCGTGAGTGTCGATCATGCGGAATTGGTCTACGTGCAACCTCACTTGCACCTGCGCGGCAAGAATTACGAGCTACGCGCCCTCTATCCGACCGGTGAATCGCAAGTCATCTTCAAGGGCCAATGGAATTTCGACTGGCAGATTGGCTATCAGCTCGAAAAGCCTCTTCCGATTCCCAGGGGAACGCGGCTGATTGCGATCGCCCACTACGATAATTCCCTCAATAACAAGTACAATCCGGATGCCACCAAGGAAGTAGTTTGGGGCGACCAGAATTGGGAGGAGATGCAGTCCGGGTTCCTGGGTGTAGTGGTGGATGTGGATACGAACGTGGCTAAGATATTCATGCCATCCGGCCCGAGCTTGCTGCCGCGCGGGAAATCTGGTCCGACACTGGCGTCCGCCCTCGGACTGACAAAGTAAATTGACGATCACCGATAGTGGAACCGGCGCTCGCCGCGGTGCGCAAGTCTTGGAACGGCTTCGCGCGACTCCACCCAATCTTTGGTATGACGGCCGCCGGGTAGAAGATCCGACGGCGCATCCGGCGATGAAACGCGGAGTCAATACGCTGGCCGCGCTCTACGACATGCAATGGCGGGAGCCGGAAATCACGCTGTATGACTCGCCCGCCTCCGGCGCAAAGGTGAGCCGAACGTTCCTGATTCCCCGGACAATGGATGAGCTGCGCAGCATCACGCGCGCGATGAAAGTGCGAGCCGATTGGAACTTCGGCATGCTGGGGCGCGCTCCGGATTATCTGAATCGGGCCATCGCCGGGTATGCCTCAGGGGCGGCGTTCCTTGGCGAAGGCGATCCGCGCTTCCAACAAAACGCCCGCCGCTATTACGAATACTTGCGTGAGCACGATCTTTCGATGACGCACACGCTCATCACGCCGCAGGCCAATCGTTCGGCCGGAACCGCCAAACAAGCCGATCCGTTTCTCGCTGCCCGAGTGAAGGAAGAAACCGCAGAAGGGCTGGTGATTCAGGGCTGTCGCATGCTGGCGACGCTTCCTTTCGCTGACGAATTGATGGTCTTTCCTTCCACGCTGCTGAAGAATCAGGATGAAGATGCGCCATACGCCTTTGGGCTTTGCCTCGCCACCAACACGCCGGGGCTGAAGTTCCTATGCCGTGAAAGCGTAGACTACGGGCGTCCGCACTACGATCATCCATTTGGCTCGCGCTTTGAGGAACTGGATTCGGTGGTGATGTTCGAGAACGTTTTCGTGCCCTGGGAGCGGGTGTTCCTGTATCGTGATGTGGCGCGTTGCAACAACGCTTACTCTCGGACCGGTGCGTTAGTTTGTATGTCGCATCAAGTGGTGGTCAAGAATCTGGCGAAGACTGAATACCTTATGGGACTGGCTTCGTTAATGGCGCACAGCATCGCAATCGAGAGCTTCCAACATATTCAAGAAAAACTGGCCGAAATCTGGGTAAACATGGAGACGATGCGGGCCTTTTTGCGAGCCGCCGAGGCCGACGCGACGGTGGATGAATACGGCATGCTGCGCCCGGCTTGGGATCCGCTCGATGCCGCACGCAATCTCTATCCGCGGCTGTATCCCCGAATGGTGGAGATCGTCCAGCAAATGGGAGCCAGCGGTCTGGTCGCGATGCCGGCGGAAGCCGATGTTCAAGGCCCGCTGGCCGCGGAGATCGAGCTCTATTTTCAAGCCGCCCGCGCCGAAGCGCATGACCGCATACCGCTCTTCCGTCTGGCATGGGACACAGCGCTTTCGGCATTTGCGTCGCGGCAAGTGCTCTACGAGCGGTTCTTTTTTGGTGATCCGGTCCGGATGGCGGGTGCGCTGGTATCCAGCCATGATCGGACCGCATACATGGATCGCGTGCGCGAGTTCTTGGCCGCTGCTAAGTCCGAGGCGCAAGCGTGACGCAGCCTTGGCCGCCACCCACAGGTTCGGCGATCAGGACTGGAAGCTGTTCTACGCTTCTGACCTATTCTGCTTGAACGATGCCACAGAAGGTCGCTATGGGAAGTCGGTGATCGAAAAGGTGCTACGCCAGAAAACTGGGCCAGCAGCAAAGTCACTGTTGGCTGGTTTTCAAGAGGAACCTCTTTTCCCACATTTGGGGCTAGCAGTGGTCGATGTATTCTGTGAGCTTCTGCCGCACAAAGGACCTTCTTGGTCAATGGCGCGGATACGGAAGCTCCGCTGGATACGCTCTCGGATTCAGAACTAGATCGATTGCTAAAAGATGCCCAGGATGGGAGCTTCGCCCTTCTTAGGATGCTGTATGACCCGGCAAAACAGCTGGAGATCATGGACAAGATGGTCTCGGGCTGCCTTTCGGCATTCGATCAATACAGTAGCGCCGGTCATGAGGACGAGGTTCTGAGCGCGATCCCATTGCGCGGGTAGCCGCGCCGGGCTAGTGTGAAGCTGGAACAGCGGCGCGCTGCCGCGAAGATGCAACGAGCGCGTCGAAGCGCGGGTCTCCGTGCAGAGACTTGAGATCCTCATCCTTTTCCAGGCCCTGGCGGGTAGCGCTCCCCATGAGCAGAGGGCGCATTGCGAGTCTCTACTTCACCACAGACGGTTCATGACTATTGAGCCCACGAACTTCGCATGGTATGGAAGCGCTACCTTGTTGCTCCGACTATTGCGAATCGGACATCAACGCGAACGTCCAGACTGAGCCGCCAGCGGGCACTTTGCGCGAAGCATACCGGGTCGCAAGTATGCCGCCGATGCCCGACACAACGGTCACATATTGCCGGCCCAGGTGCGTATAAGTTATGGCCGTGGAATTAATGCTCGATCCTGTCTTGAACTGCCAAAGGGTTTTCCCCGTGTCCGCGTCGAGTGCAATGAACTCGCCTGTTAATTGGCCTGTAAACACCAAGCCACCACCGGTCGCCAGCATGCCAGCCGCACTTGGCAGGTCCTTCAAGGGTATCTCCCACTTCTTTTCGCCGTTCAGCGGATTGATTGCGAGAAAATGGCCAAGCACATCTCCTGGCTTTGCTTCCGCAACTCTAGATATAACGCCGGTCGAGTCTTTGCCGTTCTCGGCTGCTTTCGGAGGGTTCGAGAGCCGCTGGATGCGCGGAACATCCCACGTGCTGGCGTAGACCAGGCCCGTATTCGGATCAAACGCGATCGGTACTGCATTGGTGCCGCGCGAGGGCCAGATTTCTACCTCTTCCCCTGCAACAAAGCGCTTGTAAACGTCGGACAACACCGGCCGTCCGGTGCCGAGGTCTATCTCGGTCGCCCAGTTCACCTTGACATACGGATGCGCAGCGATCAGTTTGCAGTTAGCGCGGTCCAATACATACAGGAAACCGTTCTTGTTGGTCTGAATCATCACCTTCCGAAGCTGGCTTCCGACGCTAATATCGGCGAGCACCTGCTCGTCGGTAGCGTCCACGTCGTAAACGTCGTTAGGCGTGTATTGGTAGTAACAGACTACTTCCCCAGTTTTCGGCCTGATTGCGAGGACGCTGTTCGTGAAAAGGCTATCCAGGCCTTCGCGCGGCCTAGGATCGTAGGGCTCGGCATTACCCACGCCCCAATAAACTAAGTCGAGTTGCGGGTCGTATGAACCGGAGCGCCACGTCGGGCCTCCGCCCTGCGACCACGCGTTCGTATTCTTGGGCCAGGTCTCAGAACCGGGTTCACCAGGGGCAGGAATGGTATACAGCCGCCAGAGCCTCTTCCCAGTATCGGGGTCCCAACCGTCCAGGAATCCGCGGGTGGTGGACTCTCCACCGCCCACGCCGGAAATCAGCACGCCATTAGCAACCGTTGGTCCGCCAGTAGAGTAGTAGCCATCGTGTAAATCTGCGAACTTCTGGTTCCAAAGTTCCTTGCCCGTCTTCATGTCCAGCGCTAGAAGATGATTGTCAACCGTAACGCGAAAGAGTTTGCCGCCGTAGATCGTCGCTGCGCCTCGGTTGTAAGCGGAACGCGTGACCCCTGATTCAAGTTCCACCGGGGTCCGCCAGATCTGTCTTCCAGTTTCCACGTCGATGGCGAAACTCCACTTGCCGTTAACCACGTACATGACTCCGTTATAAACGGTTGGGGCTCCCAGCTCACCCTGATCGTTCATCAGGCTTGTGCTCCAGATCGGCACCAAACGCTTTACATTGGATTTGTTGACTTGCTTGAGTGGACTATAGCTTTTGCGGTCGTAACCCATGCTCTGGGTAGTCACGTTTTCGGTGTTCTTGCCATCGTTGACCAGTTCTTCGGTCGTTTGGGCCCATCCAACAGCGGCTCTGAAACCGAGCACAGTCACACAGAGCCAATAGCTGTTCATCCGTCACCTCCGTGCCGAGAGCGGCGCCCTTAGGCACGCGTCCGTGCTTGTCGGTCCATTCTAGCTCCTCATGAGCGGCGCGGTGTGTTCGCGCTCGGCGAATTGCAACTGGAGCGTGAGAACCTTGAACAGGCCATCATCACCTTGCAGCGCCTGGCATCGGGCCGTGGTAAACGCCGGGGCGCCGGCCAGCTTGGATGACCGCGGTGAAGCGTCGCGGCAGGCCGCCGGGGAGCAAGAACAATCACCTCGTACTTCCACCGGAATGTTGGCGCTAACCACAAGAACAAGCGAACAACGAGCGAACAACGATTAGCCGCGCGACGCCTTCTGTGTTATCCTGCGCTCGCATTTGGAGCGATCCATGACCAAAATTAAAACTTCAGCTCTGCTCTTGTCTTGCACTGTTTCGCTGGCGTCCTGCCTGTTGCTGGCGCAGGTCCAAAGGCCCGGGGAGTATCCGCGGGGCGAGAAGCCTTCTCCGATGATGAATTTTTTCGTGACGAGCGAACCCATCGGCGACGGCGGCAATCTCGGCGGACTGGCCGGCGCTGACGCACATTGCCAAGTGCTCGCAACGGCCGTAGGCGCGGGAAATCGCACCTGGCACGCTTACTTGAGCACGCAGGCGCGGCCCGGCCAGCCGGCAGTGAACGCGCGCGACCGCATCGGCAAAGGTCCCTGGTACAACTTCAAAGGCGAAATGATCGCGCAGGATCTCGCGCACCTGCACGGCGATACCATGGAATTGGCGCATCAGGGAAATAATCTGAATAAGCTCACCGGGTTGACGGAAAAAGGCCAGATCGTGCCGGGTTTGTATGACTATTCCGATCCACGCGACAACGACTGGAATTACGCCAAAACCACCCGGTTTTCGACTCGCCACGAAATGCTCACCGGTACTCAGACCGATGGCACCGCGTTCACCGATGGTGTCGATCACACCTGCGATAACTGGAACAGCAACAAGAGCCCGGCCCCGGGAACGTCGAACGGAAATCTGAATGCTGCCGATGGCAGGCCTAACGCCCAGATCGGTTTTCCGGACCGCAATGGCGGCGGCAGCGGTTCCTGGAACTCCGCTCACGGAACCCGCGGCTGTGCCCAGACGGATTTGACGCAAACCCACGGCATCGGCCTGTATTACTGTTTCGCGATTAACTAGAGTGGCGGATAAGCATATGACCAAGCCACCTGCTCACGTTGTCGTCTTGTGTACTTTGATGCTGGCCTCTTGCCTGATGCCGGCTCAACAGAACGCGCCGAATACCCAGGGCGTAACGCCGCCCCCCGGTAGCCCGACGCCGACTCCGGCTCGAATGACCTTTTTCGTCACCAGCGTCGGTCTCGGTAAAGGCGGAGACCTGGGCGGACTTGCGGGCGCCGACGCGCACTGCCAGGAGCTTGCGGCGGCTGTCGGCGCGGGCCGTCACACTTGGCACGCCTATCTCAGCACTCAGGCTCGTCCTGGACAGCCAGCCGTCAACGCGCGTGACCGTATCGGCACCGGGCCTTGGTTCAACTGGTCGTTCGCGCAATTGGGGGCGCCGCAAAACGCCATCATTTCGGCAGACCTTGCCGAACTTCACGGAGACACGCTCGTCCAGGCGCAGCGCGGCAGCAATCTATTCAAACAGTCCACACGCAACGAGCATGGACAGGTCATTCACGGCATCGGCGATACGCCGCCGATCCAGCACGAAATTCTCACGGGATCGAAGTGGGACGGCCGCGCTTACACGGATAACGCCGACCATACTTGCAACAACTGGACCAGCAGCTCGCGAGGTTCCGCGCAGGTCGGCCATTCTGATCGAATCGGCAATGGCTCATCCTGGAATTCCTCGAACGCCACAAAAGGATGCAGCCAGGCAGCGCTGGAAAGCAGCGGCGGCGCGGGCCTTTTCTACTGTTTCGCAATTAACTGACATTCATCGGCTGGCCCAGCTTAGTGAGAATCTGTCGCGCTAGGTTGATCGCGTTTCAACCGCGGTCGATTCTGCCTCGATGACAAGAGCGCCGGCTTCGATCCCCACCTCTAACTGCTTGCGCGCCTCGGCCGCAACCTGGGGATCGTCGGTCCCAAGCGCGGATTTGAGGTAAAAATCGGCTAACTTTTCCAACATCGCGTCGCTCATCTGCGAGGGATCAAGTTTGTGGAGTTGGGTCTGCTCATTGCGGTCTGACTGGCCCAGAACGTTCTTGCCGAGCCAAATCGTCATCTGCGCATTACCGGCCATCAGGCCACACAAACAGGAACGCCGCCCTGGGCCGAACCCAAGGCGGTTGTTTACGCCGTTTCTTTCGTGTCGATGGTGTTCTTGTTCATCGGTGTTTCTCCAGGACCGGGTTGCGGTTGTCACATCCATCACTCCGGTTCGGAGAAATTGCAAGAAGAATCGTTGGCCATCCGCCCACGAACCCGCGGCATGCCATCATCCAATGGCTTCGATCCCCCAAATTTCGCGAGCGTACTCCCGGACCGCGCGGTCGCTGGAAAATCTGCCCATCCGCGCTACGTTTAGGATCGCAGCACGCCTCCATCCGGCAGCGTCGCTAAAGGTCTTGGTCACCTTGTCCTGCGTGTCCAGGTAGGACGCCAGGTCCGCCAGGTGAAAAAAGCTTTCATTCTCATCGAGCAGCGTATGGTAAACCCAAGCGAACAGATGCGGCTCCGTCGGACAAAACAAATTAGATCGAAATGTATCGACGACACGCCCGACGCGGGAATCCCGATCATAGTATTCGCGTGGATGATAGGAACGCTGCCAGCGCATCGCTTGCGTCTCAGCAGCCGTCAAGCCAAAGACGAACATATTTTCCGCTCCGACCTCTTCCCGGATCTCGATATTGGCGCCATCCATCGTGCCGATGGTGAGAGCGCCGTTCAGCGCGAATTTCATGTTCCCGGTCCCGGAGGCTTCGGTTCCCGCGGTGGAGATTTGCTCGCTCAGATCGGCTGCCGGGATAATCTTCTCCGCGAGTGAGACGCGGTAATCGGGGACGAATGCCACTTTCATCCACTGGCTGGCCCGCCTGTCGTTGTTGATGACGCGGCCGACATTGTGGATCAACTTGATGATCTGCTTCGCCATCCAGTATCCGGGAGCCGACTTACCCGCGAAGACATAAGTTCGCGGAACGGCAGGCTGCCGGCCATCCTCTATCAACGACAAATACTCATGGATAATATGTAGAACATTGAGCAACTGCCGCTTGTAGGCGTGAATGCGCTTGGCGTGACTATCAAAGAGCGAGTGCGGATCGCATTTCACTCGCGAAGTCTCTCGAATGATTTTAGCCAACCGTTCCTTGTTCGCGCGTTTTACATTGGCGAATCGATCTTGGAAACCGCCATCGGATGCGAACTTCTCTAAACCGCGAAGTTGATCGAGATCCGTGATCCAGCCGTCGCCGATCGCCGAACGAATGAGATCTCCGAGAGCCGGATTGGCTCCGAGCAGCCAGCGGCGCTGCGTGATGCCGTTGGTTTTGTTGTTGAATCGCTCCGGCCAGAGATGATAGAAATCCGGAACGAGCGACGTCTTGACCAACTGCGTGTGGATGGCCGCAACTCCATTGATCGAGTGGCTCCCCACAATCGCTAGATTCGCCATACGCACTTGCTTAGGTGTGGATTCTTCGATCAGCGACACGCGCCGCAGCCGATCCTCATCTCGCGGTTGAGCTATCGCAACCTCCCCCAGGAATCGCCGGTTGATCTCTTCGATAATCTGCAGATGGCGGGGGAGCACATGCTCCAAGAGCGGGACTGTCCACTTTTCCAACGCTTCCGGCAATAAGGTGTGATTGGTGTAGGCCAAGGTCCGCTGCGTGATCTCCCAGGCTTCGTCCCATTCCAGGTTCTTTTCGTCGATCAGCGTGCGCATCAATTCCGCCACCGTCAACGCGGGGTGCGTATCGTTCATTTGGATGGCGACTTTCGCGGGGAACTCCCGATAGGAGGTATGCGTTTGTTCGAATCTTCGGACGATGTCCCGCAATGTGCAGGCGACCAGAAAGTATTCCTGCACCAGACGCAACTCCTGTCCGGCGATGGCTGCGTCGGAGGGATAAAGCACTTTGGAAATTGTTTCCGATTCGATCTTCTGTTTGACGGCTTTGAAATAGTCTCCGTCATTGAAGATTCCCATGTCGAAGTCGTGGGAGGAGCGCGCCGAGTAGAGGCGCAAGAAATTCACGGTCCGGCCCAGTAACCCGGGATCAGCATGTCGTACGGCGTGCCGATCAGAACCTTCCAGTCCATCCACATCGGGTTGTAAACGCCCCGCCGGTCGACGCTGTGCTCCATTCGGCCATAAACCGGAACTATGCAGGCTTCATCCGGACGCGGGATTTGCCAGGGCGAGGTTTGCGCCAGCCAGTTGATCCGGCTTTTCGCGCTGATAGCCGTCGTCGATCTCTTGTTTGAAGAGGCCGTACTCATAATTGATGCCATAACCGTAACCGGGCATTCCGAGCGTAGCGAGCGAGTCGAGGAAACACGCCGCCAGTCGGCCCAGTCCACCGTTGCCCAAAGCGGCGTCTGGTTCGTTCTCTTCCACTTCGTCCAGATCCGATCCCAGATGGCTCAGGGCTTGCCGGCAAGACTTCGCGAATTCCAAGGTTGTGCAGATTGCTTCCCAGCGATCTGCCCGATCAGAAACTCGATCGAGAGATAGTAGAGCCGCTTGGCGTCCTTCTGCTTGTATAGGTCTTCCGTTTCCAGGTGTCGATCCAGCAGGCGATCCCGGACCATCAAGGCGACAGCGGCGAACCGGTTGCTCGCCGAAAGATCGCCCCAGGCTTTGCCGAGCGAGTATCGCGCGTGCCGCTCAATGGACTCTTGAAGCTCCACGGCCTGTTCGACGGAGCTGGGGATGGTTGCCATGGCCTTTGCTTATGCGGGCTGGTGCTCAAAAGCCTGGACTGCCTCATCTTTGGTGCTGTAGATCTCGAAAATGCGGTGCATGCGCACCAGCTCGAAGAGCGCGCGGACCTGCTTCGACATAGAGCACAGTTTCAAATCGCCGCCCTTGCCGCTCAATTGCCGGAGGCACGAAAGCATAGCTCCCAATCCCGAACTATCCACAAAGCGCAATTGGCTCAAGTCAAGGATGAGCTTACTCTGCGACTGCAGCACGGGAGCGATGTCGCGCTTGAACTCGCCGCTATTGCTCGCATCCAGTTCCTCCACCGGCACCGTCGCGACCGCCACGCCATCCATTTTTTCCAGAGGGATTTCCATTAGGGCTGTCCTTTCAAATTGTCTTTGGCTTTCGGGAATTTGATCAGCGAAATGCAGTTTCTGCCGCGGTCATCGCGATAGTAGCGCACTTCGTCCACGCTCTTGCTGATAACGTAGGCGCCGAAGCCGGACTCTCGCGAGCCATCGAGCCGTGGGGGAGGAGCCGCCGAGGGGTCAAACGGATCGCCAAAATGATGCAGCCGGATCGCGACATGGCTGGGAAAAGCTTCAGCTTCCAGGTGAATTGCTTGATCGGTACGGCCGTGGTAGGCATGCTTCATAATGTTGCTAGCCGCCTCATTAACCGCCAGTTCGAGAGCGCTACTTGAGTCTTCGTCCACTGCTGTTCCAGGGAGATTGGCGCAAAACCCACGCACGAACTCCCGGGCCTGGTAAAGGTTCTTGAGATCGCTATCCAGTTCCCTCTCCGCATGGGCGATCGGCGGTTCCACCCCCTCCACTTTCACGGCGACCGTCGTCAGATCGTCGGTCAGCCGGTCCGTTCCCGTGAAAGCAGAGACGGCTTTTCGAATGCCTTCCACCATTGCGCCCGGATCCAGCTCCCGGTTAACTCGGACATATTCTTCCAGCCGCTCTGGGCCAAATAGCTCCCCCGCCGGATTGCGGGCTTCGGTAATTCCATCCGAGTAAAACAGCAACAGATCGCCGGGCTCGAAGGGAACCAAGAGTTGATCGTAGATCTCGCCTTCCCGGACTCCCAACGGCAGGTTCTCCCCCTGAATCGCGTCGCAAAGTCCGGAGCGCCCGTGCAGGTGAATCGTTCCGGTGTGTCCGCAATCGACGAGTTCGACGCAACGGCGCTTCCCGTCAAACCGGGCATAAACCAAAGTTACAAAACTATCCAGATCGATCAGGTGGCGCGCCAGCTCGGCATGGGCGAGCATCACGATTTCCTTCGGTTGTGGGAGTTCGCCATCCTTAGCCCAAGCAGTCAAATCGCTGAGGGCTCGCAGAAAATGGCTCTTGGTCGCGGCTCCCAACAGCGCCGCCGGAATCCCTTTGCCCATGACGTCGCCAACGATGACATCCAGGCATTGGTCCGAATGGCGGATAAAAATGTAGAAATCGCCATCGATGCGCTGCGAGGGTATCGTCAGCGCCACCACGCGAAGGCCCGGCACATCCTTGGGTGGCTGATCGAGCAACAAAGTCTGCTGGATACGAAAGCCGATATCGATTTCCCGCTCGCGAGCCTGCTCCATGGCCTGATTAGCCGCCTGAAGCTGTGCCGCGCGCTTGCGTTCCGTGATGTCCAGAAAAGTGACAACGGAGCCGATGTTCGCGCCATTCTGATGCATCGGGTGAGACCAAAATTCTACTGGGAAAGGCGTCCCGTCCGCCTTCCACATCACGTCATCGTCCACGTGTACGAACTCACCTTCCCGTAATGCCCGATAGGCCGGGCAGTTCTCCTGCGCGACTGCTGTGCCGTCGGCCCGCGCATGATGGGCGAGATTGTGTAGGTTCTTTCCGAGGATGGCGTCGGCGGTGGTATAGCCCAGCATTTTTACGCACGAGCGGTTCACCCAGGTGCAGTTGCCCTCGGAATTGAGTCCGCAGATCGCCTCGGCGGTGGAATCCAGCAGAAGTTGGATGTTCCGCCGGGTTCGCAGGGTCTGAATCCCAAACGCCAGATCGCTTGCCAGTTCGCTGAGCAGCGCCACTTCCTGTTCGCTGAATGCATCCGCCTCGGCGGAGTAGATCATGAGGGCGCCGAAGGCAGCGGAGTCGAAAACCAGCGGGATGGAAACGCTGGAAGCATAGCCGCGCTTTAAAGCTTCGGCGCGCCAGAACGCCATACCGGGGTCCGACGCGATATGTTTCATCACCACAGTTTTACGCGTGCGGATGGAGGTGCCGGTCGGGCCGCGGCCCCGTTCAGTATCCGCCCAAATGATTTTCAAAGTAGCTAAATAACCGGCTTCAAAGCCGGCTTGCGCAACAGGGCGAACGGACTTAGCCTCGTCGTTTTCGGCGCGCCCCACCCAACAGAAGCGGTAGCCGGCTTCCTCCACGATCAGGTCGCAGATCCGCTGAAGCAAAGCGGATTCCTCGGTCGCGCGAATAAGGGTTTCGTTGCATTTGCTGAGGACCCTCTGAGCTTGATTTACTCGCCACAGTTGCGCCTCCGCCCGCTGGCGTTCAATCGCCGAGCCGATAACGTTGGCAACCGCTTGAAGGAAATTGACCTCATCGTCTTTGAACGTCCTGCGCTGGCGGCTGTGGGCGCCGAGCACTCCATATGGCCCCTGGTTTGTTGAAATCACAACAGTAATGCCGCTCACAACCTCATGTTCATGGAGCAGCCCGGTTCCTTCGAATCGCTTCTCGGTCTTCAGGTCCTTCACCAGCACGGGCTGACCGGACAGAAGAGTGTACCCCGCCTGAGAGTCCTTTCCGATGCCCACGGTAGCGTGTCCGACAAAACCCGGCCTCCAGCCTGTTCCGGCTATCATCAGCAGCGCGTCGCGATTCGGAAGCAACTCCAGGACCTTGCAATAGTCGACATCCAGAGCGTGCCTCACCTGATAGGCGGCGTCGTCCAAAACCTCCGACAATGGCGCGCCCCGCAGCGCGCGTTCGCCGAGATCCGCCACGACGGACTGCAAATTGGCCAGCATCCGGATCTCATTCTCGGCTTGCTTGCGGGCAGTGATGTCGAAGATCGTCGACCGGCTCATCAGATAATTGCCTGCGCTATCCGTAACGGCTGTAGCGCTGAGCAGCACGGGCAGAGTGGTGCCATCCTTGCGAACCATTTCGAATTCAAGGTCCCGAATCACTCCCTGCGCCTTAAGCTTGGGAAAGTTGTCCTGGAAGGTTCTGCATGTCTTGGGTGTCAGGACAGAGGCGAAGTTCATTTTGGCAATGACTTCGCCGCGCGTGTAGCCCAGCCATGCGAGTTCGGTGTCGTTGACCTGGACGAAAAAGCCATTCTGATCGAGCGAATGGTAGCCACAGGGCGCGTTATTGTAGAGATCCTTGATCTCGTCCGCCGATTTCTGTAGCGCCTCATCGGCTCGCTGGCGTTCGATCATCGTACCTAAAACGTTGGCGACTGCTTGTAAGAAATTGACTTCGTCTTTGGTGAACGTCCGCCGCTCGCGCGTGTGGACGCTGAAGACGCCGTACGGCCCCTCGCCCGTGGAGATAACCGCGCTCATTCCGCTTACCACATCCGGATCGCCAAACATCGGCACGCTGGCGAAACGCTTCTCCGTTCGCAGATCCTCAAGGATCACCGGCTCCTTGGAAATCAAGGTAAACCCCGCCTGGGTCTCTGCCCCCGACTTCACCGTTGCATGGCCGACCACACCTTGCTTCCAGCCGAAGCCAGCCCGAAGCAAGAGCGTCTTGCCGTCGGGGAGCAGCTCCAGTACTCGGGCATAATCGACCCCCAGGACGTCGGCGGCCCGCCTAACCGCTTCCGTTATCACCTTATCGGAGGGTTCGCTGCGAAGGGCCTGTTCTCCTAACTCAGCCAACACCGCCTGGAGGCGCGCAAGTAGCCGTATTTCACCTTCCGCGCGCCGGCGTTCGGTGACGTCTCGCGCGGCTGCAAAGACGCCGCCGATTTGTCCCGACTCGTCGCGGTAAACCGAAGCATTATACAAGACCGGCACCGTGTGCCCGTCGCGATGGCGAACCTCCAGCGGGTAGTCGCGCACAAATCCTTCGCGAAAGACCGTTTGATAGCCTTCTCGGGCCCGATCTGTTTCGACGAAATAGTTGGAAAAGTCGGTTCCAATCAGCTCGGTTCTCGAATAGCCCGTGATCCTCTCGGAGGCGGCATTCGCGTCGGCAATCTTGCCGTCAGCACCGATGGTCACCAGTGGATCGAGGCTGGCTTCGATGAGGCTCCGGTTGTAGGCGCTCGCGCGCTTCGCTTCTAGTCTGCCTGTTTCGGCTTCAGCCGCTTTCTGTTTCGCCCAGGACGAAAGCCGCCCAGTGGTCAGGGCGGTGATAAAGAAAGCGCCGAGCGCCAACCAATTCTTGGGATCCTCGATGGTGAACGTGTAAATCGGCGGTAAGAAGTAGTAATTCAGGCACAGCATGCCCATCACGGACGCAAGCAGGGCCGGCCAGTATTCCCATTCCGTTGCGACAAATAATACGACCAGCAGCATCGCCAGGGCCACAGTCATTTCGTTGATGTAGCTGCGTAGCAGCGCGCAGACCACCGTGACAGCGGCGATACCGAGGATCCCCGCAAGGTAACCCACCCCGCGCTCCCAAAAATAAGAAAACAGAGACAAAACCCTCCCATCTCTGCTCGACTCGGTCCGTTCCCGGAGCACACTTCGCATAAGAAACTGGCTTTATCCGTGAAGGGAAGTAGCACGTGGAAAACCAGGCAGCCAAAAGAGAGTGGCTTCCTTCCGATCGCGACCTTAGTCGCGTGGATTGTTCATCCAGCCGGGGCCTTCCCTAACGTATTCAGCTTCGCCTCGCCTCTCCTGGCCGTTCTTCAACGCCATTTAGATGCAGGGACTTGCGTATTCGAGAGGTAGTTTGAAACCGGTTCTTGGGGAGCCACGGTATTGGGCAGGGTATACTGCGAATGGAAGCCCACTATGCACCGTTTCTGGCCGCCGTTGAGGAGTTCATCGACCAGCAACCGGAACTGCTCCGGCGTCTGGCTCAGTGACCTTGTATCCGACTATTGACGAGGTTATCGCCGTCCACGCCCAGTTAGTCGCGAAGTTCGGAGGTTTCCTTGGCATCCGGGATCGCGCCCTCGAATCCGCATCCGCGAGGCCTCAAAGCGGCCATTATGCGGATATTCTTAAGGAAGCGGCAGCACTCTGGAAGAGCTTGTCGCAAAGCCATCCCTTCGTTGATGGAAACAAGCGGATGGCCGTTACCGTGACGGCGGCTTTTCTGAAGGTCAATGGATATCTGGCTGAAAGGCGGCGACAGCAGGGCCGGGCTGTACCGCTTCATCGCCCATCCGCATAAAGCAGCACTGATCTCGACCTAGCCGTTTGACCAGCTTGTATTCTTCAGCGATCGGAATATAGTTAATGCTATTTGGTTTTGCTCAATGTCCATCAAATTAACTCGAGCCGTGGTCCGTGGAGTTGACGCGGCTCCTAAAAGGACAGAGTGGATTCCGCTCGGTAGCCCGGAAATGAATACTGTACTGCTTGCCGTGCTTCCTGATCCGGGGAAAGATTTCTCCGTGGTATGGGAGACTCGTGAAACGTATGTCCAGGCGGCTTAGGAAGAGATCGATCCAACGCGGAGGTCCATTCGGCCGTTCCACCTATTCACCGAGGAGAAATTTTTCGAAGAACTGAAACTTGGCTAGACTTCCCGCGACAGAGATCGGTGCGGGTTTTGTCTCCCAACTCCAGGATTTCCTTTTTGTGGCCGATCGCATCCCAGCGTGGCAGATCCTTGCCATTGGGATCTCCGGTCGCGGCAAAATTCGCCCACCATTT
The DNA here is from genome assembly GCA_963772905.1 of Bryobacterales bacterium. Lineage (GTDB taxonomy): Bacteria > Acidobacteriota > Terriglobia > Bryobacterales > Bryobacteraceae > Palsa-89. The sequence continues at coordinate 1,472,897 of CAVYZD010000001.1, read as the reverse complement.
CATCGCAGGGATCGCGGAGCTGAGGCCGCCCAATTGACCTCATCCTCATTCAGACCGGGCGGCCAGCCGATTCTCCGGTCGACGACAAACCGCTTCGTATTCCAGCGCCAGCGCGACGCTCGCCAATAATGTCATGCGATCTCGGAACCGGATGGTCGGCCCGCGCCCAGCGCGGCGGATCCTCCGGCTGGCTGGTACAGTGGGGAAAGTGAACGTTTATCCCATCTTGATCGGCCTCGCGCTGGTGACCCTTCTCGGCGCAGTGGCCGGGATCCGCCTGGCGGCCGTTCCATCGCTTTCCCAGCGCGCGCTTCCGTTTAGCGGAGGGCTGCTGGTGGGGGTTGCGCTTTTCTGGATTCTGCCCGAAATCGCCGCGGTGTACGGATGGAGAGAAGGCTGCGCGGGCATGGCGGCCGGGTTCGGATTGTTGTGGCTGGTAAATCGCTATGTGCATCCCGTGTGTCCAGCCTGCTCCCACACCCACGATCACGACGGTTGCGCGGAGACGCTGCATGGGTTCGGAGCGCCGTTGCTGATCGCGGCAAGCGTGCACAGCTTGTTCGATGGATGGAGCTTGGCGGCGTCGCAAGAGCCGGGGTTTGAGAGTCTGCGGTTCGCGTTTCTCGCGGGCGTCGGGTTTCATAAGCTGCCGGAGGGGCTGGCGCTGGGTGCGCTGCTGATCGCGGCCTTTGGAGCGCCGTGGAAAGCGCTGCTGGGAGCGGCGGGAGCGCAGTCAATGATGGTGTTGGGCGGCGCACTGGCGCTAGCAGTCGGTCCGCATTTGAGCAAGGACTGGACGGCGCTGCTGCTTTCGCTCGCGGCGGGTGCGTTTGTGTATCTCGGCTATCATGCAATCGACAGCCAGTATCAGCAGCGGCGTGGCGCGATTCCAGTGGTCTCGGCGTTGACAGGCGCGGTCGGTGCGGCAGCGCTGCGGTTGGGGATTGGCGGCTAGGCCGCGATCGGTGGGCGGCGCTTGTGCCAGTCGGTGCGCTCCTGAAACGTTTTGCCAATTGCGAGCAGCAGATTCTCCGAGAACGGTGTGCCCACCAATTGCAGGCCCATCGGCATGCCATTCGCGAAACCGCAGGGAAGCGAGAGCGCCGGGAGTCCAGCGAGATTGCCGGCGGGAATTAGGGCGCTGAGGCCGGGCGTGGTCGGCGCGGGCCGGTCGCTCGCGCGGCGGTCGAGCGGTTGCGTGATCTTCGGCGCAGGATCGTGGCGCGTGGGAGCGATGAGGACATCCACCGTCGAGAGCGTGTCGCGAAACGCTTCCTGAATCAGCGCGCGGATGCGCATGGCTTTCAGATAATCCTTGGCCGGAATCTCCAAGCCGGCTTTGAGACCGGCGATCTGGTGCTGGTCGGCGAGCTGATCGACTCCTCCGCTCTTAATGAGCGGCTCGAAAACCGCAGAGCCTTCCGATGAAATGATGGTGCTGATGACTGCGCCGTAAGGGAACTCGGGCAGTTTGACATCGGCTTCTGCGACCTCGACGCCGAGCGAGCGGATGGTCTCGATGGCTTTGGCGTAATCGGCGCGCGCGGCCGGGTCAACGCCTTCACTGAAATCGCTGGGCGCGAAACCGACGCGAATGTCCTTGAGATCGCGGGCGAATTGCGGAGTGTAGTGGAAGCCCTTGTGAGCCGATCCTGGATCGTCGGAATCGCCGCCTGCAATGGCTTCGAGCACCAGGCCGCAATCTTCAGCGGAGCGGCAGATGGGGCCGATTTTATCGAGCGTCCAGGAAAGCGCCATCGCGCCGTTGCGCGATACCAGTCCATAGGTCGGACGAAGTCCGGTGACGCCGCAAAACGCGCTGGGCGTGAGAATGGACCCCGATGTTTCCGAACCGAGCGCGTAGGTGACCAAGCCCGCGGCAACCGCGATCGCCGAGCCGCTGGAGGAACCGCCGGACCAGCGCGTGGGGTCCCACGGATTCAGGCCCGGGCCAGTGAGAGATGCGCTGGCGTAGCGATAACTGGGGCCGCCGGCGAGTTCCACCATCGCGAGCTTGCCGGTAAGCAATCCGCCGCGCTTCAGAAGATGCTTCAAGACGCTGGCGGTCTCCTTGAACACCTGGTCTTCGTAGGGTTTCGCGCCCCAGGTGGTGGGATGCTTGGCGAACGAAAGCAGATCCTTGGCGCCGAACGGAATGCCTTGCAATGGGCCGCGCAGACGCTCACGCTTGATATCGCCGTCGACATCCTTGGCGTCGCTCAAAGCTCCTTTGCGGAGCGAAAGCGCCAGGGCGTTGTATCGTGGCCCGATGGATTCCAGGCGATCGCAAAAAGCGCGCGCCAGCTCGATGGCGGAGAATTCCTTCTTCGTGAGTTTCTGATTCAGCTCGGTGATGCTGGCGAAGAAGACGTCGTCGGAGGGAGTCATAGGAGTGGCTAGGCCTTGAACGTTGTAGCCGGCTCGGTGGACATGGGCAGCGGAAATTTGTCGAGCTGCTCGGCGGCGTCGCGGAGCTGCGCGCGGACGGCTTTCAGTTCGTCATCAGGATTCGAGGGAAGCGGCTGTGGTTGAGGTTGAGCCTGGGGCCGAGCCAACAAAACCGCGGACGTGGAGACGACGGCGGCGAGTTCACGTCGCGTGAACTTGTTCATAGAGTCTAGTGTAGTGCAGGACTAACAGGAGTGGGTCAGGGCCTCGATAGCGGCCTTTTCCATCACCGATCGCGGGGCCGGCGCGCCGGTCCAGATTTCGAATTGCCGCGTGGCTTGTTCGAGGAACATCTGGAGACCGGAGATCACCGTCAGGCCTTGCGACGCGGCGTGGCGCAGCAGCGTGGTTTCGAGCGGATTGTAAACCATGTCGAAGACCAGCTCGGCGGGCAGAGCGCCAGGGAAGAAACACGCGTCTGTGTTAGGGAGCATGCCGAGCGGCGTGGCGTGAACCAGGGCGTCGAACTTACGGCCGTTCACCTGTTCGCGCAACAGAGACTCCGCGCCGCACGCGCGGGCAAGGGAACGTACGCGGTCGGGATTGCGGCCGACGATGGAAACCTTGGCGCCGCTTCCAACCAATGCGTACGCCGCGCTGCGAGCCGCGCCGCCATTGCCGACCACCAAGACCGACGATTTCGACAACCGCAATTTGCGGGACAAAGGCACCGTGACGGCATCCGCGTCGGTGTTCGCGCCGCGCCACTTTCCAGCTTTTTTCCAGACGGTGTTGACGGCGCCGATGCGGCGGGCGAGAGGATCGACCACGTCGAGGTATCGCAGGATGCGCTGCTTGTGCGGGATGGTGACGCTGAATCCGGCGATGGGCAACGCTTCGGCGAGCGTGAAGAAATCCTTCAATTGCGGCGGCTGGACCAGGAACGGCAGATAGACCGCGTCGAGCCGAAGGGATTGAAACGCCCGATTGTGCACCGCGGGCGAGATGGAGTGGCGCACAGGATCGGCGATGACGCCGTAGATCTTGGCGGCGCGCGAGAATTTTTCGGCGCGGTAGAGATGACGCAGCACGCGAGCGCTCACCTGTCCCGATGCGGTGCCTTCGGAGGCGTTGGGCGCGGCGTAAGTGAACATCCCGCCCCAGGCCGTACCGAGGACGCGCGTGGGGAATCCGATTTCGCCCATCGCGAGGACGATCAGCGGCGTGCGCGGATGCGATTTTGTGATGGCGAGAATGCGCGAATTGTCGGACGGTTTGCGCGCGGTGGTGACGATCTTGTAGCCGTCTGCCGGAACGCGCAACATGCGGCGCAGGATGGACTCGGGCGAAGGTGTGCCGTCGTAATTATGATACGAGAGCACGAGCTGGCCTTTGCCGCGCAGCGTTTCCAGGCGCGCGAGAGCGTTTTCCGCGCTTTCGATTTCGACATCCACGGCGCGGGCGCCGGCATCGAGTGCGGCGTCCAGAATGCGGATTTGATCTTCCACGCTGCCGTTGAATTTTCCGTGATTCTGATGGCGGCGGCAGGTGGCCAGGATGCAGCATTCCGGATGCGCTGCCAGAAACTTGCGGATTACCGCGACGCCTTGTTCGGGCGCGGCGAGATAATCCAGACGGAATTCGAAGAAGGACTCGCCGGCGTTGGCTTCGCGGCGCGCGTGTTCCATCAGCTTTTGCGGATCTGGAAAGCCCATGGCGATGCAGATCCGGGGTAGCGAAGTTGGATGCGGCATGAGCGCGAGCGGCGGAAACAGCATAACACACGAGCGCGGGGGCTGGCGGCCGGTTATTAGTTGTTGGTTCTTGGTTATTGGTAGAGGGCGAGCGAGGCTGGTTTAGCGCGATGGTTTACGCTTTTTCACAGCAGTAGCCACGGTGAGGCCCATCTCGCGCAGGCGGGCTTTGGCTTTGGCGGCGATGTCGGGATTGAGATCGAGATAGCGGGAGTAGACGTCGCGGAAGTCGCGCGCGGCGGCATCATTGTGGCCCAGGTTCATCTCACACAAACCCTTCTTGTAGTGCGCGTCGGCGGTTTTGGAATTCTCGTCGTAGCGCTCGAGCACGGCGTCATAAGCTTGCTGCGCGTTGGTGTAATCCATCTTCCGATAGTAAATTTCGCCGACGTAATACTGGGCGGAGGAAGCAAACGAGGTGTTACCGAAGTATTTCAAATAATCAGTGAACTCCTGGAATGCGATGTCGTACTTGCCGCCGTTCAAGTCGCCAACTGCGTTGGTGTACAAGGTACCGGCCTCCATTCCGGCGGGCGGACCGCTGGGCGCAAGGCTGGAATTTGCATCGCCGGCGGGCGCGGTTCCAAGGGCGGGCGGAGGCGCGGCGGGCGCGCTACGAGTGGTATTGATGAGGTTCTGCAGATCGGCCATCTTGGCGTCCAGCTTACCCAGGCGTGTGTTCATATCGAGCACGGATTCACGGACGGCACGGAAATCCTCCGACATCTGGTCCAGCTTTTGCCCGACGTTGGCGACGGGAGCGTTGAGTGTCTGCTCCTGCTGCTTCATGGCTTCATTGAAGCGATTCTCCATGACTGCGACGGCGGTGTTGGTGCGATTGACGCTATCCAGCGTCTGCTGCGTGAGCGTCTGGATGGCGGCGACCTTTTGATCGAGCGCGCTTTGAAGAGTGCGGACTTGATCCTGCAACATGGAGACGTCGCGCTGCAGCTCCATAATCTCTTTGCTCGCGCCAAAGGCGAACGGCGACAACGCGAAAAGCAGGATGGCGACACGAGACAAACTCATAGAAACTCCTGTAAGTCCGAGGGGCGCTACAAATGCGCCCCCCAGTTCATTTGCTCCACTTATTGGCCGGGCGACAAATGCGCGCGGCGGTTCTTTTGCCAGCAAGCTTCGTTGGCTTCAGTACATTGCGGGCGCTCCTTGCCGTAGCTGATCGTCTTTAGATGATCGGCCGGGACGCCCAACTGCACCAGGAAGTCCTTGGCGGCAGTGGCGCGGCGGTCACCCAACGCGAGGTTGTACTCGGCCGAGCCGCGTTCGTCGCAGTGACCTTCCACGACTACCGTGAAGTTGGGATCCTGCTGGAAGATTTGCTTGAGCAGCGCGGCGTCACTGGTGAGAGCAGACCGGGCGTCGGACCGGATCTCGCTCATGTCGTAATCAAAGAACGCATCTTGCGATTGCTGCTGCAACATGTCGGCGCTGGATAGACGCGGCGTCGAGGGCGCGGTTGGCGGCGGTGGCGGCGGACTGCTCACCTCCACATTGACGGAACGGGAATCCATGCCGCCGGGTCCGCGCACGGTCAGCGTGTAGCTGGTGCTGGTTCTGGGGAAAACCTGGCGCATTCCCTGGCTCTGCACCGCGCCGACGCCGTGATCGATGGTCATGTCGGTGGCGCCGGTGATGGACCAGCGCAAGGTTGAGGATTGTCCCGGCTCGATGGTGGACGGTTCCGCTGTAAAGCTGTTGATCACAGGTGCGGCGGTTGGCGGCGGGGCGGTCGCCGTGGCCGTGGGAGCCGGCGGTGGCGGAGGCGGCGGAACTTTCTTCTTGCAACCGGCCGCAAACATCACCAGCGCGACTAACAACACCGCGCTGAGTTTGGAAGCGTGCAATCTGGAACTGTCTCTCATTCTGAGAATCTCCTCTTTGTGGTTCTCTCTTATTATTGTGTTGACTTACTCCAAACAGGTTTTTCGTTGTTGCCCTGCGTTGTAAGTTGCTGCACAGGGCCGCCGTTGGCAAGCGAAGTATAGATCTGGGTTCTTCCTCCTCGCGTGGACGAAAACACCAGATGAATGCCATCGGGCGCCCAGCTCGGATTTTCGTTTCTTCCAGCGCCATGGGTCAGCTGCACGACGTCGCGGCTGGCGACATCCATGATAAAGATGTTGAAATTGCCCGGTTCAAATCCACGAGTCCACGCAAACGCGATGTGCTGGCCATCGGGGTTCCACGACGGATTCACGGCGTCGCCCTCACCGCTGGTCAGACGCGACACATCCGTTCCATCAATACTCATTCTATATATTTGCGGAGTGCCGCCGCGCCCGGAGACGAACACAAGGTCCATGCCGGTCTTGGGATTTACCTTGGGCTCCACTTCGAGCGATCCGGAATGGGTGATGCGCTTGAGGTCGCCTCCGTCTAGATCGGTTTCGTAAATCTGCGAGAAGCCTCCGTTGGCGGTGGAGTAAATGAGTAAGTGGCGGCTGTCGGGCAGAAAGTCGGACGCGGCGTTCATGGAAGCTTGTTGGTTATAGTAGACCAGCTTTCGTCCACTCTCAAGTGAGTGAACGTAAATTTGCGGTTGTCCGAGATTTTGCGTCTGTTTTCCAAATTGAGATGCGGCGGCGTTTCTGGATGAGGCAAGGACGGGGTAAGTGGTGAAAGCGATCTTCGTGCCGTCGGGCGAAACAGCCGGGAAAGTCGTAATGGAGCGGTAGTTAGTGAACTGTTTCTGATCGGAACCATCGTAGTTCATCGACCAGATTTCCTTGTGGCCGGTGCGGTCGGAGACGAAATAGATGCGAGTGCCGATCAGACTGGTGGCGCCGAACTGCTTCAAGATGTCGGCGGCGAATTCCTGCGCCACTTTGCGCGATCCGGCTTCATCGAGCGTGCCGAGATAAATTTTGCCGATTACTTGCGCCGAGCCCACGTTGGATTGGCGGACATCGAAGAGCCATCCGTAAAGAACGATCTGGTTGTTCTGGACGGCGGTGTAGCCGAAGGCGAGATAGTTGGCGTTGGGCGGCGGACCGGCCCAGTCGGTGAGCCACAGCCCCCCGCTGCTTTGGCCGTTGGCGGGCTGGCGGAAATCCTGCGGCTGCTGCGGAACCTGGAGCGGGTATTGCGTTTTGGGGACCATCGTCAACTGGCCGGATGTTTGAAGGTCGTTGAACAGGGTGGAGTTGAAGATGCCCATGAATTTTTGCGCGTCGCCGGAGCCGCGGAAATCGGGGACAGCGATGGTGGGAATCTTTCCAGGCTCGATCTTGCCTTTGATCTGTCCATCAACTGGCACCATTGCCAAAATCAAAGCGAAAGGGAGAATTCGTTTCATTGGTGTGATAGAAACTGAAGTTCCACGTCAGTGGAGCTGCCGTTGTAATTGGCAGGAAGCGGAGGAAACGGACCCGCATCCGTAACCGCGCGTAGCGCAGAATAGTCGAGCGTTGGGTTGCCGCTGCGTTGCGCGATTTTCGGATTCCGGACCGAGCCGTCGCGCATAATCTCAAATGTGATTACCACCGTTTGGCCCTGAAAGACCCCACTGGATTGCCATTTGTCGCTAACACGTTGGATCACTAGGCTTGCATACGCGCCGAACTGATTTCCGAACGTGCTATTGGGGCCGACGCCCACGCCGCCGGCACCCGGTTTTTGGAAAATGTTCGAAACGGCGGCCGGCGCATCGCGGCTGAACACTTGGTTCTGGGCGGGCGGCTGCGGGTGATAATGCTGGAGCGCTTGCGGCTTGGGCTGTTCCTTGGCGAAGCGGCTCTTGATCGGAATGGCGTTCTCGGGTGACTTCACCTGCTTCTTCGGTTCAGGCTTGGGGGCTTGCGGGACCTGCGATTCCGTCTCGTTCGCGACAGGGTTGATGTGGCCGGCGCGCGAAGGCAGCGGAATGGACTTTACGGAATTGATGGCGACGGCCGAGCCTGCGCTGGTTTGCGCCGATCCCCAAACTTCGCGGGAATGCTGATAGCTGATGCTGGCGAGGATGAACGCTCCGGCGATCGCGCCATGCAGGAGCACGGATTGCAGCAGCGGACCACGCAGCGAGTCTTGCTGATCGAGGATGTCGACGTGCTGATCCATGGATGCTTATCGGCGCTTATCGCTACGGTCTTCCGGTTGCGTTACGACACTCACCGCCAGTTTGGCCTCGCCCAAGGTTGCGACCACTTGCGCGAAAGTGTCGAACCTAGAGCTGGCGTCGCACCGCACATATACAGAGGAAGCGTTATGAAAACGTTGATGAATCGCATCGGCCAGCAGATTGATGTTGGTCGGCTTGTCGTTCAAGTAAGTGGTGCCCTCCTTTGAAATGGAGACCACTGGCAGTTCCTGCACGTTCTCCTTCACGGGCTTCACTTTGGGAACTTCGATCTGCAGCCCGAACTCCATGACGTGGGCGGTGAGCATGAAGATGATCAGAAGCACGAGAACGACGTCGACCAGCGGAATAATGTTGATCTCGGCGAGCGAAGAAGTGCTGCCTCGAAAGCGTCCGCGGCGGAGGCCACCGGAATTGAGATTCATCTTTCTAAGCTCCGTTCGGTGAGATTGAGGAACTCGAGCTGAAAATCTTCCATGCGCGCGGCGAACTCCTTAATGGCGCTGCTGAAGATGTTGTAGAAGATGTACGCGGGAATGGCGGCGAACAATCCCATGGCGGTGGTGATGAGCGCTTCCGAGATTCCAGGAGCAACGGCGCGGAGGCTGGCGGCGCCGGCGGTGCTGAGCTGCTGGAATGCGTCGATGATGCCCCAGACGGTTCCGAACAGACCGATGAACGGCGAAACACCGGCGGTGGTTGCGAGCACGCTCATGTTGCGTTCCAGGCGCGTGATCTCCTCGCTCATCCCCAATTGCAGCGTGCGTTCGAGCGAAAGCGGATTAGTGACGCTGCCGCGCGATTTCATCTGGCGCGACACTTCGCTGTAGCCAAAGTCGAAGACGACAACGAGGGGCGATCGGTCGAACTGTTCGCTGGCGGCGCCGATGGTGTCGAGCGCGGGGGCTTTGCGGAAGGCGCGCAGGAAGCGGCGATTCGACGAGCGCGCGCGGCGGAACGTTGCCCACTTGGACAAGATGACGGCCCAGGAATAGAGCGAGAACAACACCAGAATCACCAAGACCGCCTTCGGCAGCGGACCCGTGCTCTGCACCAGATCCCAAATATCCAACTGCAGGAACGTGCCGCCCACTAGCGAAAGTATCAACCGAGCTCCTTCCGGCTCATCGCAATTGCACTAACTTCATGATATCGCGCCGGGACGGTTCCTTCCGGCACAAAAAAACAAAATGACATAGTTCTGTTTTTATAGTATGACGCAATCCCGCCGTGTGCGGACAAGGCCACCGATCTTTAGACGGAGCGAAACCTCGTATAATTTCATCGAGTGTTGCTCGAACTTGTGGTCGAGAATTACGCCGTGGTGGAGCGCATCCGGGTGCAGTTTCACGCCGGATTGAACCTGCTGACGGGCGAGACCGGAAGCGGCAAATCCATTGTGGTGGATGCACTTGGGCTGGTTTTGGGGGGACGGGCGTCGGCTGATATGGTGCGGTCGGATACGGAACGCGCGCGAGTAGCGGCCATTTTCGAGACGCCGCGGGAGGCGGTACTGCTCGGGCTACTGGAGCGGGCGGGCGTCCCGGTGGAAGACGGCGAGCTGATTGTGGAGCGCGAGGTGCTGGCGGGCGGCAAGTCGCGGGCGTTCCTCGGAAATCGTCCTGTAACAGTGGCGCTATTGCGTGAGATCAGTCCATTCTTAGGCGATATACACGGGCAGCACGAACAGCAGCAGCTTTTTTCGAGCGCGGCGCAGTTGGATTCTTTGGACGAGTTCGCGGGATTAGAGAAGCAGCGCGGCGAAGTGGGCGATTTGTTCCGGCGTTGGAAAGCGGTGGAGAACGAACTGGAAGAGCTGAACCGCAGCGAACAAGAAAAACTGCGGATGGCGGATCTGTGGAGCTTCCAGCGTAAGGAGATTGATGCGGCGGCGCTGAAACCGGGCGAAGATGCGCAACTGGAGCAGGAACGCGCGGTGCTGCGGAACGTGGCGAAGCTTCAGGAGAATGCCAACGCGGCCTACGCAGCTTTGTATGAAGCGCAGGAGAGCGTTTCATCGCAACTTCGAACGGCGCTGAAGCGGCTGGAGGATCTGGCGAAGATCGACGGGAGTTTGGAGCGGGTGGTGGAGACGCTGCGGACGGCGGCGATCGGCGTGGACGAGGCGTCGGATTCGATTCGCGATTATCTGGAAAAGCTGGAGGCGGATCCGAAACGGCTGGACGAAATCGAGTCGCGTTTGGCGCTGATTGAGCGTCTAAAGCGTAAGTACGGATCGACGTTGGACGACGTGCTGGCGTTTCTGGAAGACGTGCGCGTGAAGATGGACGCCATCGAGACGGCGGGCGAGCGGAAGGCCAAGCTGGAGCAGGATCTGGCGCAGGCGAGTGGGGCGTACGCGGAACATGCGGGTGCGTTGACCAGGGCGCGCAGGGCGGGCGCGGAGAAGCTGGCGAAGAAAGTGGAGACGGAACTGGAGGCGCTGGCGCTCGGGAGCGCGGTTTTTCGCATTGAAGTGCGCGAGGCGGCGTGGTCGGAAGACGGCGCCGATCGAGTGGAGTTTCTGATCTCGGCGAATGCGGGCGAGGAGCCGCGGGCGCTGGACAAAGTTGCGTCGGGCGGCGAGTTGTCGAGAATCGCGCTGGCGTTGAAAACGTCGATCGGACATGCAGGGCGCGCGAATGGCGTTCCGCGGACGCTGGTCTTCGACGAAATCGATAGCGGGATCGGCGGAGGCGTGGCGGAAGCAGTCGGCCGGCGGTTGAAGAAGCTGGCGGCGGCGAATCAGGTGCTGTGCGTGACGCATCTGGCGCAGGTGGCGGGATTCGCGGACCATCATTATTCGGTGGAAAAGCGCGAGGTGAAGGGGCGCACGGTGGCCGAGATAGAGGAGCTGACAGGCGAGGCGCGGACCCGCGAGATAGGACGTATGCTGTCGGGCCAGACGGTGACGGCGGAAGCATTGAAGCACGCCGAACAACTGATTCGTTTGGGCGCGGCACGGCGGTGAATCCCGACGCGGTCCGGTTGCGCCCGGCCGAATGGCTGTTGACGATTTACTTCGCCTACGTCGCGCTGATCTCTCTAGCTTTTCCGCTGCAATCCAATGTGCGGCCGTTCGTGGTCGCGATACTCGTCCCGGCACTGTTAGTCGCAATGTCACTCGGGAAGGGTGTTGCGTTCAGCATGGCGCGCGATTGGGCGGCAGTGGCGATGGTCCTGGTTGCGTATCGCGAGATGGATTGGTTTTCGGGGTTGGCGCGCAATTTCAGGCTAGAGCTGCGATGGGAGGAGTGGGACCGGACAATTCTCTATCACGGTGGATTGCAGCGCGCGATCGAATCGCTGGGTCTGCTGGGTCCTGTTTACCTGGAGGTTTGCTACGCGCTGGTTTATGCGGTAGGGCCCTTTGTGGTGGCAATCATGTACATCGAGCATCGGCGCTCGCGCTTGAATGGCATTCTGCTTTTGTATCTGCTCGGAACGCTGTTCGCGTATGCACTGTTTCCGTACTTTCCCTCGGATCCGCCGCGCGTGGCATTTGGAGGGACGGATCTGCCGAATATTTTCACAGCAGTGCGGCGGTTGAATCTTTGGCTGGTGGGAGATTACGGGATTCATTCCAGCGTGTTTCCGAGCGCGCATGTATCGTCGGCGTTTGCGGCGGCATGGGCGCTCTTCGCTTATCTACCGGAACGCCGGCGAATCGGATGGGGAATGCTGATCTACGCGGTGAGCGTAGCGGTGGCGACGGTTTATGGACGCTACCACTACGCAGCGGACGCGGTGGCGGGGTTGGCCATTAGCTTAGTCCCCGTAGCTATGATTCTTCTTGCTCGTCGGCTTCGTCGTGTTCGCGGCCTTCTTGAACTGCCTTGAGGCGCTCTTCACGGCGCTTGGCGCGTTCGGCGGCGCGCTTCACAAGTTCGGTGCCCATGAGCTCGATCTTGGCGAGCTCCGCGCCATCGCCCTTGCGCCAGCCTAAGCGAACAATGCGGGTGTAACCGCCGTTGCGCTGCCCGAACTTGGTTCCAAGCTTATCAAACAGCTTCTGCACCGACCCAGGCGTTCGGAGAAAGGCAGCAGCCTGACGCCGAGAATGCAGCGTGTCGTCCTTGGCGAGCGTGATCATCTTCTCGACCAAAGGACGGATGGCCTTTGCCTTGGGAACGGTAGTGATGGCGAAATCGTTTTCGATGACGCTGGTGACGAGACCGCGCAGCAGCGAATTGCGCGAGGCCAGGTTCCGTTTGAGTTTGTAACCGGCTACTCCGTGGCGCATGGCTTACTCCGCTACCTCGTCCAGATCGCCGAGTTCATCGCCCATGCCTCCGAAATGCGGCAGCGAGGGCGGCGGGGCAACCAAACGGCCCTGGGCATCGAACTTCATGCCGAACGTAAGGCCGAGGTTGGAGAGGATTTCCTTGATCTCGTTGAGCGACTTGCGGCCGAAGTTCTTGGTGCGCAGCATTTCGGCTTCGGTTTTCTGCACCAGATCGCCGATGGTTTGGATGTTGGCGTTCTTAAGGCAGTTGTAGGAACGAACGCTCAGTTCCAGCTCCTCGACGGAACGGTTGAGCACTTCGTTCATCTGGCCGGCACCGCGCTCGGCGGGCTCTTCGGCGGTCTCAGGCAGTTCTTCGAAGTTGATGAAGATGGCCATGTGGTCCTTGAGCAGCTTGGCGGCCTGGCCGATGGCGTCCTGGGGCGAGATGGCTCCGTTGGTCCAGACTTCGAGGGTGAGCTTGTCGTAATCGGTCATCTGACCCAAGCGAGCCGCTTCGACGGAGAAGTTCACTTTGCGGACGGGCGAATGGACGGAGTCGATCGGGATGTACCCGAGAGCGAGGTCTTCGTCGTAGTTGCGGTCGGCGGCGACGTAACCGCGGCCGGTTTTGAGGCGCATCTCGATGTTGAGCTTGCCGCCTTCGCCGACGGTCGCGATGGGAAGGTTACGATCGAGCACTTCGACATCGGCGTCGGTTTCGATTTGGCCGCTCAGGACCTGGCCGGGACGATCCACGCGAAGCCGCGCGATGCGGACGCCTTCGCCGCTCATCTTGAACGGCACTTGCTTGAGGTTGAGGATGATGTCGGTGGCGTCCTCGACCACGCCCGGGATGGGGCTGAACTCGTGAGCCACGCCATCGATGCGGATGGAAGTGATGGCCGCGCCCTCGATGGAGCTCAGCAGCACGCGGCGCAAACCGGTGCCGATGGTGGCGCCGAATCCGCGCTCGAAGGGCTGGGCGTTGAACATGCCGTAGCGCTCGGTGAGCGTTTCGGTGTTGGCGATTAATCGCTTGGGCTTTTGAAAACCTTTAAACATGATGCAGTTTCCTCAAATTCTTTCTCGATCCCAGGTTGCGGATCGGTTCCTATTTCGAGTACAACTCGACGATCAACTGCTCATTGAGCTGGATCTGTACGAGTTCTTCCCGTTTGGGCTGGGCGATGACGCGGCCCTTGAGATTGTCGCGGTCGACTTCGATCCAATTGGGCGACGGCGCGTGCGCGGTGGCGTCGCGGGCAGCCAGGATGGTGGGGTTGTTCTTGCTGGACTCGCGGACTTCGATGACGTCGTTCACTCGGACTTCAAACGATGGGATGTTGACCTTGCGGCCGTTGACCATCAGGTGGCCGTGGCGGACCAGCTGGCGCGCCTGGCTGCGGCTGGTGCCGAAACCCATGCGATAAATGACATTGTCCAGACGGCGTTCGAGCGAATTGAGCATGTGTTCGCCGGTGACGCCTTTGGTGCGGAAGGCGCGCTCAAACAGATTGCGGAACTGGCCTTCCATGAGGCCGTAGTAGCGGCGGGCTTTCTGCTTTTCGCGCAACTGGAGGCCGTAGCCGACGATTTTAGGCTTGCGATCCTTGCCGTGCTGGCCGGGAGCGAAGTTGCGCTTTTCGATGGCGCACTTTTCGGTGTGGCAGCGCTCCCCTTTCAGGAACAGCTTCATGCCCTCGCGCCGGCAGAGCCGGCAAACGGGGCCATTGTATCTTGCCATGCTTGAATTAACCTTTCTACTTCATAAGGTGCAGTTTACGGGGCAGTTCTTCGAACATGCCGCCTTCGTCCTGCTTACTACTTCCGCTTCCTTACGGTCGCGGCTCGGTAAAACAAATTCTCAGACTCGGCGCTTTTTGGGCGGCCGGCAGCCGTTATGCGGGATCGGGGTCCGATCCTTGATCGACTTCACTTCAATTCCTACGGTGGCCAGAGCACGGACTGCCGATTCACGGCCAGCGCCTGGACCACTCACTCGGACTTCGACCGAGCGAAGCCCATATTCCTTAGCTTTGTTGGCGGCTGTCAGCGACGCCTGCTGGGCGGCGAAGGGCGTCCCCTTGCGCGAGCCGCGGAATCCGAGCGACCCCGAGCTCGACCAAGCCAGAACATTGCCGACCAGATCGGTAAAAGTCACGATGGTGTTGTTGAACGATGCCTGGACGTGCACCAAGCCGTTGGACACGACCTTCTTTTCCTTCTTCTTGAAGGTCTTCTTCTTCGTAGTTTTTGCAGGGGCTTTGGCCATTGATCGTGATCCTTACGTCTTGCCTGTGGCTTTCTTCTTGTTGGCGACGGTGCCGCGGCGCGGTCCTTTGCGGGTGCGGGCGTTGGTGTGGGTGCGTTGGCCCCGTACGGGCAGTCCGCGGCGATGGCGCAGGCCGCGATAGGAACCCATTTCGATGAGGCGCTTGATGTTGAGTGAGAGCTCCTTGCGGAGATCGCCTTCCACCGATCCTTCGTTCTCGATCAGCGTACGGACGCGGTTGATTTCGTCCTCGGTGAGGTCGGCGACTTTCTTAGTTGCGTCCACATTCGCCCGGTGAAGGAGCGAGAGCGCCCGCGTGCGGCCGATGCCGTAGATGTAGGTAAGACCGATCTCGGCCCGCTTTTTATTTGGTAAATCCACGCCTGCAATACGCGCCATAGTGTTTCCTCTATCCCTGCCGCTGCTTATGCTTCGGATTGGTGCAGATGACGCGCACCACGCCTTCGCGGTGGATCACCTTGCATTTGTCGCACATCTTTTTGACGGACGCTCGCACTTTCATGTTTTCTCCAGTAGCCGAACAATTCTTCCGCGGCCGGGATCGTGCGGCGATAACTCCACCTGGACCCGATCACCTGGCCGAACCCTCACAAAATTCGTCTTGGCCGCGCCCGCCGCATGGGCCAGAACCACGGCTTCGTTTTCCAACTTCACTTTCACGATCGCGCTCGGGAGCAATTCAACTACAACTGCTTCCACCGAAGTCACGGCCGCGTCAAAACCCACGGCCCATCGGCCGTCACCGCCACGCAATGCTCGAAGTGGGCCGACAGCGAGTGATCTTTCGTCACAGCCGTCCACTTGTCGGACAAAACCCGCATGTCGGCGGCGCCGGCGTTCACCATCGGCTCGATCGCTAGAACCATACCTTCCTTCAGCCGTGGATTCTCGTTTCGCCGATCCACGTAATTGGGCACTTGCGGCTCCTCATGCAGCTTGGTGCCGATGCCGTGCCCCACCATCTCCCGAACCACCGAAAATCCGTTGCCCACCACGTGCTGCTCGACGGTGCCGCAAATATCGAACAGCCGGTTGCCCGGCCGCGCCTTATCGATGGCCAGCTCGAGCGACTCCTTGGTCACTTCCAAAAGCTTCTTGGCCGACTCGTTGATCTCGCCCACCGGAACCGTCACGGCCGAATCGCCGTAATAGCCGTTCAACTGGACGCCGGTGTCGATAGAAACGATGTCGCCCTTCTTCAGTTTCGTCTTCGCCGACGGCATGCCATGCACAATCTGGTCGTTCACCGATGTGCACAACACAAACGGATACTTGCTGCCCGCCGACTGCGTGTAATAACCCTTAAAGGCCGGCTTCGCGCCTGCGTCCTTCATCATCTTTTCCGCCGCAACTTCCAGATCCTGGGTGGTGACGCCCTCTTGGACCATTACCGAGAGGTCCTGCAGGATCTTCCACACCAGCATGCCGCTTTTCCGCATCTGGTCTAACTCGTTGCGGTTCTTACGGATAATCATCTCCAGTGACTGTCATTTCCGCGACTGGGCACACACCGAGCCCGGCTCGGGAAGTGACTGATATTTCTATGATAGCGCAAAATCATGAGTTTAGGAGACGCTGCTCCGGCGCCCCCGGATGCGGCCGGAACGCGGCGTGAAGCCTTCGTAGTGCCGCATGATCAACTGCGCTTCCACTTGGTTGACGGTATCCATTGCGACGCCGACCACGATCAGCAGCGAAGTGCCGCCGAAGAAGAAGTTCACGTTCAGGCCATCGAGCAGCCAGCGCGGGAAATAGTTATCGATAAAATTGCCGATCAGCGGCAGGCGCTGCAGCTTGATGCCCGCGATCATGATTTGCGGAATCAGAGACAGCACCGAAAGATACAGACCGCCCACCACGGTGATCTTGGTGAGGATCTTGTTCATGTAGTCGGCGGTGTTCTTGCCGGGGCGAATGCCGGGGATGAATCCGCCATACTTGCGCATGTTGTCGGCTGCTTCGTTGGGGTTGAAGATGATGGACACGTAGAAGAAGCAGAAGAAGATGATCAGTACGCAGAACAGCAGGTAATACAGCGGCTGGTTGCCGCTGATGGAATCGAGCATGGAACTCAGGACCGGGCTGTTGTGGATGAACGCTACGTTGGTGAGCGTCTGCGGGAAGGCCAGCAGCGAAGAAGCGAAAATGACCGGGATCACGCCGCCGGCGTTCACTTTGAGCGGGAGGTGCGTCTGCTGTCCGCCCATCATACGGCGGCCTTGGATTCGTTTGGCGTACTGCACCGGAATGCGGCGCTCGCCGCGCTCGACCAACACGATGAAGGCGACCACCGCGACCATGACGGCCAGAATGATGATGAGGTGGATGGGTGTCCAATCGCGAACTTTGAACACGTGATCGTAGATGTTCTCGATGGCGCGCGGAAGGCCGACCACGATGCCAGTGAATATGATCAGCGACATGCCGTTTCCGATGCCGCGCTCGGTGATCTGCTCGCCCAACCACATGATGAATGTAGTGCCGGCCGTGAGCGTAATCAAGGTC
Source organism: Bryobacterales bacterium (assembly GCA_963772905.1). GTDB lineage: Bacteria > Acidobacteriota > Terriglobia > Bryobacterales > Bryobacteraceae > Palsa-89. The sequence continues at coordinate 1,455,633 of CAVYZD010000001.1, read as the reverse complement.
ATCAGAATAAAGCCGATGCCCGGATTGAGCACAAACCCGCCATTCGACCCCTGGAGCGCGATCGCGATACCGAAGGACTGCACCACGGCCAGGATGATGGTGAGGTAGCGGGTCCACTGGGTGATCTTGCGGCGGCCGAGCTCGCCTTCTTTTTGCAGTTTTTCAAGCGTCGGGACGACGACGGTGAGCAACTGCAGGATGATGGACGAGGTGATGTAGGGCATGATGCCCAGCGCGAAAATGGTGAGACGGCGGAAATTGCCGCCGCTGAACATGTCGATAAACCCGAACAGGGAGCCCGAATTCTGCTGGAAGAACTCCGTCAGGCGCTTGCCATCGATCCCCGGCGTCGGGATGTGCCCACCCAACCGGTAGACGGCCAATAGAGCCAGCGTGAAGAAGATGCGCTTCCGCAGGTCCGGAATCCGGAACATATTGGCGATGGTGTCGAAGAACTTCATCGTGATCTACCTCAACGGGATCGTCTATTCGCTTCCGATGACTTGTCCAGTGCCGCCGGCCTTCTGGATTTTCTCCAGAGCCGATTTGGAAAATACGTGCGCCCGCACCTCGATTTTGCGGGTGATCTCGCCGGAGCCAAGCACTTTGAGCCCGGCGCCCAGTTTCTTGATGACGCCGAGTTCGAGCAGCCGCCCGGGATCGAAGGCATTGCCCTCCAATTGCGCCAGGCGCCCCAGATTTACGATCGCATACTCTTTCTTGAAAATGTTGGTGAACCCGCGCTTGGGCAAGCGGCGGTGGAGCGGCATCTGGCCGCCTTCAAAACCGCGCATGATACTGTAGCCGGAAATGGATCGCGCGCCCTTCGCACCACGGCCGGAATACTTGCCGCGCCCGGTGCCCATGCCCTGTCCGATGCGTTGCTTCTTTTGTTTTTGCCCGCGCGGCGGGCGAAGATCGCTGAGATTCATGGTTAGTCCTTGACGATCGCTAATAGGTGCGGGATTTTGGCCACCATACCGCGGAATGCGGCGTCGTCCGGCCGCACCACGACGCGGTTCATTTTCTTCAATCCGAGCGACCGCACGATCGCCTTGTGCTTTTCGGGGCAGCAGATGGGGCTGCCGATGAGTTTGATTTTGATAGTTCCGACAGCCATGGGTTTACTCATTTCGACTAGCCTACCTTTTCCTGGGCCAGACCGCGCATGTCGGATGTTTGCGCCCGGTCGCGCAATTGTTCGAGCGCGTTGATGGTGGCTTTGACCACGTTGTGGGGGTTGCGCGAGCCGATGGATTTGGTGAGCACGTTGGTAATGCCGACAGCTTGAATGACCGCTCGCACGGGGCCGCCAGCGATGACGCCCGTTCCTTCCGGAGCCGGCTTCAACAGCACCAGTCCGCTGCCGAATCGCCCGAGGACCATGTGCAGGATTGTCGTTTCGAGCACGTTGACCTTGCGGAGGTTTTTCTTGGCTGCTTCGATGCCCTTCTTGATCGCGGCCGGAACTTCCTTGGCCTTGCCGGTGCCGAAGCCGACGATTTTCGCGCCGGGATCGCCGATGACAACCAGAGCTGAAAAGCTCAGGTTCTTGCCACCTTTGACGACTTTGGTGACGCGATTGATCGACACAACCTGCTCTTTGAGGTTGAGGGTGTTGGCGTCGATGCGTTTTTGCGTGGGTGTTGCCGCCATTTAAAACTCCAATCCTGCTTCTCGCGCGGCGTCGGCCAGGGCTTTGACGCGCCCGTGATACAAATAGCCGCCGCGATCGAATACTACTTTGCTGATGCCCTTGGATTTGGCGCGCTCCGCGATCAGCTTGCCGATCTCCTTAGCGCCCGCCAGATTGCCGCCGGAGCCGACGCCCGCCTTCTTTTCGCCCGAGGACGCTGCTACCAGGGTGCGGCCCGCGCGATCGTCGATCACTTGAGCATAAATATGTTTCAAGCTGCGGAATACCGCCAGGCGCGGGCGCTCCTGGCTGCCTTTGAGTTTGAGGCGGATGCGCGAGTGGACTCGAACACGAACGTCGTTCTTGGAAGATTTCGCCATATTACTTTGCTCCCGCTCCCGCGGTCTTGCCGGCCTTCTTGCGGAGCACTTCGCCGGTGTATCGAACACCTTTGTTCTTGTACGGGTCGGGCGGGCGCAGCGAACGGATGTTAGCCGCCACCTGTCCCACCATTTGCTTGTCGTAGCCCGACAGAACCAGATGCGTCTGCTTGTCGATCTTCAAATCCACGCCGTCCGGCAGCAGCAACTCGATGGGGTGTGAATAGCCAAGGGTGAACGTCGCGATCTTGCCCTTGACGTCGGCGCGATAGCCGGTGCCTGTGATGTCGAGCTCGCGCGTAAAGCCGGTGGACACGCCTTGGACCGCGGCTGCAGCAAGCGCGCGCGTGAGACCGTGCAGGGCGGCGCGCTGATCGGAATCGCGCAGAATCTCGAGAGTCCCGTCGGCCTGGCGGACTTGGATGCCATCTGGAATCGGGACATGCAGCTTGCCCTTGGGGCCTTCCACCAACATCTCGGAACCGATGTTGATTTTGACGCCCTTGGGCAGCGGAATTGGTTTTTTGCCTACTCGCGACATATGTTTAACCTCGTTACCAGAGCTGGCAGAGCACCTCTCCGCCGACGCGTTCCTTGCGCGCCGTCGAGCCAGTCATGACGCCGCGCGGCGTGGTCAAAATATTGATGCCGAGCCCACCTAACACCTTGGGGACTTCCTGGCTGCCGACATACACGCGGCATCCGGGACGCGATACGCGCTCGATCCGGGAGATCACCGGTACGTTGCCGGGCGTGTACTTCAGATAGATTCGTATGCTGCGCTTGTTGCCTTCGTCGGCCAGCTTGAAGTTGACGATGAAGCCTTCTTCCTTCAAGATGCGCGCGATCTCCATTTTGAGCTTGGAGGACGGCACGTCCACCTTGGGATGGCGCGCCGACTGCGCATTGCGGATGCGCGTCAACATGTCGGCGATGGGGTCGGTAATAGCCATGTTCTACTCCGGGGCTCCTTTCCTTACCAGCTCGCTTTGATCACGCCGGGAATCTCGCCCGCTACCGCGAGCTGGCGGAAACAGATGCGGCACAGATTGAATTTTCGGATGTAGCCACGCGGCCGGCCGCAACGGAAGCATCGGTTGCGCAGCCGGATTTTCACGCGCGCCGGAGTCTGCTTGTTCGCGGCCTTATCGGCGGCCATCACGGCCCGGGTCTTGTCTTCTTTCGCGATCTTCGCTGTGGTTGCCATTCGTATCCTTGGATTCCTTACTGCCTGAACGGCATCCCCATGTGCCGTAACAGCGCCAGCCCCTCGGCATCGGTCTTTGCGCTGGTAGTGATGGAAATATTCATGCCCTTGACCTTCTCAACTTTGTTGTAGTCGATCTCGGGAAAAATCAATTGATCGCGGACGCCCAACGTGTAGTTGCCGCGGCCATCGAAGGATTTGCTCGACACGCCGCGAAAATCGCGAACGCGCGGGAGGGCGACGTTCATCAGGCGGTCCAGAAACTCGTACATGCGATCGCCCCGCAGGGTGACCATGGCGCCGATCGACATGCCCTCGCGCAGCTTGAAAGCGGCGATGGATTTCTTAGCTTTGGTGACCACCGGCTTTTGCCCGGCAATCTGACCCAACTCGTTCACCGCGCCGTCCATGAGCTTGGCGTTTTGCGTGGCCTCGCCCAGTCCGATGTTGACCGAGACCTTCTGGATCTTGGGCACGGCCATCACGTTCTTGTAGCCGAACTCTTTCGTGAGCGCGGGGACCACGCTTTTGTGATAGTGCTGCTTGAGTCTTGCTTCTGCCATCTCTGGAATCCTTTTCGCCCGTTACCCCTTGGTGTCGAGAATCTCGCCGCTCTTCTTAGCGATGCGAACGCGCCGGGTGGACGTGCCGGCGGGCTCGAACCTATAACCTACGCGCGTGGGGACGCCGCCCGAGGTGAGCACCATTACGTTTGAAATCGCGATGGCCCGTTCCTTCTCGGCGATGCCGCCTTTGATCTGCTTTTGCGGATCGGGCCTGGTGTGACGCTTCACCATCGCTACACCTTCCACGATCAGCTTGCCGCGCCAGCGATCCACCGAAATCACGCGCCCCGTTTTGCCCTCGTCGTCGCCCGATATCACTTTCACCAGGTCGTTCTTCTTGATCCTGGTCTTACCAAACACTCTTTCGACTGGCCGTTTTGGCATTAGATCACCTCCGGGGCAAGCGAAACGATCTTCATGAAACGCTTGTCGCGCAGTTCGCGAGCCACTGGCCCGAACACGCGCGTACCCACCGGTTCGCCCACTTCGTTGATGAGCACGGCGGCGTTGGAATCGAAGCGGATGTACGTTCCATCCTTGCGCCGCGATTCCTTGCGCATGCGAACGATGACACAGCGCACGACTTTGCCCTTCTTGATGGGCGATTCGGGCGTGGCTTCCTTGACGCTGGCGGTGATGACGTCGCCCAAGCCGGCGCGCAATCCCAAATCGCCGCCGCGCGGCAAAATGCACATCAGCTTGCGGGCGCCGCTGTTATCGGCCACCTCGAGGATGGTGCGCATCCCAATCATGATTTCCTCCCGGTCTCTTTAGCGCGAGGTCCTTTTGCCTTGAGTGATTTCGATCCGGCGGTGGATTGAATGGTTTCCAGATCCACGGCCGCGGGCTCGACCGCAACCTGCACGGCTTTGCGCAGCACTTCACCCAAACGCCAGCGCTTGAGCTTGCTCATCGGGCGGCATTCGATAATGCGCACCGTGTCGCCTATCTGCGCCCGCTGCTCTTCGTCGTGCGCGTAAAACTTGCTGCGCTTATTGATAATGCGTTTGTACATCGGATGGGGAACGCGCCGTGTGACTTCCACCACGATGGTCTTGGTCATCTTGGCGGAAACCACTTGTCCCACCTTTTCGTTCTTGTTGCCGATCTTCTTTACCGCGGTGTCGGAGGTCGCCATGGCCTATTTGCCCTTCTTCTTTTTCTTCGCCACGGGCTCGGGCGCGGTTTCCGGATGCAGCTCGCGATCGCGCAGGATGGTGAGAATGCGAGCCTGATCCTTCTTGATGCTCCGCAGCTTTTTCAGCCCGTCGGCCTGGCCCATGGTCAACTGGAAGCGGATGCGAAAGTTCTGCTCGCGGATGTCGGCCGCTTGCCGGCGCAACTCGTCGCTATCCAGTTCCCGAATTTTGTCTGCTTTCATTTTGTTTTCTCCAATACCGCCGCCTCTCGGCCGCGGCTCGGTGTTACTCTCCGGTGTTATCCTCGCGCGCCACCAGCTTGGTCGGCAGCGGCAGTTTTCCGGCGGCCAGCCGAAACGCTTCCTGCGCGGTGGCTTTGGGAACACCCTCCATCTCGAACAAAATCTTACCCGGCCGGATCACTGCGACCCACTGCTCGGGAGCGCCTTTGCCTTTGCCCATGCGGGTTTCAGCCGGCTTCTTCGTAATCGGCTTGTCGGGAAACAGGCGGATCCAAACCTTGCCGCCGCGCTTGATGAAGCGCGTCATGGCGACACGGGCCGCTTCAATCTGACGGTCGGTGATCCAACCGCAGCGCATGGCCTTCAATCCGAAGTCGCCAAACGCGAGCGAGGAGCCGCGCCAGGCTTTGCCCGTCATTCGGCCGCGCTGCTGTTTCCTATATTTGACCTTCTTTGGCATCAACATGGCGTTATTCCTTGCCCGGCTCTGAATTGCCGCCCGGGCCCGATCCGGCCGGCGTGTCCTGTTTCAATTCCTGTTTCCAGCTGGGTTGCGGCGGAGCGAGCGGCGGCAGAATCGGCGCAGTCCGCGGGGCCGTGCCTTCGGGCGGAGGAGGCTGGATGGCCGGCCCGCCTTCCATCGATACAGGCGTTGGCGCGCTGGGGGCCCCAGTTGGCGGACGACGTTCGCGGCGATCGCGCAATGGCTGACGCCTGGGCTCCGGTTCGTTTCGCATCGAATCGCGACGGCCGCCGTCCAGAATCTCGCCTTTATAGGTCCAGCACTTCACGCCGATCACGCCGTACGTCGTGTAAGCCTGCGCGAATCCGTAATCCACGTCGGCGCGCAACGTGTGGAGGGGGAGCTGGCCTTGCAGATACCACTCACTGCGCGCGATTTCAGCGCCGTTGAGCCGGCCCGAGACGCGAACCTTGATGCCTTTGCATCCGAAGCGCAGCGCCGAATCGACGGCTTTCCTCATCGCCCTTCGAAACGCCACGCGTTTTTCGAGCTGTAATGCGATCGACTCAGCAACGAGCTGCGCGTCGAGTTCAGGCTTGTGGACTTCCTGAATATCGATGAAGACTTCGCGCTTGGTTTTCTTCGCGAGATCGCCCTTCAGCTTTTCGATTTCGGCGCCCTTGCGTCCGATGATGATGCCGGGACGCGAGGTGCGAATGGTGACGCGCAGCTTATTGCCGGGCCGATCAACTTCCACCGAGCTGACGCCGGCCGCTTTCAGCCGCTCGCGCAGCGAACCCTTGAGCTCCAGATCCTCGCGCAGGAGCTTGGCGTAGTCGGCCTTGGCGAACCAGCGCGATCGCCACGTCTTGGTAACGCCCAACCGAAAGCCGTACGGATGTACTTTCTGTCCCACTATGCGTTCTCCTGTGCCGTCACTGGCTCGACGTTCTTGTCGCTGACCTTCACCACGATGTGCGACGTCCGCCGCTGGTAACGATAGGCTCGGCCCATCGGCGCGGGCCGGATGCGCTTCTGGCGCGGCCCTTCGTTCACATACGCTTCGCTCACCACCAGCTCGTCGACATCCACGTCGTTGTTGCGGTTTTCGGCGTTCGCGATAGCCGAATCCAAAACCTTCAGCACCGTCGGCGCCATGCGCTTGTTGGTCTGGCGCAAAATGATGCGCGCTTCATTAGCCGATCGGCCGCGGATCAAATCCACCACGAGCCGCGCCTTCTGCGGCGACGATCGAATATATCGGGCTTCTGCTTTGGCTTGCATGCTTGTTCCTTAGGCCGGCTTGGCGCTCTTCTCCGTTGACGCGGCGGCCTTCACCGAGTGGCCCTTGAAGACGCGGGTCGGCGAAAATTCGCCTAGCTTGTGGCCCACCATATTTTCGGTGACGTACACCGGAATAAACTTCTTGCCGTTGTGGACGCCCAGCGTGTGGCCGATGAAGTCGGGAATGATGGTGGAGCGGCGCGACCACGTCCGTACCACTTTCTTTTCGTTCTTGGCGTTCATGTCGGCCACCTTTTTCGCCAGGTGGTCGTCCGTGAACGGGCCCTTCTTGAGTGATCTGCTCATCGTTCCAATCCCCTACTTCTTCGCCTTCCGGCTCACGATCCACTTGTTCGTCCGCTTGTTGTTGCGTGTCTTGAACCCGCGCGTGGGCTGGCCCCAGGGAGTGACGGGATGCCGGCCGCCCGAAGTTTTGCCTTCGCCGCCGCCATGCGGGTGATCCACCGGATTCATCGACACGCCGCGATTGTGCGGGCGCTTGCCGAGCCAGCGCGTCTTCCCCGCTTTGCCGTGTGATTCGTTTTCGTGCTCGACGTTGCCCACCTGGCCGATCGTCGCCATGCACTCCACTTGCACGCGGCGGATTTCGCCCGAGGGCAATTTCAGCAGCGCAATTCCGCCTTCACGCGAAACCAACTGCGCCTGTGTGCCGGCCGATCGGGCCATCTGGGCGCCTTTGCCGGGCCGCAGCTCGATGTTGTGAACCACGGTGCCGGCGGGAATATTCTTGAGCGGCAGCGCGTTGCCAATCAGGATGTCGGCTTCGGGGCCCGAGCTCACCGTGCGCCCGACTGTCAGGCCCACCGGACAAACGATGTAGCGTTTTTCGCCGTCGGCGTAATTGAGCAGCGCGATGCGCGCGGTGCGGTTCGGATCGTACTCGATGGCCGCGACCTTGGCGGGAATGCCGAATTTGTCGCGCTTGAAATCGATGGCGCGGTAAGCCTTCTTGGCCCCGCCGCCGCGGAACCGCGACGACACCAGGCCTTCGCTATTGCGGCCGCCCGAGCGCTTCTTCCCCTCCACGAGCGACTTCTCGGGAGTCTGCTTAGTGATCTCCTCGCGAGAAACAACGCTCATGAAGCGCCGTGACGGCGTGGTCGGATTGTAGCTCTTCATCGGCATGACGTTAGTTCTCCACCCTTAAATATCCGTGTACTCGGGAAGCTTTTCGCCCGCCTTGAGCCGGACATAAGCCTTCTTCCAATCCGGACGATAGCCGGAAAACCTGCCGCGCCGGCGCAGCTTGCCGTCCACGTTCGCGGTACGAACGTCGGCCACTTTCACCTTGAACAATTGCTCCACCGCCGCCTTCACCAACACCTTGTTGGCATCGAGCGCGACTTCAAAACACAGCGTGCGCTCGTTGTCCTTCTTGGCTACGCCTTTTTCGGTGACGATCGGGCGTTTGATTACTTCATAGATGGTCATTTTGCGAGCGCCTCCGAAAGTTTTCGCGCCGCTGCTTGCGACATCAGGACGCCGGCGTGGCCGAGCAACCCGTACACGTCAACCTCTTGTGTGGACACCAGCGTGACGCCGGCCAGATTGCGCGCGCTCAACGCGAGATTGCGATTTTCGCCGCTATCCACCAGCAGCACAGTCTTGGGAGCGCCCAAAACGTCCAGGACGGCCCGCATCGCTTTGGTTTTGTGATCGGCCAAAGAAAACTCGTTGACCACTCGCAGCTCACCGTCGCGCAGTTTCGCCGATAGCGCCGACCGCAGCGCGCCAAGCAGCATTTTGCGTGGCAGCTTGTAGCTGTAATCGCGTGGTTGCGGCCCGTGCGTGGTGCCGCCATGACGCCACAATGGCGACCGGATGGAGCCCATACGCGCGCGGCCCGTGCCCTTCTGCTTCCAGAGCTTCTTGCCCGATCCCGCGACTTCGTGGCGTGTTTTCGTCTTGGCGTTTCCACCGCGGCGCACGGCTTGCGAATGCCGCACAGCTTCGTACAGCAGATCCTTGTTCAGCGGCGCATCGAAGACTTCGTCCGACAATTCGAGCGAGCCGACTACTGCGTTATTTAAATCGACAACCTCTACGCTCGGCATATTATCTCTTCGCCCTTCTCACCAGCACGTATCCGCCGTTGGGACCGGGCACTGCGCCTTTGATCACCAGCACGTTGTCCTCGGCCACCACGTCCACAACTTCGAGATTGCGAATCGTTACTTGCTGATCTCCAGAATGCCCGGCCATGCGGGTTCCCGGAAACACGCGCGACGGAAAGCTGGACGCACCGATGGAACCAGGCGCGCGGTTGAACATCGATCCATGGCTGCCCGGACCGCCCTTGAAATGATGGCGCTTGATGATGCTGGTGAAGCCGCGACCCTTGCTGACGCCGATCACGTCCACTTTGTCGGCGGGCTTGAACTGGTCCACCAGCACGCGATCGCCCTGTTTCAGATCGTCGTCGCCCGGACGCATCCGGACTTCGCGCAGAAACTTCACGCCGTCGGCGCTGGCTTTCTTGAGATGCCCCGCCATTGGCTTGGTGGTGCGCGAAGCCTTCGCGAACTCGACCAATCCGAGCTGAACGGCGTCGTAACCATCGGAGGTGGGGGTTTTGCGCTGCACCACCACGCACGGTCCGGCCTTCAACAACGTGACAGGAACAACCTGCCCGTCGGCGCGGAACACCTGGCTCATCCCGATCTTCTTGCCTAAAATCCCTGGGCTCATAAGCTACCTTTGGGAATTCGAAGAATTCCTACTTCCCTCTTCCAAAAGCCTTGATCTCCACGTCCACACCCGCCGGCAGATCCAGTTTCATCAAGGCATCCACCGTATCCTGGGTCGGCTCGAGAATATCGAGCAGCCGCTTGTGCGTCCGGATTTCGAACTGCTCGCGCGACTTCTTATCCACGTGCGGCGAGCGCAGCACGGTGTAGCGATTCTTGATGGTCGGCAGCGGAATGGGTCCCGCCACCGTCGCCCCGGTTCGCTTGGCCGTGTCGACAATCTCGGTGGTCGATTGATCCAGGATGCGGTGATCGTACGCCTTGAGGCGAATGCGAATGCGTTCTCGTAGGCTCATTAGTTACTCGAGTATCTCGGTCACGGTTCCCGCGCCCACGGTCCGGCCGCCTTCACGGATCGCAAACCGCAATCCCTTGTCCATGGCCACCGGCGTAATCAGCTCGATCACCAGGCTGATGTTGTCGCCCGGCATCACCATCTCGGTTCCCGCCGGCAACTCCGCCACGCCCGTCACGTCCGTGGTCCGGAAATAAAACTGCGGCCGGTAGCCCTTGAAGAACGGCGTGTGACGACCGCCCTCTTCCTTGCTCAACACGTAAATCTCACCCTTGAACTTCTTGTGCGGCGTAATCGATCCGGGCTTCGCAATCACCTGCCCGCGCTCCACGTCGTCCTTTTCGATACCGCGCAGCAGCAGGCCGACGTTGTCGCCCGCGCGGCCCTCATCCAGCAGCTTCTTGAACATTTCCACGCCCGTCACAACCGTCTTGCGCGTGTCCTTGAAGCCCACAATCTCCATTTCCTCGCCGACCTTGCAGATCCCTTTTTCGATGCGGCCCGTCACCACCGTTCCACGGCCCTGAATCGAGAAAATGTCTTCAATCGGCATCAGGAACGGCTTCTCGACGTCGCGCGCCGGCGTCGGCACGTACTCGTCCACTTTCGCCATCAGCTCGTCCACCGTCTTTTCCCACTTCTCTTCGCCGTTCAATGCTCCGAGCGCGCTCACCCGCACCACCGGCAGATCGTCGCCAGGAAACTGATACTTGGTCAGCAGCTCGCGCACTTCCAGCTCGACGAGTTCCAGCAGCTCCGGATCGTCCACCATGTCCACTTTGTTGAGCGCGACAACAATGTAGGGCACGCCCACCTGCCGCGCCAGCAGCACGTGCTCGCGGGTTTGCGGCATCGGACCGTCGGTGGCCGCCACCACCAGAATCGCGCCATCCATCTGCGCGGCGCCGGTGATCATGTTCTTGATGTAGTCGGCGTGGCCCGGGCAATCCACGTGCGCATAGTGCCGGTTGGCCGTTTCGTACTCGATGTGCGCCACCGCGATCGTGATTCCGCGGGCCTTTTCCTCCGGCGCGTTGTCGATCGAGTCGAACGAGCGGAACTTCACCTTCGGATTGTGCTTGGCCAATACCTTGGTGATGGCCGCCGTGAGCGTGGTCTTGCCGTGATCGATGTGCCCGATCGTCCCGATGTTCACGTGCGGTTTGCTGCGGTCAAATTTTTCCTTCGCCATGGATGTCGAATCTCCTGTTAATCGCCTCTACTTGGTTACTCTTCCTTGAACTTTCGCCACGATCTCTTCCGCCAGGTTCTTGGGGACTTCCTCGTACTGCCCGAAGTGCATCGTGAAGCTGCCGCGGCCCTGCGTACGCGAGCGCAGCTCGGTAGCGTAGCCGAACATTTCCGACAGCGGAACCATCGCCTTGATGAGCTGCGTGGTGCCCCGAATTTCGGTGCCTTCCAAACGGCCGCGGCGCGAACTGAGGTCGCCATTGACGGTGCCCATGTACTCTTCCGGCACAACCACTTCAACCCGCATGACCGGCTCGAGCAGCACGGGCTTCGCCTTCCTGCAGGCATCCTTGAAACAGATGGAAGCGCAGATCTTGAACGCCATTTCCGACGAATCCACTTCGTGGTAGGCGCCGTCGACCAGCTCCACTTTAATGTCCACCATCGGGTAGCCGGCCAGAATACCGCCTTCGAGCGACTCTTTCACGCCCTTCTCAACCGCCGGGATAAATTCCTTCGGAACGGAGCCGCCCTTGATCACGTTGTCGAACTCGAAGCCTTTGCCCGGATTCGGCTCGACCGTCAAACGGGTTCGAGCGTATTGTCCGCTGCCGCCGGTCTGCTTCTTGTGCGTGTAATCGTATTCGCCCTTGGCGCGGATGGTCTCGCGATAGGCCACTTGCGGCTTGCCGACGTTGGCGCCGACGTTGAACTCGCGCTGCATGCGGTCCACGATGATCTCGAGATGCAGCTCGCCCATTCCGGCCAGAATGGTCTGCCCGGTGTCGGGGTCGGTGTTCACGCGCAGCGTCGGATCTTCCTGCACCAGCTTCTGGATCGCCATGCCGAGCTTTTCCTGATCGGCCTTGGTCTTGGGCTCGATGGCTAGCTGAATCACGGGTTCCGGGAAGTCGATGTTTTCGAGCAGAATCGGCTTCTTTTCGTCGCAGATGGTATCGCCGGTGGAAACATTCTTCAGCACCGCGGCGCAAATATCGCCCGCCAGAATTTCCTGGATGTCTTCGCGCTTGTTGGCGTGCATCTTCACCAGACGCCCCACGCGCTCCCTGCGATTTTTCGCGACGTTGAACACCGATTCACCCGAGCCCAGGCGGCCCGAGTACACACGGATAAACGCGAGCTGGCCGACAAACGGGTCGGTCATAATCTTGAACACCAGCGCCGAAAATGGCGCGTCATCAGTGGCAGGCAGCTCTTCTTTCACCTCAGGATCGCTGGGAAGCACGCCCTGCACCGGCGGAATGTCCACCGGCGACGGCAGGTAGTCGACCACCGAATCCAGCAGGTTCTGGACACCCTTGTTCTTGAACGCCGAGCCACAAATGACCGGGAAAATCTTCTGCGAGATGGTGGCTTTGCGGATGCCCTCCATGATCTCTTTTTCGGAGATGGGCGAGCCTTCTACAAACTTGGCGAACAGGTGATCGTCGGATTCGGCTATAGCTTCGATCATTTGCTCGCGATAAGATTTTGCCTTTTCGAGCAGATCGGCCGGAATCTCCACTTCGTCGAACTCAGCGCCCAGGGTCTCGTCGCGCCAGATGCGGGCTTTCATCGTCACCAGGTCCACGGTGCCCTTGAACTGATCTTCGGCGCCCACCGGGAGTTGAATCGCCACCGGACGGCACTTCAGCCGGTCGATGATGGTGTCGATGGCGTGGTAATAATCCGCCCCCACGCGATCCATCTTGTTAATGAAACAAATGCGCGGGACGCCGTACTTATCAGCCTGGCGCCACACGGTTTCCGATTGCGGCTGCACGCCGGCGACGGCGTCGAACACCGCGACCGCGCCATCCAGCACGCGCAGGCTGCGCTCCACCTCGGCCGTGAAATCCACGTGGCCGGGCGTATCGATGATGTTGATTGTGATGTCGCGCCACTGGCACGTGGTGGCGGCCGACGTAATGGTGATCCCCCGCTCCTGCTCCTGCTCCATCCAGTCCATGATGGCGGTGCCTTCATGCACTTCACCGATCTTGTGAGTACGGCCGGTGTAATAGAGCACACGCTCGGTAGTGGTGGTTTTGCCGGCATCGATGTGGGCCATGATGCCGATGTTCCTCATTTTTTCGATCGGTACAGTTCGTGCCATAAAAACTACCTAACCTATAACTTGACTACCAACGGTAATGCGCGAAAGCGCGGTTCGCTTCCGCCATTCTGTGAACGTCGTCCTTCTTCTTAATCGCCCCGCCGCGCATGTTGGCTGCGTCGGTCAACTCATTCGCCAGCTTGTCGGGCATTCCCTTTTCGGGCCGGCTGCGTGCGTTCTGCAAGATCCAACGGATGGCCAGGCTGACCCGGCGGTTCTGCGGAACCTCCACCGGCACCTGATAGTTGGCGCCACCCACGCGCCGCGTCTTCACCTCGAGCAGCGGCTTGGCGTTCTCCACGGCTTTCTTGAAGAGCTTCAAAGGATCGTCGTCGGTCTTTTCCTTGATCTTGTCCATTGCGCCGTAGAAGATCCGCTGGGAGGTGTTCTTCTTGCCGTCCCACATCATCGAATTGATGAACTTCTCAGCAAGCGTGGAGTTGTAAATCGGATCCGGCAGGATCTCGCGAGCTTCAGGTCGTCGTCTGCGTGGCATATGCTATTTCGTCGGCCCTTTCGGCGGCATTACTTGGCCGGCCCCTTGGGCCGTTTGGCTCCATACTTCGATCGCCCTTGTTTACGGTCGGCAACTCCAGCTGCGTCGAGCGTTCCGCGCACCACGTGATAGCGCACGCCCGGCAGATCCTTCACGCGTCCGCCGCGGATGAGCACGATGGAATGTTCCTGCAAATTGTGGCCGACGCCGGGGATGTAGGTGGTCACTTCAATCCCGTTGGTGAGCCGCACGCGCGCTACTTTGCGCAGCGCCGAATTCGGCTTCTTGGGAGTGGTGGTGTATACGCGCGTACACACGCCGCGTTTCTGCGGGCAAGCCTGCAGCGCCGGACTGGCGGTCTTATACCGTGGCGGTCTCCGCCCTTTTCGCACGAGTTGATTAAACGTCGGCACGAATCTCCCCTTCAGACGTTATGTTGGTCGTTGACACTGAGCGGCGGGCTCAAAGCCACACCGCGAAAAACTGCAAGCTCAGAGACTACAAGCTGCGAGGGTACTTGCTCTGGACTAGCCCATATCCAAAACGGCTGAAAAACCGTCAGGACATCGGGGCCGGCCCCCGGCCGGACTCTTTAACTAAAGAGCGGTAGCACGGGAGCAGAAGACACAACTCGCCAAACCCTTACAAGAATACAGAAAATCTTGGAAGTTTGTCAAATGGCGCTTGGGAAATGGCCGCCCGAGCGCCGATTTCTACTATTTTCCCCGCGGCACCGGCTTGGTGAACTTCGACTCGTCCACTGGTGCGTTCGGCTGCACGTTCGTCAGCGTATAGTCCTCCCGGCCACTCACCCAGCCAAAGGTCCATTTGTACGGCATCATGACGCCAGCCACCGCCCGATAGTCCGAGTAATCCCACTGCGTCGGAACGCGGCCCACCACCGAATTGGCGTAGCGGACCAGCCGTCGCAGCAATCCGGTTTTCTGGTCAAAATAGAACGTCGCGACCAGACCGGGGGCGCGGCTTCCCTGTACCACGTACATGTCGCGGCCATCGATCGTGCTTGGATAGCTGACTCGCCAGTTATTGAAAAACGTCTTGATATTGCCCGGAAAAGCCATTTGAGCATCCAGTTTGCCGCCTTCCAAAGCGCTCGCGGTGAAGGCATATTCCTGGATCACTGTGAGCGGCAGCAGGACCCACGCATCATGACCATCGGAGGCCCTGGCCATATCCCCTTCGCGTTGGTGAACGGTGGTGGCCAATTGATTCGGCGCCTTCGCATAGATCTCGGCCGGATAGGCGACGTCCTGCCCAAACGAAGTGGCGCTCCCTTTGGCCGAATAACTGGTGAGTTTGGCAAGGTTGTCGGCCCCGCCAAGGGCCTGGATGTACTTATCGAAAATCTTGTCGGCACTCGGCTGCACCGTACCGTTGGTGGCTTGCGGCAAGACGTCGGGCGGATTCGGGACCGGGTCGCTATAGATGGCATCGATGGAAGGAGTGGTGGCCGGGTTACCGCTGCCGCGATGGCAGGTCCAACACGTCACCATCTGGGCGCCGCCGAAGCTCTCCTTGTTGACCTTGTTCATGACCTGCACCATCCGGCGTGCGGTCACTTTTCGGGGAACGTCTTTGTCCCATTGCGGCTCGGAGCCGCCGGCGCCGACATGGCAATCCCCGCAGCACACGTTCAGAGCAGCCGAAAACAAACCCATGGTTCCCATGAACTCGTCGACCGTCAGGCCCTTGAGCACTTGAATGTTCTTGAAAACATCGTCGGCCATTTGTGGTTTGGCCTGCGCGAAGGCGACGCCTCCGAACGGCACGGCTGCTGTCAGCAACGCTACCGCGCCTCTAAACATCAATCGGTTCGCCTTCATTGATAAACTCCTGTGATCGTTCGCATCTTGGAAATTGAATCATATAAAGCGATACAGGCAAAGTCAAACAATTCTTGCATGCAGCAACTTGACATATAGACATACAGATGATATGTCTGGACATATGAAGGCCCCCGTTCGAACCACTGTCCGGCTGGAAGAAGGCCTGCTCGAGCAGGCCCGGCGGGAAGCTGAGCGGCGCGGCGAAACGTTGACCGCCTTCATCGAGCAAGGATTGCGGCTGATGCTGGCTCAGTCGCGCGAGCACCCCGCGCGCGAACGCGTGAAGCTTCCGGTTTCCGACGCTGGCGGCGGCGTGCTCCCCGGAGTCGACCTCGACGACAGCGCGGCCCTGCTCGACTGGATGGAGTTCGACACCAAGGACGCGCGCCAGTGATTCTGCCGGATGTGAACGTACTCCTATATGCGTTCCGCTCGGATGCGGAAGAACACCATAAGTACCGATCGTGGCTCGACGGCGTAGTGAACGGCGAATCGGCCTACGGAATGTCGCCGCAAGTGCTGGCCAGGGTGATCCGGCTCGCGACTCACCCGCGCATCTTTGCCCGACCCGATCGAGTGGGGGACGTGATTGCTTTCGCATCCGTGCTCTTGGAACAGCCCCATTGCCAGATTATTCAGCCTGGTCCCCGCCACTGGGACATTTTCACGGGTTTGTGCCGGAAAGCAAACGTTAATGGGAGCCTCGTCCAGAATGCTTGGCGAGCGGCGCTCGCGATCGAATCCGGCTGCGAGTGGATCACCTCGGATCGGGACTTCGCCCGGTTCGAAGGATTGCGCTGGCGCGTGGTAATTTAGCCCGCCGCTAGCGCGACGCGGTGCGGTTCTCGGCGAGCAAGCTTTCCACTTGCGAGTAGAATTCGTGCGCGGTCTGGCGATACAGCTCGCCGCTCGCGGGTCCCGGAAATCCGGCGTGGACGAAGCGCACCCGCCCGTCGCGGCCCAGGAAGAACGTGGTCGGCCAGGAGTTCAAATTCACCGGCTGCGTCAGCTTGGCGTCGCGATCGTCCGGCGTGCCGGGGAGCAGCACCGTGTAATCGATGCCGTACTCCTTCATGAACGCTCGTAGCCGCGTTGGGTTGGCGAGCTGGTCCTCCTCTTCAAAGGAGAGCGCGACAACTTCCAGGCCCTGGCTGCGATACTTGCGATATAACTCGGCCAGGAACGGCGCTTCGTCGTGACAATTTGGACACCAGCTTCCGGTGACGTTCACTAAGACCACTTTGCCCTGGAAACGCGCGTCGCTGTTCGAGACGATCTTGCCGGTGAGATCGGGGGCGCTGAACTGGAACGGCTGCGAAGCGTCCTTCACCGTGGTGTGATGGTCGGGATCGGTGGGCGGCGCGAGTCCCCTGGCGCGCGCGACGTCGGGCCGCGTGGCGGTGAGTTGGCTCGTGCCGTGCAGATCGGTCATGTCGATTGCGAGCGTTCCATCCGCGGCGGGTGTGATCATCAGCAGCGCCGGACGGCCTCCCGAGAAATGGCTGAGCACAAACTTGCCGTCCTTATATCCGCCGGTCAACGCGCCGGTGTCGCCGTCCACGCGCAGAATCGCGGCCGACACGTTCGAGGCGCTCTTCTGCTGAACGATCAGCCGCCAGGCCTTTTCGCCCTTGGCGCTCTTCACCGCGACTTCCCACAGCCCGTTGATAGAAGGAGCGGACGCGCTCGAACTCGGCTCGGCTTTGTGGCGACGAGCCGTCACCGGATAGGACTTCTTCAACATCGGCCCGTATTGGCCCACCAGCTCGCCATCTTGGAGCTTCGCTTCGAGCTTCGCCGCGTAGGAATCGAAGTTCAACACCAGAGACCCGTTTTGAAAACTCGCCCCGCTGGCCACGACTTTGTCTCCGCCGTTGAACAGCCAGCCTTGCAGTTTCGCTCCCTCCCCAGCAATTTGCAGGCGGAAAGGGATAGCTCGGCCATTAAAAGTGATAGTGGCGTCCCAGAGTCCGTCCAATGATTGGGCAACTGCGGCGGGCGCAATAGCAAAGAGAAGAGCAGCCAGGAATTTGGTTTTCACGTTGGCTCCTTTCGTGAACCGGCGGTGAACCGGCGACTTGGTAGCTAATAGTGTACCTCCGGCGCGCCCCACACAAGAGCGACGATTCCCGGTGGTGGATGAAGAACGCGGAATGGTTCTGTCGGTTGTCCGCTTCGATCACTCCGGCAAAAACAAAACCATCACTTGGGCCGACGGCACCGAGCATCCCGTGCATCCGCCGTTCGACCAGCCGTTTTCGTTTTTCATCGCAGAGTTGTTCAAGGTTTCGGACGGCAAGATCAACCGGATTGAAGCGCTGGTAACTCCGGTGCCTTACGGCATGTACACCGGGTGGCCATCCATGAAGTGATTCGGCTTATTCGCGCAAAAGCTGATCCACGTCGGCTCGAAATATCGATTCTTTCACCGCGCCGACATAGGATTTGGCCGCGCGGCCATTTCGATCCACCAGCACTGTGGTGGGCAGAGCCTCGACCGCGGGCGCGGCGAGCGATGCGAGATCGGGCATGAGCACCGGATAAGGCATGTGGAATTCGCTGAGGAACGACTCGACCGCCGGCTTGCCGCCCATATCCATGGAAACACCGACGATGGAGAGACCTTTGTAGCGATAGTCGCGCGCCAGGTCGATCAACCCGGGAGTCTCCTCGCGGCAGGGGCCGCACCAACTGGCCCAGTAATTGATGAGCACCACTTCACCGCGATGCTGGGAGAGCCGCCAGGAACCGCCGTTGAGTTCCGGCATCACCAGGTCGGCCACGGCGTGGCGATCCTTCACGGCTGTGACGCCGGCTTTCTGATCGCTCCAGATTTGCGAGGCGAACGCAATCCAAAGTATGGCCACAGCGATGAGCGCATACTGGAGGAGCTTCCGGTGCTTTGTCCCGTTTTCCACGTACTACTTTCAGTATATCGGGCGGCGCCGGAACGCTACGGTTTCCAGGCGGGGCCGCGGATCACTTTGCCGGGCAGCGCGTTCGTCATGGCGCCACGTTCGATGACCGGAATGCCGTTCACCAGCACGTATTGCATGCCCTGGGACAACTGGTTGGGCTTTTCGTAGGTGGCGAGATCGGTGATAACGGCGGGATCGAAAATAACGAGATCGGCCCACATGCCGGCTTTGATCACGCCGCGGTCGGCGAGACGCAGGTGCGAGGCGGGCAGCGCACTGAACTTCCGGATGGCATCCGGCAGCGTGAGCGCGCCGTCTTGACGGACGTACTTCCGGAGAATATGCGGGAAAGTCCCATAAGCGCGCGGATGCGGATGCTCCTGGCCGAGGAGGCCATCGGTAGCGGTGCCCTGGGAATCGTTGCACACACTAACCCACGGTTGTTGCAGCGCGAGCCGGACGTCGGGCTCGGACATGCCGAACACTGCGACCTCAGTGGCGGCGTTGTCCTCAATCAGTAGATCGAAGACGGTGTCGAAGGCGTCTTTGTTCCAGAGCTTCGCGATTTCCGCAATGGTCTTGCCTTGCAAGGGCAGCAGCTTGGGATTCTGAACGACGCTGACCAAGATGGCTTCCGGACCCGGGATCTCGTCCCACTCGTTGTCCCAGGTGGTGCTCGGCGTCTGCATTTCTTTTCGGATGCGGGCGCGCGCGGCGGGATCCTTCAGGCGTTCGATGAGTTTGGCGTCGCCGCCATCGTGAGCCCACGGCGGAATGAATGCCGAGAAAGCTGTTGAACCAGGCAGTGTAGGCGTACGTATTGGCGCCGATTTCGACGCCGGAACGCCGCGCCTGGTCGATATGCGCAACGATTTCAGGCATGCGTCCCCAGTTCTGGCGGCCGGCTGCTTTGAGATGCCAGATCTCAACAGGGATATGAGCCTCACGGCCAATGCGGATGGCTTCGTCGATGGCGGGAATGATGGCGTCGCCTTCGCTGCGCATGTGCGAGGCGTAAATTCCTCCGAGCTTGGCACTCTCCGTCGCCAAGGCGATCAGTTCTTCGGTGGTGGCATAAGGGGCGGGCGCGTATTGCAGCGCGGTGGATAGGCCGACTGCGCCATCGTGCATGGCATCGCGGACCAGTGCTTTCATTTGGTCCAGCTCGGCGGGGGTTGGCGCGCGATCGCCGTCACCGATCACCGCGCGGCGCACTTGTGTAGCGCCGACGTAGCTCGCGAGGTTGATCCCCATGCCCTGTTTTTCGAGACGCGCGAAAAACTGGCGGAAGGTGTTCCAGGAGGGATCGATTTTATAGTGTTCGTAATCGGCGTGGTCGGCGGCGCGGATGGCATCGGTGACTGGCGCGGCGGATCCGCCTTCACCGGTAATCTCGGTGGTGATGCCCTGATAAATTTTGGACGGTAGGTGCGGATTAACCAGGATGGATTGTTCCGACTGCCCCAGCATGTCGATGAAGCCCGGAGCGACGGTCATGCCGGCGGCGTCGATGGTTTGCTTTGCGGTCGCGGAATCCAGACGCCCGATCGCCGCGATATGGCCGTCCTGGATCGCAATGTCGGCCGCATACCACGGTGAACCGGTGCCATCGACGATGTGACCGTTGCGGATGATGACGTCGTAGCTCTGGGCGAACAAGCTGAGGGAGACGAGTAGCAGGAGCGCGAACTTCACTCATCTAATATGGCATTTATGGGACAAACGCCGGTTATCGAAACGGAACGGTTGAAGCTGCGCGGCCATCAGTTAGACGATTTTGCGGTGTACGCGGCCATGTGGGCGGACCCGATCGTGACCCGGCATACCAGCGGCAGGCCGCTGTCCGAAGAAGAGGCCTGGACCAGGTTGTTGCGGTACGTCGGTCATTGGGCGCTGCTCGGCTTCGGTTATTGGGTGGTGGAGGACAAGACGACCGGCGGCTTTATCGGAGAGATCGGATTCGCCGAGAACAAGCGGAACATCGAGGGATGGGTGCCAGAGACCCCGGAAATCGGGTGGATACTTGCCAGCCAATCGCACGGCAAGGGCTATGCAACGGAGGCGGTGCGCGCGGCGGTGGCGTGGAGCGAGAAGCGCTTCGGAGTGCGGCAGACTGGCTGCATTATCGATCCGGGCAATCGCGCGTCGATTCGAGTGGCGGAGAAATGCGGGTATCGGAAATTTCAAGACGCGACGTACAGGGAGCACCCGGTGCTGCTGTTTATGCGCTAGGCGGTGGTGGTTTCCTGCTGCGCGAGAAAATCGGCGTACGGGCCCTTGAAGTCCTCGATCTTCCCGTGATCGAAATTCCAGATGCGAGTGGCAACTTCGTCCACGACATCGTGATCGTGCGTCACAAGCAAGACGGTTCCGTCGTACTTCTGCAGCGCGATATTGAGCGCATTGATGGATTCCAGATCCAAGTGATTGGTGGGCTCGTCGAGCAACAGGAAATTGGGCTTCTGCAGCATCAAGCGGCAGAAAACGATGCGCGCCGCTTCGCCACCCGAAAGATTTTCGGTGCGCTTGGTGGCGTCCTCTCCGCTGAATAACATCTGACCGAGTAGCCCGCGCAGTTCCTGCTGCGAAGCGTTGGGCTGGAACTCATGCAGCCATTCGAGCAGCGTGACGCCGGGCTGGATGGACTCTTTGTGATCCTGCGAGAAATATCCGACCGCGACTTCATGCCCCCACGTGACCACTCCGCCATCGACAGGAAATTCGCGATCGGGCGCGTCCACGTAGCCGGTGGCATTGCGCAAAAGCGACCGTAACATGGTGGTCTTCCCCGCTCCATTGCGGCCGAGCAGCGCGATTTTTTCGCCTCGAGCGATGGACGCGGTGAAGTTCTGAATCACGCGCAGATCGTCGTAGGACTTCGAGAGCGCCTTGATTTCGAGCGGATGGCGCCCCGAGGGGCGTTCGTTCTGAAAGCGGATATAGGGGCGCTGGATGTTCGATTTCGCGAGGTCCGAAGTCTGGAGCCTCTCCACTTCTTTCTTACGCGACGTGGTTTGCGCGGAGCGGGTGCCGGCCGAGAATCGGGCGATGAACTCATTCAACTGCGCGATCTTTTTCTCACGCTGTGCGTTGCCCGCTTCCACGCGCGAGCGGATCTGGGTTTTGGCGAGCACCATGTCGTCGTAGCCGCCGGTGTAGGTGATGATGGTCTGGTAATCGATGTCGGCGGTGTGGGTGCAGACTTCGTTCAGGAAATGTCGATCGTGCGAAATCACGATCAGGCAGCCTGTGTAGGCCAATAAGTACTTTTGCAGCCAGTGGACCGAATCGAGATCCAGGTTGTTGGTGGGCTCGTCGAGCAGAAGCACGCTGGCGTTGCTGAAGAGCGCCTGCGCCAATAGGACGCGCACTTTCTGGCCGCCCTGCAGCTCCGACATTTTGCGCTCGTGCAGCGATTCATCGATGTCCAGGCCCTGGAGCAACGTCGCGGCGTCGGCTTCGGCCGTGTAACCGCCCTGCTCGCCGACGATGCCCTCCAGCTCGCCCAGCCGCATGCCGTCTTCGTCGGTCCATTCGTTCGGATTGGCGTAGAACTTTTCGCGCTCCTGTAACGCGTCCCACAACGGTGCGTTGCCCATGATCACGGTGTCGATGACGCGGAAGGCATCGAATGCGAATTGATCCTGGCGCAGCACGCCCACCTTCTTCGGCCGGGTGATGGAGCCTTTTTCCGGCTCGATCTCGCCCGTCAGGATCTTCATAAATGTCGACTTGCCGGCTCCGTTGGGGCCGGTGATGGCGTAGCGCCGTCCATCGAGAAAAGTCGTGGTCACTTCTTCAAACAGAATGCGGGCGCCGAAGCGCATGGAAATATCGTTGACTGAAATCAAGGTAGAAGGTGCTTACTTGGGGAATTACGATCCGCTGGTCGTTTAATTGTACCGCGCGGCTCGGGTTTACAACAAATTGCTATCCTCCAGCACCCGCCGCAGCACCGCGCCGATCTTCAGGAATTCCGCATAGCTGGTGGGCTTCCGAAAATAGCTTGCACCGAGCTGAGCCGCCGTATTTCGATCCTCCGGCGAATCCGACGACGTGACAACGATGACGGGAATGTGCCGCCATTTTTCGTTGGCTCGGACTCGGCGGAGAACTTCAAACCCATCGATCTTAGGAAGGTTGAGGTCGAGCAACAGAACGTGCGGCAATGGCAGGTCCGGGTCCTTCTCGGCGCGCGCAAGGAAGTCCACCGCCCGCTCGCCGTCGGACGCAATGTGAACTTCCACGGGGAGCCCTTCCATCCGAATGGCCTCCCGCACCAGCAGCGCGTCGGGCAGGTTGTCCTCAGCTAGCAGAAGACTCAACCTTTGCGGCGTGGCCGCGTGGGGCGTATCGCGGGACGGTGAAGTAGAATGTTGCTCCTTTCCCAGGGGCGGATTCCACCCAGATTCGTCCGCCATAACTCGCAAGCACGCGCTGGCAAATTGCCAAGCCGATGCCGGTACCGCTGTATTTCTGCTCGCGATGGAGCCGTTTGAATACGCCAAAGATTACCTCCTTGTATTGCGGATCGATGCCAATGCCATTGTCTTGTACGGAAAATCGCCACGATCCGCCGAAGGTGGCCGCGGAGATGTGGATGCGAGGGCGGATTTTCGTTGCGATATTTGAGCGCGTTGCTGATGAGGTTCTGAAACACTTGTTGCAGATGGGTGGGGCCCATGTACACGGGCGGCAACGGGTCGAAGGTAACGGCTGCATTGCCCTCTCGGATAGCTTCCGCCAAGCTAGCTAGTGTGTTCTCTAATATAGCGGATGAGTCGCTGAGGCGCGCGGATCAGCGACAACGCAGATCCATCACCGTGATGTCGTCGGCTTGCTGCTCGCCGGAAGCTGCCGCCGACGCGAGCACACCGGCCAAGCCATTTCGATACAATGGCGCAAGCGCAGCGATGGTTTTTCGCGCCCATTCTTCGCTGCAATCTTCTGGCAGCTCGTCCATTTTGGCTTCGGAGAAGCCGTCTGAAAACAGCACCAGGCGGTCGCCGGGGCCGAGCGTTACGGAGCGCTCTTCAAACCCGCGATCCTTGAACGCTCCCAGCACGGTCGAAGTTGCGTTCAACAGCTCGTAATCTCCACTGGCGCGCGCCAGCACGGCGGCGGGATGGCCGCAGCTCACATAGCGGATGGTGCGCGTGTCTGCCTCGTAAACGCCGTAGAACAGCGTGGCGAAATGCTCCGGCCGCGTCGATTCGAAGAACAGGTAATTGACGCGCGCGATCAATTGCGAAGGATACCGCGCCAGTTCCTGCTGGCCCCGGATCATGGCCTGCAGACTTGCCATTAGCAAGGCGGCCCCGATGCCCTTGCCGCTGACATCGCCCAGCAGAAACGCCATGCTTGCGGAATCGATGGCGAAGAAATCGTACAAGTCGCCGCCAATCTCGCCGGCCGGCAGTGACGCACATTCGCAATTCAGCCCGGCCGCGCTGAATTGAGGCTCGGGCAGCAGCTTGCGCTGGACTTTGCGCGCGATTGCCAGCTCGGCATCGATCTTGCGAGAAACTTGGGGTCCGGCGGCCAGATGCTTTTCGATCACCGAAAGGAAGTGCCGATTGTCCCAGGGCTTGGTGACAAAATCGCAGGCCCCGCGATGCATGGCTTCGACAGCGAGCTCAATGGTGCTCCAGCCCGTCATTGCGACAATGGGCACATCGCGGCGCTGCGAGTGCAAACGATCGAGCAGGCGCAAGCCCTCTTCGCCCGACGTTGTGTCGCGGGTAAAGTTCATGTCCACGACGATGAGGTCGTAATCGCGATTGGCGGCCGCAGCCAGGGCATCGGCGGGCGATGCCGCGGTCTCCATGGCGTAGCCCGCGCCTTTCAGCAGCAGCCGCAAGGCTTCGCGAACGTCTGGCTGATCGTCCACGACGAGTATTTGCTGCAAACCGGTGTTCTTCTCGATAGCTTCGAGCGTCATGTCGCTGACTCGCTCCAGAAGAGGGCAATCACGCTGCCAAGAGAAGCCGCGTGCTATTTCAAGTACTTGACGGGGGCGCGAACAAGAGTCGATGTCCGTTTGCGAACACCCGCGTGACGTTTTCGAAGGCCGCAGGGTATCTCGTATGATCGGAAGATCACAGATGCGAGATCTTCAGCGCGAGTTCGGACCGATCGACATCTACCTTTTCGATCAGTTGCTGCGGGGCAGGATCACGCCTGGGATGCGAGTCGTCGACGCCGGCTGCGGGCAAGGCCGCAATTTGGTCTATTTACTGCGCGAAAGGTTCGAGGTATTCGGAGCGGACGCGGATGCGCGGGCCATCGCGGCAGTTCGTCAGTTGGCTGCATCGCTCGCGCCGGATCTCCCAGCGGAAAACTTTCGGGTTGAACCGTTGGAGGCCATGTCGTTCGCGGACGCGCTTGCCGACCTCGTGATCAGCAGCGCGGTTCTGCATTTCGCGCGCGATGACGATCATTTCCACGCGATGCTGCGCGGGTCATGGAAAGTGCTGAAGCCGGGCGGGCTGTTCTTCTGCCGGCTGGCATCTTCCATTGGTATCGAAAACCAAGTCAAGCGAATTGCCGGGCGTCGATCCCTGTTGCCCGACGGGTCAGAACGATACCTGGTGGATGAGGCGCTGCTGATGGCGTTCACCAAAGAACTCGGCGGGCAGTTCGAAGATCCACTGAAGACCACCGTGGTTCAGAATCAGCGCTCCATGACGACGTGGGTGCTGCGAAAGAACGGATAGAACTAGTTCAGTCCCTTCTTGCCGAGAAAATCCACCAGATCCACCACCCGCATCGAGTAGCCCCACTCGTTGTCGTACCACGAAATGACGTGAACCAGATTTCCGTCCAGCACCTTGGTCATGCCGGCGTCGACAATCGAGCTATTCGGATTGTGCAGCATGTCGGTCGAAACCACTGGATCCTCGGTGTAGGCCAGGATGCCCTTGAGCGGCCCGTTCGCCGCCGCCTTCAGCGCCTTGTTCACTTCCTCGGCGGTGGTGTTCTTGGAGGTAAGCACCACGAGATCGACCACCGAAACGTCGGGCGTCGGAACGCGCATCGCATACCCATCCAGCTTTCCTTTGAGCTCCGGCATCACCAGCGCGATGGCCTTGGCTGCGCCAGTGGTTGTCGGGATCATGTTCAACGCCGCAGCGCGGGCACGCCGCAGATCCTTGTGCGGAAAATCGAGCACGTTCTGATCGTTGGTGTAGCTGTGGATCGTCGTCATCGATCCTTTTTGGATGCCGAACTTTTCGTGCAGCACCTTCACCACCGGCGCGAGGCAATTGGTGGTGCAGGAGGCGTTCGAGATGACGTTGTGCTTGGCCGGATCGTAGGCGCTTTCGTTGACGCCGAGAACGATGGTGATGTCTTCTTCCTTGGCAGGCGCCGTGATGATGACTTTCTTCACCGTGCCGCGCAGGTGCTTGGACGCGGACGCTTTGTCGGTGAATTTGCCGGTGGACTCGATGACGATCTGTGCGCCGACAGAAGTCCAATCCAACTCGGCCGGATCCTTTACCGCAAAAATCTTGATACGCTTCCCAGCGACTACAATCGCATCGCCATCCACTTTCACCTCTTCGTGCAGCGGGCCGAGGATGGAATCGTACTTCAGCAGGTGCGCCAGCGTTTTGGTGTCGGTGAGATCGTTGACGGCCACAAAATCGATATTGGGATGATGCAAGCCTGCGCGCACCACGTTACGGCCGATTCGGCCGAAACCGTTGATTCCTACTTTGATGGACATTCGCCTCCAGGTAATTTAGTGTTTCAAAATTCGTTTTCTCGCACGCAATCTAGGCGCGCAAGTGATGGGCTTGTACTCGGCCAGCGCTATTTCGCCACCAGAGGCGGCGCCGTCGATCCGCCAATGTCGGCGTAGGCATCTTTGACCGCGGTCACTTTGGACCCAATAAAGGTCACAAATGTAATCTTACCGGGAGGCTCGCCATAGATCCAGTCCTCCGTTTCGGCGCCGTCGTTCGAAACGTTGCGTTCCTTGTGGCGCGGCTTGCCGATGGAGAGCAGAACCTGGTCGCGATCCATCCCCACAATCACGGTATGCGACTTGATGGCGTTCTGTATCGGCTCGGGCAGCTTATCGAAGTAGTTGTCCGCCGCGCTTTGTTTGTCGAAGTCGAGAACCGGCGCCAGGATCTTCTTGACGTCGGCAGCCTGCAAGTCGGGAATCGGCACGCCGAACAGCAGGACAATGGACGTTCCGGCCGGCGCGTTGGAATTTTGCTGCGTGCTGATGGGTGACATCGTTGGGCCCACGCCAATCTGCACGTGATTTTTCCAGCTTCCCTTCTGGCCTCGCATGCCGTTGTTGATCTCGATCACGATCTTGTTGTCTGCGATGTCCAGGTGAGTGACCTGTACCAGATCGCCCACACGTGCCGCGGCGCCGAACTCGCGCGCCGATTGATCCCAGATTTCCTTGTTCCAGACGCCGTCGCTTTGAAACGGCAGCGGCTTCTTCGAACGCGGCAGCAGCACCTTGACGGTGGCGAATTCGGAATCGATTCCGCGGAGAATATCGATCTTGTCGTCTTCGGTTAGTTTTAGTTGGGCGCGCGCGGCCGTCGGCCACAACGTAGATAGCAGGAGGCTGGCGGCAGGCAATGTGCAGCAGGCTGCTCGGCGCATACGGATCATACTTCCTCCGGCGGGAACGTTTCCTGATGTTGGATGGGAGCTTTTGTCAAATAGAAAAACAAAGCCACTGCGACCGCGGTGGTAAGCAGGCCGCCTTCCGGTCCATAGGCGCCCCCGCTCCAAGCTGCTCCCGCGTTCCAATGCATCACGTACCCCGTGACATTCATTGTAAACCCGCTGAGATTGACACCCAGGAGCGGCAACGTCCAATTCCAGCCGAAATGCAATCCAATGGGCAGCCACAGGTCGCCGCTGCGGAGAAACGAGTATCCGAGAACGACGCCCCATAAGATGGTGTTAGTGAGCGGAAGCGGGCCGAAATTTAGATTTTGCGAGTGCGCCAGGCCAAACAGAACCGCGGTTGGAAGGATGGTGGCGAATGCGCCGATGCCCTTCACTAATACCTGAAAACCGTAGCCGCGAAACAGCATCTCCTCGCCCACCGCGCCGAACAAAAGGAGAATGGAGACGAACAACAGGGACGGCCAGCGGAAGTGTTCGCCCGGAACCGATTCGAGATCGGCGACGCGCAAGACCAGCGGCACGAGGATCACTACCAGCGCTGCGCCGACCCCGCCCAGAATGCCGAGCGAAAGATTGCGGCGCGATGCCACAGTCCAGCCGAGCCCGATGCTGGCCAGATTTCCGCGCTCATAAATGCGCAGCACGATGGCGTTGGCGACGGCTGCGGCGGCGAAGGTGCCGAGCGTGGACACCACAAAGATGGGCGCACCGATGAAGGCGATAATGATCGGAAAAATGAAAAAGTATCCGAGGGCCGCGATCAAGGCGAACGCGCCAACCCGCAGCGCCAGGCCCACGAGTTTCTGGCGCTGAGTGGGGGCCGAGGCTGGCGGCGAGGGTAGCAACCCTCATATTACGTGAATAAAGAAATTCCAGCGATGCCCGCCGCGCCCGCTTTGATGCAGGCTTGTGCATTCGCCGCCGTGACGCCGCCCAGCGCGTAGACCGGCAACGCCACCGCCGCAACGGCGTGGCGAAACGCATCGATGCCGATAGGCGTGAGCGATTTGGTGACGCTGGGAAAGACCGGGCCGTAGACGGCGAAATCGGCACCCTCGCGCTCGGCCGCGCGCAGTTCGTCGATGGTATGGCACGAGACGCCGATCAGAAAACCGGCGGGCGCGATGCGGCGAATGGTGGCGGGCGCGATCGAATCCGCTGGAAGATGAACGCCATGCGCACCACAGGCTAGCGCGACATCGGTCCGCGTGTTCACCAAGATTTTGCTCTGGCGCGCGTTCGCTAGGGCCCCGCGAACCAGCTCAGCCAGCGCCCGCGCGGAATGCTCCTTGGCGCGAATCTGAATCATATCCACGCCATCGCGAGCGGCGCGCGTGGCCACGCCGAGCGAATCGGTGATGCAATAGCGCTTGACACCTTGGATCACTTCACAAAACTCGCAGGCCGGCGCTCGGAAATTCCACCACCCAATCTTTCACGCTTGCGGCGTTGTCGATCGTCCCCGGCGCCACTTCCACCGCGATGTCGCCCGAAAATTCCAGCCGGAGCCGCTCGGGCATTTCTACCGTGCGCAGCAGCGTGGCGGGAATCTGATTGAATGCCGGACGCCCGTTGCGCGGCGCCGCCGAGAGCTGATCTGGCCGCACGTACAGCCACACTTGATCGCCGATCAGGCGCCCGGGAAAGTAGGGACCAGCTAATTCGAAATCCTGATAACGCAGGCGGCTGGTGTTGCGGCCGGGATCGAGCGACCGGATCTCCATCGGCAAAACGTTATAGAGTCCCAGCAAGCGCGCGACGTCCACGTTGGCAGGCTGCTCGAAAACCTTGCGCGGCGTTCCGCTCTGCACTGTGCGGCCTTCGCGCATCACCACCATTTCATCCGCCAATTGAAAGCATTCCTCGGTGTCGTGCGTGACCAGCAGGATGGGCGTTCCAAACTCCTGGCGGACCTGCCGCAAGACCGAATACAGCTCAGCACGCAGCGGAGCGTCGAGCCCCCGCGCCGGCTCATCGAGCAGCAAAACGCGCGGCGATCCGATCAACGCTCGCGCGATAGAGCAGCGTTGTTTTTGCCCGCCCGAAAGCTGATAGGGCCGGCGCCCGGCGACGTCAGTGAGGTGGAATTTCTCAAGCATCTCGGTCACCTTGCGATGCCGGCCGAGCCGGGGCGAGCGTTCGGCGGCGAACTCCAAGTTCTTCCGCAGCGTCATGTGCGGGAACAGCGCATAATTCTGGAAAACGTACCCGCAGCGGCGCGATCGCGCCGGTAGATGGACGCCAGCGGCGCCGTCGAACAGGATCTGGTCATCGAGCAAAATTCGGCCTTCGTCGGGCCGTACGAAGCCGGCTATGGAGTCGAGCGTCAGCGTTTTTCCGGCGCCGCTCGATCCAAATAGCACCGTCACTCCGGCGGCGGCGCTGAACTCGATATCCAGCGAAAAACCGGCGGAATCCGGCCCGGAAGCGTATTGCTTACGGATACGGGCCTGAATCATAACGCGCTTGGGCGAGGTCCGAAGGGATTCGAGGTGAGACGATTGGCGAGCGTCAGGATCACGAGCGCCAGCGCTGAAATAATCAATACCAGCACGCGGGCGGTTGAGCCGTTGCCCGCTTCTACGGCGTCGTAAATCGCCACCGAGACCGTTTGCGTTCGGCCCGGAATATTGCCCGCGATCATCAGAGTGACACCGAAATCGCCCAGCGACCGCGCGAAGGCCAGAGCGGCTGCGGCAAGAATCGAACGGCGCACCAGCGGCAAAGTCACACGCCAAAAGAGCCGCAGCTCGGTCGCGCCCAGATTACGGGCGGCGCGCTCATACGATCGATCCACGCTTTCGAGCGCGGCGCGGGCCGATTTCACCAGCAGCGGTGTGGAATGAAAAAGCGATGCCACCACCGCCGCCTGCCAGGTGAAGACCAGCGGCCCGCCGAAGGCCCATTCGTACAGCTTGCCGATGGGGCTCGCGCGTCCAAGCAGCACCAGCAAATAGTAGCCCAATACTGTCGGCGGAAGCACCAGCGGCAGCGTAACGGCGGCGTCCAAAGCTTCTTTTCCGCGAAACGCGCGATTCGCGAGAATCCATGCCAGCCCCAGGCCCGCGGCTAGCGCCAGCGCGGTGGAAATCGTGGCCACGCGCAAGCTGAGCCACAGCGGAAACCAGTCGATGGCCATGGAGATATTTCATGTTAGCGCAGGGCGCGCTGAAACATCTCAGCTGTTTTACGTTCCGGCTCTACGTTCTAAACATCCTTGATATGAGTCGAAATCCACCACTGGTTCCCGAACGCGTCCTCGACGCCGCCCGAGCGGTCGCCATACGGTTGATCGGCCGGCTCGCGCACCGGCTTCGCGCCCGCTTGAATGGCCCGCTGATACACTGCGTCCACATCTTCCATATAGAGGTGAAGCATGCCCGGGAATTTCTTGTCGGAGCTCTCGCCCATCATCACGATGGAATCGCCGATCCTGACCTCGGCATGTTGCACGGATCCATCGGGCCGCTTAGAGAGATAAACTTCCGTGGCTCCGAACGCCTGCTTTGTGAATTCGATCAGTTGGGCCACGTCTGAGACTACGAGATAGGAGCTCACCGTGTGGTGGCCTTCGGGAATGTATGCCATGCAGCCATTCTCCTTAAAATAGGTCCGGCCGTATTGTAAAAATTTGGACCATCATCCGATCAAAGGCACGTGATTGCGATGCGGCGTCTGCTGCACCAGATACGTGGACGGATTGATCCCGGAGAACGCGCGGAAATCGTGGATAAAATGGGCCTGGTCGAAGTAACCGCAATCCAGCGCGACCGTGGCCCATTCCACGCTCTTGCGGCCTTCCATGCGCCCGAGCGCCTGCTGAAATCGCCGGATGCGGCAAAATACCTTGGGCGTGAATCCGGTTTCGTCGCGAAACACTTGGATGAAGCGTTTGGGACTGAGGCCGATCTGCTCGCTCACCGACGCGATGGTTGTAATATGCGGCGCGGCCTTGAACTGGCGCAGAGCAAAACCAACTGCGCGGTGGCGGTCGAACCCTCGCGCGAGCTCATCGGATAACACCTCTTCCAGAATTTCGAAGCGGGCCTGATGCGACTCCGCCTCGAGCAGCCGCTCGCGAAGATCGTTCGCAGACTGGCCCCACAGCGCGTCGAGCGAAACCGTGCTATCGCGCAATTCGCCCGCCGGCATGCGCAGAAATGGGAACGCGCCTCCCGGCCGGAAGTGCACTCCGATGATGAAGGCCTGCTCCGCCGTGCTGATCACCTGATATTGCGAATGTGCGCCCGAAACGAGCGGCCCGCGGAAGGTCTGGCAGCGGTCCGTGTCCTCGCGATCATAGATCCAGCTTCGGTCTTCCTGCAGGTTGATCACGATCTGCATCTCGCCTGTCGGCAGCACTCGTTCCTTGGCATGAGGCTGCGTGTAGCCTTCGTAGAGCCACAGCAAGTTCACGAACTCGGAGAGCGGTGGGCGCGGAACGTGCGTCAGGCGGAGCATAGCCAGCTCTTCCAGTTTCCCAGATTCATATAATGTTAGTCGCGAGTGTTTAGGGGAAGGAACGGAACGGAGTTGAAGAAATGATTCGACTGTCAGCGTTCATCGCAGTCACCGCTTTTACCGCATTCGCCGCGGAGAGCCGCGACGCCGGGCGCGCCTGGTTTCACGACGGTATTGGATTAGAGATCTTCGCCGAAACCACCGGTGGCTCGGACGCCAATGCGGCCAACGGCGAGGTAGGAAGCAATTACGGCCGCGTGGTCCGCTACGTGATCGACTCCGCGAGCAGTGTTGTGTTCGGTTACATCGTGGAAGCCTCTCGCGACACGAAGCCCGGCACCGTCGCGATCCGCATTCGCCCATTAGATTCGAAAGCCTTGGGGCTGATCAACATGCCCGCACTGGGGATCAGAGTTGCGTCAACGGGTGTTCCCACGGTTTCGGCGGTTCGTGAATTTCACTTCGTGAGAATCGGCGAGGCTGTGGCGCTCGACGTTCCCTACGATCCTGCTGGCGGGGAAAAGGTTTACGACGTCCTCCGCCCTATCGCTGAATCGTCGCCGCACCCGGGAACGGTCACGGCCAACCTGTCCGCCTCAGAACAACTTTCGCTCAAGAACATAGCGCTGCGCGTGAATGGGCAGGACGTCCCGCTCCGTCCTCCTGGATGATCGGCACAGCCGCACGCATCGATGTCCCTGGCCATGGCTCGTATGTGATCGCAGCCGACAAACCCAAGGAAGCTGGATACCCATTCCTCCCCAACATGGCCGCTAGCCGTGAGTCGTTGACGTGGTCGATCGACGGCGATGATGTGGAAATCACGTCCCACACCAACGTACTGACACTCGCGTCGGAGGGGACCATCTGGGTGTATCACGATCGGAACTTGCCGCCTCCCGACCAGCCGGGACCGGTGCGATTGCAGGCGGCGGATACCGTCGAATGGCTCCTGCCGAAGAAGTAAAGACCATCGGTGCCGGCCCCGAAGGGTGGCGGCCTCTGGTATAATGTTTTCCAGATGTTTGCTTTTCCTCCGCCCTCGCGGATGAAAATTCCCGCTGCCGCCGATTCCTGCTCACTTTGCACTCAGGCCTCTCCTGCTGTTGCCGCATGCAACCCCGCTGTTGCCTCATGCAATTAAGACACTTGATCCTGGAATGAAACTCAGCGTTCAGATAACTCGCGGTATCGAATCCCTGTTCGGCACCCGCGACGAAAATATCCGCGTCATCGAAAACGGCCTGCACGTCACCGCCAGCCTGTTGAACGATTCGCTCGAAATCGAAGGCGCCGAGCCCGACGTCATCCGCGCCGCCAGCATTCTCGAGGATTATGTCAGTTTAGTGAAAGAAGGCCAGAGCTTCGCCAATGGCGATTTGAATAGCTATTTGCGCGTGGTCACGGCCGACCCTGAGGTCACGCTCCGCAGCCTGGTCCACAGCGGACGCCAGCGCAATTTCGGAAAGAAGACGCTCGCGCCCAAGACCGTGAATCAGCGGCGCTATGTGGAAGCCATCGAACGGCACGATCTGGTGTTCGGCGTGGGACCCGCGGGCACCGGAAAAACATATCTCGCCGTCGCCATGGCCGTCTCGGCATTGTTGAGCAAGCGCGTGTCGCGCATTGTGCTGACGCGTCCGGCCGTCGAAGCCGGCGAGCGCCTGGGCTTCCTGCCCGGCAATCTACAGGAAAAAGTGGATCCGTATCTGCGTCCGCTCTACGATGCTCTGTACGACATGCTGGAAGCCGACCGCGTCGAAAAATTGCTGGAACGCGCGGTGATCGAAGTGGCGCCCATCGCGTTCATGCGCGGCCGCACGCTGAACGACAGCTTCATTATTTTGGACGAGGCGCAGAACAGCACCGCCGAGCAGATGAAGATGGTGCTGACGCGCCAGGGTTTCAATTCGAAGATGGTGGTCACGGGCGATCTCACGCAGATCGACCTGCCATCGGGAAAACGCAGCGGTCTTACCGACGCCTGCGAAGTGCTGCGTGGCATCGAAGGAATCAGCTTTGTCTATTTCGACGAACGTGACGTCGTGCGCCACAGCCTGGTGCAGAAGATCGTCAAGGCTTACGAACGGCATCAGGAAGCGATCGGCGCCGGACGCCAGCTGGCGTTGAAACTGGGCGAACCCGCCGAAGCCGCGCTGCCCGCCGCCGAAACACTACCCATCGCACCCGCGGAAAACCGCGAGATTCCGCTGGTTTAAATCGCAGACCATGCCTTCTGAGCAGACTACGCTGCTATTCCATTCGGCCACGCCGGATCTTTCGCGGCGCCTTCTCCGCACCTTCGCCCAGCGACTGGAGAGCGACGTGACCTTGGGGCGGCCGTTCACCTGCCTGATCGCAAACGACGCGGAACTGCGGCGGCTCAATCGCGATTTTCGTAAGAAAGACTACGCCACCGACGTGCTGTCGTTTCCATCCAGACAGTCGCTCGGTTTCCTGGGCGACATTGCGATTTCATTCGATCTCGCCCGAAAACAGGCCGCAGAGCACGGCCATACCGTCCGCCGGGAAATAGAGATTCTCATGCTGCACGGCGTACTTCATCTGCTGGGCATGGATCACGAAAACGACGGCGGCCAGATGGCCCTGGCGGAAAACAAGTGGCGCGCGGCACTGGGATTGCCTAGCGGCCTGATCGCACGGGTGTCTTCCTTATGACACCGGTGATCTTATGACATGGTTCGCGGTGGGCGCGGTCATCATCTGGGCGGTGCTCCTGTGCCTGGTGACCGTGGTTCAAGTGCTGTACATGGAGTCGCTGCGCCTGCGCTCCCGCGATCTCCCCGCGTTGCAGTTTTTCAAGGAGACGCTCGAAGATCGCCTGGGCGTCAGCGGCGATGACGGACTGCTGGCCTTTTCCCTCATCAAGCACACTTTGGTATTGCTGTTGGGCGTCTGCTTCCTCGCCACACGCCAGGGCGATTCGGCGCCATGGCAGAATCTGTTCGAAGCAGCGCTGTTTGCCTGGCTCACCATGCTGCTCTCCACCTACGTTTTCGCTCAAGTGCTGTACCGCAAGACCAGCGGCCGATGGCTGCTGCCGCTCGCCCCGCTGCTGCGCCTAAGCGCGATGTTGGTTCGCCCCCTCACGGCGTTGCTCGGCTTTTTCCAATCCCTAGTGGAGCTTTCTGAACCCGCGGCAACGCACGAAGAAAGCCCCAGCTCGGCCGGAGACATCGAAGCGCTGATATCGGCCGGCGAAGAGGAAGGCCTGATCGAGAAGGACGATCGGAAACTCATCGAGTCCGTCGTCGCCTTTGGCGATAAAACCGTACGCGAGGTCATGACGCCCCGCCCCAAAATGGTGGCCATCGACGCGAACCGTTCGCTCGAAGACCTGCGCGAGCTGGTGATTCACGAACAGTATTCGCGCATTCCCGTGTATGAGCAGAGCATCGACAATATCGTCGGCTTCGTACACGTGCGCGATATGTTCGAGCTCGACGAGGCCGATCGCCAGGGACGCCGCGTGCGCGAACTCGCCCGCCCCATTCGCCTGGTGCCCGAGACCAAGCCGGTGAACGATTTGCTGCGCGAGATGCAGCACGACGGCGCGCACATGGCCATCGTCATCGATGAATACGGCAATACAGCCGGTCTCGCCACCATGGAAGACATGGTGGAGGAAATCCTGGGCGAAATTCACGACGAGCACGAGCCCGAACGCGACGTGCTCAAACAACCCGACGGCAGCTTCGTGGTGGCGGGCAGCCTGGATCTGGACCGCTTGCACGATCTGCTCGAATTCCGCCCCCCGGATGAAACCGAATCCACCACCATCGGCGGCCTGGTGACCGAATGGCTGGGGCACGTGCCGCACATCGGCGAGGTCATCGAGCGCGATGGAATCCGCCTGGAGGTGCTGGCCGGCGACGAGCTGAAAGTGGAGCAAGTGCGCGTATCGAAAGTGGCCCACGAAACGGTGCCCGAGACGCGCTCATGAGCGAGCAGCCCCCATTCAAGTCCGGTTTTGTTTCGCTCATCGGCCGCCCCAACGCGGGAAAATCCACGCTATTGAACGCGCTCACTGGCGAAAAGCTGGCTATCGTCTCCGACAAGCCGCAGACCACCCGTACCACGATTCAAGGCGTCGCGAATCTAGACGGCGCGCAAGTGATCTTCATCGACACGCCTGGCATTCACAAATCCACCACGCTGTTCAACCAGCGCATGATGGAAACCGTCCGGGCCGCCCTGGAGGAGCGCGACGTGCTGCTCTACGTCGCCGACGCATCCGCTCCGTTTTCAACCGAAGACGCCGAAGCCATCGCCGCACTCAAGAATCTGTCCACACCCACGCTGCTCGTGATAAACAAAATCGATCGCGTGCAAGATAAACGAAAGCTGCTGCCGTTTATCGAACAATACAAAGCGGTCCGCGAGTTTACCGAATACATTCCGGTTTCAGCTCTGACCGGCGAAGGCCTTAGCCGCGTGCGCGACGCCATCGTCTCCCGGCTTCCCGAAGGCCCGGCTTACTTTCCCGGCGATCATCTGACAGATCAGCCCGAGCGCTTCCTGGCCGCCGAGTTGATTCGCGAGCAGATCCTCGGTCATACTCGCCAGGAAGTCCCACACGCGGCCGCGGTGCTGATCGATCGCTGGGAGGAAACGCCCAAAATCACTCGAATCGCCGCCACCATCTACGTCGAACGCGACGGGCAAAAAGCTATCGTCATCGGCGCGGGCGGCGCGAATCTCAAGACTATCGGAACGCGTGCCCGGCTCGAAATCGAGAAAATGCTGGGCCGCAAAGTGTTCCTCGAACTCTTCGTGAAGGTGCAAAAAGACTGGCGCGAAAATCCGGAATTTCTCAACGCCATTGACTGGCGCTCTATGCGAGGGGGAGAATAAACTCGAATGCGTTTCCTTTCTCTCGCGATGTTGTTCGTTTTGGTCCTCACCCCGCTGTTGGCCGGCAAGGATAAGGACAAAGTCCCAGTTACCGACGATGTCATCGTCGATCAGGTCAAGGTAAAGATTGCGGACGATTCCGAAATAGGCGGCCAAGCCATCCAAGTGGACTCTCACAACGGCGTGGTGGTGCTTACCGGCAAAGTGACCAACGACAAATTCAAAGCCAAAGCCGAAAAACTCGCCAAGAAAGTAAAGGGCGTCACAGGCGTGGACAACCGGCTGGCCATCAGTCCGAATTGACGCTTTCTTGAGCAGTTTAAGCAGCTTACGTTTCTTGACACTTCCTGGGTAACCGCCGTAAGTAACTCATCGCCAAGTAGAAGTGAGAAAAGTGTGCGCTGGTTTCATCAGCGTGTTATTTGCGCTCTCGGTGGGCTTCGCGCAAGCCCCGCCCGCGCTCAAATCCGTCATCGGCGAAGTCACTTCGATCGACGGCGCAAGCAAACAGCTCAAGTTGAAGGGCGATGACGGCACCGCATACACCGTCACTCTGAGCGACAACACCTCATTTCTCCGCATCCCGCCTGGCGAAACAGATCTCAAGAAAGCCGCCAAAATCGCGTTTTCCGATGTTGCCGTGGGAGATCGCGCGTTGGCTCGAGGACCGCTGGCCGAAGACACCAAGACCGTTCCCGCTCGCACGGTCGTCATCATGACCAAAGCGGACCTCGCCAAGAAGCACCAGCACGATCAGGCCGAATGGCAGACGCGCGGCGTCGTTGGCACGGTATCGGCGTTGAACGCGGCGAACAAGGAAGTGACCATCACGACACGCGGCCGCGAGCCAAAGACCATCGTGATCGATGCTTCCGCGGCCGATTTCCGGCGTTATTCTCCCGATTCGGTCAAATTCGCGGATGCTAAGCCCAGTTCGTTTGCCGATCTCCAACCCGGCGACACCCTGCGCGCGCTCGGCGAGAAGACCGCGGACGGGCTTCATGTAAAAGCCGAGGAAGTGGTTTCCGGCGCTTTCCAGACCATGGCCGGAACAGTGGATTCGGTCGATCCTGCGTCGGGTGAAGTGCGCATCACAAACCTGCAGACCAAGAAGCCGGTGGTGGTTCACATCAATGACGGCACGCTGCTACGGCGGTTGGAACCCATGATGGCGGCGGTCCTCGCTAGGCGGCTCCATCCCGAGTCCTCTACATTTTCTGCTGGCGCCCCGGGTGCATCACCAGCGCCTCCCGGCGGCCCTGGTGGATTTCGCGGCGGATTTGGCGGACCCGGCGGGCCCGGTGGCCCCGGCGGCGGTGGAGGCGATCTCCAACAAATCCTGGAGCGGATGCCCGCGCTATCGCTCGCCGACCTGAAAAAAGGCGATGCGGTGATCGTCTCCAGTTCCAAGGCGCCGGGCGACGCGTCCGTCACCGCTTTCGCGTTTGTGGCCGGCGTAGAACCATTCCTGGCAGCTGCTCCGCGCACCGCCGGACAAGTAAATTTAGGATCTTGGAATCTCGATCTCGGCGGCGGGCCCGACCAATAACGGACCATCGCTCAACCAGAAGGCACGAATAGATGAAATCCCTACTGCTGTTCCCGACGCTCTTGGTGGCTCTCTGGTCGCCTGGCCCTGTACGCCCAACCTTCCGCAGCCGTGCATGGCGCGGTAACCGACGAATCGGGCGCGGTAATTCCAGGCGCCAAAGTCACGGTGTCCACCGCCGCCGGACCGGTGAAATCAGTCACCGCGACCGATGACGGCAATTATTCAATCACCGGCCTCCAGCCCGGCAAATACACGGTCCAGGCTACTTCCCCCGGACTCCAACAGATCCAACCCGCCGCCGTCGATTTGTCAGCATCAACCAACTCGACCGCCAACCTGCAATTGACCGTCGCCGCAGAAAAGCAGGAAGTAACGGTGCAGGAAAACGCCGGTCCGGCGGTGAGTGTGGACCCTTCGCAAAATGCCGGCGCATTAGTGCTGCGCGGCGCCGATCTGCAGGCCCTGTCGGACGATCCCGATGATCTGCAGGCCGATCTGCAAGCCTTGGCTGGGCCATCGGCCGGACCGAGCGGCGGCCAGATCTACATCGACGGCTTTACCGGCGGGACGTTGCCGAGCAAAGATTCCATCCGTGAAATCCGCATCAACCAGAATCCCTTTTCGCCCGAGTACGACAAGCTGGGCTACGGCCGGATCGAGATCCTGACCAAGCCCGGAACCGACAAGCTGCATGGAAACTTCAATACCGACTTCGGCGACGACATCTGGGATGCGCGCAACCCGTACGCCGACATGAAAGCGCCCTTCCTGCAGCGCAACTTCGGCGGATCGCTGAGCGGCGCCCTCGGCAAGAAGGCATCTTTCTTTCTGGATGTCCAGGACCGCGAGATTCACAACGGAAATATCATCAACGGCTTCAACGTCGATCCCAACAACTTCGCCGTCGTGCCGTTCAATAGCGTATTTACAGCGCCCCAGAATCGCTTCCGCATCAGCCCCCGGCTCGATTACCAGCTCAGCACGAACAACACGCTGACCCTGCGCTATGGCTATACGCGCAACGATCTTCAAAATCAGGGAGTGGGCAATCTCAGCCTGCTCTCGCGCGCTTATCACGAATTGGGCACCGATCACACGGTACAAATCATCGAGACCGCGGTCCTCAACACCAAGACAATTAACGAAACGCACTTCCAGCTCTACCACACCGACTCGGGTGAGAATCAAAGCAGCGACTTGCCCGGGATCATCGTGGCCGGCGCGTTCAATGGCGGCGGCGCACAGGTGGGACACTACAGCGACACCGAGAATCATTACGAGCTGCAGAACTACACCACGTATTCCGGCGGCGCGCATACCTGGAAATTTGGCGTCCGTGTCCGCGCCGTCACCATCAATAACTTCTCGAACCAGAACTTCGGTGGAACCTACAACTTTAACGGCGCCTACGCGCCCATCCTCAACGCGGATAATCAGCCCGTGGCGCCCGGAGTGACCTGCGACCAGAGCGATCCCAACGCAGCCGATTGCACGCTCCTGACATCGATTCAGGTGTACTCGCGAACGCTAACCCTGCAGCAAATGGGTTTGAGTCCGGCCGCCATCCAGGCGCTCGGCGGCGGACCCGCGCAATTCACTATCAGCGCAGGGAATCCGCTGGTGAACATCAATCAAGTGGACGTCGGCGCGTTTGTCGGCGACGACTGGCGCGTTAAGCCCAACCTCACCCTGAGCCTCGGCCTGCGCTTTGAAACGCAGACCAACATCCACGATTGGCACGATTGGGCCCCGCGTATCGGATTCGCCTGGGCGCCCGGCCAGAGCAAGAACAACCCGCGCCCCAAAACCGTGCTGCGCGGCGGCTTCGGCATTTTCTACGACCGCGTGAGCGAACAAGACATCCTGACCGCCGAGCGCTTCAACGGCATCCTGCAGCCGCAATATGTGATCACGCAGAGCGCCTCCAATCCCATCCCGTTCCTGCCCACGGTGGTTGGCGTCCCTCCCGGCCTGCAGTTGCCTGCCGAATCGCCGCAAACCATCGAACTGCTCGACTCTCAACTGCACGCTCCGTACATCCTGCAGGAGGCGTTCACCGTCGAACGCCAGCTCCCCAAGAACACCACCATCTCCGAGTCTTACGTGAATTCGCATGGCTTGCATGAGCTGCGGTCGGCCGACATCAATGCGCCATTGCTCGGTTCGTACACCGGGCCCGGCACAGGCATCTATCCGCTCGACGGCAAGTATGGCGAGGATCCCGTGCTGTTGATGCAATCCTCGGGCCTGTACAACCAGTGGCAGCTGATCACCAACATCCGCTCGCAATTGAACAAGCGAATCTCGCTGAACGGCTTTTACATGTACGGCCGCGCCTATAGCAACACGGACGGCGTCGGGACGCTGCCAGCGAATCCCTACAGCATGCAGGGCGAATACGGGCCGTCCTCGCTCGACGAGCGCAATCGAGGTTTTATCGGCGGCACCATTACCGGCCCGTGGGCGCTTCTGTTCGCGCCCTTCGTCACCATGAATTCTGGTG
Source organism: Bryobacterales bacterium (assembly GCA_963772905.1). Taxonomy (GTDB): domain Bacteria; phylum Acidobacteriota; class Terriglobia; order Bryobacterales; family Bryobacteraceae; genus Palsa-89. The sequence goes on along the minus strand of CAVYZD010000001.1, from coordinate 1,415,030 downwards.
CCCCTTTCAACGTCACCACTGGCACCGACCCCTTCGGCACCACGCTATACAACGAACGTCCCGGCATCTCGTCCACCCCCACGAAGTATCTCTTCAATGGGCTTTATCTGGACCCCAATCCGATCACTGCCGACGGCACCATCAAACCTGGCGAAACGCTTCTGCCGCGAAATTTCGGCCGCAGCCCCGGCAACATCAGCATCAACCTGCGCATCGCCAAGACGTTCGGATTCGGCGGATCGCGCGAGAGTTCAGCCAGGAATAACCAGAACGGTGGCGGACCGGGCGGCGGTAATTTCGGAGGCGGCGGGCGCGGACCTGGTGGCGGCGGACCTCCTGGTGGCGGTTTCGCGGGCGGACCGGGCGGCGGCGGTCCCGGCGGATTTTTCCGCGGCCTCAATGGCGGATCGACGGGGCAGCGCTACAATTTGACTATTTCCATCCAGGCTCGCAATTTGCTCAATCACGTCAACCCCGGGCCAGTCAACGGGATCATCACCTCGCCTCTGTTCGACCAATCGAACAACTTGGCCGGCGGGTTCGGCGCATTCGCGCAGAGCGGTGAGAACCGCCGTATCGATTTGCAGGCTCGCTTCACCTTCTGACCCGCGCACCTTGCGCAACCCTGATAAACTGAATCGAAGCTAAAACTGAACAAAACTCATGGCGATCAGCAAGGATTTGCTCGACATTCTGGTCTGTCCGTTATGCAAGGCGGAGTTGGAGATGAAACCTGACCAGAGCGGCCTCAAATGCGTGCAGTGCAAACGCGTTTATCCGATTCGCGAAGACATTCCCGTGATGCTGATCGACGAGGCCAAGGTCGAAGAATAAGCTGGCCTGCTGCCAATGACCAACGTGCTTGACCGCTTACCCGACGGCGCTCGGGTGGCTGTGATTCGCTTGCGGTCCCTGGGCGATTGCGTGCTCACCACGCCCGCGCTCGCGCTGGCCAAGCAATATCGCCCCGATCTGAAAATTAGCGTGGTGGTTGAACCTGCCTTTGCCGCGGTTTTCACCGGCAATCCCGATGTCGATCAAATCCTCGGTCCCACTGCCTCAAGCCTGGCCCGCTTGCGAGCGCCTCTCGCGATTAATCTCCACGGCGGGACCACCAGCGTCAGAATGATGCTGGCCGCGGCATCCGGCCTGCGCGCCGGATTCGGCCATTTCCGCTTCCAGCCCATGTACAACATCCGCATTCCGCGCGCGCAAGAGATTCTGGGTGTGGATCGCAAAGTTCATACCGCCGAACATCTCGCTTCCGCGATGTTTTACCTGGGAGTTCCGCTCACCGAGATCCCGCCCGCGCGATTGTTCGCCGCCCCCTGCTCGCGCGAGGGCCCCTACGCCGTCTTGCATCCCATGGCGTCGACCCCCGAAAAGACCTGGCCGCACGCGAATTTCCTCGCATTGGCCGCGCATCTTGAAACCAATCTGGGACTCGAACCGGTCTTCATCGCCGGCGCCAACGAAGATCTGTCGGCCTTTTCCACGTATGCCTGTGTGCAAGGCGCGCCGCTCGAAGAAGTGAAATCGCTGCTCGCGGGCGCTGCCCTATTCGTTGGCAATGACAGCGGACCCGCCCACATCGCCGCGGCGTTCGGACGGCCCGTCGTTGTACTGTTCGGAGCGTCGGAGATCGAGAACTGGCGGCCCTGGCGCGCCGAAAGCGCGGTCTTAACCAGCCCCGGCGGCATTCACTCCATCGGAGTCCGGGAGGTCGTGGAGGCCGTCGACAGCCGCCTCCCACAACCGCGATGACCGAACTTCGCCGTCTCCTGCGCTACGTCCGGCCCTACATCGCCCCCCTGCTGCTATCGGTGATCTTGATGGTGGTAGTGGGCGCCGGGCAAGGATTCACGGCCATCCTGGTAGGCCCGGTCTTTGACCGCGTGCTGAATCCTCATTCGCCGGATTCCCCGGTCGCGCTGTTCACCATACCGCTCTTTCGGCACACGGTCTATCTGCAAGACTTCATGCCCGCCGCCATCCATAACATCTGGACCATGGTGTTCGTGGCCATCGTCGCTACCTTCTTCATCAAGGGACTGTCCGACTACTTCGGCAACTACTTCATCAACTACGTCGGCTTCTCCGCCGTCACCGACCTGCGCCAAACGGTGTTCGATCGCGTGTTGCGGCAGGACGCCCACTTCTTCGAATCCAACTCCACCGGCCGCGTGATGTCGTCCATCATGAACGATATCGAAAAGATCCAGGTCGCCACCTCGCACATGCTTGCCGATTGGATGCGGCAAACGTTCACGGTGCTCTTCCTGCTGTGCGTCGTGATTCAAAAGGACTGGCGGCTCGCGCTGGTCAGCCTTACGGTGCTGCCATTTGTTCTGGTGCCGACGTTGCGCATTGGGCGCCGCATCCGCCGGACTACTCGGAGAGCGCAGGATGATGCGGCCGAGCTCAACCAGATTCTGCAAGAGACCATCAGCGGCCATCAAGTAGTGAAATCGTTCGGAGCCGAGGACGTGGAATCCAACCGATTCGCCATGGCGGCAGAGCGGTTCAAATCGAGCAATCTGCGCTACGTCGCACAACAGGCGCTCTCTTCCCCGCTCATCGAATGCTTCGGCGCTCTCACCATCGTCGGCTTGATCACCTACGCTCGCATCCAAATCAAGAGCGGCGCGCTCACCGCCGGCGAGTTCACCAGTTTCGTGATCGCGCTGCTGATGCTGTATGAGCCCGTGAAACGCCTCACCGGCATTCACAACATCTTTCAACAGGCGCTCGGCGCGTCGCAGAAGGTTTTCGAATATCTGGATCGCGATCAGCAAGTGGTCGAAAAGCCCAACGCCGCCAAGCTCGGCAAATTCCAGCACGCCATCCTGCTGGACAACATCGACTTCTTCTATCAAAACGCGCCCAATGGTTTCCACATGAGCAACGTGCGTTTGGAGGTCCACGCCGGCGAGGTAGTGGCGCTGGTTGGCCCGAGCGGTGGCGGAAAAACTACGCTGGCCAATCTGGTGCCTCGCTTTCATGACGTCACCGCGAGGCGCGATCCGCATCGACGGCAAGGACGTGCGCGATTTGCAAATCGCCTCACTCCGCAGCCAGATCGGCATCGTGGCGCAGGAGACGTTCCTATTCAACGACACTGTCGCTAATAACATTCGCTACGGCCGCCCCAAAGCCACTGACGCCGAGGTTTGCGAAGCTGCGCGTAACGCCTTGGCCGACGAATTCATCGAGCGCATGACGGCGGGCTATGACACCGTGATCGGCGAACGTGGTGCCAAGCTCAGCGGCGGCCAGCGACAGCGTTTGGCCATCGCGCGGGCATTGCTCAAGAACGCGCCGATCCTGATCCTGGACGAAGCTACTTCGCATCTGGACACCGAATCGGAAATGCTGGTGCAGCGGGCGCTCCAGACCCTGATGAGCGACCGCACGGTGATCGTGATCGCGCACCGGCTCTCCACTATCCGGCGCGCCGACAAAATTGTGGTACTCGATCGCGGCCGGATTTCCGAGGCCGGCACGCATGAGGAATTGATCGGCCACGGCGGCATTTACCAGCGGCTGCATGATCTGCAGTATTTGCCGGCGACCCCCTACGAATCCATGAGCGCTCCCGATCCGCAGCATGACCGGCTTTGCCCGCGTTCAGAAAAGCACTCCGCACGGCGACATCGTGGTCAGCCTGAAAAGCGTCAACCACCGCGGCTTGGATCTGCACTTTCACTTGGGCCCGGAGCTGGACGCGCTCGAAAATTCCATGCGCACCGTCATCAAGCGCTCCGTTCTGCGCGGCCACATCGATGTGCGATGTTCGGCACGGCGCGCCACCAACGGATCCGGCAGCCTCAACCTGCCGCTTCTGCGATCCTATCTCGCGGCCTTCCGCAAAGCCGCCGCCGAGGAGGAGATCGACGCCCATCCGGACTTGAACCAGATCCTGCTGTTGCCGGGCATCCTCGGCGCAGCCCCCGAAGACGAGCCCGATCCCGCGTCCGAAAGCGCGATCCTCACGGCCATAGAAGAAGCCGCCGAAAAGCTCAACGAGTTTCGTGCGCGTGAAGGCGCGGAGCTGGCGGACTTCATCCGCGAACAAAACGCCGCGATTCGCGCGAGCGCCGCAGAGATGGAGCGGATCCGAGCCAAAGCCATCCCCGCGTTTCACAAGCGTCTCACGGAAAAACTTCGGGATCTGCTCGGCAACTCAGCCATCGATCCGCAGCGCCTGGCGCAGGAGGCCGCACTGCTAGCCGATCGCAGCGACATCGGCGAAGAGATCTCCCGCCTCCAGATCCATTCCCGCCAATTGGACGAGATCTTGAATGCGGGCGGCGAAGTGGGCAAGCCTCTCGACTTCCTGTTGCAGGAATTAAATCGCGAGACTAACACCATCCTCTCCAAGACCAGCGGAATCGGCGACCTGGGACTCCGCATCACGGAACTGGCCCTGGCTTCGAAAGCCTCCATCGAAAAGATTCGCGAGCAAGCTCTAAACCTCGAATGACAACCGTCTTCATCATCTCGGCGCCCTCGGGTTCCGGGAAATCCACCTTGGTTCACCGGCTGCTCGCGAGCGACCCCGGGTTGCTGTTTTCCATTTCCTACACCACCCGGCCTCCGCGCCCCACAGAAACCAATGGAGTCGACTATAACTTCATCTCCCGTAAGGACTTCGAGGTTCGCCTGGCGCGCGGCGAGTTCCTGGAATATGCCGAGGTTTTTGGCAACTACTACGGCACCAATCGCGAGACGTTTGAGACGGCCATCCACCATGGCAAGGACCTGGTACTCGACATCGACGTACAGGGTGCGAGACAATTGAAAGTAGCGATCCCGGAAGCGATCAGCATTTTTGTCCTTCCACCATCCCGGGATATCCTCGAGCAGCGGCTGCGTTCGCGCTCGCAGGATTCCGAAGAAGTGATTGAGCGGCGCTTGCGGGGAGCGGCCGAAGAGGTCCGGAACTACTCGCAGTACGATTATGTTCTGATTAACCGGGATCTCGAGGAAGCGTCCGCCCGGCTGGCATCGATCGTCGAGGCCGAGCGCCTGCGCAAGGCGCGCATGGAAGAAGAAGTCCGGCCCATCCTGGAAAGTTTTGGGTTCGAAAAAACTAAGTGAGGTAACTGCATGGCTGAGAGAATGAGAAACAATGCGATGTATGCGATTCCCGATGACGACGAGAACAGCACCTATCGCTTCATCATCGTGGCCGCCAAGCGCGCGCGGCAGTTGCAGAACGGCGCTCGCCCGTTTCTCCCCACCACGTCCAAGAAGCCGACCGTCACCTCGATGGAAGAAGTCCGGCGCGGGCTGGTGAAATATACCGACTCGCTCCGGGTGGTTACTGAGGAACTGCCGCAAGAGTAAGTCATGAACGTCGCGCTCGGCGTCGGCGGCGGAATTGCTGCCTACAAGTCCGCGGAATTAGCACGGGCCTTGATGGAGCGCGGCATGCGCGTCCAGGTGGTCATGACCAAGGCGGCCTGCGAGTTCATCACACCTCTGACGTTCGCAAGCCTCACCGGGCGCAAAGTCATCACCGGTCTGTTTTCGTCCGAAAGTCCCGAGGAAACTCTATCGAGCGCGGTGGAACACATCGCCGTCGCGCAAGAAAACGATATCCTCGTGATCGCCCCCGCCACCGCCGATCTGCTGGCGCGTTTGGCGCACGGCCTGGCCGACGATTTCCTCACCACTCTATACCTGGCATTCACTGGCCGCGTGGTTCTTGCCCCCGCGATGAACAACAATATGTGGGCGCATCCTGCGACGCAGGAAAATCTGGCTGTGTTGCGCAAGCGCGGGCACGTGATCATCGAGCCGGAAGAAGGGCTGCTGGCGTGCGGAACCACTGGCCCGGGGCGATTAGCCGAGCCTGAGAAAATAGCCGACGCCGTTGCGGCCCTCACCTTCCAGGCGCGCGACCTCGAAGGCGAGACCGTTCTCATCACCGCCGGTCCCACGCAGGAGCCGCTCGATCCCGTCCGCTACATTTCCAACCGCTCCAGCGGCAAGATGGGCTATGCGCTCGCTGAAGCAGCCGCCCAGCGTGGCGCGCAAGTGATTCTAGTTTCCGGGCCCGTGCAATTGAAGGAGCCGAATGGCGTTCAGGTGCTGCACGTCCGGACCGCGCAAGAGATGCACGATGCGGTGCTGGAGCATCTTTCGAAAACGGGTATCATCGTAAAAGCCGCGGCCGTCGCCGACTATCACTTGTCGCAAGTGCCCCGGAACAAAGTCAAGAAAACGGCCATGCGCATGTCGCTGGATCTCGATCCTACGCCCGACATCCTCGCGGAATTGGGCAAGAAAAAAGGCGATCGTCTGCTGATCGGCTTCGCCGCCGAAACGGAAAATCTCATCGAAAGCGCGCGCCAGAAGCTGGAATCGAAAAACTGCGATATGGTTGTGGCCAATCTCGTGAACCAGGAAGCCACCGGATTTGAATTCGACGAAAACGAAGTGGTGCTCGTGCTGCGCACCGGCGAGACCATTCCGCTATCGCGCGCGCCCAAGCGCCAGATCGCCGACCGCATCTTCGACCAGGTGCTGAAACTTCGCTTGGCTCTGCACGCCGCGCAATGACGAAGGACGAGATTCGCCAGCGCCTGGAGTTCTACCAAGATCTTGGGATAAAGACAATCATCCGTCGTCCAGCCACCAACAACCAAGAACCAACAACCAAGAACCAACAACCAACAACCAGCAACCAACAACCAGTTACGGTTCCACCACTTGAACCCGCGCAAGATAGTCTGTTAACCATCCTCACCGACATCGGCGATTGCAAGCGCTGCCGCCTGCACGAAGGGCGCAACAAGATCGTCTTTGGAACGGGCAACGAACAAGCGCGGCTGGTATTCGTCGGCGAAGGCCCCGGCGCCGATGAGGACGCCCAAGGCCTGCCGTTCGTCGGCCGCGCCGGCCAATTGCTCACGCAAATGATCGAAGGCACGGCGGCCAAGGAAGGCATCACGATCAAGCGCTCCGACGTTTACATCTGCAACGTAGTGAAGTGCCGCCCGCCCGAGAATCGAACGCCGCAGCCCGACGAAATGGAAATCTGCGGCCAGTTTTTGTATCGCCAGTTGCAGGCCATTCGTCCCAAAGCAATTTGCGTGTTGGGCGGCACCGCTGCCAAAGCGCTACTCGGCAAGGAAGGCGTCACGCGGCTGCGCGGAAAATGGGATCAGTGGCGCGACATTCAAGTGATGGTCACCTATCATCCGTCCTATCTGCTGCGGCCCTACAATCAAAACGCGAAGAAAGAAGCATGGGAGGATCTGAAAAAGGTCCTGCACTATGTCTACGACTAAGGCCGGCCGCGGGATCTTCATCACTTTCGAAGGACCGGATGGCAGCGGCAAAAGCACGCAGGCGCGTTTGCTTGCGGAACGCTTGCGCGGCGAGGGCCGGTCAGTCCTCGAATCGGTGGAACCGGGCGGCACGCCGATCGGGCAACAAATCCGCCGCATTCTTCTCGATCCCGCCAACAAAGAATTGACCGCTACCGCCGAGCTACTATTGATGTTCGCGGCGCGCGCGCAAAATGTCGAACAATGGATTTTGCCGGCGTTGGCTGAAGGCAAGATCGTGATCTCGGACCGCTTCACCGATTCTTCCATCGCCTACCAAGGCGCGGGCCGCGGACTCGGCTGGGAGAGGGTACTCGAACTCGATCGAATTGCCTGCCACGGCCTGGTTCCGGATTTGACTATTTGCGTCGATATCGATACTGAAACAGGACTGGCGCGGGCACTCTCCCGGGGCGGCGTTGAGACCCGCCTCGAAGAACAAGCGATCGAGTTTCATCGGCGTGCGCGCGAGGCGTATCACGAACTGGCCCGGCGCGAGCCGCAGCGCTTTCGCTTGATTGACGGGCGCGGCACACCTGAAGCGATCGCGGCAAAGGTTTGGGAACAAGTGTCGGGCTTGCTCACATAAACTCTATTCGCTCATTGCGCGCCGAAAATTCAATCAGCTTCTCAAGCCGCGTAATTCGCGTCTCTTCCTTTTTTGCGCTCGCTACCCAGCCCGCCGTGATACGCCGATAACCCGGCGGGAACTTTTCGTAATTCGTCCATGCCGCTTGCTGTTTGCGAAAGCGCTCCTCAAGCTCCTTCGGCATCTGGGTGGGCAACGGCGCGATATCCCGGCGACCTTCTGCATTGTAGGCTTTCAATCCCGCCGGCATCATCTTTCCATCAGCGATCAACCGTTCAACGCGTTCCAGATTCGATTTCGACCACGCGCTTCTCGGCTTCCTGGGCGTGAACCGGAACGCGTAGCATGCTTCGTCCAACTTCCTCTTCTGGCCGTCGATCCAGCCGAAGCACAGCGCCTCTTCCACCGCATGCTCGTAAGAAACGCCCGGTTTGCCAGCGGCCTTCTTGTAGAACACCAGCCAGATCTCTTCAGAACGCGCGAAATTCTTCGCCAGCCAGCGCCGCCACTCGGTGCGATCCCGCGCGATCACGGTTTCCATCGTGCTCAGCCCACCAGTTTCATTTCATCGATGCGGTCCACTTCCACTACCATGCGGCCCTTGGGATCCACCTTGAACGCCGGAATGAATTTGGCGCCCCAAACGATCTCATCGTGCCGGTAGGAATATCGCGAGTGCACCACCTGGCTGAAGGTGTCGTCGAATCCTTGAAGCAGAATCAACAATTCGGCGGACTGCTTAGCTAGCTCGTCGGCCGTCTTTCCAAACAACGGGCTCGCCGAGTCGATCGGATGCACGATGGTCCACGTGAGCGCGAAGAAATAGACGCTGGAACGCTCGAGCGGCAGATCGACGAAACTGCGCTTCAGCACGCCGTCGCTGCTTTCAACCGTCATGAGAAGGACTCGAGCATCCATGTTCATCAGCACGTTCTTGCGCGCGTTGGTGACGCGAAACTGCACACTGGTTCCATCCTGATAAGGAGCGATGATCGCGTTTTTGCTATAAAGGATGCGCGCCGAGGGCCTGGAAAAACGTCCGTAAAGAAGTCCCGTGGCGATGGCGAAAACCATCAATCCAGTGGCAGCCTCCATCGACGAGATCGCATTGGCCCAGGGACCTTCGGGATAAACGTTGCCGTACCCCACGGTTGTGAGCGTGTGGACGCTGAAGAAGAAAGCGTTCGCAAACGGACCCATGTCGGATTCGAGCCCCCTGAGATGTTCGATCCCGATCATCAAATAGAGGAGCGCGAAGATCATGTTGACGGTCATGAAAGCGGCCAGCACGACCAGCAGAAAGCGCGGCCAGGTGGTGTCGATCAGCATGAGATACGGATTGGCGTCGCGCCATCGCAGGCCTTCGCGGCGGACGTTGAACGAGCCGTCGGCGTTGATGGTGCGGCGCAGCTCGCCGCTGAACTGCGTGGTTAAGCCGGGATCGAACGATTCCTTCTTCATAGGGAATGAACTCAGAATAACTCAGGCCGCAGAAGAGGAGCGCTCTAAACGGCGCGCTAGCGCAGTAGGCCCATCTTGTCCAGCGGCCAGTAAATGAAAACCGCTTTGCCGTAAATATAGCGGCGCGGGACCATCCCCCAAGCACGGCTGTCGTTCGACGAACTGCGGTGATCGCCTAGCACGAAGAACTCGTCTTCGGGAATCACGCGCGCGGACATCGAGCTTTGATCGCGAAACTCGGGCGGCACGTAATTCTCCACCAGCGCCTGGCCGTTCACGATCACCTTGCCGTCCACCACTTCCACGCGGTCGCCCGGCATTCCGATGACGCGCTTGATGTAGCTCTTGGTGGGGTCGCCCGGAAACCAGAAAACGACCGTGTCGCCGCGATCGATGTTGCCGAAGTGGAAGCGGTAGACAAACTTGTTGATGAAGATGCGCTCCTGATCGTCGAGCGTGGGCATCATGCTGGTACCTTCCACCTTCACCGGCTGGTAGATAAACAAGATGACGAAAATCGCGAGGATTACCGAGATCATCAGATCGCGCGCCCAGTGCGCAACCGAGCCGAGAACCGATCGTTTAGCGGGCGCGGCTGCGCTTACATCGGGCGCCGTGCTCACTACGGGTGGCGTGTCTTGCTGGTCCATTTCTTATATAATTTCGAAGTGGATTCCCAATACCATTTTCACACCGGCTGCGCTACGAAGCAAGTTCTTGGCGTGTTGTGCCTGGCCCTGATCGCATTCGCCACGCCCGGATTCGCCGCCGATGCCAGCAAATTGCCCGGCGGCACTTGGGACTCGATTGCGAAACTGCCCGATATGAACGGCGTCTGGGAGATGACTTTTGGACGCGGCGGGTTCGCTCCTCCGCAACAATTTTCTTTCACTCCGAAGTACGAGGCCATGCTCAAGGAATTCCAAGCCAGTGCGCGACAGGAGTCGCCGATGGCCAACTGTGTTCCCCCCGGCATGCCCGGCACCATGGGCCAGCCCTACCCCATCGAGATCCTGTTCACGCCTGGCATGGTGACCGTGATCGCCGAGGCTTTCATGCAGGTCCGGCACATCTACACCGACGGCCGCCCGCACCCGGATGATCCCGATCTCACGTTCAACGGACATTCGATCGGGCATTGGGAGGGCGACACGCTGGTGGTGGATTCGGTCGGGTTCACGCCGGACACGTCGCTCGGGATGAACATGGGGACACGGCACAGCGACAAAATGCATATCGTCGAGCGCTTTCACCTGAAGGATCCCAAGACGCTCGAAATCGCAACCACAATCGACGATCCCGAAGCCCTGACGAAACCGTGGGGCAGGACGATCACCTATGCGCGGCACCCCGATTGGACGCTGGCCGAGTACATCTGCCAGCAGAACAATCGCAATTTCATGGATGCCAGCGGAAAAGCCGGAATCAACCTAAAACACTAAGCATGCGAACCAAAATCCTTCTAGCCATCTTCTTCGCCGGCCTTCCAGCCCTGGCGCACCATTCGTTCGAGATGTTTGATGCAACCAAGACCATCACTCTGACCGGAACCATCAAGGAGTTTCAGTGGACGAATCCGCGTACTTTCACTTGGATCGACGTACCGAATGACAAAGGCGGCGTCGACACCTGGGCGATTGAGGGGATGAGTCCCAATTTTCTGGGCCGGCGCGGCTGGACGAAACGCACGTTGAACCCCGGCGATAAAGTAACGATCGCGATTTTTCCGCTCAAAGATGGACAAAAGGGCGGGACGTTCCTGCACTGCACGCTGGCGGACGGCAAAGAGATGGTGATGTTCGATACACCGCCGCGGGCACAACCAACCGCGAAATAGGAGGCGACATGGAAATCGACCGGAGAGCGTTAATTGCGGGACTGGGCGGCGCTGCTGCTGTCGCGTTGATGAGCTCGGAGGCGAAGGCCGACGCTTTGGAACACCACATGGCGTTTCAGTTGAACGCGGCGGTGGCGAAGAAGTTTCCAACGGCGGCGGAGATCGAGGCGCAAATCGACACCAGGCCCACGCGGCGCGGCGTCGGGAATCTTTTCGCATCGAATACGGGGAACGTGAAACTGCTGCCGAAAATGCCGGAGAAGCCGACGCTGCTCGATTATTTCCAACTGCGATTCCACGCGACCTCGAATCACGTACTGCAGAGCGCCAATCGCGCGGTGACCAATGGAATGTCGGAGGAGATTATCCTCGCGTGCCTGCTGCATGACGTGGTGCAGGAATTGATCAAGGTGGATCACGGCTGGTGGGGCGCGCAGATGTTCGAGCCGTATGTGTCCGAGAAAACCTCGTTCGCGATCCGCTATCACCAGGCGCTGCGCTTCTACGAAGACAAAGAGCACGGGTACGAATATCCCGACCTGTATCGCAGAGTGTTCGGCGAAGACTACAAGCCGGAGCCGTACATCGAGGCGACGTACAAGATGGTGCGCAATCACAAGTGGTATTTGGAACCGCGCATGGTGACGGTGAACGATTTGTACGCGTTCGATCCGAACGTGAATCCGAAGATCGATCAGTTTGTCGACATTATCGGCCGCAATTTCAAACAGCCGAAAGAGGGGCTGGGGTACGACAACAGTCCATCGGCGCACATGTGGCGGTCGATCGCGATGCCGGATCACCCGCTGTAGAATTTACTTCGCGGCGTGTTTCGCGGAGTTTCGCGCGAGCAGCACCGAGCCGAGGCCGAGGATCGCGAACGCCATTCCCAAGATCCAATACATGCTCTCGTAGATGCGCGGCCGCACTTCCTGGATTTGCGGCTGGCCAGTATCGTCGGCCGAACCTTCCGATTGGCCGCCGCCGAGTATGCCGGTGCCGTCCACTTCCACTTTGAAGCTGGCGTTCTTGATGCGATAGATGCTGGCTTGCGTCTTCGGCTCCGTTCCTGCCAGTTCCAGATCGTCGCTCTTCGCGGTGACGCCGGCCGGCACCACCAGGTTCGCCGCCGCTTCCGGATGGATTTCCTTATCGGTAAAAATCATCGGGCTCGCGGTGGGCACGGTGTAGTTGATATCGAAGCGCGTTTCGCCGGGGCGTACCGGATAGTCGACCTTATAGACGTCTGGGTCCTTGGTCTTGATAGCCGGCCGCTGGATGGGCATTCCGCCGGCCGGGTTCACGGTGACGTTGCCTACGCCCTGCGCATCGGGCGGAACGTAAAAACGAACCGAGCCGTTCACCGGATCATTGTAGGTGACGTTGGGATCGCCGACGTAGAGCAAGCCTTCGCTGACGGTCATCTCCTTGTCGCCGGGCTGCAGCACGATGAAATGCTGGGTCACTTTCGCGGTGCCCGCTTTGTTGGTGGACGCGTACACCGGGACTTGAATGCCCGTGGACGGCATGCCGGGCGGCACCATCCGGTTGTACTGGACGCCTTGGAAAATGGCTTGGATCAGGCGCGGGCCTTGCGCGTCGTTGTTGTCGAAACTGAATTTGCCTTGGGCGTCGGTTTTAGTGCTGCCGAGATTCTTCATGCCGCCCTGCGTAGGCTGGATCAGCATGACCAACGTGTTGGGCTGCGGCTGGCCGGTGGTTCCGTTGACGATGACGCCATCGACGGTGGCGAAGGCAGGCGCGATCGCGAGTAAGAACAGCGCAGTAAACTTCACACCATCGCCTTTCCACAGGCACCGCAGAATTTCAAGGGCAGAGGGAACTTGGCGCCGCAATGGGGACATTGATCGGATGCATCGGCCTTGGGCGCCGGCGGCCGCGCGGCCTTAGCGGAAACTGGCGGCTGAACGGCATCGATCTCCGCCAGCACCTTGGCCAGTTCACGCTGCAAATCGACTTTGGTTTTTTGATAATCGGCGTCCGACAATTTGCCGAGGCGGAATTCGAACTGAAGATCGCGTAGATTTTCGTAGATCTGGGCTTTGCGTTCTTCCAGATGCGCGGTGGGCGAGACGGGAGGAGCTTCGGGCACGTCTTGGGAACGCACCAGCAGGGTGAACAAGATGGTCCCCATGGCAAGGACGACCGCTGCGGAAAGGATCATCAATCGAGCTTGTCCACTTCCTTTTCGATCTGGTCGTGATAACGGGCCAGGAGCGGGTCAGCGTCGGGAGAGCCGGGCGCTCCAGAAGCTCCGGCCAGCACGGGCGCCTTGCGGCTGTATTTCCGAATCAGGAACAGCACGGCGATGAGACCTAGTACGCCGGCGGTGTAGAACGACAGCGCTCCCAGGGTGCCGGGCGGGACCACTACCACGGCCGGTCCCATTTCCTTCGCGAACGCATCCAGAATGGCCTGGTCGGACATCCCGGCCTGCTCCATCGCGAGAATCTTTTTCTTGTTCTCCCAACAGGTGCGGCACGGATACGGATCCATCCGGCACGCCATGTTTGTTTTGCATCCGCAGGGACAACTCAGCCGCGTCGCGATGCGATTCACCGCGGGGCTTTCCAATTGCTCCGCCGACTGGGCGAATGCGACGCCGGCGGGCATCACTAAAACGAGGGCTAGCGCCAATAAGCTATTTCTCAACCGGTACATGTTTCTCAGCAACTCCTACTACCTGCGTCCGGGCATACGAGAGACGCACTTTATTCGGGATCAGGCAGACGATGGTTCCGAACGCGAGCACCCAGAATCCGATCCAGATCCAAGAAACCAGCGGGAAAACGTAGGCCTGTATGACGGCGCGCTGGTTGTCCGCCGAGAGCCCCGCGAAGTTGACGTAGAGATCTTCGTTCAATCTTCTGCGAATGGATACTTCCGAAGTCGGCTGCTGGCTGGCTTTGTACAAGCGCCGTTCCGGGTACAGCGTTCCGAGCGAACTGCCGTTGCGCGAGGCTTCGACGGTGAGCCGCTGCCAGGCGTAGGTGTCGTTCTCGCCGCTCTCGATGTTCGCGATTTGCAAATTGTAGTGGCCGAGATCGAAGCTCCCGCCCGGCCGGACTTCCTTGGTGACATCCACGTTGAACGCCGCGCCCGTGTAGCCGATAAACATGAACACGATGCCCATGTGGACCAGGTATCCGCCGTAGCGGCGCGTGTTGCGGTGCGTGAGCGTGATAGCGGCAGGGATGAACCCCACGCCGTCCTTGGCGCGAATGGCCGAAGCGCCTTTAAAGAATTCGGAAACAATGGTGGCCGTCACGAACATGCAGAGCCCGAACGAAACCAGCGCGTAGGGATGTTCATATGCGCCAAGAACTCCAAGCAGCACCATGAGCGCCACCCCGGCAATGGTCGGGATAAAAAACGCACGCCGCAAACTTTCGAGCGAACTTCTACGCCACGCGATCAGCGGACCGATGCCGGTGAGGAACATCAACGCGAGGCCAATCGGGATGTTAATGCGATTGAAGAATGGCGCATCCACGCTGATTTTTTCGCCGGTCAACGCTTCCGAGATCACCGGGAACATGGTGCCCCACAGCACGGCGAAGCAGCTCGCGACCAGAATCAGGTTGTTAAACATGAAGCTGGATTCGCGCGAGACCACGCTCTCAAGCCGCGCTTCGCTCTTCAGATACTTCAGCCGTTCCAGGATCAGAATCACAGTCGCCGCGATGCCGACGGCGAGAAAAATTACGAAGTACTTACCGATGGGCGACTGCGCAAACGCATGCACCGAACTTACGACGCCAGATCGCGTCAAGAACGTTCCGAAGATGCACAGGAAGAAGGTCCCCGAGATCAGGACCATGTTCCACACCTTCATCATGCCTTTCTTTTCCTGCATCATCACTGAGTGCAGAAACGCCGTGGCGGTGATCCAGGGCAGGAGCGATGCGTTCTCTACCGGATCCCAGGCCCAGTAGCCGCCCCATCCGAGCACCGCGTACGCCCAGCCTTGGCCGAGCAGGATGCCCGCGCTTTGGAATAGCCAGGTCACGATGGTCCAGCGCCGAGTGGTGTGAATCCAGGCGTCGCCCGGTTGCTTGGTGATGAGCGAACCCATCGCGAACGCGAATGGCACGGTGAATCCCACGTAACCGAGGTACAGCATCGGCGGATGGATCACCATGGTCCAATATTGGAGCAGCGGATTCAGCCCTTGGCCGACGCCTTCGACGATGTTGCCGCGGCCAGCTTCCAGAATTCCGAACGGGCTCAGCACGAAGCTGATCAGCATCAGGAAGAACGCTTCGGTGGTCATGAGGACCGAAGTGACCCACGGCATCATGTCGCGGAATTTGCGGCGGTTCATGAAGACCACGACGGCCGAATACGTCGCGAGCAGCCAGGACCACAACAGCAGCGAGCCTTCCTGTCCGCCCCACCACGCGGTGAACTTGTAGATCGTCTTCATCGACGAATCGGTGTGGGCGGCGACATAAGCCAAGCGGAAATCGCCGGTGAGTAGGGAATAGATCAACAGTCCGGCAGCGACGGATACCAACACCCAGACGGAGTAAACCGCACGTTCCGCGCTGAGGGTGAGGAAGGAATTCTTCTTGAGCCTGCCGACCACCGACGCGACAACGGCGTACACGGTGAGGCAGAAGGCGAGCAGAATCGAGAGAGCGCCGATATTTTCCATTTCGAGTTTTTCTTAGTCCTCGGAACGAGGCGCGATTGAATCTAGCTTCTGGCCTGTGCCGACATCGCGCCCGTCTTCATTTGTGGCTTGGCTTCGTACTTCGATGCGCATTTCGCCTGCACTTTGCTGGCATGAAAGACGCCGTCCTGTCCCAGCTTGCCGTCGGCTAGAGCTTGGGCATTGTCCTTGAATGTGTCGGGCAGCGGATCGATGCCGCTATAAACAACCGCGAGCCGGACCGGATCCTGCTGGAGCACGCCAGGAGTTTGATGCAGGATGAAGCTTACCTTGGCGCCGTCGCGCACGATGGAACCTTGCTCGACGTAGCCGTTCACGCGCAAGCGCTCACCTTGGGCGTGATCGCCCATCTGCTTCACTTCCTTGATTTCCTTGTAGTAGGTCTTGCTTTCGGTGACTCCGCCCATCGCGAGCCATGCCAGCACGCCAATGATGACAGCGACAATGGCGCCGAACTTCCAGTACGTGTTCATGATCCGCTCCTGAAATAACTAGTATAGCGCCGCGCGGCCATCACGAATGCTAGGACGATCATGGGGCGGCGTTTCATCCGGGTTTTTGCTTTCGGAGCCAGTCGGAAGCAATCATCCGGCCATTTCGGTCTAAACTGGTCTCACTGGCTGTGGGCGGATACCGAAGCACGATCGGCAATGTTGTCTATCGCTTTGAGGACGTGAAGAGTGTCCTGGCCAAGGCGTCGCCCCAGCGTTCCGGAGACGATTTGGCGGGGCTTTCGGCCGAAAGCGCCGAAGAGCGCGTGGCTGCCCAGATAGCCCTGGGTGATATGCCCCTAAAGACGTTCCTGGTCGAGCCAGTCATCCCCTATGAAAGTGATGAAGTTACGCGGCTGATTGCGGATGAGCATGATGCCGGCGCATTCGCCTCAGTAGCCCATCTTACAGTTGGAGATTTCCGCGATTGGCTGCTCAGCGAGCAGGCCACTGGCGAGATTTTGGTGGCGCTGGCGCCCGGGTTGACTCCCGAAATGGCCGCTGCGGTTTCGAAGATCATGCGGCTGCAGGATATGGTTACAGTGGCCGCGAAAATTCGCGTGGTCACGAGGTTTCGCAATACGCTGGGGCTGGCCGGGCGGCTATCGACGCGCTTGCAGCCGAATCATCCGACCGACAATCCCAAAGGAATTGCCGCGAGCATTGTCGATGGTCTGTCGTACGGCAGCGGCGACGCGGTGATCGGGATCAATCCGGTGTCGGACAATCTGGAAAGCGTCGAGACACTGTTGCGGCTGCTGGATCATGTTCGCGAGTCTTATGGGATTCCAACACAGAGCTGTGTGCTCTCGCACGTCACCACGACGATGGACGCGATGCGGCGCGGCGCTCCGGTAGATCTGGTGTTTCAATCTATCGCGGGGACGGAGGCGGCGAACGCGTCGTTTGGAGTGAATATCGCGATGTTGCGCGAGGCGCGCGAGCAGGCGCTGGAGCTGCGGCGCGGCACGGTTGGCGACAACGTGATGTACTTTGAGACCGGCCAAGGCAGCGCGTTATCGGCGAACGCGCATTACGGCGTGGACCAGCAGACCTGCGAAGCTCGGACATACGGGCTGGCGCGGCATTTTCAGCCATTGCTGGTGAACACCGTGGTGGGATTCATCGGTCCCGAGTATTTGTACAACGGCAAGCAGATCCTGCGCGCGGGCTTGGAAGATCACTTTTGCGGAAAGCTGCTTGGCCTGCCGATGGGCTGCGATATTTGCTACACCAATCACGCGGAGGCCGATCAAGACGACATGGATGCGCTGCTGACGATGCTGGGCGCGGCGGGCGTCAACTACATCATGGGCGTGCCAGGGGCCGATGACGTGATGCTGAATTATCAGAGCACGTCGTTTCACGATGCCTTGTATTTGCGCGGCGTGTTTGGGCTGCGGCCCGCGCCCGAGTTCGAAGCGTGGTTTGATGAGGTGCGGCGGGAGTTGCCGCGGATGTCGGGTTTGTTGCTCGAAGCATGACCAGGCTGCGCGATTACACGATGGCGCGGGTGGAACTCGGTCGGGCGGGATCGAGTGTCCCAACGCGCGCACTGCTCGATTTTCAGCTCGCGCACGCCAAGGCGCGGGACGCGGTGCGTTTGCCGCTGGCCGTCAATTCGCTGGTGGTCGAGCTGAAACGGAAATGCATGCAGTCGATCACGCTCGCGAGTGCGGCGCGTGATCGCGATGAATATTTGCGGCGTCCGGACTTGGGTCGGCGCTTAAGCGCGGACTCGCGCGAACGATTGAGTGGGTTACGCGCGGAGTACGACGCAGCAATCGTGATCGCCGATGGGCTGTCGGCGCTCGCGGTGAATCGTCATGCCGTGCCTTTGCTGGAGCTTCTGCTGCGGGATCTCGATTGGCGCATTGCGCCGGTGGCGATCGTCGAACAGGGCCGTGTGGCGATCGGCGACGAAATCGGCGAGCTGTTGGGCGCGCGAATGGTCGTGATTCTGATCGGCGAGCGCCCCGGCCTTAGTTCTCCCGACAGTCTGGGCGCCTATTTGACGTGGCAGCCTCGCCCGGGCCGCACCGACGCGGAGCGGAATTGCGTCTCGAACATTCGCGGAGAGGGGCTGAGCTATGCGGCGGCCGCTCACAAGCTATTGTTTCTGATGAACGAATCGCGGCGGTCGAAATTGTCGGGAGTGCGGCTGAAGGAAAACGCCTCCCTAATTGGGGACTCGATAGTCAACACCAAACTCGTCCGCCATAGTTGATAAGCGCGGGTCGGCGGTCCACAGTTGTAGACCGCCGACAATTGCAGAGGCTAAAAGGCTGACATCGATCCAACCGACGCCGCGCCCATGCAGGCGACGGCGTTCCACGAACGCGACAACGTCGATATGCGGGACTATTGCCGCTTGAAAAATTTGCCTATAACGACCGAGGAGTTTCCTGCGACCTCCCCGGTCACCGATCAACAACTCCCCGTACACTAATTCGTGGCCTACAACTTGGTCGCTGCTAAGAAGCCGATTGAGTTCCTGAGCGAATGGCTCGCGCCCAGTAAATGAGCGAATCCAGACCGAGGTGTCCACCAGCACCATTTAGGCGTTCTGATGTTTCGCTGCAGGCTCTTCTCGCCGGCGAGGCACATCCTGTGCATCCGGCTCGGATCCAATTAGGGCTCGCAGGCGCTGATATGCCGCATGACGAACCAGTGCCTCAAGGCCCAATCGAACAGTCTCTGTGTCGGTTGTGGCGCCACAAGCCGCCTTGGCCTCCGCGAGCAACTCCTGGTTGATGTGGAGTGTCTTCTTCATATGTACGATTGTGCCATAAAAGTATGGCAAAAACCAAGAGGGCTTACGGAACGGGCTCGCCCGACGACCGGCCAGCGCCTTTAAGATGCTGATAATATGCCAGATCCTGTCCCGTCAGCAGCTTCGTCAGCAGAATGATCTGCCCGGTATGCATCGAAAAATGCTCGATAACGTGCGCGATCGATTCGAGCACCGTAACATCGTAGCCTTGGTTGATGATGCGTTGGGTCAGGCGGGCGACCGGCACGGCCCGGATGATGCCCACTGCCTCCGCGACCCTGGTGTTGATCAGCTCAGCCAACTCCTCGCGCGCCTTTCCGCCTCGCGCATCAAACTCGGCATCGCGCTGGCGATGGTCCGGCAATCCGGCGATGCCCGAACCGATCCATTGGCGCACGTTGCCCGAGAGATGCAGCACAAGATTACCAACCGCGTTTTCGTTGTCGGAATTCCGGGTCCAGATTTGTTCCGGTGTCAGCCGCGCAAGACAGTCCTGGATGCGGCCGTGCAACTGTTCCAGCTTATCGGCCGAGAATTTCAGAAAGATCTCGTCGGAGGTCACAAAACGGCGCCTTAAAGCACTTCTTCGGACCAATTCTCGAGAATCGATTTGACCTTCGCGGTGAACTGGTCGGCCAACGCTCCGTCGATCAGGCGATGGTCGAACGTAAGCGCAAGATAGGCGATGGAGCGAATCGCGATCGCATCGTCCACGACGACCGGCGTTTTCTCCACCGCGCCCACGCCCAGGATCGCAACCTGCGGCTGGTTGATCACCGGGGTCGCAAAGATGCTGCCGAAGCTCCCGAAATTGGTGATGGAGAATGTTCCGCCTTGCACCTCGTCGGGCTTGAGCTGGCGCGAGCGGGCACGGGTGGAAAGATCCACGATGGCGCGCTGGAGCCCCACGACGTTCTTCTCGTCGGCGTTGCGGATCACCGGCACGATGAGTCCGTTTTCGAGCGCCACCGCGATGCCCAAATTGATTTCATTGTGATAGATGATGTTCGTACCTTCGATGGAAGCGTTCAAGATCGGGTAGTGGCGAATCGCCTCCGCCGCCGCCTTGGCGACGAACGGCAAAAACGTGAGCGAGTAACCGTACCGCGCCTGGAATTCGGCTTTGTTGCGCTCGCGCATCTTGGCGATCTTGGTCATGTCGGTCTTGTGGACCGTGGTGACGTGCGCTGAAATCCGCTTGCTCATCACCATGTGCTCGGCGATGCGCTGCCGCATCACGCTCATCGGTTCCACGCGGGCACGCGGGGCTTCGGCGCGCGGCATGGGAGGAGGCGGCGGGGCCGTGGGCACTGCGGGCGTGTAGACCGTCGGAGTGGTGATGGGCGCGGCCGGCGGCGGGGCGCTGGATTGTGCCATGGTCCGGGCGCCCTGCGCCGACATGTACGCTTCCAGATCCTGCTTGGTGATGCGTCCGCCTGCTCCGGTGCCGCGCACCTGCTTCAAGTCGATGCCGTATTCGCGCGCCATCTTGCGAACTAGAGGCGACAATGGACCCGCGGGCGACTCGGCTTCCACTTGTGGCGCGGGCTCTTCTACGGGAATCGGGTAGGGCCCAGCGGAATGCGCGACGGGTTCGGGCATTGGCTCGGGAACCGGGGGCGGTGGCGTCTTTGAGGCGGGCAGTGCCGGAGCGGGTTTCGGTGCGGGAGGAGCAACGGGCGCAGCTTTCGCAGCCGCAGGCGAATCTTTTGCAGCCGCAGGCGCTGCAGACGCGCCATTTCCCGCGCCTTCTTCGATCCGGCCTACCACGGTGCTGATGGCCACGGTCTTGCCCTCTTCCACCAGTACTTCCTTCAACACGCCGGCCGTCGGCGAGGGAATCTCGGTGTCCACTTTGTCGGTGGAGATCTCAAACAGCGGCTCATCGCGATCCACATGCTCACCCGGCTTCTTCAGCCACTTGGTCAGCGTGCCTTCAACGATGCTCTCGCCCATTTGGGGCATAACTACGTCAGTCATGAATATGTCTCCGTATATAAAACGCCCGCTGCCTCGCGGTCGCGGCTCGGCTGAAATTGCTTCGCAAAGTGAGTCGACAGCGTGGCGATCACTTGTTCGCGGCTCGATCCCGATCCTAATTCCTGCATGGAAGTGACCGGCTTGGTGAGCCCACAGGGAACGATGTACTGAAAGTAACGTAAATCGGTGGCATGATTCAACGCGAAACCATGCGAAGTGACCCAGCGGCTGATATGCACGCCGATTGCGGCCACCTTCTTGCCATCCACCCAGACGCCCGTGCAGCCGGCTACGCGCCCGCCTGCAATCCCGAACTCGGCCAGCGCATCGATGATCACTTGCTCGATGGCCCGGACATAGGCGCCAACGTCGCGCTTCCATTCTCGCAGATCGACGATTGGATAGCCGACAATCTGGCCCGGACCGTGATAGGTGATGTCGCCGCCGCGATTGGTTGGATAAAATTCGATGCCCGCGCTGCGGAGCGCAGCTTCACTCGCGAGCAGGTTCTCGGCGTGGCCGTTGCGCCCCTGCGTGATCACGTGCGGGTGTTCGACGAACAAGAGCTGATCGGGAATGAGCCCGAGCTTGCGTTGCTCGACGAGATCGCTTTGGACCGCGAGCGCATCGGCGTACCGCATGCGGCCCAGGTCTTTTACATCAAGACCGCGAATTTCAAGCATTGATGGTGAGCCCGTAGACGTTGTTGAACGCCTCGCCCATCGCTTCATATAAGGTCGGATGCGCGTGGATGGTGCCCATCAGCGTCTCGACGGTCGCTTCGGCTTCCATCGCGAGCACCGCCTCGGCCACGAGTTCATAGGCCTCGGGTCCGATGATATGGACACCCAGGATCTCACCGTATTTTTCTTCCGCGACAACTTTCACGAAACCGTCGTGGTGTCCCAGAATGGTCGCCTTGCTGTTCGCGACGAACGGAAACTTACCCACCTTTACCGCGAAGCCCTGCGCACGCGCCTGCGCTTCCGTAAGTCCGACACTGCCGATCCCGGGCTCGGTGTACGTGCATCCAGGAATACGATTCCGATTGATCGGCTTGGCCGGCTTGCCCGCCATGTGCGCGACTGCCACCATGCCCTCCATGGCCGCCACGTGCGCCAGTTGCGGCGTTCCAGCCACCACGTCGCCGATCGCGTAGACGCCTGGCTCGGCGGTCATCTGATGCGCGTCCACTTTGATGAAGCCGCGATCCAGCTCCACCTTCAGTTTGTCGAGACCGATGTTTTCGGTATTCGGCTTGCGGCCCACAGCCACCAGCAGCGTCTCGGCTTCCATGTCCTCGCGCTTTCCGTTCGCGAGCGCCGCGCACAGCCTCACACCGTTCTCGGTCCGGGTGATGTTCTCGGCCTTCGCGCCGGTTTCGCAGCGGATGCCGGTCTTTTTGAAATAGCGTTCCAGCTCTTTGGAAATCTCTTCGTCTTCCACCGGAACCAGGCGCGGTAGCATTTCGAGAACGGTGACCTTGGTCCCAAAGCGATTGAAGATTGACGCGAACTCCACGCCGACGGCGCCCGCGCCGATGATCAACATGGTCTTGGGAATGACGGGAAGATCCAGGATTTCGATGTTTGTGAGGATCGTCTTCGCGTCCGGCTCCAAGCCCGGGAGCATGCGCGCTTCCGATCCGGTGGCGATGATGACGTTCTTGGTCTCGAGCGTCTGCGTCCCGCTTTCGGATTTCACTTCGATCCTGATCGGACCCGTCCCCGTGCGCGGAAGAATGGTCCCATAGCCCTTCACCCAGTCGACCTTGTTCTTCTTCATTAGGAACTCGACACCTTTGGCGTGTTTCGAGACGATTTTGTTTTTGCGATCCAGCACCTTCGGGTAGTCCAGGCGTGGGTTTTCGCAGGCGATTCCCTCGTCGCCGGGATTCACGAAATGCTCCCACAAATCGGCCGTGTGGAGCAGCGCCTTGGTCGGGATGCAGCCCACGTGCAGGCAGGTGCCGCCGAGCTTGGGATCTTTTTCGACGATCGCGGTCTTCAGACCGTACTGACCGGCGCGAACCGCCGCGGAGTAGCCACCCGGGCCGCTCCCAATCACAATCAGGTCGTAAGTCATTTTATTTTCAGGATAACATTCGAGGGTTGCGGACCCTCGGGCACTAGCGCTTGCCAGGCTCGCCAGCGCCTTCCCAGCGCGGGAATCACGGCCCCGCCGATGTTGGCGAGGTTCGCGTCGGGCAGCGGTGGGCGTTCGGCACGAGGATGGATAGAACGAATCAGCGCACCAGCGATCCGTGCCATCGCGCGCAGCTTTTCGCTAAGCGGATAACGGATCTTGCGGCCGTTGGCCCGAACCACCAGGACCGTGACGTCGTCTTCGGCCAAGCCGTCGGGATAGCGGGCGTCGATCTCAGCGAGCAGCTTCTCAGTTAGCTTGTCGGGCGGAAGATCGCCGAGCGCACGCACGATGCCAAGCACCCCATCTTCACCCAACATTTCGCCGTTGGCCACACGCGCTTCTATGAGCGCGTCGGTGTAGGTGAGCAGGCAGTCGCCGGCGCCCAGTTCGACGTCGAACTGCTCGTACTCGGCGCCCTCAAAAAGCCCCAGCGGAATGTTGCTCGGCGAGGCCCGAGCCGACGGGGCATTGCTGCCAAGAAAATCCCATTGGTGTTGCGCGGCGCGATACAGCATCGGGCGCGGGTGGCCGGCATTGCAGATAGTGAGTCGGCGGCTGGGCTCGAAGAATGTGCTGACCACCGCGGTGGCGAATGCGCCGGTTCGGGGCAGAGCCGAGAATTGCTGATTAAGCAGGCGCACAAACTCGCCCTGGTCCAGGCGGTTGACGAAGCGCCGCATCAACGCGCGCAAGTCCGCGGCGGTATCGGCTACCGTGCTTCCGTGCCCTGCAACGTCGGCTAACAGCAAGCGCGTAATCCGGCCAGTGGCGCAACTGGATGCATAGTACACGTCGCCGCCGGCGTGCGCTTTGCCATAGGGCTTGCTGTAAACCCATGCGTCGAGGCCGCCGAATTCGACGCCTTGCGCGGTGAGTTGGCTGCCACCCCACACTTCCATGCACTGCATTTGCTGTGGCTGATCACTCATACACGCTGGGCATACACTCCGAGCATACACGCCGAGCACGATTTTGACATATAATCGCCCCGGTGGTCGCAAAGCCAATGGGGAGGCGTGTTTGAAGATTGCTCTTGCAAGCTTTTTGCTTTGTTGCGGTGCGGTGGCGCCTTTACCGGCGCAATGGCTAAAGCTTGCCGACAAGTCCATTCCACGGACCAAGGACGGCAAGCCGAATCTGATGGCTCCCGCGCCGCGAAAGGCAGATGGCAAGCCCGACTTGGCGGGCGTCTGGATCGTGCCCGGTCCGAAGTATTTGCAGAATCTGGCAGCCGATCTGAAGCCCGGCGACGTGCCGATGCAGCCTTGGGCGGCAGCGCTCACCAAGGAGCGATCGACCGGCGCTCATGCCGCCGAAGAGTCCGATGCCAATTGTTTGCCGCAAGGCGTGCCGAAGATCAACGTAACTCCCGTGCCATTCAAGATCATCCAAAATCCGGATGAGGTCATCATTCTTTACGAGGCGTTCGGGATTTACCGGCAGATATTTATGGACGGCCGCGAACTTCCAAAAGATCCGAATCCGAGCTGGATGGGTTACTCGGTGGGTAGGTGGGATCGGGATGCTTTAGTGATCGAAACGTCGGGCTTCAACGGTAAGACGTGGCTGGACCAATTGGGCCATCCGGCTACCGATGCGCTGCATGTCACCGAGCGCATTCACCGCCCGGATTTCGGCCACTTGAAGATCGATGTGACCATCGACGACCCCAAGGCCTACACCAAGCCGTGGACGGTTACCGAGGGAATGCAGTTCCTGCCGGATACCGACTTACTCGAATTTGTCTGCACCGAGAACAACCGCGATCTTTCTCACTTAGTAAGTAAGTAACTGACGACGGGCTTGGATCTGTGTTGATCCGTGGCAATACAATCCTCATGGCTGCCGCGCCTTTTGATCGCACGCTGCGCGTCCGGGGTGACGTTGAGGCGATTCGCGGAACGATGCTGATAGAGCAGAAACGCGAGCGCAACAACGACAGCGACGATGAGCCAAAGAAAAGCGCGTTTCACGGGAGTATTCTTGCGGCGAGGACGCGCGGGAAGCCGGCCAGATCGGGAATTGCGGTGATTTCGGTCCATCCGCGTTCCAGCATCGCGCGCACCGCGTCTAACGAATTGTAGCCGAGTTCGAGCAGCAGCCAGCCACCGGGACGGAGGACGCGGGCGGCGTCGGCGATTAGTCGTTCGTAAAGTTCAAGGCCTGTGGGCCCGGCGAAGAGGGCGACGTGTGGTTCATAGTCGCGGACCTCGCGCTGGAGGGCGGGCTGGTCGGTGCGCGGGACGTAGGGCGGGTTGGAGACAAGGACGTCGATGCTGTGATCGCGAAAGGCGTCTACGAGATTGCTGAGCAAGAAATGGACACCGGCTGAGAACTGTTGAGCGCGTGCGACGCTCAGCGCGGCGGAGGAAATGTCGGTAGCAATAACACGCGCCTTGGTTTCGAGCGCCAGTGTGATTGCGATGGCGCCTGAGCCGGTGCCGACATCTACCACCAAATAGCCAGGTTGGATGCGAGCGATCGCGGCCTCAACGAGATGCTCGGTCTCGGGCCGCGGGATCAGGACATCGCGTGTTACGCGGAAATCGCGACCGTAAAACTCCTGGCGGCCGGTGATGTATTGCGTCGGCTTGCCCTTCAGACGCTCGTGCAGGTAGCGGCCGTAGTGGATCCAGGCGATCTCGGTCAGTTGGTCGTCGGAGTGCGCGTAAAGATAAGCCCGGTCGCGCTGCAGCGCATGCATCAGGAGAACTTCCGAGGTGAGGCGCGGCGCGATGACGGCTTCGTCCTCCAGGAGCTTGGTGCCCTGCAGGAGCGCGGTCTGGATGGTCATTGAAGCGCTAGGCCGCTTCGCCTTGCTCTTTCAACTTCTCGGTCTGATAGTAGTTGGTGAGGGCGGAGATCAGCGGGTCCAGGCGGCCTTCCATCACCAGATCGAGTTGGTGCAGGGTCAGGCCGATGCGATGATCGGTGACGCGGTTCTGCGGGAAGTTGTAGGTGCGAATCTTTTCGCTGCGATCGCCCGAGCCTACCATGCTCTTCCGCTCGGCGCCGATCGCCTGCTGCTGCTTTTCCAGTTCGATTTCGTAGAGCCGCGACCGCAACACGCGTTCGGCTTTGGCGCGATTCTTGATCTGTGATTTCTCGTCCTGGCAAGACACGATCAAGCCAGTGGGTAGGTGCGTCAGGCGCACGGCGGAGTAAGTGGTGTTGACCGATTGGCCGCCGGGTCCCGAGGAACAGAAAGTATCGATGCGGACGTCCTTGGCCTCGAGCTTGATTTCGACGTCGTCGGCTTCAGGCAGCACGGCGACCGTAATGGCCGAGGTATGCACGCGGCCCTGCTGCTCAGTGGCGGGCACACGCTGGACGCGATGCACGCCGCTTTCGTATTTGAGATGGCTGTAAACCTTGTTTCCGCTGATGAGCGCGATTACCGATTTGATGCCGCCAGCCGCCGATTCGCTCACATCCGTCACTTCCACGCGCCACTTCTGCGTTTCGGCGTAGCGGGTGTACATGCGAAAGACTTCGGCCGCGAACAACGTAGCTTCGTCGCCGCCCGTGCCGGCGCGGATTTCGAGCACGATGTTCTTGTCGTCCAGCGGGTCTTTCGGAAGCAGCAGGACCTTCAGCTCTTCTTCGATGCGGACCAGTTCCGGTTCCAGCCGCGCGATTTCATCGGCGGCCATCTGGCGAAGCTCCGGATCGGGGTCCTCAACCATAGAGCGCGCTTCGTCGTAGTTATTCTTGGCGAGCTTGTAGTCACGGTACTTGCCGACCACTTCTTCCAACTCGGAACGCGTCTTGGCGATTTTGCGATACGCTTCGCCGTCGGCAATGACGGCCGGATCCGCCATCTGGCGTGTGACGGCGTCAAACCGTGCCTCGATATCGTTGAGCCTTTGAGAAAATTGCATGGCGGTTTCCAGCGCGATCGAATCGCGTTACGCAATCACCAACTCGCCACCTTGGGCCTCTTCGAGCTGCATGGCGCCATCGAGCGCCTGGATCGCGACGCGGGCCTGCTCGTCGGATGGCGGCTTGGTGGTCACGCGCTGCAGCCACAGGCCGGGCGCGGTGAGCGCGGCCATCATTCCTTGCTGATGCCGGGCGGCGTAGCGGATCAATTCATAGCTGACGCCGACGATCAGCGGGAGCAGCGCGATGCGGGCGATCAGCTTCGCTGCGAATCCATCGAAGGGCAGCAGCGGATAAACCAGAATCGCGAGCACCATTACGAGCAGCAGGAAACTGGTGCCGCAGCGCGGATGGAACGTGACGAACTTCTGCGCGTTTTCCACCGTCACCGGTTGGCCCGATTCGAAATTGAACACCACTTTGTGTTCGGCGCCGTGATATTGGAACATGCGCCGAATGTCTTTCATCCGCGAAAGCAGGATGAGAAACCCGAGGAAGATCACCAGGCGGATCACGCCGTCCATCATGTTCACCGCGAAGCGGCCATGCAGCGAAGGGACGGCTTTGCCAAGCTGGGTGGCCAGGAACAGCGGCACGAACTTGTACATGAATAGGAAAAACAGCAGCGAAAACGCGAGCGGGAGGGCCATCATCCATCCGCTCAATTCAGGCGCCTTTTCGCCGTCTTTGGCGGCTTCTTCGCCAATCGCCACCATGGCGGAAAATTGAAGCGCTTTCACGCCCAGGTACATGGCATGGCCCAGCGTTCCCAGGCCGCGCAAAATGGGCAGCTTAAATATCGGATATTTCTCGGAAACGCGCGCGAGCGGAGCTTGTTCAGTGACGATTTCGCCATTGGGCTTGCGCACGGCGACGCAATAGCTATGCGGGGCGCGCATCATGACGCCTTCCATGACGGCCTGTCCGCCGACTAGCGTCTCTTCGCCGCTTTCGAGCACGGGCAGCATTTGAATATGAGCGCTGAGGCGCAAAAACCTTCGGATGGACAAGTGGGAAACTCCTATGCCATTATATCGCGAACGCCCGACTCGGCCCGGGCGATACAATAGCGTTATGCAAGTGTTGCTGGCCGGGGACTATAAGTTCCTGCTGCTCGAACTGGACCCGGACTTCGTAGCGAACATCGCCAAGCAGGCGGGCTTCGAATATCGGATCGAGGAAAGCCAGCGGTCCATGAACTTGCACCTCTCGGCGGTGGACCGGCAGGCACCCCTGCTTTTGTTCGACGCGGCCGATCCTGGCAATCTCGGCTGGTTTTCGCGCTGCCAATTCTATGTCGACGGGAAGACGGGCGCGGTATTGCAAACGCCGATGTCGCTGGCGAATCAAAAAGACCGGTCGGGGCGGACACTGCCGGGGGCGGTGCGGCTGCAAATCTCGAAAGAGCTGCCTGCGTCGTTTCGCATGCCGGGCAAGCAGCCAGTGAACGAACAGTTGGTGTACGCCGTGCTTTATAACCTGCTCAATGCGCTGCTGAACACGGGCGTGGGTGTGTGCGGAGGGTCAATCGTGAAGCCGCTCGCGGGGCGCACCGAAAGTATTGGGACGCGGAATTAGCCGTCGGCCAGCACAGCGTTCAGCGAGCCCTGCCGGTAGCCTTCCAAATCGATCGTCACGTAATGGAAGCCGAGCGGCTTGAAGATTTCAACGAATCTCAGGGCCATTTCAGGCGTAAGCGCGGACGCGAGTTCATCCTTCGCGATTTCTATGCGGACCAGTTTGCCATGGAACCGCACGCGGAACTGGCGGAAGCCAAGTGCTCGGATGGCTTCTTCACCGCATTCAACGGTCTTGACGTTTTCTATAGTCACGGGTGTTCCGTAAGGGATGCGCGAGCTGAGGCAGGCTGCCGCGGGACGGTCCCACGTGGACAAGCCGGTGAGACGGGAAAGCTCGCGAATCTCTGCTTTGGTCAAGCCGGCGTCCACGAGCGGCGCTTTGGCTTGGTGCAGTTTGGCGGCATGCTGGCCGGGCCGGTAGTCGCCCAGGTCGTCCACGTTTACGCCGTAGGCGATGTGCTCGATGCCGCGCGCGCGCGCCACCACTTCCAGCCGCGTGAAAAGTTCGTCCTTGCAGTGGAAACAGCGATTCGGATCGTTTTTTGTGTAGTCCGGATTATCGAACTCGCGAGTCTCGATGTATTCGTGCCGGAAGCCGCATTCGCGCGCGAACGCCTCGGCATCGCTCTTGTGCGATTCGGGGATGGAAGCGGAATCCGCGGTGACGGCCAGGGCATCTTCGCCGAGTACGCGATGCGCGGCCCACGCCAGGTACGCCGAATCGGCGCCGCCGGAGTACGCGACGATCACGCGCCGCATCGGCTTCAAAATCGAGAAGAGTCTGTCTTGCTTGGCCTTCAGGATTCCCAAGTCGAGCTTTGGCGCGGCTGCCAGTTTGACCAGACCCGCCATAACACTAGTATAACGGGGGTGCGCACGGCCGACCGCTGTTGAAACATTTCTTTGGGCTTGTGAGTGCGGCCCATGTTCTGCTCTTATAGAGGACTGGGCATCGTTTCCTTGACGTTCGAAATCGAAATCAAACTGCGTCTTCCGGGCAACCTAGGGAAAATCCGCCGCGCCCTGCGGGACTTGGGCTTCCGCGTGTCCAAGAGCCGATTGCACGAATACAATGTGTTGCTGGACACCTCCAACCGCACGCTACGCAGCCACGGCAAGCTCATCCGTGTGCGCCGTGTGGGCACTCACAACGTGCTCACCTACAAAGGGCCGTCCGAACAGGGCCGGTACAAGAAGCGCCACGAGATCGAAGTGGTGCTGCCGGACGCCTTCAAAGTGGAGCAGATCTTCAACGAGATCGGCTACCATCCGATCTTCCGCTACGAAAAGTTTCGCACCGAGTATGCGAAGGAGCCGAGTAGTGGCGTGGTGCTGGTGGACGAAACGCCCATCGGCAATTACCTGGAGATTGAGGGCAGCCCGCGCTGGATCGACCGCACGGCGCGGCTGCTGGGCTTTTCGGCGGCCGATTACATCACGCGCAGCTACGGATATTTGTATCTGGCGTATTGCCGCGAGCGCAGAATACCGCCCACTGACATGCTGTTCACAGCCAAGGAAATGCGCCAGCTTCGCAAGAACATCACGCATGCTTGAAGAAAGCCCGCGCCGCTCCCACGAGACCGGAGTTTCCCATGAAACGACCTTGCGTGTGCGCTACGCCGAGACCGACAAGATGGGCGTGGTTTACTACGCCAATTACCTCATCTGGATGGAAGTGGGGCGCGCGGAATATTGCCGCGCCGCTGGTATCCGTTATCGCGATATGGAAGTGGACGACGGCATTCTGCTGGCAGTGGTGGAGGCGCACTGCCGTTACTTGCGTCCTGCGCGCTACGACCAGGAGATCGTGGTGAAAACGTGGGTGGCCAACGCAAGCCGGCGCGCGGTTGAATTTGAATACCAGATTCGCGATGCGCAGAGCGGCAGCGAACTGGCGGCAGGCGGCACCAAGCACGTGTTCCTGGGGGCCGAAATGAAACCGGTGAAGCTGCCGGAGAAATACTGGCCGATGTTTGGAATCGAGTCTATTGCTTGAACTCGATATTCGATTCGCCGGTGAACTTGTGATAGTTGCGGAACTCGATCACGTTGCGCTCGCACTCGTTGGAGCCCCGCAAACAACTCAAGACTTCCGAATGCACGGGCAGTAAGAATTGTTCGGGTGTTCCCAGCCGAATGGAATCGTAATCGACCGCTGTTTCGACCGAGATCTCTGGAAACTTCTCGGGAATGTCCCTGCCCTGCATCTCCAGCCGCAGTACCTCGCCGGTCTGCTTGTCGATCCACACTGAACCCCGGTAGGCCGGCAAAATGTACTGCCCGGACATTGAGATTCGCCAATTCGATCGAAGACGCTGCACTTTGAAGTCGAACACCGAAGCGGCTCGATGCAAGATGGTATCGTCCTGCGCGTACTTGAATGCGGCATCCGTATAGCCGGAGAAGACGCTGGCGAGAATGGTTCCAAATTCACCAGTGGACCAGGCGCCGGATTCCTCGGGCGGTTTCTTGGAAGGCTTGCCGTTGATCTGGATGTTTCGATAGCTCTCATGGTGCTCCTCGAAGACCACTTCGGCGGAAACGATATCGAGGACGTTCCAGCTCGGCTGACGCGTTTCGCTGTAATAGCGCGTGGCGGATTCCTGGACCACATAGTTCGGCAATCCTTCAAGAAACGTGGCTGCGACATCCCGGGCTTTTTCCACCAGAGCCAGATGTGCGCCGGCGGCGGCGGGAGGCCGTCCGGGTTCGGTTGCCAGATTCACTCGTGACGAAGAAGCGGGAGCGTCGTCCGGAATCGGCTCGGACGCGTGCGCGGCGGGTTTACCGTGTTTCAGCACCGGAGGGGCATCGTCACTATTGGTTGAGGAAGCGTCCGGCCGGACCAAGATCGTCGGCGGTGGCCCGGTTCTTCCTTCCTCCTGCTGCTGCGCGGCGATTTCGTCGTTCTCGTTGATGACTTTTGCGATGTCGCGGTCAAATTGGATGCTGGTGGCGTGGAACTTGCCGTCTTTATCCTCGGTGGCGGCAACCTCCAGACCATCGCCAACGCGCATGTCGGGCGGCTTGGAATCAGCGCTCGAGAAATCGATGATCAGAAAGCGAGTGTCCTCGAGTTCCAAATCCATGGATGACCCTTCCAGCTTTCGCGCCACACCGTGGTAGGTCTCCGCCGATTCGCTGGTAGCCCGGCGGCTGTCGGAGTTCCTGCCGGAGCCGCGGCCGCCTGAACCGGATCCGTTCGGATTGCCGGCACCCGGAAAACGGCCTGGCGGGTACTGGCCCGGATACTGGCCCGGCGGATATTGCCCGACCTGCGCGGACAAGATGAACGAGGCCGTCACGAGTAGAAGCGCGAGTTTCATACGGTCCTCCTCTCCCAGCATTGTACCCGTCCGGCGTAGCAGCCCGGGCTTGGATCAACCCTGGACTCTTTTCGCTTTGCCCTGCCAAAACTGCTCGCGCAGCACCAGCTTGCGGATTTTGCCGGTTCCCGTCTTGGGCAATGGCTCGTCGCTGAACACGATGATTCGCGGCAATTTGAACTTGCCCAGGCGCATTTTCAGGAACTCGAGCAGGTCGTCGGAAGTGAGCGCCGATTCCGGCTTCCGGACCACGATCGCGGCCGGAATCTCTCCCCATGCATCGTCCGGAGCCGCGACGACGGCGCATTCGAAAACCTCCGGATGGGCGAAAATCGCCTTTTCCACTTCGATCGACGAGATGTTTTCACCGCCGCTGATGATGATTTCCTTCTTGCGATCGACAATTTGGATGAACGATTCCTCGTCCCAAACGGCCATGTCGCCGGTGTGGAACCAGGGGCCGGTCATCACCGCGGCCGTCAGGGCGGGCTCGCGGTAGTAGCCCTCCATCACGTGGTCGCCGCGCGTCACGATTTCGCCCGAGGTCTGCATGTCGCGCGGGACGTCGTTCATCTCCAGATCCACGACACGCACCTCCATGCCCCACACCGGCCATCCAGCCATGGCGCGGCGATGATACCGGTCGGCGTCGGAGGCGTAGGTATAGCCGGGCTTGGAACACGCGGTGGTGAGCAGTGGAGCGGTTTCCGTGAGGCCATAGCCGGCGTATACGTTGCAGTGGAACGCTTTTTCCATG
The DNA here is from genome assembly GCA_963772905.1 of Bryobacterales bacterium. Classification (GTDB taxonomy): domain Bacteria; phylum Acidobacteriota; class Terriglobia; order Bryobacterales; family Bryobacteraceae; genus Palsa-89. Next base: position 1,382,170 of record CAVYZD010000001.1, on the reverse strand, counting down.
CGCTCGATCAATTCCGGTGACGACGCCGCGCCGCCCAGCACGATGTTGCGCAGGCTGGAGAGATTATGCGTCGCAAGCCCGGGACAATTGAGCAGCGCATTGGCCATGGTGGGGACCAGCGCCATGTCGGTGGCTCCGTGCTGTTGAATCAAGCCCAGCACCGTGGGCGGATCGAAACGCCGGATCATGATCTGCTTGGTTCCAAGCATGGTGGAAGCTTGCGGCCGGCCCCATCCATTGGCGTGAAACAGCGGAATCGTGTGCAGGTCGACCGTGGTTTCAGGATCGCGATACAAGCCCGCGACGGCCATCGCATGTAGATAAAGCGTGCGATGTGCCAGCGTGACGCCCTTGGGATCGCCCGTGCTGCCGCTGGTGTAAAACAGCTCGGCGATCGCTTTTTCGTCGAAGCTCGCAACGTCGGCGCGTTCGGCGCGGCCTTGATCGAGTAGCTCTTCGTAGGTGAAATCGGCTGCTGGAACTTGATCGTCCAGCGTGACAAAGCGCTCGATCGCGGGGCAGACGGGCTTGAGGCGCTCCACCAGCGGAGCGAAGTCGTTCTCGAAAAGCAGAATGCGCGCGCCGGAATGATTCAGGATGTTTTCCAGTTCGATCGGTGATAGCCGCACGTTGAGCGGCATCACGATGGCGTGGGCCAGCACCACTCCGTAATAGCCTTCGAGCAACTGATGCGTGTTGAAACTGAGGTAGGCGACGCGGTCGCCGGGCTGGACACCGTGTTTGCGAAGCGCACTGCCTAATCGTTCGCACCGCTCGCCGAACTCGCGATAGGTAAATTGGCGGGTCCCGGAAACGATGCCTATTTTGTTGGGGAACAGATCTACGGCGCGATGCAGACACCGGACGGGTGTCAGAGGGACGAACATGGGGGCATTGTACTCCTACGCCGCTCAGTTCGTTTCCAACACAGCAGTCATGACTACGTCTTTGTATGTTGCGGCGTCTTCAAAAAGCGCCCAGAAGATTTCTCCGCTGAATTCGTCGATCTCGCCGTTGGTGGAAACCACCTTGCCCGGCGGCTGCACGATGAACATCAGAGGCGTGAGCCCGGTGCTGGTCCCGGAGGCTGCCGCTGCGGCGACCGCCGGATCGGGTCGCGTCAATTTGCCGGGATTGAGCGTTTCTTGAATCAACTGCCGGGCCACTTCGCGGCGTTCCGCGGGCTGCATCTTGTCTCCGAACTGCTGCTCCAATGCTTGCACCATCACCGAACCGATACGTTGGTTCAAGCGGTAAATCGCCAGGTCCGGATGCAACATGCCCATGGCGAGCAACGGGTCGCCTGGTCCGAACAGCACGGGGACCGAAAGTTCCGCAGCCTTGTCCACCAGCGCGAGGGCATTGGCATCGGTGGCCAGCGCCTTGGGGAGATGCGATTTCAATCGACCCAAATCATCGGGATGGATGTCGCCCAGGATTTTGTTTGGCGGGCCCGTCCAATGCAGCGTCTCGCGATATTCCAATTGATGGGGCCCAGCCACTTTGATGGTCACGTGGTTCACCACCCGCAGCTTACCGGGCTCGGAGCTTTTAATCGACACATCACCGTCCAGCGTTGCGCCCGCCGGTAACGACCGTTCCAGGGTCAGGCTGCGATTGTTGTCCTTGATTTCTTCCGACGATTTCCATCCGGAGCCCGCGGGAATCACGAACGTGTCTTCGAGCGTAGGCCTGGTTTCGGCGCCTTCCGTTTTCCGCTGGCCCGTCAGAGCGAGCGTCCGTGTCCACGAACCGTCGGACTGGATGTGGGTGGTCACTCGGGCACGGGCGCAGCCGCTTAGGAGGAACGCAGCGGCCAGGGCGCACAAGATCGCAAGGGATCGCATAACCGTATATCGGCGGATAGCCCCAGGGCCCTTAGCGCCTGCTACCATCGGATTTCCTTGCGTCTCGGGCTCCATACCTCCATCTCAAAGTCGCTTGAAAATGCCGCGATCCGGGCGGCGGAGCTAGGCGCCAACACGTTCCAAATCTTCTCGGCCAGCCCGCGGATGTGGCGTGCATCGCCGCCGGCGCCAAGCGCCGTGAATCTGCTTAAGCGCGCACGCGAACGTTACGATCTGCGGCCTCTCGTAATTCATGACAATTACCTGATCAACCTGGCGTCGTGCAGCGAGCCGCTGCGGCTGCAATCGACGGCGGCGTTTCGCGGCGAAATCGAGCGGGCGCTGGCGATCGGCGCCGAGTACCTGGTGGCGCATCCCGGCAATTGCAAGGGGCATTCGGTGGAACAAGGAATCTATGCGGTGATCCGGTCACTGGCCGAGGCCGCGCAAGGTCTCGACACTGCGAATCATCTCACCGTCCTGCTCGAAAATACCGCCGGATCGGGTGCGGCGCTAGGAAGCCGCTTCGAAGAGTTGGGCGTGATGCGGCAGTTCGCGGCCGAACTGACCGATCTGAAGATCGGCTATTGCATCGACACCTGCCACTGCCTGGCGTCCGGCTACGATGTCAGCACCGCGGCCGGGCTCAAGCAGACGGTGGCCGAAATGGATCGAGTGCTCGGGATCGACAACGTGCGCGTCATTCACGCCAACGATTCCAAAGGCGCGCTCGGATCGCACATCGACCGGCACGAACACATCGGGCGCGGGCATATTGGAGAGGACGGTTTTCGCCGCATTCTTAATCATCCGAAATTGCGGACGAAGGCATTTATTCTGGAGACGCCGGTGGATGAAGAAGGCGATGAGCTGAGCAATATGGAAATGTTGAAGAAGCTATGCCGGAAAAGGAGTCAGCGACCTTGAAGTCTAACGATAGGTCGAAGCGATCCTCAGATCCAAAACCTTTAACGTCTAGTGTCACAATCTCTCGGTGCGCATGACTCCTGCGATGGCCGCTGGCGTTACGGATCGACTCTGGGAAGTATCGGATCTGGTGGCTCTGCTCGAAGCTTCGGAGCGAGGCTTAGAAAGAGCGGCGTAAAGCAGTATCATTGGCGTTTATGACGGATCAGCAGTTTCTGTCGTGGTGGTCATCTCTTTTCCACTCGCTCCCTCCCGGCACCTCGGTTCAGCACTGGAGTGCCGCGAGCGGATTGTTGCCTGGCGCTTTCGTATCCAACGCCGTAGAGAAAAGCTACGTCCGGATCGAAGGTCCACGAAACAAAATCAGCCAACGCCTTGTCCCTGCTGACGACTTCCGAAAAATCCTTGATGTCTGGAGCGATTACAACAATCAGATTATGCCTAGGCAGGACATTGTCCGCATGACGAAGCATCCAACCTATGTGGTGAGCATCATCCACTGGAGGGAGGATAATTCAAAGTAGCCCATTACCGGGCGGGTGCATCAATTAGACTAAACTTGTGCTAGGTGAAGGACTTTGTAGACCCCGCCGCAATGACTATACCAGCGAAATACGAAAATGGCGTCTTCAAGCCACTCGAAGCCGTCCAAATCCAAGAAGGAACCGTTGTTGAAGTGCATGTGCCAGGCGGGGAGCAGCCAGACAAGCGCCGGCGCTCCATCAGGGATCTTCCGTTCTTCGGCATGTGGAAGGACCGCGAAGATATCGGGGATGGCGTCGAATACGTAAACCGGCTGAGAGATAACCCGCGCCGCTAGCGGAAATGGACCGGCACCTTCTCGATACCGATGTGATGATCGAGGTCTCGCTCGGTAACGCCGCTGCAGCCTCGTACGTTGATTCCCTCGACGATGCCGCAATTTCCATAATCACGGCCCAGGAGCTGATCGTTGGCGCTAGGGACAAGCGGGATTTGGCCGCAATCGATTCACTTATATCGATATACCCACTGGAGCACATCGATGCTGCTATCGGCCTGTTTGCATATGACCTCCTTACGCGATATTCGAAATCAGACGGCCTCCGCACATTCGATTCCCTGATCGCTTCAACAGCAATGGAGCGTGGTCGGGTGCTCGTTAGCCGAAACCGCAAGCACTTCGCAATGATCGACGGACTGCCGATGGAAGCTCCGCAGTTCTAAGCACGAACATATCGGACCCCGCTATATTGTAGATACAAGCTTCGCCGCATCCTCAACTACCCGAAGCTTACTATCAGCATCAGAAAAGCTATGCCGGAAAAGCAGTACGACCATAACCAGATCGAGTTAAAGTGGAGCGAGCGGTGGTCCAATGCCTCGCTGTTCCAGGCCGAAGAGAATTCGAGCAAGCCGAAGTTCTATGTGCTCGAAATGCTGCCGTATCCGAGCGGCACGCTGCATATCGGGCACATTCGCAACTACACCATCGGCGACGCGCTGGCGCGCTACAAACGCATGCGCGGATTCAACGTGCTGCATCCCATGGGCTGGGATGCGTTCGGGCTTCCGGCTGAGAACGCGGCCATCGCGAACAAGCGTGATCCATACGAATGGACCATGCACAATATCGAAAACATGAAGCGGCAGCACCGCCGCATGGGATTCAGTTACGACTGGTCGCGCGAAGTCACCACCTGCGATCCCAAGTATTATCGCTGGAATCAGTGGTTCTTCCTCAAGATGCTAGAGCGCGGGCTCGCCTATCGCAAGAACGCGATGGTCAACTGGTGCAACGAGTGCGGTACCGTGCTCGCGAACGAGCAGGTGGTGGATGGCTGCTGCTGGCGTCACGAATCGACGCCGGTGGAGCAGCGCGCAATCGAGCAATGGTTCTTGCGGATCACGGACTACGCGGATGAATTGCTCGCGGCGACCAAGGAGTTGGAGGACGGTTGGCCGGAGCGCGTGCTGCTGATGCAGCGCAATTGGATCGGGCGGTCGGAAGGCGCCGAGATCGATTTTCATCTCGAGGGAAGTGGCAAGCCGATCCGTGTGTTCACCACGCGCGTGGATACGATTTATGGCGCTACGTGCGTGATTCTTGCGCCCGAGCATCCATTGGTTGCGCAGCTCGCGTCGGCGGAATTGAAAGCGCAGGTCAAGCAGATGATCGATTCGCGCGCCGCCAAAGGTCCAGGCGATATCGAGAAGGAAGGCTTGCCCACTGGCGCTTATGCCGTCAATCCCTTCAGCGCCGAGAAGGTCCCGATCTGGATCGGCAACTTCGTATTGATGGGCTACGGCACGGGTGCGATCATGGCCGTGCCCGCGCACGATCAGCGCGATTTTGAGTTTTGCAAGCAGTATGGCATTCCGATCCGGCCTGTCATCCGGCATGTTGCCGGAATGTTGCCCGACGCGGCGACCATGACGGAAGCTTACGGCGACGACGGCATCATGGACGATTCCGGTCCATACACCGGGATGTTCAGCGACGAAGGCCGCCGCGTGATGAGCGCCAAAGCCGAGGCCGAGGGCTTCGGAAAAGCCGCCGTCACCTTCCGCATCAAAGACTGGGGCATCTCGCGCCAGCGCTATTGGGGCACGCCGATCCCGGTGATCTACTGCCCAAAATGCGGCATGGTCCCGGTGCCGGAGAGCGAGTTGCCCGTCGTGCTTCCGCTCAAGGTTCCGATCGGCGGCAAAGGCCGTTCGCCGCTCGAGAACGTTCCCGAATTCGTGAACGTGAAGTGTCCCAAGTGCGGTGAGGCCGCCAAGCGCGAGACCGACACGATGGACACGTTCATCGATTCGTCCTGGTATTTTTATCGCTATTGCGATCCGAATAATTCGAGCGCGCCGTTCGATTCGAAAAAGATCGCGTATTGGTTTCCGATCGATCAATATATCGGCGGCGTAGAGCACGCGATTTTGCACTTGATCTACTCGCGCTTCTGGACAAAAATGATGCGCGATCTCGGTCTCATCTCCAACGATGAGCCGACTAAGCGCCTGTTCACGCAAGGCATGGTGATCAAAGACGGTGCGAAAATGTCGAAATCGAAGGGAAATGTTGTAAGTGCGGATGATATGATCGAACGCTTCGGCGCCGACACCGGCCGCCTGTTTGAATTATTCGCCGCTCCGCCCGAACGCGAGATGGATTGGACCGACGCCGGCGCGATCGGCGCGTACAGCTTCCTCGGCCGGGTGTATCGATTCGTTACCAGGAATGTCGGCCAAGGTGGCTCGGAACCGACTTCGTCTGACAGAAAAGCACTGCGAAAACTGCATCAGACGCTCAAGCAAATCACAGACGATTTCGAGAGCCGCTGGCACTTCAATACCTCGATCGCCGCGTTAATGGGACTGATGAACGTGCTCACCGATCTCGAGAAGGAACTCTCCGCGCCCGCGCTGGCCGAGATCTTGGAAAAACTCACGCTCATGCTGGAGCCGTTCGCGCCCTATCTTGCCGAAGAGCTCTGGGAAGAACAAGGCCGCGAAGGGCCGGTGTTTCATCACGCCTGGCCCGAGTACGATCCCGAGCTCGCTCGCGAGGAAGAAGCAGAAGTGGTGATCCAGGTGAACGGCAAGCTGCGCGGGCGCATCAACGTCGCTTTCGGAACCCCGCGCGAGGCCCTTGAAAAACTCGCGCTCGGTGACTCCAAGGTCCAGCCTTTGCTGGATGGCAAACAGGTGGTGAAGGTCATCGTCGTTCCGGACAAGCTCGTCAACATTGTGGTGAAATAGTCGGTCTCCGGCTTGCGATTCTCCATCATCATTCCGACGTTCAATCGGCCAAACGATCTGGATCGCTGCCTAACGGCGATAACGCGCCTTGAATATCCGCGCGATGAATTCGAGGTCATCGTGGTGGACGATGGCGGCCACGTGGATCTTCAGCCCATAACCGCCAAGCACCGGAAACAAATCCGATTGACGCTTTTGCGTCAAACGAACAGTGGTTGTGGCGCCGCCCGCAACAAAGGAACGGAACATGCTTCCGGCAGATGGCTCGCGTTCACCGACGACGATTGCGCCCCGGTTCCCGAATGGTTGCGCGCTTTTGATGCCGCCGCCACGCGGTTTCCCGACGCACTCATTGGCGGGAACGTGGCTAACGGAGTGCCCAACAACGTCTACTCCGCCGCGAGCCAGTCTATTTCAGATTACTTTCGCGCGCATATGAGCCGCGACGCGGAGCGCGGCCGATTCTGCTCGGGCAACAATTTTGCTGTCCCGGCAGATTCCTATTCTAAAATCGGCGGCTTCGATACCAGCTTTGGGCGCGCCGCTGCCGAGGATCGGGACTTCTGCGACCGTTGGCTGTCGGCTGGCCTGAGAATCATTTCTGCCGCGGATGCGTTGGTGGTGCACTATCGCGACATGTCGTTTCGCGGTTTCTGGCGCCATTACTTCCATTACGGCCAGGGAGCATTCGTGTTTTCCCAGACTCGCCTGCGGCGCCACGCCGGTCCGGTGTCTTTCGAAGGGTTCGGTTTTCACCTGGGCTTGGTAATGGCCCCGCTCCGAAAATCCCTTCGGCCCCGGTCATTCTGCATGTCGTTCCTGATCGTTGTGGAGCAGATTGCCTACGCCATGGGATACGCGCATGAAGCGCGGGCCGTGACGCGAAGTTGTAAAGTAAGTGTGCTCCAATAGTTCTTTGTGCCGCTTAGAATTGCAGTGGTCGGATGCGGGCGTGTAGCCCAAAGCATCCACCTTCCGAACCTCCGCAATTTGCGGGGTGCAATGGTGAGCGCCGTGGTCGATCCCGATCCGGTGCATCGCCGGCGTGCGCTCGAAATCTGCCCGCAAGCGAATGCATTCGAACGGCTCGATCAGGTCTGGGAAGCGATTTCCGGAGGTATGTCGATTGACGCGGTGCTGATCAGCGCCCCGACCGCCGATCACGCGGCTCTCTCGACCGAAGCCGTTCGTCATGGTGTGCATGTTTACGCGGAGAAGCCTCTCGCCGCCCACCCTGCCGATGCGGAAGCGCTCGTGGCCGCATGGAAAAACGGCGCGACGGCCGGGATGATCGGCTTCAATTACCGTTTTCATCCTCTGTACCCTGAGGCTCGACGGCTGCTCTCCCAGGACGCCGTTGGTAGGCCTCTGATGGTCTCTACCGTGTTCTCGTCTTCGGTTTCCATCGTGAACGATTGGCGCGCGCGGCGGCGTAGCGGTGGCGGGGTGCTGCTCGATTTGGGATCGCACCACGTGGATCTGATCCACTTCCTGCTGGGCGAGGATGTGACGGCCGTGCACGCCCAAACCTCGTCCACCCATGCCGAAGATGACACGGCGATTTTGCAAATGCGATTGCGAAACGACGTGCTGGTGAGCAGCGTGTTCTCGTTTGGAACCGTGGATCAGGACCGTATCGAAATTTTCGGCGACCGCGCGATCTTGCGTGTCGATCGATATCTGTCCACCGCCTGCGAGATTATTCCGCGCGATCGGCCGCGGGCGCGCGTTCGGCAAATCTCCCAAGCGCTCTCGTTCTTGTGGCGGCCCGGCGCCATCCTATCGAAGATTAGAGCTGCCGGGGGCGACCCGTCGTATCGCGCTGCGCTCGAGCATTTCGTCCAATCGGTCCGCGCCGGCTCCTCGTGCGCTCCCGATTTCAGCGACGGCTTGCGCGCTCTTCAAGTGATTTCCGCTGCTGAACGATCCGCGCATGAGGGCGGATGGGTGGACGTCGCGGCTGCCGGGAGACCCGGATTATGAGCGCTGCCAGTCTCTCCGTGGTATTGGCCACCCCCGATCACTACGCGCGTCTGCGCAAAACGATTTCCCATCTGGCGCGCCAGACTGCCCGCCATGCGCTTGAGATCGTGCTGGTTTCTCAAGCGAAGCTTACGGACATTATCGAAGGCGAGTTGTCCGGGTTTGCGAACGTGGTGCTGGTGGAAACCGGGCCTTTTCCAGATACCGGACGTCCAAGAGCTGCTGGAGCGCGCGCCTGCACAGCGCCCCTGATCGCTTTTGCCGAAGACCATTGTTTTCCCGAGCCCGAATGGGCCGCGCATTTGATCCAGATCTATTCGGGACCGTGGGCGGCCGCGAGTCCGGCGATGTCGAATGCGAACCCGGGAGCGGTCAGCGACGCAGATTTTCTCCTGAACTTTGGCCACTCAGCGTGGCCCTTGCCGGAAGGAGCGGTCCAGAACACGCCGTGGCACAATACTTCCTACCGGCGCGAAGTGCTGCAGGGATACGGCGAGCGGTTGGCCCACATGCTCGAGGCTGAGATCCGCATCCACGAAGACCTTGAACAGCGCGGGCTCCGGCTGTTCCTGGCGGGCAGCATGCGCGTGCATCATGTGAACCTTTCGCGTTGGCCGTCGTTTCTCGCCTGCCAGTTCTTTGGAGGCCGTCTTTATGGCGCCGCCCGAGCCGAGGCCGGCGGGTGGACCCTCGCGCGCAAACTTTTCTACACCGCGTTGCTCCCTCTCATCCCGTTGCGCCGGGCCCCGGACGTGCTCTACAACGCGAAACGAACGGACCTGGAGCGTACACCAGCGTTTGTATTGGCCTGCGTCTGCGGATTGTTGGCCAGCGCTCTGGGCGAGGTTTCCGGGTATGTTCTCGGACAGGGAGACATGGGCCGCCGCAGAATCACATTCGAGTTTGAGCGCGAACGCTACGTGCGGTCCTCTGATCTTGTCTATCTTCAGGGGGAAGACGTTGTTCAGCCAGCGGAGGCGGCAAGCGTTTGAGATTCTCGATCATCGTTCCGACCTACAATCGCCCCCGGGATCTCGCGCGCTGCCTCGCTGCGATCGCTCGTCTAGACTATCCAAGGGACAAATTCGAGGTGCTGGTTGTGGACGACGGCGGCAGCGTAGATCTTGAGCCGTTGGTGAACGCGCACCGTCCGGCGATCCAGTTAACCCTGTTGCGGCAACCCAACAGCGGACCGGGCATCGCGCGGAATAAAGGCGCAGCGCACGCCACCGGTGAGTTTTTTGCGTTTACCGACGACGATTGTACACCCCAGGAAGGCTGGCTGCTGGCTCTGGATGCCGCCCTTGCTCGAAAACCGGACGCGCTCATCGGCGGCACGGTTCTGAATGGGTTGCCGGATAATCCGCACGACGAAGCGAGCCAAGATATCCACGAATTTTATCGTGACTACTTCAATCGCGATCCCGACGATTGCCGATTCTTCCCGTCGAACAATATCGCAGTCGCCAAGGCCCGCTATCGCCAGATCGGTGGCTTCGACGCTGAATTCCGGCGCAACGCCGCCGAGGACCGGGATTTCTGCGACCGCTGGCTACAGTCCGGCTCGCGGCTGGTGAGGGCTCAGGATGCGTTCATCGTTCACTTTCGCGATATGTCTCTCCGCGGTTTCTTGTACCAGCATTACCGCTATGGCCGCGGCGCATTCACCTACGCCACGGCTCGGCGGCAAAGGAACGGCGGTCCGGTACGGTTTGAAGGTTGGCGCGTTCACGCGAACCTGATTGCGTTTCCCGTTCGCAAGTCGTTCCGTCCAAGGTCATTCTACTTGTCGTTTCTGCTGTTCATCTCGCAGTTCGCCAATTTGCTCGGATATTTCGCGGAGGCGCGGGCGGTCAAGCGGGAGGGCGTTCCGTCCAGGTACAATCTGGCAAGAAAGTGAGCCGCAATGCGAATCAAGCTCACAATTGCAATACTGATGCCGGCTGCCTGGCTTTGGGCGCAGCCCGAAAAGACCGCCTGGGAGGTGTTGAAGCCCGGGCTCGCCGACACCAACCCTCTCACCCGGCGCCAAGCCGTGACGGCCACCGGATCCATCGGACTCGACCCGGAAGCGATCCGCCTGGTGGAAGCGGCGCTGAAAGATAACGACTCGTTCATTCGCGCCACCGCCGCGGCGGAGCTCGGCGAGATGAAATCGCGGGAGTCGTTCCCGGCGCTAAAGGCGGCGCTCGACGATCCGGCTGGTGAAGTCGCGTTTGCGGCGGCGAAAGCGCTGTGGGACATGGGCGACAAAACCGGGCGCGGATTCATTGAAGATGTAGTCGCCGGCCAGCAGAAAGCCACCGATGGTGGAGTGAAGGGCGCGCTGCATCGCGCTGACCGGTTGCGTCACGATCCGAAGGCCATGGTAGTGCTGGGCGCCAAGTCGGCGTCCGGCGCGCTGCTGGGTCCGTTCAACATCGGGGTATTGGCCGCCGAACAGGTCCTCAAGAACGGCGCCGTAGCTGCCCGAATGGAAGCGCTGAATCTGTTGGCTGAGGATTGCGATACCCAGACATTCAAGATGCTGGAAGCGGCCTCGACCGACGACAAGACTTGGGCCGAAAAGGCGGCCGCGGCCAAAGCCCTGGGACGATGCGGCAACCCGGATGCGATTCCAAAGCTGGAGCAGAACCTGGCGGATTCCAACTCGGCCGTTAGATTCATGTCTGCTGCCGCGATCATCCGGCTGAGCGATAGCCCCACCGCAGCCTCAGCGGCCCGCTAGATAACTCTTCCGGCTTTCACTGATCACGTTGCGCGCTTCGATGGGATCGCCCCACCCCAGCGTGCTGGTCTCGCGACCCTCCAGCTCTTTGTAGATGTTGAAGAAGTGCTCGATCTCACGCCGGAGGTGTGGGAAGATCTGGTCGAGCGTGTGGACCTGCTGGTAGCGCGGATCGCGGTTCAGAACCGCGACGATCTTCTGGTCCTTCTTTTCCTGATCCACCATGTTGAGCACCCCCACCGGCCGGACCTCCACCACGCAGCCTGTGAACGTGGGCTCTTCCACCAGCGCCAGGACATCCATGGGATCGCCATCGGAGGCCAGGGTTCCCGGGATGAAGCCGTAATCGCCAGGATAATGTACGGGAGAATACAGAACTCGGTCCAACCGGAAAGCGCCCAGCTCCTGGTCGTATTCGTACTTGTTGCTCGAGCCTTTTGGGATCTCCACTACCATGCGCACAACATCAGGGAAAGCAGACCCGGGATCGAGGTCGTACAGGGAGGGTTTCAGGGAAACAATCCCCCAAGCTTTAGTGGTGGCATCGCCAAACTGTTACTGCGGCGCGGGTAAACACAAAAAGTTCTTGCCTTCTCATTTTGACTCGTGGCACAATCCATTAAGGCCGAAAGTGGTCGGAAGTGGACAAAAGTGGAAGACCAGCCTCAAACAACGTCCGTGGAGCCCCCTCGCGGCTTCTTTTCCGCCCACGTGGACGACAAGGGCAGGCTCAAACTTCCAGTGGATTTGCAGCAGTACCTCACGGCCATCGGGGATGAAAAGCTCTTTGTGACTAGCGTGGACGACCGCATAGCTCGAATCTACCCCATTTCCGTGTGGAAGGGAAACGAAAAAGTTTTGGAAGCGCTGGCTACCGAAGATCCCGATGCCGCCGACGCGCTCGCGTTTGTGACGAACGACTATGGCGCCGAGGCCAAGGTGGATCCGCAAGGCCGCGTGACGCTGCCGACCGATTTGCGCCGTGGGCTGGCGCTGGAGAATCAGGAAGTGCGGCTGGATTGGTCGCAGGGCGCGATCAATGTGTATTCGAAGGCCGAGTACGAAGCGCGTAAGAAGCAGGCCAAGGACAACCTGGCCGAGAAGTTGAAGATGGCCAAGCTGAAAGGGTTCAAGTAAGCGATGTCCAAGGGGTTCAAGTAGCGGCCATGTATGCATGTGCCGGTAATGCTCGCCGAATGCCTGGAGGACCTGGCGGTGCGTCCGGATGGGGTGTACTTGGATACGACAGCGGGATTAGGCGGACATTCGGGCGCGATCGCGCGGAAGCTGAGCAGCGGGTTTGTGATCGCAAACGATCGGGACGCGGAATCGTTGGAGCAAGCGAAACTGAACACTTCGCAGTGGGCGGATCGAATCCGCTTTCACCACGGAGCGTTTTCGGAATTGCGCTCCGCGCTGGTGGAACAGGGTATCGAGCGAGTAGACGGATTGCTGGCGGATCTCGGTGTAAGCCGCTATCAACTGACCGAACCCGAGCGCGGGTTCTCGTTGATGGCCGACGGTCCTCTGGATATGCGGCAGGATCGCAGCCAGGAGCTGACCGCCGCCGAGATTGTGAATTTTACTCCAGAAAAGGAACTGGCCGATTTGATTTATCAACTCGGCGAGGAAAGGAGGTCGCGGAGAATCAGCAGAGCAATCGTGCGGGCGCGGCCCATTCATTCGACGCTCCGGTTGTCCCGGGTGATCGAGGAGGCTGTGCCCCGTACGAGCAGAATCCATCCGGCGACGCAGACCTTTCAGGCGTTGCGCATGGCGGTGAACAACGAGCAAGGGGAGTTGGACCAATTGCTCGCCATCGCTCCGGATTTGGTGAGAAGCGGCGGACGGATTGTAGTGCTTTCGTTCATGTCGCTCGAAGATCGAAAAGTGAAGCAGTGCTTTCAAACGCTGGCGCGTGCGGGACGAGCGCAGATACTCACCAAGCACGTGATCAGGCCGTCAGCAGAGGAAACGATAAATAACCCTCCCTCGCGGAGCGCCAAGCTCCGTGCGCTGGAGATGAAGTAAACCGGGACGAAAATGGCAACTCTCGCAACCAAGCTGGATCGATACGCGACGCCGAATGGCGCCCCAGGCGACTCGTCGCGCACGCACGCGCTCGACAATGAGTACCGCTTCGAGGTTCCTCAATTCCCGAACGAAGATGTGTATTTGTACATCAAGCACATCGATAATTCGCGCGTGCATCGCGAAGCGGACCCGGCGGCGCGTAAGGTGTGCTGGCGGCTGATCGGCTCCTCGTTTGCGTTCGCGGTGCTGGTGATCGGACTATTGCTGCCTTCGCTGAATCGGCTGATGGCCGGCTACAAAATGGAAGCCTTGCGGCAAGAGCGGCAGCGCCTGGAACTGGACCGCGCCTCGCTGGAACTGGCCGAGACCAAGCTGCTGAGTCCGGCGCGTCTGGAAGAGCTGGCGCGCATGCAGCGGTTTGTCGATCCGGCGCCCGAAGCCGTGGTCTATCTGGACGGCAACAAGAGCGATCAAATTTTGGCGAAGAAGTAAGGAAAGCCCGCTTGCTCACGCGTGCGGCTCAGAACGGAGCCGCGACCGTGAGGGAGCCGGTTGTTAAGGTGCGATATGGATCCACTGGCGACAAGACGTGTACACGTGTTGGTCCGGGTGGCCTTTGTTTGGGCCGCGCTGATCGCCGCCCGTCTGATCCAGCTGCAAGTGGTCCAGCATCATCAATACGCGGAGTTGGCGCGCGATCAACAACAGAGAATGGAAGAGGTGAAAGCGCCGCGCGGCGCCATTCTGGATCGCTATGGCCAGCGCCTGGCGATGAGCCTTCCGGCCGAGTCCGTTGTAGTGGATCCGCTGCGCGTGCCCGATCTCTCGGTGGCCGCCGATGTTCTTGCCAACGTTTTGAGCTTGAACGCGCAGGAATTACTCGCCAACTTGAAAGCAGCCGTCGACAACCATCGCGGTTTTCTGTGGGTGAAGCGCAAGATCACGCGGGAAGAAGCCAAGCGATTGCGCGACTTGAACCTGGAGTGGATCGAGTTCCGCACCGAGAGCCAGCGCTTTTATCCGAATCGGACGCTGGCGGCGCATGTGATCGGCAGCGTGGACTTCCAAGAGGAAGGCAACGGTGGGGTTGAGCAGAGCCTGAACGAAGACTTGCAAGGACACGCGGGCGAAGTGCTGGTGACCGAAGACGTGCAGAAGCGGGGATTCGCATCCAGCATGCAGGAGCAGGCCCTGCCCGGTGAGGACGTGCAGCTGACCATCGATTCGCGCATTCAATTCGTCGCCGAGCAGGAATTGGCGAAAATGGTCGCGCAACATCATGCCAAGTCCGGCAGCCTGGTGGCGATGGATCCGCGTACGGGCGATATCCTCGCGATGGCTAACGTGCCGACCTTCGATCCGAACGACCCACCCAAGCCGGGCGACTACGCGGCGCGTGAGAACCTGGCCGTTTCGGCGCCGTTTGAGCCGGGGTCGGTATATAAAGTGATCACGCTGTCGGCGGCGCTCGAAACCACGCACCTGCGTCCGGAATCGATGATCAACTGCGGCAACGGGAGCATCAACTTGTTTGGCCGCATAATTCACGATCACAGCCGGTATGCTTCATTGTCGATGGCGGATGTCCTGGCGCGGTCGAGCAACATCGGCGCCATTAACATCGGCCTGCAAGTGGGCGAAAAGAATCTGTATCAATACATTCGCAAGTTTGGGTTCGGCAAGAAAACGGGGCTGCCGCTGCCGGGAGAATCCGGCGGAATGGTCCGGCCGCTGCGCGTTTGGGACAAAAGCTCCATCGGTTCCGTAGCAATGGGCCACGAAATCGGCGTCACCGCGGTGCAATTGGCGCAGGCCTGCGCGGTGATCGCGAGCGGTGGCTTCCTGCTGAAGCCGCGGCTCCGCATGGATGAGCCGAAAGTCGCTCCCATTCGTGTGCTGCGGCCCGAAACCGCCATCACTATGCGCGGCATGATGGAAGGCGTGGTCATTAAGCCCTACGGCACGGGGCACAAATATGCGCGGCTGCTGGGCTACACGTCGGCCGGCAAAACGGGAACGGCTCAGATCTACGACTTCCGCGCGCGCCAGTACACGCATATGTACAACGCATCCTTCATGGGCTTCGCGCCGGTGACCAATCCCAGGATCGTGATCGTAGTCACCATCAACGGGACCGAAGGCACGGCCGGCTATGGCGGACCAACATCCGCGCCGGTGTTCCGCGAAGTGGCCGCGGCTGGGCTGCGCGTGATGGACGTGCCGAAAGATTTGCCTGAAATGCTTCCTTCCGAGGGTGGCGATGCAGCCGACGAGAACGACGTGGCCATCGCAGATCTTGGTGCTTCCATCCCTCCCCCGCTGGTCCAAGCGGGCGATGCCGTGGCTGCCGACGACCGACCGGTGGCTTCCGCAAACAATGCTTTGGACCAGCGGGTTCTTTTAGCCCGGAACGGAAGTTCGCAACAGGATTTGGCCGGGCCGCACGTGCCCAATTTTCAAGGCAAGACCATGCGCAGCGTGATTCAACAGGCGGCGGCGCTCGGCATCCCGGTGGAGTTCACAGGTAGCGGAGTGGCGCGCGCGCAGGCTCCCTCGCCGGGCGCGATTCTTCCGTCGGGGGGTTGGGTTCGCGTGCAATTTGGCCGTTAGCGAGGCCGCATGACAGTCGAGCAGATCCTGCTGGGAGTAGGGCTCCGGCAGACGCTGCCGGGTGAGTTGGCAAGTGCGTCTGTAGCCGGGTTGGAGTACGATTCGCGGAAGATCCAACCGGGTTTCTTGTTCTTCGCGTTTCCCGGCGCGCGGGCCGACGGCCGCGAGTTTGCGCGGCAAGCTTTGGATAAGGGCGCGATCGCAGCAGTAAGCGAGCTCCCTGCTCCGGAAGGATTTCGCGGAGCGTGGATTGAAGTAGAGCATGGCAGGCAGGCGCTGGCGTTGGCGTCGCGCAATTTTTACGGCAGGCCGGATGAGAGGCTGAAACTGACGGGCGTCACGGGGACCAACGGGAAGACGACGACTACGTTTCTGATCGACGCGGTGCTGCGCGCCGCCGGGATCACGACTGCGATGGTCGGGACGATCGAGTATCGGCTCGCGGGCGAAGTGCGCCCGGCCGTCAATACAACGCCCGAATCGTTGGATCTGTATCGTATGTTTCAGGAGCTGGAACAGGCCGGCGGCACGCATGCCACAATGGAAGTTTCATCCCATGCGCTGTCGCTGGGACGGGTTTACGGCATTACGTTTCACACCGCTGTATTTACGAACCTCACTCGGGATCACCTGGATTTCCATCACACCATGGAAGAGTATTTCGCGGCCAAGCGGTTATTGTTTGCGCCCCAGGGTGGTTCGGCCGCGCCAAGCTGGGCGGTGATCAATTTTGACGATCCGTACGGCCGTCAGATTCCGCCCGCGCCGCATACTTTGCGGTATGGGTTCGAAGATGGCGCGGATTTGCGGGCGTTGTCGCTCGAAATGAACTTTGATGGTCTGCGATTCACGGTGCAGCATGGCGCCGAGCGGGTGCAATTGACTTCGCCGCTGGTGGGCAAATTCAACGCCTACAATATTCTGGCGGCGTGCGGTGCGGCGCTGAGCTACGGCCTGGATTGGAAAACGATCGCGGGCGCTATCGCCACCTCACCGCGGGTGCCGGGACGCTTCGAGAGCATCCAGCAGGGCCAGCCGTTTCTGATCGTTGTGGACTATGCGCACACAGATGACGCGTTGCGCAATGTGATTTCGGTGGCGCGCGAACTGCATCCCAAGCGCGTGATCACCCTGTTCGGCTGCGGGGGGGATCGGGATCGATCCAAGCGCCCTTTGATGGCCCAAGCGGCCTCGCAAGCCAGCGATTTCGTGGTGCTGACGTCGGATAATCCTCGCTCGGAAGACCCCATCGCGATTATGAACGACGCCCTGGTGGGGCTTCGACGTTTTGACACACCGCACATCATCGAGCCGGACCGCGCCAAGGCGATCCGCGCGGCGCTCGAAGAGGCCAAAGATGGCGACATCGTGATTTTGGCCGGAAAAGGGCACGAAACGTATCAGGTTTTGAAGGATCGCGTCATACATTTCGACGATCGCGAAGTGGCGCGCGGCGTGCTGGAGGAGCTGGGGTGGAGTTCGAAGTGACGGCCGTGGCGCAAGCGCTGGGATTGAAGTCCGCGAGCAAGGCGCGGATTACGGGCTGGAGTATCGACTCGCGCAGCATTGCGCCGGGCGATTTGTTCTTTGGTTTGCGGGGTCCGAATCACGACGGCAACGCGTACGTGGAAGAGGTGTTGCGTAAAGGCGCGGTTGCGGCGGTCGCGAATGAGGCGAAGCTGGGGGGATCGGTGTTGGTGGTTCCGGACACGCTCGCGGCGCTGCAAAGCACGGCGGCCTGGGCACGGAAGCAGTGGGGCGGGGATGTGATCGGCGTGACGGGCAGCGCGGGCAAAACGTCCACCAAGGATGTGATCGCGGCTATGCTCGGGGCCAGCATGCCGGTGGGAAAAACGATCGGAAATTTGAACAACCACGTGGGCTTGCCGTTGTCGATTCTGCGGCTGTCGAGCGAAGCGCGCGTCGCGGTACTCGAGATGGGAATGAACCACGCGGGCGAGATCCGCGACTTGTGCGCGATTGCGAAACCGCGCATCGGCGTCGTTACGAACGTGGGCTACGCGCACATGGAGGCGTTTGATTCCATCGAGGGCGTGGCCGCCGCCAAGCGCGAACTGATTGAGTCGCTGCCGCCGGACGGAGTCGCGGTATTGAACGCGGACGATCCGCTGGTGAGCCGGTTCCGTGAAGTTCATCCAGGCCGCACCATCACGTTTGGCATCAACTGCGATGCGGACATTCGCGCCGAGCAAGTCGAGCTCACCGATCAGGGCGTGAGTTTATCGGTGGCCGGTGTGCGTTTTGAGAGTGCTCTGGTGGGACGCCATAGCGTGCTGAACATACTTGCCGGGCTCGGGGTTGCTTCGCTCTATGGCATCCTGCCCGCGCAACTAACCGACGTAGTGAAGAATCTTGCACCGCCGCCTATGCGTGGCCAGCGCCTGGTGCACGACGGCGTCGTGATTTTGAACGATTGCTATAACTCCAATCCCGATGCGGCGCGCGCGATGATCGACGTGCTCCGGGATACTCCAGCCAAGCGGCGCATCGCCGTGCTGGGGGAGATGCTCGAACTCGGCCGTTGGTCCGAGCCACTCCATCGCGACGTAGGCCGCTACGCCGCGGCGAGTGGAATTGATGTGCTGATTGGGATACGCGGCGAGGCCTGTCACCTAGTCGACGCAGCCAGGGAGGCGGGCCTGGCGGTAAACGCCGCGTTCTTTTTCCCCGACGCCAGCGCAGCAGGAGAACACCTGCGGCGGATCGCGCAGCCGGGCGACGCGATTTTGTTCAAGGGTTCGCGAGGCAGCCACGTCGAGCACGCCCTGGAGAGGTTCCTCGCACGGCCCAATTAAATGCTCTATTGGCTGTTCTATGAAAAGCTGTTCCGTCACTTCACGCCCTTTCGCGTGTTCGGGTACGCCACGTTTCGCACCGCGTTTGCGGCCCTGACGGCGTTGTTCCTGTGCCTGGCTCTGGGGCCCTGGCTGATCGCCAAGCTGCGCGAATTTCAAATCGGCCAATACATCCGGGAAGACGGTCCGCAGACGCACCTGAAGAAAGCCGGCACGCCGACTATGGGCGGAATCCTCATCATCATTTCGATTCTGGTGCCGACGCTGCTGTGGGCGAATCTGACGAACCCCTACGTGTGGATCGCGATGTTCGGATTGGTGAGCTTCGGATGCATCGGGTTCTGGGACGACTACGCCAAGATCCGGCGCAAGCGGAATCTCGGATTGACGGTGAAGCAGAAGCTCGGGCTGCAAGTAGTGGCGGCGCTGATGGTCGGGTTCATGCTGCTTGCCTTACACACGCAGAAAGCCTATTCCACCAGCATGAACGTGCCGTTCTTCAAATCGTTCAAGCCGGATTTGCTGATCGATTCAATGCTGCGCAACTGGTACACCTATCCGCTCGCATTCGTTTTTTTCTTCGCGTTTATGCTCCTGGTGATTGTCGGATCGTCGGACGCCGTGAACCTGACCGACGGGCTGGATGGCTTGGCGATCGGGCTGATGCTGATCGCATCGTTTGCCATGACGGCGCTCACCTATGTCACCGGCCACGCACAGTTCGCGCAATATCTCGATTTGGCGCGCCTGCCGGGCGCATCCGAGCTGACCATCTTTTGCAGCTCCATGGTGGGGGCGTCGCTCGGTTTTCTTTGGTACAACGCGCATCCGGCGGAAATCTTCATGGGCGACGTGGGGTCTCTCGCGCTGGGCGGAGCGTTGGGCGTGGTGGCGGTGTTGATCAAGCAGGAGATTTTACTGATCTTCATTGGCGGAGTTTACGTGATCGAAGCGCTGTCGGTGATCCTGCAAGTGGGCAGCTACAAGCTCCGCAAGAAGCGGATTTTCCGCATGGCGCCGATTCATCATCATTTCGAGCAGCTGGGGTGGGAGGAATCGAAGATCATCACGCGGTTTTGGATTTTGGGATTGGTGATGGCGCTGTTCGCGCTGACGACGTTGAAGCTGCGATGATGCCGAATCTGAGGGGGCGGAAAGTGGCCGTGGTAGGGATGGGACTCTCTGGAGTAGCAGCGGTGAGATTGCTAGAGCGTCACGGCGCCATCGTTCGCGCCATCGACGAAAAACTAACCGGCGAGATTGACGGCACACCTGTATTGCCGCAGGTGGAGGCGTCGTTTGCGGATGTCGACCTGGTCGTCCTCTCGCCCGGAGTGCCCAGCGACCTCGACGTGCTGAAACGCGTGCGCGCTCCTATCGTCGGAGAGCTCGAACTGGCCTCCTGCATCGAGGGTCCTGTGATCGGCATAACAGGCACGAATGGGAAGACCACCACCACTGCCCTTACAGGTCACATCCTGCGCGAATCCGGAATTCCGTGCCAGGTCGGCGGCAATATCGGAACGGCGCCGAGTGAGATGGTCGCGACATCGAAGCCCGATCAGTGGAACGTGCTTGAGTTGTCGAGCTTCCAACTGGAGCTGATCCGGAGCTTTCGCGCCGACGTCGCCGCCTGTCTCAACGTGACGCAGAACCATCTGGACCGGCACCACACGTTCCAGAATTACGTCAATGCGAAGGCCCGGCTCTTTGAGACGCAGGGTCCGGAAGATCTCGCGGTGCTGAATGCCGCTGATCCGGTGTGCGCGAGCTTCGCAAATAGAACACCGGCTAAGATCGTGTGGTTCAACGCGGAAAGCACCTTTCTCGACGGAGATGTGATTCATCTTGAGGGCTCAGCTCTGCTGAACGTTCGCGATCTGCGGCTCCGCGGCCGGCACAATTACGAAAACGTGATGGCAGCAGCGCTGATGGCGCGTCAAGCGGGTGCAACCTCCGAACAGATTGCTCGTGCGGCGGCCACCTTCGCACCGGTGGAGCATCGCCTCGAATTCGTCCGCAGCATCGGCGGAGTCGGCTACTACAACGATTCCAAAGCCACCAGCGTGGACGCCACGATGAAAGCCCTCACCGCGTTCGATGGCGGGCTCTGGATCATTCTCGGCGGCAAGGATAAAGACAGCGATTACACCGTGCTTCGCGAGCCTCTTCACGCGAAAGCCCGCGCGGCGCTTTTGATCGGCGCCGCGGCTTCGAAAATCGCGGATCAGCTCGACGACGCTGTGCCAATCATTCCATGCGGGACCTTGGCCGCCGCTGTTGATCGAGCGTCGCACTCGGCCGCGCCCGGCGATACGGTTTTGCTGGCCCCCGCCTGCGCCAGCTTCGATCAGTTCGATTCTTTCGAACATCGAGGCCGAGTCTTTAAAGATCTAGTCAACGCTCTTGCGGAGGAAAACAAGTAGTGGCGCAGCGACTCAAATCCGATTGGCTCTTGTTTGGGACTGTCGTGGCCATGGTGTGCTTCGGCCTGGTGATGGTCTACAGCGCGTCATCCGTCGTGGCGCAGCTCAACCCCCACATCAACTCCAGCTTCTATTACGCGGAGCATCAACTCATCTGGGCCGCGGTCTCGTTCATCGCGCTCATGTTCTTCAAGCGCCGCGATTACCGTATGCTCCAGAGCCCAGTGTGGGCTTTTGGATCGCTTGGCATGGTGCTGTTCCTGCAGATCCTGGTGTTCTTTCTCGACAGCAAAACGCACCGCTGGTTCCGCCTGCAAGGCGTTGGCACGCTGCAGCCTTCGGAATTCGCCAAGCCGGCGCTCATCATATTCTTCGCCTACTTCGTCACGCAAAAGCAGGAGGCCATCAACTCCCGCCGCACTATTCTGGCCGCGTCACTCGCGCTGGCGGTGCTGGCCGCGACCGTGGGATTGGGCGATCTCGGGACCGCGATCGTGCTCATCGTTCCGGCGGCGGTGGTCTTCTACGTGGCGGGACTCGAGCGCAAGTTCGTCGCGGCGGCGCTCGCAGTAGGCGCGTTGGTCGCCGTTGGATTCATCGCGTCCAAGCCTTACCGCATGGCACGCATCGTTGGATTTTTCGATCCGGATTACAAGCTCATCGGCATGCTGGATCACGAGGGCCGCATCAAGAAATACGTCAGCCAATCGGTGACCACGCGCGACGCCGGTTATCAAGTGCGCCAGTCCAAAATCGCGGTTGGCAGCGGCGGGGTGCTCGGGCTCGGCCTCATGCAAGGCAAGCAGAAGATTCTTTATCTGCCCGAAGCGCACACTGACTTTATCTATGCCGTGGTTGGCGAAGAGCTCGGATTGTGGGGCTGTGGCGCGGTGCTGGCCGGATTCCTGGTGATTCTCGGCCGCGGGCTCCAACTGTATTGGGTGGCGCATGACGATTTCGGACGCTATTTGGCGCTGGGTGTAACGTCGTCGATCGTCATTCAAGCGCTCATCAATATGAGCGTCGTCCTAGGTATGGGACCGACAAAGGGCATCCCGCTTCCGATGATCAGCGCCGGCGGAAGTTCGCTGATGAGCACTCTGATCTGCCTGGGAATGCTGCTCAGCGTGAGCGAGCACTCAGGTTACTAACGAACGCGATGGAACAGGGATGGCGACGATCGTGATGGCCGGTGGAGGGACGGGAGGGCACGTGATGCCGCTGCTTGCGGTGGCGCGCGAACTCGCATTGCGTGGCCATCAATCCGTCTTCATCGGAACGCGCACTGGCTTCGAAGCAAAGCTGGTACCGCCGGCGGGCTTCCCGCTCGAATTCATCGAGATCGGTGGATTGAATCGGGTGGGCGTCATGCGGACTCTCCGAACGCTCGCGCAGCTTCCGTTCAGCGTGCGCCGCTCCGCGCAATTGCTCGCGAAGCATCAAGCCTCGGCTGTTTTCAGCCTGGGCGGATATGCGGCGGGGCCTGTTGCGATCGCCGCGCTGTGGAAACACGTGCCGTTGGTAGTGATGGAGCCAAACGCAATGCCGGGGCTCACGAATCGCCAAATCGGTCGCTTTGTGAATCGCGCGCTGCTGAGTTTTCCTGAAGCCGCGCGATTCTTTCCGCCGGGAAAATCGGAGATCACAGGGCTGCCCGTCCGGCCCGAATTCTTCCGTATCGCCCCGAAGCCGCGTGAAGCGAAGCTTACGATTTTGATCACCGGGGGGAGCCAGGGCTCGCGCACATTGAACGAGGCCGCGAGCGGAAGCTGGAGCTATTTTCGCGAGGCCCGCTTTCCCGTGCGATTCATTCATCAGACTGGGGTGACCGCGCATGCCGCTCTAGCGCAGAAATTGGCGGAAAGCGGCGTGGAGGGCCAGGCGGCGCCGTTCATCGATGACATGCCCGCGGCCTTTGCGCGTGCGGACCTGATCATTTGCCGCTCTGGCGCCGGCGCGGTGGCTGAACTTGCGGCGGCCGGAAAGCCCTCCATCCTGGTTCCTTTTCCGCACTCCACCGACCAGCATCAGTTGCGAAATGCAGAAGCGTTCGAGAAGGCCGGAGCCGCGGTGCTGGTGCTGGACCACGAAATGGATAGCGGCCGGCTCTTTGAAGAGGTAGAAAAGTTACGCGCCCGCCCGGAAATGTTACAACGCATGGGCGAACGCGCCCGCGTTTTTGCGCATCCGGATGCTGCGCGGAGCGCGGCCAGTGTGCTGGAGACAGCGATCGTCCATTGACATTCCACTTGAAAGCCGAAACAATACAAGATTAAAATGTTTTTTAAGCCGCAACACTTGCACTTCGTCGGAATCGGCGGTATTGGCATGAGCGGCATCGCCGAGGTGTTGTTGAATTTGGGCTACGAGATTAGCGGCTCCGAT
Source organism: Bryobacterales bacterium (assembly GCA_963772905.1). GTDB lineage: Bacteria > Acidobacteriota > Terriglobia > Bryobacterales > Bryobacteraceae > Palsa-89. Next base: position 1,358,676 of record CAVYZD010000001.1, on the reverse strand, counting down.
CTGAAGCTGAGCCCCACTACCGACCGGCTGGCGTCGCTCGGCGCCCGGATCTACGAAGGACATTCGGCCGCCAACGTAGCCGGTGCGAAGGCGCTGGTGGTCAGCTCGGCGGTTGATGCCGCCAACCCGGAGGTTCAGGAAGCGCGCCGCTCCAAGATCCCCATCATTCCGCGCGGCGAACTGCTGGCGGAATTGATGCGGCTGAAATACGGCATCGCCATCGCGGGCAGCCATGGGAAAACCACAACCACGTCGATGACCGCTACCGTCCTCAATGCTGGCGGGCTCGATCCCACCGTCGTGGTCGGTGGGAAGGCCGCTTCCATGGGCGGCTCCAACGCGCGCGTGGGCCAGAGCGATTTTCTGGTGGTGGAGTCGGATGAAAGTGATGGCTCGTTTCTGAAGCTCAGTCCGATTCTGGCGGTGGTCACGAATATTGACCGCGAGCATCTGGATCACTACCCGTCCATCACCGAGATTCGCGCGGCGTTCCTCGATTTCATCCAGAAGGTGCCTTTCTACGGTGCGGCCATCCTATGCCTGGACGACGAAAACATCCAGCAGCTTCTTCCGTTGGTGAACCGCCGTCTCATCACCTACGGGAGTTCGCAGCAAGCCAGCCTGCAAATCTGCGATCTGGATTGCGCGGCGTTCGAGAGCCGCTTTTCGGTTCGATCGCGCGGGCGCGATCTGGGGATCTTCCACTTGCGCGTGCCTGGCGTTCACAACGTGCTCAACGCCACGGCGGCGATCGCGGTCGGGCTGGAACTGGACATCCCGCTGGAATCGATCCGCGAAGCCATTGCGAGTTACTCCGGCGTCGATCGGCGATTTCAAATGCGGGGCCAAGCTCGCGGCGTCACCGTGATCGACGACTACGGCCATCACCCCACTGAGATCCGCGCGACGCTAGCCGCCGCCCAGCTTTGTAGATTCGATCGCGTCCTCGCCGTCTTCCAGCCGCATCGCTATACGCGCACGCAGCATTTGATGGATGAATTCGCGAAGAGCTTTCATCAAGCGGACGTGGTGTTCGTGCTGGACATTTATGCCGCTTCGGAAGCGCCCATCGAAGGGATCACCGGCCGCTCGCTCGCCGATCGCATTCGCGATTTCGGACATCGTTGCGTTCAATACACGGGAACCATCGATCAGACCGTGGATGCGGTTGTCGCAACGGCGCGCGATCACGATGTCGTTCTCACGCTCGGCGCCGGCAATGTGTGGCAGGTTGGCGATCGAGTTCTCGCCAAGCTTAAGGAGGCGGCGTAGTGGCGTCCGAATCCAAGGGCAGCTCCACGTCTAAGAAGCCTCGCGGTGCACCGGCCAGACGCCTCCTGCTGCGTTTCGGCGGAATCGCGCTCGCAGTGGGCGTGGCGCTCAGCGGCGGCATTTACGCTTCGGAACGTTTTGCCCAATTTCTGATTCGCGATACGCGCTTCTTTCTTCCGGGCCCCGCCGATTACGGCCTGGAAAGCCCGAATGTCGAAGTGCATGGGGTCCGTTATGCGTCGCGCCAGCAAGTGCTGCGCCTCTTCGAGCGGGACTATGGCCGCAGCCTGTACTTGTTTCCGCTCGACGCGCGCCGGAGCGAGCTGCTGCGCGTTCGATGGGTGCACGACGCTTCCATCGCGCGGATCTGGCCCAACCGCATCGTCGTGCAGGTCACCGAACGGAAACCGGCCGCGTTCATCAAGCTGCCCGCCGAGGCCATGCTGCGTTGGGCGCTGATCGACGACGAGGGCGTCATTCTCGATGCTCCGCCCAAGTCCGCTTTTCAGTTGCCCGTCCTGGCCGGCGTGATGGGCGGCGAGAGCCAGGAAAAGCGCGGCATTCGCGTACGCCGGATGCAGCGGCTGATAAAGGAACTGGGGCCGATGGCCGACAACGTGTCCGAAGTGGATGCCAGCGATCTGGACGATTTGAGGATTACCGAGCAAGCCGGCGGCGGCGCCGTGACGTTGATGCTGGGCGATCGCAATTTTTCTCCGCGGCTCAAGAATTTTCTCGAACACTACCCCGAGATCCACCGCAACATGCCGCAGGCCACGGCTTTCGACTTGCGGCTGGACGATCGCATCACCGGCATGGAGGCGCCGCGCGATGGCCGATAAACCGCAGATCGCTGCTGGTCTCGATCTCGGAAGCTCTTCCACGCGCTGCTTGATTCTGCTGCTCGAAGGCGGGCGTTTGCGTTATGCCGGACACAGCGAAGTCCCGTCCGACGGATGGACGAAAGGTAAACTCGCCGATCAGCAAGCTGTGACAACGTGCGTTCGCGCCGCGGTGCGCGATGCCGAAGCCCAGGCGGGCGTGTCTTTGGAAACGCTAGTGGTAGGCATCGGCGGCGCGAGCGTCGACGGTTGCAATAGCCGCGGCATCTACGAATTCGCACGGCCACGTCCCGTCACCATCGACGACATGGAGTACGCCGTCGAGCGCAGCGAGCAAGTACGGCTGGAAGAAGACCGCATGATCCTGCATTTGTTCCCGCAGGATTTCACGCTGGATGGCCGATCGGGCAAGCGTTACCCCCGCGGTTCCATCTGTTCGCGCCTGGAAGCAAACGTTCACATCGTCACTTGCTCCGAGCAGGAGCACCACGCGATATTGCACGCCGTGCAGCAAGCTTCCTACGCGGTGGAAGAGTCAATGTTTGAGCCGGTGGCGACCGCGTACGCGTCGGTGAACCGCGACGATCGCAACCGCGGAGTGGCCGTGGTGGACATCGGCAAGCACTCGACGGACATTGTCGTCTACGATGGCGAAGCGGTTTTGCTCGCGCGCAGCCTGGCGATCTCCGCCGATCATTTCACTCGCGACGTTGCCGTGGGTTTGACTGTGCAATATAACGATGCGGAGCGCCTCAAGATCGAATACGGTTGCGCCATGCTCGGTCTCACTTCGGATAACAGCTTTATCGAAGTTCCATCCAACGAAGGGCGAATGCCGCGCGAGGCTCCGCGCAAGCAGCTCAACGAGATTTTGGAAGCCCGCGCCGAGGAGCTCTTCATTCACGTCGGATCGGAACTGGTGACCATTGGCATGGATCAAAAGCTGCTGGAAGGCGTGATTCTGGCGGGTGGCGGCGCGATGCTCAACGGCATGTGCGATATGGCGGAGCGCGTGTTGAATTGCCCCGCGCGCAATGCCCTGCCCGAAGGCATTCAGGATTTCCCGGACGATTTGTGCACACCGGCGTGGGCCACCGCGTCGGGTCTGGCGCGTTACTCGGCGAGGTTGAAAACGAATCGGGAGACCAAGCGCAGGGCTCCCGGACTCATGGGCATGTTGTTCCGATAAGTTTTGACGATTCACAGGAGGCTTTGAATGGACGCATTAAAGTTCGCCATACAAGAAGAGGCCCTCGCAGGCACCAAAATCAAAGTGGTGGGCGTCGGCGGCGGTGGTTCGAACGCAGTGGCCCGCATGATGAACGAGGGGCTCAGCGGCGTCGAGTTTCACATTCTCAACACCGATGTGCAGGCGCTCAATGCGTCGCAAGTGCCGAACAAGCTCGCCATCGGCTCGAAGGTGACCAACGGTTTGGGCGCGGGCTCCGATCCTTCCTTGGGGCGTCAGGCGGCTCTCGAGGATACCGAACGTATCATTGAGGTGCTGGAAGGCGCCGACATGGTGTTCGTCACTGCGGGATTGGGTGGCGGCACCGGCACGGGAGCTGCGCCTGTGGTCGCTTCGCTCGCCAAGGAACTGAACGCGCTTACCGTCGCCGTGGTGACGAAGCCATTCGCGTTCGAAGGGCCGCGACGCATGAAACAGGCCGACCGCGGGCTGTCTGAGATCGGCGGCACCGTCGACACCGTGATTACCGTGCCCAACGATCGCTTGCTGGAGTTGGTCCCGCGCGGCACTAGCTTCTTCGAGGCATTCCGCATCGCCGACGACATCTTGCGGCAGGCCGTGCAAGGCATCAGCGACATCATCACCACTCCCGGCCTGATCAACCGCGACTTCTCCGACATCCGGTCCATCATGCTTGGCATGGGCTACGCGATGATGGGCACTGCCTCGGCGTCGGGCGAGAATGCGTCCATCGAAGCGGCCCGCCAGGCCATCAGTTCGCCGCTGATGGAAGAGGGCGGCGTCAAGGGCGCGCGCGGCGTGCTCATCAACATCACAGGTTCCAGCAAGCTCAGCCTGCACGATGTGAACGAAGCCTGCTCGCTGATTCGTGGCGCCACTGCTAATGAGGACGCGCAGATCAATTTCGGCGTCGTGATGAACGAGTCGCTCAAGGACACCGTGAAGATCACCGTGATCGCGACTGGATTCCAGCGTGACAATCTGCCGCAACTGGCGCGCCGCGCATCGGCGGGTGCATCGGTGTCGTCTATGCCTGAGCCGATTGTCTTTGAGAATCTGCCGCCGTCGCCTCCACCGGCTCCTCCGCCCGCTCCCGTGACCGAGCCTCTCTTCACCAGCAACTTCAGCAGCGGATTGCCGAGCGGGTCGTCGTTCTTTCGGGATGTCCCAACCGCGCCTGAACCGGAGCCCGAGCCTCCAGCCGCCGATCCAATAACGGTGGACGACTTGGAAGTGCCCGCGTTCATGCGGCGGGACCGGAGGTTGTACCAGTAACCCCGGGCTATCCTGACGAAAGACAGTCGTGAACCTTGATCGATACAGGGCGCTACTAAATAGAATCGCATCTGCGCTTACAAATATTGGCGATACAAAGGGAGAGCGTTTTTTCTTGCGATGGTTACGAGCTTTAGACAAACTAAAGGACGCGGAGCGCCCAAACCTAAGTCTTAGGCATCAAATTGCTGAGACGCAAAGGAGCGCGAAGGCCATCGTGATCCTAGCGACTGAGCGCAATCTTTCACCCTCCGCCTTACGGAATCCGAAACAGATTGACCTCGAATCCGCAGTGGACGAGTTGCTCAGCGAGGCCGCCCAAATTATAAACACGCTCAACACTGTTGACAAAGTGCTGGCAGACCGCGGACTCCCCGAAATTGCCGACGAATTCCTCAGTTCGGTCGAGTTTGTCATGGATTACGTCCAGCTGCATTTCTGTGGCTCGACACTCACTGCGTTCGCCCCGACGGAGGTACAGGAGGGGCATTCCCAATATGGGTCGAAGGACCCAGGATATCGTGACGCTCTCTGTCGCAGAATCGGCGTCGCCGTTCGTCACGTAGAGCTGCACGAAGGGCAGGAAATAACGATGTTCTTTATCGACGGAAGTTCCGTTCGAGTATCCCTTCGCCCCGAAGATTCAGTAGGAGGCGAAAGCGTGACATTTTGTTCGAGCGTCGGCGGCCTCTGGGTCTGGTAAAGACCAAGCCGACCCGCAGCCCGTGCAGCTGATGGGTTCAAAAGCATTTGCGAGAATTGAACAAGGGACGAGCAACCTTCGGATGCACGGCGTCGGCAAATAGAACCTAATCTCGCGCTGACGCAGACGAGTATGTTCGAAGCTCGCGATCGAACTGGTTCGGTGAAGGGAGGAACCCCGGCCCTGTACAAGCCACACGCCTACTGAAAAACCGGTTGCACCCGCGATCCGCTCTGTATCGGCTTCTCCGACGACAGCGCCACGGCGTCGCCGTCGTTCAGTCCCGAAACCACTTGCGATTTCGTGTAATTCGAAATCCCGAGGCTGATCTTGCGCCACACCGCGTGATCGCCTTCCAGCAGCAGGACGCCCGTATCCGAACCCTGCCGGCGGATCGCCTCCTTCGGAATCGCGATCGCGTTGTCCACCACGCTGGCCTGAATCTCGGCGTTGATGTTGGCGTTGGCCAGCAGATCCTGATCCGGATTCTCGATCACGCAGCCCACTTCGCCCACTTGCCGCGTCCCCAGCGGCACGATTTGCGACGGAAGCTTGTCCACCTTGCCCTTCCACTGATGGCCCGGAAGCGCATCCCAGGTGATGACCACCAACTCGCCTTCGCGCACCTTGCCGAGATCCGGTTCGTCGACATAGACCGTCACGCGGACGCGATCGAGCCGGCCCACTTTCGCGATCGGATCGCCTGGATTGACGTACGAGCCTGGCTTCAAATCGAAATCGTACACCGTCCCGGTCATCGGAGCGCGAATCACGCTGAAATCGAGATTCGTTTGCGCCACCGTCGCCGCTGACTCAGCCTGCTGCAATCGGGCCTTCGCGATGTCCTTGTCGGTGCCGGTGACGAGCGCAGCTTTGTTTTTTTCCAGCGCCTGGATGCGCAATTGGAGTTGATCCACCAGCTGGCGCGCAGAATCCAGCTCCTGGCGAGTAGCCGCCTGCTTTGCGACTAATCGCTCCAGCGTCTCGTGATTTTTTTGCGCAGCAGCCAGATCCAGCCGCGCGCGCGCGAGGTCGGATTCGATTTGTTGCCGCTCGGCCGCTCGCCCGCCTTGTGTAAGCACTTGCTCCTGCGCTTGGGCCTCTTGAATCGCGGCCTGCGCTTTGGATAGATCGGCGTTGGCGACGCGGGTGTCGAGCTCCACCAGCGGATCGCCTTTCCGAACGGGTACGAGCTGGCCCCGCGAGACAAACGTGCGAGTAATCACGCCCATGCGTTCCGCGCGCACAGGCATCCATTCGATGGGCTCGACCTTGCCGTTGGTGCTGAGCGTGCTGACCAGCGTTTCGCGTGTGACCTTGGTGAAGTTCACGTCCGGCGGCTGCGCTTTTTTCATGGCCGCCCAAATTACAGCGGCGGCTGCGCCTACTAGCAAAATCGCCAGCCAGATTCGGCTACGGCTCACGGACAGGTCCTCTGAAAAGCATCCATCTCCATCTATTCCAAGACTACCAGCACGTCGCCCGCGCCTACCGTCTCCCCATCTCGGGCCCGAACCTCAACGACACGGCCCGGGCGCGCGGCCTTCAATTCGTTTTGCATCTTCATCGCTTCGACGACCACGAGGCCCTGCCCGGTTTCAACCACCTCTCCGGCCGCCACCAACACGCGCACCACTTTGCCAGGCATGGGCGCGGTCACGTTCTGGCGTCCCGATCCGATGGCGGCGCGCGAGCTTCGGCTGGCATCGCGCGGATCCGAAACCTCGACGGCAAATTGCCGCCCTGGCACGGAAGCAGTCAGGCCCTCGCGAGAATGCGGAATGCGGATCTCAAAGCTCGCGCCATCGAGCAGCACCGAATAAACGCCCGGTTCCACTTGCCGCACGCTCGCCAGTTGCTCGGAATCGATCTCGATCGCGCGGCCATCCACCACGACTTGCCACTTCATCGCAGGAGTTGGCCCCGCCCTTCGATGAGCCAACGAGAGTCATGGTTGCCCGCCTGCATCGGATGACGCTTGCGTTGTTGTGCGTCTGCCGCGGTGGCCAGGGCTACGGCCAACTCGAGCTGGGACTCGGGCTCCGAGCGCGGCTTTCGGTGGGCCAGGAAATCGGGCAGATACGCAGTGGAGAAGTTTCCTGCCCGAAATTCGGGGTCGGCCAAGATCTCCTGGAACAACGTCACAGTGGTTCTAACGCCGGTGACCGCGTATTCGGCGAGCGCGCGCGCCATCCGCTGGATGGCCGCGTTTCGATCGGGCGCCCAGGCCACGAGTTTCGCGAGCAGCGGATCGTATTCTAGCGGCACCGTCCAGCCGGGATAGACGCCTGAATCCAGCCGTACGCCGGGACCGCTGGGCTCACGAAGCTGAGTGATCGTTCCGGGCGAAGGAAAGAAATTCGCTTCGGGATCCTCGGCGCCGACGCGGCACTCGATCGCCCATCCGCGCCACGCGATATCCGGCTGCCGAAACGGAAGCGCTTCGCCGGCTGCGATCCGCAATTGTAGCTGGACCAGATCGTAGCCCGTAACCAGCTCCGTCACCGGATGCTCCACCTGCAGGCGCGTGTTCACTTCCAGGAAGAAGAAATTGCCCTTATCGTCGGCCAGAAACTCGACGGTTCCCAGATTGTCGTAGCTGGCCGCGCGCGCAATCTTCAATGCAGCTGCGCCCATCGCCGCGCGCAATTCGGGATGCCTCGCGATCCAGGGCGACGGGCACTCTTCCAGGATCTTCTGATGACGGCGCTGCAGCGAACATTCGCGCTCACCCAAATGCACCAGGTTCCCGTAATGATCGCCCGCGATCTGAATCTCGATGTGCCGCGGCTTTTCAACGAACTTCTCGATGTAGATCTCGCCATTGTGGAACGCGTGTTCGGCTTCGCTGGTTGCATCACGAATCGCCGCTTCCAATTCGCTTTCCTCATTCACTCGCCGCATGCCCTTGCCGCCGCCGCCCGCGGCCGCTTTCAGCAGCACCGGATAGCCGATCTCGCGCGCCAGCGCTCGGGCGTGGCCGATCTCGCTGGCTGGTTCTTCACTGCCCGGTACTACGGGAGCGCCCACCTGTTTCGCCAGTGTCCGCGCGGCGGTCTTGGATCCAAGACGCCGGATCGCCTCAGCGCTTGGCCCGATAAAGACGATGCCTTCCCGCGCGCACGCCTCCGCGAACTCCGCGTTCTCGCTCAGGAAGCCGTATCCGGGATGGATGGCGTCGGCCCGGTGTTTCTTCGCGGCTTCGAGAATGCGATCCTGACGCAAATAGCTTTCTGACGACGCCGCGGGTCCAATGTGCTCCGCTTCGTCGGCCATGCGCACGTGCAGCGCGGCCCGGTCGGCGTCTGAGAAGACTGCGATACTGCGGATATTCAGCTCGCGCAGCGCCCGAATGATGCGCACGGCGATCTCGCCACGGTTGGCGATGAGAACCCGTCCAAACATGCACCGTGATTTTAACAGACGCTCGTCGCATTGGGCCAAGATCGCGGGCCAAGGCCGAGTGGGCGAAGATAGAAAGCAATGGACAACGAAGAATTCCGGCAGTACGGCCACCAGGTGGTGGACTGGCTGGCGGACTATCTCAAAGACATCCGGCAATATCCGGTGCTGCCGGACATGCAGCCCGGCGATCTGGTGGATCGTTTGCCCGCCCATGCTCCCGATTTCGGCGAGCCCATGGACGCGATTCTCGAGGACTTTCAGCACTCCATCGTTCCGGCGCTTACCCATTGGAACCATCCGAGGTTCTTCGCCTACTTCGCCGTCTCGGGGTCGCACCCGGGGATTTTGGCGGAGATGCTGTCGGCGGGTCTCAACGTCAACGGGATGCTGTGGAAGAGCTGTCCCGCGGTCACCGAGCTCGAACAAGTGACTCTCGGATGGCTGCGCCAATGGATTGGGCTGCCAGAGGAATTCTTCGGCATCATCTATGACACCGCGTCCATTAGTACGCTGCACGCGATCGCGGCGGCGCGCGAAATGGCGGATCCGGAAACCCGCACGCGCGGCAATTCCGGCGGCTTGGTGATGTACACCTCAGAACAAGCGCACTCGTCGGTGGAGAAGGCCGGCATCACGCTCGGCATCGGTCAGGACAACATTCGCAAGATCCCGGTGGACGACGCGTTTCGAATGCGTGCGGACGTTTTGCGCGAGACCGTGGCCCGGGACCAGCGTGCGGGCAAGCGGCCGTTCTGCATCGTTCCTACGGTAGGGACCACGTCAACATCCAGCATCGATCCCGTTGACGCGATCGCGGACGTGGCCGAGGAGTGCGGAGCGTGGCTGCACGTGGATGCGGCCTATGGGGGCGCGGCGGCGGTAGTGCCCGAGTTGCAGTCGGTCCTGAATGGAGCATCGCGAGCGCATTCGCTGGTGGTGAATCCGCACAAGTGGCTGTTCACGCCAGTGGACCTGAGCGCGTTCTACACGCGTAAGCCAGAAATCTTGCGCCGTGCATTTTCTTTGGTGCCGGAATATCTAAAGACGGCCGAGAATCCGCGCGCGGTGAACTACATGGATTATGGAGTGCAACTGGGCCGCCGGTTCCGCGCTCTAAAGCTATGGTTCATCATGCGGCACTACGGCCGCGAGGGGATCGCCCAGCGCATTCGTGAACACATCGGCTACGCACAACGGCTGGCAGGACTCATCCGCGAGCATCAGGATTTTGAGATGTCTGCCCCGACGCCGTTCTCTCTGCTCTGCTTTCGCTACCGCGGCTCGGACGACGAAAATCGCGCGCTGCTCGATGCTGTGAACTCATCGGGCAAAGCTTTCCTCTCGCATACGGTCCTCAATGGGAAGTTCGTCCTGCGCCTTGCGATCGGCAACATTGCTACGCAGTGGGAGGATGTGCAGGAAACCTGGAACCTGATCCGTCAAGCGGCGAAGAAGCTAGGTCCACAGGAGCTAGGAAGTCTTTTGTAGCAGGAACTCGTCCACCGTGCTGAGCAGAAGCGACGGATGCACCGGCTTTGAGATGTAGCCGCTCATTCCCGCTTCCAGGCAGCGTTCTTTGTCGCCGTTCATCGCATGCGCGGTCATGGCGATGATGGGAAGCAGCTTCCAGCGGGCTTCCTTGCGGATGATCCGCGTGGCCTCCAAACCGTCCAGCACGGGCATCTGCACGTCCATCAGGACCAAATCGAAAGCGGCGCTCTTCTCCAGTTTGTTCAGCGCCTCCTGCCCGTCGTTGGCCAGTTCGATGTAGAAGCCACGCTTGCGCAGAACCGCGGTAACCACTTTCTGATTCACTTGATTGTCTTCGACCACCAGTATCCGGACGGACTGCGCTGCCGTGCCGGTGGACGATGTCGCGGGCGCCGTTGCCGCAAGGCCCATCGGCGCGCTTGCGTTCACCTGAGCCTCGCATGGAAGCGTCACCGCAAACACGGTTCCGCGGCCGAGTTCGCTTGTAACCTTGATATCCCCGCCATGTAGCTCCACCAGCCTTCGGGTGATGGCCAGCCCGAGTCCCGTTCCGCCATACTTGCGGCTCACGCTGCCATCGGCCTGCGTGAACTCGTCGAAGATGGAAAGCAGTTTGTCGGCCGGAATGCCCGTGCCGCTATCCTCTACCGTGAATCGCAGCGTAAACTGCGAGCCTTCCGAGAATTGGCCGCTCATCTTCACCGCCACCGATCCGTGCTCGGTGAATTTCACGGCGTTGCTCACCAGGTTGGCGAGAATTTGGCGGATACGCAGAGGATCCCCGAGAATGTTTTTCGGCACGCCGGGCGCCACTTCGGAAACCAGCTCCACCGAATTTTCCTGAGCTTTGGGCTGATGGGCCTTGATGCAATCCGCCACCAGCGCGCGCACGTCGAAGGGAATTTTCTCCAGAGTCATTTTACCAGCTTCGATCTTCGAGAGATCTAAAATGTCGTTTAACAAAGAAAGCAGCGAATGCGCGCAGTGTTGTGCCGTTTGCAGTTGTTCCACCAGCTCCGGGCTCAAGTCATGATCGAGAGCGATATCCAGCATCCCGATCACTCCGTTCATGGGCGTCCGCAATTCGTGCGAGATGTTAGCCAGGAATTCGCTCTTGGCTTGGTTGGCGGCCTGCGCGGTATGTGTGGCCGCAGCCAGCTGATCGGTGCGATCCCTCACCTTTTGTTCCAGCAGCTCCTGTTGTTCGCGAATCTGCTTTTCGGAAGCGGACAATGCCTCGATCATTCGGTTGAAGCTTTCGCCCAGGAACTCGATCTCGTCGCCGGTCTTGCTCACTTGGATAGGCTCCAGCCGGCCATTCCGGACAGACGTTATCCCGGCCTGCAACAGTGCCAGAGGCCGGGCGAGCAACCGGATGGTGAAACGCGCGATTACCGCCGCTACCAGCAGCACCACCACGAACAGCAGCAGCCCCCGAACGGCGTCAAAGCGGTTCTGCTGAAGATCGTAGGCGAAAACGGTACCGACCGCGCAGAAAACCAGCGTGGCGGTGCGCAACGAGAACTTCGAGGCCAGCGAGCGCAGCGGCTTCGGACGCACTTGCGTAACCTCGGCTTTCGGAGACTCCCCTTGCGAGGGCTCGGCCATCATACCCCTCCATCGGCGTTTCTAAGGTCCGCTGTATAAGGGCTTAGCCTTAGCGCTTGCCTTAGACCCGACGTGGGTAGGTTCGCATTCAGCCAATGCTATTCTTGGACCAAGTGAGTCGCCTCAGCACGAATCTGTGCGGCATCCCGCTCGTGAATCCGGTCATTGCTGCGTCGGGAACCTACGGGTACGGCGTGGAATTCGCGAGTGTCGCCGACCTGAACGGCATGGGCGGCATCGTAGTGAAGGGGCTCTCGCGCGAGCCGATCGCGGGCAATCCACCGCCGCGGGTGTGGGAAGCCGAGGGCGGAATGATCAACTCCATCGGCCTGCAGAACATCGGCGTGCGCGCTTTTGTCGAAGAAAAGCTACCGGGTTTGCGGAATCTGCGGACCGCGATCTTCGCCAACGTCTTCGGATACGTGCCCGAGGATTACGCCGAGGTGATCCGGGTTCTCGAAGACGCCGAAGGCATCGCCGGCTACGAGCTCAACGTTTCTTGTCCCAATACCAAACACGGCGGCATCTACTTTTCGAGTGATCCGGCGCTATTGAGCGAACTGGTGAATCTATTGCGCCCACTGACCCGGCGACCATTAGTCGTGAAGCTTTCTCCCAACGTCGCGCGGATCGAACCGCTTGCGCAGGCCGCCGAACAGGCTGGAGCCGACGCCATCAGCCTGGTGAACACATTCGTTTCGCTCGCCATCGACGCCCATGCACGCAAGCCACGGATTGGAGCGGGCTTCGGCGGCCTATCCGGACCCGCCATTAAGCCGATCGCGCTGCGGTTCGTGTTCGAGGCGGCGAAAGCGGTGCGAATCCCTGTGATCGGGCTGGGCGGCATTCGAAGCGGCGAAGATGCCGCCGAGTTCCTGGTGGCGGGCGCATCGGCCGTCCAGGTTGGTACCGCGAACTTTTGGGATCCCGCCGCGCCTGTCCGCATAGCGCGCGAGTTGGACGAGTACTTGAGAAAAGAAGACATCAATAACGTTCGAGAACTAGTGGGGACTTTGCAATTATGAAACAAACGATTTCGACCGAGCACGGGCCCAAAGCCATTGGTCCGTATTCCCAAGCGGTGGTGTATGGCGGGCTGGCTTACGTGAGCGGGCAGATCGCGATCGATCCGGCCAACAACAAGGTGATCGAAGGCGGCATCTCGGCACAGACCGAGCGGGTGCTGGAAAACATCAAGGCGATTCTGGAAGCCTGCGGGGCGTCGCTCGATTCAGTCCTCAAGACCACGGTGTATCTGAAGGACATGGGCGACTTCACGCCGATGAATCAGACCTACGAGCGCTACTTGGGGAAGAATCCGCCGGCGCGATCCACCATCCAGGCGGCTAAGCTGCCGCGCGACGTCAGCGTAGAGATTGATGTGATCGCGGCGATCGTCGAACCGGCCCCGGAAACCTAGTGTGCTGAGTATTGCGGCTGCGGTGGATTCAGCGCGATATCCAGCGTCTTCTCTTCTTCGTCCACGTCGAAGTTCTGCCCGAACGTCTGGTAGCCTTTGGCGATGATCTGGATCAGGATGGTGCCTTGCGGGATGGGAGGAATCTTCGCCAATCCTTCTTGATTGGTGCGCAGCTCCCATTCCTTGCGGATCTTTTTCCCGAGCTTGGTCAGGTCGTGGCCCTTGACGAACTTGACGATCACGCTCGCGCCCTCCACGGGTTTGCCGCCGGGAGTCTTCACGGAGATCGTCAGCGTGGTCATGTCCGCTCCGAACATCGGCGCGAGCAGTGCGAGAGAAAGGATCAGGGCGCGCATAGGTCCATCATACGTCCTCAAGCGATGTCGGGCAGCAGGAACTTTTCTGGTTGCCCAGCAGCCTGTGCGGCAGCTTCCGCCGCTAGATACCCACTGCGAACGGCGCCTTCCATGGTGGCGGGCCAGCCGGATCGCGTCCAGTCGCCTGCCAGGAACAGATTCGGGAACTTGGTGGCGCTTCCTGGCCGCAATTGCTCCAGTCCCGCCTGGGCGGAAAATGTGGCGCGAACTTCCTTCACCACGTGCGCCTTTTCGATGGTTGCGTCTTTGATTCGCGGAAAAAACTCCATCAGTTCGCGGACTGCGAGGGCGATCACTTCGCCTCGCTGCATCTCCACCAGGCTGCGCGACGCGCTCACTACCAGTTGCAAATACCGCCCGCCGGATTTGTTGAACATCCACTGAATGGTCCGGTCGAGCAGCGTGGCATGCGGCAATTGCGTGACGCTGCGGTCAAACCATAAGTGAATGCCCGTGATCGGCGAGTGCTCGAAGCTTTCGATGTTCAAATCCAGGGCCGGAATCACCGCCGGGACGCGCTCGAAGGGCAGCGCCGAGATGTAATAGTCAGCCGTATGTTGTTGACCGCAGGCCATTACGCCGCGAATGGCTTCGTTTTCCACGATCACCTGATCCACGGGCGTGCGGGGATGCAATCGAACGTTCGCGATTCGCCGCCAGGCTTCCGGACCATACAAGTCGCCCAATGGAACCGCTGGGATACCCATCTCATAGGTGTTCGCGCGCGCCAGAAAGCCCAGCCAAAAGACTTGAAATCCGTGGCTCGCGGCCATCCGATCCAATGTTTCGTTCACCGCGCTGACCAGGACCTGGTTCCAGAAGCGCGCGATGGCCATTTCGGTCTGGCGCTTTTCGCGGAGCCAATCGAGCATCGTGATGCGGTCCAGATCCTGGCGCCGCCCGTGCTCGCGCCGGATGGCCAACAGGGCTCGGGCGATCGCGATCTTGTCGGAAAGCCCCAGAAATGCCAGCTTCCGAAAGCTGCCGGTGAAGTGCAGCGGCGCGGGCAGGCTGCCGGCCTCCAGGATCGAGGTTCGGCCGCCTGGCTCGATAAAGTAAAACCGTTTGTGAAATTGAATCCGGTCGGCGACGCCCAATCGCCGGTAAAAGTCCATCAAATTGACGCAGCAGCGCAGCAGTACGTGCTGGCAATTGTCGATGACTTCGGTGCCTTCGCCCGACACGGGATAGGAAGTAGCGCGGCCGCCGAGGAATCCGCGGGCTTCGAAAAGATCAACTTGGAATCCGGATTGGCCCAGCGCGGCAGCCGAGGCGAGGCCAGCCAGACCTCCGCCGATCACGATCGCCGAGGGCATTTGGAACTAGGAGGGAAAGCCGAGCACGTTCTCAACCGGCCACCGGCACTCGCGCGCGATGCCCGCCCCCGCCTCCGCTACCGTTGATCAGCAGCACCGCAATGGACAGCACAACCACGAGAAATACGATGTCGGATAAATCGAACTGCACGGCGTCGTTTCCTGGCGCCGGGACCCGTTCTTGCGGTCCCGCGAACCTAAAGAGATTATGAAATCAGCTCTCAGATTAGCACACTAGACCGTCCGGCCAACTCGTACTAGGCCGGAGTCGCGGTACGGGCCAGCGCGGCTCGCGAAACGACATTTTCGATCAGCCGCAGTCCGCAATTGCCGTCCAACGTGAGGATCGATTCGGGATGAAACTGCACGGCTTCGATCGGCAGTTCCCGGTGCCGGAGCCCCATGATGACGCCATCCTCGGATTCGGCGGTCACTTCCAGGCAGGCGGGGAAAGTCTCCTTGCGCGCGAAAAGCGAATGGTAGCGGCCGACCTTGATGCGCTCGGGCAGTCCTTCGAAGATTCCGAGATTGCGATGCACCACGGTGGAGGGCTTGCCGTGCATTGGGTAATCGAGCACGCCTAGCTCGCCGCCGAATGCCTCCACGATTCCTTGCAGTCCGAGACAAACGCCGAACAGGGGAATGCCGGCGCGAGCGGCAAACTTCACCAGATCGGGAACGCCGAAGTCGGACGGGCGGCCGGGACCGGGCGATATCAGCAGCAGGTGCGGTGCGAAATCCAGGATCAACTGGTGCGGAACTCCCGCGCGATAGGTGACCACTTCGGCGCCGGTTTGGCGGGCGTAGTTGGAGAGCGTATGAATGAAGCAGTCGTTATTGTCGACCAGTAGCAATTTCAAACCGTGGCCGCTCTGGCTGGAAGCGGTCTCGGCCGCTGGGGCCTGCTTCGCGCCCCGGAGCGCCCGGAAAAATCCAGTGGCCTTGAGCCGCGTCTCCTGCTCCTCGAGCTCTGGAACCGAATCGTAGAGCAGCGTCGCGCCGACGCTATAGCGTGCGATTCCATCGCGCAAATGAACGGTGCGGATCAAAATTCCGGTATTGATATCGCCATTCAGCGACAGCATGCCGACCGCGCCGCCGTACCAGCCGCGCGCGTCTCGTTCGAGATCCTCGATGGCCTGCGCCGCTGCTTTCTTCGGGGCGCCCATGATGGTGACCGCCCACATGTGCGTGAGAAACGCGTCGAGCGAATCGAAGCCCGGCTGCAGAATCCCTTCCACGTGATCCACCGTGTGGAAAACGCCCGCATAGGATTCGATCAAGCGCCGTCCGATCACTTTCACCGAGCCCGGCACCGACACACGCGACTTGTCGTTGCGATCCACGTCGGTGCACATGGTCAGCTCGGATTCTTCCTTGGTGGAATTGAGCAACTCGCGGATATTGTCGGCGTCGCGCAGCGGATCGCCCGTGCGCCGCGCGGTTCCCGAGATCGGGCAGGTTTCCACGCGATTGCCTTCCACGCGCACGAACATCTCGGGGGACGCCCCAATCAGCTGCTCGTCGCCCAACTGCAGCAGGAACTCGTAAGGGCTGGGACTGGCTTTTTGGATGCGTCGAAACAGCGCCGCGGCGCCTTCGGAATAGTTGGCCTGGAAGGTTTGCCGGAGGACCACTTCGTAGTATTCACCCTGGCGCATGCCTTCGCGAACGGCTTCCACCTTGGCCATGTACTCTTCCGGCCTGTGGTCGGATTCGATTTCGTTATCGGGACGCTTTGGCGATCGGCGGGCAGGAGCGCCGGTGCGAGCGAGGCCTTCCGTGGTCAGGTCGCCAAGTGCAAAGTCATAACGAAAGCGCTCGATCTGCTCTTTCTTGCGATCCATGTAGTAAATGTCGTCGCACAGGAAGAGGTGGAGGTCCTTGTGATGTTCGTGGCGCGGGAGCTTGAGTTGGATGGGGTCGAACTGAAACAGAAGATCGTATCCGAATGCGCCCACCAGCGCGAGCCGGCTATCCAATTCGCTCTGAAATTCACCGATCAGCGCGCGCAGGATCGAAAAGGCCGAAGGCTGCTTGCTGCGCTCTTCTTCGGGAAACAGAGCCGGCAGAGGCTGCAAATGTCCGCGTAGAGTGGCACCCTCGAAACCAAACTGTTCCCAATGCGGATGGCTTTCGAGAATGCGAAACAGAATCTTGTTCAACACCTCGCCGCGCGCGTTCAAAGGGTTGAACACGATGTCGCGGCCAGTGGCGATGATTTCGATGGGCGGGCAGAGGGACGCGACGTCCCAGCGCGAGTAGCGTTCCGGATACTCGTAGCCGGACGAAAGGTAGATGCCGCGATAGCGGTCCAACTTGTCGAGCAGCGCCGCGAGGCCTTTGTGATAGGGGACCGACGAGGTCTGGCGGGTGACGCTGATTCCGCCCGGCGTCTGGTAAGTCAGCTTCGGCATAAGGTGAGGCTCGGGGAGCGCCCGCAGGATTTCAGGATAGCACCACCCGTGTGTGAGGAATCCCGGAGCTTCGACACCGGAGCTTCGGCGCACGCCCTCTACTGCTCGTATTCAAGGCGCTTGAGTTCTTCGATGCCCAAGCGCAGGGAGGGAACACAGTGCGGAGGAATCACGGCATTGGGGCGGGTCCAATCAAAGAGAGCATTCGCGGCAGACACGACCATCTCGTCGACGCCCTCGCGGCTGAAATCCGTTTCTTCGTCGACAACGCTGCCATTGAGGTTGAGAATCCAGGTTTCTATGTTGCGTTTTGGTATGAGGTGGACAATCCTTTCTTCTGCCGTTCGAGGCGGCAACTGGGCGGCAGACAATGCATGTTCGAGTTGACGAAGGCGCCTATTTCTGTCGCCCGTATCTGCGTCGATGGCAACGATTAGAGCGGTCTTCGCGTGTCGTGCACGAAATGCCCGCACCGAATTCGCATATCGCTCACGGACCCACTGCTCACCGCATCCTCTCCCGCTCGAAGGAGGTTCGAAATGGGCGGCGTTCTCGAGTCGAAGTCGCTTTAGATAACGGTAGATCAGTCGCCGATGTCGCGCGTCCTCGAACAGCACGATGACATGCGAGACTCTAGCCACGCTCCCATCCGCGAGCTACCAGTTCGGCGGGGGGAAGGCTGCTATCAGGATCCCCATGGAAAGGCTCGACGCGGACGGCGCCAATGTCATTTCGAACGAATTGGACACCGTGGCTAGGAGCCAATTGGTTGATGAACTCAGGGTGATGAGAAATCAATACGACTTGGCCCTTTCGCTCTTCGACGATATCTATCACTTTCATTAGCAAGGGCTGAATTTCGGCCAACGAGATGAAATTGTCGGGCTCGTCGAGAATAACAGTGCCCCCCTTCGCTACCACAAAATGAAGAATTACATAGAGGCAAATTAGGCAACGCTGGCCGTCGGACAATTCGGAGAAACCGATTTTGAGACTCCCTCCCCTGCGACCGAAGTCGGCTACAAGTAAGCGTATATTCTCCCCGGCGAACTCAAGCTCTAGGAAGTTGAAGTCATCGATCGCCTCGCGTAAGCTTGCCAAAAGTTCCTGGTTCTCTCTGGGATCGTCTTGTAATAGGTGCCTGTACCAGGAGGCGATATTTGAGAGGTTGACATTCGGGTATAGGTTTTCACCTTCCGCGCGCAGATCCATGGCGAAAGGGTTGAGCCGGAAGGAATACACGCCACCGAGCCACTGCTTGAAGGGGCGTATTAGGCCGGCCTTTTCCGAAACCGTCAGCAGGGCTGAACGGTCAGTTACTAGAGGATAAGTAAATTGCGGCTGTCCATCGTCGTAAAGCTGAACCTCGCCCTGCGTGAATTCGAGGAGGGGCTTTTGGTCCAGGTATATAGTTTCAGAGCCGACATGGGGCAGAGGCGGGTCTCCCAGAGGCTCGATCACGAGCTGATAAAGGTAAGACCTACCGTTTAGTGTAGCCTCGATTTCAAAGGTCTGATCGGGCCGATCATCCCAGCGGGTCCGCTGATGCAACATGAAGAGCTCGTCAGCCCGATCACCGCGGGTGGTGAACTGACGCACTTTCAAGAGAGCGTCCAGCATGCTCGACTTGCCGGAACCATTGCGTCCCAGGATCAAGTTGATACGCCCCGGGCGGTAATCGAAGCCCACAAAACATCGGAAATTGTCGATGTAGAGCCGGGTTAGCATCTGACTTAATTCTACACGCTACCAGCGGCTGGCCCCAGCGAAGATGGAGAAACCACCGAGCCGGGGGCGACGGTTTGACAGCGGCGGCCATTTCCTTGTGAACAACGCAGCCAGGCTACGCGCGCATCTCTACAAAGGCGTTTTGGCCGGTTCCTAGGCCTCCCCACTATTAGTGCAAGACGCGCCGATATGCGCTACGTGGGGCTAGGCACGGATGGCTAGAGGAACGATCTCATTATTATTGGTCTGGCTGCTCGGCGCTTCGGATCCCAAGCCGCTCGCCGCGCAGTCTACTCCGCCTGTCCCCGATGTTATGGGCATGGGCCTGGAGGATTTGTTGAAGGTGGAGATCGATTCGGTGTTCGGCGCATCCGGGTACAAACAGAGCGTCACGAACGCGCCCGCTTCGATCACCATTGTCACGGGCGAGGAGATTAGAAGATACGGTTATCGCACGCTAGCCGATGTTCTGCGTAATGTGCCAGGGTTCTATGTAACTTCTGATCGCGTGGGGAGCTATGTGGGGGTGCGAGGATTCGGCCCGCCGGGCGACTACAACAGCCGCATCCTTCTTCTGGTAGATGGTCACCGCGTGGCCGATACCGTAGATGGGGGCATTTCGCTGGGGAGGGACTTCCCGATCGACCTCGATTTGATCGATCGCATGGAAGTGATCCGCGGGCCGAACTCGCCGATCTACATCGCGAGCGCGCTTTTGGGCGTCATCAACGTGATTAGCAAGCGGGGGCACGATCAGAAAGGCCTTAGCGTAACGGGGGAGGCAGGCAGCTTCGGAACGTACGGATCGCGCCTGACCTACGGGCATGAGTTCGACAACGGCGTGGATATGCTGGTATCCGGCTCTTACTTCGACAGCCACGGACCCGATCGGCTGTATTTCAAGGAGTTCGACAATCCTCTGACCAACAATGGCATCGCCCAGAATGTCGACGGATCGGGGGCCAGACAGGAATTCGGCCGGTTGTCTTATCGCGGCTTCACGCTGGAAGGGGCTTACGGTTCTTCGGAACAGGGCGACCCGGCGGCGGCATATGGAACGATTTTCAACGACCCCGCCAATCGAATTCGCATCGTGTCGGGCTATCTGGATTTGAGCTATGAGCATCAGTTCGGTAGCGATTGGGGTTATGTTTCGCGCGCTTACTATGACAACACCGGTTACCGTGGAACCTACGCTTTGGACGAGAGTTCGTATGGGGGCGCCTCCGAGGTTCTGAATGAAGACTCGAGCAGAGGACAGGACGCAGGCGTCTCGTTTGGGCTTTCCAAGAGCCTGCCGTTCGGCCAAAAGATGATTGTTGGCTCGGAATATCGGAACAATTTCCAGGAACATCAATGGAACTACGACGCGCAGCCGTATGCTCTGTACTTGAACAGCCGGGAGCAATCGAGCGTGTGGGGAGTGCACGTGCAAGACGAGATCACGCTTGGGAAGCGCGTGATCTTGGATCTAGGTCTGAACTACGATCACTATTCCACTTTCGGGGGCGCGGCCAATCCACGGGCTGCGCTGCTCTATCAGCCGGTGGAAGGCACCAATATCAAGCTGCTGTACAGCCAGTCATTTCGCGCGCCCACTCCCTTTGAGCTCTATTACGCTGTTCCAGGAAGCCAGGAGGCGAATCCCAACCTCAGGCCTGAAACCGCGCGGACGACGGAGCTGGTTTTGGAGCAATCGCTCCCCAGGGGATTCCGGCTGGTGGCTTCGGGATACTACTACCCGGTCCGAGACCTCATCAGCGCGGGCATGGATCCACTGACGGGGTTGATCGTTTACCAGAACAATGAGCGTGTGGATCTGAGGGGCGCCGAGCTCGCGCTAAAACGGCAGTCGCACAGCGGGTTTGAAGCCGGGGTCAGCTTGAGCTTCGAGGACGCGAAGAACCTGGGCGAGTCGGGCCCTCTAATCAATTCGCCGCATGTATTAGCGCAGACCAATTTCAGTGTGCCGCTTTTCAAAGGGAAGGTATTCGCCAGTATGGATCTCCAGTATGTGAGCAGCAGGCGAACACTGGGGGGAGATTTCGCGGGGGCCTATGTTCTTCCCAACTTCACGCTCTTCAGCCCGAGGGCGCTGAAGGGATGGGAGCTTTCGGCGAGCGTCTACAACGCCTTCGACCAACGAATCGGCGATCCGGCGTCGGTGGCGCATGTGGAGGACGTCATTTATCAGGATGGGATTAATTTCAGGGTGAAGTTTACGTATCACTTTTGAGGCTTCGCGTCTGGGAGGCCTTCCATCCACCTCATAGAAACTTTTGATTGGACCGTCGCGCCGGTTCTCTCTTAGGCTCGAATTACCCCATGTCGGAAGATCTGCAAGGGCACAGCTCTGACCTGACACTTCTGCACCGAGTTAGCCGTATTGTTACATCTGAACTTTCGCTCGATGAGATGCTGGGGCAGATCGTCGGATTAACCGCGCAGTCAACGGGTTGCGATGCGTGCCTGATTTATCTGGTGGAATCGGCCACGGGGGAGTTCGTTTTGCGCGCTTCGCAAGTTCCCCGGACGCAGGATCTCGCAGACGTGCGGGTCAAGCTGGGCGAGGGCGTGACTGGTTGGGTGGCCGAGCATCAATCGGTGGTTGCGCTCGGCTCCAATGCATCCGCCGATCCCAGGTTCAAAAACTTTTCCACACTGGTGGAAGACACCTACGAAGCATTTCTCTCTGTGCCGCTCGTGAACAAGGGACGTACCATTGGAGTGATTAACGTCCACCATCGGGAGGCGCACGATCACTCCGATCGGGAGATCAGCTCCATTCGATTCATTGGCGAGCAGATGGGCAACGCGATCC
This sequence comes from Bryobacterales bacterium, assembly GCA_963772905.1. GTDB lineage: Bacteria > Acidobacteriota > Terriglobia > Bryobacterales > Bryobacteraceae > Palsa-89. Next base: position 1,336,791 of record CAVYZD010000001.1, on the reverse strand, counting down.
TGAAAACCCTGCTCGAAGAGGAAAACGCGCGCTTGGCCGAGCGCGATCTCAAGCTTCAGCAGTATCGCGCGGAGTTGGAGCAGGAAGTGGCTAAGAGGACGGCCGAGCTGAAGGCGGCGAACGACGAGCTGCAGCTAGCCAAGGAGAAGGCCGAGGAAATGGCGCGATTGAAGAGCGAATTTCTAGCCAATATGAGCCACGAAATTCGTACGCCAATGAACGGGATCATCGGAATGACGGCTCTGGTATTGGACACCGATCTCAAGGCGGAACAGCGCGAATTCCTGGAAATTGTACAAGGCTCAGCGAATTCTCTGCTGAATATCATTAATGATATTCTGGATTTCTCGAAGCTGGAGGCTCGCAAAGTGACTCTGGAACGGGTGGAGTTCGATCTGGAGAGCCTGGTTGGCGAAACCGTGCGCGCGCTGGCGCTTCCCGCGCATGAAAAGGGCCTGGAGCTGACGTATCAGGTGCAGCGCGATCTTCCGGCTAAGCTGGTGGGCGATCCCACTGCCCTGCACCAGGTTCTTGTGAACCTGATCGGCAACGGAATCAAGTTTACCGAGGAAGGCGAAGTGACGGTGGTAGTGCGGCTGGAAGCAGTGGATGAAGATGGAACCTCTGTTCACTTCGTCGTAGCGGACACCGGGTCTGGCATTCCATCCGGCAAACAAGCCAGCATCTTCGATGCGTTCGTTCAAGTGGATGGGTCTAGCACGCGCCGTCACGGCGGAACGGGCCTGGGCCTGGCGATTTGCGCCAGCCTGGTGAAGCTGATGGACGGCAAGATCTGGGTGAATAGCGAGCCCGGCAAAGGCAGCCTGTTCCATTTCACCGCGCGGTTTGGGCACGTGGCCGGTACCCAGGCCCGGGAGACTGATCGCAATCCGCCCGTTCTTGCGGGTTTGCCGGTGTTGATCGTGGATGACAACGCGACCAACCGCAAAATTTTAGTCGAAACTTTCAAGCGTTGGGGCATGCACGCGGTGGCTGCATCCAGCGGCGCGCAAGCACTGAAGCTGGCGCGGGAAGCGGATCGCGATCACCAGCCGTTCAAGCTGATTCTGGTGGATTTTCAGATGCCCGGCATGGATGGGCTGGAGCTGGTGCGGCGGATGCTCTCGCAATCGTCGCCCGCGCCGCCGCCCATCATGATGCTCAGCTCGGTCGGCTGGCAAGTGAGTTCGGATCAATGCGAGGAGTTGGGCATTTCCGTTTATCTCACCAAGCCCGTGACGACCTCCACGCTGTTTGACGCGATCGTGAAGGTGATGAGCGCCGAGAGCGCTGAAACGCCCGATCCAGCTCCAGCGCCGCCCTCGATAACCGCTCCAGCGGCGAGCCAAGGGATGCGAATCCTGGTGGTGGAAGATGATGCTACCAATCGCGTTCTAGCCACCAATATTTTGAAGCGCAACGGCTACGCCATTGCGATTGCAAAAGACGGCGTGGAAGCTGTAGCGATGTGCTCGGCCGAATCGTTCGATTTAGTCCTGATGGACGTGCAAATGCCGAACATGAACGGGCTGGAAGCTACGGCGGCGATTCGAAAGCTAGAGCAAGCGAGCGATCGCCATACTCCGATCCTGGCGTTGACGGCGCATGCCATGGACGGCGATCGCGAGCGGTGTATTGAAGCGGGCATGGACGACTATTTATCGAAGCCGATTCACGCCAAGGACCTGCTCGCGAAAATCCACACGCTGATTTCCCTCGGCGGAGCGCGCGGCCGCGCGAACGCCTAGCCCGGGCTACTGGCCGTCGACTGAAAACGCCAGTAGGACATTGCCCGGCTTTCCGCCAACAAATCCAAAGCCGCTTTCGGTGATGACCATGCCATTTGCGATAGCCACTCCGCCGCCGTTGAACGAGCCCCCTTGGGCCGCGACGTGGTTGATGGTTTCAAACTCGCGCATTGCGTCGAAATCCCAGACAATTTCCCCGGTTTTTGTGGAATAAGCCCGCAAATGGCCGCCCCAGGATCCCGAAAAAGCGAGCCCCGGCATAGCGGAGACGGCCGATAGCTGCGCCTTTACGCCCGCACCATCGGGAGCCGGCGTGGACCAGAGCCTTTCGCCAGTGTCGATTTTGACGGCGTTCATGCCGGGCGTTCCTTTATCGCGCTGGCTGAGATCGGAAACCGCGGCGTACGCCGTATGCTCGTCCAAGGCCGCGCCCCACTGAAGGCCGCCCTGCGCGCCGCCCACGCCGAGGCGCGTCTTCCATAGCACTTTGCCGCGTTGATCGACGTCAAGGCCGTACATCACGCCCGACTTCTGCGTCGCGACGAGAATTTGTTTGCCCCCAGGGAGCGAATGCAGGATGGAGGAACTTCCGAAATCGATGTCTTCGCCCGGATTTTCGGGGCAATTTGGACCCTTCGGGCAGCCAATCATCCAATTGTCGCCGGGAGTGACCTGGCTCGACCACAGCATACTGCCGGTCGCAAGGTCGAAAGCCACAACAGAGTCGCTGGTTGGAATCGCGACGCCGGTGTAGGAATTGCCGGTGCCGACGTAGATGCGTTTGCGCTTCACATCGATGGTGGGAGACGACCAGATTCCCGCGCCTGCGGGTCCATACAGCTTGGTGCCCGCGGAATTCGTCTTGTACACCCTCGGCGGATCGGGAATCGAGTAAGCTTTCCAAATCACGCGGCCGGTTTCGGCATCCACCGCGCTCAAGTTGCCGCGAAACGTGCAGCATTCATACTGCGGCGATCCGCCGACCAGCTCTTCTGAAGACGCTACGGGGACATACAGCCGGCCGTCGTAATAGGTGGGCGAGCCGGTGATGCGCGCGGCGGGATGATCGTCGATCTTCACCTTCCAGATTGGCTTGCCCGTCTCCGCGTCGACGGCGTGTGCGGAAGCGTGATAGTCGCCAAAATACGCGATCCAGCGGCGCGATTTGGGAGATTTCACGATGCTGATCGCGGTTCGCACGATGCCGCCGGCGTCGTAGCTCCAATAAACGCAGCCCGTGGATGCATCCAGCGAATAGACCATGCCGCCGTTGCTGCCAACGAATACGCGGCCACCCACGATAACCGGCTGCCCGGCGGCTTGCGTGTCGTCAGGAAATCCAAAAGCCCATTTGAGTTTGAGCCGGGGCGCATCCGCCGCCTGGAAGCCGGGGTGCGGCTGATAGCGCGCATTGGTAGCATCGACACCCCACCCGTTCCAATCGCCGGCGCCGGGAGCGAACGGCTTCGGAGCGCCGGAACAACGGCCTGCCGCCGGGTCCACCGGTTGCGTGGACCAATTTTTTCCGGTGACGTACAGCGCCACCGCGCGCACTTCGCTGGTCGCGAGCACGGAGCCCTGGATGGTCATCTTGCCGCGGAGCAAGGCGGTCATCACCTGCTCCGGCGTGAGATTCGCGAGTTCGGCGCGAGTGGGTGTGCGCGAACCCGTTTCGGGTTGATGGCATGAGGCGCAGTGGTTTTCGAAGATAGCGGCGCCATCGGGGGAGGCTGCGGATGCCGCCAAGGCGCAGAAGGCCACGAGGAATAATCGCATGGGATCTCCGCGGCAGTGTATCATACACCAAGCTATGGGCACCGAGCTATGACACGTGTTGCCGCAGTTCTTCTCATCGTTGCTGGAAGCGCATTGGCGCAGACACCTGCGGAACCGGGCGCAGTGGTGGGCGTGGGCGGCTTCAGCCACATTGTCGCGAACGTGGAGAAATCGGTGGAGTTTTATCGCGACGTACTGGGGCTGGAGATGCCGAATCCGCCGCGTGCGTTCGATAGCACGCCGTGGATCATCGACATGGGCAACACGCCCGGAGCGCAGTCGCGTCCCGCGCTTCTGCATATTCCGGGATCGAAGCTGGGCGTCGAGCTGATCGACTACAAAGACATCGATCGCCAGGCGGCGCATCCCCGGTTTCAAGATCCAGGCGCGGCGAGCCTGATTCTGACGGTGCGCGACATGGACGCCATGATGGCGAAATTGAAGGCCGCGCATGCGCGCATCAATAGCCAGGGCGGCGAGCCTGCGGCGCTCAAAGGCGCGAATGGCAGCGTCGGACACGTGGTATTCGTCCAGGACCCCGACGGCTTCTTCATCGAAATTTCGCAGCGGGGTACGCCGCCACCGACCACAGCGCCCGAGACGAGCAACATCATCGGCGGGGCTTTCGAAATCATCGTCGCGGATTTGGATCAGACGTTGCACTTGTATCGCGATGTGCTGGGATTTCAAACGCGGCCGCCGACGGCGTGGGACGGCACCAAGCTCATGATGGATACCGCGGGCACACCGGGCGCGCAGTTTCGCAGAAGCTCGGCGCTGATTCCGGGCACGTCCGTGATGATGGCGTTCATGGAGTTCAAAGATATCGACCGGAAGCCTCTGCACACGCGGGTGCAGGATCCCGGGACGGCCATTTTGCAGGTGGGCGTACGCGATATCGATGCGACGGTGAAGGCGCTGAAGGCCGCGGGGGTCACCGTGATTTCGAAAAACGGCGAGCCGGTGCTGAACGGCACGTCGAAATTCTGCATGGTGCGCGATCCGAACAATTTGTACCTGGAGCTCTTCCAGCGCGGGCCAAGGCCACAATAGAAGGCGCCGCAATAGTACCCTGGTAGAGAGAAATCCAAATGATTGCCAGCCAACCGTCCGTCCAAACTGTCTCCTTCTACATCAATGGTCAATGGGAGAGACGCCGGCAGCCGGCGGCTCATGCCCGTGACCAATCCCGCGACTGGCGCGGAAATCGCGCAGGTGGCGTATGCGACCGCCAATGACGTCGACCGCGTGGCGAAGGCGGCGCACGCCGCGTTCCTGAAATGGCGCGACGTGCCCGTAGTGGAACGGATGCAGCCGCTGTATCGCTACAAGACGCTACTCGAAAAGCATGCCAACGAGCTGGCAGCAACGCTGACCACTGAGAACGGCAAGACCATCGACGACGCGCGCGCCGAAGTTCGACGCGGTATTCAGATGGTGGAAGTAGCGTGTGGGATGCCGAGCCTGATGATGGGCGATTCACTGAACGATGTGTCGAGCGGCATCGACAGCCATACCATCCGGCAGCCACTAGGGGTTTGCGCCGGCATCACTCCGTTCAATTTTCCCGCGATGGTTCCGATGTGGATGTGGCCGTTCGCTATTGCGGCTGGAAACGCGTTCATCTTGAAGCCGTCCGAAAAGGTTCCGATGACGCCCACCATGGCGGCGCAGTTGCTGCACGAAGCTGGCGTCCCCGCGGGCGTTTTCAATTTGATTCACGGCGACAAGGTGGCTGTGGATGCGCTGCTGCATCATCCGCTGGTGCGCGCGATTTCGTTTGTTGGTTCGACACCGATCGCGAAGTACATCTACAAAACCGCGGCCGAGGAAGGCAAGCGAGTGCAGGCGCTGGGCGGCGCGAAGAATCATCTGGTGGTCATGCCGGACGCGCACATGCCGAAGACCGTGGAGAACATCATCAGCTCGGCGTTTGGTGCGGCGGGCGAACGTTGCCTGGCGGGAAGCGTGCTGGTGGCGGTGGGCGATGCGGCCGAGCCGTTGTTGAAGCTGCTGGTGGAAAAGACGAACGCCATGAAGATCGGCGACGGCATCGAAGAGGGCGTCGGCATGGGGCCGCTGGTAACGAAGGAACACAAGGAGCGCGTGGCCGGCTACATCAAGAAGGGCGTCGATGAGGGAGCTAAGCCGGTGTTGGACGGGCGCTCGTTTGATGGCGGTGACGGCTTTTTCCTCGGGCCGACGATTTTCGACGACGTGCAGCCCGGGATGACGATTGCGCGCGACGAAATTTTCGGGCCAGTGCTTTCGGTGATTCGCGTGAAGACGCTGGATGACGCCATCGCGCTGGTGAACACGTCGCCGTTCGGCAATGCGACTTCGATTTTTACGAGTAGCGGTAAGGCGGCGCGTGAGTATTCGTCGCGTGTAGAGGCGGGCATGGTTGGGATCAACGTTGGCGTCGCCGCGCCCATGGCATTCTTCCCCTTCGCGGGATGGAAGAATTCGTTCTTCGGCGATTTGCATGCGCATGGTAAGGACGCCGTGATGTTTTACACCGAGCAAAAAGTGCTCATGACGCGGTGGTTCTGACGTCATCGGACCGGCAGCCGGTCCATGTAGTTTACGGCGGCGCGCAGTTGTTCAAAGCCGAAACTCCCGCGCGATTGGGCACGCTCGCGCTCGATCTGATTCGCAACTATACGCCGGATGCGGCAACATTTGCGCGATGCCTGGGGCTGGCGGGCGGCGAGTTTGCCAGGTCCGTCTTCGATCGCACCGTCGCAAAGCTGGAGCGAGAACCGGTGGAAGATTTCCGCATCGATTTCGAAGACGGCTACGGGTATCGTTCCGACGCTGAAGAGGACGGGCACGCACGATCGGCGGCGCTGGCGCTGAAACAGGCGTCGAAATTGCCGCCTTTTATTGGCATTCGGATCAAGCCGTTGACGGAACTGTCTCGCGCTCGCGCGCATCGAACCCTGGCATTATTCTTCGCAGAATTGAGCCAACTCCCAGAAAATTTCGCCGTGACGCTGCCAAAGGTGACGGTGCCGGAACAGGTCGCGGAATTGGCGGCTACGCTCGATCGCCTGGAATCGGAGCGCGGGTTCGCGGCCGGGTCAGTCAAGATCGAGCTGATGATCGAGACTACCGAGGCAATCTTCGATGCGAGCGGCGCCGTGGCGATTCCGAAACTGATCGCACCGGCAGGCGGGCGTTGCCGCGGGCTCCACTTCGGCCCCTACGATTACAACGCGAGTTGCGATATCGCGGCGGCCGAACAGCGCCTGGACCATCCGGCGTGCGACTTTGCGCGCAACGTCATGCAAGTGAGCGCGGCGGGGCGCGGCGTGCATCTTTCCGATGGCCCGAGCACCATTCTGCCGATTCCGAAGCATCGCGGACAGCTCACCGAAGAACAGGCGGCGGAGAATCGCGCGATCGTTCATCGGGCTATGCGGCATCACTTCGACCTGGTGCAGCGATCGCTCGCGAACGGCTATTACCAAGGCTGGGATTTGCATCCCGGCCAGCTTCCCACGAGATATGCCGCGGTTTATGCGTTTTTCTTGAAGAGCCTGGAACCGGCTGCGACGCGAATGCGGAATTTCATCGACAAAGCGGCGCAAGCAACATTAGTGGGCGACGTGTTCGATGACGCGGCCACGGGTCAAGGGCTGTTGAATTTTCTGCTGCGAGGTGTCAATTGCGGGGCGTTCACAACGGAGGAAGCGACGTCGTCCGGGCTTACCGTGGAAGAACTGCGCGGGCGATCGTTCGTGAGAATTCTTGAGAGCAGGAAGGCGTAGTCGAAGGCCACTTCCTTGATTCCTTCATAGCGGCCGGACGGGCCGAAGTGTCCACTCCCCATGTCGATCCTGAGCAGCAGAACATTCGAATCGGTCTTGAGCGCGCGCAGCTTGGCCACCCATTTTGCGGGTTCCCAATAGGAGACGCGCGGATCATTGAGCCCAGCAGTAACAAGCATCGCCGGATACTGGCGCGGCGCGACATTGTCATACGGCGAATACGATCGAATGTAGCGGTAGAACTCCTCTTGTTCCGGATTGCCCCACTCCTCGTACTCGGCGATGGTCAGCGGCAGCGTTGGATCGAGCATGGTGTTGAGAGTGTCGACGAAAGGCACCTTCGCGATCACGGCGTGAAACAATTCGGGCCGCAGGTTCAGCACCGCGCCCACCAACAACCCGCCCGCGCTGCCGCCCATGATCGCGAGACGATCGCTCGATGTATAGTGCTCTTGAATAAGATGCTCGGCGCACGCGATGAAATCGGTGAAGGTGTTTTTCTTCTGCAGCAGCTTGCCCTGATCGTGCCATTCTTCGCCCATTTCGGCGCCGCCGCGGATGTGCGCGATGGCGAAGACGAAGCCACGATCGAGCAGGCTCAGGCGATCGGACGAAAATCGGGGATCGATGCTGTGACCATACGCACCGTAGCCGTAAAGCAGAAGAGGGCTCGTCCCATTGCGCTGAAACCCTCGCCGATATACCAATGAAATGGGCACTTCGACGCCATCGGGCGCCTTGGCAAAGATGCGCTCGGATTGATATTGCGACCTGTCATATCCGCCCCGGACTTCATATTGCTTCTTCAATTCCCGTTCACGCGTGCGAACGTCGTAATCGAATACCGACGCCGGCGTAACCAGCGACGTGTAGTTGAACCTCAGCAGGTTCGTTTTGTACTCGGCGTTGCCAGTCGCGCCGACGCTGTAGACGGGCTCAGGAAATTCGATGTAGTGGGAGAAAGAGCCGGATCCGTCGCGGATGCAGATTTTCTCCAGGCCTCGCTCGCGCTCGTACACAACGAGGTGATCTTCGAACGAATCGACGCCTTCGATGGTGACGCCCGCGCGTGGCGGAATCACCTCCTGCAAATGATCGATCGACGGATCGGCCACCGGAACGCGCATCAGGCGGAAATTCTTAGCCTGGTCGTTAGTGCGAATGAAGAAGTAATCGCCGTGATGCGATGCATCGTATTCGACATCCTGGCGCCGCGGAAGCAGCACGCGCGGTTCGCTGTGCGAATCGCCGGCGTCGAGGTAGCGTAACTCGGAGGTAATCGCACTCGCCAGCTCGATGAAAATGAATCGCCGGCTGCGTGTTTTCGCCAGGCCCAGGTTGAAGCGGCCGTCGTCCTCCTGATACACCAGCGTGTCCGATGCAGCGCCGAGCTCATGGCGGAACGCTCGATAAGGCCGCTTGGCAGCATCGAGAACGGTGTAGAAGAACGTGCGGTTGTCGTTGGCCCACTCGAGCGAGTAGTAGGTGTTCGCGATCCGATCTGGCAACAGTTCGCCGGTTCCAAGATTCTTGATCTGGATGGTGTACGACTCGTCGCCTTCCAGATCGGTGGAATATGCAAGCAGCCGGTGATCCGGACTGACTGCAAAATTTCCGAGCCGGAAATATTTCTGGCCTTCAGCGAGCACGATCGAATCGAGCAGAATTTCTTCGGGCGCGTCAACGCTCCCGTGCTTGCGGCATTGGATGGAGTACGCTTTGCCCTCTTCAGTGCGGGTGTAGTAGAAATATTCGTCGCGCTTCACCGGCACGGAAACATCCGTCTCTTGAATGCGCCCGAGAATCTCGTGATACAGGCCGTCCTGGAGCGATTTGGTCGGCTCCATCACCTCTTGCGTGTAGCGATTTTCGGCTTCGAGATACGGGATGACGTTGGGATCGGAACGATCGCGCAGCCAGAAGTAATTGTCGACACGGGTTTCGCCTTGGAGTGTAATTTCCTTCGGAAGATCTTTCGCGTGGTGGAGCGCGTCACCTATTGACTCTCTTCTTTCCCCATATACAATTCGCTGACCAGTTCGCGGTGGTTCTCCAGCACGCGATTGCGCCGGACCTTCATGGTGGGCGTAAGTTCGCCCGTCTCGATAGAGAATTCGCGCTCGAGAATGCGGAATTTGCGGATCTGCTCGAATGGCGCGAGGCGCCGGTTAATGCGCGCGACGGCCTTCTTCACTTCTGCTTCTGCGGAATTCGGCGTCTCCGCCGCATTTACCGTCACCAGAGCCGTCACGTATGGCAGGCGATCACCGATCAGCACCACTTGATTGATGATCGGCTCGGTCTTGAACAGCATCTCGATCCGCGCGGGATAAATCTTCTTGCCGTTGGACGAAACGATCAGCTCTTTCTTGCGGCCGGTGATGTAGACGTATCCATCGGAATCGAACTCGGCGATGTCGCCGGTGTAAAGCCAGCCATCGCGCAGCACGGCCGCGGTGGCGGCCGGGTCCTTGTAATAGCCGGAGAACAGTGTCGGGCTCTTGATCAGCAGTTCGCCATCGTCGGCCAGGCGCAGTTCCACGCCGGGAAGCTTGACGCCGATGCTGCCGGACTTCGGCCGATCGACGGGATTGAGGCAGACCACGCCGCCTTCGGTGAGCCCGTAGCCTTCAATCAGCGGCATACCGATGGCCGCGTAGAATCGCGCGAGATCCTTGCCCAGCGGCGCGGCGCCCGAGGCCGCGATCCGAATCCGTCCGCCGAGCCGCGCGCGGATCTTCGAAAACACGATGCGGTCGGCAATTTTTAGCATCGCGAGCATCGGCTTCGGAACCGGACGGCCTTCTTCGCGCAGCCGCGCGACCTCGGCGCCCAGTCCAACCGCGCCGTAGAACATCCGTCGCGCGAAGGCTCCGCGCTTCTTCACCTCGGCCGTGATGCTGGCGAAAATCCGCTCCCAAACGCGCGGAGGCGCGAGCAGAAACGTCGGCCGAATGGCCTTCATCTCGTGCGGCAGCTTGGCCAGGCTCTCGGAAAACCATACGGGAATGCCCATGCGGATGGGGAGCAATTCGATCACCACGCGCTGCGCGATGTGCGCCGAGGGAAGAAACGCGATGGTTGAATCGGCGGGCGTGAGTGCCAGCACCTGCGGCCCCATGTCGATGTTAGTGGTGAGAGCGGCGTGCGTGACGAGACCCATCTTGGGTTCGCCGGTGGCGCCCGACGTGAGATAGAGAACGGCGGGATCTTCGGGGTGGACTTCGGCGCGGATCTTTTCGAACGCCCCAGGGTCTTGATCCAAAGCCTTGCGTCCTTCGGCCCGCAATTCATCGAGCGTGATCGCGCCCTCCGCGTCACCGGTGAGCAGTATCCAATCCAACTGCGTGAGCGACGAACCACTGGCCGCGATCAGCGCCTGCATGCTCTTGGGATCTTCAATAAACACGGCCTTGGCGCGGCTCGCGCGCAAATTGTGCACCTGATCGGCCGCAGGATAACTTGTATAGAGCGCTGCGGCAATGGAACCGTTCGCGAGCACTCCCATGTCGGCCAGATAGAATTCGGCGCGGGTTTCCGAATGCAACGCGACGGTGTCGCCCTTCCGGATTCCGATCCGGCGCAGACCACAAGCGATTTCTTCGGCGGCGCGCTGATATTCGAGCCAACTAAAAGTCTGGTAACTGCCCTTGCCGGTGGGCTGGTGCAACGCCGGGGCCTTGCCATGAATTCGTGCCGTTTCTTCGAGGACCGTGTACACGGTGCGAGCAGCCATGCGCCTATTGTAGACGTGCTACGGTGTGTTTTGTGGTCTAAAGAACTGGATACTGCCATCGCAGCCGCGAAGATAGCTGCCGACCTCGCGTTGCGATACCAGCCCGATATCGTCGCCGAAACCAAGCCCGATAAATCGCCCGTGACGCAGGCCGACCGCGAATGCGAGCGAATGATCGCAAGCATGCTCAGCGATGCGTTTCCAGACGATGGAATCATGGGCGAGGAAGGCGCCCGCGCCGATTCGCGCAGCGGCCGCCGTTGGATCATCGACCCCATTGATGGAACGCGAGATTATGTACGCGGCAATCCTCTGTGGGCGAATCTGATCGCGCTCGAAGCGGATGGCGACGTGGCCGTGGGCGTTGTGAACCTGCCGGTGCTGAGCAAGATTTATACCGGCAGCCGGGGCGGCGGCGCGCATTGCAATGGCTCCGGTATTCGCCCATCGACGAAAACATCGGTCGAGGAATCTGTTTTGTGCGTGAATGGCTACGACAAGATGGGGGCGCTGCCGTTCCGCGGGCAGTTGCTCGATTGGATGGCGCGGTTTTGGGCGGTCCGCGGGCTGGGCGGCGCGGCAGACGCGATGATGGTGGCGTCCGGACAAGCCGAGGTTTGGGTTGAGCCCGTCGCCTCGCCTTGGGATTTTGCGCCGCATAAGGTGATCTTGGAAGAGGCTGGCGCCCGCTACCTCAATATGGATGGCGGTTCGTCGATCTACGCCGGCAACGCGATTGGTTGCGCGCCGGGGTTGGAGCAGGAGGTGCGGCGCCTTCTGGGACTGGCTTCGCACTAGACATCGACGCCTTGTTCTCTGAGGAACACCGCTAGCTTGTTCACGGGCATCGCGGTGAAAATGTTGCAGCTTCCGCAAATGGATTCAGCGAAGCGCAGAACGCCCGTCGAAAGCGCCCGCATACTGCAATACCGGATGCCGGCCAACATAACCGCGGATTTCGCGCCTCCCCGAGATCGCGTGGCTTTTCGAAGATCTTTTCATCTTTCACCACAACTGCGTCGCCCGCGACGACCACTGCGTCGCGGAATTCGCCAGCGGCTTTCCACGCCTTTGCCTCGGCAAGCTTCTTGGTCAGCGAGGCGGGGTCGGCATCCCGAATCGATTTCTCGTCGATGGTGCATGCGAGTACCAGTCTCATTCATTAATTTTAACGAGCTTGCGCGAGAGCTATCATCTCGGGCTGCGTTTACAGGGGTAGGAGGACCGAGTCATGAAAAGAATATTGGTAATATTCGCCGTCACCGGGGTGATGTTGAGCGCCCAAGAGATTCAACAGCGCAAGGAAAACCAGCAGGACCGCATCGCGAACGGCGTTGCCAATGGTTCGCTCACGCCGCGCGAAACCGCGAACCTGGAGCACAAGGAAGCGGGTCTCAATCGCGAGACACGCCGCGATCGCAGGCAGAACGGTGGCAATTTAACGAACAAAGAAAAGGCGCGAGTGAATCGGCAGCAGAATAAGCTGAGCCGGAACATCTATCGCGACAAGCACAACGCGGCGCACCAATAAACGCCTGCCCGCGCCCTACTTAAGAAATAGGCTGAGCCGCGCCATGGCTTGTTCCAGGATCGGCCGATCGGCGGCGTAGCAGATTCTCACGGATCCTTCGCCGCCCGCTCCGAAAGCAACGCCGGGCGCCAGTCCGACATGCGTTTCGAGCAAGAGCCGTTTGCAGAAGTCGAACGAATCGGAAGCGCCCACGATCTTGGGAAACAGATAAAACGCCCCATCCGGTTTTGGCACGGTGACGCCCGGCATCTTCGCGACCGCCGCCAGACAGAAGTCGCGATTCTCTTTGAGGCGAACCAGCATCTCGGCGAGCGCCTTCTCACCCCAGAGAAGCGCTGTCTCCCCTGCCCGCTGCGTGAAACTGGGCGCGTGCGAAACCACGAATTCGTTAAGCTGCGTGGCTCGCGCGGCCAGATCGCGGCGGGCGACCATCCATCCCAGACGCCAGCCCGTCATGCAATACGCCTTCGAAAACGACTGGATGACGATGACGGCGTCGTCGCGCGTGGCGAGTTTCAAAATCGAAGGAGCGGGCGTCGTCGGAGTCGCTCCCTTGTAGTTCAGGCGCTCATATACTTCGTCGGCCATCAGCCACAAGCCGTGCCGGCGCGCGAATTCGAGTAGCTTGAGTTGCTCGTCGCGCGTTGCCACCCAGCCTAAGGGATTCGAAGGCGAGGTGTAGAGCAACAGGCGCGTGCGCGGAGTGAGCGCTGCTTCGAGCGCGCTGAAATCGATTCCGTAGCGATCGCCGACTAGCGGCTGCGCAATTTCAATGGGCACTGCATTCGCCATCGCCACATTGGCCGCGCCGTTGGGCCACGCAGGGGTCAACACCAATGCTTCATCGCCAGGGTCGAGCACGCAACGAATGGCGAGGTGCAGCGCTTGCACACCGGACGCGGTGACGACGATCTCGGCGGCCGGGTCCAATTCCACGCCATGCAGTTCCTGGTAATAACGCGCCAGCGCTTTGCGCGCCGTCGGCAGGCCGGCGTTTTCGGTGTAGAACGTGAAGCCGTCAGACATGGCCTTTTGCGCGGCGCGCTTGATGAATTCAGGGGTCGGCAGGCTCGATTCGCCGAAGTAGAGCTTCAGCACGCCGTCCATGGTCATCGCGAGTTCAGCGAGCTCGCGAATGCGGGAATGCGGAATGGCGAGCGCCGAGGAAGCGACGGCGGGTCCGGATTTGACCTGGGGACTAGACACCCTCGAAGATCGCCAATGTTGGAATGCTGAAGCCGGGAAGGACGGGGTCGGTGAGCGGCTGGTCGCGCTCGAATTTCCTTGCGCCACCGCGCGTATCATAGATCCACACTACACGCTTCTTCGGATAAGCGACCCAGACGGATTTGCTTCCGTGTGCAAGGTAAAGTTCGATCTTGTCTTCGAGCCGAGCGGCCGTTTCGGAAGAGACCACTTCAATTGCTATTTCTGGAGCGTCAGGAATCCATTCCGTGCCCGGCCCGATACGCCCCGGAAACAGCACACTCACATCAGGAATCAGAACATTCTCGTCGTCGACGCGGTAGCTAGTCTCCACGAAAAGCTCGGCAGAAGAGTTTTGCGCCAGCCACAACACGAGAATCTTATTTAGATTCTTCTTCACTATTTCATGCGGAGCTTTCCCATAAGGCACCTGGACCACCTCGCCGTGAATGAGCTCGAGCCGTTCGCCTTCCACTTCGGGCAGGCGCAGGAACTCTTCGACGGTCATCGGCGTCGGGATTGCGGCCATGCTCTGATTGTACCCTTCGCTGGGGACTGTTAGCGGCGAGTCCGGGCAGCGACCAATTCTTCGATCTGCACGAGTTCGGTCGGATAATTGCCCGTGTAGCAGGCGTAGCAGTATTGGTCCTTGGTATCGGACACGGCTTTGCGCAGAGAATCGAGCGAAAGATAAGCCAGCGAATCTGCTTCGACGAACTCGCGGATACCTTCGATCGATTGGTTGGCGGCGATCAGCTCGCTCTCGCACGGCGTATCTACGCCATAGAAGCACGGCGAGATTGTGGGCGGACACGAGATGCGCAGATGCACTTCGCGCGCGCCGGCATTGCGGACCATGCGCACGATCTTGCGGCTGGTTGTTCCGCGCACGATGGAATCGTCCACCAGGATCACGCGCTTGCCTTCCAACTGATGGCGCACGGGATTGAGTTTGAGCTTTACGCCGAAATCGCGAATGGCTTGCGATGGCTCGATGAATGTGCGACCGACGTAGTGATTGCGGATGAGCGCTTGCCGGAACGGGATGTTGGATTCCGACGCAAAACCGATCGCCGCCGCCACGCCTGAGTCGGGCACAGGAACCACCACATCGGCGGGCACGGCCGATTCGCGCGCCAGCAATCGCCCCAGATTCTCGCGCGACTGCCCGACGGAATGGCCGAACACGATGGAATCCGGCCGCGAGAAATACACATGCTCGAAAACACAATGGGCCAGAGGGGCGGCGGGAGCCCAGCGCTCGCGCGTCAAACCTTCCGGACCGACACACACCATTTCACCGGGCTCAACGTCGCTCACATACTCGGCGTTGATGAGATCGAACGCGCAGGTTTCCGATGCGAAGACATAGGCTGTGCCGCCCTCAGGCGACGGCATTTTTCCAAAGGCGAGCGGCCGGAATCCGTGCGGATCGCGTGCGATGATCACGCGGTCCTTGGCCAGAAACACCAATGAAAACGCGCCTTCCAATTGAAGCAGAGCTTCGCGCAAGGCGCCCGCGAGAGTCCGTTCGCGCGATCGAGCAACCAGGTGCAGAATCACTTCAGTATCGCTGGACGCCTGAAAAATGGATCCCTCGCGCTCCAGTTCCCGCTTCAGCTCGCCCGCGTTGGTGATGTTGCCGTTGTGCGCCACCGCGATCTGGCCTTTGTTGCACATTACGAGGAATGGCTGAGCATTCAGCAGCACGGTATCGCCGGCCGTGGAGTAGCGCGTGTGCCCGATCGCCATGTTCCCGGGCAAGCTCGCGATCTGTTCCGGCGTGAATATATCTGCGACGTGCCCCATCGATTTGGAGCAGCGGATCTCGCGATGATCGCTGGTGGCGATGCCGGCGCTTTCCTGTCCGCGATGCTGCAAGGCGTAGAGCCCGAGGTACGCGAGGTTGGCCGCTTCGCTATGGCCATGAATAGCGAAGACGCCGCATTCTTCGCGGAATTTGTCGAATGGAATTTCCGCCAGTACCGGCGCGGCAAAATGTATTTTTGCTACTGCTGGTGCAGCAGGCGTTCGAGTGAAGTTTCCCAAGGTTGCCTCAACTCCGTCAGGTCGCAATCCAGCAAAGTTTCCGAACCGCAATCGATCCGTAACCGCTCCTTCATCGTAACACCGATACGCGCTGCTTCAAGCGAATTCTTTCGCGCGATTTCCACAACTTTTTCGGGCTGCGAAGTGGCCACGATGATGCGCGAAGGGCCTTCGTGAAAGAGCGTAAATTCGGGGCGCGGGCCGGCCGGAATCTCGACGCGCGCGCCGATCCCTGCGAGTCCGAAAGAGCTTTCACAGAGCGCAATTGCGAGGCCGCCGTCGCTGATGTCGTGCGCAGCATCCGCCAGCTTCGCCGAAACGATTTCGCGGATCGCTTGATGCACGCGCTTCTCATAATCCATGTCCAAAATCGGCGGCAGGCCCCACAGCGATTCGAGAATCACCTTAGCGTACTGCGTCCCTCCGAAATGCGTTTCGTCGCAGCTTCCAAAACCGCCCAGCAGAATCAGCGTGAGGTCAGGAGCCGGGAAGTGAATCGGCGTTGGCAGCGCGGTCTTCATCAAGCCGACGATGCCCATCACCGGCGTCGGGAAAATCGCCTCGCCCAGCGTCTCGTTATACAGGCTGACATTGCCGCCCGTGATCGGCGTTTCGAAAAACTCGCAGGCCTTGGCCATGCCTTCGATCGATTCCACCAGCTGCGCCATGATCTCAGGCCGCTCCGGATTGCCGAAGTTCAAATTGTTGGTGGCGGCCACCGGGAGCGCGCCGGCGGTGGAAACATTGCGGCAGCATTCGGCGACCATCAGCTTGGTGCCTTCCCTCGGATCGAGCGCGCAATAGCGGCCGTTGCCATCGAGCGACATCGCGATCGACGTGCCGGTTTCCTTGATGCGAATGATCGCGGCGTCGGCTGTGGGTCCAGCGAGCGTGCTGCTGCGGACCAGGTAATCGTATTGCTCCCAGATCCAGCGCTTCGAACAAAGATCGCCGGAACTGAGCAGGGCGATGAGGTCGGCGCGAATCGCCGTCGGAGTGGAACGATCCGGGATCGCCGGGGCTTGCAAAGGCGCGAGTCGCGCGGGCTTGGTGTACGGCCGATTGTAGACCGGAGCTTCGTCGGCAAGCGCGCGGTTCGGAATCTCCGCCACCACTTTGCCGTGATCCTTCACGCGCAGAATCCCGTCGGGCGTGACATGGCCGATTGTCACTGCGTCCAGTCCCCACTTGTGAAAGACCGCGAATACTTCGGACTCACGGCCTTTGTCCGCCACCAGCAGCATGCGCTCCTGCGATTCCGAGAGCATGATCTCGTACGGCGTCATGCCCGTTTCGCGCCGGGGCACGTATTGCAGATCGATTTCGACGCCCGTGCCCGCGCGGCTGCCCATCTCGCAGGTGGAGCACGTCAGTCCCGCGGCGCCCATGTCCTGAATGCCGACAATCGCGCCGGTCTGCATCGCTTCGAGGCATGCTTCGAGCAGAAGTTTTTCCAAAAACGGATCGCCCACCTGCACGTTGGGACGCTTCTGCTTCGATTCCTCGGTGAACTCGGCCGATGCCATGGATGCGCCGTGGATACCGTCGCGGCCAGTCTTCGCGCCGACGTAAATCACCGGATTCCCCACGCCCTTGGCCTTGCCGTAAAAAACTTCGTCCTTGCGGAAGACGCCGAGCGCAAACGCATTCACCAGCGGATTGCCGTTATAGCACTCTTCGAAGACGCACTCGCCGCCGACGGTGGGCACGCCAAAGCAATTTCCATAGTGCGCGATGCCCGAAACGACGCCCTCCAGTATCCGCCGATTGCGCGGGATATCGAGCGGGCCGAAACGAATCGCGTCCATCACCGCGATGGGCCGCGCGCCCATGGTGAAAATGTCGCGCAGGATGCCGCCCACGCCTGTAGCCGCGCCTTGGAACGGTTCGATGAAACTCGGATGATTGTGCGATTCAATCTTGAACGCGATCGCGTAGCCATCGCCGATATCGATAATACCGGCGTTCTCGCCCGGCCCTTGCAGCACCAGCTTGCTGCGCGTCGGCAGCTTCTTCAAATGAATGCGGGAACTCTTGTACGAACAATGCTCGCTCCACATGACGCTGAAAATGCCCAGCTCGGTGTAGCTGGGCTCGCGGCCCAGCAGCGAAACAATCTTGTCGTATTCCGGCCCGGTGAGCTGGTGGGCTTCGATCACCTCTTGAGAAATGACTGGTGCCATTGATTAGTGCGCCGCGACCGGTGGCGCGACCATCGACTGAAAAATCACGATGCCGTCGCTCGATCCCATCAGCGGCTCGATGGCGTCTTCCGGATGCGGCATCAAGCCCATCACGTTGCGGCCTTCATTCAATATGCCGGCGATGTCGCGCATGGATCCGTTCGGATTCTCGATATAGCGTAGCGTCACGCGATCCTCGGCTTCCAGTTGGTCGAGCGTGCGGTCATCGGCGATGTAGCAGCCTTCGCCGTGCGCAATGGGAACTAGCAGACGCTGGCCCTTCGTGGCTTCGGAGGTAAACGGCGAATTGGTGGTCTCCACGCGCAACGGCACATGTTTGCAGACAAACTTGAGCCCGCGATTGCGCACCAGCGCGCCGGGCAACAGTCCCGCTTCCACCAGGATCTGAAACCCATTGCAGATCCCGAGCACCAGGCCGCCGTCAGCGGCAAACTTGCGAATGCTCTGCATCACTGGCGAGAACTTCGCGATGGCTCCGCAGCGCAGATAGTCGCCGTAGGAAAACCCGCCGGGTAGGATCAAGGCATCGACGTTGCCGAGGTTCGTGGCGTCGTGCCAGATGATTTCGCACTCTTGCCCGAGAATTTTCGAGACGGCGTACCAAGCGTCATGATCTCGATTGCTGCCGGGAAACACGACGACGCCAAACTTCATCGGGATGATTTCATTGTAGCCGATTTATTCGCCGAGCTCACTCCCCAGTGACGGGCTCGTACGCTTCGTCGGGCCGCGGCCGCAGATTCGCATTGCGCATCAAAATCCGCGCGCACGTGTTCCAGCGCAGGATGGAATCATCGTTGCCGGCGGGACGCAACGGAATGGCGCGCTCGTAGCAATCCATCGCCTGGAGAAACGCCTCGTAGGCGCTGAACGATGCGTTGGGTGCACCTTTGCGAAGTTGTGCGTGTGCGCTGCGCTCCCAGATGATTCCAGCGTAATAGCGCTGCTCGTATTCGCTCTTGATGCGCGGGAGCAGTTCGCGGGCTTTCGCCGCGGCGACACCGTGGCCGAACTGATCGGTCAATGCGAGCAGCAACGTCACCAGCGCCCGTTGGTTGTCCGGCTGCACGTCGAGCACATCCAGGCAAATGCTCTCGGCGAGCGACGGTTCGTTTAGCAGGCGGTAACGTTCCGCCATCCCCAGTGCCTCTACGACGCCGGCGGCGGAAATGGGCTTGAGCTCGAACTGCACAATCGCATTTTACACGGACTAGCTGGTGAGCACGAGGTTGAGGCCGGCTGCTTCTGTGAACGCGCGGAAGTCCCGGTCTCGCGAAAGGAGCGGAATCCCGCGATCGATACAACTTTGGGCGATCAGGGCATCGCCGAGGCGAGCCTTGCGACCTTTGCCCAAAACCTTAGCACGCAATTCACCGGCACGTTCCCAATAGCCAGATGTAACCTCAATGAGCGGCACTTCGGAAAGTGTCATCGCGACAGCCGGAGCAAGCTGAGGATCGCTCAACATCTCGGTAAGTACAGCGGGCGCCATTAGGACTTGCCGGTCCTCCAGCGCTCTATCGAGCAATTGCGCGTCCTCGCCCGCGTCTCCTTGGAGGAAAGCAATCCAGGTACTCGTGTCAGCCGCGATCACCGATCGTCTTTGAGCTCTTCGTACGTGCGGGAAAAGCGAACCTTGCCTCGTAGTTCGCGAAGCCGTGCATAGGCCTGCGATGCCGCAGCCAACTGCAAGCCAGTGCGAATGGTTTGCGTGATACCGGCACCCGTGGCTTGCTGCGCCTTTTCCAGCAGGTCGGCCGGTACTTCAATGGTGATCTTTCGGGCTGGTCCCATGACAACCTCAGAATACCATATTCGAGACCAGCATTCAATATGGTATCCCCAACCGCCTACTTTGCCCCGAACGCCCGGAATAGCTTGGCCACCGGGTCGAAGAACTGATCCACCACGCGCTCCTTCAGCGGGATGATCGCGTTGTCAGTGATCGTGATGCTCTCCGGGCAAACTTTCGTGCAGCACTTGGTGATGTTGCAGTATCCGATGCCGTGTTGATTCCGTAGATCCGGCACGCGATTCTCGGCGTCGATCGGATTCATCTCGAGCTGCGCCGTGTAAATCAAGAACCGCGGACCGATGAACTCGTCGAACTTTTGATGATCGCGCAGCACGTGGCACACGTCCTGGCACAGGAAGCACTCGATGCACTTGCGGAACTCCTGCGGGCGATCGACGTCAGCCTGTTGCATCCGCCACGTGCCGTCGGGAGCGTCCGCCTTACGCGTCTTGAGTTTCTTGATGCCCATCTTGACGGAGAAATTCCAGGAAACGTCCGTCACCAGGTCCTTGATCAGCGGAAAGGTCTTCATGGGCTGGATGGTCACGGGCTGATCGAGCGGCAGCGTGTTCAGGCGCGTCATGCACATCAGCTTCGGCATGCCGTTGATTTCGGCCGAGCACGAACCGCACTTGCCCGCCTTGCAATTCCAGCGCACGGCCATATCGTTGGCATGTTCGGCTTGAATCTGATGAACCGCGTCCAGCACCACCATGCCGTCCGAAGTTTCGGTGCTGTAATCGCGGAACTGGCCGCCGGACTTGTCACCGCGCCAAATTCGAAACGTTGCGCTAGCCATGTCCCTACTTCATCTCCTCGATAATTTGCTTCTGCTCTTCCGTCATCGGCGGCAGCGGCTCCTTCTCGATCTTCATCGCGCCGTCCGTGGCCTTGCTGATTACAAAATTGAACGTGCCGAAAGTCGTGTCCTTCTCCGGGTAATCGTCCCGGAAATGCGCGCCCCGGCTTTCCTTGCGCTCCAATGCCGCCAGCGCGATGGCTTCCGACACCGTCAGCAGATTCTTCAAATCAAGCGCGGTGTGCCAGCCCGGATTATATTCGCGATTCCCGCTGATGCCCACCTTGCCCGCGCGCTCCTTCAGTTTCGCGATGCCGTCCAGCGCACGCACGATTTCATCTTCGCGGCGCACAATGCCAACGAGATCCTGCATCAAATCCTGCAGATCGTGCTGCACCTGATACGGACTTTCCCCTTTGCGTCCGAAGGCCTCCAGCGACTGCCGCGCCACTTCATCCACCTGCGCATTGTCGATGCTGCCAGCGCCATGGTCCTTCGCGAACTTCGCCGCAAACTCGCCCGCGCGCTTGCCGAAAACCACCAGATCCGACAGCGAATTCCCGCCCAACCGATTCGCGCCGTGCAATCCCGCGCCGCATTCGCCCGCCGCGAACAGCCCACCGACATCCGACATCTGCGTATCGGGATCCACCCGAACGCCGCCCATCATATAGTGTGTGGTAGGGCCAATCTCCATCGGGTCCTTCGTGATATCGATGTCGCCGAGCTGCTTGAACTGGTGGTACATGCTGGGCAGCTTCTTCTTGATGTGCTCCGCTGCGTTCGGCAGCTTCTCCTTGATCCAGGCGATATCCAGAAACACCCCGCCGTGCGGACTGCCCCGCCCTTCCTTCACTTCGCGCACGATGCAGCGTGCCACGTGGTCGCGCGTCAGCAACTCCGGCGGACGCCGCGCGTTCTTATCGCCCTGCGTATAGCGCCAGCCTTCTTCCGGATTGTCCGCCGTCGAGCTCTTGTAGTTCGCGGGAATATCGCCGAACATGAAGCGCTTGCCCTGGTTGTTCAGCAGCACGCCACCTTCGCCGCGCACGCCTTCGGTAACCAGGATGCCCCGCACGCTAGGCGGCCAAACCATGCCCGTGGGATGAAACTGTACGAACTCCATGCCGAGCAGCGTCGCCCCGGCGTGATACGCCAGCGAGTGCCCGTCGCCTGTGTATTCCCAACTATTGCTCGTAATCTTGTACGCCCGCCCGATGCCGCCCGTAGCCAGCACGATCGCTTTCGCATGGAACAGCTTGTAGCGCCCACGCTCGCGATCGTACCCAAACGCGCCCACCACGCGGCCTGCGTTCACCAGCAGCGTGATGACCGTGCACTCCATGTGGAAATCGATGCCCTGGTGAATGCCGTGGTCCTGTAGCGTGCGGATCATCTCGAGACCCGTACGGTCGCCCACATGCGCCAGGCGCGGATAGCGATGCCCGCCGAAATTGCGTTGCAGGATCTTGCCGTCTTTGGTGCGATCGAACAGCGCGCCCCAGGCTTCCAGTTCCCGCACGCGCGACGGCGCTTCTTTCGCGTGCAGCTCGGCCATCCGGGGATAATTCAGATACTGGCCGCCGCGCATGGTGTCCGCGAAATGGACGCGCCAACTATCGCGATCGTCGACGTTGCCCATGGCAGCCGCCATGCCGCCTTCGGCCATCACGGTGTGGGCCTTGCCGAGCAGCGATTTGGTGACCACCCCCACCTTGACGCCGCCGGCCGACGCTTCAATGGCCGCTCGCAACCCCGCGCCACCCGCGCCAATCACCAACACGTCATGTTCGAACGTTTGGTATTCCGCCGCCATCAGAGGATTCTCCAATCCGTCCAGATGCCCATCGAGCACATCCTTACGTACAGATCGGAGAAGGCCACCCAGAACAGGCTCATCCACGCAAACAACATGTGGCGGCGATTGAGACAGCTCACGCAGTCGTATGCTTTCTTGCGTATTGGCCGGCGCGAGAGTATGTCGAACAATCCTCCGGTCAGGTGGCGCAGCGAATGGCAGCCCAGCGTGTAGCTGCCAAGGAGGCATACGTTCACCAGCAGCACCAGGGTGCCGACGCCGACGCCGAACTTGCCGTCGAACCACAGCGCCTTCCATACGTCATGCGCCAGGAACACCAGAAACAGGAGCGCTGCATAGAGGAAGTAGCGGTGGATGTTTTGGATGATCAGCGGGAAGTAGCGCTCGCCCCAGTATTTCTTGCGCGGCTCGCCCACCGTGCAATTGGGCGGATCGGCCCAGAAGGCTTTGTAATACGCGCCGCGATAGTAATAACAAGTGATGCGGAAGCCGCCCGGGAAGATCAGGATGATCATCGCCACCGTGACGAAGCTCGGCAGAAACGAAGGCATCGGGCCGAACCAGGAATCTTCCCCCGGATGGCCGAAAATCAGCGGCGAATACATCGGGGAAAGATAGGGGCCGAAGCTATAGTGGTTGCCCTGGAAGGCAGCCCAATTGGCATAAACCAGGAAGGCGCCAAGGCCAAGAAACGTGAGCAGCGGATAGAGCCACCAGGCGTCGCGGCGGGCCGTTTTGCCGAAACCGCCGCGCTCTACGGGAACATCGATCGATGACATGTGGAATCGTCAGGCTATCGAAATGGAAGCTGCGAAGTCAAGCGCGGACAAGGGTATACGATGGTAAGATCCACGAATGGCGGTGACCAAATGAAGCTCTATCACGCCATGATTTGGGTGAGTGATCCCGACGTTCCCGGTCAACGCGTTAGTGTCCTCGCTGAGAATCTAGGCGAGGCAAAGAAAAAGCTCGAGGCAGAATATGGCGAGGGAACCGTCTTTAATCTGCACAATCCAGAAGATGCAGCTCGACCCCGTCAGCAGGGCACTCCATTATGATGAGAGGTGAGTGGCGAAAAAGAAGATCACGAAATACGACATCCCCACCGAAATCCGCCGCCTCGCCCGCGAACGCGTTGGCGCGGTGCCTTCGCCCAAGCTCATCGTGCCCAAGAAGCAGCGCAAGAAACCCAAGCACAAGAAGCCGCCGGGCGAAGAGGCAGAGTGATTTCGATCCTCAACTCGGCTGCAACATCGCCGCCACTACCCGGTACAGCAGCCCCAACAGCCACACTGGCGTGATCGCGAAGAACGCCTTGCCCGTGGACGTCTTCGCCAACGCGGCCAGGCCGATGGTCAACACGATCAGATACCAGATCTCGAAAATCGAAAAGAAATTGATCAGCGCGAACAACGCGCCGTGAATGTTCTGCAGGAAAATATCGAGTCCGAAGGGAGGTGTGAGCTGCTCGGGCGATGTGATGTCATCCCCTTTCGCGTGGATCACGATGTAAATTGCAATCAACTGTAGCGAGAGAATGAGCTGACAGGCCGCCATGAGCGAGAACACGTTGCGGAACTTGGCTCGCAGGCCGGCGATTGATCCCATGACGCCCACTATCCACGACAGCAGCGCCACCACTCCGATCCACACGAGCGGAGTAAAAAGAACGCCCACTTGGGTGATCATGTGCGTGACTGTTCTCGCGCGCTCCAACTGCTCGGCAGGAACATTTTGCTGGCTCATCCTCAGATCTATCAGAGTCAGTGCGTAGGGGAGCATTAGGTAAGTGAACACCCCATAAATAATGGACAGCGTAATCACCGGCCACAGCCACGATAGAGGCGCGGGAACTCGCTTCGCCGCTCCCTTCGGATCCACGAATATATTCAGCATCCCGACAATGCCGTCGCCGATACCCAGTTTCTGCTCTTGAGCGCCAGGCATCCGCGTTGGAATGCCCACTTTTTGCTCTTCCACAGGCCACCTCCCTTGCGACTAGAGTTTGTCACTAGAGTTCCAGAAGATTATACCGTTTGGTGTATGCTGTGAGTTCCCGCTTTTTCGGCAAAAAGCCTGGAGGGAAAATGAGACTCTTTCCGATCACGGCAGCAATTCTGACTCTGGCGTCACTCAGCTTCGCCCAAAATGGCCCGCCCTCGCCGGCTCCGCCCACCGATCCCCGCGTAACGAACAGCCACATCCACCTATTCAGCAAGGATCTCGACGTCCAGCGCCACTTCTGGGTGGATATTATGGGCGCCACCGCCACCAAGATGGGTCCGGATCGCGATGGCTACGCGCTGCCCAAGGTCCTGGTGATCGTCGATAAGGGCAATCCCACAGCCGGCACCGAGGGTTCCATCGTCAATCACGTCGGCTTCCGCGTGAAAGACATGAAAGATATCCTGGCCAAAGTTGAGGCCCAGCACTTCACAATTCAGGTGGTGAACCCCAACCGCGACAACCCCACCCAGGCGTTTTTCCTCGGCCCCGACGGCGTTCGCATCGAATTGCTGGCCGGCCCGAACATTACAACGGTTTCTGAGAACCATCAGGTGCATTTCTTTACACCCGACGTCGACGCCATGCAGAAGTGGTACGTCACCAACTTCGGCGCGGGCGCGCAGGGCTTCGGCAAAGTGAAGCTAGGCAATCTCAATGGCGTGACATTGATCTTTAGCCCAACCGAAACACCCGTCACCGGCACCAAGGGCCGCGCGCTCGATCACATCGGCTTCGAAATTAAGGGCCTGGAGGAGTTTTGCAAGACCCTGGAGGCCAACGGCGTGAAGCTCGACACGCCTTACCGCAAGATTCCGCAGTTGGGCTTTGGGGTGGCGTTCTTGACGGATCCCTGGGGAACCCGCATCGAGCTTACGGAGCGCTCGGCACCCGCGCCCGCGTCCTCCGCTCAGGCCCAAAAGCCCGCGCAACAATAAGCGTTGTCCCTCGATTCAGACCCGGGTCCCACACGAGGACGAAAGTTCTACTTAGCCATGGCTGCCTACGCCGGCATCGCCCTTATGGCCGCGCTCACGCTGGATGGGAAGTTCCGCCTCGTGGTTTGGATTCTGATGGCCTATTTCGCTTTCAGGACCTACCTCGCCACGCTGCAAAAGCCCTAGCTCCCCCTAATTTTCCGGGCACTGAAGCTGTTCTGAAATCTGCCGATAAGAAGAGAAAGCAGTCGCCACCCTCGTTCCATTTTGGAACGCGCGTACCGATTCGGAATTCCCCGATAGCCAGTACGTTCCAGAACGAAAATAGGATTGCCAGGAAGGGCTTTAGTACTTGCGATTCACTTCGCCCGCGGCCATCGGCATCTCGGAATCGCATGTCGTTGAGACACAGGACATAGGGTCTCTAAGGTCCGCGGAAATCCCTTTACGCATCGCCACAATTTGCCTTAGTCCATCGATGGCGACAGGCTTGCACCTAGAGAGGCGTCACGCCAAGCCGGGTGGGACAGAAAAACTAAGGCAAAAAGGGACCTGGGAATGAAGACCAAGACAGCTCAAGCCGTTCAGACCATCAAGATCCAAACCACACGAATTCCACTAACGAGAATTCAAACCACCCGAGTGCAAGCAGCCAAGCAGCAGGCGGCCAAAATCGCCCGCCGCGACCGCATTGTGCTGGAACACTTGCCGCTGGTGAAAGCCATCGCCGTCCGGGTGCATGAAAACCTGCCGGTGCATGTGGACCTGGACGATCTCATTCACGCCGGAGTGCTCGGCTTGTTCGATGCCGCCAGCAAGTTCAACCCCGAAAAACAGGTCGCCTTTTCGAGCTACGCCAAGCATCGCATCAAGGGCGCCATCCTCGACAGCCTGCGCCAGCTCGATTGGGCTTCGCGCGACCTGCGCCGCCGGCACAAACAGGTGGAAGCCGCCACGCGCGAGCTCGCGGCCACGCTGCAGCGCACGCCCACCGAATCCGAAGTCGCACAGAAGCTCGGCATCGACGTCGAGCGCTGGCGCCAGATGATGGTGGACCTCCGAAGCGTCGGCCTGATCTCGGCCTCTACCCGCACCGCCGAGCACGACGATCTGCCCGCTCCCGATTTCCCCAGCAAACCCGAAACGCAGCCCGACAATATGTGCTCTCGCGAACAGATGCGCTCGGTCCTGGGTGTCGCGATGAAAACGCTCCCCGAACGCTATCAAAAAGTCGTTTTCCTGTACTACACCAACGAGATGACTATGAAGGAAATCGGCGGCATCCTCGGGATCAACGAAAGCCGTGTCTCGCAGATCCACAAGTCGGCGCTCGAAAAGATGCAAGTGGTTCTGCAAGCCAACGGAATCGACTCCGTCCGGGCGTTTTAGTTAACGCCGCTTGGCCTTGATCCGGATCGGCGTCCCTTCAAACCCAAACCGCTTCCGAAGCTGATTGATAATGAACCGCTCGGAAGAGAAGTGTAGGTCCTTCGCCTTGTCGGTGAAAACGATAAACGACGGTGGCCGCACCGATCCCTGCGTCATGTAGTAAACCTTCATATTGCGGCTGAATTCCAGCGTTTCGACGAACCGGTTCAACTCGCCCGTGCTCACGCGCTTGGACGCCGCCGCATAGGCCGCGCTGATCATCTCGAACAGCCCCTTGACGCCCGCGCCCGTCTTGGCCGACACAAACGCAATCGGTGCGTATTCCAGAAACTTCAGCTCATCCCGAATCTCTTCCGTAAAGTTGCGCTTGCCCTTGTTGCCCGCCGCGTCCCACTTGTTGACGCACAGAATCAGCGCCCGCCCTTCCTCGTGCGCATAGCCAGCGATGGTCGCATCCAGCGCCTGCACCTTTTCGGTAGCATCCAGCACCAGCAGAACAACATTGGCCATACGAATATGCCGGCGCGCCATCACCACGCTGAGCTTTTCGGCCATCAGCTTTGTTTTACCCTTGCGCCGGATGCCCGCAGTGTCGACAAAAACGTACTCCACGCCGTCATGCACCAGGCTCTGATCCACCGCATCGCGCGTGGTCCCCGCCACCGGCGACACAATCGACCGTTCCTCGCCCACCAGCGCATTCAGCAGCGTTGATTTCCCAACGTTGGGCCGCCCAATGATCGCCACCTTGATCGGGCGCGTCTCCGTTTCCGGTTCCACCTCATCGGGACCCACCGGGAAACCGGCAGTCACATGGTCCAGCAGCTCGTCGAACCCGATCCGGTGCTCGGCGGAGATCGGATAGAGATCCTTGAAGCCGAGCGCATGAAACTCGTGCGCCAATCCCTCGCGCGCCGTGGCGTCGATTTTGTTCACCGCCAGCGTCACCGGCTTGCCCAGCTTCCGCAGCACTTTCGCCAGCTCGCGATCGGTCCCCGTGATCTCCGTCCGCCCATCGATCAAGAAAATGATCTGCGCCGCCCGGTCCAGCGCCACGCGCGCCTGCTTCAGAATCTCGCTCGGGATCAACTCGGCGTCATTCGGAATGATACCGCCCGTGTCGATCAGCACGAAAGGCCGCCCCAGGTACGACGCTTCTCCGTGAATGCGGTCGCGCGTGATGCCCGGCTCATCGCCAACGATGGACCGCCGCTGCCCGATAATCGCGTTGAACAGCGTCGACTTGCCCACGTTCGGCCGCCCGACAATCACCACCACCGGCAGCGTGGTTTCGGTCAAACTGTCCGGGCGTGCGACGATAGTAGTATCTGAATGCAACCTGAAGTCCTGAGTCCCATTAACGATCATAGCGAAGCGCAGCAGCACAACCGGCTCACGCGCAATATCGCCATCATTGCGCACGTCGATCACGGCAAGACAACGCTTGTCGACGCCATGCTGAACCAGAGCGGACTTTTCCGCGCAAACGAGCAGCACGTCGAACGAATGATGGATTCCAACGAGCTCGAACGTGAGCGCGGAATCACCATTCTCGCCAAAACCACCGGCGTCCGCTATCACGGCATTAAGATCAACATCGTCGACACGCCTGGCCACAGCGACTTTGGCGGCGAAGTCGAGCGCGCGCTCAAAATCGTCGACGGCGTCATGCTTCTCGTCGATGCGAGCGAAGGCCCGCTCCCGCAAACCCGCTACGTGCTCATGAAGGCGCTCGAAGCCAAACTCCCTCCCATTATCGTCATCAACAAGATCGACCGGCCCGACGCCCGCATTCCCGAAGTTCTGAACGAGATCTACGACCTGTTCATCGATTTGGACGCCAGCGAAGATCAGCTCGATTTTCCGGTCATCTATACCAACGCCAAAGCCGGCATCGCGAAGATGTCGATGGAAGACGAATCGAACGACCTGCGTCCGCTCTTCGAAACCATCCTGAAGCACATCCCGCCGCCGGCCGGCGATCCCGATGCGTCGCTTCAGCTCCTGGTTGCCAATCTCGATTACAGCGAGTATCTGGGCCGCCTCGCGATCGGCCGCGTGTTTTCGGGCATCTTGCGCTACGGCGATGAAGTCGCGATCGCCAAACTCGATGGCTCTCTGCAAAAAACGCGCATCACCAAGCTCTACTCCTTCGAAGGCCTGAAGCGCGTAGACGAGACCATCGGCTATCCGGGCGACGTCCTGGCAATCGCGGGCGTCGAAGGCATCACCATCGGCGAGACCGTCACCAGCGTCGAGAATCCGAGCCCGCTGCCGCATATCCAAATCGACGAGCCGACCATTGCGATGACGTTCACCATCAATACGTCGCCGTTCTCGGGTCGCGAGGGCCAGTTCGTGACGTCGCGCAATCTGCGCGATCGCCTCGACAAAGAGTTGCTCACCAACGTCTCCATCCGTGTGGAAGAAGCGGGCGGGCCCGACGCATTCAAAGTGATGGGCCGCGGCGAACTGCAACTCGCCATCATTATCGAAATGATGCGTCGCGAAGGTTTTGAAATGATGGTGGGCAAACCCGAAATTCTCACCAAGAAGATCAACGACAAAGTGCACGAGCCGATGGAATTGCTGGTGATCGACTGCCCGGAAACCTATATCGGCGTCGTGATCGAAAAACTGGGCCAGCGCAAGGGCAAGATGATCAAGATGGTGAATCATGGCTCCGGCCGCGTACGCCTTGAGTTTCACGTGCCGTCGCGCGGGCTCATCGGGCTGCGTAGCGAAATGATGACCGACACGCGTGGCACCGCCATCTTGAATACGCTGTTCCACAGCTACATCGAATGGCAGGGGGACATTCCCTCGCGCCCCACTGGCTCCCTCGTTGCGGACCGTGCAGGCAAAACCACCGGCAATGCGATCTTCAATTTGCAGGAGCGCGGCGAGATGTTCGTTAGCCCGGGCACGGAAGTCTATGAAGGCATGATCGTCGGCGAAAACGCCCGCGACGCCGACTTGAACGTCAACATCGTCAAGGAAAAAAAGCTGACCAACATGCGCGCCTCCACGTCCGACGAAGCCATTCGCTTGGTTCCGCCGCGCCTTCTGAACCTGGAGCAAGCCATCGAATTCATCCGCGACGACGAGTTCGTGGAAGTGACACCCCAATCCATTCGCCTACGCAAAAAGATCCTGAAAGCCAACCAGCGCTAGGTTGTGAAGGACGCGAAGTGAATCGGCTCGGAAGCTACTTGGACGCACACAAGGGCGTTCGAATAGCCGTACTTTGGGCAGGCTTTCTCATCGCCTCCGTTGGGACATGCCTAGGCGTCGGAGTCTACGCACTGACGACTGGACCCAAGGCAATCGGAAACTACATATCGGATCGAGTCATCGCCGTGTGCTTTCTAGGTGTCGCGATGATACTCAATGTTGGCCTTGCCTGGGTTCTTAGCCGCAAGCATCAGACTGGCGGGTTCTTTCCATCGCTCGCGGTCAGCGCGTTGGTAACGGTGTGCGGCGCGATCATGGTGTTCGGCGTCATCGTTGGCCGTGCATTGGTGTGGAACGCTTTGAAGGGCCGCTGAGGTCTAAAAAGCACGTAGCATGCACCGGTATCTTGGCGGGCGGACCGAATATGGTACTACAATAGGTACCATGCGTGCCTCAGACGTCAAACCAATCACTTACATGAAAACGCACTCCGCTGAACTCGTTGCAGCGGTCAACGAGAAGCGAAGCCCGGTTGTAATCACCCAAAACGGGGAACCGCGCGCAGTTGTGATGGACGTCGCCAGCTACGAGCGAATGCAAGACACTTTGGCGTTACTCAAACTGATCGCGCAGTCCGAGGAAGCCCGCCGCAAGAAGCGCTGGCTTACGCAGGAACAGATGGAGGCGGAACTCCACAAAAGGTTCGGAACCTGAACAAACTTACTGTTCACTGGTTGGAGCCTGCTTCGCTCGACCTCATCGAAATCATCGAATTCATTTCGCACGATCGTCCAACAGCGGCCCGCAAACTTGGCCGGGAGATTCTTCTCGCCGCAAAGCGGATCAGCCGACACCCCCGGCAAGGTAAGCTTGTTCCCGAGCTTCGGGATCAAGGAATCTCTGAGTGCCGGCAGATTTTCGTAGGTGTCTATCGAATCATCTACGATATTCAGCCGGAATCCATCGATGTTCTAGCCGTGCTCGATGGCAGACGCGACGCTGGGACGATGCTATTTCAGCGGTTATTTCGCTAGCGCTATCCCAGCTTCGCCTTCAACAGCTCATTCACCGCCGCCGGATTCGCCTGCCCCTTGCTCGCCTTCATCACCTGGCCCACCAGATAGCCGATCACGCCCGTCTTCCCCGACTTGTACTGCTCCACTTGCTTCGGGCTCGCCGCGATCACTTCGTCCACGATCTTCTCCAGCGCCCCCGTATCGCTGATCTGCCGCAGCCCCTCGCGATCGATGATCGCCGCCGCCGATTCGCCCGTCTCGAACATCTTCGCGAAAATGTCCTTTGCCATCTTGCCGCTGATCTCGCCCTTCGCGATGAACGCCACCAGCTCGCCCAGTTGCTCCGGCGATACGGGCGATTCTGTGATCTCGCCGCCCTTCAGTGCGCCCAGTAAATCGCCCGTCACCCAATTCGCCGCCATACGCGGATCGCCCGCCGCTTTCGCCGCCTTCTCGAAATAGTCGCTGATCTCGCGCGTGGCCGTCAGCACTTGCGCATCATACTCACGCAGCCCATAACTCTCGATGAACCTCGCCCGCTTGTCCGCCGGCAACTCCGGCACCGTCGCACGAATCTCCTCCAGCCACGCCGCGCTCACCCGCAGCGGAACCAGATCCGGCTCGGGAAAATACCGATAATCATGCGCGTGCTCCTTGCTGCGCATCCCAACGGTCTCACCGGTCGCGACGTTATACAGCCGCGTCTCCTGCTCCACGCGCCCGCCGCCCTCCAGTACCGCCACCTGCCTTGCGATCTCATAGTCCAGTGCCATCTTCGCAAACCGGAACGAATTCAGGTTCTTCACTTCGGCCTTGGTTCCAAACTTTTCCGCGCCCTTCAACCGCACGGAAACATTCGCATCGCAGCGCAGTTGCCCCTTCTCCATATCGCACTCCGACACGGCCACGTACTGCAGGATCTGCTTCAGCTCCGTCAAAAACGCGTAAGCCTCATCGGACGATCGAATGTCCGGCTCGGTCACGATCTCAATCAGCGGCGTCCCGCTGCGATTCAAATCCACGTAGGTGTAGCGGTCGGAATCCTTGAAACCGTCGTGGATGCTCTTGCCCGCGTCGTCTTCCAGATGAATGCGCGTCAGGCCGATGCGCTTCTTGACGCCATCCACCGCCGCATCCACCCAGCCGTGCTCGGCCAGCGGCTGATCATATTGCGAGATCTGATAGCCCTTGGGCAGGTCGGGATAAAAGTAATTCTTGCGCGCGAAACGCGAAAACGCGTTCACCCGGCAATGCGTCGCGACCGCCGCTTGAATCGCCATCTCCACCACCCGCCGATTCAACACCGGCAGCGCTCCCGGCAGCCCCAGGCACACCGGACACACGTTCGAATTCGGCGGCGCGCCAAATCCCGTCGGACAGCCGCAGAAAATCTTGGTCCGCGTGTTGAGCTGGACGTGCACTTCCAGCCCAATGACAGGCTCGTACTTGCCGATTTCTTCCAGCGTAGCGACCACCGGCGCACTAGACGACATGCTTCATTATAGAAACGCTAGTCCGGTGATGCATCAGTCACTGAGATACGATCAGCTTCGTACCATATGGCGGTACATAAGCTGGCTTCAGTGTGCTCTGGGGAGGCGCGCTCAGCAGAACCACCGATTTGCCGTGTAGGGCGTCCAAGACCGCAAGAACCGTTTGATACGGGGCTCGTGCATCGGCTTTTACATACACGGTTCTTTCGCTCAATTGATTCAACGCCGCCGGCTCGCTGGACTCGCTGCCGACAAACACTCCGCCGTTCGCCGTGATGGCGACTACCACCGCATTCTGGCCGTCGGCGGCTCGCACTTCCACTGCGTGACTGGCAACCGGCATATCAACAGCGATCCCCTTCTTTAGCGCCGGCGTCTGGGCACCAATCCCAACAATCAGGATCGCCCCGACGAAATAGGCTTTCGTTGCTGGTTTCATATCTTCACTCCTTTGATTTGCTTCCGTTATTGCCTCTGATTCGATAGCGACGTCGTGCCCAGCAACCCGCCCAGCCCCATCGTCTCTACCGCGCTCGACGGCACAATCACCATCGATCCTTTCTCCTTGATCGCCTCGTACAGCATGTTCATCGCGCGCAAGTGCAGCGCCACCGGATTGTTGATGTAGACCGTCGACGCCTCCGCGAACTTGGCCGCGATCTCCGTCTCGGCCGTGCCCAGAATGATGCGCGCCTGCCGTTCTCGCTCGGCCTGCGCCTGCCGCGACATCGCATCTTCCAGCGCCTGCGGAATGTGCACATCGCGAATCTCA
The DNA here is from genome assembly GCA_963772905.1 of Bryobacterales bacterium. Classification (GTDB taxonomy): domain Bacteria; phylum Acidobacteriota; class Terriglobia; order Bryobacterales; family Bryobacteraceae; genus Palsa-89. Next base: position 1,303,569 of record CAVYZD010000001.1, on the reverse strand, counting down.
ACCGATTGCACCGTGATCCCCCACGGATTCGTCTTCTCGTCCAAAATGCGCTGCAGCTCACGCCCCAGCGTCTCGCGCTCCGTGATCATCTGCGCCAGATCGTGCCGGCCGATCGATTCGCGCAGCGCCGTCTGCGCGCTCATCATGATCGCCTCGCTGAAATTGACCACTTCCAGAATCGACTTCTCGGCGTTCCACACCAGCCAGAACACGATCGCGTCCACATTCACCGGCACCGTGTCGCGCGTGAGCGCCGATTCCGCGCTCACCTCTACCACGCGCACGCGCTGGTCCACGTACAAGCTGATCTCATCGATCACCGGAACGATCATGAAAATCCCCGGCCCGCGCAGGCCGACGTAACGGCCCAGTCGCAGCACCGCAGCCTTTTCCCATTGCTCCGCCACACGTACGGCGAATAGGAAATAGAGGCCGATCACAAGACCGGCGACGACCGGCGCTGGATTGTTGTAGCGAACGGCGGGCGCGATGCCCAGCGCCACGCAAATCAAGAACAACGCCTTGCCAATACCGCTGATCTGTACTCTTCGGGCTGACGACTTCGATAATCGTGGAAGCGACAACGGCAACATGGTCAGGTTCTCCTCTCAGATTCACTCTGCACTTCGTTTAGATAACCGATAATCTCCGGCAACGTGATCCCTTCCGCTCCCGCTCTCGACAAAAGCTCGCCGCACAATTGCCCGATGCGGCGCCGGCGTTCCATCTCGTCCACCGCCGGTTTTTTGTCCGTCAGGAACGTGCCCGTGCCTTGCTGCGTCGAGAGGATCTCCCGAATTTCCAGTTCCCGATACGCACGGACCACCGTGTTCGGGTTGATCGCCAGGTCCACCGCGAGCTGCCGCACCGTGGGCAATTGATCGCCCGCCCGCAGCTTCCCAGCCGCAATCCCGCCTAGCACTTGGTCAATAATCTGGCGGTACACCGGAACGCCACTGCGCTGATCGATTTTGAGCGTCGCTGCCAAGTTCTAATGTACTAGTCTTATAATACATTGTCAAAGACCTAAGTCAAATTCGTCGTAAACTTCTGAGCCGGAATGACGTTTAATGTTTATAGGCTCATGAAAACCAGCGGTACTTTCCTGGCCCCAGCTATCTGTGCCATCGTTCTCGCTTTTCCAGCCACCGCGAAAACCGGAAAAACGAAGCCAACTCCCGACAGCAAACTGTTTCAAAAGAAGCTTTCGAAAGACGACCAGATCCTGCACGCATTGGATCGCCTCACCTTCGGACCCCGGCCGGGCGACGTCGCGCGCGTCAAGAAAATCGGGCTGAAGAAGTGGATCTTCGAGCAGCTTCATCCCGATCGTATGTCCGAGAATCCGGTTCTCGAATCGCGCCTGCAGGCGCTCGAATCGCTACAGATGACGCCGCTCGAAACGTTGCAGCATTATCCGGCGCCCGCGATGATCCGGGCCATCGCGAATGGCAAACAGCCCATGCCGGACGACCTGCTGCTGCGCGCGAGCGTTGAGCGGGTGATCAGGCGCTACAAGATTGCCTCCCAGGACTCGGCAGCCGACCTGGAGGCGGCGCGCCCGCTTCCCGAGATTCTCACGCCTGAAGAACTTGCTGTCGTGCGCACGGGTAACGCTGAGCAAAAGCGGCAGCTTCTGGAATCCATGCAACCCGATCGTGTGGAGGACATGCTGATCGCGATGACGCAGCGCGAACGTTTGCGCCTATTTGCCCCTGCGCCCAGCGCCATCCGCCGCGAGATTTTCCTGCTGAACGGTCCTCAGCAGGTTGTCGCTTACGATCTTCTCGATGCCAAAATGCTGCGCGCCATCGAGAGCACGCGGCAGCTCGCCGAGGAGTTGGACGATTTCTGGTTCAACCACTTCAACGTCTTCTACGAAAAGGGCGCCGACCGGTTCCTGATTCCCGAGTACGAACGCCTGGCGATCCGTCCGCATGTTCTCGGCCAGTTTCGCGATCTGCTGGAAGCAACGGCTAAGAGCCCGGCCATGCTTTTCTTTCTAGATAATTTCGAATCGGTCCGTCCCGACCTCGACGCCAACGACGCGAAGCGGAAAGTGAAGCGCGGCTTGAATGAGAACTACGGCCGCGAATTGATGGAACTGCACACGCTCGGCGTCAATGGCGGCTATACGCAGAAAGACGTCACTGAAGTCGCGCGTTGCTTCACCGGCTGGACCATCCGGGCGCCTCGCGAAGGCGGCACCTTCTTCTATAACGACAAGCTGCACGACAAGGGCGAGAAAATCGTGCTCGGCCATGTCATCAAGGCCGGCGGCGGCATGGACGACGGCGAGCAGGTCCTCGATATCTTGGCCCGCCATCCATCTACGGCGCACTTCATATCCAAGGAACTCGCCCAGAGCTTTGTCGCCGACAATCCTCCCGAATCGCTGGTAAACCGGATGGCCCAAACGTTCCTCGCGACCAATGGCAGCATTCGCGAAGTAATGAAAACTATGTTGGATTCTAAGGAATTCTGGTCCGAAGGCGCCTATCGAGCCAAAGTGAAATCGCCTTTCGAAATGGTTGTGAGTTCGGCGCGAGCGTTGGATGCGAACGTCATCGACGGCTGGGCGCTTGCCAACCAGGTGGGTACGCTGGGCGAGCCGCTGTATCGCAAGCTCGAGCCTACCGGCTATTCCAATCTCGGATCGGAATGGGTCAACTCCGCCGCGCTGCTCGGCCGCATGAACTTCGCGTTGCAACTGGCGCAAAACCACGTGGAGAGCGTGAAGGTGGACGTAGCGCGCTTTGGCGCCGATCCGAATGAAGTGGCGAAGCGCCTGATGTTCCGCGCGATGTCGCAACAAACCCGCGCGGCAATCGATAAAGCTTTGGAAGATAGCAAGCGGAAGAATCCCGCGATGGTGGCCGCGTTGGTCATCGGCTCGCCGGATTTCCAAAAGAGGTAGAAAATGCCATCCAGACGCGTATTCCTGAAAGGCTCGGCGCTCGCGATGTTCGGCGTCGGCTCCATGCCGGCCTGGCTATCGCGATCCCTCTACGCGGCCGATTCCGAAGGCGCCCGCAAGAAAATCCTGGTAGCCATCTTCCAGCGCGGCGCGGTGGACGGCTTGAATATGGTGGTTCCGTTTGGAGAGCAGCGCTACTACGATCTGCGCCCTTCCATCGCGATCCCTAGGCCCGACGGGACGCCGAACTCCGCTGTCGATCTCGACGGATTCTTTGGGCTGCATCCCGCTCTCGCGCCATTGAAGCCGATGTTCGACGCGCAGCATTTGGCGATCGTCGACGCCGTTGGCTCGCCCGATCCCACGCGCTCACACTTCGATGCGCAGGATTACATGGAGTCCGGTACGCCCGGGTTTCACGGCGCCACCGACGGTTGGCTGAATCGAGCGTTACCGAAGGAATCCGGTCCGGTATCTCCGCTGCGCGCCATCAGCCTCGGCGATAGCCTCGCTCGCACGTTGCGTGGCCACAATGATGCGGTCGCGGTGCGTAGCCTGAACGATTTTCAAGTGCACGATCCAAGCGGAGCAGCCACGTTCGAAAGCATGTATGCGAACTCGCTCGACGCCGTATTGCACAGCACGGCCAAAGAAGCATTCAGCGCGGTGAAGATCATGCAGTCGGTTCAAAAGCAGGTTTACGTGCCGGCCAACGGCGCTGCTTATCCCAATGGCGGTTTCGGAAAAAGTCTGCAGCAGATCGCGCAATTGATCAAGGCCAACGTCGGAGTTGAAGTTGCCTTTGCCGACATCGGGGGCTGGGACACGCACGTAAACGAAACCGGCGGCCAGCCTACTTCTGGACAGCTTGCGAATAACTTGGCGCAATTCGGCCAGGCAGTCGCGGCTTTTTACGAAGATCTCGGCGATCGCATGGAAGACGTCACGCTAGTGACCATGTCCGAGTTCGGACGCACCGTCAAAGAAAACGGCGATCGCGGAACGGACCACGGCCACGCGAATGTGATGTTCGTCCTGGGCGGCGATGTGCGCGGCGGCAAGATTTACGGCGAATGGCCCGGTCTTCAAGACGAGCAGCTCTACGAAGGCCGCGATCTTGCGCTCACCACCGACTTCCGCGACGTCCTCGGCGAACTGGTGGCTAGGCACTTGGGAAATTCCAACTTGCGATCGGTTTTTCCCGGGTACGAAAGCCCGAAGTTCCGCGGCCTCCTGGGCTAGACGCTTAAATAAGCAAATCGCGCGATGAACAGAATCGTTAGCGCGTACACCAGCCAGCTTACCGTGCGAAATTCGCCGCGCGCGATTTTCAGGAGCGTATAAGCCGTGAATCCGAACGCCAATCCGTTCGCGATGCTGAAGGTCAGCGGGATGGTGACGATGGTCAAGAAAGCCGGGATCGCGATCACCGGGTCGGCCCACGGAATCTCTGCTGCATGCGCGATCATGAGCGAACCCACCACGATTAACGCCGGCGCTGTAGCCGCGTTCGGAATCGCTCCGGCCACCGGCGCGATAAAAAGCGAAACGAAAAACAGCAGCCCCGTGACAATGGCGGTCACTCCGGTGCGGCCGCCCGCCACCACGCCCGCTGCGCTTTCGATGTAGCTTGTAACCGTAGATGTACCGGCCAGCGATCCCGCGATAGTGGCTGCGGCGTCGGCATAAAGAATGCGGTTGATCCTCGGGATTTGATTCATTTCATCGAACAGCCGCGCTTGTTTGCCGACCGCCACGAGCGTCCCGATGTTGTCGAACAGGTCGACGAATAAGAAGACGAAAACAATCTCGACTAGTCCATAGCGCAGTGCTCCGCGAATATCCAAGTGAAGCGCCGTGGCAGTGATGTCGTGAAACGAATAGGACTGCGGCTGCCAACGGACCAGGCCGAAGATCGCGCCCAGCACCGTCGTTCCGAAAATCCCGAGTAGAATCGCGCCGCGGACGCGGCGGGCGAGCAGCGCCGAGATCAACAGCAATCCAGCCAGTGCGAGCAATGTTTCCGGATTTCGCAAATTGCCCATGGTGACGAGCGTCGAAGGACTCGCCACGATGATCCCGGCGTTGCGCAGTCCCACTAGCGCGATGAACAGACCGATGCCGACCGCGACCGCGGCGTACAGCTCGAACGGAATCGCAGAGACGATCATGCGCCGCACACCCACGGCAGTCAGAAACAGGAACGCCACGCCCGAGAGGAAAACCGCGCCGAGGGCAGTCTCCCATGGAACGTGCATTCCCTTTACGACGGTGTAAGTGAAATACGCGTTCAGCCCCATGCCGGGCGCGAGAGCGATCGGATAGCGCGCAAACAGGCCCATCAGCACACTGCCGAACGCGGCGCAGGCGCACGTGGCGGCAATCACGGCTGTAAGCGGCATCCCGGTCTCATGCAAGATGGCCGGGTTGACGAAGATGATGTACGCCATGGTGACGAACGTCGTCGCGCCGGCCAGAATCTCGGTGCGCCAGTTGGCGCCGAGCTCGCGAAATTCGAAATAGCGCTCCAGGCGTTCTTTCACGGATCATCAATTCTAGCGCGCCTGCGCAGCTTTACAGTAACTGGCGCGATACACTGAAGGCGTGTTAATTGTGATGCGCGCGCACGCCACCGAGCAGGATATCGCTCAGGTTTGCGCCAGAATTCAGAGTCTCGGATTTCGCGCTCATGTGATGCCGGGCGCCGAGCGAACCGCCGTCGGCATTACCGGAAATCACGGGCCCGTGCCAGCGGAAGAGTTCGAAGGGCTGGCCGGTGTTGCAGAAGCCATTCCGGTTTCGAAAGCCTTACAAGCTTGTGAGCCGCGAGGTGAAGCCCGACAACACGATCGTCGATGTCGCCGGTGTACTGGTGGGCGGTGCTGAATTGGCGATGTGCGCGGGTCCTTGCGCGGTGGAAAGCCGCGAGCAAATTCTCGAATCGGCTCGAGCCGTGAAAGCGGCAGGCGGTCAACTGCTGCGCGGCGGTGCTTACAAACCGCGAACGTCGCCATACGCCTTTCAGGGCCTTGGTGAAGAAGGGCTGCGCTACTTGGCCGACGCTCGCGCCGAGACCGGACTTGGCATCGTGACCGAAGCCATCGATGTCGAGACGTTCGACCTGGTGGAACAATACGCCGATTGCATTCAGATCGGCGCGCGCAACATGCAGAATTTTTCGCTGCTGCGCCGTGCCGGGCGCGCCCGTAAGCCGATCCTGCTGAAGCGCGGCATGTCGTCCACGCTCGAAGAATTCCTAATGGCGGCCGAGTACATTCTCTCGGAAGGCAACTACCAAGTGATCCTGTGCGAGCGCGGCGTACGGACTTTTGCCGATCATACGCGCAACACGCTAGATCTTAGCGTGGTTCCGGCGGTGCAACGTCTGAGCCATCTGCCTATCATCGTCGATCCGAGCCATGGCACCGGCAAGCGCGATAAAGTGCATCCCATGGCGCTGGCGGCGGTGGCTGCGGGCGCATCGGGATTGATCGTGGAGGTTCATCCGAATCCCGACCGCGCGCTTTCCGACGGCTATCAGTCGCTATTTCCGGACCAATTTCGCGAGCTGGCCGATGAGGCGCGCGCGATTGCGGAGTTGCTGAATCGGCGTCGGCTCTCGCGCGAGACGGTTCTCCTTAGCTAGTTTTCTCGGTGCTAGCCGCCGGCTTTGATTCGGATTTCGTTTCGGACTTGGTTTCCGTTTTGGTCTCGGTCTTTGCGGTGGTATCGCTGGGGGCCTTGTCCGCTAACTCGCTTTTACTGTCGTGCTTGGGCGGCCCGCTGACATTGCCTTTAGCGTAGTCCGTGACATACCAGCCCGAACCTTTGAACTGGAAAGCGGGCGCGGACATGAGCCGATGCACGTGTCCGCCGCATTTTTCGTGAACGGTCAGGGGCTCATCGGCAAACTTCTGGATCACTTCAAAGACTTCGCCGCAGCCTTCGCATTTGTATTCGTAAATGGGCAACTGTCAAACTCTATTGCGGAGGAGCGTTCGACGGCTTCGGCATGTTCAGCGGAGTCAGCGCCGGCAGGCCGTCGCTTGGAATCGCCCGGCGTACCATTGGAAACCACTTCGCTCTTGCCCTTGGTGACCACTTCAATCGCCTTCTTGAGCAACAGATCCTCGCCGGCAGGCTGCGGCGGCGGCTCCACGGTCTGCGGAGTTGCCGTCATCATCCACCGTCACCGGCTCGGATTCCTGCACCGCAACCGAAGGCGTGACGCCGGTATCCTGAATGGCCTTGCCGGACGGCGAATAATATTTCGCTACCGAAAGAATCACGGCCGATCCGTCGTCCATGGTGATCGCCTTGCGGATCGAGGCGTCTCCGTAGGTTCGCTCGCCCATCACTTCGGCGCGCTTGTCGTCCAGCAACGCGGCAGCGGCGATCTCAGCGCCATCGGCGGTGCCTCGATTGACGATCACCGCCAGAGGCAGATGGCTGCGATCGTTGGCCGGATCCGCCGTGATGTCGTGACGCTCCACTTTCTGGCCTTCGCTATAGGTGATGAGCCCTTTGTCGAGAAACAGGTTCGCCAGTTGCTCGCCCGCCTCGGGACCACCGGTGGCGCAATGACGCAGGTCCAGAATCAATTCCTTAGCGCCCTGCTTCTGCAACTCTTCCACTTTCGCGGCGATGTCCTTCACGCGATTGCCTTCCAGGCTTGCGGCCTGGATCAAGCCCACTTGATCGGGCAGCATCTTCGCCGTCACGGCCGGATATTCGACCATGGCGCGCGTCAACGTCAGCTTCTGCGGCTCAGGCTTGCGGAATCGCAGCACGCCCAGTTCGACGGTCGCGCCCGGATCGCCTTCGAGCAACAATTGCGCGAACGCCAGCGGCATGTCGCGCGTGGCGACGCCGTTGATGGTTTCAAGCACGTCGGTGGTGGTGAGCCCGGCCTTGGCCGCGGGCGATCCCGGAATCGAATCGACGATCCCAACGTAACCGAACTTCTTCGACAGGACCAGGCCGACGTCGGCTTTGTGTTGATCCTTGCTCTTGAGCCACTGCTTGTACTGATCGGCGTTCAAATAGCTGGCATATGGGTCGATGGATTCCAGCAGCCCGTTCAGGGCGCCGAGGGTGACGCTCTTCATGTCGGGCTCTTCCACGTAATCGCTCTTGATTCGCGAGAGCACTTCGGTGTAAACCGCGAGGTGCCGGTAAGTATCTTCGGGGGAAGCGCTCTTGCCGCGCATGGCGCCGAACAGCAGCACAAAAACGAGGCAGGTGGAGGTGGATGCAACGAAAAACTTAATACGCCTGGTCATAAATAGGGGCCCAAGGACTGTCTGTATTCAGTATAGCTTGGCTTTGGCGGCAGCGCCGAGAGGCGCGGTGGACAGCAGAGCTCGCATGGCCGATCGCAGCATCGTAAAAGCCGCGTAAATCACCGCCACCACCACCAGCCAGCGCATGGCCGTCAACGGCAGCGATTTCACGATCAGCGCGGCGATCAGCACGCCGGGCAGTCCGCCCAACGCCAAGTCCCAGGGCCGCTCGCGGACTGAAGCTGCCGGCCTGGATGAATCGCGCGCTGGCCACCGGCATCAGGAACGCGCAGGAGCCCATCATGATGGGGAACGCGGCCTTGGGATCCATGCCGAGCAGGCTGACCAGGATCATGCAAGGCGCGTAGAGCCCGATGCCCAGGGTCATGAACGCGCCAAGAATCAGGCTGCCAATTACGCCCGCCCACAAGCGCCAGTGCGTCAGGATCAGCGCCGTGCCCCCCGCCGGGAACAGATTCAGGTTCGACATCAGGAAGAAGCACGCGGCTGCGAACAGCGCGATGCCCATTCCGATCTGCACCCAGCGGCGCGGCCAGCTTGCGACGATCCCCGCCCCAAACCAGGCCCCGATCACGACCGCGCGCCCATCATCAGGACCAGGGTGAGGACATCCACTTGCACGATGGCGATAAATAGGAACGCTTCGAGCAATGTGGGCAGCGCATGGCCGACGTTGAGTGTGCCCGGGATCTTTTCGTCCGGCACCATGTGCCGGAATTTGAAGATGCTGGCGGTGGGGGCGAAGGAGCCGATGCCGAGCGTGTCGAAGAAATTGGTCGCCATCCCGAGGAAAAGTTCGAAGATGGAGGGGACGCCGGGCGCGCGGTCCTTTGCTGCGGAACCAGGCCCAGACCAGGAAAAGAGTGAACGCGCCGAGAGCGAGGAAGAGCCAGTCGCGCGCGCTGAGCATTAGCTAGATGTTAGCAGCAGCTATCTTCCGGTGACTGCCAGTTCTTCCCGCGCGCCGATCTGCCGCAGGCAGCGGTCGATCCACTGCTTGGTCAGCTTTTTCCTGCACGCCATTCTGCGAAAGCCGCGTGCGCAGGCTGGCGAAATCGACGTGATCCATCTGCTGGTCCTGATTGAAGCAGGAGAAGACCACGGTCTCTTCGCCCGTGATGGGGTCCTTGTGCTGCTGCAGGCACTGCGCGCAAATCTCCTTCATCATGCACTGCATCGGAGAGTTGATGCTCGCGATGGCCTTGTGGCCGTGCTTCAGATAGGGCGCCGAGTACGCGTGGCGCGCGCGTTGCACCGCGTGCATCATGGCGTCGGAGCCGATCACCACCAGGCGGTCCACGCGATGTCTCAAAGGAATTTCGAGGGATATCGGCTCCGCCAGATCGCCGCGGGCGTAAGCCGCCATCGCTTCCACGATGTTTCCGACGAAGGCCTTGTCCTGCACGCGATCGGGCGTGAATCCGGGCGCTTCGTCGCAGCACCAGACCACGACGTCGGCGGCTTTCTCGATCTCCTCCACCTTGTAGCGGTCGATCATTTTCTTGTAGCCGGCGAAGTAAATGGTGCGCGATCCGCTGGCGCGTAGTTGCTGGCCGATGGAGAACAGCACGGCGTTGCCGAGGCCGCCGCCCACCAACAGCACAGTTTCGCGCGATGGCGTTTCGGTGGGCGTGCCAGTCGGCCCCATCAGGATCACCGGCTCGCCGGGTTCGAGCAATGCGCACAGATCCGACGAGCCGCCGACTTCGAGAACGATAGTCGAGAGCAGACCTTTCTCGCGATCCACCGACGCGCCGGTGAGCGCCAGGCCCTCCATCGCCGAGCGCGGTTCCGTTCACGCGCGTGGCCAGCGTCTCGTAGTTTTGCAGCCGATAGAACATGCCCGGCTCGAAGGCTCGCGCGGCCATCGGCGCATGCACCACCACTTCCACGATGTTCGGCGTGAGACGGATCACGTCCTGCACCACGGCGCGCAGCTCGCGATTCAAGCGCGTGACTAGAGCCGTCGGGCTCGGGCGCTTCGGGCGATCGGCGCGAGAGCAGCCGCGTCACCACTGGATAGCCCTGCTTGGCGCTGGCCATGGCCTTTACGACGTTGCCCGCGTAGGAAGGATGCAGATCGCCGAAGAAGCTGACGCCGCGGCCGTCCGGACGAATCGACGTGAGCACGCGCGACGCCTTCGGCTTGGCCACGCGCTCCGGCTTCACCGGCTCGCCTTCTTCGTCCACCGCCTGGAACCACTTGCCGTCCAGAAACACGTTGTCGGGATCTTCGCGGCCCAGCACCGTATTGGGCTGCGTCCCTGCGGCAACCAGAATCGACTTCGCGGGCAAGCGCACGGGATCGCCGGTTGGCGCTCATTTTTCCGGTGGCTGGGTCGAACTGATGCCGCACCACGTGCAGCGCCGCGGCATGGCCGAAGCTGTCCACTTCCACCGGCCTCGGGCGTCAGGCATTCGGCGAACCGGATGCCCTCTTCGAGCGCCTTCCATACTTCTTCGTGATTCAGCGTGTAGCTGGGCGAATCGATCATGCGCCGGCGATAGGCGATGGTGACGCCGCCCCAGGAATTCAGCAGGCCGATCAGGTTCGGCTTCCGGCCTTCTTTCGCCGCGGCCGCTCGTTCGGCGCGAATGGCGCGCGCATGCGACAGGAACTCGTCGGCGGTTTGCGTTTCTTCGGCGCTCCATCCGGCGCGAACCTCGGCCTCGCCCTTCTCCGCCACCAGAGTTTCGTAACGAGCGAGGAATTTCTCCACCTGCACCACGTAATAGGCGAGCGATTCGGTAGCGGTATCCACGGCCGTCAAGCCCGCCGCCGATCACCACGATCGGCATGCGGATCTGCAGATTCGCGACGGAGTTGGCTCTTGGCCGCGCCAGTGAGCTGCAACGCCATCAGGAAATCGGACGCCTGGCGAACGCCGCGCGCCAGGCCGTTCTTCATCGGAATCACGGTGGGCCGGCCAGCTCCAGCGCAGAGCGCCACGTGATCGAAGCCCATCTTGAAAGCGCTGTCGATGGTCAATGCGCCGCCGAAGCGCACGCCGCCGAACATCGCGAACTCGCGCCGCCGCTCCAGCAACAGCCGGATGATCTTCAGGAAATTCTTGTCCCAGCGAACGGTGATCCCGTACTCGGCCACGCCGCCGAACCCGGCCATCACGCGGTCGTCCAGCGATTCGTAGACTTCGCGAATGTCGCGGATCGGCCGGAATGGCGAGCGAGCGCCCAACGCGTCGACACCGGCGATCTCTTCGGGCAGCGGCTCGATCTTCAGTCCATCGATCCCGACCACGGTGTGGCCGTCGTTCATCAAGTAATGCGACAGAGTGAATCCAGCGGGGCCGAGCCCGACCACCAGCACTTTATAGCCGCTGGGCGCGAGCGGCAGTGGACGCGCGAAATTCAGCGGATTCCAGCGCGTCAGCAGGCTGTAGATTTCGAAGCCCCAGGGCAACTCCAGCACGTCTTTGAGCGAGCGGGTTTCTACCTGCGGAATGTCCACCGGGTCCTGCTTCTGGAAGATGCAGGCCTTCATGCAGTCGTTGCAGATGCGATGCCCGGTGCCGGCCGCCATCGGGTTGTCGATGGTAACGATGGCGAGCGCGCCAATCGTGTAGCCGTCCTGCTTCACCATGTTCATCTCGGAGATTTTCTCATCCAGCGGACAGCCCGCCAGAGTTACACCGAAGACGGTCTTCTTAAATTCACCCGTCTTTTCCTTCAGACCAGTCGAGCAGCTATCTTTGCCCTGGTTGTGGCACTTGATGCAGTAATTGGCCTGATCGAGCGCGCCTTCGAGCACCATGCCTGCATCAGTCAGATGGAACCCTTCGCGTCCGCGCCAGTTCTTCTGCGGGCAGGCGCAATTTCGCGATCCCGTTCTCGGCCAGAGTCTCAACGGGCACCAGATGCAGGGGATCTAGTTTGTGCGCCACTTTGAATAGGACGTCGTGGTGGTGCTTCTTTCGTCCGGCGTCGGAAAGCGCGGCCCACGCGGCATAGCGCGCGGCAGTCTGAATCGATTCCAAATGCTCAGTTTCGGTTTCCAGCCAGCGCGAGACGTGTTCGAAAAAGCTTCGCTCGGTGAGCGGCTCGGAGAAAATCGCCTCCAGTTCGCGGCCGAGTGCGGGGCCGTCGATGGCTTCCGCCTGCTCCTTGGTGACGCCGCTGATGGCCCGTTTCTGGATGAACTTGCGCTTGAAAGCGAAGAACGGCGCGAATTCGTTGTGGCGCGCCTGCAATGCGCGAACTTCTTTCGTAATACCGAACAGATCACCCAGGAAATCTTCGACGTGCGGCGCAAGCGCGATGACGAGTTCGGACTGCTGTTTGGGCGTCAACGCGCCAGGGTTCGCGCGTGCATGGAGAACCTGAGCGTGAAGGCCAGAGTCGGATGTTGCGAGCTGGTTGAGAAACGCGGTGTCCAGCCGGAGGAGGCCTTCACGGGCGTACAGATCGTCAAACTGTAGGGCGAAGCCCAGCGCACATTGATCGGAACTTATTGACATGCTTACGCTTTGAGAGCTAGGGCAGGAGCCTATAGCGAATATTGTAACAGGGGGAATACGGGCGGCGAATAGCTAAACCGAGTCATCAGGGATGACGGCGGCGCCACTCAAACAGCACCACGCCTGTCGCCACCGATACGTTCAGCGAGGCGATGGCGCCGGCCATGGGAATACGCACCAGAACGTCGCAATGTTTCTTAACCAGCTCGTGCAGACCGCGGCCTTCGCCACCGAGAACGAAGACGGTTGGCCGCGCATACTCAGTTTCGCTGTACAACTCGGGGCCGCGCTCGTCGAGTCCATAAATCCAGAAGCCTCGTTTCTTTAAATCCTCAAGCGTCTGTGACACATTGCCTACGCGCACGACGGGGAGGTGTTCGATCGCTCCGGCGGAAGCCTTGGCGACCGTTTCCGTTAGACCAGCGGCGCGGCGGTCGGGGACGATCACGGCGGCGGCTCCGGCGGCCTGTGCGGTACGAATGATCGCGCCCAGATTGTGAGGGTCTTCGATGCCATCGAGGACGATCAGCAGTTGCGCGCCGCCGATCGCCTGGTCGAGATCCGAATAAGCGCGCTCGGCGCCGAATGCTACGACACCTTGATGCACCGCGCCATTCGAAGCGCGGTCTAAAGCCTCGCGAGGCTCGAACCGCAACGTGATGGAACGCTCACGCGCCAGATCGATGATTTCCTGAAAACGGGGGCCCGCGGCGCCGCGCGCGATGAGCACTCGATCGAGAGGCCGGCCGGCCCGCAACGCTTCGCGAACCGGATGGAATCCAGCCACGATCTGGGCGCCGAGTTGGAGGCTGGAACGCGGCTGCCTCGCGGCCGCTGCCTTGGAGGAATGTTTCGTAATTCTAGTGTAGAAAAAGATCGAGAATTGCTCAACGGTTTGCTAGAATGGCGAGGTATGCCAGAGCCGGCGATGGGCGAGCATCGGCCTGAGATTCCGGACAAGTTGTATTTTCGCATCGGTGAAGTCAGCCGTCTGGCTGGAATCAAGCCGTATGTGTTGCGTTTCTGGGAGACGGAGTTTTCTTCTCTGGGACCCAAAAAATCCGGCAAGGGGCATCGCCTTTACCGGCGCAAAGACGTGGAGCTGGTGCTGGAAATCAAGCTTCTGCTCTACGAAAAGCGCTATACCATTGAGGGTGCGCGCAAGTATCTGGAATCGCGCTCGCGGGACGTGGCCGCCGCCAAGCCTGGAGCAGTGAAGGGCGCTCGTTCGCAGCCCGATCTATTCGCCGATGCCGCTCCGGCGCTGGAAGTAATCCGCAAAGAGCTGAGCGAGATCCTGCAGTTGCTTCGCTAGCCAGCGCTCGGTAGTCTCGAACCCATCTCGCTTCCCCGCTCAAATACTCCCTCTGCGAGCCGATAAGCAATTCGGAAGCACTCCATGATCCGGCTCACGCGAATCAACAAGGTTCCGCTGGTGTTGAACTCAGACCTGATCGAACATGTTGAGGTGACGCCGGACACGGTAATCTCTCTGACCACGGGACAGAAACTGGTGGTTCTGGAGTCGGCCGATGAAGTGATTCAAAAGGTGATTGAATTTCGCCGGGCGATTTCCGATCATCCCGAAACATTGGCCGCACTCGAACGGCAGCAACCGACGACTGCTTAGCACGGGACAGCGAACGACGGACAGACGGACACACACAACACGATGGGGACAAGGTCGATATGGCGGATCAAGCGGCACCTCTAGCGGTACCTCAGAGCGTGCCGCGCGTCCAATGGAAAGAGCGCGCCTCGCGCCCCGACATTGCCACGCTCGGCGGCCTGGCGCTGGCTTTCGGTGGAATCATCGGCGGTCTACTCATGGAAGGCGGCCGGCTCAAGGATATTTCCCAGATCACGGCAGCCTTCATTGTCTTCGGCGGCACCAGCGGCGCAGTCATGATCAGCACGCCAGTGGGGATGCTGGCCGGCGCTCTACGCCGTCTGGCGCACGTGTTTATGGACGCGGCCGATCCGCCCGAGGCCGTCATCGATCAACTGATCGCCTTCGCCAGCATGGCGCGCCGAAACGGGCTGGTGTCGCTCGAGGACGATGCCATGAAGGTGCAAGACCCTTTTCTGCGGAAGGCGCTCAACCTCGCTGTGGACGGAACGGATCTGCAGGAGATTCGCTCCATGATGCAGCTGGACATCGAGATCTCGGAAAATCGCGCGTTCGCCGAGGCGCGCGTGTTTGAAAGCGCCGGCGGTTATTCGCCCACCATTGGAATCATCGGCGCCGTGATGGGGCTCATCCAGGTGATGAAGAACCTGGCCGACATCGGGGAAGTGGGTCACGGAATCGCCGTCGCCTTCGTCGCCACCGTGTATGGTGTCGGACTGGCCAACCTGCTGCTGTTGCCGGCCGCTACGAAAATCAAGTCGCGCATCGAAAACGAAACCGCGCTGAAGGAATTGAAGCTGGAAGGCGTGGTGTCCATCGTGGAAGGGCTCAATCCAAAGCTGATCCGGGGGAAGTTGGAGGCCTACCTGTATGCCAACCGGAAGCGGGAAACACCGGGCGCGAAAACGGATAGGAGAAATCCGCTCAACCGATCGTAGTTCGGAACAAGGTCAGGCACCATCATGCCGCGCAAACGACGACAACCTGCACCCAGTCACGATCGCTGGCTGGTTTCCTACGCCGATTTCATTACGTTGCTCTTCGCATTCTTTGTCGTGATGTTCGCCACCGCTCAAACCGACAATGCCAGAACACGCGCCGTTTCCGAATCGGTAAAGAAAGCCTTGCAAGGCGAATCGTTCAAAACCGCGTTCGCGATGCTGATGGGCGGCACCGTAGTCCCGAAGGGCCAAAGCCAAGCCCAGCCTGCTTTGGGACGGGACAACAAAATGACCAAAGGTATGAATCCTTCCCTTTCGGAACTGATGCCTTATTTAGCGGTTCAACTCCAGGGGGAGATTCAAAACGGGCACCTATCACTGCACATGACGCCGCGCGGGCTCGCGATCAGCTTTACGCAGGCCGCCCTGTTTCCTTCGGGCGAAGATGAGGTCGCGAAGGCCCTGTACCCCACCATCCAAACCATTGCCGAGGCCATGAACCAGGTGCATAACCCGGCACGGGCCGAAGGTCACACCGATTCCGTCCCTATCCACAACTCGAGATTTCGCAGCAATTGGGAGCTCTCGGCGGCGCGCAGCATCGCGCTGACGGAACTTCTCATCCAGGACGGAGTTCCGCGTGACCGGCTTTCCATTGCCGGGTATGCCGATACCGATCCCATCGACACCAACGACACCGAAGCAGGCCGGGAGAGGAACCGGCGCGTTGATATCGTCATTCTGAATGCAGCGGGCGCCCAGGGCGAACCCGAACGGCTGCCATTAGCGCACGAAAACAAGACGCCATAGGCCGCGCGCGGCTAACCCTGCCACTCGGCCAACCTCCGCAAGATCTCCTGGGCGGCCTTCTGTCCGGCACTTTTCTTTGACAGTCCTTCGGCTCGGCCCACCCAATCGCGGCCTACGCTGACTTCTACCAGAAACGTCTTGGCGTGCTCGGGCCCATGTTCCTCCACGATCTCATAGCGCGGCTGAGGGAGTTTCAAGGATTGCGCCAGCTCCTGCAGTGCGCTCTTGTAATCGACGGTGGGCGGCGCTTCGTTGGACGGCTCGGCGCCGCCGACGACATGCTGAAGAATGAAGCGACGGGCAGGCTCGATCCCGCCATCCAGATAGAGCGCGGCAATCAGCGCCTCCATGGCGTTGGCCAGCAGCGCCTTCTTTTCGCGGCCGCCGCTCATCTCCTCGCCACGGCCGAGCAACAGATGATCGCCCAGATTCAGCCGGGCGGCCACTTGATGCAGGTGCGATGCGCTCACTAGATGAGCCTTGAGCTTGGAAAGCTTGCCCTCGGGATAATCGGGATGGGCGCTTACCAGGGCGGCGCTCACCACGAAACCTAGAATCGCGTCACCCAGAAACTCGAGCTGCTCGTTGTCCGAGAAGACAGCACTGGCATCGGAGAAGGCGGCGTCGGCTGCACTCCAGGTCTTTTCATGAACGCTGGAACGGTGCGTGAGAGCTCGAATCAGGAGCTCGCGGCTCGAGAATCGATGACCCAGCGCCGCTTCCAATGCTTCCGCATCCAAGTCTGGCAATGGCGCGCCGCTACGGCTTATTTTCGCTGGCCGGAGCGGGCGGAGGCGTGGTAGCGGCCCCCGGCGCAGCAGCCGGCTTGGGGGCAGCGGCAGCCTTGGCCTTGTTAGCCTGGGCCTTCAGCGACTCCGCGACAGATTTCACCTGATCGGGAACATTCGGAGTGTTGATGGCCTTGTCCAAAGTGAATATCGCATTGTCCACTTTGCCGGTGCTCAAGTAGACCTGCCCCAAGCGAACCAACGTACTCGGATTTGGTGTTGCACCGATTTCGAGCGACTTCCGGAAATCGTTCGCGGCGCCATCCAGGTTTTTCTTCAGCACATCGGCCATGCCCAAGGCCACATATCCCTGGGCTTGCATGTCCTTCTTGAAGCCGTCCCAATCGGCGTCCGGAACATCGGGGCGAACCTTGGGCATTACCTTCGCCTCTTCGATGCCGTCTTTGGCCCATTTGTCCACTTTTGCAAGACTCTCGTCACGATTGAGATCGTTCTCGCGCGTGTGCCGCGCGGTTTCCGACGCCAGATTGATCAGCGCGAAGGCGTTCTTCGGGTCGGCCATCAACAGCCGCTCTCCATAGAACACGGTTTGCGCGTAGTCGTCCTTCTGCAGTTCCGTTTGCATGGCCATCTGAAGAAGCGCGACTTTGAAGTCGGTGTCCGCGAAGTTCGTCAATACGTTCTCGATGGCCTGGATTTTCGCGTCCGGTGTGGCAGCCACTTGAACGGCCAGAAGGGCCTGCTGCTCCTTGGGCGACTTGACCTTCTGCGCCCACAGCGGCGAATAGCCGAGCGTGAAAGCGGCCCAAGTCAGCGCCGCGAGATTTCGGATTGCTCTTTTCATCATTGCTCCTCGGTTCTAGATTCTTGCTGCCGCCGCACCGAACAACGCGTCGCTAGCGTTGAAACGGCTGCGCGAGTCCTTTCTCGGCGGCGGTTCTTACCTGTTCGGGCGCGCCTTGGACCGCGAGCGCGGCGCGATATTCCTTCTCTGCCTGTTCCCGCTCGCCGGCCGCATCGGACAACCGGCCCAGATACAAATGGGCCCACGACTTGGTTTCGTCGTCCGGGGACAACTCCAGCGTCTTTTGAAACAGCTTTTCGGCCAGCTCCGGATCATGATCCAGCGCGGCTATCCGTGCCAATCCATAATACGCCCTCGCGTGCGTCGGATTGTCGGCCGGCTGTTCGAGAACCTTCCGATAGTCCTCCTGGGCGGCGGGCAGATTGCGGCTGGTGTAGAGATCCTCGGCTTGGGCCAGCGTCTTTGCGGACTCGCTCAAGACGGGCGCCGGTGGAGGCGGAGCGGGCTTGGCTTGGTGAACCGTGGCGGTTTTCGCGAACTCCACCTTTTGCAATCGCCGCTCCTCGTGATCTATGTCGATCAGTCCGAGCAGATCCGGAAAATAGATGCGCAACGATTCGGGCTGCGTTTCATAGGCTTCCAGACCGTAGGCCAGCGCCGGAGTGAGTACGAATCCTTGTTCCAACGCTTGATTCACCAGCGCTTGCTTGTTCTGAGCGCCGTGCGCCAGACGGCTTTCCACGGCTTTAATCACGCACTCAGTCGCCAGCAGCATGAAGTCGTTCTTGTAGGATTCATCCAGAGCCGGCGCCGCTTGCGCGAAATCGGCCACGCCTTTCAGACGGTTCCATTGCTCGAAATAACGCAACGAATAGGGATCGAGCAAATAGTGAAGATAAGCGTGCCGCACCTGATCGATCTGCGGCTCGGGCGATGGCGTGAGCACTACGAAATAACGCTCGCGGTAACTGCGCGTTTGGATCTGATTGGGCGCGCCCAGCAAATCCACGTACACTTGAAAACGCCGGTCCCGAAAGCCACTGGTCGGATTGCGCAAGTAGGCGCTGGCTTCGAGCACGGCCTGTGTTACGCCGGTATGATACGCCTCGATCACCCGCTCGAGCTCCGGCTGCACCTGCTTCCAAAGATCTGCGATCCCGGCTTCTTGATAGAAATCCGCCATCAATTCGTTGAGCCCATCCAATTTCCGCACGTCCGGCGGGATCTCCTGCGGAGGCAACCAGAAGCCGAAATCGGGCGGACCCTCGACAGAAAGCGCGAAAGAAATGTACTGGCTCAGCTCCGCTTCAGGATCCTGCTGATGATGACCGGCCATGAACTTTTTCAGCGCATCCAAATCGAGATGCTTGCTCGCGATGGCGTCGCGCACCTGCTTGCGAACGGGCGAATTGGCGTTCGAATCCAGGTTGGCATCGTAACCGGCGGCATTGAGGGCGGCCAGCACCGTGAATAGCGCTTCGCTACCGTCCAACTGGTTCTGGTTCACAACGCGGGTCGCCGGGGGCGGTGTGGTCTTAGGCGGAGCTTGCGGCCGTGCCTGCAACAATAGCGGGGCGGAGACGAGGGCGATGAGTGTAACCAGGCGAACCAAAGCTGATCCCATTGTAATCACTATTTGCCGATGCAAAACGTGGAAAAGATCCGGTTCAGGATATCATCCGCGGTGGTGGCGCCGGTGATGGCATCCAGTGGGCGAAGCGCGGCGTAGAAGTCCAGCAGCAACATCTCGTGCGGAATGCCGAACTCGGCTGCTTTGTGCGCTTGCCCAAGGGCTTCGATGCTTTCGCGCAGCAACTGCGCATGACGGATGCTGGTGATGAACCCGGATTCTTGCTCATCCGTTGCCAAAGGCGCGATCGCTTGGCGGAGGCGCTCGATCCCATCGCCCGTGAGCGCCGAAACAGGGATGAACTCGCGCGCGAGTGTAGCGGCGCGCGGTAAATCGGCTTTGTTACCTACAAGAATGGATCGCCCTTGGGTTTGAGCGCGTTCGATCAGCTCGACGTCGGCGGGTTCCAATGGCCGCGCCAAATCCACCACCACGAGAGTGACGTCAGCATCCGCCATGGCTTGATAGCTGCGCTCGATTCCCAATGTTTCGACGATGTCCTGGCCAGCGCGGATCCCGGCTGTATCTATGAATTTCACTGGGATGCCGTGGATCGCCGCTACCTCGGAAACCAGATCGCGCGTGGTGCCGGGGATGTCGGTGACGATGGCCCGATCCTGCTGGAGTAGCCGGTTGAACAAGCTGCTTTTGCCGACGTTGGGCCGTCCGACGATCGCGAGCGTGATTCCGGAGTGTACCAGCTTGCCGTAGTCGAACGTCGATGCGAGCGCGGTGAGAGATCGCGCGATCGGGTCCAAGCGCCTGAGGATTTCTTCGAGTGGCGCGACGCTGATGTCGTCCTCGGCAAAATCGATGCCGGCTTCGAGCAGGGCGATCAGCTCCAGCAGTTGCTCCTTCACGGGCCGGATGCGCTTTGAGACCGAGCCTTCCACCTGCTGCGCGGCCACGCGCGCCTGATAAAGCGTGGTGGCTTCGATCAGATCGCGGACCGCCTCGGCTTGCGGCAGATCGATTCGTCCATTCAGATACGCGCGCAGCGTAAACTCGCCCGGCTCGGCCAAACGTGCACCGGCGGCGCAGGCTCGCTCCACGCAAAATCGCAGGACCACGGGCGATCCATGGCACGAGATTTCGACCAGGTCTTCGGCGGTATAGGAGCGCGGCGCGGCAAAATAGGCGACCACCACTTGATCCACCGGCCCACCGGAATCATCGATCAGTTCTGCTAACGCGACGGTCCAGGGATTCCATTCGTGGCCGCCTCGAAATCGAAGAATGCTCTCGGCGATGTGGCGCGCGCGGGATCCCGAAAGACGCACGACGCCGATGCCTGACCGCCCGGGCGGCGTGGAAATCCCAACAATAGTGTCCTCGATTTGCAGGGTAATGATTGGCAGGGTTTTCGATTTAAGGTTTTCGGAAGCCGCCGCCGCGCCGGGGAGGACCCGAGCGTCTGTCGCGATCACGCGGTCCGCGATCACGAGGACCACCGTGCGATGGGGGACTCGGCCGGGGCGGACGAATGGGCTCGGGCAGCGGCATGTCCACCGGAAGAACCACCACCTGCCGGAACGGCCCGGTGCCGGTGCTTTCGCTCCGGATATCGGTTTCATTCCGTAGGCTGAGGTGGATAATACGCCGCTCGCGGCTGTTCATGGGATTAAAGTGAAACGGACGGCGCGTCCTCTTCACGTTCTCGGCGGCGGTGATCGCACTCAGCCGCAGTTCCTCAATCCGCAAGGTGCGATAGTCGTTCGAATCGAAGCACAGCAGCGAGTGGTGCTCGGCCGGCATGTGCAGCGCTTCCATGGTGAGGAACTCGAGCGCCAGCAGCAATTCCGCTTTATTCGCCAGCAGCATGTCGACGTCGGGCCCGGAGAATTTCACCAATAAATCGGGATCTTCCAGGTCGGGATGCAGGTGCTGGCCTTCCAGGATCTCAAAGGAAAGTTCCAGCCCCATGTCACCAATAACCATGTCGAGAAACCCGCTGATCTGGTATCCATTGGTCTCTACAGTGTAATTCTTCTGGCCCTCACCCACGTGTCACTTGCCCTTCTTCTTGGTTGGAGCCGGTGGCGGAGGCGGAGGTGGTGCGGGCATCATCCGATTCACGGCCCATTGTTGTCCGATTTGCACTAAATTGCTGGTTAGCCAGTATAACACCAGGCCCGCCGAAAAATTATAGAACATGAACCCAAACAACAGCGGCATGAACATCATCATTTTCGCCTGCGACGGATCCATGCCCGGATTGGGAGTCATCCTCTGCATGACGAACTGCGAAACGATCATGATGAGCGGCAGGATATGGATGGGCAGTTGTTCCGGTTGCGACAAATCCGCAATCCACAGCCAATGTGCCCCGCGCATCTCAATAGTGACGGCGAAGACTTTGTAGAGGGCGTAAATCAGGGGAAGCTGGACCAGCATGGGCAAGCAGCCGCCCATGGGATTCACGCCTTCTTTCTTATAGAACTCCATCACTTCCTGATTTTGCTCGGCCTTCTTCGGGTCGCGCATGCTCAGGCCTTTGTATTTCGCGTTGATGGCCGCGAGCTTGGGCTGCAGCGACTGCATCTTGCGCTGGCTCTTCATGCTCTTGATGCGCAGAGGCAGCAGGACCAGGTTGATCGCGATGGTGATTATGACAATGGACCAGCCATAGTTGTGAACGAAGTTGTCGTTCAGCCAATGCATCGCCAGGAACAAGGGCTTGGCGATCACACCGAACCAACCCCAGTCGATCAGTTGCTGAAGCTTGGGATCCACGCGCCGCAGCAGATCGATGTCCTTGGGCCCGACAAACAACGCGAAGTGATTGGCCGAATCGCCGCCCACTTCCACGCCCACGCGCATTTCTTCCTTGCCCGCGGGCGCCGGCGGCACATCATCCTTGACGGTCTCCACCTTGACCGCCGTGTTGTCCTTCGGCAGAAACACCGCGGCGAAGAATTTATCGTCCAAACCGGCGAACGAAAAATTGCCGGTGACGATTTGCGGGCCATCCTTCACTGATTTGGCGTCCTTGGAGAAGAGCTTTCCTTGCGTGAGGCCGCCCATCCCGCTTTCGTGCGGGTCGAAATACACCGCATGCTGATCGGCCACGCGATTGACCACCGTCGAGTCCCCGAAGCCGCCGCGCCATTGGAGCAGATGGTCGGTGGGGACGCCGTTCACGGTTACTTCCGTCGTGATTTGCGAGAGGTAGCCGGACTTGGAAAATTGAAACGACTTCAGCGCGTAGTTCTTGCCATCGGAGAACGTGTACTGGATCCCCAGTCCGTTTTCGGCGGGCTTAGCCTGGTAGAGGCCGTAGTTCAATGCATCGGCGGCCTTGTCGTCGCGCAGCACGATGGAAAACGGCGGCGCCACTTTGGAATAACTGGCCTCATTGATCAACTCCAGTGGTTTCCCCGCGTGGTCTTTATATTTCTTCAAGACCCAACTGCGCACGGTGCCGCCGCGATTGGAAAGCGTAATGTGGTAAATGTCCGTGTCTACATCGAACTGCTGTTCGGAGGAGGCTTCAATCTGCCCGGGCACTGGTTCCGTGGATTTTGTCGTAGGCTGAACAGCCGTCGCCGCCGTCGCAGTAATTGGCTTGGCTGGCGTAGCCGCGGATTTCGCCGACAGCGTCGCGGAAGTCTTCGGGGCCGGCGGCGGAGATTTGTAGAAATAAGGTGTCAGGAAGAGGACCAGCCCCATCAGAACGAAAGCCAGCAGGAGCCTCTGCTCCATGGTGAGCTCTTTTTTTCCGCCGGGCTGGAGTGGATTATCTGCCATGAGAATTGATAAGTCCTAGCGCACCGGATCGAAGCCGCCGGCGTGCAGCGGATGACAGCGTAGCAACCGCAGCAAGCCCCGCCCAACTCCGCGCATCACGCCGTATTTATCCACCGCTTCCATCATGTATTCCGAACAGGTGGGCGAAAACCGGCACGCGGACGGCAGAACGGGCGAAAGAAAGCGCTTGTAGAGGCGCAAGGTAGCGATCACTACTTTCTGCATTGCGCCACCAGCCGATCCACTTCGCGTCGAAGTTCCTCCAACGGTGCGGCAATCGCCGGCCGCCGCGGATTGATGACGATGTCCCATTCCGGCGCGACTTCTGGCAATCGCATCCGCAGCGCTTCCCGAATCCGGCGCTTCGCGCGGTTCCGCAACACGGCCTTTCCGAACGCCCGCGGAACGGTGAATCCCAACCGCGGCCCCTGGCCCGATTCGCGCTGTACCCGCAGACAAAACGCGGCAAAGCATCGTCCGGTAAATCGCTTCCCTTCGTTATACGTTTTGCGGAAGTCCGCGGTTCGCAGAATCCGGACGGTCTTCGGGAAGCCGAAGCTAGTCGGCGTACCGGACAGCTCTCTCGTCGCTAACGGTGAGCTTATGGCGGCCCTTGGCTCGGCGCCGGGCAAGCACGGCGCGGCCATCTTTGGTGGACATTCGTACGCGGAATCCATGTGTCTTTGCCCGTTTGCGGTTGTTTGGCTGAAAGGTGCGTTTTGGCATTTCGAGTTCCTCGGCCCGGGCAAGCACCCGAAACGTAGAAAATTGCTAATTCCCAGTATAAGGTGGCGGGAAATCAGGTGTCAAACTGCTCTTTAGTCTGGTCCACTGGTAGCGCCCGTGACCTCAGATCCTGCGTAAACATCATGACCTTGTTGTTGTCCCAGGTCACGTCTACCAACTTGTTGCCATCGAAGGCAGCACTATCGATTTTGATGATAGCGCCTGCTGGGACCGTGCGAGCTACGTGGCGTCCTTCTTGTTCGAATAGAGCAATGGTCGGTTGTGTGATCCGGTAGCGACCGAGAGGCATCGCTGGACCTCTTTCTACACTCGGTCGAAAGAGGAAGAGTGCGTAGCCTCTCTAAAGAGAATGTGTTTTCACTATACCTCTGTTGCTGAGCTAAGTTTTAGCGAAAACTTCCCGCCAAATCCTTCGCCAGCACTTCCGCTCGCTCCGCCAGGCTCTTAGCCCCCGGTAGATCGGACCCACGCGACGCCTGCGCCTGCTGCATCAGGTTCCGGATTTGATCGACGAGCGCCTGCTGGTCCTTGTTCAGCTCCCGGTTCGCGATGCCTGCTAGACTGGCCTGCGCGTGCGAGAGGCTCCGATCGATGGCCGCGTTCAACTGCCGCTGCTGATCTGGCGGGACAACGTCGACCAGCTGCGGCGCGGGCACCGGAACGGCGGGGGACGCCGGTGGCGTCGCGGCTGGCTGGGGACTTTGCGGAGCGGGCGCCGGACGAGGTGCTTTGCGAGCCGCTGGTGCGGGAGGCGGCGCGGGCTTGTTCACCTGATACGGACTCGCCTGCGTCGTGCTGGTTGTCGCGGGATTCGGTTGCGGCGTCGGCGCTTGCGGTGCAGGTGGCGCCGGCGGTTCCGTTGCGCGTGGCTGACTCGATGCGGCGGGCGGCGCGGGAACCGGGACTGCCACTTGCCTCTTGGTGCATGATGGCAGCGCCAGGAGCAAGAGCGCTATCGCTGCTGGGAGTCGCGAGCGGGACATCAGTCAACGAGCCGTTCGATTAGGAGGCTGTAGTGGCCGAGGTGAGCGTTCCACGTTCATGATCGACCATTCTTGGAAAGCGCAGCCGGAACGTGGTACCTTTTCCCGGCTCGCTGGTAAAGTCGATTGTACCATTGTGCAGTTGCACCACCCGGAATGTTGTGGCGAGTCCGATTCCAGAGCCGTTCTCTTTCGTAGTGAAGTACAACTGGAACACGCGGTTCTGGATCTCCAAGGGGATTCCGGGGCCCGCGTCGCCCACTGTCAGCAAACATTCGTCGCCGTCGCGTTCCGTGCGCGTGACCAGCGATCCACCGTCGCTCATGGCTTCCAGGCCGTTGTTGATGACGTTGAGAATCGCCTGCTTCAGAAGATCGGGATCTGCGTTGATCCAAAGCCCGTCTTCGAACGTGGATTCCACGCGGACACGCTTCGCGTTGGCCTCCACCGAGACCAGCGCCAGCACTTGGTTCACCAGATCGTTGAAGTCGATAGGCTTGTATTGGAGGTCCACCGGCCGGTTGAAGTTCAGAAATGTCTTTACCACTGTGTCCAGACGTTTGATTTCCCGGCCGATCACATCGATCTCCGGCTGCTGCCCGTTCAATTTATTCTTCAACACTTCCAGATGTAGCGCCATCGCATTGAGCGGGTTCTTGATCTCGTGCGCGACGCCTCCAGTGAGCTTGCTGATAGCCGCGAGCCGGGTGGAAAAATCCAACTGGCGCTCGAGCTGCCGCCTGCTATCCACGTCACGCAGCGTCACCAGCGCTCCCATGGCTTCCTGACTGGCACTTTTTCGCAGAATCTGTACGCCTACTGCGAGCCGCTGCGGCGCACCATCGGCGCGTGGAACGGCAACCCTCTGCTCGCCGATGGACGCGTGATTGCGCACCGCGCTTCCGATGATCCCACCTAAGACCGAAGACGGCGGAAACAGTTCGTCCAGCGTGCACCCTGCCATTTCGCTATGCGTTTTGCCGAGCATGCGTTCGGCCAGCTCGCCGGCCATGATCAGCCGCCCCACTGGGTCGAACAGAAGCACGCTCTCTTCCAGCCGTTGCAGCAGCTGCTCGATGTTGGTGCGCAATTCACTGGCGTCTTGTTTCGCGCCCCGGTATTGCTCGTCCAATAGACTCAGCTTCGAGTGCACGTCAGCGAACTCGCGGGCTTCGCGAGGTCCCTGTCCGCTGGTGGCGCCAAATTGGCCGGTGCGAATCAGATCGATGCTCTGGCTGACGCGCTGCAAGGGATCGATGATCAAGTTCGGAAGCACCGCGCCCAGGACAATCGCCACGCACAGCGCCAGCGCGAAGGCCAGCACCAAGCTCTTCAGCGCCGGTTCCACCTCGTGCCGTAACAAAACTGATCGGATCACGATCGTGATATTGAACAGCGCCTGCTTGCGGCCCTCGAACCCAATGGGACGCGTCACTAGATAGTTTTCGCGGCGCGTCATCAGGTCCCACAGATTCACGGCCCACCAGCGGCGCTCAATAGTGTGGAGATCCTCGGCGCTCGCGAGCACGCTGCTGTCGGTGGCCGCGGGCGACGCCGCTAATACGTCGCCGTGCTCGTCCGTCACCAGGATGGCCAGCGCCAGGTCCGCTTTGGCCAGCGTGCGATTCAGCATCTCGGTTATGTCGGGATCGTTTCGGATAATCGCCGTCCAGCCGTCCTCCCATTGGCCAACCGATGTTGGATGAAGGCCGTGGCGATCCATCTCCAGGTTGAGATGATTCTCCAGGTACAGCTTGAATTGTTCGGCCACCAGATCGGCTCGATCGGATGCGCCCTCGAAAGACACGCGCGTGAAATCCGACAGGTACAGCAGCGACATGACGACTACGACTAGCGCGACCAGCGCTACGATGGGACGCCGCAGACGCGACTTCAACGACATTCTAGGTACCCGTGCTAGCCTCTGCTTCCGCCGAGCCGTATTCTTTGAGCTTGTTGAATAGAGTCTTCAGGCTGATGCCGAGAATCTCGGCCGCGCGCGTCTTGTTGTTCCTGGTGTGTTGTAGCGTCAACTGGATGAGCGCCCGCTCCGCTTCTCCCACCGTCGTGCCGACCGGCAATCGCACCACGTCAGGTTCCACTTCCTGCGGCACGGAACGCGCGCCCGCGGGCACGCCAAAATCGCGCGGAAGATGATGCTTGGTAATCGTTCCTTCGCCCGCCAAAATAACGGCGCGCTCCAACACGTTGCGCAGTTCCCGAACGTTGCCTGGCCAGGAATAACGCCGCAGTTGCTCGCGGACTTCAGCGCTAACGTCCACCACGCGCGTTTCGTGCTTGCGGTTCAGCATTTCGATGAGCGCTTCGGTGAGCACCGGCAGATCGCCCTCGCGCTGGCGCAGCGGCGGAAGCGGAATCTGGAACACGTTCAACCGGTAGTACAGGTCTTCGCGCAGTTCGTTCTTGCGCAACGCATCTTCCAGCACCTTATTCGTAGCCGCGATCACGCGAACATCCACGGCCATTTCCGTTTTTCCGCCCAGCCGCCGGACGCACGAATCTTCCAGCACGCGCAGCAGCTTGGCTTGCGTGGCCACCGGCATCTCGGCGATTTCATCCAGCAGCAGCGTGCCGTGCTGCGCCAGCTCGAAGCAACCCGCCCGCCGTTCCACCGCGCCTGTAAACGCGCCTTTTTCGTGACCAAACAGTTCGCTCTCCATCAGAGTTTCAGGCAGCGCGGCGCAGTTGATCGCGACAAATGGACCGTCGCGCCTGGGACTAAGATGATGAATCGCCCGCGCCACCAATTCCTTGCCAGTGCCGCTCTCACCCGTCACCAACACCGCGGCCTTCGACGGCGCCACCTGCCGGATCAGCGAAAACACTTGCTGCATCGCCGAGCACGTTCCCACCAGATCCACCAGCACGCCCTGATAGAGCAGTTGCCGCTGCAGGCGCTCGGCTTCTTCCGCCAAACGGCTTTGTGTAGCCGCCCGCTCCAGCAGAACTTTCAAGGCGCTCGGCTGGATAGGCTTTTCCAAAAACCAAAATGCGCCGAGATCGTGCATGGTCTGCACGGCGGTCTCAATGTTTCCGAACGCCGTCAGCACAATGGTCGGCGGCATGCTCCCTTGCGAACCCAGGCGCTTCAGCAGCTCAAATCCGTCCATGCGAGGCATCATCAGATCCGTGACCATCACATGGGGCGGCGTCTCGGTTAATTTCTCCAACGCGTCCTGCCCGTCAAAGGCCGTCTCGACCGAAAATCCCCACGATTGGATCATCTTGGCGAGACCAGCGCGCTGGTTTTCTTCATCATCAACAACGAGTACGCGAACGTGAGTGGAAGAGGCGGTGGGCGCAGGCATTCAATCTAATTGTATCTCTGCTTTCTATTTAGAAATGCGAAAAGTGACATTAGAAACGCTGTTGCGATCGAGATGCCAAGCGACAACTGCAGGATCGCCGGGCGAAACTCCATCCGCAGCCGGTGCGCGCCTGCCGGTACCACAACGCCCCGCAACGCAATATCCACGGGGTAAATCGGTATCGGTTGTTCGTCGATCCAGGCTTTCCAGCCGGGATAGTAGGTTTCCGAAAGGACCAAGAGTGAAGCGCGAGGAGTCTCCAGGGATAATTCGATGCGGGCTGGCTGATATGTTGTAACTGTTACGTAACCCCCAGTACTCGCTGGGAGATCCAGGATTTCTTCGGTGATAGCGATGTCCCGGAGACCGATGCGCTGGTGTTCGATCAGCTCGTGCGCTTCAGCGATTGAGCCCACGTGCTTCACCTGTCGCACGAAGAAAAAGCGCGGCAGCACCGTCGTGTTTTCGAAAACTTCCGTGCCTGGCAGGCTCGCAATATGCCGGAACTTCGGGAACGCTGCGAATCGCCCAACATCGGCGGCGCGAGTGAGCACGTATCGCACGTTCATCAGATCCAACACCGGTGAGTCCAGCTTTTCCAGCGGATAATACCAACCCGCGCGGTTGCCATCATGCAGAAACAGGCGTAGCTGAATCGTGTTTTCGAGCGCCAGCGGACTGATGCCGCTCGCGGTGGGCACCTGAAGAATCGGCGCGCCGTACGTCCATTCCATACTCGAATCGAAGGTATCGATGCGCCACGGAGGAACATTCTCATCGACGTAACGCCGGACTTCGCTGAGTAATTGGGTATTGCCGTCGAACGAGTCGCGCGTCACGCCGGGATCTTGCGCCAGCGCCGAGCTGTTCATCGGACGTCCGGAACCAACCAGGAATAGATCGATTGCGATGATCGCTCCAATCGCCCAGCGGCCGAGATTGGGAATCCGAATCGCATCCAATCCGATTGCGGCCAGCCCCGCCATGGCCAGGCTGAAAATACAATACGTGTACTCGGGATGAATTCCAATACGCACTTGCTCGGGCAGCAGCGGAAAGAGCGCTCGCCACACCGGGGTTTTATCGCCCAGCATCCAAAGCATGCCGAACGCGAGCAGGAGCCCGAAAAGCGCTGTGATCCGATCTCGCGGCCTTATTACTGCGGACGCCAGCGCGAAAAGCGCCAGCAGCAATCCCGCGATGCTGCTGTACAGATAAAGGAACGTCGGATCGCCAGGGCCGCTGAAACGGCTGATGTCGAAAATGTTGTAGTGATTTGGCGCGACCAGCGATACCAGGCTTTGCCAATGCAGGCCGCCGCCTGTGCCGAGCCAGTCCGCGCGATACTTCGCCACGCTCAACCCTGTGAGCTGCGTGGTCGGAATGAATGGAACTGCGGCCAACAAAACGCCCAGCACGCAGCCAGAACAGGTCAGAGCCAGCGTACGCACATTGCTCATGCGCAGCAGGACAAGCAGCCCCGCGAACACGACGGTCGATCCAAACACCGCGACCGTCGCCTGCGGAAATCCGCCCCAAACCGACAGCCCCAGCGCCGCAGCCAGCACCGCCAGCCAATCCAGGCGCGGCCTGTCCTTCAGTTTCCACACCGCCAGCCAAGCCAAGGGCATCCACGCCGCGGCCATCATGGAATCGATGTGCTCGGCTCGCGACGCGAAATAGCTGCCAGTTTCGAACATCACCGCTCCCGCCCAGGCTGCCGCCGATGCCAGCCCAAATTCTCGGAATAAGCGATACGCCGCGACGCCGCCGATCCACACTTGCAAAACAACCGCCCATTCCAATAGCATCGGCAGGCTGTACCAGTTGGACCGGCTGCTGATCAACGCGCTCGCGAACACCAACGGGTGAAAGAAGCAGGCCTGAATATTCGCAAAAATTGGATAGCCGCAATACGTGTACGGATTCCACAGCGCGAAATGGTTATCGCGCAGCTGGTCGCGCAGAACAGTAATCAGCGGAAGCTGCACGCCGCGAAAATCCCACGGAAATGTGTAGGCGGCGCTGAACAGCGGTTTGTGGAAGAACAAGACAACCACGGCGAGCAGCGACAGGTAGAGATAAGGAGAGCTTCGCCGCGAACTCCCGATCCCCAACCCCCATCCCCCCCGTTCGTCCCGTATCATATTTCTTTGGACCTTAAGCGCACGTCTATCCTAGCCGTTCTTATTGCCGCGTGTCTCACGCCCGTCCACGCACAGCGCGAGCTGTCCGGATCTGCCGAAGCCCGCCTGGCGCTCGATCGTCTCAACGTCACTGGCAGCGTGTTAATGATCGCCGCCCACCCTGACGACGAAAACACCGCGCTGCTGGCTTACCTGGCGCGCGGGCGCAAAGTCCGCACCGGTTATCTCTCCATCACGCGCGGCGAAGGCGGACAGAATCTGATCGGCGCCGAGCAAGGTGACGCGCTGGGAGTAATCCGCACCCAAGAGCTGCTGGCTGCCCGCCGGATCGACGGCGCCCAGCAATTTTTCACGCGCGCCATCGACTTCGGCTTCACCAAAACTCCGGAAGAAACTCTCGAAAAATGGGGCCGCGAGAAAATCTTGAGCGACGTGGTTTGGGTGATCCGCCGCTTCCGCCCCGACGTAATTATTCTTCGGTTCAGCGGCACCCCGCGCGACGGCCATGGCCAGCACCAGGTCTCTGCGATTCTCGGGCGCGAAGCCTTCGCCGCCGCCGCCGATCCCAAGCGATTTCCTGAACAGTTGCAATGGGTCCAGCCCTGGCAAGCCACGCGGCTGATGTGGAATCCCGGAGCATTCACCAAGGAGCAGCGCGAAGAAGTTGAGAAGATGCCCAACCGCATCTCGGTCGACCCGGGCGTTTACGATCCCGTGCTCGGGCATTCTTACAACGAGATCGCGGGCATGTCGCGCAGCATGCATCGCAGCCAGGGCATGGGCGCGGCGGAGCGCAAAGGATCGGCCAAGGATTTTCTGGTCACGCAGGCCGGCCCCGTGGCCACGAAGGACATTTTCGACGGCATCGACATCTCCTGGAATCGCGTGCCCGGCGGCGCCGCAGTCGGCAATGTCCTAGCGGAAGCCGCGCGAACTTTCGATCCCGAAAATCCCGACCGCATCGTTCCGCTCCTGCTCAAAGCCCAAACCGCAATGGCTGAACTCCACCAGCCGCTACCGGAAGGGAAGCAAAAGGAACTGAGCGACACGATCGCGCTCTGTTCCGGTTTGTGGCTGGATGCGACGGCCGACAAATATGCAGTCACGCCCGGCGGTGCGCTCAAGTTCGATGCGACCGCTCTGAGCCGCGATCACCTTGCGGTACAAGTAAAGTCAATTGAAATCGAGGGCATCGCGCCCGCAACCACAAAAGACAAATTCGGCGAGGTGCTTCCCTTCAACGAGCCCAAAGTGTTCACGCTGACGGCAACCGTACCGGAGCACCAAGCGCTATCGCAACCGTATTGGCTGGTTGAGCCGAAGCAAGGCGATACGTACACTATCCCGAACCAGCTCGACGTCGGCCTACCGGAAAATCCACCGCTCTTTAGCGCGCATTTTCACCTGCGAATCGAATCCGAGGACGTCGAAGTAGTTCGTCCCGTCGCGTACCGCTACATCGAGCGCGCGCAAGGCGAATTGACTCGGCCCGTTGTGGTAGAGCCGCCGGTCTCGCTGCAATGGTCCAAACCCGCGATGCTGTTTCCCCAAGGCGCGGCGAGGACGGCCGAGTTGCAGGTGAAAGCGAATATTCCGAAAGCCGCGGGCGAAGTGCACATCCAAATACCCCCGGGCTGGCGCGCCTCCGCGACTTCGGATAAGTTTCAGCTTGCCGATGCGGGCGAGCAAAGCGTCCTGACATTTCAACTTACTCCGCCTTCTGGCGACGCGCAGGGCCTTCTCGCGGCCACTGCGAAGGTCGGCGATCAAACCGTCTCCACCGAGATGGAGACCATCAACTACCCGCACATTCCGCCCCAGGTTTTGTATCCGCCGGCAACCGCCAAACTGGTGCGCGCCGATGTCCGGCTGTCGCCCAAAACCATCGGCTACGTCATGGGAGCGGGCGATGAAGTGCCGCAAGCCCTGCAGCAATTGGGCGCCGACGTCGCGCTGCTCAGCGCCGACGATCTTGCGAGCGGCAACCTCAGCCGTTTCGACGCTATCGTCACTGGCGTGCGCGCCTACAATGTCCGCTCCGATTTGCGCGCCAATCAAAACCGGCTGCTCGATTACGTGAAGAACGGCGGAACCTTGCTCGTGCAGTACAACGTAGCGGAGGGTGGCAATCCGTTTGGTGGTGATACCAGCTTGCTCGCGAATATCGGTCCTTACCCCATCACCACCGGCCGCGAACGCGTGACAGTGGAAGAAGCACCGGTTCAGTTCCTCAATCCTGCGAGCCCATTGCTCCACCGGCCGAACGAAATCACCGCGCGCGATTTCGACGGTTGGATTCAGGAGAGGGGCCTCTACTTCGCTTCCAAATGGGACGCTCATTATCAGCCGCTGTTTGAAACGCACGACCCCGGCGAGAAACCGCAAACCGGAAGCACGCTCTACACACGATACGGCAAGGGTGCGTATGTGTTCACCGCGCTCTCCTGGTTTCGCGAATTGCCGGCCGGAGTTCCAGGCGCATTCCGCATCTTTGCGAATCTGTTGAGCGCCGGAAAGACGCAGTGAGCGGCACGCCGCACCCGGTAGAAGACGAACCGCCACCGCTTCTCGGCTCCTGGCGACGAATCTACATCATCGTGCTTCTTTACCTTGTGGTGGTTATCGTCGGGTTCTACGTCTTCACTCGAGCTTTCGCTTCATGAGGCCACTCGATTGGGTGGTGATGTTCTCGTGGCTTGCCTTCATCGTCAGCTACGGGCTGTACCGCGGCCGCGGCAGCAGCACCATGAACAAATACCTGCTGGCCGGCAAATCCATGCCCTGGTACGCCATGGGCCTCTCCATCATGGCGACCCAGGCCAGCGCCATCACCTTCATCTCAACCACCGGCCAAAGCTATACCGATGGCATGCGCTTTGTGCAGTTTTATTTCGGACTGCCGATCGCGATGGTGATCCTATGCGCCACAGTCGTCCCAATTTTTCATCGCGCCAACGTCTACACCGCGTACGAATATCTGGAGCAGCGCTTCGATTCGAAGACGCGCTCGCTCGTGAGCCTGATTTTTCTCATCCAGCGCGGCCTTTCGGCGGGCCTTTCTATTTACGCGCCCGCGGTGGTGCTCTCCGTGATCTTGGGATGGCCCGACCGGGCGACCACAATCCTGATGGGCGTCCTTATCATGATCTACATCTCGTTCGGCGGCATCAAGGCCGTCACCTGGGCCGACGTTCAGCAAATGTCGTTGATCCTTTGCGGGCTCGTGCTGGCGCTGCTGCTCGCCGTTCACCTTTTGCCGCACAATGTTTCCTTCGGCGACGCGGTCTCGCTCGCCGGCGCGGCCCGGCTCAATGCCGTTACGCTGAAATTCGATTGGAACGACCGCTATAACATCTGGAGCGGCGTCATCGGAGGCATGTTTCTCGCGCTCGCTTACTTCGGTTGCGACCAGTCGCAGGTGCAGCGCTACCTCACTGGAAAATCAGTCGCACACAGCCGCCTCAGCTTGCTGCTCAACGCCGTGGCCAAGATTCCGATGCAGTTTTTCATCCTCTTCATCGGCGCGATCGTATTCGTGTTCTACAATTTCGAAGCGCCGCCGGTCCTGTTCCAGCCCGTAGAGCTAAAGAGCGTGCAGCACGACGCGCGATTCCCGGCGGTGGAGCACCGATATGAGGAAGCATTCGCACATCGCCGCGATGCTGCGGAGCAATTCCTTCAGGCCAACCGGTCCAGCGATCGCGTAGCGCGTGCAGCCAGCATCCAGCGTTACCGCAACGCCCAGCAGGAACTCAACGACGCACACGCCGCCGGCGAGCACCTGGTCGGAAAAGAATTCGACGACACCAACTACATCTTCTTGTCATTCGTCACGCGCTATCTTCCCGTAGGAGTCGTCGGTCTGATCGTCGCCGTGATCTTTTCGGCGGCCATGTCGTCCACATCGGGCGAGATCAACTCGCTCTCCGCCGTCACCGTGATCGACATCTACCGGCGACACATCAAGCGCGACGCCTCCGATCGTCATTACCTGATCGCCTCGCGCATCGCCACCGTATTTTGGGGCTGCTTCGCCATGGGCTTCGCGCAATACGGCAAGAACTTCGGTGCGTTGATCCAGGCCGTCAACGTGATCGGCTCGCTGTTCTATGGAGGGCTGCTGGGCGTGTTCGTGCTGGCGTTCTTCTTCCGCAGCGTCGGCCCGAATGGCGCGTTCTTCGGCGTGATAGCGGGCGAGGCAGCCATCTTCGCCGCCAACCTGTTCACCAAAATTTCGTTCCTGTGGTACAACGTGATCGGCTGTCTGGTGGTGATCTTAGTCGGCGTGGCCGTCAGCCGGCTGTTCGATGATCATGGACTCAGAAACGCTGCTGATACCGCGCATTGATCCGCGAAAGGGCCGCAGCATAATCCAAACGCGTCGAATTGTAGTCAAGCCATTCAAATGGGTACGGTTCCGCGTTCGTGGCTTTGAAGCGCAGTAACAGGAACTCATCGTAATCCGGTGCGGCTAACGCTCGCAGTCGGCGCTCAGCCTCCGGCGCCTCTTGAAAAGGGTGTAGGAATCCGTCTTTGCCCGTTGTGGGAAAGGGACGATCGCCCTCATAACCAATCGTGCTCTCCGCTTGATTGACGCCGATAATGGCGACGCAGATTGGATTTCCACCGCCCCGCTTGAACTGGGCTACCTGATTCTTCAGATCATTGATGACACGATCGATTTGTTTGATCATGGCCTTCGCCAGAATCTTGACTTCGACGCCGATCTCGACGGTCGCTATTGGCCCGCGGCCAACAACGTATCCGGAATCGAAGATGGGACGTTCGCCCGGAATGATCTCTCCGAAGGTCGCATCCCCGCGCCGAGCCTCCACGCCCCTGCGTCGATTCTGAACGTTGAGAACTCGATCCCGGCGAGTTACGACCGCTTCAACCAGTTTGGAAGATCGTTGCACGGCGACGAGATCCTCATACAAATGCATCGCCACGAAGTCGCCCTGATTTGACGCTCGGTGTTTGTAGATCTTGCCTTCAAAGAGTCGCCGGAATTCGGTCAACAGGCGATAGTCGGTCTGTGGCAGTGCTTCCGTCGAATCTGACATGAGCCTCGGTCGCGCCAGCCAGCCGAGGTTCACGGGCGGTGCTCACGATCCGCCGCCGCGCTATCTCGAAATAGGCAGGCTCGATCTCATTTGCAATCGAATTCCTCCCCGCGATAATAGCAGCTTGCGATGTGGATCCCGTTCCGGCGAACGGATCGAGGATCGTGTCGCCTGCAAACGAAAACAGTTTGATCAGCCGTTCTGCCAACTCGATTGGATACGGCGCAGGATGCCCGGACCGAGTGGAGGCTCCGCGGAGATCCGTCCAGATGGAGCGCTGCCAAGCCTGCATTTCTTCGCGCGTCAACATCGAGAGAGCTTTTTGGATCATCGGCGCCGAGCGGTATTCGCCGCCTTTGCGCAAGAACAGAATGTACTCGATGTCGTTCTTGATAATTCCGCCCGGCTGGTAGGGCTTGCCGTAGAATCCAGCGCCGTTACCCTCCGCCTCCATTGCGCCATTCGCAATCTTGTGCCAAAGGATTGGCATGAGGCAGTCCAGCCCAAGTTTGCGCGCCCGCACTTGGATATCGGAATGGAGTGGGACCAAGTAGTGGCGTCCGCCTTGCTTACGTGGGATGCAAACGTCGCCGACGACGCAACAAATGCGCCCGCCT
Source organism: Bryobacterales bacterium (assembly GCA_963772905.1). Taxonomy (GTDB): domain Bacteria; phylum Acidobacteriota; class Terriglobia; order Bryobacterales; family Bryobacteraceae; genus Palsa-89. The sequence goes on along the minus strand of CAVYZD010000001.1, from coordinate 1,267,676 downwards.
CCAACCAAAACACGAGCGCACTCCGCCCACACACGATCCAACTCGGTCAAGAAATGTTCGTAGTCTTCGAAGTGACCCATCTGGTTGCCGTTGCCTGCGGCGTACTGCTTCAGCGTCCAATAAGGCGGCGACGTAACCACCAAGTGAACGGAGCGATCGGGCAACCAAGACAAATCCCGCGCATCGCCGAGGTGAAGGAGATGATTTGTCTGATGGTATGGCTCCGGCCAAATTGCTTCGCGGTAAAAGCGATTTGCCTTTAGAAGTGCTTGGAGGCCGTCAGGCGTGTTGTCTTCAATCGAAAGCGAAGGCTTCCGAATCTTCGCCCGTCTAGAAGCGCCACTTGCGAAGAGCGGAGCCTGGAGAGGATGTTCGTTGCGTTTGGCTTTGGCTGGTCTGCTATCCACTCGTCCCTGACCGAATTTCAACTTCGGGCTTAGAGAGATTGTAGCGTTGTCGGAGGCCTCTTCGCTCATCGATGAGCTTATCGGCAATTGCATTGGTACCCTACTGCACCGGGACCGTGACCGTATTGCTCGCCACCCCGCCTTGCGTCACTACCAACGGCAAGTTTCCCGTCCCGGCGCCCGCGGGAATCACCACATCAATCTGATACAAACCCACCGACCCCGGCGATAACCCCGCGAACACCACCTTTGCATTCGCCCCGCCGACGGTCACCTGCGACGCAACGGTCACCTGCGCGAGCGGCATCGGCGGACTCGGCGCCACGGCCCCGGTTGCCACTGCCGGATTCGTCGGCCCCATCCCCGTCGCATAAAGAATGATCACGTCGCCCGCATGCGCCGGATGAGCCGCCGTAATCAACTTATAGCCAAGATCCTGTGCGATCACGGTCCCGTCGGGAAAACCCGCCAAACCTGGTCCGACTGCGGCCGTGGTGATGGTCAGCGGATTCGAGTAAAGTCCATTCACGTTCACCAGCACCTGATACTGTTGCCCAGCCTCGATCTCGCTAGGAAGCTGCACGTTGATCTGTCCACCGCTGGCATAGAACAGCGGCGCCGCGATTCCGTTCACACTCACCGAAACCCCGTTCAACGTCGTCTGCAGTTGCCCGTTCACTACTGCGCCCGCGTCCGTCACGCTGCCCAGCGATGCGCCATAAATCTGAACGATCGTGCCGGGCGCCAGCGGCGCGCCCACCTGGGGATTCAGATTGTTCAGCACCGCTCCGGCGTTCAGTATCGGCACTGTTTCATTCGCAACTGTACCGCTCAGCTCGGCCACTGCGGTCGACAACGCCGGAACAAATCCGCGCAATGCCACCGTCACCACGCTATTGAGCAGCGAATCGGATGTGTGCCCGGGTATCCAGGTCGCGACATATCGCCCTTGGCCCACCGGTTCTAAAGTCAGGTCGGGATCCCCGTTCGAGAATGCCGCATTCACCAGCCCGTTCGAGATCAAATTGCCGCAATCGTCCATGAGCACCGCTTCGAGCGGCGTCGCGTATCCAAGCCGTGTCGCGAAGCCATCGCCCAGTGCGGTTTCGGTCAAATACAAGAACTGCGGTTGGCAAGCCGTCGCCGCTGGATCCACCACGCTGATCCCAACGTTCACACTGCGCAACGCGCCCGCGCCGAAGGCGACATTCACCAGCCCGCTGTAAAACCCCGCCTGCAATCCGAGCGTCGTTTCAATCACGCTCAAAGGAACAGGGGACGCGCCCGACACTTGCCCGCGCGTTGGTCCCGCCGACAGCCAGCCGGCGCTTTGCTCGGATGCCTGGAAGTCGATCGCACTTGGACTCGCGTCCGACAACGTCAGCGGCAGTTGCTGTCCGGGATCGCCGATCTGCGTCTGGAATACCATGCCGCCTGCGGAGAGCAAAGGAACCGGAGGCGTGTTTTCAGGGTCGATTCGCAGCACCACCGGAATGTAGAATGGATTGAAGCTCCCATCTTGCGCCGAGATGCGAATCAAGCCTCCGTACGTTCCCTGCGGCATAAATCCCGAGTTCATCGTCGCGGTAATTTGCGCGCTCGATCCCGCCGCTGTCGAGCCGGATGCCATGTCGAGCGAAAGCCAGGCTTGACCTTCCAACACATCAGCCGCCCAATTCGCGGCGGCATCGCCCGTGTTGAGCAGCGAGATGCTGCGCGTATCCACCAGCCCCGTATCTTCCACCGTGTCGAATTGCAGTCCCTTCGGGGTCAATTGCACGAACGGTCCGTGTGCCGACACGAACACCGTCACCGGCACGTCCGCCGATCCCAACGCGGTGCTCACGTGCAAGAGGCCGCTTTCAAAGCCCGGCGGCGATGTCGCAACGGCGGCCTTCACCGTGATCGCGCAGGCGGTATCGCAAGCCGGAACAACCACCGACAGCCACGGATATCCGGAAACGATCGACACACTCACCGGCGCAAGCGATCCCGGTCCGACGCTTCGAAGAAATATCCCCTCTTGCAAATACCCCTGCTCGATCCCACCCACCAAATTGACAATCGCCGGACTGATCGCCAACTGCGCCGGCGCCGTCGCAACTTGAAGCGTCACCGACACGGGACTGCCGAGTGACTTGCCCATGAGGTTTGTAAATTGTATGCGTGCGGAATACGGGCCTGGAGCGAGCCCGGCTGCGTTCGCCGAAACCTGAACCTGCGCGGGCGTGGTGGCCAGATGCGGCGTCACCGTGATCCATGGCGGCGCGGCCGTGCCTGGCGATCCCGCGTCCACCAGAGTGCTGATGTTAACGAATGATCCGTCCGACTCTGCAATGGTGAAAATCTGCGAGAGCGGCGCTGGCCCATTTGCCACGGCGTTCAAGGTCAGTTGAGTCGTGGACGGTACCAGCGTCGGTGTTTGCGCCAACGCCGCGCACGCCAGCACCAGGATGCCAGACGCTCGCGGAACAGATCGAAGCAAGGTCCTACACCTCATCCGCCACCTATCGGCGGTCACGCTCGCAAGCTTTACCTTACATCAGTCTTACGCGCTTCCACGCCAGTCTCTACAGCAACTCCGCCATGCTGAAGAAAAACGGAATCTCCACCGCCGCAGTCTCGGGAGCGTCCGACCCATGCACCGCGTTCCGCTCGATGTTGTGCGCGAACTTCTTTCGGATGGTGCCTTCTGCCGCTTTCTCCGGATTCGTCGCACCCATCAGCTCACGCCAGTGCTTGATCGCTTCCTCGCGCTCCAGCGCCAGCACCACCACCGGGCCCTCCGTCATAAACGTCACCAGCCCGCTGAAAAAGGGCCGCTCGCGATGGATGTCGTAAAAGCCCTCGGCCTGTTGTTTCGAAAGCCGCGTCATTCTCATGCCGCGAATGCGGAATCCGGCCTTCTCGATCATTGCGAGAATCTGGCCCGCGTGTCCCGCCGCTACTGCGTCCGGCTTGATGATTGCGAATGTTTGTTCGATTGCCATGTTGAGAATCATGCCGCGCTTAAAGGCGGCTCTTAACCTTTTCTCCGATTTCGGCGGGAGTGGCGCACACCGTGATGCCCGCCTCCTTCATCGCCTTCATTTTGTCTTCTGCTTTTCCCGATCCGCCCGAGATGATCGCGCCCGCGTGCCCCATGCGTCGTCCCGGCGGAGCTGTCTGCCCGGCGATGAATCCCACCACCGGCTTCTTCACGTGCGCTTTGATGTACTCCGCGGCCGTTTCCTCCGCGTTTCCGCCGATCTCGCCGATCATCACGATCGCATGCGTGTCCGGATCCGCGTTGAACAACTGGATCGCATCCAGAAACGTTGTCCCGATAATCGGATCTCCGCCGATCCCAATGCACGTCGATTGTCCGATGCCGAGCTTCGTCAACTGCCCCACCGCTTCATACGTCAGCGTGCCCGAGCGCGACACCACGCCCACCTTGCCCTGCTTGTGAATCGATGCGGGCATGATGCCGATCTTGCATTTCCCCGGCGAAATAATTCCCGGGCAGTTCGGCCCGATCAAACGCGTCGACGATCCCTTCATGAATTCGCGCGCCTGCACCATATCGGCCGTCGGAATGCCTTCGGTGATGCAAACCACCAGTGGCACGCCGGCGTCCACCGCCTCCATAATCGCGTCCGCGGCGTAGGGCGGCGGAACGAAAATCACCGAGGCGGTCGCGCCCGTCTGCTTCACGGCGTCTGCCATCGTATTGAACACCGGCAAGCCCAAATGCATCAGACCGCCTTTGCCCGGCGTCACTCCGCCCACCACCTTGGTTCCGTAATCGATGGACGCCTGTGCGTGAAAGCTCGCCTCGCGTCCCGTGAAGCCCTGAAACAAAACCCGCGTGTTTTGATCTACCAGGACGCTCATGCCTTCACCGCCTTGGCCGCCGCGACCACCTTCTCGGCCGCATCGCGCATCCCATCCGCGACAGTGAAGTTGAACCCCGACGTTTTCAAAATCTCCTGCCCCTTCTCGACGTTCGTCCCTTCCATCCGAACCACGATCGGCGCCTTTACGTTCAACTCGCGCGCCGCGTTCACCACACCCGTCGCCAGGATGTCGCAGCGCAGGATGCCGCCAAAAATGTTGATCAGCACGGCCTTCACGCCCGCGTCCGAAAGCAAAATGCGAAACGCGTTCTTGATCTGCTCGGCGTTCGCGCCACCGCCCACGTCCAGAAAATTCGCCGGACTTCCGCCCGCGTACTTCACGATGTCCATCGTCGCCATCGCCAGGCCCGCGCCATTCACCATGCACGCGATGTCCCCGTCCAGCTTGATGTAGTTCAGGCTGAAGCGCGACGCTTCTACTTCCAGCGGATCTTCCTCGTTCGGATCACGCAGATCGAGCAAATCCTTGTGCCGATAGAGTGCGTTGTCGTCCAGGTTGAACTTGGCGTCCAGCGCGTACACCCGGCCGTCCTCGCAAATGATGAACGGATTGATCTCCGCCAGCGACGCATCCACCGCATCGTAGGCTTTCGCCAGGCCGATCATCGCCGCCACCGCCGCGCTCGCGCTTTCCGACTCCACGCCCATCCCGAATGCCATGCTGCGTGCCTGAAACGGCGCGAGCCCGTAGCCCGGCTCCAGCGCTTCCTTCAAGATTGACTCGGGCGATTTCGCCGCCACCTCTTCGATGTCGATCCCGCCCGCCGCCGAAGCCATGAACACCGGCTTGCCCTGCGCGCGATCCAGCACGATGCCCAGGTACAATTCACGCGCGATGGGAAGCGTCTCTTCCACCAGCAGTCGTTGCACGATACGGCCCTCGGGCCCGGTCTGATGCGTCACCAGACGCATGCCGAGCATCTTCTTCGCGATCTCCACCGCTTCCGCCGCGTCCTTCGCTACCTTGACGCCGCCGCCTTTACCCCGCCCGCCGGCATGAATCTGCGCTTTGACGACCACACTGCCGCCGATCTTTTTCGCCGCCGCTTCCGCCTCATCCACCGTGAACGCGACTTCGCCCCGAGGCACAGGGACTCCGTATTTGGCCAAGATCGCCTTGGCCTGATACTCGTGAATTTTCATGGGGTCAAAAGGTTAGTTTACCCTAGAACTATGAGCTGGGATCGAACACGGCACACCGCTGAGGCGTTCGCGTTTTCTTTCCTCGTCATCACCTACATCTGGCTGCGGCCTCTGTGGTGGTCCTGGAGCCTGCTCATTCCGCTGGCGCTGGTCGCGGTTTCGTTCGTTTGGCATTCCGAAACTACCGAATCTCTCGGCTTGAGCCTGCGTGCATTCATGGGCGCCGTCGCGGCCTGGAAGTGGTGGCTCGCCAGTTGCGCCGTGTCGTTAGGAATCCTGCTCTGGATCGAGACCACAACTTCGATGCACGCCGTGTATCGCTGGTTCGGCTATGCCTGCTGGTGCGTACTCCAGCAACTCCTGCTGCAAAACATGACCTACCGGCGTCTGCGCGATGGCTTGGGCGCGTCATGGAAGACTTCCGGCATCGCGGGCGCGATGTTCGCCGCCGCCCATCTTCCCAACCCCATTCTCGTGCCCGCAACATTTCTGTGGGGAACTGTTTCCACCCGAATGTTCGAAGCCCGCCCCAGCGTTCCCGTGCTCGGCGTCACCCAGGCGCTGCTCTCCGCCATGCTGTATGTCATAACGCCGGTGGCTTTGAACGGCCAGTTCCGCGTCGGCCCAGGATACTGGGCAACGCTGCATCGCCTGCTCGCCCACGCCGCCTAGGGGTAACCCCTTCAATCAACGATAACCGCTTCAATCAACCTCGGCCCACTTTGCTGCATGGCCTCCCGGAACATAGCCGCAAACTGGTCGCCCGTATCCGCGCGGGACGCCGGAACGCCCTGTCCTTCGGCCAATTTCACCCAATCGAGATCCGGATGCGTGAGGTCCATCATGTCGTTGGCCCTCGGTCCGATCTCGCCGGCTCCGGTCCTGCGTGTCTCGATCTCGAGAATCTTGTAGCGGCGATTCGCCAGGATCACTACCACAACGTTCAGCCGCTCCCGCGCCATGGTCCACAATGCCTGCAGCGTGTACATCGCGCTGCCATCGGCTTCGAGCGCGATCACCTTGCGATCCGGGCAGGCTACCGCGGCGCCCACCGCTACCGGCAGGCCCTGGCCGATGGAACCTCCGGTGATCGGCAGATGGGTATAAGGCCGGGCCGTGCCAAGATTCCGCAGAACCAACTCCGCCACGGAGATCATCTCGTCGGAAATAATGGACCCTTCCGGCATCTCCGCGGCCAATACCCGTCCGATCGCATCCGGAGTCAGAGCGGCGGTCTTCGCCAACGGCCGCGACTGTTCCTGTGCGGGGAGAGCCGCGAAGCCCGCGCCGCATTCCTCGGCCAATGCCTGTAGCGCCTCCGTGCCATTCTCCTCGATGGACGCCAGCACGTGCATTGAGCAATCTTCCGGCGCCAACGGGCTCCTGCGCCCGGGATATCCGAAAAAGGAGACTGGCGGCAGGCTCTCCACCAGAATCAAATGCTTCAGTCCAGCCAGCGCCGGCTCGGCATCCTCGGGGAAGTAGGGAATCCGCGGCGGCGCGAACCTGCCCATCCCACGTTCCATGCGGGCGGCGTTGCGGTCCGCAAGAACTCGTACTCCCGTGCCAGCTGCCAGTCGACCGGCCGCCTGCAAACCGGATTCGAGCAGCGTCGCGCCGCCCATCAGCAATCCCACGGGTTCGCCTGACTTCAAGATGCTAGCCGCTCCGCGAATGCACTCGATTCGAGGACTCCGTCTGGCAGCGGGCTGCAACCCAGATTCCGGCTCGCCCGCTTCGCTCCACGAAAAGTCGGCTGGCACAATCAGCGTCGCCACTTGCCCGGGAGGCGCGCACGCCGCCCGAACCGCCGAAACTGCTTCGGCGCCCATGTCCTCGGCCCGTTGCAGCGTCCGGACCCAGCCTGACACCGGACGTGCGAAGCCCTCGATGTCTGCCGTCAGTGGAGCGTCGTAGCGCAGGTGCTGTGTGGTGTGCTGGCCGACGATGTTGACCACGGGCGAGCGGGCCTTCCTCGCGTTGTGAAAATTCGCCGCCGCATTCCCCAGACCTGGACCCAGGTGCAGCAGCGTGGCCGCCGGCCGGCGGAGCATCCGGGCGTACCCATCAGCCGCGCCCGAACACACTCCCTCGAACAGGCCGAGCACGCTGCGCATCCCCGCCACGCGGTCGAGCGCCGCCACAAATTGCATCTCGGACGTGCCGGGGTTCATGAAGCACGTGTCCACTCCGCAAGCGAGCAAGGTCCTCAGCAGGCATTCCGCACCGTTCATGTTTGTCTCATAGCCAAATTACCAAACGAACCCAATCTCAGCCGAATGACAATCCTCGCCGATTTTCTTCTCACCCCTTTTCAAAAGCTTGAACCAATCCCGCCTTCACAGCGCGCGCGGACATGCCTTAGCATCAGGGCATCCAATAGCGCAATGCAACGTCTCGTCCTCGCCTACAAAAACTTCGCCGCCCAACAAAACATCAGCCATATCGGACTCGGCGTCTCCGCCCTCAACACCTGCAAAGTGCTGCGCCGCGGCGGCGTGATCGCCGACGTCTGGCCCGTCGTCAGCGCCCAAGACCTGCGCGCGCGCCTCGAACGCGACCCCGCCACGCACGTCGTCATCTCCGCGCCCTGGTTGCCCTCGGCTGATATTCAGGACCTGGTGATGACCCACTCCTCCACCCGTTTCGCCGTAAATTGCCACTCCAACGTCGGCTTCCTGCAAGCCGATTCCAACGGTGTCCGCCTGGTCCGCGAGGCCATGGAAGTGGAGATGGCCGCTCACAATTTCCACCTGGCTGGGAACAGCGCCAAGTTTTGCAAATGGGTGCGCAGCGCTTACACTCGCCCCTGCACCTACCTGCCGAACCTGTATTACTTGGAAACCGACGCTCTTCCCTGGCGCCCTCTCTACACCGGCGGCACTCTTCGCATCGGCGCGTTCGGCGCCACCCGCCCGCTGAAAAACTTCATGAGCGCTGCCGGCGCCGCGCTCGAGATCACGCATCGCTACAAGGCCAACCTCGAGTTGTGGCTTTCCGCCGGACGTACCGAAGGTGGCGGCGACACCATCCTCCGCTCTGCGCGCGCCATGCTCGACGGACTCCCCAACGTCAAGCTGGTGGAGAACGGCTGGCAATCCTGGCCCAAGTTTCGCCAGAGTGTCGCGCACATGCACCTGCTGATGCAGCCCAGTTACACCGAATCGTTCAACATGGTGACGGCCGACGGCGTCGCTGAAGGCGTGCCCTCCGTGGTTTCGCACGCTATCGATTGGGCGCCAGAGCATTGGAAGGCCATGATGGACGATGTGCTCGACATCGCGCGTGTCGGCCGCTATCTCCTCACCGACCCCTACGCGCCGCAGGAAGGCATCGAGGCTCTCAAGGTCCACAATACTGAAGGCCTAAAATCCTGGCAGTCGTTCTTAAGCTTCTGACTAGATAATCACCATACAATCCCCATACGAATAAAACCTGTATCCCGCTTCTACGGCGTGCTCATACGCCGCCAGTACGAACTCTCGCCCCGCAAACGCGCACACCAGCATCAGTAAGCTCGACTCCGGCAAATGAAAATTCGTCAGCATCGCATTCGTCCGCCGAAATTCGAACCCAGGCCGGATAAACAGATCCGTCTCCCCGCTCTTCCCCAAGTACAGACTTTCCACCGCGCGCACACTCGTGGTCCCAGCGCAAATCACGCGCTCGGCCGCCCGAATCTTGGCTTCGTTTTTATCAGAAACATGAAACCGCTCCGCATGCAGTGTATCGCCCCTCACCGGTTGAAACGTGCCGAGCCCCACGTGCAGCGTGACGTTCGCGATCTCCGCCCCCGCATTGCGGCACGCATCCAAGATTTCACCCGTAAAATGCAGCCCGGCCGTCGGCGCGGCCACCGATCCGGTCTCGCGCGCAAACACAGTCTGATATCGCTCGCGATCCTCCACCGTGTCGGCCCGCTTGATATACGGCGGCAGCGGCACATGTCCGATCCTGCGCAGCAGCTCGTAAAAGTCGCCTTCGTAATGAAATCGCAACGTCCGCTCGCCATATTCCCCGCGCCCGATCACCTCCGCCTCGGCGCCGTCGAAAACCACCCGCTCCCGCGACCGCATCTTCCGCCCCGGATGCACCAGCGCGGTCCAGGTCTTCGCGTCCTCGCTCACCGGCTGCACCAGCAGCACTTCAACGACGCCCGTAAAACCAACCCGCCGTCCATACAATCGCGACGGAAAAACTTTCGAATCGTTCAACACCAGACAATCGCCCGCGCGCAAGAACACCGGAAACTCGCGGAACATCCGATCCTCCCAGCGCTGTTCCGCCCGATGAAGCACCAGCATTCGCGACGCAGCCCGATCCGCCAGCGGTTCCTGCGCGATCGCCGACTCCGGCAAGTGATAATGAAATGGCGAAAGGTCCAAATCACACCATAGCAGTGAAGATCTCCGGAGCAGTGAAAATCTTGGCCATCGAAACTTCGTGCGACGAAACTGCGGCTGCGGTGGTCGAAGACGGCAGTGTGATCCTATCTTCTGTCGTCGCGTCGCAACTCGCACATGCGAAATACGGCGGCGTCGTTCCCGAACTCGCTTCGCGCGAGCATCTGCGCGCGGTCGTGCCCGTAGTCCGCCTCGCTCTCGAACAAGCCAGCGCCACTCTCGACGATCTGGCCGCCATCGCCGTCACCGAAGGCCCCGGTCTGGTCGGCTCGTTGCTCGTCGGCATCACCTACGCCAAGGCGCTCTGTTTCGCCCGCGACCTCCCGCTCATCGCCGTCAACCACATTGAAGGCCACATCCACGCCGTCATTCTCGAAGCCGGCGCCGCCATCGAATATCCCGCGCTCGCGCTCGTTGTCAGCGGCGGCCACACTCACCTGTTCGAAGTTCTCGAGGGCTTCGTTTATCGATTGCTCGGCAAAACGCGCGACGACGCAGCCGGCGAAGCGTACGACAAAGTGGCCAAGCTTCTCGGATTCGGCTATCCCGGTGGCCCCATCATCGATCAACTCGCGCCCCACGGCGATCCGCGCGCCGTCAAATTCACGCTCGCGCGCATGAAGGGCAACACGCTCGATTTCAGCTTCAGTGGACTCAAAACCGCCGTGCTCCGCTGGGTAGAGGCTCACGATCTCACTGCCGAGATCGAAGCCCGCCGCCGCGCACAAGGCGCTTCAGCTCAGGATTTTCTCGCCCTCACTCCTCAGCACACGCTCGACCTGCTCGCCTCCTTCCAGCACACCGTCATCGAAGAGTTGCTCCGCCGTGCCGCAATCTCCATCGAAGAAATCGGCGCGCGATCGCTCATCATCTCCGGTGGCGTCGCCTCAAACGCCGGTCTTCGCCACGCAGCCCGCGCCGCCAGCCTGCCATGCCCGGTCTATTTTCCAACGCCCGCGCTCTCCACCGACAACGCCGCCATGATCGCCGCCGCCGCGTTCCCAAAACTCCGCGCGAAGGATTTCGCCGACGCCACGCTCCGCGCCAAAGCCAACCTCGCGCTGGCATAAAATGGCAACCATGTTCCCCCGCCTTCTCGCCGCGTTCCTGATTACCTCGGCCGCCTTCGCCGCCGTTACTCGCGTTGACCTGACGGAACGATCCGAAGAGGCCGGCTGGGACCGCATCGCGGGCAAGATCCACTTCGCGGTCGATCCCAAGCTCGCCCCCAATCGAATCATCGCCGACATCGATCTCGCACCCCGCAACGCCGCCGGCCAAGTGGAATTCTCGGCCGATCTCTACATGCTCCGCCCTCACGATCCCACCAGGCGCAACGGCACCGCGCTGGTCGAAATCCCCAACCGCGGTAACAAGGGCATCGGCATGTTCGATGTAGGCGACCATTTTCTTCTGGAGCAGGGTTTCACCCTGGCTTGGGTGGGCTGGGAGTGGGACGTACCGACCTCGCATGGCGTGCTTCGCATTGAAGTGCCGGTTGCCACCGACCAAGGCCAACCGATCACGGGTCTCGTCCGCTCGGAATGGGTCGGGAACAAGCGCGTCACCACGATTCCGCTGGGCGATCGCGACGAACTCGGTTATCCCATCTCCGATCCCAACGATCCCGCCAACACGCTCTACGTCCGCGATACCGTCGACGGCCAGCGCCGCGTTATCCCCCGCAGCGATTGGCAATTCTCCGATCCCACGCACGTCAGCATGTCTGCCGGCTTCGAGCCCGGCAAGATTTACGAAGTCGTCTACATGGCCAAGGACCCCGTGCTGGTCGGTCTCGGCCCCGCGGCTGTCCGCGACTTCGTGTCGTATCTGAAGTACGGCGGCGTGGACACTCCGATCGATGACTTCCGCAAAGACATCCGGCGTACCCTCGGCTTTGGCGTTTCCCAAAGCGGCAGGTTTCTTCGGACCTTTCTATACGACGGTTTCAATCAGGATGAAAAGGATCGGCGCGTCTTCGATGGCGTGTGGGTCGACATTGGAGGCGGTGGCCGCGGCGCCTTCAATGCCCGTTTCGCTCAGCCGTCCCGCGACGGAAATCCGTTTTTCAACATCCTTTATCCGGTGGATATTCCTCCGTTCGCCGACGGCGACGGCTTACTCGCCAACGCCATTCGCACCAACACCGTTCCGAAAATTTTCTACACTAATGGCTCCTACGAATATTGGGGCCGCGCCGCATCGCTGATCCACACCACGCCCGATGGACAGCGCGATGTTCCCCCGTCGAAAGACACCCGCATCTATTTCTTCCCTGGAACGCGGCACGGCGGAGGCAATCTTCCTCCCCGCCGCCTCGACGCGCAAAACCTCGACAGCCCGGTCGAGTACACAACTTCCCTGCGCGCGCTCCTCATCGCGATGCAAGCTTGGCTCGCCGAGGGCAAACAGCCGCCGGCATCCGTGTACCCGCGGATTGCCAAGGACGAATTGGCTTCGGTGCAAGCGTATGCGTTTCCGAAAATTCCCGGTGTCGCTATTCCGCATTACAATCGGCGAGCGTTTCGCCTGGACTTCTCGGTCGAGCCTCCCAAGCTGGGCGCTCCGTTCCCCACGCTTGTTCCGCAAGTGAACTCGGACGGCAACGAAACTTCCGGAATCCGCATGCCTGAAATTCAAGTGCCGCTCGCTTCCTACACCGGCTGGAATCTGCGCAGCCCGGAAATCGGCGCGCCCGATCAGTTATACACGCAGGCCGGGTCCTGGATTCCGTTCCCGTTGAATAAGGCCGAGCGCGAGAAACGCAACGATCCGCGGCTGTCCATCGCGGAACGCTATCCCACCGAGAACGACTATCTGGAAAAGATCACGACCGCCGCCGAGCAGTTAGTCAAAGCAGGATACTTGCTCGATCGCGATATAACTTACCTGCGCAATCGCGCCGCGAAAGAATGGGACTATGTTCTAACATCATCCCGATGATTTAACATCAAGGTGATGGGTCCCAACACAGCGCAAGCCGACCAGCCGAAAGTTCCGATCGCCGGCGTCCAGAATTTGATTGCCGTCGGATCGGGCAAAGGCGGCGTCGGAAAAACCACCGTATCCGTGAATCTTGCGGTGGCGCTCTCGCGTCTAGGCCACAAAGTCGGCCTGCTCGACGCCGATGTCTACGGTCCCAACGTTCCGCTCATGATGGGCGTTCGCGCTCAGCCCCATGCCATTGGCGAACGCATTCAGCCGCTCGAAAAAGAAGGGCTGCGAATTATGTCGATGGGCTTTCTAAATCCCGGCGACAAGCCGCTGGTCTGGCGCGGGCCGATGCTGCACAGCGTGATTCAGCAATTCCTGCGTGGCGTCGATTGGGGCGAGCTCGATTATTTGATTGTCGATCTTCCGCCCGGCACCGGCGACGTGCAGCTCTCGTTGATCCAAACCGCGCCGCTCACTGGCGCCGTCGTCGTCACCACGCCGTCCGAAGTCTCGCTCGAAGACGCACGCAAAGCCATCCACATGTTCCAGCAAGTGCGCGTGCCGATTCTCGGCCTGGTCGAGAACATGAGCTATCTGCAATGCCCGCATTGCAGCGAGCGCATCGACGTCTTCAGCCACGGTGGCGGCAGAAAAACGGCCGAGGCGATGAACGTTCCATTCTTGGGTGAGCTGCCGCTCGATCCCGCGGTTCGAATCGGTGGCGATTCCGGCCGGCCCATCACGCTGGGCGATGCCGGCGCGCCGTTCGTGGCAATCGCGCGCGAAGTGCAGCGCCGCGCCGCTGAAGAGAGCCGCAAGAAGGGCCCTTCAATCAAGATTGAAGAATAGCTACCGCCGTTCGAAACTCGCTCCGATGAAATCGCGATTCATTCGCGCGATCACTTCGAGCGAGATCTCCTTCGGACACACCGCCTCGCACTCGCCGATATTCGTGCAGCTTCCGAATCCCTCGGCATTGTACTGACGCACCATCTTGAGCGCCCGCTGCGCCCGCTCCGGCTGACCCTGCGGCAGCAGCCCCAAGTGCGCGATCTTCGCGCCGGTAAACAGCGCCGCCGATGCATTCGGGCATGCCGCCACGCACGCCCCGCAACCGATGCATGCCGCCGCATCCATCGCGCGATCGGCATTCTCCTTGGGAACCAGAATCGCGTTGCCATCGGGCGCGCTGCCCGTCGGCACGCTGACGTATCCGCCGGCGGCGATGATCCGGTCGAACGCGCCGCGATCCACGATCAAATCCTTGATGACCGGAAACGCCCGAGCGCGCCATGGCTCAATTACCAGCTCTTGGCCGTCCTTGAAATGCCGCATGCTGAGCTGGCACACCGTGGTCGCGGGCAACGGTCCATGCGCGATGCCGTTGATCATGAATCCGCACGATCCGCAAATGCCCTCGCGGCAATCGTGCTCGAACGCGACCGGCTCTTCGCCTTTCAAAATCAGGCCTTCATTCACCACGTCCAGCAGCTCGAGCATCGACATGTCGGGATTCACGTCGGCAGCTTCGTAACGGGTCATTTTTCCGGGCGCACTCGCGCTCTTCTGCCGCCAGACCCGCAAGATCAGCCGCATTACTTGTAGCTCCGCTGGCTGGGATGCACGTATTCAAAATGGAGCGGCTCCTCGTGCAGCTCCTCGGCAAAACTTGGAACGCCCGCGCCACCAGCTGCACCTGCGCCTTTGTATTCCCAGGCCGCTGTGTACGCGCAACCATCGTCGTTGCGTTGCGCCTCGCCATCCGCCGTCTGATACTCTTCACGAAAATGGCCGCCGCAACTTTCCTCGCGATCGAGAGCGTCGATGCACATCAACTCGGCCAGTTCGAAGAAATCCGCCACGCGCCCGGCCTTTTCGAGCGACTGATTCAGATCGTCCGCGCTGCCTGGAACGTTCACATCACGCCAAAATTCGCCGCGCAGCTCGCGAATCAGCCCGATCGCTTCTTCCAATCCCGCGCCCGTCCGCGACATCCCGCAGTAATCCCAGACGATCTTGCCTAACTTCCGATGGAACGCGTCTACCGTATGTTTGCCGTGAATTCCGAGCAGCTTGTTCGTCAGTTCCGCGACGCACACCTCCGCAGTGCGAAACTCCGCTGCCCCAGCATCCACCTTTTCGAGCTTAGTCTTTGCGATGTAATCGCCCACCGTGTACGGCAGGATGAAGTAGCCGTCGGAGAGCCCCTGCATGAGCGCGCTGGCGCCTAATCGATTCGCGCCGTGATCGGAAAAATTCGCTTCGCCGATCACGAACAACCCGGGGACGGTGCTCATCAGGTAGTAATCCACCCACAGACCGCCCATGGTGTAGTGAATCGCGGGATAAATCCGCATCGGCACTTTGTAGGGATCTTCGTCGGTGATCCGCTGGTACATCTCGAACAGATTGCCGTAGCGCTCGCGAATCACATCCACACCCAGCCGCTGGATGGCATCGGAGAAATCCAGGTAAACGCCCAGGCCGGTCTCGCCCACGCCGCGGCCCCCATCGCATACGGCCTTCGCATTGCGCGACGCCACATCGCGCGGCACTAAATTCCCAAAACTTGGATACCGCCGCTCCAGGTAATAATCGCGTTCAGCTTCCGGAATCTGATTCGGCGCTCGCTTGTCGCCCACCTTCACCGGTACCCAGATGCGGCCGTCGTTGCGCAGCGATTCGCTCATCAACGTCAGCTTTGACTGGTAATCGCCCGAGACCGGAATGCAGGTGGGATGAATCTGCGTGAAGCAGGGATTGGCGAACAGCGCGCCGCGTTTGTGCGCCCGCCAGATGGCTGTGCAGTTCGATCCCTTGGCATTGGTCGACAAGTAATAAACATTTCCGTACCCGCCTGTTCCGAGCACCACGGCGTCGCCCACGTGCGATTCGATGCGCCCGGTTACGAGGTTGCGCGTGACGATCCCGCGCGCGCGTCCATCGATCACCACCAAGTCCAGCATCTCGGTGCGGGGAAACATGGTGACCCGGCCCTCATGCACCTGCCGCTCCAGCGCCTGATATGCACCGAGCAACAACTGCTGCCCGGTCTGCCCGCGCGCATAAAACGTCCGCGACACCTGGGCGCCGCCGAAGCTGCGGTTGGCGAGGGTCCCGCCGTACTCGCGAGCGAAGGGCACGCCTTGCGCCACGCACTGATCGATGATGTTGACGCTGATCTGCGCCAGGCGGTACACGTTCTCTTCGCGCGACCGGAAATCGCCGCCCTTCACGGTGTCGTAGAACAACCGGAAGACGCTGTCGCCGTCGCTATGATAATTCTTCGCGGCATTGATCCCGCCCTGCGCCGCGATACTATGCGCGCGCCGCGGCGAGTCCTGAAAGCAGAAGCATTTCACGTTGTAGCCGAGCTCCCCGAGTGTAGCCGCCGCCGAAGCTCCGGCGAGTCCCGACCCCACCACGATGACGGTGTGCTTCCGCTTATTCGCCGGATTCACCAGCTTCATCTCGAAGCGAGCCTGATCCCACAGCTTTTCGATCGGGCCCGACGGCACGCGCGCGTCTAATCGCATGGCTAGCGTACCCACCCGGAAAGCACGGCGACCGGGATCGAGATGTTTCCAGCGGCAATCAGCGTCGCGACCACCGCCGCGCCTCTTCGCAATATCGGCGTGTAACGCGGATGCGCGATCCCAAGCGACTGAAACATGCTCCACAGCCCGTGGTAGAGATGCAGGCACAGCAACAGCATCGCGATGATGTAAAACGCGGCCACGGGAATCACTTGAAAACTCGCCACCACGTTGGCATACACATTGCCCGGCTCGTAATGCGGATTCACGGTGCCGAACGTGAAGTCGAGCAGATGATAAATCACGAACGCCAGAATAATGGGGCCGCTCCAATACATGGTTCGCGACGCATACGACGACCCGGTGGCCGTCTTCTTCTGATAGCCAACCGGCCGCGCGCTGATGTTGCGCCCCGCCAACAGCACCGATGTCCATATGTGCAGCAGCACCATCCCGAGCAGTACGATCCGCACCGCCCACAGCGGCGCCGGCATGGAGCGCAACAGCACCGCGTAATTGTTCAGCTTCCGCGGGCCTTCGTAAATCTGAAGATTGCCGATCAGATGTCCAACGACGAACAGGAAGAGAATGCAGCCGCTCACGGCCATCGCTGCTTTTTTGCCTGTCGTCGAGGTGTAAAAGTGTTCTTGAACTACCGCCGTACCCATCCGTTCATAGGTTAATACGCCCGCGCCGTCTCCGTCGCATCAAGACATAGAAGGCATACGCAAGAACGATTACTCCTGCGATCAGCGAAGCCTCTTTGAGATTGTGTTCCACCAGCCGCAAAATGTCTTCCCAGCGCGAGCCGAAATGATACCCGAGGAACAAAAACGTGCTGACCCACAAGAGCGCACCGGTGTAAGCGAAGGCCGCGAACCCGTGGTACTCCAGCTTCGAGGTGCCGGCCACAATCGCGGTGAAGTGTCGCACGCCGGGAATGAAGTAGCCAATCATGAGGGCCCAATGACCGATGCGGTTGAACCAGTCGTGCACCCAGCGGATTTGCTCGTCGCGAATGTGGAGCAGGCGGCCCGCGCGAGAATGCAAAAACTTCCATCCGAGCGTTCGCCCCAGGATGTAGCTGCACGTGATGCCGCACATGCTGCCGGCGAGTGCGCTCGCGAATGCTGGAATCGGATGTAAATCGCCTCGATATATCAGGAACCCGCAGCCGGTGAGAAGGGTTTCATCGGGTATCGGCAGGCCGACGATGCCGAGCGTCAAGAGACCGAAGATGGCCAGGTAGCCGTAAGTCGCGACCCACTGGAGGACGGCGCTTTCCAACCAGCGATGATAGCGAAGTTGCAGTCAGAGTGCTGTCGGCTGCCTTATCCGGCCGACTTACGCACCGGCGCGATGGCCTTGCCCGGCACTACCGAGAAGAACTCTATGAAGCGCTTCTTCGCTTCGGGCGCGGGGGTGCTCTTGGCTTCGAGCATGCAGTGCGCGAGTGATGTGAATTGCAGGCCCAGTTCGCAGCTGGGATCCACCCAGTGTCCGGCGGTCATGGCGCGCTGCACTCCCTGATAGTCGTTGGGGAAGGTCATGTAGATGGGCACGCCGAGGAGCTGTTCAATCTGTTGCGGCGTGATTATCGACCGTTTCGGTTGGCGATTCAACAACACTGCCACCCGGTCGCCAAGATCCAGCTGTTTCAGATACAGATATTTCTCGCGCGCCAGGTGCAGGGAGGGGATTTCGGGTGTGCACACCAGGAAGATGCGCTTAGATTCGTGCATGATTTCGAGCGAATACCGTTCCAGGTTGCCCGACATGTCGAAACACAGCGCGCTGTAATTGCGGCGCATGAACTCCATCAGATGACGGATCTGGGTTGGCTCGATGCGCAAATCCGGGTTGAGTTTTCCGGCATGCAGCACGTCCAGCTTGTCGATAGTCGTGACCATGGTGGGCCACAGGCTCTCGTCCATCTCGAGGGCGTGTTCGGCCGCGTCCGTCACGCAGTAGGCGCTTTCCAGCTTGAGCATGAACCGCACCATGCCCGAATTCAGATCGAAGTCGCTCAGCAAGACCGAAGAATCCGGAACACGCGACATCGCCACTGCCGCGTTCAATGCCAGCGTGGAAGTTCCCACGCCCGCTTTGGATGGCAGGAAACTGAACACCTGATGCGTCGCTTCAATAGCCGGAGGCCGCGCTTGCACTGTGTCGCGGATGCGTACTAAGGCATCCACCAGGGCTTGGCGATCGAAGGGCAGCGAGGCAAATTCGCGAATTCCCGCGCGCATCACTTCCAGCAAGATCTGCGGATCCACGAAGCGGCTGATCGCGACAATCTGCACCCCGGGCGTGCTTTTCTCCACCTCGCGCGCGATCTCCATCGCTTTGGCCGTCGACTCGGTGCTCACGAAAATCACTTGCGGCGCATGCGCGCGCAGAAAACGCAGCAGTTCGAGAGAGCTGGGGTAGCGGTCTAACGTGCGCGTGATGCTCACGATCCCGATCTCTGTTAGGATCGCTTCCAGACGTTCATTCAAGTCCACATCTGGACAGATAATTATGCCTCTAAGCATCGTGACACTCCTGAATGTAGACTAAGGCTGAAACACGGTATCAACAATTGGTCCTTGGTACTAGTTCGTGTCCGGGGTCGCCTTAGAAAGGCGGTCCTGGCGGTGGGTAGTCGTCGGGGAAACACCTTAGCCCGAGGCCGTTCGTTGGCCGGTGGTTATTTGGATTTTTCCGTCCAC
Organism: Bryobacterales bacterium; assembly: GCA_963772905.1. GTDB lineage: Bacteria > Acidobacteriota > Terriglobia > Bryobacterales > Bryobacteraceae > Palsa-89. The sequence continues at coordinate 1,248,640 of CAVYZD010000001.1, read as the reverse complement.
CAGCGCCGAATTGCGACAATCGACCAAACGGATTCCACTAGGCCGAATGGCCAGGCTCCTTGGAGAAAGCCGTATGCGGAACCGAGAACGCACGCGCCCGCGAAGCCGAGGATGAACCAGCGGCTCCGATTTTCGAAGGCGTAGCAGACCAGCATCGCCGTGACGGCGAAGAGTCCGAAAGCAGAAAGGGTGCTCAATGTCCCATGTTGTCACATGGGGCCTTAAGAAGTCGTTAAGAGGATGGGGGATTTTCGGACGTGACCGACTTTGCGATCAGCGTTTCGCTGTGCCGGACCTGTCTTTAGCGGTCAGTGTGAATCCGAGCCGGTTCAACTGGAGGCCAGCACTGACATCGCCCTTTTTGTTTAGCGCGTGAATCACTACTACGGTGAATGCGATGATTACCAACACCATGACAATGGCCGAGGCAACATAGTAGGCCGCCATGTTATTTCTTCCCAACCTGTCCGGTGAATAGGTTCTTGGCAGGAGGCTCGCTATCAGTGCTAATCGCTGAAGCGAACTCTTCGAGTAGCTTGAGCTTCTGTTTTACAGCTTTTGTGGTCGCCGCAACCTCATTGGTCAATGTATCGAATAGCTCTGGGATCTTGTCAACGGCATCAATTCGGAGGGCACGCGGGGCATCGTTGAACAACCATGCCTCATATTCGGTTTCATCGTCGGTGAGTTCATGCCCCGACACGCATTTAATTGCGAGTCCCCATTTTCCGTTGACTTTCGCGTAACCAACTTCGGTAAACGAATAGTGCAAGCCTTCGGACGAATCGCGGAACCTGATCCAACCTTCGATTCCGATGTTGAGCTTCTGAAATGCTGCGTCTATGCGAGACGCGACCTTCCCAAGCTGGTCAGAAATTGCGTTGAGTTCGGTGGCGCTGGTGGATAGGAGCTGAAAAGACGTCTGGACTCGCGCGATTGGCGAGTCCTCTTTTGTAGAGGACATTCTTGACCTTCCCAAAGCCAAATCAGGCTTTGAATCTACTCTTAATCTCTCCGGCTTCCACCGGAGGTCAGCATTCGCTGACGTGATTCGATGCTATCACCCGGGCGCATCGTGGTCAATCGTTTTCTCTATGTCATTCGTCTGAAGGCGTCGGCTGCTTGCCAAGCCTGCGTTGCGCGTCTTCAGCTAACAACCCGTCTAGAAGAGCTGCCGGACAGCGGAAGTTTGTCGCCCTGAGCAGAGTCAGCGCTTTCGGTAAGTCCGTAAGCCCGCGGATCGCTGCAGCGCGGAGTACGCCAAGCGTTCCAGTTGTCGGAATGTGGCGCCGCTCAGCTTCCGCTCGTCCATCGGCGTCGTCGATCAGTAGGAGCACCGGCGTTGTCTGAGCTTGGGCGGCTAGAAGAATCGCTGCCCGTTCTCCAGCGTCGAGTCGGTCGAGCCGCTCCGACGAGACCGGCGTCACTTGGACGCTTGATCCAAGAGGGCAGCTGAGACGCCCATCGCACTACTTCCGGTGGAGCGCCGGCATCGCTTAGTTCCTGCACAACAATGTCGGGGATTAGAACCTCGCCGTAGAGCCGCGCCAACACATCCACCTCGCCAATCAGCACCAAATAGTTGAGTGGCGAAGTGTCGGCGAAACCTTCATTCGCTGAAGGAGAGAGCGGTCTCGCTGTCGCGCCGTACCTGCTCGATTGTGAGAGGCAGATCGGTGCCGTGCGTCTTGAGGAAGCCATCCATCTGCTCGCGGGTGCGGATGCCCAGGACTCGGCGGCCTTGGGCAGTGGATAGTACTCCTGAACGGACTCCTTCAAGAACCAGCGCTTCAAGCGCCGCGCGCGAAAGTGCCTGCGGGTCCTGCCCGAAATATTGGGCCAGTTCTTCTGGCACGTCGAAAGTCACTTGCATAGCGCCTCAATTAATCCTACAACCGGCAAATCAGCAGCTCCCGTTCGTAAATCATTTCCGGCGGCAAATGATCGTGCAGCTTAAGGAACAGCTCCTCGTGCTGGATCACTTCCTTCTGCCACGCCTCCCGATCGAAGGCCTGCAGCTCATCGAACTGCTCGCGTGAAAAACTCAGCCCATCCCAGTGGACATCGTCGTAGCGCGGCATCCAACCGATCGGAGTCTCGCGACCCAACGCCCGCCCGTGCGCGCGATCCACGATCCACTTCAGTACTCGCATGTTCTCGCTGAAGCCGGGCCACAGGAACTTGCCGTCGGCGCCTTTGCGGAACCAGTTCACATGGAAAATGCGCGGCGTCTCCGTCAGCGACCGCTGCATTTTGATCCAATGACGAAAGTAATCACCCATGTGATAACCGCAGAACGGAAGCATGGCCATCGGATCGCGTCGCACTTGTCCCACGCCGCCCGCCGCCGCGGCCGTCATTTCCGATCCCATCGTTGCGCCGATATAAACGCCCGCGCTCCAATTGAACGCTTGATACACCAGCGGCATCGTGGTGGCTCGCCGCCCGCCAAAGACCAATGCGCTGATCGGCACGCCGCTCGGATCTTCCCACGCCGGATCGATGGTGGGACATTGCGAACGCCGGCGCGGTAAAGCGCGAATTGGGATGCGCCGCCTTGGCCCCGGTCTCTTTCGCGATCTGCGGAGTCCAGAGGTTGCCGCGCCAATCCTGGCACTCGGCCGGCGGTTCGTCAGTCATACCTTCCCACCACACGCCGCCTTCGGGCGTCAGCGCGACGTTGGTGAAAATCGTGTTGCGCGCGAGCGTAGTCATCGCATTCGGATTGGTCTTCACCGAAGTCCCGGGTGCCACGCCGAAAAATCCCGCCTCGGGATTGATGGCCCGCAACCGGCCATTCTCATCCGGCTTGATCCAGGCGATGTCGTCGCCCACCGTCCACACCTTCCAGCCGTCGAATCCATTGGGCGGAATGAGCATGGAGAAATTGGTTTTCCCGCACGCGCTCGGGAACGCCGCCGCCACGTAGGTCTTCTCGCCCTTGGGATCTTCCACGCCGACCAGCAGCATGTGCTCGGCCATCCAGCCCTCGTCGCGCGCGATGTTGGAAGCGATGCGCAGCGCGAAGCACTTCTTGCCTAGCAGCGCATTGCCGCCGTAGCCCGATCCGTAGGACCAGATCTCGCGCGTCTCCGGAAAATGCACGATGTACTTCTCTTCGTTGCACGGCCACGGCACATCGCGATCGCCCGGATTCAGCGGCATCCCCACCGTATGCATGCAGGGCACCACGCGTTTTTCATCCTTGTCGATCTCTTTGAACACCCGTTGCCCGATGCGCGCCATGATGCGCATACTCACCACCACATACGGCGAGTCGGTGAGCTGCACGCCGATCTGCGACATGGGCGACCCAATGGGGCCCATGCTGTACGCCAGCACGTACATCGTTCGCCCGCGCATGCACCCGCTGAAGAGCTCCTTCAGCTTCTTGCGCATCTCGTACGGGTTCACCCAATTGTTGGTCGGCCCGGCGTTGTCTTTCGATAACGAGCAGATGAACGTGCGATCTTCGACGCGCGCCACATCGCTCGCGTCCGAACGCGCGTAATAGCAGCCCGGCCAAAGATCCTCGTTCAACTTGATGAACGTTCCGCCTTCCACCATCTGGGCGCACAATGCTTCGTATTCTTCCTGTGACCCGTCCACCCAGTGAATGTCCCGCGGCTTGGTGAGCTCCGCCATCTTCTCCACCCATCGCAGAAGATGCTTGTTCGAGGCGAGCGGCCGGGTGACGTCCCGGACTGTTTTGGGGCTTACCGTAGACATAAATTCCATTATGCCGAATCTCGCGCCGGTCTCCAAGTTCCTGAGCTAATCTGGAGTTGGGAGTCGATCTTGGCTGCGTGCCTTGCGATTGCTTTCGCCCAAGCACCACCTTCGACGTCGCGTCCGTCAAGCCAACGAATCGGCCCGAGCTTCCCAGCTTCCCGCTCGATCCTGGGAACCAAAAGCCCCGGGAGGCCGCTTCTCCGCGGCCTTTGATCTCGCGAGCTTGCGTACAAGCTGGAGTTTTTCCAAGCAAGAGCGTTCAGCGCGCAGTTGCCAAAGCCCGCTTGAGCCGCTTAGTGACAAGGACGTGTTTCCTCCGGTGTGGGCGACATCTCGGTACCAACCAGCTCTATGATGGAAGCATGAGGTTAATAGCGCTAGCTTGGCTAGCGGCCTGCGCCGTGCTCTCCGCGCAGATCATTCCGTTCGAATCCAACGGGCTCCAGTACAAGACCCTCACCAAGGCCGGTGTCACAGTGATGTTCGCCTACTTGCCTGCGCACTTGAAAGAATATTCGATCATGCAGGTCTCGATTTCCAACGGATCGCCCGTTTCGTGGACCGTGAAGCCGGAAGATTTCTTCTATCAGCAGCAGGATGGCACGATGTGGCAAGCCTCGCCCGCGCTCACAGTCGTGGAAACTTTGCTGGCCAAAGCGGGCCGGCACGATGTGATCAAGCTGGTGACTACGTATGAGCGCGGCGTCTACGGGAACGAGCACATGCAAACTACCAACGGCTACGAATCCCGCCGCGAGGCCGCACTGACTTACGGCGTCTCGTCACGGATCAAGGCTGGGGCCGCAGCATCCGCCATCGCGCTGGTGCCTACCAAGTTGAAATCCGGTGAATCCACCGACGGCGCAGTGTTTTTTCCAAGTAACGGGCGGCTTCTCGGCCCCGGTACTCTCAGCATTCACACGGGCGGCGAGAATTTCGAATTTCCGTCCGAGGGTGAACCTTCCTCGCGATAACGCCCCTAAGACACAAAACGCGGGTGAGCGAACACATCGTGTGTCCGCTCACCCGCGCTTCGTCCGGGGTCTCCTAGGTGGTTCGCCTTATTGGGCCGGGGCCGTGTTAGAGGCTTGGGCCTGGGTACCTGTTACATCCAGCGTGTAGATCTTCACATCCACGCGCCGGTTTTCCTTACGCGCCTCGCGAGTCTTGTTATTGGCATCCGGGAAATCGCTTCCGACACCCAGTACGCGTATGGATCGCAAGGGGATGCTGTGCTCAACCGCCAAGTAATGGACCACGGCGTCGGCCCGCTTGCGGCTTAGTTCACGGTTGTACGCCACGTTGCCAGTACGATCGGCAAAGCCTTCTACTTCAATAATATAGCCCTTCATCCCGCTCAGCTTCTGGGTGGCGTCGTCCAACTTCGCCTGCTCATCCTTGGCTAGGACGCTCTTGCCAAAACCGAAATAAACCGGCTCGGTGCTGACAAGCTTGTAGTTGTCCAGATTCTGGATAGTGGTATCCAGCTTCGTGCCAGTCTGCTGAGCCAGCGTGTTGGCGGCGGCAGCTTGCTGGGCGGCGGCATCGGCGGCGCTGTTCGCCTTGGCGGCAGCTTCAGCGGCTTCGGCGGCCTTCTTACCGGCATCGGTGGCTTTCTCGTCGGCGGTTGCTACCTGCCGGTCTAGATCACCAATGGCCTGGTCGGTTTGCTTCTTGTTATCGTCCGTCTGTTTTTGGAGCGTACCCACCTGGGCCTGAGTCTGATTGACCTGGTTCTGCACCGGGGCAATCGCCTCGCGGACATGCTTTTTCGTAGCGCACCCCACGCTACCGATCGAGAGCGTCCCTAAAACCCCCAAAAACGCGGCTGTGTAACGAAGTGACATGAGCGATCTCCTTCTGGGGTTTACAATAGCACGTACTAAGCCAAATGCCAAACTCCTAGTACTTCAGTCCTGCGTGAACTATTCGTCCCACTTAACTCTGTAAAACTTTCCGGCAGTACTCCCGTTTTGACACGATTGACATCAGAAGTTCTTCGCGCTTTCGTGCGACTCCGCAGTGTCGTGCGCTAAATTAGTTGCACGTGGAAACTTACGATCTCATCGTTATCGGTTCGGGTCCGGCGGGTCAGCGTGCGGCCATCCAAGGCGCGAAGATGGGCAAGCGCGTTGCTCTCATCGAGCGGCGCGAGGTGGTTGGGGGAGTTTGCGTCAACACCGGCACCATCCCCAGCAAGACCTTTCGCGAGGCCGTACTGCATTTGTCCGGCTACTACTATCAGAACATCTATGGCGTGAACTACCGCGTCAAGGAAAAGATCACGATGTCGGATCTGGCGTTCCGGGTCCAGCACGTGATCAAGACCGAGGTGGACGTCATCCAGGCGCAGTTGTCGCGCAACAACGTCGAACTCATCATCGGGGTCGCGAGCTTCGTTGATCCGCACACCATCCGCTCCACCAGCTCACGCGGCGAGCAGACCTACTGCGCCGAGTACGTCGTGATTGCCACCGGCACTAAGCCCGCCGAAGCCACCAAAGTCCCCATCAATGGGCGCAATATCATCGACAGCGATCAGGTGTTGACCATGCCCGATATCCCCAAGAGCCTGATCGTGGTGGGAGGCGGCGTCATCGGCGTCGAGTACACCTGTATGTTCGCGGCCTTGGGCGTGCGCGTCATTCTGGTGGAAAAGCGGCCGCGGCTGCTCGAATTCGCCGACTCGGAAATGGTGGAGGCGCTGTCCTACAATTTGCGCGACCATCGCGTCACCATGCGTCTCAACGAAGAGGTGGAAAGCGTGGAGGAGACGCCGGACGATAAAGTGGTCGCCAATCTGGAGAGCAAGAAAAAGCTTTCGGGAGACGCACTGCTCTATGCCGTGGGACGTCAAGGCAACGTGGGCGAGCTGAACCTGAAGGCCGCGGGCGTCGAGGCCGATTCGCGGGGGCGCATTAAAGTGGATTCTCAATATCGCACCCAGCAACCGCACATCTACGCCGTCGGGGACGTGATCGGGTTCCCCAGCTTGGCGTCGGTTTCCATGGAGCAGGGCCGCATCGCCTCGGCCGGGGCGTTCGGGAAAATGGTGGTCTCCAATCCCGCGAGTTATCCCTACGGCATTTATACGATTCCCGAAATCTCTTTTATAGGAAAGACCGAGGAGCAGCTCACTGACGAGGACGTTCCCTACGAAGTGGGCGTCGCGTACTATCGCGAAATCGCGCGCGGCCAAATCCGCGGCGATACCACGGGCCGCCTCAAATTGATCTTCCATCGCGAAACCAAACAGGTGCTGGGCGTGCACGTGATCGGCGAAGGTGCTTCCGAATTGCTACACATAGGACAAGCCGTCATGATCCTGGGCGGCACGGTGGAATATTTTATCGACACCGTTTTCAATTACCCGACACTGGCGGAGTGCTACAAGGCTGCCGCATTCAACGGGCTCAACAAGCTGTCCCAAACATAGCCGGGAACCTGGCGCTCCCCGTGCGAGCGTTCCAGAATGGAGGTATCGCAGGCATGTACCTGCGTCGAACATGAGCCGGACAATTGGAGTCACCACCGCCGAGCGGATCGCGACCGGGCTGATCGAAGGGAACCAACTGGTTGGCAAGCTGCATGTCCAGGAAGAAGACCCCGCGGCTGAACCGCTGCTCAGCACTCCGCCGGCGGGAATCGCGCAAACTCTCGCCAACGAAATCCAGGCCGTCGCGGCGGAGCCGGCGTCGACGCCATCGGCATCGGAATGCCGGGGATCATCCAGGACTGCATCATTCAGGACTCGCCCAATCTGCGCCAACTCAAGGGCGTGAACATGAAAATACTGGTGGAGGATGCGCTGCGCGAATTCGCAATCGCCGCTCCGGTCTTCGTATACAACGACGCCGACGCGCTGGCTGCCGGTTTAGCGGCTACGCACGGATATCTCGACCGCTTTATTCGCGTCTGGACTCTCGGCCACGGCATCGGATACGGCGTCTATCCATCGCGCCCGGGGATTTGGGAAGGCGGCCACGTGGTGGTGTCGCTCGATCCGCGCGAACGGTATTGCGGGTGCGGGGGCGTCGGGCATCTGGAGGGCATCATGGGCCATCGCGCCATGCGCCTGCGTTTTTTGGACATGGAACCGGATGAGATCTTCGAAAACGCGCAGAAACGCGATCAGCGTTGCGTGGAGTTCGTGAAGCTCTGGCATCGTGCGCTAGCGGCGGCGACAGCCAATTCAATACACTTGGCCGGACCCGGCAAATTCTTCATCTCCGGATTCAATTCCAAACATCTCGACGTGAATCTGCTGAATCAATACGTGCACGAAATGGTGAAGATGAGTCCGCTGCAGAGCTACGTTTTCGAAGTGGCGCCGGAGACCGACGAGAACGCGGTGATCGGAGCGGCCGTGAGCGCCGCGCAAAGAATCACGGCGGCGTGATCGCGGTACGCTACACTTTACTTTCCATGCGTGAGCAAATTTCTCCGGCCCGTGCCGTCAGCGGCGCGGTCCAGCTTCCAGGCGACAAATCCATCTCTCATCGATACGCGATGCTGGCGGCGATCGCCGAAGGCGCCAGCAAGATCGCGAATTATTCAATGGGCGCCGACTGCCAGTCCACCCTCGCCTGCATGCGCGCACTAGGCGCGGAGATAACGAAAAAAGACGGCATCACTGAGATCACCGGCCGCGGCCTGGATGGATTACGCGAGCCGGCCGCCATGCTGGACGCGGGCAACTCCGGATCCACCATTCGCATGCTGTCGGGTATTCTCGCCGCGCAGCCGTTCGTGAGCAGAATTGGAGGCGACGAATCGTTGTCGCGCCGCCCCATGGAGCGCATCATGAAACCGCTCGCGCAAATGGGAGCCCGCATTGAGGCTCGCGAGAACCGGTTTCCGCCCCTTACCATTCACGGCGGCAAACTTCATTCCATGGAGTACACGCCGCCCATGGCCAGCGCCCAGGTGAAGAGCTGTGTGTTGCTGGCCGGGCTCTTCGCCGAAGGCCACACCACGGTGCATGAGCCGGTGCGCACGCGCGATCATACGGAACTTGCGCTGCGCGAATTTGGCGCCGAAATCGAAATTGCAAAGCGATCCATTACCGTCACCGGCCGGCCGCGGCTGGAGGGTCGCGAACTGCGAGTTCCCGGCGATCTTTCGGCCGCCGCGTTTTTTCTGGTGGCCGCGTTGATCCTTCCCGATTCTAGCTTGACCATCCATGGCGTCGGCTTGAATCCCACGCGCTCGGCCTTGCTCGATTTTTTGGCGGAAATGGGCGCGCAAATCAAGATCCTGGACATCACCTCCACCGGAGGTGAAGTGATGGGCGACGTGCTGGTTCGCAGTTCGCGCATCGGCGGCGGCGTGCTCGAAAAAGAACGCACGGCCGCGTTGATCGACGAGATTCCGGTGTTGGCCATTCTGGGAGCCGCGAGTGAAGAGGGGTTGATTGTCCGCGACGCCTCCGAATTGCGCGTGAAGGAAACCGATCGCATTGCGACCATCGCCGAAAATTTCAAACGCATGGGTCTCGCGATCACGGTCCGCGAAGACGGCTTCGAGGTCCCGGGGCGGCAGAGCTTTCACGCCGCGGAGCTGGATTCGTTCGGCGATCATCGCATCGCGATGGCGTTCTCAGTCGCGGCGCTTGCGGCCGATGGACCCTGCACGATCGTCGACGCCGGCGCGGCCTCCGTGTCTTTCCCCGAATTTTTCGATACACTACATCGAGTCGCGGAATAAATCGATCCCGCTGGGGTGAACCAATATGGCAGTCGCCGATCTCACGCTGGAAGGTTTGGTGCACGATCTGAACAACGTGTTTCAGACCATCGCGGAAAGCGCCGAGCTTTTGGAAGACGATCCCAAGTGGGAGAAATTGGCGCACACGTTGCAGCGCAGCGCCGACCGCGGCCATCGCATCGCGCATAGTATTCTCGAGACCAACCGCTCGCCCATCGAGCTTGCGCCCATCATCGAAAACGCGTGCCTGTTTTGCCAGGATTATCTGGAGTGCGCCAATCGGCCAAAAATGGAATTCGCGTCTGAGATTGATCCGGATTTTCGGCTCAAGGGCGACGCCGCGGGTTGGGAACGCGTGTTCGTGAATCTGTTCCTGAACTCGGCTCAGGCCGGCGCCAAGAACATCCGCCTTCGCGCGCGCGGCAATGAAATCGTGGTGAGCGACGACGGCCCCGGCATTTCAGTTGAGTTACTCCCGCGAATTTTTCAGCCCCGCGTCTCGACCAAGTCCATCATCTCGGGCCTCGGGCTCTACGTGGTGCAATCCATCGTCGAGCAAAATGGAGGATCGGTGACGGCCGCCAACGGTCTCGCCGGCGGCGCGGTGTTCACCATGGGGATTTAGCGATAAGCCTCGTCCAAAATCTCTACCACGTGCATCACGCGTTGCCCCTTTCCGAACTTCTTCACGCCCGCGCGCAGTTGCAGCATGCATCCCGGATTTGACGCCGCGATCACGCCCGCCTCGGTGGCATTCACGTGTTCCATTTTCTTCTTGAGCAGCGACATCGCCATGCCCGTATGGACCACGTTGTAGATGCCCGCGCTTCCGCAGCACAGATCGGACAACCGCATCTCGATCAGTTCGAGTCCAGGCACCGATTCCAGCAGTTTCCTCGGCGCCGATCGCACTTTCTGTCCGTGCGCGAGATGGCAGGAGTCCTGATACGTCACCGTGATCCCGAGCGGCCGCATCGCCGGATTCAGCTCGATCGATGCCAGAAATTCGTTCACATCTTTAACCAGCGCCGAAAATCGCCGGGCTTTCTCCGCGTACTCGGGATCATGCTCGAGCAGTTCCCAATATTCCTTCAGCGTGGAACCGCAGCCGCCCGCGTTCGTAATGATCGCGTCGTAGCCGCCATCCAGCAGCGCGTCGATGTTCTTCCGCGCCAACTCCCGCGCCTGATCCCGAATCCCCGCGTGCACATGCAGCGCGCCGCAGCAGGTCTGATTCGCCGGAATCGAAACTTCGCAGCCATTCTTCTGCAACACCCGCACGGTGGCTTCGTTCAACCGCGCAAAACTGATGTTGGCGATGCATCCGCCGAGCAACGCCACGCGATACCGTCGCGGGCCCTCGGGCTGCAACGTCTTTCCGTAATAGGCGAAGAAGAACGGCGTTTCGATCTCCGGCGCCAGGCTCTCCACTTCGCGCAGCCGCGCGGGCAGAAAGCCCAGCATTCCGATAAGCCGCTTCAGCCCGCTCGCTTGATACAGGTAGAGCAGCCCGCCGGCGATTTCGAGATTCTGCCGCGAGGGAAGCAGCTTGCGAAACACCAACGCCCGCACGAATCGCTCGCGCCACGGACGCCGCGTCTTGGTTTCGATTTCCGCGCGCGCCGCCTCCACCAAGCGCCCGTATTGAACACCCGATGGGCATGCCGTCTCGCATCCGCGGCATGCGAGGCACAGCTCGATGTGCTCCACATACGATGGACTGATCGCAGCGCCGTTTGCCACTTGCACCATCTGATAAATGCGGCCGCGCGGAGAATCCATTTCCACGCGCAGCTCGCGATACGTCGGGCAGGCGTTCAAACACAATCCGCAATGCACGCACCGGTCGAGATCGGCTTGCTGCGGTTTGTCGAACGCGGTGAGATCAGATGCGGCCATACAACCTGCCGCAGTTGAGGAGACCCTGCGGGTCGAACATTTCCTTGATCCTCTTCATCATTGCAAAATCATTTCCAGGCTGTGGCCAAAGTTGATTCGACTCCCGAAAACCTTGTGGCGCGAATTCCACCACGCTCGTGCCGATGGCGGGGAAACGCACATCAGCGGCCTCTTCGAAGTAGCCATAGCAAACGCCTGAACCAGCACGTGCCACCGCTCGCTCCGGCGAAGCGTCCAACACATGGCCGACCTCCGAGAGTCCGCACGAGACCCGCACCACCGCGCCATTTTCGTGTTCGCGAAGAAACTGCGGGGTCGCCTCGCGAATGCCGCGCCACAGCGCCTCTTCTTCAGCGCCCTCTACAACTCGCGCGCGAAACAACTCGCGTGTGTAACGATCCAGCACCGCGGGACTGCCTCCGGCTTGAATCGCCAGCCGATAACCTTCCCGCGATTTCAAGATGTCGATCGCCGACGGCTGCAATTGGCTCTTCAATACCTCATCGCGCGCGGCCATCGCGTCCGCGATTTGCCCGAAATCTTGCACGAACGTGCGAGTCCCCGCGGGCATCGGGTGCAGCCGGAAATTCAGGCTCGCGATCACGGCCAGCGTACCAAACGATCCGATCATGAGCTTACCCATGTCGAGCCCCGCGACATTCTTCACCACCATCCCGCCGGTGCGAATCAGCTTGCCTTCGAGCGTTGCAAAGGTCATGCCGATCACCATGTCGCGCGCGCTTCCATACAGCCGGCGCCGCGGACCGCTGGTGTTGGCCGCGACGATGCCGCCCATGGTTGCCCTCTCAGAGAACGGCGGATCGAGCGGGATCATCTGCCGGTGCTCGGCCAAAATGCCAGCCAGTTCGCAATAGGAGATCCCAGCACCCACGCTCACCGTCAGGTCGCGTGGATTGTATTCGAGCACTTGGTTCAGCGCGCGGGTGGATATCGTGACATCGGACGGCGCAATCGGCCCGCCCATGCGATCCTTGGTCGCATTCCCCAAAACCGTCAGCCGGCGATTTCGGAATTGTGCTTCGGCCAGATTCGCCGCCAGCTCTTCCGCGCTGCCTGGAACGATGGTCATGAATTAGCTATCGTAACTTAGCTATCGTAACAACCAGCGGTGTCCATCTTCAGCCCGAGCGATCTTCTCGAACTCACCCTAGCCGCGCTGTTGTTGGCATTCGCTAGCATTGCACGCCCGTTCGTTTTGCCGTATGCGCGCCAATTGGCGCCGAAGACCGGCTGGTGCATGCTGATTCTCGCGCTGTTGCCCGTGGCGCTCCGTCTTGCGATGCTGGCGCAACATCCGGTTCCCGCTCCGGTGGTTTACGACGAGTTCGGGCACTTGCTCGTCGCCGACACCTTGCGCCATCTTCGCCTCGCGAACGCCGCGCATCCGCTGCATCAATTCTTCGAGACTTTCTTCGTTTTGCAGACGCCCGCCTATGCGTCCATTTATCCGCTGGGCCAAGGAATGCTGCTCGCTCTCGGCCGCGCCATTTTCGGTCTGCCATGGGCAGGCGTCCTGCTTTCCACCGCCGCCATGTGCGCGCTGTGCTATTGGATGCTGCGCGGCTGGACCGCGCCCGAGTGGGCATTGCTCGGAGGCATGCTCGCCGTGATTGAATTCGGACCATTGAGTCAATGGATGAATAGCTATTGGGGCGGATCGCTGACGGCCGTGGCTGGATGTTTGGTCTTTGGCGCGCTGCCGCGCCTGCGGGCATCGCCGAGCATTCGCGATGGTGCACTGCTGGGACTCGGACTCGCGATTCACTGGCTCACGCGGCCGTACGAAACAATCTTTCTGGCACTCGGCGCCCTTTTGTTTTTCGCGTGGCCTGTGGATCTGCGAGCACTCATGAAACCAGCTCTGACCGCGGCTTTGGTGTTGATTGCGGCGATCGGTTTGTCACTCGCGCAGAACAGAGCAGTCACCGGAAGTTTGACGACGCTACCCTATATGCTCAGCCGCGTTCAGTACGGCGTGCCGGCCTCATTCACCTGGCAGCCAAACCCGGTTCCTCATCTTGAACTCACCCGCGAGCAGCAGCTCCAATACAAAATGCAAACGTCGTTTCGCCCAAACGGGCCTGAGACCATCGAGACTTATTTGTTACGCCTGGAATACCGCATTCGCTTTTATCGATTCTTTTTTCTCCCGCCTTTGTACATCGCGCTGCCATTCTTCTTCGCACGCCTGCGCGAGTGGCGATTCGCCTGGGTTGCTGTTACGCTCGCGATCTTCGCACTGGGCGTCAACTACTATCCGTTCTTTGAAGTTCATTACCTCGGCGCTTTGACCTGCCTATTCGTGCTTGCGAGCATCAGCGGCCTCGAACGGCTCAGCGCGCTGCATGCTGACGCCGCGCGCCTGATCGTCTATCTCTGCTTCGCGCATTTCACGTTCTGGTATGCGCGCAGCTTCAACGATCACGCCGCGCCGGATCGCCGGACAGCGGTGATCCAACAACTCTCGTCCGCGCCCGGCCAACAACTGGTCTTCGTACGCTACTGGCCGCAGCACATCTTCCAGAACGAGTGGGTCTACAACGACGCGGACATCGACCAAGCGCGCATCGTCTGGGCTCGCGACCTCGGCTCTTCCGAGGATCAAAAGCTGCTGCATTATTATCCCGGCCGCACCGCCTGGCTTCTCGAACCGGATGCCATGCCGCCCAAGCTCGGCCCGTATCACGTGGAGGAACTGCCAAAACCAATACCCGGTCCGGCCGTTCCAAACAATCCGCCACCCCTACGTTTCGAACAGGTTCACTAACCAATGTATATCTTCCACCTGTTCCGATCGTTCATCCCGAGCCTGAACCCCATCGGCTTCAGCGCGGCTGATTTCATCGAACTCATCGTTACGCTTGTGCTGGTTCTCGCCGCGTCGCTCACGTATGGCAAGCGCTTGGCCCAAAAAACCGGCTGGTGCATGCTGATTCTCTTCGTACTGCCCATCGCGCTCCGGCTGGCACTCTTGCCGCAATATCCAATTCCATCGCCAAATGTTTCAGACGATTTCAGCTACCTCCTGATCGCCGACACGCTGCGCCATTTCCGCCTCGCGAATCCGCCGCATCCGCTGCCGCAATTCTTCGAGACCTATTTTGTCTTGCAGCAGCCTTCGTACGTTTCGATCTTTCCGCTCGGCCAAGGCTTGATCCTCGCGCTCGGCTGGGCGCTCTTCGGGCATCCCTGGGCCGGCGTCGCGATCAGCGTCGGCGCATTGTGCGCGTTGTGTTATTGGATGCTACGCGGGTGGACCACCCCCGGCTGGGCGCTCATCGGCGGCTTGCTGGCGGTCATCGAGTTCGGTCCGCTCAATCAATGGATGAACAGCTACTGGGGCGGCGCCGTCTCGGCCTGCGCCGGATGTCTGGTGTTCGGAGCGCTGCCGCGCCTACGCGAATCAGTCCGTCACCGGGATGCCGCGCTGTTGGGCCTCGGCTTTGCGCTGCAGTTGCTGACGCGGCCCTACGAATCGATCTTTCTCGCGCTCAGCGTGCCCTTGTTTTTTCTGCCTTACCCGCGCCGCCTCGTCCGGCCCGCGCTCATCGCGTCGCTCGTGGTCCTGCCCGCCATCGCCCTCATCCTGGTCCAGAACAAACAAGCGACCGGCAATTGGACCACGCTTCCCTACGCGCTCAGCCGTTATCAATACGGCGTGCCGACCACTTTCACATTCCAGCCGGTCCCGATCGCGCATCGATCGCTTACGCGCGAACAGCAGCTCGATTACGACGCGCAATCGGAAGTTCACGGTGTGAGCACAGACACGTTCGCGAGCTACTGGGCGCGCTGGATCGATCGCATGCGGTTCTACGGCTTTTTCTTGCTCCCGCCATTGTTTCTCGCACTGCCTGCGTTTCTGCTCGCGCTGCGCGAGTACCGGTTCGCATGGGCCGTCCTGACGATCCTCATCTTCAGCCTGGGCACGAACTTCTATCCATATTTCTACTCGCACTACATCGCCGCGCTCACATGCCTGTTCGTCTTGATTTCGGTGGCGGGACTCGAAAAGCTGAGCCGATGGAACCCGCTATCGTCACGCATCCTTCTGTTTCTCTGCGCCGCGCATTTCGTCTTCTGGTACGGCGTGCACTCGACGCGCGACTCCGATTTGTACGCAGCCCTAACGCCTTACGAATCGCGGGACGCCATCAATCACGGCGATCCCGAAGGCCGCATCGCAATCAATCGCCAACTCGATGGCGAACCAGGCCGGCAATTGGTTTTCGTGCGCTACTGGCCTCAGCACCAGTTTCAGGAGTGGGTTCACAACGCGGCGGATATCGATCGCGCCCGCGTCATCTGGGCTCGTGATCTTGGCGCAGACGAAAATCAAAAGTTGCTACGCTATTATCCCGATCGCACGGCGTGGTTCCTGGAACCCGACGCGCGTCCTCCCCGCCTAACGCGCTATCCTCGCTGAACTACCATCCAGTTTTTTCCATCCGATCTAGAATCTCAGCGCTGTATTCGTTCATTCGTTCCGGCTTCCGCTTTAACGGCGCGGGAATGATGGCAGCCAATCGCGCCGCTTGCTCGCGGCTGATCTCGGACGCATGCAGGTGATAGTAGTGTTCCGACGCTGCCTCCGCACCGTAGATTCCAGGCCCCCATTCGATCACGTTCAAATACAGTTCCAGAATTCGATCTTTCGTCAATAGCCCTTCCACCAGCGGCACCAGCGAGGACTCCACGCCTTTCCGAACAAGAGACCGCTCCGTTGTTAGAAACAGATTCTTTACCAATTGTTGCGTGATTGTGGACCCGCCGCGCCCCAGCTTGTGCCGCTTCACGTCGTCCTCCAGCACCTTTTGCATCTCCACCCAGTCGAACCCATGATGCTGCCGGAACCGGCCGTCCTCAGCCGCCACCACCGCATGCTGTAAGTTCAGCGAAATGCTCGAAAGCGGCACGAACTCGTAGCGCTTCTTATAGGGACGATGCGTGCGCAGCGCCTGTGCGCGCCGCTCTATCTGAACCATCGTGGTCCAGGGATCCACCCAGCGCAAGAAAAAAATCGCAATACCACACGACGCGTACAGACCGACCACTAACAACAAACAACCAACAACCACTTTGCGCGCTATCATCGAACTTCTGTTATGTCCCACGTCTCTCATCTGGAGTGTAGCGTTTGCAGCCGACGCCACGAAGCGGGAAAGGTGCAAACGCTGTGCGAATGCGGTGGCCCGCTATTGGTTCGCTACGATCTCGCAAAAGCGAAAACAACCTGGGACCGCGACTCGATAACGAAAGCCCCGCCGAATATGTGGCGTTACGCGCCGCTCTTACCGGTGAAGGATCCCAAGCACATCGTGACTCTCGGCGAAGGCCTGACGCCCATTATGAAGGCGGATCAGCTTGCCGCACGCATCGGCGCGAGCGACCTTTGGGTGAAAGACGAAGGCCTGAATCCCACCGGCTCATTCAAGGCTCGCGGCATGGCGTCTACCGTTTCGATGTGCTTGGAACTGGGCCTCACCAAAATTGCCGTCGCTTCCGCGGGCAACGCCGGCAGCGCTCTTGCAGCTTACGCCGCGGCCTGTGGGATCGAAGCGCACATCTTCGTTCCGCGCGACGTGCCTCGATCCAATTACATCGAGTGCCGCGCTTACGGAGCGCACGTCAACTTGATCGACGGACTCATCAGCGATTGTGGACGCATCATCGCCGAGCGCAAACAGGCCGAAGGCTGGTTCGATATCAGCGGTCTCAAGGAGCCGTACCGCGTCGAAGGAAAGAAGACCATGGGTTTCGAGATCGCCGAGCAGTTCAATTGGACGCTGCCCCGCGCGATTCTCTATCCCACCGGCGGCGGCGTTGGTCTGATCGGAATGTGGAAGGCTTTCGACGAGTTGGAAGCGCTGGGATGGATTTCGAGCCAGCGTCCTAAAATGATTGCCGTCCAAACCACTGGTTGCCAGCCCGTGGTCCGCGCGTTTGAGCGCGGCGAATCGAAAACCGCCTATTGGGAAAACGCCCATACGATCGCCGCCGGGCTCCGCGTCCCCAAGCCACTCGGCGACGCGCTCACGCTGGCGGCCATTCGCGCCAGTTCCGGCACCGCCATCGCGGTGAGCGACGAAGAGCTGTTGGACGCGAGCCTGGAACTCACCGGCGCCACGGGTATTTTCGTCGCGCCAGAAGGCGGAGCTTGCCTGGCCGCGCTCAAAAAGCTTCTCGCGAGCGGATTCCTCAAGCCCGACGAACGCATCGTACTCTACAACACCGCCACCGGATTGAAATACTTGGAAGCATTTTCCACGCGATTTCCCACGAGTAACTATTCCGAATATGACAAACTCGGCGGCCTGATTACGCCCCGCTAACCACGCGCCCAGCCGGCGCTTTTGACACTGCCGCTTGACTTTTGGCAAACTGGTAAGGTGTTTTGGGAGTCAGCCCTTCCTCCCGGCTTCGGCCCTGCTGGTGTTTTCGAGTCCGCGGTGAAACCTGCCTCTTCTGAAATGATTCCAAGGAGCCTTGTCAATGAAACTTTTCGTAGGGAATCTCCCTTATGCGGCTACTGAAGCTGACTTAACGGATTTCTTCTCGCAAGCGGGTGTCGCCGTGGATAGCGTGAATGTGATGCGCGATCGTTTTACCGGCGAGGCTCGCGGATTTGGGTTCGTTGAAATCAACGACGACACCGCTGCTAACCGTGCTATTGAAGCTTGCAATGGCCGCGACTTGATGGGCCGCGCGCTGGTAGTGAACGAAGCCCGTCCCATGGTTCCTCGCGAAGGCGGCGGCGGTGGCCGTCCCGGCGGTGGTGGCGGACGCGAGCGGCGCGGCGGCAGGCCGGGTCGCTAGAAGCGATCTGCCCAACCGGTAGTTTAATCCTCCAGAATTTTCGCGATTGCGTCCGCGTCGTTCGGCGCAACGATAGGACGGTTGGCAAACCGCGCCTCAATCGCTCCACCGTCAGGGTCCTTCAATTGACCCGTATGATACTTGTAAATGTAATCCGGATCCTTCAGAACGTTCCCCGTTAGCACCGCGACAACGTCGTCGTCCGCGCGAATCGCGCCTGCTTGCGTTAGCTTTTGAATTCCCGCTAGCGTGGCTGCCGAGGCTGGCTCGCATCCAATGCCGCATCGCCCGATGATCGCTTTCGCATCGGCGATTTCCTGCTCGGTCACTTTCTCCACGGTTCCGTTGGTGACTGTGATCTCGTGCAGCGCCTTGGGCCAGGACACCGGATCGCCGATGCGGATCGCGGTGGCCAGCGTACGCGGCTCTGGAACGCTTTGGAACTCGCCCTTCTTCTGCATGAACTCATAGAACGGCGCTGCGCCCGCGGCCTGCACCACCGCCAGACGCGGCAACTTGTGAATGAATCCAAACTGGCACAGCTCGCGCAGCGCTTTTCCGAATGCGGCCGTATTGCCGAGATTGCCGCCGGGCAGAACGATCCAATCCGGCGGATTCCAATCGCGCTGGTCCAGCATTTCAAAAATGATGGTCTTCTGGCCTTCAATGCGAAACGGATTGATCGAATTGAGCAGGTAGATGCCGAGGCGCTCGGCCAGGACGCGCACCAGCGCGAGGATCTGATCGAAGTTCGCTTCCACTTGCAGAGTGCGCGCGCCGTATTCCAGGGCCTGCGCGAGCTTGCCGTACGAAATGTTGCCGTGTGGAATGAAGACGATTGGATCCAGCCCTGCCGCGCTCGAATACGCCGCCATCGACGCCGACGTGTTGCCGGTGGAAACGCACGCGACGCGTTGACGGTCTAGCCGGATTGCTTGCGTCACTCCACAGGTCATGCCGTTGTCTTTGAAAGATCCGGTGGGATTGAAGCCCTGATGCTTGAACGTGAGGCGATCTAATCCGCCGTAGCGGGCGGCTCGAGGCGCATCGAGCAGCGGCGTGTTGCCCTCGCGCAGCGAGACCACCTGATGATGATGACCGTCAAACGGCAACAGCTCACGATAACGCCACACGCCGCTTTGATCAATCGGATCGTTCGACATGCGCCGCGATCGCCAGGCTTGCTTCCACGATTGCACATCCACGTGTCCTTCTTTGAAAACTACTTCGAGCAGACCAGTTCCACACACCGGGCAATTGTAGATCGCCTCATCGATCGGAAAACGCGCGCGGCAGTGCTGCTCAAAACACGCCAACTCAGCTAGCATGATTAAAGTATCCCCAATATGCTCTCGGTTTGTCTCGACAACGGCGCGGTTTCGGTGCGCCGCGAGCGATTGCCTCGCCGTCCGGAAGGCTTCGCTTTGATCCGCTTGCTGTACGGAGGAATCTGCAACACCGATCTCGAGCTGCAACGCGGCTACTACGGCTTTCGCGGAACGCCGGGTCACGAATTCATCGGCGAAGTTGTGGAGGCCGATAACCGGCGCTGGATCGGCCAACGCGTGGCCGGTGAAATTAATCTGGCGTGCGGCAAATGCGAATGGTGCGCTCGCGGTTTGGGACGTCACTGCCCGCAGCGCTCGGTGCTCGGCATCGTCAAACATCCCGGTGCATTTCGTGAATTCCTGACGCTGCCCGAGCGCAATTTGCGGCGAGTGCCGCGCGAGATTTCGTCCGAGCAAGCCGTGTTTGTGGAACCGTTGGCCGCGGCTTGCGAGATCCTCGATCAAGTTCGGATTCCACGCGGAACGCCGGTGGCCGTGCTGGGTGACGGAAAGCTGGGGCTGCTTGCGAGCCAGGTCTTACAAGCGCACGGAGCCGAGGTTCATCAATACGGACGGCACAAAGATAAGCTGCGAATTGCCGAACAAGCGGGCGTCAGCACCCAGATCGCGAAGAAGCTGCCGGTGGCAAAATATGAATTCGTGGTGGAAGCAACGGGATCGAGCGAAGGCTTGCGGCAAGCGGTCCAAATGACGCAGCCACGTGGAACGATTGTGATGAAGTCGACGGTTCACGGGCTGGTTTCGATCGACACCGCGCCGGTGATCGTCAACGAGATCACGCTAGTTGGATCGCGCTGCGGCCGATTCGAGCCCGCGTTGCGGTTGCTCAAGAACAAAAAGGTCAATGTGGATGCGATGATATCGGAAGTGCTGCCGTTAAAAGAGGCGCCGCGGGCTTTTCGAGCGGCTGCTAAAAAGGGAGTTTTGAAGGTGCTGTTGCATGCCTAGATTTGGGCTTAAACTTGCCTGCTGCTTCGCGGCAGCCGTCCTCGCTTCACACGCGCAAACTCCGCAGTATGGCTATCAAGTAGTTCATGCGTACCCGCACGATCCCAACGCTTTCACGCAAGGCTTGGAATATCGCGCCGGATTTCTTTACGAAGGCACGGGGCTGAAAGGCCATTCGTCGCTACGCAAGGTGAAGCTCGAGACGGGCAAAGTGCTGCAGCAGATCGATCTCGATCCCGAGTATTTCGGCGAAGGTATCACGGTTCTGAATCAAAAGATCACGGAGCTGACGTGGCAGTCGGAAACCGGTTTTGTGTACGATCAATCGTCCTTCCGCAAAGAGCGAACCTTCAGTTACCTGGGCGAGGGCTGGGGACTTGCGAACGATGGCCAAAATATCTACATGAGCGACGGGTCGCCTCAGATTCGCGTTTGGGATCCGGTGACGCTCAAAGAAAAGCGGCGGATTCTGGTGGTGGATCGCGGCCAGCCTGTACTGAACCTGAATGAGCTGGAATGGGTGCGCGGAGAAATTTACGCGAACATCTGGCAAAAGGACGAGATCGTGCGCATCTCTCCGGCCGATGGCCACGTGTTGGGGCGGATCGATCTTGCGGGCATCTTACCGGCCGCCGATCGTACGGGCCACGAGGATGTTTTAAACGGAATTGCCTACGATGTCTTGGGCAACCGCCTGTTTGTGACCGGCAAGCTGTGGCCAAAACTCTTCGAGATCAAATTGGTTCCCAAACACTAACGGAACAGCCGGTGGACCCGATCCTTCATTCTGGCGTACCAGGAACTCTTCGCCGCAGCTTCCGTCGGAGCGGGTTTACCGGCAACTGATTTCGGGGCGTCCGGAGCCGCCGCGCCATTGTCCAATACACGGCTGATCATCCTGACTCGAAAACCTTCAAACGAATACGTCTTGCGGTAGCGCTGTCCGTCAATGCCTTCGACCACAACCGAAAAGCTCGGCGACGTATCGGCGTTGCTGACACGCACTGGATAATATCCAACGACGTTGCGTTCAATGTAAGCCGTCTCGTAACGATGATGCTTCAAGCTCCACACGAACACCCGGAAGCTATCGAACTCGTAAGGGACGCCGCCCTTGGTGATGGTGGTCCAAAGCCAGTTGTTTTTCACTGCGCCGTCATCATGCACTTGTCCGAGAGCGAAGTACGATGTAATGCGATGGCCCTCGGCGTATTGCGCCACTTCATCGGGAATCGCCATGCTGAGCGGACGCGTGAGCACCCATCCCACTTTGCCGTCCGGAGTGCGGATCAGGTTCCAATCGTCCATCGGAACTTCCACGGGAGCGGCTTCGACTGCCGGCGTGGGAGGCGTCGCGGGCGTTTCGGGTTCGGCTTTGGGAACGGAAAGAGCCACCCAGTTCTCGGGAAGCTTGGGCGCGAGTGGACGAGGCGGCGGCCCGATCTTGGTTTGCGACGATTTCGGTTTGGCCTTTTTGCGCGCCGCCGGCGGCTTGACCGGCATTGTGAAAGAAGCCCCGGCGTTCTGGACTCGCGGCATCAGTTTGTGGCCGATGACGTCGGCTTTACCGTTTTCGGGGATTTGCGCAAAGCTCGGTGAGGTGCGGCTAGGCTCGGTATGCAGATTGAGCGCTTCGAAAACCGTCGCCGAACCTTGCGATGGCGCGCGCGCTGCGTTGTCCGCCATGCCGCGCAGCGCGTCCATTTGCTCGGGAGTGAGAAGTTGGCGCGCGTCGGTCCAGCCTTCGGCGCCTTGTGGCGTTCGAACTTTTACCAGCCGGTGCCGGTACTCGATGACCGCGAGCTTGTCGCCGTGCTTGACGGTAGCGGTAACGGTAGATTTCGCCGCGAGTTCCTGGCGCAGATTGAGAGTGCTGGGACCGACGTAGGCATCTCCGATAGAACGGACCGGGGGCGGTTGATTGTTGCAAGAAAAGAGAAAGGCGAACGAGAGACAAACTAAAGCGCGAGTCAATGTCACGAGCGCTGCTTCTATTGCTAGTGTATCAGTAGTGCCTGAGGAAATGACTCGTCCGCAAATCGAGTTTTATTGTCCGCGATGTCACGCGGCCGTAACCGATCCGCTAGTATGTGGCGATTGCTCGGCCATCATCTGCCGAAGGTGCGGAATGCCGCTCGAAAAAATCGACGAGTTGGGCATTGGTTAAGGAACCCAGGTCCGCAGAAACTTCACGGAGCTTGCGGGCTCAATGGAAAATGGCGGACAGCCGGCGGGAATCAGCCAGGCTTCACCTTCACGAAATTCGCGATCGGCGATTCTGCCGGTGCCGCTCAAAAAGATCACCATGTGAAAGCGGCCGGGCTCCGGTTTGTACAAGAGACTGGACGACGTCCGGGCGAGTTCGGTGTGAAAATACTCGCAGTCGATGGGGAGCATCACGGATTTCGGCGAGCTGCCTTCGGTGAAGGCAACCTGGACGGCCTTTTCCAAGTGCAGTTCGCGCGGACGGCCGTAATCGTAGAGCCGGTATGTGATATCGGAGTACTGCTGAACTTCGCACAAAGCCAGTCCGCCGCCGATGGCATGAACCGTACCAGCGGGGATGAAAAAAGCATCGCCGGCCTGAACTTCGATCCAGTTCAGTAATTGCTCGATTTCGCCACTCAGCGCCGATTCGCGCAGCCGCTCGCGAGTGATGGATTCGCGAAAGCCGATGGCCAATCGCGCGCCTGGGTCGGCTCGCGCCACGTACCACATTTCAGTTTTGCCGCGAGAATTTTCATTCGCGGCTGCGAACTCGTCGTTAGGATGAACCTGCACCGACAAGCGCTCGGAAGTGAAGACGAACTTCACCAACAGAGGAAGATCGGCTTCAAACCAAACCTCGCCGATTTTTTCCTTCGCCGAGTTCAGGTACCAAGGCAAAAGGTCCGTTGCGCCCCACACCTTTTCGAGGAAGCGGGTGGGCAGACGGACGGGTCCGCTAGCGTTCACGGATAAAGCGGTCGATGCGATCGAGGCCGCGTTCCAGTTCTTTCATCGAAGTCGCGTACGAAATACGGACGTGTTCGGTGGTGCCGAAGGCTTCGCCCGGCACGACGGCGACGTGGGCCTCGGACAAAAGTTTTTCCGAGAATTGCAGTGCTGATGTGATGCCGTTGCGGAAACCAACGGAGATATTCGGATATGCGTAGAATGCTCCCCGCGGTTCGGCGATTTTCACGCCGGGGATGGCGCGCAGGCGCTGGATCACGAAATCGCGCCGCCGGCGATATTCGGCGAGCATAATCGGAATGGAATCCTGCGGCCCGCGCAATGCTTCGATGGCCGCTTTCTGCGAGATCGAGGTGGGGTTCGACGTGGTGTGGCTCTGCAGCTTCAGCATGGCGTCGATCAGCGGCTTGGGCGCGAGCGCGAACCCGACGCGCCAACCCGTCATCGAATAAGTCTTCGAGAGCGAACCCGCAATGAGCACGTGCTCCTTGGCGCCCGGCATGGACGCGATGGAGAAAGGCTCGTCGTCATAAAGGAAGCGGCAGTAGCATTCGTCGGTCATTAGCTGAATGCCGCGCTTTACGGCGAGCTGATAAATTTTTTCGAACTCCTCGCGGCTGAGCACGCCGCCACTGGGATTGTTCGGCGAGTTAATGATCAGCAGCTTGGTTTTGCTCGTGATCTTGGGTGCGATGTCATCGGCGGTATAGGTGAAGCCGCTAGCTTCGTCGCTTTCGACAAACACGCACTTGCCGCCGGCGTAATTGACTACGTCTTTATACGTGACCCAATACGGCACCGGGATGACGACTTCGTCGCCGGGCTGGATCAGCGCCTGCATGATGTTGAAGATCGCGTGCTTGCCGCCGACAGTGACGAGGCACTCGGCCGGCGTATATGAAGTCCCGTAATCATCGTGGTGCCGGGCGCAAATAGCCTGCTTGATCTCCACCGTTCCGCCCGTGGGCGTGTACTTGGTGAAGTTGGCGTCGATGGCGGCAATGGCAGCCTTCTTGATGTTGCCGGGCGTCGGGAAGTCGGGCTCTCCGGCGCCAAAATCCACCACGTCGACGCCTTCGCGGCGAAGCCGGTCGGCATCGGCGGCCACTTTCATCGTAGAGGATTCACTGATGAGCGAGATTCGGTCGGCTAATTCCAAAAGTGCTTGCATGGAAGGTTATTCTTCTCCAGATTCTTCGAGGAGTCTTCTCTTTAGTCTACCCTCGATTGAGGGCGGAACGAGATCGGCGATGTTTCCTCCGAGGCGAATGACTTCTTTTACCAGGCGTGAGCTGATGAAGGAGTGCGCCTCGCCGGCCATCAAGAAGACGGTTTCAATCTCGGGACGGAGGCGGCGATTCATCAAGGCCATCTGGAGTTCATACTCATAGTCGGAGACGGCGCGAATTCCGCGCAGGATGACGCTGGCGCCGCACTCGGCGGCATAGTCGACGAGGAGCCCGTGGAAGGAACCGACCTCGACGTTGGGAAGATCGCGCGCGACCTCGCGCAGCATTTCGATGCGTTCGTCCAAGCCGAAGAGGGGGCGCTTTTCGTCGTTGCGGAGGATGGCGACGATTAAGCGATCGAAGAGGGCCGAGCCGCGCTGGATGAGATCCAGGTGGCCGTTGGTAATTGGGTCGAAGGAACCGGGGTAGATGGCCACGACGGTGGCGGGTTTGTGTCTCAAGGTGGCAGTTTATCAGTTTTCGGGATTTTTGCGAATGGCCGCGACCAGGGGGAACACAAGCGAGCGGAAGGGTCCGCAGTTCGGGAGTAGCTCGGGCCCGTTCACTTGCTGCGTCCTATAATTGCTGTGTCATGCAAGCTCTCCTCCGGGATCTTCATTTCGGCGCTCGCATGCTAAGCAAGAATCTCGGATTCTCGCTGGCGGCGGTCTTGATTCTGGGCGCGGGAATCGGAGCAAACACCGCGATTTTCACCGTGGCCAACGCTCTTCTGCTGCGGCCGTTTCCTTACCGTGATCCAGAGCAACTGGTGAGCGTGGGCGCGAAGGACAGGACCAAGGACTTCGGCACTACATTGCAGCGATATGAGCTGGTGCGCGACCGCAATCATTCGTTCCAGTCGGTCGCCGTGTGGGCCAACGACAACTTAAATCTGACCGGCCACGGCGAACCTCTCCAGGCGCCGGTAGCGCGTGTCTCCGCGAATTTTTTCTCGGTGCTCGCGATCCAGGCTCAGCTTGGCCGCACGTTCACTGACGATGAAGGGCGGCCGGAAGGGAAGCCTGTGGTGATCATCAGCGACTCGATGTGGCGCAGCCGCTTTGGTGGGGATCGCAATATCATCGGTCAAACGATCGCGCTCGACACCACGCCGCACACCATCGTCGGCGTACTCCCGTCTAGCGTTCAGTTCCCTTTCGTTGGTCTGACCGACATTTGGATACCGCGCTACTTCGAGTATTCGCTCATGACTCCGCAGCGGCTGCGGATGGGCGTGGGCTATCTCGAGATTGTGGCGCGACTGCGGCCGGGAGCAACGCTCGAGAGCGCTAACGCCGAGCTCGCCGTGCTGAATCGCCGGTATCAAGAGGAGAATCCCGCGGCGCCCGACTCCGATCCCGCTGTGGAAATGACGGCCGAGCCGCTCCGCAATCTGGTGGTGGCCGACGTGCGCGGAAAGGTGCTGATCCTCTTCGGTTCAGTTGCCGTGGTGCTGCTGATTGCCTGCGCCAACGTCGCGAGCCTGCTGCTTTCGCGCGCTCTGGCACGCCGGAGGGAAATCGCGGTTCGCGCGGCGCTGGGAGCAAGCCGCGGTGCGATCGTGCGGCAACTGCTGGCCGAGAGCATGCTCCTGGCGCTGGCCGCCGGCGCGCTCGGTGTCGGGCTAAGCTGGGCGGCGACGCGTGCGCTGGTCACTTGGGGAGTAAGCCAGCTTCCGCAGGGAATTCCGATCGCAATCGATACGCGCGTGCTGCTCTTTACCCTCGTCAGTTCGCTGCTTGCGGGAATCTTCTTCGGGACATTTCCCGCACTTCAGCTTTCGCGGCTGGATGTGGAGACGTCGCTGCGCGATGAAGGCCGCGGGACGTCAACCGGACAGGCGCGCACGCAGATCAAAAGCCTGCTGGTGGTGGGACAAGTGGCGCTATCATTGCTCTTGCTCATCGGCGCGGGGCTGCTGCTGCGCAGTTTCGGACGGCTGCTCGGCGTCGATCCAGGCTTTGACGCTCACAACGTGCTCACCATGAACATTTCGCTGCCCACAGTGAAGTACGTACGGCCAGCACAGCAGATCGCATTCTTTGACGAAGTGTTGCGCCGCGTTTCCGTGCTGCCTGGTGTGCGCAACGCCGCGATATCGGCCGCGCTGCCTCTGAGCTCGAAGCGGATCACGCCAGTGTTGCCGGAAGGCCAGGCCAACGTGCCTCTGGCGCAGCGCCCGTTCGTTGACATCGAGGCCGTGAGTCCAGAGTGGTTTCGCACGATGCGGGTTCGGTTGCGCGCCGGACGTGAATTCAGCGCAGGGGACAACGCCGAGGCGCCCAAGGTGGTGCTGGTGAACGAAACTTTCGCCCGCCGCTTCTGGGGGAACCAGAATCCAGTGGGCCGGCATGTGCTGGTGGGCCGCGGGCCGGCGCAGTCTGAGGTTATCGGGATGACGGCCGACGTCAAGAATCAGGGTCTTGCTCAACACCCGCAGGCGCAACTTTATCTGCCTTTTGCGCAGCTGCCCTGGGCCGATATGAACCTGCTGGTGCGAACCGTCGGGCCGCCTCAGAGCATCACATCCGCCGTGCGCACGCAGATCGCAGCAGTGGATCCGGACCAGCCAGTGGCCGACATCCAGACGGTTGACCACCTTGTTGACAGTTCGCTTGCACAGCCTCGATTCGTGATGCTGCTGTTCGGCATCTTCTCCGTGACAGCGCTGGCGCTCTCAGTGATTGGAATCTACGGCGTTCTCTCGTATTGGGTAGCGCAGCGCCGGTACGAGTTGGGTATTCGCCTGGCGCTGGGGGCGCAACGCGCGGATATTCTCGGCATCGTGGTTCGCCGGGGTTTGGTGCTGGCGATGGCTGGCATTATCATCGGCCTCATCGCAGCACTGCTTCTCACCAGGCTGCTCGCGAGCATGCTGTACGATACGGGCACGGTCGATCTGACGACCTTCGCTGCCGCGCCGCTGGTGTTTCTCTGCATCGCTCTGCTCGCTAGCTACCTGCCTGCGCGACGCGCAATGCGAGTGGATCCGGTAGAAGCATTGCGAGGAAACTAGTGACGGCTAATCTCAACTCGGCTCATCTGTTTGCACCGATCGACATTCGTGAAGTGAAGCTTCGAAATCGCATTGGCGTGTCGCCCATGTGCGAGTATTCGAGCGTCGACGGATTCGCGAACGATTGGCACCTGGTGCACTTGGGCAGCCGGGCGGTGGGCGGAGCGGCCATGGTGATGACGGAGGCGGCCGCAGTGCTTCCTGAAGGCCGCATTACGCCGGTGGATCTGGGCGTGTGGAAGGACGATCACATTCCCATGCTCGCGCGCATTTTCCGGTTTGTCGAAGAACAAGGCGCGGTGCCCGGGATGCAATTGGCGCACGCCGGACGCAAGGCTAGCACGGCCGCTCCGTGGGAGGGCGGTGGGGCGCTGCAGGAAACCGAACAAGGCTGGCGTCCGATTTTTGGTCCGAGCGCGATTCCGTTTTCGACGGCGTCGCCAACACCGGAGCCGCTGGATGAGATGGGGATTGCGCGCGTGGTCCAGGCATTCGGCGAGGCGGCGCGGCGGGCGCGCGAAGCTGGCGCGCGAATCCTCGAGATCCACTCGGCGCACGGGTACCTGCTGCACGAGTTTCTGTCGCCGCTGAGCAACACGCGCCACGATTGCTATGGTGGGTCACTCGAAAACCGCACGAGGATCGTGCGCGAGGTGGTGCAGGCGGTGCGCGGCACGTGGCCCGCGAACTTGCCCTTGTTCGTCCGCATTTCGGCGACCGATTGGGTGGACGGCGGATGGACCATCGAGGATTCGGTGGACTTGGCCAAACAACTGGTGCGGATGGGTCTGGATCTGATCGATTGTTCGTCGGGCGGTGCAGTGCCGAATGCCAAGATTCCGGCGGGGCCGGGTTTTCAGGTTCCTTTCGCGGAGCAAATTCGCAGGGAAGCGGGGATCGCGACCGCGGCGGTAGGCATGATTACGTCGCCCGAGCAGGCGGACCACATTTTGCGAACGGGGCAAGCGGATCTGGTGTTTCTCGCCCGAGAACTTTTGCGCGATCCTTATTGGCCGCTGCGCGCGGCGGACCAGTTGCGGCAGGCGGGGCCGTGGCCGAAGCAGTATTTGCGGGCGAAGCGCGGGTAACCCGCTACGATTCGATGCCCATCTGCGATAACCGATAGCGCAGAGCGTTGCGCGTGAGTCCCAACAGGCGCGCGGCCTGGCTCTTGTTGCCGTTGGCGCGGTTGAGCGCCTCGCGAATGATGGATTGCTCGTAGGCGTCGAGCGTCATGCCGTCCGGCAGAAAACCGTCGGAGGAGCCGATGCGGGATTTGGGAGCCATGTCGATGCGAATATCGGCGGCTTCCAGGACATCGCCGGATGCCAGAACCAAACTGCGCTCGATGGTGTTCTCGAGTTCGCGCACGTTGCCCGGCCAATGGTATTCCATGAGGCGTTCGATGCCGGCATCGGAAATGGACTCCACGCGGCTGCCGGAATCCTTGCTGAGCTTGCGGATGAAAAACCGCGCCAGATACGGGATGTCTTCCTTGCGCTCGCGCAGCGGGGGAATGTTCAGCGGCAAAACATTGAGCCGGTAGTAAAGATCCTCGCGAAACGCGCCTTGTTCGAGCGCGGCCCGCAGATCCACATTCGTCGCGGCGATCACACGCACATCCACATGGCGGACCTTGTTGCTGCCAAGGCGCTCGAACTCGCGGTCTTGTAAAATGCGAAGCAACTTCACTTGAATGGCGGGAGGCACGTCGCCGATTTCGTCCATGAAGACCGTACCCGTATCGGCCAGTTCGAATCTGCCGGGCTTGCTGATGTTGGCGCCGGTGAATGCGCCCTTTTCGTAACCGAATAGTTCGCTCTCCATCAGATTTTCCGGGAGCGCGGTGCAGTTGATCTTGACGAACGGCTTGGTGTCGCGCGGCGAGTGATGATGGATGGCGCGCGCGATCATGTCCTTGCCGACGCCGCTTTCACCGCACAGCAACACTGTGGCGCGAGTGGGCGCGACGCGTTCGATGGTGGCGAAGATCTCGCGCATGGCGGCGCTTCGTCCAATGATGTTGTCGAACTGGTAGCGCTGGCTCAGCTCGGCGCGCAGCTCGCGATTTTCGTCGCGGAGAGTGCGAACTTCGAGCGCTTTGTCGACCACGGTCATCAGATGATCGAGCGAAAACGGCTTGGGGAGAAAATCGACGGCGCCGGCTTTCATGGCTTCGACGGCGGTTTCGATGCTGCCAAACGCGGTCATCACGATCACGGGCGTGCGGAGATCCTGGCCGCGCAGTTGTTGCAGCATCTCGAGCCCGCTGAGCCCGGGCAAGCGCAAGTCGGTAATAATCACGTCAGCATGCTCCGCCAGCTTGAGCGCGTCTTCCGCGGTTCCGGCCTGTTCCACTTCATAGCCCGCGGTTTTGAGTTGCAGCTCGATCACGCGGCGGAGTTTCTCTTCGTCCTCGACAACCAAAACGGTGGCTTTCATTGGTCAGCTCTCATTGTTATTTTCCCGGACCGGAAGGAACACGCGAAACACGCTGCCCGCGCCTGGTTCGCTCTCGACCGAAATCTGGCCGCCGTGCTCGTCGACGATCTTCGACACAATCGCCAGGCCCAATCCGACGCCGCTCGATTTCGTGGTGAAGAACGGATTGAAGATGCTTTCGCGATCTTTGGGAGCAATGCCGGAGCCGCGATCGATCACGCTGATCTCCACTGTATCGCCAAGCTGGCGAGTCTTTACGGTGACGCTAGCCCGCGAAGGACTGGCCTGCGCGGCGTTCAACAGCAGATTGTAAAGAACGCGCTCGATGAGTTGGCGATCCAAAAGAAGTGGCGGGATGTCGGGCGAGTAGTTTTTGTAAATGCTGACCTCGAGCGGCGGAGTATGCTTTTCCACCTCGGCCACGGCTTCGTCGATCACTTCGGTGATCTCGGTCTTTTCGAGGCGCAGAGCCAGCGGGCGCGCAAAATCGAGGAAGCGAGTGACGAGGGCATTGGTGCGGTCCACTTCGCTCGATATGAATCCCGCCAACTCGTGCGCCACGGCTCCGTTGGTTTCTACATTCCGGAGGAGCATTTCGGCGGACCCTTTGATGGTGCTCAGCGGATTGCGGATTTCGTGGGCCAATCCGGCGGAAAGCTGGCCGAGAGCAGCCAAGCGCTCCGTGCGGCGGACTTCGGCTTGCGCCTCCTGCAAATGGCGGTTTGCTTCCGCTAATTGTTCGGCCGCTCGTTGCGCGCGGCGCGTCGCGGCACGGTTTGCTTCGAGCAACTCGTAGGTGAGAAAGCCGGCGATGGGAAACGTGGCTTCGAACAGGATCAACACGGGCCAATCGGCGATGGGCGTCCCGGTGGGAAGGTAGGAGATGAACGAAAGATACACGCCACATGCGAGAACGACGGCGGCAATTAATCCAACCAGCCCCAAGGAAGTGGCGGCGGACATCACGGGAAGCAGCATCAGCCAGTAGTAAGGGCTGGCGATGCCATCGGTCCAACCCATCAGGATGTACCAGAGTCCCATCTTGATCAGAAAGGAAATGATGCTGCCGGCTCGCGAGCCGAGAAACGGGAATTTCGGCTCGATGATTTGCATGAAGCCGAGGCCTACCAGAGCGACGGTGGGCACCGGGGTTAAGTCGGGCCCATAGATCGCCAACACCGCGAAGAGCGCGATCCAGACGATGTCTTGCGGCCGGACGATTTGCCGGAAACGGAGACGCTGCTCCACGCTGTCATCTTATCGCTGTCACTTTCCCGCGGGCTTTGTGACACAATGGTGAAGCACCAAAGCTTCATGGAAAATCCAACATCCCCCGCAATTTCCGAGGCGTTAGCTATGTCTGAAGAAGTCCCCGGCGCGCCTTCGGAAGAAAATTCGTTCGCCGATATCCTGTCGGAATTTGAGCAGCAGCATACTCGCTCGAACCACGCTCGATCAAATAACGAGACACTCGAAGGCACAGTGGTTTCTATTTCGCCCGAATCCGTGTTCGTGGACATCGGACGAAAGATGGACGGAGTGCTGCCGGTGGAGGTTTTTCGCGAGACCTCCGGCGCGCTAACAGTAAAGCCCGGCGACAAATTGGTGGTTAGCGTGACGGGGCGTGATGAGGAAGGCTCCTACACGCTGTCGATGATCAAGGTGGAGCGGCCCAAGGACTGGAGCGCGCTGGAACGCGCCTTTGCCGAGCATCGGGCGATCGCGGGCGTAGTGACCGAATTGGTGAAGGGCGGGCTGCGCGTCGACGTGGGATTGCGAGCCTTCATGCCGGCTTCGCGCAGCGGCGCGAAAGAGCAAGCGGAGCTCGAGAAACTAGTCGGCCAGGAAATCCAGTGCCGGATCATCAAACTGGATACGGCCAGCGAAGACGTTGTCGTCGACCGGCGCGTCGTGTTGGAAGAGGAAGAAGCGAAGACGCGCGAGAAAAAATTGGCCGAGCTGCAAGAGGGCGCGGTGGTGCGCGGGACAGTGCGCGGGTTGACCGATTTCGGTGCGTTCGTCGATCTGGGCGGCGTGGACGGGTTGCTGCACGTTGCGGACATGGCGTGGCATCGCGTGGCCAAACCGTCGGATGTGGTGTCCGCGGGCGACTCGATCGAGGTCAAAATCCTCAAGATCAACACTGAGGGGCGGCGTATTTCACTGGGATTGAAGCAGCTTGCCGCCGATCCATGGAGCACGGCCGCGGAGCGCTTTCACACCGGCGATCGCGTGCAAGGCAAGGTTTCGCGGCTGGCGGATTTCGGCGCGTTCATTGAGCTGCTGCCGGGCGTGGACGGATTGATCCACATTTCGGAAATGTCGTGGGCGAAGAAAGTGAAGAAGCCGAGCGATGTTTTGAAGACTGGCGAAATGGTGGAGGCCGTGGTGCTGGGGGTGAACGCCGCCGAGCGCAGGATTTCACTAGGCCTGAAGCAGGCGCTGGGCGATCCCTGGGAAGACGCGCTAAAGAAGTATCCTGTTGGTGCTGTCGCCGAAGGTCCCGTGACCAGCCTGACCAATTTCGGCTGCTTCATCGATCTGGGTGGTGGCATCGACGGCATGATTCACATCTCCGACATCACGCGCGAGAAACGTTTGAATCATCCACGCGAGGCTCTGTCGACCGGGCAGACGGTGCGCGCCCTGGTGCTGGAAGTGGATCGCGAGCGGCGCCGGATCAAGCTGGGCATCAAGCAGCTCGAGCCCACCAGCGCGGACGAATACATGGCCGAGCATCAGGTGGGCGAATCGGTGACCGGCCGGATTGTGGAAGCGTCGCAGGGACGCGCCAAGGTGGAATTGGGCGAGGGCGTGTTCGCCGAATGCCGCATGAGCGAAGAAGTGGCGAATGGAACGAACCTGCCAGAGCCCGCGTCTAAGGCCGATTTGTCATCGCTAACAGCAATGCTATCAGCGAAATGGAAGCAAGGTCCGTCGTCGACATCCTCGGCCGGGCTGGAACCTGCACGGGCCGGGCAAGTGCGCAGCTTTCGCATCCTGAAGCTGGACCCGCCGAACAAGAAAATCGAAGTCGAACTGGCCGGTTGATCGCGCCGCGCCAGCGGGCGTGACCTTTTCACTTTTTCCTCGTCTATCACAGTGTTGCAACAGGCTACCGCAGTGCAGGCAGCCGTCAGAATGGACGAAGCGGAGCTGATTCGGGCGGCTCAACGGGGCGATCAGCGCGCCTTTGAGCAATTGGTGCGCGTGTACGATCAGAGCGTCCTGCGGCTGGCCACCAACCTGTTGCGTTCGGCTGAGGAAGCCAACGACATTTATCAGGAAGCGTTTCTGCGGGTTTACAAAAACCTGCATACCTTCCGGTTCGATTGCAGTTTCCACACCTGGCTGTATCGGATTGTGAGCAATTTGTGTTTGGACGCGCTGCGCAAGAGGAAAGTACGGCGCGAAGAAAGTTCGGTGGTGGAAACCAGCGAAGGCCTGCTGGATCGCATGGACGCGGTTGAGGAACGGCGTGCCGACGGCAATCCCGAGCGGCGGCTGGAGAGCCAGGAGTTGAAAGAGCGAATTCAAGAAGTCCTGGGCGGATTGACGCCGCGAGAGCGCGCCGTTTTCGAGATGAGGCATTACCAGGGCATGCGTTTGCGAACCATTGGGGAAGTGATGGGCACGTCGGAGGAAGCCGCGAAGAACTGCCTGTTTCGGGCGACGCAGAAAATGCGCGCGGCTTTGGGAGATTTCGTATGACATGCGAGGAAGCGAGAAAAAATCTGCCGCTGTTTCTCTACGGGGAACTTTCCTTTGATGAGGAAGAGCTGGTGGAAGTTCACATGGACGAGTGCGCGTCGTGCCGTGCGGCGCTAGCCCGGGAGAAGGCGATGTTCGGCGCGTTGGATGGGGCCGAGATCATTCCGGCTCCGGGTGCGCTGGACGAGTCGCGAATGGAATTGCGCCGCCGGTTGACGCATTCCGAGCAGCCGATACGCCGATCGAGCTGGTGGGACAAAGTGCGCGAGGGATTCACCATCCACTTCCACTTTGCGCCGGGGATCGCGCAGGTGGCGGGCGCGGCGGCGATGTTGGTGCTGGGATTCGTGACCGCGCGCATGGCGCCGAATTCTTTGCTCGGGAATTTTCATTCGGCGAGCGTTATGGATCCGGCGACGTCGCGCGTACGGTACGTGGAACCCACGTCGCCGGGACGAGTGCAGATCGTGGTGGATGAAACGCACCAGCGCGTGTTGTCGGGCAGCTTGGATGATCAAAGCATCCAGCGGCTGCTGTTAACGGCGGCGAAGGATCCGTCGGACGCGGGCTTGCGCGTGGAGTCGGTGGATCTGCTGAAGAACAATTCGCAGTCGGCGGAGATTCGCAAGGCGCTGGTGTATGCGCTGGAGCACGATCCGAACGCGGGCGTGCGGTTGAAGGCGCTGGATGGGTTGAAGCAATTCGCCGAAGATCCCGATACGCGCCAGGCTCTTACCAGCGTACTGCTCAAGGATGACAATCCTGGAGTGCGGACGCAGGTGATCGATCTTCTGGTGCAGCGCCATACCGATGCCATGGTCGGAGTACTGCAGGAGTTGATGGAAAAGGAAGACAACAGTTACATCCGGATGCGCTGTCAAAAAGTACTGCAGGAGATGAACGCGTCGGTAGAAACTTACTGACGAAACACGTACCGAAGTATGCGGAAGTTTGTATCCATTTCGATATTGGCGGTGGCGGGCGCGGTGCTGCTCGCGGCGCAAAGCGAGACGGCCCCCGTCCGTGAAGGTAATTATTGGACCCGCACGGTGCAAGGCGCGATCAATGCGTCCGGCATGGATCGGCTGCGCGTGGAGACAACCGGCAGCTTGCATGTGCGCGGCACCGGCGATTCTCAGACCACTTACACAATGAAGTTGCGAGTGAAGGCGGCGGACGCGCGCGAAGCGGGAGCGCTGCTGCGTGGATTTATCGTGAAGACCGGGACCGAGGGCGGCTGGACGTATCTTAAGGTCACACCGCCCCGGCAGGTTTCCGCAATGTTGGATTTGACCGTCACTGGTCCGCGGACTTTGAAAGACGTATGGGTGGAAACCCACGGCGGCGATGTGGATGCGTCGGGTTTTGATGGCGGCCTGGAAGCTCGATCGGGCGGCGGGCGGATCGCCGTGGATGACATTCGAGGGCACAGTGAAGTGCGGACGGCCGGCGGCGATGTTCAAGTGGGAAGCGTAAGCGGACCGTTGCGCTGCTCGTCCGGCGGCGGTGGGATTCGGGTGCAGAATGCGGGCTCCACGGCGTGGCTCGAAACCGGGGGCGGAGAAATCGTGGTACATCAGGCGGGGGGCGCGGTGCATGCGGCCACGGGCGGCGGCAACATCCGGATCGATCACGCCGGCGGCGCTGTGTTCGCGCGAACGGGCGGTGGTCTAATTCAGGTGCAGCAGGCCGAGGGAGTGGTGACGGCTGAAAGCTCAGGCGGGGCGATTCAGGTGGACGCCGCCAATGGAGTGCGCTGCGAGTCGGCCGGCGGCGCCATCCGCTTGCGCAACGTGGGCGGTGCTTTGCACGCGTCCGCGAATTCGGGAAACATTTTGGCGCAACTTGTCGCGGGTCATCCGTTCGCAGATTCATTGCTTAGCACGAACGCTGGTGACATAACCGTTTTCATTCCGTCCAACCTTGCGTTGACAATTCAAGCCACCAATGAGACTGGCGGGTCCGGCCGCATTATTTCCGACTTCGCGCAGGTTCGTACGCAGACGGGCGCGCAGCCGGTGGGGCCGGCGGTTGCGGAGGGCGCGCTGAATGGAGGCGGGCCGGTTCTGAGGGTCAACGCGATGGGCGGCACCATTTATTTGCGCCGCGAGAAATAGATTTTTGGGGTGATGTCCATGAAGGCTTACTTGATTCGTAATGTTGGGCTAGGCTTGGCGCTGCTTGGCGCCGGGGCAATGGCGCAAGGCCAGGATATTTTTCCAGGGCTCGAGGCGCAGGTGCGCGAAGACCTGAATGGAGCCGCGGCGCAGGTGCGCGAGTTGAACACCGTGATGCCGTTCCCGGGCGGTACGTATCTCGGCGTGAGTCTGGCTGAGATCGACGCCAATCGCGCGAAGGAGCTGAAGCTCAAGGAAGATTACGGAGTCGAGATCACGCGCGTGGAGGACGGGAGTCCCGCGGAGAAGGCGGGGGTGAAGCCAGGCGATGTGGTGCTGGAGTATAACGGACAGCGCGTAGAAGGCATGGAGCAATTTGGGCGAATGGTGCGGGAAACGCCCGCCGGCCGCGAGGTGAAGTTGACCGTCAGCCGTGATGGCGCGACGCAGACCTTGACCGCGATGCTCACCGCGCGCAAGGGGCGGGCGTGGGGGAATTTTCCGCAGGGCTTCGAGATGCCGGAGATTCGCATACCCGACATCCCCCAGATTTATACCTCGCTGCGCACCGCACGGCTGGGTGTGGAGGCCGAATCGCTGGGGGCGCAGCTGGCGGAATTTTTCGGGGTGAAGGAAGGTGTGCTGGTTCGCTCCGTGATGGAGAACACGCCGGCGAAAAGGCCGGCTTCAAAGCCGGCGATGTGATCACCAAGGTGGATGGCAATCCTGTGACGTCACC
Organism: Bryobacterales bacterium; assembly: GCA_963772905.1. Taxonomy (GTDB): domain Bacteria; phylum Acidobacteriota; class Terriglobia; order Bryobacterales; family Bryobacteraceae; genus Palsa-89. The sequence continues at coordinate 1,211,960 of CAVYZD010000001.1, read as the reverse complement.
CAGCGAATTGTCAGGCGCGGTACGGACCGCCAGCGCCAAGAAGACCTATAGCGTGGAGTTGATGCGCGACCGCAAACCTCAGACCCTTACCGTGATGGTGGACGAAGGGCGCTCGGAACGTTCGGTGCCGAGGGGCCGCGTGGTCCACAATTTCACGAATTAGTTCCCGAGCTGGTGGCGGCCAAGGCGTGAACTTTGAGCAGCAGCTCAACTTCCCGCCGCGGCAAGCCGAGCAGTGCCGCAATGTTTTCGGGCCGTTCGCCGCGTCGCGCGAGTCGCAGAACTTGCGTACGCTTGTTCACATTCAGCCCGGACTGAGGTGGGACGGGAGGCGCGAGCATCCCCGTGCGATCTTCGGCTTCGCGCAGCCGCTCGCTGAGTTCGGCGACTTTGGTTTCGAGGTCGCGCCCGATTGTGGCTTCGGCCGCCCGCCGGCCGCGGAGGCTGGACTTCAACCGCCGAATCTCGCTTCCGGTGACCACCGTTAAGAACATGCATATGAGCAAGCCCAGCGCCGCGAGAGCGTAAGGGGCCAGCGGGATGAAGTAGCGATCGAGCATGCCGTTTTTGTCAGTACAGCGTCCTCAGGCGCTCCTGGCGGCTGATCACCTGCTTGATCCGGATTCCGTAGTTGCCTTCGATTACCACCACTTCGCCGCGCGCGATCACGCAATTGTTGACGATGACCTCCACCGGTTCGGCCAGCGATCGATTCAGCTCCACAATGGAGCCGGTGGTCAGCTTGATCACGTCTTTGAGCATCAACTGCGCCCGTCCAAACGAGACGCTGACGGGGAGTTCGACGTCGAGCAGCAGATCGATGGAGCCAGGAACGGCCGCTGCTGGGGCTGGAAGTCCGCGATCGCCGGAAGCGGGTTTAGCGGCCGGCTGCGGAGCCGTGTCGGCTAGGTTGGCAAGCGCGAACGTGAAAACGGCGAGCAACGTAAGCGCCTGCTCGCCAAGTGTGACTTCAAAGGAATAAGCAGCTCCCTGGTACGATGCGGGGGGCGGAGCCGCGCGGCCTTCCCCACAAGCGATCTCCTTGCGCGCCCGGGTGGATGCGGCGCTGGCGACACCCGAGAGACTTTGGTTCACGATCTCGAGATAAGTGCTGCGAATGTCTTCGGGAGATGCATCGTCTACCCCGGCGCCGCGCAGCACGCGATTGCCGATTTCCCGCCAGCTCTGGGAACTGGCGGCGATCCAGATACGGGCCTCCGGACTCAGGTTGAGGGGCTGCTCCCACCACAACATTTCCTCGCGGGCGGGATCGATCTCCTCGGGGGTCAACTCGCGCGAGGCGAACGTGATCAATGCCGATTCGCCGGTCATCGACTCCATGGATCGCGTAAACTGGCGGGCCCATTCTTCGGCCAGCCAGAGCGCGACGTTGTCTTGCGGCATGGGCTAAGCGCCTCGTTGCAGCGGCCAGCGCATCTCCAAGTACGAGCGGAGGCGCAAGATGGCCTGGGATTTCAGTTGGGAGACGCGGGATTCGTGCAAATTGACGACCTTGGCGATCTCGCGCAGCGTGAGCTCCTCGTGATAATAGAGGCTGATCACGATGCGCTCGGTGCGGGGCATCTTTTCGATCGCGTCGGCCAGCAGACGTTGCAACTCCGAGCGCTCCAGCAGACGCGATGGCCAACTCTCTTCGTCGTCGGAAATATACTTGAGCAGGTTGCGGCCGTCGTCGTCGGGAGCGGAGGCCTCCAGGCTGCCGAGATTGACACCGCGAATATCGACCAGCCATTCGTGATACACCTCGATCGACAACTCCAGTTGTTTGGCGATTTCGTCCTCGGTGGGCGCGCGGTGCACGCGTTGCTCCACGACGGCGATGGCGGCCTCGATCTGCTTGGAACGCCGCCGCTGCTGGCGCGGAGCCCAGTCGAGCCCTCGTAAGCTGTCGAGGATCGCGCCCCGAATCTTGTATTCGGCGTAGGTTTTCAGCTTCACGTTGTGCCCGGGGTCGAAGCGGTCAATCGCGGCGATCAGCCCGATGGTTCCGGTGGAGATCAGATCGTCCAGATTGACGCTTTCGGGCAAGCGCTCGTGGATGCGGCGCGCGATGAGGCGGACCTGCGGCAGGTGTTCGAGAATCAGTCGCTCCCGTTCTTCGCTCGCGCGGTTCGGTGCTTCGTAGCGCCCGATCGCTGCAGTTGGTGATTTGGAAAGAAAGGGCGGCTTTGCGGCGCCCAGCGTCTTGGTCACGCGCGTCTTGGCCATCGCGGTGGACGCTTTTGCCTCGCTTTGTACGCTCATGCCGCCACTACTCCATACTTAGGTTTGGACTTGGGTTGGGAATCAGGCTCGGACTCCGATTTCGTCGCGGGGGCCTGCTCCGCGGTTTCGCCCAGGATCGAGTCGAGAAGACTATCCACCGCGGCGGGCTGGAGATCCTCGGGAATGCGCTGGCCCGCGGAGAAAAATGAGATTGGCTTTTCCATTCGGATGCTCAGGCTGAGGATGGGACCGAGAGTCTGGGTCTCATCCAAACGGGTGAACAGAAGTTTGCGCGGCCGGAAGATGTCATACTGAGCGGCGACGCGCTTCAGATCAGCGGTGCGCATCGATGCCGGCAAAACCAAGTGCGTATCGATGGCGGGATTAGCGGCAAGGACGTTCGCCCAATCCTGGGATATTTCCATCTCGTGGCGCGACAAACCGGGCGTGTCGATCAGCACCAAGTCTTTGTGGCGGCAGGCGTCGGAGTGGCAACAATCGCGGAGGGCTTGCGCCAGCGCTGCTGGAGTTTCCAGCACTTGGAACCCGATCCCAAGGATGGCGGCATAACACCGCAATTCCTCAGCCGCCGCGATGCGATAAGTGTCGGTGCTGAGCAGCTGTACCGGCCTGCGCGCGGTCACGCCGTATTGTACGGCCAGCTTGACCAGCGCCGACGTCTTGCCGGAACCCGGCGGCCCGACCAATGCGACGACACGAGAGGGCGACCCGGGATGCCCCAGCTCCGTATCCACATGGGTCAGCTTAGCGAGCTCGGCCCGCAGCATTGCCGGCGATAATGGAGAACTAATCTTTGATATGACATCGTAGGCGAGCTCGGTATCGAGCTCCGCGTCGGTGAGCTTGGTGAAGGCTCGCGAGAGTTCGGCGTCGAAGGCGATACTTGCCATCCCGCTGCCGGAGCGGGCCAAAGTGAGGGCGAGTTTCTCCATTTGCTGCTTCAGTTCCGATACATCGCGTGAAAGTTGATCCACTGGGAGTGTGGCGGCGCGGCCTACATCTTGCTTAGTTTCTGGGTCTTCTCGCCCATATTCCGGCGCATCGCCACACACCACGACCTCGTAGGCCCCGAGGTGTTGGGCCTCCACGCCGGTTCGTTTGGAATTGACCAGCATGGCATCGGGCCCTAGCTCATGGCGCGCTTGCCGGATGGCATCTTCGATGGTGTTCGCAAAGAACGATTTTAGTCTCATGGTTTCGAGGTTTCCTCCGCGCGCGTTCCCGAACCTCTCTTACGCCACAGCGCCCAGAGAAGCGATCCTGTTCCCCGGAGGTATTTCGTTATGGGATAGCACGGTCAAATTGGGAGTAACACTTTCCGCGATTTGTCGCACAAAGAAACGCACCGCAGCGTTTGTAATAAGTAGCGCCGGAGCATCCGGTGGATTGCAACATTTCTTCAGACGGTCCTGGAGATCCCGGATGCGTTGCGGCGCAAGATTCAGATGGCTGGAGTTTTCGGTATGCTCGATCGCCGACTCGACGGTTTGCTCAAGACCGGGATCGAGGAGATATGCCGACAAATCGCCAGAGGGCTCGAGCCAAGGCTTTACTACCTGACGGCGAATAGCCTGGCGGACGTATTCGGTGAGTAGCACCGTATTCTTGGTGATAGGAGCAGCTTCACCCAACGCTTCCAGAATGCTGGCTGAATCGCGAATCGAAACTCGCTCCCGCAACAAGTTTTGAAAAACCTTCTGCACCACGGCGAGCGAAAGCAATTTGGGCACCAAATCCTCGACCACTTTAGGATTGTCCTCGGCGACGCGATCGAGCACCTTCTTGGCATCCTGGCGCGAGAACAGCTCATAGGCGTGACGGCGCACCACTTCGCCGAGATGCGTGCCCAGGATGCTTATGCTATCGACCACGGTGTATCCTGCACGCCGCGCCATCTCCACTTTGTCGGGCGTGATCCATACGGCCGCGATTCCGAAGGCCGGCTCGCGTGCGGGAATCCCTTCGATTTTCTCGGCCTTCTCGTCGGAGTGGAGGGCCAGCTCGCAGCCCTGCGCCAGTTCATAGCGCGCGATCTCAACGCCCTTCAGGGAGATTACGTATTCCCGTGCTTTCAATGTCAAATTGTCGGTGACGCGCACCGGCGGCAAGATGTAGCCGAGCTCTGTCACCAGCTGCTTGCGGATACTGGCGATTCGTTTGAGCAGTGGAGAATTTTGACCGCCCTCCACCAATTGCACCAGGCCGAGGCCCACCTCCATGGCCAGCGGCTCGATGCGCAAGAGACTTTCGAGGTTTTCGCGTGGGGGCGCCGCGGCCAGCGGCTTGATCTTTTGAGCGGTGGCACTTTTTTGCCGCACACGCCATCCCACTGCCCCGACGCCCGCGCCCAGAACGAGGAAGGGGATTTTCGGAAGCCCCGGGAACGCCGCCATCGCGATCAGGACGCCGGAGGCCAGCAACAGCGGTTGCGAGTTCATGAACACTTGCCGCTGCATGTCCGCTCCCAAGTTGGTATCCGAACTGGCACGGGTAACGATCAGACCTCCCGAAATGGAAATCATGAGCGCCGGGATCACGGTTACAAGTCCGTCGCCGATGGTGAGCACGGTGTATGTTTGGAGCGCACGCTCGAAATCCATTCCGTGTTGCAGCACGCCGATCAGGAAGCCGGCGAGAATGTTGATGGTGGTGATGATGATGGAGGCCACGGCGTCCCGCTGGGTGAAGCGCGAAGCGCCATCCATGGCGCCGTAGAACTCGGCTTCGCTGGCCAGTGTCTTGCGCCGCGTACGCGCCTCGTGTTCGTCAATCAGGCCGGCGTTCAAGTCGGAGTCGATCGCCATCTGCTTGCCTGGCATTGCGTCCAAAGTGAAGCGCGCCGTGACTTCTGAAATGCGGACGGCGCCGTGATTGATCACGACGTATTGAATCGCGATGAGGACCAGGAAGATCACGACCCCGATCACGTAATTGCCGCCCACCACGAAGGCGCCGAAGGCTTGGATCACTTCGCCGGCGGCGGATGTTCCGGTGTTGCCGTTGAGGAGAATCAGGCGGGCCGAAGAGATGTTGAGCGCCAAACGGAACAAAGTCATCAACAGCAGCGTGGTGGGGAAAACGCTGAATTCGACCGGCTTGGTGATGTATAGCGACACGAGCAACACGACCACCGACAGCGTGATGTTGGTGCTGATCAGGATGTCCAGCAGGAAGGCCGGCAGCGGCATGATCATGGCGAGCACGATGCCGAGCACGGCGATCGGCAGCGCGAACTCGCGCCAATTGACGGTGGGAGCGGCGGCCGGCGATGCGGCGGGGGGCTTCGGCGGGCTGAGCTTGGGTGGCGGCGCGGAAGTTCGAGTGCGCGGCGCCATCTATTTTTTCCTCGGATGCATCAGTTTGTAGATATAGGCGAGCACTTCCGCCACGGCCTGGTACAGATGCTGTGGAATCTCTTGACCGACGTCGGCCGATTTGTAGAGCGCCTGGGCGAGCGGCATATTCTCGACGATAGGAACCTGATGATCGATGGCGATCTGACGAATGCGCAGCGCCAGGTAGTTCTTCCCCTTGGCGAGCACGCGCGGGGCCGCCATGCTCTCCATCTCGTAGCGGATGGCCACGGCGAAGTGCGTCGGGTTCACGATGACGGCAGTGGCATTGGGAATCTCCTTCATCATGTTGCGGCGCGCCAGATCGCGCTGGAGACGCCGCACACGGCTCTTGGTCTGTGGATTACCGTCGGTTTCCTTAGCCTCGTCACGGACCTCGAGCTTGGTCATGCGAAGCGACTGATAGTTGCGCCGGTAGACGCGCAGGAAATCCAGCAGTCCGATGGCGCAAAACAGGGTCGCCGCTTTCCATAGGAAGTCGCGGAATGAGCCGCTCACCAGACGCAACGCCGGCCCGATTCCTTCGCGCGCCAGGCCGGCGAAAGCCGCCAGATTCCCGCGTTCGATCTGGTAGACCGCGAGCGCGAGCAGAGGCACAAAGATCAGGGCCTCGGCGAAGGACGCAGCATTTTGCCGGGGAACATTCTTGATTTTTTGAAGAGGGCTCAGGCGTTTCGGATCCGGCGCCAGGTTCTTCAGGGAAACTCCCAAGCGCGTACTCGCCAGTTGCCCGGCTAGTGATGCGCCTGCCAGGCATACTCCTCCCCACAGGAGTGGCCAGAAGACATGGCCAAGAGTATCCCGGTAGAGCCGAAAGACCACACGGGGAGTGAGCTCAACGTGAAAGGCGGCTGTGAGGAAATAGCGCGCGGCCTCGCGGATGCGTTCCAAAAAACCAGCTGCCCCGGCGTTGAGCAAGATTACGAAAGTGAGGAACTGCAAGGCGGCAAGCAGTTCGCGGCTCGCGGGAAATTGGCCCTCCTGCCGGCTTTTTTCCAGCTTGCGCTTGGTCGGTTTCTCGGTGCGTTGCCCTTGGTCCGCCATTTAGTTGTGGAACAAGCCTCCTAGGGTGCTGAATGTTCGCTCGGCGGAGCGCGCGAAAACACCCGGATACATGGAGAGAATCGTGGCCAGAAATGCGATTCCGACCAGCATCTTCACTGCAAAAGAAAGCGAGAGCAACTGCATTTGCGCATGCAAGCGGCCGAGGACGGCGAATGCGACATCCAGCAGCACCAGGAGCGCAAGGACGGGGATCGCGAGTTGCAGGCCCGTTGAGAAGACTAGGGAGCCCAATCGTATGATCGCTTCGGCGGCAGGGCCCTGGGACGGAAGGACGCCGTTGGCCGGCCATTCCAGGCTGTTCGCCAGAACGTGCAGCACCTGGCGATCGAGGCCGAATGCAAAGAACAGCATGCCGGCCAGAAGCTGAGCCATCAGTTGGAGCGTGGTGGTGTCGGCCTGCGTGGATGGATCCACGGTGGAGGCATAGGAGTAGCCGGCCTGGAAACCAAGAATCTGCGCGGCCATTTGCAGGGCTTCGAGCAGAAAGGCAATGGCTACGCCGATGGTGAGGCCTATGGCCGCCTCGACACCCATCCATCCAAGGAGTTTGCCCAGGGCGAGCGGGTCCGTAGATCCGTCGAGCGATCCGGCAAAAACACGGGATGGCCAGGCAGGAAACAAGGCGATGGTCAGCGCCAGAGCGAGCAAAGCGCGGCTCACGTCGAGTCCGGCGGAGAAGCCGGGAATCGGCACGAAGACGATGACGCCCGATACGCGCGCGAGCACCAGCAAGAAGCCATAGATGGTGGCGAGTTGAAAGGTGAACTCAGCGTGCATAACGGCCGAAATCTCCCAACAGCAGGATCGTGTAGGAAATCAGACGGCTCATCATCCACGGCAACAACAGCAGCATTCCCACCAGGAATGCGGTGAGACGGGGCACGGCGCCGAAAGCGGTGTCCTGAATGGAAGTAAGAACTTGCACCAGGCTGACGGCGATCCCAACGACGAATCCAATGGCTAGCAATGGGAGGCTCAGCCAAAAGGTCTCAAGCAGCGTGTGACGAACAATGTTTACCGCAATTTCCGGCGTCATGGCGAGTAGAAACTCCTGACCAGCGAGCCGACGACGAGATTCCAGCCGTCGACGAGTACGAACAACAGGATCTTGAATGGGGCCGAAAGCATGACCGGCGGCAGTTGCACCATTCCGATGGACAGTGTCACCGAAGCGACCACCAGGTCGATGATGAGGAAAGGAAGAAATAGAACGGCGCCAATCTGGAAGCCGGTCTTCAGCTCCGACAGCACGTAGGCCGGCATCAAAATGGTGATTCCGAGGTCGGACGGATTGCGCGGCGGGGGCGTATGCGAGATTTCGAGGAACAGCCGCACGTCTTTTTCGCGGACATAGCGCGAGAGAAAGACCTTCAGCGGTTGCGAACCGTCCTGCCAGGCTTGTTGCCAAGTCTCCTGGCCGGCTTCGAGCGGCTCCCAGCCCTTGTGATACATGTCGGTGACCACGGGCTGCATGATCACTAGGGTCAGAAACAAGGCGAGGCCGATTAACACTTGATTGGACGGCGTTCCTTGCGTGCCTAACGCCTGCCGCAGGAAATGCAATACGACCGTAATGCGGAGAAACGGAGTGACGGACATGATCACGGCCGGCAGAATCGTGAGCAGTGTCAATAGGAAGACGATTTGCATGGGCGCGGTGAGCGAAACCGATCCCTTGCTGGGTGTCAGCGATACTCCGAGCAGCGAATCCGAGTTTTCGGCTAGCAAGGGGGCGCCCAACGCGAGAATACACAAACCAACGCGAGCGGCGACTTTCATGACGCGGGCCGCCGGCCTTGCGACTCTCCGGCTGCCGCTCCCGAGGCGTCGCAGAGAAGAGTGACTCCTCCCGGATACACGGCCAGCACCAGGTTCCGATCGCCGATGCGAACCAGATGAATGGAATGCTGCGCCGTCAGGGAGAGTTTGCCGCAGGATTCGAGCGACCCCCGGCTCGGCTGACTCCCGCGGCTTCGAACCAAGCCTCTCCTTTTCAAGAGCCACAATGCCGCCCAAAGCAGACCGAGAACAAAGGTGATGGCGAGCGATTGCCGGGCAAGATCCATCCGCGTGACTAGTCCTCCTGGCTAAAGTCGGTGATGCGAACGCCGACCGTGTCTTCGATGATCACGATTTCTCCATACCCGATCAGCGTCTTGCCGACCAGGATGTCGATGTTGTCGCCAGCCGAACGGGCGATACGGATCACGCTCTCGGGACCGAGCTCGAGAATCTGCGCGATGGTCATCACCCGGCGGCCCAATTCCACCTCGACATCGACGGGCACGTCGGCAAGGTCCGCGATTTGTTCGAGCGGGGTCATCGATCGGGACGGCTCACTTGATCAGCCCAATTGTCGTTTGGCTCAGCTCATCCACGGCGTTGACGATTTTAGAGTTCGCCTCGTATCCACGCTGGTAAGTGATGAGGTTGGTGAATTCGGTGGCGATGTCGACGGTCGAAGACTCCAGCGATCCGCCCGCCACGGTGCCCCTCCCGCCTGATCCAGGAATCCCTACGGCAGGTAAAGCCGATTTCGAACTGAGCTCATAGTTGTTGTCACCGGCATCGATGAGAGAGTCCGGATTTCGAATGGTTGCCATGGCGAGCTGGCCCACCACGGTCTGTTGCCCGTTGGAGAACTGCGCCAGAACCGCACCGCCTGTGGCTATGGCTACTGTGGTCAATTGGGCGGCCGCCGAACCGTCCTGCGTCACAGCGGAAACCGAAGAATCCTGGGCGAACTGGGTGAGAAGGGGGCTCAAGTTGTTATAGAGGTTCCAATTCACCGTCATGTCGGCTGCACCATCCGCTAAGCCTGTAATCGCCAATTGCGGCGCGGGAGTGCCCGGAGCTGGATTTGTCAAAATGCCGCTGGAGTTGAAGTTGATTGCACCGGTTAGGGGCGTGCCTGGTGGGTTGGCGAGATCGGCGTCGGGAATGCTCAGGGAGTAGTCCCATTGGCCGGGCGTAGTTGGGTCCTCGACAAATGTCGCGGTAACGATGTGCGAAACACCGAGCGAGTCGTACACGGTAACGGAGGTCGCGAAGGTTCCATTCGTCGTTCCAGCCGTCGCCGCAGCGTTCAAATTGAGACTGAAGGAGATGTTCTGGGTGATTACGGGCGGCTGCACCGTTCCGGTTGGGATCGTGATCGCACTCGGGGGCGCATTCGTGTCCAGGACGCCATTGGTGAGCGTCCAGCCCAGCACCGGTTGCCCGGTGACGCTCTGGAGATTGCCGTTCGAATCGGTCTGGAAATTTCCGGCGCGGGTGTATTCGGTTGAGCCGCCGGGCCCTTCCACCAGGAAAAAGCCGTCCCCTTGGATGGCTGCGTCCAACGGCCCGCCGGTAGTTTGAATAGCGCCTTGTGTAAATAACCGAGCGGTAGTCGGTGTGCCGACTCCAAATCCAACCTGCGTATCGCCCAAGCCGGCGCCCAGGGACTGCGTTACCAGGTCATGGAACGAAACCTCGCTGGTCTTAAACCCGACGGTATTTAAGTTGGCAAGATTATTGCCGGTGACGTCGATGGCGGTTGACATTGCGGAAAGCGCCGAAAGCGCCGTTGAGAATGATGTAAACATGAATGCTATTCCTTATGAAGTGAAGGCTCTTATTGAGTTCAAGATGCCGGAGGCGGCGTCAAATCGGTGTTGATGCTGTCCAGGTCCTGCCGCATCTGGAGTTCCTGCTCGAGGGAGCTGAACTGCGCGAGTTGCGAAACGAACTGCGTACCGTCTTGCGGATTCGTCGGATCCTGGTTTTGAAGTTGTGCGACCAGTAGCTGCAGAAAGGTCTGTTCGGTCGCCGACCCGCCTAGTGGATCATTACTCGACGCGGAACTGGACGGTGCGCTTGACGGTTGTGCCGCCGCGTTGCTATTCGCATGGGATAAGCTCGGAATCATTGGTCCTCCATTGGAATGCCTTCTGTGCCTGCTTCTTCTCCGTTGAGCGTTTGTTCCAGCTGAGTCATCCAGCGCGCTTGTTGCCGCCGGCCAGATTCCTGCTCCTGCTGCTGTTGCTGTCCGCCATCCCAGGAACTGGAATGTCCAGGCTGGTCCTGGTTGTGACCGGAGCTGCTCGTAGGCTCCGCCATTGCCGCAGGCGTGTGCAACGGTGTTCCCGGAACCCAAGTCTCGGTTTTGTAGCCTTTTTGTTCCAGACGCCCCACCAACTCGCCCAAATTGGTCTGTAGAGATTTCGTCAGCTCCTGATCGGGTGTCCGCACCGCCACCTGAACATGACCTGCGCGCTCCACCATCTGGATATCCACCGAATTGGATGCTTTGTCCGCTATGCGCAAAGAGATTTCCCGAATTGGTTGTGGGCGAACGGAGGGATTTGTTTCAATCTCCGTGGAAACTCGCCCGGCCACCGGAGGATCTACAGGAGCTGTCTCTGATGGCAGAGCCGTTCGGTTCGCGCCGGTTGCCGCAGCAGGGAAAACGGAGAGTTGTCCCGTGGTTTCTTGGACGCGATCCTTAGGACTCGGTGCTGGCTTCTCTGGAAGATCCGGCCTGGGCGATTTGGCGCCGGCCCCCGCGTCGTTCATATCCTCACCCTGACTACTCCCTTTTTGGTTGGGAGAGTCTGTGTGCGATTTCACGTAGGTATTCTCCTGCTCGGTCGAAGTTTTGCGAGTGGCTATGCGGAGAGTTCCGGATTGAACCTGAGACGCGGCGCGAGGTTGCTCCTTCTCAGTCGCGCTGGGAGCTGATGTTTCTGGTGTCTCTATCAGCGGTTGAGCTGCGATTCTTGGGAGCGTGTCCGCTTCGGAGTCGACCCGTGGCGACTGAGCACTTGGTTTGGGGCCGCCGGTCGCCTCGGGAGTTTGCGACGGCGAATCGATGTTGTTCGAAGCGATTGTTATCACCGTGCTTCGTGGCGACACTTGAAGCGCAGGCCTAGGCTGTGGGTTCTCCGAATGCCGCGCGGGTTCGATATTCTTCTCCTGTGAACCGGAGTGCGCCTCGGAGTCGGTTGCGAGCCGTGGGCGAGCCAAAGCCGGGTCAACAGGACTCGCTGCTTGTGGGCTCTCGGCCGAAGGTTGGGCCGACGATGGCGCCGGGGCGGGTGCGGGATTTGCCGGCTTCTGCGGATTCGAAACCTGGATTGGATGTTCACGCGGGGGCTCCGCGGGCCCAAATTCCGGCGGCGAACCAAGCTGTGAGGAAGACGGCGCATCCGCACGATTCGATATTGTCGCGGTAGGGGCAGCGGCAACTTGTGTCCTGGTCTGTGGCGCCACAACGGGAGTGCCCCTAATTGCGGCAGTTTGGGGAGTCAAATGAAGCGCGAACGCCACCCCTGTGGCGGGCTTGTCAAGGGACTCGCTGGGCTGCAACTGGGCGGCCAAGGCTGTATCCGTAACGGTCATATTCGATGGGGTGGTCTCGCGGGATATCTGCCGGAACCTCGCAAAACTTGGGATCGCAGGAGGAATAGTGGACGCCGGCGCAGGAAGAGACGCTGGAACGCCTGACAAGTTCGGCCCCGCTGGAAGGGACAGAGCGTGTACGCTCCCGGCAGAATCGGTTGGGGGGTGGGGAACATCCTTGCCGCCTTTTTCGTTCTCACCCGAACGGCGCGGTGGAGAGTCCGTAGTGCGGGGCTTAGCCGATTGCGAAGACGCTGCTGGGATCGCGTCTTCGTCGGCCGGGCCGAGAAGCCCATTCAATAGCGATAAGAATCCAACCAGACTCCGGCTAGGGAGTGCAAGCAGAGCACTCGCACCAGTGGCACCCGCCTTGTTTACGTTGGGGACCGGCCCGACCGCCGCGGTAGTTGCTACATTCACGCTCCGATGAAAAGCACCCAGCGGGCCAATCGCAGGTCCTTGCAACCTCAAGCGTTTGACGAAGCCCTCAGCGATACAAAATTGGCACCGATCCCAGTTCGGCACATTTTTGTCGCGGGACATTCGTCCCACAACGGGAATATCGACGAGGAATTCGTGATTATGAGAGGTTTGCGAAAGCGGCGCGCCAATTGCATTGTTCCGGCCGTGAAGGGTCGGACATGGACGCACTGACAGCCGCCGCTGCGAGCGGCATCCAAGCACGTATGCAGTCGCTGGACATCTTGGCGAACAATCTCGCCAACGCATCCTCGGCGGGGTTCAAGGCGGATGCCGAGGCATACGGTTTGTACTACTCCTCCGATTCGCCCGATGCTCCCGGCGATGGCGTTACCACTACGCTTCCGCTCTTAAAAAATCAATGGACCGACTTCTCGCAAGGAACGCTGCTTCCAACCAGCAATTCCACTGACCTGGCGCTAAACGGCAAAGGATTTTTCGTGGTGACCACGCCTTCGGGCCCTCTCTATACGCGCAACGGAAGCTTTCGCTTATCTGGACAAGGACAGTTGCAGACGCAAGAAGGCTATGCGGTGCAGGATCCCGAGGGCCGGCCTATTGTTTTGGATGCGGCGCAGACTTTCGAAGTAGCTCCCGACGGCTCGGTACTGCAAGGTGGCCAGCAAGTCACCCAGATCGCCGTGGTCAATTTCGACGATGAGACGGTGCTCGCCAAACGCGGCGGCAACTATTTCCGCAGCACGATCTCGAAGCAGCCGGCGCAGGCCGCGCAGTTGGACATCCGGCAGGGCAAGCTGGAGTCGGGCAATTCGCAATCGTCTCAATCGGCGGCGCGGCTCACGAGCATCCTGCGGCAATTTGAGAGCCTGCAAAAGGCCATGACGATCGGTGCGGATATGAACCGGCGGGTCGTCGAAGAGGTCGCCAAAGTCAGCTGAGGACGCCAACTGAAATGAGAGGAAACTAATGGGAATTCGAGCTCTCTACACTGCGGCCAGCGGAATGAACGCGCAGCAGATGAATATCGATAATATCGCCAACAATCTGGCCAACTCCACCACCAATGGGTTCAAGATGCGCCGGGCGCAGTTTCAGGATTTGTTGTATCAGACACACATCCAGCCCGGGGCCGCCGCGGGAGCGCAAACCATTGTTCCGAGCGGTCTGCAGATCGGATTGGGGACAAGGCCAGCTTCCAATGAGATCATTTTCGCCGAGGGGAGCCTTACTGAGACCGACAATCCTCTGGATGTAGCGATCCAAGGAAACGGCTTTTTTCAAGTTCTGCAACCAAACGGTCAGCTGGCCTATACGCGCGACGGAGGGTTCCAACTCGACAAGAACGGCAACGTAGTGGACTCGAGCGGCAATCTCATACAGCCGCAGATTACGATACCGTCGCAGGCCCAGAGTATTACGATTGCCGCGGACGGCACAGTCACCTACACGCAACCCGGACAAAGCGCCTCACAGGTGGCCGGACAGATCCAGCTGGCCTTATTCCCAAACCCGGCGGGCATGAACAGCATCGGGGGGAACCTGTTCGAGCCCACGGATGCGTCCGGGAATCCCACCGTTGCGAATCCTGGAGGGCAGGAGGGCCTTGGAACTCTGATGCAAGGTTACGTGGAGGGTTCGAACGTAAGCGTGGTGGAGGAGTTTATCAACATGATCGTCAGCCAGCGCGCCTACGAAGCCAACTCCAAGGTGGTGAAGGCGGCCGACGAAATGTATCAGCAGATCAACAACGTCACGCAATGAGAATCGCCATCATACTCGCCACTGTTCCGGGCCTGGTGCACGCGGCTTGTCTCTCCGTGCCATCGTCGAAGATCGTCGCGGGTGATGTCGCCGGCGCACTGCCACTGTTTGCGCAACTCGCCCCGGAGACTCCCATCGGATTTGCGCCCTTCCCAGGAACCCAGCGCGTTCTGTCTTCGCGCGATCTGTTTCTCATCGCGGCCGCTAACGGTCTGAGGTTCCCTTCTGGCGAACTTGCCCCAAGCCTCTGTGTGCAACGCGCAGTCCGGCCTCTGTCCATCACGGAGGTTCGGCCCGTTCTATTGTCGGCGCTCGGAGTCCCTGACGTTGCTATGGAGATTCTCGAGATCAGCGATCAGCTTGTGCCTCCAGGCCGCCCGGAATTCCGCCGCGAAGAGCTCAATCGGCCGGCAAAAGACGACCCGCAGAATCCGGTCGTCTGGCGCGGGCAATGGGTCTACGATGGCCAACATAGTCTGGCCGTGTGGGCCAAGGTGCGCATGGCCGTGAGTCGTGATGTAGTTGTCGCCGTCCAAGACATCCCCGCAGAATCGGTGATTCGCACCGAACAAGTGAAGACCATCGCAATCCTGCAATTCCCGTTGGTTGCGCCTTCCCTGAATTCTGCGCCAACGATCGATCAGATCGCAGGAAAAATGGCGCGCCGGCCGATCGCGGCTGGCGAAAGAATCACAGCGTCGCGGCTTGATGCCGCCAAGGATGTGATCCGGGGAGAAACAGTGCATGTTAAGGTCGTCGATGGTGCGGCGACAGTCACTCTTGACGCGGTGGCTCAGTCTTCCGGGACCAAAGGCGAAAGCATCGTCGTTCACAATCCGGCGAGCGGGAAAAATTTTCGTGCTCGCATCGAAGAACGAGGGCAGGCTGTAGTAGTCGCCTCAGGGGAGTCGAGGCCATGAGCCGGAAACTACTCACGGGGCTCTGGCTTGCTTTGGTCACGCTGCCGTTAGCTGGCAAGAAGCCTCCTGCAACCCCGCCGCAGCCGACGCTCGAAGATTACGCGCAGGAAGTAATTCGCCGTTCCCATCAATCTTCAAACATGAGCCCTGGATCGGTCTTTATTCCAAACGGCCGCTTGGCTGATGGCGTGCGGGATGTGCGAGCGAGCCAGATCTACGATCTCGTCACGATCGTCGTTTTGGATAATTCTTCCGCCACATCCACCGGCGTCACGAACACCGCCCGCAAATCGAGTGTCGCCGCTTCCGTCACCTCACTCGCGGGGCCTAAGAGTGCGACCGGTGCTCTCGCGAATCTTGCGAACGCCAGCAATAATACTCAACTTCAGGGACAGGGCACTACCAGCCGCGGTACGACCCTATCGACGACCATGACCGCGGAAGTCACAGCCGTGCTACCTAACGGCAATTTAGTTGTAGAAGGCCAAAAGGAGATCTTGGTGAACTCCGAAAAAGAAGTCATCACGCTGCGCGGGATTGTTCGCCCAGAGGACATCAGTCCGCTCAACACCGTTCCCTCAGGCAACGTGGCGCGAATCCAAATTCTGGTCAACGGCAAAGGCGTCGTCAACGATGCCGTCAAGCGTCCCTTTGTCTTATACCGGCTGCTATTGGGGCTGCTTCCCTTCTAAGCGAATGAAACTGCGAATCCTAGTTTGCCTATTTGCTTTGGCGCCGATGGAGGCCGCAATGGATGGAACGCGGCTGAAAGATCTGGTGTCCATCGAGGGCGTGCGCGACAACCAGCTGGTGGGATATGGGCTTGTCGTCGGCCTGAACGGCACCGGCGATTCGCGGCAAACCGTATTCTCCGCACAGAGTCTCACCAATCTTCTAGCGCGCATGGGTGTCGAAGTCTCGCCCTCTCTCATCCTGGTGCGGAATACGGCGGCTGTTTTTGTGACGGCCGATTTGCCGCCATTTGCTCAACCGGGGACCAGAATCGATGTTTCGGTGGCGGCCGTCGGCGACAGTGGAAATCTACAAGGCGGCTTGCTGGTTCTGACTCCGTTGAAAGGCGCGGACGGGCAAATCTATGCGGTCGGTCAAGGTTCGGTAATCACGGGTGGCTTTGCCGCCGGCCGGGGCGGGAGTACCAAAAGCGTCAATCACCCCACGGCAGGCCGGATCCCCAGCGGCGCCATTGTCGAGAAGCTGGCACCCTCGGTTGCTCCGCAGGGCCATGTAAAACTGCAGTTGCATCAGGAAGACTTTACCACGGCGAGCCGCATCGCGGCGGCGATTAACGAGAAGTTCGGGACTCCAAGCACGCGGCCAGCGCATGCAGAAAACTCCGCGCTGGTTGCTGTCGAGGCGCCGGCGTCATATGCATCGAGGAGCGTAGAGTTCCTGGGAGAATTAGAGAACATTGTGGTCGAGTCCGATCGGCCGTCGCGCATCGTGATCAACGAGCGCACCGGCACTATTGTCATGGGCAAGGATGTCAGAATCGCTCCCGTCGCGATCTTGCATGGCTCTCTGACCGTGGAGATTCAAACCACCTACAACACATCGCAACCGCCGCCGTTTTCACCCGGCCAAACGACCGTCACGCCAGCAGTAAACGTGACGGCCAAGGAAGAGCCGGCGAAGAATATCGTGCTGAAGCAAGGCGCCAGCGTCGAGGAATTGGTGCGGGCGCTCACGGCGATCGGATCGACTCCGCGAGACGTGATCGCAATTCTGCAGAGCTTAAAAGCCTCGGGTGCGCTCGAGGCCGAGGTCGAGGTGATCTAATCCATGCCAACAGCCCTTTCGGCCCCGCTTCTAGCCGGTGCGCCTCCGGCCGCGCCCGTTCCATCCGCGAAGGACACTCCGGATAAGATTCGCAAGGCTGCCGCCGACTTTGAAGCACTCTTGATCGCGCAAATGTTGAAATCAACCCGGGAATCCGGCGGTGGTATGACGGGCGATGAAGAAGAACAAGATGAGACAAACTCCACGATGCTCGAACTAGGAGAACAGCAGCTAGCGCAAGTGCTCGCCAACAGTGGTGGGCTAGGAATCGCTAAGATGGTGATAGCAGGGATGACCAATCATGCGAATCGATGACCTGAATCGCACTCCCGTTACACAAGGCACGGAGAGAACCGATCCGACGGCCGCACAACGCCCCGGAACAACGGGGAAGGACGCAGTAGCTGGTTCGGATCAGGCGGATGTTTCTCCGCTGGCGAAGGCGCTGTCTGCGACCGATCCGGCTCGCATCGAGCAGCTACGGCTCGACGTGCAGTCGGGAAAATACAATGTATCGGCGGAGGCTGTGGCCGGCGCGATCATAGACGCCCACTTGACGGAGTAGGTGGGGATTACCAGGCTGACTGGTGCGCTTCACTGGCAGCCAACTCGTGTCCGTACCCGAACTCGTTTTCTGGGCGCACGAATTCGGCCGGCGGCGCCGCGCATCGGACCCAGGCATCCGCCAGTGTAGACAGCAGCTGCTCCGCTTCAGCCAAGGGCTTCTCGATTTGTTTGGCGTTGCTCTCCATCAGAAGTCTGAGAACGTACCCATATACGTTGGCCAGATTTCGACTGAGTTCGCCGCCAGCTTCTCGATTGAGACAGCGGGAGAGTTCGGTAACAATTCGCATCGCTTTGGTAATCGAGCGTGACCGGGCGCGAATATCGCCGGCTCGCAGACACCGGCGTGCCAACGCGATGGAATCCAGCGCAGCCGTGTACAGGATCTGAATCAGCCTGACCGGGCTCGCTGACAGAATTTCGTTCTCGAGATAGGTTTGATAGCCGCTAGTACGCATCACTATAAGTACGCATCCTATCCTACGTATCGGCGTCGGACGCCAGTCCTTGTGCCAAACTTGTGCCCAAGTCTTGAGCGAGCCGCAGCACATATTCGGGAGGGATTTGCGAAACCACTTCATGTGTGTTCCGATCCACGACTTGGAACACCGGCCGATGAGTCTGCCGATCCACAATGAGCACCAATTGATTCTGCCCGAGAACGCCGCTTTCGTTGACGGATTTGGCCGCCTGTACCACTTGCCTGCTTTGCGCGGCTTGTTGAACTGAAACCTGCGGGCGAGCTAGCGGCGAAGAAACATCTGGTTGAACAGGATTGATGACCATATCAAACCTTTCTGAAACTCAAGAGCCTTATCTGTGGGCACTCATCGGCAGGGAAAGGCAAGACTTGAGCGGCGAAGCTGGGAAATCCGGCGGGGTGGTACTAGGCGAGATTTAGGACTCGGAGCGTGGTCCCTTTTTCGGATTCGATCTTCTTTTGCAGCAACATGATAGCGTAAATCAGTTGCTCCGGCCGGGGCGGACAGCCCGGTACGTATACATCCACAGGGATAACCTGGTTCACCGGAATGAGCGCATAATTGCTGAACACGCCGGTTGAAGTCGCGCATGCGCCCATCGAAATCACCCATTTCGGCTCGGGCATCTGTTCGTACAGCCGGCGGATGACGGGCGCCATCTTATTCGAGACCCGGCCCGCGATGATCATCAAGTCCGATTGGCGGGGCGAACCACGCATCACTTCGGCGCCGAAACGGGAAATATCGAATCGCGAACCGATCATCGACATCATCTCGATGGCGCAGCAGGCGAGTCCAAACGACATCGGCCAGATGGAATTCTTGCGGCCCCAGTTGATGGCTTTGCCGATGGTGGTGGTGATGATGCCCTCGGGAGCCACTACGGCGTCTTCGTTGTCGATGCGCGCGAACAGCTCGCTCGGAAGACTAGGTTGAAACTTAGGCTCGCGATCCACGATCCTATTATCACATGACAGAGCCAGCGGACGGCATTCCCCCGGGTACCTCGCGTAACGTCGCGCCCGATGCGATCGAGATCGAAAACGCCGCCCGCGCGTGGGGCATCGAGACTGACTACTGGGATATCTGGGGCCACCAGCATCACGCTTCCGCGGAGCTGGAGACTGCCATTCTCGGATCGCTCGGCGTCGACACAGGGTCCAGCGATTCCTTGGGCCAGGCGATCCAGCGCCACAGCGGGGCCCAGTGGCTCACGCCGATCGCTCCCACCGTCTTTCTCACTGCGGGAAGCACGCCACATGAAATCCCGGTGTTGCTGGGTGCAAATCAGGCCGGTTCGCATGCAGTTGTGCGCATTCAACTAGAAGACGGGGGCGCGGTTGATCTGAAGGTCGCGGCCGCAGAACTCCTGGCCACTAAACACCTTCGCCTGCCAGACGATCTTCCCCTCGGCTATCACGAGATATCGATCACGATCGGCGGAGAAACATCGCCAGCCTCGCGTCTGATCGTTTGTCCGGAGCGCGCCTTTGAGCCGCCGTGGCTGAAGGAGGGACGCGCAGCCGGGCTCGCCATCAGTCTCTACGGTTTGCGCAGCCAGCGCAATTGGGGCTGCGGCGACACCACCGACCTGTGCGCGCTCATCGATTGGGCCGCGGAACGCATCGCAACCAGCTTTATCGCGCTGAACCCACTGCACGCCATCGCGAACCGGGAACCCTACAACACGAGCCCCTATCTGCCGAACTCGATCTTTTACCGGAATCCGATTTACCTCGATATCGAAGCCATTCCCGATTTCCGCACGTCGGCCCGTGCCGCCGCTCTCATGGGATCGCGAGCGGTGCAAAGCGAAATCGCCTCGTTGCGCAAAGCGGAGCTGGTGGAATACGTGCGCGTGTATGCGCTCAAGCTCCGCTTCTTACGGCTGCTGTTTCAAAGCTTCCTCAATAACGAATGGCGCCAGGCGACGGCGCGCGCGGCCGACCTCAAGCGATATATCGAGCGGGAAGGCGGGCTGCTGCACCGTTTCGCAGTCCATTCCGCGCTCGACCAAGCGATCCACAGAGAGTGCCCGGACGTGTGGAACTGGAAGTCGTGGCCCGAGCATTATCAGGAGCCGGAATCGGCCGAGACGCGCGAATTCGCGCGAAAGCATTGGCGCAGCGTTCTGTTTTATAAGTACATGCAGTGGCAGCTCGACGTCCAGCTTGCAGCGGCGCAGCGGCACGCCTTAAGTCGAGGGCTGGGCATCGGACTCTACCACGATCTGGCGCTCGCGACCGACCGCCTCGGCTCCGATCTATGGGCGCATCGCGAATTTTACATTTCGGGCTGCCGGGTGGGCGCGCCGCCGGACGGCTTCTCACCCAAGGGCCAGGATTGGGGATTTCCGCCGCCCAGCTCCGAGCGCCACGAACGCGACGGCTATCGGCTTTTTGCGGAATCCATCCGCAAGAACTGCCGGCATGGGGGCGCGCTCCGCATCGATCACGTGATGCGCTTCTTCCGGCTGTACTGGATTCCCGACGGCATGGAAGCCACCGAAGGCACCTATGTGCGCGACCGCTACCAGGAGCTGCTTTCGATTCTCGCGCTCGAGAGCGTCCGCAATGAGGTGGTGGTGATCGGCGAAGATCTGGGCACGGTGCCCGATGAAGCGCGCGAGGTGCTGCATCGATTTGGAATCCTCAGTTATCGCTTGCTCTATTTCGAGCAACAGAACGGCCGCTTTCGCGCTCCGCAAGAGTATCCGCGCGACGCCCTGGTTTCCGCCACCACGCACGATCTGCCGACGCTGGCGGGCTTTTGGATAGGCCGCGATATCGATGCCAGGCGCGATGCCGGACTGCTGACGGATGAAGCGGCTTATCAGAGCATGCGCGGCGATCGGGCTCGCGAAAAGCAGAAACTATTGGATGTGTTGTTCGAATTGAAACTGCTGCCGGACTGGTTTCCGCACGACGCAACCGAGACCCCCGAACTGACCGGAGAGCTGCACAACGCCATTGTCGGATTTCTCGCGTCGACGCCATCAAAACTGATGGTGCTCAATCAAGAGGACCTACTGAAACAGGTGGAGCAGCAAAATCTGCCGGGCAGCACGGCTGAATACCCGAACTGGCGCCGGAAAATGAAGTGCACGGTCGAGGAACTGTGGACCTCAGCCGAGATCCAGAACTTCGCGCTGATGTTCCGTTCGTGGCTCGAGCGAACGGGCCGTCTAAATCAGGCGAAATAGTCTTTCACTTTGTCGAGCAGGCCTTTTTCGTGCGGCTCGTTTTCTTCGGGAAGGGTCTCCCTCAGTTGCTCGAAGAGCTTGCGCTGCTCGCGTGTGAGCTTGCTCGGAACTTTGACGTCCACCTGAACGAACAGATCGCCCCGGCCGCTACCCTGCAGCCGCGGCACGCCGAAATTCTTCACCTTAATACGCGAGCCGGTCTGGACGCCTTCGGGGATCTTGACGGTCTCCAGCCCGTCGAACGTCAGCAGGTTGATTTGCGTTCCCAGCGCGGCTTGCGCCAGATTGACGGGAACGGTGCAAAACAGATCGTCGCCCTGGCGTTCGAAGATGGGATGCTCTTGGACCTTGACGACCACATACAGGTCGCCCGCCGGACCGCCGTTGAACCCGGACTGTCCTTCGTGCGCGAGCTTCAGATGCGTGCCGGTATCGACGCCCGCGGGAATGGTGACCTTGAGCTTTCGCTCCGTGCGCACCTGGCGCTCGCCGCGGCATTGCGTGCAAGGCCGGCGAATAATCTGGCCGCGTCCAGCGCATTGCGAGCAGGTTCGGCGGATCTGCAAAAAGCTCTGCTGGTAGACCACCTCGCCGCGTCCGTGGCACATCGGGCAACTCACCAGACCATCGACCTTCTCGGCGCCGCTGCCCTGGCAGCGCGAGCACAAATCCATGCGAGGCACCTGGATCTCGACGCTGAGGCCGCGGATGGCATCCTCGAGCGACATCTCCAGGTCATACCGGAGATCTTCACCGCGTTGTGCGCGATTGCGTCCGCCGCTACGCCGCGCTCCGCCACCAAACAAATCGCCGAAACCGAACAGATCACCCAGAATATCGCCGAAATCGTTGAACTGCGACGGATCGAAGCCTTGATTGGCGCCAAAGCCCTGCAGCCCCTGATGCCCATAGCGGTCATACGCGGCGCGCTTTTGGGGATCGCTCAGTACGCTGTACGCTTCGGCGGCTTCTTTGAACTTTTCCTCGGCCTGCTGATCGTTGGGATTGCGGTCGGGATGATATTGGAGCGCCAGTTTGCGATACGCGCTCTTGAGCGAGGGGTCATCGCAGTCGCGGCCGACGCCGAGAACCTCGTAATAATCGCGCTTGGTGGCATTCATCGATTTCTTACCGCGTTCCTCTCGTGGTCAACGCGCTCATTTCTTGGCTACCGCCACTTTCACCATGGCCGGGCGCAACAGGCGTCCGCGAAAATTGTATCCAGGCTGGTACTCATCCAGGATAGTCTGTTCTTCCACCTCGCTGGTTTCCACCATGTCGACGGCATGATGGACGTGGGGATCGAACTTCTGCCCTTTCGTTGTAATCGGCTCTAATCCCAACTTCTTTAACGCGTCTGCCAAGCGCTGGTAAATCAGCTCCATGCCGCGCGCATACACCTTATCGGCGGTGTGGGTCTTCAGCGCCCGCTCGAAATCGTCCAAAATCGGCAGAATGGCGCGGACGCTCTCGGTATTCGCATATTCCAACACGTCGGTTTTCTCCCGCTCGGCTCGCCGGCGAAAGTTGTCAAATTCGGCCTGACGGCGCAGCAGGCGGTCCATCAGATCGTTTTTCTCTTCGATCAAGCGGTCGCGCTCGGCGGTCACCGCGTCCAAATCCGGCGCCGGAGCCGCAGGGTCGGAGCTAGCGGCGCTGTCAGTATCGACAATCGGTTCCTTCGTATCCATGGCTTCACTTCTTAGTTTATAGGGTCCCGCAAGGGCGGGTGAGGAAAGTTTAGACCAGCAGGCTTCCGAAGGCCTGGCCGACATGATACACGGCCGACATCGCCTTTCCGTAATTCATGCGCATGGGCCCCAGAACCGCGATTTTGGCGGACAAGCCGCCGGCCAGGGAAATAGAGATCCCGATGAGCGACAGCTCGCGCATGCTGGGATGCACGTCCGCCAAGCCGACCTGCACGGCTAATTCGCCCGCCGGCTGCTCGAGGAAGCGGTCGAGCAACTGCAAAATGCGTTTCTTCTCCTCGAGCGTATGGAACAGCTCCCGCAGCTTTTCGCGGGTCAGATGCAGATCTAGCCCCACCAGGTTGCTGGCGCCTTCCAGGTGAATTTCGGGCGCGACTTCTATGTCCAGCAACCCTTTGGCATACAGCTCGTTCAAGCGCTTCAAAATCGCATCGTAGGCCGCGCTCTGCTGTTCCAGCCGCCGTTCCAGCTCGGCGTGGATTTCCGACAGCATCCAGCCCTCGAAGTTGCGATTGATGTAATTGCGAATCGACGAGAGCTCGTCCTGCGAAACGCTTTCATCCACCGCCACCACGCGATTGCGCACCATGCGATCGCGGGTCACCACGATCATCAGCACACGCTGGTCGGCTAACGCGATCAATTCGATCTGGTGCAGAGTCTGGCTGGAAGCCGGGATGGCCGCTGTGATCCCCACGCTGCGCGTCATCTCGGTCAGCATGTGCGACGAGCGCTCCACGCGCGCTTCCATGGTGCTCAACTGGCTCAGCTCGGAACGCAGGCGTTGTAACTCGGTGACAAGCACCCGGCCGCGCGCGAGCGATTGCACGTAACTGCGAAAGGCTTTCTCCGTCGGAACTCTTCCGGCTGACGTGTGGGGCTGGGAAAGATAGCCGCTTTCATAAAGGTCGGCCATTACGTTACGGATGGTGGCCGGACTCAGGTTGTCCTTGCGCTGCTTCGAGATAGTGCGCGAAGCCACAGGCTCCCCGGTGGAGATGTATGATTCCACGATGGAATGCAGCACGTCCTGTTCGCGATTGGTCATCTTGTGAAATGGCTACTGGTGCAGCCGACACGGCCTTCTACTGATTTGATTGTAAAGGGCCTTATACCTCTGGTCAAGCGCTTGCTGCGGCCTTTCGCAGCGCGGCGATGCGCGGTGTGCGGCTTTTGGGGCTGTCCAGGCTGAAGGATCGGGCGTCGCCGAGCTGGTCGCGCACAAATGCTTCGGTGCGTGTGACTACCTGTTCAAGCGCTTTGTCCTTCTTGACGAACGACGCCCAAGCGATTGATTCTGAGGGCTGATCGTATTCCCAAAGGCCGGTGAGCCGGCCTCGGTCGACGATCGCGTGGCTGGGAAGGTCCTTCAGGGCACCCAGCTTCTGGGTGGCGAGGTCCTTGGGATCCACGGCGTTCTTGAAATCTCGGAGTAGCAACAGCGAATCGATGCTGCCGAGAAGCGAGTAACGAGGCTCCTTGGGCGGTTTGAATGCGTCGAACTTAGCTCGATCGCCTGGTAGAAAGAAGCGCTGGTCACCCGGGGCGATTTCGATGGGATCGAGTTTCAGCGGTTTGAGCGCTGCTTTGGCTGCCTTCACGCCGATTCCTGCGAACGCTTGAAAATCCGCCAGGGACGCCGGACCGATCCAGGCGAAATAGCGCCGTGCCAGTTCGGTGTGAACTTCCTCGGTCGATAGCTTGAACCCGCGCAGCGGACTCGGGCGCCACAGCGCGTATTGATAGCGCTGCTGATCGAAGCGGCCATTCACCGGTACGCGCCGGATGTCGCCGGTGCTCTGCAATTCGCCGAGTGCGAGCGGCAGCGTGGTGGTGACGCCTTTCTTCTTGCCCTCCTCACCCAGATTGCGCGTGGCTTTGCCGGTAGCTTCGCGCAATGCTTCCGGATCGAGCCGACCTTTTTCGAGCGCCGCCACCACCGCGTCGCACAGCTTGGCGATTTCCTTCGGAGTGACCCCGAGTTTCACCGCAGCTTTCATGTCGCTGTCGAAACCCTGGCCGGCCGCGAGTCCCAACGCGAAATCGGAGGCAGGAAGGACATAGGTGCAGCCCCGCGCGCTCGGCAGTTCGTAGATCTGGAGCTTTTGAGCTGCGGCGTCGGCCTGCTCGCGGGTGATGCCGGCACGCGCGAACAGCGTCAGATACGGCGACACGCCGCCTACGGAGCGAGCCCAACCCGCGCGCGCGAGTACATCGGCGGCCGGCTTTCCTTCGAGCGAACCGTCCAGGCCCTGGCGATGCGCATACCAGGCGCGAAGTTTCGACGCTTCGACCATGACGGCCATTCTACCAGTGCTGTTCGGTGGCGGCGGAACAGTTGGACAAATACCGGTTCTCGCCTTCCATCCGATCGAAAACGGATTGAACGGCGATGCGGCCGGGTCCCCACAGCCGTAGCCAGTAATACCGGTTTGTCCAATTGCCCCACAGGCTGAAGCCGGAGCGGGGATGTTCGAAATGCAATTGCATCTGAACCGATGGATCTTTGAAGATGAGCGCGGTGGGTTTCACCAGGATAGTTTGTCCGGGCGCGAGATCGCGCACGAACACGTTGCCCGAAGCGTGCAATAACAGCAGGCCGGGGGCTTGCGGCGCCGTAAACCGATCCATGAACATGCCGACCGGGTAGTGCGTTTCCTTGTCGTCGCCCGATTGCGTGGTGTACCAGATGTTGGTGGTGAACCAGTCGTAGGCGACGTTGCTGGTGGCGAGCATGAACAGGTGCTCGCGCACGTCCACCTCTTCGCCCGGCTGAAGCGGAAGCGCGATCATCTCTCCTGGAGCATCTCGGGAGAAGGCGATATGGCCGGGGCCTTGCGCCTGCATCATGATGAGCGGCAATCCGGCGAACATGCGCTTCCATCCGGAAGCGAGCGACATGGTGGTGATATTCAACTGCGGATCTTTCCACAGCAGCACGTGATGCGTGAAGTAGATGCTGTCCGACGCCGCGAGGTTGACGTCGGCCACAGGCACGTAGAGCCCTTCGATCTGGCAGAACGAATTGCCGAACTGGAGCTTGGCCATGTCCTTGCGGCCTGGCAGTTCGCCCCAGCCGGATTCGCTGCGGATGGGCGGCGCTTTAAGTGTGGCGCCGCAGCGGGGACAGCTCAAGTGCGAGGCATCGATCTCGGCTCCGCACCAGGGACACGCGGTTTGAGGGCCACTCGGAATCGGCGGGGGCGGCGGCTCCGGAACATACGCCGCCGGCTGCACGGGAGCGTGTTCGATTGCGCTGCCGCACGAGGTACAGAAGTTGGCGGTTTCTTGGACGGCGCTACCACAATTTGTGCAGAACATATTTACTCAGTGTGGTGATGCACGTACATAGACTGAATGCCGATGCGTCCAGGCCCAGTCATGCGCGCGAGGCTCATGTTCGTGCCGCCGAAAAGGCCAGTACCCAAGCGCTGAAATTGCACTTCCATGTTGACGCTGGAATCCTTGTACAAAAACGCCCCCGGCTCAACCATGATGCTTTCGCCGGCTTTCAGTTTGCGCTCGAATACGTTGCCGTAGCCGTGGAGCATCACCAATCCCGGGCTGTTCGTGGTAACGAAGCGATCCATGAACATGCCCTGGCCGCCGAACAAAATGTTGCTCAGGCCTTTCACCCGGACGAACGAATAGTCGATCTGGTGTGAGCCGAGCACGAACGCATGCTCGCGGACGTCGAGCTCCATTCCCGGATGCAACGGCAGGACGACCAGTTCGCCGGTTGCGTCGCGCGAGAACGCGATGCGGCCTGGGCCGGTAGCCACGCTGATGATGAACGGCATGCCGGCGAAGGCGCGTTTCAATCCACCCGGCAACTGCAGCACGGTGAGTGGGACATTGTCGTCCTTCCACAACATGATGTGATGTTCGAAGAACACTGAATCGTTCGCGCCCAGGTGAATTTCCGCCACCGGAACGATTTCGCCTTCCACCTGACAAGTGCTGGAGCTGAATTGAAACTCGGTCATGTCGCGCAGGCGCGGAGCTTCGCGCCATCCCGATTCGCTGACCAGATTACGGATGTCCAGCGGTGCGCCGCACGCTCGGCAACTGAGTGCGGCCTTCTCGTTCATGCTCTGGCACCACTGGCACTGGATACGTTCGAGCGGCTCTGCCGGATTCATCCAAGAAAACCTCCGAGCTTGTCATGGTACCAAGCGGGAGACACCTTCGAGAAATTCCTCGAAGTCGCGCAGACCCGCGGGCGAGCCGATTTCATAGAAACGCTTGTGGACTTGGAAGGCCGCGAGACGACCCTGGAGACTGAGATCGTGAAAAAGTGCGGCGAGATCGGAGTGTGTGAGATCGTCGAACAGCTCGCGACGAAAGCAGGAGAGGCCATAGTCGATGTACTGCATGCCCGGCGCGGCGGCTTTGTCGTAGAGCACCACTCGGCCGGTTTGATAGATCACGTTGCTGCGATCCCAGCGTCCTTCGTTGCGGAGAACGGCCATCAGCGCGGGCAGGCCGCTGGCTTGGAACGCATCCCAAACCGGCGTGAATTCCACCGGCAGGAACGAATCGCCGTAGATCACAAAGAAGCGCTCGTCGAGTACGCCTTGTTTGCGCGCCAGGCGCAAAGCCCCGGCCGTTCCGAGCAAAACTTCGCCTTCGTCCACGTAGCGGATGGAAGGAATCGGCGGACGCTCTTTAGCCCAGTAGCGACGGATCTGATCGCCGTGATGCCCGATCGAATAGATGACCTCTGTGATGCCTTGCGCGGCTAGCCAGTGCAATTGGTGATAGGCGAACGGATGTCCAGCCACGGGCAGCAGCGTCTTCGGGCAAGTTTCGGTCAGAGGACGCATCCGCGTTCCGAGCCCGCCTGCCAGGATCACACATTGCATGGTCAATCTCGCGACAGCAGCTTAGAGCCTTCGTGATCGAACTTAAAGCGAAATTCGCGCAGCCCTTCGTTCACCATGGCGCGGCGCAGCGCATCGCGATCGTCGGCATAAAAGAGCAGAAACCCGCCGCCCCCCGCACCCACCAATTTGCCGCCGACCGCTCCGTTCTCGCGCCCGGTTTCGTACCAGCGATTGATGCATTCACTGGTTGTGCCGGGCGACCGGTCTTTCTTGTGCATCCAATGCTCGTGCATCAGCTCGCCGAATCGCCGTGTGTTGCCTTGCTCCAGCGCGAGTTTGATGCACTGGCCAAGCTGTTTAGTGTAGTGGAGATTTTCGAGCATGGCCGCGTCACCCGACTCCGACCGGACCTTCTGATCATCGAGCACCGCCGACGCGTTGCGCGAGTAGCCGGTGAAGAACATCATCAAACGATCTTCCAAGTTATAGAGCGTGCCATTGCTGACGTTGAGCGGCGTGACGTTGACTTGGCCGTCGTCCAAGAACTCGAAGCAAGCCAATCCCCCGAAAGCTGCAATGTATTGATCCTGTTTGCCGACCGGCTCATGCAGAATTTCGATCTCGATCTTGCAAGCTTCCTCGGCCACCGCCGCGGAATCGACATAGCGGCGCTGGAACGCGTGCACGGCGCGCAGCAGGCCCACCGTGAATGCGCCCGAGGATCCCAGGCCCGTGCCTGCGGGAACATCGGCCATGCTGACCACTTCGATGGGCGGCGGCACTGCGTGCATTCGCAGCGCCTCGCGAATGAGGGGATGCCGGATGTCGTCCAACGTGGCTGCGTGCTCTAGCGCGGAGTACTTCAAGAAATATCCGCCGCTGAACGTTTCGTTGATGCCGACATAAATATGTTTGTTGATTGCGGCTGAAATCACGAACCCGCCGAAGCGTCGATAGTAAGACGGCAGATCGGTGCCGCCTCCGCCAATCGAGATTCTCAGAGGTGTGCGAGTGACGATCATCTACCAACCCTATGATCGGCAACAAAGGCGCTAATCTATAGAGAAGATGCGATTTCCACGCTCCAGCGGCATCCTGCTGCATCCTACTGCGCTGCCCGGAAAATATGGGATCGGCGAGCTCGGCGCGGAGTCGCGGCGCTTCGTCGATTTTCTCGCGGCGGCCGGGCAGACGCTGTGGCAAGTGCTGCCGCTGGGTCCCACCGGCTTCGGCGATTCGCCATACCAATGTTTTTCGGCATGGGCAGGCAATCCGCTGCTGATCAGCTTGGAGTGGCTCGTCGAGAAGAAGTGGCTCGACGCTTCCGCGCTCGCGAACGCGCCGGACTTTCCAGAAGACCGCGTAGATTTCGAGCGGCTGATCCCATGGAAGACCGCGGTGCTCGAATCGGTGAAGCCGCCGCGATCGGGCTTCGAGGCATTTTGCGATGCGAACGCACACTGGCTGGACGATTTCGCTCTGTTCATGGCGTTGAAGCACCATAACCGGATGATGGCCTGGACGCGCTGGGAGCCGGGGGCGCGCGATCGCGATCCGAAAGGCTTGGCCAAGTGGCGCGAGAAATTGGCGGGGCCCGTCGCCACGCAGAAATTCCTGCAGTTCGCTTTCTTCGAGCAGTGGCGCGAGCTGCGTGAATACGCGCGCGGGCGCGGTGTGCGAATCATGGGCGACCTGCCCATCTACGTCGCGCATGACAGCGCCGATGTCTGGGTGAGCCGGCACAATTTTCATTTGGACGCGCAGGGGAATCCGACGGTTGTCTCCGGCGTTCCTCCGGATTATTTCAGCAAGACCGGCCAGCTTTGGGGCAATCCGATTTATCGCTGGGATGTGTTGGCGAAGGACGGCTATCGCTGGTGGCTGGATCGTTTTCGAGCGGCGTTCGCGACGGTGGACATGATCCGGCTGGATCATTTCCGCGGATTCGAGGCGTATTGGGAAGTGCCGGCGTCGGAGCCGACGGCGATCAATGGACGATGGGTGAAGGGACCGGGCGCGGCGTTGTTCCACGCGGCGCAATCGGCGCTCGGCGAGTTGCCGCTGGTGGCGGAAAATCTGGGAATGATCACGCCTGAGGTGGAAGCGATCCGGCACGAGTTCGGGTACCCCGGCATGTCGATCCTGCAGTTCGGATTTGGAACCGATGCGCAGTCGCCGACGTTCCGTCCGCACAATTATCCGCGCGAGATTGTGGCGTATACGGGCTCGCACGACAACGATACGACAGTTGGATGGTGGCAGACTAGGGACGTGGGCGGGAGCGAGCGGGAGTTCGCGAGGAAGTATCTAAATACCGACGGCCGCGAGATCCATTGGACGTTCATTCGAGCGCTGGAGGCTTCGGTTGCGGATACAGTTCTGATTCCGATGCAGGATGTGCTGGGATTGGGCACCGAGGCGCGGATGAATCTGCCGGCGACGCTGGGTGGGAACTGGCGCTGGCGGTGTCGGGCTGATGCGTTGAAGCCGGAGCTCGCGCAAAGTTTGAAGGAACTGACGGAATTGTACGAACGTTAACGGAGGGCCGCGCTGGCCAGGATGCTCAGCTTTTCCCACGTTGGGACGCGGATGCGTTTTTCGAGCACATCGAAATTCGATCGCTCGATGCGCGTGAGCAGGCGGCGGTAGATTTCGATGAGCGCCCACAGCGACGCCCGGCTGCGCGGATGCACCAGTGCGATGAGTGGCCGCGATTCGTCGTAGTAGGCTCGCGCGCGCTCGGCCTCGAAGCTCATCAGCCGCACGAAGCGATCGTCGTGCGTCGCCAGATCAGCGCCGAATTTGCGGATGTCTTCTTCCGGGATATAGATGCGACCGTTATCGCGATCCTCACGCACGTCGCGCAGGATATTCGTCAATTGAAACGCGATGCCGCATTTCTCAGCCAGCTTCAGCGCGTCAGTTGATTCAAAACCGAAGATGTGAATGATGGTCAGTCCGACCACGCTCGCCACTTGATAGCAGTAGCGATACAGCTCATCGAATGTCTGGAGCTGCTTGGGCTCGAGATCCGAGCTGACGCCTTCGATCATTTGGTAGAAGTACTCGCGCGGGATGCGGTAATGCTCGACGGTGTCGTGAAAGGCCGGCCACAGCAGATTCTCGCCGAAGGTTCCATCGAGCGCGCAGGTGAGATCGCGCCGCCACTGCTCGATCGCCTCGCGCGAAGCCCCTTCGCCTTCGCTGATGTCGTCGCAATAGCGCATGAAGGCGTAAATCGCGCACATGGCGTCGCGTTGCTCGCGTGAAAGCAGCAGGAACGAATAATAGAAATTTCGGGCGCGTGTACGGGCGATCTTCTGACAGAAGCCGTACGACGCCTCCAGCGCTACAGCGCGTGCCACAAACTCCCAACCAATAGTTGTACGCGTTCAAACTTGGAGATTGCCGGCCTTCGCGCCAAAACGTTGTAATTTTGCTGTTCGATTTTCTCGAGCACGCGCATTCCGCCCCGGCTGAATAGGTCGAGATCGAAGCCCAGCCGCCGATCCACGGATTTAGATAACGGCAGACCTTCGAGAAAGAGCTTCCGCGCGACATAAATCGCATCGCGCATCACGCCTTGAAACGCGGCGTTAAACGTGCCGGCGTGCAAATCATCGAGCGTATATCCGTGCCGGGCAAGGACATCGAGCGGCAGGTACACGCGATCTTTTTCCAGATCCACGGTCACATCCTGCCAGAAATTCGCGAGCTGCAACGCCGTGCAAGTTGCATCCGACATGCGATCGCGCTCGGCATCGGAATAGCCGCATAGCCGCAGCACCAGCCGCCCAACCGGATTCGCCGAGCAGCGGCAATAACCGAACAGCTCGTTCCAGTTGGCATAGCGCGTGACGCGCTGGTCTTGCTCGAACGCGCTGATCAAGTCCGCGAAAAGCTGCTTGGGCAAATCGTACTTGCGAACCGTGCCTTCCAGTGCGACAAACACCGGATGCTGGGTGCGCCCGACATACATCGCCTCCAGCTCCTCGCGCCACCAGCCGAGCAAGCGCAAGCTTTCAGCAGTGTCGCCGATTTCATCGCCCAGATCATCGGCCCAGCGGCAGAACGCATAGACGTTGTAGAAATCCTGATGCAGCCGCTTGGGAAGCAGAAAACTGACGACGTGGAAATTTTCGTAATGATGAGTGGCGAGCCAGCGCGTGTACTGCTCGGCGTCGACTTTGTTGTAGGTGCCGCTCAGCGCTTCGGCCGAATTGACGTAGTCTTTCGGGGCGAGCTTGGGCGCGAGCATGGTGCCAACCGCCGACACTAGGGTATGATCGCGGTCTTCATGTGACCGTTGTGGCTCATCAGGTGCCGCATCACTTCCAGCAGATTGGTCAGCGGTTCCACCCGGTTGACGAAATCGCGCGCGGTGATCACGCCGCGGCTCACAAAGTCGAGCGCCTTCTGGATGTGCGCGGGCGTGTGATGAAAACTGGCCTTGCAGGTGATTTCCGAGTAATGCAGCAACTGGGTGTCGAGTTGAATGCGGCTATCATTGGGACAACCGCCGAAGAAGTTGACGGTGCCGCCGCGGCGCAGCGATTTCGCAGCAGTCTCCCAAACATCCGGGTTGCCCACCGCCTCGATCGCGACGTCGGCTCCACGTCCGCCGGTCAGATCGCGAACCCTCTGGACGGTCTCTGCGGATTCGCCTGAAATGACGGCTTCATCGGCGCCCATGGCGGTGGCGCGATCCAGTTGCGTTTTGCGGCGGCCCAGCGCGATCACCCGCGCGCCGTATGCCTTGGCCAGCCGGACGAACATCAGGCCGATCGGTCCCAAGCCGAATACCGCAATGGTATCGCCTGGACGGACCGACGTTTCATCGATTCCGCGCAGTACGCACGCCAGCGGTTCCACCAGCGCGGCATCCTGATAGGTAACGTGCGCCGGCATTTCGTACATGTTCCGTTCCACGATGCGCCCGGGAATTCGAATGTACTCGGCATAAGCGCCGTTGTTGAACAGCAGATCCTCGCACAGATTCTCGTTGCCGCGCTTGCAGTAGAAGCACTCGAGACATGGAGCGGAATTCGCCGCGACTACCCGCTGGCCGGGGCGGAATCCCCGAACGTTCTTACCAACGGCCACGATATCGCCGGCCAATTCGTGCCCGAACAGCGCGGGCGGAACGATCATGCGGGCGTGGTACCCGCGGCGAAACACCTTCACATCGGTTCCGCAGGTCAGCGCCGCCTGGACGCGTACCAGTACGTCGCCATCTCCGATGCTTGGTACGGCGACGGACTCAATCTGCAAGTCCTCCTTGCCATACAGCACGGCGGCCTTCATCTGCTTTTCCACTAACACCCCTACTCCTGTACTCAAGATAACCTCATCCCTATTATGACTACCTTTGGGGCTGAACTATAATTTTCAACGATTTAGGCTCAGGATGCAATGCCAGTTCAATTCCGGCCTGGATCTCGTTGAGGGCAAACCGATGCGATATCAGGTCTTCCACCGGCAGCGCGCCGCTGAAAACCAAATCAGCGGACTGCTTCTGGAGGTCCACGGACGCGCTGTAGGAACCGAAGATCGCGCGCTCTCCCACGCAAATATCGGCGCCCGACAGCTCGATGCGTTCCTGATGCGAGGTCTGGGCGAACAGTAGAATCCGGCTGCCGGGCCGGGAGTACCGGACCGCCTGTTCGACGATTCCGGGCGCCGAAGCAGCCACGATCACTGCATCTGCCCCACGACCGCCGGTCATTTCCATGATTCGTTCTTGCAGACCGGAGTCGCGTGGATCCATAGCAGCGGCGGCTCCAAAACGCTCGGCCAATTCGCGGCGGTAGGGCATGGTGTCGGTCGCGATCATGGTCGCCCCGGATCGTTTCACCAGCATGGTGAACAGCATGCCGATCGGCCCCTGACCCAGGATGACGACCACGTCCTCGGGTTGGGGGTCCAGCTGGACAACACCCTTCAGGCATGTGTTCACCGGCTCCACGAAGCAGGCGCGATCATAGGAGACGCCGTCCGGGATCTTTTCCACGCCGCGCCGGCCGATCCAATCCATAACACGCACGTATTGCGAGAAGCCCCCGCCGGCTGGCTCGTAACCTGCCGTGACGCCGACTTTCTTGTAAACCGGGCACTGCGCGTACAGCTTGTGCCGGCAATAGAAACATTCCTGGCACGGAATGTGATGGAAGACGATGACGCGATCGCCGACGGAAACCCCGCTCACGCCGGGGCCGGTGGCGGCTACTACGCCCGCTGTCTCGTGACCGAAGATTCTGGGCGGCGCTAGCAAGTTGTATTCGATTTTCTTGAGATCGGTATGGCAAATGCCACAGCTCTCCACTTGAATCAGGAGTTCACCCGGTCCAATGGCGGGCGTCGCGACTTGTTCCACGGAGACACGGCTGTCGCCGGTATACACGGCGGCTCGCATGAGTGGAGGAGCGGCGACTACATCAGAATCGAGAGTCGGCAAGAAAGTCTCCCAGCGCTTGAGCGGCGCGTTTGGTTGTTCTGTTGAGCTTGATCAGTTCCGGAAATACCGCGAAAGGTCTCCGGAATGCGGCCCCGAGAATCCTCGCACGGCTGAAGCGCCCGTCCGGACTCCTCATTTGATTAAATTCCAGCGGAAAAGTTTCGGCGGATGTGTCGGTAACAACGCGGACGGCGTAAAACGGAAGATTTCGCGCATCCGCCATCTCCGCCACCGCGGCAGCTTCCATTTCCACCGCGTCGGCACTCTTCGCCAGCACAGCCTTTTCGGCGGCTGTAGATACTACGCGATCGATCGACAGAAGTTTCCCTGTTTTGAACGGCCGGGAACTCGACGGCGCGATGGCGCGTGCAACGCCCACCACCTCGGTCGCGACAAATATATCGCAGGCCTGGAGCGAACCAACCAGACCTCCGCAAAATCCGATGCTGATCAATGCTTCCATCTTCCCTACTGCATCCACTGCGTCGCCAGCCAGCTTCGGCCCGGGACCGTTCGCCACCAGCGCGACTTCACGGCCATTCAACCGGCCGGTTCGCGCGAAATCCACGCGCCAATCGGGCTTCGCGACGCCCTCCACGTGCCCCAGCAATCCTTCCAACTCGCGGCGCTCGGCAGCTACAAATACGAGCAATTACACGTAACCGTTCGCGCGAAACCAATCCACCGCGCGCTTCAGCGCACCATCGACGGGCCGCGGATTAAATCCCAGGTCGCGCTTCGCCTTGTCGAGCGAAACGAACATCTTCTTGCGCGCCATCTTTACCGCGTCGATAGGAGCCCGCGGCTCGTGGCCGGTCAAATTCGCCCACCCGGTGCTGGCCAAGCCCGCCGCGTACGCAACCGCATACGGAATGCGCCAGCGCGGAGCCTCTCCACCGCTGATGGCCGCCAGGCGCGCCAGGATCTGCTGCAGCGTCAGATTCTCGCACCCGAGAATATAGCGCTCGCCGCTTTTGCCGCGCTCGCAGGCCAGCAAGTGGCCCTCCGCTGTGTCTTCCACATCCACCAGATTCAATCCCGTGTCGACGAATGCCGGCAAGTCGCCCTTCAAATAATCGACGACGATTTTCCCGGTCGGCGTCGGCTTGAAATCATGATCGCCGATAGGCGCGGTTGGATTCACGATCACCACTGGAAATCCCGCGCGTGCAAATTCCAGCGCTACCTGCTCGGCTTGAAACTTCGATCGCTTGTAGGCGCCCGCCATTTCGTCCAAACAAACCTCAGTATCCTCGTCGCCCGGCAGATCCCCGTGCATCCCGATGCAGCCCACGGTGCTGGTATAAACCACGCGCTCGACGCCCGCATCACGCGCGGCCGTCAACAGATTCCGCGTGCCGTCCACGTTGGAGCGATACAACTCGGAGGAATCCTTGGCCCACAGACGATAATCCGCCGCGACGTGATACACCACGGCGCAGCCCGCTACGGCGCGTTCGAGCGACTCGGCATCGCGCAAGTCGCCTGTGACCACTTCCCCGCCCAACTCCCGTACCCTACTTGTGTCTCTCACCAAGGCCCGCACCCTTTCCCCGCGTGCAAGCAGTTTGTTGGCGACGTGCCACCCTAGAAAACCGGTCGCCCCCGTTACAAGCGTCGGCCTCACACCGTCAATGTCCGTTCAATCCGGACTTGATTTTCAGAAATGTGTTCAACGCCAGCAGCGGGAACGAATTCCGGTACAAGTGGTAACAGAGGTAGAACACCTGGGGGAATCCGGTTCCAGTGGCCAGTTCTTCGTCCCACGTCCCATCGCTCTTCTGCGTTCGAATCAAGTACTCAATTCCGTCGTTCAGGCTGGAGCTGGTGGTGTCTCCGCCCGCGAGCAGCGCGAGAACGGCCCAAGCCGTCTGCGAAGGAGTACTGGCCGCGGAAACGAAACTCTTCCGTTTGTAGCTTTCGCAACTCTCGCCCCAGCCGCCGTCGAAATTCTGAATCGATCGGACCCATTCCAAGCCACGCTGGACGTATGCTTCACGGTCGCTGACGCCGGCCGCAGCCAGACCGCGCAATGCGAGAAACGTGCCGTAGACGTAATCCACGCCCCAGCGTCCATACCAGCTGCCGTCTTCTTCCTGCGAGTGAATCAGGTATTGCACGCCCTTCTCGACTGCCGGGTGCGAGCGATTGTACCCGTACGCGCACAACGCTTCGAGCACACGTCCCGTGATGTCGGGGCACGTCGGATCCAGCATCGCGTTGTGATCGGCGAACGGAACGCAGCTCAGCGGGTGCCAATCGTTATCCACGTCGAACGCCGCCCAGCCGCCGTCCTTCGATTGCATTTCGAACAGCCACTTGATCGCGCGGTGCTCGGCGGCCTGCTGGTCTTCCGATCGAGACGCGCTGGAGCGGTTCAGGGCCAGCAGCACCATCGCGGTGTCATCGATGTCCGGGTAGAATTCGTTGGCGAATTCAAAATACCATCCGGACGGCTCGGTCTTGGGACGTTTGACGGACCAGTCGCCTTTGCGGCGTACTTCCTTGGTCAGCAACCAGTCGGCCGAGCGGCGCAGAATATCGTGCTCGGGTTCCACGGCCTCGCCCAACGCGAATGCGGCGATTGCGGTGTCCCAAACCACCGAGAAGCACGGTTGGAAGAAAAAGTGGTCGTCCGAATCCACCATCAAGCGATCGAATTGGCGCTGCGCTTCCACTCGTTCCGGGGAATCGGGCGCATAACCCAGCAGATCCAGCGCCATGATCACGTACATCATGGGCGGATAGATGGCCGCCACGCCGTCGGTGAACTTCGTATGCTCCAGCATCCAGCCCTCGGCTTTGCGGATGGCGCGCTGGCGGAGAGACTTGGAGCCGTATTTCTCCCAGAGCTTCAGGAAAATGTCGAGCCGCAGAAATACATTGCGCCAGGTGAAGCTTTTGCGGTCGGGCAAAAAGCCCATGTTCCCGTCGGAGGGCTTTTCATTGGCGATGAACAATTCCTTCAGGTCGAACCCAGCCGGCACGGGCCGCCGTGGATTGAAGGCATGCACGATGGCGAGCGGAATGACGATAGCGCGCGTCCAGGACGACATCTCGTAGATGAAGTTGCCGAACAGCATCATCTCGGGAGGGATGCTGGGCGCTTGATCGCGCGGGAACAGATCGAACAGGCTCAGGTTGATTTTGACGTAGCTGTTAGCGGCCTGGATGCCGCCCATCGCCAGAATACGTTCGCGCGAGCGCGTCAACCGCAGATCGTTGTAATCCAGGCCGGCCAGCTTCAAGGCGAAATACGCCTTCACCGTTGCGTTCAGATCCGCCGGTCCTTGCGGGTAGATATTGAAGCCACCATCTTGCAATTGCCGCGCGAGAATGGATTGCACGGCCTTGTCGATCAGCGGGCGCGTCGGCGGATTCCAGACGCTGTTCTCAGGCGGATGCAGCCAGAGCTGCAGAAGGATGTAGTCGGATTCGAGTGTGGTATCGGCGGTAAGCAACGCCCGCCAGTAACCCGGCTCATCCTGAGTGCGCGCGAAATATGCCGTGGACTTGCGTGCGGCTTGTGTAGCCCCATCGACAAGCGTGCCGGCTACTTGCAACTTCGGGGTCATACGGACGCGATAGTTGTCAGCTTCAGCGCCGATCGCTCCAGGTCCGCGGGAAGATGGAACCGTACGTCTTCTTCCTTCAGCTCCATCTCTTCCATGTAGTCAAAAGCAAACTTGGTCTCGAGCGATTGGATTAGTTCCTGCACCAGATTTTCCGGAGCCGATGCGCCCGCGGTAACCGCTACCGTCTTTGCGCCATCCAGCCACTCCGGATTCACTTCCGTGCTGTCATCCACCAGATATGCGGGTACGCCTTCGTTCTGGCAAACTTCCACTAAACGCCTCGAATTCGAACTGTTTTGAGAACCCACCACCAGCAACACGTCCGTGAGCGGCACTACCGCTTTGACGCCCAACTGCCGGTTTTCGGTTGCATAGCAAATATCTTGAGTCTTGGGGCCTTTGATGGCCGGGAAGCGCTCTTGCAAACGCGCCACGATGTCTTTAGTCTCGTCCAGGCTCAGCGTGGTTTGGGTGAGATACGAAATCCGGGATGGATCCTTCACCTCCAGCCGATCCACATCCTCCACCGACGACACCAGCATGGTGGATTGCGGCGCTTCGCCCAACGTTCCGATCACTTCGTCGTGCCCGGCGTGCCCGATCAGCACGATAGTATAGTCCTGGCGGGCAAACTTCACCGCTTCCAGATGGACTTTGGTGACCAGCGGGCAAGTGGCGTCGATCACTTGCAGCTTGCGCTCCTTGGCTTCGTGCCGTACGGCCGGCGATACGCCATGTGCGCTGAAGATCACACGGGCGCCCTCGGGAACTTCGCTTAGCTCTTCGACGAAAATCGCACCGGCCTGCCGCAGTTCGTCGACCACGTGGCGATTGTGGACGATCTCCTTACGAACATATACAGGCGCACCGTAGAGGTTCAGAACGATCTTCACCACATCAATCGCCCGCACCACACCGGCGCAAAAACCACGCGGGCGCAGCAGGATGATTTTCTTGGTGGGACTGGCAGTCTGAATTTCGGCCATCCGCCACATTATAGCAGCGCAACGGTTAGCAACAGAAATGGTTACGCTTTGTTAATCAAACAGTAACAGGGGTAAACGCCTCTCTCGCCAGACCCGTCAACTCCTTATTGACTCGTAGATTTTTCGTTTTGTGGATCGCGCTTGGCACGCTCGCGACAGTGGCCGAAGCGCAAACGGTCATCAATAGCGTGATCGATGCCGCCAGCTTCGCTCCTCGGGTCGCGCCTGGCGCGTTGGCTTCGATTTTCGGATCGAATTTGGCCGACTCCACTCAGGGTGCGACTGGCTTTCCGCTTCTCAAGAACATGGCCGGCGCGACCGTCTACGTGAATCAGTCGCCCGTGCCGCTGCTGTTTGTCAGCGCGACCCAGATCAACTTCCAAGTGCCAAGCGGTCTCGCGGCCGGAACCGCGAACTTGTATGTCAGCCGCGACGGAGGATCGAGCGCGATTTTTCAGCTCACTGTGGTGGCAAACGGGCCCGCCATGTTTCAGGACTCGAGCAATCATGCTATCGCGCAAAACCTGGTCGACTACTCGCTCAACTCCTCCACCAACCCTGTGGCGTCCGGCGCCGTTCTGATTGTGTATCTCACGGGCCAAGGCGCGGTGGATCACGCTGTCCCGGACGGAACAGCCACGCCGGCCTCGCCGACATCTACGGCCACCGCCACCGCGACGGCCACCATCGGCGGCGTCGACGCGACCGTGCAATTCCTGGGACTGACCCCGGGATTCCTCGGCCTCGCGCAGGCCAACATCGTGGTTCCCACGCTAGCGACCGCCGACTATCCGCTGGTGCTCACGGTTGGTGGATACGTCAGCGCGTCAGCCATGGTGTCGGTGTCGGGCTCGGGATCAGCGCCTCCCACGTATCTAACCCAAGTCGGCCAATTGAATTTCGCCAACGGCACGAGTAGCAGCCTTGCGATCTATGGCGACACCACCTATGTCTGCGGACCCAACCGCATCAACATCATCGACACCAGCGATGTGACAGCGCCGTCGTATGTGGGCGAATTCGGAGATCTGCAGCTGGCCGGTAATGGCGGCAAATGCGCTCTGAACACCGCAACTTCCGTGCCGATTCTGGTCGACATTGTGGGGCCTGGCACTGCGCCGACGTTCGCCGTCTATAGCCTGGCCACTCCTGACGATCCCGTGCTGTTGTCGCAGCTCTCAACCACGCCATACACGTTCCTCACCGATATCAGCTTCGTTGGAACCACGGGGTTCGTCAGCACGAGCTGGTACCAAACCAGCGGCAATTCCATCACGGGGCAGTTTGGGAACTTCGTGGCGTACGATTTCAGCAGCCTCTTTCCGGCCTTGCTTGGCGTGCTCTCGAGCGGCCCCGGATCGGGCGGCGCCAGCGTCATGCCCAACTCGCTGGCGTTAGCGTCCAGCAGCAGCTACCCGAACACCGCCTACGTTACCAGCACCACAGCGACTGGAAACAGCACCAGCGGATTGGCGGCGCTCGACGTGGTGAACATCAGCAAGCCGCAAAGCATGCAAGGGATCTATGAAGTTACTGTTTCCGACGCCGCTATATTTCTGGGCTTCGGCTACGACAACCCTCTGCTGCTGGTGACCGGAAACACCACCGGCTTTCGCAATCCGGGCGTGCCCGATTTCAACATCAACGGTAACCTCACCCTAACCACGATGAACATCGCCAACGTGGACGCTCCCGCTGTTACCGCCACCATGACGACGCAAATCCCTACCACCGGCACGTACGTCGTGCAGCCGTTCGGTTCGAACATCTTCGCCATCGTCAACAATCCGCCGGCCACCGATCCCGCGGGTCCCAGCAGCCTCTGGATCGTCGATGCCAGCACGCCCAGCGCGCCGGTGCTCTATCCGTTTGCAACCGAGTTCGGCATGAGCGATGTCTCCGCCGCGTTTGTCAACAGCACCACCGCCTATCTACTGGTGCCGAATGTGAATGGACTAACGATTTACTCGATTCAGACGCCCTGAGGTCTTCGAGTCAATCAACTCGATTAGTTGGTCTTCGTGCTCGATCTCGACTCCGATCTTCAGCCAGTACAGCGTCACGCCCGTGCGCGACAACACGCCCGGGGCGGACTCAGGCAAATTCATCGCGTCCTTCTCGGTGGTCAGTAGCACATTTGAGCCGTGCATCTGCGCTTGCGCCGAAAGACGTTCCACCTGTTCGGCGGTGTAGTGATGATGATCGCGGAAGGCCCAATGAAAAACCGGCGGCAGGCACAGCGATCGCAACGTTCCCCAGAAACTGGCCGGATTCGCCAGACCGCAGAACGCCGCCACTGGTCCGCCCAATGACTGTTCCGTCTTGCGGGTGCAGTAGTTCACCCACCCATGCGGCTCCACGCGAGCACGGAAAATGGGCGCTTTGGGATTCCACGATCGCAGTTGCCGACGGATCCCTTCGTACGCTCGCTCGGGCGCGGTGCGCATGATCACGAATGCTCCGGCCCGCGCGAGTGCGCTCATCGGTTCGCGCAGGGCTCCCAGAGGAAACGCTTCACCACCCGCGAACGGATTCAGAGCATCGATCACGACGAGATCCAGATCGCGCTGGAGGCGCACGTGCTGGAAGCCGTCGTCCAAAAGAAAAACGCCCGGCTGGTATTTTTCTTCGAGCAGGCGCCCGGTGTGAAAGCGATCGGCGCCGATTCCTACGTGCGCATATCCGGAATGAACGAAGATCTGCGCTTCGTCTCCAGTCATGCGGACTGGCGCCGGGTGGCCTGCTTCCACCAGGACAGTTGTCTCGATCGATCGGCGGCGGTATCCGCGCGTCAGAATGGCCGGATGCGCGCCCAGTTCGCTCAGCCGTTCTGCGAGATGATCCACCAGCGGGGTCTTCCCCGCGCCGCCCATGGTGATGCCACCCACACTGATCACTGGCGCACCGAGGCGCCGCGCGCGCGCCCGTTTCCTCCGAATTCCAATCGCGCTGACAACCGCCCAGGTCTTGGCGAGTGGCCAGAGAAGGAGCCGGGCCGGAGTCAATTGAGTCCAGCGGGGAACTGCAAGGTCGTGCTGGCGGAGAACTTCGGTAACCGCGATCTTCGTTGCTCCGCGTTTCTCTTGCGCCAGTGTTGCGGCCCGAGCGCCCAGCTCCTCTCGAAGTCCAGGCTGGTCGAGCAACTGCGCCACGGCGCCCCTCAGTTGGCTCGCCTCATTGATTTCGAGGAACGCACGCCGTTCTCGAAACTCCGCCGCAATCGCCGCGAAGTTTTCCAGATGCGGTCCGCTAATGATGGCGCGCCGCACCGCCGCGGGTTCCAGCACATTGTGGCCGCCGCGCCGCGCGAGCGTTCCGCCCATGAAAACAACATCGGCCAATGGAAACAGGCTGGCCAGTTCGCCCATCGAATCCAGCAATAGCACGCACGGCAGCGACAAGTCCGATGGAACCACTCCGTCCGTGCGGCGAACATATCTAAAGCGAGCATCGCTCAGCTTTCGCTCAGCTTCGTCGAACCGCTCCGGCTTGCGCGGAACTAGGATCAGAAGCAGCCCGGGCCGCTGGCGGCTCAGCTCTTCAAAGGCGCGTAGCACGGCGTCGTCTTCATCCACGTCATGGCGATCGGCGCCCGCCATGGTGCTGGCGGCAATCCAAATTGCGGTGGGATGCAGCTTGTCGATCAAACTTCGGATCATGCGCGGCGGGTCGGCACACGGCGGCTCGGCGTCGTATTTCAGATTGCCCATAACGCGCACGGCTGCGGGCGTCGCCCCCAGCTCCACGTAGCGGCTGGCGTCCAAAGCGCTCTGCACCAGGATCGCGTCGGGCTGCTCGAAAGCATCCGAAAGAAAGAAACGCCATCGCCCATACTTGGGAAACGCGCGATCCGAGATGCGCCCGTTCACGATCATCAAGCCGCAGCCCGCGCGCTTGGCCTCGCGGTACAGCACCGGCCAAATCTCCGTCTCAAGGATCACTACCAGC
Organism: Bryobacterales bacterium; assembly: GCA_963772905.1. Classification (GTDB taxonomy): domain Bacteria; phylum Acidobacteriota; class Terriglobia; order Bryobacterales; family Bryobacteraceae; genus Palsa-89. The sequence goes on along the minus strand of CAVYZD010000001.1, from coordinate 1,169,245 downwards.
GCGGGGCGGATGCGCTCGATCACGCGCCGCACGGCGAAAACGTAGTCGATGGGGGCGTGAAAGATGCCGTCCACCAATCCGCTGAGGCGCTCTTCGGCGATATCGCGGCCGGCCACGGTGGTTACCGAAACGTACAGCGGAATGCTGGGGCTACGCTCGCGAATCTCGCGCAACACACCTGTCGCCGAAATCACCTCCCCCACCGAAACGGCGTGCAACCAAATGGCACCTGGGGGCGTCGGTTGAAAAGATTGGGGCGCTCCGCCTAAGCGCTCGCAAACGCCGCGGGAATAGCGCGGATCGCGTACGCAGCGGTAAACGAAATAGAATACTAGGAGCGGAAAAGCGGCGATACGAATCGCCCAGTGAAGGAATTGAATGAGAGCGCTCTTGATTTCCCTGATAGTATTCATGGCCGCTGCCACGCTACTGGCTGACAATAGCAAGGATGCAGCCAAGTTTTCGCCCGGTCCCGCTTCATCCTATCCGGCCAAGCAGACCAACGACCACGTAACGGTGGCGGCCATTGCCTACGACACCGAAGAGTTGGCTCACTCGGCATTTGGGAAATTGAACCCCAATCAGTACGGCGTGCTGCCGGTCCTGGTCATCATACAGAATGACACGGACCAGGTTTTGAAGCTAGATCACCTGGAAACCGAGTATACCGGCGTGGACGGGCGCCACGTGGAAGCAACTCCCGCCGATGAAGTGCAGACGCTGGGCGGGACGGAAAGACCGCGTTTGCCGGGCGGCGGCAGCCCCATACCGATCCATCGGAAACATAAAAATCCGCTGGATGTTTGGGAAATCGACGGGCGATCGTTCGCCGCCAAGCTGCTCCCGCCGCATGAATCGGCCAATGGATTTTTCTATTTTCAAACCGCGCACCAGCCCGGATCGAAATTCTATTTGACGGGGATCAAGGTCGCCGCCACGGGCCAGGACGTGTTCTATTTCGAGATCCCGCTCGAAAACCCGAAATAACCCGTCCGTTACTTTTTGTCGGCGGGCGCCGCTGCCGGCTCGGCCGGAAGAATCTTACCCAACTTGATCTTGTCGATCATCGGGAAATTCTTTACCAGATACGCGTCGCCTTCTTCAGTGATGCGCTGCTGATCGGGACGCTCGGCGTACCCGGGATAGATCTTATCCACAACGTCCATGCCCTCGCTCACGGTTCCGAAGGGTGCGAAGCCCATCGAGTCCAGAAACTTGTTGTCATTCAGATTGATGAAGAGCTGTGTGGTGCGGGTATTCGGGCCCGCGGTGGCGAATACTAAAGTTCCACGCGAGTTGCTGCCCATCACCGGATCGTCCTTGATGTTGGCGTGTTCCCAAACTTTGTTGATCGCAGGACTCGCGTTCAGGCCGAACTGCACGATGAATGGACGCGGCGACGTCACTACGCGGAAGAATGCCGCGTTGTTGAAGAATCCGTTCTTCACCAGGTTGTAAAAGCGGTCCGCGCCCAACGGCGCCCAATCGCGATGCACCTCTATGATCACGTCGCCTTTGGTGGTGGTGAACTGCGCCTTGAAAAGGTCGGGAGCTTTCGCGCGCAAAGACGCCGGATTCATCAAGGACGGCCGGGCACCGCCGGTTCTTGATGTCCCGGCCTTCGAAGTCCCCGCCTTGGAAGTCGCGCTTTTCGAGGCGGGCGTCTGCGCCACGAGCGCCGAGCACAAAACAAAAGTCGTGAACAGTGATTTCATAAAGCACGATTATACTGGAACTTTTGAACAGGCAGTGCTACCCGCTGGCCGTGCGCAAACCGTAACCCGGCAGTAATCACTGATTCACATTTCAGTGCTGTTATGTTTGTGAATGCGGGACGCCCTGGCTACGCTCCTCGGACAGAAGCTGCCCGCGCCGGTGGAAGGCGCGATCGAAAAGCTGCTTCGGCTCGACCGTTTTGACCGCCTTTGGGAAGATGTCCCAGGCGCCGACAACCGGCTGATTGCCGATCATCCGCTCGCGCTGCTCAACGTCCATACTCAGGTTTCCGAGCGCGACCTCGCGCTCATTCCCAAGCAAGGCCCGGTGGTCGTGGTGGCCAATCATCCCTTCGGATTGATCGAGGGCGCGATCCTGCCATCGTTGTTTCTCTCGGTTCGTCCGGACGTGAAGGTCCTGGCGAATCACCTGTTGGCGGGCATGCCCGAAACCAGCGGGCTATGCATCTTCGTCGATCCTTTTGGGGGCGAGAAGGCAACTCGCGCCAATCGCAAGGGCCTGAAGGACGCCATCGCGTGGCTCAAACAAGGCGGACTGCTTATTGTCTTTCCGGCCGGCGAAGTTTCGCACCTCAATCTGAAGGAACGCGCCATCACTGACCCGGAATGGAGCAACAGCGTCGCCCGGCTCATCCGCATCACCGGCGCCACAGTGCTGCCCACCTACATCCTGGGCGCCAACAGCGCGCTGTTCCACTTGCTTGGGCTCATGCATCCGCGAGTACGCACCGCGCTTCTGCCCCACGAATTTTTCAACAAGCATAACCGCAGCATCGAGGTGCGCATCGGCAGCCCGATCACGTTGGCCAAGATTCGTGCCTATCAGGACGACGTCGCGCTGATCCGCTATTTGCGCCGCCGCACTTACTTGCTGCAAAATCGCGAAGCCCCCAAACAATTTTCAGTGGCTGTCGCCGAACCCCAGGCGGTCGAGACCGCGACCGAGCTACTTTCGACCGAAGTCTCGCGGCTCGCGCCCGAACGCACCTTGGTTGAAAACGACGACTTCGCCGTTCTTCTCGCCAAAGCAAACGAGATCCCAAATGTTTTGCACGAAATCGGTCGCCTGCGCGAACTCACCTTCCGCCAGGTGGGCGAAGGCACCGGCAAGCCCATCGATCTCGATCGCTTCGACGACCACTACTGGCATCTGTTCGTGTGGCACCGCCACGCGCGCGAAGTCGCCGGCGCGTACCGGCTGGGACCATCCGACGAGATCCTGGCCCGCTTCGGGCCCAACGGTTTTTACACCAGCCAGCTTTTCCATTGGCGGAAGCCGTTCCTCGACCGCATCAGCCCCGCGCTCGAGTTAGGCCGTTCCTTCGTGCGCCCGGAATATCAGAAAACCTACGCGCCGCTGCTGCTCTTGTGGAAGGGCATCGGGCAATTCCTGGTGCGGCATCCACAATACAAGCTGCTCTTCGGACCCGTCAGCATTAGCAATGGTTACTCCGCTGCCTCGCGGCACCTCATGGTGAAATTCTTGAGCGCCTATCGCCAGTCGCCCGAATTTGCACCGCTAGTGCGGGCCCGCAACCCGTTTCGACAGCGTCCATCGAAGCTCGCCGACGAATTGATCGGCGCAACCGTGTGGGACGTGGAAGAACTTTCGGCGTTGATTGCCGACGTCGAAACGGACCGCAAAGGTGTCCCCGTGCTGCTGAAGCAATATCTGAAGCTGGGCGGCGAATTGGCCGCATTTCATGTGGACCGCCGCTTCGCCAACGCGCTCGACGGCTTGATCATAGTCGACCTTCGCAAGACCGACGTGCGAGTGCTGGAGCGGTACATGGGCAAAGACGGCGCTGCACACTTCCTGCACAGCTAGCGCGCCTGCGCCGGCACAGCTCTGCTTACTTCCCTTATCGGCTAGAAAGCCGGTACATCTAGCTCGCTGGTTCTTCTCTTACTGAATGTTATCCGGCCGAAGAGTGAAGCATTATGAAACATCGCTTCCTCTCCATTGCATCCTTCCTGCTCATCCCCCTCGCTGTTTTCGGGCAGTCGCAGACCGCGCAGGACCAAGCCCCCGACTCCGGCAAGGAGAAATCCTTGCTTCGAATGTTCAAGCTCTCCGGCTCTATCCGAGAGCGCTGGGAGGCCACCGACGGACCCTTCAGCGTGACGCCGGCCGATTCTTATATGGTCAGCCAGATCCGGCTGGGCGTACTGTTCCAGCCTTCCGGCTGGCTGAATTTCTATGCGGAAGCGCAGGACGTCCGAGCCCTGTTCTATCAGGCGAATCCATCCAACACCGTATCCAATCCGTTCGATCTTCACCAGGCTTGGGTCAGGATGGGCCAGCCCGAAGGCCCCGGGTTCTTTTTAAAAGTTGGCCGGCAGGACATGGTGATCGGCTCCGGCCATTTGCTCGCCGCGACCGAGGATTGGTGGACCCAAACCGCAAGAAATTTCGATGTGGCTCGCGGTTCGTATACCACCAGCTTTTTCAAAACCGAACTGGTGGCCGGATCGGCGGTCCTGGTGAATCCGAACACCGTGGACGAACACAAACCGGGCGACCATGTTTATGCCGACTACAACACCTTCCCGCATTTATTACCGGGGGCTTCCGTGGAACCGTATTTGATCGCGAGAACCACCGACAACGTCAAGAGCAAAGAAGGCCAAGTCGGAAACATGGATACCCTGGCCTTGGGCATCCGCATCGCCGGCAAACTGCCTGGCCGGTTCGACTATAACGTCGAACCAGTGCACGAGTTCGGCAGTTACTCCAACGACCGCTTGGACGCCAACGGATTGATCTCCGGCGCCGGCTGGGTGGCAACTGACTCCGGATGGAAGCCGCGTATCAGCACGGATTTCTTCTACGCTTCCGGCGACGACGGGAAGAAGAACGGAACTCGCGAGAATTTCGACAACATGTACGGATACAATTTCCCGATGAACAGCCTTACCGGGCAGTTCGGATGGAAGAACCTCGAGGACCTGCGCGCCGGCGTTGAAGTCACGCCCTGGAAGAAGCTCAAGATCAAACTGAACGGCCGCGATTTCTGGCTGGCGAACGTCAATGATGGCCTGTACAACGCCTTTGGCACTCGCACGGTATTCAACCCGAAAGCCACCAGTGCCCATGTGGGCGAAGCCGTCGAAATGATGGCTACCGCAGCACTCGCGAAACACACCACCATCGGGTTCGGCGTCGGAACATTGTTCCCCGGCGAGTATCTGAAGCAATCGAATAAGGACCAGGCGTTTGTCTATCCGTACGTGTACTGGGCGCAAACGTTCTGATTAATCGACCGGCGCGCGATAGCCGCGGCGCCAGAACACGGAGAGCTTGGGCAATGCGGCATCGGGCGTCACTTGCACACGCACATGATGGAATCGGCCGTCGCGGACGACATTGGCCGGAACGTATCCGATGAGATATTGCGAACGCAGCTCGCGCGAGATCTGCTCGGCCGCAGCGGCCGTCTCGCGTTTGCCATCCACCTGGAAATAACGGCCCCCGGCACGGTCGCACAGCCGGTCCAGTAGATCCGGGCCGTTGAACACCTCGGGTGAGCGTGCGCGCATGTATTCGGGTGCGACATGATCGATCGCGTAAATCTGGACGCCGGTTTCTTCCAGGGAATGCAGCACTTCCCGCTCGGACGCCCGGCTGTGGTTGTCGCCGCCGTCGGAAATAATAAGGAGCGCCTTGCGTTGGCTGCGGGCGTGCTTCATTTGCACCAGGCCCGTTTCCAGCGCGTCCAGCAGCGACGTCTGGCCGTGGGCGGACTCGATCAGCAAACGGTTTTGGATTTCGCCAGCGTTCTGACTCCAACCGGCGGCCACGCGAGGTTCGGTCGAGAACGTGACGAGGGAAAACTCGTCTTCCGCGTTCGCGCTCTTGAGCACGGCATCCAAGGCCGCCCGCGCATCTGCGATCTTGCCGCTCATACTGCCGCTTACATCAAAAATTACAGCCAGCGATAGAGGCGTTTCCTCCTCTGCGAAGAAGGCGATCTGTTGTTCGGCCTGATCGTCATAGAGGTGAAACTGTGCGCGCGTCAGCCCGCGAACCGGGCGATCGTGACGATCGAGCACGGTCGCGTTGATCAGCACAACATTCGCATTGACGCGAAATTGATCCGGGTTCGCCGCCAACACGGCTGACGCGAACACCGTAGCTAACCAAAAGCACTTCATGATTCAACGATAGTGGCCGGCGTTGTTCGGAAGAAGGCGTGCGATGGTACCGTCCGGTACTAAACGAGTACGGTGAAGGCCGTCTCGGTGCGCGTTACCGGCCGGTACAGCGTATCGCGCTCCATCGGCTCGCGGCCGGCCTCGCGAATCAGCCGTAGCAATTCGCCGCGCCGCAGGCCCTGGCTTGTAGTAGCGCCCGCTTCGTGATAAATCTTCTCTTCCACCACGGTGCCGTCCAGGTCGTCGGCGCCGAAGCGCTGCGCGATCTGCGCGATCCTGGGCGTCATCATGATCCAGTAGGCCTTGATGTGGCTGATATTGTCCAGCATCAGCCGCGAGACCGCGATCATTTTCAGATCCAGAAATCCGGTCGTCGTGGGAATGTGCCCGAGCGCCGTGTTCGCCGGATGAAACGCCAGCGGGATAAAGGTCTGGAATCCGCCGGTGTCGTCCTGCAGCGCGCGCAGCTTCACCAGATGATCCACTCGATCCTCTTCCGTCTCGATGTGGCCGTACAGCATCGTGCAGTTGATTTCAGCCCCAGCTGATGCGCTGTCCGCGCCACTTCCAACCATTGGCTGCCGTCGATCTTGTGATCGCAGATGATGCGCCGCACGCGTTCGTTGAAGATTTCCGCGCCGCCGCCGGGAAGCGAATCCACGCCCGAATCGATCAGCTTGGACAGCGTCTCGCGAATGGAAAGCTTGCTCCGCTGCGCCAGATAAGCGACCTCGACCATGGTGAGCGCCTTCAAATGCACCTCGGGGAAGCGCTGTTTCAGCCCGCGGAACATGTCGCAATACCAATCGAGTGTCAGCTCGGGATGCAGTCCGCCGACGATATGAAATTCGGTGACCGCTTCGCTCCACCCCTCGCCCGCGCGGTGCCACACTTCGTCGAGCGACCAGGTGTACGCCTTCGGATCCTTGGCGCGCTTGCCAAACGCGCACAACTTGCAGCTTGCCACGCACACGTCGGTCGGATTGATGTGGCGATTGACATTAAACCAGGTGACGTTGCCGTGCTTGCGCTCGCGCACCAGATTCGCCATGTAGCCGAGCGCCAGAAGGTCCGAGCTGCGGAACAGCGCGACGCCATCCTCAAAGCTCAGGCGCTCGTCCGCCTCCACCTTCGCGAGAATTGGCCGCAAGCGCGGGTCTTCGATATGTATTTCCATGCGTTTCAGGCCCGGAAGCCGAAGAAGTACATGTCGGCCGCCCAAAACAGAAAGAATAGCACGCTCACGTATCCGTTGACGGTGAAGAAAGCCGCGTCCACGCGCGACAGGTCGTCGGCTCGCACCAGGCGGTGCTCGTAAAGCAGCAGCAGGACGATTGCGGCGATCCCGGTCCAGCTCAAGACTCCCAGATGGAAGGAGACCGCAAGCAGGCCGAGGCACGCAATCATCGCCACGTGGAGCAGGCGCGCGATCCACAGCGCTCCCGACATACCAAAGCGACGCGGCAGGCTGAAGAGACCGGCCCCTGAGTCGAATTCAAAGTCCTGGCAGGAGTAAATGATGTCGAAGCCCGCGGTCCAAAACGTGACCGCCGCGGTCAGCCAGAGAATTCGCGGGTCCAGCGATCCACGAACCGCGATCCAGGCCGCTGCCGGCGCCATGCCGAGCGAAAATCCCAGAATCAAATGCGAGAACGTGCTGAAACGCTTGGTGAATGAATAGAAGAACAGCACGGCCAGGGCGATCGGCGCCAGTTTCAAGCACAGCGGATTCAGCTCGCGCGCGGCCAGCAGGAATACCAGCACGGCGGCTGCGGTGAAGCCCCACGCAAAACGGGCGCTGAGAATGCCCGCGGGGATGTGGCGCATGCGAGTGCGGGGATTTCGCGCATCGATGTCGGCGTCGAGTATCCGATTGAAGGCCATAGCGGCCGACCTCGCCCCCACCATCGCCACCACGATCCACAGCAGCTTGTAGCCGAATTCACGAACATCGAAGCGGCCCTCGCGAAACGCCAGAAGCGCGCCCGTGAGCGCGAAGGGCAGGGCAAATACGGAGTGCTCGAACTTGATCATTTCGAGCGTCAGCCGCAACCGTTTCCAAAACGCCATGAAAGTGGATTCGCTACCATTCTAATTCATGCGCTATCTCCTGCTCGCAGCTCTCATGTTTCTCGCGTGCTGCGGAACGAACTCAACATCGGTGGAAGATTTTCCAACGCGTCCGATCACGCTTCCTGGCGGCCAGGTGATCCGGGCCGAAACCATGATCGACAGGATCGATGTGCAGCGCGGCCTGATGTTCCGCACGTCACTCGCGCCCGATCACGGTATGCTGTTCGTCTATCCGGGACCCGATCATCATCAGCATTGGATGTATCAAGTGCTCATGCCGCTCGACATCGTCTGGTTGGATTCCAAGCGCAAGATTGTCGAGATCGTGGAGAATGCCCAGCCATGCAAAACGCAAGCCAGCAAGTGCGAGCTCTATGGCGGCAAGGAGATTTCAAACTACGTACTGGAGCTCAAAGGCGGAGGTGTCCGCAAATATGGCCTACGCCTTGGCCAAACCATCGAGTGGTGACGCCGCCGGAGTGTCATCGGAGGCTCTCTGTTACGCTCAAGTTGACATGGATTCCGAACAATTGCGCAGCCTGTTGGAGCAAGTTCACGCAGGCGACATTGCCGTCGACGCCGCGCTCGACCGCATCCGGCACCTGCCGTTCGAGGATCTAGGCTACGCCAAGCTGGATCATCATCGCCTGCTGCGCCATGGCCTAACCGAAGTGGTCTTCGGAAAAGGCAAGACCCCCGAGCAAATCGGTGCCATCGCCGCACGGCTGCTCGACAAATCGGCTAACCTCCTGGTCACGCGGGCCGATCGCCACTCCGCTTCGCTTCTGAAAGCCGATTATCCCGATGCCGAACATTTCCCGCTCTCGGGTGCGGTCCGCATCTGGCGCGACCGAACCATTCGCGGCAAAGGAAAATTGGCCGTGGTTTGCGCCGGCACCAGCGATATCCCCGTAGCCGAAGAAGCGCAGGTCACCGCGGAAGTGATGGGAAACGAAGTCGAATCGATTTACGACGTCGGTGTCGCGGGCATCCATCGATTGATCGCCTCGAGCGAACGGCTGATGGAGGCGCGCGTTGTGGTGGTCGCCGCCGGTATGGAAGGAGCACTTCCCAGCGTGGTGGGCGGCCTGGTTTCTGTTCCGGTGATCGCGGTCCCCACCAGCGTGGGATATGGCGCGAGTTTTAACGGCCTGGCAGCCTTACTCGGCATGTTGAACAGCTGCGCTAGTAACGTAACTGTCGTGAACATCGATAATGGATTCGGCGCCGGCTATGTCGCCAGCTTGATTAACCGCCTGTAACCCGGCAGAGGCTACGTGTTATGCAACCGCAACACTGACCCGTGCACCGGACTCTTCGGCATAAACGTAGAATCCAAACATGGGCATGTGCTCGCGCTTGCTCCACCGGCTCATCTTCCACTGGACGCGTACGAATCGGACATCGTTCTGCGATCCCATGTTCAGCAAGATGGAATAGAGCCCGCAATAAAACTTGGGAGGGAATTTCGCCAGCGGCTTCGAGCCCCATTTCTCGCCGTCGGGTGATCCCCAGACGGTTACCTCCAGGCTCTCTTGTTCAAGGATTCGGGTGATCCCGAGTGTAAGCACTAACAGCTTACCGCGTTTGGAACCGAGATCGATCTCCGGTCCCATGCCATCCGCTCGGGCGATGCTTTCAGGCAACAAAAAGTTACGCAGCATAATTTCCTCCAGCCGGGGGACGTGCCGGGAAATGCTTCTTGTGTGCTACCTGGCAGGTGTACCTACAGGGTAACTCTAAACTATACGGAGGCGGTCGCCCGCCTTTTTTAGAGTCTCATACTTCTTGCAAAAACAAAAGCGAATTAATGCTACACCAGCGTTAGAATCTGAATAAAAACTAGAGCCCGGAACTGCAGCCACCCCTGGACTTTTGACTAGGTGCCGAACGAAAGAAACATCGTCCGCAAACCCGAATTCTGCGATGTCGGCCATGAAGTAGTATGCGCCTTGCGGACGAAAACAACGGAATCCAGCTTCCTCCAGACGCTCCAATAGAAGATCCCGCCGTTTCTGGTATTCCACGCTTAGTTTTTCGTAGTATGAATCCGGTAGATTTAAAGCCACCACACCTGCCTGCTGCAAAGGAGCCGCCGCACCAACCGTTAGAAAGTCGTGGACCTTTCGAATGGAATCCGTTAGATCCGGCGCGGCCAGCACAAACCCTACTCTCCATCCGGTGACGGAGTAAGTCTTGCTCATGCTATTCACCAACACGGTACGTTCCCGCATTCCCGGCAATGTCGCGATCGGAATATGAGGCGCCCCATCATAGAGAATGTGTTCATAGATTTCGTCAGTAATTGCAAGCGCGTCGAATTCCTGACAAAGACCGGCGATCACTTCCAGTTCAGCGCGCGTGAACACCTTCCCCGTCGGATTGTTCGGCGAGTTGAGAATGATCGCCTTAGTCTTCGGCGAGAACGCCCGGCGCAATTCGTCGGGATCAAATGTCCAATCCGGAGGCCGAAGTTGAACGAGTTTGCGTTCCGCATCGCAAAGAAATGCATCTGGACCGTAATTTTCGTAGTAGGGCTCGAAAATGATCACCTCGTCGCCCGGATTCGTTACCGCGAGTAGCGCGGCGATCATCCCTTCGGTGGCTCCGCAACAAACCGTGATCTCTCGCTCTGGATCGTAATCCAGGCCGTACCACTTCCGGTATTTCGCCGCGATCGCGTCGCGGAAGGGCTTAGCGCCCCACGTGATGGCGTATTGATTGAAATCGGCCGCGATCGCTTCCTGCGCCGCCCGCTTGATCTCCTCCGGCGCTCCAAAATCCGGGAACCCCTGCGCCAGGTTGACGGCGTTATGCTCAATCGCTAGCCGCGTCATTTCGCGGATGACGGATTCGGTGAATTGCGACGTTCGCCTGCTGCGAAATCGCGCCCGCGGACCGGCGGTTTCGACGGAATGACTCATAAATCGAGGCTAACATTAGAGGATGCCACCCAACGATCCCGCCGCGCTGCTCTCCGTGACGCCCATGATCCCGACCGGCGGAACGTTAGCGGGAGCGCTTGAGTTCTACACCAAACAAATGGGATTTTCGGTTACCTGGCAGGCTGGTTCCGGCGCAGGCATCGTTCGCGACAACGTATCGTTCAACCTGGTGGTCAACAATAACCGCGACTGGATCGAGAACACCAGCCTCAGCATCGGCGTTTCCGATCTCGATGCGCTTTACGAAGAGTATCGGGGCATCGCGGCGCGGGTCGGGCCGCTCGAAATGAAGGCGTGGGGACGGCGCGAGTTCCACATGATCGTGCCATCCGGAGTCTGCCTTCAGTTCTACAGCGCGACTGGCTAAGTCCGGAGGATTCCCATCTTCTTCGCCACCCTGGTCAGGATCTCCGCCGCGCGATCCAGCATCTCCGTCGTGTGAGTGGCGGTTACAATCGTGCGAATGCGGGCCCGCCCCTCGGGCACAGTCGGGAAGCCGATGCCGGTGGCCAGCAATCCGTTCTCAAAAAGCGCAGCCGAATAGGCATGGGCGGTCTTGGCCTCGCCGACGATGATTGGCGTGATCGGCGTCTCGCTGGCGCCGGTATCGAACCCGGCGCTTTCTAGCATCCCCTTGAAGTAGCGCGTGTTTGCCCACAGCCGCTCGATGCGTTCGGGCTCCTGCTCCAGAATGTCGAAGGCCGCCAGGCACGCCGCGGCAACTGCCGGCGGATGCGAGGTCGAAAAGAGGAACGGCCGCGCCCGGTGATACAGGAACTCGATCAGATCGCCGCTCCCGCAAACGTACCCGCCCAGCACCCCGATCGCTTTCGACAACGTCCCCACCTGCACATCCACGCGCCCATGCAACCCAAAATGATCCACCGTGCCGCGCCCGTTGCGGCCCAGCACGCCCGAGGAATGCGCATCGTCGATCATCATGATCGCTCCGTGGCGCTCGGCAATCTCCACCAGGGCTGGGAGTGGCCCGATATCGCCATCCATCGAAAAAACTCCGTCGGTGATCAGGAGCTTGTGGCCGGGCTTGCCGTCGAGTTCTTCGAGAATCTGTGCCGCCCGGGCCGTATCTTTGTGCGGGAAGACGTGGATCTTGGCCTTCGACAACCGGCAGCCGTCGATGATGCTGGCGTGATTCAGAGCGTCCGAGATAATGTGATCCTCGGGCGTCAAGATCGCCGCCACAGTTCCTGAATTCGCCGCGAAACCCGACTGAAACACCACACACGCTTCGGTGTGCTTGAACGCCGCGATCCGCCGCTCCAGTTCCATGTGGATGCTCATGGTGCCTGAAATGGTGCGCACGGCGCCCGATCCAGCGCCGTACTTCCTCGCCGCTTCCACCTGCGCTTCGATGAGCTTGGGATGATCCGCCAGGCCAAGATAATTGTTGCTTGCGAGGTTGATCACCTCGCGCCCGTCGAAGCGCGACATCGGCTCGCAGGGCGATTCCAGAACGCGCAGATGCTGATAGGAACCGGCCTTGCGCCAAGAGTCAAGCTGATCGGAAAGATAGCTCAGGGGATTCGCGGTGGTCATTCACTTCATCCTACCCCAGCGATGGATCTCGAAATCGCTATTCGGAAGCAAAGAACACCATGCGCGTGTTCCGACGAATCGACGCGCGATCGCGAGATGGTTGAATTTTAGCGCGACCTGCTGAATCTTCTCCGGCAGGTATAAACTTATCGATCCTAGGGCGAACAGGACGATAACGGAGGCCACCAGTTCCGCAGGCAAGCCTGAAATCCCTCAGTTACCGAAGCCTTCGAGGTGCTTCTTATTAGCCCCGAGATCCTCGATGCCAGAGGAGAACTTGCCCAGTCCCACAATTGTCCGGTTCCTCCGCAGACACACCCTCAGAAGGCGCATCCAGCTATAGAGAAATTTGCTCATAACGGTTACCGCTTTTTCAACCGGTAATCTTCCACACCCGGCATCGGAATCAGCTTGCACATCTCAAACAATCGCGACCGCGCGCGCATCCCGACGCGCTCCTCCAGAAAATACTTGCTGTGCATGTCTTCCTGCAAACCGGAATTGCGCCGGTCGCCCGCCTCCGGATCGCGCAAGTTCGTCGTCACAATGGTCGCCTTGCGGGAATTGCAGCGATGCGTCACGATCGACGTCACCGTATCTTCCACCCAATCGGTGATCCGATGCGCGCCCAAATCGTCGAGGACCAGGATCTCGGCATCCAGCGCCGCGCGATACGCTTCCCGGTCCATCGTGCCGGACGCCTGATCGTAGCCACTGCGGATATGGTTCAGCAATCCCTGGAAGTCGAAGAACAGCCCCTCAAACCCCCGCGCAATCAGCCCGCGCAACGCCGCCACCGCCAGATGAGTTTTCCCCGTTCCTGGCGGACCCAGAAACAACAGCCCCGGCTTCGGAACGGCCGGAAACTCGCGCACGTACCCGCGCACATCCACCAGCACCTTGGCGAGCGCCGAACGCGAGATGGGATTGTCGCCCGGCAGAATGAAATTATCCACCGATGCCTGCTTGTATAGCGGAGGAATATTCGCTCGCTCTTCGTTGCGCAGCTCGCGCCCCGCATCGGCACACGTGCACTTCTCGGCGCCGGAAATCCCTTCACGCTCGGTGATCTTCCAACCCGAGCCGCCGCAGATAGGACACGTTTCCACAGCGTTCATATTTCCATCTACCAACCCAGCGGCTTGCCCTTGTTCTGCTCATCCAGCCACTTCTTCAGCGGCGCGAAATAATCCAAAATCGCAGTCGCATCCATCTGCTCTTGCCCGGTCAGCTCGGCGAGCGCTTTCGGCCACGGCTGGCTCTCTCCCATCGCGAGCATCGCATTCAATCGGTCCCCCGCGGCCTTGCTCTCGTAAATCGAACAGCGATTCAGCGGACTGGTGCAGCCGGCCACCTTCGCGAGCGCCCGATGAAACTGGAACTGCAAAATATCCGCCAGGAAGTAGCGCGCATACGGATAATTGGCCGGCACATGATACTTCGCGCCCGGATCGAAATCCGCCTCGCTCCGAGCCACCGGCGACGCCACGCCCTGATACTCTAACCGCAGCTTCCACCAGCTCTCGTTATATTTCTCCGGCGGCACTTGCCCCGAAAATACCTGCCAGCGCCACTTATCGATCATCAATCCAAACGGCAAGAACGCCACTTTCTCGAGCGCCTTTTTCAGCAGCAGCCCGATGTCCTTCGAACTATCCGGCACCGTTGGCAGCAGCCCGATCTTCTTCAAATACTCCGGCGTCACCGACAACGCGATCGTGTCGCCGATGGCCTCGTGAAATCCGTCGTTGGCGCTGTCGCGGAACAAGAACGGCTGCTGATCGTAGGCGCGCTGATAAAAGTTGTGCCCCAATTCATGATGGATAGTTTGGAAATCCTCGGCGTTAATCTCGAGGCACGCCTTGATCCGCAGATCATCCACCGAGTCGATATCCCAAGCACTCGCATGGCACACCACATCGCGATCGCGCGGCTTCGCTAGCATCGACCGTTCCCAAAACGTCTTCGGCAGCGGCGCAAATCCGAGCGATGTGAAAAACCGCTCCCCGTACTTCGCCAGGTCCACCGGCTGCGTGCCCCGCCCCTTCAAAATCGCAGTCAGATCGTAGCCCGGATCGGCGTCCTTCGGCGCAACCAGCGGATAGATGTTCTCCCACTCCTGCGCCCACATGTTGCCCAGCAGATGCGCGGGTATCGGGCCGCTGGCCGGAACAATATCGCCGTATTTCTCGCGCAGCTTCCAGCGCACGTAGGCGTGCAGCGAAAGATACAGCGGCTTCACTTGCTCCCAAAGCCGGTCCATCTCAGCCGGGAACGCATCGGCCGGCATATCGTATTTCGATCGCCACATCGCGCCCATGTCGGCGAAACCAAGTTCGCGCGCACCCTTGTTTCCGAGTTCGACATAGCGCTGAAACATCGGACGCATGGCCGGTGAAACCGTTCGCCAGCCGCGCCAGGCGTCCAGCAGCTTCGCCGGATCGGTGCTAGTCCGCAGGATATCGCTCAACTGATCCAAGTCCAAGCACTCACGCCCGGCAGCCGAATCATGCCCGCAGTACTTCCCGCTGCCGTAAATGCCCTCCATCCGCGTCCCGATCTGCGTCAGCTCCTGCGCTTCTTTAGGATCGGACGGCGCCGCCAGCGTCAAACTCAGCCGCAACAGCCGAAACTGCCGCGCCATGTCCGCGGGCATCTTCACGTCCTTGAAACGCGTCGACTCTTTCGCCAACTGCATGGTCGCCTCGATCAGATTTTCGTCGGCCTTGGCGGCAAGAATCTCGGTGTCGTAGGTAATGAAGGTGGATTTCACCCAATCGGCGCGCTGATCTTCGGTGGTTAGCTCCAGGAGCTTGGACTGCGCGCGATCAATAAAGGCTCTGGCTTCCGCCAGCGTGGGGGATTTCGCGTTATCGGCCAGGCAAAAGCCGGACCCAAGACAAAAGATAATAACCAGGTTTCGCATCGGGGTAGGTTTGTACTCCTCCGAGCACTGACAGGCCGAAACCTGTCTTACCTAGTGTACCTTCCCGAGCGGATCAGCGGTCTAGGAAGAAATGTATTAGTTGACCACCGTCGGACCTGGTGTTGCTTGGGTCCGGAACTCGTATTGATGAATCTCGATGGCAGCCCGGCCCTCTTCAGACCGAACCACGCGGCCACGCGCTACCAGTTTCAGAGCAACTTTGCTGTTTAACTGGGCGGGCCAGCTAATGGACACTTCCAGACGCCGCCCCGGAAGCAGATAGCGGTCGGTGGTGAACAACACCCCGTTACTGCTCATGTTGACAGTCATGCCCATGCCGCTTTCGCCTTCGGTGCTGCTCTTGCGGCTCAGCACCTTGTAGCGGACTTCCCGCTCGATGGGAAAGCGGTCCGCACTGCGGCGATCGTCCTTCTCTTTTTCTAAACTCATTTTTGCCCCCGCCAGCATTGCTTAGTTCCTTTCCTGGTGCACCCCTAGATTGCGATACGGAGGCGAAGGGGCAAATAGCGGAGTCTTACTAATTTGGAGTGGTACCGCGGCGAAAAGTGGGTAGTACGCCGGGCTAGGACTTGGGAGAGGGATCCGGGTTGGGTTCGTTTTTTCGATTCTTGCGCGAGCGAATTTCTTCCAGCCGTTCCGCGATCCGCTGCTCCAAGCCGCGCTTGGTCGGCTCGTAAAACCTTGTGCCTACAAGGGATTCTGGCAGACACTCCATATCCGGCAGGGCGTCCTCCAGTTTGTGGGCGTGCTGGTACCCGGCCCCATAGCCCCACTGCTTCATGGCCCCGGTCGGCGCGTTCCGCAGATGAAATGGCACTGGCTCGGCCACGCGATTCTCCACCGCCTCCATCACCCGATTCAGCGCCTGATAAGAAGCATCCGATTTCGGCGCTACCGCCAGATAAATCGACAACTGTCCCAGCGCCAGATCGCCTTCCGGGATTCCCAGAAAATGTACGGTCTGCATCACCGCGATGGCTTGCTCCAGCGCCCGCGGATCGGCCAGGCCGATGTCTTCGATCGCCATCCGCACCAGGCGGCGCGCGATGTACATGCGGTCCTCGCCCGATTCGAGCATCCGCCCCAGCCAATACAAGGCCGCATCCACATCGGACGACCGCACCGATTTGTGCAGCGCCGAAATCAGGTTGAAATGCTCCTCGCCGGCTTTGTCGTAGAGCAGCGTCTTGCGCTGCAGGGTGTCCTCGATCGCCTCGCGCGTCAGTTCGCCATTTTGCGCCGCTGCGGCAGTGAGCTCCAGGATATTGTAAGCGCTGCGGCCGTCTCCATTCGCGTAGGTCGCGATCTGCCGCAGCAGATCCTCGGAAGCGGAAACTTTCAACACCGGCAGCGCGCGCCTCAGCAACGTGAGGATTTCGTCTTCCGAGAGCGGCTTCAGCATGTAGACTTTGGTGCGAGAAAGCAGCGCCGAGATCACTTCAAACGATGGATTCTCCGTAGTGGCGCCGATCAAGCTGATGTCGCCGCGCTCAACATACGGCAGGAACGCGTCCTGCTGCGCTTTGTTGAAGCGGTGAATTTCGTCGATAAAGATCAGAGTGCGGCGGCCCACGCGCCGGTTGCGCTCCGCGTCCGCCATCACGGCTTTGATTTCCTTAATCCCGCTCAAAACCGCGCTGAACGGAATAAAATCGCAACGCGTCATGCGCGCGATGATTCTCGCGAGCGTGGTTTTGCCCACCCCTGGCGGTCCCCACAGAATGATCGACCCCAATTGATCGCGCTCGATCTGCACTCGCAGCGGCTTGCCCGTGCCCAAGATATGCTGCTGCCCGACGAATTCGTCCAACGTGGCTGGGCGCATTCGCTCAGCAAGTGGGCGCAATTCCTCATCTTTCAGGCTAGCCAACGGATCGGGATCGAACAGGCTCATGACAAGCTTACCCGGCGGCCATCCTCTGCGTTCTCGCGACAAACAACGCGATTCCGGCCGCCAGAGCCGCGTTGAGCGATTCGACACCTACGGTCGGGATGCGAACCCGCGTGGCCTTGTCGCTCAGCCGTTCGCTGACGCCTCGCCCCTCGCTGCCCACCACAATGGCGCACTTCTGTACGAAGTCGGCCTTGGCCACTTCCACCGCGCTCTTCGGCATCAACGCGAACAGCCCTATCTTGCGCTGCTCGGCCGCAGCCAGAAAAACCTGCGGATCGAGCGAGGGAACCACCGGCACCCGAAAGATAGAACCGGCCGACGCGCGCAGGCATTTGGGATTGTACGGACTCGCCGTCCCCTTCAAAAACGCCACACCGGTGGCTCCAAATGCCTCAGCCGCCCGCAGCACGCTGCCCGCATTTCCGGGGTCCTGCACGCCGTCTAACACGACCGTTAACGCATGCCCGCGAAATAACTGCTCCACACTCCATTGCGGAGGCCGCACCAGCGCCAGCACTCCTTGGCTCGCCTCGGTGGACGAAATACTCTGGAATAGATCGTCGGGAAGCACTCCAACGCGAATCTGTTTCAATCCCCTAACGTGGCTCTCCACTGCGGTTCGCACGGATTCGGCCGCGAAGACCGCTGAAATCTCGCAGTCACTGCGCAAAGCCTCTTCCAGCAGGTGGAAGCTCTCTGCCACTGCAAAACCTTGATCCGTAACGCCGCCCCGAGCAATCGCCTTGCGCACGTCCTTGAGCATCGGGTTACGCGGACTGACCAGCGTTGGCATACAGTAAATTGTGGCGGCGTTTTCCGGCCGTCGGCCAAATCTATCATGAAACGATTCGTTGGGATCGTGCTACTCGTGCTCCTGGTGATCGTTGCCTGGAAAGTCGTGCGGGTTTCCCGCGAGATCCAGCAAGAGTCTCTCATCGACGAAGCGCAGCCGGCCGACGCCATCATCGTGCTGGGCGCAGCCGAGTATCGCGGAAGGCCCTCACCGGTGCTCGAAGCTCGGCTGAATCACGCGCTGTTTCTCTATTTGCAGGGCCTCGCGCCGCGAGTGATCACCACCGGAGGCGCCGGGGGAGATCCGGTCTTTACCGAGGGGTCGGTGGGCCGGACCTATCTCACCGCCCACGGCGTCCCGCCCGAGGCCATTGTTGTGGAACGGGAAGGCGAAAGCACGGTCCAAAGCGTGGCGGCCGTGGCGGAAATTATGCGCCGTATGAACCTGAGGAGCGCAATCGTAGTCAGCGACGGCTACCACATCTTCCGCGTGAAAAAGATGCTGGAATCGAGCGGATTGAAGGTCTATGGTTCGCCTCGGCCGTCCCTTCCCCCGGGCGAGTGGCGCGCTCGCTGGCAGGATCTCCGCCAAGCCGTGGGGTATCTTCTCTGGCGGGTCGGCATTACCATCTAGTGCGTTTCTAACTTTGTAGCCCTGTAGCGTCTTACTACTTCTGTACTAACCAAAAGACTTCCGTACTAAGCAAATGGTTCTCGGCTTTACAGTAACCTCGAAAATTTTTCCTAGGGCCCAAATGGTAGGGCACTCAAGATATGAAGTAGTTACAGACCGTGCGGGCGGAAATTTCGAATGGTCCGCCACTTGCATCGGCAGGTTGCCTAAGTCCAGGAGGGGCAGCAAAGCTTAGATCAATATGGACAAAGAACGCCGGGCAAAATCGCGATACCCCCTGAAGTTGAACGTGCGTTATCAAACGATGGGGATGGCCGGCCCGGTCGCCGGTATCGGAGAGACCACGAATGTGAGCAGCAGCGGGGTTTTTGTGACCAGCAGCACTAGCATTCGCGAGAGCACCAGAGTTCGGGTAGTGATCGAGTGGCCCAGTTTGCTGAACGGCACCACACCCTTACAGCTCATCACTATAGGTACGGTAGTCCGGCGCCAGGACTCCGGGTTTGCCATCGCCTTTGAAGGTTATCAATTCCGGACCGCCGGCCGCCGCGGTACCGTCGCCACTATGCCAGATCCACGAGTTTCTCCCAGTCCGAACTACGGCACTGCTGAGGTTACCAATCTGCCGATGTTGGCTAAGTCGTTTTAGGCAAACACGGGGCTAAACCCTTGCGGCATCGGCCGCAAGGCGCCGTTCCGGAGCTCGTATTCGGTGTCTGTCGCGGCGTGCACCACTTTGACGATGTATCCGTCTTCCACCAGGCTTCGGCACAGCACTTCGGCCGCGGAAAATCCCTTGGCTAGATACAGCGTCCCAGGGGCTTGGGGCGAGCGCCAGAGATAGAGGGCGAAGCTTTCTGAGAAGCTCGACGGTTCCATGGCATTCCTCATCGGCTCCCTCGGCGAAAGACTTTAGGCCAGGCAGGAGATATAGAAGCCTGTTTTGGCTTGCTGTCGGCTCTACAGAACCGAAGCCAGCAACGAGCACATCCGGCCCAACGAGTCGGTATTTTGGGTAACGCGGATCCAAGCTACCCGGGCGTGTTCGCCTGGGCCGCAGAACAAGCCGACACCGCCCGAATGCACCCGGTTATCGGACCAGAAATCCACCAGTTGTCCCTGCAGGTAAAGCGAAGATGCGTCTCCGCGCACCTGCAAGTGGACCCGATACAAAGTCTCGGCTTGAAATGGCGACGGGTATCGGGTGCGAACCCGGTGCGACATCTTGCCTGCATTCACTTCGTATCGTTCCACAACCAAAGCGGGCGTCCGTCCCGAGCCCTCCACCAGGACTCGAACGGCCTGGTAATCCCGCGGTCCTAAAGCGCGAAACACCAGGCCGATACCTTTGGCCTCGATCTCGAAGAGCGAATCCAGATCGTAGTCCGTCAAGCGCATGCTCGGCGCAAACATCGATAAGGCGCCCGGATTGACGAAACCATTCTTGTCGTACGACCAGCTGCTTGCGATCCTCTCGCCGCTCTCCCAAGCGTCCAGCCCCTCGCTGAAATCGTCGAACAGATCCACCTGCGCGCGATTCGCCACTTGTTGCTTGAGCTTCGCCCAAGCGTCCGGCTGGGTGCCGCTGTGCCGCGACGGCTTCAACACCACCGCGCCACTGATCGCGGCAACTGCTAGCAGGGCGGTTACCACGGCGATTTGCTTCCGCGCGATTTTCGTGGCGACTGCCGGATAACCCAGATACGAACGCTCGGGCGCCAGGTACGCGACCAGCTTCCGGCAAATGGCCCAGAGATTCATGTCTAGTCCGAGTATGCGCGCCCGCTAGTCAAAGAATGTAATGGAGCATTCGGCGCGATCTTTCAACGAATGGACCTGAGTACCGTTTATAAGGGATCGGCTAGCACCTGTACCTATACGAGTACTTGCCAGCCTCGAAAACCTAACTTCAGTGCTTGGCTATTTTGGGCGGCTTTTCGTGCAGCGCCACAGCATGCTTGGGAGGCTTCTGAGGCTTGGCATGCTTGGTGGCCTCGTGCGGATGACGCTTCTCAGCAGCGTGAGGAGCGCGCTTCGGCGCTTCGTGCGGCCGATGATGCGTCACGGGCATGTGGAACACGGATCCTTCGGCCATCGACGACGCGCAAGCCAGCCCAATGCAAACGGTCAAGAGTCTCTGAAAAATAAACCCCACAAGCTACAGTTCGGCAGAGGACTACGAGGTCTTTAGTCCTATCGCGTGCCTTCTGGGTTCTGGAAATTTTGCCGATAGATCACTAAC
The DNA here is from genome assembly GCA_963772905.1 of Bryobacterales bacterium. Classification (GTDB taxonomy): domain Bacteria; phylum Acidobacteriota; class Terriglobia; order Bryobacterales; family Bryobacteraceae; genus Palsa-89. Next base: position 1,148,270 of record CAVYZD010000001.1, on the reverse strand, counting down.
AGGAGGGCCTAGCAATGATCACCGTCCAGCCAGCCGGCGACACCCCAGGAAGAATCACAGTCGCCGGCCGCGCCATTGGCAACAACAAAAGAACGAATGCCGATGGTTTGGATTCCAGCCACGTTGTGCGTTGGCCTGTTGATCGCCGCCATTTATTTGGGAGGCCGCATCGTAACGGCGAATCGGCACGCGAGTGTTGCTCAACGAACGGCAATCGTCCAGCCCAAACCGGTTCCTGTTACAGCGCCCGCCCCTCCGGCCCCGCCAGTACCAGTAGTTGAGGCCAAATCGGAGCCGAAGCCCGAGCCAGTCGAGCCCGAAGCCGCCCCACTGGATCTCGCGCAAGTACCAATGATTACGCCCAAGGCAGGCGAACGCTATATTCAAGTGGGTGCGTTAGATCTGGAGGCGACGCGCCGTTACCTCGGAAAACTGCGCCAGTCGAAACTGGAACCGCACGTCGCGCCGGGACCCAAGCCGGAATTGCTGCGCGTCCTGATCGGCCCTTTCGCCGATCATGATTCACTCGTCGCCACGAAAAACGATCTCGAAAGCGCAGGCATCGAGAACTTCATTCGCCAGTATTGACGGCCGGGCCGTCAGCGGTGTCCGCCGCCAAAACCACCGTGCATCCCACCGCCAAAACCACCGTGCATCCCACCGGCAAATCCGCGGCTCGAAAAACCACCGCCGACCCGCGCGCCCGATGCGGCGAATCGGCCGCCCGAACCAATCCCGAAGCCAGACACGTGTCCGTGTCCTCGCGCTAAGAAGCCACGTCCATATCCGCCGCCGTACCAGCCTCCTCCCCATCCGCCCCAATAACCTGCCCAAGGCGAGTAGAAGGGCCAGCCAAACGGACTGTACCAAATGCCATCGCCGGGAATGAATCCGTACATATCCCAGTAAGGATTCCAATACCATCCCGGACCGTCCCAATAGGGACCACCGCCGACGAAAACAGCCCGGGCCGATTGCATGCTGGCCTCGGCTTCATATTCCGAACGGAGGTTGCTCCAGGCGTACAGAGGATCTTGCGCCGATACCGCTTTCGCGTCAAAATGCTGCGGTTTGAATTTGCCGGCCAGCGTCAATTCATGGTCTTTCCCAAGATTCACCTGCCGGTCGTTTACGAGAACCGTAGCCTTGCCATCCAGCACACGCACTTGGCGAGTGTCGGCGTTGAAGCTATACAGGCCTTCCTTGTCCAAACGGGTGGACGCGCCGCCCAGCATCACCGAAAGGTTGTTGTCCTTGAAAATTTCGGTAACTTCGACGATTGCGCGGCCTTTCAGAAGCTCCACGCGAGTGTCGCCCAGATTGGGCGAAATGAATCGAACCGAGCTATTGTCGCCGAGCCTGAGAAATACGCCCGGCGTGAGCAACAATTCGGCCCGGCCCTGACGGGTCTCCATCACTTGATCCGGCTCCAATTGAACGGAACCGACCGAGCGCTGAGTCATGGGCTGCCCAGCGACACTTACTTCTCCTTCCACGTAATTTAATGTTCCAGGAACAGCACTGCTTGCGGCGAGCGCCGGAATGGCCGGCGGGATCGCAATCGCGAGCAGCGCCAGAGACAGCTTAAGATGCGCAAACATAACATTCACTTCCTGTTAGTTGGATGTGCCTAGTTGCAACCTGGTTGCAGCAGCAGGCAACCTCTCACGCCCCCTCGGGGGTACGGCGGCCTAAGGTGATTAAGGCCAGTCCCTTAGGGCAACGCTCGATACTGACCCCGGCGATTCCCGCCGTTGATCTAGTCAGAGCCACAGGTGCGCGCTGGCTCAAGGAGAGTACCATCGCGATGAAGAGAAACATGGTTCCACTGCTGGGGATAGCGTTCGTAGTGGCCATTATTTCCACTGGTATTTTTTACGGGTTGTTCGCCGGCAAGCTGCGGTCCTCGAGCGACCTTCCGGGGCATTCGGTTGTGGTTGCCGGGCGCGATCTGGAGCGCGGTACCGTGATTCAGTCGAGCGATCTGCGAATCTCGGAAACCACTGGGATTTTGACGGGCTCGTTTTCAAAACCCGAAGAAGCCGTGGGCGCGGTGCTTATGACGTCTCTAAAGTCCGGTGAACCGCTGCTGGCCGAACGTGTCGCATCGCATGCCTCTCAAAGTGGCTCTGGAAATGGCTTGGTGCCCTCTGGGATGCGCGCGGTTTCGATCCGGGTGACGGGGTCCGATGGTCTGCTGAGCCTGCTGCGCCCCGGATCGCGGGTGGATCTGCAGGCGGTTTCCGATCGCGACAATCGAGTGGAACTGCGCAACGTGTTGCAAAACGTCGAGGTGCTGTCGGTCAACCCGCCGGATGCCAATAGCAACCGCGCGGCTGGCGCCATCGTGACCGTGTTGACGCACGCGCAGGACGCCGACGTTGTGGCCCTTGCTGACGCGGGGGGCAAGGTTCGCGTCGCGCTACGAAACCCCTTCGATGAAGCCACCACCTCGCATCACGCCATGGCTCTGGCGTCGGTGTTTTCGAACCAGGCGGCGTTCGCCGAGCGCGCGGCGCCGGTGACCGCCAGCACGGCTGCAACAGGTGGGTGGGAGCATCCGGTCCAGGTGCACGTTCAAGTGCTCGATGTGAGTGACCGGGCGTTCGCCGAACTGAGTTCGCGTTTGGAGTCACCGTCCAACGCCCAGAGTTCGGACGCCCTCTGGCGCGTGGATGCATTTCGCGCGGGCGAGGATGCCGCGAAATTGATTCGGAGCTTACGCGACAAACGAGAGTTGGATGTTGTAGCAACCGGACGCCTGATGGCCGGCGTGGGCCGCGCCATCAGTTATCGCGCCGGCTCGGCGCCCTATCAGCTGCGCGTGCAGTTTGCGCCGGAGCGGGTGGCGGGCGGCGCGGTCAGCTTGCGCGTGAAACCGGAGATCAGCGAGCCGAGCGGCGCGGGCGTTGCCACCAGCAAGTACGACGCGGGGTTGCCGCCGGATTCCAGTTTTCTGGTGGAGAGCGGCGCGACCGATCCCGATCCCGGCAAGCTTTTCCCGGAGCGTTCCTGGAAGCAGCGGCACCTGGTGATCTTTGTCACCGCCTTCAGCATCCAACAGAGCTCAGCGGTGGCGGTGGCGCACACGGGCCGGGAGCACTAAGTTGCTGGCGCTGTCCTCAATCCTGGTTTTCTTCACTACCTTCCTGGCGGCTGGTCTGGCCGCTCTCATCGGATGGTTCGCGCTCCAGCGGATGGGGGCGGAGGCCATGGCTGAAGACGTGTCGGACCACCTGCTCGACGCCAGTCCACGGCTGCTCAAAGACGAGTCCTACAGCACTATTTCTCCCTGGGCGCGTTTGCTCGAAAAATCAGACTTTGTTCGGATCATGCACCGCCATCTGCAGCAGGCGGGGCTCACCTGGTCGGTGGGGCGCGTCACGCTGCTCATGCTGCTTGCAAGCAGCGTGGCGTTGGGGTTCGCGATGCAGTTCGAGTGGATCCCGGGTTGGGCGAATCTGCTGATCGCGGTGCTGGTGGCGGCGTTGCCTTATTTCTATATCCTGCGGTGCCGCGCGAAGCGTTTTCGCCAGTTCGAGGAGAATTTTCCCGATGCTCTGGATTCCCTCGCGCGGTCGCTGCGCGCCGGTCATCCCTTTCCGGTAGCGATGAACATTGTGTCTGAGGAATCCGAGCAACCGGTCGCGGCCGAGTTGCAGCAAACCGCGATGGAAGGCAATCTCGGAACGTCCTGGGACGCGGCGCTCAGCTCTCTGGCGGAACGTGTGCCGTTGCTCGAAGTGAGCATGTTCTCCGCGGCAATCCAACTGCAAAGCCGCAGTGGCGGAAAGCTCAACGAAGTGCTGGCGGGCTTGGCCGAGAACATGCGTGAATCGGTCGCGCTCAAGGGCGAAGTTCGGGCGCTGGCGGCGCACGGCAAACTGACCGGCGCGGTGCTGACGGTGCTTCCGATTGTGATCGCGACAGTGATGACGGCGGTGAACCCGTCGTACCTCTCGATTCTGATTCACCATCCGGATGGCAAATACCTGATCTGGGCGGCCGCCGGATGTCTGGTGCTGGCGCACTTCGTGATCCGGCGCGTGGTGGACATTAAGATATGAACGGGATTTGGGCAGTCGCCGGCTTTTTCGCTTTCGTTCTGACGGCGGTTGTGGTCGCCGGCTGGGCCTACCAGCGGCTCACCGAACAGCGCGGAGCGCGGGCTCCCGGCGATCTGGCCCAGGAGCACATTGGCGCTGCGCCCTCGGTTGTCGCGAGCCTGTTTCAATCCATCGGCGAGAATTTCCCGGCGGCGAAGAACGAGAAGAACCCGTATCGCGTCAAACTGGCATCGGCGGGATACCGGTGGCCGGCGGCATTACCGATTTTCTACGGCATCAAGTGCGGCAGCGCGTTGTTCTTCGCGGGCCTGGCGGGAATCGCGGCGCTGATTTACCGGGGCGACCCCTCGTTCGCGCCGATACCGATGATTTGCGGCCTTGGGTTGGGCTTTCTGCTGCCGGACCGCGTGCTCGATTCCCGCGTGCGCGCTCGGGCTCAGCGGTTGCGCAGCGCGATTCCGGCGGCGCTCGATCTCATGGTGCTGGCCATGGAGGCCGGCCAGTCGCTTGATCAATCGCTGGCCGATGTCAGCCGTGGTCTCAAACGCACGCACGCGGATCTCAGCGCCGAATTCGCACAGCTCTATCTGGAGCTGAGAACCGGAAGCAGCCGTGCTGATTCTTTCCGCTCGCTGGGCATCCGCAACAAGGAGCCGGAACTGCGGAAGCTATCCAACTTGCTGATCGATAGCGATCGTTATGGAGCGAGCATCGGCCCGGCCCTGCGCTCGCACGCCAAATATCTGCGAACCCGCTTCCGCCAGCAGGCGCAGGAGCGCGCGCGCAAAGTCGGCGTGAAGCTGATCTTCCCGGTCTTCTTCCTGATCTTTCCGTCAGTGCTGCTGGTCACACTGGGGCCGGCCTGCATGATGATGTACCAGCAGCTCGGCAACATGCTCAAATAGCGCGGCGCTATTTTTCGTCCTTCTTTTCCTTGTCCTCTTTTTTCTTGCCGGTCCTGTCGTCTTTGTGCGCGGGCCTGTCCGCAGGCTTGGCGGCGGGCTGTGTGGATGGTTTAGCTGCCGGAGCGGGCGCCGCTTCCTTGGCTGGTTGCGGCGGAGCTTGCGCCGCGGGCCGCGCTTCACGCCGGCCTTCGGGCGCTGCCGCGGCAGGAGGTTGCGGCGGAGCTTGGGGCGTGGGGCGTGCTTCGGGCGCCGGCCGTTGCTGGGCAGCGGGAGCCGCTGTGGGCGTCACAGATCCAGGACGCTGGGGTGGAGTTTGTGCGCCGGGAGCTTGCGGCGCGGCACCTCGCGGCGGGGGCGCCGCACTAGGCGCTTGTGCTTGGACTTGCCGCACTTGCGGACGCGCGGGCGCTGGCTGGCTCTGCCGCAGTTGCTGCGTCTGCTTCACATCCAAAGGACGTCCTCCATTGGCCGCCAGCGCCGCTTGTTTTTGAACGAAAGGAACGGGCGGCGGAGGCGGGGTTTTCTTCGCGATCACGGCGCGGCTTTGCACCGCGGCGGGCGGCTGTGCCACACGCGCGGCCCCGGCGGCGGGTGCCCGCACAATGCTCGCACGCGTGGGAGCAATCGAGGCGCTCGCGACAACCTGCGCCGATTGGGCCGCTTCCGGGCGCACCGCGATTGCAGCGCTCTGCACCGGTCTGGCACTCGCAAAAGCATCCCGCTGCATCGCCATCACCGCGCCCGGCGCCGTCCGGTTCCGGTAGTTCACCGTGGTTACGTTGACGTTGGTGATATTGACGTTCTTTACCATCACCGTGTCGCTCACGTTCACGCGATTCACATACGCGGGACTGGTGTGATAAGTGGGCACGTAAACGTCGCGTGGACCGAGGGGAAACCACGCAACTCCAGCTCCCACACCGCCACCACCCACCCAAGCCACCAAAGCCGGCGCGTACACGGGACGTTCCGCTACCGGGCCCGGCACCCAGCCCCAGTAGTTGCCCACATAGGCCCAGCGGCCGTAATGGGCCGGAGCAAATCCCCACGGCGCGTCATCCACCCAGGTCCAACCCCAGGGATCCTGCCACACCCAATGCCCATTGTGATAAGGCGCCCAGCCCGCAGGCGTGCCGTTGGGCACCCAGACCGAGCCATAATCCGGCGTATCGCGCCACGTTCCATATTTGTCCAGGTCCTGATATCCGACCATCTCGCGCGAAACGTAGCGGGCCGAGGGCGATTGATCGTCCTTCTGATCGCGCTGCAGGGCGAAGTTGTCCAAGGTGTCGGGCGGCGGAGCGCTGAAGGTTTGATAGTCGGGCTGATCGGCGCCGGTGACCTGCATCTGTTCGCCGGCGTGTACTGTGAAGGCTTGATTTGAACCCGTCAACTCGCCTTCGCCCGCGCGCACGGTGACCTTGGTCAGGGCAGAATCGGGTTTGACGTCAATGCGGTATTCGCCGGGGCGCAGCAGCGAAAAGGCCAGGCTGGGCGTATCCACCTCGACGCTGTCTTGATCGCCGAGCGAGCGGACGCGGATGAGAAGCGTGCCTTCGGTCAAGCGGATCTGCATGTTGGAATCGTCCAGATTCAGGAATTCGAGCGCCGTGGCCGAACCCAGGCGCAATACCGCGGCGCCGGTTTCGAGTTCGACGGTTGCGGCGAAATCGACGTAGACCTGGTCGCCCGAAGTGAGCGGGCGGTTATAGTCGGCCGGCGCCCAGTCGCTAACGCCAGCGGGAAGGAACGAGGCCGTTCCATACAAATAGCTCATGCGCGCGATTCGGCCGGGCGGATCGTCCTGTGCCGCCAAAAGACATGCAGCCGCTGCTGCGATCAAAACAAGTCGTTGAAATTTCATCCCCGGTCTCTCCATTCCCCGAAACCCACCGCTTGAACTAACGATAGCAGACCTGCGATTTCGCTACGATGAACCACTTCCGGCGGGTTTCGTTGGTGGCGCGGAGGTTTTCGCATCTAACTTGCGCTTTCCACTAAAGAAACCCTCGCTAATCCGATAAGGAAAACAGGGGGGCGGATCAGGGTGTTAGACGTACTCATCGTGGATGACTCGGCTGCGATTCGAAAGATTCTGCAGCGCGTATTACGGCAGACGGATATTCCGATTGGCGAAGTACATGAAGCCGGTGATGGAGTAGAGGCGTTAGAAAAGATGCGCCAGCAGTCGATCGGTCTGGTACTTTCCGACATTAACATGCCCAACATGGACGGGCTGGAGTTTCTGACCAAGGTGCGGGCCGAACAAAACTGGCAGCGAATTCCGATCGTGATGGTGAGTACGGAAGGAACCCACGCCAAGGTGCTGGAGGCTGTTGAACGGGGGGCCTCGGGCTACGTCCGTAAGCCATTCACGGCGGAGCAAATCAAGGAAAAGCTGGCGGGATTGCTGTGACCGAACGCAGCGGTCCAGATCAGGCGTATTTGTATTCAATTTAACGCGAGGAAGATGATGACTACCCAGGGCGAAGCGACAGATCCGATTCCACAGGCAGAACTGGTACACGCAATCCAGATAGCAACCGACGAAGTGTTCACGACGATGCTGAACCTAACCGTCACGACCGGCGAAGTGTTCGTGGAAAAGGAAGATCCAGCTCCCGACGTCGGGTGTCGTGTCGTTGATCGGGCTGGCCGGGACATGGGTGGGCTCGGGTAGTTTGTTCTGCTCGGCGGAGTTTGCGATCAAGATCGCCTCCTCGCTGTTGATGACCGAGTACGAGGCCATGAACGAAGATGTGTTGGACGCGGTAGCGGAAGTGACCAACATGATCATCGGCAACGTGAAAACGGCTTTGGAGAATCGCCTGGGAGCGATGGGGCTCAGCACGCCGACGGTCATCTACGGCCGCAATTTTCAAACGCGCAGCACCGGCAGCCAGGAATGGACCGTGGTGCCGTTCTTTCTGGACGGTGCCCGCATGTGCGTGCAAGTGTGCATCGCACCCAATCAGGATTCAGCCAAGAAAACCACCCGGACGGGTTTTCCCATCCCGCACGTGCTGCATAGCTAGCGGAGTGGAGCGGAGAAAATCATGCAAGCCATTCAAGCCACGCCGCCGAATGCAAGCCAGCAGAAAGGCGACCGCCGCACGGGAAAATACATCACCTTCCGGCTGGGCAGCGAAGAGTTCGCGATTCAGGTATTGCAGGTTCGCGAGATTGTGGGCGATTCAGGAAATCACGGCCGTGCCGCAGACGCCGCACGGGGTCAAAGGAGTGATCAATCTGCGCGGGAAAGTGATCCCGGTGGTGGATCTCAGGCTCAGGTTCGGCCTGGAGGAGCTCGAATATTCGCAGCGCACTTGCATCATCGTGGTGCAAATTGACGGAGCCGGCGGCCGAGTACTGGTGGGCGTGATCGTGGACGCGGTCTCGGAAGTATTGAATCTGCAGGCCACGGATATCGAAGATACGCCGGATTTCGGCACCGGCGTTGCCCTGCCGTACTTACTCGGCATGGCTAAAGTTAAGGGCAAGGTCAAGATCCTGTTGGATATTAACGCCGCGCTGTCGTCGCAAGAGATCGCCGGACTCGGGTTTTAGCAAGCATGCGTAAGGAGAGCAAAAGCAATGGCCGTGGACTCCGATCATAAATCCGTGGGGGGCGTCGAGACGGTGGCGGTCAATCCGCTCGCGAGCGATCCGGAGCTGATGAATGATTTTATCCTGGAGTCGCGCGAACATTTGACCGGAATTGAATTGCAGTTGCTGACTCTCGATCAGGATTCTTCCAACTCGGAAGCCCTGCACGCCATCTTCCGGGGATTTCACACCATCAAGGGGATGGCGGGCTTTTTGGATTTGGACGCCATACGCGACTTGGCCCACGAAGTGGAGACGGTGCTGGATCTGGCCAGAAACTTCAAGCTTGCGATCACACCTGCCATCATCGACCGGATACTGGAGAGCAAAGACTATCTAAACACCTGGATGACGCGAGCTGGAAGGCCTGCTGCATAGCGGGAAAACGCCGGTCCCGCCGGAAGCGGGGGGCCTGCTGGATGCCATCCGGGCATTAATCAGGCGGTGGCGCAGTGATGGCTGGCGCAGCGAAGTGGCGTGCCGCAGATGCCTCCTACGCCGCGCAGCGAAGGGCGCCGCGGACGGTGCCGGAAATGTCCAAGCCGACGCCCCGCCTTCCGGCTTGCTGGAGCTGGCGCGAGAGCTGGCCGCGCCCGCCAGCTCCGGATAGCCCCGCCGAAGTGGCCGCGCCGGAGAATCCGAGAAGCCGGAAAATCGGCGGAAGCCAAGCGCGTCGGGCGCGGTCCATCAAGGTGGAGACGGCCAAGCTCGATTATCTGGTGGACATGGTGGGCGAGATGGTGATCGCGCAATCGCTGGTGCGGCACGATCCGGATCTGGCCATCGGGCTGAAGCCGCGCCTGGCGCGCAATCTCTCGCAACTGACGCGCATCACCGACGATGTGCAGCGCACCGCCATGTCGATGCGCATGATTCCCATCGGACAACTGTTCCAGAAAACGGCGCGGCTGGTGCGGGATCTTTCGCGCAAGGCGGGCAAGCAGGTGGAACTGGTGCTGGCGGGCGAGGAGACCGAGCTCGACCGCAACATCGTGGAGGAGTTGGCCGATCCGCTGATGCACATGGTGCGGAACTCGGTGGATCATGGCATCGAGACGCCCGAGGAACGGGAGCGGGCGGGCAAACCTGCCACGGCGCGCGTGACGCTCAAAGCCGGCCACCAGGCGGGCTATATCGTCATCGAAGTGAGCGATGACGGCCGAGGCCTGCCGCGCGAGAAGATCCTCAAAAAGGCGCGCGAGAAGAATCTGATCGCGGCCGACGCCGAGCTTTCCGAAAGCGAGATCTTCGGTCTGATCTTCCATCCCGGGTTTTCGACCGCCGAAAAGATCACCGACGTCTCCGGGCGCGGCGTGGGCATGGACGTGGTGCGAGAAGCAATTGCAGAAGCTGCGCGGCAGAAGTGGATGTGATCTCCAAAGCCGGACCAGGGGACCACATTCCTGCTGAAGCTCCCGCTGACGCTGGCCATCATCGATGGCTTGGTGGTCGGGGTCGGCGACCAGCGCTATGTGGTTCCGCTGTTCGCGGTGCGCGAAATGATGAAGCCCGCCGAGGAGGCCATCTCGACCATCCACGGCCGCGCAGGAAATGGCCATGGTGCGCGGCAACCTGTTGCCCTTGATCCGCCTGCATCAGCGCTTCAACGTCCAGCCGCGGCACGAGCTTCCCTGGGAGAGTCTGCTGATCGTGTCCGAGAGCGGCGGAAAACAGTTTTGCCTGATGGTGGACGAATTGATCGGCAAGCAGGAGGTGGTGATCAAGAGCCTGGGCGACAGCATGCGGCACATTGCGGGCGTGGCGGGCGGGGCGATTCTGGGCGACGGCCGGGTGGGGCTGATTCTCGATCCGGAAGGCCTGTTCGGAGCGAACCGTGGCGAATGAGGTTGCATTTGCGGAAGGCGCGGGGCTGAAACTCAGCGCCGAGGAATTCCGCCAGATCAGCGACCTGGCCTACCAGCGTTTCGGCCTGGACCTGAAGCGCGGCAAAGAGGCGCTGGTGGCGGCGCGGCTGGGAAAGAAACTGCGCAAGCTCGGTTTTCAGACCTTCGCCGAATATCACCGGCACGTGCTGGCCGACTCGACCGGCGACGCGCTGATCGAGCTGATCGACGCGCTCACCACCAACCACACCAGTTTTCTGCGCGAGCGGGCGCATTTCGAATTCCTGGCCCGCGCGGCGAACGAGGAATTCAAGGATGTCTGCTACGTTGCGCATTTGGAGCGCGGCCTGTTCGAGCGGCGAAGAGCCCTACTCCATCGCCATGTGTTTGTCGGAAGCCTTGAAGTCATGCTCCCGGCAGTATCGCATTCGCGCCACCGACATCTCGACCAAAGTATCTGGCCAGCGCGGCCCGGGGCGTCTATGCGGACGCGCGTTTCGAAGAAGTGCCGGATGCCTGGCGCCGCGCCTACTTGCTGCGCGGGCAGGGCGAATCGAAGGGATTCTACAAGGTCAAACCGGAACTGGCCCAGCGCATCGAATTCGAACGTCTCAACTTGATCGAGCCCTTTCCGCCCAAGGGTTTGTTTCACGTGATCTTTTGCCGCAACGTCATGATGTATTTCGACAAAGCCACGCAGCAGGATATCGTGCGGCGGCTGGGGGCATGTCTGGAGCGGGGAGGTTATCTGTTCGTGGGCCATTCAGAATCGCTGACCGGCATCGAACACGCGCTGGATTACGTGCGCCCGGCCACCTATCGGAACCACAGGCCGGAAAGCGGATCGAAGCTTTGGCGGTGATGAAATCATGGCGGTAAGTTCGCTCATTGTCGGCATTTCCGATTGCAAAGTAACGCGCGACGCCGAGTCGGTGCTGGTTACTTACGCGCTGGGTTCCTGCATTGCGGTGGCCATGCACGATCCGGTCACTAAGGTGAGCGGCTTGTTGCATTACATGCTGCCTGAATCGGCCATTGACGCGAGCAAAGCGCAGCAGAACCCTTACATGTTCGCCGATACCGGGATACCGCGCCTGATCGAGGGGCTGCAGAGCGGCCGGCGGCGACGGCAAGCGGATGGTGGTCAGGCTGGCGGGAGGCGCGCAGGTGCTCGACAGCCAGGGGGTCTTTCAGATCGGCAAGCGCAACTACCTGGCGGCGCGGCGGATTTTGTGGAAAGCCGGAATTCTGATCGCGGCCGAAGCGGTGGGCGGAGAGGTTTCCCGCACTACGCGCCTGGAAGTAGGCTCGGGCCGCTTGTGGATTCGTGAAGGGGGCGGCGTCGAACGGGAGCTGGTACGGAACCAGGCCGGCCCGAAGGCCGCCGGAAGGCAATGAGGAGCGAGCAATGGCGTACTCTGTCCTGATCGTGGATGATTCGCCGGTGATGCGGAGCTTCATCCGGCGCGTGCTGGCACTGTCGGGATTCGAAGTGGGCGAATGCACCGAGGCCGGCAACGGTGAAGAAGCGCTGGCTCAACTGAGCGCGCATCGGGTGGATGTGATCCTCACCGACATCAACATGCCTCGCATGAACGGCGAGGAGCTATTGCAGAGGCTGGAGGCCGACGGGGTTCTCAAGCGCATTCCGGCCCTGGTGATTTCGACCGACGCAACCAAGGAAAGGATTCTGCGGATGCTGGCGCTGGGCGCCGAAGGCTACATGTCCAAGCCGTTCACGCCGGAGACCTTGCGCGAAGAGTTGGAGCGAGTATTAGGAGATCGAAATGCCACCCGAGCTTGAACAACAATCTCCCATGGACCAGGTGCTGCAGCACGTGGCCGCCGAGGTGCTCGAGACGATGTTCTTCACCGAGGCCGAACTGGCCGATTGCGAGCATGCCTGGCTGGAGGCGGGTTGCTCGGCCCGCGTTGGCTTTGAAGGATCGCACTTCGGAGAGATGTTATTTGGTATGTCGGCGGAGGCGGTGGATCCCATTGCGGCATCCTTCCTGGGCCTCGATCCGGCGGAACTCGCCGATGCGCAGCGCGGCCAGGTGATCCAGGAACTGGCGAACATTCTGTGCGGAGCGATGGTGAGTCATCTATGGCCCGAATCCCGGTTGTCGATCGCGTCTCCGGAGTTGTCAGCCTGGCAGGAATGGCCGGTTGAAGGGACACTCCACCGCTGCTTTGTAATTCCCGAAGGGAGGCTGGCGATCTCGATCCGGCTGCTTCCGCGGCCGCACCCGGGCAACGAGTCCTAACGGAGATCCTGTAGCGAGATGGAACATGGCTGCCGACCGTAAAATCCGAGTCCTGATCGTGGACGACTCGGCCATTGTCCGCAAAATGCTGGCTGACGCGCTGGCGTCCGAACCCGATCTTGAAGTGGTGGGCACGGCGCCCGATCCCTACGTCGCCCGGGACAAGATCCTCAGCCTGCGTCCGGACGTGCTGACGCTGGACGTCGAGATGCCGCGCATGGACGGACTGACGTTCTTGAAGAAGCTGATGCGGTTCCATCCGCTGCCGGTGATCGTGATCAGTTCGCTGGCGCAGTCCTCCAGCCAAACGGCGCTCGAGGCGTTGCAATGCGGCGCGGTGGAGGTGCTGGCCAAGCCGGGCGGCCCCTATTCGGTCGGCGAGTTGAAGCAAGATCTGCCGCATAAGGTGCGCGCGGCCGCGCAGGCGCGGGTGGGACTGGCAAAGCCGCAATTGGCGCCTCCGCCGTCGGTTCCGCTGGTGCTGTCGGGTGCCAGCACCTCCACCGTAATCACGATCGGAGCGTCCACAGGAGGAACGGAGGCGATTCGCGAGGTGCTGACTGCCATGCCGGCCAACATGCCGGGGATTGTGATCGTGCAGCACATCCCGCCGGTGTTCTCGCTGGCCTTCGCCAACCGGCTGAACGATCTGTGCAAACTCCGGGTCAAGGAGGCCGCCGACGGTGACCGGGTAGTCCCAGGTCTTGCTTTGATCGCTCCGGGAAATTTTCACATGACGCTCACCAAGGCCGGCGGCGAGTATCGGGTCTCCGTTCAGGGCGGGCCACGTGTCTGCTACCAGCGGCCCTCGGTCGACGTATTGTTCGAATCGGTTGCCAAGGTCGCGAAAAGCGATGCCATCGGGGCGATTCTCACCGGGATGGGTTCGGACGGCGCGCAGGGCTTGCTCAAGATGAAGCGGGCCGGGGCGCGCACCATCGCTCAGGACGAAGCCAGTTGCGTGGTGTTCGGGATGCCGCGCGAGGCCATCCGGATGGGGGGCGTGGACCGGGTGTTGCCGCTCAATCGGGTGGCTGCGGAATTAACTGCCCTCAGCGCCATGGTTGTCCGATGAGGTAGATGAAAGGGAACGAAGCTGCAATGGGTAAAATGACGATTGGAAAAAAGTTGATGGTTGGATTCTCGGGACTGCTGGCGGTCGCGGTCGCCTTGGGGAGCTCCTACTTGTATTCAGTAGGAAGCCTGGGCACAGCGCTGAACACGGCTACCGACCTAACGGCGAAAAAAACGTTTCTGGCCGGGGAGATACAAGCACAATTGTTCCGGTTGCGGAGCTGCCAACGAGGAGTTATGTTGTTCATGGTCGAGAAGCTTCCCGAGAAGGCGCGAAGCAACAAGGACGAGTTCGAAACACACGCCGCCGACCTGGAGCATCTACTCGCCGAGATCAAACCCCTCCTGAATTTGGAACAGGCCCGCAAAGATATGGCCACGCTCGAGGTAGAGTTTCCCAACTTCAAGGGCTACTTTGAGCAAGTGGCGGCGGCGGCCCAGGCCGGCGATGCCGATGGCGCATTGAAAGTCTATACGGAACATTCAAGCAAGTCCCTGGACGCGCTGGAGGCCGCAGCGCTCGATATCACCGAATTGCAGAAACAGAACATGCAAGCGAGTTCCGAGCAGGGCGCGGCCGATTCGTCCCGGGCGCATTGGACGGCTTACATACTCCTTTTGGCGGCCCTGGTGGTTGCACCTTTCGTTCTGCTGGCCATCACGCGGACCACGCGTCAACTGCGTGGCGTGGCGTTGCATCTGGCCGAAGGCGCCGAGCAGATCACCAGCGCTTCCTCGCAAGTAGCTTCCTCCAGTCAGACGCTGGCGCAGGGCGCTTCCGAGCAGGCCGCCTCGCTCGAAGAGACGTCGTCGTCGAGCGAAGAGATCACTTCGATGACGCGCAAGAACGCGGAAAATTCGCAGGCCGCCGCGGGTGTTATGACGGAAGTGGATCAGAGAGTGACCGAGGGCAATCGCACATTGGAAGAGATGGTTCACTCCATGCAGGAGATCACCGGATCGAGCGACAAGATCTCCAAGATCATCAAAGTGATTGACGAAATCGCGTTCCAGACCAACATTCTCGCGCTGAACGCAGCGGTGGAAGCGGCGCGCGCAGGCGAAGCCGGGATGGGATTCGCGGTGGTGGCCGATGAAGTCCGCAGCCTGGCGCAACGCTCGGCGCAAGCGGCGAAAGATACCGCGGCGCTGATTGAAGAGTCCATCGCGAAATCGAACGAGGGCAGCCAGCGGCTGGAACATGTGGCAAAAGTGATTCACGCGATCACCGAAAGCGCCGCCAAGGTGAAGACGCTGGTGGATGAAGTGAACCTGGGCAGCCAGGAGCAGGCGCGCGGCATCGAACAGATTTCCCAATCCATCGCCGAGATGGACCGCGTGACGCAGGCCAACGCCGCGAGCGCCGAGCAGAGCGCCTCGGCGAGCGAAGAAATGTCAGCCCAGGCAGAAGCGCTGCAAAATGTCGCAAGAGAATTGCGATCGCTGGTCGGCGGCGGGGAAGCAGGCGATGACCGGGCCATCAATTCCGCGTCTTACGCCAGATCCCGCCGGCCCGCGAATCCGGCCGCTCCGAAGGCCAGGGACCTGGCTGCCCTGCGCTCGGCTGTTTTGCCAGACCGCAAAAGTGCCGTGCGGACTCCGGCTGCCGGCCATCAGCCCATCCCGCTCGAAGACGACTTTGTGAAAATGTAGCTGGTAGTCCCAGTACAATTCCCGTTCCGTTGGCGCCGCTCGTCCTTGCGCTCCAGGTAGTTCGCCAGTAGACTAAGACGGAACGCGATGTTGCTCCGTTTCGTCCTGGTCTCGGCGATGGCGGCCATGCCCCCATGGTCGCTGGCTCAAGACGATGCCCGGCCTGTTTGCAACTCCCAAATCCAAGGCCACATGTGGCCTGACGCGGCCAATCGCGATCGCGCGTTGATTTCGCATTTCGCGCGTTGCGGCGAACTTCTCATTTGCGTCCGGGGAACGTGGCACTATCACTGGGAGGCGGCGAGCGTCAGAGTGGACCAGCTCGGCCACAGCGCAAAATCGAAGCACTCCCCGCCGTCCGGCTGCGAAGTTCAACCGGTGGCCGATAATACCAGCACGATTCCCGCTCCTTCGAATGGAAACTGAACGCTGCATGCTTGAAGCCGCGGAGTAACGGACGGGCCCGATCAGGCGGCGGAAGCCAAAAACCTGCTAGGCTGAAGAGTCGAACGAATTTGAACATCGAGGTGGGTTCCGTTGGCTGAAGTTCAACTGCATGATGGCGAAAGCCTGGAAAGCGCGCTCAAGCGCTTCAAACGAAAAGTCCTGCAAGAGGACATTATCAAGGACATCAAGCGGCACGCGTTCTATTTGAAGCCGGGCCAGAAGAAACGAGTCAAAGCCGCTCTGGCACGTAAGCGCGCGCGCAAGAAGCGTCCAAGAGACGGCGAACCAGATCGCGGCCCATCCTAAACTCGCCCCCCGTGCTTCCGCCTGAACCCTAGGTGAGCAAGCCACCTTAGGTGCAATCGAGCCAAGAGCCGCCCCTGCGCGAACGATGAGCCTCCCTAGGAAGCACACGGCGAATGTGTGTTCTCCCAGCGTGGGGCAACAATGGGTGTTCTTGGTTTTTTCATCGCAGAGAATCATTCGGCAATTCGAGAGAGCCGAGCTTGGCGCCGCACCCGTCATCATGGCCGCGCTTGCCAGTCCCCTGGGCTTCGCGCAAAAATCGGATCTATCGCAGGGCCGTTTCGAAGAAAGAGCAGAAGTTCTCGAAGACGGGCGCCGCGATTTTCGTCATCACGCGAGAATACATCCGGCGTTCGGGCGCCACCAACATTCCGGACCTGCTTCGTTTGGCGCCGGGTGTGGACCTTGCGCGCGTGGATTGACAGCCGTTCGGTGTATAGCCCGTCATTTTCGGGAGTGTTCTGGGACATGCTGGATGTTCCGCTCGAGGACATCGATCGCATCGAGATCATCCGCAGTCCGGGAGGGACCATGTGGGGCGCCAATGCGGTGAACGGCGTCATCAATATCATCACCGAGAGCGCCGAGGCCAGCCAGGGAGGTCTCATTTCGGCGGGAACGGAGTCCGAAGATCGCGCCGATACTTTGGTGCGATATGGCGGCCAGATCGGCCAGAGCGGCCAGAGCGGTGACTATCGAATCTTCGGCAGGTTCTTCGACATTGGCAACTCGGTATTTCCCGCGGGCCAGCAGGCGGCTGACGGATGGGTGGCAGGCCATGCCGGAGTCCGTTCCGATTGGACGCTATCGGACCGCGACACCCTTACGGTGCAACGAGATTTCCTCAAAACTGACAAGAGCCGGACCATCACAACATTGTTCTTCAACGCGCTTCCGTTGCAGAAAACGTTCAACGATCCGGTCTACGAATAAGAATGCCGGTGCTACGATAACAATAACTAGCCCGCCCGCCATGAAATGCACGATCTGCGACACTCGCAAGCCACGCCGCCACTGCCCCGGCGTCAACGGAGAGATCTGCTCGCTGTGCTGCGGCAACGAACGCGAAGTCACCATCAGTTGCCCTCTTAACTGCTCCTACCTCGTCGAAGCCCGCCTCCATGAAAAGCCTCACGCTCTGAATCCGGACGAAGTTCCCAACCAGGACATTCACGTCACTGAGCAATTCCTGCGCGAACATGAACCGCTCCTGATGTTCTTGTCGTCTCACCTCCTGGACGCTTCGCTCAGCGGCGCGGGCGCCGTCGATTCCGATGTTCGCGAAGCCCTCCAAACGCTGATTCGCACCTACCGCACGCTTCAAAGCGGACTGTACTACGAAACGCGCCCGACGAATCTGATCGCCGCTGCAATCCATCAACGCATGCAGGAATCCGTCGAATCCTTGCGGAAGGAACTCGCCGGGAAGAACGCTACGCCCGTGCGCGACGCCGAGATCTTAGGCACGCTCGTATTTCTGGAACGCGTGGAGTTGAATCAGAATAATGGACGGCCGCGCGGCCGCGCCTTCCTCGACTATCTGCGCGTCTACTTTCCTCAGAACCCCGAAAGTGTCGCACCTCCACCCTCGCTAATCCAGGTATGACCGGCTTCATCGTCTTCGCGCACGGATCCCGCATCGAAAGCGCCAATCAAGCCGTGCGCGACGTCGTATCCAAAATGGCCGCTTCGGGCGATCATGCCGTAGAAGCCGCGTTCCTCGAGCTGGGCGTGCCCGATCTCACCGGCGCCACCGCAGCGTTGATCGCGCGCGGCGCACAGCGCATCGTCGTCATCCCCTATTTCCTCACGCTCGGCACTCACATGCAGCGCGACCTTCCACGCCTGGCCCAGGACGCTTCCCGCGTCCATGGCAATATCGAAATGCGGATCACCGCGCCGCTCGATGGCCACCCCGCGCTGGTTGACGCGCTGCTCGATCGCGCCGCCGAAGCGCTGGACCGCGCATGAGAGCGACCGTCGTCGAGTTCCACGACATCGCCCCCGAAGTCCGCCACTTCGTCTTCGAAGTTCCCGGCGTCCAGCAGCTCCATTTCAAGCCCGGCCAATTCGTTTCGCTGAACGAAATGATCAACGGCAAGAAGATCACGCGGCCTTACTCCATCGTGTCGCTGCCTGACGGAAATCGCTTCGAGCTGTGCCTCAATCTGGTGCACGAAGGCGCATTCACGCCGCATCTGTTCGCGATGCAGCCGGGCGATTCCATCGAAATGTCCGCGCCGCTCGGTTTCTTCACCGTGCGCGACGCCGCCAAAGAAGCGCTGTTCATCGCCACCGGCACTGGCATCGCGCCGTTCCGTTCCATGGCGCCCGGCTACCTATCGCATCCCCACGCGGCGCAACTCACGCTGCTATTCGGCGTTCGTCACGAACACACCATTTACTATCGCGGCGATTTCGATGCGATCGCCCGCGATCATTCCAACTTCCGTTTTTGGCCGGTGCTCAGCCGCGCGGATTCTTCCTGGGCCGGACGGACCGGTCATGTCCAGAATCACTTGTTTGAAGCCCTGGGCGGACGCACCGATCTCGACGTCTACATCTGCGGCCTCAAGGCGATGGTCGACGACGTCCGCGGTATCCTCAAAGAGTCAGGCTTCGATCGCAAGCAGATCATTTTCGAAAAGTACGATTAACGAATGAACCGCACAATCGCGCTGGCCCTCGGCATGTTGATGATCTTCGGCCTTACTGTGGCCGTGCTGCTCACCGTGATGCCTGGGCCGCACAAATCGACGGATTACCTGGTCATCGGCTGCGTGGCGACGCTGCTCTGCTTGCTTTTGTTGTTCGTCGTGCTCATCAACGCGCCCAAACGCCCGGATCCTAAGCCGCACCAAACCGAGCCGCGACCGTAAGGGAGTGGATTACGCTCTCCGCACTTCCACAGCCTTGTAAACTTCCTTGGTCTGTTCCAGGCTCGCGAACTCCAGCCCCGGCAATTTCGCCGACGCCGTTCCCGCCGCCACCGCCCAGCGCACGCACTCGGGGAAATCCTTTCGCTTCGTCGCGGCCCATACATAGGCAGCAGCCAGCGCATCTCCGGCGCCCAGCGGCGACACCGCGTCGGTTCGCGGCGGAATCACTTCCAGCAACTGATTCTCGTTCACCGCGACTACGCCACGACTGCCCAGCGACAAGATCACTGCCTCCGCGCCCATCGCTTTGATGCGCTGCGCCGCTTCCAGAAACTGCGCCCGAGTGATGAGCGCGCGGCTCAACAACCGCTCGGCTTCCGGTTGATTCGGGCTCACGATCGATGGCCCCGCTTCAATTCCGTGCGACAACGCATCGCCATCGGTATCGAGCATCGTTTTCACTTTGCGCTCGCGCGCCATCCCAATCAGCTTGGTGTAGAAATCGGTGGACACACCCGGCGGGATGCTACCGCACAGCATCAGCCATGTAGCCGATTCCAAGCGGCTCGCCACGGCCTTCTCCACGCGCAAAAGCTCTTCCGGCGTTATCACCGGGCCTTGCTCGTTCAACCGCAGTGCGAGCCCCTGCTTATCGGTGATGGTCAGGTTCACGCGGCTCTCGTTGTGGATCGGAACCACCTTCACCGGGAACCCCGCCTTCGCCGCCAGCTTCTCCAGCCGTTGCCCGCTCCCGCCGCCCGAAGTGACAACAGCCAGCGTTTTTGCTCCGAACGAATGCAGCACGCGCGATGCGTTCATTCCGCGCCCGCCGGCCGAGTCACTACGCGAAAGAATATACGCGCGATCCTCGAAAACCAGCCGATCGACTTGGATATTGCGATCAACCGAGGGGTTGATCGTTACGGTGAGTATCAACCCTCAATGTTACCCTGAATTTTGCAGCGCCATCCTCAATTTCAAGCCTACCTGGCGCTGGCCGCGGTCTGCTTTTTTTGGGGCACGACCTATCTCGGCATTCGAATCGCCGACGAAACCATCGAACCCGCCGTGCTCATGTGTCTGCGCTACACCATCTCCGGAATCATCCTGCTGGCTGTCGCGTATTTTTCCAAAGCTCATCTGCCCACCGGCCGCGAACTCTGGTATTCGACGCTCTTCGGCGTCATGATTATTGGAGGCGGCACTGGATGCCTGGTGTTCGCCGAACAATGGGTGCCCAGTGGCTTGGCCGCGGTCTTCATCACGCTGTCGCCATTCTGGATGATCGGCGTCGATGCGCTCATACCTGGCGGCGAACGTCTGCACGGCCCTACTAGCCTGGCGATGCTCGTAGGTCTGGCTGGCACCACGCTCCTTGTAGCGCCCGAGGTTATGCGCGAAGGATTCAACGGTCCACTGCTGCGCGGATTTTTCTTGCTGCAGGCGGGCTGCGCTGCCTGGTGCCTGGGCTCCATTCTCCAACGGCGTCATCAAACCAAGGCGCATGCCGTCGTCACCGGAGCGGTGCAGCAGCTTGCCACGGGGCTTGCGTTTGCGGTGCCTGCGATGTTGGCCAGGCCGCATCCTTCCGCCTGGAGCACGCGCAGCATCGGCGCGGTAGTCTATTTGGTGATCTTCGGATCCATCGTCGGCTATAGCGCTTACATCATCGCGCTGGAGCGGCTGCCGGTTTCGGTGGTGAGCATCTACAACTACGTCAATCCGGTGATCGCTGTTTGCCTTGGCTGGCTTTTCTTTCGCGAACACATTGGGCTGCAGGAAGTGGCCGCGATGCTGATCATTTTTTTGGGCGTGGCGCTGGTGAAGCGCTATTCCCGGCCACCTTCTCTAAAGCCGGCTCGAGCCTCTGTGGCTTCGTGAGCACGGCTTCAAACAGATCGCCAGTGCGCTCAAATCTTTCGAGTGCATTGTGAATGTTGAATTGGCCGGGATCGAGCCCCGCTTTCACTTCGGACCAGTCGAGCGGCGTGGAGACCGGAGCGCCGGGATGCGCTCGCAGAACATATGGAGCCGCAATTGTCTTGGCGCTCGAAATCTGCAGATAATCGAAATAGACCTTGGCTTTCTTTCGCGCTGACACCGTGCGCGGCGTCGTAAACAAATCCGGTTTCTGATTGATCACCAAAACAGAAAGCAGCTCCGCGAACGACCGTACTTGTTCGTACGTATACAGCGGCTCGAGCGGAATGTAGATGTGCATGCCATCGCCGCCAGTGGTCTTCGGATAGCCTGCCATTCCAATCGAATCCAGGGTGTTTTTCACTAGCCGCGCCGCTTCCACGATCTGACTGTACGGGCAGCCTTCGGTTGGATCGAGATCGATCAGCGCGAAGTCCGGATGCTCAAGCGATCCAATCCTGCTCATCCACGGATTCTGGTCGATGCAGGCCAGATTCGCCAGATAAACCAGGGTCGCGCGATCGTTGCAAATGATGTAGTGAATCTTGTCCTGATTGTGATCGGAGAAAATTGGCTCCAGCCGCACCCACTCCGGAACTTTGTCCTCGGCGTCTTTCTGGAAGAAGAACTGCTCGGTGATGCCGTTGGGGTAGCGTTTCAGCGAAAGCGGCCGATCGCGCAAATGCGGAAGAATCAGCGGCGCAACAGCGTCGTAGTAGTTGATGACGTCGCGCTTGGTGATGCCTTCGCCGGGATAAAAGATCTTGTTGAGATTCGTCAGCTTGAGGCGCTGCCCATCGATCTGGAGCGAGACATCGTTCGGTGAGTCTTTGGGAACGAGGATCTTGCGGCGAGCCTCCTGCGTCTCCCTCGGCTCCTTATCCGGCCGGAGCGTCATGAACACGGGCGCGCGCAACAATCCGTCGGGAGTAATTTCAAGATACTTGATTTCGGCAACCAATTCCGGCCGCACCCAGGTAACGTCGCGCAACGCCTTCACCTTCCCGGAGAACGGACTCTTCTTCACGATCAAAGGTTCGAGTTTCGCGAAAATCTCTTTTAGCGACTTCTCGTTGAATCCCGTTCCCACCTGCCCGACATGAACGAGCTTGTCGCCATCGTAACGGCCCAGCACCAGCGAGCTGAAGTAGTCGCGCTCTCCGTGCGTGAATCCTCCGATAACGAAATCGTCGGACGTGTTGATCTTGATCTTCAGCCAGTCTCGGCTGCGCCGGCCTTCGTACTTGCTCGTGCGCGTCTTCGCCACAATTCCCTCCAGCCCGTTGGCGCGCGCGGCTTCAAGCATCGCGTTGCCGTCGACAGTGAAGTAATCGGAAACATGAATCCGCTCCGACGGCGTCACGATCTCCGCCAGCAACCGTTTGCGTTCTTCGAGCGGCGCGCCGCGCAAGTCGTACCCGTCCAGATACAGCAGGTCGAACAGGAACAAGTGAACCGGAGTGGATCGCGAAAGGTGTGCGATCGCGTTAGCGTCGGCCACCGAGATCCTCGGCTGGATCAGGTTAAAGGTCGAACGGCCCTGCTCATCCAACACCGCAATTTCGCCGTCGAGAATCGCCTGCGACGCTTTCAATTGCCGGGGCAACACGCTCAGCTCGGGATACTGTTGTTCGCAACGTTTTTGCGTGCGCGAATGGATACACAATTCGTTGTTCTCAACGAAGCACAACGCTCGAACACCATCCCACTTCACTTCGTAGAGCCAGGCATCACCGCTAGGCGGGCGCTCGGCGATGGTCGCAAGCATGGGGGACACAGCTTTGGGCATCGGGGATTGTACCGCCCCTTCGATGACGGCGAGATTAGTTGCTGGTTGTTGGTGGCTGGTGGCTGGTGGAAGGCCCTCGGCAATCTCCTGCTGTGTTCGGCCGGTGAGCACGCTGCGCGCGTGATCCTCGATGTTCCAGCCCGGCTTTGCTTCCGCATCTTTCTTTTTGATCAGCAGCCATTCGTTGCCCTTGCCGCGCCCCTTCATGAGCACCAGCGCGAATTCGCCGCGCAGCTTTTCTCCATGCAGTCGAAACTTGAAATCGCCGCGCGCGATCTGCGCCAAGGCCGGCGCATCGCCAAGCAATTCGTAACTGCCGCGATCCCACAACATCACGCTGCCGCCGCCGTACTCGCCTTTCGGAATATTGCCCTCAAAACTGCCGTAGTCGAGCGGATGATCTTCCACGTGCATGGCCAGATTTTTCGCCAACGGCTCCAGGCTGGGACCCTTGGGAACCGCCCATGACTTCAGCGTGCCGTCTACTTCCAGGCGAAAGTCGTAATGCAACCGCGTCGCATCGTGACGCTGGACGCAGAAGTAATTTCCTGTGGGCGACGATTGCGCGCGCGGCTCAGGCTCCGGCGTCTTGTCAAAGGACCGCTTGCGGCCATACTCCTTCAGCGACATGTCACTTCCGCAGTATACTGAGCCTAATGCCCACACGCGCGATTCGATTGTTTTCCGCCGTGTTGTCAGTCTTTCTCCTGTCCCAGCCAATCGCGTCGCTGGCATTCGCATCGTCTGATTCAGCCAGCTGTTGCTGCAAGGACAAGAGCGCGATGTGCTGCCGGAGATCGCAGCATTCGTCGGGACCCGCGTTCACCTCGGGCGATTGCGGCGGGCAGTGTCACGTATCGGTTCGCCAGAGCCAGCCCGTCGCGGAATCGCTCGCTGCCGCGGCGCCTGGTGCGGAACTCGCGCCCGCGCTTTTGCCGGTGCTTCTGCGCCAACCTTGGATTCCTTCCACCCGCCACGACGCAGCGCTCTTCGAGCGTCCTCCTCCTTCCACCCTCTAACTCCACGCAGTCACATTTGAAGAGCTGTCTTAGGAGGATTTATGTGGAAGTTTGTCTTCTGTTTGGTTTTGCCTTGTCTGCTTCTAGCGACAATTTTTGGAAGAATACAAGGAATTGTTCACGATCCGCAACACCGCCCCTTGGCGGGAGCGTCTGTCCAGCTACAGGCGATTACTTCAGATTATTCTCAAACCACGCAAGCAGACGATAACGGCGAGTTTTCATTTACTAGCGTGCCGGTTGGCGATTACAAAATCACAGTCAATCAGTCCAAGTTCGAAACTGCGGCGCAGAACGTCACAGTGAATTCCAACTCGTCGCCGATTCTCCACTTTCAACTCGAGATCGCGCCGCTGAGTCAATCAGCCGTGGTCGTGGGTGAACCAGAAGCGGTCAGCACGGATTCGGTAACCCCAACCACTCTGATCAACCGCGAGGATATCGCCCAAACTCCCGGCGCCGACCGCACCAACAGCCTGGCGATGATCACCGACTACACACCCGCTGCCTACGTCACTCACGACATGCTGCACATGCGCGGCGGCCATCAAACGGATTGGCTCATCGACGGCGTGCCCGTGCCCAACACGAATATCGCCACCAATCTGGGCCCGCAGATCGATCCCAAGGACATCGACTATCTCGAAGTGCAGCGAGGCAGCTACGATGCCGAGTACGGAGACCGCACGTATGGAATCTTCAACATCGTTCCTCGCACCGGCTTCGAACGAGACAATGAGGCGGAACTCGTCACCAGCATTGGGAATTGGTATCAGACGAACGACCAGTTCAATTTCGGAGGGCACACTCAACGTTTCGCTTATTACGCAAGCTTCAACGGAAATCGAAGTGATTACGGATTACAGCCTCCCATCGGGCAAGTGGTTCATGACGCCGAGAACGGATACGGGGGGTTCGCGTCATTCATATTTAATGCCAGCCCTTCGAATCAATTTCGACTAATTGCCTCGTTGCGGCAGGATTATTATCAGATTCCTGTGGATCCCGATCCTAACTCATCCGGAAACCAGGTTTATCCAAGTTTCGGCCTTCACGATAGTGAGCGCGAGCCAGACGGTTACATCACCTTCTCCTGGATCCACACATTCAATCCCAATCTGCTGCTCACTGTTTCCCCTTTCTATCATTACAACCAGGCCAGCTATGACAGCTCACCGAACGATTTCCCGGTGATCACCAACGTGCGTCAGACGGCCAATTATGCCGGTGCGCAAGCGAGCTTGAACGCGACCGTCCTCAAGAACAACAACATCCAAGTGGGAGTGTACGGATTCGCCCAACACCAGGCCAATTACTTCAACAACGTTTTCACCGATTGCGGCACCAGCTGCCAGAACTTCGGATCGTCTTCGGGCGCTGTAACCGGCGGCCTGGCCGAGGTTTTTCTGAGTGATCGGTTCAAGGTAACCAGCTGGCTGACGGTGATTGCGGGTTTTCGTTATTCGCATTTCGACTCCGGCTCCGTCAGCGGCGGAGCCCAGCCGGCCGTCGTGGAGAACGTGCCCGACCCGCGCTTTGGCGTGGCCCTCAGAATCCCGCGGCTGAACTGGGTATTTCGCGGTTTTTACGGCGTGTTTTACCAACCGCCTCCGCTCTTGACTGCCACTGGTCCCGTGATCGACTTGGCCAATAGCCAGAGCCTGACGTTCGGCCCGCTGCGGGGAGAGCGCGATCACGAATACCAATTCGGTGTGGCGATTCCCTTTCGTGGTTGGGTGCTGGATGTCGACAGCTTCCAAACCAGCTCGAGGAATTGGCTGGACCACAGTAACATCGGCGAATCAAATCTCTTCTGGCCGCTCACCTGGGACTACGCCTTGATTCAGGGTTGGGAAACTACGCTGCGCTCGCCGCGACTCTGGCGTCGTGCTCAGGTCCACCTGGCCTACTCCAATCAGATCGCGCAAGCCTCGGCGCCTTTCACCGGCGGCTTGATCTGTCCCGTTCCGGTGTCGGCCGACTGCGAGCCGCCCCCCGGATTGTCGCCGGTGGATCACGATCAGCGAAACACGTTGAACTTTGGCGCCAACGCCAATCTTCCGTGGCAGGTGTTCGCTTCGACAAATGTTTACTATGGCTCTGGTTTTACCAACGGATTGCCGGACGCGGAATATCCGGGGAATTATCTTCCGCAGCACACGACATTCGATATATCGCTCGGAAAAAGCTTCGGCGAGAAAGACGAATATCGAATCTCGTTAACCGCGCTGAATGTGGCGAATCGTCGCGTGTTGCTCGACAACAGCCTGACCTTCGGGGGATTCCACTACAACGATCCGAGAGAAATCTATGTGGAATTCCGTTGGCGATTTCATTACTGACGCGCAAGCAGTTCGCTACTTGAGTTCTGTATTGCGTGTTTCCGGCAGCGTGAAAATGAGAGCGGCGCCGATCAGAAAGAACGCGGAGTTCAGCGCGAGTCCGGCGCCAAATCCATGACGATCGGCGATGGCTCCCACCGCGAAGGGTGCCAGAGCGCTCGCGGCCCGGCCGGTGTTATACACGAATCCCTGCGCGGAGCCGCGAATCGACGTGGGATATAGTTCGGCGAGCATGGTTCCGAACAACGAGAAGAATCCGGTGCCGAAGAATCCAACCAACGGTCCCAGCGCGAGCAGCCAGATTTCAGAATGCGCTCCGGCCCACACGGGCGTGAGTCCGTAGATGGGCGTAAGGATTGTGGCAATGAGCACGTAGACCAGGAATGCCGGCCGGCGTCCCCACCAGTCGGCCAGCCAGCCGAAACTCGCGTAGCCGAGAAACGTTCCGAATTGCATGGTGAAAATCCACGCGCTGGTTTGGAGGACGTTCAAGCCCGCGCCGCCTTGCGATCGGGGGGCGGACAGAAATCCGGGGAGCCAGGTATTGAGTCCCCAATAAGCGAACAGCATCGCGGTCGCGAGCGCAGTCGTAAGAATCGTCCGCTTTGCCAGCGGGCGGCGGAACAGATCGAGCCATGGACTCGCGGCCTGCTTGGCGGTCCAAAGCGGCGGCTCCTTCACTTTGCGCTGGATCCATACGGTGAGCAGCGCGGGAAGAAGTCCGGTGAGGAACAGCACGCGCCATCCGAAGCGCGGCAGGATGAACGCGGTTGCGGCGGCCGCCAGCATGTAGCCCAGCGCCCATCCCGATTGCATGAGAGCGATAGCTTTGGCGCGATGGCGCGGCGGCCAGCTTTCGGCAACCAACACCGCGCCGGCCGACCATTCGCCGCCGAGTCCGAATCCCACGATGCATCGCCAGAAGATCAGTGTCGCAAGGCCCGTGGCCGCGGACGATCCGCCGGAGCCGATCGAGTACACCAGAATGGTCAGGATCAGAGTACGGCGCCGGCCGATCCGATCGGACAGAAAGCCCGCGCCGATGCCGCCCAGAGCGGAGGTGATCAACGTCGCGGAACTAACCAAACCTGCGGTGGCTGCCGTCCAGTGGAACTCGGCGCGCAAGGTTTGAACGACGAAAACGTACAGCAGGACGTCGTAGGAATCGAGCACGAAGCCGGCCATGGCAGCCCATAGCGCGAAGCCGCGTTGCTCGGTGGCCCAAGCCAAGGGGCCGGAACGGGCGGCGGTCGCGGCTGATTGCATAGCTTGGGGCAGGCAGATTCAAAATATCATGGAAGGCCGCTGGTTGATCGAGGCGCCAGGCCGAGGCGAACTTCGGCGCGTGTGAGTTACTCTGGTCGCGTGGGGCATCATCGCACCGAGAGCGCGATTCAGACCATCGAGCTAACCCGCCGCTACGATTCGCTGGTGGCGGTGAATCATCTCGACTTCAGCGCCGCAGCGGGTTCCATCTTCGGGCTGCTGGGGCCGAATGGCGCAGGCAAGAGTACGCTCGTCAAAATGCTCACCACGCTTCTGCCGCCCAGCTCGGGCACCGCTCTGGTGGCGGGTTTCGACGTGGTCCGCAGGCCGTCCGACGTGCGCCGCAACATCGGATACGTGGCGCAGATGATCTCGGCCGACGGCGATCTCACCGGCTATGAGAATCTGCTCATTTCGGCCAAGCTGTACGGCATTCGCGGCAAGGATCGCGAGGCGCGCATCGCCGGCGCGCTCAGCTTCATGAACTTGACCGATGCGGCCCGCAAGCGCGTGAAACAATATTCGGGTGGAATGATCCGGCGGCTGGAGATCGCGCAATCCATGCTGCATCGTCCGGAGGTGTTGTTCCTGGACGAACCAACAATAGGTCTCGACCCTGTGGCCAAGCGTTCGGTTTGGGAGCATATTCGCGAATTGCGCGATCAGTTCGGCACCACGATTCTCATGACCACGCATGATATGGAAGAAGCCGACAGCTTGTGCGACCAGGTGGCCATCATGTATCAGGGCAGGATTGTATCGCTTGGCAAGCCCGCCGAGTTGAAAGCGAACGCCGGCCCGGAGGCCACGTTAAACGACGTGTTCATTGTTTCCACCGGCGCGGCCATGATGGATGGAGAGGTGGAAGGAGGGACGCTACGGGATGTCGCAAGAACTCGCCGCACGGCACGGCGCCTGGAGTGATACGCCGCGGCCGCTGGCGCTGCTGCTTCAAATTCTGGCGGTGGCCGAAGCCGACGTACGTAAGGTGCTGCACGATCCCGTGGAGCTTTTCTCGCGCATGCTGCAGCCGGTGTTGTGGCTGGTGATCTTCGCGCCGGTGTTCACGCGCACTCGCGTGATTCCAACCGGAGGCCTGCGATACCTGGATTTCATGGCTCCCGGCGTTCTGGCGCAGAGCGTGATGTTCGGAGCCATCTTCTATGGCATCTCCATCATCTGGGAACGCGATCAGGGCATTTTGCAAAAGTTTCTGGTGAGCCCCGCGCCGCGATTCGCGCTGGTGGCGGGGCGCGCGCTGTCGTCCACGTTCCGCGGAGTGGTGCAAACTATCGTGGTCTACATCATCGCGCTGATCATGGGCGTGGCGCTGCAATTCGAACCCTGGCGGATCGCCGGGGTACTTGCGGGCGTCATGCTGGGCGCGGCTACTTTCTCGACGTTGTCGCTGGTGGCTGCCTGCATCGTGAAATCGCGGGACCGCTTCGTCGGCGTCGGCCAGATGTTGACCATGCCGCTGTTCTTGGCGAGCAACGCGATTTATCCGCTGAGCATGATGCCCAAGTGGTTGCAGATTGTGGCGCGAGTGAATCCGCTGAGCTATCAAGTAGACTTGTTGCGCGGCCTGATGGTCGAGGGCGGCCACACCGTTCTGGGATTCGGAATGGACGTGGCGGTCCAAGTGTTCTGGCTGGCGGTTTTGATGGCCATCGCGACCAAGCTTTACCCGCGCATCGTTGTTTGACCATCTAGGTTGACGATCTCGACAAACTCAGCCATTTCGCGCTGGATGCGTTGCCGCTCCCTGGGGACGGTGAAGCGGAACACCGAGCCTGAACCAGATTCCGATTCCACCCAGATTCGTCCTCCGTGCCACTGCACGATGCGTTGGCAGATGGCCAAGCCGATGCCCGTGCCGGGAACTTCTTTGCCGTGCAGCCGTTTGAAGATTCCAAAAATCCGTTGGTGATATTCGGGCGCGATTCCGATGCCGTTGTCGCGAACCGAGAAGAGCCAGTCGTCGCCGGAGACCTCGGCGGAGACGTGAATATGCGGTGGTTCGGGGCCGCGGTATTTGATCGCGTTGCCAATTAAATTCTGTAGCAGCAAGGTGAGTGAGCGGTCGTCCACCCAAACATCGGGCAGTGGATCCTGCGAGATGGCGGCGTTGTTTTCCTGGATGGACGCCGAAAGCGCGAACAGTGCCTGAGCCAAGGCGGATTCGGAGGAACTGGCCTGGGTGGGAAGCGTTTTGGAAACGCCGGTTGAAGAATATTGCAGCAGATCGCGAATCAGGGAGCTCATGCGCTCCACTCCGTCCACGATGTAGGTGCCGAACTCAGCGGCATCCGGATCTTGCTCGTGGCTATTGCGGCTGATCAGAAGTTGCGTGAAACTGGCGATGGTGCGGAGTGGTTCTTGCAGGTCGTGGCTCGCCACGTAAGCGAACTGGCGCAGCTCTTCGTTGGAACGCTGGAGCACTTGGCGCGCGGCTTCCAGGCGGCGGCGCTCCTGCTCGGCCATCGTAAACAATCGCGCATTGTCGATGGCGATGGCGGCCTGCGAAGCCAGGCTGCTGGCGACGCTTTCCTCGCGGCCCGAGAACGGCTCCGGGTTGCGGCGTCCGAAAAGCAAAACGCCCAAAACGGCGTCATGACGCGACGTTACGGGCATCGCGATGCAATTTCCCAGCGAGAGCTTACGGGCGGCGTTTTGGATCCAAGCGTCGTTTCCCGTGACGGGCGCCTCACTGCGGCTCGAACAGCGCGACATTCTTTTCGATGAAAATTGCGAGCTGTCCACGAGCGCATGTTCGCCAAGCAGTCCCGTCGCCTCGGCCAGCGTGAGGCTCGAGGTGCAGCGCAGCGCGAACTTTCGGGCCCCCTCGACCACGGCTTCCAGGAAGAACATTACGACATCGGCGCCGCTCAAATCGGCCCCGGCGTCCATGATGGCGGGCAGCAGGGCATCCAGATTCAGCTCGGCCGAAAGAATCCCTCCGACATGATTCAGCAGTTCGATCTGCGCCTGCGCGGCCTCTTCGCGAGCATACGCTTGTACGCGATCGGCCTCGGCCTGCCGCACTTCCTGGATGTAATGTTCTACTTCGTACTGCCGGGCGCGTGCGCGGAGAGCCGCGCGAACCACTGAGAGCAGGGTAATGGAACGCAGCGGGCGTTCGAGCAACGTAACGTTGCCCAGCGGCTGCATGAGCGCAAAGCGTTCCTGCATTTTCCCCGGCGCCGCTTTGTTGCCGGTGAGAACGATGAACGGAAAGTCGGACCAGGCCGGCTGAGTCTCCACCCAGCTTCGTAACGCATCAATGTTGCCGTTCAGAGCCTCGTCGGCGATGACGGCCGTTCCAGCACCGGCGCGCAATTTGGCGATCAGCTCGGATATGCCCGGGCAAATCTCAGCGGTCAATTGTTCGCGGCTCAGAACCGCGGCCGCCAGCGCCGCATCGCGCCCCACCGGCGCCAGGATCAGGACGCGGCTTTGCGGGCTTCCGCCGATTTCTTCTTCAACCTCCGGCAAGGCGCTCATCCTTCCCGAGTAGCGGACTCCCGAGCAGCGGACTCGGCGCCCCGGTGTAGGTCGGCACTCCCGTTAATACGCCTTGAAACGCCGTGAGCGGAGGCCCTACAAAGACGCCGCCCGGGCTGAGCCGGAACTCTCGAATGGTTTCTTCATGTGCGCCGCTGCGCTTTTTGATGACGGAAATGGCCTTCTTGACGGCGCCTTGAAACTCGAAATAGCGTAGCAGGACCACGGTGTCAGTGAGGTAGCTGAGATCGATGGGCGAATGCATCTGGCCGATCAATCCTTGCTGCGCCATCACTAGAATGCTCAATATACCCTTGCGGTTGAGGTAGGCCAGCAGCTCGTGCATCTGCATTACGAGAAACTGCTCGGCAGGCATGGCATTCAGATAGCTGTTCAAGCTGTCGATCACAACCACACCGCGCGGATTGCGTTCCACGCGTTCGCGCACCCGATGCGCGAAGTGTCCCGGCGAGAGCTCGGCGGCGTTGACGCCTTCAATGATCAGACGGCCGCTGTCGAGGTACGGCTCCAAGCGCATGCCCAATCCGTTCGACCGCTCGATCAGCGTGCTGCGGCTTTCGTCGAAGGTGTAGATAGCCGCGGACTCTCCGCGCTCCAAGGCAGCCAGAGCGTACCGAGTAGCGAGGGACGATTTTCCCGCTCCCGCGGGTCCAATCAGCAGCATGCTGGTGCCGCGATGAACGCCGTCGCCGAGCAGCGCGTCCACGGCCGGCACGCCGCTCGATATCATTTCGCCGGAGAAACCGTCGGCGGTGTCTTCAATCGAAATTCTTGGGAAAACCGCAAGCCCGCCTTTGGCGATCACCACATCGTGAAAGCCGCCGCGAAAGCTCGCACCGCGCATTTTGGTGATCTGAATCCTGCGGCGTTCGGCGCCGTATTCCCGCACCAGCCGCTCCAGCACGATCACGCCGTGCGTAATACTGTGGACCTGCAATTCGTGCGAGCGCGACGTCAAATCGTCGAGCAGGAGTGCGGTGGAACTGCGGCCGGCGAAGAACTGTTTCAAGGCGAGAACCTGGCGGCGGTAGCGCAGCGGGTCCTGCGCCAGCAAGCGGATTTCAGCCAGCGAATCGAAGGCCACGCGGTCCGGCTGCAGTTCTTCGATCCGGTCGAGGATGAGCTTGATAGTTTCGCTCAGCTCCACTTCGGATGGATGCAGCAGCGTGTAATACTGGTCGGCCGCGAAGTTGGATTCGGGCGGCGTGAGTTCGAAGATGGTGATCGCATCGAGGGACCAGCCGTGCGAACGGGCCACGGCGCGCAGTTCTTCGGCCGTTTCCGAGAGTGTAATGTACAGGCATTTTTCCCCGGCTTGGGCGCCTTCCAGCATGAATTGCAGCGCCAGCGTGGTCTTTCCCGTGCCGGGAAGACCCTCCAGCAGATAGATGCGGTTGGGATTGAGCCCTCCAAAAAGAACCTCGTCCAATCCCGGAACGCCGATCGATAGGCGCTCTACGATCGCGCTGTCGTTTGGCCTACTCGTCAAGAACTGTCGCCCTCCGCCCCATTAGACTCGCGCGGCTGGGTGGCTGTTACTGGGGGTTAGCGGGTTCGGGGGATCGAGCGATCCATCGATCCACAATTCCCTTCACCGCATCGGCGTAGGGCTGAAATCCGATGGGTTTTTGAACGTACTCGCGCGCGCCCAGTGCCAGGGCTCGCTGAACCTCCGTTTTGTTTTCAGTGGAGCTAAAAACCACGATGGGCACATTCTTCTGGCGATACTGCTGAAGAACAATCTGGCCGTCCACGCGCGGCATGTTCAAATCGAGGATGATCAACTGCGGGTGAAACCCGGGTGAGCGAAGCATCTTCAGCGCTTCCTCGCCGTCGCGCGCTACCAGCATGGCGAGCGGCAACTGCAGCCCCGACAAAACCACACGGATCAACGCCACATCGGCGGGATTATCTTCGACGACGAACACCTGAGCAATAGCGCTTCTCACACTCATCCCCGAATGTAGGATTCGGTTCGAGCGGTTTCGTTACGTTTCTTGAAACTAGGCGCAGGCAGAACTACTGATTCGGGCGCCGGATTCCTCGAGGAAGACCTCGAATCCGAACTGAGCGACGCGCTCGCCCTTTCCCCAGCGGCTCATGTCCCAATGCACACGAAGGAAGCGGACGTCAGGGCGTTGTGCGAGATTCAACAGGCCCGAATAAACTCCACAGTACTGCCGCTGCCTGAGAGTAACGATGGGTTTGGCGCCCCATTCGATCTGGTCTGGCGAACCCCAGACGGAGATGGTGAGACCGGTGCGCTCTACGACGGCATTGATGCCCAGGGTCACTACCAGCAGCTTGCCGCTGAATCCATGGAGAGGCACCGCTGGGCCGATACCGCCGGCATGCCGGATGGAGTCAGGAAGCAGGCATTTCGGTTGTGCAGTGTACCTGGACCGCAAGGCTTCGGAGCGGCTATCGTCCTCGATCGCTTCGTTGGCGATAATTTCGTTATTGATCGTCTCGTCGTCGACCATGTCGGTGTCGATCATTTCCGGGAGAGCTTGAGCGTACATTTAGACCTGACTCCTGTAACCGTACTTAACGGCACAAATGCGAAATAGGTTTAGCATCTCGACTGATCGTCTACTCCAGCACTTCCAGCGCCATCCTCCGCACACCGGCGGATTCGAAAGTAAACATTGCCGCTTAGCTCGCAATGGCTGGCCGATCGCATGGTGAATAGTGTGCGAAGTGGCGCATTTCTCTTAGTTTGTTTTTTGACAGAGCGCCGGAATTGCAAGCTGTCTTACAATCGGGATGGGCTTTGACAAGGGAGACTTCCGGCTTGCGAGAAGCTGGCGATTCTCTTGCGAGAAGCTGCTGATTCTTAGACAGACGAATTCGGTTTCCCAAAAGAGATGTTTAGAGTAGTAACATCGTCTAATACCTAGTCAAAGGACGGGTCAGCGACAGTACACCGCTACCTGATCGGAGGGTCTGGAATCATGGGAGTTCTTCCTCGCTTCGCGGACGAATGGGTGCTCACGCGGATTCTCAAAGCTACCGGCCAAGCCCCGATTCGGCTGGTTGTCAAGGGTGGAGCGGATGTTTCGCCGCCCGGGGTTTCGCCGGTCGCCACGGTAGTGCTCGAAGATCGCAATACGCTGGCGGGATTGCTGCGTGATCCGGAAGTTAGCTTCGGCGACGCATACATGAACGGCAAGATCGAGGTCGAGGGCGATTTTGTGCGGTTCCTGGAGGAAGTCTATCGGGCCATGGGGAGCGCGGGCAACGCCAGGCGGCTTTCACGGCTGGCCTCGAAGTGGCTCGATATTTGGCAAGACAATTCCCCGAGCGGATCGCGGAAGAATATCTACCGCCACTACGATCTAGGGAACGATTTCTATAAGCTTTGGCTGGACTCGCAACTGGTGTATACCTGCGCCTACTTCCCAGCGCCGTCGTCGACGTTGGAACAGGCGCAGGTCGCCAAAATGGACCACGTCTGCCGCAAGTTGCGATTGCAGCCGGGCGAGACTGTGGTGGAAGCGGGCTGTGGCTGGGGAGCGCTGGCGTTACATATGGCGCGAGAGTACGGAGTTTCGGTGAAAGCGTTCAACGTGTCGCGCGAGCAGATCGCATACGCGCGTCAGCGAGCCAAAGCGGAAGGCCTAAGCGGGCAAGTAGAGTTCGTCGAAGACGACTACCGGGCGATTTCCGGGAAGTTCGACGTGTTCGTGTCCGTGGGGATGCTGGAACACGTAGGCGAGGCGCATTTCGAAGAATTCTCCGACGTGATTCATCGCAGCATTGGAAACACCGGCCGGGGACTCGTGCACTTCATCGGCCGCAACCGCCCCGGAGTCTTCAGCCGCTGGATCCGCAAGCAGATCTTTCCTGGGGCGCACACGCCATCGCTGCGCGCCGCGCTCAAGATTCTGGAGCCGAAGGATTACTCGGTGTTGGACATCGAGAATTTGAGAATGCACTACGCCAAGACCCTGGAGCATTGGCTGGAGCGGTTCGAAAAGTCCAGGCAACAAGTGACGGCGATGTACGATTCGCGCTTCGTGCGTGCCTGGCGCCTGTATCTGGCGGGATCGATCGCGGCGTTTCGGGTCGGCCATTTGCAGTTGTTTCAAATTCTCTTCACCGGTTCCGAGCGAGAGCCGCTGTTCTGGACGCGCGATCCTTTGTACGCCGGAGATGCCGGCGGTCAACCGATGGGCGAGAGCGCCATGCCGGTTCCCGAGAAGGTCCGCGAGAAAGTTAAATGGACGCATGCCATGTCCTGATCGTGGGCGGTGGCCCGGCCGGCTCCGCGTGCGCGTGGGGGCTGCGCAATTCCGGGCTCGACGTCGCGATCCTCGACAAACATATCTTCCCGCGCGACAAAGTCTGCGGCGGTTGGATCACACCCGCTGTTCTGAGCGAGTTGGAAATCGAACCTGCTGAGTACGGTCGCGGCCGGCTGTTACAACCCATTACCGGGTTTCGGACCGGATGCATCGACGGTCGGTGCATCGAGACCGATTACCGTGCGACCGTAAGCTACGGCATTCGGCGCCGCGAGTTCGACGACTATTTGCTGCGCCGCTGTGGTGCGCGCCTCATGGAAGGCGTGCCGCTCACGAGCTTGGAGCGTGACGGCGGCGGCTGGATTGTCAATGGGCGGACACGCGCGCGTCTATTGGTCGGCGCGGGGGGGCACTTTTGTCCGGTAGCCAAATTGACCGGCGCCAAGGGCACGCGCGAAAACGCGGTGGTGGCGCAGGAGACCGAGTTCGAGATGGACGAGCAGCAGCGCGCTGCATGCAACATTCGTCCCGAGATCCCCGAGCTTTACTTTTGCGCCGACATCAAGGGCTACGGCTGGTGCTTTCGCAAAGGGAATTTTCTGAATATCGGCTTGGGCAGGCTGGATCAGCATCGGCTGTCGGAACATGTGGCGGCGTTCGTGCGATTCTTGCAAGCCACCGGGCGGATCACGTTCGATGTCCCCTCGGCGCTGATCGGCCACGCGTATCTTTTATACGGCGTGTCGGACCGCAAGCCGGTGGATGACGGGCTGCTGCTCATCGGAGACGCGGTGGGCCTGGCATACAAGCAGAGCGGCGAAGGGATCCGGCCCGCCATTGAATCGGGACTGCTCGCAGCGCAAGCCATCGTTGCGGCCGCGGGCAATTATTCACGCGCAGCGCTGGAGAACTATGCCAAGCTGCTAGCGCGGCGCTTCGGAACATCGGGTCAGGACTGGGCGTCGAAGGCTGGCGAGCACTTGCCGTCGGCCTGGATCGGCGCTTTAGGAAGGACGCTGCTCGGCACGCGATGGTTCGTGCGCGATGTCGTGCTCGATCGCTGGTTCCTGCATGTGAAGGAGCCCTGTTTGGACCAGTAGGGCGGACCCCTGGTCCGGCCGGTCTCAGCTGAGAATTCCCAGGCGCTATCGCAACCACTCTGGCGATGACGTTTCACCGTCGCCGACTCCCCCCACATAGACGTGTCCGATCAGCCAGTCTTCCTCACCTGGCATCTTCGCGACAGTGTGCCGCCCCACCGGGTTTTTGGGCAGACGCGCTCACATCGGGGCAAGCATTTGTCGCCATGGATCGATTGCTCGACGAAACCCGCACGGGAGCGTTCTACCTACGCCAGCCTGCAATCGCGAACGTGATTGTGGAAGCCATCCACTACAACGCCGACGTCCTTGGCCACTATCGCCTACATGCTTTCGTGTTCATGCCAAATCATGTTCACTTCCGAAGTGAAGGAGAATTCGGGAAGATCCGGCGCTACGTTGAGGAAACTCCGGGGCGGGCGGGATTGGTGAGGGAAGCAAGCGAGTATCGATGGTCCAGCGCCGGGTGGGCGACCACGGCGGTCGCCAACAGACCGGGGGTCTGCCCTGAAGCCCACCGCTGTCACACTGCTGTATTCAGCAGCTGCGATCATGAAAGAAGATGCCTCTCGAAAACCGCTACGAGATCGCATATTTCTCGATGGAGATCGAGCTCGAATCGGGAATTCCCACCTATAGCGGCGGTCTGGGCGTGCTCGCGGGCGACATGCTCCGCTCGGCTGCCGATGCGGGCGTCGCGATGATCGCGGTGACCTTGGTCCATCGCAAAGGCTACTTCCTCCAGAAGCTCGACGCCAAAGGTCAGCAGACCGAGATCGACGACGAATGGCGTCCCGAAGACCGTCTGGAACGCTTAAAACCACTGACGCCGGTGTACGTTGATGGCCGCGAACTTCACGTGCAGGCCTGGAAATACGTCGTGCAGGGGCGGGGCGGCCATGAAGTTCCGGTGCTTTTGCTGGATGCGCGAGTGCCTGGAAATACGCCTGAGGACGCGGCGCTCACCGACCACCTATACGGCGGCGACGAGAATTACCGTCTGTGCCAGGAAGTGATTCTGGGCCTGGGTG
Organism: Bryobacterales bacterium; assembly: GCA_963772905.1. Classification (GTDB taxonomy): domain Bacteria; phylum Acidobacteriota; class Terriglobia; order Bryobacterales; family Bryobacteraceae; genus Palsa-89. The sequence goes on along the minus strand of CAVYZD010000001.1, from coordinate 1,110,983 downwards.
GACGCCGCATGCTGGGAGCGCTGGGGCTGCAAGGCATTCGCGTCTTTCACATGAACGAGGGGCATTCGTCGCTGTTAACCCTGGGGCTGCTGGAGCAACAATTGGCCGGCCTGCGCGATCCTAGCGAGGATGACATTGAGACTGTTCGCAAGCAGTGCGTCTTCACCACTCACACGCCGGTACCGGCGGGGCACGACAAATTTTCGCGCGTGCTGACGCAAAACATTCTGGGTAAGGATCGAGTGGCGCTGCTCGACGCCGCGCAATGCTGGCACGACGCGATGCTCAACATGACCTATCTGGGTCTGAGGTTCTCGCACTACATCAACGGCGTGGCGATGCATCATGGTGACGTTTCGCGCGGCATGTTCCCCGAGTATCCGGTACACGCGATTACCAACGGAGTGGACGCGGGACGCTGGATCTCGCCCGAGTTTCAGAAGCTTTTCGACCAGCACATTCCCGAGTGGCGCAGGGACAATTTATATTTGCGATACGCGATCAAAATTGCCGCCGCCGCCATCGGCGAGGCTCATCAAGCGGCCAAGAGCACGATGCTTGCGGCGCTGCATGAGAAGACCGGAGCAAGCCTCAACCCCAAGACGCTGACCATCGGTTTCGCCCGGCGCGCCGCGCAGTACAAGCGCATGGATTTGTTGTTCTCGCAATTGGATCGATTGCGCCACATTGCGAGCCAGGTGGGGCCGTTGCAGATCGTCTACGGAGGAAAGGCGCATCCCAAGGACGACGAGGGCAAGGCGGAGATTCGAGCGGTTTTCGAAGCGGCCGCCGCGCTGCGCGGGACCATCGAGGTGGTGTATGTGGAGAACTACGACGCCCATTGGGCCGAATTGCTGACCAGCGGCGTCGACGTGTGGCTGAATACGCCGCACCGGCCGTTTGAAGCATCGGGAACCAGCGGAATGAAAGCTGCCATGAATGGCGTGCCCAGCCTGAGTATCCTGGACGGCTGGTGGATGGAGGGGTGCGTGGAAGGCGTCACAGGCTGGGCCATCGGCAGCGAAGCGCTGCCGGATGATGATTCGGGCGACGAGATTGCGTCGCTTTACGATAAATTGGAGCGCGCGGTGGTTCCGCTGTACTACGGCTCACCCGGGAAGTACTTCGAACTGATGCGTTCCGTGATCGCGTTGAACGCCTCGTTCTTTAATACGCAGCGAATGATGTGGCAGTACGTGGATAACGCCTACCAGTTGCACCAATAAATCACTCGCCCGATTCGGATTCGAGCTCGGCTTCCTCGGCCGCGGCAGGCCCGGATTTCTCGGCTTCGGCGATCAACCGGCGGGCCCGGTCGGCTTGATCGTGAGCCACCCGGACGTCAAAGGCCAGGTTAGGCAGCACCGAATCGCCCACCAGCACGGCCGCGATACCGTTTGATTCGAGGAATCTCGTGATCGACGTCGCTTCCATTTCGCTGGCGGCGCTGGCTATGGTCTCGAGGTCGAGCTCCGAGGAGGGATCTACTACTTCGACTTCGTCCTCCGGAGGATCCTCGGCAATCAGTTGCTCGGCGCGAGCGGCGTCGGTGGCGGGCACGCGCACCTCGAAAACACCCTCGGGCACCCCTGGCGCTGAGTCGTCCCAGAGAGCGGCTTCCAACCCGGCATCATCCAGGAGATCGATAATTTCTTCGCAATTCTCCTTGGCGTCCGCGTCCATAGAACGGTAGACCGTAACTAATTCCGTTTCGCTGTTCACGACTTAATTCTAGAGGATCGGAGCCGCGCGGCGGGCGGTAGAATAAGACTGGAGGGATCATGGCGGATCAAGACTATGGCAGCAAAGTAGTGTGGTTCATGGCGGGGATTGCGATTGGTTCGACCGTTGCTTTGCTTTACGCACCGGCCACGGGCGAGCAAACCAGGCGGCAGCTGGCGAGAAAAGCCCAGAAGGGCCGCGATGCGCTGGCCGACTCGGGCGAAGATCTGCTCGATCGCGGACGCGAGATGTACGAGCGTGGCCGCAAGCTGGCCGATGAAGCCGCCGACATGTTCGAGCGCGGCCGGAAGATCGTGGAGAGTACTGCGTCGAATCTGAAGGGATAAATATTCATGAGCAGTACGATGGCTGAGCCGGTCCATGTGCACGTGCGTCCATTTGCGAACGAGCACGTGGCCGATTTTTCAAAACACGCAAATCGCGAAGCAATGGAGCGGGCGCTGAGCGAGGTGCGCGGGCAACTGGGGCGTGAATACGAGTTGCTCGTCGCCGGACGCCGCGAGAAGACTTCGGATAAATTGAAGTCGCTCAACCCCTCGCGGCCGAGCGAAGTGGTGGGCGTTCATTCCAAGGCGACCGCGGAACTGGCGAAAGAAGCCGTCGAGGCGGCGCACGCGTATTTCCCTGAGTGGAGCACCGTGCCGGCGGAGAATCGCGCGCGGATCTTGTTGCGGGCAGCCGAGCTGTTTCGCGAACGGAAGTTCGAGTTCGACGCATGGCTGGTGTTTGAAGCCGGCAAGACGTGGCCGGAAGCCGACGCCGATGTTTCCGAAGCCATCGATTTCTGCGAATACTATGCGCGCCAGATGCTGCGCCTCGCCAAGCCCGATCCGCTGGTGCAGTTGCCGGGCGAGAAGGATGAACTGTTCTACTTGCCGCTGGGCGTTGGCGTGATCGTGCCGCCGTGGAATTTCCCGCTGGCCATCATGGTGGGGATGACGACGGCCGCGCTGGTGGCGGGCAACACCGTGGTGATCAAGCCGTCGAGCGATACGCCAACCATCGCAGCGAAATTCGCCGAAGTTCTGTTGGCCGCGGGATTCCCGGCGCAATCGTTCTCCATGCTGGTGGGCAGTGGCGCAGTGGTGGGCGATGTATTGGTGGAGCATCCGCTGACGCGCTTCATCGCGTTCACGGGATCGAAAGAGGTCGGGCTGCGCATTAACGAACTCGCCGCGAAACCTCGCAAGGGACAGCGTTGGATTAAGCGCGTCGTCGCCGAGATGGGCGGCAAGGATGCGATCGTGGTGGATCGCGAGGCCGATATCGATAGCGCCGTCAAGGGTGTGCTGTGGTCGGCGTTCGGGTACCAGGGGCAAAAATGTTCGGCGTGTTCGCGCGCGATCGTGGACGCGGCCATTTACGACGAGTTCGTGGAGAAGCTGAAGGCCGAGGTCGCGGGGTTGAAGGTGGGTCCGTCGGACGAGCCGTCGAATTACATGGGCCCGGTGATCAATGCGGGCGCGATGAAGTCGATCTTGGATTACGTGGAGATCGGGAAGTCGGAAGGCCGGTTGATCGCTGGTGGCGGCAAAGCACCGGGCGACGGATATTTCGTGCAGCCCACCGTGATCGCGGACATCGACGCCAAGGCTCGCATTTTCCAAGAGGAGATTTTCGGGCCGGTGCTGGCGGTGGCCAAGGCGCGCGATTTCGATCATGCGCTGGAGATGGCGAACGATTCCGAATATGGGCTGACGGGCGCCGTGTACACGAAGAATCACGAAAAGATACGCAAGGCGCGCGAGCAATTTTTCGTCGGGAACCTGTACATCAATCGCAAGTGTACGGGAGCGATGGTAGGCGCGCATCCCTTTGGCGGGTTCAACATGTCTGGCACGGATTCGAAGGCCGGCGGCCCGGATTACTTGCTGCAGTTCCTGCAAGCCAAGTCGATTGCCGAGAAGATTTCGTGATAAGGTAGGGAAGTTCGGCGAACCGCGAGCCCCGATCAGAAGGGGACCAAGAAGTCACAACTCCAGGGTCGATTCCGAACGACGCGGCGAAGGGCGCTTGAGCAATCGGCGCCCTTTTCCATTTGGTTAGCGCACCGGCTCCTCGAGCGGGTTCGGAAAAGCGTCGGGGTCGCGCGCCACGTCGCCGTGCAAACACTGGAAATCTTTTTCAACCAGAATTGACAGGGTCTTGCCGTTCGCGAGCGGCTGTTCACCGGCGATACTGACGCAGTCGGTGCTGAACCATTCCGTCCCCACCGCGGCCGGGACCTGGATTCGGAACCATCCGTTTTGGTACGAAGCCTGGGGCGCGGCAATGCTCGACGACGATTCGAGCGTATACGCGAAATTTGCGCCGGGCCCGAGCTGCAGGCTATCTTCGACGAAACCGGTTTTGCTGAATTGCGATACTTCGGATTGACTCAGCCGCAACCGCAGCGAGTTCCCATGAATGCGGAGTTTCATTGGATTCTAGATGCTCCTGAATAAATATTAAAACGGCCATCGCGCACGAAGCCGAGCAGCGTCAAGTTGAAGCGCTGCGCGGTTTCGACGGCCAGACTGGACGGTGCGCCGACGGCGGCGAGGATCGGGATGCCGGCCATCAGCGCTTTTTGCACGAGTTCAAAGCTGGCGCGTCCGCTGACCAGCAGCAAGCGGTCGCTTAGCGGAGTTCGGCCAGCGAGCATTTCAGAGCCGATCAATTTGTCGACGGCGTTGTGGCGTCCGACGTCTTCGCGCAATAGCTGCAAGTTTCCTTGGGGGTCGAAGAGCGCCGCGGCGTGCAGTCCGCCGGTACGTTCGAAGACTGGCTGCGCGCGCCGCAATGTTCCGGGAAGATCATGAATCACTGACGCGGCAACGAGCGGTGCGTTCCGCGAGAGCACCGGGCAGCCCTGCATCTGGATAGCTTCGATGGACGCCTTGCCGCAGATGCCGCAGCTCGAGGTGGTGTAGAAGTGGCGCTCCAGGCGATCGAGGTCCACCTCGACGCTCGGGTTCAGCTCAACCGTGACCGAGTTGCCGAGCTGGCGCGGGTTGCCGTTCTCGACATGCGCCCAGCGTATCTCGCGGATTTCGCCGGCGTCGTGCAGGATACCTTCGGTGAACAGGAAACCGGCGGCGAGTTCGAAGTCGTGGCCCGGGGTCCGCATGGTGATCGAGACCGAGCGGTCACCGAGGCGGATTTCGAGCGGTTCTTCGACGGCCAGCAGATCTTGGACGGGCGCGGAGGAATCGCCGTCGACCTTCTGGACGGGTACTGTGAGGATGGGCCGGTTCACTCCGGCTTTATGGTAACGCGGCAAGCCGGCGCGCAGACGCGCGGGCGTTACGCCAGGTTCGGGATCTTGATGATCTTCTTCTGGATCGCGTACTGTACCAGCTGCGCTTTATTGTGGATGTCGAGCTTGCGCATCAGATTGAATTTGTGTGCTTCCACCGTCTTCACGCTCAGGTTCAGATCGCAGGCGATTTCTTTCACCGAGTTCCCCTCGGCCAGCATCTTCAGGACTTCGCGTTCGCGCGTAGTCAACGTAGCAAAGCGGGGCAGGCGATTAGCTGATTTGATGCGCGAGCGGAAATCATCAACCAACTGGGACAGCATGCGAGGGCTCAAGTAGCTGCCGCCCCGACAGATATCGCGCACCGCGGCCACGAGCTGGGCCGATGGGCTATCTTTGAGCACGTACCCGCTGGCGCCCACTTCCATGCCTTCCACCAGGTAGTCTTCATCGTCGTACATGGTGAGAAACAGAACTTTGGTCTCCGGCCGATTCTTCTTGATTTGCCGCGTGGCTTCGAAGCTGCTGAGGCCGGGCATGCCGATGTCCATCAGCACGACGTCCGGACGGAGTTCGGTGGCCTTCTCGACGGCGTCGCCGCCGTTGGACGCTTCGCCGACCACTTCCATATCGGCTTCAGCGGAAATCAGGGTTCGAATTCCCTGGCGGAACAGGGTGTGGTCGTCCGCCAACATGATGCGAGTCTTTGCCATAACGTGTACCCGAGTTTGAAACTCCTCGAATCCCTTTCCTAAGCTGAGCTTCCGCCAGCGGTTCCGACGTGCCGGGCTACGCTCCGGCCGCCCTGATTCTCCGCGCGGTTCTTCCCCCCATTGGCTTGGCGGCGATGGGCTCGATCGCACCGGCCAATTGTTCCTTCGCCACCGGCACCGGTTCTTTTGCCACCGGCAGCCGGATCAGGATTTTGGTCCCCCGGCCTGCTTTACGATCCACCCTGCCATTCCCATGCATGGTTCCGTTGCCGGTTCCATTGACGGCCTTGCTGCCCGATCCGACTCTGGGATGACTCCGTATTTCAAACCTGCCACCGAGTAGGGCAACGCGCTCTCTCATGCCAGAAAGTCCAAACGAGTCCTTCCGAGCCAGCGCTTCCTCCACACGAAACCCGACTCCGTTGTCTTCAACGGCCAGTCTCACCCATCCATCGGCCGAACTTACGGAAATGTTTACGTTGCTCGCGGCCGAATGCTTGGCGATATTGTTAAAGCACTCCTGAACCAGCCTATAAACAATGATTTCGGTGTATTGCGGCAGCCTGCCCATACGGCTGAGCAGCAGCTTCACGCGGATCGGATGCAGGCGCCGGAAGCGGTTCACCAGCTGGCGCAACGCGGCTCCCAAGCCGAGCTGTTCGAGCACCGCCGGGCTCAATGCGGCGATCAACCGGCGCATTTCGAGGATGGTCCGCTCGGTAAGGTCCCGGGCGTCCTGCAGCTTGCTGATCCATTCCACGTGTTCGGAGGGCAGGGCTTGCTCCAGCAACTCCATTTGCAGGCGGATGCAGAGCAGGCTCTGGCCGGCTTCATCGTGCAGCTCCCGGCTGATGCGGCGGCGCTCCATTTCCTCCACATGCAGCATGTGTTCGGCGAGCTGTCGGATCTGTTCCTCGCGAGCCGCGAGATTTTCCATCAGGCGCGCTTTTTCGGCGGCCATCAGACAGCGTTCGGCGGCGGCAGCCAGCAGCTCCTGTTCGCGCGGCAGCCATTCGTAGGACTTCGTGAAGCCGAATTGCATGACCCCAGCGGTGCGTCCTCCCGTCGCCAAGGGAATGGACCAAACGGTTTGGAACTGATCCTTCCACCCCGCGTCGAGCAGTAGACCGCCGGCCCCCCCATCTTTGAGCTCCACTTGCCGCGAGTGTGCCAGCGTCTCCATTTTGGCTCGACCATTCGGCACTTCGGCCAGCGCGGGCCTGGCTTGGCCGCGCGTCTGCGCCTGGGCTCGCAGGACCCACGCGCTACGCTTGTCGTTCAGCAGGTAAAGATGACCCGCGTCGGCATGGCAGACCTGGACCAGAGAATCCAGAAAGCGGCGCAGCAGCTCGTCCAGATTGCGCGATTCCAGCTCGACGCGGAACAGCTCGTAAAACGCCTGTGTTTCGGCCTCACGAACCTGATAGTAGGCATTGTTCAGCGTGAGGATCACGCAGAAGTGCAGCTGTTCGCGCACCCATTGCAAATTCGCGTGTTCGCTCGGGAGCAGCTTGCGCAGCACGGGCGTGAGCAGACGATCGTATTCCTGGAGCGCCTCTACAATGCTCGCGGGCGGAAGATTCAGCTTGGCCAAGCGCCGGCCGTTGTATTCCACCTGTTCGATGAACTTCAACGGCGGCTGACCGCTAGCCAGAATGCGGGCCGCAGCGCCTGGCGTGATGGAAGCGAGTGCAGCGCAGATTTTCGCATCGAATTGTTGCGAGGGGAACTTGTCCCGTTTCAGCTTGGCGAGGAAGCGCCGATCGAGCGTTTCCGCGTGCGGCAGTAAGAAAACCGCTAGGCGGTGCAAGTGGACACGCAACTGGTCGCTGAGGACGTCTGCGGCGTCCGCCAGTTCCGGCGATATCTCGGTCAAAGGCACCTGATTGTAGTATCGGAATCTAGGGGGAAAGCTTTAGCGGCGGTCCCCCCCGGCTCCGGGCGTCCACGAAGTACAGTGGATGGTAGAGATGGACATTTCTGACGCAAGCTTCTGGATTGAAGAGCAGATTCTCTCGGCGAGCTCGGTGGGTCAGCATTGCCGTTCCGAGCGACGCTCTTTGCAAAATCCGGAGCCGCGAATTGGCTCATCCCTTGGCATCAGGACACGGCGTTGCCCGTCGCCGCTTCATTCACCGATCCTGAATGGGCGTCGTGGTCGCTGAAGGCGGGGATTCGTTACGCGCATGCGCCAGGTTGGGCGCTCTCGCGCGTCGTGACACTTCGAGTCCACTTGGATGACTCGACCAGCGAAAACGGTCCATTGCGCGTGGTGCCCGGATCGCATGCGGCCGGTGTGCTGACAGATGACGGCGTCCATGGTTACGTAAAAAGTCACGATCACGCAACTTGCCTCATTCACCGCGGGGGAGTTCTGGCGATGCGGCCCTTGCTCATTCACGCATCATCCAAGGCGGAATGCGACGCTCCCCGCCGCGTCCTCCACATTGAATACGCCGACTCGCTCGACCTGAAACCCGGGATGCGATTGGCCGTAGCCTAAGATTAGTGCGTCGAGCCCGCGTCCTTGAAGTTCAGCGCAAAGTACGGATACGTGAAGCTCAGCCCCTTCTCCATCAGGTTCAGGTATTGGCCCGGGAAGATGTGCGCCACACCAAAGCCGAAATTCACGTGGCGGTTGATCTCGTACCAGGTATAGGCGTCCAGTTCGTTGCCGATGTGGGTGCCGGCGGTCCCGGCGGTGTTGCGAACGATGGAGCCGCCGGAGGTGTTGTACAACGAATCGGTCGCGCTGGCCAGCCAGAAATCCAGCCATTGACCCGTCAGAGTCCAGCGGCGGTGAGGCTCGATGGTGACGCCGGCGCGAATCGCCTTGATGTTCTGCCAGCCGAATTGATCGCTGATGCCGAAACGGTCGTGCGCGGTCGGGTACATCGTGTCGAAGGTGCTGTGGGTGCCGCTCTTAGGATTCTTTTCGCCGGAGGCGTAATCATACTGGCTGAAAACGCGCGGCTTCCAGTACATCGTGGAGAAACGGTAGGCGAGGCCATCCGTGGTGCCCCAGGCTTCAATGTTGCTGGTCCCATCCGTTCCGCCCTCGCGAATGCCTTCTACTGAGTAGTCGAGGTTCCGGAAGGCAACGCCCTTCCAGCGGACCCCGTAGGCTTGTTCGCTAATACTCGGCCGCACTCGCCACAGCACGAAGGGCTCCAGAGTGGAGCTGGGCGCAATGTCGTCGATGGCGCCGTATATTCCGTAGATGTTGTTGCCTTCCTGATGATGGCTGATGCCTTCGTCCATGGGAACCACGGCAGAAGCGGCGAAGATCCCAAGATGCACGTTATCGATGTGCAGATTGGTGACCACGGCGTCGTAGGAGCGGGCCTGATCGCGCCATTCCGAATTCGCAATGATGGTGTTGTTGTAATTGATCAACTGGCGGCCGACGCGGACGCTGATCCATTGCTGGGCGGGGTCGCCAAACTCGGCGTAAGCCAGCTTGAGGTCAAAGCGGTTCGTGTTTGGCGGTTGTAAGGGCGGCATTTGATACCAGGCCCGGGCGTCCTGCATCTGTCCGACAAAACGAAGCCAACTGGTGGGTTTGATCTGCATTAGCAAACGCCACCGGTTCAGTAGGTAATTGTCGTCGATCAGCTTGAAACCTTGATTTTCCATGCCTTCCCAGCGGAGGCGCTCCTCTAGGCCAAAGCCGATCCAGGAAGGCAGTTCCTCATCTAGCCGACTCATGGGTGCGAAGTCCGGGAAGTCGTAGGACGCAGTCTGGCCCGTAGTGCGGAAGGCCGGACCATTCAAGAAACTCAATGGGTTAGAAGCTGGACCGGTGATGAATGCACCGTTGTAGCCGCTGGACCCGTTTCGGGTGGTGACGTCGTCCTGGGCAAGAATGATGCCACTGAATAGGAACACTAGGGCGCAAAGTGCAAGAAGTGATGTCTTCATCTGACATAGTCTATCAATATACTTCAGTATAGGCAAGGTGGCGATTTCAAAATCTTTGCGGAGGAAACGGCGCGTTGAGTTTACGGACGCGCATAGGGTATCCTGATATCTGTACCAGAATGGCTAATACTTATTCAGCGCTGAAGCGCATGCGCCAGACCAAGCGGAAGACGATGGTGAATCGGCTCCGCAAATCGCGGCTTCGTCACCAGATTCGTTCGGTGCGGCGGCTGATCGAGCACAAAGACGCCAAAGGCGCGGAAGCTGTGCTGCCCGCAACCTTTTCGCTGATTGATCGCTCGGCACGCTGGGGCATCATCAAAAAGAACACTGCGGCGCGCTACAAGAGCCGGATTCAGGCTCGGCTCAAAGCGCTGGCGTAGGGAACGCTCCCTCACGGTTGCGGCTCGGTAACCAGTTGCGAGCTAGTTCGCCGTCAGGCTCAGCACCAACTCTTCCATCACTACGCGATCGTCCGGACGCGTGTCTCTGAGCGCCTTGTCAGCCCAGAAAACCTTTTCGATGGCCCGCGCTAGTTTCTCGTTTGGAAAAGCACTGACGGTTTGCTGCACCTGCTCGGCACGATCGCGCCAGATGCGGATGCCAAGTTTCGTGAAGTGCGCTTGAATCTGTTGCGAGGTTCTGAGTCCGGATTCTCGGGCAGCCATCGCCAGCCGGAATTGTGTGGCAAGGAACGTGAGAGCCAGCGGCAAATACTCGCCCTCGCGCAGCAGGGTATCCAGACTGTCGAGTGAACGTTTGCGATCGCCACGGCCGAGCGCACCCACCAGGGCGAAAATCGTGCTCGCCTGCGCGTTGGGAACCAGCCGCGGGATATCGTCGGCCGTGACCTTGCGCTTGCCGCCTGTGTAGAGGCGCAGCTTCTCGATTTCGCTCGCGATGCGGCCGGCGTCGGCGGCGAGCGTTTCCACCAGCAGTCCGATTTCGGAGAGTCCGATCTGGAGCCCAGCTTCTTTGGCGAGATCCTGCGCGAGGCGTCGCGCGGACTCGAGCGTGTACGGGCGCAGCTCGACCACCTCGGGAATCGCGGCGTAGAATTTCTGGACGCGCTCAATCCTGGCGCGGTCTTCGCCTTCAAAATCGTAGCGGCTGGCTTCAAACACCAGCACACAACCCGGTGAATTCGGATGCTTCAAGTACGACGCCAGGTCGGCCATGGCCGCGTTTTCATCGTCGCTCACGGCGCGGCCGCGCGGCAGTGCGCTCTCGGCGCCAGAAACCCACACCACGCGATTGGGCGCGAAGAGCGACAACGATCGCGCATCGTCCAACACCGTGGCCAGCGTGGTCTCCTCCAGATCGTGCCGGCTCAATCCATTTTCGCGGTCTTCCGGGGCGAGTACCTTGTCGACCAGGGCCCGGCGGCAGGCGCTCAATTGATACACCTCGGGTCCGAGAAACAGGTACACGGGCGCGGGCGGCGATTTCTGGATGCGCTGCAGAAATTGATCAGGGCTCAAGAGTTCTCCGGACCTAGAAATTATCGAGAATGGACGTCACCAGATCGCGCGCCACGTCGCGGCTCAAACGCTGGATGCCAGCGCCACTTTCATCGAAGTACTGATTGTCGTTAGTGGTCGACGCCTCGTAGCGCTGATGGACCTGCATGTTGGGCTGCGCGTAAATGACTTTGCCGGTCGACCTTTCGACCAGGCTCACATTCAGGACGACGTTGATCTGCAGGCCGCTGGTGCGACCGGTGGCTTGGTCGATCGTGATCGGATATGCGAGATAGTTCACCACGGCGCCGCGCAGCACCGCGTCGGCCTGCGTCGGATCGTTGACCGGCCGGTAGCGGGTGCGTGCGATGAACTCGCGGCTGATGGCTTCCGGAAGCGAGTCGCTCAGCTTGTACTTCACGCTGCCGTTGGCGAACGGAGGGATCGCGATGGTGTGGACATCCTTCGGCACCAAGTCGGCTGTGCCCGCAACGCGATAGCCGCACGAGCCCAGCGTCGCACAAGCGATGCCGAGCAGCACAAACCGCAGGCCCGGCTTATTCCAAGTACTCACGCACAACCTCCCAGGTGTTTTCCGCCGCAATTTGCAGATTGTCCGCCACCAGCCAAAACCACCAGGCGCGCGGGTGATTGCGATCCTGGGTGATGGTCCCCACCGTGATTCCGCCTTGCCCAGCCACGCCGACATTGGTGGGCGGCTCATGATCGGCGGTGCGAACGTCGATGTTGCTCGACGCCAGCGCCTGGAAGATGGCGTCCATTCCGGGGTTCTCGTCGAATTCGATCCACACCGAGATGCTGTAGCCGTGAAACACCGGCGCCTGGATGAGACGCAGCGAGGGCATGGCGGCGCCGCTCGATGCCAAGAGGCTGGCCAAGTGACGATCGATTTTCTGCTCGATCGCATCGAGCGAGAGCGTGGCGTCGGAGCCATACTGCGACAGCATATTGAAGCTGATCTGGGCATCGAAAACATCTTTGGGCAGGGGCTTGAACGAGAGCAGCGCCACGGCTTGCTTTTGGAGCTCTTCAATTCCGGCTTGGCCGCGCTCGCTGACGGGCTCGAAAACTTCGACGACGGAACGGCGGATCGCCCCGGCTTTTTGCAGATGCGTGATCAGCACCGCGAGTGCGATGGCGGCGGGATGCGCGATGGTCTGAATCGCGCCTTTGGCATCGAAGCCCGCGGGCTCAACCATGGGTGCGCGGAGACGTGCCTCGGCGAGATCTTCCAGTCCGCCGCTGACATCAACAAGGGCAGGCGCGGGTTTCGCGACACGAATCTTCTCGTACGCCTTCTCGCTGGATGCTTTGGAGCCGGCCAAAACGACGACGCGCGCCGCACTAAGATCGGCCAATTCGATGGACGCCATCACCAGCGGCTCGTCGAGACCGCGCGTGAGAATGCTCCCGCCCTTCACCTCTTCGGCGTCGAGCGATGTGACCAGTTTCACGTTGGCTGGGGCCTTGCGGGATTCCAGCAACTCGTGAATTTCTTTGCCCAGAAGCGATTCTCCGCCGACGATCGCGATAGTAGCTCGCTGACTGCCTCGATGTGCGTGCATTAGCTGGTTTGATGCTCCGGTTCGGGCGTTGGAGGCTGCGGACGAAATCTGCGGCGGATAATGCCCGCGGCGCGAATCACGATACCTGTTGAGACGTAGACGACCGATAACGTCAACAGCACGGGCTGCGCAAAGTACCAGACCATCACGATGAGAACGCCGAACAAGATGATGCTCAGCGGCGAGCGGGGCCCTGTGAGTTGGATCTCCTTGAAGCTGGGATAGCGCCAGGTGCTGACCATCAGGAATGAAAGTAGCGCCAGCAATGCGAGCCACAACGCAGAAAGGATCCACCATCCGAGCGGCACGCTGTCGGTGGCGTAGACCACGGCGGCAACCATCGCCGCAGCCGCCGGAATGGGAAGGCCGACGAAATATTTGCGGTCCGGGCGGCCGGGGTTCTTGGGCACCGGATTGGTTTGCACGTTGAAGCGAGCTAGGCGAGCCGCGCCACACAACAGAAAGATGAAGGCGAGGAAGTAGCCCGCGCGGTGGTCCATCAGGAATCCGCCGGGTGGGACGAACTCGACGCCCCAGATGAATGCGAGCACGGCGGGCGCGATGCCGAAGGTGATGACGTCGGCGAGCGAATCCATCTCGCGGCCGAAATCGCTGACCGTGTTCGTCATGCGGGCGATGCGGCCGTCGAGTCCATCCAGTACCACTGCGGCGCCGATGGCCTTCGCTGCTACTTCGAAGTGCGGATTGCTGCCGAGTTGTCCGCTCGCGCCAAGCAGCGCGCCCTCGATGGATCGGATGATCGCGATGAATCCGAGAAAAATATTGCCGGCGGTAAACAGCGTGGGAAGCGCGTAGGCCGCGCGCCGGGGACGCCGCGAGGGCGGGCGGGCATCGAAGAATCGTTCCTTGAAAGTGAGGCGCGCCATTTATGTGAGCCTTCGTTGGGCCAGGATGCTGGAGCCGCCGGCCACGCGCTCGCCGGTCCGTACCTTGATGTCCCATTCGGGGCCGAGGAAAACGTCGACGCGCGAGCCGAATTTGATCAGCCCGACGCGTTCGCCTTTTGTTACGGGGTCGCCGGGCTTCTTGTAGCAGACAATGCGGCGCGCGATGAGTCCGGCGATCTGGGCGAAGCGGACGCTGGTGGCGTCGCCGGCGATGGTAAACGTGTTGCGTTCGTTCTGGGAGCTCGCGACCTCACGGCTGGCGACCAGGAACTGGCCCTTGGTGTATTCGATGTTGGTGATCTGCCCCGCGATGGGTGCGCGGTTGACGTGCACGTCGAAAACGTTCAGGAAAATGCTGATGCGCGTGCATTCAGCGCCGTCCCCGATGATGCCGACCACCTTGCCGTCAGCCGGCGACACCGCGACAGCGCCGTCGGGAATGATGCGATCCGGATCGCGGAAGAAATAGAGGCAGAACAGCGCGAGCAGGAACAGCGGCGCGGCGAACGCGGGATTGAGAAGATACCAGAGCACGGCCCCTCCGGCGGAGAGGGCGAGTGCGTAGTAAATGCCGTCGATCACCATCGCTTGTTTCTATTGTAGCGGCGGAGGAAGCGAGGGGCTTCCATTTGTGTTTCAGATGGGTTAAGAAAGAGCTGTGAGCGAAATACTCCAGGCGGTGGGCCGGGCGTCGAAGCGATCTTCGGCGGTGGTGCATGAGGAAATGAGGGCCGGCGTGTACGGTCTTGCGACCATTGCGTGCCTGGCGCCATGGGTAGGAATATTTGGAACGGTGTGGACATTTCCGAGCGCCTTTGTGGGTCCATTCAACGGCACTGGGCGTCGCGAACGTATGTTGGCGTTTGTGTTCGATCACTTTGCCGCATCCATGTCGTTTACGGCGTTCGGTCTTGCGGTCGGCCTGATGTCGCTGTGGTTCTATCGGTACCTGACTGGCAGGCTTCGCACCTTCGATCTGGAGATGGAAAACGCCTCTCTTGATTTGCTCAACCAACTGAGTCGCTTCCCCGGACGGTTCGGAATCGCGCCCGCGGTCGACGGTCCGATGTTCGGCGAGAAGCCGTTAGACGAATTGAAACGGGACGAGAAGTTCCAACGCCGCTGCTTGTTCCTCGCGGGCTCCGCGCTGCTGTTGGCCTGGCTCGTGCAGGTTCTGCGCTACGGCGACTTAGTGCCGTGGGTCCATCTGCCGCTGATGTTCCTCGTATCCTGCCTGGCTGCCTATCCGCTGTGGGTCAAACTTCTGCGGCGCAGGCCCGGTGGTTTGCTCGCTCTCGCGTCCGCAATCTGCTTCTGCTGGAGCGTCGCCGAACTCGCGATGGGCCGGCATCTTCCCTAAAGAGCGTCACCTAAGGGACAATAAAGCCATGAGCGGAATCCAGTATGTCACCGATGAGAAAGGCCGCAAGGTGGCCGTCCAGATCGACTTGAAGAAACATGGGGCCATTTGGGAGGACTTTTGGGACGGTCTCGTATCTGAATCGCGCCGCAAGGAGAAGGGGATTCCTTACGAGCAATACCGCGCGAACCGCGTAAAGCGCACTCGCCCGCGTGCGTAAGTACTCTCTCGAAATCAAGCCGTCGGCGCAAAAGGAGTTAGACGCGCTCGACGATAAGCTATTCACTCGCATAGATCGGAAGATTCTGGCGCTTGCTGATGACCCTCGGCCCGCAGCATGCAAGAAGCTGAAAGGCTACAAAGATCAGTGGCGCATTCGGACAGCTGATTAGAGGGTTATCTACGTAATCGACGACCACGCTAAGACCCTGAACGTGATGCACGTTGCACACCGGCGTGAGGTCTACGGGTAGTCGATCAAGCCATGAACGAAATCCACTTTGTCACCGATGAAAAGGGCCGCAAGGTGGCCGTCCAGATCGACCTCAAGAAGCACGGGGAACTGTGGCAAGATTTCGAGGATGTTCTGGTCTCCCGGTCGCGCCGCCACGAAAAGCGGATTCCGCTGGATAAGGTGAAGGCGGGCCTTATCAAGAGCGGCAAGCTCTCGCGTGGGTAGCTATCGCGTCGCATAACCGCAAGCGCGGAAAAGGAACTGCAGGGGCTTCCCTCGAAAGTCGTTGCCCGCATCATGCCGCGCCTGGAAGGTCTGGCGGCAACTCCCCGACCTCATGGCTGCAAGAAGCTCAAAAGCGGCGATCAAGAATGCCTTTTGCCTCCATACGCCGTGCCTCTATACTTAAAACTGACTGTTCCCCGATAAGCGCAGAAGAAAGGCGGAGAATTATGGTCCGGCCAATCGCAGCGGCGGCTTTTCTGGTGATCTCGGCGTCAGGCGTCTTCGCCCAGTCCGAGTTCGAAGTCTCAACCATCAAACCCAGCAACCCCTTCGTGCCCGGCATGTCCTTCCGCCACGCGGGCCCGCGCATTTTCACCTCGAACAACCACACGTTGAAGGAAGACATCGCTTTTGCGTACACCGTGTCGCCCGAGTTGATCTCTGGCGGCGCGCCCTGGATCGGCTCAAAGCGATATGACATCGTCGGCGTCACTCCCGGCGATGCGCGTCTGCCCGACGAGCAGACCCAGCTCATGTTTCAGACCCTGTTAGCCCAGCGCTTCAAACTCGAATTCCATCGCGAGCAAAAAGAAGTGGCGGTTTACTACCTGGTTCTTGGGTCGAACGCGCTGAAGCTGAAGGAAAGCACGGCTTCTCACGACAAGGGGCACACACTTTTTATTCACTCTTTGACTCCGGAGGCATACAATCTTCCGGCACGGAACACGAATATGGCGGAGTTCGCTGTTCTCTTGCAGCGCGTGGTGCTGAATAGTCCGGTGGTGGATCGCACCGGGCTTTCCGGAAAATTCGACTTCGATTTGCAATGGGCGCGTTTGGGAACCGAGTTTGGCCGCAACCGGCCTCCGGCGCCCGCGGGTGGCGATACCGCCGATGCACCCGATTTCTTCACCGCCATCCAGCAGCTCGGCCTGAAGCTGGAACCGGCGAAGTCGATCGTCGAGACGCTGGTGATCGATCACGCGGACCTCCCGGACGAGAACTAGTTTCCTGTTCATCGTCCACGCCTAAGCTATGATGTCAGGGAGCTGAAACACCTCTAGCATCCGCGCGTCCAAGGGGGGACGACTCATGCCCTGTCTATTCCTGATCGTGATCCTGCTCTTCCCGCGCGTGGCGCTAGCGCTCCTGTTCTTCTTTACGCACTACCTGGACCGGGCCTTTCACAGCATTCTGCTCCTGATCCTGGGCTTCATCTTCCTGCCGTTCACGACGCTGGTGTTCGCGTGGATGGTCAACAGTCACTTGCCCATCGCCGGGGTCAACTTGCTATGGCTGTTGTTGGCCGTTCTGGCGGATATGGGTACCGTTGGGCATGGGTACAGCCGGCGCCGAGTATAGTACTTTTGCGCTCGTAGTTTGGCTTGACGTCGGGCCCGACGTGCTATACTGGCAAAGTTGGATATGAGCTTAATACCTGCTAACTTATTGATTTTACAGCACTAACCCCGTAGACGTTTCCTAACTCTTTCGTTTTCAGCGATTTCCAAAAACCAAGCGCCTTCTGCTTGGAGACAAGCATCCGGGAGGGATTCACGTATGAAGGATTTACTCGTAGTTGCCGGACTATTGGCAGCGCCGTTCACAACCAGTGTTCAGGCATATCGAGTGCAACAACCGCCGGTAGATCAGAAGGACCCGCGGCTGTCCCAGTTGAAGAAGTTTTTCGCCGACCGCGATTCCCCTTTGAAAGACTCTGCCGGCGATTTTCTACTGGCTGCGGATCAAAACGCCCTGGATTGGCGGCTACTACCGAGCATTTCCATGATCGAATCGAGCGGTGGCAAGGATTACAGGAACAACAACGTATTCGGCTGGGATTCTTGTAAGGAGCGCTTTCCCTCCGTACGCGCGGGCATTCATTACGTGGCGGCGCAGCTTGGAAAATCAAGCAGATATAGGGGTAAGGATGTGAAAGGCAAACTACACCTCTATAACCCACTCCCCGAATATCCTCAGCGGGTCCAGGATGTTATGCGCGCTATCGGCTCTTGTTCCCAGCCCAAGCTGGTGGCTGCCGATTAGCTCCCTTGCATCATGTGAACGCCCCAGTAGAGGGCGCCAAAGACGATCAGGGCGATTGCGATTCCCAGGGCCCAGCGGATGACCCGTTCGGTGTTGGACGACGACTTATGCTCGTCCAGTTTGATCTGCTCGTCGAGGCTTTCGAACATAGATAACCTCCTCTATGAGTCCGGTACGTGCGCGAGCTAGGCACAAGTATATTCCTCATCGGCACGAAAAGACAGCGTCTTATTCTCCTTGTTTTGAACAGAAGCGGACGTGACTCTGTGTTAGGCTTAAGACCCGCTGTTGAAGACTTGATCCACAAGGAGCACTAGGCAAATGCGAAGAACCGCAGCAAAGCTAGCGATCGGAATGGCGATCACGGCCATCGTGATGTTCGCCTCTGATAATTCGGTTGGGACTTGGAAGTTCAATCCCGCCAAATCCAAGACCTCAAGCGCAGACAAAATGAAGGCTCGAACCGACATGCGCGAGGCAACTCCCGACGGTGGAATAAAGATCACCAGGACGGAAGAATCGTCCAAGGGAGTTTCTTCCAATGCCACTTTCAGCTTCAAGTACGACGGCAAGGAGTATCCGTCAACCGGAACACGGTTCGACACCATTTCGAGCAAGAAAATCGATGACAATACGTCGACATGGGAAGTGAAAAGGGCCGACGGGAAATATCATCAGACCGGTAAGAACGCCGTTTCCAAGGACGGCAAGACGTTGACGCAGACCTTCAAGGGGACTGACTCCAACGGTAAGCCCGTGCACGGGACGAACGTCTACGACCGGCAGTAGCAAAGGTAGCCGGGGGCGCATGGCTTACAGCGCCATGCGTTCCAGCTTGCGATATAGGGTTTTTCGCTCGATGCCCAAAATTTTCGCCGCCCGGCTTTTGTTGCCACCGGTGGCCGCGAGCACGCGCCGGATCTGGTCGGCCTCGGTGTCGGCCAGGCTCTCGCTGGCAGTATCGCGAGGCTCGGTGAGTTCGATGGCTTCCCGCACGGCAGTCTCATCGATGCGGCCTTGCGGCGTCACGATCACCAGCCGTTCGATCATATGCTGCAGTTGCCGCACGTTGCCCGGCCAACTGTAGTTTTCGAGCGCACGCAACGCGGATTCGGTGATTTTCGCCTGTTGCCCGTAGCGCTCGTTGTATTTCTTCAGAAAATAGTGCGCCAGCAGCGGAACATCGCCGCGCCGTTCCACTAATGGCGGCAAAATAATCCGCACGACATTCAGGCGATACCACAGATCCTCGCGGAATTTGCCCTGGTCCACCATCTTTTGAAGATCGCGATTGGTGGCCGCAACAACTCTCACATCCACCTTCCTCCCGCGCGGCGAGCCCAGCGGCCGGATCTCTTTCTCTTGCAGGAATCGCAGCAGGTTGAGTTGAAAGCCAAGTTCGAGATCGCCGATCTCGTCCAAAAACACCGTGCCGTTATTGGCCGCTTCAAACACGCCCATGCGATCGCGATCGGCGCCGGTGTAAGCGCCCTTCAGCGCGCCGAACAATTCGCTTTCGAGCAGCGACGGCGCGATCGATCCGCAGTCCACCGGCACAAAAGGCTGATGCGAGCGCGAGCTGTTGTTGTGAATCATGCGCGCGATCATTTCCTTGCCGGTGCCGGTTTCGCCTTCCAGCAACACCGTGGCGTTGGTGGGCGCAACCAGCGAAACGGTCTTGTAAATGTCCACCATCTTGGGCGAACTGCCGATCATTTCGCTTTCCGGCAGGTCTTCAATTTCGGAATCTTTGTCGTCCGGCTGCTGCTTGGAGCTGGCTTCGGCGCGCTTCACCGTGTCTAGCATGCGATCTAGTTCGAACGGCTTGGCGATGTAGTCGAACGCGCCGCCCTGCGTGGCTTTCATCACCGTCTCGATGGTTCCCCGCGCCGTCATCAGAATCACGGCGCAATTCGGGTTGTTCTTGCGTGCGCTTTCCAGCACGTCCAGGCCGGTGCGTTCGTCAATATAAATATCCGAGATCACGATGGGATAGGAATCCGCGCGCAGACGCTCCAGGGCTTCTCGCGTAGAAGAGACGGCATCCACGCTGTAGCCTTCCAATTCGAGAAAAGTCCGGATCGTATTTCGAACGGAATTGTCGTCTTCAACAACCAGAAGTCGCTGCACGGATGGAACCACCTATGCTATTAGACTGACACAGCCGGAGGCTTGGCCGCACGAGCGCCCGCCGCAAACACGACCGTGAAGCACGAACCCCGGCCTGGCTGGCTGGTCACTTCCATCTTGCCGCCGTGATAGTGCACGATCTGCTCCACGATGGACAATCCGATTCCGGTGCCCGCTTCGCCCGACGCCTCGGCGCGCTTGGTCCGATAGAACTTCTGGAAAATCTGGCGCAGCTCCTTGGCGTCCATTCCGATGCCCTGGTCCTGGACTGAAAGGCGCAGGTTCGCCCCGTCGGTGCGGCACGCCACTGTGATCTCGGTATCGGGCGGCGAATATTTCACCGCGTTGGTAAGCAGATTGTAGATGGCGTATTCCATCAGCTCGCGATCGCCTTCCAGCGCGCCCTCCAGCTCCTGAGTCTGGATGCGAATGTTCTTGCGTTCCGCCAGAGGCAGCGCGCGTCCCACGCAAGCACCCACAATCTCGCTCACCTGGAACGGCTCGCGTTTCAACTCCATCTGGCCGTCGCTTAAACGTTCTACATCTAGAAAAGTTTGGATCATTCGCGCGAGGCGCTTGGACTCCATATTGATCATCTCGGCGATCTGTTTGCGCTTCTCTTCGCTGAGGTTGTAGCGACCCATCAGCTCGCTCGACCCCTGGATGGCCGTCAGCGGGGTTCGCATTTCATGCGTGACGAAGTGGATGGCCTGCTGGTAGCGATGGCGCTCGGTCTCGGACGCCTGCAGCGCGCGCCGCACCACGAAATGCTGATAGCTTGCGGCTGCGATCGCCGTGAGCCAGGCCGAGGCCAGCGGCGCGAAGAATGGGAATACAACGCCAGCGCGAAAGAGCAGAAACGGCGTGGAGTGCGCAGCGATCAGCATCACGGCGGCGGCTGCGTAGGCCATCCAGCCGGACAGAAGCGCGAAGATCAGGCCCGCGATCACCCCGGCGGCCAGGCAAAATCCTAGGACCGCGACGTTCGAAGCATCCGTCAGGAATCGGCCGCGCTCCAGGGTCTCGAACAGCTGCGCGTGAACCTCGACGCCCGGGATGCGGCCCTGTCCATAGGGCGTCGCCACGCGGTCATAGGTTGCCGATATCGAGGTCACGCCGATAAACACGACTTGCCCGTTGAACCGCGCCGCCAGTTCGGGTTTGTCGACTAGATCCTTCAGCGAAACGCTCGGAATCGGCTCGCGCGTGTAGAGGACGCGCAAAGGCCGCCCGACGCTGCCGGCTCGCGGGGCCGGGATCACTTCATCGCCAATTTGGAGATCGTTGGGCGATTCGAGGATCCGCGCTCCTCGGGCCAGCCGAAATGCTTCCAGCGCCAGCGACCAGTGCCGCTCCGCCGCGGTTCGTTCTTCCAAGGGAATCTCGCGCGTGACGCCGTCGGTCGATAGCTCATCCGCTCCGTCGTGGCCCACTGCTGTCGCATGCTGCCGAAAGATCGGTAGTGGATCTTCCCAGCGGCCGTTCTCCAAGTGCGCCGCCAGAATCAGGTTCGGGGTCCCCTGCATGGCGGTGTCCAGGCGCTGGTCTTCGGCCGAATCCTTCCAGGGGTCCGACAGCACAACGTCCAGCGCCACGGCCTTCGGGTTTGCGCGCTTCACTAGCTCGAACGCCTGGGTCCACATGCTGCGGTAGCCGCCCACGCCGCCCATCGAATTAAATGTCGCGTCGTCGATCGCCAAAATCACCGAGTGAAACGCGCCGCCGGTGGGGGGATTGAGGCGAAACATCCAGTCGTAGCCGTAATCATCGATCTGGGATGCGAGCGCAGTCCAGCCCAACAGAATCGCCACTGCCAGCGTCGCCGCGAGGATCGCGACATAGCCGAGTCTGAGCCTACTTGGAGACGGCTTTTTCAATCTCGTCCGGCTCTTTCGGCAGCGCTGCGCTCAGCACGATGGCGCCGTTCGCGGTCACCAGCACCACGTCCTCGATGCGAACGCCGAGCTGCTCGTCCTTAATATAGACGCCCGGCTCGATGGTGATCACCATGCCGGCTTCAAGCGGCGCGTCGGAGGGCGGATCGTGCACGTCCAGGCCGACTTGGTGCCCGATGCCATGGGTGAAATATTCGCCCAGCGGCTCGCCATGCAAGTCCTTGCCGTGGGCGTCAATGTAATCGTGCGCGATGCTGGTGAGCGACCCTGGGCCCGTGAGCATAGCCCCAGGCTTCACCGCCGCGATGGCCGCCTTTTGTGCGCCCAGCACGATGTCGTAAATCTCACGCTCGCGAGGCGTGAACTTGCCTCCCACCGGAATGGTGCGCGTGATGTCGCTGGCGTAGAAGTCACACTGCGCGGCGGCATCGATCACCACCAGTTCGCCGCGATCCATACGCCGTCCGTTCGCCATGTAGTGCAGCACCGCTCCGTTTGGACCCGATCCGACGATGGGCGAGTACGACGGGCCCTCGCAACCCGCCTCCAGGAACGTGTCGAGCATGGTGGCGGCGATCTGATACTCGAATTGCCCGGCGGCGATGCGCTTCCACGCGGCACGATGGGCCTGGAGGCTGACGTCGGTGGCGTGCTGTATGGCGGCAATCTCGGACGGCGATTTCTTGAGGCGCAGCTTCGCGATCAGAGGCGTGGCATCGGCCACCTCGCGAAACGGATAGCGCGCTCGTAGTTCGCCCGCGTAGGATTCCGTCCAGGGCGCGTAGAGGCGCGCGTTCATGGACAGCGCCGCGTCGAGCTCCGATTCCATTTTTTCGATCGGCTCGACCTTATCGAAACCAGTGACCGCCTGCGCGTCCGCATCCTCGGCCGAGGTGCGGACTCCCCCGTAGCGCTCGGCGTGTTCGTTGTGCCGCGGCAAGAACAGGATTTCGCCGGTGGGAGTCATAAGGAGCGTGGCGCCGGGCTCGGTCCAGCCGGTCAGGTAGTAGAAGTTGTGGTTTTGTTGGAAGCGGAAGACCTGGTCGTAGGCTTCGGACTGTCCCCGCAGCAGAAACACTCCGTCCAGCGACTTGCGCAGCTCGGCCCGGCGCGCCCGAAACTCGTCCGGTGGAGCTTTGGCCTGAACCAGGGGCGAGGCCAGCAGGAGTGCAATCACTAGGCGGATCAAATGCCAATTCTCCCAGAAAATCCACCCCGAAAAATCCTAGGTGATATGCGCTGGCGGTTTCGAACCGCCGATACTACAGGTATGGACCTCGCGAAACATTGTATCGTCGAGCCGGGAAGCAAGCTGCGCCTCAAGCATCGCGATCCCGACGACACCTTCGGAAGAAAACGTGACGACAAGGCGCACCAGAAGCGTCTCAACCGGCTGCGTGAGCTGCAACATCTGTTATATGCCGACAAACGCTACTCGCTTTTGATCGTCCTGCAGGGGCTGGACGCCGCCGGTAAAGATGGCACCATCCGGCACGTCATGTCGGGCGTGAATCCGCAGGGATGCGATGTCAGCTCCTTTAAAGCTCCCACCGCCGAACAGCTGGCGCGTGACTTTTTGTGGCGCATCCATCGGGCAGTTCCGCCGCGCGGCAACATTGGCATCTTCAACCGCTCGCATTATGAGGATGTGCTGATTGTGCGCGTGCACGAGCTGGTCCCCAAATCGATATGGAAGGATCGCTATAAGCAGATTAACGATTTCGAGCGGATGCTCACTGAAAACGGCGTCACCATCCTGAAGTTCTTCCTGCACATCAGCCGCGAGGAGCAGCGTAAGCGTTTCGAGGCGCGCATTCAGGATTCGTCGCGGAATTGGAAGCTCTCGCTGCCCGATTTCGAAGAGCGTCAACACTGGGACAACTACACGGCAGCCTATGAGGACGCCCTCACCAAGTGCAGCACTGAGGAAGCGCCCTGGTACGTCATTCCCGCCAACCGGAAGTGGTTCCGGAACTACCTGGTAGCGGAATTGGTGGTGCGGGCGCTGGATGGCATGCGGTTAAAGTATCCCGCTCCGTCGGTCGATATTTCTAAAGTAGTACTAGAGTGATTGAAGACGCGTCTACATATCGCACGAAGGAACAGGTCTTGTGCGACCTCGCGAAGGCGCTGCAGTTCTCACCCGAATCGCTGGAGGCCAATCGCGCAGGGCGGCTTTCCAAGGAGCAGACTAAAAAGCTTTCCAAGCGCTGCCTGAAACCTGTGATCCTGACCCTGCTGTTTGCACTGGGGCCGTTGCTTTACTGGACGCACAGCGAATCTAGCAGTCAGGACATCCCCTTTGGCGCCGGGTTCCTCATGCTGATCCACGAGATCATGCACTTAAGCGACTTATTCGACGCTCACGGCAAAATGGGCGGGGTCATTATGCTCGGATCCATCCTGATTTCGCTCGGGATCGCGGCGCTGCTGGCCTGGAGCGCTCCTGTTGCGCTGTGTCTCGATCTGATCGAGGGTCGTGTGATCATGAACGAAGGACGCGTGGTAGCGCGGGAAGAAACCATCAATCGGCCCAATGGGCGCGATCCGATCGAGAAGTACTTTTTCTCGCTGCGCTACCTCAACATGCCCGTCAATCTGAAGGCGTACCGGGCGCTCGAAGCCGGATCCATCTACCTGGTCTACCTGCTGCCTCGCAGCGAGGAACTGGCTTCCATCGAGCCGAAGATCGAGGCTGAACCGGACACCTCGGGCGACCGCACCACTTCGGAATCCATGAGCGCGCAAGGTTCTGCGATACGGATTTGACTGCCCTTTTCAGCCAATAAGCTTGTCGTATTCGGCGTGGCTGCCGATCCAGAACCATAGCACGCCATCAGGCAAGTCCACGCCAACCGCGCGGTAGTGAATGCCGACACGCGCCGACCAGAACTGGCCGACCTTCTTGAAATGGAGCGACGCATGCCTGGGATCAGCTTTCAGTAAAGCGAATGCTTTGTCGGCGAGGGATTGCACCGGGGCGGGAAGCGCTCGGTAGAGAGTCCAGAAGTCGGGCGTCGCCCGGTGAATCACAATTCCGTAGCCCGTCCCGCCTCATAGTCGCGCAAAGCGCGAGCAGCCAATTCATCCAGTTTCCCGTTCCGAACGTCCGCTTCGAACTGCCGGTCCCAGGCCTCGGCATCGAACTCGGCAAACCATTCGCGAAACGCTCGCAATTCGTCCGAACTGAGCTGCTTCACTTGCCCTTCGAGGTTTTCGACTCTGCTCATAGCACGGTGTTTTCAGAGTACACCCTTGCGCTGGATTACTGCATCCCTATCCTGATGTAATTCGCTCGAGACCGAGGGCTCACGCCACCCTTCTGGTGACCTACAGCCCGGCTTCGGCTTTTTCTGACATCTAGGCATTTGCAAGGTGATACAGAGGAAACAAGGAGCCTTTGAATATGCCGAAAGCCGAATATGAAAAGCTGACCAACTCCATTGCAACCCTTCGAATGGAAGGAGCGAACAGATATCGCTTGGTGCAATTTCGGGTGCACGAGGACTACTTCAACAACTCTGCTCCCGGTTCTATGCCGATGCTCGCCCTAATGTTCAACGGTGATGTATCCACGCCGGTCAATTTGATGATGCTGAGCGCCGATGCGCGAAAGATTGGGCGCGCTCTGATCGAGACAGCCGAAAGGATGGAGGCGCGTTTTGCGGAACGGAGCTCAGAAGCCTATGAACGGGAACATGGAAAAGACGGAATACAGCCCTCCGAGGCGAAATCTACAAGTAACGATCGTCGTGGCGCAAACCTTTGACTACAAGCGATATGATGGGCTTACATGATCAAACTCATTGATGCGAACGGCTCACCTGTTGATATCGCTGGCCAAACGCCAGGCGGTGACGGATTCATAAAACGTGGTTTCGTTCGTCACGAATGATGGAGTTCCCAAAGTCATGATTATGTTCCGACTGGATAGCCCTGTAAGTTACGAAGCAGCGCTAAACGGACATCCCGCCGTTGCATTTTTCCTCGGCGAAGAGCACGACGGAACGGGGAACGCGCCTTGGGAATTCGGTCACTTACTGGCCCAAAAGTGGGATGAAGCCCAAAAGCGCGCGGAGTCCCAAGGAGGCGCAAAGTAGGGCGGAGCTTAGTCGGAGAACTGCACAGCTTCTTCAACTGGGTGTAGAGAATTCGTGTCCGTGCCTGGGCGGTTCGCGCGCTTCGGCCAGCCACCAGCCCCGCCCTATTGCTAAAATAGGACTCTCCCCGCGACAAATGCTCAAGCGCATCACCGTGCACGGCGCCCGCCAGCACAACCTCAAGAACATCGACGTCGAGATCCCCCGCAACACGTTCACCGTCATTACGGGCCTCAGCGGCTCCGGCAAATCCTCCCTCGCCTTCGACACTATCTACGCCGAAGGCCAGCGCCGCTACGTCGAAACGCTCTCGCCTTACGCGCGCCAGTTCCTGGATCAAATGGAGCGCCCGGAAGTCGACTCCATCGACGGTCTTAGCCCCGCCATCTCCATCGAGCAAAAAACCACCAACCGCAGCCCGCGCTCCACGGTCGGCACCATCACCGAAATTTACGATTACCTGCGCGTGCTTTATGCCTCCATCGGCATCCCGCACTGCCCCACCTGCGGCATCGAGATCTCGCGCCAGAGCACCGAGCAGATCCTGCAGCAAATCCTCGCGTTGCCCGAAGGCGAACGCATCATGATCCTCGCCCCCATCGTGCGCGGCCGCAAGGGCGAATATAAAAAAGATCTCGAAAAGCTTTCGCGCCAGGGCTTCGTGCGCGCCCGCGTCGATGGCGTCCTGCGCTCGCTCGACGAAGAGATCCCGCTCGACAAACGCAAGAATCACAGCATCGAAATCGTGGTCGATCGCCTTCCGCTCAAGCCCGGCTCGGAAAAACGCCTGGAAGCGTCCATCGAAACCGCGGCCAAACTTGCGAATGGCCTGGTCACGGTCTCTGTCGTCAACGGCGAAGAGAAACTCTATTCGCAAAAGCTGGCTTGTCCCAACTGCGGTTCCAGCATCCCGCAACTCGAGCCACGCTCGTTCTCGTTCAACAGCCCGTTCGGCGCTTGCGAAACGTGCCATGGACTCGGCAGCACCTGGAGCTTCGATCCCGCGAAAGTCATCGTCGATTCTTCGAAGCCGCTTCTCGACGGCGGCCTCGGCCCCGGCGCAACGTCGTCCTACATGCAACAGCAGCTTGGCGATGGCGCGGCAAAACTTCGCATCAAGATCAACAAGCCGTTCGAAGATCTGCCCAAGAAATCGCAGACGCTGCTGCTCGAAGGCGGCAACGGATTCGACGGCATCATCAAGATCCTCACGGAGACCTACGAAGAAGCCGGCCCCGGGTATCGCGAGTGGCTGATGGACTACATGTCGCCGTCGCTGTGCCCCGATTGCCAGGGCCGCCGGTTGCGTCCCAGCGGTCTTGCGGTGCGCGTGAAAGGCGCTGGCATTGGCGAGCTGACCGAGATGTCCATCGATCGCGCGCTCGCCACCGTCAAAACATGGAAGCTCAACGAACGCGAACAGCAGATCGCCGCGCGCGTCATCGAAGAGATTCGCAATCGCCTGGAGTTTCTCACCGCGGTCGGTCTCAACTATCTGAGCCTGGCGCGATCCGCGGCCACGCTATCGGGCGGCGAAGCGCAGCGCATCCGGCTCGCCACGCAGATCGGCTCCAAACTTCGCGGCGTGCTTTACGTTCTCGACGAGCCTTCCATTGGACTCCACCCCCGCGATAATGACCGCCTGCTGGATACACTCACGCGCCTACGCGATCTCGGCAACACTGTTCTCGTGGTCGAGCACGATGCCGAAACCATTGAGCGCGCCGATTATGTCATCGATCTCGGGCCCGGCGCCGGCCGCCTGGGTGGCGCTTTGGTCGCCGCAGGCACTCCGCGCGAGATCGAACGCAACGCCGCATCGCTCACGGGCCAATATCTCTCGGGCGCAGTGCGCATCGAATCGCCCGCGGGCCGCCGCCACGGGAACGGCAAGAAGCTCACGGTGCAGGGCGCGCGTGAACACAACCTCAAGAACGTCACGGTCGAATTTCCGCTGGGCTGTTTCATCGCTATCACCGGCGTTTCGGGCAGCGGCAAGTCGACGCTCATCAACGACATTCTCTATCGCTCGCTGGCGAAGCAAATTTACGGATCGCACGACGCACCGGGCGCGCACGATTCCATCAAGGGCCTGGAGCACATCGATAAAGTCGTCGAGATCGATCAATCGCCCATCGGCCGCACTCCTCGCTCCAACCCCGCCACCTACACTGGCCTGTTCACGCCCATCCGCGAGCTGTACGCGATGCTTCCCGAATCGCGCGAGCGCGGCTATAAAGCCGGACGCTTCAGCTTCAACGTCAAGGGCGGACGCTGCGAAGCCTGCCAGGGCGATGGGCTCAAGCGCATCGAAATGAATTTTCTGCCAGACGTCTATGTCACCTGCGACGTTTGCCACGGCCGGCGCTACAACAGCGAAACACTGCAAGTGAAATACAAGGGTCTTTCGATCGCCGACCTGCTCGCGTCCACTGTCGAAGACGCCGTTCCGATTCTAGAAAATATTCCACAAATCAACGCCAAGCTGCGCACGCTGCACGACGTGGGGCTCGGCTACATCCACCTTGGCCAATCGTCTACCACGCTCTCGGGCGGCGAAGCCCAGCGCATCAAGCTCGCGCGCGAATTGAGCAAGCGCCAGACCGGCCGGACGCTGTACATCCTGGACGAACCCACCACCGGCCTGCATTTCGAGGACGTGAAGCGGCTGCTCGACGTGCTCCAGCGCCTGGTCGATCTGGGCAATACTGTCATTGTGATTGAACATCAACTCGATGTGATCAAGTCGGCGGACTGGATCATCGACATGGGCCCGGAGGGCGGCGAAAAGGGCGGCAATGTGGTGGCATCCGGAACGCCCGAGCAAATCCTGCGCTTCAAGAAGAGCTACACCGCGCAGGCGCTCGAAAAAGTGATGCGCACGGGCAAGGTCGCATGAGTAAGTACACTCATGAGCCGATGAGTTTCTTGAAGCTCAAAACCATCCCTATCCAAGCGCGCGGTGGCAAGGTTCGCATCGAGCATTTTGCAAAACCCTACACGGGCGGCGGGATCGCTGGGTTACTTGATTCGCTTCCGCACATTCTCGCGGCCGATTCGCTGCGCTCCGTTATCGACGCGCTGGCCAACGCGCGCGCTCGCAAGAAAATGATCATCTGGGGGCTCGGCGGCCACGTCATCAAGTGCGGTCTCGCGCCGATCTTGATCGATCTCATGCGCCGTGGCTACGCGACCGCCTTCGCATTGAACGGCGCTGCCGCAATTCACGATTTTGAAATCGCAATCGCCGGCCAAACCAGTGAAGATGTAGAAGCCGTACTTCCCGACGGAAGCTTCGGCGCAGCCGAGGAGACCGGCCGCGAGTTCAACGCCGCGCTGAATTGTGAGACAGGTTTCGGTGAATCGCTCGGCCATCATCTTGAAACGATCGCTGATCCGCGCTTCGCCGCATCGAGCCTCTTGTGCGAGACGTACCGCAATTCGACACCGGTCACCGTCCACGTCGCGATCGGGACCGACACGCCGCACACGCATCCCACCGCCAATGGCGACGCGCTCGGCCGTGCCACGCATCATGATTTCCGCCTGCTCTGCTCGCTGGTCAAAGAGATCGACGACGGCGGCGCGTATCTCAACGTAGGCTCGGCGGTTGTGCTCCCCGAGGTTTTCTTGAAGGCCGTCTCGGTGGTCCGCAACCTTGGCAATCCGCTCGCGAATTTCACCACCGTCAATTTTGATTTTCTCCAGCACTACCGGCCGAAGCTCAACGTCGTCGAGCGTCCGCATGCCCGTGCCGGCGGCCACGGCTATTCCATCACCGGCCATCACGAAATCATGATTCCGCTGCTCGCCGCGGCGCTGATCGAGCGAGCGTCATGATCCCTCAAGCTGAACCCGCCAATCCCGAATTCCCCATCCCCAGCGAGCCGGTTTTCGGCTACAGCGACCTTCTCCTCTTCATCGGATTCTGTGTGCCGTGCCTTCTGATCGCGACGTTGCTGATTCGTACCACGGCCTACTTTCTTCACACGCCGAAGCCGGCGATGCTTCTGCTCGTTCAAGGCGTTTGGTATTTTCTGGCGTTCGGTTCCGTCGCCGCACTCTTGCGGCTGCGCTACCAGCAACCGTTTTGGCGCGCGCTCGGCTGGCGATCGATTTCCATCGCGAACTCGACCGGGGCTGTCGTCGCCGGTCCCTGCCTCGCTCTTGGTCTTGGCATTCTTGGCAGTGTGCTGCGCACCCCCGAAATCGATCTCCCGTTCCAGCAAATGCTCGGTTCCACCGCCACAACAGTATTGCTCGGTATTGTTGTAGTGATTCTCGGCCCCGTCTGCGAGGAGCTCGCCTTTCGCGGATTCCTGATGCCGCTTCTGATTCGCAGCCTTGGCGCGGCCGGCGGTATCGTCGTCACCGGCGTCATCTTCGGCAGCATTCATGGCTACGAATACGAGTGGTCCTGGCGCCACATGCTGCTGATCTCGCTGGTGGGCTGCGCGTTCGGCTGGGCCAAGTACAAAACACAGTCCACCGCCACTTCGGCACTCATGCATTCCACATTCAATCTCACGCAATTCGCCGCGTTCCTCGCGCAGTCCCGAACCCTATGATTGAGACCATCCAATGGACCGACTCGGGCGTCGTCATGATCGATCAGACTCGCCTGCCGCGCGAAGAGCTCTATGTCACTTGCACCGATCATCTTCAGATGGCTGAGGCCATCCGCTCCATGGTGATCCGGGGCGCGCCCGCCATCGGCGTTGCTGCCGCCATGGGAATCGCGCTTGGCATGCGGCATGCGCAGTCCAGCGCCGAGTTTGACGCCATCTGCGAAACTATCCGCGCCACGCGCCCCACTGCGGTTAATCTCTTTTGGGCCATCGAACGCATGCGCCGCGTGTTTGCCGAATCGAACGCTCTCACATTGGACGCGATCCGCGAGCGGCTGATCGCCGAAGCCATCCAGATACGTCTCGAAGACATCGCCATCAACGAGTGCATCGGCAGGAACGGCGCGCCTCTAATTCCCGACGGCAAAACCGTGCTCACGCATTGCAACGCGGGCGCGCTCGCCACCGCCGGCTATGGCACAGCGCTGGGAGTGATTCGCGCGGCTGTGGCTTCCGGGAAACATATCGACGTCTTCGCCGACGAGACCCGGCCATTTCTGCAAGGCGCACGCCTCACCATCTGGGAACTACAGCACGACAACATTCCCGCTACGCTCATCACCGACAATATGGCGGGCCATTTCCTCCACTCCGGCCGCATCGGCTGCGTGGTGGTGGGCGCCGATCGCATCGCTTCCAACGGCGATGTCGCCAACAAGATCGGCACCTATTCGGTCGCGGTCCTCGCCAAGGAAAACAACGTCCCCTTCTATGTTGCAGCGCCAATCTCGACGCTCGACTTGAGCCTCGCTTCAGGCGACGAGATCCCCATCGAGCAACGCGCAGCCTCCGAAGTC
This sequence comes from Bryobacterales bacterium, assembly GCA_963772905.1. Taxonomy (GTDB): domain Bacteria; phylum Acidobacteriota; class Terriglobia; order Bryobacterales; family Bryobacteraceae; genus Palsa-89. The sequence goes on along the minus strand of CAVYZD010000001.1, from coordinate 1,079,779 downwards.
ACGCACGTGCACGGTGTGCCAGTCGCACCGGAAGGCACCGCTGTCGCCAACCCCGCGTTCGATGTCACACCCAACCGCTACGTCACCGCCATCATCACCGAGCGCGGAGTGGCTCGCGCGCCGTACACGGAGTCTCTCCGAAAGTTGGTAGGTTAAGAATATGCTTCGCTCCGGCCTCTGCCTTCTCGCCGCTTGCAGCATCACGCTGGGAGCTTCGGGCGAGCTTTCCAATCGCCGCGCGCCCGGCTTCGCGCTCCCCGATCCTTCGTATGAGCACTACTACGATTTGCAAGACTACGCCGGCAAAGTGGTGGTGATCGACATCATGTCCACGCGCTGTCCGCACTGCTTGCTGTTGTCCACCACGCTCGAGCAAGTGAAAGCGCGCTACGGCGATAAGGTCGCGATCTTAGAAGTGGTACTGCCTCCCGATAACCAAGCTACCGTTTCGAAGTTTATCCAGACCAACAACGTCACCGTTCCCGTGCTCGCCGACATGGGACAAATGACCGCGTCTTATTTTAAGGCGACACCAAGCAGCATGAGCCAGATCGGCGTTCCGCACTTGTTCCTCATCGATCAAAAAGGAATCATCCGCAACGACTTCGGATATGACGAATCTACCCGGCCGATTTTCGAAGGTGCGGGATTGTTCGCCGAAATCGACAGATTGCTGAAGTAAATACCGCTCCATCGACAGCTCCGTCACTTCGGGCCTGCTGCTAAGTCGCTCAAACCTAAGGCGGTCTCGGAGGTTAATTGCTTGGCAGGGAAATTGCTCAACTCCTGAAACAGGAGACTGTCCATGAAGCCATCGCGATGCAAACCTGCAAAATCCAAACCCGCGCAATTCAGGAGCGCGCCCGACGAGTTCGAGACCGCGGTAGTCGCCGAACTGCGGCTGTTGCGCCAAAGCGAAAAGCTTTTGCAGAGCATGTATCCGCGCTTGAGGAGCATGCCACATCTCCGCGCGCGGTTCGTCCAGCAGCTCGCTGAGATGCAGCGGCGTGCGCAACGTTTGGACGCAGTCCTCAACCCGGTGGGCGCCATGCAATTCGCGCCGCAGTATTTTTCAGCCGTAAGCGCTCCCGTTGCCTGAGTCGGGTTCGTCAAAACTGCGGGGTGCTAAGATGTTGTTGATTCCTCACCATGGGTACGCACGGCGTCAAAGTGATTGTGATCTATCCGAGGCCGCAGAACGAACCGGCCTTTGAAAGCGCGTACCTGGAACACCATGTTCCAATGATCGAGCAGAAATTCAAAGGCATTACCCGCCTGGTTTTGACGAAGGTCAACGGGTCGCCGCAGGGGAAAGTGGCGGCGTATCGCATCGCAGAAGTCTATTTTTCTTCGATGAATGATCTGACCACTTGCATCGAGTCGGACGCCGGCAAAGAGATCCTCGCGCACGCCACTGAGATCTCGACGGGTGGCCCGCCGCTGGTTCTCATTTGCGAAGAAGAATCGTTCGTCTATTGGTAACTACTTCGCCAGAACTTCCTTCACCTTGTCGAGCAGCGATCCCAGGGTGAACGGCTTTTGCAGGAAAGCTGTGCCGGCGGGAAGATCGCCCGAGTAAATAGTAGTGTCGTCGGTGTAGCCGGAAACGTAGAGCACCTTCATGTCGTGCCCTTGCGTTTGCAGGCGCTCCACCAATTCACGGCCGCCCATTTGCGGCATCAGCACATCGGTAATCAGCAGTTCCACGCGCGGGCCATGCTCGCGACACAATGCCAAGGCGTCTTCGCCGTTGGCGGCTTCGAGAACTTCGTAACCCTGACGCCGCAGAATCTTCCGGACCAGCGCGCGGATTCCGGCCTCGTCTTCGACAACCAGAATGGTGGCGAGCGGCGCGGGCGGTTCGGGCGCGGGAGCCGGTGGTTCAAGGACGCCAGTTGCGGGCTCGGCTGCGGCAACCGCCAGCGATTCCAACCGCGGCAGGAAGATTCGGAATGCCGTGGCGGCATGCGGGCCATTCGAGACCGAAATGTCGCCGCCCCATTGCCGCACCGTCCCATAAGCGCGGGACAGCGTGGCTGCCAGATCGTCCCAGGGTTCTTTGCCGGGCAACGAGCATTCGAACATGGCGGCTTTCGCCTCGGCGTCCAGCGGCTGCGATGGCGCGATGATCGAGACGACAGCATAAGAGCCGGGCTGGAGCGGAGCGTTGGGGCGACGCAGATCCTCGGTGATGTCCAGGTGCGAGGTCTCGAGCGTAATTCGTTGGCCGGCGTGGATGCCTTGGCGCGCGCGCTCCACGATGGCGGTGACGACCTGCTCCAGTTGCTGGGCATCAGCGTGAATCCGGTTCGGTTCGCCCGAGAGACGCATATCTAGACCGACGTGCGTTCCGAGCAGTGCGTTCAACCGCGCGCTCATTTTTCCGAGCGCAGATTCCAATTCCATCTCGGCAGCCGCCGGACCTTGCCGGCGTGCGAACGAAAGCAACTGGCTGGTAAGCCCGCCCATACGTTCGGTGGCGGTGAGGATTTCCTGGACATCAGAACGCATGGTGCTGCCGGCGGGCAGAGCGTTGAGCAGCTCTTCGCTGTAGCCGGTCAAGATCATGAGCGTGTTGTTCAGGTCGTGCGCCATGCGGCTGGCCAGGCGCGAGACGGATTCCACTCGCTCGGCCTGCATCAGTTGGTCTTCAAGCATGCGGCGCTCGGTGACATCCACGGCCACGCCAATCATGTAGCGAGGCTGGCCCTCGGCCGCCGGAAGCAACCGCGAGTATTCGCGCAACCAAACGGATCCGCCGCCCGAGGTGATGGCCTGGAACTCGCAGGAGTGCGGTGCGCCGGATTCGCTGCCGAATTCGATTGCCCGCTGGTAGGATTGCGCCACCCAATCGCGGTCGGAGTTATGCACGCGATCGATCCAGAACGACGGATGGCTGGTCCAATGTTCGGGCGCAAAACCCAGCAACTTCGCAGCTTGCGGACTGGCGAAAACGAAATTCATGGAAGGCAGTTCCACGGCCCACAGGATGGCGTCCAGGTTGTCAATGAAGTCCGACGCAGCCACCGCAGGCGGAGGAGCGGCGGGGACTTCGGGCACTGGGATCTCGACCGTGGCCGCAGCTTCAGGCACCGTTTCCACGGACGTCAAATCTTCGATCGAGAGCAGCGCTTCCTGGGCGGCTTCTTCGTCCCAATTGCGAATGCCGAGGATCCCAACGCGGAGTCGCCTGCCGCGATTAGTCTCCACGCGGACCCCGACCTCCGAGACGCCGGTTTTCAGCACTTCTTCAATCCGATCGAGCAGCGAGGTGGGCAGTATTGTATCCATCCGTCGATGTGACGAGTCGCCGGCCTGCAGGCCAAATATCTTTCGGGCGGTTCCATTGGCCAAAAGGATGTTCAGATCGGCGGAGAGGACCATCAATCCAACGGGAATGGACGCAACGATCTCCTGATAGTAGCGGCGTTGGGTTTCGACGAGCGCCAGCAGACGCGCGACTTCTCTAGCCCTCCACTGATCTAAGTCAGTTCTCTCCATCTGTCATCTCAACTATCAGTCTTCACCTTACTGGATGGTTAGGACAAGGTACTTTCTAATCAAAGGGTACTGCGAAGTACTACAAGTTGAGGGCTTCTGGTTCCAGCACTTTCTCGATCGGCCTATTATAGCCCCCATAAAAAGAATCATCGGCGGATCATAGATTCGGCGCGGCAATGACGCGAGAATGAAGTGATGCGAAATGTGATCCCCATGCTGTGGCTGGCCCCGGTAGCTCTGTTTTTATCCGGGTGTTCGGACACTCCCAAGGCCGCCCCCGCGAAAGAGCCGCCGAAGCCGCTTCCGGCATTGACTGGACGGCAGGCGTTCCAGCAGATGTATCCGCAGGCGCGCGGATGGTCGCCGGATGCGCTGCCGCTCGAGATCCGCAGCTTGAATCTGGCGCATACGAAGAACGAGCCGGGCAAGGCGGGGGTTTGGCAGGTGATCTTCGTATCGGCGTCGCGCGGCAAGGCGAAGACGTACACGTATTCGGTGACGGAAGAGGAAGGCAATCTGCACCAGGGCGTGTACGGCGGAATCGAAGAGGATTATACGCCGCGGCCCCCGCAGTCGCCGTTCGAAATCGCGGCGATCAAGGTGGATTCGGACGAAGCGTACAAAACCGCGGCGGAGAAGAGCGCCGACTATATCAAGAAGAATCCGGACAAGCCGGTGGTGTTCTTGATGGAGATGACCAAGCGGTTCCCGGATGTGACGTGGCGGGTGATTTGGGGCGAGACCGTGGGGACGAGCGACTATTCAGTGTACGTGGATGGGACGACGGGGCAATATTTGGAGCGGATGCATTAGGGGCGGGTGGCTTGCGGCGGCTCGAAGTGAAGCTCCAGAGCTTCCTTAAGGTTGGCAAGAGCTTCCTCTTCGGACTCACCCTGGCTTGCGACGTCGACTTCGAGACGTTGCGAAACGTACCAGTCTCCCTCACGCCAGACGGTTGCGCCGAAGGGTTGCGTCTTTCTATATTCTTTCACGATTGCAGTGGCGTTAGCCGGCTATACGGAGCAAGCTGCACAGGGCGTAAAATAGCGGATGTGAAGGGACACATCAAGAGCGAGGACATGTTTCTCTCGCTCCGGCTGGTTCTCTCGGCCATACCAGCACTTATCATCGTGATGGCGATAGTCGGCGACGAACCGCTACTTGAAAAGCTGGTTTACATGGTTTTCTGCGGTGCGATACTTCTGGGAATGTGGCGTGATTTTGATCGAGAGGAAATCCGGGATTTCGTCGATCGCCGGAAGATAACAACGCTGTTCGGGGACTCGGACCGCAATAGATAACCGATCAGTTCGCTTTCGGGCGCTTCTTTTTCGGAATTTCGATCACGGCGGGCGGGCGCATCTGCACCACGGGGATGAGCGAGCGGCGGGATTCAGGCGGCGACTGGCGGCGCGCCTGGTGCGCGAATTCCTGATTGAGCGTCGAGACGAAGGCTTCGATTTGATCCTGCATCGCGGCCATTTTCTCGCGCATGTTCAGAATAATCTCGACGCCGGCCAGGTTCACGCCCAGATCGCGCGTGAGTTTGAGGATCACTTCCAGGCGTTCCAGGTCGTCGTCGGTGTAGAGGCGCGTGTTGCCTTCGCTGCGGGAAGGAGCGAGCAGCCCTTCGCGCTCGTAAAGGCGCAGGGTTTGGGGATGAATCTGGTATTGTTCGGCGACGGCCGAAATCATAAAGGCGGCTTTGGATCGGGATTTGGCCATATTAAACCTTCGTCCAAATTTCCTTGCGCGGATCTTCCGAACTCACTTGCGATAGCTCGCGCAACAACTCGCGCGTACGTTCGTCATCCACTTTCGGCGCCTGGATTACCACCTCGACGATTTCGTCGCCGCGCTGATTCTTGCGCGAGTTCATGACGCCTTTTTCGCGCAAGCGGAACTTCTGCTGGTTTTGCGTTCCTTGCGGCACTTTGAGCAAAGCACGGCCATCGATGGTAGGCACTTCGATCTTGGCGCCGAGACCGGCTTCGGACACCGTCACCGGCACTTGAATATGAATGTCGTCGCCATCGCGGCGGAAAAACGCGTGCGGCTCCACGCGCACCGTGATGTAGAGATCGCCCGCAGCGCCGCCCGCTCGTCCGGCGTTACCTTTGCCGGCGACCCGCAAGCGTGAGCCGGATTGCGCCCCCGGCGGGATGCGAACGTCGACCATTTCGGATTTGGACAATCGCCCGTCGCCATGACAAGTGGGGCAGGTGTTCTTGAGCCGGCCTTTGCCGTCGCAGCGCGGGCAGGTGAGGCTGAACTTCATCGCGCCGGCCATCTGGTTCACGCTGCCGGTGCCGTCGCATTCGGGGCAAACGGTCGACGCGCCGCCCACCGACCCGCTGCCGTTGCACGTTTCGCAGATTTCCTGGCGGGCGATGTTTAGGCGAACCTGCGTGCCCCGAATGGCCTGCCAAAAGTCGATATCGAGGCCGTATTCGAGGTCAGAACCCTTTTCCGGTCCGCCATTCGCCCGTTCTTCGCCGCGGCTGCCGAAAAACTGGCTGAAAATGTCGCGAAACGCGCCCGTGCCAGCGGCGCCACCTGTATGAGGCTCGCCGGTGTGATTCACATATTCTGAAAAATCGAAGCCACCGAAGCCCATGCCTGGCTGGCCGGCCCCGGCGCCCGGACCACCGCCGGGACCTCCGGGAGGGATGTTGTCGGAATAGAAACCGTACTGATCGTAAACCTGGCGTTTCTTGGAATCGCTCAGGATGTCGTAGGCTTCCTGGACTTTCTTAAAGCGCTCTTCAGAAGCTTTGTCGCCGGGATTGAGGTCGGGATGATACTTGCGCGCCAGCTTGCGATAGGCCTTGCGGATCTCGTCTTCTTTGGCGCCGCGAGATACGCCGAGCGTTTCGTAGTAATCGTGTTTGCTTGCGGCTGGCATGTCGGTTCTTGGTTATTGGTTGTTGGTTGTTAGCTGCCTGGCGCCGGACATTGCGGACAACCAAGAACCAACAACCAACAACAGTCAACTACTTACTTTTTGTCGTCGACGTCCACGAACTCGGCGTCCACAACATTGTCCTTCGGTTTTGCTTCACCGCCCGAAGCGCCATTTCCATCGGCGCCCGGAGCCCCGCCCTGCGGAGGAGGCTGCTGACTCGATGCCTTGTACATGGCCTCAGCCAGCTTGTGGCTCGCGGTTTCGAGCTTCGACGTGGCTTGGTTGATGCGATCGATACCGCCTTCCTGCATCGCCTTCTTGGTCTCAGCGAGCGCGTCCTCAACGGCTTTGGCGTCGTCGGCGCTGACTTTGTCGCGATGCTCCTTCAGCATCTTCTCGATGTTGTAAACCATCGCGTCGGCCCGGTTGCGGGACTCGATTTCTTCCTTCTTCTTGCGATCGTCGGAGGCGTGCGAATCGGCGTCCTTCGCCATCTTCTCCACTTCATCTTTGCTCAAGCCCGAAGAAGAGGTGATGGTGATCTTTTGCTCGTTGTTGGTGGCTTTGTCCTTGGCCGTGACGTTCAGAATGCCGTTGGCGTCGATGTCGAACGTGACTTCGACCTGCGGAATCCCGCGCGGGGCCGGCGGAATGCCCACCAGTTGGAACACGCCGAGCATTTTGTTGTCGGCCGCCATGGCGCGCTCGCCCTGGTAGACCTTGATCTCGACCGAAGTCTGGCTGTCGGACGCGGTAGAGAAAACTTCGCTCTTGCGCGTCGGGATGGTGGTGTTGCGCTCGATCAGGCGCGTGAACACGCCGCCCAGCGTTTCGATGCCGAGCGAAAGAGGAGTAACGTCGAGCAGCAGGACATCCTTCACTTCGCCGCCCAACACGCCGCCTTGTACCGCTGCGCCGACCGCTACCACTTCGTCGGGGTTCACGCTCTTGTTGGGTTCCTTCGAGAACAGATCCCGCACCATTTGCTGGACCTTCGGCATGCGGGTGGAACCGCCCACCAGCACCACTTCATCGATCTGCGCCGGTGTGACGTTGGCATCGGTAATGGCCTGCCGGCACGGACCGCTTGCGCGATCGAGGATGTCGGCAACCATTTGCTCCAGCCGCGCGCGCGTCAGCTTCACATTCATGTGCTTGGGACCGCTGGCATCGGCCGTCAGGAACGGCAGATTGATTTCGGTTTCGAGCACATTGGACAGCTCGATCTTGGCCTTTTCGGCGGCTTCCTTGAGGCGCTGTAAGGCCATCTGGTCCTTGGAAACGTCCACGCCGGTTTCCTTCTTGAACTCCTGGACCAGCCAGTCGATAATCCGCTGGTCGATGTTGTCGCCGCCCAGATGCGTGTCGCCGTTGGTGGACTTCACCTCCACCACGCCGTCGCCGACTTCGAGGATCGAGATGTCGAACGTGCCACCGCCGAAGTCGTAGACCGCAATGGTTTCGTTCTTCTTCTTATCGAGCCCGTACGCGAGCGCCGCCGCCGTGGGTTCGTTGATGATGCGCATGACCTCGAGACCCGCGATTTGACCGGCGTCCTTGGTGGCCTGACGCTGCGAATCGTTGAAATAGGCCGGGACGGTGATGACGGCCTTGGTGACCTTTTCGCCGAGGTACGCTTCGGCGGCTTCCTTCAATTTGGTGAGAATCATCGCGGAAATCTCGGGCGGCGAGTAGCGCTTGCCGTTGATCTCAACGCGCGCGTCGCCGTTTTCGCCGGCGACAACTTTGTACGGAACCAGCTTCATCTCTTCGCTCACTTCGCTGAAGCGGCGGCCCATGAAGCGTTTGATCGAATAGACGGTGTTTTCCGGATTGGTGACCGATTGGCGCTTCGCCACGGTGCCGACCAGGCGCTCACCGGTTTTGGTGAACGCGACGACGGACGGCGTGGTCCGGCCGCCCTCCTGGTTCGGGATGACAACGGCTTGGCCGCCTTCCATGACGGACACGACGGAGTTGGTTGTCCCCAAGTCTATGCCTATGATTTTGCTCATTCTTCCCTCAATTCCCCGGCCACAAGGGCGGGTTTGATTTAGCCTAGGTCCATTATCAAACTTTAGTGTGTTGTTGTCAAGTCCAGTTGATAGGGGATCTAATGCGTTGATTTGACGCGGCGGAGGCGGGAGAGGATCTCGGGCTTTTCCGCAACTAGAATGTCAGCGCTTGCTTCCAGATCATATTTCTTGACAGTCATAAATCGATCTTGGAGGTGATATGACCGATCGTCCGGCGACGCACCCGCAAAATATGCCGAGATGATGTATCGATGCGGGCCATAGTGAGCCTCGTCCGAGCCGGCAGCATAGACGGCCACCAGGAATACTGGCTCATCGGAGATTGTTGGTTCGCTCCAGAACGCGTGCTGATTCTGATTATCAACCGGGTCGGCCAATAGCATGTTGTTCATGTCGGGTCCCAAGAGCGCGAAATGCACCGACCATCCGCTAACTCCGCCGGTCTCTGCTGAGAACAAGATGGCGGGCAAGCCTTTCTTCAACTCGACGACTTCCACTGTGGGATTCTTCCCATAGTCTTTCGGTGCGGTGTAGCACTGCCGTTTCGGCGGGCCTTCCAGGCAAACGGAAGCCGGGCCTTTCGGAAAAAAGTCGTCGATGCGCCCAGGTTTCACGATAGTAACTTGCCGCCCCATGAACTTCGGGAGCAGTTGGGCGCCGACAGAACCGAGAAGACAACAGACCGCCGCCATCGCTCGCAAGCTGGAACGCATACTATTGATATTGATTATGACCCCGGGCCGGCGCTGGGAGTCACCGCAGTCCTGAACTCCGTGACACCGCGCCGCGATATCCTCTAATCTGGAAAGAGAACGCTTCTCCCTGAGAGGATCTGTCATGGAAGTCCAATTTGAGCCTGCCGTGCAAGCCAAGCTTGAGCAAATCGCCCGCGAGAGCGGACTCGACGCCGTTCAACTGGTGCAAGACGCGGTGGCTGGCTATGTGGACGAGCTTGCAGGAACCCGCGAAATGCTGGACTCCCGCTACGACGACATCAAGAGCGGGAAAGTGAAGATGATACCCGGGGACGAAGCTTTTGCCCGTCTGATGGCAAGAACGGAAGCCGAGCGCAAACGCTCGCGATGACGGATTACGCGGGCTATGAGCTTCATCCGAAAGCTTACGGGGACGTTGACGAAATCCGAGGCTATATTGCGGCGGACAATCCTGATGCCGCCGACCGGGTCGTTAGAGAAGTTTTCAATGCCATTGAGCGCTTAGTTCCGTTTCCTCATAGCGGTCACCGCCGAATCGATCTCACCAGCCGTCCGTTGCGCTTCATCCGCGTGCGGAATTACCTGATCGCATACGCGCCTGACGAAAGGCCGCTCTGGGTCATCGCCGTCATGCACGGCCACCGCAGCCCGCGCGTGATGGCTGCGATCTTGCGTGACAGGGAAGAGCCTCCCGCCCACTGATTTCACTTCCGTTGGGTTTACAATCAAGCCATTGATTATGACCACCATCCAGCGGATTCGCCTCGGCGATCTGGCGGCTCAGCTCGGCTGCGAACTTCATGGCGACCCCGGCATCGAGATCACGGGTGTGGCAGGCGTCGAGCAGGCGGGCCCGGGCGAGGTGACGTTCCTGGCCAATCCGAAATACGCGCCCAAGGCCAAGCACACGCGCGCGGCGGCGATTCTGGTGAAGGACCCGCTAGCTGGGGCGCAAGCGGCGAGCTTGGTCTCGGCCAATCCCTATCACGATTTCGCGCGGGCGCTCGCCATGTTCTACCAACCGCCGAGGCCGCAGCCGGGGATCCATCCCCAAGCGTCGATTGCCGAGACGGCGCGGATTGGCGAAGGCGCGTCGGTGGGGGCGTTCGCGGTAGTCGGCGAGCATGCGAGCATCGGCAAGAATGCGGTGCTGCATCCGCACGTGGTGATCTATGAAGGCGCCGAGATTGGCGACGATTTTTGCGCGCACTCGCACGCGGTGGTGCGCGAATATTGCCGCGTCGGCCATCGAGTGATTTTGCAGAATGGCGTGGTGGTGGGCGGCGATGGCTTCGGCTTCGCCAAAACGCGCGAGGGGACGCACTTCAAGATCGTGCAATCGGGCGTGACGGTGATCGAGGACGACGTCGAGATTCAATCGCTGACCTCGGTGGATCGCGCCACCATGGGCGAGACGCGGGTGAAGCGCGGAGCCAAGATCGACAGCCTGGTACAGGTGGGACACTCCTGCGTGGTGGGCGAAGACAACATTATTTGTGCGCAGACCGGCCTCGCGGGCAATTCGATCCTTGGCAAAGACGTGCTGCTGGCAGGCCAGGTGGGAATTTCCGGTCATCTGACGATCCATGATCATGCAGTCATCTACGCTCAGAGCGGGATCGGCGGCGACGTGGCGGAGGGCGCGGTGATGTCGGGATCGCCGGCGTTTGAGGCGCGCGAATGGTTGCGAGCGATCACGGCCTTTCCGAAATTGCCTGAGTTGTTGAAGACAGTGAGACAATTGGAGAAGCGTTTGGAGCGCCTGGAGGGTGTTTCGACGACCTCGCCCACGACTTAGCAATGATCGACGACAGTCCCAATCATGGCCGCCGGCCGGTGGCCTATCTCAACGAAACGTTTCTCGAAAGCCCCGATGCCCGGGCGTTGCGGATACTTTCCGAATACCTGGAGCCGCTCTCGCATTTCCGCGATGAGAAGATTCAGGACACGGTCGTGTTTTTTGGCTCGGCGCGGCTGACCGAAGAAGGTCCATTGGGCCGGTATTATCGCGATGCGCGCACGCTGGCGCGCTTGATGACGGAGTGGTCCAGCAAGCTGGAGGCGACCTCGCATCGCTTCGTGATTTGTTCCGGCGGCGGACCGGGAATCATGGAAGCGGCCAACCGGGGCGCGGCGGATGCGGGCGGCAAGACCATCGGGCTGAATATCGGGCTGCCGTTCGAGCAGAGGCCCAACCCTTATATCACGCCGGAGTTGTCGTTCGAGTTCCACTACTTCTTCATGCGCAAATTTTGGTTTGCGTACCTGGCGAAAGCGCTGGTGATTTTTCCCGGCGGATTCGGGACCATGGACGAACTGTTCGAGATTCTGACGCTGGCGCAGACGCGGAAGCTGGAAAGCAAAATGGTGATCGTGTTGTACGGGACGAAATTCTGGAAGGAAGTTCTGAATTTCGATGCCCTGGCCGAGCACGGGACCATCGATCGGGAGGATCTCAAGCTGCTCCAGTATGCCGACGATCCCGAGACGGCGCTGGGCCTGCTGCAGGAACAGTTGACGCGGTATTTTCTGGAACCGGAGAAGCCACTCGCGGAGCCCGCGGCTGAAACTCCCGAGATCGCCAAATCGCGCGTGTGAAACTCAAACTGCAAGCTTTGTGGAGACGGGTGGGGAAGCCGGAAAAGTTCTTTCTCGGCGCGCTGCTGCTGTACCTGCTCTTGCTCGCGGCATGGCCGGACAGCGGATTTACGACGTTCATCGCGTTCGTGACGTACGTGTTGGGCGGATGGGTGGTGCTGCGGCTGTTGCGGATCGGACTCCGCAAGCTCCTTTGGCGCCTGTGGCGTCGGCTGATGGTCGCCTATCTGTTCATCGCGGCGCTGCCCATTTTGCTGGTGCTCACATTAGTCGGATTGGGCGCGTACATGTTGGCTGGACAGGTGGCAGTGTATTTGGTGCGATCGGAGCTGGACCGGCGCCTGGTTTCGCTTCGAACCGTAGCGGAGGAGTTGAGCTCGACTCCGGCGGACATCCGGCAACTGGACGCAACCGGGCAGCAACGTTTTCCCGGGCTCATGTTGTGGACCGAACAGAATGGCGCGATCCAGAAATGGCCGGCCGATGCGGATGTCAGCTGGCCGGCGGGGATCGCCGCCAATGCCAGCGGGCTGGTAGCGCGCGAAGGACGCTATTACGCCTGGGCGGATGTCGTCGCGGGAAGCCAGGAGACTCTAGCGTTGACGCCGCTGACTCGGCGTTTTCTCGGAGGACTAGCGCCGGGGTTAGGCGACTTCTACTTTGTGCAGCGGGAATCTACTGGGTCCGCTACGAAGGGGCCGAAAATCAAAGTCAGCGTGGGCGAAACCAAGGCTGGCGCGGGAGATCAAGCAGACTTTCGGCTGACGCCCGCCGGTGGTGACACTCCGCACGCCACGGTGCCTCCTCCGGTGAATCGTTTCGACGTAGATGTGCAGTGGCCGTCGCTGATCCGCGCCGTGAATTGGGAGCGTCCGCAGAGCACCGAACCCGCGCTCTTGTTCGTCCACACGCGGCTCTCTTCGATTCTGGCGGCTATCTTAAGCCAGGGCGGGGACGAGTTTGTTCTGACCGCGTTTTACGTCGTGGGCGCGGTTTTCCTGATGGTCGCAGTGGCTGGGCTCATGATCGGGATCTCGATGTCGCGCAGTATCACGGGCGCTGTGCAATCGCTCTATGCGGGGACGCAGCGGGTCATGCGCGGCGATTTCTCGCATTTGATCGAGGTGAAGGGCCGCGATCAGCTCGCCGAACTGAGCAGCTCGTTCAATAGCATGACCGAGAATCTGGAACGGCTGCTGGCGGTGGCAAAAGAAAAAGAGCGCTTGGAAACCGAGGTCGAAATTGCGCGCGGCGTGCAGGATCAGCTGTATCCTAAGGCTCCTCCCGTGTTCGAAGGCCTGCAGGTGCTAGGTTCGTGCGATCCGGCGCGCATGGTGTCGGGCGATTATTATGACTACCAGCTGGTGGCGGGAAGACTGGCCATCGCAATCGGAGACGTGGCGGGCAAGGGAATATCAGCGGCGCTGCTGATGGCCACCATTCAAGCTGCTTTGCGAATGGAGCTACGGGCGTCGGCGGATCTGGCGGCGTCCATGAACGGCTCGCGGCTCTCGACGGCGCGCATGGTGTCAGAGCTGAATCAGCAATTGTATGCGACAACGTCACCCGAAAAATACGCGACGTTCTTTTTCGCCATCTACGATCCGGAAACCAGCGTGCTGACGTACACCAACGGCGGCCACTTGCAGCCGGTGCTGATCCGCAACGGCGCGCCGCCGACGCTGCTGGAAGTCAGCGGGCTCATGGTTGGCGCGTTTCCATTCGCGAAATACGAGGAGAGCAAGATTGGGCTGCAGAGCGGCGACTTGCTGGTGTGTTACACGGATGGAATCACGGAGCCGGAGAATGAGTATGGAGAAATGTTCGGCGAAGAGCGACTGATCGATCTGGTTGCCAGGAACGCGGCCCGCGACGATGCTTCGATCATCGCGAGCATAATGGAAGCGGTGCGGCAATGGACCGGAAAGCCCGAACTGTCAGACGACATGACCGTGTTGCTCGCTCGAAAGCGATAACAGATGCGCCGTCTTCGCACTTGGCTGATCGTTCTCGGCAGCGGGATTCTGCTGATCCTCACCGGCGGAACGCTGGGCTTCATATGGATCGAGCATTACTCGCCCTTCGACGCGTTTTACATGACGCTGATCACGGTCAGCACGGTGGGGTACGCCGAGGTGCATCCGCTGAGTTTCTACGGGCGGATTTTCAATTCGTTCCTGATATTCTTTGGCGTAACCATGATGCTGCTCGCTGTGGGCGGCATGACGCAGGTGATCATCGAGCTTGAGCTCACGCAATACTTTGGAAAACGGCGGACCAGGAAAATGATTAACAAGTTGGAGGAGCACATCATCGTCTGCGGCTTCGGACGCGTGGGCCGTGGCGCGGCTCGGGAGCTGCAGCGCGCCGGAGTTCCGTTTCTCATCGTGGACAAAAGCGAGGACCGCGTGGAGTGGGCGATCCGCGACGGAATGCTGGCCGTGCTGGCCGATGCCACCGACGATGAGACGCTGAAACATGCGGGCATCATGCGCGCGAAAGGTCTGATTGCGACGCTGCAGAGCGACGCCGACAATCTGTTCGTGATCCTCTCGGCGAAAGCGCTCAAGCCGGCGCTGCAAGTATCCGCGCGGGTGGCGTCCGAGCAGAGTGAAAAGAAAATGCGGTTGGCTGGCGCCGATCACGTCTTCGCGCCGTATGATATGACCGGCAATCGCATGGCGCAAGTGATGCTGAAGCCGCACGTGTTTCAGTTCATCGACTTCACGACGAAGGGCATGGGGCTCGACGTTGGAATCGAACAGTTCCGAGTGCCGGTGTCCAGCGGCTACGCGTCGAAGTCGCTCATTGAATCGCAATTGCGCAAGGGCGTGGGGGTGATCGTGCTGGCGATCCGGAAGGCTGGTGGCGAGATGCTGTTCAATCCGCCGGCGGAGGCTGAGATTGAAGCCGGTGATTTCCTGATCGTGATGGGTGAGTCGGCAAACTTGCGAAAGTTGGAGCGGCTGCTGGCGGAGGTGCAGGCGTGAAGGTACTGACGGCCGCGCAAATGCGCGATGTCGACCGGCGCACGGCCGAACTCGGAATCCCCAACATCATATTGATGGAGAATGCCGGGCAGCGCGTGGTGGAGTTTCTGGAGCGCGAGTATGCGCCGCTGGCGAAGCAGCGGATTGTCGTGGTCTGCGGAAAGGGCAACAACGGCGGCGATGGATTGGTGGTGGCGCGGCAGCTTCACACGCGCGTGAAGCCTGCCTGGGTGCGTGTGGTGCTTGGTGCGAATCCCGGAGAAATGCGCGGCGACGCGCTCGAGAATTACAAGATGCTCAAGACGGTCGGGTGCCAGGTATGGCCCGAAGTCACCGTGGAGATGCGGACTGCGACGCTGGTGATCGATGCCGTGCTCGGCACGGGCGCCGAAGGAGCAGCAAAAGGGCAAGCGGCGGGGCTGATCGATGCGATCAACACGCGCTTTCCGTTGGCGGACGTGGTCGCGGTAGACGTGCCATCGGGCGGTGCGGTGCGCGCCAAACATACGGTCACGTTCACCGCGCCGAAGCCCTCGCTGGTGCTGTCGCCCGAGTGTGAGCTCGCCGGCCGCGTGCACGTTGTCCAGATTGGAAGCCCGGCCGAGTTGTATGAAGGCGATCCGAGCATTCAGCTGGCGCTCAGCGAGCCGCGCGAATTCGCCGCGCTGTTTCGGCCGCGCGTGGCAGATTCGAACAAAGGACTCTACGGGCATGTGCTGGTGATCGCGGGCGGGCGCGGGAAAACGGGCGCCGCAGCGATGGCTGGCATTGCGGCGCTGCGCTCGGGCGCGGGGCTTTGTACGGTGGCGTCGGCGGCGTCCGCGATTTCGGCGATCGCGTCCTATGCGCCAGAAATTATGACCGAACCTCTCGCCGAAACCGATGCGGGGTCGATCGCGATGCGCGCGCCGGACGATCCGGCACTGGCGGCGATTACGGCCAAGAAAACCGTGATCGCGATAGGACCAGGCATGGGCCAGCATCCGGACACGGTGCAATTCATCCGGCGCTTCGTGCGGGAGTCTCCCGCACCCATGGTGGTGGATGCGGATGCGTTGAACGCGCTGGCAGGGCAGCGGCCGCGATTTGCAGGGCCCCGGATTTTCACACCGCATCCCGGTGAGATGTCGCGGCTCGCCGGCAAATCGATCTCCGAGATTCAAGCGGACCGCATCGGCAGCGCGCGCGCGTTCGCAACCGAGCACGGCGTTTATCTCGTGTTGAAGGGAAACCGCAGTTTGATCGCTTTTCCAGATGGTCTGGTGTGGATTAATCCAACCGGCTCGCCGGCCATGGCGACGGGAGGGACGGGCGATGTGCTGACTGGCATGATCGCGGGTTTAGTAGCCCAGTTCCCGAATCAATTGGAGACCGCGTTGCTCGCCGCCGTTTATTTGCATGGACGCGCGGGCGAGCTAGGCGCCGAGGCGATCGGCGAAAAATCTTTCATGGCCACCGACCTGTTCGAGTTCCTGCCTGAGGCGATGCGTGAAATCGCGGATCTTTCACACTGAGTCGGAAGACGAGACCATTGCTTTGGGCGAGAAACTAGCGTCGGAGTTGCCGGCGCAGGCCGTGGTGTTGTTGATCGGGCAACTCGGCGCGGGGAAGACGACGCTGGCCAAGGGCATCGTGAAGGGGCTCGGAGCCGCGCGGCCTGACGACGTTTCAAGCCCGACCTTCACGCTAATTCACGAATACAGCCCGAGCGTCTATCACATCGATCTGTATCGCCTGAACACGCCCTCACAAGTCGCCACGCTCGGCCTCGATGAAATTTTCGACCGCCGCGCCGTCGTACTCATCGAATGGGGTGAACGCTTTCCCGAGCTGATGCCCGCGAATCGCATCGAAATTAACCTCCGCGCAACGGGCGAGATTTCCCGGGAGATCGAGGTACAATGGAGGCAACCCTCCCCCCTGTAAGCGAGCCTGAAAATGAGTTCGGCACGGCCTTTCGTTCATCTACATTGCCACACGGATTATTCGCTGCTCGACGGCGCTTGCGAGATCGGCCAGCTGATGGATCTGGTCGTCGAACAGAAGATGCCCTCGGTGGCGATGACCGACCACGGCAATCTCTTTGGCGCGGTGGAGTTTTACAACGAAGCCAAACAGAAAGGCGTGCATCCGGTGATCGGATGCGAAGTCTACGTCTCGCAGCAAGGCCTCGCCAGCCGCAGTGACACCGATCGTTACAACCATCTGGTGCTGCTGTGCGAAAACCAGGAAGGCTATCGCAACCTGCTGAAGCTGGTGTCGACGGCGTTTCTCGAGGGCTTCTACTACAAGCCGCGCATTGACAAAGATCTGCTGGCGCGCCACTCCAAGGGCCTGATCGCGATGTCGGCTTGCCTGCGCGGCGACATCAACGAAACGATCATGGCCAATCGCTATGAGGAAGCCAAGCGCTTGGCCTACGGCTACGCCGACATGTTCGGCAAGGAGAATTTCTTTCTGGAGATTCAGGATCACGGCTTGGATCAAGACAAGGTGGTGATCCCCGAGTTACTGCGGCTTTCGCAAGAGACGCGCATCCCCCTCGTCGCCACTAACGATTCGCACTACATGCGCAAAGGCGACGCGCGCGCGCACGAGATCTTGCTCTGCATCCAAACCGGCAAGACGATGAGCGATCCGCACCGCATGCGGTTCACTCATCCGGAGTTCTACTTAAAGACGCGCGACGAAATGCTCGCGATGTTTGGCGAGGCGCCCGAAACAGAAGCCGCTCTGGATCGCACCTGGGACATCGCGCAGCGCTGCCAGGTGAGTCTCGAAAAGGTCAAGGAGCCGTTTCCGAAGTTCGATGTTCCCGCCGAGCATTCCACCGACAGCTATTTCGAGTACGTAGCACGGCAAGGATTCGAGAAGCGGCGCGGGCGGTTGGAGGCGTTGCGCAAAGAAGGCGCGCTGAAGCACGATCTGGCTGAGTACGCCGAGCGCCTGGATCGCGAGATTCGCATGATCCAGCAGATGAAATTCTCGGGCTATTTCCTCATCGTCTGGGATTTCATCCGCTTCGCGAAATCGCGCGGGATTCCCGTGGGTCCGGGCCGTGGTTCGGCCGCCGGCAGCCTGGTGAGCTATGCGATGGAAATCACCGACATCGATCCGCTCGAATACGGGCTGCTGTTCGAGCGCTTCCTGAATCCGGAACGCGTCAGCATGCCCGATATCGATATCGACTTCCACACGCGCCGGCGCGGCGAAGTGATCCAGTACGTCACCGAGAAATACGGGCGCGAGCAAGTGGCGCAGATCATCACGTTCGGTACGCTGGGCGCGCGCACCGCGATCAAGGACGTGGGCCGCGTGCTGGACATCGGTTTCGCCGACGTGGATCGGATCACCAAGCTCATCCCCACTACGCTCAACATCAAGCTGAAAGACGCGATGCAGCAGGAGCCCGCGATTGAGGACGCGGCGCGCAAGGATCCGCGTTTGAAGGAAGTGCTGGAGGTGGCCTGCAAGATCGAGGGGATGGCGCGCAACTCCGGGATGCACGCGGCGGGCGTCGTGATTTCGCCGGTGCCTCTGCGCGAACTGGTGCCGCTGTGTAAAACCAGCAAAGACGAAATCGTCACGCAGTACGACATGGTGGGCTTGGAGAAGCTGGCGCTTCTCAAGATGGATTTTCTCGGGCTCACTACGCTCGACATTATTCAGGATGCTGTGGCGCTGATCGAACGGTATCGGGGCGTGAAGCTCGATACCGAAAAGCTGCCGCTCGACGATCCCGAGACTTACCAGATTTTTTCCAAAGGCTACACCAGCGGCGTGTTCCAGTTTGAATCGCCCGGGATGCGCGATATTCTGCGCAAGTATCAGCCCACTCGCGTTGAAGATTTGTGCGCGCTCAACGCGCTCTACCGGCCGGGCCCGATCCAAGGCGGCATGGTGGACGATTTTATCGACCGCAAGCATGGCCGCAAGCAGGTGACCTACGATTTTCCCGAGCTGAAGGAGCTTCTGGAAGAGACCTACGGCGTCATCGTTTATCAAGAACAGGTGATGCAGATTTCCAATCGCCTGGCCGGCTATTCGCTGGGCGAAGCCGACATACTGCGCCGCGCCATGGGAAAGAAAAAGGCCGAGGAAATGGCCGCGCAGCGCGAGCGCTTCATCCAGGGCGCCAAGGCCAAGGGTCTGCCGCAGAAGAAGGTCGAAAAGATTTTCGATCTGATGGAGCAATTCGCCGGCTACGGCTTCAACAAATCGCACTCGGCCGCGTACGCGTATCTGGCGTACGTGACGGCGTATTTGAAAGCGCACTACGCGCTCGAGTTTTTGTCCGCGCTGCTCACGTCGGAAATGGGCAACACCGACAAGGTGGTGAAGTACATCAACGAATGCCGTGAAATGGGCATCCCGGTGTTGCCTCCGGATGTGAATTCGAGCGGACGTGATTTTTCGCCCGATGGCCAAGGGATCCGCATGGGGTTGTGCGCGATCCGCAACGTGGGCGCCGCGGCGGCCGATTCCATCATCGAAGCGCGCGACAGCGGAGGACCGTTCGAGTCGCTCTATGATCTTTGCGAACGCGTCGACTTGACCAGCGTGAACAAGCGCATTCTCGAGAATTTCGTAAAAGCTGGAGCTCTTGCGAGCCTGGGCGGCAATCGCGCGCAGTTGACCGCCGTCATCGAGAACGCGATGGAGAGCGGACAGCGCGCGTGGAAAGATCGCGAGAGCGGGCAAGTCGGCTTGTTTGGAGCCGTGGCCGATGAGCCGGCGCATGTGGAGCATCCGCTGCCGGCCTTGCCCGATTGGACGGTGCAGCAAAAGCTGGGGGGCGAAAAGGAAGTGCTCGGCATTTTCGTCACCGGCCATCCGCTGGATGAGTTTTCCGACAAAGTGGCGGAGCTGTCGACTCACGACACCGAAACGCTGGAGGGCCTCGAGCGCGGCGCTGAAGTCGCCATCTGCGGCATCCTGACGGGCATCGTGCGTAAGCGTAATAAAGAAGGAAAGCTGTGGGCCGCGATGCGCGTGGAAGATCGCAAGGGTGGCGTGGAGGCGATGGCATTTTCCACACAATACGATCGACTGCTCAAGGATCTGGTGGAGGACCAAGCTGTCTTGGTGCGTGGGCTGGTGCTCCCGGAGGAGAACGGACCGCCCAAACTCTCGGTGCAGGATCTCGTTCCGCTCGCGGTGGCGCGCGTGAATCTGCCGACGCTGATTTCGATTCGCGTGGGTGTCGGCTCCAACGGCAACGGAACCGCGGACAAAGCCGAAGCGCTCAATCAACTGTTCGCGCGCAAGCAGGGCGCCACTGACGTGCGGCTTCGCCTGGAAAAGCCGCGCGATTTTTCCGTTATCCTGGATGTGGCCACCAAGGTCCGCCCGGATAAGGAGTTTTGGGCCGAAGTGGAACGCATCTGTGGTCCTGAGTCCTGGGAAATCCTAGCTAATTAATGGTGACAATTGATGGCTGACCAAGCGAATCCAATTGCGGCGACGAATCCCACGTGGGAGCGCGTGCAACTGGCGCGCCACCCCAAACGGCCGCATTCGTCCGACTACATCAGCCGCGTGTTCACTGGATTTTCGGAGCTGCACGGCGATCGTTTCTATGGCGACGATGCAGCCATCATGGGTGGCTTCGCCTTCCTTGACGCGCGGCCGGTAATGGTGATCGGCCAGGAGAAGGGCCGCGACACAAAACAGAAGCTGCGCCGTAATTTCGGGATGCCGAAGCCCGAGGGCTATCGCAAGGCGATGCGGCTCATGCGCCTGGCCGAAAAATTCGGCCGCCCGATCGTGACGTTCCTGGATACCGTCGGCGCCTATCCCGGCATCGACGCCGAAGAGCGCGGCCAGGCCGAGGCGATCGCGAACAACCTGCGCGAGATGTCGCGGCTTGCCGTGCCGGTGGTGACCATTGTGATCGGCGAGGGTGGCAGCGGCGGCGCGCTGGGCCTCGGGATCGCCAATCGCGTGTACATGCTCGAAAACGCTTATTACAGCGTGATCTCGCCGGAAAGCTGCGCCGCGATTATTTATCGCGATTCCGGACGCGCCGCCCAGGCCGCCGAGGCCTTGCGGCTGACCGCGCAGGATTTGGAACGCCTGGAGGTGATCGATGGTATGATCGCCGAGCCGGGCGAAGGCGCGCACACCGATCCGAATCGCGCCGCCGAACTGGTGAAGGAGACTATCCTCAAGGCTCTCGCTGAACTTGCGGCATTGTCGCCCCAGGAATTGATTGATGATCGCTACAACAAATTCCGCCGCATGGGCAACTTTTTCGCGGAGGGCGCATGAGCAAGACAGTGGTGATCGGAGTTGCATTCGTGATCGCGGTCCTCGCGTTCCTGGTGTACTCGAGCATGCACATCGCGAAATATCGGGTGGAGGTGTGCATCGAGTTTCACGGAGCGAACCAATGCCGCACGGCTTCCGCTGATACCCAGGATCATGCGCTCAGGAGCGCGCAATCGAACGCGTGTGCGCTATTGGTTTCGGGCGTGACGGATACGATGCAGTGCGAGCATCAAAATCCAGTCAGCGTGAAGTGGCTGGAGACGAAGTAAACCTTAGAAGTATTTCTCCGCCAACTCCGGTTTGGCTTCCACCGCCTGCTGCCAGCACCCGCGAGCCTCGTCCTGCTGGCCCAGCGCCTGCAGCGCATGCCCTAGGTTCAAAAGCGCCTCCGCGAAATCGGGCTTCTCCTGTGTAGCGCGCCGGTAGCTCCGTGCGGCGTCTTCCTGCAGGTTGGATTGTTGCAGCAGAATGCCGATGTTGTAGTTCAGCTCCGGAATGCGCTCACCCAGTTGATCGAGTTTGGCTTCGGCGTCGAGCGCGAGCACGTAATCGCCCTTATCGGTGGCCACAGCGGCCAGGCCACGCAACGCATCGCTGGATTCCGGGTGGCAAGCCGCCGCTTGGCTGAACGACGCTTTGGCCGATTCCAGATCTCCGGTGCGGCGCTGCGCCAGGCCCAGATTGACCAGCGCCTCCAGCCAGTCCGGACGTTTGCTCACGCATACGCGGAAGGGTTCGATGCTCCCTGCCGCGTCGTCACGCAGCAGGCGCTGATAGCCGATGCGATACCAGGCGTCTTCGCGTTCCGGGTCTACTTCCACCAGCTTCTCGATGCACTTCTCGGTCTCCGATGGATTGCCCATGCGTTCGTGCACAATGGCCAGATTCCAAAGAGCCGTGGTATTTTCGGGCCCATATTGCAGCGCGCGCTCATAGGCTTTGCGAGCTTCCGGAAAATCGCCCCGCTCATGCAAGGTGGCGCCCAGGTTGGCGTAAGCCAGCGCGCTGTCGGGCCGGAGCTTTACGGCTTCGGCGTAGGCCTGGCCGGCTTGTTCCAGGCGATTGGTCTTTTGATAAGCGACACCCAGGTTGAACCAGCCCTCAAACGATTTCGACGCTACCTTTACCAGTTGCGCGCCCAACTGGGCCGCCGACTTGAAATCGCCGCGCGCCATCGCGGCCGAAATCATCCCCGCTAAACCCGCCTGCGCATTGGGGCGAACGCGCAACAATTTCTCGGAGTACTCGCGCACCTTTTCGTTTTCCCGCAGTGCCGTCGCCGCGGCAATCATGTTGGTAATCAACTCGGCGTCGCTCGCGTTGGTGGGCAGCAACCTTTCGTAAGCCTCCAAAGCTTCGGCGGCGCGCCCGGACCGGTGTAGTGCCACGGCTTTGCCGTAGAGTGCCTTCTCGTTGTCGGGCTTAGCGCGCAGACATTCCTCGAACGTGGCCAGCGCTTCTACCAAACGATTTTCGTGGAGCTCGGAAATGGCCACGCCTAACCGCGCTTCCGTGAGGTTGGGGTCCAAGTCCGCTACTTTGCGGAACGCTTCGCCGGCTTCTTGGTAGCGCTGCAGCTTCTCCAGGCACAGGGCCACGTTATAGGACGCGGCTTTGTGATTCGGCTGGGCCTCAAGAACCTTCCTGTAATCTTCCAGGGCGTTTTCGAACTGGCCGAGTTGAAACTCCAGATGCGCACGAGTCCAAATCAGCTCCGGCAGGTTCTCGCCGCCGTCGATCGCTTCGCGGATCTCGCGCAAGGCCTGCTCGGTCTTGCCGTCCATGTTGAGGGCCAGAACCTTGACCAGCGCCGGAGACTGGACGGGCCGCTTCTCGCTCGTTGCGTCGAGGGCGTCGGTGCGGGCCAGCGCCTCCACCAGCTCGTTATCGACAAACCATAACCATTGATCGTTGGTCTTTTCCATGGAACCCCCTGGGAGTGAATCCCGCTTACTTGACTGCGCCATTCAGGTAGCGGATGGAGACTGATTTTACTTTGCCCCGCTCGTCGCGTTCATTCAGAAAGCCAACTCCGCCGGTCTTCAACTGATCGTCGGTCCAAACATCGACCTGCCGTCCTTGAATCGAGGTGGTGAATTGCGGGCCTCGCACGTCGGTGCGGATATTGAAGACCGTGTCGGCCTGGACCGCGAGGTCGATGGGAACTCGCCCCACTTGCGTCTGCCGGCCGTTGATCACCAAATACTTGAACAGAGCCACCTTCGAAGAAAGTCCCGACGAGACGGTCGACAGCTTCAATGCGTAGTAGTTGTCCGGATCCGCGGCGCGAAATACCCAGCCAATGCTCTGGGTTTCGATGTTGCCCTGGAATTCGATGCGGTAGTCGGAAAGCTTGAGCGACGGCCGGTAAATCGTGATTTGCCGGCAGGCGTGCACGCCCGATGGGTCTCCAGCCCAACCCTCCACCCAACCGCCTTCGCCCATGATGATGCTCGGCCCAGACCCATCCGTGGAAGTCGCAGAATTGGGCGCCGCCGGTTTGCCGGATTTTCCGCCCCAACCCAACCAAGTGGAACAAGCCACCACCAGGATCACGATCGCAATGCCGAGCTTGACCTTGAGAGAACCAGCGAACGAGCCGCTTGGCTGCTGCATGGCTCCGAAGTTGGGCACCGATTCCTCGGCTGGTTCGCCGGCGTGCGGTTTCACTGCGGGTTTCGCATCCGATTTTGTACTCGCGGGCGGTTCAGAAACCTTCTTCGCTTCCTGAGAGGCTTTGGCACTCGCCGCGATAGCCGGGGTTTCCTTATGTGGCGCAGGACTCGGAGCGGATGGAGCTGCGTCCGCTTTTACGCTTTGAGTTTCCAGCCGTGCGGGCGATGGCGCTGCGGCTTTCGATGCGGCTGGGTGCGCCGGTGGCTGGGCTTTCCCGGCGGGCGCGGACGCCTTCACAGCGCCTTCAACTTTGCCAGGGGCCGGCGGCTGCTTGGGCTGCGCAATGCGTGCCGCGGCCGGCTTCGAGGCTGGCGCAAATTTCGATGGAGCCGCGGGAGCTCCCTCTTTGTGCGGAGCTCCGGCCGACCCAGCATGCGCCGCCGTGGCTTGGAGGGGCGCCGGTTTCGGGCCACTTGTAACCGTCCTGGCCGGGTGGGTCGCCGAGGGCGGGGCGTAGCCGGACGCCACAGCTACCTTCGGCCGCAACGGCAGGGATTTCAAATGCGGGAGCAGGGGTTCCGATTGACTCGGCAGGCCAGCGCCTGCGATGGGCGCGGGTTTGGCCGGCGGAAATATCCGGATCGCGAGGTCCACCAATTCGGTGGCCGGCCTGGCATGCGGCGCTGCGGCTGTTTCATGGGATACGGGCGGTTCGACAACTTGAGCGACCACGGGAACAGGCTCTTCCCCCGCGTTGGCCACCACTTCCGGCGGAGCCGCTTCTTCCTCGTGGATCAGATCTTGATGCAGTTTGGACAGCGCTTCGAGCGATGCCCGCGGGCTCGCGTCCTCGGCCATTACCGGCTCAGGTTCAGCAACGGACAAATCGACGGAGGCCACCTGGTTTTCCCCGGCGATCAACTCGACATCAGAATCTTCGGCCGGGAATTCGATCGCCGTGCAGGCCAGAGAAAGCAACGCGGAATCTTGGGGCGAAACTGCGGTCTCGAAATCGACCCCTGCCGTGATGCCTTGATCCGGCGCGAAGTCGGTGACGGTCACCCCGACTTCGATCCTGAGTGGACTTGCGTACGGGAGCTGACGCATAGCGCTCACCTTCCAGGGCAAGGATGGCTGCCCAGGCCTGGACGCGGCGAACACCGGCGGCGTCAAGCTGGCTTCAGGACCGGGTTGCTGAACCAAAGCTACCCCCGGCGACGCGTTGAGTTGAAGGTCGAGCGAGAGCAACGCCGCGGTGGAAAGTGTGTTGGCTCCATTCCCGCCTTGCAATTGCCAATCCGCAACGGCCGGCCCGGACGAGAGTTCAAGCCACGATTCCAGGTAAGGTGTTTCATCGGGCAACATCGCCATCGCAGGGGCGTCTATCAGGAATTCCGCGATTTCCGTGGGCTCGGGTTCGGCTTCGACGGGCGCATCCTCGACAGCTGCTTCCTCCGCGCCAGAACCCTCCAAGCTGCCGATTTCGATTGGCGCCGATTCCATCTCCGGCATCTCGCCCGCGCCTGTATCCGGGCTCTCATCAGGCAGGGCATTCTCTACCGCCGTAGTCGCTTCCAAGCTGCGCCCGGCGAACGCGCTCTCGTCCATCACAGCGGCCTCTGGCGATGGCTCTTCAACCGCGACAGGCGCGACCGATGTCCCGGCCCTTTTGCCCGCCGGTTCCCCCTGATTTACCTTCTGGGCCTGCAGCAACCGGCTGAGCGCCAAACGGTTGTATTCATCTTGATAGCTTCGCTTGTGTGCCTCGGAACAGAATTCGCCCCCGCCCGTGAGTCTCTTGAGTAGCGCCAGCTCCTTGCCACAGTACCGGCATCCCATATGGGTGTAATCGGCGATTCTAGGCAATTAGTGAATAGGTCCTGAGGTTGTTTCTATACGGTAAAGCTCTTATGAAGACTTTCTCAGGCATCCACCTTACGACCTTGGGAGAAACCATAGCACTCCCTACAGGCTAGGCCAGTGCAGCCATAGCTTTTGGTGCCCTTCACCCCAGCGCGGCGGCGCACTTCACGAAGTCCGAAAAAGTAATGTGTTTATCGGTGAGACTGGCTAAAGTTAGCGCCTTAATTGAACGATCTTACTAACAGCGCAGGGTGCGCCAGGCTCCACGCAACGCGTGGAAGATCGTCAGGAGAGGAATATGGTGAAACACGAAGCTTTGAAGAATCATTTGGAGAACCTTCGCAACTCGATTCCGGAGTTGCGAGGCGTGTTGCTGGCCTCCAACGAGGGCCTGCCCGTGGCGCATTCGCTTTCCAATGGCACCGATCCCAAT
This sequence comes from Bryobacterales bacterium, assembly GCA_963772905.1. GTDB lineage: Bacteria > Acidobacteriota > Terriglobia > Bryobacterales > Bryobacteraceae > Palsa-89. Next base: position 1,053,851 of record CAVYZD010000001.1, on the reverse strand, counting down.
CGAGTAGCCGCAATGGCCGCGGCAGCTTCCAGCCTGGGGCGCCGTATCAGCGAAAGCATGGCCACCGGGACGTTGTCCGAAGTCAGTATCCGCGGTGATGACGGCGTCCTGTTCGTGTACTCCGCCGGTCCCAAAGCAGTGTTGGCAGTGATGGGTCCGATGGGAGCGAACGCGGGCTTAATTCATCTGGAATCGCGCGGCATCGCCAAAGATATCGGCGATTTGTTCTAGCAGTCCGATCGATCGCAGGCTCCTCACCGCCAGCGCCGGGTATACTGGTGTTCAGGCCCATCGAATGCTCGCCAGCTCCGGACATAGCGGCATCTCGGAGCCCGAGATTGGAAACGCCGGATCGCCAAGCGCCGCCCACCAGTCGCTCCTGGATGTTTCCCAAGCCATCCTGCAGCACCGCGACCTCAGGGGGCTGTTCCGCGATCTAGCAGTCCGCCTGCGCGCGATTGTTCCCTTCGATTTCCTCAATCTAGTCCTTTACGACGCGACCACCGACACCATGCGGCTGCATATCCTCGAAAGCACGAGCGAATTTGAGCCCCACGTGCCCGACATGGAATTCCCACCCGACGATTCGCCCTCCGGTTGGGTATACGTGCATCAGGAGCCGCTGGTCATCCCGGACGTTAACCAGGAAACGCGCTGGCCAAGAATCATGGACGTGCTCAAGCGCAACCGCGTGCTCAGCTCCGCGTGGTTGCCGCTCACCACCGCGCAACACCGCTTGGGCGCGCTGATGTTTGGCTTCGGATCCGGCGGACCGCTGCAATCGCTGCTCGATTTCATGCGCCAGGTTTCGGCTCAAGTGGCCGTCGCGGTCGACAACGCGCTTAATTTCGAGAACGCCGAGAAATACCAGAGGCAGTTGGCACGGGAACGCGATCGCCTCCAGGTCCTGCTCGAAATCACCAACGCGCTGGTATCGGAGCTCGACATCCGGGAGCTTTTCCCCAGCATCACCCAATGCCTGCGTCGCGTGATGCCGAGCGAATATTCGAGCCTCGCGCTGCTCGAAGAGGGCGGAGCCTCGCTCAAGAACCATGCGCTGGTGTTCGAAGGAAAGCCCGACATCATCCCCTATGGATTCGCGGCCGCACTGGATGAAACGCCCGCAGGCAGAGCCGTCGAGACCCGCCGCCCGGCGCTGTTTGACCGCGAACAGCTGGCCAAGTACGCATCTCCGTTGTCGAAGAAGCTGGCTGGCGCCGGTCTTCAATCGTTGTGCTGCATTCCATTGATCACCCGCAACCGCGTGCTCGGAACGCTCAACATCGGCAGCACCAAGGAGAACGCCTTCACGCCCGCCGACGTCGACTTTCTCACCCAGGTAGCCGCCCAGGCCGCCATCGCGATCGAGAATGCCACCGCATTCCAGGAGATCGCGCAGCTCAAGGACCGGCTCGCCGAAGAGAAACTCTATCTTGAGGATGAAATCCGCACCGAGCAGAATTTCGGCGAGATCATCGGCGACGATCCGGCGTTCCGCCGCGTGCTGGAACAACTGGCGACCGTCGCACCCACCGACGCATCAGTCATGATTCTCGGCGAAACCGGCACTGGCAAAGAGCTCATCGCGCGCGCCATCCACGACTTGAGCAGCCGCCGCGATCGCACCTTCGTCAAGCTCAACTGCGCGGCCATCCCCACCGGCCTCCTCGAAAGCGAGCTATTCGGCCACGAGAAGGGCGCGTTCACCGGCGCCATCGCGCAAAAGGTCGGCCGATTTGAGCTGGCCCACAAAGGCACGCTGTTCCTCGACGAAGTCGGCGACATTCCCCTGGAGTTGCAACCCAAGCTGCTGCGCGCCCTGCAGGAGCATGAATTCGAACGGCTCGGAAGCGTGCGCACCATCAAAGTGGATGTGCGCCTGGTATCGGCCACCAATCGCGATCTTTCGCAGATGATCGCAGCCCGCGAGTTTCGCAGCGATCTTTACTATCGCCTCAGCGTCTTTCCGCTTTCCGTGCCTCCGCTGCGCGAGCGCACTGGCGATATTCCGAAACTGGTCCGCTACTTCACCCAGAAGTTCGCCCGCCGCATGAACCGGCACATCGAAACCATCCCGTCGGCCGCCATGGAAGCGCTGACGAGCTACCCGTGGCCGGGAAATGTGCGGGAATTGGAAAACCTCATCGAGCGGGCCGTGATTCTGACGCGAGGAACAGCGCTCGAGATCCCCCTCGCCGAGCTGCGCGCCGCCCCCGACACCGCCACGGCCGTCACGCTCGAAGACGCCGAGCGCGGCCACATCCGCCGCGTGCTCGAGCAATCCAACGGAGTAGTCGGCGGACCGAATGGAGCCGCGGCCCGCCTGGGAATGAAGCGCACTACGCTGCAATCCAAGATGAAAAAACTTGGAATCGCGCGCTGACTCCACTCACTTCTTATGTGCCAACCGGCTGCACGCTGTATCCGCGCCGGTCGGATCGATCGCTACGTTGCCTTCTTCAATGCTGGCAATCTTGCCTTCCTTGTCCACCACGAACGTCGCGCGATTCGAAACGCCAAGATTCTTGATCAGAATCCCATACGACTCCGAAACGTTGCGCATGTGATCGCTCAGTACAGGGTAGGTGACGTTGAGTTCCTTCTTCCAGTGCGCCAAGGTCGGCGTGAAATCGGTGCTGATCGCCATGACCTGCGCTTCATTTGAATCGAAGTTTGCGATACCAGACTGGTACGCGTTGAGTTCCTTCGTTCAACCACCGGTGAACGCGGCCACGAAGAACGCCAGCACGACGGTCTTCTTGCCGCGAAAATCCGATAGCTTTACGGGCTTGTTGTCCGTGTCGGGCAGCGTGAAGTCGGGCGCCATGTCGCCGACTTTGAGAGTTGTCTTGGGCGGATTGAAACCCGGCGGCTGTGCGTAAAGCACCGCAGCCAGGCACATACCCGCCAGTAGCGCTGAAATCGATTTCATAGTTTTCTCCTACTGGAATTGGGACTCTGGCTTGAAGCTTACCATGCTGCGGACCCGATACTATATGACAAGCTCAATCTCCATGAATACGTCCGCCATCCCGGCTCTGCTCGCGATTCCCAGCCAGGTGACTTGGTCGTATTGCATCGGCGGAGCTGTCTTTGCGATCGGACTAAGTGCGATCTTCCTTCGTGGCGCATGGCAAACGGCGCGAGGATTCGACAAGCTGATTCTGTTTGGCCCGCTTTTCTACGCGGCGCCCATCGCGGCCTTCGGGACCGAACATTTTACCGTCGACGGCATGGCGTCGATGGTGCCGGCGTGGCTTCCGTGGCACCAGTTTTGGGTGTACTTCGTAGGCGCCTGCTTTATCGCAGCGGGGCTCAGCCTGGTGACGGGGATCGAGGCGCGTCTCGCGGCGAGTCTGCTGGCCCTGACGTTTTTCCTTTTCGTGGCGCTCATGGACGCTCCGGCGTGGGCGCAAGATCCGCGCGATCGGTTCGCCACCGCGCTCATGCTGCGGGAGCTCGCCTTCAGCGGCGGTCCTCTGGCCTTGGTAGCCAGCCTGATCGCGTCTCAACACCCGCGCCGCGCGAACATCCTTGCGACGATCGCACGATACTTCATCGCGATCCCCATCCTGTTCTATTGCATCGAACAATTCCTGCACGCCGATCACGTTCCCGGCATTCCGCTCGAAGCCGTGACGCCGACCTGGATCTTTGGGCACTCCATTTGGACCTACCTGACAGCCGTGGCTTACGCCGTCGCCGGCCCCCTTCTACTCGCCGGCAAGAAAACTCGCGCCGCCGCTACGTGGGCGGGCCTCATGGTGCTCGTTACCATCCTTGCGGTCTACGTGCCGTTTGCGATCGCGGAACGCGCCAGCCTGGAAGGACTGAATTACTTGGGCGATACTCTCATGTTCTGCGGCGACGTTCTGCTGCTTGCGGACGCCATGCCGCGCCCCGAGTAACGGTTAACAGCGTCACGAACGCGTGGGGCGTTCTGTCCTAGCGAGTAGGACCGGCAGCTTTAGAAACTCGCCGGCAGCAAGGAAAGGACAATCATGAAAATCGTAGTCATTGGCGGTTCTGGACTCATTGGATCGAAGCTTGTCGAAAAGCTTCGTGAGCGAGGACACGAAGCCTTGGCCGCATCACCCAAGACGGGCGTTAACAGCCTTACCGGCGAGGGACTCCGGGACGCGCTGAAAGGCGCTTCGGCGGTCGTCGATGTGACGAACTCCCCTTCGTGGGAGGACGCGGCGGTGCTAAATTTCTTCGAAACATCAACCCGTAACCTTCTCGCCGGTGAAGCGGACGCAGGCGTCGGACATCACGTCGCGTTGTCGGTCGTAGGAACGGAACGGCTACTCGCAAGCGGCTTCTTCCGCGCAAAGTTCGCTCAGGAGAATTTGATCAAAGCCTCCTCGATTCCCTACACAATCGTGCGCGCGACGCAGTTCTTCGAGTTCGTGAAGAGTATCGGCGACTTTTCCACGGCCGGCGACAAGGTACACGTGCCTTCTGCGCTCATCCAGCCGATGGCTGGCGATGATGTAGCCAGTGCAGTAGCTAGGATCGCAACCAGCTCACCTGTGAATGGCACCGTGGAAATCGGCGGGCCGCAAAAGTTTCATCTGGATGAACTCATCCGGCTGGACCTGTCTGTGCGCCACGATCCGCGCCAGGTAATCACCGACCCGCAGGCGGGCTACTACGGCGTTAGCGTGAGCGAGACTACGCTCATTCCCGGCCATGATGCGCGACTGGGCGAGGCGCATTTCGAAGACTGGCTCAATCAGTCTATGAAGCAAGCCGCGAAGCCGGCTCTACAGTCGGCGTAATCCCCTTGACGCTGCGTCTCCATCCGTACTACACTCCTGTAGGCTACCAAGAGGTCACCTATGGATCACGCAAAGTCGGACGTCCTCCATGGCTCCCTCGGGCTCATGGTGCTCCGCACCCTCGACACCTTGGGCCCGCAACACGGCTGGGGAATCGCGCGACGCATCGAGCAAACCAGCGGCGATGCGCTGGCGCTGAACCAGGGCTCGCTCTACCCGTCGCTCTTGCGCCTCGAACAAATGGGATGGATCGCTTCCAAATGGGGCACGTCCGAAAACAACCGCCGCGCGAAATTCTACTCCATCACACGCGCCGGCAAGAAGCAGCTCGCCGCCGAAGCTAAAAATTGGGCGAAAATCGCCGATATTCTCGGCCGTTTTCTCAAGCCATCCAAGGAGTCCGTATGACAGCCATCCGTGTATGGTTCCGGCGGCTCTCCGGTCTCCTTCAAACGCGGCGCCACGAGTGCGACATGGATGCCGAATTCGATTTTCACCTCGAAAGCGAAGTCGCCGAAAACCTCCGCCGCGGCATGTCTCCCGACGAAGCGCTCGCCGCCGCCCGCCGCCGCTTTGGCGGCATCGCCCAGATGAAAGAGGATTACCGGGAAGCTCACTCGCTCCCATTCTTACAAGTGTTCTGGCAGGATCTGCGCTTTGGTTTCCGCATGCTCCGGCGCAACCCCGGCTTTTCGATTCTCGCCATCCTCTGCCTTACTCTCGGAATCGGCGCAACCACCGCCGTGTTCAGTTGGATCGAAGGAGTTCTGCTGCGTCCCTTTCCCGGAGTTGCAGGCCAGGAGCGAATGATGGCCATCGCCGGAACCTATCGCGACGAGGCCGGTGCGCCCGGCGACTCCACCGATCTAACCTGGCCCGATTTCCAGGATTTCCAGAGAAATTGCAAGCTTTTTGACGCCTTTATCGTCGATCGTATCACCAGCGTTACCCTCGCCATCGGCGACCGCGCCGATCGCACCACCGGCAGCGTGGTCTCGGCCAACTATTTCGACGCCCTTGGAGTCCGCCCCATCCTTGGCCGAGCGTTCGAACCCGCCGAAAACTTCGGCCGCAACGCCCATCCCGTCGTTGTCATCAGCTATCAAATGTGGAAAGAGCGCTTTCATGCCGATCCGTCCATCATCGGCCATGTACAGATGCTCAATGGCATGCCGCACACCATCATCGGTGTCGCGCCCGAAGGCTTCTACGGCACCTTCGTCGGCTGGGCCATGCAATTCTGGGTCCCCGTTTCCATGGAGGAACGCTTCTCACAAGGCGGCTACAAACTCGAAGACCGCGGCGCCGAATGGATCGAGGGTTACGTTCGGCTCAAGCCCGGCGTCACTTCCGCCCAAGCCCAAGCCGAGATATCTGCCGTCGCGCTGCGACTGGAGCACGATTATCCTGCCACCAATCGCGGCCGAGGCGTCAGATTGTTCCCCTTGTGGAAGACTCCCTTCAACAACGCCGGCACCTTGTTCCCAACGCTCTCTGTCGCTCTTGCGGTGGTGTGTTTTGTGCTCCTCATCGCTTGCGCCAATGTCGGAAATCTCCTGCTGGTAAAAGCATTCGGGCGTCGTCATGAGATGAGCGTGCGGCTCGCGGTGGGCGCGCGGCGCGGACGGCTACTGCAACAACTGCTCACCGAGGGACTCATCCTCTCGGCGATCGCCGCGGCCTGTGGAGTCCTCGCCGCAAACTGGTGCCGCAACCTGCTCCCGCTGCTGCTCCCGGCGCGCGGCCGTGTGCTGATGCGACTGCCGGGCGAGATCGATTGGCGCGTGCTCGCCTTCAGCATCGGCGTCTGCCTGATCTCGGCCGTCTTTTTCGGACTCGTGCCCGCGCTCCAAAGCGGCAAGATCGACCTGCTCTCCGCACTGAAAGCGGAATCGGGCGGAGTCCTGGGCGGAAGCCGTCAAGCGATATTGCGCGGGGGACTCATCGTCATACAGGTAGCGCTGAGTTTCGTTCTACTCGTGGGCGCTGGACTCGTGCTCAAAAGCCTCACCGCAATTCAAAACACCAGCCCCGGATTCACCACTCACGGTCTCTTAACTACCTCGGTGGATTTGACGGCCGCCGGATACGATACCGCGCGCGCCAGGATTTTTCAGGACGCCCTCGCCGATCGCCTGCAGTCACTCGGCGGCGTCCAATCGGTCGCGTTCGCGCGCGTCACGCCGTTCGGATATATCGGTTATTCTTCCGCCCCCATCGCCGTCGACGGCTACGTAATCGCCCCGGATGAGGACCCCACGGTCGAATACAACGAGGTCGGTCCCGGATACTTCGCTACCATGGGCATCCCTTTGATAGAGGGCCGTGAATTCACCCGCGCGGACAAAGAAACGGCGCCGCTGGTCGCGGTCGTGAACCAGGCGATGGCCGCCAAATACTGGCGCGGGCGGAGTCCGGTCGGCAGCCGCGTGCAAGTGAATGGACGCTGGATGCAGGTGGTAGGCATCGCAAAAATGTCAAAGCTCCGCAATTTAGCTGAGGCCCCGAAACCGTTCTTCTACGTCGCGTTGCGCCAGAACGCTAATGGCCTGAATCTGAATATCCGAACATTGCTCGGCCCGGAAACCATGACCAAAGCTCTGCTCAGCGAGATCCATTCGCTGGACGCGAATCTTGCGCCATCCGAAGTCATCACCATGCAAGAGCAAGTGGACCGGACTACCGCCGTCCAGCGCGTCGCGGTCACCATGCTGGGCGTGTTTGCAGGTCTCGCGCTGCTGCTCGCCGCGATCGGACTCTACGGCGTCATGTCGTACACCGTTTCGCAGCGAACCCGCGAATTGGCGCTGCGCATGGCTCTCGGCGCCGGCGCCAGGAATCTATTGGGCCTGATGCTGTCCCAAGGACTCGCGTTGACGGCCGCCGGCGTTGTGCTCGGCGCAGCCGCCGCACTCAGCTTGACGCGCCTGATGGGCACCCTGCTCTACCACGTCAGCCCGCAAGACCCGCTCGCGTTCGGATCCGCCTTCATTGTGCTCGCCATCGCAACGCTCGCGGCTTGCTTCCTGCCGGCCTACCGAGCCGCCTCCACCGACCCGGTCCGGGCCTTGCGCCAATAAGCGCCGCCATTAGTTACGTTATACTGGATGATCCGCGGAGGTCCTCACGGGATGACAATATTGCGCAGTATTGTGTGCGCGATGGCTTGCGGTGCGTTTCTCGCCGCGCAAACCACCAACAACAAAATTACACTGGCGTGTTCCATCACGCCTAGCGCCGTCGAGACCGGTCAGACTTCCAATGCGCTGCTGGTCTGCGCCAATAATAATACGGCCTCCGCTCAGCCGATCCAGCCCAACGACGCATTCACGTTCCAGTTCAGCATCGGCGACGGCCAGATCAGCTCGCTCATTGCTTCCGTCATCGTCAACTCATCCACTCTGACGACATCCGACTTCGGGGTATCGCTCGCGGGTTCCAATGTGCTGGTGGTCACTTATTCCGGAACAGCCAAGACCTTCGCGCCTGGCGACAGTTTCGCCGTGGAGTTCTCCTTAATCCCCCCGAGCAAGGTCGGAAGCGGCAAAATCACGCTGCAGTTTCCGTCCACGAATTCGTACAACAGTCCAAGCCCCGGCTTGCTGACTCTGCCTGTGACCGACTTTCCACTAGCGCCTCCGGGACCACAGGGCCCTCCCGGACCGGAGCCGCCATTCATCCCACAAGGCCCTCAGGGTCCGACCGGTGCGATGGGACCACCCGGCCAGCAAGGCATAGCCGGACCGCAGGGCCCCCCCGGTCCTATTGGTCCACAAGGTCCCGTCGGATTCCCGGGTCTCACGGGCCCAACTGGACCTCAAGGAGCTAGTGGACCGCGCGGCCTCCAAGGCATTCAGGGAATACAAGGCGTACAAGGAATCCAAGGCATCCAGGGTCCAACCGGGCCCGTTTCCACCATCGGTATGAACCAGGATTCGTTTACCGCTACCAACGCGAGTATAAACTCTAGCGGCAAGAACCAGCAGCACGTGTCCCCTGGCGCGTCTTTTACAGTAAGCTTCGACTGGGAGATCAATCGGGGCGGTTATTGCCCAGGCTGTCTCCAGCAGTTCTTGGGCGGGATCGTGAACTTTGATACCACCGTCGTGGCCGGGTCGATAACCTCGAATTCATGTTTCGGCGAATCTGGTCCAGGTCCGTTTGGCGGCAATCAAACCTTCACCTTTACTGCGCCGACCACATTCGGGACCTACTACATTGGTCTCTACTCGACTTTGGACTTTGGCTGCACCACCGCTGGGCCCGGGAACCCGGGTGCACTCTTTGGCCCGCGCACCACTTTGGGGCAGAACACGTTCATCGCGGCCATCACCGTCTATTAGCAGCAGGTGACACACGCACCCCCGCGTCGCCGCTCCTCCTACGCTTCAGACACTAGCGGTTGCCGGCGGCGGCCCGGCTACTTGCGCGGGTCGAAGCGTATTTCAACTTCGGTGTTTACTTTGGCCGGGTGGCTGCCTTTGAGGGTGGGCCGATAACTGAACTGGGCCCACGGCACGCTCTCACAGAGCTGGGCGCCGCTGTCGAGTTCGGCGATCTTGCCTGCCTCGTCGATCACGACTTTGCAGCGAACCGTTCCGCCGGTGGGTTCCCAAAGAGGCGCGGGCAGTGCGGTGGGACCGGCGACCAGAAGGGCGCGTTGTTTTTCCGCCGGAACCGAGACCAGTGGGGCTTCGTCGTTGTCTTTCGCTTTCTCTGGAGCTTTGTCTTTCGCGGAATCGGCGCCAGTAGCGGGACGGATCTGGGTGACTAGGAATATGGCTCTGGCGGGATGGCGTTTCACCTTGGCGCGCAAACTGGTGGAGTACCCATCCGTGGCATCGAACGACAGGCCGGGCCAAGCGGTACGTATGACCGTGTCGCAGCTTGCGTCCAGGGGATAGCCGTTCTTGCCGTTATCGGGATCGCCAATCGCGTCGATGGCCTTTTGCGCATAGACGCCTTCGGCAACGTACTCCTTGCCGGCGTCCACTTGAAAGGGCTTGTTAAAGAAGAGGCGGTAGCGATTCAGGCCATCGACCAGGTAGACGGAAGGTCCGCCGGCGTTCAGCGAAGCGTCCAACGCGGTGGTTTCGTCAAGGTTAATTTGGGCCTTGCCCTGGATCTTGTCTGGCGCCGCCGCGGCTGGCTTGGCGGCGGGTTGATTGGAACAGCCGGCCAAGCCGCTAAGAGCAAGTATCAGGCAAGAAAAAACGTGCGTATTGCGGACCATAAGCATCCGACGTTATCACAGGGTGTGGATGGTGACAACCCGATACGGGGCCCGATACCGGCGGGAAGCCTCTAGTCAGACTTGGGATCCGAACCAGCGCTCCACAATTACGCGCACATCGACTGAGTGGTTGTAAAACATAATTTTCGCTTTAGGGGCCACTTCATGAGTTGCGTCGATAATTTGCTCCATCAAATAACTCATCTCAGGATCGCCTGTTACGCCGCCTCCAATCAGGACGCCATCGCAAGGTTGCGTTCTTAATTGATGTTTGAAACCATCGAGGCCTGTCTCCGGCGAGGCGTGGGTGATTTCGTATTGGTAGCCGGCGCGTATCATCCGCTCCCGCAGGTCACTCAACCTTTTCGCGATCTTTGCGCGCTCCTCTACCGGGATTGATGGATGATCCAGCGGTAGCCCAATGTGGAAGATGGATACAGCCAAGATCGCCTCCTAACGGAATTAAGGCTCGGAGCCCCGGTGATTAATTCTCCGAAGGCTGCTCGACGTGATCGATAATCAACTTTCGCACGTCGCCCCTGGACCGCGCCAGCTTCAGCCCCAGTTGCCCGTATTGGTAGATATCCTGGGCAAGCAACGCCATAGTCGTATTCCGAGCCGCGATCCGAGTAGCGTTTGGAGTCCCCCAGACGAGCAGTGGGCCCGAACCCCGACAGTCAAAATCCACGTCGAACGCTTCGCCGATCGCCTCCGGCTCCTCAACCAGGCTCGCCACATCGAACACGTGCTTTTCCACATGCCGCCGCCCCGCCCAGACCGCCCGAGCCCCCCACCGCAAGTTTTTGTTGCGGCCTCCGCTCCCCTTGCGCCATAGTAGAAATGACGATCATGTAGGGCGCCGCCGAACCGAACCGCAACACCGAGACGCCGCGCGCTTCACGGGTCATCATTTTATGGGCTCGGGCGATTCTCGATGGCGGACGAATTCCTCTTTCTCACCGAACTGCTGGGCCTCAAGGTCTATGACCTGAAGGGCCGCCGTCTCGGCCTCGTCAAAGACGCTGTCATCGTTCCCCTGATTCACCCGTCGCGCGTCGACCGCTATCTCATCGGTGGCGGCTGGGCCTGGCTCACCATCCGGCACGATCAGATCCGTTCCATCTCCTTGAACGGAATTTACCTCAAGGACGAACAGCTCACCCCGTACCATTCCGACGAGTACATGCTGCGCCTGGTGCGCGACCTTCTCGACCAGCAGATCATCGACGGACAGGGCCGCAAAGTTGTCCGCGTCACCGACGTCACGTTCACCGTGCATCACGAAGATGAGCCCGGAGAAGAGAATGACGTGCTCGACATCATCGACATCGACATCGGCCTGCGCAGCATGTTGCGGCGTCTGGCCCAAGGAGCCGTGCCACCGCGCTGGATTCGCCGCATCCAGTCCATCATCGCGCCGCATTCCATTCCGTGGGAGCAATGCAGCATTCTCGAGGCCGACCCGCAGCGCCGCCTGCGCCTAAACATCAGCAACAAGATCCTCGAAGAAATGCACCCGGCCGACCTCGCCGACATCGTCGAAGATTTAAGCCCCGACGATCGCGAAGCCATCTTCGAAACCATCGATAGCGAAGTGGCTGCCGACACGCTGTCCGAGATGGAGCCCGATGTGCAAGCCAGCATCCTGGAGTCGCTCGAGACCGAAAAGGCCGCCGACATTATGGAAGAAATGTCGCCGCACGATGCCGCTGACGCGTTGGCCGAACTGGAAGAGTCCACTTCCGAAGAGATCCTCGAAGAAATGGAACAGGAGCCCAAGGAAGAAGTCGAGGAATTGCTCGAATACAAAGAAAATTCGGCGGGCGGATTGATGAACACCGAATATGTGGCCCTCCCCGAGGACACTACGGTGGCGGGCGCCATGGACGCCCTCCGAGCGCACGAAGAAATTCTCGAAAATCTCAACACGCTGTTCCTCGTGGATTCTAGCGGCGAACTGAAGGCCACCATTCCGCTGGCGCGATTGTTCACCGCCGCCGGCGGCACGCCTCTGCGCGACCTCGCCGCCGAGCCTCTCCTGCAAGTGGACGTCACCGAGCGCCAGGATCGAATCACCGAACTATTCGACAAATACAACCTATTGACGCTGCCCGTGATTGACGAAGAAGGCAAACTCGCGGGCGTAATCACCGCGGACGAAGTCATCTCACTTCTGAGGGAAAGATAATCAAACGATTTCGCTATCAAATCGCGATTTTTCTGTCCGTGGTTGGCCCCGGTTTGATCACGGCCAATGTCGATAACGACTCGGGCGGCATCCTCACCTATTCCCAGGCCGGCGCGAAATACGGCTACCTCCCGCTCTGGACGCTGATCCCGATCACCCTGCTGTTGATCGTCACGCAGGAGATGTGCTCCCGCATGGGCGCGGTCACCGGCAAAGGCCTGTCCGATCTCATTCGCGAAGAATTCGGCCTGCGCACCACGTTCTTCATGATGATCGCGCTGGTGCTGACCAATTTCACCAACGTGATCGCGGAATTCGCCGGGATTGCCAGTTCTTTAGAGTTATTTCACATCAGCCGCTACATTTCCGTTCCGATTTGCGCTGTGGCCGTCTGGCTCCTCGTCGTGCGCGGAAATTATCGCAGCGTCGAAAAGATCTTCCTGGTCGCTTGTTGCTTGTATGTCACCTACATTATTTCTGCGTTTCTGCTGAAGCCCGACTGGAAGGAAGCCGCCATCTACAGCGTCAAGCCGATCCTGATGTTTGACACCGACTACATTACGATGCTGATCGCGATGGTCGGCACGTCCATCGCGCCGTGGATGCAGTTCTATTTGCAATCCGCCATCGTGGAGAAGGGAATCACGGCCAAGGAATACGTGCAGTCGCGCGTGGAAGTCATCGTGGGCTGCATTTTGACGGACGTCGTGGCATTCTTCATCATCGTTTCCTGCGCCACCGCGATTTGGGCGCATGGTCCCAAAGACATCAACGACGCCGCCGATGCCGCGGTAGCGCTGAAGCCGTTCGGCTCGTACGCCTATCTTCTGTTCAGCGCCGGCCTGTTCAATGCGTCCTTCTTCGCGGCTTGCATTTTGCCGCTCTCCACAGTGTTCACTGTCTGCGAAGGCCTTGGCTTCGAGTCGGGCGTCGACAAGCGATTTAACGAAGCGCCCGAGTTTTACTGGCTGTACACGCTGCTGGTGGGGCTCGGCGCGGGAGTGATCTTGTGGCCGAATTTTCCGCTGGTGAAAATGATTCTGGGGTCGCAGGTGCTCAACGGCGTGCTGCTTCCGTTCGTTCTTATATACATGGTGTTGCTGATCAACAAAAAGGGCCTCATGAAAGAATGGACCAATTCCGCGGCCTACAACGCCGTGGCCTGGGTATCGGTGGCGATCATGATCGGTTTGACGCTCGCACTCGCCTCCATCACCGTGAAGCAAATGATGCAGGCCGACGCTGCGCCCGCGCACTCAGCGCCGGTCGCCCAAGTGCAAAGCGTCCCCCAGATGAAGAGCTACGATCCCGGCCGTCATGCGTTCAAAGCGCACATTAGCGAATCCCGCATCGCGCATTTGATTCGCCAGACCCTCGGCGTCGGGAAATTTTCGGACTGATTCCGGCAAGTACGTGTAAGCTTCCTTCGAGCCCGAGATCATGCCCCCGATTTTTGGCAAAATCGCGCGCGAATAAAAGCCGTACAGTCGAGCGAGCGCCGGATTCGGCGGCGTAGAAAATTCCAGAATCCCGAGCGTCCCCCCAGGTTTCAAGATGCGCCGCAGTTCGCTCAGTCCAGCGCGATAGTTCGTCAAATTGCGAAAACCGAACGCGATCGTGACCAGATCAAACCAAGCATCGCCGACCGGCAGTTGCAACGCGTCCGCTTCAAACCATCGGCCATTCGCGATTTTGCCTTGCGCCGCTTGGAGCATTGGATGACAGAAGTCGCTGCCGAAAACCCGAGCGGCCGCGCCCCGTGCTCCGAGTGCCAGCGTCAAATCGCCGGTTCCACAGGCAACATCCAAAACCTGCGCGCCGGGCCTCGCGAGAATCTCCGCGACCCGCGAAACCGTTCGCGCCCGCCAGTGCCGATCGATATTCATCGACAGCAGATGATTCAGCAGGTCGTAACGCGGGGCAATGCGCCCGAACATCCCGCGCACCCACGCGGATGCTTGTTGCTCTGTTTCAACTCCCGACGGCGTGGTCCCCTGACTCAGCAAGCGAGCGCTACCTCGATAGCCTCGGTAACGAATCGCTCCTCCACATCGGCCGTGATCTTGACCGCCCCGATGCGCTCCGGCAGCACGAAATGGATCTTGCCCTTGACGGTCTTCTTATCGCTCTTCAGCCGCGCGGCGATACGCGCCGGATCGATGCCAGCGACGGACGGCAGCGGCCCGTATGAATTCACGCAACGCAAAATCTCACTGGCGTCTTCTGCGGAAAGTAGATGCTCTTTCTCGCTCAGCAGCGTCGCGGCTTTCATTCCCCACGCCACCGCTTCGCCGTGCAGGAATTGCGAATAGCCGGTCTCCGCTTCGAGCGCATGGCCGAATGTATGACCGAAATTCAAGATACGGCGCCGATCCTGCTCCTTCTCGTCGCCCGAGACCACTTCCGCTTTGATGCGCACCGAATCGCAGATCATCCGGTCCACAACATCGGGTGCGTGCGACAGCACACGTTCCGGTTCCCGGCTCATCAGATGGAACAAATCCGCATCGGCGATCACACCATGCTTGACGATCTCAAACAAACCGGCGCGATATTCGCGCTCTGGCAATGTATCGAGCACCGCTGGATCGATAATCACGGCCAAAGGCTGATGAAAGCTGCCGATCAGATTCTTGCCGCACGCCAGATTCACACCCGTTTTCCCGCCCACCGCCGCGTCCACTTGCGCGAGCAATGTCGTGGGAATTTGAATCACCGGAATGCCGCGCATAAAGATCGCAGCCACGAATCCCGCGACGTCCGTCAAGATCCCGCCGCCGAACGCCACCACAATGCTGGCTCGATCGCCGCCGCGCGCCACCATCTGATCAGCGAGCGCCTCCACTTCCGTCAGGCGCTTGCGCGGCTCGCCGCCCGGGAAGAACAAGATCTCGTGCGGCCGATCGCCCATCGCGCGCGCGACTGCATCGCCATGCAGCTGCCAAACATCTTCCGTGGTTATCAGAAACACCTTGCCGGCGCGGTCGGGAATGTACCCGCGCACATTCGCCAGCCCGCCGCGCTCTACCAGCACAGGGTAGCGGCACGCGGGAGTTTCGACGAAATACGACGGCATACAAACGTTGTACCATGTGTGAATTTGAGGACGTGCGCTAGAATAAGGTTTCCCGACAATGAGAGAACGAATACGCTCCACAACCATACTCTGCGTGCGCCGTGGCGGCAAAGTTGTGATGGCAGGAGATGGGCAAGTCACCCTCGGCCATGAAGTGCTGAAATCCTCCGCGAAAAAGTTGCGCCGGCTCTACAGTGACAGGATCATCGCGGGCTTCGCCGGGTCCACCGCGGACGCGTTCGCGCTGTTCGCGCGTTTCGAAGCCAAGCTGGAACAGTTCAACGGCAATCTCGCGCGCTCGGTGGTGGAGCTCGCCAAAGAGTGGCGCACCGACCGCGTCCTGCGCCATCTGGAAGCGCTGCTGCTCGTAGCCGACATCAACAACAGCTACATCGTGAGCGGCAACGGCGACGTGATCGAGCCCGACGGCGAAGTAGCCTCCATCGGCTCTGGCGGCCCGTTCGCGAAAGCCGCCGCGACGGCGCTGATCGAAAATACTAAACTGGGAGCGAAAGAGATTGCCGACAAGGCCATGAAGATCGCCGGACAAATTTGCATTTATACCAACGAGACCGTGATCTTCGAGGAACTGGGGTAGATGGTGATCTATTTGCCAGGCCAAGCGCTCGATGAATCGCCGCTGCTCGATGAGCTGACCCCTCGCGAGATCGTTCAGGAACTCGACAAATACGTGATCGGGCAGGCCGACGCCAAGCGCGCTGTCGCTATCGCCCTCCGCAACCGCATCCGCCGGCAGAAACTCGAGCCGGAGCTCGCCGATGAGGTGATGCCCAAGAACATCCTCATGATCGGGCCCACCGGCGTCGGCAAAACGGAGATCGCCCGCCGCCTCGCCAAGCTCGCCAATTCGCCGTTCTTGAAAGTGGAGGCCAGCAAATTCACCGAAGTCGGCTACGTCGGGCGCGACGTGGAAGCCATGATTCGCGATCTTGTCGACATCGCCATCGACATGGTGCGCGAAGAGCGCCTGGAAGAAGTAGCCGAGCGCGCCGAAAAGAACGCCGAAGAGCGGCTGCTCGATCTGTTGATGCCTCCGCAGCCCGAGGTTTCCGAAAGCGCCGAGCGCACGCGCGAGAAGCTGCGCGAGAAATTGCGCGCCGGCAAACTGGACGACCGCATGGTGGAGATCGACGTTCGCGACCGCGGTCCCACGTTCGAGATCAGCACCAACACCGGCCTCGAAGAAATGGACGTGAACCTGAAGGACGTCCTGCCGGGTTTATTCGGCCAGCGTACTCGCAAGCGCAAGATGCGCGTGGCCGAAGCCGCCGAGTACCTGGTGCAAGAAGAAGAGCAGAAGCTCATCGACATGGATCAGGTGACGCGCATCGCGCTCGATCGCGTGGAGCGCAACGGCATCGTCTTCCTGGACGAGATCGATAAAATCGCCGGCCGCGAAGGCGGCCATGGCCCCGATGTCAGCCGCGAAGGCGTGCAGCGCGATATTTTGCCGATCGTCGAAGGCACCACGGTGAACACGCGCCACGGGTTCGTCCGGACCGATCACATCCTTTTTGTCGCGGCGGGCGCATTCCACGTGTCCAAACCCAGCGATCTGATCCCCGAACTGCAGGGCCGTTTCCCGATTCGCGTAGAGTTGAAATCGCTTACCGAAGCCGACTTCATTCGCATATTGAAAGAACCCAAGGGTGCGCTCGTGAAGCAGTACATCGCACTGCTGGATACCGAGGGCATCAAGCTCACCTTCACCGACGACGCTATCGAACAGATCGCCGGATTCGCGGCGCGCGTCAACGAAATGTCCGAAAACATTGGGGCGCGGCGCTTGCACACCATCATGGAGAAGCTGCTCGAGGAGATCTCGTTCGCCGGCCCGGATCTGAAAAAGAAGAACGTCCGGATCGATGCCGCGTATGTCCGCAAGCAACTGGCCGACATCGTGAAAGACCAGGATCTGAGCCGGTACATTCTCTAACCGATGCGCACGATCGCCGTGATTCTCTGCGCCGCAGTCTGCACGCTGCTAGCCGGATGCGGGTCGATCGGCGAGCCTCTGTATCCCGCGCTGAAAATCCCCCAGCGGGTCACGGATCTCGCGATCGTCGAGCGCGGCCCGAATCTCGATTTCGATTTCACTATCGATCCGCGCACCACCGAAGGCGTGCTGCTGGAGGAAATCGGCGGTGTGGAACTTCGCGCCGGTCCCAGCCCTGCCAACGGATGGAGCGAACAGGAATGGGTGAAAAGTTCCACGCGCGTTGATGTGCCCACGCCCGACAAGCCCGGCCCGGTGCACGCCGAACTGCCCGCGGCGATGTTCGTCGGCCACGAAATTGTGGTGGCCGTGCGCGTGACAAATCCGAAAGGGCGCGATGCGGGGTGGTCCCCTTTCAAGACTTTCCAAGTGGAGCAGCCCCTCGCGACACCTGCGGATTTTCATGTCGCGGCTTCGGCCAAGGGCGTGGCGCTCTCGTGGCGCGCACCGGGGATCAGCGAATTTCGCGTCTATCGAAAATCTGAACTGCAACAGCGCCCCGTCCTGTTAGCCACCGCTACGGAGCCGAACTACGTCGATATCAGCGCGGAGTACGGCAAGACGTATCAATATTCCGTGCAAGGCGTGCGCGGCGCAATCGAGAGCGACGTCGCCGCCCCCCAGACAATCACGCCCGTCGACACATTTCCGCCGGAAGTGCCGTCTGGCTTGACCGCTTCCGTAGGCCTCGGCGCCGTCGAATTGGCGTGGGCGCGAAACACCGAGTCCGATTTCAAGGAGTATCGCGTGTTCCGTTCCGAGGAAGGCGGGCCGTTCGTCGAGATCGCGCGCGGATTGGACGCGCCGGCATATTCGGATCGCGGCGTTCAAAGCGGAAAGAATTATCGCTACCAGGTTTCAGCTGTCGATCAAGTTGGCAACGCCAGCGCGCCAAGTGTTCCCGTGGAAATTACCGCGCAATGAAATTCGTCCGCTACACGTTGAACCGGAGCATCGCGCCTTGGACCGGCGATGATCATCCGGATGTTCTGCGCGGCGATCTGGCGGACCTTCCAGCGGGGGCGCTGCTGTTGCCTCCCTGCATCCCATCGAAAATCGTATGCGTTGGCCGCAACTACGCCGAACACGCCAAAGAGCTGGGCAACGAAGTGCCCGCCGAGCCGACGATCTTCCTGAAGCCCCCCTCTTCGCTGCTCGGATCTGGCGGCGTCATCGTCTATCCGCGATTGTCGCAGCGCCTCGACTACGAAGGCGAATTGGGAGTCGTCATCGGCCGGCGCGCGCGCAACGTGAAAACATCCGAAGCCTCCGGTTACATCCGCGGCTACACTTGCGTCAACGACGTCACCGCGCGCGACCTGCAGCGCCGGGATGGCCAATGGACGCGCGGCAAAGGCTACGATACGTTTTGCCCGGTGGGCCCGTGCCTGGTCCCGCGCGACGAAATCGATCCCGCCAGCCTCCGCGTCCGCACGTTTGTTAACGGTGAGAAAAAACAAGACGCGCCAATTTCGGAAATGATGTTCAGTGTCGATGATATAATCGCCTACGTCAGCGCTTTTATGACGCTTGAGCCGGGTGATTTGATCGCGACAGGCACCCCGTCCGGTGTCGGTCCGATGGAGGCGGGCTCGCAGGTCCGGATCGAAATCGATGGCGTCGGCGTGTTGGAGAACGCAGTCGTGCGCGAAGCAGATGTTGCCACCCCATAGGAAATTGTGTTCGAAAGCGGCCCGGCATTTCCAGTGACGGAGGCACTTGTCATCGGTGCTGTCGCGCTTCCGGTAGTGACCGCGGGCGTTTACCTCGTGCTGCGCATTCGCCGTAAGCCGAAGGACAGGGAGCAACGCCGCCGGCTGGAAGTGAATTCGATCGGACGCTTGGGCGACGCCACGATTCTCGAAATCACCGATGACGCGATTGTCTATGAATATTCAGTGCGCGGCATCACCTATACGGCGTCGCAAGACATCTCGAAGCTGCGCGAGTTGATCCCCGGCGATCCCGAGCGTCTGATCGGCCGCCCGGCATCACTGAAATATTCTTCGCAGAATCCGGCAAATTCGATCCTGCTATGCGAAGAGTGGTCCGGACTGCGCGCAGGCCCGGCGAACCAGCCATCGGGCATCGCGTCCTAGCTGCTTCCGTCCCCGGAACTTTTGATCCATTCGCAGTGTCCAAACTTGCGTGGCGATGCAAATCGATTCGCGCAAAACGCCGGCCGTGATCAACGTCACGCCTTTGATCGACTGGGCGGCTGCGAACCTGTGCCTGTGCAGCCGAATCCGTTGGATGTTGTCGTGCGGATCGCGAAAGACCGATCCATCGCGATCGATTCCGAGCCCGTCGCCGCCGCGGAACTCGATGCCCGCCTGAGACTGGTCTTCGCGGCGCCGGCGCCAATCGCATCGGCCTGATTACCAAAGTGACCGGCCCGTGAATGGTATAGTTGGCAGTACAAGGCCATGAACGACAAATACTATCGCGAAAATGAGTGGTGGGTTAGCCCTTATAACTTCGTTCCGCAAGTTCGGTCAACGTTTCAACTGCCCGCCAAAGTGAGTATTCACGACGCCACGCTGCGCGACGGCGAGCAGACGCCCGGAGTGGTGTTCAGCGTCGCGGATAAAGTGGCGATCGCCGAGAAACTCGCCGAAATCGGTGTGGACCGCATCGAAGCCGGCATGCCTGCGGTGTCGGAACAGGACTTCCAGGCCATCAAAGAAATCTCGAAGCTGGGACTCAAGTCAAAGATCTTCACCTTTGCGCGCGCTATGAACGCTGATATCGACAAGGCGCTCGAGTGTGGCTGTCACGGCGTGATCATCGAAATTCCGATCGGTTATCCGAAGCTGAAGTACCAATTCAAGTGGACTTGGGAAGATGTTCTGAAGAAGAGCATCGGAGTTGTGAACTACGCGAAATCCCGTGGCTTGTACGCGGTCTATTTCCCCTACGACACCACCCGCGCCCGTGAAGAAGATCTCACCAATTTGCTCTCGCGCCTGATGCAGGAAGCCCCGCCCGATTCGGTCGGCGTGGTGGATACCATGGGATGCATTCTGCCGGAGGCGATGAAGTATATGGTGCGCCTGGTGAAGTCAATCACCAAACTTCCGGTGGAAGTGCACACGCACAATGATTTCGGCATGGCGGTTGCCACGGAATTGGCTGGCGTTGAGGCGGGCGCAGAGGTGGTGCATAGCTGCGCGAATGGACTGGGCGAGCGGACCGGCAATGCCGCCCTCGAGGAGTTGATTGTCGCGCTGCATGTGCTCTATGGCTATGAGACGCACTACGATCTTGGAAAACTTCCTGAACTCGGCGAACTGGTCAGCCGCATCAGCCAGTTTGGTATCGCGTTGAACAAGCCCATCTTGGGCGATCGCAACTTCACGCGCGAGTCGGGCATCGGTGTCGACCTGGTGGTGAAAGAGCCGCTGGCGATGTTCGGAACTCATCCAGCGCTCACTGGCCGGCGCGGCGAAGTGGTGCTCGGCAAGAAGAGCGGGAAAGCGTCCATCACTTATAACCTCGAACAGATGGGCATCACGGGCACCGACGACGAAGCCGTTGGTGAGATGCTGCGCCGTGTGAAAGAGAAGGGCATCGAAAAGCGCGGCCTGCTGAGTCCGGACGAGTTCAAGGAAATCGTCGAAGACGTACTGGTTGCCAAGCGCTAAAGTCACTCTCACATTCGATAATGGGCCGGAGCCCGAAGTAACACCCGGCGTGCTGGATTGCCTGGCTCGGTATCAAATTCGCGCTACGTTTTTCGTGATGGGGCGGAAGGCAGTCACCAAAGCAGGCCGGGAATTGATCGGCCGCGCGATCAACGAAGGGCATTGGATCGGAAATCACACGTTCTCGCATGCGGCCGCGTTGGGGCGTTTGGATCGTGCGACAGCGTTGCGCGAGTTCGAGCAAGCCGAGCAAGCCCTCGCGTGGATCGAGCAACCTCGCCGATTGTTTCGTCCGCCCGGGTCGGGCCAGCTGGGCCGGCATCTGCTGCAGCCTGCGATTGTCGACAAACTAATCGCAGGTTCCTATACCTGCGTGTTGTGGAATTCGGTGCCGGGCGATTATCGCGATCCCGATGGCTGGCTGGAACGCGCGCTCGCCGATAGCCGTTCTCGGTCCTGGACGCTGATGGCGTTGCATGATCTTCCCAACGGTGCGATGGCGCATCTCGATGAATTCCTCGCGCAGCTTCGTGGCGAACGCTTTGAATTGACGCAGGAATTTCCGCCGGACTGCGTCCCAATCGTGGACGGCAAGGTTATGCTGCCGCTCGAGCCGTATCTTACCGTCCCCTAGACGGCACGCGCGCGTTTTGGTATGTTCGAGTCGTAGAGGCAAGCGGGAGTAATTCAGTGGTAGAATGCCAGCTTCCCTTGATCCGCTGATTACAAAGAACTTCTTGTCATAGTGTCCTAAATGTTGTCCATCCAAGAAAAGAGATTTAGGATGGACGTGTGCCCCGGGTAAACCTTCTTAAACAGATCAAAGCAGACGGGGTGTGGGTACTTCGCTCCATTCCTCGCAAGGCTTCTGGCGGCTACGATTGGGGCGCTTTGCCGGATGGCCGTTACTTCGTTGAATGGTACGAGGCGGGCAAGCGCCGTCGAGCGAAGTGGCGTAACGATTGCCCAAGCCCAGGAAGCACAGCGCCGGAAACGCCACGAACTGGAAGGGAGAAAACTGGGAGTTCCCGGATATGACGCTCCCTCCCCGGCGCCGGAAGCTCAGCCCCTAGCGTCCGCCGTCACGCAATACCTGGAACACGTCGAGACTCTGAAAAAGTCCAACACGTACCGGAAGTATGAGGCTGTCCTCAGGCGCTTCTCCAAGCATTTCGAGGGACGGACGCTGGATGCAATCCCGATCAGCGATCTCAACGACTACGTCGTTCATCTAAAGCGCGATGCCGGCATGTCGGCTAACACGGTCCTGCACAACACCATCATCATTGCTCAATTCTTTAAGCGACAAGGGCGGGGCGGCATCACGCGGCTGCTCGATCTCCCGGAACGGATCACGGCGCTACCGAAGGAATACCGGCAGGAGGAATTGGACAAGTTCCTGAAGGCGTGCGAGAGTTCCGAGCGCGCGCTGTTCTACACATTCCTGCTTACCGGATTTCGAGAACAAGAGGTGATGTATCTTGCCTGGAGCGACATCAATCTAAACCTCCGGACCATTCGGGTGACCGTTAAACCCCAACTTGGTTTCTACGCCAAGCGGTGGGAGGAGCGCGAGGTGCCGATACCTCTGCACCTGGTCGAAATCCTGGAAAAGCACCCACGTCGCGAAAACAGTCAATTCGTCTTCCCGTCACCAACCGGCAACCGCGAGCAGCACATGCTGGACAAATGCAAATCCGTCGCGAAACGTGCAGGCCTGAACCGAGAGCAATTTGATTTGAAGACATTTCGCTCCACCTACGCGACGCGAATGCTGAGGGCCGGCTTCGACGTGCGTACCGTTCAGCATTGGATGGGGCACAAATCGCTGGAAACGACCATGCGCTATTTGGTTCCAGCGACCGAGGTGTATGCCAAGTTGGATCAGATCGACATTCCTGGGATCGATGAGGGCCGACGGTCGGATGTGAAACCGAGCGGAGGTGCACGGAAGTCGCCGGCCAGCGAAGGGAGCCAGCGAAAGTCGCGTAGAAAACCGGGCTAAAGGGACGTAACCGTTCCCCAAACCTAGCAGTGGCTCAACCTTGTCTTCTTGGCCGCGCCCGACTTAAGAACTTTCATTCACAATGAAACATCGCGCGTTGTGATAATGAAGAGTCGTCGCCGTGCAAGTCAAGTTTGAGCTGCCAGAAGACATCGCGTTGGGACTTCAGTCCCGATGGAAGGATCTGCCCCGTGCCGCGCTGGAAAGCCTGGCGCTTGAGGCATACCGATCCCATGCTCTTACGGCCGCTCAGCTTCGCAGATTGCTCGGTTTCGAAACCCCATGCAAGTGGACGATTTTTTTAAAGCAGCACGAAGTCTACGACTTCACCGCGGAGGATTTTAAGGAGGATTGCGAGGCGCTCCATCAGGTTCGGGCGAGGGAGCTCAGCATTGAGTCGGCACCCTTGTGTAGTTCGTGGCGACGCACAATGCAATTGCGGTTGACCGGCGATCCTCTGACCGATCATTGGCGCGTAATCGGAGTTTGCCGACCAAGTCAGTTTGATATGGATGGGTGATTGGTCGGGCTGTCCCTCTAATTTGCGGGTCCACAAGCCAGTGGTTCGCGGACCTCCTGGTCGACACACAGGCGCTCCGGCTCCTTCGGGTACGTCCTGAGGGCAAGACGCGCTGTTCAAGTTAACGATTCTCCGTGCCACCAGATCGCCGCGCCGGCCGGAGAAAACGAAAACATGCCCGGAGTAAGCTCCCTTTCCAACAGAGTTTGCGCCCCGCACTCACCCCGGTGAAGCCACGCCGCAGGTCGGTGACGCGGCGGCAATCCATATGTTGGTACCGCTCGGCAGCGAAATCATCGGCCCACGCGCTCCAGCATGAGCCGCAGGCTGTCGGCGTCCACCGCTCCTTCGATGCGGATACAGACTCTTCCATGCTCCACCACAATCACGCCCGCGTAAAAACTTCGTGGGCGCCTGCTCCCCACTGACCACGTCGCTGATCCGCACCGGCACGAGTTGCGCTGCCGACGGCCCCACCGCCACCGTGCTCGCGATACAGGTGTCGCCGTTTCACCTCCGGCTTGTTGATCAAACTTCCGCCCTTCGCACTTCCCCCTCTTCCAAGATCACAGGCTTGGATTGCCGAGGGATGACGGGTCCTCACGGGGCACTTACAAGCGAGGCGAAAGGCGAGCTATTGATAAGGGGTCCCAGTTAGGCTCGATTTAACCCAAAATGGAAGGTCTACGCCGTCCATTCGGTCGGAAAGGACCGCTCTACGCGCTCGGGTAGAGAACATCTTTCACTCTTGTGGCAACGGCTTGGGCCGAGTCCGGATCCGATCGCTACTGTTTGCCCGGGTTCTGGCCCTTGGAGGCATGCCTCTTGTTGTATTCCGCCAATTCAGAAGGCGAACACATCATCTCGGGCATGTCGGTGTTAGCAGGCATTAACCTCATGGGTAGGTTGTCCAGAGCGAGCCACGGTTTTGAGTAGACCTTTGGATCATCAATGGTCATACTGAGCTCCATACGATCCCGATTTACGCGATGAAAGATCTCCTCAACACGCATGTCCTCAGTGTGAGGGCGGCCGGCATTGTCCAACCATGTCCTTGCATCCGTCCCGCTGGTTTCGACAACAAAAGTGTAATCATCGCGCCATCTCCCTATTGAGTAACCAAACCAGCGCGGGTCGGGATCTTTTGGAAGCGCTCGGCCATCGGTCCAAACGATCCTGTAGATCCTGCCATAGGTGTACAGGATGATTGCTTGGTTCGGGTTTTGGACAATCTGTGTGGTTCTTAGTTCAAATAGGTTTTCCCGCGGGAATCCCTGAGGATCGCATGCATGCGCCGGATCATTTTCTTCGGCCGGGTTTACCTCGGTCGTGCCGTTGGACGGCTTGTTGCGTTTGAAGAGCTCCAGGCCAAACGCCGTGTAAGGAGGCTCGTGTTTTCCATCTGCCGGCATGTTGCGCGCGCCATTCGGCTGGATCCCGTCTAGCGCGTTCGCGGGCTGCCACACCCCAGAAAGGTCGCGCACGGGAGGCGGCGCGGCCGCACCACCAGTCGCGGTCTGAGCGACCGCGACAAACGGATGCATCCATGCCGTGATTACAGCCAGCGCCAACACTGCGGAAGGCTCAGACATGACTCACTCCTTTTCCGCCCGGAAAGCTGCTACCGCGTCTTATTGTTTGCTCTCTTCCGGTGCCGGCGGCCGCACCCCCATGCCCGTGTACTTCTTGCCATTGAGAATCACTTCGACGATGCGACCAATGGGCTCGCCGTTTTTGGCCGGAACCAGCGTCAGAGTGACCTCATCCCCCGGCTTAAACATCTTCCGGTTCCAGCCTAGGTTGGTCATATCCTGCGGATTACTGACTTCAGCGTTCCAGTGCACTGTGTTCCCCTTGTCGTCTTTCACATCAAATTCAAGAAGGCAGTGGGGATTGGCCCACAACCAGTCCGTAACGACTGCCTGAACCGTAATGCGCTTGTTGGTGTCGTACAGCGCAGAACCGTGATGTGCGAACAGCCCTGTAGGAGCTAATGCCAATCCCAGTGCGATTAAGGATGTGATGTAGAGCTTACGTTCCATTTCGTTGACCTCTCTCGTATTTATATATCTCGATCTCACCGACTCGTGGGCCGCGCGAATCGGGCTCCCTCTATTTCCGCATTGAGTCGTACTTCGTTCAGCTCAATTGTTGCGCGCCCGTCTAGCCAGATGACTGTTCGTTTGAGGGGGATTTTGAGACTTGCGACTTCACGGTAATCTGCGTAATCGATTTGCGTTGGTCCCAGGCCGACAGGCGTGTTCGAATATCTCACAATTCGCACCAACAGGCCCGATTCGTCATCAAAATATAGGTTTACCGGGTAACGGCCATCACTCGTGCCCTGGATCAGGCGCACATCGCGGTCATTTATGGTCGACGGGAGCCCGACGCGCCACTGTCGCAAAGTATCCTTAATTTGCCAGGGGAACGTTAGCATTGCGTCCAGGCGCGCTCCGTCCAAATCGCTTCCCGTAAGCTCTGTGAAGCGCTGCGGCCGGTCGTTCAGCGGCGCTTCGATCCAGCCCTCCCGCCCGTCGAAGGTTGTTACAGTATCGCCATCAGCGCCTCCGCGAATAACCGTAGTAATTTGCGCCGGGGCTTTGGCGTAGATTTCAAACGGGTGCTTCGGCGCCGCATAGCCCTGATAGGTTCCCTGGGCAGCCAGCGATTTCAGAGCGCTCACACGCTGCTTGCCGCCAAGCGCGTTGATGTATTTCACAAAGACCGCATCCACGGCGGCCGCCGATTCGTCTCCGGTGACCAGTTGGTCGGGCGGCGGAAAACGCGGCGTTCCGTACACCACCTCCAGATCGGGGGTTGTCTGCGGCTTCTCCATGCCACGATGGCAGGAATAGCAAGTGAGCTCGCGCCGCCCGCCAAAGAAACTCTTGTTAATAGCGCCTTCCATGGCGATCATAGTACGCGCCGTGCGCTTGTGCTCGTTATCGTCGGCGTACCGGTCCCAATTGCCGCCCGATTCCTCAACGTGGCAGTAGGTACAACTTTCTCCAAGCGAGGCGGTAAAGAAACCCATCGTGGCCATAAATTCGTTCGCCGAAATGCCTTTCAGTGCCTGGACATTCTTGAAAACCTTTTCGGCGGGTCTGAGGTCCGCGCTCGGTTGTGCGCTCGCGACGACGCTGGCCGCAAACGCCGCGATGAGCCGTCCTATTTCCATGAGTCGATCGCTTTGCGCTGGAGAGAGTCAGGCGTGAATTCCAACAACTCGATTCTGTTTCCGTCGGGGTCTGTAATATTGGTGAGCGGCGCCTTGCTTCCCAGGACGCGCGCATCATCAATCTTCTGGCCTCGCTGGCGTAAAGAGGAAACGACGGACTTGATGTCATCCGCCCAAATACCCACGTGAGAGAACCCCGGCTGACGATCCGCGGGCGCTTTGGCCAGCTCCAGAAATGTGTCTTTGTTGAT
Organism: Bryobacterales bacterium; assembly: GCA_963772905.1. Classification (GTDB taxonomy): domain Bacteria; phylum Acidobacteriota; class Terriglobia; order Bryobacterales; family Bryobacteraceae; genus Palsa-89. The sequence goes on along the minus strand of CAVYZD010000001.1, from coordinate 1,026,955 downwards.
TTGAAGATAGTAGGTAGTGGGGTTTCCCTGAGGGTCTTTCATCACGAAGCCTTCGCGGAAGCCCATTACCTTCGTGTAGAAGGCCAACGATTCGTCTAAGTCTTTGGCCCACACGCCGACGTGATTCAAACGGATTCCTTCAATCCGATCGCTCTGGGCTTGTCCGGGCTGCATGAGGAGGGTACCAAATAGGGTGCCCGCCGCAAAGATTCCGATAGCGCTTGCGATGTGCCGCATATGTCTCCCTCACTTATTCGTTCTTTCGAAACACAATGCCGATTTAATCTCATGGAACGGCGATCCTCGGGTTGTCGTAATAAGCGGTCATCGTATTTTCCGCCGCCGTTCTATCGTTAATCCCGAGTTTTCGCGCGCCTCCATGGAACGCTCTATTTCACGTGCTCCGGCGATCGTCAATGGGAGAATTCGCCCCACCAGGGTTTCATCAGCCCGGTACGCCGGCACTACTGAACTCAAGCTACCCACGATCGATCCATCTGACGCAAATACCGGCGCAGCGATCCCAACCCTACCCTGGTCAACCTCGCCCCGGGTGAGACAAGCTCCGGCCCGGCGAATGCCGGCCAGCGTTGTTTTGAAAGCTTCCCAGTTATGTCCTAACGCCGCTCCCTTGATTTCCTTGGTATGCTCTGCGAACAGCTTCTTTAGTTTGTGGGTAGGAAGATGGGCGAGCACGACTTTCGCAGTGGCGCCGCGAAACAAGCCCATCGGCCTGCCGCGTTCGTAGCTCACTGGAACTTGTGGCCCGGGGCCTGCCACCTGGTGAACACAAATGACTCTGTCGTGGAATAACCGGCAGAGCAGAATCGCGGAACCTTCGGGAGAATACCGAATCAGGTCCTCCATCACGGGACGGCCCGCGCGTAAGAGTGGATCACGGAGCCGGATCTGCCGATCCATTTCGATGATCGCCGGCCCTAGAGTGTAATTCGCGCCCGCCGCTGGACTGATGAGACCCACCTTGGCCAAACTTCTGAAGTAGCGATATGCCGTTGGCACGGAGGTTTCGAGCCGCTGAGCGGCGTCCTCGACGGTCCACTCCGGTTGCTCGTCCGAGAACAGTTCGAGAATGGAGAGCACACGGTCCCCGCTGCTCTCCGAGCGTGCCGGCCGAGGTGATTGCACTCGGCTCTTTGAATTCTTAGATCCAGGATTTGTGTTATGCAAACTAGCCGAGCGTTTCATAAGCAAATGATCACGAGATTACGACAACACGGTCAAGATTCCCTACCACAGCACCCAACACCTCACTTTGTGTCTACAACCCGGACAATCGACATCCCAATGTGATTTGCTTGTGAAGCTCCTTGACAAACGATTCGCATATTATGATAATTCTGCCAAGATGTCAATCGCGGTTCAAGGACTGTCGCGGTTCAAGGATTTAACGGCACTCCATCTACAACTGGCCTCTCCCGTGGCGCTGCTGGGACAAGGAGAGAAAGGGGCTTAATGCGTTATTGGAAACTGTTCGTATCAATTGCCAGCCCGCTGCTAGTGTTTGCGCCTCTGGGTGTGGCGCATCATTCTGCTGCCGCATATGACCAGACCGTCATCAAGATGGCCTCGGGCATACTGAAAGAATTCGATTGGAACTCGCCGCACGCGGGGGCGCTGGTCGAGTACAAGAATGAGAAAGGAGAGGCAGTGGAGGTCTACGCCACCACTCTTGCGCCGCTACAGCTCATTCACCAGGGCTTTGCCCCCAAGGATTTCAAACCGGGGCAGAAAGTGGAGTTAGTATGGCACCCGGCGCGCAGCGGGGGTACCGGCGGGCTCCTAGTCAGCTTGAAGCTCGAAGACGGCCGCGTGGTCCAGGGCGGTGGACCGCCCGGCCAGCCAACGGCAGCGCCTCCGGCACCGAAGCCGTAATATGTCGCGGAGGCGAGATCAGTGAAAATTGCAAACCGGAAGAGGCCGGCAGAGTTGGGTATCGCGGGGATCATGCTCCTGGGAATCTTGCCCGTCGCCGCTCAGGACCACCCGAACCTGGAAGGCGTCTGGAAACTCGCGCAGCCGCAGGCCGCCCTCAAACCAGCCGATAACCAGCCGGTACCGTTTACCGAGAAGGGCCGTGCGCAATACGAACAGAACAAGCTCGCGTCGGCTAAGGGCGATTACAATTTCGACCCGACGATGTCGCGTTGCTCGTCGCCCGGCTTGCCTCGCCTGATGCTGACGCCTGACCGTTTCCGCCTCTTCCAGCGCCCGCAAGTAATCGCCATGGCCTTCGAGTGGAACCGCTTGCTCCGGCAGATCGACCTGGGCGGCGGGCCGCACGAGCGTCCATTGATTGCCACGATGAAGGGCGTGACTTATGGAACGTGGGAAGGCAGTACGCTCGTGGCCCGCTCCTTTGGGCTCCTAGATAAAACGCTGCTCGACGATCGGATTCCGCATAGTGAGCAATTAGAATTGGTGGAGCGCATCAGGCTGCGCGACCGGAATACGCTGGAAGATCGCATCAGCATCACCGATCCGGAAACATTCACGCGGCCGTGGGATGCCATCCTTTCCTACAAGCGGCAACCCGATGATGCTTTCCCATTTCCAGAGGACGTGTGTCTGGATCGGAAGAACGCGGGCCAACCGCCGCTCCCACGTTGAGCGTGCGGGTACTTAATGGGAGATTGTCGAAAATGAAACGGCGCCGTCGATTCGGAGGGTCCAATCCATGCCTGTTCATTGTGAGCCTGGTGTTCGTCGCAATGGCAATGGCTCAAGCGCCGCCACCAGCGGGACCGCCAGCCGGTGGTCCGCCACCAGCGGGACCGCCAGCCGGTGGTCCGCCACCCGATGGGCCGCCTGGAGCACCGGCCGCGCCCTTCGCCTTGCCGCCTCTGCCGGCCGACGCACCCAAACCTTCGCCCGATCCCAGAAACCTGGAGGGGACTTGGTTTCACGGCCAGCCCTTGATGTTTCGAATGGAGACCGACATGTACGGCAGCCCGCTGCCCTTTACAGCCAAGGGGCGGCGCATTCGCGACCGCCGCGTAAAGTCGACTTATGAAGATGGCTTGCCCTATGTCAACGCGTCGGCAGAATGCAAGCCCCCCGGGCAACCGTGGCAGCTCGATTTGAATTTCCCGTTCCAGATCTATCAATCGAGCAAAGAACTTGTGTTCGTCTTCCAGGAGTATCACGGCATTTGGAACATTCGCATGAATCAGCCTCATCGGAAGTTGGGCCGCCGCGAATACTTCGGTGATTCGGTGGGCCGGTGGGACGGAGATACGCTGGTAGTGGATACGACAGGCTACAAGCAGGGGCTGTGGCTCGACGTGGACGGTACGCCCACTTCGGCAAAGGTGCATGTAGTGCAAAGGATACGCCGAATCGACTACGGTGATCCCAAGCTCGAAATTGTCACCACGATCGATGACTCGGAGATGTATACGTCGCCCTGGTCGATGGTTCGCATCTACGCGTGGCGCCCGGACAAAATGATCTTCGATGAATATAACTGCGAGTGGCAGGTCGGAGCGCCTGACGGCTTGGCGCGCTACGGCCTGGTTCCGGAACCTCCAGAGGAGTGATTCATGAAAATCACGCGCAACTGGCATTTGAGCTTGGCGCTGGCATTCCTGGCTGGCGCCCCAGCTGCACGAACGGCGGAAACTTCCCAAGAAGCCGCCAACAAAAAACTCGTGCTGGATTTCTACAATGAACTCTACAAAGGTGAGGCCGCCGGCAATCTAAAAGATCAGATCGCAGGTATCGCGGAGAAGTACATGCGCCCCGACTATATTCAGCACAACCCGGTGTTTGGAGGTCCCGGGGGAGGGCGTGACGCGTTCGTTCGCGCGATGCAGCAGCAGCCGTCGAGGCCACCTAACCCAAACTTCAAGCCCCCGGAAATTATAGCGGTCATGGCGGAGGGCGACCGCGTGATGCTGTTCACGAAGCGTGAGCTCCCGGACGGCAAAGATGGTCAACCGGCGATCGCGTATATCTTTAATATGTTTCGCATCCATGACGGCAAGTTGGCTGAGCACTGGGACGCGGGGGCGGGAGGGCCGCCGCCGGGCGGTGGCCCTCCCGCTGCGAGTGTTCCTCGATCAGATGGGGCGGTTCGCCGGCCATAGAGAAACCGTCGTTGGTTCTGGAATCCGATGCTCTGCGCCGACGCGTTCTCGGCGCCCCTCGTCAACTCGTCCGACGGCGTCCGCTTCGAACTGCTATTTACCTTAAAGGAAAAGCTCCAGGTCCGCCGCAATCCGCCGTGCAGGGTTTCGGAAATTCGTAAGAGTCTCTTATCTTCTTCCTAAAATCGGGATACATCGTTTCAGCTCCGCCCAGAGCCGCTTCGTGTGGAATGTTGTACTTCGTTGTCATTTCGAAGAGGAAGGGATTTTTCCCCGGCAAATAATGCGGCACGGATCCGACAGGTACCCCTTCGTCTCCCGGAATGCATGGCCCTCCAACTGCCGGATAGGGCGGGACCTTGCTTAACTGAAATGTTCTCGTTAGATACAGGGGCTCTGTAAGGACCAGAGGGTCGTCGATCCGCCCAGTTAACGTCAGGATGTCATCGTGGCGGAAGAAGCGCAGCTTCAACGTGGCCCGATCGGTGGTTGCAACACCGTTGCGACGAAGCACGCCGGTTTTCATATGAGTAGTGAACGTCGTGAGTACATCGTCTTCCCAAACACCGGTAGTAAATCCGCCGGGCTCATGGGGAGCATTGGCTGAAGGATGAGGCCGTCCATCCATCCAGATCGTTATAGTCCCCATATCCTCCCAAGCCGCGATTCTCCACGCGGTGGTCGTGCCATTGCGCGGCTCCGTTTCGTTGGATAGTTTCAAACCGAACGGCCCCAGCAGTACGTATATGGGCGCATACAACGAGCACATCCGTTCCGGCATCGAGATTTGTGAAGGCGAATAGAGGAGAGCTCGTTCTCTGGCATTCCCGTTGATCGGCAGTCCCAGATAGTCTACCGGCGTCGGACCGGGACCCGGCCGATTACCGAGCGCGTCGCCGTAGTTCCGCGCCGCCCAGGAGCCAGAGAGATCGATCTGGGCGGACAGGCGAAGACTCGCTGTGACGAGAGCCAGAAAAATGATTGCAGCTTGTTTGTAGGTTCGGCGCATTCTTATTTAACCGAGCAAGGCGTAGGATCCCATCCGGAAGAGTTCGCCTGCTTCCTAAATTGCGCACTAAGGATCAGTGGGTCTTCGAGGTAAATTGGGTCATCCACCTTGGTCGTAACAATCATCCATTGGTCTCCATCCGGCTCGCCGATTAAATCATAGAACTCAGTTAGCACGGCCTTGTCGCTGTAGGGCACGCCGTTCTTGCGAAGATATCCCGGCAGCATGTGGATGGTAGTGACTTTGAGATATCGCGCAGACGGTGTGCTCGGGGGCACGGCCGGGCCTCGGCGGGGAATCCATGCTGCCACTGAATCGCCTTGTAAAGTTGCCTTGGCAGAAACGGACCTTTCATGGCCGAAGCGGAGCGCACGAGTTTGCATTCCAGCATCAATATCCATGCGAAGTGTATTGTCATCCTGCCAGGTAACTCGAAGCCGCTCCGGAAGCGTCATGATCAGCGCCGCGCCATACCCTTTGCACTGGCTGCCGGAGGCTTCGTCCTTGGCCGGGTCCCACTGATCGGCGACTTGTTTGGCCGCGGGCGTCATCGGGATGCCCATGTAATACCCTTTGGGAGGCGTCACCATACGGAGTCGCCAGTTCTGAGTAATCACCGAGGTCCAATAACCGGTGATATCAAATGGCGCAGACGCTTTGGCCGATACCTGCCCGTCGAGTAACACATGAGGCGGAGGTTGTGCGTCCGCAGGGCCGGTAATGGTAACCGCCAAAAGCAGCGCAACCACGGCGAGCCGAGTCCATGGCGAGAGCAGATAAGGAGACGCTTGACGCGTAGCGCCGCTCACTTTTGTTTCACCATTAGGCTCCTGTAAACTGCTTCCACGAAATCATTGGTCGTCCAGGGGCCGGTATTGGCCCCGAATTCAAGCTCCCATCCTCTTGCAGGGGAAGCTTCTTTAATCTGCTCGAGCGTCATACCGCGATTGATCATGTCCTGGATCAGATCCCGGATTATGACGATCATGTCGCGATATTCGACTACATCCGAGACATCATATATATGGCCGTGTCCCGGGACGATGTAAGTTCCGCCGCCTTCAAAAACGAACGGTATCGGACGCACCGATAACTCGATAATCTGATTGAGAGCCTCGATTTCGCCCTGAATGCTCCCACCGTGCTGCAAATCGATGACCGGAAACCGATTCGCGTCCACTAGGTCGCCCGCCGCAATTACATCGGAGGCTCGGAAGAATACGATGCTATCGGAATCGCTGTGGGCGGCCGGCTGCCGGAAAATTTCGATGCCTTCGTGATTCATGTAAATATATTTCCGTTTTTCGGCGAAGGATTCGGTCGGCCATGAATCCGACGGGAATGGCGCTTTCTGGCCGGTCGGCGCACTCATTCTGGCAAGGAGTTGATTCGGTGCAATGATGCTTGCCGCAAAGCCATCGGTCATCGCTTTAGCGAAGTCGCCTCCCAGCGGTTCAGTCCCGGCTGCAAAGATACTTCGCCCGGTCTTCGCTAAGATCCCATTGCCTGCCACGTGATCCGTATCTGGGCCGGTATCGATGATGTAGCGAATCGGCTGGTCGGTGACCTTCTTCAAAGAGCTAATTACGCGGTCTGCTGCTTCACGAGTGCCTGCATCCACTATGACCACGCCATCCGGGCCAACTTGCGCCGCGATGTTGCCGCCGGCACCGGCAATGACAAAGAAGTTCGAGCGTAAATAAACGATGTCGAGCGGATCCCCGGCGCTCTGGCTGAATGCCGCTGGCGCGAGCACAGCGATAGACATGAGTACGCTAGCGTTCACCAGCCAAGGATACAGATTTGAAATCTTCGGGCGCGCCACGAGCCGAGTCAAACACTAAATTATCCTGATGTGATAATTTAGTCAATTCGCGTCGTCTCTCCTCTTCGGCGCGTGCAGGCAACTATCGTTTGTCGACGACGATCTTCCCGCTCCGCAGCACCACTTTGGTATTCAGCATCGGATAGATGTTTTCGAGCGGATTGCCCTGAAGCAAGATGATGTCCGCCACCTTGCCTGGCTCGATCGACCCGATCTGATTCTCCATATTGAGATAGCGGGCGGTGTTGATGGTGATGATGCGGAAAATGTCCGACATGGAGAACATCACACTGTACGACTTCAGCTCGTGCTCGAGCACCACCTTGTCGTCGTAGTTCTGATCCGTGCACCAGCCGACTGCCTGGCCGTTGCTGGCGTCCCAGATGGTCCGCGCGTTGACGATAGTGAACCCGGCCTCAGTACCCGTGGCTTTACCGGCAGCGTCCCGATTCGCTCCGTTGATCGCCTCCGGCCACGGCTTGCCGTCGCGAAAGCGGGGCGAGTCGTCCTTCGGAAACTGCACCTGCGCGGGCGGTCCGGAATAACGGTCGATGATCGGCGCGCCAAACGCGAGCAACCCTAGCACGATGGAGCCCGTGTTAGCGACTTTCTTTGCATCTTCGTGGCCCGTGAAGTCTTTGTTCGGCATATGGACCAGGCGAGTGATGCCCGCATCGATGGCGCCTGTCATGGCCGGCGTGGAGACAGCGTGGACGTTGATCTGCACACCTGCCTTTTTCCCTTCGTCCACCACGGCTTTGAGAACGGCAGTGTCCTCGGGACTGGGGCCGCCGGGGGCCATGACAATTTCGCCCGTGTGCCGGATGCCCTTCGCCGCCATTTCGCGGATCGCGGCGCGAGCAGCATCGGGAGTGAGCCCCACCAGGGTCCCTTTATCGAGGATCGTGCGGAAATCCCGGGCTGCGACCGGCAGGGATGCGGAAGGAATGACATGGGGACCGTTGAAGACCCCAGAATCGATGTTTTGCGCGAGCTTGAGGTTATCCTCGGCGGTGCCACCGCCAGAGAGGACGGTCGTGTAGCCGGCTTCGAGAACGGACTCCGCCTGATCTTTATTGAATTTATCGACGTGCTTGTGCGCGTCGATGTAGCCGGGCATCGCGGTCATGCCTTTGCCATCGATCACCTTTAGACCGGCGGAACTGGCCGAACCAGCGGTAGCGGAAACGATCTTGCCGCCGCGGACGATGATGGTGCCGGACTCGATGATAGGACCGGTGACTGTGATGATGCGGGTATTGGTGATCGCCACATCCTGTGCTACAAGCTCCGGACAGAAGTATGCCAGACCCAGGCTGGCAATCAATGTTAAGCAACGAAATGCTGGTAGTCGTTTCATCATTGTGAGCAGCATACGTCCCCAGCGTTATGAATTGCAAGGGACACTCAAAGAGCGATGGGCGCGCGGATCGCGAAGCGCATGCGGCAGTCGAAGTCTACTCTGCGCCGTTATTCAAGTGAGCGCAATTCCGCCACCATGCTCTCCAACTCTCGCACTGCGGAGGCCTCCCGTTGCGCTCGTTGCTTTGGGTCCTCGCCTCGGCGAGGTTCACACTCAGTGTGCAAGATCTTGCATCGTCTACGGTAGGCATCCAGCCTCGGGTCTGCAAGACGCCACTCAAAGAAATCATTGAACTCTTGCGGATACCGCATTGAGCCTGAAAGGAAGCGCCCGATAATATCTGCGACCTGCCCCGGCCTGTCTATTTTCTTACTCACGGTACACGTCTTCCTCTGGTTAAATTCGCACTAGGATGTGTCTTGGCGTAGCCGGCTGCGTTAAGCATTTTGCTGCCCTTATTTGGCAGCCGGCCGCCGGGGGGACGGGTGTTGGTGCTCATCAATTTCTCCTGGACCGGGCCGAGGTAGTCACAATCGATAACTCCGGTTCAGAGAAATTTGCAAGACAAGGTGCAGCGATAACCACGGCGGTCACGCCGCCAGCGGAAGCTCGATGCACACGTTCAATCCTGGGTGCACGTTCTGCGCCCACAGACGACCATGATGGACGCTGATGGCCCTGTAAGCGATCGCGAGACCGAGGCCCACGCCGCCTGTAGAGCTGTCGCGCGAATCGTCCACGCGGAAGAACGGTTGGAAAATCTTCGGCAGCAATTCCTCGGGAACTCCCGGGCCGCAATCACGAACGTTAATGCGAACCGTTTGACCGGCGGATTCCATCTTGACGTCCACGGTAGATCCTCGCGGAGTATGCCGGATCGCGTTCCTGACAACGTTCTCCATGGCGCGGCGCAGCAATTCCCGGTCTCCTTGTAGAGTCAGATCGAACTCGCCTTTGACGCCGATGCTGCAGCCACGCGCCTCGGCGTCCACCCTGCAATCGTCAACCACACTGCGAAGTAGCTCTCCCAACTGAAGAGGCTCCCACTGAGTAGCGGAGGGATCGCCTTCCGCACGCGTCACCTCGACCAAAGCTCCAACTAAATCCGTCAGGCGGTCAATTTCTTTCTTCAGCCGCTCCACCGCCGCGTCTCGATCCGGTGCCCTCCGAGTGAGTTCGGCCGCGAAGCTCAAACGCGCCAGTGGGGATCGCAGTTCGTGTGACACGTCCTGCAGCAAGCGGCGTTCGGCGGTTACCAGAGTTCCGATACGCTCCGCCATACGGTCGAAGCTTCTGCTCAGTTCGCCGATCTCGTCTTTCCGGCGCGATTTCAGACGCACGTCCAAGTCGCCGCGGCCGAAGCGCTCTACCGCCCGAGACAAATCGCGCAATGGCCTCGCGATGTTCAGCGCCAGCATCCAACAAACCAGTGCAATCGCGACTAGAATCAGAAAGTAGTACGGGAGCAAGCTCCGGATACCGAAGGGCGGGGGCAAGAGGCTGATCAAGCGATACCGTTTGTCGGGCGATGGAGTGACCATCACCAGGTGGCCATTCGACGCTTGCGGCCGTTCCGATGCCGCCCGCGCAAGCTTCAACAAATCAGATCGATCTTCGCCAGTCAGCAGGTCCTTACCACCCGCATCCGTGAGATAGTCATGTTCCTTTATGAAGCGATGCAGGTTTCCCAAATACGCGCCCAGTCCTGGCGAGCCGCCGGATTCGTAGGCCCGGACCGCCTCCGCTGTCTGCCACGCGTGGATATCAGTGATAAATCCCACACGTGCTGCCGTTCCTGAAACGAAAGTCGAAACCATCACGAACGCGATCAGCGACAGCAGCAGGGTGACGAAGCACCACAGCAAGATCCTTAGATAGACGGATCTCATTTGACGTGCTCCACTTTGGACTGCTCGGGGCGCGCAGCAAAAAGATATCCGACGCCCCGCACGGTCTGGATCAGCGTTCTATCCGCGCCTTCCAGCTTCTTCCGCAGATGGCTAATATGCACATCGAGCGAGCGTTCATAAGGTGTGGACTCGCGCTGGTACAGAATCGCCGTCAGCTCATCGCGCGACACAGCGCGGCCGGCCGATCGCATCAAGAACTCGAGAATGTCAAATTCAATCGCGGTGAGTTCGACTCTCTCGCCATGGCGCCAGACCTCGCGGGTCTGGGGATTGAGTTCAACCCCTCCCGTCGAGATCGTTCGCGGCTCCAGCATTTCCGCCTTTCCAACGCGTCGCAACACTGCCCGGATACGGGCCACGAGCTCCTCCGGGCCGAAGGGTTTCGGGAGATAGTCGTCCGCTCCCGCGTCCAAGCCGGTGACGCGGTCCTCTTGCGCCGTGCGGGCGGTCAGCATGATCACGGGAATTGCGCTGCGCTTTCGAATCATCCGCAGCAACTCGAAACCGCTGAGAATCGGCAGCATGACGTCGAGAATAACAAGGTCAAAATCGCCTTCCAGAGCGCGAGCCAAGCCCTGACGGCCATCATGCACAGCCTCAAGGCGGAACCCTTCGGGCAAAAGAAAGTCGTTCATCAAGGAACAAAGCTCGGTGTCGTCCTCAACCAGAAGGATCGATCGAAGAGAACTGCCGGTCTCGGGTCGTGTTTCCATCCCGTCGTCGTGATGCCACTTTACCTCAAATTCCGCCGAACCGAAGCAGTTCGGAGTTCATTTTTACAAAACTTAAGGCGCATCTGGTACCGGAGCGTTGTTCACTGTAGAAAATGAGGAACATCACAAGGGCAGCATTCACTCTGGTTGTCTTTGCGCTGCATCCGGCAACGGCGCAGGCGCCGGCCAGCAAATCCTTCATCGGCACGGTGACGGCGTTCAAGCCGGACACGGAGGTTGAAATTAAGCCGGATAATGCCCCGGCGGTGGATGTGAAGCTCACGGCCGACACGGTCGCGCGGAGAGTGGCTCCGGGAGAGAAGACTCTGAAGAACGCAGTGCCGGTCAACGTCGCTGAACTGTCGCTTGGCGACCGCGTGCTGGTCACATTGGAGCCAGACAGTGCACCGGAGCCTAACGTCAAGAACACCCGGCGCATCATCATCATGTCCGCGACGGATATCGGCAAACGTGACGAAGCCGATCGGCAGGACTGGAACACGCGCGGAATTTCCGGCATTGTCGCCGCTAAGAACGGCAACACCATCGCGTTGCGGATTCGATCGCTCCAGGGCGAAACGCTGCCAACGGTTACGGTCTCCGATCAGACAGAGTTTCGCAGATATGCTCCGGATTCGGTGAAGTTCGCGGATGCCAAACCAAGCAAATTAGACGAAATCAGCGTGGGCGATCAGCTTCGTGCGCGCGGCGCGAAGAGTCCGGACGGTCTGGCGGTCACAGCCGACGAAGTAGTTTTCGGAACATTTCTGACCACGGCCGGCTCAGTAGTCTCGGTGAACACGGCGGCGCGGGAAGTCACCATCAAGGAAATTGGAACTGGCAAGGCGGTGGTGATCAAGCTGACGTCCGACTCTCGGATCAAGCAAATGCCGAGCTTGCCCGGAACCGGCGGCGCACCAGGCGGCGGCCCACCTTCTGGAGGTTTCCCCGGTGGCGGACCACCTCCAGGCATGCCGCCAGGTGGCGGACCGACGCTCGCGCAAATGGTGGAGATGATGCCGACGGGAACACTGGAGGACGTGAAGCCCGGCCAGACCGTTATCGTTTCCAGCACCAAAGGCGCCACCAGCGATCGCGTCACCGGTATCATGCTCCTCGCCAACGCGGAAATGTTAGTTCGGATGGCTACGGCGCAATCCGGTGCGGGAGCAGCTGCGGGTAACCGGCCAAGTGGCGCCGGAGGGCTCCCTCAAGGAATGCCGACGGGTGGCATGCCCTCTGGAATGGATCTGGGCGGAATGCTCGGGGGCATCGGTCTGTCCGGCATGGGCCCGTAACCCGAGTCGTCCAAGCCCAGAGAACCCAGCAATTTGTCAAAGAGGATTCACTCATGAAGAGTCTACGAGAGCTGTTTGTACTTATATGGTGCGTTGTCAGTCTTGCGGCTCCGGTCGCGCTTAGGGGACAATCAGCCACCGCCAGTTTGCAAGGAACCATCACCGACCCGTCAGGCGCATTAGTTCCTCAAGCCTTGGTCCAATTACGCGGGCGCGGCGGCGAACGTCGCTCCGTGACGGACGATTCTGGAAGATACACTTTTCCCACATTACCGACTGGAAAGTACAATGTCCGCGTTATTGCGAAAGGCTTCACCGTCGGGGAGCGACGAGATTTTGAAATTACCGGCCAGACCGCATTCGATTTACAACTTACAATCGAGGCCACGTCTCAAGTGCTAAACGTAGAGGACGAGGCGAACCGAGTTTCCGTTAGCACAGACCCTAGCTCGAATGGCGGTGCACTGGTTCTGAGGCAGAACGAGCTTCAGGCGCTTTCTGACGATCCCGACGAGCTCGCTCAGCAGTTGCAGGCGATGGCTGGGCCGGGAGCGGGGCCCGAAGGCGGGCAGATCTATATTGACGGTTTCACGGGCAGCAACTTGCCTCCGAAATCCTCGATTCGAGAGGTCAGAATCAATTCGAATCCGTTCTCGCCTGAATACGACAGGCCTGGCTTTGGACGGATCGAGATATTCACAAAACCAGGCACGAATGACTTTCACGGACAGGCTTTCTTTCAGTTTAACGATCAGTATTTCAACACGCGCAGTCCATTGTATACGCAGTCCTCGTCGCTGCCGCCTTACAAGAACCTGTTCTTCGGCGGCAACGTGAGCGGTCCTATCAAGAAGAACAAGGCATCCTTCACGCTCGATTTCGAACGGCGCGACATTACCGAAAACGCCTTCATTCTGGCGACCGATTTGAACGCTAGTTTGCTGCCGCAAACCGTGAACCAGGCATTGCTAACGCCCCAAACTCGTACAACGATTGTTCCGCGAGTGGACTACGCAATTAACCAAAACAATACCCTTGTAGTGCGCTATCAAGACGTTCGGATTGGCCTCGATAACCAACTCGGCGCAAGTGCCCAAACGGCGGGGCCTGTTGCGAGCACGACGAGCAGCACATTTAATTTGCCATCCACGGCGTTCAACCAGCGCACCACCGAAAAAGACGTGCAGGCCATTTTCACTACAATCATTAGTCCAACTCTTATCAACGAGGCGCGCTTCCAATACATGCGGACCACTAGCGGATATTTAGGAGCCGGTGACGCGCCCAGCATCTCGGTGGAGGATGCGTTTACCGGAGGCAGCGCAACAGTCGGGAGGTCCAACAATCACACCAATAAGTGGGAATTGGGCAACATGACGACGCTGACGCATGGCACGCACACCATCAAGTGGGGCGGCCGGTTGCGACAATCCTTCAACAACGATTACTCCGATACCAATTTCAACGGCACGTTTACGTTTCTTGGGGGCCAAGGCGAGGCACTGGATTCTAACGGGCAACCGATTCCGGGGACTTCGGTCGCGCTCACCGCGTTGCAAGTCTACCAACAGACACTTCTGCTCCAACAGGAGGGCTACACTGCCGCCCAAATTCGTGCTGCTGGAGGTGGTGCGTCTTTTTTCTCATTGAATGCTGGCAATCCTCTGACGCGTGTGGCGCAGTTCGATATGGGACTATACGCCAATGACGATTGGCGAGTAAGCCCGAACTTCACACTGAGCTACGGTTTTCGTTATGAAACGCAAACCAACATTCATGATTACGGCGATTGGTCGCCGCGTCTCGGGATTGCCTGGGGTATTGATGGCGGCGCGAACAAAGCTGCGAAAACCGTATTGCGAGCCGGCTTTGGAATTTTTTACGATCGCGTCGCCGACACCGAAACGCTGGATGCGATCCGCTACAACGGTGTGACGCAACTATCCTATCTGATTTCCAATCCCGACTTTTTCCCGTCCGTGCCGTCGCTCAGTTCTCTCGCAGGCTCAGCCCAGCCCCAGACCATTCAATTACTCGCCTCCGATCTGAGGGCGCCGCGCACCTATCAGGCCAATGTCGGAGTTGATCGGCAAATCAACCGTTCCTTCCGTCTGAGCGCCAATTACATCAACAGTCGCGGGGTTCATTTGCTGCAGCAAACCGACGCCAATGCACCATTTCCGGGGACTGAGATTTATCCCTACGGCGACCAGACCGTGCGACTGTTGACAGAGTCCGTCGGGTATAGTCGAACCAGCCAGCTCTTCATTAACCCGACGGTGAATTACAAGAGGCTTTTCCTGTTTGGCTTCTATGCGCTTTCCTACGGCGAGGACAATAACGAAGGGTTGCCGGCCAACCCCTACAATCTCCGAGCCGAATGGGGGCCTTCCTCCTACGGCGATGTTCGTCATCGCGCCGTACTTGGCACGGGCATTCCGCTTCCCTGGAAGATCAGCGCGAGCCCCTTTTTCACTGCCAGCAGTGGAACGCCCTACAATATCACGACAGGCTTGCCCGATCCGGATGGCGATGGCGGCGCAGTGCAGCGTCCCGCCCTCGTGAATATGTCCGCGTCGGCTTGCACGGGTACCTATCTAAAGTACGAGCCCGGCCACGGTTGCTTTAACTTAAACCCCGCTCCCGGAACAACGACCATCCAGCGCAATTCCGGACGCGGTCCAGCGGCTGTGACGCTGAACTTTCGCATTTCGCGCACCTGGGGATTCGGCAGCCTCGGCGAATCCGGGCCAGCAGACAAAAATGCACCGCCTCCAGGGATGGGCGGTGTACGTGGAGGCCCGGGGCCCGGCGGCCCTCCGGGTGGTGGGCCGGGAGGAGGAGGTCCGCCCGGTGGCCCTCCTCCCGCTGGAATCTTCGGTTCGTCGACGCCCAAACGATACAACCTGACGCTGACGGCTATGGCGACGAACGTACTGAACCATCCGAATTTCGCCAGTCCCAATGGCGACTTGTCCTCGCCATTTTTCGGGCAATCACTCAGCCTCCAGGGCGGCTTCGGACCTGAAGGTAGCACGACGACCTACGACCGCAAGATTAGTCTTCAACTGCGTTTAACGTTTTAGATCACCTGAAAGTCATCAGATACAACCTTCATGAAACGGCATATTCACCTGACCGATCAATCCGCACCACCAGCAGCAATCCAACGAGGCCGTGGTCTCTTTTTGGTCCCCCGAGAGAATAGAGGGAAACGGCCCGCGGCTTTCATCCAATGGAATGCCAGTAACATTTGGATGGACATCTATTGCGAATGCGGACAGACCACGCACATTGAGGCGGACTTTTGTTATCGCATCAAGTGCGCCAACTGCGGCCGCGTATACTCATGCGATCCCCACATTCGCTTGCGCCCTTTCAAGACCGAGCCTCGCGATACTTTGACCACGTGCCGCGATTGATCGAGTTTAGTTAAGGGGGAATTAATGCGCGAGATTAAAGTCCGTCGCTTACAGTTCCAGTCGCCCCTTGTACACCATATCCTTCAAGAGAAATTTGGCCTTGATACGAAGTGGCCCAATGGCGCTCACGAACGTCACGTCCTTATCGGCCGACGCAATTGGGCGTGTCCCTCTAGGGAACGCGAACAGGATGCCCTCTTGATCAGCCGTGCTAACCATCTCAACCCTGTCCGGAAATATCGGATCCTGGCCTTTGCGCTGCAGCGAGGTTTTATCCTTCAACCGGGCCGTGAGTGTTTCCGAATCCGATATTCCTCCCGAACCACGGGATCTGCCGCCCGGCATCGCGCCGTTCATTGGGAGTCCGCTGACGAAAATCTCATAGTATTCCGCGATGCGTTCCGGCGAACTCTTGGAGGCAAGTCGTATTGGAAGCGCGGAGTCCCAGCGCACGACGATCATCAGCTCCGGTATCGCGTCGGGACCGCCGCCAAATCCACCACCCGGAGGTCCGCCGCCCGGAGGGCCGCCACCAGGGGGACCACCTCCGCCTGGTGGGCCACCGATTCCACCGCCTGGAGGACCGCCCCCGGGAGCGCCGCCAGGAGGGCCTCCGTTCAAGTCGCCGAAATCGACTGGCACCTGTTTCGCCCAAGGCGACTTCGTAAGAATCTGATGGATATCTTTCTCCGACCAAGCCTCCGGCTGCTTGGAGCTCCAGGAATCTCCAGGCGTAAACGCGGAAGCGCGCAATCCGAGAATCGCGGCCGGGCTGATGGCAAGCAGAAAACGTCGCGTGATCATAAGGCGATGCAAGAATCCTTGTTCAAGAGACGCTCCGCGCAGGGTGTTGGAGCACCTCAGTAGACCACCATTTTGTGAATATTTGTGACCACCTGTTCGATCAAGGCCTCAGTCACCCGCGCCGGAAAGGCCAGACTAAGTCTGTGGCTTCTCCTCACATTCTTCCTTGGCGCGGGAATTTTACTGGCAGCTATCCATGATGTGTCGAACTTTGGCATTGTTCGACATCAACTCAATAGTCTCTGCACAGCGGCCGACGCAGTCTATTGGCGCGGGGGATCCCAGCGCCTGTCGCTGCTGCTGCTGTGGATCGATCAAGGATTAGGAATACAGCCGCATTTGCTCGATCTCAGCGGGCATGATCTGGCAGACGGCTCTGATCGGTCTGCCTGGCTCACCGCAACCAGCCAGCGACGCTTCCCTTTCCCTCCTCGCGGCCCGATCGTCGTCCGCAAATTCGCATCGACCGTCTGTGTGTTGAATCCCCCGTCAGATCCAGCCCCATTGCCAATCCAGCCATCGCTGTGGGTGGTGCCCTTCTTGTTTCTCCTGTGCTGCACTGTATCGTTGTACATTACACTGCGGCTTCGCCGGATCGAAGCGGCCGTAAATCACTTCGGATCCGGAGAACTCGGCGCGAGAGCGGCCACCGAATCCGACGACCCGATCGGGCGTCTGGCGAAATCGTTCAACCATACGGCTGATCGCATCGAATCCCTCGTGGAGGCCCATCAACAACTGTGTGCGGACATCGCACATGAACTGCGCTCACCATTGGCACGCCTGCTACTAGCAATAAGGCTAGGCCGACATGACGCCCCGGGGGCACTCGATCGAATCGAAGCCGAGGCGTACCGCATGAACGATTTACTCGATGAACTGCTGGATGTGGTGCGGGCCGAAATCGATCCTGCCACGATGTCATCCGATACGATCGACTTGGGGTCGATCCTCACGGAGATCGCCGATCGCTGCGACATCGAAGCTCAGAACCGAAACTGTGAACTCACCGTCAGCCTATTCGAGCCTGGCAGCTTGGCGTGTGATTCCGAGTTGCTGCGCAGGGCGGTGGAAAACGTGCTTCGCAATGCCCTTCAGCACAGTCCTCCTGGATCGGTTGTTGAACTTTCGGCCAGCGGCGACGCTGATCACGTCTTTATCCGCATCCGGGATTACGGAAAGGGGGTTCCCGAGTCATCCCTACGAGACATCTTCCGCGCCTTCTACCGGGTCGAACCGAGCGGTGAACGAAGCTCGGAGGGGACTGGTCTCGGATTGGCGATCGCTCAGCGGGCGATTGCAGTCCATCGGGGGACGATTTCGGCGGAGAACGCCAACCCAGGTCTTCTCGTAGAAATTCGACTCCCTCGAAGTCAGCAAGGGTAAGTCTGCGATGGTTCGCCAGCTTTCATCTCAAACCAAATTGCTAGTCGTGGACGACGACCCGGAACTGTGCGCCATGCTGAAACAGTTCTTTGGGGAGGCGGGATTTGTCGTCGACTCTGAGTTGAATGGGGACCGCGGCGCAGCTCGTGCGCAAACGGGCGGTTATGATCTGATGATTCTCGACGTGACCCTTCCAGGCCTAAACGGGCTGGGAGTGCTTCGCAGAATTCGGCGCGAGTCTTCGTTACCTGTTCTCATGCTCACCGCCAAAGCAGAGCGGAACGATCGAATCGCCGGTTTCGACCTGGGAGCCGACGATTATCTCACCAAACCATTTTTTCCAGAAGAGCTGCTGGCTCGAGTTCGCGCCATACTGCGGAGGTCCGCAGGTGCTTCGGGCAAGACGATGGAACCCCTTCGAATAGGGGACCTCTGCTTGTTTCCTGGAGATCGCTCCGCTCATTTTCGAGGCAAACCGCTAGGCCTCACCGCGATGGAATACGAGATTCTTCAGCAACTCATGCAATCCCACGGACGCGTGGTCTCTCGCGATTCTCTAAGCCTCTACTTGTACGACCGTCTGCCAACGCCTTTTGATCGCTCGGTGGACCAACATGTCAGCCGGCTTCGGCAGAAATTTGGGTTCGGCCGGAACATGATTTTGAGCATCCGCGGGGTTGGTTATCAGCTAAGGTGTCCAGAGCCTTCCGGCGAACTCTGACGTTCGCAAGTCAAAACACAAAGGACAATCCTACCTCGAGCTGGCGCGTCCGGGAAAGAGTAGATTGGGATTCAAATGTTGGTCCAGACCATAGTATGTAGCGGACCTCAGGGATCACCTTCACATTTAATTCGTCTACGAAACGAAACCCCAATCCCACCACTGCCCCTTCCACCGTAGAATGGTTGGCCTTAGTGGGAATCTCGTTGTAAGCGGTGCTGTTGTCCGAGTCGAGCGTGTCGTTTCCGCTTCGGACGGTCGTGAGTTGGCGAACAATCGCGCCTGCTTCGACAAATCCATGTGAAAGAATCGGATTGAAAGAAAAGTCTATTTTGGGGCCAGTCGAAGAACTCGACGAGGACCTGGTAGCTGAACGCGGAGAGTTTTGATAACGAAGAAGCAACGGAAAATCCCAATAGCCCGTCCTGGTGTGCTCCGTGTAGGTAACGTTCAACGTGCCGTCGGTGGGCGTGCCAGTGTACACCTGCGTCACCTTTGAGTACTGCAAATGCCCGAAGAACGCTTCTGCCCGGATTACGATATGACTCGTTAAGGTCATATCGACCACCGGCCCAATGCCCCACCTGCCAGAGGCAGACGTGGTGTCATAAGCATGGCTGATATTGGTCTTGCTGTCTCCCACCTCGATACCTTTGCCGTCGAACGGCTGTGCAGACCACCACCGCAATTGGGCTCCAAAGGAGAACCGCCGGACCCGCGGCTTAGTCTCGGTCTCGGGCGCCGGCGAACCGCTGGACGATGTTCCAGATGGCGTCTTGGTCTCTGAATCTTGAGTGGGCTGCTGCGTAGCCGGCGCCTGTCCATATAGCGCGGCAGCACTTGCCACCAGAACAAACCCGAGGAGCGTCGCGCTCGATCGAATCTTCATGCATCGATACATTGGGGTTTCTGCTTTCGTGTCTCGGAATAGTCGGTGTTCAGAATTGAAACCGCGCCGCCAGCTCAATGGAACGCGGTCCGCCGGATTGGTACAGTGAACCGCCACCAACCGCACCACCCACGGTTCGAGTCGCCAGGCCGAACTCGGGACTCGAAAGGTTCGAGGTTTGCATCGAAGACGGATTGGCGAAGTTAGGGTGGTTGAAAAGGTTATATGCCTGGGCCGAGATGTTCAGCTTCCATTTTTCGGACAGTGTAATCTGCCGCCGCAGCGACAGATCGGTCTGACTGAAATTGAAGCCCCGCAGCGAATTTCGTCCCAAGTCTCCCTGTGCGTACTGGTTACTCGGAGCCGCAAACGCGGCGGGGTTGAGTTTCTTACCTCCCGGTGCGCTCGGATCGCTGATCCAAATCGGTGCTCCTGTATAGTCGGGCCTCACCTGAGCAAAGAGGCCTCCCGTTTGGTTGGCGCTTGCAGAGCTGGCGCTCGTTTCTGTAGTGATTGACTGTACGTCGAAGGGCAGGCTGGTGTGGAACTGTCCGATCCAGTCCACATACCAGTTCCCAAGCAGCGGCTTTAGCAGATGCGAGTCCGGGCTGGGCAGACGGTAAGATCCGGACCAGTTCAAACTATGGCGGATGTCAAAATCAGAGTTGCCCCGTTGGCCACTCCCAAGGAAGGAAGCGAAGCCACCCCCAATATCATTGGATGCGCTATCAATGGAGTGGGCCCAGGTGTAGCTGAACTGGGTTTGGAGACGCCGAGTCAAACGGCGGCGGAATTGAGCTTGCAGGCTATCGTAGTTGGATGTGGCCCCGTTGCTAGCCAAAATGAGAATGCTATAGGCGTCTCCGAAGGACGGCTGGGTCTGCGTTTGCAGCAGCCGCGTGCCTCTGCTTCCCGCGTATCCCAGGCTTAGCGTCTGATTCTCGCCGAAGCTGCGTTCCAACGTCGCGTTATATTGCGTCACAAGAGGCGACTGGAGATTGTTCTCCGCTGCCGTGATCTGGCCGTATGGCCGGGTGGGCGGCATCGACGGAGCGCTCATGTCCGCCACCGACAGTGGGAAATCTGCCAACGAGATGGTACGGACGTTCGAATACGGCGCGCCGTTGAATGCACTCGCGGTCACGCCATAACCCACGTCGTAAAAAAGCCCAACCCCCATCCGCAGGATGAGTTGCTTTCCTGGTGTGTTGTCCAACAAGTAAGCAAGACCAAATCTCGGCGCCACGTTGTGCCAAACGGTCGCATAGAGTGGTGTGTTCTGAGTGACGCCGGCGATGTAGTCGTCGGATAGCGCCAGTGGCGTTGGACCTTGCCGGACATGCGGTGGAGGGTTGATATCCCACCTCAGCCCATAAGTGAGCGTGGTGCGGTCAGTCGCCCTCCAAGTGTCCTGCGCATACGTCGAGAAGTTGGCGTAGATGGGATAAACAGCCGGGAGGTTCGATGTTATCTGGACGTTGGTCGCTTCGCCGCTAGTGAGCGCCCCACCTCCTCCGCCGATTCCGTTGAACGTTGCGTTCAGTGAATAAGGATTGCGGAAGTAGGTCGGCATGATGAGCCGGAAGTCCACCCCGAGCTTTAGGGTGTGCGAGGAAACTGCCTTGGTCAAACTATCTACGACGTTCAGCTGGACCTGCTGGTTCTTATTGCGGCCGCCGAAAGAATAGCCCCCGATGCCGAGCAACATAAGGTTGAACTGACCGGTACTGGAGGTCACGCCGCCGGGAAAAACCGAGGAATCGGCGAGCGCCGTGGCGCCGCCATAATCATCCATCGTCGAAAAACTCAGGAAGTTCGATCGTGAGTAGTTGAACCGGAGATCGTTCACCCATTCGGAGGTGCTTGTCCTGGTCAGACCCACCGTGACCGTCTGCGAATTGGAATTCTGATGAGTCAGTGTGTTGGCGGTGGATATGAATCCTCCGCGCGTCAAGCTGCTAGTTGGCATGAGGCTATAGCGGACGAATAGCGTCATCGAACTGCTGATCGTATGGTCGATTCGAAGGCTCGCCGAATTCGACCTGGACGGATTAGCAAGTAATGCGTGGTATTCGGCGGCACCATCGGTTTGCTCAGGACCATCCGGGAGCGGAAATGCATTAAAAAAGGCCCGAATCGATGCAGGCGCGCTCTCGCGGCTTCGCAGATCGGGTACGCTGCTAATCATCGTGGAGGGGGAGACCAGGCTCAGGTGTTCATATGCGACAAAAAAGAACGTCCGGTTTTTGATGGCCGGCCCCCCCAGAGTGCCGCCAACCCGGTTCTGTCTCAATGCGGCCCGTCCGTATCCGAAACTGTTGGCGAACCAGTCATTCGCGTCAAGGTCTTGGTTCCGGAAATAATAGTAGAGGGAGCCGTGAAAAACATCTGTTCCTCCACGGCTTGTCATGCTGATCTGAGCTCCAGGAGAACGTCCGAATTCCGGAGCAAACGACGACGTCTGGACACGCAGCTCCTGCATCGACTCCAGCGAGACGCTGGACGTAGCGCTGCCGCTGCCCACACCGGGCGGCGGTCCGCCAAACCCGCCAGGGCCTCCTGGGCCCGGCCCACCCCCGCCGACGGTTCCATTCAGGCTGACACCGTCCAACGTGTAGTAATTCGTGTTCGAACGCATTCCGTTGGCGTTGAAATCGCCACCCGGGCCCGCCCCGCTCGTGACACCCGGCGCCATCAGCACCAACGCATCGACACTCCGTCCGTTCACAGGTAAATTTTCGAAGTAATTTTGATCCACGGAGATTCCCATGGACGCGTCGGTGGACACGCTTTCTGGCTGGGCAGTCACGGTTACCGACGTGGTCCCGGCGGATAGCTTTAGCTGCGCGGCAAGCCTTTGCTGATCCCGGACCGCCAGGGTAATGCTAGGAATCCGCAGATTGTCGAAGCCAGTCTTAGTGATCTCAAGCGAGTATTGGCCCGGTTGCAATGACGCAAAACTAGCCAAGCCGCCCGAATTGGTTTCCGCCGCATATACGTGCTTGAGCGCACTGTCAGTCAATGCGACGCGCGCTTTGGGTACCCGCGCGTCGCTGGGATCGGTCACCGTCACTGAAAGCGATGCAGTATACTCCTGGGCGAACGCGGCTGAGGCCACGAATAGCAAAACTGAAACACAACGCAAGACACACCCCCACGGCAATAGGTCCCTGATGAGTTTTCAGAACTTGAAAGCTCTAGTAATCGATTCCTAGAAGACGGCCTGAAGTAACGCTGCGTATTCCCGCAATTTGTGAAGTCTTGTGACGAAAGTCCATAATCGGGACTCGCGCCTTGGCCCAGCGATGTTCAGTTACCGACGGCCGTGTACAGAACCTGATTGCCAGGGCTGCCTCCCAGAGTGAACGTTATCGGAACGGTCCCCGCCTGCAATCCAACGGGAACTACAACGTTGAACTGATAGAGGCCTACCTCATCGAGCGCGAGTCCGGCGTAAGTGACCGTGGCTGGAATTTGGTTAAAAAGAATCTGCAGAGGTAGGTCGAGCATATTCGCTTTCTGAACGATAGTTCCGGCGTTCACTCCCGGAGTCACATTCCCGAATCCGACTCCATAGAGTATGATCGTTTCGCCAGGATTGGCCGGGCGCGAGGCTATTCCGGAAACCGCGTTGGACGGCAAGACATAGGTTGAACCGTCCGCGAACAAAGCCCCTACGTATTGCATCCCGCCAATCTGGAAAACTGACGGAGCAAACATTCCTGGCTCGGTTGAATTGACGTCAATCGTATAGGACGCACTGGTTCCCGCGGCTGTAGTTACGGTCATGCTTTGGGCCCCGCTGGAAACGCCGGAGGGAACCTGCATATTTACCTGGTTAGGACTGACGTAAGAGACAAAGGCGGACTGACCTTCGATGGCAACGGTGCTTCCACTCAAATCGACGGGAGCCTGATTGCCCCTGAAATCCGAACTAGCCCATCCACGCGTGGTGGAAGCGAGATTAGCCCCGTAAATCTCGACCCACGATCCGGGTGCAACCGACGTGAGGGCTCCAAAGGCAGACGCGCTCTCCACGAAAGCGATGGCCGGCGGCGGTCCCGGATCACCCGGCGGGAGGACCATCATCACTTGCCCCACTTGGTCGACGGAAACGTACACTCGGCCCTTGGAATCGGTAGTCACACCATCGCAGCCATAGATCGGACCGTTGACGTAGCTGACGACACCGGCGTTGTTTTGGCTCTCATAGCCTCCGATTACGTAGATGTTGCCATCGCTCTTAATAACACTGAGGCGCGAGGTTTCCGTAATATAGATCTGATCCTGGGCGTCGATTGTCATTCCCTCAATCGTGCTAAGGCTGACGGAGATGGCGGGACTGCCGGAGATGTTGGAATAACTAAATCCAAAGTAGGCGCCCGCAATGGTCTGGATGATGCCGGTCGGCGAAACCTGTCGAATGGCGCCGTTGGCGCGGTCCGCGATATAGAGATTTCCTTTCGAGTCAAAGGCGAGATCGCCGGGACTATTCAAGAGAGCGCTGCTGGCTGCACCGCCGTCCCCCCCGAAGCCGGCCGTGCCTGTTCCGGCAATTACCGTGGTGGTTCGGGCGTTAAAGTCAACACGAAACACCTGATTCAAGCTGGCGTCGGAAAACACCAGCCTGCCCGCGTGATCAATCGCGATACCCGTAGGATCGTTAAGGCTGGATACCTGATCGCCAACTTGGACTGCGGTAACTTCAGCCTGGATGATTCCCCGCGAATCGATGAGACGGATCTCGTTGCTCTCCGTCGCGTAGACGTTGCCGTTCGAATCACACGCCATGCGACGGGGCTGGTTGAGTTGAGCCAAGAGTGCTGGACCGCCATCGCCACTCGAATAGCCCGTTGGAGACTCCTCTCCAGCAAAGGCCGCGAGTTGGTTCGGGCTGCTGAACGCCAAAATGCGGCCCGCGTCCGCGTCCATGACCAGCAGTGATCCATCCTGCCGGTAACATAATCCCGATGGGCGCAGCATGGGCGCGGAGGAAGCGGAACCATACGATGCTAGTTGGGGCCAGCTACCGGCAAAAGCGGTAACGGCATTGCCTTGCACCTGCAGGACGCGAAACGCAGTGTTGTCGGCAACCAACACAGCAGATCCTGAGATCAGAATGTCACCAGGTTGATTGAGCGGGTATTGCAATGGCGGCGACGAACCGGCAGCCCCGGGATTCCCGCTGCCGACGACGGTTGAAAGTCCCTGCGAACCGACGTTCATACGAACAACGCGCCCGATTCCAGGGGATGAGATCAGGATCGTATTGGTGCTGCCGTCGTAGGCGAGCCCGTTCAGAGTTCCTAAAGAAGAGCTATTCCAGCCGGACGATACGGAAGCGCAGGTGCTGTTCCCAGCCACTGTATCGATGTCGCCATCACTAATGTCGATTTCACGAACCCTGCAATTCCCGGAATCGGCAATATAGATGTTACCGTCGCTATCTACCGTCACTCCGTGCGGAGAGCTTAGATAGGCGCTCGTAGCTGAATAGGTGTCGCCGCTGAACCCCGGGGAGCCTGTGCCCGCAATGATGCGTACGATTCCATCCGAGTCAACCCTCCAAACGACGTTTTCGCTTACATCACTGAAGATCAACTGGCCGGAGGCGTCTTTAATCATTCCCCCGACGATGCCGATCGTCGTTTCAAGAGGCGGATAAGTCCCACTGATGGTTCCTCCACCGGGGAATCCGACGCTCGATCCGGCGCACCGCCCGGTGCCTACTAGATCCTGGATGGTCCCGTTTGTGAGAACCTTCCGAATCCTGCAAGCCCCTGTATCGGTGAAAATCAAGCCTCCATCACTGTCCACTAGCAAAGATCCAGGCGAAATGAGGTCCGTTTGCAGTGCGGGTTGACCTTCCAAACCATCGTCCAAGATGCCCGAACCAGCGAATCGTTCGACGATGCCATTGACAGAAACCTTCCGAATGATACCGGCGTTTGATTCTGAAATATAAACGTTGCCTTGGGCATCCTGCGCGAGTCCATACGGGCCGTCGAGCAGAGCGGACGTTGCCGGCCCGCCATCACCGCGCGACCCCGATCCGATCACTGGACGAATTGTGTATGAGCCGCCATTCTGCGCGGCGCTAACGCCGGCAGATACCAGCGCAAGAATGAAAAAGAGGACAACCATGCGAAGACCCTTAGGAGGCCGAAGTAGAACCTCACCTCAATTGGAGATAGGGACGGTTGGCAATACCGAGCCGAGTACGCGTCATTTGTGAAGTAGTGTGACGAAAGAGCCCGATTGTTAAGATTTGCAACGAACGTCCAGAATGTATGCACTCCAGATGCCGGGGCGACGATAGACATGGTGTGGGGGTTAATGCTTATGTCGATCTCAGCTCTCTCTTCTAACTTGATTACGGACCTGTCGCAACAGTATCAGCAGAATCCGCTCCAGCAAATCCGTAAGGACTTCAACCAACTCGCCAGTGCGCTTCAATCCGGCGACCTGTCGGGTGCGCAGTCTGCCTACTCGAGCATCCAGCAGTTGCTGCAGGATAATCAAAGCTCTTCGAATTCGATCACTGGTTCGAACGGTACCAGCACCATTCAAAATGACTTTGCCACGCTCGGCCAGGCTCTCCAATCCGGCGATCTGAGCCAAGCGCAGAGTGCGTTTTCGCAACTGCAAAGCGATTTCAAGGCCGCCAGCCAATCTGCTCAAGCGCTGCCACAAGGAGAGGATCAGTACGTGGTGAGTTCGTCACAACAGGGACTAAGCGTCGCGCAGCAGGTGCAGCAAGATTACGCCCAACTCGCTAGCTCTCTCCAAGCCGGCGACCTGTCAGGAGCGCAATCGGCATTTGCCAGCCTGCAACAAGCGCTGCAAAGTCAGGGGGCGTCCAGCACTCAGTCCAGCACCCAATCGAGCACGAACTTCAGCAGCGGGTCCGACTCCATCGCGAACGATTTTAATGCGATTGGCAAGGCGCTCTCATCCGGCAATTTGAGCCAGGCGCAGAGCGCGTTTTCACAACTACAGACAGACATTCGGTCTGTCCAGCAAGCTGCGGCATCGCAGACCCAAAGCCTTACACAAGGACTGCTGTCGCTCCTCGAAGGACGCCACCATCATCGTGGGACTGACAGTTCCAGCGGTCAAAACTCGACCTCGACGATGGCCTCCACGGACAGTTCGACCGCGAGTAATAGCACCTCGAGCGTCAACATCTACGCCTGACGCGGTGTCGCACAACTCGTGAACTCGCTCTCCGATCTCGAGCCCGGGCCGTGAGCGACCTTCACGCCCACATCGCGAAAAAGCATCGCAGGGTTGACGTTCATACAGTCGGTGCATGTGTGTGCAACAGATTTCGTGGGAACGGGCCGTAGTGTGGCGAATCATTCCTATCGCTCGAGCTTTTGATGTTTTGCGCGTCCGTGATTAGGATATGTTTGCCGATTCAAGAAACCGTCCAAGCCTCGCTGTGGCCCGGAACTGTGGAATGGGATCGAGTTCTTTAAACGCCGACGTGAACGCGTTCGACAGGCTCCACATGGTTCTGGATTCAAATTGCTGGTGCTGCGGAGTGAAGTAGAGTTCGTGGACCCTTCGTGCCAGGTGTTTCGGGATGTCAAGGTCGCCTTCAATGAACGCACGATAAATGGTCAACTTTGCTGCCGTTGTAGTTAGCTGTTGAGCCCGCCAAGCTTCTACCTGTCGCCGCATCGGTCAGGAAATTGCGCTGCATCCGGTCAACGCAATCGATAAGCTGTCTTCGACCGAAAAGTTCTTGGAGTGTTTCGCGAGGACGGGATTATAGTCGCCCTGAAACGCCAGCTTGTGACACACGAACACGCCCAGTCCGACAGCACAAGCCAGCCGGAAACGCTTGTTATTTGCATTCCGAATCCCAATCGCAAACCGGCATCCATCGGAGCTCGTCTAGAGATCGATCACACCGAACATTTCCATACCGTCTTTTGATACTGCGAACTCCTCACCAACGACGCCGATGTGCCGCCGACTTAACGTCTCGACCAGACCCTCAACGGCCGCGAGGTGAGAGATCGGAACATGGGTTGCTGTGGGGGGCGGTGTTGGCACATTAGCCAATTCCGCCCGAGTGATTTTCGCTGTGCACGGGATTAAGCGTGCTTGTTTCTGAGATAGGTATTCTGCTTCCGAACTGACCTAAACAACGATTCAGTCGGCTTGCTCTGGATAGAGCCATCGCCCAGCCTCCGGCCAGGAGGCAATATGAATTCGATTCGAGCTGCAATCTACGCGCGGGTTTCCAGTGAACAACAGGCCGCCGCGCATACGATCGAAAGCCAGCTTGCCGCTCTCAGTGAGCGAGCGCAGGCCGATGGACTGAAGGTACCGCCGGAGCGGCAGTTCCTAGATGACGGGTACAGCGGCGCGACACTGGTTCGTCCAGCAATGGATCGTCTGCGCGATCTAGTTGCTCTGGGTGGCGTTGATCGCATTTACGTCCATTCCCCTGATCGATTGGCCCGTAACTACGCCTACCAAGTTCTGCTCATTGATGAGTGGTGCCGTGCTGGCATCGATGTCATCTTCCTGAACCGATCGCTAGGGAAGAGCCCGGAAGATGATTTACTGCTCCAGGTGCAAGGGATCGTCTCCGAGTACGAGAGGGCAAAGATCATGGAGCGGAGCCGGCGCGGCAAGAAGCACGCCGCACAGCACGGATCGTTGAACGTGATGTCGAACGCACCTTTTGGGTATCGCTACATCACGGTTCACGACGGAGGCGCAGAGGCCCGATTTGAGAGGATTCCGGAGCAAGCCATTGTTCGGAAGATCTTCGAATGGGTAGGGCAAGAAAGGTGCTCCCTAGGCGAAGTTTGCCATTCAAAACTCCAATGAAACTACCGCGACTGGAAAACACGCCTGGTCTCGGCAGACCGTATGGCACATTCTCCAGAATCCCGTGTATCAGGGAACTGCGGCTTATGGAAAAACGCGCATGATGCCGCGTTCGAGAAAATCGCGTTTGCGACCGCCCAAGGCTCGACCGCCCGAACCGCGCGTCGCGAGCTCAGCGGTCACCGTCGATCCGAAGGAGTGGGTCTTTATGCCCGCTCCAGCGATCGTGGACAGTGCGCTTTACAACGCCGCGCAGGCTCAACTTCGTGAGAATCGCACGCGTGCTTGCTTGGGGCATCGAAGAGCTGGTTATTTGTTGCAAGGTTTGACCTGTAGTGCACTCTGCTGATATGCGTTTTACGGGAAGACGGTTCGCCAAAGGGGCAGAAGCCGAATTCTCAGAGATTTCAGCTACTATCGGTGCTCTGGAACCGATGGCTACCGATTCGGCGGTGAGCGCATTTGCGGCAATACCCAGGCTCTGGCTGACACCCTGAAGAACCAGATATGGGAGAACATATGCAAGATTCTCAGGAATCCGGGGATAAGAAGAGGATCACAACAACATCACCCAGAGCACCAGCGTAGAGGCGAATGTCGATACGCTCATGGCGCAGCGTCAGAAGCTACAGCACGGTATGGATCGCTTGATCGACAGTTTTGCCGAAGGCGTGATTGACAAAGACCAGTTCACGCCTCGAATGAACCGAACGAAGACCCGCATTTCGGAAATAGAGGCAAAGATCGCGGCACAAACGTCAGATCAAGGCAGGCAGGCGCGCTTACGATTGGTTAGGAGCCGCCTTACCGAGATTTCGAGCCACTTGCAAAACGAACTCGGCGACGCAGACTGGACTACCAAACGGGAGATCATTCGCGCCCTTGTTCAGCGAATCGAGATTGGACAAAAGAAGGTCGCACTGGTCCTCCGCCCGCCAACCGACACCAGTGGGCGCGTGCTCGACCCAATTATGGTGACATTGTCACGGGCGTGAAGGCGCCTGTCAGAGCCCAACAGTGTTTAACATCTCCGGTCTGTCGAGTGGTTTTGGCGCCCAGGTGCGGAGGAAGATCCTGACTCCTCTGGATCAGCTCTGGAGAACCGTGCACCCAGTTCGTAGTGTCTCTTTTTCAAACCCTGGCGGCCTGGAGCGATGAACATGACCTTTAGAATCATTATTGCAACTGATTCTCTCGTAGAATCTGGGATTCTCAGACCCACCCATTTTCGCCTCGCGCACAAAGCACTGTCTTTGATATATTTAGAGCGTCCGCTGAAGCGGGAGTAATTCAGCTGGTAGAATGCCAGCTTCCCAAAATGGCTTCCAATTGACAATAAAGCACATAGCGCTTTTGTCAGCCTCGTTCTGGCGATAGAGGATACCGCGTTTTCATCCTGAAGTTTCGTGCATCGCCTAACGGTGTTCAAATGGTGTTCACGACCTAAAGTCGATCCCCCTGCCCTTCGGAACCCAAAAACCGGCCTCGATAGGACGTATCGTAATCTCTCCAGGATTGCTTATGACAGGTTTTGCGTCCCTAACGCGGGTCGAGTAGCCCCCTACCCCTCAAATCTCACACACCGGCAAAAGACGCAACCGGGCAATAAGGAGAAAAGTTCAACCTGGGCCTACCGAGCCGAATGATCCTTCCGATTGCAATATCGCGCCATCACGATGCTCTGATGGTGGCGTGTCACGATGCTACGAAACCGGGATTGTGCGATCTTGCGATATCTTGACGTCACGATATTGTTATGTCGCAAATCTGCAACACCGAGGCATTGAAGTATCTGGCTACGCCAGTTTCGTAACCGCGCGATATTGCAAAATCACGCGAGCGCGGTATGCTGATCGCCCACCGTCGCGATATCACGATTTCATCCCTTCATGGAACCGACATGAAAAAACACCCCGATGCCGACGCACTTGCCACCCGACTGGCTGCGGCTGCCAATCAACCCGTATCCGTCGTTCCCTTTCCCGTGTCGGCGCCACCCGAGGCGGAAGTCGCGCCACAGCCCCCGGCCGAATCAGAAGGGGAAACGGCAATTGAGGTACCGAAGCGAAGAAAACGAGGGAAGGCAAGAGCGACTCAGGCCGCGGAACAACCGGAGGAGGATACCGTACCCATCAGTCTCAGGCCATCCCGCGAACTGCTGATGCGGTACGTTCTGGCGGCGTCTGATCGAACCCGCGAGACCGGGCGCGTGATTTCAGCGCAGCAAATCATGTTGGAAAGATTGGACGGCGGGCCATGACCGGCGGCATTGTCCTTTTTGGCGGAACCAGAGGAGGGGTCGGGAAAACGGTGATGTCCCATTCCGCCTGCCTTGGGGCAATTTTGCATAACCAGCCGGCAGTTTATGTTTTGACCGACCCGTTGCGCAAATTGCGGACGGATGGAAGACCCTACGGCGTCCTCGACGGCAGGGAGCCCTTGATGCTGGCCCGGATTCTCAAGGAGAGCCGCAACGGCTCGGGCGGCTGGACAATCATCGACGGCGGCGGAAATCGGCCGGCTTTCGATGAGGAAGTTGCCGCTGCAGCTGATCTCTGCATCTTGCCGTTCCGCGCCTCCGATGAGGATCTGGATGTGGTGGGGAACGATCTCATCCGCATTCCAAAAGCGATCGCTTGGCCCACGGCCTGGCCGACTAATCCTTACGCCTGGCGCGCGGCACAGCTCCTTCTGGACCGTTTCGTGAAAGCCTTTCCTCTCCGCGTGATCAACCCTCCAATTCCTGTCGTCAACTCTTCGTCGCAGCTACTCGCCGAATCACTTGGCTCGCCACCGACCGTTGTGCGCAGGATGGCGACCAAGATTTTCGACGTAATGGCAGAAGAGTTTGATCACCGAAGGCCCAAGGGCGTTGAACAAGCTGCTGAGAACGCTGTATCAATCTGACCGAGGAAAGCCGGAAAGCATGGGACTGACGCTGCCGAAGCTTTTTCCCTATCGTCCTCGTCCCTGTGTGTGGGGATGATAGGGGGTTTGCTCTTTTGTATAAGAAAGATGGTACCCAGCGACTCCGCGGAAAGCCTCGACAGTTCCGGTCATTTTCTGTCCGTTGTCGGCCAACGGTGCGCCGTTGTCGGCCAAAAAACACTTGCACTTTTGACCGTTAACAGCCATAGTGTTGTCCGCGAACGGCCAGATACTAGAGGCAAAAATGGCCGTAAACAGCCAAAAGGAAAGATTTGTAATTCGTAAGCGGGATACGGACAGAATCGGAGGTTAATCATGGCCGAAAACAGTCAAAATGTGCTCCCGATGATTCGCCAGAAGCGCGGCGTGACGATCTACACAAGCAACCCCAGCGTGCCCTCCAAGGATGAGATCAGCCGAACACGGCGCACTCAATTCGGCAATGAGCGTAAGGGACTGGTCATTGATGACGGAACCGGGGAGATCCTCGGGCGTGGCGGCGCATACATGTACGAGTTTGAGGAAGTCGACAAGGAACGTTTCGTGAAGCTTTTTCTGGACGGCGTCAGAAAGACGGCGGGCCTCTCAAGCACGGGCCTGATGATTTTCGAATTGATCTACAACCAGGTGCGTGAAAACCCGAACAGTGACGAGATCAAGATGAGCTTCATGGTGGCGCAGGACTTGCTGCCGAATATAGCCGAACGGACCTATCGGCGCGGCGTGCGCGAGTTGCTCGACAAGGAAGTGATCTTTCGCAGCCCTGTTGATGGTGTTTTCTTCGTCAACATCCGCTGTATGTTCAATGGGGATCGCCTGGCGTTTGTGAAGGCTTACCATTTGAAGGGCTCAGGCTATCAGCCCGAATTGCGGCTCGAAGGGCCGAAGGAAAAGGCAGCGGAGGAGGTGGCAGAATGAGCGTTCAGGTTCTTACGGAGGCGCCGGGTGGCTATGTAGCGGTCGAGGCCTCGGAAGTCGTCAAGATCGACCGCTGGCGCGGCGCCGAGGCGGTGCGCATGCGATTCCGGAACGGGGATTTCGTGATCGTGTCCAACGACGTTGCACGTGGCCTTGATCGGCTAGGGATCATCCCGCCATATCGATGATCTTTCCACACGAGCGACTTGCAGAATTCCGGGCGGCAGTGGAGAGAGTAGGGGGCAACGATGTCTTCCGGTCGAGTCAAGCTTCGTATTGAAGGCCGGCTGACCAGAGGTTTGGGAGTCTTAATTCAGGTCGAGTCGGCAAGATCATTCATGTGGTTTGCAAACTCGGTCCAAGTCAGATGGAGCGTATGGCGTTTCGCTTTGGGCCCATACCAAGCAAGAGTTCCTGATCCCATCTCAAGAGTGCCAAGTTTGGTCGGCCCGTCGAAAATTTCGATTTGCATTCCAGAGTTCTTCTCTGTTTTCTTCCCGAGTTGAATGGAACCTAGTCTGCTCACGACAACTCGATAGGTTCGGCGGATCATGGCTTACTCCTTTCGTTTTTGAAGAACACTACCAATAGGCATCTACTCGCAACCTTTCAAGTGGGTCGTGAAACCCGCGCCGGGCATCACCGGCGCGGGGCCCTCTTTCGGCTAATGTTCACTTGGCAGGTAGATCGTGTGGTTGGCGAACCACAGCGTGATCTCACTGATCGGAAAATCCGTAAACGCGATGTGCTGGGTGTAGACGATATGGTCGTTGCCGTCGGTGCAGGCGAGGGACGCCGTCCGGTCCTCATGGACCTTGAGCGTCCAGACCTGAAATTCCTCCGCGGCCACGTGCTTTTCGGTGCGCTGGCAGAGCGCGATCGCGTCCAGGAGCCAGTAGGCGCCGCCTTCATCGGCGATGAATTTCGCGCCGTCGGTAAAAAGGATGTTGCGGACAAGCCCGTGCCGGTACCAGTTCTCGCTGCCGGTGAACTGCCTGAGATTTTGTTCGTTAAGCTGTGTGCTCTTCGTCATGGTGTGCCTCTTTCGTTTTGAGTGACCCCCAATGGCGGGGGCCAGAGGCAAGGGACAGCCGCAAGATGGGCGCGGCGTCACAGGCGACCGTGGAATTAATGAGGGGCGGCCCGGAGGGGATGCTCGTTTATGCCGCGAAAGCGCCTTGACGTTAGCCAGCGGCTGTTAGATTGCCTGAACCCCGCCAGCCAGGGCGGCAGGAAAAACAGGCACGCGATGACGATGACCACGCGCGAACGGGATAGGGCAGGGGGCAGCAGGAAATGATCAACGGCACCGGCCGCGATTACATCGACTGCGTCGGCCCATGAGACGGATAGAAGCCGGCGTCCGGGGCGAAAATGTAGGTCGAGGGCTCAAGCTGGGGAGCCGTGAAGCTTTCGGCGCTGGACGCATTGACGTAGCCCGTGATCCGAAGTTCCGGTGCTGCGAAGGTCTTCACGGTAGCGGCGTTGATGAACCGGGCTTTATGGAGCCGGGGCGCGTTGAAAGTCGTGGCGAAACGGGCATGAATATAACCCGCAATATGGAGCACCGGCAGGTCGCAGACTGTGGCCGCGAAAGCGTCGATGTCACCGGCTATGCGCAGCTCCGGCGCGACGAATACTCCGGCGCTGGTGGCGAAGATGTTCCCGGCGGCGAGTAGCCGCGGCACTTCGAAAATTTCGGCATGGCAGGCGATGACGTCGCCTGATTTCCTTAACTCCGGCGCACTGAATCTCGTGGCGCGAGGTGCGTGAAGATGTCCAGAATTGCGGAGATGCGGAACATCGAATACATCCGCGTCGGAATAGAGGCTCGCCTTAACGGTCACGGGCAAACGCCCGAGATCGAGCGCCGTCACATCGAGTTCGAGCTCTGCATCCGCGGCAAGGGCCTCCAGCCTCTCCTGATCGACTGAATTGTCGATGATGATCCTGTTGCTCACGAATTCGGCTCCGAACGCGGAGGCGTTCATCCACTCATTCTCGCGCAAAGCGCGCCTCAAAGAGGGCCTGCCGCCGGGTCCTATGAATGCGAGAAGAGAGATGGTTCACGGTAGCGTCCTGCGGCGGTCTGTTCGCTGGCTGGCGGCGGTCCTCTTTGAGGTGGAAAAGGGCAGGCTGCTGCGCTTGCGCAAGGGCCTTCCGCTGCTCCCGGCGAAGCCGGAGAACGTCGCGCCAGAGATAGCGCTTGCCGTCGATCTCGATGAAGCGGGCGGGCGCTCATGACGCGCCTCCCGTGGCCTCGGCGACGGCGCTATCGAGCATCCTCACGGCTTCCGCAAGATCGCCTTGGCTCCATCGTTCGATGACGAGCAATGCCGCTTCGAGGAGGGCAGGGGCGGCGGCAATCAGGCTGGCATTGCCTTGCTGCTGTTCCGGCGGGGCAATCCGGCCTTCATCGTCGGTTTCGGCGATTTCCGCGATGTAGATGTCCGGGTGAATACCTGCGGGGTCCGGGGCGACGATGAACTGCCAGTCGTGGCGCCAAGGTCCGGGCGTGTGCTGTGTCATGTGCGCGTCCCTCCTCTGGTGGCCTCGGCGATGGCTTTTCTGACGTCTCTCAATGCCTTTCGTGCATCGGTATCGCGGCCTTCCTTGTCGCTGGCCACGAATTGCTCCAGTTGATCCCGCGCTTCATATAGAGCGGAGAGCATGGTGGGAGAGGCCGCGATGAGACGGGCGTGAGTTTCCTGCTCATCGTGCGGCAGGTTTTCGTTGGTCTCGGCGATGTACTCCTCGGGCCTGTCTTCCGGGTAAATGCGGAAACAGGGGATTTCGTGCCCGCTCGGATCAGGGGCCACATAGGGCAGGTATTCATAATTCCAGAGCCGGATTTCTGATGCTGTCATGGCCGCCTCCTCACGCTGCCTGTTGGTTGGTTTCAAGCTGGTCTTCGAGCCGTAGCGCCCGTCCCATCCATGCCTCGGGGCGGATCGCCTTCACCCAGTCGGCAAAGGATGGGATAAAGCCGAGGTCTTCGCGGACATGCTGCTCCCCGATCCACCGGACCGGGATAACCCGGCCCGTGGAGAGGGTGATGGTCGAGCCGAAGATCGTCTCGGCCATGAAGATGCCCTCGGCGTGATGCCTGAGCGCCCGGTGCCGAAAATCCGCAATGATCTTTTTCGACTCGTCGAACCAGTCATGGATGCGCTGGTAGTCGGCGACCGTGCCGCCCCATTTCTTTACGCTGGAGAGAGAGTGGTGGTATGGATGTGCCATGGTCGCCTCCCTCAAAATGCGTGAGGCGCGTGGCTGTAGTCGGTAAATCGCGCGTTGAAGTCGAGCGCAATCCGCCGTTCCGTCACATGAAAAGTGAATTCCCCGAACGCGCCGTCATTGATCTCCCAGCCGTCATGTTCCTGTTCGAGGAGGGCGTAGCAGAGCTCTTCAACGGCTTCGCGGAGCGGCATCTCCTTCAAAGTGAATTCCTCGGCGTCGAATGACGTGCTCCTCATCCTGACCGTAGTCGGGGGAAATTCCACGCTCTTGTCACCGACAAAAGCGCCTACATATTCGATCTGGCCGCTATCGCCGCAACCGTCAAAATTCACATGAACCGTGGTAATGTCCGCGGCTGAAAGCGCGTCGAATACCACGGCCTTGTTCATGCGGATCGCCTCCGCAGTTGCTTGACGGTAAATCAGGTATTGCTCGTGAAAATCACTGGTCGCGCTCATCGTCATCTCCTCTTGCTTGGATTGAAGGGTGCAGAAGCACTCGCTGCTGCTGCACCCCTGGCCATCGCCGAGAGCGGGGGGTAGCAAGGGCAGGCGGAAAACGAGAAAGATCGTCTGCCGTTTTGGGCGGGGACCCGAAACGCAACGATCTCCTGCGACGTTTTCTGCTTGCGTGCGCGAGGGGGAGACCCCCTTAGGGCAACAGGAAAAAGATCAACGGCAAATTTAGCGAAAGGGATCGAAACCGAATGGCCGGGACGTGAGGCCCGGTGCGCATATCTGCGCATGAGAGCCCGGTCCGCCGTCAGGCGGATTCGCCAATACTGCCAGGAATTTTGACCCTCAGCTGTGAACTCGCCATACTGAAGGTCTCTATCGGGATGATGCTCTGAGACGAGCCATCGGGAGCCCGTGAGGGAAGTTCCGGACAGGATCGTATCCCGGTGGAATCGACCGGGATGGCCGATCACGTGATGGAGAATTCAAAATGGGGATTCCCGCTAACATGGGCAGACAGCTAGCTGGCGTGCTTTACGTGGTGGCGATGGCCGCCGTCATCGTCGGTGTAGATTTCGCGTTCTTCAGAAACCGATTCTGGGAACGGCTGACAGTGAATATCGGCATTGTCCTGGTGTTCGCAGCTTTCTACTTCAGATTCGTCCGCCGTCCATAAACAGGCGCGAAAACACCCTTTTGCTGCGATTATGCAGTGGAGTGGCGTGATAGCGGAACTGCCATGTTCAGGCTTGGCCATGGTACCGATAGCCTGGCTCTAGAGCTGATTTGAGGGGGGCGGCCCCTGCCGCCCGTGAAGGTAATCGACCGCTCGCTGCGCGTGGGCGGCGGCGCTGAAGATCGCGCGTTTGTCGTTCTTCAGAACCTGAAGCCAGAACCCGATATAGCCGGCATGGTCTTCCCGGACCTCAGGCGTGAGATCGAGATCGGCACAGAGGAAGGCAGCGCCAAGCTCGGCGACCAGCTCTTCGCGGGCATAGCCCTCGTCGCCGTAATGTTTGCGGCCGAGATCGCGGTCGAGCCGTGATGTATGTCGCGTCCAGTGCGTCGCCTCATGCGCGAGCGTGGCGTAAAAGCTTTCGGCATCGCAGAAGGCCTCGATCACCGGTATCTGGATGTAGTCGGCTTCGTAAGCGTAGAAGGCACGGTCGCCGCGGTACCGGATATCGGCGCCGGTGTTGCGAAAGAACGTCTCGGCGCGCTGGTTGCGCTCGACCGGCGTGAGCTTGACCTCGGGCTTGCCGTAGTAATGCTCGGGCAGGCCCTCGATCTGCTCGACGTTAAACACGGTGTAGCCCTTCATGAAGGGGATCTCGCGCTCGATCTCCTCGCCGGCATCGCTGGTTTGCGTCTTCGTGATGGAATTCGCGTAGACGACGAGCGAGCCTTTCTCGCCCTTGCGGACATGGGCGTCCAGCTCAAGCGCCTGCTTGAAGGTCATCCAGATGGGTGCCGCGAAGCCTTGCTCCATGGCAGAGGCCCACAGCATGAGGATGTTGATCCCGGAGTAGGGGAGGCCGTTGTGACGCAGGGGCCGGGTGATGCGCCCCTGGGTGTGCGCCGCGTTCCAGGGTTTCAGCCAGGGCCGGACGCCCTGTTCGAGGTCGGCGACGATCTTGTTGGTGATACGGGCATAAACGTCTTGTTTCTCGGTAGTCATAATTCTGTGCTCCTTTTTCTGCGGCCCGGTTATTTCCGAACCGCCGAGCACCAGAGGACCGGCCGCAAAAAGGCCGAACGTCACCGAAGGGAAACGGCCAACACGGGAGCGCGAAGCGCGAATGGAGCGGGCCGCGCCGTTGACGGGCGCGCCTGCGGACGGTCAGGGTCGAGGCTTACGGTTCGGATAAACCTGGCGGAGGAGGGGCACAGCAAAGGACCGAGAAACGACTATGAACCGGTCACCGCAGACGCCCGCCTTGGAAGGAGCAGGCTTGGAGCCCGGTGCGACATCCCCGCGTATGAGAACCCGGCCTCGCCGTCAGGTGGATTCGCCGTTCCTTGGCTCGCAATGTGACCCTCGATCAGCAGGTTGTAATCGTGGTAAAACCGCATCGTGAGCTGCAACACTTCGGCTCCGCAATTCACCCGAACGCTCGACTACCATCGTGCAAACGGGGATGGAAAAGAGTTGAACAGGGATTATGCATCCGGATTTTGATCTTCCCAGCAGAGGCCGCGTAGACGGACGCACGTCGAGCATAACGGCGGCTTTTTTCCAAGCCATTACTCCGGTCATTCCCCCGTCCGACGACGACGTTGCGGAGGCATTGGCAGTATTGGGAATGACCACCGGCAACTGCCGTTGCGCCTACTGCGGTGACCCGCGCACCGAATGGGACCATTTTCGGCCGATCGTCAAGGGGCGTCTGCCGACGGGGTACATCACCGAAATCGCCAACCTCGTGCCCGCTTGCGGCAAGTGCAACCAGTCGAAGGGAAACAAAAACTGGAAGGAATGGATGCTCAGCACCGCCGCCCGCTCGCCAAAACGCCGCGGCATCTCTGACCTCGATGAGCGGGTATCAAGGCTGGAAGCGTACGAGCGCTGGCGCGATCCGGTATGCATTGACTACGCGGCGATTGTTGGCCCGGAGCGTTGGTCGCATTACCGGAATTTGCTGGATACCGCGGTGGCGCATTTGTCCGAAGCTCAGAAGGTTGCTTTGGAGTTGCTCGCGATCATCGAGGCGGGACGGACTAAATCGCCAATTGGCGGAGGTAGTGACGGCCACTCGTTAGAGAATCGAGGAGCAGATGAGCGACGACTTGACGAGGCTTAAGGTGCGGTTTGACGACGCCATGATGGCGGTGTACCGGCGGGCGCTGGACGAGTGCGACTACAAGGCGACGCGTTTTTTTCAGATGCTGCACGATCGTCGCGGGCTTGAGACCGCTCAGATTCTCCTGCACGCTACCAAGGTCTCCGAAGGTTACATTGCTCTGTGGGAGCGGCAGCGTCTTGATCTGACGGTCGAAGCGGTCATTCTTGCTGAGGAATGGCACCCGCTTTTCTCGGAGCAGGAGCGTGAAATTGCTCGCAAGCGCTTAGCTGAATACGGATACAAACCGCAGTCGTGACGTAATAGTGTCCGGTCATGGCCCACAATTCGGGGCATGATCGGATCGTGTAACCCGACTGTCACAGTCTGGGCATCGATGGCTGTTCTAAAGCCAACGTGCCTTCCGCCCGTCACCGAGGTGGTGTAAAGTGGTGAACGGGCATCGTGTGTGAAGGATAAGCCGCTCGATGGAAAGAAGATCAAGGCCGGACGCAAGGCGGCCATACGGGCATCGATCAGTTTTTCGCCCGATGTGTACGGAACTTTGGACGCAATCGCCAAGGAGAAGAAGGTGTCTTTGGCCTGGGTAGTACGGGATGCCGTTGATAAATATCTGGCGGACAAATGGCCGCTCTTCGGCGGTAAACAGGACTAGAAATGGGGATAGGACGCAATAACGGACACGGCGCGCACAGCAAGGCGGATGAGCCCCTGCGGTTCGTGGATCTGTTTGCCGGCCTCGGCGGTTTTCATTTGGCGCTGCAGTCATTAGGCCATAAATGCGTGTTCGCATGCGAAGTCAACGAGATCCTGGCCGCACTTTATGAGAAGAATTTTGGACTTCTTCCGCACGGCGACATAAGGACGCTCGACATCGATGAGGTCCCGTCCCA
This sequence comes from Bryobacterales bacterium, assembly GCA_963772905.1. Lineage (GTDB taxonomy): Bacteria > Acidobacteriota > Terriglobia > Bryobacterales > Bryobacteraceae > Palsa-89. The sequence continues at coordinate 987,424 of CAVYZD010000001.1, read as the reverse complement.
CGATATCCTCTGTGCCGGATTTCCGTGTCAGCCGTTCTCAAAAGCAGGCTGGCAGGAGGGTCTTCAATGTCCGCAATGGGGCGATCTCATTGACTATGTAGTTCAAATACTGCGTACTCATAAGCCTCGTTACTTCATCATTGAAAATGTTCCCAACCTGGTTCGTCACCGACAGGGCAAGACATGGCGGACGATCGAGCATCGCTTACGGTTGGCAGGCTACGGCGTTGATGATGGGTTGGCGTCTCCGCACCAGTTTGGAGTCCCCCAAATCCGGGAGCGCGCATTCATCGTCGGCCGGCGCGGAGGGCTCGATGGTTTCACTTGGCCAGAGCCGTCAAAAGACATAGAGCTCTCAATTCGGTCGGTGCTCGACAAGACGCCGACTGACGCGCGGCCACTGCCCAAAACCTTCCTGACTTACCTTCGTGCCTGGCAAAAATTTCTCGATCGCTTTCCGAAACGAGAAGAGCTACCCTCATTTCCGATTTGGGCGATGGAATTCGGCGCAACTTATCCGTACGAAGACGAATCTCCGGCTGGAGCAGGGCTGACGCGTCTCGACTCGTTCAAGGGAAGTATGGGTGTGTCCCTTCGCGGGCTGTCCCGGAAGGAAGTGATCGCCGCGCTGCCGCCCTACGCCCGCGGACGCACGAAGGCTTTTCCGAAATGGAAGATCGATTTTATTCGGCAAAACCGGGAGCTCTATAAACGCCACAGGAAGTGGATCGACAATTGGCTGCCTTCGATTTGGGACTTCGCGCCGAGTTTCCAGAAATTCGAATGGAACTGTAAGGGCGAAGAAAGAGACGTCTGGAAGTATGTGTTGCAGTTTCGCGCATCGGGCATTCGAGTCAAGCGCCCGACGACCGCGCCATCGCTTGTGGCGATGACGACAAGCCAGGTTCCTGTGATCGCGTGGGAGCGTCGGTATATGACTACCCGTGAATGCAGCCGGCTTCAAAGCATGGGTGGACTTAAGTATCTCCCGGATACTCAGGGAGGCGCTTTCAAAGCTTTGGGCAACGCAGTAAATGTCACCGTCGTGAAAAAGATTGCCGAACACCTTCTGGCTTGCGATGCTGAACAGCCTGACGCGCATGCATCTGAAAGCCGCGTGCGGTCGCCGCGGAGCTCAGAGAAAGCGGAGGCTGCGGTCCAAGCAGCGTGACTGATCTTGCAAGATGGATGACCCTCATTGGCCGTGCCAGTTAAAAAGGTAGACATCCGACCGGGCGTCAGCGTGCTCGCAGTCTTGCGGCACCTCAACTACAGGCCCTGGTTCGCGTTGGGCGAGTTCGTCGATAACGCTGTAGAGAGCTTCAGCAAGCATCGCGAGGCCCTGGAAAAGATCGAAGGAAAGGCCTTCAAGCTGCGCGTTGATGTCGATATCAACACAACGGCGCCCGCACGAATATCGATACGGGATAATGCTGCCGGTATCTCTGAGCGGGAATACGCCCGCGCGTTCCGTCCTGCAGCCCTTCCGCCGGACCGATCGGGACTTGCGGAGTTTGGGATGGGGATGAAAAGTGCCGCGTGCTGGTTCGCGCCGCGGTGGAGTGTGCGCACTTGCGCAATCGGGGAGTCGGTTTCCCGCACGATCCACTTTGACATCGAGAACATTATCAATGACGACATCGAGGAGTTGGAAATCCGCGAGAAAGCGGAGAAGCCCACCAGCCATTACACGGAAGTTATTCTGGAGGACATTTTTCACGTCCCAGTCGGACGCACGGTGGCCAAGCTTAAGGAGCACCTGACCGATATCTACAGAGGGTTCATAAGGGACGGCTTGCTTGATTTGCGCTTCAACGGTGAGGCGCTGGCCTATAAAGAACCAAAAGTGTTCAAGGCACCCTATTACAAGGATAAGGGCGGCCCAGACCGTGTTTGGCGAAAGACCATCGAGTTTGATTTCGGCGATGGTCTTGCCGTACATGGATTTGCAGCGCTGCGGGAGACAGCAAGCGTTGCAAGAGCCGGATTCTCTCTGTTTCGCAGAGGGCGCGTTATTCAGGGTACCGGGGATGAAGGCTACCGCCCTGCGTACATTTTCGGCAATCCCAACAGCTACCGATACCAGCGTCTATTCGGGGAGCTCCATCTCGAAGGCTTTGAGGTCAGCCATACGAAAGACGGGTTTCGCTGGGACGAGAACGAGCAGCCGTTTCTAGAGCTTCTCCGTGACCATCTCGACAGTGAAGAATTGCCGCTGCTTAAGCAGGCGGAGAATTACAGAGTGCGCGCGGCTCGCGCTCAACTGGCGAATACAGCAAAGCAGGCCGTCTCAAACACGGCGCAGGCCATGGAGAAAAAACTGCCGGAAGTCCTGCCAGCCGTCGCAGGCGCGGCGCCAGTGGACACCCCAGAGCGAGAGGCTCCCCATAAATCCACTTTGGCCAATCGACGGTTTGAAGTAAAGTTCCGCGGCAAGATTTGGTCGATAAACGTGGAGCTCGCAGATGATGCCAGCGAAAGCCAGTGGCTGGCTCTTAGCGATACTCCCGAGACGCGGAAAGAGCCAAGAAAACTCGATATCCGAGTCTCAATGTCACATCCATTCATGGTGCGCTTCGCCCAAACCGACATCGAGGACGTGGAAGCCCTCCTTCGCGTGGCGGCTGCGCTTGGATTGGCGGAGGTCCTGGCGCGCGATTCCGGTGTACGCAAAGCGGGAACGGTGCGGCGCAATGTGAACGATATTCTCCGGGAGGCGCTTTCGGAGCCGTAAGATAGGATGACGACGCTATGGCAGATGGAGATCAAATCATTGTAGAGCCCGACCCGGACGGCGTACCCGAGGGCAATTGGGTACCGACTGTTGGCCCAGAGGGGCTTGAGTTTCTACAGACGGTAGTTCCTGAAGCCAGCCGAGACGGCGTCCGCGAAGCAGCGATCTCGATCCTTGCGAAAGGAACACCGCCCACTGCGCCGGCCGGGCAGGAGACCGGGCTCGTGGTTGGCTACGTTCAAAGCGGCAAGACGATGTCTTTTGAGACGGTTGCCGCATTAGCCCGCGACAACGCCTTCCATGTTGTGATTGTCGTTGCCGGCACATCCAACCCGCTCTTTGAGCAATCTACCGGGCGGCTGCGTCGGGACTTGAGACTGGATGAGCCTGGCCGCGAGAGGCGGTGGATTCAATTTCAGAATCCTGGCGATGACGATCCTACGGTCCAAGCCATTCGCGATGTTTTGGACGATTGGCGGGACGACAGCACACCGGAAGAATTCAAGAAGACGATCCTCATTACTGTTCTGAAGAATCATCGCCGCCTGCAGAACCTCAGAGATCTCGTTCGTGCCGTCGGAATGCAGGCCACGCCGGTGCTGATCATTGACGACGAGGCGGACCAGGCGAGCCTGAACACCGAGGTCGCGCAAGGCCAGGAAAGCACGACGTACCGCTGCCTCATGGAGTTACGTCAGGAATTGCCGAACCAGACCTACCTGCAATACACCGCGACACCACAGGCGCCGCTCCTGATCAGTATTATTGATTCCCTGTCGCCGAACTTTGTCCAGGTGCTCGATCCGGGCGCGGACTATGTCGGTGGCCGGGAGTTTTTTGCGGACAACGGCGGATTGGCGCGCGTCATTCCACCTCAGGACGTTCCAACCAATGCCAATCCGCTGAACGAGCCTCCGGAATCGCTCCTGGAAGCGCTCAAGGTTTTCATGGTCGGTGTAACCGCAGGAATACAAGCGGGCCGGAATACCGGGAACCGCTCAATGTTGGTTCACCCATCGCACAGGACTGCGCAGCATCGGGAATACTACAACTGGGTCCGGGACATTTTTGAAGAGTGGAAGCGTATCCTGAATCTCCGTGATGACGATGCGGATAAGCAGGAGTTGATCGAAGAGTTCCGCGAAGCTTATACCGACCTAGCCGCGACAGTTAGAGCAGGTCTTCCCGCGTTTGATGAGCTTGTTCCTTCTTTCCGATTTGCGTTTCGGAATACGCGGCTCATGGAGGTGAACGCTGTAGGAGGGCGTACTCCTGAAGTTGATTGGCGTAGCGCCTACGGCTGGATATTGGTGGGCGGGCAGGCAATGGACCGCGGCTTCACAGTTGAAGGCCTCACTGTCACCTATATGCCGCGCGGAATTGGAGTGGGGAACGCCGATACCATACAGCAGCGCGCACGCTTCTTCGGGTACAAGAGACGATACCTCGGTTACTGCCGGGTGTACCTGGAGCAGGGGACAGTAACGGCATTCCAGAATTACGTGGAGCATGAAGAGGATATCCGCAGCCAATTAAGCGAGTTTCAGGACAACGGCCGGTCGCTAAACGAGTGGAAGAGAGCCTTTGTGTTGGATACAGCGCTGCAGCCGTGCCGGAATAGCGTGCTTGAGTTCGATTTCATGCGGGGCCGTTTCTCAGATGACTGGGTCACTCCCCGCGTGGTTCTATCGTCTGACAGTGTTGTCCGGGCTAACCGTGATGCCGTAACCGGTTTCATCCAGGGTCTTCAATTTGTCGATAATGACGGGCACCCGGCTCGCACCGACATTCAGAGGCATCAGGTGTGCGAAGATTTTCCACTCCGCGACGCCATAGAGCGATTACTCGTCCGGATGCGCATCACCGGCACTACCGATTCACAGCGCTACACTGGCCTGCTTCTGCAGTTGAGTAAGGCACTGGAAGATAATCCCGACGAAGTGTGTACCGTGTTTCGCATGAGCCCCGCCTCCAGAAGACGCCGCGGCATTGACGAGAACGGAGAGGTCACCAATCTCTTTCAAGGCGCTGCCCCAGTACAGCCCCGCGAGCGTCGTGGAGAGGTTTATCCGGGTGACAGCGCGATCCGGGAGGATGGCAATGTGTCAATTCAGATACACACGCTTGATCTGACGCGAGAAGAGGGCGGCGTCCAACGAGTGATTATGGAGAATGTACCCGTGCTCGCGGTATGGGTGCCCGCTCGGATGGCTCGTGGCTGGCTGGATCAGAACCAGCCGGGTCAGGCCGAATGATGGCAGCGCGCCTTGAAGGAATCTTCGACGGCCTTGCGGCGCCGACCGGGGAAAACCTCGATAAGCCGATTTATTCGGTAATGCCCCTCCGTGGCTACGAAAGCTACTTCGTCGGAAAGGACCGGGAGGGGCACGCTTGCCTTCTTGTCGTCGCGAGTGAGCAGGGGCGGCTTTCATCGCCGATTCGGCTGGAAAATCTCGATGTTCAATTCGAGCTTCGGTGTCACGTTAAGCGAGGCAAGGAAGCCGAGCGGACCGGCCTTTTCACGGTTGTTCGCTGTCGCTCTCTCGATGCCGAAACCGCAAGGTATTTCCTTTCAGTTTGCGACACGATCATCGGAATGGTCGGCGATAGGCCGAGACAGCGAGAGATTGCGAGCGCTGTCCATAGGCTGGCAGCTATCTTTCAGAAGTTGCAAAAGGCGCCGTCACGTTCGGTCAACGGTCTCTTCGGCGAGTTGTACGTCTTATCGATGAGCGAGAGCACACCGGCGGCAGTGACGGCTTGGCGGATAGATGAAACAGCGCGCTTTGATTTCGCCGATGGCAACATTCGTATGGATGTCAAGACAACTGCGGGACGTGTTCGCGCGCATACCTTCTCGTACGAACAATGCAATCCGCCACCTGCCACAGTCGCGATTGCGGCTTCATTGTTTGTCGAGCGATCGCCCGGTGGCGTCACGCTGCGTTCGGTCATCGCCGAGATTGAGACGAGCATCGCAGCCTATCCTGACCTCGTGCTTAAACTTCACGATGTGGTGACCGGCACGCTCGGGTCGGACCTGACGAATTCGCTGGCACTTGCATTCGACTCTAAACTCGCTAAATCTTCGCTCAGATTCTACCGGCTCAGTGAAATCCCTGCGATACGGGGTCCTTTGCCCGCTGGCGTGAGCGACGTACATTTTCGGGCTGATCTTTCTGCGTTGGAGGCAGTCAGCACCGACACATTGATTGAGTCGGACGCTGCGTTTGGGAGGCTGCTTCCTCGGAGAGAGTTATGAGTGAGTTTCAGTTACAAGCAAGCTCCTGTACCACATGTCCTCACTTGAGGGCCAGGAGACACAAAGTTGGCCGACGCGACCGAACCTGTTATGTAGAGCAATCTGGATCATAGAAGGCAGCGAACGAGATGGCTAACAAACAACCAGCAGCCCTGGGGCGCAAGAGACCGCTCCGAAACGTCCCGATCGATCAATTGCATTTGGATCCCCTAAACCCTCGCCTGCCCGAAAACATTCAAGGGACTGATGAGGACGAATTGCTTCAACATCTCTACGAGCACTTCGACTTGGATGAGATTGCGGCGCCTATGGCTCAAAACGGTTACTTCGATGAAGAGCCACTTGTAGCCGTGCCAGACGACCTTCCTAAGAAACTTCAACCAAAAACAGGCGAGACGCCCTCAAAGGAATATCTAGCCTTCCTCACTGACGCTGAGTTTACCGTTGTTGAGGGAAATCGTCGGTTGGCCACTGCCCGAATTCTTCGTGAGGCCACAACGCGGAAGAAGCTCCATGTTCGCGGTTGGCCCGAAATCTCTCCCGCAGTACGCAAGGACCTGGACGAACTGCCAGTGATAATTTATCCGACGCGGAAGGAAGTACTCCCGTACTTAGGCGTCCGGCACATCACTGGCAACAAGAAATGGGACAGCTATGCTAAGGCTCGCTATATCGCCAAAATGCTTGATGAGGGTAAGAAAATTGAGGAAATCGAGCAGGAAGTGGGAGACAGGTCTCAAGGTGTCCTCAAGAATGCTGTGTCGTACTTCATCCTCCAACAGGCACGGACCGATCTTGATTGGGACATCTCGCGGGCAAAGGAGGACTTCTCGTATATGGTCCTCGCAATCGGGCAACGCAACATAAAGATCTTTCTCGGCTGGGCCAAGCCGACCAAGACTTCTGACAAAGCTAAGGTTCTTCCTTTGGACGAGGTGGATCTTGAAGAGCCTATCCCAGAGACGCACCTGAAGAACCTTCGAGATTTTCTATCGTGGATTTATGGGGAGGGAACCAAGGTGCGGCCCGTGATTAAGGAATCAAGGGACATCACCAACTACTTGTCGCATGTTGTCGCCAGCCCGGCTGCAGTTGAGTACTTACGCAACAATCGTGATCTTCGTGAGGCGTATGAAATGTCGGACGGCGAGGAGACCATGGTACGCAAACTGTTGGGAACGGCGAGCACCAAGTTAGAAAAGGCGCTAGGTGTAGTTCATCGCCATAAGACGGCAGAAGTAATAGCAGAAGCGGAGAAATGTGTCGATACGGCGGGACGCGTACTAAGGACTGTTAAGGAATAACGATGTTAGCCCTCGACGATGCGGATGATGCCGAGCGCGTAGCCGACTGGATAGAACTCGAATTGAGTTTGGGCGAAGCGGCGTTCTCAAAGTCGCGCGTGGCGGCGATCATTCGGGATGCCAGTGGAGACGAGCCAAGCGAGGCCTATCTATCTGACATCTGGCAACACTTACGTCGGCGGGCAGGATTGTACTCTTCGCCATTCTTTGAAATCCAGGGGGACCTGATTGTGCGGCGAGATGACGTCAAGGACGGCAGGCTAGAGTATGAAACTTGCTTGTTCTTCTCACTCTATGGTGCTTCGGCCCAGACAGGCGCCGACCCCAAGCTATTTGAGCGGATGTCCGCTGAAGCGATCGCGCACCACATAAATGGGGAGGTGTTTGTTTTTGGCTGGCCGGCGCTGCCGAACGTGCAGAAAGCTATTGGGGAGAGAGTTAAGCAGGCGTGTGAGCTGCTTCGAGAGCGTTTTGTCGAGGCACCCGCCACCCAATACAAAGATCGGGGCGTAGATGTCATTTCTTGGCTGCCATTTGCGGAGCCAGACTATGCTAGTCGTCGATCGGGGCAACTCGTAGTTCTTTCTCAATGTGCGGCCGGCCACGATTGGCGAGATAAGACGCACGAACTGCCCATGGCATCATGGACTCAGTATATTCATTGGGCTTCTGACCCTATCGCCGGGTTTGCCGTTCCGTGTGTAATCACGGACGATGAATGGCACGATGTGGCGCGAGAGGTGAAAGGCCTGGTCTTCGATCGTGTGCGCATGATAAGACACCTTCCGCACGGCGTAAAGGACGTTGGGTTGAAGAGTGCTCTTGAGACTTGGCGCAACGATCAAATAGAGGAGCACCGCGCGTAGGCTACAGCCGCCGGCGTGCGGATCGTTCGGCAACGACGTTTTGGATATGGCAAGCTGCTCGCTCAGGATCTGCGAGAATATCCCGCTCCCAGAGCCGAAGGACGAACCAGTTTTGCTTCTGGAGGAGCGTTGTGATGCGGCGGTCACGGAGCATGTTGGACCGAATCTTTTGGCACCAGTAATCGGCGTTGGCTCGCTTCCTGAGTTGTCTCGAGAGCCGCTGCCAGTTTCTGCCGTGCCAGAAATCGCCGTCGCAGAAAACCGCGACGCGTGCAGGGCCGAATACGATGTCTGGCTTACCGGGAAGCGTCGCGAGATTCTTCCGATAACGAAGACCGTGTCTCCACAAAGCTTGGCGCAGGAGCTTTTCATGCGCGGTGTCGACACTTCGGTTCATCCGCTTTGATTGTGAGGCGGCTTTGGATGACGGCTTTCGGCCAACAAAAGACGGGGCCTTCATTGATTGCATCTCTATTGTAGTGCGGCCCCTTAATGCTACTGCAGCCGCCATTGTGCTGCTTACAGAGAACGGTTTAGTCTCATGTGGAAATGTAGCAAAAACGGGCAAGACCGCCTTGCCCGCGAATCCGAGGATAATGTTCGTTTAGGGTAGAGCACCGTGTAATCATGGCTAACGAAGCAAAAATCGGCAGGAACTGGTGACCTGCCCTCGATAATCTCCTCCAGCCATAATTGAGAAGCTCCAGCAGTGAAAGACGAAGAAAAGGAGCTTCGAATGAAAAAGGGCAAACACACAGAAGAACAAATCATCGGCGTGCTGAAGCAGGTGGAAGCAGGCCGGACAGTGAAAGAAGTCGCGCGGGAGCTAGGCGTCAGCGAGGCGACGATCTACACGTGGAAGAGCAAGTACGGCGGCATGGAAGTGAATGAAGCACGCCGTTTGAAGGAGCTGGAAGACGAAAACCGCCGGCTGAAGCACATGGTCGCCGATCTCAGCCTGGACAAAGAAGCGCTGAAAGCGGTGATTCGAAAAAACGGCTGGAGCTTGTAGGTCGAAGGCAGGATGTGGCGTTGGTGATGAGCGAGTTTCATTACACGGAACGCGAAGCCTGCAAGCTGCTGGCGATGGATCGAAGCAGTTACCGATATCGGCCGCGGCCGGACCACAACGCGGAGCTGCGTCGCGAGCTAATCGCACTGGCGCGGCAGAAGCCGCGCTTCGGATATCGGCGTTTGTGTGCACTCCTGGAACGGCGAGGATGCCGAGCTAGTCCGCAACGGGTGTATCGCGTGTACAGCCAGGAGCATCTGGCGGTGCGGCGGCTGAAGCGGAAACGATTAGTGCGGCCGGCGCCGGCGGGAGCTTTGTTGAGCCGGGCCAATCAGGAATGGGCCATCGATTTTGTGGCCGATGGACTGGCTACTGGGCGAGGGCTGCGCATGCTGACGGTCGTTGACAGCTTCACGCGGGAGTGTCCGGCGATCGAGGTGGATACGGGGCTGTCAAGCAGACGAGTGACGCGCGTGCTGGAGTGGATCATCAGCCGGCGAGGAACACCGGAAGTAATTCGCTGCGACAACGGCCCGGAGTTCACCAGTCGCCACTTCCTGGTCTGGTGCGAGGAACGAGGTATTCGGCTGATCCACATTCAGCCCGGACGGCCGATGCAGAACGGACACGTGGAGAGCTTTAATGGTCGGCTTCGTGACGAGTGTTTGAATCATCACTGGTTCACGACGCTTGCCGATGCGAAGGAAAAGATCGAGCGATGGCGGATGGACTACAACGCCGAGCGTCCGCATAGCAGTCTGGCGTACCGAACACCGGAAGAATACGCCGAAATCTGCTCAAAGCTCACCAACAGGATGGAGGTTACTGCCATCCCGCCTGGTCGCCGCCCGCCAGCAGAGTCGGAGTCGCAGAACGGTACTCGCGATCAAGGGTTCGCTGACGCCGCGCCGATTGGCGCGCCCTTGACCGCTCCGTGCCGTTCTGCATGAGAGGTGATTGCGACGGGCGGCTCCGACGGGATGGCAGAAGAGGAGTTAAATTAGACGGAAGCGTCTCAATTATCTTTGGTAGAGAAAACCGAGGCAGGTCACTGGGAGGACGACGAACTCGACGCGATTGTCGCAGATTATTTTGCGATGCTCGAAGCGGACCTCGCAGGCAGGCCGTACGTCAAATCTCACCACAGCAAGGCCCTTATGGAGCGGATCGGCCGGACGCACCGGTCCGTCGAATTCAAACATCAGAACATCTCCGCCGTGCTGGATGAGTTGGGGATGCCGTGGATTCGTGGGTACATTCCAAAGAGGAACTATCAAAACGCCATTTTCGACGCGATCGACCGCTACCTGAGCAAGCACCCTGGCTTTCTCAAGGCTGTCGCTGCTCCGCCTCCTCTGCTTGCCGCGGACGAGGAGATTTTTGTCGCTCCGCCTGTGCTTGCCGAAGAAACTATTCCACCGGGTTTGCGAAGGTTGGTGAAGAAATTCGATCCGGTGGAAAGGGACCACCGGAACCGATTGCTCGGTCGGGCGGGCGAGGAGTTCGTGATCGAGGTCGAGAAGCTTCGTCTCAGTAGAACCGACCGCCCGGACCTCGCCCATAAGATTCGCTGGATTTCAGCGGAGGAGGGCGATGGAGCGGGGTACGATGTGCTGTCCTTCGAGCCGAACGGTCGCGAGCGACTCCTGGAGATAAAGACCACAAACGGATCGGCGCGCACGCCTTTTTTCCTCACCCGCACCGAACGCGCTGTGGCGACTGACCGACCCAATGATTGGCGCATCTACCGCGTTCATCTGTTCTCGACGGAGCCGCGGATCTTCACAATCGCGCCGCCGCTGGAAAAAGCGGTCAGCCTCAGGCCCGAGACGTGGCGCGCCTCATTTGTGAGGGGCGACCAAACCGAGTAGATGCGCAATTGGTTAAGTGTTCATAAGCGCTTAAGTATCAGTTCGATAGAAGACACTGTTCAGCGCCATCCAGCAATGTTGTAGCGTGTTGTTCCAGAATTCACTTGACATCTGCTAAGTGTTGACCCGATACTGGTCTGGTACAACGAGGAACAACATGAACAAAGCAACTTACACTGCCAGCAAAACCCGATCGAACCGTCCTGGATGGTCCGTTAGCTTCCGGCATCCTCTTCGCAATGATGCCCGCGGCCGCGCCGGACTGAAGATGCGTCGCGGCTTAGGCACGTCGGACGCGACGGAAGCCGAGGTGATGGTCGCCGAAATGAACGTGATTTTGGGCGATCAGTCGTGGTGGAACGCTGCAAAACGGTCCGAAGCCGAGATGCGGTTTTCCAAGCCGGTTGTCGAAGCGTTCTACGACGAAATCCAGGCGGGGCGCGACGACCCGGAAGCTCTGCGCGAAGCAAGCATCAGGCTTCCTAATAAGGATGAGGGCTACCCCAACGTCCTGTTCGTCGGAACCACGGGGGCGGGCAAAACTTCGCTTCTCCGGCAGCTGATCGGCTCCGATCCGGATGAGGACCGCTTCCCGTCCACGGCGCCCGCCAAGACGACCATAGCCGATATCGAGGTTATTCAGACCGACGGCGACTTTGCCGCCGCGGTCACCTTCTTTACGGAGTTCCAGACTCAGGCGAACATCGAGGAATGCATCATTGACGCCGCGCTTGCGATTCTTGAAAGAGCCCCGCTGGACAAAATCGCGGACCGGTTCCTAAGCCATCGCGATCAGAAGTTCCGGCTGAGCTATATTCTCGGCGGCTGGCGCGCGAACGGAGGAGGCGACGAACAGGACGAGATGTCGTTCGACGACGCCGGCGATTCAACCGCGGTCCTTGACGACGAGGTCGCGCTGACCGAAGCGGAGCGCGCCGCTAATCGCGAAGCGATTACGCGTTACCTGGAGCGCATCGGCGATTTGAGCAGGGCGGTCGAAGCCAAGCTGCATGAAGATCTGGGGGTCGATCCCAGGGAGGCTGGGCCTGATCGTGATGTTGCGCAGCAACTGATCGAGGAGAACTTCGATCTCTACCTGACGCAGGAAGAAGCCTTTCATGAGTTGGTGCAGGACATTCTCGAAGATGTGCGCGGCCGGTTCGACTTCATTTCCGCCGGCGAGCTGCGGCGGCGGCCGTCCGGCTGGCCGGAATTGTGGGTGTTCGAATCAGCTGACCGTGATGAGTTTATACGGCACATTCGGTGGTTTTCGAGCAATTACTGGCCTCAATTTGGGCGGCTGCTGACGCCGCTGGTGGACGGCATCCGCGTGCGCGGGCCATTGTTCCCCGACTTTCTGGAGGACCAATCCCGGCTGGTGCTGATTGACGGGCAGGGCCTTGGACACACCCCGGACTCATCGTCGAGCGTCACAACCCATGTGACCCGCCGGTTCGCGCAGGTTGACGTAATTCTGCTCGTCGATAACGCGCAGCAGCCGATGCAGGCGGCGCCGCTTTCGGTATTGAGGGCTGTGGCATCGAGCGGGCATCACCGGAAACTCGCCGTAGCCTTTACCCACTTCGATCAGATCAAGGGTCAGAACTTCCAAAAATTCGCCGATAAGCGCGCGCATGTCATGGCGTCGGTTCTGAATGCGCTCTCCAGCCTGCGGGACGTTCTCGGCGTCTCCGTGGTGAATGCAATCGAGCGCGGAATCGACCCTCGCTGCTTCATGCTCGGCGGAGTGGACCGGCATCTGACGAAGCTTCCGGCGCGGGCGGCGGAATACATGCGATCACAGCTTGCGGAGATGGTTGATTTCTTCCGCCAAGCCATACTGCCGCCGCCGCCCGCCGAGGCGCGGCCCGTTTACGACCCGACCGGCGTCGGTTTTGCCGTGCAAGATGCCGTCAGCAAGTTTCAAGGGCCGTGGCTCGCCCGCCTCGGCCTCGGCACTTACGAGGGTTTTCGCAAGGAGCATTGGACGCGTGTTAAGGCCTTAAACCGCCGGATCGCGGGCGAGCTTGACGACGAATACGATACCCTTCGGCCGATCGCGGACCTAGCGACCCAACTGCGGGAATCGATTTCGCGGTTTCTGAATAATCCCATCAGCTGGACGCGCGAGCCGGAAGACGAAGACGAAGGCCAGAGGACCATCGACCGCATTCGGCAGGTGATCGAGGTCGCGTTGCGCGATCTCGTCGTGCGGCGGCTCGTCGAGCATCACTTGGCGGATTGGCGCGCGGCCTACGATGGTCCGGGCTCGCGGGGAGCGGGATCGACCTTCCGCCGGGCTAACGCCATACACGGAATCTATGATGCAGCGGCGCCGGTGCCCGATGCGGTGATGACGGAACCGTCGGCGGCGTTCTTGGGAGAAATTCGCCGGATCGTTACGTCGGCTATCGAGTCCTGCAACGGCGAGGTCCGCCTGATCGAGGCGGCATAGGTGCGAAAGGCGAAGAGGGCGAAATGACAGCCGACGCATACCTCCAGAACATACTGAACCGGGAGGCCGTCAATACGGGGATACTCTCCCCGGTGCGTGGTGTTCAGGCCACGATTCAGCCGGTGATCGCGGCCTGGGCCGGCGACAAGCTGGTGAGCGTAAGTCCGAGCGGGTCCTTTGCCAAGGGAACCGCGAACGTGACTGGAACCGATATCGACCTGTTCATTTCGTTGTCCGACCAGACCGGCGAAACGCTCCGGGAGGTCTACAACAAGCTCTTCAATACGATGAGCGAAAGAGGATACAACCCGAAGCGTCAGAACGTCTCGGTCGGCATCCGGGTGAACGGCTACCGCGTTGACCTCGTGCCAGCCAAACTTCAAGACCTATTCGCGACGGATCACAGCCTCTACCGGCGCAAGGCCGATACCTGGACCAAGACAAACGTGGCGACGCATATCGCGCATGTAAGCGGAAGCGGACGGACAAACGAGATCAGGATTATCAAGCTCTGGCGTGACCAGAAGGGGCTCGAATTCCCGTCATTCTATCTGGAGTTGACCGTTATCAACGCCCTGGCCGGGCAGTATTTCGGAACCTTGTCCGGCAATGTGTGGAAGGTGTTCGAGTATCTACGCGACACGTTTCCCAACGCGCGGGTAGTTGACCCCGCCAACACAAATAACATCATCTCGGATGACCTCACCGCCGCTGAACGGGCCAAGATCAAGGCCGCTGCCGAACAGGCCCTTCGAGCAACCAACTGGAGCCAGATTGTCGTATGAGCACATGGTCTTTACCCAAGCTTCTTGCCGGACTTCATGATGACATTGAGCGTCGGCTGGCCGCCGCCCGCGAAACATTCGGCCATCCGGGCGCCAAAGGAGATGCGAGCGAGCATGTATGGCGCGAATTGTTGCAGAAGTATATGCCGCTGCGCTACCGGGCGGAGAAAGCCTATGTCGTCGACAGCAACGGCGTTTTCAGCGACCAGATTGATATCGTGGTGTTCGATCAGCAGTACTCGCCGCTTATATTCAACTATGAGGAACAGCTGATCGTCCCCGCCGAGAGCGTCTACGCTGCATTTGAAGCGAAGCAGGTTATCAACGCTGCACAGGTTGAATACGCGCAGCGCAAGGTGGCGAGCGTGCGCCGTCTTTATAGAACCAGCCTGCCGATCCCACACGCCGGCGGAACGTTTGAGCCGAAAGCGCTCCCTTATATTCTCGGCGGCATCCTGGCATTTGACAGCGATTGGAAGCCACCGCTCGGCGACGCGTTGGTCGCGGCGCTGAACAAGAATGCCGACGGACGGCTTGACCTCGGCTGCGTTGCGGCTCATGGAACATTCGCCTGCGATCCGTCCGGATGCTTCACGATTACCGATCAAGGCAAGCCGGCCACAGCTTTCCTTTTCGAACTTATTGCGCGGCTTCAAAGCAGCGGCACGGTGCCGATGATCGACACTCGCGCTTACGCGAAGTGGCTGGCAAATTGATCCCGCGCCGTCCTTCCCTTCGATTGAATAGCGATGTCACAACGATCATTTAGCCTCGTAGATCACAAGGTCGCTGAGGCAGAATTCTTTCTGGTTAAACTTGGGGCAAGCGGTTTCGACTTCTTTGCCGCCCGCTGCTATGCAGGGGCGTTCGTCGCATCCGCCCGTTCGATCACGTTCGCGCTGCAGGCGGTGTTGGGCGATGCCGACGGCTTCGCGAATTGGTACGCTGCGGAACAGGACCAGCTTCGCGCCGATCGCATCGCCCGGTTTTTCCACCAGTTTCGAACCGTAAATCAGCATATCGGAGACAATCTTGTGTCCGGCGGTTACGCAGCGCCGGGCCAGCCGGTCGTGTACTGGTTCCAGCCGACGGCCGAGGTTTCCGATGTTCCCGGCGATGACGTGGTGACCGCATGCAGGGAGTATTTCCGTATGCTGCTGTCCGTCGTGTTCGATTGTTATCTCCGGTTCGGTCCTATCATCGACGGGCGGCAGAGATATACAGCGGAGTACTTCGCCTCGATCGGAAAAACGATCGAAGACGCGGAAGAGGACTGCGGATTCCCGAGGGGCTGGACGGATATCGGCGATCCGGCATCGCTTCCATACAGGTGGCAAGCTCTTCGCGACCATGCAGGCGGCTGCGAAATCGATCATATTTTTGACACGCATCTCGGCAAAATTACGCCCCAACCGGAGCGATTGGCTCCCTATGCTCCCCCGGAAGGCGGCGGGGCTGAACCCGATTCCCGGTAAAGGGTGAGTTTGTCCGGAAAGTCTTCAGTAGGCCTGGGTCATAAATGTGTTAGAAGCTCATCGAGAGTCGCGGCGTCACAGTGCGACGCGTTCTCAGGGGAAGTAAAATGAGGAATGGTGGAGGCAAAGTGCCAGTCTACGAGCGCGGTGATTACGTCAAAGTTGATTTTCCGGACGAGGCCACCGGCGTGGGCGAGTGGATGTGGGTCCGAGTCGAGGTCTGCGACGCCAGCAGGAAACTGATCATTGGCACGCTCGACAACGAACCGTTGAACGACTACGGCGGCAAGGTGGAGTTGGGATCCTCGGTCGCCGTCAGTTTTTCGCAAATCCGCGAGCACCGAAAGCCATCCGAGTTCACGAAGCACTGACGACGTTTTTTCGTTGAAGGCGAGACCGACAGGCCATCGTCGTTACGCAGGTATCCGGACAAACGGATATCACTTCCCTGCCGGAAATAGCAGGCAGCGCTCCTATACCGCGAGAAAAGAGATATCGTGTCCTTGTTCGCGGAGGTCGGTGTAGACCTTGACGAGGCTGCATCGGGCGAAGAACGGCAATTTCATTGCCGGCCTGCCGAGAGAAACTAGACAGATGTTCCAATCGCCGTGTTTCGGTCTCGTCTTTAGCCACTCGGTATCGACGCCTTTGAAGTGTTGCTTAAAAACCTTCGTGAGTTCCTTGCGATAGGCGGCATCGGCGCTGAAAAGAAGTTCGGCGGTTCGGCGTACTTGCTCGACGAGATGACTCATGCCACTGGATTTCGACGGAATCTTGGCGAAGAACAGAGTTTTGCTTTTCATGTGAAGGACGTCGCAGAATTCGAATTTAGATTGCCCGCCGCCGAACATAAGGTTCTTTGCGTCGAAGCCGAGGAATCCATTTGCCTTGCCGCACTTTAAATTGAACTCCCCTTCGCTGTCGACGCCGTTCCATGCTGGCAGGGCGATCTTTGGAGGAGGGATCTTCGACGCGGTTTTATTTACCTTGCTCAGGAAGTCGATGGCTACTTCGTACCAGATTCCAGAGGAGAGGATGTATTGGCGCGGTCCAACTGATAGTTCATACCCGAAGCATTGAAAGGCCGTACATTTGTCTACAGGCTCCTTACTGTCATCCATAAGATGGACCAAGGAATCTTTTGCTGCCGCTACGCTCGGTTCCCGGTTGCTTTTGCGCAAGTAATTGAGCCAGCTGTCCACCAGGAGGTAAGGGCTTGCGGGCGGTGATTTCGACATCCTGCCGAAAACGTAGGAATCAACTGTCCACGTGTCAGTGCGGCGGTGGGCCGGCGTGAACATGACCAGCTTTTTTTGCGCTTGTCCGGACTTTAGTTCGGCGTCGAGATGGGTCTCCAGGTCCGTCATTACGGCTTCGTCGGTGACCACCTTCATGTTGTCTATTTCCGGCCAATGCTTCTTGTAGCAGTCGCTCTTGTAATACGTGATCGAAGTCGTAAGGAGATCCGTGAGCTTCCGAGAAGGGGATCTCCACTCGCAGGCTCGTGGCTCCACGAATCTTTTTCCCAAACTGACTGTCGGAAGGGATGCCTTCGACGCTGGCAACGAGGTCGCGGTCGAACTGTACCGCGAATTCACGGACCGAAGATGCCCGAGGCGCGCGTTCGCGCGCGACATGCCATTTGGCAAATATCTGTTCGACGTGAATCTCGACGAGTTGGTCCGGCGGGATCAAGTTGAGAGCGATGCGGCGGCCAAAATCGGGCTCCAGCCAATCATCGTCTAGTTTTGACCAGGCATGCCCGAAGCTCAGGACGAAGGTCTTGCCATCCTCGCGAACGACTACTAATGCGGCAGGGGATTGACCGACGAGTGAAAACGCGTTGGGGCTTTGAAGAGCGGACTGGATAACCGGTACCCACTCTGGCGTACGCTCGCCAGATGGCAACGGAATAGCATAGCCGTCCAAAGGGGGAGCTAGCGGCAATGCCGCTGTAGCGACAGAAAGGGCGGCTTCGAACGAAGCCAATCGATCTGGCCGCAGCAAATAGACGCTGAGTGGAATTGATTGATCCGCCACCGTACCAACTCACCTTGCATATGCACGTTCACCTTGGGCGCTGGGACATAATCCCTGGACCATTCTGAACATAACTGTTCGTAAATGATTTTACACCTATGGCAACTGAAATAAGGCGTTGGCAGTCGCTCTTAATACGCAACCTTAACCGTCGGGCTGTCTTCGGGCCGGGAGTTACGCTTGTCGTAAAGGCGTGTTGTCGAGATATTCGAGTGACCGAGCCACTCCTGGACCTTGGCGATGTCCGCGTTGTGGCTGAGAGCGTTTGTCGCCGCAGTGGCGCGCAATGAATGCGTTCTTATCCTCACCCCAAGCACAGACGCGTAGTGTTGCACCAGTTTGTACACGCCGTCGGCCGTAATCGCTTTCTCCCTACCGCCACCCCGGCTATTACGAAGCGGCCGGAACAGGGCTCCGTCTGCATCGTCTCCATGCCCCGCGGCGTCGAGATAGTCATCAATGAGGTCGGCCGCGAAATCGTGTAGCCGGACGTAGCGCTCCTTATCGCCCTTGCCTTGCACGTACAGATGGGGAACGCCCTCGATCTGAAACCGGTAATCCTGAACCCTCAGCTTGCATAATTCGCTGCGGCGGAGGCCGTGATAAAGAAGCGTGGCCAGAATGGCGCGATCCCGTTTGCCCTTCAGGGTTTCTTCTTTGGGAGCGCCGAGCAGTCCGCGCGCCTGGCGATCGGCGATGGCCGGCGTCCTGCCGGTGTTTCGTATGACAGTCGGCCGCTTTACGCCCCTGCATGGATTATGCAGAACGGCGTTCCGGTCGCAGAGGTAGTTGTACAGCGCTGAAAGGGCCGTCAGCCGGTGCCGGACGGTGGTCTTGCCCAGCTTTTTGCCGTTTCGGTTAGCCCGTTCAGTGAGGTCGTCGCGCCAGGCGATCACATGAGATCGGGTGACCAGGCGGAATTTCTCGGGGCGGTCGATGCCGGCGAAAAGCATGAAGTCCTTGACCGCCTTCTCATAGGCCCGCTTGGTATGGTGATTGTCGATGTTCTTGAACCACTCGATTTCAGGCGGCACGTTCGCCAGATGCTGGAACTCCGGCGCCGTGAGGAGCCGGTTTCCACCCTTTAAGAAGACGGGAAGTTTGGCCGGATTCATCGGCGGAGGTTACTATTGATTAAATCAGTTATCAATAGTAAACCGGCGGGTAAGACAGCTCACCTTAGCGTACTTTCTATGTTGCGCTCCCCAACCGCTTCCTGACGCGTTCACTACTATTGACCGTTCGGTCAGATAATAGTAGCGTCGGCTTATGGCCATCAAAGGACAGCGCACGAAAGCCGGGGACCGGACCCGGACGGCCATCCTGGAAGCCACGCTCAGGCTTCTGGGCCGCGCGGGCCCGGACGCGTTCAGCGCCTCAACTTTGGCGAAGGAAGCGGGCGTGAGCAAGGCGACGCTCTTCCATCACTTCGGTTCGATCGAGGAAATCCCGCTCGCAGCCTTTGAGCAGTTCTGGCTCCAATCCCTCGCCCCCGATACCCGAAAGCTGATCTCAGCGCGCGACTATCTTGAGGATCTCGGCCGGCAGGTCATCAATTCGGCTGAGAAGCATGGCGAATTGCTGCGCGCCCAGATCGTCTTTATGACGAAGGCGCTCTTCGATTCCCGCCTGCGCCGCCATCTGGCCGCGGGCGCGGTCCAGATGCATCAGGCCGTGGTCCAGGCGCTTGCGGCGCGGCTGCCGAAGAACTTCCCGGCATCTGAGATCGACGCACTGGCACGCATGGCCGAGATGACGCTCGACGGCCTCATGATCGCCCTCGTCATGCGCAAGGGACCCAAGGAACGGGAACAGTCCAAACGCGCCTGGACCACCTTTGTCGATCTGCTTCTCGCACGCGCGGGAGCGAGATAATGCCCAGGCAAACCCTGCTCTTCGCGCCGTGCGCTTTCAATCTGGCGGAAACCAGTCGCATGGTGGAGATCGCCAAAGCGGTTGAGCGCCATCCTGCAGCCAGCAAGGCCTTCGATATTCATTTCATCTCCGACGGCGGCGATTTCGAGAGCATGATCGAAAAGCACGGTTTTGCCTTGACGCGGATGGAGCCCCGCCTCACGAAGGAAAAGATCGAGTTTATCGCCAAGGTGGACCGTGGCGAGAAGTTCGCCCCTGCCTTTACCGATGCCGAACTGATCCAGCGCGTCGACAATGAAATCGCCTGTCTCAAGGAGTTGAAGCCCGCCGCAGTGGTCACCGGCTCCTACGTGACCATCCCGGTGACGTGCCGGGTTTTGGAGACGCCCCTCGTCTGGGTCATTCAATCGACCTGGCTGCCGGACTTCTTTTGCCACGGCGCCGGCATGACGGACAACATCCGGCCCGCCCCCTTGAAAGCGGTCGCGGATTGGTCCGTTCTGCAGTTCATCAATTTCTGGATCAGGTACGGCTTTCTCAACCCCGTAAACCGCACCGCCAAGCATTTCGGCGTTCCGGGCTACGATTCGATCTTTGAATTCTGGCGCGGCGATATCACATTGGTAGCGGAGCCTCCGGAGTTTTCCGGCGTCAAACTGCCTCCCAGGCACTATTTCACAGGACCTCTCATCCCTCAGGATGAATTCCCCCTGCCCCCGGAGATCGCCGCGATTCCGAGGGACAGGCCGCTGATCTATTTCGCTATGGGAAGTTCTGGGACGCCCGAGATCGTCGCCAAAATTGTCGAGAGCTTTGAAGGCGAGCCCTACCGCGTGATCGCGCCGATAAAGTTCCAGCTGCAGCACGTCCCCGGCGTCCGCGTCCCGCCGAACGTGCTCGTCACCGATTGGGTCCCCGCTATCCAGGTCAATAAAATGGCGGATCTGGCCGTCATTCACGGAGGCGTCGGAACCGTCATGGCCGCGGCTCTTGCGGGCAAGCCGGTTGTCGGCGTCGGCATGCAGATGGAGCAGGTCGCGAATCTCGCCTGTCTTGAACGCCTCGGTTTCGCGATCCGCGTCCCTAAATCGAAGGACCCGTCCCGGCACGTTCAAGCCGCGATCGAGAAGTTGCTCCATGACGAGCAGGCGAAGGCCAAAGCCGCTGCATTCGCGAAAATCATCGCGCAATGGGACGGGCCGAAGATCTCGGCGCAGATGCTGTTCGAACATTACGGCAATTCGAGACCGTCCGCGTTGCCGAACCCTCAGCGTCCGGCGGCGAATGACCTTGGCGGCTGAGTGGTAGGAAAATGGGCCGCTTTTTACGATAGGCTTGCAACACACAAGCATCCATCGCAGGTTTGATAGTCCCGGAGACGCATCCATGCCCGAGCTTCAGCCCTTTGCCAAAGACATCCTGATCGTCGACGGCCCCAACGTTCGCGACATGGGTGTCATGTTTACCACCCGCATGACCGTGGCGAAGCTCTTGGACGGCTCGCTTTGGGTGAACTCTCCTGTCGCCGTGCCGTTCGATACGCTGAAACGCATCACCGAACTGGGTCCCGTCCGGTACCTTCTTGCAGCGACACCGCGCCATGTCTGGCGGCTGGCGGCATGGCACACGTTGTTTCCGGAAGCACAATTGTGGGCGCCGCGGCCTACTCCGTTTACCCTAAAGAAAGGGCAGCTGCCCTTTACCGGCATCCTGGGGGATGAGCCGCCTCAAGCCTGGAAGAATGACTTCGACCAGCTTGCCTTCAAGGGCAACCCGCTCATCGAAGAAATCCTCTTCTTTCATAAGCAGTCGCGCACGGTCATTCTCGACGATTTGATTCAGATTCATCCGATGGTGAAGGGCAAGCCTTTTCGCAACGCTCTGATGAAGTTGGAAGGCGTTGTATCTCCGCACGGCGGCGTCGGGCTCGACATTAGGCTGTCATTCACTAATCGAGACCTCGCGCGGCGATCGCTCGAAAAGCTGCTGTCGTGGGATTTTGACAAGCTGGTCATCGCCCACGGCGCGTGCATCGAAAAAGACGCAAAACCGTTCGTGGAGCGCGCGTTCCGATGGCTCGCCGAACCGGGCGTCGCTCATCACGGCCCTGGATGACGCTCGCCCATCAGGCGAACGAGCCAAGAAAAGCTACAGTCTGGCCGGTGTGCTAGCGTATCCCCTCTCACGCGGAGAAGGCGGATGCTGGCGAAGAGATGAACCCTAGCCCCGTCTAATTGCGCCGGGCAGGTGCCTGCGGTCCTCGCAAACGCACTCCCGGCCGTCCCTCGCCGAGGAATTCGATCCCGGCCCTCTCCAGCGCGGCCTGAACCTTTGACAGGGTTTCAGTGCGCGAGCCGACTTCGCCTGCGAAGGATTCCATTCGCCGAATTGTCCCGATGGCAACGCGCGCACGTTTCGCGAGGTCGATCTGTTCCATTCCAAGCATCGCGCGCGCGGCGCGCAGCTGTCTTCCTGTAATCAATCCCCGACGCTATCACGGCATCGCAGTTAAACCCAACTATATGAATGTGATACACAACTAGTTGATTATCATAACTAAATTGGCGATCATGAATCATGCTGAGAAACATGCTGGCGGCGGGGTCGCTCCTTGCCGCTTTTTCTGTTTTCGCCCCGGCGCAGCAGCCCCGAGGCACGGCCAATCAACAAACCGCCTCCGGCGACGACTTTACCGAAGGCAACCTGAAATTTCATCGCAGCAGCACCGGTTTCATGCAGGTTCTAGACACGGCGAAAAACCAGAACGCCGGTACGGTCATTCTTCCGCCGGGCGGTGCTCCCGTGTTCGCGCCCATGCCGGGCTACGACATCAAATCGGCGTATGAGAAGCACATGAACGGAGGCAGCGCATCGGCTGCCGCGCAAACGGACGGCCCGAAGAAAGACGATCCCCCTCTTACGCAAACGACGGCCGCTGCCGGGTTCGACGCGGCGAGCAAAACCGTGACGTTGTCTGACGGAAGGTCGGTCACCTTCGTCGACGACGACATTCTGAAGGTCCAGATGCCCGGTCCCGCCGGCACGAAGGCTTACGAACTGCACTTTCATAAAGCGGGCGCCGGCAGCTTCATGAAGGAATGGGCACACAGAGAACAAGGGCGCGTAGGCGGCTCCCTCGGTGGTGGCGGCGTGACCATAAGCCTGCAAAGCCAGAACGGCATGCCCGGCGGCGAGGTCTACGATACCGCCAAGGGCACGGTGTATGGAAACAGCGGTCTGGCGCAAGCAAAAGCCGTGACGGCCGCAGTGCGTGAAGCTGTCGACATCGTCAAGAACAGCATGCAGCCCGACCTTTCCAAGCTGAACGTCGTCAAGAGCCTGCTGAGCAACAACCTCGGTATGTGACCACTGCCCTACGCGCAGCCTTCGAAAACGCCATGCTGAATTTTGATTTCGTCTCCTACAAGAACCAGCTGGAGGCCTGCCGCATGACGGGCGGGCTCGTTCCGCATCCGGCATTCCAGCTCCTAAAGTCGCCGTCGGGGCTTCCGATGACGACCCCGTGGTCCGTCTGCGCGGTCGGCCAGCCGGCGCAACCGCCGAAACCCAAGGTCGATCTTCGCTTTCCCGTAGCGCCCCCTACTCCAGCGCAAGGCCCAGTCCTTTCCTGCCCTTCAGTCTATGTGCCTCCGCCTACCCCGTCCCTTCCCAACGCGGGTGAAACCTGGAGCGATCTCGAATACTGCCCGCGCGCGGCGTTCCAGAAGGTCTGGACGGATCACAATGTCTGCCGCAACGGCGAGCATGGCATGAAAATCCATGCGGCCTTCGAAATCGACAACTCGCAGAACCGGGAATTCCGGGCGATTGCCTTTTTTCACGCGGACGACGGGTACGGCGACCCTGTCCCGACGAGCGTGGAGAGTTTTCAGACCACCACGGGCGGGCTCTGCGTATGGGAATACTTCAATCCGCCTTATCAGTTCACCGTCTACCGGGATTTCCGGCTGTTCCTGCCCTACGGGACCATGCCTTTCGGGAGCGGTTTCGTGTGGCGCCTGAAATTCTACATGGTGCTGCGCGAGGAGGACTGTCCTAAAACGGAGCTGGCCAAATCCAATTGGCAGCGGTTCACGCTGACTTGAACTAATCGAGCTTCGGGCGTGCGGCAGATCGGTCCGTGCATCCAATTCCGGCGACCCTTTTCGGAGAAGGTCACGTGGGCGCAATTACAGACATGTGGTCCGCCTTAACGTGCCTGAAATTCGGTTTAGTAAGGCGACCGAAGTAGCAGGGATAGGTATCCTCAAGGGCCTTTGTCATACAGCTTGGACCGTCCATGCTCATGGCCTCCGGATGATGCTCGGCCCAGATGACGAACTGTTCCTTCAAATGCGACATCGATATAAGCTGCGGAAGACACATCCCCTGTTGAATTTCGATGGCCTCGCGCAGAGCGTCGTCGCAAACAGGACTGCTGGTGTACATTTCTATCGAAGTCTTGCATTCCGTCAGCAATTCGGAACAGCTCATTTCCTTCACCGTCTTCGCCGACGCCACACACGTTACCGCAAGCAATCCAATCACCACTACGCCACAACATTTTGGGCTCATTGTTTCCTCCAAGGTAAGGGGTGCCGGGCGGCGATGCGGGCCAAGAGTAATCGCATCGGAGTATCGTATGCGGCGTCGAGTATCGACACGATTGATAGAGAAAGGGCTGAGTAAGCAAACACGCTGAGGGAGATGTTCTCTTGCAGATGAAGACCTATCCGTTTTGAAATGAGTACGTAGACAAAGAACAACGGGACATGCAGGATGTATAGCGCATAAGAGACTCGGCCCAGCCACGCGTAGACCCGGTGCGCCGCGCGCCATATCCTCGTTCTCGCTCCGACCCAAACGATTAACGGAAATACAACGATAGTGTTCCAAAGAGCGTAGGCTGAGGCCACGGACGGCCAAGCGAAACTAGTAAACAAGCCTATGGCTAGTGTGCCTCCAATCCATGCAGGGAATGGCTCTTGATCCTGACGGGACTGAAATGATCGAAACAACAATACCCCCAGGAAAAACGACCACATGGCCCGAGCCCAACCACCGTCATAGGTCGCTACCTGCCATCCCATATTGGGCGTTCCCATAGTCCAGATTGCCGAAGCGAGGGCTATGCAGCTTATCAAAACGAGGACGATGAGGCGAGACGTTTTTAATCGACGACCGAGCACCCCGTAAATACCGTTGACGCCAACCTCGACGGAAAGCGACCAAGCTGCAACGTTTAGTGGGAATGCTGGAATTGAGGTATGGGTCGGCGTTGTCAATAAACTCGGCAGGAGTGGGAGGAACAGGACATTCAATATGTATGGAAACACCAAACGCGAACACGAGGATGCGCCGCTCTGCCCACTAAGCAAACCTATTGCAGCTTGCATCAGCAGTGGCAGCGTGGTCCCCAGCCAATAAAGCGGATAAAGTCGGATGAAACGGCGCAACATAAACTGAGCGGCGGGTTCGCCAGCCATAAGGCGGTGTTCGTAGGCATAAGCGACGATGAATCCGCTCAGCACAAAGAAGAAATCGACCGCCAAGAACGCATTGGGCAGCCATGGCGTAAATTCATCATGCAACTGCCCAGAGTAGTGATATATCATCACCGAAACAGCCGCCACGCCACGAAGCCCATCCAGCACAAGAAAGGCATGCTCTTTCTGGTTGACGCCGTTCTGGCCCTTCCGCAGCATCCCTACACCGCAGAACGCGGAAGCTTATTGTTCACTTTCCTTATGAACGGATAAGCAAGCTGCCCTAAGAAATTGCTGGAAATGGAGTCGTAGGGCGTCCCGAAATTCGTAGGCGTACCCTCCGGCATGTAGAAGGTTCCGAAAACGACATCGAAAACGGAGAAGAAGGGCGCGAAGTTCTTTTCGCCGCCCTGCGAAGGCGGGGTGTGATGCCAGCGGTGGAATACGGGGCTCGCAATGACATAGCGTAATGGGCCATACGTCCACTTCACATTGGCGTGAACGAGGCAGCCGTTAATCGTAGAAAGAAGAAGAACCGGGGGAAACGCCTCGGGACTGAATCCAGCCGACCACACGAGCGCTTGCGGGACTGTAACATGGAACAGAAAGTTGATTGGATGCCACCGATAGGCTGACATCCAATCAACATTTTCAGAGGAATGGTGGATGGCGTGAAAGCGCCACAGTATATTCCGATGGGAGAGACGATGGGTCCAGTACTGCAGAAAATCCGTTGCAACAATGATGAACGCGATCTGCGACCATAGCGGCAGCGTGGTGAGGATGGGCGTATGGGCCGGTTTCAGGATATTCGCGGCCAGGATCGAATAGATGCTGGCTACAAAGATGACTTGTAAAAGCGCCTGGATGGGGTGATACACGAACGTAATAAGCGCAAAAAGCGCATCGGTTACCATGTCCCGCCGAAACAACGGCTGGGATGGCTTGCTTGGAAAAACGAACGCCAGCGCGGTAAATGGCAGGCTATAAAGCGCGAGCGTCTTCAATCCGATGACGACATAGAATATCGAACGGAATAAGGTTGTCTCAATATTCACCATGAAAATACCGGACTCCGCTGGCTACAACGCTGTGGTCGAAGAGCCACTGCTTTGTCTCACACAGTTGCCTTTATTAATTCAGTTGTTCTGCTTCGTCAATGCGAACGGTTGGCCTTGCTGCACTTCGTGCTAACTTTACGCTGTCGCGCTGTCGCACGGTGGATGAAAAGATCCCCGCCCACATCCCGTTCTGACCCGCTTTCGCGCCGTGGCAAAGTGAATTCCAATATGTCGGAGGCGACCCCTTCAAAAACATCGACCCGATAGGGTTGAAGCAATTGACTAGCAGCGAGCCGTTCAACGATCGTGGGTCACTTCATTTGCGGGCTTTTGTCCGTCTGAGGTTAACATGAACGATAACCCCGCACATTAGTAGTGAACCCAATAACAAGAACATCATCTCAATCGGCATTATTGTTTGGCGAGTAATTATGTCCCGTAAAGATGAAATTGCTCCCATAAGCATGAATATCCAAGAACCTGTGAACCAAGTGCGAAGCGGGAAGCGTGCGGTAGGCCAGCATGGTTTTGTGAAAGAGTATGGATCAGCAATGTCGTCAGGGTCTCCAGGGTTCGCAGCTAAGAGCCCTCCAAAGATCACTATTGGTGGAATGGTGGAAGCGAAAATACAGAAGAGCCAATCAAAGTGAGTATTATCAGGGGAGGCTGACAGTTCAAAGGCGTACCGTATGTCCAAAACGGCAACAGCCAATCTCGAAATAAGCCAGAAGTTAAGCGTGGGCTTCATGGCAGCAATTCTTGACCTCGGGGAAGGTAATGAACTCCACCATAACCGAAGGTCGTTGAATCTCCAATGCCTACGGTGGGGAAGGGCGACGGGGGAAGTAAGTTTCCATTCTCTTCCCCAATACTCCAACTGAGCGGTGTTCCGGGAATTCCGGCAGAGATTTGGCCGAATGAATAGTAACCGGGGGCTCCCCAAAATACAGAAGCGTTTATGTTAGGGCCATAGTACGCAAGCTGACCGTTGCCCTGCCAGCCCCACTGATAGCCTGCTTCGTGACAACCTGAATCGTTCGGGTCATAGTTGATCGACCAACCTGTGCCAACCCCGATATAGCCGCCGTAACTCCATTGGCCGCTGTTGTACCCAAGATAGGCAGTTACCCCAACCGGCCCGAGGATGTCACCGACGCTGACGGTCAATTCCTTCAACCCTATCGGGTCGATGTTTTTGAAGGGGTTGGCTCTGACATATTGATAAGTGTTGATGCCTCCGGCGAGGCCGATGGGGTCGCTTTCAACGTAGCGGGTCGATGAGGGATCATAGACCCTGTACCCGTTGGCGTGATAGCCGGTCTCGGAATCGTAGTACTGGCCAGGGAGGCGGAGGTGCTGGATAACGCTGCCCGCCGTGGTTTGCGTGTTGCCGAACGGCTTGTACGTCGCGTTCCACACCGCTGTGCCTGATCCGTTCGTCAGAGCCTGCGGCGTGCCGAGAGTGTCGGTGTGCGTGTAGTAGAGCGCGCCGGTTCCGGGGTTCACTTCGCTGATGGGGACACCGTTGAGGTAGATGTAATCCGCCGCGTTACCATGCCGGTCGTCCTCAGCAAGCAAGGTGCTCGGGCTCAGGCCCGCATACTGGAGCACAATCGTGTTCCCGCCCGATGGCGATTTCTCGATACGCCGTCCGAGCAGGTCGTAGGCATAGGAGGCCGAGCCGCCCGAGGCGCTTGCGCTCGCCATCTCGTTGGCCTGGTTGTATGTCAGGGTTTCGACGGTGGTGCCGCTGATTTTTAGAAGGTTGATGTTTCCGGCGGATGTGTTCGTAACGTTCGTGGTCGTCGATCCCGTCGTCATGCTCAGCAGCTTGTTGCTGCCCGAAACCTGGTTGAGCGTCGTGGTGGTACCAGCGATGACCTGCGTTTTGGCGTTGTGCACGGCGTCCCACGTCCAACTCCACGAACCATAGCCGCCCGTGCCGCTCACGGCCGTCTTGAGGCGGTTGAGGGCGTCGTAGGTCAATGTCTGGCCGTTTGCTGCATTCACGCTGTCGGTGATCGTCTTGACGTTATCGGCGGCGTCGTAAGTGTAGGCGAGGTTCATCACGCTCGACGTGGCGGCATCGACGCGCGACGTGGTCCTGTAATCGTTATCGTAGGAATATGTGCCGGTGATGCCGTTGCCGTAGGTGAGGCCGGTGACGGGGCCGAAGGGCTCATAGGCAATCAAGACCGCCACGTTGCTCGGGCTGCCGAAGCCCGGCGGTTGCGCCGTGACAGAGGTGACCCGGCCCATCGTGTCCCGCCCGTAGGCGACTACGGTGCCGGAGGGATAGGTGATGCTGGAGATATTGTTCCCGGCGTCGAACGCATACGTCGTGTTCAGCGTGGTGATGCCGGTGGCGACCCGGCTCTCGTAAGTGATATTGCCGCGCTCGTCATAGGTGAGGCTCAGGCTGCCGATCTTGTCCGTTGCGCTCGTCAGCCGCCCGATGCCGTAGCCGTGGCCGGTCTGGTCATAGGCATTCGTGACGTTGAGCGTGCCGTCGGAGGGATAGCTGGTTGTCAGCAACCGGTCGTCGGCGTCATACGTCATGTCGGCTTCGAGCGACCCTGCCAGCACCTGCTTAGTTAGGTTGCTGTCGGGGTCGAAATAGTAGACCGCCGTGCCGCTGTCCGGGCTGGCGACCTGTATGCGGTCGCCGAACCCGTCAAAGACGTAGGAAGTTGTGTGGCCGAGAGGGTCCTGGACCGTGAGCGGCCGGTCATGCGCGTCATAGGTCAGCGTCGTCGTGCCTCCGGGCGAGGGATCGACGGAGGTCTTGAGCCTGTTCAGCGCGTCATAGGTTTTCGTGACGGTGTTGAGGTCCGGGTCCTTGATGGTGAGGGTGTTCCCGTTCTTGTCATAGGTGAAGGTTGTCGTCTGGCTCATGCCGCCGACATTCGTCAGCATCCGCCCGAGCGCATCGAAAGTAGCCGTGGTGCTCCGATGCACGGTACTGCCGCTATCCTCCCATTCCGTCTGCGTTTTGTTACCGAGCGGATCGAGCGTGTAGTTGATGCTGTTGCCAAACAGGTCCGTGATCGAGGTGAGCCGGTTCGCCGCGTCGTAGCCATAGCTCAGTGTCGAGCCGTCGGGCTTCTCCACGCTCGCGAGTTTGCCGGCCGTGTCGTAAGTGTAGGTGGTGGTTAAGGCACCGCCGGTCGTGGCAATGCTGCTGGTAAGCACCCGCTGACCCCCGTCATAAGTCAGCGCTGTGACCACGCTGTTCGGGTCCTGCACCGTCAGCGGCCTTCCGCCGCCGGTATGCGTGGTGACGGTCGTCGCGTTGCTCAGGGCATCGGTAACACTGGTCAGCGCTCCATCGGATGAATAACCGTAAGTCGTCTTCGCCGTCACGTCCGTGCGAGGCAGCTGCTCCGTAAGCATTTCACCGGTTGAACTCCAGGTCCATTGGGTCGTGCGGGTCTGGCCGTTGGTGCTGTAGGGGATGCTGGTGGTGGTCGTGTCGGTCTCGGTTTTGGTCAGGGGGTTGCCGTTGCTGTCGTACGTAAAGCCGACCGTCAGCTCCGGCATCGTGATCGTATCGGGCAGATGGACAAAAGTCGGGTCATAAACGGTGGTCGTTGTACGGGCGATGGTCGTGCCCGCCGCTTCGGTCATGCTGGTCGCGAGACCATGCGTGTTGTTGACATAGATGGTGGTGTTGCCATTCCAGTCCGTCTGGATCGTCTTGTAGCCGTTCGCGTCGTACCCGAAAGAGCGCGTCGCCGCGGCCGTGGTGGACGTGGCGGCGCGGCTGATCTTGAGGAGACGCGGCACACCCTGCAGCTTGTGGTAGGTATACGTATCTGCCACCCCGAAGGCGTTCGTCACTGTCACGGTGCCGTCGCTGTTGTAGGTGAAGGTGGTCGCGTCCGCGCCAAGCGAGCCGCCGCGTTTGCTGGATATCGCCCGGCTCTGGCTGTCATAGGTCCATGTCGCGAGCTGGTTCCCGGCAGCGTCCTGAATGCCGGTGAGCAGGAAGGGCTGGCCAGGCGATGTGTATTGATAGGTGAGGCTGGTGGCGGGCGTCGTTGGATAGGAAACCGAGCTCAGGACATTGCCGCCAGTGACCGCGGTATAGCCGTAATTGATGGTCGTGCTGTCGGGTGTCGTCACCGATTGCAGCAGGCCGCTGCTGTAGCTGAGGGTCAGCTGCCGGCTGTAGCTGTCCGTCACAGTCGTGAGCTGGTTGCTGCTGTTATAGGTCATCGACATCGTGTAGCCGTTGCGCAGACGGATTGAGGTCAGCTCGCCATAGGCGGTCGTTGCAGTCGAGTAGGTCTCGACGGAGTCGTTAGGAAGGGTCAGTGTCCAGGTCGAGCCCGCCTGAGTCAGCGTCGCATCTACGCCTGCGGGAGCCGTCCATGTGCTGCCGTTGAGGCGGAACGGAATAACCATTCCATCCGGTCGTTCAGCGCTGACGATGGAAGTACCGATCTGCAAATATCCGTCATAATTGGAGCGCCAGTTCGAACCGAGTTCCGTTGCCAGTGAGACGAGATAGCCGCTGAAGGGTGGGCCGATATAAACCTGATTGGCCATGCCGTTGTAGTAGCGGCGGAAGGCCAGGACATTCGGCCCCGCTGTGGTGTAATCGGTCGAGGCCTCGAAGGTGTTTCCCGTCGCGGGATTGACCGGATCGCCTATGAGGTCGGTATAGTCCTTGCCGAAAGACTGGCCAGCTTCGTGAGCCTGAATATACATCCATTCAACGGGATTCCCGCTGTATGGTCCATCGCAGCCGCAACCCGATCCGTCGGTCAGGGCATTGATGTCCAGCCCGAGCTGCGTCACCAGGAACGTCGTTGGACTAAGATCGCCGCTCGCGGTCTTGGTCTCCGCCCCCGTAATACCGACGTTGAAGCTAATGTGAACGCTGCTATCTGTCGCGACGGCGGGATTGACGTCGGAACTCCAGTCAGGATTCGAGCTCAGGGGTGGGCCACCCGACGGCGGATAAATATCCGGACTGACGGCTCCGGGGCCTACGCTCGCACCGCCGCCGAAAGCCCCGCTGAAGTTTGTCGTAACCCCTGCCCCCGCCTCGCTTGCCACACTGCCGCAGACTGGCGCGTAGCGAAGTGCCCATGACGTGACACTACTCTCGCCGGCACCACCGAACGGATATGGCGTGCCGCCGCCGATCTGCAGCGTTGCTGTGCCTGGATAGGCAGAGCCGCTGTTCCTGATATCGGTGTAGTAGATCGGGCTGCCGCCGGAGCAGTCCAGGAAACCTGGCGTTCCCTGCGACGGATCGTAGGTGTAGATCAGGGTGAAATCTAAAGTCGCAAGATTGGTACCGACGCCGAACACATTCGCCGAACCTGTGCTGTCGGTGCCAGAGGCCACTGTTCCTGTGAGCGTGATCTGCGTCAGCGATGCCTGTGCCTTCGCCTGCTGGGGCAGAGTGAGCGCAACCGCGGCCATGACGCCGAGAAAAGCAAAGCGCAGAATGCAAGGAAAGCTCGTCTTCGAGGTACGTCTGGAATGCCGGCCAAGGCGCGGACGGGGAACAAACAACGGAACACCCTGACCCGAAGAGAAGACCTAGGAGATCGCACCCTTAGCAGTTTTGAGGAAATGCGTCAAAAGAAATTCCTGATTGCGGCTACTCGCGCGGCGTTAAAATCGTCGGCATGGAACTGAAGAGCACGTTCGACTGGAAACCGCTGCCCAAGCTTATTGAGCAGCAGCAAGCCGATGAAAAGCGGATCGCGGATACGTTGAAACAGGTGGAGGCCTACTGGCATGAAACCGCGCCCTACGGCGCTCCGCGGTTCGACGCGGGCAGAGGCATGGCGCTGCTGCTGTTCGATGCCAACCGATACCGCGACGGGCTCAACCGCGTCATCGCCAAAGCCCAGGAGCAGGAGCAACTCATAAAGCATCGCGAGGAAACCGGACAGGAAGTGACCGACGCGGACCGGCAACGCTGGTTTGCATATCTCGACGTGGCCCATATTGCCGAGGAAATCCTTTCGCCCAATCCGCCGGATGGGAATTCCGCCCCAGAGCAACACTAGATCTTCAACCCCTGCGCTTTTGCGCCCTTCGCTTTTTCCGCCGGGCTTCGACCCTGTTGTTGTGGGCCAGCATGAAGGCCCGCCGGCGTGAACGTGCCCTTGTCGGACCGGGCGGCGGTTCCGCTGGTGGCGGTGGATTCAATGCCATCACGCGTCCCGTCTGCAAGGCATCAAACAGATCCTCGGTCTGGTATTCCGTCGCCGTCGTGCCGTTGCGGAAATTCACCCTGTAGTGTCCCGGAGCCTGCTGCAGAATGAGCCCGAGCTTTCTCAATTCGTCGAAGGCTTTTTGATACGGCGTCGTGTTCATGTGTCGCTCCATGGTGGGTGGGTTTTAACTTGTGGGATGAGGGGCATGAGAAAAGAGACCGGGATACATGGCGCGGATCTGCGCCCAGCTGTAACCGTTCGCCAGCAGTAGGAAGATTATCTCCGCCGCATTAGAGGGCCGATCGGGTGCGCCGATCACGGGAAGATGATTTTCATTTCGGGATGAGTGCTGCTGCCAGGCCTGAACCAGACCGGGCTCGAATGTTCTCGCGGGTCTTGCGTCGTGGGAGTGGATGACGGCTCTGGCGGCAATTCGGAAAACAGCATTACGGGATCGACGGCGAAGAAAGCTCTTTTCGTCTTTGCCCCTTGCAGGTTCTCGCCGGAGGATGGGGGCAGTCCACCGGCTCTCACCGTTCTCGGCCCCGGTCCCGGTCGGGCTCCCTTTCTTTAGGACGCTCCTCCTCTTGCCGTCGTCGCTCGGCTGCGTATTTCTGGAGGTCCGTCGTGTTTTCGGCTTCGGCTTCGCGCGTGCGCGCCATGATTTCTTTTTCGCGTTTCAGCGCCGGCGTCAGCACCGGATCGATCAGATCGAATAGGCCGTCGGCGAGTTTTCCGGCGGCGCCCAACAATTTGAAGGCCGATCCGACGGGCTTTTCTGCTAGCCTGGGCGCCGCAAGCGCTTTTGTCACGACTGACCTGGCGCCTCTCTTTAGAGCCCCTATCGGTTGCGTACGTCCGGGCGCTTGCGCTTGTTTCATCCGCTCGTCGTTCTTCACGTCGCGGAGGAGATCCCGGAAGGCCTGGACTTCGATGATGCGCTGCTCGACGCGGGCCTTGATCTTCTCCTGGGTCGCCTCGATGCCCTCAAGCTGCGAGCGATCGAGCGGTTTCAGGAAGGCCTCGACTTTCCGGGGCTCCTCGCCGGTCGTGAATTTATCGAGGCGATAGACGCGCGGCTCCGCAATCTTGCCGTCGCGGTAGGTGAGGCCGGGCTCCGCAATGGCGACGATCTCCCCCTCTTTGAACCTGGGCGCATAATTGCCGGCGGCTCGCGCGAATTCAGCATTTCTATGGCTGCGGTCGGCTTCGGATTTCGTGACAACGGCAAGCGAAATCCCCTGCTCGTCGAGCGCGGCGGCGAAAGCGCGCGCATTATCGCTCTGATGGTAAGCGTTCCAGATCTCCGCCGGCGTCCCTCTCAGCTTTTCCGGCATCGGCGGCTGCGGCTCGCCTCGCGTGGCCTCCCTTGCCGCGTCCCCGAAATGAAACTCCGGCGAGGTCCTGATCCGCTCCGGCTTAGGAGGCTCAATCGGCCAGATTTTTTCCCTATCGTCCTGACCTTTGTTTCTCTCCGGCCTCGGTTCTACGAACCGTTGCTCGATCTTTTCCTTCTCGATCGCGGCTTTGGCGAGGGCCTCCAGCCATACGATCTCGTGCCGGACCGTGTCGCGGTCGGCTTCGAGGTCGCTGATCTTTCGATCCCGGAACTGGGCCCTCGCCTGCTCGACCGTAGGAAGGTTCCCGAGATCGACCCCTTGCATGAATGCGCGCAGCTCTTTGGCATTCACGCCTTCGATGCGTCGCGCGAGGCTGTGCTCATGCCCGGCACCGTCGAGAATGCAAAGACCCCGCCGGCCTTCGGCGAGCTGATAGCCGTGCTGGACCAGGCCTTCCACAAAATCCGCACCATTACGGCTGTCTCGGTAGATCTGCGTAACTTCGGCCGTGATGAGGCGAGGATCGAGGCCGCTCTTCATGCCGCGATGCATCTCGAAGGCCTTCAGGGGGCGAGGGTCCCCCGGCTGCCGCTCGCGGAGACCGGGGGTCCGTTCCAGTTTCAGCTCCTGCTCGATCTCCACTTTTGCCTCGGCGCATACCTCCGAATTCCAGGCATCGCGGAAAGCGCGCATGTTTTCGAGATCGACCCGGTTCCAGACGACATGCCGGTGTATGCGCCCTTCCTTCTCATGCTCGATGACGATGCGCTGCTGGCCCGCCGGGATGCCCCGGTGCTTCTCGAAGATCTCATAGGCCTTCTCCCACTGCTCCTCTGTCAGCTGCTCGTGCGGGCAGGGATTGAAGGCGGCGATATACATAAAGTTTTCGCAGCGAGTGAAGCGGGCGTCCTCCTGCATTTCCAGCATCATGTCCTTTAGATCGGTCGCGGCCAGGCCGCGCCTCTCGATGATATCGACGCGGAGGTTCTGCTCCCGGTCCTGAAGATGCTTGGACCAGAAGCCGATGCTGCGGCGGGAGCCGCCTTTGATATACATTAATGGCCGCCTTTCAGGAGTTCGAGGGCGGCTCGGTAAAAATCACTGACCGCCTTCGCGGCGTCGGCCAGTTCCTCAACATCCACAATCTCACCGCGATTGGCACGCCTGACCAGCTGCGCGATGTTGCCG
The DNA here is from genome assembly GCA_963772905.1 of Bryobacterales bacterium. GTDB lineage: Bacteria > Acidobacteriota > Terriglobia > Bryobacterales > Bryobacteraceae > Palsa-89. The sequence goes on along the minus strand of CAVYZD010000001.1, from coordinate 952,488 downwards.
TCCACCTTACCCGCACCGCCCTTGATTTGGGCGAGCAGTTTCTCTTCTGGGAGTGGCCGGCGCACGGGACGGGTCTGCGGGTGGTCAAGCGCTAACCAGCGCAGATAGGAGCCGACCGTAAATCCATGCGCTTCGGCGTCCATTATGATCTGGTCGCGCTCAGCGACAGTCACACGGGAGTACACGCGCGGGTAACGCTTACGATTTTCGCTGCCGCTGCTCCGTTTGGTTTCTGGCCTGCCGTTCATCGGGTCCTTTCGGAACGATCTTCACGGGGGTCAACGGGGGCGGAGCCCCCTTGCAAGGGTGTTTGGGACCGGGCTGCCGGAGGCTGCGCGGTCCGACAAACACATACCTTGTCACTCCGCACTATCCGGCTGCTACACCGTTCCTTGAATCGGAGAATCAGTGCCGCTGCAATTCTTTTTTTCAGCGTTCCGCTTGCGGAACGTCGTTTCCATGAACGATGTGAAGTGCGGGCCGCTTCGCGTCCCGCACTTCGGAAGCCGATAGCAACGTACTCACCCTGACACTCATGCGCATTCGGCGAAAAAGCCGCGGGCAATAGGGAGAAAAAATGGAAGCGCGCGTTGTAAGCTGCGAGCGCTGCCGACCATGTGGATAACTTCGGAAACGAGTGGGTCTCACCGCTTTGAATGTTTCCGTGGAAGGCCTGATCGATTGGCTGCATGCACGAATATGCACCCGTGCCGATACGGTCAGAGACCAAAGAAATGCAAAGCTGAGGCTTCAAGGCCCGGCAGCATGTCGGGCCACGGAAGAATTTTTTCGTTTCCCCAAAGGGCTTGGGTCTTGACGGAACGGAGCGGAGCGTAGAGCCGTCAAGGCCGAAACGAAGCGACAGCGGAAAACTTCTGACGTGAGCAAAGTCGAAGCGGAGGTGGAGCGCATAAAATGCGCGACAACGCAGCGGAGAGTTTGCCCTTGAGGCCCGCGCCGGGAAGGACGAGCTGCCGACCGCTTGGTACAGCGCCTTCGCCGCCAATGAAAGGGACGCGCCCGGACGCGCGTCCCCCCTGCTCATCATTTCGGTTGGGCCTCACTTTCTTTGTGGGATACCAGCCGGTAGTGCCTTCTCATTCCTTGACCTCCACGGCGCTGTACGCGGCATAGGTAATCTTGCGCATCAGCGGCGAGGATTGGAGCAGTTTTTTGGCCGTCTGGGTGGCGTTTCGCTGATCGACCGCGAACACCGTTAAAGCCAGCGTCTCCTCGCCGGTTTCGATATCGCTGACGTAGATGTCGAAACTCTTCTTTACGGCCTTTGGCGGCCTGCCGTATCTCCTCTCGGAGGGAACCGGCGACACGACCTGACTGCGGCGAAACGGCTCGGTTGATGGTTTTCTTCCTCTTGGCATGTTGTCCTTCCTTTCTCGTTAGTTTTGGGTTGCAGCAGCTGCTGCAACCCTGGCTTCGCCGAGAACGGGGGTGTGGCTGTCCAACCAAAAAGTGAGCAACATCGTTTGTCTTTTTGCGCCTATCAGCAAAAAGCAACGATGTGTGTCTCAGTTTTCTTTTTGGTTGACAGCCGAGGGGACGGAGTCCCCTGCCAACTGCTGCGGTAGCAGCGAATGGTGCTGGGCTAATGCGACGATCCGCCGCCGGCCGACTAAGAAAGTTTTCTCTCGCCACGCTCATAAATTTCGCGGCCATCAAGGCTGTTATGCACGGACACGCCCTCATCGTCGATCGGGCGGCACCAGCAATCGCGAAGCGAATGCTGGCGAAGGTCATTGATCGGATACACCTGGTTTCCGGTTATGGCCCATGCCAAGGGATGGGGAGGCGTGGTGCTTATCCCGTGAATCTTCCTTGAGCGGTTTCGGCGGGTAAGAACGTTTTCGTTCTGGGGCATTTCCGGGCTCCTGCTGAAAGCGGCCACCCACCATGTGGAGATCCGCCGTGTTGCGACCCAAAGAAAAAAGCCCCTTCCCCCGCACGAGCTTGGGACGACCTCGTTAAAGACGAGACCGACGCACGACCCGCAGGAAAAGACAGTGAGCCTATTTTCGATAATGTTGGGTTTGGACATCGTTAACATAAACTCCGCAAGCCGTCAAAAGGTCCGTTCGCAATCGGCACCGGAGGCCTCAAGGCCCGGCGGCACGCCGGGGCGCGGAAGAATTTTTCGTTTCCCCGAAGGGCTTGGGTCTTGACGGCACGTAGCGCAGCGGAGGGCGGTCAAGGCCGAAACGAAGCGCCAGCGTAAAATTCGCCCAAGCGCAAAGTCGCAGCGGAGTTGGAGCGCGTGCAACGCGCGAGGACGGAGCGGAGAGTTTGCCCTTGTGGTCCGCGCGGCGCGGCAAACGCGGCCTCGGTTGAAGTGGAGACGCCCGAGGGCATCTCCACATCCGGCAATGTGTGTCACCACCATGTTATGTAATACACCTGCTTCCCCTCCTTAATGGCTTGTCGAGCCAAGCGGAGAAACTCAAGATCGTCCTTCTTGTCATCGGGGGATGACACCCCGAAGAAGAAGCCGGCGGTAACCGGGAGTGAGCCTGTATTGACGGTCTGCTCAAGCGCATCCAGATCAGACTGGTCAAGGCGGACAGGAACAAGATTAAAAACCTCGTCGAGACCACCCTTGTTCCGGTAAACGCGTTCCATCCAGCCGTGGAGGTTCGGGTGTTTGCGCCAGTAAAAGATTTCGAAAGCATCTTCCGGGTCGTCGAAATCGACTGGCGGAATGGCTTTGCGCGTGACGAAGGCATACATATCGAGCCCCATGATTGTTCTCCGTTGGGTTCCGCTGGCGCGGGATTGCGCCAGAACGTGGGGCCAGAAAAAAACCGGACCGTCCGAGGCGCAGGCGGAGAATTTTTTCGTTTCCCCGAAGGGCAACATCGCGCCGCCACGGATATGCGGCGCGATAACGTGTCTGGACATGGACACGCCCGTAGCGACAGCGCAGGGCTGCCATGTCCAGATCAGAAAGCGGAAAAATTGTCTGCTTGGACTAAAATCGCGCAAGCTATGCGTGATTTTCGTACGCCGCGGGCGGTCCGGTTTTATTCTGGTGCGAGAAGTCTTGTCGAAAACAGATTGACGGCCAAGGGTCTGAGAATCGCCCGGCGCAGACGCGGCTTTGGACAATAGAAAAGAAAGCGGGGTGCTGCGAAAAGCACACCGCGATCGTATGCTCGTCAACCGTCGTTGGCGCGTCTCGCTACATGCGGGCCGAGGAGTCGTGCAACGGCATCGGCGATCATCTCGGTTGCGAGGATTCCGCGTTCGGTTGCCAGAGCTCGAAACGGCTCCCATGCCGTCTTGTCGAAAATTAGGGCGATGCGGTCGTCGTCGAGGACCTGCCATTTTAAATTGATTTGCATTGCGCTTTCCTTGCTGTCGCTGGTTGATGGAGAAAAAGGAGCAGAGCGCCCGATGAAGAGCGCCCTGCCCCGCGAGGTCAGGCGGCCTCGTCTTCGGTCTGCGAATTACGGTCGCCGGCCCGGAGCTTGTAAATCTCGCTGTGGGCCAGATCGGCGACTTTCGCCAGCAGAAGCAGATCGCTCGCGTTGAAGCTGCCGGAGCGGTGCCATTTGCCGTCGTCATCCTTGTAGCTGCGTTCGAAGGTGACGGAGTAGAAGACTCCCTTCTGGTTCTCGTTTCGCCAGATGGCGGCCGAAACCGGATGAAGGTTGATCTTTGCTGCGGGTTGTTTGTTGTCTGACATGGTGTTCTCCTTTGTTGAAAGTGGGCTGCATGATCGCAGCCGATGCATTCCGTGAAGCGCGTCTCCCGAGGCGGGAATGTCAAAAGCGCGCAGCGGTATCGCAGGAATTTTTCCGTCCGCGCAGCGGTGCGCATGCAAGGAAAAATTGCGAGAAACCACCTTTTGACAGGCACGCCGGACGCGCTACGGCTTGCATCGGTCAGGCTTGCGATTATGCAGCACTGAAAACAGGAAGGAGAAAACACCGGGACTGACCAACATACCCGGCGATCCCGAAACCTGATCGGTGATGGCTTGCCTTCGAGCGTAACGGTTGAAGGAACTGTGCTTGTCCATGGCGACGCGCTGGTATCAAGGACGGCGAAGGTGCCGGCTAGCGTGTCGGGCTGACGCCTCGGAGTGCGGGCGAATGGATCGATGCTGCCCACACCTTAATACTACCAAACTGCTACGGAAGGGAGCAAATACCGGAGAGAGCCGCCAGCTGGCGAAGTTACGGAGTGAGATGTGACCGGGGGCCTCGTCTAAGCCCGCTGCGCGGAACGACGCTCTTTAAACTCTCGACGTCCTTTTCGCTGATATAGAACTGTTCCGAGGCCGGACATTTGATGATATCGAGTGTGTTTTCAGTCGGGGAAGTTCCCTTTGTAGCCCAGCGCCAGATCGTATGACGTTCAACTCCGATCATACGGGCGGCGTCTGTAAGTCCGATATAGCCGCTTTGGTCGTCAGTTTCGCCAATCGTGACCCGCCCGGCCGGTTCTTGCGATGGCCATTTGATGAAACGGTTCGCCATTCTGTTGACGGATTCTTCGCTGATATAGATTCCGGCGGTCGGCGAGGTATGCGTCTGAATCGTTCGCCCGGCGAATTTGGTTTTCTTGGTGATCCAGTCGCGAAGTGTCGTTTCGGGTGCTTGCGCCAGTGGCGCAGCGAGGGAAAGCGGGAAATAGCGCTTTCCTGCCTTTGTAATCGCCTTCTGCGCAAGTATGCGGCCTAGCTGGAGTGCGTAATCGTCCTCAACCATCTTCGTTTCATGGGTGAATTCATGTTCGGGTTGAGGGATCGTAGCCGAAGTAGGCCTAACGATGTCAATGGAAAAAGGCACGCCGGCGGGGTCCGGTACGCGAGCGCCCAAGGAGCGCAACGCCTCGCGAAACGACGGCTTGGCGGGATCGGGGGTTTCGGGGAAAGAAAGGGTCAGAACGCCGTCTTTGCGAACTGCGGTCGCCTTGAGGAATTTGATCGTTAGAACGTCTCTGTCGAAACGAGCCTCACGGCTTTCGATGCTGTAGGTTGATGGCAGGTTGAGGCTCAGGGAAAAAGGAACGAGCGCGTTCTGAGTTGGAATTCTGCGGTGGCCCTCCACGATAAGGGTACGCCCATCGATCCGCCCCTGCGCGTTTGGGCCTTCTACTCCTGGAAGATGTATCTCAAGCCACTCGATTGTCTCCGTTTTCCAGGCATGCACATATGGCATCCACTCTGATGACGGCTCGGTAGCCGGCGTAATGGATTTGCGCTTATCGGGAGGCATCTAATTACCATTATCCGCCCGGTTGGGTAAAAAGTCGAAACTCCGCATCCGCGATCTGCATCTTTATAATTGAACCGTTCCGTTACGGATTGGTATTCGCAGATGACTCCGACCGGCCTGAAAACGATCTATCGAGACGCGGGAAAGCACGATGAGGCGGTCCCGGTCACAAACGGCTGCGCCTTACCGGGTGCGGCCATCTCGGGGGAGCTTACCGGCTCCCCCATTCCAATTCCCACCACTGACGGCGCTCTCTCCTTCGCTGCCGAGGTCATCTACGGCGAAGCATGGGCCGCGCGTCACAACGCCGAAATCTGGGGCGCGTGGTGCAACGACCCCACAGGCTACAGCTTCGAGGATTGAGGTTGCATTCAATGAACAACAACAAGAAACGAAAAGCGTCGGGCCGGGAGCCTCTCGACGCCCTGCTTTCTCCAGAACGTAGCATCGTGCTGCTCGATCCCAAGGGCGAGTTGGCGGCAGTGATTGCGCGCAAGACGAAGAAAAACAGGCGCGGCATCCTGACTATCAACCCGTTCGTCGTGCTGCCGCCGCAAGGTCCGGGCTTCATGCCGCAAAAGTGGTTTCGGCTCAGCGTGACGGCGGCGATCAGCGACTTGATGAAAAAGCAAAGGAAGGAAGGCCATGAACGACAACAACAACGGAAATCGCAACGAACGGATTGAGCTTCTCAGAAAGCGCGAAGCCGAGATACGGGCGAAGCTCGCGGCTGAGCGGGTGAAACAGCAGAAACGGGAGTGGCGAGAATACGAGCGCCTGAAAAGCATCGTCGGCGGAGCCCTGCTCGCCAATGCGACAGAAAACGCCGATTTCGAGCTGATGCTGAAAGGCGTCTTGAAAACGACGCCGATCACAGCCGAGAGCGACAAGAAACTGCTTCGGGCGAAAGGATGGCTTTGACATGCGTCGGATATGGCATATCGGCAAGCGGGTATTTGAAATCTATGCCTGGACATGTCTGACCGTGGCAGCGGTGTTGTGGGTGGCGGCTTCGTTTCACACCGGGCATTTGCTTACCCCCGACGAATTGATGACATCCGACTTCACCTGGCTCACGGGCGGGCGATAGGAGAGGAGTTCTTATGGATCGCATTCTTGGGCTGTGGGCGTGGGTGCAAAAGCTGACCGGGATTTTCCTGCTGGTCTGCCTCTCGCTCTATGTGCTGCGCTGCATCATGACGGGGCAGCTCGTCAGTTTCGACCAATTCGAACATTTCTTCCGCGGTCTGCTCGGGTACATCTTCGGGTGAATGAAAGGACTTTATGGAAACGCTCCAAGGGTGGGCGGTATTGATATTCCTGGTTTTGTTTTTCGTGATGGCGGCGCAAGAGACGGGAGGCCAGCGGATCAAAAGACGGCGGAAGCAAGCCAGCGAGGTTCTGGAGCCGGTCGCCTATGCCAATCCCAAAAGCGCGGCCTCGTCGCGTTGGGCGTGTGACAAGCTGCTGAAACTCGCCGATCTCTTCAAGGGCAAGGGAATCCGTATCGGCATGTCGCAATCGGGCAAGGTTCTGCACTACGGCGGGCCGGGAAACCTCATCTTGATCGCGCCCGCGCGGACCGGGAAAATGACATCCGTTCTTGCACCGGCGCTGCTGGAACGTCCCGCCCGCAAATGCTCGCGGCTCATCATTGACCCCAAGGGCGAGCTATGCGCGGTCACGCACGCGGCGGCGGCGCGATACAGCGACGTTGTGGCGATTGATCCCTTCGGCACCCTGAAGGTAAACGGAGTCACGGGCGTCAAGGTCGTGGGCTTCAATCCCCTCGCCGTTCTCGACCCGAAAACCGTTTCCTTCGGCGGTGACGTGGACAGCGTGACGGACGGGGTGTTCTCGCGTGAAACGGGCGGCGGCGACAACGCGGCGTTTTTCAACGACAGCGCGGCGCTGCTCCAGTCCACCGGCATCCGGGCGGTGTTCACGAAAGACGGGCGGCAGGATGAAAAGAACCTTCCCGCCGTGCGTGACATGATCTGTCGGGATGTGTTCGGCTTCGCCAGGAGGTTCGCAAAATGCGGGGATGCTGCGGTCGAGGCGGAATGCAGCCGCTACACCGGCAAGGGGGCGGAACAAAGCCGGTCGGTCGAGGACATCGTTTCGACCTTCAGGACGCAAACGGCGTTCGAGGGCATGGAGGGCATACGGGAATCCCTCTTGCAAGACGGCATCCGGCCGCGTGACATGAAACACAAGCCCATTACGGCCTACCTGGTTTTGCCGCTGGACAAGCTCGGCACGCCCGCGGTGAAGTGGTTCCGCCTCTGCGTGTCCGCATGGCTGAATGAATTGCTCAAGGCCGGTTCGCGCGGGCTTCCTGTTCTCTGCATCGTCGATGAGTTCTTTTCCATCGGCCATCTCGACACGTTTCAGGCGGCGATGTCACAAGCAGCGGGGGCCGCCGGCCTGCAACTGTGGCCGGTGCTTCAATCGCTGTCGCAGCTTCAGACCCTGTACAGGTATGAGGGGTGGAGAACCTTCCTGAGCAACAGCGCGGTCAAGATTTTCTTCGGCGGCGCCAATCTTGAGCAGTCGGACGCGGAATATATTTCGGCGCTGTGCGGCGACCGGGAATTGATCGTGCCGTCGGGCAGCGTGCGCGAGAACGAGAACCGGCGCGCCGGCAGGCTCTGTGACGTGGACATCAGCGAAAGCAGCGGGCGTGCATGGGAAAGGCTTGTGCGGCCTCACGAGGTCATGCGGATGAACGACCGGGAAATGATCGTGTTTTGCGAGAAGGTGGGCGGGCCTATCCATGCGAAGCGCAAGCCGTATTTCGAGGGATGGGAATTTCGCGGCAAGCACCGGCCTAATCCCTACTGGAACGGCGGGCGATGAGGCGGGGAAGTGAATTATGGCGACGGCCACATCGAAAAACGGCAAAGGTCCCGAAATCAGGAAGCTCGCAGCCGATCTTGAAACGGGCAATCCGACCAGGATGGAAGCGGCGGTTCGCAAAATCTCGGTCTTCTGCGTCGAAAACGGCTTGTCTTTCAGTGAGGCGATGGCTGAAGCGTTTGGACGGGATGACGGTGCGGCGCAGCTGGAAGAGGAAAACGCAAAGCTGCGCGAGGAAGTGGAGCGGAGGAAACAGGGCGGCGACGAGTTGGCGGAAGCTCTCGATCAAGCCAGGAAAGAAATTGCCCTCCTGGAACGGCAGAGCGAGCCCGTAGGCCGAGTGTGGTCCCCCAAAACTCTCCTGCTGATTCTGGCAGGGGTGATCTCGGCGAGGCTCGTCCTTTACATCGCGCTCGGCGAGGGTCCGTCTGTCACTGGTACTGCGCACACCGGTCGAGGCTTTGCTCCCTGGCTGGCGAATATGCTTCTCGTGCTGTCGGGAGCCTGGCTGCTCGCACAATGGCACCGGGCGCAAAATCGCGAGATGGGTTGGGGGCAACTCGTCATGAAGTGGGTATTGTTGGGACCGGGATTTTTTGTGGCCGCGGTGGTCTTTTTCGATGGGCCTCCCTGGGATGCATCGATGTTTCATCGTGAGCCGGTCCCTGCCCTCTTCGTGTCGGTGTTCACCATGCTGCTGGTGCTGTCGAAATTCACCGAACGTATCGCGAAGAGAGTTCCCGAGGCCTTCGCCGGGTTCTCCGTGCGGCGGGCGATTTCATGGGTCTTCGGATGGTTTTTCTGAAGTCTTGAAAAGGAGGTTTCTTATATGACAAGCGGAGAGAAGATGGACCGCGCCCTTGCGGGCATTCGCGGTGAACGCGGGGGTCGCGCGGAAAGTGAACCTGTAAGCCGTCGCGCGCACCCGGAACGGGAGACGCGTCCTCAATCGGAAAAGGAACGCTTCCCGGATTACTACCGGCAGCAAGACGGAGGCCGTTCGCGGTAACGGCGATGAGCAAAGCACTGGTCAAATGGCGCCCGGCCGAGCTCGTGCCCGGAAGCAAAATGGACACGGCGCTTGCGAAATTGCGCCAAGGCGGAAGGAGCGAACCACCACACTGGGGACAAGGGACGATGCCCCCTGCCCTACTACCACGAGGCGGTGAAGTCGTCGATCTGGCGCGCATCTGTGCCGTGCATGACAAACCCTATGCGGCCCGCTACGTCGCCGGTACCGACGGCCGATTCCATTACGCACAAACGATCAGGGTCACGGAGGCGCTGTATCTGGAGCAGTACGCGGACAGCGTCGAAGTGCGGCTCTTGCAGGGTAGTGAGCTTGCGGAAGAATTCTGTCCGTGGTGCGGCGGGCATGGGCGCGGCTCGGTCCGCTGCGGAAGCTGCCTCAAGGAAATTTGCTACGGGAAAAGCGTCGGGCGGTACTTCCGCTGCCGCGATAGCTGCGGAGGGCACGGAACGATGGTCCCCGAGGCACGGACACATCAAGGCGTAACGCCGGGTGCGCCGCATAGGGGCGGGTATTCGGCGAGATGAGGTGAACAATGCCGAGAAACAATACGAAATCACAGAGCAGAGAATTCCGAATAACAGTTACACCGGGTACAACGCTCAAATGCCCGCATTGCGGGGGCAAGAATACTCTGAGCGTCCATGACGGCGACACGATCGAGATGCATGCCGCCATGCCCGACGCGAAATCGGTTGCCGGCGGCCTTGCCCTGTCGATTGATGACCACTGCTTTTACGCTCACCTGAATGCCTGTGTATGCCAGGCTTGCGGCGGTGCTTGCTACACCGTGGGCGTCGAGATCGTCAAAAGCGCCGAAGTATCGCAGGAATGGGCTGATGCGTATTTCTGGCTCAACGGCGAAACACGTGAGCCGGAATTGAGCTGCACAGTCGCCTGCCATGGCGCGGGATTGCCGAGGCGGTGGACCATGGAAGTGACGGAGACGGAAGCCGGCGATCTACTGAGCTTCTGTTTCGGGCCATTTATTCCGCGGAAGATTTTCCACGGCTCGAACGGCGTCGCTCACTGCGCGGGCTCCACCGTCTGGAATGACGCGAGGGCCTTGATCATGCGAGTTTGGCCACTCATGATTCAACACATGGCATGGCCGGCGACCTTCACGATTAAGGGCCATTGGCCGCTGCGCGAGGTGCCGGGATGGGTGCCGTTCAGGAAATAAAGAGGACGCTCCGTCCGCCGCTTAAAGCTTGTCGCGTTGCGGCGCCCTGCTGTAGGCTGTTGCGCGTTTGTTGGCCAGGAAAATTGGGCAATAGGAAGAAAAATGTTTGATACCGAGCTCGACAGTTTCAAAAGCAGCATTGATCTCCGGGCCTATGCGGCGTCTCAGGGCTACGAGCTCGACCGCAAGGAAAGCTGGCGCGGCTCGGCGGTGATGCGTCATCTGAAGGGTGACAAGATCGTCATCAGGCAGGATGCCGCGAGCGGGCACTATGTCTACTTCAGCGTCCGTGACGACCGCGACAACGGCACGATCATTGACTTCGTGCAGAACCGGCAAAACCTCAGTATCGGCACCGTTCGCAAGGAGCTGAGGCCCTGGATCGGTCAGCCGCCGGTCCCGGTTCCCGCCTTCTCGCCTCTCGTCAAAACGTCGAGAGACCGCATGCGCGTCGAAGCGGAGTACGCGAAGATGCAGGACGCTTTGCACCATCCCTATCTGGAGAACGAGCGCGCCCTGCCCGCTTCGCTGCTGCAGTCCGAACGCTTTAAGGGCCGGATCAAGATCGATGTCCGCGGCAATGCCGTATTTCCCCATTTCGATGCCGAGGGGCTGAGCGGCTACGAGATCAAAAACAAGGGCTTCACCGGTTTTGCATCCGGCGGCACAAAGGGTCTGTGGCTTTCGAACGAACGGGCGGATGATAAGCGCCTGGTGTTTTGCGAAGCGGCGATTGACGCGTTGAGCCACGCTGTTTTGTTTCCCGATGATCGCGCGCGTTATGCCTCGATCGGCGGCAAGCCGAATCCGGTTCAGCCGGCATTGATTGCCGACGCCATTCAACGCATGCCCTCGCACTCCGAGATTGTCGCGGCCATGGATGCGGATGACGACGGCCGCAAACTTGCCGGCATCGTGCGCCATGCTTTCGAAGGATCTGGCCGGCGCGATCTGCGATTTCACGAAGACGAGCCGGTTGGCTTCAAGGACTGGAACGATCTGCTCCGTGGCAAACAACCCGACTTTTTCCCCACGGCCCACCGACTGGGTCTGGATGTGAGGTAGCCGTACCGATGAGGGTCTGAGCCGAGCGCAAGCCCCCTGCCCGCTCGCCAGACGAATTTATGAATGGGCTTGATGATTTTGGCCTTTTGACACTCGCCGCTGTCGCAGAACTCCTGCACTGCTCCAAGGCGCATATCTGCAACATCGTCGCCGGTCGGGTCCGAGGCTGCCCGCCGATACCCTCCGTGTCGCTTGGCCGGCGGAAGCTCGTGCGCCGTGAAGCGCTTCTCTCCTGGATCGAGCACAACGAACATGCGGCCACTTCTGATACGATTCAGACATCGCCAGAACGAGGCCGCAAGAGCGCATAAGGAGAAATGATTATGCGTCAGCGGCACTCAATGGGAGGTGTCCGGAAACAACGGGGCCGGTGGATTGGCCTCTGGTACGAGGACGGTAGGAAGAAAAGCCGTGTCATCGGCCTGATCAAGGAGATGACGAAAGGCGAGGCGCGGGAAACTGTCTCCAGGATCATCGCGGAGGAACGCGCCAAACATGAGCCGAACAGAGTCCTGAAGTTCGGTGAGTTCGTCGAGAATGCGTACTTCCCCTATTACACCCGGAAATGGAAAGACTCGACACGGGAGAACAACGTGAACCGTGTATCGGTACATCTCGTGGGAGCGTTCAGGGACGGCGAGCTTCCGGGGTTCCGCCGCGACGGGCTGCAGGACCTGCTCGATGCGAAAGCAAAGTCCCTCTCCTTCTCCGTCGTCGATCATCTTAGATGGGATTTGAAGCAGATTTTCGACATGGCGGTAGCCGAGGGCCATATCAGGCTCAACCCCGCGTTGCTTCTGTTCACGCCGAAGGAAGCCAAGAAAGCCGTTCATCGCGCCATGACGATGAAGGAGGTTCAAACCTGCTTCGGCGCCCTCGGACAGCGGGAGCGGCTTATTGTAAAACTCGCCTTGCTGGCCGGTATGCGCCCCGGCGAAATCTTCGCTCTCACCTGGGGCAGGCTCACGGCAACGCATGCTGACATCCGGCAGCGGGTCTACCGGCGCAAGATCGACACCCCGAAGACCGACAATTCCTGCCGGCAGGCGGCGCTGTCCGAAGGGTTGCTTGCGGAGATCGAGGCGTGGCGTATGCGCGCGGTCGATACGCGCGATGATGCCTGGGTCTTTCCTTCGGAGCGGATGACGCCGCTTTCAAAGGACAACTGGTGGCATCGCACTGCGCGCCCGGCTCTTAAAAAGGTTGGCCTTGATTGGGCGACGTTTCAGGTGATGCGGCGAACTCACGCGACACTGATGAAAACCATCGGCGTCGACGGCAAACTTGTGGCGGACCAGCTGGGCCATACGCTCGACGTGAACCAGAACGTCTACACGCATTCGCCGGTCGAGAGCCGCCTGGTGATCGTGAATCAGCTGGAGAAGCGATTGTTGATACAATAGTGTTCAATCAGTGTTCAGGATGAAACGCGGTTGTGGAAGTCGTTAAAGAAAAAGGCATGCGGGAGTAATTCAGTGGTAGAATGCCAGCTTCCCAAGCTGGACGTCGCGGGTTCGAGTCCCGTCTCCCGCTCCATCTTTTGGCTGTCCGGCCCGGAGACATGGGTAACAGAATGTTCCTAAGACATAGGTAACACTTTTGGCCCGAAGGGGTTGTTGAGGGGCTGCAGAGTTTTTTCCTCCAGATCGATATAACCGAGATCGTAATCCATGAAGCTGACGAGCCAGATGCCGTCGTCGACTTCCTTGATGCCAACCGCCTGGCCGGCCAAACAAGTGCTTAAGTTGATCTTCTTGCGGTACAGACACAGGCGGCCGCAGTTGGTGACGACGACCGTCTTGTCGTGAAACGGGTAGTTGAGTTCCTGAATACCCTGGTAAGGGCGGCAGGAAGAAGAGTAGACCTCCGCCGGACATTTCATGTCGAGGGCTTCGTGCGGGCGTTCGTTGTTGAACTCCTCGATGAAGGCGTCGAACTTGGCTTGCTGTTGAAGCAGATTGGCGCCGGCGGGGCGCGTGGCTTCCTTCTTGAGCGTCAGATGCATGCGTTCGTGACGGCCGTTCTGCTGCGGATGACCAGGCCGGATGCGTTCGATGCTGATGCCGAGCCGCAACCACCAGACCGAAAGTCTGGATAGATTGAAAAGCCCATTGGGCGAAGCGAAGGGAACGCCGTTATCGGAGCGGATGGCCTGCGGCAAACCGCGCTCCTTGAACAAGCGCTCAAAGGCCGTAAAAGCGGTCTTTTCGGCATTCGATTCCATGGCTTCGCACAGCAGCAGATAGCGCGAAGCATGATCGGTGACCGTGAGCGGATAACAGTAGCGCCGATCGCCGAGCATGAACTCTCCCTTGTAGTCAGCACACCACAGGGCAGTTCGGGCTGGCGCCCTCTGACAGCGGCGTTCCTTCGGTGCGGGTGCGTGATCGCCTGGCGCGAGTCACCAGTCCATGACGATCCAGGATGGCGTGAATGGTGCTGCGAGCTGGGACTTTCACTTCGCTCGGCAGTCGTCGAAGAAGGCGCTCCCGGATCTTGCGGGCGCCCCAGTTCGGTTTCTCGCGCCTGGCCGCTACGATGGCCGCTTCGATTTGCTCGGGCAGTTGGTTGGCGTAGCGGTGGGGGCGCCTGGCACGATCCGTGAGCCCCTCCAGTCCGCATTCCTCATAACGCTCGAAGATCTTGTAGCCGGTTTTGCGGGAGATCTGAAACTCGCGGCACAGCGCGGCCATGCTCTCGCCGTCTTTGAGCCGAATCACGAATCGTATGCGTTCATCCATAACAGAACTTTCCTTCCATGGCATCCCACTTCCCGCCCCCTTCCAGGGGAAAAAGTGTAACCCATGTCTCCGGTACGTTCTGTTACCTATGTGTCGAGCCGCACAGGCTCTACGCCAACAACGGGGGCAATACCGATCCCAAACTGATCGAACCCCTTCCTTCAACTTCAGCGCCTGTTCAAGAGTCGTAACTGCTTGGTGCCGGGATTCCAAATCAGTCGTCGTATACGTGTCAATGGCTACGCCGATTGCATGGCCCCGCTGATCCGCTGCGACCTTCGGATCGACACCCTCTTTGTGTCCGAGACTGGCCTGCGTCCTGCGCAACACCTGGAAGTTCACCCAGCCTAGGCCAACCTTCTCCAGTTTGTCGTGAATGTTCCGTCGCAAAAAATTGTCGCGAGACATGAACGTCCCACGCTCCGACGGAAATACCAGCGACTCTGGACTGAGATCGAGGGCAACATCGCGCCATTCCGCGGGGTCACTCGCCAGGCCGGGCGGAACCGCAGCTAGCCGTTTCCCTCGTTCTGACTTGGGATGACTGGGCAAGCGGCGATATACCCGTTCCATGACGTTGACCATATCCGGCCCAACCCGGCCCCAGCGTAGAGCAAAAATTTCACCGGGGCGAAGCCCGACTAGAACTGCGAGTAAGAAGACGGTCCGTTCCCGTAGATCCAGTACAGATAACGCGAGATGGATTTCCTCCCTTGTCATTTTCCGTTTCTCGAACGTCCTTGCCTCCTTGGGCGTGACCAATGAACCCGCTGGATTGCCTTGAATCAGACCATCGTTGGCCTCCTTTTTAAAGACGGCGTTTAGATCCCAACGAAGATGGCTCACAACGCTTTTTGAAAGACCATCTTTGGTCTTGCTGTCGAGGAAACGCTGTAAGCGGTTGCGCGTTAGCTCCCGCAATTGCCGGCCATCGAAATGCCGGAATCAGATGTGCTCTAAAACGTTCCGTCGTTGTCTTGTCTGATGGGTCCTTCCATTTCTTGCGGCGCTGCGGCAAGAACACATTCGTAACGTATTCTTTGAAATCGGTTGGCAACGTCTGCCCGAATCCGGCAGTCTCGTTGATCGGGTTCAGCAACTCCTGCAGCCTCGCCCGGGCACCGCCTTCCGTCATCTGCGCACAGTGCCCCAGCACTTTTGATCGCCCCCTTCCATTCTCGTAGTACTTTCCAATCCATACCCATATCCGGCCGTGCTTGGCCTTCCGCACACAGCCAAGTTGACGCACGTATGTCCTTTCCGGCGTCTCCGGCGCTGTTTTCTGGTCTGATTGGGATGGTATCACTGCTTGATTTCGGGCGGACGTTATCAGAAAGCCCTGGTTGACGCCGCATTCGTTCTCGAACAGCAGCAGGCGAAGGAACGCAAACGACGCTGGAGTCGAGATATGGGACGCTAGAGGGCTCTGTAGCCGACACGACTAGCCAGAACGAGCAGCCGTTTTCTCCCTGTATCGAGCCAGATGCTGTAGATCACCGAGCACCACCATGGCCGCCATCACGGTTCCAGCCCGGGGTGAATCCACAAGGCTGCGAGGTTTTCAGTTTCAAACAGCCGAGCGCCAACGAACTGGAGCACGATTTCCTGTGGCGCACCACTTGCGTGCTTCCGGAACGCGGGCGAATCGGTATATTTAATCGTTCCTATTATGAAGAAGTGCTGGTCGTTCGTGTGCATCCGGAGATTCTCCGCAATCAGGGGCTTCCGGAAGAGTTGCGCGAAGATAAAACCATCTGGGAGGAGCGCTACCGCTCCATTGTGGATCTGGAAAGCCACCTCTATCGCAACGGAACGCGGATCATTAAATTCTTCCTCCACCTTTCGAAGGATGAACAGAGAAAGCGCTTCCTTGAGCGCATTTGATGAACCTGATCATAACTGGAAATTCAGCACCGCGGATATTCACGAGCGCAAATATTGGAAGGATTACACGCACGCTTATGAGGAGTGCCTGAACGCCACGAGTACTCATCACTCGCCCTGGTACGCACGGCGTTTTGTCTTGACAAGCGCTGCCAGCAGGTCCGCTAAGCGAGACATAGCCCCTCCCCGATGGGCAACAAATGATGCCGCCACGCCCGACAGGGTGCCCGTCCAGCCGATCTGCTTCCATCGGCTGGCTTTGACTTCGAGACCGACGCGAAACAGCAGAAACATAATCGAGTGGGCCATTACTGCCCAAATAGGTGTTGACTCCGTTGGTCACTACGACTGCGGTGGCAGTGCCGCTTTCGACGCTGGTAGCGGGACTAGGAATGTGCCCGATGACCAGTGCGCAGGCCCAGCGTTAACGCGCACAACTCTATGTGGTTCGTCCCGTTTCGAAGAGAAACCAGATGCGCCGCTCCGTTTCGTCTACCCAATTCTCTAAGAGACTTGTTGTGGCCACGTCGTTCGATTCGCTGCATAGGTCGTGAACTTCGCGCATGTTGGCGAGAATCGTCCGGTTGTCTTCGCGCAATTCGGCGAGCATATCGAGCGGATCGACATAGTCGGCGTCGTTATCGCTGAGGCGTTGCAGGCGGGCAACGTGGCCGATCGATCGAATCGTGGTGCCGCCAATTTTACGCACGCGCTCGGCGATGTCGTCGGTCATCGCAAAAAGCTGGCCGGCGTGCTCATCGAGCAAGAGGTGATAGTCGCGAAAATGCGGTCCGCTCACGTGCCAATGAAAGTTCTTCGTTTTTATATAGAGAGTAAATACATCGGCCAGCAGCGCGTTGAGCGCGCCGCTGATGTTTTTGACGGCTTCGGCACCGAGGTCACTGGGTGTCGCCAGTGTAGCCCGGCGGCGTGTTCCGAGTTTGTCTTGAGTAGTTGGCATTTTTAAAGCTCCTTTGAGGTCTTTCCGACCAGGTTCCTAGTATGAGATCCGCGCGTGGATCCACACCTTTCATTTTCTTCAAATAAAACCACGCATGCTACGACTCGTGAATTCGCCTCTGAAACTCTGCCGATTGTTGCGTCCGGCCTCGCCTCATTGGGACTCCATCGCCTGATCGGGAAACACATAGCTGGCCCGCGTTCGCACGACTAACGTCTGATGATCGGCCGCCGACGCTGCTACCTTGAGATGACGAACCATCTTGCCCTCGATGGATGGCACGTATCCGATCGTGTACCGCGAGCGAATATCCTTCGCGATCTGCCGGCAAATCGGCACGATCTCGTCCAGCGTTTTGGGGTGGTAAAACACGCCGCCGCTCACGTGCGCGAATTTCCGCAGCACGCCTTCATTCTTCTCCGGATCGTCTTCGTCATAAATGCCGATCGTATAAATGGTCGCCGCCGACGTCAGCACGTCGCTCATTACATCTTCCAGCGTGTGGCTGCTGTGATTGTCTCCACCATCGCTGATCACGACCAGGGTCTTTTTGGCCTGCCTTCCGAATTCAAGATGGCGCAGAGACATTTCAAGCGCGTCATAGAGCGCCGTCCGCCCTTCCGGATTGCCGTGCCACAACGCGGACCGTAGTTGTTGTACGTTGTCCGAAAACAGCACATCATCCGGCAAGCCAAGCCGAGGTTTTTCATTGAAGTTGACGATGAACATCTCGTCCTTTGGATTGCTGGCTTGGTTGAACGTCAGCGCTGCCGTGATCACTTCCGCTCGCTTCGGCCGCATGCTTCCGCTCCCATCCACCGCGATTCCCACTGTCACGGGAATGTCGGCATCGGCGAAATGCGTAATCTGTTGCGGCTTGCCGTTTTCGTAAACCTGGAAACGGTCCTTGGAAAGCCCCGACACAAAGCCGCCAGATGCATCTTTCACGCTTACGTCTAAAAGAACCAGCCGCGAAGTAGTCCGTATAGTGAAGTCGTTTGATTGTTCAGCTTTCGCGATGGCGGGGCCATTCGTTTGGCCGAATGCCACCGCGCTCGCGAAAATTAGCACGTTCACCGACAAGACCACTACGCGGCCGGGCGTCATAACTCTTCGATCGTGACACTACGACAAACGGAAAGAACGCAATAGCGCGAACAAGCCAAGCGATAGGAGGCCAGCCAAGCCAATCAACGGATACGGGCTGGCAGTTTTGGGCAGTTCCTGAGGGGCTGGAACCACTGTTGCGGCTGGAGCCGGACCAAGAGCAGGCTCCTGCGTTGCCGCTGCTGGCGGAGGAGTAGCCTGCGCTACTTCCTGCGGCTCAGGCTGCGTTTGCGTTACTTCCGCCTTCGGCAACTCGGCCGGCTGGATTGCTTCGGTGGTGGGCACCGTTTCATGCGACACGGCCGCAATCTGCACGGCGGCCGACTTCGGATAAGCGAACTCCTGTCCGAAGTTATCGCCCGGGTAGAACCATGCCCTCAAAGCCTTCGGTTGTCCGGGAGGCGTTTCCCAGAACGTGACGACTGTCTTGCCGGTGGGTTGAAGGCGGTAATTTGGGATCGCGAGGATGGTGGTCTGTAGCTCGGTCTCATCCGCGTTGAAAATTTGAACGATGTGACGATCGGATGGTGAATCGAGCAGTTTGATCACGTACGTGCCCGGAGGCAGTACCTTGTTGGGAACCTGAAACGATTCACTCACGGTCAAGGTCGTCTTTTTGTTCCATTCGTCCGCGCGGCCGCTCGGCGCGAAAGCGACTCCGAGCAATCCGATGGATGCCATTGCAAGAACGAAACGGGTCATATAGGACTCCTTCTGCGGCTCATGCCGCGTCGGCGATCGCATTAAGCGACCGCACGGTGTAAACAAGGCCGGCTCATCGCCGTAGCCTGTTCTCATTCAATGCAGCTTTACTGCCAAGACGGTCCGCCCACTTGACGGCTGCAATGCTGGTCGCCCGCCGCTGGAGTGGTCGTGGACGTGCCTCGTTCAAAATGAGCTTGGGTTCGTTACGGAGGGGAAGTTCAGAGCGACGACGGGTAGCCCAGAGCGGACTTCAGGCTTTAAGGAAAGCGAAAGGAGTGAATTTTTATGAAAACGAATCTAGGACGCGGTGTCTGGGTTCTGGCAATCGCCGGTACTATGACCGCCGCTGCTTTTGCGTCGGAGAGGGCAATCAAGGTGGACGACAGGCTAGATGCCTCGGCCGAAACGCTGACCGATATGATGAAAGCCTCCGATCACGGCATCCCCCACGATCTGATCGATAAGGCGCGTTGCGTGGTTGTCATCCCAGGCATGAAAAAAGCCGGATTCATCTTCGGCGCGGAGGAAGGCCGCGGATTCGCGGTGTGCCGCCGGCATGGCGGCTCGGGCTGGAGCGCCCCGGCCGCGATGCGGACAGAAGGTGGAAGTTTTGGATTCCAGATTGGCGCCTCGGATACCGATGTAGTGTTGCTGGTGATGAACGAAGGCGCAATGAAGCACCTGTTATCCGACAAGTTTACGCTGGGCGGAGATGCATCTGTGGCGGCAGGCCCGATTGGCCGCTCGGCGACCGCTCAGACCGACGCAGAGCTGCAGGCCGAGATCCTGTCGTATTCCCGTTCGCACGGCCTGTTCGCGGGCATTTCGCTGTCAGGCGCGACGCTTCGTCCGGATGGAGATACCAACCGGGAACTCTATCGCCACGACACCACGAATCGCGAAATTCTGACTGGTGGCTTCAAGACTCCGGCGGCGGCGAGAAGGTTTGAAAGAGCGCTGAATCGGGACTCGGCCCACCGGGACCGATAATCACGTGGAATCTTAGGTTGGCGCACTCGCGGGGATACTCGATTCTATCCCCGCTTTCTTTAAGCAAGCCACCCAGGTTGACTGTGGATGGTCATATGACCAAATAAGGTCGATTTTGATTTTGGAAACGAGGTAACTCATGAAACCCATTGAAATTCTAAGTACGGCAGTTCTGTTCCTGCTTCCTGGCGTTATTGCTCCTGCGTACGCGCAGAAAGAGCACGAGGAGGAGAAGCAACCGCAGCAGAAGGAGCAACAAGCCAAGCCAGCACAGCACCCGGCTAAGCCGCAACAGCAACACGCTCAGCGACAACAGCAAGCCAAGCCGGCGCAGCAACCGAAACAAGCTCAGCACGAGCAGCAGGCTAAGCCGACACAGCAACCGCAACGCGCTCAGCACCAGGAGCACGCCCAGCCGGCACAGCAATCGAAACAAGCTCACCAGCAGCAGGCCAAACCGGCTCAGCGACAGCAACAGGCCAGCCGGTCACAGCCCGCAGCAAGTCATGGGCGAATTCCTGACGACCGCTTTCGTGCCAGTTTTGGCCGTGAGCATTCGTTTCACGTAAACCGGTCCGATTTCGAGGGATCGCGACGTTTTCAATACGGCGGCTATTGGTTCAACGTGATTGACCCGTGGCCCGTTGGTTGGCTCTATACCGACAACGTCTACGTCGACTACATCAACGGGGGTTATTTCCTGTGCAACCCCGTCCATCCAGGCGTATACATTTCAATCAACATCGGTTGACGTACTGGGCTGACGTACCGGCCAGAGGCGAGGCCCGCAGCGTGCGAGTTTCGCCTCCGGCCGTTTGATCTATTTGCGCTGGAAGACGAGTGTGATCGGCTTGCGGCCCGGCCTTGTGACGTCGACCAGCATAGTGCCATCCGCGGCCAGGGAGTAGCTCTCGACAGTCACGACGCCGGATTGCGTGGTGATCACCTTGAGGACGTCATGATCCCACTTGGTCTTGCTCTTGAGGTCCTTGCCGCTGTGAATCGTCGCGCTATTCTCGCTGTCAGTGATGTCTTTGTAGAAGAACGTATCGGTGGCGCCTTCGTACGCGAAACTGCGAGAAACGGTGATGTCGCCGTCCCGCTCATTGATCGTCACAGTGCCGGTTTGAATGACGGGCTGGCCCGCAAAATCGCTCTTGGTGGGCACCAGCGTCCAGGTGCCGTTCAACAGGGTGCGGTCACGCGCGAAAGCGGTGGACGCGAAGAGCAGAGTCGCCAAGACGGCTCCAGTGGTTGTAATCGTTGAATAGGTTCTCATAACTTCCTTCCAGGCCTAGCGTTAGAGCACGCGCCGCGCCGTTCCGCTACTCAGCGTCGTGACTGGCGATGCGCTTCCGAGGCCGCGTTTTCAGTTGTTCTTACGCCACTCTGCGGATGATCCAAACAATTAGACAAATCACGATGATGGTTCCAACCAATCCTAAGCCAAGCATTTTGTTTCTCCTTTCGATACCGACATCTCCTTCTAAGGCATGAGAAGGACCGAACGTCGCCAAGCGGAATTTTCTAAGGCTGCCTATAGCCAAAGGCCCAAACGGCGGGCACTGTACTGTTCGGGGCCTTAGGCTGGTAACGATATATGGTCATGTGACCAAGTGTGGTTACGTCCGGAGCCTACTCGCAAGAAAGAGCGCGCGAATTCTGAGCAACGTCGGGCTGCTCTAGCAACGTCCTCACCAACCTGCGGACTCTTTGGATGGACATCTGCAGTGCAGAGACTAGAAGTCTCATGGCTTCCAAAATGTGTTGCAACTGGAGGAAACGCGAACTATGAATCTAACCACCCTCAATCCGCCCATGCTGATCGCCATCGTGGGCGTTGTTCTTGCGATTGGCATTGCGCTGTTGATCTACATGAAGTACGCGCAGAGAAAGCGCACGGAGAATCTCCGTTCCAAATTTGGGCCCGAATACGATAAAGCCCTCAGCGAACATCGGGATCGCGGGCATGCGGAATCGGAACTGCAGAAACGGGCAACGCGCGTCGCCAAGTTTAACATTCACGCGCTCAAGACCGAGGAACGCTCGAAGTACACCGAGGATTGGCGCCGAGAGCAGTCTCTGTTTGTGGACGATCCTCAGGCCGCCGTGAATCATGCCGATACTCTGGTGCAGGATGTAATGCTGCGCCGCGGCTATCCCGTGGGCGACTTCGATCAAAATGCCACCGATCTCTCGGTGGATCATCCCCGCGTCGTAGAAAACTACCGGATCGCTCATGAGATAGCCATCCGAGAAGGTCAAAATCGGGGTAGCACTGAGGATTTGCGCAAGGCCATGGTGAGTTACCGCGTCTTGTTTGAGGATCTATTGGATCAAACCGTGGAGAAACCCGAGGAGGTAACAAAATGATGCCGCAAGAACTTGAGTTACGCGGAGAGCGCGACGAGAATCTGCCGTTGACAGCTGAGATGCCGAAGTTTAACGGCACAGACAGCGGCGCCAAACTTAAGGCGGCAACGCAA
Organism: Bryobacterales bacterium; assembly: GCA_963772905.1. Lineage (GTDB taxonomy): Bacteria > Acidobacteriota > Terriglobia > Bryobacterales > Bryobacteraceae > Palsa-89. The sequence goes on along the minus strand of CAVYZD010000001.1, from coordinate 930,243 downwards.
GAACCAAACGTGCCGCTATTTGCACAGAACGACACGCAGGACTTCCGTTCCCGCTGGGAGAAGATTCAAATCGGCTTCGTGGACGAGCCCCGAGGAGCCGTGGAACACGCTGACGAGCTGGTGGCCAGCGCCATCAAACGGTTGGCGGAAGTCTTCGCCACCGAGCGTCAGAAACTAGAGGCGGAATGGGGCAAGAGCGACAACGTTTCGACGGAGGAACTCCGCGTCGCCCTCCGCCGGTACCGGTCTTTCTTTGACCAGCTCTTGTCTGTTTAGAAAAGGAAAACATGATATGTCACTTCTCGCGTGGATCGTTCTGGGCTTGTTCGCGGGCTTCATAGGTAGCAAACTCGTCAATAAAACCGGCGAAGGAGTTGTTCTCGACATTGTCTTGGGGATCGTCGGTGCTGTCGTCGGCGGCTTCCTCTTCAACCGATTCGGAGCTTCCGGAGTGACGGGCTTGAATCTATATAGCCTGTTCGTGGCAGTGCTTGGGGCAGTGCTCCTTCTGGTTGCGTATCACCTAATAAGGCGACGGAACCTGGCTTGGTACCGGCGATGAAGCAAAAATACCGGCTTTTGGGTTTGCGCCTAACTTGTCTAGTCGCGGTGATTGCTTCGATTCCGGCGCTGGCCTCAAGCGCCCGACCGGCGAACCGCCTCCACGCCACGGCTGCCACTCGAAGTCTTGCCGCAAGCGAAATCGAGGACTCAACGGAGACTGGCGCGGTGGGGCCGGGAGCGGCGGGGCCAAGAGTGGTTCGGGCGCAGATTCTTCTGGACCGTGCCAGGTTTTCGCCAGGTGAAATTGATGGTGTCTACGGCGACGATTTCGCGATCGCAGTCAAGGGATATCAGGAAAACCACGGTCTGAAGCCGACCGGCACGATTGACGAGCAGATGTGGCGCTTGCTCGATGCCGATGCCGGCCCTCTCTTGTTGACCTACACGATTACCAAGGCGGATGAGAAAGGCCCGTTCCAACCAATTCCCGACGACACCCTGGAAAAGGCGAAGATGAAATGGCTGGGCTTCGAAACGCCGGAAGAGGGACTGGGCGAGAAGTTCCACAGTTCGCCGAAGCTGCTCGCAGAGTTGAATCCCGGCTTGAAACTGGGCGCGGTGGGCGTTCGAATCAACGTTCCGAATGTGCGGCACATCGCAGGGGGCTTGGCGTTCCGCGTGGTGGTGTCAAAGTCGAAACGCACAGTAATCGCGTACGGCGCTCGCGACAAGGAACTGGCCCAGTATCCAGCCTCGATCGGCGACACGCACGATCCGCTGCCAATTGGTCATTGGACCATCACGAGCGTTGTCCACTATCCGTGGTTCAACTATGACCCGGACCTCTTCTGGAATCCGGACCCCAAGAAAGCAGCAGCGATACTCCCGCCCGGCCCGAGAAACCCCGTCGGCACCGTCTGGATCGGCCTCTCGAAAGAACATTATGGAATCCATGGGACGCCGGATCCGGGGCATATCCGGCACGGCGCATCCGCTGGGTGCATCCGCTTGACCAACTGGGATGTGGATCAACTGTCGCACATGGTTCGACGAGGTACACCGGTCGTCCTGGAGGAATAGCTTTGAGGCTCTGCGCTTGCATTGCCGGGCTCTCGGTGTCTCTCCTTGTTGGCGGCACTGCTTCCATTCTCGACATGAGTCCTCCTATCCGCGGACTCGCCCTTGCGGAGCTGCGGGATATGTTCCAAGAGGTTCACAACGGACACCCTCATGAGGCAATCGACATTATCGAGCCGAGAGGGACACCCGTGCACGCCGTGGTGTCGGGAACCGTCCGTAAACTTTTCCTCAGCAAACCTGGCGGCAACACGATATACGAGTTCGACGAAATGGGAGTGTATTGCTACTACTACGCGCATTTGGACGGGTACGCGGAAGGGCTGCGCGAGGGAACGCGTGTCGCGCGCGGGGAGATCATCGGTTTTGTGGGATCGACGGGTAATGCGGATTCGCGCACGCCGCATCTGCATTTTGCGATCTTCGAATTGGGGCCGGAAAGGCAGTGGTGGAAGGGGAAGGCCATTGACCCCTATCCTGGCCTGGTGGCCGCAGTGAAGCGGGCAAAATAGTGGCGCCTATTTGCGCTGGCAGACGAGCGTGATCGGCTTGCGATCCGGTCTTGCGACGTCGACCGGCATGGTGCCATCCGCCTTAGAGCACGCGCGCGCCGTTCCGCTACTCAGCGCCGCGACTGGCGATGCGCTCCGCCGCCAAGGCCCCCAAGATCAATGATCACCGCAATCAGCAGCCATAGCAGATTGATGCCCGCCGTCGGCATATGACTGTTCAGTTCCCACGCGTAAACGATCGTGGTGAGCGGCAGGAAAATGAAGCCGAGAACCGGCAGTATCAAGCCGCCGTGGAATGCGCGCTGCAGATAGGTCGAGAAAAGCCACATCAATACCAGTGCGACGCGCGGAAATAGCAGGATAACGAATAGGAGGAAGCAAGGCACAGTCAATCTCCGGTCGGGAAACGAATCCCGCGCAGTGCGATGATACCAGACTCGCGCCAGTTTAATTAGGCGCAAACGGCGATGGCGCGGCTCTTGGCCCTGATCGGCTCACAAATCAGGGTCGACCTGGTCACCAGGTCGATTTCGAATACGTTGTAAAGCTCGCTCTCGAATATCACCTCACAGGCTTCGCGTAAACACGAAGACGGTGCCATAACGCGAACCACCGCCGTTTCCGGCAGGAAGACGATTCGTCCTTTGCCAGCTTGATCGAAATGAACTGCGACGAAGGAAGTTTTTGCCCGGTACGTTTGCCCGGCAGAAGGCTTCTTCTCACCGCAAGTCACGCCGGAAAGCAATACCTTAGAAGACACCATAGGTGTTGTCATCTGAATGCCGTCCTTTTTCTAAAGGTGTAAACCATTGATGCATTCTCGGGGCCGTCGTGTCTGTTCAAAAGTGACCACGCCAGGCTCACGGCGTTGCCGGGCTGCATTGCCGCGATCCGAACCACGATAAATCTCGAGATGGGCCAGCATTGGTTTGTAAGATGCAAAACCTGCGAGACTCCCCTCGCGGATCAGGATTCCTCTTTCGTTTACGATCCGAAGCATCCGCAGTGGCAGAGCCCGCACTGGAAGAGCGTCCTCAAATGCCCAGAATGTGACAAGTCCCACGAATATACTTCCGTTGATCTTCAAATCGAAAGCCTGGAATGAGGCCCTCAATTGGGACCATCCAGTACTGGCCGCGCTGCGCGTCAATTTCGTCTTAAGCGTACGGCTGGGCAAAACTCCGCAATTTAACTGCTGTCCTGGCTGAAAGCACTTACGCCCTGTTCGCGTCGCCATTGCAGAGGAGCTGCCAAAATCGCGTTCGGCAGATATCATCCGAGGAAGGGTTGGCATCGCCCTTGCAAGCGGGAAGATAGTCGTCCCTCGTGATGACGGATTGGCGCGTGGCTTATGCGACGACTTTCGTGGTGGCTTCTTCTCCTTCCAAGTGTGGTGGCGCTTAACGCCCGCGCGGCGTCAGCTTGGTCGTGGCGGCCTCAGGCTGAGGTTTCGAACGCGTCGGAACTCGACGTCGGTTTTCACCTGCTGTACGAACTGAAGCCTCAAGAAGGCCGGGCGCAGTTTGCCGTTTGGCAGGCGTCCCATCCGGAAGACCCTCTGGGGAGCGCGTCGGAGGCCGCCAGCTATTTGTTTGAGGAGTGCTACCGCCAAGGCGTCCTGACGTCGGAGTACTTCTTTGACAACAAGCGTTTTCTGGGCAAGATAGCGATTAAGCCGGACCAGCAGATTCGCAATGCATTCTTCGCCGCGGACCTGCGAGCGCAAAACTTGGCACGGCTTCGATTGGAGACAGACCCGGACGATGTGAACGCGCTGTTCGCCATGACCATTAGCGTGGGCATGCAGGCCGACTATGCCAGTTTGATCGAGAAGCACCAGCTGGAAAGCCTTGCCATGATTCGCGAGGCAGACGGATTTGCTAAGACCCTACTGGCCATCAACCCGGACGCCGCCGATGCCTACCTTACCCTGGGCGCGGCGAATTACATCATCGGCAGCCTGTCGGCATTGAAGCGATTGTTTCTTCACTTCAAGGGAATCAGCGGCGATAAGCGCGTCGGCCTCCAGCAGCTCGAAATCGCCGCGGCGCGTGGCCGTTACCTGCGGCCGTTCGCGAAAATCCTGCTGGCCTTAGCGGCGCTGCGCGAGAAAAAAACAGACGTTGCCCGGCTTCAACTTACGGAACTCGTCGCGGAGTTTCCGCAAAATCCGCTCTTTGTCAAAGAGCTCGCGAAGCTCCCCTGACGCTGCCGTCGCCCCTTAACTCTTCGGCGCAAGGATGGGTTCAAATGGCCCCTGGGAAAGGTAAAGGGCCCTGGATCATTCAAGACTTGGGATATCATCCGCTCAGCAGCCGCTTCTTCAGCGATCTCACCCACTACGTCCGCAGCGGGGATTCCAAGGACTCTTTATCGAATTTTCTGGATCGCGATCTGGAGCTTGGCTTTTATGTCAGCCAAGCTGTCGCATGCGGAATCCCAGCTTGGTGCATCGTGCCAAAAATCCCGAGTCCGCATTCAAGGGATCTCATAAACTTTGTAGGCGTTGGCCTCATCCGTGGCAGCTTTTGTCCACCGCCGACCCGAGACCTCCGGACGTAGCGCTCGGATGCACCCCCAGTTGAACACTCGTGCAGCAGACACTCTGGGATCGGCCTCATTTAGCTCCAGCATGTGCTCCGGATTGTACGCCGGACCATGTACGTAAAGTAGAAGCTTCTCAGCCCAGTTGATTTCGTTACGCCAGTCTTCCGGTGATGGCATCGACGTAGCACCCTTCAGGCGACCCACGTAAACTTCGATGTGCGCGCGGTCCTCTTGCGAGCCCCCGCCGAAGTTGTGCTCCTCGATCCGCTCCCCAAACGTCCGGCCGTACGTCTGGCCGATATAAAGGAGGACGTCGGAGCCGTAGACCGGATGATGCCCATAGATTTGATAGAGCCCATGGTCCTTGCGGATGTCCTTCAGGGTGTCAAGCTGATCGAGCGAATAGGGGCCGTCCCACTCGATATGAATGATCCTTTCCATCATGCCTTGAAGTTTGACACACCTCCTATGCCTCGTTTTACACGTATTTACGGGACCACCGAAACGCCTGTCGTGGGCACGCCGGCTTCCGCCAGCTTGTAGCCGGAATAAATCATGACCCGATCGATCACCAGACTCTTGAAGAAGAAGATTTTCGCGGCCGCTCGTATTTCGACGTGTTCGGGGACCCAGAGACCTTCGCCGATCCGTGTCTGCTCCATGGTTAAGCGCGAACCGCGCAACACGCGCGCCAGGAATAATCCGATCGAGAAAGGCTGGATCACCTGCCCATCGGCTTTGATCCACCCGAGGTCTTGCTTGTCGACCCACAGCTTGCCCTCCAGCTTGGCGAACATCTTGCCGTACTTGCCTTGCGCTTGATAGCCGGGGTGCGGCGTCGCCTGAAATATGTAGGCCGGCCTGCCATTGATAACTTCATCGCCCACGAGTTGAAAATCGAAGGCTTTGGGTATTTCCCGGACGAGCGAAGCGGTCTCTTCTTCTTCCTTGCGTATTCGCTCGGCCCGCTGCTCAGGAGTTTCCCGCTTCAATTTGTCGAGCTTCTCCTTCTGTTTTCGTTCCACCGCAGCGGAGGGAGGCTGCCCGTTGTGTTCGATGAGTTGCTCGAACGGAACGCCGTTGACCAGGACTATTCTCAATACATCCACTTCCTCGGACTTCACGCGCCCTTCCGAATCCAGCCGCCGATCTTCGTCGCGCTCCATATAGGTGTAAAGGAGCCGCCCTTGCCAGCTCCGCTGGGTTGCCGCGATCGACGACTCCACAATCTGACGCACGTCGGGTGCGTTGTCCCGAGCAAAGAGGCCCGCGAGGAAGATCATCGTCGCGATCTGCATAAATCAAAGATCCTTGCGCGTGATCCCTAGCTTTCGCATCATGGCGTTCAGGGTGGTGCGTGGCACCCCCAGACGGATGGCTGCGACGCTGATCACGCCACCAGTCTTTCGGAGAACGCGGATGATGTATTCGCGTTCCATTTCTGCCAGCGTGCCACCCGCAACCTCCACCACGTCGGCCCGCAGTTCAGCCAATGGAACACGGAGCGTGGCGCCCGTCGAAAGGATGACGGACCGTTCAATGAAGTTCTCAAGTTCACGAACGTTTCCGGGCCAAGGCCAACTCAGCAAAGCCGGCATTGTGTCCGGCGGAACCGCTTCCACTCGCCTGTTCATTTCCCGCGCGTACTTTTGGGTGAAGTGCCGGGCGAGTACAGGTATGTCCTCAGGGTGATCCCGTAGAGGAGGCGTCGTGATCGGAAACACCTTCAGCCGGTAATAAAGATCGCTGCGAAAGAGCTTGTCGCTCATCATTTCTTTAAGATTGCGATTGGTGGCTGCCACGAGCCGGACGTCGATAGGAATCGTTCTGGTACCGCCCAACCTTTCAAATGCCTTCTCCTGCAGCGCCCGCAACAATTTGGGTTGCAGATCCAGCGGAATGTCGCCCACCTCATCCAGAAACAGAGTGCCCCGATGCGCCATTTCAAACCGGCCGATCTTTTGCCCTAAGGCTCCGGTGAAGGCTCCTTTCTCGTAGCCAAACAACTCGCTTTCGAGAAGTCCGGTGGGAATGGCGGCACAATTCAACGTGACGAAAGGATGATTCTTGCGCGCACTCAATCTGTGAACGGCACGTGCGATCAACTCTTTACCGGTACCGGTTTCGCCCAGAATCAGCACGGTCGCGTCGGTGGGAGCAACAGTTTCAACCTCTTGCAAGACCCGCTTCATAGCCGCACTTCGGCCGACAATCTCCTCAAAATTGTCGCGCCCGGCGTTGCCGTCGACTCTCTCCTGAAGGAGCCAAGGGCCGCTCTGTGCCGGGGAGGCTGCGGAGTTCATGTTTTTCTCCGATTCTGACCTACCTGACCGTATTAGGTCGCAAGTGAAGCTCCAAAGCTCTACGTGCCTAACATTACCGGTGGCCCAAGAGATGCTTAGTTGAGAGTAGAGGGAAAAATATGAAACCGAGTACCAAGGATCAGATTCAAGGCAAGCTTCATGAAATAAAGGGCAAAGCCAAACAGAAAGCGGGACAGGTCACCAACAACCCCCGTCTAGCGGCCGAGGGCCAAGCCGAGAAAATCGCTGGCGTAGTCCAAAAGAAGGTCGGCCAAATCGAAAAGGTGCTGGAGACGTAGATGCGCCGCGCTCGGTGCCCTGCGTGAGATTCCGCAGTCACGCGGAGCGCGGCCCAAGATTCAGACGAAAGGAAGAATGACAATGCTGTTATTAATCATCGTTTTGCTGTTGCTTTTTGGCGTCGGTGGAGGATACTACGGCTATGGCCGCTGGGGAACCGGCGGCGGTGCTGGCGTAGGACTTGGGACAATCTTGGTAATTCTCCTCGTCGCCTACCTGCTTGGCGTATTTCACTAAACGGGACCAGGGCCCAGCGTATCCACAATCTCGCCGACCTCGCGAGGCCAGTGCTCAAAATAGGTCGCAAGAGCGATGCCGGCCAGCGTCGGCAGCCAAAACGAAAGAAGGCGATACCCAAGCACAACCACCACCGCAATTGGCCGCGGCACTCCCAGCGTGCCGTACAGGCCAATCATTGTGGCTTCGACAACCCCGATTCCGCCGAGAATGACGGTAAGCTTTCCCAATAGCTGTGGGACACCGTAACCGGCAACGAGGACCGCAAGGGTGACGCCGTGGCCGGCAGCCAAGAAGAGGAAGGCCAACGTCAACATGTCGAAGCCGGTATTGAGCACCGCACCCAGGACGGGCCCATGCCAGCCGCCGTGCAATAATGCGTCCCATCCTTCGAGCAAGCGGTCGACGGCCGCTTCGGTCGCAGAACGGTCTTGCACCTTGTGGCGCAGCCTTGCAATGAAGCCTGTGATTCCCATCGCCATTGGCATGAGCTTTTCTCGATAAGCTAAGCACCACAGAAAGAATCCCGCGCCACCCCCGAGGATGACAATCGCTAAGCACAGGCTCACAACGAGGACCCCCGATGACTTCTTCAAGAACAGGAGAACGGCAAGTCCCCCGAGCGATACGACTGCAAGCGTGGCATTGTTCAAGAAAATCGGAAGCCATCCGCCGAGCCCCGCTGCACCGGGATTCACGCCGCGTCGTCGAAGCCAAAGATAGGTCATGCCGGCGGTTCCAAGTATGCCGCCACCGAGCGTGCCGATGCTATTCGCCGCAGTGGTTAAGAGCGCCCCGTCGACGATCGAGATCGGTTTGGCTGCCAGCTTTACAACTGTTCTCAGCAGATATCCGCTGCCGAGATAGCTGAGCACTTGCGCCACGATGGAGAGCATGACCAACGGAATCTTCAGTGTCGAAACAAGGCGAAAGGCGTGCTCGATTCTGGCGAACTGGGGCAAGAAAAAGTACACCGCAAGCCCCAGGACAATCAGTACGAAAAGGTTACGTCGAAGCTTTGTTTTAGGAGGAATTGGCAGAATAGGTTCTATGGTAACCGACACCTCATTTGCTCATTTGAGTCGGGCCGTTTGGGATGGACTCGGAGTTGCTCTTGCGGATAGGAAATCGTGGGAACTTAGCGAATGAGCACATCGTTGATCTCGAAGTCAGGGATGTCGAAACGAGGACCTTTGATCTTCCTCGCAGTCCTTCTGGCATCGCTCCTGCCCAGTCTATTAAGGATTGCCTGGCCGTTCCTCACTTCATTCATCCTTGCTTCGATTCTTGCCATTGTGATCAACCCGGCGAATCAATGGCTCAGCCGGCGAATACATCGGCTTGGATTAGCCACATTCCTCACCACCTTCGCGACCGTGCTTTTATTGGGAATCATCGTCGCGTTTGCCGGCCTGGCTTTGGCTCAGGAATTGACGACCACTTACGAGGGGCTGAGCCGGCGTTCTCTGGAGGAAGGTGGCTGGCCGGCTCTGGTTACACACACTGCCGATCGGGTTGTCGACGCATTGGCCACTCGCCTCCCCCTCAATGCCGCAGCTATTCGGGAGGAGCTCCTGGACGGCATGCGGACTGTTACCGGGTACCTGCGAAACAACGCCGGCGCCGCAATTGGTGACATGACATCCGTTTTGATTATGGGGCTGCTAACGACAATCTTTCTCTACTTCCTGCTCCGGCATGGTGAAGACTGGATCGGCCGGCTGGCCGCTCTCACTCCGCTCGATCCGCGTGTCTCCACCGGCCTCTTCCGGACCGTGCACGACTCGGTGGTGGCGAACGTGAATGGCGTGCTGGCCGTTGCGTTCGGACAAGGCCTGTTGCTCAGCCTGGGTTTCTGGTTTGTCGGCGTTCGGGCTCCCGTGCTGTGGGGCGCGATCGGCGGACTGGCCTCCATCATTCCTGTGGTGGGCAGTCCGCTGGTCTGGATTCCGGTCGTGATCGCTTTTGTTTTTATGGGCGCCTATTTGAAAGCGCTGCTTCTGGGGATTTGGTGCCTCCTCGTCATCGGTTCCGTGGACAACGTGCTGCGGCCGTTCGTGGTCGGAGCACGCGACAAACAACACCCGATGCTTATCGCGCTGGCGGCAATTGGTGGCACGTACGCATTTGGCATTCTGGGAATACTTCTGGGCCCCTTGGTGCTTTCGCTTGTCGCTGCACTGCTGAAAGAGATTCAGGCGCTAGTTTCGCCGAGGGAGATTGAGATTGATGACGCAGATTCCGTTGAGAGAGATTGCGCCTCTCAGTAAAGTTGCGTTCGGCCTTTTAGGGGCATCGCCACTTCCGTCCTTGCGCTGGTTACTGTTTTTTTCGCGGCTACGGCGGTGGTCAGCGAACTAAGGGATGCGGTGAACACCATCTGGAGGGTTCCCGAAGACACGATTTCAAGCGCGGTCCGGAGCATTTTCAACGTGGTGAAAGACCGGCTTCTTTCCTTCGCCCTGGTGCTGGCTTCCGGCTTGTTCCTGGTGGCATCGCTGATTGTGAATGCTTGGATTTCGCCGCCGGCAAGTATCTGAATTCCGGCACGGCGCCGTCCGAGGCTCTTGTTCAGACCGCCGAGTGGGTGGTCTCTTTCGTTGTCATCACGGTTCTGTTTGCATTCGTATTCAAGGTCCTGCCTGGCCGTGCCGCTGCAGTGGGGCGATGTCGCCATGGGTGCGATCGGCACCTCGCTGCTGTTCGTCGCGAGAAAGCTCTTCCTGGGCGCGGAATTCACACGGGCTTACGCCAGCCGCTTCGGCTCACAAATCACCGAAAGGCTTTAACCAAAGCCTCAAATGCACGTGTAGTGATCCGTGTCTGAACAGTGACTCAAGAAGCTGAAGCTGGTTCGACCGCGCTTTTCGATTCCGCGGGCTCTTGCTGGGATTGGACGAATTCCAAGATATCGTAGTGCTGGAATTCCCGGCCCGGGAAAAAGCTGTTGATCGCATCCTGGTCCGTCTTGAACACCTCGAAAATGTTCGCTACCTTCGCTTCCAATAGCAGTTTGATATGCGTTGGTTTCAAGTTAACGAGCGCCAAGCCTGCTCCGGCCTTGCGGAGCTTCGCCACGGCAAATAGCAGCGTACCCAACCCGGTGGTGTCAATTTGGCTCACATCGTTGAGATTCAATACTACGCGGCTCTTTCCCGAATGGACCAGCTTGTCAAGTTCAGTTCGGAAATCGAGATCGCCCTCATCTAACGTAAGGGGTCCTTTCAGATCGATAATTACAATTCCTTCCTGCTCGCGCTGGGCGATTTCAAGCGACATGCTTTGGTTATGATCCTCCGTTATCTTTGCTTGCTTGGAACGTCACTCTATGGAGCATTGGCGACCTGACGTGACGCCGCTTTAGACATAATCTGCGATGGCGCGGGAAGCTGAGTGCCCTCCCATCCGCCCCCCAGGGCCTGGATCAACTGAACCGCCGCGGTCATCTCGCTCACGCGCAGAGTCACCTCGGTTTGCTGATCGCTCAACAGGGTAAGCTGGGCCGTCATCACGTTGAGGTAGGGATCAAGACCCGTTTGGTACCGCCCCGTAGCGATCTCCACGTAGCGTTGCGCAGCTTCCACCGCTGCATCCTGACGCGCGATTTGCTCCGAGAGCACACGCACAGTGGCGATGTAGTCTTCCACCTGTTGAAACGCCGTGAGCACAGTCTGTTTATAGGCGGCGACGCCGGCGGGGCGGGGAGGGCGGGCACGACGTATCGTGGGCCAACATTGCACCCGCTTAGCAGAGCGATCGAGATCGCCATGGCACTACTGAGGAACTCGCGCAAAACGGAGCGCGGCGCGAAGCAGTTCCTGGCCTGTTTTGTGGCGCGCGCCGCACCCTTTGCGCTACTACGTGAGTCGCCCACAACGAAGGCGCGGGTGAGCTTATTTTTGTGCGTCGAGGTGCGCCCGTGCCTCTGTCGGCTAGCCAGCCGCGGCATTACGAAAATTCGATCAGCGACGTCCGCCGCCACGGGATCCTCCGCCGCCCGCCGGCTGTCTCTGCTGCAGCTGCTGCCTCTGCTGCACGTGTCCTTGGTGCATTTGCTGGGTCTGTTGCTGGTGCCGCTGCTCCACCTGCTGCATTCTGCCCGCATCAGCGTTTTGTTTCGCCAGCTGCTGATGTTCCTTGTCCTGCTGCTGCTGGAGTTTCTGGCGATCCTGGTTTTGCTTCGCGACTAGCTTTTCCTGCTCCTTCTGATATTTCTGGTCCTGCTTCGCGTTCCCCGTGTTGGGAGCAGCGGGGCGTTCGATAGGCGGCAGGTCCTTAGGATGGACCGCAAGGTTGGGGCGAGGAGTCGCAGTCACCGGCGGCGCGCCGCGGTTCGCGGAAAAGCGCTGCTGGGGGTTGTTGCGGGCAGACCAGGCATGTTGAGTCTGAGCCGATACAGGCCCAATATGCCTGCGCATGAGCAGCAGCCTCTTCTTCAGAGTTGGCGCGCGCGTTGATCCCGCCGTTACCGCCGTTGTAGCTGACGCGGTTAGCGCGTCTCGTTCACCCTGGTGTTGTAAACGTTGTGGATGACATTGGCGTCGACCCGATTCACCGCGGTGTTGTAGAAAAAATGCCCGTTCTGCCAGCGTCCGCCTTCATAACCATGACCGAAGTATCCAAAGCCATAGTCGATCCCGCCGTAGAAACCTACTGACAGGCCCCAGTAGCCTTCATTGAAAAGAAATCCGGCGCCGCCCCAACCCCAATAGCCCGGAGTCCAGAGGAACCCGACTTCGGGGGGCAGCACCCATGTGCCTGGTACCCAGTAATACTCGCCGTCCCAAGCCCAATACCCTGGCGTCCAGATATAGCCGTCGCCGGGGCAAAGAGGCTGCTCGTAGACGGGCAGCTCAGGGGGAGCGATTGTGACGGATACGCCGACCTGCGCGAAAGACGCCGTCGACAGCAATAACATTCCTCCCACCAACAACAGCGCACGAACAAATCGAATATGCATAGCATCTCCTCTCGCTGAATAATCGATAGGGCAAGCTAAGCGCCAAATCCTCAGGGTTGCGCCGGCCGCTGGAAGCGCTAGTTATGGTTGACCATATTTGACCGTATGACCGCCAGTGGTCATCGCCGAAACAGCCAAATCGAGGCTGGATTCCAACGCATGACAGAATTCGAATCCTCGGGTAGTGGTCGGCGTGCGCAGCAAAGCCAAAAGACGGCAGCGCGAAATCGCACTTAGCCGGCACCGAAAATGGCAACTCCGGAAGAGCATACAAACATCGGAACCTGAACATCAAATCGCGGCTCCTACGACGGGGACGGTAAAAGGGCGAGCTGTCTTCGACAACAAAAATGATGCACTCTTCCCGAACCAATTTGTAAATACCGCGGGCTAACGCAAGTTACGGGCGTCGGTCCGGGAGACGTTGTCGCCAACAGCAGCTTTGATAAGTTGCAGGACAACTCCGCGATCGTCATTTCGAATAAGCCTGTCCCGGCCAGTACGAGCGGGAGCACCGGGCCGTGAATCCATCGCGCGCCTTTATTTTGCGGCGGTGGCCACCGCGTTGTTGATGGCTGCAATCCTCCTGGTTGGCATTGTCGGATATACGCAGCTTCCCGTCTCCGCATTGCCGGAAGTGGATGATCCGACCATCCAGGTACTCACGTTTTACCCGGGCGCAAGCCCGAACGTAGCGCGGGAGCGCGCCATGCGGTTTCCACGCCAGGCGATCTGCTGTTCCACATTTCGCTCTTGCGTTCAACGGGTGGCGAGCTCTCCACTGCCGGGGGCTCAAGGGAGGCGGCCACGGCGGCCTGTTCGTGTCTGCTGGCACGTCACATCCCTCGTCAGGTTGCAGAGCGCCTTCTGGAAGCCCACGTTAACTTCGCCGGCGACCTGGGACCTAAGCCACACGGAGCATGCTGTCCGGCTTTATCTACGAGAAACCTTCACGTTCCTGCTGCTCACGTCAGAAGCATCTTGTCGCGCTGAGCCCCTCCGAGTCTTGACAAACTATCACATTAGATATAATCTAAACACTTGATGGACGCCGAGGCGATTAAACGGTCCTTGGAAGGCAGCGGCTTGCGATGTACTCCGCAACGCTACGCCGTGATGGCGTTCTTGATGGAACAGCACAAACATCCCACAGCTGCGGAAATCTTCGAAGCCGTGAATCGGGTGGATCCGCGCTCTTCCAGGGCCACGACCTATAACAATCTGCGGGACTTGGTGCAGGCGGGTTTGGTGCGTGAAGTGGCCGTTGAGGGCCGTGCCGCGCGGTTCGATGCAAAGGGCCTGCAGCATCACCACTTCATCTGCGATCGATGCGGCAATGTGGAAGACATTGAGTGGTACGCCGTGCCGAAGCCTGCGTCCCGCTCTCTCGGTAAACGGATTGTTCGCGAATGCGAACTCATTTTCCGCGGGCTGTGCACGAAGTGCGCTCCGCGGCGCGCTCCCCGTTAATCATAAGAAAGAGGAACCTATGGAACACACCACCGCTGCCGGGGCGTCTTTCCCCGAAAGAGAAGAGCAAAACATATTACCTGAAGCCAAATGCCCGGTCGTGGGCGGCCCTCGCAGACATACTGTGGCAGGGGCCCCGACCAATGCGGGCTGGTGGCCGAATCAACTGAACCTGAAGATTCTGCACCAGCACTCCCCGTTGTCCAATCCGATGGACAAGGAATTCAATTACGCCGAGGAGTTCAAAAGCCTCGACCTGAATGCCGTGATCCAGGACCTGCACTCTTTGATGACGGATTCGCAAGCGTGGTGGCCGGCGGATTATGGCCACTATGGGCCGTTCTTCATTCGCATGGCGTGGCACAGCGCAGGCACATACCGCATCGGCGACGGACGCGGTGGGGCAGGTTACGGAACGCAACGTTTTGCACCCCTCAATAGCTGGCCGGACAATGCGAGCCTCGATAAGGCGCGCCGCTTGCTGTGGCCGGTCAAGCAGAAATATGGACGGAAAATCTCCTGGGCCGACCTGATGATTCTGGCCGGCAATGTCGCCCTGGAATCGATGGGGTTCAAGACCTTTGGTTTTGCCGGCGGGCGCGTGGACGTCTGGGAGCCCGCTGAGGATATTTTCTGGGGGCCTGAAGGCAAGTGGCTGGGGGACGAGCGCTACAAGGGCGATCGCGAGCTCGATAATCCCCTGGCGGCCGTTCAGATGGGTTTGATTTATGTGAACCCGGAAGGGCCCAATGGAAAGCCGGACCCACTGGCCGCGGCACGGGACATCCGGGAGACGTTTGCGCGGATGGCGATGAATGACCAGGAGACTGTTGCGCTCATCGCGGGCGGGCACACGTTCGGAAAAACGCACGGTGCTGCAGACGCGGGCAAGTACGTCGGCTCCGAACCCGAGGGCGCCAGCATCGAGCAGCAAGGCCTCGGCTGGAAGAACAGCTACGGCACCGGCGTCGGCGACGACGCCATCACTAGCGGCATTGAGGTCACCTGGACCACCACCCCGGTGAAGTGGAGCAACAACTACCTGGAGAACTTGTTCGGCTATGAATGGGAACTCACCAAGAGTCCCGCCGGCGCGTTCCAGTGGACTCCCAAGAACGGCGCTGGAGCCGGTACCGTTCCTGGCGCGCACGATCCGTCGAAAAAGCGCGCCCCGGGAATGCTCACGACGGACTTGGCCCTGAAGCTGGACCCGATTTATGCGCCCATCGCGAAGCGTTACCGGGATCATCCCGAGGAGCTCGCGGACGCGTTCGCCAGGGCTTGGTACAAGCTGACGCATCGCGACATGGGACCTGTTGCGCGGTACCTCGGCCCACTTGTGCCGAAGGAAACGCTGATCTGGCAGGATCCTGTTCCCGCAGTGGATCACGCGTTGATTGGCGAGCAGGACGTTGCCGCGCTCAAGGCAAAGATTCTCGCGTCTGGACTGTCCATCTCGGAGCTGGTGTCGACGGCGTGGGCCTCGGCGTCCACGTTCCGCGGCGGCGATAAGCGCGGTGGCGCAAACGGTGCGCGCGTCCGCCTCGAGCCGCAGAAGAATTGGGAAGTGAACCAGCCGGCTCAACTGGCGAAGGTGCTGCAGAAGCTGGAAGGGATCCAAAAGGAGTTCAACGCTTCGCAATCCGGCACGCAGTCCAATGGAAAAGGGAAAAAGGTATCGCTCGCTGACCTGATCGTCCTGGGCGGCGACGCGGCCATCGAGGCAGCGGCGAAGAAAGCCGGACATGACGTCAAAATATCTTTCGCGCCTGGGCGCACGGATGCTTCGCAAGAGCAGACCGATGTGCACTCCTTTGCACCACTCGAACCCGTGGCCGACGGATTCCGTAACTATCTGCGCGGCGGGCACCCCATGTCCGCCGAGGAGCTTCTCGTGGATCGGGCGCAGTTGCTGACGCTGACGGCTCCCGAGATGACGGTTCTCATCGGCGGCATGCGCGCGCTGAATGCGAACTTCGGACAGTCCAAACACGGGGTCTTCACTCAGCCGGCCTGAGACGCTGACGAATGATTACTTCGTCAACCTGCTCGACATGGGGACGAAGTGGCAGCCGTCCTCATCCGAAGGCGTATATGAGGGGCGCGATCGTGCGACGGACAAAATCAAGTGGACCGGCACCCGGGTCGATCTTCTCTTTGGTTCGAACTCCCAGCTCCGTGGCATCGCGGAAGTCTATGCGTGCAGCGACTCGAAGGAGAAGTTGGTGAAGGACTTTGTGGCTGCCTGGAGCAAGGTGATGAATCTCGATCGCTACGACCTGGCCTAGTCTCTGCCGGTCTTTCATGTGGAGGGGCCATGTGCCCCTCCGCCGCGGCGCTCATCCCAGCGGCCGCTGAGAAAATTCGATTCCGCAGTCGGTGAGAAACTTCTTGGGGCTCTCGCCGCCCACCATCACGAAGACGTAGTCGTTATCGATCTTCTCCACGCCTGTCGCGGTTTGGACAGAAATGGAATTTTCGCCAATCTCGGTTACGGCGGCCGTGAAGAACGCTTGCACTCGGCCTTCGTCCATGGCCTTCTTGATCTTCTTCTGATTGCGCGGCTTGGCCCGGCTGAAGTCTTCGGTGCGATGAACCACCCACACTTTGTTTTGCAAATCCGGACGGCCCAAACCGCATGCCGCCTCGAGCCCGCTGTCGCCGCCGCCCACGATGCAGATGGACTTGCCTTTGTACGCGTCGGCGTCCATCAGATTGTAAGCCACTTTCGACGAATCCTCGCCGGGAACGGCCAGCTTGCGCGGGCTGCCACGCTTGCCGATCGCGAGCACCACGCGCGCTCCTTGATACTCGCCTTTGCTCGACGTCACCACAAAGTGATCGGCGTCACGAACCACGCGCAACACCTTTTCTTCTTCTTGAATCACGAGACCGGTGGACGCGATGATTTGCTGCCATCGCTCCAGCAGCGATTCTTTCGACGTGTCTTCCATCCACAACGGCCCATACACCGGGATCATCACCGGTTCGGCCATCACAAATTTCTGGCGCGGATAGTTTCTAATTGTGTTGGCTTGCGTTCCCTGTTCGAGTACCAGCACATTTAAGCCTTCACTTTTTGCGGCCAATGCAGTGCTGGTGCCGGCGGGCCCCGCGCCCACCACGATCACGTCGTACTGAAAGCCGGGCGCCGGCTTGTTCTTCATGATCGTCTCGACAACTTTCTTCCCCTGGTTGATGGCGACCTTGATCAGAGCCTTTCCCGTCACTTCGCCGGCCAGATACATGCCAGGAACGTTGGTCTCGAGATCTGAGTCATAGGTGGGCAGCTCCATGGTCTGCATGGCGCCGCCGGACACCAGCACGATAGCTTCGGTGGGGCACTCCGCCGCGCAGGCCGCGAATCCGGTGCAATCTTCCAGGCGCGCCGCGATGGCTTTTTCATTGACGATCTCGAGCACGTTGAACGGGCACACGTGCACGCATGTGCCGCAGCCCACGCACAGATCGACGTCGATCCTCGGACGCAGATTGCCGCCGGGCGCCTGATTGTCGGTCGGTTTAGGCTCGGCTGTTTTGGGTAAAACCATCGGCGGCGCTGCAGCGGCTGCCGGAGCTTTCGGTGCGGGAGCGGATCGAAGTCTCTGCTCCACCTCGGCCCGGAACCGCCCGTGATTCAGTCGAAGATTGCCGGCTGTTACGGCCCCGAAGAACAGAGGCACCACGACGATCGCGCCCAGCAAAACCAGCAGACCACTGGGACTGCGAGCCATACTCGCGCGCGCCGGCCGCGGAGTCTCCGGGAAACGCAGCGTTGTGATGATCGCTGCTTTCTCGTCGGGATGTTCCAGATGACAGCTATAGCAGCGTTGCCGCAAGGTCGCCTGGGGGCCGAAACCGTGGCAACCGAGGCAGCGCATCCGGATATCTTTCAGCTCCTTCGTGCGAACAGCGGGATGTTGCGGGTCCACTGCCGCAAGCGATGGATCGCCTCCGGTATGGCAAGCCGCGCAACCCGCTTTGAGATTGGCGTGCTTGTCGTGCATCTTGTCGCCCGCTTCAAAATGGGCGGCCAAAGCAACCGCTGGAGGGACCTTGAGACCTGGCTCCGGGGCGCTCTGCTGGGCGAGCAACTTCTTCTCCGCGGCGTGAACGGTGACATGGCAACCGGCCGATTGGCATCCCGCACCAACATTGCGTGCGATATCGAATTTCGCGCCGCGATGCTCGGAATGGCATTGTGTGCAACCGATCTTGATTTGCTGGTGGATTGCAGTGGCCGTCTTGTCCGCATGACAGCTCAGACAACTGGTGCTTTGCACGCTCGCGAAACTGGAGTGGCACATCTCGCAACCGAAGGCCGCGTGCGCTTCCGTCAAGGGGCCCGGGCTATAAGCCGAATTCCACTTCTTCGCAAATGCAACTCCGGCCCAACCCAAAACGCCCAGGACGAAAATGGCGAGCAGCACGGACCGGAAGCGGTTCGGCAGAATATCGGAGGTTGGCACCCAGATAGGCGCCTTGGCCCGCATCCAGCGCGGCAGCGCGGCGATGGCCGACGACGGTTTGGCCTGTCCAGCTTCGCGCGGCGGGGGAACTACAACCTCGCGGTACTGACCCGGGATCTGCTTCGGCGTCTCCTGCGCTTCCACTGTACGGTCCCGAATTCCCAGGAAGCACGTCTCCTCGGTAAGCGAGACTGTGATCTCAAACGGCTGGATCGTCACCACATCGCCGTGATGCAGCTGCTGGTTCACGATGCGCTGGCCGTTGACGTAGACCCCGGCGCCGCTGGATTCATCCGTGATCCAGACGCCGTCCGCTCGGTGCTCCAGCTGGGCGTGCACCGCTGCCACCGCAGGATCGTTCAACTGAATCGGGCAAGTGCTTTTCCGGCCAAGCAGGACGGTTTCTTGTTCAACAATGTGCGATCCGCCTTCGCCCACGCCCTGTTGCGCGACGAAGCGGAACGCGTGCCGGGCGTTGGCGGCGGCCTCGCGAACCTGCAACCGGTTGCTACCGGCCACGATGTCATCGCCGGCGTGGAGGGTGGCAAGCTCGGTCCGCAGACTGTTGACGAACGTTCCATTGGTGGACCGGTTGTCCACCAGAACGTAATCTTCGCCGCGCTTCTCAATGCAGAAGTGCACGCGGCTGATACCATCGCCCTGCAGCACAAAATCGCACGTGGGCTGGCGCCCGAACCAGGCTCGATCGAAGTTCAGCCGGATTGTCTGGCCGGGTTGGCCGCCTTCCAAGAAAATGAGTTCGAGCATGCCAGTTACCTTTGCGCTAGCGGCCTCAATAATACAGCGCGGTGAAAATGTGCACCGCCGCCAGTCCGAACATGGTTCCGGTGGCTACGATGTGGAACGTGAGCCAACCGCGCATCGCGCGCTGCAGAAGCAACTCCGCATTCATTTTATTCACCCGCAGGGCGTATTCAGTGGCGCGCCGGTACGCCGGGTGTTCGCGCGGTTTCAAGTCGTTTAAAGCCTTCTCGTGTTCTTTCTGGAATTCGGGAAGCTCCTGGGCGAGCGTGGATCGCCGCCTGTAGAACCGGAACATGCGGCTCCAGGACGCCGCCTCCTTCATCAAACGCTTTTCCACCAGGCTGCTGAATTCGGGCGATCCGGCGCTGGCCAGTTCGAGCATCCCTTGCAGGCACTGGCTGCGCACGGTGAGCACATCTTCCATGATGGCGGGGCTTTCCTCCATGGCGGTCAACAGCCGCGGTAGTGTGCGGGAGAACCACCAGCCCATCAATCCGCTGACGATGGTGAGCGAGAAAAACGCCAGAAGCCACGCAGAAAGCGGGCCGCCGGCGCGCCATCCCGAATGATAGAAAATGGCGAATGCGGCAACGATCCCAATGTAGATGTGCGCGGTGAGCCACACAGACATCTTGCCGACGCCTTGATACGCCATGCGCTTGCGGATGCTCAGCGCGGCGGCGAACACCGCGAGCGACGTTCCAATCCAGCCGAGGGCGAGCACCAGGCCGTGATAGCGATTGGGTGATGGCTGCCGGTGCGCCGCGAAGTACCACCACGACAGCGCCGCAATTGCCAGCACCGCCAACACCTGCCACACCCGCTCGGCAACTCTGGCCGCGCGTCCGCTTGACGAGACCCGCGCCCCTGCTACCAGGCTCCTCGAGGGACTCATTCGGCGCCTCGAACCTCATGCAAGTACGCGCCCGCATCCATGCGCTCGATCGCGCCGTAAGGGCAATTGTGCACGCATCCGTGATTGTAGTGGTAATCCTGGCAAAGATCGCACTTTACCGCGATGCGGCGAACCACCGCCTTCTGATTGTTGGATTCGATCTCATGCATCATCGGCTCGTTTTCCGGCGTCTTCCAGAATTTCATATAGCCGCCGATGATGGGGGCGCCGGTCTTCTGCTTCTCCAGCTCCTCGCGGCTATGCGCCTTGTCGGCCATGGAGATGTTACCGTACGGGCAGCGCCGCGCGCAATTTCCGCACCCGATGCAGGAAGTCTGGATGATCACTTCGCCGTTCACGTCGCGCGTGATCGCCCCGGTGGGGCATCCGATCATGCATTCCGGGTCCAGACAATGCATGCATGAAGTGGTGACCAGTAATGGCTCCAACACCGTCAAGGTTTCCCGCTTCGGCGCCTCAAACAGCATTCCGTGCCGGGTCAGCCGCGAGATTCCGTCATGCAGCTCCGCGCAAGCTTTCACGCAATTGCCGCAGCGCGTGCAAACGTTCAGGTGGATCACGAGCGCCGAGGTGGCCTTGATCAGTCCGCGCTCCACCACTTCCCCGACGAACCCGAGGGGCGAGGCGTGGGCGAGCAGCGAAGACGATTTCTCCTCCTGCCGCCGCCGTTCATCTTCCTCCAGGCGATCCGCGAATTTCTCGTCCCGGTTCACCAGCGCGAAGAAATCATCCTTCATCACCTGGATCACTTCCACTTTTCCCATGGCGACGATAGTGGCGTTGCGTTGCTTGGCGCTCAGCAGCGCAGTCTCGCCAAAATACGCGCCGTCTTTGAGGTACGCCACGGTGCGCTGTTCGCCGCCCGCCATACCTTTGACTACTCGCACGAAGCCGTCGCGGATCAGATAGAAGCTGTCCGCATCGTCGCCTTCCTTGACGATCACCTCGTCCTTGGAGAAGATGCGCAGCCGAACCTTCTTCACCAGTTCCTGCACTACGCCGGCCTCGATCTCCGCGAATTCGGGAATCGTGCGCAGATGATTCGCCAGGCCTCGTTCGATGTAGGTCTGGTCCATCGTGGTGCGAAACGGTCCTGGCTTCTTCATCCAGTATTCGAACGCACGCCGCGGTACTTCAATGGCTTGGCAAGGTTCCTGGGCTATGACGCTGGCGTTTCGCGGGAGGCCGCTGATCAGAGTCATCTCGCCGAAGAAGCTGCCCTGGCCGAGCGTGGCCAGCCGTTGGGCTTCCGGCCCTAGAGTTACGTTCACTGTGCCGCGAGTCAACACGAAGAAGGAGTTCCCGAAATTCCCCTCGGTGGTGATCCGTTCACCGGGCGCAAATTGCCGCAGCGCACATTCGGCGCCGCCTTCGAAGGGCGCTTTCCCAAGCCACTCGACCAGTTCGTCCGGATCTTTGCCCTTGAACAGGTCCATGGATCGCAGCACTCCGAGGATTTCCGGTGTAACTTCCTTCTCAGTCATGGTTCTCTCTGGTAGAAATGCTCCGACCGGCCCTCAATCAGACTGCGTTCCTTGGAGCGGCGCGCTCCCCGCCTGCCGCACAGGACATCATTCTAGCGCAACTCGGCTCGTTCACGGCATGCCCGTTGCGGCAAGACTATCACAACCCGATCTCACAGCCTTCATAGGCGCATGTGACTTGGAGCGGCGAGTTCAATTGTTTGGCGAGCGCCCGCGCGCGCTTCTCAATGTCGCGGACAAAAGCATCGTTGTGCGAGGGATCGTGATGCGTGAGAAACAATCGCCGCACACCAGCCAGCGCAGCTAACTCCACCACATACGGGTAGGCGCTGTGGCCCCAGCTTCTCTTGGTTACGTATTCTTCCGGCGTGTATTGCGCGTCGTGAATCGCGATGTCTGCGCCCTGCATGAATGCCGCGTGCCTGCGATCGCCTTCCTCGCGAATCGATTCCATCCGTCCGGGGGCCGCTCCTTCGCGCCAAATACCTTCGTAGTACGGTTCGTGATCGCCCAGATAGCAGATGGAATGGCCGTTCGATTCGATGCGGTACCCCAGCGTCCGCGATGTATGATTCGTTGGTTGAGCACGGACCTGAAGCCCCTCGATTTGGTGCGCCCCTTCCGTCAGGTCCTGATAGCGGATCTCGGCGGCAAGCTGATTGAGTTGCACCGGAAAATAGTTACGTTCCATTTGGCCCGCCAGAATGTCGCGCAGCGATTGGTGCGCTCCTTCCGGCCCGTAAATCACGAAGCGATTGCGCGGAACAAACAACGGCGCGAAAAAAGGAAAGCCCTGGATGTGATCCCAATGCGTGTGGGTGAGCAGGATGGTGGCCGACACTGGTTCCGAATTTCCGGACTGCAACCGATCTCCCAGCAGGCGGGCGCCGGTGCCACAATCGAGAACTAATATGGCGCCCCCAGGCGTGGTCAGCTCCACGCAAGAAGTGTTCCCGCCGAAATGATTGGTGGAAGGACCGGGCGCGGCGATCGATCCACGGGTACCCCAGAAGCGCAGTCGCATCTTTAGGTGAGGATTTCCATATTGGCTATCGAGTATACAACAGGGGATCTCCCTTTACCGCGATCGTCACCGTCGGGCTGATCGCACCTGTTGCTCACAATCACCGGCACCTCGTTCCCTGGAATGACACCGCTCGGAACAACCGCGTCGATCTGAACTAGCTTTTTCTCGCGGCGTCTTCCACGCATTTCGCCTTAGGCGGATGGTTCGTTTCACTCAGATTTCGCCCGGTGTATGATCGGGACGTGCGAAAGCTCCTTGCAGTGCTCACTCTCTTCATTCTGATTGCGGCGGGGGCTTCGGCTGCCGACGTAAAAGCTGGACAGACGGCGTACGACAAAGCCTGCAAATCCTGTCACGGAGCAGACGGAACGCCCAACCCTGCCGTGGTGAAGGCTCTGAAAATCGATATGAGGGACCTCAAGTCGCCCGAAGTGCAAGCCGAATCCGACGACCAACTCAAGAAAGCCATCACCGCCGGTGTCGGCAAAATGAGGCCAGTCGCCTCCGGTACCGGCGAATCGGTCAACGATGTGGTGGCTTACATGCGTACGTGGAAAAAATAGTTCCGCAGTATCTCAACCGGTTCGCGGCGCTGCTGCCCTCGTGCTCTCAAGTCGGGGCGTGGGGCCTCACGCGCACATAGCGGCGACGAGCCTGGCCTTCCCTAGTACCCAATTGGGAAAGATTGCTTGACGCGCGGAGTCCCGATGCGTAAACTGTTCACATTGAATCTGTGAAGGTTTCTGTGCTTCGTACCATTTTCTGCGTTAGAGTTGCGTTGTCGATTCTCCCTGTCGCGATTGCTTTCGCGCAGAGTTCAACGCCGCCGCAGAACTCGACCTCGCCCGCATACATTCCGGGCGTCACGTTTCAAACCACGAACCCGAATTATCCACAGCCCAATCCCTTCTATTTCGAGGGCCGGATCGATTGGAACCTGCTCGGTATCACGACTCCATCGAACACGTGGGAATTCGCCCAGCGAGGCATTTATAAACAAGACGACCTGCAGGACACAGCCGGCGCGATCGCGGATTACAAGCAGTCGATTTCAATGAACAGTCTAGCGAACGGAACCTGCCAGATCGTCACTGCAGCGATTCCAACCAGCGGAGTTCTCAACCCGGCGCCCTGCATGTTCACGGTGCGCCTGCGGCTGGCAGGCTTGTTGCGGCAGAGTTCACCGTCCGATGCGATTGCGTTATATCAAGAAGTCACGATGATCGATCCTCTGCGGCTCGGCGTGCACGCAGCCATCGCCGAGACTTACGCCGGGATGGCGGCAACGGAAACCGTACCGGCCAACGCTACCGCTGACTACAACCAGGCGATCGCACAATACCAGGCCGAACTCGCGCTATCGCCGGTGACGGAGTTGACCACTGCGCTTACCGGCGATTTGGCGAATAACGCTCACGTCCACTGGGAACTGGCCGAAATCTACCATACTCTCGGCAATTCCACGCAGGAAGCGAGTGAACTGAATTTTTATCTCGAGGCCACCCAGTGGCACAGCGACACTTATCCTTGGCGCATTACTTTGGCGCAGGCGCGATTGGCGGCACTGGGCGTTACGCCCATGGCCAAACCGAAGCATCCAAAACCGGGAAGCGGGCAATCTGAGAAGCCATAGTCTTTAGATCGGAGGATCCTCTTGACAAGGCTTGCGGGAGTCGGCGCCGGATGGTGCGTCCAGAACGCGGCGATCTCCCTTGCGTTATTAATTTCGACGGCTGCCTTACCAGCCTCCGCACAAGAGGCGAAGTCGGCCGCGCCTGCTGCTGCTCCCGCGCCGAGCGTGCCCTCACCTAGCGTGGATGAGATGTGGAATTCGGTCTTGCAGGGAACCTCCGCCCCAGCGGCCCCGGATCCTGCCCTGAATCCTCCGCAAATCGGCGGCAAGGAAACGCCGGCGAATTTCAACGATCACTTCTATTTCGAAGGCCGCGCGGACTACTATCGTTACGACACATCTTTTAATAGCGGCGTTTCCACGGTAACCGGCATCATCAACGAGCCCAACACTGGCGTTTTCAATCCGGCCGGTTATCCGTACCCGCCGATTTTTCAGGGCGGCGCCAACCGTTTCGAAACCTTGCTCGACATGGGGACCACGGGCTGGGGTTCCGATAGGGTCGACACGCATTTCACTCTGCGCCAGGATCAGGACCTCACTACCGTGAATCCCGGCGCTCCGGCCCAGAATATCGTCGAGACTTTCCCCGGCAACCGCACCTACCAGGTGTTGGATGCTTCGGTGTCGATTCATGGAAAGCCCGGTGACGGATACTGGTCCGGACTCGATCTGCAGATCGGCCGGATCAACATTTACGGCGCGGAATTGGCTTCGCTCGACGGCATCGCCTCCACTCTCAACCGGCCCCGTTTCAAAGTGACGCTCTACGCCGGCCGCCGCTTCACCTATTTCAGCGAGCCGGGCCCCCGCGCCATCGGCGGCGCCAACATC
Source organism: Bryobacterales bacterium (assembly GCA_963772905.1). Taxonomy (GTDB): domain Bacteria; phylum Acidobacteriota; class Terriglobia; order Bryobacterales; family Bryobacteraceae; genus Palsa-89. The sequence goes on along the minus strand of CAVYZD010000001.1, from coordinate 905,205 downwards.
GAATTCAAGCTGACCCCCGACTCCAGCTTCGAATACGACGGCCTGTGGTACGTCAAGGGATCGCACAGTTTTGGATATCGTCGACGATTCGGCCCCGCATGGCTGTGGAGCTCCTACTTCCGCGTGGTGGGCGGTTCGCCGGTGGACTTTAATAGCCAGGTGATCTTCGCGCCTGGAAGCGGCAACACATCCATACGCGCGAGTTACTACCAGGAACTTACCGACAAGGAATATTTTTACGACTACACCGAGATCGCCCGCGATCACGACTCCTACAATGGGCTCCCGGCCTTGAACATCGGCCCGCTCAAGCCATTCGGCCAGTTTATGATCGACGCACGCCGGACGCTGTCGGCGCGATTCCGCTTGGGTGGAACGGTTTGGGTTCGCCGCTTGGTGGACGACAAGGACCAAGGTCCTTTCGACACCTCGTTTGAAGACTATCGTGTAAACAGCCAGGTCTTTCCGCTGCGCAAGACGGAATTGTTCTACGAATATCACCAGCATAATTCGGACCGGCTGAGCCCGCTCAATTCCACCACGCTCGACAATATCAGCTACACTGGCGAGACCAGCGTTAAGGACCTAACGGGTGAAATTCGGCAAAGCTTCGGCGATGGCCGGTTCGGCTTGAGCGGCGGCGTTTATTACCGGCGCGTGAGCTTGCAGGATCAGTTCTACTATCTCAACGGTCTCCACCAAAGCGGATGGCTAGCCGGCGCCTGGTGGAAAGTGAACTCGCGCGAGAGGATTTTCGCCGACTACAATCTCGATAACGACTTCTTTTTGTTTACGCCAGACCTGAAGAACTCGCGTGCGCTGCACGTAGGAGTGGTATGGAAATACTGAGCACACCGGTGATTTCGGCGTGGGGCAGACGCCCTCGTCTGCGCCGAACCCCCTGGTTCGGCCTGCTTTTCCTCCTCGCATCCGGGTCTCTGATCCAGGCTCAACCCCCCGCCCAACCCGCTGCCAAGCCCGCTGCTCCGGCGGACAAGAAAGCCGCCAAAAAGGCCCCGCCCGCTGCTCCCCTGTTTGCTCCCAACGGTGAGCCTTACGTCCACGCCATCCATTTGGCCCAGTTCGGAAGTTTGGAATGCTCCCTTTGTCACGTTGCGGTGAAAGACGGCTCGGTCGAACTCCAACGGCCCGGTCATGACCAGTGCATGGGCTGCCACGCTGACGACTTCGACAATAACGGCGCCAAAGCTCGCGCGCCCGTGTGCGCTGCGTGCCACTCCACCACCACGCGTAGCAAGACCGATCTCCAGCCCTATCCCCGTTACAGCGGAACGCGCGCGCTGCTGTTCCGGTTCTCCCACGCCAATCACGTGGACAAGCAAGGCCGCAAGGACGTGGCCACCGGCTTCCGGGGCGACTGCACCTTCTGTCATAAGTTCGATCAGCAGGGCGTCTTTGCGAAGTTTCCAGGACACACCGAATGCGCTACCTGCCATTCCAAGCCTGGCGTAAAGCCCCAGCTCACGCCCGCGCTCGACGCCGAAGGCTGCGTCGGCTGTCACACGCCGCAGGAAATCGAAAATCCGAGCTTCACCAAAACCCGACGCCTGATCGCGCAGACGGCGGTTTCAGGCAAGTATGTCGACATCAAGTTCAATCACGTGGCGCATTTTGCGGTGAAACAGAAGTTCAATCTGGACTGCACCACCTGTCACTACGCGATTCCGCGCAGCACCAGTCTCGCCGACCTGGCGCTGCCCAAAATGATAGACTGCGTGGCCTGCCACGATACGGCCAAGAGCACGCCCGCCGAGTTCCGGATGTCGAATTGCCAGGTTTGTCACAACGACACTGTCAAAGGATTGTTTACTCCGGTGAGCCACACTCGCAACGTGAAGCCGGAGAGCCACAACGAAAGCTGGCGTATCCACCATGCAGATGCCGCCGCCGCCCCCGACTCCACTTGCTTCGTGTGCCATCTGAACGTCAGGCCGGCTTCCGAAGGCGGCGATCAGTGCCTGTCGTGTCACCAGGTGATGAAGCCCGCGTCGCACACCGCGCGTTGGAAGGACGATCTGCACGGAAAATACGCCGCCATCGATCGCACCACCTGCGCCACGTGCCACCAAGCCGATTACTGCGTTCGTTGCCACAACGAGTTGCCCAGAAGCCACGAACCGTTGCCGATTTTCGCAGGCGGCGGCCATGCCACTCTGGCGCTGCTCAACACACGCTCCTGCTTGACGTGTCATACATTCCAAAATACGTGCTCGCAATGTCACACGGGCGCGTTGAGTCCCCAAGTGAAGGCCAAGTAAAATATGTTGCTCCGCTATTCTTTCAGTCTCCTGTTTCTCGTCGCTTGTCTACCGGCCCAAACTCCCACCGGTGGTCCGACGGACGTGAATTTTAAAAACCAGGATTATCAGCGGCCGCAGGCTTGCCTGCCGTGTCATCAAAGGCAATACGATGAATTGCGCAGTTCGGTGAAGTCCGGTTACCGCAACGTCAGCCCGCTCTTCAACGGTCTGGAACTCTCCGCCAACTTTCTGAACGGCGGCTTGCTTCGCCCGGTCTATGCCACGAGCACCAAGACACTGACATTGGCGAACGGCATGGTGATCCCATTCAACACCAACATGTTCACCACCCCTGTGTATCAAAGCGTGAGCCAGATCCGAGCGGGGTTTTGCCTGGCCTGCCACAACGGTCCGCTCATGAAGGAAGCTGACGATCCCACCAAACGGGAGGTTCCCGAGCTGGCGGGTACCGGTGCGGCTTTTGTGCCCGAACTGATTCGGCCTTTGCGCGACTACCATCTAGTGGATAGCAATGGGAATCAGATTCTGCCCGCCACTATCGGCGGCGATCCTCCGGCGGGCTCTGGCCCATCTTTGGGCGCAGCCGGCATCACCTGCGACATGTGCCACAACCTGCAAGGCCCCGATTTCAAGCGCAGCTTGCAAGGTGACGGGTTCGCGAACAACAGTATCGATTACAACCACAGCATCGAAAAAGTTGGACCGTTTACTCAACCCGTCCAGGTGAAAGGAAACTTCCACGTCTCCGACAACGATCCCAACAAAATCGCTTTCCTGCGGAGCGGGGCGTTTTGCAATGCCTGCCATGATGTCCGCGTTCCGGCCGCTGCCCCCGGCGATTTACAGCATCTGGAGTACGACGTCAATACCGGCAACCAGGGCGTAAACTACTACCGCCTGGAGAACCTCAGCACGGAATGGCAGCTCGGCGCTTACAATAGCACCAACAATCCGTTTGGAAAGGTCATTCGCTGCCAGGATTGCCACTTGTCGAATTTCCCGTATGGCGGCAACTCCAGCTACCAGGTCGGCGATCTCAACATCACCAGTCCTACGCCCGCACTCTTCTTTAGTAACTACGCCGCGGTACCTGGTGTCTCCACCGCGAACAATTTCCCGTTGCAGAAGCGCGCAGTCGTAAACCACCACTTCAGCGGAGTCGATGTGCCGCTGCTGTACCCCTCGGAGCTGCAGGCCAGACTCGGATCCGATTACCCCGATCCCTACCAGCCGGGCGTTGATGAATACGGCATCCCTAATGCCTTGGCCCAGCGCCGGCAGGATTTGTTGGACGCCGCCGTGCGAGTCAGCCTCAGCAAAACTGATCCGAACGCCCAGCTTGGGCAGACATTCACGGTGCGCGCTGAATGCGTCTCGCTCACCGGACACCGCTTCCCCGCGGGCTTCTCGCAGGAGCGTACGGCCTACCTTCAACTCTCAGTCACCGATGACAATGGATTCTTGCTGTATCAGTCCGGCTATGTTGTCGATAAGCCGCATCCGGAGACGGGCGAAATGCAACCGGACGGAAATCTCGACGATGAAGACTTGGAGCACGTGCACGCGATCGTCGATCCAGGCAATCACAATCGCGACCAGACCAAACCCTATCCCGCCGGCAGCACCGCCAACGCCGGCCACACCAATCAGCTTTTCGAAGAAGGTCCGGACGACGGTTCTGACTCGCGGGTGTACTTCGGCAACAACGAAGGGCTAGTGCTGTTCCGTAACGAGCTCACCCGTATCTTCACTCCCGGCCAGAGCCTGGGCAGAAACGATGCGAATGGCAACCCGATCGTCGCCGTGGAGCCTCATTACGAAGAAACGTTCAGCGCCGCTTTGGCCAACACCGTGGACAATTACCGGTCGCTCCAGCCCTTGGTCCCGCGCACCTTCAACTACGACATTACGCTGCCGACCCAGGAGGAGTTGACGGAGATGGGTGTGAGTTCAATCAAGGCGCCCTTACACGTGCACGCTCAAGTCAACTACGAGCATTTCCCGCCGTTGTTCCTCCGCTTCCTCACCCGCACCACGAGCGCGACTGGACCCTCGGGTCACAACCTGAATCTTGTCACCGAGCAGCGGATCGACGATCTGTTGAAGAATCTCAAGGGAATCGCGTCGGCCGACACCACCGTGGGCCTAGGGCAATAACGACGGATTCCGCGCGGGATTCTGTATCATCAATCTGAAGCCCGCAGAATGACGCTCGAACTTTCCGGCCGCCGGCTGCATGCTCGAAGAGATCTCACGCGTCGCGAACGCTCCGGTGCAGCTCAGTCTTGCCAGTGCCGCTCGCGAGCGAATGCTGCAGTCCCGCCGCGCCGTGGAGCAAGTGCTTCGCGAGGACCGCGTGGTGTACGGCATCAATACCGGCTTTGGAAAATTGTCCGACGTCCGGATTCCGCCCTCCGAGTTGAACAGCCTGCAACTGAATCTGGTTCGCAGCCACGCCTGTGGTGTCGGCCGGCCGCTCTCGGAGGCTGAAACTCGGGCGATCATGCTGCTCAGGGCCAACGTACTTGCTTTGGGGTTCAGCGGCTGCCGCGTCGAAATCGTCGAGACGCTGCTGGCAATGATCGAGCCCGGCGTGGTTCCGCGGATTCCGGAAAAAGGTTCGGTTGGAGCGAGCGGCGATCTGGCGCCCCTGGCCCATCTCGCTCTATCGATGATTGGCGAGGGCGTCTCGCAATATCAAGGCGCTTGGATGGACGGCGCAAAGGCTCTCGCCGCCGCTCAAATCGAGCCCGTTCGACTGCAAGCCAAGGAAGGTCTGGCGCTGCTGAACGGTACGCAGGCGATGACGGCTGTCGGCGGGCTCGCCTTGTTTCGCGCGGAGCGTGTGACGTCGCTGGCCGATCTGGCGGGAGTGATGACGCTGGAGGCGCTGCGTGATACTCCCGCGGCATTCGACGAACGAATTCAAGCCGCCCGCCCGCATCCCGGCCAGCAGGCATCGGCCCGGCATTTGCGCGAGCTGGTGCAAGGCAGCGAAATCCGGGCATCGCACTTAGAAAACGATCCGCGCGTGCAGGATGCTTACAGCTTGCGATGCATCCCGCAAGTGCATGGCGCAGTCCGCGCCGCGTTGCGTCACGCGCGTGAAGCCGTCGAAGTGGAGAGCGGTTCCGCCACCGATAATCCACTGGTGTTTCCCGGAGGCGACATTCTAAGCGGCGGCAATTTTCACGGAGCGCCGCTGGCCTTAACGTTCGACTATTCCGCGATCGCGCTCACTACCTTGATGAGCATCGCCGAGCGCCGGATCGACCGGCTGGTAAATCCCGATCTTAACGAAGGGCTCCCGCCGTTCTTGAGCCAGCACCCTGGCATCTCGTCAGGATTCATGATCGCGCAAGTTTGCGCCGCCGCTTTGCTCAACGAAGCCCGCGTGCTCGCACATCCAGCCAGCGTCGACAACGTCCCCACCTCCGGAGGAAAGGAAGACCACGTGTCCATGGGCATGACGTCGGCCCTGAAATTGAGGCAAACCGTGGAGAATGCCGAAAATGTTGTCGCTATCGAATTGCTAGCGGCCGCAGAAGGTTTGGATTTCCGCGCTCCTCTTCGATCTTCCAAGCCAATTGAACGCGCGCGTGAGTTGATTCGTACCCTGGCTCCGCGCGTTACCCAGGATCGTTCGCTATCGCCCGACATCGAGCGCATCGCCGAGGCGATTCGCGCCGGCCAGTTCGATGAGTTCGTATAAAGCCGCATGCCGATAAACAAAGTTATCGATTCGTGCGATCAGGCGGTCGCCGACATTCCCGATGGCGCCACGCTCATGCTGGGCGGATTCGGATTATGCGGCATACCGGAAAACCTGATTGCCGCGCTGGTGCGCCGCGGCGCGCGCGGTTTGCACATCATCAGCAACAACATGGGCACTGACGGATTCGGGCTGGGGCTGGTGCTGGAGGCCGGCATGATCGCATCGTTCTTCGGAAGTTATGTCGGCGAAAATAGATTGCTGGAGTCGCAAATGATCGCGGGCGAGATCAAGGTAACGCTGGTTCCCCAAGGAACGCTAGCCGAACAGATTCGCGCCGGCGGCGCGGGCATCCCCGCCTTCTACACTCCCGCCGGTGTGGGCACAGTGGTGGCGGATGGAAAGGAAACGCGGGTTTTTGGAAATCGGGAGTACCTGCTCGAACGCGCGCTCACTGCCGATTTCGCGCTTATCAAAGCCTGGAAAGGCGATCGCATGGGAAATCTGGTCTATCGCAAGACGGCGCGCAATTTCAATCCTGTAATGGCGACCGCGGCGAAGATCACGATCGCCGAAGTGGAGCAACTCGTGGAGCCCGGCGAACTCGCACCGGACCAGGTGATCACTCCGGGCATCTTTGTGAAGCGCATCGTGCAGGGGCAAAACTACGTGAAGAAAATCGAACGGAGAACGGTACGTGAACGAGCCTGACACATTGATCAACAAGCGCGAACGCATCGTGCGGCGCGCCGCGCTCGAGCTGGAAGACGGCTTCTACGTCAATCTCGGCATCGGCATGCCCACCATGGTGGCCAATTATGTTCCGCCCGGCATCCAGGTCGTCCTGCAATCGGAGAACGGGATGCTCGGTATCGGTCCTTATCCGCCGACTGGCTCCGAGGACGCCGATCTGATCAACGCCGGCAAGGAAACCGTGAGCGAACTTCCGGGCACCTCCTATGTTTCAAGCGCCGACGCATTCGCCATGATTCGCGGCGGACATATCGATCTCAGTATTTTGGGCGCTATGGAAGTGGATGAGCAGGGCAACCTCGCCAACTGGACGGTTCCCGGCAAAATCGTCAAGGGGATGGGTGGCGCGATGGATTTGGTAGCGGGCGCCCGTCGGGTGATCGTCGCCATGGAGCACACCGCGAAATCGGGAGCACCGAAAATCTTGCGGCGCTGCACGCTGCCCATCACCGGCATCGGCGTGGTGAACACCATCATCACTGAACTGGCCGTGATTCGGGTGACGTCCGAAGGGCTTCTGCTCGATGAACTCGCACCTGGCGTAACCGCCGGTGACGTACAGGCTGCGACTGAAGCGCGATTGATGATCAGGACCGCTTACTAACGCGCGCGGCTCGGTAGATTCGGTGCGTTACAGAGCCGCGACCGTAAGGGAGCCGGTCCGTTAAGCTTGCGGGCCTCGCCAGGCGGATCCCGCATTCTCGACTACTGGGCGGCGCGGTGCTTTGCGTTTCAACGCAGCCAGAGCTCGATCGGCCGCGCGCTTGTCCGCGCAAGCCCGCATGTCATCTTCCGAAAATGTCAGCGAATGGTTCGCGACGTTTTCAACTTCGGTCTCAACGCCGTCACCGCGCCGATCCAGAAGGCCGCGGCACAAAAGCGGTAGCTCCTGCATCGCGATGCCATACCGGCGAGACAGAGCGAGATCGGCCCGTACCGTGAACGCTGTGCGAATCTGGCCGATAGCAACACCCTCAAACGCGAAGACTCGGAATACTGTTTCCTGCGTGAACCCCGTCAGGATGAATTGCATTAGGTGCTCCTCAACCGGCCTTTGCCGTTCGAGAGTTGTTTGCGCGGTCCGACATCAGCCGCAAGCGCTCCACCAGTTTCTTTCCCAGGCTCAGCTCTCCGGGATTGAACTTATAGCCTGGCATCTTAGGATCGATGAACTCTCGGCGAAATAACTGATCGGACGCCAGATTTGTCAACAATCCGAGTTCTTGGTCTGTGAGCTTTACGGTGATGAGCGCCATTCGATACCCTCCTCGGTTGTTCGGAGACGGCCTAAGAAAAACAGAGATCGGATCGCCTGACTTAGTTCAGACGAAACGCGTGGGCGGGAAGCGCTCAGACAGTCCTATTGTCCGTTAAATTCGGGGTCTTTGTCAAACTACCCAACCGCAGCGCTTGACTTGGATCAAACTCCACCCGCGCGCAACGCCGGAAAATAGCCGGCCAAAAGCGCAACGCAGGCTTTCGGCGGCCTGAAAGCTCCGGCCGAGCAGCATGTTTACGTCAATTCTGCGCCGAGAGCTTTCATTATTCAATGTTGAGCGTGACCCGCACATCCACTGTGCGCGGCGGCAGGCACTCCTTGTTGTTGCAGGCCTGGTAGCGCAGTTTTCCGTTCATGAACGCCATGCCCGGCATCGCGCTCGCGGGCGCTTTGAAGTGCGTCCCAATCTCGAACATACCGGTGTAAACGGAGATGGGGTTGGTGGAGAACGAAAGCTTCTCCATTTGCGGTTTTGGATACGTCACTTGTTCCGCTTCGAGCGGTTCCTTGTTCCAGGTGAGCTTGATCGGGATCAAATAATCGTCGCCCGGCATGTTGCTGTTGACGTGAAAGCCCGGCTGTAATTCGGCTTTGAGCGTGAAATCCGCCGAGCCGCCACGATGAATGCTGAGCTGCGTGGACGGCGCGATGCTGAGGACCGCGCTACCGGGCGCCTGGGCGCGTAAGCAAAGCCAGGGCGCCGCGAGAAGCACTAGGACCACGGACGCTCGACGTGTCGAGCAATTGAACAATGGCATTCTTGAATTCCTCTTTCCCCATGGAGACGCCCACATGCACGGATGCAATGCCGCCCTGCCGGTCAATCAACAGCGTGGTAGGCAGCGAATCCAGCCCGCCGTAAGCAGCGCTCACGGCATCATTGCCCAGCACCACACGATAATTCATCTTCATGTTCTTGACGTAAGGCGTTATCGCAGACCAGCCGTCTTCATCCATGGAAACGCCGACCACGGCGAAGCCCTGATCCTTGAACTGCTTTTCGAATTCCATGAACCACGGAATCTCGATCTTGCATGGGCCGCACCAGGTGGCCCAGAAATCGAGCAGCACCACTTTGCCGCGATAGTCGGAAAGATGAACGGTCTGGCCGTTGGCGTCCTTGAGGCTGAACTCAGGCGCCGGCTTTCCCGAGGATTTCCTGGCTTTTTTCGCGCATCCGGTCCCCAAAAGCGCACAGACCAGCGCCAAACCAGCAACGCCCAAGACAGTTTTCGACACGTGGGTCTCCTAAATCATTATATCGGGATAACCCCGCCTCGAAACGCATCGCGAAACCATTCCGCCCGCCGCGCCCGGTGCCGCGCCGCCAAAGTATATTCCGGATGCCTGTGGACGCCCGAGTAGAGCCAAGCGGCGGTGTCGCAGAAACTTTCGCAAAGATACTCGCGCCAGAGCGGATTGTGGGCGAGCGTAGACTGCGCGAGCGCAATCTTGCGAAGCTCGGCGGACCAGCCCAACTCCCCGCGCGCCCGTAGTTTCCACTCCCGCCGTAGCAGGGCCTCGTAGGAGCGACGGGCCGGGTTGCCCAGCCGCACCCAGGCAAAATGAAACACTTCATGAACCAGAATGCGGGCTAGTTCGCGCGGCTCGTGAGCGAGGTCCTGGTCCAGGATGATCTCGCGCTTGCGGATGAACGATCCCGCGAAGACTGGATCGCCGTGCGGCCGGTTGGAGTACAGCCGGCGCCGATCCGCAGTGAGCGCTGGCTTGAAACGAACGCGTACCGCGCGCCCATCCAGAGCATCGAGCCGGCGCAACGCCGCTCTAATGGACTTGCTGGAGCTGTGCGGGTGCGCGCGGAGCAAAATAGGCGGGGTCCTCAACCTTCACATTGTATTGCGCCTGGAGAGCTTTCATAAAATCGTTGAATTTCTCGTTCCGCACTGCTTGGACGATTGGCGAAAACACGTCGCTGAAAGGCTGAAGACCCACTTCCTCCGCGCGAAATAGATAATAGCCGCCAGCCTGCCGGATGGGCATGCTGACTTCCCCTTGCTTCAACGCGAATACCGCGGTCTTGATGGGCTGCGCGTAGGTGCTGCTCGGATTGATGGCGCCGAAGTCGCCGTCCTTCGCGGCTGATGCATCATCGGAATTTTCGCGCGCCAGTTTGCCGAAATCGGCGCCGCCCTGGATCTGCTTCGCCAAATCTTCAATCTTGGCCCGCGCCTCGGCCTCGGTGCGCGATTTCTTGCCGTCCGCCGCAGGCTTCCCAGGCGTGGGATTGAACGCAACGTAAATGACCCGAACCTTCACTTCCTTGAACTTGTCGGGATGGTCGTTGTAGTACTTGTGTTCTTCTTCCTCGCTGACCTTCGTGCTGTTGTTCACGTAGTTCATCTCGGAGGTGAACATGAACTGCAGCCGCATCGCATTGAGCTGTTCCTTGTAAGGCGACTGCTTGTCCAGCCCGGCTTTCTCGAAATCGTCGGCCAACCGCTGCATCATGAAGACCTGGCTCAAAAACTTTGGATTGGTGCGAAGCTGCGCCTGATTGGCTTGTGGATAGCTGGCGATGATCTTGTCCAGTTCGGCTGCGGTGATTTTCTTTCCGTCAACTTCCACCACCACGGTTTCGGGCGCGACGGGCGGGGGTGGAGTGGCAGTGGGCGGCGCTTCCCCGGGACCCTTCACCGATGGAGTCCCGGGAGTTACCTTCACGGCCGGGTCCTGAGTTTGAGCAGGGGCCGGGACTGGCGCTTGACCGCAAAGCAGCGCGGTGACGAATAAAAACGCGGATATTGTTTTCATTGGAGTGCTTTCCGAAAGCACTCATTTTATCACTAGGGTCGATCGACAGCGGGCTATGGCTGGGCGACGGCCGCCGCGGGCTTCACCTGCACATGCCGAGGCGGTTCGGCGGCTGCGCCTTTGCTCTTTGGCGCGGCGTCGTCCGAGATTTTGATGTTATTCGTCACGTGGATCGCCCCGGCCGTCTTGGCCATCCGCGTGGCCGCGCCTTTGTGCTGCGTCACGCTGGTGGTTCCGGTCCAGGTGGCCACGCCGTCCTTGACGTGGATTTGAAAACCTTCCTGCCCGATTTTCGATTTCGCGAGCTTCGCCTTAATTGTGGCTTCGATCTCGGCGTCGCTGTACTTGGCCTGGCTGTGCGACTTGGTGAGCGGCCCGGCCCCGAGTGACAACGAGCAAGCTAACAGGGAAAGGATGACACGAACTCTCTTCATGCCCATGCAGTGCGGCGGGGGATCAGGAATTCGCAAAGAAAAATGCACGCTACTTCGGCTTCACCACATGTGCGGCGATGTGCCCCTGCGCGAGACGAATGGCGACGCCCGAGCCCACGGGAGCATCCGATGGTTGCTTCACAATGCCGCCCGTTTCGTTAGTGACGATGGCGTAGCCGCGATCCAGAATCTTCAGCGGGCTTAGCTGCACGATCTGCGCGGTCAGAGGATCGAGTCGGGAATGCGCACGGGTCAGGCGCAAGCGAATGAGTTGCCTGGCTTCGACATTGGCAGCCTCTAGCCGACGGCGAGCTTGGGCGAACCGCAGACGCAGATCCAGCCGGCTGAGGCGGGCGGCTAATTCGTCCACCTTCCTGCGTTGCAGCGCCGTGGCGGAGAGCACGCTCGTTCGCGCGCGATAATCCAACTCGTCGACGCGCTGTTGCCATCGGCCCACGCTGCGATGCAGGACGGCCGAGGCGCGCTCCACTCCCCGCTCATGCAATGCCCGGGCCGCCATCGCCAGCCGGTAGCGAACGGTCTGCAGCAGCTTGTGATCGTGCACGGCCAGCTGATCGAACAGTTGATCGCGCGGGCAAATCACCAGCTCGGCGGCGGCCGAAGGGGTAGCGGCGCGCAGATCGGCGACAAAATCGGCGATGGTGAAGTCGGTCTCGTGGCCGACGGCTGAGATTATCGGCACCTTGCTCCCGGCGATGGCGCGAGCCACAGCTTCTTCGTTAAAGGTCCAAAGATCCTCGAGCGATCCGCCGCCGCGCGCGACAATCACCACATCCGCCCAGCCGGACTCGCTGAAGTATTCGATGGCGCGGCACACCGCTTCCACCGACCCATCGCCCTGCACCAGCGCCGGATAAATCCGCAGATGCAGCCCTGGGAAACGGCGCGCGAGGATCTCAGTAATATCGCGAACCACCGCGCCCGAGGGCGATGTAACGATGCCGATGCGCTGCGGTAGTCGCGGCATGGGCCGTTTGCGCCCAGGATCGAACAGCCCTTCGGCCGCAAGCTTCTTCTTCAGCTGTTCGAATGCGAACTGCAGCGCCCCGTGACCCTGCGGCTCGATGGCTTCCACCAAAAGCTGATATTCGCCGCGCGCTTCATAGACGTCGATGTGGCCGCGTGCCAGCACCGCCATTCCGTCCTGCGGTTTGAATTTGAGATAACGAAGCGACTGGCGGAAGCACACACAGCGGAGTTGGGCCTCGCGGTCCTTGAGGTTGAAGTAGCAGTGCCCGCTGGCAGCGGTTTTTGATCCTGAGATTTCGCCCGCCACCCAGATGTCGTCGAACTCGTCGCCGAGCAGCCCGCGAATCCGCGCATTGATCTCAGCGACGGTGAAGGTTTTGCGAACCGGTCCCCAGGCTAGGGCAAGCTGTTCCATCTGAACTTCATGGTAAGCCGAATCGCTAGGCTTGCCGAAGAAGGCTCGATCCCTGGCCTGGGCTGGTTCGCACCCGCTGGTTCGCACCCGCTGGTTCGCACTCACTGGTTCGCACTCACTGGTTCGCACTCAGAGGATGCGCGTTTTCACGCAGGGCCCCTGGTGTTTACTTGATCAGCAAACTCGCTTGCCAGGCTTGGAACAGGAAAATGGCCGCGAGCACGAGGCCAAACGCCGCCGTGCAAATCGTGAGAGTCTTGCCCCAGCGATCGATGAATTCCAGCCGGTGGCCGAGCGCAACTTGTTGAGGAATGAGCTTTTCCTCGCCAGGAGCGAGATGGATGAATTCATCGTCTCCGTGGATGGTCAGCAGCTTCCTGTACAGCGCGAGCCCCAGAACGGCCACCGCGAGAACGGACCAAAGGACAATGTAGGGAATCAGGTTCATGGCTTACAACCTCCTTGAGTACAGATAGGAAGCAATCGCCGGTCCACCCGTTTTGGGCGACGCCATGAGGCCCGCTTTCCGTAGTTCGTACCCGGTCCGGTCTAAGTCCGCTACTTCTGTCGTTGGTAGCTGTACTCGCCAGACACATGACCCTCGATGATGTGCGTTGCGATGCCGTGGTCATCCCGGATGAACCGATACAGCAATCCGGTGCCGGAAAAACTGGTTTCCGATTGGGGAAAGATACGCTGGTTCGGCCCTCCGTTCACGCTGATATACAGTCCTCCGCCAGAAAAACTAACCTCAATCGTGCGGGAGCCCTGGATATACGGTCCTTTGTAGACGCCCACATATTTCGCCAGGATTTCGGGGGCGAGTTTCACCGCCGATTTCTCCTCATCCGACGGCTTGCCGACCCAGTGCTCTTGTCCGTTATCGTTATTTTCATTGCAGACGGATTCAAGCAACTCCGTGTCGGCAGCCAAATGCGCTCGAACTGGCACGGTCCAAGCTTTCGAGTAAGCTCCCGGATCTTGGAACGTCACGGTTATTTCCAGGTGGCCAAAATCGGTACGTCGGTAGCGCTCCGTCATCCGCAACGCCTCCGTGTGGGGATAGCCGTCCAGGAGCCATGTCCGGTCATTGAATCCCGAACTCTCCACCACCAGGGTATCGTTGTCCCAGCGGCCTACCGAGTATCCCATCCAGCTTGGGTTGGGAGTGGGCTCCAACGCGCGGCCATCCATGAAAATCTGACGGAAAGTGAGATCCTCGCTCAGGATGACAATCATCGTGGGAGTCTGTAGGAACCTCTTCATGCCTCCTGCGCCGGTGCTGTAGCCCGGACCCTCGGGCAGGCATCGGTAACGCGGATTGTCCCTGCCGAAGTTCTCAGCGCGTTGCCGAAGCAACGCTTGTGCCCAAGGCTGAATGTCGGCGGGCTTGAGATCCCCGGCATTGCGAAGCGCGATATTCCCGACCGCCGTATCAAGCGGTATGGCCCAAAGACCCGTTAAGTCGGGCTTGTTATCGGCCGTGCGGGGAGCGGGAGCAGCCAGGTTCGGCTTGCCATCGGCAGTCCGAGGAATCCCTGGCGTTCGGATGTGGAGCCACTGAGCGCATAGTGCAGCCGGGAGCAGCAGTATGGCTCCCGCAATTGTGATTCTTTTCATGAGGTTCCTCCTGCTCCGCGGACGCTTCGCCTGGGCCGCATTATATAGCATCGTGCCCCGGCCCTTTTTGGCCCATCGGGTACGAGATCCCATAATCAGGCTCCCCTCGCGGAGAGCGCGAAGCCTATTCCGCTGACTGGGCCCCGCGTCACCCGGTACTCGTCAACGATAATCAGAAGGATGAAGCTGCCCTGGCAACGTTGGCTTCTCATTGCCGCAGCGTTACTGCTGGCACTATACTTCGGCGATGCCATTTCGATCAAATACCGGATTCCGAAGGGACGCGAGCAATTCGGCTCGGTTGAAGTGCAGAGGTTGCTCGCGGTGCCACAGAAGGATCACAAGACCGAGTACATTGCCGATCCGCCCGAAGAGCAGCAGTGTGTGCATTCGCTATTTCCTCAGCTCGGGTTGACGCCCTGCTGGTATCTGGGTCGCCATGCGATGCAGCAGGTGAACTATTGATTCGTCCGCTGGGCCCGGAGTGGCGCTACCCTATAATGGACATGGCCTGATGGGTATGGCCCAGGCCCGGGTGGCGAAATCGGCAGACGCAAAGGACTTAAAAGTCCGATCGGGTTAAGCGCGTTTCGTGCTACCTTGGCTGATATCATGCGGGCGTGGCGGAATCGGCAGACGCATCGGACTTAAGCGCATACTTGAGTGCTCGCCGGGAAACCGGCGATGCAGAACTGCTCAAATTCGGGGAACCCTGTAACATGGCGATCCCGAGCCAAGCCCGGCCCGGAACGGCCGGGAAGGTGTAGAGACTAGACGGGCAGCACCTGACACCCGGAGCCAAATCCGGGCACGGTGAAGGGATAGTCCAGACCCCAAACCCCATTGCGAAAGCGGTGGGCGGCGGCGAAAGCCGTAGCCGGGTATGAAAATCCGTTGGACCGCAAGGTCCGTGAGGGTTCAAGTCCCTCCGCCCGCACCAACTCCCCTTTTGCCCTCCATTCGAAGCCGAAAAGTCTGCGGGTCAACATTATCCCGTCTCAGACAGTCTGGCCGCCCGTCCTACACCTGCGTCAAGCTGACGGGCGCTTCCGTGCGCACCGAGGTTCTGGCGATGCCGACTACCCGGACAAGTGGATATTCGAGTTTCGATTTCCGAAGCCAACGTTGCCTTAGACTGAAGGCCCGGAGGAACCAATGCGAATCACGGACGTCACGTTTGCAGCCTCTCTCAATTGTCCGACCAAATGTTTCCTCTGCCTTCATAATGAAGCTGGTGCCAATTCGGAGTTCTCGCAGTGGCAGGCCCGCATCCAAACGGACTTTGAAAGCGCGGCACTGGACCGAATGTGCTCTGCTCTTCCCGCAGGGGACATCTTTCTCGGTACCCCTATTCTTTCCGACCTTCGATCATGCCGATACAAATTAGTGCTCGGATATGAAGCGGTGACGCCAGAGATCCGATCACGACTGCCCGCACTTCAACGCGTTGAAGGAAAGACTGGAAAGCGTGAAGGGTACGTTCCGATCCGTTTTGTTTCCCGTGAAAAGCTGACTGCTTCAGATCGGCTGCGCCTTGCGTTCGATGCTTTGGCCGTGGCACGCGACCTTGGTGATGTGGCACACATCGGGAAACTTGTCCACGGCAGAGACCGTCAGACCGTAACTGTTCACCTTGACCCATGGATCAAGAAGGCCCGGCGCTCTTTATCTGCCATCCGAAAGTACGAGAGTCCCAGCATGCCTCCTCCCCTAATTTTGAACAGGCATTGCGGTGAGTGTGAGTTTCAGGATCGTTGTCGCCAACTTGCAGTTGACCATGACGACCTTAGTCTTCTCGCCAACCTAAGCGAAAAAGAATGGAAGAAGCAGCACGACAAGGGGATCTTTACGGTCACGCAACTCTCGTTCACGTTCCGACCTCGACGACGCGTCACTTCGCTACCCGGCCATCATCAACACGCCTTGAAGGCGCTCGCCATTCGAACAAACAAGATCCACGTCTTAGGCTCCATCAAACCAGATAGCGCGCCAGTCACGCCTGTTTACATTGATGTCGAGGGCGATCCCGACCGCGACTTCTACTACCTCATCGGGCTACGGCTGTCCCGTGACGGCTCGCCCATACAGCACTCATTCTGGGCTGATAACGAGGCGTCTGAAAAAAAGATTTGGGCGGACTGCCTCCGCGTCCTGCGCTCTGTCGACAACCCAACGCTCGTTCACTACGGCAGCTATGAGACTGCTTTCTTCAAGCGAATGCGAGATCGCTACAGCGATTGCGCCCCGGCTATCGTTGAAACGCTAATTGCGAAAGCGATTAACCTCGTGTCGATCATCTACGCACACGTGTATTTCCCAACATACTCTAACAAGCTTAAGGAAATTGGAGACTACGTTGGGTCTCGATGGTCTGCGGCCCCAGCATCAGGTCTAAGTACCCTGATTTGGAGATCGCAGTTCGAGCAATCCCAGGACGCGGCCTTGAAGCAAAAGCTGATCACTTACAATGCCGAAGACTGCCAGGCCCTTGAGATGGTTTCGGAAACAGTGTGGAGAGTTCTGGACCAAAGCCATGCGGCCCAAAACGGGACCGTGGACGTGAGTAGTCTCAAGCGTGAGTACCCGCAGCGTTTCGGCAGTGTGGATTTTCTTCTGCCCGAATTCAAGGCGATCAATGAGGCGGCCTATTGGGACTATCAACGACGTCGAGTCTATGTTCGCACCGAAGGCGAACATTCAAAATTCTACCGCCGTAAGAGCGCCAGAAAAAAACAAGTTCACCCTGACCTGCCTCGGTTTTCTCTACCAAAGATAATTGAGACGCTTCCGTCTAATTTAACTCCTCTTCTGCCATCCCGTCGGAGCCGCCCGTCGCAATCACCTCTCATGCAGAACGGCACGGAGCGGTCAAGGGCGCGCCAATCGGCGCGGCGTCAGCGAACCCTTGATCGCGAGTACCGTTCTGCGACTCCGACTCTGCTGGCGGGCGGCGACCAGGCGGGATGGCAGTAACCTCCATCCTGTTGGTGAGCTTTGAGCAGATTTCGGCGTATTCTTCCGGTGTTCGGTACGCCAGACTGCTATGCGGACGCTCGGCGTTGTAGTCCATCCGCCATCGCTCGATCTTTTCCTTCGCATCGGCAAGCGTCGTGAACCAGTGATGATTCAAACACTCGTCACGAAGCCGACCATTAAAGCTCTCCACGTGTCCGTTCTGCATCGGCCGTCCGGGCTGAATGTGGATCAGCCGAATACCTCGTTCCTCGCACCAGACCAGGAAGTGGCGACTGGTGAACTCCGGGCCGTTGTCGCAGCGAATTACTTCCGGTGTTCCTCGCCGGCTGATGATCCACTCCAGCACGCGCGTCACTCGTCTGCTTGACAGCCCCGTATCCACCTCGATCGCCGGACACTCCCGCGTGAAGCTGTCAACGACCGTCAGCATGCGCAGCCCTCGCCCAGTAGCCAGTCCATCGGCCACAAAATCGATGGCCCATTCCTGATTGGCCCGGCTCAACAAAGCTCCCGCCAGCGCCGGCCGCACTAATCGTTTCCGCTTCAGCCGCCGCACCGCCAGATGCTCCTGGCTGTACACGCGATACACCCGTTGCGGACTAGCTCGGCATCCTCGCCGTTCCAGGAGTGCACACAAACGCCGATATCCGAAGCGCGGCTTCTGCCGCGCCAGTGCGATTAGCTCGCGACGCAGCTCCGCGTTGTGGTCCGGCCGCGGCCGATATCGGTAACTGCTTCGATCCATCGCCAGCAGCTTGCAGGCTTCGCGTTCCGTGTAATGAAACTCGCTCATCACCAACGCCACATCCTGCCTTCGACCTACAAGCTCCAGCCGTTTTTTCGAATCACCGCTTTCAGCGCTTCTTTGTCCAGGCTGAGATCGGCGACCATGTGCTTCAGCCGGCGGTTTTCGTCTTCCAGCTCCTTCAAACGGCGTGCTTCATTCACTTCCATGCCGCCGTACTTGCTCTTCCACGTGTAGATCGTCGCCTCGCTGACGCCTAGCTCCCGCGCGACTTCTTTCACTGTCCGGCCTGCTTCCACCTGCTTCAGCACGCCGATGATTTGTTCTTCTGTGTGTTTGCCCTTTTTCATTCGAAGCTCCTTTTCTTCGTCTTTCACTGCTGGAGCTTCTCAATTATGGCTGGAGGAGATTATCGAGGGCAGGTCACTCTGGCGCGCTAGCCTCTTCTTGGGCCTCATTGTTATGTATAAACTATTGCAAGTATTATGTTTGTAACCTTTATGGTGATCTCCTTACAGCTATACGCATGGACATAAATTTCATTCTAAACGTGAATTTACTGTGATACAATATAGTTATGAGACGCGAGACAGATTCGCTTCCGGCATCCCGTGCGCGGCTTGCTGCCGTGCTCCGCGCCACCAAAGACGTGGTGTCGGTTGCGGTCGCGTCACAGGTTCTGAAACTCGACCGAACCCGCACGGCGCAGGTACTCTCACGCTGGTGCGAGCAGGGATGGCTCCGGCGGATTGGCCGCGGGCTCTACGTCCCTGTTCCCCTCGATCTCGCCGGGAGCGAACAGGTCGTCTCCGATCCCTGGGTGCTTGTTCCCGCGCTCTTTGGCCAGTGCTACATCGGCGGCTGGACCGCCGCGCATCACTGGGAACTGACCGAGCAGCTGTTCAATGAAACCTTCGTTTTCACGACGCGCCGTGTCGTCGAGAAACGCGCGACGGCGCAGGGCGCCGTCTTCCTGCTGCGCCACATTCCGGACAAGCGCCTCTTCGGCCTGAAAACGCTGTGGCGCGGAACGGCGAAAGTGTCCGTCTCCGACGCCGCGCGCACGCTGGTCGATATGATCGCATCACCCGAGACCGGCGGTGGCATCGACCATGCGGCCGACTGCCTGAAAGCCTATCTCGGCTCCAAAACGGCCGACCCCGGCCTCCTCATCCGCTACGCGGAGGAGTTCGACAACGGCGCAATATTCAAGCGCCTCGGCTTCCTGGCCGACGCATGGCTGCATGACCGGAAGCTCGCCTCTGCCTGCCGGGAGCGGCTGACGCAGGGCTACGCCCGGCTCGATCCGGCCCTGACCTCCCCGAAACTCATCACCGCCTGGCGGCTGTGGGTGCCGGAACGCTGGAAGGAGCAGGCCGCATGATCGACCGCCGTGAAATCCTCGAAGCCGCATCGTCCTATTCGTTGCAGCCCCATGTCGTCGAGAAGGACTACGTTCTCGGCTGGATACTTGCCGGCATCCACGCGCATGAGGACCTCAGCGAGAGCTGGGTCTTCAAGGGCGGCACCTGCCTCAAGAAGTGTTATTTCGAGACCTACCGGTTCTCGGAAGACCTCGACTTCACGCTGCGCGACGAAAGCCATATCGATGAGGAATTCCTGGTCCCGGTCTTCGAGGAAGTCGTCGCCTGGGTAGCGGAGCAATCCGGCCTGAGCATTCCTGCCGACCAGATCGAATTCGACATCTACAATAACCCGCGGGGCCGCCCGAACTGCCAGGGCAAGATTGCCTATCGCGGCCCCGTGTCGCCAACCTCCGGCGGCTGGCCGAAAATCAAGCTGGACCTGACAGCGGATGAACGGCTCGTGCTGGCCCCGGTCCCCCGCGACGTCTTCCATCCCTATACCGACCGTCCGGAGGACGGCATTTTGGCCAACTGTTACGCCTACGAGGAAGCCTTCGCGGAAAAGCTGCGCGCCCTGGCCGAACGGACGCGCCCCCGCGATCTTTACGACGTCGTCAACCTCTACCGCCATACGGACAGCCGTCCCACGCCGCAGGTGCTACGCGAGGTGCTGCAGCAGAAGTGCGATTACAAGGCGATTACGCTCCCGACGTTCAATGCCCTGCTGCCGCATCGCCAGGCGCTGGAAGCGATGTGGAATGACATGCTGGCGCACCAGCTTCCCGTGCTGCCGCCGCTAAACGACTTCTGGGACGCGCTCCCCGAGATATTCAACTGGATCATGACTGGCGCGGAAATCCCACAGCCCGCCTTCATCCAGCACGGGGCCGGTGAAATCGCTGTGCGTACCCGCGTGCTGCCGATGGGCGTTCCCATCCGCTCCCGCTCGACGCTGGAAATCATCCGCTTCGCCGCAGCGAACCATCTGTGCGTCGATCTCACCTACGACGGCAGCGTACGCCGCATCGAGCCATACTCGTTGCGCGAGACGTCGGAAGGCAACTATGTCCTCCACGCCATTGGCGCCAACTCAGGGGAACACCGTTCCTACCGCGTGGATAAGATTCAGGGCGCGGCAGTCTCGTCACAGGTCTTTAGGCCGCGCTATGCTGTCGAACTGAGTTCATCCGGGCCGTTGACTATTGCGCCGTCCTCCGCCATGCCCCGGCTTCCGCGTGCGCCTCGTATCCCAAGTTCGCGCCGCGCGGCGCGCACCCGGCGGCAGGGGCCGACATATATATACCGCTGCACGGTCTGCCGGAAGACATTTAACAGAAGTACGATGGACGGCTCCCTGAACTCCCACAAGAACCCGCAGGGCTATCCTTGCCCTGGGCGAACCGGGGTGTATGTGCGGACGAAGTATTGAGAGCTGGTAAGATGCTGATGTGGCGAAAGATTTCAAAACCCTGAAATTTACACAGTTTCACATTTAAAGAAAAATAACTCCAACTGTATCAATTACTTACGATTAGACTAAACGAACTTAAAATCCTTTGGGAGGCAACTCCCGTGTGGGTTCAAGTCCCACCCCGGGCACCACGCTGACGCCGATGTTCCGAGTGGTTTAGTGAAAAATCGTAACCCGCCCTGAAAAACGATAACTCAGAAGCTCTCTTGGTGAAAAACAGACTTGCGCCCGGGATGAATCCGCCCCTCCTGCGCATTCTAGCTACAGGAGGCAATTCCCAAATGAAGAGTTTGCTGTTTGGTATCAGTACTTTGCTGTTCGTGGCGGGCGCCATGATGTACGCCGCCGATGCGCCGCCGGCCGAAGGAACCAAGGCCCCCGGCTTCACGCTGAAATCCCAGGAAGGCAAAAACGTCAGCCTGAAGGATTTCAAGGGCAAATGGGTAGTGCTGTATTTCTATCCCAAAGACATGACCCCGGGCTGCACCATTGAAGCCCACAACTTCCAGCGCGACCAGCCCGAGTTCGACAAGAAGAACGCGGTCATCGTCGGCGTCAGCCTGGATACCGTCGATTCGCACGTCCAGTTCTGCACCAAAGAGAACCTGACGTTCAAGCTGCTGTCCGATCCGGATCACGTGGTCACGGAGCAGTACGGATCGCTCGGCGCCTTCGGCAAGATGCAGGTGGCGAATCGCAATACGTTCCTGATCGACCCGAAAGGCGTCATTCGCAAGGTCTATTTGAAGGTGGATCCGAATCCGCACAGCAAGGAAGTGCTGGCCGCGTTGGACGAACTGGGAAAGAAGACTGACTGAGCGAACCGGATTCCGCGCTCGGGAGGTAATATGAAGCGGAGTGCCCTCCGAGCAGGAACAATTCGAGCGGATTGCTATGCCGCACCTGGCGCCTTTGCTGCGTGTGGCTCGACGCTTGGCGTCCGAGCCCGCGTCCGCCGAAGACTTGGTGCAGGAGACCATGCTGCTCGCCTGGCGCGGGTTCCAGGGGTTCGAACCTGGCACCAATGCGCGGGCGTGGTTGTTCCGGATTATGTTCAACGCGTTTTACGGCGAGGGGCGCCGAGCCCAGCGGGCGGCGGCCCAAAGAGCCGCTTCGACTGTGGTGGACGCCAAGCTCCAGCAAGCCGTTGAGGTGGCCGAGGCGCTCCAGGCGTTGTCGATCGACCAGCGCAGTGTTCTGCTGCTCTGTGCGGTGGAAGGTTTCACCTGCCAGGAGGCCGCCGGGATTTTGAACGTCCCGATTGGGACCGTGATGTCGCGCCTTAGCCGGGCGCGGCAAGAGATGCGAACGAGGTTGGCTCCATTGGCGAAGGAAGCGTATCGATGACGGACGACGAACTAGATCAGCGGGTACGGGCGAGCATTCTCGCCGAACCGCTCGACACCGCTCCGTTGGAACGCTCCATTCGCGCTCGCATGAGCAAGCGGTCGATGTCCCGCCGGGCGGTTGCCGTTGCCGCGGGTATTGCTTGGGTGGCGCTCGGTGGGCTGGCCTATCGCCAGTTCTTCGGTCCGCGAACTCCAGCGGTCTGCATTGCGGCCGCGCGCGATCATAACATCGAAGTAGCGAACGGCCTGCCGCGCGAGTGGTTGTCGGATGAGCCTGCCATTCAATCGCTGGCGGCCAAGCAAGGCATTCCAGCAGAAGCCGTCGCTGCCCTCGACACCACCGGCTATCGCTTGGAACGCGGACGCCTCTGTTTTCTCAAAAACCAAATCTTCCTGCATTTGGTTTACACCAAGGGCGACGAAGTCTACTCGGTGTATCTGCGCCGTCGCGATCCGGAAATGGGGTTCGGCCCCTCAATCCGTCAGGCCTCCTTCGACACCGAGGAATTGGCCTACTTTCAGACGGATCGCTTGACTGCGGTTTTTGTGGATGAGCAATCGAAAGCGGAAGCCTTGGCGTTTGCGCGCGCCGGAGCCCGTGCGCTCCGCGGCAGCTAGTTTCCGCCAGTATTCGCAGGAGGCCCGGACGTCAGCTTCTTTCCGTCGGCCCAAGTCACTTCGCGGGAATGCGCGAAGTTCGATCCATCGCGCGCGCGCCAGCCGAAGACAGTAATTGTGTCGCCCACTTTCATCGTGAGGTCGCGATGCCATCCTTGACGGACCAGCATGTTAGGCGGAAAACCTTCGAACTTCCAATGATCCACGTTGTCGCCATTCTTCACGTCAAGGTAGAAGTGAATGTGCGGATTCTCCCAGTCGACTTTCGTGACGACGCCGGTGATGGTGACCGGTTTGTTCTCGTCGTATTCGGCGCCAAACGAATGGTGCGCTAGCGCGGGAAGGGCCGAAACGATGCCAGCGACAAGGATGACCAGGAAGTGAGTTCGCATGTGCCTAAAACACCTGCGGATTATTATATCGCGAGTGAAAACACCTGTTCGGCGTTGGTTTGATAGAGCTTCTTTTTGTCGGCGTCGCTGATTGGCAGCTGGTCGGTAACCTTCACCTCGTCGGGCACGAATTGGTAGGGATAATCCATCGCGTAAAGGATACGATCGACGCCCATAATCGATTGCGCATAGAGAATGGGCGGCTCCCAAGCCATGCCGCTGGTGGTGAAATACATGTTCTCTTTGACGTAGTCGCTCGGTTTCTTCTGGAGCTTTTGCACGGACGCGTAACGGTTGGCCTTCACCATTGCGGCGTGCATAAAATCGACTCGGAAGAGCCAATAAGGCAGGCCCTCGCCTAAATGCCCGGCGACAATGCGCAGCTTCGGGAATCGATCGAAGGCGCCGCTAACGACGATGCGCAGCAAGTGCAGTCCGGTTTCGACGGCGAAGCCGAAGATGGCGCCATCGAGGCCGCGCTCGATGAATGGAGCGATCATCGATTTCGGCGGCGTTGTGGGGTGAATGTAGACCGGCACGTCGAGATGCTCGGCCGCTTCGAAAATGGGCCAGAATTTTGGATCGTCCAGATATTCGCCACGGGTGTGGCTGTTGACGATCGCGCCTTTAAGACCGAGCTGGTGCACACCGCGCTCGAGCTCCTTGGCCGCACCTGCCGGATCCTGCGGCGCGATGGCGGCGAGTCCGGAGAAGCGGGTGGGGTGTTTTCGAATCGCATCGGCGAGTTGATCGTTGAAGGCTCGCGCGAGAGCAGTTGCTTCGGGTGCGTCGAACACTTGCACGCCGGGAGCGGTCAGAGAAAGGATCTGCATCGCGATGCCGGTATCGTCCATGTCGCGAAGCCGCCGTTCGCCGAGATCCTGGATGCGTTCAGCAAGCGCTGTAGCGCGCGGCGTGGCGCCCGAATAGAATCCCCACAGGCTGCGAAAGCCGGGATCGTCGTAGCCCGTTTCGAGCAACTTGCGATAGCGCGCGATCAACTCGGGCGGCGCGAAAGCTTCTTCAGTGGCAATACGGAGATAATCAGGCATCAGGATTCCGAGATGAACTTGGTCACCAGGCACGCTTCCAAGCCTTCCATGCCTTCTTCGCTGCCGTGCCCGCTCTCCTTGATGCCGCCGAATGGAGAATCGCGCACCGAGATCATGTAGCTATTGATGCCGATCAGGCCGGCTTCGAGCTGTTCGCCCAATAAATTCACGGTTCGATTCGATCGCGTGAACGCGTAGGCGGCCAGGCCGTAGGGCAAACGATTGGCTTGTCTGATCACGTCACCGAAATCGGAAAATGGATTGACGATCGCGATTGGCCCGAACGGCTCCTCGTTCATGATGCGCGCTTCGTTGGGGACTTCGGAAATCACAGTCGGCTCCCAGAAGTAGCCGGGGCCGGGAATGCGTGACCCGCCGGCATCGAAATGTGCGCCGTGTTTCTTCGCGTCGGTCAGCATTTCCTCCATCCAGTTGAGGCGGAGCGAATGCGCCAGCGGCCCCATTTTGTTGGTGTCAACAAGACCGTCGCCCACGGTCCAGGAACTGGCGCGCGCGGCGAAACCGTCGACGAACCGCTGGTAGATCTTTTCGTGCACGTAATAGCGCGTCGGCGAAACGCACACTTGGCCGGCGTTGCGGAACTTGGTTGTTGCCGATAGATCGAGCACGGTCTCGACCTCGACGTCGTCGAAAACGATCACCGGCGCGTGGCCGCCCAGCTCCATCGTGGTGCGCTTCATGCCCTCGGCCGCGAGCTTCATCAATTGTTTGCCCACGCGCGTGGATCCGGTGAACGAAACCTTTCTGATGATGGGCGATGCGAGCAGATGCGTGGAGATTTGCGAAGGCACGCCGAAGACAATCGACATCACGCCTTTCGGCAAACCGGCGTCCATCAATGCGCGGCCCACTTCGAGCGCCGAAGCCGGCGTGTGCTCGGCCGGTTTCAAGATGCAGGGGCATCCGGCAGCGAGCGCGGCGCCCAACTTGCGGCATGGATTGCCCACCGGAAAATTCCACGGCGCTAGCGCAGCCACCGGACCCACCGGCTCGCGCACAACCGACATGCGCATGCCGGGCGACCGCTGCGGAAGCACGCGCCCATAGGCTCTGCGGCCCTCTTCGGCGAACCATTCCAGGGTGTCGGCCGAGATGTTGGTTTCCATCCGGGCCTCATGGATGTTCTTGCCTTCTTCGATGGTCGCGATGCGCGCGATGTGCTCCACGCGTTCGCGCATCAGATCGGCGGCGCGTTTTAGGATCTTTCCGCGATCCTGCGGCGACATGCCGCGCCACACGGGATTGGCCTGCTCGGCGGCGTCGAGCGCGCGGTCGAGATCGGCCTTGGAGGCATGCGGCAGCACACCGATGCATTCGCCGGTGGCCGGATTCATCACCAATTCATGTTCACGATTGTCTTTCGGCGTCCATTCGCCGCCAATGAGAAGTTTCAGATCTGCGTATCGCTGGGACATTTTTTCCGTTGCCTCATTATATGGTATAAGCACTAAGGATCGAGGGCGCGGACCATGAAGAAGAAGGCATTCTACGGTTGGAAGCTGCTGGCGGCGTTCTGGTTTATTTATCTCGTCAACCTTGGATTTCCCACCTACGGACAGAGCGTCATCAACGCCTCGATGGCGAAGGATCTGCATCTCGATCGCACCATGCTGGGTCTGGCGTTTTCGCTCTACATGCTAATGGTAGGGCTGCCTGGGCCGGCGGTAGCGGCCCTGGTCAATAAGATCGGCGTTCGATTGACGCTGGTAATCGGAAGCTGCTCCGCGATGCTGGGCGCGCTGTCGATGGCGCTGTTCGTTCACACCGGCTGGCAAGCGGTGATCTCGTTCGGAATCCTGATCGGCTTCGGATCGTGCGCCGGCGGAGCGATCGCCGAACAGCAAGGAATCGCGCAGTGGTTCGTGCGGAAGCGTGCGCTCGCGTTGTCGCTGATGTACAGCGGCGGCGGCATTGGTGGATTCATTCTGCCTCCGATTCTCAGCCGCGTGATCACCAACTCGCATGGAAATTGGCGCAACGGATGGTGGATCTTTCTCGTGCTCGCGGCAATTGGAGCAGCGCTGGTGATTTTCATGGTGAAAGAGAAGCCCGCGGACATGGGCCAAGTGCCCGACGGCGGCGCCGAGACCGAGCTCGCTCCGGGACAAAAGCGCCCCAAGGGCGTATTCGTCACCACCGAAGCCTGGACCTTCAAGGAGGCCATCGTCTCGCGCGCATTCATCCTGATGCTGGTATCGTCGATCGGAATCAGCTGCGGCTTTTCGCTGATTCAGGGCCACGGCGTGGTGCACTTGAAGGATCTGGGGCATTCGACGAACGAGGCTGCCATGGCGATGTCGATCCTTGCGATCTCAACCCTCGCCGGCAAGTTGCTCGCGAGTTTTGGCGACCGCATTGAGCCGCGCTACATTTGGGCGTTCGCAATGGCGGCGTTTGGATTGGGAATGGTTCTCGTCATTCATGCGACGAGCGCGGCGGATCTTTATCCGTTCCCGATTCTGCTGGGATTCGGATGGGGCGCAACGCTGGTATCGATGATGGGCGCGCCGATGAATTACTTCGGGCTAAAAGCGTATCCCGCCGTGATCGGGCTGTGGCTTTTGATTCAGACTGGAATCGGCGCCTCAGCTCCGTTCGTGGCGGGCTATGTTTTCGACAAATTCGGAAGCTACACGCCGGTGTTTTATTCGATCGCTGGATTGTGTTTCGCCGGATCGCTGCTGTTGCTCGCGGCAACGCCGCCGCGGCGGAAAGTGGGCGTCGAAGAACGAAGCGCGGCGCATCCGGCGTTCGGGGAATCGGCCGCGCGGGCATAGTGGGGAGTTTATGGATCAATTCAAACCGGGCGATCTTTGCCCCCGATCAGGGATCTATGACGTGGTGCATGACCGCGTCCACCAGGACAAGCATCAAGTGACGATGGTGAAGGGCGAGACGTTTCCGCCGTGCAGGCATTGCGGCCATCATCCGCGATTTACGGTGGCGATCGCGGCGCATCACGCGCCGAATCACGAGCATTTCAAGATTAATTCCTAACGCCCACGCGTTCGGATCGCGATCGTCCCGGACACGAACAAGAACCCGAAGCCCGCCAGCAAGAGAACGCGAAATAGCAGATCGTTGAAGACGGCGGCGGGCGATCCGGCCGTCCACGGGCGCGTCGTCCAGCCGGCTTTTTCGAGCAGAGCGATGGCTACGATCACCATGCCGATGATGTTTAAGAACGGCCGGGCGCCGCGGAGGGCGAGACCGAGCACGAACGCGATGACAAAGACAATCGCGACGAACAGCGCGGCGATTAAGTAAGCGCTGATTACTTCAGCCATACAACTCTTCCGAGGGGACCCAATTGCCGTGGACTTGCACGCGCAGGCGGAACGGCACTTTGATGCGCGCAATCGGGCCTTTTTCGATGTGTTCGGCTTCGACGATGGCTACTTCGGAAAGCTGCTGATCGTGCAGATCGCACACGAACGCCAGGTATCCTTCGTGGCCGGGTTTCTTGGATGGAATGTGGATGTGCTCCTGCACCGTGACTGTGGGG
This sequence comes from Bryobacterales bacterium, assembly GCA_963772905.1. Taxonomy (GTDB): domain Bacteria; phylum Acidobacteriota; class Terriglobia; order Bryobacterales; family Bryobacteraceae; genus Palsa-89. The sequence continues at coordinate 877,452 of CAVYZD010000001.1, read as the reverse complement.
CCGAGGCCGAGGGTCGTATATTTTCCGGTTTTCACTTCCATGCGAACGATGGTGTTGAAGCCAGCGCCGACAGGGCCGGCGATGGGCGGCGGTCCATTCTGCGGGGCGTTGCGCGGATCGAAGGTCTGGTAATAGCCGATGTCGAAATCGGTCATCTGATCCTTGAGCGCGGTGCGCGGCATATCGCCGCTGGGGCCGATGACGGTCTCTTCCCAGGTGTCGCCGGGCTTGGATAAATCGAAAGTCCAGCGCACGAATCCGATGCGAACTTGATCGGGACGAAGGTTAATACCCGAAGCCTTCTGCATGAACGGAAACGGCGGCACTTTGCTGACGCCGAAATACATGTGCACGCGATTGCCTTCGCTGTAGGCATTCATGAAGTGGAACGAGGATCGCGCCGGGCCGCGAAACCAGCGCATGTGCTTGACGTGCGCGTCGCGAGGGAGGATGCCGACGAACGATTCTTTGTCCTGCTCGAAGACCCAGTGGTGGCCGCCGGCTTTCAGGCGATTGAGGTCGGCGGTGATGGGGAACACCGGGAAGATGACATGCTCGCGCGTGACGGCGAAATCGTGCATGAGCGCGACGTAGGGCGCTTCGAACCATTCCTCGCGCGTGAGGTTTCCCTTTTTATCAGCGACGCAAAACGCGACGTCCTTGGTGACGAGTCCGCCCGCTTCGTAACCGAAGAAGTAGAGGTCGCCAGAGTCGGGCGCGAGGCGCGTGTGCGCGGTCATGGTCTGGCTTTTGAGCTTGCCGTCGTAGTCCCACTCGCCGATGGTTTCGAGCGTGTGCGGATCGAGTTCCATGGCGTGGCTGTCTTCTTTGAGCGCGAGGAGCTTGCCGGCGTGATAGATGGGCGTGGTGTTGTTGACGTTGCGCGGCTTGCCTTGGACGCTGGGGTCGTCGGTGAAAGGATTGCGATACAGCCCGTAGAGCGAACGACGCGCGGTGCGCTCCGCTTTCCAGCGCTCGGTTTTGACGTAGCGCATCTTGAAATCGACGTGGCCGTTTTCGAAGCGGAACAGGCTCACCATGCCGTCGCCGCTGAGGAACGTGTCGTCGCCCATCATCGGCGAATATTGCGGATCGGGGATGGAGCGATACCAGGAGCCCGAGATTTCTTCGGGGACTTCGCCTTCGGTAACCAGGTCGTAGATGTCGCACTCAATGCGGGAGGGCGCATTCCAGCCCGCAAAGTCCATCGTATTGGGGAACGGCTTTGCCATGGGACTATTTCGCGGCGGCCTTCTGCGTGATGTTGGGCGGCGGAGAAAGCTTCACTTCCTTGCCGGTGACCGGGTGCGGATAGTGGAACGGGAGAACGTCGGTGTCGGGCCACAGCGGAGGCACGGGCTTTTCGAGCTCGTCGGGACCGGTGGGATTGGCCGGGTACGTTTCGGTGTAGAACGGCACGTAATTGCGCTTGGTGTAAGCCCAACCTTTGTCGAAGTCGGCGTGATAAACGGGGCGATAGTTGAGCACCTTCATTTTCCAGATGCCGTTCTCTTTGGCATAGACATTTTCGTAGAGCGAACCTTCCCACCACTGGCGGAGGGGATGCGTTTCGTCGGTGTACTCGTGATGGCGGCCGGCCTGCATGAAGACGCGGAGCCGGGCGTAGGCGAGTTTGCCGTCGGGCGAGATGTCGATGATGTCCTGCAGCATCATGTGATCGAGCAGGTAGCCTTGCACGGGACCATTGTGGCCGCCGGTGAAATTTTTGCGGAAGCGGTCGCAATAGAGGCGGCGCGCGCTGGCCTTGCCGCGGAAGATGCCGCCGATGAAATGGACCTCGCAATCGTCGGTGAACAGGTCGACCACTTCGTCGTAGAGGCACTTGTCGAGATAGTAGCCGTACTTATATTGGAGATCGCGGACGGCTTGGGTGTCCTGGAGTTTGGAGACGTGCGCGGTGAGGTCGGCGACCTTTTGTTCGAGGGCGCGGAATTGTTCGTCGGTAGGCATGAGGGCCTTTCGTTATGAGGGCGATAGGCGGGGGTGAACCGCCAATCGAATTATATACGGCGGTTGCGGGTTGTTGGTTATTGGTTGTTGGTTCTTGGGTTGCGGTGGGGCGAGAATTTTTCTGGAGGAGGTGGCGCAAGAGGCATAGTTTTGTGCGCGCGAGTTGCGTTTTTTGGAATTTCGCAAAACGAAGCCAAGCGATGCGGGCGCTGGGCGGGGAGCGGGGCGCGCGAAGGCATCGGAATGAGGGTAGCAGCGGGGAGGAGGGGGCGGGCGACCGGTGGCGCGGAAGTGGTTGAAGGACGGAGGAAAGGAGTGGCTGGTGGCTAGTGACTGGCGAGCCTAGCATCGAGATGCCGATGGCGAAACTCACGCTAAGCGTGGATGCGACGGTGGTCTCGCGGGCCAAGCGCTTTGCGAAGGCGCGTGGGTTATCGCTCTCGAAGATCGTTGAGGCTTACCTCGCTGCAGTCGTTGACTTGCCTACTCCCGTACTCGATTCGGTCAGAGGCGTTATAAAGAAGGCCGACTTGAAGGACTACAAGCAGCATTTGATCGCCAAGTATCGCTAGACGTTCGATACAATACCGCCATGCAACGTCTGCTACTTTTCGGTTGGTTCGGAGTTTTTGCGCTGGTGAGTGCGCAGGGCGCGGGGTGCGATCGGGCGTGTCTGAAGACCGCGCTAGACCAATATCTCAACGCCGTGGTTGCGCACAATCCAGCGGCGGCGGCGCTTACGGTGGGATACCGCGAGACCCAGAACGCGATGGTCCGGCGGCCGGGCTCGGGAGTGTGGCAAAGCGCCAAGGCGCTCGGCAAATTGCAGCGCAAATATTTCGATACTGACAGCGGGCAGGCGGGCTATTTCGGAACGCTCGAAGAAGAGAACGGCACGGCCGTAGTGACGGTGCGGTTGAAAATCGACGACCGCAAGATCAGCGAGGCTGAGTGGCACCTGGCGCGGAAGGGCGATCCGGGGATCGGGACAGGGGCCGGCGCGCAAGCCAATGCGTCGTTCCACGATCCGGACTATCTGACGGCCCATCCACCGGCCGAGCGCGTGGTTCCGAAGAGCGAGCGGGTTTCGCGCGCCGATATGATCGCCATCACCAATAGCTACTTTGACGGGCTCAGTGCGCACGACGGCACGCTGATCATCGCGCATCCGGGATGCATTCGCCTGGAAAACGGCTTCCTTACCACGCAGCGGCCCATACCGAGCGGGGGCATGACGGACTGCACCTCCAACGGCGCGATGACCAACATCTTCGCGGTGACGGCGCGGCGCTATCCGATCGTGGACGAGGAGGCGGGCGTAGTGCTGGGGCTGGGCCTATTCGAACGCAAGCCGGGGGTGGCGATGCGGCGCAATTTGTTCAGCGAGTGGTTTGTGATCGAGCACGGCAAGATACGGGCGATCTACAGCGCGATGTCGTACCCGGAGCAAGAAGTGATGGTCCCGAATTGGCCGCCGTTCGATGGGAACTGGCCGGTGCCACCGCCGCCCAAGTAGAGTGGGCACCGAAAAACACTTAGGAAACCGGATATTCATTGGCGGAGCGTGAACGACTTGCTACAATGCTCGGACAGAGAGCGGACGAGTCTCCAACTGGCTCGGCGCTCCGTGAACCGCGGAGGGTTCATAACGCGCCCATGTCTACCTCCACTCAGCCCGTGCAAAAGCAGGCGTCTACTGACGCCATCGATCAGCTTTGCATCAACACCATCCGCACCTTGTCCATGGATGCGGTTCAACAAGCCAACTCCGGACATCCGGGCACGCCGATGGCCATGGCGCCGGTGATCTACACGCTCTGGCAGCAGTTTCTGAGGTTCGATCCGGACGATCCGATTTGGCCCAATCGCGACCGGTTTGTGCTGTCCTGCGGGCACGCGTCGATGCTGCTGTATTCGATGCTGCACCTGAGCCAGGTGAAGGCGGTGGATCCCGAGTACGAGCGGTTAGGGACGCTGAGCGTCGGGCTGGACGACATCAAGAATTTCCGGCAGCTCAACAGCAAGTGCCCGGGGCATCCGGAGTACCGCTGGACGTCGGGCATCGAAACCACGACTGGGCCGCTGGGGCAAGGCGTGGCAACGAGCGTGGGCATGGCGCTGGCGTCGCGCTGGATGGCGCAGTATTTTAACCGCCCGGGCTTCGAGATGGTGAATTTCAACGCCTACGCGCTGGCGGGTGACGGCTGCATGATGGAAGGCGTCAGCGGGGAAGCGGCGTCGGTAGCGGGGCACCTGAAGCTTTCCAATCTCTGCTGGATTTACGACAACAACCACATCACGATTGAAGGCAACACGTCGCTGGCGTTCAGCGAGGATGTGGCGACGCGATTCCTGGGCTACGGCTGGAACGTGCTGCGGGTGGGCGACGCCAACGATCAGGAAATGCTGGCGCGGGCTTTCCGTACGTTCCTGGCGACGGAAGACCGTCCGACCTTAATCGTTGTGGACAGCCACATCGCGTATGGCGCGCCGCATAAGCAGGATACCAGTGCGGCGCACGGCGAGCCGTTGGGCGAGGAAGAAATCCGGGGGACCAAGCGCAACTACGGGTGGCCGGAGGACGCGAAGTTTTTGGTGCCGGACGGCGTGTACGATCGCTTCAAGGAACACTTGGGCAAGCGCGGGCGCGAGGGGCGCGAAGCTTGGACCGCGAAATTCGCGGAGTATGCCAAGCAGTTCCCCGAGCTTGCGACCCAGTTGGACAAAATCCAGAAGCGTGAGCTTCCGGAGGGCTGGGATTCCGCCATTCCGACGTTTCCGGCGGATCCGAAGGGCATGGCCGGGCGCGACGCGTCCGCGAAAGTTCAGAACGCGGTGGCACAGCACCTGCCTTGGCTGATCGGGGGCGCGGCCGATCTGGCGCCGTCGACCAAAACACGTCTGACATTTGAAGGCGCGGGCGACCTGGAAGCGAACAGTTACGGCGGGCGTAACTTGCATTTCGGCATTCGCGAGCACGCCATGGGATCGATCTTGAACGGGCTGTCGCTTTCGAAGCTCCGGCCCTATGGTTCGGGCTTTTTGATCTTCAGCGACTACATGCGGGCGCCCATCCGGTTGAGCGCGCTGATGGAGATTCCGGTTATTTTCATCTTCACACACGATTCGATCGGCGTCGGCGAGGATGGCCCCACGCATCAGCCGGTGGAGCAACTGATTTCGCTGCGCGCGATTCCGGGCCTGATCGTAATGCGGCCGGGCGATCCCAACGAAGTCGCCGAGGCCTGGCGAGTTATAGTGCAACTCCGGCATGAGCCGGTGTGTCTCATTCTTTCGAGGCAGAACATGCCGACGCTGGATCGAACCAAATACGCGCCCGCAGCCGGTGTCGCGCGAGGGGCGTACATTCTGGCCGATGCGCCAGGCGGCAAGCCCGAGGTGATTCTGATCGGCACAGGCAGCGAAGTTGGGCTTTGCGTGGACGCGTACGAAAAACTGATAGCCGAGGGAATAAAAGCGCGGGTTGTAAGCATGCCATCCTGGGAGCTGTTTGAACAGCAATCCTATATTTATCAGAACACCGTGCTGCCGCATGATGTGCGTGCCCGGGTGTCGGTGGAGCAGGCGTCGGTGTTCGGATGGGATCGCTACGCGCGGCGGCGGATCGGGATGCACACCTTCGGCGCGTCGGCGCCGCTCAAAGAACTACAGAAGAAATTCGGCTTCACACCCGATGCGGTGGTAGCGGCCGCAAAGGAAGAGATTCTGAAGCCGCAGTAGTAAACAACACCGAGTACGGGAGGACAGAGACCATGGCCACCACTACAACCACAACATCGACGAGCACCACGAATCCTTTGCGCGAACTGAGCAAGTTCGGGCAGTCCCCTTGGCTGGATTACATCCGGCGCAGTCTGATTACGGGCGGCGAACTGAAGCGCCTGGTGGATGAAGACGGCCTGGGCGGCGTGACGTCCAACCCGGCGATCTTCGAGAAGGCGATCACCGGCAGCACCGATTATGCGGATGCCCTGGTGGAGCTGCAAAAGCGCAAAGACCTGGACGCGATGGGCGTGTACGAGATCCTGGCGATCAAGGACATCCAGGACGCGGCCGATGCGTTGCGGCCGGTGTACGACCGCACCAAGAAGCGCGATGGCTACGTGAGCCTGGAGGTTTCGCCGTTTCTGGCGAAGGATACCGAGGGCACGATCAAGGACGCGCGCCGGTTGTGGAAGGCCGTGAACCGGCCGAATCTGCTGGTGAAAGTGCCGGCCACGCTGGAAGGCATTCCGGCCATCGAGCAGCTGATCAGCGAAGGCATCAACATCAATGTGACGCTGCTGTTCGCGCAGGAGATGTATGAGAAGGTGGCGCTCGGCTACATCGCGGGATTGAAGAAATACGTTGCGGGCGGCGGCGATCCGAGCCACGTGGCCAGTGTGGCCAGCTTCTTCATCAGCCGCATCGACAGCATGGTGGACGCGATCGTGAAGGCCAAGCTGAAGACCACCAGCGATCCGAAAGAACAGGCGCTGTTGAAGAGCCTGCCGGGCAAAGTGGCCATCGCGAATGCCAAATTGACCTATCAGCGGTATAAAGAGATTTTCTCGGGCGCCGATTGGGACGCGCTGGCGAAGAAGGGCGCGCAGACGCAGCGTGTGCTGTGGGCCAGCACCAGCACCAAGGACCCGTCGTATTCGGACGTTCTGTATGTGGAAGAACTGATCGGGCCCGACACCGTGAACACGATGCCGCCGCAGACGCTCGAAGCGTTTCGCGATCATGGCAAGCCGAAGGCGAGTCTGGAAGCCGACCTGGATGCGGCGCAGGACACCATGGACACGCTGGCTGCGGCCGGGCATTTCCATGAAGAAAGTCACCGACGATCTGGTGACGCAGGCCGTGAAGCTGTTCGCCGAGCCGTTCGACAAGCTGCTGAACGCGGTGGACGCAAAGTGCAAATTCGTTTCGCAGGGCGAGGTGGACGCGCAGACTTTCACGCTGCCTGAGAACATCGGCGCGGCATTTTCCGAAGCCATGGACGATTGGAAAATGGCGCGGCAAGGTCCGGCGGCTGTGGGGCGCGCGACGCGTCACTGTGGACCGGATCGGACGAAAGCAATTGGCTCGGCTGGCTGGGCATCACCGAAGACCAGCTGGCGCACAAGCAGCATCTGGAAGAAGTTGCCGAAGGATGTGAAGGCGGCGGGATTCAAGTACGCGCTGCTGCTCGGCATGGGCGGATCAAGCTTGTGTCCCGAAGTGCTGAAGATGACGTTCGGCAAGATCGACGGGCTCTCCGGAGATGTTCGTGCTGGATTCCACCGATCCGGCGCAGGTGAAGGCGTTCGAGAGCAAAGTGGATCTCGCGAATACGGTGTTCATTGTTTCGAGCAAGTCGGGCACGACGCTCGAGCCGAACATCTTCAAGCAGTATTTCTTCGACCGGGTGGAAAAGACGCTGGGCGCGGGGAAAGCGGGCAGCCGCTTCATCGCGATCACCGATCCGGGCTCGAAGTTCGAACAAGTGGCGCAGGCCGATGGCTTCCGCCACATCTTCCATGGCGATCCGAGCATCGGCGGGCGGTACTCGGCGCTGTCGGATTTCGGCATGGTTCCGGCGGCGGTGATGGGCATGGATGCGCTGCGGTTTCTGGATCGCGCGGACGTGATGGCGATCGCGTGTTCGTCGTGCCTGCCGGTGGATAAGAACCCGGGCGTGCAGCTCGGCTTGGTGCTGGGCGTGGCGGCGAAAGCGGGGCGCGATAAAGTGACGCTGATCACGTCGCCCGGCATTTGGGATTTCGGCGCGTGGCTGGAGCAGTTGCTGGCCGAATCCACGGGCAAGGACGGCAAGGGGCTGATCCCGGTGGATGCGCGAGGCACTGGGCGGGCCGGAAGTGTACGGCAACGATCGCGTGTTCGCATACATTCGCCTGGAAGGTGGCGCCGATCCGGAGCAGGACGCAGCGGTGGATGCGCTGGCGACAGCCGGGCACCCGGTGATCCGCATCGCGCTGTCGGATATTTACAACCTGGGTCAGGAGATGTTCCGCTGGGAGATCGCGACGGCGGTGGCGGGTTCGGTGATCGGCATCAACGCGTTCAATCAGCCGGACGTGGAAGCGAGCAAGATCGCGACGCAGGAAGCTGACGTCGGAGTACGAAAAGACGGGATCGCTGCCGGCGGAGTCGCCTGTGTTGTCGGAGGGCGGCATCGATCTGTTCACAGATGAAGAAAACGCCAAGGCGCTCGCGTCGGCCGCGGGTGCGGACAAAACGCTGGTGGGCTATCTGCGCGCGCACCTGAATCGCCTGAAGGCGGGCGATTATTTCGCGCTGCTGGGCTACGTGGAGATGAACGAGCCGCACGAGAAAACGCTTGAAGGGCATTCGGACGAGCGTACGCGACAAGAAGCACGTGGCGACGTGTCTCGGATTCGGCCCGCGCTTTTTGCATTCCACTGGGCAAGCGTACAAGGGCGGCCCGAACAGCGGCGTGTTCCTGCAAGTAACCTGCGACGATAAGGCCGACCTTGCGGTACCCGGGCAGAAGTTTACGTTCGGCGTGGTCAAAGCCGCGCAGGCTCGCGGCGATTTTCAGGTTCTGGCGGATCGCAAGCGGCGGGCGTTGCGCGTGCATCTGCACGACGTGGAAACTGGTCTAAAGACGCTGGAAGGCGCGATCGCGAAGGCGTTGGCGTAACCGCTCGCGCACGCGCGCGGCTCAGTAAAGAAAGGTGACGAATGCAGCTGGCAGACGACATAGCTTCTAAGGGAATTCTTGGCGCGGGCCGCCCCGGCGATCCGTGCGTCATGGTGATTTTTGGCGCGTCTGGCGATTTGACCAAGCGCAAACTCATCCCGGCGCTCTACAACCTGGCGAAGGACAATTTGCTGTCCAAGGAATTCGCTCTGGTGGGGTTCGCGCGCAACGAGATGACCAGCGAGCAATTCCGCGACGAGATCGGCAAGGAGATCGGCGAGTTCGCCACCACTACGGTGGATCCCGATCTCTGGCACTGGTTTTCCCGGCGCATTTACTACCATGCGGGCGACTTTGGCGATCCCAAGGCTTATCAGGCTCTGAGCGAGCTGCTGTTGAAGATCGACAAAGAGCACGGCACGCGCGGGAATTACTTCTACTATCTGGCCACCGCACCTAGCTTTTTTGGGCCGATCATCACGCAGTTAGGCGATGCCGGATTAGTGAAGGAAGACCAGGGCTGGCGGCGAGTGATCATCGAGAAGCCGTTCGGGCACGATTACGAATCGGCGGTCGCGCTGAACAAGGAAATCCGGCAGGTTCTGGACGAAAAGCAGATCTATCGCATCGATCATTACCTGGGCAAGGAGACGGTCCAAAACATCTTGGTGTTCCGCTTCGCCAACGGTATCTTTGAGCCGATCTGGAACCGGCGCTATATCGATCATATTCAGATCACGGTGGCGGAGACGGTGGGCGTGGAGCAACGCGGCGGGTATTACGAAAAAGCCGGGACACTGCGCGACATGGTGCCCAACCACATCTTCCAGCTCATCTCGCTGACCGCGATGGAGCCGCCCGTTTCATTCGATGCGGACGTGGTGCGTGATGAACAGGCGAAAATTCTGAAGGCTCTATCGCCGATGACGGATGAAGAAGTGCTGACGCGCACGGTGCGCGGTCAGTATGGCGAAGGCTTGGAGGGCAACAACCGGGTGCCGGGGTATCGTGCGGAGCCGTACGTGTCGCCGGAGTCGCGCACGGAGACATTCGTCGCGATGAAGCTGTTCATCGACAACTGGCGCTGGGCGGATGTGCCGTTCTATCTGCGTACCGGAAAGCGGCTGCCGGAGCGCTCCACCAAGATCGTCATTCAGTTCAAACGCGCGCCGTTCATTCTGTTTCGCAAGACCGCCGTGGATAAGCTGGAGCCGAATCGGCTGACCCTGCACTTGCAGCCCGATGAAGGCATTTCGTTGAGTTTCGGCGCCAAGATCCCCGGCCCAGTGGTGCAGATCGGCGGCGTGAACATGAACTTCAACTACACCGATTATTTCAAGGCCACGCCGCAAACCGGATACGAGCGGTTGCTCTACGACTGCATGCTGGGTGACGCGACGCTGTTCCAGCGATCGGATATGGTGGAGACGGCTTGGCACGTAGTGGCGCCCATTTTGGATGTTTGGGAAGCGCTGCCGCCGCGCCGGTTCCCGAATTACGCCGCGGGATCGTGGGGACCGCACGAAGCCGACGAAATGCTCACCAAGGATCATCGCCACTGGAGCAATGAGTAATGATCCTGGCGGGCGATGTCGGCGGGACCAATACCCGCCTGGCGCTCTTTGAAGGAACGCCCGATCGTCTGCAGCCGGCGCAAATCGAAATATTTCCCAGCCCGCAATTTTCCGGGCCCGCGGAAATCGTTCGCAAGTTTTTGGACACTCACAAGCAGATCCCGGAAGCCGCCTGTTTCGGATTGCCGGGCGCGGTGGTGAACGGACGCGTGGAGACGCCGAACCTGCCGTGGGTGGTGGACTCGCGCCACATGGCCGCTGAACTGGGTCTCGAACAAGTGCACCTGATTAACGATCTGTACGCCAACGCGCACGGAATTACGCTGCTGGCCGAATCCGATTTTGTGGTGCTGAATCCGGGAGCCGCGCATCCGGTCGGGAATCGAGCGCTGATCTCGGCGGGCACTGGTTTAGGCGAAGCGGGTTTATACGCCGACGCCGAGGGTGCTCATCATCCGTTTCCGTCTGAAGGCGGCCATGCGGATTTTGGGCCGCGGAACGATCTGGAAGCGGAGCTGCTTCGATACTTGATGGGGCGCTTCGAACACGTCAGCTACGAACGCGTGCTGTCGGGGCCAGGGCTCCACAACATCTATGAATTCCTGCGCGACACGGGGCGCGGCGAGGAACCGGCCTGGCTCGCCGAGCAGATCGGAAAAGGCGATCCGTCGGCCGCGATCTCGAAATCGGCGCTCGAAGGAACCTCGGACATTTGCGTTCAGGCGCTGGATATTTTCGTTTCGGTGTATGGCGCGGAGGCGGGCAACCTGACGTTGAAGATGCTTGCCACGGGCGGGACCTATGTGGGCGGCGGGATCGCGCCCAAGATTATCCGCAAGCTGAGCGGCCCGGCCTTCATGAAAGCGTTCACCGGGAAAGGCCGCTTGGGCGGAATGCTGAAGGATATCCCGGTGCGCGTGATTACTAACGACAAGACGGCGTTGTTGGGCGCCGGGCGCGTGGCGGTGCTGTCGTTGAAAACCCCCATGAGAGCCGGGGGATAACTGAGGGGATAAGTGACCGGTCGCGCGCGTGTTCTTCCCAAAATCGGTCACTCGCTCGCGGGATCCGCTTGAGAATCTGAAGCGCTTGGCGGTCACGAACGTGCGACAGGAACCCCGATGCTGCGCCACGATCTGACCTTTACATTGCGCCGGCTCCGTTCGAGCCCCGGATTCACCACCGCCGCGATTCTGACGCTCGCTCTCGGCATCGGCGCCAATAGCACCATTTTCTCGCTTGTGAATGCGGTTGTCTTCCGCCCCTTTGGTGTGGAGCGGCAGAGCGAACTAGTGTCCTTCAACATTCGCAATTCCAAGGCCCAGTTCCCCACGCTCTCGTATCCGGATTACAAAGACTATCGCGATCGCAATAGCGTGCTGAGCGGTCTGGCCACGTACCGGTTCATAGCCGTGAACCTAACCCGCGGTGAGGGCCGGAATGCGCGTCTGTGGGGATACGAGGTCAGCGGAAATTACTTCGACCTGCTGGGCGTGCAACCCATCCGTGGCCGCATGCTACATGCCTCCGATGATGTGAATCGGGGCGGCCATCCGGTGGCTGTGATCAGTTATAGCTGCTGGCAGAGCCGGTTCGGTAGCGACCCGGAGATCGCGGGCGAGAAAGTAAAAATCGGTGGAATGGAATATACCATCGCCGGCGTGACGCCCCCGGCATTTATCGGCACCGAGCTAATATACACTCCCGAGATCTTCGTTCCCATTGCGATGGCGGAGCAGATTGAGCAAACGAAATGGCTGGATGATAGAAATAACCAGAATGCCCTGGTAGTCGGGCGATTGAAACCAGGCGTTTCCATGAAGAGCGCTGAGGCGGCTGTCAATGCCATCGCCAGCCAGCTGGCCCGCGAACATGCCAAAGAGGACGCAGGATATTCCATCGTACTGTCGCCACCCGGCATGGCCGGCAGCTTTCTGCGCGGAGCCATTACCGGATTCTCCGCGGTATTGATGGCCGTGGCCGGCATGGTGCTGCTGATTGCTTGCGTGAATCTAGCCAGCCTGCTTCTGGCGCGCGCTACAGACCGCAGGAAGGAAACCGCGATCCGTCTCGCGTTGGGCGCCAGCCGCGGTCAACTCCTCCGCCAACTGATGACCGAGAGCGTGATCCTCTCCATTGCGGGCGGCGTGGCGGGAATCCTGCTCGCTTACTGGCTTATCGATGTGGTGAACGTCTGGCGTCCCCCAGTTGACGTGCCGGTGATTCCTCACGTAGTGATGGACACGCGCGTTTTGGTATTTACCGCAGTCATTTCGCTGCTTACCGGCCTGCTGTTCGGCTTGGCGCCCGCTCTGCAATCCACTCGCGCGAGCCTGGCCGGAGCGATGAAGAACGAAGCGCCCTCGGAAAGGCTTCGACGCTTTAGCCTGCGCGATATTTTGGTTACCACGCAGGTAGCGCTCTCAGTTGTCCTGCTGATCGGAAGCATTCTGGTGGTGCGCAGTTTGCAGCACGCGCTCAGCCTGAATCTTGGATTCAACCCGCAACATGCAGCCGTGCTGTCCTACGATTTCGGCGCGCAAGGCTATGACGAGGAGCGCAGCCGGCAGTTTCAGCGCCGCCTGCTCGATAAGGTCCGCTCCATGCCGGGAATCGAGTCTGCGGGAATCATCGATGGCCTGCCTCTAACCCTGAACATCAGCAACAGCGGGATCTATCTGGAAGGCAAGCCGGAACCGCGCGCGGGCGACGTCGCGATGGCCAATATGTACTTCATCACTCCCGGGTATCTGGAAGCCATGCGTACGCGCCTGATAGCCGGCCGTGACCTGGATCGGCGCGACACCAAGGATGCACCGTTGGTGGCTTTAGTAAACGAGGCGTTCGTGCGCCAACTTCTGCCCGGCGAAGACGCTGTCGGCAAGAGATTTCGCCACAGGACAAATGGAGCCTGGATCCAGATCGCTGGAGTGGTGGAGGACGGCAAATACCGTTCGCTGGGCGAAGCGCCGTCGCCCACGGTTTTCGAGCCAATGGAACAGAATTGGACCACTGGACAAACGCTGGTGGCGCGCTCGCCTTTGGCGGAAAGTGAGACGGTGGGCCTGTTGCGCCGCGCCGTAGCGGAGTTGGACCCGTCGGTCACGGTCTTCGACGATGAGAGCCTCGGGAGCGCACTCGGACTGGCGTTGTTCCCCGCCAAACTGGTGGCTGTGGTACTCGCGTCGTTTGGATTGCTTGCGGTGGTGCTGGCGGCGACGGGTGTTTACGGAATCATGGCGTATGCGGTGTCCAGAAGAACGCGCGAGATCGGCATTCGCACGGCTTTGGGCGCGGCTCCATGGGATGTGGCGCGCGTCGTATTGATGCGCACGGCGATACTGCTGGCGGCGGGAGTAGTGATCGGGTTCGCGATCGCATTCGCCACGGGAGCTTTCTTCGGCCAGATCCTCTACGGCATCAGCGCACACGATCCGTTGACGTATCTCTGCGCGATCGGCTTGATGGCCGCCGTGGCGTTCGTGGCGTGCTGGGTGCCGGCGCGCCGGGCGATCAAAGTGGACCCGCTTACGGCGCTCCGCGCCGAGTGAGATTGTTACGGGATCTATCTAAAACTCCACGTGCACACTGAGCTGGATCTGGCGGGGAGTTTCGTTCAGCGGGCTCACCGCCGGAAATCCCGAAGAATAGCCCTGCCGTCCGTAGGTTGCGATGCCGAACTGCGGCGATAGGGGGTCGGTCAATTGTGCGTCGGGATTTCCCAGATTCGCGTGGTTGAGAATGTTGTAGGCGTCGGCGCGGATTCGAAAGCGCCCCGATTCTCCGAGCCAGGGTAGAGGGAACCACCGCGAGAGCGAAATATCCAGGCTGTAAAAACCAGGGCCGGTAAACGCATTGCGCCCGGAGTTGCCGAGCACGCTCGCCGCTGGTTCGGCGAATCCCGCTGGGTTTAACAATTGAACGCCGCCAGGAACGGCTGCGGGATTTGCGAACACGGTTTGGCTCGGATCGATGATGTTCGCGCGATTGTTCAAGATCAGCCCTTCGCCCGGAATCGCGGTCGAGGTTCCGTACACGCTGTAGGGAAGGCCTGAGCGAAATGCCGCTAGCTCGCCGAACGTCCAGTTGCGCAGCAAAATGCCCGCCTTCGACGCCGCGAATGGGGACGGCAGGTACCAATAGGAGAACAGCACCAGGTTCTGCCGTTGATCGAAATCGGAATTGCCGCGGTCGGCGTTGGGATTGAATTGCTCCGAGAACGTCGAGCGCTGGCCGGAAGATGCGCCGGTCTGGATGCTGGTGAATGTCAGGTTGAAGAAGTCACCGACCAGCGGGTCGCTCTGGTTATCGATCGCGTGGCTCCAGGTGTAGGAAGCCTGCACCATGCCGCGATTGGTGCGGTACCGGACCACTGCGGTGAGCGCGTTGTAGTCGGAAAATCCCTGGTTAGCGCGATAGGCGATGTCGGGAAGATTGTTGTTATATCGGCCGTCCCCTACCGAGAAGCTGCGATTGATGATGTCGTTGGTAACCAGCGAGCGCCCATACGATCCCAATCCGTTCACCTCCAGCGTGAGGTTGTCGGTGATCCGTTGTTGCACGCCGGCGAAATAGCTCTTCACGCGGCCATTGCGGAGGTTGGGGTCCACGAGCGTGAGGTCGGGAAAGGTGCTGGCCAGCGTCTGGCCCTGGTAGGTTTGCAGAAAACTCGACACGGGCGCCAGGAAATTCACCTGAGTGGCGGTCACGGCAAGTACCGGCACGATGATGTTGTTGCTGCGGACGTTTTCCCACAAGTTGTCGAAGGGCCGGTCGTAGAAAGTGCCGAACGCTCCGCGGAGCAACGTGCGGCCAGTGCCGAACAAATCGTATGCCGCGCCGGCGCGGACTTCGAAATCATTGCTCGAATGGAAGAGCTGCTGATCGCCTGAGGTGGGCTGCACGAGAGACGCGCCTTCCAACTGCTGCGCCAGACTTGATCCGGAACCAAGCTGCACCAGAGCATCCTTGGCCGAGCCGGTGTTTTCAGGTCCGCCGTAAAACTCATATCGTACGCCGTAGTTGACCGTGAGCCGCGGCGTGAGCTTGTAGGTGTCTTGAGCGAAGAGGAAATCTTGTCCGTATTTGTAGGTCCGGTTGTAATCGGGCTGCTGAATGCTGGGTAATGCCGTGCGATCGATCGCGGCCTCGAAAAAATTCGGGTTCCCAAGCGCGAACTGGAGGATGTTTGAATAGAAATATTGGCCATCGGCGCCAGCCGTCAGATAACCGTTGGAACTACGCCAGAGCGCACCGCCTCCCACGGTGATGAGGTGCTGGCCACGGGTCCAAATCACGTTATCCAGCAGCTCCCAACTGTTGTTCGTGTTCTGGTACGAATAAAACGCCGGGCTGCCGGGCAGCGTGACGCCCGACTGGAAGACGCCGTTCGCGACGTATTGATCCTCGGTGGTCAACGTTGGGATTTCAGGATGCGGCCGATTCCAGCCTAAATCGTCGGTGCTGTAACTCAGGCGCGCTTCGTTGGTGAGGTTCGACTGGAATGCGTGAATGTAGCTCCCACCGGCGGCCACAGTGTTTTCATGCAGCGGCGAGATGAAGTCTTTGTATGGGGTCCAGATGAAATCGGGCTCGCCCAGCCGATTGATTAACACGCGAGCCATCGCGCGGTCCTTGCCATCGGCGGTGTTGTAATCCACGCGTTCGATTAACAACGTGCGATTCACGGCCACCGGCGGCGAGAACGTCTCCTGGGCCGCGAGAGCTGGGGTGTTCGAGGTAATGGGGCTAGGGAACTCGGTAAGCAGCTGCCGCTCCGGAGAATTGGGTGCGGTGAAGTTCAGCAGATTCTGCGTGGGCAGCAGGAACGTGTAGGGACTGGCAGTGCCCCGGCTGCGGAAGTATTCGTAAGCGCTCGAGAAAAATAGCCGATTTTTCAGGATGGGACCGCCCACGAAAAACCCAGGCTGATCTTGCTTGTCGACGGTTCGCGGCACGCCGATCAAGTTCTGTTGAAACGCATTGGCGTTGAGGGCTTCGTTCTCCAGGTAGAAGTATCCGACGCCGTGGAACTGCTCGCCGCCGGTGCGCGTAATGGCATTGGCGAGAAAGCCCGATGTTCGTCCATACTCGGCCGAGAAGTTGTTGGTGGAGATGCGATATTCCTGAATCGCCTCCGGCGCGACGGTGGCCAGCGGTCCGGTGATCAGGTAGTTGTTGTTTTCCAGGCCGTCGAGCAAATAATTCGACGATGAGGGACGCTGGCCGTTCACGGAAAGGCCGAGCCCGCGGCCGGTGGCCGCATCGGAAGTGACGCCGGGTTGTGTCACCAGCAACGAGTAGACATCGCGGCCCTCGAGTGGAAGATTCTGGAGCTCAGCCGAGTCGATTACTTCCGAAACAGTGGATTCCAGCGGCTCGCGCCGCCCTTTTTGCGCTTCAAACGATCCTGACTTGCTGGGATCGAGGTCGGGCCCATAAAACGGAACGATGGTCTTTTGTCCCGGGAGAAAAACGCTCTTGTATTGGCCGGATTCCCACACGTCGCTGAGGGGGCGGAGACGGAAATCGAGCTCGATGCGCGCGGCCACGGTGAGCTCCAGTTCCTGCACTTCCTGCGCTTG
This sequence comes from Bryobacterales bacterium, assembly GCA_963772905.1. Taxonomy (GTDB): domain Bacteria; phylum Acidobacteriota; class Terriglobia; order Bryobacterales; family Bryobacteraceae; genus Palsa-89. The sequence continues at coordinate 860,653 of CAVYZD010000001.1, read as the reverse complement.
ATAGGCGGGCGACGTTACGCGAATCTGGTAGATGCCCGGTGAGAGCAGCGGAAGATAGTAGTAGCCGGATGCATCGCTCGAGGATGCGCCGGCGAGATTGCTTGTAGCGCTGGAATAGAAGACGCTGGCGGTGGTCACTGGGCGGCCGGTGACAGAGTCGACCAATTGGCCGGAAATCAGCCCCTGGGTGGTCTGCGCGAGGCATGTTGGCACGGAGCAGCCGACGGCGCATAGAAATAGAAGGAAAACCCGAAGAACCAGCTCCCTTACGGTCGCGGCTCGGTTAGTTACGGCTCGCACGGTCGTAGTAAGATGCAGGTTAACATGAAGAAGAAGTGGAGGCACTGGGCTCTCTGCGCCATTCTTGCGGCAGGGAGCGCTCTGGCGGCGTCGCTGCTGGGTGATATTCGTTTTTTCCAAATTCTCAACCTCAAGACCTACGACGCGCATTTTGTGGCGCGCGATTGGCTGGCCCAGATGCTCGGCCAGCGCCCGGCCATTTCTAATATCGTCCTTCTGCTAACGGACCAGAAGACCCGCGACACGTTTCCGGAGCCTCTAATTTTCTGGCACCAGCATTTCGCCAACGTGATTCGGGCAGCCGGGCAAGCTGGCGCTAAGGTGATCGGCCTGGACTGGGCGTTTGGCATCCCGGTGGAGAAGTACCAGCCGGATTTCGACCGGATGCTGGGCGAGGTGGTGAGCACATCGCCGGTGCCCGTGGTTTGCGCTTATGCGACCGAACTGAACACGAATCCGGACGCGCAGCGGATACCGATCAATATCCTGTCGGCCGCGCTCGGATTGTCAGGTTTTGCCAACGTCACCTCCGATTCGGACGATTTCGTGCGGCGTCAGGAACTCATCGAAGCGCCATCAAAGAACCCGAACGATCCGGCTCCGGCGCATTCGCTGGCACTGCGGATTGCCGAGAAATTCGCGGGGAGCGACGCTGTCTTCGAGCACGGCAAGCTGATATTCCAAGGCCACGTCGTCCCTATCGCGCCGGACCGGACCATTGCCATTAACTACGCGGGACCTCCAGGTACTTTTCCGAGCGTATCGATGGCCGATTTCGAAGCGGCCGCGAAAGCGGGCAATCTGGATCAACTGCGGAAATGGGTGGACGGGAAGATTGTCCTGGTGGGGACGGATGATTTGGATGATCGCCGCGACACGCCGTTCTTCACGCTCTTCAGCGGCACGAAATGGCTGACGCCTGGTGTGGAGATCCATGCCAACACCGTGCGAACTTTGCTCACGCGGAGCTTTTTGGTTCCAGCGCCACAGTGGGCGTTGGTGCTGGCGTTACTCGCGGCCACCACGCTGGCGGTGTTCATCGTCACTTCGTTCACCGCCGGCCGGGTGGTTGTCTTGGTGGTGTTCGAAATGCTCGCGATTTTGGTTGGGACACATGTATTGTTCGAACGGGGCTTTGTGCTGGCGACAGCCGAAGTGCTCGGGGCAACTTCGGTGGGCTTGATCGCTTCGCTGGTGTACCGTTGGGCCACGGAAGAAACGCGAGGCGACCTGTTTCATCGCGCCGTATCGCTGTTCGTGGGCAAGCAGCTGGCAAGCTCGCTCGAGGAGACTGAGGCGATCGCCCTATCGGGCAAACGCATGGAAGTGACGATCCTATTTACCGACATCCGTGGATTCACTGCGTTCAGTGAGCAGGTATGCGAGGAGGAAGGGCCGGAACGGGTGGTGCAACTGCTGAACGAATACATGGCCATGATGGTTGGAATTATCCTGGCCTATAAGGGGCATGTGAACAAATTCATCGGTGACGGAATTTTGGCCGTGTTTTCGGACGACGATGAAGACGCCGGGCCGGGCGATCATGCGCTGCGGGCGGTGCGTTGCGCCACACGCATGGTGACGGCTCCTAGCCGTTTTTCGACTGGCGCGGGAATCCACACGGGGCTGGTGGTTGTGGGCAATGTGGGATCAGCGGATAAAATGGAATTTACCGTCCTAGGCGACACTGTGAACCTGGCCTCGCGCCTGGAAAGCCTGAATAAGGAGCATCACACGAAACTCTTGATGACCGATGCAACCGAGAGCAAGCTGGGAAGCCAGGTGGAGACAATGCACTTGGGACAGGTGCCGGTGCGAGGCAAAACGCAGCCGATTGAGCTGTTCACGGTGAAGTCGCTAGTGCCAGAGGCAGTGGTGCATGCGTAGAGCGTTGCAGTTGAGCGCGTGCGCCGCGCTGATCGCGCTGTGCGTCTTCGGAGACACCAAGGAAGAGCCGGTGGGCTTGGTTCTCTCGGCGACGGGGAGCAAGTTGCTGCGCGCCGATACCGAGACGCCGCTGGCTGCGCGGCCGGGCGATCTGCTGTTTTCGGGCGACGGTTTGCGGACGGAGACCGGTCCGGCGTCGTTTCTGTTTTGTCCGGCGAAATCCCTGGATACGCTGACGGCGTCCGGCGAAGTGCGGCTGGATGCCAAATCGCCCAAAGTGAAATCGGGCAAGATCTCGGAGACACCGGCGCGCGCCTGTACGCTACCGCAGACTTTGCGCGTGGCCACTGCCAGCCAGCAGCATTATGGCGTGAGCATGACGCGCGGGTTGAGCACCGAGGTATCACCCACGCCTCACGACAAACTCGCCGCCGATGTCCAGGCCGAGCTGGCGCCCTACGATGCCGTGCTAGCGGCCAATCCGAAAGATCAAGCGACGCTGCTGGCCGAGGCCACGATTTTCGAAAATCACAAGCTCAACGCCAATGCGCTGGATGCATACAACAAGTTGCGCGAGCAGTGGCCGGATGCGGTATGGATCAAAAGCAAGATCTTCGAGCTGGAGCAGGCGTTGGCGGATCAAACGGCTGCCGCAACGGCTGCCGCGCAAGCCGGCGGCCAGACCTACGCATTGCTGGTGGGCATCTCCAAGTATGCGAAGCCCGAACTGGCGTTGCAGTTCGCCGATGCCGACGCGAGTGTGTTCAGCAAGCTGCTGGAGAGTCCGCTGGGCGGCGGCGTGCCGGCCGGGAACATTCTTCTATTGACCGACGACCGGGCGACCACGGCGGCGGTTCGCAACGGGTTCCAGGATTTTCTGAAGCGGCGCGCGGGGAAGAACGACACGGTAGTGATCCTGATCGCGGGGCACGGCACGGTGGAAGTTCCCGGCAGCAAGAGTGCGTTTATCCTGACGTACGATTCGGATCCGCAGGACTTGAAGAGCACGGCGCTGGCGGTGGACGATCTGCAAGCGTTATTTGAAGAGCAGCTCAGCAAAGTGGGCCGCGTGCTGTTGTTCGTGGATGTTTGCAAGGCGGGGACGGTCGGCACCATTCACAACACGACGGTGAGTTCCAACGTCCAGCAGCTCGGCGATATCCAAGGCGATCTTTTCGGATTGCTGGCCAGCCGCCCGCGTGAAGTATCGCTCGAAGGGCCCGAGTTTGGCGGCGGGCATGGCGTGTTCAGCTATTTCGTCATCAAGGGCCTGGAGGGTGCGGCCGACGCGAATCATGACGGCGTGGTGGATGCCGACGAGTTGATCAAATACGTCAGCGATCAAGTGCCGATGGCCACCATGAACAAACAGCATCCGCGCGAGTTTGGCACGTACGACAACATGATGCGGCTCTCGGACACCAGGAAGACCGGCATCCCTGTCGCCGAGTGGCGAATGATCATGGACTCTCGCAATGGAGGGCCGCTTTTGCTGGCAGGCGCGCCGCAGGGGCAGGTGGGTGGTGCGCGGGCATCGCAAGATATGATCGATCGGCTGACGTCTGCCATCAACGCGGGACGCATCCTGCCCAGCGATCCGAATAACGCCTTCACCGCTTTGCGCGATTTGAAGGCCACGGCCGGCCCCGAGCAGTATCAGGAACTGCAAAATCAGCTGCGAATCGCGCTCGAAAACAAGGCACAGCAAGTGCTGCTTCGATATTTGGAGGGCGAAGCGACGCCGCAATCGCGCGAGGAATTTCAGGGTGGCGCAAAGTATATGGATGCGGCGCGCATGCTGACGCAAGAATCGCTGTATCTGGAAGGCCGCGAGGATTTCTTCCAGGGCCGCGCGCTGCTGTTCGACAAGAAATTTCCGGAGGCTGCAAATTTGCTGGAGCAGGCAGTCCGGATCGACCCGGGCGCGGCCTACGGCTTCAACGCGCTGGGCATCGCGTACCTGGAGCAGGCCCAGTACGACAAAGCAATCCCGGCGTTCCACGACGCGGTTCGGCGCGCGCAGCACTGGTCCTATCCGTTGCACAACGAAGCCTTGGCGTACGTGGAGACGGGCGACTACCGATCGGCGATCCGCGCTTATCAAGATGCAATGCGGCTGACGCCGCAGTACAGCTATTTGCCATACAACCTGGGCTTGGTTTATCAACGCTTGAATCGCCGGAAGGACGCCGAGACGGCATATTTGAAAGCGGAAATGCTCGCGCCTAATTCGGCGGAGCCTTACAATGCGTTGGGCACGTTGAAGGCATCGGAGGGCAAGCGTGCCGACGCCGAGAAGCTCTATCAGCAGGCGCTGAAGGCCGATCCGAAGTTGCTCGCGGCGCGGCACAATCTCGCGTTGTTGCTCGAGGACCAGCAGGGCCGGCGCCCGGAGGCCATTCAACTGTGGCGGCAGAACCTGGCGCAATCGCCGGATTATCTGCCATCGCGATTGAGCCTGGCGGGCGCGCTGGCAACGTCGGGCGAGAATGCAGCGGCGATCGTGGAATATCGCAAGGTCCTGGAAGCTAAACCGGATTACGTTGCGGCGCACAATGCTCTCGCTGATTTGCTGGCGAAGACGGGCGATCGCGACGGAGCGCTCGATCAGCTACGGCAAGTGACGAAGGTGGACTCGCAAGATCCAGACCTGTTCGAGCGCATCGGCGATTTGGAAGCTGCGCGCCAGCATCCAGCCGAAGCGCGCGCGGCATATCAATCGGCGTTGGGGTTGAAGCCCGCGCGAGCGATCCGCAAGCGCATTGAGAACAAGCTGAAGAGCGCGGGAGGAAATTAAGAGAGGCGCCCGCCTTCCAACGGGCGCTCTCTTTCCGGGGTCACAGTTCCTCAACTTTGAGGGTGCGGCCTCACTCCCTTGGACGCGTGCCGTAGTAAAACTGTTGCCTGCGCCACAAGAGATTTCTTTGTAACCGTGTTAGCGTTTCTGCCCCGCTGATGCGCCTTGGGATTTTGGAGCGGTCTTGGCGCCCTCGCCGCGGGAAATATCAATACCACCTTTGAAATATGCACCGTCTTCGATGACGATGCCGGCGGTCTTGATGTCGCCCACAATCGTTGCTCCAGTTCGCAGCGAAACGCGGCTCTCGGATTCGACATTTCCTTTGATGCTGCCGAATACAATCACTTCTTGGGCCTTGATGTTGGCCTTTACCTTGCTATTCGGCCCGATCGTCAGGCGGCTGCGCAGTTCGAGCTTGCCCTCCAGATCGCCATCCAGATACAGCTCTTCATCGCTTGTGACATCCCCGATGATCTTCATGGAACTGCCGAGTCTTGTTCCACCGGCCGCGGGCGCTGGGCGCTGTTGTTGGATGACCGGCGCGGCGGCGGGCTGGCTGGCCTGCGGCGGTTGCTGAGCCGGTTGATTCTGAATCATTTGTCCGTCGTTTTGTTTTCCCCACATAAGACGCCGAAGTTCCAGTGTACTGTCCGCGCGCGCGAAGCGCCAAGCTTTTTTCGAGGCTAACGGTTATAGTGCCGGAGCACTATTTGCGCTCGAAGAACTGTTGCTTGTCGAGCTTAGAGTCCACAACGACATCGAAAAATCCGATCATCATCTCTTCCCAGCTCTGTTCGCCGAAGCGAACCTCCGCCGTCGGATCGGGATTGTTCGGATTGTTGGGCGAGTTGTCGAAGTAGCCGACCCATGTGAGGCGCGTGCCTGCTTTGATGAGCCGGGGCTGGGCGAGCCGGTAGTTGAGCTGCCACTGGAAATCGTAGTGGCTCACTTTGAGCAGCGTCTCGACGTGGCCGTTCGGACCGGTGATGAGATACTCGAACGCTTTGCCGCGCAGATGCATATGCGGGAACATGCTGATCAGCACGGCGTCGTTGGGAAGCGTGCCCGAAACCTGCACACGATAGTTGGAATCGCCGGGAGGAATCACAAAGCGATCGTTACTCATCTGTAGCGAGAGCACGGCTTGCTGGGGCGGCTCTTTCGCAAATACGATCCCGATGCGCGTGCGGTCCTCGGCGGCTTTGCCGCTTGCCGTGTAGTGCATTTGCAGTACGAGATCCGAGCCCGCCGGGATGCGCTTGGCTACGCCGGGCGGCCATTGATCGTAGGAATTGCCGGGCGTGTAGACCATCAAGAGATCGCTGGTGGTGAAGCCCTTCGCGAGGGGCACGGAGAAAAGCTTCTCGATCGGCTCGCCCTGCAGCCACTTCGAGCCGGGCTCGCGAATATAGACCACGGCGTGATGCACCGCCGATCGGCCGCTGGTGCGCACTTCTACCTTTTGGACCCAGCGGTCTTCGGTGAAGTGCGTGGGCAGAATCAGGTATTGGTAATCGACGGCGCCTTTCGCCGGAATCGCGAATGCGTGCGGCATTTCGAAAACCGCGTCGGGCGTTCCGATGTTCCAGCCTTGCGGCCATTCGCGTGGCGGGGGAGCGGTCTTCGGATCACCAGCGGGCGCGCCCGCGGTCACCCAGGCCGTTAGCGTATCAATCTCTTTCTGCGAGAGCGAACGATCGTTCGCAAAGTGGCCGTATGCGGGATCTGCAAACCAGGGCGGCATTTTGCGCGCGATCACTTGTTCGCGAATCGATCTGGCCCACGGGCGCGTTTCGGCGTAGGTCACAAGCGGCATGGGCGCGATTTCGCCGAGGCGGTGGCATTCCTGGCAGTGCTGCTGGAGGATGGGGACAACGTCTTGATAGAAGACCGGCTCCGCGATCGCGACCGGGGAGAGTGCGGCGAAACTAGCGAGCCAGCGAAGCAACGTATTTATCGCGGCATTCCTGCGAACAGAAGTGGACGGTCTCACCACCCACTTTTTCTTTGATCGATGTGGCGGCGGCAATATAGGTTCCACAAACCGGGTCTTTCTTCAATTCGCCGGTCAAAGGAACTTGATTGGAGGGACGCAGCGGGGTGCCCGCAGAAGTGGAACCGGGCTTCATCGCTTCAGCGACTCCTTTGAGGACGATCCCAACAATACTCTTCAGCACGGTGATCAGAAATACCGTGAGAAGAAGATAGAAGATGACGCGAAACATTGCCTGCTCCTATTCTATCGAAAGCAGGTTGCTATTCTTCTTTGGCGGCTGCCTTGCGAGCCGCCTCGATGCGAGCTTGCGCCTTTCTGGCAGCGATGAGCGCCGACGCAATGTCGATCCCAAGAGCCGGATTGATCATGGCGTCCTGCGCGCGCTTTAGAGCTTTTTCGGCTCGAGACACGTCGATTTCATGGCCCTTCTCGGCGAGATCGGTCAGTACCCGGACAACATTGTCCTTGATCTCCAGGAATCCGCCGACGATGGCGAGGCTGAAGCGATGATCGCCCGGCGTGGTGTATGTCAGGGCGCCTATGCCCAGTTCGGAAAGCAACGGGGCGTGATCCGGCAGCATCCCGATGAAGCCGTCCCTGGCGGGAATCTGGGCGCGTATGGCCTTGTCGCGCGCAAGCAGCCGCTCGGGTGTGGCGATCTCGATCTCGAACGTGTCCGCCATTGGTTACCCGCCTTGCTTCTTCAGCTCTTCGGCTCGCTTCTTGACGTCTTCGATGTCGCCCTGCATGTAGAACGCCTGCTCGGGCAGGTCGTCATGCTTGCCTTCCACAACTTCCTTGAAGCTTCGAACGGTATCGGCCAGCGACACGTACTTGCCGGCGATGCCGGTGAACTGTTCGGCCACATGGAAGGGCTGCGAAAGAAACTTCTGGATCTTGCGGGCGCGCGCCACGGTCTGCTTGTCGTCGTCCGACAATTCGTCGATACCCAGGATCGCGATGATGTCTTGCAGATCTTTGTAGCGTTGTAGAATCTGCTTCACTTGCTGGGCGACGTTGTAGTGCTCTTCGCCCAGGATGCGCGGATCGAGAATGCGAGAGGTCGAGGCCAGCGGATCGACAGCGGGATAGATGCCCTGCTCCACCAGGCTGCGCGTCAGGTTGGTGGTCGCGTCCAGGTGGGCGAAGGTGGTGGCCGGCGCGGGATCGGTGTAATCGTCGGCGGGCACGTAAATCGCCTGAACCGACGTGATGGAGCCCTTCTTGGTGGACGTGATACGCTCCTGCAATTCGCCCATTTCGGTGGCGAGGTTGGGCTGATAGCCCACTGCCGACGGCATGCGTCCCAGCAGCGCCGATACTTCGGAACCGGCTTGCGTGAAGCGGAAAATGTTGTCGATGAACAGCAGCACATCCTGGCCGCTTTCATCGCGGAAAAACTCGGCGACGGTGAGGCCCGTGAGGCCCACGCGCAGGCGGGCGCCGGGCGGTTCGGTCATTTGGCCGTAGATCAGCGCGACCTTGGATTTGGTGAAGTCGTGCGGATTGAGCACGCCCGACTCCTGCATTTCGTTCCAGAGGTCGTTGCCTTCGCGCGTGCGCTCGCCGACGCCAGAAAACACCGACACGCCGCCGTGTTTGAGAGCGATATTGTTGATCAGCTCCATGATGACGACGGTTTTGCCCACGCCCGCGCCGCCAAACAGACCGATTTTTCCGCCGCGGAGGTAGGGCTCGAGCAAGTCGATCACCTTGATGCCGGTCTCGAACATTTGCAGCTCGGTGGCCTGCTCGTCGAAGGCCGGCGCCTCGCGGTGAATCGGCCACTTCTGCGCGGTGTTGATCGGACCCATGTTGTCCACGGGCTGGCCGATGACGTTCATCACACGGCCCAGCGTCTCGTTTCCAACCGGCACCTCGACGCCGTGGCCGAGGCTGACGGCTTTCATCCCGCGGACCATTCCATCGGTGGGCTGCAGCGCGATAGTGCGCACGCGGCCTTCGCCGATGTGCTGCGCCACTTCCGCCATCACGTCGATGGGAACGGACGTGTGAAAGCCTTCGCTGGTGATGTGGATCGCCGTGTTGATCACGGGAATCTGGTGCTCGGGGAATTGCACGTCGACGGCCGGGCCGGCCACCTGGATGACGTGTCCTACCACCTCGGTTGCTGTTGTGGTTGCCATGAATACCTCTTCAGTCTTGCGCTGCAGCTTAGTCTAATGCCGCTGCGCCACTCACGATTTCGATAATTTCCCTTGTAATACTTGCTTGCCGTACCCGGTTCATCCGCAGCGTGAGCGAGCTGATCACGTCGGACGCGTTGGAACTGGCCGATTCCATGGCGGTCATGCGCGCCGCGTGCTGGGCTGCGTCGGACTCGAGCATGGAGCGATAGATTTGCGCCTCGATGTAGCGCGGCAGAAGCGCCGCCAGCAGCTTGCCCGGCGGCTGCTCGTAAATGTAATCGATCTGTTCTTGCTTCTCGGGCAGTTCCACGGGCAGCAGACGCGTGGTGACAAGCTGCGACGCCATCATGCTTTTGAAATTGTTGACCACCACGTAGACCGCGTCGATCTCGGCTTTGCGGAACATCTCGATCACTTTGCGCGAGATCTCAAGCGCATCTTCATAGCGCGGGGCCTTCTGAAAGAGCGTAGTGTATTCGCCGCTGATGTTGGCGTGGCGCCTCTTGAAGAAGTCGCGGCCCTTGCGCCCGATCAGCTCCAGGCGGACTTCGGACTCGCGGTGCTCGACTACAAACTTTTGCGCCAGCCGAATGACGTTAGAGTTGAAGGCGCCCGCCAACCCCCGGTCGGCCGTGATCACCAGCAAGAGAATCCGCTTCTCGGGACGCCGCGCCAGCAGCTCGATCTCTTCGTCCTCATTTTGCTCAACCGCGGCCTGGGCCACGTTCGCCAGCATGCGCTGGATGATTTGGGCGTACGGACGCGCCGCCAACACACGGTCCTGCGCGCGGCGCAGCTTCGCCGCCGAGACCACTTTCATGGCCTTGGTGATCTGCTGCGTGTTTTTCACCGACCGAATGCGCCGGCGTAAATCGATCAGGCTGGGCATGGGCTATGCAGTGGCGAGCGCATCCTTGTGCTGAGCGACGAAGCGCTCTTTAAACTCTTTGATCAGAGTGTTCAGCTTGGCCTTCACCTGGTCGTCCAGGGTTTTCTTCTCGCGGATTTCGGTGAGCAGCGCCGATTGCGAGGTATCGAGGAAGCGATTCAGCTCCGCCTCAAATGGCCGAATGTGTTCGACGGCCAAATCGTCGAGCATGCCGTTGGTTCCCGCGTAAATGATTACAACCTGCTTTTCCACCGGCACCGGAGCATACTGCGGCTGCTTCAAAATCTCGATCAGCCGCTTGCCGCGATTCAATTGCTGCTGTGACGCTTTATCCAGTTCGGACCCGAACAACGCAAACGCCGCCAGTTCGCGATACTGCGCCAGATCCAAACGCAACGATCCGGCCACCTGCCGCATGGCTTTGATTTGGGCGCTGCCGCCCACGCGGCTTACCGAGAGGCCCACGTCGATGGCGGGGCGGACATTGGAGTTGAACAGATCGGCCAACAGGAAGATCTGGCCGTCGGTGATGGAAATGACGTTGGTGGGAATGTAGGCCGAGATGTCGCCGGCCTGGGTTTCGATGATCGGCAGCGCGGTGAGCGAACCGCCGCCTTTTTCGTCGTTCAGCTTAGCCGCGCGCTCCAGCAACCGGCTGTGAAGATAAAACACGTCGCCCGGATATGCCTCGCGTCCGGGCGGCCGGCGCAGCAGCAGCGAAATTTCGCGATACGCCGCGGCGTGCTTGGAAAGATCGTCATAGATGCAGAGCGCGTGGCGCTTAGCAGTCGCGGAAATACTCGCCCATCGCGCATCCGGCGTAGGGCGCGATGTACTGCATGGGCGCCGGATCGGACGCGGTAGCCGCCACCACAATGGTGTATTCCATGGCGCCGTAATCTTCGAGCGTCTTCACCACCTGTGCGACGGTGGAGCGCTTCTGGCCAATTGCGACGTAGATGCAAATGACGTCGCCGCCCTTCTGATTGATGATGGTGTCGAGCACCACGGCGGTCTTGCCGGTCTGGCGGTCGCCGATGATCAGCTCGCGCTGGCCGCGGCCGATCGGAATCATCGAGTCGATGGCTTTGATGCCCGTTTGCAGCGGCTCCTTGACGCCGCGCCGGTCGACAACGCCGGGAGCGATGGCTTCCACCGGGCGCGTTTCGGTAGTGGCGATGGGTCCCTTGCCGTCGATGGGCTCACCGAGTGCGTTCACTACGCGGCCGATCAGCGCCTCACCCACGGGCACGGACATGATCTTGCCCGTGCGGCGGACTTCGTCGCCTTCCTTGATCTCCTGATATTCGCCGAGCAGCACCGTTCCCACCTGGTCTTCTTCCAGGTTGAGCGCGATGCCGGTGACGCCGTGCGGGAACTCCACCATCTCACCCGACATCACGTTTTCCAGGCCGAAAACGCGCGCGATGCCGTCGCCCACCGAGATTACCGACCCGGTTTCGGAAACATTGATCGCCTTTTCGTAATTCTCAATCTCGCCGCGCAGCAGCCGCGAGATTTCATCCGCGTGGATTTGAGCCATCAGTCACCTCTATTTCAGCTCGCCAGTCCGGCCAGCTTCCTGCCCAATTGCAGGAGCTGGCCGCGGACCGACCCGTCATATACCGTAGATCCGATTCGCGCCACAACGCCGCCGAGCAAAGCCGGATTGACGTCGAATCGCAGGCGCATGCGTTTCCCGGTGAGCCGGGACAATTCCGTTTCCAGATTCGCGCTCACGCGATGATCGAGCGGCACCGCCGAAGTGACTTCGGCGCGCGCGAAGCCCAGTCGCCGGTCGATTTCGAGTTCAAACGCTTCGCGGATTTCGCCGGCGATCGCGATGCGCCGGTGATCGATCAGCACGTAGGCAAAATTTCGAATGAGCGGCGATCCACCGCCGGCTTTCTCCAGCAGCTTCGCCATCACGGCGCGTTTGCGCGAGTTTTGAATGGCCGGCGTGAGCAGCGCACTGCGCAATTCCTGAGATCCCTGAATGATCTCGTCCAGGGCTCGCAGTTGCACCACGGCGTCTTCAGGCTTCAACGCCGATCCTGGCCCCATGACAACGTCGGCTAGGGCTCGAGCGTAGCGATTAGCGACAGCGGATGGCATAGATCAGTTCGCCGTCCCGGGCGCGCGTTCGCGCAGATCGTGAAGAAATCCCTCGGCGAGGCTCTGCTGCGTGGCAGGGTTCATGCGGGAGCGGATGCGCTGCTCGGCCAAACCCAGCGCCAGCTCGGCCGAATACTTTCGCAGTTCGGCGGTGGCGCTACGTGTCAGCAACTCGATCTCCTGCGCGGTCTGCTCGCGAATTCGTTGCAGATGATGCTCGGTCTCGCGGCGGATTCGCTCGTTTTCCGAGGCCATGTCGGTGCGCGCACTCACTCGCAGCTTCTCGATCTCGCCTTGAACATTGGCCAGCCGCGCTTCGATGCCGGCGGCATACGCGGCGGCGTCTTCTTTCACCTTGGCGGCTTCGCGGAGAGCGTCCTGGATCTCAGAGGATTGTTTTGCAAACAATGGCGGCACGTTCTTGCGGATCAGATACCCCAGGCCGCCGGCCAGAATCAAGAAATTCGCCCACTTCCACCAGATCCAGGGATCGCCCTGCTCGGTTTCCGATTTCTGCGCCGAAGATTCCTGCGGCAGCGCGTAGGACGCGAACGCGAGGCCGAGCGTGATCGCTAGGATTGCGCGACGCATTAGGCGGCGCTCCTTTCAAGCAGCGTCCGCACGATCTGGTCGGCCAACGAGTCGGCGGTGGCGGCAAGCTGGCTTTTGGCCGTGGCCGCTTCAGCATCCAGCCGCTCTTTGCCCTGACGGATTAAATCGCGAGCTTCGCCACGCGCCTGATCCAGCTGACTGGTTTGTTCGGTGGTCCAGCGGCGCCGCGCCTCTTCCTGCTCCTGATAAATCTCTTCGCGAGCCCGACGCAATTGAGCTTCAATTGACGCCATGTGCTGTTCCGCCTTGGCGCGGAGGGCCGCTGCCGATTCCCGCTGCCCCTCGGTAGCCGCTCTGCGCTTAGCCAGCACGTCGGCCATCGGACGGAAGAACATGCTCTTCAGATAGAAATGGACGACCAGCAAAAGCAATATGGTGGGGATTGCCTTTAGCAGTAATCCACCCAGATCGTGTAACGTCGATTCCATTAGGTTTTGAAGGGAACTTATAGACTACGAGAAAGGCGGCCGCATGTCAGCCGGCACACGCCTAAAAAACGATGTCCCAAAGAGGTTACGCTAGCATAGTTGGGGCAATGAATTCAAGCGCTTCTCCCTAAAGCGCCCGTTCCAAAGGAGACACATGGCCGAGAACGTTACACAATCGTACGCCAATCACGCGCGGCTGCATCCGCCGTTTCACTTTTTTCTCGCACCTGGATCAATCGTGCTGTTGATCCTCACCATCGTCAACGTTGTCCGGCACCACCTGCGATTAGACGCCTGGATTCTGCTGCTGATGGGAGTTTTGTTCTTCGTGGCGGTGTTCTTGATCCGACTGAATCCGCTGCGCGCGCAGGACCGGTTGATCCGGCTGGAGGAGCGGTTGCGGTTCCAGGCGCTGTTGCCGGCTGAGTTGAACGCGCGCTTCGGGGAGCTGACCGAAAGCCAGGTGATCGCGCTGCGCTTCGCGTCCGATGCGGAATTGGCCGCGCTGGTGCGGCGGGTTTTGGCCGAGAAAATGCCATCCAAAGAAATTAAGAAGGCGATCGTAACGTGGCGAGCGGATACTTTTCGAGTGTGAGGAACTCAAATATGATCAACAAACTGATGCTGACGCTTGCCGCGTCGCTGGCCTTGGCGGTGTTCGCCCCGGCGCAGGAGCGGCTTCCCATGATCCCCGACGATAAGCTGACCGACGCGCAAAAGAAAGCCGTCGCGGGCATGCAGGGCGGGTCTTTTGGCGTGGGCGGACCTTTCCTCGCCTTGCTGCGCGAGCCGAAGCTGGCCGAGCAAGCCGTCGCCATGGCCACCTACTTTCGCAACGAGGGAGTGCTGGGGCCCAAGCTCACCGAATTCGTCATCCTGCTGGCGGCGCGGGATTGGACCCAGCAGTTCGAGTGGACCGCGCACTATTCGCGCGCGCTCAAGTCCGGGCTGACGCAGGAAACGGTGGATGCCATCGCCCAAGGGCGCAGGCCGGCGGGCATGCCCGAGGACGAAGACATCGCTTACGATTTCTGGACCGAGCTGAATCACAACAAGAGCGTCAGCGATGCCACCTACGCGCGAGCCGTCAAGAAGTTCGGTGAGGCTGGGGTGGTGAGCATAACGGCGCTGAACGGCTATTACATGATGCTGGCGATGGTGTTGAACGTCGCGCGCACGCCCATTCTGCCCGCCAACGCGCAGGTTCCGCAGCTCGCGGCGCTCCCGAAATAGCCGTACCTAATTGATTCCGGCGAGAAGGCCGATAAGAAGGCTGATGGGCAATTTTCCTCTTCCATCCAATGAAGAGGCGCGCCTAAAGGCGCTCCGCAGCGCGCGTGTGTTGGACACGCCGCCCGAGCGAATCTTCGATTCCATTACTTCCCGAGCCGCCGAGATCTGCGAAGTCCCAATTGCCTTAATTTCTCTCCTGGACGAACATCGCCAGTGGTTCAAGTCCAAGGTCGGGCTGGACGTCGCCGAAACGGCTCGCGATCTGGCGTTCTGTTCGTACACCATCCTCCAGGACGGGCTGATGGTGGTGCCGGACGCGCTGCAGGACGAGCGTTTCGCCCACAATCCGCTGGTGACCGGCGAACCGAAGATCCGGTTTTATGCCGGGATGCCCATCGTTACCGGCGACGGGTGCGCCCTGGGGACGCTCTGTGTCATCGATCGAAAGCCGCGCCAGCTATCGAGCGATCAGAAGTATCGGCTGACGGCTCTCGCCGAGAGTACGGCAATGTTTTTCGAGATGAGATCGTCGCTCCTGGGCGAGATCTTCGCGAAGGCCGTAGCGGCGACCATGGAAGGCGTCACCATCGCGGATGCACGGGATCCCGATATGCCTCTCGTATTTGCCAACGAGGCATTTTACACAATGACGGGATACGCCGAGGCGGAAGTGCTGGGCCGCAACTGCCGCTTCCTCAGTGGCGAAGGAACCGACCCCGCCGCGTTGCAGGCCATCAGAAAATCGCTGAGTGCAAAGCAAACCTGTGTAACGGAGCTGTTGAATTACACCAAAGCCGGTCAGCCCTTCTGGAACCGGATATCGCTGATTCCGATCGTCGACGAAAACGGTGAGCTGACTCACGTGGTCGGGCTCCAATCCGACGTCACTGAAGCCAAACAGGCGGAAGCCGCCCGCCAGCAATTGCTCGGCATGACGACTACGATGCGGACGGTGAACGACATCGTAAACAACTTCATGAATAACCTCCAGCTGTACCGCATGCAAATGGAGGACACCTGGAACGCCGATGCCAAGATTCTCGAAGAGTTCGATTCCATCTTCGAAGACACCTTGACGAAGCTCTCGAAAATCAACGCGCTGACCACGTTTAAGTCGAAATCCGTCGCGCGCGGAATCACGGTGCTGGATACCGAATAGTTCGCGCCTCGGGCGTTACAATCGGACATGCGCCGATTCCTTAGCGTCTGTTTTAGCGCGGGCGTGCTTCTTGCGGCCGGCGCCAGTCTTCCGACGCCGTCGAATCTGAAACCGGAAGGGCTCCCGGCGATTCGTCACGATGTATTTGACTCGATCAACCGCTATAGCGAATTTCGCACTGCGGCGCTCCTCGATTGGGCGCCGTCCAAGCGCGAGATCCTCATTGCCACGCGATTCGGCGACGTACCGCAAATCCATCGCATCGCCATGCCGGGCGGATCGCGCCAGCAGCTCACGTTCTTTCCCGACCGCGTGACCCAGGCGTTCTACAATCCCGCCAACGCCAACGAGATGCTGTTCCGCAAGGACGAAGGCGGCGCCGAGTTTTTCCAGCTTTACCTGGATGATCTGCGCACCGGCAAGATTACACTGCTGACCAAGGGCGGCCGGACGCGCAACACCGGCCCCGTATGGTCGCGCGATGGCAAGTACATCGCGTTTGCATCCACGGCGCGCGACGGGCAGAACGCCGACATCTGGATTCAGGATCCGCATAACCCGGCTTCGGCGCGCATTCTGTTCCAGACCAGCGATCCAGGATGGGAGATCGGCGACTGGTCGGCTGACGGCAAGCAGATGCTACTGACGCTGTTCAGGTCCGCAGTCGTGAGCGAAGTGTATTTGCTGGATGTCGCGAGCGGCCAAAAGCAAAAGCTGGGGCCGGATTCCGCCGAGGCCGGCTGGTTCAATCCGCGGTTCGCCAATAGCGGCGCCGGAGTTTATGCGATATCGAATGCCGGAATTGACACCCTGCAGGTTGTGTCGATCGATCCTGCTTCAAAGAACATGACGGCGCTGCACAGCGATCCGCGCTGGGAGGTGGATGATCTCGCGGTTTCGCCCGACGGCCGCTACGTCGCATACCTGGCGAACGAAGACGGCTTCGGCAAGCTGCACGTGTGGGACACAGCCGCGCGCAAAGACGCGGCGCTCCCCGCCATGCCCGAAGGCGTGCTCGACGGTCTGCGCTGACGCGACACCGGGCACGAGATCGGCTTCACGGTTTCGTCGGCGCATAGCCCCGGCGACGCGTATTCGGTGGATCTGGATGGCGGTAGGACCACCCGCTGGACCTACAGTGAAACCGGGGGCCTGGATGCCAGCGAGTTTTCCAGCGCGCAACTGATTCATTGGAAATCGTTCGACGGCCGCTCGATCTCCGGGTTTCTGTACCCCGCTGCCGCGCGATTCACGGGACCACGCCCGGTGATCATCAACATTCACGGCGGTCCCGAGGGCCAGTCGCGGCCTGGATATATGGGCGCGGCCAACTACTACATGAGCGATCTTGGGATCGTGATGATTTATCCCAATGTTCGCGGCTCAACCGGGTACGGCAAGACCTATCTGAATCTGGACAACGGAATGAAGCGCGAGGATTCGGTGAAAGACATCGGCGCGCTCCTGGATTGGATCAAGACGCAGCCCAACCTGGATGCCGGCCGCATCATGGTGACGGGCGGCAGCTACGGCGGCTACATGACGCTGGCCGTGATGACGCATTATAGCGACCGCGTGCGCTGTGCCGTGGAGCAGGTTGGGATCAGCAACTTCCGCACCTTCCTGGAGCATACCGAGGCCTATCGCCGCGACCTGCGGCGCGTGGAATACGGCGACGAGCGCGATCGCAAGATGCGCGATTTTTTCGAGACAATTTCGCCTTTGAACAACGCGTCCAAGATCACCAAGCCGATGTTCATCGTGGCCGGGCGCAACGATCCGCGTGTGCCCTGGACTGAGGGCCAGCAGATGACCGAGGCGCTGCGCAAGAACAACGTGCCCGTTTGGTGGCTGGTGGCCGAGGACGAGGGGCACGGATTCGCGAAGAAGAAAAACCGCGATTTTTTGGCCGCCGCGACAGCCGAGTTCGTCGAACGATATTTGGTCGGGAACTAGATGGCGGAGGGTACAATAGGATCGTGACTCCCCAGTCCAATCCCGACGAGCGCTTCGGCCAGATGGGGTCTCTGATCGAACAGCTCGCCAATAGCCAGCGCCACCGGTTAACGGCTCAGGTGCCGATGAACGATCGCTTGGATCGTGCCGAGAAGCTGATCGCACAACTCGCCGAGCAAGGCCTCCAAACCAATCAGCGACTGGATCGGCTCGCCGAGAAAGTCGAAGCACTGGCGGACGGCCAAAAGCACACCGACTCCAAGCTCGACGCGCTAACGGACATCGTCCGCCAATGGATTGAGCGCCACGGCAACGGCTCGGCCAGCCACTAGCCGTTCGTAACCAGAAATTCAAACTCGCGCCCATTCAAGAATTTACTTGCCCTGGACGCCAATTCGCAGGAAACTGAGGTTTAGCGTCCGGATTTGCCGGACGTCGTGTCCCCCGGAGGTAACCGCGAATTGAAACTCAGTGAAGCCGCCGTTTATGAACCAACCGAGCGGTGGACCGTCACCGACGCCAGCGAGCTCTACGACGTCGCCAGTTGGGGCAAGGGCTATTTCTCCGTTGGAGCCAACGGGCACCTCTGGGTGCATCCCAGCAAGGACCCCGCGCGCGGCATCGACCTGCGCGAGCTCATGGAAAAACTCGAGCTGCGCGGCATTGGCCTACCCATCCTGATCCGCTTCGCCGAAATCCTCAAACACCGGCTGGGGGAAATGTACCAGGCGTTCCAGAGCGCCATCACCGAGCACAACTACAAGGGCGATTATCGCTGCGTTTATCCGATCAAGGTGAACCAGCAGCGGCAAGTGGTGGAAGAAGTCTTCCAATTTGGACGCCCTTATCATTTTGGCCTCGAAGCCGGCTCCAAACCCGAGTTGCTCGCGGTGCTCGCCATCGCCGACAACGAAACGCCCATCATCTGCAACGGCTTCAAAGATGACGAATACATCGAGATGGTGATGCTGGCCAAGAAAATCGGCCGCCAGATCATCCCGGTAGTCGAAAAATACACCGAGCTCGATCTCATTGTGAAGCACTCCCAGCGCGTCGGCGTCCGGCCCACCATCGGGCTGCGCCTGAAGCTCGCGAGCAAAGGGTCGGGCCGCTGGAAATCCTCCGGTGGATATCGCTCGAAGTTCGGACTAACGGTGAGCGAGGCCCTGCAGGCGCTGGACGAAATGAAGGCCGTCGGCATGGAGGATTGCATCGAGTTGCTGCACTTCCACCTCGGCAGCCAGATCACCAACATCCGCCAGATCAAGGCCGCGGTGACGGAAGGCGCGCGCATTTATACGGAGCTAAAGCGTGCCGGCGCGGGGCTGAAATACCTCGATGTCGGCGGCGGGCTGGGCATCGATTACGACGGTTCGCAAACCGATTTTGAATCCAGCGTCAACTACACGCTCCAGGAATACGCCAACGACGTCGTGTATCACATTCAGAACGTCTGCGACGAAGCCGAAGTTGCGCACCCCACCATCGTCTCTGAAAGCGGACGCGCCATCGCCGCCTACCATAGCGTGCTGGTGTTCAACGTCCTGGGCGTCAGTGGATTCGGCGAAGACGGTTTCACGCCGGTGCCGGAGGATGCCGAGCAGCCGCTCGTCGATCTGCAGGAAACTTACCGCTCGCTCAGTTCGAAGAATCTCCTCGAAAGCTTTCACGATGCGCAGCAGGCGCTGGATTCCGCGCTGAATCTATTTAGCCTGGGCTATCTGCCGCTCAAGCAACGCAGCCAGGCGGAAACATTGTATTGGGCCATCTGCCGGCGCGTGCTTCGCATGGCCAAGGAGCTCGACTATTTTCCCGAAGAGCTCGAAGCGCTGGACGGAATGCTGTCGGACACCTATTTCTGCAATTTTTCGCTGTTCCAGAGTATGCCCGACAGTTGGGCCGTGAAGCAGCTCTTCCCCATCATGCCGATTCACCGGCTGAACGAAATGCCCACGCGCAGCGGCGTGCTAGGCGACATCTCTTGCGATTCGGATGGCAAGATCGATCAGTTCATCGACCGGCGCGATGTGAAACGCACGCTCCCGCTGCATACGTTCAACGGAGAACCGTACCTGATGGGCGCGTTTCTGGTAGGCGCGTACCAGGAGATCCTGGGCGATCTGCACAACCTGTTCGGCGACACCAACGCGGTGCACGTCAGCCTGGGACCCAGCGGCGACGTGATTCTGGATGCCGTCATTCGCGGCGATACCGTGCGTGAAGTGCTGGATTACGTCCAGTTCAATTCCAAGACGCTGCTGGAGGCGTTCCGCCGAGACGTGGAGTTGGCGCTGCGCGATGGCAAGATCGGCTACGAGGAATCCGGCCGCCTGCTGAAATTCTACGAAGAGGGCCTCAACGGCTACACGTACCTCGAGAATGGGCACACCTGAAAAAGCCGGGCCCGCGAGTTTCACGACAATTTGCGGGTCGTTCTCGTTGCTCCGCGCAACCCGCTGAACATCGGCGCGGCCGCCCGAGCCATGAGCAACTTCGGATTCGCGCGGCTTCGGCTGGTGAATCCCTATCACGTCGCGTTTCAAGAAGCGCGCTCGGCGGTTCATGCACACAAGATCCTGAGCGACGCCGAGGAATTTCCCGCGCTCGCCGAAGCCATCGCCGATTGCAAACTAGTAGTAGGAACTACTTCGCTCGGCCACCGCGAACTGCAGCACACGTTGCGCGCCGTAGAATATGGCGGTCGATTGATCCGCAAACGCCTGGCCGCCGGGCCCGTCGCGCTGTTGTTTGGCTCCGAGAAATTTGGGCTCTCGAATGAAGATATGTCCTACTGCCATTGGCTGCTGCGCATCGGAACCGAGGGTTCCATGAACCTCGGCCAGGCCGTCGCGGTCTGTCTCTACGAACTGGTCCGCAATCCCCAGCCACCAACGCCCGATAAACGGAAACCCGCCCCCGCCGAAGAGCTGGATCGCCTGACCGCGCTCTTGACCGAGGTGTTGGAAAAATCCGGCTATGTCCACTCCGAAGGCTCCGGCGCCAAAATCCGCAGGCTCGTCCGCCGCCTCAGCCTGGCCGGCCACGATGCCGAGATCTGGCTCGGCATGCTCCGCCAGATTCATTGGAAGTTAACTTCGCCGCCGAAGCCGCAGTGATACTCTTAAGAGTTCGGACGCCATGACAAAGGTTCAGCTCGAATACGATCTCATCCGGCCCTTGACAGATCACGACGCCGCAGCCGTCGCCGATGTGCACAGTTGGTACGGCATTCAGCGCGTCCAACTTGCCCATTCATTGGATAAGCTGCTGGTGGAATACGACGCCTCGCGCCTCAGCGAGAAAGATGTCGAAGCCGTGCTCCAGCGCTTTGGCTTGCCCATCCAGCGCAAATGGGTCGTGCCATGATTCGTCCCAAGTTGCTCGTCGCCCGGGACTATCTTGCGGCGAACTTCAACGAGCGAATCTCGCTGGCAGACGCCGCTGCGTTCGCCGGACTCTCGCCGTTCTATTTCCAACGCCTGTTCACGAACACCTTCAACGAAACTCCGCACGAATTCGTCACCCGCTTGCGCATCGACCACGCCAAGCAGCTCCTGCTCGCTGGAAATCACAGCGTGACCGACATTTGCTTCGACGCCGGTTACGAAAGCCTGGGTTCGTTTAGCACGCGCTTCCATTCACTCACCGGCCTTTCGCCCGCCGCCTTCCGGCGCGAATCGCGGCGCGTTTTCGGAACTTCCGGCCGGCATTGGCCCTTGTACTACATGCCGATGTGCTTCCAGCATTTCTTCGCCGGATATTGAGTTCGCGTGTTACTGAGCCGCGCGCGTCAGCAAGCGGTCCCAAAATCGCAAGATTCGAGAAGCATTCCCCCGTCGCCTTCTACTAACGTAGAACTCATGATTCAAAAACTTTCTCACGCCACCATCTATGTGCTCGATCAGGACGCCGCGCGCGATTTCTACGTCCATAAACTGGGCTTCGAGGTCCGCATGGACCAAAGCATGGACAACGGCTTCCGCTGGCTCACCGTCAGTCCCAAAGGACAACCGGACCTGCAACTGATCCTGATGCAGGTGGATGGCCCCAACATCAAGCCGGAAGTAGTCGCAGTTCTCAGAGGCTTAGTCGAACAGGGCCGGATCAATGGCGGCGTCCTTCAGACCGACGATTGCCGCGCAACTTACGAAGAGCTGAAGGCCAAAGGCGTCGAGTTCCTGTCCCCGCCGGCCGACCGTTTCTACGGCGTCGAAGCCGTGATGAAAGACAACTCCGGCAATTGGTTCAGCCTGAATCAAATCAAATTCGCCCAAGCGAAGTGATTTAATAGTCTGGTGGCCCGACTTTTCGGCGTCTTCTTCCTGGCGCTGCTCCTGTTCGCCTCCGGACCCGGCTTCCGCAGCCCCGCGCAGCTCGACGAACACTACGCCAAGCACGGCCACGAATTCGGCGCGATCAGCAAAGCCCAATACCTGCGGCTGGCGCAAGCGCTGAGAGACGCACCCGCCGGCGGACCCATTCTCGAATCCCGCCGCCCCAACGGCGAGTTCAGCCGCTTCGACCGCCGCCACGGCTATTTCGGGGCTTACAATCGGAACGGCACCATCCGGACGTTCTTCATCCCCAACAATGGTGAGCGCTACTTCAGAAACCAGGCACGCAGGCCCTATGAATGACGAAGAAATGGCCGCTTATCTCCGCGAAAACGGCTACCCCGAGCACGTCGTTCGTGATGGGCGCAAAGGTCTGATCGCACGCTGGGGGAAGTTCGTCTCAGAAGTCGAGCATGGCTATAAATTTGGCCTGGAGGACTACCGCAACGACCTGGATCTTCGCGGAATCATCGCCATGCTGGGCCTCGACGCCCAGGTCGCCGAGTGCGACCGGCGCCTGGAAGCGCTGCTTATCGATCGAGACAAACGCGTCTGGGAAACCTCAGCCGCCGACCCCTTCTGGGACTTCGGCTATCCCGCGAACGCCGGGCCCCAACTCTTGGAAGATATTAAAAACGAAGGGCTTGCAACCTAATATGACTAAGTCAATAGACATTACTCAGATTGCTCTGTTACACTGCTCATGATGTCCCAACTTGGCCATCTTCGCCTGCTCGAAGCCGAGAGCATCCACATCATGCGCGAGGTTGCGTCCGAATTCCAGCGTCCGGTGATGCTCTACTCCATCGGAAAGGACTCCTCGGTCCTGCTGCGGCTGGCCCAAAAGGCTTTCCACCCCGCCCCGATCCCCTTCCCGCTGCTGCACATCGACACCACCTACAAGTTCCGCGAGATGATCGAGTTTCGCGATCGCTACACCGCCGAAATCGGCGCAAAGCTAATTGTCTACACCAATCGGGAGGCCATCGACGACGGTGCGAACCCGTTCCGCCTGGGCACGCAACGCTGCTGCGGCCTGCTGAAAACCAAAGCGCTGCTCGATGGTCTACGCCAAGGCGGCTTCGACGCGGCAATCGGCGGCGCACGGCGCGACGAAGAGAAATCGCGCGCCAAGGAACGCATTTTCTCGTTCCGCGACGAAAAGGGCCAGTGGGATCCGAAGAACCAGCGCCCCGAGCTGTGGAACCTGTTCAACGCGCGCATTCATCCCGGCGAGAGCCTCCGCATCTTTCCGCTCTCCAACTGGACCGAGATGGACATCTGGCAGTACATCCACGCCGAAGAGATTCCGATCGTGCCGATGTATTTCGCGCAGGAGCGCCAGGTGCTGGTGCGCGGCGAGTCGCTGATCATGCTGGAGCAGCCGTTCATTCCTGTGTTGCCGGGCGAAAAGCCGCAAATGGTGCGGTGCCGAATGCGGTCGCTGGGATGCAGTCCGTGCACCGGCGCCATCCGGTCCGACGCCGACACGATTCCGAAAATTATCGAGGAATTAGTTTCGTTCCGCCGATCCGAGCGCGAGAATCGGGTTATCGATCACGATCAGGAAGGCTCGATGGAAATCAAGAAGCGCGAGGGCTATTTTTGATGGCAGCGGTCGCCGACGTTCCTCCCTCTTTCCAGATCGAAGATTTCCTCGCCGCCGAGCAAGCCAAGGATCTGCTGCGATTCACCACCGCCGGCAGCGTCGACGACGGCAAATCCACGCTGATCGGCCGTCTGCTTTACGATTCGCAAAGCGTTTACGAAGATCAGCTCAAGGCAGTGACCAAAGCCTCGGTGAACCGGTCGGCCGGCGCCATCGATTTTTCGCTGCTCACCGACGGCCTGCGCGCCGAGCGCGAGCAGGGCATCACCATCGACGTCGCGTACCGCTACTTCGCCACCGCCCGCCGCAAGTTCATCATCGCCGACACGCCCGGGCACGAGCAGTACACGCGCAACATGGCTACCGGCGCGTCCACGGCCGATCTCGCCATCATTCTGATCGACGCGCGCAACGGCGTATTGCAGCAATCGCGGCGGCATGGCTACATCGCATCGCTGCTCGGGATCCCGAACTTCGTGATCGCCGTAAACAAGATGGACGCCGGTAGGCTACGACGAATCGGTGTTCCGCTCCATCGAAACCGAGTTCCGCGAATTCATCGGGCGTCTTTCCACACAAGGGACCGCCCCGCATGTCTACTTCCTGCCGATCAGCGCGCTTGAAGGCGACAACGTCGTGCGGCCTAGCCGGAACATGCCCTGGTTCCATGGGCCCGCTCTGCTCGAATTTCTCGAGACCGTTCCGGTTCACCACCGCACCCGCGCAGCGGCATTTCGCTTTCCCGTGCAGCGCGTGATCCGGCCAGATCAGGATTTCCGGGGCTACGCGGGGCAGGTTGTATCGGGTGCCATTCGCCCGGGCGACGGCATTCTGGCGCTGCCCTCCGGACGCCGCTCGCGAGTGAAGAGCATCGAGACATTCGACGGCCGTCTGGAAGAAGCCGTGGCGCCGATGTCCGTCACGCTGACGCTCGAAGACGAAGTCGACATCAGCCGTGGCGACATGATCGCTTCCGCCCAGCGTCCGCCCGACGTCGCGCGCCAGTTCGATGCAAGTGTGGTGTGGCTCAACGAACAGCCGCTCGATCTCAGCCGCCCCTACATCCTGAAGCACACCACGCAGACGCTGCCCGCGGAAGTGAAGGCGGTGAAGCATCGCGTCAACATCAAGACGCTGGAACACGAAGCAGCCGACCGCCTGGAGATGAACGGCATCGGCGTACTGCGCATCGAGACCAGCCGTCCGATTTACTTCGACGCCTACGCGCAAAATCGATTCACCGGCAGCGTGATCCTGATCGATCCGGAAACCAACGCCACCGTCGGCGCGGGCATGATTCTCGCGCCCGTCATTGTGGAACGCGATCGTTCGAGGGCCGCTGCGCTCGATCTGCGGCATGAACGCGTGACTCCGGTTGAACGCATCGCGCGCTACCGCCACGGCGGCGAAACGGTATCGCTCGGGGATCGCCGGGCGCTGGCCTGGCTGCTGGAACGCAAGCTTTTCGATCGTGGATGCGCGGTGACGGTGATTGAGCATGCGTCACCAGAGACCTTGGCGGCGCTCGAACAGGCGGGTTTGTTGGTGTTGCTGGTTTCCAAAAAGCCAGCCGAATGGGATCTGCCGCGGGACGATTCTGAAGCCGCCGACTTCGTGATCGCATCTCTGGAAGAGACGGAAATATTGTTGCGGAAGGAATCGCTGACCGGCGGGGAAGGTATCTGAGCCGTGACCCTGGACCAAAAAATCGACAGCGCGGCTGATTTGATTCGCGGCGTCTTCGCCAAGAACGGCGGCGCGGCCTGCGTCACCTGCAGCTTTCAAACCGAATGCATGGCGCTAGTCGATTTGGTCGTCGCGCAGCAGCCCGGCATCCCTGTGCTGTTTCTCGAAACTGGTTATCACTTCCCCGAGACCTACGCTTATCGCGATCAGATGACAGAACAGATGCATCTGAACCTGGTGAACCTCTCGGCGAAGATGTCGGTCGCCGAGCAGGAATCGCAATTCGGCATTCTCAATCAAACCGCGCCCGACCGTTGCTGCGGCATCCGCAAAGTGGAGCCGCTGTTCCGCGGCTTGGGCGATTATGGCGTCTGGTTCACCGCGCTGCGCCGCGAGCAATCGCCCACGCGCGCCAATCTTCAGGCGCTGGATCATTTCAAATTGCCCACCGGGCATCAGTTGCTCAAAGTTAGTCCGCTCGCCGATTGGACCAATGCCGACGTATGGGCCTATTTGAAACGCCGCGCCATTCCCGTTCTGCCGCTGTACGATCAGGGCTACACCAGCATTGGTTGCGCGCCCTGCACCACGCCGCCCGTCGATCCTGATAATCCGCGCTCCGGCCGCTGGGCCGGCCACAAGCTTGAGTGCGGCATCCATATTCAGAGCGAGTAAACGCATGGAAATCGTACTCGGCTTCATCATCGCTGTGGCTATCGGGGTGACTGGCGTTGGCGCGGGCGTCATTACCGCACCGGTTTTGATTCTGTTTTTGCACGTGCCCCCGGTGCGCGCGGTAGGAACCGCTTTGGTCTTTAGCACCGCGGTTAAGCTGCTCGTAGTGCCGATGCAGATTTATCGCAAGCAGGTGGATTATCGGGTTCTGGGCTATCTGCTCGCGGGCGGAATTCCAGGCGTGCTCGCCGGTTCACTGATTCTCGCCAAGCTCAACACCAAAGGGTATCAAGGGATTTTGTACGCCGCCCTCGGTTCCACCATCGTCATCATGGCAGCGTTGAATTTGTACCGCATATGGTTCCGTCCGGGACGCGGCTCGAAGGATTTCTCGCGCTGGCTTCCCGCGATCGCTCTGCCCATCGGCGCCGAAGTCGGTTTTTCATCGGCCGGGGCGGGCGCGGTTGGATCGCTCGCTCTGTTGTGGATGACGCCTCTCACAGCCGCCCGCGTCGTTGGAACGGATCTTTTCTTCGGACTCGCCCTCTCGATGATCGGCGGCGGCTTCCAACTCAGCGCCGGCAACTATGAACTCGCGATCCTAACCCAGCTGGTCATCGGCGGAGTTTTCGGCGCCTTCGCCGGAACCTACCTCGCCGCCATCACTCCGCAGCGCGCCTTTCGCATCGTGCTTTCCATTTGGCTCATTACGCTCGGCGTGCAACTTTGCTGGAGCGGCGTCCACCAGCTTTAGCTCCAAAATTGGTACGCCCGATCAGGCATTGCGTCCCGTCTCCTGCTAAATTCGATTCGAGATGGACGAAGCCGGACGGTTATCCGCGGTTGTACTGAACTCTTTGGATGACGAAGACGGATCGCCGGACCATCTCGCTCGTCGGGCTTTTCGCAGCCGCACGCAGTTCTACCGCTTGTTCCAGGCACTGATCGAAGAAAATCCTGCGACCATGCGCCGCCGGCTCTTGCTCGAAAGGGCCGCGTGGCAGCTCAGCCGCACCAAGCTTTCCGTCACCGAAATCGCGCTGGATGCCAACTACGGTTCGCTCGAAGCCTTCACCCGGGCATTCCGCAAAGCGTTCTGCGTTTCACCGAGCCTCT
Organism: Bryobacterales bacterium; assembly: GCA_963772905.1. Taxonomy (GTDB): domain Bacteria; phylum Acidobacteriota; class Terriglobia; order Bryobacterales; family Bryobacteraceae; genus Palsa-89. The sequence goes on along the minus strand of CAVYZD010000001.1, from coordinate 833,708 downwards.
ACCGCCGCATGGGCGCCACCAACATTTGTCTCCCGTCGCCCAACGGAATTCACTTCTGCGCCCCCGGCGCCACTAGCAAAGGAGCTACTCACAATATGGACCTCTACGATCTCTTCTCCGGTACCGACTCCTGGTACACACGCCGCTTGCTGCAGCACGCCTCGGCTCTCACCGACGAACAACTCGATCGCCCGCACAGCGCCACAAAAGTGTGGGGATGGGACAAGCCCGATCAAAACCTGCGCGAAATCCTGGAACGGATGGTGCAGACCAAGGAAGTTTGGACGGCCGCGCTCACGGGCGGAGAAATGCCCGCGCTCGATAATCGTCCGGCGTCAGATCGGACGCCCGCCGCGATGCTCGAACGGTTTGAAAAAGCCGAAGCCGATTTCCAGCGCGTGCTCTGCGACGTTCGCGCCCGCAACGCCTGGAGCGATACATTCATCGACGCGTTGTGCGAGCCGCCGGAGAAGTTTACGTTCGGCGGAATGTTCGCTCACGTGATGACCTTCAACGCCTTTCGCCGGCTGGCGGCGATGGACGCGCTGCAGCGTCTGGGCGCGCCGATCTCGGGCACCGGCTGCCCCATGGACTATGAAATGAGCCTCGCCGGCGGCGAACGAAACTGATTAAGCGTCGGCTTTCTTGGCTGCACCCGCCAAGTGTAACTTGAAGAACTCCAGCGTCAGCGCCCAGGCCTGTTTCGCCGCCACGGCGTTGTAACTGGCGCGAGCATCGCAGAAGAATCCGTGATCGGCCATCGAAAACACCACGTTCACGTAATCTTTCTTCGCCGCAGTCAACGCGCTGGTCACTGCCTGCACCGCGTCCGCACCGATATGCGCGTCCAAACCGCCCCAAAAGAAGAGCGTGGGCGCCTTGATGTCCTTCAGGCGATCGGCCAGGCTCGGGAACATGCCGCCCGGAGCGATACCGCCGCCGTAATAAGAGACCGCGCAGTCCAGCGGCACCGTGATCGCCGCCTGTATCGACGTCCGTCCGCCCATGCAATAGCCTGTCGCCCCGACTGGCAAATTCTTCGCCTCGCCGTTCTTCAGCCATCCATATGCCGCTTGAATGTCGGCCGCAAGTCCCGCGTCGGTCAGCGCCTGCATATGCGGCATCACTTCAGCGAAGTTCGTATAACCCGCTTCCAAACCCGGCGCGCTGCGGTGAAACAGTTCCGGCGAAATGCACAAATATCCCTCGCGCGCGAACCGCTCCGTGACGTCTCGAATGTGCGCGTTCACGCCGAACGCTTCCTGAAACACCAGCAACCCGGCCCGTGGCTTGCCCTCCGGATGGGCGATGAAGGCGCGCATGGACGTTCCATCGCTGACTGAAAGATCGACGTATTCGGTTTTCATGGACATATTTTTGCCTTCACGATGATAGCGCAAGAGCGGCGCGCGGAACATTCGAAAAATTAGAAAAACTAAGATAACGAACCAACCCGAGTGTCTTCTGCATCTAACCCGCAGGTGGGCTGGTTGTGAATCTTCGCGGAGGTGACTGGGCAGCCGATTTTCCAATCGGTTCCAAGTGCGGATGGCTAGCGTGGTTACATAGCAAACTTGCGCAGCGGATCGCCCTGATTGCGGTTGTCGCGGTAACAATTGTTACAGCGGTCGCTTTTGAACTCAAGGACTCGTGGTTCGAATCGAGAGTCTTTCGCGAGGCCGACCGCCATCTTTCCTACCAACTCGCCCAAGGCCAAAGCGGTTCCATTCACTACCCGGCGCCTGGTCCGTACGACTGGACGCTCGGCTACGCGCGCATCCCCGCGTTTCTGCCGCGGCTAGAAGCCAACAGCTATCAAATCGCAGCACAGGCTCACAGCTCGGAACTGCTCGCGTCGCTGTCGCGCATTGGGCTCTACCCCGCCTATCGCCAGAAGGACCAGGCCGGCTTGCGAATCGTCGATCGAGACGGACGCGCTATGTACGCGTTTGATCGGCCCAGCCGCGTCTATCCAAGCTATGCCAACATTCCGCCGCTCATCGTAGACACGCTTCTGTTCATCGAAAACCGGCACATGCTGGATTCCAAACACCCCACGCGAAATCCGGCGGTGGAGTGGGATCGCCTGGGCAAAGCGCTGATCGATTACAGCTTGCACACGGTGGATTCCAAGCATCCCGTGGTGGGCGGCAGCACGCTTGCCACGCAACTCGAGAAACTGCGGCATTCTCCCGGCGGCCGGACCAGTTCGCCGGTGGAGAAGCTACGGCAGATGACCTCGGCCAGCTTGGCCGCCTATCAGGATGGACGAACCACGCTCCACGCCCAGCAGGATGTGGTGCGCGCCTATATCAATTCAATTCCACTGGCCGCGTCCCCAGGCTACGGCGACGTCGAGGGTCTGGGCGATGGACTGTGGGCCTGGTACGGCGCCGATGTTTCGAAAATCGATCCGCTGCTGCGTGCGCCCGAAGCGTCGCTCAACGCGCGTCAAATGCGGATGCGCGCGCGGGCCTATCGCCAGACGCTGTCGCTGTTGCTGGCACTGCGATCGCCGCACGTCTATCTGGTGGAACATCCGAACTCGCTCAAGTTGCAGACTGATCGCTACCTCCGAGCGTTGGCCGAGCGCAGAATCATCTCGCCGCGCTTGCGCGATCTTGCGTTGAAGCAAACCACCGCGCCGCTGAAACGCGCGCCCGCGCAGCTGGCGCCGGATTATGTGGAGAACAAAGCCCCCGACAGCATCCGCATGTCGCTGCTGCCGCTGCTCGGCTTGAATAATACCTACGATCTGGATCGCCTCGATTTAACCGTCCAAACCACCGTGGATCAAACCGCGCAGCAAGGCATCACGAAATTCTTCGAGCGCATTGCAGATCCTAAACAAGCAGCCGCGGCAAATCTCACGCAGTATCAATTGCTCGAACAGAGCGATCCTTCGAAAGTCACCTACAGCTTCACGCTGTATGAGCGAAAAGCGGGCGTCAATGTTCTGCGCGTCCAAACCGACAATCTGAATCAGCCACTCAACATCAATCAAAATACGCGGCTGGAGTTGGGATCGACGGCCAAGCTGCGGACGCTGATCAACTATCTGGAAATCGTCGCAGCACTGCACCAGCAGTACGCGGGCAAGAGCGCGGCCGAGTTGAAGGCCATCCCGATTCTGCCGGACGATCATCTCACCGCGTGGGCCGTTCAATACCTCAGCACCGCGCAGGACCGCGGCGAGAAAGCCATGCTCGAAGCGGCGCTTGAGCGCAAATACTCGGGCAATCCCGGCGAAGCCTTCTACACCGGCGGCGGCGTGCACGTGTTCGCGAATTTCGAAAAGTCCGAAAACTATCAAAACTTCACCGTCGCCGGCGGCTTCCAGAATTCCGTGAACCTGGTCTTCATCCGCCTGATGCGCGACATTGTGAACTACTATCGTTATCGCGTGCCCGGCGCATCTCCAGCCGTGCTCGAAAATTGGGACGATCCCGCGCGGCAAAAGTATCTGGCGCGTTTCGCGGATGAGGAGGGCAAAGTTTATCTCGGACGCTTCTACGCCAAATATCGCGGCGAGACCTCGGATCAGGCGCTTGAAACGCTGGTGCGCGGAGTGCATCTGACTCCCCTGCGCGCCGCCGTGATTTATCGATCCGTCCGCCCGCAAGCCAGCCTCGACGAATTTACTGCCTTCCTCAAGCGGCATTTCGGAGCGGGCATCCTCATCGGCAAGAACGATCCCGCCGAGCTCTACGAAAAATACGGGCCCGACAAATTCAATCTCGCCGATCGCGGCTACCTGGCCCACACGCATCCGCTCGAACTGTGGACGCTGAATTATCTTGGAACACATCCGCACGCTGGTTTCAAAGAGCTGGCCGCGCAGAGCACCCAGCTTCGCCAGGACGTGTATTGGTGGCTGTTCCGCAGCCATTCCAAACACCAGCAGGACATTCGCATTCGAACGCTCACCGAACAGGACGCGTTTCGCGAAATCTACAAAGCCTGGAAGCGGCAAGGTTATCCGTTCGATTCGCTGGTGCCCTCCTACGCCACCACGATCGGAGTTTCTGGCGACACGCCCGCCGCGCTCGCCGATCTGATGGGCATCCTGGTGAATAATGGCGTGCGCAATCCCAGCGTCAAGATCGAACGTCTGCACTTCGGCGAGGACACGCCGACCGAAACCGTCATGGTCCATCAAACCGCCGCAGGCGAGCGTGTGATTGCACCCCAGATCGCAGCCCTGGTGCGCCGCCAACTGATCGGAGTTGTCGAAAACGGCACGGGCCGCCGCGCGCATGGTGGCATCGTGATGCCGGGTGGACGGATCATCCCGGTGGGCGGCAAAACCGGCACAGGCGACAATCGCCTGGAGAGTTTCTCTGCGAACGGCCGGGTGATTGGCGACAAAGTGGTCAGCCGGACCGCGACGTTCGTCTTCATGATTGGCGACCGGTTCTACGGTACGGTGGTCGCCTTCGTGCCCGGCTCCAAAGCCGCATCCTACAAGTTCACCAGCGCTCTGGCCGTGCAGATTTTCAAGGATCTCGCCCCGCAACTCCGGCCGTTGATCGCCCACGAAGATCCCGCGCCCCAGCCATCGCTCCTGCTGACCAGAATTCAGCGACTAAACCCCGCCGCCAGCATCCAACGCTAGTGGCCTGATAAAATCAAAGGTTTCTGCACTGATGCCCCTTTCTGTCGCCACTCCCGACTCGCGCTTGGTCGCGACTGACCTATTGCAACTCATTGGAAACACGCCCCTGATGCGGCTGGAACGCGTCGCGCGCGACTTTCCGGGCGTCGAGATTTTCGGTAAAGCCGAGTTCTGCAATCCCGGCGGATCGGTGAAGGATCGCGCCGGACTCAACATGATCCAGGACGGCGAACGCACGGGCAAGCTGACCCGCGACAAGGTTCTTCTGGACGCCACCAGCGGAAACACCGGCATCGCCTATGCCATGATCGGCGCTTATTTGGGCTACAAGGTGAAGCTGTGCCTCCCGAAAAACGCCTCTATGGAGCGTAAGCACGTGCTCAAAGCTTACGGCGCCGAAATGGTGTTTAGCGATCCGGGCGAAGGATCCGATGGGGCCATCCGGCTCTGCCAGGAGATCTACAAGGCCGATCCCGCGCGCTATTTCTACCCGGATCAATACAACAATCCCGCTAACTGGAAAGCGCACTACAACGGGACCGCGCTCGAAATCCTGGCGCAGACCGAAGGCCGCATCACCCACTTTGTCGCCAGCATGGGCACCAGCGGCACGTTCATGGGCAACACGCGGCGGCTGCGCGAAGAGGTTCCCGGGATCAAGTGCATTTCGGCGCAGCCCTCTTCGGGATTTCATGGACTGGAAGGCTTGAAACACATGCCGACCGCGATCGTGCCCGGCATCTACGACCCTACCCTCGCCGACGAAAACATCTGGATCGAGACCGAAGACGCGTACGCCATGTGCCGCCGCCTGGCGCGCGAAGAGGCGATTCTCGCGGGCATTTCATCGGGAGCCAACCTGGTGGCGGCAACAAAAATCGCGCGGCGATTGGCCGAGGCTGGCGAACCCGGCGTGATCGTCACGGTGCTCTGCGACGGCGCTTATAAATACCTGAGCGAGCCATTTTGGAATGATTAGAGTCCAGAAAACAGCGTGGGAGAAGATGGTCTCTCACGTCGAGGGTACATTTCCGAAAGAGGGCTGCGGCCTGATGATCGGCTCGGACGGCGTGGTGCTGGAAGCCGTTCCATTGCCGAACGCCTACACTGGTCCGCAGGAAGATTTTTTCGTGATCGATCCGAAAGATCTGCATCGCGTGGACCAGGAATCGCGCGAGCGCGGCCTCGATGTGCTGGGCGTGTTTCACTCGCACCCCGATTGCGACGCCTATTTTTCCAAGCGCGATCTGGAGCACTCCTGCCCCTGGTTCTCATACGTCGTACTATCGATAAAGAAGGGGCGTTTCGACCACGCCAATAGCTACCGCCCGGATTTTGACCAGACGGAAGCCCCCAAGGAAGAACTGATCTATGGCTAAGATTTTGATTCCCACTCCACTTCGCCAATTTGCCGACAAAAAGGATTCGGTCGAGCTCCCGGGCTCTACCGTGGGCGAAGTGCTGAAGTCGCTCACCGGCCAGTACACCGATCTTCGCCGGCATCTCTACAACGACGAAGGCAAGCTGCGCAGCTTCGTGAACGTGTACGTGAACGACGAGGACATTCGCTACCTGAACAAAGAAGCGACGCCGCTCAATGCCGGCGACACCGTGTCCATCGTCCCGAGCATTGCCGGAGGTTCGGCTGGAGTGGCTGCCCCGCCTGCACCGCCGGCCACGTTGTCCAAAGACGAGATCCTGCGCTATAGCCGCCACTTGATCATGCCAGAGGTCGGCATGGAAGGCCAGTTGAAGTTGAAGGCCGCCAAGGTCGCGCTGATCGGCACCGGCGGATTGGGCGCGCCTCTCGGTATGTATCTCGCCGCAGCGGGCATCGGCCGGATCGGCCTGGTGGATTTCGACGTCGTTGATTTCACCAACCTCCAGCGCCAGGTAATCCACGGCACCAAGGACGTCGGCAAGAAAAAGCTGGACTCGGCGGCGGAAACGATGCTCGACATTAATCCTTACGTCGAGATCGATCGCCACGAAGTCGCGCTATCGAGCGAGAACGCACTCGGGATTCTAAAAGACTACGACATCGTGGTCGACGGTACGGATAATTTCCCGACGCGATATCTCGTAAATGACGCGTGCGTCCTGCTAAAGAAGCCGAACGTCTATGGATCGATTTTCCGCTTCGAGGGACAGGCCACGATTTTCGCGTATCCCGGCGGACCCTGCTATCGCTGCCTGTATCCCGAGCCGCCACCTCCCGGGCTGGTTCCAAGCTGCGCTGAAGGCGGTGTGCTCGGCATTCTTCCCGGAACGGTTGGGTTGATCCAGGCCACCGAAACGGTGAAGCTGATCTTGGGGATTGGCGAGCCGTTGATCGGACGTCTGGTGCTCTACGACGCGCTGGCGATGCGATTCCGCGAGCTCAAGCTGCGCCGCAATCCCGAATGCCCGGTGTGCGGCGATCATCCCACTATCACCAAGCTGATCGATTACCAGGAATTTTGCGGAATCCCCACTCAGACGCATGAGGAGAAGCCCCTGGAAGGCGACATCGAACCCACCGAGGTGAAAGCAAAGATCGACCGCGGCGACCGGTTCGTGCTCATCGACGTGCGCGAGCCCCACGAGTACCAGATCTGCAATATCCCGCAAGCCACGCTGATCCCGCTCGGCGATCTGCCCAAGCGCGTGAACGAGCTGAACTCCGCCGACGAGATCGTCGCGCATTGCAAAAGCGGAATGCGCAGCGCCAAGGCCGTGGATTTCCTGAAGCAGGCCGGGTTCAAAAAGGTCCGCAATATGAAGGGCGGAATTCTGGCCTGGAGCGATAAGGTGGACCCGAGCGTCCCGAAGTATTGAGCTAGCTCATTTTGTAGATATGGGTGTCGAACAATCCGCTGAACCGCTTGACCCTTTCATACAACAGGCTGTTCGGGCTCAAGAGTGTGACCCTAGCTAAAGGCATTTGAACGGGTTTCCGCGGGTCGCTGGACAAGTTGTTCAACATCGCTGCGATGCTAAGTGTAAAGCGCGAAAGGGCCTTTCTCAGGGACGTCTGGCGATACAATCACTAGTTTCCACTCATCCTCTTCTTCGAGATAGAGCCAGAGTGCCGGATCGACACGCAGTAGTTTTTCCGCTTCATCGACAACCCGCTGCCCGTCGGCGCGGCGGTCATCATCAATCTCCTTGCCGACGCCAGCAACGCCAATCAGGTGCCTGCGTTCGTGGCTCCACGCTGTACAAAACTCGGAATGCCCCTCTCCGGTTGTCCCCTTCCGAACGCCGGATTCCAGAAACGAACACTCATTGGACCTTGCCTCAAGACCAACCCCCTTTGTTCCTAAAGCCCTAGACTAGGCGACGCATTTGCGATCATTCTCTTATGATCGAAACCATCGCGTCCTTCCTGAGCGAGCTGAAAGTCGGCGCCCGTTCCCTGGGCCGGGCCAAAGGCGTCGCGATCACGGTCGTGCTGACCCTGGCCATCGGAATCGGGGCCAACTCCGCGATGTTCAGCCTGGTCCGCGCCGTGCTGTTGCGCCCTCTGGTCAATCGCGACGAAGATCGCCTCATCTACATCCGCCAGAGCGCGCGCGGCGCCGGAGACGATAACGCCAATTTCTCGGTGCCCGAGATCCAGGACCTGCGCTCGCGCATGAAAACGCTGAGCTCGTTCGGCGACTTCTCCACGCTCGGGTTCACCTTGGTCGGGCTCGGAGAACCTCGCACGGTGCAAGCCGGCGTAGTTGGCGGATCCTACTTCCAGGTGATGGGACTGCGCCCGGTGCTCGGCCGCCTTCTTGACGAGCACGATGATGGTCCGAACGCCGCCGGCGCCGTGGTGTTGACCTATCGCTTCTGGGCGAACACGCTGAAAGGCGATCCCACCGTGATCGGCAAGAATGTCCGGCTCGATTCATTCATCGATGCGCGGCCCGCCACGGTGGTCGGCGTTTTGGAGCCCTGCGTCCCTTACCCGCAGGACACCGAGATCATCGCCAACATCGTAACCAGCGCGCATCATCTGTCGGCCACCATGGTCACCGGCCGCATCCACCGCATGACCGAATTGTTTGCGAGGCTCGCGCCGGGCGCGAATCTGGACCAGGCGCGCGCCGAGCTGCAATACCGTATACGGCGGGATGAAGCGCGAGCATCCGGACGCCTACCCCGTCAAAGCGGACTACCGGATCAGCGCGGTGAAACTGCGCGACCAGCTTACGTCCGGAGCCCGCACCATTCTGCTGGTGCTGATGGCGGCCTCGCTGTTGGTGTTTGTCATTGCTTGCTCCAACGTCGCGAACCTGATTCTGGCGCGCACCGTGCGGCGCGAAAGCGAACTCGGAATCCGGGCGGCCCTTGGCGCCAGCACTAGTGCTCTGCGCCGTACTCTGTTAGCCGAAAGCCTGCTGTTGTGCGTGGCGGGCGCAGCCATTGGCGTAGCGATCGCTGAACCATTAGTGGCCGTGCTGGCACGCTACGCCTCGCGCTACTCCGTGCGCGCGCTGGACCTGCAAGTGGATTCGAGCATGCTCTGGGTAGGAGCCGGACTGGCCGTGCTTGCCGCGGTTTTGTTGGCATTTGTTCCGCGTCTGCCATCCTCGGGCGGCGCCCAGGGATTCGCGCTCTCGAGCGGAAGTACCCGCGTTACCGGCGTCGCAAATCGGAAGTTGAGGGTCTTCGCGGTGGTTCAGATCGCAGCGTCATTCGTGCTGGTCGCGGCAGCCGGCTCCTTCGTGAAGACACTGCTTTCGCTCGAGGCCGCACAGGCGCCTTTCGATACACACCAAGTGCTCGCAGTGGACGTGCCCGTCATGCATAACGGCAAATCGCTTCGGCAGATCGTGGATTATTACCGGGAGGCGACACGCCGGATCCGTGAGCTGCCCGGTGTTCAAAACGTTGCGGTCGGATCGTCTGTTCCGTGGCGGGACGGCTCTAGCTTCGCCCTCCAATTTTCGGTTGACGGGCACATACCCGGGCCGGGCGAGGAACAGCCCCGCGCCGGTGTTCGGATCATCTCGCCCGGATTTTTCGCAACGCTCGGTCTGCCGATCCTCGAGGGGCGCGATTTCACCGATGCCGACCGCGACGGCAGCGAGCGCGTGGCGATCATCAGCCAGAGCGTAGCCCGGCGGGTCTTCCCCAACGGCGCGCTCAACCACCATGTGATATGGACCGATCCAATCCTGAAATTCGTCCCGATCATGAGCGCCGCGTCGCAGCGCATTATCGGGGTAGTGGCTGACATGGACGACGTGAATGTTGTACCCGCTCCCACCATGACGTTGTATCGCCCTTTCGATCAAGAGGCGGCCATGGGCGGAGGGCGTCTGTTCGTTCACGTAAGCTCCAATCCTTATGCGCTCGTAAAACCGGTGACGCGCATCATGCGGAATATGTCGGCGGACCAGCCGGTGGAACACGCGGCGACTCTGGATGACGTGCGCGCCGAAGTGCTCTCATCGGATCGGCTCAATGTGGTAGTGTTCGGCGTATTCGCCGGCGTGGCGCTGCTCATCGCTGTGGTCGGCGTGGCAGGCGTGCTCGCGTTCTCCGTCAGCGGACGCACGCGCGAGTTTGGCATCCGGTTGGCGGTCGGCTCCGCGCCGCGGCATCTGTTAATACGGGTCATCGCCGAAGGCGCGGCCATGGCCATTGGTGGACTCGCGGTCGGATTAGTCTGCGGATACGGGCTGGCTCAACTGGCGGGCACGTTTCTCGGAGATCTGAAAATGCCCGACGTGCTGCCGGTGGCCGGTTCGGCTTTCGTTTTATTGCTGGCCGCCGTGATTGCCTCGGTCATACCCGCGGCGCGCGCCGCCCGGGTGGACGTGATGCAGGCTCTACGATCGGAGTGAGGCCCTATTTCGGGACCGCACCCAAGATCCCAAAATCGAAGCCAATCTTGACCCAGCGTTCGCCCGATGCAATGTTTGCGGCAAGAGTGTATTCCCCCGGCTGAAGATCGGTGCTCGGCCGGATGGCCACCACATCGCCGTTCACCCCCTGGATATCGAAATCCGTCAGGTCTTTTGCCTGATAGTGGGCCCACTCCCAGAAATGCCGGCTCACGGCCATGCGCACTTCGCGATAATCCCCCTTAGTCGTGGCGCGAACCAGATGCAGGTCGGCCGGGCTGATTCCGTGCAGATAAAACGTCGGGCGCGGATCGTTGCCGATCTGGACCACGGCATGCGATCCGGGAATCTGGGCACCGGTGTGATCTGAGCCTACGTTAAGAATCTCCAAAGCCACTGGTCTTCCTTCCCAGAGGGGCATGAGGACTGTGTTCTGCAGGGTCACCCAGTCGCCGGCGGAGTGATAGTAAATGCCGCGTGGCTCTGGAATTCCGGTGAGATCCATATTCCCAGCCGCGGGGGGTGGTGGGGTGTCCTGCGCCTTCGACGCAACGATAAGGAGAGTCGCGCAGGCGATTGAGGAAACGAAGAAAGTTCGAGTGGTCATGGCCAAAGGCCTCCGGCAATTGGACGTAAGCCAGCCAAAAACAACTACAGGCGGTGGTACTACTACTTTTCTGCGGGCGGTTTATCTGTCGACTCGGCCGCTTCTTTAGCTTCTCTGGCGTCCCTGCTGACCTTGTTCTTGTCGTTGTGAAAGTTCTGCCACTCGCCCTGCACCGGCGGCTGCAGCATTACCCCATCCGAGGTGCATCCCACGCTCAGGATCGAAAAAATCGCAACGACGAGAACAGCCAAAATCCGCATACTTGGCCAATGTAGCATACCCGGACTAGTTCCGCGCTTGCTCGCGCCGATGCTTGGGGAACATCACATCCTGCGCCGTGGTGTTCATGGGAACCGCCACGTCGAAGAAGGGAATTAATCGACAGTATACTGGAGTGACGAAAGAACTCATCGAGGGGCATTTCTCCGTCAAGCTCTCTTGAAAAGGGTCGGTCTGTATGATTGTCGGCAAACTCGGGCTTCATTGGTCAGTCGCTAACCGCGTCCCATATGTGCAGAGCCAGTGCATCCGCAAAACGATATTCGTTTTGGCGACTTTCTTAATCGGCCCGGATCTACTTAATTCTTGCAGGGCGCTCGCTCAAAAGTCAGCGGACCTACCCGAGTTTGAGGCGGTGTCGATTACGTCAAACAAGTCCGGTGAAGCGCGGAGTGGATTTCGTCCAGCGCCAGGCGGAAAACTCAACGCGGTGAATGTAACTGCGAAGTTCCTGATTGAATGGGCGTACTTGGTTCGCGATTATCAGGTTTCCGGCGAGCCAAAGTGGGTTGATACTGATCGGTTCGATGTCCGGACGACCTCGCAGAGCAATCCACCATACCATATTCTCCGTCCTGTACTCCAATCAATGTTTCAGAAGGTGCTCGTTGACCGATTCAACCTGACCTACCATAAAACTTCAAAAGAGATGCAAGTCTATCTTTTGAGCGTTGCTAAGAGCGGTCCCAAAATCCAACCTATCGACGACGGACCCTGCCCGGAAGTCCCAACTACAGATCATCCTTGCCGTTCATTGCGCGTCGCCAAGTTTGGACAAATAGCAGGGGAAAAGGCTGCGATTAGCGCCCTGGCGCGGCTTCTTACCGGCGTGACGGGCAAGATTGTTCTTGACAACACCAACCTCGAAGGCGCCTACACCTTCACGCAGGACTGGACGAAGTATCTGCAACCTCCATCCGGAGGCCGGGGCGAGAATATTCCCAACGCGTTCGACTCTGAGAGCGTTGAGCCCGCGATCGCAACCGCCCTGCAAGAGCAGCTAGGCCTTAAGCTGCAGCCCGGCAAAGGACCTGTCGAAGTTCTGGTGATTGATCGCATTGAGCGACCAACAGAAAACTAGTTCCGGGCTTGCTCGCGCCGATGCTTCGGGAACATCACATCCTGCGCCGTTGTGTTCATGGGAACCGCCACGTCGAAGAACCCGATCATCATCTCTTCCCAGGTTTGCTCGCCGTAATGCACTTCCTTAGTCGGGTCCGGATTGAAGCGATTGTTGGGCGAATTGTCGAAGTGCGCCTCGCACTCGATAACGGTGCCCTTGGGCAGCTTCTTTTCCCGTGCCAGGTCGTAGGTGAGCTGCCAGTTGAAGTCATAATGCGGCACACGGAGCAGCACTTCCTTTTCGCCGTTGGGATAGGTGGCGCGATACTCGAAGCTCGCACCGCGAAAGTGCATATGAGGCAGGAAATTCACCAGCGTGGCGTCCTGCTGCAGGGTCATCTTGGCGTTCACTTGGGTGTCGGGCGCGCCGGGAGGAATGGTAAACGTCACGTTTGCGGTGTTCACCGTCAGCATGCGCTCGGTGGGTGGAGTCTTCGAAAACACCAGCCCGATCTTTGAAACATCGGTGCCCGCCGTTCCATTGGCCGTGTAGTGCATCTGCAACACCAGGTCGGAACCAGCCTTGATCAGTTTGGCCCGGCCGGTTTTGATAACCTCGGGAACAGTTCCGGGAGCATACGCGACAAGGAAATCGCCCGGAAACGGGATGCCGGGCAGCCTGGCTTCTGCTTCTTCTTGCTTCTTCTGATCTTCGGGGCTTAACTCCGGCTCCTTGGGAACGTAGGGCACGCCCGGCTTTGCATCCTTCATCCAAGGGTTTCCGGGTTCCCGCACAAACGCGATGATGTGATGGACCAGCTTGGTATTCCCCGGCCGCGCTTCCGCCAACTGCACGTACTTGTCCTCGGTAAAGCCGGTTGGAATCACGATGTACTGATAGTCGATGGTTCCCGAGGGGGGGATTTTGAATTCGATCGGCATGGTTATCACGGCGTCCGGCTGACCGATGCGCCATCCCTCCACCCATTCCACCGGCTTCGGAGCTTCCTTGGGATCGCCCTCGGGCGCGCCCGCGTCCACCCACGCCACCAGGGTATGGATGTCGAGTTCAGTCAGGGAACGGTCGTTCGCGAAATTGCCATAATGCGGGTCTGCAAACCATGGTGGCATTTTCTTCGTCAGCACCGCGTTCTTGATGGCCTTGGCCCAGGGTCTCGTGCTTTCGTAGGTGAGGAACGATGCCGGAGCTATCTCGCCTGGCCGGTGGCATGTCTGACAGTTTTTTTGTAAGACCGGCAACACATCTTTGTAGAACGTGACGGAAGGTGAAACTGTGCCACCTTGCACGAGAGTAACCGAGCCGAGAATACACAACAGATAGAGCCGCATAAGCTACCTCCGAACTGGCTTATACGCTATGATACGCCACTGGCTGGAGGCGAGTTCTGAAAAAGAGCAGCGAAGCGAAGACAAGTCATGACAAATCGGTTATCATGGACCCTTACAACCGATAAGGTACTTAAGGGCTAGCGTCATGGACTCTCACGCCACCGCCACATCCGCGTCGTCGCACCGGAAGTGCGTACTTGAATTGGATCTGCCGCGATTTCGAAAAAGGGCAGGCGTTTCGATCGAGCAGATTGTCGAGCGCACTAAGATCAGCTCGCGGTTTTTGCGTGCTATCGAAGACGAGCAGTTCGATCAACTGCCTGGCGGAATCTTCACTACCAGTTATCTGCGGCAATACGCATCGGCCATCGGGTACGACGAAGACGCGTTGGTAGCGTACTACACTCAAAGGTTCAACCCCCCCGCCGCAGTCGCCAAGGCGCCGCAGCGGGAAACTGGCAGCCGCAAGCTTTTGGATCGCTGGTTGGGCACTGCGGCACAAGCACCTCGCTAATCTCGCGCTATACAACTGAAATTCCTCGCGGGAATAGCTCCCGTGTTTTCTCGCCTTATTCTCTCCGGTTGCCGCCTCACTCGTCGATGAATGAGTCAGGAGGCGATGAGCAGCCATTCATCGGTCATTCTGTCCATGAAGGTAACCCAGACCAACAACGAATCCATCGCCGGATTGGCCCACGCTTTGAATTCGGCACCGGGGCGGCCGGCTGATCCAACGGCGAGCTCCATGGCGGCGGAAGCGGCCGATCGATTGCAAATCTCAAACCTGAGCACGTATCTTGCGTCGGCAATGAGCGGCTCTCCCGCGCTGGTTGCCAAGCTAGGCGCCCTCGGAACAGCTGTCGCTAATGGACAATACAAGGTGGACTCGGCCGTTGTCAGCGAAGGCCTTATCCAACATAGCCTTCTGTTTAGCGGAGCATGGTAGACGATGGTCATTGAAAAGCCGGAAATCGTCCAGATCCGCGAGGCCCGCAATCTCGTCAACCGGATGCGGGAGCGCTTGCTTCGCCCCTCCTTCAAGTCGCTGGCCGAGTGCGCACTGGATCTTGGCTTCGCGGTTGAATGTATCCGGAAGCTGGACGCTCAATTACCGGTCTGGCGGGGAGTGCAGCGCAAGGCTCTCGAAGCTGAGGTGATCGGGCTGCGGCTCGATATACGGTGTGTGGAAGCCTTGCTCACAAATGCGGGAAAGTTCTACGCCGGGTGGGGTCGGCTGCTGGCTTCAGACCAGGCTCCGCCCAATTACACACCGTCCGGATCTATCGGCGCGGCGCCCGTGGAAGCAAGCAGGTTGGTGATCCATGGGTAATCTCTCCACTTCGTTCATCAATGCAGCGGGCTCGCTGGATGTTTATGCGAGCGCACTCCAAGTGACGGAAAACAATGTCACGAACGCAAATACGCCAGGCTATGCAAAGCAGGCGGCGTCGATGGTCGCGATGCCCTTCGATCTACTCACTGGAATGCCGGGAGGCGTGCAATTGGGCGCCACCCAAAACTCTCGCAGCCAGTATGCCGAACAGGCCGTGCGCACCCAGCAGACCGCCTCGGCTTTCGATCAACAGAAAGTCGCGGATATTACCACTACGCAGAACTTCTTCCCCTTATCGGACACCTCGGGTCTCGCCCCCGATATCAGCACGCTCTTCCAGAGCTTCTCGCAACTGAGCGTTACCCCGAATGACACCGTCGCTCGGCAAACGGTCCTCAACGACGCCGCTACCGTAGCGGAGGACTTCAACAACACGGCAACCGGCATAACGAACCAGTTGAACGACCTGCGGGAGCAAACCAGCAGCACGATCGAAAACATCAATCAGATCGCCAGCACCATCGCCCAAATTAATCAGGAGCACCGCGTGGATACCAACGGATCCGTCGACGCGGGCGTGGACGCCCAGCTCAACTCCTCCCTCGAGCAGCTTTCGCAACTCGTCAACTTCACTAGTCTGCAGCAAACCGATGGGACCGTTTCCGTATATATTGGCGGCCAGACGCCACTGGTGATGGAAGGTCAGGCATATGCGATTCAGGGAGATTTCTCGACACCCCAGACGGCGATTCTGAGCAGCACCGGCGCGGACATCACCGCGCAGACCACCGGCGGACAGCTTGGCGCCGAGCTGGACGACAATAACAATGTTTTGCCGTCCTATGTGAACAATCTGAATACCTTGGCGCAAACACTGGCCGATCAGGTGAACACTGGGCTCGAGAACGGCATCGACGAAAACGGGGCCGCTCCCGCCACGGATTTGTTCAACTACAACCCTGCTATTGGCGCCGCGATCACCCTGTCGGTGAACCCGCTGACGCCGGATCAGATCGCAGCAGCGTCCCCGGGCGCTCCGGGCGGGAACGGCAACGCTCTGGCGATGGCCGCGCTCGTGAATGCCCCCGTGGTCAACAACTATACCTTCGCTCAAGCCTACGGCAATCTGGGCGGCCAGGTCGGCAACGATCTTTCACAAGCGACGAACAATGGCAATACGACTCAGGCTTTGCTCAGCCAGGCTGAATCGCTGCGCCAGCAAATCTCCGGGGTGTCGCTCGATCAGGAGGCGGAAAATCTCATGCAGTACCAGCAATCCTACGATGCAATTTCCAAAATGCTGGGCACGTTGAACGATCTCAGCCTGACGGAGGTCAACATCCTGCCACCAATTACCAGCTAGAAATGATGCACGAAAGGAATTTCATATGATCAGTCCCCTCAATCCCGCAGATCAGAATTTCCTGACGGGGCTGACCCAGATTCAACAGCGGGTCACGAACGACCAGTTGCAGCTCACCAGTGGACTCAAGATCAACAACGTATCCGACGCTCCCAACGACATTGCCGATCTTTGGCAGACCCAGTCGGAACTGGGGCAGGTCCAGCAAATCGATACCAACCTAGGCTTAGTGCAGACGGAGGTAAACACAGCGCAGTCGACGCTCGAATCCGCCGTGACATTGGTTCAACGGGCCGAAACTCTCGGCACCGAAGGCGCCAGCGCCACCGCTGATGCGACCACGCGCGAGGATCTGGCGGGTGAGCTGGGCTCAATCCTTCAGGAGCTGGTCGCCAGCGCAAATACGGAGGTGGCCGGCCGCTTCATTTTTTCGGGAGACACCGATCAGACGCAGCCCTATTCCATCGACTTGACGCAGGGCAGCCCCATCAGCGGCTACCAAGGTTCGGCCTCCACCCGGGAAATTCAAAGCCCGGATGGCACGACATTTCCGATTGCTCTCACCGCCCAGCAGATCTTCGATAGCGCGAACGCCTCGGACAACGTCTTCAGTTCCATCAACAACCTGATGCAGGGGCTGATCAACAACAACAGCACCGCCATCACTTCCTCCATCACCGACGTCCAAACCGCCGATACATATCTCAACCAGCAATTGGCGTTCTATGGAACGGTGTCGGATCGGGTCAACGATTCTTTGGACTTCGGCCAGAATTACACCGTGCAGCTACAAACGCAAATCAGTGGAATCCAGGACGCCAACGAAGCCCAAACCATCACCGACATGACCGAGGCTCAAACTCAACTGCAGGCCGCGCTCCAATCGGAGGCCCAGCTCCCCAAAACCACTCTCTTCGATTTCATGGGTTAGCAGGAATGCCTAGCGGGAACCTGTGACTTGTGCCCCGATGTGAAACGACGATGAAAGCACGCGGTTGGTAGAATCCACCAACGCCTGGGCTCCAAATGGGAATCGCCAATCGCTGACCTGAACGTCGTGCGCGCCCTCCGGGCTATCAGCCGCGCTGACCGCCCACAGCGGATATTGCGAAAATCGCAGAAACACCTGCACCGGGTGTGCGGTGCGGGCGGCGTCGATGGCTGCGCTGGGCGCCGGCTTGTAGATGATTGTCCCGGCCGCCGGGTCGAATTCCTGGCGCACGTTGACGCGGAAGTGCATTACGAACTCCGGCCGCTCGATCCATCCCAACCACTCCAAGGGACTGATGCCCGCCGTCGGAAACGCCGCCACCCGCGTCGGCGGACCGCCTTGGTACTCCCGCGAGTTCAGGATTTCCAGCGCGCGCTGGTGCAAGAGCCAGCGGCCGCAGTCATACAGCAGAAAAAACGATAGCGCGAAAATCGCCAGGCCACGTCCAGCGCCGGCTTTTGCGCCGATCTCGGAGCTCACCAGCTTCCCCACCATCGGCCCCAGCCACGCCAGCAACAGCACGGCCCAAATGATCAGGTCGAAGAGATTGATCAGATCCAGATGAATCCAGCGCGCCGAAAACGGCAGAAACATTCGGATGCCGTAAGTGTTGGTCCAATCGAGCAGCAAATGGCTGGCAACGCCGATGATCGCAAGCCCCCAGGCCGTCACCCAGCCCTGCATGGTCCGCCCAATCGCGCAAACCACCAGCACGCACAGCAGAGCCATCAAGGGCGCTGCGGCAATGGAATGCGTGATTCCGCGATGCTGTTCGAAATAGTACAGCGGGCCGCGAACGATGGTGACGAAATCGATATCGGGGACATTCGCCGAAAGGATCAGCAGCAGCGTTGCTCGCGGATAAAGCCGATTCAGCCCGGCCTGGCTCAACATCAAGCCGGTTAGCGAGTGGGTGAGGTTGTCCATGCGGCGTCTTCGACGCTGGCCGGTCTCCGCGCACGGAAACCCGGAGGCACCAGGAGCGTCAGTGCATTCGGAACAATCTCCACGCGCGCGGGCGCAATCCCGATATACTCACCGTCCACCTGCAAATGGATTTTCTCACCCGGGGCCGACGAGAATTCCGCCTGGCGCGTCCGCAGGATCGTGATCCCTTGCATCTTCTGCTGCTGGTGGGCCACCACGGCGAGCATGTATTTGAGGAAACCGAGCGAGCTCTCGCCTTCGAACAGCACCATCTCGAACTCGTCATCCAAGAGCGAAATCGTCGGCGCAATTTCCAGATCGCCGCCGTAATTACGAACGCGACTCAGCAAAGCGAAGCTCGCGCGAAACTCGCACCCATTGGCCTCCACCGTGAACTCGGGGAAGCGGCGGCCCACTTTGGAGAACCCGCCAATCCAATAGGCCACTTTGCCGAACGCTTGCTTCAGGCGAGCATTCAAGTGATAGACGATGTCGGCATCCAAGCCGGCGCCGGCCATCAGAAGGAAGTAGCGCTTCGAGTCTTCGCTTCCGTTGGCGATGGAACCCAAGGCCACTCGTTCCAGCACCGTATCCGCTAGGGCTTCGGCCGCGCGTTCCATGGTTTTTCCGATTCCCAGCTCGCACGCCAGCACATTCGCAGTTCCGGCGGGAAGAACCCCCAGGGGAACATCGGAATACGCCATCCCGTTTACCACTTCGTTGATGGTGCCGTCGCCGCCCGCGACAAGAATCAGATCCGCTCCGCGATCCACTTCCTGGCGCGCGATTTCGCCCGCATGCCCGGGGCCGGTGGTGGCGATGGAATCGAAGGTCATCCCACGCGCGCCCAGTATCTCGATGGCCCGGTGAAGCGCATGGCTTCGCCGTCGGATGCCGCCCGCGTAAGGATTGTAAATGAGAACTGTTCGGCCGGTCGAATAGTAACCTAATTATAGTAGATGCCCAACAGAAAAGTAGAAGCAGAAATCGAAGATCTGCGCGAAAAGCTGCATCATCACGAGCACTTGTATTACGTCCTGGACCAGCCGGAAATCAGCGACGCCGAATACGACCGCATGATGCGGCGGCTGCAGGAGCTGGAGGCCGCGCACCCGGAGCTGGTCACGCCCGATTCGCCCACCCAGCGCGTCGGCGGCAAACCGCGCGAAGGCTTCGTCAAGGTGCGGCACAGCTCGCCGATGCTGAGCCTGGACAACGCGCTGAACGACGACGAAATGCGCGCTTTCGACCAACGCGTCCGCGAGCTGCTGAAGGGCGAGCCGTTTGAATACGTCGCCGAGCTCAAGCTGGACGGGTTGTCGATGGCCGTGCATTATGAGAATGGAAGAATGCAACGCGCCATCACGCGCGGCGACGGACAAGTGGGCGAAGACGTCACCGAAAACGCCCGCACCATCCGCTCGCTCCCGTTGCGCGTGAAATCGAAGCTGCCGGCGTTCGAAGTACGCGGCGAAGCACTACTGACCCTGCAAGCCTTCGAACGGCTGAACGCCCGCCAGTTGCAACAGAATCTTCCGCCATTTGCGAACCCTCGCAATGCCGCCGCCGGCTCCTTGCGCGCCTTGGAACCCACGCTGACGGCTTCGCGCCAGCTCGATTATTCGCCGTATTTTCTGCTGGTCGATGGCCAGTTCTATTTCGCGAGCCACTGGGAATCGCTCGAAGAGCTGGCCCGCATGGGTTTCAAAGTCAACTCCCACCGCAAGAAATGCGCCGGCCTGGACGACGTTCTCGAGTTTTACCAGAATTGGGAGTCCAAGCGCGAGTCGCTGCCCTATGAGATCGACGGCGTGGTCATCAAAGTGGATTCCGTCCGCCAGCAAGCGCAGCTCGGTTGGACCGCGAAAGCCCCGCGCTGGGCCATCGCGTTCAAATTTCCCGCACACCAGGAGCAGACGGTAGTGGAAGACATCGAAGTGCACGTGGGCCGGACCGGGACTCTGACGCCGGTCGCGCACCTGAAAGCCGTCAACATCGCTGGCGTCACCGTGACGCGCGCAACGCTGCACAACGAAGACGAAATCGCGCGGCTGGGCGTCGAGATCGGCGACACGGTGCTGGTGGAGCGCTCGGGCGACGTGATTCCGAAAGTGGTGCGAGTGGTGAAGCAAGGCCACGACCGCCGGCCGTTCCGCATGCCCAAGCATTGCCCGGTGTGCGGCGGCGAAATCGTGCGCGAAGAAGGCGAAGCCGCCAGCCGCTGCATCAACACCAATTGCCCGGCGCGATTGAAGGAATCCGTCTCACACTTCGCCGCGCGCGGCGTCATGGATATCGATGGCATGGGCGACGTACTGGTGGATCAACTGGTGACGCGCGGAATGGTCAAAAGCGTCGCCGATATTTACGATCTGACGCTCGATCAGTTGCTCGAGCTCGAGCGCATGGGCGAAAAGTCGGCCGAGAAAATACTGCGCAATATCGACGCATCGCGCAAGCAGCCGCTGCCGCGCGTGCTGAACGGCCTCGGCATCCCCTTCGTCGGCGAGCGCACCGCGCAGATTCTCGCCGACACGTTCGGCAGCCTGGACGCCATCGCCGAAGCCGACGAAGAGAAGCTGCAGCAAGCCGAAGAAGTGGGCCCGAAAGTTTCGCGAAAGCATCCGCCAGTTTTTTCACGAGCGCAGAAATCGCGAGCTAGTGGAGCGGCTGCGCCAGGCCGGTCTCACGTTTGAACACGCAGATCAAGCCACGGAAAACAGCCGGCCCACTCGCGGGAAAGGTTTTCGTGCTCACCGGAACGCTTCCCAACCTCACGCGCGAGGAAGCCAAGGCGCGCATCGAGGCGGCGGGCGGCAAAGTCACCGGCTCGGTGAGCAAGAAAACCGACTACGTTGTCGCGGGCGCGGATCCCGGTTCGAAGCTCGACAAAGCCAACTCGCTGGGCGTCCACGTGATCGATGAGCCCGAACTGCTGGCCCTCTTGCAGTAAAATCGCTGGGGGCGCACAAACACACTGTCCAAACTTATCCAGACACTCGTGTCGTGGGGGCCGGCCGGGGTTTTGTTCCTCGGCTTGCTGGATTCCACCGGCGTTCCCATGGTCGGTGGAGTGGACGCGCTGATCGTACTGATCGCGGTCTCGAATCACGCGCAAGGATATGTTGCCGCCATCGCCGCGATCGCCGGATCATTAGTCGGAAGCCTGATCCTCTTTCTAATCGCGCGCAAAGGCGGCGAAGAATATCATCGGCGGCACACGTCGAGCCCGCGCGGCGCCAAACTTCGCGCCTGGTTCCATGAGTATGGGCTTCTGACTGTATTCGTGCCGGCATTCGTGCCCATCATTCCCCTGCCGCTCAAGATTTTTATCATTTCCGCAGGCGCTCTCGAAGAGAGCCCCGTCACGTTTTCCGTTGTTTTACTGGCGGCGCGGACCCCTCGTTACATATTTCTGGCGTGGCTCGGCTCGCGCTTGGGCGCGGATACGATCCCCTACCTGCGCCACCACATTTGGGAACTGGTCTTCTTCGCCGTCGCGTTATTTGCCCTGCTGTATTTCGGGGTTCGGACTGTCCAACGATTATCGAGCGAGTAAGTCGAAACCTACTGCCCTAACGTAAAGTTGACTTCAATCGGAGCGATCACTTCCACCGGCTGTCCGTTCAGCAGCGTCGGTTTGTAAACCCACTGCGCGACAGCTTCCATCGCGGCCCGCGTGAGCAGCGGATGGCCGTCGATGAGTTGCAAGTTGCGAATCGTGCCGTCCTTTGCAATCGTCCCGACCAGATGCACGACGCCAAAGACCCGGGCGCTCCTCGCCAGCGCCGGGTAAATCGGCATCACTTTGCGGATCAACTTGGCCATTTGAACGTCCCCGCCAACGCGGATCGGCGCGGATTGCGTCGTGGGATGCGGCTCTGGCCTCGGCGGAGGCGGCAGCGCTGGCGTTGTCATTGGGAGCACTCCAATCGTTCCCACGCTGCCAGGTACAGATGTGCCGATGCTCGGCGGCGCATCCACGTAAGAAACAGATGGAGCCTCGGCTGGGTGCGCACTCTCGTCGCGATTCCAATGGAACATCGGCCGCACAGCCGGTGCCGGGGTGAGCGTACTCGTCGACCCCGGGTTCGGCGAAGGCTCTACCTCAATCGGAGGCGGCGCGGGCGGCGGACTCATCATGATGTCCTTCCAATGAACCGCCGGTAAGTGATCGCTAAATGCTAGCGGAATTAGCAACGCCAGACTGACAACCACCAACTCCGCACTGAGCGATGCCAGGAAATTCCACGGCTTATTTGCGTTGTGATCGAGAAGTATGGATTGTTCAAACACGTCTCTATAGACACCACATTTTTCCATTGGTTCCCCGGGCCGGATGCCCTCCCGGTGCCTCACCCAATCGTGCCGAATGATCGTCCAGCGCCGGTATTTCGGCGACGGCGTTTCGGCGCCCAGCCGCAAATGACTGAAACGATTGAAGAAACAATGGTCAGCCGCCTGCCTCTAACGGGAGTGAACGCCGCGATGCTACGAATCACCACCCACGATAGCCCGGAGGCCCTCACCTTTCAGGTGGAAGGCCGGCTGGTTGGCGAGTGGGCCAAGGAGCTGGAGTGTTGCTGGAAGAGCGCCGCTCGCGCTCGCGAAAATCGAGCGCCGATTATCGATTTGACCGAGGTTCTGTTCATCGACGAAGAAGGCCAGCGAGTGCTGGCGAAGTTGTTTCGCGAAGGCGCATTCTTTCGCACCGCCGGACCGATGACCGAAGCAATTGTGTCCGGCATCACGGGGAAATCGAAGTGCATTTTGCGAGGCGCGGCGCTACCAGTGATGCTGTTGATGATGGCGGCGGTCTTCGCGAAAGCCGCGGAGCCTCCGGCGCTACGCTTGACGTTGCGCGACGCGGTGCAAATGGCATTGAAACAGAATCCTCAGGTGCAGGTCGCGAATCTAAACGTGGCAGTGAGCCAGGAAAGCCAAGTTGTCGCGCGATCAGCGCTTTTGCCGCAAGCCAATCTCGCAGTCTCGGAAGCCGTGCAGCGCGAGAACCTGGAAGCGTTCCTGGGCATGAAAGTTGCCGGATTCCCGGAACATTCCGGGCCGTTTTGGATTTTCCAGGGCGGCTCCAATGGATCTGCGCCGCTGCTCGACTTGGCGGCCTGGCATCGCTGGCGCGAATCCAAGGAAAACATCACGGGCACGCGCGCCCAGGAACTGACGGTGCGTGAGCAGAACGTGCTCCTGGTGGTGTCGCAATACTTGGGCAGCCTGCGCGCGACAGCGGACGTCAGCGCCGCCCAATCGCGGGTGGAACTCGCCAAGGCGCTGTTCGATCAAGCCACCGATTTGCAGAAGAACGGCGTGGGAACGGGGATAGATACGCTGCGCGCGAACGTCCAGTATCAGAACGAGCAGCAGCGTTTGATCGAGGCGCGAACCACGCTCGCGACGTCGCTCTTCGGATTGTCGCGCCTGCTTAACGTGGATCCGCATGCGCCGATCGAGCTCGCCGACGCTTCGGAATTCTTCAAGACGCCCGGCTATTCGGCCGATGAAACCATGGAGCAGGCCTTTGTCGCGCGCCCCGAGATGAAAGCTGTCGCTTCTGAAATTCGTGCGGCGGAACTGGAGCGGAAGGCGGCGCAGGACGCAAGAATCCCGCGCATTGCTTTGAACGGCGAGTGGACCGAGGAGGGGCTATCTCCGGCCAGCGCAATTCCCGTGTACAACTTCGCCGCGGCTCTCGACGTCCCTTTGTTCACCGGTGGCAGGATTCGGGCGCAGAACGCTATCGCCGATATTGAGCTCAAGAAACTGGCGCAACAGCAGACCGATCTTCGCAATCAGATCGCGCAGGAAGTCCGCACCGCAGCGGCGCAGTTGGATGCCGCGAAGAACGAAGTAGACGTAGCGAACTTAGGCGTCGGTCTGGCGCGCGAGGAAGTGACGCAGGCGCGCGACCGGTTTCAGGCCGGCGTCGCCAACAATATCGAAGTGATCACGGCGCAGGATGAGCTGGCCCGCGCCAACGACAATCAGATCGTAGCCTTGTACCGTTACAATCAAGCACGCGCGGACCTCGCCCACGCCACCGGCCAAATGGAATCGTTGTACGCGAAATGATGGAGAAAGAACGAATGGAATCGCAAACACTGGACCAAGGGAAAGAGCGCGAGACGCCAAAGATGGAAACGCGGGCGAACGAACCCGCGCGGACCGTGCTGACGCCTAGGCCCAAGAGTTCCTCGAAAAAACTCGTGATTTTGGTGGTGTTTTTGGCCATCGCGGCCGCCGGGCTGTATCTGTGGGTGCATTCGTTGAATCGCGTCTCCACCGACGACGCACAAGTGGATGGGCACATCATTCCCGTGTCGTCCAAGATCTACGGCAAGATCAGCGAAGTTTTGATCGACGACAACCAGCAAGTGAAGAAGGGCCAAGTGCTGGCGCGCATCGATCCGGCGGATTACCAAGCTAAGCTGGACCAGCAACTGGCAGCCGTCGCCGTGGCGGAAAGCCAGGCTCAGGGAGCGAACGCCGGTGTGCCGCTCACGCGCGACACCACGGGCAGCAGCGTTACAGCGGCCGAAGCGCAGTTGGCGGCGGCCAAGGCCGATTACGATCAGGCGCAGGTCGAATCCGAACGCGCCTCTACCGCCGATATCGCAGTGGCGCGCGCCAATGTGGAAACCGCCCAAGCTACCGCGGATCACGCGCAAGCCGATTTGGACCGCATGAAGACACTCGTCGACAAAGAAGAGATCTCGCGCCTGGAATACGATTCCTACGCCTCCGCCACGCGCGTTGCGCTCAGCCAATTGCAAGCTGCCAAGGACAAGCTAGCGGCCGTGACCAAGGATGCGGAAACAAAACGGGCTGCTCTGTTGTCGGCGCAAGCGCGGATTTCGGAAGCGCAGGCTGGCATCCTGCAGGCTAAGGCAACTCAACAACAGGTTCCGGTACGGGTTGCGGATGCTTCGTCCGCATCGGCCAATATCGGCGCGGCGCGAGCGAATGTGGAAGCGGCCAAGCTGGATCTCAGCTACACAACAATCGTGGCGCCGATGGACGGCGTGGTAACACACAAGTCGGTCGAAGTGGGACAGATCGTGCAACAAGGCCAGGGATTACTCATGCTGGTTCCGCTGCAGGACGTGTGGGTCACGGCCAATTTCAAAGAGACGCAATTGGCGGACGTGCGAGATGGTCAACGAGCGGAAGTGAAAGCGGACCTGAGCGGCAAGACGTATCCCGGTCACGTGGATTCGCTGGCCGCCGCCACCGGAACGCGCATGAGCTTGCTGCCGCCGGAGAACGCCACGGGCAACTACGTCAAAGTGGTCCAGCGAATTCCGGTGAAGATTGTGCTCGATCCGATTCCTGGCGGCAACCAGGTGCTGCGCCCGGGAATGAATATCGAAGCCACCATTTTCACCAAGTAGTTTCGTCCGCGGGGTAGCATTATGCCGTCCGTTTTACAAACCGAAGTCGTGGACTTGCGCATGCCCTCGCGCCCGGTGATCAATCCCTGGGTGATCGCGGGCGTAGTGATGCTGGCCACTTTCATGGAAGTGTTGGACACCAGCGTGGCCAACGTCGCGCTGCCGCACATCGCCGGCAGTTTGTCTTCGAGCGTCGATGAAGCGACGTGGGTGCTCACCGCGTACCTGGTTGCGAACGCGATCGTGCTTCCGCTGAGCGGCTGGTTTTCCACGTTGCTCGGCCGCAAGCGCTTCTACATGGGATGCGTGATTCTATTCACCGCCAGTTCGGCGATGTGCGGATTGGCGCCGAGCCTTCCCATATTGATTTTGTGCCGTGTACTGCAAGGCTTGGGCGGCGGTGCGCTGCAGCCCGTGTCGCAGGCCATCCTGCGTGAAACGTTTCCGCGCGAAAAGCAAGGCATGGCGATGGCGGTGTACGGAATGGGTGTGGTGTTCGCGCCTGTTGTTGGCCCGACGCTCGGCGGATGGATCACCGACAACTACACCTGGCGCTGGATTTTCCTGATCAACATTCCGGTCGGCATCGCGTCGCTGCTTCTGACTTCGCTGCTGATCTTCGATCCGCCCTATCTGTTCCGCAAAACGCTGCGCGACGGATTGAAGATCGATTACGTCGGCCTGGGATTGCTCGCCACAGGCTTGGGCGCGCTCGAAATCATGCTGGACGACGGCCAGCGGCACGACTGGTTCTCGTCGCGCGGAATCGTCTCGGCCGCCATCATCGCCGCCATCGGGTTGATCGGCGTGGTGGTTTGGGAGCTGCGCCAAAAGGAACCCGTGGTCGATTTTCATTTGCTGAAAGACCGCACCTTCGCCATCTCCACCGCCACCATGTTCGTACTCGGCTTCGTGCTGTACGGAAGCACCATGGTGCTGCCGCTGTTCCTGCAAACCCTGCTCGGCTACACAGCCATGCAAAGCGGCTTGGCGCTGTCGCCCGGTGGACTGATGATCATGATCATGATGCCGATCGTGGGCATTTTGCTGTCGAAGATTCAGGCACGCTGGCTGATCATCTTCGGACTGGTTGCGTCCTCGCTGGGCTTGTTCCAGATGTCGCAGTTCGACACGCAGATCAATTTTGGATACGCCGTTAGCGCGCGCGTGGTGCAGAGCTTCGGCCTGGCGTTTCTCTTCGTGCCCATCAACACGGTTGCGTTTTCGTTCATCGCGAGGGAGAAGACGGGCTACGCTACCGGGCTGATCAACCTGGCCCGCAACATCGGCGGAAGCAGCGGCATCGCGATTTGCACCACGCTGATCGCGCAGCGCGAACAATTCCACCAGCAGCGGCTGATCGAACACCTCTCGCCGCTCGACCCGGCGTATCAAACCGCACTCGCCGGCGCGAAACAGATGTTAATGGCCAAAGGATCGGATCCCGTCCAGGCGGCCGCGCAAGCGCAGGGGATGCTCTACGGCACTTTGCAGCAACAAGCCGCGATGCTGTCTTTCAACGAAGTGTTCTGGGTACTGGGCGTGGCGTTCCTGGCGGTGATCCCGCTGATGTTCCTGATGAAGAAGACCGGGCCGGTGAAGGGCGCGATCGCAATAGAATAGGTCGTGCCCGTCGAGTCGTATTCGAAATATCTCGCCGCGTTGAAGGAGCCCTCGCTATTGGAACTTTCGCGGCAGAATCCGATGGCTGAAGTCTACCGCTTTCTCTGGCTGCGCAGCTTCGATAATCCGATTGCGGTGCGGCTGGTTGTGACCAATGATGCCCCGCGCGATGGCGGGCGATTAATCGTCAAAATGACCAGCGGCCAGGGCGGCTTTGAACCCGGCCATCTGGTGCTCGACCGGGAATCGCGCTTGTCGAAAGAAGCCACCGATTGGTTTCTGGCCGAAGTAAAGCACGCTCGGTTTTGGGATGTTCCAGCGCGTGACGATTCGCAGGCTCAACCGGACGGCGCTGAATGGATCATCGAAGGCGTGAAGCAAGGCCGCTATCACGTTGTGGATCGCAACTCGCCCGATCCGAAAGATCCCGCGCATGTTCTCGGCATCGCTCTACTGATCAATCTGGCGCGCTTCCGGCTGCTCTATCAAGAAGTGTATTGACGCGTTAGCGGCGCGCGAGCAAGACCGACTGCTGATCGCGATTTAACACTTTCCAGCTCCCCGACGCGGAGAGCAGCTCGATGAGCGGCGTCTCTGGCGGAACCAGCACCATGTCCACTTTATAGCGATCGAGCGCGGCGCGCCAACCCGGCCGGGCTTCGAGAATGGTCACATAGTCGCGCCCCACCTGCTCGCCGAAGAAGTCGCTGCGTCCATCGATGAAGACCTTTTGCCGCGGATATCCGGTCCAGAGCAGGTAGTCGCCCCACTGATCGGTGGTGAACACTCGCGAAGCGGCGAGCTGCGGCGCGAACTGACGGGCGACCGCGCGCGGGAAATATTTAGCCGAGAGATCTTGCGGCCAATGTCCGCCGAACAAGGACACTCCCACTATTACCACGACGGTCCAAATGCCAACCGGCTTCAGCTTGTCGGTGAGCTTTGCGGACATTTCCCCGAGAACCCCGAGCACGGAAGTGCGCGGCTGACCCGCGGTAACGCCGTCCCAAAGCTCCGTAAGCATCACACCGATGAGCGGCAACGCGATTACGGCAAACAGCGGGATGTGGCGCGCCGAGGAAAGCGATGCGAACGCGAAGAACGCGAGCCATAAACATTCGGTCCAATGCCGGCGCGCGAAATGCCAGGCGCAGGCCATGAGACCCAGGAAGAGGATCGCCATGTAGCAATACATCGCCTCGGAACGAAACACCGGCGATTGGTATTCGTTGATGTTGTCCATGGCCCAAGGGCTGTTCAAGAACTGGCTGATGTGCAGGTGAAGAGCGATGCCGTTGGGATTTACGAGAGACGCAGCGGCACAAACGGCCAACACCGCGGCATATCGGCGCACTTGCGACCATTCGCGACCCAGCGCGCATCCGGCGATTAACAGCCCGATCAGTGCCAGCATGGCCGGAAATCCGGAGTGCATGTTGACCCAGAGAATCATCAGCGGCGCGAGCATCCAGATACGCCACGAAGGCCGCGCGCGATCGGCGGCGATGATCGCACTCGCAATGGTGAGACACAGCAAAGTGAAAAGGTGCGGGCGGGCGTGGTAATGGATCGCCGACGCGTTAGCAGCCAACATCACCAATAGCAGTGTCAGCAAGCCATTGACGCCGCGCTTCACCATGTCGCGGGCGAGCAATGTGAGGTACAGCGCGATCGCGATGCCGCACAGCAGCACGATGCCCTTCAGTCCAACCCACCGGTTCAGCTCGGCGAACACCACGCCGGTCAGCCATTGAAACGGAAACCAGCGCGCGCCAGGTTTGGTGAAAGAGAACGGGTCCGTCGCCGGAATGTACCCGTGATCGAGAATGAAATCGCCCACGCGTGTGTGCAGCGCCGTGTCGCCATCCCAGAGCAGGCGGTCCCAACCGCTGGAATCTGCCATGAACATCCAGAAAAGCAATACCAGGAAGAACAGATCCGTCAGCGAAAAGCGCAGGCAGGCGCGCCACGAGGCGGCTTCGCGGTTCAGTTCATGGATATGGAGCGGTGCGGTTTCGGTGGCCAATGGCGATGCCGTCCTACAGGCAGCCAATCGGCATTATTTGGTTGGTTCTTTAACTACTTAAAGTGTTTCGTCTTTTTCGACTTTGCCGTCGCGAACGTGAATCACGCGGCGCGCGCGATTGGCGATGTCGGCTTCGTGGGTCACCAGCACGATGGTGTTGCCCTGCTTCCAGAGCTTCTCGAACAACGTCATGATTTCGTTGCCGGTGGCGGTGTCCAGAGCGCCGGTAGGCTCGTCGGCCAGCAGGATGGACGGATTGTTCACCAACGCCCGAGCCACGGCCACGCGCTGGCTCTGTCCGCCCGATAACTCGTTGGGCCGGTGGAACATGCGCTGCTCGAGATCCACCGCGCGCAGCGCCGCTTTCGCCCGTTCTTCCCTGGCTTCCTTGGCAACGCCGGCGTAAATCAGCGGCAGTTCGACGTTGTGGAGGGCCGACGCTCGCGCGAGCAAATTGAATTTTTGAAAAACGAACCCAATTTCCTTGTTACGGATGTGCGCCAACTCGTCGTCCTGCATGTCGCTGACCAGGTTGCCGTTGAGATAGTACAGGCCGCGGGTGGGCGAATCCAGGCAGCCGATCAGATTCATCAGGGTCGATTTACCCGACCCGGAGGGCCCCATGATGGCCACGTACTCGCCGCGCCGGATCTCGATGTCCATGCCCGAAACGGCGTGGATTTCCTGATCGCCCATCACGTACGTCTTCCACAGATCGTAGGTGCGGATGACGATCCCATCGCGTTTCAAGTTCTCGCCGCGATTGACGAGCTCCTGTGTTGCGGTCGCCATACGCTAGCTATCCGACGTGGTGGTGGTTGTCACTGTGTTGTTGATCTTGACCTTGACGAGATTGCGCAGCGTTCGGATCACCTTATAGCTGCCGGTGATGATCTGATCGCCGTCCTTGAGCCCACTCAGCACTTCGATATCGGTGGCGCCGGTGATGCCGGTGGTGACCGGCACGAATTGGGCTTTACCGTCGCGGATAACGAAAACGCCTTGCAGCTCTTCCTTTTTCGCTTTTTCGACCACCGGATCGACATAGGAAGCGGCCTGCACCGCGTTGGTCTTCTTGGGCTCGAGATCGCCGCGCTGGCGGACAGTCAGGGCTTGAATCGGGATGGTGAGCACGCGCTGGTGAGTGGCCGTCACGATTTTGCCGGTGCATGAGAGGCCGGGGCGAATGTCCTCGGGCGGATCGTCCAGCGCCACAACCACTTTGAAATCCTTGGCCTCTTGATCGGACGTATTGCTCTGCGAGGACGCAACGCCGCTGGATCGCAGTATCGCCTCGTCGCCGATCTCCGTGACACGGCCGTGAAACGTGCGATTCGGCATGGCGTCGATAGTCACCTCGGCGGCCTGACCCAGCATCACGTTTACGATGTCGGTCTCATCCACTTTTACCTCGGCCGTAATCTGTGACATGTCGGCGATGGTCATGATGGTGCTGGCCGCCGAATTTTGCACGCCCGGCACCACGGTTTCGCCCGTTCGCACCGGAAGGTTGGTGACAATGCCGTCCAGCGGAGCGATGACGTCGTATTTCTCGAGAATGTCCTTATAGCGATCCAGATTGGCTTGCAGCTGCGCGATGCGTTTTTGGGCCGATGCCAGCTGCTGGCGAGCCTGCGCCTCTTGCGCCCGAGCTTGGGAAAGCCGCGCGTCCGCTTCGCCGATGGCCGCGATGGCCGTATCGTACTCGGCCTTTTTCTGGTCATAATCCTGCTTGGCGAGCAGCTTGGCGTTATAGAGCTCGGTGGCGCGGTCGAAGTTGGATTTTGTGCGGGCCAGCTCCGCTTTGTTCTTCTCGAGCGTGGCTTGCGCGGTGGTGACGCCATCGGCCTGCGATTTCAAACCGGCCTCGGACGCCGCGGAATCGGCCAGCGCGGTATCGATGGTGGCGTGCTGCGCTACCACGTCGGCATTGGCTTGGACGGATTCCATCTTCGCGACGATTTGCCCTTTGCGGACATGGTCGCCTTCCTTGACCAGAATCTCAGTGATGGGCGCTGGTCCGATGGTGTTTGCGCCGAGATTGATGTAATTCTTGGGCTTGATTTCGCCGGACGCGGTGACGGATGCCACCAGGTCCTGGCGAACCACGCGGCCGGTTTGAACGTCGACGACGCCGCGCTGGCTGTATTTGATGCTGGCGAAGACACCGCCACTCACGAGCACAAGCAGGCCGATCGTCAGCAGGATCTTAGAATTTGCTTTCACTTGGGACGGGTCTCCCCAGCAGGTCTAGACGTAACAACCGAATGGTTTGTTCGATTAATTCTTATCGTAACATGCGGGGTTGCTGGGAATTGATGTGCCGGCGGAGTGGGCGGATGATTCGGCAGTCGCGTCCGGCTGGGCACATATCTGATCTGGCGGCGGAATGATTGCGCTTGGGTGGCTACTGCTCCCCGAATCGCGGTCCGAATCCAGATGGGGGGCCATTCCAAATCGCTTTTGAGAATGTGAAAGTTAGGACGACCCCAGATTGCCACTCGAACTTCCCCGCTTTGCGCCGGATAGGGATCGCTCGGTTTCTTATCGTTTCGAGATTGCGCGCTGAAAACTTGCCCAGGCGATCGGATCCTTGACCTTGAGTCCCACTCGGTTATCCTCGCCGTTGACCAATATCTCGCACTGGTACGCGGAGGAAGACCCAGGAGACCGAGCTCGAGACGTGTCCAAGGTGGGGAGTTAACGTCCAACCTCTACGTTTCACTGTGACAG
Source organism: Bryobacterales bacterium (assembly GCA_963772905.1). Classification (GTDB taxonomy): domain Bacteria; phylum Acidobacteriota; class Terriglobia; order Bryobacterales; family Bryobacteraceae; genus Palsa-89. The sequence continues at coordinate 801,571 of CAVYZD010000001.1, read as the reverse complement.
TGCGCTCCAAACAGGCGGCTCTTCCATGGTGATACATTGTAAGTACGGAGGGTCGCGTGGTTAAGAAGCTTACCAAGCATGGAAACAGTCTAGCGTTGGTGATTGATCGTCCGATTCTGGATCTTCTCAATATCGATCCCGAAACTCCGCTGGATGTCAGTACCGACGGGAAACAACTGATCGTCGCGCCTGCAAAGCCATCAGCGCGCCGTAAGAAGTTCGAGGCAGCTCAGGAACTGGCACACAAGCGCTACGGGAGCGCCTTCCGAAAACTGGCCGAGTGAGTTCCATGGATGGAACCGGTATTTCTGTCTCTGGATGAAGTTCTGGAGATCCACGAGCAACAGATCGAGCGATATGGCGGGTCTGGAAGTATACGCGATCCTGCCGGGCTTGAATCGGCCATATACACTCCGCAGGCGACCTTCGGCGGCGAATTCCTGCACGCCTCTATTCCGGCCATATGGCGGCAGCGTATCTTTTTCATCTTTGCCAAAACCACGCGTTCATTGACGGTAACAAACGAGTCGGTGCGAACGCGGCCATCACATTCCTGCTGATGAACAACTGGGACACAACCTTCGGTGAAGAAGAACTCGTGGACGTAGTTCTATCCGTTGCCTCAGGTCGATTGGGAAAAGAAGCGCTGAGCAAGATCTTCGAGTCCAGGTGCAGGCCTCTAGAAGAGTACTGAATCGTGCGAAACAAGCGTCGGCTTTGCCGCAGGCCAGGTGCTACAATGTAGCATATGAGAACGACGTCGGTCCGCGAGTTGCACATCAACACGTCGAAGTTAGTACGCGAAGCGGCCGAGGGCGGAGTGATCGTGATCGAAAGGCGCGGCGAACCAGTGGCGGAGTTGCGCCCCGTAACTTCTCCGCCGCGCATAGCCGCAGCAAAGAAAGCGCGGATCTTCGCGTCCATGCAAAGAGTCTGGAATCGGATGCCGCCAGTTAGCGACAGCACGAAGATCATTGAGGACGATCGAGACCGATAGCCTTGTATTTCGACACGTCCTATATAGCGAAGTTTTATTTCAATGAACCTGAGTCCTCCCGCGTGCGCGATCTGGTCAGGAATGCGGATGCAATCTATTCGTCGCTTTGGGCCTTGGCCGAGTTTCATACGGTGCTTCATCGCCGAGTACGGGAAGGCGCCTGCTCACACGCCAACGCGAGTGACCTGGCATCTCGTTTTTCCGCTCATATTGGAGACGGCCTGTGGAATCTCATACCCGTCACCGAAGGCGTGCTGCGGAGGACAAGCGCACTGATCCTGTCCGCGCCACGAAACCTATTTATCCGGACTGCCGACGCCGTGCACCTCACTACGGCCCAGGAGGCCGGTGAACGCGAGGTGTGGACCAATGACCGCCATATGCTCGCCGCTGCCGCGTATTTCGGCTTGTCAGGACGATCCGTTTAGGCGAACCCAGCCGTGATGCATGGGGCAGGGCTCATGATTCCACAAGAAAAGAGCGCGGCGGTTACTCGCTCCCTGCATGAGGCTTTCGGCGTAACAGATTTCGAAGACATTTCGAGGATTACCAAAGGGCACACCTCGTCGCTGGTCTATCGCATCGTCGTGCGCGGATCGCCGTACCTTTTGAAGATCATCATGCGTGCCGAGGATCCTACGCGCCACTACACAAGCATGAAGACGGCGGCAGATGCAGGCGTGGCGCCACGTGTTTGGTACACCAACATCGAGGACAAGATTTCGATCACGGATTTTGTGGAAGCTAAACCGCTTTCGGTGCCGGAGGCACGGGTTCGGTTACCAGGTTTGCTGCGGACGCTGCATTCGCTGCCGCCGTTTGGCAGAGCTCCTTATAACACCACATGCACGTTCCTGATCGACAAAGGGCCCGTCTTGGATGGATACCTCGAGAAGTTTCGGGCTGCGAACATACTCCCCAAGGCTGAAAGCGATGAGTTCTTCGCGCGATTAGCGGAAATTGCCGCAGTATACCCGCATAACGATGCGGAGATGGTGTCGAGCCACAACGACTTGTTCAAACCCGACAATATCCTTTTCGATGGATATCGCGAATGGCTGGTGGACTGGGAAGTTGCTTTTCTGAACGATCGGTATGCCGACCTGGCGGTGGTTGCGAATCAGGTGGTCACGAATGAGAAAGAGGAAACGGCTTTTCTTCAGGAATATTTAGAAGTCCCACCCAATCGGTACGAGCTAGCCCGATTTCATCTCATGCAGCAGCTCTCGCACCTGTTCTACACCCTGGCTTTCCTCTTCCAGGGTTGGACGGGCAAACCGATCGATTGGAGCGAACCGGCACCCGAATTCAGGGAATACCAGCGGCGCATGTGGGCGGGGGAAGTTGACCTGGCGGACAAAGACACGAAGCTCGTCTACGGCCGGGTGCATTGGCAGCGGCTCTTACATAACGTGCGGCAAGCACGATACCAGGAGGCGCTCAGGATCGTCTCGGAGCGGTTTGGTTGATGGAGCAGCGGAGCTATGATGTGAGCTGTGCTGACGTGGAGCGCAACCAAGGGAGGAAAACTTTGGCTCGTCACCGGCGGATCGCTGGCGGCAGGCCTCGCGATCGTTCTCTTGAACATCTTCGTGCCGTCCTTCCGGGATGCGTCCCCACTCGTCCTTCTAATCGTCTCCGGGATCTGGGCAGTGCTCAGCCTTCTGGTTCTCTTAGCGGGTGCCCGCGGAATCCATAAACTCGCCGTATTGATCGCCCTCTTGTTGGCGGTGGCACTGTCGTTCTCCACCCACTGGTTTGGATTCGCCGCGTTCCTGCTGGGGTATTTTGGGGCGATTCTATTCATGGGCGCCGTGCTTGTCTTGGCGGCCCTGCGTCTCTTTCGAAAAAAATTCACCCTGCGCGCCTTCATGCTCCCCCTAACGATGATGCTGATGGGCGCCTTTGGAGTGCCGTTGTCCGCGTGGTCATCGAAGCCTGTTCCGCCGATTCCCCAACAAGCCATGAGCACGAGTGACGAACTCAAGTACATTTACGATACGGATCAAGCGGACCGCTTCACAATGTACATGGTGTTCGACCCAAGGCGTGACCGGACTCGCCTGCAGCGCGTGAAAGCCCTGTATCGCGCGGGGCAAATCACGCGGCCCCTGGATCAATATCGCGCCGCGCTGGTTTATCAACACGGAACATGTGCCGACGACTTTCAAGTGGCATATGAACTGGCTACAGCCGCAGCCAGTCATGGGGTACCGCCTGCCGTCCAGTTATCGATATCACCTCTCACGCACGTGACGTACGATCGCTGGCAGCTCTCGCTGGGGAAGCGGCAGACTTACGGCACGCAGCTGTTTCCAGTGCCCATCAAGCGCCGTGTCCGGCCGGACAATAGCGATCCGATACCACCTGGCTCATCTACACGGCTCAACCCGGCACTCGCCGCGCTAGACTTGTTTGATAATCATGGCGATCGGCGCAGGCGTGAGAGTCGGGCCGTACGAAATCCTCGCGCCGATCGGCGCCGGCGGCATGGGCGAAGTGTATCGCGCGAAAGACACCAAGCTGAAGCGCGAGGTTGCGCTGAAAGTGTTGCCCGATTCATTCGCCGGCGACCCGGATCGCATGGCGCGTTTTCAGCGCGAGGCCGAAGTGTTGGCGTCGCTCAACCATCCCAACATTGCCGCGATCTACGGTGTGGAAGAACGCGCGCTGGTGATGGAGTTGGTGCCGGGCAGCCCTCTCAAAGGACCGCTCGCCGTTGAGACCGCTCTCAACTACGCCAAGCAAATCGCCGAGGCACTCGAAGCGGCGCACGAAAAGGGCATCGTTCATCGCGATCTGAAGCCGGCCAACATCATGGTCACACCATCTGGCGTAGTGAAGGTGCTCGACTTCGGACTAGCCGCTGTGCCGATATCCGGAGACGGCGCCGGCGATCCCACGCATTCGCCCACGTTGACCATCGCGGCGACGCAGGCTGGCATGATCATGGGAACCGCGGCGTACATGAGTCCCGAGCAGGCGGCGGGGAGACCGGTGGACAAGCGTGCGGACGTCTGGTCCTATGGCGTGGTGCTGTGGGAGATGCTGAGCGGCGAGCGGCTCTTCGATGGCGAAACCATATCCCACACGCTAGCGGATGTTTTGCGGGCTCCGATCGATTTTGACAAGCTTCCGAAAGAAACGCCGCGCGCGATTCGCGATCTGCTGCGGCGCTGTCTGGATCGGAATGTGAAAAATCGCCTGCGCGATATCGGCGAGGCGCGAATCGCCATACAGAACGTTGGAAAGGAGCCGGAGGCGACGGCGAATGCAACACCCGCGCCGCGATTCCAGTGGGTGGCGTGGTCCGCTGGGGGGGTGTTCCTGCTCACGACGCTGGGCGTGTCCTTGCTCTACTTCCGCCAGACGCCGCCCCAGCAGGCCGCTCTACGTTTGTCGGTATCGCTGCCGTACAACTTTGTACTCGCGTATCTTGCTCTTTCACCCGATGGACGCACCGTGGCGATCAGCAGCGGCGGCGCGCAGGCCAAGCTTTGGCTCCGCACGCTCGATTCCTTTGACCTGCGGCCGCTTTCGAACACGGACTATGCCAGACATCCTTTCTGGTCTCCGGACGGCCACTCGCTCGGATTCACCGCCGATGGGAAACTGAAGATCATGTCAGCTACCGGCGGCCCAGCGACGGCGCTCTGCGATGCCGGCAGCGGCGGCGGGGGAACCTGGAATCGCGACGGTGTGATTCTTTTCGGAGCCGATAAAGGCCCGATTGAGCGCGTGAATGCGGCGGGCGGAGCCTGCACTCCTGTCACCCGGATCGAGCCTGGCATGGTTCACCATCTTCCCTCGTTTCTTCCCGACGGCAAGCACTTCTTGTATAACGTCCAGAGCGAGGATCCGAGCAAGGCGGGTTTGTACGTTGCCGCGCTGGATCAACCCGACGGCCGGAAACTCCTGCCGGACCGGACCAATGCGATGTTCGTTCCGCGAAGAAAAGGGGGCGAGTCACGACTTGCTGTTGTTCAGGCGCGAGAAGACACTGATGGCCTATCCGTTCGATGTGGCGACGTTGCAGCTGGCTGGGGACCCTTTCCAGGTTGCGCCTGAGCTTTCCCACACCTTGAGTCCCGATCAAGTGGCCGCGTCGGCCGCGGAAAGCGGGACGCTTATCTATCTGGCTGGACCTTCCAGGGATGACTTTCAGCCCACATGGCTGGACCGATCCGGAAAGGAATTGGGCAAGGCAGGGCCAGTAGGAGATGAACGTGGGCTCGCGCTTTCTCCGGACCAGAAGCTTCTTGCTGTCGTGTTCCGCGGGAGCGAATCCCGGCCCGGCATTTGGGTCCGCGACCTGGCGCGCGACGTGGAATCTCGCTTCACGCTCCCGCCTTTTGTAGGCGCGCCTGCCTGGTCGCCGGACAGGAGCCGGATCGCGTTTTCCGGTTCGAACGCCCTCTACGTGAAGAACGTAGGCGGAGGCGCGGAGCAACTCCTGCTTCAGACCGAGAACACAAGCGCTCCCTCCGATTGGTCGCGCGATGGGAAATATCTGCTGTATACCGAAATCGATCCGAAGACTCATGGAGACATCTGGTATCTCCCGTTCGACTCCTCCGGCAAACCGGGCGCGCCGGTCCCGTTTCTCACGACCGGGTTCGACGAGAGCCTGGGCCAATTCTCGCCGGATGGGCGCTGGGTGGCCTATGTTTCGAATGAATCCGGAAAGTTCGAGATCTACGTTCGCCAGTTTCCTTCCGGCGGGGGACCCATGAGAATCTCGAACAATGGCGGGATCAATCCGCGCTGGCGTGCCGATGGCAAGGAACTTTACTACTTCAGCAACTCGGGATTAATGGCGGTTCCAATGCAGCCGGGTTCGGGTGGGCTGCTTCAAGCTGGAGTGCCCAAGGTCCTGTTCAACCCTCAAACGAGAACTACGATCCCGGAGGCGAACCTGTTTAACTACAGCCCCGCCGCCGACGGCCAGCGTTTCCTGATGAATATCCTGACCGACGCCTCGTTGCCTACGCTGAACGTGATCACCAACTGGGAGGATTCGCTGGGAACGCGGGAGCGCTAATCTGCGGTGATGTTGTGCCCGCCGCAGATTATGCTTCGTGATATTGTTCGTCGCTGACGTGTTCCATCCAGTCGACCACCTTGCCGTTGAGCTTCTCCTGAATGGCGATGTGGGTCATCGCGGTAGTGGGTGCGGCGCCGTGCCAGTGCTTCTCGCCGGGCGGAATCCAGACGACGTCGCCGGGCCGAATCTCTTCGATCGGGCCTCCCCAGCGCTGTGCGCGTCCGCAACCAGACGTCACGATCAGAGTCTGGCCCAGCGGGTGGGTGTGCCACGCTGTTCGGGCGCCGGGCTCGAAGGTGACACTGGCGCCTTGAACGAATGCCGGATCGGGCGCCTGAAAAAGAGGATCGATACGCACTGTGCCGGTGAACCAGTCGGACGGTCCTTTGCCCGAGGGCTGCGAGCCAATTCTCTTGATGTCCATTGCGTGCTCCTTGGGGTGGCCGCTCAGAGGCCAGTCATCTGCTCCAGCCGTTCGGGGTAGCGAGCGCCTTGCACCGGGATTTTGGACGCGGCGGCATTGATGTCTTGGAGATCGGCGGCGGTGAGTTCCACCGAGAGCGCCCCGTTGTTCTCATCCATACGATGCAGCTTAGTGGTGCCGGGTATCGGTACCATCCACGATTTTTGCGCCAGCAGCCAGGCGAGCGCGATCTGGGCCGGTGTCGCTTTCTTTCGTTGCGCGATGCTCGCGAGCAGGTCGATCAGGGCCTGGTTCGCCTTGAGAGCGTCGGGCGCGAAGCGAGGCAGGGTGCTGCGAAAATCGGTACTCGCGAACGTCGCGTTTTCGTCGATCTTGCCGGTGAGGAAGCCCTTGCCGAGCGGGCTGTAAGGGACAAAGCCGATGCCGAGTTCCTCGAGCGCCGGGATCACTTCGGCTTCGGGACGTCGAAACCACAGCGAGTATTCGCTTTGCAGAGCAGCGATCGGCTGGACGGCATGAGCGCGCCGGATGGTTTGCACGCCGGCTTCAGAAAGCCCGAAGTGTTTGACCTTGCCCGCATGAATCAGATCCTTCACCGCGCCCGCGACATCTTCGATGGGAATATCCGGGTCAACGCGATGTTGATAGAGCAAGTCGATGACGTCGGTCTTGAGCCGCTGGAGCGAACCCTCGACGGCTTGTTTGATGTGGCCGGGCCGGCTATTCACACGAAGCGCGCCCGGCCGATGATCGGCGCCGCCCAGATCGAATCCGAATTTTGTGGCGATCACGACCTGCTTGCGGAAGGGTGCGAGGGCCTCTCCAACGAGTTCTTCGTTCAAGAATGGGCCGTAAACCTCGGCGGTGTCGAAGAACGTGATACCGCGCTCGACGGCTGTATGGAGAAGAGCCGTCATCTCCTGTTTGTCTTTGGGCGGGCCGTAGGAAAAGCTCATCCCCATGCAGCCGAGTCCGAGAGCCGAGACTTCGAGGCCGCTCTTTCCAAGTTTTCGTTTTTGCACTGTTTCTCCTTGAACCTTTCATCTCCAGGTTAGAGGAGTCGCGAGGGAGGAGGCGCCGATCGAGGATCGTGGCGTGGCGATGATCAGTCTTCGCGCTTTTTCAAGAGCGCCCAGAGGATGAGCAGGCACATGACGATTACCAGGATCGATACATTCAGCAGAACGGCCACCGTCCCTTCCATCCAAGGGGCCGCGCCGCCTGGCATCGAAGCGCCGTGCACAATGAACATCCCTTTTGCGCTCCATAGGGCCGAGAGCAGAGCTCCCAACCAGTTGGCATAGAGACCGATCAATGCGCAGTATCGGGCCGCTGTCACCACGCGGCCGGCGCCCGAGCGATGGCCAAACCGCGGCCAGACCGAAGAGCAGCGCGCCTTGCAGGACTCCGATGGTATGCGCTTCCAATCCCGCGACCGGCGCCTTGGCGAAAAACGGGCTGAATCCGGAGAGCAAGCCGAGTAAAGTCATGATGGCGCCGTGCGCTACTAAAGCGCGGTCGGGGGTTGGCGCCGGCATCCGCGATTCCACGCCTGTCAATTTCGTCATTGCAGTCCTCCACAAGAAAAGCACAGTCTACCTGAGAGGGCAGTGTTTGACATCCCCGGCCCCTGGCCGCTACGCTTAAGTCCGGAGACACACTCGGTCGCGCAGCCTCCGGCCCACATGCTCACTACCGACATTCTGTCCTGGAAACAGCTCTCGCGCCGCAAACAGAAGCCGGTCCACCTGATCCTGTTCATCACCGACCATTGCAACGCCAAGTGCGGGCACTGCTTCTATTGGGAAAATTTAAACCAGGGCGAATCGCTCAAAACCGATCATATTGAGAAAATCTCGCGGGCCATGGGCGAACTGGTCTGGCTCGACCTCTCCGGCGGCGAGCCGTTCCTGCGCAAGGACATCGATCAGATTTGCCATCGCTTCCTCGATTTCAATCAGGCCAAATTCATCAACATTCCCACCAACGCCATCCAAACCGATGTCATCAGGAAATCCGTCGAAGGCATCCTGGCCAACACCAACGCCTTCCGCCTGAACATCGCGCTTTCCATCGATGGCATCGGCGCCAATCACGATCGCATTCGCGGCGTCCCCGGCAATTACAGAAAAGCTCTCGCCACCATGGAAGCCCTGCGCGAAATTCGCACGCGCGACAAACGCCTCTCGCTGAGTGTGGTCACCACCGTCATGCGCAGCAACATCGAAGATGTGAAGGGCCTGCTGCACATGGGTGTCGACGAGTGGGATCTCGATTATCACTCGCTCAATATTCTGCGCGGCACGCCCATGGATGCGGCCCTGCAATCGCCCACGCCCGAACAATACGCCGAAATCTCGAAGCTCCAGCTACAGCTGTGCCGCCGCTATTTTCATGGGCGCTGGGGCGGGCTCGGCGGCTGGACCGCCACCATCGGCCGCTTCGTCCTCAATCGCTATTACATGCAGGATCTCGAAGGCAAACCGAAAGACACCTCCTGCAACGCGGGCGACGTGAGCTGCGTCATCGACGCCAATGGCGACGTCTACTTCTGCGAGTTGCTCAAGCCCGTGGGCAACCTGAAAACATATGATTGGGATTTCGACCGCCTCTGGCACGATTTTCAAGCCATCGAGCTCCGCAATAAAGTACAAAACGGCTGCCACTGCACCCACGAATGTTTCCAAACCAAGAATCTAATTTTCACTCCGTGGCGGCTGGTATAACGGCCCGTGTTTAAAGCAAAATTCCGGAAGCTGGTCCAGCCGCTGGTGCCGGGCTTCGTCATGCGCTGGGTCGACCCGTTTCATACCGTCCTGCTCGAACATCTCACCGAAGCCGCCCGCAAACTTCCCCCTGGTTCCATGGTCTTGGACGCTGGTGCCGGCGAGTGCCCCCACGCGCCCCTTTTCGCGCATACCCATTACGTGCGATTGGACCGCGGCATCGGCGACAAAGCCTGGGACTATTCGAAAATCGAGGTCCTCGGCGACATTTCTGAGTTGCCCTTCCGCGAAGGCTCCTTCGACGCCGTCATCAATATCCAGGTCCTTGAACACTTGAAGGAACCCGGCATCGGCATCAGCGAAATGGCGCGCGTGCTTGAAACCCGGCGGCCAGTTGATTCTCACCACGGTGCAATGCTGGGAAATTCACCAGCATCCCAACGATTTCTTTCGCTACACGCGCTACGGCCTCACCTATTTATTCGACAAAGCGGGTCTCGAAAGCCGGGTCGAAGCGCTCGGCGGCCTGTTCTGGCTGATCGGTTTCCGCCTGATGGCCATCCTGGGCTTCTTCCAAAAGAGCTGGCGCTGGCTGATCTTCGCCGTGCTGCTCCCCATCTTCGGCTTCGCGATTCCCGTGGTCTGCTACTTCCTCGATCCGGTGGATCGCCGCCGCGACTATACGCTCGGCTATTTCTGCTGGTGTAAGAAACTGTGACGAGCAGGCCGTGACGAGCTCGCTGATCATCATCACTTTGAACCGCGCCCCACTGCTCCGGCGGACTCTCGAAGGCCTGGCCCGCCAGTCGCGCCCCATCGACGAAATCATCGTGATCGATAACGGCCCCACGCGCGAGACCGAGCAAGTCGCGTCCGCCTTCGCCGCGCGCTACGTTCCCGAACCCCAGCGCGGATATGGGTACGCCCGCAATCGCGGTTTGGCCGAAGCCACCGGCGCCGTCATTTATTTTCTTGACGACGACTGCGTGCCCGATCCCAACTGGGCCGATGTACTCTGGAACGTGCTCGATTCAGGTACAGCCGATCTCGCCGGCGGTTCGCGCGCTCCCGGCCAGCGTGGCCTTGCGGCGCGCCTGGAATATCTTTCGACCGACGGACCCGTGCTATCGCCCGCGATCAAAGCCGGCCCCGCGCGTCACCTGTCGACATCGAATTTGATCCTGCGCCGCGAAGTGGTGGCCAAAACCGGCTGCTTCGACACCGCTCTTACCATGTGTGAAGATCGCGACTTCACCACTCGCGCGAGCAAGCTCGGCTTCCGTCTGCGCTACGAACCAAGAGCCCGCGTGACGCACTACCCCGCGATTCACCGCGTGTCTGAATACCTTGCGAAGATGCGCCACTACGGTCTCGGGACCTCGCAGTATTTCCGACGTTCGGGCAGCGATGAACCACTCGCAGGCCTGTTCCCCGCAAGTCCCGCGGCCCGATTGCTCCTGCTACCCGCGCTCGCCGCTGCCGGCACCGCCTATCTGGTGGCGCGCAACTTGCCGCAAAACATCGATGCGATTTCGCTCAGCCCGCTCTTATTCATCGGGCAACTTTGGTGGCACTGGGGCGGATTCGAGGCCATGCGCCAGGAGCAGCGCGACCCGTGCTGAACCGCAAAGTCGTTGCTTGGGGACGAAGACTCATCCCGCGCTTCCTGCTCGATCAAATCAATCCGTTCGATCGCTTCGTCCTCAATGCCGTCCGCGAATTTTCGCTCCTGCTCCCGGCGAACTCGCTAATCCTCGATGCGGGCGCCGGCGAAGCCCAGTATCGCGAGGACGTCGCTCGCGCCGGCCACACCTACCGCGCTATCGATCTCGGCGTCGGCGAAGGCGATTGGAATTACGGCAAAATCGATGCCTGGGCGCGCGTGGAAGCCCTACCCTTCCCGCCCGGCACCTTCGACGGCATGCTAAGCGTCGCGGTGCTGGAACACACGCCCTATCCGCGCCAGACCTTGCACGAAATGGCGCGGGCTTTGAAACTTGGCGGCCAATTGATGATCATCGTTCCCACCATGTGGGAAGAACACCAAATGCCGCACGATTACTATCGCTTCACCCGCTACGGCGCGCAAAATCTGCTCGAAGAGGCCGGATTCGCGGTCGATCAGATCCGCCCGCTCGGCGGCTACTTCTGGTTCATGGGCCGCAAATTTATCGACGTTCTGGAATTCTTCGAACGCTTTCCCCGCGTGCTGTTATGGCCCTTTCTGGCGGTCCCTTTCGGCCTTCTGCTCCCCATCCTCTGCACGCACTTGGACTGGTTGGATCGCGACAAATACTACACTATCGGTCAGCTCTGTTTTTGCCGCCGCGTTCGCGAGCCAGGCGCGCCGGATGGCCCTGGAATTCTGCCCTGAATCGTGCTATATCCTCAGCCATGCCCAAAGTGCAACACACGCGCGAATTCCTATCCAATCCATTGACCGCCGCCGATCTCGAACGCAAGGCTGGTCAGGGTTGGAAACCAGTGGCTGTCGTCTGGGAACGCCGGGTTGACGACGACGCGCCGCCCATCGCCGACATTACCGAACCAGTACCCTATGGCCTGAAGATCGCCGAGGACTGCATCGCTCTCGAGCAAGACGTCCAGGAGCGCGAAGCCCTGATCGTCATGCTGGAAATGATCATTCAGGACAAGCCGCTCTCAGAAATCGCCAACGAGCTCAACCGCCGCGGATTTCATACTCGCCACAACACGAATTGGACACCCGGCTTCGTGTTCGACATGCTGCCGCGCCTGATCGAAGTCGGGCCGCGGGTATTTAGTACCGAAGAGTGGGTAATCCGCCGCGGCAAGCTCATGCATGTGGTCTGAGCAAGCCTTCGTAGGACGCGCTCAATCTGTGCCGATATTCGGCGCCAGCACGCTCTAGAATATCGTTGTGGCCGGCTCCGGGAATCATCCAAAACGTTTTCTGTCCTTGCGCCGCCGCGAACAATTCCTGCCCCAGCCGCAGCGGAACCACCTCGTCGCGATCGCCCTGCAGGAACAGCATCGGCACGCGAATCCAGCGGATCTTCGGAAGCGAATTGTAGCTTCGGATCAGCAGCGGCCCGAGGAACGGAACTACAGTCGCCGCGACATCGCTCGCCGATGTGAACGGCGCTTCGAGGATCAGTCCCGCGCATGGCCGCCGCGACGCCAGATCGATCGCCACGGCCGTCCCGAGTGATTCGCCGTGCAAAACAATCTGCTCGGCCCGATAGCCTTTGCCAAGCAAATAGATGAACCCGGCTTCGCTGTCACGATACAGGCCCTGCTCGCTCGGACGTCCGCTACTCTTTCCATAGCCGCGGTAATCCAGCATCAAAACCGACGATCCGGCAGCGACAATTTCCTGGATGCGCCGCGTGCGATCCGTGATGTTGCCCGCGTTCCCATGCAGAAACAGAGTCGCCAACGGTGAGCCTTCGCGCTCCACCCACCAGCCATGAATCTTCACGCCGTCGGACGTTTCCATCCACGCATCCGTCGCCCCTGCGGCTCGCTGCAGTTCCCAATTGCCTTCTGGATACTTGGACGGATAATAAATGGCGCGGTTTGCCAGGTAGTACAGCAGCCCCGCCGCGAACGCTACTGCGATTGCTATGCCCAGCGGAATCGGCACGCGAGGGTTCAGCGCGGAACTGCGCGGTCGTTTCGTAAAATGACTCCGTCCTTCATCACGAAGATCACGCTTTGCGTCAGCTTGATGTTCTCTATCGGATTTCCGGGCACTGCGACTACATCGGCCAGCATCCCCGGCTTCAACGCGCCGACCTTATCCTGCAGCCCGAGCAACTCGGCCGCGGACGTTGTCCCCGCCATCAACGACTGTGCGGGCGTCATCCCATCGGCCACCATGAATGCGAACTCCAGCGCATTGTCGCCGTGCGGGTACACCGCTGCATCGGTCCCCAGCGCGATCTTCACCCCCAACGCCAGCGCCCGTTTCACCATGATGTCCTGCTGCTTCACGGCACGGTCGGCCTTGGCCCGCACCAGCGGCGGAAATTTCGTCTCGGCCAGACCAACGCGCGTGGTCAGCGTCGGCACCAGAAACGTTCCGCGATCGTGCATCATCCGCATATCTTCATCGTCCAGAAACGTTCCGTGTTCGATGGAATCGATCCCCGCGAGAATCGCCCGTTTGCTCGATTCCGCGCCGTGCGAGTGCGCGGCCGCCTTACGGTGCAGCGTGTGCGCTTCGTCCACCAGCGCGTTCAACTCGGCCTGCGTAAGCTGTGGAACGTCCACTTCATCGGTGGGCGAAAGCACGCCGCCGCTGGCGCAAGTTTTGATCACATCCGCGCCGTACTTCACGTTGAAGCGCACGGCGTACCGGGCTTCCTCGGGCGAATTGATCACGCCATCTTCCGGGCCGGTCTCGCGTCCGAACAGGCCGATATCGAAAGCCGGCGCTGTCATCGCAATGCCCGCCGGTGGACCCGAGCGCGTGAATCGCAACCAGCATGCGCGGCCCGGGAACGTACCCGGCGTTGATGGCGTTGCGCAGTCCGATGTCGATGAAATGGTCCGATCCCACGTCGCGCACCGTGGTGAACCCTGCCATCACGGTCTTGCGAGCGTTGGCGGTGGCGCGAATCGCTTTTTCGGGAATGGTCCGTTGCAGCGACAGCAGGGCATCAGTGTTGTAGTCGGGATTGAACTCATCGGAGAGATGCGTGTGCGCGTCGATAAATCCGGGCAGCAGCGTTGCGTCGCCCAGATCGAGCACCGTTGCGCCCTGTGGAACGCTGCCGCCGACCGATTGGATCACGCCGTTCGAAATCACCACCATGCCCGGCGCAATCACTTGTCCGCTCGCGCTGTCAAAAATCCGCGCGGCTTTCAAGACATAGGTGTTGCTCTGCGCCAGGGCCACGTTCGCGACAGCAAACAGGAGGGCCAGAATCTTCATAGCAAGCAGAGTAACAAAACGAATTTACGTGTGGTTCAATGAAAGTTTGTTTCAATGAATGTAGGTAAGGAGGACAGCATGAAGGTTGGTGTCGCCGGACAAGGCGCTTTCGGCGTGAAGCATATCGAGGCGATCAAAAACATTTCCGGCATCGAGATCATTACCCTCACCGGCGGGAATCAGGCCGCTACCGAAGACGTAGCCAAGAAATTCGGCATCCCGCATTGGACCGGCGATCTGGGCGAGAGCCTGAAGCAGCCCGGGCTGGACGCCATGATCCTGGCTACGCCCACGCAAATGCACGCCGACCAAGCCGTACAGTGCATGCGCGCCGGCAAGCATGTGCAGATCGAAATTCCCATGGCGGATTCGCTCGCCGATTCCGAGCGCATTCTGAAAACTCAAAAGGAGACCGGCCTCATCGTCATGGCCGGCCACACGCGCCGCTTCAACCCCAGCCACCAGTGGATTCACAAGCGCATTCTGGCCGGCGAGTTGAAGGTCCAGCAGATGAACGTACAAACGTATTTTTTCCGCCGGACCAACATGAACGCTGCGGGCAAGCCTCGCAGCTGGACCGATCACCTGCTTTGGCATCACGCTTGCCATACCGTGGATCTGTTCGCGTATCAGGCCGGCGAAAACATTTCGGAGTGCTTTGCGCTGGAAGGCCCGCATCATCCGGAATTGAAGATCGCCATGGACATGAGCATCGGCTTGAAAGTCCCGTCGGGCGCCATTTGCACGCTGTCGTTGTCGTTTAACAATAAAGGTCCGCAAGGCACTTTCTTCCGTTACATTTGCGATAACGGAACCTACGTCGCCTATTACGACGATTTGGTGGACGGCGATCAAAAGCCCATCGATCTGAGCAAAGTGGATGTCTCGATGAACGGCATCGAGTTGCAGGATCGTGAATTCTTCGCCGCCATCCAACAGGGCCGCGAGCCGAACGCGAGCATCGCGCA
Organism: Bryobacterales bacterium; assembly: GCA_963772905.1. GTDB lineage: Bacteria > Acidobacteriota > Terriglobia > Bryobacterales > Bryobacteraceae > Palsa-89. Next base: position 786,494 of record CAVYZD010000001.1, on the reverse strand, counting down.
AACTATCCCGGCCATGCGAGTGCTCGACCGGCTGGAACAAATGCTCAACGTCGAAAGCCGTCGCGTAGTACCCCACTAACGAAACACTTCGCAATCCCAGGGCGTCACCGCTAACGAGGTTACCGATGCCCGCTAGAGTTCTGCTGCCACTTGTTGTGATCGCCCTGTTTTTGGCTGGGGCCGCCTTCGCCGACACGATCGATCTTAGGATTCGTTCAATTCATCGAGGGATCGGACACCACCGCCGGATTCAATATCCTGAACGAAACCGGGCCCAATGCATCGGTGTTTCCCGACACTTCGTTCCCTGTCGTTACTCCCGTGCCGTTTTCGAACCTTGACCTTTTCGTCAACTTTGCCGACGGTTCAGCCGAAGAGTTTCCGCCCACCTCCGGCTACTTTACGCTGTCAGCGATCGATAATCTTTCATTCAGCGGACAACAGGAATCCGGCCTGTTCACGAATCCGATCAGTTCCGCGTTCCTGACCGGAACGTTCGGAGTCACGACGGTTACGCTCAACAACGGCTCCATAGTTACGATCGATCCAGACTTCACGGCGTTTGTTATGGACGCCAACCCCTCGAGCAATCTGCAGGACGGCGATTTCGCGCTCATCACCGCAACCACTACCATCGTTGCCGCAACACCGGAACCGAGCCTGGCGATACTGCTGGCGTGCGGCCTGGCCAGTTTGGCGATCGCTAAGCGTGCATCGCTTTCGCCGCGGGCTGCTGGTGGCCGAGCACTTTATGCGGACGGTACGGCTTCTCTAAAGCCGCCACTTCCTCCGCGCTCAGCTTAAGATCCACTGAGGCGATTAGCTCTTTCAGATGCTGCGTTTTGGTGGCGCCAATAATGGGCGCGGTCACTCCCGGCGCTTGCAATACCCAGGCACACGCGACTTGCGCAGCCGAAGCTCCGCGCTGTTTGGCGACTTCCGAGACCGCATCGGCGACCTGAAAATCGTCCTCGCTGTAGTACATGTCCTTGGCCATGGTGTCCACTTGCGATCGCGTGGTGGAGCCGCCCTCGCGTTTGCGCGTCCCGGTCAAGAATCCGCGCGCCAGCGGGCTCCACGGAATGATGCCCACGCCTTGATCGATGCACAGAGGAATCATCTCGCGTTCTTCTTCGCGATAGACCAGGTTGTAGTGATTCTGCATGGCGACAAAGCGATGCCAGCCGTGCTCTTTCGCAAGATAGAGGGCTTTGGAAAACTGCCACGCCGCCATGCTGCTGGCGCCGAGATACCGCACTTTGCCCGCGCGCACCAGCGAATCCAGCGCGTCCAGGGTCTCTTCAATCGGCGTATTGAAATCCCAGCGATGGATTTGATAGAGATCGATGAAGTCCATGCCCAGCCGGCGCAGCGAATTCTCGCAGCCTTCAATTATGTGTTTGCGGCTGAGGCCCTTCTTATTCGGGCTCTTGCCCATGGCCCCGCACACCTTGGTGGCAACCACGATCTCGTCGCGCGAGGCCATCTCTTTCAGATACTGGCCCGTGATCTCCTCGCTCAAGCCCGCCGAATAGACGTCGGCCGTATCGAAGAAATTGATTCCGGCGTCGATCGCGATTTTGAAATGCTCGCGCGAATCCTGCCGGTTCACGTGCCATCCGCGCGTGCCGATGGACCAGTCCGGCACATCGCCGCCGCCGTAGCTCATGCATCCCAAACAAATGCGAGACACGGTGATTCCGGTCTTGCCTAGTAACGTATAGTGCATTGTGTTTTGTGATCTCCCGTACATCAACCGAATAAATTGCAGCGTGGACATTTCCACTGCGTACCAGCGGGGCGCTGCGGATGAATCGGATTATCGCGCGGCTCGAAGTCGTGATACAGCGCGCACTCCTCTTCGAAGGCCGCTTGCGCCGAAGAGCAGTACTGGTACCTGAAACGCTTATAGGTTCCAACGTGGACGTGCAGTTGATTGTTCAGATTGATATCGGACCGGCCTACGTAGACCACGCGGAAATTCACCAGATCCGTAGACGCTTCCAGAACATAAGCGCCGGGCTGGATCTGGCTCACTTCTTGATCGATCACTTGATCGCTCAGAGCAAAAGGGCCCTGTAATCCGTTCTGCGCCATGGCGCGCTCTCCTTGCGTCACTAACGTGTGCGGGACCGAGGCAGGCGGCGCCAAGTAGACAGGACTCCACCTCACGAACGCAAAGACGCGCACAGGCAGTCGACGCAGCCCAAAGACGACGGCAGACTGAACAGCTGTCATCGCCCCAACATTGAGACTCCGAAGCAGACTATTATACTACTCATGAAACGCAGTATCGATCGGATTCTTAGCACGCATGCAGGGCGACTGGACGGGCCGCCCGATTTGCGGGAAATGACCTCCAGCTTCATGGCCGGCCGAGGCCCCGATCTCGCGACGGTGCTCGCTCGCGTTCAATCCGGCATCGTCGAGACCATCCGCAAACAGGCCGACGCGGGCATCGACATCATCAGCGATGGGGAGCTGGGCAAGATCGGCTTCGGTTTCGCATATTACGGCAGACGGCTTTCCGGCCTCGCGACGCGTAAAATCAACCCCGGCGAAATTGGATGGATGGGTGGAAACTCGGGTGAACGCGCGGAATTCGCCGAGTTTTACAAGAGCCTGAACTTCGAGGGGCTTCTGCCGCCGGAGCGGACCATATGCAACGGTCCAATTACCTACATCGGCCATCAGGAAGTGGCGAACGATCTGGCGGTTTTCAAACGCGCCCTCGCGGAGGCTGGTGCGCGAGCCGAGGAAACCTTCATGTGCGTGCTGGCGCCGGGGTGGCTGGAGCATTTCTTCCACAACGAACACTACTCGAACGACGAGCAGTACCTGTTCGCGCTGGCCGATGCGATGAAGCACGAATACAAAGCCATCGTGGATGCGGGTTTCGTCCTGCAGTTGGACGATCCCGCATTGCCCGATACCTACGATATGATCGTGCCCACGCCGACGATTGCCGAGTACCGCAAATTCGCTGAAGTCCGCATCGACGCGCTGAATCACGCGCTCCAGGGGCTTCCCGAGGATCGGGTACGCTATCACATTTGTTGGGGAAGCTGGCACGGTCCGCATACGCACGATCTGCCGCTGAAGCATCTGGTGGATCTGATGCTGAAGGTCAAAGCCGGCGCATACTCGGTGGAAGCGGCCAATCCGCGCCACGAACACGAATGGAAAGTTTGGAAGGATGTGAAACTGCCTGACGGCAAGATTTTGATCCCGGGCGTGGTCAGCCACGCAAGCAACGTGGTGGAACATCCTGAACTGGTGGCCGACCGCATCGCGCTTTATGCCGGCTTGGTGGGGCGCGAAAACGTGATCGCGGGCACCGATTGCGGGCTGGGCCTGCGCGTTCATCCACAGATCGCATGGGCCAAGCTGAAGGCGCTGTCGGAGGGCGCGGCGCTGGCGAGCAAGCAACTCTGGCACTAACCCGAGCCGGTCTTATGTCAACCGACAAGCCTCGTGGAATGCGGCGCAAATCCTTTTCGCCCTGGGTTCGTTACCCGAGCCTGGTGTTGCTGTATGGGCTGCTGGTGCCGCTCGCGAAGGTAGTGGAGAAAACGGGATTGGGTCGCCGCCTGGGCAGCCGGCGACGGCGCGGTGTCCTCCGGGGATTCGGCGATTACCAGCCGACGCCCCACGATGTTTTCGCTTGCGTCTATTTCAAGAGCGGCACCAACTGGCTGATGCAAATCCTTGTGCAAGTGATTCACCACGGCGCGGCCGAGTTCGAGCACATCCACGATATCGTTCCGTGGCCCGATTCGCCCGTCCGCAATTACGCCGTTGCTCTGTCCGATGAAACCGCATGGAAGAATTCGCCCACCGGCTTGCGCGTCGTCAAGACGCACCACGAGTTCGCCCAAGTGCCTTACTCAAAGGAAGCACGCTACGTCTGCGTCGTTCGGGATCCGAAGGACGTCTGCGTTTCCGCTTATCACTTCGTGCGCGCCGAGGGCATGGGCCCGATGACACCGTCGGTGCCGAATTTCGTCGAGCATTTTCTGTCGCCCAATTTCCACTTCTACCCCTGGGCCGAATTCGTGGATGGCTATTGGCGTGTGCGCGATCGCGACAACGTGCTCTTCATGACCTATGAGGAGATGAAGCGGGACCTGGCGGGAACGGTGCGCAGGATCGCCGCCTTTCTCGGGGTCGCGCTGTCGGACGATCAACTGGATGCGGTGGTCCGGCGATCTTCGTTCGCCCACATGAAGCAGATCGAAAATAGGTTCGAAACCGGCATGGTGGTGCCTTGGGCGAAACCGCACGGCGCGATGATCCGGCGCGGGGCGCACAAGGGGTCACATGAGTTGCTGACGCCGGCGCTGCAGCAGAAGATCGATGATCAATGCCGCGCGGAACTCAAGCGGCTGGGCTGCGATTTTCCGTACGACGAAGCGTTTGGATAGTGGCCCGTCGCCTTACCAGGGGATTCGTCCTTCTTCGTTGAAGTAGCCGCCGGTGGGGCCGTCGTCGCCGATAGTGGCGTATTGAATCGCCGCAACCGCTCCTTGCGCCGCGCTGCGAGGACCACTGTTGCCGTTGATGTCGGTAGCGCAATAGCCGGGGCAGATGGCGTTCACTTTGATGGGCGTGTCCTTCAGCTCCTTGGCGAATTGAATCGTCATGGCGTTCAAGGCTGATTTTGACGTGTTGTAGCCGAGCGAGAGAAAATCCGCGAATGGAGAATTCCGGTCGCTCGATAGCGTGAGCGAGCCGAGGCTGCTGGATACATTCACGATGCGGCCGTGCTTCGATTTACGCAGCAGCGGCAGCATGGCCTGGGTGAGCGCGATTGGGCCGAATACATTGGTGTCGTAGACTTCGCGCACCTTGGCGAGATCGACGTCGCTCGGCTTGGCGCCCCACTCCCCGATGCCGGCATTATTTATCAAAATATCGAGACGTCCGAATTCTTTTTCGATCCGCTCGGCGGCGCGTTTCACCGTTTCGGGATCGGTAACGTCCAGCTTCACAAAGCGCGCGTCAGCGCCTTCGGCCTTCAATTTGTCAGCGGCAGCCTGACCGCGTGTTTCGTCCCGTGCGCCCACCAGCACGGTAACTTTCTGTGCGCCTAAACCCCGCGCGATTTCGTAACCGATACCTTTGTTCGCGCCGCTGATGAGCGCGATGTCACCTTGAAAGAGTTCCGCGTTATCCATAATGGTCAGTCTACAAGTAAACCCTGGGGGGTGAGAATTCGTCTACACGCGCATGAAAAAACAAATCCTCGCCGCAACCGCATTCGTGGCTTTCACGTCTGTAATTGCGGTGGCACAAACCTCGACGCCACCGGCGCCGCCCACACCGCCGCAGATTGTCAGCCGCACAGTGGCGCGGCTCGCCACGCTTTTGGACTTAACCCCGGCCCAGCAAACAACGGCCACCACCATCTTCACAACTGAAGAGACGGCGCTGGCAACCATCCGCACCAGCATGCATACCGCGCGAACCGCGCTTCAGGCCGACATCAAGAGCGGCAACACCGCTGACATCGCCTTGCAGGCCGCGGCAATTGGAACTTTGACGACGCAGGAAGTGCAGGCGCAGGGCACGGCGGATGCGGCGTTCTATGCGATTCTCACGGCCGATCAACAGTCCAAGTATGAGACGCTTGGGCCGCGGGGTCCGGGTGGTCCCGGCGGTTTCGGAGGACCTGGCCCGCACGGCGGCGGGACGCACTAATCGCGCCGCGATCGAAAACGCCATGGCATTACCGGCAACGTCCGAGTTGGAGCACGCGGTCCGTACGGACGTTGCCCTGGACTTCGAAACGCTGGTACGCCTCTATCGTCCCAAGGTGTTCCGATTTGCGCTCGCTTCGTTGCGCGACGTGGACGCGGCCGAGACGGTTACCCAGGATTGTTTCCTGCGCGCCTATCAAGCCAGCGGCCGATTCCGCGCCGACTGCAGCCTGCAAACCTGGCTGATGCAGATCGCGGTGAACTTGGTGCGCGATCATTGTCGCAACCGGCGCTTTCAGTTTTGGAGACGGGCGAGCTTGACCGCGGCCCAGCCGGCGGATGCCGCGGGACGCTCGATCGCCGATGGCGCGCGGTCGCCCGAAGCTCAGGCACTATTGAAAGAACGAGTGGCGGCGATTTGGGAAGTCGCGGGAAAGCTACCCGAACGGCAGCGCACGGTGTTCCTGCTGCGTTTCGTGGAAGACATGGATCTGTTGGAAATCGCCTGCGCCACCGGAATGAAGGAAGGCACGGTGAAAACGCATCTGTTCCGCGCACTGCGCGCGGTGCGGGCGCGGTTGGGAGGATCCGCATGAGACATCTGAGTTCGGAAGAATTTCGCGAAGCGCTCGGGGAGTTTCGCTACGCCGTCCGCGCGTGGAGCGAGGAGCAGGCTGAGGCGGTGATCGCGAAGGACTCCGCGATTCCCCAGCGGCGTTTCTGGACAGCTTCGCAGCAGTTCGCGTTGGCTCTAGCGCTGGCCGCCGTCTGTATTCTCGCGAGCTTCGTCGTTCCGCGGCACACCGGCAATGCGCCGGCCAACGACGCAGTGTTGCTCAATCAGGTGGACGTCCAGGTGTCCCGCACGGCTCCTTCGTCGCTTGAGCCCCTCATGAAATTGGTCGCAGAGAAATGACGAAATTGGTGGCCGAGGAATAATCATGATCCGCAGCTTTCTCATTTTCCACGCCGCGATTGTCGCCGCCGGCGTTCTTTGGGCGCAGGACGGCCCACCTCCGCCGATGCACCCGAATCGTCCTCCCATGGAGCGGGCATTTCATGCGGGTCCGCCAGGACGTTGGTGGATGGATCCTATGCTGGCGCAGAAGCTGGGCCTAACGGGCGACCAGCAAAAGCGCATCGACGTGCTATTTCAGCAAAGCCGGCTGAAGCTGATCGATCTGAGCGCGGGATTGCAGAAGGAGGAAGCGATCCTGGAACCGTTGGTCGAGGCGGACAAGCCCGACGAAGCGCAGGTGTTGGCGCAGATCGATCGCGTGGCCCAGGCTCGCGCCGAACTGGAAAAAGCCAACGCCAGGATGCTGCTTGGATTCCGAGGCGTGCTGACCCAAGAGCAGTGGAAGAAGTTACAGACGGAAGATCCGCACCCGCACGGGGGCGAGCGCCGGTAAAATCTGCATGCCGCCTGGTTAGCCCAAGCTATTCTGCCGCAACGATTTGTGATTGGAACCCGATTTGCTTTGCTCAGACTGAGGAGGGGACCATGAAACTGAATCGAATCCTTGCCACACTTGCTTTGGGGATTGGGTTGGCCGTCAGCTCACCGACGGCGTTTGCCCGCGTGGATGTAGGCATCAGCGTCGGTAGCATGCCGCCGCCACCGCAGGTGGTGGGGCCCGTCGGCGTCGCGCCGGGACCGGGTTATGTTTGGACCAATGGATATTGGGACTGGAATGGAGGCCGCTGGGTGTGGGTCGGCGGAAATTGGGTGCTGCCGCCGCACGGCCATCACGTGTGGGTTGAGCCTTACTACCATCGGTACCACGGCGGATATCATTACCATCGGGGCCACTGGCGGTAAAGCTTTGCATGGGTAACGGCGAGTGTGTTGAACAGCGTGTATCGTTGAAGGATGGGCTATGGCCGGTACTTCGACGAACTAGAACCAGGACAGACCTTCCGCCATTGGCCGGGCCGCACCATCGCCGAGTTTGACGACACGCTCTTCAGCCTGCTGAGCATGAATCAGCATCCGCTGCACATCGATGGACACTTCGCCGCCGGTTCGCAGCATGGCCAAAGGCTGGTGGAAGGGCCCATTGTGATCAGCCTGGTGATCGGGATGAGCCAGGCCGATATTGGCGGGAGCGCGCTCGATACGCTGGAGTATTCCCTGATCCGCCATGCGGGGCCGGTGTTTCATGGCGATACGATCTACGCAGTTTCCACGGTGCTTGAAATGGACCCGGCACGCGGAGCGGTACTGCTGGAACATCGCGGTTTGAATCAGCGGGATGAGACCGTGCTGACCATGCGGCGCAAGATCGTACTACCCAGGCGCTAACTCAAACTTCTTTCGTGCTCGCCGATAAGTTCGGCGTGGGAAAGATAATTTTGGCATGCGGCGTTCTGGCTTGTGCGCTACAAGCGCAGACGATAACGACGACTCCGTCGATTTTGACGTTTACCTACCAAGCCGGCGCGGCTGCGCTGCCGGCCGCCCAAACCATCTCGGTGAAAGCGAGTGCGGGCAACCCGAACTACACGACTGCCATCTCACCGGTGAATACCTTTTGGGTGACGGCGAGTCCCAACAGCGGAGCCCTGCCCGCTACCATCAGTGTCCGTGTGAACCCCACCAGCCTGGCCGTAGGCCAGTACGGCGCGGCAGTGAATTTAACACTCACCGGCATCGCGACACCGGTTGTGATCGCCGTAAATCTGACCGTTACCGAAGCTGCGTCCACGTTGGCGATTACGCCGACCATTCTCAATTTATCGGGGCCGCCCGATCCTGCGCCACAAACGGTGACGTTGACCACCGACGGCGCGCCAATTTCGTTCACAGCCGCATCGGGAGCCCCGTGGATGACGGTGTCGCCCACGGTGGGTGTGGTTTTGCCCGGCGATTCGGTGACTCTTACATTAACTGTGACCACGGGCGTACTGGCGGCGCAAACTGCGCCCTATACAGGGAAAGTCACCATAGTTGCGTCCGGTGCAGCGGTTACGACGAAATCGCAGAGCGTTACGGTAAACCTGACAGTGATCAGTTTGACGCCGACCATTGCCAACATCTGGCCGCCCACGCTCCCGGTGGGTGCGGGGGCCCAAACCATTACGATCTTCGGGAACAATTTTTATTCGGCCACGGTCGCCATGGTGCAGGGAGTGGCGGCCCCCCTGGCCACCACAGTTGTGAGCCCAACGGCGCTGCTGGCGGTGGTTCCATCGGGGTTGTTGACGGCTTCGGGAGTTTTGAACGTGATGGCGGTCAATCCGCCGCCGGGAGGCGCCTCGGCGGCTACGGCTGTTCCGGTTACCAGCGCTCCCTCGATCGCCGGCATATTTAGCGCTGCCAGTTACGCCAGCGCGACCGTCAGCCCCGGAGAGTTGGTGACGATCTTCGGCACCAACATCGGCCCTCCAATTCCTGCCTCGCTGACTATCGCCAACGGTTACGTGAACACCTCGCTCAATGGAGTCAGCGTGACAATCGATGGAGTCGCTGCACCAGTGTTATATGTAAGCGCGAGTCAAGTGACGGTGCAGGTTCCCTACGAGGTCACCACTCCCGCCGTCGACAACGTGGTGTTGATCAATGGCGCAAATCCTCAGGCTACTGCGACGGTAACCACAGCGCTTACCACCCCCGGCATATTCACCGCGGACGGTTCGGGCACCGGCGAAGCGGCCGCTCTGAACAACGGAGCAACGGGTACCATAACGCTAAACAGCAGCAAGAATCTGGCGGTCATCGGGGAAATCGTCACGCTGTACCTTACCGGCGAAGGTGATTACAATGCGCCGGGCCTATCGGGACAGCCGGGAGCCACGAACACCGGGTACATCATTCCCGCCAACATCAATCCGCTGCCCGAATTATCGCCATTGCCTACCGTCACAATCGGCGGCGTGGATGCCAGCGCCGGAGTCAGCTATGCCGGCGTGGTTCCCGGCTCCATCCTCGGCGTGCTGCAGATCAACGTGACGATTCCAACGGGCGCCGCCACCGGAACCGCCGTGCCGGTGACTGTCACCATTGGCGGGAATACCACGCAGGCGAATGTCACGCTTGGAATTCACCCGTAGCCGGGCGAGCCGCGGGTAGCTCATTGCAGTACATGCCCGGAGTGAGCCCACTCGCGCGAGTGGTAAATAAGCTTAATCAAAAACTGCTTGGCTGATTTTCGGGTGCATGTTATGTTAGTCGAGTCCCAACTTTCTAAGAGGAGGCCCGCATTGCATTCTGACGATCGATTCGCAAATCCCACGGGTTGCCTCTCCATCCTTCTGGTTCGCTAGCTTCCCGCGTAAAAACTAACTTTGCAGGTGCCCCGCACGTCGTGCGGGAAGGACACATTTATGACCAAGATCAAAGTCTTCCAAGGCACGCGATCCGTCGACGCACCGCGTCTGTGCGATTCCTGCGCCAATGGCGTCGTGATGCGCGGCCCGGCCGACAGCGAAGAGTCCGTGTTCTGTTCGCTGATGGAGAGGCCGGTTCAAATGCGAGTGACCGATTGCAACCGTTACGTGGATCGCGCCCAGCCGGCGCTATGGGCGATGAAAGAGATCGCCTGGGTGCTGGAGTCCGATTCCAAGCGGCAAAAGATCGGATTCATCACCGCCAAGGAGTGGCGCAAGCTGAACCGTGACGAGGATCTGGTGCCGGGCGGGTTCGAGTTGGAGTAACCCGCCCAGACATGCCGCGACCGGCTCCCTCACGGTCGCGGCTCAGGCTTCGGCAACAGATGCTTCTGGACCTTCCCGAGCGCGTTGCGTGGCAGCTTGTCCACCATGATGAACGAGCGTGGCACTTTGAACGACGCCAGTTTTTCGCGGCAAACGGCTTCGAGATCCGCGGGGTCGATATCGCGCGTCGTGACCACGTACGCGACCGGAACCTCGCCCCGCACGCGATCGGGCGCGGCCACCACGGCAGCTTCCGCGACGCCGTTTTGCTCCTGGAGAAATTCTTCGATTTCCCTTGGATAGATGTTGAAGCCGCCTGAAATGATGAGATCGCTCTTGCGTCCGCACAGCGTGTAGTAGCCGTCGGGCGACCGCGTGGCGATGTCGCCGGTGCGGAAGTATCCGTCGACGAAAGCCGCGCGTGTGGCGTCTTCACGACGCCAATAGCCCGCGAAAATGTTTGGACCCTTGAGGTGCACTTCGCCGGCCTCGCCGTATTCCACCGGCCGGCCTTCGGGATCGAGCAATCGCACCGAAACTCCGGGCAACGGCAGTCCGACACTACCCGGCCGGCGCTCGCCCGAGTAGGGATTGCTGATGTTCATCAGCGTCTCCGACATGCCGTAGCGCTCGAGCGGCGCGTGGCCGAAGCGTTCGCTAAATTCTTCAAAGATCTGCGCCGGCAACGGTGCTGAGCCGGATACGAACAGCCGCACGAAACCGCCGATCTCGCGGGCTTCCTCCGGCCTGAAGTCGAGCAGCCGTACGTACATGGCCGGGACGCCAAAGAACAGCGTGGGACGGAAATCGAGGAACTCAGTCGCAGCCTTTTGATGTTCGAAGCGCTCCAGCAGGCGCATGCGGCAGCCGCTGATGAGCCAGCAGTGCAGTCCGTTGCCGAGGCCGTGTACATGGAACAGCGGCAGGGTGAGCAGGAATCGATCGGCGCTTGAGATCTGCCAGCAGGTGAGCAAATTGAGCGCGTTCGCGGCGAAGTTGTTGTGCGTGAGGATGGCGCCCTTGGAGACGCCTGTCGTGCCGGACGTATAGATGATGCCGGCGGGGGCGTCGCCATCCAGGGTGACTTTCGGCCGTTCGCTCGAAAGTCCGGCTGCTTCGCGCGTAAGCTCCGCTGGATCCCAAACCGGTGCCGCGCACGGGAGCGGGGTGGTGGAGACGGCGGCCACAGGTTCGGCGTCGGTGAGGATGTGCGTCAACTCGCGCTCGCGATACAGGATGTTAATGGGGACGAAGATCACGCCCAGCTTCACGCAGGCCAGGTACAGGTCGATCATTTCGAGGCAGTTGGCCAGATAAACACAGAGCCGGTCGCCTGTTTTGAGTCCGCGCCCAGCGAGCAGGTGGGCCAGGCGATTGCTGCGCGCGTCGATCTCGCCGAAAGTGTATGTTTGGCCGTTGAATTCGAGCGCGGGATGGTCGCGGCGGCCGCGCAACGAGAGGTCGAACAGGTGTGTGAGGTTCAAAAATTGAAGGTAACATGGCCATCATGTGACCAACAGGCCTTGGGGAGTGTCCCAGATTCAGGATGCTACTTATCCTGCTGGATCGAAAGATCTGGCTGGGTATATACTAAGCTTGCTTCGAATAGAATCTTGGATGAGACCGGAGGTGATATGAAAGCAAAGGTTTCCACGGTTTTCGCGTCGGGTTTGATGGCGCTCTTGATGGGAGCGCAGGCATGGGCACATCACTCGTTTGCCGCAGAGTATGATCTCAAACAGCCGATCACGGTCCACGGTGTGATCGTTCAGGTGCGGCTTGAAAACCCACATTCGTGGTTCGTGCTCGATGTGCGGGACCCAACGGGCAAAGTGGAAAGGTGGTCCTTTGAGGCCGGAACGCCCAGTGGAATGCTTCGCAACGGATACAGGCCAGGAATCATCAAGCCTGGCGAAGAGGTCACCATCAAGGGCTTTCTCTCCAAGGACGTCGGCCAAAGGGGAATGTTGAAAGAGCTCACCACCGCGGATGGACATGTATATGGCCTCTTCGGGCCTCAGGAAACCCGGTGATGAAGCACTCGATGATGACAGCGGCACTGGCCGGCACGCTAGTCTGGTCCGCAGCCACATTCCGCCTCGCGGCGCAGGGGTCAAGCCCGGATTCTCCGACTGCGGGGCCTGTACCGCGCATGGCGGACGGTCATCCGGACCTGTCGGGCGTCTGGTGGCGCGGCGGTGACATCGGTGGGCGTGGTTTTGGGGGTCCGCCACGGAGCGCCCCGGGAGCCCCTGCCCAGCGGCCAACGGTTTTCTCCGATTTATACCAGCCTGGGGCCCTCGCTCACGCCAAAATGCTGGCCGATAAGAATGATCCGACCGTGCACTGCATTCCGACCGCCTTCGGCACATTGAATGTGAGCCTCTTCGATGTGGGAGCCGTCGGGCAGATCATCCAGACGCCCAAGTTTGTGGTGATGCTGACGGAGACCTATCACGGATTTCAGATCATTCCCTTCGACGGAAGGCCGCATCGCGACGACGTCCCTCCTTCCTACCGCGGAGACGCCGTGGGTCGTTGGGACGGCGATACGTTCGTGGTCGATAAGACGAATTTTACCGATGATACCTGGATCTCCGCTGAAGGCCGTGTATCGTTCCATTCCGACGCTCTGCACACCATCGAACGGTATCGTCGCGTAAACGCTAAGACACTCGAGATAGAAGCGACTGTCGAAGATCCGAAGGTGCTGACCAAGCCGTGGATTGTTCCCAAACAGACTCTGCAACTCGCGCCGTTCGATCAAATCATGCAATTAGCTTGCTCGGACGACGACATCCGGTCTTTCAAGGACGCCACTCCGCAGCAGAATTCCGGAAAACACTGAGCCGGTTGGTGCGGATGGGCCTGTGCGGACGGGCCTTGACTCGGCTCGCCGCGAACGATATATCTTAATACCTTGGGGGTTTGGGATTATGATCACAAAGAAACGTCTGGCACCGCTGGCCGCAGCGATAGCGCTCCTTGCCGCAGCGCCCTTGATGGCGCATCACGCCGTGTCCGCCGAGTTCAACTCGGATAAGATCGTTACGCTGAAGGGCGTGGTGTCAAGGGTGGACTGGGTCAACCCGCACATCTTCATCTACCTGGACGTGAAGGATGATAGTGGAAAGGTCACCACTTGGCGCCTGCAATCGGTGCCTCCCATGTTCTTCAAGGGCAGTGGTCTCACCAAGGAGAAGCTCCTCGACGGCGGCGAGGCGACGGTTACCGCCTATCCGGCGAAAGATGGGACCGAAGCCTTCGGGTTTGTACTGAAGCTGGCCTACCCGGACGGCCATTTCTACAATCTCGGTGGCGGCCCTGCTCCGCCTCCGGCACCAGCGAAGTAAAAGGAGGGTGAACATATGACATTCCAACGAGCCATGAATTGTGCGGGCGCGGCGAGTCTTGGGTTGGCTGCGACCCTGATGGTCCCCGCGAACGTTTTCGGTCAGGAGCTGAATTACGGCCCTCCTGCATCCTCCTACGTTACGGAAGCCATGAAGTATCCGGATGCCGCTACCAAGCCGACGCCTCACATGGCCGACGGTCATCCGGACCTGAATGGCGTTTGGCATCACTTCTTCGGAGAGCTGGTGCATCCGGTGGGCAACGGGTCTTTCGCGTTCGGCTTCGGAGGGCCGCCTGCCCCCGGCGGCGCTAAGGCCGGTGGTCCGCCTCCTCCGCGCCCCCGACCCGATCCAGATCCGGAGTACAAGCCCGAATTTGTCGCGAAGGTAAAGTTTCTCAACGACAATCAGGTCAAATTAGACCACGAGTTGCACTGCATGAATCCGGGAGTTCCGCGCATCGGGCCTCCGCACCAGATCATTCAGACCGCCAATCAGGTGGTGTTTCTCTATGCCGATTCGACCGGCGATCAATGGCGAGTGATTCCGTTGGACGGCCGCGCCCACAGTACGGACCCCGAGACGGACGCCACCGATAACGGCGACTCGGTGGGGCACTGGGATGGCGACACGCTGGTTGTGGATGTCACCCGGTTGAATGACGAGAACTGGCTGGCCGACAACGGCCTGTTTCACAGCAAAAAATTGCATGTGGTGGAACGATTCCAGCGCGTCGGCGATACGATTCGGTATCAGATGATGGCCGATGATCCGGGAGTGCTGGTGAAACCGTGGACCATCACGCGGGTCCTGACGCTGCAGCGGGACACGCTGGAACCGGCCGCCGCTTGCGTGGATAACGACGCCGGGCATTACGTGAACTCCGAACATCACGACAACGCCCGCTAGCGGGTGCGCGGCTGGACCGGTTTCTCAGCGGGCCACTGAATTACGGGGCGCCGTTTGTGTATGGCGCAGTCCCTCAAGAACAGATTGATAAGATTCTGATAGGGCATTCCCAACTCCGCCGCCATTTCTTTGAAGTAGTTCACGGCGGAGGTATCGAGCCGGATGGTGATCTGGCGCTTGAGTAGTTTGGCGTAGGGATTCTTACGGGACTTGGAAAAATCGTATTCTTTTCTCATCGGAGTCTCCAATACATTTCTTCTTCCTCAGCGGTCGCGCGCCTCGCGGAGATTAACCGGATCACCGAGTCTGGCTCCCGGTAGCAATGACTCACGATCAGGCAGCGTGCCTGAAAGCTGAAGCCGAGCAGGACGAAGCGTTCTTCTTCCTCTGAATGATCCGGGTCATCGATCAAGCGTGCGTTCTCATCCAGGAAAACGGTCTGTGCTTCCTCAAAAGAGATACCGTGCTTGATCAAGTTGGATCGAGCTTTGCGTCGATCCCAGGCAAATACTATATTGCCCACATAATTATATTAGCAACACTGCCCTGGCCGCGTGAGCCTGCAAGGCGCGTAACTTCACCCGCGGCCGCAGAGTCCTACCTGGGGAGGGATAGGTGCAAACAATTCGGACCACGTGCTGCATCGTAGGCGGCGGACCCGCCGGCGTGATGCTGGGCTACTTGCTGGCGCGCGCGGACGTGGAAGTTGTGGTCCTTGAAAAGCACGCCGATTTCCTGCGGGATTTTCGCGGCGACACCGTGCACCCGTCCACGCTCGAAGTGATGGACGAGCTCGGGTTGCTGGAGGATTTTCTCAAGCTGCCGCATCAGGAGCTCAGTTCGGTGAGCGCACGAGTCGGCGACTTCGTGTTCCGGGCCGCTGACTTCCGCCACCTACCTACTCGCTGCAAATTCGTCGCGCTGATGCCGCAATGGGATTTTCTAAATTTTCTCTCCGACCGCGCCCGCCGATTCCCGCGCTTTGAGCTCCGGATGAAGCACGAGGGCCTCGCGCTGATTAGCGAGGGCGCCCGGGTTATCGGGGTGGAAGTGCGAACGCCGGAAGGGCTGGCTGAGATCCGGGCCGATCTGGTTGTGGCCTGCGACGGGCGGCATTCTACGATGCGGCCGGCGGCCGGTCTTGAGGTGCTGGAGTTCGGCGTTCCGATCGACGTGCTGTGGTTTCACATCTCGCGGCAGCCGGGCGATCCCGAACAAGCGCTGGGCAATATCAACTATGGAAGGCTGCTGGTGTTGATCAACCGCGGCGAATATTTTCAGGCCGGGCTGATTATACGGAAGGATTCGTTCGAGCAAACCAAGCGCGAGGGCCTGGAGGCGTTACGGGAGACCGTTGCGCGAATCGCGCCCCATCTGGCCGATCGCGTACACGAGTTGCAGGACTGGGATCAGATCAAACTACTCACAGTCCAGATCAACCGGCTGCGGACGTGGCATCGTCAGGGGTTGCTGTGCATCGGAGACGCCGCGCACGCCATGTCGCCGGCCGGTGGCGTGGGGATCAATCTCGCGATTCAGGACGCCGTGGCAACCGCCAATCTGCTGGCTGGGCCGCTGAGCGAAGGACGAGTGACGGACGAGCTGCTCGCGCGGGTGCAACGGCGGCGCGAGTTTCCCACGCGCATAACGCAGGGTTTGCAGGTAAATGCGCACAAGATGTTCGAGCGGGTGTTTCAAGCCGGCAATCGTCCTCTGCAAGCACCTTGGCAACTGAAAGTGGTGTCACAGGTGCCGGGAGTCCAGCGCCTGATGGGGCGCGTGGTCGGCATGGGCGCACTTCCCGAGCATGTCGCTGGCGCCGCACCAACGCCGGCATGGTCGCTGAGGAGGGCCGCAGTGAGTGCCGGAGCGTTCCTCGGCGCGGCGATCGTGGGTTTCGACGTATGGGGAAAGAAATTAGCCGCCGATGAACGCAGATAAACACAGCTAGCAAGAGAATTTCTTATCTGTGTGCATCCGTGTTTATCCGTGGCCCTAAATCTTAGTTTTCGGATTCTTCTTCCGCATCCACTCCACGAACTTCTCCGGCGCGGCCATGGTCGACAAGCGGCCCTGACGCACCAGCGCCCAATCGTCGAATAGTTTCGACTGTTTGATCTCGCCGAGCGTCACCGGAGGATCAATGCGGCCCATGTATTCGAAATCGGCGACGGCGGATTTCGGGTTTTTCGGGTCTTCCCGGCCCGCCGCTACGACTTTGGCCAACCCGACCACCGCCGAGAGACCGCCGCTGTGATAGATGAACACGTTGTCGCCCGGCTGCATCTCGCGGATAGCGCGTACCGCCTGCGGATTGTTCACGCCGTCCCACACTGTTCTCTTTTCCTTCTCCAATTGGTCGATTGAGTAGGTCTCGGGATCAGTTTTCGCGAGAAAGTATCTCATCTGGGTGAACCTTACTTACTGTAAGCAACCTGCGGGAGAGGAGCAAGCGGAAGGTGAGATACGCGATTCTCGTATTGGCCGCCGCGCTGGCGGCGAAGGGCGAAGAAGCGAAGGTGGATAGCCCAAAGCCCATCGACGGTTCCGCCGCAGTGGCCGTGGATCCAGAAAAATATCAGATCGGCCCGGAGGACTTGCTATTCGTCCGCGTGTGGCGCGAACCCGATTTCACGCTGCCGGTGGCCGTGCGGCCGGACGGCAAGATCACCATGCCGCTGATCGGCGAGGTGCGGGCGGCCGGACAAAGTCCCTTGCAGTTGACCGCAGCGCTCAAGCAGCAACTGCTGCAGTATCTGAACAATCCGGACGTCAGCGTGTTCGTCACCGAAGTCCGCAGCAAGAAGTTTTATATCGACGGTGAGGTCAACCGGCCGGGATCGTTCGCGCTGGTGACGCCCACGTCGGTGCTGGAGGCGCTCAGCCGGGGCGGCGGCTTCCGCGAATTCGCGAATTCCAAGAAGATCCGCGTCTTGCGAAACGGCGAGATCCTGCGCTTCAACTACAAGGAAGTTACCAACGGCAAGCGTCTCGAGCAGAACATCACAGTGGAGAATGGCGATCACATTATAGTGCCCTAACTGACCATGCTCATCGAAGAATCAACATCGCAAACGCGCCGCCAACTCGATGTCGACGACTACGCCGCTATTCTGCGACGCAACCGTGCCTGGATTCTAATCCCGCTCTTGGTGGCGTTGGTGGCGTCGGTGGTGATCGCGTTTCTGTGGCCCGATACCTATATTTCGGTGGCGACCATCCGCGTGGCTCCGCCCCAGGTGCCTGAAAGCTTCGTGCCGGCCAACACCACGCAAGACATTCAGGGCCGCGTGAACGCGCTGGTGCAGTTGATTCTGAACCGGGCCACGCTAACCAACATCATCAACACACACGGCCTGTACAAAAAGAAGCTGGCACGCATGCCCATGGACGACGTGATCGAAGAGATGAAGCTGTCGGACGTCCAGGTGATCCCGGTACGGCAGAGCATGAATGCCGGACAGCGGGAAACGCAACAATACCCGGCCTTCGAGATTCGTTTCGCGTATAGCGAACGCTTCACGGCGCAAAAGGTGACCACCGATCTGGTGGCCCGGTTCCTGGAGGAAAACGTTCGCGAAGTCTCGCAGCAAGCCGTTTCGACCACGCAATTTCTGCAGGAGCGCTGGGACGAATCGCGGAAGAAGCTGGATGAGCTGGAACAGCGGTTAAGCGTATTTCGAGCGCAGAACATGGGCCGCCTGCCTGAGGAACAGCAGAACAATTACCAGCAGCTCACCGCCATGCAAGCTGAGAAGCTCAACCTGAACATGTCGATGAACCGCGTGAATCAGGAGCGGCTGCTGTATGAAAATCAACTGCGGATTTACCGCGGTCAACTGGCGGCACTCAAGGATCCGAATGCGCCCGAACAAACGGCCGAGCGAGGCAGCGATAAATTTGCGGACAAGGAACACGAAATCGCCCAGTACGAAGATTCGCTCGCCACCGCGCGGGAGCGGTACAAGGAAAATCACCCGGACGTGCAGCGTCTGCTGAATCTGCTGGCGGCGGCGCGCAAAGAGCGCGACAGTATGCTCGTCAATAGCGCCAAGCCCGGACCCGCGACGCCTCGCTCGCCGAGCGTGCAGTTCCTGCGCGAACAGCGCGACCTGGAAGCGGAAGCGCAGCGCACGCAAGGGCTGATCCAGGCCAAAGACGTCGAAATGGAAGACTATCGCAAGCAGAGCGCGCAAGTAGACGGGACCATCCGCAGCTACGAGGCGCGCATCGAGAGCACGCCGGTGGGCATCCGCGGTTACGACGAACTGATTCGCGACCGCGATCTCGCCAAGAAAGACTACGAAGACCTGGACCGCCGGTTGAACAGCTCGGCCATGTCCACCGCGCTCGAGAATCGCCAGCAGGGCGAGCGGCTGGAGCAATTGGATCCGCCGTCGCTGCCGCAAACACCGGCTCAGCCGAAGCGCCTGTTCATGATTTCCATCGGGACCGGCCTCGGACTACTCGTGGGCCTATGCCTGGCCGGCGCTAGGGAAACCCGAAATCGCGTGGTCCACAGCACCAAGGATATTCGGGCTTACGCGCCCGTTACGGTTCTCGGCGACATCCCGCTTTACGAGCGCGTTGAAACGGTGCGCCGGCGCCGGTGGCGAAGCGTTCTGGCATGGTCCGGCGGAGGCCTGGCGGGCGTTGTCGTGATGGTGAGCACCGTCACTTATTACTACGCGACGAAGTTATAGGAGAACCCATGACCGCATCAGCCACCAAGGCAGCCACACTGAACCTGGATTTGCTCCGGACCGTTCCGTTTCATGCATCGCCGGATGCCGTCCTTGTGGACCCGCTGCGTCCTCTTGAAACTCCGAGCGAGGAATTCGGGACCCTGCGAACCAATCTGGCGCACTTGAAGGCCCAGCGAAACATCCGCACGGTGCTGATCACCAGCCCCTCGCAGGGTGAAGGCAAATCCTTTGCGGCCGTGAATCTGGCTCTGGCCGAGGCTCAACTGGCCGGTAATCCCACGCTACTGTGCGATTTCGATTTGCGGCGATCGAGCGTGCATCGCATCTTTCAGATTGACCGCAGCCCCGGACTCAGCGACTATTTGCTGGGCCGCGCCGAGCTCCCCGAGGTGATTCAGAAAGTGGGCGCTGGCAGTCTCTTCGTGATGACCGCCGGAGCGCCCGTGATCAACCCGCTGGAATTGCTGCACCTGGACGAGACCCGTCGGCTGCTCGAAATCCTGTCGAGCCGGTTCCGCTGCGTGATTTTGGATAGCCCGCCGCTCGCCGCCGCATCCGACGCCAACCTGCTCGCCACACTGGCGGATGGCACCTTGCTGGTGACGCGGCTAGGGGCAACGCGTGTGGACGCAATGAGCCTGGCCATCCAATCGCTCGGCCAGAGCAATGTCCTCGGAATCATCGCCAACGGTGGTCCCCGACCCTGATCCGCGCCCTCCCACAGCCCTCCTGTGCGGAACCTGCCCCTGTGTCTCCTATCCGGCACAGTGGTTCGCCCCGCCGACTTCAGCTAAAATAGGACGTTCGATCTTGGGCGCTGCCTGGGCCATGCAAGTGCAACGGTCTGGACTATGCGCCGTCTGGTCAACGAAGACGTCGTGTCTCAAATGAAGCTGTTGTCTCGGAAAAATGCGCGCAGAGTGGAAAGGAACCCCGTTTAGATGATGTTTCACAGGCTAGGCTGCCTGCGAGCCTGGGTGCTTTGCTCGGTGGTGATCCTCCCGATTGTTGGCGTTCCGCAGGCCGCGGCTCAGAATCAGCAGACTCCTCAGCAGCAACCGCAACCCAAACCGCCCAATCCATTTGAGACCGTTCCGGAGGGTAAGGAGGAACCAAAGCCCGCGCCCCCGCCAGCACCGACACCGGCGCCAGCCCAGGCTCCGGCTCCCGCATCCCCTCTCGCGCGGCCCGGCCAACCGCCGCAAAACATAATTGAAGCGATCGAATTCCGGGGCGCGCGCCGCGTCCGCCAAGATACATTGCAAGCCCTTATCTTTTCGAAAAAAGGCGACCGCTTCGACGAAGAGAGCCTGCATCGCGACTTCGTGGCGCTGTGGAACAGCGGACGCTTTGACGACCTTCGGATCGAACGCGAGCCCGGTAAGGAAGGCTGGATCGTGCGCTTCATCGTCGTGGAGCGTCCGGTGGTCCGGACCATCAAGTACGAGGGCAACAAGTCCGTCAGCGTCTCCGATATTCTGGACCGCTACAAGGATCGCAAGGTCGGCCTGGTAGTGGAGTCGCAATACGACCCCAATAAGGTGCAGCGCGCCAAGAATGTGCTGATCGAACTGTTAGCGGAACACGGGCACCTGGCCGCCAAAGTGGACCCACAGATCAAGCGCGTTCCGCCGTCGTCGCTCGAGCTCACTTTCAAGATTGATGAAGGTCCGAAGGTGAAGGTGGGCGAGATCACTGTCGTGGGCAACACCGTGTTCAGCGATCGCGATGTCACTCGCGCGATGAAGAACATGCACCCGATCGGGATCCCGCATTCCATTCTGTTCGAGAGCCTGTTCGCGAAGACCTACGATCCGGGCAAGCTCGACGAAGACAAGAGCCGCGTGCAGGTTTTCTATCAGGAGCACGGCTATTTCACCGCGCGCGTTACCGACTCCATGGTGACCATGCGCAAGACCGGCGGCGAGGGGATGCACATTCCGCTGATTCACCCCAATAAGCCCGGTACGGCCGCCGATATCACAATAGACATCGAAGAGGGCAAGCTCTATCACTTGAACAACATCACGTTCACCGGCGTCAAGTTCTTCCGCACTCCGGAGGCGTTGATGACGCCGCTGTTCCAGATGTCAAAAGGGGATGTCTTCTCCACCGCGAAACTGCGCAAGGGCCTGGAGAATATGCGCAAGCTGTACGGCGATTTCGGGTTCATCGATTTCGTGGCCGAGCCGTCGTTCGACCCCATCCCGGCCACCGGACTGATGGACATGTCGCTGTCAGTGGACGAAGGCAAGCAATTCTTCGTCCGGCGCATCGACTTCACGGGCAACACCACCACTCGCGACAAGATCATCCGCCGGCAATTGCTGATCGACGAAGGCCAGATCTTCAACAATCGCTTGTGGGAGCTGAGTATCCTGCGCCTCAACCAGCTCGGCTACTTCGAGCCGCTCAAGGCCGAAGACGCCGCCGACATCAAGCGTGACACCAAGACCAACACCGTGGACATCACGTTGAAGGTGAAGGAGCGCGGCCGAAACTCCATCCAATTGAACGGCGGCGTTTCTGGCATCGCGGGCAGCTTTATCGGCGCATCCTATTCCACCAATAATTTCCTGGGACTGGGCGAAACCCTGAGCTTCAGCTCCCAGATAGGCACGCGCATCAGTTCGGTTCAATTTGGATTCACCGAACCCTACTTCTTGGACAAAGCGCTCACCACCGGATTCACTCTGTACGTGCAGCGCTATAGCTACAATCAGGCCCAAGAAGCATCCATCCTGGCCGGAACCAACCTGATCGGTTATTACAACTCGCTGGGAACGCAGAACCTGCTGAACTACATCCAGAACGGTTACGGCGGCACGGTCTTCGCGTCGTATCCGCTGAAGCGCAGCTTCGCCCGCGTGGGATTGACCTACGGCTACAACATTTCCAACGTCAAGACATTGACGGATGCGGCCACCAATTATTTTACGTACATCGATTTCGAGGGCGTAGGCGGGCCCAATCAACTGAGCGGTATCCGCACCAGCACCGTGACGCCGTCCTATACCTATAACAGCATCAACAATCCCATCAACCCGACGGGCGGCCGCGAAATTTTCTTCTCCCTCGCATTCTCCGGCAGCGTGCTCGGCGGAAACGTGAATACCATTCAGCCGACCTTCGACGCTAAATATTTTCACCCTGGACTGAAAAAAGGCCACGTCATCGGAATGCACGTTTCGGCGCGACTCATCACCGGCTTCGGCGGCAAGACAGCCCCTCCCTTCTCGCGCTATTTCATGGGCGGCGAGAACGATGTGCGCGGCTTCAATATTTGGACCATCAGCCCGATTGTTTACCTGCCGAGCGACGTAGCCACCGTCGATATATATAACTCCGATGGCACGCTACGCACGCAGAAGGGCGTCCAGCAAACCATGACGGTCCCTTCCTATCAGGTCACCTTCCCGGGTGGCGACACAAACATCGTGGGCAATTTCGAATACAGGATTCCGATTGTGGGCCCGGTCACGCTGGCGCTGTTCGCCGACGCCGGTATTGACAAGCTGCTGTTCCCCGGGCAGCTCCGGCTCAATCCCGGCAGGCTCACGCAACTGAACGAGGAATTTCCGCAAGCCAACTTCGTGGCCCAAGCGTATATCCAGCCTGGTTCTCAAAAGCTGCGCACTTCCACCGGGATCGAGCTGCAAGTTTTGATGCCCGTGGTAAACGCGCCGTTCCGCGTTTACTGGGCCTACAACCCGACCCGTTTTGAAGGTACTCTGCAAGCTCCAATTGTGGCCGACAAGTCACTTTTCCCGAATACGACAACGTACAACAACGCCATCAGCGCCATCGGAGCGGTGCTGCCGTATAGCGTCGAACGCTCGGCGATGTTCCGCTTCACGGTGGGGCGGACGTTTTGACCGTCCTTACCGTGGCTACCGAGCCCCGACCGACCGAGCCGCGACCGTGAGGGAGCGGATACAATATAATGATTTTCGAGATTAGGAGTCTCACTGTGAAAAGTAAAGTATTTTTGTGGCCCGTGCTGGTAATGGGCATCACGTTGACCGCCCAGGCGCAACAAGGCAAGTTCGCGATCATCAACATCCAAGGCGCCATCATCAGCACCAAGGACGGCCAGAAGGCAGCTGCCGAGCTCAACTCGAAGACCCAGCCCAAGAAAAAAGAGCTCGAGCAGAAGCAGAACGAAATTAACGCTTTGCAGGACCAGCTCAACAAAGGCCAGAACACGCTCAGCGACTCCGCCAAGAACGATCTTTACAAAAACATCGAGTCGAAGAAGAAGAGCTTGCAGCGCGAAGTGGAAGACGCACAGGCGGATCTGGAAGCCGAGCAGAACAAGATTCTGCAGCAGCTCGGCCAAAAAATCATGGCGGTGATCGAGCGCTACTCGAAGGACAACGGTTACACCATGGTCGTGGACGTCGGCAGCCAAAATACGCCGGTCATTTATGCGTCGCCCAGCATCGACATCACCAAGGAGATCATCGAGCTGTACGACAAGAGCACCGCGTCTACAAGTGGCTCTCCCGCGCCTACGTCGGCTGCTCCCAAGCCGGCGCCGGCTGCTCCCAGGCCAGCTCCAGCGAAACCCGCCGGGCAGTAGCCGTATTCGTGCGCAGGCTGCGCGACCGCAATAAACCCGCGTACCGGCTGGCCCACTGGCCAATCTGGATTTTCGTTTTCTTTATCGCGCCCGGGCCGTGGACCTTCGATCTGTTCGAGCACGGCTTTGACCGCGCGAAGCTCCTGTGGCTAGGCGTCGTAATGCTCGGAACCGGCGTGGCGGCGTTGCGCGGCCGGCTGCCTGGCGCCGAGCCCCGGCCCTACATCATCCGCTTCGTCGAGGACAAACCGAACCCGCTCTATCGCCGCATCTGCTACACCTTCGCCTGGAGCATCGTTATCACATTCGCCGTGCTCAACTTCGCCGGCCTAGTTGTAGCTGTGTCAACCGGCGTCTGGCGGCTGAAGCAGATTTATCAGTACGGATATTTCCCGATCGCCGGCGCCATCTGGGTCCTGGGCGCGGCCGGTGTACTTCCGCGCGTGAAGGCATCCACCAAGGGCGAAGGCCACGAGCGGCGCTATTTCTACGGCGCGGTTTGGGCATCCTGCATCGCGCAACCGGTTTTAGGGATTCTGTGGAAAGCACTCCCTCATTCCCGTTTAAGTGACGCCCTGAAGCTGGTGGTATTCTCCGGGATCCTGGCCTACTTCGGATGGCTCGCGTGGCGTGGCGTGCTGCCCCGAACGCGCCCCATCTTGCCAGGTGAATTCGCCATCTCAGACTGAGCCGCGACCGTAAGGAAGCGGGTTTGCACGCCCGCGCCTCAAACTGCGTCACAATGGTTAGAGTGGCTTTGCGTCCATTGAAACTATTGCTGTGTTTTGTTGGGATTGCGTTCGCGGCCCAGGCCGGCGAGTTCGTCGTGCTCTCCAACGGCTTCCGCATCCACGCCCAGAGCCACACCGCCGACGGACCCGTCATTCGCCTGGAAACCAACCAGGGCGTGATCGAGATCCAGGCCGACACGGTGGCTTCGTTTGAGCAGGAAGATTACACCGCTCCTCCGCCTCCCCCCGCTGCGCCCGGACCCGCGCCGATTCATCCGGATCTGTCGCCACAAGAACTCGTCACCCAAGCCGCGATTCGCACTGGTCTGCCGCCCGCCATCCTGCACAGCATCGCTAGAGCCGAATCCGGCTATCGCCAGGATGCCGTTTCACCCAAAGGCGCCATCGGATTGATGCAGCTCATGCCGGGCACCGCCGCGGCGTTGAACGCCAATCCGCTGGACCCCGTGCAAAATGTCGAAGCCGGCGCCCGGTACTTGCGCGACTTGTTGCAAAAATACGAAAACGATCCGCACCAGGTATCCAAGGCCATCGCCGCCTACAACGCCGGGCCTGCGGCCGTCGACAAATATGACGGCATCCCGCCCTATGCCGAGACCATTCAGTACGTGAATCGCGTCCTGAAGCTGTATGAAAAAGAACAGGCTGCTACTCTGAGGTAATGCCCTTCGACAGCCTGCGCGTAGTGTCTTTCGAGAGCCGCCGCGCAACCGAAATGGGCGAGTTGATTCGCAGGCAAGGCGGCCAGCCCTTTGTGGCGCCATCCATGCGCGAAGCGCCCATCGAGAACAACACGGAAGCCTTCGCGTTCGCCGAGCGGCTGTTTCGCGGCGAGTTCGATCTGGTGATCTTTCTCACTGGCGTCGGCACGCGGGCGCTGGATAAAGTACTGGCGTCGCGCTATCCGGCCGACAAATTCGCCGAAGCATTGCGAAAGATCACGATCGCCGCGCGAGGTCCAAAACCCCTGGCCGCGCTGCGCGAGATGAAGGTCCCCGTCGCGGTCACAGCGCCCGAGCCGAATACCTGGCACGAGCTACTCGCGGCGCTCGAAGGCCGGACCGAAAGCCGCATCGCGGTCCAGGAATACGGCAAATCGAACGGGGAATTGCTCGATGGCCTGCGCGCGCGCGGCGCCGAAGTCACGCCCGTCCGCGTCTATCAATGGGATTTGCCCGAAGACACCGCGCCGTTGCGCGAAGCCGTCCATCGGATCGCGGAAGGCCGGGCCGATGTCGCCATGTTCACCACCTCCATCCAGATCCCGCACTTGTTCCGGATCGCGGCCGAAGAGGGACTGAGCGAGGCAATGCAACCAGCCTTGCGCCGCATGGCGATCGCGTCCATCGGGCCGACCACGACCGAGACGCTGGAGGAGTTTGGCCTCCAACCCGACATCACGCCCAGCCATCCCAAGATGGGCTTCCTGGTGAAGGAAACCGCCGAACAGGCGCGGGCGATCCTGGAACAGAAGCGAGCCGCCCATGCCTAGCAAAAACAGTCTGCCGGTTCAGTTGGGAAAATATTACGGCCTGATCTTCGTGGTGCCGGTCGCCGTGTTGGTGGGATACGGGATCGGGTATGCGCTGGACAAAGTCTTTCATACCAGCTTTCTCAAAGTTGTGTTTCTCTTACTCGGGGTCGCGGCTGGGATCATCGACCTGCTTCGCGAATTGAGCAAGGACGATGTTGGCCAAAAGTGACAATGACGCCGAGTTTTATGAGCGCGTCGTGCGGCGCATTGGCTGGCTGATCCTCGGTCTCGGATTTGCGGGAGCGGTTGGCGCGGCAGTGTGGAAAGGCCCTGCCAGTGGCATCGCCTTTTTGATCGGCGCCGCCATCTCGTATGGCAGCTTTCGCGTCTGGCGTCGAGTGGCGGACGCCCTGGGGCCCAATCCCAAGAAGCCCAACCCGGCCCTCTACGCCCTCCGCATGATCGCCCTGGTGGCTGCAGCCTGGGTTATAATCAAGTTTCTTGGATTGAATTTGGCCGCCGCGGCTGTGGGGTTGCTAGTCTCGGGCGCGGCAGTCGTCCTCGAAATCGTCTACGAACTCATCTATGCAAGCTGAAGCCGAAACCTGGAGTACTGCCCTGTTCAACCGCTTCCTGGCGGGGCCCCTTGATGCATTCTGGAATGCTCTTGGCGTTGCGCACGATCATGCGCATCCGTGGGAAACGTGGCTCACCATGGAGATCCTGGTGGTGGCGATCATCCTCGTGTTGTTCGCCATCCTGCGCTCGCGGCTCTCGGTGGAAACTCCCGGCAAGCTCCAGTTGAGCTTCGAAGCGATCTATAAATTCGTGATGGGGCAGACCGACGACGCGGTGGAACACGGCCGGAAATACGCGCCTTTCTTCGGGGCGCTCTTCGTCTTCATTCTTTTCATGAATCTGATCGGGGTCATCCCCGGTTTTGAATCGCCTACCCAGACCGCTGCGGTTCCACTGGGACTCGCGGTAGTCGTCTTCCTCTACTATCACTGGATGGGTCTGCGCGAGCAGGGGGCCGGCAAATATCTGATGCATTTCGCTGGACCGATTCCCGCGCTCGCTATCGTGATGATTCCGATCGAGCTCATCAGCCATCTTGCGCGGCCGCTATCCCTCACCGTTCGTCTTTTCGCGAACATGTTCGCGGGCGAGAAGGTGACGTTGACTTTCTTGTCCCTCACTTTTATTGTGGCGCCCGCCGTCTTCATGGGTCTTCATATCTTCGTCGCGGTCTTACAAGCGTATATTTTCATGCTGCTCGCCATGATCTACGTCGGCGGCGCAGTGGCGCACGAAGAACACTAACGGCTTTATCGGTTCGCTAGTGTGAGCCCGCTCGTCCCCCAGGACAGAGACGGAACCACCTCCTGGCGAGCAACTTTGTACAAGGAGAACAACTGAATGAAACGTAAATTGATCTACGCGGCGGGCCTCGCCATGGCGCTGGCCAGCCCAATCTTCGCGCAAACTCCCGGCGCTACTGGAGGCGGCAGCGATCTGAAACTGCCCGCCGCTTATCTGGCGATGGGCATCGCATCCGGGCTCTGCGGTTTGGGCCAGGGCAAACTCGCCGGCTGGCTTGCGAAGCCTGGCGCGGAATCCAGGAGCCCAGGCGGGCATCCGCTTCGCACTCATCTTCGGTCTAGTGCTGATCGAATCACTGGCGCTGTACACCTTCGTCATCACGTTCGTAGCGAAGGGTTAGTTTTGTCGTAAGTCACGGGGCGGCCGGAACGCGGCTGCCCCATTTTCATTCATGAAACTATCAGGCATCTTCAGCCCCATCACCACGCCCTTCAATCACGAAGGCGAGATCTGGAAAGTCAAAGTCCAGCACAACATCGAGAAGTGGAACACCACCGGCCTGGCGGGCTACGTGGTCGTCGCATCCACCGGCGAGAGCGTGATGTTGGACACCGGCGAGAAGATCCAGCTCTGGGAATGGGTAGCGCAATGGGCTGCGCCCGAGAAATTGCTGATCGCGGGAACTGGCATGGATAGCGTTCACCAGACTGTGGCGCTTACCAATCGCGCGGCCGACCTTGGCTATAAAGCGGCGCTGGTGAAGACGCCATCGTTCTTCAAAGGCCAGTTCGCGAAGTCCGAAACGCAGATGCTCTATTTCCGCGCCGTGGCCGATCAAGCCAAGATCCCGGTGCTGCTGTACAACTTTCCGCAGAACACCGGCATCGATCTCGCGGCGGAAGCCGTAGCCGAGCTGTCGCAGCATCCCAACATCATCGGGATCAAGGAAAGCTCGGGCAACGTCGAGAAGCTGATGCAGATGGTGCGCGAGACGAAGAAGGGATTTCAAATCCTGACCGGGTCGGCCACCACGCTCGCGCCATCGCTCGCGATCGGCTGCACCGGCGGCATTCTGGCCTTCGCGAATCCCGCACCCTACGCGACGATTTCCATTTGGGAGGCGCATCGCACGCGCGAACCCGAAGCCGCGCTGGACTGGCAGAATCGCATCGGCCGCGCAGCCAAGCTAGTGACGACGAAGCACGGCATCGGCGGGCTCAAGTACGCGATGGATCTGACCGGATACTATGGCGGTCCGCCGCGGCTGCCGCTGACAGTGCCCAGTCCGACGGCTAAGCAGGAGATCGAAGAAGCGTTCGCAGAGTTGCGGGGCTAGGTCGCGAGGCTGACCGCAGCGTTCACATCTTCGATCATGCGCAAGGTATTCTCACGAACCGAGTGCACGAACGCATCGCGCGAGATGTCAGGATCGCCGAACGCATAAGTGATTCCGCGCGACGAATTCACGATCGCGCCAAGTCCGTCTTCGTTGCAACATTCCGCGGCAGCCTGCGCGCTTCCGCCTTGCGCTCCGTAACCCGGAACAAGGATCAAAGCGCGCGGCATCAAGGCGCGTAACCGCCGCCCTTCTTCGGGAAACGTGGCGCCAATCACCGCGCCGATCGAGCTGTATCCCGAGTCCCCAACCAACGAGTCGCCAAGCTCCACAATCACGCCCGCGATCCTTTCATACAGCGGCCGGCCGGTGGCTTCGAGCGGCTGATCTTCAAAATCCTTCGATCCCGGATTCGATGTTTTCAGAATTACGAATAGGCCCTTGCCGTTTTTCTCGCAGGCTTTTACAAAGGGTTCCAGGCTATCGCGACCCAGGTAGGGCGTGACGGTGAGAGCATCGCAATCGAAGCCCTCGGCTCCTAGATACGCGTTCGCGTAGGCCTCCGCAGTGGACGAAATGTCGTTGCGTTTGCCGTCGGCGATTACCAGCAGGCCGCGCCGCTTAGCCGCGAGTACGGTGTTCTCAAACGCCTGCATTCCCGCGACGCCGTATTGTTCAAAGAAGGCCAGCTGCGGCTTGACGGCGGGAACCAGGTCGGCGACAGCGTCAATCACCAATTCATGAAACGCGGTGATCGCGGCGTAGGTGCCGTGGCCGCGCACAAACGCCGGCATCTGATCGATCCGAGGATCCAGGCCGACAACGCAGCGGCTGTCTTTGGCTCGGATCTGCTGGATTAGACGGTCGGCGAAAGACACCCTCTAGAAATTATAGAGGACTTGACGCAGCGCGTCGGCGTATTCCTGACGCGCGCCTTTGGCGGCGTCTCTCGCATCCTGTTCGGTGAAGTTCGCGAGGTCCCACTTTTCTGAGGCGACCATGGAGTGATCCGGCGTGGCGAGATCTTCCTCGGCGCGGATGGCGGCGACCCAGTGATCGACCGCCTCCTTGTATTTGAATCTGAGTGCGTCCAGTTCTGCGTTTTCCATAATCTTAGAACACGTTCTTCAGCGCCCAGAACAAGAACCCCGACATGATCATCGCGGCGGGAAGGGTTAGCACCCAGGCCAGCGCGAGGTTTCGAACAGTGCCCCACTGGAGCCCGGTTTTATTGGCCGCCATGGTGCCCGCAATGCCAGACGAGAGCACGTGCGTGGTGCTTACCGGAAGCCCAAAGTAGTCGGCCATTCCGATAGTGGCCATCGCGGTGATCTCCGCGGATGCGCCTTGCCCGTAGGTCAGGTGATCCTTGCCGATCTTCTCTCCAACCGTTACCACGATGCGCTTCCAGCCGATCATGGTTCCGAGCCCAAGGGCCATCGCTACTGCGACCTTGACCCACAGCGGAATGAACTTGGTGGCAAGATCGATATGCTTTTTGTAATTGGCGAGAATCTTCAAGTCGGCAGCGTCGAACTCCGCTTTGCCGGATTTCTGTATCAGGCGGATGGCTTCGCTGACCACGTACATGTCATTGCGGAAGTTGCGCGTCATCTCGGGCGGAACGTTCTTGAGTTCTTTGTAGAGCGCCGTCTCGTTGCCGATGTCGCTGATCACAGACCGCAACGCCAGCATGGTGTTGGCGTTGAATTGCTTAGTGCGAATGTAAGCGGTTAAATCGTCGCGTGGGTCGGCCACCACGGCCGAAGGCTGGACGTACTTACTCACCACCTGGACGGTTTGTTGCGAAACCGCGAGAAAGTCGGCCGTTTGCGACGGAGTAACCGCGCGATTCAAAGCATACGTGGTGGGCACAGTGCCAATCAAGATCAGCATGATGAGCCCCATGCCTTTTTGGCCATCATTGGAGCCGTGGAAGAAACTGACGCCAGTGCAGGTGAAAATGAGCAAGCCGCGAATCCAGAAGGGTGGCGGTTCACCATTGGTCGGGGCCTCGTAGAGCCGCTTGTCTTTGATGATTGCCTTGCAGATCAGCAGCAGGAGCCACGCGATGCCGAAGCCCACGATGGGCGACAGCAGCAGTGAGCGTCCAACACCCGCCGCCTGATTCCAATCGACGCCGCTGGTGCCCTGCCCTGGATTCATCAGTTGATTCGCAATGCCCACGCCGATGATGGATCCGACCATGGTGTGCGAACTCGAGGCGGGCAGCCCAAAGTACCAGGTGCTGAGATTCCAGAGGATCGCGGCGATCAACAACGCGAAGACCATCGCGAAGCCCGAGCCGCTGCCCACTTGCAGGATCAATTCCACGGGGAGCAAGGTGATGATGGTGAAAGCGACGGCACCGGTCGAAAGTAGAACGCCGATGAAGTTCCACGTGCCGGACCATGCCACCGCCAGGTGGGGCTCCAGGGAATGCGTATAGATCACGGTTGCGACGGCGTTGGCCGTATCGTGGAATCCATTGACGAACTCGAAACCGAGCGCCACCAAAAGTGCGACGCCCAGCAAGATATAGGGGTAGATTGACGTGCCTCGCTCGGTCTGCAAATCGCGGCCGAGGCTGACAATGGTGTAAATAAGTCCGACGACCAGAGCTATCCCGAAGACGGACATGCCGATCATTCCGGGGCTTTTCGAAAGTTTATCGTGTACTGCTGGTGTTGGTGCGGGGCTTGCTGCAGCGGCCATAGTTCTCCTTCAGCCTGCTTACTATATCTTCGAAATATTTCAGTTTGCTTAATTTCTGGTTACAACCAGATGGAGCGTAGAAAAACCTTTAGTCATTTTTCAGGGCGCGGGTCAGTCGCAGGAAGCCTGGTACTTCTAGGATCGTTTCTAGTTCCGAACAATGTTTCTTGTCGAGCACTTGGAAGCCGGAATTTTCGTAGGCCAACTGTGCGGCATGGTTGCCTAAGTAGGTGGTGATCTGAGCCAGCTTGCACCCGCGTTGAAACGCGCCCTGAAGCATTTCCTCTATGAGAGCGCGGATCAGACCGCGCCGGCGATACTCAGGAAGAGTCGCGACACTCTCGATGGCGAAGTCCGCTCCGGCATCGGATGGCATACACGCGGTCCAAATGGGAGCGATGCGCTGATAGGACGCCGTGGCGTCCAGGTCGGTCCAACCAAGATCGCGCTGCACGTTGGCCATGGCATCGCCCACGATTTCCCAGGCACCTTGGGTTTCAAAGCCGCAGAGCGCGGCAGCGGGCGCGCCGTCGATTTCAGCGACGAGGAAACTTTCGTAGTGGTATAGCGAGTGCGGTTCAGCCAGTGACAGGCGCCTTAGGTAGTCGAGGCAGCCAGCTTCATCGGCGCCAATGATCAGGTCCCACAGCCCGCGCGCCAGATGTGCACGTGATGCGGCAAACATCACCCAGGCGAGAAAGTCCGCGTCATCGGCGCGGCCATGGCGGATGCGCAGGGCCATTGAACCTATGCGGTCATGATCGCGGTTACGGTGCTGCGCTCGATCACCTGCTGGTAGGCGTCCAGCATGCCTTCGATCGGAACCACAGTGGTGGCCAGCGACCTCGCATCGAATTGGCCCTTGTCCAGCAGTTCTACAAAACGCGGAATGTCGCGCATGGGATTGGCGCCGCCGTATTGTCCGGCGTGATGCGTGCGTCCGCCGATGGTGAAGATCACCGCCGGCAAAGTGATATTGCCCGTGGGCAGGCTGGTGGTGACGATGTGCCCGCCCGGCGCGCACATCATGTAGGCCTGCTGGAGCGGTAGAATGCCCGTGGGATCGGGACCGGCTTCGAACTTGGGCTTGGCGCGATCGGCGCCCACGCCTTCGACCACGAAGTCCGCGCCCGCTCCGCCCAGGAGCCCGCCGGAATCGCGGCCACCGGCCCAGAGCCGATTGTTCGGGCCGTTCGACAGTTCACGAACTTTTTCGACCAGCTCGCCGCCGTCGACATTCGGATCGAGCACATGCGTGGCGCCGACTTTCATCGCCACTTCCCTGCGAACACGAATAGGATCGATCGCGATAATGGTGGATGCGCCGGCAATGCGCGCGCCTTGAACTGCGCTGAGTCCCAGCGGACCGCATCCCACGACAGCGACAACCGAACCGGTTTGAATCGCGGCCAGCACCTGCGATGCCGTGCAACCCAGACCCGCGACGCTGACGCAACTGCAGACCATGCCGAGATCGACTGCGGTGGCCTTGGTGAACACCGGCACCACCCACTCTTCGAATGTGACCATGAGTTCGGCCAGTCCGCCGATGTGGGAGTTGGCGAAGACCGGCGTGCCGTCGCGCATGTCGGCGATGGGGACCAGATCGTTGGGGCCCTGGCGCCCGAGAAACTGGCACATGTCGGCGCGTCCGCGCAGGCATTGATAGCACGATCCGCACTGTGGAGTGCCGGAAACGCACACGCGATCGCCCACTTGAACGCGGCGCACCTCGGGACCCACAGCTTCCACGATTCCGACGCCGCCGTGTCCCTGAATGAGCGCCATCCGGGCCATCGCGAGGAACGCGGGCGGAATTGGGCGGGGCGGAGCACCGGCTGGAGTCGATGGTGGCATGCCGGGCTCCGGAACGCCGAGTACGGCGCTCGAATTCGAGTAACAAAGATTGGTTGCTTCGGTGCGGACCACGATTTGCCGCCCGCTGATGGGGCGCAGCGTCAGTTCCTCGAGCGTGGTGCGGCCGGGTCCAGTTCCGCGTGAGACCCATCCACGGAATTTACGGCCTGACACTTCAGATTTGGATTGGGCGGGTTTGGATTGCGCTAGTAACGCACCACTTTGAGCGGCCAGGGCGACGCCTCCCGCGAGCACACCGCGACGCGACAAGGCTGAATCTTTGGGTTCCATCGGAACCAGTTTATCTCCTATTGAATTTCGAAATCGGTTGTGCGGCGGGCCGATTTTCCGGCGGCGTCGCTGGCCTCGACCTCGAGCCGGTAGGAACCGGGCGCGAGCGAATCGATGGGCACGCGCTTTCCGACTGGAATCGCCAGGCCGCCCGCCGTGGGGCGATCAATTGCCAGGGCTCCGGTGTCGAGCTTTTGTTCGCCCGTCTTGCGATCCGTGACACGGAGCGTGACGCTGACTGCAACGGCCGCCTGCGGCTCATAGATTTCGACGTAGATCGCCGGCGCCTCAGTCTTGAGAAAGCGATTCGAACCCGTGGGCACGATGCGCATGCCGTCTGCGATGAGCGGCGTGCGATCGGCCGTCCACATAGCGTCCGTGTGGAGCCGGGTATCGGACACCGGGCCGTACAGGCGGCTCAGAACCAATCCGCTGATGGCGAATTGCGAGGGCTGGTACGGATCTACCGTGAGCGGCGACGTCACTTTTCCTCGGCTCTCATCGCCGGCGTCATAGGCGACGTCGAGCGTGTACGAACCGGGGACGATTTCAAATTGATTTTCGTAATGCAATGGCGCAGCCAGGAAAGCCGCCAGGCGTTTTCCGTCATCGAACTCCAGAGCGACGCTTTCGCTGAAACGCGCGGCTACGCTGCCATCCGTACGGTGCGCGATGCCCAGCACATGGACGGCGCCGCGCAGCTTGCCGCGCTCTTTTTCCGTCTTCAGTTTCTTCAGCGGAATCTCCATGGCGAGATTCACGCGCGCCAGGTTGCTCCCGGAGGCGCTGTCGGACGTGTAGAAAAACGGAGCTGCCAGCGACGCGTTTGCGCCGCTGGGTTGTGACGCGGGAAGGCTCTCCAATTCCTTCTCGATGGAACTGCCCGCGAGTGCGTTATTCGATCGCGCGTTGCAATATCCGGCGCGCGCGCGTACGGAGGTTCCTCCGCGATCCACTTTCACGCGCAACTTGTGACAGCTTCCTTCGGGCGAATCGGGCGGCGTATAGCCGATCAAATAGTATTCGTTCTGTTCCTTACCGATCTTTTCCAGCCCGCCGGCCAGATCGTTGGAATTGCTGACGGCGAATCCGCCGCTGTCGACAGAGAGCATTTCGAGAGCCGCTTGTTGGTTGCGCGAGCTCGCGGCCGGAGCGGGCATCTCGGCGGATTGCTGCTGACATCCAGGGACAGTGGAATCCAGTGCGCAATCCAGCCCGCCAATTCGAAAGCGCGAGGGCGGCTCGCCCGCATTGACGCGATCGCCGAAGCCGGTGGGCGATGCGACAAAGCCGCGGGTGTCGATGGCGTAGATTGCCACGTTGGATCGATTGCAGGCGTCGAGCGCGGCGTTAATCTCGGCGGTGTGTTCTTCGGGCCGGAGCTGGGATTCCGCGCTCAATAGAACCACGGTTTTGCGTCCGGGAGCGCTCGCGAGATTGCGCGCCAGGTTGCGGAGTGCTAGGAACAAACTCTGCGCGCTGAAGCTGGCGGCGGATGTGAGATCGGGACCCGCGCCGTTCAGGCCTATCGCGCCAGGCTGGCCGCCTGTGAGAACGGCTTTCAATCGCGCGGCGTCATCGGTGAAGTTCTGAGTCACGCGAAGGCTGCCGCGAAAGTTTGCGATCGCGATCATGCGCTCGGGTCCCGCATTGGCTTCGACGAACTTGATAGCGGCGTCGCGTGCGGTCCGCTCCTGGGAGTTATCCATGCTGGAATCGTCGAACAGCAGGATCATGTAGTGTGCTTGCGCCTGGGATGCCGCGGGATCGCCTTCCGCCGAGAAACTGGTGATGGTTTGCTTCTTGTCGTCCTCGAAGACCTGGAAATCCTTGGCGGTGAGATCGTGAACGTAGCCCTTCTTGCTCGTGACCACGGCATCCACCAAAACGATCTTGGTCTCGCTGCGGATGGTGTTGGCGCCCTGCGCGAAGCTGCATTCAGGTGCCGCGATCGCGAACAGCAACAGGAAACCGGCGGCAGCGCGTCTCATGGAATTTCAACCTGGCCGTTCCGCGCCGCCATGGTTTTGCCTTCCGAATCCCGTACCACAAGGCGCACGACGTAGCTGCCCGGGGCGACATCGAAGTTCATCCGCGCGTTGATTCCCGAGGCTTGCACGTTCTCGAGCGTTTGATCGCTGAGATTCATTTCAACAGTCTTCTGAGTCGCGGTAATGTAGTTTCCATTCGTGTCGAACAGGGCGGTGGTGATGGTGAGGGTGTTCCCGTTGCGCCCGCTCGCTTTGGCGAAGTGGAGCGGCTTCATATCCAAATGAGCGATGACGGCAAGACGCGCGCTGGTATCACTAAGCGAGACGAACTGCAATTGCAGATTGATGGGGATGCCGGCCAGCTCGTCCCGCGAGAAGAGAGCGTCCTGAATTTCGGCTTTGGCTTCTTCCTGGGCGTCCGCGGCGTGTGAAGGCGCGAAGTAGCCCTGGCGCGCTTCGAGAGTGAGGTCCTTCGAGTTTGTCAGCGAGACTCGCAGCGTGTGGTAGCTGCCGTCGAGCTTCTCGCTGCGCGGCGAGAATCCGAGGATATAGACGAATTCGGGCGGGCTCGCCACACGCCGGAACCCCAGACCCAGATCGTTATTATTGTGAAAGTACGTGCCACCGGTTCCGGCGGCTAACTCCGCCAGAACGTTTTGGTTCTGCAATTGGCTCTCGCGGATGTACTCTGACTTCTTGGTGAGGAACTCGTCGCTACCGGTGAGCCTCGCGCTCGCGTCGGGATCCACAGTAAACAGGCCGCGCGCGTTGAGTGAATTAATGATGATATTCGCACGCACGGCCCGATCCATGACGGCGGATTCCTCCTGGCGATGCTCGCCCACCAGCAGAAACCCTTGCGAGACCAGCACGATGCTTTTCGATCCGGGTAATGCGGACATGCGGCGGATCATGTTTGTAAGAAGCTCGAGCGCGAAGCGAGAGTCGCGGACCCCGAGCTCGAGAACGGTGGAAGCTTTGGCGGACGCCGTGAGTTCCTGCCCTGACGGAAAGCGATTATTGTTCCGCATCTGGTCTTCTAGGTCGGGCGGCGGCCGATCGCCGCTGCAGGCGTAGACTTCCATTATCGCGGTAGCCATGGCCCGCGGGTCCTTCTTATTCAGCATCAGATCGGCCTGGTAGTAGCTGATGTCCGGGCAATTCAAATGGTGATCGGTGCTGGGGCGCGGCTGAAGCGAGAACAGCGCGGCGTGCAGTGCGTCGCGGTCAGCGGTGAAGTCGGCGGTGGTTAGCCCCGACGTGCTGTAAATGGCCACGCGCGCATTTCCGTCGAGCGATTGAGCGATTTGAAGATCGGCGGCGTCGCGAGCGCGCGTCAGGTCGCCAAAGCTGAGGTGGATATCGTCAAAGAGATAGGCGACGAATCGCGGGGCGATCGGAGCGGGTGCTTGAGACTTTTCGCCGTGCGTGCGCGAGGCCGTCGCCACGATCGCGTTCGGTGGCTCAGTCTGCTCAATCGAAAACTTACTGATGATCTGCGGCTTGCCTTTGTCGAACAACTGAAAGTCCTCCTTGCGAAGCGTTCCGACGGCATGCCCGTCGCGATCCCGCACGACGACTGGGACGTTGACCAGGTTCACGCCGGTGCTAAACGTGGGCGTATCGCGCGCGGTGATCTCGGGCGCGGCTTGTTGCGCCTGCAGACTGGCCAAAGCAATAAGAACAGCGGCAATTGATCTCACCGGCCACCAGTATATAATCGCGGCGGTACTGGAACCTCATGGTACTAAGCGGCGATGGGCGCTAGTTCCGAATCGATAGATCATCGATCAGGAACCATGGCTAGCGGCGCACAAGTCGGCTACGATCCCGCCAACTACTACGTTTGGCAGGCGCCGGGCGGCCTTTCCGTCCACTTGAGCCTACGCGTGGTCCGGGAGCTGACGGCTCAAATCGCCAAAGCCGGGGAAATTCGCGGAGTTTTGCTGGGACGCTCGATCGCGTCGCCATTCGCCGCCACGATGGCCGACGATTTCGTGGTGATTCCGGCCTCGGAAGACTTTGAGCTAGCACGCCGGGCAGCGGAGCACGATGGACGCGAGTTGCGCGTGATTGGGTACTTCCGGTCGCAGCGTGAGGGCCAGTTGCGGATGGGTCCACGCGATGTACGAACCTTCGACCGGCTGTTCTATGAAAACGGAAACATTGGATTGTTGATCCGAGTTGCGCGGCGCGGCCACGGTGAAGCAGCATTGTTCTACTGGCACGACGGACAGCCCGAGCCTCGCGATTTCGGTTTCGGGTTTCCTTTTGATGAGGCGAAATTGGCGGGCGGACACCCGGGTTGGCGTTTCGCGGATCCATTTGAGGCTGAGCAGGAGGCACCCATGCGATCGGCATTCGGTATGGGTGCGGAAGCACCGCCGCCAGCTGCAACCGAGGGCCTTCGATGGTCCAGGCTAGTGCCGACCATGGTGCTGGTGGTGTCGTCAATCGTTGTGACGCAGATGCTTTGGAGTTCCCGAGGCACAACGTCGGCGAATTCGGCTCCCACCAGTGAAGCAGCGGAGCCTGCATCGCCACAGACATCGCCGTCGACTGCGCCATCCAATTACGAGACCCCGCTCGGATTGAAAGTGAATGCTCAACCACATCAGCTGGAGATTCGCTGGAATCGGGCGGCCTCGGCAATCGCAGGCGCTGCGAAAGGCACGATGAGCATTTCGGAAGCCGGGGTGACCGAGGCGATTCCATTCGATCCGCGCGAACTGCGGGAGGGCTACGTCGCCTACACGCCCAAAACGAACGACGTCAGCATCCGGTTCGAGGTGTCGGGCGCGAACGGAGCCGCGACGACGGAATCCATTCGCGTGGTGGCGATCCCGTAGGTCCGCGCGTGTCAGAACGGACAGTGTGAGAATGGCGGAGGAAGAGGGATTCGAACCCCCGAGCGAGTTACCCCGCTAACGGTTTTCAAGACCGCCGGTTTCAACCACTCACCCATTCCTCCGATTCCTAGTCTACTCAATCCTGAGAGAGCGCTGCCCGATTTCGCACTAATCGTACAATGTGCGGAATTGCCGGATTCGTGACCGCCCCGCCAGCATCGGGCAGCCGCTCCGGCGACGTGGTGAACCTGGGGCGGATGGCGGACGCGATCCGTCACCGCGGCCCGGACGACTTCGGCTTCTATCACGACGCCTGGGCGCATCTGGCTCAGCGGCGGCTCAGCATCATCGACGTCCAGGGCGGCCACCAGCCGATGGCCAACGAAACCGGCTCGCGGTGGATCACCTTCAACGGCGAGATCTACAATCACGCCGCGCTGCGTCCAGCGCTCGAACGCGCCGGTCATCGCTATCAAACGCGGTCCGATACCGAAACCATCCTGCACGCGTTCGAGGAATACGGCCAGGACTGCCTGCATCGGTTTCGTGGTATGTTCGCATTCGCGATCTGGGATGCCGGGCCCCGCCGCCTGTTCTGCGCGCGCGACCGCTTGGGCATCAAACCCTTCTACTATTACTGGGACGGCCGCCTGTTCGCCTTCGCCTCCGAGATCAAGGCGCTGCTGGAACATCCCGAGATCTCGCCGGCGCTGGCGGAAGACTTGCTGCCTGAAGTGCTGGCGTTCGGCTTTGCCAGCGGCGATCGCACGCTTTTTCGCAACATCCATAAGTTGATGCCCGGGTACCGGCTGATGCTGGAGGCCGAAAAAGGCGAGCTGACGATCGAGCGCTACTGGGATATACCGATCGAGAACGTGACCAAGAACCCCGACCCGCGTCCTTGGATCGCCGAGACTCGGCGCCGCCTGGAACAATCGGTCGAGATGCATCTGATGAGCGACGTGCCCTTGGGCGTCTTCCTGAGCGGCGGCCTGGATTCGAGCGCTGTCGCGGCGATCGCGCAACGCGCGGCTTCGCAGCCTGTCCAAACTTTTGCCGTCGGCTACGCCGAGACCAAATTCAGCGAATTGAGCTACGCCCGGCGCGTGGCCCAAGCCATCGGGACCAACCATCGCGAAGTCACCATCGGCATCGACGATTTTTTCGGCGCGCTGCCCCGGCTGATCTGGCACGAAGACGAGCCGATCGCCTGGCCGTCCAGCGTCGCGCTCTACTTTGTCTCGAGGCTCGCCTCCGAGCATGTCAAGGTAGTGTTGACGGGCGAGGGCAGCGACGAGCTGTTCGCCGGATACGAGCGCTATCGCTGGCAAATGATGAACGATCGCATGGCCTCGGTCTATGGAATGGCGCCCGAACGGTTCCGCCGCTGGATTCGGGGGCAAGTAGAGGCATCGCGGCTGTTGAGCGCCGGAATACGGCGCAAGCTGCGGCACACGGTGCTCGGGCGCGATCTGGATTTCGAATCGATGTTCGTGCGGAATTTCTATTGCGCATTCGACGCGGGAACCCGGTGCGACGGCTACATGCGCTACTGGAACGCGCGGAATGCATCGCCGCTCGGGCGCACACTGTACGCGGATCAGAAAACGTACCTGGTCGAACTGCTGATGAAGCAGGATCAAATGAGCATGGCGGCGTCCATCGAAAGCCGCGTGCCGTTCCTGGATCACACGCTGGTGGAATTTGCCGCCGGTATCCCGGATAGCGTGAAGATCCTGGGGCGCATCCAGAAATACGTCCTCAAGAAAGCCGTCCGCAACCTGCTGCCGCGCGATATTGTTTACCGTAAGAAGATGGGTTTTCCCACGCCACTGCGGCAATGGCTGCTGGATGCGCGCGCTGAGCCACTGTACGCGGCGTTGCGCTCGCGTGACGGATTGCTGGCGGCGTATCTGGACTCTCGCGAGGTGGAAGCGCTGATCGAACGGCACCGCTCGGGGCGCGAGGATGCGACTGACCGCATCTGGCGCCTGGTGAATCTGCAGCTGTGGGGCGACCTGTTCCTGACCGGCCTGCGCGCACAGTGGTGGAACGGTCTCACGGCGCGCGATGCCGCGGCAACGTCGCAAACGGCCGCGGCGAAAGTATGAAGATCCTGTGGGTGAAGGCGGGCTTTCTGCATCCCACCCGATCCGGCGGCCAAATCCGAACGCTCGAAATTCTGAAGCAGTTGCATCGGCGGCACGAGATCCACTTTGTCGCGCTCGACCTGCCGGAGCCCGGCGTCGGCATAGCGCACAGCTCGGAATATTGCAGCCAGGCTTACTCGATTCCCCATTTCAGGCCCACCGCTGGAAGCGCCCGATATTATTCGGCCGTTTTACGAGGATTCTTCGGTTCGCACTTACCGCAGGCCGTGCTTCGCTACCGCTCGGCCGCTCTGAAACGTCATGTGGAAACGCTGACGCGCCAACTCAAGTTCGACAGCATCGTTTGTGATTTCCTCTCCGCCGCCGCCAATATTCCCGATCTCAGCGACGCCGTTCTCTTCCAGCACAATGTCGAGTCCGTCATCTGGAAGCGGGATGCCGAACACGCCGGGCCGCTCCTTCACAGGATCTATCTTCGGGAACAACATGAGCGCATGCTGCGCTACGAGAAGCGGGTCTGCCGGGCGGTGAAACGGGTTGTTGCGGTTTCCGAGAGCGACGCCCAGACCATGCGTTCTCTTTATGGCGCCGAGCATACTCACGCCGTTCCGACCGGAGTTGACCTGAACTATTTTGCGCCACCGCACTCGGCCACTCTGACAACCGATCTCGTATTCCTCGGCTCGATGGACTGGCGGCCCAACGTGGACGGCATCCGCTGGTTCGCGGGGGAGATTCTTCCGCTGATTCGGCGACGCCGTCCGGACTGTTCGCTCGCCGTGGTGGGTCGGTGCCCCCCAACCGAAATCACCCGTCTAGCCGAACGCGACCCGCGCATAAACGTCACTGGCACCGTGGAAGACGTGCGCCCGTACTTGTGGGAATCGGCCGTGTCCATCGTTCCGCTGCGAGTCGGCGGAGGCACCCGGCTCAAGATCTATGAAGCAATGGCCGCTAAGATCCCCGTGGTATCGACGACTATCGGGGCCGAAGGATTAGATGTGCGCGACGGAGAGAACATCGCGATCGCGGATTCGGCCGAGGCGTTCGCCGAGCGCTGCCTGGATTTGCTCGATAACCCCGAAGCGCGCCGCGCCCAATGCCAAGCGGCCTGGGAAATGGTCTCTGCGTGTTACTCTTGGGAGGTAGCCGCGCGCAAGTTTGAACAGCTGCTCACTTGATCCTCCGGATGATCCGTTTCCTTGATCTTGCCGCCCAATATCACGAACTCAAGACCGAGATTGATCAAGCGATAGCGCGCGTACTCGAAAGCGGGCAGTACGTGGGCGGCCGTGAGGTGACGGCGCTTGAAGAAGAGTTCGCCAGCTATTGCGGCGCCAAGTATGGCGTGGCGGTCAACTCCGGAACCAGCGCGCTGCATCTGGCGCTGCTCGCCGCAGGCATTCAGCCGGGCGACGACGTGATCACCGTTCCGTTCACCTTCTATGCAACGGTGGCGACCATCGGATATGTTGGCGCAACGCCAGTGTTTGTCGATATCGATCCGGCTACGTTCAACATCGACGCGAGCAAGATTGAGGCGGCCATCACCGCCCGCACCCGCGCGATCCTGCTGGTGCATCTCTACGGCCAGTGCGCCGATATGGATCCGATTTTGGACATTGCCCGGCGTCACAAGCTGGTGGTGATCGAGGACGCGGCGCAGGCCCATGGCGCCGAGTATCGCGGGCGGCGCGCCGGAAGCATCGGCGATATCGGATGTTTCAGTTTTTATCCGACCAAGAATCTGGGCGCGGCCGGTGAAGGGGGCCTGCTCACTACCAACAATCCGGAATACGCGCGCACGGCCGCGCTGTTGCGCAGTTGGGGCGAGGAGCAACGCTATCGCCCTAGTCTGAAGGGATTCAACTACCGGTTGCCCGCTCTACAAGCGGCCATCTTGCGAGTGAAGCTTCCGCGTCTGGAGCAGTGGATTGAAGCGCGCCGCGCTTTGGCTCGCGAGTACGATCGCTTGCTTGAACAATCCAATGTTACACGCCCGTACGCGCTGCCGGACGCGCGGCACGTGTATTGCCTGTACACCATTCGGACGGCGGGGCGCGATCGTTTGCAGCAGGGGTTGGAAGCGGCGGGAATCCAGAGCGCGGTGCACTATCCCCTGCCGATTCACCTTATGACTGCGTACGCCGACGAGCGATATAGAGCGGGCGATTTTCCGGTGGCGGAAGAATGCGCGCGCACGGTTCTCAGTCTTCCGCTGTACTCCCATTTGAGGGCGGAGCAAGTGGGGCAAGTGGCTTCGGAAATTTGCGCGCTAACATCCAATAAAGTTCACGAACCCATCGCTTCTGGCCGATAGTTTGGTCAGATGGGTACCACAAGCACCACTCCCAGCGCCAGCAACGTAACGGCGCCCCAGTATTTCACCGGCGTCAGCACTTACTCGAGCGATTTCCAAAGCATCATCCAGCGCGCCGTGCAGATCGCGCAGCTGCAAGTCACTCCTTTGCAGGGTGAAGTAACGGACAACACCAGTAAGATCACGGCGCTCCAGGGCCTGGAGCCATCGGTGGCGGCCCTGGGTTCCGATGTGGCTGCGGTGGCTGCGTTGGCCTCCAGCCAGGGGCTGTCGGCGTCCAGTTCCGATTCCAGCACGGTTTCGGTAGTGAACACGGGGGCAACTGCGCCAGCCACGTACACCGTGTCCGACATCACATCGCTGGCCTCGGCGGCGTCTGAGACCTCGCTCGCAGGCTATTCCGCAACCCAAACAGTCTCGGCCAGCGGAAACGTCGACTTGGTGGTGGGCTCCAAGACCTATTCGCTCAATCTCACCGCAGCCGGTCAGAATAACATCAGCGGCTTGGCCAGCGCGATTAACAACGCCGACGCTGGGGT
Source organism: Bryobacterales bacterium (assembly GCA_963772905.1). GTDB lineage: Bacteria > Acidobacteriota > Terriglobia > Bryobacterales > Bryobacteraceae > Palsa-89. Next base: position 743,031 of record CAVYZD010000001.1, on the reverse strand, counting down.
GAACGCCACGGTGCTGACTACTGGCTCAAGCAACTACCTGGTCGTGTCCGCGAACAACACCGGAGCAACCACGCTGCAGCTGAACGAGGTGACGCCCGGGACCCTGATCTCCAACAACGGTACGGGCACGGAAACCTCACTGCAAACGTACGCCGATGCCTCAAACACGCCGGTCCTCGCCAACGGCCAGCTCCAACTCGTTGTGGGATCCCAGAGCTATTCGCTCGACATCAGCGGGAACAACAGTCTCGACGGTCTCGCGCAGGCCATCAATGGGGCCAACGCGGGCGTAACAGCGACGGTTACCGGCAGCGCGGGAGCTTACTCGCTTTCCATCACCGCTTCTGGCCCCACCACCATTCAACTCAACAACATTTCGGATTTGATTTCCGCTACCAATCAAGGGAGCAATGCGAGCTTCAGTTTGAATGGCATCCCGGTCACGCAATCCAGCAACAACGTCACTGGCATCATCCCCGGTGTTAGCTTCACGCTGCAGAATACAGATCCCACTGGTTCGGTAACGCTCTCGCTCGCGAGCAGTGGCTCGCAATTGGGCACCGCGCTCGAAACCATGGTGACCGACTACAATACGCTGGTATCGCAGGTGCAAGCGCAGGAGGGCACCTCCGCCGGATCGCTGGGCGGAGATCTGATCATCAACCAGATCTCCAGCGACATGCAGCAACTGGTGATGTACTGGAATCCCAGTAGCACCAGCAGCATCCGAAGCCTGTCCGATCTTGGAATCTCGTTTGCCGATAACACCGGACAATTGACTTTCGATCAAAACACTTTCAACGCTCTCTCTGACACGCAGCTCGCCGACGCGTTCACGTTCCTCGGTTCCTCCACCACCGGTTTTGGGGCTCTCGCCGCCAACTTCACGCAGCTGACGGACCCTATCTCGGGCGTATTCGAAATGGAGGAATCGGGTTTGACGCAAACCAACACGAGTTTGAATAGTCAGATCGCCACCTTGAACACGCGCGTATCCCAGATCCAAGCCAGCGCCACCGCGCAGGCCCAGCAAGCCGATGCGCTGGTGGCCGAGCTGCAATCGGAGCAAAGCGAGCAGGACGCTTCGCTCCAAAGTCTGAACTATGTTTTGTATGGAAAGCCGACCACCGCCGCGTAGAGCACGACTTACTCCAGACGATAATTCGGCGCTTCCTTGGTGATGATCACGTCGTGCACGTGCCCTTCCCGGAGAGCCGCGGACGTGACCCGCAAGAATTTCGCATTCTGCTGCAGGTCGCGAATATTGCCGCACCCGCAGTAGCCCATCCCGGCCTTTAAGCCGCCCACTAACTGGTACACCAATTCCGAAAGCGGCCCTTTGTACGGCACGCGTCCCTCGATGCCTTCCGGCACCAGCTTGCCGCTGGTGTCCTGCGGATAGCGATCCGACCCTGCGGTCATGGCGCCCATGGAACCCATGCCGCGATAGCTCTTGAACGTTCGCCCCTGGTAGAGAATCGTCTCGCCCGGACTCTCCTCGGTGCCGGCCAGCAGGCTCCCGATCATCACCGCATCGGCGCCGGCCGCGATGGCCTTGCTGATGTCCCCGGAAAACTTGATGCCGCCGTCGGAAATCAGAGGCACGCCCGAACCCCGAGTGGCGCGCGAGCATTCGGCAATCGCCGTGATCTGTGGCACTCCCGCGCCGCTTACCACGCGCGTGGTGCAAATCGAACCCGGCCCGATCCCGACCTTGATGCCGTCGGCGCCCAATCCGATCAGGTCGTGCGCACCCTCGAACGTTGCAACGTTGCCGGCGATCAGGTCCACATCCGGCATGCTGTGCTTGATAATCCGAACCGCTTCCATCACGCGATCGCTGTGCCCGTGCGCCGAATCCACAACCAGCACATCCACTTTGCGCGCCACCAGTTCCTGCGCGCGCTCCAGGAAATCGGCTCCTGAGCCCACGGCCGCGCCAACGCGCAAGCGTCCCTGTTGATCCTTGGCGGCGTTGGGATACTTCAACTTCTTCTGGATGTCCTTGACGGTGATCAAGCCCTTGAGCGCGTAGTGGTCGTCCACAACCAGCAGCTTCTCCACGCGATGATGGTGCAGAATTTTCTCGGCCTCTTCCAGCGTGGTGCCCACCGGAACGGTGATCAGATTCTCTTTGGTCATCACGTCCGAGATCGGAAGATCGTGGCGCGTCTCGAATCGCAAATCGCGATTGGTCAGGATTCCAACCAGCCGCCCGTTCTTAGTCACCGGCACGCCCGATATGCGATAGCGCTTCATCAAGGCGAGCGCGTCGGAAATCTTGAGCTCGGGCTCGATCGTGATGGGGTCGACAATCATGCCGCTTTCACTGCGCTTCACGCGGTCCACTTCTTCGGCTTGGCGCTCGATGGACATGTTGCGATGAACGATTCCGATGCCGCCTTGCTGCGCGAGCGCGATGGCGAGGTGCGACTCGGTGACCGTATCCATGGCCGAGCTGACGATCGGGATATTGATCGCGATATGCCGCGTCAGGCACGTGCGGGTGTCGGTTTCCGCCGGTAGCACGCTGCTGCGCGCCGGTTGGAGAAGTATATCGTCGAAGGTGAGACCTTCCAGAATCGTTTCTTGGATCATGTAAGGAGTACTTCCATTATGGCGCGAACCGATACGATGAGGTAGAAGGACTGATTCACAGGAGTGATATGGCGACTTTGGGATTGATCGAATACGCCGACGCGAGCCCGGAAGTGCGCGCCGTTTACGACGACATCATGGCCACGCGCAACACCGATTGGATCAACAATTTTTGGAAGGCGCTGGCGCACGATCCCGCTACGCTGCGGCGCACCTGGCAAAGCGTGAAGCAGATCATGGCGCCGGGTGCGCTCGATGCGCTGACCAAGGAAATGATCTACGTGGCGGTGAGCGCCACCAATCAATGCGGATACTGCATCGCCTCGCACACCGCGGCTGCGCGCAAAGCCGGGATGACCGACGTCATGTTCGCCGAAGTGATGGCCGTGGTCGGCATGGCGAACGAAACCAATCGGCTCGCGAGCGGCTATCAAGTGGAGATCGATGAAAAGTTTCTGACCGCGAAGTGACAACATACATTCACGGTTACAGCGACAATTCTTACTCTCGGAAGCCATGGGCCGGGTGTAGCATTGGACTGGGAAGACCCGCTGACAGAGTCTTCCTACAAGTCAAGCATCGACAAGAGGTGAACCAATGACAAGTACGTTTCTTGCTGGAGATGCTCGGCAGACGTTGGATCATTTCCGGCGTTCCGTCGATCAGCTCTTCGAAAACTTCTACGGACTCCCCGTGGAATCAGGGCGATCCATGTTACCCAACGGAAGCCAGTGGACCTTCAGCCCCGTGATAGAGACCGCTTGGGGCGATACCAGCCTGAACCTGCGCGCCATTCTACCTGCTGTTGCTCAACACGACCTCAAAGTCAGTGTGCAGAATAATCAGTTGATCATCGAAGGCGAGCGGAAGGCGCCCGAAACCTACAAGAACAACGCTCACACGCAGCTGGCTTATGGCAAGTTCTACGCCGCAATCACGCTGCCGAGCGGTCTCAACGTCGACAAGCTGAGTTGCCGGCTGCAAGATGGCGTTCTGGACATCCAGATTCCGGTTTCCGAACAAATGAAGCCGCGCCAGATCCAGATTCAGTCGGGCGAAAATCGAAAGAGCATTTCAGCGTAATACAAAGCGAGGGTTTACTTGGAGTGGGAGAGCGATCTCCCACTCGTTTCGCCATGTCCTGGCGGCCTACCAGTCCGGAATCTCTAGAGTTACTCCGGCAAATAAGACGCGAGATTGCCGAACGCGGCGACTTTCGCCTTGCACTGTTATTAGCGGGCGTGGAATTGTATGCGGTGCTCGAGCGCGAGTTCGATTTGCTTGAAATCATGCGCTCATTCGCGCACGATATGCATCAGGCGGTGGAGGGCACGCCAACGGCGCGTGAATTGGAGCAATTGTTTGATCGCGATCCGCCGGCCTAACCTTCGGCAACCACCGGGTTGCGCAATTCGCCGAGACCTTCGATGCTGATCACTACTTCATCGCCGGGCTGCAAGTAGCGCGGCGGTCTGCGCGCAAACCCGACGCCCGAGGGTGTTCCGGTGGCCACTACGTCGCCCGGCTCCAGCGTGACGATGCTCGAAAGATAAGCCACCAGCTCGGGAACCTTGAAAATCAATTCACGCGTGTTGGAATGCTGCAGCACTTCGCCGCCGATCCTGAGGCTGATATCGAGAGCATGTGGATCGGGGATTTCATCCGCACTTGTAAGACATGGCCCCATTGGCGCGAACGTGTCGAACGACTTGCCCAGCATCCATTGCGATGTGAGCGATTGAACATCGCGAGCGCTGACGTCGTTGAACGCGGTGTATCCGAAAACATGCCGCTGCCAATCTTCCGCGGCGATGTGCCGCCCGCCCGTTCCAATCACAAATGCGAATTCTGCTTCATAATCCGGCTTGCGCGAATTCTTCGGAAGCACGATCGCCGCGCCCGGGCCAATCACGGTGTTTGAAAACTTCGCGAAAATCGTCGGGACTTTGGGGATCTCCTGCCGCGCTTCCGCTGCGTGATCGCGATAATTCAGACCCACGCAAATGAGCTTGGGCGGCCGTGGAACCGGCGCGAGAAGTTGGACGGAGGAAAGCGGGGACGTCGAATCGGCCGGAGGATGTTCAACGAAGCGCTCGACCTTGGCGCGCCCCTCGGGCCCGCTCCCGAGCACGTCAATCATATCTGCAAAGCCCGCTTCCGCAAGCCCAGTGACGCGATCGCCCACAAGAACGCCAGCTTCGGCACGCGCGCTCGCGCCCTGAAAGGTTACGAACTTCATCAGTTATTTTTCGGGAGGAGTTCTTACGCGGCTTTCTGAACTTTGCCGCTGCGGATGCAAGAAGTGCAGACCCGAATCCGCTTTGCCGCGCCCTTCACCACCGCGCGGACACTCTGCAAGTTCAGATTCCAGCGGCGCTTGGTGACGTTGTGCGCATGGCTGACTCGATTGCCGAACTGCGGCCCGCGTCCGCACACTTCACATACTTTCGCCATAGTCGTATCGCTCCTTGGGGATCAAATTCAGTCTATCAAGTCCGGATTGCCCCCGCAACCGATCTGATATTCTGACAAAGTATCATCCACAAGGGCTCCGGCCAGAGGGGTTTCGTTGACCGATTTCAACCATATTCACTCCCGCGACGGCGAGGACTGGGTTTGCGGGCGAAGCATGGCCGTTCGCGACGAGCAGCTATTGCATTGCGAAGGCCGCGATCCGGACGAGTTCGAGGCCTGCCGCCTGTGCGCCGAGCGAATCATCGGCTACTTTGGCGACCCCATGCACGTACATTAGTCCGACCCCCGAACCCTCTCGTGAATAGCTGCCACTTCGTCGGAAGATAACGTGTGGTCCGTCGCACCAACCGTTAAGCGGTAGGTCACGCTCTTGCGGCCCGTTGGAATCGGGTCTCCGGTGTACTCGCGCACGAATTCGATCTCCACCAGGTCGCTGCCGGCGGCCTTAGCCAGCCGCTTCTTGATTTCATCCGCCGGATCGCGCAGCGGCGCCACCACCGAAACATCGAATGCGCTTACCGGGAAGCGGCGCAGCGGCTGATAGCGTCGCTCGCGATCGTCCAGCTTTTCCATCTTCGTCAAATCAAGATCGACAATCGCGGCCCGGCCTTTCACGCCAAGCGACGGATGCAGTTCGAACAAGCGTCCGATGTCTTCGCCACGCCAGGCAATGATCGCCGCCCGCTCGGGATGTTCGAAAGGCCGCGCGGGCGCCAGGCGTGCTTCGCATCCGTCCATCAAACATTCAGCGAGGCGCTTCAGCTCGAACAGCGACTCGCGGCCATCGCCCTCGCGCGCGTACATTGCCGCCACGAAGTGCGGGACTTCTTCAGGAAGCTCGCGATCGCGTGCATGAATTTCGCGGCCAATTTCGAAAAGCCGGAAGGCGGCCAGATGCCGTGTGTTATCGAGAATGTTCTTCAGAATCGCGGGCAGCAGGCTTGCGCGCAATAACGTCTGACCGGCTGCGATCGGATTCGTGACGCCCACATGCTCCACCGGCTTCATGTGGAACGCTCGCGCCATTTCGTCGGTGACGAACGAGTAGTTATAAACCTCAGTGAAACCCTGCGCGGTCGCCATGTTGCGCAGACGCCGCAGATACTTGCGCGAGTGGTTCTCGGGCGGTACAACGGATTCGATCAGGGGCGCAGTTGGCGTGATCGACTCGTACCCCACCATGCGCCCAACTTCTTCAAGCAAATCGTCTTTGATCGAGATGTCTTTGGTCGCACGCCAGCTCGGCACCGTGACGAGCAAATGGCCAGGCGCAGATTCCCGGACACCAAACTCGAGCGACTCCAGAATCGATCGCACCTCGTGCGAATCCAGATCGCGCCCCAGCTTGGCTCTCAGCCAATCGACAGTCAACTCGATCGGTGCCGGCGATTTCAGCCCGCCATGCGAGTCCGCTAGTCCGCCAACCAGTCGAATGCCCGGTGACACCTGCTCCAGCAACTCGATCGCGCGCGCCAAGCCGCGCACCGTGTTCAAAGGGTCCTGCGACTTTTCGAATCGCATGGACGCGTCGGTGCGCAGCTTCAGGGCCACGGATGTTTTGCGAACACTGGCTGCCTGGAAATTCGCGCTCTCCAGCACAATGCGCTTGGTGTCCGGCCCGATCGCACTATGCAACCCGCCGATCACGCCCGCGAGCGCGATGGGACCTTCGGCATCGGCGATCACCAGATTCGACGGACTCAACTCATAACTCTCGTCGTTCAACGCGACGATCAGCTCGCCCGTGCGTGCGTTGCGAACGAAAATCCTCGGGCCATGGAGCTTCTCGGCATCGAAGGCATGCATGGGCTGCGCCAGTTCCGCCATGACGTAGTTGGTCACGTCCACGATATTGTTGATCGCATTCAACCCGATCGCTTCCAACCGATATTGCAGCCACAGCGGCGACGGCTTCACGGTGACGTTCTCAAAAACCAGCGCGCTATAGCGCGGGCACAGAGCGAGGTCTTCGATCGCGATCTCGACCGCCGCCTTCTCCTTCGGAAGCAAGTCGAGCTTCACCGGATCGCGCAGTACCCCGCGCGTGATCGCCGCCACTTCCCGCGCCATTCCGTGATGCCCCCACAAATCCGGCCGATGCGTGAGCGACTTGTTGTCCACCTCAATGATCGTGTCCGGCACGAGCAGCGCTTCGCTCTCCAACTCCACAATCCCAGCGTGATCTCGCGTGACGCCTAGCTCGAGCGCGCTGGCCAGCATCCCCTCGCTCTCCACGCCTTCAATCACCTTGGGCGTAAGCGGCAGGTACGCCGTCAGCATTCCCGGCTTGCAATTTGGCGCTCCACACACCACTCGCTTGGTCCCATAACGCGCGGTCTCGACCACGACAATCTGGTTGTGGCTTCCCGCGATCCACTCGACATCCTTCACGCGCGCCACTGAAGCCTCGGCCAACGCGGCGCCCACCTGTTCCAAGCCCTCGCACTCGGCCGTCTTCATCGTGATCAGGCGCATCAGCTCCCGCGGGTCAGTGTCCAGGCCCGGTACCAATTCACGAATCCAGTTGTATGAGAATTTCATGGCTTCAGAACTGGCGCAGGAACCTCAAGTCGCCGCTCGCAAACAGGCGGATGTCGTCGATCCCATACCGCATCATGGCAAGACGTGTCAGCCCCAGCCCGAATGCGAACCCGCCCCATTGATCCGGATCGATGCCGCTCATCCGCAGAACATTGGGATGCACCAGACCGCATGGCAGTAGCTCCACCCACCCGCTCTGCTTGCACACGGGGCAGCCGGGACCGCCGCAAATCAGGCAGCGGATGTCCAGCTCGAACCCCGGCTCGACGAACGGAAAATAGCCCGGCCTCAGCCGCACCACCGCCTCGCGATGAAAGATCGCGCTGAGCAGCGTCTTCATGAAATAGATCAGGTGCCCCACCGATACGTTGCGGTCCACCATCATGCCTTCCAGCTGATAGAACGTGTGCTCGTGCGACGCGTCCACTTCCTCGTTGCGAAACACGCGCCCCGGCGCGATCATGCGCAACGGCGGCCCTAGCTTCTCCATCCCGCGCACTTGCACCGGCGACGTGTGCGTGCGAAGTAGGTGCCCGTTCGAGAGCCAAAACGTGTCCTGCATATCGCGCGCCGGATGCTCCGGCGGGATATTCAGCGCGTCGAAGTTGTGATATTCGGTTTCCACTTCCGGCCCGTCCAGCACCGCGAATCCGAGCGACGTGAACAGGTCCTCGATCTCGTTCTGGATAATGGTCACCGGGTGCAGGCTTCCCGGCCGCGGCCCCGGCGCGGGCAGCGTCAGATCCAGCCATTCTTCCTTCAGCCGGGCAGTCAGCGCCTCGCTCGCAAAGGCCTGCTGTCTTGTTTCAAACGCGCTCTCGAGTACTTGTTTCGCCGCATTCAGCGCCTTGCCCGCGATCTTCCGCTCCTCCGGCGCCAATTTCCCGACGTTGAACTGCGCAAGCGCACCCTTGCGCCCCAGCACGTCCACGCGCACCTGTTCCAACGCGTCCAGATCGTTGGCTTCCTCGATCCGTTGGAGCGCTGCCGCCTGCAATTGTTGGATTTGGTCTTCAATCACTGCGCGTACACATCCAGCACATCGACGACCGCTTGATGTCCCTTGCCCAACGCAAGATCCAAAGCGTTCTGCTGGTTTGCCGCCCGGATCTGCCCATCCGCGCCGCCGGCGATGAGCAGCCGCACCATCTCCACGTCCCCATTTTGCGACGCCGCGTGCAGCGCCGTCCATCCGCCCTCCTGCCGCGCATTGACGTCCGCGCCATGCTCGAGCAGCGCTCGCACCGCTTCCTTGTTCCGTCCCGCAGCCGCCGCGTGCAGCGGAGTATTCTGCGCCGCGTTGCGCGATCGCGCCTTCACATCCGCCCCTTGCGCAATCAAGGCCTCCGCGACGCTGGGCTGCCCGAAAAAACACGCCAAATGCAACGCCGTCCATCCGTCGTGGCTATAGGCGCTTACCAACTCAGGATTCTCACGAATTAATTCAAGTGCCTTCGGCGCCGCGCCCGCCATGCATGCAGCAAACACATCCAGTTCTACACCGCGTTCGAGCAGCAGCGCTGCAATCTCATTCCGGCCGGAATACTTCGCGGCCGTGTACGGACCCAGACCTCGCTCATCCTTTGCGCCGAGTAACGCTTGATCGGCGCCGAGCAGCGACTCCACTTGATCGCGATCCCCCGCGCGAATCGCTTCGAAGAATTGTTGGCTCATGCCGGAACTTGGAACACCTGCTCGCTCTTCGCCAATTCCCACCCGAGGTGATTGATGTAAAACAGCAGCACTTGCGCAGGATATGCGTCCTTGAATTTCTCGTACGACCGTTGCTGCCATCCTTCGGTCAGATACTTCGCGCCGTCGATATCTTTGTCGAAAAATCCATCCTGATTGGGAATTCCCAAATCGTCGATCACGGCCTTGATCATGTCCAGATGCGATACCAGGATGGCCTGCGCCAGCTCGCTGGCAAACTCCTCGTCCCGCTCGCCAAGTCTGGCCCAAAACTTCGGCGCCGCCTTGCGCAGGTTCTCAGAATTGAGCTTGGCCAAGTGAAGGCGCACCTTCATGCGATCGTACAGCTGATACGTCTTCAGCTTGCCGATCGAGATGCCGCGCACCAGCTCGGCGAACTGCTGCTCGCCTGGGCCGAGGAAGATTTCCGACAACTGCATAAACAGCCAGCGTACCACTGAGAGCTGCCGTCTGGATTCTATCCGCGAGGAATCAACACCATGGTGGCTGCGGCGCACGCAGCAAGCCACAGGACGAAACCATAGTGCCACGTCGGAAAAGGCGACGCCCAGAGTATTCCACTGCTCATCGCGATAACTGCGCAAAGATCCAAACGAAAGTCACCAAATCGCACGCGGGTAGTTCCGCCGTATTCTTTCGTCTTTGGTCACTAGAGGAGCTTCGTTCACCTTGGCGTTCGCCACGATCAAACGGTCGAATGGATCGCGTCCCCAGCTCTCTTTCAGAGCGTGTTGCACGACGGTTCGGAAGGGAAGCTCGCAGATGCGAATTGCAAGACCCTGTTCCAACACGCTCACAAGCTTAGAGGCGGTGGGTTCGAGCCTTCCGATCTCGTGCAGTAGCTCAAGTTCTAAAACTGCGGCTGGCGACACATACAGGTCCTCTTCTTCGATGTTCTTTCGCGCCGCCACACTCAGTTTCTCCAAGTCTCCCAGGTACAGACGGAGCAGGACATGCGTGTCCAGATAGATCACTTCAATTCCGTCCATTCTTTCGACCAGTCCATGCCGATAACATCGTCGGGGTCGCCGTGGAAGCCTTTTCTTTTTTTCAACCGGTTGAGTTTAGAGACGCGTTTTTCAGGCACGATCCGGAGCACGGTTCCTTTTCGGATAACCTCCACCGGAGTTCCGGAGCTGATCGCTTCATCCAAAATCCGGTAGACGTTCTCGCGCAATTTGGAAGCGGTAATTCGCATATGAACTCTTTTTGCAGAATATCATACGTACGAGCTGATCTCATAGTCCGTACGTATAATCGATCACCGCAGACCTTGCATTCACCCGCCTTGAGGGTTTGGCTATATAGTATAGAGAGCGTATTATCGTCTCGAAGGAGGCCACGATGGCAGTTACTTTCACTTTGAATGGAAAGTCCCAAACCGTCGACGTTTCGCTGCAAATGCCCCTGCTGTGGGTTCTGCGCGATTCGCTCGGCATGACCGGCACCAAGTTCGGCTGCGGTATGGCGCTGTGCGGTTGCTGCACCGTTCACATCAATGGCCAGCCGATCCGCTCCTGCGTCACGCCGATTTCAAACGTCGCCGGCAAGAGCGTCACCACCATCGAAGGCCTCTCGTCGGACAACAGCCATCCCGTCCAGCGCGCGTGGGTTGAGGTCGACGTTCCGCAATGCGGCTATTGCCAATCCGGCCAGATCATGACCGCCGCAGGCCTGCTGAGGAAGACGGCGCATCCCACCGACGCCGATATCGACGAGGCCATGCACGGCAACATCTGCCGCTGTGGAACGTATCAAGCGATCCGCGCCGCGGTTCACCTCGCCGCGCAATACCAGGCCGCGGCTAATCGGCCCGCCACTGTCGCCGAAAATGTGCGCGCCGCCAAAGGAGGTGCGGAATGAGCACCACGATTCCCAGCCCCAAACTCAAGCTCGATCGCCGCAGTTTCTTGAAAGCCGGCGCTGCCACCGCGGGTGGACTCTTCATCGGATTCCATCTGCCCGGCAGCGGCAAGCTGGAGGCGGCCACCACATCGACAAAGCTCAACGCGTTCATCCACGTTGGCAGCGATGACATCGTGACGTTCGAGATCCACAAGTCCGAGATGGGCCAGGGGCCGATGACCTCGCTCTCGCAGTTGCTGGCCGAGGAGCTGGACTGCGATTGGAAACAGGTCCGCACCGAGTTCGCGCCCGTCGACCCCGCGTACGGCCCGCTGCAAGGCACCTTCGGCAGCATGAGCATTCGCACCTGCTGGGATCCGCTGCGCAAAGCCGGCGCGTCCGCTCGCGACATGCTGCTGGATGCCGCCGCGTCGAAGTGGGGAGTCGCGAAATCGCAGCTCCGCACCCAAGCCGGATTCGTGATCAATACCGCCAACAACGAGCGCCTAAGCTATGGCAGCCTCGCGGACGCCGCCGGAAAGCTGCCCACGCCGCTCAAAGTGGCGACAAAGGATCCGAGCCAATTCCATCTGATCGGTACGTCGCCCAAGCGGCTCGACACTCCGCTCAAAGTAAACGGCACGGCTGGATTCGGTATCGACGCACGGCGTCCCGGCATGGTCTACGCGGTGGTCGCGCGTTGCCCCGTGTTCGGCGGGAAAGTGGCCAGCTTCGACGATACGAAGGCCAAATCTGTGCCCGGCGTTCAGCAAGTTGTGCAGATCTCGCGCGGCGTCGCGGTGATTGCCGACAACACCTGGTCCGCCATGGAAGGCCGCAAAGCTTTACAGGTGCACTATGACGAAGGCAGGAACGCTAATCTGAACAGCGCGGGCATTCGCGAGCTGTTCGTGAATCTGGCTGCAAAGCCCGGCGCCGTGGCGCGCAACGATGGCGATGCAGCCAGCGCGTTGGCCAATGGCGCGACCAAGCTCGAGGCCGTCTATGAAGTGCCCTACTTGTCGCACGCTCCCATGGAGCCGATGAATTGCACCGCCGACGTGCGTGCCGATAGCGCCGAAGTTTGGGTCTCGACGCAAATCCAGACCGCGGCCATGGGAACTACCGCGAAGATCACCGGATTTTCGCCCGACAAGATTCAGATTCACACCATGTTTCTCGGCGGCGGATTCGGCCGGCGCGGCGGTGACGATTTCGTGGGCGAAGCGGTTGAGATTTCGAAAGCCATCGGCAAGCCGGTGAAGCTCACCTGGTCGCGCGAAGACGATATGCAGCACGATCTGTATCGTCCCGCGTCCTACGCGAAGTTTTCGGGTGCATTAGATAAAGACGGATGGCCCGTCGCTTGGAATACTCGCGTGGTTTGCCCGTCCTTCGGCGGTTTGCGCAATGGCGTGGATCGCACCAGCGTGGAAGGCATCATCGATCTGGAGTACCAAATCCCGAATTTCCATGTCGATTACCATCCGCCCGATCTCGACATTCCCACAACGTACTGGCGCTCGGTGGGTTTCTCGCAGAACACGTTCTTCTCGGAGAGCTTCCTCGACGAACTGGCGCACGCCACCGGCAAGGATCCGCTCGAATTTCGCCGGCGCTTGCTCGCGAAGTCTCCACGCTTGCTCGGCGTGCTCGAATTGGCCGCTGAGAAAGCCGGTTGGGGCAAACCGTTGCCCGCCGGCCATGCCCGCGGTATCGCGGTGGTCAACAACATCGGGAGCTACAACGCGCAGGTGGCCGAAGTTTCGGTCGACAAGGGCAAGCTGCGCGTGCATCACGTGGTATGCGCGGTCGATTGCGGGCACGTGATCAATCCGGCTGGCGTCGAACAGCAGATTCAAAGCGGCATCGTCTACGGTTTGAGCGCCGCCATGAAGGGCGCCATCACCATCGATCACGGCCGCGTCGTGCAGGGGAACTTCAACCGCTACGACGTGCTGCGCATCGATGAAATGCCGGTGGTGGAAGTGCACATCGTGCCCAGCCAGAAAGCGCCCGGCGGAATCGGCGAGGCCAGCACGCCGACCATCATTCCGGCCGTCGCGAATGCGATTTTCGCGGCGACAGGCAAACGGCTACGGAGGCTGCCGATTCGTCCCGAGGATTTGGTATAGAACCTCTCATCCTGCTCCCGGGCTTGATCTGCGATCAGACGGTTTGGCAGCAGCAAATTGACGCGCTGTCGGATATCGCCGACTGCACTTGCGCCGATTACGGCTCACTCGATTCATTGACCGCCATGGCGGAAGCGGTGCTCCGCACTGCGCCCGAGCGATTTTCGGTCGCCGGACATTCCATGGGCGGCCGTGTCGCGCTGCAGATTTGCCGGCTGGCGCCCGCTCGTGTGGTCCGCATAGCGCTCCTCAATACCGGCGCATCGCCGTTGGCTCCGGGCGCGGCGGGCCAGGAAGAAACCCGCAAGCGCGGTGAACTGGTGGCTCTCGCGAGGTCGCAAGGCATGCGGGCGATGCTCCGGCAATGGCTGCCGCCGATGATCGACTCGCGCCGTATCAACGACACGCCGCTGATAAACGCGATCATCGAGATGATGTCGCGCAAAACGCCCGAGATTTTCGCCGCGCAGATCCAGGCGCTGCTGAACCGCCCAGATGCGACTGCCGCCCTCGAACAAATCCGCTGTCCGGCGTTGCTGATTACCGGCCGCGAAGACGGATGGAGCGGGCCGGCGCAACACACGGCCATGGCCGCCAAAATTGCCGGCAGCAAGCTCGTCGTCGTGCCCGACTGCGGCCACATGTCGACGCTCGAGCGACCTGCCGAAGTCAGTGCCGCTCTGCGGGCGTGGCTATATACTGATTGACTATGGAATCCCGGCGCGTCCATCTTAATGAAATTTGCCGCCCTCGCGGGCTCGCCACTTGCGGACCACTCTTCGCACAAACCGCCGAAGAGTTGTTCCGCCGCAACATCGGATCGCGCGAGCAATTTAACAAACAATTTCCGCCGCACCAGGTGATCGGCAACATCTACTATGTCGGCTCTGAGTCGCTCGCATCGTTTCTGTTCGTCACGCCGCAAGGAAGCATTCTGCTCAATAGTTGTTTCGAGGCGACCGTCCCGGTGATTCGATCTTCCGTCGAGCAGCTCGGCTTCAAATTCACGGACATCAAGATCCTGCTCGGCAGCCACGCGCACGCCGACCATATGGAAGGCGACGCATTGGTGAAGGAGTTCACCAGGCGCGCAGGTCATGGCGATGGAGCAGGACGTGCCGGCGCTCATGAAGATCCAGCCCCGCAACCAGCCTCACCCTCTCGACAGGACGCTGAACGACGGCGACAAAGTGACGCTCGGCGGCACAACGCTGGTCGCGCATCTCACCGCCGGCCACACCCGCGGCTGCACCACCTGGACCACCCAGGCGCAAGAAAACGGCAAGACGCTACGATGTCGTCATCATCGGCAGCGTCGGCGTGAATCCAGGCTACATTCTGGTCAACAACAAGGACGTGCCCGATATCGCAGGCGAGTACCAGCGCAGTTTCAAACTGCTGCGGTCGCTCCCCTGCGATGTTCCGCTCGGCTCCCATCCGGCGATGTACAACTTGGCCGAAAAATATCCGAAGCTCGGCAAAGGCCCGAACCCGTTCATCGATCCTGAAGGCTACAAGCACGAACTCGACATCCAGGAGCACGCGTTCCTGGAGAATACTCGCCGAGCAGAAAAAGGCGGCCGGCCTTAGTTAGCGGCTTCGGCCGCGGCCTGCTTCACGTTCACCGTCAGCAACACCAGCAGACCTCCGGCGAAGAATGTGATCAACGAAAGAATCGCCAGCCGGTAGCTCCCCGTGAATTGCAGCGCGAGCCCAAACAGCAGCGGGCACATCCAACTGGTTCCCTTATCGCTGATCTCGTACATTCCAAAATACTCGGCCTCGCGCCCTTTCGGGATCATCAACGAGAATAGCGAGCGGCTCAGCGCCTGCGTCCCGCCGAGCACCAACGCAACAATCGCGGCAATGATGAAGAACTGCTTTTCGGTGCGGACCGACACATACATCGCCACCAATACGCCGGTCCAGATCAGCAGACTCACAACCACGGCCGGCTTCGCTCCGATGGCCTTCGCAATCCAATCGAACACAAGCGATCCAAAGAACGCCACGAACTGGACCATGAGAATCACTTCGGTCAGATCGGTCATCGATATTTTCAACTCGTCGCTGCCGAACTGCGCCGACAGCGTGATCACTGCCTGCACGGCGTCGCTGTAGAGCAGGAAGGCGATCAGGAACCGGAGGGTTTGCGGGTAATGGCGCATTTCGCGCAGCGTAATCGCGAATTCGCGGAAGCTATCGAGAAGGCTTTCGTTCGAGCCGCGCCGCTGGGATGGCGGACGTTTGCGAAGTGTCGCCAATGGAATTAGGGCGAACAGCGCCCACCACAGCGCCTGCCGATCCGAGATTGATCCGCACGGCCATCGATTCCGAGAGGCCGAACGACTTGGCTTTTGTAAATAGCATCAGGTTCAATGCCAGCAGTAACCCGCCGCTCAAATATCCGATTCCCCATCCGATGGACGACACTGCGTCGCGCTGTTCTGGAGGAGCGATGTCGGGCAAGAACGAATTGTAGACCACGACCGCCGCTCCGAAGGCAAGGTTCGCGATCAGGAATAGCCCGCCACCTGCCAGATACTCGGCGCCCTGGAGAAAGAACATCGCGGCCGTAGCCGCCGCGCCGGTGTAGGCGAAGAGGAACATCAACCGCTTTTTGTTCCGGCTGAAATCGGCAATGGTGCCCGCAATCGGAAGCGCAAAAATCTGAGTCACCACCGAAACCGAAATCAAATAGCCCCACCAGGACCGCGGATCCACGGGAATTCCCAGAGGATGTACCCGGCCGTCCGGACCGGCCGCGGCTTTGGCGAGCGCCGTCAGGTAGGGCCCCAGGAAAAGCGTGATCACCGTGCTATGAAACACGGAGTGAGCCCAATCGTACATGTACCAACCGTGCTGTTCGCGCTTGCTATAGGGTAGGGCCGCTTGCATCGGGTGCGGGGGCTTCATGAGCGATCCCCGCGACAGCCATTAGAGCACACGGTACAATGAATACGTTTTGGATTCCTCATATGGGAAACATCGGAAATATCGTCGTACTCGGCGCGCAATGGGGTGACGAAGGCAAAGGGAAGGTCGTCGACCTGTTCTCGGAGAAGTTTTCCGTGGTGGCGCGCTACCAAGGCGGCCACAACGCCGGCCATACCGTATTCATCGGCCCGAAGAAATTCGTTCTCAAGCTGATTCCGAGCGGCATCTTGCGTCCGGGCATTCAAGCGGTGATCGGCAACGGCGTGGTGATCGATCCGGCTGCGCTGCTGGAAGAAATTGACAAGCTCGAGCTGGCCGGTATCGATGTCACCAACCAGCTCGCCATCAGCGATCGCGCGCACGTCATCTTTCCGTTCCACCGGATTGTCGAGAAAATGTCCGAGGGCCGGCAGGATCGGGTGCCCATCGGAACCACCTCGCGCGGCATCGGACCGTGCTATGAAGACAAGATCGGGAGGCGCGGCATTCGCATCGCCGATCTTTACGAACACGACAGCTTCTGTGCCATGTACACTGCGCTGGCCGAAGACAAGCAGCTGCTGGCTCAGACCTTCAATATCCAGGAAACCATCGACTTCGAATTGATTCGCGATCAATACCTGGGCTACGCAGAACGCATCCGGCCGCTGGTCTGCGATACAGCGCAGTTGCTCAACGACGCCATTCGTGCCGGTAAGCGCGTACTGTTCGAAGGCGCGCAGGGAACCATGCTCGACGTTGATCATGGGACCTATCCGTTTGTGACGTCATCGAGCGCCACCGCTGGCGGCGCGTGCACGGGCGCGGGAGTGCCGCCGACTGCGATTCACGGCGTGATCGGAGTGTCGAAAGCTTACACCACGCGCGTGGGCAGCGGTCCCTTCCCGACTGAGTTGCTCGGTGAGGATGGCGAAAGAATTCGAAAGGCAGGCAACGAGTTCGGAGCCGTCACCGGCCGCCCGCGCCGCTGCGGCTGGTTCGATGTGCCGCTGCTGCGCTACACCGCGATGATCAACGGCTTCACTAGCCTCGTGATCACCAAGCTCGATGTGCTGGACCAGTTCGATGAGATTCCGGTCTGCATCGGCTATAAGAATGTGAAGGCCATGCCCGCGACCTTCCGTGGACTCGAAGCGGTTGAGCCGGTGTATGAGACCTTGCCGGGATGGAAATCGGAAACGCGCGGACTCTCGTCCGAGCGGGATCTTGCCGGTGCGCGCCCGCGATTATCTGCAGATTCTTGAGCGAGCAAACCGGCGTCGAAGTCGGCTGTATCTCCACGGGCCCCGAACGCGATGAGACGATTCTCATCGAGAACTTCTCGCCTTGCAGACTTGCTCTAGTTTCGCGTTACCGCCAAGCGAGCGCCAGCTCTGATTTCCAGCCGCATCGTTCGCATAAATTGTGATCGTGGTCATCCCGACATACAGCGGAATCGGCCCAGTCGACCAACTGGTTGTACCGTTCGCGGTTCCCGACCCTCCTGTGGAACTCGCCCACGTCACCTCGGCCACTCCCACGTTATCGCTCGCGATTCCACTGACGGCGATCGAACTTGCCGATGTCGCGACGCTGGTCATCGGCGGCGACAAAATTGTGATCGAGGGTGGCGTGGTATCGGATCCGGCGGGCGACGGGTGGGGATTGGTCGGCTGAGATGGCGCGAGTTCGACGACGGCGACAGCTCTGCGTCGTTTGGTCCTGGTCTGAATCGATCGCCGTCACCGTCACGATATTCGTTCCGGCGCTCAATGGAATTGAAGCGACAGTCCAGTTCGCCGAACCCTGCGCCGTTCCCCCCGCGCCCTGATTTGTCGACCAGCTCACCTGCACCGTTCCCGAGCCGCCCGACGTCGTCCCGCTCAGCGAAAATGTGGATGAGCTGGTGCTCGTTACCGCGGGCTGAATGGTCAACACCAAAGGAAGTAGCCGCGGTTGGTGTAGATGGCGGGGTTGGCGATGGAAGCGAAGGTGGAGCCGTGGGAGCAGCGGGATTATCCGAACTGCCCGCCGCTGCGTACAATTGCTGGACCGCCGCGATATCGCCCGGCGACAAACCGGTGACCATCCGGTAGTACGGATACATCACGTCGGCGGGATTGTCCGAATGCCCCAAACCTAGCGCGTGCCCGGTCTCATGCAGCGCGACGCTGAACACATCGACATCGGCGCCGATTTTCCAGGTCTCATCGTTATTAAAGTGCGAGTCGCCGGCGATCGGCTCCGGATTGACGGGATAGGGATAGAAGGTGTGTGCCAACACGCCCCCCGGTCCTTCGAACGGATACCCGTCCCCGTGCGCGCCACTGGCAAACAACACAGCTATAGTTTGCGGCGCTGTGGCATCGGTGGTCTGCGTAAAGGTGACTTGCACAACTTTGGACCATTCCGCGTAGGCGCGCTCGATCTCGGACTCCACCGCGTCCGCCGGGTCTTGCTGGGTTAAGTATACGAACGCATAGTTGAGGTTAACGCTCGGCAGTCCTGGCCCGTCCCAGCCGCCGACCAATGGAATCGATTGCCCCACCGGCCCGTCCGCCGTCAGTGCTCCCGCGCAGCCATGCACGGGTGTTCCCTGAACCAAAGCGGGCGATGCCGGAAAAATATACGACACTTCGTCCCATTGCGCCAGCGCCAACAGCTGACTTCCTGTGCCCGTCAGTAACAAATGATTGGGAAGCAAATCTGGATGATCCCGGATCGCCAAACCGGTTTCGTTGGCAATGGCGCGCGCCTCGCTGCTGGGGACGTCGGAGTAGAACTCCACCACCACAGGGATCGCAGTGGACGACGAGAGCGCCCCGTTCAACTGCGGACTGATCTTCTGCGCCGGTTGGAGACGGCCCACCCATTCCGCTCCGAGGCCGGCGAAACTCAAGCCGTCCAGTGCCGCGACCGAAAGCGTAGACTTCGGCACATAGGAAAGCACCGCTGCGCCTCGATCCGCAAGCGCGCTCAGTTGATCCTGGCCAGGTTGCGCAGTGAATCGCACCAGCAGATGCGATCGGCCTGGCTTCCTCGTTTTGGCGGAGGCGGGCGGAGATGACGATTGATCCGGCGGCTGCGCGAGCACCGCGCTCACAACCATCAACCCGGCAACGAATGAGAGCGTTCTCATAAGCCTTCCATCGGAAGTCACCTGAGAGTTTTGCATTGGGACGACACACTATTGCTTCCAGGAGTACTCGTGGTTAGCTCTCGTCGATTCGCTTTACTCGCTCTGCTCGGGGCGGCCTATTTTCCTATCACTCTTGGCTGCTCAGGCAACATCCTACGTGATACAAACCGTGGCCGGCAGCGACAATACCGGCGATGGAGGCTCTCCTCTCGCGGCGGTGCTGGGCCAGCCCGAGGGAATCGCGCTCGACAGCGCGGGCAACATCTATATAGCCGACGCCGCCGCTAGCCGCGTCCGTAAAATCGCGCTGGATGGGACGATCCAGACATTCGCAGGAACAGGGACACCGGGCTTTTCGGGAGACGGCGGTCCAGCCACAGCGGCGGCGCTGAATCAACCCTACGGGCTCGCGTTCGATCACTTCGGCAATCTCTACATCGCCGACTTGGGAAACGCGCGCGTACGCAAAGTCACGAGCGATGGGGCGATTCACACCGTTGCCGGGGGCGGCGCTCTGCCGGCCACTAGCGCAGGCACAAGGCGGCCCAGCCATCAGCGCTCAGTTGATGCAGCCGCGCAACGTGACGATCGACACAGCGGGCAACCTGTACATTTCCGATTTCGAAGCCAACCAGGTGTATAACGTCGGCACCAATGGCACGCTGACGCTGGTGGCGGGAACCGGCGTGGCAGGACTCTCGGGCGACGGCATGGGTGCGCTGATTGCGCAACTCAACGCGCCGGCTGGCCTGGCGGTGGACGCCACTGGATCTCTCTACGTCGCCGATAGCGGAAACAATCGCGTTCGCAAGGTCTCGAGCGGCGTGATCATCACTGTCTTCAATACGCCATCGCCTACGGGACTAGCGCTCGACTCCACCGGTACTCTCTATATCGCAGCATCCAGCTACTTCGGAACGCTGTCGCAACAGAATCCGAGTATTACCTCGGCTATCGATGTGGCCGTGGATGGGCTTGGTGATCTGTTCGCCACCAACGCCACAAATCTGGTGGAGATCCCGGCCAACGGCACGCTCACAACCATCGCGGGCGGCGGAGCGACGCTCGACTTCGGCGGCGACAACGGCCCGGCTACGTCGGCACAGCTCAATTCGCCCACAAGCGTTGCGATGGATTCGAGCGGCAATTGGTATGTCGCCGATACTGCGAACAATCGCATCCGCAAAGTGACGCCCGCGGACGTGATCAGCACCATCGCGGGAACCGGCGCGGCCGGTTTGACAGGCGATAACGGTCCTGCAGTGAAGGCGCAACTCAACGCGCCACGGGGAATGGCGTTCGACATTTTCGGCAACCTGCTGTTCGCCGATTCCGGCAACCACGAAGTCCGAAAAATCACACCGGCGGGACTCATACAGCCGGTTGCTACGCAGCTCAACAAGCCGGTCTCTGTCGCGACGGATGCGCAGGGTTCGATCTATATCGCCGACTCCGGCAACAATCAGGTCATCAAGGTGACATCGGACGGTGCATCGAGCACGCTGGCGACTCAAATCGTCCAGCCGCAGGCGTTGGCCGTGGATGTGTCGGGCAATGTCATGGTTGCCGATGCAAGCCAGATTTGGACCGTTACGCCCGCGGGCGTCGCGACCACTCTGGTAATGGGGCTGCACGCGCCCACTGGAATCGCTTTCGCTCCCGATGGAAGTCTCTTGATCACTGACACCGGCGCGAATGTGATTCGGCAATGGACCACGTCGGGATCGCTCAATACGATTGCTGGAACCGGCGCGGCTGGATTCGCGGGCGATGGCGGCGCGGCACTGTCCGCGCAGTTGAACGGACCGGCGGGCGTTGGCGTTGGATCGAACGGCACGTTTTGGATTGCCGACTGCGGGCAACAATCGGATCCGATCGCTTACGCCGTCCACGGTCGCTCCGGAAACTACGACCGCGTCCCTCGCGGTGGTCAACGCGGCCAGCCTTACTGGCGGACCGATCGCGCCGGGCGAAATCGTTACAGTTTTTGGCACCGGCTTCAGCGGTACCCAGACGCAACTTCTGTTCGGCGCCACTGCAGCGACTCTGTTCTACACCAGCGCCACGCAAATCAACGCGCTCGCCCCGGCCAGTTTGCCGGCGAATTCCAACGCTACGGTGAGCGTAGTGGTGAATGGAATGGCGGTGGCCGAATCGCCGACGGCCGTTGCCAGCGCGGCGCCGGGCATTTTCACCGTCGACAACGGAACGGGCGGAGCGGCAGCCAACAATCAGGATGGGAGCCTGAATTCCGCATCGAACCCAGCGCCGCGCGGGTCGATCGTTTCGTTTTACGCCACTGGCGAAGGATCGAGTACGGGAGCGGTCACTTTGACTGTCGGCGGCTATCAGGCTCAAGTGTGGTACGCGGGTCAAGCACCCGGCTTCCCCGGATTGATGCAGATCAACGCGCAGATCCCCGGCGGCTTCCTCGCGCCCGGCATTCAGCCGGTAGTGCTCGCGATCGGCGGCGCGTCGAGCCAAGCTGGAGTAACGATTGCGATTCAATAAACGGCGATGCATAAAAGGTATATACTGATGCATATGAGAAGTACGCTCAACATTGACGACCGGTTGATCGAAGAAGCGCGGCGGTTGACGGGGATCAAAGAGAAAACGGCCCTCATCCGCGCCGGGCTCGAGGCACTGATCGCTCGCGAACGCGCGCGCAGATTGGCGGCCCTTGGTGGGACTCAGCCGAATTTCCAGGCGGCGCCCCGCAGACGGGCAGCAGCAGGCGGTCGATGATCTTGGCGGACACCTCCGTTTGGGTGAAGCATTTCCGTCAAGATGATCCGCAGCTCGGTCAGCTCCTTCTGGACGGCCAGATCCTGATACATCCTTTCGTGATTGGAGAAATCGCGTGCGGAAATGTCCGGTCGCGACAAAAACTCCTGAATGATCTTCGCGGCTTGCCCAGCGCCGCTTCCGCCGATCAAGACGAAGTTCTCGGCTTTCTGGATCAGCATCGTCTGTTCGGCCAGGGAATCACCTGGATTGACGCTCATCTGCTCGCGTCGGCGCGTTTGAGTAACTGCCGTTTGTGGACCCTGGACACACACCTCCTCAAAGCGGCCAAGCGACTTCACCTTGGGTATTCGGCGGCGAACTAGCCTGAGCGAGGGCGATCTAGCCGGGATACCGGCCTTCGATGTAGCCTTGCAAATGCCCGATGGTTTCTTCGTGCGCGCTGATTGTCCAGTTAACCAAGTCGCCGATGGACACGATGCCCACCACCCTCTCGCCATCCACCACCGGCAAGTGCCGGATGCGATTCTCGGTCATCAGCCGCATGCATTCTTCCACCGTGCTGTTCGGACTCGCGGTGATCGACGCGGTCCGTCATGATCTCCGACACCGGCGTCTCCTTGGACGAGCGATCCTTCAAAATCACTTTTCGGGCGTAGTCGCGCTCGGAAATGATTCCTTCCAGCCGTTCTTCGGACATAACTAACAACGCGCCCACGCCGCGATCGGACATTCGCACGATCGCTTCATACACGGTCGCAGTCGGGGCGATGGACCAAACCTGGCCGCCCTTGAACCGTAACACGGAGTCGATGGTATCCACTGATTTGACATGAGGTGATTTCATGGCATCCCTCCCCGCGGCTATCATAGACCCGGCCCGTGTGGGAGACAAGGCCGCCAGTGTTACTCGATGTGACCATCCCGCATGCGCACGATGCGATGGCCGAAGTTGGCGGCTTCGGGATTGTGCGTGATCATCAAAATCGTCTGGCCCAGGCGCGTGTTCAGATCGCGCAGCAACGCCAGCACGGCGTTCGAGTTTTCGGTGTCGAGATTGCCTGTGGGTTCGTCGGCCAGCAAGATCGCCGGATGATTCACGATGGCCCGGGCGATGGCTACGCGCTGCTGCTCGCCGCCCGAAAGCGCACGAGGCTTGTGATCCAGGCGGCTTTCGATGCCGAGCAGCTTGAGTATGTCCAGGAACTCCGGCGGAAGCGGGCCGTTCTTGCGGGCGATGTCGCGGGCGATCTCGATGTTCTCGCGAGCGGTTAGCGTGGGGAGCAGGTTGTACTTCTGGAAAACGAACCCGACCGTGGTCTTGCGCAGTTCGGTGCGCTCGGCGTCGGACATGCCGAGCAGATCGCGGCCGGCGATGTGAATCGTTCCCGAGGTAGGCGGCGTCAAGCCACCGACAATATGGAAGAGAGTTGACTTGCCGGAGCCCGATGGGCCGACGATGGAGACGAATTCGCCCGCGTTGCACATCGAGATCCACGCCGCGCAGGGCGTGCACGTCAACGTCGCCGACGTGATAAGTTTTTCGCAGGCCGCGGATGGAGATGATCGGCTCGCTAGTCATACGCTTAGTCATAAGCGAGGGCCTCGATCGCATCCTGCCGGGCCGCCTTCAGTCCAGGACCAAGCGCGCCGAGCAAAGCACCGGAGACGGCAATCGCCGCGGCAATGAGCCACCACTCGGGGACGATCGCCTGGATCAAATTCGCCGGAACCAGGTTGTGGATCACGAATCGCGTAACGTACGATAGCAGAATTCCGAAAATCGCCCCGGCGATTGCGATCAACGCCGCCTCACGCAGCAGGATGTTCAAAATGTAGCCCGGCGATGCGCCCAGCGCCTTCAACACGCCGATCTCGCGCGTACGCTCCAATACCGCCGTATACATGGAAAGCAACACGGCCAAGAAGCCGACCACCATGCCGAGCCCGATGACCACCCAAATGAATCCATTCAGGAGCGGGATGTTGGTCACCGAGTAGAGCGAGGTGAATTCCTCCATGGAGTAGATTCGGTAATCCTTCAAAACGCCGCGCAAGCTGTGCAACCACCTGGTCTGTCTCTGGATGGATCGTCCAGCTTGACATAGATCATGCTCACCTTACCGGTTTGGCCGGATCAGATCCTGCAGCGTGCGCAGCGGCACCACCACGCGGGTCAGCATTCCGGACTCGTAGATGCCGGAGACGCGCCAGGGATGGTTGATCAGCATCACTCGTGTCGCCGACGTGATAGTTGTGTTGTTTCGCGTAGAACTCGTCAATCATGACGTCGTCGGGATGTTGGAAAGGGCCGCCGGATAGGAAATGAAATCCACCGCTCAGCTTGTTGAATTGCGCGAGATCGAGGCCGGTGACGTAATTGAACAGGTCGGTTCCTTGCTGCAGCACGCCGGTGGATATCTTGACGTGCGGTTGCTGGTCGATCTTGGTGGCAATGCCCGCAGGCATATCGCCGCTCATGTTGATGACGGAGCTGCTGGGCGGCCGGACCATGATGTCGGCGCCCACGCCACGAGCGCGGGTGGCTTGATCGCTCAACGTTCCTTCCTTCAAGCCCACCAGCGTTAGAATCAGCGTCACCTGGATGCCGATGACGATGATGCCGATGAGCGTCCGCACGGGGCGGTGCTTCAGGTTTTCGAAAACCAGTTTGATTCGTCAAGTTATTTTTGAGATACCACCAGGCGCTGCGGGAAGGGCGGAAGCTCGCGCATTTCGTTACGAGAGAATCCCGCGTTGCGGAACATGGATTCGAGCTCGGAGTACGTGTAGGCGTCGCCACGCGGGCGTGCTGAGCATTTGCATGCTGAACATGGCGTCGCGCGCAGGCGAGATGCGATCTTCGTTCGGGAATGAATTCGGGCGTGATCACGATACCCGCGGGCGCCAGTGCGGCATGCACTTTGCGGAGCAGCTTTTCGTTGGTGGCGCGGTCGAAGTGATGCAGGAAATTCGGGATCAGGATGACGTCGTAGCCTGAGCCAAAGTCGACATCAAAAGCGCTGCCGGGAATGGTCGAATAGCGATCGGACGACACCGGCTTTGGCGGCGTTCTGCTTTGGCGACTTGCGAGAACGCTGGCCCAGTCCACCCCGGTGATTTGCGCGTTCGGATTGTGCTTGGCGAAAGCGATTCCGTACAGGCCGTGACCGGCCGAGATATCGAGTACGCGGATGGGCTTGGAGCCGGCGAACATCTTTGCGATCGATTCGGCCGGCACTTGCATCAGGGGCGCCATGGAGCGCGCGAACTCCACCCAGATGGCATGATCGGGCTCCAGAACTCCGTCCTCGCTGGGCAGCGCTCCGCCATGGCGGATCACGCCGGTGATGTCTTCAAACATTCCGGCGATGGTCGAACTCATCAGGAAATTCGCCATGGTGCCCATGTAAGCCGGCGATTGGCGATTCAAGAAGGCCGCGGAATCCGGCGTCAGCGAGTACTGGCCGCTGTGCTTCACCAGGAAGCCCGTCATGGTGAGATAGTCGCACAGCACTCGCGTGCCCTTCTCGGAGGCTTTGATGCGCGTTGGCGATCGCGGCGAGCGAATGGTTGCCTTCGGCGATAGCGGTGAACAAATCCAGATCGATGCCGGCACGCAACGCGACGCTGCGCTGGTAGGCTTGCAAAGTATCGAATACAATGCCAGGCGACGGGGCCTGCGTTTGAGGAGAAGATGCCATACATCCATCATCTCATCCGGAATCCCGAGGCATCTCACCCCATTGTTCACCAATGTATGCGTACGCCGCCGAGAATGTCCCGCGAGAGCGCCTGGTAGCCGAGCACTTCCTCGTAACGCTCGTTGAGCAGGTTGTCGACGCGAAGGATCGGCGTGATGTGCTTGGCGATGTCGTACGACGCGCCGGCGAAGAGACTTTCGTAGCCGGGATTGCGCGTGATTCCGAAAGTGAAGTCGGCGTCCTGGCGCTCGCCGACGAAGCTGGCGCCGATCACGAACGACCAGCGCTTCGGTGTGACTGCGATGGAGAGCGATCCGGAATTGCGCGGGCGGTGGACCAGCGGCTCGCCGATGCCGGTGTCGGAGGATTCGGGCGACGTGGAGGCGGTGATGTCCGTGTAGAGGCGCATGTAAGAGCCGGTAATCGAGGATGTTGTTCGAGACCCGGGCCTGCGCGGATGTTTCGATGCCGCGCGCCCAGCTCGCTTCGATGTTCTGCCAGGTGTCGCCGACGAAGGCGATCAGATCGCGGAAGGAGCTGCGGAACAGACTCACTTCGGTGCGCACGCGGCGTCCCCACCATTCCGAGACGACGCCGGCTTCATAAGTGGTGGTGGTTTCCGGACGCAGCGCGGGATTTCCGAAATAGTAAGGCGATTGCGCGTAATTCTCAAGCAGGCTGGGCTCGGTGACGCCACGTCCGCCGCTCACGCGAAGCGAGGTTGACGACAGCGCGCCATGTTCGCCGAAGAAACGGAAGCTACCGCCGCCCCGCGGCCCGACCAGATAGTCCCGAACGCGCTGCTGTGTTCGACGCGCGCGCCACCGGTGAGCAGGAGTCGCGTTCCGAGGCTCTGCTGGATGATTCGCGAAGAATCCGTTATTGTTGCGCGACGCGGCGATTCCGGTGAGAACGCCGCTCTGGTTCTGATAATCGTAACCGAACACCAGCGCGCCGCCGCGATGTGAGAGCGTGCCTTGATAGCCGGCGATTTTTCGTTCGGTGATGTTGAGCGAGTCCGATGCCGCCGAAGTAGTGCGTCGGTTTGCACCAGCGTAAAGCCCGGCGGGATCACGATGGGCGGCGCGTTCGGATTCACCAGCGCGACGAAGTAGGTGCCGGCTGGAGGCCCGGCGACGTTTTCGCACCAGTGCCGCGAGCGGCTGTTCGCCATAAGGCTCGTCGTCGTTGTAGCGATCGGCCAGGCGCTGAAAGCCGAACGTAAATTGCTGCTGGTAGTTCGCGCCGCGGCTGTCGTCCAGGCGCAGCGAGACGGTATGGTCGCGCGTTTCTTCATTGGGAACGAGATCGTCGACTCCGTAAGCGATCTGGCCGGGCGTGCCCACGTGCGCGTCGTAGACGTGATAGACGGCGCGCAGCTCGGTGGATTCCGAGAACTTGTAACCGAGATTGGCGATGCCGGTATTGTTGCGGTAGTAGGTATTGGGCCACTCGCCGACGGTGTGGAGTTCGGAAGCGTTCAGCGAATAATCGAAACGCGATGGCAGCCCGCCGGTGAGATTGGCGATCCAGCGGTCAGTTTGGAAGCTGCCGCGCTCGTAGGAAGCGGAGCCGTGAGGAACGGTGTCCTCGGGATTGCCGTGCTTGGTGAAGAGCTGGATGACGCCGGCGGCGGCCTCCGCGCCGAAGAGCGCGCTTTCGGGACCGCGCACCACTTCCACGCGATCGAGGCCTTCGGTGGAGAAATTCTCCAGGTGGAGCTCGCCGCCTGGATCGTTGAGCGGGACGCCGTCGAGCAAGACCAGACGTGCCGGTGTAATCGGCGCCGCGCGTATAGACCGCAGGCGAGAGCGCCGGTCGGACCGTAGGCGGAGATCTGCATCCCCGGAATTTCGCGGAGAGTGTCGAAGAGCATCGGATATTGGCGCGCGTCGAGCTGCTGTTCGGTGATGACGTTGGCGGCGACCGCGGCCTGCTCGGGCGTGGTTTCGGTTCGAGTGGCGGAGACGACCACGTTCTCCACGGGACCCGCGATGGTGAGTGTGATTCTGGCTTCGGAAGCGGCGGTGAGATCGGCGGTGATCGGTCGCGAAGCCGGTTTTTTCCACGCGTGCAGAACAGCGATCAGGGCCCGGCTATCGTGAAGCGGCCTTCGGCGTTGCTGTAGACGGATTGGTCTTGGCAGGTGACTCGCGCGGCTTCCACGGGGCGGCCGGACGGATCGAGAATGGTGCCGTGAATGTTGGTTTCGCCCGCGCATAGCCCGAGCGACAGAGATAATAGAAAAATGGTTCGCATCGTACGTTTCTCCCTCGAAAACGTGATTGGGTTTCGGGGCGATGGACCGGTCTCCTGACTTGCGGCTGGCCGTAATTGCTTTATGTGAAGCGATCTTCCCGCTTGCGCAGTGATCGCCTCGGCCGAAACATTTGCCGCTTACAGTTGCGGGGCAGTGGCGGATTTACACCGTCTTCCCGAGCATCCTTCGCCGTTGAGCTTCAAAGATCTTCGGCGAGTATAGCAGACGTTTGCCCGTTAGCGGGCTATTTCAAAAATCCGGAAGCGATTTCCTTGCCGCCGTCGAAGGTCGCGTATTGCGCTTCGTTGAACTCGGCTTTCGAGAGCAGCACGGTTTCAAGCGCGCTGTTGCCGGCCAGAACCAGGACCATGTGGTGCGGGTCAAGCGGATTCGGCGCGGCGAACGCGAGCGCCTCGGTTTCCGAGGCGTGATCCTGGCCCGCGAGGCGGAAGAGGCCGCCGGAATAGTCCAGACCGAGCTTGGAGTCGAGAGCCGCGAGCGCCGAGTTGGTTTCGGGGCGGCCGACGAAGATGACGTCGTGGGTGCGGAGATCGGCATCGGTGACCTCGAAATCTTTGCGGATGGGGACGGCGGTTTCGAGCGCCAGGTAGAAGCGCTTCTCCAATTGCTCGGCGGCGTAGCGGTTAGCGCCCGCGTCGGCCTGGGTGCCGTAGACCAGCATCGCGGAGGAGAGCCGCTCGCGGATGTCGGTCAGCAGATATGTGGAGCCGCCGGGGTCGGCAGGCAAGGCGAACTTCACGCCCGCGGCGTCCAGGAACGATTGCGCGGTAACGGCGTGGGCCTTATGGGCGGCGAAGAAATCGGACATCAAGCTTGAAGAAGCGATCGTCGCCCATAGTGCGGCGCAATTGATCGAGGAAAGATCGCGCCCTTCTGCGTCTCGAGCTCAAACTGCTGCTTGGCGTTGGGCGCGGAGATGGCGCTTAACGATCGATACTCGGCCCAATGCGCGGCCATCGCGTTCGAGAGATCTCGGGAACTCGAGATCCTCGTAATAAGCGGCCGATCCCGAGGCGAACCAATCGTCGGCATCGGAAGCCGGCAGCACCCAGCCTTTCCATAACCGATCCATGTACTGAGGCCGCGGAGGATCTTCGATCCAGGTTTTGGCGGTGGTCTTCGATGCGGGAGCTGGGCCCGCGGAAATCAAACGGTAACCGGAGGGATAGAGGCCGTCGTTAGCGGCGTATTCTTCCTGGTCGCGCGGGGATGGCAGGCGCTCGGTCTGATTCGATCGGCCGAACTCGGCCCACACCATCATGCGCGAAGCCATGTCGGCGGTGGTCACCTTGGCATCCATCGTGGTGGCGCTGACGAGCGGCGCGGTGTGAAACGCCAGGAATGCGAACTGCTCGTCGATCTTGCCTTTGTACTCGTGGTAGAGATCCTGCCACTTCAGATCGCGATTGGTGGGCACGTAGGGGATGTAGTTGGGCGGGGCGTTGGGATCGGGAGTTTCTTCCAGGCGAACGCTCAGATCCTTGGCGTTGTTGTCGCCCCAGTAGAAGCCTTCGGTGCCGCCGAACCAATCGTTCTTGGAGCTGCGATAGAGGCGCGATTTGTAAGTGCCCAGCTCGAAGAGCGCGATTTCGTTGGTCTTTGCGTCGCCGAGCAGCCATTCGTTGGTGTAGAGGCCGTTGTTCTTCGTGCTGAGAATCTCGACCACTTTGTCGATGCTGTCGCCATATTGGATGGCGTGGCGCGCGCGGTAGGCGACGGGCGTGCCGTTGACGTTGAATGGGCTTTGATTGATGGTGGTCTCGCTGAGCACGATGCCCGCGTCGTTCTGATACCAATCGGTTCCGCTCTCGATGCCGCCGGGATAGCTTTGCATCAGCACGCGATGGCCGGTGGCGGGCTGGATATCGATCATCACGTTGGTCTGTTCGGCGAGGGTGAGCGGCCACCAGGTGATGTGCCCGATGACCATGCGACCGTCGCGCGTGGCGGGCCCGGTGGCGGCGAAAGCGCTGCAATGGTCCTGATGCTCGCGCCTGCGGTCGCCGTAGTTGGGAGCGATGAGGCGCAAGCTTTCGAGACCGTTAGGCGTGATGGCGAGCGCTTCCTTCAGATCGCCGAGTTCGACCGTGGTGTTGACGACGGCGATGTCGGTGAGATCGATGGGTCGATTTTCGAAAGCGCGCGCCTGCGTCGGACGCACCGTCGGCGATGCCCTTCATCTCCTGGAGAATTTCCTGATCGAAGCCGTGCAGGAACAGCGCGCTGACGGTGGTGCGGGCCAGATCCCAGCTTTTGTTTTTGCCGACGGGATCGAGCTCGGCGGCGCAGCGCTCCATGTATTGCGGGATTTCCTTAGCCATCAGTCGACCGTGCTGGTAGCCGCGCTCGTAGGGTTTGCCTTCGACATGGAGATAGATCCAGCCGGCGACCGGGTAGCGATAGGCGGGGCCATAGGTAGTGACGGCGGAGGGTGCTGGCCAGGCGTCGTGGAATGTTGGCGGGCGCTTCGTTGAGAGCGACACCCGAAAACCAGGCTTTTCCTTCGAATGTGCCTCCGTAGGCGACGGTGAGGACGAGGCTGTCTTGCGCGCGCGTGGCGGTGAAGCGGAGATGCACGCGGGTCCAATCGCGCGAGCCGGCGATGGATTCCGAATGCACGTCGAAAGGCATGGACGCCATGGTGAGGGCGGCGCCGGTGGCGATGGGCGCGCGATCGAGATCGTGGACGGTGAGTTTTTCGGTGCGGATCCAGCCGGAGAGTTCGTACGGCTTGCCGATGGTGAGCGGCGATGGGCGCGGATTGGACGCGAGCGTCGCGGCCAGCCGGATTCGACCCGCATCGACATCTGGCCGTCGTGGGTCACCGAGGGGTCGGGAGCGGCGGCGCCGTGGAGCGTGATCCAGGAGGGGCTAGGACTGTCGAAAGAGAGGGTCGTGCCGGCACTGAGCGATGCCGCAATTGCGAGTCCGAGCAAGAACTGCCGCATACCTTATCAAATCACATTAAAGACGGCTCGGGATCGGGGGTTGGGGAAAGCCCAATATCGGCGCGGTCGGACGCGGGGATGTGCTGGAAACGATGAAATTCGTACGCGGCGACGCGCTCCACTGCGTCTCCCGCTCCAAACAAATAGCCGGTCATTTGTCCCAGGCCGTCGAGGGCCAGGCCGAGGGCAAGCAGCGGCAACATCGCAGGAATGCGCCGGCTGGGGCGGCCGGGTTTAGCTAGCTCGCGCAGGCAGCGGAACAGGCGCACAGCGGGGATCAGAGGCGATGCGGCAAAGTAGAGCAGCCGTTTTGCGATCGGCCAAGCCGCGGCGCGCGATGCACCGAAGACGCGTCCGGCATAGAACTGAACGGGCACCCAGGACGACAGCAGCGCGAAGTTCGTGTGAGCGGTGCGGGCTTCGGGCTCCATTCGAAGTTGATGACCGCGCCGGGCGAGATCCAGGTGCAGGACGGTTTCCGCTTCCATGAGATCTTCCAGCTGATCGCCGTATTCGAGCAGCAGGGACCGCTTATAGCAGCTGTTGTGGCCCGGCAGGAAGGGCATGCATTGCGCGGCGGCGGGGTCCATCCAAGGACCGTAGCCGATGACGAAATCGCACCAGCTGACGATGGTGCGGGGGTTGGCGTTGCGCACCACGGGTCCGACGACGGCCCAGGGCGCCTGGTGAGCGCGGATGAGAGCGTCGGCCCAGCCGGGCTCGGGGAAGCAATGATCTTCGGCCAATGCGACGAGCGGGGCGCGAGCTGCGAGAACGCCGGCTGAATTGGCGCGTCCAATCGAAGGGACGCAGCCGAGAGCGAGAATCTGGTGGGAGTGGAACTCGCGAACGTCTTCGGCGGGCGGCCGGATGGCCTCGTGCGTGGGACCGACGATCACGATTTCGACAGAACGCCGCGCGGTTTGGGCGCGCAGGTGGCGCATGGTGAGGCGGATGGTTTCGTAGGTGTCGGGCGTGGCGATGACGACCGATAGCGCGGGATCAACGGCCATGCACGTCAGGCTAGCACGGCGCCGGCGTATGCGATTGCCAATCCGAAGCATTGCGGACGATAGAATGAAACCAAGATGAGCTTGGGGCGCATGCTGATTATGCTTGGGCGGCTGGTAGCGGCGCTCGGCGTGGTTATTTCGCTGGCCGAAAAGCTGCCGATCCGCCTGGGGCGGCTGCCCGGCGACATCGTGATCCGCGGCAAGCATTCCGTCTTCTATTTTCCGCTGGTGACGTGCGTGCTGATCAGCGCGGTGCTCTCGCTGATCTTGTGGCTGATCAACCGGCGTTAAAGCCCAGCCATCGAGCCGACGAATCCCAGAGCCATCGCGAGTCCATTCCGCACCAGGGCAAAACGCGGAGCGGGCGGCTGACAGAACATCGTCGTCTGCTGGGTGGGGGTCTGCACAGTAATGGCGAGTTCCGGCTCAAGACCTGCGTCGCCGCGAAGAATCGGGGTCAGCCTATGCTGCAGTTGCGAAACTCCGTAGCCCATCACCATGTATTCCCAGCCGAGTTGCGGAATGATCGCCCAGCCCGATTTCCAACCTTCGCCGGGCGTATAGGGCCGGTTCAGAGCGGCGATGGGGATCAAGGGAATCTTGGGCAGTCCAAGTCCGGGAATCAAGGGGCGAGCGAACGCGAAGATTGTCAGGGAAGCCGTGTACGTGGAGGCCTCGAGAATCCCGCGTCCCCACGAGGGAAGGCGGGAACGGATGGAAGCGTCCAGCGGTCCGGCGACGCTGGCCGGTCCCACGGGTCCAGACAGATTCCACGCGCCGCGCTTGCGCTCGGTCACCCGAATATCGATGTCGGCGATCCCGGTTTTGGGATCCGTATGGAGGATCGTATTGCGCTCACCGATGGGCTGGAAGTAGTTCGCTTCGTTCAGACGCGCCATGCTCTTGCGCAGAAGATGTTCGTCGAGCAGGTCGCCTTCATCCAATAGAAAATTGCTGCGCACAGCGGCTTCCGAGAAGTGGCGATTGCCGGTGAATTCGATGCGGCCGATATGATATGGTGCGCCGCGATCGATGGTGGCGGCCAGGTTGGCTTCGGGCGCTTCGGGCGTGCTCTCCGCAGTGGGCTGCACCTGCATGTTGACGTTGAAATCGAGAATGCCATCGTGTTCGGCGGCACGGCGCGCGTCGAACAATGCGGAACAGAAATTCTGAGAACGCATCAGGCCGTTCGCCGGATGCACGATCGTCGAGCTGACTCCATTGCCTGAAATCTCCCAGCTCGGCACGTGATACAGCTGCCCGGCTTCCACTTGAATCTTGATGTGGGCGGCCTTTTCAGCGATTGCGATGTCGTCCAGTTTGACGCTGGCGTCGAAGTAGCCTTTCGACATGTAATAGGAGCGCAGCAGCGCCATGTCGCCCTGCACGCCTTGCGGACTGTAGCCGGGGTTGATGATCCAGCCGTTCCAGATTCCGGGGATGGGGGGAGTAACGCGCCTGATCTTCAGCGAATGTAGGACGCCGTGCAGATCCTTCGGATCGAATTCTGTATTGCCGGTGAAACTTACTTCCTTGACGCGGATGCGCTCGCCGGCGTCGATGTTGAGATGCAGATCCACCTTGCGGCCGATGTAGGGGACGATATCGTAGTCCACCGTGGCGTTGCGGAAGCCGTCGTTACGGAGGTCCTGCTCGGCCTGGAAAGCGATTTGATGCGCGCGCAGCCGGGTAATCGGCGTGCCCTCGGGCAGCGACATCTGCAGCCCATAGGTGGAGGGCTCGACCTTCAGTTGATGGAGCACCATCTGCGGCATCTCGACGACGTTGAAGACCACCGACGTGCCGTCATCCTGAGGCTTGGTTTCCACGCGAATATCATCAAAGTGGCCGGTGGACCACAGCCGGTGTACGTCGCTCTGGACGGCGTCGGCGTCGAAAAGCTGGCCCACCTGTGTCTTCAATTCCACAGGCGCGGAGGTGCCGAGGACGCGCACCGATTTGATCATCAAAGAGCCGGATTCGACGGGAGCCACAGGGCCTTCGGCGTAGGCGGCCGACGTGAGCAGAAGTGTAGATATAAAGATACTGCGCATGTGAAGTGGACCGTTTAGCAAGTGGCGGTCCATCGGTTGATTATAGCCCAGGCTGGCGCGGGCTAATGATAGACCAAGGGGGCGGGTGCGGTCCGTCGAACATTTTGCGAACCGAATGCCGCCCACAACGTAGTAACTGTGCATGGGAGGTGCCTATGCTCCGCTCGCTTGCCGCCGCGCTGGCCTGTGTATCGCTGCTGAAGGCCGTTGACATTGAAGACCGGGTGCGGAAGTCGGCGCCCGTTTCCTCGGCCACTCGCCTGATGTTGAACGCCGAATTCGGCGCGATCCGGGTGCAGCCCGGCGATGACAAGACCGTGGCGGTCGAGGTGTACTTTCGCGGCGATCCGATCTCGCGCGGCGAGTTTGACCGCATGCTGCGCGATTTCCGCTTGGATGTGACGCACGAAGGCTCCGACATACGCGTGAGCGGGACATTCCGGAATGGCTGGAAGCCGCAATCGTTCTTGTGGATGTTCAATACCTTGATCGCTGGAGGCGGCCATCCGGTGTGCCACAACGGGCGCTGCCTGGAATACTCGGAGTGGCTGAGCCAGGTGGAATATCGCGTGACCGTGCCGCGGAAGTTCGACGCCGATGTGGCGACGTCGGGCGGGCCGATCTCGGTGAGCGACTTGAAGGGCGCCGTGGACGCGCGCACGTCCGGCGGATCGCTCGAGTTCGAAGGCATCGAGGGCCCGGTGAACGGACGCACCTCGGGCGGGCCCATCACGCTCGCGAACGGCAAGGGCCGGGCCATAGTGCACACTTCGGGCGGACCCATCCGGATCACCGAAATGAGTGGCGACGTGGACGCGTCAACGAGCGGCGGAGGGATCTGGATTGAGCGGGCGTCCGGCCATGTGAAGGCGCGAACATCGGGCGGAGGAATTGAGATACGCGACGCCGCGGGCTCGATTGTGGCCACCACTTCCGGAGGCGGCGTGACCGCGTCGTTCACCGGCCAGCCCACGGAGGAATGCCGCTTGGAAACCTCGGCCGGGAGCATCAGCGTGAGCTTGGCCAAGAGCATTCACGTGGATTTGGATGCCTCCACCAGCGGCGGAGGAATTTGGACGGATTTTCCAGTTCCTTACCGAGATGGTGAACGGCGGCAGCGCGAACTGCGTGCGCCTCTAAACGGTGGAGGGCCGTTGCTGTACCTGCACACGTCCGGCGGGGGGATCAGCGTGCGGCGTTTATGATTCCGTTTTCCACGGCACCTGCCCGGCGAGAGCCGTGTAGAATCCCCAGATGGCGAGCGCCGCGATGCTGGCCAGCGCCAGTGTCGGATTCGTGAAGTACCAGGCCGATGCATTCAGTGTCACCGGTAGGTTCAGCGCTAAATCAGCGGTATAGAGAGCCACTGTGAGCGTCACCAATCCAAAGCGCAGAGCGCCGATGGCGAGCGCGGTATAGAGAATCAGCTGCATGGGCCATTCGACGCCCGGATAGTTGGAAGACACCGATTTGACCGCCGTGAATAGCAGTACGAAGCCGGCGGCGGCGAGCCACGATTTTCGCAGCAGCACCCGAACCAGGAAGAGAATCATGAATAAGAGCAGCGTCGAGCCGATCGACTGGATATCGTGCGCCAGCCATGCCCCGAAACCGACTCGCAGGCTGGTGAAAAAGCGCGTAGACACCAGCGATGGCGGCGCGCCCAGCCGGGCTTCCAGAAAGTAGCGGAGCATGTAGAGATCGCAGAACAGCACGCCCAATATCACGCCGTACAGCACATCGCGGCCGATTAATGGATCTCGCCAGCGTCCAACCATGGCGCGGCTCCAGGAAATCATGGCTTGCGGCCAATAACGGCGAACATACGGTTCCACCGCCAGGTACAGCACCCACACCACGGCGCCCCAGAATAGCGACATGCTCACCATAAGCGCGAGCAGATAGATGAAATTTCCGAGCGAGGAAATGTGGGGTGTGAACGCCACGATCGCCAAGTGGATCGAGAAGAACAGAATCGCCAGGCGCATGGCGCCGAGACGATCACCTTTGCCGTGAACGAAGTTCCAGCGCGCCAGGAAAACGGCTGCGAGAATCGGGATGAGAACCACCAGCGACAGTAAAATCGCGTTGAGCACTTGGCTACTGGCGCTGGCTCCGGCGGCCGGCATACGCGTGGCTCGGGTCCATGGCCCTATCAAGGAGAAAAAGACTGGGCGGCCATGCCAGGCAGCAGCCTCAACCCGCAGCGGGCGGTGCTTGTATCCGGGCCATTCACCAGTCCAAGCCTGGCGCGCATCGGAGCTTGCAAGCGACGTCCATTGGGGCGCGGCGGTTTGGAACTTGGACATGTCCAGACCGGCGGCGGCGAATAGGGCGCTCCAGTCAGGGGCCGGCGCTTGCTGCGGCGTATCTTCTTTTTGCGGCGGCAAAGCTTCGAGATAAGTTAGCCGTCCTTGCGAATCCAGCCGCAGGTCGATCATTCCCGAAAGAGTTAGCTTCGGATCAGATTCCGAAATTTCGCCCGGAATGAACAGCTGATCGTTCATTCCCTTAGCCAGCATCGGCTCCGGACTTTGGCGGTACCAAAACTTGAGATAGGCGGGACGGCTGCGCACGATCTCGTCCCAATCCGGGCGCGGCTGGTCGGTCTTTTCAACCGCCGTCATAAAATCATCATCCGTGTCGTAGGCATAGGCCGTGTCGGCCGGCGGCGCGCTGTAGCCCAGGCGCTGGATCAGATCGCGCGCTTTGTCGGCGAGCACTTCGGGCGACTTCGACGGTTCCGCTTTTTCGATCAGGCTGGCATTGGCGAAGGCGAATACGAAAATCGCGAGTCCTACCAACGCGGCTGCCAGGCTTGGAACTGCGATCTTCCAGGGCAGCGCCGCGGTTTCACCCGACGCGGCCACCATTTGAGGCGACGGCGTTTCACCGGCCGCCAGTGCGGCAGCCAATGGATCGCCACCAGGCAGACGCGCGGCAACGGCGAGAGCGGTCGGAGGACGATGCGAAGGCTCGGGATCGAGGCAGCGCAGAATCGCGCTTTCCACCGCCGGGTCGAGCTCCTTCACCAACGAGGACGGGCTCACCGGCGTGGTCTCGGTGTGCAGGCGCACCAGTTCCGCCAGTGTAGATGCTTCGAACGCGCGCTTGCCGGTGAAAACCTCGTAGAGCACCAGGCCAAGCGAATAGATGTCGCTCTGCACGGTGACTTCTTTGCCGGCCAGTTGTTCCGGCGCCATGTACGCCGGGGTGCCGTTGCGGATCTCCTCGCCCGGGATTTCGTCGGCCAGCGCGGCCAGCCCGAAATCGGTGACCACCACATGGCCGCGGCCGTTCAGCATGACGTTGGCCGGTTTCAAATCGCGATGCAGAACGCCTTTGGCGTGGGCGGCGGCGAGGCCGGCGCACAACTGGCGCGCGATCTCGATGGCCTTGTCGGATGGCAGGCGGCCGATGCGGCGCAGAAGCGAGCCAAGGTCCTCGCCATCGACGTACTCCATCGACAGGTACGGCTGGCCTTCCACCTCGCCGAGATCGTACACGCGGCAGACGTTGGTGTGCGAGACTTGGCGGGCGATGCGGACTTCGTTGTAGAAGCGGGCCAACGCGGCCGGATTGCGCGCCGCCGCTTCGGGCAGAAACTTGAGCGCGACCTCTTGGCCGAGCGTCAGGTCGTGCGCGCGATAAACTTCGCCCATGCCGCCCCGGCCAAGTAGCGCGACGATGCGATAGCGATTGGCCAGCAGCGCGCCGGGCACGAAGCGGCCTGCAGGAAGCGAACCCGACGAAGAGAGCGATGGATGCGTGGGAGTACGTGCGGGAGTTGGCGTGCGAGCCGAGGTGGCGACCGTTTGAGTCACTTCCACCTGGCCATTCGCCGGTCCGTTCAGTGACGCGCCGCACGACAAGCAGAAGCGGCTGGCGTCCGGGATGTCACGCGCGCAAGTGCGGCAGATCACGGAGATTTTAGTTTAGCGCCATCGCCCGGCACCGTATGCCCGGCACTGTATGCTGGACCTAGTGGGTCCCATTCATATTCTCGGCGGAGGCTTGGCCGGTTCTGAAGCGGCGTGGCAGATCGCATCGGCGGGCCTCAATTGCACTCTATTTGAGATGCGTCCCGTGCGGCCGACGCCGGCGCACAAAACCGGTCAGCTCGCAGAATTGGTGTGCAGCAATTCGCTCAAGAGCGAAGGGGAAAATTCAGCGCCGTGGTTGTTGAAGGAAGAACTTCGCAGGTGCGATTCGCTGCTGTTGCGGGCGGCGCGGATGGCTCGCGTGCCAGGCGGCCAGGCCCTGACGGTGGATCGCGAAGTGTTTGCGCGCGAGGTTTCCCGAGCGATTGAAGAGAATCCGCGCATTGAGCTGCGGCGGGAAGAAGTCACCTCGATTGAGGAGAACGCGATCACGATCATCGCGACGGGACCGCTCACCAGTGGCCTGTTGGCTGGGGAAATCGGGAGGTTGACGGGAACGGAACGGCTGTTCTTTTATGATTCCATCAGCCCGATCGTGGAGGCACAGTCCATCGACTTGTCTGTTGCCTTTCGCGCGTCGCGGTATGGCAAATCGATGGATGGGACGGACGATTATTTGAATTGCCCGCTCAACCGCGAGCAGTACGAGCGCTTCGTTGACGCAGTTCTCGCGGCCGAGGCCGTTCCGTCGCACATTCCCGAAGACAACGCCCGATTTTTCGAAGCCTGCCTCCCCATCGAAGAACTGGCCCGGCGCGGGCGCGAGACTTTGCGGTTCGGTCCAATGAAGCCGATGGGGCTCGAAGATCCGCGCATGGGACGGCGGCCGTACGCGGTGGTGCAATTGCGGCAGGAAAATCTGCGGGCGGATAGTTACAACCTGGTCGGGTTTCAAAATCACATGCGGTTTCCCGAGCAGGCTCGAGTATTTCGTATGATTCCCGGATTAGAACGCGCCGAGTTTCTGCGTTATGGGCAAATTCATCGCAATACTTATATCAATGCTCCGGCCCTGCTGACGCCCACGCTGCAGCTTCGCACGCGGCCCGGCATTTTCTTCGCGGGGCAAATTTCGGGGGTGGAAGGATACGTGGAATCCATCGCAACCGGCCTCGTTGCCGGGCGTCACGCGGCTGAATTGGTGTCGGGAGCAGAGATTCGGCCGTTTCCGCGAGAGACGGCCATCGGATCGCTGTGTGCCTATGTCTCAGGCGCGGATGCGCGTAATTACCAGCCGGCCAATATCACATTCGATCTTCTGCCCGCCCTCGATGAGCCGACGCGGCTGCGGTTCCGGCACGACAAGAAAGCACGCCACGCCGAAGTTTGCCGGCGCGCGCTCGAAAAGCTGGACGAATACCGGGCGATTTATGCCTGAATTGGCGGGCGAGGTCTCGCGCTTCCTGGACGAACTGCGGCGTCAGAACGCCTCCGCGCATACCGTGCGCAATTACGCGTCGGACCTGGACCAATTGATCGCGTATTTCACAATTCCAGGCGAAGCAGCGCCCTCGGTCGAAAAGATCGACGCGTTGGCGATCCGGGAATGGCTCGGCCATTTGTACGAACAGAACTTGACCGCCGTCAGCATGCGCCGGAAATTGGCGGCGGTTCGTTCGTTGTTCAAGTTTCTGTTGCGCGAGGGCGTGGTAACGAAGAACGTCGCACGCATGGTCCGTACGCCGAAGGCTCCGAAATCGCTCCCGGCGGTGATGACGGCCGAGCAGACCAACGGCCTGGTGGATGGCGTTTTGCCGGCGGCGGACCAGTTCGAGCGGCCGTATCCCGCGCGGGACTTGGCGATCTTCGAATTTCTGTACGGGTGCGGGCTGCGAATCAGCGAACTGGTGGGCTTGAATCTGGACGATTTCGATTTCAGCGAGCGCTGGGTGCGCGTGCGCGGCAAGGGCAAGAAGGAGCGGCAGGTTCCGTATGCGGGCAAGGCGTCGGCGGCGCTGGATCATTACTTAACGCTCAGGAAGCCGGCGCCCGGAGCCGAGCGTGCGCTGTTCTTGAACCATCGCGGTAGCCGCCTGACCGACCGCGGCGCGCGCGGCATCGTGAAGTTTTACGCTCAGATGATCACCGGCGATTCGTCCATTCATCCGCACAGCCTGCGCCATGCGTATGCGACCCATCTGCTGAGCGACGGCGCCGATCTGCGCGCCATTCAAGAACTGCTGGGGCACGCGCGGCTATCGACGACGCAGAAATATACGCAAGTGTCGCTGTCGGATTTAATGGCGGTGTACGACAAGGCGCATCCGAAAGCTTAACCATGCCAAATACACGTAGAGGATTCTTGAGCCGAGCAACCATTGCTGCGACGAGCGCTGTGATGGCCGCGTGCCGTAAACCAGCGCCAAGTGCGACCGGTCCTTCGGCGGTCGCCACACCAGGCGCCCCGCCGGCCTTCGGAACCGCGCCCGAAGCCGGACCCGCGGTTTCGACGTCCACCTTCGTTGAAGCTGAAAAACTGGTGCAGTTTCCGCTCAGCGATGCCGATCGCGCGACGGCCGCCGGGAATTGGCGCAGCTCGATGGCGCCGCTCTACGAACGCCGTGCCGGACCGCGCAAGTTCTTCCCGCAGGTAGCCCCCGCTACACGCTGGGATCCTGCATCGCTCACCGAACGGACGAACCCCGCGCCTGATCGCTTCGTTCGCACCCGCAACGCGCCCCTCCCGCTTCCCGCCAACGATCAGGACATCGCGTTCGCTCCTCTCACTCAACTGTCGCGCTGGATCGAAACTCGCCAGCTGACCTCCGAGCGCCTCACGCATCTCTATCTCGATCGCCTGCACCAGTTCGATCCGAAGCTGCGCTGCGTAATCACTCTCACCAGCGACCTCGCGCTCGCGCAGGCTCAGCAGGCCGATCACGAAATCGCCGCAGGGCATTACCGCGGCCCATTGCATGGCATTCCGTGGGGCGCGAAGGACCTCCTGGACACCGCCGGAATCGCCACCACTTACGGCGCCGAGCCGTATCGCAATCGCGTGCCCACGCAAGACGCCGTCGTAGTGAAACGCCTGCACGATGCCGGAGCTGTCCTCGTTGCCAAGCTGAGCCTCGGCGCGCTCGCACTGAACGACATCTGGTTCGGCGGCCAGACTGTGAATCCATGGCTGGCGGAAGAAGGATCGTCCGGATCGAGCGCCGGCCCCGGCGCCGCCACTGCCGCGGGACTGGTCGGATTCGCTATCGGCAGCGAAACGGGCGGCAGCATCGTCAGTCCCAGCATGCGCTGCGGCGTTACCGGACTTCGCCCTACCTATGGAAGAGTGCCGCGCACGGGTGCGATGACGCTGTGCTGGTCGCTCGACAAACTCGGGCCCATGACGCGCGGCGTGGAGGACGGGCTGCTCGTGTTGCGGGCCATCTCGGGCCCCGACCCAGGCGATGTCGCGAGCGTCCCGAGCACGCTCGATTTCGACGCTGCGGCGCCGGTGAGCGGCCTCCGCGTCGGCTACTTCCCCAAATGGATGCAGGAAGCCCCGGCGACTAACGTCGATCGCGCCTCGCTCGAAACCATGCGGAAACTCGGCATGATTCCGACCGAAGTCACGCTTCCCGATTGGCCCTATGACTCGCTCAGCCTGATTCTGTTTGCCGAAGGCGCCGCGGCGTTCGAGGAACTCACGCTGGCTGGCGGGCTCAAGGATCTGAAGATGCAGGTCCCCGACGCGTGGCCCAATCTGTTTCGCCAAGCCCGCTTCTTGTCCGCGGTGGA
Source organism: Bryobacterales bacterium (assembly GCA_963772905.1). Taxonomy (GTDB): domain Bacteria; phylum Acidobacteriota; class Terriglobia; order Bryobacterales; family Bryobacteraceae; genus Palsa-89. Next base: position 701,248 of record CAVYZD010000001.1, on the reverse strand, counting down.
CTTCGTGCAGGCCGACCGTTTTCGCCGCAGCGTGGCGCAGGAAATGGCCCGCATCTTTTCTCAAGTGGACTTGCTCCTTGTTCCATCGCTGCGCGATGAGATGCTGACCATCACCAACTTCACCGGCCATCCGTCGCTGACTCTGCGCACTGGCTTCGTCGAAGTATCGGAGGCACGCAGCGATTGGGCTCCCGACCCCGCGCATCCGCTTCCCAAGTTTTCTCCTCCGCGCCGAGTGCCCCACGGCGTCACACTCATTGGCCGGCTGTTCGATGAAGGCACCATCGGACGTGCCGGAATCGCTATGGAGCGTGCGCTGAATGTAGCCGGCGAGCGTCCGCCCGGGTTCTGAAGTATTGCTCGCCATCAGTGGCGCAGCAGGCGATCCAGCCAGCTTTTGTTTTGGTCAAAGCCCTCCAGCATCCAAATGTCATAGGGCCATTTCGCGATCGAAATCAGAAAGCTCTTGCCATCGGGATGCAGGCTGAAGCCCGCCATGCCTTCCGTCGCTGGCGGTAAATCAATGGCGCCCAGCAGTTTCTCAACGCCGGACTTCACGTCCACCGAATACATTTGCCACTCCGCGCCCTCTGGATTGGTATTGCGATAAATCCCGAGAACCTGGCTGCCATCTTTCGAGAATCCATAGTCCGTGAACCGGCGTGAAGTCAGTTTGCGGTTGATGTGGCCGTCCGGCGATAGGAGAGACAGGCCTTCGCTCTCGGTCAGGGTCGGGTAAAGGATCCAATTGCCGGCCGGAGACCATTGCATCCTTTGGTAGAAGCTTTCTCTGGGCGTCACTGCCCCAGTGAGCAAAATCTGGGGACCCTCCCCGGAGCCAGGCTTAATCTTGACAAGTTGAACCGCCCCCGCCTTTCGGCGTTCGTACGCCACCCATTGGCCGTCGGCTGACCACGCCGACATTCCGAGTTCCACGTCCGAATCCAATGTCGTGGTGCGGCCACCTGACACATTGGAAAGCGTAAGTTTTGCACCCTGCTCCAAAGACCCGTAAAAGAAAAGGAACCGCATCCCATCCGGCGCCCACAGGGGATTGTCCACCGCGCCAGTAGAAGGAGCCTCGGCGAGCCGGCGGGTGAATCCTTCCTTCAAGGACTGATCCACAATCGCGAAGTGGCCCTCTCGGTCACTGGAAGAAATGAAGTGCGTCCCGGATGGAGCCCAGTCGGGCCACCAGGCCGCGCCACCGCCGGCCACCAGCGCGTGAACACTGCGGTCACCCAAGGAGATTTCGACCACATTCCACTCGTAGTCGCCCGCCACGTAGGCCATTCGTTTCCCATCCGGAGATACCGCAGGCTCCGTCATTGAATCGGGACTGTTATACATCACCAGCGCGCTTCCACGCATTGTGTCCACCACGTAAACTGTTCTGTTAGCTTCGTCTTTGTCGACTACAAGCCGACGGCTGTCGGGCAGCCAAGCGAGACTTTCCCAGCCGTAGTTCCCTAAGGTGCGCCAGCTGCCGGAGGGAAACGCCATAACCCGAAGAACGCCTTTGCCACTCACCAACGCGGCAAGCTTGGCGCCGTCCGGTGAAAATCTCAGCATCACCGCGTCAGTCAGCGGAGAGGGGCCTAGTTCGATTTGTCTCGGCTTTCCATGCAGCGGACCCACCCAGAGCCTGCCGTCGCGCATGACGGCAAATGTCTTTCCGTCCGGATGAATCGCGGCCGAGGTCACGTTTTCGAGCACCAGTTCAGGCGTTCCTCCCGAAGAGCCCACAGCCCATAAACCTTTGGGCGCCGTGTAGTAGATGGTGGAACCGTCGGGCGACCAGAACGGCCAGGTACAGATCTCCGCCGACTTCGTCAGCTGCGCCGCGTCGGGCGCACCAACCGTTTTGGTAAAAACTTGGCTAACCCCATGGATAACGACAACGTAAGCGATGCTCTTTCCGTCGGGCGACCAGTTGGGCTGCATCTCCATCTTTTCGTCGCGCGCAATCGGCGTGAACGTGTATTTGGAAATGTCAGTAGGCGGAGGCGGAAGCAGTAGAAGAGTGAGCGCGGCTCCGGCGATGAGGCAAGCCGGGCCGATGCCGAGCAACAGCGTCAGGGGCTTTTTCTTTGGGATCGCTGTTGCGCTGACTAACTCCGTCGCGCTGGTTCGAGCTTCGGAAAGGTGTTCGCGAACCTGGCGCAATTCGCGATGCAGATCGCGCGTGGAATCGTAGCGCTCCGAAGGTTCTTTGGAAAGCAGGCGCTCGATGATCCAGCGCAGGGGCGCGGGTACGCTGGCAGGAAGTGGGTCGGCGTCCTCGCGGATGATGGCCGTCATGGTTTCGGCCTTGCTGCCACGGTCGAATGCGCGTTTTCTTGTCGCTAGCTCATACAGGATGAGCCCGAACGAAAACTGATCGGACGCGGGCGTGAGATCCGCGCTGCCGCGCGCCTGCTCCGGACTCATATAGGCGATGGTCCCGACCGTGGTCCCGGCGTCCGTGATCGCGATGGTCCGGGTGGCGGTGTCGGGCCTTTCCTCGACCGCCGATGTCCTGGCGAGACCGAAATCGAGGATCTTCACCCGGCCCTCGCGCGTCACGAGAATGTTGTCGGGCTTCAGATCGCGATGGATAATTCCGGCAGCGTGCGCCGCGGCCAGCCCGTCGGCGATCTGTACGGCGAGATCGAGAAGCTTGCGCGTGCTGTCCACCGGCGCCAAGGGCGATCCCTCCACAAATTCCATCACCAGATAATTCGGTCCGACGTCGTAAAGCTGGCAAATGTTGGGATGATTCAGCGCGGCCACGGCGCGGGTCTCGCGCTCGAAACGGGCGGAGAATTGTTCGCGGGAAAGTTTGATGGCGACGATGCGATCGAGCCGGCTGTCGCGCGCTTTGTACACCTCACCCATTCCGCCGGCGCCGATGGGCGCGAGGATCTCGTAGGGTCCCAAACTGGTCCCAGCGGATAGGGGCATTCGCTAGATCTTCAGCAATTTTGCCAGATTCCCGCCCAAGATCGCTTCCTTCTGCGCGTCTGGGATCTCGGCTTCGAGGATGGCGTCGATGGTATCCGGCCACACGAACGGAATGTCCGTTCCATACACCACTTGGGACGCGCCCATTTCCGCCACCAGGTGCCGGACGCCCTCCGCTGAGAACACCATGGAATCGGCCAGGATTTGGTCGTGCAGGTATTCGCGCGGATGCTTCTTGTTTACGCACTTGGCATTTGGGCGCACGTAGCAAGCCACGTCGGTGCGTCCGAAATACGAGGGCAGGTAGCCGCCCGCGTGCGCGCCGCAGACTTTGAGGCCGGGGAAGCGATCGAGCGTCCCATCGAACATCAAGTGCGTCAGGAACAGGCCGGTCTCCAGCGGATTTCCGATGACGTTGCCTAGATCGCCGGCGAGCGCCTCCGGCTTGGCCACGTTCTCGGCGTTGTTGGGATGCATGAAGACCAGGACTCCCAGCTCCTGCACTTTGGCCCAGAACGGATCGTACTTGGGCATCGAGAGCGGCTCGCCCGCGACGTGACCGCCGATCGCGACACCGCGCATTCCCAGGTTCTTCACCGCGTGCTCGGTCTGCTCGGCCGCCAAATCGGGGAATTGCAGCGCCGGCGAGGTGAACGCGACGAAACGATCGGGGTGCGCCGCGCACCATTTCGCAACACCCTCGTCCTGCACTGCGACGATCTTGGTTGCCAGGTCGCGATCCGCCGCGTACCACCAAAACGTGTTGACGCTGAGAGCTTGCACGTCGATGCCGCGCTTGTCGAGTTCCTGGATGCGATCAGGTCCAAGCGTGCGTCCCGCGCCGCGGCCGAAGCGCTCGAGCGGCGTGCCCTTCACCACATTGGCAACTTCGGCGATGCCGGCGTGCGCGTGCACGTCGACCACTTTGACGCGCTTCGCTCCCACTCGTACTTCGCGCCGCGATGCTTGAGCGCGGACGAGCCCGCGGCTTGACACAAAAGCTCCCGCGGCAACGCCCGCCATTGTGCTGACGAATTCCCTGCGATTGCGCATGCGCCCTCCTTGTTTGCCGGACCGTGGCGGCAATCCCAACAAGTCTATCGTTAGTCGGATGGTTGTTGGTTGTTGGTTATTAGTTGTTGGGGGCGTGGGGCTGTTCAAAAACGGGATTGGGTTCGTTTGGAAATTTCGCTGTTGGCGTTTCGCTGGCGCGGGCGGATTGCACTTCGAGCAGCGTTTTCAAGATGCGATGGTATTCGTGATGGAGGCGCGATTGATAGCGGTTGAGAAGCGCGAGTGAGGAGTTGGCGCCGGAGAGCGCGTCGAAGGCCATGGCGAGGCGATGGTGGGCGGGGAGATCGGCGTAATCGTCGAGGCGCTCCTCTTGATGCTCCATACGCTGTTCGAGGAGGCCGGATTCGACGTAGGCGTAGCGGGCGACGCGCCAGTGGGCGTCGGCGAGCAGATGGACGAGATCGGATTCGGGCTTGGTTTGGGGGCGGAAGTGGTCGAGATATTCGCGGAGCTGGGCCTGGTATTCGGCGGTGGATTCGCTGGAGAGGACGACGGTACGGGCGGTGAGTCCGTGGGCGAGGGCGTTGAGGGCGGAGGTTTGTTTGCCGGCGGTGGTGGCGGGGCCGTGGGATTTTGCGCCGTTGGCGCGGGAGGAGGCGAGTTTGCGGGGGGACATGGTTGCTGATTGGATTTTAGGGGCTGGGGCGCGGGATCTGCGGGGGGATGAGCGGAAAGTGGTGAGGGGGAAGGAAATGGGTGGCAGCCCGATGTGTCACTCACTTGGCGTAAGGTATATTTTCGGTGTTCCGCCTGATTTGTATCGAAATTCGGTTCAATTCGAGAGCCTGCGGAGCGATAATGGGATTCAAGATCCATGACAAGTGAGGTACCGCCGTCGGGCGGCGCTCCCGAGAAGGCCGAGCTGAAAAAACCCGCAACGCGGCGCAAGCGCGAGCGACGTGAGTTGCGAGTTGCCTTTGACACGAACGTCCTATTCACTGGGTCGGCCAGCGATCTTGTACGCCAAGAGGCGGCTACTCTTATCAGCCAGAGCAGGTTCCCCGATCTCGACATCAAATGGTATCTTCCCGACGTGGTCCGTTTGGAGCGTCAATTTCAGATGCAGAAAGGGGCACTGGAACTGCTCACTCCGCTCGGACGCGTTGAAAAGCTCCTGGGCCACAATCTGAATATCACCCAAGAGATTCTCGTCGAGCGTGTAGAAAAAGTGATCGCACAGCGGCAGGCGGAACTTGGGCTTATTGCGCTGAAGCCCGAATACGCCGGCCTTGACTGGGAACGACTCGTCCTGGACGCCGCTTTTAGACGAGCGCCGTTTCAGGACGGCAAGACGGAAAAGGGATTTCGCGACGCACTGGTAGTTGAATCGTTCATGCACCTAGTAAGTCTCTCCCCCAGGACTCCGAAGGTTTGTCGGATTGCGTTCGTGACCGGTGACGCTTTACTCGCCGATGCTCTCCGAGGTCGTCTGAGCGAGGCGACGAATACTGTAGTCCTCGATAGTCTGGAGGGCCTTCGCGGCTTCCTGAATGCTTTGGTGTCCGAAGTGGATGAGGCGTTCCTCGCATCGCTCCGACCGAAGGCCGAGAAACTCTTCTTTGCTGTTAAGGACGACGCATCTCTGCTCTATAAAGAGGGTATTCGCGAACGCCTGAGGGAGAAATTTGCTGTAGAATTAGCCCTGCTTCCAGCTGGAGCTACAGGTCGGAAAAACGGGACCTGGGGAATTAGTGCGCCCACTTTTTCTAAGAAAACTGGCCAAAGGATCCAGTGGACATCTAGGATCGAGATCGAAGCTGAGGCTACGAAAGTGGTTTACGACGAAGCGCGGACGGTCTATTCCGACAACCCTGCACTTCAGTACCCAGGCCTTGCGGTTGGCCCTGCCGCTTATTCGTCGCGGACGCCTTTGAACCTGCCTCAGGGACAAAATTGGGTTGTCAGTGGCGCTGGGCTGACAACGCCGATTTTCGGCCCGTCTGATGCCACCTTACATAGCTATCTGTCGAGCCAACCGTTTGGTCGAACCGTGGTAACCCACAAGGGGATTGATCTGTACGAGGTCCTCTGGAGCGTTGACGTGACCACGGCCCTAGATCTGCGAAGGCCATTGATCGATGACATCGCCCACGTCGAAGTCACTTGGGAGCCTGTTACCTAGGTCCAGCTAGGATTACTTGGCAAGCTCGCTGGCCACACCAGCGAGAAAACCTGGTTTACGGCGGGCGTTCATTTGTTGCTCCCAGGCGTAGGCGAGTTTGATCAGCGTGGGCTCGCTCCAGGCGGCGCCGAAGAACGACAGGCCGATGGGCAGGCCTCGATAGAAGCCGGCGGGGACGGTGATGTGCGGGTAGCCGGCGACGGCGGCGGGCGTGGTGCAGTTGCCGGTGTCACCATCGCCATTGACATGGTCGATCAACCAGGCAGGGCCGGAGGTGAGCGATACGATGGCGTCCAGTTTATGCTTGGCGAGCAGCGCGTCGATGCCTTCCTGGCGCGAGAGGCGCACGCAATCGGCGCGGGCTTTGAGGTACGCGGCGTCGGTGAGCGGGCCTTTGGCCTCGGCTTGGATGAAGAGCTCCTGGGCGAAGAAGGGCATCTCGCGATCGCGATTCTTTTCGTTGAAGGCGATCAGCTCCTGCAGCGTGCGCGCGGGACTGCCGGCGGGGAGCCGCGTGAGGTAGCGATTGAGGCCGTCCTTGAATTCGTAGAGCAGCACCTCGAGTTCGGGACCGGGGAGCTGGCCGATGGTTGTGATGTTGGCGGGATCGATGATCTCGGCACCGGCTTTTTTCAACGCGTCGACGCACCCGCTCAAGAACGCATCGAGGGGCGCGTAGTTCGCGAAAAACTGGCGAGCGATGCCGAGGCGGGCGCCGCGCAGGCCGTTGGGATCGAGAAACGTGGAGTAGTCGTGGGCGTTGTGCGAATCCGGGTCGGCCATGACGCTCAGCAGAATCGCGACGTCGCGAACGGTGCGCGCCATGGGGCCGGCGGTGTCCTGGCTGGCCGAAATGGGGATGATGCCGGTGCGGCTGACGAGTCCCACGGTGGGCTTGATGCCGGCGAGTCCGTTGATGGATGACGGGCTGGTGACGGATCCGTCGGTTTCGCTGCCGATGGCCGCGGCGCAGAGATTGGCGGACGTTGCCGCGCCCGAGCCGGAGCTGGAGCCCGAAGGACTGCGATCGAGCGCGTAGGGGTTTTTGGTTTGGCCGCCGCGTCCGCTCCATCCGCTGGAGGAGTGCGTGGAGCGGAGGTTGGCCCATTCGCTGAGATTGGTTTTGCCGAGGATGACTGGCGCCGGCCGCGCGGAGACGGGCTGCGACGACTGCGTCTTGCGGGGCGCGCCAATCGGCGAGAGCGAGTGAACCGGCGGTGGTGGCGATAGGGTCGCGCGTTTCGATGTTGTCCTTGAGCAGGATCGGGATGCCATGGAGCGGGCCACGCACGCTTGACCGCTCTTTCGTTCCTGGTCCAGCTGGGCGGCGATGGTCTGCGGCATCGGGATTGACCGCGAGCACCGCGCCGAGTTTGGGGCCGCTTCGGTCAATGGCGTCGATGCGGCCGAGGTAGAGCTCGACCAGGCGTCGTGAAGTCCACTTGCCGTGCGCGAGACCGGAAGCGAGATCGGCGAGACTGACTTCATCGAGCTCGAAGTCGGAGGATGCCGAAGGAGCCGCGGGAACATACTGGCAAGCTGCCTGCCAGGCTGCCGTTCCGGTGATGGCGGTAGCGAGGAAGGCGCGCCGTTTCATGGGGAGTATGGTAGCATCTGCTGACTTGGTCGGCAAGGAGGACATACTGATGTCACTTTCGAAACGATCTTTTGCCGAGTTCATTGGAACATTTTGGCTGGTTTTTGGCGGATGCGGCGCGGCGGTTCTCGCGGCGGCATTTCCGGGTTTAGGAATCGGATTCGCCGGCGTCGCTCTGGCGTTTGGTCTAACGGTGTCTGACGATGGCGTTTGCGATCGGGCACATTTCGGGATGCCACTTGAATCCCGCAGTGTCGCTGGGGCTGGTGGTGGCGAAGCGCTTCCCGGTTTCCGAGCTGCCCGCGTATGCGATCGCGCAGGTGCTGGGAGGGATCGCTGGATCGGGCGTGCTGTATTTCATCGCGAGCGGCAAGGAGGGATTCAGCCTGTCGGGCGGTTTGGCAGCCAACGGCTACGGCGCGCATTCGCCGGGCGGCTACGCGTTGGGGGCGTGTTTGGCGGCTGAGATTGTGCTGACCTTTATGTTTCTGATGATCATTCTGGGATCCACCGACAAGCGCGCGCCGCAGGGATTTGCACCGATCGCGATCGGGCTGGGGCTGACGCTGATTCACTTGATCGGGATTCCGGTGACGAATCTGTCGGTGAATCCGGCGCGTAGCACGGCACCGGCGATTTTCGTGGGCGGATGGGCGCTCGAGCAGCTCTGGCTATTCTGGGTGGCTCCGCTGGTAGGCGCCGCGATTGCGGGCGCGGTGTACAGCGTGTTCCAGGAAGAGCCCGAGCCGATGGTGAGGCAGGCGCTGTCGGCGCGCTAAAGCGATCGGCGCTGAGCCACTAGAGCGCGATATTCAGTTCCTGGAGAAACTCCACGTCGGCGGGGGTGAGTTCGATCTCGCCCGTGGACGCGGGGTGCGGCTCCGTCTCCTCAATCGGACTGATCGCGACGCTCGATTCCAGGACCAGGCAGGTGTCGTAGCCGGCACGTTTCATTTCCTCGACGATGCCGTTGATGCGGCCCGAGTCTGAGATGGCCTGGTCGATGGCTTCCTGGAGTTTCTCAAGCAGTACGTTCATTTCCGATGTCATGCACAACTAGAAAGCAGTTGGATTGCCAACGGAGATGGCTTGTAATTCCAAACGGTTAGCGATGGCCCGGGACAAAGTGTCGCGGGCGGGGCAGGCCAAGCTGTCCTTCTGTAGGCACCAGCGCTACTCAGCGGCCATGGATGGCTGGCGCTCGCCTTGCTTCGGCCGCCGCATGATAAATGGAAGCGGGCTCAGGCAAGCGATGATCAGCGACATGACGAAAAAGCTGTTCTTGAAACTGAGCGCGTTGGCCTGGCTCTGCACGGTGAAGTAGGCCATGGCCATCGCCTTCTCGGCCGCGGTGGCGGCATCGTAGCCTCGCGAGACGAACATCGCGGTCAAGCCCTTCAGATACTGGCTGAAATTCGGATCGCCCATGCTGGTGTGGGAGGCGAAGGCCTGCTGGTGCGTCTGGTTCTGGCGCGTGAGAAAGACACTGAGCCCCGAAGTTCCGATGCTACCGCCGATGTTGCGCATGAAGCTGGAGATGCCGGAAACCTGATTGTTCTTCTCGCGCGGCACGCCGACGTAATTGAGCGTACTGATGGGAATGAAGATCAGCGGCATGAAGATCACCTGGAAGCAGCGCAACAGTACGATGGTCCTGAAATCGATCTGGAGATAAATATTGGTCATGAGACGCAGTGCGAACGACGTGCCCAGGAAGCCAATACAGATGAGCAGACGCGGATCGATTTTGGTGGCGATCAGGCGGCCGGCCACAATCATCATGACCATCAGCACAAAGCCCGCGGGCGAGAGCGCGAGGCCGGCCTGCTCGGCGGTGTAGCCGAGGCTGCTTTGCAGGAATTCGGGAATCAAAACGGTGGAACCGAACAGAACCATTCCCAGGACGAAGGAGAAAGCCACGGCGGTGCCGAAGTTGCGGTTCTTGAGCAGGCGCACATCTACGATGGGATTGGGGTGATACCACTCCCAGAGGAAAAACGCGGCGAGTACGGGGAGTCCGACGCACGTGAGCGCGGTGATCATAGGTGAAGCGAACCAGTCCGATTCCTGGCCTTTGTCGAGCACGAACTGGAAGCAGGCTATGCCCAGGACCAGCATGCTGAGTCCGATATAGTCGACCTGGATGCCACCGAGCTTCTTTTCCTTGAGCCAGGGCGGATCTTCCACCAGGCGGCTGGTGAAAAACAGCGAGAGCAGGCCGACCGGCAGGTTGATGAAGAAGATCCAGTGCCAGTTGAAATTGTCGGTGATCCAGCCGCCGAGCGTCGGACCGATGGCGGGCGCGGCCACCACGGCCATGCCGTAGACCGCGAAAGCCTGTCCGCGTTTTGAGATGGGAAACGTGTCGGCCAGGATGGCTTGCTCGGAAGGTTGCAGACCTCCTCCGCCCGCGCCTTGCAAGACGCGCGCGATGATCAGGAACGGCAGATTGGGCGCGATGCCGCACAGGAACGACGACACGGTGAAGAGCACCACGCACGTCATATAGAAACGCTTTCGTCCGAATACGGTGGAGAGCCAGCCGGAGGCGGGCAGCACGATGGCGGCCGAGACCAGATAACTGGTGAGAACCCAGATGGCTTCGTCGTAGGTGGCGCCGAGAGATCCGGCGATGTGCGGCAGCGAGACGTTGGCGATGGAGGAGTCGAGCACCTCCATGAAAGTAGCCATGGTGACCGTCAGCGCGACGGCCCAGGGGTTGTGCGACGGCTTCCAATCGTGATGGGCCTGCCCGGGGTTCATTTTGAGGCGATGCGGACGTCGGGCTCGACCGACATGCCGGGGCGCAGGCGATCGAGGCCGTTCTGATTGGGTTTGAAGCGCAGGCGGACAGGGATGCGCTGGACCACTTTCACGTAATTGCCGGTGGCGTTTTCAGGCGGCAGGACGCTGGCGACGGCGCCGGTGCTTCCGCCGATGGTTTCGACGTAGCCTTCGAAATCCAGCCGGAGAGCGTCCACGTGGATGCGGGCCGATTGGCCGGGGCGGACGTTGTGCATCTGCGTTTCTTTGAAGTCGGCGGTGACCCAGAGGTCGCCGATTTGGGCGATCATGAGCAACTGCTGGCCGGCGTTAATGCGTTCGCCCACTTCAGCGGAACGTTTGAGAACGATGCCTGCCGCGGGGGCGACGATTTTCGTATAGCTGAGCTTCAACTCGGCTTCCTCCAGCATGGTTTGCATTGTGTCCGCACCGGCTTGCTGCGACTGCACGTTGGCCTGGCGGACGGCGAGCAGCGCGGGCGCGTTGTTCCGGAATTGAGTCAAGCGAGTCTTGACCTGCGCTAGTTGGGCCTGCCGCTGTTCGACTGTTCGGCCCGCGGATTCGACGGCGGCGCGGTTGGCGGCGACGGTGGCGTCCTGCGCTTTGGCAGTGGCGGCCACTTGATCGAACTCCTGCTGCGAGACTTCTTCGTTCTTGATGAGCAGCGTGTAGCGCGCCAGATCCGCTTGCGCTTTGGCGGCGTTGGCTTGGGCTTCAGCCAGACGCGCAACGGCAGATTCGCGATCGCGCTCGGCAACCCCGACGACCGCTTCAGCATTGGCGACGTCGGCCTCGGCGCCCGTGATGTTGGTGCTGCTCTCCACCTGCGTGATGGGGACATTGGGCTGCTGCGCGGTCACCTGGCTGCGGGCTTGCGCGAGCTGGGCACGGGCCTGATCGACTGCAACCTGGAAATCGCGCGGATCGAGATCCACCAGCGGATCGCCGGCTTTCACGAACTGATTGTTGTCGACGTAGACGTGCGTGATGGAGCCGTCCACGCGCGAGCTGATGGAGTTGAGGTGAGCTTCCACCTGGGCGTCGTCGGTGGTTTCGTATTGGCGCGACTGGAGCCAGAGATAAATGCCCACCCCGGCGGCGATCAGCAGGATGATGAAGAAAATGAGGAAGGCCTTGCTACGTCCGCGCGTGACCGGCGGAGGGGCGGCTTTGGGAGCGGCTGGCGTTGTCACTTGTGAGCTCACGGGCGGCCTCCAGTTAACAAGGTTGGAAGATCGGTCTCGGCCTCTCCCATGGCTCGGGCTAAAGAGATGCGGGCCAAGTCGAAAGCGAATAGCGCGTTAAAGTAGTCGCTTTCGGCGCTCGCGACTTGTTCTTGCGCCTGGACCACTTCCACGGTGGTTGTCACGCCGGCGTTGAATCGATCCCGCGCCTGGCGCAAGGTCTCGTTAGCCAAGCCGCGATTACTTTCGGCGAGCCGGACTTCGCCGATCGCGGTCTCCAGTTCAATCAATGCCGTGCGGACTTCCTGTTCGATGCGGCCGCGCTGATCGGCGAGCTCGGCCTGGCGCTGGTGGAGCGTGGCTTCGGCCTGTTCGATGTCGGCTTTCACTCGCCCGCCCTGATATATGGGCATGTTCACGGCGCCCACCACCGAGTACACGCCGTGATTGGATACGGGACTTGAGCCGAGGACTCCGTAATCGGCAGACAGCGAAGCGGAGGGCAGGCGTTCGGCGTGTGCGGCCGACACCACCAGTTCAGCGGCGCGGACCTGGCTTTCGGCGGCTTTAAGATCCCAGCGTTTCTGGAAGGCTTGTTGCACGGCGCCGGCGGCATCGGGGACCGGAGGCGGATTGAAGGTAAGCGGGTCGCTCAGGATCAACTCATGATCGAGCGGAAGGCCGATCAGACGAGCGAGAGCCAGCTTCTGCTTGCGCAGATCGGACTCAAGCGCGGTGAGCCGCTGCTGCTGGCCTTGCAATTCGACCAAAGTGCGCGTGACATCGATGCGGGCGTTGGTGCCGGCTTCCTTACGTACTTCAGCCTGGCGATAGACGGCTTGCGCGTTCTCCACTTGCGCGCGCTGCGATCCTACGCCGGCATCGATGGCGATGGTTTCCAAATATGCGCCGGCGACGGTCAGGACAACCAATTCCCGCGCGTCGCGAGCCGACAAAGTGGACGCGCGCTCGCTTTCCTGGCTGGCGCGCCAGTTGCGGCGTGCAACCGGGTCCCAAACGGACTGGCTGACGTTGGCGAGTAGCTGCGAGTATTGAAAGGGGCCGACGACGGTCGGGATGGCGAAGCCCAAGCCGGGAGGCAAGTTGAATTTGAATCCGAATGCCGCGAGATTGACCTGCGTGCTGGTTTGGGTGGCATCGATGGAGAAGGTGGGCAGCAGATTGCTAAGAGCGTTCAGGCGCTGCGCTCGCGCGGCGCGGGCAGTGTCGTCGGAGGTGAGGACGCCAAGATTGGCGGCGAGGCCGAGCTTCACCGCGTCGGCGAGCGTGAGTGTGACCGGCCCGGCCGGGATCTTGCCGTTTTGTACGCTGCCCTGGAAGTCGCCTCCGATCTCGATGGAGCTCCTGACTACGTTCGTGCCGGGCGTAGGGCTGGCTTGTTGTTGGGTGGAGACCGAACCGGGCGCCAGTCGTCCGGATTCCGGCAGCGGCGCGGCCGGCGTGGATCGCTGAGCGCCGCCTCCTCCGAACTGGGCCCACGCCAGGGAGGGGGCCAAAGAGACGACAACAGCCTAGACGAATGGCACGAGTGGGACGAAACACGTCCTTTAATTTAACATATACATACTTGCATGTATATAATGTAGGGAGGCCATGGGCGTTCCCGCCGCGACAGCACCCGAACAAACCAAGCATCAACAAAGAACCGAGGCCACGCGGCGTGCGCTGCTGGACGCTGCCAAACGAATCTTTGCCCGCGACGGATTCGAAGCCGCCCGCATTGAGGACATCGCCGGCGCCACCGGCCACACCCGCGGAGCCTTTTACGCGCACTTCAATAGCAAGGAAGATTTGTTCTTCGCGCTTTTTGAGCAGGAAGCGGGCGACCGGTTGCGGGACTTGCGATCGGTGATGGAACGCCGCAGCGGTTCCGGCAGCCGGTTGCGCGAGCTGCGCAAATTCTACGTGGGGCGCGCATCGGATCGCCAGTGGGTAATGCTGGCGCTGGAATTCAAACTGTTCGCACTGCGGCACCCCAAGTTACGCGCCCGGCTGGCGCGAACGCATCGCCGTATTCGGGAGTCGCTCAAGATGGAGATGATCGGTGATCTGATTCCTGAGCTGACACGCGACCGGAAGGAATCGCGCGAAGTGCGGCGCGTGGCGCTGGAGGCAGTACTTAACGGCCTGGTGCTGGAGCATGCCTACGATCCGGAGACCATTTCGCAGGCGCAGGCCGTCGTGGTGCTGGGCCGCATGTTCGATGTGTTGATGGCGGCCAAGCAATCGGCGAACGGGCCGTTTAGTTCACGAACAGGTCCTTCTTGGTATCGCGCAGGATTTCGAGAACGGCCTGGCGATCGGCCCGCGAGAGGCGCGCGTATTTCGCGTCCTGATTTCCTGCCGACAAAACCTCCGCGAGCCGGCGCGAGATGGCTACTCTTGGCTTCGACGGGCAGCGCATCGAAGGCCGGCGAATAGATCATGTAGCTGCACGGATACCGCATGAGCCGAGTCTTCAAATCGAACTCGCGCAGCGAGCGGCCATGGCGATCGAAGGGCCCCGCCGCAGCGAATATCTTCCGCGAATCCCGACGAGCCTTGGACCTTACCCGCTGGCGGGGCCTCATCAACGAACAACAGGTAGTCCACGATTTCATTGCTAGTTTCTCGAAGGCAGCGCAGCGTGTAATCGTGGCCGACGGTCCCGCGCTGTTCTTCATAGAGAGCGTAGCGGATCTCCCAGCCAACGCGCGTCAGCAGATTGACCATGCGCATTTGATGTTCGAAGGTGAGAAGCGCGACGATGTCGCTGTAGGGCGTCAGATAGCCTGTAGTGTCAAGGCGCCCTTCCACCGAGTGGGGATTGCGAATCGGGCGGGCGTTCAGCGGCTGCGGATTCTGCGGATCGGCAAAAACAGCGTTGCCGAGATGCCGGACGGAGCCGCTGTCGCCGGTGACGTACCAGCCGCCCCAGCGCTCTTCGAAGGGGCTGCGGTGATCGGTGGCGAAGGTGCCGGCCGCGAACATCGGTGTGCCATCGGCGGCCGGGATAAACGCTCCGCATCAGCATGCCCGGAACGCCGAGAGTGCTGTAGGATTCATGGCATTGCAGGCATTCGTCGCTGCGTTTGAATTGAGGCTTCGCCGCGGGCTGATTGTCGAGCAAATAGAAGATCACACCCTGGCGCGGATCTTCCGCGGCGATTTCCAGAATGTCGCCGCCGCGCACCCATCCCACCGCCACCGAATCGTTGAAGAATAGACTGCGCGGATTCTCGGGGATCGATGCGGGGCGCTTGAAAGCTGGTTTTGGAGAAGACCAGCATTTGCGATTCGACGGGGATGTGAAGCGCCTCTAGCACCGAACGGAGATAACCGGACGGGCCGTCGAACTTCAGCTGGACCTTGCCGTCCTGGATGCGCTGATTCAGCCCGAGCAATCGGATCGGTGGCGGGCCGCGTCGGATACTCGATCGCGGGATGGTCCAGATCCGCAACGAAAGCGCCCGTCAAATCGGCCAAGGCGAACGCAGCGGTGATGGTGAAGCTGGCGGCGATCGCAGGCAATGCGGTGCACAACTTCTCAGTATCGCAATCAATCGCGCCAGATGGTCTCGTGGTCGCGCGCGGATGGCACGTGAAAGAACTCCAGGAACTTGCGCGGATGGACCGGCGCAGTCTGTGCGCGAGAGGCGTCCGGGGCGAGCGACCGCGCAAGCCCCATGATGCTTTGGCCCAGGCTGGAGCGGTGGGAAACGGGAACACCGCCGAGAATCGCGCCTTGGACACCCGGATAGTCGTTGGAAAAATGATGTGCGATCGGCATTCCGACCAGCTGAGCCGCTTCGCCCTCGGAGAGGCCGTGATGTGACGGATTCTTGCGGTTCAGCAGCAGGCTGACCTTGTCGGCCAAACCGAGCTCCTTCAAGTGGCGCACCCGATCCGCGGCCAGATAGAGCGGCACCAGTTCGGGCGTCGTCACCATAAAAATGCGGCGGGCTTCGCGCATGATCTGCACCGTGAACGGATCCAGGCTACTGGCCAGGTCGGCACAGATGGTATCGTACTGCGTTCGCGCGAAACCGAGCACCACCTCGAGACTGGCGGCGGTGAGCGTGGCGGGTGGCGAGAGCTCGCCCGCGTGCAACACTTCCAGCCCATCCCAATGGCCGACCATTTGCGACCACAGATCCTCATCCATGCGGTCAGCGTGATCCAGCGCATTTACCATGGAAGAACTGTTGCCGAGCTTGAGCAGAAATTTCGTCACGCCGGCCATGAGATCGCAGTCCAGCAGCAGGGTGCGAACGCCCAGCTCATCGGCCAGCGCGCAACTGGTGCTGACGGCGATGGTGGACGAGCCAACTCCAGGCTTAGCCGGAAAGAAGGCGTACAGATCGCCCAGACGGATCAGGGGCGATGGAGCGCTTGCTCAACTGATGAGCAATGGAGGCGATCACCTCGCCCAGGCGTTCTTGCGTGATGGGCGGCGTGAGCAGTTCGCGTACGCCGAGGTGCATGAGCTTGGGAATCACGTCCAACGGACGGGCGGCGTCCGAGACGCAGATTACGGGAAGTCCCGGCGACCGGTCGTCGATGGCGGCCATCAAAGATTCGAAGCGTGGGAAATCGGCGGCTGAGATGAAGACGAAATCGGGCCGGCGTGCGCGGAGGATACGCAGAAAATCATCCGGCCCGGGATAATTCGCTACTTGGCGCACGAGTTCGATTTCGGGGAACTCGGCGAGCGCGGTTACCAAGTCGTGATTGAGGGCTTGATCAAGTCCGACAAGTATGGTGCGCATATGGGTTAGCTCCACTATCGAAAGGAGCAATTCGATCGCCCGCTGTAAAGGGTTCATCCGGTTATTGGAGTAGAACTAACGATCCGTGCGGTTCATGGGTGGGCTAGCGCAGTAATTTGGGGGATCTGACCTAGGGTTGATGGATGAGCTGAGGGCCACCCCTGGTTTCCCAGATAACTTGTCCAGACGCGTCAAACATGCGCAACAGCGGCTTGCCGGACAAATCCACGATCCACTCGCCTCGTTTTCGGCCGGCGGCTGTCCAACAGTACGAAGCTCCGGCTACGGGAGAACTTCCGCGCCGGGCCCTTGGGCGTGAACTGGCTCCAGACGCGATGCAGCCACTCCGCCGACGAATCCCGCCAGAGCGGCAGAAACAAAACGTAACGTTCGCATAAATGAGCACTCCTGAAGCAGACATGCCGTCAGGTTCTGCATCCTTGCAAAGGATGATATTTTGGATACGCCTATGCCTGAAACCGCCACGACCGAATTTTGGAGAGAACTGAAACCGATCAGCAAGGTTTTCCAATTGGACGCCTTGCCTGAGGTCTACACGCACGACGCGCCGAATGGCGACGAGCGCCTGTTTGTCCCGTTCACCGAGACGGTCTCCTCCAAGCCGCTATGGATTTCGCCGGGCCAGAACAAATGGTGCGACGTCCTGATGGCCAAGAGCGCGGGCCTGGTGAATCGTCACTATCATCCGCACGAGGTGTTCGCCTACACAATCTCGGGCAAGTGGGGCTATCTGGAGCACGATTGGACCGCGACCGCCGGCGACTTCATCTACGAAACGCCGGGCGAGGCGCACACGCTGGTGGCGTATGAGCACAAAGATCCGATGAAAGTGTTCTTCGTGGTGCAAGGGCCGCTGATCTGGTTGGATGAAAATGGCGAATCGGCCGGGCATTTCGATGTGCACGATTACATCAAGCTGTGCCGGGCGCATTACGAGAAGGTGGGGCTTGGGGCCGATTACGTGAAGACGCTGTTCCGGTAATGAAAATCAGAAATCAACAGTTCCTAAAGAGGCCGTGGCTTTTCACGATCTATACGATTATTGGGGGTGCGCTCGGCATGCGCGCTGAGAAACGCACGGAGCAGTGAGCCCCGCACTAGATTCGGGCGAAAAACGACATACAATGGCCAGAATGACCTGAGGTTCCGAGGAGGCCGCCCGTGTATAAATTGGCGCCGAAGTTCGTGCTCTGGATTTTCGCTTTCGCGGCTCTGCTGCCAAGCGCGTTATTCGCTCAAAACATCAAGGGCACATGGCAGGGCGCGATCAAGCCTGCGCAGAGCCCCAAAGAACTGCGCATCGTATTTAAGATTACGACCACCGACGCGGATACCTTCCAGGCTGTCTTGTACAGCATCGATCAGGGCGGCCAGCCCATCAACGTAGGCACGGTAACGCAGCAGGGTTCCACGGTGAAAATGGCGATTCCCGTCATCCAAGGCTCCTATGAGGGAAAGTTAAGCGCCGACGGAAACTCGATCACAGGGACCTGGACCCAGATCGTTCCGTTGCCCTTGAACCTGGCGCGCGCCACGCCCGAGACGGC
The DNA here is from genome assembly GCA_963772905.1 of Bryobacterales bacterium. GTDB lineage: Bacteria > Acidobacteriota > Terriglobia > Bryobacterales > Bryobacteraceae > Palsa-89. The sequence goes on along the minus strand of CAVYZD010000001.1, from coordinate 683,207 downwards.
TTGGACCATTCCGGAGCCGTTGCCACCGCCCAAGATGATGCCCGCCGAAGCCAAGCCGGAATTTGAAGTCGCCACCATCAAGCCAAGCAAAACCGAGGAACGCTTTTCGCTGCTGGTGAACAGAAGCGGCATGCTGAACACCACTAGTACCTCCGTGTACGACCTGATCAAGTTCGCCTACGACGTTCATCCGAAGCAGATCAGCGGCGGAGCGGCGTGGCTGGAATCCGACAAGTTCGACGTGAGCGGCAAGCCTGACACGGCGGGTATTCCCAGTGTCAATCAGCTGAAGGTGATGGTTCAGAAGCTGCTGGCCGATCGTTTTGCGCTGAAGTTCCACCGCGAGCCCAAGGAACTGTCCGTATGGGCCATCACGATCGCGAAAGGAGGGCCGAAAATTGCGAAGGCGGAGGCCAGTCCAACCTCGCTCCCCGGCTTTGGCGGCCCGCCACAGCTCGGCTTTCGCGTGATGAATTCGACTATTGCGGAATTCGCCAGCGTGATGCAGGCCAATTTCCTGGAGCAGCCGGTGGTGGACCAGACCGAGCTCGGCGACACTAAGTACACCTTCACTCTCAAGTGGACGCCGGATGCGTCGCAGAGGGCATTGGGCGGCGCCGCGGGCCCACCGCCGAATTTGCCGGCCGCTCCCGATGCGGATGCGCCGCCGGACCTGTTCTCGGCGTTCCAGCAGGAACTGGGCCTGAAGCTGCAAAACACCAAGGCGCCGGTTGATGTGATCGTCGTCGACCACGTGGAAAAGCCGTCCGAGAACTAGTCGCGGGCGCTGTCACAGAATTGTAATTTGCTACGGGATTCCCGATGGGTATAGTGGAATGTACAGCCCATGAGACCCGCACCCTCCCGCCGAAATTTCTTGACCGCAGCTGCAGGTCTGATTTCAGCCAGTGCACTACCGAAGCTCCGAGCGGCCGATGGCATCAAAGTCGGAATGGTCCCCGATGCCGGGGCGACACAAGTCTCGGTCGAGGAAAAAGCTCCGTTGCGCGATTACCTGGGCAAGACGATGAGGACCAAGGTGGAGTTGATCATTCCCACCAATTACAACGCGACGGTGGAGGCGTTGGGCAACGGGTCGCTCGATTTCGCATACCTCGGCGCGCTCACGTATGTGAAGGCCCACGATCGCTATGGAGTGCTGCCGCTGGTGCAGCGCAGCGCCGACAAGAATTTCCATTCGCTGTTCATCACGCAAGCGGGCGCGTCGATTCAAAAGCTGGCAGATTGCAAGGGCAAGCGCTTCGCATTCGGCGACATCAACTCAACAAGCGGGCATCTTATTCCGTTCGATGAGCTGAAGAAGGCCGGAATCGATGCCGACCAGGACATGCAGATTCGTTATACCGGCAGCCACGCCGCGACGGTGAAGGCCGTGGAAGGCGGTGCAGCCGACGCGGGCGCGCTGGATGAGACCGTGTACCATTCCATGATTTCCGAGGGCAAAGTAGATGGCAGCAAAGTGCGCATCTTTTTCACTTCGCCGCCATTCGTGGATTATGTCTGGGTGGCGCGGAAAGATGCGGGAGAAGCCCAGCGCGAGGGTTTCGCCAGGGCTTTCTTGTCGCTCAAGGAAGGCAAGGACGACGCGATTCTCAACATTTTGCGAGGCAAGGATTTCGTGCGCGCCGATGACGCCGAGTACGCCAATATCCGAAAGATTGCCCGCGACTTGAAGATGCTCTAGGCTAGTCCCTATCTTGTCCGCCGGAGATTACTCTCTCGAACTTCGCGACCTTGTCGTACGCTATGGCCGGCACACCGTCTTGAATGGCGTATCGTGCGCGGCGCGCCGGGGCGAGCGCGTGGCGGTGCTGGGAGCGAGCGGCGCAGGGAAAACCACCCTTTTCCGGGCGATCAATGGATTCGCGGCCGCGGCCGACGGCAGCATTTTGGTGGATGGCGTGGACGTTACCCGGCTCCGGGGCGGGCCATTGCGCCAATTGCGGAGCCGGATCGCCGTGATCTCGCAGCGCCACGATCTGGTGGACAATCTTTCGGTGCATCAAAACGTGATGGCCGGCGCGCTGGGCCGTTGGTCATCGTTGCACGCGCTGCGATTTCTGATTTGGCCGGCGCGCGAGGAACTTGAGACAGCCCGACAGGCACTCAGCCGCGTAGGTTTGGAGCACAAGCTGCGCTCTCGAACGTCGGCGCTTTCTGGCGGCGAGCATCAACGAGTGGCCATCGCGCGCGCGCTGGTACAGCAACCGGTCTTGATGCTAGCCGATGAGCCCGTGGCGTCGCTCGATCCCGCGTTGAGCCAGCAGATTCTCGAACTATTGTGCCGCTTGGCAGAAGAGAATAACGTCACGCTGTTGTGTTCGCTGCATCAGCCGCATCTGGCGGAGCATTACTTCGAGCGGATCATCGAAATGCGCGCCGGGGAAATCGTGGGCGAGCGGCGGGGCGCGGGGCGGCTGGACTCTCTGGAACTGTTTCCAGCCTTAGGTGAGGGCATTTAAGATGCGCTTGATCAGCCAATTCTTTCCGCCCGAACTCTCGCTTCATTACCTAAAGGCCGCGCTGGTTCCGCTGGAGGAGACCCTCGCGATGGCCGCGGGCGGAATCTTGATCGCGGTCATCCTCGGCATGATTGCAGCGCTCTGGGTGGGCGCTGGTTTGCCCGGCGGAAAAGCGGTCTACTCGTCCCTGGCGGGCATTCGCTCGTTCCCGGATTTAACGCTGGCCATCCTGTGCGTGGTGGTGATCGGCATCGGTCCGGCGGCGGGGATGATCGCAATCGCTATTTTTTATGCGGCGGCAATCGGCAAGATTTTCTCCGATCTGTTTCGCGCCGCCGATCGCGACCCTCTGCAAGCCTTGCGGGCCACCGGCGCGAGCCGTCTTTCGGTGGCTTTCTTCGGCCTACTGCCGCTGCGCTCCAGGGACATTCTTAGCTACGGCACGTATGAATTTGAGAGTGCCCTGCGCTGTTCGGTGATCGTGGGCGCGGTGGGCGGCGGGGGCATCGGCACGGAGCTGGTCGGAACCATCAACGCGCTCGACTTTCGGCGCGCCACCACGATCATTCTGCTGCTGATCGCGCTCATCGCGGTCATCGATGCGTGCGCGCGCCAGGTGAAACAAAAACCCAGCCTGCTGTTCTTAGTCTTTCCGCTGGCGGCCATCGCGTTTTGGCAGGATCGGCCGACCATGCTGGCGTTCATGCACTCGGTATCCACCTTCGCGGGAATGCTTCCGCCATCTCTGCCGCATAGCGCCGTAATGAAACTGCCGAAGTTGCTGCTCGAGACCGCCGAGATCGCGCTCGGTGGAACATTTTTCGCGATGCTCGGCGCTCTGCCCTTTGGATTGGCGGCGGCGAGAAACTTTGTGCCGCTGTGGATCTCGCTGCCGGTGCGGCGATTGCTCGAGGCGCTGCGTGCGGTTCCCGAAGTGGTCTGGGGATTGGTGCTGGTGGGCGCCATCGGCACGGGTCCCGAGGCGGGAGTTATAGCGCTTGCCCTGCATGGCACCGGGTCGCTCGGAAGGCTGTACTCAGAATCCTTCGAGAACATTCGTATGGAGCCGGTCCATTCTATCGCAGCGACAGGCGCCCGGCCATTGGCGGTGGCGGGCTTCGGATTTCTTCCGCTGGCGGTGGCGCCGCTTGCAGTCCACACATTGTTTCGCTTGGAGTGGAACGTGCGCGCGGCGACCATTGTGGGCGTGATCGGCGCTGGCGGCATCGGACAGGCACTGTACAACGCGCAGCAGCTTTTCTTCTACCGGCAGATGGCGGCGTATATCCTCATCACTGGGGTGATCGTCGGTGTTGTCGATTATGCGAGCAGCCGGTTCCGCTCGGATATGGGCCTGATGGAGCGCTACGCGTGAGCCAAGTAGCGATCACGCAATCGGTCTTCCCCGAAACGCTCGCGCTTCTCTCAGCACACCAAGTCACCATCGGACCGCCCACTCCGGATACGGATGCGTTGATGGTTTTCATGCCGGATTCGCTCGATGAAACTTTCCTACGCTCGCTTCGCAATTTGAAGGTCGTCGCGGCTGCATTAAAGGGTTGCGATAACTTCGACGTCGAAGCGTGTACGCGATTGGGCATCTGGTTCAGCATTGTTCCGGATCTGCTGACCGAGCCGACAGCGGAACTGGCGCTAGCGCTGATGCTGGGTCTCGCGCGTAACGTGCTGCCCGGCGATCGGCTGATTCGAAGCGGTGAATTTCAAGGCTGGCGGCCAATTCTCTATGGGACGGGCTTGGCGGGGAGTGCTGTTGGCATCATCGGATTCGGCGCTGTGGGCCGCGCGCTGGCGCGAATGCTCGAAGGATTTTCGTGCCGCGTTCTGTATCACGATCCATCGGTGGAGGGATCGACGCCGCTCGACGCGCTGCTCGAGACCAGCGATTTCGTCTTGCCGCTGCTTCCGCTAACAGACGACACATTCCATCTTCTGGGCCGTGAAGCTTTGCGGCGCATGAAACCCGGCGCTTATCTGATTAACGTGAGCCGCGGTTCCGTAGTCGACGAAGACGCCATCGCCGACGCATTGGAAAGCGGGCATCTGGCGGGTTACGCCGCCGACACGTTCGAGATGGAAGACTGGGCGCGGCGCGATCGCCCACGCGAGGTCAGCCAGCGCCTGTTGCGCTTGCCCGATCGGACCTTGTTCACGCCGCATCTGGGCTCGGCCGTCGCGAGCGCGCGCCGTGAGATCGAACGCGCCGCCGCGAACAATATTCTGCAAGCCTTGCGCGGCGAGCGCCCATCGGGCGCGATCAACAATCCGGAGCGCCGATGAAACCGATACTGGCCGACTATTTTCCGAAGCGAACCAGCGTGCCCGCGGACTGGACAACGGCTTCTGTGACTGAACTCTGCAGCGTGAGTCGATGCCTTGCTCCCGCGCCGGAAGACTGGGTGGAGCATTGGCGCCACAACGACATGGGCTTCTACAACACGCGTCGCAACGCGTTGTCGGTACTTCCGCCAGGAGCAGCGGATTTTTCGCTCTTCGCCTATAGCGTTTTACCGGTGCGCTATTCCAAGGACCGAACAGAGCCGTTCGAGATCGTCGGCGAAGGTGTTGAACCGCTCCCGGCCGGTTTTATCTCGCTCGGCTTTGACGTGGCCAACAAAACGTTAACGCCGTTCTTTTGAGTGCTCTCCGCTCTCGTGCAACGGCATGGCTGGTGAGGTTGCCGTCAATCGCTTTTGTCTTTTGGAGACTCTCCACGAAGCTGTCGCCTTCGCACAACGTTGCGCGCGCGAAGAGCCTGAGCCGGGGCCGTTCTATGTAATCGAGGTGCTGCTGCGCGACTGATGTCCTGTTAAGCCGCTATTCGAGGTCCAAAGCCGCCTTGAGTGCCGTTTCCACGGAGGACAGGTGAGAGCGAGAGAGCGTTCCTATGTACCGGCTCAGCTTCGCGCGGTCCAGAGTAGTGACCTGATGGCACACGGCGATGCCAGCGCGAGGGAGTCCGTCGACGCCAGTGATTTCTACGGCCGTAGGACCACGCTTGGCTTGAGCCTTGGAAGTTGACATCGGAACCACAATCACGGAACGCCAATTGGGGCTCTCGTTGAATCCGTCGTGCGACATTACGATCACTGGTCTACGTCCAGTCTGTTCCGATCCGGAACGAGGAGCGAGCTCAGCCCAGTAAACTTCCCCACGCCTCATCGGGGTTCACCTTCCAGCAGGAACTCAACAGTCTCAGCTTCGAGAGTGCGATCTAAATCCAGGTCGGTTCCGGCGTTTTCGGCCGCGTAATCTACGATGGCCTGCTTTCGAGCCGCCTTCCGGCGCGCCGCGAGCCACGATTGAATGGCTTGCCTGGCCATCGACGTCGCAGGCATCTGGCTGCGTTGGGCTTCCGTCTTGAGCGCATCGTAGACCTGATCCGGCAGGGGGAGATGAAAGTTCTTCATGTCTCCTTATTGTGGCACGTCGATATGGCAGATTTCCTGGCAGGACTGACAGGCATGCCCAGCGTCAGTTGACCAGCGCGGGCCAGTTCACAATCACCGTCAACGGCGCAGCCTGCTGCGGCGGCGCCTGCACCAAGAAACGCTGGCCGTCGGCACTCACGTCGTAGGGAATGAAGTTGATGGTGGGGGTGGGAAGCGGAAATAGTTCGCGCGGCGCGGAAGCCTCCACGGAATCGGCGCCTAGTTTCAAATCCACCGCCATCAGCTTATCGTTTGTCGAGATGTAGAACAGTTCGCGGCCGCCCGGGCCCCAACGCGGAAAGCGTCCGCCGCCCGACGAAACCTGAAACTTCCCGCGCGCCGCTGGATAGGCTTGCACGTACACCTCCGGTTTTCCCGATTCGGTGGACATGTAAGCCACCCAGCGCGGATTCGCCTCCGGCGAGAACTGGCCGTCTCGTTCGTTCAGCTGAGTGTGCAAGTAAGCTTGCGGTGGGCCCGTGGGATTGCCGGCGGGCGTCACCGGAAGAACCCACAGCTCGGACCGGGCTCCCGGCGCGAATTGATTGAACAGGATCAGGTGCCCGTCGCGCGACCAGTCGGTGGGCGATTGCAGAACATCCGATTGCGTGACTCGCTGTTCGTCGCCGGCGCCGCTGGATTCTTTGCGAAAAATCGAGTTGCGCGCGCGATACAGAACAATGCGGCTGTCGGGCGACCACACCGGATCCGAATGCGCGGTCCCGGTAAACGTGAACCGGCTGGATACGTTGCGTTCGATATCGATCAGCCACAAATCGGCCCGCGCGGGACTGCCGATGGCCGCGGCGACATGGCGCCCATCGGGAGCGATCCGGAATATGACGTAATCGTTTGGCTCGCCCAGCAGGCCGAGGGATTTGCCGGTGCGATCGAGCCACGTGAGCTGGTTCGAGCCAACTGCTGAGTACAACAGCAGTCCATTGTTGGAGGCCGCGACGTTCATGCGCCCGGTGATGGCGGACTTTCCCACCGGATCGGCCACCGGCCGGGCATCGCCCGCCAGCTGGAGCTTGATGGGATCGAACGGTTGGGCCATTAGCGTCGTGCCGCGCATCCACAACAGATGGCCCGAGGCGTAGGTCGCATTGGTATCTGTGGCGATCAATCGAACACTATGGTTGGGATCGACAAGCGATGCGGCATAGACGCCGCTCGCATCCGGCTTGGTGCTTTGCGCCAGGTATAGGAAATGACCGCCGGGTATGATCTGCGGCCAATTGTGCGCGGCATCTCCGTTGGCGGAGTCGAACTTCGTGAATGGCGCGGGCATTCCGCCGGATGCGGGAATTTGCCAGAGAGCGCTTGCGAGCGTGGCAAACAGGATGCGGCCGTCGTTGGTCCATGCGCCGCCTCGGCCATTGGGTGCGAAGCAGAGCGTGGTAGGCGCGCTGGAGGCGAGATCGATGCGGCGCAGGCTGCCTTCCGAGAAAAACGCGATGGACTTGCTGTCGGGCGACCAAAACGGCGAGTACGCGCCCTCGGTTCCGAGCAGGGGCCGCACCGCCGTGCCATCCAGCGTGCGCAACCACAAGCTGGTTCGGCCGAGGAAGCTCGCGACGAATGCGGCCGTAGTGCCGTCCGGAGACAGCGCGACGCCGCCCGAGCCCGCGCCGATGGTGAAGCGGCCATTACCGGGAGGCACTAGATCGAATCGAAGCGCGCGTTGTTCCACCGGGCGGGGATAATGCGAGAATGTCCAGCCAGTAACGACGCCGGCGATGAGGGCCGCGGCTACGGCAATCCACAATGCGCTGCGCGATCGCAATATGACGCCATCCGGCTGTTCGAACGCCCACTTTAGCGCTCGCTTCAACTCCAATGCAGTTTGAAAACGCCGTGCGGGATCTTTCGCGATGCACGTCCGCACGGTTCGCTCGAGCGCCGGTGGAACAGGCAGCGGCGCTGGATCTTTATCGAGGATTGCCGCGATCACAGTGGCGGCATTGGGCCCATCGAACGGCCGCCGTCCACTGAGCATTTCATAGAGGACGCATCCGAACGAGAACAGGTCGCTGCGCGCGTCGGCCTCCTTGCCTTGCAATTGCTCGGGTGACATGTATTGCAGCGTTCCCACGATCTCGCCTTCGCTAGTGATCACTTGCGTCAGCGTGGCGTCGGTTTCCTTGAGCGGACCGCCGTGCTTGGCAAGGCCAAAATCCAGCAGCTTGATGCCCGCGCGCGATACCAGGATGTTGCCGGGCTTCAGATCGCGATGCGTAATGCCCTGTTTGTGCGCGGCGTCCAGTGCATCCAGAATCTGCGAGGAATATTCGGCGGCTTGTTCGAGAGGCAGCGGGCCCTGGATCTCAGTGCCCTCCACGTACTCCATCACGAGGTAATTCGGCCCGACGTCGTAGAGCTGGCAGATGTGCGGATGATTGAGCGAAGCCACCGCGCGAGCCTCGCGCTCGAAGCGCTCATCGAACTCGTGCTTGGCGATTTTCAGCGCAACGATGCGGCCGAGCCGCGTATCGCGCGCTTTCCATACTTCTCCGGTGCCGCCGGCGCCGAGCTGAGAAATGATTTCGTAGGCGCCCAGTTTGTCGCCCGCGGAAAGCGGCATGTCATAAGCAGTCTACACGAGGCGGCCCGCCGGCTTGTGCGGAGCCCGACTAATGCGTCATCGCGTAAGTAATGTAATTCACTCCAATGCGAATCCCCAGCGCGGAAAAACGCTCAGGATATTCGGGCGAATCGGCCCACTCCCAGGAATCGCCCAGATCGGAGTTCTGCGTGATGGCGACCATCAACCGGCCCTTGTCGTCGAAGATGCCTTTCCAATGCGCGACACGGCCGTCGTTCTGATAGCCGCGGCCATAGAGTCCCCACGCGCCTGAAATCTGGTAGCGCTCGTCCAGATCGTAAATGGTGTGGAAGATCGCGCTGCTGTTTTCGAGCTCCACCGCCTGCCGGTCGGGAAAAACGCGCCCCATGCTCTCCCAGAACACGGCCCACTCGGGCGTTCCCCAGAAATCGTCGGCCATGAAGAATCCTCCGCGCAACAAGTAATCGCGCAGCTTGTGTGCCTGGGCGTCGGTAAGCAGCCACTCGCCGGGACGGACGGCGTAAAGCCACGGCCAGTTGTAAACGTCGTCGCCGTCATCCAGGTTGACGGGCTGCTCCACCGATCGAGCGTGAATGCGTGTGAGCCGGCGCAATGCGAGCAGAAAATGCCGGTCTGCCCGCGGATAATCCTGCGTCCAACTCGACATCCCCTCCGCCCAGCGCGGGCCAGCGCGATCGAACATGGCGGTGGGCGCGGGTGGATACATCAAGCGCGCGAAAGCGAATTCGGTTTTTTCCTGCGCGCCGGGCGGTACCGGAAAATCGTTGTACTCGATGGCTGGATATTCGCGAAACTCGCGCTGGAAGGCGAGCAGCGAACCGAAGAGCAGCAGCGACGATCCGGCCGCCAGGAGAAAGCTGCGCGTGCTTCGAAAATTCATAGGCGCGCTTCTTCCGAAGGATAGCACTCGGCCGAATGTATCATTAAAGAGTTGAAATACGACGTTCTCATCGCGGGCGCAGGACCGGCTGGCCTCTCAGCCGCCATCTCCGCAGCAGCGTCGGGCGCTTCGGTTCTTGTAGTCGAACAAAACCCCGAGATTGGATCGCCCACGCGCACCAGCGGCGGCAGCTTCATCCGCGAATTACTGGACCTCGGAATTCCCGAATCGCTCTTTCATCCCATCCAGCGGGTCCGCTTTCTATCGCCACACCGATCCGCCGCATTCCAGTACGAGCAGCCAATAGCATGCATCATCGACGTGCGCGGTGTCTATCAGCACCTCGCGATTCAAGCGGCCAAGGCGGGCGCCACCATTTGGCTCGCGTCCAAAGTACTCGACATTCTGCGCGATGGTGACCGCGTAACGGGAGCGCGAGTTGAAACCAGAACGAAATCGCGAGTGGAAATCACTGCTGATGTCGTCATTGATGCGACCGGCTATAAAGGGCACCTTCTTCGGCAAGCAGGCCTCAGTCCCGCGAATCGAGCGTTATGGCGTCGGCGCCGAATTCGACATGTTCGCACCGGAGTGTGACGAAAATGAAGCGGTGCTCCTGGTCGGCAGCGAATTTGCGCCTGCGGGATATGGCTGGGTGTTTCCCTGGGGCCAACATCGCGTTCGCATCGGCGTCGGCGTCATTCATCCCGACGACTCGAGCGACCCCGTGAGACTGTTGGACTCGCTAGTCGCATCCGCGAACCGCTTGGGCGTGAATCTCGCCGGCGCGCAGCCGATCGAGTATCACTTCGGCCTGATTCCATCCGACATGGCCGAGACCTTTGTTGGCGATGGAATCGTCGCAGTTGGTGATGCAGCCGGCCACGCGTCTACGTTGGTCGGCGAGGGTATCCGGTGGGCGATCATGGCGGGCCGTATGGCAGGGAGTGTTGCCGCTTCTGCCGCGAAAAGCGGTGATGTATCGGCCTCGTTCTTATCCCGATTCCAGTCGGAATGGCTCCGGCAGCACGGGCGGAACTCTGCGAATCGCGAACATGATCAACCGGAAGATTTCCAAGTGGGACGATCGCAAGTGGGATGAGCGGACGGAGCTTTTGAGCCTCCTGTCGGCTCAGCAATTCGCGACTGCTCTCAAAAGCGATTTCTCGCTGGGCTGGGCCCTGGGTGTGGCGTGGGCGCATCCGCGGCTAGTGAAGGCGGGCTTCGGAAAGATTCTTACGGGAGTTGCTGGAGCTGGCGCAGGCTCGTAAAAAAAGCCTGTATGAATTCCACGCCGTCCTGCGCAGCGGGCGTGACCACGCGAACCAGCTCCGTATCGGTCCGGTTGTAGCGCAGCGCATCCCAGGCGGTGAAGGCCGCGGCCCGATATTCGCTCGCCACCACGCGATCGCACGATTGATACCAATACAGCACCACTGCGCGTTCGTCGCACCTTTCGACACTACATACCGATTGATCTCGATCGGCTGCGCGCGTCCGGCGATGTTCACGCGAATGGTGTCGGAAACCGACCAGCTCCAGCCCGATCCAGGCAGGCAATTCTTCGGCGAATGCGGCGTTTGTCCGGCGCGTTGCGACCGGAAGTAGGCCACGAAGAGGCTGGCCGTTTTGCCGCCGGGCGCCGCATACTGCCGCGTCAGATAATCGTCGGCGCGAAGTACGTCGCGCTCGTCCTGTTCGATCGCGCCCTCGTGCAGCATACGCCATTCGCCGACCCGAGAGGGAAACGCCGCTAATGGCTTCGCAGGGGGAACCACCTCGGTCCGCCGTGATAATTCATGAAACGCGGCGCTTTGGAGTAAGAATAGGGCGCTCAGGACAAGCGCCGGACGTTTGAGCATAGCTGATGGACCGTGACCATTAGGCCGAGCGCCACCACGAACAGCACCCAGCCTTCGAACAAATGAAACGCACCGTGCGCCAGGCCCGTGCCATATTCGCCCAGGACGCCTGTCAGCGTAACGCGCGCCGCATTCGCCGCAATCGCGATCGGCACTGTTGCCCCCAGCAGCACCCATCGCATGGCGGGCCGCTTGTCGAAAAAATACGCATAAATCAGCGCTAGAAAGGCCAGCGACAGCAGCGAACGAATGCCGCTGCACGCTTCCACCACCGAGAGCCGCTCGTGCGCTAGCTCCAGGATGTTGCCGTCGCGCAGGACCGGAATGCCGATCCAACGTTCAGAATCGTCTCGGCGGTGGCCGACGCGAAGATCTGCAGCGGCAGCGTGACGCGCGCGTAAATGATGGCCGGGATCGGAAACAGAAATAGCAGCAGCGCCAGCGGAAAAGCCAGAATCCGCAGCGCTCGCGTGCCTCCGATGAACAACACCGCGCCGGTCAACGAGACCAGAAATGCGGTTCGGCAACGAACACCTGCGCCGCGAGGCTGCCGAGCAGCATTTGTACGGCTCCCCACACCGCGATCGCAAATCCCCACCAATTCGACGCCGGCGGGATCGCCGCCAGCTCCGCGCGCCGCCGCCAGATCACATAAGCAACCACCGGCAACACGAAAAATCCATGCGACATGTCCTGATCGGTGCGCCATTGGCGCGCCAAGCCAGCCAGCACAGGCGCGTAACAGACCGCGAGGAGCCCGAGCCAGCACACTACGGCATTCTTAGTCATTCCGGCAACGCTAGAATGGAATAGTGCGCTTTTGTCGTTTCTTCGTCTCACTGATTTTCGCGGCGAATATTTGGGCGCAGCTCGCGATCTACCCGCTGCGCGACGTGCGCGCCGGCCAGCACGCCATTGGCAAGACTGTTTTCCAGGGCAACAAAATCGAGGAATTCCAGGTCGAAATCCTGGGCGTACTCGAAAACGTCGGCCCCCGGCAGTCCATTATTCTGGCGAGGCTCTCCGGCGGGCCTCTCGCGGAAACCGGCGTCATGCAAGGCATGAGCGGAAGCCCGGTCTATATGGATGGCCGCTCTGGTGGGCGCTGTGGCGCTGGCGTTCAATTTTTCGAAAGAACCGATCGCCGGGATTCGGCCTATCGAAGAAATGCTGGCCGTGGGCGATTCCGGCTAGCCCGGCCGCTCCCAGAGTCGCCTCCAAAAAGCTCGCCTCCAACGTCGATTCTTTCGCGTCCAAGCTCATCGACATCGCCACGCCGGTTTCTTTCAGCGGATTCACCGCCGGCACGCTCGATCAATTCTCGCCGCAGCTCAAAAAACTCGGGTCTGGAGCCGCGCCAGGGCGTCGCAAGCGGCGGCAAGCTGCCTTCCAAACTCGGCTCGCCCGCATCCTTGCGGCCTGGCGACATGATCGCGGTGGAGCTGCTCTCGGGCGACATGAGCATTGGCGCGGAAGGCACGGTCACGGCCGTCGACGGCAAGGCGATCTATGCGTTCGGACATCAGTTCATGTCGGTGGGCAATACCAATTTGCCGTTCGCCCGCGCCGAAGTGCTCACGCTGTTGCCGAATCTGTCTTCTTCATTCAAGATTTCATCGCCTCTGGAATGGATGGGCTCCATCACCCAAGATCGCAGCACCAGCATCTACGGAGAGCTTGGCCGCAAAGCCGACACCATCCCGCTCGCCATCACTGTGAAGGATGGCCGCCGCGCGCCGCTCGCCTATCACATGCAGATGATTCAGGACCGCGTGCTCTCACCCTACATCGTGCAGACCGCGGTTTATTCGGCGATGGACGCCACCGAACGAACCCTGGGCCTCGCCAGCTATTCGCTGCGCGGTGGAGTGGAATTCGTGAACGGCGCTCCACCCTTGAAGCTCGACAATACTTATGCGGGCGATTTCAATGTGCCGCTGCAGGCGTCCTCGGGCGTCGCGTCACCGCTCGCGTCCATCTTGGGCGCCGGTTTCGACGCGCTGAAGATCAAAAGCATCAACCTGGAAATCGAGGCCTCGGAGCGCAAGCGTCTGCTGCAGGTGGATCAAATCACCGCATCGCCCAAGCAGGTTCATCCAGGCGATTCGGTCGAGTTGAGCGTCACGTTCACCGGCGAAAACGGCCTGGAAATGCAGAAAAGCGTCCGTTATCGCGTGCCCGTGGGCGCACCGGCCGGCGCGTTGAGCTTCACAGTCTCTGATGGCTCTCTGACCAACGCGCTCGATTATCAGCAGATGTCGCCGAGCGTGCCGAAGAGCCCCGCGCAGTTGGTCTCGTTCCTGAATAATCTCCATCCGAACACCAACGCGTACGTGCGTGTGTGGCGCACCGATCCTGCGTTCGAAGTACAAGGCCAGGACATGCCCGATCCACCGCCATCCGTGGGCTTGATCCTCGCCAAGGCGCAAGCGGCGCAAGGCGCGTGGATCCCGCGCGGATCGAAAGTCGACGAATTACAAATTGAGACCGGCGACGTGGTGGTCACTGGATCGAAGACCGTACAAGTGGAAGTAAAAGAATGAAGATGTTTTGGAGTGCGACTGTTTGGTCGCGTTGGCGTTTGGCGCGATGGCCGTGTCTCTGACCGCGGCTACAACCGCAACCTGGGAGATGAACACCTATCAGGATCTCCTGAGAGGACGCTTGGAAGGCCTCTCGCTCGATCGCGACGGCCGCTTGACCGTCGCGCCGAAACTGGAGACCGTGTTCTCGTCGGGCCAGCCGACCATTTGGAGCATCGCGCGCGCGCCGGATGGCTCCATCTACGCGGGTACGGGCCATCGCGGACGCGTCTATCAAATCACGCCATCTGGCGCGAGCAATTTGATTTGGACCGCCGATCAGCCGGAGATCTTCGCCGTCGCAGTGGATTCCGCCGGCGTGGTTTACGCCGCCACGTCGCCCGACGGCAAGGTGTATCGCATCGAGAAAGGGCAAGGCCACCGAGTTCTTCGCGCCTCAAGCCAAATACATTTGGGCGCTCGCGTTCGGCGCGGACGGTTCGCTCTATGTTGGCGCGGGAAATCCCGGCAACATCTATCGCGTCGACAAAACCGGCAAAGCCGAAATGTATTACGAAACGGGCCAGTCCCACGTCACGGCGCTGGCGTTCGACACGCACGGAAACGTGCTGGCCGGCACCGAGCCCAACGGCATTCTCTATCGCATCAGCGCGAAGGACAAAGCTTTCGTGCTTTATAACGCCGAGTCTTCCGGAGATCCGCTCCATCATTCCGATGCCAGACGGCGCCATCTATGCGTCGGCTCTCGGCGGCTCCGTAGCGAATCGCACATCGCCGCTCACCACCACGCTCAATTCGCCGCTCAGCGTCACGGTGACCGCGCCGGCCACCTCCATTACGGTGTCCGATTCGGGGATTCGCAAGCCGACACCGAAATCAAACCCAAAGCCGGGACTCCCAGCGCGGCCGCGCCGCAAGCCGTGCAGCAAGTGGGGCCGGCGAGCCCGCTCACTGAAATCCCCGGCGTCGACAAGTCCGCGATTTACAAAATCAATGCCGACGGCACCGTCGAGACCTTGTGGACATCCAAGGACGAAAATGTTTACAGCATGGCGGCCGAGGCCAATGGATCGCTCTATTTCGCCACCGACGGCCAGGGCCGGCTCTACAAACTGGGCGCGGATCGCAAAGCGACGTTGATGGTAGAGACTAATGAAGGCGAAGCCACGCGCCTGCTCGAAGCGCCGGGAGGACTGATGGCCGCCACCGGCGACATGGGAAAGCTGTTCCGATTGGCCGATGGCGCGGGCTCGAGCGGCAGCTATGAATCGCCAGTGCACGACTCGGGATCGGTGGCGCGCTGGGGCCGCATCACCTGGCGCAGCGCTGCCGGCAACGTGCAGGTGACAACCCGTACGGGCAATTCGGCGCGGCCCGACAAAACCTGGAGCGATTGGTCGGAGCCGCTCACCAATCCGCAAGATTCGCTCATCCGCAGTCCCAACGCGCGCTACATCCAATGGCGCGCTAGCTTGGATGGCGCGCGGCGCGGCGATCGAAAACGTCAGTATCGCTTATTTGCCGCAGAACAATCCGCCGGTGGTCCGCAGCATTAGCGTCACCATGCAGCCCAACAGCCAGGCTGGGCTGAAGTCGGCGGCGACATCCACGGCCGCAGCCTATAGCATCACAGTCACCGATACCGGCGAAACCTCCACACCCGCCGGAACCCCGACCCAGACGCTTTCGCACGGCTCCGGATCGCAAGTGCAAATCACATGGCAGGCCGACGATCCGGATGGCGACCGCTTGCTCTACTCGCTGTATTTCCGCGGCGAGGGCGAAAAGGAGTGGAAGCTGCTGCGCGCCAACATCCCCGAGAATTCGCTATTGTCTGGACGGCGACGTTCTGGCCGACGGCCGCTACTATTTCCGCGTGATCGCTTCCGATCAGCCGTCCAACGCCGCCAACGTCGCGCGTACCGACGAGCTGGTGAGTTCGCCGGTGTTGATCGACAACACGCCGCCCGTGGTCAGCTCTGAGCGCCCCGCGCCGCAATAACGATCACGTGGAAGTGGACGCCGACGTGGTTGATCAAACCTCGCCGCTGCGCCGCTGCGAGTATTCGCTTGACGCCGGTCCGTGGACTCCCGTAGAAGCCGCCGACGGCGTTACCGACGGGCCCCGCGAACAGTTCCACATCGCGATCGATCGCCTTCGCGCCGGCGAACATCTGCTTGTGGTTCGCGCGTATGACACGGCCAATAACGCCGGCCTCGCCAAAGTTGTCATTCCGTAATTCTTCGCCTTCGGTCGAATTGCTACGATGCTAGTTCATGCCCATTTATCAAGTGATCGTCCTCGCGGTGGTGCAAGCCTTCACCGAATTCTTGCCCATTAGCAGCACCGCGCATCTGATCCTGATCCCGTGGCTGTTCGGATGGAAGGACGCTGGTCTCACGTTCGACGTCGCGCTGCACGCGGGCACGCTGGTCGCCGTACTGATTTACTTTTTTAAGGACTGGATCCAGATCATCGGGCAGGGCATTGGCTTCAATTGGGGCGATGATCCGCAGCTTGCGCCAAAATCCGGGTCTGCTGTGGCTGCTCGCCGTGGCGTCCATTCCCATCGGCATCGTTGGCTACATGTTCGATAAGCAGGCCGACACCACTTGGCGCCAGCCGTACCTGATCGGCGCAATGATGGTCGCGGTCGGAGTCGTGCTCTGGATCGCGGACCGCCGCCGCATCGGCGACAAGTCGATGAACAAAGTGAGCTGGGCCGATGGAATCGCGGTCGGCATCGCACAAGCGTTTGCGGTGATCCCCGGCGTTTCGCGCAGCGGCTCCACCATAAGCGTGGGTCTATTCCGCGACATGAACCGCGAAACGGCCGCGCGCTTTTCGTTCCTGCTGTCGACCCCGGCCATCGCTGCGGCAGTGCTCAAGAAAGGCTGGGACATTCACAAAGCGGGCGGCGTTCCGCACGACATGCGAGTTCCTATGGCGCTAGGCATCGCAGTCAGCGGCTTGCTGGGCGCGCTGGTGATCGCTTTCTTCCTGCGCTATCTGCGCCGCAGCAGCCTGATGCCGTTCGTGTACTATCGCATCGTTTTTGGCATAATAGTAATCGCTCTGGCTGCATTTTTCCGCTTCACTGCGGGATGAAGATTCTAGGACCGACACGCTTCCACAGATTGAACGAAGCCGGCGGATTGGTGTTTCTATTCGCCGGGATCTTCTTCATCTTGTGCCTGATCTCTTACCACCCCGAGGATCCGTCCTGGAATCTGGTAACGGGCGCGGCGCACGCCCATAATCTCACCGGCCTCGCCGGATCGTATACGGCCGATTTCTGTTTCCAATTACTGGGCCTCAGCGCCTTCAGTCTGCCAGTGCTGTTGTGGATGCTGGCGTGGAAATGGATGCGGTCCGACGCCATTCCCGCCGCCACGGTGAAGACCATCGGCGCGATTGTGCTGTTCCTCAGCATCTCTACCGCGCTCTCCATCCGGCCCTTTTGGCGGCCGTGGAACGGCGCATTCTCGGCGGGCGGTGTCGTTGGCATCTTGATCGCCGACTCGCTGCTCGGGTCGCTCAACTTAATGGGCACCGTTCTGCTCACCGGCATTTGTCTGATCCTGTCGCTGTATCTGATCTCGAAATTTTCGATGGCCACCGTCGCCAAATGGCTCGCTGGTCCGCTCAGCTTTCTGGCTCGCATCTACGAGCGTTGGGCCAACTGGCGCGAAGCACGAATGGCTCTCGCGCGCGAACGCGCCGAAGAACGTGCGGCGCAAAGAGCCGCCAAGCGAGCACAGCGCGCACTCCACCCGAACCGGAAACATCTCAGGTTCAAACATACGAGCCGCCATCCGCTCGAACAGCCGCCCCCATCGAAGAGCCCGAGGCCCCGCAGAAATCCCCATCCATACGCTCGAATACGAATCGCCGCGTCCGCCCTGGGAGGAGCGAACTCCGCCCCCAGAGCCTGAACCCAAGCTCGTTCGCAAACGCGAGTCCAAGAAGCTGGCGCCTGAGGTGACCGAGCACCCCGCCTATCGCGTCCCATCCACCGAGCTGCTGAACGAAGTCCCGGCGCGAAATCCATTCGATTCGCTCGAGCTCAAGGAGATCGCCGGGCGCATCAAATCCAAGTTCGAAGAGTTCAACGTGCACGGCGCTGTCGTGCAAATCAATCCCGGCCCGGTCGTTACCACGTTCGAATTCAAACCCGAAGCCGGCGTCAAATACAGCCGCATCACCACGCTCACCGAAGACTTGTGCCTCGGGCTGCAAGCCGAATCGATCCTGATTGAGCGCATTCCCGGCAAGCCGACCGTCGGCATAGAAGTTCCGAACACACGGCGCGAGGTGATCAGCTTGCGCCAAATCTTGGAGTCCGAAGAGTTCATCGACTCTAACTCCCGCCTCACCATGTGCCTCGGCAAAGACATCAGCGGACGCATTAAAGTCGCGGCGCTCGAATCCATGCCTCATCTTCTGATCGCGGGTTCCACCGGCGCGGGCAAAAGCGTGATGCTCAACTCCATGATTATGTCGACGCTCTACAAGTCGACTCCCGACGAAGTCCGCATGATCCTGGTAGACCCGAAACGCCTTGAAATGGGCCTTTATGAGGGCATTCCGCATCTTCTGACGCCCGTGATCACCGATCCGAAAAAGGCAACCAATGCGTTGCGCAATGCCGTGCTCGAGATGGAGCGGCGCTTGAAGCTGCTCGCAGGCCAGGGCGTCCGCAACATCGATCAGTTCAACAAAAAGGTGCGGCAACTGGCGAGCGAGCCGCGCAGCCTGTTCGACGAAGACGAACCGCTGGCGGAAGATCTACAGCCGCTGCCCTTCATCCTGATCGTGATCGACGAGCTGGCCGATTTGATGATGCTGGAGCGCGGCAACGTCGAAGAAGCCGTGGCGCGGCTCGCGCAAATGGCGCGCGCGGTGGGCATGCACCTGGTGCTCGCGACGCAGCGTCCCAGCGTGGACGTGATCACCGGTTTGATCAAAGCGAATTTTCCGTCGCGCATCAGCTTCCGAGTCGCAACGCGCGTGGACTCGCGCACCGTTCTCGACGTGATGGGCGCCGAGCATCTGTTAGGCAAGGGCGACATGCTGTTCCTGCCGCCGGGATCGTCGCGCCTCACGCGTGTTCACGGCGCGTTTGTCACCGAGGCCGAGATCAATCGCGTGGTGGAATTCTGGAAGGCACAAGCCAGGCCCGACTACGATCAGACCTTCCTGCAAGCGCCTCCCAGCGATGAGGACGAAGCCGAAGCCGCCGAATTCGAAGGTGGCGACGATCCGGCGTATCAAGACGCAGTGCGCGTAGTGCTCGAAATGGGCAAAGCTTCCACGTCAACGTTGCAGCGCCGTTTGCGCCTAGGTTACGGCCGCGCCGCGCGCATTCTCGACATGATGCAGCATGAAGGCATCATCGGGCCGCCCGACGGAAGCAAGCCGCGCGAGGTATTGAAGCGGCCGGATTGGTTGGAAGAAGTCGAAAAGCAACTTCGCTAACTTGCCGGATGCGTCTGGGTCACGCTCACAGTCACCGGATCTTTGGGCATCACGATCCAGGCTACGATGTACGCCACCACGCCGAAGCACGGCACTGGTAACAGCGTGATCACCACCCAGAGCACTCGCACCAGCGTCACGTCCATGCCGAAGTAGCGTGCGAAGCCAGCGCAAACACCCGCGATCTTGGCTTGATCCATCGGGCGGCTGAGCGGCTCGGTCGGCCTCGGTGCGAATGCAGCGGCGCCCTGGCCCGTGGGCGCGGCGCAGTTGAAGCAAAACCTATCCTGGTCTCGAAGCTCGGTCCCGCACCTGGTGCAAAACATCGAAGTTCACCTCTGATTTATTTTACGCACCAGAGCGCGGCCCTGTTCCCCGAAAAGCCCCGCGAGAAATCTTCCCTAAGATCACCGGTTTGCGCGCACCTGTTGCGGACGGGAGATTGCCCGCGCGCCCCTGAATCGTCTGATACGCGAGCAGCGCGAACAGGATCGCTTCCTTCGAATCCACGCCGATTCCGAACTCGGCCGAAGTCGTCACTCGCGCGGCAATCAGCGCTCGCAGGCGCTCCATCAAGTAACGATTATGCGCGCCGCCGCCCGAAACGATCACTTCGCGCGTCTCGGGATAACGGCCGATCGCGAGCGTGATGGTCCACGCGGTCAGCTCAGTTGCAGTCGCGATGTCGATGCCAGTCTCACGCACAAATTCGGCGCCGAATTGTTCTCGTCCGCATGCCTTAGGCGGCTCGCGATCGTAATACGGATCGCCCAGCAGCCGTTCGAGCAGCGCCGCGTTCACCCGGCCCGCGCGCGCTCGCTCACCATCCCGATCGAACGGCGGCTCGACCGCGTCCATGATCATGTTGCCCGGCCCGGTGTCGAATGCGATCACGTCTTCCGGTTTCGCGCCCGCTGGAATCACCGTGATGTTCGCGATCCCGCCGATGTTGAGCGCAATCGCGCGCATGCTCGCGATGCCGGAACAGTTGGTAATCCAAGAACGGCACCAGCGGCGCGCCTTTTCCGCCAGCTGCCATGTCGCCGGGGCGAAAATCCGAGACAGTATTGATGCCAGTTCGCTCCGCGATCACCGCCCCTTCGCCGATCTGCATGGTGCTCGCGATCTTCCGGCCGAAATACTCCACTGGCTCGCCTTCATGGAATATCGTTTGTCCGTGCGATCCGATCAACTCGATCGTGTTCAGCGGCACGCCGGTCTTTCACAAGCGCTTCCGCGAACAGTTCGCCGATCAAGAAATTCAGCCGCGCAATCGTACCCGTGTGCGTCGCGGCGTTCGATACCGAAAGAATCGCCGCTCGAACCTCGGGCGAATACGGGACCGTCGCCGTCGCAACTACGTGAACACCTTCGCCGATATCGACAACGGCTACATCGATGCCATCCACCGACGTCCCACTAATTAAACCCGCCACCCTCACGAACGCTTCAACTCCCGCTGTAGCTCGTTCAACAATTGCAGCGCGTCGATCGGCCGCAATTCGTCCACCTTTAGATTTCGGATCCGCTCCGCGATCTCATAATTCACCGGCTCGAACAATTGAATCTGCGTCGAAACCGATGCCCGCGGCGTCAGCTCTTCGGTAACCGCGATCTCGGACCGTTCATGCAGCGCCAGAATCTCGCGCGCGCGTTCCACCACCGATACCGGCAGTCCCGCCAGCCGCGCTACTTCGATGCCATAGCTGCGATCGGCCCGCCCCGGCTCCACTTTGCGCAGGAAAATCACTTGATCGCCCGCTTCCTTCACCGACACGTGCAAGTTCACCACGCCCGGCAACTGATCCGCCAGCTCGGTCAGCTCGTGATAGTGCGTCGCGAACAGCGTACGGGCGCGGATGCGCTGGTGAATATGTTCCACCACGGCCCACGCCAGCGCTAGGCCATCATAGGTCGACGTGCCGCGGCCAATTTCGTCCAGCACTACCAGACTGCGAGGCGTCGCTGTGTTCAAGATCACCGCAGTCTCGGTCATCTCCACCATGAACGTGGATCGCCCGCGCGCCAGATTGTCGGCCGCACCAATGCGCGTGAACACGCGATCCACGATGCTGAGCGCCGCCGAATCCGCGGGCACGAACGATCCCATTTGCGCCATGATCACAATCGCCGCCGCTTGCCGCAAGTAAGTCGACTTGCCGCCCATGTTCGGCCCCGTGATCACCGCGATAAATTGCGTTTCGGGATCGAAATACAGATCGTTCGGGATGAAGCGCAGCGCCTCCCGCTCGGCCAGCTTCTCGATCACCGGATGCCGTCCCGCGACAATTTTCATCTCGCCCGAATCGGTGAAGCTCGGCCGCACGTAGCGATTCTCCGCCGCCACTTGAGCCAGCGCGCACGTAACATCCAGCTCCGCGATCGCCGCTGCCGTCTGCCGGATGCGCCCCGCGTGCTCGGCCGCGAACAGGCGCAGTTCCTGGAAGATCTCGCGTTCGAGGGTGAGGATCTTCTCTTCGGCATCCAGTACTTTGCTCTCCAGTTCCTTCAACTCCGGCGTAGTGAAGCGTTCCGCATTCACTAGCGTCTGCTTGCGCTCATAATCCGAAGGCGCGTGCTGCAGATTCGCTTTCGAGATCTCGATGTAATAACCAAAGACGTTGTTGAAGCGCACCTTCAACGATTGGATGCCGGTTCGCGCACGCTCGCGCAGCTCGATCTGTGCGATGTACTGGCGGCTGTTGCGGCTGAGATCGCGCAATTCATCGAGACCGGCATGATAGCCGGCGCGTATGGTCCCGCCATCGGCCAGATTCATCGGCGGCTCCTCCGCAATCGCATTGAGGATGCGATCGCGCACCTCCGGAATTTCGTCCATACCGCTCGCAATCGCTCGCCAACGGGCCGCATCAAATCCCGCCGCGTGCTCCTTGACCTTCGGAACCAGCGCGAGCGATCGTCCCAGCGCCAGCAACTCGCGCGGACCGGCCGTACCCAGCGTCAATTTCGCGAGCAGCCGTTCAAGATCCAGCACGTTCGCCAGCAGCTTTCGTGTTTCGGCCCGAGTAATCGTCGACTTGCAGCGCCGCCTGCACCGCATCCAGACGCGATTCGATCTCTTCAAGCTGCAGACACGGCCGCAGCAACCGCGCCCGCAACATTCGCCCGCCCATGCCGGTTGAGGTTTGATCCAACGCATGAATTAATGTCGACTCGCGCGTTT
Source organism: Bryobacterales bacterium (assembly GCA_963772905.1). GTDB lineage: Bacteria > Acidobacteriota > Terriglobia > Bryobacterales > Bryobacteraceae > Palsa-89. The sequence continues at coordinate 660,740 of CAVYZD010000001.1, read as the reverse complement.
CGCCCGCGAACAACGGCTCCAGCAATTCCAGATTTCGCACCGTGACAGCATCCAGGATCATCGCTTCCGAGCGGTCATAGAACGACGGCCGATCCAGATGATCGAGCGCCGATTTCTGCGTGTCGCGCAAATAGTGCAGGATCGCGCCCGCGGCCGACACCGCCAGCGGCTTTCCACCCAGCCCGCAGCCATCGAGAGTCAGCAATCGAAAATGTTCCCGCAGCGCGCGATCGGCGTAGTCCAGGCTGAAGATCCAGTCCTCCAGCGTGGTCCGGAATCCGCGCAAATCCGCAGCCGCTTCCGCCGCCAGCACTTCGCGAACATTCAGGTTTTCGAGCGCGGCATTCACTTCCGCTGCTTCCAACTCGGTGGCCCGAAATTCGCCGGTCGAAATATCCACATGCGCCAGGCCCGCGCGCGTTCCGTTGCGGCACACCGCAGCCAGATAGTTGTTCTCATGCGAGCGCAGTAGCGACGGTTCCATCGCGGTGCCCGGCGTCACTACGCGCGTCACTTCGCGCTTCACCAGTTTCTTGCCCGGCCCGGCCTCTTCCATCTGATCGCAGACGGCCACGCGATAGCCTTTCTGGATCAGCCGCGCGAGATAGCCGTCGGCTGCGTGATAAGGGACGCCGCACATCGGGATGGGCTGCCCTTTTTCTTTATTGCGCGCGGTCAGCGTGATCTCGAGCTCGCGCGCGGCGGTGACGGCGTCGTCATAGAACAGCTCGTAGAAATCGCCCAGCCGGAACATCAGCAGCGTGTTGGGCACTTGCTGCTTGATCGCGTGGTATTGCCGCATGAGCGGCGTGGATTGTACCGGGTCCTGATCCCCTTCAGGCATACAGGCCGCGGGTCTGCAGCGCCGAGGCGACGCGATCGATCGCCAGCATATAAGCTGCCAGCCGATTGTTCACCTGATGTTTCTCAGCGAAGCTCACCACGTCTCGAAAGCTATTCACCATGATTTCTTCGAGACGCCCGTTCACGAGCTGCTCGTTCCAGAAAAAGCCTTGGCGATCCTGCACCCACTCAAAGTACGACACCGTGACGCCGCCGGCGTTCGCCAGAATATCCGGGATCACGAAGATCTTTTTCTCGGCCAGAATCGCGTCCGCTTCCGACGTCGTCGGGCCATTGGCGCCTTCGCAAATGATTTTGGCCTTGATGCGGTCGGCAGTGGCTGTTGTGATCACGTTCTCTTTCGCCGCGGGTAGCAGCACGTCGCAATCGAGGAAAAAGGCCGAATCGCGATCGATATCTTCGCCACCTGCAAACCCGGTAATCGAGCCGGTCTCCTGGCGATGCTGCATCAGCGCCTCAATGTCCAGACCGCCGGCGTTGTACACCGCGCCGTCGTATTCGATGATGCAAATAATCTTGAACCCGGAGCGCGCCATCAGCCGGGCCGACATGCCGCCGACGTTCCCGAAACCTTGGATCACCACGCGCGTGTTGGCTACGTCCAGCCCAAACTTCCGCAGCGCTTGCATCGTCACGATCATGCAGCCGCGTCCGGTTGCTTCCGACCGCCCACGCGATCCGCCGAGCGCCACCGGCTTGCCCGTAACCACGCCCGTCACGGTATGGCGCACGTGCATGGAATAGGTGTCCATGATCCAAGCCATCGTTTGCGGATTAGTGTTGATGTCCGGCGCCGGCACGTCGCGATCAGGTCCGATGATGTCCATGATCTCCGACGTGTAGCGGCGCGTGATGCGCTCCAGTTCGCCAGGCGACAGCAAGTCGGGATCGCAAATCACGCCGCCCTTGGCGCCGCCGAACGGGATGTTCACCACCGCACATTTCCACGTCATCCAGGCCGAAAGAGCGCGCACTTCATCCAGCGTTACATCCGGCGCGAAGCGAATGCCCCCTTTCGCCGGCCCACGCACGATGGAGTGATGCACTCGATAACCGGTGAAAACTTCGTAGCGTCCGTCGTCGAGCATCACCGGCACGCTGACCTTCAACTCCAGAGCCGGCGACCGGAGAATTTTCCGCAGGCCTTCGTCCATGCCCAGCAACTCAGCGGCTTCATCGAAGCGCGCTTCGGCGGAAGCCCACGGATTAGTTTCCTTTTCCGACGATGGAATCGCTTCCAGGATCATGAGCGAAGACCTCCAGCTACATTGTAGCTTCGGTAAACTGAGACATGGTGGTACGGCTCCTCGGCGCTCTGTTCGTGCTCGCGGGTCTCGCGGCATTCGCCCAGACGGACGATCTCGCCGTCGGCAAACTCCTCGTGGCCAGCCGCGACCTGGGCGATCCCAACTTCGCCAAGACCGTGATCCTCCTGGTGCACTATAGCGACGACCAGGGCGCCGTCGGCTTGGTAGTGAACCGTCGCACGGACGTGCCGATGTCGCGCGTGTTCCAGGATCTCAAGGAAGCCAAGGGACGCACGGATCCCGTGTACGTCGGCGGCCCCGTGGAATTGGATAGCGTGCTCGCGTTGCTGAAGACCAAGACCAAACCCGACAACGCCACGCGCGTTTTCGGCGATGTTTATCTAATCAGCAACAAGGATGTTCTGAAAGCGACCATGGCGTCGGGCGCGGAGGCCACCGTGTTTCACACCTATGTTGGTTATGCGGGCTGGGGCGCCGGGCAATTGGAGCACGAAGTGGAACTCGGCGCCTGGCACATCATGGCCGCCGATTCGGCGACGGTGTTCCACGCCGATCCCGATTCCGTTTGGCAGCGCATGATTCAGAGGACGGAAACGCAAATCGCGCGGCTTTTCACTTATACGCCGCCACTCCGGTAACCCGCTCGCCGATCACCAGCGCGTGGATGTGATCGGTGCCCTCATACGTCTTCACGGTTTCCAGATTGCACATGTGCCGCATGATCGGATATTCGTCCATAATGCCGTTCGCGCCCAGCAGATCGCGGCTTAGGCGCGCGCACTCCAGCGCCATCGCGACGTTGTTGCGCTTCAGCATCGAGATGTGCGCCGGATCGATCTTGCCCTGATCCTTCACGCGCCCCGCCTGGATCGCGAGCAGCTGCGCCTTGGTGATCTCGGTGATCATCCACGCCAGTTTTTCCTGCACTAGTTGATGGCTCGCGATCGGCCGCCCCTCGAACTGCTTCCGAACGATCGAATATTGCCGCGCGGTTTCGTAGCAATCCATCGCGGCGCCCAGTACGCCCCAGCCGATGCCGTAGCGCGCTTGCGAGAGACAACTCAGCGGAGCTTTGAGACCTTTCGCGGCCGGCAACATCGCCGACGCCGGCACGCGGCAATCCGATAGCGCCAGGCTGGACGTCACCGACGCGCGCATCGAGAGCTTGCCGTGAATGTCGGACGTCGTAAATCCCGGCGTGCCTTTCTCGACGAGAAATCCGCGAATACCGTCGTCCGTGCGCGCCCAAACAATCGCGACATCGGCTATCGACCCGTTCGTGATCCAGGTCTTCTCGCCGTTGATCACCCAACTGTCGCCCGACTGCTTGGCGCGCGTCTGCATGCCCGCGGGATTCGATCCAAAGCCCGGCTCAGTGAGTCCAAAGCAGCCGATGGCCTCGCCCGACTGCATCTTCGGCAGCCAGCGATCCTTCTGTTCGGCCGAGCCGTAGGTATGGATCGGGTACATCACCAGCGCGCCCTGGACCGAAACGAAGCTGCGCAGCCCCGAATCGCCGCGCTCGATTTCCTGCATGATCAGCCCATATTCGACGTTGCTCAGGCCCGCGCAGCCGTAGCCTTCCAGATTCGCGCCCAGGAATCCGAGCTCGCCGATTTCCGGGATCAGCTCCTTCGGAAACCGGTCGTCGCGATAGCAATCGCGAATGATCGGGATCACGCGATCCTCGACAAACTGCCGCGCGGTCTGGCGCACCAGCAGCTCTTGTTCAGAGAACAGCGAGTCGATCAGCAGGTAGTCGACGCCGGAAAAACGAGCCATAGAAAGAGCCGCCCGCTAAACGTCCAAATTCCGCACGTCCAGCGCGTTCTCTTCAATAAACTTCCGCCGGCTCTCCACATCCTCGCCCATCAGCGTGGAAAAAATCCCCTCGGTCTCGGCCAGATCCTGCAGATCCACCTTCAGCAGCGTGCGCGTCTCGGCGTTCATGGTCGTCGCCCACAACTGCTCGGCGTTCATTTCGCCCAGCCCTTTATAGCGCTGGATGGAAACCTCGCGCATGCCCTCGCTCTTCACATGTTCCAGCAGCTCGCGCCAACCCGTGTCGCGTCTCGGCCTTCGGCTTTGCCTTCCTTCTGCACCTTGAACGGCGGACGATTGTTCTTCGCCACCTGCCGCGCGATCGCCCGCATCCTGCGATACTCCGGCTGCAGCACCAGATCCACGCTGATGCTCCGTTCGGCGCTGGTCGGATCGAGATACACCACTTTCCAAGCCTCGTGCTCTTCCTCGCGTTCCAGCCGCGCCTCGATCTTCGCCGCTTTCAGCGCCGCCACCACCGGCTCCAGGTTGGCCTTCTCCTGAAAATCCGCCTTCGCGTCCAACTTATAGTCGACGTTCGCCAGCGCTTCCACTACGCGCGCGTCACGCATGCGCCGCTCCATGCGCCGGAACATCTGCTGGAACTCGTCGAGCGAAATCAGAAACGCGCGCAACTCGGCGCCTTCCAGCTTCGTCCCGTCTTGCGCTTCCACCGTCAGGTTCTCCGTCGCGCGACGCAGGATCTCGCGCGTGAATTCCTTATCGTCCTTGATGTACTTCTGCGTCTTGCCCTTCTTGATCAAATACAGCGGCGGCTGCGCGATGTACACGTGCCCGCGTTTGATTAGCTCCTGCATGTGCCGGAAGAAGAATGTCAGCAGCAGCGTGCGAATGTGCGAACCGTCCACATCGGCGTCCGTCATGATGATCACCTTGTGATATCGCAGCTTCGCCACATCGAAATCGGTCAGCCCGATCCCGGTGCCGATAGCGGTGATCATGGACCGGATTTCCTCGTGCCCCAGCATCTTGTCGTAGCGCGCTTTTTCCACGTTGAGAATTTTGCCCTTCAGCGGCAGGATGGCCTGATACCGCCGATCCCGGCCAGACTTCGCGGTCCCGCCTGCCGACTCGCCCTCAACCAGAAACAGCTCGCAACGCTCCGGATCTTTTTCCTGACAATCCGACAATTTGCCCGGCAGGCCACCCGAATCGAGCGCGCCCTTACGACGCGTCAAATCTCGAGCCTTACGAGCCGCCTCCCGCGCGCGCGCCGCATCGATCGCTTTCGACACGATCTTACGCATCACCGCCGGATTTTTATCGAAATGTTCCCCCAGCTTTTCGTTGACCAGCTGAACCACGAAACCCTGAATGTCGCTATTCAGCTTGCCCTTGGTCTGCCCCTCGAACTGCGGCTGCGGCAGCTTCACGCTCACCACCGCGGTCAAGCCCTCGCGCACGTCATCGCCGCTCAGGTTCTCCTTCACGTCTTTGAACAACCCCGCCTGCTGGCCGTAGAAGTTGATGGTACGCGTCAACGCGCTGCGAAACCCGCTCAGATGCGACCCGCCATCCACGGTGTTGATGTTGTTCGCGAAGCTGAAAATGCTTTCCGAATAGCCGTCGTTGTACTGCAGCGCCACTTCCATCGTGAGCATTCCGCCATTCGGCATCTCACGCTCGCCTTCGATGTAAATCGGCTTGTCGTGCAGCACTGCTTTGCCCTTGTTCAGATGCTTAATAAATTCTGCAATCCCGCCGCTGTAGTGAAATTCGTGCTGCTTCGGCAGGCTCGGCTCGTTCGTCCGTCAGCGTAATGGTGAGACCCTTGTTCAAAAACGCCAACTCGCGCAGCCGCTGCGCCAGCGTATCGTAGTTGAACTCCACCACGGTCATGATCGTGGGGTCTGGTTTGAACGTGATCTTGGTGCCGGTCTTCTTTCCAGCCTTCCCGGTCTGTCTCAGCGGCCCTTTCGGAACGCCCTTTTCATAGTCCTGTTCCCAAGTAAATGTTTTGTTCCAGATCTCAAGATGCAGCGTCTCAGAGAGCGCATTCACGCAGCTCACGCCAACACCATGCAGCCCGCCCGACACCTTGTAGCTCTTCGAATCGAACTTGCCGCCGGCGTGCAGCTTCGTCATCACCACCTCGGCCGCCGACACACCCTCCTCAGGCATGATGCCCGTCGGAATCCCGCGTCCGTTGTCGACCACGGTCACCGAATTATCGATATGGATCGTTACTTCAATTCGGTCGCAGACTCCGACCAGTGCCTCGTCCACCGAATTGTCCACCACCTCATAGACCAGATGATGCAGACCATTTTCGCTGGTTGAGCCAATGTACATTGCCGGACGAAGCCGTACGGCCTCCAACCCTTCCAGGACTTTAATGCTACTGGAATCGTAATCGTCCATCGGAGTGATTTCTTTTGTTGCCATGTGTAAAAACTCAGTCCTCTTTTTTGCTCACTGCTCAGGGCCGCCGGCGCTCGATCTTCAAATGCGCATCGGCATCACCACGTAGCGATATTTGTACCCCGCTTCGCCATTCACGGACGGCCGCAGTTCGCCCGCGCTGTTGGGATCCTTGAAATGGAACGTGACCTTGTCCTCGCTCGACGCCCGCAGAAAATCCAACAGGTAGCTGGCATTGAATCCAATCTCAACTGAGGCCCCGTCATACTCCACCGGCAGGCTCTCTTCGCTCTCGCCAGTTTCCGACAGTGACGAATGAATATGCAGCTCGCCTTCCTGAACCCGCAGCCGCACGGCGCGCGATCGCTCGTCCGAAAATTGCGAGACGCGCTCGATCGACTTGCGCAGTTCCTCGCGATCCAGCGAAACAGAGTGCGGATGATCCTTCGGAAGCACGCGCTCGAAGTCCGGAAAGTTCCCTGTCAGTTTCCGGCTCAGCAACAATCGCTCGCCAAATTGAAAGAACAAATGATTCTCGTCGCCCGAAAACGCGAGTGTCGCATCGGCGCTCGCATCTTGCCCCAGCTTCAAAATCTCGCCCATCGCCTTACGCGGCAGCAGCGCGCGAAACGTGCTCGTCACGCTCGGCAGATCCACCGGGTGCTCCACCATCGCCAGGCGATGCCCGTCGGTGGCCACCATCGACAGCCCGTCTTTCTTCAACAGCAGCAGCGATCCATTCAACGTGAATCGCGACTCTTCCATCGAGATCGCGAATATCGTCCGTGAGATCATCGACGCCAGCACACCCACCGGAATCTGCGCCAATACATCCGGCATCTGCGGCAGCTCCGGAAAACTTTCGCGCGACATCCCCGCAATCCGCGTTCGCGACCGCCCGCACACCAGGCTCGCCCATTGATTGTCCTGGAGCTTCACCTCGAGATCGGCATCCGGCAGCAGCCGCACGTAATCCAGCAGCCGTTTTGCAGGAATGGTCCCCGCGCCCTGCTTCTTCACCCGCGCCGGACACGATGACCGGATCCCCAGCTCCAGATCCGTCGCCGTCAAATTGATCCGATCCCCCACCGCTTCCACCAGCACGTTCGACAGGATTGGTATGGTCGTCTTCTTCTCCACCACGCCCTGCGAAAGGTTCAATTCCCGTACCAGATCCGTCTTGCTGACCGTGAACTCCATCATTTTCCTCGCTCAGTCCTTCTTGTCAGTTGCCAGCTTTGTATAGCTCTATGACGTTGTCAGTAGAGTCATCAAATAGAACCGTATTCGTAGGGTCTGTTGAAATGTTGATTTCTCTCTAAATTATACAAAATTCAGAAGCTTCCCGCTACTGGAAGTTGTGGATTCCGGGCGCGTTCGGGCACGGAAAATTGGCCCCTCCCTGGGCTCTTCCACCAGTTGCACAGGCCAAGCCAGGCATGTTCTGTGGAAAATAACGATAACCCTAATGGATTGTATCCACTAGCGTGTGGATGATACTGTTCAAATCTTGGTCCCGCTGGCGCAGCTTGTCGATCTTCTGAATCGAATGCAGTACCGTGGTGTGATGCTTGCCCCCAAACGCCCGCCCGATCTCGGGTAACGACGCCGAAGTCAGCTCCCGGCCCAGGTACATAGCGATCTGCCGCGGGTAGGCGATCTTCTGTTCGTTGGTCTTCTGCTTCAGCTGGGAAGGCTGCAGCGAGAACTTGTCCGCCACCGCCTTGATGATGGATTCCAACGTGATCCGGCGCTCCTGCCCCACCGTCAGGTGCTTCAACACCTGCTGCGCCATGGTCAGCGTGATGGGCGACCCGGTGACCGACGAATAAGCCGTCAGCTTCACCAGCGCACCTTCCAGCTCGCGAACATTCGACTTCGTTTTTGTTGCAATGAAAATGCGCACGTCTTCGGGTAGCGTAATGCCCTCCGCTTCGGCCTTCTTATCGAGAATCGCCATCTTGGTTTCCAAGTCCGGTGGTTGAACATCCACCATCAAGCCCCATTCGAAGCGTGAGCGCAGCCGTTCCACCAATCCGGGCGTATTCTTAGGCGGCATGTCGCTCGAAATCACGATCTGCTTCTCGTGCTCAAACAGCTCGTTGAAGGTGTGGAAGAATTCTTCCATGGTGCGCTCTTTGCCCGCCAGAATCTGGATGTCGTCCACCAGGAGCGCGTCAGCCGAGCGATAATGCCGCTGGAAGAGCTGCATCCGGTCGTTCTTGATGCAGGTGATCATCTCGTTCATGAAGCGCTCGCTCGACGTATAGACAATCCGCATGCTGGCATGCCGATCGGCCAGCGATCTTCCAATCGCGTGCATCAAGTGCGTCTTGCCCATCCCCACACCGCCGTAAATGAATAGCGGATTGTAGCTGCGCGACGGGCTGGTGGCGACGGCTCGCGCGGCGGCGTGCGCAAACTGGTTGCACGATCCCACCACGAAGCTGTCGAACGTGAACCTGGGGTTCAAACTAATAGTGGGCGCGAACACGATATCACTCTTGTCGTCGAAACTCCTGCCGCTCGCTGGTTGCACCGATCCTTGAATGTCGTAAACGATCTCTCGCAACGACAAACCCAGATCGCGAACCGCCGACCAGATCTCACCCGAGTACTCCTGCTGAATCCAATCGCGCGTCGCCGTGTCCGGCACTGCAACCCGCAATCGCTCGCCCTCGCTGGAGACGAAGACGGTCCTCGAAAGCCAATTGTTGAAAGCATCCGTACTGATTTTGCTCGATATCTGGTTCTTAATGCGGTCCCACGTGTTCATTTATCCGTCACAATCCACGCAGCTTTTGCACAAGTTTTCCACAGATTGTGGAAAAGTTAAAGTTCAAGTTTTTCGATTCTGTTGGAGGACCGCTTGACTGGAACCACGCCCAGCGGTTCTTGCCGGAAACCGTCTTCTTCCCCTGCGTTGAGGAAAAGTCAGTCTAGCACAACAGGCTCAGGGCTGTAATGTATTTTTTGGGACCTTTTTCTGCCGCTTTTTCAATAGGTTATGTAAAACAGTATGACTCGCAAATGTTGGCATCCCCCGTAGGGGATAAGTGTGAATATCGGGTAAACTCCCAGCTTGACGAGAGTTGCTCCCACCGCTGCCGGAGCGGTTGATAGGGTATGACGAGTTTGACACACCCGCACCCCTCGCGCGACAATGAAGATCGTTCGGCGGGAGTAACTCAGCTGGTAGAGTGCGACCTTGCCAAGGTCGATGTCGCCGGTTCGAATCCGGTCTCCCGCTCCATCCTCCCAAATTCTCTGCCGGAACATCCCGCCCCAGTTTTCCGTATACCATCAGTGAGGACACTCATGCTGGGCTTCATTTTGTGGTGCATTCTGTTCGTCATGTGCTGGCCGCTGGCGCTGCTGGCCTTGTTTCTGTACCCCATCGTCTGGCTGCTCCTGCTGCCCTTCCGGATCGTCGGGATCGCCGTCGGCGGCGTTCTGGAATTAGTGTGGTCCATCATCACGCTCCCGGCGCGCGTCATTCGCCGCGTCGCCTAGCTCCCATCCACATAGATTCGCTTCACGCGCGCATGAATCCCGCACAAAACGCTGTAGGAAATCGTTCCAGCGACGCGGGCCACCTGCTGCGCATCGATCGACAGATCGCCTTCGGTCCCGATCAAAGTCACCGCGTCGCCGGGCACAAGCGGCTCGCACTGCGTGATATCGATCGTGGTTAAATCCATCGATACCGCACCGATAATCGGCGCCCAGCGGCCCCTGGCGATCACGCGGCCTTTGTTGGATAGCCGGTGCGGAATGCCGTCGGCGTAGCCTGCCGCCAGTACCGCGATCCGCGATGGCTGAGCGGTACGATACATTCCGCCGTAGCCCACCAGAGCGCCCGCCGGCAGCTCCTTCACCGCCAGCACGGCGGCCTTCCACGCGAGCGCCGGCCGAACATCCAGAAGACGCGGGGGAGCCGTTCCCTTGGCGATCTGCGAAACGTAGCCATACACCGCGTGGCCTGGCCTCACCATCCGTTGCCACGCCCCCCGCCTGCCGTAGGCGATCGGCGTACTGCTCGATAAGTGCAGGATGGGCGGGTGCACTCCAGCCTGTGCCAGCTCCGAGCAAATGGACTCGAACACCCGCAACTGCTCGTCGGTCTGCGTGCTCGCGTAATTGGCGGCGGAGGCGAAGTGCGTCATCAGACCTTCCAGCCGGATGTGCCGGGCCGCGCTGATGGCCTCCAGGATTTCGGCGGCCGAGGAGCGTGTCCCCAATCGTCCCATGCCGCTGTCGATCTTAAGATGGTAGTCTGCGGTGGCGCCACGAGCGGCCACTACCCGATCCCATTCCACGACGTCGCCGAGAGAATGAATCACCGGCGTCAGGTTGTATTCCAGAAGTCCGCTGCGCTCCGCGGGCAGGAAGTCGGCCATCACCAGAATGCGGGCCGTGATGCCCCGGTCGCGCAGAATTGCCCCTTCTTCGACATTGCTCACCGCCAGCCAGCGCGCTCCGGCCGCCACCAGCGCCCGTGAAACTTCCACCGCCCCATGCCGGTACGCGTCGGCCTTCACCACCGGCATCACTTCCACATCTGGCCCAACCACGTCGCAAACGGCGCGGAAGTTGTCGGCTATTTGTTTGAGGGATATCTCAACCCAGGATCTAAAGGCAAACGGGCCCATGAATCCATAGTAAGGCCCGTGCCCCGCGTTTAAGCCGCACTCGGACTGGGAACCAACCCGCCCGCTTCGTTTTCTGAGGCGTCTTGCTCCGCTGCCCGGGGCTGAGTGGCCCGCAGCAATGCCTCGAGCGACTCAACCGGCATAGGCCGATGCAGGAAAAACCCCTGGTTTATGTCGCATCCCAAGGACTTGAGCAATGCCAACTGTTGCGCCGTTTCGACACCCTCAGCGACCACTTGCAGGCGCAGGCTGTGAGCCAGAGCGATGATCCCGCGCACCAGCGTGGTGCATCCATCGGCCCCGGACTCCAGGTCTTTGATAAAGGAGCGATCGATCTTGACGCAATCTACCGGAAGATTCCGCAGGTGGCTGAGCGATGAGTAGCCGGTGCCGAAATCGTCGATCGCGAAACGTACGCCCAGCCGGCGCAACAACTCGATTTGCTCAACCACGTTCTCCAGGTTGGCCATGAGCGCCGTCTCGGTGATCTCAAACTCCAGCCGGGCCGGAGGGAGCCCGCATTCGGCCAGCGTCCGCTCCACCACAGCCGTGAACTCACCTCCGATAAACTGCAGCGGGGAGACATTCACAGCGATCCGTGGGACGTCATACCCCTCCCGTAACCAGCGCGCGGCATCCTCGCAAGCGGATCGAGTCACCCACTCACCGATCGCGGGCATCAGTCCGGTTTCTTCGGCGACGGGAATAAACTCCGCCGGCGAGACCCGTCCGGCCGTGGGATTGTTCCAACGCAGCAGCGCTTCCACGCAATCCAAGCGCCCGTTCTTGTCGAGCAGGGGCTGGTATTCAAGCGTCAGTTCGTTGTGCGCGAGCGCGGTCTTCAGTTCGCGCTCAATCATCACGCGGTGCTGCATCGAATCGCTGAGAACCGAGCGGAACAGTCGAAACGTCCCGCCCCCGGCCCGTTTGGCGCTATACATGGCCAGGTCGGCGTGGCGCAGCAGCGTGATCGGATCTTCGCCGTGATCGGGGAATATGCTGATGCCCAGGCTAGCCGCGATCGAGGTATCGCGGGTGCTGAGCTGGAAGGGGTGGGCGAACGTGGAAAGAATCTTCGCAGCCACGCGTTCCGCATCCTCGGCTTGGGTCAGGTCCTGCGCCAGCACGATAAATTCATCCCCTCCCACCCGCGCCACCGAATCGCTTTGCCGCAAGCAGCCTTCCAGCCGCCGCGCCACCTCGCACAACACCTCGTCGCCCACGCGATGGCCCAGGGTGTCGTTGATGTGCTTGTATTTGTCCAGATCGATCCAGATCACCGCCGCCTTCCTGCCGTGCCGTGCCGAGGACCGCATGGCCTGTTGCACGCGATCCTGGAACAACAACCGGTTGGGTAGCCCGGTGAGCGTGTCGTGTTGCGCCTGGAACGCCAGCCGCTCGTAGAGCAGAGAGTTTTCGATCGCCACCGCGGCCAGTTGCGCCATGGCATCGAGCATGGCTTGCCAAGACACGCCACAGCCGGACGGAGCGAACATTTGCAACATGCCGATCCGTTCCCCCGACGCTTCCCGCAGCTCTCTTGGAGGGCTGGCTTCATATCGAAATGCCTCCGCCACCTTCCGGCTGTACTGTGCGAACTGCTCAAGAGCGGCCAGTGTGGGACCGGATGGAGGAGGCGGGTGCAACTCCAGCGCGCTCGCAAGCTTGGCCGGCAGATTGGCCCCCACCTGAAAACGCAATTCGCCCGCGTTGCCTGCCCAAATCGCGGCTCCCGCTTCGGCGTGGCTGCGCGAGGCCAGCCTGGCAATCTTATCGAGTGTCCGCGCCAGCACCGCATGCATGCTCACCATTTCCAGGATGGAGACGCGCTGTTTGGCGAGCCCCTCGGCCGCCGCGAGCGCCCGGTGCGTCTTGCGGAGCGATTCGAGCGCCTGGTGTCTGGACCGGTTGGATTTGACCAGCAGCGCGACAATCAGAAGCGTCGAAACAGCAAACGCTGCCAGCGCACCCAGGCTGCGCTTGAGCGTCGCATTCACCTCGAAGGAGTCGGCCCGCGCGCGAACTTCGAGCGCCGTTTTCAGCGCGTGCAGGCTCCCCAGCGCCACCGCGAATGCCGGCTTGCCCCGCGTGGATTCCACCCGCAACGCCGCTGCCGCGTCTCCCTCCAGAATCAACGCGATGATATCGTCGCGTGCTTCATCGTATTTGTTCCAGGCATGCTCGAACTCCTCCACGTTCCCGGTAATCTGAGGAACGCCCAGCATCCGCAGCTGGTTCAGCTCGTCTTGCACGCGCCGGCTGGCTGCGCGCGCTTCCGCCACATAGGGCAGCTGGTCGTTGGGGTCCGTTACCGCCAGCGCATAAAGAAAGGCTCGCCGGCTTTCCTGAGTCTCATACTCCAGGCCGCTTTCCATTTGCGAGCCGCCCGTGTCCACGCGATACAAATCGCGCGCCCGCACCACCGCCTGGTTCAGCGCATGCAGCCCGAAGATCGATCCCAGGATCGCGCCCAGGATGATCGCCGCCAGGAAGACTCTCCGCAACCACTGCATCATCGCAGGCGATATCCTTCCTCGCCAGGCAATTTGCCTTCGATGCGCACCATTTGAACCTGCCCGCACTCTGGTGTCGCGAGCGAAGCGGTCTCAATGATCGCAATCGCCGCGGGTACGTTGAACACAAACTGGCAGGCTGCCGCATCGCTGTTCAGGACCTTGACGGAAACCGGCGCATCGCCGCGGTACTCAATGTTCTGCAGATTTCGCTTGTACTCGCCCGGCGTCGTGTTCAGTAGCCGCTGCATCAGGTAGCGGAACGGCGCCGACCCGGCGTCGCGCTCCACCAGCACTACCGGTCTGTTATTGGGCCATTGACGATTGCTACCTCCAAATAGCGATGTCAAATCGCGCAATCGCATGTCGCGCGTTGGATTGGACCGATGCACCACCACCGCGAACGCCCGCGCCGGCTCGGCCCCGTACAATAGCAGGGGAGCTGCCAACCAGGCCGCGACCAATGGAATCATGCGCCCCATACGTCAAAAAGTGAATGCCAGCTGGATCGCCGCGGAGATGAAGCTCGGCCGCAGATAGTCGGTTTCCCGGCCCACCTCCCCCTTCAGCGCCACGTTTTCCGTCAAATCGTACCGCACGCCGCCGGTATATACGGTCTGCCAGGGTATGAATCGGCGGTCCGCCGCCCCGTCTATCGCCCCGGTTCCATATGCGTTGAGATATTCCACCCGCGCGTAGGGCTTCCAGGACGATGCGATCCGGTACGCGATCTGGCTATAGAATCCAAGGCCCGTTGCCGATCCGGGGACCGCTAGATCCCGCATTCCGATCATCATGCCTTCGTTGAGAAATTCTACCCGCCCGCTCACGTAGACGAAGTGGACCATCCACACCGAACGGTTCAGCCGGTAGCCGGCCGTGGGCGAAAATAGGTCGTGATAAGTAGAGAATCCGATCTCAAGTCCCGGAACGCTCCTCGGCTGGGAGAAAATGGCCAGATTGGTCGCGCGATTGAACGAAAAGTCCGAAGGGAACCCCCCCGTATCGCCGTAGTTCCTGGAACTTCCCACCTCCAACACGTAGTGCAGATTCAGGTCTCCCGACGGTATTCTCCCGTTGACGCTGACGCCAGTCGCATGCAGCGGGAGGAACCCTCCCTGATCCTCGAAGGTGAACATCTTTGGACGGCTGATGGCGGTCTGCAGCCAGGAACCACGCAGATAGGCGGTGCTGTAATATCCAATCGCGGTCCGGTAGGAGCCAATATCGGCGTTGAAGAAATCGTTACCGCGATATTGCAGCAGCAGCCGTTCCACGTTGACCGGTACATCCGCCACCAGCTTCTGGCTGTCGGTTTCAAACGCTACTTCCACCAGCGCCGAAAGGTGGGTCGAAATGCGGCCGGTCGCAAACAGATCGATTTCTCCCAAAGCGAACTTCTTGGTGGAGTCTCCATCCTCGTTCCTCAGAAATCCAACGTCGGCGTAGCCGTGGAAAGTGAACCGGCTCGCATTATCCGCCGGCGCTGCCGTGTCCACGTTCGCTACCGTTGGGTTCTCGACGGCCGGCTGAGTCGCGGGTTGCGATTCGGCGATCGCGGGTTGCGCCCGCCCTTTCTGCAGCGCAGCGACTTCCCGCTCCAATGCGTCCACGCGCTCCAGCAGCTTTTGAATGATCTGGTCTTTATTTGCGTCTTGAGCCAACACCGGCGCGGCGGTGGAAAACATCGCCAGCCAAAGCGCGAACTGCGGTAACGGCCGATGGCTCACAACACGCTCATCGGCCCGTAGTACGGAAGTTTGAGATGCTAGCCGGGTTGGCCCACCAGCAGCGCTTCGTAGCGGTCCGTCACCGCTTCCCAACCGTAGCGCTCCCGCACGCGTGCCGTGGCGCGCCGGCCCCAATCCGACCGTTCCTCCCCGCTCATCGCCAACACCTCGCCCAGCTTCTCACTGAGGTTGCCGCGCTCGAACGCAATCCCCGCGCCCTCCGCCACCTCGGCGTTCTCTGGCGTATTCAGATACAACACCATCGCCCCGCGCCCCATCGCTTCAATCAGCGCCGGATGCGTGCCGCCCACCTCAGTCGCATGGATGTAGGCCAGGCAGTGGGACAACAGCTCGTGATACCCCGCCCCATAAATCGCTCCCGGCATCACGACGCGGATATCGCGCGTATCGCGGACCCGCTGGATGTACTCTTGGGCATACGGCGCATCGCCGATCAGCGCCAGCTTCACCGCTCCCGCCACTTGCTCAAAGGCTTCGCGTACCAGTAGCGCATTGTTCTCCGGCTCCATGCGGCTGACATAAAGAAAATAGTTTCCAGCTTCGAGCGCCAGCTTGCCCAGGACTTCCGCCGTCGCCACTTTGCCGGTCTCGGCGCCGTAAGGAATAAATTCGGTGCGCTTCCCGTAGCCCTCCAGATAATATTCGGCGATCTTCCGCGCGTCCGTAATCACTACGCTCGGGCAAAACGTGGCCAGCCATTCTGAAATCGCGTACCAGGCTTTCGCCGCCCGATTCCACTTCTTGCGATTGCGCTCCAGGCCATCCACATTCAACAGCGTCGGGATGCCGAACACGCGCGGCGCCAGTGTGAAGATCGCATTCGCGCCATTGCAATACAGTGCGGCGTCCGCCCGGTGAAAAATGAGATGAATAGTAGAAAGGAACGTGTGGACGATGGTGTCGAAGTACTTATGGCGCCACGTCGGCAAATAAACCAGCTTTACGCCGCGATAATTCGGATCCGGATGCCGCTCGCGGCAATATACAGTGACTTGATGCCCGCGCGCCACCAGCCGGGTGGATAACTCTTCGGCAAAGGTTTCAAACCCGCCATATCGGGCGGGAATCCCACGCGTGCCGAGAATCGCGATGCGCGCCGCCGCCCGCCTCCCGCGCCTAGCCCCGCGCCGCTTTCGACCGCGCCAGTGCTCGCGTCGGCTTCGGTTTGCTCGCCGGCGCGCTCACCGGCCGGTAGCTGAACCAGTGCGCGATGTACTCGTCGTCCACCCGCTTGCGGCTCATGATCTCGCGCCGCTTGGCCATCACCCGCTTGAAATTCTTGGCGATGTACCAGAACGCCTTCAACGAACTTTGCTCCCTCACCAGACAGCAGGAAACCACCACCACATCGCGCACCGTGATGGACAGCCAATTCCTGCGGTACAGATCGCCGGTCATGTTCTTCATGCGCATCAGGAAGCGGTTCTTCACCGAGTGCATGTTGATCACCGGTGGCAGCGCGCGCCGGTTCCCCGGCAAAACCTTGCGCACGTGATACCCGCGTGCATGCGGCGTGTAGATGCAGCGCCAGCCCAGCAATTGCGCCCGCCAGGCCACGTCGGCGTCCTCGCGATAAACGAAAAAATCGGGATCGAAAAATTCCTCGTCGAGCGAAATGTCCTCGATCATCGCGCGCCGGTACAAGGCCGCCGCCGCCGTCGCGCCGAAAACAAATTCGTGATTGAGATAGTGCCCGTTATCGATTTCCTGGCTCCCGCGGTCCAGGTGCCGCAGCATGGGCGTGAAATAAATACCTGTCGAATCCACCAGCGGCTTGTCCGGCAAATCGAAACTCGCCCGGATAGTCAGCAGCTTCCCGCACACCGTCCCGATCTTGGGATCAAACTGCCCTGCATCCGCCAGCGCTTGGATGAAATTCGGCAGCAGCAGAACATCCGGATTCAACGTCAACACCCACTCGCCGGTGCTCATCGAGATGGCCTGATTCTGCGCCGCCGCGAACCCGATGTTTTCGTCGTTATAAACCACCCGGCACCGATCCACGAATTGCTCCAGGATATCCACCGTGCCGTCGCCCGAGGCGTTATCGATCACGATGATTTCCATGTTGGGATACCGTTGCGCTAAAACCGATTCCAGGCACCGCTTTATAAACCGACCGCTGTTATAAGTGACGATTGTTACGGAAACCCGATCGTTACAGGACATGTATGTGGGTCGTGTCTCTATTCTTTTGTATTTTTACAGATGTTGTTGCTCTGTTGCCTTACTGCTATTGCCCAAACAGTTTGGTTCACCGACATGGCCAGAGATTAGACAGCGTCCCGCGAGCCGGCCGATCTTTCCGTAGACCCGAATTGGCCTGAAACTTCGCCGCCGTACCATCTCAACGGCTGTTCGAAACAAGGAACCGAGCATCACTGCCGCAGTCACCCTACGGTATCCCGACGGGCGAAAGTGCTTCGAGGCGTACTTAAGCAGGCTAACATACCAATACACCTCGCGGCATGCCCACTCCACCCCAGCAATACTGTGGCCACCTTGGTGTCGCGCTGTAACTCCCGGCACATAGCGGATTTTCAGGCCTAACTCACTCGCCCGCTTACAGAAGTCTACGTCTTCAAACCACAACGGATGAAACTGTGTGTCAAAACCGCCCAGCCGCTGCCACACTTCGCGCCGAAACATGAGGAAAGCTCCCGCCGGTTGCTCGGCTTCGCTCGCTCGCTCCAGATCCAAATCCAGGCAGCGATAGCGCCGGTTCACACGATTCGCCGGCACCACGCGATTGATCCCGAGGACCTCGAACACCAGCGTCAAAGGCGTTGGAAAGCGCCGCACCGTGAACCCCACCTGTACTTGGCCCGCCTCGTTGAGCAGTTTCCCCGACGCTAATCCCGTCCCAAGTTCGCTACAGGCTTTCTCCAGTTCGCCGATCCCGGATGTTAGTTGCGTGTCTGGATTCAGAAGCAGCACTAACTCGGTGTCGAGCGACGCCACGCCCTGATTTACCGCTGTCGCGAATCCCAGGTTCGCCGCATTTGCAATCAGGGTTACCGCGGCTTTCCGCCGGACTAATGCGCATGTATTGTCGCCCGACGCATTATCCACCACCACCATCGGTAAGTCGCCGCAGGATTCCAGGCACCGCTCGATCACTTCCGCCGAATTGTAAGTGACCACCACGACGCCCGTTCGCCTCATGTCAAAGCAAAATACAATCGCCAGAACAGATCGAAGCCCGTCGCCCGCTGCAGTTCCAGGATTTCCTTCTCGCTTGCTTCGATGATGGCAGGAAAGTTCCCGCCGTGCGCCGGCCGCGCCATCTCCGTAGCCCGGCGCCAGCCGCGAAAACCGCGCAAGCCCTCGATTTTTCCTGCCAGGTAGCTTAAGAAAGCCCCGTGGCGTAGAGCGACCAATCCCCATAAAAATTGAGCGACAAATACAGCCCAGCCATAGCGTTTGATCCAATCCCGCGGATAGTGTTTCGCTACCAGTAGTACTTGATTGCGCGCGATCTTCCGCGCCGTAACGGGATGCCACCGGCCCAGCGTCGCGCTGCCCGTGTGATAAGCAACTGCCCCCGGCACATACAACCCACTTAGCCCCAACGCGGCGCACCGCAAGCCGAAATCCACGTCCTCCAAGTAACTCTCGAACGTCTCATCCAGTAACCCCACGCGCCGGAATAAGTCACTCCGAAAAAGCGCCGCGGTCAGTGGCGCTAACCGGATGCGCCTCAGTTGGTCCCAGATTTCGGAGTCCCGCCTGCCATGCCCGCACCGCCATGCACAGCCACCGCGGCACACCGCGTCGAACGTCCCGTCGATCTGCTCGCGCGCCGAAGCGTCCAGCAACTTGCCGGTCGCAAACCAGGCGTCACTCGATTCCACCGCGCCCATCAATCGCTCCAGCCAATCAGGCTCCAGCGCGACGTCATTATTCAAAACCCCAATCCAATCGGAAGTTGCCTGCTCGATCCCCCGGTTCACAG
This sequence comes from Bryobacterales bacterium, assembly GCA_963772905.1. Taxonomy (GTDB): domain Bacteria; phylum Acidobacteriota; class Terriglobia; order Bryobacterales; family Bryobacteraceae; genus Palsa-89. Next base: position 641,534 of record CAVYZD010000001.1, on the reverse strand, counting down.
CCGCCGCGAACCCGCGGTTCGTCCCCAACTTGATGACCTCGGCTCCAGCCCGCTCCGCCACCGCCGCCGAATCGTCCGTGCTTCCGTTGTCCACCACAATCACGCGTTCAATCGGATAAGTCTGCCGCCCCAAATCTCCCAACACATTTGCCAAAAGCCCTCGCCGATTCCAGGTCGGAATGACGATCGCGACGCCGCCCATCAGCTCGCTCGTCTCCCCGAAAACCGTTTCTTCAGCAGAAAGAAAAGGTTATAAAATCCATCCCGCCACGGATTCAGCTTGATCTCCCCCAGCCGTGACGTATAGAGAATCGAGATCTCGGCAAACCGCACGCGCGGGCTCTTCAGCGCCTCAATCTTGATCTCCTCGGAAAACGCCATGCCGTCCGATTCCAAACAAATGTCCTTCAGAATCGCGCGCCGGAAAACCCACATCCCGGATTGCGAATCGCGCACCCATCGGAAGTAAAGCACCGACATCGCGAGCGACAAAATCCAATTGCCCAGCCGATGCTTGAAGCTCATCGCGTTCTGGTCGCGCACCGGAAACCGCGAAGCGTTCAAGAAATCCACATCCAGGTGCAACAACGCTTCCAGCAGATAAGAAATCGCATCCGGCGGATAGCTATGGTCGCCATCCAGCGTGATGATGATGTCGCCGGTGGCCGACGCGAAGCCGCGCTTATAGGCCCGCCCATAGCCGCGCACCGGCTCGCGAATTACTTCGGCTCCGAACGATCGCGCCACATCTGGCGTCCGGTCCGTCGATCCGTTGTCCACCACAATCACCTGGTCCACGAATTCCGGCATGCGCCGCAATACCTGCTCGATCCCTTGCTCCTCGTTCAGACAGGGGGTGATGACTGTGATCCGTTGCGACTTGTACACGGTTGGATTGGTACCATATTCTCATGAAGTTGTTTTGCGCCTTGACCGCTTTCGCCGCAACCGCCGCCTTCGCCACCGTGAACCCTCAGCTCCAGGAGGTGAAGCGCGTGTACATCCTCGCGATGAGCTCCAGCATGGATCAGTACCTGGCCAACCAGCTCACCAAAGCCGGCATCTTCGAAGTCGTGACCGACCCCAAGCGCGCCGACGCCATCATCACCGATCGCGTGGGCGAATCCTTTGAGAGTAAACTCGACGACCTGTATCCTCCGCCTCCGCCCCCCAAGAAAGCCGAAGAAACCAAACCTGCCGCCGATTCCACCAGCGATGCCGCTAAACCGGAACCCAAGAGCCTGAGGGAGATCAACAGTGACAAGCTTGCTGGATTAGATCTCACCGGCGCCCCGAGACCCAGCACCATGGGCCGCGGCAAAGGCAATATCTTCATCGTCAGCCGAGGCAGCCGGGCCGTGCTGTGGTCCGTCTACGAACCGCCCAAGAACAATAACCCCGGCGAACTCACCAAAACCGCCGAGCGTGTGGTGAAGCACCTCAAGGAAGACCTGACCGACAAGAAACCCGCCGCCGAATAGCGCACATTATGCCGCGTGGTGTGGCAAATAAAGAAACGGCCGGATACCGCTGCTTCTCCAAAAGTAAACCAGAATAATCAAGCTCGCGATCGCCGCGTACGCACACCACAGCGAGGTGAACGCATACCGCTTCACTTCCATCACAACCAGCAGAATCGCCAGGTTCGCCGCGCCGAAAATGATCATCGCCCTGACCTTCGAAAAAAACAGCGAACCGCACGTCGCAATCACATACAGCACCGCGACCGCGGTATTGTTTGTCGCTTGATTAATGTACACGATGCTGTTTTCCTTAACGGATAGTTCCAACGGGTACGCCGTCAACGCCCACAAAATATACAGCGCAGTTGCTGCGCCGAGCACCAGGAACGGCTGCATGCGCCGGCGGCTCTTGGCGTCCGGTTCGAACAGCAGCACGCTGAGCGGCAGCAGAAAAGGAAGCAGCCCCTGCGCGTACAGCATGTACGCCGCCCCCATGTTGTGCGTTACCGTGGGCGAGAGAATGCCATCCAATCCCAGCCAGACGAAACCCTCGATGAACTGATGAATGCCGAATAACATGGGTAGCGCCGCGAAAAGCAATTCGCGCCTGTGCTTCACCTTCGTCAAGGTCACGACGCCGATGGCGGCCAAAGCTCCGCTGCCAACAAAGTTGGCTGTTGCTGAGAAGCACACGGTTCACATCATCATCGCAGAACGGCCCGCTTCTCCCGCACCACTTGTGCGTAGCTCTCGACCAGCCGCTCCGTCAACACCCGCATATCGCGCGTCTCCACCACCCGCTCCCGCGCCCGGCACGCCAATCCCCGCGCCTTATCGGGATCGTCAAACAGCTCCACAATCTTCGCGGCAAACTCCGCCGGATCCGCCGCCAGCGAACAAATCTCGCCGTCCTTCCCCGCCAGCCCTTCCGCGCCTAGCGGCGTCGAAACCACCGGAATGCCGGCCGCGAACGCCTCAAGCAACTTCACGCGCATTCCCGAACCGCTGAGGATCGGGCAAACAAACACTGAATATCGCGCCAACGGCTCGCGCACGTCCTCCACGAATCCACGCAGCTCGATGTTGTCCGGCAAATGCGGCAGTGAATGCCTGGGCGGCGGCTCCGAGCCAACGATCACCAGGCGAGCTTGCGGCTTGCGTTCCAGCACTCGCGGCAGCACTTCGCGCGTGAACCAGTTCAGCCCCTGCTGATTCGGCGGATGCCGGAAGCTCCCCAGGAACAGCATCGTCTCCGGCTCGCGCCCATCCGCCCGAAATTCGTACCGCGACGTCGCGATTCCCGCGCGATTATCGTCGATCCGCCCGCGCAGCTTCGGCAAAAACGACAGCAAGTAGCTGCCGTTATCGGGACTGCACACCTGCACGCGATCGAACTTCGGCAACACTCGCAGCTCATACCGCAGCGCGCTCAGGTATTCATACCGGGCTTTTGCTTTTGCGATCAAGCCTCGCGGATTCGCCGCGCCCCTCGCGATTGATTGAAAGTAAATATCGTGCTCGAACAGCACGCACGCAATCCGCCTGTAATCGCCGCCGTACTGGGCGAGCGTCGTGTACTCCAACTGCACCACATCGACCTCGCGCACATACATCTCGCGATGCAGCCGCCATTCCAGCTCCTGGCTCGCAAATTCGCGCACCGCATGCGGCAAAATCGAACCGAATTGTTTCTCGTTTCCTTCCGGCCGGACCAGATATTCTACCGACGCCACTTGCCGCTCCAGCTCCGCGTGCGGTTCGCGCTGCCATGCGTAATCCAGCAGGATCAGCAAATGCAAATCGCACAAGCGCGTTAATTCCAGCGCGGTCTGATACATGAAGACGCCGCCCCCGTGGATCGGCGGGCAAACCGGATACGGCGAACAGAACAACACGCTGAGCCGCTCGCGCTCTTTCGTCAATACCGCAAACCGATCTCGAAAATATCCGCCCAACGGCCTGCGAAACGCCTCCGTGTCATCGATAACCGCCAAACGCCGAGCCCGTGCGCGCGACGCCATTGCTCCCGGCAATTGCCGGAACGCCCTCCAGAGCCCCGCAAAATTCGCACGCTCTGGCGAATCGCCGAACAGCTCCGTCACCACCGCGCCCGCGTACGCGAAGAAGAAATGCGATATCAGGCGCGCCCACTCATGAATGTTCTTCCAGCAGAACAGCGCGAAATTCTTCTTCAACACCAGTTCGATGTGCCCCGCCGAAAACTTCTTCCCGATCGTCCCGCGATGCTCGTGATACACCACGCTGCGCGGTTGATACAGCACTTTCCAGCCCCGCTTCCACGCCATGTATCCGACATCGGTGTCTTCCATGTAGAACGGCGCGAGCAGTTCGTCGAATCCGCCCAACTCCAGAAACTTTCGCCGGTCAAATGCGCACGACCCACCGCCCCCATAGGCGCACGGATACAGCATCTGAATTGCCGGATCGCCGCGATGCCGCACGCGCAGCGATCCGTTTTCCCACCAGTATTGCGTGAGGCCGGTCTCCTCGCGCAGCTTGTTCGGATCGGTGAAGAATATCTGGCACGCCACCGAAAAGACCGTCTCGTCGGTGAAACCTTCCAGCAGCGGCGCAAGGAATTCCGGCTCCACGCGCATGTCGCTGTTGAGAAGCACCACGATGTCGTTCTTCGCCGCACGAAACCCCGCGTTCGATCCGCCTCCAAACCCCAGATTCTTTTCGAGCGCCAGAACCCGTACCGAAGGAAAATGCTCGCGCAGGAATTCCGCGCTCCCGTCTTCCGATCCGTTGTCCACGACAACAATTTCGTTCTCCGGATGGCCGCTCAGCGCCTCGACGATCGACGGAATGTATTTTTCGAGAAGATCGCGCCCGTTCCAATTGGGAATTACGACGCTCGCGGCGTCGTTATTCGGCTTCTGATCGGGCGAAAGCTTTTTGCCGCGGAAGAACGCCGCCAGGTCCGCGATCGCGAGCCCAGCAATCGCAAGCAATAGCAGAATGGGAAAGAAAACAACCAGCGGAAGCGCCTTGACAAACCGCCAGAGAATGATGAGCAGCGTTCTCAAACTTCCGGCCCGAGTCCTACTGTACGCCCCATCTTCACCCAACGCGACGTCCGAACCATCTCTAACTTCGCTGCCAGCTCCGCGCGCTGAGCCTCCGCGGTTTGCGCCCACACCGTCCGTTCACGCACCGTGGCTTCCGCGGTATCCAGAAGACTCACGCAGTGAGCCAGCTCCTGGCACTTCGCTTCCAGCTCCGCCGAAGCCTGGCGGGCCCATTCCGTTTTGACCTGGTCCTCGTGTTCCATCCGCGCCACCTGCGCCTGATACCCGGCAGCCAACTCCGCCGCTTCATTTTGCAGCGTGGCAATGCGTTCTCGCGCGGCCTTTAAGTCCCCATCCAAACTCTGCGCCCAGCGATTGCGCTCTTCCAGTTCCCGGGTTTGCTCGCGATGGATTTCGAGGAGCGCCTCGCGGTCCATCTTGATTTGCGCCAGCTGTTTTTGCAGCGCTTCCACGTGCAGCTCGCGCTCGCGCAGGACGTTGGCGGCCTTCGGAACATAAACGAACGATTTTGGTTCGGGCAGAGGACCCGCCGAGCACATCCCGATAAAGAAATGCGCATCCTCGGCGCTTCCGCCTCCGCCATCGATACGCGCTTCCGCCGGCCAAAAGCTCACGGCTGGATGAAACGCGAACGACTCCACGCGGTTTTGCAATAGCAGGCGCACGTTTCGAAACACGCGCTGCAATTCCCGCACGAATTCTTCCGCCTCAAATTCATGTTCATGAAACGGATTCGGTCCCGTGGCGGCCCTCGTCTCTGCGTAATAGCGTTTGTTGGGCGATGAAACGACGAGCAGCCCTTCGGGCGTTAACAGACGCGCGCATTCATCAAGAAACGCCCGATAATCCGCCAGGTGCTCGATCACTTCGAAAGCCACGACGACATCGAAGGTATAGTCCGGCAGCGGAACGGCCGCGCAAGACGATTCCAGGAACTGCAATCCCGGAATCCGGTAGCTGGTGCGCGCATATTCAATCGCCTCGGCGGAAACGTCCACACCCGTCACCTGCGCCGCCGATTGCGCTAGTTCGGCCGAGCCGTATCCGGTACCGCAACCCGCGTCGAGAACGCGTTTGCCTGCGGCGTACCTGCGCGCAAAAGCGTAGCGTGCTACATGCTCGCTCCACAGGTCGTCGTTCACTTGGCCCGGAACTACCCGCTCTCCCGTGAATTCAACCAACGGCGGGCTCCGCGTGCGGAAGTGCCGGGCTGGCCCGGAAACTGCGATTCAGTTCCACGCGGCAAGGCAGATGAATATGCCCGTAAACTTCGCCCTCGGTGGGACTCATCTGCAGCACGATCGCGTTGTCTACCCAATCGCAGGTCCGATAGGAGTGCAGCGTTCCATCCGCAATCGCCGGCGAGAAAGAAAACGCGGATGGGTAGAGCTCCGGGAGTTGAAGATGAAAGTCCACGGTGTAGATATCGCCGGCCGTCATTGGCGGAATGTCGAACGCTTCGCGCGCCGTATTTGTCCCGGCAAAATCGAGCCCGATGTGATTGCGCATCATGAATCCCACGATGGGCAGCGTCAGATCCTCGAGAGCTCGGACACTGATGCGAACCACAATGCTCGTCGAAGGTTCGAGAACGTAGATCGGTTGACCCGCGCCATCCAGAATCGCAATACCTAGTACTTCTGCACGTCCGTCGCCGAACCGGTGATCGATGTTGGGCAGCGTCTCAACAATCTCCGGCGCCTGCACGCGTTCACGCGGGGCGCTTTGTGCCACCCGATGCGAGGCCGTCAGGTAGACGTTGTCTTTCTCGACCATCGCCGCCATGTAGCGCGTCGTCACCATGTCGGTGTCGCCGATTTCCCGGATGCGCCCCGAGTCCAGCCACATCGCGCGATCTCCAATCGCTTTCACTTCCGCGATCGCGTGCGACACGAAGAGAATCGTCACACCCGCCGCGCGCATCTCGTGTACTTTGCGCAAACAGCGCTGCCGAAAATAGATGTCGCCCACAGAGAGCGCTTCATCCACGAGCAGAATTTCCGGATCAACGTGGATTGCTACCGCGAATGCGAGCCGCACCGCCATGCCGCTCGAATAAGTCTTCACCGGTTGATCGATGAACTCGCCGATCTCCGCGAATTCTTCAATGCGTGGAAACGTGGCGTCGATTTCTTTCTTCGAAAGGCCCAAAATCGCGGCGTTCAAGTAGACATTTTGACGTCCCGTGAATTCGGGATTGAAGCCCGTCCCCAGTTCAAGCAGCGCAGCCACGCGTCCGCCGACGTACACATCGCCTTTGGACGGATAAAGAATCCCAGCAACGATTTGCAACAGCGTGCTTTTGCCAGATCCGTTCTCACCGACAATGCAAAACGTCTCGCCGCGCTGGATCTCGAAGCTGACATCATCGAGCGCGGAAAAATCATGGTGGAAAGAAATTCGATTCAGGCAGGCTAATTCTTTGAGACGAGCGGCAGGCGATGAGTAGATGGGATAGCTTTTTGATACGCCACGAAATTCAACGATGGCTTGGGGCACTAGATCGAATCTATCAAATGTTTCAGGGCAGCCGCCGACCCCCGCTTGCCTCTCCTGAACGTTGGTGATGCGGTGGATTCGCCGCAAATTGGTGAGGCTGAATTATCTCACCCTGCGTTTCCGCCTCAGGCGAGGCACGTCGAGGAAGCCGGTAGCCGCCCCACTGAGTAATCGCAGTCTATAGTGGGCCTCCTTTACTCGCCAGACTGGAGCTCTAACTCCCCAGCCCTCAATTATTAAGTAACTCTAATCCGGTGCGGTGTCAAGGAGTTTAATGTAGCGGCGGTTGACAGATCCGCAGGACCCCTCCTACCCTTGAAGAAGCGCTGCAAAGAAGCCACTGCCGGTGTAGCTCAGGTGGTTAGAGCGACGGTCTCATAATCCGTAGGTCGCAGGTTCGACTCCTGCCGCCGGCACCATCAAGGCTTCTCAGAACCCGTTGACGTGATCCACTCGTAAAGCCTCTGTAGCTCCGCCTGCGAGTAGTATTCGATTTCGATTCTGCCGCGCTCGTCGGATTTTTCGACAATCCGAACTCGCGTTCCCAGCGTTGCTTCCAGCTCCGCCACTGCGGCCTTTATGTTTGGATCCTGCAGCGGCGTCTCGGAAGGCTCTCTCGGTTCATTGACCTTCTTCACTAGACGCTCTACCTGTCGTACCGAAAACCCTTGCGCCGCGGCTTTCTCCGCCATCTGCAACTGAAGGCCGGGATCTGTGATTCCGAGAATCGCGCGCGCGTGGCCCATCGAGAGGCGCCGTTCCGCGACCAAGAGCTGAACCTCTCGCGGAAGCCGCAGCAAGCGAATCAGGTTGGTGATCGTCGTCCGATCTTTGCCAGTTCGCGCCGCGATCTCCTCGTGACTCAAATGCATCTCAGTGTGCAGGCGGTCAAGCGCCTCCGCAGTCTCTATCGGATTCAAGTCCTCACGCTGGATGTTTTCGATCAACGCGATTTCCAAGATCCGTTCATCGGCGTGATCCTGAATGATCGCCGGAACCTCCACGAGCCCCGCAAGTTTCGCCGCTCGTAGCCGCCGCTCACCGGCGATCAGCTCGAAGGCACCTCCTTTGCGCCGGACCAAGATCGGTTGTATTATCCCATGTGTTTCTATAGAGTTAGCGAGTTCTTCCAGCCGTGTGGAGTCGAATACCGAGCGGGGTTGCAGGGGGTTCGGCTGAATCTGACCGATAGGAATCGAAGCGATTTGCGGTGCACCTGTGAGGGGCTCGGCTACCGGCTGGGGAACGACTGCGGTAACCGGCCTCTGCGGCAATAGAGCCGAAAGACCCCTACCCAAGGCTTTGCGTTGCTTGTCCTGCATTGTGCTCACGGGCCAGGACCTCCTTTGCCAGTTGTATATAGCTTTCCGCACCCCGGGATCGGACATCGTAGGCGATGATTGGTTTGCCGTAGCTCGGCGCTTCCGCTAGGCGAATGCTGCGCGGAATGACAGTTTCGAAGACTGATTTTTCGAAAAACCCGCGGAGATCGAGTTCGACTTGACGGGTAAGATTTGTTCGATCGTCGTACATCGTCAAAAGAACGCCTTCGATTTTGATCGTGCTCCCGAATGATTCGCGAACGCGGTCAATGGTATCCATCAGTTGGGAAATCCCCTCGAGCGCAAAGAACTCGCATTGAATCGGGATAAGGATGGAATCCGCTGCAACCATTGCATTTAGAGTCAGTAGGTCGAGCGCCGGCGGGCAGTCAATCAAGATGAAGTGATATCGTGCCCTGACCGATTCCAACTTCTCCCGCAGTCTAAACTCGCGGCTATCGATCTCCACCAATTCGAGATTGGCGGCGACCAGGTTTTTGTCTGAAGGCAGGATGTCCAGGCCTTCGAATTCGGTGGAAACAATGACGGAAGCGATGTCAGCTTCGCCCAAAAGCACTTGGTAGAGCGTTGCTCGGCCTTCCCCTTTCGCGATCCCCAGTCCAGTGGTTGCGTTGCCTTGCGGGTCTGAGTCCACTAAGAGAACGCGAAGATCGTTGGCTGCTAGGGACGCAGCGAGATTGATGGCGGTCGTGGTTTTGCCGACGCCGCCCTTTTGATTGGCAACCGCTATGATTTTTGCCACTTTGAATGTTTCACGTGGAACATCCCACGCCGTTGTTCCACGTGGAACCATACGCACAGACCTTTCGGTCTCCCCAAGGTAACCGAACTGGCTCCGCCCACGCAATGCCAGAATCGTTACGGATCGCGGAAAAATCTTCTTCGCCCAACATGAGCCCGACGTTCGGGGCCAAACGAGGGACATTCCTCAGCACCTCCTTGGGATCAAGCGCCCTAGCGACAACCCAATCAGCCCTGAGATCGCTGTCCTCCAGCCGCTTCGCCACTACCGCGACATTTGGAAGCTGCCGCGTAGACTCGCGGAGGAAGACGGCCTTCCTCTGGCTGGATTCAACGAGTTTAAGTTGCCAATTCGGCTTCAGGACCGCCATCGGAACGCCCGGAAATCCAGCTCCCGAGCCGAGATCCAGCACGGAAATGCGCTCATTGGCCGCCGGCAGATGAGCGCCGAAGAAAAGCGACTCACAATAGTGGCGAATCACCATCTCGGGGCCGGGCTTCACAGTTGTCAAATTCATCCGCTGATTCCATCGGATGAGAAACTCGTAGTGTTCGTACAGCTGAGCGATCTGCAATTCACTCAGCCCGGGTGGAAGGAGCCCGGAAAACCAATCAGGCGTGGGCACCGAGGCTCAGGTAGACGTCGAGCACCGCGATTGCTGCGGGCGTGATTCCGGGAATGCGGCCGGCTTGACCCAGTGTCTGCGGCCGAACCCGCTCCAGCTTTTGCTTGGCTTCGGTCGACAGCCCGGGAATGTCCGAAAACCGAAAGCTTGTGGGAATGCGCCGAAGCTCTGATTCGCGTAGCCGATCGATTTGGCGTTGTTGCTGCGAAATATATCCGGCGTACTTCGCCTCAGTCTCCACGGTAGCGAGCAGGCCATGGACGGGTTCTTCCCCTAGGAACTCGGCAGCGGGCAAGGACGCGATCGTATTCTCCGGCCGCCGAAGCCACGGAAGCAGTCGCTTTGATTCAAGATGAGCAACGAGCCGCGTCTTCTGATCTTGCTTTCGCAGATAAAGCGCCCAGCGATCATCGCCGACCAAGCCAGCTTCACGGCCGATGGGGGTGAGCCGCTCGTCGGCATTGTCGATGCGCAAGTGCAGCCGGAATTCGGCGCGTGAGGTGAACATGCGGTACGGTTCGTCCGCGCCCTTGCTGATCAGATCGTCGATCAGAATCCCGGTGTATCCCTGTGTACGTCCGATAATGATTGGATCTTGCTTGCCGATTCTGCGCGCCGCGTTGATGCCTGCGATCAGACCTTGGCAGCCGGCTTCTTCGTAGCCCGAGGTCCCATTGATCTGCCCGGCCAGGTACAAACCTTCGATCGACTTCACTTCCAGGCTGTGCTTGAGCTCGCGAGGATCGATGGCGTCGTACTCAATTGCGTAGCCGGGCCGAATCATCTCGGCGTTTTCGAGTCCGGGAATCGATGCGACCATCGCAGCCTGGACATCAATCGGCATGCTGGTCGACATGCCGTTGACGTAGACTTCGTTCGTATCGAGGCCCTCGGGCTCGAGGAAAATCTGGTGGCGATCTTTGTCCGGGAACTTGACGACTTTGTCTTCGATAGACGGGCAGTAGCGCGGGCCAACGCCTTCGATCTGGCCGCTGTAAAGCGGTGATCTGGCGATGCTATCTCGCAGAACCTGCAAGGTTTGTTCTGTAGTGTATGATATATAACAATTGATCTGCTCACGCTCGATCTTCTTTGTCAAGAACGAGAACGGAGTCGGATTGGCATCGCCACTTTGCGCTTCAAAGCGCGACCAATCGATAGTGCGGCCATCGAGGCGGGGCGGAGTGCCGGTCTTCAATCGCGTCCACGAGAGGCCCAGCGTTCGGAGTTGATCGCCGAGCAAATTCGACGGCGCTTCGCCGTTGCGGCCGCAACTGTACTTCATCTCGCCGACGTGAGCCAGGCCGTTCAGAAATGTGCCGGTCGTCACAACGACACAATCGCTAGAAATTGTTCTACCGTCGCGGAGCAGCACGCCGGTTGCTCGGGCGTTCTCGATTGCCAGCTGCGCGACCTCGGCCTGCAGGATGCGCAGATTCGGCTCACGCTCCAACACCTCGCGCATCTTGAGCCGATATTGCTTCTTGTCGCATTGCGCGCGTGGCGACCATACGGCCGGCCCGCGGCTGGTGTTCAGCAGGCGAAACTGGATGCCCACCGCATCGGTCACCTCGCCCATCACGCCGCCCAGCGCATCGATCTCGCGCACCAGATGGCCCTTTGCGATGCCGCCGATCGCGGGATTGCACGACATCTGCGCGATCAGGTCGATATTCATCGTGATCATCGCTGTTCGCAGGCCCATGCGAGCGCACGCACGCGCCGCTTCGCAACCGGCATGGCCGGCGCCGACGACAACGACGTCATATCGCGACTGCATGACTTTTTCAGTGTGGCATACTTCGATTTACCGCAATGAAGATCTTGGTTGTGGGTTCGGGCGGACGCGAACACGCGCTGTGCTGGAAGCTGGCGCAAAGTCCGAAGACATCCGCGCTGTACTCGGCGCCCGGGAATCCAGGGATCGCACAGGTTGCGACGTGTCTCGCGACGTCCGAATATCTTGCGGCGGCCGAATCCATTGATGCCGATCTCACCGTCGTTGGTCCCGAGACTCCGCTCGCTGCAGGCATCGTGGATCAGTTTCGCGCGAAGGGCCGCAGGATCGTCGGTCCAACGGCCGCGGCGGCGCGGCTGGAATCGAGCAAAGCGTTCGCCAAGGAGCTGATGCTGCGCGCGGGAATTCCAACGGCGCGGTTCGCGGCTGTCGCGAGTCCTGAGGAAGCGCACGATGCGCTACTCGAATTCGATTTACCGGTCGTACTAAAAGCGGATGGGCTGGCGGCGGGCAAAGGCGTCATCATCGCGAACACGCACGCGGAGGCTCGCGGCGCGATCGACCAGCTCATGAGGCTTGGGTCGAGTCTCGTGATCGAAGAGTTCTTGGTTGGCGAAGAAGTGAGCTTCATCGTACTCAGCGATGGCGTCAATGTCGTCGCGCTCGAGCCGACGCAGGATCACAAGACCGTCCACGATGGAGACACCGGTCCGAACACCGGCGGAATGGGCGCGTATTGCGACGGGCGGATTTTGAGCGAGTTCCAGCAAGCGATGGTGATGGCGCAAGTGATCCGGCCGGCGATCGCGCAGATGCGCTCGGAAGGCATGCCTTTCACCGGGTTTCTCTATGCCGGACTGATGATGACCGCGCAAGGTCCGAAAGTGGTGGAGTTCAACGCGCGGTTGGGCGATCCCGAGACGCAAGCGCTGATGCATCGCATGGCGTCCGATTTTGTGGAGCCGCTATTTGCGGCGGCGCACGGCGCGTTGGATGAAACGCCGTTGGAGTGGAAGACGGATCCTTCGGTGTGTGTGGTGTTGGCGGCAGCCGGATATCCGGGAGCCGTGCGGACGGGCGATCGAATTACGGGACTTGATCAGGTTCACGATGCGACCGTGTTCCAAGCCGGAACAAAGTTGGATAAAGATGCTTTGGTGACGTCAGGCGGCCGTGTCTTAGGCGTGACCGCAAGCGGCGCGACGCTCGAACTGGCGATCAATAATGCGTACGCGGACGCGGCCAAGATCCATTTCGACGGCATGCATTATCGCAAGGACATCGGGCAAAAAGGGCTCAGGCGCTGGTAACATCGAGCATGAAGAAACTGCACCTTGCGGTTTTACTTGCACTGGGATCGCTCACGGCCGCGCCGCTCGACGACGCAACCCGCCAACTGGCGCACGACATCTTCCAGCAGCTCATTGAAATCAACACTACCGATTCGGTTGGCAGCACCACCGTCGCGGCGAATGCTATGGCGAAGCGGCTGCTCGATGCCGGATTTGCGCCGGAGGATGTGAAGGTTCTCGGGCCGAACGATCGCAAGGGCAACCTGGTGGCACGATATCGCGGATCGGGCTCCTCCGGCCTGAAGCCGATCCTAATCATCGCCCACCTGGATGTCGTGGAAGCGCGGCGCGAGGATTGGACCACCGACCCATTCAAGTTCGTGGAAAAGGACGGCTACTACTACGGCCGCGGCACGCAGGACATGAAGGTCAGCGACGCGATCGTGGTGACCACTTTCATTCGCTTCAAGCGCGAAGGATACGTGCCGGATCGCGACGTCATCCTGGCGCTGACGGCGGACGAAGAGGGCGGGAAATCAAACGGTGTCGATTGGCTGCTGAAGAATCATCGCGAGCTGGTGGATGCGGCGTTCGCGTTGAATCCCGACGCGGGCGGCGTGACGACGGTGAAGGGCAAGCCGCTGAATGTCGACGTGGAGGCGAACGAAAAGCTTTATGCCGATTTCGAACTCGAGGCCACCAATCCGGGCGGACATAGTTCGCTGCCGGTTCCCGACAATGCGATTTACCATATCGCGGACGCTCTCGCGCGCCTGGAGCACGCGCAATTCCCGTTCGAGCTGAATCCAATCACACGGATCTATTTCGAGCGGCGCGCGGCGCTCGAGACCGGCCAGACCGGCGCGGACATGAAGGCGATTCTCAAAACTCCGCCGGATGCGGACGCCGTCGCGCGGCTCTCCAAGGATGCGCGATTCAATTCGCTGATGCGGACCACGTGCGTCGCGACGCGCCTCAGCGCCGGGCACGCAAACAATGCGCTGCCGCAACAGGCGCAGGCGATCGTGAACTGCCGCATTCTGCCGGGCCACACGATGGAAGAGGTTCGGCAGGATCTGATCCGCATCTTCGCCGATCCGAAAGTGACGGTGAAGTATGTGGACAATTCGGGCCGCGTTTTCGCGCAGGCGCCCGACACGAAATCATTTCCCCCAGTATTGCCTCCGCCTGACGTGATGCAGCCGCTCGAGCGCGTCACGGATGCGATATGGCCGAGCGCGCCAGTGATTCCGGAAATGGAGACGGGCGCGTCGGACAGCGTCTACACCATCGCGGCGGGCATACCGAGCTATGGGATTTCGGGAGTCGCGCTGGATCAGGACGATGTGCGGGCGCATGGCAAGGACGAGCGGGTGCGCGTGAGTTCGTTTTATGACGGCGTGGAATTTTACTACCGGTATTTGAAGGCGCTGACGCAAGGGCGTTGATAGAATCAAGAGTGTTCCCGGGGACGTAGCTCAGATGGATAGAGCGGTCGCCTCCTAAGCGACAGGTCGGCAGTTCGAATCTGCCCGTCCCTACCAGATTCTTGAGCGCAGCCCGAATGTGTGACCGCCCGTCGAGCGCACAGGCGGAGCCGTTGTGCGCGGGGTAAGCGGAATTATGCGGTCGCCTCCTAAGCGGCAGTTCGGCTGCCCGTCCCTACCAACCGCTTGCTCACGCGCGCGGCTCAGTTTAGCGCCGCGACCGTTAGGGAGTCGGTCCCATAAACGCGGATGGACACGGATACTAGAATGGGGCATGGCCAAACTGGCGCTCATTTACGGCATGCGATTGCTTCCCGCCGACGAACTCGAAAAAGTCGGGGACGCCGAAGTCACACTCAAGAGCGGAAAGAAGGCGCAGGTCACCATGCATCTGCTGGAAGGCGGCGAAGATGAGATTCGCAAGCAGCTGATGCAGTCGCTGGATGCGTTCTTCGAATTTTATCCCGAGATCTAAGCGCTAGCGGAAGTGCTGGACGTCGCGGTTGTTCTCGGTGCAAATGAATTCGAAAATCTCTTCGTTCGCGAGATCGGTGACGCGCTTCTGCGTCCAGGGCTTCGCGAGGACGCCTGGATCGTCGACCGTGATTTCGATCTCGAGATGGCCGGCGTCGGGGCGATGGTAGCGCTCGACGATGTGCAGCTTATCCGAGTGCGGATGCATTTCCTGATCGAGCCAGACGCGCGGGTCGAACCCGACGCGATCGACGACTAACGTGTCGCCGTCCCAATGTCCGATGGAATGGCCGTACCAAGCGGGATTGGGATCGGCGGGATGTCCGCGGCCGTCCAGATAAATCTGATGGAAGCCGGGGCTTTCGTCGTCGGAGATGTAGACCAAATAATCCTTGCTCTGCACGAACTGCCATAGCGGACCGTTGCGCAGCGGACCCGAAGGTAGGCAATGCGCCTGCGGGCTATCCTTGCCGTTGCTCTCGATGCGCTGCTTTGTGATCGCAAGCGCGGCGGGCAACCACTCGGGCTTACCGGGATCCACCGTGCGCGTTCGCCACCAGACGCCCGAAAGGTCGGGCTTGCCATCGTAGGTGCGCGGCGTGGGGCCGGACGGAGGATGGTGCCGCTTCGCGTCGGCCACTTGGTGCGTGCGATCCTCACCCAGCGTGTTGAGCTGCGTGGTGTCGCCGAGGCGTATGTCGAGCGATGCGACTTGGGACGCTTGGACCGCGACGCTCTTCTTCTCGAAGGCACGCAGGCCGGGCGCGTTCACCGTGATGTCGTAAGCGCCGGCGGGCAGATCCGCGAGTGTGTACTTGCCCGCGGTCGACGTCATGGCGTTGAAGACGGCCCCGGTTTCGGTGTTCTTGGCTTGGATGGCGTTGTTGTCGATGGGGTCGCCAATGGAGTCGTAAAGAGTGCCGCTAATGGAGCCGGTGGGTGTCGCGCCTTGCGCCAAGGCGGCGAGGGCCGCCAGGGAGAAGCTGAGGATAACGGAGCGCATGGAGCGATTGTATACGGTTTAATGCCCTTCCGCTTCGAGGAACCGCTCCACTTCGATGGCGGCCATGCAGCCCGCGCCCGAGGCGGTGATGGCTTGCCGATAGGTCCGGTCCTGCACGTCGCCGGCGTGAAAGACACCCGTGATGTTGGTCCGCGCGCCGCCGTGGGAGACGATGTAGCCGTCGGGATCGAGATCGATTTGGCCGGCGAAGGGCGCGGTGTTCGGAATATGGCCGATGGCGACGAAGAAGCCGTCGACGTCGCGCTCCCAGACTTCGTTGGTGAGCAAGTTGCGCAGTTTCACGCCGGTCACCACGTGCTGATTGGCATCGAAAACATCTTCGACCACGGTGTTGTTGAAGAACTTGATTTTGGGATTGCTGCGCGCGCGCTCCAGCATGATCTTGGACGCGCGGAAGTTTTCGCGGCGATGGACGAGCGCGACTTCTTCGCCGAAACGGGTGAGGAAATTGGCTTCTTCCATCGCTGAGTCGCCGCCGCCGACGACCATGATCTTTTTGCCGCGATAGAAAAAGCCGTCGCAGGTGGCGCAACTGGAGACGCCGTGTCCGATCAGCTTCTGTTCGTTGGGTAGATTGAGCCAGCGCGCCGAAGCGCCCGAGGCGATGATGAGCGTGCGGGTTTCGAGCCACTCGTGATCCACTTTGAGGCGGAAGGGGCGCTTCGAGAGATCGGCTTCGATGACGGTGCCGTGCAGGTACTCGGCGCCGAAATGCTCGGCCTGCTTCTTGATGTTCTCGACCAGCACCGGGCCGTCGATGCCGTCGGGAAAGCCCGGGAAATTCTCGACCAGGGTAGTGATGGAAAGCTGTCCGCCGGGCTCGTGGCCGGCGATCACGATTGGTTTCAGATTGGCGCGCGCGGTGTAGATGGCGGCGGTGTTTCCGGCGCAGCCGGAGCCGACGATGATGACGTTGTGCATGGAAGTTTTATGCTAACAAACGATTACGTACCGAATGAAATCTAAGGCGCATTTCGAAGCGTGGTCTCGGAGCTTCGCAGTCGAATGATCCACCTCAAGAGAAGCCCACCACACAGCAGCGGGACGCTAAACATTGTAAGTGCAGCCACTCCGTCGAACCATGTAAATCTGTATCTGGTATACACTGCATCGATTGTTTCCAAACTCGGTTGAGCGCCCAATCTAGCCGCTGCCTCACGGAGACCGTCGTAGTTGGACAATTTGGTGCGCCGGCCAGTTCGAGTGTCGAGCAGGAAATAATTCATACAGCATTTCTCTGGGCCGTCGTCCGATGGGTACTGCCGACCCACACCGGCAAGAATGTACGGGCCGGCGATCTGAAGCGACCGTACGTCAAACAAGGCGTCCTCTTGCTCCATGACTCCCGGCGTGCGCTGCGACCGCGGATTATAGACAATTCCCCGATCCGTCACATCGATCATCTCCAACGCGTAGCCGTTTGGCAGCGGGCAGCTCCATCCGTCGCCAATGCCGGGGTCGCGGTGAAAAACCGCCTCGTTCACAATCGCGTAGGCCACAAATGTGCCGCCACCCCATACGAGGCAGGCGAAAAGAAACAGTCGGGTAACGAGGATTACTCGACGACTATTCTTACCAGTTGCGCGCGTGAAGTGGGAAGCGATGCGAGGCAGGACTAGCGATCCGATACTCGCTCCGATGAGGCCCACCACACCCCAGAACAGTAGGACGATGCCTAGTCCCATTGCGTTCGCAGTTACGTAAAGATTCCGGAGCGCACCACTTCGTTGGTAATGAGCGCGCAGAGGTACGCGAGAAACGTCATGTAGGTGAACTGGACGGCGGGCCATTTCCAGCCGCCGGTTTCGCGGCGCACCACCGCGATGGTCGACATGCATTGCATCGCGAATGCGAAGAATACGAGCAAAGCCACCGCGCCGCCGGGGGTCAAGTCGCTTTGAAGGCTTTGCGCAGGCCGACCGAATCCTCGGTGCCTTCGCTGTGGTAGATGGTGCCGAGCGTCCCCACGATCACTTCGCGCGCGGCGATGGAACTGACCAGGCCGATGCCGATCTTCCAGTTGAATCCGAGCGGCTTGATCACCGGTTCCACGGCGTGGCCGATCATGCCGGCGAAGCTGTCGGCGATCTCGGGCGGCTGGCCGTTCTTGATCGGGCAGATTCTCGAGAACCCAAAGCACGATGATCACGAGCAGGATCACGGTGCCGGCGCGGCGCAGGAAAACTCTGGAGCGGTCGATCAATCGCAGGCCGAGCGATCGCAGGGTGGGCCAGCGATAGGGCGGCATCTCGAGGACGAACGGTACGCGCTCGCTCTTCAAGATGGACGATTTGAGCAGGCGCGCGGTGATGATGGCAGCGACGAATCCGAGCACATACAGCCCGAGCAGCGCTCCTGCCTGCATCCCGAAAAAGTGCCCGAGTATCGGGCGATCGGCGATGAAGGCCGCGATGATCAGCGTGTAGACGGGCAGGCGCGCCGAGCACGTCATGAACGGAGCGATCAGGATGGTTGCCAAGCGATCGCGCTTGTTCTCGATGGTGCGCGTGGCCATGATGGCGGGCACCGCGCAGGCGTAGGCGGAGATCAGCGGGATGAACGATTTTCCCTGCAGGCCGAACTTCGCCATGGTGCGATCGGCGATCAGGGCCGCGCGAGCGAGATAGCCGGAATCTTCCAGAACGCCGATGAACAGGAACAGCAGTAGGATCTGCGGGAGGAAAACGATCACGGCGCCGACGCCGCTCAAAATGCCGTCGACTAGAAGCGAGCGGAAAATGGACGGCGGAAGAATATGTTCGATTCCGTGGCCAAATTGCACAATGAGGGCCTGCAGGCCGTCCATCAAAGGCCTCGCGCCGGCTGAAGATGGTCTGGAACACTCCGGCGACGACGACCAGGAAGATCAGCGGTCCGGCAACGGGATGCAGGAAGATCGCATCCAGACGCCGCGTCCAGATGGGCGGCGCCGGTGCATGATAGCCCGCTCCTGAGCCGACGTCATGCGCCCATTTACGGCACTGCGGAATGTTTTGCAAAACGGGAAGCTCAACGCGCGGGGCCGTCACCGCCGTGGAGCCGGCGGCGGTACCTTCCATGAACTGGAACACCTTCTCGACGCCCTCACCTTTTGAAGCGCTGATGAGAGCGACCGGCGATCCGAGTTCGCTCGCGAGTTCGGCCGTGTTGACCTCGCCGCCGCGGCTCTTCAGGTCGTCGGCCATATTCAGGATGACCAGAGTCGGCAGCTTCAGGCTGAGAATCGGGGCGGCCAGGACAAGATGGCGGCCAAGGTTCGTGCAATCCAGAATCAGCAGCAGCGCGTCGGGCTTCGGGATGCCAGGCATGGTGCCGGCCAAAACATCGCGCGTCACTTGTTCGTCTTCCGAGCGCGGGTTGAGACTGTAGACTCCGGGCAGATCCACCAGCACCACGTCCCGATCCTTGTGCTGCATGCGCGCTTTACCGACGCGCTGCTCCACGGTGACGCCGGGGAAATTCGCGACCTTTTGCCGAAGGCCAGTGAGGCGATTAAACAGCGTCGACTTGCCGGAGTTGGGCGGACCGATGATCGCGACTACGTGCGCCCGAGCGCTCTTCTGCAATGAGGGCGGCACTTCTGCAACGGCACATCCGGCGCAGCCGTGACAATCGCTCATAGAATGCCTTTTTCGATGGGCGAAGAATAAGACGCGCTGCAGTTTCACGCCGCAGAGCCACTTCGGAGCCGTCCACGCGATAGACGCGCGGGTTGCCGCCGGGTGCGCTGCGAGCCGGCACGATGGTATGGCCGGGAAGAAAGCCAAGCTCCATCAAGCGGCGCGCGATATCGTCGGGCAGGTCCAGGCGATCCAGCACGCCGGTTTCTCCCTCAGGGAGCTGGGCGAGCGTACGCGCGGATGGGGCATTTAACGCAGCCAGATGGCCGTTGTTGACACTCATTTGCAGCATCATCAGTATCTGCCCGTTCGGCTTAGCACGTCAAGGACCTGGAGTTTGAGGGGGACTACCGCCCATCCCCAGTATACTGGACCTTTTAGGTCGTAGATCAAGAAATCGGAAGAAAATTTACAGATCACATCTATTGACAAACATCCGCTCACATTTTATAATTGTGGTGTGGTTAGATCAATGGAGGTAATTTGATATGTCTCTTGTAAAATATGCACCTTTCCTGGAAACGGAGGACTACCCGACTGGCCTTAGGCTCTTCCAGGACAGCATCAACCGCCTTTTGAGCGAGGACGGCGGCAAAACCCGCCCCTGGGCTCCTGCGGTGGATATCCTGGAGACCGAGAATGAGCTGATTCTCAAGGCCGACGTTCCGGGCGTGGAGCTGAAGGACATCGACATCCAGCTCGAGAACGGAACCTTGACCGTGAAGGGCGAACGCAAGTTCGAGAAAGAAGAGAAAAACAAGGGCTTCCACAGGATGGAGCGGAGCTACGGTTCGTTTGTTCGCATCTTCACAGTGCCGGACACGGTGGATGCGGAACATGTGAAAGCGGCCTACGAAGCCGGTGTGCTCACCATCACCCTTCCGAAGAAGGAAGTCGCCAAGCCCAAAATGATCAAAGTGCAAGTCAGTAACAACTGAGAAAAATCGTTAGTTATTGGTTGTTAGTTGTTGGCGCGGGGTGGCGTGAGCTGCCCCGCTCGTTTTTTCTACAGGTGGTAGGTTGAAGTTATGAATGGCGTCAAAACGGTTCTCCTTCTAGGCCTCATGAGCGGTCTGCTTTTGGCGGGCGGCGAAATCTTTGGAGGACGCCATGGTTTGGTCATCGCGCTCGCCATCGCGGTAGCGTTGAATTTTTTCAGCTACTTTTTCTCGGACAAGATGGCGCTGTCGATGTACTCGGCGCAGCCGGTGACACCGCAAGAGAATCCCGATGTTTACGCGCGGGTCTTTCCGCTGGTGCAAAGCCTGACGCAGCGCATGGGTCTGCCGATGCCGCGGCTGTGGCTGATTCAAGATCCATCCCCCAATGCATTCGCGACGGGCCGGAATCCGCGAGCATGCATCGGTCGCGTTCACGGCCGGTATTCTGCAATTGATGAACGATCAGGAACTGGAAGGCGTAGTGGCGCACGAGCTGGGGCATGTGACGAATCGCGACATTCTGACGAGTTCGGTTGCGGCGACCATCGCTGCTGCAATCACGTTCTTGGCGCGCATGGCGTTTTGGTTTGGCGGAAGCCGCGACGATGAAGACCGCGGCAGCGGCTGGGCCGGCCTGGTGATGTTGATTCTCGCACCCATCGCGGCCCTGCTGATACAAATGTGCGATCTCCCGCACGCGCGAATACGCGGCGGATGAAACGTCGGCGCGCGTGACGCACAATCCGAACGAGCTCATCTCGGCGCTGGGCAAACTGGAAAGCTACTCCAAACAGATCCCGATGCAGGATGTGAATCCCGCCACGGCGCACCTGTTCATCATCAAACCGTTTGGCGCCGGCGGCGGACTCATGCGGCTGTTTTCGACGCACCCCTCCACCGAAGATCGCATCGCGCGGCTGGAGGCGATGCGGCGCGGAGTTTAATTACTGATCGCGAGATAAGGCCCCCCCGTTGAAGACCCCGGTGACGACACGCCATCCACGGTAATCACCAGTTGCTGATTTCCGGCAGGCACGCCCGCGGGCACGATGAAATTCATCTGATAAAGGCCAGCCGATCCCGGCGACAACCCCGCATAGAACGACGAGGAAGTCACATCCACGGGCACGCCGCCCAGCGTTACCGTAACGTCATTGATGAGGCTAGCTGCGCCGGGTGCGAGCGCTCCGACATTTATGGCCGGTTGAGTCGCTCCCCAGCCGACTCCGTAGGCGATGATCAGGTCGCCAACTTTGGCCGGGGCGAAGGGTGCCGTCGACCCTACGTCAACTCCGGTGTTGAAGTCGAGGGCCGCTACAGGGTCGTCACCAGTTGCGGTCTGGACGAAGTAGAGAAACTCGGGCGACACAGCGGCAACAGGCACATCGACCGCCGGCGACACGGTTTCGTTGGCGGTCCCGCAATTGGTGACCACGGAAACGGGCACGGTTCCCGTGGATGGAATATTGCCCGCGAGCGCGTTGATCTGTCCCGCGGAAACAAAGAACAGACCCCACTTCGTCATGCTTCCCGGGGCGCCGCTCTCAACGCACGTTCCAGCGAGATTGGTTGGCAGTTCATTATTGATGATGTTCGTTGAGTTGATGCCGGCCGCCGACGCCGCCAGGTTGTTTCCATAGATGGCGAACAGCCCGTTGCTCGAGAGATTGGCGACGTAGGGAACGCTCCCTGCTACTCCCGCGATGCCGGTGATCGCCGGGCCGGTGGGCGGCGGTGTGGTCATGGGGGTCAAGAGGAAGCCGTGCTGCACGGGGCCGCTGGGGCTCTGGAAGATTCCAGTGCCGACAATCTGTCCGGCATTATTGATCGCAGTGGCGTAGCCGAGGCTCCAGCCCGTCCCGTTTGTGAGCAGCGTATTCAGATCGTAGATCTTGCCGTTGGCATAGACGAACGCGCGCGTTGTGCCCGTGGGGTTCTCAAGGATCGGCTGTAACTGCATCGTAAAATCAGGCGGGTTCTCACTGCTGAAGCCGACCACCCAACCGTTGTTGTTGATTCCCGTGGCGATGCTGCTTTGATCACTTCCCACCACTCCCAGGTCAGTAACGGATCCATCGCTATTGAATACGACTGCATGCGCCTGGGCTTGAGGATCCTTGAATGCCGTGAAACTGAAAGTCGAACGCGGCGCCTGCCGCGACTCCAGAGTCGTTCACTGAGGTCGCGAGGCTCTGCTCATAAGGCGGCAGCACGGTCAGCATCTGCGTTTTGCCGTTCTGAAAAAGCAAGGGATTCACTCGCAGCCCCGTTCTGAGTAACGCTCGCGCCGGCCACCGTGCCAGTCGAGTTAATTCCGAAAGCCGCATCTCCCGATCCCAGAATGCTCGTGGCTCCGCTCGAAACTGTGTACAGCACCGCCTCACCGTTGAGAAAGAGATTGGAGGAGGTTATGCCCACCTGAATCATCGATCCCGCCAATTGACCGGCATTGTTCAAAGCGAGCGGCACAACGCCCACCATCTGCCCTTGGGGCAGCGTCAGAGAGCCATTCTGCTGGACGATGAATGCCTCTGCGGAAACCGAGGCCGTGCCAACATTGATGATCACGTTGGCTCCGGCGATTACCCCGGAATCGTTCACGGCCGTTGGCAAAGGTGAGTTCAGGCTCTTCAGGTTCAGGTTTAAGTCCGTCAGCGTGCTGTTGGAGTAGATAAATCCGTGAGTACCTGGATTGTCGAGAAGGCTCTGTCCAGCCTTGCTAACGCAATATCCGGTCACGTTGTTGCCCGACTGGCTGAGTCCCGTGGCGACGCAAGCCGGAAAGCCCGGCAAGGCGCCGAGATCCGTGATGGTAAACTGCGGCGCTTGCGCAAATGCTCCGGCACAGAGAATCAGGCCAGCGAGGAATAATCGTTTCGCAACCATACTTGAAAGGGTAGCGCGAATTAGACTGGAATCTTGCACACTGTACGAATTAATCGCAAAGGCGCTGGCCGCATTGCATCGGGGCATCCTTGGATATTTTCAAGCGACCTGCTCGATCGCGGCGAGGCGGCCGCCGGCGAAGCGGTACTAGTGGTCGATCCAAGCGGCGCAGCGCTCGGGACGGCGCATTATAGCGATTCGTCGCAAATCTCATTGAGAATGCTCTCGGGGCGCCCAGAGAACATCGACCGGGCGTTCCTGCTGCGGCGCATCACGGAGGCCGAAGCGTATCGCGACCGCGTGGTTTCTAATTCCGAAGCCTACCGGCTGGTGCACGGCGAAGGCGATCAACTGCCGGGCCTGGTGATCGATCGCTACGGCGACTACTTCACCATCCAGACGCTGGATCAAGGCATGGATCGCGCGAAGGCCGAGATCGTGAGCGTGCTCGAAGAGCTTTTCTCACCGATCGGGATCGTGGAGCGGAACGACGTCGCGGTGCGCAAGCGGGAGGCGCTCCCGTTGCAAACGGGCGTGCTGAAGGGCAGCGTTCCCGAGATGGCCGCCATCAAGATGAATGATCTGACCCTTCACGCCGACCTGCTGCATGGCCAGAAGACCGGCATCTTCTTGGATCAACGGGAGAATTACGTCGCAGCGGCCAAATACGCGCGCGGCCGGGCGCTGGATTGCTTTACGTCCACCGGCGGATTCGCCCTGCATCTGGCGGCGAAATGCGATAGCGTAGAGGCCGTCGACAGTTCCGAAACCGCTCTTCGGGCGGCGCGCCTAAATTACCAAACGAACCCAACTCCTGCGGCCATCGATTTCCGCGAAGCCGATGTCTTTGAGCTACTTGCCGGATACGCGTCGGCGCATCGGCGCTTCGACATGGTGGTGCTTGACCCGCCGGCTTTCGCCAAATCGCGGCAGAACCTGGAGGCGGCGGTGCGCGGTTATCGTGAGATTAACCGGCGGGCGCTGGAACTACTGAGCTCGGGCGGGATTCTCGTGACGTGTTCCTGCTCGCATCATTTGAGTGAGGCGGCGCTACTTGAGATCGTGGCGTCGGCATCGCTCGATACCGGCAGGACGCTGCGTGTGATCGAAAGGCGCATGCAGTCCCGGGACCACCCGGTCTTGCTCACAGTACCGGAGACGCTTTATCTTAAATGCCTGATTCTAGAGGTCATCTGAACGCGCCTCGCGGAAGCAAGCCGCTATCCCTGTTGCGCGGTAGGCGGTAGTGCGGTATGGTGATCGGAGGTATTTAGGGATTTTGTAATACCCGTCTGTTCGTCTCCCTGCGCGGGAGGCTTCCGATATTTCATGGAGGATTGGACCGAATGCTGAAAGTCTGCGTGCCTGCTCGTCGGTACGCCACGTTGATTATCTTGCCGCTTTTGTTAGCGGTTTTGATTCTGATGAGCTTACCAGCTCCCGCGTTCGCGCAACCCGCGGGCGGCGAAGCCAATCTGGTATTGCCCGACTTGGCGCAAGCGACTTTTCTCGGCGGCACCAATGGCCGCACCTTATTGATGTGGGGTCTATTGGTTTGCGCGCTCGGGCTGCTGTTCGGCCTAGCCACCTACACGCAATTGCGGAATCTGCCGGTGCACAAATCGATGCTCGAGATTTCCGAGCTGATTTATGAGACCTGCAAGACGTACCTGATCACGCAAGGCAAGTTTCTGCTGGTGCTGTGGGTGTTCATCGCGGTGATCATCAGCGCGTATTTCGGGTGGCTAGCGCCGGCGCCGGGCAAATCGGTGGCTGTGACGCTGCCCATCATCCTGCTCTTCAGCCTGGTCGGGATCGCGGGTAGCTACGGCGTGGCCTGGTTCGGCATTCGTGTGAATACGTTCGCCAATTCGCGCACGGCGTTCGCCAGCCTGACCGGCAAAGCGTGGCCTTGCAATTCGATTCCTCTCAAGGCGGGCATGAGCATCGGAATGATGCTGATCAGCATTGAGCTGGTGATGATGCTGTTCATTTTGCTGTTTATCCCGGGCGATTATGCGGGACCTTGCTTTATCGGATTCGCGATCGGCGAGTCGCTGGGCGCGGCTGCTTTGCGCGTGGCGGGCGGCATCTTCACCAAGATCGCCGACATCGGCGCCGACCTGATGAAGATCGTGTTCAAGATCAAGGAAGACGACGCGCGGAACCCGGGTGTTATCGCGGATTGCACGGGCGACAACGCGGGCGATTCGGTTGGACCGAGCGCGGACGGATTTGAAACCTATGGCGTGACGGGCGTCGCGCTGATCACCTTCATCCTGCTGGCGGTGAACAGTCCGCTGGTGCAAGTGCAACTGCTGGTGTGGATCTTCGTGATGCGCGTGGTGATGGTGATTTCTTCGGCTGTCTCCTACTTCATCAATGACGCGATCCAGAAGAGCCGGATCGGCAACGCCGCCAAGATGGACTTCGAGGGCCCGCTGACTTCGCTGGTGTGGCTGACGTCGGTGGTCTCGATCGCCGCAACGTATCTGGTATCGAGCCAGATTATTCCCGATCTGGGTGGCGATACCACGTTGTGGTGGAAGCTTTCGTCGGTGATCACGTGCGGAACGCTGGCGGGCGCGGTCATTCCCGAATTGGTGAAGGTTTTCACTTCCATGAACTCGCGGCACGTGCGCGAGGTTGTCATTTCATCGGAAGAAGGCGGCGCTTCGCTTAACATTTTGTCCGGCTTGGTGGCCGGCAACTTCAGCGCCTTCTGGCTCGGACTGGCGATGATGGTGCTGATGGCCATCGGAGCCTGGATCAGCGGCTTCGGCTTCGGGTCGCTCATGGTGGCCCCGGCGGTGTTCGCATTCGGCCTGGTGGCATTCGGGTTCCTGGGTATGGGTCCGGTGACAATTGCCGTGGATTCTTACGGCCCCGTTACCGACAACGCGCAGTCGGTGTTCGAGCTTTCTACCATCGAGAACATTCCCAACATCTCCGGCGAGATTCAGAAGGACTTCGGATTCAAGCCTGATTTCGAAAAGGGCAAAGAGAATCTGGAAGAGAACGATGGCGCGGGCAATACGTTTAAAGCTACGGCCAAGCCGGTGCTGATCGGAACGGCGGTGGTGGGCGCTACCACGATGATCTTTTCGATCATTGTCGCGTTGACCGACAAACTGAATCCCGAAAAGTTGGCGAACATTTCGATCCTGCACGCGCCGTTCCTGCTCGGATTGATTACCGGCGGTGCGATCATTTATTGGTTCACCGGAGCGTCCATGCAAGCGGTGACCACGGGCGCTTATCGCGCGGTGGAATTCATCAAAGCCAACATCAATCTGGAAAGTTCGGACAAGGCCTCCGTCTCCGACAGCAAAAAGGTGGTGGAGATCTGCACGCAATATGCGCAGAAGGGCATGTTCAACATCTTCCTGACGGTGTTCTTCGCCACGCTGGCGTTTGCGTTCGTGGAGCCATACTTCTTCATCGGCTACCTGATCTCGATCGCGCTGTTCGGCCTGTATCAAGCCATCTTCATGGCCAACGCGGGCGGCGCGTGGGATAACGCGAAGAAGATCGTGGAGACGGAGTTGAAGCAGAAAGGCACTCCGCTGCACGATGCGACGGTGGTGGGCGACACGGTGGGCGATCCGTTCAAAGATACGTCTTCGGTGGCGCTGAACCCGATCATCAAATTCACGACGCTGTTCGGACTGCTGGCGGTGGAACTGGCCGTTTCGCTGACGCACGATCAGAGCGCGGTCTTTACCGATGTGCTGGCGGCGGTGTTCCTGCTGATTTCGCTATTTTTCGTGTACCGCTCGTTCTACGGCATGCGCATCGAGCGCAAGTAACGGTAAGCGACGCACTACCCGCCCCTGTCATGGCTGCGGGTATCGCCGATCAAGGGGCAGACGCGAACTGCTGGAGGCCGTTTGAAATGATAGAATCGCCGGCAAGGCGAAAAGTCACTGCTCCGAAATGCTTACGCCGACAGCGCAACGCGTTCAAGATGCATGTAAGCAGTTTGACCGAGACAATCGACTTGGCGAGGAAACC
Source organism: Bryobacterales bacterium (assembly GCA_963772905.1). GTDB lineage: Bacteria > Acidobacteriota > Terriglobia > Bryobacterales > Bryobacteraceae > Palsa-89. The sequence goes on along the minus strand of CAVYZD010000001.1, from coordinate 614,333 downwards.
CTCAATGGACTGTTCAACCAGTATCGTAGCAACAGTGACCTTCACCATGTCTTTCTGAAGGTCGTGGCGCTCAACTTCCTCTATTCCACTCGAATAGATCGCTATTCCGAGAAGAGGCCCGATGTGGAGGATGTCGCTCGCCATATACACGACAATTTCAAGGAGATCGATTCCGCCTTGGATGCTCGGCCGCCTAAACTTGAAATTGTCGACAGGATTAACAGCGTTACTGTCTCGGAGAAGCAACGCCGCAGCTGCTTTTCGTTCGCGACGAAATATTGCAGTTGGCATAGACCGAAGTCGTACGCCATCTGGGACTCGAACGTTAAGGTGTACCTTCGGTGCTTGCAGAAGCAGACAGGCTTTAGAGCGGATTTTAAGTTGGACGGGGATTGGAAATACCCCACGTTTCACGGAGTGATGGCCGACTTAGTTAATTGCTATGGCCTTGGCGAGTTCACCTTAAAAGACATCGACAAGTTCCTTTGGTTGGAGGGCGAACGCATCAAGAACTCAGGCGCATCGATTTAGCCCGCGACCCATGGCCTCAGCATGCCCGCCATGAAGGACAATAGAGTCATGACTGGAATCCAGTTCGTTACCGACGAAAAGGGCCGCAAGGTGGCCGTTCAAATCGACTTGAAAAAGCATGGGGCGAGGCTGGAAGATTTTTGGGACGGGCTGATTTCCGAATCGCGCCGCAAGGAGAAAGGGATACCGCTTGAGAAGGTCAAAGCGGATCTTGTGAAGCGCGGCCGCCTGCGTGGATAGCTATACCGTCGAGGTTAAGCCCGCCGCGCGGAAAGAACTCGAGGCGTTGCCCGACAAGCTGCTCGCACGTGTTGTTCGCAAACTCGAATCTTTGGCCAACAACCCGCGGCCGACAGGATGCAAAAAGTTGAAGGGCTACAAAGACCAGTGGCGCATTCGAGTCGGCGACTGGCGAGTGGTTTACTTCATCGACGACGCGGCGAAACTTGTCAGCGTGACGCGGATCGCTCACCGGCGCGAAGTTTACGAATAGCCTAGCGCAAGTAACGGTAAACGCCCGTCACGGTTGGCTAACAGTCAGAACGTACGGTCCTACCTGCCTGAACGTCGAACAGGCGAGGAGGATTCTATGAAAAGCATTCTACTGAGCAGCGTGGCGGGGGCGGGTCTGGTTCTGTTTTCGTTATCCGCCGTTGCGCAGGATCGCGGCCGCGACGACGATTCCTATCGCAGGAGCGCGATGCCCGTTTTAACGACCAACACTGGCGTGGGCGTTTGTTCGACGACGTGCGGCAAGACGTTCAACATGTGCAGTCCGCGACCTGGCCCACGGGCGGGGACGAGTATCGTCTGAGTGCGACGATGGATCAATTGAACCAGCTCCAGTCGAAACTCGCGAACCATGTCTACGACGAGGCCTCGCTCGATCAAGTGATCGATGCGCTGGGGCGCGTGGCCAGCTACAATCGGATGGCGCCGCGCGACCGCGATATGTTGAATGACGATATCAGCCGCCTGCGCAACTATCGCGAACACCACGCCGATTGGGATCGCTAACTCTGTCCAGGTTTTTTCAATAGCACTGCGACAAACTCCGGATCTGAGGCGGCCAGGACGTTGGCCGGAACATAACAGTAGCCCTGGTCGCCCCAATCCGTGCCCCACGAGTTCTTCAGCGTGAAGAAGTTGCCCACGTAACCGACTATCAGCATGGCGTGACGGCCGTGGCGTCCGGAAGGAGCTTCGGCGGCGTTGAACACGCCATCGCGGCCGACGTCTGAGAACGCTGTGCCGGTGTTCATTGATACATGAACCGGGCAACCGGCGCTGAGGACTTTGCGAACGTCTTCCGCGGCGATCGGCAAGGGCACGCCATCCAATCGATAGCGCTGCGCATCGGCTTCCAGCTTATCTTCGCGCACGGCCGGCGCGGGGCGATCATCGGGCCACAACTCTTGGCGGCAGGTTCCACTCTGAGCGAGCACCTGACCGGGATCGGGACCGCCGACCGTTCCGTCCCCGCCTTCATACGCATATTCGTAATCGCGCGCGTCACCCTGCATGCGCTGGAATTCGAGCATGGTGAAGTTGGGCGACAGGCGCGGCGATTCTTGATTCAGGATGTTCCGCGACATCTCGGTGGCGTGCGTCCAGGCGAACGCCGAGCAGCGGCCGGTTTGTCCCTGATCGCCGATCGGCGTGCAGTATTTGCGGAGATCGACGGCGTCCTGCTCGGCGATGTTGGCGAAAGCGGGCGGCAGCGGCTGCGGGGGCACGGCATCGCCCTTGGGCGGCACTGCGACTTCCATGTTGCCCCAATCGATGCCGGTATAGCGGGCCATCAACATCTCCAAGATGGCTTGCGAGACGAAACCGAACGCGATCAATCGGCCGTCGCGCTCGAAGAGCTCCACGGTTTCCGATGTGCCGGGAGCGATTTCATCGAAGCCGCTCGCGAAGCCGGCATCTTCGTAGGGCTGGAAGCCTTCGTCGATCCGCTGCTGGACTAGCGTGTCGCCGAAGAACGGATGATCGCCGAAGAGATTCTCGGCGGATTGCTGATAGTCATCGACGGACCAGTCGGTGGGATCCGCGAAGTCGCCTTCGCCGGCGTTGGGATAATCGGCCGCGCTCGAATAGACGTCGTCGTCGACATCCGGTAGATCTTCATCGGAGGCGAACTGGTCGTCCAGGTTGTCATCGTCGCCCTCATCGTCGCCGCCATTGTCGCCGCCTTGGTCGTCGTCTCCGCCCTGATCGTCGTCTCCGCCGTCGTCGCCCTGGTCATCGCCCCCGTCTTGATCGGGATCTTGATCGTCAGCGCCGTCATCCTGATCGCCATCGTCGCCAAAATCCCCAAAACCGCCGCCGTCGCCGAAATCGTCGCCCATAGAACCTCGAACGAATATGGTTGCTTTGAAGAAACGCGTTTGTCAACCGGACGCGGCGGAACGTATGTTATGCTGGCGCTGGCGTTTGGCTTGTGAGAGTTTACGTGAGGGAGGAACGATGAGTCCGCAGGAAGTTTTGGAGTTCGCAAAGAGCAAAGAAATTCAGCAGATGGATCTTCGCTTTACGGATCTGCCCGGTTTGCAGCAACATGTCTCGTATCCCATCAGCCAGCTCACCCACGACTCGTTTGAAGAGGGTTTCGGAATTGATGGATCGAGCATCCGCGGTTGGGCGGTCATCAACGAGAGCGATATGCTGCTCATCCCGGACGCGAGTACGGCCTTCGTCGATCCGTTTGGTGAGATTCGTACGCTGGTGATGACCAGCGACGTGATTGACCCGATCACGCGTCAACATTACGAGCGCGACCCGCGCTGGATCGCGCGCAAGGCCGAAAGCTATCTCAAGAACACCGGGCTCGCCGATACGGCTTATTTCGGCGCAGAGGCGGAGTTTTTCATTTTCGACAATGTGCGGTTCGATCAGAATCAGCATTCCGGTTTCTATTTCATCGACGCCGAGGAAGGGCGCTGGAATTCGGGGCGCGAGAATCAGAACCTGGGCTACCGGCCGCGCTACAAGGAAGGCTATTTCCCGGTTCCACCCACTGATCATTATCAGGATCTGCGCGCCGAGATGGTGGAGACCATGATCCGCTGCGGGATCAACATCGAATGCCATCACCATGAAGTGGCCACCGGCGGGCAGTGCGAGATCGATCAGCGCTTCGACACGCTGGTGAAATCGGCCGACAACATGATGCTGTACAAATACGTGATCCGCAACGTGGGGTATCAATACGGCAAGTCGGTGACGTTCATGCCCAAGCCCCTGTTCGGCGATAACGGCAGCGGGATGCACACGCATCAGAGTTTGTGGAAGGACGGCAAGCCGCTGTTCGCGGGCGATGGATACGCGGGGCTGAGCCAGATGGCGCTGCATTACATCGCGGGATTGTTGAAACATGCGCGAGCGCTGTCGGCGATCATCGCACCCACCACGAACAGCTATAAGCGGCTGGTGCCGGGCTACGAAGCGCCGGTGAATCTGGCGTACTCGCGGCGTAATCGATCGGCGGCGGTGCGTATTCCGATGTACTCGGCCAGTCCCAAGGCGAAGCGCGTGGAGTTTCGTCCGCCGGATCCTTCGTCGAATCCGTACATGGCATTCGCCGCGATGATGATGGCGGGGATGGATGGAATTCTCAGCAAGGCCGATCCGGGCGAACCGCTCGACAAGGACATCTACGATCTTTCGCCAGAAGAGATGAAGAAAGTGCCGTCCATGCCGTCGTCGCTCGAAGAGGCGCTGGGGTGCCTGGAGGACGATCACTCGTTCTTACTCAAAGGCGATGTGTTCACCGAAGAGTTGATCGAGACCTTCATCAATTACAAGCGCAAGAACGAAGCGGATGCGATCCGGCTGCGCCCGCACCCGTACGAGTTCGCTTTGTATTACGACATTTAGACCGCTCCCTCACGGTCGCGGCTCGGTGGGGGCCGCGGCTCGGCACGCGCGCTACTGGCGTTGGAAGTACAGCGTCTCGGGCTGGTGCCCCGTTCGCTCCACCTGCTCCATTAATGTTCCGTCGCCGAGCAGGCTATAGCGCTCGATGGTAGTGACTCCGTTCTGGAGCGTAGTTACTTTCAGAACATCACCGTCCCACTTCGTTTTGCTCCGCAAGCCCGGCTCCTTGATCGACGTGTTGTGCCGCGCGTCGGTGGTAAAGCTCGTGGTGACTGAGCGGTTCTCCGCGTCAAAGTTGAAATTACGCGCAATGTAGGTGTTCCCCTCGCGGTCGTTAATCGTGACAGTACCGGATTGAATCGCGGGTTCGCCATTCAACTCGCTTCGCGCGGGCACCAATTGCCAAACACCGTTCATGCTGTGATGATTGGCGGCCAGCGCGCATCCCGTGAACAAAACCGCCGCGAAAGCGCACCCCAGGAAATTTCTACACGATTGTCTCGTCATTGCTCCCCCTGGCATGGCATCGTGCAACTGTCCGGCCATGCCGCGCGCTGTAACTGTGTCAACCTGACAATTGGAACCGCGCGCCGCTTTCCGCTACCCCAATTTCCGGCTGTACATGGCGGCTCGATTTTTATCGGTGGTGTCGTCGGAGATGATCTCGGTGGTGGTGGGTTGGCAGATTTACGCGCTGACGCATCGGCCTCTCGATCTTGGCCTGGTCGGACTGGCGCAATTCGCACCCGGTGTTTTGCTGTTTCTCGTCGGCGGGCACACGGCCGACCGGCACTCGCGCCAAGCGATCCTGAAGGTTTGCTATGCCTGTTTGGCTTTGTGCGCAATTGCGTTGCTTGCGTTCAGTCTCCACGGCCTGGTATCGGTATGGCCGATTTATGGGGTCTTGATCGCCAACGGCGCAGTGCGCGCATTCAATGCGCCCGCGGGTCAGGCGTTTCTTCCGCAGTTGGTGGCGCCCGAGCATTTTCCAAACGCCGTAACATGGGGTTCCTCGTTTTTCCAGACCGCGACGATCCTGGGACCAATGGCGGGCGGCTTGATCTACGGTTTTGCTTCGAGCCCGGCGCCGGTGTACGGCTGCGCGACCGTCGCATATTTGATCGCGCTGCTCTTGCTCGCGGCCGTTCGTCTGAACATCGCGGCACGCGAGAAGCCGGAACAGGGAGAAGCCGGGATGATCCTGGAAGGGCTGCGCTACATCTGGCGCAGCAAATTGATCCTGGGTTGCATGTCGCTGGACCTTTTCGCAGTGCTGTTGGGCGGCGCGGTCGCATTGTTGCCGGTGTATGCGCGCGAGATTCTGTATACGGGCCCGAACGGATTGGGATTGCTGCGGGCGGCGCCGGGCGTGGGCGCGGTCCTGGTCGCGATTCTCCTGGCGCATTATCCCTTGCGGCGGCGAGCCGGCCTCGCAATGCTCTGGTGCGTGTGTGGATTCGGCGTCTTCACCATAGTGTTCGGGCTCTCGCACAACTTAGCGCTGTCGTTCCTCGGGCTGTTGCTGACGGGCGCCTTCGACATGGTGAGCGTCATTGTTCGCTCGACGCTGGTGCAGCTCGCGACGCCGGACGAGATGCGCGGGCGCGTGAGCGCGGTGAACATGCTGTTTATCGGAGCGTCGAACGAGTTCGGGCAATTCGAATCGGGAATTACGGCGCAATGGTTCGGCGCGGTGCCGGCAGTGGTGTTGGGCGGAGCAGGCAGCATTGCGGTGGTGGCGCTGTGGAGCTGGCTGTTTCCGGCGCTGCGGCGCGTGAACCGGCTGGCGCCCGAGTCACTTGACGACCCGTGTTCCGAGCTATAATTAAGCACTTTCACCAACTCAAGTCCGGAATGAGGCCTATGGCGAGTTCGCGCTCCGCACCGCTACGAGCTGACGATTCCACGACAGGCTTGCCCGCCTTCCGCTTGCGGGTGTCCCTCCGGCTACGGCCATGAACGCGACTCCGGAGCAGCGGGCTCATCTCAGGCGGCTATACGATGAGGCGCAAGAGCTGCCTCCGCACTCCCAGGCAGAGTTCTTAGCGCGGGTGCGCGCGGAGGCGGGCGAAGCCATGGCGGCGCAACTCGAAGACTTGCTGAAGGCTGATGATGAGAAGACACATCCGTCCGGCCGGCCGCCTGGAACTCCTGGCGCGGCGTCTAGAGATGCGGCGTTTCATGCGGGTGAAATGGTTCTGAGCCGCTTCCAAGTTGTGCGGCTGCTCGGCCGCGGGGGCATGGGTGAGGTCTACGAAGCGTTCGACAAAGAAATGGGCCGCGTGGCTTTGAAAACGATCCGCCATGAGTCCCATGGCGATCGCTTCATGCTGCGCCGCTTCAAACAGGAAGTGCAACTGTCGCGCATTGTGACCAGCCCTTACGTCTGCCGGGTGCATGAGCTGTTCACGCTACCCGCCGGGGGATTTCAGACCGTGGACGCTTTCCTCACCATGGAATTCCTGGAAGGAGGCACGCTGGCGGAACGGGTTCGCGAGGGACCGCTAGCCTGGCGGGAAGCTGAAGCCATCGCTCTGCAATTATGTCAGGGGCTCGACGCGATTCACAAAGCAGGGGTCATTCACCGCGATTTGAAATCGCGCAACGTCATGCTTACCACGCGGTCGGGCGCGCTCTGCGCCGTGATCACCGATCTGGGGCTGGCGCTGGAAGTGGGGGCGACGATGACTTTGGCCCCCGAAGGGACGCCGGGATATATGGCGCCCGAACAGTTCGAGAACCTTCCCGTAAGCGCTGCGACAGACATCTATGCATTGGGCGTGGTGCTGTATGAGATGGTGGCGGGCAAACATCCCTTTCCGTCTGGCAGCCCCATGGGTGCAGCGGTGCGCCGCGCCAAACGCCTGACGCCCGCGTCATCCTTGCAGCCAGGTTTGCCGGCGCGTTGGGACAGGGTGATTGCAAGGTGTTTGGAGTATGACCCGGAAAGCCGGTATCAATCGGCGCCCGAGGTGGCGCTTGCGCTCGGTAGCAGACCCGGGATGGTGAAGTTGTCCAGAAGATGGGTGGTGGCCGCCGGCGCAACCGTGGTGGCGGGTTTCGGGGTGGCTGGTTGGCTGGAGCGCGAAGAAATTGATCGCCTTCTGCACCCGATCCCACGGCCGCGGCGCGTGATTGTCTTGCCAAACACGGAAACCAAAGCGTCCCCGGGCGATGTCGCACTATTGAAGGGCATCTCGGAAAACATAACCGTGGAGCTGGCTCGCACGGCGCCCGTGGAGGGGGATCTCTTTGTGGTTCCCATTCGCTACCTCGAAAAGCAGAATGCCGGCAAGCCGAAGGAGATATCGAGTCTTTTCGGAGCGAACCTGATTCTCACGCTTGAACTAGACCGCTCGGGAAAAGCCGTTGAGTTGGTCTTGCGATTGGTGAAGAGTTCGACCGGCGAGCTTCTGCGTAGGGCGACAATCTGGTGTCCTGAGTCGGCTCTTCCGACCCTCCCTATGTCGGCGTTCGACAGAGCCGCGGCCTTGCTGGATATACCGCACAGGAATTTGCGTCCGGAAGTGACTGGGGGCGACACCACCAACGCGGATGCATATGCGGCATACGAACGCGCCCGCGGTTTGCTTCGCGGGTACGGGCTTCCGAGCGTGGATCAAGCGATTGGGGAGTTACAGAAGGCCGTGGATCTGGATAGCCGATTCGCGCGCGCGTGGGCGAAGCTGGGCGAAGCGTATGCGACCCGGTTTCAGTTGACCAAGGACGCCGCGGCGCTCGATCTGGCCGAAAGAACGAACAAAAAGGCGCTCGACCTGGCACCCCAGCTATCGGCCTGTTACGCGGGACGGGCGCTCATCGAGCTGTATCGAGGGGAGTATGATGCGGCCATTCACGATTCCCAAGAGGCCGCCAAACTCGATCCGGACGCGAGCGAGCTACGGATCCGCTTGGCCCAGACCTATCTCAAGTCGGGGAAGCTGGACCTGGCGGCGAAGACCTACGATCAACTGGCAACGGACAGACCTAACGATTGGTCGGTGCTTAACGATTGGGGCGACTTCGATCTTGACCAGGCGAACTATCCTCAAGCCGAGAAGCTCTTCCGCCAAGCCACGCTTCTGGCCCCGCAGGCCGCGCTTCCGTGGGAAAACCTGGGTGCGGTCTATTTGGCAATGGGGCGCCTGGAAGACGCCGATCGGGCATTGAATAAATCGATTGCCTTGCTTCCCTCGGGCGAGGCTTACACCAACCTGGGAACAGCGCTCTTCTGGCAGGGGAAATACCGGCAGGCGGCAGAGGCCTATTCGAAGGCAGTGAAGTTGGACCCGCTGCATCATGTGCTTTGGCGAAACCTGGGCGACGCCTATCAAGCCATGGGCCCGAATGGCGGCAAGGCTGCTGCTGCGTGGCAGAAAGCGGCTGATTTGGCTGCGGCTGGTCTCGAAATAAACCCAAGAAGCACCGATTTATTGACCAACATGGCGCTCTATAAAGCGAAGCTGGGCGAAACCAAAGAGGCGCTGGCGTTGCTCAAACGCGCCGGCACATTTCCGGCGGCCACCGTCGAAGAGCGCTTCAACGAAGCGTTGGCCTACGAACTGGCGGGCGACCGGACGGAGGCTCTCCAGTTATTGGAGGGATGCGTTCGCGACGGGTATTCGCGCACCGACCTTGAGCATGCGCCGGAATTGCAGAACTTGCGCAGGGATCCACGATATCAGGCAGTAGCTATGAAGGCTCGGGAGAAATAGGTTGTTCAAATTTTAGCGGAGGGGACTCAGAATGAAAACGCAATTGAGGTTTGGCGCAGCGATTTTGGCTGGCGTTGTTTTGACTGGATGCAGCCACCACCACGTGAAAATTACAGTGGTGAACAATGTTGTCAAAGCGCACCCGGACCCGCTGAAGTTGAACGGGACCAGCGGAACAGCCACTGTAACCTGGACGTTTCCGGCAACGTTTCCCTGGCTCATCCAGTTCCTGGACGCCACTCCATGCGGCAGTGTCCATATCTTCCAAAGCGGCGGAACGCAGACCTGTACAGTCGACCTCAAAAGTCTTCCGGTCCAAACGTACAAATACTATGCGCTCTCGGGACCGAATATCAGTTCGGATCCGCAAATCTACCATATGCCAACACAAGGCCAGCCCACATCGGGGACAAAGCAACCTGTCAGCAAAGCGCCTATGGTGGTCTGTCTGAATTTGACGAGTGGATCACCGGCGGATTGCAAGACCGGCACACCGGTGAATACCGTGATGGTGTCCAAGGGTGATGATATTTACTGGCAGCCAAATAACGGTTGGGCGATCACGATTGCGCAGGGGGTATGCGGCAACGGCGGGACCGAAACCATGATCACCTCAGCCGAAGCGTACTGTTCGGTCAGCACAACGGCTGCATCGACGATGTATCAATACACCGTAAAGCTGAACAACCAAATGTACGGCCCGTTTTACGTCCAGGTCATGTGAAGGTTGGCCCACCGCGCATGACTGGCTCCATCATTCAGATCAACGTCTCGCCGGGCGGCATCCCCAAACGGCCGATTGCCGAGGCCGAAGTCACGCCCGAGGGCATTCGTGGCGATTCCTGGGCGCATCCACAAATCCACGGCGGTCCTAACCAAGCCGTGTTGCTGATCACGAGCGAAGGCATCGGCGAGCTGATCGCGCAGGGTTATCCGCTGTATCGCGGGAGCGCTCGGCGAGAATCTGACGGTGGCGGGCCTGGACCGGCGGCAATTGCGCATCGGGCAGCGCTACCGCGCGGGCGAAGTTCTGCTGGAATTGACCAAAATCCGCACTCCCTGCACCCAGCTGGATGTTTACGGCCCTACGATCAAACAAGCCGTCTACGATGCGCAGATTCAAGCGGGTGACGTTTCGTCGCCGCGCTGGGGATTAAGCGGGTTCTACGCTCGTGTGCTGCGCGCCGGGGTGATCCGGCAGTGCGATATAATCCAGCTAGTAGACCAAGTCGTCTAACTGCGAATGGCCAGCCTGCTCGAAACCCAGCCGCTCCGCAAGCCGGCCGTTGCCCGCGGAGAAGCGGCGCTTCTCTCGCTCGAGCTTTCTCCCGAAGAGCACGATCGCCTCAAAGCATACCTGGGAGCCGCGCCCGATCCGGATGCCGCGGTTCACTATCTAGTCAGCTTGAAGCAGCACCATCGAGAGGCGCTGGAGCGTCTGGTGCATTCCCCGTCCGGGTTGCAGCACTTCGTGACGGTGGCGTCGTTCAGCCGGTTTCTCTCGGAGGAGATACTACAGAATCCGCAGTGGCTGGAAGACGTCCCGGCGATGGATCGTTTGTTGACGGCCAGGGAATACAAGAAGCGCCTGCGGGAATTTCTGAAGGATCCGGCCCAGGAACGTCCCCTCGGATTATCCCTGGCGTTGTTCCGCCGCCAGCAGATTTTGCGCATCCTGCTGAGAGACGTGCTGGGGCTGGGGAGCTTGTCGGAAACCACGGAAGAACTTTCGAATCTGGCCGACGCGATTCTGCATATCAGCTACAAACGGATTCGCGCGAATCTGGTGGCGCGGCACGGCGCGCCTCGCTATATCGACGAAAACGGGGAGATCGCAGGCCTGCGGCATGTCGGTGATCGCGCTCGGCAAGCTGGGCGGCCGCGAGCTCAACTACAGCTCCGATATCGATCTGATGTTCGTCTATACCGCCAACGGCGAGACCGACGGCGAGCATCCGATTTCGAACAAGGAATTTTACAAGAAGGTCGCGAATCAATACACCGAGCTGCTTTCGACGTACACCGCCGAGGGCTTGTGCTATCGCGTGGATTTGCGGCTGCGGCCGGACGGGAGCCATGGCGAAGTCTGCATGTCGCTGGACGGCGCCAAGACTTATTACCAGACGCGCGCGCGCGATTGGGAATTGCAGATGCTGATCAAAGCTCGCGTGGCGGCGGGCGATCCGGTAGCGGGGCGCGAGTTGCTGCGACACCGTTGAGCCGCTGATTTACTCCACCACGCTCGATTTTTCGGCGGTGGAAGAGGTGTCGGCGACGCGCGAGCGCATCAGCGAAAAGCTGAACCGGCGCAAGCTTGGCAAAATCGGCGTTCGATGTGAAGCTTGGCGCCCGGCGGCATTCGCGATGTGGAGTTTCTGGTGCAGTGCTTGCAGCGCTGCATGGCGGACGCGTTCCGTGGCTGCGGCATGGCGGCACGATGCTCGCGCTCTCGCGGTTGAGCGACAAGGATCTGCTTTCGGCCGCCGAATACGGGCGGCTGATCTCGGCCTATCGTTTTCTGCGCAACCTGGAACACCGGCTGCAAGTGGCGGAGGACCGGCAGACGCATACGCTGCCGACGTCGCCGCGCGATCTGGATCTGCTGGCCAGGAAAATGCCAGCTGCGCAGTTGGGCAGCGCGCCGTCGGGCGAAAAACTGATACAGGATTTGAACGCGCATCTGGAAGCGGTGCAGGAGATTTACGAGCGTGTGATTCACGCGCAGCGGCCGATTTACTACAGCCTGCCGCCGGCGGTGGCGCCGGAAGTTCCAGCTGCCCGAGATCATCGAGCCTGCGTCTTTGCACCAGCAAGTACAATGTGATCCGGTTTCTGGACGAGCGCGCGCCCGACTTGGCGAGCCTGGTTTCGAGCTTTCCGTTGCGCCGCGGCGCGGCAGCGTTTCGAGCATTTTGTCGAGAAGCTGCTGCCGGATTCGAGTTGGCTGGCTCTACTGAATTCCAATCCGCCGTTGGCGCGTTCGGTGCTTGAAATTTTCGAAAACAGCCCGTATTTCGCCGAGGAGCTGGTTCGGCAGCCGGACCTGATTGAAGAGCTATGGCGGCGGGGCGCGCGCCTGATCGGGATCGGGCCGCCAGGGATTTTCTTCGACGACATTTCCGATCTGCGGCGTTTCTTCCGCCGCGAAATGTTCCGCATCCAGGCCGCCAGCATCTGCCAGCCCGTGCCCGTGTTTGAGACGCTGCAGCAAACTTCCGATCTGGCCGACACCGCGATCGCCGTCGTGCTATCGGATGGCGGTGGATCACGTTGCGGCGTCGAATCCACCGGCTTCGCCCGGATATCAGCCGTACCGGCAGCTCATGGTGATCGCGCTGGGGCGGCTGGGAATGCGCGAGTTCGATCTCGCGTCCGACGCCGACCTGGTGTTTGTGCTGCCCGATGAGGATCGCGAGGAAACCGTTTTTTGGACGCACGTGGCCGAGCGCATCGTCGATCTGATCACTGCCTACACGGGCACCGGCGTCATGTTCACGGTGGACACTCGTCTGCGGCCGAACGGAAGCGCGGGCGCGCTGCTGCAATCGGAAGCGTCGTACAAAGAATACTTCGACAAGAACGCCGAGGCGTGGGAAGGCATCGCGTACATGAAGGCGCGAGCGGTCGCGGGCGATACGGAGCGCGCGACTAAGTTTTTGAACGAGCTTCAAAAGGTGGACTGGCGCCGCTACGGCCAAAGCGGACGCTCCAAGCGTGACCTGCGCCAGATGCGGCTGCGGCTGGAGAAGGAACAAGGCCACGATCACCCGCTCAAGGCTGGTCCCGGTGGATTCTACGACATCGATTTCGTGCTTTTGTTCCTGCGCCTGAAAGCTGGCGGGATCTTCTACAAGGTGCTGAACACGCCGGCGCGCATCGAGATCATCGAAGCCATGGGACACCTGGAGCGCGCGGATGCCGAATTTCTGCTCGAAGCCGCCACGTTCTATCGCGCCGTGGATCACGCGCTGCGCGTGTACTCGGGCCACGCCGAAACCAGCCTTCCCAATTCGGAAGCCCAGCTCCAGGTTTTAACCGGCTTGGTGCATCGCTGGATTCCCGAGCGGCCGGACGGCCATCCGATTAAAGTGGAACTCGCGAAAATACAAAATCACACGCGCGGGATTTTCGAACGGCTGTTCGCGAGCTAGGCCGGGCGGATCATGTCGAACCGATCCAGAGTTCGCGTATAGGTGTTGCCCGCCATGCGCCCGATGGCGCGCAGCTTATCCGGATCGATCCGGTAGTTCTCAAAATACGCGTCGTCGATGTGGAAGCGGATCACTTCGCCGAGCACGAGATTGCCGCCGTTGATGAGCCCGCTCATTTCGATGGTGTAAAGCAGCCGGCATTCCATATTGATATGCGATTCGGCGACGCGCGGCGGTTTCACCAGGTCGCTCGGAATGGGCGTGAGGCCCGAGACTTCGAATTCGTCCACTTCCGGCGGATATTCGCCCGCGCAGAGGTTCATCTTCTGCCCGATTTCTTCGGACACGACATTGACCACGAACTCGCGGGCCGTGGTTATGTTGCGGAGCGTGTCCTTGCGCGGGTTCGGATTGGCGCGGCGTCCCACGGTGAAAACGAGCACCGGCGGATTCGAGCTGGCCACCGTGAAAAAGCTGAACGGCGCAAGGTTGAATTCGCCCTCCAGATTCACGGTAGAAACGAAGGCGATAGGGCGCGGAACGACGGAGCCAATCAGAAGCTTGTAGACGCTGTTGTAATCGGTGGAGGCGGGATCGACGATCAAGTTCATCATTGTAACTCGGGCGCTGCCGCCGTAGCGCGTCGGTACGGCTCGATCGCGGCACCACTTGCGCGTGGTGCTTTTTGGAGGGATCATATGGACGGAGAGCGATATGCAAAGCTCAACAGTCGACCGCCGGGCTTAACAACAAACGACGCGCCGTTTATCGAGCAAGCGAAGCGAGCCAGCCAGACGTTCATCGAGCAACCCTACGAACTCTACTCCGAAGAGAATCATCAAGCTTGGCGTAAGCTTTACGCGCGCTTGACGCTGCGTTGGGAGCGCTACGCCAATGAACATTTCCTGAAAGGCATCCATTCGCTGTGTTTGGATCCCGAGCGCATCCCGCGCCTGGCGGAGGTCAATCGGTTCCTGAGACCGCTGACGGGATTTCAGGCGAAAGCAGTGAGCGGGTACGTCCCCGCGTTCGTTTTCTTCGATTGCCTCCGCAACCGCACCTTCCCCACCACGATCACCATTCGCCGATCAGATAAGCTCGACTATTTGCCCGAGCCCGATATTTTCCACGATGTCGCTGGCCACGTCCCCATGCACACCGACAAGCAGTTCGCCGAGGCTCTGGTGCGCTTCGGCGAGTGCGCGCACACGGCGGCCGAGATGGCGGCGGGCATTCGCGGTCCCGACACCCGCATCCACTACCTCACCAGCGTGATCCAAGCCATGGCGCGATTCTTCTGGTTCACCATCGAGTTTGGCCTGATGCGAGGCCGCGGCGCTGGCGAGCTGAAGGTCTATGGCAGCGGGCTGCTCAGCTCGCACGGTGAGATCGCCCATGCCATCGAAGCGCCGGAAGTGCAGCGCTACCCGATTCAACTGGAATGGGCCATCAATCAGGGCTTCGAGATCAACCACTACCAGCCGCTGCTGTTCATCGTGGATTCGTTCGATCACCTGTTCAGTCTGGTGGATCAACTGGAGGCCTGGATGAAGGCGGGCAAGCTGAGCAACGTCGCGCCGGGCGAGCCCGAGGTGAATGAAGAGGACCTGAAGAGCTTCCTACACGCCGAGCTGGATTAGTCATAATAGAGGAATGCGACTCCGCATTGCTGTCCTCTGCTTCGTCACGGCCTTGACGCTCGTGGCGCAGACGCCCTCCCCCGACGCCTGGAAGACTTCCGAGACGCTCGGTGATGTCGACCTGTCGGGTCTGACGGCCGTTCAGAAAAAGGCCGTGCTCAAACTCCTGCGCGAGGAGGATTGCACCTGCCAATGCGGCATGAAGACGGCAGAGTGCATCATGAAGGACACCAATTGCGGGTACAGCCGAGCGCTCGCCAAGATCGCCATTCAGGGTGTGAAGGACGGCAAGAGTTTAGTCGAGATCAGCAAGCTGATGGACGCGTCGCCGAAAGCTCATCGGCCGAAGATCCTGGAAGCGCCGGTGACCATTCCGGTGGCGGGTTCGCCGGTGCGCGGGCCGGCCGATGCGCGCATCACGCTGGTGGAGTTCTCCGATTTCGAGTGCCCGTTCTGCTCGGCCGCGGTGAAGCAGGTGGACACCGTGATGGCGGCTTATCCGAAAGACGTGAAGCTCATCTATAAGCAGTTCCCGCTTTCCATGCATCCGCACGCGCAGCTGGCCGCCGAGGCATCGCTTGCCGCGCGCGAACAGGGGAAGTTTTGGGAGATGTATGAAGTGATGTTCAAGAATTACCGCAGTCTGTCGCGCGAGAACATCCTGCTGTGGGCCAAGCAGGCGGGGATGGATATGAACAAGTTCACGGCCGAGCTGGATTCGCACAAATACAAGGCTGAGGTGAAGAAGGATATCGAAGATGGGGAAGCGGCCAATGTGTACGGGACGCCCGCGTTCTATATTAATGGCAAGCAGTACAACGGCGAAGTGAGCGTAGCCGCGCTGAAGCCGATCCTGGCCGCCGAGCTGAAGGGCGAGAACAAGACCGAGGCGAAGAAAGAAGCAGAAGCCAAGCCGAGACCAACTAGGCGAGCGAGGCCAGCAAAACCTGTAGCTTCTGGATCGTTTCCACGCAGCGCTCGTTGTCTTCATCCGTTCCTATCGAGATTCGAACGCAATTCGGCAGGCCGAAGCTCGCGAGCGGCCGGATGATGATTCCCTGAGTTAGTAAGTCGGTTGTAAGTCGGGAGGCGTGGGCGGCGTCGGGCAGCACAACCATGACGAAATTGGCTTCCGACGAGACGACGTTCAGGCCGATCGCGCGCAGCCCATCGGAGAGAAACTTCATTCCGCGCGCGTTCATCTCTAGCGACTTGTGCAGGAACTCCTTGTCGGCCAGCGCCCCGATGCCTGCTGCCTGCGCGAGCGTGCTGGGCTCGAACGGGAGCTTCACCTTGAGTAAGTTGGAAATTAGCCGTTCGTGCGCGAAGCCATAGCCGATGCGGACTCCGGCGAGCCCGTAAACCTTGGAGAACGTCCGCAGCGTGATCACGTTGTCGTAGCGATAATGCATCGAATCGGGATAGCGCGGGGTATCTTTCGCGTACTCGAAGTACGCTTCGTCGAGGATGATGAGAACGCGCTCGGGCACGTGACGGTAGAAATCGTCGAACTCGTGCTTCGAGAAGATGGTGCCGGTGGGATTATTGGGATTGGCCAGGTAAACGATTTTGGTGCGTTCGTTGATGGCGCCGGCGAGCGCGGTCAGGTCGTAATGCCAGTCGCGATAGGGCACCGTGCGATACGCTACGCCGCGCGATTTCGCCAGCACTTGAAACCCGATGAAGGCGGCTTCGGTGGTGAGAACTTCGTCCTCATCGCCCAAGAACGTGCGAATAATGTTGGAGATGATGCCTTCCGAGCCGCTGCCCGCAATGACGTTTTCTATTTGGGTTTCGTATTTTTCGGCGAGAACGCGCCGCAGATCCAGGCCGCTGTTGGGATAGAGATGGAGCCCGCCCATGCATTGCTCCATGGCCTCAAGGGCGCGTGGCGAGGGGCCGATCGGGTTTTCATTCGACGCGAGTTTGCTGACTCGGGTGAGGCCGTAGGCGCGCCGGACGTCGTCGGAGCTGCGCCCCGGCTCGTAAGGACGGAGTGCCTCGATGTAGGGGGGGACCAGCGGCATTCAGTTTTAGTGTGGCACAGAGGTCGACCGGGACCCGAGTCACGATTCTGTTCACAGAAGCGAACTTCCTGCTAGCACGGTCCGGCTCGCCTCCCGTAGCGTAGATAAGAGGCATAATAGATCCACCACGCCATGCACGCTGTCTCCAAGATCGACCCAGCCGCCGCGCAGACCCCCAAGCTTTACCAATCGCACAGCCTCGGATTTCGGCGCGCGACCTATGTCGATCGGGCCATGGGATCGGTGCACATGGGCACGGGCATTTGTTTCCTAGATCCTAACGGCTCTATCCAGCTTCATTTGCACTCGTTCGAGGAAAGCTTCTACATTCTCGAAGGCAACGTGCTGGCGCAGATCGGCGATGAAACCTACGCGCTCGGGCCGGGGAATTTCGGGCTGATCCCCACCGGTGTTCCGCATGCCTGGCGCAACTCCGGCAGCACTGCGGTTCGCTGGCTCGAGATGCAAGCGCCGCAGCCGCGCGAGGCGGATTACGGCAAAGACACGTTCTTCACCACCGCAGCTCCCGCGCAGGGAGCCACGACGCCCATCGGCCATTTCGACGAATCACAACTGCCGCGGCCTGGCGGGGCGTCGCAAATGGAAGGCTTCAACCCGACCACTGGCGTTGCCATCAAGATGTTCGTCGATCGCTCGTTTGGCGCCACGCACCAATCGTTGTTCCTGATTCAATATTCGCCGGGCGCGAAGATCGATCCGCACGATCACACGTTCGAGGAGAGCTACTTTATTGTCGGCGGGCGCGTGCACGCGGTAGCGGACGGAAAGAGCTACGACCTCGGTCCGGGCGATGTCATCTGGACGGGCGTCGGGTGCATCCACAGTTTCGCCAACACAGGCGACGAACCGGTCCGTTGGATTGAGACGCAAGCGCCGTTGCCGCCGGCCAAAGAAGTATTCCGATTCGAGAGGGATTGGAACAAATTCGCTTAATTGGAGAAAGAATGTCCACCGAAGCCCAACCCAAACCCATCTTTGGCGCCACGCGTTCGAAGCCGTTTACGTCCGCGGAGTTCATGGAGAGCTTGCGCGACGATCGCGAGATCTGGATCTACGGCGAGCGGGTGAAGGACGTCACCACGCATCCGGCGTTCCGCAATACCACGCGCATGCTGGCGCGCTTGTACGACGCGCTGCACGATCATCGCAAGTCGATCCTGTGCACGGAGACGGATACCGGCAGCGGCGGCTACACGCATCATTTCTTCAAGGCTCCGCATAACGTGGAGGAGATGGTGGCCTCGCGCGACGCCATCGCCGAATGGGCGCGCGTAACGTATGGCTGGATGGGCCGCAGTCCTGATTACAAAGCCGCGTTCCTGGCCACGCTCGGTGCGAACTCCGAATTCTACAATCCGTATCAGGAGAATGCCCGGCGCTGGTACAAGAAGGTGCAGGAAGAAGTCACCTTCGTCAATCACGCGATCGTGAATCCGCCGGTGGATCGCAACAAAGAACTGTCGGAAGTGCGCGACGTGTACATGCACGTCGAGAAGGAAACCGACGCGGGTCTCGTGATCAGCGGCGCGAAAGTGGTGGCGACTACATCCACGCTGACGCACTACAACTTCATCGCGAACAACGGGGCGCTGCCGATCAAGACCAAGGATTTCGCATTCGTCTGCATCGTCGCGACAGATTCACCGGGCGTGAAGTTGTTCTGCCGGCCGTCGTATGAAATGACCGCTGCGGCGGTGGGAAGTCCGTTCGACTATCCGCTGTCGAGCCGGCTGGATGAAAACGACTCGATTATCGTATTCGATAAAGTCCTTGTTCCCTGGGAGAACGTGTTCGCGTACGGCGACATCGACAAGGTCAACAACTTCTTTCCGCGTTCCGGATTCCTGCCGCGATTCATGTTCCATGGCTGTGTTCGCCTGGCTGTGAAGCTCGATTTCATCGCGGGGCTGTTGCTTAAGGGCGTGGAGGCCACCGGCTCGAAAGATTTTCGAGGTGTGCAGGCACAAGTGGGCGAAGTGCTGGCGTGGCGCAATCTTTTCTGGGGACTTACCGACGCGATGGCGCGCACCGTTACGCCGTGGACGCCCGGTTACGTGCTGCCCAATCTCGACTACGGGCTGGCGTATCGCGTGGCGTCCAATTTGATTTATCCGCGCCTGAAGGAAATTATCGAGAACGTGCTCGCGAGCGCGCTGATTTATCTTCCGTCGCACTCGAGCGACTTCAAGGTGCCGGAGATTCGCAATTATCTGGAGACGTTTGTGCGCGGGTCCAATGGATACTCGGCGCTGGACCGCGTGAAGCTGATGAAGCTGATGTGGGACGCGATGGGCACCGAATTTGGCGGGCGGCATGAGCTCTACGAGCGCAACTACTTCGGCAATCACGAGAGCATTCGCTTCGAGACCCTGATGGTGGCCGACAAGATGGGGCAATCCGACAAATATAAAGGCTTCGCCGAGCAGTGCATGGCCGAGTACGACTTGGATGGCTGGACGGTGCCCGACCTGATCAATCCGGACGATATTAGTATCATTGGGAAGAACGGCCGCAAATGATGGCGGCCGGCCATGAGTGACGAATCCTGGAATTGATACTCGACAGTTTCGCAATGCGCTCGGCCGCTTCGCCAGCGGCGTCACCGTACTAACCGCGCAATACGAGGGTGAAACGCACGGCATGACCGCGAATGCGTTTGTGTCGGTGTCGCTGGATCCGCCGCTGATTCTGGTTTCGCTGGACAATCGGTCCAACATGCACAAGATCCTGCCGGTGGCGCGCCGCTTCGGCATCAGCGTGCTGGCCGAGGATCAGGTGCCGCTCAGCAATCATTTCGCTGGGCGGAAGTCGCCCGATCTCCATGTGCGATTCGTCACGCGGCGTGACATTCCGCTGCTTGCGGGCGCGGTGGCATATTTCGTGGTTGAAGTGATGGACATTCATCCGGCGGGCGACCACACGCTGTATATCGCGCGCGTGGAGCACTTCGAGGGCGGCGAAGGCGAGCCCCTGCTTTTCTATAGCGGCCGATACCGGCACGTGCGCGCGGAAAAAGGCAGGCCGGCGCAATGGCCCGAGGATGAGTTTTCGTTGTTTTCGATTGGGAACGTTGATCCGCCGGTTACGTGATCAAACTGCGGCCTTGGCCGGCGATTCCACGGTGTGTTCGTTGAAGCTGTATCCGAAACCCCGCACGGCGCGGATGAACGATGGATTGGCCGGATCGGGCTCGATCTTCTGACGCAGGCGCAGGATGTAGACGTCCACCGTGCGATCAGTCACGGCGCGGTCATGTCCCCAAACCGCATCCAAGAGCTGCTCGCGGCTGTAAACGACACCGGGGCGGCTCATGAGAAATTCCAACAGCCGGAATTCGGTGGCGGTGAGCGCGACTTCGGCTCCGCGCAGTGTCACGCGGCAGCTCGCCCGGTCGAGTTCGAGATCCCCTGCCCTGACGGTGCGCGCCGGCGACGATTGCGACCGGAACTGGTTCTTCACGCGCGCGATCAGCTCGCGAATGAAGAACGGCTTCACCATGTAATCGTTGGCGCCCAGCTCCAGACCCAGGATGCGATCGGTTTCCGAAGCGCGGGCGGTGAGGAAGATGATCGGAACATGCGCCAGCTCGGAATGATTGCGGAGGCCCTTGCAAATTTCGAGGCCATCGGAATCCGGCAGCATGATGTCGAGAATCGCCAAGTCGGGCCGTTCACGGCGGCAAAGCTCGATGGCGCCGCGGCCCGTTTGGGAGCCTGCGACCGCGAACCCTTCCTTCTCGAGGTTGTATTTCAGGAGAGCAAAGAGGTCGGAATCATCTTCGATGAGGACGATTTTCTTCATGGGCCTTCTCTTGAAGGGTAACCCGATTTAGGTTACAAGTGCATTACGACCTGGTTAACGCCAGTTGAAGAGGCGTCTTTCTTTTAAACGCGTGCGGGCGAGGGCTGGTACAGACCGCGCTCCCGGATATATCGGCCCACGGGCTCCGGCAAGTCGGCGGGAATCTCGCCAAGAGCCAGTTTTCGCCTGATTTCCGATGAAGATACCGGCAAAGCCACGGTGTCCAGCCGGTGCACGCGCGCGCCGGGGGGAGCGGAATAGGGATGACCGGGGCGCGTTACGACGATGAACTCGGTGAGGCGGACCAGGTCCTGCCAGCGGTGCCAGGTGGAAACTTCGGCGAAAGCGTCGGCTCCGATGATGAAGTAGGGCTCCTGGCCAAGCGCGCGGACGCGCTCCACGGTATCGATGGAGTAGCTTTTGCCCTCACCGGCTTCCAGTCGCGACGCGAGAAAGCGCGGGTCGGCCTGGCAGGCCAGTTCGGTCATGCGGAAACGGTCCTCATAACTGGCGCCGGTGTGCGCGGTTTTGTGCGGCGGATGGGCGGCGGGAATGAACCAGACCTGCTCCAGGTGGAATTGGTCGGCGGCTTCGCGCGCCACGGTGAGATGGGCGTTGTGGATAGGGTCGAAGGTACCGCCGAACAGGGCCAGTCGCATGACTAGTTCTTCCGGCAATAACATTTCCACCGGGATTTGTTCAGTTTAGCGCACCGCGGAAATGGTGCGCTGGCTGAGGAACCAGGCCTGGCAATCGCTACCTGCGCGGCGGGACTTGGGCGTATAAGCGCCGTCTTTGTTCATATGGCGGGCGCCGACTTCGTCGTGCAGATAGGAATGCAGGACTTCGTCGCGAAGGCGTTTGATCATTTCGGGCTGCGAAACCGGAAACAGCACTTCGACGCGCCGGTTCAGATTGCGCGGCATCAGGTCCGCGCTGCCGAGGTAACATTCCTCGGCGCCGTTGTTGCGGAAGTAGAAAATGCGGCTGTGTTCTAGAAAACGGCCCAAAACACTTCGGACGTGAATGTTTTCGCTCACGCCGGGGGTCTGGGGACGCAGGCAGCAGGCGCCACGGATGATCAGATCGACATTTACGCCGGCTTGGGACGCCTGATACAGGAGCTTGATAACGGGCTGGTCTTCGAGCGCGTTCATCTTAAGGATCAAGCGGCCCTTGCCGCCCTGCCGCTGGATGTCGATTTCGCGCTGGATCATCTCTTCGATGCGCTGGCGCAGATTGAGCGGGGCGACCAGGAGTTTGCGGAAAGTTTTCTTGCGCGAGTACCCGGTCAGGTAATTGAACAAGTCGGTGGCATCGGCGCCGATCTGTTCATCGCACGTGAACAAGCCCATGTCGGTATAGAGGCGCGCAGTGGCTGGATTGTAGTTGCCGGTGGCGAGGTGGCAATAGCGGCGGATGGTGTCGCCCTCGCGGCGGACCACCAGGATCACCTTCGAATGTACCTTCAGGCCGAGGAGGCCATAGACGACGTGAACGCCTTCGCGTTCCATGGCTCGCGCCCATTCGATGTTGCTCTCTTCATCGAAGCGGGCTTTCAACTCAACAACCACGGCCACTTGCTTGCCGTTTTCCACCGCCTCCAGCAGCGCTTCGACGATCGGGGAATTGCGGCCCAGCCGGTACAGAGTCATCTTGATGGCGAGGACGTCGGGATCGCGGGCGGCGCGGCGCAGGAATTCCACCACGGGCTGGAACGATTCGTAGGGATGATGCAGCAGCTGGTCCTGCTGGCGGATGAGGTCGAAGAGGTCGTCTTCCTTCGATGCGAAGCCGGAGGGTGTGTAGGGCAGGAAGGGCTTGTCCTTCAGATCGGGACGATCGAGCGATAGCAGATGGCGCAAACGGCTGAGATCGAGCGGCCCGTGAACGCGATAAATGTCGGACGAATCCAGTTCCAGCTTGCCGGCTCAGGAATTCCACCATGGCCGACGGCATGCGCGCGTCCACTTGCAGGCGAACGGCGTCGCGAAAACGGCGTTGCCAGACGGCCTCTTCGATGGTTTCCAGCAGGTCGTCCGTCTCCAGTTCCTTGATGGCGACTTCGGCGTCGCGGGTGAGATGAAAGACGTGCGCCCGCAGGATCTCGAGGCCTGGAAACAAGTGGTGCAGATTGGCGATGATCAATTGCTCGAGCCAGACAAACGCATATTCGCGCGCCGGGTGATTCGGGCCCGGCGGCAGAGCCACCGGAAGGAGCTGCGGCAACGTATCGGGAACCTTCACGCGAGCGAAGTGTTCGGGGCCGCCGTGGTCCCGGACTGCTACCGCGATATTCAGGCTGAGGTTCGAGATGTGCGGGAAAGGGACGGCCGGGGTCGAATGCCAGGGGGGTAAGAACGGGAAATACCTTCGTCGGCGAAAAACGTGTCGAGCTGCGCGCGCTGTTCCAGGCTGAGATCGGCCAGATTCAGCATGCGAATATGATTGGTTTCGAGCGCCGGAAGCAGATCCTCTCGCAGGAACTCGTACGCACCATTGACCAGACGGCCAACGACGCCGCGAATGGCTTCTAAGGTCTCAGCCGGGCTGCGGCCGTCGATGCCAGGTTCGCGGACACCATTTTCGATTTGCTGCGTCAGGCCGGCGACGCGCACCATGAAGAATTCGTCGATGTTGGAAGCGAAGATCGAAAGAAATTTCACGCGTTCGAGGAACGGGCTGCGGCGATCGCGAGCCTCTTCCAGCACTCGGCGCTGGAATTCCAAATGACTCAGTTCACGATTGAGATAAAAGGCGGGGTCGGCAGTTCAGGCAGGTCGGCGATCTTCAGCGGGGATCGGGCGGCCTCAGCGCACATGTGAATTTCCATTGTACCGAAAAACAAAATGGCCGCCGACTGGATGATCGGCGGCCACTGTTTGTTTGGCGAATTGCAGTTAGTTTTGCTCGTCATTTTGTTCAACGACTCGGAGGTTGTTCGTCACCGAGAAAACTCCGGGAACTCCATTCGCGCGAATATTGGCGATATCCTTGTCACCCTGCCGGTCCACGACGCCCAACAGCGTGACGTGGCCGTTATCGACAATGATGTGGATCGCGGGCTGCGTGCCCAGGGCATATCGGTACAATCCGCCGAAGCCGTAAATCGAGCGGTATTCGGCCAGCCGAATACGATTATCGAACGACGACAAAGGCAGAACGCGGATGTTGTTGATCACCTGCGTTACCCCGGCCAAGTGCTTCACCACTCGCCGGCGTCTTCCTTCACCACCGGCTGCGTCACGTCGCCCAATAATGTAACGACACCGTTATCCACGGTATAACTCAAATCGTCGAAAACGCTGTAGTAGGGAAGCGTCACCAATTGGTGGCGAACCTGGCTCGCCAAATCCTGCGGCGCGCTCCCATTGCTTGCGAACATCGGAACGCTAGCAATTGCTATGTCCGGCTGCCAGGGCAATGCTCTGAAAAATCCTTTTCATATGCTAATTCTCCATCCACCTATCCGATGTTCCGACGGGGATGGGGGTTGCTGGAATTACCCACTTTTACGTGGTTCTCAGCGGGGAGCTTCATGGTACTACCTCGAGGTACCGGGCACGCTATGATGGAAGGGTACGCCCTTCAATTCATTTCCATGTCAGAATCACGCGCACCTGAACTAGGTATCAACAGTTGGCTTGAAGACGAGTTGTATCAGCAGTATCTGAACGATCGTAAGACCGTCGACCAAAGCTGGAAGGAAGTCTTCGAGACCAACGGTGGCGCAGCTCCGCCCGAAAGCGAATCGAAGCTTGGGAACGGATCGCGCGACGCGCGGGCGGTGACGCTGCAGAATGGCGGGCAGGCGAGCAATCACGGACTCGGTTCGTCGCTGCCAGCCGTTCCCGAACATCAGCCTGTGGCCGGCGAGACGCTGATGCCGTTGCGGGGCGCCGCGGCTCGCATCGCCGAGAACATGAACCTGAGTCTGAGCATTCCGCTGGCGACGTCGCAGCGCGTGATGCCGGTGAAGGTGATCGACGAGAACCGGCGCATCCTGAATGAACATCGGGCGCTGATCGGCAAGAGCAAGATTTCGTACACGCACATTGTGGCGTGGGCGATCGTGAAGGCGCTGGGCAGCAATCCATCGTTGAACCATGCGTATGCGGAGACCAATGGCCAGCCGTTCCGGGTGGTGCGCGATAGCGTGAACATCGGCATTGCAGTGGATGTGGTGGGCAGGGACGGCACGCGATCGTTGAAGGTGCCGAACATCAAGGACGCCGCGTCGATGGATTTCGCGCAGTTCATCAAGGCTTTCGACGACATCATTTTTCGGGCGCGCAACAACAAGCTGACGGTGCAGGATCTTGAAGGCACCACGATTTCGCTGACGAATCCTGGCACGGTGGGCACGCTTGGTTCGGTGCCTCGGCTGATGCCTGGTCAAGGCGCGATCATCGCCACGGGCGCCATCGATTATCCGGCGGAATATCACGGCGTGACGGATCAGTTGCGCGCGCTGCTGGGCTTGAGCAAAGTGATGACGGTGACGTGCACCTACGATCATCGCGTGGTGCAAGGCGCGGAATCGGGCGCGTTCCTGGGGAGTCTGCAGGGTCTGCTCGAGGGCGACAGCGGATTCTACGAGCAAATTTTTTCGGATCTCAAGATTCCCTACAAACCGGTGCACTGGGAGCCGGATCGTCCGGTTTCGATTCCAGGGCTGCGGGGGGGCCAGCACGAGGATGTCGCCAAGGAAGCCGCGGTATTGCAGTTGATCAACGCTTATCGCGTGCGCGGGCACCTTATTGCGGACTTTGACCCGTTAGGTTCGGAGCCGGTGTATCATTCGGAGCTCGATCCGGCGACTTATGGGCTGACAATCTGGGATTTCGATCGCGAGTTTCTCACGGGCACGCTGATGTCGGAAGACGATCAGCCGCAGAAGACCGCCACGCTGCGCGAAATCCTGGAAACACTGCGCCAGACCTACTGCGGAAAAATCGGATGCGAGTACATGAACATCCAGATCCCGGAGCAAAAGCGCTGGTTGCAGCTCCGGATGGAGCCGACGGGCAATCGCTGGCCGATCGATGAGCAGACCAAACTGCGCGCGTTAGAGCGCGTGATCGAAGCCGAGGAATTCGAGCGATTCCTGCACACGCGGTTCATTGGACACAAGCGTTTTTCGCTGGAAGGCGGAGAATGCGCGATCGCGATTCTGGACGAGATCCTGGATCGCGCGGCCGACACCAACGTGCATGAAACGGTGATCGGCATGGCGCACCGCGGGCGCTTGAACGTGCTGGCGAACATCGTCGGCAAGTCCCTGGTGCAATTGTTTTCCGAATTCGAGGGAATCGATCCCGACAGCACGCAGGGTTCGGGCGACGTGAAATATCATCTGGGCGCGAGCGGGGTGCGGAAGTCGTCGTCGGGCCGCGAGATCGTGGTTTCGGTGGCGTTCAACCCGAGCCATCTGGAAGCGGTGGACCCGGTGGTGGAAGGCCTGGTGCGGCCCAAGCAGGACCGGTTGGGCGACGTTAATCGTGAGCGTGTCATCCCGATTCTGATTCACGGCGATGCGGCGTTCGCTGGGCAAGGGGTGGTTCCCGAAACGTTGAACCTTTCGCAATTGGAAGGCTACACGACGGGCGGCACCATTCACCTGGTGATCAACAATCAGATTGGGTTCACCACCAATCCCAATGAAGCGCGTTCGACGCCGTATTCCACCGATGTCGCGCGCATGGTGCAGGCGCCCATTTTCCACGTGAACGGCGACGATCCGGATGCGTGCATTCGCGTGGCGCAGATGGCTTACGATTATCGCCAGACGTTTAAGCGCGATGTTGTGATCGACATGTTCTGCTATCGGCGGCACGGCCACAACGAAGGCGACGACCCGAGCTACACGCAGCCGATTTTATATCGCAAGATCAAGAACCATCCGTCGGTGGCGTCGCAATATTCCGATCTTCTGGTGCGCGAGCGGTTGATCGACGCCGAGCGTGTGGCGCAAATCCGCAAGAGCATCAACCAGCGGCTGAACGACATTTACGACGCGTCCAAGCAGAACCAGGAGCATTACCAACTGCAGGAATTGGGTTCGGTGGAGCTGGACGACATCGCGGCGCCGAGTCCGAACACGGCTGTGGACCGGGCGGCGCTGGAACGCGTAGTGCACGGGATCACGACGCTCCCGGACGACTTTCACGTGCATCCCAAGCTGGAAGGCTTCGTCAAGAAGCGCCAGGAGATCTTGCGCGGCGCGCCGATTGATTGGGCCACCGCGGAAACGCTGGCCTTCGGAACTCTGGTGTTGGAACGCACGCCAGTGCGGTTGAGCGGGCAGGACAGCGGCCGGGGTACGTTCAGCCAAAGACACCTGGAGTTATACGACAGCGAAACGGGTGAGCGCTACATTTCCCTGCAGCACCTGGCGCCCAATCAAGCGCGCTTCGATGTTTTCGACAGTTCGCTCAGCGAGTACGCCGTGATGGGATTTGAATTTGGCTATAGCGTGGCCGACCCGTTGACGCTGGTGCTGTGGGAAGCCCAATTCGGCGATTTCGCGAATGGCGCGCAGATTCTGATTGATCAATTTATCGCCAGCGCCGAATCCAAATGGGGTCAGCCGAGCGGCCTGGTGTTGTTGCTGCCGCACGGCTACGAAGGGCAAGGGCCCGAGCATTCCAGTGCCCGCATCGAGCGCTTCCTCACGTTGTGCGCCGAAGACAACATACAAGTGGTGAACGCCAGCACGCCCGCGCAGTATTTCCATCTGCTACGCCGCCAGATGCACGGCGGAGCGGATCGGCGCGGGGTTCGCAAGCCGCTGATCGTGTTTACGCCCAAGCGCATGCTGCGGCATCCCAAGGCGGTGTCGAACATCAACGAATTCATGACCGGCTCGTTCCGCGAGGTGCTGGACGATACCACGGGCATCGAGCTATCGCGCGTTCGTCGCGTGTTGATGTGCTCGGGGCAGGTCTACTACGACGTCCTGGCGGCGCGGGAAGAACGGAAGATCCACGATGTGGCCGTCGTCCGGCTGGAGCAAATTTATCCGTTCCAGGGTGGGCAGGTGCGCGATATTTTGGCGCGCTATCCGGAAACGGCCGAGGTGGTGTGGGTGCAGGAAGAGCCGCGCAACATGGGCGCCTGGCGTTTCGTGCAGGAGCAGATGCAGCCGATTCTGGAACCCACGCGGCGGACGATTCGGTACGCCGGCCGGGCTGCGAGTGCGAGTCCCGCGGCGGGGTCGCTCAAACGTCATCAGCAGGAGTTGGCGGAATTGCTGGAGCAGGCGTTTTCCGCGGAAATCAAGTTGGAAGTGCTGGCGAAGCGCAGAGTTGCTGCGCGCCGCAAGCGGTAGCGGGCAATCAGACGACAACCTTCGGGGGGGAAGGTAGTTGCTGCAGCCACGAAAGCTGCTCGACGGTTTCGGGAACGGTCAGACCGCGGGCAGAGCTGACAACTTGGATGGCGCGGTCAAGGGTGATCCCTGAGGAGAGCAATACCCCAGCCGCGATCAAACCTGAGCGGCCGATCCCTTGACGACAATGAACTGCAACGTTCTTTCCTTCTTCGAGCGCGCCCGTGACATCGGCCATGAGCGCAGCAGCCGCTGAGACGGAGGCTGGCACTCCTCGATCCGCGATCGGGAACGAGACGAAGCGAACGCCGTTCGCTTCTGCAGCCCTCGGTTCGTCAAGCAGGTTCAGCTGGGCTGCCTCATCGCCTTCCAACAGTGAGACGATGACATCCACGCCAGCTCGCCGCCAATCGCTCGCCTCGTCATCGAGCCAGTCACCTCCCCTGGGCCGGGTAACAATGGCTAACCGTCCGCGCCACGGGCCCGGGATCCAGAACAGGTCAGGATTCATGACTCTCTTTGTTGTATTATCTCTCGCGGGAGTCGATCAATGTTCTCACCGCGCTCGAGAAGAACCGACAGCCGATGATGACCGTCAAGCACCGTTCCGTCTGGCCGGGCTTTTAGCGAACCTGGCTGTGCAGGGTGAAGCGAGGTTATTATGGCGGCAGTCGGGAGCCGTCGGAACTGGTCGAGCTTGACCGAATTCATCGTAGCTTCTGAATGTAGAAATCGAAGTTTCGGTCTCTCGGCGTGCTCCATCCGGTTCCATAGTGCCTGGTACCGAAAACATGTCGCACTGAGAAAAGGGGCGACTCTTACGCCGTACCTGCGATGGGTGCCTGCCACCGAAACAAGAAGAAATGCCGGCCGCAAAGCGAGCACCGGTACGGTAGCAGAATCCAGTGGAGAGCTTTCTCCATGACGTTTCGAACGCCTACACCTCTAAATTCGACAGATCTGCAATGCGGACATTTGGAAGACAACTTCGGCCTCGTTCTTAAGCATCAGTTTTCGCTGCGCTGCCGGTGCCGGGCGCTTTGCGGAACGACGTCGCCGAAGTGTTTACGGCGCCGCCGGCGCTGTGATCCATGGCGGGGCGGCTCGCTTCGCGGGCGGCCCTGATCTGCTCGGGCGTGCGCACGTCTGGCTCGGAGAGCTTTACATGCTCTTTCGCGCGCGCAACCTGGCGCTTATGCCGCTTCGCTAGTCGCTTGTCCATACAACTTGATGGTAACGCGATCGAGCGGCGGGCGTGTCCTCACTGAGTCTGCGGGTTGTGTCCTAATGAATAATAGCGATGAAAAAGATCAATCCTGACGACTACCGCGTGCGGCCCGGCAAGAAGGTCGATCTCGACAAATGGCCAACTAAAGGCAAACCCGTTTATGGCTCGAAAGAAGAGTACGCAAGCCTCCTCGCAGAGCACATTGAAAAGTTGAGCGCGCAGCAAAACCTGCTGTACGCATCCAACACCTACGCGCTGCTATTGATTTTCCAAGCCATGGACGCTGCCGGGAAGGATAGCGCGATCAAGCATGTCATGTCGGGCGTGAATCCCCAAGGCTGCCAGGTTTTCAGCTTCAAACATCCGAGCGCCGAAGAACTGGAGCACGATTTCCTATGGAACGCCACGCGCCGACTGCCCGAGCGCGGCCACATTGGGATCTTCAATCGCTCCTATTACGAGGAGGTATTGATCGTTCGCGTACATCGCGAAATTCTTAGCGGCGAGGAACTTCCGGTGGAGCTACTCGATACCAAGCATTTTTGGCGCGACCGCTACCGTTCGATCAATAATCTGGAGGATCACCTGCATCGCAACGGCACACGCATCCTGAAGTTCTTTCTGCACCTTTCCAAGGAGGAACAACGCAAGCGGTTCCTGAAGCGCATCGAGCAGCCGGAGAAGAACTGGAAATTCAGCGCCGCCGATATCGCGGAGCGGGGCTATTGGAACCAGTACATGAAAGCGTATGAGGAATGCCTCGGCGCCACCAGCACCGACATCGCGCCCTGGTACATTGTGCCCGCCGACGACAAGGAAAATACCGGGCTGATCATTTCGCGCATCGTGCTGGACGCTCTCAAGGGGCTGGACATGTCTTATCCGAAAACCACTCCGAAACGGCGGCGGGAATTGGTGGCAATCGGCCAGCAGCTTGAGAAAGAGAAGTGAGCTGGGGAGCGGCGTGGGAGTGGCGCTTGCTGAAGCTTGCGATAATGCGATAAGCTGATGAGACGAGTTCGCCACGGCCGCCGACTCGACTCCCTCCACGTCGGAAGCTCTCGAATCCAATGAAGATCGACCGGCTGGTCTATTTTTTCGCGGTGACGGCGATGGCTGCGGCGCATGCCGACGGCCCGGAACTGAAAGCTGTGCAACATCCGATGTCGGACTTGCACGCGATCGCGAAGTTCTCCATTCCGGGATCTCCCGATTGGGTGGCCATCGGCGACAGCGTTTGGATTTCGAACAATCCGAAAAACAATATTTCGCGGCTCGACGCGGCGACCAACAAGATTGGCGCCGTGATCACCGTGGGGAAGACGCCGTGCTCCGGACTCGCGATTGCTTTCGGCAGCGTCTGGGTGCCGATTTGCAGCGATGGGTCGGTGCAGCGCGTGGATGCAAAGTCGGGCAAGATCGTCGCGTCCATTCCCTCGGGAGTCGCGAACACGGAGGGCGGAATCACGGCCGGTGACGGCAGCATCTGGATGCCTTCCGACGCCGCGGGTATGCTGTCGCGCATCGATCCGGTGAAGAATCAGGTGGTAGCCAAAATTCCGATTCCGGCGGGTTCGTTCACGGCGGTTTCGACGCAGGCTCGGTCTGGATCACCAGCACGAAGAACAATCTTCTGACGCGCGTGGATGCAAAGACTGAAAAAGTGACGGCGAAAATTCCGGTCGGGCCGTCGCCGCGCTTCCTGGCAACCGGTTTGGGCAGCGTGTGGACGCTCAATCAGGGAGACGGCAGCGTGTCGCGCATCGATCCGGCAACGAACAAGGTGTCCGCTACCATTGAAGTCGGTGTGCCGGGTGCAGGCGGCGACATCGCGGTGGGGGAAGGCTACGTTTGGGTGACGGCGATCGGCAAGCCGCTGTCCAAGATCGACCCGGCCAACAACCGGGTACTCGCGCAGTACGTGGGCAAAGGCGGCGATGCTTTGCGAGTGGGCCTCGGGTCCTTGTGGCTGTCCAATCATGAGTTTCATGAAGTGTGGAGAATCGATCCTAAAGGTCTTTAAGATGAGGTACGCCGTCGTTTCACTTTTCGCGATTGGATGCGCTCTGGCGCAGGCGCCTTCCACCGGGCAGTCGCCCGACTTCTTCGAGAACAAGGTGCGGCCGGTGCTCGCGGAAAATTGTTACGACTGTCACACGGCCGCGGAAATGGGCGGGCTGCGTGTGGATTCCCGCGAGCGTTTGCTGCAGGGCGGCAAGTCCGGCGCGGCGATCGTGCCAGGAGATCCCGACAAAAGCCTGTTGATCCAAGCGGTGCGGCAAAGCGGCGATCTGAAAATGCCGAAAGGCGGGAAGCTGAAGCCTGCCGAGGTTGAGGCGCTCGCGGAGTGGGTCAAGATGGGCGCGCCGTGGCCGGAAGCCAAGACGGCGGCCAAGGCGAGTTCGCCCGCCAAAGTGATCACCCCGGAACAGCGTGCGTTCTGGTCGTTTCAGCCGCTCAAAGAGCCGGCGATTCCCGCGGTGAAAGAGAAATCGTGGGCCAAGACAAATATCGATCATTTTGTTCTTGCCAAGCTCGAAGCCAAGAGTATGAAGCCGGTGGCGCCTGCTGAGCGGCGGGTGCTGATCCGCCGAGTGACACTGGACCTGACCGGACTGCCTCCTAGGCCCGACGAAGTGGATGCATTCGTTAACGACAAATCGCCCAATGCGTACGAAAAAGTTGTGGACCGGCTGCTGGCGTCGCCGCGGTATGGCGAACGCTGGGGCCGTCATTGGCTGGATGTGGCGCGCTATGCGGAAGACGACGTGCGGGGACTCGATCCTAAGGATCGGGGCTATATGCCGTTCTCGGGCGCCTATGTTTATCGCGACTGGGTGATCCAGGCGTTCAACAACGACATGCCGTACGGTGATTTCATCAAGGCGCAGCTCGCGGGGGATTTGTTGGCTGAGCCCCAGCGCGATAAGGAGGTTGCGGGCACGGCGATCATGGGACAAGGTCCCTGGTGGTGGGATCAAGCGGAACCGGTGCAAGGGCGCGCCGACGAGCGCAACGAGCGGATCGACATGGTGACGCGCGGAATGCTGGGGCTCACGGTGGCTTGCGCGCGCTGTCACGATCACAAGTACGATCCGATCTCGCAGAAGGATTATTACTCGCTGGCGGCCGTATTCATGAACACGACGTATCACGAATATCCCGCGACGTCGCCGGCCGAAATGGCGCTTTGGGAGAAGCAACAGAAGGTCATCGACGACAAGGAAGAAGTGCTCGATGATTTCATGGAAAAACAGAGTGACTTGTATGCGGAGATGCTGGCGCAAAAGACGTCGAAGTACCTGGTGGCCGCGTGGCAGGTGACTGGAGAGCCGAAGAAGAAGGTGGCCGAAGCGGCGGTGGATCAAAAAGTAGATCCTGAAATGCTGGAGCGCTGGATCAAATTCCTGGCCAAACCGCCCAAGCATTATTCGTACCTGCGCGACTGGCAGGACATGGTGAAGAGCGGAGGAACGCTGGAGCAGGCGCAGTTCCTGGCGGACAATTTCCAGAACCTGGTGCTATCGGTGGCGAGAGACGCGGCAGCGCTCAAGGAAGAAAACGACATCATCAAGGCCAAGGCCGGTGTGCGCAAGAAGCCGCGCCGCGATGCTTATCCCAACGAGTTCGAAACCAACGATCAGTTTTGTCCGGGCTGCGATCTGGAATTGAAGACCATGCCGATCGAGCCGACGAATCTGTACCTGGACGTGTACAAAGCGGACCAGGATTCCGAGAGCGATACGCGCCCCGATCCAGGCCTGCTGTCGTTGCGCGATTGGGCGCTGGAGCGGCATTTTTCGGCGGAGACGGCCGAACATGTGGCGGCGTTGCGCGCTGAAATTGAAGCGCTGAAGAAAGCGCAGGCGCCGTATCCGTTCCTGCATGGCGCAAGCGATGCAAAGACCATGCAAGAGATGCACGTCAACGTGCGCGGCAATCCGCATACGCTGGGCGATCCGGTGCCGGAACGTTTTCTGTCGGTTTTGTCGCCGCCGGATCCGAAGCCGTTTACGAAAGGCAGCGGCCGGTTGGAGTTGGCAAACGCGATCGTAGCCAGCCCCATCGCCGCGCGGGTGATCGTCAACCGCGTCTGGAAATGGCACTTCGGCTCGGGCATCGTTGAGACGCCCGATAATTTCGGCAAGATGGGCGACCCGCCGTCCGATCCCGAACTGATCGAGTATCTAGCGTCGAGTTTCGTGAAGAACGGGATGTCGATGAAGAAGCTGCATCGCGAGATTCTGCTTTCGTCCACCTATCAACTCAGCACGGAGTCTTCGGCTGAGAACGCTGAAAAGGACGGCGCGAACCGCCTCTATTGGCGCGCCAATCGCCAGCGGCTGGACGCCGAGGCTATTCGCGATTCGCTGCTGTTCGTCTCGGGAGCTTTGGATTTGAAGAAGACCGGCGGGCCATCCACCGATTTTGCAGACGACAACTTCCGGCGCACGGTGTATTGCAAGGTCAGCCGATATCGGCTGGACAATTTCCTGCAGGTGTTCGATTATCCCAATCCGTCGTTCACCGCGGAGCAGCGGTTCACCACCAACGTTCCGCTGCAGCGTCTGTACTTCATGAACAGCAGTTTTGTGTATAAGCAGGCGGAAACGTTCGCCAAGCGTGTGTATGACGAAGCCAACGATACGGCGCGGATTCAGAAGGCCTATCGAATCCTGTTTGGGCGCGCGCCGAGCGAAGCGGAAACCAAGGCGGGCCTGGATTTCTTGCAGGCCCATCCGGAGAAGCCGGGTGAACAAGTGGCGGGGCAGCCGACCACGGCGTGGAATGAATATTCGCGCGTGCTGCTGAGCTCGAATGAATTTGAGTTTGTGAATTAGCAGAAAGGAATAACGACGATGTTGCATTTACCGGCGCGCCAGCCGCTTTCGCGGCGCGAAGCACTGTGCAGGATGGGCAGCGGCTTCGGCATGTTGAGTTTCGCCAGCCTCATCGGTGAGTCGCTCGCCAGGGCGGATGCCACCACGGTGCAAGGCGTCCCCAGCGCGCGCATTCCTAACTTCAAGCCCAAGGCCAAGCACGTCATTTTTCTCTTCATGAACGGCGGCGCGTCGCAGATCGACACCTTCGATTACAAGCCGATGCTTGAGAAGTACAACGGGCAGCCGCTACCCGGTGCGATTCCCGATCACGAGCGCAAGACTGGCAATCTGATGAAATCGCCGTTTTCGTTCAAGAAGTACGGCCAGAGCGGGATCGAAGTGAGCGAGGTTTTCCCGCAACTGGGTGGGTGTGTCGACGACATGTGCCTTATTAAGTCGATGTATACCGACATTCCCAATCACGAGCCCTCGCTGCTGATGATGAATGTCGGTCATATCCAGCCGGGACGTCCGTCGATGGGCGCGTGGCTCACGTATGGTCTTGGCACCGAGAACAAGAATTTGCCGGGCTTTGTAGTGTTGTGCCCGGAGGTCCCCACCACCGTGGGACCGCCGCTGTGGAATTCCGCGTTTCTGCCGCCCATGTACCAGGGAACTTACATTTCCGACAACGTTCGCGACAAAAAGTTCGACCCCGAGAAATTGATCCCGAACATCCGCAACGCCCAATTCGATCTGAAGCAGCAACAGAGCGAGCTGGATTTGCTGAGCAAGCTTGATCGGCTGCAGATGCAGCAGGAGAAAGCCGACGATCCGCAGCTGGATGCGACCTTGCAGTCGATGGAAACCGCGTATCGCATGCAGACCGAGGCGCCCGACGTCTTCGATGTGCGCAAAGAGAGCGAAGCCACTATCAAGTTGTACGGCGAAGGAAGCACGGCGCGCGGCTGCCTGACTGCGGCACGGCTCATCGAACGCGGCGTTCGGATGGTGCAGGTGTATTACGCCAAGGGCGATCCATGGGACCATCATTTCGATATCGAACTGCATCGCAAGACCGGCAAGGATTCCGATCAGCCGTTCGCCGCGCTCATCAAGGATCTAAAATCGCGCGGCCTGTTGGACGAGACGCTGATCGTGTGCGGCTCCGAGTTTGGGCGCACTCCGGTGGTCGAAGTGGGTAGCGGATTCATGGGCGGCCAGGTGCACAACGGCCGCGATCACAATCCGCATGGCTTCACAGTGTGGCTGGCCGGCGGCGGCGTCAAGGGCGGGATGGCCTATGGCTCTACCGACGATTTTGGTTGGAAGGGTGTCGACAAGCGAGTACACGTGCATGATCTGCACGCGACGATTCTTTACCTGATGGGCATCGATCATACAAAGTTGACGTATCGTTACAGTGGGCGCGATTTCCGACTCACTGATGTGGCGGGAAACGTGATTCACGACATCATCGCTTAGTATTGCTAGCGCTTAGTACTTTCATAAAAATTTGCGATACAGATTTCCTTGACAGTGCTTCGTAACCGGCGTGATAATTAGAAAACTGCCGCGTGGGGTTCCTGGTTCTTAGTGTTTTTCTGTGCGGATTTCTTATGACCGCACAACGCCCCGCAGTTCGTGTTGACTCTTCGCTGAGTTCCTCGCCGCAACGTATTCGCGGCCCCCTCGCCTTGTCGGCGCCCCGAGCCTGTCGCTCCGTCTTGATTTCCCAACTTCCGGTCCAAGGAGAGGCATATGTTCGCGACAATTTTTGTAGGGCGTTCCCGGCGAATTCTTTTGGCGGGGTTGAGCTTGCTGGCCGCGGCCTCCATGCTCGACGCTCAATCCACGAGCTCGTTGCATGGTGTGATCTCAGACGCGCAAGGCGCGGTGATTCCAGCGGCGATCGTGCAATTGACGAGTGTCACTACGGGCGCCTCGCGGCAGATTGTGACCGACAACACGGGCGAGTATCAGTTCCTGCAGGAAATGCCGGGCGAATACACGATGACGGTCACCAAACCGGGCTTCGCGCAAGCGACACGCGAACATGTGGTGCTGCAAATCAACGTTCCAGGGACGCTCAATCTGCAACTGGAGGTCGGCACGACGGGCCAAACGGTCAACGTTACGGCGGAGACTTCCCTCGTCAGCACCTCCGATGCGTCGGTGGGGAACGCGTTCACCGAACATTCGATCAAGCAGCTGCCGCTCGATACGCGTAACGTGGTCGAGTTGCTGAGCCTGCAGCCCGGCGTGACGCAGACCGGCGAAGTGATGGGATCGCGGCGCGATCAGAACAACATCATCCTGGACGGGGTGGATGTGAACGACAACGAAAATTCGGGCGTCGGCGGTCAAGCCGACATCGGATCGCAACAGGGCTCCAATGCCAGCGGCCAGAATCCCATTGCAGGCTTCAATTCCGTGCTGCCGATCCCGCTCGATTCGGTCCAGGAGTTTCGCGTTACGGTAGCCGGGCAGGGCGCCGACGAGGGCCGGTCGTCGGGCGGCCAGGTGGTCTTAATCACCAAGAGCGGCACGAATCGCTTGCACGGTTCGGCATACGAATACAACCGCAATACTGTTACCGCGGCCAACAGTTGGTTCAACGATCGCGACGGAGTCCCGGTGACGCCCCTGAACCGCAACCAGTTTGGCGCGTCACTTGGCGGCCCAGTGAAGAAGGATCGTATCTTTTACTTCTTCAATTACGAGCGCCGCATTGACGCGAGCTCCGAAGCGGTTGAGCGCCTAGTCCCTAGCCAAAACCTGCGGCAAGGCATCCTCACTCTTTCCGACGCGAACAATAACATCTATACGCTCACTCCGGCGCAGATCCAACAGATCGATCCTCTGCACATCGGGGTGAGTCAGTCGTATCTCAGCATCCTAAACCAATACCCAGTGGGCAACGATGCAAATTATGGAGGTGGCGGCAACTCCGGTCCCGCCGATGGGGGCTTGAATTTCACCGGATATCGTTTCAATGCGCCCGATGCGTTGGATAATCGCGCCTATGTGGGCAAGATGGATTTTATCCTCGATAGCGCGGCCAAGCATACGGTCTCGGTTCGCGGCACGCTGTCGAATGCGAATCAGGATCAGCCCAATGCCTTAGCCCAATTTCCCGGCCAGCAGCCCGCCAGCCAGCTCTTGAACAACAGTAAAGGTATTTCGGCGACTTATACCGCCATTTTGACTCCTGCCCTGATCAATAACTTCACATTTGGCTACACCCGCCAGGGCTTGAATTACTCAGGAACAACGGGTGACTCGTTCCAGCTATACCCGTTGGACGAGTTGCAGAACTACGACGCGCGCGGCAATGGACGCATTCTTCCCGTCAAGAACATCGTAGACACTCTCACTTGGACCAAGGGCAAGCACACCATTTCGACCGGTCTCAATTTCCGAGTGATGACGAATAACAAATTCACCTACGCGCAGTCCTACCCGACTTACGGGTTCAGCGCGAATGTGGCGGTGGGATTGGGCGAAGACATTCAGACCGATGTGCAGAACTACATGATTGGCCAAACCGGCAATGCAAATTTCGCGCTTGGCAACCCATTCGCGGTTGCGTCAGGGATGGGAGTTTTGCTCGGCTTGGTCAATAACGTACAGGCGACTTATCAGGTTGGAAAAGGCGGGACGCTATTGCCGCAAGGGGCTCCGGATGCACGAGCGTTCTCGATGCGCGAGTATGAGGGATTCGTGAGCGATCAATGGCGTGCGACGCGCGAATTGACGCTGACGTTTGGATTGCGTTACACCAACGACCCGCCGCCCTACGAGGCGAACGGATTGCAGGTGGCGCCCAATATCGGCCTCGATCAATATTTCGCCCAGCGCGTCGGGCTAGGATCGGAAGGCGTTCCCTCCAACGCCATGCCCAATGCGATCCTCAGCTATTCGCCCAACGGTCCGGTGAACGGCAAGTCAAGCTGGTACAACCCCGACGACAACAATTTTGGACCGCGGTTCGCTTTGGCTTATGCTCCCAAGGACCGCGGCGGGCTGCTCGGGAAGATTTTTGGGAACGGCGGCGTTTTTCGTGCGGGCGGCGCGATGCTGTACGATCGGTTCGGCAGCGAGTTGATCACCGAATTCGATCAGTTCGGTTCGTTTGGAACGAGTACCACGCTGAACAACCCGGTCTCTTATACATTCACCACATCGCCGCGCTATAACGGCACTGTGCCGCCGCTTCCACCCGCTCCCACTCCCGGCTTTCCCTACACGCCACCGGATGTCAATGGAATCGTCGGGGAGTACGAGGGGATCTTTCCGAACTTGAAATCGCCTTATTCGATGCTTGCTGAATGCCTCGTTCGCGCGCCAGATACCGGGCAAAATGACGCTCGAGGTTTCCTATGCCGGCCGTCTGTCGCGCAAACTGCTGCTGCAAGGCGATATTGCCACGCCTCTCGAGAACCTGCTACGATCCCGCGTCTGGCCAAACCTGGCTGACCGCCATGACTGGCATCCGCAATGCGTACAACTCGGTGTGCGCGACTCTGGGGAACACTACGCAAAATTGCAGCCCGAGCGCCGCAGCGCAGGCCGTGATGAATAACCCATCGCTGGTGCCGAACATTGCGTACATTCAGAACATGTTCGGACCCGTCAAGAACTACTTCTTTAACGGCAGCGCCGCAGCCAACTACTTTTATGGCATTTACGGCGTGTATGGCGGCAGCTATCTGGACATGCTGCACTCCGTGGACCGGATTCAGGGTCAGTACACCGCGCCCGGCACCTGCGCCTCCAAGTTCGGCTGTTACACGTTTTTCGCTCCACAATGGAGTTCAATGCCCACCTGGATGAACGCCGGCAGCGCCAATTATGACGCCGCTACCATCAGCTTACGGCGCGCTTTCAGCTCCGGTCTTTCCTTCGATTTCAACTACACGCTGTCGCATTCCATCGACAACGCCTCGGCCGCCGAAGGCTCCTCGGGACAGGACGGCGCGGTCATCCAGAATGTTTTCAACCCGGGCCAATTCCGCGGGTCGTCGGATTTCGATATTCGCAATCAGGCCAATATCGACGTGGTGTATGAATTGCCGGTCGGCAAAGGCAAGCCGTTCTGGAGCGATGCTCCGGGATGGGCGAACGAGATCTTCGGCGGCTGGCAGATTTCAACCATCGCCAGATTTGCGAGCGGGTTGCCCAGCGTCGTCCAAGGCAATCAAACTTGGGACGTGAACTATTGGCAAGGTACTCTTGCGATGGCCACGGCGCCCTACAAGGTGACGAACGGGTACGATAGCAACGGCAACCCTAGCGTTTTTTCCAGCACGAATGCCACGTCTAGTTTCGCGGATGCCTACCCGGGGTCGGCCGCGGGAACGCGCGCCCTGGTTCGCCTGGCGGGAATGAAGAATTTCGATATCGGCGTTGCGAAATCCTTCGCGCTGCCGTGGGAAGGCCACAGCATCCAGTTCCGCGCCGAAGCTTACAATGCATTCAATAATGTAAACTTCATTCAACCGAGTCTCTCGTTGCAAAATCCCAGCGGGTTCGGCGAATATCAAAATACGATGCCGTCGCGCGAGATGCAGTTCGCTTTACGCTATGAGTTTTAAGCGCACGGGCTTGTTCTTTGCGCTCTTGGCCGCGAGTGGCGTGCTTCTCGGCGCCACCACGGTTCTCGATTTCATTCCGCTGGCGATCGATGGAAAACCGGCGCCCTTGGCCTCGTATCGCGGCAAAGTGCTTCTAATCGTGAACGTCGCCAGCCACAGCATCTTCACGCCGCAATACGAAGGGCTGGAAGCGCTCTATCAAAAGTACAAAGACCAGGGCCTGGTGATTCTGGCGTTTCCGAGTAACGATTTCGGCCAGGAAGAGCCGGATGGCAATGATGCCATTCAGCAGGCCGCCGCGGGCAAATACAAAGTCACATTCCCGATGTTCGCCAAGCTCTCGCTCGCCGGCGAGCACGTGTCGCCGCTGTATCAATTCCTGACGGACAAGCAAGCCAGTCCAAACACGGGTGGTCCTATCCGTTGGAATTTCACGAAATTCCTTGCGGATCGCGAGGGCAAGATCGTCCAGCGGTTTGAGCCCGACGTGATGCCTGATTCCCCCGAACTGGCCGTGGCTATCGAGAAAGCGCTGCACGGCGAGAAGGACAAAGATAAAGATAAGAGCGAAGGCCTGCGAGCGAGCGCCGTTCGAAACCAGCTCGTTGCGATATACTAGGAGATCCAACCGGCCATGTAGCCATCCTCAGTGCCCTGCTGCACGGACGGTTGAGATGCGAAAATTCCTACTAATCTTCTCCGCGCTGTGCGCGCTCTCGGGTGCCTTGAGCGCGGCTGGTAATCCCCCGACTTTCACGCTCGGATGGTCCGTTTACGTCGGCTGGGACCCGTATCAGTATATGGCGAAGTCAGGGCTGCTGAAAAAGTGGGCCGACAAATACGGCGTCGCCATCAAAGTCCAGCGCTTCGATTACGCTCCCTCGCTCGATGCATTCGTCGCCAAGAACATCGACGCTTGCGCGATGACCAACATGGAAGCGCTCGATATGCCGGCGGCAGCGGGCGTCGACACGACGTCCATTATCGTCGGCGATTATTCGAATGGGAACGACGCTGTGCTGGTGCGCCACAATCTCACGCTGAGCCAGATCCCCGGCAAGCGCGTTCTGCTGGTGGAGAAGACCGTCTCGCAATATTTGTTCGAGCGCGCCATGGCGATCAACAATCTCTCGGGCGAGCTGAAGCGTGTGAAATACGTGAACACGTCGGATTCCGATATCGCTGGCGCATTCTTGAGCGACACCAGCCAAGACGTTGTGGTGACCTGGAAGCCTCTGGTTTCGCAAATCCTCAAGGGCAAAGGCATCACCAAAATCTTCGATTCTTCGAAGATTCCCGGCGAAATTCTGGATCTGATGGTGGTCCGCACCGAAGTGCTGAATCGCCCCGATGGCTCCGGACAGCGTTTCGCGAAGGCGATCGCCGGCGCATGGTACGAATTAACGGCGCAAATGGCGAAGCCGGGCCCGGACGGCGACAAGGTGCTGGCGTCCATCGCCGAGGTTTCCGAAGATACGCTGGCTTCGTATAAAGAGCAGCTCGCCACCACGCATTTGTTCTACACCGCGCCCTCGGCGCTCGATATGACGAAGTCGGATCAACTCAAGAGGACCATGGAGCTGGTCCGGCAGTTCTGCTTTACGCATGGATTGCTGGGTGACAAAACCAGTTCGCCCGACGACGTGGCGATCCGCTTCCCGGATGGTTCCATTCAAGGCAAGAAGGATCGGGTGCGATTGCGCTTCGACGCGTCGTACATGGAACTCGCCGCCGGAGGCAAGCTTTGAGCATCCTTCAGATTCACGCTCAGCCATCCCGCACTACGGTCTGGATTCTTTCCTGGTGTTTGTTCGCGACCGGCATCGTAAGTTACTTCTGGGTTTCACGCGGCCGCCATATCGACAACCCGGACGATCGAGTGATGCCTACGCTCCGTCAAATGGGCCGCGCGTTCGCCGATGCAACGTTGAAGCCAGCCGAGGACGACGAGGTCACCGGCGATCCCAGTCAGCAATCGTTAGCCGCGAAGATTCGATACAGCATGCTGTGGAAAGATACGGTGGCCACGGGGCGGCGCTTCCTGATTAGCATGGCGCTGCTGTTTCCCGCGGTGCTGCTCGGGTTGCACATGGGCATGTTCCCTTACGTGGGCTCGTTCTTTCTGCGATTCGTTCTGTTTTTCGACAAGATCGTCGCGCTCTCTCTGCTGCCCATTCTGTTCATCGCGTTCGGCATCGATGAGCTGGCCAAGGTGATGCTGATCGTGGTTGGCGTCGCGCCCACCATCATTCTGGATTCGTTCAATCTCACGCGCGGCGTTCCCAAGGAGCAGATCGTCAAGGGCTTCACCTTGGGCGCGGGCGATTTCGCCATCACCTATCGGATCGTGTTTAAACAAATCTGGCCTCGCGTGTTGAATAGCATCCGCCTCAATTTGAAATCGGTGATGCTGTTCCTGTTCGCCGGCGAAATGATCGCCTCGCAGGATGGCTTGGCGTATCGCATCGCTCTGCTGCGCCGCCACATGGGGATGGACACCATCATTCCTTACGTGCTGTGGGTGGCGTTGCTGCTATTTCTGGTGGATTTCGGAATGCGCACATTGAACCGGAAACTGCATCCCTGGTTCCAGGAGGCGTAAGAACCCGTGGCTACCGTATCAACGCTCATGGACGACAAACCCGCGGCAACGGCCCAGCGCCAGGCCGCCCTGATTTCGATCCAGGACGTGCATGTCGCATATGGCCAGCCCGGCAAGCCTCCTAGGAAGATTTTGAACGGGGTGAG
Organism: Bryobacterales bacterium; assembly: GCA_963772905.1. Classification (GTDB taxonomy): domain Bacteria; phylum Acidobacteriota; class Terriglobia; order Bryobacterales; family Bryobacteraceae; genus Palsa-89. The sequence goes on along the minus strand of CAVYZD010000001.1, from coordinate 571,842 downwards.
TCTGGATATCGCGCCGGGCGAATTCATCTCCATCGTCGGGCAAACGGGCTGCGGAAAATCCACGCTGCTGCGTTTGGTGCTGGCCGAGGAAATGCCCGCTAGCGGTCAGGTCCTGGTGGAAGGCAGCCCTCGAACTCGCCCCGATCGGCGTTGCGGATATGTGCCGCAGAAGTATTCGCTGTTCCCGGACCGCACGGTGCTCGACAACATCACCTTCGGGCTCGAAGTAACCGAGGTCGGATTCTTCGGCAGCTTATCTCCTGCCCGCCGCGTGCGCCGTCAGGAGTTTCGGGCCGAAGCCCTCGGATACTTGCGCCGCATGGGTCTGCGCGAATCGGATGCCACCAAATATCCGCATCAGCTCTCTGGCGGCATGCAGCAGCGCGTCGCGATCGCGCAGGCGCTCATCATGCGTCCCAAGGTCCTGCTCATGGACGAAGCGTTCAGCGCGCTGGATCCCGGCACACGCTTAGGAATGCAGCGGCTCATCAAGGATCTTTGGCGCGAAACGGGAACGACAATACTCTTTGTGACTCATAATCCACGCGAGGCTGTGATCCTGGCAACGCGGGTGATCGCACTCGGGCGCACGGGCGGCGATGACGATGGCGCGAACATCGTCTTGGATCTCGCCGTGCCTGACGGTTGCGACGAGCCGAGGATCACCGGTCTGATTCGCCGCGTGGAACAAAGCACCTTCCCCGACGGCCTCCGCACTGAAGAAGTGGATGCCACCGAAGCCTAGAAAGGAAAGTAAGTACAATCATCCTAAATGTCCTTTTACAAGAGCCATGCCCCGAATCATCGGGAGCACACCAGAGAAGTGAAACTCCCCGAACTCGAAGGCATGAAAGCTCTTCGGGACGAGGCCCAGATTCCATCGCGGCAATGGCAGGAAGAAGTGCGGCGCGGCAAGGAATTCGGCCTGGAATGCGTCGATTCGATCGAAGACAAAACCGAGATTAGTTGTTTTCAGCGCGGCGAGCTGCCGCATTGGTCCGGCATTAACACGTTTCTCAAAACGCCATATCTCGAAGACGTGCGCAAGGTGGGCGAATACGATGTGGCGTTTGTCGGCGTGCCCTTCGATATCGGAACAACCTATCGTGCCGGCACGCGCTTTGGACCGCAGGGTATCCGCCGCATCTCGTCGCTATACACGACGTATAACTTCGAGCTGGGTGTCGATCTGCGCGAATCGCTCAAGATGTGCGACGTCGGCGATATCTTTTGCCCCGCGAACATCACTAAGAGTCACGACCAGATCACCAAGGGCGTCGCGCACATTCTCTCGCAAGGGACCCTGCCGATGATCATGGGCGGCGACCATTCCATCGGCTTCCCGTGCGCGCGCGGTGTGGCGCAATGCGTCGAGGGAAAGGTGGGCATCATCCATTTGGATCGCCACATCGATACGCAGGAAAAGGACATGGACGAGATCATGCACACTTGTCCGTGGTTCCATGCGACGAATATTCCGAATTGCCCTCCGACGAATCTCGTGCAGGTTGGCATCGGCGGGTGGCAGGTGCCTCGGCCGGGCGTCAAGAAAGGCCGCGAGCGCGGGTCCACGGTTCTCACCATTCAAGATATCGAACGCATCGGTATCGACAAGACGATCGAGATCGCGCTCGAAGTGGCTTGGAAAGGCGCGAGCGCCGTGTATCTTTCCTTCGACGTCGATTCGGTGGACGCCGGATTCGTTCCTGGAACCGGATGGCCTGAGCCCGGCGGTTTTCTTCCGCGCGAAGCTCTCGCGATTTTGAAAGGCGTGGCCAAGGAGGGGATCGCGGCCATGGAAGCGGTGGAGGTTTCGCCGCCCTACGATATTTCCGATATCACCGCGCTAGTTGCTGTGCGCGCGATGGTGGACGTATTGGCATCCATGACCAAGCATGGCCGGATTGGCGGAAAACTGCACTGACGCCCGCGTTCATCCTAGTTAGCGATCAGGTTAGCGATCAGGTTAGCGATCAGGCCTCGGATGTTCCACGCTGGGACGTGAATGCGCTGGCCGCGGCTTGCGAGCCGATTCTCGGTTTTCGCCCGGCGATCGAAGCGACATCGTTCGAGGCGTTATCGACCGCGATTTCCGCTCGCGATTCCGGCGAGATTTTCGTCCTTCCCACCATTCTCGATTTCAACCTGCTCCAGCGGGAGGCGCTCGGCCGCGCCATGGGCGAAGCACGCCGCGCGAAACCGGCCCTGGTCATACATCATGACGACGTCGATCCCGGCCATCCGTTGCTGGTGGAAGCTCTGGCCGACCGGGTGGGACCCGCCACCGGACTAATCTTCGCGGCTAGCGGAAACGGCGACGCGGGCAGCCGCGCGCAGAGCTATCGGCTGATGCGTTTAATTTGGGAACGGTTGAGCCTCACTGCGGGCGAAGTGGGATTCATTCGGCATGCGCAGCCATTTCTCGCGCACACGCTCGAAAAATGCGTGCAGCGTCCTTTGAACTGGGTCGTGCTGGCGCAAGCGTTATGGCGAACCGAGCACGTCGAATTCGCAGAAGTGATTCTCGAAAACTTTCAGCGCGATCATCCGGAAGCTGCCGCATGGCGCATGGCGCAGCCGCCGGGCGATCATCCCGCCATCACAGCCTGGCTCACGCAGCGGATCACGCGATTATGGAACGAGAAGCGTGGGAGAGACTCGGTGCGAGTTGCGTCACCAAAGCGCAGCGTCGGCGTCGAACCTGCGTCGTGGGCTGCGGGCTCGGGCGTCATCGCCTCCGTGCCAGATTGTGGCCGCATGGCCGGCGTGCTGGAACAGGTTCTGCCTGCTGGAAATCCCGAACGCGTGCTCGTCAAAGTAACGTGGCACGGTTACGCGACCGGCACGTACACCGATCCAGCCGCGCTCGATCTTTTGCTGCGGGCTCTGCCGGCGCCCGCGATCATACTCGAGGGCCACACATCATCGAGGAATCTGGAGGAGGCGAAATTCGATTGGGAAACCGAGGCGCGCGAGCGTCGTGCTTGGATCCGCCAGCAGGACGCCGAATATCTGCGCCGCACCGGCCTCGCCGACGTCATGAGCAAACACCACGCCGAGTACGTGAACGTCACCGAGGCTTACTGGGACGGCACATGCAATGAAGCCAAGATTCCCGAGGTGCTGCTGCAATACGCCGGTTGCCCGATGGTAAGCTTCGCCAAGTTCAAAGGACCAACCCGGCTTGCGATCTCCAATCTTTTCGGCCTGATCCCCGATCCGCTGCGCTCGGCCTGGCACGGGCCGAACATCACTTATTTTGCGCGCGTGTGTTGCGATCTCGCGAAGCGCTACGGCGCGCTGTTCCCGCTCATCGGTATCAACGAGGCTTTGTATTCGGCCGTGCGATGGAATCGAAAAGGGCTTTATCGCAGCCGCTGGGGCAATTACGATTTGATCTCGAATGCCGGCTACGTGACCGCGAGCAGCGATCTTGCCACGGCGGACATCCTCGCGAGCCGCCTACAAGGGCAGGATGTGAATCGCAGCGCGTTCTTCGACGTCGTTCGCGCGGAGCTCGGCTGGGATGAAGCAGCCGCGTGCGACCCGCTGCCCGAGGACGTGCGGTACCTCTTCGCCTGATGCTGCCCCTTCTTCGGCTCCAGCAGCTCGCCGATAGTGCGTTTCCTATCGGAGGCGCGGCCCATTCGTTCGGGCTCGAAACACTGGTCGAAGCGGGATTTCTGACAACGGAATTGTTAGAGCGCTTCTTGCGCGATTATCTGTCCGAGACCGGCGCGCTGGAAGCGGCCTACTGCGCCGCAAGCTGTGGCGCCGCCATGCGCGATTGGCTCTGTTGGAACACCGAACTCGGTGCGCGAAAACTGGCTCGAGAATCCCGCGACGCTTCGGCCGCCATGGGCCGGCGTTTTTTGCGACTAGCCGCGCACATATCGGGAGACGAGTTATTGCTCTCCGCGTCCGAACTCGGAGGCGAGGTTCATCTAGCAACATGCTTCGGCTTAACCGCAGGCGTTTTCGGGATCGACGCACCCACGGCCGCCGCAGCTTATCTCCAGCAATCCATCACTGCGCTCGTCTCCGCATGCCAGCGCTTACTGCCGCTCGGCCAGACCGAAGCGCACCAGATTCTTTGGAACTTGAAACCCACGATCGTCCAAATCGCTGAACGGAGCGCTCGCAATGAACCGTCCCCAACGAGCTGCTTCACACCACTTCCAGAAATCGCTTCCGCCCGGCACGCCAGCCTCTACACGCGCCTCTTCATGAGTTGAGCGATGTCGCCATCATCAAACCTCCACTTGTCCTTCGAAGCGACCGACGCTGGCGCCACCATTCTCCGCGTCAAACAGCAGCGGCCGCCGTGGCGCGTGGTGCGCGGCTTTCCCGCCCCTACCGGCGAAACTCTCGCCCACGTGCACAATCTCTCGGGCGGAATTCTCGACTCTGATGCGCTCTCCTGGCAAGTGGACGTCGAGCCGCGCGCTCAAGCGCAGGTCACGTCCACCGGCGCTACTCGCGTGTATCGCAGCCGATCGCCTGGCAGACGGGCATCGCAGTGCATACGCGTCAGCGTCGCTTCCGATGCGTACTTGGAGTACTTGCCCGATCAACTGATCCCGTTTGCCGGTTCCCGCTTCGACCAAAAGGCGCGCGTCGAGATCGAGCGCGGCGGTTCGCTGATTTGGTGCGACCGCGTGGCGCCTGGCCGCGAAGCGTCGGATGAGGTTTTCCGCTTTGAATCGCTTACCTCGGATTTTGAGCTCGTCGCAGACGGACAACCGATCGCGATCGAACGCTGGACACTGGCGCCGCTGCTTCAACGCATGGATTCCATCGCACGGCTCGGCCCCTTTCGCCATTTTGCGTCTTGCTATATCTGCCGCGCGGGCGAGCCAGCGAGCTATTGGAAGAACTTCGAATCGCAGATGCAAACAATTGCAGGTCAGCTTTCGAACACTGAAGTATTATGGGGAGTGACCTCGCTGCGGGCGCACGGTCTCGCGATTCGCGGCCTTGCGGTCAGCGGGCGTTCGCTGGCGGGAGGCTTGGTGGAAATCTGGAAAGCCGCCAAGTGGATTCTTTGTGGCCGAGTCGCCACGCTTCCCCGAAAAGTTCACTAAAGAAGTTATGGAGGGTAGCCGGTGCATCTGACTCCGCGCGAGCAGGACAAGCTCATGATTTTCGTCGCTTCCGAATTGGCGAAGAAGCGGCGCGCGCGCGGGCTGAAGCTCAACTATCCGGAGGCCATGGCGATCCTTTCGGCCGAAATCCTCGAAGCGGCGCGCGACGGCAGAAGCGTGTCCGACATCATGAGCCTCGGCGCATCCATCCTCACCCGCGCGGATGTGATGGATGGCGTCGCGGAGATGATTCACGAAGTGCAAGTGGAAGCGACTTTTCCCGATGGCACCAAACTGGTTACGGTTCACGATCCGATTCAATAGGAGCGCTATGCAGCCTGGCGAATACTTTCTCGATGATGGCGACGTGGAATTAAACGCGGGCCGCTCTACGTCTCAAGTGGTCGTCAGCAACCGGGGCGATCGGCCGGTGCAGGTCGGCAGCCACTATCACTTCTTCGAAGTGAACTCCGCGCTCGATTTCGATCGCGCCGCAGCTTACGGCATGCGTCTGGATATTGCCGCGGGCACCGCGATTCGTTTTGAGCCGGGTGAAGAAAAAGAAGTGCCACTGGTGGCGCTGGCCGGTCGCAGAGCCGTGCATGGGCACAACGGAAAGGTGAATGGAGCTCTCCACAAATGAGCGTGAAGATCCCGCGCCGCATTTACGCCGACTTGTATGGGCCCACGCGAGGCGATCGCGTGCGGCTGGCCGACACCGAATTGATAGCCGAAGTGGAACAGGATTACACGGTCTACGGCGACGAGATTACGTTCGGCGGCGGCAAAGTGATTCGCGACGGTATGGGTCAGAGCTCCACAGCCACGCGTGAATCCGAGCACGGCGCGCTCGATTTGGTGATCACCAACGCATTGATCATCGATCATTGGGGAATCGTGAAAGCCGATGTCGGCGTTCGCAACGGCCGCATCGTGAAAATCGGAAAGGCCGGAAATCCGGATACACAAGCGGGCGTTGACCCCGAGCTTATCGTCGGTGCGTCCACCGAGGTGATCGCCGGCGAAGGCAAGATCCTGACTGCCGGCGCCATCGATAGCCACATCCATTTCATCTCGCCGCAGCAGATCTATGAAGCTCTGTCCAATGGCACCACAACGATGATCGGCGGCGGGACAGGCCCCGCGACCGGAACCAATGCGACGACCTGCACTCCGGGCCGTTGGAATCTGGAACAGATGTTTCGGGCGGCTGAAGCGTGGCCCATGAACTTCGGCTTTCTCGGAAAAGGAAACGCGTCGGCGCGCGATCCGCTGGCGGAACAAGTCTTGGCTGGAGCCTGCGGCCTCAAACTTCACGAAGACTGGGGCACCACGCCCGCGGCCATCGACGCCTGCCTGCGCGTGGCTGATGAATTCGATGTCCAGGTTGCCATTCACACCGACACGCTGAACGAAGCCGGTTTTGTCGACGACACCATCGCGGCCATCGCCGGTCGAACCATACACACCTACCACACCGAGGGCGCGGGCGGCGGCCATGCGCCGGACATCATCAAGATCGCCGGACTTCCCAATATTCTTCCGTCGTCGACGAACCCAACGCGTCCGCTCACGGTGAACACCATCGCCGAGCATCTGGACATGCTGATGGTCTGCCATCATCTGAATCCGCAGGTTCCCGAAGACGTCGCTTTCGCCGAGAGCCGCATCCGGCAGGAGACGATTGCGGCCGAAGATATCCTGCACGATCTGGGCGTGATCAGCATGATGTCGAGCGATTCGCAAGCCATGGGGCGCATCGGTGAAGTGGTAACGCGGACCTGGCAGACCGCGCACAAGATGAAGGTGCAGCGAGGGCAGCTCTTGGGTGATTCGTCGCGTAACGACAACCAGCGCATCAAACGCTACGTCGCGAAGTACACGATCAATCCGGCGATTGCGCACGGCATCGCGAGCGAGGTCGGATCCATCGAATCCGGCAAGCTCGCGGATCTGGTGTTGTGGACCCCGGCGTTTTTCGGTGTGAAACCGGAACTGATCATCAAAGGCGGCTTCATTGCCTGGAGTGTGATGGGCGATGCCAATGCTTCGATCCCAACCCCGCAGCCGGTGCTGTATCGCCCGATGTTCGGATCGTTCGGCGCAGCGCCGCAGTCCACCGGCGTCACGTTTATTTCGCTCGCGTCGCTACCGTATGTGGAAGCACTGGGGCTCAGGAAGCGCCTAGTGCCGGTACAAGACTGCCGGAAGATCGGAAAGGCGGACATGATCCACAATTCAGCCACGCCTCAGATCGAAGTGGATCCGGAAACCTACGAGGTGCGCGCCGATGGCGAGCTTCTTACTTGCGAGCCGGCCAGCGTTCTGCCGCTCGCACAACGCTACTTTCTTTTTTAATATGAGCCACAATCACACGCATCGCGCTTTTCGAATCGGAGTCGCCGGGCCCGTCGGCAGCGGCAAGACCGCTCTGGTTCACGTTCTAAGCCAGAGCCTTTGGCCTGCGGTCAACCTGGCCGTCGTCACCAACGATATCTACACGCGGGAAGACGCCGAATTCCTGATCCGCCAGGGAACGCTGCCGGCCGATCGAGTCACCGGCGTTGAAACCGGAGGTTGTCCGCACTCCGCCATTCGCGAAGACGCTTCCATGAATCTCGAAGCTATTGAAAGTTTGGAGCACCTGCACCATGGCCTCGAACTAGTCTTCATCGAAAGTGGCGGTGACAATCTGGCTGCGGCTTTCAGCCCGGAGCTGGTGGACGTTTCCATCTACGTCATCGACGTCGCCGGCGGCGACAAGATTCCGCGCAAGGGCGGCCCGGGAATCATCCGGTCCGATTTGCTGCTGATAAACAAGATCGACTTGGCGCCCTATGTGGGAGCGTCGCTCGAAGTGATGGATCGCGACGCGCGAAAAATGCGCGGCGATCGGCCGTTTTTGTTCACGAATCTGCGTGCGGGTGCGGGCGTTCCCGAATTAACAGCCTGGGTGCGGCAACAAATGAGCCAGCCCGCGGAATCGCGCCATCGCGTGGTGACGGTGAAGGATCTCGCAGGCCGGCCCGCGCAACACACCCACTCGCACGCGCACTAACGCGCTTGGCGCAAGCCGTTCCGCATGGCTTCCACATCGGAGGGCCGGAATTCCAGCTGACCCGAGGTCAATTCACGCGCCGACAACGCAGCTTGCGCCACACCTTCGTCAGCGTGCCTGGCAGTATCGGCAACGATGTGATACAACTCGTGCGCCAGCACGCGCCCCATCGCGCGGCCAAGCAGCACATTGCCGCGCAACGGATTCCCCGCCACCTGAGCGCTCTGTACCTGGCCGCGAATATTGTCGCAAGCCAGATCGCTGAACGGAAGCACTACGCCATTCGCCTCGTGCGACCAGCCGAGCGGACCCGTCATCAGGATCGCCGCCGGCCCATCCATGTCGCAACGGCCGACCAGTTTTACCACGACGATCATTCCATCGACGCTTTGTCCAGGGTCACCGACGCGCCACAGGAGTGAAACACCAGATTTCTTGAGGATATGGGCGGCCTCGCGACCCATCGCGCCGATAGCGACGCGCGAGTATCGTCCATCGGGCAGCACCACTGCAGTTAGGTGGGTCGGCGGTTGAGTTAAGGGCTGGACGGCGAGAACGGGGACGGCGCAAAAAACTACGAGCGCCAAACGCACTTGGTTTAGCATAGTTCCCTCGACAAAGAGGCTGGAGCTTACTCGGCTCCTCAGCGATTATATACGGAATATCGGGAGGCTGTTCGAGATCCGTTAGAGGCGGGCGCTTACATTGGCCAGATGGTGAAATCGCGAAACGCCATTCGCACCGGCGTCTTCATGCGCGATAGGGCATCGTTCAACTCCAACAATTCGCCGCGGCCCATGTCGAGAGAGTGTTCGTCTGGCTGGTACTTGGTGCCCACTTTGTAATCCAGGTAGGGCGTGCGCGACTGCTCGATGTGACAACCAACAATGTGCGTCACAATCTTGCCCTCGGTGAAGCGGACCATCCGTTCCGTGCTGGCGACGAACGCGGGAAAATCGCGCACGTACAAGCGGCCGGGGTAGAGACTGTCGCCCGCATCCAGGATGCCCGTCTGGCGATCGTAGTAGGCCAGGCTCAGCACGTCGTGGCCGGGGATCGGAAACACATCGATGATGCGGCCGCCCAGATCGATTTTGCCGAAGCCGTCGGGCCAATGCGGGATGTCGAAGGTCTTCATAGTAGCTTCCACGCTGAGCGGCACCACGGTGGTATTGGCGCGCGCGCGAAACTGCGCATCGCCGGCGATATGATCGTCGTGCGAATGCGAGTGGCCGACAATCAGCGGAGGCGGCTCCCGATGATTGCGCATGGCCCATTCGTCGATGACGCCGGAAACCGCGGTGGCGACGTGTGTTTCACCAGCGCCGGTGTCGATCAAGAGCGCCTTTTCGCTGCCAAAGAAAAGATAGAGGAATGGCTTCTCATAATTAACGCAGCCATTCTCGCGCAGAATGTAGAGGTCGGGATTGTATGCGTGAATCTCCCATTCCGGTGCGTCGCCACATGTGGGCCCGCCGGTGCGCCAGCTCTTGGGAAGCTCGCCCGCGCGAACGCCTCCGCCATTGGGTTCCGGCGCCTGCGCCCAGAAACATCCGCACGCGAGCCACAAAGTAACGCTGGCTTTGAGTACCTTCATCAGAATTCAAAGCGTAGCGCAAACTGCATGGATCGTGGGTCCATCGTACCTTGATACTCTCCAAACGTTTGCGGCGATTGCAGGCTCAGGCTCGGATTCGTGAAGTTTGGATGGTTAAAGGCGTTGAAAGCCTCGGCCCGGAACTGAAGCCGCTTCCCTTCCCACGGCAAGCGGAATGCCTTGGTCAGCGCCATGTCGACGTTGAAAATCGGATCTAGACGAACTGCGGCGCGTGTGCCCGCGCCTTCCGGCGGTTGATCCTGGAAATTGCTGGACACGCTGGTATTCGAAAAGAGGCTTGGGATCCCGTTTTGATCGATGCGAACGCCGCCCGATGGAGTGGGAGTGTTTACAACGGCAAGCGAGCTCAGCCAGTAGTTGGTGTTGTAGGCGAGATCGCCCTCCACGGCGCTCGGCAGCGCGGTGCTGTACCGCCAGACGCTCGAGACCTGCCAACCGCCGACGATCTCATCCAGCCATACGGGTGCGTTGTGCAACAGCGGTTTGTCCTTGCCGACAGGCAGAGCGTACATGAAATTCGCGTTGAAGTTGTGGCGGATGTCGAAATCGGAGGAGCCGCGGAACGCGCTCAGGTTGTAAATGTTCTGAATGGACGCGCCTTGCTCCCCGGCGCCGGATTCGGCGGCCGAACCATTGTCGATGGAGTGGGACCAAGTGTAGTTGAAATCGAACTGGAAACCGTTTGAATAGCGCCGCCGGAATGCCACTGTGAGCCCGTGGAAATCGGCTTCGCCCGCGTTCATCCACATGGGCTGCGTACTCCCTTGCTGCGCGAAAAACGTGTAGCATCCCGGAGTACTCAGGCACCTGCCGGGAATGTATTGGCCCGAAATGCGGTCGGCCGCGTGCAGGCTGTCCAGAAAGCTGCTGCCGAAGACACCGTAGACGCTGTAGAAGTAATTCGCCGACGCGCTGCCCGGGAAATAGGCATTCTTGTAACCCGGCCAGATGTCGTTGACGAATGGCAGATTCGGAACAAGGCTGGGATTGGCCATCACCTCAGCAGCAACTGCGGCGGCGGCATTGTTGTAAGGAAGGCCCATGCCCGCGGCCAAATGATTCGCCAGATTGTAAACCGTCATCGCGTTCTGCTGCCACGTAATGCCGGAGCCAGGATCTTTGTAGTTCTCGAGCGGCGTATAAACGTCACCCTCCATCAGAAGCCGTCGCGAAAGCCTGCCGATGTAGCCAACTTCCATGGTGATTTTGCCCGGCAACTCGCGCGAATAGTCCGCGTTCAGAATGATCGAATACGGCGTCTTCAGATCGGGCGAAATGCCGAGGAACGTTCCGGTAATCGCCGCGATGGCGGGCGGCGTGTACGGAAATCCGCCGGCTGGCGCGGGCGGCAGATCGGGATATGAGCCCGTGAACCGTGGCGACGTGGTGAAGCTGTAGGAATCTGGGAAATTGGTGGGATTCGAGAGGCCAAGCGATCCGTACTGATCGTAATTGACAATCAGGTCGTTGCCGAACTGATCGTAAGCAATCGCTCCCCCCACGCGGAATGCCCCATTCTTTCCGAAGAGCTTCCCGAGCCAGCCCGAGTGATCCGCCGGGGCATAAGCGAGCCCAAAGCGCGGCGCGAAATTCGCGTTGTCCGGGCTCCACCAGGAAGGTTTCCCGTTCACCGGCCCATTCAAAGCGTAGCTGAGCGTGAAGTCCGACATCTGATTCGCCGGAATGCCCAACGACTGCAATCCGTTCCGCTGCGCGAAATATTGATTGAGAGGCACAGTGGTGTCAACCTGCAATCCGTTCGCTTCGTAAGGCGGCCGGAAATTTTCATAGCGCAGCCCGAAATTGATGGTAAGCTCGCGGCTGACGCGATAGGCGTCGCCCACGTAGCCCGCGTAGGTGTGTTCGATGAACGACCGCTGCTGCGGCGTCCCCTGCGGCAACACCTGTCCGCTCTTGGTGTATTGATACGTCACAAAAACGTCGTTCAAAACGCCCAATAACATGGCGGAGGCGTTGGTCACGGCGGTCGGATTGGCCAGCTGCAGATTTGGATTTCCGAGCTTGCCGGCCAGATAGGTTTGCACCGACGTGTCGATGTCTTCGCCGAGGCCGATCAATTCAGTGGCTCCGTAAGCATACAGCGGAAACGCATTGGTGAAGTTCGACGTGTTGTTCCGGTTGTAGCGAAGGTTCACTCCCATCGTGATGGTGTGCTTGCCCTTGGTCCAGGTCGCGTCGTCGAGAAAGTTGTTCAGGGGATTCGTTCTTCCGCGTGCCCGCGCGCTCCAGTTCTCGAGCGGCGAAAGAGCGGTGGGCTCGAATTGAAATCCGGTTCCTGACGCGCCGGAGAGATTTTCATCCAAGCGGGTAAGCCCGTAAGTGAAAATATTCACGAGAGTCGGGGTGATCACCGCCGTATAACGAGCCGACAAGCCCTTGTTGTTATCTCGCTCGATGGAGGCCGGCGACTGTCCCGGAAATTCCGCCAGCAACTGGTCGATGGTATTGTCACCGAGCGTTCCGCGCAGGCTTAGCGTGTGTTTTCCCGCCTCATCCAACTTGTAATCGAGCTTGGCCACCCAGGCCATTTCATTCAATCTGTCGGGCGCGTTGAATCGGTAGCCGCTGAAATTCAATCCTCCATCCTGGCCGAACGCGGGATCGTTGCCGACCGGATACTGATTCAAGATCTTCTGATACGGCGTATTCAAGCCAATGCCCAGCGGGTCGATTTGCGGAAGTTCGGATGGTTTGATGGTCTGCACGCTGCCGTCGGTCAATTGAACCTGGAGTAGTCCTTGTTTCAGGGTCTCCGACGGCACGGCCCTCACTTGAGCCACGCTGCTGGCATCGATCCGTTGTTCCCAGTTGATGAAATAGAACAGCCGGTCCTTCTTGATCGGGCCGCCCACGGAAGCGCCGAACTGATTGCGGACCAGCTGTTGCACCGGAACTCCGGACTGATTGTTGAACCAAGTGTTGGCCGATGTCGCAGTGTTGCGATTGTATTCGTATAGCGAACCGTGCAGCTGGTTCGAGCCGCTCTTGGTGATCAGCACAACCTGTCCGCCCGAGGATCGCCCCTGATCGACACCCTCGCCGGCCACGGTAACCCTAAATTCCTGGACCGAATCGAGCGGAACCGGCAGCACGGAGTTAAACCCGGCGTTGACGTTCGCGCCATTTCCGTTGACGCCCTGATAGGTAGTCCCGGTGGTGGTGTTCTGCGCCACCAGGCCGGCGTTCTGGTTGTCGTTCACATCCACGCCGTCCAACGTGATGTTGTTCTGATCGCGGCGCGCACCCAGCACTTCCCCGTTCGTCGTGACGCCCGGTTGCAAACTAAGCAGTTGAACGACGTTCCTGGTCTCGAGTGGAAGCTCGCTCACTTGCTGCTGCGAAAATGCATTGCCCACCGACGCGTCCACGGTATTGATGGTGGAAGCTTCGGCAGTGACGTTGATCGTATCGGAGGTCTTGCCGAGTTCCATGCGAAGATCGAGCGTGGTTGGAGTGTTCACCAGCAACTGCACGTCGCTGCGCGTCAAGCTCGCGAAGCCCACCATATCCACCACGATTTTGTAAGTTCCGGGAGCCACCTGCACGAACTGGTACTCACCGCTGGAACCGGTGGTGACGGAGCGATTGAAGCCTGTAGCCGCATTGCTCAACGCCACGACAGCGCCCGCGATGACCGCGCCCTGCGGATCGGTCACCGTGCCGCGAAGCAGCGTAGTGGACTGCGAAAAGCCGCTGAATGGAACAGCCGCAGTCAGAAAAAGAAGAAGGAAAAGCCGATACAAGCCATCTTTTGCACGCATAGCCGCAACTCCTAAAATTTAAGGTTGGGTCTGCGAGAAACGGGCTCGCTACACGTGGCGGTGCGTCGCAACCGTTGCGACGGATGCACCAGGACGGCCTACCAGACGGCTTAGGTTGGTGGGTCGATTGTATGGCACGCCCGATGCGAAGTCAATCGGCTGGCTCATAGATTTTTCCTATGGAGGCTAATGTCGGCGATGGGCGATTACAAGGAGAGATTGGCGGGGACGACGGGGCTCGAACCCGCGACCTCCGACGTGACAGGCCGGCGTTCTAACCAGCTGAACTACGTCCCCGAAGTGTGAAGCAAACGTCGGCAATTGCATCTTAACATATTGCCTGAGCACGCCCGGCGCTACAGCTCGAATAGCAGCGCTTGCCGCCGCAAGACCACGCCCGCACCCCATTCGCGCCATTCGCCCAGCAGCGGAAAGTAGAGGCCCAGCCGGATCGGACGGTCGTCCCGTTGCACCATCAATCGCGCGTAGCGCTCCAACTGTTCTCGATAGCGTTCCTTTTCGGCTTCGAGAAAATTCTCCACGCTTCCGTTGGCGGGCTCGCTCGTTTTGTAATCGATGATCCAGCGCACCCCGTTTTCGTCGATGAACGTCCGATCGATCACCGCCTCGCACAACTTGCCACCGATCCATCCGGCGACGGGTAACTCGCTGGCGGCGTCCGGATGATTGTCCAGCACCCAACGCCCGCGCGGGTCTTGCAGCGTTCGCAAGACGCCAGATTGCACGCGCTCGGTGGCCCACGCGAGATCGTTCTGGGCCACGCCCAGGTTTGCCAGAACAGCTCGATACGCAGGATGCCGGGAGCGTACAGTAGCCGCGGACCAGGCCTCCAGACCCTCACGCGCGATTCTCTGTAGGAAACCGTGCAGCGCTACGCCGGCGAGCCTGGATCGATCACTGGCCCATTCGAATGGAGCCTGCACGCTTTGTTCCCGTTCGATCTCCGGCCGATCCCAGTGAACCCCAGGCGGAGCTGGAGGAACGCGCCAATCGAGCGGAAGCCGGCGAATCATCCGCGCGGTCGTGACCGCGTTGTCGTTGCCGCGTCGCGCGGGATTCGCGAATTGTTCGCCGATCATCGGCCACAGCAGTTTCAGGAATGTGTCCGACTTCGGGTTTCCAATCGTGCCGTCATCCTTCAACCGGACGCAGCCGAGCAGATGCACGCTCCGCCGTGCGCGCGTCGTGGCGACATACAATAACCGCGCTGTCTCTTGATCCGATTTACGCCGCTCGATGCTCTCGAGATATCCGTAAATAGCATTGTCTTCGCCGCCCGTCTCGGGGACCGCTGCGAGCAACCGTTCGCCGCCATTTTCCGCGCAAAGCAACAAGCTCTGCTGGTCCGAACCCGTGGTTTCTCCAAGACCCGGCAGCAACACCGTGTCGAACTCCAGACCCTTCGCCTTGTGGATGGTCATGAGCTGTAGCCGATCTCCGGCCGCCGCATCCGGCGGAGCGAACAAACCGTTGACCTGCTCGCGGAACCACTCAAAATCAGCGAGATCCGCGCCCTCCGCGAGCCCCTCCAGCAAGTCGAAATAGGCCGCCGCATCTTCGAGCCCGGCGCCATCTTCCACGCACGCAGGCCCGCCCAGAGCGAGCCATGTAGCCTCGATCCAGTCGCGCAACGGCCGGCGTCCGCGCTCCGCGAGCGCTTGTTCGATCACTGGCAGAAACCGTTGGACTCGTGCGCGGCCGTCCTCACTCAGGGTTGCAAGCTGCTGATGCAGCAAATCCCAGATAGTGGACTCGCGATCACCGCCCGCCAGCGCGTGCAAATCTGAAAGCGTGAGCCCGCACCACGGCGCACGAAGAATGGCGAGCCAGGAGACGCGATCGGCCGCATGCAACAGCGCGAAGGTCAGCGCCATCAGGTCTTCCACCACTTGCCGCTCGCCGAGCTGATCGATTTCAATGGCTTGAAACCCGATGCGATGGCGTTCCAGCGCCCGCACGATTTCCACGAGGTGCGCGCGCGATCGAACCAGCACGGCGACGCTGCCATCGGTGTTGGCGCGGATCAGCTGGATCAGACGATCGGCTTCGTCGCGTTCATCAACAAAGGCGTGCACGCCGATGTGCGCTTCCCCGCCAGCCGACCCCGCGACGCCGGGCGTGTAGGCTACTGCGCCCGATTCCACATCGTCTCGCGCGGGAAGAATCGACACGAAAGCGCCATTCACCCACTCCACAATGCCGGGCCGCGATCGAAAATTCACGCTGAGCGTGAGTGGCTCCAATTGGATCGCGCGGATGCCTTCCAGGCGCGCTCGCAAAAACAAACTCACGTCGGCTTGCCGGAAACGATAGATGGATTGCATCGGATCGCCAACCAGGAACAACGTGCGACCATCGCCGGGCTCCCATCCAGCCGTCAACTTTTCGATCAGCTCGAACTGCGTATGCGACGTATCCTGAAATTCGTCCACAAGGATGTGTTGGATCCGGTGGCCAAGCGCCAGCGCGAGATCCTCAGGCGCGTTCACTTCGCCCAGAGCCTGGGAAGCGCGAATCGAGAGCTCGGCGAAATCCACTTGGGCGTGCTCGCGAAACACGAGTTGCAGTTCGGCCACGCCCAGTGTGAGCACTGAAACGACAGACTGCACGGCCTGCCATTGCGCGTCAGTGAACTGCGGATTAGGGAGCTTCCGTAATCGCGCCAGGCGTTCGACGAGGGCATCTTCGCCGCGCAGGCTGGCGACCACACTTTGATAACGCGCATCCACCCGCTGCCGCAGCGTGTCTTTCTTGGTGAGCAGCAGATCGGCCAATGCCCTCCAACTGTCCAGATTCTCCAGCCGCGCTTCGGGAACAAGACCGGCCGCGGCATCGTTATCGAAAGGGCCGCGCAGTTGTTCAAGCTCCAACAGGATGAGCCGTTGCAACGAGCCTTCCAAGTCTTCGCGCGGAATGCCGATGTGGCGCAGCCAGTGATCGCGCGTGGCAAGCATCTGGGTGATGAGCTGCTTCGCCCGTTGGAAATCGTTGTCCAAATGCAGCAGCAGATAGGCCAGCCCGTCATGCCCCTCCTCGAGATGGGTCAGGGTGTTTCGCGCCGCCTCGCGGTACAAGCCCTCGGCCTTCTCGACAATCTCGGGCATGGCGCCGAATCGCGAGAGCCAAGGCATGCGCCGCGTGATCGATGCACACAAAGCGTCGACCGTTTCGATCCGCAGACGCGCCGGGTTTTGCAGCAGATTCCATTCCAAACGCCGCTCGTGTTCCAGAACATCGCGCGCAATCTCAAAAGTCACGCGCTCGTGCTCGGCCTCGGGTTCTACGCCGCTGCGCGCTTTTCCTAAGGCTGCAATCACTCGCGAACGCATCTCGCCCGCGGCCTTGCGAGTGAACGTGATCGCGACTACCGCGTCGGGCGTCTCAACAGTCTCCAGCAATTTCAGGTAGCGCTGGATCAGCAGTTCGGTCTTGCCCGATCCCGCCGGCGCCTGCACGATGAACGACTGCGAGACATCCAGCGCCCGCAGCCGCGCGCCTCTATCGGCGATCATGCTCATACTCCCGAACGCGGCAGAGCGCGCGCAATCCGCAATTGTCGCAAGCGCCAGGCTTGGGATCCACTTCAGCTCCGCCATCGCGGTAGTGTGCCGCCAACTGCTCCAGCACGCGCCGCCACTCGACCAACTGCCTTTCAAATGGGACCGCCGATTTGCTGAAGTTTTTCATTCCTGGCAGAGTGGTTCCGGCCGCAGTCAATCCGTGAAAGCCTACGTCACCGGTGCGAATCGCCGCGAAGGCCGCTCCAACTACCGGCCGCTCGTTGGTGACGCAATACAGTGGGAGTTGCGGTTCGTCGGGCCGCTCGCCATCCCAGCCTTTCGATTTCAGTTGGCCCGTCTTGTAGTCGAGAATGATTTCGCGCCCGCCGGGAAGCTCGTCCACCCGATCCGCCCGCATGTTCACCTGTACGCCGGAGATGGTGACCATGCGCTCCGCCTCGATCCCGGCGACTGCGAACGGAGGACGCGATTTCTCGATCTCCAGCCATGCGCGCAGCAGCTTTTGCAATCGCCGTTTTTCAAGATCGCGCCCGATGCCAGGTCCCAACTTGGCCACCGCCGCATCGGCCCCGCGGGCTATCAATGCGTCCACGTCCTGCGAAGACAGCTCCATCAATCGCGCGTGCGACCCCAGCTCGCGCCAGATCACTTCAAGCGCCTTGTGGACGGTCGTTCCACGATCACGATAGCTCAATCCTAGATCGGGGTCCTCCATCGGCCTCGCACCCAGCCGGTGTTTTGCGAACGCTCGAAACGGGCAGGCCGACATATCCTTGAAAAGTGCTGAGCCGCCGGGTGAACTGCCTTCGCTGAGCTCTGGTCCGCTGTCGCCGGCGATTTGTTCGAACACGCACGCCGCTCGCATTCGCGAGATCCAGCTGTCTGCGTCGAGCTCGCCTTCCCCTTCCAGCCACAAGCCACCAGCCACCAGCGGGCTTGGACCGAGCGTACGATCGCCCTCCCGTTCCGGATAGCTCAACACAACATCGGGCGCACTGGCGAGCAGCCGATCCATCATCGTGCGAGCGAAGTCGAGCTCTCGCGCCGCGGATGAGTGCGGCAGATTGTGCCGGCGCTGTAGCGCGGACGGAAGGAACGGGTTCGGATTCGCGGGCGCGGGCAGCGCTTCATCATGCAGCCCCATGATCCAGAGATGATCAAAGTGCAGGCCGGCCGCTTCGAGCATCCCCATCACTTGGACCGGCGCGCCTTCGTCTTCGGGTTGAAATTGCGTGTTCGCTGCGCTTTCGCGCAACCAGGCCGTGACTTGCGCGAGATGCATTGGCGCAGTCGTCAGATCGATCGAAGCGAGATTGGCCAGCAGGCCGCGCCAGGCTTCGATGGTCTGAAATTCGCTGCTCGCCGGCGCACGGTCGCCCGGCCATCCGAATGCATCCAGCAACCCCGCGACATCGCGGCTCCAAACGCCCGGCGGCTGCTCCTGCGGCAGATCCCGAAGCTGCTTTTCGACGCGCCGCAGCACGCGCTGCAATTGCGGACAGCTGCCCGCCGAATCGCGCAGCCCGAAAATATCGATGTCCCATACGCTGTGTCTCCGGAGCTTAGCGTCGAGCTTAGCTCGCCCGCTCCATTCCGTTTCCGCTCCACCCAGGAACGGCGATCGCAGCAGCATCCCCGCGCGCGACAAAGGCAGAGCGCCTTGCGCCAATTCGAGCATGAGAATAGCAGTCCGAATCACGGGATAATCGCCGAGCGGCGGACCAACCGACAGATGCGCGGCGCGATCGAGCGTTTGGCGGAAAATCCGTTCGACCATGCTTCGCGAGCGCGTCAAATCGGGGACCACGATCACGCCAATTTGTGTTTTGGAATCCGCCTCCAGCAAATTCCGGGCCCAGGCTGCGGCGCTGCGGATCTCGTCGGCGGTCTCGCGCAGCTTCCTTCGTTCGGGAGACGATGCATGTTCGCGAACCTCAAGCGTGCGCCACTCGCCGAGCGTAGCAAACAACCCAGCCTGCTGCGGGGTCATTTCATCGAATCCCGCGACGTAGACCTCGCTCGGCTGCGGCACTTCTCCCGAAACGATCTTCTCGCGCAGAAAATCGCTCAACCGCGCGCGCTCCATCCAACCACTAGCGCCGCACAGCCGGTTAAACTCGCGCGACCAATCCGCGAACGCTGCCGTGTCGTCGGATGCTTCGAAACTGCCGTCGACAGGCAAGCGATAAGCCACCACCAGCTGCCAGGTCTGCGCCGCCTGCCGCGCGGTTTCCGGGATCTGCAGCAGCGATTCACCCAGCGGTGATGCCCGAATGATTCGCTCCCATAGCGCTTGTTCCTGCGCGGCGTTCAGCAACACGGGAGCATCGCCGCTCGCGGCCCGCCACAGCCAATCGCGCCACGCACGATCCAGAAAAGCCTCCAGCGGTAGAATGTCCGGCCGATCCCAAACCCCGCGCCCGAGTGCCGTTTCCAGGCCATGGAACTCCTCGGTCAATACGCGAGCCAGGCGCCGGCTAGCCGTTATCACCGTCGCGCCGTTCTCGAGCGCGCGGAAAATTCCCTCGTGCATGTGCTTTCATGATATTTGACCAAGCGGATTACGATTGCGATCGACGGCCCAGCCGGCGCCGGCAAGAGTACACTGGCGCGCCGCATCGCGGCCAAATTGGGATTCGTGTACGTTGACACTGGCGCTATGTATCGAGCAGTCGCGCTGTGGGCATTGCGCGCTAACGTGGCTCTTTCGGACATGCATCGTCTGGAGCAACTCGCCAACGCCGCGCACATCGAATTCGCTCCGGGCGACAGCGCCGTGCTGCTGAATAATGAAGACGTCACCAGCGCGATCCGAACGCCCGAAGTTAGCCAGGCTGCGTCGGAAGTGTCGCTGGTGCCCGCGGTTCGCCGCGCCCTGGTGGAAAAACAACGCGAGATCGGCGAGAAGGCGTCGATCGTGATGGAAGGCCGCGACATCGGGACCGTCGTATTTCCCGACGCGACGGTCAAGATTTTTCTGGATGCCGTTCCAGAAGAGCGCGCTACGCGCCGAGCCAATGAAGTTGCGCTTCCGGCAGATGTGGTGGAGCAACAGATTCGCGAGCGCGATCAGCGCGACCGCGGACGCGCCGAATCGCCGTTGGTGCAGGCGCCCGACGCCGTGTACGTCGACACTACCGGCCTGAGCATTGAGGAAGCCGAAGCGGCCATCCTGAAAATCATTCGCGATCGCACCTCGAACGGCCGAGAACGAACTCAATGAACAATTTGTTAGTGATGAAATTCGGCGGGACCAGCATGGGCTCCGCCGAACGCATCCAGGTTGCTGGAGCCATTTGCCAGACGCAAAAGCAGCAGCGGCCGGTGTTGGCCGTGGTATCGGCGATGTCGGGTGTTACCGATCTGCTGCTCGGAACCTTGCGGCACGCCGAGGCCGGCGACGAAGCTGGCATCGAGGCGAGCGTGCAGACGTTGCTGGCGCGCCACGAAAAGACCAGTCGCGTACTGCTGCGCGATCCCGAGCGGTGCGCCCGCGCTATGACGGGCATTCACGAACTGATCGCCGACTTCCGCCGCATCGCGCACGGCATGCGGATGCTCGGTGAACGTCCGCCACGCTCCGTCGATGAAGCTATCGCCATCGGCGAGCGTCTCTCCGCGCTCATGATGGCCGAGCATCTGGAAGAGTCCGGCATCGCGGCAAGCGCCATTAATGCCGCGGACGTCATTGTAACGGACGCCGTGTTCGGCAATGCCACGCCGATCATGGAAGCGACGCGCGCGAAGGCGCACACGCATCTGCAGCCCCTGCTTGCTAATGGAATTGTTCCCGTCGTCACCGGCTTCAATGGCGCCACCTCGGATGGCCGGCCTACCACACTTGGCCGCGGCGGCTCCGACTTCTCAGCGTCGATTCTCGCGGCGGCATTGGAGGCGTCAGAGCTATGGATCTGGACCGACGTCGACGGCATTATGAGCGCCGATCCGCGTTCTGTGCCCGAAGCCCGCGTGCTGGATGCGCTCACCTATAATGAGGCCGCCGAACTGGCCTACAACGGCGCGAAGGTTTTGCATCCTCGAACGCTCGCGCCGCTGATCGAGCGGCAGATTCCGGTGTGGAGCAAGAACAGCTTTCATCTGGAGCACCCTGGCACTCGCATCGTGCCCGACGCTCGAAGCGCCGCCGGGTCCCGCGAGCCGTCACCTCGATGGCCAACGTCGCACTGGTTTCGATCGAACCCGCGAACGCAGCGCTCAGCGGTACACGGCTGATGGCGCGTGCATTGGACGCACTGGCGGATGCCAACGCAGAGGTGCTTGCGCTGTCGAGCTCCAGCTATCGCCAGAGCTTCTGTTTCCTGGTGCGCAAGGAGGAGCTGACCGGCGTGATGAAGTCGCTCGAATCGGATCTCGCGCTGGAGCTGACGCATGGCTATCTCAAGCCGATCGCAGTGGACGATAACGTCGGGCTGCTGGCGCTGGTCGGCGAAGGGATGCGAGGAACGCCGGGATTGGCGGGGCGCTTGTTTCAAGCGATTTCGGAACAAAACGTGAACATTATTGCCATCGCGCAAGGCTCCAGCGAGCTGACCATCAGCATTGTTGTGCGCCGCGATGGGCTGGAGCGCGCTATCCAGGCCGTGCACCGGGAGTGCCGCTAAGGTTGCAGCTGTGTGTCAAACTGAAATCGTGCCTGAGTTTTGTACCTGCGGTGCGCAATTACCGCCCGATGCCCGCTTCTGCCATAAGTGTGGGAAGCCGCAGTACGACTACATGCCCGCGGTTGAGGAATCGGAACCAGAGCCAGCACCGCCGCAGCCGGCGATGCTCGCGGAACTGCAGCCGCTCCTCGTTCCGACCGACATCAGCTTTCACAACGGCCTGGCGGTTCGCATCGGATTTATCGCGGCCATGGGCGCCGTGATGATCTCGCTCTTTCCAATCCCCTGGCCGTTTGTACGCCTGCCGATTGCTTTCCTGGCGGCCGGATTTTTGGCCGTGTTCCTGTACAGCCGCCGGACTGGGCAGACGGCTCAGCATTCGCAGCGGCGCGCGCATCGGTTGGATCACCGGCATCTTTTCGTTCACGTTAGTGACGGTTCTGTTCACGGTGGCGATGGTGGCTGTGTCCACCCAGGGTGGGTTTGTGCAACAAATCCGCAGCCAGTTTCCCGCCAATGACGCTCGCGCGGACATGATCCAGCAGGTTCTGAATAACCCCGCGATGATCGCAGGCGTGATCGTGCTCTATCTGATGCTGTTCTTCGTGATTTTCACAGCGTCTGCCCACTATCGGCGGCGCGCTGGGCGCCAAGGTTCTCGAGAAGCAATGATTCGGGCATTAACCGCCTTGGCGCCTGGCCATCCTTACCGCCGGATTCCTTACTTGCCGCGCTCACGCCCGAGCAACGCCAACTCAGCCTGCAATCCTTCGAGTACGTCTGGACGGCAATCCGCGACAAGCATTGGCAGACCAAGCCTGGCGGCCTGGATTGGCAAGCGATTCACGACGAATTCAAGCCGAAGATCGAAGCCGCCGACAGCCTGGACGCCGTGCGCGCAGTGATGAACCAGATGCTCGGACGCCTGCATCAGACGCATTTTGGCATTGTGCCCGCCGATCTGTATTCGAGCGTTGACGCGTCGCACGGCGGCGACCTCACGCGCTGGAATCGATGTGCGCGTGGTCAATTCGCAGGTGCTCGTGACATCCGTTGATCCCGGTTCTTCGGCTGCGGCGCAAGGCGTGCACCCAGGTTGGGAGATCCTGAATATTCACGGCCGCCGATCTGGCTCCGATCGTGACGAAGCTCGACGAGGCGTATGCGGGGTCTACCCTGCGCGATCTTATGCTGCGCCGGGCAATTCTGGCGCGCCTGGATGGTGCGAGCGAGTCGGTCCTAGTCGAGTTTCTGGACGGCGCCGGACAGCGTGTCACGAAGAAGATCGTGCTGACGAGTCCGAAGGGCGATCTGGTGCAGTTTGGCTACCTGAATCCGATGCACGTGTGGATCACTACATCCAAAGTCGGCGGCGAGCCGGCCGGCGGCGGGCCCATCGGCTCCGTTGCGTTTAATGCGTTTCTCGATCCTCAAAGGCTCATGACTGCGTTCGGTGGCGCGGTCGAGTCCTGCAAGCATGTGCGACGGCTTTATCGTCGATCTGCGCGGAAATCCCGGCGGCATCGGAATCATGGCCATGGGCATGGCGGGCTGGTTCATCGCGCAACCGGATCAGAAGCTCGGCACGCTCTTTATGCGCGACACGAAGCTCAATTTTGTCGTGAATCCGCGCGCCGCCACATTCGCCGGGCCACTCGCGATTCTGGTGGACGGTACGTCGGCTTCCACAGCGGAAATCATGGCGGAAGGGTTGAAGGATCTCGGTCGCGCGCGCATCTTCGGAACGCATACCGCCGGAGCAGCGCTGCCATCGGTGTTTGAAAAGCTGCCCGATGGCGACGGATTCCAATACGCAATCGCCAACTACATTTCTGAAGGCGGCAAGCCGCTGGAAGGCCTGGGCGTGACGCCGGATGTGGAAAAGCCAATCTCGCGAGAGGCGCTGCTCGCGGGCCAAGATCCAGCGCGGGACGCGGCGGTTGCTTGGATCGAAGGCCGCAAGCAAGCGGCGCAATAATCAGACGTGAATCGGCTGGTCTTCGAGCAAGCTGACGATGCGATCGCGAACTTCGGATGTGATCCGCTCTCGCGGTCGCGCACTTGAAGTTGATCGGTTGGAATCGGCTCGCCGATCCGCATGGTCACTGATCCGCTACGGACGTGTCCCGATCCGAAGGGCAGCACTTCGCGAGTGCCTTTCAGCGCGATTGGAACCAACGGAACTCCGGCGCGAATCGCGATGTAGGCGGCGCCTTCCTTGAACGAGTCAAGCTCGCCGGTTTGCGAGCGCCCGCCCTCGGGAAAGATCAGAAGAGAAACTCCGCGTTCGCGGATTACTTGCGCGGCGGTGGTCATGGTCTTCACAGCCGCACGGGCATCGCCGCGCGGAACCGGGATGTGCCCGGCGCGCGCCAGGTGGGTTCCAAGCAAGGGAATCTGGAATAAGCCGCTCTTGGCCAGGAAACGGAACTGCACAGGAATGTTTGCGAGAACCACCGGAGTGTCCATGTAACTCAGATGGTTCGATACGAAGACGTAGCTTCCGTTCGGCGCGATCTTTTCCAAGCCCTCGATTTTCACTCGCACGCCGCTTCCCCACAGTAAGAATCGCGCCCAAACGCGTGCCACTGCGATTTGCTTGCGCCCACTGGTCTCAAACAGCGAGATCACCAGACTCACCAAGCCAAAGCCGATAGTGGCGAGAATGATCAGCGGGGCAGTGATCGATATAGGCGCGGAGAAAAGACACTGATCTATTTTACGAGGAGCGCGCGAGCCTCGCCCGCCAGGTAGAGCGAGCCGGTGATGAAGACGACGTCGCCGGCCGTCGGCTTGGCTCGAACAAACGCGATGGCCTCCGAAATTGAGTGCGTGATCTGAGCGCCCGTTGCCGAAATATCTTCGGGCGGCATCGCCCGCGCGTTCGCCGGCGCCGTTAGAATCAATCGATCGGCGAGCGGGAATAACATCGACGCCATCTCGTCGACGGCCTTGTCCCGCAACGCGCCATATACGATCCAGACGCGGCGGCCGGAATAGAAGCGCCGGATATAAGCGGCCAGCGCACGCGTACCGGCGGGATTATGCGCGCCGTCGATGATGATCTCGGGGTGTTCGGAAACGTGCTCCAGATCGCGCCGGCCAGCGTGTTTCGGAGCAATACCGCCGGGCGGAACGCCGAGTTCGGTAAGCGCGATCGCGGCCACGCGCGCGTTTTCCACTTGATGTTCCCCGGCGAGCGGACAGGCGATGGGAACGCCTCGCAAACGAAAGCGGCTGCCGCGCGAGTCCATCACAAGCATCCGCGATGGCCCAATCGCGCGATAACGTGTACGGCCCTTGCGCATGCGCTCGCAAGACCGCTTCGGCCTCCGGATGCTGCTCGGCGAAGACTGCAGGAACGTCGGGCTTCAAAATTCCGGCCTTCTCGGCCGCAATCTGCTCGATCGTGTCGCCGAGAAATATCTGATGGTCGAAATCGATCGGCGTAATCACGCACAACTCCGGCATCACGACGTTGGTGGCATCCAGCCGCCCGCCCAGCCCCACTTCCAGCACAGCCGTGTGCACCTTCTCGGCCGCGAAGACCACAAACGCCATGGCGGTCACGGTCTCAAAGTACGTCGGATGCATGTCAAGCGCGCCCGCCGCGACCATACGTTCCGCGGTCTCATGAACTCGCACAAACGCATCCGCGAACTGCTCTTGGCTCACCTCGCGACCGGCGATTTGAATTCGCTCGGTGGGCTCCACTAAATGCGGTGAAATATAGAGGCCGGTTCGAACCCCGGCGGCGCGCAGTCCGGCTTCGATCATCGCGCTGGTGGATCCCTTGCCATTGGTTCCGGCGATGTGAATCCAGCGGCACGCCCGATGCGGATTTCCGAGGGCTTCGAGGAGGGCCGTGATCCGATCGAGCCCTAGCTTCGCAGTGAGAACCTCGTTCCCGAGCGAGTAAAGATATCGGACGGATGCGGCGTAATTCATCGGCGCTGAAAGAATGGCCGCGCTGCGGCCGCTAAGAGGATGGTGCCACCCACCACCTTCAGCTCGAATACCCAAACGGATGCGACGCCCGGTGGCGGCACCGCCGAGAGGATAATCGCGAGCACCGTGATGAGTCCGCCCAATGCACCCGCCCAGCGCTGACCGAATTTGAATCCGCTGGCGAATATGTAGACGAATGGAAGCAGGGTTGCGATCACAGTGAGATCCACCAGGATTTGATAGGCCGCGCGCAATGTCTCGCCGAGCTGCATCAGCAGCAGCAGCACGCTCGACAAAATGCCCTGCGTCAAGATGGAGACGTAGGGAGTGTTCCAGCGCGGGTGCAGTTTTGCGAAGGCCGGCGGAAGATAATGATCCAGGCCAAGCGCGAACGGCAGCCGCGTATTTCCGGCGACGAAGGCGGTCAACTGGCCTACCACGCTCGCAGTAATGAGCAGCGCGAAACAAGGCGAAAGCCAACCAGCGCCAAATCGCGCGCCCGCCACTTGACCCGCTTGCGCCAGCCCGGTGAGCGTGCTGATTTGATCGGGAGCCATCAGAACCAGCATCGCGGCGGTGCCGGCCATATAGAAGCCCGCACAACCGAGCCCGCTGATCCATGCCGCGCGCGGGATCACCTTGCCGGGGTCGTAAATCTCGCCGCCCAAAATCGACGCCACTTCCAATCCCACCATCGCGAAGGCAATCTGGGACCAAAAATTCAGGCTGTTGAAACTCAACTCAGGCAGCAGATGGAAATGCGTCGCAACTCCGCCGTGGAACGCGGCCATCAATCCGAAGAGAACCAGCAACGCCGCGATCAAATAGCCGGAAATTGCGCCCAGAACGCCAGCCCATTTGCCGATCCGCAGCCCAACCAGATTCAGAATGAACGTGAGCCAGAGCGCGGCCAGTGTGGCGGGAATCGCATAACGCGCGTCCTCGGAATATCGCACGCCGGTTTGGCCGAGCATGAAGCTGGCCATCGCGACGCCCGAGAGCAGCAGTGTCGGGAAATAGGCGATGTTGCTGGTGAAGTAGAGCCACGCGCACAAGAACCCATGCCAATCGCCAAAGGCCTTCTTGGTCCAAATGTACAGGCCGCCTTCCTGGGGAAACCTTTGTGACAGCGACGAGATCACCAGCGCGCACGGAAGCAGAAACGCCAACGCGGCCACCAGCCAAAGCGCCAGGGATCCCGGCCCGGCATGCGCGGCGGCGGCCAGCCACCGGACGCCCAACAAGGCGGAGAGATTGAACGCGACCACGTGCCAAAGCTTCAACTCGCGCCGCAGCGTGGGCTGGCTCGGTGTGGTCGGGGTCATCGCTCATCGTACACTAAGACACAAGGATCGCCATGGCGACGACTTCCAAAACTCTTACATACGAAGAATGGCTCACGCTTCCGGAGGTGGAAGGCGTGGAAAAAGTCGTCAACGGTGTGATCCAGACGATACCACCCAATAAGATTCCCCGCGCTTACACCGTCGTTTGGTGATCCGCAAGGGACCGCCACTCACCACGCGCGTCCCCGACATCGCCGACTTCATCCGAAAAAACGTGGTCGAGCGCGACGGCTACTTTCACTCCGCGCCCGAACTTGTCGTCGAGGTTCTTTCCCCCGCAAACACGCGCTCCGAGCGGGCCGAAAAACTGAAGGATTACGAAAGCCTGGGCGTTCCCGAGGTTTGGGTTGTATCGCCCGAAGCCCAAACCGTCGAAGTGCTGCTCTTACAAAATGCCCGCCTCACGACTACCGCGTTGCTCCGCGAAGGCCAGCTCAAACCCACGCGCTTTCCGGAAGCCTCGGTCGATATCGCCGGCATCTGGCCCAAATAAAAAGCGCCGAGTGCGGTGAAGCACCCGGCGCCTTAAATCAACTACTGTAGTTGGCTACTTCGGGCAACCGATCTTCTTCAGGTCGGCTTCCGGCAGCTCCTTACCATCGCGAGCCGCGGCCGGCAGCGCCATGCCCTTGGGAACCAGCCAGATTTCCACGCGCCGGTTCTTGGCTTCATTGCTGTCTTCGATGGCCGCTCCTCTGCGTTCCTTGGGGGCCGTGGTTGAGACCGCGCAAGAGGTCGGCAACGATTCCGTCTCCTGCGTCGTACCCACCCAGCTTCCCTTGATACGGGATACATCGAGCGAGCTACAAGTGCCGCTGCCACCGCTCAATACTGCCGCGGTTTGAAGCACCCGCTCACGATCCAGCTCGCGTCGGCGCCGCGATTTGCCCTTGGGCGTCTCGCTTGCGTCGATATGGCCCACCAAAACTACATCGTAGTTCGGGTTGGCGGTGAGCTGCGGATAAAGCTGCTCGATCAGCACTCGCTTACCGCAGTTGTTGACGCGCGCACTGTCTTTCGTGAAGAGGATATCGCCGAAATGCCGGGCCTCGGCGCCGAAATTCACAGTGATGTTCGTGGACGCGCTGGCGGAGCCACCCTTGCTGTCGGTCACCGTCGCGGTCACGTTCACTTGCTTGGATTGTGGCCGGCTGCGATCGCCTTCATTGAAGGAAACCGAGCTGGAGTTGAATTGAGCATCGGCTCCGGTTCCAGAGACAGTGCCCTCGGCGGCCGCCCAGCTGATAGTGAGCCTGCCGCTGCAATCGGAACCCATGGCGGTCGCGTGCAGAGCGGAGGTCTGGCCGCGATCCAGTGTCGATGGGTTAGCAGTAACGCCGCTGATGGTCGGGCGGCTGTAGGTGTTGACGTGGATCGAAACCGGGCCGGCGTCAGCCGTACGCGCTGGATCGCTCGCGTCGGCCACATGCAGGCCGATACGCACGTCACCCGACGAGTTCGGCGTGTAGGTGTATTGAGCGCCCGTTCCAATCGAACTCCCGTTCGCCGACCATTGATAGGTCAACTGATGTCCCTCAGGATCTGATGCGTTCGAACTCAGCCGAACGGCGTCGCCCGGACAAACGGTGAGTGGGCTGGCGCTGATGGTACCCGGGTTGACCGCGCCCAGGACTCTCGGCGCTGGTGGCGGAGGCGGCGGTGGCGGAGGGGGAAGCTCGCCGCGGTGCCCAAGATAGAGCGTCAGACCGGCGGTGGCCTGAATCCCATTCAGGATCTTGCCGTTGGGTATATAGGCGCCGGTGGTGGTGGGAGGGCCGCTCGAAAGACCAAAGCGTGGCGCGATTCCGACGAGGCCCCGGACGTCGAATCGAAAGCCGAACCATCTGTTGGCCTGATACTTGATTCCGCCTCCATAGTTGCCTTGAAAGCGCTCGTCGGACTTAAATCCGGCGAAACCAGCTTCGGCGGGCAGCCCTTCGCCCCACTTCTTCGCGTTCTTGCCCAACACGTCGAAGGTGCCGCCTGCACCGACCAGGACGAACGGCCGGAGCTTGCTGGTGCGCGGAGTAAAATGCAGCACGACATCCACGGCGGGTTGCAGGGTGTGGAACGGGAACTTCGGCGAAAGGACGACTCCGTCGGCGGGATCTGACAGGAACTTATACTTGTTCCACGAATACGCGTTGAAATCTTCCTCAATACCCACGTAGCTCCAGAAATTCTCGGTAACCCGGCCGCCGAAGATGGTGCCTGGCTCAATCTTGGCGCCGAGACCAGATGGAATCTTCTTGTAGTCGGAATATCCGCCGTAGATGTTTAGTTCAAAGAAGTTGTTGTCTTCATCTGAGTGTGCCGCGGCGTTTTGGGCACGCGCTGGATTCGGAATCCCCAGGACGCCCAATGCAACCAGCGCCAGAACCGGATATCTCCATACTGCTCGCATGTTTTTCACCTTTCCTCTGATTTTCAATTACTGCTCGATGTAACAGCGTGATCGCCTTGTTTGGCCGTCTGGGCCTGGGGCAGATCGAAAACCAATGCACCCCGCGCGGCAGTGAGTGCAAAAATCCGCCGGGGAAGATCGGGCGCAAACCACAAAGTATGAATAGTGGCGTCTTCGAGGCCGTCATTGGAAAGTGACTGCCACCGGTCGCCACCATCTACCGTACGATAAACCCGGCCGTACTGAACCAGGAAGGCCTCCTGATTTTGCTCCGGCGTGAACCGCACGGAATCCACCGTGGCCGCTGGTACGCCATCCGTCACCAGTTTCCAATGCGCTCCTTCATCAGTAGAACGCAGCAGCCCGCGGGAAGTTGCCGCGAGAATGGCCACTTCGCGGCTGGCGGGCAGGGCCAGATCGTACAGATAATAACTGCTGTCCGGCAGGATGGCAGGCTGCCAGGTACGCCCCAAATCGCCGGAAATGAACAGACCGGCGGACGTTCGCACGGCTAAGCGCGATGCACCGCTCGAGGGCGCATAAACCGCAAGGATCGGAATTCCGGTCAAGCCGGCCGCCTTCACCTGCTCCCAGGTGGTCCCCAGGTTCGCGCTGCGGAATAATCCCGCGTCGGTTCCGGCGAACAGCACCATCTTGGCTTTGTCTAAATCTAAGGAGACGGCGCGCAGCGCATGGATTGGATTGCGCCGGGCGCTGGCCACCGGCAGGCCTTTCCTGGGGAGAGGGCGTGGAACGGGCAGTGCCGACCATGTCTTGCCGGCGTCCGCCGATTTCAAAATTGCATCCTCGCTTGCCCCGAAAATAACTGTGCTTCCTGGAGACGCTGTCAGGCTGTGAAGGTTTCGGCCCAGCAGCGCTTCCTCATTGGCGCGGAGGGACCACGCCAGGCCGCCGTCATCGCTGACAAATACGCCGCCGAACAATCCCTCGTAGGTGCTGCTGGCGTACAACCGTTTTCCATCCGATGTAATCTGCGAGAGCCGATGGTTAGCGAAGCCCGAATTCACCGGGTGCAAGGTCTCGCCCGAATCCGTGCTCTTCAAAATGCCCGCGTATTCCGTGGCCAGGTACAACGTGCGAGGGTTGGCCGGATCGAACACCATCCAGTTCACCTGCTCGAAACTCAGATGCCGCCAGGTCTTGCCGCCATCGGGCGATTTGAAAAGCCCCAAGGTTGTTCCGGCGTAAATCGTGTCGGAATTGCGCGGATCTTCGGAAATAATGTGGGTCCGGCGATGGGTGCCCGGGATGCCGTGGATCTTCACCCAGCTCTCGCCGGCGCTGTCGCTGCGATAGATTCCGCTACAGGCGCTGGCAAAGACTAACTGCGGTTTCTGGGGATCAACGCGAATCGAGAAAATATCGGAATCGTCGATTAATCCGCTAGAAATCGAGTGCCAGGTCGCGCCGCCGTCGGTAGTCTTCCAGGGCAAGTGCGGAGTTCCGGCGTAGAGAGTGTGCGTGTCGGCGGGGTCGAAGGCCAGAGCCGTGATGTCCTGCATCTCCGGATCGCTTTCCCGCGAGATTCTCTTCCACGTGGCACCCGCGTCCGCGCTCAGAAAAACGCCTTTGGATGTTCCGGCCGCGATCAGCTTCGCATCCGCCGGCGAAATGGCCAGCGACTCAATACGCGCGCCGCGCGTTCCATCCAAAACGCGCCAGTGATCGCCGCCATCCGTGCTTTCCCAGACGCCCGAGTCTTGCGAATCGCCCGCGTCGAGACCGGCATAAAAGTGGCCGGATTCGTGGGGATGGATCAGGACCGAATTAAATACGCCCGGCGTCCCGCGCGGAAAAGGAAGCAGCCGCCAGGATGCTCCGGCGTCGTCGGAACGGAACAGCAGCGAGTCGCGCGAACCGGCAATCAACGTTGCGCCGTTTCGGGGATCGATCGCGATTGCGCGGGCGCTACCTCCGAACGGACCGGCCAACTTCCACGCGCCGAACAAAGGAAGCACCGTGGCTAGAAGCAATGCGAAACGAAAGCGAGTCACTTCCTATTACCATAACAAAAACGAACCCAAATGGGGTTCCGCCCCGGCAGGGAAGTTGTTGAAACGTTTATTGTTACAAGGAATTAATGCAGGCCTGCGGAAGGTGGGTGCGCGGAAGCATCGGTGAGTTGTTCCGCCAATTGCCGCGGGCTATCGAGATTTTCGACCACCAAACGGCTGTTCTCGCCAGCGGTTTCAACCGATAAATCGCCGACGTTGAGCAAGCGTTGCGTCAGGGACTGAATCACCCGTACGTCCTGTACCTTAGGGAGTTGAATGATGCGCGTGGATTTGGAAGCGAGTCCAGTTTCGTAGCGCAGTTTGTCGCCTGCGATGGTCAGCTTCACGGTCTGCCGCCGCAGATGCCGCTTGATGGGCCAAAGCAGGATCAGCAGGCTGGCGAGCGGCAGGTAGGGCAGCTGCATGGGATACCGGTCGACAATATATTTGTAGTGAACGAACACCGCCGCGCACACTACCAGCAGGGCGCAGACGTAGCCCGCCTTGATGAACTTCATGCTGGGGCGAATCACGATGTCGGCCATCAGGCACAATTATAGTGACACGATGAACTTGCGCCGCAACCGCAGGGCTCCCAGAGTCGCGCGATATTTGGTGTCGCTGCCCGAGCGCGTGGTGCGTTCCGCCGCTGCGCTGGCCGGCGGTTTGATCCGCGAGATTGGCGACGTTTCGCTGCCCGCTACAGTCCGCCGCACCAAGAGTTACCAAATGATGGTGGACATCGCGCTACGGTTCATGATCGAGCGCGTGGGTGAAGTGAAAGGCGTGTACCCATCTGGAAACGGGCTGGCCGGCGACGGCCTGGCGGGCGATTTTCTGTTGCGCCGCACCGCTGGGCACGGCATCGAGCTGGCGGGATTGCTCGCGTTTCGCGCGTCGCCGGTGTGGATCATGGCCGCGTTGGCGGATGTTTCGGGCGCCGGGCGTCACATCGTGCAAGAAATCGCGGAAGCCATGCAGCAGGAGGGACTGCTCGCCTCTGACGCACGATTCGAGAACGTCGATCAGTTGCTCGAAGGCCTGGAGCAAACCGCGAGTCAGGTGGCTGATCTGTGCAATGCTCCGCCGCTGGACGTCGCGGGCTTACGGCGGGAGTGGGCCACGTTTCGCACGGCGGTCGCGAAAATTCCTCCGCGCAATCTGCCGTCGGCGGGATTTCTTCGCGAGCATTGGGAAGAGCTGAAAGCCGAGGCTGCGGCGCAGAATCGCGGCGTGTTCGAGCTGTCGTCGGTGATGGCGGTTTCGGCGCTGGCGCGCGTTCCGGTGACGCTGCTGCGACTGGCGCGCGCAACCAATCGGGCGGTGTGGCGATCGGGGCAAACTCTCGGCGCGAGCGTGCTCCTGCATTACAGCCAGGTGCTGAGCGAAGTTCACGAGCGGGGTTACGCGGCTTATTGGGCCGATGGATTTCGCCCGTACCTGCGCGCGGCGGCGGAACAGTTCTCGCCCAAGCACCGGTCGTTGACCACGCGCTGGCTAAAGAAGGCCGTTCGGTAGTGAGCTTTGGTGTGCGCCAATTCTTGCGGAATCTTTTTCGTGATTCGGCTAAGCCCGAATCATTGCTCCCTTTGATCAACCAGCGCCGCGCGGAGTTCGGATCGTGGAGTGATGCCGACCTGAAAACGATCGTCTGGCGCGAACGCCCACTGTCCGATGTGTTCGCGCTGTGCGCCGTCGTTGCCGAACGCGTGCTGGGTCTCAGGATGTTCGACGTACAGCTCGAAGGCGCATTGGCGCTGTCCGCGGGAAAAATCGCCGAAATGCAGACCGGCGAAGGCAAAACGCTGGCAGCTGTGCCGGCCATCGCATGGTACGCGCGAGAAGGCCAAGGCGTCCACGTGATGACGGTGAACGATTACCTGGCACGGCGCGACGCGCACTGGATGGGCGGTATCTACGAATTTCTCGGGCTCTCCGTCGGCCACATCCAACAAGGCATGGGCCAGGTGAGGCAAGTGACGATCGCCGCCGCGCCTATGCCTGCGACATCACCTATGCCACGGCCAACGAGGTTGGCTTCGATTTGCTGCGCGACGGCTTAGCGCTCCGCCCGCGCGAGCAAGTGCATCGGCCGTTCGCCGCGGCCGTGATCGACGAAGCCGATTCTATCCTGATCGACGAAGCGCGCATTCCGCTGGTGATCGCGGGCGGCGACGCCGGACCGGATGTGATCGCCAATCAAGTGGATCGCGCTCACGCGGCATTTTCGCCGTGACCGCCATTTCACGCTCGATGAATATAGCCGGAACGTCGCGCTGACCGATGCCGGAATCCGTGCGGTGGAGACGTCGTTCGGCTGCGGAAACTTATACGACGAAGACAACCTGGCACTGTTGACCACGGTCCAAGATTCCCTCCATGCCCATGCGCTGCTGCGGCGCGACGTGGATTATCTGGTGAAGGACGGCGCCATCGAATCCGTCGACGAGTTCAAGGGCCGCATCGCGGAGAATCGGCGCTGGCCCGCTGGTCTGCACACCGCCATCGAGGCGAAGGAGGGACTGGCGCTAAAAACGCAGGGACGCATTCTGGGATCGATCACGCTGCAGAACCTGATCTCGCTGTATCCGAAAGTCTGCGGAATGACCGGCACGGCGGCCACGCAGGCCATCGAGTTCCAGCTGGTGTATGGACTGGAGGTCGAGGTGATCCCGACCAACCGGCCCATGATCCGCACCGATCTGCCGGACCGTCTCTATGCAGGCAAGTGGGACAAGGAGCGAGCCGTGATCGGCGAGATCCACAAGATTCACTCCACCGGCCGGCCCGTTTTGGTCGGTACGGCGAGCGTCGAAGAATCCGAACGGCTGAGCGCGCGGCTCATATTGCCTGGCCCCGGCGGCGGCCTGCCGCATCAGGTTTTGAACGCCCGGCACGAAGAGGAAGAGGCTGGGATGATCGCGCGAGCCGGCGAATTGGGCGCCATCACCATCTCCACCAACATGGCCGGACGCGGCACCGACATTCGGCTCGGGCCCGGCGTGGCCGAACTGGGCGGACTGCACGTGATCGGGACTAACCGGCATGAAAGCCGGCGCATCGATAATCAGCTGCGCGGGCGAGCCGGAAGGCAGGGCGATCCCGGAAGCTCGCAATTCTTCGTCTCGACTCGAGGACGATTTGTTGGTGAAGTATGGAGGCGAGAGCGGTCAAGGGACCCGATGCGAAAACATCCAACGAATCGCGGAAGGGCAAAACCTCGAGATTCGGCGATTTCTTGCAAAAGTACGAGAGCGTGATCGAGGGGCAGCGTCAGAAGATCCAGCAGCTTCGCCAGGCCATTTTGACGGGTGAGAAGCCGTGTTCCTCCGATTTCGAACGGCTGATTTCGCTTCGCGACATCGACGATCTTTGGGCCGACTATTTGGCGACGATCACCGACCTGCGGGAGGGCGTCCAGTGGCTTTCCTGGGGCGGGCGCGACCCGCTGCACGAATATTTGACGTCGGTCCACGCGCTTTTCAAGCAACTCGAAGCCGAGATGGATATGCTGCCGTCGGAAGCGGAGGTGGCCGGCATGGATCCCTCCGAGCGCGGCGCGACATGGACTTACCTGACCACCGACCAGCCGTTTGGCACCGCCACCGAGCGAATCATGCGCGGGTTGACGCGAAAGTTGCAACGCCGCCGGGCCTGAAGGCCGGGCCGAGCCGTCACGCTGCGAATTTCTTGACGAGCTCTCTATCGACAACGCGGTCCGCCTCGAGAATCAGGACCAATCGATCGTCCTTGGCTCTCCGTGCCGTACATTGCACCAAGTTATGATGACTTGCGCCAGCTCCCACTGGCAGGGGCGCCACGGACCCCGGCGCCACCCTCTCGACCGAGACGGCAGAGTCAACCGAGCCGGCGAAGACATGGCCGGAGATGGCGAATATCACGGCCGTTTCGCGCTGAGCTTCGCGCGTCAAGTCTCTTAGGCTTTCGAACAGCCCGATCATGGAAGATAGCTCCCGGTTGCGGGTTTCCCCTAACAATTCGAGTGCCTGATCCGAGCTTCCGCCGGCCACCATTTGAACCACTTGCTGGCCAACGCCGTGGATCTTCTGGTGAGGCTTATCGAATTTTTTCAGCAGGGCTGCGATCCAGACATTGTCCGCTTGGTAGGTGTCGTACCACTTGCCGAAGGCGCATTTGTGTGGGTCCGTGGTCAGTTTGAACTCTCGGCGTTCTTGCACAGAGGCTTCCAGTTCGGCGAGCCACTTCCGATGGTCCTGCTCACGCTGGGTCATCAGGCTGCAAAAGCCTTCTACCTCGTCAGTGGACGACACCATACCCAAGCGCCGGCGCAGATCCACCAGCGGCATCACCCGGCCGCGGAGGTTGATGACGCCCCGAATATAGTCCGGCATGTTTGGGACACGGGCTACCTCAGGCATGATGAGCATCTCGCGCACATCTTGCGTTGCGAGGGCAAAGTATTGATTCTTAAGTTGAACGATGACCCACGGCATATCCTTTGAGTAATCTCGCGACATAAGAAGCGCTGTAAGTGTTATCGGCCAATTGAGTCGGAAATTCAGCGGGAGCTGTGCACGCGAGCCTTGCTCTTGCGAGAATCAAAGCTGAACGCGTTTCGTCTTTTTCGTCTTGAAGCGCGTCTTTGGATTGGAGCCGAAGTTTGATCTTTCGGGAGGTTGAGGACCGCGACCTGATCGCCAAGGCGCGACGGGGGCACGTGGATGCCTACAACGTGCTCGTGTCTCGCTGGGAGAAGCGTGTCTTCAATTATCTCGTGCGGTTAGTGCGGCAGCGCGAGGACGCTCTCGATCTCAGCCAGGATGTGTTTTTGAAGGCCTATCAGAATCTGAAGAAGCTCGACGATCCGGCGAAGTTCCCCGCGTGGCTGTTTCGTATCGCGCATAACGAGGCGTATTCGCTGCTGCGGAAGAACCGGCCGGAGGGCGAAATGACCGTCGAGCCGCGTATGGCCGAGGCGAGCGGTGGCCTGTTTCCCATCGAATCGACGCTCGCGGTGCGCGCCGCGTTGGATCGGTTGTCGAGCGATCAACGCGAGGCGGTGCTGTTGAAGGTCTATCAAGGATTCAAGTTCGAGGAAATGGCCGAGATTCTGGCATGCCCGGTGTCGACAGTGAAGTCCCGGCTATACACCGCGCTCGATCTCTTGAAGCAAACGTTGGCTCCCGTAACTAGCGGAGGTGCGGAATGAGCTGTTCAATCGGAAGACTTAAAAGCATACGTTGTTGGTGAAGTGGACGCAGCCCGAAAGAGCCGCGGTTGAGGATCACGTGCGAGCGTGCCAGAGCTGCCAGGAAGAGCTGGATCGGCTGAATCTGACGAGGTTGGCACTGGCCACGCTCGAAGACGAAGAGCCGCCGCGCCGCATCGCGTTTGTTTCCGATCGCGTGTTTGAGCCGCGCTGGTGGCAGACGGTATGGCACTCGGGTCCCGCGATGGGCTTTGCCTCGGCGGCGTTGCTTGCCGCTGCGATTTTGGTGCATGGATTCGAACGGCCCGCGGCACCTACCCCCGCCGCGCAGGTGGACACCGCGCAGATCCAGAAAACGGTTGACGCAGCCGTTACGAAAGCCGTGAACGAGTCCCAGGCCAAGCAGGCCGCCGAGTTCGGCAAAGTGCTGAACGCTTCCGAGACCCGGCTCGAACAGCAGCGCCAATCCGATCTGGCCACGGTCCAGCAAGCCGCGGATTATTACCGGAAGCAACTGGCGCGGTTCGAAGTGGCGAGTAACGAAGGGCCCGTTCAATGAAGATTCTCCTCGATCGCGAGTATTCTGCTGAGCGCATTGCCGGCCGGGTCGATGGCCGACAATCCGAAGGTGACCCGCACCATGCTTGAAGCCATGGAGCATAGCATGGATCGCAAGCTCGCCGCGCTCTGGCCGCAAGATCCGGTGGAGGTGCTCGGCGTTTCGCAGGGCGCCTATGTGCGCGGTTATGGCGCGGTGTTTCTCAGTGAAGTGAATCTCGCACCTGCCGCCGGTATCTCGCCTTTCCATCCCAGCGTGAGCGCAGACGAGGTCCGCCGCACGCACGAGAAGAAAGTGCAGCGCATGGCGGCGCTTCGAACCACGATGCGCGCGATGCTGGTAGACTCGGCCCGCTCGCTCGATTCGCTGCCTGTCGACGACCAGGTCGCGGTCGGCCTGTCGCTCTTCTACTGGACCTGGGAAAACCATGAGGGAATGCCCTCGCAGATTGTGATGCACGCGTCCCGCAAGGCCTTGCTGCAAGCGGCGACGCCGGATCAAGCGCAGATCGCGGCTGAAGAGTTTTAAGACATGCGGTTGGGCGAAATCTTAATCCAGCGCAAGCTGATCACCGCCGACGATTTGGATCGCGCGCTGGAACTGCAAAAAGAGCGCGGCGACAAACTGGGCAAAACGCTGGTTGACATGGGCTTTATCGCCATGCGCGACGTGCTGGCGGCCTTGTCGGAACAATTGCAAGTGCCGCTGGTTTCGATCGACGCGCCGCCGGTGGTTTC
The DNA here is from genome assembly GCA_963772905.1 of Bryobacterales bacterium. Taxonomy (GTDB): domain Bacteria; phylum Acidobacteriota; class Terriglobia; order Bryobacterales; family Bryobacteraceae; genus Palsa-89. The sequence continues at coordinate 533,936 of CAVYZD010000001.1, read as the reverse complement.
GCCCGAGACGGAGACGCTTTCCCCGCGCTTTCTGCGCCAATTCCGCTGCCTGCCGATGAGCCGGGACGACCATACCATCACGCTCGCGATGGCTGATCCGCTGGATGTCGAAACGATCGCCGCCGTGCGCCATTGCACGGGTCTGAAGATCAACACCGTGCTCGCGCCCGAGCAGGAGATCGTGGATGCGATCGACAAATATTACGGCGAAGCGGCTGCGCGATCGGAGGCCGATTTCGAATTCCAGGCCGGCGAGATGTCGGAAGATCTCGAACATCTGCGCGACATGGCGAGCGAGGCGCCGGTCATTCGCCTGGTGAACGCGATCATCGCGTCGGCGGTGGAGAAGCGCGCCAGCGATATTCACCTGGAGCCGTTCGAAAAAGAATTTCGCATCCGGTATCGCGTGGATGGCGTGCTCTACAATCAGGACCCGCCGCCGCGGGAAATGAAGGCCGCCATGATCTCGCGCGTGAAGCTGATGGCCAAGCTCAATATCGCCGAACGCCGGCTGCCGCAGGACGGGCGCATCAAGATCAAGACGCTTGGCCGCGAGGTGGATCTGCGTATTTCCACCCTGCCGACGTCTGTATGGCGAAAGCGTCGTGATGCGTTTGCTGGACCGGTCGGCGGGCGATTTTTACGATCTTGGCCGCCTGGGGTTCGACGGCCATATGCTCGGCCGCATGAACTACTTCACGTCGCTGCCGCACGGCATTTTTCTGGTGACGGGGCCCACGGGCAGTGGCAAATCTACCACGCTTTATTCGGCGCTGAAGAGGATCAACCAGTCCGACAAGAAAATCATCACGATTGAAGATCCCGTCGAATATCAGATGGACGGGATCAACCAGCTCCATGTGAATAACCAGATCGGGCTGACGTTCGCCTCGGGGTTGCGGCACATTGTCCGCCAGGACCCCGACGTCATCATGGTGGGCGAAATTCGCGATCGCGAAACCGCCGATATCGCGATTCGCTCGTCGCTCACCGGCCACTTCGTGTTTTCGACGCTGCACACCAACGACGCTCCCAGCGCGATTTCGCGGCTGACCGACATGGGCGTGGAAAATTACCTGATCACTTCGTCGCTAGTGGCGGTGCTGGCGCAGCGGCTGGTGCGCGTCATTTGCGACCATTGCAAGGGCGAAGACGGCTCGCGGTTTGCTCCGAACGGCGACCTAGTGCAGTGCTACAAGGGGCGCGGCTGCGAGCAATGTTTCGGGTCCGGCTACACCGGCCGTGTGGGCATTTTTGAGCTGATGGAGCTGGACGATGGCATCCGGCAGTTGATCATGAAAAATCAAGACGCGGTGGCCATCACTAACGCGGCGCGGCGCATCGGCATGCGCAATTTGCGCGAAGACGGCTGGGCGAAGGTGGCGAGCGGCGTAACCACGGCTGACGAGGTGATGCGTGTCACGCAGGAGTTCTAAAGCATGACGAGCTTTCATTTCAGAGCCGTGGCTTCCGACGGGCAGATTCGCACCGGCGCGATTCATGCCGAGTCCGAGCGCCTGGTCGCTTACGAACTGCGCCGCCAGGGGCTCACGCCGGTCTATGTCGGCAAGGAAGAGAAAAAATCCTTCGACATCAAGCTGCCGTCCTTCGGCGGCGGCCGCAAGCGCGACGTTCTATTCTTTACGCAAGAGCTTTCCACGCTGCTGAGTGCCGGAGTGCCGCTCGATCGCGCGCTGTCCATCACAGCCGAGTTGAACGAGCGAGCTTCGTTCCGCGCCCTGGTACAGGATATTCTGCGCGTGTTGAAGGGCGGCCGAACGCTGGCCGACAGCCTGTCGACGCACCCCGATCATTTCTCGGATCTGTACATCAACATGGTCCGCGCGGGCGAAGCGGGCGGATCGCTGGCGGTGGTCTTCGAGCGGCTTTCGGAATTCGAGCGCACGCGCGACGATCTGCGCAGCTACATCATCTCGTCGATGGCGTACCCCACGCTGCTCTCGCTGGTCGGCGTCGGGTCGATTCTGGTGTTGATGAACTTCGTCGTGCCCCGGTTCGCGGCCGTCTTCGAAGAATCGCGCATGGAAATGCCGCTGCCCACCAAAATGCTGCTGGTGGGAAGCAAGTTTCTGCAATCCTGGGGATGGCTCGGAATCACGCTGCTGGTGTTGTTCGTGATCGGCATGTATAGCTACGTGCGCACCACGTCCGGCCGCCTGTGGTGGGACACGTTGCGCCTGAAAGTTCCGGTGCTGGGCGACGCCTTGCGCAAAGCCGAAACGGCGCGATTCGCGCGCGCCATGGGCACTCTGGTGTCGAACAGCGTTCCGCTGGTGCAATCCATTTCCATCGCCGGCGCTACGTTGAATAATCGCCGCATCTCGGGATCGCTCGAAACAGTGTCGCTCGGCGTGAAGCGCGGCGAGGGTATCGCGGGGCCGCTGCGAAAGGCCGGCCAATTCCCTCCCCTGGCCGCGCACTTGTTGAGCGTGGGCGAAGAGACCGGCCGGCTGGATTCGATGTTCGTCCGCATGGCCGACATCTACGACGCCGAAACGCGGTCTGCGATCCGTAGGTTTACGTCGTCTGTTTGAGCCGATCGTAATATTGGTGATGGGCATCATCGTCGGCACGCTGATTTTGAGTATGTTGCTGGCGATTGTCGGCATGAATGACGTGGCAATGTAGATGGAAGAACGAGGTGAGCGATGAACAACAGATCGAGGCGGCAAGCCGGTGTGACTCTGATCGAAATGATGGTGGTGGTCACCATCATCGCGCTATTTGCGGCGCTGGTGCTTCCGAAAATGATGCACCAGGCGGACCGCGCCAAGGTCGTCGCAGCCCACGCCGATATCAACGGCTTCACGACTGCGCTAGGCGCGTACAAGCTTGATACCGGGAACTTTCCCGACAACCGAGCAAGGATTGCAGGCGCTCCGCGCGCAACCGGAGGGCGTCGAAAACTGGCAGGGGCCGTATCTGCAAAAGGAAATCGGGAACGATCCCTGGAACCACCCATACGTTTATCACTACCCCGGCGATCATGGCGATGAGCCCGACATCATCAGCTACGGCCTGGATGGCGCGCCCGGCGGAGACGGGTTCAATGCCGATATCGTCAGCTGGAAAAACTAGCGAGCCGCGACCGTCGGGACGCGGGCGTCACGCTGATCGAAATGCTGGTCGTGGTCGGGCTGATTTCATTGATGATCGGCATCAGTTTTCCGGCCATCACTTCGGGCATCGATTCGCTGCGCTTGAAAGTCCGCCACCAACAGCGTGGTCAGCTTCCTCGACACCGGGCTCAGCCGAGCCGAACGCCGCCAACAGGTGGTGGAGATCACGATCTCGAAGCAGGACAATTCGATCGAGATGCAACTCCACCGAGCCAGGTTTTTCGCGCACACTGCGGATGCCGGACGGAGTCTCCATCGTCCAGGTGCTTCCTCAATTGCCCGAGAATCCCGATGCGCCACGCCAGTTTTTCCTCTATCCCAGCGGCACCGTCCCGCCTCTCGGCGTGGAGCTGATCAACCGCAGGAACGTGGAGCGCGTGGTGCAGGTCGACCCCATCACTGGCGTTCCCAAAGTGGAGACGCCCGAACAGTGAAGTCCCCGAAGCATTTGAGCGGGAGATCCCAAGCCAGCGCGGTTTTACTTTGCTCGAAGTGTTGGTGGCCACGCTCGTCATGGCGATCGCCGTAGCAGGACTCATGTCGGCCATCTCCAGCTCGCTGCGCAATGCCGCGCGGCTCACCGATCACGATCGCGCTGCTCTGCTCGGCCGACAGAAGATGGATGAATTGTTGATTTCCTCGGGGCTCGAAAAAGGCGTGCCTTTCCAAGGAACCTGGGGACCCGAGGTCACCGGCGGCTTGGACATGGGCTGGATCGCGCGCCTGACGCCCTTCGAGACTGCGCACGGCTCCCGCGGCGTCGGCGCGCCATTTATCGAACGCGTAGAGCTGGAAATCTGGTGGATGAATGGGACCCGGCGCCAGTCGTTCCGCTTGGAAGGCTTCCACCGCAGTGTCATGACGCGCGCCGACGTCGCGCTCGTCGGATCGGGCGTGGGGCTGCAAGGCCTCGGCCCGCAAGGAATGGGCCCGCAAGGAATCGGCGCACAGGGATTGGTCCCGCCGATAACGCCCCTGCAAGTACCGGACTTGGACGATGACAGCGACGAGCCATGAAGCCGCCGTATAAGAAGCGAAACTCGGCAGGTGTGACGCTCATGGAGTTGCTGGTCGCCGTCCTGCTGCTGAGCCTGCTGTCGGTCGGCATGGTTCTTACGCTGCGCGTCGCGCTGAGCGCCATGACCAAAACGGATTCCAAGCTCATGGCGAACCGGCGAGTGGTTAGCGTCGAGCATATTCTCAACGAGGAGATCTCGGGAATGATTCCCGCCACCGCCGATTGCGTCAGCCGGCGGACGCAAGGGCGGCCTCCTGATGTTGTTCCAAGGCGAGGCTCAATCCATGCGGCTGGCGTCCACCTATTCACTGCACGAGGGAGCGCGCGGCGTACCGATGATCCTGGAGTTCCAGGTCATCCCCGGGAAGAACAACGAAGGCGTGCGGCTGGTAGTGAACGAACAGGTGTACACGGGTCCGCGCGGCGCCGGTGCGCTCTGTATCGGCATGGGCCGCGATCCAGTTACCGGCCAAGCAGCTCCTCATTTTCGTACCCATTCAGATTGGATCAAATTCGTTTGTGCTGTCCGACCGCCTGGCGTATTGCCACTTCACCTTTCGCGATTCCCGCTCTAAGCGCGACCCATTGTGGGTGGATCACTGGGTAGCGCCCATGTTCCCGGACGCGGTGCGTGTCGACCTGGCGCCGCTTGCTCCCAACGCCGGCAGCTTGCAGCCCGTCACCCTGACCGTGCCCATTCGTCTGACTCGTCTGCCGTTCCTGGATTACCAGAAGGAGCTGTCGGTTGGAAAATAGCGCGGTCCGCAAGAGCAAACCGAGTCAAAGGCGCTGCGTTATTGGCCGTGTTGTGGCTGGTGGCTGGGCTCTCCGCCATCGCTCTCACCGTTGCCAATACCGTGCGCGGCGAAACCGAGCGCAGCTCCACCGACGCCGATGGCCTGAAGGCGTACTATCTCGCGACCGGCGCCATCGACCGGATGCTGCTCTTTATGGAGAAGCCGAATGCCGGACAGGCCAATTCCTCAAAGGGCCGCCGGGGAGGAGCGTCCGCTCAACAACCGAGCCGAACTCCAATTACCCCGGAAGCCGCGCGGGTACTTCTTCTCGACTTCCCCACCGGTGTCGTTACCGGCGAAATCATCCCGGAAACGTCCAAGCTCGATGTGAATAAGGCGAGCTCCAAAGAGCTGCTCAACCTGCTGCTGGCTCTGGGCGAAGATCCTGAGCATGCTGAACAGACGCTGGCCGGAATCCTGGACTGGCGAGGGGGCAGCCGCGGTGGCGGCCTGACCGAGTTCGACCAATATTACTTGTCCCTCACTCCGTCTTTTCAAGCGCGACACGCGTCTCTTGAGGAGATTGAGGAATTATTGCTAGTGCGAGGAGTCACGCCTGACCTTTTTTACGGAAGCTATACGCGCAATGCGTTGGGGCAACTTGTGCCGCACGCAGGTCTGCGGGATTGCCTAACCGTGTACGGGTCAGATAGCACCTTCGATGTGAACACCGTTGAGCCGGCGGTGATGCAAGCCATCGGAATTTCTCCCGACGCCGCAACTGCGATCTATACCATGCGCAAAACGGCGCCCATCACGAATATGAATCAGCTCGCGCCGTTTCGCAGGGGTGGAGGCGCAGTGGGCCGATTGGTGATGGAGCGCTTCACGCCTGATACGGCTTTCGCCGTCACTCTGCGCGCCACTGCCCAGTTGAAGCTCTCAAACGGCCAGCTGTCCGATGTGCGACGCACCGTCGCTGAACTTGTGATGTTTTTCGATAAGGACTCGGAACTGGTGAAACCGGGGCAGCCTCCCTATCACGTGCTGCGCTGGTACGAGAACGCGGTGCCGCTCCAATGAAGACTCCCGCCCTTCGAAAGTGGCTGGCCTTAGGGACCGGCGTCGGCATGGAGATGGGCCGTGAGGATCTCATCGTCACCGTGGTTCGCCTGCGCCCGTCCGGTGTGCGAGTGTTGGGAGAGCTCACCATCCCGCGTTTTCGCGAGCAGCCCGCCGCCGAATGGGGTGAAAATTACGCCGCCTTCCTCGAGAAACTCGGTGTCCGGCACCTGGCCGCGACCATCCTTCTGCCGCGCGACGAAGTCACGGTCCGCCAAGTGCAGTTGCCCGGAGTTTCGGACAAAGATCTACCCTCCGCGATTCGTTTTGAGATCGAATCGCTGAATCCTTACTCGGAAGAAGACGTGGCTTATGACGGCGCGCGTATCGGCAAAAGCGCTTCGATTCTGATCGGCATTACGCGGCGTTCTTCTCTCGAACGCTACACAGCGATGTTGTCGCAGGCCGGCGTTAAGGTCGCATCGTTCACGTTTTCAGGGCCGGCCATCTATTCGGCACTGCGTCTTTATTTCGATCCTCCCGCCGATGGACTGGTGGCCTTGGGCGCGAATGAGGACGAAACGGAAATCTACGGCGAAAGCGCCACGTGGCCGCTGTTTTCCGCCCGTCTCGATCAATCCGCGGATCGCGCCCGCGCATTGGCGGTTTCCGAACTTCGGTTGCCGCCCGATACCGAAGCCACGGCGTTGCATTTGCAGCTTCCACAGCCTGCGGCGGTGCCCGAGAACTACGATCATGTGCGCTCGTCGCTCTCGTATGCGGCCGCGGTATCCAGCGCCAGTCTGCGGCACTCCATCAGCCTGAACCTGCTTCCTCCCGAGCAGCGCCGCAGTGCGTCGCGTCTGCGTTACGTTCCCACAGTGGCGCTCGGAACTATCGTTCTATTGCTCGGGATCGCGGCTCTCGCCTACCCCAAGTATTCCGACAATCGTTATATCGAACTGCTCCAGGCGCAGATCCGTGCGCTCGATCCGCTGGCGCGCAAGGCTGCTGATGCGGAGCGCCAAACCATTACCGCGCGCAGCAAGGCTCAAACCCTTGACGCATTCCGTCAACACACCCGCGAAGATTTGGACGCGCTCAACGAACTGACGCATCTGCTTGCTCCCGCCCGCCTGGCTCGATTCGATGCAGCTCACCCGTACCTCGGTGAACTTCACCGGTCAAACCCAGCAGGCCGCGGAATTGATCAAGTTGCTGGATGGATCGCAGCCACTTCCAGGGTTCAGCGTTCTCGCTGCCGCTGCAAAAGAGCGCCGGAGGCGAGGTCTTCAGCATCCGGACCACGCGCAAGGGAGTGACGCCATGACGCATCTCGGATCGCGATCGCCGCGCGCTAGTGATCTTGGGTGTGGCTGTGGTGGTGGGCGGATTCATCTATTGGTACTCGAACTCGTCGCCATCCACTTCTTCGACCACCGGCTCGGCTGCCGCGGCTCCCAGCGAAAGCATCGACCGCGCTCAAAGGCGCCTCGCCACTCTGCGCAGACAGGCCGCCACGCTTCCCGGCAAGGAAGCCGTGTTGAAGCAGGTGTCGGCCGAACTCGGCGAACGCGAGAAGGGCCTGATTCCCGGCGATACCGCCGAGGAAGCGCAGGCGCAGCTTCTGCAAGTGGTCCGGCGCGTCGCCCGGGCGCAGACGCCGCCCATCGAGATGAGCCAAGTGGAGCTTGGCCGGCCCCGCACTTACGGCAACGCCTACGGACAAGTAAGCGTGTCCATCACCCTGACCTGCCGCATCGATGAGCTTGTCAATTTTCTCGCGGCGCCTGGGCGCGCAACCCGAGCTTGCATCCACCGAAGAGATCCGTTTCGGCGCATCGCACCCCAAGCAAAAGACCATGCCTATCCGCCTCACCGTCACCGGATTAGTCGCCCGGCGCTTGATCCCGCAGCAGAAGGGGCTGCGTACCCTTGAGTAAGCTGCGGCTCTTGGACCTGGCGCTGCTGATCGTGGCGGGACTGCTGGGCTGGCAATTGCGCCGCGAATGGGTGGATTCGCATGCCCGCACGCTGGCCTTGCTGCATGGCTCGCTGCCGCGCTTCCAAGGTGCCTGGTATGCCGCCGCTGGATAAAGTGGATCCGCTGAGTGCCGCCAGCTACCTCGAGATCGCTCTCAAGAACCTGTTCTCGGAAGATCGCAATCCCAACGTCGTTGTCGATGTCTAAGCCGCCCGAGCCGGAAAAGCCTCCGCCTCCGTTTCCCGTGGCCCACGGCGTCATGCTGTGGGATGGCGTGCCGCCCACCATCGTGCTCAGCGAAAAAGCGAACGGAGACCAGAGAGGCTATCATCCCGGCGACAGTATCGGCCAGTGGAAGCTCGTCTCGCTCGACAACAGCTATGTCGATTTCGAGTGGAATGGCAAGGAGTTCAAGAAACGCATCGACGAGCTGATCGATCGCACTCCGATTCGGGAAGTCTCGCGGCCTGCCGCGTCCAAAGCAGCGCCGGTTGCGGCTGCTCCCGCCACACAATCGCTTTCGTCCGGCTCGAAATCGGGTCCGGGAATCGAAACCGGTGGCGGGAACAAAGGCTGCGTCGCCGGCGATGATGCTCCGGCCGGCACGTCGTCGACGGCATGAAGAAGATCGTGATCCCGACGCCGTTCGGAAATAACTGCCATTGGGAACCGGCCAAGTAAGCAAAACGAAAAAGAGGAATCATGAAGACCATCGCACTCACCTTGATCGCCGCGGCGCTCGGATTCGCGCAAACCACCGGGACGAAGACGGACTCTTCCGCCAAGACAATCCCCGAGCACGGCTCAAAAATCCAAGACATCAGCCGCGCAGAAGCCGGCCGGCGGCTCAGAAGGCGAGCGCGAATCCGCCGGTTACATCCATTCCGGATGGCGCGAAGCTCGTGGAGCCGAATACCTATCGCTACACCGATTCGAGCGGCAAGACCTGGATGTATCGCCAAACTCCTTTCGGTATCTCTCGTTGGGAGGATTCGCCTGCCGCCGCAACCCCGCAACTCGCGCCCCAGAGCCAGCCGACCAGCGTTACCGATCTCGGCGATAGCGTGCGGTTCGAACGGAAGACCGCTTTTGGCGTTTCGCAATGGGTCCGCAAAAAGACTGAATTGACTGACGAGGAAAAAGCGTTGGTCGAAAAGGAATCCACGCAGCCCGAAAACCGCGGAGCAGAAATAGTGTCCCTTCCCCTATCCAATCGGCTTCGCGGGGCGATGGCGGCAACCGTTCTGTTGCTCTCGCCAGCTCTTGCGTTGGCTCAGCAACAGCCACAGCAACAACAGCCACAACAGCGGCCTCAGCCGCGAATCCTTCCAGTAGTGCCCGGATTCAGCCCTAATCCGTTTCCGTCGCAAAGCCGGAACCCGAACGATAACCCAGCTCCCGCCGCTCCTAACCGCGCCGCAACGCCGGCCGCGCCTGCCGGACCGCCCACGGTTTACGGCGGACTCTCGCTCAACAACGCTTCCCTCACCGAGGTGATCGACCTGCTGGCCCGCCAGCTCAAGATCAACTACATCCTCGATCCGCGCGTCAAGGGCGGCGTCATCCTGAATACCTACGGCGAAACCAAGGACATCGACACGCGTTCGCTGCTGGAAACGATTCTGCGCATCAACGGATTCGGCATGGTCAAGCAAGGCGACCTGTATCGCATCGTCCCGCTCGCAGACATTTCGCATCTCCCCATACCGCCCGAGACCAAGACCGATTCCGCCAGCATCCCCGATGACGACACCACCATGCTCAATCTGGTCTTCCTGAAGTACGTCACCGCCGACGAGCTGGTCAAAGTCCTGGAGCCGTTCGAAGGAGAAAACGCGCGCATCTATACTTATGCCGCGGCCAACCTGATGCTGATGCTCGATAGCCGCAGAAACATGCGCCGCCTGATGGACCTGGTCGCGATGTTCGACAGCGATTCGATCGCCAATAAACGCGTGCACGTATTTCCGGTAAAGAACGGGCGGCCTTCCGATATCTCCAAGGAGCTCGAGAACATCGTCAAGTCGATCGCACTGTCCGACAAGAATTCGCCGATCAAGTTCTTGCCGATCGACCGCATCAACACCATCATCGCGGTCGCGCCCAATCCCGGGCGCCTTCACCGAAGTGGAAACCTGGCTCGAAAAGCTGGATATCCCCGTCAAAGCTTCGGCGGGCGGAATCAAGGACTACGTCTATCGCGTTCATTACGGCGATGCGAATACCATGGCTTGCTCCATCCAGGCGCTGTATGGCCAGCTCTCCAGCTACGGAGATATCGGCGGCCCGCAAAGTTCGATCATGAATTGCATGCGAATGAGCTCGTTGAACGGGATCGGCGCCGGGGCAGCCGGCGGGTTTGGCGCCGGGTCGTTTGGGGGAGGCGGAGGCGTTCGGGAGCAGCGGATTCGGCGGAATTGGCGGAGGTGGATTTGGCGGGGGGCGGCTATGGCTATGGCGGGGCCGGGGGCTACGGAGGAGGCGGGTACGGAGGCGCTGGAGGATATGGAAGTCCGTTCGGCGGCGGCGCATTCGGCAACACCGGCGCCACCAATGCGGCGAATGCGGCTGCTTCACTTCCCACCAATGCCGCGGCGCGGCGATCTCACTGGCCAGTATTTGGGAAACGTTCCTGGGGCCGTTGCCCGGGGTCCGCACGTCATTGCCAACCCGATGAACAACACCTTGCTCATTCAGTCCACTCCGCAAGAGTACGAGAGCATTGAGCAATTGATCAGGGAACTGGACGTTCCACCGCGCCAGGTCCTCATCGAAGCGAAGATCTACTCCATCGATTTGTCACACCAATTTCTCCAGTGACATCCAAGGCACGCTGCAGAAGAGTACCTCGTCTACCAATACCGCCGCTTCACTCCTCGGGACCCTTACCGGCGGCACCACCACTCTCTCGGCCGCAGCGCTGGTCGGCAGGAGCCGGGAACTTCTCGGCACTGTGACCTTAATGGAATCGCAGAGCAAAGCCAAGGTTATCTCCTCGCCCGCCGTGATCGCTACCGACAGTATCCCCGCTTCCATCACCGTTGGTAGTACAGTTCCAGCCCAATCCAGTTCCACTGCGAGCGGAATTACCGGCTCCGTCACTACTGGTATCTCCAACGTAGCCACCGGAATCGGGCTGAATATCGTGGCTCGAGTCACTCCCAGTGGAATCGTCACGATGGTAATCAACCAGAGTGTTAGCGATCCGCAGCCGACCACTGCGGCATCGTCGGGAAGCACTATCAATTCCCCCTCCTTTGCAACCAAGTCCGTTTCCACCCAAGTGACCGTGCAGGACGGGGATACCATCGCCATTGGCGGTCAAATCCAAGAGAGCACGAGTATGATTCTGTCCGGAATCCCGATGTTAGATCGTATACCGTTCCTCGGCGCCTTGTTCGGTTCCAGGTCCTACATGAAAGAGCGTACTGAGTTGATCATCTTTCTTACTCCGCACGTGATTTTCGACACCAACCAGATGACGGACGCCACCGACGAATTACGAGACAAACTGAAGGGGCTTCGCAAGGATGTCAAGGAGTAGGACCGCTCGCGCTTCTCGTCGAGAACCGTAAGCTAGCAGTAAGTTCAACAAACCAATAGAACCCCTTCTTGCTGCAGCTGCTAAAAATCGCCTAATAACCTCACTTACTCCCCGTTCGGGCTTAGTCTTTTGCCGTTGGCTGTAAATGATTGACTTAGCATGTAGCTTGTGATCTAATGGTGCGCTGATCCACTTTGAGGTTAGGGAACCAGCGGGTTGTCAGATCAACACTTTACGCTTGACTTGTTCCGGCAGGTAGTGTTATGAATGATTGACTGCGTCCGAACAGGTTTGGCGGCATTCATTCTTTGACGCATGAATCCCGCGAGCACAAAGAAGATACGAGAAGTCTTAAAAAAGCAAGTTGAGCTAGATGGAGACAATGAAGCAAGATCGAGCAAGCAAGGCAGCAGCGGCCGCCAGGCGTTTCAAAGCGCTGGGTTTGATCGGCTGAGATTTCAAAATCTTCATGACGAGCGTTTACTCGAGGCTCAGGTTGAAAAAGAGAACTTCCATCAATTCAATTTCAGATTTTCACAAGGAGAAGGAAATGGCAGATTTTCGCAAATGGCTTTTGGCGCTTGCTGCGGTGGCCGTGCTGCTTTGTTTGGGTAGCTCGACTGCTTTCGCGCAGGGAGCGTTCACTTGTAATACTAACGCCGGCTCCCCGAACATTGTTCGAGCGGAGGGTGTCGCGGAATTGGTGGGCGACCTGATTCTCAACTGCACCGGCGGCGTGCCGACCACGGCAGGGAAGTTTATTCCCCTGTCCAACGTGCAGGTTTCACTCAACACCAACATCACTAGCCGCATCATTTCGGGTGCGTCCGGTGCTTCTGAGGCGTTGATTTTGATCGACGAACCGTTCCCGGCCAGCCCCAACCCGTCATCGGCGACGCCGAGTCCGACCGTTCTCGGTCACCCCTTGGCCACCCCGCCGACGCCTCCCACTTATGGTCAGGCGTTAAATCAACTGGGTTGCCTGGCGAATAACAACACCAACTGCCAAATCGTCAGCGTTGGCGTTGGCATTGGGGCGCTCGGCTCCTATAACGGCGGAGTCGGCGGCTCAGGCGTCAACTTCTTCGTCCCCGGACCGCACTACAATGTGTTCCAGGGCGTCCAGAGCAACAACAGCACCATTACATGGCAAGGTGTACCGATCGATGCTCCCGGAACTGCCGGTACGCGCGTGATCCGCATCACCAACATCCGCGCCAATGCCTGCTTGCTGGGTGTCTCTTCCACCTTTATCCCGACCCAAATCACCGAGCTGATCGGCGTGAACGGTGGTGAAACCATCACCATCAACAACCCGAGCCAGATCGTCGGTTTGGCCGAGCAGGGATTGCTCGCCAAGCTGCAGACTGACACCTATGTGCAGTGCGACAGCCTGAATCCGTTCCTTGTAGAAAACGCACCTGGGTCACCAGTAGCTATAGGAGCGGCAAGCGGGTTCCCGACACTTTCCGCTACAGAAGGATTCGGGTACTCCTTTAAACCGCGAAACTACAACCAAATAGAATCAGGGCTAGATTCCATGTCGATGAATGGAACCGCAGATCCTGATTCGGACGTGGGTCTCCAGAACGTACCTGGATTCACGTATCGAACGGAATCGGGCTTCATTCCGGGCTCCATCTCCTTCGCTGGCGACACCGAAGACGGCATCAAGTTCCCCGCGAGCTCCTACACGTCTGGTACGGGAGTGAATGGCTCCGGCTCGGTCGGCTTGGCCTCGCAAGGCACGGAAATCTCCTTCGCCTTCGCGGGTATTCAGACCGGTGTTAGCATCTTCGTTCCCGGCGCTGTCACCCTTACGGGTAACTACGGTCCTGGCACGCCTGCCGGTTATGCAATGCTAATCGGTGGCGATGGAACTGGGAATCCGAATCAGTTGACCATCAGCGGAAGCACCGCTGTGGCTACTTACGAGATCCTGTACTCCGATCCGAGCGTCACGGAAACGTTGGCGATCCCGGCTTACGCGGCGTACATCTCCAACACGGGCCAGAACATTCCGGCGCCTGGCGTTGCCACCGTCTCGGTGAACTTCGCCCCGCTGTCGACGGCTCCTACGGCTTCCACCAGCGCGCCAATCCCGCGCTTCTGCCAGCCCTACACGCCGGCCAATCTGTTCACGATCAACTCGTGCAACTGCAACCTGCTGTTCCCGTTCGTTACCAACCAGTTTGGATTTGACACTGGCGTAGCGATCGCCAATACCACAGCAGACACGCTCAACGGGGTTACCCCACAACAGGGCCTCGTCACTTTGACCTACTACGGAACCACGACCGGCGGTGGCGCAGCGCCTCCGACAGCGGTCACAACGTCAGACGTGCCTTCTGGCGCGGAACTGGTCTTCACGCTGAGCAGTGGTGGAAACTACGGAATTCCGGCGACCCCGGGCTTCGAAGGCTACATCATCGCTCGTGCGAACTTCCAATACTGCCATGGCTTCGCCTTCATCAGCGATGCCGGTGCGCAGAAACTGGCCGAAGGCTACCTGGCAATTCAGCTCGATCTGCCGATGCTTGAATCGCACGGGCGTCCCCGGCGAGAACGAAGGCCACTAAACCTGACGTTAGTCAGCTAGCGAGAAAGGGGAGCTTCGGCTCCCCTTTTTCTTTTGCAGCACAGTAATTTTCCCTGCGCTAATCCCCACTTGCAAACTCCAGCGCCTGTGATAGTCTGTAACTTACCCCGCGTCAAAGCCACTCGAATTGTGCACGATTTGTGTACTCATCGAACCATAAAAAAGAGGTCTTGGTAATGTCCCACTGGATTCTAAGAACGTCCGCGGTATGCCTTGTCATGGCGACCGCGTCCGCGCTCCATGCGCAGCGCATTTTCGTCACACCCGGCGCCAGCCAGCCCAGTGAGAACATCGAGGTGCTGACTACCTCTCCTCTCTCTATCGTTGGCGGTTTTCAAGCCGGAGCGGGCGTTTTCAAGGTCCTCGGTTTACCCGATGGCAGTAAGTATTATGCGATTGGTACCGCCTCCAACCAAAGCGTCACAAAGATCGACAACCTCTTCCAGATTCCAGAGGATATCGCCGCATATTCGCAGCAAGCCACCGCAGCCGTGCTTACACCCGATGGAACCCGCCTCGCCGTGGCCGCGGGGAACCTGCACATCTTCGATACTTCAACCGACTTGGAATTGGTCCCCGGCGGAATCAGTCCCGGTACCGGCATCAGCATAAGCGACGTCACCGTCAGTCTCGATGGCAAGACGTTCTATAGCCTTGGGACCGGAAACGGGACCACGCAGATCAACTCCATCGACGTGGCCAGCCATCTGGTGACCGGCAACATTGGCTTTCATGGCACTGCCAACTCGATTTCCGTGGGTCCGAACGGTCTGGTCTATGTGACTCTCCCTAACGAAATCATTGATATTAATCCCAATACCTTCACCCAAAACCCTGCTGGCCCAATCACGGTTAACGGCACTCCAGGCCGGCCCGCCTTCACTACCGATGGCCAATACGCACTGTTTAGCAACCAGACTCCCATTACCGGCTCATCGCTCATGCTTATCGCGCTTGCAAACCGCACCGTTGCAGCCACCACACCCAGCTTGGAAATTGCCTTGGATACATTACTGGTAACAGGGACAAATTCGATCCTGGGTTTTGCCAGTTCCACGCAGACGGCTTATCAAATTTCCATCGGCACGGGCGGAGCGCTCAGCATATCGTTGTTCAACGTTCCCAACTTGAGTTCTCCCGGCGGCGTTTGCCGTCTCCAACGAGGTGCCCGTCAACGGCGTGCCATATGTCAATTCGCTCTATGCCGTGGGCCTGCGTCGGTACCAATAATGTCGTGGAGCAACTCAATCCGCAAGGCGGCCAAGAGAAGTCGATTTCCACCCTCCCAACCGCAACCATCGCCGGGGCACTATCGTTTAACCGTCCCGCGATGACGAACGAACAGCCAATTATTCTTCTCCAGTACGGAGGCGGCCAAACCCTGGCCCCGAGCACAACGTCTCTTCCGATCGTCATTCGGGTGCTGGACTCCAATGGCTTGCCCATTAGTGGCATCCAGGTCAATTTCAACTCCAATGGACGCCGGTTCAAGCGTGTCACCCGCATCGGTGATTACCCCTTCCACCGGCTACGCAGTCACCTATCTCATCGCTGGCGCAACCGCCGGTCCAGTACAAGTGACCGCCAGCGCAGGCGCCAAAACCGTATTGTTCGATTTCACTGTCAGTAGTTCGAGCGCCATCACCCCGCAGGGCTTGACGTTTGTCGCAGGGAAGGCCAGATA
The DNA here is from genome assembly GCA_963772905.1 of Bryobacterales bacterium. GTDB lineage: Bacteria > Acidobacteriota > Terriglobia > Bryobacterales > Bryobacteraceae > Palsa-89. Next base: position 518,168 of record CAVYZD010000001.1, on the reverse strand, counting down.
CTGCCGGCTGGCGGAGGCAGCAGCACCGGAGTAGGGTCGCCCCTCTCGGTCAAGGTAAGCGATCAAAACGGCAATCCAGTGGCGAACACGCCGGTGACCTTCCTGGTTACGTCCGGCCAGGCGACACTTTCCTCCACCGGCTTAGGCGGATCTTCGCAAGTCGTCGCCACCGACGCCGACGGGGTTGCCTCAGTCAACTTCAATACGTCAACAGCAATTATCTGGAAGCGACCTTAGCCGCGGTTTCAGTCAAATCACGGTTGTAGCCAGCGCCACCGGCACCAATACTCTGAGTTTCACCATTACCACCACGCCCAGTAGCCCGATCGCCATGCCGGCCACCATCCAGCAAACGCAGCCGCAAATTGCTACGCCGTTCATCGCCCAGGTGAACCAAACCATCCCGGGGGCGCTTATCTACCAGGTGATATCCAATACAGGTCAGCCGATCCCCAATGTGAGCGTTCATCTCAACACCGCAAACCTCGATCCCACGCTCTACCCAACCGCCACATGCGCGGATCCCAACGGCACGGGTGTGCTGTCGGACGGAACCGGAACCATTACCTGCAACTTGGTCGTCGGTCCCCATGTGGGCGTAACCAGCGTCATAGCCAACGTCGGCTATTCCATCAATCTGACCGCGTTCCGTTTGACCGTCAACCCTGGCCCGCCGGCCACTGTAAAGCTGATCCAAGGCAACAACCAGACTGGAGTTCCTGGTGCGACGCTCGCCACGCCTTTGGTGGTCCAGGTAGTGGATTCGGGTGGAAACCCCCTGGTGGCGGCATCAGTCTCTTGGAAGGTCACCCAAGGCACTGCCACCCTGACGCAACTCATCTCGGTGACCGACTCCAATGGACACGCCTCGGCCGTGGTTGTCCTCGGCACCTCCGCCGGTTCGGTTCAGGTGACCGCGACGTCGGGCACTGCGGTAGGCACATTCAATTTGGCGACGCTGGTGCTCTCTTCAGGACTTCAGAAGGTCTCCGGTGACGGCCAATCCCAGATGATCAACACCGCCTTCACGTCGCCCTTGGTGGTTGAGGTTACCGGCAGCGGAGGAACCGGCGTGGCTGGCGCTATCGTGAATTTCCAGGTAACCGCGGGCAGCGCCACCGTCAACACCCCGACTGGAACCAGCGACGCCAACGGCCAGGTCTCCACCACCGTTCAGGCCGGCGCCACGCCTGGCCCCGTCACCATCACAGCCACGACGTCGACGTTCACCGTCACCTTCAGCCTTACCGTGCGGCCCAATGGCCCCACGAATCTCGCCATTATCAACGGAGCGAGCTTCCAGGCCAACAACGGAATTTCGCCGGGCGGCATCGCCATTGTGACGGGCTTTGGACTTCTTCCCGGAGTCCAAGGACTGGTGACCGCCAACAACATCGTGGGTCCGCTCCCCATCACTCTACAAGGCGTGAGTATCAGTTTCGCCGGCGTGGCCGCGCCCATCTACTACGTGATGAATTCCGGAAATGTAGAACAAGTCGCCGTGCAAGTTCCGTTTGAAACCCTGCCCGCCGGGACCACCACGGCCACCAACGTAGATGTTGTCGTGACATCCTCCGGCGGAAGCTCAGCCACCATCAGTGTGCCCGTGAAGCCCTTCGCTCCAGGAGTTTTCACCACTACCAGCGGGAACCAAACCTACGCCGTGGCGCAACGTCCGGATGGAAGCTATGTGAGCCCCACCAATCCCGCCCAGCTCGGTGAGGACATCACGGTGTACGTTACTGGATTGGGCCAGCTATCGCCCGCTACAGCCACAGGCTCGGCCGGCATTCCCGGACAGGCCGTGGTTGCGCCGCTGCTTATCGGGTTGAACAATGGCGGCGTGCCGCTGATCTCAGCCAACTACGTGCAAGGGCAAACGGGCGTATATGCGGTAACCTTCCACGTTCCCGCGGCTACCAAAACCGGCGCCGCGCAGCCGCTCGCCGTAATTGCGTTTGATAAAGCCGGCAATTTGTACTTCTCGCAAGGGATTACGATCCCGGTGCAGTAAGAATCATCCGACCAGAATCGAACCGGCCGGCGGATTCGCGGGGTTATACGGGGTGAAGCCGGGCGTATTCAGCCCCGGCGCTTCGGTAACATTCGCCTGAGTTGCCGACGGTACCCAGGTATATCCGGCGCTCTCGCGCAATTGCGTGGTTATGCCCGCATCCCATCCCCAAACCATCACCGGAACGTCGATGGAGTAGCCTTGAGAGGCGAGCTGCGACGCGAGCTGCTGCCGCTCATTTTCACTCGGCATCTCACGAAGCGCCTGGACAGCCGCCGGCTGCTGGGCCCAATACTCGTCATCCGCGGTGCTCGCGGCATACCATTGCGTCGTCGCCGCGGCTGGCGCTGGGGTGGCGGATACGGTTTCGGTCGGCGGAACGAGACCGCTCAATCCGACTGGTGCGGTGACAGAATTTTGCCCTGCGACCGGTAATTGGCTCGCCGATGTGCCGGAGTTCACCAACGAAGAATTCGGATCCGTCGTCATCCCGGACAGCGTTTGCGCAAACGTGTTCTGCGACGCCGTTGCAACCTTTTGAGAACTAGCCGCTAAACTCCTCGCGCAGGTCGAAGTTGCCTTCGCATTGTGATGGGAAGTGAGGAGCGTCGTTGAGAAATCAATCATGCCGTGCTGGGCCTCCACGCTAGAGGAAGCACGGCAAAGGCCATGTCGAGGTGCCCTAAAATGCGCCCACACACCTACTGCTGGGCAGGAGCCGGAACCTTATGATAGTTGGCCGGGCCAGCCGGACCAAAATAAATAGCAATATTGAAAATCTGGCCAGTCGGAATCACGTGCAGCGCGGCGAAGGGTGTCCCCTTGATTTTCTTGGCGCAGTCGACGCAGGCGATCTCGGTTGAATCCAGGTTGTACTCGAACGTCAGAGTGGTATCTTCGTTCGCGGCCAGCGTGCTCTTGCCGAGAGTCGTCTTCAGGCCCGGTATTCTCAGTTGGTCCATTTCGAGCTTAATCTCGCCGGGCATCCCGTTATGAATTTGAATCACATCCTGTGAAGTTTGATCCGGTGTAAGATGCACGCTCTTCTTATCCAGCGTGATCTTCGATAGGATGCTTTTCGCGGCGCCCTGCATATCGCGTGGTATGGCCGTCGCCCTCGCCATCTCCTCCTCGGTTGGAACCGGAATAAAGCCGGTGGGCGAGAACGGGAATGGAGCCTGGGTCGGCCTTACATAGAACCAATACCACTTGCCATCGACGATCTTCCAGGTGCTGGTAATCGGGAATGTTGTCGGGGTGCGTACACCGTGCCAAATCCAGTCGGTCTTGCAGCTTTCAAGAACCGTGGCCTTGGTGAAATTGTCGGAATAACGGACATTGATAGTTTCACAGGCCTTGTATTGATCCTTGTCCGCCACCAGGAAGGCGTCCTGGGAATCGTCCGCTACCAAGTTGTAGGCGTCCTTGAATTTCCCCGCCATGAATGCCCCATAATACTGGCCGACACGAGCGCGTAGGGCTTCATCGACAGCCGGCGGAGCTTTATCGCCCGGATCGGCCGGCTTCTGGGCCAGCCCCAGGAATCCGGAAACCAGCAATAGGGATGAGAGAGTGATGGTCCGCATAGGTCGCTGAAACTCTCCTTAGGATATCAATTCACAGCGTGGCCGGCGCGAAATTGGCTGGGAGGCAGGGACTCGAACCCCGATACGCAGATCCAGAGTCTGCAGTCTTACCATTAGACGACCTCCCAGCAGGAGCCCCCAGCGCGATTGTGCACTTCAAGGGTGTCGCCCCTATTCTAGCATCGGAGACTCGCAGCCTTAAGTGCGCTTTCGCGGGGCGGTTTTCTTGGCAACGGGCCGAGGCGCGCGTTTCTTGGAAGTTCGGGGTTTGGAATGATCGCCGGCCAGGTAGGTTCGCCAGCGCTTCAATGTCCCCTCGGAATCGAAGGCGCGCCATTCGTGGCGCAGGTCCCTCACTTTCTTTTTCAGTTCCTCGCGGATTTGGCCTTGGAGGGCGCGATCGCCGTCCACTACTCGCTGGATGGCCTGATGATCGCTGACTTTCCCGAGCGCGCTCTGCAACGTCCGCAGCGCATTTAAGTAACGATCCAATTGCGGGCCGTAGACCGGCCGGAACAACTCCAGAGTGTAGCGAAATCGCTTGGTCTGCAGACGGAACCCATGCAATTCCTCCGGCGGTTTCTTCCCGCTGACGGCGTCCCGGCCGGCCTGGAAATATTTCCGGGCCATCTTGGGCAGCACCTCCCGAGCGTTCTGGGCGACGCTCTGAGAGGGATTGAGCTTCATACTCTGCGGAGTGATAATCCACTCCGCCATTTCGCCGAGAAGTCCTGTGCGCTCCAGCGGCGCAACATTTCAGAAAATTGGCGCTGGTAGGCCCCGCGTTCTTTTTCGAGCCGTGGCCGGTGCGTGACGTGGCCGGCTTCGGCCAGGAACTCAAGCGTGATGTCCCGGTCCCGGATGTCCGAAGTCACCCGCATAACGCGCTTCAGCATGCGGCGAATCTTCTTGATTTCCCATTTGGGAAAGAAATCGGCGAACAGTTCGAGCCCCTGCGAAAAACGCCGCACACTGACGCGCAAATCGTGAATCTCATCCGGGCCAGGCTTTTTGGCGGCGCGGTGAACCTGATATGCGAGCGTGGTCAGCAGACGATTCATCTGCTCCACGGCGTAATCGTGAATGCTGGTTTTGCTGGTCACGGCCGCACCTTAGTCAACTGGAGCTGCATTTGATAGGTGTCGCGGAAGGTGTCGGCCACGCGTTCCACCGCCCAGACCTCCAGGTCCGGATCGGGCTTGGAATCGAGCGCCAATGTGACAGTTCCGTTACGAAGCTGCACCTGCAGATCACCGATGCGCTGCTCGTGGCTGCGATCCAGACTGTCGGCGATGCGCAGCAGAGGAACCAGCAGGTTGATGGCGCGCCGGGCGTCGGGCTCGATAGTTTGGAAGGGGGAATGCCTGGGGGTGGGCATAGACTTCCTATGATACCGGCATAGCAGGGCGATCATTTGGCGCTCGGTGTCGGTGAAGCCCGGCAGGTCGGAATTCGCAACCAAATAGTAAGAATGTTTGTGATGGCCTGTATCGCTGACGAAGTGCCCGATGTCGTGCAGATAAGCCGCAGCCTCCAGCAGTTTTCCGAGCGCCGGGGGAAGCCTGTGGAGCGGCTGCAAGGACTGAAACAGCCGGTGTGCCAGATCCGCGACCTTGCGCGCATGCGAGAGCTGGACGCCGTAGCGGCGCGCCATTTGCTCCACAGAGCGGCGCTGATCCCGGCTGAGCATGCTCAATTCCCGGCCGACGCCACGAGCCGTGAGGTCGGCAATGATTCCGTCGCGCACGCCTGCCGCCGAATAGTGCAACGCCGGCTGATGAAACAGTTCGAGAATACGGCGGAACACGGCGGCGCCCGCCACGATCAACTCCGCGCGGTTCGGGCCAATGCCTTGAATCTTGCGGCGGCCGTTCACGTCCAGCACCGACACATCGCGATAGAAGCGCCGGATCTGCGCGGCCGAAGCCTTCAGCCGGTCCGCTTCGTCGCGACGCGAGCGGGCAACTCTGTTCACCGCGCACACAATGGCTGCGGCTGTGGCCGAAGTCGCGATGGCGCGATCAAATGGTCCGGAACCGATCTTGGTCAACGGCCCAGAGAGCTTTTCCTCGATGTATTCGTTCAGGCGATGCAGATCGATGGGCGCCGGCGGATCGGTTCGCAGGAAAACTTCGGTCAGGCGAACGGCGCCCAGGGGCTTGGAGAACGCCTCCGACAAGACCCCGTGATCCGATAAAATCACTTCGGCGCTGCCGCCACCCACATCGATCATCAACACGCGTTTGCCGGTCTGCGGCCAGCGAGCCTGCACGCCCAGGTGGATCAGCCGCGCTTCTTCCTGCCCGGAAATGATTTCGATGGGCGCGCCCAGCGCTTTGGACGCGCGTTCCAGAAACTCCTGTTGATTGCTTGCATCCCGCACGGCGCTGGTGGCCACCGCGCGCACGCCGATGACATCCAGCTTTTGATAGATCTGCGCCATGCGTGCCAGGTTCGCGCAGACGAATTCGAGCGCGTCGGCGGTGATGCGCCCGTCATTGAATACGCCCGCGCCCAGCCGGGTCACTTGTCTTTCGGCCGCCAGTATTTTGGTGGCCATGCCGTCGCCCGTTTCGGCGGTTTGCATGCGGATCGAGTTGCTGCCAATGTCAATGGCGGCGTATCGCGGCATAATCCCATAGTATCGTGGGCCCTGCTGGTTTCCGCCCAAAATTCATCAAAACGTTATAATGTTCTTTCGCCTCCCCCTATGCCCCTGCTGGTTCCGAATCGTCATCGTGGCAAGCTGATCGTCGTAGAGGGGATCGACGGATCCGGAAAATCCACGCAGCTCGCGCTGCTGAGCCAGTGGCTGCAGTCGCAATGCATCGCGGTGGCGTTCAGCGAGTGGAACTCGTCGCCGCTGGTGCGCGAAACAACCAAGCGCGGCAAAAAGAAGAACATGTTCACGCCGGTGACGTTCAGCTTGATCCACGCCACCGATTTCGCCGATCGCCTGGAGCGCTACATCGTCCCGCTGGTCAAGGCCGGCGCCGTGGTTTGCGCCGATCGCTATGCCTATACGGCATTCGCGCGCGATGTGGTGCGGGGTGTCAGCCGGCGCTGGGTGCGCAATTTGTACCGCTTCGCTCTGCGGCCGAACCTGGCGTTCTATTTTCGCGTGCCGCTGGACGTAGCGATCGGGCGTATATTAGGCGGGCGGAATGCGATCAAGTATTACGAAGCGGGCATGGACATGGGGCTTAGCCGCAATGTAGAGGAGAGCTTCCGGATTTTTCAGGGGCGCATCCTGGATGAATACGAGGCTATGATTCACGAGGTGGGCTTTCACGTGATCGACGCCACCGGATCGATCGAGGAACAACAACAGCAGATGCGCGACATCGTGATGCAGGAGCTGGGCGAGAGCCTGCGCAACGGCGTGCTGCACGCGCAGCGAGGAGATTCGGATGCTGCTAAAGCCGCCCCTCGAATTCTATAGCGAGCCACTGGCGGGCGTCGATCGCGGTGAGCTGCAAGGGAAGCTGATCGTGATTGAGGGGCCGGACTCGGTGGGCCGTTCGACGCAAGTGGCGCGCTTGCGCACCTGGCTGGAACATCAAGGGCACGCGGTGCTCGACACCGGGCTGGCGCGCGGCGCACTGGCAGGCAAGGGAATCTCGCAGGCCAAAGAAGGCAATACGCTGGGGCCGATCACCATGACGCTGTTCTATGCCACTGATTTTGCCGATCGCCTGGAGAACGAAATCGTCCCCGCGCTGCGGGCTGGCTTTGTGGTGCTGACCGACCGCTACATTTATTCTTTGATGGCTCGGGCTATCGCGCGCGGCGAGGATCGTGCTTGGATCGAGCGCGTGGCCAGCTTTGCGCTGGTGCCGCACGCCATTTACTATCTGCGGGCCGAGGTTCGCGACCTGGTGCAGCGCGTGGTGCTGGGGCGCGGCGCGTTCGACCATTGGGAAAGCGGCATGGACATGCGTTTCGGCGCGGACATGCACGACAGCTTCGTCAAATATCAATCGCGCGTGATCAGTGCGCTGGACCGCATGGCGAAGCGCTACGATTTCGTGGTGATTGATGCGACGAAGACGCCGGACCAGATTTTCCGGGAGTTGCAGCGGTCGATCGGCAAGCTGTTTTAGTGCAGCTGTTGAGATCGGGTGCTGTGGCCGCCTATCCTGGCGCGAGGCCATCAAGATCGCCAGCCCGGTAGCTTACATAGTCAAAATCCCAAGGAACCATGTATCGCAAATCGTGGAGGCTGACCTCCTCCTCCGACAACAAGCGAGCGACCTCCACCTCGATACCCTCGCACCGTTCTAACTCCCGGTGCACAGCGTCAAGCAGCGAAACTGCAACTTGTTCTTGCTGGCGGTCATGCAAGGTTGTTGGGAGGCACGTTCCCGTGACGGTTACGCGATAAGTCGAGCCTTTGGGAAGCTCGTCGTAGGTGTTCAGTTGAAGCCGGAAGCTGGTGATCAAATTGCCATGCGACTTCAGCTTTTTGTAGATTCGCGGAATTGCAGATCGGCAACGCTCGTTGAATTCTGTGGGAAGCGCTGGACGCGTGTAGCGCTTGGCCGCCCAACTCGCAAGTAGGTCGACAGTATCCTCGTCCAGCACAGCATCAGTGCTTGGCAAACCCGATACTAGGAGCGCTCGGTCAATCCGCGCCTTCTCGTTGATATTCACCGAGTAGAGTTGCAACCCAGCAGGGTGCTGCACCTCGAATTGGAGCCGTCTAGGATTCTTGCCGTGAAATAAGTTGCCATCTCGCTCGTTCGTAGGCCTCGCGAGGAGCAGTTCGACATACGGCTCGTCCTCGAAGGAGTTGTGAACAATATCGCAGTCTTGACTGATCAGTACGACAAGCACGTCAGCGGCTAGCGTTGGCTGAAGAGTAGCAACGAGTTCATGTGGCACTACTGATCCCTGGCGCCACTCTGCTGGGACAGAACCTATCGACAGAAAAGCTCCCGAAATTTCAGTGGCAACTCACGAAACAACCCGGCGAGACCCAGCCAATAGGCCAAGATTCCGCTTAAGGACTCGCCTAGGAACTTCCGCGAAACCGTGGGACTTCGCGTACTCGGCCGGACTCTGGCCGCGAACGGCTCGTACTTGTTGCTGCTGCTCCAAGCGCGCTTTCAGCGATGTAAAGATCCGTCTCACGGCTTGCTCGTCCAACTGCTCGTCCGACAGGTACTCCAACAGCGATTTGCCGCCTTTGCCGCGGCTTCGCAATTGCGATCCGATCGGATGGCGCGATGCAAGACGCCACGCTTCTGCTAGAGTAGCGAGCCTTTCGATTCGATCAACGTGTCCTGAACTAGGGAGGGACCGCTCACGCATCCACGCGTAGACTGTTGGCCGACCGACGCGTAATATCCTGGCGAGATCACTGATGCTGAGGCCAAAATAGTGACGAATCGCCACCAGCCTGTCGCGTACGCTGAGGAGCGCCCTTTGGCCAGGCGAGGGTAGGGAGATGCGATAAGAGACATTAGTGCTCTGACCGCCATGAACAGCGTTAGGCCCAAACGTGCTCCCGGTCCCTGCAACTAGTCCTAAGAATGCTAAGACCGCCGAGGCCTGATGCAGAGGCGTTGGGAGCCGGCCCAGTGCCTTGGTACCCTCGGCTCCTACATTGATGCCGGGCACATTGCTCGGAAAAATCGTTGTGTGAAGTTCGTATTCACGCATTGTTTACCTCCTTCCCCCACCTTGACAGCGCGATTTCCGTGACGGCGCCACGGAATGCTAGATCCAAGCCGTCATGGAGTCCGCCAATCGTTTCCATGACAGATTGAACATGGAAGTCCATCTGGCGATCGCTGTAATGATCTAAATCGAGTAATGCGATAGTCTCTTCCTGATCCAAAGATATATTGTAGGTCAACGTATTCAATGCGAGGTCCGGAGGTAAAAAAGCACCGCCTTTGTTCTGCGAATATCGCACGACAAGCGTGCCGGTTTGCGTTTTTCCGACAACTTCGAACCTATGAAGCGCATCGCTCAGCTGGAGCGCCGAGGTATCGAACCCATGGAGCCCCGGCTTGAGGTAGTCATTGAATCGCTCGTTTTGGCCGGGGCGAATTAGGTCAACGTAGCGTAGTCCTAGCCTCTCAACAAGACTCAGGTTCACGGCTTGGTGGACGATCTGCAGCGAGTTGCCCAGCACCTCCTCGAACTGTTCATAGGATTTATACAGATTCGTGTGGAATGCTATAAAATCGCTAGTGACCAAAATCCCACTGTTGCCTGTTTTGTCTTGAAATTCAAATCGTGGCGCTATGCTAAACTTCGGTGCCATGTCCGCGGCGAATTGCAGTTCCTGAAGTTGGCCGCGCTTGAATTTCGGAAATCCGATCTGACGAAATCGGTCCTGGATGTCTGGGATGTATTTCTCGATCGAAACGACCGGTGAAATACGAACCTGACCAATTACATACACCAGCGGAGACGAACTAAGGCGCAAGGCAGGCAGCGATCTCTTCACAACTAGAACTTTACACCAGACTTTACACTTAGACAATAGTTCCAAAGGGGCAAAGAAGAGGGGCTAGCAGTATTGAGCTAACCGTCCTCCGACTAGTAAACCGTCTGTAATCAAATGGTTGTAAGGCAAAGATCGAGATGCTCCGCATTTTGAAGAAGTATTTGGAATTTCTGGTCATTCCAAATCTCAGCCTAATCAGTGTGGCGCTGCGAGGCTGTAAACGAGGATCACCAGCACCACCGACGTAAGCACAACATATGTGCCGTCGCGCTCGAGGCCGAAGCCTACCAGCGAAAACGCCACGCGCGCGATTGGGGTCAGGATCAGCAGCAGAAGGCCGAGTTGGATGACGGCGCGGCAGTCAGACGGCCCGGCCGCTCGAATCACGCCGGAGATGCTGCGATACGCCGCCTCGGTTCCATGAAAGGCGCGATAGTCCGGCTGCTCGTGTCCGTGTTTGGAGAGAAAACAGATTCCGCCGAGCAAGACCACCAGGGCCGAGAGCATCACCCCGGTTCTGAGCAGCACGCTGATGATTGCTTCCAGGCGCTGATCGTTCACTAGAGTTTCCCCCGCACGCCGGTGACGATCATCTCAATCGCCATGACGCCTACGACCCCGGCGAAGATCCAGCGCAGCGCCCGGACCTTGGCGCCGATGAGATGCCGCGCGCCGATCAACGATCCTGCCAGCACGCCTAGCATCACCGGCATCGCAAGTCCTGGTTCGATATAGCCTCGGCTGAGGTAAATTCCGGCGCTGGCCGCAGCGGTGACGCCGATCATGAAGTTGCTGGTGGTGGTGGAAACTTTGAACGGCACGTGCATGGCTTGATCCATGGCGATCACCTTGAGCGCGCCCGATCCGATGCCGAGCAAGCCCGACAGTGTTCCAGCGCCGAACATCATTCCGAAACCGGTCTTGACGTGATCGACTTTGTATTCGCACGGACCCTCGGGCGAGGGATAAGCGCCGTTCAGTTTGAGGCGCTGCGTAAGAGGATCCGATTTCTTGTTCGCTTCGTCCAGATGCCGACCCCGGCTGGATTGCCAAGCCGCATGCAGCAGGACCAGGCCGAAGATCATTGACAGAATCGACGTTGGAGCTCGCGTCGCAAGGAACGCGCCGAGCAGCGCGCCCAACGTGGTCGCAATTTCCAGAAACATTCCGATGCGGATGTTGGAGTAACCTTCGCGGACAAACGCCGCAGCGGCGCCGGATGACGTTGCGATCACTGATACCAGGCTTGCGCCGATGGCGTATCGAATGTCCACGCCCAGCAGCACCGTCAACGCCGGTGTGACGACGACGCCTCCGCCAAGCCCCGTGAGCGCGCCCAGGCAGCCCGCCACCGCTGAGATGCCGAACACCAGCGGCGTGAATTCGAGATTGGTCATCTACTCCATCGTACGTGCTCTACTGCGGCGAACGCGTCCGATGGAATAGTCTTTGGTGCACATCAGGCCAAAATTCGTCGAAGGTATTGCCGCCCAATCGGCCAAGAAATCCGAGGCCGGTACGAATGGCTGCGCGATCGGCGCTGTCGTCGCCAGGCGCGCGCCAGGCATTGGAAATGAAATTACTACCCGGTATAGCGATCATGCGGGCGTAGGCGGGCATCAGCCTGCCATCGCGGTCTTGCGCCATGAAAGTCATTTTCACCGCGTGTCCAATTCGGTGACCGAATGGCGCTCCGCCGTCACGGATGTAACGCGGATCCTCACCCCAGATGCTGCCGAACCCGGCTTCCATGGTGTTGCTCAACGCGATTCCGGAGAGGCGCATGCCGTAGCGATCGCCGAAACCCTGCCAGCGCGTTCCGTACGCCTTCGGAGAGTTAATCAGCGTGCCCCATCCCGCGCTAAACAGCCCGCCAGCTAAGTTTTCCGGGCCAATCGTGCTCCTTACGACCCATTGGATGCGCTCCTGGGCGGTGATCGGCTGACGCGCGTCGCTGCTGCTGGACGTCGAGGCGTCGAAGCCCGACTCCGGTACTGCCGCGAATGCCACGGTCCCCGGCATCACCTTCTGCGCCATTACGACCGAAGCCAATAACAAGGCCGAACAAGCCAGTCTGGAAATCATCTGCGTCCCCCGACGCGAAACCTATAGCAGATCGTGGTCCATCGCAATTTTGCACGGCGGCCAGTTTTCGGGAAGGTGATCGGAAGGCCCGAAATCCGCTATCGTTAGACCAGAATGCCGGATTGGCTCAGCGTCCACGAACCCACCCTGGTGAACACCATCGGGCACTGCGGTGGAGCGGTCATTTTTGGGATGCTGCTGTACTTTTTTCTGGTGAACTGGCGGCGCGGACATGATGAGCGAGCCAGGCTGCCGGTTTTAGCCGCGGCGCTGGCATTCCTTTGGAACATCGGCTCGCTGATCGCACTTGGAACGGGACCGCGGGGTGGGATGGCGTCCGGCGTTATTGTCGCGGCCAGTTTCTCTGTGCTGAGCCTGCTCCCGGCGGTGCTGCTGCATATTTCGTTGGAATCTCAGCACCGGGCAATCTGGATCACCGGGTACGTACTTAGTTCCAGCGCCATCGTTCTGCACATCGCCGATCTGGTTACCGGGCGGCCGGCATTTCACTTTGCCGCGCTGCTGGTGGTCACTCTCGGATTCGCCGCGCTCACCACCATCTCGGTACTGGTCGAACTGCGGCAAAAGAATCGAGCGGCGACGTCGCGGCTGGTGGGCGCGATGGTGCTGTTTTTATTCGCGATTTCATTCGCTCACTTTGGAGCGGAGCATGGACAGCAGGCCTGGTCCAAGGAAATCGCGCTGCATCACGCCGGAATTCCCCTGGCTCTGTTCGTCCTGCTGCAGAACTATCGATTTCTTTTGCTGGATGCCTTCCTGCGATTCGTAGTGAACGCCACGCTTGCGGCGGCGGCGGTGCTGGCTGCGATCCGGATCGTGGAATCGGCGGATTATGGCGCATTACGCACGCATCCCTTCGACGCCGGGCTGCTGTTCGCAGGCGGCTGCCTGATGTTGACGTTGTTTGTGTACGTTCGCAACCGGATCCAAAGCTGGCTGACGAGCGTGGTTTTCCTGAGGTCGAATGTCGACGAAGCGCTGGAGCAGCTGGTTCGATTGGCGCGCGCGTCGCAGGATGAATCCGTGTACCTGGAAGGTACTGCTGAGGTGATCGCCGGGTTCGTACGGGCCACGCGGTTTGAATTGCGGGATCGCGCACCGCAGGGCCAAGCCGAGCAAGCGGTGGTTCCTCTGCGCTTTTCACGCGGCGATGCCCGGTATCTGCTGCTTGGGCCGCGCGAGGGCGGGCGGCGCTATTTGAGCGAAGATTTTGCGGCGTTGCTGCGGCTGGGCGCGGCTGTGGTGGAGCATGTGGAACAAATGCGCGGCATCCAGATGCAAGGCCTGGTGACGCAGGCGGAGTTGAAGGCGCTGCAGGCGCAAATCAATCCTCACTTTTTCTTTAACGCGCTAAACACCCTGTATGGAACTATCGATCGCGGCAACACGGAGGCTCGGCGGCTGGTGTTGAATTTGTCGGATGTGTTCCGCTACCTGTTGCGCTCGGACCGGACGCTGATCGAGATTGAGGAGGAACTCCGGATTGTGCGCGCCTATCTCGAGATCGAGCAACTGAGGCTGGGGTCCAAGCTGCGGACTGAAATCGAAGTGGATGACTCGGCTTTGCATGCCTCCATTCCGATGCTTTCGGTGCAGCCGCTGGTGGAGAACGCGGTAAAGCATGGTGTGGCGGCACGCGCCGGCGCGGGGTTCGTGCGGCTGAACATTACGGCTGAACCGAATTCCCTCTCGATCCGAGTCTCGAATTCGGGAGAATGCGATGCCGAGCTGCTCAACGGCGCTCCGGCCACCGCGGGAGTCGGTCTTGCAAACGTCCGGCGGCGGCTGGAGTTGTGCTACGGCGAAGAGTCGAGCCTTCTGGCCAAGGTTGAGGACGGGGTCACGACGGTTGGCTTCTTCCTGCCGCTGAAAGCGACGCCCGCATGATTTTGAAGACGTTGATCGTCGACGACGAACCGATCGCCCGCAAGGTTTTGCGCGAGGAATTGGAATCGATCTCGGGCGTCCAGATCGTGGGGGAGGCGGAGGACGGGGTCACGGCATTGGAAAAGATCAGCCGCCAGCATCCCGATCTGGTTTTGCTGGATCTGCAAATGCCGGCCATGAGCGGCCTCGAAGTGGTGCGTCGCTTGAAGCACGGCAAACACCTGCCGGTGATCGTCGTGGTGACGGCGTACGACGAACATGCCCTCCAAGCGTTTGAGGCGGGAGCCATCGATTATCTGCTCAAGCCAGTGCGGCAGGAGCGTCTGTCGGAAGCCGTGGAACGTGCCAAGGGATTGACGGGGCGGCAGGCCACCGAACGGATCGCGCAGTTACAGGAGATCGGCGATCCGCCGGCGACGACGCAACGCACGCGGCGCATCGTAGGTAAGATCGGCGAAGAGTATTTTCTGCTGAGCGCGGATGAGATTTATGCGTTCCAAGCCGACGGGGATTTGGTTTGGATCGTTGCCGCCAAGCGAAAATACCTGGCCACGCAAACGCTGAAGGAACTGGAGGAGCGCCTGAAGAGCACCAGCTTCCGGCGCATTCATCGCAACGCGCTTGTCAATGTGGATCACGTGCGCAAGATGAGCACTTTGAGCAGCCAGCGATGGCTGATCACCATGAATAACGATCAGGAATTTGTAGCCAGCAAGCGCCAAGCGCGAGCGGTGCGAGATCTTCTCACCTGGTGACAAAAGTCCGCTCACCATAAAATCTAGTTTCACTTGCGGCAAAACGCCACCGATCGGATTCTCATAGGTGGCCCTTAAACAGGGCATCCGGTCGCGGCCCGGTAAGTCGCGGCTCAGTAAGATCAGGGATGCTCGGCGTACACGCGCTTGACCACGTTGGCCACGGGCCCCATGGTCTCCCAATCGGGATATTTGGTCTTGAACTCGGCGGTGACTGTTTTGGCGGCTTCGTCGACTGGCGTGCCTTGGCGCTTGAGCTCAAGCGAGCGGGTCTGGAGCTCCAGCAGGAACGCCCGTTCCTTCGCGATCAGTGAGCCATCGCCGAGCGCGCCGTGATCGGGCAGGACGAAACGCGGATGAAGCGGCTCCAGTTGATCGAGAATCGCGAGCCAGCCCTTGACGCTGGCATCGGCATTGGGCATGTTGGGAACGATTTTGTCCTGCACGATGTCGCCGGGGATCAGCACGCTATCCTGTTCGACGAAGATCATCTCGTCGCCCTGCGTGTGCGCCGGTCCCCACCAGAACAGCCGCGCATTCAGACCGCCGAGGTCGAGCCTGATCTCCTTATCGAAGGTGATGTCGGGCGGGCGAAGCTTTACATCCACGAGCAATTCCTTGGCCTGCGGCGAGAAGCTGCGAAACAGGTCCATGAATTCCTGGGCGTGTTTGTTCATTTCATCCTGCTGGACCGCGTCGCGGATGATCACCGTTTTTGGCGGAAAGGCCTGCTCGCCCATGGCGTGTTCGGGGTGAAAATGAGTGGTGGTCAGGTAAAGGATGGGCGCTTTGGCCAGCTTTTCGGCCTGTTTGACGACAATCGCACCGTTGCGCCCGCCGATGCCAGTGTCGACCACTAACGTGGCGCGGTTGCCCACCACGATTCCAATGTTGGGAAAGCCGACGATCGCGTAGACGTGCTCGGAGACGCGCGTCACCGAGTTCTCCGGCAGCAGCATGGATTGTTGTCCCAGACCAAGGACAGAGAAACACAGAAGTGCGGGAACAAGGCGTAGCAACACACGAATCTCCTCAGAGTGGACTGAGGATCATGTTACTACGGCGCGGGCTGCGGGGCGGCGGCAACGGGGAGGGGGGTGACGGCGGGCGCGGCGTTCGACGCAGTGACAGGCGCCTGGAGATTGATCCCCTTGAAATTCATGATGTAGCGTTGCATCAGGATCTCGGCCGAACTCATGCCGAACGTTTTGGCTTCGGTGAGGGCTTGCTGATTGGACCAATGATCATGTGAGATCCGGTAGCAGGCGATCGCCGTGCCGGTGCGGTCCGCTCCGCGCCTGCAGTGGACGAAAACCGGCCACTGGGAGCTGTCGTTAAGGAGCGCCAATACGGCGGCAATCTGAGTGTCGTCCGGCGCTTTGTAACCGTTCCAATGCATGCGGACGTAATGCAAACCGGCGCGCTGGACGGCATTCGCTTCCGAGTTTTCGCCACGCAAATCGATCACGGTTTTGATGCCCATTTGTGCGAGTGCGGCGAATCCTTGCCCATGCGGCTGTGCGCCGCGGTAGATGTTTTCGTTCACTTGATGGAAGTTGCCTACGCCATCGACGGAGGGGATAGGAGCAGCCTGGAGAGTGGCCAGCCCGAGCGCCAGAACCGACAGGCACACAAGCCCGGTCCGGCGCCGAAAGAAGGTCGCACTGAGCATATGTTTAATAGTACTGATGTCCGGGGCCCCGGTTTGGTTGCGGGTTGGTGGGCCCTGAAGGATTTGAACCTTCGACCAACGGATTATGAGTCCGCTGCTCTAACCGCTGAGCTAAGGGCCCGACTGTCCCTTAATATAACAGCCGATCGGCGCTATTGAACGTCCGTCACCTTTCCACCCACCAGCGTCACCTTGAGGTCCTTGAAAAACAGGATCTGCTTGGTTCCCAGGGTGACGATTTTCTGCGGTTGTCCAAACGCCGCGATCACCTGGTCCTTGGTCTGGCCCAGCTTGATTTCGGGTGGAGGCTGATCCACCGGAGGAGGCGGGGGCGGGATGGGCGCGGGCGCCTGTTCTACCGGTGCAGGAGGAGGCGCTGGAGCGGGCGCTTGTGCGGCTGGTGCCGGCTGCGCTTGCGATGCAGCGTCCACGCCGATGACCTCAGCTACCACAGCCGCCATCTCTTCGGGCGTCGGCTGAGTGCCTTTGGCAAATGGGAACTTCAGGCTTCCCATATAGCGCGTGTCGGGAAGCGGGTCGCTCATGAATTGCAGCACCAAGCCGTCGTCCTTGACGTCCACTTCGATCAGCCAGAACTTCTCACCTTTGACAAACGTCCGGCAAGAGCCGTCCTGAGCGTTCTTACAGAGGCCGCCGAAAAAGCCCGCGGAAAGTTTCCCGCCTTTATAGGTATTCGCATTGGATAGCGTCGCTTCCTGATGCATCACCAAGGAATTCTTTTTGAGCACCAGCACCGCGCCGGCCGATACAATGTCCGATTTGTCGCCACTGGGCTGCGTCAACGGATAATCCGACTCGATTTTCTGCTCTATAGCCGATCTCCAATCGCCGGTGACAGGCCTGACGCGAGGCGGTGCAACCTGGGGCGACGCCCAGGCGGCTGCCAAAGTGATTGTTGTTACCAGCGCGAGAAGAGCTTTGCTTGGCATTTTTTTCCTCCGATAGCAACTTTTAACGAATGTATCACGAAGGCGGCCAAGGCAAGGCTGTCACGGTTACGGCAGGACCGATGGTTGAGTTCTAGGGCGAATCGGAGGATAATCTCTTCACAACGTGATAATGCTTTGCCGGGCGTGTCGTTCGGAGATGGACGATGGCGCTCTTAGCTGTCCCTGTTGTGGACTACAACAATCGATTCTTGCGCCGGCACTGACGAAACACCACCGCGCCTGGAGTATTGCGGCGCTCTGCGTCTGTGTGCTCGGCGTTGTGTCTGCAGCCTTGGCGCTATATGTGGTGCGTCACCGGGGCCCAATGGTCCAACGGGTTGCGCAAAAGCTACCGTCTCGATTCACTCGCAGGGTTTCGTACGAACGGTCTTTCGTGCTGGTGGAAGAGACTCGAAAAGTATACCCATATTCGATCGTTCCGGGTGGCGCGGCGACCCTGGATGAAGCCAGGCTGGCGATGAACAGAGCGGACGTTCGCGCCAACTACGCGAACGTGGACTTTGCCAAGCTCCACGAGGTGAAACTGGAAACAAATCTCGCGGGATATGTCTCGTACCGATACGGAGAAAAGATTTATTGGACCGCGAAGAAGCTAACGCTTCGTAAGGGTGAAACGGTGTTCACCGACGGCGTGCATATTGTCCGCGGGCGTTGTCTCAACTGCTATTCCGCGGTTCCGATGCTGCCAATCCGTCCGAAAGAGCCCACCGAAAAGGTGCTGGACACGCCCGTGGATGTCCCGGTTTTCGCGTACAAATTTCCGCTGCTGCCTGTGGAAGCTCCCACATTGCCTCCCACACCGGAGGAATTGACTCCCGTGGTTCCGATTTTGCCGGTGGCGCCATTGACGCCCGGCGCTCCTGGCGGAGGCTTCTGGTTTCCGATAATTCCGATCATTCCACCCATCCACCGGCATCACGGGCACAACCCGCCGCCGAGCGGGCCGATCCCACCAATCGTTCCACCGGTCGTGGTGCCGGAACCTCGCTACGGCGGGATGGCCGCGGCGGCGTTTCTGGCGTTGCTTCTGGCTTATCGCTCGCGCCGGCGCTCGATTTTGAGGCTGCCGAACTTGTCCACTGAGAAGGCCCAGCCGGGCGGGATTAGTGTGGTAGATCCGTAATCCAATACTAACGCCGGGCCTCGGACGGTAGCCTTGGTCAGGCTGGAACGGGGGTACACGGGCGTTTCGTGCCACACACCGGCGGAATGAATTCGGCGAAGCACGGGTCCGCGGGCCGCGCGCGATCGTGGACGTTGTGATAGCAGCGCCGGCTTCTTGGTGCGCAGACGGGCGCGCACGCGAACGGTGACCACTTCGATGGCGCGGTCTGGATTCGAATAGCCGTACACGCGCTGGTGTTCCTGATGAAAGGGTGCGGCGGGATCAGTGGGGTTCCAAGGCACGGTCAACTCGTAACTTTGGCCGGTATACCGAAGATCTGCGGAGCGGAGAAGCTCGGCGCCGCGCAGTTCCTTTCGGGCGATGCGCTCCAGGCGGCCGAATTCTCGCTCGAGATTGGCGCGGTTCAATACGCCCGCGGCGTGATCGCGAACATGCTCGGCCAGAAGCATGCCCAACGCTGATAACGCGCCGGCGTGCTCGGGAACGAGAACGGTACCGATCCCGAGCTCTTGCGCGATCTCGCAAGCGTGCAATCCGCCGCAGCCGCCGAAGGCGACCAGCGCGAAGTCGCGAGGATCGTGTCCGCGCTCCACCGAGACCAGGCGAATGGCACGTTCCATGTTGGCGTTGGCGACGCGTAGAATACCCTGGGCCGCTGCGACGCGGCTGATCTTGAGCGTGCCTGCGATGGAATCCACGGCCGTTGCCGCTCGAGCCGTATCGAGATGCATTTCGCCGCCAATGAGCTGGTCCGCCGCGATGCGCCCGAGCACGACGTGCGCGTCGGTCACGGTCGGCTGATCGCCTTTGCCATAGCAGGCGGGTCCGGGATCGGCGCCCGCGCTCTCGGGACCCACGCGCAGCAAGCCGCCTTCATCCACGCGAGCGATGGAGCCGCCGCCCGCGCCAACAGTGTGGATATCGAGCATGGGCACGCGCACGGGAAAGCCGTCGATGGATGCCTCGATCGTTTCGCGCGGCTGGCCGTCGCATAGGCTGACGTCGGTGGATGTGCCGCCCATGTCGAAGCCGAGTATGCGCGAGAATCCCGAGAGCTTAGCCACCTCGAGCGCGCCCACTACGCCGCCGGCGGGCCCTGAGAGCACGGTGCGAACCGAATGACGCCGCGCTTCTTTGGTCGACATGAAGCCGCCGTTCGATTGCATGATCGCCACGCGATGCCGGCTGCCCCGCTCCAGTTCGCCCAGATATTTGTCCATCAGCGGGCCCACATAGGCGTTGATCAGCGTGGTGGAGGAGCGCTCATACTCGCGGAATTCGGGGCAGACATCGTGCGATGTGCAGAGATAGCCCAAACCTTGCAGCGCTTGTGCGGCGAGCTTTTCGTTGGCGGGATTGCGATAGGCGTGCAGGAAGCAGATGGCGATGGATTGGACGCCGGCACGGCGGAGGCGAGTTTTCAAGCGCGCGAGTTCGGCGGCAGATGGCGATTGGCCGATGGCGCCATCGAAATAAGCCCGTTCGTGCACGCCGAAACACATGCTGCGAGGGATGATGGGCGTCCCGAGTAGCGGCGTCAGGTTGTACAGCTCGGCGCGATTCTGCCGCCCGATCTGGATCACATCCTCGAAACCGGCGGTGGTGACGAGCGCGGTCCGTGCGCCCTTGCGTTCGAGCAGGGCATTGGTGGCGACGGTGGAACCATGGATCACCTCGGCACGCTTGATGGCCTCGGCTTGTTTGAGTCCCGCCAAGATCACGCTGGCTGGAGAGCGTGGGTTCGAGCGCAGCTTGAAGGTCTGAATTGCGCCGTTGTCGTGAACAACAATAAAGTCCGTGAATGTTCCCCCGGCGTCAATTCCGATGCGCATCGATTTTCGGTCATGATAGCAGTAGGGTGCTCGGCAAAGTTGATTGACCTAGCCAACGTCAGCAAGATTTTTGAGGGCAAACGCAAGGTCACGGCTCTCGAAAATGTGGATCTGTCCATAGGGCGTGGGGAGATGGTGTCCATCGTCGGGCCGTCGGGTTCGGGCAAATCGACCATGCTGAACCTGATCGGCGGATTGGACACCGCGTCGTCGGGTGAAATTGAAATCGACGGCAGACGGCTGAGCGGGCTCTCCGACGACGAGTTGACGCGTTTGCGCCGCGACAAGATCGGATTCATTTTTCAATTCTTCAACCTGCTGCCGACTCTGAGCTGTTTTGAAAACGTCGCGATTCCGCTGCATTTGCGCGGCTGGCCGAAGAAGAAGATCGAGGAACGCGCGAGCGAATTGTTGAGCCTGGTGGGCCTGACCGCGCGCCGGGAGCATTTGCCGGACGAATTGTCGGGCGGCGAGCGCCAACGCTGCGCCATCGCGCGCGCGCTTTCTGTGTATCCGCCGGTCTTGCTGGCCGATGAGCCCACCGGCAACCTGGACACGCACACCGGCGCCGAGATCCTCACGCTGATTCGCGACCTGCACGAGCGGCTGGGGTCGACGGTCCTGATCGTCACGCACGACATTCACGTGGCCGAGAGCTGCGCGCGTTTAGTGGCGTTGCGCGACGGGCGTATTGAAGAAGATCGCGCGGGGCGTCATCTGAAGAAAGAGTCGGCCTCGATAATCCATGATCCTGCTGAAACTCATTAGCTGGCCCTACGTCCGGCAACACCTTCCGCGCTGGTTGCTGACTATCGCGGGAATCGTGCTGGGAGTCGCGGTGTTTGTCGGCATCCACACGGCGAATCAGTCCGTGGTCTACGCGTTTCATCAGACCGTGGATCGAATCGCGGGGTCGACGCAATTACAGATATCGGCGGGCGAAACGGGGTTCGACGAAAATGTTCTGGACCGCGTGCAGGCTGTGCCCGAGGTGCGAGTCGCGGTGCCGGTGATCGAAGCCGAGGTCGGCACGGGCGTCCAGGGGCAGGGCAATCTCCTGATTCTGGGTGTCGACATGACGGGCGACCGCAGCTTGCGCGATTACGATCTGGAATCGAACGGGCAAGCCGGGGACGAGGGCATCGACGATCCGCTGGTGTTTCTCGCGCAGCCGGATTCGCTGATGGTGACCGACACCTACGCGCGCGAAAATTATTTGGCGATCGGAGCCAAGGTGCCCATGAGCACCATGGACGGCCAGAAGCTGTTCACCGTTCGCGGCGTGATGAAATCGGGCGGGCTCACCAGCGCTTTCGGCGGCAACCTGGCGGTGATGGATGTGTACGCCGCCCAGAAGGTTTTCGGCCGAGGGCGGAAATTCGATCGCGTCGATCTCGCGGTGAAGGACGGCGCGAGTATCGCCGGCGTGAAGGCCGAACTCGAAGCACTGCTGGGAGCCGGCTTTCAGGTGCAAGAACCTTCGGCGCGGGCACAGCAGTTCGATACCATCGCGCGCGTCTATACGCTGACCGCCAACGTGACCAGCGTATTTGCGCTCTTCATCGGAATGTTCATCATCTACAATACGTTTCAAATCGCGGTGACACAGCGGCGCGCCGAGATCGGGATTTTGCGGGCCCTGGGCGCCACGCGCCGGCAGATTCGAACATTGTTCCTCGGTGAGAGCGTGGTGGCGGGATTGTTCGGATCTGTGCTCGGACTGCTGGCGGGAATCGGGATCGCACGCGGGATGACGGGCTACATTGGATCGCTGCTGGGCGAGATTTACGGCATCGCTCAAAAGGCCGACGAGATCTCGACCAATCCAAGGTTGATGACGTTCGCGGTGGTGTTGGGCGTGATCACGAGCGTTGTCGCGGCGTTTATTCCTGCGCGAAGCGCGGCGCGCGTGGATCCCGTGCAGGCGTTGCAAAAGGGCAAATATCAGCAGTTAAGCGCGGGTGAAAATCGTGCACGACGGATCGCGGCGCTGGCGGTTGCGATCGCGGCGGCGGCCTGTCTGCTATTCGAACGATTCCGCATCTTCTTCTATGTCGGCGACGCTTTGGCCGTACTCGCGGCTCTGTTGTTAACGCCGACCTTCGCGTTATGGCTGGCTCGAGCGCTGCGGCCGTTGCTGCGATGGATGCGGCCGGTGGAAGGGACGCTGGCCGCCGATAGCTTGCTACAAGCGCCTCGCCGAACGTCGGGCGCGGTGGCGGCGCTGATGCTATCGCTCGCATTGGTAGTCGCACTCGGTGGATTGACACGCGCGAGTTACGATTCCATCTTCGGATGGCTCAAAGTGGCGCTGAACCCAGACCTCTATGTTTCGCCATCGCAGAGCCTCACGCAGCGCGATTTTCGCTTTCCTGAATCGATGGGGGCGCAGTTGCGTGCGATTCCGGGAGTAGGCGATATACAAATGGTGCGCGATGCTCGTGTCGCGATACAAGGTCAACCAACCATGTTCGTCGCGGCCGATATCGCCGAACTCCGCAAGCACGCGACGCTACCGCCGGTGGCCGGCAATGCCGAGGAGATGTTTCGCTTGGCCGCGCAAGGCAAGGCGGTGCTGGCGTCTGACAATTTTGCCACGCTGCGCGGATTCAAGCCGGGCGATATGGTGGATATTCCGAGCCCCAGCGGCGTGCTGCATCTGCCGATCGCGGGAATTGTGACGGACTATTCCGACGAACAAGGCAGTCTGCTGGTGGATCGCTCGCTCTACAAGCGCTATTGGAACGACAGCACGGTGAACATTTTCCGCATCTATCTCGCGCGCGGAGCCGCGGAGGCCGACGTGAAGCGGCGCATTCTCGAACGATTCGGCAATCAGCGGCGGCTATTTGTGCTCACCAATCGCGAGGTGCGGCGCTATATTCTGCGCCTGACCGATCAGTGGTTCGGCATCACGTACGTGCAGATCGCGGTCGCGGTGCTGGTGGCGATCCTGGGCATCGTCAATACACTGACTGTATCCATCACCGATCGCCGGCGCGAACTGGGCGTGTTGCAAGCGGTAGGCGGGCTGCGCAATCAGATTCGCGGGACCATTTGGCTTGAGGCGCTGGCCGTGGGCACGGTGGGCGTGATTCTGGGGCTCGCGCTGGGTGCGCTGCAGCTCTACTACAGCCTGCATATATCGGCCGAGGACATGGCGGGCTTGCGGCTGAGTTACGAATATCCGTATCCGATCGCGCTGATGCTGCTCCCTGGAATCCTACTGGTGGCGTTTCTATCCGCGATCGCACCCGCGGAAACTGCCGTTCGCGGATCGCTGGTCGAGGCACTCGAATATGAGTAGGCTTTCCGTCTTGTGCCTTCTGCTTTCAGCCTTCTGCTTTCTGGCCTCCGCTCAAGACGCACGGCAAATCGTGGCTGAGTCGGAAAACCGCTCGCGCTCGAAATCGCAGCAGTACGAAGGCACGCTGGAGGTGATCGGCGCATCGAACAAAGTCAGCGTGAAACGTTGGGAGTATCGCCGCATCGGTTCTTATGGAAACAGTAAAGTGATCCTGCGTTTCACAGCACCCGCGGAAGTGAAGGGCGTCGCGCTGCTGATTGTGAATCACACCGACCGCGCCTCCGATCAGTGGATGTGGACGCCCGCCATCGAGCGCGATCGCCGCATCGCCGTGCAGGACCGTTCCACGCGCTTCTTCGGCACCGACTTCAGCTTCGAGGATCTGGAAGAGCGCGACGTGGATCAGTTCGATTACAAGCTCGCGGGCGAGGACACCGTCGACGGCGCGGCGTGTTGGAAGATCGAATCCAAGCCTAAGCAGTCGAAATCGTCGCAATACACGTCGTCCCTCGTGTGGGTTCGCAAAGACAACTACGTCGGCGCGCAGATCGAAAGTTATTCGAAAGAAAAACTGATTCGCCGCATTCATTACAGTGACATTCAAAACGTCAGCGGCATCTGGACGCCGCGGACCGTGGAAGTGTTCGATGCCAATCGCAAGAGCCGCACCGTGTTGAAGCTCGAAAAGCTCGAGTACAACCTGCCGATGAAGGACGAGGATTTTACTCTCGAAGCATTGCGGCGAGGATGAGGCGCTCCGGCGTGAGTAAACTGGTGCGGGCACTACTGCCTGTGCTGTTGTCGTCTCCGCTGGCCGCTCAAAATTTCAGCCAGCGCGGGTTCCTCGAAAGCGATCTTACGCTCTATCCCGAAACCGCGCCGAACGACAGCAGTTTCGCCATCGATGACAGCCTGTTTCGGTATGAGGCGTCCTACAAGCCGCTGCCCTGGCTGCGATTGGCCGGCTCGTTCGACGCCCGCTTCGACACGCATCAGCAAGCGGAACGCACGGCGCATCTCGATTGGCAGGATCGCTCGCTCGAGCGTCCGGCGCTTTCGCTGCGCGAGTTCAACGCCATCATCACGAAGGGCAAACTGACGGCCGAGTTAGGCAAGCAGTTCATCCGCTGGGGCAAGGCCGACATTCTGAATCCGACCGATCGCTTCGCGCCCAAGGATTTTCTCACCGTCACCGACCCGGATTTCCTGGCCGTCCTGGCCGCGCGCGTCACCTACGACACCGGCACGGATTCATTCGACTTCGTGTGGCAGCCGCGCTTCACGCCCAGCCGCACGCCGCTGATCGACGAGCGTTGGACCGTGCTGCCGCCGGCTCTCGAAGGCGTCGCGCTGGTGGATCTTGGGTCGCAAATTCCCGGCCGATCGGCATTCGGCGCGCGCTGGAACCATATTGGATCAGGGTATGAATTCTCGGCCAGCTTTTACGACGGATTCAATTCATTGCCGGTCTTTCAAGGCGCGCTCGACGGTTTTTTTCGGACTTATCCGTCACTCCGTCTCTATGGCGCCGACGCGGCCGTGCCCATGCGCTGGTTCACCGTGAAAACCGAGGCCGCCTATTACACCTCGCCCGATCGCAAGCAAGACGAGTATGTGATCTACGTGCTCCAGTTCGAGCGGCAGATTAAGGAATTCGCGATCGCCGCCGGTTACGCGGGCGACGCCATCACTGCGCGGGCTCCGATGTTCCAGTTTTCGCCCGAGCTTGGTTTTGCGCGAGCGATCCTGGCTCACGCGCAGTACACCGTCGACTCCAACCGCAGCGTGGCCGTGGATGCGGCAGTGCGCCAGAACGGGCGAGGGAGCTGGCTCCGCGCCGAGTATTCGCAGGCCTTCGGACAGCATTGGCGCGCCACGGCCGGCTACAGTTGGATTCGGGGCGATGAGACCGATTTCCTGGGCCAGTTTCACCGCAATTCGTTCGCGCTGCTCGCGCTTAGATACAGTTTCTAAGCGGATAGTGCTTCGTACACTTGCTCCGCATGCCCTTCCGGCTTCACCTTGCGGAAGATCTTCTTGATCTTGCCGTCGGCGCCGATCAGGAACGTGCTGCGCTCGATGCCCATGTATTTGCGCCCGTACATGCTCTTTTCCACCCACGTCCCGTAGGCCTCGGCGACTTCGTGATCCACGTCGGCCAGCAGCGTGAAGGGCAGATCAAACTTGTCCTTGAACTTGGATTGCGCCGCCGCTTTGTCGGGCGACACGCCGACGATCACGGTGTCGGCCCTGGTGAATTTCTTCGAATGATCGCGAAACTCGCAGGATTCCTTGGTACAGCCGGGTGTGTCCGCCTTGGGGTAAAAGTACAGCACCACGTTCTTGCCTTTGAGCGAGGCGAGCGAGAACGGCTGTCCCTTGTCGTCCGAGACCTGAATCGCGGGCGCGGCGTCGCCTTCCTTGAGAGCTTTGGCCATAGGAACATTCTAGCGGTGCGGCGACCACGCGTCTTGTCAAATTTGCTCCAGTTACAATTCGGGTAAGCTATGGAGAAGCGAATGGCACTTAAGAAAAACGGGAACAGGCCGAAGAGAACCGTTGTGAAGGCGAAGCGGCGACATGTCGAATCTGCTCCGGTGCTTTTCCCCGAGATGAGCGAGAATCCGTGGTTCACCGCACGCGGAACGCAGGACTACGAGCACAGACGCAATATGGCCGGGCTGACGACGTTGGAGTTATGCGCCGGAGCGGGCGGACAGGCTCTAGGCTATGAGCAAGCTGGGATTGGCCATGCCGCGCTAGTGGAACTCGATAAGCACGCTTGCGCCACGCTCCGTCTGAATCGTCCGGAATGGAACGTCATCGAAGAGGACTTAAACAAATTCTCCGGTTCCGGATTCAAAGGTGTGGACATCATATCTGGCGGTTTGCCGTGCCCGCCGTTCTCAATTGCCGGAAAACAACTTGGCACTAAAGATGAACGCAACTTGTTTCCGGCGATGATTCGTTTGGTGGATGAAATTCGTCCACGGGCAGTCATGATCGAAAACGTAAGAGGTATTTTAGACGCGGTATTCGAGGACTATCGGCGGTACGTCGGCTCCGAACTACTAAAGCTAGACTATCAGCCGGGTTGGAAGCTCATGAACGCTTCTGATTTCGGAGTCCCCCAACTCCGGCCAAGGGTCGTGTTCGTCGCTTTACGAAAGGAGCTCGCGGAACACTTCTCATGGCCTGAAGAGACGGGGGAGAGACCGAAAACAGTTGGACAAATCCTTTTTGACCTCATGGCCGCCAACGGCTGGAGGAGCGCGAGACAGTGGAGAGAATCTGCAAACGAGATCGCCCCTACAATTGTTGGCGGCTCCCTCAAACACGGTGGTCCCGACCTCGGACCGACTCGCGCGAGACGGGCCTGGGCGACGCTTGGTGTGGATGGAATCGGCATCGCCAACGAAGCCCCCGGTCCTGACTTCAAAGCCGGGATGCCAAGGCTCACCGTTAGGATGGTCGCTCGTCTTCAAGGATTTCCCGACGCTTGGCAGTTCAGTGGTGGTAAGACTGCGGCCTATCGGCAGGTCGGAAACGCTTTCCCGCCGCCATTTGCAAAAGCGGTTGCCGAGAAGTTGAGGGAATGCTTGACTAGATCTCGCCTGGTGAGGGTCGCTGGGTGATCCCGGGTAATGAAGCTCTTTTTCGCGTGGCTAGGCGCGGATTCCACAGCGTCCTAAAGGAAAAGGTACTAAGGCTCGACGAAGGAGTTCTGAGTAATGCCGACAAAGGGAACAGAAGAAGCAAGGATATTGCGCTCGGCATAGCAAGGCGAATCGGCCTTGACCAACCGGGTAAAAAGCTCAGCGGGCAAAAGGCTGGAAATGAGTTCGAGATTGCTACGGCATCGTTCATCCGGGACACTTTCTTGAAGTTAGAGTTCTTGCGGCCGGGCAAATGGACCGTTCAGAAGATTGGTGAGAAGCCTAGCGAGGATTTGCAAGCGAGAAGCAGAAAACGAGCACCGCAGAAGGATTTCCGGAGTCTTATCAAGATTGCCCACTATGAGCAGTACCAGCATCTTGTTGCGATAGCGAAGGCTGCGAACGATAATCCTGAACTCGCGGCATCGTTAGGCAGCGACTATTTCATCAATCCTGATATTGTCGTATTTCGGCAGTTGGTATCGGACGAGGAAATCAATTCCCATGCGCCGCTGGTGGACAATACTGTCGCATTGCTTTCGAGTTTGCGGAAGAGCAATGGCGGATTGCCGCTACTTCATGCGAGCGTCTCGTGCAAATTGACCATCCGGAGCGATCGTTCTCAGAACTCTAAAACTGAAGCTCTCAACTTGATACGAAACCGTCGTGGTAACTTACCCCACGTTGTTGTAGTCACAGGAGAGCCGCTTCCAAGCCGTTTGGAGTCTGTGGCGCTGGGAAGCGGTGATATCGACTGCGTCTACCATTTCGCCCTTCCAGAATTGCGCGAGACCGTGAAGGAATTGGAGTTGGAAGATTCTGAGGAATCGCTCAACATCATGGTGAATGGAAAACGATTGAAGGATATCTCCGATCTGCCCCTTGACTTGGCTGTGTGACGGACAAGCTCACACAAGAACGACGCTCCGAGAATATGCGCCGAATTCGGGCGACGGATACCTCACCAGAGCTCGTCGTCAGGCGGCTCGTTCACGCGATGGGATTCCGCTTCAGACTTCACGTGAAGAGTCTCCCTGGACGCCCAGACCTAGTTTTTGTCCGGCTGAAGAAGGTTGTTCTCGTCCACGGGTGTTTCTGGCACTCCCACGAAAGATGCAAGGAATCCCACATGCCCAAGACAAGAGAGGATTATTGGCGCCCGAAGCTGGAAGGAAATGTTCGACGCGACCTGGAAAACTCGGATAAGCTGAGACTGCTTGGCTGGAAGGTCCTCGTCGTTTGGGAGTGCGAATTGGCTCACGAAGGATCACTCAAGAAGCGGCTAAGAAGGTTTCTTGGTTCTTAGAGAACAGTGCTCCCCGCAAGCGGCATCGGGGCTGGCAGAGCGTGGATCTTCTACCTCCTATCCGCCCTTTGAGATGACTCGCCCGCCGCGAAGATTGTAGACTGGGTTTGTAACTTTCGAACGTGGAGGACTCCGAATGCGGAACTGGATCGTAGGCTGCGCCGTGGGCGCGATTTTGGTGGCCGGAATGATGACGGCAGGATTAAACGCACAAGACAAGGGCAAGCCGGGCGACGCCGCCAAGGGCAAGGCCGTTTTCGATCAATGCTCGGGCTGCCACGCCGTGGATAGCGACGAAACCATCGTCGGGCCGTCGCTCAAGGGCGTGTTCAAGCGCAAGATGCTCAAGAACGGCAAGCCGGTGAACGAAGCCAACGTGCGCGCGATGATCAACGAAGGTGGCAACGGGATGCCGCCCTTCGCGGATCAATTGTCGGATCAGGACAAGAGCGACGTCATCGCGTACTTGAAGTCGCTGTAGGGCGCGCGCGAATCCGGCCGGGCTCCGTGTTACATTGGTTGCTGAAGCTCCTTCCCGGAAAGTCCCCATCGTCTAGCCCGGCCTAGGACACCGCCCTTTCACGGCGATAACAGGGGTTCGAATCCCCTTGGGGACGCCACATTATGCGATTCATCGACCGCGAAGAAGTCGCCCGGCGGCTGACCTACGAGGTTTGCATTCCCATCGTGCGCGGCGCCATGATCGCGTTCTCGCGGGGCGAGACGAAGCAACTGCTGCGGTCGATCATCCCGCTCTCCAATGGCCGCCTGTTCGGAGTGATGCCGGGCGCGATGGGCGCGGGCGGGCCTTTTGGCGCGAAGCTGATCAGCGTTTTTCAAGATAATTTCGCCAAGGGAATTCAATCGCACCAGGGCCTCGTGATCCTGTTCGATCCGGATACGGGCGCGCCCGTTTGCGTGGTCGACGCCGGCGAAATCACGGCCATCCGAACGGCAGCCGCCAGTGCCGTCGCCACCGATGTGTTGGCGCGCAAAGACGCCCGCCGTCTGGCGATCTTAGGTTATGGCGAACAAGCCGCGACCCATGTGCGGGCTATCGGCAAAGTGCGGAATATCGAGTCGATCACGGTGTGGGGGCGTTCGCCCGATCGCGCGCGGGCCTTCGCCTCGGCGATGCAAGCGGAACTTGGGGTGCCATTTTCCGTCGTCGCGACCGTCGAACAAGCCGTCGCCCAGGCCGACATCATCTGCACCGTGACCGCGGCCACGGAGCCGATCCTCAAAGGCGACTGGGTGCGGCCCGGAACGCATGTGAACGTGGTCGGCTCCGGCTTCGCGGGCCCGGCGGAGATCGACAACGACCTGGTGGTCCGCTCGCGATTCATTGCCGATAGCCGCGAGGGCGTGCTCAACCAGGGCGCCGAGTTTCTCAGGGCCAAGGCGGCGGGACTCATCGGTGACGATCACATCATTGCTGAGATCGGCCAGGTGCTGGCGAACGACGTCGAGGGCCGCCGCTCGGTCGACGAAATCACCGTTTACAAGTCGCTCGGCCACGTCGTGCAGGATTTGGCCAGCGCGTGGGCGCTGTATTCGCAGGCCGATTAAACGCTCAACACCCTAAACGCTCAACACCGGACACGGCGATTGATGGATAATCCCGTGCGCGTGCGTTCGTAGGCGGCCTAGCGTCTCATGCATCGCGCCGCGGCCGAGCACGATCAAGTCGGCGCCTTCCTGCCGCGCGTCTTCCGTGATCGTCGTGACGATTTCGCCCACCGCGATCCGCACCGGTAGATCCAGCTTCGCTGATTGCACGATCGCCTCGATCCGGTTGCGCGCCTCGCTCCGCAGCTCCTCCTGCAGCGATTGCTCGCTCTCGAGCGACAGCCAATCGCTGATTGGCCGCACCACGTGCAAGAACTGCAAGCTCGCGCCAACCTGCTGGCTGAAATCGGCGGCCCATCGCGCCAGCGCCTCGCTCTTCTCGCTCCCGTCCAGCGCACACAGGATCTTGCGAGGCAGCTCTTGCGCGTGCTGCTTTTCGGCATGCGCCGCGGTCCACACCGGGTAGTGCACGTCGTGCAAGACCTTGGACGTCACCGATCCCAGCAGCAGCCTGCGGAACAAGCCGTGCCCGTGCGTCGGGATCATCACCAGGTCCACCGCGTTGTCGCGCGTGAATTCGGCGATCTTCATCGCCGGATCGCCCACCGCCGTCAGCCGCGCGGGTGGCGCCTCGAATCCCTCAATCGCCTGCTTGTCCAAGTGCCCTTGCAGCGTGTTTTGCAGCACCTCGGGATCGGACCCAGCCGGCGAAACAATCAAGCCCGGCGGCGCAACCCAAGTGGGAGGCACGATGCTGAGCACGGTGACTTTCGCGTGGAACTGGTTCGCCAGCGCGCGAACGTAGGGAATGGCGGCCAGGCTTGCGGCCGAAAAATCGAGCGGGAGAAGGATGTGTTTGATGGTCGGCATTGGGCTTCCACAATCTTACTGAAAGGTTGTGATAGTATGGCTAGCCGCGATTGAAACAAATCGCCGCCGCTTCATGATGTTCGAGGCGGCCCGAAAGGAGTGCCCCTTGTCAGGCCTCAAACAACCCGCGCTCGGAATTCTCGCCACAGTGCTGATCATAGCTATTGGGCTGGGCTTCATTTCGCTTTTCGACTATACGAAATTTTCCGGAGTGGTCAGTTGTTACCTGATTTCCCTCATACCGATGGAAATCGTGATGGGCGTGATTTGGGGCATGAAGCAGCCGGGCTTCGCCGCCGAGCGTTCGCAGCCGGTGCGCGGCATTTTGTTCGCCGTGATCGCGGCAGTTACGGGCGTGGTGGTTTGGATGGCTCACCTCAACGGATTGGGAGGCGGCATCACTCCGCCGACGCCGATGCTGACCATGCTTCTGATCACTTCGGTGGTTGTCACCTTCTGGCTCGCCATCATGTGGGGCGGATGGCCGTTCACCACTCTGATCAAGAATCCCATCGCTGCCGGACTGACGCTGCTGGTTGCCTGCTACGTCATCAACTACATCTTGTTCCGCGTATTCTTCAACTACGATTTCATGAAGGGCGCGCCCGTATATGTGGCCGCGCAAGATCCGCAAGGCATGTTCAACGGTTGGAACGCCGTGGTGTTCTATGTCACCGCGATCGGTGTCATGTTCCTGTCGTTATGCTTTGATCTGTGGCCGTTCACGAAATTCCCCGGCATGATGAAGCAGCCGGTGCTCGGAATCGTTTGGACCATCGTGGCTCTGATCATCGGCTACGCTGCGTTTTACATCGGTGTCGACGTGATGAAGATGGACGTGGTGGCGTTCATGGTTACCGTTCCCATTCCATTTATTTTCGGGACCATCATCGTGCTGAACATGCTGCAAGGATCGCTATTTGTGAAGCTGACGCAGCCGCTCAAAGGCGTATTGAACACCGTCGTGGCGGCGGTGATCGGAAGTGCGTTGGCGCTGATGTACCGGCAGCTCGCGGGCATCGTGACTGGTAAGCTGGACGCCGGACCGCCCGCGTATCAAACCGAAATCTGGCTCGCGTCCGCGCTGCTGGCCGTGACATTCCCGTTCCTTGTGGCCTATGCCGACTTCTTCACCATGTGGCCGCTGCAGCGCGCCAAAGCCGAGCAAGTGATGGAAACGGCCGGCGGGCGCTGATATATTTGCAGCATGCGTATCGGAATCATAGCTTTCGTTGCATCCCTCGCGTCAGCATTCGGTCAGGCGCCCCCCGCGACCACCGCGGAGCCCCGCTCCATCGTACGCCCGAGCGGCGCTATTGCCCGCGCGCATCGAGAAATTTACGGTGTCGGCTGAGTCCATCAAACCCGGACAATCGGTGACGATCACCTGGGCGGTGGAAAATCCAACCGGCGTGACCATTGATCCCACCATCGGAAAAGTGCGGCCTCGCGGCACGAAGACCCTGTCGCCCAGCGCGACCACCACGTACACGCTCACCGTGCACGGGCCCAAGGATCAGGTGCTGACGCAAAGCGTTACCGTGACAATCCCGGGTACGGTGGCCGTCAACGTTGGTCGCCCGGCCGCAGCGTCCACAAGCAATCCAACGCCGCGTATGCCCGACGGCAAGCCTAACCTCACAGGCGTCTACAATTCTGCCGCGTTCAATTTTGGCGGCTCCGCTGTGCGCGGCCAGAATCAGCCGATTCAGGCCGAGCTCAAGCCCGGCGCGGAGAAATATAAGGTGCTCCGCGGCCCGACCGACGCGGGCGTCTATTCCAGCTGCATGCCCACCGGCGTCCCACTCGCCTACTTTGTTCCGTACCAATGGGAGATCGTGCAGGGCCTCGACAAGGTCGTGATCCTCTACGAATATCTGCATATGTTCCGCGTCGTTTCCATCAACGGCACGCATCCGGCGGATCCGGACCCCACCTGGATGGGCGACTCTATCGGCCACTGGGAAGGCGACACCCTGGTGGTGGACAGCGTCGGCTACAACGATCGCACCGAACTGCCCGGCGCCTACCGCCATAGCGAGGCGCTGCACGTCGTGGAGCGCTTCCATCGCACCGATTTCGATCACCTGGACTGGGAGGCGACGGTTGAAGATCCCAACGTTTTCGCCAAGCCCTGGACCATCGTCCGCACCTTCCCGCTGCGCACCGATCTCGACAAAGTGGACGAGTACGTCTGCGAGAACAACAAAGACTACAAAGATCTTTTTGGATGCCTCGTTGGAAGTAAGCGTGCTGTTCCCGATTCTTGAAGCGATTCACGTGATGGGCTTAGCGCTATCGGTGGGCGCCATCGTGCTCATCGATCTAAGCCTGCTCGGATGGCGCGAGCGCCCGATCGCGAACCTAGATCGCTGGACTTGGGCCGGATTCGCCGTGATGCTCGCTCACCGGCGTGGCTTTGTTCTTTTCGAACGTCGCGCGCTACGTGCACAACTCCGGCTTCTTACTAAAGATGATCCTGCTCGCGATTGCCCTGCTCGCGCATTTTACGTTGCATCGAAAGGGCACCCGTTTCGCCGCAACCGTCTCGCTCGCGCTGTGGTCGAGCGTGGTTGCGAGTTCCAAATTCATCGCCGATCTCGACGCCTAGCCGATGTCGCTGCTGGCGGTCTGCCAATGGATCCAAGCGACGCCATCCAGCACCACTGCTGCGCGAATCCACCTGGGGCTTCACCATCCTCGGAGCGCTGCACGTGCTCGGAATCGCGTGGTTCGGCGGCGCAGTGCTGTTTTCCGTCATGCCATTGTGGAAGCGCATCGGAGCGATCTGGATGCTGCTCACCGGCGTGCTGCTCTTCTGGCTCGAGCCACTGAAATGCTACAACAGCGTGTCGTTCCGCATCAAAATGCTCCTGCTCCTGCTGCTGGCCTGCACCGCGCTTCTCCCATCGAAACTTGCCCGCGCTGCTTCGCTCATCCTCTGGGCTGCCGTGATCCTTGCCTCCCAAGGTATTGCCTTCATTTGACTGAGGTTTGACGCGACGCCTGACATTGCATAGTATGATCTGTGGCGAGTGCAATTTCAGGGGGTCCCTTCAAATGACGTCGCGTAGAGCGTTCTTAACCAGACTCGGGTTGGCGGGCGTTGCCGTTCCGCTGTTGGCCCACCACGGCACCGGAATGTACGACATGTCGCATCCCGTTACCGTGACCGGCGTTGTGAAGCGCTTTGAGTGGACCAATCCGCACGCCTACATCTATCTCGAAGTGAAAGACGACAAGGGCGTCGCTGTGGAATGGGCTATAGAGATGATGGCGTTGAATCACCTGAAGTCCTATGGCTGGTCGCGGAACACGGTGCAGCCAGGCGACGTAATCAGTTGTACGGGTGGAGCGGCCAAGAGCGGCGCTCCCACCATGTTGAGTTCCATCATCAAGCTGGCGGACGGCCGCGAGATCAAGTCGTAAATCGTTCTTCGGTCGGGCCCACTAAGGTTGCCCAGTATGACCAACATCGATCTGAGGCTAGTGACGATCATCACGGAGCTCAACCGCACCCGCAGTGTGTCTCAGACCGCCGAGAACCTGCAGCTCAGCCAATCCACGGTCAGCATGAGCCTCGCACGCCTGCGCAAGCACTTCAACGATCCACTGTTCGTGCGAACTTCCAGCGGCATGGAACCGACGCCCCACGCCGTGCAATTGATCGATCTGTTGAGCCACGCCGAAGCTCTGCTCGAAACCGCCCTCGAGCACCACGTGGTCTTCGATCCTGCCAGCTCGGACCGGACGTTCCACCTTTGTTCCACCGACATCGCCAAAGTAACCATGTTGCCCAGGCTGATGAACCGGCTAAAGACAATTGCGCCGTCGGTTCGTCTGGAATTGCGCGAGATGTCGGACAAGACGAATGAGCTGCTTGAGTCAGGCGAGCTGGATCTCGCGGTGGGCTTCATCCCTCCCATGGGCGCGGGTTTTTGCCAGCAGCGGCTGTTTCCGGAGCGGTTCGTTTGCGTGGTGCGCTCCAATCACCCGCGAATCGCCAACCGCTTATCGCTCAGTCAGTTCCAAGACGAGGTTCATCTCGCCGTCGCCACATCGGGCACCGGACACGGCATTGTGGAGAAGGCGCTCGAAGAAAAGCATATTCGCCGCAATATCGGCGTGCGCGTCTCCGGTTTCCTGGGAATCGCCGGCATAATCACCAGTACCGATTGCCTGGCTATCGTCCCCGAACAGCTGGCCGAGGCGCTTGCCAATTACGCCGATATCAAACTGCTCGAAGTGCCTTTCCAGATGCCTGCGTACTTCGTGATGCAACACTGGCACGAAAGGTACACCCACGATCCCGCCAACCGGTGGCTGCGGGCACTGTTTGCCGAGCTGTTTCTCGAAAGCGCCAGCATTCGGGCAGTTGCGGGAGCCTGATAGGTACTATCGCCTGGCTTGATACCGATTATCAGATTTCTTCCATCGACTCCCTGGATATACAAGGCATATAATCAGCTAACCCGTTGATTATAAAAAGCAACGGTAGGGGGCCGAGTCGTGAGAACCAAGATCGTTCGCCTATTCTGTCTTTTTTCCGCCTGCTCACTCATCTGGGGCCAGGCCATTTCCACTTCACAAATTAAAGGTACCGTTCAGGATGCCAGCGGCTCTGCCGTTCCGGGCGCCGAAGTCAAGGTGACCCAAACCGCTACCGGAACCACCCGAACAGCCACCAGCGGCGCCGACGGCAGCTACCTGTTTAGCGAGCTCCCGATTGGACCCTATCAGCTCGAAGTGACCAAGCAGGGCTTCAGCAAGTACCTGCAAACCGGTATCACGCTGCAGGTGAACAGTAACCCCACCATCGACGTCGCGCTCAAAGTGGGCGCGGTGACCGAGCAAGTGGTAGTGGAAGCCTCGGCGAACTTAGTGGAGACGGAGAATGCGGGCGTGGGCCAAGTGATCGATCAACAGCGCGTGGTCGATCTGCCGCTGAACGGCCGCCAGGTTACGGATTTGCTTTTCCTGACGGGCGGCACCAGCGAAGGCCGGTCGTTCCGCGGTTCCTATCCCACCCAAGCTTCGCCTTCCATCGCCGGCGGCATGGCGGGTTCGGTGTCCTACTGGCTGGATGGCGGAACGCACAACGATCCCCTCAGCAATCAGAATCTTCCGCTTCCGTTTCCCGATGCCTTGCAGGAGTTCAAGGTCGAAACCAGTTCGCTGCCCGCGCAATATGGCGTGCATCCGGCGGGCGCGGTCAACGCGATCACCAAATCCGGCGGCAACGCGTTCCATGGGGACCTTTTCGAATTCCTGCGCAACTACAACCTCGACGCCCGCACAACGGGCTATGCCGATGCGACCAATCCTCGCGACAACCTGAAGCGCAACCAGTTTGGCGGAACCTTCGGCGGGCCGATCAAGAAGGACAAGCTATTCTTCTTTCTTGGGTATCAAGGCACCATCGAGCGTTCGTCCTCGCCCGCGCTCATCACGAACATGCCGACGCCCAATATGCTGCAGGGAAATTTCAACGGATGCGGCACCTTGAGCCCGGCCATCAGTTCGAATAACACGGTCCCGATGTCCGCGCTGAGCCCCATCGCACTGAAAATTGCCGCCACGCTGCCGCTCGCGAGCAATGCCTCTTGCGGAGCCTACACCTATCTCAGCCCAACCAATTACAACGAGCACCAAGCCATCACCAAGATCGACTATCACTTCAGCGACAAGAACACCATGTTCGCGCGCTACTTCATCACGCACTTGGAACAACAGCCCGGGCCGAAGGACCAGAACTTCATCCTGGCATCTGTTCCGGGCGCATCCGACCAGGTGCAGAATTTGACGCTCGGCGATACATACCTGATCAATCCGACGACGGTGAATAGCTTCCGCGCCACGTTCAATCGCAGCTCCAACACCACCATCAACAATTCGCTATACAACTGGACGGATGTCGGAGTCGGCGATCTCTACCAGTTGGATCCCTCAAAGTTCGGCAAAGGCCTCGGCGGCTTGAGTATCAACGGCGGTCCGTTCGGAACCGGGGTCACGCCTTCCTGGCAGCCTTACGACACGCTGGAGTTTTCCGACGACGTGCATCTAAGCCGCGGCAAGCATCAAATTACACTCGGTGTGGACTACATCAACCTGCGTGCGTTCGCGACAAATTATCTCAACTCGAACGGCGTCTTCGCCTTCGATGGCAGCCAAACCGGCTACGCCACGGCCGACTTTTTGCTCGGCAAGCCGGTCAGCTTCACCCAATCCGCGCCGTCCTATTCGGACCAGCACCAGAACGTACTCGGCATCTACGCGCAAGACGAATGGAAGATCACTCGCCGGTTCACCATCAATGCCGGTCTGCGCTGGGATCCGTTCTTCTCGCACACCAATCCGTACGGAGAGAACGTCAGCTTCTCGCTGTACAACTTTGAGCACGACGTATTCAGCAAGAAGTTCCCCAACGCGCCTCCCGGATTCGTCTTTAGTGGCGACCCCAACGGTCCCAGCGGCAAATCGTACATGGACAACAAACTGAACAACTGGTCGCCGCGGCTTGGACTGGTGTGGGATCCCAAGGGCGATGGCCGCATGACCATCCGCGCCGGCTTCGGGATGTTCTACGATTTCCCGAACTTCTCCTACGATCAATTTGGATTTGAAGAACCCTTCGGTGGGTCGGTAACCGTGCCGGTTCCGAACTTTTCCGATCCTTGGGCTACTTATCCGGGCGGCAATCCTTTCCCGTCCCACGTTGGAACCGGTGGCAACGCGATTTTCCAACAGTATCCGTTAGTGTTCGGCTACCCGCAGCATGCAAATCCCACCGCCATCTATCAGTACAATCTGACCGTCCAGAAGGAACTCGGACAGAACTGGCTGCTCTCGGCGAGCTACGTGGGTAATCAACAGCGCCATCTGTGGATCAATGAAGAAGTCAATCCCGGAATCTACAATCCCGCCGTTTGCCCGGCCTTCTTCTGCTTTACCCAAACTCTCAACTCGCGGCGCTTGTTCAACACGCTTAACCCGCAATACGCCCAATACTTCGGCGAGACCATCTTGCTGAACGAAGGCGGCACCGGCAACTATAACGGCATGGTTCTGGGCGCGACGCATCGTTTCGCGAGCCACTTTACGTCGAGTACGAATTTCACCTGGCAGCATTGCATCTCCGACAACTACACCACGGCTCTCGGGCTTTTCCTTGTGGAAGATGAATTGCCGGCCAACGTCCCGGGCGGCGTTCACAACGATCGTGGCAACTGTCCGAACTCCGACACGCGCCGGGTGTTCAGCCAAACGCTGCTGGTCGATTCGCCCAAGTATTCCAATCACGTGGTGCAATGGATCGCAGGCGATTGGCGGCTGTCGCTTTCGGCCATCGCGCAAAGCGGAACCGATATCTCGGCGGCCATGATCATCGATTTCGAAGGCGACGGCGCGGGTTTCAGCCAACGCCCGCAAGTGAACGGCAATCCCTACTGCCATCCTCAAAACCAGAATTGCTGGCTCAATCCTGCGGCCTTTGGGAATCCGTTTGCGGGCTCGCCGGCACCGGGAACGTTCGGCAATTTGGGTAACAACGCGTTGTTGGGCCCTGGATCGGTGAACCTCAATATGGCATTGACGAGGGCCTTCCGCATCCGGGAGAACCAGACGCTCGAGTTCCGCGCCGAGGCGTTCAATTTCCCGAATCTGGTGAACACCTATCCGCCCCAGACCACGGTAATCGCACCAAACTTCGGCCAGCCGACCCCATCGTCCTCGTATTCAGTGGGCGCGGGGCTGGGAGCATTCGCGAGCACGATCTATGATCCTCGCATCATGCAGTTCGCGCTAAAATACATCTTCTGATGCGAATAGCAACGGGCCTACTAGCGCTCGTCGCGGCGGTGGCTTCGGCACGGGTGGCTGGGGCACAGTCGGATCAGGCGCCGCTTGGCCCGTCCGGCCGCATCCAAGCGCGCTTTGCACCGCCGCCGCGGATCAACAAATTCACGGCGGAGCCGAGCTCGCTTCAACCCGGCCAATCGTTCCTGCTGGTTTGGGCTGTCGAAAACCCGGCCGGGATCACGATTACACCCGGCGTCGGCACGGTGGCCGCGCGCGGAACCCGCAAGCTCACTCCCAAAGCAACCACCACGTACACCATCACGGTGCATGGCGCGAAAGACACCTTAGTGACGAAGTCGATCACGGTGACCATCGCTGGCACAGTGCCCATTACTGCGGGATCCGTCGGCGAAACGAAGAAGGAAGTGCCGCGGATGGCCGACGGCAAGCCCGACCTTTCCGGCGTCTACAACATGGCCGGTCGCGCCACCGACGCACCACCCGAGTTGAAGCCCGGCGCAGAGAAATTCAAGGTGGTCCGCGGCCCCACCGACGCCGGACTCTATGCCGACTGCATGCCCACCGGCGTGCCGCAATCCTACTTCGTCCCGTATCAATGGCAGATCGTGCAAGGCCGCGACAAAGTGGTGATCCTCCACGAATACCTGCATCTGTTTCGCGTGATTCCGACCGACGGCTCGCCCCATCCCGCCGATCCCGATCCCACCTGGATGGGCGATTCCATCGGCCACTGGGAGGGCGACACGCTGGTTGTGGACACCATCGCCTTCAACGACAAAACTGAACTCCCCGGCGGCTATCGCCACACCGAAGCGCTGCACGTGGTAGAGCGTTTCCATCGCGTGGATTTCGATCACTTGCAGTGGGACGCAACCATCGAAGATCCCAACGTCTTCGCCAAGCCCTGGACCCTGAGCCGCACCTTCCCGCTGCGCGGCGACCTGGAAAAGGTCGACGAATACGTCTGCGAAAATAATCGCGACTACAAAGATCTCTTTGGGAAGTGAGCAACTTCACTCACCCGACTTGAGTCTCTTCGCCCATTGTAGGGTCAATTTGGGTCTTCTCGCGCCGTTTTCCTGGTGGGTGAATTGCTCTTCGCAGTCCTTCAATTCTTAGGAGGGACTGTGGGACAAATCGTTGCAGCCATGGCAACCATGCACGCGCCGCAGCTTTTCACGCGGCCGCCGGAGGAGGACCCCAAGCAGCTCGACGCCGGGATCGCAGCGATGCATCGGCTCGGACAACTGCTGGACGAAACCAATCCCGATGCCCTGATCATTTTCGCCAGCGACCACATGGAGACGTTCTTCCTGAAAAGCGTCCCGACGTTCGCCATCATGTCCTCGGAAAACGCCACCGCAGCCTTTGCCGGCCGGTCGTACAATCCGCCCATTCATCAGGCGCTGGCCGAAGCGGTGCTGGAGCAGCTTGTCGCGCGCGATTTCGACATGGCGTACTCGCAGGAAGCCGACCTTGGGCATTCCTTCGCCGCCATTTTCGAATGGGTGCTCGAAGGCCGCGCGATCCCCGTGGTTCCCATCTTCATCAATACCTACCTGCCGCCGTTGCCTAGCGCCCGGCGCTGTGCCGCACTTGGCAAGGCGATCGCCGAGATCGTCGCTTCGCGGCCGGAACGCGTGGCCGTGCTTGCAAGCGGTGGCATGTCGCACTATCCAGGCACCTGGAAGTACTACACGCCCGCCTATGATTTCGATCGCTGGTGCATCCATGAACTCGAAAACAGCCACAGCGATTCGTTCATCAACCTCAGCGCCGAGCAGCTCGATGAAGTAGGGAACACCGAGATGTTACCGTGGGCCGCGGTGCTCGGCGCTGTCGGCCCACAGCATATGGAGCTGC
The DNA here is from genome assembly GCA_963772905.1 of Bryobacterales bacterium. Classification (GTDB taxonomy): domain Bacteria; phylum Acidobacteriota; class Terriglobia; order Bryobacterales; family Bryobacteraceae; genus Palsa-89. The sequence goes on along the minus strand of CAVYZD010000001.1, from coordinate 477,370 downwards.
TCTCCTACCAGCCAACCACGCATCATGGCCACGCGGTGGCGATCTTCCGTCCCGGAGAGAAGCCCAACGCCGATCCGCCGCGGCCATATACGTTCCACAATCACCCCTACCATTTCTACAATCACCCGCCGCTGGCCGCGTACAAATTGAACAAGCTGCTGTACGATCTGCGATTCAAGCCCAGTCTGCGGATGCGCGCCTTCAAGGATGTCGCGCCGATTGCCGCCGAATATGGTCTGAACAGAGACCAGGCCGCCGCATTGCAGGAGACGTTCCTTTTCCGCCATATCGATAGCGACAAACCCGGACAGGATGCCGATCCGCTCGCGCGAGTGGGAGCGCATCCCATCGGCGCTCTGATGGCCGTGCATACGTTGCAACAGGAGAAGCGCCGGTTGACCGGAGCGGCTCCGCGCGCGAAAGAGGCGGCTTTAGTCTAAACAGGCTTTGGTTTAAAGTAAATGGGCGATGCCCAAGCTCCAAGCCAGGCCGGAACCGGTCGAAGTAGATCTTGAGAAATCGGCGATCGTCGTCGTCGATATGCAGAACGCGTTCGCGAGCAAGAATGGCATGCTCGATATCTCGGGCGCCGACATTTCCGGGGCTCCGCGCGTCATCAACCTAATCAGCCAGCTCTTGACCGCGGCTCGCAACACTGGAATGCCCGTCGTCTATCTGCAGATGGGCTACAAAGCGGACTTGAGCGACAGCGGCGGGCCGGAATCGCCCAATTGGCATAAGGAACTCGGCATTCGGATGATGAATTGCCGCCCGGAGCTGAAGGGCAAGCTGGTCACCGAGGGCACGTGGGATTTCGCGATTGTGGATGAGCTGGCGCCGCAACCGGGCGACATCGTGATCGTCAAGACTCGCTACAGCGGCTTCGCGCGGACCTCGCTCGACGCCGAGTTGCAGGCCCGCGGCATTCGATACCTTTTCTTTACCGGGATCGCGACGAATGTGTGCGTGGAGTCCACGCTGCGCGACGCCTTCTTTCTCGATTACTGGCCGATCTTGATATCGGACGCTAGCATGGCCGCCGGTCCACCTGCGGTTCAGGAAGCAACCCTGTTCAACGTCGAATCTTACTTTGGCTGGACCATCCTGTCCGCCGAATTTCTGGCGCATACCACTCCCTAGTCCAAACTCTTGTAAACCTCCGGACGCCCGATAAGCATTTTGGAGAGCTTATGGACTCGCAAATGACCGTTGGGAAAAAACTGACCCTGATTGGCGCGCTGCTCATCGGGCTGACAATTGTACTCGGAATCGTCACGCTCATCGGGCTGAGCGAGCTATGACAAGGTTGTGCATTCGCTCGCGGATGAAGCTCTGGCGGGTGTTTCGGCCTGCGGCAAGTTGGAAGCGGCCATCTTGGAAATGCGGGGCGACATGTGGAGGCACGTGGCCTCCGACGATCCCAAGGACATGGACGCATATGGCGCAGGAGATCCAGCGCCTCCAAGCGCGAGATTTCCTCAACGGTATGAAGGAGACTCAAGCCGCCATCTTTAATGATGAAGAGCGCGTGATCAATCAGAAGATCGATCCGGTCCTAGCGCGCTACTACGAACTGTGGGAGAAAGTCGCGGCGCTAAGCCGCGCGGGCAAGAGGCAGGAAGCATATCGGCAGTATGCAGCTGGGAACGCGATCTTCACCGAGCTCAGAGACGCGATTCGCGCGGAGACCGATTACAACCGCAGCAACGGCGCGAAGTACTCCGCCGAAGCCGCCGCTATCGGCGCTCGGGTGAAATGGCTTACCTGGCTGGTTCTGCTGCTTTCCATCAGCTTGGGCAGCGGCGCCCTGTTCCTGTTCGTCCGCAGCCTTAACCATGTGTTACGCCAGACCCTGAGCGAATTGACCGAAGGCGCCGGGCAAGTGACCAGCGCATCGGCGCAAGTAGCATCTTCCAGTCAAGCTCTGGCCCAGGGCGCGTCCGAACAGGCGGCATCGCTCGAAGAAACCTCGGCATCCAGCGAAGAGATCACCGCCATGACTCGCAAGAACGCCGAGAACTCCGCTACGGCGGCCACTCTGATGACCGACGTCGATCACCGCGTCACCGAAGGCAACCAAACGCTCGAAGAGATGATGCATTCCATGCAGGAGATCACCGGATCGAGCGATAAGATTTCGAAAATCATCAAGGTCATCGACGAAATCGCGTTCCAGACCAACATCCTGGCATTGAACGCGGCTGTGGAAGCCGCGCGCGCCGGTGAAGCGGGCATGGGATTCGCCGTGGTCGCCGACGAGGTCCGCAGCCTCGCGCAACGGTCCGCCCAAGCCGCCAAGGACACCGCCGCGCTGATCGAAGAATCCATTACCAAATCCAACGAAGGCAGCACTCGGCTCGGAGCGCGTCGCCGAAGTGATTCGCACCATCACCGAGAGCACCGTGAAGGTGAAGACCCTGGTGGATGAAGTCAATCTCGGCAGCCAGGAACAGTCGCGCGGTATCGAGCAGATTTCGAAAGCCATCGCCCAGATGGATCAGGTGACGCAAAGCACCGCGGCCAGCGCCGAAGAAGGCGCATCGGCGAGTGAAGAATTGTCGGCGCAGGCGGAAGCCATGGGCCACGCGGTCCACAAGCTCGCCCGGCTGGTCGCACAGCGATAGCGAGACCAGCCTCCGGAGACCCGTTGCCAAACACGCGACAGCGCAGTCCGCAAACCGCCAGCTCCTCGCCACCCACACCGGTTTCCACGCGCTAAAATCCGCTGTGTCTAAACCAGCCGGCAAAAAGCCCGCTAGGGTCAAGGTGGCGGCGCACACTCCCGCAGCTTCAACTGAAACTCCCTCCGATGCCGAATTCCTGGCCAGCTTTGAAGAAATGTAGCCGGGCTCCTGCCCTGGTCCCAGCCGGCGGGCATATAATCGATTCGATATGCTGCCGAGTCGATGGAACTTGTTCGCGACGACTCGCGCTCTCGGGCGCCATCCCAGCCGCTAGCCGCCACCTGCGAAAGCCTCGCATCCTTAAAACTGCCGGATACCACCATCACCCTGGCTCAAACCGTGGCCGCCGGCGCGTTCACCATGCCCGGCGGCGGATTCATGCCGTCGCCCGTCTCACCCAAGAGTCTCCCCGCGTTCTGCCGCGTCGCCGCCACGCTTGCGTCCCAGCAAGGACTCCGATATCAAGATCGAAGTCTGGCTCCCCGCCGATGGCTGGAACGGCAAGTTTCAAGGCGTGGGCAACGGTGCTTGGGTCGGAGCCATCATCTATCCCGCGCTCATGGCCGCGCTACAGAAAGGTTATGCCACGGCCGGCACCGATACCGGCCACGCCGGTGGTCCCATGGATGGCAGCTTCGCGCTCGGGCATCCGGAAAAGGTGATCGACTTCGGCTATCGTGCCGTGCACGAGATGACGCTCAAGGCCAAGGCGATCGTCGCGGCTTATTACGATAAGAGCGCGGAGTTTTCCTACTGGAACGGATGCTCTTCCGGCGGCAAGCAGGGTCTCAAGGAAGCGCAGCGCTACCCGGAAGACTACGACGGCATCATCGCCGGCGCGCCCGCCAATTACTGGACCCATCTGACCGCAGCCTCGGTCTGGGTGGGCGCGGCGACGCACAAAGACGAGGCCAGCTTCATTCCGCCCGCCAAATATCGGATGATGCATCGAGGCCGCGATCAAGGCCTGCGACGCCGTGGATGGCTTGAAGGACGGCCTGATCGACGATCCGCGCCGCTGCCATTTCGATCCGAAGACCATCGAGTGCCCGGGCGCCGACGCGCCTACCTGCCTCACCGCGCCCCAGGTGGAAGCGGCCAAGAAAATCTACGGTCCGGCCACCAATCCGCGCACCGGCCAAGCCTTCTTTCCGGGCCTCGAGCCGGGCAGCGAACTCGGCTGGGGACTTCTGGCCGGCGGCAAGGAACCGTCCGAGATCGGCATGGCCGAGTTCCGCAACATCGTGTATCACGATCCCAACTGGGACTGGCGCACGCTCGATTTCGACAAAGGCGTCGCGCTGGCCGACAAGGTGGACAACAACACCATCACCGCCAACGATCCCAACTTGAAGCAGTTCTTCTCGCACGGCGGAAAGCTACTGATGTATCACGGCTGGACGGACCCGCTGATCGCGCCCGAGAACAGCATCAACTACTACACGAGCGTTCTCGACAAGATGGGCGGCGCGTCCAAGGCCGGCGATTCCATTCGCCTGTTCATGGTGCCGGGCATGGATCATTGCGGCGGCGGCGAAGGCCCGAATTCGTTCGATTCGATGAGCGTCATTGAGCAGTGGGTGGAAAAAGGTAACCCGCCCGCGCAAATCGTCGCCTCGCACTTAACCGGCGGCCAGGTGGATCGCACGCGCCCGCTGTGCACCTATCCGCAGGTGGCGCGTTACAAAGGATCGGGCAGCATTGATGAAGCCGCCAACTTCGTCTGTACGTCGAAGCCGTAAGGATCATGCTGACTAGAACCATCTGCGTCGCTCGTGTTGCTGGCCGCGGCGCCGTCTTCGCCCATCACTCGCTCGCGACATTCGACATGACCAATCCTGTAACGGTGAAGGGTGTCGTGGAGCGGGTGGATTGGGCCAATCCTCACGTCCACTTGTATCCTCAACGTCAAGGACGGCAGAGGCAACGTGGAGGAGTGGACCATTGAGATCGACCCTCCCGATTTCCTGCAGCAGAATGGCTGGACCAGCAGTACCGTCAAGCCCGGCGAAACCATCACTTGCACCGGGGGCCAGGCCAAGTCCGGAGCGCGAACCATGCGCTGCACCACCGTAGTGCTGGCCAGCGGCGCGAAGTTGCGGGCGTAGCGGCGGAAGCAGCATCCGCGTAAACCGCCGGTTCGCGGGATGCGTCTCCTTTGTGTTACGCTGCACACAAACCATGCCTGATCTTCTCGTCAAAAAGCCCCTCGAAATGATCCGCGAGGAGTGCGACGAAGTCGGCGAGCACACCCTCAAGCGCGCCCTCGGGCCCACCAATCTGATCGCGCTCGGCATCGGGGCCATCATCGGCACCGGTATTTTCGTGCTGACGGGATCGGTGGCCGCCTTGAACTCGGGTCCAGCCGTCGTGCTGTCGTTCATTTTTGCCGGCGTGGCCTGCGCTTTCGCCGGCCTGTGTTACGCCGAATTCGCCTCGCTGATTCCCATCGCTGGATCGGCTTATACCTATGGCTACGCAACGCTGGGCGAGCTTTTCGCCTGGATCATCGGCTGGGATTTGATTCTTGAATATGCCTTCGGGGCCGCGACTGTGGCCTCCGGCTGGTCGGCGAATGTCGTGCAATTGCTCGCGCGGCTGGGTATCGACCTGCCCCCAGCGGTGGATCGCGACGCCAGGAACGCAGCTCGCCTACTATCAAGCATTTGTGGCAACCCGTGGCTTCGCTGCCCGCGGGCGTGGATGCCGCCACGCTCCCACACGCGACGGCGGTCTTCAATGTGGTCGCGTTTCTGGCGATCGCCATTGTTACCACCATCCTGGTGATTGGCATCCAGGAATCGGCCACCATCAATACGCGTGATCGTGTTCATCAAAGTTGGGACCGTGCTGGTGTTCATCGCGATCGCGGCTGGCTTCGTTTTCGAACACTTGCCTCAGGCCAAGGCGCAATTGGACGCCGTTCATTCCACCCAATACCGGCGTAACCGGCGAGTTCGGATGGTCGGGCGTAATGCGCGGCGCGGGCAAGATCTTTTTCGCCTACATTGGATTCGACGCCGTTTCCACCGCGGCGCAGGAGGCTAAGAATCCGCAAAAGGACATGCCGGTGGGCATTCTCGGATCGCTGACACTGTGCACGATCCTCTACATTGTGACCTCCTGGCTGCTCACCGGCGTCATCAGCTACACGCGCTTGAACGTCGGCGCGCCCATCGCGCTAGGCATGGCCGAGACCGGCGTGCAGTGGGGCGAGTTTCTGGTCCTGATCGGAACCATCATGGGTCTGAGCACCGTGATGCTGGTGATGCTGCTCGGCCAATCGCGCGTGTTCTTCTCCATGTCGCGCGACGGTCTGCTGCCGCGCTGGGCGGGCGCCGTGCATCCGCGCTTCCGGACGCCCTGGATCTCGTCCATCGTGGTCGGAGTTTTCGTGGCCTTTCTTCCGGCCATTCTGCCCATCGGCATTTTGAACGAAATGACCAGCATCGGCACGCTGCTGGCATTCGTGATCGTCTGCGCCGGCGTGTGGGTGCTGCGGGTCCGCCGCCCGGATTTGCATCGCCCGTTCAAGACTCCGTTGGTCCCCGTGGTGCCGATCCTGGGCATCCTGTCGTCGCTGGCACTGATGGTCTTTCCTGCCGCTTGCCACTTGGATCCGGTTGGTCATCTGGCTGATCGTCGGGATGGTGATCTATTTGACCTACGGTCGCAGGAACAGCCGCGTGCAGGCGTACGTGACATCGCACGGCAAGTTCTCGGCAGCCAAGCGGTAGCCGGGCGCGTGATTGTTCGCGCCGAAAATCCTGAAGATCGCGAGCAGATCCGCTTAGTCAATGAAGCGGCTTTCGGCAGACGTGACGAAGCCGATCTTGTGGATGCACTGCGCAACGAAGGCGCCGTTCTTGTTTCGTTGGTTGCCGATATCGATGAATCGCGTGGTGGGCCATATTCTCTTCAGTCGAATGTGGATCGAAACCGCCGGCGAGCGAATTCCGGCAGTGGCTCTCGCACCCGTGGCCGTGTCGCGGGAGCACCAGCGTCGCGGAATTGGTGGGAAGCTGATCGAACGGGGCCTCGATTTGCTGCGCAGCGAAGCCGAGCGAATCGTGATCGTCCTCGGCGAGCCCGAGTATTATTCGCGATTCGGCTTCTCAACCGAGAAAGCGCGTGGTCTTGCGAGTCCGTTTCCACCCGAAGCCTACATGGCCATGGAACTCCACGCGGGCGCGCTCGACGGCGTTCGAGGAAAAGTGAGGTACGCGAACGCGTTCGGAATCCGAGAATAAACTCGGGGCTACTGCAGCGACACCGGCCGGTCGAACACCACGTCCAGTGTCGACCCCTGCCGCAGCTCCACTTCTTTCCCGCGCGTGAGAAGCACCGTCGCGAGCCCGACCGCCGATCCCACGCCCGCGCCGATCCCTGCGCCTTTCCAGCTTTGGTCGGCGATGCCTCCAATTCCCGCCCCGCTGCCTGCCAGAATCGCGATGCGTTGGGCATCTTGTCCCTTGCCTGGCGCAGCCTCGATCGCATTCTCCGACCCCACCACTTTCTGCCCGGTCTCGCCTGAATCCACCGAACTCACGTGCGGCGCGAACTTGTACACCTTGCCGCTTTCAAGCGTCAGCGTCTCCAACCGAATCGCGAGCTGCGCCCGTCCCTTCACGCGCCCGCTCTGCTTCGATTCCGTGACCACGCCCTGCACGTAGCTCCCGGCAGGCACGGCAATCTCGCCCGAGCTCGCGATCGGAACGGCCGTCCGCAAATAGACGAAGTCACCCTCCTTCGCCGTGCGCGTGCTAAGCGAGTTTTCCATCCGCAGCAGCACGTGTGCTCCTTGGGGAATTTCCGCGGCAGAAGAAGTTAACGCCAAGAAGGAAAGCATCAGGATGCTGCGCATGGAACTACCTCTTGAGCAAATGATATCGCTTCCGGCACACCTGAGTGAATCCCCTGAGCGTCTCCGCAATATTGCCCTAGGCACTATAAGGTTTTAGTACCGACTGGCCGATCAAGAGGTACGGGTGCATGTCGTGTCCTTAATCCCCCGGACCCTTATCGAGCGCAAAGCGGGCCAAATCGTTGACCCCGTTGAGCGTTTGCGCTATTTGCAGCGCCGCTCGGTGGTGATCCAGCCGCGTGTTCAGCCCGTCTCCTGGAAGCATCGCCGGTTGCCAGCCCTCGCCCTCGCGTTGCTCTTGGGATGCCTGTTGGCGCCCAGCTACAAAGCATCGCGCCCCGAGCCCATCAAGCTGGTCCCGATCAAGGCGGTCTCGATGCCAGTGGCCGACGTGGTCGCCAAGGTCTGGCTGGTGGACAAGTCCGGCGATTTCGAAACCTACAGCAACGGCCTGCGCATCGATGATCGCTTCGTTTCGCCCAATCAGAAGCGCATCTTCTACCCGGTGTACCAGCGCGCGGAGATTGATCCCGACAATCCCGAGTGGCGCTCCGAACCCGCCGGCATCGTGTATCACACCACCGAAAGCGATCAGGCGCGCTTCACCGAAGAGGAAAACGCGCGGCTCAAGCGCATCGGCAAAGCCGTGATCGGCGTCGTCCAGCAGAACCACAGCTATCATTTCCTGATCGATCGTTTTGGCCAGGTCTTCCGCATCGTTCCCGAGACCGACATCGCGAATCACGCCGGTTATTCCATCTGGGCCGACGATAACGTCCTCTTCGTCAACTTGAACAGCAGTTTTCTTGGCATCGCCTTTGAAACGCAGACACAGCGTGGCGACCAGCCATCGGCCAATCCCGCGCAAATCCACGCCGCGCGCGTCCTCACCGAAATGCTGCGCAACAAGTACCGCATTCCGCAATCGAACTGCGTCACCCACGCGCAGGTTTCCGTGAATCCCGACAATATGCTGGTGGGCTATCACACCGATTGGGCGGGCAACTTCCCCTTTCTCGCCATCGGATTGAATGACAACTACGCGGCCCCGCCGCCGAGTATTTACGCTTTTGGGTTCGACTACGATCCCGTATTTGTCCATGCAACCGGCGTTCGCCTCTGGCAAGGTCTCGCTCTGGCCGAAGACCAGATGCAAACGCAAGCCGCCGCACGCGGCATTACCGTGTCCCAGTACAGAGCCATTCTCAAAAAGAAATACAAGGAGATATTGGCGGCGCTCAAGCGAGCGGCTACCGCCAATGACAACAGTCATGAAACATAGCGACAAAGTGAATAATTCCGCGGTGGGATTGGATGTCGGCACCAGCCGCATCTGCCTGGCGCAACGCGTGGGCGAGGAGTATCAGTACGAAACGCAGCTCAACGCCTTCGTCACCATTCCTTACTCGAAGATGACCGAGAACGTGCTTAAGAAAGAAAAGGTTCCGCACACCGTCAACGGGGCCGAGATCGTCGTGCACGGCAACGAATCGGACCGTTTCGCCGATCTGCTGAACGTCGAGACGCGGCGCACCATGGACAAGGGCGTGCTGAATCCGGCCGAGGCCGAAAGTCTCAGCATGTTGCGCAAGATCGTCGATTCGATGCTCGATCCGGTGAAGGACCACCAGAAGCTGTGTTTCACCGTTCCGGCTGCGCCGCTCGGAGCAGAAGACAATCTGACGTATCACGAAGCCACGCTGCGCCAGATCCTGAACGAGCTCGGCTATGAGGTGAAGAGCATCAACGAAGGCCTGGCGGTGGTGTATTCGGAAATGGAGAGTTCCAACTACACCGGCATCGGAATCAGTTGCGGCGGCGGTTTGTGCAACGTTTGCGTCGCCTATTTGTCCGTGCCGGTACTGAGCTTCTCGATTCCCAAAGCCGGCGATTACATTGACACCAGCGCGGCCACCATCACGGGCGAGCGCGCCAATCGCGTTCGTATCGCGAAAGAAGATTCGTTCCACTTCAACGGCTTCTTCGCCGACAAGTTGCAGCAGGTGCTGGGGGTTTATTACGACGAAATGATCCAGTCGCTGGTGCAGGGCATGAAGCAGGCCTTCGCCAACGCGCGCAACCTGCCCCGCACCAACCGCCCGCTTCCCATCGTGTTGAGCGGCGGGACGGCGATGCCGGAAGGCTTCCGCGATCGGTTTGAGAAGGCTTTGATTGAAGCGGAGCTTCCGTTCACGGCCAGTGAAATTCGGCTGGCTGCCGATCCCTTGCATGCTTCAGCTAAAGGTGCATTAGTGGCGGCGCTGGCCGACGCCTGAAAAAGGCGAAACCCGCTTGCTCACGCGCGCGGCTCAGCTGGTGTTTACCGAGCCGCGACCGTGAGGGAGCCGGTCCTGCTAACGGCGAGAAACTTCCTGCGTTGCTGGCTGGCTGGGAAACACGGGTTCGAGAACCTCTTGCGCCCAGCCGGCCGCCGCGCAATATACTTCGCCTAAGATGCTGGTCGAGATGCGGGCCTGTCCGGCCAGCTCTTCGACACGTGCCCAATCCGCGAGCTCGTAGGCGCGCGCCAAATCGTAGACTCGCCGGAGCATGTCGCTATCGGGCGCGCTTGCCGTTCAAGACCGCCGCGATTTCGGGCGCCAGATTCATCTCCGCCACCGCTTCCTCGATAGGCCGGTCGATCAGTGCGTCCAGCAGCGAGAAAAGTCCCATCAGAAACGCGGATTGGTCCTGGCCTCGATTCGCCTTCTGGGCCAGCGCTTCGCAAAACCGGGCACGCACCAGCGAGTGCATGATCAACTCGCCGGGCTTGTCGTCGGCCGTGCGCGCGAGTGTCGCCAGCGCGATCCACTTGCGCAGGTCGTTCTCTCCAAAGAACAGCAACGCCTGGCGAATGGACTTGATGCGGTTGACCAAGCCGAACAGCGGCGAATTGACGTAGCGCAGCAATTGGTACGAAAGCGAAACGTCTTCCAGGATCAGCGCTTCCAGGCGGTCAAAATCCAGCTCCGGGCGCTGAGCTTCTTGCAGCAAACGCAGACAATGCAGTTTCGCGGCTGGAATTTTGCGGCCGCGCACGATTACCGGCCGCGCGAAGAAGTAGCCTTGGAAAAAATCGTAACCGGCCTCGCGGGCCCAGTCGAACTCCTCGTGGGTCTCCACTTTTTCGGCCAGCGTCTGCAGGCCACGTGCGCGGTAGGACCGAACCAGCACTTTTTGTTCGGGCCGCGGCAGGCTTTGAATCTCAATCTTGACCAGGTCGGCCACTTGCAGCAGGCGTTCGGAGCCTGCGCGGAAGACAAAATCGTCCAGGGCGAGCTGATAGCCCTGTTTGCGGAGCTCGCGGCAGGCCTCCAAGATGTCGTCGTCCGGCTCGACGTTTTCGAGCAGCTCGATCACAGTATTTTCCGGCGGCAGTGCCGAGTGCCAGCCTTGCAGCAGCGGCCCGCGGCCGAAATTCACGAACGCTTTCTTGGCGCCGACCAGGTTTTCAAGACCAATCACGAGCAGACTATTAGCCAGAACCTGTTTAGTAGCTTGGCCGCCTTCGGTGCCGTCGAACGCGTTTTGTCCACCCTCTGATCGGAAGAGGAGTTCGTAGCCGTGGACGCGGCGATCGCGGTCGAAGATGGCCTGTCGCGCGACAAGGACATCCATGATCACCCTATCGGCGGAACTGTGTAATCTACTTAGCGCAGGTCGGCGCTGGGATCGGTATATTTGTGCAAGCGCATCGGAAATTGGGTGTCTACGCAGCCGCCGTTATGCCGCGCCCCGATCTACTCGGACGGACCCTTTTCCAGTTTACCGACGCGATCGGCGAGAGATTCCATCTCGATGTCGAGGGCTCGCAGCGTAGCTGAGTGGCTGCGCAAACGCATTTCGGCGGGCGATGCCCATTTATGGAACTCGGTCAGGAGGGTCGTTTCAATCTTTTCGATTTTGACGTTCAGACGGGCTTCGAGCGCATCCAGGTAATCCTTCAGTTCCGCATCCATGACGCAATGGTAGCCGGTTTTGCGCCCTTGCAGTTGGCGGGACGCTTGCGGAAGCGACGGCGGCGCCCTGCGCCATCCAACTGGGCCGGCAGCCGCCCTATTGAGGATCATCGCGTACGAGCCGCAACTGGCGGCGAAGGCGATTCACCGGACTTCTTAGCAACTTCCTCGGTGCTTTGAACGGTTCTACGCTGATTTGGATTCAGTGGCTTGAAACGCGTGCGGGTGCGCGTGCTCAGTTTTGCGATGCCTGAGATGGATCGCCCCGTCATCGCCGCAGGAGGCTGACAATTCGTTCGTACTCCGCCGGGTTGTCCGCAGCGTTACTGGCTCGCTGCGACGAATAATTCTGGCGGAGCCATGCGCGTGCCTGTCGCGCGAACGTCAAGAACTGCGCCGGCTGGATCAGTACTTCCGCGCTCTGCAGAATCTCGTCAGCGTACTCGATGTAATGGAGAAGTGCGATGCCGGTCGGACACGCGATATGAAACGGACTTGTCAAGCGAAGGAGTGGCGCAGCTTTCTGAGGATCACGGAAGCGAAGCGGTGGAAGCTCCAACGCATTCGTGAAGTACAGATCGCACTTCAGTTCAGGATAGAACTCTACAGCCTCGATTCCGCATTCTTCAAAGCCGTTGGAATCGCGGAAAATGCGAACCCCCGGAATCTCGGACAGGTATAAAGCGAACCGTTCGGCATCGGCAGGCTGCCAATAGGAGGTGATTTCGGACCGTCTAGCCTTCAGCCACGGTTGTTCGATCGGATCAAGCGGCTTGGAAATGAGTTCAGCGGTTGGGCTGTAGTCGATCTCAAATGACGCGCCCCTTTGTTCCAGGCCGCAAGCGCAACATGTGGGCGACATATCCACGGAACCAACGTCGCCGTCATCTCGGAAATGATAGACCAAATCGACGCGGAACAGCGCCCCACCACACCGGCACCTAATCTCCTTGGGCCTTCCTTCCTGCAGAACGTCCGCCCAATAGTCGCGGCTATCAAGCAAAAGCGAATAGTGTCCAGCCGAACAGGTCAGGAGACCAACTTGCTCGTCTGGCTCCAGTCGGACTTTGAACTGCCGGACGCCACAGACGCACTGGCAAGCCGCCGTTTTCGATCCCATCCGTCAATAGCTTAACCTCCCGGCAACTTCTCGGTGCTTAAAACGGGACGTCATCGTCCGTGATCCCTTGATCCATCGGCTCAGCCGCCGCAGCCGGACGCGCCGCGCTCCGTGGCATCGACACCGGCCGCCCTCCGCCAGCGTCTTCCATGCCGTCGCCGCCCCGGCCGCCCAGCAGGATCACATCCTCAGCCACCACTTCTGTCCGGTACTGCTTCTTGCCGTCTTTGTCGTCATAGCTGCGCGTCTGCAGACGCCCTTCCACGTACACTTGCTTGCCCTTGGTGAGATAGTTCGCCAGATTCTCCTGGCGCCAGAGCACGACGTTCGCCCAGTCGGTCTCTTCTTTCCATTCACCGCTCTGCTGATCTTTCCAGCGGCGATTGGTGGCCACCGAAAAGGAAGTGACCGCCACGCCGGCCGGCGTGAACTTCGTTTCTGCATCCCTGCCCAGGTGACCGACCAGAATGACTTTGTTAACGCTGCGCGATGCCATAATGCAAGCACTGTACCATACAAATTCATGTTTCAGGTTGCGCGAACTTGCGTCTTACGAATGTGCTGACGATCATCGCTGCGCGTCTACTGAGAAGTTTCGGAACATCCGATCACTTCTCAGCGGCGGACGCCGGATAGGTTAATTTTTTCATTGCGTCTGCCGAGTCTGGTTGTACAATATGAGCAATCCAGACGCGTAGCGGGGCGGGTGTCGCGGGATTCGACGCTGAAATTTCGCCGTGCGCGATGAGTGAAAGGGTATGCGGAGACCCTGTTGCTTGTTGAGTCGATTCGGCGGCCGGTGGATTTTGACCGGTCTGATCCTGAGCACTGCGCCAATCCACGCGCAAATCCTGATCCACACTGCGGGCATTAGCCACGGCGCGAACATCTTTAATACCGATCTCGCCGTGCTCGAACAGGACGAGCAGCGCAAGGATCTCCCCTGTACCGTTACTCCCAGCAAGCCCGCTCTTGGGTTCGATTTGAAATTTCACGCCGGCTACCAGGTGAGTGTGCCCCTCAAGGAGCTCGCCGGGGACGAAAACGCGCTCAACATCGTGTTTCGCGTTGCCCCGCAGGACCATCCGGACGATCCCGTCTATTTCACCCAGCGCTTGCGCGTCCCCCCCATCGAGGAAGAAGCCAAGGGCGATGCGTATCTGCAAGGGGCCTTCGATCTAGGCGAAGGATCGTATCACGTGGATTGGCTGATGCGGGACCGCACGGAGCGGGTCTGCTCGTCCTTCTGGGACACCGAGGCCAACCTGTCGCCTAAGGACCGGCCGATGAACCTCTCCATCGCGCCCGGCGCGGTGGGGCGTGCCGATGGCGAAGAGTTCAAGGACGAGCCGCCAGTCCAGCGGGAGACCACCGGACAGCCGCTGAACGTGAAGGTCCTGGTCAATTTCGCCCCGCAGAACTCACTCTCGCCAGCCTTGCAGCCGCTCGATACCACAGCTTTGGTATCGATTCTCAGAACCATCGCGCGCGACCCGCGCATCGGCAAGTTCTCCGTGGTCGCCTTTAACATGCAGGAACAAAAGGTGATCTACCGCCAGGACAGCGTCAATCGCATCGATTTCCCCTCCCTCGGACACGCCCTTACCACCCTGAATCTCGGAACTGTGGATCTGAAACGCTTGAGTGATAAGCATGGCGACACCGACTTTCTGACGGGCTTGGTGCGAAAAGAAATGGCCCCGGGCCCCGAGGACCATCCCGACGCCCTGATTTTTGCCGGTCCAAAGATCCTGCTCGACTCCAATCCTCCCGAAGAAGCGTTGAAAGACACCGGCGATGTCGATTTCCCCGTCTTTTACATGAACTACAACCTGAACCCGCAGGCGGCGCCCTGGAGAGATGCCATCAGCCATACGGTCAGGTTTTTCCGCGGCTATGAGTACACCATTTCCCGGCCCCGGGATCTGTGGTTCGCCGTATCCGAAATGGTCGCAAAGATCGTAAAATCAAGGAACGGAAAGACGGCGGCATCCATCTCAAGCCAGTAGGGTCAATGAGGATACAGATTCTGGCAGTCCACCTGGGCGTAGTGGCTCTGTGCGCTACTCAAGCGTTCGCGCAGGAGTCGCTCTACGGGCAAGCGCGAGCCAAGCACTACGCCAACAGCCTGGCGCCGTACGTGGTCTCGCCTCAGGAGATCGTGGACCGCATGCTGGAGCTGGCCGATCTCAAGCCGGGCGAAAAACTCTACGATCTCGGCAGCGGCGACGGGCGCATCCTGATCACCGCCGTGGTCCGGTTCAAGGCCAAAGCCGTGGGCGTCGAGATTTCCGATGATCTGGTCGACAGTACCAACGCCCGCATCCGCCGTTTGGGTCTGGATAACGACGCGCAAGTCATTCACGGCAATTTTCTCGACACCGACCTCAGCCCCGCCGATGTCGTCACGCTATATCTGGCCACCGACGCCAACGAACTGCTGCGCCCCAACCTGGAAAAGTATCTTAGGAAGGGCGCTCGCGTTGTGTCGCACGAATACGCCGTGCCGGGCTGGAAACCGAAATTGGTGGATAAGGACCCGGAACGCCACGGCCACACCATCTATCTGTACGAGATGCCCCCCAAAAAGAAGTAGCCGCCGGTTAACCTGTTCTCGTGTCCTCATTTGATGTGGTCGGGGTCGGCTTAAACGCCACCGACACGCTGATCCTGCTCCCCCGCTTCCCAGCCTATGGCGGCAAAGCGCCGTTTGAGCGCGAAGTGTTGAGTCCCGGCGGACAGGTGGCCAGCGCCATGGTCACCTGCGCCAAACTCGGGATGCGCGCGAAATACATCGGCACGCTGGGCGACGACGAGCGCGGCCGCGTTCAATTGGAGAGCCTGCGCGCGAGCGGAATCAACCTGGATGACATCGAGATCCGCCCGAACTGCCCGAACCAGAGCGCCTACATTCTGGTGGACCATTCCACCGGCGAGCGCACCGTGCTCTGGCACCGCGACGAATGCCTGCGCATCGATCCCGCCAGCTTGACGGACGAGAAGATCGCCTGCGCCCGCCTGCTCCACATCGACGGGCACGACACGCCCGCCGTTGCACGCGCAGCCGAAATCGCCCGCCGGCATCAAATCCCTGTGACCGTGGATGTCGACACCATTTACCCCGGCTTCGATCGCGTGCTGCCGAACGTGGATTATCTGATCGCCAGCTCCGAATTTCCCGAGCGCTGGACCCATGAGCCCGATCCCTTCCGCGCCCTTGCGATGATCCAGAACGAATACGGCATGCGGGTGGCTGCCATGACGCTGGGTGCCGACGGCGCTCTGGCCCGCGTGGATGGCCAGTATATTTACTCGCCCGGATTTCGTGGTGGATTGCATCGATACTACCGGCGCCGGCGACGTGTTTCATGGAGCGTTCTGTTATGCTGTGATCGAGAGCATGCCGGTGCGCGAAGCGCTCGAATTTTCAAATGCCATGGCGGCCCTGAACTGCACGGCGCTCGGCGCACGCGGGCACATTGCCGGTGTTCAGGAGGCGCGCGATTTCGCCCTCAGCGCCGGCCGGCGTTCCAACCCCCGAATCGAGCAGCGGTCGTAAATGATCCCCCTTCGATCCTCTGAACCGCACTATACGCGCGCCACGGTCACGCTCGCGATCATCGCTGTCAACGTGCTCGTCTTTTTGTACGAGCTGACCATGTCGAACTTTGCGCTGAATCGCTTCATCATGCTGCACGGCATCGTGCCGGACCGCATCGTGCATGACTCGGCCGGCTACTCCTCCATCCTGACTTCCATGTTCATCCACGGCGGATTTCTGCACATCGCCGGCAACATGTGGTTCCTGTGGATTTTCGGCCGCGGCGTGGAGGATATTCTGGGGCACGCGAAATACTTGTTCCTGTACTTTGCGTGCGGCATAGCTGCGGCGCTGGTGTACATTCTGGTGAGTCCCAACTCGACCGTGCCGACCGTCGGCGCGAGCGGCGCCATCGCCGGGATCATGGGCGCTTACCTGATCAAGTTTCCGCGCGCGCACATCCGCACGCTGGTGTTCATCGTCATTTTCATCACCACCATCGACATTCCGGCGTTCTTTCTCCTTTTGTATTGGTTCTTCATCCAGTTCTTCAGCGGCATCGGCTCCGTGGGTTATTCGCAGGAAGGGAGCGGCGGCGTGGCCTGGTTCGCGCACGTGGGCGGATTCCTCGCCGGCATGGCGCTGATTATGCTGATGCCGACCAAGCATGCGCGCCCGATCGTGGTACCCGGATGTTTGAACTCGTGGGCACCGGATCGGCCGAGATCGAAAAGCCGCTCGACGTTCTGGCCATCGCCGCGCATCCCGACGATGTTGAACAAACCTGCGGCGGCACGCTGATCCGCATGGCCGGGCAAGGCTATCGCACCGGCGTGCTCGATCTCACCGCAGGCGACATGGGCAGCCGCGGAACGCCCGAAATCCGTTTGAAGGAAGCCGACGCAGCCGCTTGCGAAATGCGTCTGGCGTGGCGCGGCAATTTGCGGCTTCCCGATGCGCGCCTGGAAAACACCGTCACCGTGCGCATGACCCTGGCCATGGAGATCCGCCATCTGCGGCCGCGCGTGGTGATCCTGCCGTATTGGGATGCGCGGCATCCCGATCATTACCGGGCGTCCGAGATCGGATTCGAGGCGTGCTTTCTCGCGGGTTTGAAAAAGCTGGATGAAGAAACCGCGCCGCACCGCCCGCACAAAATCATCTACTCGTCGCTCTACGCCAACGTGACGCCGTCGTTCGTTGTCGACATCTCCGATCACTTCGAGCGCCGCATGGCGGCGCTGCTCTGCTACCAATCGCAATACGGGCAGTCGGCCGAGGCCAGCGAGCTTTTTCCCGAAGGGCAGGAAATCCGCGAACGCCTGGGCTCCATCGCGCGATTTTACGGCAACCTGATCGGCGTGAAATACGGCGAGCCGTTCGTGGTGAAAGAGACGATGCGCGTGGACGACGTCGCTGCGATGGGCGTCCGCAGCTTATAGCGGAAGATTGCTGTGCTTCTTGCGCGGCATGGTGTCCACTTTGTTGCGCAGCATGCGCAGCGCGCGGATCACTTTCGGGCGCGTTTCGTGCGGCTCGATCACATCGTCGATGAATCCGCGCTCGGCCGCGACGAACGGGCTGGCAAAACGGTCGCGAAACTCTTCGATCTTTTCCTTGCGCACCGCTTCGGGATCGCTCGCAGCCGCGATTTCCCGGCGATACACGATGTTCACCGCGCCCTCCGCTCCCATCACGGCGATCTCAGCAGTTGGATACGCGAAGTTCACATCCGTGCGCAGGTGCTTCGATCCCATCACGCAATATGCGCCGCCATAGGCTTTGCGCGTGATCACAGTCACTTTCGGAACCGTGGCCTCGGCGTACGCATAGAGCAGCTTCGCGCCGTGGCGAATGATGCCGCCAAATTCTTGATCGGTGCCTGGCAAGAAACCGGGGACGTCTTCGAACGTCAGGATCGGAATATTGAACGCGTCGCAGAAGCGCACGAATCGCGCGGCCTTCACCGATGAATTGATGTCCAGGCAACCCGCCAGAAACGCCGGCTGATTCGCGACGATACCGATGCTCCGGCCATCCATGCGCGCCAGGCCGATCACGATGTTCTTAGCCCAGTGTTCGTGGATCTCGAAGAACTCGCCGTCATCCACGACGCGATGGATAAGGTCCTTGATATCGTAGGGCATCTGGGAATCGGCCGGCACCAGAGTATCGAGCGCGGGATCGGCCCGGTCGATCGGATCATTCGACGCACGCCCCGGCGCATCGTCCACATTGTTCGACGGAATGTAGGAGACCAGCTCGCGAATCATGCGCAGGCATTCGGCATCGTCATGCGCGAGAAAATGCGCCACGCCGCTAATGCTGTTGTGCGTTTCGGCGCCGCCCAATTTCTCTTTGGTCACATCTTCATGCGTGACGGTCTTGATCACGTCGGGCCCGGTGACGAACATGTGGCTCGTGTGATCGACCATGAAAATGAAGTCGGTGAGGGCCGGCGAATACACGGCGCCGCCCGCGCACGGTCCCATGACGGCCGAGATCTGCGGGATCACTCCGCTCGCGAGCGTGTTGCGCAGGAAGATGTCGGCATAACCGGCGAGCGACGCCACGCCTTCTTGGATACGCGCGCCACCGGAATCATTCAGGCCGATCACGGGCGCGCCGGTCTTCAGCGCGAGATCCATGATCTTGCAAATCTTCAGCGCGTTCGCTTCCGAGAGCGATCCGCCCAGCACCGTGAAATCCTGCGCGAACACGAACATCAGGCGCCCATGGATGTAGCCGGAGCCGGTGACGAACCCGTCGCCATCGACGACTTGCTGATCCATTCCGAAATCGATGGTGTGATGCCGCACCAGCTTGTCCATTTCTTCGAAGGTGCCTTCGTCGAGCAGCAGTTCGATGCGCTCGCGCGCCGAGAGTTTGCCTTCCGCATGTTGGCGCTGCATCCGCTCCGCGCCGCCTCCGGCTTCGGCATTGGCATGACGGCGACGGACCTCTGCTAATCGGCTCGCGGCAAGACGGTCGGTGGACATATCAAGATTACGGTAGCAGGTGCAATGCTTCGCTCACCGCTGCTGGCGCTCAGCGATCATCCGCAGCCCGTTCTTCACGCGCAGCGTCACCAGCGGCCGAGGCTCCACGTGCTGGCCGGGCTCCAGACGAAACCGCCATCTCTGAGCGATCGCCGCCAGAACAATGACGCCTTCCATCCACGCGAATCGTTCGCCGATACAAACGCGCGCGCCGCCGCCGAACGGGAAGTAGGAAAACTTGGGCCGCGCCTCGCGAGCTTCGGGCGTCCAGCGCTCAGGATTGAATCTCTCCGGGTCCGGGAACCAGCGCGCGTCGTGCTGCACCATGTAAGGGCTCACGATGCTAATCGAGGACGCAGGAATCTCGAACTCGCCGAGCGTGAATGGCCCCACCGCTTTCCGGCCGATCGCCCAGGCTGGCGGATACAATCGCAAAGCTTCGGACAAAATCATTTCGGCGTAGCGCAACTCGGGAACATCGCCAAGTTCGGGCGGCCGATCGCCCAGCACGGCATCGATCTCTTCGTGCAGCCGCCGCTCAACTTCAGGATGTTGCGATAACAAGTACCAGGTCCACGTCAATGCGTTTGCGGTGGTTTCATGCCCCGCCAAAAACAGTGTCAGCGCTTCATCGCGCACTTGCTGATCGGTC
This sequence comes from Bryobacterales bacterium, assembly GCA_963772905.1. Lineage (GTDB taxonomy): Bacteria > Acidobacteriota > Terriglobia > Bryobacterales > Bryobacteraceae > Palsa-89. The sequence goes on along the minus strand of CAVYZD010000001.1, from coordinate 457,551 downwards.
ATGCGGTCGTCTTCGTCTTGCGCGAGCAACAGCATCGACAGCAGATCGCCCGTATCCACTCCGCTCTCGCGGCGTTCACGAATCAGCCCGTAGATGGTGGCGTCCAGCCGCGCCCGCGCCTTCTCGAAGCGGCGTACAGACGGCAGCGGTAGCTTATCCAAGTATTCCGAGAACGGCAGCAGCAGCACGCGAAACAGTTCCAGAATGCTGGTCATCGCGGCGCCAATTTCCGGCGCTTCCGATTCGATATCGGCGCTGAACAACGTTTTTGCCACGATCGACAAAGTCAGATGCGGCATGGCCGTCGAGATATCCAACGTTCCAGCTTGCAAATGTTCGCGCCATCGCACCGCGCATTCGCTCATCGCGGAAGCGTATCCCGCCAGCCGTTCGCGATGAAACGCGGGCTGGACCAATCTGCGTTGCCTCAGGTGATGTTGTCCTTCGCTTGTAAGCAATCCTTCGCCCAGCAGGACTTTCGCGCGCTGCAGAGCGCGGCTTTTGACGAAGTTGCCCTGATTCGTCACCAGAATCTCGCGCACATAATCGGGATGATTCACCAGATACATGTGCTGGTGCACCACGCGAAAGTAGACCAGGTCGCCGTATGCGCGCGCCGCACGAGTCAGGAAGCCGAGCGGATCCGAGCGGAAGGCGTGCAGGTTTCCAATAACAGGAAGATTCTTCGGTCCAGGCGGACGTGAAGCTATTGCCGCCACAGCAGCACCACAGCCTGCGCTTCCGCCGAAAGCCCCTCGCCCACCGGACCCAGCCGCTCGGCGGTTTTGAATTTCACCGAGACCTGCTCAACCGCCAGACCAAGCGTCTCGGCCAGTTTCGCGCGAATCGCAGCGCGATGATCTTTCAACTTGGGCCGCTCGAGAACTACGGTGGAATCCACGTTTGCGATTTGATAACCATCCGCGTTCACCAGATCGCGCGCGTTTCGCAGGAACATCAGGCTATCGCCGCCCTTCCAGCGTGGATCGGTGTCGGGAAAGTGCATGCCGATATCGCCCAAACCGGCCGCGCCCAGCAGCGCATCGGTGATGGCGTGCGAAAGAATGTCGGCGTCGGAGTGTCCTTCTAATCCAAAATCGGAAGGGATCGTCACGCCGCCTAAAATCATGGGACGGCCGGGCGCGATGCGGTGGACGTCCCAGCCTTGGCCAATGCGGAAGTTCAAGACCCGGTCACTCAAGATCCGGTCACTCAAGATACAACTCTGGCCGTCATTTCCTCGGCCAGAAACAGCCGCGCCAGGTCCATGTCCGACGGCTTGGTGATCTTCAGATTGCGATCACTGCCGGGAACCACGCTTACTTCCACCTGATCCAGACGTTCCACCAAGCTCGACTCATCGGTGCCCGCGAAGCTGTCCTCGCGAGCCTTGGCGAAAGCGCCTTTAAGCAAATCGAAGCGAAACACTTGCGGCGTTTGCGCCAGAATTAAGCGGTCGCGCGGGATGGTCTGGCGGATTTTGTTGCGATGCACTTGCTTTACGGTGTCCACCGGCACAATGCCGACAATTGCGGCGCCGGTCTCCTCGGCCTCGGCGAACACCTTCTCCAGAACGCTGTGCTCGATAAACGGCCGTACCGCGTCGTGCACCGCCACAAGTTCGGTGCCGCTCCCGAGTGTCGCGAGCGCGTTCTCCACCGATTCCTGCCGGCTGTCGCCGCCCTCCACCAGCCGAACGGGCTTGGCGAACTTCTCGGCTTTCAACAGCTCGCGTACCCATTCCATATCGTCGGCCCGCAACGCAACCACGATCTCCGACACCTCCGGCGCCGAAACAAACTTTCGAATGGTGTGCAACAGGATGGGCGACCCGTCGAGGAGCATGAATTGCTTGCGGCTGGTGCCCGCTTTTTCGGGGACGGATCGTCCCATGCGTGTTCCCAGCCCCGCGGCGGGAAGAATGACAGAAACTTTCATGCGAAATTCCGTTTAGCTGGTTGCCGCTCCGATGCTGGATCCGCGCGCTTCCGCTGCCTGCGTACCAGTAGGCGGCGAGTGCTGCTCACGCGAACCACCCGATGTTCGCTCCGCGTGACCCTTGTCGTGAACCGTGTGCACGCGATCGTCGAAACGGCCAAAAATCATCTTACCGGCGGTGGTTTGCAAGACGCTAGTCACGGCAATGTCGATGGTCCGCGAGATCATCTTCTTGGCGTTATCCACCACCACCATCGTACCGTCGTCCAAGTACGCGACGCCCTGGTTGTACTCTTTGCCTTCCTTCAGGATAAAGACGCGCATGATCTCGCCGGGGAGTACAATCGGCTTCAGTGCGTTGGCCAGCTCATTGATATTCAAAACTTCCACGCCGTGCAATTGCGCCACCTTGTTGAGATTGAAATCGTTGGTGACGATTTTGCAGTTGTAGACTTTGGCCAGTTCGATCAGCTTCATGTCCACTTCGGGTACGGTTGGAAAATCGTCTTCCAGAATCTGCACGTTCAACTGCGTCATTTTCTGGATGCGCTGCAGAATGTCCAACCCGCGGCGGCCGCGATTGCGCTTGAGCGAATCGGCCGAATCGGCCACCAATTGCAATTCCCGCAGCACAAATTGCGGGATCACCAGCGTGCCGTCCAGGAATCCGGTCTCGACGATGTCGGCAATGCGGCCGTCGATGATGACACTGGTGTCCAGGATTTTGAACGACTGGCTCGATACCTGCTCGCCGCCGAATAATCCGCCCAGCGCGCCCAGGTTCAACATCTCACCTTTGCTCGCGCCCACCATGAGCCCGACGTAGGCCATCCACAACAGGAGCAAAATCTCCAGAAACGAGAGCGTGGTGGAACCACTCGGGAACGCGTGGCCCAGGATTAGGGAAATTAAATAGGCTCCAAAGATTCCCGCCAGCGATCCAAAGGCTGCGCCAATGAGGCGCTTCAGGGTGGTTTTGCGAACTTGTGTTTCGAAAAGCACGATCAACAAACCGCAGCCCAAGCCGGTGGCGGCGGCGTATGGGGCAAGAAGATCGAAGGGATGAAGGAACCAGGCCGCTGCTGAAAGCAACAGCACGAAGGAGACGCGAATCACTAGCAGACTGTTCACGAAGCTACCCCCGGCGCGGATTGTGGATCAAGCGGCGGCGCCCCTGCGTTACACAGGTGCCATTGAGTATACCACTGATAATAGAGATGATGGGCGGGTTGAAGAGGATTTTGTTACAGGAGGGGGTGAAGAGGAAAAGGTGAAGAGGAAAATGCGTAGGACCCGCCGGCAGGCGCGGTTCGCGAGAGCTTAGAGAGCCTTAGCGAGTTCTTCTGCGAAAGCGCTGGGCTGCCCTTGCGGACCACTCTGCTGCGGAGGACGTTTGTGCTTTTTCCCGCCACGCTCGCGACGCGGCGCAGCGGCGGCGGAAGCAGAAGTGCGACTCACTTGACCGGCCGGACCAGGCCCGGGACCCTTCGATCGCGGCGGCTGGGCTTGATTGGCGCGCAGTAAGCGGTCTTCCAGCGGTGCGCGGTCAAAACGGCGGATGATCAGGTTCATCTCTTCTGAATTGGGTGTGTCGATGAATGCGAATCCCTTGGACTCTTGCGTCTCGGGATTGCGGATTACTTTGACATCGTCGTACACGAGGTTTTCTGCGTTAAGCCAGGACTTGATGTCGTCCTTCGTAACCCAGACAGGCAAGTTTCCGAGGAATACTGTGAAGCTCATTCGAGGTCTATCGTTAACTCCGTTGTTGGGGATTTTGCGGAACTGCTTCGCGGATGCGATCCATGAAAGCTAACCTATGTTATCACAGCGGTGGGCGCCGGGCAAAGTCCTAGTTTTCTGAACACCGCTGCCGCTCCCCAGCGCGCGAAACGCGCGATAATCTTAACGGAGTCTTGGCAATGGAAATCGCGCGACCGGGGACCGAGTTCGAAGAAACGCAATGGAATTCTGCTCCGGCCGGCGGACCGCTTTCCGCAAGCGGATCTGGGGGACGTCGCGGGTTGTTTGCGATCCAAACGCAAGTCCAAAACTGTCGCTCAAATGCACGCGGCAATTGAGCGGGAGGTAATTCGGCGTCATGACCGTGGTCGATCCTAATGTTCTCGTTCGCCGGTTGACCGGAGATGACCTCGAGCAAGCCGCAGCTGCAAAATCGCTGGTGGCGTCCCAGCCAATTTGGATCGCGCAAACGGTATTGCTGGAGACTGGGTGGGTCCTCGGAAGTTTGTATGGATTCAATGAAGACGCCGTCCGCGGGCTTGAGTTCGCCGACGCGCTCCACCTGTGTAGCCGACCGCCCGGCGCTCCCTTTGTCTCTTTCGACCAGTCCTTCGTGCGCGCCGCGCAACGTGCGGGCGTATCGGGCATCTCAGGAGTCAGCGCTAGAAATTCCCGATGACCATCAAACCTGAAGATCGATTCTGGATCGGTATTTACGGCTTCACCGCGTTCATCATGCTGGTCGCGATGAGTGTGTTCGGCTGGCTGGCCTGGACCTCGCGGCATGAAGAGGGGATGGGGCACGTGGCCGGAGCAGTGGTGAAAACTCCCGCCGTGACCATCCCAGACGAACGATACGAGCTGCTGGCGGCCTTTCAGGCCCCGGAATACGTGCCGGAATCGCTCGCGCCAAAGGATTTTCAAAACGCCATGAAGCTCTATGCAGGCCAGGATTTCGCGGGCGCCACCAGCGGACTGCGCGCCAGTGCCAAAGCCACACCTGCTTTCCTTGCCGCGCACTTCTACCTGGGGATTTGCCTGTTGCTGACGGGCGACCGTATTTCAGGCATTCAGGAACTGCGCGGTGTCATCGACGCGGGTCCTGGTAATTACCTGGAACGTGCGCGGTTTTACCTGGCCAAGGGTCTCATCGCAGAGCATGATATCGCGCGTGCGCAGACGCAACTCAAGGCTGTGATCGCCCAGCACGGCGATCTCGAAAGGCAAGCCACCGTGCTGCTCACGCAAATTGGGCCATCGTCCTAAATTTTATGTCTTAGGACCGTCGCCCTCGTAAGAGGCCGGCTGGTTCTACGTCGCGCTCCGGCACCCGGGCGAACATCGCAATCATCGCTTGATTGAACGCCGGAATGTCATCGGGCTTGCGGCTGGTCACCAAGCCGTCGTCCTCAACAACCTCTTGGTCCTGCCACTTCGCCCCCGCGTTGCGCAAATCGGTCTGGAGCGATGGCCAGGACGTCACGGTGCGGCCTTGTACAACGTTCGCCTCCACCAACAGCCAGGGTCCATGGCAAATGGCGGCCACCGGTTTGTGATGTTCGACGAAGCTGCGCGCGAACTTCACAGCTTTGGGGATGGTGCGGAGTTGATCGGGATTCGCCACGCCGCCCGGCAGCAGCAGAGCGTCGTAATCCTCGGGTTTGGCCGCGTCCAGGGGAACGTCGACAGTGAATTGGTCGCCCTTATCGTGGTGCTTCCAACCCTGGACCTTGCTTTGGCGAGCGAAATCAATTCGGTTCTCGCGCCGGCCTGATCCAACGCTTTGCGCGGCTCGGTCATCTCCACCTGTTCGAAACCATCGGCTACTAGAATTGCGATTCGTTTTCCAGCAAGTTTGTTTCGCATAATCGTTTGACCGCGTGAAGGGTGGCTTACGCGCGAACGTAACGGTTATGCGGCGCATCGCGCATAATGAGAAAATGCCCGATGTTCTAAACGTCATCGCGAGGTATGGCTACGAGAGCCTGTTCGCGGCGATGTTCCTGGAGGCGATAGGATTTCCAATTCCCGCCGCGCTGGCATTGCTTGCCGCCGGTGCAGCCTCCGCATCGGGGGCCCTGAATCCGCTGGCGGCCATCGCTGTAGCCGCTGCCGCGATGCTCACTGGCGACGTGATCCTTTACGTAGCTGGCCGTCGCATGGGCTGGAGCCTGCTCGGTTTCCTGTGCGGGCTCTCCATGAGTCCCGAAGTTTGCATTTTGCGCGCTGCCAAATGGTTTTACAAGCGCGGCCGAGCCACGCTGCTGTTCGCGAAATTCGTTCCGGGCGTGGGTTCCATGGCGCCGCCACTCGCCGGAAGTATGAACATGCGTCCCGTGCAGTTCCTACGGTTCGATCTGGGCGGCGCGCTTTGCTACACGCTGGCCTACGGAAGCCTGGGCTACCTGTTTCGCGATGTCTTCCGCATCATCGCCGGAGGCATGCAGGCGTTCAGCCGGGCGGTGGCATGGGTGGTCTTCGTGGGGGTGATCGGCTTCGTGTGCTATCGCATGTGGCAGTATGGGCGCTATCGCCTCACCCGCTTTGTGCGCCGCGTTCCGGTGGGCGACGTGGCGGCTCGCCTGAATCTGGAAAACGCGCCGGACATCGTGATCGCGGACGTCCGCAGCCACGGCTATTACGACCAGGGCGAGAAACGCGTCCGAGGGTCCATCCGCATCGAGCCCAACAATCTCGACGCATTTATCGAAACGCTGCCCAAGGACGCACCCATTTACCTGTACTGCACTTGACTGCGCGAAGCCACCAGCGCCCGTGTGGCGCACATCTTACGTCAAAAAGGATTCGACGCGTACGTGATCGCCGGCGGTCTGCGCGCCTGGCGCAGAGCTGGATATCCGTTGGAAGCCGTGCCCAAGGAAGACCTGGAGCTTTTGCCGCGCTTCGACTAGCAGTAGAATTAGTCTGATCTCAAGTGCCAATCAGAGGCGCAGCAACCGCGGTTCTATTGCTCGCGGCCGGCATCCCTATCGCCGCGCAGAACGCGCCTGAAATCACTTCGCGCGACGCCCCCGCCACGTTCACTACAAAAGTGAATCTGGTGATGGTCCCCGTAGTGGTTCGCGATTCCAAGGGTAAGGCCGTCGGCACACTGCAGAAGGAAGACTTCCAGCTCTTCGACCAGGGCAAAACCCAAGTGATCACGCGGTTCTCGGTGGAGAAAGCCGGCGAGTCGGCGATTCGGGCCGAGGTCGCCACCGCCACCGGGAATGCGGGCGCCGCGCCCACCGCCACAACGCCCTCCACCATCGCGCAACGCTTCGTCATCTACCTGTTCGACGATGTCCACACCAAAACGCCCGATTTAGTACAGGCTCGCGACGCTGCCGATCGCCACATCTCGGAATCGCTGGATGCCACCACGCGCGCCGCCATTTTCACCACCTCGGGCCAGGGCAATTTGGATTTTACAGACGACCGCGTGAAGCTGCACGAGGCGTTGCTGAAGCTGATGTACCGGCCCACCATGCGAGCCCAAGGATCGGGATGCCCGGACCTCAGCTACTACATGGCCGATCAGATCGTCAACAAAAATGACCAGACAGCTCTTCAGGCCGCAGTGGCCGAGGTGATGGCGACGTGTCCACCGCCACAACCTCCCGTGCAGCTTCCCCAGGCGGGCGGAGGTGGTGCAGCTGGAGCCGCGGCGCAAGCGGCCCAGGCGGTCTTGCAGCAAATGGCCCAACAAGTCAAAGAGCAAGCCGAGCGCACTGTCCAGAACGAGGCTAACCAGATCCTCAACCTCGGTGAGCGCGAGAATCGTCTGGCTCTTACGGTATTGGAGGACGCAATTCGACGGCTCGCCGCCGCTCCCGGCGACCGGAGTTTGATCTTCGTATCCGCCGGCTTCTTCCTAACCGACGACTTGCGTTTCGAGGAAACCGGCGTCATGGACCGCGCCATTCGCGCCAACGTACGGATCAGCTCCTTGAACGCGCGGGGGCTGTACGTGATCGTCCCCGGCGGCGATGCCAGCACCAGAACTACCGGCGGCGGTCCGAACGTCATGAACCTGAAGTCGCAATATCAACGCGAGAGCGCCATTGCCGAGGAAGGAATCATGGCCGAGTTGGCGGACGGCACCGGCGGCCGCTACTTCCACAATAATAACGACCTGAAAGCGGGCTTCGGACAGCTGGCCGCGTCACCGGAGTTCGTCTATGTGCTGGGATTCTCGCCGCAAAACCTGAAGCTGGACGGAACCTATCACGCGCTCAAGGTCAATCTGACGAATTCCCGCAGTTTGGACGTGCAAGCCCGCCGCGGATACTATGCGCCCAAACATCTCGACGATCCTGAGGAGGACGCCAAGCAGGAAATCGAGGACGCGATGTTTTCAAGGGACGAAATTCAGGACATCCCGGTGGAATTGCACATGCAATTCTTCAAAGCCAGCGATGTTGCCGCCAAAATCACTGTGCTAGCCAAGGTAAACGTACGGAATCTGCATTTCCGCAAGGCCGACGGGCGCAGCAAGGACAACCTGACGGTTGTTACGGGCGTGTTCGACCACAATGGAAACTTCATTACCGGCGCTCAAAGGCTGGTGGAAATGAGCGTGCTCGATCCGACGTTGGAAAAGATGAGCAACTCTGGAATTAGCGTGCGCAGCTACCTGGATGTAGCGCCGGGAAGCTACGTCGTCCGGCTGGTGGTGCGAGACTCGGAAGGCCAAGCCATGGCGGCGCGAAACGGCGTTGTCGACATTCCATGATTCATCGCCCGGACCGGGGCATTTAGCACGCCGCTTCGTAAAATGCAGTAAAATTGTCCACCAGTAGAGGAGCTAGCTTCGAAATGCACGTGAGAGGCGCAGCCGTGGCTCTGCTGCTGTTGGGCGTGATCTCCGGACTCGAATTGCGTGGCCAGGCGCCCCCGTCCAGCGCGCCCGAAATGTCATCTCACGATGCGCCGGCTACCTTCAGCACCAAGGTGAATCTGGTAATGGTACCGGTGGTGGTTCGCGATTCGAATGGAAAGGCGGTCGGGACGCTGACTAAGGAAGACTTCCAGCTCTTCGACAAGGGCAAGCCACAGGTGATCTCGAGATTCACGGTGGAAAAGGCCGGCGACAACGTAATCCCGGCAGAAGTGGCGGCGCCCGATCCGGAGCTCGCAAATGGTGCCCGGCCGCCCGCGACGGTTAACCCGACTCCGATCGCGCAGCGGTTCGTCATTTACTTATTTGACGACGTCAATACCAGCATGCCGGATTTAATTCAAGGTCGCAACGCCGCGGACCGTCACTTCGCCGAAGCGCTGGATGCCACCACGCGCGCCGCCATTTTCACCACTTCAGGCCTGAACAACGTGGACTTCACCGACGACCGCGCGCAACTTCACGACGCGCTGATGAAGCTGATGGCGAGGCCAACCATCGGTCGTGGAGTGTCGGCGTGCCCGGAGCTCAGCTACTACATGGCGGACCTCATCGCCAATAAGAACGACCAGACAGCGCTGCAAGCGGCAGTCTCCGAAGCCATGGCTACTTGCACTCCTCCAGCTAACAATACGCCGCAGGCGATTCAGACAGCGCAGCAATCGGCCACCAACCTGGCCCAGGCAACGGCCCGTCAGGTGGTCGATGTGGGTGAGCGCGATACACGCCTCGCACTTTCGGTTTTGGTGAATGCGATTCGCCGGCTCGCCGCGGTCCCCGGCGACCGAACGGTGATCTTAGCGTCCGCCGGATTCTTGATCCCCGACGACTTACGCTTCGAAGAGTCCGACGTCATGGACCGCGCGATTCGCGCCAACGTACGGATCAGTTCGCTGAATGCGCGCGGCCTGTATGCCTTGGTCCCGGGAGGCGACGCAAGCACGTCCACCGCGCCCGGTGGGCCTTCTGTCTTGAATGCCAAAACGCAATATGACGAACAAAGCGCGCTCGCCGAGGAAGGTGTCCTGGAGGAACTGGCGGATGCCACCGGCGGCCGTTACTTCCACAACAATAACGACTTGAAGGCCGGGTTCAACCAAGTCGCGGCCCCGCCCGAATTTGTCTACCTTTTGGGGTTTTCCCCGCAGAACTTGAAGCTCGACGGGTCTTATCATCCGCTGAAGGTCAAACTTACTACGGCGCGTGGCCTGGATGTGCAAGCGCGCCGTGGCTACTACGCGCCCAAACATCTGGCCGATCCGGAGGAAGACGCCAAGCGCGAAATCGACGAAGCGATGTTTTCACGCGACGAACTGCAGGACATTCCGCTCGAACTGCATATGCAATTTTTTAAGTCCAGCGATGTCTCGGCCAATCTCGCCGTGCTGGCGCGTTTGAATGTGAAGAATCTCCATTTCCGCAGAGCGGACGGACGCAACAACGACAATCTCACCGTGCTTTCCGGCCTTTTTGACCGCAACGGAAACTTGATTACCGGGATACAAAAAACAGTGGTGTTACGCCTGCTGGATTCCACTCTCGAGAAGATTTCCACCTCGGGAATTACCGTAAAGACGAACTTCGATGTGGCGCCGGGCAGCTATGTCGTCCGGCTGGTGGTGCGCGATTCGGAAGGACAGACCATGGCGGCGCGCAACGGCGTCGTCGACATTCCCTGAAAGATTATTGGATGGAGGTACGATCGTGAATTTTCGGCGTATAGCATGCTTCGCGGGCCTGTTTCTCACAGCCGGCTTGATCCCATCACTGGCGCAAGCCCCGGCTGACTCGGGCGCCATCATCCGTACTGAGACCAAATTGGTGCTCGTGGATACCGTGGTCACGGATAAGAAGGGGAACTACATCCGCGACCTGACGGCCAAGGATTTCAAGGTCTGGGAAGACGGCAAGGAGCAGACCATCAAGAGCTTCTCGTCGGGCTCGGATCCTTCGGGTGGAGCCGCGCAGAAACATTATTTAGTGCTGTTGTTCGATAACTCGACCATGGAATTCGGCGATCAAGCGCGCGCGCGTCAGGCCGCGGCGAAGTTCATCGAAACCAACGGAGGGCCGAACCGGCTGATGGCCATCGCCAATTTCGGCGGCTCGCTGCAGATCGCACAAAACTTCACCGACGATACCACGCGGCTGAAGAACATCGTGAACGGGGTCAAGTTTTCCACCGTGACTCCCAACGCCACCGACGCGGATGTCCCGCAATTGGGCGCAGCCATGGCGAGCTTTGGTTCCCGCGATGTCCTCTACGCACTGAAGGATCTGGCCAAGAGCCTCACCCCGGTGCCAGGGCGCAAGACCGTGATCTTCATCACCGCAGGTTTTCCGCTCACGCCGGAGATCATGTCGGAAGCAACCGCGGCAATCAGCGCTCTCAATAAGGCGAACGTCGCGATTTATCCGATCGATGTCCGTGGACTTACCGCAGCTATACCTACCGCGGCCGGCTTGATCGCGCCGTATCCAACGGTTCACTTTGTGCCGGCGTCCTACACTCCCGGCGGCATGGCTTTCTTCATCCCGCAACATAGCGGGGGCGGGGGAGGCGGAGCCGGTGGTGGCGGCGGTCATGCTGGCGGCGGAGGTGGGAGTGTGGGTGGCGGCGGCACTGCGGGAGGGCATGGAGGGACAGCCGGGCCAACGGGCGGCACGACGGGTTCTCCGGGGCGGGGAAGCGGCGGTGGAGCGCCGGTCAACAGCAGCTTGAACCCCTATGGCCCGAACTCGCCCTGGGGGAATCCCAACAACCAGTCGCGCATGATCATTCCGCAGATGCCCGACAGCACCGCAACGAATCAGAACATCATGTTTATGCTGGCCGGGGGCACCGGCGGATTCGTGATCCACGAAACCAACGACCTGATCGGTGGAATGGATCGAATCGGGAAAGATCAAAATGAATACTACGTCCTCGGCTACACGCCGCCAGATACGGCAGAGGGAAGCTGTCACACCTTGAAGGTCAAAGTGGACCGCGGCGGCACAGAAATACGAGCGCGCACCGGCTACTGCAATTCCAAGCCGCAGGATCTGCTCGCCGGGAACGCCACGGAGAAGTCTTTGGAGGCTCGCGCGCTGGCGGGACAGGCGGGAGACGTCACGGCCTCCATGGAGCTCCCATTCTTCTATACTTCGCCGAACGTGGCTCGTGTCAACGTGGCCATGGAGATGGCGACCAGCGAGCTGAAATTCGAAAAGACCAAGGGCAAATATCACGCAGCGGTGAACATTCTTGGTCTCGCCTATCTTCCCGATGGTTCGGTGGGCGCGCGTTTTAGCGACACCCTGAATCTCGATTTCGAAGACAAGAAGCTCATGGAAGCGTTCAAAGAACAGCCCATGCACTACGAGAACCAGTTCGACATAGCGTCCGGAAAATACAATCTCAAGGTCGTCTTTTCCTCCGGCGGCCAGAGCTTTGGAAAGTTGGAAATGCCGCTGGCCATCGATCCCTACGACGGAAAGCAGTTCAGCATGAGCGGCGTTGCGCTCAGCAAGCAGTTGCACAAAGCCTCCGACCTGGGAACGGGTCTCGACTCGTTGCTGCTCGAAGATCGCGTGCCGCTGATCGCAGACGGGATGCAATTGGTTCCCTATGGGTCGAATCATTTCAAGAAGACCGATTTTGCGGCCTTCTATGTCGAGCTCTACGAACCGCTGCTCGTCAGCACCACGCAGACCTCGCCGCCGGTCGTCGCGTTCGATTTGCGCGTCCTGGACAGCAAGGGAGACCCAAAGGTAGACACCGGGCTTATGCGCGTTGGACTGCCGGCCCAAAAAGGGAATCCGATGATTCCGGTGGCGGCGAAGATTCCTACCGATGCTCTCACTCCCGGCGCATACACGGTTGAAATCAAGGCCATGGATAACGCGGGCAAGGAGTTCAAGCGCACCGCCGACATTCAGATCGAATAGACCGCCGAAAACATCCACCGGCTTTTGCGCAGCATTGCTATAATGAACCAAATTTTTCAATGCGGCTCTTGGGTTTCTTGTTGCTCGTCACCGGGTGGATGTTGGTCCTGGCTGCTCTGGGGCTATTGCCGCTCGGGCCGTCGCAAACCAGTTTCGTCCTGGTTGCTCTCGCGGTGGAAGCGCTGGGACTCGCGTTCGTGTTCCGTTCGCATCTGATCTCGGGCAGGGACCGCAAGTGACCCATCTCGGTCCTCCGGAAATTTCCGGATCCAGCTTCGCGCTGTGTCTGCTCTTAATCCTTCTCATCCCATGCGCGTCCGCTGGACTCACATTGATCAATGCCGGATTGGGACGCTTTCGGAATGCGGCGCACTCCATGACGAGCGCTCTGTGCGTCATCGCCGTCGCCGCCGCGGTTTACTTTTTCGTCGGCGCTGCGTGGCAGGGATATGCCGCACAACCCGCGTACGCGCTGCACGCTGCCGGCCGCGATTGGAATTGGATTGGAGCCGAGCGCTTCTTCCTGCGAGGCGTGGAGTCCGGCGGCGCTGCGTCATTGGCCGCGTTGTTCGGGCTGTTGGGCGCCGGTCTCGCAGCCATTATTCCTCTAGGCAGCGGCGCCGACCGTTGGCGTTTGGGATCGAGCTGCGCTTCCACCGCTTTGCTCGCAGCAGTGACGTATCCGATCTTCGCCCATTGGGTTTGGGGCGGTGGATGGCTCGCGCAAATTGGCTTCGTCGATTCGGGCGGCGCGAGCGCGATTCAAACCGTCGGAGGGCTCACGGCACTTTCCATCACCTGGATACTGGGCCCGCGGCGGGGCAAGTTCAGTTCGGAGGGCATGCCGGCGGCTCTGCCCGGCCACAACGCCGTGCTCGTGTTGCTGGGATGTTTTCTGGCTTGGCTGGGATGGCTGGGTCTGAACGGCGCGGGTGCAATCTTGTTCACAGGCACTGAAATGACGCGCGCGGTTTTGGTTGCCGTGAACACCACTCTCGCGGCATCCTCCGCGGCACTCGTCGCCGCCGCGATTACACGCGCCCGCTTCGGCAAAACCGACGCATCGCTCACCGCCAATGGCTGGGTGGCGGGATTAGTCGCCGTCAGCGCCGGTTGCGCGGTGATTCGTCCCGCCGCTGCGGTGATCGTCGGCCTGATCGCCGGCGCGCTGGTGGTGTATTCAGTGGAGTGGCTGGAGCTGCATCTCGGGGTCGATGATCCCGGAGGATCAATATCCGTTCACGCAGTGGCCGGCCTGTGGGGATTGATCGCGGTTGGCCCATTGGCGGCGCTCGCTCCCGGCGGCGCTCCCGGTCAATGGCTCGCGGAACTGGCGGGCGTCGCAACGCTGCTCGGATTCGTCCTGCCGCTGACCTACGGTTTGAATTGGCTCCTGAACCGCTTGTCGCCGCAACGCGTGCCGGTGGAAGGCGAGCGCCAAGGGCTGGATCTGTACGAACTCGGCGCCGGTGCGTATCCGGATTTCTTGACGCACAACGACGATTTCTGGCAGCGCTAGGCTAGTGCTTCGCGATCAGCAACAGCAACCCGAAAATCACCACCGGTATCAACGCCATTGCCACATAAAACAGGATCTGCTTCGCCAGCGGCGTTTTGCGCACCTTCCAATCGCGCAGCTCCGCCCGGTCCGCGACGCCCACTTGATCCAAATGTTCCAGGTCCCAGGCGAATTCATTGGCCGTCGAATAACGATTCTGCGGCTCGCGTTCCATGGCCCGGTAAATCACCTCTTGCAGCTCGGGTGAAATCTCGGGATTCAACTCGCGCGGCGGAACCGGATTGTTCATCAGCCGATCGTTCATAATCGCAAACGGATTCGGCCCCTGGAACGGCGTCTTGCCGGTTAGCATCTCGTATAGCATCACGCCCAGCGCGTAAATGTCGCTGCGCCCGTCGCCACGCTTTCCTTTCACCTGCTCGGGCGAGATGTAATCGGGCGTCCCCATCACTTGCGAAAGCTTGGCGAACGTCAGCCGGCGCGCGCCTTCCTTGCCCGCGATGCCGAAGTCGATCAGCTTGATACGATCCTCGCCGTCTAGCATGATGTTCTCCGGCTTCAGATCGCGATGCACCACACCGTTGCGATGGATGTAGTCGAGTGCATCGGCGATGGCGATGGCGATCTTGATCGCGCGCTCGGGGGGCAACCTACGCTGGCTCTGTGTCTGATCGTGCAGCACCTGGCGGAGCAGTTTGCCGTCCACCCACTCCATAACCATGTACATCGTGCTGCGATCCCCATCCGGCAGCACTTTCATCACGCCGGGATGATCGAGCTTTTCTCCGATTTCGCCTTCGCGATTGAAACGATCGAAAAGCACGGGGTCCGCCTCCATTTCCGGGTGTGGTATTTTGATCGCCACTTGGCGGCCGGTGCGCAAATCGGTGGCGCGGAAGATGGAGGCCATGCCGCTACGGGCGACCAGGCCTTCAATGCGGTAGTGATCGAGTTGGTCGCCGGGATGGAGTGTCATGCGCTGCGCGGGAGTGCGCGCCAGAATCCGGCCGGTAAGCTAGCGCAGCTTATATGGCCGTCCCCGATACATTCCCACGCGTTCCACGCTTCGAACTCGGATTAACTGAACGCTTATATTATCACTGCCGTCCCGCTGATTGGCAATATCCACCAGCCGTTTCGCCGCTACGTTCAGATCGCCGCCGTGCCCGGCCACCGCTGCCATTTCCGTTGGCGGGATCGAATGGTACAGTCCATCGCAGCACAACAACAACACATCACCCGGATATACCTGGATGTCGCTGGTCTCGATATTGACAAACAAGTCCGTCCCGAGCGATCGGCTCAACACGTGGCGTGTAGGAGACTCGGACGCCTCCTTCGCGGAGATCAAACCCATGCGAGCCTGCTCTTGTGCCACTGTGTGATCGCGCGTGATCAGCCGCGCCTGGTTCTGACGAATCAGGTAGCAGCGCGAATCGCCCGCGTGCGCCACAACCACGCGATCGTAGCGCAGAGCGCAGGCCACCAGCGTGGTTGACATGGACGTACCGCCCGGACTATGGTCCCGTCCCTTTTCGTAAATCTTCACGTTGGCTTCTTGGGCCAAACGCATCAACAACGCGCTGAGCCCCTCCGATGCCCCGGCTTCGCGAAAGCCGGCTGTGAGATATTCGACAGCGGCCTGAGAAGCCACTTCACCTTTTTCGGTGCCGCCCACTCCGTCCGCCAGCACGAATAGCCAACCGTGTGTACGGGCGCGCACGGGCGATGCGGGGGCAACATGCCCCAAATAATCCTCATTGTGGTCGCGCTGCTTCCCCGGATCGGAAAACTGAGCGAACTCCACCTGCAAACTGGAACCGGCTGGCTGCCCGCCCGAGCGGGCGCCGTTATCATCGGGCAAAGCGCTCAAGTTGTTCATGGCTAGAAAAAGACGGGCGGACTCGGTGAGCCCGCCCGGACCTCATCATGCTGAAACCTCCTCCAAAAAGGCCAGCTATTGAGCTGCCATGAATCGTTTGTTGACCAGTGTCGTTCTCCCCTTGCTTTTGGAAGAACGCATAAAGTAAATACCGCCGTAGATGGCCCATACCAGTGCGATGCCCAGCGCGCTAAGCGGCTCCAGCTTGGTGCCGTATCCCATAAAGGGCCCGACCAAGTAGAAGATCATGCAAGCCAGGTTCGCCAGCAGCCCGAACAGCGGGATCGCCAGATGCTTCAGGAAATTGAAGCTCGGATGGTTGTGATACGCCACGATACACGTAACGCAACTCAACATGTATAGCAGGAATGTGCCGAAGTTGGACGCCAGGGTTATCGTCAGCAGGCTATTGGGCAGCGCCGCCATCAAATCGTGGCTCACATATCCAACGCTGGAGAAGAGTCCCTGCGGGAGCGCTTTGACCGTGGCGTCGGTGAGAGCCCCGGCATCGCCGAAGATCATGGACACCGTCACGCAGCCGATCACGGCCGAGATAATTGCCAGCGTCCAGATCGCCCGGTGCGGCGTGAGCGTCTTGTGGTGCAGCGAGCCGAGGCCGGCCGACAATTCATCGTCCTTGCCCATGGCGTAGGTCACGCGAGCTCCCGTGTTCATGCAGGACAGCGTGGTGCCGATCAGCGCCAGGAAGACCGTGAACGCCTGGATCAACATGAAGGTCCGGCCGTTGCCGGGACCAAAGATCGCATCGCCCACCATCACCATCAAATCGCCGATGGGCGCCGCGGAGCCCGTCGCGTTTTGCATCGTGTAGCCGCTGCTTAACACGTAGTTCGCCGCGAAGTATTCAAACAGATAACAGAAGCACCCTTGTACTAGCAGCGACACAATCACCGCGATCGGCACGTCGCGTTTGGCGTTCTTCGCTTCGCCTCCCATGGATGTTACCGATTCGAAGCCGACCAGAATCAAGATCGCCACGTTGGCCTGGACGAACATCCATCCAAAACTGTGAAGGCTGATCACCGATCCGGCCGTTGGATGCGACAAGAAGTTGCCCTTGTCGTCGTGCTCGGGATAGCTGGCGGTGAAAGGAACAGGTTTGCCTGCCGAATCCAGCTGAGGCTTTGGAATGCCATTGGCATCCCGCACAATCACGTCGGTGGCCGTACCATTCACGGTCTGCTTTTCGGTTGCGAATTGATAGTTGTAAGCGTCGCCGGAATTGGAATCCCACTGCAAGGCCACGCTACCCGGCGCATGATTCATGCGATAGCTCAAAGCCATCACGGAGAAAACGATCAACGCGCTGATCTGAATAACGTTGATGGCGATGTTCACCGAGGTAGCGCCGTTCACCCCTCGCGCCGCGATGTATGCCACCACGAAGGAAAATACCACCGCCACCAGCATCATGAAGAGCGGACCGGGATTGGAGGCGCTCATAAAGTTCGGCCACAGGGTTCCAACGATGTATCCGCAAAGGATTCCCATGGTTCCCACCATCACTCCCGGATAGATCCAGTAGTAAAGGTGCGAGCCCCATCCGATGATGAACTTGGCAAGCCGCGCGTACGGCCACGCCTTTTCGTGATTTAGGAACGACTGCTCGGCGAAATAATAGGAGCTACCAGTCCCGGGGTACAGCTTCGCCATTTCCGCGTAACACACTGCTGTAGCCAGGCACAGCAGTACGGCAAACAAGATGCCGATCCACATCGAGGGCGCCGTTGCGCCTTCCGTTGCTTGAGTCAAGAAAGTGAGCCATAGAAAGGCGCCGGGAGCAATCAGCGCCATAGCGTTCATTGTCAGCCCGGTTAAGCCTAACGTAGCTTGCATTTGAGGTGCGTCGTTTTCGGCCATTATGATCTATCCCTTCCAAGAGTTTTGTAGTGTGGCTCGACCTGGAGCTGATTTACGTTTTAACTGACCTTACACTCTCCGAGGACTTCGGTCCAATCGAAATATCTTATGTAGATCGATAGAAGAAACTTACTGCTGCTGCTGGGTCGCCGCAAAGTCACGCTAGCGCGGGGCCCAAAGTGTAAGGGCTATTCTATTGACTACCCCCGATCCGCGCCAATAGATAATTTGGATTCATCTCATAAGGACTAATCTGACGGCATGACCCGCCGGGCGGGGCGGAACAGCCGGTCGAAGACGGCGTGGGTAAATCGGATCGATCCAAATTTTCTATTGGCGTTAGGCAGCGTTTGTCGTTACCATTCCGAAAAGCATAGAAAGGCTCTAATGCTCCTTGAGCGTCGGTGGCAAGCATGGGCCGCTGTCCGCGCTTGCGAGTGATGGGTTAGGTCCAGGGTCGTAAGCTCCCCGTGATACGTGTGTCTTCAGGAAACTGAACCGTTCGCGGCGCACAATTTCAACCGTGGTTCGCTTGGTTAGTACTTGAGCAATAACAACTTGCAATCCTCTGTGCACCCCGCCGTGTACCGGATTCCGGCGCTCTAAGCCGCGTCGAAAACACAGTCCATTCTAGGAGAATCTATGAAATTCGAGTATCAGAAGAATCTCGGCGCCATTGCTCTCTGCTTTGGGTTAGTCTCGGTTTGCGCTGCACAGAGCTCACCACCGGCGCAGACAGAGGTCGCGCAAGCTGCTTCACCCGCATCGCCCGCGGCAGCCGCCGGAGCCAATCAGCCAGCCGCGACCCCGGCCGCTGCGGCAGCACCGGCAGCTCCGACGGCACTATCGACGCCTGCCATCACAGGACCATTGTCGAACCTTCCGCCAGCCATCTTCAACGCCCCGCCTTTCGGCAATATTGCTGTGAACGGCTTCCTCAGCGGCGGAGGCTTGTGGCAGAGCAATCACGTCCCGGGGGACAGCAACACGCAAGCCGTCCTCACCAACGGGCAAGTTTTTATCCAAAAAACCGACGGCTGGTTCCAGTTCTATCTCCAGGCGGGCGCTTATGACATTCTTTCTCTCGGCGTACCGTTCCTCGACACGGACAAAACCATCACCTCTCTCTATGGCCCCCTGCCCGTGGCTTTTCTCAAATTGCAGGCCGGGAAGAATACATCCTTTCAGATCGGTGAACTGCCCACTCTGATCGGCGCGGAGTACACATTCTCATTTGAGAACATGAATATCGAGCGCGGACTCTTGTGGAACCAGGAAACCGCCGTCAGCAAGGGAATCCAGGTGAACCAGACCATGGGCAAGTTCTCCGCGTCGCTCAGCTGGAACGACGGTTTCTACTCCAATCGCTATACGTGGCTGTCCGGCTCGTTAGCATACGCCAATGGGCCACATGCCATATCTTTCGTAGCGGGGGGCAACTACTCGCACACTGGCTATCAAACGTTCGCCACGCCCGTGCAGAACAACGGCAGCATCTATAACGTCATCTACACCTACACCAAGGGGTCCTGGATCATCCAGCCCTACTTTCAATACACCAATGTGCCGACCGACGCGAAAATCGGCATCGTGAAAGGCGCGTCCACCACGGGTGGCGCGATACTCGCGAGCTACGCCTTCAAACACGGCTTCTCGCTGCCAGTGCGTTGGGAATATATCGCGAGCTCCGGATCCGCCGCTGAGGACGCAGTGAATCTGATGTACGGTCCAGGCAGCACGGGTACCTCAATTACCGTGACGCCCACCTTCCAGTACGGAGGCTTTTTCCTCCGCGGTGATCTGGCGTGGGTACACGTGGGCGACATCACACCGGGCGATGCCTTCGGTTCTACCGGCGCGAATAAAAACCAGGCGCGGGCCGTGGCTGAAATCGGATTCGTATTTGGCAACAACATCGTCGAGAAGAAGTAAGCAAAAAAGCACTTAGCTTCCAGATGTAGAGGGGCGGCATAATCGCGCCCCTCTTCCCCACCTCCTGTTAATCCCAGCACCTTCTTCATCCATTTCGCCCCACGCTGTGAGCGTGATGCTGCTCTTGTTCCTAGCTAATAGATAATTTGGATTGACTTCATAACACGCTTGGCGGGCGTAACTGGCTGCGTGATACTAGGGTGGATGGATCGAGCCGCCGACTCTGCCGCGCCCAGTCTGGAAAAATTGCAAACGAGCGCCGCGTGGCGTGAAATTGAGGCCGACTTTTTCAAAACTGGAAACGGCGCTGCCGTGGAAACCGGCCTCAGCGACAGGATTGACGCAATCGCATGGGAGGCCTATCGCGCCTCGATCGAACCGGTACTTCCCCAAGGCGCCGTGATGCTGGCTGCGGGCGGTTATGGGCGGCGCGAAACGTTTCCTTACGCCGCCGTGGATATCCTGGTGCTGCTCGAAGGCGAATCCCCCTGGATTTCACTGCGCGAACCCCTGGCCGAATGCGTCCGCTTGTTGTGGGATGCCGGCTTGCGGCTCAATCACACCGTGCGCACACTTCCGGAGTGCCTGGACTTTCGCGAGCAAAACCTCGATTTTGCCATCAGCCTTTTAGATCTGCGCTTGCTGGCCGGCGACGCTGCGTTATACCAGCGATTCGCCAACAAGTGGCCGGCGTTCGTCGAAAAACATGGATCCAGATTGAGCCAGCACTTGCTGCAGCTCACACGCGTCCGCCACGCCAAGTATCAAAACACGCTGCACCATCGTGAGCCCGATATCAAGGAGTGTCCCGGCGGGCTGCGCGATCTGCACCTGCTGAGAGCACTGGCGCATCTGGGAGGCGACCGCTCACAACCCAACTCTGAACTTGCCGCTCCGGGCGCTTTTCTGTCGTCGGTCCGCTGCTTCTTGCACTACCAGGCTCGCAGCGATCGCAACCTGCTGGACCTCGACGCGCAGGAGAAGCTTCTGGCGCAGCCCTTCACTCGCGCCTCTTCAATCAAGGATTGGATGCGCGAGTACTTCGAGCGGAGCCGCGTGATTTTCAACGAAGCTCGCCGTGCGCTGCATTCGCACGAAAAACCCCAGAGCTCGCTGGTTGGAAATTTTCGCGATTGGCGCTCGCGGCTGTCCAACAGCGAATTCACGGTATCGCGCGAGAACGTGCTGCTTCGCAATCCCACGCAGATCGAGAGCGATCCCGCCGTGCTGCTCCGTCTGCTCGAATTCGTCGCACGGCATGGCATCCGGCCCGCTCCTGATACTGAACGCCGAATGGAACTGGCCCGCGGCGCTTTCGCCGCCTATTGCGCGCAACCGCGCCCGCTATGGGCCACGCTCGAGAGCATTCTTTCGCTTCCGCACGCCGGTTTGGCGATTCGCGCTCTGGACTATACCGGATTGCTGACAGCGCTGTTCCCCGAAATGACGCCGACCATCGATCTCGTGCAGCCCAATTCCGATGACCGCTACACCGTCGACGAACAAACCTTGATGGCTTTCGAGCGCTCCACCGAACTGCGCTCCACGTCTGACCCGGCGCGGCAGAGGTTCTCGCAGCTTTCTTCCGAGATTGAAAATCCTGCTCTGGTGGCGCTGGCGCTGTTGTTTCTCAATACGGGCCGGGCGAATCCGTCAGCCGACCCCATCGTGACCTCGCTGGCGCTCGCCCGCCAAGCCATGGAACGCATCCGCGTGCCAGCCGAGGAACAGCGCGATGTCGATTTCCTGATCGAACATCAAATGGATTTGGCGGATGTGATGAGCGGACGCGACATCGACGATCCTGCCACCGCGCGCCAGCTCGCCGAGCGCGTCGGAACCATCGAGCGGCTGAAGCTGCTCACCATCCTCACCTACGCCGGTCCTGCCGCCATGAGTTCCGACGCCATGACGTCCTGGCGGCTGGAGCGTCTCTGGCGCATCTACGAAGTAATGCAGCATGAGCTCACGCGCGAGCTCGAAACAGACCGTATCGAAGAAGTGCCCGAAAATGTCCCGGGACGCCCCGCGTTCCTCAAGGGCTTCCCGGTGCGCTACCTGCGCGCACACTCGGCCGGCGACATCGAAGAGCATATGCGGCTGTACGAAGAGAGCCGCCCGACCGGCGTGGCCGTGCAGCTCGATCGCATTGAAGGGGCCTACCGGCTGACGGTGATCGCGCGCGACATGCCGGCGCTGTTTGCTTCGTTCGCGGGCGCGATTTCCAGTTTCGGTCTGGACATTCTGAAAGCCGAAGCGTTCTCTAATGCCCGTGGCATCATCCTCGACACCTTCGTCTTCGGGGACCCGCAACGCACGCTCGAACTCAACCCGCCGGAATCGGAACGGCTGTTGGATTTAATCCGCCGCGTGGCGCTGGGCAAGACGGATGGCCAGCGCTTGTTGCGCAGCAGGGCTCAGGCGGATCCGAAGAAACGCGGCACGCCGCCGCAAGTGAATTTCGATTCCGACGCTTGCGAAACAGCCACGCTAGTGGAGATCGTCGCCGAGGACCGGCCTGGGTTGCTCTACAATCTCGCCACCGTGTTTTCATCCACCGCTTGCAATATCGATGTCGTGCTGATCGATACCAAGGGCCATCGCGCCATCGACGTCTTCTATGTTGCGCACGACGGCCACAAGCTGACGCCGGAGCTGCAGGCCGCGCTCAAGGATAAACTGCTGGCCGCCTGTTAGCATTTGCAATGATAGCGCACAGGTCGCACGCGTGCCTGCTGTTTCCAATTATAGGCGCGGCAGGACGGCCGATCGGTCCGGCTGCGGGCCTGCGGATCGCGAGCTTTGTTTGACCAGGTACATAGCGGCATCGGCGGCGGCCAGCAATGCGGCTGCTTGGTCGGCGTCGTCCGGCATGGTCGCGATTCCGATGCTCAGGCTGATCTGCAACTCGCCATCACCGGCCGGCGCCCGGGTTACAGCCATCTGCTGTTGGATCCGATTGCGCACCACTCCGGCAGCCGCGGAATCGGCGTGCGGCAGGATCAACGCGAACTCATCACCGCCCAACCGAGCGCAGGTATCGGTGGTCCGGCAGCACGAAACCAAAACGTGCGATACAGCCTTGAGGACGTCGTCGCCGGCCTGATGTCCGTAACGATCATTCACTTGTTTGAAGTAGTTCAGATCGATCATCAGCAGAGACAAAGGCCCGTAGCGGCGTGCACGAGCGACTTCCGCGTGCAGCGCTTCTTCGAACTTGCGGCGATTATATAGACCGGTCAGCGGATCGGTCACGGCCAGGTCCAACAACTTGGCGTTGGCTTCTTCGAGCCGGTGCTTGTACGTAAATAGAATCTCGGTGCGCTGACGGACCAGCAGTTCAAACGCGTTGTGTAGCGAGTCGCCGTCGCCGCAAGCGTTCGCCGCAAGCACCACAGTGGAGGGAATCTGCACGCCGCTCACAGGTTCGGACGTTTCCTGTTTGAGGACGGCTTCGTACGCTTTCTGGACCGCGAAATAGCCGAGCTGATAACGATTTTCGTCGATCACCGCCGAGACCGTGCCGCATTCCAGAAAGGGCCTCACCTGCTCGGTATTCGAGAAGCCGACGCATGGTATGCGAACGCCGAGTTGCTCGATCGCGCGCGCGATCCCAACCAGATCTTCGCTTCCGACATAGTATCCCGCCACCGGCCCATAGGACTCCAGCAGTTCCCGCGTAATCGGACCGGTGACGCCGCACGTCCCGCACGCCGACTCTTCGATCCGGCCCGAATAGCGCGCGAGAGCTCTACGAAAACCTTCATAACGCCGCGCCAGATGAAACTGATCGAGTGGACCGGGAAACGCGAGAACTCGCCCGTTCCCACCCATCAGCTTGGCCAGCGCTTCGCCGGCCAACGCACCGGCCTGGTGCAGATCGGGACTCACGAACGCTACCCGCCTGCTCTCGGTCGCATCGGCATGAAACGTCACCACCGGCGTGCCGTTGCGTGCGTGCTGATCGATGAGATCGTTCAGAGCAGTGACGTGAACCGGCATGAGAGCGATCGCGTTGACCGGACTGGCGAGCAAGCTCTCGAGAATCTTGCGCTGCCCTTCGACATCGCGGCCTTCAGTGGTCAGGTCCTGCACCTCTACGCCAAAGGACGACAGATCGAAGGTGGCCTCCCACGCGCCTTGCCACAAAAGATCGAAGAAGTCCTCCGGTTGGACTGGAGCAATAACCGCAAGCGTGACGTTATCCCCCAATTCGGAGCCTCTCGTTGGTTATCGATCCAGGGGGCGGATTCTTTAACTCCGGGAAACACGCCAGGCTTCAAACGGTTTCAAGCGTTAACGGCAGCGGTTGTTTGCCATCCACATCTTGAACGCCAAGCTCCGACGCTACCGCTGCTGCCACCAACACGTTTCCAGAACGCCCCGCGAGCGCCGGATCGCGCCACAACGCCGCAATCACGCGTCCGATAAACTCGGCGCTCTCACTATTCGAGAGATCGAACGCTCCCGAGGCGAGCACCGCCTCGGTCCTGACCAGACCGGGATAGAGGGAGATGGCAGTGACGCCGTGCGGGCGCAGTTCGGCCGCCATGTCGCTACTCATCTTATCGGTCGCGGCTTTGGAAACTCCATAAATCACGTTGCCCATGTGTTTGCGCGCGGCCCAAAAACTGATATTGACGATCAACCCAGCCTCGCGTGCCATCATCATCTTCGCTGCTTCAGACGATCCAACGTAAGCTGCCCGGACACCCGCATCCATCATGCTGGCCCAGCGATGCATCGGCTGTTCCCAGAATGGCAGCGGCCAAGTGAACCGGCCGTCCTCCATCATGCGCTCGTACCCGCCCCAGGCCGAATTGACGAGAACGTCCAGGGCTCCCGCCTTGGCCCGAACCTCATCGAACGCCGCGTGGGTTTCTGCGTCATTCAAATGATCGCAGCGGATGCGGTGGATAGCCGGCGGAAGATCGGTCGAGAGGATGCTGCGGCCAGTGGCGAAAACCTCGAAGCCTTCAGCGGCCAGGGCGATCGCCACACCGCGGCCCACGCCCCGGCTGGCGCCCGTGACCATCGCTACCGGCATCTGGCCAGTATAGTGCGACACTGAGAACGGATGCTGCGAATCGCTTTTGCCCTATGGATTGCGGCCTGCGCGTCTGCGCAAGCCCCGCCCAAGCGCAAGCCCAAGACCGAGATCGGCGAAATCCGCGCCACTGGCTGCGTCCGTCAAGCCGCCCAAAGCCATTGCCTGTTGCTTGAAACGCTGGACGGCGGGACCACCTATACGTTCCTTGTATCGCCGCAACCGGATTTGGGCACAGTGATCACGATTACAGGCAACGCGCACCAAGGACGTAGCGCTTGCAAACAGGGCATTGCGATCGATATCACAGATTGGGAACCGACCGGCGAGATGTGCGTACAGCCGAAGGCGAAGTAACTACAACAACCGGAAATTCACTTCGATCTGCGCCTGCACCGGGACGGGTTTCCCATCCTTCTTGCCTGGCGTGAACTTCCATTTCTCGACGGCTTCCACGGCCTTTTGATCCAGGCCTAAACCGAGTGGCCGAAGGACCTTGATGTCGCGCGGAAGACCCTTTTCGTCCACCACGACGTACAGCAGAACGGTGCCCTGGAACTTGGCCTTGCGCGCTTCTTCGGAATACTCCGGCTCAACCTTAAACAGGATGCTCGGCGGAGAGACACCGCCACCAATCCGGTAAGCGCCGCCACCCATGCCGCCGCCCGAACCCGGACCAAATCCCGGTCCCGAGCCCGATCCGATGCCGCCACCGCGCCCGCTACCCATGCCGCCGCCCGATCCAAAGCCATTCGAAGCCAGACCAGACTTCGCCAGCGGATCGCCCAATTGATCCGAATTCACTTTGGGAATGTTGGCGTCGGGCTGGATGATCAGAGTTGGATCCATCACCAGCTTCGGATCCGGGTCGTGGCTGATCATCGGAGGCACAAATTGTTTCTTCGCCAGCTTCGGCAGTTTGCCTTTGCTCACCGGCGTAGGAGAACGATCGCCACCGCCGCCGCCGCCGTGCATCGCATCCTGTTTGACGGTCGGTTTGTAGGGCGCGATGTCGGGAGCGATCAGATCAATCTGCTGCTTCACCGCTTGTTGGATGGCCTTGTTGGTTCCCAGCAAAAACAGCAATCCGACCACGGTCACGTGCACCAGAAACGAGGTGAGGCCGGCGCGCTTTTCCTGCCCGCCGTAAAATCCCCAAATCTCTTTGACAGCCACCGGCTTGGAGGTCACTTCAAGCGGGGGGAGCTTGGGCGGATGAATGAGTTCTTTGATGCTGCGAGCCAGAGAGCGGAAGAAAGGTTCGTCGATTTTGCTATTCAACAACAGGTGGAGCTCGTCGTCGGGTTGGCCTGGGGGATTTCCGCCCGGATACGCCATTGGATCTTGATGAGCAGACATATCTTCTACTGCGCCTCAAATACGCTCAAGTGGTAGACGTGTTCACGTCACAGAAAGGTTGCACTTCAAACCTACAATCAAGTCTACCACTTCCGTGAATCCGTCAAGCCCCTCCGCAAAGCTGTCAAACATGGATATGAAATATGGAAGTCGAGCGGCCTACACTGAAAAGTAGAGCATGCCAGACCATCCTCTCGTGATATTCGATGGACGCTGCGGATTCTGCCGGATCTGGATCGAATACTGGAAAATCATCACCCGGGGCCGCGTGGCGTACGCTCCGTCGCAAGAGGTTGGTGGCAGTTATCCACAGATCCCCGCCGAGGATTTCGGACAATCCGTTCAGCTCGTGATGCCAGATGGCGCGATTCTACGCGGCGCTCACGCCGTCTTCGTCACCCTAACCTATGCACCCGGGATGGCTTGGCTGCTCTGGGTCTACCAGCACGTCCCGGGATTTGCGGCGCTGTCCGAGGCAGCCTATCGGCTGATTGCCGCGCATCGCACCTTCTTTTATCACCTCACGCGAGTCACGTTCGGCAAACGTATTCGGCCGCTCGAGACGGCGAAAGTGGAATGGCTTTTCGTGCGGCTGCTCGGGGCGATTTATCTCGCGGCCTTTGCGTCGCTCGCCGTGCAAATCACGGGACTCGTAGGAACTCGCGGTATTCTTCCTCTTTCCGGCTACCTCGCCGCATTATCGAAAGCCATTGGCGCGCGGGCCTATTGGGAGGCGCCGACGATTTTCTGGCTCGCGCACGGCGATGGTATCTTGCGGGCCGCATGCTGGGCGGGCGTCGCGATTTCGGCGCTGCTGATCTCGGGGCTCCTCGCCGCCTATTTCGAACGCGTCGCCCTGCTCGCTCTCTACGTCCTCTATCTCTCGCTATGTACCGCCGGTCAGGATTTCTTGTCGTTCCAATGGGACTCGCTGCTGCTTGAGGCGGGCTTTCTCGCCATCTTCCTCGGAAATTCGAAAACCGTAGTCCTGCTGTTTCGCTGGCTCCTGTTCCGGCTGATGTTCCTCTCGGGTGTGGTGAAGCTTACAAGTCACGATCCGGTATGGCACGACCGCTCGGCAATTGCGTTTCACTACTTCACCCAGCCCCTGCCGACCCCGCTCGCCTGGTACATGGCTCAGCTCCCGCTCGCCTTCCAGCGCTTCTCCACCGCGACCGTGCTCTTCATCGAATTGTTCGTTCCTTTTCTATTCTTTACGCCCAGGCGCTGGCGTTTCGCTGGCGCCGGGTTGGCTTCGTTTTTGCAAATTTTGATTTTCCTCACCGGGAACTATACCTTCTTCAACCTCCTGACTCTGGCGCTGTGCCTGTTCCTGCTCGACGATTCGGCGCTTGAAAAGCTACGGCTCCGGGCGCGACGCGCTCAAACGACTGCGATCGCCGTTTGGGCCGTGGCCGTAGTCATTTTGATCCTCAGCGTGTCGGAATTATCGCCCGATTCCGACAACGTACTGATGCGGACCGCTGCGCCGTTTCAAATCGCCAATACCTACGGCCTGTTTGCATCGATGACCGTCACCCGGCCCGAGATCATCGTGCAAGGGTCGACCGATGGAGTCACGTGGCTCGACTATATTTTTCCCTACAAGCCGGCAGCCCTGGATCGAGCGCCCCGCTGGGTGGCACCGTATCAGCCGCGGCTCGATTGGCAGATGTGGTTCGCGGCACTCGGCGATTATCGAAGCTCGCCCTGGTTCACGAATTTCATGGTGCGTTTGCTGCAGGGTTCGCCCGCGGTCACGGGGTTGCTGGCCGTTAATCCGTTTCCGAACGCCCCGCCCAAGTTCGTGCGGGCTCTGCTCTTCGACTATCGTTTCACCGATTTCGCCGAGCGCCGCGCGACCGGCGATTGGTGGAAGCGTGAACCCCGCGGGCTGTTTTTCCCCGCGATTTCACTCGATGATGTGCGATCGCGAGAGTAGCTTTCGTGGGCCAACACGTGTACCACTAGAATCAGCCCTTCCACCACGCCGGCCGAGTCAAGCAGAGCCACGCGAGCAGCGCGGGAATACTGAAGGGCAAAAGTACGGAAAACCAGAATCCTAGTCGAAACGTGACCCGGCGGAACCTGTCAACGTCAGTTGGCTTAATGATCCGCTCCGAAAATGGACCCAGCGAGTAACACGCGTTTGCGATGAGCATCGCAAACAAGTAGCTCATACCCTGAAAAACCGTCGTAAGCAGGTTGATAGCACCGGGATCAGGAATAGCACCAATAGAAATGCCCCAAAACACGACAGCCACGTAACAACCAAAAGCCAGTAATCCAGCAACGATCAAACCAACGTTGTACCGCAATCGCCGACGCCGCCACCATTCCTTTGTCGGTAGCGGCAGCTCTGGAGAACCGGCCGTCCATCCGTCGATTGGCACAAGAGGAGGTGTCATCTAGCACTCTTCCGTTTCGTTCCGCCGATTGCTTTGCGTTTCAGATCCTGGCGCACTTGTGATTATGCCCGCACGGAGAGCAATATACAATCAACCTTAGAAGCGTTAGAGGACAAAAACACAAGGATGCCCTACTCGTTGGCAAACGTCTTGAATCAACCCAGCGTTCATATTTTGATCTGGGAGGAAGACGGGACCTATGTTGCGAAGTGCCTGGATATTCCGGGCTGCATCTCCGAAGGCGCAACGCGTGATGAAGCCCTCGCGAACATCCATGACGCGATCAGGCTTTGTCTTAGCGTCATCAGTGAAGACCAGGCCAAGCCCACGCCGGACGTTCCTCAAGTGGAAATTATCGAAGCTCCAACCTCAGATTTCCTAGAAACGCGCTAGCGTACTACCCAATCACGAAAAAGCCCGTCTCCACCCGATCGCCCGCGATGCGGTTCCACATCACCCGCGCCTTGCCATCCGCGACGGCGTGCCGAAAATCGACCACTTGTCCGGTGTGCAGCGCGGTGTATTCGTGCATGGCCCGGAATCCGTGCGTGCTGTAATCCATCAGTTGCCCGGTGATCTCTTGCGGCGAGGGATCATCGAAGGACAGCTTCAACGAACCCTGTCCTTTGTGGCGTCGTTCGGAGCGGCGGTCGGCGTCTGACATAAGAAATGCGGCCTTGCTTCCAACTACGAAGCGCAGGACTGCCGCACGGCCTCCCTTCCGTAGAGTTTCAACTTGCGGCTCAGGGTACGCCGCGAAATACCCAGCAGCTCCGCGGCCCGTTGCTGATGGCCGTTGGTCTGCGCCAGCACTCGCAGGATGGTAGTCTTTTCCATGCCGTCCAGATTCGCAGTGGGCACTGTCGAAACCGTGAGCAGCGGCGCCGATTCGGCGGGCCCGCGCGGGGGAGCCAGCACCAGATCCGCAGCTACGATTTCCTGGCCCCGGGCCAGCACCGCGGCCTTGGTCACAACGTTGCGCAACTCGCGTACGTTGCCCGGCCAGCGATGCCGCTCCAGAGCCTTAATAGCGTCCCCTGAAAAATATCGTTCCAGGTTCGACTGCTGGAGGAAATGTTCCGCCAGCGGCATGATATCCTCGGGACGCTCCCGCAAAGGTGGCACGCGCAGGCAAATCTGGCCCAGCCGGTGGTACAGGTCGCTGCGAAACTGGCCAGTGTCCACCATATGTTCCAGATCCTGATTCGTGGCGGCCACGATGCGAACATCGATGGTCACCTTGCGAGTACCGCCCAGCCGATAGTAGGCAACTCCATCCAGCACTCGGAGCAGCTTCACCTGCATGCGCGGCTCGAGCTCACCCACTTCATCCAGGAACAGCGTTCCATGGTGAGCGAGTTCGAACAAACCCGGCTTGGGCGAGTCGGCGCCGCTGAACGCACCCCGCTCGTAGCCGAACAATTCGCTTTCCACCAGATGTTCCGGCAGCGCCGCGCAACTGACGTCCACCCACGGCTTGGCGCAGCGCAGGGAGTAGTGGTGGACGGCGCGGGCGATGACCTCTTTTCCGGATCCGCTTTCACCCGTAATCAAAACCGCCGCATTGGTTTGCGAAATCCGTTCCACCAGTTCGATGAGCTGCAGCATTCCGGGACTGGAAATGATCGCGGGCATGCCCAAGTACAGCTTCGCCTGAGAGGTAGTCGGCACTATGAGACTTTTCGACGGAACCGAGGGAGGCCAGCATGGTACTTCAGTTCCGGTCCGGTTCAGTGGAATCACTCAGGAGTTCCCATGAATGAGCGCTAGGTGGAAGGACAGAATGTCGCAGAGGGGATGCAGCCGCAGGCGACAATTTGGCTGAACCTCCTATTGGCAGGTACAGGCTTTGCCGATCTATCAATTGGTTAGCATCATCAAGTTTTGGAAGTGAAGCTGCAGAGTCAGCTGCACACATGCTTGGGTTGACCACTAGGAAACAAATGTCCACTATCGGCAAGGCCTACGTTGCGGCGATTGTGTTGATCGGTGCGGCGGTAACGATCACACAATTAACCCAGTGGCATTCGCCGGATCTGCTGCGCTTCTACTCCTATTTGCTCCTGTCGGTCTGCGCTTCGCGGTTGAAGGTGCCGCTGCCGGGCATCAGCGGTGCGCTCTCGGTGCTATTCATTTTCATCATTTTCGGGATTGTCGAACTCACTCTGCCGGAAGCTCTCCTGATAGGATGCGGGGCGACTTTGGTCCAGTGCCTGTGGAACAACCGGGAGCGGCCCAAGTGGAATCAAGTGGTGTTCAACTTGGGCAGCATGGCCATCACCATCGCCGCCTCGGGCGCGGTTTATCACTCCGCGGCGCTGCAGCACGGCAACCTGGAGCCGGCGTTGAAGCTCTTCGTGATGGCCACGGTGTTCTTCGGAATGAACACGTTCCCGGTGGCCGGCGCCATCGCGCTTACCGAACGCAAATCGCTTCTGCAAATCTGGCGGGAATGCTATAACTGGTCGTTCCCTTACTACCTGCTGGGCGCCGTTATCGCGGGCCTCGCCAGCGCCGTGAACCGTCATTTCGGATGGCAGACGGCCCTGCTGGCGGTCCCTGTGGTTTACCTGATTTACCGCTCGTATTCCTTGCATCTGGGGCGCATGGAAGACGAGAAGAAACACGCCGAAGAAATGGCTTCGCTGCACCTGCGCACCATCGAGGCTCTGGCGTTGGCCATCGAGGCCAAGGATCACACCACCCACGAGCACTTGCAGCGCGTGCAGGTCTACGCCGTCGAGATTGGCAAAGAGCTGTGCTTGAACCATATGCAACTCGAGGGGCTGCGCGCGGCCGCCGTTCTGCACGACATCGGTAAGCTGGCGGTCCCCGAGCATATCATCTCGAAACCTGGAAAGCTGACGCGCGAAGAGTTCGAGAAGATGAAGATCCACCCCATCGTAGGCGCCGAGATTCTGGAGCGCGTGCGCTTCCCCTATCCAGTGACGGCGATCGTGCGTTCGCATCACGAGCACTGGGATGGCACGGGGTATCCGGATGGCCTCAAGGGCGACCAGATTCCGATCGGCGCGCGCGTGTTGGCGGCGGTGGATTGTCTGGATGCGCTCGCCACGGATCGCCAATACCGGAGGGCCTTGCCGCTGGACGAAGCCATGGAGAAGGTGGCGGCCGAATCCGGCATCAGTTTCGATCCCCGGGTTGTCGATATTCTGCGCCGGCGATACGTGGAGCTGGAGGCCATGGCGCAGGCCGGCGAAGTGGATCGCATCAAGCTCTCCACCGGCGTCAAAATAGAGCGCGGCCTGGAGCCGGCTGCTGGATTTGAAAACACCCTGCGCATGGCATCCTCCGATTCGGGAGAAAACTTCCTGGCCTCCATTGCGGCGGCGCGCCAGGAGGTGCAGAATCTATTTGAGCTCGCGCAGGACTTGGGAAATTCGCTCAGCCTAAACGAGACTCTGTCGCTGCTCGCCATGCGGCTAAAGCGCATGATTCCCTACGATTCGCTGGCCATTTATGTCTTGCGCGACGACCGGCTGCGGGCCGAATACGTCAACGGCGAAAACTTCCGGCTGTTTTCTTCGCTCGAGATTCCTTTGGGCCAAGGATTGTCAGGCTGGGTGGCGGAGAAACGAAAGCCGATCATCAACGGCAACCCGTCGGTGGAGCCCGGCTATTTGGACGACGAAACCAAGTTCACCACCATGCGCAGCGCACTGGCGGTTCCGCTGATCGGATTGAACGGGACCGTTAGCGTTTTGACGCTCTATCACACCGAGCGCGACGCCTTCACCAAAGACCACTTGCGCATTTTGCTCGCGATTGTGCCGAAACTAGCGCTGTCCATCGAAAATGCGTTGCGTTTCCAGCAGGCCGAAAGTTCCGCGTCCACCGATTACATGACCGGGCTGCCCAACGCGCGGTCGCTGTTCCTGCACCTGGATGGCGAATTGGCGCGCTGCCGGCGGTTGAATGCGCCGCTGGTGGTTCTGGTGTGCGACATGAATGGCTTCAAGCTGATCAACGACAAGTATGGGCACTTGGAAGGCAATCGCCTGCTGCATTCGGTAGCCAAGAGGCTGAAGGAATCCTGCCGCGAATACGATTACGTGGCTCGCATGGGAGGCGACGAGTTCGTGCTGGTGCTGCCGGGTCTCAGGCCGGATCAGTTGCAGCAAAAAATCCAGCGCCTGAAAGCCATCACGGCGGAAGCGGGCCAGGACATTTTCGCGCAGGAAACCCTCGGACTGAGCATCGGGCACTCCATGTTTCCCGAGGACGGCGTGGATGCCGATCAGCTGCTGAGCGAAGCGGACCGGCGTATGTACATCGCGAAACAGAAAGAGAAACTGAGTGTGGTCGGGCGGCGCGCCGGATTCGAATTCGAGCCCACGGGCACCTGGTAGGCGCCACGTGCTCTCCCTCCTGTTGCGGCAAACGAGGCGAATGATCCTGACTGTCCTGCTGGGCGGCCTTCTCGGTGCAACCTTGGTCCGCCTTGGACCGGGCTTCGGAGTAGACGAGCGCGAGCTCGATAGCCGGCTGAGCGCGGCGAGTCAACAGGCCATCCGGGCGGAACGCGCCAAGGAAAACAACATCGCGCTGTTCTACGTGCGATACGTGGCGGGCTTTGCTCGCGGGGATTTTGGATTCTCGCGATCGTTGAATCGCCCGGTGGCGGAGCTGCTCAAAGAACGGCTGCCGTTGACGCTTGCGTCGCTGGGCTTCGGAGTGCTCGCGGGAGCGTCCGTGGGGCTCGCGCTCGCGTTGCTCACGGTGTGGTGGCGCGCTCCTGGCGCCGATCTCGTACCGGGCTTGCTTAGCGGATTATGCCTGGCCGCCCCCGCGGCGGTGATCGGATTGGTGCTGCTTTGGATGGGTCCGTGGATCGGAGCGGCTGCCCGTTGGGCCATCGCACTGGTGGTGTTTCCGCACGTGTTTCGCTACGCCAAGAATCAGCTCGCCGCCACTTCGCAAATGCCCCATGTCGTCGCGGCCGAGGCCAAGGGGCTGAGCAGTTGGCGGATTCTTTGGGCGCACATCTTCACTCCGGCCGGCCCGCAACTGGCGGCGTTGGCCGGGATCTCGGTGAGTCTCGCGTTCGGCGCGTCGATCCCGATTGAGGTGATCTGCGACAGTCCGGGCGTCGGGCAACTGGCTTGGCGCGCGGCGATGGATCGCGACTTGCCGCTGCTGGTGACGATCACGATATTCGTGGCGCTGATGACGCTCGTGGTGAACAGCCTGGCGGATTTGGCGTTGGCGGGTTGGAAAGGCGACGCCGCGGCGTGAGTCTCAAACAGAAAATCGCGCTGGCGGTTTTGACGATTGCCGTTGTGGCGTCGCTCGGGGCGGGCTTGCTCGCGCAGCACTCCTATGCCGAGCAATCGCGCGAGTTGATCAGCGCTCCGCCGTCAGCGCACTTTTGGCTGGGCACCGACGAACTGGGGCGCGATCGGTTCTCGCGGCTGCTCTATGGAACACGCGTTTCGTTGTTGTTGGCGCCGGCCGCGGCGCTTCTCTCGACACTGATTGCGGCCATGATTGGCGGAGCGGCGGGCTATTTGGGGGGACGCTGGGAGCGGTTGGTCACCTCAGGCGTCGATCTGTTTCTGTCGCTTCCCTGGCTGTTTCTGCTGCTCGCCGTGCGAGCGCTCTTGCCGCTGAACACGTCGCCGATAACGTCGGTGATGATTACATTTCTGCTGTTAGGTTGTCTGGGCTGGGCGGCGCCCGCGCGCATCATTCGAGCGGGGACGATGACGCTTGTGAACTCGGATTTCCTGGTGCAAGCCAGCGCAAATGGCGTATCGCGATGGCGCTTGTTCTGGCGGCACCTGCTCCCCAATCTGCGCCCGATCTTTCTGGCGCAATTTTGGATTTCGATTCCGCTGTTCATTCTGAGCGAAGCCAATCTCGGGCTGCTCGGATTGGGCGTGTCCGAGCCGCTGCCCTCCTGGGGCGCTCTATTGCGGGATCTCGAGAACTACTCGGCCATTCCGCAAAATCCTTGGATGCTCGCGCCAGTAGTGCTGCTGGTGGCTGTCGTCGGTTGTCTGCAGCTACTGCTGCGCACGGAGGATTCTCTCGCATGTTAATGCGTTCGGCTGTGGTGTTGTTGCTGTGCGGCGCGGCTGCCGCGACTTCGGCCAGCGAACTTCGCTTCTGCCTGCGGACGGATCCCAAAACCTTCAATCCTCTGCTGGTGGAGGATGAGTCGTCTGAAACGGTCCGGTACTTGACCTCGGGCGTTCTGATCCGGCTGAATCGCTACACGCAGGAGCTGGAAGGCGAGCTGGCAACCAAATGGAAGGTTTCTGAAAACGGCCGCCGCATCGATTTCGAGCTGCGCCCGGGTGTGCGTTTTTCGGACGGCACGGCGTTCACTTGCGACGACGTGGTCTACACCATGCGTCAGGTGATGGACCCCGAGCTGCACACGCCGGTGGGCGATGCGTTTCGCTCGGCGCCGGGCGCGGTAGAATCTCGCTGTACGGGGGCTTCGGGCTCAGCAGTGACGGTGCGCTTCCCCGCTCCTGTGGCGGCGCTGGCGGCGCAATTCGATCAGGTCGCGATTGTGTCCGCGCATTCGGCGGCCAAAGAGTCGGCCGTTCTCGGTCCGTTTGAACTGGGCGAATACAAGCCGGGGGCATACGTACAGCTGCGGCGGAATCCCAACTATTGGAAGCATGATGCGAATGGCCGCGCGCTGCCGTATCTGGATTCGATCCGGCTCGAGATCCAGCAAAATCGTGAACTGGAGCTGTTGCGATTCCGGCGCGGCGAGCTCGACATTGTCAACAAACTCGATCCCGATATGTACGACCGATTGTCCGGCGAGATGCCGCATGCGGTGCTGGACGCGGGCCCATCGCTCGATTGGGAAACTGTGTTCTTCAATCAAGTGGAATCCGCACCGCTGCCCGAGTACAAGCGGCGCTGGTTCCGCTCGGATGATTTCCGGCGCGCGATTTCAGAAGGCATCCGGCGCGACGACATGGTCCGGATCGTTTACCACGGCCACGCGCGCGCAGCCGTCGGGCCGGTTTCCGTGGCGAATCGTTTCTGGTTGAATCCGGCGTTGAAAGCGGGCTCGGGTTCCGAAGCTGCGGCCTTGGCGCTGTTGCAGCATGACGGCTTTCGCCGCTCCGGGAACACGCTGGTGGACCGCGACGGCAACAAAGTGGAGTTTTCGATGATCACCAACGCGGGCAACAAACTCCACGAGCGCATGCTGGCGCTGATCCAACAGGATCTGGCGCGGCTGGGCATCCAGCTCAACGTTGTCACGCTCGATTTCCCGTCGCTCATCGAGCGCATTAGCCGCACGTTCAATTACGAAGCGGTTCTGATGGCATTTTCGAATCTGGATCTCGACCCGAGCGGCCAAATGAATATCTGGGTCAGCTCGGCGGCGAATCACCAATGGAATCCCAGCCAGAAGGCGCCCGCGACGGCGTGGGAAGCCGAGGTCGACAAATTGATGGCGGCGCAAAATGGAACCGAGGATCGGGCCAAGCGCAAAATGTATTTCGATCGCGTGCAGCAGATCGTGGCGGACAAGGCTCCCATGCTGTTTCTGGTGAATCCGAATGCGCTCTCGGCCGTCTCGCCGAACGTGAAAAACGTGACGCCGGCGGTGTTGACGCCGCAGATCTTTTGGAACGCCGACCGGCTGCAGGTGGGCGGCGGGACTCTCGTTAGTCAGAAATGAGCAGTCTTCTTCAAGCGCGCTTATCGGTGGACTATCCCAACAAACCCGGGGTGCTGCGCGACGTGTGTTTGGAGTTGGATGAAGGCGAGATCGTGGGACTGGTGGGCGAAAGCGGATCGGGTAAGAGCACCATCGCGCTGGCGCTGCTGCGGCTGCTGGAACACAAAGGCGCGTCGGTCACGGGCGAGATCGTTTTCAACGGCCGCGATTTGCTGCACCTGCGCCCTAAGGAAATGCGGCAGATTCGCGGGCGCGAGATGGCGCTGGTATTACAAAGCCCGCTCGCGTCGCTGAATCCGGCGCTGCGCATCGGAACGCAAATGGCCGAGGCCTGGCGCGCGCACGTTTCCGGCGCGGCGTCTAAACAATGGAAAGAGCAGGCGCTGCGGCTGTTCGAGCGCGTGAGCTTGCCGGCCGAAGAATCGTTCTTGAACCGCTATCCGCGCCAGCTAAGCGTCGGTCAGGCCCAGCGTGTATTGATCGCGATGGCGGTATTGCATCGGCCGCGCCTGGTGATCGCCGATGAGCCGACGAGCGCGCTGGACGCGGTGACGCAAGGCGAAATCCTGGACCTGTTCCGCAGCCTGAATCGCGAGATGAACATGGCGCTGCTCTTCATCTCGCACGACCTGCTGGCTGTGGCGTCGCTTTGTTCACGCATCGCGATTCTGCAGCGCGGGGAAATCATCGAGAGCGGCCCCACCGAACGGATGTTCCGCGATCCGCGCACCGCCGATACTCGGGCGTTGCTGGAAGCCGTGCTGCGCAATTCCGCTGCTGCAGCCGAGTTCGCGGCCGAGCCTATTGTGCGCCGTTGAACTTTACCGGCCGCGCCACTTTCACGGCACTATTCTTCAGCAGTGCCGCGAGAACGCTTTCGCCCACTGGCTGGTCAGTCTGAATCACCGAAATAGCTTCGGTCCCGGCTGTTTTACGCCCTAGCGAAAACGTCGCGATGTTCACGCCGTTTTTTCCGAACACGTCACCGATGAAGCCGATCACGCCGGGAACGTCCTCGCTCATGACGAACGTGAGGTTTCCTTCGAGCGTGGCTTCGCAGTGCGTGCCGTCGATCTGCACCAGGCGCGGCTGATCCATCACGACTGCGCCTTCCACGGACGTGATGCCGGTGTCGGTTTCAAGGTCCAACCGAACCGAATCAATATGCGCGACACGTTTCTCGTGGCGCTCGGCCACGGTGAGGCCGCGGTCGCCCGCGATTTGCATGGCGTTGATAGAGTTTGCCTTGCGCGCCAGCGATCGTTGCAGCACGCCGGCCAGGCCCGCGTTGCGCACCAGGTGCGTGTTGAATTCGGCGATTTTCCCGAAGTAAACCAGGCGCACGGCTTTCGGATTGCCGGTAGAGATGTAGGAGGCAAAGCTGCCGAGCCGTTCTGCCAATCGTCCGTACGGACCCAAGGTCTTGTACTGTTCGGGCGTGAGCGCGGGGAGATTCACGGCGTGAAGAGCGGCGCCATTCTGCAGATATTCCACGATTTGCTCGGCAATGCGCACGCCGACGGTTTCCTGCGCTTCTTCGGTGGAGCCGCCGATGTGCGGCGTGGCAACCAAGCTCGGGATGGCGAACAGGGGATCGTCCGGCGGCGGCGGTTCGCTCTCGAAAACGTCCAGGGCGGCGCCGCCCAATTGCCCTGAAGCCAGCGCCTCCACCAGCGCGGCCTGATCGATCAGCTCGCCGCGCGCACAATTGACGATTCGCGCACCTTTCTTCATCTTCGAGAACGCGTCGCGCGAGAGCATCCGGACAGACTCGGGCGTGAGCGCGGTGTGGAGCGTGATGTAGTCGCTCTCGGCGTAGAGTGTCGGGAGGTCGACCAAGGCTACGCCGACGTCCTTGGCGGTCTGCGAATGGACGTAGGGATCGTGAGCGATGATGCGCATCTCAAACGCGGCAGCGCGCTTCACCACTTCGCGCCCGATGCTGCCGAGGCCGATCACGCCCAGGGTTTTGGCGCGCAGTTCGTTCCCCATGAACTTCTTCTTTTCCCATTTGCCGGATTTCACCGACGCGCTGGCATTGGGGATGGAGCGCGCGAGCGACAACATCAACGCTAGCGCGTGTTCTGCGACCGAAACCGCGTTGCCGCCCGGCGTGTTCATCACCAGGACACCTGCGGCGGTGGCCGACGGCAGATCGACGTTGTCCACGCCTACGCCTGCGCGGCCGATCACTCGCAAACTCGGCGCCGCGGCCAGCACGGCTTTATCCACCGTGACGGCGCTGCGCACGATGAGCGCGTCGGCTCCCGGCAAGTGCTGCATGTATTCTTTCGGATTGGAAACGATGACTTCCCATCCCGGCTGTTGCTGCAACAATTTGACGGCAGCAGGAGCCAGCGGCTCGGCAATCAGGATTCGCATGTTGTATGTAAGTATTAAGCTGTAACGGCTAAGATTCAGGATAACAAACGATGGCTCTACTCGACCGGATTCAGACTGACATGGTGGCGGCGATGCGCGCCAAAGAAGAGATGAAGCTCAACGCGATCCGCATGATCAAGACCGCGCTCAAGAAGCACGAAGTGGACTCGATGAAGCCTCTGGACGAAGCCACGGAGCTGCAAATCCTGGGCACGCTGATCAAACAGCGGCGCGAAGCGGCGGATATGTTTCGCAAGGGCGGACGCGTGGAGCTGGCCGAGAAAGAAGAAGCCGAGTTGAAGCTGATCGAGAGCTATATGCCGTCGGCGCCGAACGATCAGGAGATCGAGGATGCGATTGCAGCGGCGATGGCGGAAACGGGCGCTACTTCGGCGAAACAGATGGGCCTGGTGATGAAGGCGGCGCAGGCCAAGCTGGCTGGAAAGCGTGTGGATGGGAAAGCGCTGAGCGAAAAGGTGCGCGCGCGGTTGTCGTAATGACCGAAGCCGAGCGCTTGTATTACGATCGTCGCGCGCCCGAATACGATGATTGGTATCTGGGCGAGGGGCTCTTTGCACAACGGGATCGGCCAGGCTGGGCCGAGGAATTGGCCGCGCTGAAAGGCGCGATCGCATCACTCGAGTTCGGCTCGATCGTGGATGTCGCTTGCGGTACGGGTTTTTTGACCCAGTGTCTGCGGGGCGGAGTTATCGGATTGGATCAGAGCGCGGCGATGCTCGCGATCGCGCGTTCCCGAGTGCCGCGGGCCGGATTCGTTCGCGGCGACGCGTTGAGACTGCCGTTCCGATCGGGGCAGTTCGACGTTGTGGCAGCGGCGCATTTTTACGGGCATTTGGACGAGGCCGCTCGGCGGGTTTTTCTTAAGGAAGCGCGGCGCGTTTCGGATTCGATTCTGATGATCGATGCGGCTGCGCGGGAAGATGTCCCGGCTGAAGAACATCAGGAGCGGGTGCTCAGCGATGGATCGCGGCACGTAGTTTACAAGCGTTACTTCACGCCGGAGGGCCTGATCGCGGAGCTTGGGCGCGGCCGCACGCTGCACGCGGGCCGATGGTTTGTGGCGGTGTTGGCAGAGGTTACTGCTGCTTGAGGCGGTCCTGCACGTGGTCCTTGATCCAATGCGCGTCCCACCACTCCACCGGGTTCACTTCCACGCCCTCCACCTGCATCGAGTAGTGCAAGTGATCGCCGCCCGCGAGGCCGGTGGACCCGCTCTTGCCCATCTCCTGGCCGCGCTTTACCATGTCGCCTTCCTTCACCGCGAGCGAGCTGAGATGGCCGTAGATGGACTGCAAACCGTATCCGTGATCCACCACGATGCAGTTGCCATAGATACCGAGCATCGCCGCCCATACCACCTTGCCGTCGTTCGAGGCCAGCACCGGCGTGTGCGCCGTGACCGCGAGGTCGAAGCCCAGATGCACTTGCTGGTCGACCTTCTTGCCTTTGTAGATGTAGCTGCGGACGTCGGCGAATTCCGATTCCACTTTCGAGTTCGCCAATTGGAGGAACGGCTCAGTCCATAGGAATTTCGCGGCGGTCTTGAAGCGCAGATCCGCTAGTGTTCCATTGTTGGCGCGGCGCATTTCGCCATTGATTTTGAGGAATCGCGTGAGCAGATCGCCGGAACTGCTGGGATCGATCTGGTTGACTACCTTATCCAGGAACTTGTCATCGATCGCGAGGTCGCGCTTGCGGAACTTCTTCGGGAATACTTTGAACCAGAAGCGCGCGGTGGCCTCGGCACCCGCGGAATTTCTCGCGTACACGATCGGAACGGTATTGAGCGGCATGTCCCATGGAAAAGCAAACAGTGCGAGCCGCTGAGTAGTGCTGCCTGCCACGGGGAAGCTGCGGTACGTGTCGTTGCCCACGCGCACGCCCGCTTCGGTCCAATAACCCGACGGCGTGAGCAAAACCATTTCCGAACCGCCTTGATTTATGTAGTGCTGAAAGCCATCGGCGGTGACGGTGGGGGGGCGCAGGACGACCTCGACATCCGTGGAAATCGTGTCGACAGCGGCGCGAAGATCGTTCGATTGCGCCTCGATCACCAAGCTCGCTTTGCCTTCCTTCAAGTTCGGATCTTGCTTGCTGCCGGCATCGAAGTGGACATCGTGATCAGGGAACTGCGCGAGCCAGAACTTGGTGCGGTCTGGCGGGGTTTTGGTTTCGAAGATCGTGGATCTGGCGCCATTCTGTTTGAGAATGGCTGTGAAGCGGCGCAGGCCGTGCGGATTGGCAACATGCACGGTGATGGGCGTGTTTCCGCCGATCGCTTTCGGCGGGGGCGCGAACTCGATCTTGGTGTGTGCCGACAACATGTACAACGTAAAGATTGGCGTCGCGATCAGCGCCACAAGCATGATGAAAGCGATAAGCTTGCCCATTCCATCTCGGATCATAACAGGGGACATGGCAAGGAAGGGGCAGAGGAGCTAACATACAATCGTGTTTCCCCGGCTGCTTCTGGCTCTGTTGCTGCCTCTGATCCTTGAGGGCGACGACCACTGGGTTGCTTTCAAATCCGGCCCGTTCGAGGTGTTCAGCAACGTGGGCGAGAAGCCCGCGCGTGAAAAGCTCATGTACCTGGAGCAATTTCGCGAAGCTCTGCGCATCATCACGGGCAAGCAGGAAATGCAACTGGTGTGGCCCGTTCATGTGATCATTTCCAAAACCGCGCCTGTCGGGATCAAGCCCTTTAAGCTGGGGCGCGACGCGCGGATGCTGTCGCTGCCTGAATCCGGCGAACTTTCGCGAGACGTGATGAAGGAGCTGGCGCGGATCCTAGTGTACGAGAATACCAGCCGGCTGCCACCGGACGTGGAAAAGGGCTTGATCGCTCTGGTTTCGACGCTGCAAGTGGACGGACCGCGTCTGACGCTCGGCGTACCCCCTCCCGAAGCGGAGCGCACACGGGGCTGGGCGTTGATGCATCTGGTGACCGGCAATCCCGATTACGCGGGACGAGCGCGCGTGATGATCTCGAATCTCGAACAGACCGGCGATTTCGACGCCGCGTGCCACAACGCATTCGAAAAAACCGCGGAACAAATCAATCAGCAGACCGACGCGTATCTGAAGGCCGGCAATTTCGCGACGACGATGATTTCGGGCCGCGCGTTCAGCCTGACGCGTGATTTCAAGCCGGTGCAGTTGGGATCGGACGATGTGCGGATCGCGCAGGCCGACCTGTTGATGGCGGAGGGTCGCACTGAGGAAGCCGCCACTGCGTACAAGGCACTGACCGGGCCGGTGGGATCGGAGGGTCTCGCGCT
The DNA here is from genome assembly GCA_963772905.1 of Bryobacterales bacterium. GTDB lineage: Bacteria > Acidobacteriota > Terriglobia > Bryobacterales > Bryobacteraceae > Palsa-89. The sequence goes on along the minus strand of CAVYZD010000001.1, from coordinate 415,653 downwards.
GTTGGATCTTGATAACGATAAGGACAAGCAAGCGCGCATGGAATTGCAGGACGCGATTGATGCGGGGAGCACGAGCGCGCGCGCCTGGCTCGAATTGGGCCGCCTGAACTCCGATGAAATTTATCTCAAGAAGGCCACCGAACTGAATCCGCGCTGGGCCGAACCCTATTTTCAAAGAGCGGACCTCGATCCGGCGGTCGACAAGGAGCATCTTGAAAAACGCGCCGTGCTGTTGAAGAAGGCCGTGAGTCTGGAGCCGCGCAATCTCGATTATTGGACAGCGCTTGCAAAGAACGATGTTGCCGCGAACGACTTCGCCGAGGCGCAGAAAGCCTGGGGGGGCGCCGAGCATGCCGCAACGAGCGATGACGAACGCGAACGCATCCACCAATTGCGGCTGTCGCTGCAAGAGAAGCGTTTCGACGCCGAAGCGGCCGAACGCAAGCGTCTGGCCGACGAGAGCGTGGCCGATCTCGCGCGCGTGAAAGCGCAGAGCGATGCCGCCATCCGCGCCTCTGAGGACGAAGCGCGCAAGAAAATGAATCCGAATGGAGCGGCCCCGCCCAAGCCGGAAGTTTGGTATCAAGGTGGAAACGACGCTGGAGGCACGACGGTGCTGGGAGTATTCCAGCGCCTGGATTGCCTGGGCGGAAAGCAGGCGCGGCTGGTGATTCAGGGGGCTGATGGGAAGGCCGTGCAACTCCTGGTGGCCGATCCTTCGCAGATCGACATGGGCGGCGGCGAGCGGGCTTTAAGCTGTGGCGCGCAGAAGAATCCTCGTCAGGTGCTGGTGCATTACACTGCGAAGCCGGACGCGAAACTGCACACTGCCGGGGTCGCGACCGCGATCGAATTTCATTGAGGGTCGCGCTAAAGAAGTTTATCTTTGGGCTGCTCGGCAAAGATCCGGAAGCGATCGTGGTGACGTTCGCCTCGGGCGATCAGGATTTGGCTGCGAGAGTGTTCGCTGAGATCCAGGCGCTCGAGCCGGGGCGGCGGCACTTCCTGGTGAAGCCCGGCGAGTTCCAGACAGACTCTACGATCGGCATCTATTGGCAGCTCCGCAAGCGTTTTCGCGCCTATCGAATTGGGCTGGCGCCGGTGTTGTTGGGCGGCGATGGGCGGTCGAGAGCGCTGCGGCGCGCGGCATTTCTATTTACGCCAACCAAAATCCTCGCATATAACCAGCGTCTGGAGCGACACCATCTCAGGCTCGGCACGGCGGTAGCGTCTTTGCTCTTCGTGCGGGGCGTTCCGTTCGATCGTATCTTTCTGCGCCCGAAGTGGCTCGTTCCGTGGAAGCGTGACCGGTCTGTCTATCCGGCCAAGGTCGAAGAAATCGCGGGCCGCGAGATGTCGCCCCGACGCCGGCGTGTCGCGGTAGTGAGTCCATATTTCCCGTTCCCTCTGGCGCATGGGGGCGCGGTGCGCATCTTTAATTTGCTGCGCGAGATGTCGGGCGAGTTCGACATTTTTCTGTTTGCTTTTCGAGACGCCGAAACCAGGGATGATGTGCGGCCGGTGCTGGATCTCTGCGCGCGCGTGATCCTGGTAGACAAGGCGCGCTACCGCGAGCCGCGCTGGTCGACACTTGAGCCTCCCGAGGTCCACGAATTCCGCTCGCCTGCGATGTCGCGGGCGCTCGCCCGTATAGGAGCAGAATACAAAATCGAAACGGTACAGATCGAATACACGATGCTAGCTCCTTACGCGGGCGACGTGCTGGTGGAACACGACGTGACGTTTGCGCTGTACCGGCAAATTCGCGACCGCTCGCCTGGGATCGCACAACGCTGGGACTATTGGCGCTGGCAGCGCTTCGAGAAGAAGTGGACCCGGCGCTATCCGAAAGTGGTGGTGATGTCGGAGCAGGATCGGGCGCTGCTGGGCGGGTCCAATGTCGCGGTTATTCCGAACGGCGTGGACCTGGATCGATTCACGCCGGAGATCGAGCGCCCTGGCGAACGGCTGCTTTTCATCGGATCGTTTCGGCATTTTCCGAACATCGTGGCATTTCGATTCTTCGTCGACCAGGTGTGGCCGATCCTGCGCGAGAAATCCGCCGCCATTACGCTGACGGTGGTGGCCGGCCCCGATCCTCTGCTCTACTGGCGCGCGCACACGGGACTCCTCGCGATCCTGCCGGACGACCGTATCCGCTTACTCGAATTCGTCGCCGATGTCCGGCCGCTCTACGTGGAAACGAACCTGGCCATTGTGCCGACGCTCGAATCGGCGGGCACCAATTTGAAAGTGCTGGAAGCGATGGCAATGGATCGGGCCGTGGTCTCGACCTCGTCCGGGTGCGCGGGGCTGGGCCTGGAGCACGGCGTGAATGTCTGGATCGCTGACCAACCCGTCGACTTTGCCGCGGGCATCGAGTGCCTGCTTGCGGACGGCGATCTGCGGCGGAAAATCGCGGCGGGCGGGCGCATCCATGCGGAGCGTAACTTTGGGTGGCGGCAAATCGGCGCACGGCAACGCGCCTTGCTGCGGGAACTGATGCCGCCTCGAGTGCTGATCCGTCCAGCGAACGAAAACGATGTTCCCGAGATTACGGCGATCCAGGAAACCGCTCCCGAGTCGTCCCAATGGCAGGCCCAGGACTATCTGACCTTCGATTGTTTTGTGGCCATGGCGGACAACTGCATCGCCGCTTTCTTGGTTTCCCGCGCCGTGGCCGATAAGGAACACGAGATCTTGAACATCGCCGTCCATCCCGACTTTCGGAGGATGCATATCGCCACGGAACTGTTGCGAGCCGAACTTTCGCGCTGCCCGGGCGTCCACTTTCTGGAGGTTCGGGAGTCCAATGCCGCTGCGCGCCGGCTCTATGAGGGGCTCGGTTTCCAGGCGGTGGGGGAGCGGCCAGCGTACTATGACAATCCGCCCGAAACAGGGATTGTCATGAGGATTCTTTCATGATACTGTCACATATGCGGAGGCCATCGGTGACCGACGCGCGAGATGAATGTGACAACTCATTCACTACCCACCGAGCAAATCAATCCTACCGACTCGGCGTGGCAGCTTCACAAAGGAGACAGAACCCTGATGGAGAACACGCAAGAAGAATTGAAGACGCACTTGATGCAAACCGACGAGGAGTTCCGGCGGTTGGCCGAGGAGCATTCCAGTTATCATCACCAACTGGAGGCGCTCGAAGCCAAGTCGCACCTCACCACCGAGGAAGAAGTGGAGGAACACAGGCTGAAGAAGGTGAAACTCCAGTTGAAAGACCAGATGAACGCGATCATTAGCCGTTATCGCGCGCAGCACGTAGCCTGACATCAAGTGCGTGAGTAGTTCAAGACCCGATCCGGAGCCCCGGGTCGGGTTTTTCATTTTAGGCACGAGAGAAGAGGCAACCCCGCGGTTGCGGAAGCCGTCTTAATCGAGCTTCTCATGAAAGCGACCCTGACGCGCAGAAGCCTGCTCCTGGCCGCTCTCGCGCGGGCGGCCGCGCAAGAGGTAACGTTTTCCACATCCATCGACCTGGTAACACTGCTCGCAACGGTTCGCAACCGCGACGGCGGCATCGTCAATGATTTGAATCAGGACGATTTCGTACTGGAAGAGGACGGCCGTCCGCAGACGATCCGGTATTTCTCGCGCGAGTCCAATGTTCCGCTCACGCTCGGCCTCCTGGTGGATACCAGCCGCAGCCAGTTGAAGATGTTGGAACCGGAACGCAAGGCGAGCTATGCCTTTCTCGATCATATGCTGCGGGAAGGCGACCAGTCGTTCGTTGCCAGCTTCGATATTGGGGTCCACATGCTGCAGGGCCTGACCAACTCGCGCGAGTTGCTTTCCAAGGCGTTCGATCAGCTACAAATCCCTGGGCAAGTATCCACGCTTCTGTTCGACGCCATCCATCTGACGTCGGACAATCTGATGCGCAAACAAAAAAGGCCGGAAGGCTTTCATCCTGCTTTCCGACGGCGTCGATGTCGGCAGCCGGACCACAGTTGGCGCGGCAGTCGAATATGCGCAGCGCGCCGACACCTTAATTTATTCCATCTGGTTTCACGGGAAGTGGAAGCTATGGTGGGTAGCTGGCGGTCCGGCGGCTATTCAAGGGCACGCGATGTATCGAGCAAAGGGAAAGTCCGCGATGCAGCGGCTCGCCGGTGAGACGGGAGGGCGGTTCTTCGAAGTGACCGAGGACCACCCCATCGAGAGCATCTACGCTCAAATCGAAGAGGAACTGCGGAATCAATACAGCTTCGGCTACACGTCGGACCATCCGGGCAGCGACACGGGATACCGGAAAATTAAGCTCACCACAAAGCGGCCAGGTTTGATTGTGCAGACGCGCGCTGGTTATTATCCGCGTTGATGGGTTTATTCGCTGCTCAGCTCGTCAGAAACTTGCGGATGCGCTCCACCGCGTCCATCAGCTTCTCGTACGAATTGGCGATGCTGAACCGGAGATAGCCGTCGCCGTAGGCACCGAACGCAGTCCCGCTCAAACAAGCGACGCCGGCCTTTTGCAGCAGTGCATCGGCCAGCTCCTTCGATTTCCACCCAGTTCCTTGCACGTTCGGGAACGCGTAGAACGCACCACCAGGAATCGCGCAGCGAAATCCGGGGATCGTGTTCAGCCCCGCGCAGAAAGCGTCGCGGCGGCGGCGAAACTCTTCCACCATTTTGGTGACGTCGTCCTGCGGCCCGTTGAGCGCGGCGATTCCGGCGCGCTGCGTAAAGCTCGCGGTGCACGAATTCGAGTTGACCATCAGCTTGTTCACCGGATCCACCAGCCACGTCGGCATCACGCCATAGCCCATGCGCCAGCCCGTCATGGCGTAGGTCTTCGAGAAGCCATCGAGGATACAAGTCTTCTCCTGCATTCCCGGCAGCGATGTAATCGATAGCGGAGCGTCTTTGTCGAAATAAATTCGCGTGTAAATCTCGTCGGACAAAACCAGCAGGTCGCGATCGCGCACCATATCCGCAATGGCGCGCACATCTTCGGGCGGAATCACGCCGCCCGTCGGATTGTGGGGCGAATTCAGGATCAACATCTTCGTTCTGGGCGAGAGGCTGTCCTTCAGCACGTTCAAGTCGAAGGAAAAGCCGCGATCCTCCACCAGCGGGATCGGCACCGGCTTCGCGCCGAGGAAATTGATCATCGATTCGTAAATCGGAAAGCCGGGATTGGGATAGATCACCTCGTCGCCCGGCTCAATCAGCGCCATCAAGACGTAAAACATGATCGGCTTGCCACCTGGGACCACGCACACGTTCTCGGCGCCCACGCGAATTCCGCGCGTGCGGCAAATGTAGGACGCGATCGCTTCGCGCAGTTCGGGCAGGCCTTGGGTCGGGCCGTAATGCGTCCAGCCTTGATCGAGCGCCTGTTTGCCGGCTTCCACAATGTGGCGCGGCGTGTCGAAATCGGGTTCGCCGATTTCCAGATGTATGATGTCGCGGCCTTGCGCTTCCAGCGCTCGAGCGCGCACCAGGACTTCAAAGGCGGTTTCCACGCCTATGCGGTTCATCCGCTCAGCTAGTTTCATAATTGTTTCTTGAAAAACGGAACGTTGTTGCGGAACTCGGCGAACTGGACGCGATCGCCAATTTGGGCGCGCTCACCGTCAACGCGACCCGTCACGCGGCGGCCTCCGGCCAATTCAACAATCGCCAATTGATACGGCACATCGTTGACGTAAGCTTCGGGCGGCGAGTAGACCACCGTTTCAGTATAAATCGTGCCGGAGCCTGGGTTGCTCAAGGTGTCGGTCATGCGGCCCCCAGAATCGAGACCACGCTGGTTGCGCCCGATCCGCCCAAATTCTGCGCGAGCCCGAGCGAGTTTCGTTTCACCTGCCGCTCGCCCGCTTGCCCGCGAATCTGCTCCACGACGTCGCAAATCTGGCCGACGCCGGTGGCGCCCACCGGATGGCCTTTCGATTTCAAACCGCCGCTCGCGTTGACCGGCCGCTCACCATGCAGGCATGTGCCGCCCGCCAAGCTATACGGTCCGCCTTCGCCCTTGGGCACGAAACCCAGATCCTCGATTGCAATGATCTCGGCGATGGTAAAGCAGTCGTGAACCTCCGCAAACCCGATGTCAGCAGCTTTGACGCCGGCCATCTGGTAGGCTTTTTCGGCGGATGTTTTCACCGCGCGGAAAGTGGTGATGTCGTCTTTTTCATCGAGCGCGACATTGTCCGACGTCTGCGCGATGCCGAGAACGCGCACCGGCTTGTCCGTAAAATCGCGCACGCGATCGAGCGGCATAATCAGCACCGCGGCCGCCCCATCGCTGATGAGCGAGCAATCGTAGACAGTGAGTGGCTCGGCGATCATCTTGCCGGCAAGCGCCTGCTCCATCGTGATCACTTTTCGCATGTGTGCCAGCGGATTCTTCGCGCCGTTCTGATGATTCTTGACAGCCACCGACGCCAACTGCTCGCGCGTGGTTCCGTATTGATACATGTGGCGCCGCGCAATCATCGCAAAGAGTGCGGGAAACGTTGCACCCGCGCGCACTTCACCGCACAGGTCTCCGGCGCCGGCGAGAATTTCGGTGACCTTGGGCGTCGATTGCGAGGTCATCTTTTCGACTCCGGAAACCAGCACCACATCGTACAGCCCCGCCGCCACCGCGGACACAGCGTGGAAGAAAGCCGATCCGCTGGACGCGCAGGCTGCTTCAAAACGCGTGGCCGGGACGCCCGTGATGCCCATCGCAGAAGCGATGTACGGCGCCAGGTGATTCTGTCCGGTGAACGATGGCCCGGCGAAATTGCCGAGGTAGAACGCCTCCACTTGCGACGCGTTCGCGTGCCCGTTCTCCAATGCTTTTTGTCCGGCCTCTACCGCGAGCGAACGGAGATCGCGATCCGGGAACGCGCCAAACGCGGTCTTCCCGATGCCGGCGACGGCTACTGGTCTCATAATTTCAGGATAGCTATTTCGCCGGGGTTGGGTTGATGGTGCTGAACGGCACCACGGTCGGGCCTGGGCGTAGATGCCCCTGATCGCGATCCAGATTGTTTTCGTCGCACGAATATTCCATCAGGTGATCGCCGGGCTTCAGGCGATCGAGCACGCGATGATTGCTCCAAGGCTTGGTGTACATCTTTGCGTCGTCAACCGTGACGTCATAGGCGATGTGATTGGCGTCCATCAATTGATACCGCTCGATCACGTGCAGCACATCGCTGTGCGGATGGCCCGCGGTGTCTAGCCACGTGCGATCGTTGAACCCGACGGTGTCCACCACCAGCGCATCGCCATCCCATTTGCCGATCGATTCGCCCATGAACGTTTGGTTGGGGTTCTTCGAATGTTCCTTGACGTCCAGAGGCACGGCGCGGAACGTCGTCATGTATTCATACAGGAACACAACGGAATCAGGCGTCTGGACCACACGCATGGGAAACGGCGAGTTGTTGATGCGCGGCACGCCAGGATACAAACAAAATCCAGTGGGGTCGTAAGCCGTGTTGATTTTGTCGTAAATTGCTTTGCCCTCGGGCGTGAACGGAAGCTCGCCGATGCCCTTGGCCATGTTCGGCGTATAGGGGAGATTCCAGGAGCCGTTGAGATCGGGTTTGCCGTCAGCTGTGCGGGGCGTCTCAGCCCAGGCACACGCACCAAGGAGCACGACCATGAGAGCCGCACGCATATCGCACCTCCGCAATCATATACTGTATACCGATGGCGACCGACGTGACACCTGCGCCGCAACAATCGCGCGATATTCCACCGCCCGAACCCGCTCTGACAGTCGACGAGATGCTGCGCCGCGCCGTCGCTCTGCGCCCTCTACTGCGCGGGCGCCAGGCCGAATGCGAAGAAGCAGGCCAGCTGCCTGTCGACACCAACGATCGATTCATAGCCGCCGGCTTCTATCGGATCGTGCAGCCGCGCTGTTTCGGTGGATACGAATTCGCGCTGCCGGATTTTATTCGTGTGATGATCGAGGTTGCGCGCGGGTGCTCCGACAGCGCCTGGGTGCTGGCTCTCACTTCCGGCCACACGGTGCTCGCGGCACAGCTCGCTGAGTCAGCCCAGCGCGAGCTCTTCGGACCCACCGGCGATTTCCGTGCGCCCGGCGTTGGGATGCCCGGCGGCGTTGGCGTTCCCTCCGATGGCGGTCTGCGGGTGAAAGGCGCTTGGGATTACGCTTCCGGCTGCGACCTCGCCACGCACTTCTTCGGTTCCACGATGGTTCGCGATCCTGCGACGGGCGCGTCGCTCGGCAATGCATGGATTCTGCTTCGATCGCGATCAGTTCAAAATCGTCGACAACTGGGACGTCATCGGGATGCAAGGCACGGGTTCGCGGCGCGTGGTGATTGAAGATGCGTTCGTGCCAGCCGATCGCGCGCTCTGGTTTCTCGACGGGCAAGGCCGGCCGGTGCGCGATCATCCAGGGCATGCCGTGCATCCCAATCCGATGTATCACGCCTGGCTCGCGCCATTGCTAATTTCCGAAGTTGGGGCGGTATCGGTGGGCGTGGCGCGCGGCGCGCTGGATATTTACGAGGAGATCCTCAGCAATAAGAAGACGAATTTCCCGCCGTTCCACGCGCGTTCGCATGAGGCCGAGTTCCAGCGGCATTTTGGCGAAGCGCAGGCTTTGATCGACACCGCCGAAGCTGCGTTGCTCAAGCTGACCGCGGGCTACATGGATCTTGCGCGCGAGCATGTCGAAAGCGGGGCGCCGCTGGATGAAGAAATGGAACGCCGGTTGATCCTGATGGAGCAGCAAGTCATCCGGCTGGCGTGGGAAGCGGTGGAGCTGATGTTCCGCACCTCTGGCACATCCGCCGCTGCGAAATCGTCGCCGCTCGCTCGCACGCTGCGCAATCTCGCGGTAATTCGCACGCACGTGACGCTGCAGACCGATCACACCGCGGGCAACGCCGGGAGGCTGCACTTTGGTCTTCCGCCGTTGAGCCGGTTTTAGCCCCTCAATCACAACGCTCCTCTCGCCCGCAGCTCCTGCTCCAATTGCTCCGCCGAGAAAAACTGGACTGCATCCATCCCGTGCGACCGCGCGGCTTCGACGTTGACCGTCAGGTCGTCGGTGAAGAAGCACTCGCCGGGATCGCACTGCGCCCGCGCGATCGCCTCCCGATAAATCTTGGCTTCCGGCTTGGCCGCTCCAACTTCATAAGAAAGCACGTAGGCATCGAAATGCCGCAGCAGCGGATAGGCCTGCTTCACCATCGAGAAGTGAATCGCATTTGTGTTCGACAGCGCGAGCAGCCGGTGCCTTCGCCGAAGATCCTCGATCAGCGCCTCGCTCACCAGGGTCGGCTGTAGGAAAACGCTGCTCCACCAATCGCAAAATTCCGAATAAGTGATATCCAATTTCAAAGCAGCCGAGAGCTGGCGGACGAACGGCCCAGCTTCGATCTCACCCTTCTCAAATGGCGCAACCAATCCCGTGGCACGAATCCGTGCGGGCACTTCTTCCACCGCGCAACCGCACAGGGCGGCCATCCGCGCATAAGCGCGCTTGAAATCGAACGGGATGATGACGTTCCCGAGGTCAAAAAGAATCGTTTTGATCACTGCTTCCGATTGTAGCCGCCGAGCGTTTCCGCGCCTGCTTACCGCGCTCCGAAATGCGGCGTCCTTTGCTAAGATACCTATGGCCGGAAAAGCACCCTAAAGGAGGAGGATTGAGTAAGGAAGACAGCATAGAAGTTACCGGAACCGTAGTTGAAAAATTTCCGAGCGGCCTGTTCAGCGTCCAGTTGGATCAGGACCGCACCGTGTTGGCGCATTTAGCCGGCAAGCTGCGCCGCAATCGTATCCGCGTGTTGGCCGGCGATCGAGTCACCTTGGAGCTTTCGCCCTACGACTTAACGAAGGGTCGAATCACCTACCGGCATAAGTAGACAATCTCCACTCAGCGCTCCTGCTGATGCACAAAATCCTGCTGATCTTCGGTACCCGGCCGGAGGCGATTAAGCTCTGCCCGGTGATTCGCGGCCTGCGCGAACATCCCGACAAATTCGATGTCCGAGTGTGCGTGACAGGGCAGCATCGCGAGATGCTGGATCAAGTCCTGGAAGCTTTCCACGTCACCCCTGACCATGACTTGGACCTGATGCTGCCGGGCCAGAGCTTGTTTCAATCCACCTCGCGCATTCTGGCGGGACTCGAACCGGTGCTGCGCTCCGAACAGCCGGCGATGGTGATCGTGCAGGGCGACACAACCAGCACCTTCTGCGGCGCGCTGGCGGCGTTTTATTCACACGTTCCCGTGGCTCACATCGAGGCGGGACTTCGGACGCACGACATGCGGCAGCCGTTTCCCGAGGAGATGAACCGAGTGCTGGCGTCGCACCTCACCGCGCTGCATTTTGCGGCGACCGAAAAGGCCGCACAGAATCTGCGCGACGAAGGCGTCCAGCCCGGCGCGATCCACGTTACCGGAAACACCGGAATCGACGCAGTGCTATTCGTGCGCGACGCGCTGGAGCAAGGAAGATTGCGCGGGCGCGAGTGGCCGGAGTTGGACGCGGCGAAAAAGCTTATCGTCGTTACCGCGCACCGCCGCGAAAGCTTTGGCGACGGGTTCGGGCGCATCTGCCGCGCGCTGGCCAAGATCGCCGACCGCGATGACGTCCAACTGGTGTATCCGGTGCATCCGAATCCGAACGTGCAGGATCCGGTGCAGCGCCATTTATCCCGGCATCCGCACGTGCGGCTGATCGAACCGCAGAGCTACGTGCCGTTCGTCGATTTGATGCGCCGCGCTTACCTGCTCATCACCGATTCGGGCGGGATTCAGGAAGAAGGGCCGTCGCTTGGAAAGCCGATTCTGGTGCTGCGCGAGAAAACCGAGCGGCCCGAAGCCGTCACGGCGGGTACCGTCAAGTTGGTGGGAACCGATGAAGACCGAATCGTAGGCGAAGCCACCGTTTTGCTCGACAATCGTGCAGCATATAACGAAATGTCACGCGTTCACAACCCTTACGGGGATGGCCGGGCGAGCGGCCGTATTTCGGATCTAATTGGCTCATTTCTAAGCAGAAATTCCTGAATAAAAGGCTTCAAAAAGGCGCGATTTCCGGCCCGCGCGGGCGTTTCTCTCAGCAATTTTAGGTCCATAATCAGGACAGGGAATCATTCATATGCGTTCTACTTCAAATCGTTCGCGGACTCAGACCAAAACGAGCTGCATAACCGACATGAATTCGAACAGCGACATCGGCTCGGCATTGTCGCAAAGATTGGTGGGGCAGCCGTCCGCCATCGCGGCCCTCGTGCCATACGTGGAGATGTATCGGGCGCGCCTCACGCCCGAGGGACGGCCGGCGGGCGTCTTCCTGCTGCTCGGGCCCACCGGCACGGGAAAAACCAAAACCGTGGAAGCGCTCGCCGACGTTCTGCACGGCAGTCCCAAGAAGCTGCTCAAGGTGGATTGCGGCGAGTACCAGATGGAACACGAAGTAGCCAAGCTGCTGGGCGCGCCTCCGGGATACCTGGGGCATCGCGAGACGCAGCCGTTGCTGACGCAGCAGAAGCTGAGCGCGGCGGCGAGCGAATCGTGCGATCTATCGATCGTGTTGTTCGATGAGATCGAGAAAGCGGCCCCGTCGCTGGTGCAACTGCTGCTGGGGGTCTTGGACAGGGGCACTTTGCGGCTGGGCGACGGCACGCAGGTGAATTTCGAAAAGAGCATGATCTTCCTCACCAGCAATCTCGGCGCGCGCGACATGAGTCACGAGCTACGGCCGGAGTTTGGTTTTGAGTCCATTGTTCCGAGACCGGGAGCGGACGAGACTCGGGATTGCAAGTTGGATCGTATCGGGATCACGGCGGTTCGCAAGAACTTCTCGCCGGAGTTCATCAACCGTATCGACCGGATGATCACCTACCGTCCGCTCGATTCGGAAGCACTCGCGGCGATTCTCAATCAGCAGATCGAGGATTTGCAGGCGCATATCGATCGGCGGCTCGGGGAGCAGGCGTTTCGCATCGAAGTGCCGGCGCGATCGCGTAAGTTTCTGCTCGCCCGCGGCGCCAGTCCCGAGTATGGCGCGCGTGAGTTGAAGCGCATCGTGCACAGCCATCTGATCCAGCCGCTGGCGTCGCTGGTGGCGGGCGGTGAGATTGAACCCGGCGCGCGCGTGCGGGCGGAGCTCGGGTCGGGCAAGGAGAAACTGGTGATGCGTAGTTCGGCGCAGAGCCCGATCGCCTCGGCGTGTTGACGCCGGCTTGATAAACTGAAATCGAAGACGATGCACCATCACCGGATCGCGGCGTTTCTCAGCGGTTGCTTGATCCTCGGCAGCGCATTCATGATTTTCGTCGCGACGCAGAACTTCCAGACTGTGGATCGCGTGCTGGCCGGGCCGCCGCCCGAAGCCGCGCAAATGTTTCAAACGCTCGGTCCCGACAATTCGCGGCTCTTGCTCCGCTATATGGCTGGCGAAGACAACCGGCTTTTCTTCGTCACCTGGGAGCTGGCCGAGATCGCCTTGGGAATCGCGCTGACCGCGATTCTGCTGTTCGCCCTCCGCAACGGGCTGCTGGCAGGCCTCGCCGGCGGAATGGTGATCATCGCGCTCTTCCAGCACTTCCGCGTCACACCCGAGATGATCTCGCTCGGCCGGTTAGTCGACTTCGGCGCGGGCGCGGGATCGGCCGCCTACAGCCAGTTTTGGCGGCTGCACGGGCTTTACGGAGTACTGGAGGTTGTGAAGCTGATTCTCGTGATCGCGGTCGCGGGCTTCCTGCTGTTCGGAAAGCGCAAGAGCGCGCCAATCGGGCAGGACGTTACGTCAGAACACCGCGAGACCGAAGCGCTTCATCAATAATTGCGATCAGATCCTCGCGCGTGATTGGCGGCTTCTCCGGCTTCCCCTCAACGGTCTCGACATCCTCGGCAACCAACGGCCGGCCAGGCTCCATGCGCGCGTGCGATTTGACGCCATAGCGCTCCCGCGAATCAAACAATTTCGCGACTTCATGCCGGGGCAACACCTTGGCGCCGCCCAGCAATTCGGCGACTAAAGTAACGCGCGCGAAGTGCTCCACGGTTTCCATCTTAAAAAACGCCTTGTACAAATCCTCGCCGTAGCACACCGAACCGTGATTGCCCAGCAGGATGGCGTCGTATTTCGGGATGTACGGCAGCATGCCCTCTGACAAAGCCGGAGTGCCGGGCAATCCATATTCGGCCAGCGGCACGCACCCTAAGCTGACGATCACCTCGGGCAGGATCGCCAAATCGAGCGGCCTTCCCGCGACCGCGAATCCGGTCGCCACCGGCGGATGCGCGTGCACCACTGCCGTCACATCGGGCCGCATCTGATAAATCGTCAGATGCATGGCGATCTCGGTGGTCCGCTCTCGCGCGCCGTCGATCTTGTTGCCTTCCAGGTCGCAGACGATCACGTCCGCTGGAGTCATCATGCCCTTGCTGACGCCGGTGCAGGTACACAGAATGCGGCGGTCATCCAGGCGCACGCTGATGTTGCCGTCGTTGGCAGCCACCCATCCTTTTTGATAGATGAGTTTGCCGACATCGAGGATGTCTTGGCGATGCTGCTGCTCCGTCTTGGCCATCCGGAATTCAATTGTACCAATGCATGCAGGAATCAGACGGCACCCGAACACCGCGCTGTACAATGGGTCGTGGATAAGCGGCGGATGTGCCCAAATTGCCGGGCGTTTGTGACGACCAGCGACAAGGTATGTCCGTATTGTCAGGCGCCCATCGGCGCACGCGCGGTGGAGCAGCGCAATGCGGGCGAGATCTTGGGCGGCCTCATCCCGCACGCGCGTTTCACCACCATCGTTATCCTCTTGATCAACACGGCCCTCTACCTGGCGGAATATTTGAGCCCCCAGTCGGGAATCACCCGGGCCGGAGAGAGCCTTCCAGCATTCATGATGGATGGACAATGGTGGCGGCTGATCACCGCTGGATTTCTGCATGGCAGCATTTTGCACATCTTGATGAACTCCTGGGTGCTGTTCGATCTGGGGGCCGAAGTGGAAACGCTGTACGGCACCAGCCGCATGATCGTTTTCTACTTCGTCGGTACAGTCACTGGATTTTCGGCCAGCTCCCACATCGCCGGCGGCCATGTCTCGGTGGGATCGTCGGCCGGGATCTTCGGACTCATCGGCGCCATGCTCGCCTTCGGCTTCACGGATCGCTCTTCGCTCGGGCTAGCCGTGAAATCGCTCTACACGCGCTGGGTGATTTATGGATTGGTCTTGAGCTTCCTGCCGGGCGTCGATTTTTGGGCCCACGTCGGCGGATTTTCGGGCGGCTTCATCGCCGGATGGCTGGCCAGCACACCGCGCGCCCGCATGATGTGGAAGGAGCCGCTACTGCGCGCGTTGGCGGGTGTCTGTATCGCAGTAACGTTGGTCGCGTTCGGGATGCTGTACCTGGCAGTCACACGGACAACTTAACTTCTGTTCCTACCCGCACACTTCGTCCCACAACCGGACACGCCCCCTCCGTTCCCGGCCCTCGAATCCGCCGATAAGCCCGCTTTTTCAGTACTATCGACTTTGGTGGGCAATTTGCCCATTGCCTCAAGGAGAAATCGTCATGGCCATGGATGTACCGCGCGGTAAGGAAGTCGCTCGCAGGAAATTAATTCGCAGGATCGTCATCATTGTGCTCATCATCGCGGCCATCCCGTTGATCACCTGGGGTCTTTCCCGGCTGAAGCCCGCGGCCCCGTCGGTGGATCGCGCCACTGTTTGGATCGACACCGTGAAGCGGGGGCCGATGGTGCGCGACGTCCGAGGCCTGGGCACGCTGGTGGTGGAGCAGTACATGTGGATTCCGGCTGCGTTCGATAGCCGCGTGGACAAGATTAATTTCCTCCCGGGCGCATCGCTGCATGCCAATGACGTTCTCATGGTGCTGAGCAATCCGGACATGGAGCTGGCGGCGGCGGATCTCGAATGGCAGATCAAAGCGGCGCAAGCCAATTTGGACAACCTGCGAGTGACGCTCGAGACGCAGCAACTGGCGCAGAGGGCGACCACCGAACAGGTGAAGTCGGACATGGAGCAGGCGGAGCTGCAGGCCGATCGCGATACGCAGTTGACGAAGCTGGGGTTGAAATCGGATCTTGACACCAAGTTATCGGTCGCGAAATGGAATGAGTTGAAGGGCCGCTACGCGCTTTCGAAAGAGCAACTGGATATCAGTGACAAATCGATCCAGGCGCAGGTGGAAGCACAGAAGGTGCAGATTGAGAAGTTGGAAGCGGCCTACAACTTGAAAAAAGAGCAGGTAGAACAGTTGACCATTCGTTCAGGAACCGACGGCACGCTGACGCAGCTCGGCGCGACCGCCACGCCGCTCGAAGTGGGAATGCGGGTTTCCACCGGCACCATCCTGGCGAAGATCGCGCAGCCCAAGAAACTGAAAGCCACGCTTAAGATTTCCGAGACGTTGATGAAGGACGTCACGATAGGACAGTCGGCGTCCATCGACACAAGAAACGGAATTGTTCCCGGGCACGTCTCGCGAATCGATCCGGCGGCGGTCAATGGAACGGTGGATGTGGACGTCACGCTGGAGGGTCCGCTGCCGCCCGGAGCGCGTCCCGATTTGAGCGTGGATGGAACCATTACGCTGGAACGCCTGGCGGATGTCGAATACGTGGGCCGGCCCGTGATCGGGCAGCCGGGCGCCAAGATCACCCTGTTCAAACTGGATCCCGGCGGCAAGGATGCGCAGCGCGTGCCGGTGTCGCTGGGGCGCGGTTCGGTGAACAATATCGAAGTTGTGGATGGATTGAAGGTTGGCGACCAGGTGATCTTGTCCGACATGTCGTCGCAGGATCAGTACAACCGAATTCGCTTGAACTAGCTCTTGAATTAGCGGAGGCCGAATGGCGATTGACGAAACAGCTTTGCTCAGCATGGATGGCGTGACGAAAGTGTTCCAAACCGACGAGGTGGAAACGCACGCGCTGGCGGGCATTCATCTGCACATCAAGAAAGGCGAATATCTCGCGATCGCCGGACCCTCGGGCTGCGGCAAGTCCACGCTGCTCGCGATCCTGGGCCTGCTGGATTCTCCGTCCGACGGCACCTATGTGCTGAACTCCAAACCCGTGCAGAGTCTCAAGCTGAGCGAGCGAGCGCGCATCCGCAACCGGGAAATCGGATTCATCTTCCAGGCGTTCAATTTGATTGGCGATCTCACGGTCTATGAAAACGTCGAGCTTCCGCTGACCTATCGCGGCATGCCATCGGCCGAACGCAAGAAGCGCGTGCACGACGCACTGGAACGTGTGGGAATGTCGCACCGCATCAAGCATTATCCGTCGCAGCTTTCTGGAGGTCAGCAGCAACGTGTGGCGGTGGCGCGCGCGCTCGGCGGCGACCCTTCCATCCTGCTGGCGGACGAGCCCACCGGTAATTTGGATTCCGTCAACGGTGAGGCTGTCATGGAACTGCTGCGCGAGCTGCATCGCGGGGGCGCGACCATCTGCATGGTGACGCATGATCCGCGCTACGCTCGCTACGCCGACCGGTCCATTCGCCTGTTTGACGGAAGAATCGTGGAAGAAGAGACTGCAGGAGTGGCGTGATGTCTGGAAGAAATGTCGATTTTGTCGCCGTGCTGTTCATCACACTCGTGATGTTGGGATTCGGTTGGATGCGGTCTTCGCGTTGGTTGACTTGGTCCCCGGACGCTCTGGACTCGATTCACATCGAGAACGCCATCCAGGTGGAGCGCTGCCCGCTCCCGAGCAGCATCCTCTCCGCCTTGAGCTGCATCCTCAATCGATAGGGTGCCACCGCTCCCTCACGGTCACGGCCCGGAATCGAGATAGTCCGTCATCATAATATAGATACCCATGAGTTCACCGATTATCGTTCTGCGCAACGTCGAGAAATACTTCGAGCACGGTCCCACCAAAACTTTTGTGTTGCGCCGCATCAATGCGGAGGTGAAGGAAGGCGAATTCATTTCCATCATGGGGCCTTCGGGCGCCGGCAAATCCACTTTGCTGCACCTGCTCGGCATGCACGACAGCTCCTGGACCGGCGAGTATTACCTGGCCGACCATGCCATCCACAAGCTCGCGAAGAAGGACCGCATGGAGCTGTACAAGAAATATTTCGGATTCGTCTTCCAGAGCTACCATCTGCTGGATTCGCTCACGGTCTACGAGAATCTCGACATTCCGCTGTCGTATCGCAACATCAAGAAGTCCGAGCGCGACAGCATTGTGTGCGACGTGCTCGATCGCTTTCAGATCGTCGGCAAAAAGGACCTATATCCCAACCAGCTTTCCGGCGGCCAGCAGCAACTGGTGGCGATCGCGCGCGCCATCGTGGCCAGCCCGAAGGTCATTCTCGCCGACGAACCGACCGGCAATCTGCATTCGAGCCAGGGCCAGGAGATCATGGAGCTCTTCAAGCGTTTGAACGAATCCGGCACGACCATCATTCAAGTGACGCACAACGAAAGGAACGCCGAGTACGGGAATCGCATCATCAATATCGCCGATGGGTGGATTTCGAACTGAGCCCGCGGCAAACCTGGTATCAAACATGACTGATTGGCAAAGCGCAGCGACGCCGCGGATTTTGATCGCCGACGATCAAACCGATGTGCTGGAAGCCCTGCGCCTGCTGCTGAAAAGCGAAGGCTACCAGATTGAAGCCGTCACTTCTCCCTCGGCCGTCGTCACCGCTCTCGAAACTCGCGACTTCGATGTCGTGATCATGGACCTCAACTACACGCGCGACACTACATCGGGCCAAGAGGGGCTCGATCTGTTGTCGCGAATTCGCGCTATCGATACGGTGCTGCCGGTAATCGTCATGACGGCCTGGGGCACGGTTGGCTTGGCGGTGGAAGCCATGCGCGGCGGCGCGCGCGATTTCGTGCAGAAGCCGTGGGAAAACGATCGGCTCCTCACCATCGTCAAAACTCAAGTCGATCTGAGCAACGCCATCCGCCGCGGATTGCGCCTGGAAGCCGAGAACCGTTTGCTTCGCGCCGAAGGCGTGCCGGCGCTGATCGCCGAATCGCCCGCCATGCAGCCGGTGCTCCAGATGATTTCGCGCGTCGGTCCGTCGGATGCCAACGTTCTCATCACGGGCGAGCCGGGCACGGGCAAGGAAGTAGTCGCCAAAACGCTGTTCGCCATCTCGTCCCGCAGCGCCAAACCAATGGTCACCGTCAACGCGGGCGGCCTGGCCGAAGGCGTCTTCGAGAGCGAATTGTTCGGACACGTAAAGGGCGCGTTCACCGACGCTAAGACCGATCGCGTGGGCCGCTTCGAGCTGGCCGACGGCGGTACGCTGTTTCTGGATGAAATCGCCAATGTCCCGATGAACCTGCAAGCCAAGATGCTGCGCGTTTTGGAAGTGGGCGAAATGGAGCGCGTCGGATCGTCCCGCACAAAACGCGTGGACGTGCGAGTGATCTCAGCCACCAACGCGCATCTCGAAGCCGAGGTGCAAGCCGGCCATTTTCGACAAGACTTGTTGTTCCGGTTGAACACCATCGAAATCCATCTGCCGCCGCTTCGGGAACGCCGCGAGGACATCCCCCTTTTGGGCGCGCACTTCCTGGCCACGCACGCGCAGCGCTATCGCAAACGCATCGGCGGGTTCGACCGCGCAGCGCTTCAATTGATGCTGGAGCATCCCTGGCAAGGCAATGTGCGCGAGCTGAATCACGTGATCGAACGCGCCGTTCTGATGGCGCAGGACAGCCAGATAAAACCGGCCGATCTGGCGCTGCGCTCCGGTCGCGAGGGCAGTCCGCGCCTGGAAGACATGAGTATCGAGGAAGTGGAAGCGTTTCTCATCAAAAAGGCGCTCGCGCGCCACAATGGAAACGTGAGCCACGCCGCCAACGCTCTGGGTTTGAGCCGCAGCGCGCTCTATCGCCGCCTGCAACGCTACGGAATGTGAAACACCGTGAGCCGGCATAAGCCTCGCCTCGTCCACGACCAGCGGATCTTCGTGATGGCGCTGGTGGCCGGATTGCCGGCCGTCGTAACGTCGCTCCTCATTCTGTGGCTCGGCAATTACTCCCCGCGCCTCGAATGGACTTTGTCTGTACTCATCGTCGGCGTATGGCTGGGCTTCAGCTTCGCACTGCGCGAGCGCGTGGCCTCGCCGCTGCGGACTCTAGCCAATCTGCTGGAGGCGATGCGCGAGGGCGATTATTCCATCCGCGCGCGCCACAAAGGCGACGACCCGCTGGGCGAAGTGATGCAGCAAGTGAACGCGATGAGTACCACGTTGCGCGAACAAAGGCTGGGTGCGATGGAAGCAACCACGCTGCTCCGCAAGGTGATGGAAGAGATCAACGTCGCTGTATTTGCGTTCGACAGCGATCACCGCCTGCGCCTGGTGAACCGAGCCGGCGAGCGCCTGCTCGATCAACCCTCCGAACGCTTGCTTGGCGAATCTTCCGAATCGCTGGGCCTCGCGCAATATCTGGAAGGCGATGCGCAGCGGACTGAGCAGCGCAAGTTTCCCGGCGGAATCGCGCGTTGGGGCGTCAGCCGCAGTCTGTTTCGCGAAGGCGGGCGGCCGCATCAACTGGTGGTGGTCACCGATCTCACGCAACCCTTGCGCGCCGAAGAGTTGAAAGCATGGCAGCGCCTGGTGCGCGTGATCGGGCATGAGCTGAACAATTCGCTCGCGCCCATCAAGTCCATCGCCGGCAGTCTCGAAAGTATTCTGGCGCGCGACCCCCGGCCCGCCGATTGGGAAGCCGACACGCGCAGCGGCCTAGCCGTGATCGCCGCGCGCAGCGAAGCATTGAGTCGGTTTATGAGCGCCTACGCGACGCTCGCGAAGTTGCCTCGTCCCACTATGGCGCCGGTGTGTGTGCCGGAATTGGTGCGGCGCGTTGCGGGCCTGGAGACACGCGTGCCGCCGGCCATCGTGCCGGGGCCCGAGATCGTAATCCAGGCCGACGCCGATCAGCTCGAACAATTGTTGATCAATGTGATTCGCAACGCCGCCGATGCGTCGCTAGAAACGGGCGGCGCAGTGCGCGTGGGCTGGGGCCGCCAGAACGGGCACCTGACGGTCTGGGTGCGCGACGAAGGTCAAGGCCTTCCCAACACCGGCAATCTGTTCGTGCCGTTTTTCACCACCAAACCCGCCGGCTCGGGCATCGGCCTGGTACTGAGCCGGCAAATCGCCGAAGCGCACGGCGGAACATTGACGCTACAAAATGCTTCCGAAGGCCCGGGGTGCGAGGCGCGGCTGGTTTTGCCGCTCAGTTGACGCCAGCAGTCCCATCTTTTTGCGAACCTAACGCCTCCCCGCCACGTACGTCTATTAGAGCTGAGCGCGGGTGCTTCGAATCCCGAGCTCGGGAAAGGAGACGGTGTGGATTCAGATGCGATGACGCTGCTTAGTCTCAAGAGCGTAACCAAGGTTTTCAGTACGGACGAGGTGGAAACCCACGCGCTAGCGGGCATCGAACTCAACGTTCGCAAGGGCGAGTACATTTCCATTTCGGGCCCTTCAGGGTGCGGAAAATCCACTCTGCTCGCGATCCTCGGCCTGCTCGACACCCCTTCCGACGGCACCTACGTGCTGAACGACACGCGCGTGGATCAGATGAAACTCTCGCAGCGCGCGCGCGTACGCAATCGCGAGATCGGCTTCATTTTTCAGGCGTTTAATTTAATCGGCGATCTCACAGTCTATGAGAACGTGGAACTGCCGCTCACTTACCGCAACATGCCCGCCACCGAACGCAAGAAACTGGTGAAGGACGCGCTGGAACGTGTGGGCATGTCGCACCGCATAAAGCACTATCCATCGCAGCTCTCGGGAGGACAACAGCAGCGCGTTGCCGTGGCGCGCGCGCTCGCCGGACGCCCGTCCATTCTTCTCGCCGATGAGCCCACCGGCAACCTCGATTCGGTGAACGGGGAGCAGGTGATGTCGCTACTCAGTGAATTGCATCAGGAAGGCGCGACGATCTGCATGGTCACACACGATCCGCGCTACGCGGCATGCGCCGACCGCACCATCACGCTGTTCGATGGCCGCATCGTCGAGGAAACAATCCAGAAAGCGGCCGAGGCTTAACGCGCGATAAACCCGGGCGGAATGGGCGCGGGCGGAATCGGCGAATGTGATCCGCGAACGAACTCGAACCAAGCTCGACCCACGACCGGCTTGCCATTGCTGAACCCGGGACGAAATCGCCAGCCGTCGGCCAGCGCGGCGAGCAGATCATTTTCCCATTTCGCATCGGACGATTTCTCCACCCTGGCGTTGGCCGGAACGCCTTTTTTGTCGACGTCAAATGAGATCGTCACGGATGCGTTTTCTTCCTCATCCACCGTCGCGGGAAATTTCGTTTTGATGACAATGGGCCGCGCGGCGCCCTGGGGAGCTTGAAACAGCGCTCGCACCGCGTGCCAGTCCCACAATGTTCGCGCGGTGCGGAAGAACACCTCTTCGTTCACTTGCACCGCTACCGGCTTCCCGTCCTTCGTTCCCGCCCTGAATTGCCAGCGTCGGACGTTTTCAATCGCACTTTCATCCAAGCCGAGGCCCAGCGGGCGGTCCAGATGAATATCGCGCGGCTTGCCTTCGGCATCAATCACCACCGACAGCAACACCCCGCCTTCTAGCTTCGCCAATAGCGCTTCTCCGGAATATTCTGGCTTCGCCTTGGCAACCACAAACGGCGCCGCGATCCCGGGAGCAAGTCGAAACACCGTCGGCTCAGGGGCGGGCGCTTCCTGGGCGGCGGCCGCAAATCCCGCGAGAAATATGAAACATCGAGCGACGTGAGGTGCGTCCAAGTTTCTGTTATATCGCACCCTGGTTCGTTGCAAGGAGGATAATCGATTTATGCGTACACTGGCCTGCGTTTTGTTGGTCGCATGCTCCGCGTTCTCCCAGACCGAATCCAATACGTTCGTCCGCAGCGGCGGAACTGGAGCCGTCGTTACCACTGGCGGTTTCCAATCCATCTCCGCCACTTCCGTGCAGGGCGCGCCTTATACCGCCACCGTCACCAATGAATCGGTTCAGACCTTGGCAGACGGCAACCGCATCGTTCAAACCAGCACTGGAAGCATGGCGCGCGACTCGATGGGCCGTACTCGCCAGGATGCGCCAATGCCGTTGGGCGGAAACTTGGCGCGCGGGAACGCCCCTCACCTGGTTTTCATTCGCGATCCTGTAGCGGAAACGTCTTACACGTTGAACCTCACGGACAAGACTGCGAACAAGGCTCCGTCCAGGATGCCACTCATAGCACCGCCGCCACCTGCTGCGGCCGCTCGAGCTACGGCCTTGATCACATTAGCCCCGAATTTGCAGCCCCAAACGTACGCTGTCACCAGGAATCTCGCGTTCCAAGAAGCGAGCAGGCCGCAGATTGAGGACTTAGGCTCCGAGACCATGGAAGGCGTCCTGGTGACTGGCATGCGCACTACCCACACGATCCCCGCAGGCGAGGTCGGCAATGACAAACCGCTCAGCATCGTTAACGAGGTTTGGACTTCGCCGGAATTGAAGACCATCGTCTACAGCAAACGCAGCGATCCGCGCATGGGCGATCAGACATTCAAGCTGACGAACATCGTTCGCGCCGAGCCCGATCCGTCCCTGTTCACTATTCCGGCTGATTTCAAGATCGAGGGCGAGCAGTAGCCAGATTAGAACAGGGTGCGGGAATAGACGCCCCGGCCCGATTCAGGCGAGGTCAAGAAGCACTCCGCTGCATAAGTAATCTCGCCGGGCTTCAAGTTCGCCGGAAAATCGGCGGCCCGCGCTGAGGGGTCGTTCGTCCAGTCTCGCACCTCGCCGCTCGAATAATCCAAGCTTGCGGGAGTGCCGAAAGAACTGGCGCGCAGAGCCTGGTTTCCCAAGACGTAGCGCTCGGTCACAACCGCATAGCCTTTGTTGCCGCATTTTCCGCCAGAGTTCGGCGGGCAATCGGATGGATGCACCACTCGAATTTTGCTGAGGATCAAGACACCCTTGCCGCCGCGCACATCGATGCCTTTGCCGTCGGCGACGCTTAGCGCGATGTTTTGGTTCGCGCGCTGCGAGAAGTCCACGCCCTGCGAATACATGCTCGCGACGTCGTGGCTGATCTGATATGCGTTGTCGTTCTGGCTCGCGTTGCCGGACACCAGAAGCACGCCGATCGACAGCGGGACCAGAAAAATCGCACCCAATGCATAAAGCCGGATGGATGGCGCGCCGGGCTGTTTCAAGCCCAGTTTCGAGCGATGTCCCATGGGTAACCTCAACGTTAATCCATGGCACTGTCCATTTCCAGACGGAGTTCCCGCCGATTTTGGCCGGAATCCGACTTAGTACTTCACTCATACTTAGTTTCAGCTCGGCGGTCGTCGCATATGTCTTCGCAGTACTTGGGCGCGAAAAGTCCTTAATCCCCGGGAGCGCCCCGAGGTAATCGGCGGCCGTGACGCAGCTCAATAATCCGCAACTATACGGTTGCATTTCCAAATCAACCCTGCTAACCTGCAACCTGGAGGTTGCACATAGATTCCACCGACCGCATCGAAAAACGGCTTATCCTGCGCGCTCCCCGGGCCCGAGTCTGGAGCGCGCTGGCGAATGCAGAGCAATTCAGCACTTGGTTTGGCGTGACGCTCAAAGGACCGTTCGCGCCAGGGGCTCGCCTCCGCGGACAGGTCACGCACCCCGGCTACGAGCACGTTTCTTTCGAGATCACCATCGAGCGCATGGAACCCGAAAAGCTCCTCTCGTGGCGCTGGCACCCCCACACGATTGACCCTAAGCTCGACTACTCCGCGGAGCCCACCACTCTGGTCGTTTTTGAGCTCGCCGACGCCCCGGAAGGGACGCTGCTCACAGTTGTAGAATCGGGGTTCGATGGGATTCCGCTGGCTCGCCGCCTGGAAGCGTATCGCGGGAACGACAACGGTTGGGCCACACAGATGAAAGCGATCGAAAAGTATGTCGGCCAGCCGGCTTAAACCGAAGAGAACGGCGCCAATCTTCGCGGCGCTCGGGGACGAAACGCGGCTTCGCATTGTGGCGCGGCTATCCGCCCGCGGACCCATGTCGATCGCGCGCCTCACGCGCGACGCATCGATAACTCGTCAAGCCGTCACCAAGCATCTTCATGTGCTTGCCCACGCGGGTCTCGCGCGCAGCTCGCGTCTGGGACGCGAAAGCGTTTGGGAACTTCAGCCCGCGCCTCTCGATGCCGCTCGCCGGTGCCTGGACGGCCTATCCGCCCAGTGGGACTCCGCGCTCGATCGCTTAAAACTTTTTGTCGAGCTTTGATGCCATGCCCACGGTGCGATTCACGCAAAACATCCAGCGCCACGTCGTGTGTCCCACGCTCGAAGTGCCCGGCGGCACTGTGCGCGACGTTCTGAACGGCTACTTCAGCATCCACCAACAGGCGCGCGGCTACGTCCTCGACGATCAAGGCCGCCTGCGCCACCACATGGCCATCTTCATCGATGGCGCACAACTTCTCGATCGCGATCATCTCACCGATCCCGTGCCGGCGGGCGCGATCGTCGATCTGGTGCAAGCTTTATCAGGAGGAAAACATTCATGAGTAATCGATGCCACATCGCCACTAAGAAAGGCCTGTTCACGCTCCAGCGCGCGACCGCCGGATGGTACATCGCGCAGGCCAGCTTCATCGGCGACAACTGCACGCTCGTCATGCACGACCCGCGCGACGGCGCACTCATCGCCGCGCTCAATCACGGGCACTTCGGCGTGAAGATGCATCGCTC
Source organism: Bryobacterales bacterium (assembly GCA_963772905.1). Classification (GTDB taxonomy): domain Bacteria; phylum Acidobacteriota; class Terriglobia; order Bryobacterales; family Bryobacteraceae; genus Palsa-89. Next base: position 390,931 of record CAVYZD010000001.1, on the reverse strand, counting down.
GCGCGACGGCGGCGTCACCTGGAACGAAATCGCCGCGCCGAAATATCCCGAAAAGCCCGCCGATTACGTGCCCAAAGTTCCGCTCGAGGGCAAAGCAGCCGATTGGTCCCTAAAGCTGGTCTGGGCCCTCGCGCCGGGTGGCGCTAACGAACCCGGCGTCCTATGGTGCGGCACTCTGCCCGGTGGTCTGTTCAAATCCGAAGATGGCGGCGATTCCTGGGAATTGAATCGCCCACTGTGGGACGACCCGCGCCGCGAGGAATGGTTCGGCGGCGGCGCCGATCATCCCGGCATCCATTCCATCTGCGTCGACCCACGCGACTCGCGCCACATCAGCATCGGCGTTTCCTGCGGCGGCGTTTGGAACACGCGCGATGGAGGCAAAACCTGGCAACTCACCGGCCATGGCATGCGCGCTGAGTTCATGCCGCTCGAGCGCCAGTTCGAACCTAACGCGCAGGACCCGCATATGCTCGCGCAGGGCCGCGCCAATCCCGATGTCTTCTGGGTCCAGCATCACAACGGAATCTTCCGCTCCACCGATGGCGCCGCAACCTGGACTGAGATCACCGACGTGAAGCCCTCGGTCTTCGGGTTCGCCGTCGCAGTCCATCCCGGCGATTCCGATACGGCATGGTTTGTCCCCGCGCTGAAAGACGAAAAGCGCTATCCCAAGGACGGCCGCGTGGTGGTCAACCGCACGCGCAACGGCGGCCGGGCTTTTGAAACATTGACGCGCGGCTTGCCGCAGGAACACGCCTATGATCTGGTCTATCGCCACGCGCTCGATGTCGACGAAACCGGCGATCGGCTCGCGTTCGGATCCACCACCGGTTCGCTCTGGCTCAGCGAAGACAGCGGCGACTCTTGGCAGACGCTCTCGTCCCACTTGCCGCCCATCCATGCCGTGCGATTCGAGAAGAGCTAAAGTAAATTCAAAGGACTCCAGCCATGCCGATCTTCGATTTCAAATGTCTGGACTGCGGCGAGCAATTTGAGGCTCTCGTTCTCAAAGGGAACACACCCGCGTGCCCCGCCTGCCAGAGCGCGCGTCTCGAGCAGCAGATTTCCATGTTCGCAGTGGACTCCGCGTCCATCCGACAAGCCAACATTACGACGGCGCGCAAGGCGAACTCGAAGATGCATCGCGACAAGGCCATCGCCGACGCCGAGGCCATCCGCAATCACGACGATTAGCTCTTTGCATACATGGCCCGCGCTCCCTTGCATGCAGGCCTCCCGATCGTAGTATGATGTCCGAGCAAGGAGACGAACCCCACGTGAGATCCTCAACCACATTGACCCTAGCGACGCTCGTGCTGGCCACCGGTGCGGCGAGCCTTTGGGCGGAAGCCATCAACCCGCCCACCACGCCCCAGACCGCGCCCATGAACAGGCAGGAGAAGAAGAACCTGGACATGGTGCTGGAATGGTGGCGCGTCGTGATCCAAAACAGAGACTTGGACGCGACGTCAAAGTACCAAGCCGAGGATTACATCCAGCACAACCCTGCCGTCAACACGGGCCGCGCGGGATTCGTCGCGTTCTTCAGCAAGCTGCCCAAACCGAACATCGCCGATCCCAGTAAGCTTGCGAACCAACCCGTGGTCAAGGGCGCCAAGGGCGACTTCGTCTGGCTCATTTGGGAAACCGAACAAAAGGACCCGCGCGATCCCACGAAGACCTATCACTCCAACAGCTTCGACATTCTGCGCATCCAGAACGGCAAGATTCAGGAGCACTGGGACAGCGCCATGAAGTTCCCCGGCTCGGGCAACGTCAACACCGGAGTTTCGCCCAAGCCGCCCATGGAATGGAACACCGGCGCCGCCAAGATGACCAAGGAAGAGAAGGAAACCAGCGCGCTAGCTACCGAGGAGTTGAAGGACATGTTGCAGTACGGCCACCTGGAACTGGCCGACAAGACCATGGACCCCGGCTACATCCAGCACAATCCCAATGTGCCGCAGGGGCGCGATGGATTCAAGGCGTTCATGAGCCGCATCCCCGGGCGTGGTCCGAATGATGCCAAGCCGATCAAGCCGGAATGGCTGAACCCGCCCGTGCTGACGCTGATCGACGGGCCGTATTCGGTGATGATGTGGGACCGCATGGCGAAAGATCCCGACGATCCGAGCAAGATGTACAAGTGGAATCACTACGACGTGGTTCGCATGGAAAACGGGCACATCAAGGAACATTGGGATGAGGCGGTGATCAATCCGCCGCGCCCGGGTCCGAACAAGTAGTAGTCGGCCCCGAAACGCAGGTACTTCCCGCGTTTTGAGAGAATGTTATCGAGGGAAACGATGACGATTCAAATCCCCGATGATCTCGCACGCGGCCTGGAGGGGATTGCTGCCGCGCAGCAAAAGAGCGTCGAGCAACTGGCGTTGGAGAGTCTGCGCTCTCTCTTCGAAAGCACGAGCTCGCCTGAGGTTCTACTGCGAGTCCTTCGGGAACTGCCCCATCCAAGCCCCGCCGCTGTCGATGATCTGGATGCTGCAATTGCCGATGCGCGACTGCCAATGGGCGATCAGGGAGCCTTCGACACACGGCCACCGGGGTGACTTACCTCCTGGACACTAATGCGATCAGCGATCTGATGAGGGCATCTCCTCGCATCGAAAAATGGATGGCGGGGCTGGCCCCAGGCAATCGCGTGGTTACTTGCACGATTGTTCGAGGCGAAATACTTTTCGGCATTGGAAGACTTCCGCAGGGCAAACGGCGTGCGGAATTGGAAGAGAACGGCCGCCGGTTACTAAGGGCAGTACGCTGCGAGCCAGTCCCGGAGCGGGCTGCGGACTTCTATGCCACCGTCAAGTTGGCGCGACAACAGCGCGGTCTTTCGCTGGACGAAAACGATCTGTGGGTGGCCGCGACGGCACTCGCTCTCGGTGCGACACTAATCAGTCGCGACAGTGATTTCGGGCTCATCGGTGGCTTGTCGGTCGTCGCGCTGGCGTAGAGCTGATCACACGGCCAAGTCGCGGACCGCGAGGACGCCGGCTCCAACCGCCCAAATGGTTTCTGAAACGCAACCAACGAACGATTCAACACTTGCCATCATGTAAACCTCCTGAGACCGCAGCTCGGTCAGTGCATTGGACAGGAATTTCCAGCCAGCAATGTACAACAGACCAAAGACCCAGGCGGCGGAGCCGACTTCACCTTGCGCGGGACTACTCGCTCAAGCCACCATCATACCTCAGCCTACGCGGACACGACTTGCTATCCCTCGTAGCGTTCATGGACGCGTCCCTGATGAAAGGCTAGAATTTTCAACGGACGCCCGTCCCTCCGCACGGAGAACCTGACATATTGCGATGTTCGAAAGGCTACGGTCTCAGCGAACCAGATCTCCTGAATTTCTTCTAAAGCGGGGTATGAACTCCTTGTGCGCTCGATTTCTCTAGCAATCTCCTCCTCGCTTAAAGTGAACTCCGTGCGTTCAAGCATCAGGATTCGCCGATTCGCCGAAGTCTTCGCTAACTTTGGCGTCTTCGATGCAAGCGCCTTTTCAACAACCATCTCCAAACTGTCTACCGGAAGTTGAGCTCCGTCAATTCCCACCTGAAATAGCCCATCAAAATCCGGTACTTCCTGTACTCTGGTCAGCAAGCGACAATCGGCAGAACCGTTAATTGAAACAACGTGCGAGGAGTCGCCTATTGCGAGATATGGAACGTGAAGTCGCAGCCACGCGTGCACCGTCGAAGCGATCAATTTCCAGTCCTCCCCAGGCCTAAGCGTTCCGGCCGAGACGAAGGCCGTGGTCCATCGATTGCGCAGCACCAGAGTCGGGTCCTTCTCTATCGGCGAGAAGACCTTGTGCCAAGCGAAGTCGCGCGCGCACTCGCCGTACGGTTGGATCAAGGTGTGTTCAATCGCTAAGGTTAGTTTGTCGGACGTCCGGGTCGCGAGGACTTCAACGGCCCCGTCTTGCTTCTGATCAAGGCGTTCAACTTCGCAGGAATTCCACGTGCCATTGTCATAGCCGGACAGGAAAAGATCAATCAGGCGGTCCTCGGGTCTAGGTTTGGTAGGCATTGGGTCTGAGCACGCCCCCAGAACTAAGTGTAGCCCGCGGCCGAATTTCCTGTCCGCCATGCGCGGACCCGCGCACCGGGCCCATCTCGCTATCTCTGCTGTTGCTCGACGCCCTCTACCGACGTTGGACCGCGCTGTTTCGGTCCTTAGGCGAGGAGCAATGGAACCGTAGGATGGTCCATCCGGATCGCGGCGTCTTCGTGGCCGCTCGGACAAAAGGCCCGGCCACCTCCTGGTATAATTCCTACGTTCGTGCACCCCCATCAGGAGATTTACTAGCCAGTAATGAGTCATCACAGCTTAGAAGATGCGCTACAAGGCGCCAGTCCCGTGGAGCGCCTGCGTAATTCCCAGATCGGACCCTACGCGTTTCCCGTCGTGCGCCCCGAGTTCACCAATTGGCGCGATGAGCAACGCGCCTGGAAAGAAACCTGCGCGCTGCTCGACCAGTCCCATCACATGACGGACCTCTATGTCGACGGCCCCGACGCGCTCCGGCTGCTCTCCGATCTCGGTATCAACAGCTACAAGAATTTCAAGGTGAATCAGGCCAAGCAATTCGTCGCCTGCAATCATCATGGATATGTCATCGGCGACGCGATCCTCTTTTATCTGGACGAAAATAGGTTCAACCTCGTCGGCCGGCCACCCGCCCTGAATTGGGTCCAGTACAACCTGGAAACTGGCGGCTACAAAGCGACCGCGGAACGGGACGAGCGCTCCGCGATCAATCAGGGCCGTCGCAAAACATACCGATATCAGATCCAAGGTCCTCATGCCGTCCGCGTGATGGAGAAGGTCACGGGCAAGCTCGCGCCCGACATTCGCTTTTTCAATCTGGATACCTTCCTGGTTGCCGGCCGCGCCGTTCGCGCCCTGCGTCATGGCATGGTGGGCCAGCCTGGCTGGGAATTGTTTGGACCCTGGGAAGACGGCGATGCAGTCCGCGACGCCATCGTGAGCGCCGGGCAAGAGTACGGCATTCGGCAAGTGGGCTCGCGCGCCTATCCCACCACCTGCCTCGAATCCGGCTGGGTTCCGTCTCCCCTGCCCGCCATTTACACTGGCGACGAGCTGAAGGGCTACCGGCAGTGGCTCACCACGAAGAGCTACGAAGCCACCGCTTCGCTCGGCGGCAGTTTTTATTCGAGCGACATCACCGATTACTATCTCACCCCCTACGAGCTCGGCTACGGGCCCTTCGTCAAATTCGATCATGAGTTTATCGGACGAGCCGCGCTGGAGAAGATGGCCGATAAACAGATGCGCAAGAAAGTAACTCTCGTGTGGAATGGTGACGACATCGCACGCATTTTCGGATCGTTGTTCCACGGCGGGGATATCTCGAAGTACATCGACTTACCCTTGGCCAATTACTCGACGCTGCCGTTCGACAAGGTGCTGAAGGATGGCAAGACCATCGGTTTGTCCACTTACACCGGCTACACTTACAACGAACGCGCCATGATCTCGCTCGGTATCGTCGACATCGCGCACAGCGATCCGGGCGCCCAAGTAACGCTGGTTTGGGGCGAAGAAGCGCGCGGATCCACCAAGCCGACGGTCGAACGTCACCAGCAGGTGAACATTCGCGCCACTGTTGCATCGGTCCCCTACGCCGAGGTTGCGCGCCTGGCCTACCGCCCGCATTGAGATTAGGAAACAACAATGGCATACATATTCCACGAAGACGACTTACCGAAGTTAGTGGCGGTGGTTCCGGGCCGCGAGCGCACTTTCTTCGTCAACAAGGAACTTACTAACATCGATGATATGCTCGCGGGAGTGATGGTCTACAAAGCTCACGGATCTTCGCCGTATCATTACCACGAAATTTGCGAGCATTTTTACTTCATCATGGAAGGCAAAGGCACGGTCGAAACGGAAGAAGGCACGCGCCCCGTGGGACCAGGCGACCTGATTTTCATTCCGGCGGAAGCCAAGCACCGCTTGCGCGCCACCGAAACCGGGCTGTTCTATTTCGAATTCCAGGCGCCCAATCGCTTTAAGACTCACATCCTGGATGGCACTCCCGACGATCTGCGCTGGAATCGCGTCGACGGCCGAGTCTGGGTGCAAACGTAGAAGGAATTGCCATGACCACCACACTGACATTCATCGACACCAACACGCTGCCGCGCGTGAAGACGCCGCAAGGCGAAGTAACCGAGATCCTCAATCAGCAGTTAGTCGGCGCGAAAAATGTCCTCGGAACGCTGCGCTGGCTTTCGCCGGGCGAGAAGTTCCAAGCCGCTCCGCTCGAAAAACACCAGCTCATTTACCTGATGGAAGGCAGCGGCAAAATCAACCTCGAGAACAAGGACTACGATGTCGGGCGCGGCGCGGGTGTCTATCTCGGCCCCTCGGAATCCGCGACCATTCAAGCCGCCGCTGGTTCGCCACTCAAGCTGTTCCACCTGATCGTCCCGCGCATTCCGGCCTAAAACGGCCGAAAACCACCGCCGCCGGCTCCGCGCGGCCATCACACGCTCAGTTTTTCTTGAAAACGAAGCCACTTAGGCTTGGCACCTGGCGTGCCTTCTTATGGCGCGTAAGGAGGACAAGAAAATGAAAACGAAAATTCTGGCGGGATTGCTTCTGGCGGGTAGCGCGGCATTCGCTGCGCCGAGGGTTGCGATTGGAATCGGATTTGGGGCTCCAGCCCCCGTGGTAGTGGCAGCCGTGCCTCCGTGCCCCGGACCTGGCTACGTGTTCGTCGACGGCTTTTGGCGGGCGCCTGGTTGGCAGGAAGGCTTTCGGCGCGCGCCGCTTGTTCGCTACGACCGCAGCCACTTCGATCGCGAACATTTTCGCCGCTAACGCGCGCCCAGGCCGCAACCAAAATGAGGCTGCGGAGTCTCACAATTCGTGAGCTCCGCCCGCCTTGTTACTTGCACGTTACTCATCTCACCGGTGTTGTTAGGTCAGGTTCAGCAGCCCGGCCAACTCCCGACAGATCCGGCTAACACGGAGCCCCTCACGTTGGGGGAGAAATACCGGATCGCACTGAATCGCTCCGTGGACCCGATCGAGTTCGTCCGCATCGCCACTGGCGCAGCTCTCGATCAAGCCCGCAACTATCCCGAAGAATGGGGCCAAGGTTGGGACGCTTTCGGTGTTCGCATGGCCTCCGGATTCGGGCAACAGTTAGTCCGCGAACAGATCGAATTTGGCGTGTGGGCCATCGATCACGAAGATCCGCGCCATCGGCGCAGCGGACTCCACGGCGTATGGCCCCGCACCAAGTTCGCGATTGTTCACACGTTCGTCGCCCGGCGCGACGATGGTAGCGACATACCCGCCTACAGCCGCTTCATCGGCGACTACGGCGCTGGCTTCGTCTCGCGCGAATGGTATCCCACCCACTTTCACAACCTTCAACAGGGAATCGACGCCGGTACCGTTTCCCTCGGCTTGGATGTCGGTATGAATGTGGCCCGCGAATTCATCCCTCACTGGTTAATTCATTGACCGCCCGCACCACAATCCGTGCTACAGTAAAGTCGTCTCAATTTTTGGCATCTTCGCTTTCGTCCGGCCCGTCCGCCCTCGTTCGAACCTGCCCCGATTTACCGACCTGTAGATCAAAAGGAAAACGTTAAATGAAGAATATTTTTGTAGGAAACCTCAATTTTGGAGCTACCGAGGATGCGGTTCGGGCTCTCTTTGAAGCTTATGGAACAGTAGAACGCGTCAGCATCGTTACCGACCGTGACACTGGGCAGCCGAGAGGTTTCGGATTTGTCGAGATGAGCGCCAACGCAGATGCGGACCGCGCCATCGCGGAACTCAACGGCAGGGAACTCGACGGCCGAGCGCTCAATGTCAACGAAGCACGCCCGAAAACGGAGCGTTCATTCGGTGGCGGCGGCGGTGGTGGCCGGCGCAGTGGTGGTGGCGGCGGAAACCGTCGCTGGTAAACTTTGAGAAGTGGGAGGCGCATGGAACGCCTCCCAAAAACAATTAAGCCTCGAGCGCCTGACGCAAAGTCATGTCGCCCGGATTTTCCTGTTCGAAAGCGCTTAACGCCACTTTCAGCGGTGATGTCCGTATCGGACTCTTCAGCCAGGCCTGGCTAACCGGCAAATCGTTACGATCGATCTCCCTCCATAACTCCCCATCTAACCGGCGCTGATCAATTCGCACAACGTTACCTTCGATACGGATCCGAAGGTCGTGCGTTTCAAATGTCCTGTTGTCCATAACTTCATTGTCACATTTCCAGACGCCAAGCGTATGCTAAGTGTATTCGAGGCGCCGCATTCCCGTGTGGTTCGAAGACATAATTCATGACGCGCGTTTTGCCTTGTCGGGTAGGCAGCCCTGGTCGCCCTTTCGCAAATCGACCCGGCGGCGCATAGTGACGGTTATGTCGGAGCCTGGACTGCGAACGAGTGGAGAACCCGCGCGCAGTGGTTCGAAAGCATCTCGCTCTACGGCGACGGGCACCAAATACTGATTGAAAACGGCGAGGCTGAAGTAGTGATCGGCCACTTGATCGAGTCGGCATCCAACAACCACCAGCGCTGTCACGATCGAGTTTCTTGGCCAAGGATTATCTCAGGCACCTGCTTCATCATCTCGACCAAGTGCGATAAGTGGCCCCGCCGCGGCACTAATGCCGGTAGATGGCGAACCGGTATCTGGCCTTCGCGTTGCTCCTCGCGCTGTCCCTCTTGCTGATCACGCGCAATGTATCGCCGGAGCCGTACCTTTACGACGAAGCCGACTACATGTACGCTGCTTCGCTCGGCTTCGCCGCCAACTGGAGCGACACGGCGTCCATGCCGATCGCCGATTTCGTGCGCGCAGGGCTGCATCGTGACGGCAGGCAGACGCTCTCCGAACGCATTCGCAACGGCAGTGACGTTCTCTTCTATCGCCATTTCCACGGGCCGCTATTTAACTACTTTCTAATTCCTGTGTCGCGTCTTGGACTCAGCGAGCACGGCGTGCGGTTGTGCATGCTCGTGATTCCCTGCGGGACCCTGGCCATTATCTATTTCCTTTGCCCGTTCCCGGCGTTTCTTCCCGCGCTGCTCTTCCTGACGAGCTATTCCGTGATTTTCTCCACCGAGCTCGCGCCTCATCAACTCTTCGCGCTGTGCTGCGTCGCCTGTCTGCTTCTTCTGTGGAACGCGATCGCGACGGGACGCCGGGCGTTTTGGTACGCGAGCGTTGTTATGTCGGCGCTGGCGTTTTGCACGCTCGAGGTCGCCTTCGTTTTGATTCTCACGCTCGCGATCAGCGGCTTGGTCGAACGCATCGACGGAAAATGCGCCCTTAAGTCGATAGCGCTTTTTCTTGGCACCGTGCTGGCAGTCTGGCCCGCAGCGATCGTCCGGCTGTCGTTCGTGAAATCCTACGCGGTGATGGCGTATCTCGCGCTGATGCGCGAAGCCCCCTGGGGCCACGCTGGATTCATCGACACGTGGCGGGCGCGCATCATCGATTCACCGGTTGAATGGCTGTTGATTGTGCTCGCGCTACTCGTGGGATTTCGGAAACGGTGTTTCTATCCGATCGGGCTGTTTGCGGTATTGATGCTGCTTGCGACGCTACGCGTCTTCACCACGACGCCGCGTTATTCGCTTACGTTTATGCCCGTTCTCGATGTGCTTGCTGGCCTCACGCTGCTCCCATTCTTCGAGACTTTGCGGAGGCCAGCCAGCCTGGCCGTCGTTGCGCTGGCTGTTGCAGGACTTTATGCGAGCGCCTGGTTCCAGATTGCCCGCCGGCCCCACAATTCCAATCCCCGTTCGACGGCGATTCTGACATATATACACCAAAATCGGCTAGAGAACAAGACGCTACTGGTACCCCAGGTCGATTTGCCGGGGCTGCATTACTATTTCCCAAGCATGCAGCTGCGGGGCTATTCGGGCAGTGAACCCAGTTCCGCGGACCGCGAAGGCTTCACGCCAGACGCGATTCTCAGCTCGGCCGCAATACCCTGATTCCGTCCTCGGCCGCAACGATCACCTGCGTCGCCATCGCGAGAAACAGCCCGTGCTCGACAACTCCGACGATGCTATTCAGCTCGCGTTCCAGCTTGGTAGGATCCGCGATCGGCCCGAATCCACAGTCGACAATATAGTGCCCCCCGTCGGTCACATACGGTTTCTCATCGGAACCCGGCCGCAGCTTGGTATTCGTCCCCAGCCCTTGGAGCTTGCGCTCTGCCGACCGCCAACCGAACGGCACCACTTCCACGGGAACCGCGAATTGCGAGCCCAACCGATCCACCAGCTTGCTCTCGTCGACGATGATCGCGAGCCGCTTGCTGGCGCTGGCCACGATCTTCTCGCGCAGCAGCGCACCGCCGTGGCCCTTAATCAAGTTGAGCGTTCCAAGCTCTACTTCGTCCGCGCCGTCGATAGTCAAATCCACTTGCGGATACTCATCCAGCGACGAAACGGTAATGCCGAGCGATCGCGCCAGCTTGCCCGTGAACTCCGACGTCGGAATTCCGATCACGCGCAGACCCTCAGCCACGCGCTTGCCCAGCACTTCCACCGCCAGCTTCGCGGTGGATCCGGTGCCGAGGCCGAGGATCATCCCGTCCTCGACCAACGCCACGGCCGATTCCGCGGCGGCCTGCTTCAAGTGTTGTTGCGCGTCCACCCGGATACCTCAATAACCAATGGTGAAGCGCTGCTTGGTGTGGCGCCCTTGCTCTACTTCATCGACCAGCGCGATCGCGTAATCTTCGGCCGAGATCGAGCTCGCGCCCTTGTCGTCTGAGATCAGCGCGTCCTTGCCCAGGCGGAACTTGCCGGTGCGTTGGCCAGGCTGGATTGTCATGGCGGGGCTGAAGTAGGTCCAATTCAAATCGCTCGCTTGCAGAACGTGCATTGCATCGCGATGGGCCAGCGCGATTCCCTTGTAGCCCTCGGGAAATCCGGGCGAATCGACAATCTGCAAGCCCGGCGAAACTTCCAAGCTCCCGGCGCCGCCCACCATGATGATGCGGGGTGCGCCCGCGCGCCGGACTCCCGCCACTAGCGCCCTGGTTGCGTCCACTAAGAGGTGAAGCTTGTCGGGAAGCGGGCCTTGCGGGCCTGCCGGCGGCGCATAGGAACTGACGACGACGTCCGATCCCTTGGCCACTTTCGCGATGTTATCGGGGTCCAGCATGTCGCCCTTCTCGACGGTCAGATTCTTCTGCGGCGGGATCTTCGATGGGTCGCGCGCGACCACCGTCACCGTATGGCCGCGCGACAGCAGCTCCTTCAAAATGCGGGCGCCGATCATGCCCGTCGCGCCGTATAAGACAACTCTCATTCCGTTTTCCTCACTTGATGGGTTGAAGTAACCTCAGGATCGATCATACAACTTGGGCCGCACGCGCCGTCGGCAGAGGGGCCGTACCTCCACGCGATCCACACTTTCCAAGCGTCCAACATTTGGTCTATTGGTCCGGCAGAAATCTGAGATACTCGAAATCATCGCAGAAGTGGATGCGTTCAGGTCAGGGAAAAGTGCAAGAACCAGTGAACGAGTCGCGCACGAAGCTGAAAGCAGCCACTAGCTTGGTCGTTCTCAGTGGCGTGCTGGGCGGCTGTTCTGGAGCGAAGACGGAGAGAGAACCGACGCCGGCCCCGGACGTACGAATCGATCTCACCGCGCTTGGCCTGCCGAAGGACTTCTTTCGATCAGATGCAGAGACGAAGTGCGGTGGACAAATCATCGGGTATCGCTTTGTGGTTTGGCTAAACAATGAGGATGTCGCTGTCGGATTCAACACAAGCCCAAATTGCAGGGTGGCGCCTGACCGGAAGGTGGACGGGTTGGCCCGCGTACTGGTCTTCAACAGCAGCGGCGTCTTGAAGGCTAAGCGTGACATCCCGTATCTTGCCGATGGGAACGGCGAGATTGTGAGTGAAGGTGAGGCAAAGTCAGGACCTGGCGGCACGCTTCTCTTCAGAATAGGCTCCGTTAATCTCGACAAGGAAGGCAGGAATCAATCAAGATCAGGCGTGCTTCTCCTTGACGCGAACTTGCAGGATGTCGCGCGACTTGATCGGTTTCTGGAACAAACTACCTTCGTCGATCACGCTCTTGTATTTCAGGAAGGCTCTACCTTTGGCCGATCGCGCACCTACGATATTCTGGATGGTTCTCCACCTTCGCAGATAAAGCAATGGCAACAAGATTGGCCTGTAGACGCAAGGGATCGCAAGTTCGGCGAGCACTGGCTCGCCTACATGACCTGTCAACAGGAGCTGCGACCCAACGAATACGTCTCGACCGCAATTATTTATGCTGGCGCTATGCAACGTTGCACGGTGAACGCGGAAAGTTATGATCGACGCTTTTGGCAGGTTCCGCTACGGGACGGTGATACAGCGGAGATAGTTGGTCTCTTGGCAGACGGTAGCGTTGTGGGACACGTCAGCGGAAAAGAAAGCAAGGCGGGGCAACTTGTCATCTGGAAAAACCTGACCACAGAGGTGCTGCCGTGGATTCCGAAAGACTTGTGCGGGTCGGTCTCAAGCGCCAGCGCGGATATGTCGCGGTACGCCGCATTCGCTACATGTGACGACCGTAGCGACAATGGTCGCTGGTTTGTGTTTGATCGAAGATCGCAAACGCCGCTAGTCAATCGCCGCTTCCCGAAGAACGGGCGCGCAGACCTATCCCCGGATGGATCGCGGTACGCGAGCTTTGAGTCGGGCGAGCTGCGGATCTATTCGCTGTCTAAGCCAGAATAGGGCAAGTATCGCTCCCGAACCGAGCCGCTCTCGCGCTGCAGGCCCGCTCCAGGCGATAATTGAATGAGCCCATGACCACACTCGAATTGCCGGGGACCAACCCGGCCGCGCCCCCGGCATCCGCGTTCTCGCCCGACATGAGCTGGACTAAAAACATTCCAGCGGCGAAACGATTGGACTGCGTCTCCGTCGCCAACGACGTTTTCACGCAGGCCGAGCGCAAACTCAGCCACGTGGAACGAACCGGCCTGGATCGCGAGCTCATCCGCGTAGCCGCTTTCATGCCCCGCCTGCCCGAAACGCCCGTCGATCGCGGCTCCCGGCGCTACGCCAGCTACATGGGCAAGACCTTCCGCAAGCATGGCCTCGATTTCCGCATCGAGGAAGCCTGCAGCGCCGACGCTCTGGAACTCCTGTTGATGGGTGCGCAAGTCAACGAAAAAATCTACGGAACCTTCGTCTTCTTTCCCGCGCCGTTCGGCAAGAGCGAGGATTATTTCCTTCGCCGGGTCCGGCCCGAAAAGGACATCGAGGGCCTCACGGTGGAAAACACGGGCCGCATGGCGCTCAACATCCGCACGGTGGACGAGGAAGAGAAATACGAGGGCGTGGTCCCTTGCACCGCGCGCGCGATCCTCACGTTGCTCCATCAGCACGACTCCATCAAGAAGATGTTTCCGCGCAGCACGGGCCAGCCCGGCCCCACAGTGGTCATCTTTAACAGCTCGCCCCGGATCGGAATTCCGTTGCAGAGCATGTTGATGCGCATTGGCGCTACTGCCGTCATGGTCCATCCGCAGACGCGGCCCGAGGACCGGCAGCATTTTCTCGAAACGGCCGACATTGTGGTCACCGCGTTCCCAGCGCTTTCGGAATCCGATCTGATCCGCAACATCAAGCCGGGCGCGGTTGTGATCGATTGTTCGACCGAGGGCGACCTGCACCCGGATGTCGCCGAGCGCGCCTCGTTCCTCTCCACGCACGACAATCACCTGGGACAAATCACCACGGCGCTCGCTCTCTACAACACCGCGCTGTGCGCGTTATGGCAGTGTGGAATGAAGGCATAGGTAAACAACATGGCACCAGAAGAGAAACTCGAAATCGTACAACATCTGGAGCGCGGACGCGCGGAGTTCCTGGCGTCGGTGGCAGGACTTTCCGAAGCGCAAGTGACCATTCGGCCTGATCCGGCCCGCTGGTCCGTGCTCGATTGCGTGGAGCACGTCACCACCGTCGAGGAGCGCTTTCTCGGCTGGCTGGACAACGCCAAGAAATTGGACGAGCCGCGCATCGATAAAGAAAAAGAGGCAGGTCTATTGGTGCGCGTAGCGGATCGATCGGCGCGCGCCCAGGCTCCGGAGGCTGTCGTGCCGAACGGCCGGTTTCCGACGTTGGCGCAGGCGCTCGAGCAATTTAACTTCAACCGCAGCCGCAGTATTCAGTTCGCGCAGGATCACTCGGACAACCTTTATTACCTGGCTGCGGAGCATCCGCGCTTCGGTCCGGTGAACGGCGCGGAGCTTCTCATGATCATCACAGCGCATGCCCGCCGGCACGCCGCGCAAATCCAGGAAGTCCGGGCGGCGTTGGAGAAGAATTAGCCCACCTATGGACTCTCGGCGCAAATTTATCGGAGCGATGGCCACTGGCTTGGCCTCCACGCTCGCCTCGGCGACGTCGGGGGCTGGCGTGCTGGGTGCCAACGATCGCGTACGCATCGGCTTGATAGGCGCGGGACAACGCGGCAGCGAGCTTCTGCACCAGGCGATGGCGTGTCCTAATGTTGAGATCGCCGCATTCGCCGACGTCTATGCAAAGCGCTTGGATGACGCACGGGGCCGTGTCCCGAGCGCTGCCGTCTACCGAGACCATCGCCGCCTGCTCGAAGATTCATCCATCGACGCCGTCATCATCGCCACGCCGCAGCATCTGCACTGCGAGCATTTCGTCGATTCGCTCGCGGCGGGAAAACATGTGTATCAGGAAAAGGCGCTGGCCTTCACGCTCGATCACGCCAAGCGCATGCGGGCGGCGTACCGGCAGACGCCGAAAGCCGTGGTCCAGATCGGCCATCAGTCGTGCTCGTCGGGCCAGATGCTCGATGCGGTCAACTTCCTGGCGACCGGCCATGTTGGAAAAATCACGGCGATCCGGATGCATTGGTATCGCAACACGCCGCATGGAAAAGCGCAGTGGGCGCGCCCGCTTTATCCGGATATGACGCCCGAGAATATCGCTTGGAATTCGTTCCTCGGCGATGCGCCTCGCCGCGATTTCGATCCGCACCGCTTTATCAACTGGCGATTCTTTGAGGAATACTCCGGCGGCAACGTGTACGAGAATCTGAGCCAGCAGCTGGCGTTTTGGTATCAGGCGCTCGACCTGCAGATCCCGCAGGCGGCCACCATGACCGGCGGCTTGTATCTATGGAAGGACGGCCGAGACGTGCCGGATACGATGAACGTCACGTTCCACCAGCCTGAGCAGATGCTCATCGGCTGGGATTCCGGCCTCGGCAATAGCCAGCTCGGCATCACCGAAGATGTGCTCGGATCCGACGGCGCCATTTCGCGCACGCCGGCCGGCATTCGCTACGTTCCGCAGAAGGTGAACCGGCCGGATGGCGTGGAGATCGCGGGCAAAGTGGTCAATTTCCCCACCGCGCACATGCAGAATTTCGTCGATTGCATCCGCTCGGGAGCGGAGCCAAATTGCCCGTTCGAGCTTGGTTACCGCGTCTCCATCGCGTGCCGCATGGCGCTCGAAAGTTTTCATCAAGGGCGCACGGTGCGTTGGGATCCGCGAACGGAAACGATCGCTTAGGTTAACCCGCGAGCTTTTGAAGCACGGAAGTAAACAAAAGCTCGCAAGGTTCTGATCGAGCTCGCACGCGGCCACTGTCCAACTTTTCTAGCAAGAAAGGCGCGTGCTTCACCTTGCTGTACTCGCCCTTGCTCGTGTGCTTTGTGGCGCGTTTCAGCAGGTTCAGAACCTCGGCCTTTGGCACCCGTTCGACGTCCGCTCTTTCGCCTAGGGTGCTCACAGCGAATCCGTAATAGTCAGAGAGAATCTTAGGATGGGCCAAGAACCACGACTCCATGAGCTGAACCATCCAGAAGATGTCTTTGGCGTGCTGCGCCGGCACGGGTCCCTCACTATCCTGCAACAAAATATTCCACGCTTTGGGATGCGTTCGCGCGGCTTTTCGGTACATACTAGGGCCGTCTTTCGCTGCAATGACCTCAAGTGTTGAGCCTGCGTTCCGAGCCGCCGTCGTCAGTTGAGCAAAAAAAGACAAGAATCCGCTTCTCAAGCCTTTATGGCCCTCGAAATAGATTCTAATCTCCATCAGCGCTTTGTTCCACCGATCTCGCCTCGTCTCCAAAGCTCGCCGAGCGTATATTCTTCCAGCCACTCGCTGAGCTTTTCGCTGGATAGTCGTCGGAAGCATGTGCTTTCATCGAAGTCCCTTTCGCACACGATGACATTCTCGGGTTCATCGGAGAAGCGATCAACCAGGGCATCGGAATGCGTCGTCACGATCAATTGAGTCCGTGTCGCTGCCTCCCGTAGAGCATCACCCACTATGGCCAAGGCGTCGGGATGCAGTCCAGTCTCCGGCTCCTCAATACAAATGAGTGGACCGGGCTTAGGGTCGCACAAAATTGCCATTAAGCACAAAAACTTCAAGGTTCCATCGGAAAGTGGCGTAGCCGAGAGCAGCCCGAGCCCGCGCTCCTGCACATACAACACGGACCTTCCGCCCTCAGCCCGAATCTTGATGTCTTCGAACCGCTCTGACAACCTTCTCAAATAGCCCTTCACGATTGGGAGCGCACCTTGAAAATCAAGCTCCTGTAGCGCTAACGCTAGGTTAGAGCCGTCTTCTTCGAGTGGATGTTTGGGACCAGAAGAAGAAACTCCGATTCGTGCATCATCACGCGTCCCACTGCGGAAATCACGGTAAATGCGAATGTCGCTAAATGCGTTTGCGGCTTGCGTAATCGGTGAGGACGGAAATCGATACGCTGAGAGCGATGATTCAGCCGGCGAGACAGAAGTTGTCATATCCTGCGGCCCAGGCAGCCCGCCGTGCCCTATTTCCAGATTACCCGCGCGCCGTTTTAGATAGGTGTAATCAGTCCTCATGAGCGCCTCCGACTGAATGGCGAATGTGCGCTCAACTGCCGCGAATGTTAGTTCATAGGTAAGATTCTCTTGTCCTAGATCAAATCCGGCCCGGATAGCTGTTGTGCCACTGCCACGCTTGCTGCCCTTCCAGATCCAGCTCTCGGTTCCTCCTCGATCGTTTATGTAGTTGCTCGGACTACTGGGTAGCGATCGAAGTAGCCCAATGCAATCGATCAAATTGGACTTTCCCGACGCATTCGCCCCGATGAAAACGTTGAGGGGCCGCAATGGGAGTGGACCAGGATCGCGAAACGAAAGAATATTGCTCAGCGTCAGGGATCGAATGAACATTGGGACAAGGCCCATTCTAGCCGAATGCCGTCATCGTCCACCGCCGATCTCCAAAATCGTCCCCGTCACGTATGACGCCGCATCCGAAAGCAGCCACAGCACGCCCTGCGCGATTTCGTCGGCAGTGCCCGCCCGCTTCATCGGGATCGTCGGATTCAGCCGCACTAGCCGCCCCGGTTCGCCATTGGCCGCGTGCAAGCCAGTATCGACCAAGCCCGGCGCGACGGCGTTTACGCGAATCCCTTCGGTCGCCACTTCTCGCGCCAGGCCGATCGTGAAGGTATTCACCGCGCCCTTCGACGCCGCGTAGTGCACCCATTCGTCCGCGCTGCCCGTCCTGGCCGCGAGCGACGAGATGTTCACGATCGCTCCGCCGGAACCGCCGCGCCGCGTTGACATTGTACGAACGGCCTCGCGCGCGCACAACATCGTTCCCGTGACATTCACCGCCAGCATCTGCGTGACCTGGGCGCCATCGATCTCGTCCACCCGAGCCTTACCTCCGGTGATGGCCGCGTTGTTGACCAGCGCGCGCAGCGGCCCAAGTTCGCGCTGGGCGATCTCAAAGAGTCGCAGGATATCCGGCTCGCGCGAAACATCGGCCTGAATCGCCACTGATCGGATCCCCGCGCGGGTGAGATGATCCAGCACACCCCGGGCCGCGGCCTCATCGCTCGCGTAATTAAACGCGACGCTGTATCCGTTCGCTCCCAGCAGCTTCGCAATCGCCGCTCCAATTCCGCGGCTACCTCCGGTGACGATCGCGACGCCTCGAGTTTCCATCTAACTAGCATAGGATTTACACCGCCTCCTCCGGGTGATAACGTGGGCGGACATGAAGCCCGCACTTCTATTGCTCGCCGTGACCCTGCCCCTGGCCGCTCAACAGGACAGCCGCCTCGCCTGGGCGCCGGTTCCCGTGCAACCAGCCACCTGGGTGGCGCCCAACCGGCCGCATTGGAAGCTCGCCGAGCTCCTGGCCCAGCACAAAGGCGAAGCGAACTGGACGCAAACCGTAGTCAGCGATTCGCTGCTGCACGCCGACTACATCTCGATGGCACCGGGCACGAAAACGCCGCGCCGCTTCCATCCCGACACGCGCGAGTGGTGGATCGTGCAGGACGGCCAGATTCGATTCAGCATCGAAGGCCAGGAGCCGTTCGTCGCCACCAAAGGCTTCCTGGTACAGGTGCCCTACCGCACAACGTACAGCCTGGAAACCATCGGCGACAAACCGTCCCTGCGCCTGGAAGTGAACATCGCTGGCGCGCAGACCATGTATCCCGCCGACGAAACGCCCGTGCCTCTGGACGGCGTGAATTTCGTGAAGGTGCGGATCGAAGGCCGCGGCAAATACGACCACGGCAACCAGCCCTACATCGATTTCAACGCCGTCGTCGCGGATACCGACAAGCATCGGCGCTTTATCGCCGACGATCGCGCCGTGGCCAACATCATCATCGGCGATCCTAAGAAGCAGCGCCCTGCCGCCGACACCGACAAAGGCCATTTTCACGAGGAATCGCCCGAATTCTGGTTCATCCTGCTCGGCAAAATGGAATACAAGATCGGGTCGCTGCCCATCTTCGTCGCCGATCAGGGCGACATCGTTTACACTCCCAAGCAAACCTGGCATCGCGCGCGCTTCGCAGGCTCGGAGCTGGCCTGCCGCCTGGCGATGAACGGCTATCAGGATCTGCTGCACGATTACCAGCCGCCGGACGAAACTTCCGAGCGATAGCTTGGCTGTCCAATTGCTGCGCTAGCAAGCATGGTAGCTATCGATGAGAAAACCATCACCGACGTCGCTCTAGAGCAGATGTCGGCGACGCCCAATCCGCGCTTGCGCGAGATCATGGACTGCCTGGTTCGGCACCTACACGCATTCGCGCGCGAAGCCGACCTGACACCCGAGGAGTGGCTGGAGGGTATCAAGTTCCTGACTGCAGTCGGCCAGGCTTGCACGCCCTATCGCCAGGAGTTCATTCTTCTCTCGGACACGCTGGGCCTCTCTAGCCTCATCAATACGCTGCATGACCGCCGCTCGGTGGAAGTGGGGACAAAAACCAGTTTGCTCGGCCCGTTCTATCGCCAGGGCGCTCCGGAAAAGAAGCTGGGCGATTCCATCGCTTCGCCGGGCGACGGCTCCGAGATCTGCATTTACGGCCGTGTTGTGAACCTGGGCGGCAAACCGCTCGCGAACGCGTCCATCGAAATCTGGCAGTCCGACGATCACGGCTTCTACGATCTTCAGAAGCACGATCCGTCCGAAATGGATCTGCGCGGCGCGTTTCATACCGACGGCGAAGGGTGCTACAACCTACGCACGGTGCGTCCTCTCGGCTATCTGATCCCGCTCGACGGCCCGGTGGGCGATATGATTCGGGCGCAACGCCGCCATGGATACCGGCCCGCGCACATTCACTTTCTGGTGGGCGCGCCCGGCTACCGCGAACTGGTGACCGCTCTCTATTTGCGCAACGACGACCACATCGATTCGGACACGGTTTTCGGTGTCACGGATTCGCTCATCACCGAGACCAAGCTGAACGATCCGGCTTCGCCCTTCCCCAAGCTGCCCTCCATCCGCTTCGACTTCCAACTTGGCGCGGCGGCTACTCGCGAGGAGTCCGGCCGCGTGGGCGCAGATCCATCGCAGATCGTCAAACGTCCTGCGCTCGTGTCGCACTAGAGTTCGTGGCCAGAAACCTGCTTGAAGAACCTGCCTGATGGTGCTGTCCGATGAAGTGTGCCTGATATATGTGCTGGCTGGCAGCGGCGTCAGAGGGAAACTCACTGCGGGGCGGATCGAACGAAATCCGACCCGAGGGCTGGATGTCTTCGATCACCACGGGGATAAGTTTGACTATCTTTCCGGGGACAGACTCAGGAGTTGGTGCGTCGTGGGGATTGAGGAAAAACCAATCGATGGGTGGCGGGAGATCCTACCACAGGATCTCCCCAAGATTTTTCCCACGTAATTTTTCCTGCGTGATCTGATTTAGTTGACTCCAGCTCCCACCTCCTCCCGAACAAATACCGGCTTGCGGTGCGACGCGATCGGATGCTTGGCATCGACCGCGACCTTCGGATGCCACTCGGGAACCCGAATCGGTTCCAGCATCTGCATGATTTCCTCACGACGTTCTTCGAACCATGCCGGCAGCAGCAGGTGCGTGCCTAGCTCGTTGAACGCCTCGTCTTTCACGAAGCCTCCATCCGCCGTTGCCGCGCATTCCATCAGGACCCCGCCGGGCGACCGCACGTAGATCGAGTGGAAGTAGTTGCGGTCCTTTACCTCCGACACATCCGTGTAGCCCAGCTCTTCGTAGTAGGCCTTCTGCCACTTCAGATCCTCGTCATTGGGGACGTTGTAAGCGACATGATGCACGGTGCCGGCCCCAAACGTCCGGCTGCCGGAGGGCCGGTCCGCATCGTGGTACAAGTCCACCGTACATCCAGGACCTCCCTTGCCAACCTCGAAGCGATGGTACTTCCCATCGATTCCGGTTTTGCGGAATCCCAGCGCTTCCACCAGGAACCGCTCGTCCTCGGCAATCTCACGCACCGAAAGCGTGATGGAGTTGAAGCCGCGGACGGATTCAGCCTCGCCGATTCCCTCGATGGCCGTTCCCCGCCGCGCGTCACGGGGGTCCTCTATCACCTCGAAACCAAGCCCGGCCGGATGCTTGAAGGCGATGAAGCGCTGCCCGAAGCGCTCTTGAATTTCGGAATGCGCCACTCTGCGCCGGTCCAGGTGTTGCAGCCAAAACGGCAGAGCTCCATTCTGCACTGAATAGGCGGTGGATTGCACTTGGCCCGATCCGGGGCGCCCCTGCACGCGGCTGTACGGGAAGCTGGTCATCACCGTACCGGGATCGATGTGGCCGTTCGCATAATAGAGGTGGTAGTGAGCGAAGCGCCCGTCAAACAAAATAGTCTGCTTGATCAGCCGCTGCCCTAACACCTGAGTAAAGAAATCGATATCGTCCTGGGCTTTGCCAGAACACACTGTGATGTGGTGAAATCCAGTGCTTGGAAAATTCATAGGTGGTCCTCCACGCTGCAAGTTCTTGTTGCGGCGCTTCTACTCCGCAAGATTCGCGCCATTTTGTGGGGCGACGGATTCCCTGAACCACGGGCGCCCAGGCGCTCGGCTGCGCGAACTCGCGCAATTTCTGCGCGATTTCCCTGAGTGAACACACGCAATTTGGATCGTAGACTCTCGTGTCCGTGGCAGCCGCAATCCTCAATTAAGTGGCTGCGAAGCTGCTCCAGCTTGAAGCATGGCAACCAGCGCGCTCAGCCGGGAGAAGATCGCCGACAAGACGACGGTCGGCGAGACAGTAATTGTCGGCCACACGCCAATCGGCGTGGTCGAGGACGAGATTTCCAGGATCGTCAACGACGGCGAATACAAGAGCTTTCTGCAGCGCATCCGTCTCACGGAAGCCAAGGCAGGTGAAATCGGCTCGGCCTACGCCTATCGCTGGTGCTACTACAGTCCCAGCGAAAACCTGGACAAACTTCCCCGCGGCCAATCCGCCTTGCTCATGGGCGAGCATCAGCTCCAGGGCATTCTGGCGGAAGCGCATCTCAAGCGATGGCCAATCTAAGTCAGTCGCTATAATCCTCAATTGAGGAACGATTGACTTCCAAACCCCGCTGCTCCTGGGCCAGTGATGAGCTCTCCATCGTCTACCACGACGACGAATGGGGCGTGCCCGTTCACGACGAGCGCCGGCTGTTCGAATTCCTGATCCTCGAGGGAGCGCAAGCCGGTCTTAGCTGGATCACCATTCTGAGAAAGCGTGCTGCGTATCGTGCCGCGTTTGACCGGTTCGATCCGCGCAAAGTCGCCCGCTACGACGACGCGAAGATCGCAGCCCTGCTCGCCAACGATGGCATCGTACGCAATCGGCTAAAGGTTCGTGCTGCCGTGCGCAATGCCCAAGCTTTCCTCGCAGTGCAGAAGGAGTTCGGCAGCTTCGATCGATACGTCTGGCAATTCGTCGGCGCGAAGCCGCTGATCAACCGCCGGCGCCGCCACGGGGACGTCCCGGCCCGCACGGCGGAATCCGATGCCATGAGCAAAGATCTTGCCAAGCGCGGCTTCACCTTCGTCGGTTCCACTATTTGCTACGCGTTTATGCAGGCCACCGGCATGGTGAACGATCACCTGGTGGATTGCTTTCGCTACAAGGAACTGATTTAGGAGAGCGCGTGAATTCGCCGGATTCCAGGCCATCGATCGAAGTCCGCGTCGAAGCTACAAATGGAGCGCACGCCGTGCCGTTCCATGATCGCGATATGCAGCGCCTCGCGAGCCGATGCAGGATCTCGTGCAGCACTCCGGCGTCGGTGACGAGCCGCTTTCCGGCGGCGATGAAACGGTCGATCAGGATCTGCGCTTCGGTCTTGTGCGGATGCGGCGCCCCGATCAGATACATCGGAATGTTCGAATCAAGGAAGCAAACCGCTGAATCTCAGCCATCTCCCGATCCGGCAACAGGACCTGCAGGCGCTTACTCATGGAGTGAGTATAAGATGCTCACACTTAGGACGCCGCCCGGCGGGCAGTTTCGATCACACCCTAGAACCAACATTTTCATTCGATGCTTCGGGCGGCAATCGTATCTGCCATTAGCCGCTCAGTCATTTCGGACATCTTCTCCAGATAATCGGTAATCAGCTTCAGTTCGCTGTCGCTGTACTGCTCGACGACGCTTCGATATGACCTGCCGAGGGCTTCGTATTGCGACTCGAGTTCGGCGAAACTCTCCGGCCGGATACGAAGGAAGACCTTCCGCCGGTCCCCGGTGTCGCGGACCCGCTCAATAAATCCCCGCTTTTCCAGCCGGTCGAGTACGTGTGTGATGGCTCCCGTCGTCAGACCGGCCAAGTCTGAAAGCCAGCCAGCCGTCGCCAGGCCGTCGGGACGAAACCGGATCAGGCTGAGACACCTGGTATCGGTCGCATTCAATCCAGCGGTCTGGGCGATCGCCTCATGCAGGAAGACCGTCTGCGTGCTGAACTTTCTTGCCAGATCCCCCAGATGCCGCCGGATCTCAGAACTTCTTGTGTTCCTGGTCAAATTTGCTCTTGACATGCGATGGCTGCACTTTTAAGATAAAGTTAGCTGCAACAATAAGAGGTTTACAAATTCAACTATATGGGACTTGCTAGAAGGAGTCAAGTCGTGACGCCACAGTCGAGGTCCCGCACAGGAAGGAGCAACTCAAATGAATACCGAGACAATCGTCCATCCCAAACTGCATCACTATGGGCTGATTACAGCCGACCTGGGCCCGATGGTCGAATGGTACCGAAAGGTGCTGGGCATGACTGTCAACCATCGCTCGAAAATTCCGGTAATTGCACGAGTGACACATCACGGTCCGCCCTTTTCGGCCCTCGCGTTCATCAGCAACGATGAGATGGATCATCGGATCGTGTTCTTTGAGATATCCAAGGCCACTGCTGATCCGGATAGGCGCCACCATACCGGCCTGCAGCACGTCGCCTTCGAGTGCACGACCATTGACGATCTGCTGGGAACCTATGTGCGTCTTAAGGGCCTGGGCATACCGCTGCTCTGGGCCGCCGACCACGGGCCGGGAATATCCATCTATTATGAGGATCCTGACCGGAACGTCGTCGAAATGTTCTTCTACAACTACGGCAGCCCGTGGACGGCAACGGAATACCTTAGAGCGGGAGAGGGTGGAAGGCCCGCGCAGATCGACCCGGACAAACTAGTGGAGGCTCGTAAAGCCGGAGCGTCCCCGTGGGAAATACACGAGCGTGCTATGGCCGGAGAGTTCGCTCCAGCCAAGCCCTACGATCCGGGCACAAGCTTCTGAAGAGTTGACGTTTGTTAACCAACTCTGCCCAGAAGACACCATCTTCGTCAGCCGAAAACTTGAATAACGCTTCGAGCGGTCACCGCGATCCCACCACGTTCGTTCACTCCCGTTCAATCACTTCCAAGCGACCAGCTTCGCCGATAACCAAGAACCAACAACCAACAACCAGCCACCCGCGTGGCCTTGCTAACATTGAATCAGGGACTCGCTCTCCCGCCCCCATGGAATTTGATTTCACGCCGGAGCAGATTCAGCTTCGCAAAAGCGTCCGCGAATTTGCCGAGCAGGAAATCCGCCCCAACGTTCTCTACTGGGACGAGAACTCCCTCTTCCCGCTGGATGCCATCAAACACGCCGGCCAGCTTGGTTTCCTCGGCGCCATTTTCCCGGAAGACCTCGGCGGCGCGGGACTCGGCTATATCGAGTACTCCATCATCATCGAAGAGCTCGCGCGCATCGATCCTTCCGTGGGCTTGATCGTCGCGGCGCACAATTCGCTGTGCACCAATCACATCTTTATCGCCGGCAGCGACGAGCAGCGCCGCAAGTACATTCCCAAGCTCGCGAGCGGCGAATGGATCGGCTCGTGGTCACTCACTGAATCGGAATCCGGCTCCGACGCCGCCGGCATGCGAACCAAAGCGGTGAAAGACGGATCGTGCTGGGTGATCAACGGCAGCAAAGTTTTCACTACTAACGCCGGCTATGCGGACGTGTGCGTCGCCATGGCGGTCACCGATCGCGCCGCATCGCATCACGGCGTCTCGGCGTTCATCCTAGAAAATGGCGTGCCCGGCTTTCAGTACGGCAAGAAGGAGAACAAGCTGGGCATGCGCGCCAGCGCCACCGGCGAAGTAGTGTTCACCGATTGCCGGGTGCCCGAATCGCAACTGCTCGGCAAGCCGGGCGAGGGATTCGTCGACAGCCTGCGCATTCTCGACGGCGGGCGGATCTCCATCGCCGCGCTTTCGGTCGGCACGGCGCAGGGAGCGTACGAAGCTGCGCTCAAGTATTCCAAGCAGCGCAAACAATTCGGCCGGCCTATTTCGGAATTTCAGTCCATCCAGAACAAGCTCGCCGACATGGCCACCGAGATCGATGCCGCGCGCCTGCTCACCTATCGCGCGGGATGGATGAAGGACCACGGCCAACGCGTCACCCGGGAATCGTCCATGGCCAAGCTGTTCGCGTCTGAAATCGCCGTGCGCGCCACCAACGAAGCCGTGCAGATCCACGGCGGCAACGGATTCATCAAGGATTACCCGGTGGAGAAGTTTTATCGCGACGTCAAGCTGTGCACCATCGGCGAGGGCACCAGCGAGATCCAGCGGCTGGTGATCGCACGGCAGCTTCTCAAGAGCGAATGATTCCTTCCGCCGCGAGAATCCTGGCCGGCGATCCGCGCGCGCTGGCCCGCGCCGCTACCGCGATTGAAAACCGGTCCTTGGCCGCTGAATCATTAATGAAGGAATTGTTTCCGCATACGGGCCGCGCCAGCGTCATCGGCATCACGGGATCCCCCGGCGCAGGCAAAAGCACGCTGACCAACAGTCTGGTTCACGAACTTCGCCGCGAAGAGAAAGCGGTCGGAGTTCTCGCGGTCGATCCGACCAGCCCTTACACTGGCGGCGCGATTTTGGGCGACCGCATTCGCATGTTGAGCCATCACGACGACCCGCATGTTTTCATCCGCTCCATGGCCACGCGGGGGCACCTCGGTGGGCTCGCCGCCGCCACCACCGACATGGCGCTGCTGCTCGACGCGGCTGGCAAGCAGTTTGTGATCGTCGAAACCGTCGGCGTCGGCCAGGATGAAGTGGAGATCGCGAAGCTGGCGGATGTGACCGTGGTCGTGCTGGTGCCGGGCATGGGCGACGACGTGCAAGCCATCAAAGCCGGCATCATGGAGATCGCCGACGTCTTCGTCATCAATAAGGCCGATCAGCCGGGCGCGGATCGCTTGGAGCGCGAGATCCTGGCGCTGCAAAGTCTCTCGACCAGGCACGATGGCTGGGTTCCGCCCGTGGTGCGCACCATCGCAACCGAAGGCCAGGGCATCGTCGAGACGCTGGCCGCGATACGATCGTTTCTTGGCCGCAGCGGCGCAAAAGATCGCGCTGTCGCCAACTGGAGCCAGCGCCTGCGTGAGATGCTGCGCGAACGGCTGCTCGAACAATTTGCGAATATTGATTTTCAGGCTGCGGCCGAGCAAGTAGCGGCACGGCACTCGGACCCGTACACGATCGTCGATGACTGGACTAAACAATTTCGAGATTGATCATCTGGGCATCGCCGTCCGGTCGCTTGACGCCGCGCTCATGTTCTATGAGGAGCAGCTTGGGCTCGCGGCCATGCCTCGCGAAACCGTGGAGCAGGAAAAGGTCAACGTCATCATGCTGCCCGCCGGCGAATCGCGCATCGAGTTGCTCGAAGCCACTGGCCCCGATTCGGTAATCGCGAAATTCATCGAGAAGCGCGGCGAGGGGCTGCATCACGTCGCGCTCAAGGTCCCGGATCTCGCGGCTATAGTGGAGCGTCTCAAGACGCATGGCGCCCGATTGCTGAACGAGCCGCGTGCCGGCGCGGGCGGACATCTTTACGTGTTCGTCCATCCTTCGTCCACGGGCGGCGTCTTGCTGGAACTAATTCAAGAATGAAGAAACCAACGATCGGAATCATCGGCGGGAGCGGCTTATACACAATGCCGGGCTTCACCGCGCATGAAGAAGTGACTCTCGACACGCCCTGGGGCGCGCCGTCGGATCCTTATGTCGTCGGCCAGCTCGCTGGCAAAGAGGTCGCATTCTTATCTCGGCACGGCCGCGGCCACCGGCACTCGCCGTCGGAGCTGAACTTTCGCGCGAACATCTGGGGCTTCAAGTCGCTGGGCGTCGACCGCATCGTTTCGTTGAGCGCCGTCGGATCGCTGAAGGAAGAACATCCGCCGTTGAAGTTTGTCATCCCCGATCAATTTTTCGATCGGACTCGCGGACGCGTTTCCACCTTTTTCGGCGAAGGTCTGGTCGCGCACATCAGCTTCGCCGATCCGGTGTGCCCGCAGCTTTCCGAAGTTGTCTATCATGCGTGCGCTCAAACCGGCGTCCATGTGACGCGCGGCGGAACGTATTTGTGCATGGAAGGGCCTGCGTTTTCGACCAAGGCCGAATCGAACGTGTATCGCAGTTGGGGCATGGACGTCATCGGCATGACGAATCTGCAAGAGGCCAAGCTCGCGCGCGAGGCCGAGCTTTGCTACGTCACGATCGCGATGGTCACCGATTTCGATTGCTGGCACGAAGAGCACGATGCCGTTACTGTGACCGACATTTTGGCGAACCTCAAACAAAATGCCGACAACGCCTGCGAAGTGGTGGCGGCGACGGTTGCGCGCATGCCTGAGACTCGCGAATGCAAATGCGGATCGGCGCTGGCTCACGCATTGATCACCGATCCGAAAGCCGTGCCCGCGGCAACGCGCAAGAAGCTGGAGCTCCTGGTTGGAAAATATCTCGGCTGAGCAACTGGCATGTGAGCTCCTCGATCATTGCCTGGCTTCGCGGCCGTGGCCGGAACATTTGCTCGACGATTTGATCACGCAAGGCGGCGATCGCGAGCTGTTCCGCATCGTCGTCGAGCGGCTGGCGGATCTGTTCGAACCCCGCCTCTGCCGCGTGTATGCCGAACTATTCTGCGACGTCATCGCGCGCCGTACCGGCCTCCATGCGGTGCACCTGCTGGCCCGATACGAGCGTGTCCGGCTGATGCGGGTCCTGGACCGCGATCCCGCCGCCATCCAAAACATTTTCGTGCTGTCGCGTGTGACGCTCGGCGCCGATGTCGCGGTTACTAGCGTGATTCTCGACGCCGCGAAGCAGCGTTTTCCCAGCGCGACGATCTGGTTCGTTGGCCCGACAAAAAGCTGGGAGCTATTCGCCGCCGATCCGCGCCTGCGGCATCTCGCGATCGCCTATGGACGCGGAGGAACTATCGATGACCGTCTGTCCGTGTGGCCCCACCTGCGTGAAGCGGTCTGCCTGCCGCGCAGTATCGTCATTGATCCCGATTCGCGTCTCACGCAGCTCGGGCTGCTCCCGATTTCCGCGGAAGAGGACTACTATTTCTTCGAAAGCCGCTCGTACGGAGCCAATCGTAGCGAGTCCCTTTCCACACTGACAAAACGCTGGGTCGAGGAGACGTTCGGAGTAACTGCGCATCCCTATTTGACCACCGGCTTGGACGCAGCCGAGTTCGCTACCACGGTCAGTTTCGGCGTCGGCGAAAATCCATCGAAGCGCGTGGCCTATACGTTCGAAGCCGAAGTGCTGCGCCGATTGCCCCGCCCAATCCTGATCGACAAAGGCGCGGGCGGGGAAGAAGCCGAACGTGTGGAAAGCGCCGTCGCGAAAATTGGTGGAGACGGGATTGTGATGTGGGACGGTTCCTTTGCAGGCTTCGCGGCGCATATTCAACGCAGCCGGCTTTTTGTTGGCTACGATTCAGCCGGTGGGCACGTTGCCGCGGCCTGCGGCGTTCCGATGATCAGCATCTTCGCGGGCGCTGTTTGCGAACGCATGTTCCAGCGCTGGCGGCCCACCGGGCTGGGCAAGATCGAGATCATTCGCCCCGAAAAAATGAGCCTGCCCGAGTTGCTCGCTACTTTTGAGTCTCTTTTGTCTGATCTTCGGGGAGCGCGTCCGGCGTCTCGAACTTGATGGTGCTCTCGGTGCCGAACTTGCGATACAGCCGGAACTCGATATCGTTCTTAGTCATCTGGCGATCGCGTTTCGACGTCAGGACCGACTTGAGCGGCAACATATACTGCTGGTCACCGATCGTCTCCAAATCGTAGTCGAGCGATGAAGTAATCTCGTGGATCGGAAAAGTGCTCGGCATATCGTGCGGCTTCATGACGATCTTCACCACCATCTTGGTGTCCTCGTCGATATAAACCAGGCCGCGATAAGCCGGCACGATAGCTTCCGCGCCATCCGCTTCCACGCGGTATTTCGAATATTCCTGCTGTACATCGTAGGCGAACACGTAAGTCTTGCGGCCACGCAGCTTACCCCAATGGTCCCACGAGAATTCGGTGTGAGTTTCGGGCTCGAAGATTTCCTTCATCATGCTGCCAAATTCGCCTTCCGACGTCGTGCCGCCGAATTGCCGCATGGTGGCATTGGTGACCGGCTGGTTGTTGTGCAGAATCACTTCGTAATTTTCGAATCCGTTATAGCTTAGGCGAGCGGTGATGGTGTCCTGGTGATACCAGTTGTTGCCGCTGCCAGTGGGATCGTAATCGCGCCGCGTCACTTGAACGCAAATGAAATTCGGCAACTGCTTGGTGTAGTTGAGCGCGTAGTCGCGCGCCTCGTCGATGATTTTCTCTTGCTCGATGGAACTGGGCGGCGGTGGCGGAACATAAACGGGCTTAGGCGGAAGCGGCGTGGCAGCCGGGAGACTGCCCGAGGCGTCGCCAAGCTCGCGCAGAATCGCGACAGTCTTTGGACCCGCGCCCAGGCTCTGCAAATCCTCGATGGTCCGGTCGTCCAGTTTCTCGCGCATCTTCACATGGCGCAGATATTCGGCCACCTGGCGGTCGGGTTGTTTGAGCTCCACGGCGGAGCGGATGAACATTTCCAGTTGCGCAACGGTCAAATTCATCTCACCGGCGGCGGTGAGCAGCGTGGCGGTCAGGACAATGAGCAAACAACGCATACTATTTCTATTGTCGCTCAGGCGCGGGCAGCAAGGATATGGGTCAATGCGGTCGACAGCTCGGTGTAACGAAATGTAAAGCCAGCGGCTTGCGCGGCGGCGGGCAGCACACGCTGGCTATCCAGCAAAACCTGCGACATTTCGCCGAAAATCAGCTTTAACGCGAAAGCCGGGACGGGAAAAATGGCGGGGCGATGGAGGGCGTGGGCGAGCCGGCGGGTGAATTCGTCGTTGGTGACTGGGTCGGGCGCGGTGGCGTTTACCGGGCCGCGCAGCCCGCGTTATCCAGCGCAAACAAGATCAGGCTGACGGCGTCGTCGACATGGATCCAGGACATCCATTGGCGGCCCGAGCTCAACCGGCCTCCGGCGCCGAGCCGGAACGGAAGCAGCAACTTCGCGAGCGCACCACCGTTTCCGAGCACGACCCCGAATCGAAGGCTGACCACGCGAATGCCGAGTGGTTCGGCCAAGCGCGCCGATTCTTCCCAGTCCTTGACAGAGTCCGGGAGAAAACCGCTACCGGCGGGTGATTTTTCGGTGAGGATCTCGTCGCCGCGCGATCCGTAAATTCCCACCGCGGACGCGCAAACTAGCACTCGCGGGCGAAGGGATTCGGTGGCGAGCGCGTTCACCAGGCGACGCGTGCTTTCCACGCGGCTGTCGTAGATGCGCTTCTTGGCCGCTTCCGTCCAGCGCTGCGCGATCGGTTCGCCGGCCAGGTTAACGAGGGCATCGCACTCGGGAGGGGCGGCTCCGCGCGGGATTGCAAGCGCCGTGTGACCCGCTGCGGCGAGACGCTGCTGTAGCCGCTTGCCGATCATGCCGCTCGCCCCCGCGATGGCCACTCTCATACCAAACATTCTACGCTGCGTATATAGGCATCCACATCGGTCTTGCGGCGCATGCCATCGTACGACATGTAACGCACCTGGCCGAAGACCGGTCGCTCGATCCAAGGGCGATCGTGCAGACCGAAGCACCAGAGGATGTTGGCGTAGGAATTTGGATCGCGGCCGTCGAGGGCGTAGCGGTTATTGAAGTCCATGGCCGTGGCGAGAGCCTGTTCGGGAGTTTGTGACCACTCGATGATCTTCTTGCCCCAGTACATGCGGTAATACCCGTGAATTTTGCCGGTGAGCAGGAGCTCTTTCTGCGCGGCATTCCACAGCGGGTCGTGCGTCTGGGCGCGCTCGAATTGATCGCGCGAATAAGTTGGATCGCGCTTGTCCGCCGCGTGTTTCGCCAGGGTCTTGCGTGCCCAATCGGGAAGCGCATCGAGCGATTCGGGGTGTTCCGTGAAGCGCGCGAAGTTGAATGCAAGCTCGCGGCGCACGATCAACTCTTCGAGGAATTCGTCCGGGAGGAGCCTGTTTTCACGTGCATATTCCTGCACCGCAAGCGCGACTTCGAGCGATGAAATATGTCCAAAATGCAGATAAGGGCTCAGCCCGGAGGTGGCGTTCTCCGACGGCTTGTTGCTTAAGTTCGCATAGCGGTGCAGATTGCGCTTGAGAAAGTGCCGCAGGCATTTGTGCGCGGCTGACGAGCCGCCGTTGGATTTGTGAGCTGGCCGGACCCAGGGGAATCGCGGAACGTCGCCCTGAAATTTGTGCTTCACGCGGATCGCGGGAACCGGCTTCAGATACTCGGGCAGCAGTCTCTTGATTTTCGGCCGGATGGTGTACGCCGCGTACTCGCGCTTTTCGAGGCGCGACATCGGCACGATGCAACTGGAATCCACGGCGTAGTAGGGGACGTCGAGTTTGGACGGGACGCTGGCGTTGTACCGCCGCGCCGGGAAGAGCGGATAATCGTCGGTGACTACGGCGGCAGCGTCTTTCGCCAAGCGATACAGAACATCATTCGGATCGCTGCGCCGATGCCGGAAATAGAACACGTAGCCGATCCCGAGCCGCCTTAACGCCGCTTCCGTATCCGGGACGCCGTCGAAAATGAATCTGTTCAGGCGATCGCTCGCGTACGGATAATCGTAGGTCAGTCCTTCATAGAACAGGACAGGCAGGCCAGCCTGGTTCGCCAGATCCACCGCGAACGCCAGTCCATGATTCGACGTGGCTCGCCGATTCACTTGCGCCCAATAGAGCACGTATTTAGCGCCAGCCCGGAACGGCGCGCCATTGAGCAGTTGGACGTGCTGATCCCGATTCTCGATAATGGAGATTGCCATGCGGGCGGTAAATCGCGCCAAATTGCTGTGGGGCTACCTGCGGCGCAAATCGAAGCTGAATGCTCTGCCGGTGGAGTATATCGTCGAGACCACGGCGAAGTGCAACCTGTATTGTCCCATGTGCCCGCGCGAGACGCACAAGCAGCCGAAGGAAGACATGGCCGAGGAAATTTTCGAGCGGCTGGTGCGCGAGTCGGGCGAAAGCGCCGAGCACATGATGCTGATTGGCCTCGGCGAGCCATTCATGGACCGCAAGATTTTCGACCGGATCGAATATTGCGAGCGCCATAACATTTCAACGCTGCTGTCGACCAACGGCACGTTCTTCGATGAGAAGACATGCGCGCGATTGCTGGACACGCCGCTCGAACACATCACGCTGAGCTTCGACGGGGCCACGAAAGAATCGTTCGAATACTATCGCAAGGGCGCGAATTTCGAGAAGGTGCGCGACAATTTCCTGCGGTTCGCGCGCATGAAGCACGAACGCGGCGCGAAGGTGCAGGTGGTTGTCCAGATGGTGCGGATGGAGCGCAACGCGGGCGAGGTGGACGATTTCGTGCGCTTCTGGAGCGCGGTTCCTGGCATCGATCAGGTGCGCATCAAGGAAGACGAGACCAACGTGCTGCAGCCCGAGGCGCGGCACGCGGCCGGGGATTGGAAACATCCTTGCCATTATTTGTGGCGCGGTCCGATGTATGTGAAGCAGAATGGCGACGTGTATCCGTGCTGCCAAAGCTACACGCTGAATGGCGGTCCGGTGGGAAACATCGGGACTGAGAGCCTGGCCGAGATTTGGAATTCGGATGCCATGCAGCGGATGCGCGAGCTGCACGTGAGCGGGCGCGCGGGCGAGATTGATGTGTGTGCGCGGTGCTGCGCGACGATTCCGAGCGGCCTGTTGGTGGCGGGCAGTCTGCTGCTGCATGGGCGGACGGTGCGGAAGCTGCTGCCATGGGTGGAGCGGCTGGTATATTTTTCGAAACTGCCGCGATCGCTGCTGACGCCGCCGCGGAAGAGCGCGAGCCAAACTGCCGGCGAGAGTGAGCTTGTTCAGATTGACGCCGCGCGGAAGTAGCTACTTTCCGTCATGAAGTGCCCAATCCAAATTGACGTTCGCGTGTAAGAAAACTCCCTGGCCGCGCGACTATTCACAATAGGGTCGAGAAGACTGTGGATCGCCGCCAGCAAGACGCATTGTACGAAGAGGCGAATGGCCTCTATCGGCGGCTCCTTTGGCGGCTGGCCGGAGCCTATGAGGCGGATCCCGATCGCCGGTCCGACCTGCTGCAGGAGATCCATGTCGAACTTTGGCGCAGCATGGCATTGTTCGATCAGCGCTGTTCGCTTCGCACTTGGGTGTATCGCGTTGTTCATAACGTTGGAGCGTCGCACGTAATTCGAAGCCGGCGCGCTGCTGAGCGCCTGGTCGCTTTGGAGACGCTAGACGACCAGGCCGTGTCAGTCGACGGGGGCGCGCTCGCCGACTCGTCTCTTTCAGCAACGAAGTTGCTTGACCTGGTCCACCAGTTGAAGCCGCTCGATCGCCAGATCATACTGCTGTACCTCGAAGGCGAAGGGGCTAGGGAGATCTCGGATATCACGGGCTTGTCAGCATCGAACGTCTCCACCAAGATCCACCGGATCAAGCGGGTGTTGAGCCGCCAATTTAAGGAAGGAGCCAGTCATGGAACACGACGATGAAATCGAACAAAGGCCGGTTCCCGAGACGCCGCAGAGCGTGTGGCAATCGCTTCATCCACAGGAGGAACCCGGAATGGAAATGAGCCTTACTACCGATCAGTTGTTCGCCAAAGCGCGTTATCGGGAAAGAGAGAACATATGGGCCCAGTGGATCGGCGCCGCGATATGCTTCGGATTCGCCGCGACCTTCCTGTATCGCGCGACGGCTATCGAGCAACTTTGGTCGCGCCTCGCGCTGGCGTGGATGGCACTACTGATGATGTTCGCTTTTGTGGGGATCGTCCGCAAGGGGGCTCGCAGGATGCAGGCGGGTGAATCCTGCGCCCAATTCATGGTTCGCGAGTTGGAAGGCAGCCGCAGGACGTTGCTTTCAGTCCGGTGGTTTGCCGTTTTGAGCCTGCCCACGTTATTGCTGCCCTTGTGGGGCGCCCTTCGCGTGATGCAGGCGAGTGGTCTGCTTCACCGTAACCTATCGTTGTGGCCACATCCCTTCGTGACGAGTGTCTGGGCCATTGGTGCGTCCCTGTTGGTTTTGCTCGCGATTTGGGTGGGCATGGGCCTGGAAGCTGAGAAGCGGGCGCGTCAGGCGGAGGAGTTGCGGCGCGCCATCCGAATGTAAGGGTGGGCAGTCGGAATCGGAGCGGCCGACTCGAACGCCGCGCCGCGCGGAAGTAGCTACTTCCCGTCGATCGAGAACGCGAGGAGCACGTTGCCCGGCATTCCGCCCCACTGGCCATAGCCCGAGTTGACGTAAAGCACGCCCCCGGCGATTACGGCACCGGGGCCGTCGAGCGATCCGCCGTGCGCCTTCTGGCCGTTGACCGTGTCGTAATCGTGCGCGGTGTCCATGTCCCACAAGACTTCGCCGGTGGATGTGGAATAAGCCCGCAAGTGGCCGTCGACGGAGCCTGAAAAAACCGCGCCGGGAATCACCGTGACTGCCGCGGACTGCGCCGGGCTACATTGTTTGCGATCGCCGCACGAAGCCGGTTTGGCGATCCAGACTTTTTCGCCAGTTGCGAGCGACAACGCGAAGAGTCCGCCGCCTTTGTTGGGATCGAGCTCCAGACGATAGCCCTGCGGCGAGGATTTGTCCATTGCAATGCCTTTGATGGTGAGATCAGAGAGCGCCACGTACATGTGATCGCGATCAGCGGCCGAGCCCCATTGGCTCCCACCCAACGCTCCGCCCACTCCGACGCGAGTTTGCCACAGGATTTCACCTTGGTGATCGGGATCGAGGGCATGCGCCACGCCCGCCTTTTGCGCGATCACGAGCGCCCGGCGGCCGTTCGCGAGACTAACCAGAATCGGCGACTGTCCGAAGTCGAAATCCGGGCCGCCTTTGTCGGGACAATTCGTTTTGAACGGATTGTCGCAGCCTTGGTTGTAGGTGTCGTTGGGCGTGAGCTGCTTGGACCACAGGATTTTGCCGGTTTTATGATCGATCGCGAGCACTGCGTCGCTGGTCGCGGTGGCGGGGTCCGAATAATTGTCGCCCGTCGCGACATAAATTGCGCCGAGTTTTTCGTCGAACGTCGGGCTGGACCAAATCGACGCGCCCGACGGCCCGTAGAGCTGAGCTTTGGTTTTGCTGATCTTGGTGGGCTGCGGCGTTTCGCTGATGGTGTACGTTTTCCAAAGCTGTTTGCCGGTGTGGGCGTCAAGCGCGACCACGCTGCCGCGAAATGTGCAGCACTCGTAGCTGGGCAATCCTGGCAAGGCTTCTTCAGAGGACGCTACCGGCACGTACAAGACTCCGGCATGCAGCAGCGGCGTACCTGTGAGCACGGCCGCGAAGTGCTCTTCGACGCGGACCTTCCAAATCAACTTGCCGGTGTGGGCGTCGAGCGCGTAGGCGTCGGCTTTGGGATCGCCAAAGAACACCGCGGCATGCGTTCCGGATGTTCCGGCAACCGTCCCGCCGCGTATGGCGCCGCCGGCATCGAAGGACCACTCGATGCAGCCCGTCGCGGCGTTCAGCGAATAGACCGCGCCCATCTCGTCGCCCACAAACAGCCGGCCGCCGGAGACCGACGGTTGGGATCGCGCTGCGATGCCCGCGCCCAGTCCGAAAGCCCATTTCAACTTGAGCCGGGGAACATCGA
Organism: Bryobacterales bacterium; assembly: GCA_963772905.1. GTDB lineage: Bacteria > Acidobacteriota > Terriglobia > Bryobacterales > Bryobacteraceae > Palsa-89. The sequence continues at coordinate 355,096 of CAVYZD010000001.1, read as the reverse complement.
TCGCGGAAATTCCAGCGGCGGCGGCGTCCTGGAAGCGGGTGTTGGTTGGCTGCGGACTCCAGCCACTCCAACTGGGGCCTTGCTGATTCGAAGGCTTCCCGGCGCAGAATGCGGATGCGGGCGGCGGCTCCGGCTTCGGAGTTGGCACGGCAAGATACGCCGTCACGGCCACCCGTTCGTTGCTGCTCAATCCCTCGGCTTGGGGCTTCATCACGCCCGATTCCAGCGCCCGCAGAATCTGCAAGAAGCCCATCGCGCGCAGCGCACTCACCGGCGGAACGCGGCCTGGAGTTGAACCGGGAGCCAGATCGTGGCAACTGGCGCAGCGCTCCTTATAGAGAGCAGCGCCGTCCTGCGCGAGGAGCGATGCGGCGAAGAATCCGAGCACGAACGGGAGGCGGATCATGGCTATTGCTTCTCGAAGACGATGCTCATATCGAGCTCGCCCTGTGGCGACCCGATGTGCACCGAGTCGGTCATCGTTTTTCCTTCGTCGCTCAGCGCTATTTTGTCCTTGATGAGGATGTCCGTGCCTTGGACCGAAGCCTTGGAATTGATCAACAAGGCATCGCCGTCCCAGGTAATCGTGGACTTCACGTCGGCGCCGTTGGCCTGATAGGAGATCTCTTTGCCGTCGGTGGTGTAGGTATGCGTATCGTGCTGATCGCCCGCGGCAGTACCGGTCTGAGTGTCTTCAATGGTGATGGATGGCTCGGCGTGTGTAACTTTGCGTGTGTATGTTGCGGGTGCCGGAAGCGGGCCGAAATTGCTTTTAGCGGCGTTGAGCTTCCACTCGCCGGAGAAATTGGGTTTGTCGGCGGCCGAGGCGAAACTCGCCAGGGCTGCGAGGATCAGAATCGATTTCAAAAGTGATTTCATTGGTAGTCTCCTAGTTGGTTTTTATCTATAACGCCGCCAACCCGTTTGCTGCCCAGGGCCGGGGCGTTTTGACGCTCATCATCCGGCGTATCTCTTGGACTATTTCGACAAGCACGATGATCGTGATGACAAGGAACGCTATCCGTATGCCGAGGTTATACCCTCTCAGGATTTCCGTAACTTGTGCCGCCGAACGCTTCGAAGAGGTGATTTCGATCCATGTTCCAGCCTTGACAATAGCGGCCAGGAAGATCAGCGTGCCGGCGTGGATGGCGAGGCGCAGGCTGGAATGCAGGCGCTCTGATAATGGCCGGAACAAGCCGATGCACCCTACCGGGATTCCGCTCATCAAGAGCAACAGGATCGGCCAGAAGTTATCTCGCCAGACTGGCGCGAGACTCATTTGTATGACGTCGAGATTGACGCTGGGATGGAACCTGACGAAATAGACCCAAGCCAGCGAGACTCCGATGCCCGATACCAATTCGCCGATGGCGACCGAACGCAGTTTCGGCTGGATTTGAGCGGTGACGGGTATGATCGGCGGCAGGCTTCGCGAATCCCAGTTGTCTAAGGATTTTCTCAGGGCGCCGAACTGAAATCTTTCCACGCAAACAAAGATGAATGTAATGACCCCAAAGGTCGTGATCGCAGCCGCTGGGAGCCGGCCTGCCAGGCCGAGCAATGCTGATTCGGGGTCTGGCGAGGTGAAATAGATCGTCGGCGCCACGATCCACAACATCACGGGAAGCTGCACCCATAACATCACCAGCTTCAGCACAAATTTGTACAACGGAAACCAAGTGGGACCGATGAGATACTGCTGCGGCAGATAGGCGCTGGCCACGTTGACGGGGCGGCCACGCTTCTTGAGGATGGCGGCTACTTCGTCTTCATTCAGTTCGCGGCCCAGATCGGCCTCGCGATCTTCGATTTGCGAACGGAGGTCTTCGGAAACCTCCGCGAGAATGTCGTCCTGCTGCGCCTTTGGGAGAAGCGGCCTCACTGCTTGCAAGTAACGCTCAATGAGATCCATAGTTAAGTCTCCTGGTGGACCAATGCTTCGCTTTCAGTAATCACACGGTTCAGAGAAGAATTGATGGCATTCCATTCCTCCAGCAGCTGTTTCAGAATCACCCCGCCTTCGGCGGACAGGCGGTAGAAGCGCTTGTTGCGCTTGTCCTGCTCCCGCCATTGGCTTACCAGCAACCCTTGGGTTTCCAACCGGCGGAGCAACGGATACAGCGTGTTTTCGTCGATATCCATGCCTTGGTCTACCAACGCCTTACGCAGCACGTAGCCGTATCGTTCCGTGCGAAGCTGAGCCAGAACTGCCAGCACCAGGCAGCCGCGGCGCAATTCCAGGCGGAGGTTTTCGAAGCGGTCAGGATTCATTGGTCTGACATTGTTCTCCAAACACTATGCCGTACACACTGTATAACACACGGTAGTGAGTGTCAAGACTTATTCGTATCGCAAGGCGATGCCGGGATCGACGCGGGTGGCGCGGCGGGCGGGAATCCAACAGGCTGCCAGCGCGATGGCCGAGAGCACCAGCGCGACTGAAGCGTAAGTGATTGGATCATTTGGACTAACGCCAAACAAAAAGCGGGTCATCACGCGGGTTATTGCCAATGCCGCGACGATGCCGACCGACAATCCGACGAGCACCATCCCGACTCCCTGCCGTAGCACCAGCCGCAAGACGTCGCGTTCTGTGCCTCCGAGCGCCATACGAATCCCGATTTCGCGCGTGCGCTGCGCGGCGGCGAACGACACGACGCCATAGACGCCGAGCACGGCCATGAACAGGCCCAAGCCCCCGATGGCGGCGGAGAAGTAGGCTCCAAAACGGAAGATCTGGAGGCCATTTGTGCCTTCCACAATGTCCTGCATGGTGGAAGTGCCGACGATGGGCAGATCGGGAGCCAGCTTGCGGATTACGTTTCGAACAGGCGCGGTCATCGACTCCGGCGCCACCAGTGTCCGCACTTGCAAGGTCTCGGCCGAGACGAAGCTCTGTGCGAGGGGGACATAGAAGAAAGCGGTTGGATCTTCGAACATGGTCGCGTATTTGCCCGTTTCGGTGACGCCCACCACTTGCATGGTTTGCGCGGGCGCCGCGAGCCCCTTCAAAGTGAAAATCTTGCCGATGGGATCCTCTCGCGGCCAAAACTTTTCGGCCATGGTGTCGTTCACGATGGCTACGCGCGGACCGTTCTCGTTGTCGGACTCGGTCAAATCGCGTCCGCGCCGTAGAGGAACGCGCATGGTCTGGAGGTAACCGGCATCCACGTTGTTGAAGAAGACCACCGGCGGCTGCTGGCCCTGTGGAACGGGATGCCCTGCGATAGAGACCGAACCGGCGTTGACGCTCGTTATGGTTCCCATGGGCATGCCATAAGCCAAGCTGACGGACTGCACGCCCGGCAGCGCACGCACGCGATCTTCGAGCCGGCGGTAGAACTCGCGCTGCTGTTTTTCGTCATAGCCAATCTCATGCGGATCCACCGAGACGTTCAACACGTGCGAGGGATCGAATCCAAGATGAACGTTTCCGGCGTGCTGGAGACTGCGAACCAAGAGGCCGGCGATTACCAGCAGAACCAGCGACCCGGCTACCTGCGCCACCACCAGGATCCCGCGCATCCGCTGACGTGTTGCGCCGGCGGTATCGCTTCGCCCGCCTTCCTGCAGCAGACTGTGGACGTCGGCGCGGGAAGCTCGCCAGGCGGGCCACAGACCGATCACGATTCCGCTGAATAACGCCGCGCCGAAACAATATGCAAACACGTGCCAATCGAAACTCAAGTCGAGCCGGACCGGAAGCGTGGTGCTGATGAGCCTGGAAACGTCGCCCGGATTGAACCAATTGCCCACAATGATTCCGCCCACTCCGCCGAGCAAGCCCAGCAGAACGGTTTCGGTGAGCATTTGACGTATCAACCGGGTGCGCCCGGCGCCCAGTGCCGTACGCAGACCCATCTCGCGGCGGCGTGCCGTAGCGCGCGCCAACAGCACATTCGCGACGTTCATACACGCCAGCAGCAGGACCATCCCGGCCAACACCAGAAAGAAGCCCGCCATCACCGCGACGACGTTGTTTCCCATGGGCTGCGGGCGAGCCAACTGCTCGCGATAAACGCGCACTGTGACGTTCTTGTCGGTGGCTGGGTATCGTTTCGCCAGGCGATCGGCAATGACGTTCATCGCACTCTGGGCCTGGGCGAAGCTGACCCCCGGTTTCAGCCGGGCCATGACGCGCATGATCCGGGAATCGCGGTCGCGCATGATATCGCCGGGGCCCTGTTCGAGAAAGCTTCCGCTGCTCAATGGCATGTAAGCATCCATTTCAACGGTCGAGAGCGTACCCAGAAACTTTGGCGGCACCACGCCGACGATGATCGCTGGTTTGCCGTTGACGCGAACCTGTTTTCCAATCACACCCGCATCGCCGCGGAATCGTTTCCGCCAGAACGAATTTCCGAGGACTACCACGGCCGCCTTGCCGGCTTGATTCTCTTCACTGGGCAAAATCAGGCGGCCCAACGCGGGTTGCACGTTGAGCGCGCTGAAATAGTTTCCAGTGACATAACTGGCGAGCATCTGGTCGGCCTTGCCGTCGGCGCTCAAGCCAGGCAGCACCGGCATGAAGCCGAAGAGCTCGGCAACAGGCGCGGCCTGCGCGCGAAAATCGACCGCGTCGGGATAGGAGAACGTGTATAGAAGCGGCGAGCTTCCCTTCTGCTGCGCGGCCAGAAAGGCGATCTGCTCGGGACGTGGCACCGGAAGCGGCCGCAGCAGATAGCCATTCACGATGCTGAAGATGAGCGCGTTAGCGCCGATGCCGAGCGCGAGCGTGATCGCGACGATGAATGTGAGGCCCGGAGTTTTGCGGAGCATTCTCCAGCCGTAGCGGATATCCTGCGCGAGCGTTTTCATAATCTGCTCCTATTCGTATCGCAATGCGACGCCGGGATCGACGCGCGTGGCGCGACGGGCGGGAATCCAACAGGCCAGGAGCGCCACCGCGGTGAGCAGCACGATCACGGTCGCGTAGGTCAGAGGGTCGCTCGGGCTGACTCCGACCAGAAAGCCGGTCATCACGCGCGTAATCCCCAACGCGGCCAGCACCCCGACAGCCAGGCCGATGATCACCATGCGAACGCCTTGCTTCAGGATCAGGCGAACTACGTCGCCCGCGGAACCGCCCAGCGCCATTCGGATTCCGATTTCGCGGGTGCGCTGAGCCGCGGAGAACGAAACGATTCCGTAGACACCGACCACGGCCAGGATCAATCCGACGGCGCCCATCGCGGCGGCCACTTGGGCACCCACGCGAAATTCCACGAGGTCGTCAGCGAGCAATTGCTTCATCGTCTTGGCTTCCGTTATCGGCAGATCGGGAGCGAGCTTATGAACCTCCGCTTGCAACGGAGTGAGCAGCCCAGCCGGCGCAATCGAGGAACGCACCAGCAAGCTGCGCGCCGAAGTGTGGTTCTGGGTGAGGGGCACGTAGAAAAACGGCGTCGGGTCCTCTCCAATGAGCAGATACTTGCCGTTCCCGGCGACGCCCACGATTTGCATCGTTTGCGCGGGTCTAGTGGCGGTTTTCAGGATGAATTGCTGGCCGATGGGATCCTGGCGGGGCCAGTATTTGTCCGCCATGGTCTGGTTTACGATCACCACCGGCGGCGCTGTTTGGTTGTCGGATTCCGTGAAGGTGCGCCCGCGGAGCAGGGGGACACGCATGGTTTCGAAAAATGACGGATCGACGTTGTCGAAGAAGAGCGAGGGAGGCTGCCGGCCGGCCGCGGTTTGCTGGCCATTGAAAGTTACTATGCCGGCATTTACACTGCCGGCCATCGGTACTCCGTACGCCAGCGCCACGGACTCCACGCCGGGGAAGGCGCGCGCGCGAGCTTCGAGCTGGCGATAGAACTCCCGGGTGTGCGCCTCGTCGTAGCCGATCTGGTGCGGATCCATGGTGAGACTCAAGACCCGATCCGGATCGAAGCCCAGATACATGGTCTGGGCGCGCCGCAGGCTGCGGACGAAAAGTCCGGCGATGAGGAGCAGCATCAGCGAAGCGGCCACTTGTGCGATCACGAGCGCGCTGCGAAGGCGATGACGGCCGCCGCCGGCGATGTCGCTGCGTCCGCCTTCCTGCAGGATCGTGTTCAGGTCGGTACGAGACGCGCGCAGAGCGGGCCAGAGTCCGACGAAAGCCCCGGTGAAAAGCGCGGCGGCGAACGAATAGGCGAAAACATGCCAGTCGAAACCAATATCCAGCCGGATGGGCAGGCTGGTCGAGGCCAGCTTTGATAGATCGCCCGGATTCGCCCACGATCCGGGAATCACTCCCAGGATGCCACCCAGCAGCCCAAGCAGGATGGCTTCGGTGAGCATCTGGCGAATCAGACGGCCGCGGCCGGCGCCGAGTGCCGCGCGGAGGCCCATTTCGCGCTGCCTGACGGTGGCGCGCGCCAGTAGAATGTTGGCGACGTTCATACACGCCAAAAGCAACAGCATTATGCCAAGCAGCAGGAAGAAGCCGGCGATGACGGCCACGATGTTGTTCGCCAGCGGCGCGGGCCGGGCCAACTGCTCGCGGTAGACACGCACCGTAGTGTTGGCGTTGGTGGCGGGATATTGTTTCGCCAGTCGCGCGGCGATCACGTCGGCTGACGCTTGGGCTTGCGCGAAGCTGACGCCGGGTTTCAATCTCCCGAGGACGCGAACCACTCGCGCATTGCGGTCGGCCAAAGGGTCGTTCGTTTCCTGCTCGATGGAAGCGGCGCTACTCAAAGGCAGGTACGCGCCTACGTCAGTGACGGCGATGGGGCCCCGGAACTGCTCGGGCGCAACGCCGATGATGGTGGCCGACTTGCCGTTGACGCGGACCTGCTTGCCGATCACGCGAGGATTGCCCCCAAATCTTTTGTGCCAATAGGAGTAGCCGAGGACCAGGACCGGCTGATTCTCCTCGCCCTCGCCAATCAAACGTCCCAATGCCGGCTTCACACCCAGCACGGAGAAATAGTTTCCCGTGACGTAGTTGGCCAGCAGCTGATCGACGCGCCCATCGGCGCTGAGGCCGGGGAGAGTGAGGCGATAGCCGATCAGATCGACGATGGAGCCGGCTTGTTTTCGGAAGTCGAGGAAATCGGGGTACGAGAAGGCCGAGAGCAATTGGGAGTTGCCCTTCTGCTGAGCGGCCAAGACCGCGATTTGCTCGGGATGCGGTACGGGCATTGGCCGGAGCAAAAATCCATTCACGAAGCTGAAGATCAGGGCGTTGGCGCCGATCCCGAGCGCGAGAGTGACGGCGATGGCGGCAGTTAACGCGGGCGTCTTACAAAGCATTCTCCAGCCGTAGCGGATGTCTTGCGCGAGCGTTCCCATATGATGGGTTCATGATGGCACGGCGGGTGCCACGGGGTGAGGCGAAGCAATCAAAAGGAAAATCAGGTGTGAAGCGGCGAGGGCGTGTTCAGCGGCGGGATGGGGTGTCGCGTAAGCGAACAGCTACCAGGTTTCGGCCAGCCGCACGAACGTCCGCAAACCCACGCCCGTCGCGCCTTTGGCCATGTAGGGCTTCGCGTCGTCCAGCCAGGCAGTGCCCGCGATGTCGAGGTGAATCCATGGCGTCTCATCCACGAAATCGCGAATGAACCAGGCCGCGGTGATGGACCCGCCCGAGCGCCCGCCGATGTTGTGCAGATCGGCGAAGGTGCTCTTCAGCAGCTCTTTGTATTCCTCGTCCATCGGCATCTGCCAGGTCTTTTCGCCTTCGGCCTTGGACGCAGCCAGCAGCTTCGCGAGGAACGCTTCATTGTTCGTGAACGCGCCGATGTTAACGCTGCCAAGCGCGACCACGATCGCGCCGGTCAATGTCGCGGCGTCGACCAAATGCGTGCAACCCAGCCGTTGCGCATAGGTGAGCGCATCGATCAAAATCAGCCGTCCCTCGGCGTCGGTGTTGAGCACCTCCACCGTTTTGCCCGAGAGTGATTTCACGATGTCGCCCGGACGCTGCGCTTTGCCGCCGGGCATGTTCTCGATAGCCGGCACCAGCGCCGTCACCGGAATCGCCGGCTTCAGTTGCGCGATGGCCCGCATAGCGCCGATCACCGCCGCGCCGCCCGACATGTCGTAGCGCATCTTCTCCATGCCGTCGGATGGCTTGATCGAAATGCCACCGGTATCGAACGTCACGCCTTTGCCGATCAGGCCGAGGTGGTCTTTGGACTTTGGCTCAGCCGCGGGCTTATATCGGATCACGATCAAAGCCGGAGGCTCCGCGCTGCCTTGGGCGACGCCCAGCAGAGCGCCCATGCCGAGCTGCCGCATGCGGTCCTGATCTAAAACCTCGCATTCCAGGCCGTATTCGCCGGCCATTTTCTTGGCGTGATCGGCCAGCACCAGGGGCGTCAAAACATTAGCGGGCTCGTTGGCCAGCTCGCGCGTGAAATTTTGCGCTTCGGCTAAGATGCGCCCGCGATCGACGGCAGCCTGCGATCCGCCCACCACGGCGAACGAATCGAGGTGCTTTTCATTCTTCTTGGGATCGGTCTTGTAGCGATCGTTTTCAAGATCAGCCAGGATCGCGCCTTCCACCGCCGCTGCTGTGAAATCGTCTGATCGGAAAGGCTCGTCAAGCGCGAGCGCAATGGTGTGAATGCCTTTGGCTTTGAGCGAACGAACCGTAGCGCCGATGAGTTTGCGAAGTTCGGCCGCGTTGAACTTGTCGCGCTTGCCGCCACCCGCGAGAGCCAGCCGCTTGGCAGCGAATCCGGCGGGATGATGGAGAACGGCGATTTCCAGAGCTTTTCCCGAGAATTCGCCCGAGTCGTAGAACTCCTTCAACTGCGCTATGCCCGGACCCTCTGGAGCGGCCCCTTCGAAGCCGATCAGCACCAGCGCGTCAGTTTCAACTTGCGGTACAGCCTTCGTTTCGAGTTTTACGTCCATGCAGGCTTATATTATCCTCTTCTTCGGCCGATGGCCGCGCGCGCCTCGGCTTCCATCTCGCGCGTCCGTTCGGATTCCCGTTTGTCGTGCAATTTCTTGCCTTTAGCGATGGCCAGCTCCACCTTGATGTGCCCGTTCTTCAGATAGATCTTGGTCGGGATGAGCGTGAGACCCTTCTCGCGCGTTTTTCCGAGCAATTTGTCGATCTCTTCTCTATGCAGCAGCAACTTGCGGCGGCGGGTTGGCTCGTGATTCTCGCGGTTGCCGTGCGAATATTGGCCGAAGTGGGCATTCAGCAGCCAGGCTTCGTTCGACTGCACCTCTGCGAAGCTGTCCTTGAGCTGGATGAGCCCGCTCTTGGCGGCCTTCACCTCGGTTCCAGTCAACGCCAACCCGGCTTCCATGCGTTCCAGGAGATGATAGTCGTGCCCGGCATGGCGGTTGTCGCTCAAGATCTTGATTCCAGACTCCGTCATTGTTCCAAACTGGGTTCCAGAGATGCTTTCCGTTTTCTAGTCAACGCGGCGAAAGCCCGCAGCGTCAATCGTTTATGTAGTTGTATCCGGTGGCAAACCGTGTTTATTGTATCATGAGCCTTACCTAAGAATAAGATGATTCCTTTTAATAGGTTACGTGTTGTGGTGCTGCTCGGTGCGACGTGGATGATATTCCCCGCCGGTAGCCTGGACGCGCGCACGCGCAAGGGCGACAAGCTATTGAAATTAGGCACCGAGGCTGAAGCCCGCAAGGATTATGACAAGGCCCTGGAGTATTTCCAGGGGGCTATGAAGGAAGATCCAAAGGACGCGGCTTATGAGCTTTCGGCTCGCAGGGCGCGATTCGAGGCAGGGACGGCGCACGTGGATGCCGGCAAGAAGCTGCAGGCTGCGGGCGACCTGGAGAAGGCCTTGGCTGAATTTCAGAAGGCATTCACCTACGATCCGGGATCGATGATCGCGTTCCAGGACATGCAACAGGTGAAGGAGCTGCTCGATCAGAAACAAAATGGACTTGTTCCCCCCGGCGAGAAGCCGCTGACGACGGCCGAAAAGGCGCAGAAGGACAGCTTGCAGATGATCGAGTCTTTGCAGCCGGTACCGGAGCTGAAGCCGGTAACCAACCAGATCAGCCTGCTCAAGATGAACAATCAGCCGCCCAAAGTGCTGTATGAAACGGTGGGCAAGCTGGCGGGAATCAATGTGCTGTTCGATCCGCAGATTCAGCCCGGCAAGAACGCCAACCTCGATCTGAACAACGTGACGCTGCAAGAGGCGCTGGATTACATCGCGTTGATGACCAAGACATTCTGGAAGCCGGTGAGCTCGAACGCCATCTTCGTCACCGAAGACAACGTCACCAAACGGCGCGATTACGAAGACGAGGTAGTGAAGGTTTTCTACCTGAAGAATCCGACCTCGACGCAGGAGTTTTCCGAGATCGTGACGGCGGTGCGATCGGTGACCGATGTGCGCCGCATGTTCCAATTCAATGCTGAAAACGCCATCGTGGTGCGCGACACCGTGGATAAAGTGGCGCTGGTGGAAAAGCTGCTGCACGATCTGGACAAGCCCAAGGCCGAAGTGGTGGTGGACGTCATCGTCATGGACGTATCGAGCGACGTGAGCCATCAGATCGGGGCGGGGCTGGTTTCCAACGGCACCAACGGGCTGGCAGTACCGATCCAATTCTCGCCGCGAAATCCCATCACTACTTCCACCACCGGCGCGAACGGAACCGGCGGCACAGGCGCGACCGGAACCACAGGCACCACCACTGGCACGACGGGCACCACCACATCGGGGTCCACGTTCATCGCGCTGTCGCAACTGGGCCACATAGGAACAGGCGATTTTTCCACCAGCCTTCCAGGCGCGATGCTGCAGGCCGTGATGTCCGATTCCAAAACCAAAATTCAGGAATCGCCGGAAGTGCGGGTGTCCGACGGGCAGAAGGTGACGCTGAAGATCGGCGAGAAGTATCCCTATGCCACCGGCAGTTTCCAGCCGGGCGTCGGCACGGTGGGTGTGAGTCCGCTGGTGAGCACGCAGTTTCAGTTCGTGGATGTTGGCGTGAATGTTGAAATGACGCCGCACGTGCATGGCGACGATGAATTGACGCTCCACGTGAGCATCGATATTTCCGACATTGCGACCACCTTGAATTTGGGCGGCCTTAGCCAGCCCGTGATCGGACAGAAGAAAAACGAAGCCGACATCCGTTTGAAGGATGGCGAAGTGAGCCTGCTGGGCGGCTTGATGCAGGACCAGGATACCAGCGTGATTGCCGGGATCCCCGGCTTGGTGAATATCCCGATTCTCGGCAAATATTTGTTCGGCAACGTGTCCAAGGACAAGTCGAAGGAAGAGCTGATGATCGCGCTGATCCCGCATATCGTGCGGAAGCCGGATATCACCGGCCTCGATCTCAAGGGCATCGCCGCGGGTACCGATCAAACGGTGAAACTAAGCTACGCGCCGCGAGTGGCGGAAGCTTCCACGGCTCCAACGCCAGCGCCATCGGGGACCGCGCCTGCCGTTACTCCGGGAACTCCGGGCGGTGCGCCGTCCATCGCATTCAATCCAGCTAAGGTGCAGGCGCAATTGAGCAGCCAGGTTGTAATTACGCTGCAAGCGCGGAATCTAACGGATGTGGCCAGCGTTCCGGTGAAGGTGCGGTGGGATCCAAAAGTGCTGCGGCTGGAAATGATCGCGCCGGGCGCGCTGCTGCTCCAGGATGGCAAGATCATCGCGCCGAGCCTGGACATTCGCAATGACACGGGTGACGCGAGCATCGACGTGAATCGCGTGGCGGGCGCGGGCGGAGTGAATGGCAATGGTCCGCTGCTGCAGTTTACGTTCACGGCCGTGGGCAAGGGCACGACGAGCGTCAGCATCACGCAGGCGGCGTTGAAAAATTCGGCCCAGCAGCCCGTTTCGGTCTTGCCGGCGCAGGTGCCGGTGACCGTGCAGTAAGGAGTTTCGGGGCGGGAGATGAAGCGCAGGCGACAACGCGGGCTGACATTGGTGGAGCTGATCGTGGCGTTCACCATCATGATGGTGCTCACCACCATGGCCGTGCCGCTCGCGCGCTATAAGGTGCAGCGCGATAAAGAACGCGATCTGGTGTATGCGCTGCGCGACATCCGCACCGCCATCGACAAATTCAAGGACGACATGGACGCCGGAAAGATCGGCCCGGCCAAGCTCGATTCGGACAACTACCCCGAAAGCCTCCAGCAGCTCGTCGACGGGATCAAAGCCACCGGATCGGTGGACAAGAAAATGAAGTATTTGCGACGCATTCCCAAAGATCCGATGACCAACTCCTTCGAGTGGGGCCTGAGGAGCGACCGCGATGATCCTACGTCGCAATCCTGGGGTGGACAGAACGTGTTCGATGTCTATACCAAGAGCATGGACAAGGCGCGCGATGGGAGTTCCTATGGCGAGTGGTGAGAGTGTTTACCGAGCCGCGACCGTGAGGGAGCCGGACCGCCGCCGCTTCGGCTTCACGCTGATCGAGCTGATGATCGTGATGGCGATCACCGCAGTGCTGATGTCGATCGCCGTGCCGATCTATACGCGATCGATCCAGCGCTCCAAGGAAAGCGTCCTGAAGAATAATCTGTTCTCGCTGCGCACGGTCATTGACGAGTACACGTACGACAAACAGAAGGCGCCGCAGACGCTGCAGGATCTGGTCAGCGACGGCTACCTGCGCCAAGTGCCCGTGGATCCGATCACGGGTAGCAACGATTCCTGGAAGCTGATCATGGAGGATGCGACCAACACCGTGAATCAGACCATGCCGGGCATTTTCGACGTACGCAGCGGGTCGGACCTGACTAGTCTGGAAGGGACGCCGTATTCGGAGTGGTAGCGGGCCGAGGTGCGCTCACGCGCGCCGGCGTCTTTTTCCAGATCGCAAAGCGATACAGCATCAGGATCGCGAGCATCCCGCCGTACATTAACGGCAGCCGCACATCCGACTTCACCAGCCAATAATAGTGAATCACGCCGGCCAGCACGGCGAAATAGATCAGCCGGTGCAGGCGCTGCCACCGCGCGAATCCCAGACGGCGCACCCAGCCCGCCGTGGACGTGATAGCCAGCGGAATTAGCATCGCGAATCCCAGCATGCCCACCGTAATGTAGCGCCGCTTGATGATGTCGGCCCACATTTCGGGGAAGCTGAAGAATTTGTCCAGCACAAACCACGTCAGAAAATGCAGGCACACGTAGAAGAAGGCGAACAGGCCGAGCATGCGGCGATAGCGCGTGAGTTTCGGTTGATTGAGGACCTTGCGCAGCGGCGTAATACACAGGGTGATCAGAAGGAAGCGAATGGTCCAGGTGCCCGTGTAGTGCGTGATGTATTCGATTGGATTCGCGGTGAGCGTGGGCGAATAGCCCGATGTGGCGAGCGTCCAAAGCCCAGGTGCAAGCAACAGAATCGGAACCAGACAAGCCGCGAACAGGACAACTTTGGTCCAGCGGCTGCCAAGAATCGTGCCGACAATCGTGTTCAAGATTTAGTAATTCTTGCGAAGATCCATGCCCGTGTACAGGCTGGCCACTTCGCTGTACCCGTTGAACATCAGCGTATTGCGCCGGAAGATTTCACCCAGCCGCCGTTCTTTGGCCTGGCTCCAGCGCGGATGGTCCACTGTCGGATTGACATTGGAATAGAACCCGTATTCGTTGGGCGCCGAGATGTTCCAGGTAGTCGGAGGCTGCTTTTCGACTAGACGAATCTTGACCAGCGACTTGATGCTCTTGAACCCGTATTTCCACGGCACCACCAGCCGGATGGGCGCGCCGTCCTGGTTGGGCAGCGTCTCTCCATACAACCCAACAGCCAGCAGCGTCAGCGGATGCATGGCTTCGTCCAGCCGCAAGCCTTCCACGTAGGGCAACTGAATGCCGGCCCAGCGCCCGCGTGGCATCTGCTTAGGATCGTAGTAGCTTTCAAAGGCCACGTATTTCGCCTTGGGTGTGGGCTCCACTTGCTTGAGCAGCGCGTTCAACGGGAACCCGATCCAGGGAACTACAATGGACCAAGCTTCCACGCAGCGATGCCGGTAAATGCGTTCTTCAAGCGGCGCGATTTTCGCGAGGCCGTCATGGTCGATCGTCAGAGGTTTGGCCACGTCGCCTTCTATCTTGAGCGTCCATGGCGAGGTGCGGAAGTCCCCGGCGTTTTCGGCGGGATCCGATTTGTCGGTACCGAATTCGTAGAAATTGTTGTAATGCGTGATGGCTTCGAGCGGCGTGACCTTTTCGTCGCCGACGTTGTAGGAGGTCTTCTTGAAATCCTCCAGCTTGGCGGCATGCGCTTTTCCCGCCAGGGCGCCGAACGCACCGAGTGCGACGGATCCTGCCAGGAAGCGGCGGCGGTTGACGTACAGCTGCTGGGGCGTGACGTCGGAATAACGGAGATCCGGGGCTTTTCGAATCAACATAGGCTTGCTTTTATGGTAGCGCTTTCCTTACCTGCCGGAGGACCCGAAGCCGCCGGCGCCACGGGCAGTATCGGTCAGGTCGTCGCCCTCCTGCCACTCCACGGCGTCATAGGGAGCCACGATGAGCTGCGCGATGCGGTCGCCTTTTTCGATGACGTAGTCGGCGCGGCCCAGGTTGAACATCACCACGCGGATCTCGCCGCGATAGCCCGGATCGATGGTGCCAAAGTTCACGGTGATGGAGTGCTTGAGCGCCAAGCCGCTGCGGGGCCGCACCTGCGCTTCGTGCCCACGCGGGAGCTCGATCGCGATGCCGGTGGGGACGCCTTGCGCCGTGCCGGGTGTGAGGACCGTCCGTTCCAGCGCGCGCAAATCCATGGCGGCGTCTTCATCTGGGCCGTGGGCGTAGCTGGGCAGGATGGCGTCGGGGTGCAATTTCTTGATGCGGACTTTCATGGGTTAGGTCTAGTGTGGCACGGAGACTCGCAAATTTTGAAGCGCCACCGCAAGTTCCTTCACCCCGCGCTCGATTTCGCGTTGATCCACGGCGGCGAAACCTAACTGCAGCCCCTCACGTTTGATTCGGCCCCGAGTATAACTGCTGAGCGGAATCACCTCCACGTTGCGCGCGGCAGCGGCGCGGGCAGCCGATTCTCCAGTGATCCCGTCGCGCAGCCACCCCACGGTCTGCAGTCCGGCCTCCACATCTGAGATGTCAAGCAATCCCGCCAGCCTTTCGCGCGCGCTCCGCAAAAGAACCCCTAAACGCTCCACGTACGCGCCCCGCATGCGCCGCAGGTGCCGCCCGAAATGACCTTCGGTGATGAAGTCGCACAACACCACTTGGTCCAGTAATTGCGCGTGGCGGCTGGTGATCGATTTTGCGGCCGCGAAATAATCTACCAAGTCCGGCGGGATCACCAGATATCCGAGTCGCAGCGAAGGGAACAGCACTTTGCTGAAACTTCCGGCAAACAGCACACATTCATTGCGGTCCAGCCCTTGCAACGCCGGAACTGGCCGCCCCGAATATCGGTATTCGCTGTCGTAGTCGTCTTCGAAGATGAGCGCTCCGTTTTTGCGCGCCCACTCGAGCAACAGTAGCCGCCGCGGCAGGGTCATGCTGATGCCTAACGGAAATTGGTGGCCCGGGGTAACGTACACCAGGCGCGCTCCCCGCAGCCCCGATGCGCCCAATTCCATGCCTTCGCTATCGAGAGGCATCGCTGAAATCTTCGCGCCGACGGATTCGAACAGCATAGCCGCGCCAACGTATCCGGGATTCTCCATGCACACGCGATCGCCTGGATTCAGGAAAAGACGAGCCACCAGATCGAGCGCTTCCTGCACGCCGGATACGACCGCCACCTGTTCGGGAACGCAGCGCACCCCGCGCGAAGTGGTTAGGTAATCGGTGATGGCTTCTCGCAAAGGACGGTACCCCATGGGATCGCAGCCCGCGAGAAGATTGGTGGAGACCCGCCGCAGCCGGCGAGCGGCAATCTGCGCCCAGAGGCTGGTGGGAAACAGGTCCAAGGCCGGTATGTTGGCGCGGAAGGCGCGGGCCGGGCGTGACTCAAAAGAAAACAGGCGGACGCGCTTGGCGAAGTCCGAAATTCGCCGTCTCGGATTTCGTTCCGGTTGTGGCCGGCGCTGGTCAACCGTCACCTGGAGCAATGCGTCGGGCAAGACTTTGCTGACATACGTGCCCGATCCAACGCTGCCTTCCAGGTACCCTTCCGATTTCAGAAGCTCAAATGTGTTCACGATGGTGCCCCGCGACAGTTGATATTGCCGCGCTAGATCCCGAGTCGCGGGAAGGCGAGCCCCCGGGCCCAGCCGTCCCTCTAGAATTTCGAGGCGTAGAGCCTCGTAGAGCTGGCGATAGGCGGACGTTTCTTCGTCCCGCAAAGGGAGCGTCAACTCGAAGGCGGTGGTTCGCTTCGACACAAGTGGTACACCCAGAATACCGTAAATGGACCTTTTGAAGTAGCCCACTTTGGCCTAATGTGGAACTACTGAGCCGCGACCGTGAGGGAGCCGGTATCAAGGAGCCAAGAATGTCCACTATCTGGAAAAAGCTAGCAAGCCTTATCGCACCGGTTTTATGTGCGGCGCCGATTTGCCACGGTGAAGACGCTCGAATCGTCTGCACGCACCGCTTGCCGGCATTGGATGGCAAGCGGCTGGAGGCCAAGATTGTCGAGGTCACTTACGGACCCGGCGAATCGTCGCAACCGCATAGTCATCCCTGCGCGGTGATCGGCTACGTGCTGGAAGGCGCCGTCCGGATGCAGGTGAAGGGCGAACCGGAGGCCATCTACAAAGCGGGTCAAAGTTTCTACGAGGCTCCGAACGGTGTGCATGCCATCTCGGCGAATGTGAGCAAGACCAAGCCGGCCCGATTCCTAGCGTACTTCACGTGCGATCACGAGACGCCGTTAACGGTGCCGGCGCCATGAACGTTGTGGAGTCCCAACGCTGGGAGCGCTGGGGCATTCTATATCTGCGCCTCGCTCTGGGAGCGGCCTTCTTGTCCGGCATCGCCGATCGCTTCGGTCTCTACACGGGCAGGAACGCCGGTTACGGAGACTTCAATGGATTCATGCGCTACACCGCCCAAGTCAACTCGTTCATGCCTGCGTTCACGATCCCGTTTCTGGCATGGGCCGCTACCGTCGCTGAATTGGGTTTCGGCCTCGCATTGATTCTCGGCATCTGGCCGCGTTGGGTGGCGCTCGGCAGCGCGGTTCTGCTGGTGCTATTCGGCATCGCCATGGCTATTTCGTTCGGCATCAAGTCCCCGCTCGACTACTCGGTGTTCTCCGCGTCGGCGGGAGCATTGGTGCTGGCGTTCTATCACAACCGCAAATCAGAAACCAACTCATAAGAGAAAAGAGGAAATATGGAAGCACGATTCAATTACGCAAAAACGGCTCCGGGCGTCTACCAAGCCATGGAAGGTCTGGAGCAATATCTCGAGCAGTGTGGACTGGAAAAGCCGCTGATGCTTCTGGTCCAACTGCGCGCCTCGCAAATCAACGGCTGCGCCTATTGTCTGGACATGCACTGGAAGGACCTGCGCGCGAGCGGCGACAACGAGCAGCGTTTGTATTCTCTCGATGCCTGGCGCGAATGCCCTTACTACAGCGATCGCGAACGTGCCGCGTTGGCGTGGACGGAAGCCGTCACACTGATCACGCAGGGGCACGCGCCGGATGCAGTCTATGCCGAAGCGCGGTCGCAATTCAGCGACAAGGAATTGTCCGACTTGACGCTTGCCGTGGCTTCGATCAATGCCTGGAATCGACTGTCGATTGCGGCGCGCATTGAGCCAGGAGGCTACCAACCGGCTAGGGTGCAAGTGCTAAAGACGGGAGCGTAACAACTACAATAGAGTTGATGGCCAAGCCCGCCGGGACCACGACCGCGCCCGGCCGCAAAACGCTCAGCGGCATTCCGGTGGAACCGGTTTACACGGCCGACGACATCTGCGGGGCTCGCGATCCCGCCCCCGGGCGAGTTTCCCTACACGCGCGGCATTCACGAGAGCATGTACCGCGGCAAGCTCTGGACCATGCGGCAATTCTCGGGATTCGCCACGCCCGAAGAAACCAATCGGCGCTATCTGTATCTGCTCAGCCAGGGCCAGACGGGGCTCTCGGTCGCGTTCGATCTTCCGACGCTGATGGGCTACGACGCCGATCACGCAACGTCGGAAGGCGAAGTGGGAAAGTGCGGCGTCTCCATCAGCTCGCTCGAAGACATGGAGATTCTATTCCGCGGCATTCCCCTCGCCGACGTCACGGTCTCGATGACCATCAATTCGCCGGCGCCGGTGATCTGGGCCATGTATCTCGCGGTGGCCGAAAAGCAAGGCGTCGATTGGAGCAAGCTTTCGGGCACGCTGCAGAACGACATTCTGAAAGAGTACATCGCGCAGAAGGAGTACATCTATCCGCCGCGGCCGTCCATGCGGCTGGTGACGGACGTGATCGAATACTCCGCGCAGCATGTCCCGCGCTTCAATCCGATTTCGATCAGCGGGTATCACATTCGCGAAGCCGGATCGACGGCGGTGCAGGAGCTGGCGTTCACTTTGCGCGACGGCATGGAGTACGTGGAATGGGGCATCGCGCGCGGGCTGCCCGTCGACAGCTTCGCGCCCCGGCTCAGCTTCTTCTTCAACTCGCACAACGATTTCTTCGAGGAGATCGCGAAGTTTCGCGCCGCGCGCAAAATCTGGGCCGAGACCATGCGCGATCGCTATGGCGCCAAAGACGAGCGGAGCTGGAAGCTGCGCACGCACGCCCAAACCGCCGGATGTTCGCTCACCTGGCAGCAGCCCTACAACAACATCGTGCGGACCACGCTGCAGGCGCTGGCGGCGGTGCTGGGCGGAACGCAGTCGCTGCACACCAATTCGCTGGATGAAGCCTACGCGCTGCCGAGCGAGCACGCGGTGACCATCGCGCTGCGAACCCAGCAGGTGATCGCCTATGAAAGCGGAGTGCCGGATGTGCCCGATCCGCTGGGCGGCAGCTATTTCGTCGAGAGCCTGACGGCCGAGATGGAAAAGCAGGCGCGCGAGTACATCCGCCGGATCGATGAAATGGGCGGCATGATCCCGGCCATCGAGCGCGGATTCCCGCAGACCGAAATCGCCAACGCCAGCTATGAGTATCAGCACTCCATCGAAACCGGCGAACAGAAGATCGTGGGCGTGAACGCTTTCGTCGAGAACGGACATGCCGAGCAGCCGATCGAGGTCCTGGAAATCGACGAGTCGGCACAGGCGCATCAATTGGAAAAGCTCGCGAGGCTGAAGTCCAGGCGCGATAACGCGGCCGTACAAAAGTGTTTGGATGCTCTGCGGCGCGCCGCCGAAGGCTCGCGAGAATACGATGCCGCACATTCTGGACGCCGTCCGCGCCTACGCTACAGTCGGCGAAATCTGCGACGCATTTCGCGAGGTCTTTGGCGTGTACACCGAAACCAGCGTTCTGTAGTGGCCCAGTTCAGCTGGCTTTATCTATTCACCGACTCCGATGGAGTGCAGTACCTGCATGCTTTCGGTGCTGGCTCCATCGCGGTAGTCGGCCAAGTCCAGCTCCCTGCTGTCATCGCCCTCGACTTCCACCATGATTCCCGCTCTTCCAGCGCCGAGATCAACCACATTCAGTAAATCAACAGAGCGCTTCTCCACCGCCAGGATGTGGAGCTTTGGTAGTGGGGCCATCCAGGCACCAAAGACGTAGGGATCATGCGCTCCGGTCTCCTTCCCCGAGTTCCATTCCGCGCGAACGTAATAGCGTAAGCTACCGTTGGCAATCTGGAAGGGTCGCAGTTTCAAAGCGGGCTCGACGCTTCCTGCCAAGCGTCGCTCGGCGTCTGTAGCTTGCATTTTCATCCGTTGATCGAGCAACCGAGCGATTTGGGCCTCTATGTCGAATCGGATTGGCTTGTCGACGAGGCCTGTATCTGAGATACTCGGCCGCGGTCTTCGGTCTGGGCTTCGCTTGTTCCCTTTGAGGTAACTGATGGCGACGAACGGCATAATAACCATGCGTAAACAACAACGTGCTCGGCTTTTCAACAGTAGCGAGCGCGCCGACAAAAGAGTCGTTGCCGACTTCCTCGTCCGTCTCACAGCCGACTAGAGCAGTGACCTTAATCGTGGCTATCGTACCGTTCCCCAACATTAAGTCGTAGCGGTCCCCGATAGCAAAGTGCTCTGCACCGGGCTTCTTTTGAAATGCGGCGATGTAACTCGCCGGAAGCTCTACTGGAGTAATAAATAGGTCGGCTACTGGAGGGGCAATCTCGCGAGCTTGGGAAGACATAGTGCCCCTAAACTGGACTTTGTTGAAGTAGACCACAATGCGATTGCCGTCATAACGACCGGCAAGCCAAAAACTTTCGGTTTTCTCCTGGCCACGGATTTGAGCGCACAGTACCGTCAATACGCTGAGCGACACAGCGCCGAATCGCAGCGACATTTGTTTTGTCGGCATAGGAATTCTTCTTAACACTTAGCACAGCGCTCAGCCATCCGGGACCCAACAGACAATTACTCCGACTCTCTCCGAATGAAGGTGCGGGCGACGCGCGCTACTTGGCCCATCCACGACCTATCTGTCCAGTTGCCGTTCGGACTCTGTCCCTTGGGTTCCTTCACACTTAACTTTCCGTGGTCATGGACGATCCAGTGCTACCATCAATTCATATGGAGCCCCGCATCCGGGTGTTGGTCGCCAAACCTGGTTTGGACGGCCACGATCGCGGTGCGAAGGTTATCGCGCGAGCTCTGCGCGACGCGGGCATGGAGGTGATTTACACCGGCCTGCGCCAGACTCCGGAAATGATCGTGAGCGCCGCATTGCAGGAGGACGTCCAAGTAATCGGGCTGTCCATCCTGTCGGGCGCCCATAACGCGATCGTTCCGCGTATCATGGAATTGCTGCGCGAAAAGGGAATGGACGACGTCCTGGTCCTGGTCGGCGGTATAATTCCTGACGAGGACGCCGCCGAGCTGAAGAAGCTGGGCGTCGCGGCTGTATTCCAGCCCGGTGCGTCGCTCGAAGCAATTGTCGACTTCATACGGTCTTCTGTAAAGCAGACCGCCTGAAGCAACCGCGGGCGCGAAGACGCCTGCCGAAATTTGAAAGACGACATTGGCGCGGTGCGCCATGTATAAACCAAAACTGATGCAAGAAAAACTGAACATCGCCGTGTTTGTCGATTACGACAACATTGAAATCGGCGTGAAATCGACTTTACGGCGGGAATTTGATGTGTCGCTCCCGCTTGACGCGCTCAAGGAACGGGGCGACCTGGTAGCCAAGTTCGCATATGCCAACTGGGGACGCCAGGAGGGCGCTGCCCGATCCATGGCCGAAAACGCCGTGCAAATGGTACAGCGGCTGCCTTCGCCGCGCGGCGACAAGAACGGGGGCGACATCAACCTGGCGCTGGATGCCCTGGAGATGGCCTTCACTCATCCGCACGTGAACGCCTTCGCCATCGTCAGCGGCGACAGCGACTTCATCCCGTTAGTGAACAAGCTCAAGGAATACGGCAAGACCGTGTTTGTTGTGGGAGGCAAGGCTTTCACCAGCACCATCCTGCAACAAAACTGTCACGAGTTCGTGAGCTATGAATCGCTGTTGTCGGAGGATCGTGGCGAGACTCGCGAGCGTCCGCCGCGCCAGCAACAGGCCGGCCAGCTACCACAGGTGGCCGGCCGCGATCGCCCCCCGCAGGGTGGACAACGTGTCCGTCCCGCGCCGCTCGAACTCGCGCAAGCCATGCCGCTGGTGGAGCGTGCTTTGCAAGTGCTCGAGCGCCGCGCCGTACAGCCGCAGCTTGGATTGCTGAAGTCCACCATGCTGCAGCTTGATTCAGCCTTCACCGAAAAAGCGTATGGCGCGAACAGTTTTTCCGATTTCGTCGAGAAGCTGAAGAAGGCCGACTACGTGAACGTGAGCGGCCAGGGCG
Source organism: Bryobacterales bacterium (assembly GCA_963772905.1). Lineage (GTDB taxonomy): Bacteria > Acidobacteriota > Terriglobia > Bryobacterales > Bryobacteraceae > Palsa-89. The sequence goes on along the minus strand of CAVYZD010000001.1, from coordinate 333,285 downwards.
GCCGCTACATTATCGAGCGCAAGGGCGCGTCGCAACCCGAGCGTCCCACGCCGAAACCGGAAGAAGCGCTGCCGCCGCTGCGCGACGTGCTGGAAACGCATCGCCTCGAAATGGAGAACGGCGTTCTGCTCGACGACTTGGCAGGCTGGGTGCAAACCGAGGTCCCGAATTTCTCGGCAGCCGCGTATGGATTCCAGGAGTTTTCCGAATTCCTCAACTACGCGCAGGACAAGCTGGTGGTGCGCGTGGAGCCGGACGAAGAGAAAGGCCCTATCGTATTTATGGGTGCCGAATTCTATCCGCCGGCCGAGCCGGAGCGCCCGCCCGAGGAGCACGCCGAAGAAGAAGAGGACGAGAAGCAGCCGATCGTGGAAGGTCAGCCTTCGCTGCTTGAGCCGAATCCTCCGCCCGTGAAGCCCAAGCCTGTGCGGCGCGCGCGCAAACCGGCAGCTTCGGGTAATACCGACCGGCCACGCCGCTCTAGTGGTCCGCGGAAGAAGCGGACGCCGGAACATCACGGCCCGATGCAATAGCGATATAGCCGAACGCAAGCACTGCAAGAAATAGCGTGAGGACTTCGCTGTCGCCCAGGTTGTACTCGGCGAAGCCCTCCGCCAAAATCGCGATGATCACCGCGATCGCGCCGTGCAGGATGAATCGCGCGTCGGGTGTAGCTATCTTGCGCCGCAGCGCGCGTCCGAAATCCCAGATCGCTTTTCCGATCAGCCACAGCAGCGCCAATAATACCGGGACTCCGCGCTCGGCGGCGTACTGCAAATAGATATTGTGCAGGTGCCCGTAAAAGCCCACCGGCAACGGCCGATCCTCCGCCGGCACCCACTGCTCGAACTGATACTTGATTTGTTCGGGGCCAAGGCCGAGCCACGGATGAGCGCGGATCATCAGGACCCCGGTGTCGCGCAGGATGGATCGATGCTCGTTGGAATCCAATTGGCCGTGCGGCTGAAAGACCGAGATGACGCGATCCTGTAAAGCCTGCGGCCCGAGCAGCACCGCGATCACCGCGACCACCGGCACCGCCGCCACCAGCCATTTCTTCCAGAACCACAGTAAGTAAAGTAGGCCGGCTGGAAAGCCCAGCAGGAAAATGCTGCGCGTGAATCCGAGCACCATGGAAACCGCCAGAATTGCCGCGCAAATCCATCCGGCTGTTTTCCAGCGCGGTTCGCGCACGAAGAACAAATACGCCGCGAGCAGCAACAACACGATCATCTCTTCGCCGCCGAACGTCATCCAGTGGCTCATGAATCCAGTGATTCGCGATCCAATGTACGTGTCATAGAAGCTCTGATTCAGCTCTTGCGATTGTTGATACACGCGCCAGAATTGGAACAAACTGCGCGCGGCGGAAAGCGTCGCGACGGCCGCCCATAGCAGGACGACGGCGCGGATCTCGGCCAGGCTCCGGAACGTGCTGTACACTACCAGCAGAATAAAGAACACATAGAACTTGCGGATTTGCGGCATGCCCTGCTGGATGTGCCCCGACGCGACGAGCGAAATTACGGTGCCTGCCATGAACAATGCGAGTGGAAGTTTGATGGGGGGCAATCGAATCGCATAGGAAGACAGCATCAGCGCCGCGAGCGCCAGGGCCAGCAAAATCTGCGAGACCGCAATCGAGAATAGAATGGAAAGGAGCGCGCCGCACGTGAGGTAAAATGCGCTGCGGTCGACGAAAGGTTTCAAACCAGTAGGCTACCAGGAATGGAAATCTATATCCTCCGGCACGGAATTGCCGAAGACGGACAAGCCGGGCAACCGGACTCGGAGCGGGCGCTGACTCCCGATGGCCGCAAGAAGCTGCGCACCGTTCTGCGCGTTGCGGCGAGCGCGGGCGTGGCGCCGTCGCTGATTCTGACCAGCCCGTACAAACGCGCGCTGCAGACCGCGCAAATCGCGGCCGAGATTTTGGATTACAAGGGCGAGCTGCTGCGCACCAAAGCGCTCGAGCCGATCGCCGCCCCCAAAACCGTGTGGGACGAAATCCGCGTGCACAAAGACGAAGCGCGCATCTTGCTCGCAGGGCATGAGCCGCTATTCAGCCGCCTGACGGCCTATCTGCTCGGCTCGCCGAATCTGCAAGTGGATTTCAAGAAGGGCGCAATCGCATGCATTGAATTGGAGCGGTTCCCGGCCGAGCCGCACGGCGTTCTGCGCTGGTTGCTGACTTCGAAGCTGGCGTCCGCGGGTTAAACGTTGCTGCGTTTGCGCTCGTAGGGCTGTTTCAAATACTTCGCCGCTTCTTCCTGCGCGCCCTGCGTATCGTCTTTCGTGCGGATGGCGTGGTTATATTCGTTAACGGCGCGATCGCGCTGTCCCGAGACATCGAAGATGTTGCCTAGCTTGATGTGCGCCCACACCTCGACCCACTTGGGCTCCAGATCGCCATTCAGCGCCTCGCGATATTCGTTCGCCGCCGACTGAAAATTGTTCTGCAGGAAGAACACTTCCGCCACGCGATAATGCGCGAGCGAACTGCCGCGATTCACTTCAATGGCCTTCTGGTATTCCTTCAACGCATCGCCAAACTCGCCGATTTCAGCGAATTGCTCGCCGCGCTTGATGGCCACCGCCACGCGCATGGCTGGATTCCAGCGCAGCACCGAACCACCGGGATCGATGGTCACGGTTTTCGGCTTACCGAACGTATCCACGGTGAATTCCGATGACGTCCCTACCACGTCGATGCGCTTGGTCTCGGGATTGCCCTCGGTTTCGATCTTCAGATCAACCGGCATCTGAAACGTGTCAAGGTCCTGCGAGATCTTGCCCATCACGCGAAAACCCTTCTGCGTCCGAAAGACCGTGTATTCCATCTTGAACTCCGGCGCGCCACTCGATTCCAGCCACTGCACGAAGAAGTACTGTAGATTTTGTCCCGAGATCTCCTCGGCCATTTTGCGGAAGTCCACTGTGCTCACCGATTGCCAGCCGTACTTTTCCGGAAAGCTGGTCATCAGCTTATTGAAGTTGTCGGCGCCGATCACCGTGCGCAGCATGTTCAACACCGCCGCGCCCTTCCCTGCCGTGAGCGCCCAATATTCCGGCGAATAATCGTCCAAGCGCCCGGCTTGAATCAGCGGCGGATTGTCCACGGTCATCGCTTCGACGTAAGTGTCGTGCAGATCCTGCTCGAACGCCCCGGGGCCATTTGCATGCTCGTCCCACAACAATTCGGCATAACGCGCATTGCCGTTTTCGAGCCACAGGTGATCGCGATTGATCGGAGAAACCAGATCTTCCCACCATTGACGCGCAAGTTGATTCGCGAGCAATCGCGACGCCACCTGATTCCCAATGCCGTGCGGCGACAGGAAAATGATGCCCGGCGCCGAGTATCCATTCGGAGTTCCATCCTCCGTCTCAACCAGCGTCAGATTGGCTTGCGGCGCCAGTCCGTACAGGCTGGTGAGGAAGCTCATGATGGATCCAGTCTCGCCGCCGTACTGATTGGCCATGTCTTGCTTCTTGCGGAAATAAATGGACGTGGTAACGCCCTCCGAGCTCACCTTCACCGGATCCCCCTGCACCACCGCGATGCTGCCTGGAAACGACGGCTTGTTGAATTGAAAGCTGAACGCGGTTTTGCCGGCACCGGCCGCCTGCGAATTGCTCAGACCGCTTGCCACCACTTTGTATCCGTTCGGCACCGTAATGTTGAGATTCGCCGTGAAGCGGTCGACCGAATATCCGCTGACCGGAAACCAGCGCGCCGGGTACATCAGGTACGCGAAGTCGTTCTGAATCGCGCCAAATTTGATTCCGTAAATGGGCGATTCTTCCTGGCCGGTCAAGCGGCCGTCGTAGCTGAAAGTCAAAGTGCTGGGCTTGCCTTTGCTGAGCGGCGCGGGAAAGGTCAGGTGAACGCTGAAGTCCTGGTTCGAACGCGAAGCCGGAATCTGGCGGCCGGAGTCGTCCACCACGCGCGAAACATTGAATGCGTTGTTCAGCTCGAACGAAGCGCTGGAGACGTCGTTGTCGAGCGGAATGAATCGAACCTTGACGTTGGCCGTGAGCGTCTGAGTGCGCGGATTGATCTCGGCGTCGATGGCGTAATTATCCACGTCGATGCGGCCGCCCTTCGCTCCGCGGTCTTGCGCCGGCATGTCCTGAGTGAACAAGGGCGCCACTGCGAGCACGGCCAGCAGAGTCTTACGAAACATGGACCATTTCCTCTTTTGATAAGTGCATTTCGGCCAAACGCTTCTCCACCAGCGTAGCGGCCACATCCAAAGGGTTATCGGGACCGGAAAGCTTATCGGCAACTTCGGCCAAATCCCGGCGCATGCCGTCCCGCGCGGCCTCGTTTTCGAGCAGCGCCTCTGCTTCACGGGCCAGGGATTCCGCGGTCATCTGTTCCTGGATCAACTCGGGCACGATCTTCCGCCCAGCTACCAGATTGACCATCGAATAAAATGGCACCCGCACCAGCGCCTTTCCCATCCACCAACTGAAATTGTTAACCCGATAAAAGGTGACCATGGGAGTTCCCAGCAGGCAGGCCTCAATGGTAACGGTTCCACTGGCGGCCAGTGCTACGTCCGCGCAGACGAGCACATCCCAGGTTCTTCCTTCTAGCAGTTGGATGGATGCCGAGGAAATCCGTTCCCGGAATTTTGACCTTATAGGTATGGTACCCAGCGGGACGGCCAGGATGAAGCGGGGCGCCGGTTGCTGGGTTTTCTGGAGCAATTCGACTGCATCGAGCAAGGTCGGCAAGTGGCGCGCGGCCTCGCCGACACGGCTCCCCGGCAGCAGGGCGACAAGCGGCGTACCATCGGCAATACCAAACTGGCGGCGCAATTCGGCGCGGCTGTCAGACGGCTGCACCAGCCGGGTGAGGGGGTGGCCGATGTAGGTGGCGGCGATGCCGTGGCCCGCGAAAAACTGAGGCTCGAAGGGGAAAATGCAGAGCAGGCGTTCGATAGTACGGCGCATCATCGGCAGGCGGCCTTTGCGCCATGCCCAGACCTGCGGGGCGACCAAATAGAACACAGGAATGCCCAGTTTCTTGAGCCGGCGGGCGACGCGCAGGTTGAAATCGGGACTGTCGGTGAGGATGGCGAGCTCCGGGCGCTCGGCGCGCGCGACGTCCAGCAATTTTCGATATTCGCCGTAGATGCGCGGGATGTGCGCGATCACCTCGACCAAACCGACCACGGCCAGGCTATGCGCATCGACGACGGCCCGGACGCCGGCTTTTTGCATGCGCGGTCCGGCGCAGCCGAAGAACTCAAGATCCGGTCGACGGCGGCGGAGTGCGTCCACCAGTCCAGCGGCATAGAGGTCGCCGGATGCTTCGCCAGCCGAGATTAGAATCTTCCGGGCCACTAGAATTTAGTCTAGCGCTAGGGACGTGGCTGGTGACTGGTAACTAGTGGCTGGGCTCGACCGGGCGTCGGCTCGCCAGGCCCGGGAAAATTCACCCGCCGCCTCTTGATATATACTTGCGGGAAGCCCAAAAATGAAAAACATAATCGCGGTGTTGCTCTGCATTATTGTGCCGGCGGCCGTCCTCGCCGGGGATAATAGCTACAAGGTCATGTACGATGGCGGCTCGGTTCCCGACATAAAAGCCGGAACTGGCATGAAACTCTTCATCGATTCCAACCAGATCCGGTTAGTCAAGGACAAGGCCGATATTGTAACGATACCGGCCTCTTCGGTCACGGAGATCAGCTATGGACAGGACGTTCACCGGCGAATAGGCGCAGCGATCGGCCTAGCCCTCGTGTCCCTTGGCATTGGAGCGTTGATGGCGTTGACCAAATCGAAGAAACACTTCATCGGACTTACGTGGGACGATGCAGGAAAGAAAGGCGGCGCCGCGTTTCAAGCCGACAAGAACGACTACCGTGGCCTGTTGGCCGGAATAGAAGGCATAACCGGAAAGAAGGCGGTTAATTCGGACGCGCTGACCGTGAAGAACTGAGCAACTGGGCAAGAGTGAATTTGAACCTTTCGGCTTTCACCTGAAGAACTCGAACTCAATCGCCGTCAATTGGGCGCCCAAGACCGGGTCAAGCTGTTCAGCGAGTTCTTTGCCGTGTTGAGCGCAAAGTGCGTTGCCAACCGCAGTTAGGCCGAAGTGCTTGTCCCTTAATCTACTCCGGACTGCGGGCCAGTCTCGCTCAAATTCGAAAGGATAGTAGGCCTCAACGCTCGTGGCTGGCTGACAATCCGGCTCTGGGCCGAGATTGTGATTATATTCGTCCCGGCTTGCGGCGAATGGAGAGCAGCCGACGCGTGGTGTTTTACCGCGAAGAGGTCGGAGGAATTCTGATTTCCCGTATTCTTCATCAACGCATGCTCCCCGAGAGACGGGCCTTGACGAGGACGACTATGAAGCGTAAGAAAAACGGAATCATGCCTATGAAGAACCCACCCCACCCCGGCGGCTTTGTACTCCGCCAGTGCATTGAGCCTCTCGGCTTGAGCATCACGCAAGCAGCTGCGGCGCTCGGAGTCACGCGCACCACGCTGTCGGAATTGGTGAACGGAAAGCGGGGCATCTCACCGGAGATGGCGGTGCGGCTGTCGAAAGTATTCGGCGGCAGCGCCGAAAGCTGGCTGGTGCAACAGGCCCAGTATGACCTATCGCATGTGCGCGCCGACCGGCTGAAGCTCAAGCGCCTCGAATTCGCCTAGGATCGCTAAGGACCCGCGGTCGCCGGCTGCCGGAATCGATTCGATGCTAGTTCCCCAACTCCGCGCAAATCCCCGGCATGCTCCGCCCCATGAATCCCAGGCTGTCATCCATATTCAGCCCCGCCAAATTCAGCCGCTTGTCCGCACCCGCCGCGCCGCCCGCGCAAGCCATCTTCGCCCGCGTCCGCAGCTCGGCAATCGAATCGCGCCACTTCACCAGATCCGCCTTCTTCGCCACCGGCCCGTGCCCCGGAATCACGATGTCGAAATCCAGCGCCAGTACGCGGTCGAGCGTCTTGTCCCATTCCACCAGACTGCCTTTCGCGCTGTAGTCGATAAACGGTGCACTGCCGTTGACGAACAGATCGCCCGTATGCAGCACGCGCTCGCTCGGAAACAGGATCACTGCATCGCCGTTGGTGTGCCCTCGTCCCAAATGATGCGCGCTCACTTCCTTGCCCCCGAGGAACACCTGCGCATCGTCGGCATAGGTGATTTGCGGCAGCCCCGGCTGCTTGCCCGCCACCATGTTGGCGCGCGCGTTCTTGTGGATCAGGATCTGGGCCGGCGTGTTCGCCAGCATGAACGCGTTGCCGCCGGTGTGATCGCCATGCTGGTGCGTGTTCAAAATATACTTGATCGGCTGATCGCTGATGGCCTTCACCTTCGCCATGATGTCGGGACCGTCCTGATCGTACTTGTCATCCACCAGCAGAACGCCTTCGCTGGTCGGCAGCACGGCGACGTTGCCGCTGTTGTTCGTGAGCAAAACCCACAAGTTGTCAGTCACTTTTTGGACCACGATCGGCTGCTTCGGAGGCTGTTGTCCTTGGAGCCAGACCAGACAGAGTCCGCCGATCGCCAAACCGATCCCGCCAAAACGCACAATCCAGGGCCTCGTAATAGACATGTTCCGATCAGTATAAACCTTCGCACCGTAATCAGCATCTCCTGATGCATAATGAGCAGAATACCGATACAGTCCATGCGGCCTTGGTCTTTTTTCGGAGCACTTCGCCAGCGGTTCGGCCCGGCTTCAAAGCGCCAACTGCGCGCAGACGAGTTAGAATTTTGCGTCCTCGTCGAGGCGGGCGAGCTTGAGTCGCAAGCACTCCTTTTATGTGAAAGCATTCGGAAGTTCGCCGGCGTATATTCGTCCGCTGCGATCATCGCGGTCTCCCCTAGAGCCAGCCGCCGGCCGTGCCCTGACACCCTGCGGCAACTGGATCGCTTGGGTGTCGAGTATCTCGAACTCGACATCCGCACGTTGTGCCCTTCATTCGGTCCATCCTTCAAGATTCATGCGGTGGCGCACATCGCCCGCCGTCCCGGTCCGCCGATCCTCGTGCAGATCGACAGCGACACTCTTTTTCTTTCCGAGCCGGACTTCTCCTTGGATGGAGCCGAAGCCGGCGTCGCCGCACGCCCCGTCGATGTGAAAGGCATTTGTACGGCGGGCCAAAACGATCCCTTGGACCATTACTGGCGCAACGCCTGCACGCTTTGCGAAGTCGACTATTCGCAAATGCCGTTCGTGATGACTACCGTGGATCGCCAGACCGTGCGCGCATGCTACAATGGGGGCTTCGTCGTCGTACCGCGCAGCAGCGGGATTCTGGAACAGACCGAGGAATTCTTCCTGCGGCTCATCGCAGCCAACCTAAAGCCGGCCGCCGGCACGGGCGTAAACTTGATATCTCAGACCGGAACCGTTTCCGCGGATGAAGCGGGATACTGGGGAACCGGCCAGTCGGCACTTTCACTCGCCATTACTTCCAAGCGTGCCTCGGTACGGATTCTGCCGGCAACGTATAACATACCGATCCACCTGTTCCATTTGCTTGCGCCCTCGAGGGCGGTGCCGATTCACGTTCACTACCATTGGTTGTGCTCGGCCGCATCGTGCTCGGTAAATCCGATGCTTGATGGGCGCATGGCGCTGCCGCCGCACATCATGGAATGGCTTAAAGCAAGGCTGCCATTCGCCGAGCGGCCCTAGCTGCACTTGCTCCTGCAACAACCCGCCGGGCGCGAGTCACACGATTTGCATATCCAATTCGCCCCAATTTTTCATCGGTTTGGTATTCATGCAGCCGGCAGGCAGACCTTTTCCCCTCTAAAATCGCGGGAAAGGAGGTGCATAGTGACCAAGAAACCTGAACCGCACCATTCAGAACCACATAACTCCGAAGCTCCACCCTCGATCATTCAACCGATCATCGACGATCTGAAGGGAAACAACCCCACCGTACAGCCCACTGCGGACGAAGTCGCGCCACCCCGCGGCCCTCTGCATCCGCCGCAACCCGCCGAACTCGATCAAGACGCCGGCGGCGGCTATAATCCGGACGGCACGTTCCCGCAAACCTGATCCGAACCGGCCCGGCGACGGGATTTTCACGCCTCTCTCCCACTTCTTGAAATTCTGGACGATAATAAGGAAAGGCACTCAGTGCCCTCATCAGTAACTAAGGATGGTCCCCATGCAGAAGTTAGCCGCACTTGCGGTGGCGGCGGCGTGCTGTTCTTTTCTCTTCGGCCAGGAACCTGCGCCCGTCCGTCCCAGAGCTGGAAAGGTCCAGATTTTCAAAGAAGCCGACCTCAAGCCAGGCATGAAGGGATACGCCTGGACCGTTCTCAAGGGCTCTGAGCCCGAGCCGCTCCCGATCGAGATCCTCGGAATCTACAAGAACCAATGGGGACCCAAGCAGGACGTGATTCTCGCCAAGCTTGGCGGCAAAGGGCAGCGCACCAACGTTGCGGCCGGCATGAGCGGCAGCCCTGTCTACATCGACGGCAAGCTGGTGGGCGCCATCGCGCTACGCTTCAGCACCTTCTCGCCCGACGCATTATGCGGCATCACGCCCATCGAGTTGATGCTTGAAGTGAATGAGTTTGACGATTCGCTGCCATCCAATGCCCGCACGCCCGGCAAATCCGCGGCGCACAATGCGGCGTCTGCGGACAATGCAACCCCCGGCAGCCCGAGCCTTGCCTTCGCGCCTCTTTCCGGCATGGTGCCTATCGAAACGCCGCTGAATTTCGCTGGATTCAATGAAAATGTCGTCCCCGAGTTCGCCCCCGAATTCCAGCAGATGGGTATGACCGTCGCGGGCGGCGGCGCGGCCAGCACCATGATCAGCCCCAAGCCGGTCAAGGGATGGGAGCAGTCGTTACAACCGGGTGATGCCGTCAGCGGCGTTCTCGTCACCGGCGACATGAGCATCAGCGCCATGTGCACCGTCACCTATAACGATGGCAAGCACGTGCTGTTTTGCGGGCATTCGTTCTTCAACCTCGGCCCCGTCGACATGCCCATGGCCAAGGCCGATGTCATCACCACGCTCGCGTCGCAATATCAGCCCACTAAGTTTGGAAACGCCACTGAGATCGTCGGCGCATTGAAGCAGGATCGCCATAGCGGCGTGCTGGGCGATCTGGGCGACACCGCGGACATGGTTCCGGTCACCCTCAAGGTCCGCTCCTTCGGCGACAACAACACCATCCGCAAGGAACGCGATTTGCACTTCAGCGTTTTCGTCCAGCAAAAGTGGACGCCATATCTGATGATGATGACGCTGTTCAATTCCATCTCCAGCTTGAACGAGTTCGCCGAGGAAACCACCTACCGCCTCAGCGGCAAAGTCGCGCTCGACGGCCAGCCTGGCGTGTCGTTATCGACAATGCTCGCGGCCAACGAAGGTCCCGCGCCCGTGCCTAACCAGCTCGCCGGATGGTGGGGCGACAAATTCAATCGCCTGTTCCTGAACCCGGTGCAGATCCCGAAACTGAAATCAGTGGACGCGGTCGTCGACATTCTTCCGGATCGCCGCATCGCGATGATCGAAAACGCCTGGATCCCGGCCAGCGAAGTGGAAGCAGGCACCGAGGTGCCGGTGAAAGTTTTCGTGCGGCCCTATCGTGGCGAACGCATCGAGCGCGATTTCACGCTGAAGATCCCGGCTGGCCTGCCTAAAGGCGAGCATCGAGTTTTATTCAGCGATTCCGACACTTTGAATCGCCTACAGAGCGCCGCCGCGGCGTCCGAACCTTTCATCGATATCAAACAAACCGTTTCGCTGATGAATCAGGAGCGCAGCAATAATAAACTGTACGTTTCGCTCGTCGAACCGCGGCCCACGGTCTTTTATGAAGACAAGACGCTGCCCAGCCTGCCGGCCTCCATCATGAACGTCATGCAGACGGATCGCACTGCCAGCCGCCGCCTCCAAAGCTCGGCCGAAAGCGCCATGGAACAAGGCAGCATTCCTTTCGACATGCTGATTGAAGGCAGCTTCTCGCTCCGCATCACCGTAAAGTAATCACCTGATGAACACAACTCGACTCTCCACAGCGGCGCTGATCGTATGTGCCGCTTTGATCGGCTGCGCCATCTGCTCCGCGGTGGAAACACGCTTCTGGCAGCAGGGCGATCGCAGCGACTTCGAACGCGGAACGCTCACCCACCTCTCCCTGCGCGGTGACGGCCGCGTTTTCCTCGCGCCCGAGCTCACCGAGGTCTTCGACTCCACCACCCCCTATCTCTGGACCCTCGCGATCGATTCCAAAGGCACGCTGTACACCGCCGGCGGCGGTTCCGGCAGCGGATCGGCCAAAGTCTTCGCCATCGACCGCAACGGTAAAAGCCGGACCTTCGCCGAGCTCGACGGGCTCGAGATCCACGCCCTGGTCCTCGACGGAAACGGCGCGCTCTACGCCGCCACCGATCCCGACGGCAAGGTTTACAAAATCGGCTCCGACGGCAAACCGCACCTGTTCTACGATCCGCATCAGAAATACATCTGGGCCATGGCGTTCTCCAGCAAGGGCGATCTGTTCATTGCCACCGGCGACGCGGGCGAGATTCATCGCGTAAAGCCCGACGGAACGGGCTCTGTTTTTTTCAAGACCGAAGAGACGCACGCCCGTTCGCTCGCCATGGACGCCCAGGACAACCTGATCGTCGGTACCGAGCCGAGCGGCCTGATCCTGCGGATCTCGCCGGCTGGCCAAGGCTTCGTGTTGTATCAATCGCCGAAGCGCGAGATCACCGCCGTTGCCATCAAGCCGGACGGCGCGATTCTCGCAGCCGGGGTCGGAAATAAGACCGCTATCGCGCAAGCCGCGCCGCCACCCGCGCCCGCCGGGCAATCCCGCACCCGGAACGCCCGGCGCCTCCAACGCACGGACTACGCCCGCCACGCCCGCGCCATCGCTCGTGGGAGGATCCGAAGTCTACCGCATCGATCCCGACGGCGCCCCGCGCAAAATCTGGAGCGGCGCGCAGGAAATCGTCTACGCCATCGGATTCGACGCCTCTGGTCTTCCCTTGCTCGGCACCGGCAACCGCGGGAAAATCTATCGGCTGGATTCCGACTCGCTCAGCACGCTGCTGCTCGACGCCACACCCACCCAAGTCACCGGCTTCGGCCGCGCGCCCAAAGGCGATTTGTTCGCTGTCACAGGCAACATCGGCAAAGTGCTTCGCATTGGCCCCGGCTTCGAGAAGAGCGGCACGTTTGAAAGCGAAGTGCTCGACGCCGGTTCATTCACCTACTGGGGACGCATCGATTATCGCGGCTCGGGTAAAGTTTCCGTCTTCACTCGCAGCGGAAATCGCAGCCATCCCGAAAGCAACTGGAGCCCATGGGCGCCGTTGCAGCCCGACGCCAATGCCCCGGCGTGCGAATCCTGTGGCGCCGGCCGCAGTGTCTCACCGTCCGCGCGCTTCCTGCAATACAAGATCGATCTGACGCCCACTGCCAGCCAGCCCGCGCCGGAAGTATCCTACGTCGAGCTGGCTTATCTTTCGAAGAACGTCGCCCCGGTGGTGGAAGCCGTGGACATCACGCCCGCCAACTACCGTTTCCCCACGCCGGTACTGGCTCTCGCTCTCTCCACCTCCATCACTCTGCCGCCCATCGGTCAGCAAAGGAGCTCGTCATCCTCTTCTTCCCTGGAATCTTCCTCCTCGCAGAGCATGAACTATGCGAAGGGCTACGAAGGCGTGCGCTGGCTCGCCACCGACGAAAATAACGACACGCTGGTTTATCGCGTGGAGATTCGGGGCGTGAAGGAGTCCGCGTGGAAGCCCCTCAAAGACAACGTCAAGGAACGATACTTCAGTTGGGACACCGGCGCCTTTCCCGACGGCGAATATGTTTTACGCGTCACGGCCTCCGATTCGCCGAGCAACCCGCCCGATCAAGCGCTCAGCGCGTCGCTCGAGAGTGATCCATTCCTGATCGACAACACCCCGCCGCAGATCTCGAATCTCACCGGCACCGCCGCGGCCGGAAACAAGCTCGATGTCCGATGGACCGCGCACGACGCCCGCAGCACCATCGATCACGCCGAGTATTCGGTCAACGGCGGCGATTGGGTGCTGATCGATCCCGTCAGCCGGCTCTCCGATTCACCCCAGGAAGAGTACCATCTCGTGATCGACCGCCCTTCCGCCGGCGAACAAGTGATCGCCGTGCGCGTCAGCGACGAGTTCGACAATCAGGCCGTCGACAAGATCCTGGTTAAGTAATGTGCCAAGTAATAGGTCAAGTAGAGTGCAAGAATTCCTCGGCTATTTCCCGCGCCGTCTCAATCTGCACCAGCTCGCCCTTGCCGATCCCCGGGCAATACGCGGCCGTCTTTTTCCATTCGCGCTTGTCGTCCACTAGCTCCGGCCAGAATGGAAAAGCGCGGCACTGCGCCGGCTTCACCTGGTGAATCGAACACCCGCCATCGCGCAGAAAATGGCATTGCGAGTGGCGCGGGACCCGCAACCGCAGCCGGTGATTGGTGCGATACACATACTTCCGCTCAAAGTTTCGCGCCGTCATTCCCACGTATTCGGCGATTCGCTTCAGATCGCCCTCCGTCAAATACACAAACCCCTGCTGCTCGCAGCAATTCGTGCATCCGGGCTGGCATTCGAATCGCAATCCTGTCATACCATTAATTATGCGCGCGATTCTCCTCCTCCCCCTTCTGGCATTCGGATCCCTGGCACAAACCGCCCCAGGTTTTAGCACCGCCAACATGGACAGGACCGCGAATCCTTGCCTCGACTTTTATCAATACGCCTGCGGCACTTGGATGGCGAACAATCCCGTTCCTCCCGACCAGTCTCGCTGGGGCACTTTCGATGCGCTCGCCGATCGCAATCGCGCGGTCCTTCGGGGAATCCTCGAAAAAGCTTCTCTCAATGATCCCAAACGTGACGCCGTGGAACAAAAGATCGGCGACTTTTATGCCTCCTGCATGGACGAAGCCGCCATCGAGAAGGACGGAACCAAGCCGCTCGATCCCGAGTTGAAGCGCATTGACGCGATCCAAACGAAAGCAGCGATGCTCGACACACTCGCTCAGTTGCACCTCTTGGGTGTCGGTGCGTTCTTCAACTTTTCCTCTGAGCCGGACGCCAAGAATTCCAAGCAGATGATCGCTGGCGCGGACCAGGGCGGCCTCGGCCTTCCCGATCGCGATTACTACTTGAAAGACGATCCCAAGACCGTCAAGCTGCGCGACGGCTATGTAGCGCATGTGCAAAAGATGCTCGAACTCGCCGGTGAAACGCCCGCCCAGGCCTCCGCGGATGCAAAGGCCATCCTCCGCATCGAAACCGATTTGGCCCAGGGATCGCTCGACCGCGTTTCGCGCCGCGATCCCAGCCAGACATATCACAAGATGTCCGTGAAAGACTTACGCGCCTTGGCTCCCGCCATCGATTGGCCAAAGTTCTTCGCGGACATGGGCGCGCCTGCTTTCTCCGATATCGACGTCGCTGTTCCAAAGTTCTTCAAGGCGCTCGACGGCGTAATTACCGAAACCAGCCTGGCCGATCTCAAGACCTACCTTCGCTGGCATCTGCTCCACTCGGAAGCGGCGTTTCTACCCGCGGCATTTGTCGACGAGAACTTTCATTACTTCGGCCAGACTCTGACTGGAGCCACCGAACTCCAGCCTCGCTGGAAGCGTTGCGTGGAAGCCACCGACGGCGATCTCGGCTTCGCGCTCGGCCAGAAGTACGTCGAGCAGGCCTTCCCTCCCGACGCCAAAGCGCGCGTGCTGGGAATGGTGCAAGAGATCGAAAAAATGCTGGGCGACGATGTTCACTCGGTGGATTGGATGACGCCTGCCACCAAGGAACAAGCTCTGATCAAGCTGCGCGCAGTCACTAACAAAATCGCCTATCCCGATAAATGGCGCGATTATTCCAGCGTCAAAATCATGCGCGGCGAAGCGGTCGGCAATGACGAACGCGCTACCCAATTCGAAGTGCGCCGGGAGTTAGCCAAAATCGGCAAGCCCGTTGATCGCGGCGAATGGAGAATGACGCCGCCCACCGTCAATGCTTACTATAGCCCGCTGCAAAACAGCATCAACTTTCCCGCCGGAATTTTGCAGCCGCCATTTTTCGACAATCGCCTGGACGCCGCCGTGAACTACGGCGGCATCGGAGCCGTGATGGGCCACGAACTGACCCACGGCTTCGACGATCAAGGCCGCCAATACGACGCCGACGGCAACCTCCGCAATTGGTGGACTCCGGAGGACGCAGCTGAATTCGAGAAGCGCGCTGAGTGTTTCATCAAGGAATACTCCGCCTTCACTCCCGTGGATGGCGTCCATCTGAACGGCAAACTGACGCTCGGCGAAAACACGGCCGACAACGGCGGCGTGCACCTGGCGTTCATGGCTTTGATCAAGTCGCTGGATGGCCATCCGCAACCCAAAATCGATGGGTTCACGCCGCAGCAGCGTTTTTTCCTCGGCTACGGCCAGGTCTGGTGCCAGAACGTACGCCCCGAAGCGGCTCGGCTCCGCGCGCAGACCGATCCTCATTCCGATGGCCGCGATCGCGTCAACGGCGTCGTTGGCAACATGCCGGAGTTTCGCGAGGCCTTCGCTTGCCATGAGGGACAGCCCATGGTCCACGCGCCCGCCTGCCGTGTCTGGTAGCTTGTCACGTCTGATTAACCGGCACGGAACTGCGAGCGCCCGGTAATAATTCCTGCGCCGAATATTGCGCGCACGAAGCCAAACACAAGTGCTGCGCGGGCTTAAGCTTTGGCACTTTCCGTGCAACGTCTCTCGGCGTATGACGAAACTTACTTCGCACATCGCATTAGCATCCCAGCTGTTTGCCGCGTCTGTGGGGCTCTCCCTGATCCTCCCGTCTGCCGCCGTGGCGCAGACGCAAGCACCCGCCATCCAGAAAATGAGCAAGGCGGATCGCGAATTGACCGCGAAAATTCGGCGATCGGTCGTCTCCGACAAGACGCTCTCGGTTGCCGCCCATAACGTCCACATTGCCGCGCAGGATGGAACGGTTACGCTCACTGGCACCGTGAAATCCGACGACGAGAAAAAAGCGGTCGAGGATAAGGCTAAGCAGATCGCCGGGGACGACAAGGTGACCAGCGAACTCACGGTTGCACCCGCCAACAACTAATAACCAACAACCAAGAACTACTAAGGAGTTGCCATCATGAGTAACACAGCAGTGTTTGGCGTTTATCGCGACACGGTCGCGCTCAGTGGAGGTCTGGAAGCGTTGCGCTCCGCCGGCTTCCGCAACACCGACGTTTCGGTTTTGTTACCGGAAAATTCGGGTACGAAGGATTTCGTCCACAAGAAAGACACCAAGGCTCCTGAGGGCGCGACTACCGGCGCTACCACCGGAGCTGTTGTCGGCGGCATCGTCGGCTGGCTCGTGGGCATCGGCGCACTCGCGATTCCCGGTCTTGGGCCGCTCATCGCCGCAGGCCCCATCGTCGCGCTGCTGGCTGGCGCGGGTGCGGTGGGCGCAGCCGGCGGAATCGTCGGAACCCTGGTCGGGCTCGGCATCCCCGAATACGAAGCCAAACGCTTTGAGGGACGCGTGCGCTCGGGCGGCACCCTGCTTTCGGTCCATTGCGACAACTCGGAATGGGTCAAGCGCGCCAAGCGAATTCTCGAACAGACCGGCGCCGAAGACATCGCATCCAGCAGCGAAGCCAAAGCCGATTATGCCGCCAGCGAGCGGCCGGTTTCGCGCAGCTAACGAAGTTTACGATTGGTCCTTAGAATTGGTCCTTAGGCGGAACGCGTTGCCAACATGCGGCGCGTTCCTTTTTTTTCTCCGAGAGATTTCTTCGTGGAGTAGAATGGTCGCGTGACGCGGCGTTCCTTCCTTGCGGCTGCTTCTTTGTCTCCCTTGATCGCACAGCAGCCCAAGGCCAGCGCACGCATCGCGTACGGGAAAGACGCGGCGCAGTTTGGCGACCTGTATCTGCCGCGCGGTCCCGCCCCGCATCCCACCGTTATCTTCTTTCACGGCGGCTTCTGGCGCAACACGATCAACCTCAATCAGGCGGCCAACCTCTGCCAGGCCTTGGCGAGCGCCGGCGCTGCGGTTTGGAATCTCGAATACCGTCGATTGGGCGACCCCGGCGGCAATTGGTCCGGCATCTCCGACGACATCATCCACGGCGCCGAACACCTAGCTTCACTTGGGGCACGCTATAACCTGGACCTCACGCGCCTCGTCGCAGCCGGACATTCGGCCGGTGGACAACTGGCGCTGTGGCTCGCGGCGCAGCGCGTCGTCGATTTGAGAGGCGTGACCGGATTAGCTGCTATCTCGGATTTACGCCGCGCTTGGACGTTGCAATTGGATGGCGGTGTCATCCGCGAGTTACTGGGCGGGACACCGGAGCAGATTCCGCAGCGCTACGATGCCGCATCGCCCAGGGAACTTCTGCCGATCTCGGTTCCCCAACGTCTGCTGCACGGCACTGCGGATACCGTAGTCCCGTTCGACATGAGCCAGCGATTCGCAAAGGCCTCCGGCAACTCTAAGCTGATTCCGCTCCCCGGCGCAAGCCATGTCGACCTCATCGACCCCCAGTCTCGCGTGTGGGCCACCGTGCAGAAAGCAATTCTCGAGTGGCAGTTCTGAGTACAACATTACCTGTCATTTTTGTTCTAGAATGAAAGTCGACGTGCGATCTCTCCGCCGTTGGTTGGTTGTCGCGCTGGTGCTCTCTTCCAGCACTCTGCTCTTAGCCGCTCTCGAATACTTTGCTCCGCAACACCAACTCTTAGGGATCGGCGCCGGGCGAGCTGCGATAACGCCCGACATTCTGCGCGATCGCACGGACCGCATGATCCAATCGCAGACCTTCACTATCATGCGCGAACCGAATGCCACCATCGGCGCCGAAAGAATCACGGGCGCGCACCTGGCCTCGATATTTCGCCGTGCCGAGGCGGAGAGCGGCTGGCCGGCCTCGCTGCTGGAAGCAATCGCGTATCTGGAAAGCTGGGGCGATGCCCAGGCTGAGAGCCCCGCTGGTCCGCGCGGCATCATGCAATTTTCGGAAGCTACCGCACGGGCCGCCGGATTGCGCATTACTCGCGTCACTCATTTCAAAACCGTCACATCGCGCCAGCGCGTCAAGACTAAGTCGGGTCGCTGGATCTCCCGCATGGTCCGGCACAAAACGCCGTATACGGTCACCGTTCGTGACGACCGTTTGAACCCTGAGCGCGCCGCACCCGCCGCCGCCCGCTACCTTGCACGGCTGGAAACCAAGTTCGGCGGACGCGATTGGGCCATCTTTGCGTATCACTGCGGCGAAGGCTGCGTTTCCGATCTGCTCCCGCTCACCGAAGCCGCCGTGCATCACAAGCGGCCGGAAGTGGCTGAAATGTTTTTCGCCGCCAGTCCCGCTCGGAATAAGGAGCTCTACGAAGCGCTGGAGCGTGAAATGCAGCGCGATTATTCGCCCACCTATTGGTTCCGCGTGAAGCGAGCCGAACAGTTGCTCGCGCTCTATCGCAGCGATCCCGCGGCCTTTCGCGAACTGGTGGACGATTATCAGAATCCGATTCATCCGCAGCGCCGCGCCTCCAACCGTTTGATAATCTGGCTGAAATCGCTGGATATTTTCTATCGCTCGCCGGAGGATCTGCGCCTCGCCTCCGGCAAAAGCCTCGCGAAGGTTCTGAACGATCCCGAATTCTTCGGTTTCTCGCTGCCGGAGATCGGGGGCGGCCCGGATCGCGAATTGTATTTACAGGATTCGCCCGCGGCCATCGGCACGCTGTTGTATGTAGCCTTCGAAACTCGCCGCCTCTTCGATGAGCTAAGACCTAGGGGCGAGCACTTCACGCCGCTTCAGGTTGCCGAACTCGTCAGCACGACGGACCGGCCCACCGAAGCCGGAACGCTTCTGGTGGATCCGGAATTCCCGGAACATTCCACCGGTCAGGTGTTTGATATCGACCGGTCCAACCTGCCGCGCGGCGAACGCGCTTGCCTGAACTTCACTTTGGACGACCTCGGCTGGGACGGTTACCTGGGATTCATTCAGGTAACCGGCGACACCGTACACATCGGCTCCGCGCCGTCAGCCCGCGAGTTCTTCACCGCAGTGTTTGACGAAGCTGCTGCCTCTAAAGATCCCCGTCGTTAATCGCGGCCGATTGCAGCCCGCCGCCCGGCGGAACGCTGCTGCCCCAAATCACCGCATCGCCCCAAACGATCGCCGATCCCCAAATTACGGCGTCGTCCGAAACAAACGACGAACCCCAAATCACAGCCGATCCCCAGATCACGGCATTGGCTTCGAGGTTAGTGCTGCTGCCCCAAATCACGGCACTGCCCCAAATCACGGCGCCGTTCGGAGGCGCGTCGCTCCCCCAGATCACCGCATCGGCCGAGACCAGCGTGACGGTCTGATTTTGTGCGTTGTATTGGGCCACGGGCGACAGAGCCTGGAAGTTTACCGGATCGGTATTCTCGACAGCGCTTTCGATATCGATATAACCCGCGCCGACCGTGAAGATGTCCTGCGCGCTTTCGAAAGTGCCGGTCTGATGCACGTCGGTGGCGCTCGTATAACGGGCGAAACGTTTCGTCGCGGTCTTCATCAGCCGCGCCTTCACGGCATCCGGCGTCAGGCTGGGATCTTCCTGCAACATCAAAGCCGCGGCGCCGCTGACCACGGGAGTCGCCATGCTGGTCCCGCTAAGCTTGAAGTATTCGCTGGAAAGCCCCGTGCCCGATTTCTCATACGTCGAAGTAGAAACCAGCGTGTCGGGATATTCGGTAGCGAGCGTGCAATTGGGCGATGCCAGCAGCGACACAACATTGTTGCCCGGCGCCACGATGTCGGGCTTCACGACATGATCCACCAATGACGGGCCCTTCGAGCTGTAGCTCGCGATCTTGTCGTCGTTCCGCCACGGCGTGCCGTTGGCGTTCATCGCGCCCACGGTGATCACGTAAGGGTCGTTGCCGGGCGAAGTGATGGTCGCATATCCCTGCGTGCCAAGCGTGTTGTCGCGTCCCAAATTCCCAGCCGCCACCACCACAGTGATCCCTGCTTTCCACGCGGCCTCCACGGCCTGGCAGAGCGGATCGAGCGTGAAGCTCTCGTACACCGGATGTCCAAGCGACAGGTTGATCACTCGAATGTTGTAAGTGTTCTTGAGCGCGATGGCTTCGTCGATGGCCGCGATCACTTCCGATTCGGTGCCGCTGCCCTTAGCGTCCAGCACGCGCAGGTTGATGATGTTCGCATTGGGCGCCACGCCTTTGAAAGTGTGGGTGAAATTCGAGCCTGTGGATTGTGACCCGTTGGCTGCCACGATGCCCGCGACATGCGTTCCATGGCCGTAATCGTCGGATGCATCGTCGCCCACAAAACTTTCGCTGAAGACGATGCGCGAATGCAGTCCGTCTTTGGTGTTGAGATCTTTGTGGGCAGCCACTCCGCTATCGATCACAGCGATGCCAACGCCAGTGCCGTCGAATCCCGACTGCCACAGTTCGTTCGCCTTCACCGTTTGTGTCGTGATGTCCAGAAAGCTCGACGTCTTCCGGTTCGGCGAGATGTAGACGACGCGCGGATTCGTTGCCAGGGTCGCGAGCGAAGAAAGCGGCACGGTCATGTGCACCGCGGGAATGCTGCGGAAGCTGCGATGAACCAGGCCCAGGTGAGCGGCCTCGTCACGATTGGGAAACGCGCGGTACTGAACAATCACCTCCACCATGCCATTGGGAGAGGAAGCGGGCATATCCGGTGCGATCTTGGGACCCGCGAATGCCAGCGAACTCGCCAGCGTGATCAGTGCAACTCGAACGATGCTCTTCATGTGGACGGAACCAACCTTCGTACTGGGAAAGGCAGTTCACAGTCCAAACAAAGTGCATTCGATATGTATGGGATACGCGCGAGTGGGACAGGTTGACCACCGACAATCTGTCAGACGTTGGGACACTCTGTCACAAAAGTACCGGAGCCTTTAGAACCTCCGTACTATGCAGCCGTTCGCGCCTATTTCGGAACAGTGAAGTGAAAAATGGACCCTTGATCGGGAGCCGGCTCCGCCCAAATACGGCCGCCGCGCTGGTCCACGATCCTCTTGCAAATGGCGAGGCCGATGCCGGTACCGGGAACTTCGCGGCCATGCAGCCGTTTGAAGACGCCGAAGATTTGCTCTAGATAGCGCGGATCGATTCCGATTCCGTTGTCGCGAACCGAAAACTGAATGGCATCGCCGGTCTCGCAGGCCGAGATATGAATGCGGGGAGGCTGCTCGGACCGGAACTTGATCGCATTGGAAATCAGTTGGCGAAAGAGCTGATTGAGCTGTGCAAAATCGAACAGCACGGAGGGCAGCGGATCGTTGGTGATTGCGGCGCTGCTTCCGCGAATTTCCGGGTCGAGCGTCAATAGCGCGCCTTGGAGCGCGCCTTCGGCATCCACCACATCGAGTGGCTGATCGGGATCGCGAAACTGATGCGAGTACGTCAACAGATCGCCCAGCAGCCGGTCCATGCGCGTGGTCGCATCCAGAATGTATCGCATGAATTCCACCGCGTCGGCGTCGAGTTGGGCCAGATAGCGCCGCTCGAGCAACTGCGTGTAGCTGACAATCATGCGCACGGGCTCGCGCAAATCGTGCGAGACGACATAGGCAAATTGCCGCAGTTCTTCGTGATTGCGCTTCTGTTCGGCTGCCAGACGCGCCTCTAGCTCCTGGAGCTGTTTGTTATCCTGATCGCTTGGCACGCATCTTCCCTTTTCAACCATACCGCTACAGCGCGAAAGCCGGTAATCCGGAGAATCTTGTGACGCAGCCTTACGACAAGATCTCTCCCCAGATGCAGGCCCGCTATCTGTCGCTGAGTCCGTATAATTTGGTGCGCTTGATTTTGGGCGAGCGATTTCCGGAGGACACGGAAGAGAACAATGTGTACACTCGGGCGGCCGGTTTGCTGCGCGATTGGATGGCGGATGGGATTCTCGCCCGCGACCACGAGCCTGCGCTCTACGCCTATTTTCAAAAGTTCAGCGTGCCCGATACGGGCGAGATTCGCGAGCGCAAAGGCTTTATCGGATTGGGCGCCGTGGAGGACTATTCGGCCGGCGTGGTGCATCGGCACGAGCACACGCTCTCGGGTCCGAAGAAGGACCGGTTGGAATTGCTACGGCACACGCGCGCGCACTTCGGCCAGATTTTCATGTTGTATCCGGATCCGGAATTGGCGATCGACCGGATGCTGGATCAAACGGCCGCGGCCTCGGCGCCCGTGACCGAAGTGACAGATGAAGACGGCTCCGTGCATCGCGTTTGGAAGATCACCGATCCGGCGGCGATCGCGCGCATGCAAGCGTTGATGGCGGATAAGATGCTGCTGATCGCCGACGGCCATCATCGTTATGAGACCGCGCTCGCGTTTCATCGGGAGGATCGCGGCTTGAAGGACGCCGAGAAAGTGATGATGACGTTCGTGAACACGCATTCGCCGGGACTCGAGATTCTGGCGACGCATCGCGTGATGAAAGGCATGGCGGATTTTCACCCCAGGCGATTTGCGAATGCGATTCAGTCGCGCCGATTGGCGGATATCGACGAGTTGAAGCGCATATTTCAAACCGCCGCGCCAG
The DNA here is from genome assembly GCA_963772905.1 of Bryobacterales bacterium. GTDB lineage: Bacteria > Acidobacteriota > Terriglobia > Bryobacterales > Bryobacteraceae > Palsa-89. Next base: position 310,672 of record CAVYZD010000001.1, on the reverse strand, counting down.
AAAAGATCCGTATTGGACTGGCGCTCGCGTCGGGAGAGATTTGCCTGTTCGAGCGCGATCGCAAGCCCGGCGAATTGGACGTTCGGGTATTGCACGAAGAGCTGTTGGGCGGAGTGCTGGGCATCAGCGAAGAAGCTGTGCGAGAACAAAAGCACATTCAATATGTGCGCGGGTTGGACGCCGCGTGCGCGAAAGTTCGGGAGGGCGGAGCGCAGATCGCGTTTTTGCTGGAGCCCGCGACCATCGCACAGGTGGCTGACTTGGCATTTGCAGGCGGAGTGATGCCGCAGAAATCGACCGACTTTTATCCAAAGCTGCTCAGCGGTCTGACGATTTACAAGCTGGAGCGCTAGGCGGGGCCGCGGCTACCGCTGAGAGCGTCGACAGCGAAAACGTATTCTTCCACCGGCTGGCCGCCGATCAAATGTTCTTGAATGATGCGCTCGAGAACTTCAGGAGTCGCGGAGTGATACCAAACACCATCCGGGTAAACGACAGCGATGGGACCTCGCTCGCAGATACGCAGGCAGTTGGCCTTGGTGCGATAGAGGCAATTGGGCCCTTGCATCAGGCCGCACTCGCTTAGACGCTTTTTCAGATAATCCCAAGACGCGTTGGTGACTTCGCGCTCGGCGCACTTGGGCTTGGTTTGATCGGCGCACAAAAAGATGTGGCGGGAGAGAGAGCCGATGCCGTGATCGCGGGCGATCGTGGCCAGGTCGTTATTTATTGACATCCTGTACTCGATCTTTCCACATGCCGCCGCGTCCGGTCCAATAGGCGATCGCGGAGTCGATGGTGGCCGACATATAAAACAGCGCGATCAACGGAAGCAGAGGCGCCCAGGCGACCGATCGTCCATAGAAGCGCAACGCGGATGCGTAGGAAACGGTCATGAGGCTCCAAGCCGCGAAGCCCATGTAAACCGGAAGCAGTTTTCCCGTGAACAGCAGCAGAGGCGGCGCGAGATAGACGATCGCCATCCCGAGAATTGTGAGCGCGAGCAGCAGCGCGGAATGGCGCAGTTGCGCGAAGGCGGTTCGCGAGATTATGGCGCGGATTTGCGCGAAAGTTTCGTAGCCTCGAATGCTGCGCGTCTCTTGGGTAACGCCCAGCCAGATGCCGCCGCCGGTTCGTTTGACGGCGCGCGCCAGAGCGCAATCGTCGATGATCTCGCCGCGAATACTCTCGATGCCGCCGATGCGATCGAGGGCGGAAGGGCGGATGAGAATGCAACCACCGGCGGCCGCGGCTGTCTTGCGATCGCGACGCGCGATCCATTGCGGCGGATAGAGCATGAAAAAGAAAAAGACGAAGGCCGGGATCAGCAACGTTTCGGCGAATGAACGGCAGCGCAGCTTTACCATGAATGAAACAAGATCGAGGCCGTCTGTCTCGGCGCGGTTCACCAGTTGCTGGATGTTATCCGGCGCGTGAACGATGTCGGCGTCGGTGAATAAGAAATAGTCCGGCGCGAGAGCGCGGGCGTGTTTCAGGCCTTCGGAAATGGCCCAGAGTTTGCCAGACCAGCCTGGCGGGAGCGGCCCGGCCTGGATCACGTCGGCGCCCGCTTCAGCTGCAACCGCAGCCGTTGGATCGGAACTGTGGTCATCCACCACGATCACGTGGAAGGGGCGGAGCGATGCGACGGCGTCCCCAATAACAGACTCTTCATTGCGGGCCGGAATGATGACCAGGACCGATTTGGCGGCGCCCGACCGCACCACTTTCTTGGGCGCTTCGATTTGCCAGAAGCTGCCGCGCGCGGTGAAGAGATAAACCCAGGCGCCGAGCGAGGCGACGGCGGTGACTTGCAGGATCAAATTGTGACTACGACCTTGCCGACGAAATCGCCGGCCGCCTGACAGCGGTAGGCGTCCGCAGCCTTCTCAAAGGGAAACACCTTGTCGGCCACCGGTTTGATCTTGTTGACTTCGATGGCGCGGTTCATGTCTTCAAACATGGCCCGGCTGCCGACGCCGATGCCGATCATTGAGCCGCTCTTCATCATGAGAATCGCCGGGTTGATGTCCCCTTTTGGGCCGGCGAGAAAACCGATCAATGCTACTTTGCCAGTGAACGCGCAGGCTTCGAAGGATCGATTGAGCGAGCCCGCGCCGCCGGTTTCGAGAATGTGGTCGGCGCCGTGCCCGCCGGTGAGTCGAATGACTTCTTTTTCCCAATCGGGAAAACGCTTGTAGTTGACGCCATCGGACGCGCCGAGGATGCATGCGCGTTTGATCTTTTCGTCGCTCGATGAAGTGATGATCACTCGCGCGCCGGCGGCGTGGGCGAATTGCAGGGCTGCGATGGAAACTCCGCCCGTGCCGAGGCACAGCACAATGTCGCCCGCCTTGACGGGCTTGCCGGAGACCATGAGGGCGTTCCAGGCGGTGACCGCGGCGCACGGCAGAGTGGCGGCTTCTTCAAAGGAAATGGTAGGAGGAATGGCGACCACGCCGTCCTCGTGGAGCACGATTTGCTCGGCCAGCGTTCCATCCAGCGGATTGCCGAGGGCGGGATGACGCTCGGTCATGGGGCCTGAGATCCAAGTTTGGAAAAACGTGCCGGCCACGCGGTCGCCCGTTTTGAATCGCGTGACCGCGGAACCGATGGCCGCGATTTCGCCCGCGCCGTCAGACAAGGGAATCGTGTTGCGGCTGACCGGTCCGCCGAAATAGTTTCCGGTGACGATCATCTGATCGCGATAATTCAGCGATGTGGCGCGGACGCGAATAAGGACTTCGTGCGGCCCGGGCGCTGGGTCGGGCCGTTCGGCGAGGCGCAAGCCGTCGAGGCTGGTGCTGCCTTTTTGGATCTCGAAAATTTTCATCTGTACGATTGTACAGACTAGAACGGGTACAGCGAGATTCCGGCGGCCGGAGCCGCGGTTTTTTCTTCATCGGGAGCGCCGACGGGCTGCTCTTGCAGTTCGCCTGAAAGCTCGCCCGCGATGGGCCGGCAGAAGATGCCGGAATCGCCCAGGTAAACTTCGAGCTTCCGAAGGCCGCGGCAGCGTGCCTTGGATCAAGGCTTCCGACAACGGATCCTCGATGAACTTCTGGAGCGCCCGGCGCAATGGACGCGCGCCGTAGCTGCGATCGACCAGAGTCTTGTCGAGAATATAGCGCGCAGCGTCTTCGTTGACGCGGATCTTGATCTGCTTGGCGACCAGATTGACGTTAATCTGTTCCACCAGAAGATTGACGATCTTGAGCAGGTCCTCATCATTGAGCGAGGTGAACAGGATCACTTCATCCAGCCGGTTCAGGAACTCCGGATTGAAGGCCTTCTTCACTTCGCCCATGACCTGGTCTTCGATCTTGGTCGGAACTCCGCTGAGCGATGGCGCCGAGAAACCAATGGAAGCTTTCTTGTCGAGGAAGCGGGCCCCGAGGTTCGACGTCATGATGATGATGGTGTTCTTGAAGTCGACGGTGTTGCCCAAGCCATCAGTGAGTTGGCCATCTTCGAAAACTTGGAGCAGGATGTTGTAGACATCCGGATGCGCTTTCTCGATTTCGTCGAGCAAAATGATGGAATAGGGCGCGCGTTTGACGCGCTCGGTCAACTGGCCGCCCTCCTCATATCCAACGTAGCCGGGAGGCGAGCCGATCAACTTCGAAACCGAGTGCTTTTCCATGAACTCGGACATGTCGAAGCGAATGAGCGATTTTTCGCTGCCGAACAGGAATTCGGCGAGGGCGCGGGCGACTTCGGTTTTGCCGACGCCGGTGGGCCCCAGGAACAGGAACGAGCCGGCGGGGCGCTTGGGAGATTTCAAACCGGCGCGCGAACGGCGGATGGCGCGAGCCAGAGCCGAGATAGCTTTTTCCTGGCTGATGACGCGCTTGTGCAGCTCTTCTTCGATGCGAATGAGCTTGGAGATTTCTTCTTCGCGGATGGCGGTCATGGGGACGCCGGTCCAACGCGCGACCACGTCTTCGATGTCGTCCTTGGTTACGACGCCGGTGGACGTGTCGTCGAGATTATATTTTTCGCGCAGCAGGCGCAGATTCTCGCGCTCCTTGCGTTCTTCGTCGGAATAGAAACGCGCTTTCTCGAATTCATGGTTCGCGATGGCGTTTTCCATGCGATGCACGATGAACTTGATGCGCTTCTGGATGTCGGCCACTTCGCCGGGCAGCGTGGTCTGGCGGAGCTTCACGCGAGCGCCGGCTTCGTCGATCAGATCGATAGCCTTGTCGGGCAAGAAACGATCGGGAATAAATCGCGTGGAAGCGTGGACGGCGGTTTCAATCGCTTCGTCTGTATAAGCGACAGCGTGAAATTTCTCGTAGCGTTCTTTAATGCCGAACAGAATGCGAATAGCATCCGATTCATTGGGCGGAGGAACCTTGACAGCCTGGAAGCGTCGCTCGAGCGAACGGTCCTTTTCGATGGACTTGCGATATTCGCCGGGGGTGGTTGCGCCGATGCACTGGATTTCGCCGCGCGAAAGGGCGGGCTTCAGGATATTGGCGGCATCGAGTGAACCTTCGGCCGAGCCCGCGCCAACCAGGGTGTGCAACTCATCGATAAAGATGATGGCGTTCTGATTTTCCATCAGCTCTTTCATGATGGTTTTGAGGCGCTCTTCAAACTGGCCGCGATACTTGGTGCCGGCGACGATCAACGAAAGATCGAGAGCGAGGATACGCTTGTCGGCGAGGAAGGAAGGAACGTCGCCATCGGCGATGCGTTGGGCCAGGCCTTCCACAATTGCAGTTTTGCCGACGCCGGGTTCGCCAATCAGCACCGGGTTGTTCTTGGTGCGGCGGCACAGAATCTGAACCACGCGTTCAAGTTCGTAATCGCGTCCGATCAAAGGATCGAGCGCTCCGTCCATGGCGGCCTGCGTGAGATCGCGGCTGAACTCGGCCAGCAGCGAGCTTTCCTTGGGACGGCTGGACGCAACCTTTTCCGACGACGAACGCTGGATTTCCTCGCGCACTTGGGAGAGGCGCAGACCGCGCTCATGTAGGATCTCGGCGGCGAAACATTTTTCTTCGCGCAGCAGGCCGAGCAGCAGATGCTCGGTACCGATGTGCTTGTGGTTCAAGCGCTCGGCTTCTTCCGCACCATAGGCGAGCACGCGCTTGCATTCGTGGCTGAGCGGGAGATCCACCGAGGTGGACACCTTCTCGCGAATGGTGGTGTGGGCTTCAATCTGCTTGCGAATAGACTCGATGGCGGCATGAGACCGCAGGAATCGGTTCGCTAAGGCTTTATCCTCCCTAAGAAGGCCAAGCAGCAGATGCTCGGTCTCGATATAGGGACTTCCAAACTGGCTGGCTTCGTATCTTGCGAAGAAAATAACGCGCCGAGCCTTTTCTGTATAACGTTCAAACATGATAACCGCCGTCCTTACACATTATCGGATGTTCCAAAGCCCGCCGACAGAGCGGAAACTCCGTCGGGGCGCCATCGGGTCAAATCGCCTTTGTCCAACTGCAAAATCCGGTCGCAACGCGTGGCGAAGGAGAGGTTGTGCGTGACGTAGATCGAGGTCAGCTTATGAGAGCGGTGCAGATCGTGGAGCAGGGAGATGATCATTTCGCCCGTCCGGAAGTCCAGGTTGCCGGTAGGCTCGTCGGCGAGGAGAACCGAGGGATTCCCAGCCAAGGCTCTAGCAACTGCGACGCGCTGTTGCTCGCCTCCCGATAATTCTCCCGCGCGGTGTGAGGCGCGGTTTCGTAATCCAACTTCATCCAACCTCGTGAGCGAAACCGGCTCCGCATCCTGCGTGCGGACGCCCCGAATCAGCAATGGCATCATCACATTTTCAAGCGCTGTAAATTCGGGCAGCAGCGAGTGATTCTGCCAAACGAACCCAATCTCCCGGTTGCGAAACTCCGCGAGCTCGGTGTCCGAGAAATTGGAAATGTCCTGGTGTCCGAAGTATATCGTACCGGCGGAAGGCCTGTCCAGACCGCCTAAAAGATACATGAGAGTGCTTTTGCCCGCGCCCGATTCTCCGATAAGAGCGAGGCGTTCGCCGGGGGCAATGGTGAAGCTAAGATCTTGAAACACGACCAAATCGGATCCGCCGGAGCGGAACTTTTTGGTGAGATTGACGCCGCGGAATCCGGCGGCGCCGTCGGTGTCGTTGGTGCGCAAGAGCTTCCTAATTACTAGGCTAGCAGACGCTAGTTGTTGGTTGTTGGTTATTGGTTGTTGGTGGGGGTGGATGGTGTGTGGCGAGTGGCGATTTTTTTCAAATTTCAAAAACGAAGCCACGGAGCGATGCCAGGAACCGCTATGAGGTGGCGCAAGTGGGGGCTGCTTTGTGTCTGGTGGTGATAAATTCCTTTGATTTTTGAGGGTAGGCGGGGAGGGGCGGGGAATGGGTTCAAGAATAGATTACAGATCGAACGAGCTGAGCGAACGGTGGCTCAGACATAAACGTCTGATTACGAAGACGATTGATTTAGGGCGGAGTACGTCACTGAGTCTGGGATCGGGGGCAAGGCTGTGGCGAAGTATCGACCCGTCACATATACTGGCTCAGAAATGAAGATTCCAACATTTGAAGAACTGCCGATACGGAAAGACCTGCCGGAGGATTGCTCGTGGGGCGTTTTCGGAGAGAACGATGCCTTGGGGTGCCTGAATTTTCTGACCGCCGAGGGAGTGGTGGAGGCGGCCGGGCTGGTGAAATCGGGCAAGGTGTTTCGCCTGGACGCGCGCATGGGATTCGCCAAGCCGCCGTTATTCGGGCGCGCGCCGGCCGAGCACAGGGTTTCGCCGCTTGCGCCCATGGCCAACGACGACTTTGTGCATTTCAACACGCAGGAGAGCAGCCAGTGGGACGGTCTGGGGCACGTGGGGCACATCCGGCATGAGCGATATTACGGCGGCGTGACCAGCGAAGATGTGCGAGGCGGGAACGCAACGCTCGGGATTCATCATTGGGCGAATAAATTCGTGGGGCGCGGGTTGCTGATCGATGTGTTCGGATATCGGAAGGCGAAGGGGATCCCAGTGAATGCGCTGGACCGCGAGGTTTATACGCTCGCGGAGTTGCAGGCGGCGATCGGGCATCAGGGCAGCACGCTGAAGCCCGGGACGATCCTGCTGGTTCGCACGGGATGGATGCAATCCTATGAAGGGCTGAGCGCCGAGGAGAAGCGCGCGATCTCGCCCATGGATAAGATGAAATCGGCGGGCATCGAGGCGACGCGCGAGATGGTGGCGTGGATGTGGAACAATCGCGTGGCGGCGATCGGGACGGACTGCCCGGCGGTGGAGGCGTTTCCTTCCGATTTTTCCAATGAAGGCATTTTGCATTATCGAGCGTTGCCGCTGTTGGGACTGCCGCTGGGTGAGTTGTTCGTGCTGGCGCCGCTGGCGGAGGACTGCGCGCGGGATCGGCGGTACGAGTTTATGGTGGTTTCGGCGCCGTTGAATGTGGAGGGCGGGATCGCGTCGCCGCCGAATGCGGTGGCGATTAAGTAGGGCTAAATCGTTTCTAATTCTTCTTCGAGCAGCTGCTTTTGATACAGGTCGGCGTAGTAGCCGCCGTTCAGGATCAGCTCGGCGTGAGTGCCCTGCTCGGCGACTTCGCCGTGTTCGATGACGAAAATCCGGCTGGCGGTCCGGACGGTAGAGACGCGGTGCGAGATCAGGATGGTGGTGCGGCCGTGCATGATATCGGCGAGACCGGTCAGGATGCGCTCTTCGGTGAGAGTGTCAACGCTGGCGAGTGCGTCGTCGAGGATCAGGATCTTCGGGTTGCGCAGGATCGCCCGTGCGATGGCGACGCGCTGCTTTTGGCCGCCCGATAGCGTGATGCCGCGCTCGCCGATCACGGTGGCGTATTGGTCGGGGAAGCTCGCGATATCGGGCGCGAGTCCCGCGAGTTCGGCGGCCTGCGCGATTTGGTCCGCGGTCGCATGCTCGACCCCCCAGGCGATGTTCTCGGCCAGCGTGGCGCTAAACAGGAACGTCTCCTGCGGCACGAATCCGATTTGGTGGCGCAGCCATTCCGGATCGAGATCGCGCAGGTCGACGCCATCGAGATACACGGCGCCGCGCGTGGGATCCATCAGGCGCGCGATCAAACTCACCAGCGTGCTTTTGCCGCTGCCGGTGTGGCCGACGATCGCGACGGTAGCGCCAGCCGGAATCTCGAGCGTGATGTCTTTGAGCGCGTCGCCCGCCGGATATTTCACTTCGACGCCGTCGAAACGGAGTTCGCCGCGCACGTCGAATGCCTCGAAGTTTTGCTTTTGAATGCTCGGTTTTTCCGCCATGAGCTCCATAATCCGGCTCCAGGATGCTGTGCCGCGCTGCATCAGGTTCACCACCCAGCCCAAGGCGATCATGGGCCAGATCAGCATGCCCATATAGGTGTTGAACATCACGAAGCTGCCGAGCGAGATACGATGCGCGAGCAACTGATAGCCGCCGCCCAGCAGCACAACCAGAAATCCGAAGCCGATCAGGGCCTGGAGCAACGGCATGAAAAACGCGGAGAGCCGGGCGAGTCGGATGTTTTGCGCGACGTAATCCTGATTCAGCAGTTCGAACTTGTGGATCTCGGCTTTTTCCTGAGCGTAGGCGCGGATCACGCGCACACCCGAGAGATTCTCCTGCACGCGGCTGCTGATGTCGGAAAACATTTTCTGGATAATCTCGAAGCGGTCATGGATCTTTCGCCCGAACAGGATCACCGCGACGCTCACCAGGGGCGCTGGAATCAAGCAGAACAGCGTTAGGCGCCAGTCGAAGAAGCCCATGATTGCGACCAGGAAGAGCGCGGTGAAGAACGTTTCGGTGGTGTACATGATGCCTGGGCCGAGCGTCATCCGGACTGCGTTGAGGTCGTTGGTGGCGCGCGCCATGATATCGCCGGTGCGGTATTTGGCGTAGAAGTCCTGCGAGAGATCGACTATATGCGAGAACAGATCGTTGCGCAGGTCGTACTCGATGTCGCGCGAAAGGCCGATGAGGATGACGCGCATCCAGTACTGGAAAACTCCCTTGACGATGGAGAGCAGCACGACCAGCGCGGCGAATTCGAAGACCAGCGAGAGACGGAAGCCTTTCATCAGCGAATCGATGCCGCTGCGGATGGCGAGCGGCAGCGCGGCTTTGGTGATATTGGTGAGCAACAGCGATCCCATACCGAGCGCCATGTTGCGCCGGTATTTCCAGAGATAGGGCCAGACTGATTTCAGGATTTCTTTGTTCTTCATGCGGACTACATACCTAGCCAGGTTGCAACGGTCTTCATCCATTCCAGCAGAAAAGTTTTGCGGGCGTCGCGATCCCGCCACCAGCCGTCCGGTGTGAAGTAGGTATCGGGCGCGGCGATCATGTGAATGTCAAGGCCCGGAGCTTTGGTGTGGTAGATGTTGCCGGCGCGCCTGGTGTGGTAGTTGCTGGTGACGATGTCGACGCTGTGCGCATGCGATTTTGCGAGCGCTGCCAGCACGACGTCGGCTTCCGATTTCGTGGAGCGGGAATCGTTGGGCAGAGCGATGAAGTAGGTTTCCGGGTAACCGTGGCGCACGGCGAACTGGATCGCGAGGTCGGACTCATGCAGTCCATAAGCGCCCGATGGTCCGCTGACCAGCGCTTGGGGAGCGAATCCGCGCCGCACCAGATCGGCGCTCGTGAGGATGCGATTGCCCGAAAAATCGCCCGCCAGGACCACGATCATGTCGGCGTGAACAGGCGGCGAGGCACGCACCAGATATCCGCCGAGAGAGCTGAGCCAAAGAGGACTCGTGATGGCGGCGAGGAGGAGCAGAAAGCAGATGCCAAGCAGCCATCGCAGGGCGTGGCTCCGGCGCGCGCTACTTGTCTTCAGAGGACGTCTTCTGATCCAGGTGGCCCACCGACTTCAGCCTCTGGAACATGCGCTCCACTTCAGCTTCGTCGTCGGGGAGCAAGAGCGGATAGCGCGGCGGCGCCAACTGCTTTTTAGCGATCGCGCTCACGGCGGCTTCGCCCCAGAACTGGCGATAGGGGACGCCGTCGATCAAAGCCTCGCGCGAGTGGCGGCGCAAGCTGCGCAATAGGCCGCTGGAAGAATTCGGATCGCCGGGATAGACCACCAGGATGCGCGTTTTGTCGGCCAAAGTGAGGCGCACCATCAACGGCATGTTGGCGCTGCGATCGAGCCTGCGAATGTGACGCCACGGGATGGCGTGATTTCCGATTTTCACGTGGCCTTCGTAGATTTCAACCGCGGGGCGCGACGCCAAATAGAGCACCAGAACGGCGCTCGCAAGAAACAACCCGGTGGCGATCCAGCAGACCGGCCAAATCAGCGCGAACCAGAACGAGAGCCCAGTGAATGCCAACGCCGCGAAGCCTGACCAGAGGTAATGGCCGGGCACTCGATATCGCGTGATGGGCGCAGGCACTCTTTCAGCCTACTCCCGCGGGTTGCGCACGTCAATGAGTCGTTTGCCTCAACATTCCCACGCCGCGCCACACGTAATGCAACCCACTGACAACCGTTCCGGCGATCATTAATGTGAGCGACAGCGTGAGGGGCGCGGGGATGCCGGCGTGCACACCCATCACCACTAGCGCTGCGCCGATCTGCAAGAACGTGCTGATCTTGCCCCACACCGACGGCGGAAATTTGCGCAGCGAAGTGAAGAGCAGCCCGTAGGCGGCCATGGCGAGAATCAGGATGTCGCGGCCGAATACGACGGCCACCATCCACCACGGCAGAGCACTGGCCGCGCCGAGCGAAATATAAATAAGCCCAAGTAAAATTTTGTCGGCGATGGGATCGAAGTAGGCGCCGGTGCGCGTGGCGATTTTAAGCTGGCGCGCGAGGAATCCGTCCAACACGTCGGTGAAGCCGGCAATGAAGAGCAGAATGATGGCGTGGGCATAGCGGCCGTGCAGAATGTCCGATGCCACGAACGGCGCAAGGACCAGGCGCGCGAGCGTAACCAGGTTCGGGAGATTGAACAAGAATCAGGATAGCTGAGTCAACCGCCGCCGAAGATCGATTTCAGCCACGCGCCGAAGTGCAGATGGCGGCCCGGGCACTCGGGGTAAGGCGCGAAGCTGATGATGCCGGAATCGCGTTCCACCCACAGTGCCACGGAGTCCGCTGGATTTTTGTAATCGAGGCGGATCACGACGCCCGAGCCGCAGGATTGCGAAAGCCCGATGGACGCTTGCGCGGGATCGCCGGCGTGTGCGCTTTTGGGACCCCAATCGTCCATAAATTTGTTAAACGGATACTGCGGGCAGGGCCGCGTGTCGGTGCAGCCCCAGAGCGTATATGCGGCTGTGTAATTGCGGGATTCGAGCAGCCCTAGGAAGTTTTTGGCCTGCCGTTCCTCGGTGTGATTGCGGTAAATGGCGAACAGAATCAGCCCGGCGATTAACACAGCGCCCAGCACCATAGAGCAATTCTTCACCACCGCGATGATGCGTGCACGGTGTTGCTCGGCGGCCCCGTAGGCTTCCAGGTAGCTGGCCATTTGCCTACTGCCATTTTACCGCTTCTGGTGCGGCTACTTCGCCGCGGCTACCGGGTACGCTTTGTTGTACGCGGCCGTGGCGTCGGCGGTGATCTCGAACGACGGCTTAAAGAAGACCGTATTCGCGGAATCCACCACGATGTCCAGCCCCTTTTCTTCGGACAGCTTCTTCACCACTTCCTGCATGCGAGTGCCGGCGCGTTGGATGATATCGGTGCGCTCGCGCTCCACGTCCTCCTGCAGATCCTGCTGCAGGCGCTGCAGTTCGCGCTGCTTGCGCTGGCCTTCGGTCTGCATCTCCTGCGTGCCCAATTCGTTGAGCTTTCCGCTGTTCAATTGGGTCTGGATGTCTTCGAGCTCTTTTTGGATCTTGACCATTTGATCCTGGCGAGGCTTGAACTTGGCCTCCATCTCTTTTTGATCTTTCTTGAGCTCGTCGGTATCGAGCAGCGCCTTCTGCGTGTTGATGACGGCCAGCTTGATTTGGGCGCTGGCCGTACCGATGCTGGCAAACGCGAGCACCGCGATGAGCAACTTATTCATTGGCGAATACTCCCAGGATTTCGTCTTCGCGGAGGATCAGGAACTCGTCGCCGTCGATCCGGATGTCGGAGCCGGAGTACTTGCCGAAGAGGATTTTGTCGCCGGCCTGGACGGCGGGCGTGGCGCGAGTGCCGTCTTCGAGGAGTTTTCCGCTGCCGACCGCGATCACCTCGGCATGCTGCGGTTTCTCTTTGGCGCTGTCGGGGATGATGATGCCGCCGCGCTTGGTTTCCTGCTCTTCCAGCCGCTTGACGAGCACGCGATCATGGAGCGGACGAAGGTTCATAAACTTGTCTCCTGTCACTCGGTTTGAGAGGTTTGGGAAAAACAGACTGACACAAAGCCGAAGACACCCAATGTAACACAATTGGATGGGATTTGATGCGGGGTGGCCTTAGCTTGAGCAGCGGTGAGAAATTCGGATTGGTGTCATGGAATTGAGACCACGAGCGGCTAAGTTGAGACGGTACGAAAGATCCTGACGACACCGACATTTCACGTCCGTCATCTCATCCGGTGTTAACGAGCTGGCGCAAGCCCAGGTAGAGCACTCCCCGAAGATTGCGGGCGTGGGGAAGACCAAAGCCAGTAGCAAGACTCTGAAAAAACCTAAGTGATTGAAAACAAGCGAGAAAAACACCTGTACAATTCTGGACTCTAAAGGCATCTGAATGGCAGGACGATACGATGTTGACATATAAGTCAGCACGCAGTAAGCTGGAGGTTCGGTAACGGTGTTTCTTTTGGTGGAGCAGATCGACTGCCAATACACGAATACGTCTCCGGCGGCTTGGCGCGTATTGTTCACTACGAACGGGCCAGCAACAACAGATGCCCTTCCGTTGAGTTCCTTGAAAACCAAATCCAGGAGCGTATGCGCAAACGCTTTAAAGGTCAATTCCACTCCCTTACAATCATGGGGAAGGACTACATCAACCACGAGAGGTTCTGTCCTCTGCGGGGAGATGCTAGGCCCTTGTGGGAATTCAAGGAGCACGATCATAGGCTGTATTGTGCAAGAGTCGTGAAGGAGCAGCGGATCATTGCGGTTTTGTTCAACGGCTGGGTGAAGGACAAGGCAGGGAGAGGTAAGCAGGAAGGGCGTGAGATTCAAAAAGCTCTGGATCTTTACGCGGAATTTCTCGAAGAGTTCAATGGAGGTACTTACGATGTTCTGGTTGCGGTCCTCAACAAGAACTGATGTGGACACCGGGATTCTGGAGGAGTCGGCACTCGCTATGGCGCAGGCGACTATTCAGAACGTGATGAACGAGAGCGGCGTCTCCAAGGCCGAACTGGCGCGGAGAATGGAATGTGACCGTTCGTTCGTCACCCGGATGCTCACTGGCAGTCACAATTTAACGGTAAAGACGATGGCGAGATCTCTGGCCGCCTGTGGCTTCGAGGTGAGATTTCAGCCGGTCCCGATTGCGTGGAACTGGGTTGAGCCGCCCATTCCAATTGAAGATGAGGTGCCCGCTAACGCGGGCACTACTATGTGTACCACGTGGATGGTAGGCGTTGTAGTGCCCACGTTCAATAAGGAGTGCGTGCGAGTTGGAAAGAACTGTTGATCTCGCGGCAGTAGGCCGCGTTGCGAAGCGCGTGGAGTTGAAGGGAGTCCGCCTTGCCGCGATCTCTGCGAAGTGCGCTCCTGAGGTGAGTGGCTCGTCGTTGATGCCCAACGTCGAACTAGATTGCAAACTGGGGAAGCATGGGGAGGGCAGCCTTGAGATCGTTTGCGATTACACGTTTAGCGCCCAATCGGAGCAAACCAAGGCGATCGAATCCTCGATAACCTACCTGCTGGTATATGAAATCAGCGGAGTTGAGTCTCCCAGCGAGAGCGATTTGGCCGAGTTTGCCCGCGCGAATGGAGCACTCCATTCATGGCCCTTTGTGCGCGAGTTGTTATATGGGCTTACCTCGCGGATGGGATACCCGCCGTTCACACTTCCGGTAATGCACTTCAACGTGGCGGCCCCACCCGCGAAACCTCGCGCCAAGGTTCAACCCAAACAACCTGCCGGCGATGAAGTGAAAGCACCGGCCAGGGAATCAATGGGTGAATCGCCCGCCGACAAGTAGACAATCGCCTCGCGACAATCACAGACCCTCCGGGCTTGGGTTCCCTAGAATCATTACTCCCGATTTGTGCTATCCTGTGAAGGACAAAAAAGAGATTAAGGTAAGACGAGGAGTATCGATTCGAGCATGGCTTTGGCGACGGACACAAAACAGCAGGCAGTTGCAACTTATCGGGTACACAAAACCGATACCGGTTCGCCAGAAGTGCAGGTAGCAATCCTGAGTCAGCGCATTCTGCAACTCCAGGATCATTTCAAGACGCACCGCAAAGATCATCATTCCCGGAGGGGATTGCTGTCGATGGTCGCGCGGCGCCGCCGCATGTTGAAATACCTGAAAAGCCGTAACCCGGAAAGATACAAGAACCTGATTCTAAGCTTGGGCATCCGTCGTTAGATGCTCGGGTTACAGGTAAACCGCCCCGGTGGGCGGCGTTCCCACAGTTTCAAACACTCCAAAGTCTCCTCTTAGTCCCTAAGCGCAGCAGCGGATCGTTGTGCGCTTTGCAACAACAGGCTGGAGCGGAAAGCTTCGCCTGGATTAAAAGGAATTTCAGATGCTACATACCGTAGAGATTGACCTGGATGGTCAAAAGATTACCCTGGAGACAGGCAAGATCGCGAAACAGGCCAATGGCGCCGTCGTGGTCCGCTCCGGGGACACCGTTGTTTTGGTGAGTGCGTGCGCGAATGAAGAGCCCAAAGCGGGTGCCGCGTTCTTCCCCCTCACCGTCGATTATCGAGAATACACTTACGCCGCGGGAAAATTTCCCGGCGGCTTTATCAAGCGTGAGGGGCGTCCTTCGGAGAAGGAAATCCTCACCAGCCGTTTGATTGACCGGCCCATCCGGCCGCTGTTCCCCGAAGGGTTCATGAACGAATCGCAGGTGATCGCCATGGTGCTGTCGGCCGATCCCAAGCGCGACCCGAGCACGCTGGCCATCATCGGCGCCGGCGCTTCGCTCGCGATCTCCGATATTCCGTTCCAGCATGTGCTGGGCGGCGTGCGCGTGGGTTCGGTGAACGGCAAGCTGGTGGCCAACCCCAGCTACGACGAAACCCGCGAGTCCAAGGTCAACATCGTGGTGGCGGGCACCGAGCACGGCATCGTGATGGTGGAAGCGGGCGCGCAGCATGCGTCCGAAGAGGAAGTGCTGGAGGCCATCGAATACGGCCACACCTGCTGCAAGAAAATTGCCGCCGGGATTCGCGAACTGGTCTCGAAGGTCGGCAAGAAGAAGTGGACTGCTGCGGCGCCTGAGGTCAACAAAGACCTGTACGCGCGCATCGAAAAGCAGATTCGCACGGAGCTGACCGACGCTCTCGACACCAAGAAGTATCCCAAGCTCGAAAGCTATCATCGCGTCCACGAAGCCAAGAAGAAAGTGGTGGAGGCGCTTCCCGAGGAAGAGCAAGCCGAAGGGAAGGAACTGTTCGACACCTTGAAGGAGCGCATTTTCCGCGACGAGATGCTGAAGGCTAAGCGCCGTCCGGACGGCCGCGCCTTCGATGCAATCCGTAATATCGATTGTGAAGTAGGCGTGCTGCCCCGCACGCACGGCTCGGCGTTGTTTACCCGCGGCGAGACTCAGGCGCTGGTCACCGTCACACTCGGAACCAAGGACGACGAACAGCGGATCGAGATGTTCGATCTTACTGAAACCTCGAAGCGCTTCATGCTGCATTACAACTTCCCGCCGTTCAGCGTCGGCGAGGTTGGGTTCATGCGCGGAGCCGGACGGCGCGAAATTGGACATGGCGCGCTGGCGGAACGATCGCTCTCAGCGGTCATCCCCGACGACAAGAAGTTCCCCTACACCATTCGCGTGGTCAGCGACATTCTGGAATCGAACGGTTCCAGTTCCATGGCCAGCGTGTGTGGTGGCGCGCTTGCGTTGATGGACGCGGGCGTACCGATCGCCGAGCCGATCGCAGGCATCGCCATGGGTCTGGTGATGGAAGGCAAGGATTATGCCATTCTAACCGATATCGCGGGCGCCGAAGATCATTACGGCGATATGGATTTCAAAGTGGCGGGATCGCGCAAGGGCATCACCGGCCTGCAGATGGACATTAAGGTCCCCAACGTCACCACCAAGATCATGAAGGAGGCGCTGGCCCAGGCCAAGGGCGCCCGGCTGTTCATCTTGGACAAGATGGTGGCCACCATCGATAAGCCGCGCGGCGAGATGTCGCAGTACGCCCCGCGCATTTACACGCTGACGATTCCAACCGACAAGATTCGCGATCTGATCGGGCCGGGCGGCAAGATGATCCGCAGTATTGTCGACGAGACAGGAGTAAAAATCGACGTCGAAGATGACGGATCGGTGAAGATTTTCGCGTCCGACGGCGAGTCGGCCCAGAAGGCGATCCAGCGCGTCACCGATATCTGCGCCGTTGCCGAAGTGGGCAAGACTTACCTAGGCAAAGTCGTTCGGCTGGCAGAATTCGGCGCGTTTGTCGAGATCTTCCCCGGCACCGATGGCCTGTTGCACATCAGCGAGATTTCGGAGAACCGGATCAAAGCGGTGCGCGATGAGCTGAAGGAAGGCGATCAGATCCTGGTGAAGGTTCTGGCGCTGGAGGGGAACAAGATCAAGTTGAGCCGGAAGGCCGTGCTGCGGGAGCAGCGCGAAAAGATCAAGACTCCGACTGCATAAGCAGTCAGTTTAGGTGCGGGATGCACTCCTGTGTATCCCGCCAATTCTATTACTTCGCGGCGGCGGCCGGCGCGGCCTTTTTGCGGGCGGCCCGGCGCTTCTCCACTGGCGGCTGGCGATCGCTTTTCTTCAACGCTGTCAACGCAATCGCGAGCACAAACTTCTTCTCACCGTGGTCGTCGAATTTAATCACAATATACTCTTCCGTGCAAGAAGTCACGGAACCAAGGCCGTACTTCGCATGCTCGATCTGTGCGCCCTGCGCGAAAGCTGGTTTGAAAGCCATAGGTGGGATTTACTGATGCCTCAGTATTATTGTAACATTAAGGCGCGATTCCGCCCAAAGGCCTTACGAAACCCCTCGAAAACAATTGGGTGCTCGTTCTCCTGCTAGCCGCCTGCATCGCCCGGCTGTGGTTGATGCCGCTCAATTCCAGTTTCTGGGTGGACGAAATGGCCACGGTTTTCGTTGTCCAGCACGGCGCGAGCCACCCCTCGTTTGCGGTGGCGCCGCAGGTGCCGGATTCCATTTATTACCGGCTTCCCCAGGCCGCCCAATCGGTTCTCGGCTTTTCAGAAGTCGCTTATCGGCTGCCGTCGGTCCTTTTGATGGGAATCGCGCTGTTTCTGATCGCACGTTTGGCGGCGCGGCTCATCGTACCGGAAGCCGCGTGGTTTGCCGTGTTTGCCTGCCTGTCGATGCGGGGGTTCAACGATCAAGCGGCCGATGCGCGCCCCTACGCACTGGGGACCTGCTTGGTGGCGGCGAGCCTGCTGTTCCTGATTCGGTGGCTGGACGACGGCCGTTGGTGGGACGCGGCGCTGTTTGTCGCGAGTGCGGCCCTGGTATGGCGCGTCCACTTGCTGTTTTGGCCATTCTATATCGTAGTGGCGATCTACGCCGCTGTTCGATTTTTCCGCCGCGATGCCCGGCCCGGTTGGCTCGCCGTCCTGGCCGTTTTCGCCCTTCTTGGCGTGACGCTGTTGCCGGTATTGATCGACGCCCTGCACCTGTTTCGCGAGGCTACTTCACACGTGATTGTCGCGCTTCCCACCTACCGCGACCTGCGGATTTCGCTCAAGTTCGGCCTCATCTTGATTTGCGGAGCGGGAGCTTTCGTGTTGGGACGCTTGTTCCGGTGGCCTCGGACTCGCGGCGTCTGGCCGACTCCCGCGATCGTTCTGATCGCCGCCTGGTGGCTGATCCAACCGGTCTCGCTATTCGCCGTCTCGCGCCTGACCGGCAGCAGCATGTTCGTCACCCGTTATCTTTACATCGGGCTTCCGGGCGCCGCCCTCGCCGCTACGCTCGCCGCTGCCTGTTTTATTCCCGCCGATCGCTGGAAGCCGATCACGATTGCGTTTGCCGCCGGCGTTCTCCTGATGCTGGGCCAATGGCGCGAGGCTTGGCCGATGCACCACGGCTCGGGTTGGCGCGAGGCCGCCCATACCATCGATCAACTCGCGAAGAACGATCCTGCCTTGCCCGTCCTGTGCCCCAGCCCGTTCATCGAAGCCCGCCCGCCCGTTTGGCATCCCGATTACGCGCTGCCGGGCTTTCTCTACTGTCATCTGCCCGTCTACCCGTTCCGCGGCAAGCCGTATTTGTTGCCTTTTGACGAATCGCCCGAAGCCGAACATTATGTCACGACTCTGGCTCAGGGGCCGATTCCCGCCTCGGGGCGGTTTGTCATTTATGGCGGCTCGGGTGCCGTACGCTATTGGCGCAACTGGTTTTCGGTGCGGCCGGAGTTTTCCAGCTGGCGCCGGGAGCGCGTGGGTTCGTTTGGCGATGTCGTGGTGGAGTTGTTCGAAAGTCCCCGCCCGCTCGCCGCCAGGACGGCCCGGGCCCCCGTATAATAATAGGCAGTTGCAGGATGCTCGATTTAAAGAAAAAGCTTGAAGACGAAATAGCGGCCCTCGATACCGAATTGCGCATCGACCTTCCGCGCGAGATCTCGAAAGCGCGCGCGCATGGCGATTTGAGCGAGAACGCCGAGTACCACGCCGCCAAGGAACGCCAGGGCATTGTCAACATGCGGCTCGGCCAACTCCGTGCCCGTCTGCGCGAGCTCTCCATGGTGGATATGGCGCGCATCCCGCGCGATAAAGTCGGCCTCGGTTCCAAGGTCACGGTGCTCGATCTCGACAAGGACGAGGAGATTACTTACAGTTTGGTGACGAGCGAAGATGCCGACGTCGCCGCCGGCCGCATCTCCACCACTTCGCCCATTGGCCGCGGGCTGATCGGCAAAAGGGTGGGCGATACGGTGAAAGTGCAGATTCCCGGGGGCGTCCGCGAGATGGAGATCATACAGTTGATTACCATCCACGATGTAACTGAATGATCCGGTTTCGAGCTAGAATCGGAAGGGGCCGCCCGGCATGACATACACCCGCGCGATCGGCGTCGCGTGCAACAAAGTAATTCTCCTGATCGTCCGCGGACTCGCCCTTTCGAAAATTCATCCCAACGTCCTCACCTTCCTCGGACTGGTCATCAACGTTGTGGCTGCCGTTCTGCTGGCTGCCGGGCAATTCCGCTCGGCCGGTTTCGTGATCATCGGCGCTGGACTGTTCGATATGGTGGACGGGCGCGTGGCGCGCGAGACCAACAGAGTCACGCGATTCGGCGGATTTTTCGACTCGGTGCTCGATCGCTACTCCGATCTCGCGCTGCTGATGGGCTTGCTGGTCTACTACGGCACCATCAACCGGCCGTTTTACGTCGTGCTGACCGCGATCGTGATGACCGGGTCGGTGATGGTGAGCTACACGCGGGCGCGCGCTGAAAACACGATCCCGAGCTGCAAGGTGGGTTTCATGGAACGGCCCGAGCGCGTGGTGCTGTTCATTATCGGAGCTCTGTTCGATAAGATGGCGCCGGTTCTGTGGGTGATCGCCGTGCTGGCCAACATCACCGTGATTCACCGCATGGTGTTTACCTACCAGGAAGCGAAGCGCCTGGAAGAAGCCCAGCTACGCCCCGCGCCCGTCACCCAGAGCGAGCCGCGATAACGCATCGCCTGTCAAACGGTATCCCGTCCACGCATCCATTGGTACGGCGCCGAGGCTGCGATAGAATTCGATGGACGGTGCGTTCCAGTCGAGCACCGACCAATCCAATCGCCCGTATCCCCGTTCCAACGCGATTTGCGCGAGACGGATCAAGAGTGCCTTGCCGATTCCTTTGCCGCGATGATCAGGCTCGACGAACAGGTCTTCCAGATAGATGCCGGGCTGTCCGAGGAAGGTGGAGAAATTCCGGAAGTAGAGCGCGAATCCCACCGGTTCTTCGTTCCAGTAGGCCAGAAGTACCTCGGCTACAGGATTGGGGCCGAACACATGTTCGTGAATATTGGTTTCGGTGGCGACGACAAGATGCGAAAGCTTTTCGTATTCGGCAAGCTGGCGAATGAAATTCAGGATTGTCGGAACATCGCGTTCGCTCGCTGGCGCGATAGAAATCAAAGCAGGGCCTCGACGTGCGCCCGAACACCCGCGGCCAATCCCGTCAAGCTATAGCCGCCTTCGAGCACCGATAGCAACCGGCCGCCGGCGTGTTTGTCGGCAATCTCTCGAACGACGCGGGTCAAGTCCGCGAAATCGGTATCCGTCAGCAAGAACTGCCCTAGCGGATCGCCGGCGCGCGAATCGAAGCCCGCGGAAAGCAGCACCAGCTCAGGCTTCACTTCGTTAGCCGCGCTGATCAGCTGCTCCTGGAACGCGCCCAGAATCTCCTTGCGCCCCGAGCCTGCCGGAAAGGGACAATTCAGCGTCATCCCCTCGCCTTTTCCTTCTCCCCGTTCGTCGCGCGGGCCGGTTCCCGGATACCACGGCGATTGATGCGTGTTGAACACGAACACAGAGCCGTCGGTGTAGAAAATGTCCTGAGTTCCGTTGCCGTGATGAACGTCCCAATCGGCAATTAGCACTCGCCCGACGCCATGCTTGTGCTGGGCGTATCGCGCCGCGATTGCGATGGTGTTGAAGATGCAGAAGCCCATGCCGCGCACCGCATTGGCGTGATGGCCCGGCGGCCGGCCGATGCTGATCGCATTAGCGACGCGCTTGTTCACGATGGCGTCGATCGCGTTGAGCGCCTGGCCGGTGGATCGCAGCGCCGCATCCAAAGATTTCGGCGAAATGACTGTGTCGCCGGTGCTGAGTTCGTGAAATCCTTCGAAGATCTCCCGTTCGGCCAGTTGAATGTATTTGCGCGCGTGGCACAGCGCGAGTTCGTCGTGATTGGCGAGGCGCGGCGGAATCGGAACCAGCGGCAGATCGCGGAGCGCGCCCACCGCCGCGTCGAATCGCGCCGGTTGCTCAGGATGCTGCGGACCCGTTATGTGCTCTTTGCAGATTGGATCCGCGGCAAGCCCTGTCATTACCTCCCAAATTCTAGCAAGCCGAAGGTGCCGGGAACGACTTTGCGCGGCGGACGTCCCTTGGTGTCCCCCGCGGGCCGGGGCAGGAATTGAACTTCGGCCACAGACAGGTAGACCGTGTGCGTCTTCGGATTGAGCGCCATGGTGCGCGCGCCCTTGGCCGTCGGGACATTCTCAACCACGGTGTACTTGTCGGGTGAATCCTCGTGGATAACTGTGAGCACGCCATCCTGCCCGCAGGAATTGAGAACGTACCTGGTGCCTGGATCGAACCACGTGGCGTCCACTCCGTCGCCAATCGGCACCGTGGTGACAACCTTGCCGGTATCGGCGTCCATCACGGCCATCATCTTGTTGTCGCAACCGGAAAACAGACGCCGGGTTTTGGTGTCCATCGCCATTCCCGACGGCTCCTCGCACGGCGCAAGCGGCCATTTGTGCGCTACCGTCAGCGCCTTGGCATCGATGTCCATCACTTCGCTCTTATCTTCGATGTTGACGTAGACGTGTCCCTTGCCATCGGGCGCCGGAAACTCGGGCTTGCCTTCGAGCTGCACCGTGCCGGCCAGCGTTCCTTTTTCGGCGTCCACCGCAGTGGCACTGGCACTGCGGCCGTTGAACGCGAATACGCGCTTGGTTGCCGGATCGTAGATGATGCCGTCCGGATTCATGCCAGCTGACACCTCGCCCAGTTTGGCGAGCGTCTTCATATCGAACATGACCACTTGGTTGGCCGCGCCGTCGCTAATGAAGCCGTGGTTGAACTCGGGGGCGAGCGCGATGCCGTGCACCAGCTTCAGTCCGGTGATGGTGCCGATCACTTCGCCTTTCTTGCCATCCACGACATCCACTTGCGTACCGTGCGAGACGAATATGCGGCCTGTTGCGGGATCGGTGGTGAGGTAATCCCAGAATCCATCGCCGGGGATCGAGATTTTTTTGATTTGATGGTAACCGCTTTGCGCGAACGCAGCGGCCAAAACAAGCAGCGAAATTAAGCTCAACCGGGCGCTTTTGTGCATGGCCGCCATGGTACTACACCGGTCTGAAAATCTGCTGAAGCCCTGGGGCCGCGAGCTAACGCGACGCGCGCAAGCGGCTTTTCGAACCCGATGTCTCTACGCCGAAATTGATGGGTCCGGACCCGCGCATGCCTTCTACTGAAATTCGCCACAGCCCCGCTTCCGGATTCGGCACGCGGAACGATTTCGGATTGGTTTCGCCCGAATACCCGGTGGTATCGGCGTAGGAACTGTAATGCCGGCCAGTGGGACTCATCAGATGCAGATCGAGATCGCCCGGTGCCCCGGCCCACGAAAGCGAAACGTCCAGCACTTTCGATCCACGCGCCACAGCGACAACATCGCTCCACCATTGCGCCACGGAAACCGCGCCCGAGAATTGGCCGTCTTCAGAACCGCTACCCCGCGCGATGTTGCGCCTCGATCCGCAATCGCACAGCGGAGACTCGTTGGTGGAAACCACGGTCCGATATCCACCCCCGCGCTTCCAATCCAAATCGTCAAATTGAAACGGAACGCTTGCCGACGAAATCGGTAATCCGCGCGTGACACTTACGTGCACGTGATAACCGCCGCCTTCGCCCAGTGTGTAGCCGCTGTTGCCGGCCGTCGCGAGCGCCTGCCCTTGCTCCACATGTTCGCCGTTCTTCACCACGAACGTGCCGGTAGCCAGGTGCGCGTAGTGGCTGAATTCGCCGTTGCCGTGATCGATAGTGATGTAATTCCCGAACGAATGATGCCGGTGGTCCTGCCGCAATCCAAGATCGTGCGTGTACGCGATTCCGGCCTTCATCGCCACCACGCAGTCTCCCGAGCGCGGAGCGATATCGAACGCGTGCAGGCTGTTCCCCCAGTGCGAAAACGTTCCGTACGGCCCCTGCGTAATTATCCACGGAACACCTGCGGCGGTGGGCAGCTTATAGCCGGCGGTTGCGATCACGAACGGCATGGGACGGCTCATACGTTGATCGGGACTCTCCACGATCACCAGATACTCGTTGGCGGGGAGCCCGGCGTAATGTACGGTGAGCTGATTCGGCGTCGCGTCGTGTGGCTGCAGGCTCGCGAGATACGTCCAGCCGCCCGATAGCTTGTACTGCGCGATCAATACCAGCGATCCCGGCTGAAAATTCTTGCCGCGCACCGTGAAATCGATCTCCTGCGCACGTTCGCCGGACCAGGTGACGTTCGTTACGATAGGCCCGCCGTTGTCGTTGGCTGGCGCGATAGCAAACGTTCGCGAAAACGCCACGGCGCCATTGGCTATTCCGCGAACTGTCCAGTTCCCCGGTTGCGACGCCGGCCCGAATCCCGCGATCGGCAATTGCGAGGTGAAACACAACTCGCCTGCGCTCGGCAGCTCGCCATACTCGGCCGTGGTCGCGACCGTACCCGCCGGGTCCACCCAATCCACCCGCAACTGATCGCCGGCGCGCACCTGCAAGGCCATGAACCACACAAAAGCTTGCCGGTCGACGGGCTGAAAAGTCGAAACGGCCTTCGGCGCGACGCACGATTGTTCGCTCACCACCGACGCCGTTCGGCTTTCTTGCACGGTGAGAGCCCAGGCCGCAGGGCCAAGCCAGAGGAGGGAGACTACCAAAAATGCCCGCGAACTCACCACATTGTGTATCGACGCTTCGGCGCGCGAACTTGAGGTCTTCCTACGCAGGCTCAGCGCTAATGGTTTCGAGCTTCTGATGTACGAGGTGCGGTGCCCGCGACGCTGACAGCCGATGCCCCAAGCGAATCAACGGCTTCTCCATGCAGTAATAACTAGCCGTTGCGACGGCCAACAACAACGCCAAATTCCACGGCCAAAGCTGCCACCAAGCCGTGGCGTGGTCCCATCCGGGAGCCAGCAGCAAGCCCTGCCAAAGGTACAGGCTGTACGAGATGCGGCCGATCCAGGCCACCGGCGGCAAGTCCAGCGCGCGGCTGATCCGCCACTCGGGATGCGTCAACGTCCCCAGCAGCAGAACCGGAATCAGCGCAGCCACCAAAACGCTGGTCATCTCGGAATAGAAAACGATGCACAGTCCCAGCACCGCGGCCATCGCGAGCCACGCTGGGAGGCGCAATTGGCAGACCAACTTTTGGCACTGCTTCTGGTCGTCCAGAAGAAACGCGAATACGCATCCCCACAGGAGCCCATCCAGACGCAGGTCGGTGCGAAAGTGAGTGACCACCAGCGGCAGGAGTTTCACTGGCAACTGCGATTCCACCATTCGCCACAACGCGACTCCCAGCGCCAGGTTCACGGCCAGCGGCTTCGACCGGCGAGCGCCCACCCAAGCGAGCAGCGCCGGCCACAACAGATAGAAGTGCTCCTCCACCGACAGCGACCACAAGTGCAGCGTTCCGGCATCCGCGAGCCCCACCGGCGCATAGTTGCGGAAGAAGAACAGGCAGGAAAACAGTTCGAGCGGCGAACGCCAGTGGCTTGCGATGGAGTAGACCGCGAGAAACAGCAGATAGGGCGGCAGAATGCGAAACGCGCGGCGGATGTAGAAACCCGGCAGATCGAACGACTGCTTCCCGCGCCACTCGTCGAGCAGCAACTTAGTGATCAACAATCCGCTGATGGCGAAAAATAGATCCACGCCGAAGGCGCCGTAGCGGGTGATGCTAAGGTCGTAATCGGCCTCGCGCAGATAGAAACACCGCGTGAGGTGATGCATCGTGACGGCCCCGATCGCAACTGCGCGCCAGCCATCCAGCGTGGGTATTCGGGCCATCATTGGTCTATCGGCCGGGCGCTGGAGGCGCATTAGAAGAGGGCGGTGGGTTACGCCGAAGGAAACCGCACCCGGAACGCCGACCCCTGCCCGACCACGCTCTCGGCTTCAAGACTCGCGTGATGCCGCTCGGCGATCCATTGCGCGATCGCCAGGCCCAGTCCCGCACCGCCCGCTTCCCGGCTGCGCGATTCATCCACGCGATAGAAGCGCTCGAACACGTGCGGCAGTGCAGCGTCCGGAATCCCGATGCCCGTGTCGCTCACCGTCACCGTGGCGCCCGATGGGTCCATCCCCACCGACACCGTGATGCGCCCACCCGCCGGCGTATACTTCACGGCGTTATCCACCAGCAGCAGCAAAAGCCGGCGCAGCGCAGGATCGTTGGCTTCCACGTACACCGGCTGCTCGGGAGCCTCGGCCGAGATTTCGAGCTGGCGTTCCTCAGCCAAAATCTGGCCTTGCTCGCAGACGTCGCGCACCAGCGGCGTCAGTTCCACGCGATCCAGCGGCAGGGCGGGCAATCCCGCATCGGCGCGCGCCAATAACAACAGATCCTCGATCAGCCGCGCGGTGCGGTCGGACTCGTCAATGATTTGCCGTAGCGCCTCGCGATAGGTCTCCACCGGCCGGTCGCGCCGCAGCGTCAGCTCGGCCGTCGCCCGGATCAACGTGATGGGTGTGCGCAACTCATGCGAGGCATCGGCCGTGAATTGCGACAGCCGCTTCACCGCGCCTTCCAAACGCGCCAGCATGCTGTTCCAGGTTTCCGAAAGCCGCCGCAACTCGTCCCCGGCCCGGGGCACTTCCAAGCGTTGCGATAGATTCTCGATCCCAATCGACTGCGCCGCCCGCGTAATCTCATCCACCGGCTGGAGCGCGCGCCGGCTCATCCAATAACCGCCCAGCGATCCGATCAGCAGCACGAAAGGCGTGGCCCACAACAGCACCTCGCGCAGACGCCGCAGCATCAGCTCGGCTCCTTCGAGGGGCGCCGCTACCAAGATCCGATACTTCCGTCCCTGCACCGTGGCTTCGGTCTCAAGCGTCCGGTAATGGTCCTTCGACGCGGCGGCGGTGGCCAATCCGTTTCCGATCAACAACTCGCCCTCGGGACCTCGCACCTCGATCAACCGGCCCTCGGGCGTGGCGTCCGCGTATTCGCCCAGCTCTTCCTGAAGATGGGCCGGCTTCAGCGGCTTGTATTCGGTCTGCAGAACCGTGGCCACGCCTTTGGCTTGGGCGGCTAGCGATGCATCGATGGTGGCATTCAAACTATGTGTTACGACGATCCAGATTCCGGTACCGAAGAGCGCGAGCCCGGCCAACAATATCATCGAATACCACAGCGTGAGCCGGGCGCCGATGGACCAATGCCTCATCGTGTCGTCTCCGCCCGCAGGCAGTAGCCGACGCCGCGCACGGTCTGGATCAGCTTGATCTCGCCTTCGGTGTCCACCTTATCGCGCAGCAGCCGGATGAATGCGTCGAGGGTGTTGCTGCGGACCTCGGAATCGAATCCCCACACCGATTCGATCAGATTCTCGCGCGTCACCACGCGGCCGGCGCGCTTCATCAATCAACTCGAGCAGGCCGTACTCGGTGCGAGTGAGGGCGACCTTTCGGCCCGCGCGCGTAACCTCGTGCGCCGACGGATCGAGCGTCAAATCGGCCACCTGCAGCACCGGCGGCTGCGCGATCGCGCCGCGCCTGGAGACCGCCCGCAGGCGGGCCAGCAGCACTTCGAACGAAAACGGCTTTATCAGGTAATCGTCGGCGCCCAGGTTTAAACCTTCGACGATGTCGTGCGTGGCGTCGCGTGCCGTCAGCATCAAGATGGGCGTCTGGTTCCGCGCCGCGCGCAGCTTCCGCGCGACCGAGAAACCGTCGAGGCCCGGCAGCATCACGTCGAGCACGATGGCATCGAACGGATGCGACTCGGCCATCGCGAGCCCATCGCGCCCATTGCCCGCCAGCACCACGGAGTGGCCCTCTTCTTCCAGGCCCTGCCGCAGCAGGTCCGCCATGCGACGCTCATCTTCGACAACCAGCACCTGCATGATGTTGCTTTTATGCTACCGCCGGGACCTGAAGTTTTGCTGTAAATCCCGCACGACTCATCGAGAGTCACCCCTTGAGGTTATGCAGCAAAGTCGCCGCAAGTTCACGTGCTTCCCGCCTGGAAAGTCCGGAGCTTTGCGCCGACGCCATTGGGTGCTCGAGTTCTTCGATCAGAAACAGGGGTCGCGTACCCACAGGTTGTAGGGTAATTCGGAGCTTTAGGTTGAGAGTCCCTGGGTATACGGAGAGAGAATTCGCTAACCGACCTTTGAATGGCCCTCGCGTGTTCTCTCGGTCCTCCTCCTCCCAGGATTCCGAGATCTCGTCAAACACCTCTTGTTTGACCGAAGCCCAAAGTCCCCACAGAAACACCTCATCGGAATCGACGATGGGGATCTCCAGGCATCCCCTGACGAAAAACCATTTCTCGTCAATAATGCATTGATCCGAGCCAATCACGGCTCTTGAGCCTCTCTCTTCTTCCTTCATGTTCGCGTACATGTCGGGTGAATCGGCGGCGAAGCTCAGCGGAACATCGTCATGTGACTGACCGCATACCTTGCAGGCCCAGATTGGACTAGTCACGCGAGATCCTCGAACGCCGCAGCGTCAAATTCCAAGCTTCTGAATGAAAGTCTCTAACGGCAGCCCTTCCGTACGATCCTTGGCCTCAAAAAGACGGCGCTTCATGGCATCCGATTTCAGCAGGTACGCCGTCTCGCGCTCGGCCTCAATTTCCCGCCACAAGGAAATCGGCACGATCACGGCTGTCGTCTGCCCGCTCTCGTCGGAAATGTGCTGAAACGCGGGGCTTGCCATCATTTCGAGTGTACCCCGCGGCCCCTTGCTATGATTGCAGCGTATGGCCCACATGAAATTGACGGCCGTCTACATGAAAGTGCCCGAAGGCTACGTCGCGTTTGTCGAAGAACTACCGGGCGCGAACACGCAAGGCGACACTCTTGAAGAAGCGCGGGCGAATCTCAAGGAAGCCGTCACCATGGTTTTGGATGCGAACCGTGAATTGGAGTCGCCTGCTTACTAGTAGTGATACCGGCACGCGAGGATTCGAATCTTGTCCTGCTGCACCTGGTAAACGAGCCGGTGCTCCTCGTCGATTCGCCGGGACCAACAGCCTGCCAATTCGTGTCGTAAGGGTTCAGGCTTTCCAATTCCGGCAAACGGATCTCTCTGAATTTCTCGGATCAGGCGGATAATTCGAAGCGCGTGAGCCCGATCCCGCTCCACCCACCACGCGAGATCCTCAAACGCCGCAGCGTCAAATTCCAAGCTTCTCAATGACAGTCTCTAACGGCAGCCCTTCCGTACGATCCTTGGCCTCAAGAAGGCGGCGCTTCATGGCATCCGACTTGAGCAGGTAGGCCGTCTCGCGCTCGGCTTCAATTTCCCGCCACAAGGAAATCGGCACGATCACAGCTGTTGTCTGCCCGCTCTCGTCGGAGATGTACTGAATCTCGGGGCTCGCCATCACCTTCAGTGTACTCCGGCGCCCGCCGCGCCTGATACATTTGGACCATGCACTATCTCCCAGCCGCACGCCTCCGCCCACGGCTGCCCATCATAATTCTGGCCTTGCTATTCACGGTCGGCGCGCGCGCCCAACAACCGCCGGAGCCGAGCTTCGAAGACCTTTTGAAGGCGCTCTCACCCGCGCCCGGCGACGCCTGCGATTTTCCCGACAAGGACCGCGAAGGCACCCCATACAGCGATCTCGAATACCAGCTCTTTCAGCAAGCGGACAAGGCCATCGCGCAAGGGCTCAACGAAAAATCCAGCCCCGCCGCGACACTTGAAAAACTCGAGCGGCTCAGCGCCGAAATCAATAAGAAGTGGTCCGACGAGCGGCAGTTTCATTTCCAGGTGATCGACCTCCAGTCCGCCGAGCTCGTGAAGATGACCTATCGCAATCGGGCGACATTTTCCTTCTTCGCCAAAACGTCCGATGGTCTGTGGCGCACGATCGGCGCCTCGCACGATCACCGCAACATGCCCACGGGCGGTTACGAATCGCTCGATCTTTTCGCGCTCGCCCGTGGTCCCGCCCATCGCCCGCGTTTTCTCGCGCGATTTAGCGATGCAGGCTGCGGGAGCGGCGTAGCAGTTGGCTATTACGCCTACGAATGGAACCCGCAGTCCACCGGAAACCTCGACGAAATCATCAGACTCGAGGGCGCCGCGAGCCAGTTGGATGCGATCGGCGAATCCGTTTACTCGCCCCGGGATCAAGAGCATTCGTTCCTGCCAGTCGGCGAGCTCAAGACCGACGGCTCCGTCATCACTCTGCCGTATTGCTGGTTCTCCGGCATCGATACGTGGGAGAATCCGAACCTCTGCGCCGTGAACTCCTACGACATTTCCAGCGATCGCGTCCGCTTTGTTAGTGCCGTCTATAATCGCCCGGATCTCTTGCCGATAGCGAAGGCCATCGAACACGCCAAAGCGCACGACTATCCGGCGGTGCTGGCCTACTGCGGATCGCCCCCCGTGGCCCGAAAGTTCATGCAAGGAATTCCATCGTTCGATTCGGCCGGAGGTCTCCACATCCGCAAAATTGGCCCACTGAAGAAGACTGTGAAGCTGGGCGAGGAGCCAACCCTTCAATTCGACGTCGAGAAGCGCGGCGATCGCTGGCTCGTGGTCGCCTTCAGAATCGATTAGTATGGACGATGCTCCGCATTCACCCGATTTTCAGGTTTGCCTGTGTATCCTGGGCACCGATGGCCCAAATGCGCGC
The DNA here is from genome assembly GCA_963772905.1 of Bryobacterales bacterium. Taxonomy (GTDB): domain Bacteria; phylum Acidobacteriota; class Terriglobia; order Bryobacterales; family Bryobacteraceae; genus Palsa-89. The sequence continues at coordinate 280,956 of CAVYZD010000001.1, read as the reverse complement.
CTTCCTGGTATTTTTCTTTCTCACCTCCGTGGCGTTCGCCCAATCGCCGGCGCCCCTCAGCATCACTTTTGCTGACGCACTCCAGCGCGCCCGCCAATACGGCATCGACCTGCAAACGGCAAACATAGCCGCCCTGCTCGCGCACGAGGACCGCATCCAGGCCAAAGCAGCTTTCTTGCCCCAGACTCAACAAGTGGACACGTTCATCTACACGCAGCCCAATGGAACGCTCTCGGGCGTCTTCGTGCCGAATGACGGGCCGCATGTCTACTACGTCTACGCGCAGGCGCACGAGGATTGGTCGCCCGCAAAGCGCGCCGAATATCACCGCACACTAGCAGCCGAGGCACTCGCCAAAGCTAAAGCCGACATGGCCGCGCGCGGATTGTTCGGAACGGTGGTTCAGGATTACTACGGCCTCGCCGTCGCGCAACGCAAACTCGCCAACGCCGAGCAGAGCCTACGCGACGCGCAAGCATTTCAGGACATCACGCAGAAGCAGGAAAAGGGCGGTGAAGCGGCCCACGCCGACGTCGTCAAAGCCCAGTTGCAATCCCAGCAGCGCGAGCGCGATGTTTCCGATGCGCAGCTTGCCATCGACAAAGCGCGGCTGACGTTGGCCGTGCTGCTGTTCCCGGATTTTCAGCAGAACTTCACGGTGGTGGATGACCTGGAACAAATGCCGCCGCTCGCATCGTTGGACGAAGTGCAATCGCAGGCGCTGGCGAAAAGCCCCGAATTGCGCGCCGCCCAAGCCTCCATCCGGCAGGAAGAGGCTGGAATCTCGGCCGCGCGAGCCGCGTATCTGCCCGCGCTTTCGTTCGATTATTTTTACGGCATCCAAGCCAATCAGCTCGCGCTCGAAGATCAGGAACACCATAACAATTTGGGATCGGTGGTGCAGGCCGGCATGACCATTCCGCTGTGGAACTGGGGCGCCACGCAAAGCAAGGTGCGGCAGGCGCAGCTTCGCCAGCAGCAGGCCAAGCTTGAATTGAGCCTGGCCCAGCGCCAGTTGCTGGCGAATCTGAATTCGTCGTATCGGGAAGCACAGCTCGCGCAGACACAGCTCAATTCGTTGCGTGACTCGCTGGATCTTTCGCGCGAGAGCCTGCGTCTCACGAGTCTCCGCTACCAGGCTGGCGAAGCCACCGCACTCGAAGTGGTGGACGCGCAAACCACGCTGGCCGCGGCTCGCAACGCTCTGGACGACGGCCTCTCGCGTTATCGGCTGGCGCTCGCAATTATCCAAACTCTGACGGGAAATTTCTGATTCATGCGCACGCTGCTCACACTGATCGCGCTGGCTGCACTCGCCGGCTGCTCTAAACCGAAAGAGGCCGAGACAGAAGCTGTCGCGCCGGTCCAGGTCACCGAAGTCACCCGCGATTCGATCCAGCGCATCATTACGGGCGACGCCATCGTATATCCGGTGGACCAAGCGAGCGTAGTGCCGAAAATCAGCGCGCCAATTCGAACATTCGCCGTCAAGCGCGGCGACCACGTCGCCAAGGATCAAGTGCTGGCGACGCTCGAGAATCGCGATCTCGAAGCAGCCGTCGCCGAAAACAAAGAGCTCGTGGCGCAAGCCCAGGCCAGCCAGCGCACCACCACGGGCGCGCAGATTCCCGAAGATGCCACGAAAGCGCAGCAGGACGCCACCTCCACTAAGCAGGCCATGGACGCGGCTCAAAAGATATACGAAAGCCGCAAGCAGCTGTATGAGCAGGGCGCTCTCGCGCGGCGCCTTGTCGATGAATCCAATCTCGCGTATGTGCAGGCGCGCAGCCAGTACGATGTCGCCGAGCAGCACCTGCACGCTCTCGAGAACGTCAGCCGGCCGGAGCAAACCAAGAGCGCAGAAGCGCAGACCCAGGCCGCTCAGGCGCGCTACAGCGCCGCGGAAGCACAGCTTTCCTACTCGGTGATTCGCAGCCCCATCGCCGGTGTCGTCGCCGATCGTCCGCTCTATCCCGGCGAAATGGCAGCCGCTGGAAGTCCACTGCTGACCATCATGGACGTTTCGCGCATCATCGCTCGCGCCAATATTCCGGTGGCTCAGGCGGCTACTCTGCGTGTGGGCGATTCGGCGAAGATCGTGCAAGCGGAGGCCGGGATCGAGCTGGAAGGCAAGGTGACCGTCGTCAGTCCCGCTGTCGATCCGAACAGCACGACAGTGGAGGTTTGGGTCGAAGCGAACAATCCCGGAGAAAAGATGAAGCCCGGCGCGACGGTCCGCGTCTCCATCCTGGCCGAAACAATTCCCAATGCGATTGTTATCCCTGCGTCCGCGCTGCTTCCATCGGACGAAGGGGGCGTGCAAGTGATGGTGGTTGGCTCGGATTCCGCGGCGCACGAGAAGAAAGTCGAGCTTGGCGCGCGCGAGCCGGATAAGGTCCAGGTGGTGAAAGGCCTGGATGCCGGGGAGAAGGTGATCACCGGCGGAGGCGTCGGCTTGGAAGATGGAGCCAAGGTGCGGATCGCTGCAGCCGAGCCCAAAGACGACAAATGATTCCACCCGTCATCGAACCAGCCGAGCCCGTCCACTCTCCCAGCGCCGAGCACTGGAGCGCGCGCTACGGCAAATCCATCATCTTCGTCATTCTGACGATGGTCGCGGCCGGAATCTATCTCGCTTTCAACATCCCGATCGCGGTCTTCCCCGAAACAAATTTTCCACGGATTGTTGTGGGCGTGGACAACGGCGTCGCGCCGATCGACCAGATGCTGGTCACCGTCACGCGACCCATTGAACTTGCGCTGAACAGCGTTCCGGGCCTCGAACGCGTACAATCCGTCACCAGCCGCGGATCGGTCGAGGTCGATCTTTTTTTCTCCTGGAAAGTCGACATGTTCCAGACGCTGGAACTCGTCAACGCTGCTCTGGCGCGCGTGCAGTCGTCGCTGCCGCCCACCGCCGCCGTCACGTCCAATCGCCTGACCTTCGCTGCGTTCCCGATCCTGGGCTACAGCCTGACGTCCGACACGATTCCGCAGACGCGGCTGTGGGAACTGGCCACCTATCAAGTGAAGCCGCGCCTGAATCGATTGGGCGGCGTGTCCACGGTGGTGGTGCAAGGCGGCCAGGAACCCGAGTTTGAAATCCAACCCGATCCCGCGAAGCTGCTGCAAACCTCCGTCACGGTTCCCGGATTGCTCGACGCCGTCAAGCGCAGCAACATGATCGATTCGCCCGGGCTGGTGGAAACCAATCATCAATTGGTGCTGAGCCTGGTGAGCGGCCAGGTGCACGACGCGTCTGACATCGCGAACATCGTGGTGAAGACCACGCCCGCCGGCATTCCCATCCGCATCGGCGATCTCGGCGTGGTGCGATCTTCGGTGAAGCCCGTCTACACCATCGTGCGCGCCGACGGAAAGCCGGCCGTGCTGCTCAACATCAATCGCCAGCCGGATAGCAATACGGTGCAGGTGGCGGACGAAGTTCACTCCGAAATCGAGAGCATCCAGAAGACGCTGCCCAAAGGTGTAGTTCTGAAGCCGTTCTACGATCAGTCCGACCTGGTGAACGAATCCATCAAGAGCGTGCGCGACGCCATCTTGATCGGGCTCGTCCTGGCCGCAATCATTCTCGTGCTCTTTCTGCGGGACTGGGGCAGTTCGCTGGTCGCCGGCCTTGTGATTCCGGCCACCATCGCCGTCACGTTCATCGCTCTGCGCGTGCTCAATCAGAGCTTCAACTTGATGACGCTGGGCGGTCTCGCCGCAGCTGTCGGACTGGTGATCGACGACGCCATCGTGGTTGTGGAGAACATCGTCATGCATCGCGATGCCGGCCAAAGCCGCGCTGAGGCGATCCGCAGCGCTATGCGCGAGATCCGGGTGCCATTGGTCGGTTCCACGCTAACGCCCATCGTCGTATTCCTGCCTCTCATCTCCATCACGGGCGTTACCGGAACATTCTTCCGCGCTCTTGCGATAACGGTCGGCATGGCGCTGCTCACTTCGCTCGCACTGGCGCTCACTTGGACGCCCACGTTGAGCCACTATTTCTTGCGGAAGCCCCGCGCCCATAAATCGGAAGGCGGCACGGTTCGCATCTACGGGCCGGTGCTCAAGTTCGCGCTGGAGCGTCCTTGGGCAGTTGGCATCTTTTGTGTCGCCCTGATTGGCGCATCCTACTTTTGCTACAACGCGCTCGGGTCGGACTTGCTGCCTGAAATGGACGAAGGCGGGTTCATCTTGGATTATCTTTCTCCGGCGGGTTCGTCGCTGGCCGACACCGATCGGCTGGTCAGCCAGGTGGAAAGAATCCTGCGTGAAACTCCGGAAGTGGAAACCACTTCGCGGCGCACGGGCCTTCAGCTCGGGCTAGCGGCTGTGACGGAAGCCAATCGCGGCGATTTCACGGTGAAGCTGAAACGCAATCGGGATCGAGGCGTGGAAGAAGTAATCGCCGATGTGCGCGAGAAGGTGAACAAGCAGGTTCCTACGCTCGATGTCGAGTTTCCGCAGCTTCTGCAAGACATGATCGGCGACCTGACCAGCGCGCCCGAACCCATCGTGATCAAAATGTTTTCAGAGAACGCGGATCTGTTGCGCCAATGGGGACCCCGCGTCGGCGACGCGATCAAGAAAATTCACGGGGTCGTCGATGTTCTCAACGGCGTGGAAAACACCATCAGCGGTCCGGCGATGGCGTTTCAAGTGGATCCGACGGCAACCGCTCGCTCCGGATTTACGCCTGACGAAGTTGAGCTCGACACCAGCGCAATTCTGCAGGGGGAACCTGCGCCGGCACCGGTGGTGGTGAACGGCCGCGCCTACACAATCCGCGTTCGCTTTCCCGAGTATACGCGCGCGTCGGTCGAATCCATACGCAATACTCTGCTATCGAGCCAGGCCGGAAGCCGTGCCACCCTCGGTTCACTCGCTACGGTTCAAGAAATTCCTGGTCAAACCGAAATTCTGCGCGAGAATCTGCAACGCATGGTTGCCGTCACGGCGCGGCTCGAGAATGTGAATCTTGGCGCGGGCATCGCCGCAGTGAAGAAAACCTTGGCCGATCTGAACATTCCGGCCAGCATCCGCGTTGTGTACGGCGGCGGCTATGAAGAGCAGCAGAAGTCGTTCCGCGATCTGGGCGTGGTGTTGCTGTTGGCGGTGGTGCTGGTGTTCACAGTGTTGCTTTTCGAGTTCGGCAATTTCGGCGCGCCTCTGGCGATTCTTTCGTCGGCGCTGCTTTCCACGTCCGGTGTGTTCCTCGCGCTGCTAATCACAGGAACCACGTTCAATATTTCTTCCTTCATGGGCCTGATCATGGTGGTGGGCATCGTGGCGAAGAACGGCATTCTGTTATTGGATGCCGATCAAAAGTTCCGCCGTGAGGGAGCGGCGCCCGAGGAAGCAATGATCCTCGCGGGGGAGCGCCGCCTTCGCCCGATTCTGATGACCGCTCTTGCCACCGCGGCCGGCATGATTCCGCTCGCGCTAGCGTTCGGCGCCGGATCGCAGATGCTGAAGCCGCTGGCCATCGCGGTGATCGGTGGAATTGCGGCGTCGATGATTCTCTCGCTGATCGTTACGCCGGCGGTGCACTACTACTTGCAGAAGAAAAGTTAGAACGACGCGCTGAGCGTGTGGTCGGTCATCACCATCAACATCGAGAGCAAAACAATCAGGCCGGCGTACTGCATCAGGATGATGTTGTCGTCCTCGGCCGGATAATCGCGGCTGAATAAGCGATAACCCGCGCCCAGCGCGATCAGCAGAAGGATGGTTTGGTGCGTGACGGCCCACATGCCAATCGCAACCGCCGCTGCGATGCCGCGCTGTTTTCGCGTGAGCGCGCGGAACCCGCGTCCGCCGTCCAATTGCCAGATCGGAAGAAGATTGAACAGGTTCAGCCAAGCGGCCGTGTGCGCAATCGCGTACCAGATCGGCAGCCCAGTGGCGATGGCCGCCAGCCACGCCGCCACCGCCGATCCCAATCCCCAGATCGGGCTGGCCAGGCCTACGCGTGCGTCTTCGCCCACATTGTGCGGGTACTGCCGCATCCGAACAAGCGCGCCGAAAAATGGAATAAACATGGGTGCGCTGGCTGCGATGTTGTACTTGCGGAGCGCCATTACATGGCCCATTTCGTGGATATAAATCGACAGCACGAAACCGAGCGCGAATTTCCAGCCGAAGATGGACCAATACACCGCGAAGAACGCCAGCATGCTGGCGAACGTGCTGAGCTTGGTAAGCCCGAGCAACAGCAGCTTGCCTTTCGAAAACGCCACCAGCAGGAAGGTCCCGATGGGCCCGAGTTTCGCAAAGCGCTTCTTCCAGACGTTTCCCTCGGAAAGTTGGAGGTCGATATTTTCGATGCGAGTTTTGGTGAGGCGATATTCTTCCGAGTCGGGCGGCAGCAGCTCCAGGGCTTTGGCCCAGGCTTGCCGCGCGCCATGCCAATCGCGGGCTTGCCCGGCGAGCTTGGCGTGTTGGACGAGCGCGTCCAATTCCTGTTGCTGGGAGACCGTCATAGCTGGTCGAAGAGGTCGCCGAGGCGGATGGAGAAACCGGGGATCAAGCTGGATTCGAAGAGGCCATCTTCATCGAGGATGGCACGTCCGCTCTCGGAATAGACGTACGCCTCGCGTGATTCAATCGAGAAAATCCAGACTTCTCTTGTGCCGCACTTCCGGTACCGCCGTGCTTTCCCGACCAGATTCTCGAAGGTATCGTTCTGAGAAACAATCTCAATAGCCAGATCCGGAACAAAGCGCTGGACTCGTTTTTTTGCGTCGAACAGCGCTGTCTTGGCCGCAACGACGAACGTCACGTCCGGACCATGGGCATTCTTATCGAACTGGTATTCTTGTTCGCTAAGCACTCTGCCGAGCTTATGTTCCCTAACATAGGGAAAAAGCATCACAATCAGCAGGTCCCGAAGACCATTGTGATTCGGGGTATTTCCAGACACGTCAACCAACTCTCCGTCCACGAGCTCGTGATAATAGGCAAGCTCGGCCGGAAGCCGTTCGAAATCGTCAATCGTGAGCGGGCTCACCGGCGCGGTCATGTATCCTTATTTTAGCTCGACGACCGTCGCGCCCGTTCCTCCCTCGGCAGGCGTGGCTGGATAATACTTTTCGACGTGCGGATTGATTGCCAGCAATTCGCCGATTACGCGTTTCAAAATGCCCATGCCGTGGCCATGCACGATGCGTACTCGATCCACCGAAGCCATGGAAGCGCTGTCCAGGAATTTGTCCACTTCCTCGCGGGCTTCTTCCGCGCGTTTTCCGATGACGTTGATCTCGCGATACGAAACATCCCAACGGGGCCCCGCCTCATAAGAAACGTTCTTAGGCAATCGCGTGGTTTCGGGCGTTGCGGGCAAAACCTCTTCGACGTCGTCGGTGGTGATCTGCATACGCATCAAACCCGCTTCCACTTCGAGCAATCCTCCAGAAAGCTTGCGACGAACTCGCGCCGGTTCGCGCACGCCTTTGAGCCGCACTCGATCGCCTTCCGCGATGGCAACGAAGCGCTGTTCGGGAACGGGCACTGCTCCAAACACCGCGACGCGAGCCTGCTCCTCAAATTCGCGTTTGGTTTTGGCGATCCGCCGCTCGGCCTGCTCGGCCGCCTTGCGCTGCTCTGCTCCAGCCAACACCTTCTGAATCAGCTCCTGGCTTTGCGCCTCGAATCCGGCCAGCGCCGATCGCAAACGCTCGTCCAGTTCCTTGAACTTCGCCGTCTCGCGCTGCTCGAATTCCTTGGCGAGTGCCTGCTCGCGGGCTTCCAAGGCCTGGCGCTGTTCCCGCAGGTCCTGCTCTTCGATCGCGGTCCGCCGCAACCGCTGGTGCAGCTCGTTGAGAAACACCGCGATGTCGCGCTCGCTCGAGGACATCCGCTGGCGCGCGCGCGCGATCAGGTCTTCGGAAAGTCCCAAACGGCTTGCGATCTCAAGGCCCGCCGATTTCCCCGGCGCACCTAACTGAAGAACATATGTCGGCTGCAATGTTTGTTCGTTGAAGCCCATGGACGCATTCAAAACGCCGGCGGTGGTAGCGCCATAAATCTTGAGCGCCAGCAAATGCGTGGAGGCAAAAGTGAACGCACCGTGCGCGCGGAACGATTCGAGTATCGCGACACCCAGCGCTCCGCCTTCCTCGGGATCGGTTGCGCGGCCCAATTCATCCAGCAAAACCAGCGACTGCGGCGTAACCATCTCCAGCATCTCGCGCACGCGCGCGATGTGCGCCGAAAAACTGCTGAGGCTTTCTTGAATGGACTGTTGATCGCCCATTTCGGCCAGCACTTGCTCGAACAGCGGGAACTCGGCTTCCGCAGCTGGCACGGGCAGCGCCGCTTGCGCCATCAGGGCCAGCAGCCCCACCGTTTTCATCGAGACGGTTTTGCCGCCGGTGTTTGGCCCGCTGATGAGCAGTGTCCGCTGCTTTTCATCCAGCACCAACGAAATCGGCATGATCGGCTTTTTCTGGCGTCGCAACACATCTTCCAACAGCGGATGCCGCGCATCCTTCAAAACCAACCGGCGATCCCGATCTGCGCTGAACCGCGGAATGACGCACTCGAAATCCGACGCGAAGCTCGCTTTGGCGAACAACAAATCCAAACGGCCGATGGTTTCCACCAGAACCTGGATCTGCGGCCCGTTGGTTCGCAAAACCTCGGTCAGCTCGCGCAAGATGCGCGCCACTTCGCGTTGTTCTTCCTCGCGCAGGCGGACCAGCTCATTGTTCAGGTCGATGGTTTCAAGCGGCTCCACAAACAGCGTGTGCCCGCTGCTGCTCGCGCCGTGAATTACGCCGTACACTTTGCGTTGCTGGCCTGCAACCACGGGAACAACAAAACGATCGTTGCGCAGCGTGATGAATTCTTCCTGCAAAGTTCCATCGTCGCGATGCGTTTTCAAGAACCGTTCGAGCGAAGTTTGAATCTGCCGCTGCTGGCGCTCGATATCGCGGCGTAGGCGCGCAAGCGCGACGCTGGCGTCGTCGGCCAAGGATCCATCGGCCAGAACCTTGCCTCGCACGTCGCGCAGGATGGGCCGAGGGTCGGCGGTGGCGGCCACCAGAGCTCCCAGACGCGGATACTTCTCCCCGGCCAGATTCAAAACGGCGCGAATTTCACCGGCCTCTTCGATCAAACTGGCCAGTTCCAGAATCTGCTTCGGCTCAAGCATCGCGCCTTGGATGCGCAACACCGCGAGCGCCGCCGCGACATCAGGAATCGAATTAAACCGCAGACGAATGGCCGAGCCCCGCGTTGCCGCTTGCGGCTGCCGCGAAGCGTTCTGGTAGGCGATGGCTTCGGCTACATCGGCGAGCGCGTTCTCCAAGATCGTGCGGTCGGAATGCGGCGCCACCTTCTCCAACTCGGCGTGCCCCAACGGGCTGCCGACGTAGCGCGCCAGCAACTCGCGCAGCGGCTCGAATTCCAGTAAATCAGCGCTGAAGCTTTGCAAAGGCTCTCTCGATCACGCTCAGCGTGCCTTCGGTGAGGCGATAATCGCCCAGCTCGCGTTCGGAAACCCAAGCCACGCGGCTGGCGTCGCTCGCGGGCGCAGGTTCGCCGCTCAGGCGGCGGCACAAATAATCGATCAACACGTAGTGATACTCCGGCTTTCCCTCGGCGTCGGGCATGATCCGCTCGAAAATTTCGAACATGAAGTACGGTTCGACATCCAGTCCAGTCTCTTCGGCCACTTCGCGCCGGATCCCCTCCTCCAGCTTCTCACCAGTTTCGACGATCCCGCCCGGCAGCGACCAGTAGCCTTTCAGCGGCTCCTTGCCGCGCTCGACGAGCAGGATCCGGCCGCCTTCGAAGATCAAAGCACCGACGCCGAGGAACGGCCGCGATGGATACCGGCGGCTTGCTTCGTTCCTAGGCAAATCTCCGCGGTTAATAGGAAATCCCCTTGACGTTCAGGCGAGCCCGGTAGAGCGACGTCCGAGCGGTGATGTATAACGATCCGAGATCGGGATCGCCAAAGGCGCAATTGGACGGAGTCTCCTGCATGGCAATCATGCCGATCCGTTTTCCTTCGGGCGTGAATACCAGGATGCCGTTGGCCGCCACGTACAGATTGCCCTTCTCGTCGACGCAGATCCCATCGGGGACGCCATCGATACCGGAGATCAACGTGCGCTCATTGGACGCCGCGCCGCTTTTGTCCAGATCATACGCCCGCACGTTGCGCTCGTCGGAGTTGCTCACGTAAAGCGTTCGGCCATCGGGCGCCAGCGCAATGCCATTGGGCCGCCCCTTCGGTTTCGCGATCACTTCCAATTCGCCCTTGCGAGAAACGTGATAGACGCCGAAGAAATCCAGTTCGCGCGTGTCCTGCTGGTTTCCGAACGCCGGATCGGTGAAGTAAACGTCGCCCTCCTTGCGAATCGCAATATCGTTCGGCGCATTGAGCCGCTTGCCCTGCCAGCGCTCGGCGATTACTTCCACTTTGCCCTTCTTGTCGGTGCGCGTGACGCGGCGCGAATGGCTTTCGCAGGTGTAGAGCCGGCCTTGCGCGTCGAAGCGATTTCCGTTCGCGCCATTCGAATTTTCGCGGAAAGTACTAGCCGGTTCGCCCGCCTTGAACTGAAGCAGCTTGTTCGCTGGGATATCGCTGAAAACGAGAAAGCCCATGGGCGACCATGCGGGCCCTTCGGCGAAGGTGAGACCGACGGCTACGCGTTCCAATCGGATATCGTCGAAGTCCTGAGCGGCGGCGCTCACGGCCAACAGCAAAGAGAGAGAAAACAACTTCACGCATCGATAAGGTTATCAAAGGAAGCTTGGCAAAAGGCCGTAGCCGGGCTAGTACGATCACACTAAACGGTCAATTGCGCTACCCGCCTGCCGTTGGTATACAATCTCCCAATGGCTCGTACTCGTCGCATGGGTGAAGCTCATCGGTACGCGGCGCGCCTCGCTGTAGCCTTTATTGCATGCTCCCCGTGTTGGGCGTTCCAGGCGTCCGGCGTCGATACCGCGATCTCCATCCTGCCCCATTTCCGGCCGGCGGCTTCCACTGGCCAAAACATGTTGCCCAAGGCCGATATCCGCATCGATTCCGCGCTGGTCCTGGTGCCGGCTCAGGTGACGAATGTCCTCGGCGCTCCCGTCACCGATTTGCATAAGGAAAATTTCAAGGTTTTCGAAGACGGCGTGGAGCAGCCCATTTCTAATTTCTCCCTGGAAGACGCCCCACTGTCAATCGGGTTGCTGTTCGACGTGAGCGGCAGCATGCGCAACAAGATCAGGAAGGCGACGGAAGCGACGGCGGCGTTTTTCAAGACCGCGAATCCGCAGGACGAATTCTTCCTGGTGGAGTTTAGCGACCGGCCGAAACTCACGGTGCCCTTCACTACCGACCCGAACGACGTCTACGACGAAGTCGCCCACGCCAAGCCGTTCGGCCGCACAGCGCTTTTGGATGCGATCCACATGGCCATGGGCGAGATGAAGCACGCACGGAATCTGCGGAAGGCGCTCATCATCGTTTCCGATGGCGGAGACAATCGCAGCCGCCACACGGAGCGCGAGATCAAGAACGCCATGCTTGAATCGGACGTCCAGGTCTACGCGATGGGCATCTTCGATCTGGACGGCGCGCCCAAGCATTCGCTCGAAGAGCAAAATGGCCCGCAGTTGCTTGAGGATCTGGCCGAGGAGACAGGCGGCCGCGAGTATCCGGTGACGAGCCTCGACGATCTGCCTTCCATCAGCGCCCGGATCGGCAATCAACTTCGCAATCAGTATTTGTTAGGATACTCACCGCTCAATCCGGAGCGCGACGGAAAATTCCGGAATATCAACGTTAAAGTGACGCCCCAGGCGGAAATACCCGATTTACGAGTTTATTATCGCCACGGATATTATTCGCCGGGGCTGTGATGGCGCCGAGCTGGTTTTACCAGCGGAAGCCGAACGTGACGGGCACGTAGTCGCCACGCTCGCCGTTATTCAGGAAAACGTGCACGTAGCGAGCTTCGGCGAATATCTTGCCATGCCACTTGGTGCCGAAAGCCACGCCCATGCCAGCATTCCAGCCCGGCTTATTCACAGAATACTGGTCACCGAACGTTCGGGATAACCAGCGGGAAGGAGCCGGCGAAAGAATTGCTCACGACGCCCGTCGGCGCCGAGAATTGTTGGTACCAATGATAAAGACCGCCGCCGCCGATGGCGTAAAGATCGAAGTGGCTCCTGGGCGTCAGATGCACAATCGGATCAATGGTGGCGGAAAAAACATGAATGTCGCCGCCCGGAAAGCCGCTGGTGCCTAATGCCGCGCCATTCATGCCCATCGAATTGAAATCGAGCTGGCCCATGACGCCGATGTAATTCGAGAAGTTGATCCCGACTCCGCCCTGAACGTTCCAGCCGTCATTAAGGTACCGCCCGGTATTGCCGACCGGTTGCGTAAAACCACCGCCGAGATCGAAGGAAAAACGGGACACCTCTTGTGCGCACAAAGTTCCTATGCAAAGAAGACTAAAACAACCAACCAAAGCAAGTTTGTTCATCTGAAATAACCTCATGACTTTTTAGACCGCCGGTTATTCGGCAGAGGTTTCGCTATTGCGGTTAGCGGTCATGGTTAGGAAGTCTAGCTCCAGTAACTTCGATCCAGGCTGCGATATTGCACGGCTTCGGCGAGGTGTTTGGCAGTGACGGGCTCGGAGTTGTCGAGATCGGCGATGGTGCGGGCAGCTTTCAAAATGCGGTCGTGTGCGCGGGCGCTCAAGCCCATGCGGCGCACGGCCATCTCGAGCGTTCGTTCACCGGCTTCGTCGAGCGCACAGAAGCTGCGGAGCAGGCGGGCGGGAATGCGGGCGTTGTAGAATCCGCGGCGGCGCTGGATGGCTCGAGCCGCTTCCACTCGGGCGCGCATTTCGGCGGACGTGATTCCGTGATCCTTGCCGCGCAGTTCTTTGTAAGCCACGGCCGGGACTTCGACGTGCAGATCGATGCGATCGAGCAGCGGTCCGCTGACCTTGCTCAAGTAGCGCTGGATGATTGCGCCGGTGCAGCGGCACTCGCGCGTCGGGATCGGAGAAGTAACCGCACGGGCAGGGATTCATCGCGCCGATCAGAATGAAGTCGGAGGGGAACGAAAGCGTCATGTTGGTGCGTGCCAGCGTGACCGAGGATTCTTCGAGAGGCTGGCGCAACATTTCGAGAACGTTGCGCGGGAATTCAGGCAGCTCGTCCAGAAACAGCACGCCGTTGTGCGCGAGGCTGACTTCGCCGGGGCGGGGTGTTCCGGATCCGCCGCCGATGAGCCCGGCGTCCGAAACCGTGTGATGCGGCGAGCGGAAGGGCCGGCGGGCGAGCAATCCAACGCCGCGTGGAAGCAGCCCAGCGACGCTATGGATCTGCGTGGTCTCGATGGATTCTTGAAATGTCAGCGGGGGAAGAATGCCGGCGAATCGTTTCGCGAGCATCGTCTTTCCGGAGCCCGGCGGGCCGATCATCAGCACGTTGTGGCCCCCGGCGGCTGCCACTTCGAGAGCGCGTTTGGCGCTGGTTTGGCCGCGGACATCGCGAAAATCCGGCCAGCGGCTCAGCCGAGGGATCGTCGGCGGCGGGGATGGACGACGTGGGCTGGAACCTATCGGGCTGATTCAGATAGCTGACCACTTCCGCGAGATGCCGCATGCCGAACACTCGCACGCCTTCGGTGACCGCGGCTTCGGCGGCGTTGTCAGCGGGAACCAGAAGATTCGGAATGCCCTGGCGGCGGGCGCAAACAGCGATGGAAAGCGCGCCGCGCACTGGCCGCAGCGTGCCGTCGAGCGAGAGTTCACCCACCAGCATGTGCTCATCGCTATGGCCGACGGTTCCCATCGCGCCCAGGATGCCGAGCGCCATCGGCAGATCGAACCCGGCGCCTTCCTTGCGGACGTTGGCGGGCGCGAGATTGATGGTGACGGATTTGTTCGGATAGCCGAAGCCGGAGTTAAGCAGCGCAGATTTGATGCGCTCGCGGCTCTCACGCACCGCGGTGTCGGGCATGCCGACTGTGATGAAATCGCGCGCGCTGCCGCCGGGGTACATGTCCACCTCGACGTCGATAAGGTGCGCTTCGATTCCAAAGACGGCCGCGCTGCGGGTCCGGAAAAGGGCCATTGCTCACATGGTGGTTATTCGACGGAAAAGGTCTCGCGAGTTTCGTACGCCTGTTTGCCCAAATTGTCGCGAACGGCGAGCACGATAGTATATTTTCCGAGCGGCTGGTCTTTCGCGAGATTCAGATTGAGTACGCCGGGCTGATAGCGCTGCGGATAGAAGCTCTGGATCTTTTGATTCGCGGCCTCCGGTTCCATGTAAGCGACGGAGCCGTCTTCGCGAAGAACGGTGAGGCCGTACTCGATGTCGACTTGGTTCTTGTCGCCGAGCTTGTAGCCCGTCATGTCGAAGCGCGCCCACACAGGATCGCCAGGCCGAAAGGCGGCGACGGCTAGCGGTTTTTCGTCATCTTCGTTCCGGAGGAATCGGAAATTGCGGACGGTGAGCGTGTCGCTGGGCTCCACGTCGCGGGCCTTGATGTGAAAGACGGCGGTCTTCTCCACCGATGCCTTGGCGAGTTCGTCGGACAGTTTGATTAGTACCGAATATTCGCCCGAGTCGGGGAGCGGCGGAACCACGATGGTGTCGCGGAGCCTCGGTTTCCAGTCCTTGTCCTCCTGTGTGACGGTAGTTTCGACTTGGCCTTCCTGCACGGGCTTGAGCAACGCGCCGCTCTTGTCGCGAACTTCGATCTGGAATTTGATCGACATGTTCTGTTTGCCGTAATCGTTGGGCTTGTCAACTTTTCGAAGCCTTCGGCCTGGCAACTAAAGTAGATGGTTTCGCCGGGGACGAAATTCTCGTCGGCGGCCTCGGGCGGGCCGTCTTCGCTGCGCGAGAACACGGGATGGAGGATGGCGAGCGGCTTGTCGGCTGCGATTGCCAGGCTGACTGAAGCAAGGAACAATGCTGCGGCGAGCGATTTCATCGCTTATTCCACCACTGTACTCCAGCCACGCCGCGAAAGGTCCCAGTAGATGACGGCGCCGGCCGCTAGTCCCATGGCGAGCAGGAGCGAGCCGGCCGTGAATTCTTTCAACAGCAATTTTCCGGTGCCGAACAAAATGCCATAAATAAGGAGGCAGCCGCAGATCCAATCGAGCAAATTCGAGAGGCCGCCCGTGGATGGGCGAACGTCGGGAGCGAGCCGCGCGATCGGACCCCAGCCGGCTTTCGATGGGTGCGTCCGGCGGTAGAACGCGACCAGCGTGTCTTTGGATTCGGGGTGCGTCAGGAACGTGACGGCCAGCCAGACGATGGTGGTGATGGTGACAGTGACGATCATGATCCAGGCGAAATCGCGCGGTTGATCCTTGTCGAGACCGAAGGCAGTTTGCATGGCGAGCGAAACGGCGAAGCCCGAGATCATGGCCGACACTTCGCTCCACGCGTTGATGCGCCACCAATACCAGCGGAGCAGCAGGACGCCGCCGGTACCCGCGCCGGTGACGAGCAGTAGTTTCCACGCGCCGGCGATGGAGTCGAGATAAAACGTCACCACGGCCGAGATGATGGTGAGCAGCACCGTGGCCCACTGCGATGCCGTTACGTAATGATGCTCTGTTTCGGTTTTCCTTAGGAAGCGGCGGTAGAAATCGTTGACTAGGTAGCTGGCGCCCCAATTCAATTGCGTCGCGATGGTGGACATGTAGGCGGCGGCGAAGGCCGCGATCATGAGGCCGCGCAAAGACGGCGGGAGATACGCGATCATCACGCGGATGTAGCCGGTTTCGGGATCGGCGAGGCCTGGGAAAAGAATCAACGACGCCAGCGCAACCAGCACCCACGGCCAGGGACGCACGGCGTAATGCGCGATGTTGAACCACAGCGTCGCGAGCAGCGAGTTTTTTTCGTCCTTCGCGCTGAACATGCGCTGCGCGACGTAGCCGCCGCCACCGGGCTCGGCGCCGGGATACCAGGTGGACCACCAGTTCATTGAGATATAGACCAGGAACGTGATCATCGGCATCCATGCGGAGTGGAGGTCGGGGACGAAATTCAGCACGGAGCCTTGGCCGGGCCCGCGCGCGTGATCCACCAATGCGAGCTGCGCCTTCATCCTGTCGATTCCGCCGACGGCGCGCACGGCGAAGACCGCGAGCACAGTGACCATGCCCATCTTAATGACGAATTGAAAAAGGTCGGTGACAAGGACGCCCCAGAGTCCCGAGAGGGTGGAGATGAAGGACGTGAGCGCGATCATTCCGATGACGATCGCGAGGGCTTGCGGCTTCGTGACGCCGAGTACGAGTTGGAGGATTTTGACCATCGCGAGATTGACCCATCCGAGGATGATGCAGTTGATGGGGATGCCGAGGTAGAGCGCGCGGAACCCGCGCAGGAAGGCGGCGGGCTTGCCGGAGTAGCGGATTTCCGAAAATTCGATGTCGGTCATGACGCCGGAGCGGCGCCACAGGCGGGCGTAGAAGAAGACGGTGAGCATGCCGCTGGCGATGAAATTCCACCACAACCAGTTGCCCGCGATGCCGCCCATCGCGACCATGCCGGTGACGGCGAGAGGTGTGTCGGCCGCGAAGGTGGTGGCGACCATCGACGTGCCGGCCAGCCACCAGGGGACGTTGCGGCCGGAGAGGAAAAATTCGTTGACGTTTTTCCCGGCGCGTGACTTGTAGTAGAAGCCGATGGCGAGGTTGAAGAGGAAGTAGAGGGCGACCACGAGCCAGTCGACGGGGGTGAGTTGCACAAATGAATTGTAGCGGGGCGGGGGGTGGTTGTTGGTTATTGGTTGTTAGTGGCTGGCGCGAAGTACGAGTTGGTAACATGATTCGGTCATTTGCTGGAATATGTTCCGAATGAATTCAGTGGCCGCCTGGCCGAGCGATATCAGGAAAGTCGCTCGTATTACCTTCACTGCGAGCGTATTGAGCCTTTTGATACCGATCTGGCGGCTGACCCAGCAGACCCCTAGCTACCGATTGCCCTTATTGGAAAGCGTGTCGTTGATCCTGTTTGGATACCTGTTCGGCGCGATCATGCCGATGTTCTACTTCGCGCTTTATCGCAATGAAGGGACGCTTCGTTTTCCGAAACCGCTCAGGCGCTTGAGCCTGGTTACCGCCGTCGTTTTTGCTTCGTTAGCGGCGTGGAGTTTGCCGGACTGGATTGGATTTATTGATTACTTCTCGAGCGCAACGGTCGAGTGGAGAAGCGGATCAGCGGCCGTCTTGGCTTTCGTGCGAGATCCACGTACAGTGAACGAAGTCGCCAAGCTCCTCAACGGATGTTCGAACGTCGCCTATATTTTGCTGCTGGTCGCGTTTTTCCAACAATCGGACAGCGAGCCCGCTGTAACAACGGACGTGCCCCCTTCGGGTTTCCTTCGCCGTGTGACAAAGGTCGCGCTCGTTCTGTGGGGGATTTGGGTCGCATTCAATCTGGTGAGAGTCGTAGTCACTCCGTTAGCCATCCGCGTGGCTGCTTTCAAGACCGGGCGACGGCCACCGCAGTTAGGCCACATAATGATGGAAGTGATTGAGATGCTGCTGACTCAAGCCTGCCTATTTATTGCTCCCTACGTTGTCTACAACAGTTGGCTGCGACGTGATGAAACCCCGGACGGTATTCAGCCCGTACCCACAGCGCCAGCCTTTCCCACACAGGCAGAAACGCCCTCAGGAGGCGATGGCCTTTAGACGCTGGGCTGCCCAAAGTAGTGCGCTCTGTCTCGACTCCGTGCCGGAGTAAACTCTCCATATGCCTCCCCTTCAGGCGATGCTCTTTGCCCTCGCGATGGCCGGTCTCGCCTCGGCGCAGGAGCTCGTTTCATTCGCCACCGTCGACGGGGGCGTCGTCTACGCCGATCTCTTCGGAAAAGGCGAGCGCGGTGTGGTGCTGGCGCATGGCGGGCGGTTCAATAAGGAGAGTTGGAAGAAGCAGGCGCGGGCGTTGGAGTCGGCGGGATTTCGAGTATCGGCGATCGACTTCCGTGGGTACGGGAAATCGCGCGCTGGAACCCGCCTAAACCCCGACGATGACGGGACTCGCTTCGACGTCCTGGCAGCTGTCCGCTACCTGCGGCGCAACGGCGCGAAGACCGTGTCGGTGGTTGGTGCGAGCTTTGGCGGGAGCGCGGCAGCCGAAGCGTCCGCTGAGTCTAAGCCGGGCGAAATCGATCGCATCGTGTTGTTGGCGGCTCCGGCTGATGCACCCGAGAAGTTGAAGGGCCGCAAGCTGTTCATCGTTGCGCGCGATGACGTGAGCGGCGATGGGCCCCGGTTGCCCGGTATCCGCGCGAGCTATGAGAAAGCCCCGCAGCCCAAGGAGCTGATCATCTTGGATGGCTCGGCCCACGCGCAGTTCCTGTTCGAGACAGATCAGGGCGAGCGAGTGATGCGTGAAATTCTGCGGTTTCTTTCCGCACCGTGAAACGGGTGCTATTGCCCCGCACACTTCGCGACGAGCAGCGTAATGTCGTCGTGCCGCTCCCGGGAGCTGAACTTGTTCACGTCGTCCAGGATGGAATCGAGCAACGCTTGCGCCTTCTGATCGCGATGCCGCCGCAAGCTGTCAATTAACCTTGGCTCTCCAAATTCTTCCCCTTGATCGTCGAATGCTTCGGTCACGCCATCGGTGTAAAGCACCAGCGTATCGCCCGGCAAGAGATTGCTTTCTCCAATCGAGCAATCCCAATCCTTGAAGAGTCCCAAAACGGTGGCGGTGGAAGTAAGCTTGTCCACCGTGCTATCGCTGCGTAACACCAGGCCCGGCAGGTGGCCGCAATTGGCATAGCGGAGGCACTGCGTGCGGCTGTCGTATTCGGCGAAGAAGAGCGTGGCGTAGGCACTCTCGATGGTGTTCTCGTAGAAGAGCCGATTCACCGATTCCAGGAATCGTTGCGGATGTTCCAAAGCGATGGCGCATTGGCTGCGCAGGTTTGCCTGGAGATTGGCCATCAAAAGAGCAGCGGCGATTCCTTTGCCGGCAATGTCGCCCACCACCAGCCCGAGACGATCCTGGCCGAGGTTGAGAAAATCGTAGTAGTCGCCGCCCACTTGCCGAGCCTGAACGCATACGCCCGCGTACTCCAGCGTGCCGAAGGGCGGCAGCGTTTGCGGGAAAAGCCGGGCCTGTACCATCCGTGCAATTTCGAGCTCTTGAGCCGCGCGGCGTTCGGATTCCAGTCTCTCGGCGATAGCGGTGCGTTGCGCTTCCAAGGCGCGGCTGACGTCGTCGAATCCGACCAGCGAGAATGAATTTCCGTCGAGGTCTTCGAAACGGGTGAAGACGGCGCCCCACACCGGCGGCTCTTCCGCGGCCGGGTCTCGTGGATGTTTGATCCGCTTGAGGCGCGGAGTACGGAGGCGCACTCCACGCTTGCTCCACTCGCTGAACTTGGCGACGACGTCCTCGGTGAGAAAAACGATGGGCGTGGGTTGGCCGATCAGTTTGTATTGCTCCGAGTCCGGGCCAGGCGCAATCAACCGGAGCACCGTGGTGCCGTCAGGCGGAGCGACCGCCACCAAGCGATAGCCGGATTGCAGGCGTGTGTCGAGAGCCAGATTGAATCCGAGCTTGTTCAGGTAGAAGTCCACGCTGCGATCCAGATCGCGGACATAAACGTTGACGGCGTCGACGCGCAGGTACGGATTTTGGCGGTCGAGGCGAACGGGAGACTGGCTTACCGTGGCTCGTGATGCAGTGCTGCCCATGGTGGTGATTATAGGGCTTAGATGCAAGGTAAATTCGTATGGATGCTCTGGACAATCGAACCGGGATGAAGTAGCCTAGGCAAAGAAAAGGCGAATTCATCATGAACTTGACTCTCGGACTTACGGAATCATCCGACCCATTTGGCGTGGCGCGGCGCAACGGCGGCATCGAGAGTTCCGTCGCCAGGTTCCAGCAGTGGATGGCGGCCCCCGATTCACCGATTCGGGCCATCCGGCACCAAGCGGCGCGCGAGGGTGAGTACGCCGCGATTCCAGCCAGCGTGGCTTCGGCGCTGCGCGATGCGCTGGTCGCGCGAGGCATTCCTCAGCTTTACGTACATCAGGCCGAGGCATTCGAGCACTGTGCGGCCGGCAAGAACGTCGTGGTGGTGACGCCCACCGCGAGCGGCAAGACGCTGTGCTACAACCTGCCGGTGTTGCAGCGGTTGCTGGACGATCCGGCGGCGCGTGCCATGTACCTGTTCCCCACCAAGGCGCTGGCCGAGGATCAGCTGCACGAGTTCCAGGCGGCCGTAGATGCGATGGGCTCCGATATTCGCGCGTTCACCTACGACGGCGATACTCCGCAAGACGCACGGCGTGCGATTCGCGAACGGGCCAACGTGGTGCTGACCAATCCCGACATGCTGCACAGCGGCATTTTGCCGCATCACACAAAATGGGCGAAATGTTTTGAGAACCTGCGCTATGTGGTGATCGATGAGCTGCACTATTATCGCGGCGTGTACGGCAGCCATCTGGCGAATCTGTTGCGGAGGTTACGGCGCATCTGCGAGTTTTATGGCTCCCAGCCGCAATTCATTTGTTGCTCGGCGACCATCGCGAATCCGAAAGAGCTGGCCGAAGCGCTGACCGAGCGGCCCTTCGAACTCGTCGATCGCAACGGCGCGCCGAGCGGCGAAAAATACTTCGTGTTCTACAATCCGCCGGTGGTGAACAAAGCGCTGGGCATCCGGCGCGGCTATTTGCAGGAAACGCGGCGCATCGCGATCGAGTTTATCGAGCGGCATCAGCAAACGCTGGTGTTCGCCAACAGCCGGCTGGCGACCGAAATCCTGGTGAAGTATCTGCGCGACGCGATCGAGCGCGGGCCGCTGCCTGGCGATGCGGTCCGAGGATACCGCGGTGGCTATTTGCCGCGCGAGCGCCGGGAAATCGAACGCAAGTTGCGCGACGGCGAGATACGGGCCGTAGTTGCGACCAACGCGCTGGAGCTGGGCGTCGACATCGGATCGCTGGATGCGGTAGTGATGGCGGGCTATCCGGGATCGATTGCGTCGGTGTGGCAACGGGCCGGCCGTGCGGGACGCAGGCAGAGCGCGTCGCTCGCGGTGATGGTGGCATCCAGCGCACCACTGGATCAATACGTCGTAGAGCATCCCGAATATTTCTTCGAAGGCTCGCCCGAGCACGCGCACATCAACGCGGACAATCTAGAGATTTTGCTCAATCATCTGAAGTGCGCTGCGTTCGAGCTGCCCATACGCGATGGCGAGAAATTCGGCCCGCACGATCCGGCCGAACTGTGCCGCTTTCTGGCGGAAGATGCCAAGCTGCTGAATCACTCGGCCGGCTGTTGGCATTGGACTTCGGACACCTATCCCGCCGATGCCGTGAGTTTGCGCGCCGTGTCGAGCGACAACTTCATCGTGGTCGACATCACGGGCGAGCACAAAGTGATCGCGGAAGTTTCCTTCACGGCCGCCCTGGCGACCCTGCATGAGAAAGCGATTTATATGCACGAAGCGCGGCAATTTCAGGTGGAGAAGCTCGATTATGACGGACGCAAAGCCTATGTGCGGCGCGTGGACAGCGACTATTTCACCGATGCGATCGATTATACGCAGGTCAAGGAACTGGAGGAGTTCGAATCGGCCGGCGTGAACGGCGTACGGGCGGCGCATGGCGATGTGCGGGTGAATACGCAAGTGGTGGGGTTCAAGAAGCTGCGCTTCTACACCATGGAAAACATCGGCGCGGGCAATCTGTCGATGCCTGAGCAGGAATTGCACACCACGGCGTTTTGGCTGCATTTTCCCGAAAGCTTCCTGGCGCGGCTCCCGGATCTAACGCCGGCCGAAAAGCAAAGCGGGCTCACCGGCCTGGCGCAAGTGCTTCGAACCGTCGCGGCGTTGTTGCTGATGTGCGATCCGCGCGATCTGGGCGTCGCGATCACGGAACACGTTTCGCGCGCCGGGGCGAGTTTCGAACCCGACGTTTTCCTCTATGACAACTATCCCGGCGGCATCGGCCAGAGCCAGCCCTTGTACCAATTGCGAAGCAAGCTGCTCGTGGGCGCGCTGGAGGTTTTGGAGCGATGCAGCTGCGACGCGGGGTGTCCGGCGTGCGTGGGCCCCATCGGAGAAGTTGGGGAAAGGGGCAAGCACGCTACGTTGCGGCTGCTCGGCGAACTGCTGAGAATTTAGCGCACGAACTCGTAGCGTTCCAGTGTGGCGGCCACGCCGGTCTGCTGAGCAAATCGCACCACTTTTCCGAGGCAGTGCAAGCGCACCTTGTTGTCGCCATTTTCGGGCGTGCCCGGAAGCGTAATCATGTACTCCACAGGTTCGCCGATCCGCAGGGTGGCGCCGGCTTCAAACAGAACGCCGACCGAGCTGAGATTACGGGTTTCACCGTATTCGGAGAGTGGCTGAGAACCCTTGCGGATGAGCTCCAGCGGCAATTTCAATTCGAATCGTTGTGCCTTGCGCTGTTCCATGTGTTCACTGTCTATAAAACTCTAATCCCATCGCAGGTGTGCGGTCAATAGCTGGAGGCGTGTTTTCAGGCGTTTCAGTAACGTTAGAGAGCCGTTCTGGCCCAGTACCTTTTCGATCGAGGGACTAGTCGGGCATCGGCTTCAAAGGGGTTATGGGAGAATGAGATAGATTACCGACCATGAGGGACATCAGCCCCGAAGAACAACTCCAAAAGATGCGCGACGATTGGGACCAGCGCGCCCGCGAAAATGCCCGCTACTATGTCGCCACCGGGACAAAAGAATGGACCGACGAGCAATTTTTCAAGTCCGGCGAGATGACTGTGGCCGAGCAGATTCTGAACGACATGGAGAACATCTGCCAGGGACGCCCGCCCGCCGCCATGCGTGTGTTGGAGATCGGTTGCGGGGCGGGACGAGTGACCCGGGCGCTGGCCAACGTGTTCGGCGAAGTGCACGCAGTGGACGTCAGCGGTGAAATGGTGCGTCAGGCGGCGCTGGCACTGGGCGACCGGCCGAATGCGTTCGTCTACCAGAACAACGGCAAGGACCTGACGGTGTTGCCGGCATTGGAGTTCGACTTCGCGTTTTCTTCTATCGTCTTCCAGCACATCCCGAGCCGGGAAGTGATCGAAAATTACGTGCGGGAGGTGCATCGACTGTTGCGGCCCGGTGCGCTATTTAAGTTCCAGGTGCAAGGCGATTCTACTCTGGAAACACAGCCCGACGACACTTGGCTGGGCGTTCCGTTTTCCGAGCGCCAAGCGGCTGAAATGGGCTACCGTTGTGGCTTCGATCCGCGTTACCGGCACGGAGCCGGCGATCAGTACTTCTGGTTGTGGTTCTTCAAGCCGTAAAGCAAGCACCCGCCGGGCGCCTTGACGAATCGGCCCTAAGCGGACGTGGAGCTGGACTGTTGTACCTGATTTTCGACGTGGCCGACCTGCGCGCGGCGCGCTTCCCAATACAACGTCATGCGTTTTGAGACCGCCAGTCGCTCGGCTGCACTCATGCTCTTTCGACCGCGACGGCTGGGCGGTTTGGTGCGCCCGCCCTTTTTACGCGCCGCCAACTGCGCTTCCAGGGAAGCGATAATTGAGCTCAGGCGTTTTCTTTCCGCATGTAGTTCACGCAGCGCTTTTATGATGTCCATTGCAGATCGGCTTGGGGTGCTTTCATCGTAGACGACTCTGGAAAGAAAATCCAGAGTTTTCGACGATTTCAACAAAAAACAGTCACGCGTCTGTTATCCAACTAGTACTAATCCCTGCCGTAACTTACCGGGTCAGATAGGGCCACTTCGGGATTAAATGCAAGTGGTAGTGGGTGATTACAAATGCGATTGCTATTCCAGTTACTAAGAGCACTAAGACGATCAGCAGCACCTTGCGCCACGGCAAACTGCGGCCTTCGCGGCGCATTACCAGGGCCAGCCCCGCGAACACGCCTACGAAGTACAGCAGGCACATAGGAACGGCGAACAACATCAGGTTGAACACGTCCGGCGTGGGCGTAATGATTGCAGCGATGATGACGATGATGAGAATCGCATAACGGGAGTGCCGCAGAAGGAATCGCGGGCTGAGCAGCCGCAGCAGCGTCAACAGGAATATCACAACCGGCAGCTCGAACACCAGAGCCACGCCGAGCGTCACGTTGACAAACAGGTCGAAATATTCGGTGATGGAAACCACCGGCTGGACGTTGTTGCTCATACCGATGCCGAGCAGGAACTCCAGGCCGTAGCGGAAGGCTAGAAAATAGGCGAAGCATCCGCCAGTGATGAACAGGCCGGCGGTTAGCAGTACGAAAGGCAGAGCCAGCCGCTTCTCCTTCTTGTACAGGCCAGGTGAAATGAAGGCCCAAAGCTGATAGACAATCCAGGGCGAAGCGATGAAAATGGAACAAAGCAGAGGGAGCTCCATCCAGATGATGGAGAAGGCCTCCATAGGCGAGAGCTGAGCCAGGCGCGGAGGATTGACGTGTAGGTGCTTCAGGGCGTCGACAGCCGGATCGCTTACGACATCCCAGAGCTTGTTGGCAAATGCTAGGGACAAAATGAAAGCGATCCCCAGACCATACAGCGCACGGATGATGCGGCTGCGCAACTCCTCCAGGTGCTCCATGAACGACATCCGGAGCATCCCTTCCTCTTCCTCATCTTCCGGATCCAGGGGCGGCGCCGGCGGGGGAGGAGGCGGAGGTGGCGGGTGCCGGATCAGACTCGATTCCGACACCACTTCCACGTGAGGCGTAGCGACAACTTCGCCGCTAGAGACCGGAGGTTGTCCGGCCTCGGGCGATCCTTCTCCTTCGGGAGGAGGAACTCCCTGCTTATCGTCTTCCATGCTTCTCTACGTTTTCTTTACGTGTCGTCTCTAGGTTAGGTATTGATGGACTCCGGCGCGGCCGTTTCATGCTCGGCGGGATGCTCCGGGCTATGGACAGTCCGCGGTACGGTTCCACTCACTGGCGCCTCGATCGGAGACACGCTGGATTCGGCGCCCTGAGGTGCGGGTACGCTTACGGTGGATGGATTTGCTTCGATGGCTTGCGGTTCGGCGCCTGGATAGGAGATCGAATCGCTAAAGGAAGGTGAGTCGTACGCGTTGTAGTGGTTGTAGATTTCGTTGGTATAGCTGCGAGTCACCTGTTTGATGGAATCGCCTTCCTTCTCCAACTCTCGCATGTGGCTTTCAAACGTGGCTTTGAGTTCGCTTTGTGCGCGGCGGAACTCCGTGATGGCTTTTCCAATCGTCCTGCCGAGTTCGGGTAATTTCTTTGGACCGAACAAGACAAGGGCGACCAAAAAGATCACCATCATCTCCGGAACACCCACGGGACCCATGCTCGAACCTCCGCTTTCATAATAGCAGGGGATTGCTGCAACTCAACCGCCCCTGGTATACCGGCGACATGCAAATCAGCGAGGGTTACATAATGCTCGAAGACGGAGTTCGTTTGTATTTTGAACGTATGGGGAGCGGCTCGAATGCGGTGATCATCCCCAATGGATTTTACTTTCTAACCGATTTCCAGCATCTCGCGGACCAACGAACGCTGATCGTTTACGACGTGCGGAATCGCGGACGCTCGGAAACCGTGACAGATCCTGCCAAGGTGGCGCGCGGCATCCAGCAAGATGTCGACGACCTGGAGGCGGTGCGCCGGCATTTCGGAATCGAGCGGGCGGACGTGATCGGCCATTCCTACATCGGATTGGTGGCTGGGCTCTACGCGATGAAGTACCCGGCGTATGTGGGGCGCGTGGTGCAAATTGCACCGATGCAGCCCGATGCCGCCAAACAATATCCCGCGCATTTGACTTATGCCGACGCCGTATTTTCCGACGTGATGGCGAAGATTGGGCGGATGATCCAGGAGCCACCGTCGGGCGATCCCGTCGAGGCGTGCAGGAAATTTTGGTCGGTCCTGCGGATGATGTACGTCGCTGATCCGAAGGACGCCGAGCGGATCGATTGGGGACGCTGCGATCTTCCCAACGAACGGAATTTCAGGCGGTATTGGATAGGGCAAATCTGGCCGTCCATTCAAAGGCTCAAGCTGGCCACGGAAGACTTCGCGAAGGCCAAGGCGCCGGTGTTGATCGTGCACGGAAACAAAGACCGAAGCGCGCCTTATGGTGGCGGCCGGGATTGGGCGATCGAGTTGCCGAATGCGCGCCTGGTCACAGTCGAAAATGCCGCTCACGCGCCGTGGATCGAAACGCCGGATTTGGTTTTCGGCTCGATCAAAACGTTTTTGGACGGGGCGTGGCCTGAAGCGGCGGAGAAAGTGACATCGCTGGAAAACTAACCCAGCAACCGGATGGCTGCATGCCGGCCAGGACCACCACGAAAGAGCCGTCGATCCGCGGTGACCATAGGACAATCATGCTCGGCAGCCAGCGCCAGGTATACGCAGTCCCAAAGAGACATTTGATAGTCGAGCGCAAGTTGCAAAGCTCGTCCCAGCAGTGGGCGGGTCTCGAAATAGCGCAGTTCCGCTTCCTCCATCAAACTAAACGCTTCGTCAGCCTCCTTCGTTGACATTTGTTTGCGCCGGGTACGTTTTGAGATGAGACTGGCAAATTCCATGAGGAGCAGATCGGGCGCGATAAGTGATAGCCCCCCGAGTGCCTGCTGATCGAGCAAACGGAACGCATCGACTTCGCCCGGCTCAACGAGCACCCACTTCGCCGCGACGCTGCAGTCGATCACCAAAATCTCGGCCACGGGTCAGTGTCGCTGCCTCTCCTGGCGTATGAGCGGTGTGCTGTCGTCCATCGGTTTGAGCGACTTGCGAAACCGCTCCAATTCTGCCCTCCATTGACGGCTCTTCTTTCGCCGCTCCAATTCAGCAGTCTCGCCTTCCAGCGTATGGATGATTTGCGCGTTCAGGCTCCGGCCCTGTTCTTTCGCCGCCCGTTTCATCGTCCGATACACCTTGTCCGGCACGTTCTTGAGCGTGATGTTCATGGAACCATTTTGGAACCGTTCGACTGCGCGCCGCAACTTGGCCCTTAAAGGCGCGGGAGGCGAAAATAGTATGATTGACCGAAACACCATGCTCAGAAAAATCGCTCTTACTCTTGCCGCTCTCATAGCCCCGCTCGCCGCGCATGCCGAGCACAAGGCGCCGCCGGCCCCGAAATCGCTGCGGCTGTACGTCTTCAACTGCGGTAGTCTGGACATCTCCGATCCCGAGCGTTTCCGCTTCACCAAGTCTGAGCTGGCGACCACGAATCTTTCGGTCGGCTGCTACCTGATCGTGCATCCCAAGGGCACGCTGATGTGGGACGTGGGCGCCGTCCCGGATAGCGCCCTGAAGCCGGGCCAGGCGTCCGCACTGGAAGGATACGCCACCATCACCCAAACGCTCCGCTCGCAACTGGAGAAGACCGGCTACGAACCGTCGGACATCGAGTACCTAGCCTTCTCGCACTATCACTACGATCACGTGGCCAACGCCAATCAGTTTGCAAGCGCGACCTGGCTGGTGCGTCAAGTCGAGCGTGACGCCATGTTCGCGCCAGTGCTCCCGAACAAACAGATGAATCCCGCAAATTACTCGGCGCTGAAGAACAGCAAAACGATCATCATTCCAACCGAGGACGATTACGATGTGTTCGGCGACGGAACCGTCGTCATCAAGTACGCGCCCGGACATACGCCGGGCCATCAGGTTCTGTTCCTGAAATTGAAGAAAACCGGGCCGATCGTTCTGAGCGGCGATTTGTACCACTATCCGGAAGAGCGCAAACTGGGACGAGTGCCGACCTTTGAAACCGATCAGCAGCAGACGGTGGCGACCCGCGAAAAGATCGAAGCGTTTCTGAAGGAAAGCGGCGCCCAGCTATGGATCCAGCACGACTACGCCGCGTTCGCCAAGCTAAAGAAAGCTCCGCAATTTTACGAATAGGGAACATGAAGCCGTTCGCGGTTGTCGTGTTCACTTTGGCCGCGTTCGCCCAGACGCATAAGCCGTTTCAGGCGCAGTCGCCCGCGAGCGTCGTCTACGGCGTCAACAAAGACGGCCAGCAGACGGTTGAAATCACGAACGTCGCCTACGAAGTCACCAGCACCGCGGTGCCGGGCCGCCCGCAAGACGAGCGCTTGCTGTTGCGCACCACCACGCGCACCAAGCAGGTGATCGATGAAATCGGAACCGATGCTTCCACAACGGTAGAGGCTTGGCCCCTCGGCGTGGATCCAAGACAAAAGCCCTTATACGCGCTCAAAGCCGCGGGCGTCGACGCGAAAACCGTGGACGGCGCGCTGATCGTGCTTTTGCGCGGGCTCGAAGATACCGAATGGTGGTCGGTCTACAAACTCGGCACCGGCGAGCGGCTGTTCGATACCTACACGCCGTTGCTCGGATTCTCCATCCGTCGCGACATCCAGACCATGCGCTACGTGGGTTTGAATGTTCCTGGGGATGACACTAAACCGGATCCACATGTGGTTTGCATACTGACGTACGCATCGGCCGAGCGCGTGATGCGAGAAGCGTTGATCACGAGCGACGATCCCAAGCAGGCTGTTTCGCTGCGTTCGTTCGCCGATGCCAGCCGAACCCTCACGCTCGTGGAATCGCCCGCCCGCGCCTTGAAGATCGCGATCAGCCAGAACTATCCATCCGCGCCCGCGACAGTGACGCTCACGATTCCGATCGCGCACGACGATTTGGATCTAGCCCGCGCGCAAATGCCCGCGCACATGCACATCGCGGTCTTGAAACGCTAGCGTTACGGCTGACGGCGCTGGCTGGACGGCGGCACCAAACCCTTGATCCGCAGATACACCACCATCTGGCCGTACATCTCATTGTCGTGCGCGATATTGAAATTCAGCACGGCCAGCTTGGTCGCTTTGCGCGGGCCGAACATCGTCACCATGGTCGGAGCATCGGTGTCGGTCAGCGAATTATAAACGCCATCGCAATAGTCGAACGACGCCTTGAGCGCAGCTACCAGGTCGGCTTTGGACGTCTTGGTTTTCTCCGCATCGCCCATCTTCTCTTCGCCCTTGGCATGGCTGCACAAAGCCAACTGGACGTCGGCGATGTGCCCGACAATCGCGCCGTACGTCCGTTCCATCGGGCTGGCTTTGAACGAATAGTCTGCCTCAGCCATCTCGTCGGCGGCCTTGGTCAGCGTGCCTTTGATTCCGTTGTAGAAGTTCTTGGTATCGGTCGCGAGCGGATTCTGAGCGTTCAGCGCGGCGGCGCCGAGCACAGCGCCCATCAGGGTCAGAGTCGAGATGCGGTTCACGTGGTTCTCCTTGGCAATTGAATTTCAAGCAGAAGTATACAACAGGAGACGCCAGACCTGGTTAGTGCAGGTCTACTTCTTGGCGGGCGTGGGAGGCAACATCACCGCGGAGGGACGTTCGGGTTTGGCCGGCGCAGCGGCCGCTGCGGGGGGTGGCGGCAAACCGGGATCGTCCATGCCCTGGTTCCGCACAATGATCGAAATGCGGCGGTTGGAGGGATTGGTAGGGTCGTTCTTCAGCAGCAGGCGCTGATCGGCGAATCCGCGCACCTGGCTGATGCGGGCGGGATCCAATCCGGAGTCGGTCAGAATGCGCCGGGCCGCATTGGCGCGATCCGCCGACAGTTCCCAGTTGGAATAATCGGGGCGGCCATAGGGCGTGGAATCGGTGTGGCCCTCGATCACGATCTTGTTCGGAAGCTTCGCCAGTTCATTGGCGAGCACCTTGAGCAGATCTGCTCCAGCTCCCGTGGGCCGTGGATCGCCATTGGCAAAGAACAGGCCGCCTTTGGTTTCCAGCAGATCGATGCGCAGCCCTTCGGCCGTGATCGTCATCTTGATCTGATTTTGCATGTTCTTCAGCTCGGGGATCTTCTGCATGGCCTGCTGAACTTTGTCTTTGATCTCGTTCAATTGCTTTTCGGTCAGCGAAAGCGTTTCGGCCACGCCGGATGTCGTGGTCCCGGTCTGCTTGCCTTGCCCGGTCGGATCCTGAAAATATCCGCCTACTGCCTTTTGCACTTTTTCGCTGGCGCTCAGCAGCCAAAGCACGATGAACAGCGCCATCATGGCCGTGACGAAATCGGCATAGGCCACCTTCCAGGCCCCGCCATGCTCGTCGTCATGGTGAGCCACCTTCTTGTGGACGATGATGATCGGGTGAACGTTTTTCTTCGCGCTCAAGCCGCCGCCTCGGACGCGGGTGCGCCGGCGGTTTTCCGGCACGCCTTATCCATTTCCTGGAATGTCGGTCTTACGTGATGCGGGATGGCGCGGCGCGCCGCTTCCAGCGCTAGAATGGGCGGCACGCCTTTCATGAAGGCCAGCAAACCCATGCGCAGCGCCAGAAAGTACTCGCTCTCGGCATTCGTGATTTTCTTGATGTTGGCCGCGATCGGCCCGAGAAAGCCGTAGCACAACAGAATTCCCAAAAACGTTCCCACCAGCGCCGACGCCACTTTGTGCCCGATCTCTTCCGGTGGACCGCCCAACGCGCTCATGGTGATCACCACGCCCAGCACCGCTGCGACGATGCCGAGGCCCGGCAAACTATCGGCCATGGTGGATATCGCCGCCGCCGGAAGTAGCGCCTGTTTGTGCAGAACTTCCAGGTCGGTCTCCATGATCTGGTCCAGGTCATGCACTTCCACGCCGCCCGCCAGCAACGTTCGCATGGTGTCGCAGAAAAAGTGCACGGCTTCTTTGTCGGAGGCGAAGTTCGGATGCCGCTTGAACAGCGCGCTCTTCTCCGGCTCGTCCAGATCCTGCTCGAGCGCCGTGATGCCGTTTTTCCGCGACGTGCTGAAAAAGTCGTTCAAAAACTTGAGCGTGTCCAGATAGATGCCCGAAGTGTATCGGCTACCCTTGAGCACCTGGATCATGCTGGTTACGATCGACTTCAGGATATAGACCGGGTTGCCGATCAGTACCGTTCCCAGAGCCGCGCCGAGAATAATGATAAGCTCGGCCGGCTGCATGAGAACCATAAAGTTCCCTTTTTCCATGAAATAGCCACCGGCGATGCAGCCGAGGACAACGAAAATGCCGATGATGGGAAACACGTATCCAGTCTCCTGAACGCGATTGCTAAGGTTTTGCTTACTCCCCAGAGATCGGCAGACCCTGGGGAGTACTGTAGGTGCTGTATGCAAACTGCAACCAGCCGGCCTCACTCCGCAGACTGGTAATTCAGCGTCACCACTGGACTTTTCGCTGTTTTGCCGCTCGCGTCCGTCACGGTCAGCTGAACCAGATATGTACCCGCGCCATTCACGAAGTCTACCGTCGCCCTGGGATCGTTGGCGGTCTGGAGTAGAGCCGCCTGTTTCCCACCCGGCGCCACCGTGTACAAATACTGCAAATTCCCCGACGCGCTGGTCGAGCCGCCGCCATCCAGCACCACCGATCCTTGACTCGTCGTCAGACTCAGCGGGGTCACAATGGCGCTCGTGACGTTGGTTGCCTCGGCGCCCGAAAGATAGCTCGGGGTGGCCAGGAACCCGTGAACATTACCGCCGCCGTCTACGCCAAAGCCCGCGATCTGGCCCAGATCGTTGATCGAGAAGGGGACCAGCAGATGCACTGGCGAGTCCGCTGGAACAAGCGTGTTGAGGTCGGTCGTCACGCCGTTTTTCCAGAGCCACGGGCGTGTGTTTCCGCTTGCGTCCGATGAAGGGCCGACCACCTCTCCTCGGTTGTTAATCCCCAGGCCCGCGCTGTTTATGTCCCCCGGTAGCGTGCCCAGGTCTTGCATTCCTGTCTCCCAGTTCCACAGAAACGCGTGGTGGGTCGTATTGCCGGGCAGGGCCGAGGTACCAACCACCTGGCTTTGGTTGTTGATAGAGAACGCAGCATTTCCGACACCCAACAAGGCCGGATTCGAAGTCCCGCCCAGGTTGCCGAGATCGATTGCCGTGCCATTTTCCCAGAGCACGGCGTGCGCCCCGGCAGCGAGAGGCGGGAGTTGGGTGTTCGCGCAGGTACCCGACATCCCGACCGCCTGGCCGTTGTCGTTAATCCACAAGGCGAATCCGACCGTGTCGCCGGGCGGCATCGCGAGTTGATGGATCTCGCCCTTCCCCGGCCCCCAAATCACGGGTTCGTAATCAAGTACCTGCGGCCCTGTACCACCGGGCGCGACTCCGGACGTGCATTTGGGATCGCGCGTGGCCGTCTCCGCGACGCCGGCCAATTCGCCTCGATTGTTGATCGCGCCGACCGACGCATTGGTACCGCCGAGCGTCGCGAGCGGCGTCGTCACTCCGTTTTGCCACAGGAAAGCCAGGCATTGAAGGCCGGTGCCGTACCCGCAAAAATTTTCGTTATTTGGATCTTTCGTGGAAGTTTCGGCTTGGCCCATTGCCAAGCCCCATTGCGTGACGCCAAACGCTCCGCTGTTCGGACCTCCCAGTCCGGTTATGCCGATGTCCCCCGATATTCCCTGGTACCAAAGCATCGCGTGCTGAGCGCCGTTCACCGTCGCCAACCCAGCTACAAAACCGTTGTTGTTTAGGTAGGTGGCTTGGCTAAACGGGTTACCCGAGGGCCCCAGGTCAGTGACGGTGTAACTCGGCGTCTGTGCTATCGCAAGCGCAGCCAACAAACTGCTTGCCGCAATCGAAATCAATAGGGGTTTCATATGTTTTGTTCCTCCACTCCCGATAGGCGGAAAACACGGCGACGGAGGATCACTCAAGTCCACCGGGGTTTGGATATAATTCAGCGCATACCCGATGCCGAGCGCGGCACAACCTGGCGAATCGTCGGTGCACGACATCAGCACCCTGCTGCGCGCCTGGAGCGGCGGAGATCAGAGCGCGCTCGAAAAGCTGACTCCCATCGTTTACGACGAACTGCATCGCCTGGCGCGCCGTTATATGAAAGGAGAGCGGCCGGGTCACAGCCTCCAGGCAACCGCCCTGGTCAATGAAGCCTACCAACGCCTGGTGGACTATAAGCGCATGCAGTGGCAGAATCGGGCCCATTTCTTCGCTGTCTCTGCCCAGTTGATGCGGCGAATTCTGGTGGACCATGCGCGGCGCCACAACCTGAAACGCGGAGCCGGCGTGCAGCGCGTTTCGCTCGATGAGGCCGCAGTCGTGGGCGGAGACGACATGATCCTGGTTGCGCTGGATGACGCGATGAACGCGTTGGCGGCTCGATCCGCGCAAAGTACAAGTAGTCGAAATGCGCTTCTTTGGCGGACTCAGTGTCGAAGAGACCGCCGAGGTGCTCAAAGTATCCACCGTCACCGTGAAGCGCGACTGGAGGGCGGCGAAGACTTGGCTCTATCGGGAATTGACCAGCCCCACTCCCAATCAACGTGATGGACCCCAAACGCTGGAAACAAGTTGACGGCGTCCTGCAATCGGCGCTAGACCGCGCTCCCGAAGAGCGCGACGCGTTTCTGCGCCACGCCTGCGCGGGCGACCAGGCGCTGGAGCGCGAAGTACGTTCTCTGCTGGCCTACGAGCAAGGAGCAAGTTTCCTGGATCGGCCGGCGATAAACCTGGCCGCGCAAGCGCTCGCTAATCGCAAAGAGCCCGGTGGCTTCCCCATCGGACGCACCATCTCCCACTATCGTGTCGTCGAGAAACTGGGTGGGGGCGGGATGGGCGTGGTCTACAAGGCCGAGGACCCCCGCCTGCACCGCTTCGTCGCTCTCAAGTTCTTGTCGGATGAACTCGCACGCGACCCCGAAGCTCTGAACCGCTTTCGCCGCGAGGCCCGCGCCGCTTCCGCCTTGAACCACCCGAACATCTGCACGATTTATGACATCGGAGAGCAGGACGGCCACTCGTTCATCGTCATGGAGTTCCTGGATGGAACTACCCTGAAGCACCGTATTACAGGCCGCCCGCTGGAACTCGATCCGCTACTTTCGCTAGCGAGTCGAAATCGCCGAAGGCTTAGAGGCCGCCCACTCGGCTGGCATCATCCATCGCGACATCAAGCCCGCGAACATCTTCGTCACCGCGCGCGATCGCGCGAAAATTCTCGACTTTGGTCTGGCGAAAACCGGCGCGTCCGTGGCCCTGGGAAGGTTGAAACGGAGGCGCTGACCCTCACCATCGATGATCAACTGACCAGCCCGGGGAGCACGCCGGGAACCGTGTCGTACATGTCGCCCGAACAGGTCCGCGCCAAGCCCTTGGACGCGCGCACGGATTTATTCTCTTTCGGCGTGGTGCTCTATGAAATGGCTACCGGCAAGCTGCCGTTTCATGGCGAAAGCTCGGGTGTCGTTTTCGATTCCATTCTGAACCACGCGCCCGTGCCTCCCGTGCGCCTGAATCCGAATCTGCCGCTGGAGTTAGAACGCATCATCGATAAGTGCCTCGAAAAGGATCGTGACCTCCGCTACCAGCACGCCTCGGAAATTCGCGCCGACCTCGAGCGCCTGAAGCGTGATTCGGATTCGGCCGCGAGTGCCCGGCGCTAACCGCGCCGCGAAACCACTGGAATGTAACGATTGCTGTTGCCGCTGCTGTGCTCGTGATCGCCGCCGCAAGTTATCTCTATCTCCACCGCGCTCCAAAACTCACCGACAAGGACACCATCGTCCTGGCCGATTTCACCAATACCACCGGCGATCCCGTGTTTGACGGAACGCTGCGCCGCGGATTGGCCGTACAGCTGGAACAGTCGCCATTCCTCAGCCTCCTCTCCGATCGAGCGGATTCAGGGGACGCTCGGTCTGATGCGCCAGCCCGCCGACGCCCGCCTTACGCCCGAGCTGGCGAGCGAGATCTGTGTGCGAACCGGAGGCGCCGCCGTACTGGATGGTTCCATCGCGAGCCTCGGCACCCAATATGTATTAGGATTACGCGCCAAGAACTGCCAGCAACGGCGACGTGCTCGACGAGGAGCAGGTGCAAGCGGCCAGAAAAGAAGATGTCCTGGCGGCCCTGAGTCAAGTTGCTAGTAAATTCCGGACCCGAGTGGGCGAATCACTGGCCACGGTGGAAAAACACAACACCCCGCTCCAGGAGGCCACCACTCCGTCGCTCGAAGCTTTGAAGGTGTACAGCACCGCATGGAAGGTTCACTCTACGGCAGGGCCCGGCCCATCGATTCCCCTCTTCAAGCGCGCCACTGAGATTGATCCCAAGTTTGCAGTGGCCTATTCGTTCCTGGGGCGCTCTTACGGCGATATCGGAGAATCTGCGCTCTCGGCGGAGAACACCACGAAAGCCTATCAATTGCGGGATCGCGCCACCGATTCCGAGAAGTTCTTCATCATGGCGACGTACCAGCAACAAGTGACCGGAAACCTGGAGGAGGCCCGTCAAACTTATGAGCTATGGGGGCAAACATATCCTCGTGAGATTCGCGCGCCCTCGCTTCTGTCGGGCGCCATTTATCCTGTTTTCGGCGAATATGAAAAGGCCATCGAAGCAGCGAACAAGTCGATCGAGCTGGATCCGGGCTTTCCGTTCCCGTATGCCAATCTTGCGACAGCCTACCAATTTCTGGATCGCCTCCCCGAAGCGGAAGCTGCTTATCAACGAGCCATCCAACGCAAGATAGAGATCCCCGACCATCTGATCCAGCACTTCGACCTCGCCTTCTTGAGAAACGACCAGGCGGAGATGCAAGGCCTCGTGGCCCAGGGTAAGAAACTTGGTGTGGAAGATTCGCTGTCCAATCACCAAGCTCTCGCTCTTGCATATTCCGGTCATTTGGAGCAGGCCAGAATGTTGTCGAGGAAAGCCGTCGAATTGGTTCAGCAGGCCCAACCAGAAACGGCCGCGTTATACCAGGCTGCGGCAGCCATACGAGAGACATTTTTCGGGAACCTCGCCGAGGCCAAGCGAAACGCTGCGGCGGCGCTTGAGCGTTCCAAAGGCAGGGACGTGGAATATGGCGCGGCATTTGCCCTGGCCCTCGCGGGAGATTCTTCCCGGAAGCTCGCGGACGATCTTGAACACCGCTTCCCGGAGGATACCTCGGTTCGCTCAAGTTATCTTCCCGTGCTTCGCGCGGTTCTCGCCGTAAACAATCGCGATCCTTCCAAAGCGATCGAAGCTTTACAGGCCGCTGCACCCAATGAGC
The DNA here is from genome assembly GCA_963772905.1 of Bryobacterales bacterium. Classification (GTDB taxonomy): domain Bacteria; phylum Acidobacteriota; class Terriglobia; order Bryobacterales; family Bryobacteraceae; genus Palsa-89. The sequence continues at coordinate 244,949 of CAVYZD010000001.1, read as the reverse complement.
TGGGCGTGCCGTTGAGCTGGTATAACGGGACCTTCGGCGTCCTCTACCCGGTCTACGTGCGTGGCGAAGCTTATCTTGCTTCCCACCAAGGCGCTGAAGCCGCCGCGGAATTCCAGAAAATTCTCGATCATCGTGGAATCGTTGCCAGCGATCCCAGCGGGGCGTTGGCGCACTTGCAACTCGGGCGCGCCTTCGTTTTGTCGGGTGACAAAATGAAAGCCAAAGCTGCCTATCAGGATTTCCTCACACTCTGGAAAGACGCCGATCCCAGCATCCCGATCCTCAAGCAAGCCCGGGCGGAATACGCCAAGTTGCATTAGGAAAGCCTGCACCAGTGTTAGACTGCTGCCGTGGACGAAAATCAGGAAGGAATCACGACGCAACCTGCGATGGATGACACTGACACCCGCTTGGCGGCGCGTCTTACCCAACTGCTCCGTACGCCCGGGATCAGCGACAAAGATCGCAAATTGGTGGAACGCAACCTGCAGAGGCTTCGAGCAGTCATGAAGCCCGGCTAAAATCACGCCTCACCGTCGCTCCCCATTCCTCAGGGCTTGCCTTCGGTTATCCGTGGTGGCTCAGCTACGGGCACCTTCCTATCGTCGCGTGCGCTGTCTCGATCCTGCTTCTCGGATATTGGCGCAAATGGGCCGCCAGTCTCCGACTTTGGCGACAAACCGTCAAAGTGGATATAGGACCGGAATATCGGAGCCAGGAAACGAATCCGTTTTGAGACTGGCTACACGCATTCCGCGCCGAGTGCACGCAATAAAGGCCCTCCAATCTTATTCGAGGATCTTCGTTCTGCCTGCGGGTTGCCGTCCGCTGCTTAGTGCAGGCTCAATTACAAGGAGCGATCACACCGGGTTAATTGTCCGAGGCCACCCGTTCCGCTTGGTCCACTACTAGAATCTCGATAGGCGCTTTAAGCGCAACGAGCTGGAGGCCCAGTTGCTCCTCAAGTGCCACGGACATTGTCACCCCGGATGGCCTATCGCCAACCACGGGGGGGGCTGCCTTTGCCCTCTCTAGACTCTGGTACCCAATCCAACGTCACGCTATAGAGTCCTTGGAGACCTGTCATATCAACCACCGGCAGATCCGGCACGAGATCTCTTCTTCGTCTAGAGAGAAATCCAGCGAAAGCGTCCATTGTAATGCACGTGCCGACGAAGTGCGTTTCGTTGTTGCTTCGACTGTGTGAACCGCAATCCGAGTCCCGCGCCTGCTTGAATTTGATGCCGCTCTTGCCCACCATCAACCCGTAAACTGGACGAATCTTCTGCTCACGGTGGACGATCAATTTGAATCGATCCGCCAGCATCTTCTGCATCATGACTTGAAACGCTGAATCCCTGTCTTTAGGAACTGTCTCGGGAAAAGTCGCGGAGACATCGAATCGTTCGGACCTGAGCCAATCCGGCCCCTCCACCAGGTAATCCTCCACGGCGTATGCCCTCACAATCAGGCCTCTGAGACTGATGTTCGTCGCCATGAGCCTACCCCGATCGGTCGTGAAGCTCGAAATGTAGGATATCGATTTATTCGGCTTCACGGAGACAACTTCGAATTCCTGACAAAGCGCTGTACAGGCAAACGCCGCTATCAGAATATACAGGGCGATCCCACGCATATGAATTCTTGACGATTTTGAATCTCCGTGTGTTTAGCCTGAAGTCACGTGGCTCGCATCAATTCGTGCAGAGGGCCGCTTCTTCCTTTTCCTAGACGATAAAGTATGTTGCCGTTTTAGCATTTCGCATTGCTCCACGCTGGCGCGTAACGGCCGATGCTCTCTTGTGCAGAGCTATTCTCAATCCGCGCAATGCCGACTATACGCCCTTGTGTTTTGCTAAACGCTGCTGCGTCAGGGAGGAGGAGGCGGTGGAGTGATTAGTTAACGTGGCGCTTCCGGTTCGTATAGTCTCCGTTGATCAGTCCGGTCGTTGCGGGCGCCCAAGGTGCCAGACGTCGCGCGGCAGTACCCGCAAAGAGCAAAAAAGGAGGAGGCATTGCCTCACGCTGTCGCCTATCTAAAATTGTCCGCATCGAGCATGATCGGCGTGGACAGGCCATTGCGGACTGCCCCGATTTCGATTTGTACCGACTTTGCATCGCTTGGCGTCGTGTATTGGAAGACGAAGGTTTGAAATCCTTGCGTGCTGTCTTCCTGGAAGTACTGGAATATGGTCGACGGCACGGATGCAGGCTGGCCGTTCGCATTCAGATAGTGGATGGTCACGAACACCTGCGGGCGAGTGGATGCACTCGCCGAAGGATTAGGATCTCCGCTCCACGCGAAGCGCATGTTAGCCACGGTCGTGTAGCTTGTCCCTGGCGTAACTGCAATCGGGTCGCTGGTCGCGCTGATCGGGCTGGTGCTGTCATTCGCGGTAAGGCGCAAGCAGTAGCTTCCGCGCGAAGGCACTTGCGGCTGTCCCGTCTCCTGCGGTAGGTAGTATGCGGCTGCAGAGCCGTTGCCTGTGACCGCCCAATGGGTGGGAACTCTGTGCGAATCCAGGTCATCTTCGAACGAGCCATTCGGAATCGCCGAGAGATGGAAGCCGCTCCAGTCGAGGATTTCCTTCTGCACAGGATTGTAGACGAAGTTCACGCCGCGGCGCTTCACGGCATCATCCAGAGTAGGATCAGAGTCTTCCGAATCTGTGAAATGGGCCCACACCCAGAACGAACCGCCCTCGATCTGATACTTTTCCATCAGCGTTGCAAGGCTCTCGACCGCCCATTCGGTTTTCCAAGTGGGAATGACAGGCGGGAGGTAACCCATTTCTGTAGCAACAACTCTGCTCCCGTTTCCAGTTCCGATGATCCCGTACATAGTTTGGATCGTCTGCTCCGCCCATGGATGCGGAGCAACGTCGACGCAAGGTATGTTCACGTTCGTACATTTTGTATGTTCGTAGAAGGACAGCGCATAGGTCCGTTGGCTATCTGGGATTCCGACGTCATCGAACACCGTCTTCAACGTCGTAATTGGATTCCAGAAATGCCCATCCGTAGCGCAGTTTGGGCAGGAGTTCGGCTGAAGGCTGTCCGTCTCGAAGTTCCCTGTGATTGCCTCAGCGGACAACTTTCGTGCTGGAACACCGAGGGACTGCGCATAGCCCATCGCCCACTCGATATACTGCGTGGTCACCGTTCCTGGGCCGTTCCATAGCGCTGCCTCTGCAGGGGTGCCGCATGTGTCAGGCGGGCCGCTGGGGGTGCTTGGGACGAGAAGCGGTGTGCCGTCGAAAGTGATTACGTCCAAAGCCGGGTGCTTCCCGATCGCTCCCAGAATTGCTCGGAGCCATGTAGTAGAGTTCGTAGGAGGCTGCTCCTCCATATGCGTGTTGACCAATCCGAGACGCATCCGCATGCCCTTGCTCGCCACCAGGTCGAAAAGAGCCGTTAAATTCGTCAGCTCCTCTGGCGTCGGCTGTGGCCAATTCAAACCCAACGCCGGATTTTCGGAACATTCCGGCGGCACGAATGGCATGTCTGGTGTGTCGGTTGCCTTGGAGGTTCTCACAGAGAACGTGATCGCACTGACTCCCATGGCCTGCATCTTGTCAAGCTGCAGTGAAACCTCCTGCGCCACCGTGGTTCCGATTGCTGGCTCGAAGTCATTCCAGCTATGGAGTGTCTGCCCAGGGTAGTAACCGCCGTTCGCTCCGCGGTCTTCGAATTGAGTCCAAAGCCCTGGCCCTTTTGAGCGAAAGCGGCCGAGCGGCGAAGAGGGAGTGATCGGTGCGCTTACCGCCACGGTCGCGTTGCCTGCAACTGGGGAGTCCGCCGCGTTTCTCGCAGCCACAAACACAACGCTCCCGTTTGGCGGGCTGACCGGAGCGGTATACAGCCCACTCGAAGAAATCGTGCCGACCGTCGAATTCCCACCGGGTATTCCGTTAACGCCCCAGCTCACCGAGGAATCGTTGGACCCCGACACCGCCGCGCTGAACTGCTGAGTTGCGCCTGTGAGAAGGGAAACCGAAACCGGAGATACAGAAACCTGAACTCCGGACGGCGTGCCGAACTGTATAGACGTTGTGATCGTGTTGGAAATCGCGCCGCCAATGCTCAGCACAATAGTGATGTCGTCTCCGTTCGCAATCCCCCCGGGAACCAGCGCGTTTACCTGATATAAGCCGGTAAAACCTGGCGTCAGGCCAGAGAAACTTACGTGGGCCTTGGCACCACCGATCGTCAGCACTGGAATCTGCAGTGTGTAGGAAAGCGGCGTAGCCGAAGAGGCAGCGCCATCGCCGGGGGAATTGGTCACCGGGCCGAGCCCCAGGCCGTAAATCGTGAGGTACTCTCCTGGTGTCGCAGGCTGCAATGAAGTAACAAGGCTTCCATCGAGCGCGTGAGTAACCAGCAAGAGCCCCGGAGCGTTTGCGGCGAGCGCCACAGTGGCAAGATTCGAGGGAAGTCCACCCACAATTACCTGGACGGTAAGATAAGATGCGCCGCTGACCTCCCAGGGCACCTGCGCGTTGATCTGGCTGGAGTCCACGTAGTACAGCGGAGCAATCAGGCTGTTGATCAGAACCTGTGTGCCATTGATGCTGGTGGGGAGCGGTGTACTGGTGGCTGAAACTCCGCCTGCATGCGTCCCGGATGACGAATTGAAATTCGAGCCGTAGATCGAGATGATCGAGCCTGGAGCGACCGGAGCCGGAGGAAGGGGTGCTCCTGCGTTGTTCACAATGCCGTTGGTGCTGATTCGGGGCACCGATTGGGCGTGAGCCAGAGGGAGAACAAGCAACGCTCCAAACGTTCGGGCGCGCAATAGGAATCGCGTCAGAGCCCGTGTAGCACCAAACATTCTTCTGTCCTTTATCGGAAGCGATATTAGCAAATGTGGGATGACGGATTATCCGCCTGTAGTCGGCTAGCGTTTAGGAATCGCGGTAGAGCAAACCGTCGATGCGATCCACGGTCAGTGATCATCCAGCCCGATTTGCTTTCTTCGCCCACTCAATCGCTTCCCGCCCTGCGCCGCTCCCCTGAGCGCTATTCCAGGATTACCCTCAAATCGAATGCCTGAACCCGCCATCCATCCCGCCCGCTGGCTTCGTTTTTGAAATTCGCAAAAAACCACCACCGCACACACGCCACACCCCCTCATGCGCCACCTCCCCGATCGCCGATCCCCGCCGCGAGACCGCTGATATAATAGTCGGTCGCGTCCCGGACCCCTGTCCCAAAGCAATCCGGTGACGCCAAGTCGCTGGAGGCAAAATGAAAAAGTTGTACTGGATGGTACCCGCCGCGCTCCTCGTCGCTGGCGCTGGCTGGCTGCTCGAAGCCGCCGGAGGGAAAACCGACAAGATCGACCCTAAGGACCTGGTCACCGGCCAGCAGGCCTTCTCCGATTACAAAAAGGAAACGCCCGGCCTCTTCCACAAAATCACCGCCGCCGATCTCCCCAAGCCCTACGACACCAAGTCGAGCGCGAATTTCCCGAAGGTGGTCCCGAAGCCCGACAACATGTGGCCGCAAGCGCCCGCTGGTTTCAGAGTCGAGCTCTACACGCACGAAGGCCTCACTGAACCGCGCCAGATTCGCATGGCCCCCAATGGCGACTTCTTCGTCGCCGACAGCATGCCCGGCGAGATCAAGATTTTCCGCGGACGCAGCGCCGATGGCAAGCCCGAACAGGTTTCCACCTTTGCTACGGGATTGAAGCGGCCCTTCGGCATCGCCTTCTACCCGGTGGGCGCGAATCCGCAATGGGTCTACATCGGCAACACCGATTCAGTGGTGCGCCTCCCCTATCACAACGGCGATTTGAAGGCCACCGGCGCGGCCGAAACCATCATCCCCGAGCTGCCCACCGGCGGTTTCCACTGGACTCGCGACGTGGTGTTCTCGAAAGACGGCAAGCGCATGTTTGTTGCTGTCGGCTCCGGCTCCAACGTCGACGATCCCGACACCCACCCCAAGGAAATGCATCGCGCCGACATTCTCGAATACACGCCGGAAGGCAAGTTCGTGCAGATCTACGGCGCGGGCATCCGCAATCCCGTGGGACTCGCCGTCAATCCGCAAACCGGCGAGCTGTGGTGCTCGGTGAACGAGCGCGACGAACTGGGCGACAACCTGGTGCCCGACTACATCACTCACGTTAAAGAAGGCGGCTTCTACGGCTGGCCCTGGTATTACATGGGCGCCAATCAGGACCCGCGCCTCGCGGGCAAGCATCCCGAGCTGAAGGACAAAGTGATCGTGCCCGACGTGCTGATGCAACCGCACAACGCGTCGCTCGGCATCACGTTCTACGAAGGCACGCAATTTCCCAAGGAATATCGCGGCGATCTGTTCGGCGCCGAGCACGGCTCATGGAATCGATCCACGCGCGCCGGCTACGAGATCGTGCGCGTTCCCTTGGAAGACGGCCATGCCAGCGGCGTATACGAGGATTTCATCACCGGCTTCGTCACGCCGGAGGGCAATGCTTGGGGCCGGCCCGTGGCTGTGGTAGTGGCCAAGGATGGTTCGCTGTACTTCACGGACGACGCCTATAAAGCAATCTGGCGCGTGAGTTATTCCGGCAAGTAGGAGAAATACACATGAAATCTTTCACCATTTTCGCGGCTTCCTTCGCGCTGGCCGCTGGTGCCGCTTACGGGCAAAATAAGGGAGGCGGCGGTGGGATTCCTTCGCCGTTGAAACTAACCGTCTCCGGTTACAGCGATGGCGGCGACATCCCAGAGAAGTACACCTGCGCGGCCAAGCCGCCCGGAGGTTCTCCGCAGATTGATTGGAGCGGAGCGCCGGCCGGCACCATGTCCTACGCCGTGATCTTTCACGATGGCGACGTCCATCCCGGCAAGACTTTCGACGACGTGACGCATTGGATCGCGTGGAACATTCCCGTCACCGCCACCGGCTTGTCTGCGAACCAGCCCACCGAAGCGGATCTGCCGGACGGCATGCGTCAGGGCAAGAACATCGCGCAGCGCGTCGGCTACATGGGTCCGTGCCCGCCTCCGGGTCTGCCGCATCATTACACGCTGGAAGTGTACGCGCTGGATTCGAAGCTTGATTTGCCGGCCGCTGCCGGCCGCGACGATTTGCAAAAGGCGCTCAGCGGGCACATTCTCGCGAGCGGCGTTTACAACGGTCTCTTCCATCGCTAATGCCCGACGAAATCTCTCGCCGAGCGGTAATTGTTAGCGCGGCTCTGGTTCCAGTGGCTGCGCTGGCCCAACAGTCGCCGCCCGCAACGACGCCGTCCGCGCTTTCCGACGCTCAGCTTCGCCTTCTGGCCGCGATTGTTGATCGCATCATTCCGAAAGACGAACTCGGTCCCAGTGCCTCGGAGTGCGACGTGCCCATCTACATCAATCGCGCGCTTGGCGATTATCTGGCCGGCGAAAAGCCCGCGTTCATCGAGGGCCTGGAATCCACCGACGCGCTGGCCCGCCGCACTCATAATGCCGCGTTCATCGATCTGACGCCCGAGCAGCGGGACGCAGTGCTGATGTCGATGGACAACGGCACGGCCGACGGCTTTCCCAATGCCCGCGCGTTCTTCAATCGCGCCCGGCGTCTCGCCATGGAAGGGATGTTTGGCGATCCCTACTACGGTGGCAACAAGAATTTCGCGGGCTGGGATCTGATCAAGTACCCCGGGCCGCGCATGGCGACCACCGCGGCCGACCAGCGAATGGGCGTTGAGATTTCGCCTTATCACCACTCCGCATACGGGCCGGGAGGCGAACATGGCCATTAATCTGAAGCCGGTCGACGTCGCGGTTGTCGGATTGGGCGCCGCCGGTGGTGTAGCCGTGTTGCCCTTGGCGCGCGCCGGACTGAAAGTCGCCGGCATCGAAGCCGGAACGTGGATGGATTCGTCAAAAGATTTCAAACCGGACGAAATTCACAACAACGTCCGCTCGCTCGTCACCACCGTCCCCAAAGCCAAGAACGAAATTCCGACTTTTCGCACCAGCCCCGACGCCAAGGCGCGCCAGGCCGCCGCGCATCCGATGATGAACGCCGTCGGCGGCACTTCTATCCACTATCACGCGCAGAGCTGGCGATTGAAGCCGTGGGATTTCAAAACGCGTTCGGAGACTATCAAACGTTACGGCGCGAGCTTGTTGCCCAAAGGCTCCACGCTCGAAGATTGGCCCGTCAGTTACGACGAACTGGAATCGTACTACGACATCGTGGAGCACGAAGTCGGCGTGTCGGGCAAGGCCGGGAATATTCAAGGCAAGCTCGATCCGGCCGGCAACGTTTACGAAGGACCGCGCCAGCGCGAATATCCCATGCCCACGCTGCGCACCTGCGATTTTCTGGACCATATGCACAAAGCCGCGCGGTCGCTCGGCTGGAAACCGTTTCACGCGCCATCGGCCATCAACTCGCAGCCCTATCACGGGCGGCCGGCGTGCGCCTATCACGGCTATTGCGATCGCGGCGGCTGCCAGGTGCGCGCGAAAAACTCCACCTGCTTCACTACGATTCCCGAGGCGCAGAAGACCAAGAACCTCACGGTGTTCGATGGCGCTCAGGTGACACGAATCGTCGCGGACAACAACGGCAAAGTCACTGGCGTCACTTACATTCGCGACGGCAAGGAGTATTTTCAGCCCGCGAAAGTCGTACTGGTCTCTTCTTACACCTACGAAAACACGCGCCTGCTGCTGCTGTCGAAGTCGAAAGCCTATCCGAACGGCCTTTCGAACAATCACGGCCAGGTCGGCAAGCATTACTTCGGGCATTGGGACGCGCAAGCCGGCGTCGGCGTCACGGCGCTGTTCCCGTTCGACGTCAACACCTGGTACGGCGCGATGCTTTCCCAAGGCGTGGTGATCGATGAATGGGCCGACGATACGTTCGACCACTCCGGCCTCGGCTTCATCGGCGGCGCGAGTTTGTGCACCTTCATGGAGAAGCATCCCATCGCGGCCGCGAGCATGAGCACCTTCGGACGCGCGCCCGCCTGGGGTTCCGCTTGGAAGAAGTTCGTGCACGAAAACGCCGGACGTTTTACAGGCTCTTATCTGCAGACCAACAGTTTTCCGTACGAGAACACTTATCTCGATCTCGATCCCGACGTGAAAGATCCCCTCGGCGATCCGGTGTGCCGCGTCACCAGCGGTCCCAAGGATAACGAAACTCGCGCGGCGATTTACGCGCAGAACAAAATGGAAGAGTGGTTCCGCGCGGCGGGCGCCATCGAAGTGATCAAAGGCCAGCCGTTCGGACCCGCGCTATCCACGCACACCTACGGCGGCACGCGCATGGGCGATAATCCCGAAACCAATGTCGTCGATCGCTGGGGATTTTCGCACGAAGCGCCGAACCTGGGAATGCTGGGCGGCTCGGTCTTCGGAACCAGCGGCGCGCGCAATCCCACGCTGACTATGCAGGCTCTCGCCTGGCGAACGGCCGAGCATTTGGCAAAGAATTGGAAGGCGATTGCCGGAGCGTAAGCCGCGCCTCTACAACGCTCACGAAACCGAGCGCATGCAGGAGCTCGACGGCGTTTGAACTGGCCTCGTTCCCATCGCGCGCCATCGCGTTTGCTATCGATTTTGCGATCGCGGGCGCGTTGTTTCTCGCCGGTCTCGTGCTGTTTTTCAAGCTCGCGAACCGCTACACCAGTCTCGGCGGAAATAAACAGCACATCAATATCGAACTGAATTTCTTCGATAATTGGTACAGCATTGTTTATCTCGTGATCTTCTTCGGCCTCTCGCTGTATTTCGGCAATGGACGCACCATCGGCAAACGCATCATGGGCATCCGTGTGGTTTCACTCGTTCATCACCAGATGTCGTTCTGGCATTCCATCGAACGGGCGCTCGGATACGGCGCGTCGGCGCTCGAATTTGGGTTTGGATTCGTGCAGTACTTCATTCACCCGAATCGCCGCACGGTTCATGATCGAATGGCCGAAACGATCGTGATTCGCGACAAGCCACAAAGTAAGTGAAGTAACTCACGGTTCGCCGCCGCAGTTAGTCCCAGTTACTCAGACTTACTGCCCGCGGTTTTCCGGTACGCAGCCCAACGCCGCTTCTGAGCCGCCGCGATTCGTTTGCGCGCCGAGGCGCTGAGCCGGCCCGCAGCGTGCTTCTTTACTCCCGAACCCGGCGGACGTCCCCGACGAGTTGGCGATTTGCCCAATAGTGCACGCACTTCCTGGATCTGCTCGTCAATCCGCCGCTTTTGCAGCTCGAGACCCTCCAGAGCCGCCGTCAACAAGGAATGATTTCGAATTGATTTTCCTGAGCGTGGCATTTGTGCTCCTTTTTGAAATCATACCCGACCGGCACTAACTCTGGATATGTTAGTTTGAGTTACTCGGATTCCGCCCTAGACTCGAGAACGAAGGTTACAGGCCCATCATTCACCAGCGAGACTTCCATCTCGGCCTGAAAGACGCCGGTCTCTACTTTTACGTTACTCGCCTTCAGCCGCTGCACGAAATATTCGTACAACGCGCGAGCGTGCTCCGGGGCAGCGGCGCGGTCGAAGCTGGGACGCCGTCCCTTTCTGCAATCGCCGTACAAAGTAAATTGCGAGACCACTAACAACGCGCCGCCCGAATCGAGCAGACTGCGATTCATCTTGCCCTCGTCGTCCGCGAAAATGCGAAGCTGGATGACTTTCGTTGCCAGATAATCGGCGTCCTCCTGAGTATCTGGATGCGTGACGCCAAGCAGGATCAGTAACCCCGCGCCGATGGAACCCACCGTTTCCCCAGCAACCTCGACATGCGCGCGAGTCACGCGCTGCAGAACGATTCTCATAGTTGTGTCAAACGACCAGTATTGCATTCACCGGCCGGAACCTAGGGTCCAGGCTGGACCCCCTCTAAGGCAATTCCCCAATCTACTTCTGGAACGAAAGTCCTGATAATAAAGTTGATGATCACCCGCGGCATCTTCAAGCGTAGACGCGTTCACAGCAAGATACCGGGTGGCTTCTTCAACTTTGAAGAAGAGGGCGCCAACACCCGCCTCTACGGCTTCGGCCACGGCGATCACCTTCGATTGCGCGATGAGTTTGGCAACATCTGGCGCGGCACCGCCGAAAAGGTGAGCGAGGAATCGGTGCGCTATACCTTTCGCGACGCCAACGGACGCACCATTACGGGCGTTTCCGACAGCTTCGGTATCGTCCTGCGCGACGGCCGCGGCAAAACCTGGCGCGGATTCATCGACTAATCTCCCCCGCTGGCTCGGGCTTCAGCCCGTCATTTTCAGATCAAGCATCGCGTATCATGGTGATTCGCGGCAATGGCTCTTCAAAAACCGGTCACCTACCAGGATGCGGGCGTCAGCATCGATGAAGCCGACCGTGCTGTATCGCTGATTCGCAAACATGCGCGCGGCACCTTCACGCGCGGCGTGCTCACTGACATCGGCAGCTTCGGCGGCGGCTATTTATTGTCGGGCTGGAAGAATCCCGTACTCGTGAGCTCGGCCGATGGCGTTGGAACCAAGTTGAAGATCGCGTTTCTCACCGGGCGCCACAACACCATCGGCGAGGACTTAGTCAATCACTGCGTGAACGACATCGCCGTGCAAGGCGCTGTTCCATTGTTTTTCCTCGATTATTTCGGTGTGGGCAAATTGGACGCCGAAGTCGCCGGCCAGGTGGTGGAAGGTGTGGCCCGAGGTTGCCGCAACAATGGCTGCGCGCTCATCGGCGGCGAGACCGCCGAAATGCCGGGACTCTATCAGGCGGGCGAATACGATCTTGCGGGATTCATCGTCGGCGGCGTGGAGCGCAAGCGAATGCTCACCGGTGTCGGCATCAAACCGGGCGACGTGCTATTAGGGCTGCCGTCGAACGGTCTCCACACCAATGGCTACTCACTCGCGCGCAAGCTGCTGTTTGAGATTGCGCGGCGTCCGCTCACACCGGAGCTGGCCGACGAACTGCTCAAGGTTCATCGCAGTTACTTGAAGCCGATCCGCGCTTTGATGGACGAGCGTTTGCTGAAGGGAGCGGCTCACATCACTGGCGGCGGCATTACCGACAATACCCCGCGCATTCTTCCACAGGGCTTGGTAGCGCGCGTCGATGTTTCCACTTGGACGATTCCCCCGTTCTTCGAGGAGCTGCGAGCCATCGGAAAACTCGACCTCGCCGATTACCGCCGCACTTTCAACCTCGGCGTCGGCATGATTCTGGTGCTTGCCAAACGGAATCTCGGCAGAGCCCGCGCGATCTTGAGCAGCCTGGGCGAAGCATGTTTCCATATGGGCGAGGTCGTGGAGTCGCGCGGACCGCGTGTTGTTTACACCGAAGGTGACCATGAGGTCGCTGATAGGTGACGCGGCTTGGCATCCTGCTTTCCGGACGCGGCTCAAACTTTGAAGCGATTGCTGCCAGCATCGAGCGCGGAAGTCTGAACGCCGAGATCGCGATCGTGATCTCGAATCGACCGGAAGCTCGCGGCATTCAGATCGCGCGCGAACGCGGTCTGCCCGCCGTGGTGTTGCCTTCCAAAGGCTGGCCCCGCGAAGAATATGACCGCGCCATCGTGGCCGAACTCGAAAAACAGCGCGTGGATTTGGTTTGTCTGGCTGGCTTCATGCGGCTTTTGACTCCCGAGTTCTGCCGCGCCTTCCCCTTGCGGGCGCTGAATATTCATCCATCTCTGCTGCCGGCCTTTCCCGGCCTCGACGCACAGCGGCAGGCGCTCGATCACGGCGCGAAGATCAGCGGATGCACGGTCCATTTCGTGGATCAGGAATTGGACTCCGGCCCCATCGTGATGCAGGCAGCCGTCCCCGTGCTGGATCGCGACACTGAAGACACGCTCGCTGCGCGCATTCTTGTTGAGGAACACCGCATTTATAGCCAGGCCATTGCGCTGATCTTGTCGGGACGCTGGCACATCGAGGGCCGGCGCGTGATCGCGGAGTAAACGGAATTGCGAAAAATCGGGCGCGCGCTTTATCCCACTTGCCACTATTTGATGCAGACCGAGGTGCACGTCTACGCGTTCTCGGTCTCGGCGGGCTTGCTGCTTTCGTTCTTTCCGTTTCTCACCGTCATGCTTTCCATCTGCAAGCACGTCTTGCATTGGCGCGCCGGCGTGGACGCCGTATACTTCGCGCTCAACGACTATTTCCCGGATCCCTTTGGCCAATTCATCCGGCGCAACTTCGAAGTGACCGTGGCATCGCGCGGGCCTGTACAGGTTGTTTCGCTGATCCTGCTGTTCTTTACCGCGAGCGGCATCTTTGAGCCCTTGGAAGTGGCCTTGAACCGCATCTGGAATTGTCCGAAGAACCGCAATTACTTCTTGAACCAGCTCGTGAGCCTGGGTTTGATCTTCGCCTGCGGCGCGCTGATGCTGGTTTCCACCACGCTGACCGCACTGAACAACGAATTTCTTACCGGAGTCTCCCTCCACCAAACGGCGCCCGTGGCGAATCTCATTGGGCTGCTGTTGTTCAAAGCCGCCGCCATTCCGATGTCGATGCTGGTGCTGTTTTTTATTTACTGGCTGCTCCCCAATTGCAAGATCAAGCCTGCGCGAATTGTTCCGGCCGCGATTTCGGTGGGATTGCTGCTCGAGTTACTGAAATATGTCAACTTGTGGACCTGGCCGTATCTCAGAGCCAAGTTACAATCCGAGTACGGTCCCTTTTATTACACGGTCACGATCATCCTCTGGGGTTTTCTGGCCGCGCTCATCATGCTCGCGGGCGCGGAATGGACCGCGAGACGATCGCAAAAGTCGTCTGAAGTTTGTCAACCTGGGAAATTAACTTAAGCGAAAAAGGACCAAGTTCCTATTGCGGCGTACACGCCGAAACCGGACAATGGATTTTCATCGTTATGCCCCCAGCTTCCGTCCTATCCCCATCTACTTCCTCTGGGTCCGCAGAGGAATCGATCCAGAGCCTCGCATCGCGGTTGGGATCGCTTTCCCGATCGCCAGAGTTAGAGTCCGACGCCATTGTTCCTCCCGTGCCCGAAACGCTTGAAGACACCGGCTTGGCAGCTTCCGTCCTGCAGCAGCTTATCTTGAAGATGCTTTACTCGCAGGGCGAAATGCTCGGACGCGAATTATCGGAGAAGCTCGGGCTTAAGTTCAGTTTAATCGAAGGGATTATCGATCTTTTCAAGCACCAGCGCCTGATTGAAGCCAAGAAGTCGCTCGGCATGGGCAACAGCACCGTGCTTTTCGCCCTGACGGATACTGGCCGGAATAACGCGCGCGAATGTTTGGAAAGCAATCAATATAACGGCCCGGCGCCGGTTCCGCTGTATCAATACACCCAGATCGTTCGGAGGCAGCGCCGCGCCGACGGCTGGCTCACTCCGGAGGCTTTGCAGCAGGCTTATCGCCGGATGGTGGTGACTCCACGTGTCCTGGCTCAGGTTGGCCCGGCGGTGAGTTCGGGAAATTCGTTTCTGATTTATGGCCAGCCCGGAAACGGCAAGACGTTCCTCGCCGAAGCGCTGATCAACCTCGACGATTCCTGCGTGTACATTCCGTATGCGCTGGATTGCCAGGGCACCATCGTTCAAGTCTACGACCCGCTCTATCATCAGCCCGTGGAAGATACCGAAGAGCAATCGGTTTTTTCATCCGGCCCGCAGCATGACCGGCGATGGATCAAGTGCCGCCGCCCGTTCATCGTCACCGGCGGCGAACTGACTCTGAGCATGCTGGATCTCAACTACAATGCCACGTCGAAGGTTTACGACGCGCCTTACCAATTGAAGGCCAACAACGGGATCTACCTGATCGACGATTTTGGGCGCCAGCAATGCACGCCCGCCGAAATCCTGAACCGCTGGATTGTTCCCATGGAACGCCGCGTCGACTACCTCAAATTCAACAGCGGCGGCAAGATTACGGTTCCGTTCGAAGCGTTTCTGATCTTTTCAACGAACTTGAATCCGGAACAATTAGGCGATGAAGCGTTCCTGCGCCGTATTCAATACAAGATGTTGCTGCGCAGCCCGGACGAGCACGAGTTCAAGACCATCTTTCAGAAGTTCTGCGAATCGCGCAGCCTTCCGCACCACGACCACCTGATTACGCATTTCATCGAGAAGCACTATCGCAAAACGAAACGCGCGTTCCGGCGCTGCCATCCGCGCGACGTGATATCGCACGCCATCGACCTGATCCATTTCGAAAAGCTGCCGTTCGAGCTGACCGGCGATCTGCTGGACCGTGCCTTCGAGAGCTGTTTTCTCGAAGAAACAGGCGACTAGACGCAATCGAGATCGACATTCCCGCCCGAAAGAATCACGCCGATTTTCGGAATCCCCGAGGGCAGTTTCCCACGCATCGCCGCAGCCGCCGATGCCGCGCCGCTGGGCTCAACCAGAATCTTCATCCGCGTGAGCAGGAACTTCATGGCGGCGCGGATCTCCGTATCGGTCACCAGAACGATGTCTTCCACGTGCTGCTGAATGATGGGAAATGTGAGCGCTCCGGGTTTCGTTGCGCGCAAGCCGTCGGCGATGGTTTCAGGCAACGGAATCCCGATGCGTTCGCCCGCGCGGAACGACAGCAGCGTATCGTTGCCATGCTCCGGTTCCACGCCGAACACTCGGATGCCGGGGCGAATCGCATGCGCGGCGATGGAGCTGCCTGAGATCAACCCGCCGCCGCCGATCGGGACCACGAGCGCATCAAGATCCGGTACTTCGGCAAGCAGTTCGAGAGCGGCGGTGCCTTGGCCCGCGATGGTCCACGGGTGATCGTAGGGCGGAACAACCGTCGCGCCGGTTTCGTCTGCGATGCGGTGCCCGATCGCTTCTCGATCCGCGCTGGCGCGGTCGTAAGTGACAATGCGAGCGCCATGAGAGCGAGTCGCTTCCAGTTTCAGCGCGGGCGCGTCGCCAGGCATGACAATGGTGGCGGGAATTCCGACGGATTCGGCCACAATCGCGACTGCCTGCCCGTGATTGCCCGATGAATATGTGACTACGCCGCGTGGCAATTGGCCGCTGGGAATCGACAGGATGAAGTTAGCCGCGCCGCGAATCTTGAACGCACCACCGCGTTGGAAGTTCTCGCATTTGAAGAAGACGTGCGCGCCGGCGAGCGCATCGAAAGTCCGCGAAGTGAAGACCGGCGTGCGCCGAACGACGCCACTTGTGCGCTCGGCGGCCTCTTGAATGTCCGAGAGCTGGATCCCGTGCATTCAGTACCCAGCGCTCTTGTCGACGATGTATTCAAGCGGCTGGCCGCTGCGGAAGCGCTCGAAGTTTTCGATGAACTGATTCACCGCCAGCTCCATCCAGCCCGTGGTGTGGTCGGCGCAATGCGGTGAGAGCAGCACGTTCTCCATGCGATAAAACGGATGATCGGAAGGGAGCGGCTCGGTCTCGAAAACATCCAACGCGGCGCCGCGAATGACCGCCTGATTGAGCGCGGCCATGAGCGCGGATTCCACCACCACCGCGCCACGGCCCACATTGATGAAGACCGCCGATCGTTTCATCGCCTGGAACTCGGCTTCTCCGAGCATGCCTTCGGTTTCAGGCGTGTGGGGCGTCGCGGCCAGCACGTAGTCGCAGAGGCCGAGCATTTCATGCAGCTGGTCGCGTGTGAATGAGCGCTCGAGAACCGGATCATTATCTGGAGATGGAGCCCGCCGCCGCAAAGCCACAACTTGCATGCCGAGCGCGTGGGCCAGGCGCGCCGCTTCGCGCCCGATGCCGCCGTAACCGATTACGCCTAGCGTCTGATCGCGCAAGAACGCCACGTCGAACTGCTGCCAGCGCGACGCCTCCTGCTGGCGAATCAGCCGTCGAAGATCTTTCGCGAAGAAGAGCATCGCAGCCACTGCGAATTCTGCGAGCGCGGGACCAAAGACGCCGCGCCCGTTGGTCAGTGGCGCTGGGCTTTCGATCAACTCGGGAGACAGAACCTTCTCCACGCCCGCCGACAGCGCGTGCACCCAACGCAACCGCGGAGCCAGCGGCAAGATCGCCCGGAGCGCGGAGCCATCGTGGAACCCATTCAAAATAACGTCAGCTTCCGGGGCGTGCTGCTTGAGCACGTCCACGTCGTCGCTGGTGAAGACCTTCACCGGCTGCGGGAGATCGTCCAGGAAGCGGAGAAACGGGTACTTGGGACTCGAAATGACAAGAAGCGTGATGGGGTCCATGAAACCAGGAAGATAACACGAAGCTGCTAAACTCGTCTCCGTGGCGGCCTCAGAACAGCTGCGCGAGCTACCGGCAGTGGATCAAGTGCTGGCCGCGCTCGGTCATTTGCAAGGGCGCTTTCCACGGGCGCTCATCGTCGACGAAGTGCGCCGGATACTCGAAAAAACGCGACAGGAGATTCGCGCCGGGCGCCACACCAACTCGGGGTCGATCGCAGAGCGCGTGGAGCGCAATCTCGCCAAGTTGGAAGCGCCGTCGCTGCGCCACGTGATCAATGCCACCGGCGTCGTGCTGCATACGAATCTCGGCCGCGCGCCGCTCGCGACTCTGGCGCCGTATCCCGGCTATTCGAATCTCGAATACGACCTCGCCGCCGGCCGCCGCGGCAAGCGCGATGTCCATGTGGCCAGCTTAATCGAGCGACTCACGGGCGCGCCTGGAATCGTGGTGAACAACAACGCCGCGGCGATTTTTCTCGCCTTGAACGAACTGGCGGCTGGATTCGAAGTGATCGTCTCGCGCGGCGAGCTGATCGAAATTGGCGACGGCTTCCGCATTCCCGAGATCATGCAGCGCTCGGGCGCGATCCTGCGCGAAGTGGGTACCACGAACCGGACGCATATCGACGATTATCGCGAGGCCATCAACGAACGAACGCGGTTGTTGCTGCGCGTGCATCCGAGCAATTTTCGCATCGAGGGTTTTACGGCGCGGCCCGAGCTTCGCGACCTTACCGCTCTCGCCAAGGAACGCGGAATTCCGCTCTACGAAGATCTGGGCAGCGGATGCGTCACCGATCTGCGCGCGTTTGGCGTGGAAGAGCCGCTGGTCGCTGACAGCATTCGCGCGGGCGCCAATCTCGTGTCGTTCAGCGGGGACAAATTGCTGGGCGGGCCACAGGCGGGGATTCTGGCCGGCGACGCGGAGCTGGTCACGCGGCTGCGCCGCAATCCGATGTTTCGTGCGCTGCGCGTCGACAAGATGATTTACCAGGCACTCGAAACTACGCTGCGGCTTCTGGTGCTGGAGCGCTGGGACCAGATTCCGGCGCTGCGGATGATCTCACAATCGAGCGACGCATTGCGCGCGCGATCGGAAGGCCTCCTCGCGCGTTTGGATGGTGTGCGGGCCGAAGTAATCGAAGGCAGCTCCATGATTGGCGGCGGATCCACGCCGGGGCAGCCGCTCCAAAGCTGGGTGATCGCGATCGATTGCGCCGACGTGGTCGCAGCCGAGCAGCGCTTCCGTCTGAATGATCCGCCAGTGATTGCCCGGATCGAAGATGGCCGCCTGCTTCTCGATCTCCGCACTGTTTTCGAGAATGAGGAAGACGATCTGGCTCGCGCGATCCGCTCTGCTTGTTGCTAGAGCCGCGATAGCAACATCGCGAGCAGTGCCGTCCGGTCCGCGATCCGATCCAACAAAATGCTTTCGTTAGCCGCATGCGCGCCTTCGCCAACGCCGCCGAGTCCATCGAGCGTCGGGATGCCCAACGCCGCCGTGAAGTTGCCGTCGGACCCCCCGCCAGTAGCCGATTCCTGCAGCGTCACGCCCAATTCCTTCGCGCACTCGCGCGCCGTTTGAAACAATTGGCGAATCGCCGGCGTTCGTTCCATGGGCGGGCGATTGAGGCCGCCCTCCACTTGGATGGAGCACCGTTTGTCGAATGGGCGCAAGGCTCGGAATTTCTGATCGAGCGCCGCCGCGTCCTTTGCGTGAGCGACACGGATGTCCACTTCCACGCGAGCCTCAGCCGCCACTACATTGGTGCGAGTGCCGCCCGCAATCACGCCAGGGTTTACTGTGACGCCTTTCTTCAGATCCGTGAACCCGGCGATCTTCGGGATCTGCCGCGCCAACTCCACCACAGCGCTGGCGCCCGACTCATAGTCAACACCGGCGTGCGAAGCTTTTCCCTTCACTGTAATCGTGTAATCGCCGACGCCCTTGCGCGCGGTTTTTAGTTTGCCCGTGATCCCAGTGCCGGGCTCAACCAGGAGCACGGCGGCGCTATGGCGCGCGGCCTCTTCGGTGAAGTATCGCGACGTCTCGCTGCCGACTTCTTCATCCGAATTCACCTGGAACACGATGTTGCGCCGCACCGGGATTTCGAGCATTCGCAGCGTGTGGATGGCGAATACGAAAAACGCAATGCCCGACTTCATATCCAGCACGCCTGGGCCCCACAACCGGCCCTCTTCCTCGCGAATCGGCATGTGCGCCAGCGTGCCCAGCGGCCAAACAGTATCCGAGTGCGCCAGCACCAGGATCTTTCCGCCAGCCTTCGCACCGGGCAGCTTGAACTCGCAACGCAGGTGATTTCCGAAGCGGCCCCCGGGCAGCGTCTTCACACTGCTGGCTCCATCCAGCCGGTCGGCAAGAAGGTTGACGAAGCGGTTTACGGCCTGCGGTTGATCGCTCGGCGACTCGCATCTGGCCAGCTCGCGAATGAATGCGACGATGGCCGGCTGCTTCGCTTCCGCAAAAGCAAGAAACGGATGCACTGCCTGTTATAATAACCACTTCGCATGCCCCTTCTCGATATCCAGGAAATTCGCGACATTCTGCCCCATCGCTATCCGATGCTTTTGGTGGATGCAATTCTCGAATTGGATGAGGAGCGCATTGTCGGAATCAAGAACGTCACGGTGAACGAACCCTTCTTTGTGGGCCATTTTCCCGAGTATCCGGTAATGCCGGGCGTGCTGGTGGTGGAAGCGATGGCGCAGGTGGCGGGTGTGCTGGTACTGAAATCACTGCCCGACCGCAAGAGCAAGCTGGTGCTGCTGGCAACCATCGAGGAGGCGAAGTTCCGCGGCAAGGTGCGGCCGGGCGATCAGCTTCGCATCGAGATGAAGGTGGCCAAGCGCAAGGCGGCCATCGCGAAGATGCACGGCAAGGCCACTGTGGACGGCGTGGTTGTGGCCGAAGCAGTGTTGATGTGCGTGTTGCAGCCGCGCGAGGGCGCCCCAGTGGCCGAAGACCGGCATCGGTCCTCTAAGCCGCGCATGGCGATTCATCCGTCCGCGGTCGTCGATCCCCAAGCCCGCATCTCCCAAAGCGCTGAAATCGGGCCGTATTGCATTATCGGCGCCGACGTCGACATCGGTCCTCGCACGCGGCTGATGGCCCATGTTTTCGTGGAGGGCGTCACGCGGATTGGCGAAGACAATATCTTTTATCCATATTCCACCGTGGGCGTGGCGTCGCAGGATTTGAAGTACAAGGGCGAGCGCACGGAGACGCTGATCGGCAGCCGCAACAAGATTCGCGAATTTGTCAGCATCCACCGCGGTACTGCGGGCGGCGGCGGGGTCACTGAGATCGGCGACGACAACCTGGTGATGGCGTACGCGCACATAGCGCACGACGTACGAGTGGGCGATCACACGCAGCTTGGCAACGCGGTCACATTCGCGGGGCACGTGGTGGTGGAGGATTGGGCCGTGATCGAGGCGTTCAGCGGCGTGCACCAGTTTTGCCGGATCGGCAAGCACGCGTTCGTCGGCGGCTACAGCGTGGTCACGAAGGACGTGCTGCCATTCTCGATGACGGTGAGTCCGCGGGAATCGAAAGTCTTTGGCGAAAACAAAGTCGGGCTGGAGCGGCGTGGCTTCAGCAAGGAGGCAAGCGAATGCTTGCACAAAGCGTTTCGGCTTTTGACGAAATCGGGGCTGAACACAACGCAGGCGGTGGAACGGATCCGCGCCGAAGTTCCCGCATGCGCCGAAGTCGATGAATTGCTCGCGTTCATGGAACGCGCCGAGCGTGGGTTCATCAAGTGAGCGGCAGATGAGTCGATACGGCATGATCGCGGGCAACGGGCGTTTTCCTGTGCTGGCGCTCGAAACTGCGCGCCGCGCGGGCGATGAGGTGGTGGTGCTGGCGATCAAGGAAGAAGCATCGCCCGAAGTGGAGCAACTGGCCAACCGCTGCCATTGGATCTCGCTCGGTCAGCTCTCGCGCCTGATCGAAATCCTCAAGGAAGAAGGTATCACCGAAGTGATGATGGCCGGCCAGGTGAAGCACGCCAAGATTTTTTCCTCGATCCGGCCGGATTGGAAGCTGGTCAAGCTGCTGGCAAGTCTGAAGCAGAAGAACACCGATGCGCTGATCGGCGGCGTAGCGCAGGTCCTGGCTGACGAAGGCATCCGCCTGGCCGATTCTACGCTGCTGTTGAAGCCGCTGCTCGCGGGCGCGGGTGTGCTGAGCAAGCGCAAGCCGTCAGCTGACGATGAGCGGGACATTGCCTATGGGCGCAAAATCGCGAATACATTGGCGGGCATGGATGTGGGGCAGAGCGTCGCGATTTCGGACGGCGCTTGCGTGGCGGTGGAGGCGATGGAGGGTACGGATGCGATGCTCGAGCGTGCCGCGTCGTTGGTGAACGGAAAGCCGCTGCGTCTGGTGAAAGTCTCACGGCGCCGTGGGCATTTGCTGTTCGACGTTCCGGTGGCGGGTTCAGGGACGATTGAAGCGATGCAAAAGGCTGGCGCGACGGCCCTCGCAATCGACGCAGGCCGGACATTGTTGCTCGATCGCGATGCCATGCTCGCGAGAGCGAACGAAATTGGCATCACGATCATCGGTTACGAGCCCGAACAGTAGCGAGAGATCACTCGCGCTTGTTTCCGATCAAGAGCGAGAGCAGGTATTCGTTCGCGGCGGGACATGCTCGAACAGTTGTCCGATTTGCGAATGCAACGTGGGCGGCTGAAGTAGGGAATGTACACCGAGTATTCCGGCCCAAGGAAGCGAGATCTTTGATGAGTGCATCTTGATCCGGTGCGTGAGCTCCGTGAGAGGGTGGCGAAGCGCCTGGTCGGTAAATAGGATCTTGAAATAGATCGCCGGATCGCCGTCCCAGTCGCGGCTAAAGGAATGCTCGATCCGAACGACCTCATCGGGAAACTTTTCGCGACTTCTTCAACCCTCTGCGCGAAATCCTTTAAATTGCTGCGGGCTCAAGTAAGTTGTCGCCACACGACGCCTCATTCGAGAATAGCGCGCCATCGCCCGTGATAACTTAGGTTTTGAGCAAAACTAGAGTCGCCGTTATAGGCGCGGGTGTGTTCGGCCGGCATCACCTGCGCGTGCTGAGCCAATCCTTGAATGCAACGCTGGTGGGCGTCGTGGATGCCGATGCTGAACGCGCCGCCCAAGCGGCCGCCGAGCACAATTGCCTGACGTTCGCGACTCTGGGTGAGCTTCAAGACAACGTTGATGCGGCCGTGGTCGCGGTGCCGACGTCCCTGCATGCGGAAGTCGGTTGCGAGCTGCTCGCGTCCGGGATCGACGTGCTGGTGGAGAAACCCATCGCCGCCGATCTGGCATCGGCCAGGCGCTTAGTGGACACGGCGGTTGAGCACGATCGCATTCTCCAAATCGGCCACCTGGAACGCTTCAACCCCGCCGTGGCGGCTCTCAAGAAGATCACGAACATCCCGCTATTCTTCGAAATTCATCGGCTCAGCCTGTTCAGCCCGCGCAGCCTGGATGTGGACGTGGTGCTGGATCTCATGATTCACGATCTGGACATTGTTCTGGACTTGGCCGACGCCAGCCCGGAGGAAATTCGCGCGGCGGGGATATCGATTTTGTCCGACAAAGTGGACATCGCGAACGTGCGACTCGCTTTTCCCGGCGGATGTATCGCCAACCTGACGGCCAGCCGTGTCTCTACGGAGCGCGTGCGCAAGCTGCGCCTCTTCCAGCCGCACCAGTACATCTCGCTCGACTATCAGAAACAGGAAGCGGTGGCGTTTACGGTTGGCGGAAACCAGCAAATCGGATTTCAGCCGCTTGCGGTCACGAAGGAAGAACCACTCCGGCTGGAGGTTGAATCGTTTCTCGAAGCGGTGGTCACTCGGCGCAGGCCCGTGGTGAGCGGAGAGGACGGATTGCGGGCGCTCGAAGTAGCGCGGGCAATTCTTGATAAAATTGAAGAGCACTCGAAGATAGTCACCAGGCGGCTGCAATCGCTTACTTAGCGATTCCTTGGCAACGGCAGGCGCGCGTTCAACGTCTTTCATTCGATCATGAGCTCAGGCGCGGATTCCGGTCCTAATTTCGTGCTGGACTGGCACGAGTCCGACGACTCGCGCCGCTACTGGCGCGCCGGAATCGGTACGTTGGTGGTGCATTGCGCGATCGTCGCGTTGGTGATAGCGCTGTCCAGTTTGAGCGGCCCCGCGCCGAGGCAGGCCACTGAGATTTATATCGATTTCACGAAAGCGACGCCGTTGATTTTGCCTCGCGACATCACGCAGAAGGCGCCCAATAAAGCCAAATTGGCCAAAGAACTGAACGTGGAGGATTTGAAGCCGCGCCCTCCATCCTTGCAGCGATTGCCACCCGCGCCTGCCGTTCGAAGGTTTAAGCCCCCGAATCCGGCGCCCCCCGGTCCGATGCAAACGGCGGCTGCGCCACGCATCGCGGAGCCTCCCAAGATCGAAACACAAATAGCGCAGAATGCTCCGCCGGCTTTACCCGCGATGTCCGGAACTCCAAAAGCGCCACCACCGCCACAGATTCAGCCCGTGGAACAGCCCAAGCTGGCGTTTGAAACGCCGGGGCAGAATGGGCCGAGTGAGAATAAGGGCCAAGCCAAAATCGCTCCGCCGAAGGCTGATGTCCAGGACGTGGTTCGCGAGATGGCGCACGGTGCGGGTGGCCAGGGCCGCTTGATTATCGGGGACGCTCCCGAATTGCCCGAGAGCATCCACGTGCCGCAGCAGCCGGGCCGGCTGGGCAGCAGCCTGGAGCTGTTGAGCGATCCAATGGGCGCGGATTTTGGGCCGTATTTGACTCAAATTCTCGCGTTAGTGAAGAAGAATTGGTTCGCGGTTTGGCCCGAAAGCGCACGGCTTGGTAATCGCGGGCTGGTGCAGCTGATGTTCAGCATCGATCGTTCGGGGCAGGTGCCGAAGCTGGTGATCGCGACGCCGTCGGGTTCGCAAGCCCTGGATCGCGCCGCAGTGGCTGGGATCAGCGCCACCGTGCCGTTCCCGCCTCTGCCGAACGAATTCAAAGGACAACAAATCCGGCTGCAATTGTCGTTCAAATACAACGTGCAGTAACTAGCGCAGGACCACCAGCGGAGCTCGGGCGAATCCGAATTTGCGCGCCTGTTCGTCGATGACGCTCACCTGGCAAGTGTATTGGCCGGGCGGGATGTTGGCGAGCGGCATTTCAAACTCCATCGCCAGGGTGTTCGGGCGGCCGGATTTCGGTTTCGTCACGCGCACCGGCGCCGATTCGAAGGCTTTCAATTTGCCACGGAACATCATTAGCTCGGCCGACACGCTGGGCGTCGCTTCCGTCCCCGGATCGTAAACTTCGAAATAAACGTACAGCTTCTGATTCCTGCGGAACACCCGTGTGATGTCGGGGATCAGCTTCTCGCCGTTCTCCACCAGCGGATGCTCATTCAGTAGTTTCTTATTTCCGCCTGCATTGCCGATGCTGGCCGATAAAGGCTCGCGCTGATTGCTCCACACCACCGAGCTCATGCGTACCGCCGAAGTCTGCTTGCTCAGATCCGGAACGTTGAACTTCATCTCGAACGTTCCCATCTTGCCGTTTTCGTTTTCGCGCGCCAGGAATCGCAGATTGTAATCGCCGGGCGGCAGCGTGACGCCGGTATCGTATTCGATGTGCCGCTGCGCAAGCTGCGCTGCGTTCTCTTCGGTCAGCTTCAGCTTGATTTCGTCGCGGATTCCCCCGAGCATTTTTCCACGCGGATCGCGAATCTGGCCGATGAAATCGAGATCGGTGGTCGATTTGGGCGACAGGCCCAGCGCGGAACCCTCGATCCGGACCGTGATCGGCACGAAGTATTTGTCGCGTCCGGTTTGGAAGTAATCCACCTCCATGGCGAGCGGCAACTCGGTGAACGGATCGTCGAGCGTGAGGGCGTCTTCGAGCTGGCGCTCTTTATCGCTCGCGTTCATCTTGCCCCACACTTTCGCGGCATAATAGCCCTTCCGGTAATCGAGCTTGGCCGATTCCCCGAGCGACGCCACTTTCACCGTCACGTGGCGATACTTGCCATCCTGCGCCGGATTCGCGCTGTAGTAACCGAGGACGTAGTAGCTGTTAATGTCTTCCTGCACGGCTTTGATGCCGAGCGTAAGATCGTTGCTGTCGAGCAGAGCTTTGCCGCCGGTATCGGCAGCGAGAGTGTAAATGGTGTCCTGCGTGTCGTGGAACGACGTGCGGGCGCTGGTTTGCGCGGCGCCAGTGAAAACGCCGGTGCCTTTGGGCGAGGCCTGCGTGGCATCGCCGGCGGGAGCGAAGGCCACCAATCCGCGCGCGTCGATGGGATAGAACGACACGTTCGCGCGCACGGCGGCGTTCACGGTGGCGCGAAGCTGCGATTGATTATCGACGCCGGTTTTTCCCACGCCGCTCGAAAAATAAACCAGCGCTTTCTTTTCCGGGAACGGCGCCAGCTTGCGCGCGGCGTCTTCGAGCGCGCTCAGTTTGAGATCGGTGTTGAAGATGTTGAATTCGGTGTCGTCGGCCGTGAACTCGCCGCTGTCGTCGGTTGCATCCGCGCCGGTGGCGGCCAGGCCGGCCAATTCGCTCGAATCGCCGATGCGCAAGGCTTGAATCGCGGTGATCAATGTTTCGCGATCGCCGGTGAAATCCTGCACCACGCGCAGTTCGTTGGTCAGCGTCATGATGGACACTACATCCGATGCGGTCATTTGCGTGTCGATGAATTTGATGGCAGCGTCGCGCGCGCGGATCTGGTCGGCGGGCTGCATGGACGAGAGATCGAAGAACATCGCGATCAGGCGGCGGTCCTTGAGCTCGTCCGGTTTTAATGCGGGCTTGGGCTCCGGTGGAGTTGGCTTTGGCGCCGCTGGGCCGCGAATCTTCAGGGTTGGAGCGGGCGCTTCGATTGCGGGCAAAGTTTCGCCGTTCAGTTGTTGCAATTCGAACACCGCGATCTGTTGCGGCTTGCCGTCTTCGAGCAGCGTGAACTGGTCCTTTTTCAAGTTCTCGATCGGCTTGCCGCTCTTGTCGCGCACGGTAACGTTCACGATCACAAGATTCGTGTTGGTCTTAAAGGTCGGCGTCACAGGTTCCTGCGCCAACAGCACAGCGCAAGCCAGAGCCAGCGAAACAAGTTTGAGCGCGCAATTCGACATGGAAGCCATTCCTTAAAACCGGAACCTGATATTAATATCGGCGGTTCGCATGCCGCCTGCCGTTGTAGGAAGACCGTAAAGGGCCGATCCGACCACTGTATTCACGTTGGTAATGTTCACATGATTCAGCGTGTTGTTGGTCTCGAAGCGCAGCTCGATGCGTTTGCGGCTGCCCTCGCCGCCGAGGGTGAAATAGCGGCCAAATGCCGTGTTCAGCGACCAGGACCACGGACCAGGAATCGTGTTGCGGCCGGCATCGCCAAGCTCACCAGGCGGCGGAGACGTGAAGGCGTCCAGATTGAAGTAAGCGCCCCCGTCCTCCACCGGCAAGCCCGTGGCTTCGGCGCGTCCGCTGCCAACGACGCCGGTTCCCGCGATGTTCGACTGATTGCCCAGAATACGGGCGGTGAGCGGAGTCCCGCTTTCCAGCAGCGCTGATCCGCTGAGGGTCCAATTGCGCTTCCACCAACTGGCTGTGGTGGGCGTGCTGAGCACGTAATTGAGATTCAGTACATGCCGCCGGTCGAAGCTCGACAGCCCGCGCTCGGCGCTCAAATCGAAGGCATTCTGCGCGACTACATTGCCGACGCCGCCAAATGTGGAGCTATCGTCAATCGACTTGGAATACGTGTAGACGATGTTGAACGACATGTTGCGCGCAAAGCGCCGCATCAGCCGGACTTGCCCGGCGTGATAAATCGAATTGCCCCACGAGCTGTCGTAAATAAATTGCTCGGCGTTGGCGATGTTGAGGTTCTGTTGCGAGTTGAGCGGGCTCGATCCGAGTGCCGCGCGATTCGGCACCGTTTCGGTGTCGAGATCGGTCCCCTTGGTTCCGATATATCCCAGCTCGATGAAAAATCCTCGGGTGAAATTCTGCTGGACGGTGACGTTCCAGCTTTGAGCGTAGCCGATCTTGTAATTCTTCTGGACGGCATAGGTATTCAAGACGGTGGCATTGGTGGGAGCGGTGGCCAGTCCATTTTCAAGTGTGAGAACGTTGGCCGCGCTGGTTGTAAGCGTTTGCGTTTCGGCGAAGGGCGGCTGCTCCGATAGCTCGGTAGCCAGGCGATTGAGCGCCGTTGGATTGTAGTAAATCCCGTAGCCCAATCGCACGACCGTTGAATGCTTGGCACTCGGTTTCCACGCCAGGCCGGCGCGCGGCGCCCAGTTGTCGCGATCCGGCTCGATCAGGCTGCCGGGGAATGCGCCGGAGTAGGGCCCGATCGCACCGGGCAAAACGGGAGCCACGGCGGTGAATCCGGGAGCGATGTCGAGATTCACCAGATGCCCGTATTTCTCCGACAGCGGCGAATAATATTCGTAGCGTAGGCCGAACATCAGCGTCAGGTTGGGATTGACGCGCCAATCGTCGTTGGCATAAACATCCCAGG
Organism: Bryobacterales bacterium; assembly: GCA_963772905.1. Taxonomy (GTDB): domain Bacteria; phylum Acidobacteriota; class Terriglobia; order Bryobacterales; family Bryobacteraceae; genus Palsa-89. Next base: position 217,270 of record CAVYZD010000001.1, on the reverse strand, counting down.
AGTTTTGGCGGAAATAGATGCTGTCCGCGCCGAATTGAACGGAGCTCGCTTGCGGCAGGCCCAGCAGAAAATCCGCGAAGTCGAAGCCTGTACCAGGAATCGGCTGGCCGTTCGCATTGAACGCGCTAGTGGCGATTCCGCTGAACTGGAATGTGCCGCGCGCGTTTTGATCGGTGGTGGTGTTGCGATCCTGACGCTTGAAATCGCCGCCGAAAGTCATCGAGTGATTTTTTTTCACCCACTGGTAGGAATCACCCTCTGCCAAGCTCTGCACCACTGATTGGGAGGGCAGGGAATCGGTCAAGCTGGCGAAATTCGTGAACGAGATGGTCGGCGGCCCATAATTGATTGGCTCCTGCGACGTTCCCAGGATGCCCGCTTCCGCGGCAATGTTTTGCCCAAACGAAAAATAGGAATCCTGTGTCGTGCGATTGCGGTTGAACGTCAGCGTCGCGCTATTGATGCTATTGGCGCCGAAGTTGTGCGTCCAGCCGAGGGTTGTATTGTCGCCAAAACCGTTGCCGGGATCGAGGAAGCCGAACAGCTGAGCGTTCTCGCTCTTGCGCCTTTGGAAACCGTCGTTCAGCGACAACCGGTCGTTCTTGCCGACGTTCTGGTTCAGGCGAATGCTGACGTTGTCGGTGTCGGCGGGAACCGCGGTGACAAATTCATAATTCTGCACCGCGCCCGGCAGGTTGGGCAGCGGGATCAGATTCAGGCTGAGCAGCTTCGAGGCGGCGGGATTGAACATGCTGCTGGGAATGATATTGCCCTGAAATGGCGCGCCGGTGGCTGGATTGTAGATGGTTGGGAGCACGCCGTTGACGAAAGCCTGCGAAAAATCGCCGTTGCGTTCGGCGGCTGTGGGCACGGTGCCAACGTTGTAGAACGGGCTCTGGCCTCGCGTGCCGAAATAGCTTACGGTGAAGAATGTCGAATCGCCTTTGAGCACGTGGGGAATGCGCAACGGGCCGCCCACTACGGCGCTCCAGCGATAGTTGTTGAAATTGGGCTCGGGTGCAGGTTGCCCGCTGAGCGAGAATGCCTTGGCGTCGGTGTCGTCGCCGTGCCACTGGAACGAGACGTTGCCGTGGATACCCTGCCGCCCGCGATTGGCGCGATTGCCGATCAGCCGCCGTTGCCGTTCCCACCTGGGCGACGCCCGCCGAACCCACCGCGTCCACCACCGAACCCGCCTCCGCCGCCGAATCGTCCGCCACCACCCGGGCCACCACCGCCGCCAGGTCCTCCTGGAGTGCCTGGAACCCCAGCGGCCTGGCCTTCCACCGCGGCTCCGCCTGGAGCGCCGGGCGGGCCCTGGAATCCCTGCGCCGGGCCGCGCAATCCAAAATCATTCTGGCCGTTTTGCAAGCTCGTGCTCAGCGTTCCATTCACCAGGAAGGCCTCATTCGCACTGGCACCGTTTTGGGCTGCGGCAGCGTCAGGTGGTGGAGCGGCTGCAATCTGATCGACTTCGTTTTCCGTGGTAGCGCGGAAGCCGGTCTGCGGCTGCCGTTGCGGACGTTGCGCCAGCTCTCGCTGGCGCGGCTCCAGTTCGAGAGCCCATTCCACGGGCGCGCCGGCGCCAGCGCCGATCTGCACTTCCTTGCGAGCGATTTGAAAGCCGAACATCTGCACTTCGAGTTTGTAGGTTCCGGGCGCGAGATCCGGAAGCTCGTAATTGCCGGATTCATCGGTCGTGGTCACGGCGCGATGCTGGCCCGCGGTCGCGGTCACGGTGGCGCCGGGCAGCGGCTGGCCGCCGAACTTGACGGTTCCGGTGAGCGTGACGGTGGTCTGCGCGCACAACAGCGCAGCGACAACCACCAGGAGAAGAATCCGGAGCACTATCTAGAGGATCGCATTTCCAATCGCAGCCGTTACCGGATTCGCTGTAAAAGAGGGTAAATGGCCGCGGGTTTGCTCTGGATCACCCCTAGCGGGCTCTCAATAGCACCACGGTGATGTTGTCGGGACCGCCGGCTTGCTTGGCCGCTTCGATCAGCCGCTCACACTTGGCTTGCAGGGAACCGTTGCCCGACAACTTGTCGGCAATCACGGCCGCTTCCAGCACACCGTGTAAGCCGTCGCTTGAGATCATGATCAACTCGCCGGATTGGGGATGGACGGTATAGGAATGCACGCGCAACTCCGGGCTGACGCCGATGGCCATCGTCAAGACGTGCCGCATGGGATGAGTCTTCAAGCTGGTTTCGTCGATTCCCAGTTTGCGGCCCACTTCGTTCACCCACGTCTGATCCTCCGTAATGCCCTTGAGTTCGCTGCCGTCGTACAGATAAACGCGGCTGTCGCCGACGCTCGCGATCAACAAGTCCGGGCCGGACTCGAGCGCCGCCACCAGTGTCGTTCCCATACCCTCGAGTTCCGGATTGCTCGCGGCCTCCTTCATCACTTTGAGATTGGCCTCGCGAAATGCCTGAAAGAGAGTCTCCGCGTCCGGCGCGGGAGTCTTCTGAATCACGGAAGCTACGGTTTCGACGGCTAGCTTGGACGCGTGTTCACCCGCTTGTGCGCCTCCCATCCCGTCCGCCACGATATAGACACCGGTGGGAGAGATCAAATAGAAATCTTCGTTGTTTTGGCGGACGCAGCCAGAATCCGATAGACCGAACGCTTCGAGCATGAGCTTTTTGGATTATACCCGTTTGTCCAGGCTCAAACGCGCCTCAAGGCTTGTCGGGCTGGAGCACGGCTTTCAACTGCCAATAGGCGCTCTCTTCGTAGTTGGTCTTCAAGCGCTCCAAACCTTCGGTCTGCGAATCGCCCGGCCGAGGACCGCTTTGCTTTTCGCAGCGCGCGAGTAAAAGCGCGGCTTGGGCATCGGCGGGGTCGTGATCGAGCGCCGCGCGAAAGCGTTCTGCTGCGGCGGTAAAGCTGCCGGCGCGCCACAGGGCATAGCCCAGGTTGAATTGGTAGACGGGATCGCTGCGGTCGCCTTCCAATGCCTGGCGAAAATCGTCCACCGACGAAGGAAGACGATTGGCGCGGGATTCAGAGGCCGCCAGGTTGTTGTAGACCTCGCTCAGCGGAACAACGCGCGCCACCGTTTGGAAGGCTGCGGCTGCGCCCGCATAATCGCCGCTGTTGTAACGGCACAGGCCGAGAAAGAAATTCGCTTCATGATAGTGGGCGTCGCCGGGCGCCACTTTTTGAAACCAATCGGCAGCCGATTTGTATTCTTTCTTGCTCCACAGCAGGCGGCCGAGTTGAAAGTCGGGCAGTGAGTAGTGGCTGTCCAGATGCGCGGCTTGGGTGAAGAAGCGATGCTTATCGTCGGCGTTGCTGGCCAGAAGACCGCGTGTGTAGTTTTCAACGGCATCCACGCGCACCGCAGGGTGCCGTTCGCGAAACTCCGCTTCCGATGGTGCTCCCGTGGGTTTCAAGAATCGCAAGGTCTGCCACGCCAGGTGCTCCTGCAACGACGCAAGATCTTCCAGCGCTCCCACCTCGTGAAATTCCGGGCCCTGCTTCATGCGCTTCAGATCCAACACACGCGCCGTGATGGCGAGTGTGGCACCGTTCGTAGCGGCGGCTTTCGTCGACGTATCGGGCGAAGGCTTGACGTCAAACTGTCCGAAGATCACCTGCTCGGCATCCAACTCTTCCCCGATTTTCACTACCGACGCTTTGGTGAGCAGCGAATAGGGGCGCAGGGAAAGCCGGCTGTAGGCTTGCATGCGGTCGTCGCGATCAAGCGCCATTAATCCTTCCGATGAAAGCCCCTCTCGCACCGATTCCGCCAGGCTCTCGCCCATCCAATCGAGATTGGGATCGTTCGAGACGTTGAAGAACGGCAAAACCAGATAGGTAACAGCTTGGGCCGGGGGAAGAATCAAGCAAAAACAAACCGAGGCCCACAAAATACTGCGCACGTCCTTATTTTAGCGCGCAGGGGGAGGCGCGGGCCTCGGGAGAAAACTCGGCGAGATTAGTTAGTCGCGTTGCCGGATTTTTCGAACACCAACCGTTTGTCGGTGCCGCCCAGCCGGATCTCCTCCAATTGCGTGCCGCTCAACCGCACGGCAGTGTTCGAAAACTTCTGGCTCGCGGTCTCCACTTTCACGGGGACTTCCGTCTCGGTCTTGCCCTGCTTGATGACCGCCATGTTGTCGCTCTTCAACTCCACCTTGTAATCGCCGGGCTTGAGTTGGGTGCCGTTCACCGTTACGGGCTGAAAGAAGGTCACGTTGTAACTCGAGGCCGCGCTGGCTATCGCGAGGGCAGCGGTAGCAAATCCCAGTAGAACATTCTTAACCATGTTTGTAACTCCTCAACAAAACTTGTCTGACTTCATGTACTTATACGCGGGAGCCATGCGGACGTTCCGAACAATTCTGAAAAAGTTTGGTGACTATGAAGTTTCAAACTTCGCGTTGCACAATCGCAACAGCTTCGGCTTCGACGAGCGGATCGCCGCCAAAACCGGTCAGCCAATGCACGCCATGTTCTTTTCGAAACCAGGTTATCTGGCGTTTAGCGTAGCGGCGTGTTTCAAGCTGCGTGGATTCGAGCGCTTGCTCGATGGTGAGCTCTCCATCGATCAACTGTAGAGCTTGCTTATAACCGAGTGACTCGAATGGCTTCGCTCCGCGCGAAACACCGGCCGCCAGCAAACTGCGCACCTCATCCACTAGACCGTGCTCAAACATGGTCTGTGTGCGCGCATTCAAACGCCCATACAGCAGATCGCGTGGCGGGTCGAGCCCGAGCTTGATGGGACGAAAGCCTTGGAGCGGTGCACGCCCGCGTTCCAACAGCGACGTCATGGGCAGGCCCTCGATCAACCGAACTTCCAAAGCGCGCATGGTCTTGTTCTTATCGTTGGGATGAATGCGTGCGGCTGCCGTTCGATCCAAGCGTTTTAATATGCGATGCAAGCTTCCCGGACGGCTGGCCTGGCGGCGCTCGAGGCGCGCGCGTAAGGCTTCATCGCGTACGGGGCCTGGGAACAAACCATCGAGCAACGCGCGCAGATAAAATCCGGTTCCGCCAGCGATGATGGGGACGCGTCCGCGGCCGGCAATCTCGCGCAGCACCACCTCGGCAGTTCGTGCGTAATCTCCGGCGGTGGACAATTGATCCGGGTCGATCACGTCGATTAAATGATGCGGCACTCCCTGGCGTTCGCCGACCGGCACTTTGGCCGTCCCGATATCGAAACCGCGGTAGACCTGCAGCGAATCGCAGTTGACGATCTCGCCTCCCACGGCCAGCGCAAGATGCTGAGCCAGCGCGCTTTTGCCCGAGCCCGTGGGTCCCAGCACAATCGGAAGTGGAACTAAAGGCTGCTGGTTCACGTCGAGAGCATCATAGCGCGGTGCCGTCTCCAGAACCCCAAAACCGCGGTCCGCGACCTGGCCCAGGGTTCGGGGTTATACTGGTGTCGAGTCCCGACTTGTCCTGGGATCGCCGTGATCCAGGTAAGGAAAGAGAGCGTTTTTCGATGATCCCAACTCGCCGGTTGGCTAGCCTCCCCTGTCTTCTGTTAGCGGCCTCCGCTGCTTTCGCCCAAAGCACTCCCGCCGCAGGGCAACCCGCGGCATCCGCTGCCGGCCAGGGGGACAAAGCAGCCGCGTATTACAACTATTCGCTTGGGCACCTGTACTCGGAATTGGCGGCGGCCTACGGCAATCGCGGAGAATACTTCAATAAGGCGGCCGAAAGCTACCGCGCGGCGTTGAAGGCCGACCCGGGCGCTACGTTCATCGCCGAGGAACTGTCCGACCTCTACATCCAGTCCGGCCGGCTGCGTGAAGCGGTTTCGGACGCCGAAGAGGCTCTCAAGCAAAATCCCAACGATTTGAATTCGCGCCGCCTTCTGGCGCGCATCTATACCCATCTGATCGGCGATGCACAAAGCAACCAGATCGATGCCGACATGGTGAAGAAGGCCATCGAGCAATACCAGAAAATCACCGAAACCGATCCGAAGGACGTGGATAGCTGGATCATGCTGGGCCGCCTTCAGAAGGCGCTCATGAATTCCACTGAAGCGATGGCCGCATACAAGAAAGCGCTGGAGCTGGACGCCGGCAATGAGGACGCGATGACCGGCCTCGCCACAGTATACGCGGATCTGGGCGACAACAAAGCCGCGGCGGAGATGCTGCAGAAGGTCGCCGACAAGGATCCCAATCCGCGCAGCCTCACGAGCCTGGCGAGCGTTTACGAGCAGCTGAAGGATTATTCGCTGGCCGCGGAGATGTTGCGCCGCGCGCTGGATCAGCAGCCCGGCAATTCCGATCTGAAGCACGCACTGGCCGAGGACCTGCTGTTGAGCGATCAGTTGGATGACGCTCTCAAGCTATACCAGGAAGCGGTCGCCGAAGATCCCAAGGACGAACATTCGCTGCTCAGAATCTCGCAAATTTACCGGCAGAAGCGCGATTTCGCAAAAGCGCGGGAAGCCGCCGACAAGGCCAAGGAAGTGGCGCCCGACGATCTGGAAGTACAGTTCAACGACGTTAACTTGCTGGAAGCGGAAGGCAAGATTCCAGAAGCCATCAAGACTCTAAAAGGCATTCTGGACGCGACCGCGAAGAAGAGCTATAGCGCTTCGGAAAAGAGCAGCCGCAGCTTCCTGCTGCAAACTTTGGCGGAGTTGGATCGCAACATCGAGCAGTACAACGCGGCCGTCGACGTGTTTCACCAGCTAGCCGATCTTGATCCGGACTCCGGTGCGCGCATTGCCGCCGAGATCATCGAGACGTACCGGGAAGCGAAGGAATATCCGAAGGCGGAGGCCGAAGGCGATGCAGCAGCCAAGAAATATCCCAACGACCGCTTCGTGATCACGGCGCGTTCCAGCGTGCTTTCCGACCTGGGCAAGAACGATCAGGCCATCGCCGAGACCAAGAAGCTGCTGGGCGGCAAGAACGATCGAGAAGTCTATTTGACGCTGGCCGACATTTATGAGAAGGCCAAGAACTTCACCGAGATGGGCAAGGTGCTCGACTCCGCCGAAGCGCTTTCGGTATCGAGCGAAGAGAAGCAGACTCTAGCGTTCCGCCGCGGCGCCATGTACGAGCGCTTGAAGAACTACCAGGCTGCCGAAGCCGAATTCCGAAAAGTACTGGCACTGAATCCCGACAACGACGCCGCGTTGAATTATCTCGGGTTTATGCTGGCCGATCGCAATGTTCGCCTGGATGAAGCTCGCGACATGATCGTCAAGGCGCTGGCGCGCGAGCCCAACAGCGGCGCTTATCTCGACAGCCTGGGATGGGTATATTTCCGCCAGAACAAACTGCCGGAAGCCGAGGACAAGCTGCGCGAGGCCCTGCAGTACATGTCGCGCGATCCAACCGTGCACGATCATTTGGGCGAAGTTTACTTCCGCGAGGGCAAAGTTCGCGAGGCCATCCAGCAGTGGCAGAACTCGCTGCATGAGTGGCAGGCCGGCCCGCCCAGCGACATGGACCACGCCGAAATGGCCAAAGTCCAGAAGAAGCTTGAAGACGCCAAGGTCCGCCTGGCGCGCGAAACGGGCGCCAAGCAACAGTAATTTCTCCAAAAGTCCTCCAAGTGTGATAAATTTCTCCACTGGGAGAGATTCATGAAAAGCTACATCGCGAGCCTTTGCCTGCTCGTGCTGCCTGGAGTTGTATCGCTGACGGCGCAAGAGAAGCAGAACTTCGTTATCAACGTCGGAACGCCCGAAGGACAGACCTTGCAGACTCTCGGTCAGGAGACCGATGACGCCCGTAAGATCACGCTCGCCCAGGACTTTCTCGCGAAGTACCCCAAGCATGAAGCGGCCGGCTGGGTGGCCGCGCAATTGGAGTCTTCGCTGCTGGCGCAAAAAGAATATGACAAGGTTTTGCAGGCTGCCGACGCCGCCTACGCCAACGCTCCCGACATGGACGCCGCTTATTACGCCCTGAAGGCCGCGGTGGCGAAGGAGGATATCGAGCAGACCAAGAAATGGTCGGCGCGTACCGCGGAAGCCGCGCGCAAGACCATCGCTACGATCAAGCCCACTGATGAGGATGGAAAGCAGCAACTGGAATATGCCAAGCAAGTGGACGAATATTCCGAATACGCTCTGTACGTCGTAGCGTTGAAAGCGCAGCCCAAGGAAGAAGTGGATCTGGTGGATACGCTGATCAAGCAGAATCCCAAGAGCCAGTATTTGCCCGAAGTGGCCACCAGCTACTTCTCCGCATTGACGAAAGCGGGTGAAGCCGCCAAGGCCTGCCCCGCGGCCGATAAGATGGCCGTGGATAAGAACGCCGAAGCCATGCTCTACGCGGCCGATTGCGCCTGGCGTGGCAACCGCGCAGCCAGCGTTATCAGCTATGCCGCCAAGGCTGCCGAAGCGCTCAACACACGAGGGAAACGCGAAGGCGTGAGCGACGCCGAGTGGGCCACGCAAAAGAGCGTTCTGCTTGGGACCGCGGAGTTTTACATTGGCGTCGGCAACGCCATGGAAATGAGATTCGGCCCGGCCAACAAAGCGCTGCGCGCCGCGTTACCGGCCATTAAGGGCGACTCGCAGCTTTACTCCATCGCGCTGTTCGACTTGGGCCTGGCCAACTATAGCCTCGGCAAACCGCTTGGAGACCGGGCGCAGATGCGCGAAGGTTTGAAGTATTTCCAGGAATCGGCTGCAATCAGCGGCCCGATGCAGGATCAGGCGTCGCGCAATGCCAAGCTGGTACTGAACGAACTGGGCGGCAAATAGCCTAAAAATTGAGAGAAGTTAAACCTAGCCGGCACTAGCCAGTGTTCCCAACGGGTGCATTGTGCTACGAACCACGTTTCTGCTGGCTCTGGTTTACGGTTCCATTTCGGCTCAAACTCCCGATCCTGCCTACCAGCCGCTCGATCGCGCTTACCAAGCTGTGCGTGAGAAAGCCTACGATCAAGCAATTGCCAGCTTTGGCCAAGCCATTGCTTTAGCGCCGGATCGGCCGGCCATTCGCAAGGACCTGGCGTACACGCTTCTCAAGGTCGGAGAAAACGAAGCCGCGCGCGATCAGTTTGGCGAGGCCATGCGGCTGGACCCCGCGGATCAGCATGTCGCGCTCGAATACGCGTTCCTGTGCTATGAGACTAAGCAGCAGGCCGAGGCGCGGCGCATCTTCGATCGCATCCGCAAGACCGGCCAAGGGCCGCTCAAAGACACGGCCGAGCAGGCGTTCCAGAACATCGATCAGCCGCTCGCAGCCGGGATCGCACGTTGGCTCAAGGCGCTTGAGGTTTCGCCAGACAATTTCAGCGCGCACCAGGAACTTGCTCAGCTGGCCGAGCAGCGGGATCAACTCGAACTGGCGGCCGTGCACTACGAAGCCGCTTGGAAACTGCGGCCCGGCGAGCGGTCCTTCATGCTGGACCTGGGCCGTGTCTGGAAAATGCTCGGCCGCACGGAAGAGGCCAGCTTCATTCTGCTGGCGGCGTCGCGGGGTGGGCAGCCTCGTGTGGCCGAGCGCGCGCGGGAGCTTCTACCCGATCGCTATCCCTACGTCTATGAGTTCGAGAAGGCACTGGAGCTCGATCCGAACAATTTCGAGTTGCGCCGCGAATACTCCTATCTGCTGCTCGCGATGGGCAAGAAGGATGATGCGGAACGCGAGTTCAAAGCGCTGCATGAGGCCGCGCCCAACGATCTGCTCAGTAGCGCTCAGCTGGGCTTTCTGTACTTGAATCGGCAGGATTACGCCGGCGCGCAGCCGCTGCTCGATCAGGTTCTCAAGGGCAATGACGACGAACTTGCCGATCGCGTCCGCACCGTGCTCAAGCTCCCGCAAACCCTGCGCAAACGCACCAACTCAGCGCAACAGACTTCCGAAGAAGCCAAGGCGCTGGCCGAGAAAAGTATGAAGGCCGGCTATATGAAGGACGCTCTGAAGTACCTGACCATCGCGCACGAGAACGATCCTGTCGATTTCAGCGTGATGTTAAAGCTCGGCTGGGTCTACAACATCATGCACAACGATCAGGACGCCATCAAATGGTTCAATCTCGCGAGCAAGAGTCCCGACGCGGCTATCGCTGAGCCAGCCAGCAAAGCGTACAAGAATCTCGCGCCGGAATTTGCGCTCTTCCGCACCACAGTGTGGATCTACCCGTTTTTTTCCAGCCGATGGCATGATGCTTTCGGCTATGGACAAGTGAAAACTGAACTGAAGCTGCGGCGCGTTCCAATTCATCCCTACCTCTCGATGCGGCTGGACGGCGATGTTCGCGGAAACATCGGGCCCACCGTAGGGAGTTACAACCCGCAGTATTTGTCGGAGAGTTCGTTTATATTTGCGATCGGCGCTTCTACCACACCCTGGCACGCCATCACGAGCTGGTTTGAGGCCGGCGAAGCGGTGAAGTATCTTCCCGGCCGCTCCGACATCGGCGCGATGATTCCCGACTACCGCGGTGGCTTGTCTTATGGCAAGGGCCTCGGCCATCTGATGGGCGGCTCCAAGGGTTTTTACGTTGAAACGAACGACGACATGGTTTTCGTCAGCCGCTTTCAAGACGATCTGTTGTGGTATTCGCAGAATCGCGGCGGCTATACGCTGGCGCCGCTGGAGGGTTTCGGGGGACTGCAATCGCAACTTTATTGGAACGTCAACGGCACGGCGGACAGTCTGCACCAATATTGGGCGAACTTTGGAGAAACGGGGCCGGGGCTGAGATTTCGCTTTAGCGACCTGCCGAAGTCGCTGCTATTTTCGGTGAACTTTCTGCGTGGCGCTTACACGGTGAATCTGGATAATCCGCGGCGGCCGAATTTCTTCGATTTGCGAGTTGGACTCTGGTATGCATTTACCCACTAGGTTGGCGTTAGTTTCTCTGGGACTCGCGGCGTCCCTGCAAGCCGCAACTTTCAACTATTACATCGCCGGTGACGATGCCGGCCCTTGGCCGCAGATTTTTTCCGCTATCGGACTTACGCGCGCGGTCGGCGGACCGGCGAATATCTTCGTGATCCGGCAAGTAACGCCGGGTTCGATCCCGCAGTGGCTCCAGCGTGTCGAGCAAGGCGGCGTCGTGGTTTTGGAAGGCGAAAGCGATCTCGCGGCGGCGCTCGACGTGAAGCCGTCGAGCAAACGGGTGGTGGTGCGCAGCATCGTGGATCGGCGCGCGCCCAAGCTGCCCATCATCTGGGAAACATCGCTCGAAATTCCGGTATTCGATTTGCCCAAAGACGCAACCGTGCTGGCGGACGAACGATGGGAGCACGCACCCGTGATGGCGGCGCTACGCCGCGGCGCCGGCGCCGTGTTGTGGATCGCCGCTTCGCCCGGCAAAGAAGGCTATGAACGTTTCCCGTACCTGCTGCAGGCCCTCAACGATCTCGGCGTGAAGCCTCCGTTCCACAGCCAGCGCCTGTGGGCCTTCTTCGACGGATCGTATCGCTCGCGCGTGGATCTGGATTACTTCGCCGAGCGCTGGCGGAAGGCCGGGATCAGCGCTCTGCATGTGGCCGGCTGGCACTATTACGAGCAGACGCCCGAGTCCGACGCATATTTGCGCGCACTCATCGAAGCCTGCCATCGCAAGGCGATTCTAGTCTACGTGTGGCTGGAACTCCCGCACGTCAGCGAAAAGTTTTGGGACGATCATCCGGAGTGGCGCGAGAAGACCGGCATTCTTCAGGACGCCCAGTTGGATTGGCGAAAGCTCATGAACTTGAGCAACCCTGAGTGTGCGGCTGCGGTTTCGACGGGCGTGAAGCAATTGATCAGCCGCTTCGATTGGGACGGCGTCAACCTGGCGGAGCTGTATTTCGAATCGCTCGAAGGCGCGGCGAACCCGGCGCGCTTTACGCCGATGAATCAAAACGTGCGCGACGAGTTTCGCGGGCTCAATGGGTTCGATCCGATCGAGCTGTTTCAATCGCCTACGCCCGATCCAGCGCGTCTGCGGACGTTTCTGGATTATCGCGCCGACCTGACACGGCGCCAGCAGGAAAAATGGATCGGCCAGATCGAGGCTATCCGAGCCACGAAGCCGGATCTCGATTTTGTGCTGACGCATGTGGACGATCGCTTCGATACTCGCATGCGCGATCTCATCGGCGCCGACGCCGCACGCGTGCTGCCACTGCTGGATCATCACGATTTCACGTTTCTGATCGAGGATCCCGCTACGATCTGGAACCTGGGCCCGCAGCGCTATCCGCAAATCGCGACACGTTACCAGCCGCTCACGCAGCATACCGATCACCTGGCCATCGACATCAACATCGTCGAGCGATATCAGGACGTCTACCCGACGAAACAACAAACCGGGACGGAATTGTTCCAGTTGGTTCATCTAGCCGCTCAGGCTTTTCCGCAGGTGGCATTGTACTTCGAGAATTCAATTCTCACGGCCGATCTGCCGCTGCTGGCCTCGGCGGCCGCCGACGTGGACAAGGTGGAACAGGAGGGATCGCGGCTAATTGTTGATTCGCGCCACGGCGTGGGCATGCATTGGCAAGGCCCGGCGATTGTGAATGGGCACTTGTGGCCGGTGCGCAACGACACCACGCTCTGGTTGCCCGCTGGAACTAGCGTCATCGAGCCGGCGCCCAAGGACTCGGGCCTTCGCGTGGTGGATTTCAACGGCGAGTTGCACTCGGCGAATGCGTCGGCGCAGGGATTACAGCTCTCCTATCAGAGCAACGCGCGCGCGATGGCACTGTTGAGCGCACGGCCACGGAGCATCGAAGTCGATGGCGCGGTGATCGCCGAAAAACTGTCCGAATCCGGCGCAAATTTCGTGCTCAGCCTCCCGCGCGGCCAGCACGTGGTGCAACTGACGCAGTAGTTTTTGGTTCTGCTAGTGTGGACTCACATCCACGTCGACCTCGGAAGTCACTTCCACAGCCTTTCCGTTTAGGAGCGCTGGCAGATACATCCACTGCTTCACGGCGTCGGCGGCGGCTTCGGTCAAAACCGGATCGCCACCCAACGAGTCGGCCTGAAGGACACGCCCATCAACACCGATCAGTACGCGAAGCCGAACCGTGCCCCGCAAACCTGTGGCTCTCGCAGAGGAAGGGTATTCCGGCGGAGCCCATACCACGAGCTTGCCGGCTTGCACCCGCGGATCCACGGTGATGCTCGTGGTTTGCGTCTGGTTGGGCTCGTCCGTCGAACGGACAACTACGCCGGATGATGCAGCGGCCTGCTCATCCATAGCCTGGCGCACGAGCGCTAGTTTGGAGAAGTCGAGATCCTTGGCGCCCCAGACCAGTTCAACCGTGCAACGCACCGGAACCGCGATTCCGCCGCGCATTCCCGGCGTGAATCGCCATTCGCCGACCAGCGCCGCCGCTTCGATTCCCCAAACCGGATCGGAAGCGTCTTGGCTTTGAACGTTCCGAGGCAATCCGTGCTCGTCGACGTCGAAGGTGACCTTGGCTGTCGCCAGCCGGCCCATCGCGGCGACCAGCCGACCCTCTTCCATCGCCTCTGGACCGAGGCCCGCGCCAATCGGGTACGGCGCGCTGACGAAAGCGGGCTGCGCGATTCCCGGCGGGGTATCGAACTGCACCCGAATCAAATGCCAGCGCGATTGTTTTGTGAGTAAGCGGAAGTCGACCGCGATTTGAGCCGTCGCCTGGGTCAGAGGCGGTTTGAAGTGCCACTGCTTCACGGCTTCAATGGCCTTTTCATCCAGCCCCAGGCCCAGACCATCCATCACCTCAAGATCATGGGCGAAACCATCCTCGCCGAGCGTGCCGCGCAGCATGACCGTCCCTTCGAGTTCCGCAAGGCGCGCCTCCCCGGTGTACTCTGGATCGGTCCGCTGAATTACGTCTTGACAGACTGCGTGAGTCAGCGGCCAAAACAACATTACTGCGATGCAAAGTGCTCTCATGCAGTCTCGCCATTGCTGATTATGACTCATGCGACATTCAATCGCCTCCCTGCGAACTCCCCGCGAAGTGCCTTGACTTTGCGAAGCATTTGTACTACGCTGTTTGACAAATGGCAAAGCCCGACTCCTTAGGCCAATTCGAGCAACTAGTGCTCACCGCGATCCTGACGCGCGGCGAGGATGCCTATGGTGTCAGCATTCACTCGAAAGTCGAGGAATTGGCCCGGCCGAAGGCTGTTTCGCTGGGCGCCGTATACGTGACCCTCGATCGTTTGGAAGACAAAGGTCTGGTGAAGAGCTGGCTTACCGATCCGACGCCCGAACGCGGCGGGCGTGCCAAGCGGTGTTACCGCCTGGAGGCATTGGGCGAGCGGGCGCTCGAAGAATCGGCCGTCACCGCCAAGCGCGTCTGGGACGGAATCGCGCAGGTCTGGGGCAAGGAATGGGTAAAGCAGTGGAGCAAGAAGTGGATTACGGAATGCCGGGTGACGCAATGAAAGCCCTGGTCGCGCTGCTGTTGCCGCCTGCTTGCCGCGAGGAGGTGCTCGGGGATCTCCACGAGCGCAACGCAACGCTGGCCGGGTTCTGCATCGATGCAATGCGCACCGTTCCGCATGTGATCGCGAGTAGATCTCGCCGGATTGCCGATCCCCAACTGCTTCTGCTGCACGCGATCACCTTGTATCTTTGCTACTACGCAGCGGCTTGGTTCGCGGACCGCGCGCTGCTGCGCGAGACTTGGGGACTGGCGCGTCCCGCCATCCCGGCACTGCTGGTGATGCTGGTTTTGCTGCTGGAAGACGCTTACGCCAAGCCTGGCCCGCGATCGCGGCTGCAATTAACTCGCGGCCCGTTGATCGCTTTCGTAGTTGTGTTTCTTGCGCAATCATTTCCGCCCAGGATTGTGCTCTTCGGAAACGCTCTGGGTCTGCCGCTGACCTTAGTTCTTCGCTTGTTGTTCTCGCCCCAGTCGACGTCTCGTCAAGGACCGGTATGAATTCGATCGCCAAACTCAGGATCGCCGTCGTTCTTGCCGGGTTGCTCATCGCCGTTGCCACAGTCTGGATGGGCTTGGGCGGCCACCGCACGCAACCCACTATCACGTACACGCAATTCATCGAGCGCGTGCGTGCCGGACAAGTGGCCGGAGTAGAGATCGCAGCCGGCAACCCGGGCGCGAGTCAGGCGACGATTCGCTTGAAGGACGGCAGTATTACGCGGACCGTTTTGCCCTTTGATTACTCGGCCGCGCTGGCGCTGCTCGAAGAGCAATTGGTGAACGTTGAAATTCGAGACAATTCTACAAGCCCGATGCATGTGCTGGTGAACGCCACCCCGTTCTTGGTGCTCCTGGCCATTTGGGTCGTACTCATGTTCAACCGCCGGAGGTTTCTGCGATGGCGCGATTAATCGCTATCTTTTTGCTGGCCATTCTTGCTGCTGCCCAGGTGGCCCTGGCAGACTTCACCGGCGTCGTACAAGGTGTCTCGAAGAAGCAGATCACCATCGAAAGCGCCGAAGGCAATCTCATTGATTTCGAGATCAACCGCAAGACGAAAGTGATGCGGGGGAAGGCGGAGATCACGGCGGAGGACATCATGTCCGGCGATCAAGTCACAATTGAGGCGCGGCAGGAGATGTTGAAGTTTCTGGTGGCTGTCGTCATTACGGTACAGCCGCCGTCGCAAGGCAGCCGTTAGGCCTCGTAAGGCTCAAGCTCCAGTTGATCGCCTGCCGTGGTATTCGTCGACGCTGCGGTCCCGCTCGGCAGTTCAAGCACCGAATGCGCCGTCAGGCACAGCGCCAGTCTCCAGCGCGGCATGGCGGGCCGGATCTTCACTACCTTGCGCTTCTTGTTCAGAAACAGGACATCGATGGGAAACTTCATCCCAGCGGTGTGCACGCCCTCGCACGGCGTGATCCACAGGCCTTCGCCGCTTTCCAGGCGCTCGTGTTTTAGCAGGCCGGTCTTACGCAGCTTGCTGGTGTTGGCGATTTCGGCGCGATCGGCCAGACTGGTTCCCCGGGATTGATTTCGTACGCGCAGGCGCCGCATGGATTTTCAGCTCTATTAGGCTATCGGCGGATTCGGACGCCTTCCTTAGCGGACTCAGGCGGCGGGCATTCAAGCGGTACGGACTGGCGGCGGTGCGAACATTTGTTCCGTTTCGCGATTCAGCAGCACCCAGAAGCCGTAAATCCCCAAGGCGGTGTGGAAAGGAACGCCGAATAGATCGAAGGCCGACAGGATTATCGCGGCGATTCGCGCCCAGGGCCTGAACCGCAGCAATCCGATGCCGATGATCAGGCCCGGCAGGGAGAGAGCCAGAACCAGGATGAACACGAAGATGCCAATGACGCCAAGAATCGGAGCAGCCACGGCACTATCGGCGGAACGGTCGGACAGTCCCACGACAGCGGAGATGCCGCCAAAGATCAACAGCACGACGATCGCGCCCAGAACGCCCAGGCCCCCGAAAACAATATGCAAAATCCCCAAGATCTTCACGTGTTGCGCCATGCAGCCTCCTGTTTGGACCAGACCGGGATGTTTCGATTCTACACTCTATACGAGGTCTTTAACATCCATGTTCCGCGGTCATTTGCCGTATGTTATCTTCGAATCGGCGCCGAACCGCCGGTACTGGGTGTAGCGGATGGTCAGCCGGACGCGTTGCGCGCCGCCCCGGAAATACAGCGTATCGTCGCCGTAAGTGGTCACGGGGAACCAAAAGCCGCCCTCCACCTTTTGGCGAAGCGTGGTGAAGTGCGGAAACAGGTTTTCCGATTTGAGCGTTCGTATTTCCGGAACTGCCTGGCCTTCGCTGCGAATCACGGAATAATCCTGCTTCGATACCCAAAGCATGCCGTCGAACAGGCGCTGGCCATCCAGGATCTGGCGTGGGCGAATTTGCACCACGAAACAATCCACGCCGTCCATGGTCTCTTCGCCGCGAAACTGCGTTTCGTAGAGAAATGCCTGTTCCTTGGTGAGCAGAAACGGTTGTACGTCGCGGATGTCGCGGAAATCCTCCGGGGTTATTTGGAGATGAGTCAGTGTGGAGAACGGCGCGCCGACCATCTGTTCGCTGCGTTCCTCGGCCGGTGAGAAGATGATGTCGCGAATCTCGCGATACGTGCCCACCGCGAGGCCGTTGGCATTCAACTCGTCGAGCGTGACGGTTTGGCGGTAGGTGTAGTTGCTTTGCGCTTGCGCTGTCTCGGTTTCGCGCGTGGCGATCAGCCGCGTGAGATTGGGCGGCGGATCATCGGCAGCGGCCAGCGCAGAAATGGAAAGGGCCGATGCTAGGATGAAGCAGATGCGCCAGTTCCTGACGACGCTGTCCCTTGTTTGGATAGCAGTTTGCATCGCAGCTTACGTTTACACCCAACAACAGCATATATCGCCGGGCTTGGCGATGGCTGTGGTGCCCGCGTTTCTGGTGGAGCTGGCATTTTACCTGGCGCCAGGATTTCCAGCAGTGCGAAAACAGTTTGATGCGCTTGGCCCGAAAGGCCTGCGTGCCGCGCTGCTGAGCGCGAGCGCCGTCGTTCCTTACTTGATGGTGGCGTCGCGAACGGGATCATTTGGGCTGATCCATTTCGCCGAACTGCTGGGCGTTGTTTTGGTGGCGGCCTTCTGGTACGCGTCGGTCCCGCGCGGAATTCTTTCGGATCTGCTCTTTCTCGGATTCATGGCGGCGGTGTACCTGACCAAGCTGTTCGACCAGGTTTACGGGAACCCGGCGCCACACGTCGCACTCGGCATTTTGGGAAAGCTGATGTGGATCCGGCTGGGATTAATGGCGGTGCTTTCGTTACGCGGGATGGATGACGCGCGCTTCGGCTTCGTTCCGTCGCAAGAGGAATGGCGCGTCGGAGCACAGCATTATTTATACTTCCTGCCGGTGGGCGGGGCGCTTGCGTACTGGGAACGGGTGGCCCGATTTCATCCGCAAAATCTCGTATGGTGGAAGTTCGCGGCGCTGCTGATAGGCACGTTCGCCGGCATCTTGTGGGTGGTGGCGCTGGCGGAAGAGTTCTTCTTTCGGGCGTTCTTGCAGCAAGTGCTGGCGCGGCGAACGCATAGCGAGACCTTCGGGCTGCTATCCGCTTCGGTGCTTTTTGGGCTGGCGCATCTCCCCTTTCGCAAGTTCCCCAATTGGCGCGTGGCGATTATCGCGGGCGTGCTCGGTCTATTCTGCGGATTGGCGCTCATCAAGGCGCGCAGTGTGAAAGCCAGTATGGTGACGCACGCCCTGGTGGTTACAACCTGGCGGATGTTTTTTTCGGCGTGAGGGCTTGACGCGCACCAGCCGGATCGCCTTTCGCGGCTTTGGCGACATCGCCGCCGTCATCGCGCGCGATTTCCGAGAGGAGGCGCTTCGATAGAACTGAGCGCGGCTGTTCCAGGAGCACGTCTTCGGTCGAGGCGAAGCGGTCGCGATGCTTGATGAGCAGCCATTGCGGCTTGTCGGACCGGCCGAGCCTGGTGCGAACCAGCACCCAAGAGCCGCGCAGCTTTTCGCCCGCGAGCGAAAACTTCAGTTCACCCTTCTCCAGGCTCGCATCGACGTCGGGATCGTCGGGAGTCCAGGTGCCGCGATCCCACAGCATCACCGTTCCGCCGCCATACTCGCCCGCGGCGATCACGCCTTCAAAGCCGCCGTATTCGAGGGGATGGTCCTCCACCTGAGCGGCCAGGCGCTTCACTGACGGATCGAGCGCGGGGCCTTTGGGGATCGCCCAGGAAAGCAGCACACCGCGCCATTCCAATCGAAAATCGTAATGCAAATGCGAAGCCTGATGTTTTTGGATGATGTACAGCAGGCCGGATGATTTCGCACGAGGCCGCGCGCCTTGGGGCTCTGCCGTCACTTCGAAGTTACGCTTGCCCTGATACTCCTCAAGCGGCTCAGCCTTGCGTTTGGTCATTTGTTCTTTTCCGTCTCAGGTTGGTGTTCGCCGTGTTCAATGTAATCGAGCAGGTCATAGTGCGGGACGGCTCGTTCCGGGAAGAAGCTATTTACAGCATCCAGCTCCTCGCTATAGATTTCAAGGGCAGCTTCGAGGTGCGCCATTTCATACAACTCGCCGTGCGTGTGGTCCAATTGGAACAAGACCAGTTTTCCTCCAGCCCCGCGATATTCCCCGGCCAAGAACAAGAGCGCACCCGCACCAATGGTGTCGATGCCGGAAACCCCGCCGAGATTGAGGATCAACTGCCGGTTTCCGTGGTCGAATAGCGACTGCACGGCCTCGCGTAGTGCAGTGTCGCCGGCGCCCAACACGAGATGGCCCTTCAAGTCGAGAATGACGATGCCTTCGCGTTCTCTTTGGTGAATTTCGAGATTGTCGTGATCAAACATATT
The DNA here is from genome assembly GCA_963772905.1 of Bryobacterales bacterium. Classification (GTDB taxonomy): domain Bacteria; phylum Acidobacteriota; class Terriglobia; order Bryobacterales; family Bryobacteraceae; genus Palsa-89. The sequence goes on along the minus strand of CAVYZD010000001.1, from coordinate 198,068 downwards.
GGTCGAAACTTTCTCTACAGTCCGTAAGACTCCAATAACCGCAGCCAGATTTCGCTGATTGTGGGAAAGCACGGGACAGCGTGCCACAGGCGATGCAGCGGCACTTCGCCCGCCACCGCAATCGTAAAGGAGTGAATCAGCTCGCCTATGTCCTGGCCCACCAGCGTGGCGCCCACGATAACGCCGCGGTCCTCGTCGACGATCATTTTGGCAAGGCCGCGGTAACCGTCGGCCACCAGCTTAGCGCCCGAGATGTGGCGGATGTCGTATTCGATGCCGCGAACGCGCCTGCTCGCCTTCCGTGCTTGCGCTTCGGTGAGCCCGACTGTGGCGGCTTCCGGGTCGGTGAACACAACTTGCGGAACCGCGCAGTGATCCGCGGTTGCCGTCCAGCGCGACCACTTGGGGACCGCGTGCGCCTGCCCTTCAGCGAGCCCGCCGTTGGCGCGAGCCACGATGGCGTCGCCACACGCGCGCGCCTGATATTTGCCCATGTGCGTCAACAACGCGCGATGATTTACATCGCCCACGGCGTACAGCCAGCCGGCGGCGACGCTGGTGACGCGGCAGGTGTCGTCGACGTCGAGCCAGCCGCCGGGTTTCAACTGGATGGTCTCCAATCCGATGTCGGCAGTATTGGGCGTGCGTCCCGCGGCAATCAGAATCTCATCGGCTTCGATGGTCGCCAGACCCGAGTTGGGATGCTCGAACCAAATTTGTACCGGACTAGCCGGTGCGCGGCGTTGGACCCGAGTGACGTTGACTCCCGTTTGCACGGAAATTCCGATGGCACGGAAAGCAGCGGCAATCTCCGCGCTTACAAAAGGTTCCATGCGTTCGAGCAGGCGATCGGCGCGCGCCAGCATCGTCACCTCCTTGCTACCGAGCGATCGCCAGGCCTGGGCTAGTTCGCACGCCACCGGGCCGCCGCCGAGGACCGCAAGCCGTGGGGGAACACGATCGGCGCGCGTAGCATCGCGATTGGTCCACGGCGATGCGTCCGCAAGGCCGGGAATCGGCGGCAGAGCCGGGTGGGTGCCGGTGCAGATGGCCACGGCGTGACGCGCGGTGAAGCTGGTAACCGCGCCGTCGGGAGATTGCACTTCCACAATGCGCTCATCGGCAATCCGTCCCTGTCCGCGCAGCAGAGTGATGCCCGCGTTCTGGAGCCACTCCACTTGGCTGTCGTCATGCCAGTTGCCGGTGAACCAAGTGCGGCGCGCGAGAACGGCGGATGCATCCGGTGGCCCAGTGATGGCCTGTTTCGCGCCGTCCACGCGGCGAGCGGCTTCGAGGGCGGCGGAGCTTCGAAGCAGAGCCTTGCTCGGAATACAGGCCCAATAGGAACATTCGCCGCCCACCAGATTGGATTCGGCAATAGCAGCGCTGAGGCCGCCCTTGACAGCCCGTTCGGCTACGTTTTCGCCTGTGGGTCCGGCGCCGATGACGATCACGTCGAAGATGGATTCGCTCAAGCGGCCTCCTCCTCCTAGTGTGACGCCTGATTCGGATAATATGGGACACGGCAAAGTTGAAGGGGGTGGCATGCGGGTGTGGCGAATTGGGATTTTAGCTTGGGGGACGTTGTCGGCACTGCCGCTTCTGGCGCAGTGGTTTCATTATCCGACGCCGGGCGTACCCAGGCTGCCCGATGGAAAGCCGAATCTGAGCGCGCCCACCCCGCGGAAGCCCGATGGAAAGCCCGATCTATCGGGAATCTGGCTGGCTGGGAACGCGCTGCCAGGTCCCAAGGATTTGCGCGAGGGCGATGACTGCATCGAGAAGATTCCGTTATCGCATGAGGCGGTGGACTTCGCGTCCAACTTGCCGGGCGGGCTGCCCTATCAACCGTGGGCGGCGGCGCTGGTGGAGCAGCGCGTGGCCGACCTTTCGAAAGACGATCCGCACGCGCGCTGTTTGCCGCCGAATTTTCCGCGCGCCTTCGCGTTTCCGCATTTGCAGAAGCTCATCCAGATTCCGGGCCTGGTGGTGATTCTCGATGAATTCAACGCGAGTTACCGGCAGATTTTCACGGACGGGCGTCCGCTGCCGGACGATCCGCAGCCATCGTGGAATGGATATTCGTCGGGGAAGTGGGACGGCGACACGCTGGTTGTGGAGACCATCGGGTTTCGCGACGATTTGTGGCTGGACATGAAGGGCAATCCGATGACGAGCGCGGCCAAAGTAACCGAGCGATTCCGGCGGCCGAACTACGGGCGATTGGAGATCGAAGTGACGGTCAACGATCCGAAGGCATATACCAAGCCGTGGACAGTGACCTTGCTGCAGGCCATCAAGGTGGATACGGAGCTGGTGGACGAGATCTGTTTGGAGAACGAGAAATCGGTCCGGCACATGACGGGCAAATAACGGGAGAGAGCCGACATGAGAAGAGTGTGCAATGCTATTTTGATTTTCGGAGTGGCGTTTGTGGGATCGCGCGCCAGTGCCGCCAAGTGTGACCGGGCGTGTTTGGACAAGACCGTCGATACATACATCGCGGCCATGGTGGCGCACGATCCATCGCAGGTTCAGTTCGCCGCCGGCGTGAAGTTTGTCGAGAACACCGTCCCGATGAAACCGGGCGAGGGGCTATGGAAGACGGCATCGGCGGGTCCGACGACGTTCAAGATTTATGTTCCCGATCCGGTGGCGCAGCAGGTGGGCTTCATCGGCATGATGAAGGAGCATGACAAGGACGGCGACAAGCCCATCCAACTCGGTCTGCGCTTGAAGTTGAAGAATGGCAAGATTACCGAGGCGGAGCATTTGGTCGCGCGTGGTCTGCGCGAAAACAGTCTCAAGAATTTGGAGACACCGAGGCCGGGGCTGCTCGCGACCGTGCCCCCGGCTGAGCGAATGCCGCGCGACAAGATGCTGAAGATTGGCGAGTCCTATTACACGGCGCTAGTGACCGCCGACAGCAACGACGCGCCGTTTGCCGACGATTGCCTGCGCCACGAAAATGGAATGCAGACTACCGGAAATCCGCCTTCAAAGACGCCTGGGCTGGGAACCACGGGGGCGATGGGTTGCGCGGCGCAAATCAAGACCCACACCTTCGACTACATCACTAGAATCGAGCCCCGGCGCGTGTGGATCGCCGATCCGGAGACTGGCTTGGTGTTCGGGCTCTCGCAATTCCGGCAGCCGATGGAGAAGAAGTTCGTAAAGATCGTCGGAGTGCCGGGCCTGGAAAAGATCGACATGAATTTCCCGCCGTTCGATTTGCCGGCCGCGCACATTTTCAAAATCCAGGGCGGCAAGTTCCACGAGATCGAAGCGATGGGATTTATGATGCCGTACAATTCGAAGACGGGGTGGGAGAGCGGAGGGAAGTAGCGCTTCCCTATTGATGATTGTTTTCGTAGCACCACTGGAGCAGCGGCTCGGGATACTTGGCGCCGCTGACAGCCCGAATGTCATCCAGGCTCACACGCTCGAAGGCGAATGAAATAGCGCCGCCGGGCGCGACAGTCGCGATCAAATAGCCATAAACATTGGTCTGGGCGTGTTGCGCGGGCGTTGTTTCCGCAGGCAGCTTGTAGCGCTGAGCACCGGCCGTGCCGACGATCCAGCCCGGCAGAACTTTGTCCTTCCAGTCGGTAGTCTCGAAAACGTGGTCCATGTAAAAATGCGAGTGGCTGGCCAGAACGTAGACGCGTTTGTGAGCGGTCTCCTGCGCGTGCCACAGCGCTTCGTAGGCTTCGCGGCCGCTTTGATCGCCGAGCTTCGACTCGCTCATGCTATGCATGCTGCTGATGCTGCCCGGCAACGCTTCATGCATGCCCGCTACGATGGTCCGAATTTGCGGTGACGCTTCGTCGCGCGCCAGCAAAGCATGGAACCATTTCATTTGGTCCGGATCGAATTCATCGGGCGTGGAGTTGTCGAGCGAAATGAAATCGACATTGCCTCGAGTCCAGTGATAATAGGCGTGCAGCTTATGATCGAGCGGATCGTCTTTCAGGCGCTGTGCACGGAGTGCGGGCGTCTCCAGCCAATCGGCGAACTGCACCAGCCACGCTTCACGCGTCATCGGCGCGATGGTCTCATGGTTGCCCATGAGCAGATAGACGGGCAGCTTGCCGAACGGAACCATCTGGTGCGCGATAAAATCCGGCCAAGCTTCCTTCAGGTAGGCGGGCGTATCGAGAGGCTTGTTGTGCAGGCCGAGTTCGGCGGGCGGCGACATGTCCTCATCGAGCCGGTAAATGGCGCGGAAATCGCCCAGGTGCCAGTAAAACGCCGCGCCGCTCTTGTGGACGCCAGCCGCGATCGCTGGCATCACGATATCGCCGCAGTTACGCGAATCGCCCGAGACGGCGAACTTCCAGGAGCGGCCGGGGCGAGCTTGCGCCAGCAGCATGGTGCTTGCGAATAGGAATGATCCAAGTGCACGGCGCATTGAAATCCGACTGTAACGCGTAGCGCGTCCCAAGGGCAACCCGTGACGGGAGTAACCTGAATAAAGGATGAAAAGACGCGAATTCACCGGCGCGTTGGCTGCCATGACCGTGGGAGCGGGGTTGCCCGCGATCGAGGCCGCCGAACCGGACGCGGCCGGTTGCATTACCGACGTGCAGGGCGTGAAGGTTGGGCATTTCACCGAATCGCGCCGGCCCACCGGATGCACTGTGCTGTTATTTGAAAAAGGTGCGACGGCGGGCGTGGACGTGCGCGGATCGGCGCCCGGGACGCGCGAGACTGATCTTCTGAATCCGACCAACTCAGTGCAGCAGGTGCAGGCGATACTGCTCGCGGGCGGCAGCGCATTTGGTTTGGATGCTGCGTCGGGAGTGGTTCGGTATCTCGACGAGCATCACCTAGGTTTCGCAGTCGGAGATGTTGTGGTGCCCATTGTGCCGGCGGCGATTCTGTACGATTTGGAGATCGGCGATTCGAAGATCCGGCCGACCGCAGAGTCGGGATACAAAGCTTGCCAGGCGGCGACTGCCGAACGAGTAGCGGAAGGCAATGTTGGAGCTGGTGCTGGCGCAGCCATTGGCAAAATGTTCGGGATGAAAGCGGCCATGAAGTCGGGGCTAGGAAGCGCGAGCGTTCGTGTCGGCGACACCGGCATTGTGGTGGGCGCCATTGTTGCGGTGAACGCAGTGGGCGATGTCGTGGATCCGAAGACGGGCAAGATCATCGCAGGCGCGCGCAAAGCCGATGGGTCGGGATTCGTGGATTCAATGGCCCGTATCCGGGAAGGCTACAACGTGCGCGCGGAGGCTGCCAATACGACGATCGGCGTGGTGGCGACGAACGTCGCGCTCGATAAAGCGCAGGCTACCAAGGTGGCGCAGATGGCGCACGATGGTCTGGCGCGTACCATCTATCCGGTGCACACGCCGAGCGATGGCGATACGATCTTTGCGGTCGCTACCGGAACACATTCAGCGCGGGCCAATCACGGGGCCATCGGAGCTCTGGCGGCGGACGTAATGGCACGAGCGGTGCTGCGGGCGGTGATGAGCGCACGTGGGATCGCGGGACTGCCGAGTTACTCCGACTTACAGACGCGCGGTTAGACAAACTGCTGCGACTTACTTTAATAGCGTAAATCCGTATAAAGTATCGCCCGCGCCAACCACCACATATTCGCGGCCATCGAGCTCATAAGTCATCGGACCGTTACTTACCGTGCTGATCAGGTGGGCGTGCCACAGAATTTTTCCCGACGCCGGGTCAAAGACAATGAAGTTACCGGATGGGTCGCCGGTAAAAAGCAATTTGCCGGCCGTCGTTAAGATGCCGATGGTCGGGCCGGCGCGATGATAGTCGTGCGCCCAACGAATTTGCCCGGTCCGGTAGTCAATGGCCTTGAGCGCGAGCGTGGAGTAAACACCGGAATCGCGGCCGCCGTAACCCTCGGGCTTGTCCGTGGTATCGGTGAGATAGTACAGACTATAGGACGATGACGCATTCACGTAAAACAGGCCGGTTTCCGGGTCGAAGCTGGGTGATGGCCAATTCGCCGCGCCCCCCAAAGCAGGGATGACGAGCGTGCCGTCTGGCTTGGGCTCCTTGTCTGGATTGCCGATGGGTTGGCCCTTCGCATCGAGGCCCTTCGACCAATTGATATCGATGAACGGCTTCGACAGGATGTTCTTGCCGTTGGTACGATCGAGCACGAAGAAGTAGCCGTTGCGGCTGGATTGCGCTAGCAGCTTGCGGGGCTTGCCATCGATTTCGCCGTCAATCAAGACGGGAGTTTCGGCGGCATCCCAGTCGTGCGTGTCGTGCGGCGAAGCTTGAAAGTACCAAGCCAGCTTACCGGTGTCGGGATTCAACGCAACGATGGAACAGGTCCACAAGTTACTCCCTTTGCGGCCCTGTCCAGCCATAACCGGATTCGGATTTCCAGTGCCGAGATAGTAAAGATTCAATTCGGGGTCGTAAGTGCCTGGCACCCAGGTCATGCCGCCGCCGTGTTCCATCGCTTCGGGATTGGGCCAAGTGTCAGCGCCTGCTTCGCCCTTACGCGGCGTCGTATTCCAGCGCCATTGTAACTGGCCGGTTTCCGGATCGCGCGATTCGAGATAACCGGGAACGTCCAGCGAATCGCCGCCGACACCGACGATGATGTGATTGCGAATTACTATAGGCGCCGGCGTGGAAAAGTACTCCTGGTTCACGTCGGCAATTTCCACGTGCCAGCGTTCAGTGCCGTCCTTGGCGTTGAGCGATACGAGAAAATTGTCCGGCGTTTCGAAATAGAGCCAGTTTCCATACATCCCGAAGCCGCGGCTGCCGATGTGAATGCCGCCGTGCGATTCCCATTGGTAATGCCAGATCTGGCGTCCGGTGCGGGCGTCCACTGCCCAAGCGTGGTCGGGGAGGGTGAAATAAAGTACGCCGTTCACTTCGAGCGGTGTGGATTTAATCGGCGAGGTGAGCGTGCCGGTGCCCGGATCCAGGCGATACTCCCACGCCAAAGTCATGGCCGTAACGTTAGTCGAGTTAATACGCGCAAGCGGACTGAAGCGGCGTCCCGAGTAGTCGCCGTTGTAAGTGGGCCAAGTATCCGTTGGTAACTTGAGTAACTGGGCAGGATCGAGACCTTGCCCCACAAGCGGCCAGGCCAGTAACCCGAATGACAGGACTAAGGAAGCGCGAGTAAGTTTCATTTCAAAGTTACCAGGTAGGCCAGAACGTTGTGCATGTCGGCGTCGGAATATTTCTTGAGAAGCTCGGCGTGAGCCGCCAGCGGGTCGCGGACTTCCACTTTCAGGCGGGCGTCGCGGGAGAAAGAATGATACTCGCCGGCGGAGTCGCGCAAGGCGACGTCAAAGTCGTCGAGATACTCGAGGGTCCCCGAGAACGACTTACCTGACGGCAGTTGTACGGTCACCTCCGGTTGGGCCTGTGCCTCGCTGGGGCGGGCTCGAGGGTATAAGAAACGGGATTGCAGTGTGACAGCGTCGTATTTCTTGCCGACGCCGGCGAGGTCCCCTGTTGGTGAATGACAAGTGCTGCAGCGGCCTTCGCCATTAAAATATTCCCGGCCCTTTTGAGCATCGCCGGTCACCACGTTGAGAATGGCGTAGGAGTTGCGATCGATGGCGGCCTGCTGGCGGGAACGGAGGAACGCCGCGATGTCCAGGATCTGCTCGGGCGGCAGATGAAATGCGGGCATGCCTTTGTTGGCGCGCCCTTGCAGAATCACCGGACCAATTTTGTCGCCTCGCTCGTCGTCCAGTGCCAGCGGGGAGCGCACCAGATCGGGTCCCGTGTCGCCGCCTTGGGCGCTGGAGCCGTGGCAAAAACCGCAATTAGCGATGAAGATCTTTTGTCCGCGTTCGACGGCGGCTGGATCGGGTACGGCACGGCTGATGAGCATGTTGCCGCGAGGGCGCGCGGGCTGCACGGGAGCTTGGGCGGCGAGCGAGGCCGTGACCAAGAGAGACAGGGTTGCGATTCTGATCATGCGGGTCCCGTGATATTCTTTCACTTTCTTGAGGCGGGCGTCCATCGGCCCGGTAGTACCCTCTGCACGAGCGCGGCCTTGCGTTCGGCCCGGAATTGCGCATATACTAAGGCTTCATGCGTCGTCACGCCTACAACTCGTTTCGATTTTGGTACTGGTTTAGCGCCTGAATCGGGGCGAGTGGCGTTGGCTTAAGCAATTTTAGTAAGTAAAAAGCAACCCACTCGAAAGAGTGGGTTTTTTATTTTGAGGAGATAGAACGATGATCATCTCGATGAAACTCCACTCGACGAAAGAGGAGATCGAGCAAGTGTGTGAGCGCATTCGGGACTTTGGCTACAAGATCCACGCCATCGAAGGTGAGGAGCGCGTCGTGATCGCCGCTGTTGGCATAGGCGACACCAGTGCCTGCCTGGAATCGGTTGAGGCCATGGCGCAGGTGGAAAAGGCGGTGCGCATCTCGGCGCCCTACAAATTCGTAAGCAAGGAGTACCGCACCGAGCGGACGCGCATTCGCGTGGACGGCTGCGAAATCGGCGGCGACGATTTCATCGTGATGGCGGGGCCATGCTCGGTGGAGTCCGAGAAGCAGATCATGCAAGCCGCCGAGGGCGTGGCGCGAGCCGGCGCGAAGCTGCTGCGGGGCGGGGCATTCAAGCCGCGAACGTCCCCCTACGATTTTCAGGGGATGGAAGAAGAAGGACTGAAACTTCTTGCAAAGGCCAAGCGCGCCACGGGGCTGAGCATCATCACTGAGGTGATGAGCGATCGCGATGTGGACCTGGTGGCCGACTACGCGGACGTGCTGCAGATCGGCGCGCGCAATATGCAGAATTTCGCCCTGCTGAAGACACTCGGCAAATGCAACCGGCCGGTGCTGCTGAAGCGCGGCATGAGCTCGACCATCAAGGAGCTGCTGATGTCGGCCGAATACGTGGTGGCGCACGGCAATCCTAACGTGATTCTGTGCGAGCGCGGAATCCGGACGTTTGAAACCGTGACGCGCAACACCTGCGACATCGTGGCCGTGGCCGTCCTCAACGAACTGACGCATTTGCCCGTAATTTTGGACCCGAGTCATGCCACCGGCAAGCGTAGCCTGGTTCCGGCTCTGGCGCGAGCGGGCGTAGCGATCGGAGCGGATGGATTGATCGTTGAAGTGCACCCGGCGCCCGAGAAGGCCATGAGCGACGGTGCGCAATCGCTCGATATGCCGCAGTTCCAAGCCATGATGCGATCACTCCGCCCGTACATCGATCTATGGAAGGAATCGCGAGTGACAGAAGCCGCCGCGGCGGTGTAATCTGCCGGTAGTGCTGGCGCGCCGTCATCTCCGATGGTTGGTTCTATTGTTGGTGGTGGCGTGTGTGCTCGCGGTTGGTGGCGGTTACTGGTTCCATCGCACGCGCGGGCCAACGCGGCCGAGCGATCTGGTCAGCCTGCTGCCTACGGCGAATGCGAGCGTGGTCTATATCGACGTGAACGCGCTACGCCGCTCCGGGATTCTCAATATGGTGGCGGGGTCGAAGGCGGTGGAAGACGCCGACTATCAGCAGTTCGTCGACGAAACGAAGTTTGATTATCGCGCCGACTTGGATGCGATCGCTGGGGCCTTCACAGATGGCAAGGTTTATTTTGCGCTGCGCGGGCGTTTTCATTGGAAGAATCTCGCGGACTATGCGGCGCGCCAAGGCGGATCGTGCCATGGCGATTTTTGCGTGATCGCGGGGAGCCAGCCCAATCGGCGCATTTCTTTTTATCCTCTACAATCCGATGTGCTCGCGATGGCCGTGGGTCCCGATGATTTCGCGGCTTATCAAGTGGCGGTGCAGCCGGGCAAGCCTGCGTTGGCGCCCCTCAAGGAGCCGGTCTGGGCGGTGATCCCGGCCGCGGCACTCCAGCAGATGGATACGCTCCCGGCAGCCGCAAAGGCGTACTTGCCGGCATTGCAAGGTGCGGAAAAAATCGTGTTCAGTATCGGCGCCGACTCGGCAAACCAACTCCAACTCGGCATCCAGGTTACTTGCAAAGACGCGACTGCGGCATCCGCGCTGCTCGCACAGTTCGACGCAACCACAAAGGCGTTACGCGATTTGCTCGCGCGACAACACCACAAGCCCGATCCAGCCGATTTGAGCGGAGTGCTGGTGGCGGGAAGTTTTCGAAGCGACCAGCGGCAAGTCTACGGTGCATGGCCGATCCCAAAGGCTTTCGTCGACGCTATTGCCGGAGCCACGTACTAGCCGCCGCTAGCGTCTCGTCTGCTCGCCTTCTTCGACCATGCGCTTCACACGGTCCAGCTCCTGGCGCAGCTTCTTCTCGCGCAGTGCGATCGAGATCACGTACACAATCACGATCAGCCATGCCACGGTAAAGCCATAAAACATGAAGTTGTAGTTTTGTGGACTCATGTCGTTTCCTTAAAACGCATGCGCGTGACGTCGTAGCGCATCGATCTCGAGCTTCATGGATTCCTGCCGCGTGCGGATCAGGATCAAAGCCGTCGCCAGCATGATCAAAGCCAGGAAATTCCACCACAGCGGCGCTTCCATCCCCGGCGCCATGCCGCCGCCCCCGCGAATTTCGAGCACCGGACCGGGATGCTGCGTGCGGAACCACTCGATCGACTTCCAGACCAGCACGATGTCGACACACGCGAAGATGGACAACACCGCGGAAAGGCGCGCGCGTGTGTTTGGATCGTCAATAGCGCGGCGCAACATGAAATAGCCGAAGTAAATCAGCAGGCAGACAAAATAAGATGTGAGGCGCGGGTCCCAGGTCCACCAGATGCCCCAGATAATGCGGCCCCAGATGCTTCCTGTCACTAACGTGATGCAGGCGAAGGCCAGCGACACTTCGTTGATGGACGCCGCAATGGAATCCAACCGCAGGTTTTTCGTGATCAAATAACCGATCGCCGAAAACATCCCGATGTAAAATCCAGTGAATGAGGTAATCGCAGCCGGAACGTGAAAATAGATGATCCGGAAGATCGCGCCCTGGTTCGCTTCGTCGGGAACCTGGAGGAAGATGCGGCGCAGATTCCAAACCAGAATCAGGCCCGCGATCACGGTCAAAGTCAAAATGATTTTCAGACGCATGGGTCACCCGTCCTATCGTTTATCCCACCAGAACAATTTCTACCAAAGCCAAAGCCAAAATGGTAAAGATGACGTTGAACGCCACCAAAATGCGGAACCAGATGAAATTTTCGGCTAGCGGACCGCCTGTGATCAGGACTCTGCTGAGTTGAATGGCGCCGATCAACGCGGGAATCAGCATCGGATATATGAGCGTGGGCAGCATCAGCTCGCGCAGGCGCAGATTCACGGTCATCGCGCTGAACATGGTCCCGATCACGGTGATGCCCCAGGTGCCCAAGAGCATCACCAGGAATAAGAGCGCCAAACGTTGCGGCAACCGAACATCATAGAAAATTGCGAAGACCGGAAGACTGATGCACTCGACAATAATGATCAGCACGTAGTTCGCCAGGCATTTTCCAAAGAACAACTGTGCACCGCTGACGGGCGAAGCGAGCAGCGCGTCCAGGCAATCGTTCACCAACTCGCGCGCAAAGCTGCGATTCAGGATGAGCGTGCCGGCGAAAGCGAAAATCAGCCATAGCAGGCCGCCTGCGATGTCACGGATCTGCTCGGGCTCCAGATCGAACGCGAAACTGAATAGCAGCAAGATCACCAGCGCAAAGGACACCGAAGCATTCACGGCCTCCTTGCCGCGAATTTCCGAGCGCAGATCTTTGGCGGCGATCGCCAGGGTCTGGCGCAGAAACTTCATGCTTCCCCGTAGTGACGATACAGCCAGCCCGGATCTTCCAACATTTCCCAGGTGCGCGGGCCGCGATAGGCGAGTTTGCCGCGATTGATGAGAGCCACGTCGGTGGCGAGTTCCAGCGCTTCTCGTCAATTGATGCGTGGACATGATGATGGTGCGGCCCTCGGCCAGCGCGGATTTCAGCAGGCCTTGCAGAACCGCGATGGCTCGATCGTCGAGCGCGGTGAAAGGCTCGTCCAGCAAAAGCAGCGACGGCCCATGCAGGAAGCAGCGCGCGATCGCCAGGCGTTGCCGCATGCCGCGTGAGAACTCGCGGACCAAGCCGTCACGCACGCGATCCAGACCCGTTCGTTCCAGCCACTCCGTGGCGGTGCGCCGCGGATCGTCCACGCCGTAGAGTTGGCCGAACATGCTCAGATTCTCGAACGCGGAAAGTTCTTCGTACACGCCGATGCCGTGGCCCAGAATGCCGATGCGCTGGCGGGTAGCACTGGCGCGTGTGTCTTTGCCGAGGATGGAGACGCGGCCGCGCGCGGCTTTGGAAAGCCCGCCGATGATGCGCAGCAAGGTTGTTTTGCCCGCGCCGTTGCGGCCGAGAAGCGCTAGACAGGAGCCACCTTCCACATTGAATGAAATGTCGCGCAGCGCGGGATAATCGCCGAAGTATTTCCAAACCCCTTCGATCCTCACCGCGCTGGCAACCGGCATTATTCCACTTTACGGCTTTCCGGGCGTCCCGGCGATGCGAATACCCAAGTCGCGCAATACGCGCTCGGAAACGGATGCCGGCGCTTCGCACATGAGATCGCTGCCGCGCGCGGTTTTCGGAAACGGAATCACCTCGCGAATGGACGATTCGCCCGCCAGAATCATCACCAGGCGATCCAGCCCCAGCGCGATTCCACCGTGCGGCGGCGCACCATATTCCAATGCTTCGAGCAAAAATCCGAAACGCTGTTTGGCTTCCTCCTCCGACATTCCTAGCGCGGAGAAACACCTTGGCCTGCACGTCGCGGCGGTGAATACGAATGGATCCCGATCCCAACTCGGTGCCGTTCAGCACGACGTCGTACGATTTCGCGCGGCAGCGCGCAGGATCGCTGGTCAGCTTGTCGAGATCTTCGTCATGGACGGATGTAAACGGATGATGCGCCGCGTTCCAGCGGTTCTCTTCCTCGTCCCATTCGAACATCGGGAAATCGACCACCCAGAGCGGTTTGAAATTCATGGGGTCCAGCAGCTTGTGGCGGTCGTTGTACTTTTGCCCGGCGAAAAGGCGGAGCTGCCCGCAAGCCTGGTAGAACGTCTCTTCGGGGCGCTGGCCTTGGGGCGGTCCAGGCCATCCAGCGATTATCAGCAGATCGTCATCGGCCGCGCCCGACGCTGTGCGAGCTTGCTCCACCAGCTTCGGATCCAGCTTCTTCAAATCGTCGTAAACGCGCAGCCCGCGCTCGGTTCCGTACTCCTTCAGCTCGTCGCGTTCCTTCCGGCTGAGCGCGCCCGTCTTCGGAATGTGAATCGCGACCGGCGGAAACGTCAAACCCAAGTTGCCACGATTCAGCCATCCAACACATGGAACGGAGGCAGGCGCAGGTCCGGCTTATCGCTGCCGTAGGAGCGCATGGCCTGCGCATACGTAAGCCGCGGGAATTGCTTCGCCACCTGAAATCCGGCCACTTCGAACACGCGCTGCAGCATCGGTTCCACCACTTCATAGACACGCTCCTGCTGCGGGAACGACATCTCGAGATCGATCTGCGTGAACTCCGGCTGCCGGTCGGCGCGCAAATCCTCATCGCGGAAACAGCGCACGATCTGAAAATACTTCTCGTACCCGCTCACCATCAAAAGCTGCTTGAAAATCTGCGGCGATTGCGGCAGCGCGTAGAACGATCCGGGCTGCACGCGGCTGGGAACCAGATAATCGCGCGCGCCTTCGGGCGTGGAGCGCGTCATGAAGGGCGTTTCGATTTCGAGAAAACCTTGGCTGTACAAAAACTCGCGCACGGCGAAGCTGATCTTCGAGCGCAGCATGATGTTGCGCTGCATGTGCGGTCGGCGCAGATCGACGTAGCGATATTTGAGGCGCGCGTCCTCCTTCACGTCCACCGTTTCTTCCATGGGGAACGGCGGCGTGCGCGACTCGTTCAAGATCCAAAGCTTTTCCGCGACCAGTTCCACTTCGCCGGTGTCCAACGCGGGATTCATGGTTTCCGCGCGTGCGCTTCGCGACCGTGCCCTCGACGGCGATCACATATTCGGAGCCGAGCATCTCGGCCTTGGTGTGCAGCTCCGCGCCCGCGTCCAAGTGAAACACGAGCTGCGTTACGCCATCGCGATCGCGCAGGTGAACGAACAGCACGCCGCCCAGATCGCGGCGGCGATGCACCCAGCCCATCAGCAGGGCGGTTTTCCCCACGTCCGAGGCCCGCAACTGGCCGCAGGTGTGCGTGCGGCGCAGCTCGCCCAAGAAATCTAGCGGTACTTGCTCAGGCATTCTTTCACCTTCTCCACCAGCAATTCACGTCGAATTTGCACTTGCACCTGACTCTCCATGTCCTTCATTGAAATCTCGCCCGCGGCGGTTTCGTTCTCGCCGCAAATCAAGGCCACCCGCGCGTTCAGCTTGTTTGCGACCTCAAAAACCTTCTTCAATTTTCCCTCAGCCAGTTCCACGCGGATTCCCTGTGCGCGCAATTCGGCAGCGGCGTTCGCGGCGGCGCGCCGTGTGACCTCGCCAGCGGTGAACGTCACCATCACGAGTGGGTCTTCCTTCAGCGCGCTCCGAATGCCCCTGCTCCAGCGTCATCACCAAACGGTCCTCGCCGATCGAGAAACCAATGCCCGGCGCGGGCACGCGCGACCCCAGCGATTCCGCGAGCCCGTCGTAGCGCCCGCCTCCCAGCACCGAATTCTGCGCGCCCAGCGACGCCGTGCACGATCTCAAAAGTCGTCCGCATGTAATAATCCAACCCGCGCACCATGCGGGGCCGGATTTCGTATGCGATTCCGCGATCGTCCAACTGCGCGCGCACCGCATCGAAGTGCGCGCGGCAGGGCTCGCACAAGTGATCCTGGATCGAAGGCAGGGCGTCGATGATCGCCTGGTCTTCGGGCACCTTGCAATCCAGCACGCGCAGCGGATTGGTCTCCGCGCGGCGCTGGCAATCGTCGCACAGCCGCGACGCTACCTCGCGAAGCTTCTCCTTCAGCAGCGCGACATACTGCGGCCGGCAGTTCTGATCGCCGACTGAGTTGATCAGCAACTGAAACCCCTCGAGCCCCGCGCGCCGCAGCAGATCGATCACCATCTCGATCACTTCGGCATCCACCATGGGCGACTCCGACCCGATCGCCTCCGCGCCAATCTGGTAGAACTGGCGATAACGGCCCTTTTGCGGCCGCTCGCGCCGGAACATCGGGCCGATGTAGTAGAGCTTCTGCAGCCCCGGCTTCTGATCCAGCCGATGCTCGATGTAAGCGCGCATCACCGACGCCGTGGCTTCCGGACGCAGCGTGAGCGAACTGCCGTCGCGATCCTCGAACGTGTACATCTCCTTGCTGACGATGTCGGTCTCTTCGCCCACGCCGCGCGCGAACAGCGCCGTTTCTTCGAGAATCGGCGTGCGAATCTCCTGATAGTTGTAAACACGAAACACGTCGCGCGCAACCGCTTCCGCCCGGTTCCAGACCGCGCTGGACGGGGGAAGGATATCGCGAGTGCCTTTGACTGCCTTGATCATGATCCGATGACCGTATGTGTGTTGGACGCCGCGCTCAAGCCGGTTCGTCCCGGTAAATCCGCGCGGCTTCCACGTACCGGTCGGTGTTCTGGCGAAAGCGCTCGCGTTCTTCCTCGGTCACGGATCGCTTCACCCTGGCGGGCACGCCCATCACCATGCTTAACGGAGGAATCTCGGCGCCTTCCGGAACCACCGCGCCCGCGGCGATCACCGAGCCTTTTCCGATCTTCGCCCCATTCAACACCACCGCGCCGATTCCGATCAGGCATTCGTCTTCGATGGTGCAACCGTGCAGCATCACCATATGGCCCACCGTGACGCGATTCCCGATATGCAGCGGAAACTTCCCGGCGTCGCAATGCAGCACCGAATTGTCCTGAATGTTGGTCTCGTCTCCCGATACGGATCGACATTGACGTCGCCGCGCGCGGTAACGTTCGGCCAGATGCTGGAGCGTTCGCCGACCACGACGTCTCCAATCACCTGCGCGCTCTGATCGATGTAAGCGGATGCGGCGACCTTGGGTACGATGCCGCGATAGGCACGAATCATGACTGCGGTGTAACTCTAAATCGTAGCACACGGGCGTCAATCGATCCGACCCGCTCATGGAATTCAAAACCTGCGCCGATGTGCGACGATCTCTACAAACAGCGCATGCCAGAGCCGGTAAACGACTTTTGCTCTTTCGCGATGCGTTGCCTTCTGCCAGAATAGGCTTGGGCGCTGTTGGCAATCATTCGATCGGAGACCCATAAGATGCAATTGCGCGTGCTCGCATTTGTGTTGGCGGGAGGCAAGGGTACACGCCTCTATCCACTAACGAAGGAACGAGCCAAACCCGCGGTTCCGTTTGGAGCCCGGTACAGAATCGTCGATTTTGTCCTGAGCAACCTGATTAACTCGGGTATTTACTCGATCTATGTCCTGGTTCAGTTCAAGAGCCAGTCGTTGCTCGAACACTTGCGCGAGGGCTGGGAAGCTTCCAGCCTGCTGCGGAATCACTTCATCATTCCGGTGCCCGCGCAAATGCGCTCGCAGGGCGAGGATTGGTATCGCGGCACCGCCGACGCCATTTATCAGAATATTAACCTGATTGAGCAAGCCGAGCCGCATGTGGTGGCGATCTTCGGAGCCGATCACATCTACCGCATGAATATCCGCGAGATGATCGAGTTTCATATCGACCGCGGCGCGCAGGTCACCGTATCGGCCATCCCGGTGGAAAAGGAGCAGGCCGTCGAATTCGGCGTACTCGAAACCCGCGAAGACGGCCTCATCAGTGGGTTTCACGAGAAGAAGCCCGACGCTCCCACCATGCCGGGCGATCCCAACCGCGTCTACGCGTCGATGGGCAACTACCTGTTTTCCACCAAAGTGCTGCTGGACGAACTTCGTGCGGACGGAGAGAACGAGCACAGCGCGCACGATTTCGGCCGCAATATCCTGCCGGGCCTGATTGGGCGGGCCGACATGTATGCCTACGATTTTCAGACCAATCGCATCCCCGGAGACCCGCCGGGAGCGCCGGTCTATTGGCGGGATGTCGGTACCCTCGACGCCTTCTATGACGCCAATATGGACCTGCGGTCTGTTTCCCCGGAGCTGAATTTGTACAACCGCCAGTGGCCGCTGCGCACCGCCGGATATTTCGACGCCCCCGCCAAGTTTATCTTCGACAGCGACGGCCGACGTGGCGAGGCGCTCGATTCCATCGTCGCGGGCGGCACCATTCTTTCCGGCGGCCAGGTACGGACTTCGGTGATCGGCCGCGGCGTTCGCGTCCATTCGCATGCCACGGTGGAGGACTCCATCATCTTCGATAATTGCGACATCGGCCGCCGCGCCCGCGTCCGCCGCGCCATCCTCGACAAGAACGTGCGGGTTCCGCCCGACACCACCATCGGCTACGATCTGGAGAGCGACCGCCAGCTGTATCACGTGACAGAGAGCGGAATCGTGGTGGTGCAGGGTTATCGCTCGCCGGTCGACATCGCCAGCATGAACCTGTAAACTGATCAGGACCGCTTACTGACTTGCCGCTCACCGTTGCATCTTACCGAGCCGCGACCGTGAGGGAGCGGTTCAATGGAGAACAAATGGAGCCGCTTTTCCTGATTCTGTTGGTGATCGTGGCGTTTCTGGTGCTCTACCTGATCTTTGGGAGTTTCTTCACCGTCAGCACCTCCCAGGTGGCAGTTATCACCCGATTCGGCAGGTTTCTCCGTGTGGCCGAGCCGGGCTTGAACTGGAAGCGGCCGTTCGTCGATTCCGTGGCGGGCTACGTCAGCCTCCGAGTGAATCAGATCACCTTGACGATGGAGACGAAAACCCGGGACAACGTGTTCGTCACCATCCCGATCTCAGTCCAAAATCGGGTCCGGCCGGAGAAGGTGTACGACGCCTACTACAAGCTCTCTGATCCCGAGGCCCAGATCAAGTCGTACGTCGAGCAGGTGATCCTCGGCCACGTTCCGGGCATGACTCTCGACGAGGTGTTCGCCAGCCAGTCCAGCATTGCCGCAGCCGTCAAGCAGGAGTTGGACGCCGATATGGCGACGTTCGGCTACGAGATCGTGAATGTGCTGGTGACCGACATCATTCCGGACGCCAAGGTGAAGTCCGCCATGAACGATATCAACGCTGCGCAGCGCGAGCAGGTGGCCGCCAACGCACGCGGCGAAGCCGAGAAAATTCTAGTGGTGAAGAAGGCGGAGGCCGAAGCCGAGAGTAAGGCCCTGCAAGGACAGGGGATCGCCAACCAGCGGAAGGCCATCATCGAAGGGCTTCAGGTCTCCATCGAGCAGTTCCAAAAGGTCGTCGAAGGGGCGTCCGCCAGGGAAGTCATGCAGTTGGTGATGGTCACGCAATACTTCGACACGCTGAAGTCCATCGGCGAGAGCGATCGCACTAACACGCTGTTCCTCGCGCACTCACCCGGGGCAGTCAAGGACGTCTCCGATCAGATCCTGGAATCCATGCTCGTGGCGGATCGCTCCAAAGGCTGAGCGCCCTCAGCACGCCGCGTTCCAAACCGTGGATCCCCGCGCGGAATCTTTACATTTCCAGCCCGGCAAGCTCGGCTAATCCTTAGCATTTCGTCTCCTCAAAAGAAACTATGTAACGAGTTACGTAAGATACGTGTCGAACTATTGAGATGATGTCCACAGTTGTTAATCGCGAAGAGACCGCCACTGTGTTGAACGGCGTCCCTGCTGCCGAGATCCGCGCGCAGCTGGATCTCATCCTGCGTAGCCGCGCATTCATACAGTCGCATCGCATCCGCCGTTTCCTGCAATTTGTGGTTGAGGAAAGCCTCCTGGGCCAGCCGCACCGGCTCAAGGAGTACCTGATCGGCCTTGAAGTCTTCGACCGGCGCGAGGCGTTCGACCCGCGGGTCGACTCGATCGTGCGCGTAGAAGCTCGCCGCTTGCGCTACAAGATCGAGGAATATTATCGGACCGAGGGCCGCGAGGACTCTGTGCGTATCGTGCTGCGCAAGGGTAGCTACGTACCGATTTTCGAATATCGCAGCAGCGGCAGTGGGAGCCTGCCCGCACCTCGGCGCAGCATGGAAATCGCGCTCTTCTCCCTCATCAATGCGACGACGAATTCGACGCCGGACGTCGGCGCCGCGGCTGAGGAGATCCAGCGGCGGCTGGCGCACGTCCTCATCAAGGAAGGCTGCTTTAGCGTCGTCGCCCGATTTCAGCCGAATGCCCCGCCCGCCGATTTGCCTCCCGACTCGCCCACGGCGGCTCCCGCTCCAGCACTCCAGCCCCGCGGATTACGTCCTGGGAGGCAGCGTCGAATTTCACGACGATGGTTTTCGCCTCCTGTTGCAGCTCTTGCACAATGCAGAGCAGTCCTACATTTGGTCTGAAACCGCCGACGGCCGGTTGCAGGATCTTTCGAGCGTCGACCATCTGGCGCACCAACTGGTGCGCGATTTGGCTGCTCCCCCAGGTGGAGAGGCGGTCATTGCGCGCCGCCAGACCGATCGCACCGAGAGCGGCGATGCCTACCTGCAGGGCCGTTTCCACTGGAAACTGGCCACTCCCGACAGCATCCGCAATAGCGTCGCTTTTTTTACCAAGGCTGTGGAAGCCGATCCCAACTATGGAGCGGCATGGGCTGCGTTATCGGAAGCGCTGCTGGTTAGTTCCGTTTTTGGTCTGCTGCCGCCGTCTGAAACGCACGTGAGAATGAAAGAGGCGGCTATTCGCGCCACGTCCTTGAATCCGTCGCTGCCGGAAGCGCGCGTTGCCCTTGGAGCGGTCTTGTCGCTTCTCGATTGGGACTGGGCCGCCGGCGCTGAGGAAATGCAGAAGTCCATTCAATTGGACAAGAGCGATCCGGTCGGCCACATCGCCTACGGCATTCAATTGGCCTGCCGCGGCGAAGAAAATGCAGCCATCGCCGAAGTGGAACGCGCCCTCGAGCTCGATCCCGCGTCCCTGTTTCCGAATTTCGTCCTGGGCTGGATGTATGGAGTGTGCCGCCGCTTCGACGAAGCCATCGCGCAACATCTGCTGGTGTCGCGGTTGGCCACCGATTATGGATTGCCGCATCTCGGCCTGGGGATGGCTTGCGCCGGCAAGGGCAAATTCGCCGACGCCATCGCGCACCTCACCAACGCCACTCAAATGAAGTGCGGGTCCCTGCTGCACGGCCAGATGGGCTATTGTTACGCCATGTCCGGGCGCCGCGAGGAAGCCCTGCGCGAAATCGCCATCTTGCAGGAGCGCTCCCAATCGCAGTACGTGTCGCCCGTGAGCTTCGCGGCGGTTTACTCGGGATTGGGCGAGGATGGAGAGGCATTACGCTATCTGGATCGCGCCGTGGAAACTCGCGACACCTCCCTGCAGCTGCGGCTATTGAGCACTGAGTTCGACAATCTGCGAAATCATCCGCGGTTTCTGGAACTGCGCAATCAGATCGGCTTGCCCGAAGCCGGTTACGCACATAGCGGCGCCTGAAGTCTCCTTCATTCCGGTTGAAATTGATCAAGCTGGTAAACTAGCGGTATCAGGGTGGATCAAATTGGCCGATACCGGGTCCTGGACGAACTAGGCCGTGGTGCGACGGGCGTGGTTTACCGCGCTCAGGATCCCGCCATTGGCCGGACCATCGCCATTAAAACCATACGGCTCTCGGATTTTACGGACGAGTCCGAACGGGAGCGGTTGCGCGAACGGCTGTTCCGCGAAGCGCAGTCGGCCGGGATGCTTTCGCATCCCAACATCGTCACCATCTACGACATCGCCGAGGAGAACGGCCTGGCTTACATCTTCATGGAGT
This sequence comes from Bryobacterales bacterium, assembly GCA_963772905.1. Lineage (GTDB taxonomy): Bacteria > Acidobacteriota > Terriglobia > Bryobacterales > Bryobacteraceae > Palsa-89. Next base: position 177,290 of record CAVYZD010000001.1, on the reverse strand, counting down.
GCGTGGATGGGCCGCCGCTCGAAAAGGTTCTCAATAGCCAGAACCCGCCGCTTTCCGGTGATGCCGCTCTGGCTATTCTCCGCCAGACCGCGATGGGGCTCGACTATGCGCACCAGAAAGGCATCGTCCATCGCGACATCAAGCCCGCCAATATTCTGATCCACGAGCGCATCCACGCCAAGATCACCGACTTCGGCGTGGCCAAAATCATTTCCCAGCAGATGACCCAGAGCGGCGTGATGATGGGCACGCCCAACTATATGTCGCCCGAGCAGGTGCAAGGCCACGCGGTGGATGGCCGCGCCGACCAGTTTTCGCTCGCCGTGATCGCCTATGAGATTCTTACCGGCGAGAAGCCTTTCCTGGCCGATCAATTGCCCGCTCTGTTGTTTCGTATCGTGCGCGAAGATCCGGTTGCGCCCCAGCGCCTGAACCCGACCGTCGGCCCGCAGGTGGAAGTGGTGTTGCGCAAAGCGCTGGCGAAAAGCGCCAATGATCGCTATCGCACCTGCACCGAATTCGTGGATGCGCTGGCGGGTGCGCTGCAGTTGAGTCCGGGATGGCATCCACTCCCGAGAAGCAGCGCGCAAAGCATGCCCACCTTCGGGGGTGCGGCAGCCCCGCCCTTACCGAAGCCGGCGGCGGGGAAACCGATCGCTTCGGCCGAAATGGTGCAAACGGTCCATCTGCCGAGTCCAATGGCGGAGACGCCCCTCGGTTTGCGCCATGCCGAAACGCGAGATGAGGAATCCGATGGCCGCAACCCGTTGCTGAAGAGCCTGGTCTGGATGCTGGTCGGCATTGGTTTGATAGGACTGGTGCTGTTCGGAGCGCAGAAGTATTTGTTCAATCGCAACTCGGATGCTGCGCCACCCGTTTCCGCCGTGGACCAAACGCCTCCTCCTCCGGGCAGTTCCAAGCCGAGCCCCCTCGGTCAGTCACCAGGGGCCCAACCACAGGCGCCGCAATCCACCGCTGCCCAACCGCCGGCGCCGCAACCCGCAACCACCCAACCGCCGCCCCAATCACAGGCTTCCGACGACGCAACTAAGCAGGCTCCCGCGCCCAGTCACCCGCCCGTGGCGACGGTTCCCGAACGTCAGGCGTCTCGCACCTCGCCAGCCAGTTCGCTGCCCGCCGCCCCCAAGCCGGGTTATGAACAGAGTGTACAATTCCTCACCGAACCACCGGGCGCGCTGGTCACCATCGACGGCGATTCGTCGACAGCGTGCAAAACGCCATGCATGCTCCCGCTCCCCGCCGGCCTGCATGCGCTCAGCGTGCAACTCGCCGGATACCGCCCCTTTCCGCGGGTTTTCAATGTTCCGCAGGATAGCGACATTTTTCTGCAACTCACCAAGGCGTCCGGAACGCTGAGCATTACATCGGAACCAAAGGGCGCCACGATCGAGTTGGACGGAGCCCTGCAGGCGCAACGTACTCCTGCGGTATTCACTTTGGCGCCGGGCGCTTATCACGTAAAAGTAGCTAGGAGCGGAGCCTTTATCGACTTCGACGTTCAGATTCGGGACGGGGAGTTTATCAACAAGCGGGTGGATTTTTGAAGAAAGAAGAGCGAAGACGCACGGTGAGACGCGCCTTCGCCCTGGGAACTGAAGAGGACCACTCAGTTCCGCGAATCGTTAACCCTTGAGCAGCGTCAAGATGTTTTGAGGTGCGGCATTGGCTTGCGCCAGAGCCGCGACACCGGCTTGCAGCAGGATTTGAGCCTTGGTCAGGTTGGCGGCTTCGGTAGCCATGTTGGCATCCCGCAGACCCGATTCCGACGTAGCTTCGTTGGTCAATTGCGATTGGGCCAGGTTGGTGGCATAGGTCAAAGTGTTCTCACCTTTACCAACCACGGCTTGTGCGGTTCCGAGGTTCGCGACGGCGTTGCCGATCGCGGTGACGGCTAGGCCGGCATCGCTCGCGGTGGAGACATCGAGCGCGCTTGCCGTGCCCACCAGCCCGGAGTCCGAGATTACGCTCTGATGAGCTGAGGTATCGGTAAATCCATCGCCGGGCGTGGTGGTAGCACCGACTGCCACGTTAAACGTGGAGTTGCCGGTGATATTGATGGCGCCAGTGGCTGATCCATCGGCGTCAACGGCCACCAGCTTGGCCAGCGGCCCGCCCGCCGCTTGGAGAGCGGCGTTGATCTGCGTGATCTGGGCGTCTTTCGTGCCGGCCGACAGGTTTACGTCTGTCTGATGAAGACCACCGCTCGCATCCACCGCCGAGAAGGTCAGGTCTTGGGTGTCAGTGCCCCCGATTGCGGTGCCGTAATCCAGCGTAAGTTGCTGGGTGCCATTTGCAAAGATGGGCGTCTGTGTCGCCGACCCGAGAATGTTCGCAGCAGCGGCCTTGCCATTGGTACCGTCCGCGACCGCGAAGGCGCCGTTGGCCGAAGTGAAGACGATCCCGGTCCCGGCCGCGTTTAACTCGGCTTGGATGCCGTCGGCCGCGAAGGCTGCGTTGGCCGGACCGGCCGTGTTGGATGTGGTCGCGATGGCGGCGTTGATGTCGTTGACTACGTCGCTCAGCGAGCCTGCGTTATTGACCCCCGCTGCGGTCACTACGACGCCGGCTTCAAACCCCGGGTCGCCGGTGCCATAGAAGGTAAGGTCTACGTTACCGCCCGTGGTCCCGCCGGTGATGGTTCCTAGAGCCGTCGCGGCGTTGGCCGTGGTGCTATAAGCCGACAGTCCCAGCGCCTGGGTGTCGACAGCCGAGTTGCTCAGATCGATCGTGACCGACCCATTGGCAACGGCCTGCGAGTTATTCGAATTGCCCGCCGTGTCGCGGCCGCCGCCGATGAATACCGACAGCGCCTTGGCAAACGCACCGCCCGAATTCATGCCGATGGACTGCGCCTGCCGATTGATTTCGCCCAAGACGCTTTGGAATTCGTTGTTCAGCACGGTCCGGCTTCCTTGGAAGGTCCCGGTGGCAGATTCCGTCGCTAGGGTGCTGGCCCGATTCAACAACTGAGAAATGTTGCTCATACCGCCATCGATGGTCTGCAGCGTGGCCGCGCCGTCGTTGGCGTTCTGAATACCTTGCGTCAGTACCGCTTCATCCGATGCAAACTGGTTGGCAACCGCTAAGCCCGCAGCGTCGTCGCCGCTATTCACAATGCGTAAGCCCGAAGTGACCTCGTTGATGGTCTTATTCTGAAACCGTTGATTGGCTGTCAGGTAATTGGTGGCCTGCAACGAGGCGATGTTGGTGTTAATACTAAAAGACATTTGTTTCTCCTTAGATTCGAGGACCCGGCACGCGATCTTCGCGAATCCGGAGCGCCTTTGGCGCCTTCGAGAGGCCGACCTCGCAAGGCTGCGGACCATACGACAAGACCGGGAAATTCCGGAAATGATCCGCTGAAATTCCTAGTCCGCGCCAGGCTTCCCGCCAGGTGGATCGGAGCCTCTCTCAGTTCTCAAAGAGCTTATCGGGGAGAAGAGTTGATTCTTGAGCTTCGGGCCGTAATTTTCTCACAGCATCTTCGAAATCGGCCGCCGAAGGCCCTTGCGCTGCTTGCGCATTTTGTTCCTGCGTGATCCTCAGTTCCTTGCGCAACACGACAGTCGACTTGGGCGCGCGAATCCCGATCTTGGCGCCGTGATGCGTAACAGCCAACACCTCGATCTCGATTTCGTCGCCAATCAGGACGCATTCCCCAGGCCGACGCCGTAAGACTAGCATGCCTGCTCCTGCGGCTGAGGCACCGGATGCTGATGCGAATACAACCGGTCGCGACGGATGGCCTGCAGTCCGCGCTGCGTCTTCACATTGAGCACCACCGGCGCCATTAAATTGGCGGTCGCCATGAATTCGTTATCGAGCGAAATCAGCGCCAGCACCACGACCTCGGAACCGAGTTGGGGCTGCCGGCCGAGGCCCCCAGATCCAGAGCTTCCAAATCCTCCGGCGCGACGGAAAGCGCATACTCCGGATCCACAACTTGAATCGGAAACGCAAGAAAGCACAAGGTCGCGCGCGTCAGACTCTGCAAAAAGACCAGCGGCGCGCTCTGGGCCGTCTCGATCAGGACGAAGGCTTTCTCGTCCTCAAACGCCGGCAGACCCACAGGGAACTCGAAGACCGATTCCTCGGCGCAGGGCAATGTTCCAAAATATTTCGTCTCGGCGGATCGCATTCTTTTCAGAACGCCTGCACGCCAGATGCCGAAATGCCACCGAAATTTCAGACCGCGCTGGCTACTTTAACCGGGCAATCACGGCGTCGGTAAATTCAGCCGTCGAAGCGCTCCCGCCCACGTCCGGCGGCAGATGCTCCTGCTCGGCATAGACCGTTTCGATCGCCGAGCGCAAGCGGCTGGCCGCCGAGGTCTCTCCCAGGTGAACCAGCATCAGCACCGACGAAAGAATCAGCGCTGTGGGATTCGCGATGCCCTTTCCCGCGATGTCGGGCGCGCTCCCATGCACCGCCTCAAAAACGGCATGCTGATCGCCCATGTTGGCGCCCGGCACCACGCCCAGTCCACCCACCAGGCCCGCCGCAAGATCCGAAACGATATCGCCGTACAGATTCGGCAGCAACAGAATATCGAACGTCTGCGGCCGCATCACCAGCTGCATCGATGCGTTGTCGACAATCAGCTCTTTGTAGCCGATCTCGGGGTAGTGCTGCGATACCTCGCGGCAGCAGCGCAGAAACAGTCCATCCGACAGCTTCATGATGTTGGCCTTGTGAATGGCCGTCACCTGCTTGCGCCCGTTCTTCTTGGCGAACTGAAACGCATACTCGGCGATGCGGATGGAAGCCACCCGCGTGATCACCTTCAGGCTTGTGACCACGTCTTTCACCACCTCGTGCTCCAGGCCCGAGTACAAATCCTCGGTGTTTTCGCGAAAGATCACCATGTCGATCTTCACGTCGTCGAACCGCGTCTTGAGGCCGGGAAGCGAATGCACCGGGCGCACGTTGGCGAACAGATCGAAATGCTTGCGGAGCGCGACGTTCACGCTCGGGAACCCGCCGCCCACCGGCGTTGTCACCGGGCCTTTCAACCCCACGTGCGTGCGCTCGAGCGATTCGATCACGTGCGGCGGCAGCACCTGTCCGGATTTCGCGATGATGCTGGCGTTCAAATCGGCGCGCTGCCAATCGATGGAGACTCCCGTGGCGTTGACCGCGCGGATGGTTGCTTCGGCGACTTCGGGGCCAATGCCGTCGCCTGGAATTAGCGTAACTGGATGAGACACGTTTACCATTGTAAAGAAGGTTGAGAGTAATGCATGCCTCAATTCAGCGCGCACTCGATCAGCGTGACCGACAAAAGCGGAGTGGTGGAGTTCGCGCAGGGCCTGCGCGACCTGGGAGTCGAGATCATCTCCACGGGCGGCACCGCTCGCGTTCTGGAAGCCGCTGGCGTGCCGGTTCGCGAAGTATCCGATTTGACTGGCTTTCCCGAAATGCTCGATGGCCGGCTCAAGACCATCCATCCACGCGTTGCGGGCGGTGTTCTCGCGATTCGCGCCAATCCGGACCACATGCGGTCGCTCGCCGAGCACGATATCCCGCTCATTGACTTGGTTGCGGTGAATCTCTACGCGTTTGAGAAGGTCGCGGCCAAACAAGGCGTCCCGTTGTCGGAGCTGATCGCGAACATCGATATTGGCGGGCCCACGCTGATTCGAGCGGCGGCCAAGAACTATCAGGATGTCGCGGTGGTGGTTTCGCCCGACGACTATCCTGCGATTCTCGAAGAGCTGCACGAACGCGAGTCCGGCCTCTCGGAACCCACGCTGTGGCGGCTAGCCAAGAAGGCCTTCACGCTGACCGCGGCCTACGATCGGGCCATCAGCACGCGCCTGGCACGCGTCGGCGCCGAAGACGAATCCGGCCTGCCCGCGTTTCTAGACATTCGCGCCCCGCGCGCGCTCGATTTGCGCTACGGCGAGAATCCGCACCAAAAGGCCGCGCTCTACTCCAACCGCCATGGAGGAATCGCCGCAGCCGAGCAGCTGCAGGGCAAGGAACTCTCCTACAACAATCTGGTGGATCTGGATGCCGCCTGGCAATTGATTCGCGAGTTCGAAGACCCGGCCTCCGCCGTCATCAAGCACACCAATCCCTGCGGCTGCGCCGAGGCGGAAACGCTAGCGGAAAGCTATCGGCGGGCATTCGAAGCCGATCCGGTCTCCGCGTATGGCGGCGTATTGGCGTTCAACCGGACCGTGGATCGCGACACCGCCGCCGAAATCGCCAAAACGTTTATCGAAGCGATCGCCGCGCCGGGCTACGACTCCGCCGCGCGCGAATTGCTCGCCTCGAAGAAGAACCTGCGGCTGCTGGCCGTGGCTCGCGCGCCCGAAGAGCCGGTGCTGAAATCCATCAGCGGCGGCTACCTGGTGCAGACGCCCGATTCGCATCGGCTGGAGCGCGGCGAGTGCCAGGTGAAGACCGGGCGAGCCCCCACCGAGGAGGAATGGCGCGCGCTCGAATTCGCCTGGAAGGTCTGCAAGCACGTGAAGTCGAACGCCATCGTTTACGCGCGCGACCGCCAGATCGTCAGCGTCGGCGCGGGGCAAATGAGCCGCGTGGATTCCGTGAAGGTGGGCGCCATGAAAGCGCTGCTGCCTCTGCAAGGAACCGTGCTCGCCTCCGATGCCTTCTTCCCGTTTCCCGATGGCGTCGAGGAAGCGGCGAAGCACGGCATCACGGCGGTAATTCAACCCGGCGGTTCGGTGCGCGATGACGACGTAATCGCAGCAGCCAACAAACTCGGCCTCGCCATGGTGTTCACCGGCGTGCGGCATTTCCGGCACTGAGAAGCGTTCCGTCAGCCGCGCGTTTTTGCGATGTCTTCGTAGAAAATGGAGAACACTTCGTCGTTCCAGCGAATGTTCACCAGACCCGACTTCCCCACCAAGCCTTCCAACTCGATGATCGCGCCTGCCGGAATGGACACCAGGGTTTCCGTTGGACTCCTGAGGCTGCTTCCCGGATGGTCCCTCAGTTTTACGGCGCTCACGGGCTCCGAAAGCATGTAACGGGCTGGCGTAGATTCCGGCACCGAACTTCCTCGGCCCAGGGTATCACTTTATGCCGACCGGCACGCTCGGCTGGCGGGCGTCCGCAGGTTTGCCCGGCGGCCGGGATGGCGTTGCTGACCCTCGCGGAATCCACACCGTCACCGGATGCGTGCCGCCATCGTCGGCCAGCTGAATCCAGCCATTCTCCGTCTGATGCCCGTCGATCTCAATGACCCGCGCCTCGTTTGAAGCGCGCCTTCGCACCGCGATTTCGTAGAGTGTGGCGCCGTGGCGATATGCGATCTCAAATCCATCCCAATCGTCAGGAATCACCGGCGCGATTGTGAGCCGGTCGCCGCGCAGTTGAAAGCCGAGCACTTCTTCAATCCAGACGCGATACATCCAACCAGCGGAGCCCGTGTACCACGTCCAGCCGCTTCGTCCGACCTTGCCGGGCGCCGATGATACGTCGGCCGCAACTACATACGGCTCGCCGCGGTAGTGCTCCGTTGCCTGCGGGTCGCGGCTGTTCTCCACCGGATTCATCATCTTGAGCAGGCGCACGGCGGCATCCCCATCGCCCAAACGCGCCCAGGCCTCGGCCATCCACAACGCGCCGTGCGTATACTGGCCGCCGTTTTCGCGGATCCCGGGCGGGTAGCCCATGATATAGCCCGGATGCGGTTCGGAATGATCGAACGGAGGAGTGAACAGCAGCGCGAGCCGGTCCCGTGCGATCACCAATTGGCTCTCTGCCGATTCCATGGCAAGCCGCGCACGCGCCGGATCAGCGGCCCCAGAAATCACCGCCCAGGATTGCGGCAACGAATCGATCCTCGCCTCCGGATTCACATGCGATCCCAACGGCGTTCCGTTGTCGAAGAAGCCCCGCAAATACCACTCACCATCCCAACAGGAGCGTTCCAGTGCGATGCTCAACTCTCGCGCTTGTTCGCGCCATGCCGCCGCCAACGAGCGCCCGCCGTCGCGCGATTCCATCAACCGCGCGAACGACTCCAGCACGTTGCACAGGAACCACCCCAGCCAGACGCTTTCGCCGCGTCCCTCCATGCCCACGCGATTCAAGCCGTCGTTCCAGTCGCCCGTTCCGATCAACGGAATCTGGTGAATGCCCAACCGCATCGCGTGATCCAGCGCGCGGCGGCAGTGTTCCCCGAGCGTCGCGGTCTGCGCCGAGATCACCGGAACGAACACGCGCTCCTGCTCCGTCACGGCCAATGGCGCGGCTTCCAGAAACGGAATCTCCTGATCGAGAATCGCCGTGTCTCCCGTCACGCCAACATAATGTGCGACGGCGAAAGGCAGCCAGACCATGTCGTCGGAACAGCGTGTCCGCACGCCCAACCCGGTTTCGCGATGCCACCAATGTTGTACATCGCCCTCAACGAATTGCCGGCCGGCAGATGTAATGATGTGAGCCCGGGTCAGCTCCGGCGCGAAATACAGAAAGGCCAGGCAATCCTGCAATTGATCGCGAAAACCAAACGCTCCGCTGGATTGCTGCAGCGCGGACCGTCCCCAGAATCGGCAGCTCAGCGCCTGATATGGCAGCCAGCGATTCAGCATGAGATCGGTGGATAGCAGCGGCGTTCGCACCCGCAGCGCACCTAGCCTGCCATCCCACCATCGTTGAGTGGCCGTGAGCGCGTTCTCCACTTGATCGGTGCGCTGATATCGGTTGATAAGCTCCCGCGCTTTGTCCACTGTCTCCGCCTGCCCGAGCAGAAAAATCACTTCCATCTGATGACCCGCTTCGATCACGAAGGGAAGCTGAAGCGCCGCAGCCGGATCAATCGCGGCCCCAGTCCGATTGTCCAGACGCGCGCGTTCCAGTGCAGCCGGCCTCGCTGCAGACCGATTGCGTCCCAGGAACTGCGTGCGATCGCCGGAGTAAGAAGCGGCCCGAGGGCTCATCGCCGCAAACGCGATTTGTCCCGTGTAGCTGCCGGTCCACCATTGCCTGGCCAGCACCGCGCCGGATGCCTCATCGCGAGACGTTTGAACATGCAACTGCTGATCTTCGCGCACGCCGCCGAGTACCAACTCCGCGAAATACGTTACGGTGAGCCGCCTCCGCCGTCCAGAATCGTTGCGGAGCCGCAGCCGATAAACCTTCACCGGATCGCCGCCACCGTCCTCTCCCAGCGGAACAAACACCGTCAGCTCTTGTCCGATCGCGTGGCTATTATGCTCAAAAACCGTGTAGCCTTGCCCATGCCGCGCGCGATACGCATCCTGCTCGCGAATCGGCAGCGGCGTCGGCGTCCAGGTGGCGCCGCTCTCGTCGTCGCGCAGGTAGATGGCTTCCGATTGCGGATCGCTGACCGGATCATTATGCCACGGAGTGAGCCGGTTCGTCTGGCTGTTCCCGTTCCACGTAAATCCGAGGCCACTCTCGCTCACCATCGCGCCAAACGCGGAATTGGCCATCACATTCACCCACGGCGATGGGCTTTGGCTCCCCGGCTTCAGGTAAATCGCGTACTCGCGGCCATCCGGCGCGAATCCACCGGTACCGTTGAAATACGCCAGTTCCAGGAACGGCAACGGCGGGGAGACCGTCTCCACCGTGCCCCCAGATGGCGTGAATGGGGGCGGTGCGGGTCCCTCGCCGCCCGACATCAACTGCTGCTGCAACGAACCGCGCCCGCCATTGAGCACGACGCTCGAAACGGCCATCAAAAGATTCCGATGTTCTTCGGGTATCGTATTCCAATTGCGCAGGAAGATGCCTCCAGGTTTGTCCATGCCGGCTTCGGAAGCGTGCGCTTGCACCTGGCGCAGGAGCTGCTGATGGAAAGGACGGTCGTAGCTGGGTGTCTCTTGATTGAGCACCAGCAGATCGACGTGGAAGCCGCGCAGTCGCCAATACGAATGCGCCAAAAGCACCTCGCGAAACAGCGGCAGATGCCGAGGCTCGGCCGCCGCGATCAGCAGAATAGGAAGGTCGCCCGAAATCCCATAGGCCCATAGAACCGACTGTCCAAGGTGATTTCGAATCAGCCGGTCCGCTGCTGGCCGCAGCCGGGAATTGGGATACAGAAGATGACTCGCCAGCTCCTGGAAGCGGTTGGCCGCAGCGGGTCCCACGCTCAAGTAGCGGAGTTCGAGCTGAGCCCGCGTCCACGCCATTTCAAAGGCTCGCGCCACGGATTCCGGGCGTTGATATTTTGCCGTCAATGCCAGCAGCGCCTCCCGCGATTCCGCCGCGATCGTGATGAAATCAAGTTCTATCCGATCGCGCGCCTCAAGAGTCACCCGGCAGCGCAAGCTGAAGATGGGATCCAGCACCGTCCCAACCGATCCCGTGAGATCGCGCCCCAAAGCATCCGGTTTTTCCGCAGTGCTCGCACGTCCCAGAAAAGCCGCGCGATCCGTTTCGAACTGAACTTGTCCCGGCGCGCCGACCAGCATGTGCGCGGCCCAAATCGGCGGATCGTCTGGAGACCGCAGCCTCCGCCTAGCGACCAGCACGTTCTCGGACTGCCGTTCGGTCTCGACGAACATCTTGGCGAAAGCAGGATGGAACACATCCGTGCGATGAGGAGCGAGCGCGAGCTCGAGATAGCTGGTGAATTCCAGGTGGCGGCTGCGAGTGGAGCGGTTCGTAATCGTGACGCGCCGCAACTCCACGTCGTCTTCGGCGGCGACGGTTACGTCCATGACGGTCTCTACTCCGAACAAACGGCGCTGGAATTCGGCACGGTCCGCCGAGAAGCTCACAGAGCTCGCGCCCATCGGACTTCCGATGGGTTGATGCGCCGCCGACCAAAGCGTCCCCGATTGCAGATCGCGAATATAGAGAAAGCTGCCCCAGGCGTCGCGCGTGGTGTCCGATCGCCAGCGCGTTACGTCGAAATCGTTCCACCGGCTGTAGCCGCCGCCGGCGTTGGTGATCATCACCGCATACCTTCCGTTGCCCTGCAAATGTACGCGCGGGATGGCGGTCTCTTCCTTCCAGGTCCGCTCGGCCGGCTCTTCTGTCGCGGAGGATCGCGCCGGCGCCACCGTGGTCTGAACCTGATCCTGCGGCAGTCGCGTCAGCGGGAGGCGCTCAAACAGGAGCGACTCAATGGCGCGGATACGGACATCGCCGTGGAACCGGCGTTGCATCGCGTGCCCATGCAAAACGTCATCCAAGGCTGCCAAATTCATTCCCTGGTGATGCGCCATGTAGCAGTAGATCGCGACGCCTCGCTCTCCATCCCGCTTATTCTCCCGGCTGAAGTCGATTGATTCGTAGAAGCCCATGGGACCTTCGAGCCCCAGATCTTGAAGGCGCCTTAGATTCTCGACGGCGGCGTCCGGATCGACAATCAGCGCCAAAACCGAGGCGTAGGGCGCCACCACGAGATCCTCTTCGATGGCCGGCTTCAGCGCCAGCGCTGGAACGCCGAATGCGCGGTATTGATAAATCTGGCTCGCATCGAGCGCGCTATACGCGGATTCGGAAACGCCCCACGGAACGTTGTTTTCGCGCCCATAGTCGATTTGTAGCCTGACCGCCTGGCGGCAGGCATGATCCAGCAACGAATTGGTGAACGTGCGCGTGAACAGCAGCGGCATCAGGAACTCGAACATCGTGCCGCTCCACGAGAGCAGCGTCTGTCCGCGCGATGTGGTCACCAAAGGCCGGCTGAGCGCGAACCAGTGCTCCACCGGCACCGATCCTTTCGCGATCGCCACCAGGCTTGCCAACCGGCATTCGCTTGCCAGCAGATCGTAGTGGCTGGTAAATTCCAGCGGCCCGCCCACGGCGTAGCCGACACCGAACAGGCGGCGGGCCGGGTCGTACAGAAAGCCCATGTTGATCGCGTCGCTCAAGCGGCGCGCGGCGGCGGATACTTCTGCCAGGCGCTTCACCGTCTCCGATGCGGCAGCCTGGGCTTGTCGATATTCGCTCGCCAGCCGGTCGAGCCAGGCCGATACGTCCGGTCGCAGCTCGTGCCTCCCGCGCCAATCGAGAACCGCTTCGAGGGCAGCCGGAGTCCCCCGCGAAAGTTCCGTGAGCGACGGCGTTGTGCTCAATACCAGCCGCCGCAGCCTCGGCGCATCTTCGCCCAAGGCCAGCAGGAAGGAATCCGGCGGACGGGTGAGCGTCTCCATCCACGGCAGGTAGCGATCCACGATTGCTGTCCATGAACCCAGCTCACGAGCCAGCGCCGATATCCAATAGGAACGCTCATCGCTGGCTTCCTGCCAACGCCCGCTTTCCTGCAACTGCTGCACCGGATGCAGAGCCAATCGAAGGCGGCTGATCTGCATGTGACCTTCCACCTTCCCGCGCAGAAAACGGCGCAGCGCCTGAATGGGCATCACGACGGACGCATCCCGGCCCGCCGCTTCCCGCAGCATGGACAAAGTGTCCGCCATACCCGCGAGACACGCCGAGCCAAGCAGCGGAGCGTGGAGCTGCTCGTCGCAGGCTGCTTCGAGCACCCACAAACTGGCCACCAGATTTCCACTGTCCACCGTTGACACGTAACGCGGGTTCAATGGTTGTAGCGTCCGGGTGTCATACCAGTTGAGAAGGTGCCCTTCGTAGCGTTCCAATCGGTCGAGCGTGGCGAAGGTCCGCGCGCAGCGGCTCACAAAATCATCCACGGTGAGATAACCCAGGTCGGCCGCCGTCAGCGCCGCAGTGAACCAGAACCCAATGTTGGTGGGAGACGTTCTTTGTGCTACTTCGACCCGCAAGGCGAGCTGCGAATTGTCGGGAGGCAGCCAGTTCGAATCCACATTCACCAGATCGTCGAAGTAGCGCCAGGTCTTGCGCGCCAGGCGCCGCAGGAAGATGGTGTCCACGCGGTTCAGGTCGCCGTGCGGCGCGCGCTCTTCGGGCCGCGACAGCCAAAGCAACACCGCTGGTGAGGCGAACCAAAGCGCCAGAAACGCGGATGTCGGAGCGATCGCGCCCTTCACTCCCAGCACGATCATCAGAACCACCGAGACCCCACTGATCGTGAGCATCTGCCGCAGTGTGGAACTCATGTGTCCCAGGGCATCGCCCGGCACGGTGCTCTCCGCCGGCTGCCATTCGAGCAGATGCTTGCGGCTGACCTTGCGCCGGTACGCGACTCTGGCAATTGCGTCGATGGAGAGCCAGGCCTGGTGCGGGAGAAATGCGATCATCACCGCGGCCCGCACCAGTTCGTCGGTCGCTCCGCGCCAGCCGTGAACTTCGTTTTGCACGCGGCGCGCCACCCGATCGAGCAGCGGCGCCAGCGCGGGAATCGCAATTGCGAGTCCCACCACCAAGCTCCATACTCCCGGCGCGGCAGAGATCAGCCAGCCGAACAATAGCAACAGCAACGACGCCACCGGCACCAGACTGCGCCGCAGGTTGTCGAAAATACGCCAGCGATTCAACAGCGTCAACGGATTCGGCTCGCGACCGCCGCCCGCTTTGGGTACGCTTGGAAAAACCCAAGGCGCGATCTGCCAGTCGCCCCGAATCCAGCGGTGTTGGCGCTTGCTGAAGCTGACGTAATCGAGCGGCAGATTCTCGAATAGCTCAATGTCGCTCGCCAGGCCGACGCCCGCATGCGCGCCTTCAATCAAATCGTGGCTCAGCAGGGATTCTTCGGGAAAGCGATTATCGAGCGTCGCGCGGAACGCCAGCACATCATAAATCGCCTTGCCGTGAAAAATCGCTTCGCCAAACAAATCCTGCTGCGCGTCCGAGACCGTTTGGCAATACGGATCGGTCCCCGTGGTGTCGGCGAATACGCGCGTGAACCGCGTAGCCGTGGCGTCCGGCAGCCCAATGCTCACCCGGGGCTGGATGATGGTGAAGCCGCTCAGGCGCACGTGTTTCTCGGGATCGATCTCGACGCGATTCAAAGGATGCGAAATTGTCTCCACCATCCGGCAGGCCGTGCCAGGCGGCAACTGCGTGTCGGTGTCCAGCGTGATGACGTACTTGATCGGCAGCGGAAGGCGGCCGGCGGTCAAGATCTCGGCCGACCCCGCGCCGCTCAAGAATTTATTCAGGTCTTCAATCTTGCCGCGCTTCCTCTCGCGGCCGATCCACATGCCCTCGCTCTCGGACCATACGCGCTGCCGGTGAAACAGCAGGAAGTGCTCTCCCGGGTAGCGTACATTCAGATCGTTGATCCCTTCGGTCGCGGCGCGCAGCAACTCGGCATCGCCAGGCGCGCCGGGCTCCGGCGAATCCGTGAAGTCGGACAAAAGGCTGAAAAACAGATTCTGCTCCCGGTTGGCGAGAAAACGGACCTCCAGTTTTTCAAGTTGCTGTTGAATCACCTTCTGGCTCACGAGCATCATCGGGATCGCCACCAGCGTGGCGCTTTCTTCCGGGATACCGTGCTTGAAATCCATCTTCGGCAGCGCTTCCGGCGGGAGAAGGGAGATTACCAAAGCATTTACGATTTGGATCGCAAGTTCGCTCAACGGGAGTAACGCCAAGGCTCCTAGCAACACCAGCATGAGCGGCTGGCGCACGCCCCCGTCCCAGGCCAGAGCGAGAGCCAGGGCGAGAAAGCACGCCGTGATTCCCGAAACGCTCAGGAGATACTCGCCGGTTGCCTGCCGCCGTACGGCGCGGATCAGACGGATCTTGAGTGGAACTCTGGCCTTGGTTTCCGCCTCAAGTTCGGTTACGCCCGCGGCCAGCAGATAGTAGGATGCATGCCGGTTTTCGGAAGCGTCGCGCGCCGCCAGCTGCAAGGCACGCCGCGCCACCTCCAATTCGGGCAGGCCGCTATTGCGCGATATGCGTTCCACCACGCGGCGGCACTGATCGCGGGTGGCGAAGTCACTCGCTACGTACGCCGGGTCCGTTCGCAATTCCGCTTCCACCAGGCTCACGGCTTCGAAGATTTCAGTGAAATCGATGTGAGACAGCGCTCGCAGGCTCCCGAACGCGTTGGCCGTGGAAACACGTTCCGCCGCTTCGCGCGTGTGCTCGGCCCGCACCAGCTCCGTGATGGACGTTTTCAGCCGTTCTTCGATCCAGCGCTGGATGGGCACCAGCGCGCTCTCTTCGTCTTGCAGTTGCTCCACCAGCGACGTCAAGAAATATGGCTCGAGCGCGTTCGGTTCGCCTTCCATCCGCCGCAAGATGAAATCGAACTCCTCGGGTCCGCGGCGCGCGCTGGCCGCCAGGCGGTTGGCCCACAAATAGGCCGCCTCACGCAATTGTTGCGACCGGCTCACATTCGCCGCCAGATGCCGCAGCACCTGGACCAGCGCCAACCGCAGCAGCAGCGGGAACAGCCAAAGCTCCGCGATAGCCAGCGGCCTTTCGGACTGATGATCCCGAAGCCACTCCGCAATCGTGGCCTCATTTAGCGTCTGATCGCTTCGGGCCACCAGCCCGCGCGCCAAATCGCAGACCGGCGCAAGCGTGCGAAAGTTCTTGGCATGTCCACGCGGGAAGTGGCGGCGAATCTCAGCAATTTGGGTCCGAATAAGGTACGCGTTGTCCAGCAGCCACTCCGCCGCCGCGGTAAGGGCGTGCCCCAGCCGCGCTGCTTCTACTAAATCCCGCCGGGCAGCGTCCAGCGCCAGTTCATTCGCCTGCAATTGTTCCAGGATGGATTCGAGCGACCGGTTTTTGCTCGATGCACGAACCGCGTCCGCCGAACCGGCGCCTGAATCCGCCAGATCCTCCCGCAACACAAACACGGCCGGCGAACCGGTGTCCTGCAGCCGCCTGACAATGGCTTCCAGGTTTTCGGGCGTCGCCTCCGCCGCCACCAGCGTCTCGCCCTGCAGCCGTAGCGCGGCATAGCGCCCGATTGCGTCCCGATGTTTCTCGGGCTTGGCTTCGTTGGCGGAGAAAAGAAATGCACGGCCCCGGCTGGCGTCCTTTACTGCCTGATAGGCTGCCTTAGGCTCCTCGTCTTCGCCGGAGTAAAATGCCAGGACGACGCGCAGAGACGTTGGCTTCATGCGGCGCTCGCACGCGGCTTTGTCAACGAAGGCCCCGAACCATACGGGTGAACAGGGCGGCTAGGAACAGTCCCGCAAATACAATCGTTGTCGTCTTAAGCGAGGTGCCAGTGTGATAGCCGGCGATGGTGGCAGCAGCCCCGGGCAGGGTCATAAGCGCGAACAAAATCATCCATCCGAGCATTGTGTCTCCAATCGGTTCTTCTCGCTAGTCGAGAGGCAACCGGAGTACCATCGCGAACGTAAAGGTTTTTCAATGAACCTCGTCCCTTGCAGCGCTCGCGAGTCGGCAATTTTCGCCTCCCGAGTGCAGAAATTGCCCGGAAGGCACTGATCAGGCAGCCGTTGCGTATTGACGCCCCAAGGCCAAACGGCCATATTTCGTCATGGCACTAGGCGTGCTACGTGTCGGGCGGATTGGCACGCAAAACGGGGGATGGGTGCGTATTCTGTTGGTGGAAGATAATGCCGGCGATGTTTTTCTGGTCCGGCGAGCGTTGGAGCAACGGGGGCTCAGGCACCGCCTGACGGTTGCTCACAACGGCGAAGAGGCGATGCAGCTGCTGGAACAGGCCGAGAAGTGGCCAGCCACCGATGCGCCCCAGTTGGTTCTGTTGGACTTGAACCTTCCTAAGGTGGATGGCAGCCAAATTCTCTCGCACATCCGCCAAACCGGCGCATTGGCCGCCACACCGGTCATCGTTATCACATCCTCGGATTCGCCGGCGGATCGCGATCGGGCCCTTTCTCTTGGCGCGAACGTGTATTTTCGAAAGCCCACGGACCTGAATTCTTTTATGCAACTGGGGTTTGTAGTTGAGCGATTCGTTCCCGGCTGGCGCGAGGCATCGTCGCGAGGAGAAAAACCATGAACTCGAGGCCGGCGAAATTTTGGCGAATCCGCCTCAGTGCGGCCACATCGTGTATCCGTACACCGATGAAGCGCGGCTCGCCGAGGCCGTATGTCGTTTTGCCGGGGCCGGACTTCGCAAAGGCGAAGCGGCGATTCTGATCATGACTGCCGCGCACCGCGACCCGATTCGCGCCCGCCTCCGGACGACGGCTTCAATCTGCGCGCCCTGGAAGCCGAAGGACTGCTGACTATCGAAAGCGCGGAGGAGCTGCTCTCTACCTTCGTATTCGACGGCATCTTAGACGAGCTTCGATTCAAGACCATTGAAACCCACCGTGTTTATGCGCCTACGAACTATTCAGCGTACGCTGCATTAACACCGTATCCAGCCAGCGATCGAATTTGAATCCCACCGCGCGGAACACGCCCGCGTGGCGAAATCCGAAGCGCTCATGCAGCCGGACCGACGCGATGTTTTCGCTGTCACCAATCACGGCGATCAGTTGGCGCGCTCCCGCTTTTTCGCAAGCCGCGATTAGCTCCGGCATCAGCAGCTTGCCCAAACCGTGCCCGATCTCAGCGGGATCGATGTAAATGGAATCTTCCACCGTGTATCGATAGGCGGGACGGGGACGATACGGACCGGCGTAGGCATAACCCAGGACTCGATCGCCGGACGCCGACACCAGAAAGGGAAGCCCAGCCTGCTCGATTTCCGATCGCCGGCGGGTCATTTCCTCAAGATCCGGCGGGTCAATCTCAAAAGTCGCCGTACCGTGCAGCACATGGTGAGCGTAGATGGCGGCGATTTGCGCGACGTCATCCGCAGTAGCTGGACGCACTAGCGGGTCAGACATGCTTCAAAACACCGTTCGAAATAACCGTCGGTCATTCCGGCGATATAGTCGCAGACTACGCGATGCACGGGCGTGCTCGCAAGCGACTCCACGTAGTTCGCCGGCAGCTTCTCCGGATGCGCGATCCAAAATTCAAACAGCTCTGCGATTTGGGCGGCGGATCGGCGGCGCTCGCCCGCCATCGGTTCCGAATAATAAAGCGTGTGATGCAAAAATTGCTTCAGCGCGCGGTTTGTGGTGTGGGCCGGAATGCGTGAACGAAGCCAGGCGCCTGGGATAGGCTCGAACGTCATCCACATTCGCCACCGAGGCCGCGCCGGCGGCTTCCACGGTCCCCTGCATCAAGCCCGAAACCAGCCAGTCGAGCAATCCACGCAGCACTTCCTGGAACTGTTCGCGTTCAGTTGCGCCGGGGAATTGCGACTCCACTTCTTCCCAGCGGCGGCCGAACTCAGGCACCCACTGGCACACGTCCTCGATGCGGAACAGCCCCGCCGAGAACCCGTCGTCCAGATCGGCGGTGTTGTAGGCGATCTCGTCCGCCAGGTCGATCAACTGCGCTTCCAGCGGCGGGCGCATTCCGGGCAGATATTCGTCCAGCGCGGGATTTTCGCCTGGTTCGAAATCGCGGGAATGCTTGACGATGCCCTCGCGCACCTCGAACGTCAGGTTAAGCCCCGGAAAACGGATATAGCGATGCTCGAAGGATTCCACAATCCGCAGGGCGTGCAGATTGTGATCGAAGCGGTCGCCAAAGCGCCGCATCTGGCGATCGAGCTCGTCTTCGCCGGCGTGCGCGAACGGCGGATGGCCGATGTCGTGGCCCAGCGCCAGCGCTTCGGTGAGCTCTTCGTTCAGGCCGAGCGCCGTGGCCACTGTGCGCGCGATCTGCGCCACTTCGATGGTATGGGTCAGGCGATTGCGGAAATGGTCCGAGATGCCGGCCGGGAAAACCTGGGTCTTATTCTCCAGCCGGCGAAACGCTCGGGAGTGGATGATGCGGTCGCGATCGCGCTGGAATTCGCTGCGGTAGGGATGCGGGAGTTCGGGATACACCCGGCCGCGGCTCTGCTCGTCCGGAAAACGCAGGCGCTCCAGCCGGTTCACTGCTGGGACAATTCGGCTATCCAAACTGATCGCGGCGCGGCTCACGCCGCTGCGGGTGCTGGTGCGCAAAGGCTCGACCAGCTTTTTGGCTCGTGCCAGATCGGTCTGCTTCAGCAGTTCCGCCAGCGCCAGTGTGGCCATTTCCTTGGAAACCAGCACGGTCGGATGATCGATCACGGACTGGATGAGATCCGCCCCTTCCTTCACCTTCCCCTGGCCACCATAGATTTGAGCGAGCGCCAGCTTGGCCAGCGACGCATAGGGTCCATTGCGGCCATCGATGGACTGCTTTGAAATGCTTCTCGGCGTCGGCGAGGTTGCCGTTATCGGCGGCATTGGTGCCTAGAAAAAACTCGGCGATTCTGCCCTCTTCGGTTCCCGGGTATTTCGCCGCCAAGTCCTGCCAGCTTTTCAGCACCGCTTTGGTGCGCGCCTCGGCCGTGGGGAACGCCAGCACGTATTGGCTCTGCGACGGCCCTACGCTAGCGTTCTGGACACGCATGGCCTCGTGGAGCGCTTCCTGACGCGCCGCGTGCTGGTAGCTTCTATAGTAGAAAATGCCTGCCACAATCAGCACGACCGCGAGCGCCGGCGCGCCCCACCGGAGCATTAGCTCCCGGTGAGTGGAAACGAATGCGACCGATTGCTGGACTTCCTGAGCGAACTTGTCGCTTTTTAATTCCTTACGGTGATGCTTATCCACGGAGACCTCGTAACTGCGGAAACCCTATTTTATCACGCGCGGCTCCGCAGGATTGCCGGGCCACCCTCACCGAGCCACGACCGTCAGGGAGTGGTTCTAGGCGAAGCTGCGAACCGCCGAAGCCTCGTCCTCGAACACCTCGAAGACCGTGTACAGCTTGGTGATCTGCAGCAGGTCCTTCACCCGCTTGGTCAAGCTCAGCAACTTGAGCTGACCGCCGTGGTTGGTCACGGTGGTGAAGCTGGACACCATTTCGCCGATTCCCGAGCTGTCGATATAGGAAACGTCGGCCAGGTTTACCAGAATCTTCTTGTTGCCCTTGGCGGCTAAGTCGCGAATCACGTCCCGGAAGACGCTCGCTCCCTCTCCCAGGGTGATTCGACCATTCGCATCCACCACTGTCACATCGCCGACTTGCCGGCTCGACATTTTAACGCTCACTTGTTTGAACCCTCCTCACCTATCTCTTATATATCTCGTATATATCTTGTTTGCCGGAAACTGTTAGCTGGCCTTCGCCAGATACTTCACCATACGCACTTCGGTCCCCCTGGGCTGCCCGGGAAGCACCTGGAACTCGTCCACGAAGGCGCGGATCAAAAGCAACCCGCGTCCGGACTGGCGCAGCAAATTGTCTTCGGCCAGAGGATCCGGCACGTTGTTCACATCGAAGCCGTCACCCTCGTCCGCAATCACGATCGTCAGCCGGTCCGGCTCCTTGGTCACCGATACATGCACCTTCTTGCGCGCATTGTAGCGGTTGCCATGAACGACGGCATTTACCATGCTTTCCCGCACCGCCATTCCGAGCTGATGCAAATCGTCCTCATGGAATCCGATCTCGCGCGCGGCCCCCAATACCGCCGTTTCCGCTACCTCTACACTGTCTAAGGTCGATTCGAGCAGCAATTTGCGTTCTGCCATAGTTTCTGAGCGGAGGCTCACGGCGCGGCCAAGATGAATGTTCACAGTAAAATACTTAACGCCCCGATGTCAAGGACAGGCTGAGCTAAGATGTAAGCCCAGGAGGCTAATGTTACACCACCGGTCGTTGATTCTGTGCGCGCTCCTATCCACAGCCGCGCACGCGCAATGGTTGAATTATCCCGCCCCCGGAACGCCCCGTACGCCCGATGGCAAACCCAACCTCAGCGCGCCCGTGCCTCGTGCCGCCGACGGCAAGCCGGATCTCTCCGGAGTCTGGATGCATGAGCACACCCCACTCGCGGAAATGAAGCGCCTCTTCGGCGACGGCGTCGGGGCTGTCGAACGTGCCTGGAATGGAAGTCGAGACTGTGTCCAAGTACGCCCTCAATATCCTCGTCGATTTCAAGCCCGGTGAATCGCCGATCCGGCCCGAAGCCGAGAAGCTTTACCGCCAGCGCCTGACCCGCGGCGACACCCGCCTTACCTGCTTACCGGTTGGCATCCCTCTCGCGAGTCTGCTCTCGGAGCCTTTCAAGATCGTTCAGTCGCCCCGTTTGACCGCAGTGCTGTACGAGGACTCGCATCGCCAAATCTACACCGACGGCCGGGAGTTTCCGAAGGAATTCGCGCAACCGTCCTGGCTCGGCTACTCGATTGGGCATTGGGAGCGCGATACGTTCGTGGTGGAAAGCGCGGGCTTCAACGATAAAACCTGGCTCGATGTGATCGGCCATCCCCACAGCGAAGCACTGCGCATTACCGAGCGCTACCACCGCCGCGATTTCGGACACCTGGATGACGAAATGACTTTCGACGACCCCCAGATGTACACCGAGCCATTTACGATCAAGGTGACCTACGAGCTTCAGCCTGCATCCGACATCTTCGAATACTTCTGCGACGAGAACGAAAAAGACAGCGCGCACACCCCGACGAAATAATTGGACGCCGCCTACTTGCCCTCGACACACTTGAAATTGGCGGCTTCGTCGGTGCTGCCCTTCCCGAAATACCGCGCCACCTGGGGATAAGGACAGAGCGGCCGCGTGCGGACCACATCGGCTGCGTTGTACTTAATGGCGACGATCTTGGCCGGCGGCAGGTCCTTCTCCACCCAGGCCTCGAGCGCCGCCGTCATGCTGTGCTCCGGATCGCTCCGCGTAGCGCCGGGAGTCGCGCCGAAAGCTGTCCGCGCCCGGACCGCCGCCGCAATGCTGCATGCCCGGCACCATATAGAGGCGCACGAAATCGGCGGCCTGCTTTTGGCCAAACTTCGCAACCACCTTCTGGTAGTAATTCACAGTGGCCATCGGGGCGAGCGCCGAATCGCTCCAGCCGTGATACAGGATCAGCTTGCCTCCGCGGTCCTTCAGCGCCGCCAAGTTCGGATCTATCGGCGTTCAGCCGGGCCTCCCATGGTGTCGTCGGCAACTTTGACGTCGCGGTCGAGGTTGTAGGCGCGGTAATCCCACGCGGCGTTTTGGTAAATCATGTAAGCCCCACCCTGCGTCGCGAATGCGTACTGTAAGCTCTTGCCCGGCGCGGGACCGGAAATCCAGAGGGGCCAGCCGCCCAGGCCCGACTGACCACCCGGCAAAAATCCCGGATAGATCTGCTCGCCGTGCGAATCGCGCGGGCCGGCATAAATCTTCTCGAGCGCCGCGATCTGCGGCTGGGTGAGACAGGAGGCGGACTCAGGGCCGTTGCAAAGCAGCGTGGACGGTTTGAAATCGCACTTCGTCGGATCGTCGATCACGCCATCCTTCACGCCGTCGCGCGCGTCGCAGGCGGCCACCACCGCGGCTTCAATGGCCGGGATATTTGCTGGCCGGGATGTAGCTGGCGGGATCCACTTCGGCGGCCTGCAGATCCCAGGTAAACGAAGCGACGATGTGAGTGAATGAACCGGCCGGCGCACCCGCGATGATGCCGTCGTAATCGGCGGGGAATCGCTGCGCTTCCATCAGAGCCTGGCGTCCACCGTTCGAGCAACTGCTGAAGTAGGAATGCTTGACGTCTTCTTCGTAGAACGCATGAATGATGGCTTTCGATTTCTCGGCGGTTTCGTGGATGGCGCGGTAGCCGAAGTCGACGATTTTTTCGGTGTGGCCGAGCGCCCAACGGGCATCGGTGGCGTCACCTTTGTGGCCGGTGTCGGTGGAGGAACTGGCGTAGCCGTTGAGCACCGAGTCGGCGAGCGCCGAGTAATTGATGGAGCCCGCGAATCCGCCGTTGCCCTCGCCATGATACTTGCCGTTCCAGCCGAAAGCGGGAAGCCAGACTTCGAATTCGATGTGCGAATCGCTGGACGGTTGAATCACGCCTTCGACGCGGCAGAAATCCTTCAGCTTCTTGAACGACGGCGCGCCGAACGGCGATGCGGGCGCGCCCGGAGGCATGGTGAAGGAGCCGGCCGCGATGGTCTTGGCCGAAGTGATCGTCGTGTTGGGCAGTTTCAGGTTGGCGAGATCGTCGCAGGTGGCGGCGGCGAGCGGCGCGGCTAATAACGAGAGCGAGAGCAGAACGCGGCGAGTGATCATGAGGCCTCTGGGAGGGAGGATATCATGAAGAGGATAGGGCCACAGATCAACACAGATGAACACGGATAACAAATGAAATTCCTAGCTGCGTTTATCTGTGTCCATCTGTGGCTGATATGCCTTGCTGCGATTGTCACTCTGGCGCAGACGGCGGCGCCTCGCTTTAGCGACTACCCCGCTATCGGTAAGTACAACGGAAAGAACTCGGTGCTGGTGTTGAGAAAAGATGACATGGCATTCCGAACGCGGCTGCGATCCGCAGCGCGGCAACCACCGAACTTCGCCGGTCATTACATCGTGACCGCATGGGGGTGCGGGGCCGAATGCCTGGCCGGTGCAGTGATCGACGCGAACTCGGGTGGGGTTCATTGGTTCCCGCACACAATCTGCTGCTGGGAAGCAGATATCGATCGTCCGATCTTACATCAGCTTGACAGCAGACTAATCGTCTTTATTGGCGACCGGAACGAGAAGGAAGGCGATGATGGATCGCATTACTACGAATTCAAGGACGGGAAGTTCTTTCACGTCCGATCCGCCATGAAGCCTGCTGGGCAGTAAGCTCACGTCACGATCCTGGACCTCACACGGCTCCATAAGGAGCTAGAGCGGCGTATCGCGAATCTGGTTACGCTTGCTTGCCTTCGAAGTAGAACGTGTCTTCTGGCGGATCTCCGGATTTCCGCGTCAAGTAGACAAACGACGCCCCAGACCAGTTGCGCAACGCTTGCCAAAAGCGTTGCTCTGGATGGTTATTGCAGTAGCTAACGAAATCTTGCAGCAACGCGGAATTCGCGCTCATCTCTCTGTTCCCTTTCTGATTGCTCTTCGCGCCACGACAACACGGCGCCTGGGCATTAGCAGTGTTCGCAGGAATCGACGACCAGATGACAGCATCTTATATACTTCCGAATGCCCATCTTTCCTGACTTCAGACAGTCGCACCGAATTTTCCTCAAAAGCGTTGGCAAGAGTCATAATGATGCTCTCCACAGAAACTCCGCGACTATTGTGCGTAGCCGCAAGCATGGCCAATTCATACATGTACTCATTTGTCAACAAAAGGGCATGGCCGTTCACCAGGAGAAACAAGTCTACCGACACCACGGCCGTTCTTTTGTTGCCGTTGAAAAAGCAGTGATTGCAGACCAGGGAATGAAACAAGGGCGCTGCTTTATCCAGGACGCCTGGATAAAGTTCGCGCCCTCCAAAAGTCTGAAATGGGCGAAAGATAGCAGAATCGATAAGCGCCGGATCCCGAGCCTCGTCTCGACGAACTGGTTCGCTCCCAGGCCAATGCAGCGCCACGAAATCATCGTGAACGCGTTCTACGAATGATCGGGTTAGCCCGATTTGCTTCCGTGGTTTGGCCTTAGGTCTTGGCAAGCCGCTCTAAGGCTTCATGATACTTCGCAATGGAAATCACGATGGGCTTCTGTGGCTTGCCGCCTGTTTGAGAGAGCTTTTGCTCTACCGCGGAAGCATTGCGTTTGATGCTTTGTTCAAGCTCCTTAAGACTATCTCTGAGATGCTTACTCACAGTGGCGCTCTCCTTTCTATGGCGTGTGGAACGACGTGCGAACTTAACTTTTTTATCAGAAGCTGCACCCGCTGTCAACCTCCGTACGGGCATAGTTCAGACAACCTCTCTTACTAAAGTATACGGCTGAAAGTGTCGTTTTGTTTAGGTTTTCGGCGAACAGGGAGCATCCCCTAACAGTTATCTGACAGGGACCATCAGCTACGGTCAGACACGATCCACTATTGGCAAACGGCTGTCAGAGTACGACTAGCCCTTTTGTCACATGAGGATCTAAGCGAGAGATCGAACCACCTTCCGAGTGTGAGCGCTCTCTGGGGAACCCTTGATGACCGGCCATAATTATCGGCCACTTCAGTGATCGCGGGTTAACCAGCCAAATAAAAAAGGCCGGGTTATGAGCCCGGCCTTTCACACGGAGGAGGAGCGGCTTTACCTGGCAGCGAGTAAAGCTCTCAAATGGCGCGCCCGTTCCGGGGATCGAAGCTGGCGCAACGCCTTGGCTTCAATCTGACGGATGCGTTCTCGGGTGACATCAAACTCTTGCCCAATCTCTTCCAGCGTATGCTCGCGCTCGCAGCCGATGCCGAAGCGCAGCCGGATCACTTTCTCTTCTTTCGGAGACAGGGTTTTCAAAATGTTGGCGGTCTCGTCGCGGACGTTGGAATCGATCACGGCGTCCACCGGCGAACCCACCCAGCGGTCTTCGATCAAATCGCCCAGCGCCGATTCGCCGTCGCGGCCCACAGGCGTCTCGAGCGACACCGGATCGCGCGAAATGGTCTTCAGCTTCTGGACCTTCTCCACCGGAATATCCATCCGGCGGCTGATCTCGTCGTTGGTGGGAGCGCGGCCCAGTTCCTTTTCCAGCTCGCGTGTCGCGCGCAGGAACTTGTTCATGCTCTCGTTCATGTGCACCGGAATGCGGATGGTGCGCGATTGGTCGGCGATGGCGCGCGTAATAGCCTGCCGGATCCACCAAGTGGCGTAAGTCGAAAATTTGTAGCCGCGCCGGTATTCGAATTTATCGGCGGCGCGCATCAAGCCGATATTGCCCTCCTGGATCAAATCCAGCAGGTGCAATCCGCGATTGACGTATTTCTTCGCAACCGAAACCACCAGGCGAAGGTTGGCCTCAACCAAATCCTTCTTGGCCCGCTCGGCTTCGATTTCTCCATGCCGGATCACCGACATGCTGTGTTTCAGATCGGTAAGCGATGCGCCGGCGGCCGCTTCCAGCTTCCGGACTTCGCGGCGCAACTCACGCACACGCGCCTGAGCAGCCAGACCCGAACGCCCTTCCAGCTTCCGCAACTCGGCTTCGAGATGCGCCAACTGTTCCACGGCGTGTTCGATTTCCTTGGCAAACTGCTTCCAGCGCGACGGCAGCCAGGGGAGGCGGCGAATCGCTTGCGACATCTCGACCTTGGCGCGGCTCAATTTGCCCTGCCATTTGCGGCGGAGCTTCTTGTTGCTGAGCGGAACGTCCTCGGTTTTGTCGGCCAGCTGGGTCTGCTTCTTGTGAAGCGCGATCAACTCGGCGAATTGCGCCCGCATCTCCGCCTGCTTCTTTGTGTCGGCGGGACTGCCCTCTTCCACATCGCCGAAGTCCACGAAGTTGTCCAGCTCGTCGTCGCCGCGCTTCAACAGCTCAGCGATCTCGGAAACACGCAATTGCACCAATGCCGATCGGCTGATCGACTTCTGCATCCGCAATTTCCCGCGCTCCATGCGGCGGGCCAGGTTTACTTCACCCTCGCGGGTGAGCAGCGGTACGGCGCCCATCTCGCGCAGATACACGCGTACCGGATCGTCGGTGTAAATTGACTCTTCAGCCTGTTGAGCTGGAAATTCCTCTTCCTGCACTTCCTCCGGATGAAAGAAGTTCGCTTCTTCATCGAAAGGAAGCCCAAGAGGCTCGTGACCTTCTGCTAAAAATTGATCTTCGAATTGATCCACTTGGATGCTCACCTCCCCAACCGGGCACAAGACGTCGTTCGGATGTTCCTCTGGTGGGGTATGTTAACCTGTATACAAACCACTAATTTAGGCGCGCGCAGCCACCGGTCCGGCTTAATGATAGCAATCGATTATAGCATCGAACCGATTCCGAAGTTAAGTCCTAAATAGAAGATGTTTTCATTCCGGATTGGTTACACGAAACTTAGCCGCGTTCGCTGGTACTAAACCTCCCTTCGTACTATGATCGCCCTATGATCGCTTCTGCATCACTAACGTCTTCAATTCATTCAGGAAAGCTTCGACGTCCTGAAAATCGCGGTATACCGACGCAAACCGTACGTACGCTATCTTATCGAGCCCCTTCAGCCGTTCCATGAGCATCTCCCCTACCTCCGTGGTAGAGATTTCGCGGTCCGCATTGTCACCCAGCTTGGCCTCCACTTCATCCACCACCTCTGCCAGCTTGGCCATTGGGACCGGCCGCTTCTCGCACGCCTTCAGAAGGCCGTTCAGCACCTTCTGCCGGTCGAACTTCTCTCGCCTCCCATCTTTCTTGACGACCATATAGGGGATTTCGTCACTTCGTTCGTAGGTCGTAAAGCGGCGCTCGCACCCCAGGCACTGGCGCCGGCGGCGGATCACGTCGCCTTCCTTGCTCTCGCGCGAGTCGATCACACGGTCTTCTTTGTGGCCGCAAAAGGGACAGGTCATGTGGTGGGCTGCTTGCCGTCAGCCTCTTCCAATATCTGCTTTGCTGACAACAGTTTGAGTTTACTCCAATTAATGCCCTCGTGGAAGGCGCAGGCCACCCCAACTGGCACCATTGCCAAGAAAGTGACCGCCCAGAACAGGATCGCGATCCCGGTGGCGGCCTCAAGCGGCACTTGATAAATCTTCGTAAGCGCAACGATCATAGCCACTTGCGTGCCTCCTCCCAGTCCTGGAACCTGCACCACGCCGCCCACGCTTCCGAATCCCAGCAACACCAGTGCGTCTAGCGCGCCGAGCTGACGTGTCGCCGGGAATCCCTGCAACAGCGCACCGCAACTCGCCACCAGGATCATCCATTCGAGAACCGTGTAACCAGCCAGCAATACCGTCGATCGCGCGTCGCGCGTGCAATCCACCCCTCGTGAAAACGCTTCCAGCGTGCGTTCGGCACGGGCGTACTGTTCCTGCGGCAGAAACGTAAGCGCGCTCAAGATGCGCCGCTGGGCGTGCCGTCCCGGATGCCGCAAGGCGAACAAGAGGACTAGGCAGATGCCCCCCATAATCCCGAGAACGAAGCCGCCCGTAGCCAACACGCCACGGATTTCGGGGTCGAAATGAGGGTTTCGGATTGGAATCCACACCAGCGCGCAGCCCAAGACCAGCAGTATTACCAGGAGATCGAGCGTTCGCTCCAGAAACCACGCCGCTGCCTGCGAGGATATCGGCAATCCGGTTTGGTTCGCTATGAGGTAGGGACGAACCGCCTCGCCCACCCGTCCGAGCAAGACTGTTGCGGCCAGGCCAATCAGGGTATCGGAGGTCAGTCTCCACAACCCGAGCGAGCGCCCGAACGGTCGAAGCATTACCTGCCAGCGCAGGGCTCGCCCAATATTGCTGAGTAGTATTAAGCAGATAGAGGCGATCAGCCATCCCCAGTCCACGCGGCCGAGCGTGCTCCAAAACAGATCCCAGCGGAAACTCGTGCCTCGGGTCCGATAAGCTAGAATGAGCAGGATCAGGGCGATGGCCACGATCGCCAGAAGTACGGTCCGGGAGGCTGTGCGCTTGGGGGCCACTGGGGTGGGCACGGGTTAGGAACCCGCCGGGCTGCTGGTATAAAACAAGCGCCGTCTGTAGAATGTAAAGCTTGGATTCAAGTGAACTTCTTATCATAGATCCTCGTTTCTTTAGTTGGAAGCAGGAGATAAGAAGCATCATGGCAACGGTGGCGATTCCCTCGGCAAAGTGGACCTGGGAATCTCCGTACCCAACAGTTCGGGCGAACGATAGTTTGGATGCCGACCTCCAACTCGTGGAGCGGTGCCTGGGGGGCCAGGAAGCCGCTTGGGAAGACCTGGTAAGGGTGCATACCCGCCGCGTGTATTCCATTTGCTATCGCTTCACCAACAGCGATTCGGAAGCCCAGGATTTGACCCAGGACGTCTTCCTGCGAGTGTTCAAGAATTTGAAAAGCTTTCGAGCCGGCGAGGGTCTCTTCATCGTGTGGCTCACCAGGCTCACGCGCAACCTGCTGATCGATCATTACCGCAGGACGCGCATGGATCGCGCCACCGAATCGATCGAGGATCAAGCCTCGGCGCTGGAAGAGAACACCGCCGCCATCGCGAGAACGGAAGGAATGCTGGCCGGGCGCGAAGCGAGTGAATTGTTGCAGGGCGCGTTGCAGAAACTTTCGCCGGAATTGCGCGAAACGGTGATCTTGCGCGATCTGGAAGAATTAGAATATCGGGAGATCGCGCAAACTTTGAACGTTCCCGAAGGAACCGTGAAATCGCGGTTGAATCGCGGGCGCGCCGAGCTGGCTCGCGTGCTCCGCAGGCAGAAGATCAGCATATGACGTGCGCAGAGCTCGAAATCCTGCTCGCCGACTACGTGGATGGAACACTCCGCGCTGACGAGAGAGCTGCGCTCGAGAGCCATTTGTCGGGCTGCCCGGCGTGCACCCAACTGGCCGCTGACATCCAAAGCGTGACGGCGTTCATCGAGCGCGTGCCCCAGGCGGAACCACCGGCTGAATTGATGACGCGCATTCTGCATTACGCGCCAACCAGCCGGAGAGCCGCCGCGGAAGAGCGATCGAGTGCGTCGCCTTCCTGGATCAAGCGGCTGTTCGGTGGGTTCACGCAGACGGTGCTGCAGCCGCGCTACGTGATGGGGATGGCGATGACCATTCTCTCGTTCTCCATGCTCGCGCGCTTCGCTCATATCGAGCCGCGGCAGTTGCGGCCATCAGACTTAGATCCGGTGAAAGTTTGGCAGAGCATCGACGACCGCTCGCACCGCATTTATGACCGGACTATGAAGTATTACGACAACCTGAAGCTGGTGATTGAGATTCAATCGCGTCTCAAGGACTGGAGCGATCAGGATGCCGCGCCTCCCAGCGGACAGCCGGCGAGTGAAAGAAGGAATCAAAAATGAACTGTGCGAATCATCCGGATGCTCCGGCTATCGGGTATTGCCGGGAGTGCGGTAAGCCGCTATGCGAAGCGTGCCGCCACCAAGCCGATGGGACCATTTATTGCGACGAGCATTCGCCTCGCGTGGCCTACACGCCGCCGCCTCCTGCGCCCGCTCCTCCTCCGCCATCGCCTTACACAGCGCCTTACACCGCACCCGATCCAAGTCCCTACAGCGCGCCGCGCCCGCAGCACATGGTCGATCCGGGAGCATCGCCGGGACTCGCGTTCCTGCTCGGCTTCATTCCCGGCGTCGGCGCCATCTACAACGGCCAATACGTGAAGGGCTTGATTCATGTGGTCATCATGGGATTGCTCATCGCCATCGTGAACAGCGATGAAACCGCCCCCTTGCAGCCGCTGTTCGGAATGATGATCGCGGTCTGGGTTTTCTACATGGCTTTCGAGGCGTATCACACCGCGAAGAAACGCCAGATGGGTGAGCCCGTCGATGAATTTTCGAGCATCGTCCCCCGGCACGGCCAGCCTTCCCGATTCCCGCTCGCCCCCACGGTTCTCATCGCGGTGGGCCTCATCTTCTTGCTGCACAATCTGGATATCGTGCGCATCGGCCAAATGCTGCGTTACTGGCCCGTTGCTTTGATTGCCTTGGGAGTGTACATGCTCTACGAGCGGCTGGCGGGATCCCTGCCGAGCCAGCATGCCGCGCCGCCCCGGGAGGCTGTCGATGAACGGAGGTAGCTTCGTACAAGCCATTCGCGGGCCAATCATGCTGATCGTGCTCGGCTCGCTGGTCGCCATCGACTACGCCGGCATCTACGGCTTCTGGCGGACCTGGCCGATCCTCATCATCGTCTTCGGCGTTCTGAAGCTCATGGAGCGCGCCGTGGTGAAGCCGGCTGACCCTTATCAGGGCAATTATCCACATCACGGTCAAGGGAACCCGCCGGGAGGCAACACCATATGAGGCCGCGCGGCTCGGTGATTGGCCCGCTGATCCTGATCGGCTTCGGCGCTCTCTTCTTGTTTCGCAATTTGTGGCCGGAAGTTCCGCTGGTGGATTACATCTCGCGCTTTTGGCCGTTCCTGCTGATCGCCTGGGGCGGCATCCGGCTGATCGAAGTTCTGGTTTGGGCCATTATGGATCGCCCGTTGCCGCATAACGGCGTCTCGGGCGGGGAATGGATGCTGGTTTTCCTGATCTGCGTAATCGGCGGCACCATGTACACCGCGCGCAATTATTCGTCCTGGTTTCCGACCGGTCATATGCTGCGGCGGATCACGCTCAACATGGGCGAACCTTACGACTATACGCTCGCGCCTGCGGAAAAGCCCTGCGCGAGAAATTGCCGCATTGTAATCGAGAGTTTTCGCGGCAACGCCAAAATCACGGGAAGCGCTGACGCCACCAGCGTGAAAGCTAGCGGCCAAGAGACTGTTCGCTCGTTTCAACAGTCCGACGCCGACAGCGCCAACAAACAGACACCGCTCGAATTGATCGCCCAAGACGGCCAGATGATCGTCCGCACCAACCAGGACAAAGTCGGCGATCGCGTGCAGCCCACTGCGGACCTGGACATCACGGTCCCGGCCGGTTCGTCGGTGGAAGCGCACGGCCGGTATGGCGATTTCGACATATCGAACATCACCGGCAGCGTCGACATCGCGAGCGACAACGCCGGCGTGCGGCTGGAAAACATCGGCGGCAACGTGCACGTGGAGACGGGCAAGAGCGACGTCATCCGCGCGGTGGACATCAAAGGCAGCGTGGATCTGAAAGGCCGCGGCAACGACGTGGAGCTGCAGAACATCGCCGGACCCGTGACGTCCAGTGGCGCCTACGTCGGCGAAATCCAGCTGCGTAATTTGGAAAAGCCCGTCCGCTGGGACGATCCGTTGAATTCCCTCGGGTTTGAGAGGCTGCCGGGAGAGATACGCATCGGCCAGGGCGAGTTCCATGCAAATAACGTGGTTGGCCCCATCCGTTTGAAGGCTCGTTCGCCAGATGTCGAGATGTCGAACTTCACACAGTCGCTGGAGTTGACCATCGATCGAGGCGACATCGATCTCAAGCCCGGCAAAGACGTGCCGAAGATGGAAGTCCACACGCGCTCGGGCGACATCACGCTCGCGCTCGCACCCGGCTCCAAGTTCGATTTGAAGGCGTCCACCGACCGCGGCGATGCGAGCAACGACTATGGCGAACCATTACGCGAAGAGGAAGCAGGCCACGGCGCGACCATCGAAGGAAGCACCGGCGGTCCTCAGGTTCGGCTCGAGACCGGCCGCGGATCGCTCACCATTCGCAAAGCCAGCGCCGCCGAGCTCGCGCCCCCGGAAGCTCCGAGCACGCCGATCCCGCCCCAGCCGGCGAAGCCGGGGTTGAAGGTGGAGCACGAATAGATTAGTGCCAACCCCTTGGAACCAGGATCAGTTGAATATCGGCGACGTTGGTTCCCGTCGGCCCGGTTTTAATTAGGTCTCCGCTGGCTTCGAGGAAATGATACGAATCGTTGTTCTGTAAAGACTTCGTCGGGTCCCCTTTTCCACGATAGAGAGTCCCAATGTCCACAATTGCGCCCGTGGCGTCAGTAGGTCCATCGGCGCCATCAGTGCCGGCGCTCAGAATCACTATTTCCTCCGAATGGCCTGCGATCTCCATCGCGGCCGCGAGCGCGAATTCCTGATTGCGTCCGCCGAGCCCCTTGCCGCGAACGGTCACGGTGGTCTCGCCTCCGGAAATCACGCAAGCCGGTGTGGGAACTGGCCGTCCGCGCCAATAGATCTCCGTGGCAATTGCCGCGTGGACACGGGCGACTTCACGCGCTTCGCCTTGGATGTAAGTCGAAAGAATCATGGTGTTATAACCGAGCCTTTTTGCTTCCTCCGCCGCAGCCTCCACGGCGAGCACGTTGCTGCCTACCGTCACGACAGCTCCGGGGAACTCCTTGGGCGTTTCCGCGTCCTCCGGGAATTCGACCTCGATTGCGTACTTGGAGCATATGGCGCGTGCGTCGGCGATCGTCGTGGTATCCGGTACGGTTGGCCCGGAACCGATCGCACCGAGATGATGACCGATTACGTCGGAAAGCACGAGCGTGAGCAGCGTCGCGGGCTCAGCCATGCGCGCGAGCTTGCCGCCCTTGATCGCCGACAGGTGCTTGCGAACACAGTTGATCTCATGAATCGTCGCGCCGCACGCGAGCAACGATCGGGTGATCCTTTGTTTTTGGGCTAGAGTGATCCCGGGAGCGGGAAGCGGCAACAGCGCCGATGCGCCACCCGAGATCAGGCAGATCACCAGATCGTCCGCACCGGCCTGCTGTGCGATTTGCGCGATGCGTTTTGCGCCAGCGACGCCGCGCCGGTCGGGAATCGGATGGCCGGCTACGTTGATCTCGATGCGCCGCAGTTTGCCGGCATTCGGTGCGTTAATGAGCCCGGCTGTAATGCGCCGCCCGAGAAGCCGTTCTACTGCCACAGCCATTTGCGTGCTGGCTTTTCCTGCGCCGATGACGTAAATATTTCGAAAGGAACTTAGATCGTAGCGGCGTTCTCCGGCGATGAGCACTTCGCCTTCACGGCGCACGTGTCGCAGCACCGCCTGTACTGGATCGGCGGCTCGAAGCGCTGCGCGAAAGATCCGCAACGCGTGGCTGCGGGAAGACACCTTCATCAGAAAATCGGCAGCTTCAAAATCTCAGCCACCACCGCGGATGGATCGTCGGTGTCCGCTTCAATCCGATACTCGGCTTTGCTGTATGACTCGCGCCGGTCGTCGAACAATTGGCGGAATTTCTCAGGATCGCGTGCTAGCGGCCGATGCGTCTGCCCTTCCAGGCGCGTGCAGATTCTCGGGAACGAACAATCCAGCCACATGGTGACGCCGCGCTCTTCGAGCATTTTCCGGTTCCCGGGATCGACAAACGCGCCCCCGCCCAGCGCGAGCACCAGCGGCCGGCCGCATTCCACTTCCCGGACGCGCTTGCGCAACGCCTCCTGCTCCATCCTGCGAAATTCTTCTTCGCCCCGTGTTTCAAAAATTTCCGCGATGGAAACGCCTTGCGCCTTCTCGATGTCCTCGTCGACGTCGGCGAACGGCCATCCGAGTTCGTCGGCGAGCAACCGCCCCACGGCCGATTTGCCCGATCCCATGAAGCCGACCAGGTAGAGGCCTGGCGTGCGCTTGAGCTTGAGTAGCATGCGTCGAAGGAATGGTCCCACAGCCCGGCGTCATCGTGCAAGTATTCGCACCAAGCCGCATAATGGTACTCATGCAGGAAGAGCTCTTGCCGCTTTTTCCGCTCCAAGTGGTGCTGTTTCCGCGGACGCCGTTGCCGCTGCACATTTTCGAGGAGCGCTATAAGCAAATGATCGCCGACGTATCGCGCGCCCACTCCGAGTTCGGCGTCGTGCTGGCCGGGGAAAAAGGCATCGTCAATACTGGTTGCACCGCCACCGTGGAAAAAGTTCTCAAGACTTATCCGGATGGCCGCCTGGATCTGATCAGCATGGGCCGCCGCCGTTTTGAAATCATTCTGCTGAATGACGAAAAGCCCTATTTGCGCGGAGCCGTGGAATATTTCGACGACGAGGCCGCTGACCCGATTGCGCCCGAGGTCCGCGAGCGCGTGTTGAACTCCTACAACGATCTGCGTTCGCTCGGGGAAACCGAGGCCCTGCACGAGCCCGAGCTGAGCGATCCTCAACTCAGCTTTCAGTTGGCGCAAGTGGTGCCCGATCTCGATTTCCGCCAGATGCTGCTGGCCACGCGATCGGAAGGGGATCGCATGCGGCGGCTGGCTGAGTTTTTTCCCAGCTACAACTCGCGCCAGCGCCAGATACAACATGTGCGCGCGGTGGCTCCAACGAATGGTCACGCCAAGAGGCCGCCGGGCGTGTGAGGCCGCTTTTTTTGAACAAGGCGGAACGTCAAAATCTGATTGTCGACGCCGACGATACGCTCTGGGAAAACAATATCTACTTCGAGCGCGCGTTCGACGATTTCTGCGATTTTCTCGCGCACTCCGAGCTGACGCCGGCCCAGGTGCGCGATGTGCTCGACGAAATCGAAATCGTCAACAGCAAAGTGCACGGCTATGG
This sequence comes from Bryobacterales bacterium, assembly GCA_963772905.1. Classification (GTDB taxonomy): domain Bacteria; phylum Acidobacteriota; class Terriglobia; order Bryobacterales; family Bryobacteraceae; genus Palsa-89. The sequence goes on along the minus strand of CAVYZD010000001.1, from coordinate 142,608 downwards.
AACCGCGAACTTTGCGCGCAACCTCACCGAGTGCTACCACAAACTGGCCGAGCGCGACGTCAGCCCGGACGATTTGCCGCGCATCATGAGCTTCACCGAGCAGATCCTGCATCATCCCATCGAAATCATCGCGGGCGTCGAGGAGACGCTCGAGTATCTGGCCGGGCGCCATTCGCTCACGCTGTTCACCAAGGGCGATCCCGAAGAGCAGAAGCTGAAGCTCGACCGCTCCGGTCTCGCCATCTATTTCGGCCACACCGCCATCGTGAAGGAGAAGGATCGGGCGTCCTATGCGGCGCTGATTCACGAGCGCCAACTCGATCCGGCGCACACCTGGATGATTGGCAACTCGCCAAAATCGGATATCAATCCCGCGCTGGACGCCGGCATCCACGCGGTATTTGTGCCGCACGAGCGCACCTGGACGTTGGAACGCGCCGAATTGCGCGACGGTCCGGGGCGATTATTGCACGTGGAACGATTCGAGGATTTGCGCAAGTACTTCTGAGCGCGCTAGTACGCTTGCTGCGAGATCAGCGCCGCCGGCGAAATCTGCGGAACAGCCTGCGCAAAGTAATTCTGATCAGACAGATTCTTGTAGACCGCGCCCGCCACGCCTGACGCGACCGGCCCACTCACCGAGTGCCCGCCAGTCAGCAGCACCACCACCACCAGCTTGCGCCCGGCGATCTCGTTGAAGGAACCGAACCATCCCAGATGCGTGGGCGTGCGGTTGTCGGTGCAGGTCCCGGTCTTGCCGAAAATCGGATCATCGGCGCTGAACCCGATGCGCCGCGCCGTCCCGTACTCTACCGCGCCCGCCATGCCCGGCTTGATGTCCTCCAGCCATTGGGCGATGTTGAGCTCGCGCTTTACCGTCGGGACAAATTGATCGATGTCCTGTTGCGAGCCAGGGTGCTGCAGATAGTACAGCGTTCCACCGTTGGCCACCGCCGACACCATGGCGGTCAGTTCGAGCGGTGTCATCGAAAAGCCTTCGCCGAAACTGGTCATCATCCCCAGACCGTCGGAGGGAGGCGCATCGGCAATCAAGCCCGGCTGCTCGCCTTCAATGTTGAGCCCCGCCTTCTCACCTAGCCCGAACATCTGGCCGTACTGCACAATCCTGTCGTATCCCAGCTTCTCGCCGATCGAAGCGAAATAGATGTTGATGGAACGCGCCAGCGCCTCCGTCAAATCAATAGAATGCCGCTTGCTCAGCTTCAGCGCCGTCTCCTGCGTAATGATGCCTTCGCTCAAACCGGCCAGCGACGCCATAATCTTGATGGTGGAGCAGGGCTCGTACGCACCCTGGAACGCCAGCTTTTGATTCACCACCGTCAACAGCCGTCCCGTGCTGGGATCGGCCACGACGACTGAGCCGTTGTACGGACCCAGCGCCGCTACCGCCGCCCGCCGCACCAGCAAATCCTCGCCATCCACCGAGTCGCCGATCGTGGAATCCGCGAAAGTGGGCGAAGTCCAGGGGCTCGCGACCTTGTGCTTCCTGGGAAGACCGGTTATTTGTCGGCTCGTGGTATAGGCCACCCGCTGTACCGCCTTCGCCGTGGAGGTGGTAGCCCGGACTATCCGGCGGTGTTTCTTGTGGGTGGTGATGCCGAAGGCGGAGCTTGCCAGGAGGGAAAACGACAGAAAAACAATAAGAAGACGCTGGTGCATGATGAATATGAATCCTAGTTCATTTGCAATCCGGTCCCGTTCACAATCCGACACTTGAACAACGGATCGCAAACCGTTCCCACATTATGAGTTATCGGCGGACTTTCGTCAAGACATGAGTACATGTCTCCACGGCGCCGCGTCTCTCAAATTTGAGTGTGGCTTACCGGACAGGGTTCTCAACAAGATGAGACGTGCGGAGTGGCACGTGAGGTACAATAAGGGCCAACGAGATCCCCACGTCGGGAGTGATCCTTTGATCGTTCCGCCCAACCCGATATTCACCGCGCGCGAAACCCACGGCCGCGTGCTCCGCTCCGGTAACCGCCTGATCGCCCACAGCCAGGACGCCGGCTGGCGGTCGCTCCACGCCGCGATTCTAGAAGAAGCCCCGTTCCAGGCCAACGAGCGCCCCATCCGCCATCCGTCATTGATTTATCATCTCAGCCGGCCGACGCAGGTGACGCGCAAGATCGAAGGCGCCGCGCGCGAAACGGCCCTCATCGGACCCCGCCGCATCTGCCTCACACCCGGCGAGGCCTCAACGCTTTGGGGCCACTCCGGGCACCCCGAGATCCTGCAGGTGTACCTGCGGCAATCGATTTACGAAGCTGCTGTGACTGAGATTTATGGCTGCGACAGCTCGGGCGCGGAGCTGGTTCCGCGTTTTGCCATACTCGACCCGCTGCTCGAACAGCTGGCCATCGCCATTACCAACGCCCTGCGCGACGGAGCCGCGGAGGACGGGCTCTACATCGACACCATCGCTCAAATGATGGCCGTGCACCTGGCGCGTTCCCATTCCTCGCGCTCGCGGCCCGTGCGCCTTCTGCCCACCAAACCGCTGGCCGGCTGGAAAATGCGGCGCGTGATCGAGTATATCGAGGACAATCTCGATGGCGATCTCAGCCTGCAAGCCATGGCCGCCGAAGTGGACATCAGCCCGCTGTATCTGGCGCGCGCGTTCAAATCGGCCGTAGGGCAATCGCCACATCAGTACGTGCTGGCCCGCCGCATCGAACGCGCCAAGGAGCTGCTGCGCAATACCGATTTGCCAGTGGTGGACGTGGCGCTGTCGTCGGGATTTTCATCGCAGAGCCACTTGTCGCACTGGTTTATCCGGCAGGTGGGCGTGTCGCCGGCGGTGTATCGCAGGCAAGCGACGTCGTAAGCCCTTTCTGCTATAAGCCAGAAGCTACGCTGTTTCAGGTACAGTCTGGACGTCTAACACGCGACGGCGGGGGCGCCCTCCGAATGCCCGACCGTCCGAGGACAGGCCCCACAGGGCGCCCGACGAAAGCCCGTGCAGCATAAACGTTATGTCGCGTGAAAGCGACCGGGGCAGCAGTTTTGGGGGGACTCATGGGAAGAATGCTCGAATGGAATGTGGAGGGGGATTCGTCTGCTACGATCCAAATGGTATCCTCAAAGACCGACCAGAAGATCGCTGTGGTGTGCGGAACGTCGCAGGCAAACACCGACGGATGCACCCCAAAGAAAGTAACCACCATGCCGTGTACAGCCGCGAGAGTCTTGTTGGTGTTCGGACTGACTCCCATGCTGTTTTATGCTCAGACGAACGAGGAAGCGGCGCTGACCTCGTTCAAGGCGTTGGTCAGCCGGCATATCGATAGCTACAAGCCAAATGGTCGTGTTCGTGTTAGACAGGTGCCCGGTGGCTGGATAAGAGAGCGGTTTACTCTTGATCCTGCTTCAGCGAAGTTCGACGTGGAAAAAACCTCCTCTCTGGTAAGTCCTTTTGTTGCGACGCTCTCGTTCACGTTGATTTGGAGCGTGACCGCCGTCCATCCAGCCGAGGCGGCCGCTGCCGCGGACAATACTTTCGTTGCTCCAGAAAATCTCTCTATAACCGTTCACAAGCATGAATTTGCTTATCAAGATCAAAAGTGGCAGCCTAAAAGTCGCACCTATCGGCTACAGAGTGGTCTCGTGGGTGGCGATCTTCCCTGTGATGAGTTCCTTCTCAAGAAAGAAAAACCCGCAGAGGAGGACATACACGGTTGTTTGGAGGAGTTTGACGATGACGTACGATAGACGCTTCGACCTGCCAAGCGCCCGGCTTCGTAGCGCCGGGGGCAGGGAAGGGGTCGGCTGCTACAACGTGAACATATGAGCGGGGTCGGTTCACAGAACTTCTCTTGTGTTCCCGAATATGTGGAAGGGGCGGCTTACCACGAGGCTTCACACATAGTCGCCGCGGCGGTGCAAGGACTGCCTTTGGGTAAGGCTGGCCTGCGTATATACGAAACCGGGGCAGGCTTCGCCCACTACAGCGGGAAGCAGCCGGACGGTTCCACAAACGTCGGCGCTGACCCTTGCAGAGAGCATACGATCATCGCGACACTGGCAGGACACATTGCTCACGGCACGTTTTATCCGCCGGTGGCAAAGGGTGACGCGAATGCATCCGACGACTTTGACCGTGTACGCGCACTGTTGGATGAGATGTACCCGGCAAATTCTGATCAGTATCGGGAAGCCCAAGACGCATTGCATAAACGCTCGAAGGTGCTCGTCGATCAGCATTGGGCGGCTATCAAGGCCCTAGCTACAGCGTTGTGGGCTCGTGATTGGTCACCTCAAGTGCCTGTGGCCGAATGCCGCGAAAAGCACATAGAAGGCGAGGAAGTAGTTAGTTTGTTGAGGCAATACGGAATCTCGGCTACCGAAAAAAGCGGTTGCGTTTAGGTGTTCAAGGCCCTCAGGCCAGACCAGCCTCGGTACCAAACCGTCACGACCGTATGGCCGCCCTCGATCAGCAGCCGCAGTTTTTGAGGGACGCTTTCATCGAGCATGATCTTCATCCGACCCGCGACGTTTCCAGCGTGCTCTTCGCGGCGAAGTCGAGCACAGTCTGAACCTGCTCGCGCGTCACGTGGAAGTTTTCCAGAACCTCTTCCAGCGGCGAGGTCTTCAAATTCTCGAAAATCGCCGACACGGGAACGCGCGTACCGCGAAACACCCACGCGCCGTTGACCTTGCCGGGGATGCTCTCCACGGCGGGGCATTGCGACCAATCTAGACTCGCCATATTCGCACGTCCTTCTACGCGGCCGGCGCGCTCTTCTTCCCCACCGCCTGCGACAACACAAAATCCGTCTGGAGCTTCCGCCACGGCACATCCACCTGCTTGCCATCCGGCGCCACCCCCGGCGCCTCACGCGTGAAATCGCGAATCAGCGAATTCTTCACTGCGAACACCGCGTCGCTATCCAGATACTGATCGCCATCCACGAACACGTGCGTCACCAGCGTCTCGTGCCCATCGGCGATGATCATGAAATGCACGTGCGCCGGCCGATACGGATGCCGCGCCGTCGCCTTCAACATCTCGCCCACCGTGCCGTCGTACGGGATCGGATAATACCGCGGCATGATCGTCCAAAACCGGTAGCGCCCCTGGGCATCGGTGTGGAAGCGCGCGCGCAGCGTCGGCTCATCGAGCTCCGGCAACTGCACGTCGTAGAAACCCTCGGCGTCGGAATGCCAAACATCCACAATCGCATTCGCCACCGGCTTGCCGTCGACCGACCGTATCGTCCCTTCCATGAACAGTGGCTCACCCTTCGCCCCTCCGCGAATGTCGGCGCCAAACGCCGCTTCCGGCGGATTCTGCACATAGAATGGACCCAGCACGGTGCTCTCGGTGGTGCCGGGCGCGAAGCGATGATTGATCGCGTCCACCAGCATGGAGACGCCCAGCGTGTCCGACAGCAGAATGAACTCCTGCCGTTTATCGGTGCACAGCTTGCCGGTGCGCGTCAGATAATCGATGGCCTGCGCCCATTCGGCCTCGGTCGGCTCGGTGTCGCGCACGAAATCGTGCAGGTGCTGCACCAGGCTGGTCATGATCTTCTTGAGCCGCGGATCGGGCGTGTCCTTGTAGCGGTCAATCACCGCGGCGGTAATGTTGTTCTCGTCGAAGTCGCGCATAAATCTCCAATGCGATCATATCCAATGCGCACGATTCTGCACAGCAGACAAATCGAGAAACTCACGAAGTATGTTCGCAGCAGCCACGGATTCCACCACGCCGATTCGGTGTCGATGAAAATGATTGGCACATTCGGGAGTCCCCATCCGATTAAGAGCGCCGTTATGCCGACCCACTTGATCTTTCTGGCCGAATCCCCGCGCCACTGGCCCGTCAGGAAATCGGCCGTGATCACAGCGGCCACCGCAACAAGGCATCTCGCGAGCGAATTCAGCGCCCGATACATCCAGAAACAATCTGGAGGCGAGCACGGCGATCGCTGACGCTGTCAGCCCGAGCAGGGTCCAGTACACGAGCCGATGCCCGCGGAGGATAGCCAGGCAATCCGCCAGCGCCCTCACTCCGTATCGGGCCGCACCGAACATCGTGACTGCTAGCACCGCCATGAGCTTCCAGAAATATAGCTGGCTATCTCCATGGAACAGAGCCGAACCGATGTTCGCAATCCCCTGCGTGCTCGCGCCCGTATTGTGCGCTGCTCCTTCGATGACGCCCAGGACGACGAGGACCCCGGCTGCCGGCAACACAATTCCGAACAGGCCAATCCAATGAACTTGCTTGCGACTCTGGCAGCGACAGCCAAAGCCCGACGCCAGGAGAAGCAAAGGGGCAGCCCAGAAAGATAGCTGCGCCAGTCCGCGCCACAAAATACGGAGTCTTCACCATCCAGACTTGACTAGCGAGCGCGTGCAGCGCCGCTGGCAATCCCGCTCTCACGCGAATCAGAGCAGCGATGAGACGTCATCCGCTTCACGAGTCACCTCTGGTTGGACACCATCTGAGCCGAGCCGGTTCCGTCCAGCCCATCCTTGCGCGCACATTATGCTAACCTCGCAAGCGATCATGAAGCTGTTCTTCATCACGGCGTTTCTAGCTGGCGCGATCGCTCCTTCAGCCTGCGCCGCCGACTCGTTCTATCTCGGCACTTGGAAAATCACCTCCGCCGTCATCGCTCCCTGGCAAGTGGAGCGCCCGTACGGCTCCGATGTCGCCGAAATGAAAACGCTGGTGAACAAGACCGTCGTGATCCAGCCCAAGGCCATCCTCGGACCGCGCCAGGTCGCCTGCAAAGGGCCCAACTATCGGGTCAAGGATTATCCGGCCGACATGCTGTTCCAAGGTGAGTTTGGCGAGATGCACCGGCGCGATGCTTCGGCCGATCCCGTGAAGATCGCTGCCGGCCTCGGCTTCCACGGCCCGTCCAAGACAATGACATGGAAGACCCTCGAAACCGGCTGCGGCAATGAGCTCGACTATCATTTTCTTGACCCAATCACCGCCGCCTTCGGCCTCAACAATTACGTCTACACATTGAAAAAACAATGACCGAATCGCTCGATCGCCAGCTCGCCTACCTGGTGTTTCGCCTCACGCTGGGCATCAACATTCTTATTCACGGTGCGGGGCGCATCTTCGGTCCCGGCGCCGAGGCCTTCGCTGCCACCACGGGCACCGAATTCAGCAAGACCGCTCTGCCCGCCGGCATGGTGCACGCGTTCCTGATCGTTGTGCCCTTCGCCGAAGTCGTGCTGGGCACGCTCACCATGCTCGGTCTGTTCACCCGCTGGGCCTTGACGCTCGGCGGCCTCCTGATCACGGTGCTCGTCTTCGGCACCGCCATGCGCAGCGATTGGACCACCGTCGGCGTGCAAATGATCTACGCAATCACGTACTATTTGCTGTTGGTCAATCGCTCCGAAAATCGCTTCTCGCTCGACGCACTATTTCGCGGCTAAGCCCTCGATCTCTTTGGCCGTTCCTGCTTCAGCCTCTCGGCCAGAAATACCTTCAGCAGCGACTGATACGGCACGTCGCGCTGATTTGCGAGCAACTTCAGATCTTCGATCATCGCCACTGGTAGGCGCAGCGATATCGTCCGAAGCGAGGGTTTCAAACCAACCAGTTTTTTGCGTTTAGCTTGCGACCAATCAATGTACTTTGTCGAGTCAGCAGTAGCCCAGAATCTCCGCTCGTCATCTTCGCTTTTGAACTTAGGTATTTCTTTCATGCGTCCGATAAACCCCCGCTTCCGTCCGATTCATGTCCCGGGTCGAGATCATCCTGATCAGCCTACGACGAATAGTGAACGCTGCAAATAGGAGCCTCCCCGAGTTGGTCTGCCCCAATGCGTAGTAACGCTTTTCGGTCTTCCTATGCCGCACATCGACTCGCACCACGAGAGGTTCGTTGAAGAAGATATCCTCGGCCTCCTCGGGCGTAACACCATGCCGCTCCCAGTTCTTCTCAACGTTCGCCTCATCCCAGTCAAATCCAACGCATTCGTCAAGCGGATCCTTCCCGGGCACGTATTCAGTATATAACCAACGTATACCGATCCTCGGCGGGCTCGTTCCGCTCCCTTGACCCGCCCCTTATAATCGAACCGGATGCCTCCGCGCGCCCCACTCCCCGCCGCCCGGCCCGCGAACGGCTTGGCTTCGTTTTGCGAAATTCAAAAAAACACCACTCGCGCGCACAAAACTATGCCTCTTGCGCCACCTCCTCCGGAAAGATTCTTGTTAGACCGCAAGAACCCGATACAATGTTGAGGCTCCAGGAAAGACACCAATGACTCGCATCCTCGCCGCCCTCGCCCTCGCCGCCCAAATCCCGCTCGCCGCCGCCACCTGCGAAAGCCTTAGTTCAGTCGCGATCCCGCACACCACCATCACGCTCGCGCAGTCCGTCGCCGCCGGTGAGTTCACGCTGCCTCCCGGAACTCCCGCGGATTCCCCGGCGCCCCCGCGCCCAACTTCAAGGACGTTCCCGCCTTCTGCCGCGTCGCCGCCACCGCGCGCCCCACCAGCGATTCCGAAATCAAGATCGAAGTCTGGATGCCCACCTCCGGATGGAACGGAAAGTTTCGCGGCACCGGCAACGGTGGACTCGGCGGCAATCTCGGCTTCCCCGGACTGGCCGCGGCCATGCGTGGAGGTTTCGCTGCCGCGGGTGAAAACACCGGCCACGAAAACGGCTCCGCCTACGCGCTCGATCATCCCGAAAAGATCATCGACTTCGGCGACCGCGCCGCGCACGAAATGACCATCACCGCCAAAGCCGCCATCGCCGCTTTCTACGGCAGCGCGCCCACGCGATCCTATATGAACGAATGCGGCGGCGGCAGCATCGCCGCGCTTAAGGAAGCTCAGAAATATCCCGACGATTACGACGGCGTCGCGGTCGGCGGATTCGCCGCTCACCTCACGCATCACACGTTCGCGCAAATCTGGATCTGGCAAGCCACCCACAAGGACGCGGCCAGCGTCATCCCGCCCGCGAAATTCCCCGCCATTCACGAAGCCGCGCTCGCAGCCTGCGATGCAAAGGATGGCGTGAAGGACGGCGTCATCGAGAATCCCCCGGCCTGCAAATTCGATCCGGTGGTCATCCAGTGCAAGGGCCCGGACAACAACACCTGCCTCACCGCCGCGCAAGTGGAAGCTGCGCGCAAGCTCTATGCCGGCCCTAAGAATCCGCGCACCGGCGAGCAGATTTATTCGCCTCTCTATCCCGGCAGCGAACTCGGCTGGGGCCAGCTCACCGGCGCCGCGCCCATCGGAATCACCACCGATTTCATGAAGTACTTCGTGCTGAAGGATCCGAATTGGGACTATAAAACACGCTTCATCAATTTTGATTCGGACGTCGAGGCCGCTGACAAACCCGCGAATCAACCGGTGAACGCCATCGATCCCGACATCAAGAAATTCATCGCGCGCGGCGGCAAGATGATTCTCACCGGCGGATGGAACGACGCGGGCGTGCCTCCGCTCGAAGCGGTCAACTACTACAACAATGTCGTGAAAACCATCGGCGCCAAGTCCGCCATGAGCGCCGTTCGTTTATACATGGTCCCCGGCATGGGACATTGCGGAGGCGGCGAGGGCACGGATCATTTCGATGTGTTCCCCGCTTTGCAAACCTGGGTGGAACAAAAACGTCCGCCGGCCAATCTCATCGCCTCGCGCGTCGAAAACGGCAAGGAAATCCGCACACGCCCGCTCTGCGCCTATCCCGAGATCGCGACTTACAAAGGAAGCGGCAGCACCGGCGACGCCGCGAATTTTACTTGTAAGAAGCCTTAGCGAATCGTTCCCGCAGCGCCAGCTTGGTCGCCTCATCGACGAACGCTGCCTCGATCGCTGCATCATTGCAGGCCGCTAGATCCGCGGCTGTCCAGCCGAAATGTTCCTCGAGATTTCGATACTCTTCCGTCAGCGTGATGTTCGTAATAGTCCGCGTATCGGTGCTGATGCTGAGCGGCACGCCCGCGCGATACAGCTCATCTACGGCATGTTCGGCATAATCTTGCGAGATGCCAGTCTGCAGATTGCTGGTCGGACAAACCTCCAGATGAATCCGCTCGCGCTTTAGATGCTCGACCAGAGCCGGATCTTCGATGCTCCGCACACCGTGTCCGATCCGCGACGGCTGAAACTCGCGCAACGTTTCCCAAACACTGTCCGCTCCTCGCGCCTCACCGGCATGCGCCGTTCGATGCAGCCCGTGCTCGATCGCATAACGAAACGCGGGAACGTGCGCGTCAATCGCGAATCCGGCTTCATCGCCCGCGATGTCGAGCGCCGCCACCCGGCTTCCTCGGAACCGCTCCACCAGTCGCGCAGTCTGGAGGCTTTGCTCCTGATCGTAGTGCCGCAACGTGCACAAAATCAGCCGCGCCTCAATCCCGCTCGATCGAATGCAAGCCTCCGTCGCCCGATCCACCGCCGCCACCACTTGCTCCGGCGTCAACCCGCGCTCGAGATGCAGCAGCGGCGCAAAGCGGATCTCGGCATAGATCACGCCGTCAGCGGCGAGCTGCTCAAACACGTCCTCCACCACCAGCGCCAATGCAGCCTCATGCTGCATCAATCGAAACCCGCGCGGCGCCCGCGTTAGGAAATCGGCCAGACTCGTACAACGCCGCGGAGCAATGAACTCGCGCTGGTATTCTTCGTGCGAAACGGACTCATCGAGCTGCGCCACCGCGGCGTAGCTCAGCGAGCAATCCAGATGTAAATGCAACTCGGTGTTCTGAGCCGCGCGCGTCAGCAAGCGGGCCTCCAGCTATTCGACGCCGAACGCCAGCAATACGTTGCCGGTGTTGCCCGAGATCACGCCATATCCCGACCCGATAAACAACATCCCATCCGCGATGGTCGGCCCAATGGACGCGATCGATCCGCCCTTGGCCTCCACCTTGTTCACCGTATCGAACGAGCGGCTCGTATTGTACGACCAAATCTCGGTGCCGTCGGCCGACTTCAGCGCATGCAGCACGCCGTCGGTTCCCGCGATGAACACCACGCCTTCCATCGCCGTCGCAGCAGCGCCATTGTTGACGCGTTTGCCAGGTTCCGCCAGCGGTTTGTTCCACAATTTTTCTCCGGTGGTCAGCTGAATTGCGGTAATGCCTCCGCCCGTCAGCCCGTAATAAGCGGCCTTCTCGTCGAACGCACCGCCCCAAACAATGCCGCTCAATCGGAACACCGGAGCATTCGGCGGATTGTCCACCACGTGTGTGTTCCAAACTACTGCGCCCTTTTTGTCCGGATCCAGCGCAAACAACTTGCCGTCTTTTGTTCCGGCCACCACGATGCTCTTACCGCCCGGCAGCGAGTGCAACACAGGCGAATTCCCGATATCCAGATCCGGCCCATTCTCCTTCGGGCAGTTGTCGGTCTTCTCCGGCCCAAAGCAGCCGCCAAGAAACGCATCGCCCGCCTGCGCCTGATAATGCCACAGCACTTTGCCACTCTTCATGTCCACAGCCATCACGGAATCGGACATGGCCGCCGCCGGCTCGGTCTCCGAATCGCCCGTGCCGAAATAGATGGCATGCCGCTTCTCATCGATGGTCGGCGAATTCCAGACCGATGCTCCCGCCGGCGCGTATTGCTGTACGCCCCTCGAATTCTTGCGCGTCGGCTTCGGCGTCTCGGGCACCACGTAGGTCTTCCAGGCCTGCTCGCCGGTGCTCGCGTCCAGCTTCACCACGCTTCCGCGCGAGGTGCAGCAGGGATAGTCGAGATTCGCGGCCGCGAATTCCTCCGACGACGATACCGGAACATATAAAAACCCCTCGTACAACTTTGGCGACGCCGTGATGCGCGCCACGAAATGGTCGTCCACTTTCCGGGTCCACAATTCCTGCCCGGTCTGCGCGTCCACCGCGTAAACATTGGCGTGCGCGTCTCCGAAGAACACCGCGTATTTCGTGGCCCCGTGGCCTTTCACCGGCCCCACGCTCGGCCCCCCGCGCACATTGCCCCTGGCCTGATACGACCAATACACGCACCCAGTCTTGGCATCCAGCGAATACACATAACCGATATCGCTTCCGACAAACACGCGGCCCGACGCCACTGCCGGCTGTCCGAATGCCGAAACACCGGTGGGATATCCGAACGCCCACTTCAGCTTCAACTGCGGCACTTGAGAAGCCGTGATTCCCGCGGCCTTCGCCGTCTGGAACCGGGTATTCGTCACGTCGGCGCTCCAGCCGTTCCAGGCCGGACTCGCGCTCGGATCGCTCATCGGCGGATTCGCCTCGCAATGGTTCGGCATGTTCTTCGCATCGCCTTGCTCGGCGCTGCCAAACGTCCGCCCGCTCATGAACACTGCCAGCATGCGCTTCTGTTCTTCGGCCAGCGATTGGCCTTGCACCTTCATCGGACCCGTCGTCAGAGCCTCATAGATCTTCTCCGGCGAAAGCTGCCGTAGCGTCGCAGGATCGGGCACGCGCCCGGCCATGGTCGGATTGCCATGGCAGCCCATGCACTTGGTTTGAAAAACTGCGAACCCCGATTCGGTACCCATCGATTGCACCGGCCGGGCGGGCGGTTGCGCCTGCGCGGCGATTCCCGCCAGCGACAGACTGACGGTCACAAGCCCAACGAGGTGAAAACTTCTTTTCATGGTGGTTTCCTTTGGTTTCCTTACGATCCCACAGCATATCGAACGTTGCATGCAAGCCGCAAGGCCGATCTATTATGAATACACATGCGATTTCTCGTCCTTGTCGCCGCCCTCGCCTGGCCACTGGCCGCCGCTCCCACACCCTGCGCCATGCTCTACACCGACCTCGTGATGCCGCATGCACGGGTCACTTTTGCGCAACAGGTACCCGCCGGCGAGCTGACGTTGCCACCGGGCGCCGTGCCTAGCTTCCCCGGATTCCCGGCGCCGAGCTTCAAGAATCTCCCGGCATTTTGCCGCGTGGTGGCCCTGCTCGAACCCACGCTCGATTCTCAAATCTGGACCGAAGTCTGGATGCCCGCCTCGGGCGCAACATCAAAGTGGAACGGGAAGCTCGAATCCGTGGGCAACGGCGCTTGGGCCGGCAGCATCGGCTATCGCGACCTCGCCACTGCCCTCACTGCGGGCTACGCCGCAGCCAGCACCGATACGGGTCATAACGGAAACACCGCCGAATTTGTCGTCGGGCATCCGGAACGATTGATCGATTTCGCCTATCGCTCGGTCCACGAGATGACCGTCGCCGCCAAAGCCATCGTGGCCGCATATTACGGCAGTGGGCCCACGCGAGCCTATTTCTACGGCTGCTCCACCGGCGGACGCCAGGCGCTCACCGAAGCGCAGCGCTTTCCCGACGATTACGACGGCATCATCGCGGGCGCGGCCGCCAATTACCCCACGCACCTGCAAGGCGCGCAGGTGTGGACCACCAAGATCACGAATCAAGGCGACGGCTACATTCCGCCCGCCAAGTACCCGCTCATTCACAACGCAGTGCTCGAAGCCTGCGACGCGCTCGACGGCGTCAAGGACCGCGTGCTCGAAGACCCGCGGCGCTGCAATTTCGATCCCCAGGTGCTCGCGTGCAAAGGAGCCGATGCGGCCACCTGCCTCACGCCGGCCCAAGTGGAAGTCGCGCGCAAAATCTACGCCGGCCCCGGCCCATCGCTATTTCCCGGGCTCGAACGCGGCAGCGAACTCGGCTGGGCCACGCTCTCCGGTCCGAAGCCCATGGCGCTGGCCGCTGAAACTTATCAGTATCTGGTGTTCAAGGATCCCACTTGGGACTACCTGAAGTTCGATCCGGTGCGCGACATCGCGGTGGCCGACAAAGTCGCTGGCCCTCTCATGAACGCGGTCGATCCGAACTTGCGGCCATTCTTCAAGCACGGCGGAAAACTGCTGATGTACCACGGCTGGGCCGACCCGGGAATCGCCCCGCAAAACAGCGTGAATTATTTCACCAGCGTCGAGGATCGCGCCGGCGGAAAATCCAACGCGTCCAATTCTATTCGCCTGTTCATGGTTCCCGGCATGGGACACTGCGGCGGCGGCGATGGCACCGACGATTTCGACAAACTCGGCACCCTGGCATCCTGGGTGGAATCCAACAAAGCGCCTGATTCGATTCCCGCCGCGCACAAGACCAAAGGCGTTGTCGATCGCACGCGCCCGCTGTGTCCGTATCCCGCAACCGCGCACTATAAAGGATCGGGCAGCACCGACGACGCCGCGAATTTCATCTGCGCCACGCCCTAAAACTTCACGACCACTCGAGAATCACTTTGCCCGCGTTCCCCGACCGCATCACTTCGAACGCCTGCTCGTAATCACGATACGAAAACCGGTGAGTGATCACGGGCCGAATGTCCAACCCGCTGTCCAGCATCACGCTCATCTTGTACCAGGTCTCGTACATTTCGCGCCCGTAGATGCCCTTGATGGTGAGCATATTGAAAACCACCGTGGTCCAATCGATCGCGATTTCTTTTGTCGGGATCCCGAGCATCGCGATCTTCGCGCCGTGGCTCATGTTGGCGATCATTTCGCGCAACGCCGACGCTTGGCCCGACATCTCAAGGCCGACGTCGAACCCTTCCTGCATTCCAAGATCTTCCTGAACTTGGGAGAGCGGCGTTTGAGCCGTATCCACGGCGCACGTCACGCCCATCTTGCGCGACAACGCCAGCCGGTACGGATTCTTGTCGGTGATCACGATGTGACGCGCGGCCGCGAAACGCGCCACCGCCGCCGCCATAATTCCGATCGGGCCGGCGCCGGTGATCAACACGTCTTCGCCCAATACCGGAAACGAAAGCGCGGTGTGGACAGCGTTGCCGAACGGATCGAAGATCGCCGCGACATCCAAGTCCACGCCCGGCTTGTGCCGCCAGAGATTCGTCACGGGCATCGCGATGAAATCGGCGAACCCGCCCGGCCGATTCACGCCGACGCCTTGAATGTGCGCGCACAAATGCCGCCGGCCAGCGAGGCAATTGCGGCACCGTCCGCACACCACGTGGCCCTCGCCGCTCACCAGATCGCCCGCGCGAAAATCGCTGACGTTCGATCCAACCTCCACGATCTCGCCCGCGAATTCATGCCCAATCGCCATCGGCACCGGAATGGTGCGCTGCGCCCACTCATCCCAGTTGTAGATGTGAACGTCGGTGCCGCAAATCCCAGCGCGGCGTACGTGAATCAAAACATCATTGATCCCGATAGTTGGTTCGGGAATATCTTCGAGCCACAACCCGGGCTCACGTTTGCTTTTGACGAGTGCCTTCATGAAATTCTAATTGCACCACGAAAGGCCCCGCCCGCGCTGCTTTGGCTGCGTACGAACGTATGTCAAAGCGCATAGCGCATAGTGTGTCTGCCGTATTGATGGCTTCAAGCCCCCGTGATAACTTTCCTCAAAGCCGAATAAGGGTGTTCGGTAGGAAGGGAAACTCCGATGTCAAACACTATTCGTGTTTCTCATGCCGCGGCGTTGCTGCTGGCAGCCGGTATAGTAAACGCGCAAGTGGATCCTGGACCGCGCGGGGGCGCTCCGGGCGCTGGAACCTACTACTATTCGCTCAATGCGAATGAACAGAATTTCTTCACTCAGGCGCAATTGCGTTTCCAGGAGGTCGACTCGGTCTCGGGAACTTTGCCCGGCGAAACGGGCGCGGGCTTGGGACCCACGTTCAACGGCAATAGTTGCGCCATGTGCCATGCCGAGCCCGCCATTGGCGGCAGCAGTCCCGGCTTGAAGAGCCCGCAACATCCTGTCCCGAATCCGCAGGTGGCGCTCGCCACGCTCGACAACGCTAGCAATATCGTTCCGTCATTTATCTCCGCGAGCGGACCCGTGCGGGAGGCGCGCTTCATCGCGGTGTCTTCGCAAAGCGGCGCCGCACTTGACGGCGGCGTTCACGGACTCTTCACCATCCAAGGAAGAACCGACGCCGTGGGGTGTACCATCGCGCAGCCCAACTTCGCGCAGCAGCTTGCCAATCACAACGTCATCTTCCGCATTCCCACGCCCACCTTTGGATTGGGCTTGGTGGAGAACACGCCGGATGCTGTGCTGGCGGCCAATCTGGCGGCCAATGCCAGCCAGAAGAGCGCACTTGGAATCTCTGGAAAACTAAACACGTCCGGCAACGATGGCACGGTGACGCGCTTCGGCTGGAAGGCCCAAAACAAGTCGCTGATGATCTTCGCCGGCGAAGCCTACAACGTCGAGCAAGGCGTGGCGAATGAAGTCTTCATGAACGAACGCTCGGCAACACCCGGTTGCGTGTTCAACGCCACGCCGGAGGACTCCTCGGTGATCGTGTATAACAGCGGTCAGACCGGCACTGTTTCCGAAATGTCATCCGACACCGTGAATTTCGCGGCTTTCATGCGGCTTTCGGCGCCGCCCGCGCCCACCACGGCATCCACTTCCGAGAAGAACGGGCAGAAGTTGTTCACCTCCGTCGGCTGCTCGATGTGCCATTCGCCGTCACTCACCACCGCCGCGTCTCCCTTCACCGGGATGTCCAACGTCACCTATCAGCCGTACTCGGATTTTGCCGTGCATAACATGGGCTCCAATCTTGCGGACGGCATCGTGCAAGGGCAGGCGGGCCCCGATGAGTTCCGTACCGCGCCGCTGTGGGGCGTCGGACAGCGGTTGTTCTTCCTGCACGATGGACGAACGTCGGATTTGTTGCAGGCCATTGAAGCGCACTCGAGCCCCAGCTCACCATGTGTGGTTTCCGATAGCCTTCTGCAGTTCAATGCCAACAGCGAATCGTTCCAGCCTTCGTCGCAGACCCGTTCCTGCGGCTCGGAGGCCAATGCGGTGATCGGCCAATTCAACCAGTTGCACTCATCGCAGAAGCAGGATCTCTTGAATTTCCTGCGATCGCTTTAGATGTGGAAAGCGCTGTACCTGGCCGCCTGCGTGTGGCGAGGCGCGGATCCTTCGATCCAAAGCCAGATCGATCGCGCCCAGGCGGCTCCCATTCGCGATCCCACCGATTTCGATCGCAACGTGGCCCCGTTTGACGCGTTGCGCGCCACTTATCCGGATAACCTACTGGTCCACGAGCGCTACCAGGATGCAGTGCGGCGGCACGGTATCGAGGGCCATCTCAGAGTCATGGCCGAGGAGTATCAGTCGCTGGCCGCGCGGCACTCTGGCGAGTTGGCGTACCGCTACCTGGCGGCTCGCGCGCTGATCGGACACGGCACGCCATCGGCGGTCCAGTCGCTCACCGCGATCACGAAGGAATATCCAGATTTCGCTCCGGCGTATTGCGCGCTTGCTGAGGCCGCGGAGCCGGTGCAGCCGCCCGAACCGAGCCCTTTGCTCGATCGCGCCGCCCGATTGCTCCGTGACAACGGCGATGCGGAACAGATTCTTCAAATGGCCGCAGCCGCAATCCGCGCCGACGAATGGCGATTGCAGCGCATCCGCGCATTCGATTGGTACTCTCCCCAACTGAAGCGCCAAAGTCTTCGCGAAATGCAGGCGGAATACTGGAGATTTTGGGAGATCGAAGTCCACTGCTTTCGAAGAAATGGGCAGATTCAGAAAGCTCAAGAGCTGCTGGATTCCATGCAACAGAGGGCAGCTAAGCTCGCCGACCCGGCGCGCTTGGGCCAGGTGGAACGTTTGCGGTCCCAAGATCCGATTAGAATAGGAACAACTGCGCTTCCTCGGAATTGACGCCGGTGGGGAGAGCAAACCGAGCGGCCTCGCCACGTTGGAATGGGATGGCCGCGCGCTGTGTTTAACGCAGCTCGATTGCCTCACCGAACCGGATCACATTCTCGAATGGGCCGACGCCGTCGCGGGTAGCGATGCGGTGATCGGGATCGACGCGCCAACCGTCTTCCCAGACCCCGCCGCAGTGCGATCGGCTGACCGTCTTGCCCACTCACTCTACGGTAAGTATCGCGCCGGCCCTTCGCCCGCGAATCTGTCACCGGCGTTCTGGAATCACACCACGCGGCTCGCGTCTGCGCTGGCGAACCTTCACTTCCTGCATGGCGATCAGATCGCGCCGCAGAGCGACGGCCGGCATCAGATTGAAGTACATCCTCCGGCGGCGGCGGTGCAGCTCTTTCTGCTGGCGCGTGTGATCCGCTATCGCAGCGGTACGCAGGCCGAGCGCAAGGAAGGGTTGCGGCTGCTGCGCGGCCTGATGCTGGATCATTTCCCGCGGCTGATTCCCAAGCTCGATTTGACGGAATTGCCGGAGATTCCGGCGGGCGGCCCGGAGTTGAAAATCATGGAAGATCGCCTGGACTCGCTGATGAGCGCCTACGTCGCCGCGCATTGGTGGTATTGGGGTCGCGAGCGCAACGATGTTTTGGGTGACGCCGCCTGCGGATACATCGTGGTGCCGCGTCGCCGCACAGCGGATCTCAAACTGGCCGATCTGCGTGAAGAGCTGAAGAACCGGGAGTTGCTGGAAAAGCACGCCGCCCCGCAGCCCTTCGCGCAATTTCGAATGTGGTTGTACGAAGCCTGCTGCGCCGGTCTGGCCGAGCCCAATGCCATGACGATCGCGACAGTCGGACCCGATGGAAAGCCGTCGGCTCGCGTGGTGTCGCTGAGCCAGATCACCAACGATGGCTTCGCGTTTTACACCAACTACCGCAGCAGCAAAGGCCGCGAGCTGGCGGAGAATCCGCGCGCGGCGCTGGTGTTTCATTGGCCTGAGATCGGGCGTCAGGTGCGTATCACCGGCGTGGTGGAAAAGACCGCCCGCGCCGATGCCGAAGCGTATTTTGAGATGCACCCGCGCGAGGCCCAATTGACGGCCTGGGCGTCGTGGCAAAGTTCGCAGATTGCCGATCGCGAGTTCCTGGACGCTCGCGTCGCCAAGCTAGGTCAGAAGTATAGTGAGGCGGACATCCCCGCTCCCGCCAGTTGGGGCGGCTACCGTCTGCGGCCCGAAACGCTCGAGTTCTGGCAGAGCCGCGCCAACCAACTGCACGACCGTTTGCAATATTCGCGGCATCCCGATGGCCGCTGGGTGATCGATCGGCTAGCGCCGTGAGCTGGACCCGCCATTCGCCGATTCCCAGCCGCTATTCGCCGATATTGGTTCGATTGGCCGCGGTCCCGCTGCTAGGCTCGAAGCATGGACACGGATCGCTGGGACGATCGGCGGCAGCGCTGGGAACAAAAGCAGGAGGCACGCCGGGTTCGCTGGGAACAGCGCATGGCGCGCCACGGAAACCGATCGCCAAGCCATGGGATTTTCTTCGGCGCCATTGTGGTTGGTATCGGGGTTCTGCTGCTGCTCGACAATCTCGGCATCCTTAGGTTCCACGATATCTGGCAGTACTGGCCGGCCCTGCTGATTGCCTTCGGCGTGTCTCGCATCGTCGACAGCCACGCTCCGTCGGGTTATGTCTGGGGAGGCGCGATGGTCCTCATTGGCGCTTTTCTGCTGCTGGACACGCTCGACATTATCGTCTTCAACTTCTCGGTGATATGGCCGGTGATCCTGATCGCCTTTGGAGTCAGCGTACTGTTTCGGGCTATCGAACGGCCTCACATACCCATCTCTGGATCCGCGCCGATCGTCGGCGCGCATGCCATCTTCAGCGAGTCGAGGAGCGGCAGCGATGCCCAGGATTTCAGCGGCGGGCAAGCCAGCGCGATCTTCGGCGCGGCGCGCTTCGATTTGCGAAACGCGTCCATGACCGTGGGCGAGGCGCGCATCGACGCCAATGTCGTTTTCGGCGAAGTCGAAATCCGGGTTCCTGAAACATGGAACGTAATCAATCGAGCCAGCGTGCTCTTTGCGGGGATCAATGACAGGACCATTCACCCGCGGCCCGATCCCAACGTGAAAACGCCGCGGCTGGTCATCACCGGCTCCGTGCTATTCGGTGCCATCACGCTGCGTAATTAAGCCGCGTACAATCGGACAATTCCACCATGCATCCGCTGATTGCCGGCAAGGGCAGGCTATCGCTGTATTTGTTGGCCTGGATTCCCGGGGGCCTGCTGCTGGCCTACCTGCTGGTGATGATGGGCGGCCTCAAATGGTTGGAAGCTGTCACGCTCAGCATTCCGCTGGCGTTGTTTTATGCTCTCATCTGCCTCGCGCCGTGGCCCATGTGCCGCGTTCTGGTGCCGGGCGAATCGCCCATCCTCAAGATCTTCGGCAATCACCTGGCCGCCGCGATCGTCGCCGGGCTGATGTGGATCGTGCTGGCCAAGGGGCTGGCGCTGTTGCTCGGCCGATACCTCTTCGCGAGGCTGAACGAGCGCGTCAGCTCTCAGCTTCCGTTACTGTTCGGTATCGGCGTGCTTCTGTATTTGCTGTCGGTGGCGCTGCATTACGTGCTGCTCTCGATGGAATCGTCGAAGGAAGCCGAAACGCGTGAGCAGGAAGCGCTGACGCTGGCGCGCGAGTCGGAGCTGAAGGCCCTCAAGGCGCAAATCAATCCGCATTTCCTGTTTAACAGCTTAAACTCGATCAGCGCGCTTGCGACGGTGGATGGGCTTCGCGCCCGCGAGATGTGCATCAAGCTGTCCGATTTCTTGCGCACCACCCTGAAACTGGGCGAGAAGCAGAGGATCACGCTGGCGGACGAGCTCTCGCTCGCTAAGGCGTATCTGGAGGTAGAGCAGGTTCGGTTTGGTGCGCGGCTGCGGGTGGAGATCCAGGCCGATCCCAATTGCAGCCATTGCGTGGTGCCGTCGCTTCTGCTGCAGCCGCTGGTGGAGAACGCGGTGAAGCACGGGATCGCGGGATTGGTGGACGGCGGAACTATCCGGCTGGAAGCGCATTGCGGCGCGGGACGCTTGCAACTCAAAATCGCCAATGAATTCGATCCTGATGCGCCGGCGGCCAGCCGACATGGGCTGGGGCTGCGGAACGTTCGCGACCGGTTGCGCGCATTGTATGAGAATCGGGCACGCGTGGATACCAGCGTGGCCAACGGTCACTTTGTAGTGGAAGTGGAGTTGCCCTGTGCGGAACACGTGTGATGATGAGGGCATGACCGGCCCGCTTGCACCGGGGTCCAACATCGCGCACTACCGCGTGGTCTCGCGCCTGGGCGAAGGCGGCATGGGCGCAGTCTATCTGGCCGATGATTTAACGCTCGGCCGGCGTGTCGCGCTAAAAGTTCTGCCGGCGAGTATGGCTGCCGACCCGGATCGCATGCTTCGATTCGTGCAGGAGGCGCGGTTGGCGTCGGCGCTGGCTCATCCCAACGTTGCGCACATTTACGAAATCGGCGAATATCAGGGACTCCGTTTTCTCGCGATGGAATATGTAGAAGGCGAGCCGTTGAGCATCCGGCTGGCACGCGGTCCCTTGCCGCTTTCCGAGCTGCTCCCGGTCGGCATCCAGGTGGCCGACGCGCTCGACGACGCGCATTCCAAGGGCATCGTGCATCGCGACATCAAGCCGTCGAACTTGATGCTGACTCCGCGCGGCCACGTGAAGGTGCTCGACTTCGGACTCGCCAAACTGGAGGCCGACAACAAGAACGACGAGACGCAGTTGATCACCAACGACGGCGTCGTCATGGGGACCGTCGCGTACATGAGCCCAGAGCAGGCGCTGGGCCGGGCCTTGGATCATCGCACGGATCTGTTCAGCCTGGGCGTGGTGTTGTACGAAATGGCCACCGGGCGGCTTCCGTTCGCCGGCACGACGGTGTCGGAAACCATGGCGCGCATCCTCAACTCGCAGCCCGATGCGCTGGCGCGTTTCAACTATGATCTTCCCGAATCGTTTGACCGCGTGGTGCGGAAGTGCCTGGAGAAGGATCGGGAGCGCCGTTATCAATCGGCGCGCGAGCTCATGGTGGATTTGAAAAACCTGGAGCGCGATTCTTCTTCAGCTGGCCTCGCGACTGCCCCGCGCAATCTGACCGCCGTCATTGTCGACGATGAGGAATTGGCCCGCGCGTTACTGCGCGAGTATGTTGGATCGAGTGCCGGGATCGAGATTGTGGCCGAGTGCGCCAATGGATTCGAGGCCGTGAAAGCGATCGCCGAGAAAAAGCCGGACTTGGTGTTTCTGGATGTCCAGATGCCGAAGCTCGATGGGTTCGAGGTGCTGGAGCTGATCGGCCAGGAGGTCGCCGTCATCTTCGTCACGGCCTACGATCAGTACGCCATGCGGGCCTTCGACGAGCACGCCGTGGATTATCTGCTGAAGCCCTTCAGCCTGGAGCGATTCCATAAAGCGCTGGAACGTGCGAGGGCGCGCTTGGGCGAGAAAGCGTCATCGGTCTCGAAACCCGCGCTGCCGCTGCCTGCAACGGAACTGGCTCGGGCCGCGCGGCGTCCGCAGGAATTTCTCCAGCGCATTGTGGTGAAAGAAGGCGCGCGGGTCCACATCATTCCGGTGGAGCGTTTGGATTATGCCGAGGCGCAGGACGATTATGTGTCGCTGCATAGCCAGGGCAAATCGTATCTAAAGGAGCAAACGATTTCCAGTTTGGAAGCCGCGCTCGATCCCGAGCAGTTCGTGCGCATTCATCGCTCCATCATCGTGAACCTGGAGCGCGTGGCGAAGATCGAGCCTTACGCCAAGGACAGCCGCGTGGCAGTGCTATCGGACGGCTCGCAACTTCCAGTGAGCCGCGCCGGGTACGAGAGATTGCGGACTCTACTTGGCGAGTAGCCGCGCTAATGGCCGCGGCTCTGCAGGGTGGAAAATTCCAGGCCCGCGTCATGCAGCGCGTTGCTTCCGGCGGCGATGATAACCTTGCCGCGCGGCGGACCGTGGGGCGCGCGAATGGGCGCGGTCCAAATGGCGCATTCCACCAAACGCCCGTTCTTGCTATGGATGGGCCCGCCCGGATCGAACGGAAGCTGATGGCCCACCACTTCGTGGCGAGTCCAGCCGGTCAGCAATTCCGCGGACGCGTTCCAATACGTGACGGCGCCGTGCGGGTCGGTGGCGAAGACGGCGAGCGGCGACGAATCCAGCAGGGGATGGCCGAGCTCGGGTACCGCGGCGATGGCCGCATTGGCGAAGTCCACAGGCTTTTCGTCGGCTTCCACCAGGCGCAGATGAACGCGCGTGGCGGAGCGATCAACACTGGATGTTTTGAGAATGAGCGCGGCAACCATATACAGGCAAGCGCTGATGAAATCCACCCAGGTATCCAGCGTCCGAAAACGCGATAGGGCGGCGAAGCCCGAGTCCTTCAGGATTCGCAGCGATTCGTAAATCGCAATCAGGCCGAGCAAGCCGGTCAGCATCTTGTCGAGGCCGGTGCGTTGCCGCCGAGCAAGAAGGATGCACCAGAGGATAGTCGCGATGCATATCAATAAGGAAAGCGCCAGCAGCGGATTGGCGCGCAAGAGTTGAGCCAGGTACAAACGGTTGCTCCCAGGCAGGCTTTGCCGTAAGGAATCCAATCGGCAGGCAGGGCAGCGCCGTTTAGGACGCAAGAGCTTACTCGATGGCAGCGGTTGAGCTTAGGAAGGCGAACGGAAGCGCCCTAGAGGATAAGAGATTTCGAAATGAAGGAGTGAGTGGAATGCCTGGTCCCGTCAAGGCAAGGCTTTGGGATACCAGATTGTTAGAGCACGCCGGTCCCACTTCATTCAAAGCTTTCTGTAACACTCATCTACTCAGCGCCTCTAACCAGCGAGCGAGGAGTGCAGGCAATGAGCAACATCAAAGACAAGCTGAAAGACAAAATCGACGACGCGGCCGAGGCCACGAAAAAGGCAGTCGATGTGGTAGCCGAGAAATCGAAGGACGCGGCGCACAAGGCCGGAAAACAGTTGGAGCAGGGAGGCAAGCGCCTCCAAAAAACCTAGTAGCTATATTTTCATATCCAAAAAGGAGAATTCAACATGGCAGGCAAAAATACGGCCGTCTTCGGCATTTACAAGGGCATCATGGAAGCGGAGCGCGCGGTCGACCGCATCATGACGGCGGGCTTTTCGAACAACGACATTTCGGTGCTCTTGCCCGATAACCAAAGCACGAAAGAGTTTGCTCACGAGAAGAACACGAAGGCTCCGGAAGGCACCACCACCGGCGCGACCACGGGCGGCGTGGTTGGCGGAACGCTGGGTCTCCTGGCCGGAATTGGCGCGCTTGCGATTCCCGGCGTGGGACCATTCATCGCAGCCGGTCCAATCATGGGAGCGCTGGCTGGATTGGGCGCGGGCGCAGCGGTGGGCGGATTGATCGGCGCATTGGTCGGGATGGGAATTCCGGAATACGAAGCCAAGCGTTATGAAGGTCGCGTGAAGGACGGCGGCGTGCTGCTTTCGGTGCATTGCAATACTTCGGACGAAATCTCCCGAGCCAAGGATCTTCTGAAGGCAACCGGTGCGGAAGACATCGCTTCGGCCGGCGAGAAGAGCACCAGCACGCACGGAGTGGAACCGGTGGGAACTCGCTAGATTGTTCTGCGCGTTCGCGAGATGGTGGGGCGGCGGATGACGGGGAGGCTGCCCCACAACACCTACCGAACGGTGATGGAATACGGCATTAATTTCAGGAATCCCCGTTGCGAGAGAGCCTGGAAGGGAAGCTTACCCACGATCTTTTCCATTCGCATCTGGACTTCGGCGGCGGGATCGGCGCGGCTGAACAGCAGATCGAAAACGCTTCGCCGGCCCGGGTAGGGCACCAGAGTCACCCGGTCGGAAGCCGACATGTGCGCTTGCTGCTTCAGGATTTCGATGGCGCGATCGAGGCCGCCCAATTGATCCACCAGCCCGTTCTGCTTGGCTTGCGCTCCTAGCCAGACTCGCCCTTGCGCCAGCGGCTCAATCTGGTCGAACGGCTTCTTCCGTCCCTCCGCCACATGTCCCACAAAGGCCCGATAAAAAGCGTCGATTTGGCCCGCGATCTTCTTGCGCTCATCGTCGCTCATCGGAGCATAGTCGGAATCGATGTCGGCATAGCGGCCGCGCGAGAGTAGTTGCTTGTTAACTCCGATCTTGTCATACAGGCCGTGCAGATTGAGCCGCGCGAAAATCACGCCAATCGATCCGGTAAGCGTGTTCGGATAGGCAATAATCGGATCGCCGGTAGCGGCCACATAATAGCCTCCCGACGCGGCTTCGTCGCTCATCGAAATCACCAGCGGTTTCTTTTTGCTGAGGATCTTGGCTTCGTGCAGCATGTCGTCGGACGCGACGGCGTCGCCGCCAGGCGAATCGATGCGCAGGATTACCCCCTGAATGGACGAATCGTTCTCCACTTGCTTCAGCAGCTTGATGAACCCGGTCGCAGTGAAACTTTCGTCGTCGGCAGTCTCGTTGCCGCTGCCCTGGGTAATCATTCCATCTCCCACCACGAGCGCGATTCTGTGGCCGCCGCCCGCCGAGAGCACCGGAACCTTCAAGTAAGCCTTGCCCGATATCTTTTTCAGCTCGCTCTGCTTCAAGCGGTTCTGCATCTCGGCGACCGCCTGGTCTTCATACCCGAGCGCATCGATCAACCCGCCGGCGGCTGCGTCGCGCGCCAGGAACGGACCGTCGTCGATCAACGCCCGAACGGCGTCCGGCTGCTTCTTGCGATCTTGCGCCACCGTCGCGATCAGGTTGCCGTAGTACTGATCGAGAATGTCGTTCAAAACCTCGCGCGTTTCGGGCGTCATCGAGGTCTGGGTGAGAATGTCGCCGGCGTCTTTGTATTTGCCGGCATGAATCACGTCCGCCTTGACGCCCACCTTGTCGAGGGTGTCTTTGAAAAACATGGACTCGACGCGCAGTCCCTTCAGATCGAGAGAATCCTCCGGCGAAATGAAGATTTTGTCGGTGGCTGCCGCCAAATAGTACTCGCGCGCGCTTGGGCCGTGCAAATACGTGATGATCGGCTTACCGGATTTCTTGAATTGCAGAATCTCGTCGTGGATTTCCTGCATTTTGGCCCATCCTATGCTGAGCCCCCGCGGTTCGAACAGGATCCCATGAATGCGCGGATCGGCGGCAGCTTTGCGAAACGTGTCCCAAACTTGTTCCACCGACAACGGAGTCTGATTTTGGAGAAACGGAATCGGGATATCGGCCGGCAGGCGTTCCGGTACATCGCCTTCCAGCGTGAGCACCAGCGTGGACCCATCGGCGACACTCACGGGCCGGTTGGCGAACGAGCCGGCAAAGCGAACCATCGCGAAGACCAGAATCAGGGCCGTGAGGCCGCACAGCAGAATGCCGGCTACCAAACCGATCAGGAAGTTTTTCACGCAACTCATTCTACACCGGCATGAGTGCGTTCGATCGGCGATATGCTATGGAGAGCCATGTCAACGAACGCCATCGATTCCGTGCTTAAGGAACAGCGCGTCTTTGAGCCGCCCGACGAGTTTCGTGCCGGGGCCCAGATCAAGAGCCGGGCCGAATACGAGCGCTTATATAAGGAAGCGAAAGACGACCCGGAAGGTTTCTGGGCCAAGATCGCCAGCGAGCTGCACTGGTTCAAGCCCTGGGATCGCGTGCTTGAGTGGAAACTGCCGTTCGCCAAATGGTTCCTGGGCGGTGAGTTGAACATTTCCGACAACTGCCTGGACCGTCACGTTGCCACCTGGCGCAAAAACAAGGCCGCCATTCTTTGGGAGGGCGAGCCCGGCGATTCCCGCACGCTTACCTACCAGCAACTGCTGCGCGAGGTTTCCAAGTGCGCGAACGTGCTGAAGTCGCTGGGCGTCAAAAAGGGCGATCGGGTGGCGATCTATATGGGCATGGTCCCCGAGTTGCCCATCGCCATGCTGGCGTGCGCGCGCATTGGGGCCACGCACACGGTGGTCTTCGGCGGATTTTCCGCGCAGGCGCTGATCGATCGCATCAACGATTGCGGAGCCACGGCCGTGATCACGCAAGATGGGGCGTTTCGAAGGGGGACTGAAGTGAGGCTCAAGGAGGCTGTCGATCAAGCCCTGCCGCACTGTTCCACGGTGAAGAATGTTCTGGTTTACAAGCGCACCGGCAGCAATGTCACGATGCATCCGGGCCGCGACCATTGGTGGCACGAGTTGATGGAGACCGCGTCCGCCGATTGCGCGGCGGAGCCTGTGGACGCTGAGCACCCGCTTTATCTGCTCTATACCTCTGGCACCACCGGCAAACCGAAAGGCATTCTGCACACCACCGGCGGATATTCGGTGGGCTCCTACATCACGGCCAAATGGATCTTTGATCTGCGCGAAGAAGACACGTTTTGGTGTTCGGCCGACATTGGCTGGGTGACGGGCCACACTTACGTCGTCTATGGAATGCTGCAAAACGGCGCGAGCGTGGTGATCTATGAAGGCGGGCCGACATGGCCGGAGCCCGATCGCTTCTGGCGCATCATCGAGAAATACAAAGTCAGCATCTTCTACACGGCGCCGACTTCCATTCGCGCATTCATGCGCCTAGGCGAACAATGGCCGCGCAATCGTGACCTCAGCTCGCTGCGGCTGCTCGGGAGCGTCGGCGAGCCGATCAATCCCGAAGCCTGGATGTGGTATCGCGAAGTGATCGGCGGCGGGCGCTGCCCGATCATCGACACCTGGTGGCAAACCGAAACCGGCGCCGCGATGATCTCGCCGCTGCCTGGCGCGATCGCGACCAAGCCCGGATCGGCGACGCTACCATTGCCGGGCGTGATCGCCGACGTGGTGAATCGCGAGGGTGTGAGCGTACCGCCGGGAGCGGGCGGGTTTCTGGTGATCAAACAACCTTGGCCGTCCATGTTGCGGACAATTTATGGCGATCCGGAGCGCTACAAGGAGCAATACTGGTCGCAAATCCCCGGCATGTACTTCGCCGGCGATGGTGCGCGTATCGATGCGGACGGCTATTTCTGGCTGATGGGCCGCGTTGATGATGTGCTGAATGTGGCAGGCCACCGGCTAAGCACGATGGAAATCGAATCGGCGCTGGTTGCCAATCCGATGGTGGCTGAAGCCGCGGTAGTGGGGCGGCCCGACGAGGTGAAAGGCCAGGCCGTCTCTGCATTCGTCACCCTGAAAGACGGGCATCTACCCAGCGACGAGAACAAGAATCTGTTGCGCCAGTGGGTGGCCAAGGAAATCGGACCGATCGCCAAGCCCGACGACATCCGGTTCACCGATTCGCTGCCCAAGACGCGCAGCGGCAAGATCATGCGCCGCCTTCTGCGCGAGCTCGCAACTAATGGCGAGGTGAAGGGCGATACGACAACGCTGGAAGATTTCTCGGTGCTGGCCAAACTCGCGTCCGACGACGACGCCTAGCTCGCTTTTTGCAATCGCGCGACCGCCGAACCGACTTTTAGCGACGCGTCGAGCGCCATACGCGCGCCCGAGTTTTCGTTCGTGATCCAATGTAGAGCGGAGCTGATTGCACAGCCGCATTGCGAGCAATCCGGATCGCCGCCGAAAACGCAAGGTTCGACCCGTGTTCGCAAGTCCGCTGTGTAATTCGCGGACACGCGGGCGAACGCGCATTCATCGGGACTCGATGGCGGACTCAAGATGGCTCGCGCCATCCCTGGCTTGATCAAAAACTTGGGATATTTCGCGGCCAGCCACGGAATCGCTTCCGCCAAGCGGTGGCGATCTTCGCTGGTGAGCCGTTCCGCGCTTTGCTCGCCACGCTGCGGCGTGTACACGCTCATCCAAATGCGATGCACTTCCTCGCGCGCGCTCCAGAACTCCAGATAGCGCTCGGCGTAACTGAGCTCCTGGACATGTGCGCGGACCGCTGTCCAATGAATATATACGCGCCGCCCGGCAATGTTGCGGAGAATTCGGTCGTAAGTCGCGGGCTTGCGGCGCTCATCGTGATGCTCCTGCAATCCATCCACCGAGATCGCGATAGTAACTCGCGGGAGCGCCATCCATTCGGCTGGAATGGGAATTACTCCGCTAGTAACTACCATGGTGTAAATGCCGCGCGCACTTAGTATGGGAAGTAACTTACTGAGCTCGCGATGCCGCATCATCGGTTCGCCGCCCACTAAGCTCAGCTGCATCGGATCGTGCTGGTCGACGAGCCTCAGAATGCCCTGAACCAGCGTTTCACCCTTCGAATCCGAAAGCTGGGTCAGCGTAACGCCGCCGCCCAGATGCCGATCGCCATAGGCGTAGCAGCCCGGACAACTCAGCGGGCACTCACTTGTAATCTCTATAGAAAGCAGCGGTAACTTACCGCGCAAAAGCTTGCCCCACCCTGAAATAAAGTCTCCACCTCGCATAGTAGCTGTGACGTTACTATTACCAAGTAGATGCGTTGTAACCGTTAGATCTGGATGACACCGGCGCGCGCCACTTAGTAAGTCAGCGCGTTTCCCGCTAACCCCCGATTGCGTACATCGGGCGCGGCGGAGCCACAAACTTCGCGGAATTGATTTCGTGCCCCAACCACTTCTTGTGAACCGTCTCGCGAATGATGGCGGAAATCTCCTCATCCGGGGCCCCGCTGCGCAGCAAGGCGCGAACATCGGTCTCCTCAATCGCGAACAGGCAGTATCGCAGCTTGCCGTCGCTGGTGAGGCGGACGCGATTGCAGTTCAAGCAAAATGGGCGCGTGACCGAAGCGATGAATCCGACGCCGCCCACGCCATCGGCGTAACGATACTGTGTGGCCGGAGCGCGGGGGTCTCGATCCGCGACTTCCACCAGCGGCGAAATCTCGCGCGACAAAGTCTCGACAATCTCGTCCGCTGAAAGCACGTTTTCGCGTGCCCACAGCCCTTGCGAATCCAGCGGCATGAATTCGATGAAACGGATCTCTATGCCCCGTTCGCGTCCATAGAGCGCTAGCGGAACAATGTCGGGTTCCACCAGATTCTTCACCGCCACAGCGTTGATCTTGATCGGCCCGAAACCGATCCGCTGCGCGGTATCGATGCCATCCAGCACCTTGCCGAGATCGTCGCGGCGCGTAATTTTCATGAAACGCTCGCGATCCAAAGTGTCCAGATGGACGTTCAGCCGGCGCAACCCCGCGTCGTACAAAGCCTGCGCGTGACGCGCCAGCAGCACGCCGTTCGTGGTGAGGGCGACGTCCCGTACTCCGGGGATCACGCACAGCTTTTCGATCAAAACCGGAAGATCTTTCCGCACCAACGGCTCGCCGCCCGTCACTCGAATTTTCGTTACACCAAGTGATACCGCTATGCGCGCGAAGCGTTCGATCTCCTCGAACGAAAGAATCTCTTCACGTGGCGCATATTTCACGTCTTCTTCGGGCATGCAGTAAAAGCAGCGAATGTTGCAGCGATCCGTCACGCTGATTCGAAGATTGTCGTGAATGCGGCCGAAAGTGTCCACCAGGGGCTCTTGCCGGTTTAGGGAAGCGATTTCGGCGATGGACGATGGAGTGGTCATAAAGCAGGAACAGCAGCCAATTTAATTAATTGTAACAGGGCACACAGACATGTATAATCGGGACACCGCGCCCTGTTTTATTCGAAAGGGTACTTCCATGTTTCGCCCGTTTTTCGCCCACTTCCCCCTCTTGTTGTGCGCCGCCGTTCTTCCTTCTGTTAGCGCCACCACCTTAACATGCACACCCTCCGCTACGCCCGCCATCGTGCATGGAGAAGGCATAACGGAAAGGACCGGCGATCTCGTATTCCAATGTTCCGGCGGCCAGCCGGCCGCGTCGCTGGTGGCGAATCTTTTCATCTTCCTCAACGTTAGCATCACCAATCGCCTCTCATCATCGGGCGATTTCATGGGCCTTATGCTCACAGCCGACAACGGCTCCGGACCGCAGCCGATTAATGTCACTCCCACGGTGGTCGGAAATGGGTCGCTCGTCTTCAACGGCGTCACGTTCACGTTGTCGTCGTCCGGTGCAGTCACGCTACGATTAGCTGGACTTCGTGGAGCCGCCAATGAATTAAATTTCGCGTCGAACAGCACCATGCAGGTATTGATCGGCCTGAATCCCACGGAGATCTTCGGGCTTTCGTCGAACCAGATCACCGTCGGAATTCCGGAGCACGGCCTGTACGACGGCTTTTCAACCAAGATCATCTGCAGTCAAAAAGGATCTCCGCTGCCTGTCGACACCACGAGCTTCGCGAGTTTCCTTGAGTCCGGCGCCACGTTCGCCTCCACGCGCGTGACCGAAGGATTCGCGGATTCGTTCTCACCACTCAGCGCCTGGCAGAATCTCAACGCAGATACCGGCACGCGGATCATCGTGCAGTATTCAGGATTTCCAGCGGGAGCGCGGCTGTTTGTTCCCACCGTGGTGGCTGGATCGGATGCCACGCAGCCGACGGCGGGAGGCGACCTCGGGCTGACCGCTTCGGGGGGTAAGTACACACCCGGCCCCAATCCGTCGCTGCTGCTTTCCTTCGTGCCGAACACGGATGCAAACGGCGCGGGTGGCAAGCCTCTGTATACTCCCGCTGCGCCCGGATCGGGCACGGTCAGTTTCGATGGGATGAGCGAAGTCACTCTCACCAACGGCGCGGGAGTCGCGGTGTATGAAGTGGTGGACGCCAATCCGTCCAATCAGGAGAGCGCCCAGTTCCCCACGTTCCTCGCGCTCGCGCCATTCAGCGGCAATGCGATCCAAACTTCAGAGAACGTCTCGCTCGCTCCCGTTTCAACCGTCTACACGGCAACGGCGAAGGATCCCATCCCGCGCTTCCAGCAAGTGGAGATTGCCGAGGATTGCACCGTCGTCGGCGATTGCAACGCGAGTTATTTCCCGCGCCTGTACGTGGACCTGCCGTCGCTGAGCTACACCGCCGCCGCCGGCAGTGGAACGCAGACGCAATACTTGATCATCCAGAATCCATCGGGCGGCGTTCTGCAATGGACCGCGACTCTGAAGTACCTGAACGGCAGCGGCTGGCTGAACCCATCGCCGACCTCGGGCGTGAACAACTCGGGCATTCGCATCGATGCGATTCCAGGCACGCTCGCTCCCGGCACTTACAACGCGATATTGACCATCGATGCCGGGCCCATTGCCGGATCGAAAGATATACCCATCACGCTTGTGATTACGCCTCCAACGGCGCCCCCGATTCAGCCGCCCACGGTGAAAGCGGTGGTGAACGGTGCGACGTTTACCGCAGGCGCGGTTGCCCCCGGCTCCATCGTGAGTCTTGGCGGAACCCAGCTTGCCGGCAAAATCGTGACTGTGACGTTCAACGGACTGCCCGCCGAATTGCTCTTCATGAGCGATACGCAGATCAATCTCGTGGTGCCGCAAGGTTTGGGAACCGCAACGTCCGCGCAGGTGGTGGTGACGGTGGACGGTAACTCGAGCGCGCCATTTACCGTCAACCTCACGCCATTCGCGCCCGGCATTTTTGCGAACGGCGTGTTGAACCAGGACTACAGCGTGAACGGTTCTAAGCAGCCGGCGGCGCTGGGCAGCATCATCCAGATCTTTGCCACGGGCTTGTCCGGAACGGGCCTGATCACGGCTGAGATCGGGAACCAGGTGATCGCGCAACCTTACTATGCAGGGCCTGCTCCGGGACTGAATGGGGTCCAGCAAGTGGATCTGATTCTTCCCGCGGACTTGGCCGGCAATACGGTGAACGTGTCCGTTTGCGGCGGTCAGGCGGCGGGTCAGGTGGTGTGCAGCGCGCCGGTCGCAGTCGCGATTTCGCACTAGATGAATCCGGCATAACGTTAGCGGACGTTCATGCTTGGAAACCCATCCCGCGATTCTCCTCATCCAAGTTGATGAGGAGACATTGCGATGAAATCTACAGTTCTTACGGGGATTCTTTTAGCGTCGTCCGCGATGGTGGCGTGCGGCGCCCTGGTGGCCTGTGGCGGAGGCTATCGAGCGAATTACGTTGCGTACAGCGTTCCTCCTCCGCCCGCGCCCTATGCGGTTGGCGCCGTCGGCTACGCGCCCGGCCCAGGCTATGTTTGGGTGGACGGCTTTTGGAATTTGAATGGCAGCCGCTGGGCATGGGTGAATGGCCGATGGGCCGTGCCACCGCACCCGCATGCGGTGTGGGATCGCGATCGTTGGGAGCGCCACGGCAACAACTGGCGCTATCATCGCGGACATTGGCGGTGATCCGCTTACAATAGTCGTGGATGCCTGATCTCGCCTACGACGCCGTGCTGGTGCTCTCTTTCGGAGGACCGGAAAAGCCCGACGACGTTATACCGTTCCTCGAGAACGTGCTGCGCGGACGTAACGTTCCGCCGGAGCGAATGATCGAGGTGGCGGAGCATTACCATCACTTCGATGGCAAGAGCCCCATCAACGATCAAGCTCGCGCCCTGATCGCGGCGCTTCGCAAGGAGCTCGACGTCCATGGGCCGCGGCTCCCCATTTACTGGGGCAATCGCAACTGGCATCCGTTCCTGGCCGACACGTTACGCCAGATGAAGGCCGATGGCGTGCGCAAGGCGCTCGGGTTCGTCACGTCAATTTTCAGCTCGTATTCCGGATGCCGGCAATATCTGGAAGACATCGAGCGGGCGCGCGGTGAAATACCCGGCGCACCGGAGGTCCACAAATTACGGGCGTTCTACAATCATCCGTTGTTCATCGAAGCCCAGGCCGACGAGGTTCGCACTGCCTTGGGTGGGCGTGACTCGCGGCTCATCTTCACGGCGCACAGTGTGCCGCTTTCGATGGCCGAAACTAGCGATTACGTCAAGCAGCTGCAGGAATCGTGCCGCTTGGTTGCCGAACAAGTCGGGATCGCCGATTGGCGGCTGGTCTATCAAAGCCGCAGCGGGCCGCCCAGCCAGCCGTGGCTCGAACCCGACATCGCCGGCGTGGTGGGAGAAATGGATCGCGGAACGAAACTGGCTGTGGTGCCCATCGGGTTTGTCTCCGATCACATGGAAGTGATTTACGATCTCGACACTGAGCTCCTGGCTGTGGCTCACGAGCGCGGCATCGATCTGGTGCGCGCCCCTACTGTGGGAGTTCACCCCAAGTTTCTACAAATGATTCGCGAACTGATCGGCGAGCGCATGGGGATCTGCCAGCCGCGCGCGATCGGGCAGTATCCGCCCAGTTACGATGTTTGCCGCGCCGATTGTTGTCCCGCGCCCGCGCGCCGCGCCACCCCCGCCAGCCTCACTGTTCGTTAAGTTTCTGATAGACGTCGCGTTTGGATAGGCCGCGTTCGCGCGCCAATGTCTTCATCGCCTCCATGCGCGGCACCCCGGATTTTAGGAGCTTATCAAATGCCTCTTCGATCGGCGTTGCATCCGCGGCGGGAGCTTCGGCCTTGCCGATCATGAGCGTGATCTCGCCCTTGATGGACGGGCGTTTCGCGAGCGTGTCGCGCAGTTCCGCGGGTTCGCCCGTGAGGAATTCTTCGTGGATCTTGGTCAGCTCGCGGCCCAGCGTCATGCGCCGCGCCCCCAGGACTTCCGCGACATCGTCCAAAGCCTCCAGGATTCGATGCGGCGCTTCATAGAACACCAGTGTCGCCGGATAATTCTTCAACTCTTCCAGCGTTTTTCGGCGCTGCGTCTTCTTCGCGGGCAGGAAGCCGCCAAAGTAAAACGCATCGGTCGGCAATCCGGACGCGCTCAGCGCCGTCAACAAAGCGGATGGTCCCGGGATCGGGCATACCGCGATGCCCCGCGCCCGCGCCTGCGCCACCAGCCGATAGCCCGGATCGGCGATCAGCGGCGTGCCCGCGTCCGACACCAGCGCGATATTGCTGCCCGCTGTAAGCTCCGCGAGAAGCTCCTCGGCGCGCGCGAGTTCGTTGTGTTCGTGATAGCTGACCAGCGGCTTCGCGATGCCGTAGTGATCCAGCAGCCGTCGCGTGTGGCGTGTGTCTTCGCACGCGATCCGGTCCACTCCGCGCAACGTCCGGACGGCGCGCGTGGTGATATCGTCCAGATTGCCGATGGGGGTCGCCACCACGTACAGTGTTCCGCTCACGGACACGATCATAGCGAACACGAGTCGGCCCATTGCCGTACTCTGTTCTTGAATGCGCCCAGGCAAACCCAGCCGGACAGCTCAGTTCGTTGCGCTGAATCGCGCGCTTGGCAACCTTGCGCCGCGAGTGCCGGGTTTCTCCGATCCGGTCGCCGAGAAATTTCTCCACGAGCGATGGCGCAAGCGGGTGGAGCGAGCTCGTGCCGCGATCGCAAGCGGCGCCCGCACGTCCCCGTATGCATTTTGGCAGCGCCCCATGGGCACGTTCAATCAGTTCCGAACCGTGATCCTCGACCGCGCCCTCGCCGCGGCCCTGCCGGTGGAACAAATGGTCATTCTTGGCGCCGGCCTCGATAGCCGCGCCTGGCGACTGGATTCGCTTAAGGACACCATCGTCTACGAGGTTGACTTTCCGGCCAGCCAAGCCTGGAAGCGCGGACGGGCCGCATCGGTGGGTTCGTTTTGCGCAAAAGACGTTCGTTTCGTCCCGATGGACTTCCAGCACGACCAGCTCGCTCCACTGATCCTCGCCGCTGGCTTCGATCCCACGCTCCGGACGTTCTGGCTTTGGGAGGGCGTCACGATGTACCTCACGCCCGAAGCGGTGTCGGCCAATCTCGGCGCGTTCGTGGCTCTGTCGTCGCCCGGCAGCCGCATCGCTTTCACCTATCTCCGTAGAAAGAATGGACGCGTCCCGCGCAACATCGTCCTCGCTTTGCTGGGCGAGCCGGTGCGCTCCGCATTCGCACCCGATGAGATGACCAACCTGGCCGCCTCCCGCGGCTGGACCCGCATCCAGGATTCAAACATCCAAGATTGGCTCAAGGAAACTCCCGGATTGAAACTCACCCAGCGCCAGATCGGCCTGCAATGGCTGGAATCTATCTGGGTTGGCGAAATCGCCTGATCACGACCCGATTATTTTTTTGTTTCGTGCCCTGAGAAGCACTTAGCCGACAGGACCACTCGGCTTCCGCGACGCCCAGCCGTACTCTGGCGATGAAAGGGAATCGCATGAAACCTGAAGCGCTGCACAAGATCGCCGAAGCTCTCCAAAAGTCGCACCACCAGCATCTCGGAATCACTCCCCAGCCGCCCAAGCCGCCGCACGCACCTACCGCCGCGCGTCTGGAGCGCCCTGACATCCTGTCCTTCACCAATGCCCTGGACGCAGCTCGTGAGCAATGGCCGGATGCCGACCTCTGCCTGATCGGAGCCGACGGCGCACTCGGGTCCACCAACATCGACGATCCTAGCGATACGCTGCCGCCCGGTTTCATGCAGTTTCTCGATCCGGAAAACATGCTTCGGATTCCTGTGGGCGATCCCGAAGACGAAGGCGACCAAATCGACTGACGAAGGCGATCAGATCGACTGAAGCAACGCTTCGCCCCCGCACTGCGTCCATACAACAAGTGGGGACCGCTCGACTCCTGAGTATTGCCGCTCTTGCCGCGCTCTTCCTCGCGTGTTGCGGCTGCCAATCAGACGCGCTCGCCATCGACGCTACCATCCAATCACGGCACGTGCCGTACGGCGGAATTCTCGATCCGATCTTCGCGTCGCCCACCAGTGAACAGATCACCGGCTACACCCGCTGCGGCGATTCGGCGCTGTGGACCGGCCACTACCTGGCCGCTGAATCGTATCGCTACAGCGTAACCAGCGACCCCGCCGCGCTCGCCAACGCCCAAGCCGCTCTTGCTCACCTCAAGACGCTGGTTGATGTCACCGGCACCGATGTTCTCGCGCGCTGCATCGTACCCATCAATTCGCCCTATGCGGCCGGCATCACGAGCGAAGAGTCCGCCAACGGGATCCATGAGAGCGGCGCGAACTACTGGATCGGACACACGTCGCGCGACGAGTACATGGGAGTCTTCTTC
This sequence comes from Bryobacterales bacterium, assembly GCA_963772905.1. Taxonomy (GTDB): domain Bacteria; phylum Acidobacteriota; class Terriglobia; order Bryobacterales; family Bryobacteraceae; genus Palsa-89. The sequence goes on along the minus strand of CAVYZD010000001.1, from coordinate 105,959 downwards.
GGCCTCGGCGTCGCCTACGATCTCCTCGGTTCCTCGACGCAGCCGGCCATCGCAACGCTCGCCACGCGCATGCTGAATTTCCTGATCGCGAACTCCTGGGCGGTCGTGATGCCAGATGGCTCCGCCAGCACTACGTTTCTGATCCGCCCCGACGAGCAACTCGGAATGCTTCAACTGGGCCGTCATGTCAACTCACAGCAATTCGCGTCCACCTATCAGAGCGCCGCCAGCCCCGGCTCTGTTCTTGCCGCCATTCCGGTTGAAGTCGATGCCGGGGACGTCCGCGATTCCTATTTCAAGTTCAACCTGGACGCCATCAATTTGTTCAGCCTCATCCGCCTGGAAACGGATTCCACGTTGCTCGCGCGCTATCAAGCCGTCTATCAGATTTATTGGCGGGCAATCCAGAGCCACATGAACGCGCATTTCAACATGATCGATCGCGCGCTGGACGGCCCCAACGCCACACGCGACTCCGCGACTGCCACGTATCTTTTCGAATGGCTCCAGCGGCCACGGCGCGATTACTACGTGGACCTGACCGGCCTGTACCCGTCCTGCGTCAATTCCGGCGAGTCCTGCGATCCCTTGCCCATCCCACAGCGCGTCCCCGACGAATTTGTCTGGCAGATCAGCCCGTTTCAACTGACCGGCGGCGGATCGGGACTGATCGAAGGCGGGGGCATCGACTACATCCTGCCGTACTGGATGGCTCGCTACTACGGTGTCATCAACTTTTGACCGCTATCGGGCTGGCGGAGTACTAAGAACTGCGTGAACGTTCATCGGGCTGCGATCTCGTCAAAGGCCGCGAGAGGCTGGATGAAATCGTCTTCTGCGCCGTCTGGAGGCAGTCGGAAATGACCGGCACGCTGGCAAGGATCGAGACGCTGGAGGAGGCGCGCAAGGGGCGACTGCCAAATATTCATTTAATCGGGGCGTGTCCCTACGTGGGGTTCGAACGGGAAATCCGGATTGTTGATTTTAAACGGGTCTACTCTTTGCCAGTGAAATACGTGCGGAACAGAGCCCGACTTTCCAAACGGCTCCGTCTACTCCCTCCGTACAGGGAACACCTGTCTCAGTCGTTCGCTCGGTTTTTCATGCGTGTGGGTTTGCCGGTTGACATTCCTCCATTCAAGAAGAAGTAGGAACTAAACCCCGGGTTCAGGTTTGCGCGCCCTCGGGTGCCGTCCCGTTTGTCTGTCTTGATGCCCCAAGCAATCCTAGGACAGTAAAGCCGGGCACTTGCCCGCCATGTCAAGATGGATGTGTCTATGACGCCATCCCAGCCCGCCACGAAGTTCCAGTTGCTCAACACACCCGAGTACCGCGAATCCTACGCCAACAGCGTGCAAATCCGCGTGAATCTGTGGGACTTCTTTCTGATGTTCGGCATCGTCAACCAGAATGCTCCCGACAGCGTGACGATCCACAACTTTCAGGGCGTGTACGTGAGTCCGCAGCAGGCTAAGGCGTTGTTAAATGTGTTGACGCAAAACGTATCCCAGTATGAAGCCACTTTTGGTGAAATCAAGCTGGAGCCTCAAACCGGAAAAACCGGCGCCATCCAATAACAAGCTCGCCTTTTTCCTCGCGGCGGGCTTGGCCGGGATCATTTTCCTCGCGCATCTTCCGTATTTGCGCTTGCCCTACTTTTGGGATGAGCTCGGCCAGTTCGTTCCCGCGGCGCTCGATATTCTCCGCGATGGCGCCTGGGTTCCGCACTCCACCGTCCCCAACGCGCACCCGCCGGAGGTGATGGCCTACCTCGCGCTCGTCTGGCGGATGTTCGGTTATTCCATCGCTGCCACGCGATCGGCCATGCTGGCGCTCGCGAGCCTTGCGGTGCTATGCACGTTCCTCCTCGCCCGGCAACTCGATCGCGAACGGACGCCTGCCGTGTTCGCCGCTTTGTTCCTACTTCTCGATCCACTGTTCTACACCCAGGGAATGATGGCGCAGTTGGACATGCCGGCCATGTTGTTCACCGTCCTCGCGCTTCTTCTATTCCTAATGGACCGCCACGCCGCCGCGGCCGCCGCCTGCACCGCGCTGGTGCTGGCGAAAGAAACCGGCGCGCTGGTTCCGCTGATCTTCGCCCTCGCACTGTTCTTCGATCCCGCGAGATCGAAATACGCCGCCTATTATCTCGCGCCGTTCGCCGCCCTCGGCGTGTGGTTCCTGTATCTGTGGCGATCGACGGGCCATCTGTTCGGCGATCCCGGCTTCACGCAATACAACACCTGGTATTCGTTGAATCCGGTTCGGGCGTCGCTGTCGCTGCTGCGGCGCTTTTACTACTTATTCATCGCTGATTTCCGCTGGGTGGGCGCCATCGCGATTGCTCTCACCTGGCGGCGCTATCGTTTATACTCCACCCGTTCATGGAAAATCATGTGGTGCCTCATCGCCGCGCATGTGCTTCTGGTCAGCCTGCTCGGAGGCGCAGGACTCGAGCGCTATCTGCTGCCCATTCTGCCGCTGGTTTACATCGTGATGGGCGCCGCCTTTGCCGCGCTCGATCCCATATGGCGCACCATCGGCGTTTCGGCCATGTCAATCGGGCTGCTCGCCGGTCTGTTCCTGAACCCGCCGTTTCCCATGCCGTTTGAAAACAGCCTCGCTATGGCCGATTTCGTCGAGCTGCATCGGAACGCCGCGCAGTTTCTCGAAAAGTCCTACCCGGAAAAAACCATCTACACTGCCTGGCCGCTTACCCAGGCTCTGCGCGATCCCGTGTTCGGCTTCGTCGGCCGGAAGCTCTCTGCCGCCGAGACATCGGATCTGCATTTCTCCACCCTAAATGCGCTCGATCCAAAACGTGTAGACGTGCTGGTGCTCTATTCACGCACCTGGGAGCCGCGCTGGGGCGTGCTGCAATGGCCGCCGGCCCGCGATTTCCTTGAGCGCTTCTACGAATACGAGCCGCAAATGACACCCGCCCAAGTTCGCGAGCATTTCGGACTGGTCTCCGTTCATCGTTGGACCCAGCGCGGCCAGTGGATCGAAGTCTTCGCGCGCTGAGCGGCTTGTCAAGCGATCGAAGGTTGCGCGGGCGCCAGAGCCGGGGCGCGAACGCGGCGCTGCGCGAGATAAGCGAGCGCGTAAAGCACCATTGCCAGCAGCAGCAGAGACCGCAACCCCATCCACAGCGACAACGATTCCAACAAGCCGCCCACCAGCGAGCCTAGCAGGTTGGATCCCAATGCCGATCCGCTGAATCGCGCCGCGGCGAAGGTGCGGATGAAGATGATGCTGGCGAAAAACACCGGACTGCACAGCACCGCAATCGCCGCCGCGATCTTGACCGCCCGCGATTCAAAGAAAAGCGCCGAAACCGGCACGCTGTAGGCCACCAGAATTGCGGCGAGCAGGCCCCCGTAGGCGATGGGTGTGGGAATGCCCAGGCCCGCCCGTTCCAGAATGTTCGCGACCACAATCAGCAACAGCAAGCCGGAAATCGTGATGGAATTCACGATCCAGGTGGTTCCGAACAGGAGCGCCATCCGGCTGACGATCTGCGATTCCATCAGCATGAATCCGGCTCCCAGAAAGAAAAACGGCCAAGCAATCTCGGTGATGGGAATGGCCGTGCGCTTCATCAGGTGCCAGCAGACAATCGCCAGCACCAGCGCTATCAGAACCACGCTCGAGGGCAGCCCCGGGGCGCGCTGATAGAAGAACGGCCAGTCGTCGGTGGTGATTTGCGCTTGTGCCTCGCGGATGTCGTGGTGCGCTTCGATCTGCTTCTTGAGGCCGGGTTCTTCAATCGCAGCCGCGATACGGCCCGCGTCCCCCGCGACGAAGAACGTTCCCGGCGAAACATTGAACGATTGCTCGACGCCGAACTGCACCGGAACCGCCCCGAACACCTCCGTCAGCGTGGCCTTCAACCTCCCGGCGATGAACGCCTTGCCCACCTGGAATTTCACCACCATGATGCCGTCTGGCTTGAGAAGTTTCCTAGCGGCAGTGAGCGCCTCGCGCGTGTACACGTAGTTGTCGATACGGATGTTCGAATAGTGCGAGCTGGTAGTGTGCGAATCGAGGAGGGAAAACATCATCAGATCGAAATGCTCGTGCGAATTCTGCATGTAGCTTCGCGCGTCGTCATTCACGATTTTCACCCTCGCATCGGAATACGGCTTCTCAAAGTGCAGCTGCTTCCCCAGCTTCAGGATCAGCGGATCGATTTCCACCGCCGTCACGGATCCAGCTCCGTTGCGCAGCGCCGCGGCCACGTCGTTTCCCATGCCTGAGCCCAACACCAGCACGCTCGGCGGGTTGCGATAGAAATGATACGGCATGTTGTACGCGTTCCACTCCGGCGGAACACCCTGGAACAGGCCCGGACGCGCGCGGACAAAATTGTCGGAAAGATCCACCACGTATTGATACCAGCTGTCGTTGGTCATGAGCTGGTAGGCCACCGTCTCGCCCTTGTAGGTTGTAGCCGCCCAATTGAGCTTTTGATACGGCGACCATTCGGTGTGGGTTTCGCCGGTGCCCATGTCCGATGCGAGCAAATCCCGAATGGAGCGGTTCGACGTTGGCAGGCTCACCATCCCGATGCAGAAGATGGTGGTGATCACAGCTGCCCAGCGCAGTCTCCGGCTAACGCCGATCGCGATCAACATCAGAACGCCGGCCACCAGAAACCATACTGATGGCGGCTGGTAGAACATGCACAAACCGGTGTACAGCAGCACTCCGAGCAGGCTTCCAAGGATGTTGATGGAGTATCCTTTGATCCCGTCCACGGAGCGTTCCAGCATCCGCGCCGTGATCTGCCCTACCGGAATAAAGATGAGGGACAAAAGCGAAAAGAGCGGTATCACCAGCGCCAGGGTGCAAGCTAGTCCAGTGAAGGTATCCTGGTTCCATGCCAGGTTCGGCACGCCCCATACGTCGACCTCGGTTGTAGAACCGAGTAGCGATGTGAGTTGCTGGATCAGCAATCGTAGCGCGCCCCACGGCAGCTTGATCAGCAATACGAAATATCCCATCGGAGCGAACAACGAAAGCAGGTTGACCGGCTGCTTCGCCAGGTGCGCTCCCAATCCGAAGCCCAGGAAGCAGGCAATCAACACGAAGTTCTTGAAGTAGGCGAAAATCGTGAGTTCCGAGGATATCCAGCGGATCATCAGCAATTCCAGGAAGAGGCCCAGCACGCTCACGATCATCAGGCGCCAGTTGGAATCCGGTAACGCGCCCGGGGGAAGTTCCAATGCCGTCATCCAGCGGGCCAGCGGCTTTTTGCCCGCCGGACGATACACCTGGAACAGCAGCGCGCTGATGAATAAGCCCGCCCAAACTGCTGCAATTAAAGCAAGAACCATTTCGCTCTCTAGGTTGATCGGCAGAAACCGGGAAATCACTTAGATCAGTGCGGTTTCGCGAACCCGCCCAAATTCACGAGCATCTCGGATTGACCCCGTTCATCGTTGGACCCAGCGCGGGCAGTGGATCGAAGTCTTCGCGGGGCCATGATTTTTTGCAGTCACATTAATATTGAGTTTCTGTTTCGTGAACAATCAACTTCGATCTAATAAATTCGCATCGACATGATGCAAAAGTACTAATTCGTCTTGCTTGCGAAAACAGTACGCCGTTATACTGCGCATTCGACTTTATGCGCTTAAAAATATTCCTCAACATCCTTGTGCTCACCGCTCTCTGCACATTTTCCACTGGATTCGCTCGCGCCGACATCATTGCGACGATCGACGAATTCAATGGCGTCCCGGATTTCGACTTCAACGTGGGACCTCCGGATTATCCGCTCCCACCGGTTACCATTGGCAATTTCACCTTTACGATTCCCACCGGCGAAACGGTCATCGGGGGAACCATCACGGGGACCTTCGGCAATAACGACATCTCGGCCATCACAGCGGCAAGTGATTATTTCATTGACAACGGCAACATCAAGGTTGCGGCATGCGACGACGCCTCCACCTTCAACGATGTCTGCGACTCATTCTCAGCCAACACTAGCTTAACCCCGACCTCCTGGAGTTACACGTTGACGTCCAACGACCTTTCGAATCTCGCCACCGAGTTGCAGAACGGCAGCATCGATTTCAGCGTGGTCCAGAACTTCGCAGTTGCCGTGGAGACTGGCACCACCACTCTCGACCTGGTGGTTACCCCCGAACCATCGATGATCTTCTTGCTGTACGGCGGCCTCGCGGGGATTGTCCTACTCCGGCGCCACCGCAAAGCCTAAACCCCGAAAGTTAGTGAAAGGAACCCGACCATGAAGATTCAACTTCTCACTCTGGGAGTGTGCGCGGCGTTGTGTGTGTCCGCGCCTGCCAGCGAGCCGGCGAACGTGACCTGGACTCTCAACGGTAGCGCCCCAACAACGGCCACCCTCGCCGGCGGCCCCTGGCTGTTGCCGCAAGGTGGTCCTTACGTCGAAGACTCCACGGGAACGACCACCTCGGGCGGTCCCTTCGATGGATCCACACCCTACTGTTCGAATGGCGTTCCGATCGTGAATCCCCTGACCACCGTCAATACGATGCAGCCCTTCTACTTCCCCTTCGTGTTGGGGCGCGGGCTCAACCTGCAAGGCTATTTCGATTACCGTCCGCGCAATGTCAACGAGGCTGTGCTAGCGGCCACCTCAGCCGACGGCGGCAAGACCTGGACTTTCGAGCAGCAGGTGGAAAATCTCTCCACGTTCTGCCCTCAGACCGACAAGAACGGCGCGACCGGCAATGACGACGGCGAAGGCCACGCGAATGTGATTTCGTTCGGCGGCGGCTACATCCTCTATCTCCTGGACCGAAGAAACGGCCACGTCGATTCCGACGGACTGATCGTGCACAATCTCACTCCGAAGGCGGGCGCGCCGCTCACCGGCCTCTCCTCCATCAGCGAACTCGATGCGCCCACCAGCAACATCATCACGCAATGGAATTTTGAATACACGACTGGTTCTAACAACAGCCCCACACCGAACATCGGCACAGGCACGGCCACGGCGCTCGGAATGACCAATAACTATGCGAACGCCGCGAACGATTACACGGGCAGCACGAACAAAGACGACATTACCGGCACCAACGGCGGCACCAATCAGGATCCAAATGCAATGGCCTGGCGCGTTCGCGGAACAACCAAAAATAATGGGGGCGCGTCGGGACCCGGCTGGAATACGTTGGCCCCGGAGTTGACGCAGGGCGTGCAATTTAGCGTGAACACGACGGGCTTCCACAACATCGTCTTCGAATACGACTGGTACACCACCGCTCAAGCGATACGCGATCTGCAAGCGGAATACACGACCGATGGCAGCACCTGGACTAAGGTCGGCCCGGTACAAGTAGCCCCAGCGGGAGGAGGCTTCTTCCCCCAGATCATCATCAATTTCGCGGCGCAAACCCCACCCATCACCGCAGTCGACAATAATCCCAACTTCGGAGTTCGCCTGGTCACCGTTCACGACACCTCGCCCGAGGCTCCGACGCCCGCTACCTATACCGGCGCGACTCTCAACGCCGACGGTACCGCCGCGCAATACAACAACGCTTCCGGTAACTGGCGCTTCGACGAAATCAACGTGCTCGGAACGCCCACCACCACGAACACGCTCAAGTTTCCAACCAAGACTGTTGGCTTGACCAATCCCGACGGTATCCTGGCATCCGTGCCGGGCTATCCGTTCAAGATTCTCTATGTCGAAAAGACGCTGAACGCCGACTACTATCCTCCATTCACGACAGCCCAGCAGTGCGGCCCAACACCCAGCGGCGCGGCGGCCAATCACGACGTCGCGCAAGTTCGCATGGCGACCTCCCCCGACGGGATCCACTGGACCGATCAGGGGCTCGTCAATGGCCTGAACGACCCCACCACGATCTCTTACTCGGATATTCGCTACGTATCGCCGAACGGCACTCTGTTGAAGCTGAGCACCGGCAACTGGGGACTCTTCTTCGGCGGCGGCAACTGCCTGGACGGAGATTCCGACTCCTTCCACGCGATCCTTTACGCGGAATCGTCCGATCTTAAGAACTGGACCGTGATCAACGGCATCAATAATCCGATCGCGTCGATTTCGACAGTCACGGCAATCGACCCGGTGACCCAGGAATCGGTTACGATTCCCGCCAACCCGCCGGTTGTCGGGGCCACGCAGCCTTGGTTCAGCGGGCGCGTCTACGGTCCGCAAGTGACAGCAGCCACGTCCAGCAACTCGACGCTGGTCAACTTGGTCTTCTCCGGGTACGACGCAGCGTTTTCCGCCGACATCAGCGACTATCGGACCATCGGTCAAGTCCAACTCTCTACCGGCGGCACGGTCACCATACCCTAACCTTTCACGCCCTGATCGGGAGGTCTCCTCGGAGGCCTCCGTTCAAGATTTTAACCCGCGGTTCCCGGAGAGAATCTCTCAACTTCCCTCCCTTGCCTGCGATAAGTATGTACAGGGATTCATCGAGTCTGAAGCATACTCGCTTGGTGTACGATAGTGAGCTTAACAGTGAATGCGACCAGACAATATCTGACTGCCGCAATAGCAGTGTGCGTTGGTTGCGTCTTGCAGCTGAAGGCCTCCGCGGAGAACCCCCCACAATCGAACTGGACCACCGCCGATGCACCGTGCGCCAAGTATAATGACTTGCGAAACCCGGTTCTCGGGGATATCGGCGTCAAGATCGACGTGGCCGAGCCTTGGGCGGACGGATTTCGGCGGGCGCTCGGTTTTTGGAATACCGTGCTTGCCGCCAACTTCCACGAAGAAACCAACCTCAACGCCTGCGCGATAAGGATCGTCAATGCTGGTCCCGACGTTGTAACGAACGCAATCGTGGCTCGGTCGCAGCTCACGGAGTGGGATAATTTCCGCGGCAAGATCGCTGTCAGTCAGCGAGCGGCGAAAATAATGAGTTGCGCGGAAATGTACGCTACCGCCATACACGAATTTGGTCATATGCTCGGTCTCAAACACAATGCGAGTAGCCACTCATTCATGTACTTTCTCAACGTCAACGGCAGCGAAGTTCTAGACCAGAAAGACATTATGGCCCTGAGCAAGTGCCACAAGCTACGCGCGCCCGTAGTTTCACTGGTACCTTTTCCCGGCCGGAACTAAGGTGTTTCCGGTCTGGTTTAACTCTCCCAACGCTCTTAGCATGAGAGCAGGGAGAGAATATCCATGCGCTCGCTCGCGTTTATCGCGCTCGGTAGTTTCATTGCATCCACCTGTCTGACCGCTCAAAGTCTATCCGAACACGCCGCCGCCGCCGCGGGGGCCACCGTTGGAACTGCCGCGGGGAAGCCGCTCGGCACCGCGTTGGGCAAGATCTTCGGCAGCATGGACCAGAGCACGTCGAAAGCTGCTGGAACAACAAAAGTGGTGAAGCCTGTCGTGCCCAAGAGTGAGCCGAAAGCGGAAGTGACAGCCAGCGCACCGCTCGTAGCGCCGGCCGCTCCCTCTGGAGCCTTTGGCGGATCAGGCGGTGGGTCCGGCGCCACAGCTTCCACGCGCCACTCCGCTCGCCAGCGCGAATTGCCTGCCTATGCGGAACCGCTGGCTCCCCTCGCAGCCGTCGCCCCCGTGGTCCCCGAGCCTGTGGTCAAAGAACCTTCGGTCGACGAAATCGCCGCCATCCAGGTCGGCGCTACCTCTCGCGACCTGGAAGCTGCGCTCGGCCCACCCGAGTCCCGCGTCAGCATCCCCGATGACGATGGTCACCTGCTCGAAATCTGCCAGTATTGGGCCAAGGGCCAGCCGCTCGGAACTGTGCGCCTCGACAACGGCCGCGTGATCAGCGTTCAAACTCGCGGATACTAGCTCACGCACCCGGCAGTGGCTCGCTTACACTGATAATGTGCGTGTCCTGCCCGGCCTGATCCTGCTTGCCGCGACAACTCGCTGCCTTCTTGCGGCCAGCGCGGCCCAAGTGGGCGATCAGGTGGAACACATCGCGCTCGACCCCGATCAGTGCTACCGCGTTCTCGACCTCAACTTCTCCAAGGAAGACATCAAGATTTACCTGGCTTCCGGATATCTGATCTTCGCCAAGCCCATCGGCGGAGCGCACCTCGCGGCCATTTTCGTTACAAGCGAGGAAGCGGGCGACGCCGACCTGTTGCTGCTGCCGCCCACCCGCAGTGAGCGATCCTCACTCGCGAAGTTCACCGGCTCGCCCACCCTCGACGAACACTTCAAAGTAGCCGCCTTCGTCTTCACCGATGGCACCGGCGACCGGTTGTTCGCCCAAATCGAGAGCAATTCATCGGCAAAAAAAAGTCCAGACATGGGCAATCTCATGGCGGGGCGTTGGACTACCGTGCTCGCTGATCTGGTCGTGAGTTTCGAAACCCGCGTGGTGTACGATATTCTCTCGGACCGGCCTGATAACGGCGTCTTTTACATGGGCGTCTCCGGCAATGAGCTTAACAATTTCGACGTGCTGTACGATCCAACGGCCCAGGACCAGATTCTGGCAGGCCGGCTCGCCTACCGCGACAATCGCATGTACTTCGACACCTGGACCAGTTTTCAGGCGCGTCCGTTCCGAGGCGCCGCGACGTCCGGCAATTCCACACCGCCGCGCGGCGTGCACTTCGGGCTGGACAACATCCGTATTGAGGCCACCATCGCGCCGGATCTCGGAATGCAGGCTGTCACCCGCGGAACTCTCACGTTCCAAGCCGGGCCGCGCCCGCGATTCGTCGTTCCTTTCAGCCTCTCACGCAACATGCAGGTTTCCAGCGCCAGTATCGACGGCCGTCCGGCGGAAATTTTCGACCGCGAGTCCATGCGCTCGAATCTCATCTCCAACCGCGACGACCGCCAATTTCTGCTGATCTCGGAATCCGCGCTCGATCCGTCGGTGCCGCACGAGATCGAGATCCACCATGCAGGCGCGGTCATCCGCAACGCCGGCAACGATGTTTATTACGTCGCTTCGCGCGGCACCTGGTACCCACGCACTGGCGGCGATCTGGCCCGCTACGAATTGACCTTCCACTATCCGAAAACGCTCACCCTGGCAGCTACCGGGAAGCCATTGGAGGATCGTATCGACGGAGACTTGCGCGTCACGCGGCTGAAGACCGAAACGCCTGTTCGCTTTGCCGGATTCAATCTCGGGAATTTTCAATCGGTCGCTGTGGAGCGCAACGGATACACCATCAATCTCTATGCGAACCGGCGTTTGGAAAGCGCGCTCGTACCGAAGCCGCCGCCCGCGCCGATCGCGACGCCGGACGATCACCCGCGATTTGCGAGACGCACAGCCAGGGTGGATGATCTGGCTCCACAACCTGTTCCGCCCGATCCTACGCCTCGCATGGATAACCTGACCAGGAACGTGATTGAGACGGTCGACTTCATGACCGAACAATTCGGCCCTGCCCCCATCCAAAATCTCGCGATTACGCCGATCCCCGGCGGTTTCGGCCAGGGTTTTCCCGGCTTGGTCTACCTGTCCACGCTTGCCTATCTCGATCCGGGCCAGCTTCCGCCGCAGCTCCGCGAGCGAACCGAAGAAACATTTTTTTCGGACCTGCTCGAAGCCCACGAAGTAGCGCATCAATGGTGGGGCAATCTGGTGGTTCCAGCGAGTTATCACGACGACTGGCTGACGGAGTCGCTCGCCAACTATTCCGCCTTGCTCCTGCTGGAGAAGAAAAAAGGAGCCAAGGCGCTGGACGCCGTGCTCGACGATTACCGCACTCATCTGCTGTCGAAAACCGCTACCGGCGCATCGCTTGAATCCGCGGGGCCGATCGTGTGGGGATATCGCCTGGAATCGTCGCTCGCGCCCGACGCCTGGCGTACGGTGACCTACGAGAAAGGCACCTGGATCATCCACATGCTGCGCCGCCGCTTGGGCGACGAGAAATTTCTGAGCCTGCTGCGCGATATCGCGAGCCACTATCACTCTCTCGGCACCGAGCAGTTTCGTGAGCTGGCCAGCCAGTATGCGCCGGCGTCGCCTGATCCCGGCCTCAGAATCTTCTTCGATAATTGGGTTTATGGAACCGGCATCCCCGCGGTGAAATTGTCCTATGCATGGCGCGCCATGAAATTATCCGGAGCGATCGCCCAGCGCGATGTGGACGCCTCCTTCGCGGCCTTCGTGCCCGTGGAAGTGCAAATGGGAAGCAAGAGCACCGTGTATTGGCTCGCCACCGGCACCGACCCCGCGCCGTTTTCCATTCCGCTTAAATCGCCACCCACGAGAGTTTCTCTGCTCTCCGCCAACTGCCTGATGACTACTTCGAAGTGAGACCGGTTCCGAACCCATGCCCATCGCCAGCAAACGCAGAGTAGAAGCCGTCAAGACCGCGCCGATCGCCCCCGATCCGGACCCGCGGCTCGCAGAGATCGATGTTCCGCCCGTAATCCGCGTCACCGCGTTGATCTTTTCCTATGACAGCGCTCCCGCGCTGCGCCGCTGCCTGACCGCGCTGGAGGGTTCCAACGATCGCCCTTCCATCGAGATCCTGGTGGTGGACTGCGGCTCGCACGACGAAAGCGCCCAGCTGGACTCCGAGTTCACCGGCGTCACCATGCTTCGCTTGCCGCGCTACTTCGGCCGCACCAAGGCGCTCAACATCGGCACTCGCACCGCGGCAGGCGAATATTTGTTCTTCATGACGCCGGAGGTTGAGGTGCTACCGACCACCATTCCGTCGCTGGTGGCGCAACTCGATGCCGATCCGGACGCCGTCGCCGTTTGTCCGCTGCTGCTCGACACCGAAACGCAGATGGCGCCGCAATTCTTCCGTCTGCCGACGCCGGCCAGCGGCGCCGAACTCACGCCCATGACAGTGGACACCACCGCGACTGTCTTTCCAGTGGAGTACGCCACGTTTCACGCCTTCCTGGTTCGGAAATTTTTCGTCAAAGGCCTGAACTACCTGGACGAGCGCTACGGCGATTCGTGGGCCGACGCCGAGCTTTGTTACCAGATCCGGCGCGTATCGCGAAAGACGCTGGTGCTGCCGCAGGTGACCGCGCTTTATACGCCGGGAACGGGCTACGCCGAGTCCGCACGAACCATTCTTGCGGCCGACCGAATTCATGGAGCGGCGGTCTTTTTTGGTAAACACTACGGCTTCGTGGCGGGGCTGTTGTTCCGGATCAAGGCTATCCTCAAGGCGCTCTTTACTTTCCGGCTGCCTCTGTTCGCGGCTTTGCTGTCTGGTGGCAAGATCGACGGGTCCCAATCCGCGATTTTGTAGGCTAGCCGACTCAGGCGCCCAGTACCTAACGTTCCTCCAGGCTACTGCCGATATAAGACCGGTATGCAGCTAGACGCCCTGTTGTGGATTCTCTTGCCCGTCTTCATTGCCGCGGGTTCCGCTCTGCTGTCGTTCTACATCATGCAGGCGCGAATGGAAGTGGCTATCTCTAAGGAGCGCGAAATCATCGCCGAGGCGCGCGCCGAAGTCCGCACCCAAAAGAACACCATGGAAGAGCGGGTTCGCGCGACCGAGAACGAAGCCCGGCGCCGGGCGCTGGACGAATTCATGCAGGATTTCCGGGTGGAAGAGCGCCACTATTTCCGTGAAAACAAATCAGTTGCTGAGCGGCAGAAATCGATGATCCTGCAGGAGCGGCTGTATTTCCGCAACATCCCGTTGTCCAGCTGGGTAGAGCACGAGATGGTGGTGGAACAAGACATGGCCGACGTCCAGCACATCGCCAAAGGCTGCTCCATTTTCAGCACTAAATCGCTGTCGGAAGATAGCAAAGCGGCCGTTTCCCGTCTGCTCGAACAAGCCGCGGCTTCCGCCAATGGCACTGCCGCTCTTGCAACTGCCGTCCAGAACGGGCAATCCAGCTAGCTGTCAACCAAATTCTCTGGCTCTCGTCAGAGGAATATGATGGGCGCGATGGCTGATCGCCTGGAGGCCAACGTCAGGGTGCTGGCCGATACCCGGGAATTCGGCGCATGGATGACGTCGGAGCAGAAACGTGTTTTTCTGCTGTGCCGGCGTATGCTCAACGACACCGAAGAGGCCGACTCAGCCACTCAAGACACGTTCCTCAAGGCCTGGCAGGCGCTGAAGCGTCCCGAATCCAAGGAACTGGACGATCCGGGCAAATGGCTGACTCGGATCGCCGTCAACACCTGTCTGGATCGCTTGCGATCACGCCGCTGGCAGTTTTGGCGCAAGCGCCCGAAACCAGAAGACGAAGCCACTATACTCAACCTTGCGTCTTCCGCGGATCCCGATGCGGAAGACCAGGTTTTCGCGCGCCAGATCGCCGAACGGATTGGGCGAGCGGTTGCCCGGCTGAGCCTCCGGCAGCGCGCGGCGTTTACATTGAGGCATTATGAAGATCGGAGCATGGCGGAAATCGCTGAAATTCTGGATCTGGATGTTGGAACGGTGAAGGTGCATCTGTTTCGTGCCACGGAAAAGCTTCGGGAGGAGCTGCACGATCTGTACTTTCGCGATAGAGCGGGTAGGGAAGAACGATGAAACAGACAAATCAAGACGATTTTGAAGATTGGCTCCAGGAGAAGACCCGGGCCGTCAAACCGGACGTATCAGCGGAGTTCCTCGCTACGCAACGACGCGCCATCTATCGCCGGCTGGACGAGCCGCGCCACAAATTCTCGATGCGCTGGGCGCTCTCGCTCGCGACGGTTCTGCTGATGATCGCAGGCGGTCTCACGCTCGAACGACGCCACCCAGCCGCGCCCGCGATCTCCGACGAACAGCTTTTCTCGGATCTTTCCGCGATGGAGCAGCGCACCGAGCCTAAGGCAATCCAGCCCATCCACAGTTTGTTCGAGGAATAGCGGATGCGCCGAGCCTTGATCCTGGCTGTGCTTGCAAGCGGCGCTGTGTTCGCCCAGATGCCGAAGGGGATCTACGCCTGGTGGAGCCGTCCCGAGATCGCCCGCAATCTGAATCTCACGCCCGCGCAGCGGGAACAGATTCGCGCCGCTGTCCAGCAGTTCCGGCCGCATTTGCTCAACGTGCGTGCGGCTGTAAATCAAGCCGAGCAGGCACTTGCCGAACAATTCAATCGCAATCCGGTAGATCCCGCCAAGACCAACGAGGCGATCGAGCGGCTGGTGGATGCTCGCAGCGATCTCACACGCACGCTGACGCAGTTGAGTTTGAAACTGCGCTTGGTGCTCACCGAGCAGCAGTGGGAGCAGTTGCAGCGCCGCCGTCCTAATCAGCAGGACGGAGGCTCGCCTCCTGAACCCGGCGACCAGAAGTAAGCGCTACACATTGTACACTGGCACTTGCAACCCCGCACGTCGAAGTTGGACACTTCCACCCCGCTCAAATACGTAAAAGGCGTTGGGCCGGCCCGCGCCGAGATGCTCGAAGCCAAAGGCCTGGTCACGGTGGAGGATCTGCTGGCCTACGCGCCGTTCCGCTACGAAGATCGCACCAACATAAAGACCATCGCGCAGCTTGCGCCGGGCGAAATGGCCACCGTGATCGCCGACGTGCAGTCCGCGCATCTACGAGGCTTTCGCCGCCGGAACATCGGGCTCTTCGAAGCCATTTTCAAGGATGCGTCGAAGGAGCGGCTGCTCACGAAGTGGTTTCACGGCGGCTATCTAGTCGATCGTTTTCTGCCTGGTGTGCGGGCGGCTCTGTATGGAAAGATCGAGCTTGATAACTACACCGGCGATCTGCTGATGATGCATCCCGAGTTCGAGATTCTGGCCGGCGATGATTCCGATGGCGACGCCGCGCTCCATACCGGACGCATCGTGCCGATTTATGAAGCGGCGGGCAAGGTGACCACGCGGGCGTTTCGGGCGATCGTTCATCGCGTGTTGGAATCGATCGCGCCGCTTGAGGACGACATGCCGTCCGGGCTGCGCGAGCGCCTGAAGCTGCTGGATCGCTGGAGCGCCATTCGATTACTGCACTTTCCTCCGCCTGGCACCGATCTGCGCCTGCTCAATAACTACCGCACGCCCGCGCAGTGGCGCCTGATCTTCGAGGAATTCTTTTGGCTGGAGTGCGGGCTCTCGCTGAAGCGAGCCAAGGCGCGGCTGCAGCCCGGCATTTCGTTCGAGCTTAACGAGCGCGTGCGCGAAAAGATCAAGACCATGCTGCCGTTCAAGCCGACCGGCGCGCAGAAACGGGTGCTGGGCGAAATCGCGCGCGACATGGAGGCGCCGCATCCCATGAGCCGCCTGCTGCAAGGCGATGTCGGCAGCGGCAAGACCCTGGTAGCGGCGGAAGCAGCGGTCATCGCCATCGAAAATGGCTATCAGGCCGCGGTGCTCGCGCCCACCGAAATCCTCGCCAGCCAGCACTATTTCTACTTCAAGAATCTGTTCCACAAGATGGGATACGTGCCCGCGCTGCTCACCGGATCGGCGACGGCGCGAGAAAAATCACAGCTCAAGAAACTGCTGGCCGAAGGCTTGGTCCACATCGGCATCGGAACGCACGCGCTGATCGAAGAGGACGTGGAGTGGAAAAAGCTCGGCCTCGCGATCGTGGACGAACAGCATCGCTTCGGAGTCATGCAGCGGCTGCGCCTGGTGTCGAAAGCCAAGCATCCCGATGTGCTGGTGATGACGGCGACCCCCATCCCGCGCACACTCGCGCTCACTATTTACGGCGATCTCGACATTTCGATCATCGACGAATTGCCGCCGGGCCGCCGGCCGATCGAGACCAAGGCCGTTACCGACGATCGCGTCGAAAGCGTGTACAGTTTCATGAAGCAACAGATCGCGCAGGGGCGGCAAGCCTACGTCGTGTATCCGGTGATCGAAGAATCGGAGGCCATGAAAGCCGCGCAGCAAATGTATCTGCATCTGTCCGAGAAGGTGTTTCCCGATATTCGCGTCGGGCTGTTGCACGGGAAGCTGAAGAACGACGAGAAGGAAGCGGTGATGGATCAGTTTCGCCGGGGCGATGTGAAGATCCTGGTGTCGACCACCGTGATCGAAGTCGGCGTGGACGTTCCGAACGCGACCGTGATGGTTATAGAACAAGCGGAACGCTTCGGGCTGGCGCAATTGCATCAACTCCGCGGACGCGTGGGCAGGGGAGCGGAACAGAGCTACTGCATTCTTGTCACCGGCAAGCTCGGCGACTCCGCGCGCGAGCGCATCCGCACCATGGTGGATTCAAGCGACGGCTTCTACATCGCCGAGATGGATTTGAAGTTGCGCGGCCCGGGCGAATTCTTCGGGACCAAGCAATCTGGCCTGCCGGCTTTGCGAATCGCGAACATCATTCGCGACCAGGACATTCTGGAATTGGCGCGCGGCGAAGCCGAGGCCTTCATTTCAAATCCGCCCTCGCAGGATCAATTGCGGAGCGCCGTGACTTATTTACGCGAACATTGGCAGCGCCGCTACGGATTGGTGCAGGTGGGCTGAGCGCTATGCGGGTGATCGGGGGTGAATTTCGCAGCCGCCGCTTGAAGAGCCTGCCGGGTCTCGACACTCGTCCCACGCCGGATCGCCTGCGGGAAACGCTGTTCAACGTACTGGCGCCGCGTTTGGCCGACTGCACCTTTCTGGATATATATGCGGGCACTGGCGCGGTGGGAATCGAGGCTTTAAGCCGGGGCGCGCGACGCTGTATTTTTATCGAAAAGAACCGTGCAGCTGTGGAAGTGATTCGCGAGAACCTGGCAATGCTGGGGTTGGAGAAGCGCGCCGAGGTTTTCACCAGCAAGGCCGCGACGGTCGTCGAACGCGTACCAGCGGATATCGCGTTTCTTGATCCGCCATATGAACTGGTGAAGGAATATGAGCATGTAATGACGGCACTGAAAGCGGCGCTGGTGGTCGTACAGCATTCGTCACGATTCACTCCGCAAGAGGAATACGGAGAGCTGCGCCGCTATCGAATGATCAAACAAGGCGACAACGTTCTCAGCTTTTACGAGACATAGCGCAGCGCCAGATTAATCGCGATCATCGCCACCGACATCGCCGGCAACACCAGCAGCGCTTTTTTCAGACGTGTTGGATCGCCCGCGGCGATCGAGCCAATTACGCGCGAGCTGACGGCCAGTCCGATCCAACTGGATGTGATTGCCAGGCCGATCGCGGTCCCAGTCAGCCGCGGAAATGCATCGCCAATCACCGCGACCGTGGTGGGAAACATCGGCGCACACGACATTCCGGCGAGAAACGTCAGAACCCATGCGACGGCAGGCCGGCGGGTTCGCAGCATGAGGAATGTCATGATCGCCATCAAGATGGATGCCGCCAGCGTGACGTTGAGTCCGCGAACCGAGATCAGGATCTGCGACGCGCCCAATCGGCCGAATAATAATCCCAGTGCGAACCCGAACGAAAGAATATTCAGCGCCTTCACTTGCGGGATGCCCTGCGCGATCAGATGTTGCACCAGCCAATTCCAGATGCCAACTTCGCACGCGACATACAGGAATAAAAGCAGCGAGCAGAGCCAGAGCACGGGCCGATTGAGGACGCTCCCGACTTCCGAGAAGACGAAGGTTTGTACGGCGGCGGGCGGCGGGATGGGCGCGACCAGGTTGACGGCCACGGTGACGACGGCCAGCGCCGCGATCAGGTAACACAGGCGCTTGGAGCTCTTGCCCAGCAGGTTGGCGGAGATGAACGGAGTGGCAAATCCGCCGAGCCCGAAGAAAATGTTGATCAGATTGAGTGCCGTGGCGCGATGGTCCGGAGTGACATCGCTGCCGAGGGCATTGGCCGCCGTGACGATCACCCCGCCGCCAGTTCCGAGTAGAAACAGGTGAGTCGCGATGGAGCGAAAGCCGTTTGACCGGGGAAGAAGACTGGTGGCGAGGACAATCAACGCCATGCCCAGAACCATTCCAACCTTCTTGCCTTCATAGTCCATCAGCGGGCCAACGCCGATGGATGCCAGGATTAAACCCAAAGCCTGGGAAAACGCGATGGCGCCATTTTGTTTGGGGGTTAAGTGGAAGCGGGCGGAGAGGTCGGGCAGGATGGTGCCGAGCATGGCGGCAGTCATGCCGTATACGAAGATCGCCAAGCTGGCGGCGAGAATGAGCATCAGCACTCAGGTATAGCAGAGCGCGGCGTGCGGGTGCGCTAGAATGGGTGGTCCGTTAGAATTAAATCATCGGGCTGTGGCGCAGCCTGGCTAGCGCGCCTGCTTGGGGTGCAGGAGGTCCCGGGTTCAAATCCCGGCAGCCCGACCAATTTCGATAGAAGCCCTTCAGCATTCGCCGGGTCTCTGAGGAGGCTGCGCCGCATGGCCAGTGAACTCAAAATCAAAGTCAACGAAAAATCGTTCAGTGTGTCCGCGGCGCCCGACACGCCGCTGTTGTATTTCCTCTCGAATGAGCTGATGCTGCAGGGCCCACGGTTCGGCTGTGGGCTGGCGCAGTGCGGATCGTGCTCGGTGCTGGTGAATGGCGTGGAAACGCGCTCCTGCGTGACGCCGGTGTCGGCCGTGGTGGGCAAGTCTGTCACAACGCTGGAGGGGCTGCCGGCTTGGTACGCCGCGCAAAAGAAATTGCCCGAGACGCCCGCGCTGCATCCTGTGCAGCAAGCCATGCTCGACGAGCAAGCCGTGCAATGCGGCTACTGCTACAACGGGATGATCGTCAAGGCGTCCGAGTTTCTCTCGAAGAATCCACGTCCGAATGAGGCGCAAATCCGTACTGCCATGAACGGCCACCTGTGCCGCTGCGGGACTTATCCGCGCATCATTCAAGCGGTGCAGCGAGCCGCGCGCGTGATGGCGGAGGTGAAAGCATGACGTTGCGCCGCGATTTTCTGAAGGCCGGTGGAGCGCTCGTCATTGGCTTTCCTCTGCGCAACGTTCTGCTCGCACAGGAGCCAGCCCGGGGTACAGTCGCCGGGCCGCCCGATCCGAAACAGGTGGACACCTGGCTCGCGATCCATGCGGACAATACCACGACGGTTTACATCGGATTCGCCGAATTGGGCCAGGGCAACTCCACTGCGCTGCTGCAAGTGGCGGCTGAGGAATTGGATCTCGACATGAGCCAGCTCAAGACGGTGCGGCTGGATACCAACGTCACGCCCAATCAAGGCGGTACGTATTCGAGCGCGTCCATCCAGCGCGGCGGACCGCAGGTGCGAACAGCCGCGGCTGAGGCTCGACAAGCGCTTTTGCAGCTGGCGTCCAAGAAGTTGGAAGCCCCCGTGGATCGGCTCACGGTGGTGAAAGGCGTCGTCTCCGCGGGAAACAAGTCGGTGAGTTATGGAGAACTGGTGGGGGATCGCCCGTTCCATCTGGCCTTCACCGGAACGGCTCCCGTGAAGAAGCCCGCCGATTATAAGATCGTCGCCACGGCTGTTCCGCGCAACGACCTGCCGGACAAAGTTAGCGGCCGGTATGTCTACATGCAGCATGTGCGAGTGCCAGGGATGCTACACGGCCGCGTGGTTCGCCCGCGTGGACAAGGCGCCTACGGAGCGGGCGCAAAAGTAATGTCGCTGGACGAAAGCTCCATCCGCAATATCGGTGGCGCGCGAGTGCTGCGCAAGGGCGATTTCGTCGGGGTTGTCGCAGAAAACGAGTGGGACGCGGTTCGCGCGGCGCGGCAGTTGAAAATCACTTGGGACAGCTCGCCATCGCTTTCCGGTAGCGACGCGATGTACGATGCGATGCGCGCTGCGAAGACCGACGATCGGACGGTGCTGGAGCGGGGCAATGCGGCGGATGCGATCGGGGCAGCTCCGCACAAGGTTGCTTACAATTGCCGTGCGCCTTATCAAGCGCACGCTCCCTTCGGGCCGAACTGCGCGCTCGCCGAAGTGAAGCCCGATTCGGCGCTGGTGATGTGCTCTACGCAGGATGTCTATGGCACGCGCGGCACGCTGGCCCGTGTCCTGGGTCTTGCCGTGCCTAAAATCCGCGTGCAGTATTACGAAGGATCGGGAACTTATGGTCACAGTTGCTACGACGATGCCGCACAGGCCGCCGCGCTCCTGTCGCAGTTGGCCGGGAAGCCGGTTCGCTTGCAATTCATGCGCTGGGATGAGCACGGGTGGGACAACTACGGGCCATCGCACGTGGGCGAAGTTCGAGCCGCTGCGAGCGCCGATGGAAAGCTCGTGGGCTATGAGTACGAGGGCTGGCAGCATCACTGGAGCAATGTGGAAACGTCGGAGCAGCTCGCGCTCGGAAAGCCCGCCGAAGAATGGCAACCCAATCCCGCGATGCAGGTGAATCCGCGGTGCTGCGGAGGTATGTACGATATCCCGAACGTGCGCCTGGTGAATCATCACGTGCCGGGGCTGGGTTTCCTGAAAGGCGCCTGGCTGCGATCGCCGCTGGATCTATCGTTTTCGTTTACCTCCGAGCAGGCCATCGATCAACTGGCGTTCCTCTTGAAGCTGGACCCCTACGAGTTTCGGCAGCGCAATATCAAGGATGCCCGTTGGCTGGGCGTGCTGGACGCGGCGGCGAAAGCGGCGCAGTGGACCCCGCGGCAAGCAGCATCGAATGTTCAGCGCGCCGGGATCGTGACCGGGCGGGGCATCGGGATGGGAACGCACTTGGCGTCGTATGGCGCGGCGGTGGCCGACATCGAAGTCAATCGCGAGACCGGCAAGGTGGTGGCGAAGCATTTGTATGGCGCGGTGGATGCGGGGCTGGTTGTGAATCCCGGGAACGTCGAGAGCCAGATCAGCGGTCAGTTAGTGCAAACCGCGAGCCGCATGTTCCATGAGGAGGTGACGTTCAGCAAGACCAATGTCACGAGTCTCGATTGGGCCAGCTATCCGATCCTGCGCTTCGAAGAATGCCCGCAAGTGACGCCGGTGGTGGTGCAGCGTTTGAACGAGCCCTCGTCCGGCGCGGGCGAAGAAGTGATGGCAGCGTGTGCGGGAGCCATCGCGAATGCGTTCTTTGACGCCACCGGCGTGCGGATGGCCGAGTTTCCATTGACGCCGAAGCGTGTTCTTGCGGCTCTAAATCGAGGATAATCGGCTCATGCGCCGATTAACATTTGCGTTACTCGCGATCCCTATTTTTTGCTCCGCCCAAACGAATCGGGGTTATTATCGATTTCCTGCGATTCACGGCGACACCATCGTCTTCACTTCGGAAGGCGATCTGTGGGAAGTCCCGACGGTAGGGGGCGTCGCCCGGCGTCTGACAACGCATCTGGGCGAAGAGACCAACGCCGCAATCTCGCCGGATGGCAAGACGATCGCGTTCGCCGCGAGCTACGAGGGGCCGCGCGAGGTCTACACCATGCCGGCCGCCGGTGGACTGCCGCTGCGGCGCACTTTCGACAACGCCGCTCCCGCATCCATCGGTTGGACTCCGGACGGCAAGTTGCTCTTCTCCACCAACCGGTATTCGACCTTGCCGGACCAGCAACTAGCCGTCCTTGGTCCGGACAATCGAGTGGAAGTAATCGCGCTGAGCCAAGCTGCGCAAGGCTGCTACGACGCACGTGGCCGCACGTTGTTCTTCACGCGCCAGCCATCGCAGGGAAGCGCCACCAAACGCTACAAAGGCGGCACCGCGCAGAACATTTGGAAGTACACGGACGGCCAGGAAGCGCAGTCCCTCACGGCCGATTTCGCGGGAACCAGCAAGGACGCCATGTGGTGGAACGGCCGCGTTTATTTCCTAAGCGATCGCGACGGCACCATGAACCTGTGGTCCATGGACGAGAACGGAAGGAATCTCCGCCAGCAAACGCACAGCCAGGGATGGGACGCGCAGTCGGCATCGCTCGCCAGCGGGCGGATCGTTTATCAACTGGGCGCTGATCTGCATCTTTACGACATCGCGTCGGGCGCGGACAAAGCGGTGCCGATCGAGCTTGCTTCCGATTTCGATCATCTGCGCGAGCACTGGATCAGCAATCCGATTGAATACACCACGTCGGTGCATCTTTCTCCCGATGGCGATCGCGTGGTTCTCGTTGCGCGGGGGCGCGTTTTCGTGGCGCCGGCCAAGGCGACGGGCCGGTTCGTGGACGTGGCTGCGCATGAGCCCGGAAGGTATCGCGATGCGCGGTTCATGCCGGACGGCAAGTCGCTGTTGACGCTTTCCACTGAGAGCGGTGAAGTGGAATTCTGGAAAGTGCCGGCCAACGGTGAAGGCGCCGGCGAGAAACTGACCAGCGACGCGAAGGTGCTGCGCTGGGATGGCGTGCCGTCTCCGGACGGAAAATGGATCGCGCACCAGGACAAGAATAATCGGCTTTGGCTGCTCGATACGGCGACGAAAGCCCAGAAGCAGATTGACTTTGGAAAGTTCAGCGGCAATTCGAGCCCGGCGTTCGAGAGTGTTCGCTGGTCGCCCGACAGCCGCTTTCTTACGTTCGGCGAGGATACTGAGAACCAGTTCAGCCGCATCATGTTGTATAGCGTGGAGACAAGCGCGCTGACGCCGCTCACGACGGATCGCTACGGCAATGAATCGGCCGCGTGGAGCGCCGACGGCAAGTGGGTTTATTTTCTCTCCGATCGCGCGCTTAAATCTGTTGTGGGGGCGCCGTGGGGATCGCGCCAGCCCGATCCGTATTTTGACCGGTCCATCAAGATTTACCAATTGGCGCTCACCAAGGGACTTCGTTCGCCGTTTGAGCCTGCTGACGAATTGCATCCGGATAAGCCAGAGGAACCCAAGAAGGCAGACACGCCGAAGGCTGGCGAAGCGGAAAAACCTCCGCCTGTGGTTAAGGTCGAAATCGACCTGGACGGCATCGCCAATCGCATTCAGGAAGTCCCGGTTCCTCCGGCCAATTACGGGAACCTCACTGTCGCGGGCAAGCGATTGTGTTGGATCAACCGCGATCCGGAAGCACCGGACAAGAGCACGCTGCAGTGCCTGGATATCGCCAATAAGGGCGACAAGCCCGAAACTCTGATGGAAGGCGTGACCGATTTCGAGATATCGGCCGACGGCAAGAAGATGCTGGTTCGGAAGCAAACCAATCCCAAGCAGAGCGACCTCTGGATATTCGATTCCGCCATCAAGGAGAGCGCGCTGAAAGACCCCAAGACCCTGGCCGACAATCACGTGGAGCTCAAGGGCTGGACCTTCTCCGTGATTCCATCGGACGAATTCCACGAAGCGCTGCTCGACGCCTGGCGCCTGCACCGCGATTACTTTTACGATCCCAACATGCACCATGTGAACTGGCCGGCCATGCGGGATAAATACACCGAACTGGGAGGCCGGGTGCACGATCGCGAGGAGCTGAACGACCTGATCGCGCAGATGGTGGGCGAGTTGTCGTTGCTGCATACCTTCGTGCGGGGCGGAGATCTGCGGCAGGGAGCAGACCAGATCCAACCAGCCACGCTCGGCGCCCGGCTTTCGCGCGATGCGAATGGCGGCTACGTGGTGGATCATATCTACCAATCCGATCCCGACCGTCCCGATAAGCTCGGGCCATTGTCTCGGCCAGGCGTGGATATTGCCGAGGGCGACGCGATCATTGCGATCAACGGCGCGCAGTTATCCAACGCTGACCCCGGCGAGCTGCTTCGCAACCAGGCCGGTAAACCTGTACTGTTGCGGGTGCGCCCCAAGGGAAAAACGGAAACGCGCGAGGCGATCGTCAAGCCGATTTCCATTCAGGACGATGCCGACCTGCGTTATCTCGAATGGGAATACACACGGCGTCTCAAGGTGGAGCAGGCCTCGGGTGGAAAGATCGGCTACGTGCATCTGCGCGCGATGGGAGCCAACGACATCAACCGGTGGGTGGAAGAGTACTCGCCCGTGTTTACGCGCGACGGGCTCATAATCGACGTGCGCCATAACGGCGGCGGAAATATCGATAGCTGGATTCTAGGAAAGCTGATGCGCAAAGCCTGGATGTACTGGAAGCCGCGCGTGGGCGAACCCACTTGGAACATGCAGCAGGCCTTTCGCGGTCACATGGTAGTGCTGTGCGATGAATGGACCGGTTCCGACGGCGAGGCGTTTACCGAAGGTTTTCGCCGGCTGGGCCTGGGGAAGGTGATCGGAACTCGCACCTGGGGCGGGGAAGTTTGGCTCAGCTTCAGCAATTTCCTGGCGGACCGGGGAATCGCGAGCACCGGCGAAATCGGCGTCTATGGCCCCGAGAGGACTTGGCTGCTGGAAGGCCATGGCGTGGATCCGGATATCGTCGTTGACAATCTGCCTCACGCGACTGCCACTGGAAAAGACGCGCAACTCGATGCCGCGATCCAGCATCTGGAGCGGCTGATTCGCGAGCAGCCAACGCCAGTGCCTGGCCGTGCCGGATTATCCTGACAAGTCGTTTCACGGCTCCGCCAGTTCAAACAGTTCGAAGTGAAACCATGCAGGTAGGCGGTGAATCCCTATCAATGGGGGTAAACGGAATGTCCCGTCTGATGAAAGTGGATCACGTGACCTTTGTTGTGGAGCCTGAGACCATTCGCAAGTGGGCCTGGTTCTACATCGAGGTGATGGGAGGCAAGATGATCCTCCGTAAGGATGACACCAACCCTGGCGAAAAATCGAGCATGATGCTGTGGTGCATCGATTTTGGCGAATTCGGCATTGCGCTAGCCGCCGGAATCGATCGCGAGGAAGAATCGCACGTCACCGCGTTTCTCAAGAAGCACGGCGATCATGCTGTGCAGCACGTCGCATTCCTGGTGCAGGATTTGGGCGCGTTTCGCACACAAGTGATGGAGTTCGGAGTGAATCTGCTGGGGCCGATTCTGCAGCGGCACGACGGATTCGGATATGTTCGGCAGGTTTTTGCGCGGGGGTATCATGACGACTCGAATCCGGCGGAAGTAGGATTTCCAGAATTTGTCGAGCGGCCTCTGCACAAGGGAGCGGCCTTTCCCGAGGTCTCGTTTTCAGCCGAGGCCGGCACCAACCTTTACCGGCAGGCGCAGGACGCGATGGACCGGGACGAACGGCAGCCGCTGATGGATTTTTCCAAGATGCCAGCGAATTGGGAACCGCCGCTTTCAGCCTAGCCCAAGGGAGCGATAGTGAACTGCAATACAGTGCTACGGTTCACATTCTGCGCAACCTAGACCTATAGCTAGGGTGAAAATCCCCACCGCGCGCGTTAGAATCCTCACAGCCCCCACCATAACCCACGGAATATTCAGGGCTAGATTTGGTGGCTCACGTGCCCGATGGTGTTTCGAAAAAGCAACAGAACTTGAGAGAAATTGACGCCAAGCGGCACAAGGAAACGTTGGTACGCCGCTGCGAAGCGATGTGTTGCTAAAAGGTGGCAGTACGAACCGATAAGGACTCCTATGAAACGGCTCTATCTCGCAGTACGAATTGCGGCGTTCGTCGCACTCATTGCCCTCTGCTTAACGGGCCAGACTAAGAAGCATCAATATTCTCCGCGCGATAAGGCTTTCTACGCGGATCCAGCCCTGGTTAATTTCGTACGCCCCGGGTTGGTCATCACTATTAACTCGGCCAGCATATCAAGCACTGGGGCTATCAGCGTGACCTACACATTGACAGATCCCTCGGGACTGCCTCTGGACGCAGCCGGCGTGACCACTCCAGGCGCTGTAACGTTGACATACTTCGCCGCTTACATTCCAAAAGGCCAGGAGCAGTATGTTTCCTACACTACAGCGCCTGCGACGGGGGCGAAATTAGGCACAGTCACCCGCCCGACCTTTGAAGAAGGTGGCGGGACGCTCACAACTGTCGGGCCGGGTCAATACCAATACACGATGACGCATCAGGCCCCGGCGGGATTCGATCCTACCGTCACCACCACAATAGGGATGAGTGGTAGCCGCGATCTTACGTCATTCAGTCTGGGCACAAGTTATGCCGGTAACACGTTTAACTTCGTACCCAACGGCTCGGCGGTTACAGTCACTCGTGACGTCATTCGTACGGCGAGCTGTAACGGTTGTCACGATCAGTTGGCCTTCCATGGCGGTCACGCGTTCGGAATGGAGGAGTGCGTTCTGTGCCACCAGCCGCAGAACGTCGATCCGACGACAGGCAACTCGCTTGACCTGAAGGTGATGGCACATAGCATCCACATGGGATCGAGTTTACCGAGCGTGCTGGGCACCAAGACCACGCCGGGTGTTCCTTATCAGATCGCCGGGTACATGGGTTTCCTCAGCGATTTTTCCAAGGTGGTGGATCCCGCCCAGGCGCAACGCTGCGAAGTTTGCCACACCCAAACCGACAGCACCCTAAAAACCACGGGTGGGGCGCAAGCCACGGCATTCATGACGAAGCCCTCTCGAGCGGCGTGCGGAGGCTGTCACGACGACATCAATTTCGCCACGGGTTTTTCCACTGGTCCTGAAGTCAATCACCCCGGCGGACCTCAGGCGGACGATACCCAGTGCGCCAACTGTCATGTCCCGAAAGGCGAGATGCCTTTTGATGCGTCCATTATGGGCGCGCACGTGGTGGCTGCCGATACCACGAAAACTTACCCACAGAATCCGGACACGCTGCTGGCTGGTCTCAACCTTGCGATTACCAGCGTGACCAATACCAATGCTGGGCAAACGCCCACCGTCAACTACACGTTGCAAGACGACAAGGGCAACAATATCCCCGTATCGAGCACGACGACGCTTAGCTTCACCATGGCTGGTCCCACCACCGACTACGGCTACACCAGCTTCGGCAGCGACACCGCCAGCACTCCGGGATACGTTACGGAGAGCGTTACGACGTCGACTTGCAGTTCCAGCGGGGCTTGCAGCTACACCTTCACCCACGCCATTCCCGCCGGCTCAACCGGAACGTTCAGCATCGGCGGCGAGTCCCGCGCCAGCGTGACGGTGCTGGCCGGCACAACCGCTGCACAAACCGTCTCGTTGGGCGCAATCAACCCGGTTGTCAACTTCTCGGTGGACGGCTCCGCGGTTGCACCCCGCCGTACGGTGGTGGCCCTCAACAACTGCGATAGCTGCCACGTCTATCTTTCGCTGCACGGCGGATTGCGCAACAACACGGAATACTGCGTCCTGTGTCACAATCCGTCGAACACGGATGCCAGCACGCGCTCTATGGCTGTGGTCGCGGCTGATCAAGCACTTCCGCCGCAGACCGTCAATTTTGCCGTCATGGTTCACCGCATTCACGACGGCGTAAATGCGGCCGCCGATGGTCCCAAGAACCCCTTCATCATCGTGGGACACAACGGGAGCCACAATGACTTCTCGGGCGTGCTTTATCCGGCCTTTAGCCCCACGGGCTCGGCGAACTATATGCAAAACTGCTCCATCTGCCACGTCAAGGGCAGCGAGCAGAATCTTCCGACCGGTCTGAACGCGGTTGTCGATCCGCAAGGCTGGATCAATCCTGTGCAGCCTGTATCCTCGGCTTGTAGCGGATGCCATGTCTCCAAGGCCGAGGCGGCCCACTTCCTGGCTAACACGGACTCTCTAGGTGAGAGTTGCAGTGTATGCCATGCCGCGGGCGCGCAGTTTGCGGTTGACGCGGTGCACGCTCAATAATCCATTGCTGCCATTCTAATCAAATGATGCGATGGCAAGTAGTTGTCCTCAGTTTGGCGATAGCGGCGGTTGCTCCTGCATGCTTAGTCGCGCAAGGGGCAGCCGCCCAAACTTTGCCGGCGGGTTTCGCTGGGTCGGAAACCTGCAAAGTCTGTCACGAAGACATCTATAACGGATTCACCGCCAGCCCGCATCACATGGTGGAAACGGATGTCAAGCGCGGATGGCAGGGCCGGGGATGCGAAGCCTGTCACGGGCCGGCGCAAGCGCACACCGAAGGACCCTCGGCCGATAACATCCGCAATCCCGCGAAACTCACTGCGGCGGCCGCCGACAAAATCTGTCTCACCTGCCATCTGAATCAACCGACTCATGTCGGCCGGCTCGAAAGCAGCCACGCCCACAACCAGATTTCCTGTACGGCTTGCCACAAGGTGCATTCCAGCGAACAGCCGCTGGTGGTGCGCAAAGCCGAGGCGATCAATAAGCAGTGCGCCAGCTGCCACCTAAACGAGTGGGCCCAATTTCAGCGCCCATTCCATCACAAGCTGCCGGAAGGCGACATGAGCTGCGTGGACTGCCATAATCCGCACGGCAGCATTCGTCCCGCGATGATCCAGACCTTCGCCGCCAATGAACCGGGATGTTTCGCCTGTCATGGCGACAAGCGGGGACCCTTTACCTTCGAGCATGCCCCCGTGCGCTTTGAAGGCTGCCAGTCCTGTCACGAGCCGCACGGGTCGGCGAATCCACGGATGCTCACGCGCGCCCAGGTTCGTTTCGTGTGCCTGGAGTGTCATGCGAACCTGCCGACGCCGTTCTCAGGAGCGGCCAAAGTCGCGGGCGTCGTGCCGCCGGCATTTCACGATTTGCGCTTGCCTGTTTATCAGAACTGCACCGTCTGCCATCAGAAGATTCATGGCAGCCACGTGGATCGGAACCTGCTCAAATGAAGACCCTGCTATTCATTTTGGCCAGTCTTCCGCTGCTCGCGCAGCAAGCGGCCACCACCAGTGACGCGCCCTCGCCCGTTCCAACCGCAGAACCGGTCCTCACCGGCTGGATCGACCTGGGCTATGTGTTCATCCCCGGTGTCGGCGGAAGCTACGATACTTATCGCAGCATCATCGACGTGCACCAAGGTCCCAAGCTGCTCGGTACAGAGTTCACGCTCGCCGATCCCAAACACCGCTGGTTCGATACGATTCAGGTGCGCTCCACCGCATGGGGCGCGGAGCCATCGTCGTCCGTGCACGTGGAAGCCAAGAAGTCGGGTATCTACGATTTCAACGCCGACTATCGCGATTTCGCCTATTTCAACTTCCTGCCTTCCTACGCCGACCCACTGCTCAGCCAAGGCATAGTCTTGGACGAACAGTCCTTCGACACCCGCCGCAAGATCGCCGCGCTTTCGCTCGACATCCGGCCCGGCCATTGGTGGACGCCTTACGCCGCGTGGGACCACGATTCCAGCTCCGGCACCGGCGCATCGGTTTTCGTCACTGACGGTAACAACTATCCCGTTCCCAACACGCTCCGCGATTCCACGGATCTATATCGCGCGGGCGTCCGGTTCGAAAAGCCTCACTTTCAGGTGACGCTCGAAGAGGGCGGCACGGTGTTCAAGAGCGATCAGAGCCTGTTTCAGGGTCCCGGCTCGACCAACAACGGCAATTTTTCGGCGCCGGTGTTTTTTGGAGAAACGCTCGACTTGACCAGTCTGCTGGCCGCTTATGGCGCCAGCGGATCCAGCGCCTATACCAAAGCCTTGCTGACCGCGAGTCCCGCCTCGTGGGTCGACATCTATGGACAGTTTCTTTTCAGCCAGCCCGACACGCACGTAAACTACCAGCAGTACGACTCCGGCAATCTTTATTTGCAAAGCCAGGTCTTGTTTTATTCGAGCGAGCAGCAGTTAGCCAACGCGTTTGCCGAGCAGCCGCACACCACTGCGAGCCTGGGCGCCGAAATCCGGCCGTTGAAGCGCATACGCATCGTCGAATCCTGGATGACGGACCGGTTGCATGACGCGGGTTCTGCGGCCTCTACACAGACGCTGCTTTCCGCCGCGGAGTCCATCCCTTTGGCTTCGCTGCTGGCCACGGCGCTCGCCTCCAACTATAACCAGGAAGCGATCGACATCTTCTTCGACGCATCGCAAAAGCTCGTGCTGCGCGGCGGTTACCGCTACGTTTGGGGCGACGCCAGCTATGTTTTCCTGCCCCCCGCAGGACTTGCGAGTTCGGATCAGGAGCAGCTGCGGCGCAACGTCGGCGTGGGCTCGGCCACCTACCGGCCCAGCCAAAAGATCTCGCTCACCGGCGAATTTGAAGGTGCTTCGAGTAGCGGCGTTTACTTCCGCACCAGCTTGTACAACTATCAAAAGGTGCGCGCGCAAGTTCACTATCAGCCACTGCAATCGCTCAGCGTTTCGGCCGATTTCACCCTGCTGAACAATCAAAATCCGCTGGCCGGGACGCCTTATGATTACACGTCGCATCAGGAGTCCCTGTCATTCTATTGGGCCCCGCGCGGCAGCAAGATCTTCGACATCCAGGGCTCTTACTCGCGCTCCGATCTGAAATCCAACATCAGCTATCTCGAGCCCGAGACTTTGTCGCCGCTCCTTTCTGCGTATCGCGATAACGCGCACACGGGCACCGCGCTGCTCGACCTCACATGGCCGCACGGCAAGCGCTTTGCTCCAAAACTGGCCGCCGGAGGGTCGTTCTTCATATCCTCTGGAAGCCAGCCGACGAGCTATTATCAGCCGGTCGTCAAACTCTGGGTGCCGCTCGGCAAGCATGTAAGCTGGTTCAGCGAGTGGCGCTACTACGGATATGGCGAAACGTTCAATCTTTATGAAGGGTTCCGGACGCACCTGGTGACTACGGGAGTGAGGTTCACGCCATGAATCGCGCAGCTGTTCTGTTCCTGGTTTCCGCCCTGGGCGCGCGGGGGGCCGGCTTTATGGCCGATTCGGTGCGCGGCGAACGCCTGTTTCAAACACTTTCCTGTGTCCAATGCCACAGCGTCGCGGGGACGGGTGGGACCGTGGCTCCCGACCTCGGCCGGGTGGAAGACCGTGGCTTCACCCCCGCCTCGCTGGCCGCTACCATGTGGAACCACGCGCCCGCCATGTGGGCTTCCATGCGCGAGCATCAGATCACAGCCGGCCAGCTCGACGAACAGGCCGCGCAGGACTTAATGGCGTTCTTCTACGCCGCCCGCTTCTTTGAGAAACCGGGCGATGCAGGCCGGGGCAAGCGCGCCTTTGAGAGCCGTGGCTGCGCGAAGTGCCACGGACTGACCACTGCCGCCAATCCCAAAGCCAAGCCGGTAAGCGAATGGCAAGGCCTGGCCGATCCCATGGCGCTGGTCGAAGAGATGTGGAATCATCGCACCGACATGCTGGCTGAGGCGCAGGCCAAGGGCGCAGCTTCGCCGCAGCTGAACACGCAGGACCTCACCGACATGCTGGTGTACCTGCGCAACTTGCCCGAAACCCGCTCCAAGACGGCTGTGTTCCGCATCGACGTAACGGGCACCGATCAACCGGTCTTCCAATCGGCCGGCTGCGCGACTTGTCACGGGACAGTGGAGGAGTTGGCCAATCGTCTGCAAGGCCAGACGCTGACCGAGATTGCAGTCGAGATGTGGAATCACACGCCTCGTATGGCGCAGGGAGCGCCGCCAATGCACTTGGCCCCCGGCCAGATGCAGGCGCTGGTCAGTTCTTTTTGGGCCGCCAAATTCTTCGGAGAGGCTGGACGTCCGGGGCCCGGCGCGGGCGTGTTTGCTTCGAAGAACTGCGATGTCTGTCATAGAGATGCCTCCACTGGCGCCCCCCCGCTGCCTGCCGTAGGCCGTGAATTCAGCGGTGCGGCCATGGTATCGGCGCTCTGGCGGCACGGGCCGGGCATGCTCGATCAGATGAAGGCCAAGGGCGTCCCCTGGCCGCGCTTTGAAGGTACCCAGATGGCGGATCTCATCGCGTACCTGAACACGAAAAGCTCGAGCCGCCCATGAAAGGCCGTCCCGCTTCCAATGCCGACTTCTAGATCTCTGATGACCCGGCTTTCCGAGTGGCTCTCGCCGGTAATCTTTCTGTCCAGTAACGCCCTCAGCCTGATCGGCGTGGTTGTGGTGACGACGGCAACCATACTGTGGGTATTTCTGCTTCCCACGCTGTTCGGGCATGGAACCAACAACCCCTACCTCGGGATTCCAATCTTCTTGCTCTTGCCCGGCGTGTTTATCTTTGGGCTGATTCTGATTCCCATTGGCATCTTTCTCCGGCGCAGAAGCCTGCGCCGCCAGGGCGTGCCTGTGACAAGCGCGAAGTCGCTCAGCCTGGAAAGTCCTGAGTTGCGGCGGCTGGCTGCCTTTATCGGCGTCGCCAGTTTCGTGAACGTGGTCATCGTTTGCCAGTGGGGCTATAGTGCCGTCAATTACATGGACGGCGCGCAATTTTGCGGACAGACATGCCACACAGTTATGCAACCGGAGTACACGGCATACGTAAATTCTTCCCACGCCCGCGTGGAGTGCGCGCAATGCCACATTGGCCCCGGCGCCTCCTGGTTCGTCAAGTCGAAGCTGGCTGGAGTCCGGCAAGTGTTCGCGGTCACGTTCCATACCTACGACCAGCCAATTCCATCACCGGTCGAAAACCTTCGCCCAGCTCGCGAAACCTGTGAGCAGTGCCACTGGCCAGCGCGCTTTTCCGGAGACGTGTTTACGGTGCACACCTCCTATGGGGACGACCAGGCAAATCAAGCCACCTCAACGGTCCTGCTGATGAAGGTGGGCGGACACAGCTGGAGAGGCAGCACAGGAATTCATGGCGTGCACGTGGCCGACAATGCCAAAATGGTTTACACCTCTACTGACCGGCAGCGCCAGCAAATTCCTCAGGTGATCTACACGGCGCCCGACGGCAAGGTCACCGTCTACAACTCCACCAGCGCCAAGGCCACTGCTGCCGATCTGGCCAAAGGCGAGGAGCGGACCATGGACTGCGTGGATTGTCACAACCGTCCCACCCACGTCTTTCAGTTACCCGAGCGGGCCGTGGACGGAGCGTTGGCGCAGGGCCAGATTAGCCCCAAGCTGCCGTTTATCAAGAAGGAGGCCGTCGCGGTATTGCGCC
The DNA here is from genome assembly GCA_963772905.1 of Bryobacterales bacterium. Classification (GTDB taxonomy): domain Bacteria; phylum Acidobacteriota; class Terriglobia; order Bryobacterales; family Bryobacteraceae; genus Palsa-89. The sequence continues at coordinate 72,428 of CAVYZD010000001.1, read as the reverse complement.
AGAACTATTCGGATCGCGATACGGCGGTGCGTGAAATCGCTGCTTCTCTCGACAAGTTCTACCAGGCCAACTCGCTGTCCAGCGGCAACGCCGCTGAAGTTAAGAGCGCGATCGCCGCGGTTCAGGCCATTTATCTGCGGAACATCTTCCCGGAAATGAAGATCACCTGGGGCAGCTACCCCAACAACCTGGGACACATGGATTTTCCTGGCTGCTTCCGCTGCCATGACGGGGATCACCAAAGTGCGGATGGCCGCACCATTCCCAACGACTGCGCAACTTGCCACGACCTTCTCGCCGTGGACGAGAAGGATCCCAAGGTTCTCTCGGGTCTCGGCTTTAACGCCGGAGTAGCGCCGGGAGGACTGCAATGAAAGCTCCAATCGCAGCTTTGCTGATGTTCGTCGCGAGCATGGGAGTCCGGGCCGCGGCAGTCGACTGCATCTCGTGCCATTCAGAAAAGGCGTCTCTGAAGAACAGCGTTCATGGAAGTTTATCCTGCACCGGCTGCCATTCCGATATTAAAGCGTTCCCGCATCCCGACAAAGTCGCGCGGGTGAATTGCGCCTCCTGTCACTCCGGCAGTGCAACGGCGCTCGGTCAAAGTGTGCATGCGGCTTCTGGCGGTCCCACCTGCACCTCTTGCCACGGCGATGCGCATTCCATCCTCTCCGCCAAGGATCCGCAATCGGCTACCTATCCGGCCAACCTGCCGAGGACTTGCGGCGCCTGCCACGGCAACGCCCAGCTTGCCAAGCGCGTGGGTTTGCAGGAAGTGTATTCGCTCTACATGGATTCGATCCACGGCTTCGCGCTTACCAAAGACGGGCTCCTGGTGGCCGCCAATTGCTCTAGTTGCCACGGTACTCACGGCATCCTCAGCAGCAAGGATCCCAAGAGCAAGACCAATCACGCGAACATCGCCGCCACTTGCGGAACTTGCCACGTGGGCCCGCTCAAGGCTTTCTCCGCCAGTATTCATGGGCAATTGCTCGCGGCTGGATCGGGCGACGCGCCGGTCTGCACGAATTGCCATACGGCGCATGAGATCACCCAGGTCGGCAGCGCGGCGTGGCAGATGAAGACCACCGCCACTTGCGGAGGCTGTCACAAGGATGAATTCGCGACCTACCACGACACCTTCCACGCCCAGGTGTCCGCGCTGGGCTATCAGCAGACCGCGCGTTGCTGGGATTGTCATGGCTTCCACGATATCCTGCCTGCATCCGATCCGAAATCGACGATCGCGCCAGCCAATTTGATCGCCACTTGCGGGAAGTGCCACGCGGGGGCCAACGCCAGCTTTGTGAAATACGACCCGCACGCGAATTCACACGACCAGACGCATTATCCGGCCTTGCACTATTCCGCGGTGTTTATGAATCTTTTGCTCGCGAGCGTCCTGGGATTCTTCGCGCTGCACACTCTCATGTGGTTTGTTCGTTCGCGATTCGGCCCCGGCGAGGAGCCCAAGGAGTCAGAGCCTAAATGAGGAGGCCGCCCGATGGACCACGCTAACGCGCGCTATTACGTCCGGTTTTCGCTCGCACAGCGTTATTTGCATGGCGCTTTGTTCACCACGTTTCTGGGACTGGCCTTCACCGGCATGATGCTTCGTTTCAGCACCGCGCACTACATGCAGACTCTCGCCCTCGCCGTCGGTGGATTTGGCGCGGTCTTGTTCTTTCACAAGTTCTTCGCCATCGGCCTCACCATCACCTTCTTGATTCACGTGGCTGACATTGTCTATCGCGTCGCCGGCAAGCGCGAGTGGGGTTTGCTCTATGGACCGAACTCCATGGTGCCGCGCTGGAAGGACATTCAGGACTTTTTCGGAAATCTGAAGTGGTTCCTGCACCTGGGGCCCAAGCCCAAGTTAGATCGCTACGCATACTGGGACAAGCTGGATTATTGGGGCGTATTTTGGGGTATGGGGATCATCGGGTTCTCAGGCTACGCCATGTGGTTCGGTTCTTTTTTCGCCCGTTTGATTCCAGGTTCGTGGCTCAATATCGCGCTCCTCATCCACGGCGAGGAAGCGATTCTGGCCACTGGCTGGATTTTCGTGATTCACTTCTTCAATACGCACCTGCGCCCCGACAATTTCCCGATGGACCTCACCATCTTCACTGGACGGCTTACCGAAGAAGAGTTGAAGCGCTTGCATCCGGAAGAGTACGAACGCCTGGTCCAGACCGGCGGATTGAAAACCCTCGCGGCCCAAGCTCCCCCGCGGTGGCTGAACAATTTTGGCCGGCTGGTGGGCACCACGGCGATTCTCGCAGGTGTGATCATGCTGGTCTTGATGGCGGTGGCGTTCGTGAGGGAGTGAGCCGTGCACCGCCTGGCCTCCGCCTGATATTCTAAGAACTCGAATTGGCACCGCTACAAAACCACTAGGAGAAAGCAATGCGCCGTATCTTACTTGTTCTCAGTTTCGCCGCTGCCGCGGCTTCCCTACAGGCTGCCGACGCTGCTGCTGGGAAAGCTGCTTACGACAAGTCTTGCAAAGGCTGCCACGGCCCGGATGGTACTCCGAGCGCCGGCATGGCCAAAGCGATGGGCCTGAAAGACCTCAAGTCGGCCGAAGTCCAGGCCGCCAGCGATGCCGATCTCCAGAAGATCATCACCGACGGCAAAGGCAAAATGAAACCGGTCTCGGCTGCTTCGGCCGCCGCTCCAGACATCGTCGCCTATCTCCGCAGCATCAAGAAATAAGCTCACGCAACTGCGTGGAGCAACGCACTGCTGAGGGAAGCCTCTCAGCCTGCCGAACTGTGTCTGCACGTTGATTGAAAATTCTCAATCGGTCTTGGAGTTTTGTGTGCTGGGTACTAAGGATGGAATCGTAGACCTTACCTGGTCGGTTCCAGAGAGGACCCGAGTTTTATGAAAGTCCAAGATGTGATGGTGAAGAATGTCCGATTCTGCAATCCGGACACAAACTTGGCGACCGTCGCGAAAATATTCTGGGAGCAGGGCTGTGGCGCGCTCCCGGTGGTTGAAGAGGGCCGCGCCATTGGTATGATCACCGATCGCGACGTTTCCATCGCCTTAGGCACCAGAAACGCCAAGGCCGCAGATACCTACGTTCGCGACGTCGCTCTGCCGAAGGTGTTTTTCTGCCTGGCCGTGGACGACATACACACCGCTCTGCGCACCATGCAGGCGCAGCAAGTCCGCAGGCTGCCCGTCGTCGACCATAATGGCGCGCTCGAAGGCATTCTGAGCCTGGATGACATCGTGTTATTCGCCGGCGAGAAGACCACCGACGAGCTGACCTATACCGACGTTGTCGACACTATGCGCTCTATCTGTGAACACACCGGTCCGGACCGCGTCCTGGCCGTCGCAAATTAGCAGAATAAAACATGGTCCCCGGCGGTATTGGTCCGCCGGGCGGGGTATAATCGATCACAAGTCTCCCCCTGGTCCGTGGATGCTAAGGGCACCGTCGGCCGCCCATATTTTTAGCCCTTATGCCCATCCGCGTTGCGCTGCATCACCGGACCGTTTATCATTACGACCGGCTCGTTACGTTGTCGCCGCAAACCATCCGGCTGCGGCCCGCGCCCCACTGCCGCACGCCCGTTACGGCGTATTCGCTCAAGGTTGAACCGAAGCCCCATTTCCTGAACTGGCTGCAGGATCCGCAAAGCAACTTTCTCGCACGCGTGGTTTTCCCTGAGCTCGTCCGGGACTTCTCGGTCGACGTGGATTTGATCGCGGAAATGACGGTGATCAACCCATTCGACTTTTTCCTTGAGCCATACGCCGAAAAATACCCGTTCTGCTACGAGCCTTCGCTCGAACGTGAGCTCGCGCCCTTTCGCGAAGCCCGGCCACCCGGACCAAAACTCGCCGCCTATCTGAAGACTGTCAACCTGGCCGAGCGGCGTTCGATCGATTTCTTGGTTGACCTCAACCAGCAGTTGCAGCGCAAGGTCAGCTACCTCATTCGCATGGAGCCGGGTGTGCAATCGACCGAAGAAACGCTTGCACTCGCGAGCGGCTCCTGCCGCGACAGCGCTTGGCTGTTGGTCGAGGTCCTGCGCCATCTCGGCCTCGCGGCGCGCTTCGTCTCCGGTTACCTCATCCAGTTAAAGCCCGACATGAAGCCGCTCGATGGGCAGCCGGGGCCATCGCAAGATTTCACCGACCTGCACGCTTGGACCGAAGTTTATCTGCCCGGCGCGGGCTGGGTGGGGCTGGATCCAACCTCCGGTCTGTTCGCGGGCGAAGGCCATTTGCCGCTGGCCGCCACGCCCAAGCCATCTTCCGCCGCGCCTATCTCGGGCGCCGTCGACGAGTGCGAAGTCACGTTCACACATGAGATGTCGGTCACGCGCATCCACGAAGATCCGCGCGTCACGCTGCCCTATACCGATGCACAATGGCAGCGCATTCTCGCGCTCGGCGGCCGCATCGATCAAGACTTGTGCTCGGGTGACGTGCGACTCACCATGGGCGGCGAGCCGACCTTCGTCTCCATCGACAATATGGACGGCGCGGAGTGGAACATCGCGGCGCTCGGTCCCGAAAAACGAGCCCTCGCCGAACGCCTGCTCGATCGCCTGCGAAAGCGCTTTGCTCCCGGCGGTCTGCTGCACTACGGACAAGGCAAGTGGTATCCCGGCGAACCGCTCCCGCGCTGGGCGCTGGCTTGTTACTGGCGCGCCGACGGCGTTCCGCTGTGGCACAATCGCGCGCTGCTCGCTCAGGAAGGATTTCGCACCGACTTCGGACCGCTGGAAGCGCGGCACTTCGCCGAAACTCTCGCCGCTCGCTTAGGCCTCGATCCCGATTACGTCAACCCCGCCTTCGAAGATCCGCTTTACTATTTGCAGAAAGAGCGCCAGCTGCCCGTCAACGTCGATCCCGTCGACAACAAACTCAGCGACGCCGGCGAGCGCGAACGTCTCCGGCGCGTTTTCGAGCGCGGCCTTGATACGCCAACTGGCTTCGTGCTTCCCGTGCAGCGTGTCGCAGGTTTGAGCGGTCCCGAGTGGCAGACCGGATTGTGGATGCTGCGCGGTCAACATCTGTTCCTGATGCCCGGCGATTCGCCGGTCGGCCTGCGCCTCCCGTTGCCCAGCCTTCCATGGGTAGCCCCCTCGGAGGCGCCCGTGTCCTATCCCGTGGATCCGATGGTGAATCGCGCGCCGCTCCCCATTCCGCCGCGATTCGCTCCAACGAATGGCCCGCGCCTGCAATCCCAAAAGCCAACCAAGCGGGATCGCAAGCCCACCACGGGCGAGTCCGCGCCATGGATCGTCCGCACGGCATTGTGCGTGGAGGCGCGCGACGGACGATTGCACGTCTTCATGCCGCCGATCACCTCAGCCGACGACTACGTCGATTTGCTGGCTGCCATCGAAGACACGGCCGCGCATCTGGAAATGCCTGTGGTCATCGAAGGCTATCCGCCGCCCGATGATCCGCGCCTCCGGCAGATCAAAGTCACACCCGACCCCGGCGTCATCGAAGTGAACGTGCACCCGGCAGCCAACTGGCAGGAGCTGGTCGCGAACACCACCGCGCTTTACGAAGACGCGCGGCAATCGCGCCTCAGCGCCGAGAAGTTCATGCTCGACGGCCGCCACACCGGCACCGGCGGCGGCAATCATTTCGTCTTAGGCGGACCCACTGCGGCCGACAGCCCCTTCCTGCGCCGGCCCGACCTGCTCCGCAGCATGATTGCGTATTGGCTGAATCATCCATCGCTCTCCTACGCCTTCTCGACGATCTTCATCGGACCAACCAGCCAGGCGCCGCGTGTCGACGAAACGCGCGAGGACAGTCTCTATGAACTCGAGATCGCCTTCGGCCTGATTCCTCAGCCCGGCCAAGGCTCTGTTCCGCCCTGGCTGGTGGATCGCATCTTACGGCACATCCTGGTGGACGTCACCGGCAACACGCATCGCGCCGAGTTTTGCATCGACAAGTTGTATTCGCCGGACACGGCCACGGGCCGCCTCGGCCTGCTCGAACTCCGCGGTTTCGAGATGCCGCCGCACGCGCGCATGAGCCTCACGCAGCAGTTGCTCGTCCGCGCGTTGATCGCATGGTTTTGGAAAGAGCCGTATACGCAAAATCCCATCCACTGGGGCACGCGCCTGCACGATCAATTCATGTTGCCGCATTTCGCGGGGCAGGATTTTCGCGACGTGCTGGCCGATCTGAACCGCGCCGGCTACCAGTTCGAAGCCGAATGGTTCGCACCGCACTTCGAGTTTCGCTATCCGGTGTTCGGCCACGCGCACCACGCCGGCATCGATATTGAAGTGCGGCAAGCTACCGAACCTTGGTACGTGCTCGGCGAAGAAGGCGGCGCAGGCGGCACCGCGCGCTACGTCGATTCATCGGTGGAGCGGCTGCAGATCAAAGTCGAAGGTTTAGTGGAAGGCCGCTACGTGATCTCGTGCAATGGCCGCCGTTTGCCGCTACACTCCACGGGCAAGCAAGGCGAGTGGGTGGCCGGCGTGCGTTATCGCGGCTGGCAGCCGGCTTCGTGCCTGCATCCTACTATCCCGGTGCATTCGCCGCTGACGTTCGATGTCGTCGACACCTGGACCGGCCGGTCCATCGGCGGCTGCTCCTACCACGTCTCGCACCCCGGCGGCCGCAGTAACGACACGTTCCCGGTGAATTCGAATGAGGCGGAATCGCGCCGCGCGTCGCGGTTCTTCCCATTCGGTCACACGGCCGGCCCATGCGTGTCCCCATGCCCGAAGAGAATCCCGAGTTTCCGCTCACTCTCGATTTGCGGAGGGCGCCGCCCACCGCCGCGGACGGCCTGCTATGACCCTGCTATTGCGTTGCGACAACACGTTACCGACGTTCGATCGTAATCTACTGAGCCGCGACCGTGAGGGAGCGGTCCCCCTACGTTTCCGCTACCCAAACCGCCATCGCCTCCCCCTGCTCCTCAACCACGTAGCGAATCGCTGCTCCAACATCATCCCGATTCCACAGCCAGCGGGTGCTCCCGTGCCGCGCCCATCGTTTTCGATCCGTCGCGTCAACGCGGCTCTGGTTCAATCGCCTACTGGCATACGATTTGAAGTCAGCCATCACCACGGAACCGGATTCGTCGCCGTGCATATGGGAACCGTAGCAGGCGAACGTAATCAAGTACGTCACGCGAGATTATTGTATACCGCTCCCTCACGGTCGCGGCTCGGTAGGGACGGGTCGCGGCTCGACGCCGGTGTGCAACACTACAAAGATATTCTGAGATGACCCGCAAGCTCACATCGGCGAATAGCCAGTTGGACCCCGTGTGGAGCTACGAAGCCAATCCCGGCTTCTACGACGAAGTGCTGGGCGCCGATAAGCAGCTCCGCCCACACTGGCGCGCGCTTGCCGAATCCCTCACTGCCATGGGGCACACCGGTGTCGAGCGGCGCTGGCGCGAAGGCCAGCGGCTGATTCACGACAACGGCATCACCTACAACGTCTACAGCGATCCCGAAAGCACCTCGCGCCCCTGGCCGCTCGATCCGGTCCCGCTGATGATGGACCCCGCCGAGTGGAAAAACATCGAAGCCGCCGTCATCCAGCGTGCCACGTTATTCAACTCGGTCCTCGCCGATCTCTACGGCCCGCAGCGTTTGCTCCGCGAAAAGATGCTGCCGCCCGAGCTGGTCTTCCCGAACCCGGCTTTCTTGCGGCCATGTTGGGGGATTGAGCCCCTGGGCGGCGTCTTCTTGCACATGTACGCCGCGGATCTCGCGCGCTCGCCCGATGGCCAATGGTGGGTGCTGGCCGATCGCACACAAGCGCCGTCGGGTGCTGGTTACGCGCTCGAAAATCGCCTCGTCACAACGCGCGTGCTGCCCGACGTTTTCCGCGCGTCCCACATCCGCCGCCTCGCGAATTTCTTCCAGACCTATCGCGACGCATTGCAGCGCCTGGTGCCCGCCAATCGCGAGAATCCGCGCATCGTGCTCCTCACGCCCGGCCCGTACAACGAAACCTATTTCGAACACGCCTTCCTCGCGCGCTACCTCGGCTACACCTTAGTCGAAGGCGGCGACCTCACTGTGCGCGACAATCGGGTCTACCTGAAAACGCTGGGCGGTCTGCTTCCGGTCGATGTCATCGTCCGCCGCCAGGACGACCAGTTCTGCGATCCGCTCGAGCTCCGCGGAGATTCCATGCTAGGCGTTCCGGGCCTGGTGCAAGCCATCCGATCCGGCAACGTCGCCATCGCAAATTCGCTTGGTTCCGGGCTCGCCGAATCGCCCGCCTACGCCGCCTTCTTGCCCGGCCTCTGTCGCTTGCTGCTCAACGAGGATTTGAAAATCCCGACCGTCGCCACTTGGTGGTGCGGACAAGAAGAGCCGCTCCAGTATGTGCTCGATCATTTGAGCACTCTCGTGATCAAGCCCACCTTCCCCGGCACGCGCGGCGATCCCATCTTCGGTGCGGCTTTGGGCAACAAGGAGCGTGCGAAACTGCTCGACCGCGTGCGCGCCGAGCCCGATCGTTACGTCGCACAGGAGCGGGTCTCGCTGTCCACCGTCCCGGTCTGGGAAGATGGTCCCCTGCATCCGCGCCACATGGTGATTCGCGTGTTCGCGGTGCCTTCCGGCGGAAGCTACGCAGTGATGCCCGGCGGTCTCACGCGCGTCTCCACTTCGCTCGACAGCATGGTGGTGTCCATCCAGCGCGGCGGCGGCAGCAAGGATACCTGGGTGCTGGGCGATGGCCCCGCGCCCCCGTTTACCCTGTTGCGCCCGGCCACGCATCCGCTCGATGTCAGTCGAGCCACTTTCGATCTTTCCAGCCGCATCGCCGACAATCTCTTCTGGCTGGGTCGCTACACCGAACGCGTGGAAGCCGCGGTCCGGATCACGCGTGCAATCTTATCGCGCTTCTTCCAGGAGGAGGACTCCGCGCGCGCCGCGGGTCTGAACGCCGGCCTCGATATCTTGACGGCTCTCGGCTACATCGCCGGGGAGAAACCCGCCGCTGCTGAACAGGAAGTGCTCGAAATGGTTTACGACCCGGCCGCCTCCAATGGCCTGGTCTGGAACATCCATCAGGTGCGCCGCGTCGCGTGGCTGCTGCGCGATCGCATCTCGGTGGATGCCTGGCTCATATTAAATCAGCTCGACCAGCAATTCTCCACCAAGCCGCCATCGGAAGAATTCCGCGTCAGTGCCGCGCAGGACCGCCTGAATCACGCCATCATCACTTTGTCGGCCTTCGGCGGCCTCGTGATGGAAAGCATGACCCGTGGCGACGGCTGGCGCTTTCTCGACATCGGTCGCCGCTTGGAACGCGCCATCCAAATGGTGGAGTTGTTGCGCAATGGGCTGCCCGAAGACGCATCGAGTGGCGTGGGAGTGCTGGAGGCGATTCTCGAAATGGCCGACAGCTCCATCACCTATCGCTCGCGCTACCTGACATCGGTGCAAGTGGATCTCGTGCTCGATCTGCTTTTGGTGGACGAAGCGAACCCGCGGTCCATCGCGTTTCAGCTTGCGCGTTTGCGCGAACACGTCGGCGAACTGCCCGGCAGCAGGACCTCCACGCGCCGCCCTCCCGAAGAACGCGCGGCCCTCTCGCTGCTCAACACCGTCCAACTCATCGATGTGCGCGAGCTTGCGCGCTCCAATGGCAAGACCGCCGCCGAGACCCGCGAAGCCCTGCTCGGCAAGCTCATCGCCAATTTGAGTCTGCTTTCAGAAACGCTGACCCGTGCCTATTTCAGCCACGCCGCGCAATCGCGCCGCCTCTAATTTACTATGAAGCTTCTGGCCACCCACATCACGCGCTACTGGTACTCCGGGCCGGTCTCCATGTGCCACACCGAGGTGCATCTGCAGCCGCGCGCGCGCCAGAACCAAACCATTCTTGAATTCGGCCTCGAAGTCACCCCGACTCCCGACTCGCTGCTGACGCGCGAAGATTACTTCGGCAACGAAGTGACGTCGTTCTCCATCGCCGAGCCGCACCGCGAGTTGATCATCACATCGCGCTGCCTGGCCAATCTGGAGCCTGCCGCTCCTCCCGCGCTCGACCTCTCGCCCCCCTGGGAACAAGTGCGCGACGAAGTCGCCAAGGTCGACACGCCGGAGACGTTCGAAGCGGTGCAATTCATTTTCGAATCGCCCTCCATCCGCGTCGGTCCGGCGTTTGCCGAATACGCCGCCGCTTCCTTTACTCCCGGCCGGCCATTCCTTAGCGCGGCTGGCGATCTCTCGCGCCGCATCTTCACCGAATTCCATTACGACAAGCGCGCCACCACCATCGGAACTCCAGTGGATGAAGTGCTCGAGTCGCGCCGCGGTGTCTGCCAGGATTTTGCGCACCTGATGATCGCGTGCCTGCGGTCGCTCAAACTGCCCGCGCGATACGTGAGCGGCTACGTTCGCACCGGCGGAGATTTCGCTGGCGAAGAAGCGTCGCACGCCTGGGTATCGGTTTGGTGCCCGGTGTTCGGCTGGCAGGATTTCGATCCGACCAATAATGTGATGCCGCGCGGCGAGCATTTCACTGTGGCGTGGGGCCGCGATTATTCCGACGTCACGCCGGTGAAGGGCGTCGCGCTAGGGGGCGGCGAGCAGGTGATCAGCGTGTCGGTGGACGTTTCGCCGCAAACAGCGGACTAGGTTATTCGGCACCCACCATCGTGGTTAGCCGCGCCACCACGTCTTTCATCGCCACTGCTTGAGCCGTAAGTTCTTCCGCCGCGGCGGCGCCTTCTTCAGCGCTGGCCGCTGCTGCCTGCGTCACCTGCTGCATCTGGGAAATCGCGTGGGACACTTGCGTGATGCCCTTGGTTTGCTCTTGACTGCCCAACGTCATTTCATCCACGAGCGTCTTGACGCTGGCGGAATCCTCGGTGATGGATCGGATCGCCGACGCCACCTGATCCACCTTCAGCTTGCCATCCTTCGATTTCGCGATCGACTCTTCGATCAGCGGCGCTGTATCCCGAGCGGCTTGCGCGGAGCGTTGCGCCAGACTGCGAACTTCATCGGCCACCACCGCGAACCCCATGCCCGCTTCGCCTGCGCGCGCAGCTTCCACAGCCGCGTTTAGAGCCAGGATATTGGTCTGGAATGCGATTTCGTCGATCACTTTGATGATCTTGGAGATTTTGTCCGAGCTCGCGTTGATGTCACCCATCGCAATCACCATCTGTTCCAGCTTTTGGTTCGTTTCGGCAAACTTCTGCTGCGATTGCGACACTAAACCTGCGGCCACTTGGGAATTTTCGGCGTTCTTATGCGACATGGCATTGATCTCTTCGCTCGACGCCGAGGTTTCTTCGATGGAAGCTGCCTGCTCGCTGGCGCCCTGGGCCAAAGTCTGCGAGCTGCTGGATACTTGCGCCGCGGCGCTCGTCACTTGCTCGGCTCCTTCAAGCAGCTGGCTCGATGCCCGCCGCAACTCGCGATTCACGAATCGAATGATCCAAAAGATCGCAAGGCCAGCGCCGATTGAGATTGCAATGAAAACGACAATGATCCAACGGCTGGTTGAAGCACGCGCATCAGCTTCGTCGATCGAGGCCGTGATCAGGCCCTTCATCACCAACAACAGATCGTCGGCAAGCTTGGCCGTGCTCTTCGCCAGCGGGCCTTCCTTGTTGGTTCGAAGGTCGTTGGCGGTTTTGACGTCCCCTGCGGTGGCCGCTTGCGCAATCTCCTCGAAGGCTGAGCGCCACATCGGCAAATTGCTGGCCAATTGATCGATCAGCTCTTTGGCGCGTACGCTTACGATCAACGGTCGAAATTCGTTGGCATACCCGTCCAAGGCATCGAACACTTGTTGCCCGTTTTGATGAGCCTTCGCAGCGTCCGCCTGGTTCTTCATGGTCGCGGCCAGGATCATCCCTCGATTCTCGGCCCGCACCTGCGCTACCGCCGCCTTGATATCACCCAATAACTCGATCTTCACGGCAGTCTTTCGCCCGACCTCGTTCAAATCACCGCGCAATGCGCTCATGCCGGAAAGAGAGAAATAGCTGAGCCCCAGCACGCAGGCCAGCAGACCTCCGCATCCCAGCATCAGCTTCTTCCCGATCGTCATCCCGGCTAACATTAGACAGTCCTCCTTAGAACCGGCTCAATTGACCGGCCCGCCTAGCGACATCGTTTCCCCCGTGGCCAGCACCTGGTCGATGTCCAGCAGCATCTTCACCGCGCCCTTTACCTTCGCCACGCCCAGTAAATACGTGGTCTGCACGGCCTCCCCAAAATCAGGCGTATCCTCGATCTCGCTGGACACTAGATTGAGCACTTCGGAGACTTCGTCCACGATCACGCCGGTCTGAATCGCCACTCCGCTGCTCTGCACTTGCACCACGATAATGCAGGTGCGCTGTGTGTACTCGCGCTCGGCGAGGCCGAACTTCAGCCGCAAATCCACAACGGAGATAACTTTCCCGCGCAGGTTGATCACACCCTTGACGTAGGACGGCATCTGCGGAACCGACGTGATGTCCTGAATTCCTACGATTTCTCGCACCTTCAGCACTTGAATGGCGAAATCCTCCTTCCCCAGCCGGAACGTGAGATATTTTCCCGCTCGATCGTCGGCAACCGCAGCGGCGTTCGATTCCGATGTATGGGCGACAGTTGTAGTCATGATGCTCCTTGCGGCGGCGCACGCGCCCGCGGTCACCCGCCGGCTGTACCACCGGTTCTATAGTCCTCATCGTTCGCGGCGCGGAAACCTTGAAGTGATTTGTCGGCGGACGCATCTAACCAGCGAGCATGGCTATTCCGATCACGTCTCTATTCGACAAACTTGCCCCGAAGAGGAAACGCAAGCCCGTAGCGGCCGGACGCGCCTACTTTTGCCGCTGCTCGCGGCCGGTCTTCTTCCGCAACAGCGTCTGTTTGGCCTGCAATACGCCGCTTGGTTACGAACCCCATTTGCGACAGGTCCATGCGCTGACTCCGGGGCCCGAACTTGATGCCTGGGAGCTCGCACTTGACGCCGGCCATCGCAAATACCGGCGCTGCGCAAATCTCGATTCGCCGGCCGGCTGCAACTGGCTGCTCGCCGAGGATGAGCTGAACGGCAATCCACGCGCGCTTTGCATCGCCTGCCGGCTGAACCGGACCATTCCGGATCTTTCCGTGCCCGAGAACGGCGTGTTGTGGGGCCGCCTGGAAGGAGCCAAACGCCGGCTGGTTTCTTCACTGATCGCTCTCAATCTTCCCGTGGAATCGCGCGTGGATCAGGACACCCAGCGCGGCCTGGCTTTCGATTTTCTGAGTTCGCCGCCCAATGGCCCGCGCGTCTTGACGGGCCACGCCGATGGGGTTATCACGGTCAACATCGAGGAAGCCAACGATTCCGAACGCGAACGAATCCGCGAGGGGTTGCACGAACCCTATCGCACTTTGCTCGGTCACCTGCGGCATGAAGTCGGACATTATTACTGGGACCGGCTCATTTCCGGATCGCAGTGGCTCGACGATTTCCGCGCGCTATTCGGCGACGAGCGCGAAGATTATGCCGCCGCGCTCCAACGCAACTACCAACAGGGCCCGGCTCCCGGCTGGGAACAACGGCATGTCAGCGCTTACGCGAGTGTTCATCCGTGGGAGGATTGGGCGGAAACTTGGGCGCACTACCTTCACATGGTGGACACGCTCGATACCGCGCTCAGCTTCGGCCTGGACACCCGCACGCTCGAGATGGACATCGAGCCGTTCAGCCGCGACGCGTTGTTCCGTCCCAACGATCCAGGCGCTGAGCGCTTTCTCTCATTCTTGAACGCGTGGATCGAACTTTCCGCTGTGCTCAACGAACTTTCGCGCAGCATGGGCCAGCCCGATCTGTATCCGTTCGCGCTGCCACGCCCGGCCGTCGCGAAACTACAGTTCATTCATTTGGTGGTTGCCTGCAAGTGAAAGGGATCTGCGCCGATGGTCCCCACCAGCTCTTCGAGGTACTCCGGTGCGCTCACTCGCGCGAGTTGAGTTCGCGCTTCCTCGGACGATTTGCCCGCCGCTTCCAGCGCCGACACATGCCGAGTCCACAATGCGATGTCCCGTTCCTGCTTGGTGTGTAAGCGCTCCCGATACCAACCGCTCTCGAGCATGGCCTCGCGTGCAAACAGGCCCCGGATTTCGGGAGCCTCCACGCCCATGCCTTCATACGAACCATGCGCCATGATGTGGAGCAGCGCCTTGAGCGGCGGGCAGGCCGCGTTGACGCTCGAGTCTTCGAAATATTGCAACGCCACGCGCGTCTGCGTCTCGACAATCGCGTCCACGCCAGCGGCGAATTGCGCGAGATCCTGTTTCTCCGGCCGCAGCATCGCATCGGGAAACACGGCGTCGGGCGTTTCGAAAATCCGCCCCAGAAAGTGATCCACAAAGCGTTCTGTGATCCGATAGCCCAGGCGGCTTGCGAGCACCGTGCGGCCGTCCAAACAAAAGTCGCTTACTTGTTCCAGATAGCCGTGGGCCTTCATGAATTCGGGGTCGCGCTCGTGGACGCGCATGCGGCACCAGATCTCGGGGACCAGCAAGCTGACATCGTGATCCACCCGGAAATTCGGCCCTGCGTATCCGGCCGACGTGGTGAATCCCGGGTAGCCTGTCACGATCGCCGATACCAGCGCGTTGTTCAAATCCACCACTGGCCACAGCGCATTGAACGGACCCTTGGTTAGCGCGCCTTCGCTTCCGAAGCCGGTGGTGGCGGGCGATTTTCCCGTGAGGCTGGCTACGAAATCCATGAACAGCTCGGGCAATTCCTGATAGTGAACGGGCCCGTAGACCGCGAGCGGCGGCGTGCCGCTCTTGGGATCGGCCGGGCTGTTTCTACGGCCTGCCAGCACCGCGTTCACCGGCTGATAGACCGGACGCTCGGCGGGAATCTCGCGCTCCAGGCGCGCGGCGATCTCGGCGAGATAAGCATCGCGCGGATCGGCTAAATCGGGCCGGAACTGCAAGTAGCGCGGATTCGTGGACGGCGCTCCATTCACCACGCGCGGATGCGCCGAAGAGACGACGTAATCGGCCGGTCGATCGCTGAGAAAATGTTCGAGACGCTGCTTCATCGGCTCGGTGTAGCGGTCGAACTCGGCAACGTGATCGACGAGCGCTTGCGCCTGTTTAGCGTCGAACGGCTCAAAATTCGAAAAGAAATTGCCGGTGCCCGCGATGTCGGCTTCAGCCTGGCGGTCCAGACCGCGATGGATCGCGTCGTCGGGCCGTTGAAACAATCGGCGCTCGCAGTTCGCCACCAGCTTCACGCTGGGGTTCGGATATTCGGGATCGAGATCGGTCAAGCTCTCGCGCGGAAGCACAACGGAAGCGGTGATGTCGTCTTCCACCGCGACCTTGTCCGCCGGATGAAAGTCGGGCCGCAGCTTGAACACCCGCCAGGAGCCGTCGGGATCGAAACCCACGCGCAGATAGTTGCTCACCAAGGCCTGGTTGTCGAGCTTGATCTCGTGCCCGAGGACTCCGTTGATGCGGTCGACCGTGAAATGCTCGCGCCAATTGTCGCCCCACTCGGGCTGATAGTAGCGCTTCACGGTGAAGAGAAGCTGCTGGACGATGCTCGGAAGCTGGCGCAGCCAGGCATTATGTTCGTCCGTGTATTCCGACGATGGCGTCATCAGTTGGATCACCGATCCCATGGTGCGCTCCGGGCTCAGGATCCCTCGCGCGGTCCGGGCGTCGGGAAGACGGCGGCGGTAGATGCCGGAGAAATCGCGCGCGAAGATCTCGGCTACCTGGTCCATGTCGCGATGATAGTCGCTGACGAAGACTGGACCTTTGAGCAGCGCATTGGCGATGGATTTCGAAATCTCCGACTTGCCACCCCCCGACACCGTACACGGCTTGTGGCACAGCGTTCCGCGTGGCCGCGCGCCGACCAGTCTCCAGGCGGTCCCACCGGTCTGCTTCTCCAGGCGGATGCGAAAACCAGATGGCAGGAAGTACGTGGCGTCATTTCGCAGCGTCAGCCGCTCGTCGTGATCGCCGTGCCGCCAGGTGATCGCGCCGTCTAAGACGTTAAAGACCGAATCTTCCGGCACGTAATAGATGTTGGGGAAACGCGCGTCCTTGGCGTACCCGTTTGGGCGGGGCTCTACCAGATCACCAAGAAGCTGAATTGCGTCCGAGTATTTTGCTTTCTTCAGGCTCACGGTGCGGCCGGCATAAAATTCCTGACCAAGCACGTACGTCGCGAACGCGATGGCGCCGCCGGCGTGCTCCTCCTCGCAAAGCCCAAACAGATTCGCTGCGAAGCTGATCTGCGTCTTCACTTCTTTCTTGCAATAGCCGTAATAATTGTCGGCGAGGATGGTGACCATCACGCCGCGCGCATCGCGGCAAGTGATCTTGAACGCCGAACCACCTGGATTTTGAGGCGAAGAGTTATAGGGCTCGTCTTCCTTCTCCCAGCACATGCGATCGCGGCGCTGGCGCGGGGTGGCCTCGCTGATGTGCGGCAGTCCGAGGTCCTTCTTCTTGATGCCAACCAAGTGCGGCGCCACCACCACGCAGCCCGTATGGCCGGTCCAATGCATCGCGTCGAGCGAGGCGTCGTTTTCGGGAAGATACGGATCGCCCCCGTTGCCGAAAATGCTTTCGACAAAATCGAGATTGCTCACCAGGCTGCCTGGCGCGATGAAGCGGATCTCCATGGTCTTTTCGGGATCGCGCCCGGTGGCCGGACACACCAGCGGCCGCAGCAGCAGCGATACGAAGCAGCGCGCGTCCTCGTCCTGATCGGCGGTGAACGGCAGCACCATCATGCTGGCGGGTGGATTCAGCGCCGCAGCCCACAGCGCGGCGAACGCCTGCTTCGGGACTTCGGTTTTATCGGCAGGCACGGGTAGCCCGCCCTCGGCGATATGAAAAAGCCCCCGCGTGGTGCGCTTGTCGCTCTTCGGATTGTGCAGCACGCCCTGCGCGACCCGGAAGGACTGCAGGCAAGGAGAACTGAAAACATCGGCGCTCGCGGGCAGCGACATGATGCGGGCCATACCTTCGCGATCGAGCACGAAGCTTGCGACCGGGAGCCGCGCCGCGCCGCTGGGACAAACGTCCGCGAAATAGCTATCGAGGAAGGATTGAATGCGCGTGTCCGCCGGGCACAGGCGATTGCCGAGCAGTTGATCCTTTTGCAGGTAATTCCGCAGCAGGGGCCCGGCGATTTCGAGAAACGCGGGGTCGGCCGTGCTCCGGCTGGTGGGCTGCCCAAGCGCCGCGAGCTTCAGGTTGATGTAGCGGACCAGTTCCAGATTGCGGTCGGTGGAAGAGTTTGCCAAGGTGGCCGAGGCAGCGGCAGCAGGCATCGTATTCGGGCTCCGGTCGGAAATTTCGGGACACAGACGTGGTCCGGGAGTCGCTCACGGGGCGCGGCGGGAGTACACTACAAGCTTAATACATTGCGGAATCGCTGGATCAGTTCAGTCCGAGCAGACCGGATCGGCGCAGCACATGATTTTCGTAGCCACGTTGAGTTTGGAAGACCGTAAAGGTGTCATGTCCGATTTCAATATTTTGCTGTGTTGTTTCGCCGGAGTCCTGATAGTAGATTGTTCGGACGGCGCGGGTCGGACACTCGGAATCGATCACAATGTAGCCGAGATGTTCACGTCCTTCCCTGAGGTCACGAGCGTACACGTCCAGAATATACGGACTGGACCACCAAGACCTCGGCGTTATGACCGTGACCGAGTCACCCGGCCTCGGAATCAGCTCCCGATCCTTGTAATTCCAAACGGTCCAAATTCCCGCCAGCCCGGCCGCGACCCTTTGAGCCTTGTATCTTCGGTAAATCGGGCCAATCGCCCCCACAGCTAATCCTGGAATTGAAGTCAGGATATTCATGCTTGCATTATACTCCGCACAGTTGATTCTGCAGATATACTTGCCAATATCGGGATCATCGGCGACGGGTTGCGCGGGTTTCCGCAAGTATTTGCTTATATTCCCTAATCCTTCGACAAGGCGCGACCGATTAGATGATACGAGGGATGCTGAGAATCTGGACAATAATGTTCCTGCTTGGCGGCGTCGTGTTGGTGGCCTGCAGATCCCACAGAAACGACGGCGAACATGAAGCGGACTACCAACGCTTGGTGGCATTCAACATGTGCAAGAGCTTCGTGGAGGGCTCATTGAAGGCGCCTTCCACGGCCAAGTTCCCGGGGTTCACGGACAGCTCAAGCTCGACGGTTGTAACAGCGAATGGCTCTTACACCGTAGTGAGCTACGTTGACGCCCAGAACTCCTTTGGGGCGATGTTGCGCAACCGCTTCGTTTGCCGGATCCAACCAACGGTCAGCGGCGCGTGGACGCTGTTGAGCCTCGATATCCAGTAGCAGGGAAGCTCCAAGGGGCCCATCGATAAGAGTTCGAGTGGTACAGACCTCGGGCGGGCCCGCGCGGTAGCCGCTTCCCGGTGGGGACTGGAACATTCTTTTGACAGAATAGTGCGCCCATGGAATGATCAAGGTGTAATGAGGGAGGTCGAGTCCGCAAATGAGTTTGAGGAAGTTTAGCGAGCTGCGCGCGAAAATGTCTCCGGCCGCCCGGGCGAAGAGCGAGCGTGAGTTCCGACGTATGGTACAGGAGATGCCTTCGCGAAGGTTGCGGAACGCTAGCGCAAAGATGAGCCAGCCGGCGTCAAAGTAACATCGCGGCAGCGACCCCCGCGGCAGCCAACGTGCACACTGACTCGCGATGCCCTCGAACTACCCGCATCTGTTCCGAATCGGAATTATCGCGATCGCGTTCTGTGCCATTTTGAACGCTCAGCCCGGCACGATTTCCAAATGGGGAGTGAAATCGGTGCCGCCCCACAGATACCACGTCTCCACTTGCGCCAACTGTGTGCGCGATTTGAACGGACAAATCCAGAGTAATCCCGCGCCCATCCGCGCCTTTCTCGCAAAACATCCTTGTCCCGTGACGGGATCGGCGAAGGGCGGTTGCGCCGGTTACGTGGTCTCACGTATCAAGCCGCTCAAGCCCGGAGCTAGGGACACGCCTCAAAACATGCGATGGCGGACCATCGAGCAAGCGATCAAGGAGCACCCTAAGTGATGATCGATTGAGTATCGGCTGACCGGCGCGATTTGCCGCCAGCGCGCAATCCGCATAGACTAAATAAGTACCCAATCGCCCTCCGACTGCCGGGACGCCCGATGCGTCCTCAAAGTTCCTGCGGTTGGCCGTGCTGTCATGACCCTGTTGTTTTGACGATAAGGGATTGTCTTGCGACAGGGAGCTTCAAACATGACTCAAACGGCCAGCGCTCGTGCTGCCAGTTACGTCCTGACTTTGGAAGAGATCGGCCACCTTGCGGCTGAAGGCGGAAAGCCCGCCGAAACGCTGATGAACGTGGTCGCGTTGATCGCCAGGCGCTTCCAGACCGACGTATGCTCCGCCTATCTGCTGGAGCCGGACCGCGCCAATCTGGTCCTGGCGGCTTCGCTCGGGCTGCGCCCGAAATGCATTGGAACGCTGCGCATGGCGCTCAACGAAGGGCTCGCGGGTTTGGTTGCCGAGACGGTGCGGCCGGTGGCAGTCGAACACGCCACCGCTCATCCGCGCTTCAAGTATTTCAGCGAGGCAGGCGAGGAATCGTACCAATCGTTCTGCGGCGTCCCGCTGGTCGATCAGGGCGTGCTCCAGGGCGTGCTGGTGGTCCAGACCATCGAAGCTCGCGCCTTCACCGACGATGAAGTCCAGATGCTGGTGGAGGCGGCCGCGCAGGTGGCGCCGGTGGTCAGCGAAGCGCGCGCGCTCGACCGGTTCATCGCGCCGGTGCAGGAGAGGCTCTGGTCACTTGCCAGAAATTTGTGGTGGAGCTGGGATAACGATTCCACCAGCCTGTTTCGCGATCTTGACCCGGTGCGCTTCCGGCAGTTGAATCATAATCCGATCGCGCTGTTGTCGGAGATTCCTTTGGCGAAGCTTGAGCGCCGCGCCGGCGAGCTCGTGCTACACGGCCGCATCAATTATGCGTACCGGAGGCAGCAGGAATACTTGCGGGCGGATCGAACCTGGGGCGCCACCCATGCCGGGGTTTTGCGTCCGCGGCCAGTCGCCTATTTTTCGGCCGAATTCGGATTACACGAGTCGCTGCCGATTTATTCGGGCGGCCTGGGCGTGCTGGCCGGCGATCACATCAAGAGCGCATCGGACCTCGACATTCCGTTGGTCGGAATCGGCTTGTTCTACAGCCAAGGTTACTTCCGCCAGCGTCTCGACCGCGACGGCTGGCAGCAGGAGCACTACCTGCATACCGACGTCAATCAGCTTCCTATGACGCCGGCCATCGGTAGGAACGGCGAACGGGTGGAAGTGGCGCTCGAAACTCGCAGCGGCATGATCTACGCCAAGGTATGGCGGGTGAAAGTGGGCCGGTGCGACCTGCTGTTGCTCGATTCCAACGTCGAAGGCAATGCTCCCGAGGATCGCGAGCTTACCTCGCGTCTCTATGGCGGCGACGGCCGCGTGCGCATTCGCCAGGAATTGCTGCTCGGCGTCGGCGGATTCCGCGCGCTGAAAGCCATGGGAATCACCCCCGGCGTTCTGCACCTGAATGAAGGTCACAGCGGATTTGTGGTGCTGGAAGCCATCGCGAGCCGGATGCAGGAAGAAGGGATCAGCTTCCAACAGGCCGTGCCGCGCGTCTCCCGCGAGGTGGTTTTCACCACGCACACGCCAGTGCCCGCCGGTCACGATCGATTCAACGCCGGATTGATCGAGGAGCATCTCGGCCCGCTGCGCGACCGCTTAGGGCTTACTGATCGCCAGCTCATGGACCTCGGCCGCGAAATCTCGGGCAACGAGTTTGAGGAATTTTGCATGACCGTGCTCGGTCTCAAGCTGTCGCGGCGCGCCAACGCCGTCTCGGCCTTGCATGGCGAAGTGTCGCGCGCCATGTGGACCGGCCTCTATCCCGGCAAGCCCGAAGACGAAGTGCCGATCGGCCACATCACCAACGGCGTGCATGTGCCCTCCTGGCTCGCGCCGCAAATGTTCCGGCTCTACGATCGCCATCTTGGCCACGGATGGCACGAGCATAGCGGCGAATCGCGCATCTGGGAAGGAATCGAAAGCGTCGATGACGGCGAGTTGTGGGAAACGCACGGAGCTCTCAAGCAGCGGCTGCTCGAATTCGTGCGCCGGCGGGCTGTGGAACAAGCCGAACGCCGCGGTGAATCGCCCGAAATTTTGCAGCGGCTTAGCCGCGTGTTTAGCCCGGACGCGCTGACCATCGGATTTGCCCGCCGCTTCGCCACCTACAAACGCGCCAATCTGATTCTCGCCGATATCGAGAAGCTGGCCCTGATGGTCAACGATCCGAAACGCCCCGTGCAGTTCGTCTTCGCCGGCAAAGCGCACCCGCGCGACGAGCCCGGCAAGCGCGTGCTCCAGCAGATCGCTGAACTGATGCGCGACTCGCAGTTCCACGACAGATTTGTTTTCGTGGAGGACTATGACATCAACGTCGGCCGCCTCTTCGTGCAAGGCGTCGATGTATGGCTCAACAATCCCCGGCGTCCGCTCGAAGCTTCCGGCACCAGCGGTCAAAAGGTGGTGTTGAACGGCGGCCTCAACCTTTCTGTTTTAGACGGCTGGTGGGCCGAGGCCTACGACGGCCTCAACGGATTCGCCATCGGTACCGGCCGAACGCATTCCAACATGAATGTTCACGACACCCGCGACGGCGACGATCTGTATCGTGTGCTGCGGGAGGAAGTGATTCCGCTGTATTACCAGCGCGACCGCGACGGCCTGCCGCGCGGCTGGATCAAACGCATGAAGCGCACCATACGCACGTTGGGCTGGCGCTTCAACGCCGACCGCATGGTGATGGATTACACGCTCAAGCGCTATATCCCCGCTGCCGGCGGCTTGTCGAGCGAGACCAGCTCGCACTGATCCCGCGAACATAATCGCGCGGTTTTGTCACATTCTTTTCCCGCGCGCGTCTACCCCGTGGAAGAAGGAGTCCCCGCATGGCGGCCCCAGTGACCGATCGCGATGGCAAGTCTAAAACCGCTTCAGCCGTCGACGCCGAGCATTATCCCGAGCAGAACGAAGTTCCGCTGAAACATCCGCTGGTCTCCGACGGCGAGGACATTGAAAAAATCAAAGCCCGCGCTTACCAGCTTTGGTGTGAACGAGGCTGCCCGCATGGTTCCTCGGATGAAGACTGGCATCGGGCGGAACGTGAATTACGCGCCAGAAACGGCGACGGCCGAATCTCCGATAATCTCCACGAAAGCTCTGGCTCGGTGCAGCGCTAGCGCCCTGTCAGAGCAGGCGGCCTGCGGCGCCTCTTCATCCACCAGCCGGCCAGCAACACTGCGGCGGTGCCGGCCGCTTCAACCGCGTAGCGTAGCGCATCACTCGGCGCAAACGTTTGCACCGTGAACGCATCGGTGATGATCATTTGCCCGGCCACCCGCCCGAGCAGCGCGGCGCCGATATATACGATCACCGGAAAACGGTCCATCAAGGCTGCCAGCAGCCCGCTCGCAAAAACCACCAGAGGGATGCTAATTCCCAGTCCGAACAGCAGCAGCGAGAGCCGGCCTTGCGCCAGCGCCGCGATGGCCAGCATATTGTCGGTAGACATGGTCACGTCTGCGACCAGGATGAACCACATCGCTTTCCAAAACCCCGCCAGGTGCGCCGATGACGACTCCAGCGGCGGCTCTTCGCGAAACAGGCCGATCGCAATCCAGAGAATCGCGAGCCCGCCGATCACTTGCAAAAATTTGATATGCAGCAATCGCGTTGCGAGAAAGGTCGCGGTCACCAGCGCGATCACTGCACAAGCGGCGCCCGCGATCAGGGCCCGTCTCCGCAGGCGCGGGGCTAGCGATTTGGCGGCGGCCGCGATCACCACCGCGTTGTCGCCGCTCAGCGTCAGGTCCACCACCACGATCGAGACCAGACTCGCGATGAACTGCCAATGCGTTTGAATTGGATTCATCGCCGTGGAATGCGTCCCCGCAACGCCATTCTAGCGTGCTACCCATGGGTGTGCGATATACTGACTTGGAACTGGAGATCACCCATGAAGCTCACCATTATTCTCGGTCTAGCGGCGGTTTCGGCCAGCGTTTTCGCGCAAGCGCCATCCGACCCCATTCAAAAGGCTTTGCTCGCCGCCCCGGCGCGCATGAAGAAGGAAGACGTCACTGTTATCAAGTGGAAGCCCGATTTCACTTACGACACACTGCAGAAGGGATCGAGCGGCTTGGTCTGCTACGACCTGTCAGGCTGGCCCAATCACCCGCCATTTACGATCGAATGCACTAGCATGGGCAACCTCCCTCGCGTCGCGCAGAACCTGAAGGCCGAGGCATCGGGCGACCGCAAGGCGTCCGAGGCAGCTTTGAAGGCCGAGGAAGAGGCCGGAACCCGCGTGAAACCTGAGTTCGGTTCGGTTTGGATCCATCTGATGGGCCCCGACGCCGAGCATGCTCATAATCACACCACTGTCGCCGTTCCCGGAGCCACCGCGCAATCGCTCGGCCTGCCCGACAAACCCAGCCAGACCGGCATCTGGATCATGAATGCCGGCACGTCCACCGCGCACCTGATGACGCCCGGTAGCTAGACCGCGTGAAGTCATTGATTCTTGGTCTGCTTGGAATCGCCGTGTTGGCTGCGGCGCCGGCCAAGCAGACCTTCACCGGCGTCGTTACCGACAGCATGTGTCCGGACGGCGACCATTCCCAAATGCGAATGGGCCCCACCGATGCCGAGTGCACCAAAGCCTGCGTCGAGATTCACGACGCCATGTACGTGCTTTACGACGGCAAGCAAACCTACACGCTCAGCGATCAGAAAGCTCCCGAAAAATTCGCCGGCAAACGCGTAACGGTCGCGGGTACGCTCGACGCGAAAACCAAAACGATCCGAGTCGATTCGATAATCGCCGTTAAGTGACCTGCGAGCTGGGCCGCCCCTTTTCTCATTTTTGCCGAGCCGCGACCGTGAGGGAGCCGGTTAGCCGGGTAGGTACCAGTTAGTATGCCCTCCTGGTATAATTTCTGGTAGGAACATGAAGACCGCTATCTCGATCGACGACGGATTACTACAGCAAGCGGACCAGACCGCCCGTCTCATGGGACTTAGCCGGAGCCGCCTCTTCGCCGTGGCAGTCCGCGATTTCCTGCAGCGGCAGGAGCAAGAACAGATGCTGGCTCGGCTGAATGAAGTTTACGCAAACGCGTCAGAGCCGGCCGAAAAGCGCGTTCTCAAAGGAATCAAATCAAAGTTCCGCCGGACGTTGAAGGATCAGTGGTGACTGAAGTCCGGCAAGGGCAAGTGTACTGGGTTGATTTTGGACTTTCCGCCGGCTCGTCGCCCGCCGAGCACCATCCTTGCGTCGTAGTCCAGAACGATGTCTTCAACCGGAGCGCAATTCGAACCAGCGTGGTGTGCCTGATTACTTCGAACCTGAACAGAGCGAACGCGCCTGGCAACGTCCTCTTGAAGAAGGGCGAGGCCAATCTTCCCAAAGCCAGCGTAGTGAATGTATCGCAGATCCTCACAGTCGATAAGGCAGAGCTTGGGGAGTGTGCCGGCAAACTGAGTGCCACAGCGGCCAAGGCGGTGCGCGACGGACTGCATCTTCTGTTCGATCGGTTGTGATCAGGCAGCACCCCGTCCGCCCAGGCAGCTTCGGGGAACTACAATGTATCCGACCGATTTCCAAGCCAACGCCATTCTGGCGACAAAGCGTGGTCTCGAACTTGTTGTCGAAGTCAAGAAGTCAGGAGCCTTGGAGCTCTGGCAGATTGACCTTTGGGAGCACCTTCTATCGGAGATCGGCGCGTCGTACATGGCATTGGTCGCATTGCATAACGATAAGAATGTCAGCGCCGCGGCTTGGATGACGCGGAATCTTCTGGAACTGACGGTTTGGGTAACCTATTGCGTACGATCACGTGATGCGGCAAAGCGCTTTTACGACGACAAGGCGCGGGATGTGTTCGACTTTCTCGATGCCATCGAAGGACTTGCGAAGCTCGGGCAGAAGACCGACATCAGTATAAAGTGACTTGGTGCAAGCAACCCGCAAGCGCATCGCCAACAGTGCTCAATCGGAGGGCTATGAGGGAATCGACGAGTCTTACCAACGAGTTCATGAAGCCGCGACGCAGATCGGGCTCGCGGCGTTCTTTCGTAGCACCAACAAGCTTCTCTCTAAGTTCGCTCATCCGACGGCCAGGATGGTCTTTTCGCTTCCGAACGAATCCTCTAGAACACAGTTCTGCGAGTTTTTCATCGTTCTCGGGAGTGTGCTATGCATCTCGTCAATGGCGGAATTTGAGCGATTCGCGAAGGCGCTTGATCATCGGTAACTCTCCGTCTCAGCCCGCTTCTCCCCAGGCGTCAATCACTTCCCGCCAAGCCCGGGTCCCGGCGCTTTCACTCGACGCTACGCTCGAACCGAGTGTCCGAACAAGCCATCACTCCGTTTCTTGGCTTCGTTTTTTCGAATTTGCATAAATTCACCACCGCGCACACAAAAAGGCCCTCTTGCGCCACCTCCTCCAGAAAAATTCTCGCCCAGCTGCAAGCCACCAACAACCAACAACCATCTAGTACGATAAAAGTATCCCCATGGGTGCCGCTAGCGTGGATGTAAAGAAAACTGTCAATCTACCCAAGACCGATTTCCCGATGAAGGCGAATCTTGCTCAGACGGAGCCGAAGATGCTCGCCCGTTGGGACTCGGAGGGCCTCTACGCGAAAATTCGCGCCGCGCGCGCCGGACGCCCCATGTACGTGCTGCACGACGGCCCGCCTTACGCCAACGGCAACATCCACCTGGGCCACGCGCTCAACAAAATCCTCAAGGATTTCATCGTCAAGCTCAAGACCATGGAGGGCTACGATTCGCCCTACGTCCCCGGCTGGGATTGCCACGGCTTGCCCATCGAAATCAAAATCGACAACGAACTCGGTCCGCGCAAGGCGCAAATGACCACCGCGCAGATCCGCGCCGAGTGCCGCAAATACGCCGCGAAATACGTCGATCTGCAACGCGCCGATTTCATCCGGCTCGGTATCCTAGGCCAGTGGCAGGACCCGTATCTCACCATGAGCGCGCAGTACGAAGCCGTCATCGCCGGCGCGTTCGTCGAATTCCTCGATCGCGGCTACGTATATAAAGGACTGAAGACCGTCAACTGGTGCATCCACGATCGCACCGCGCTGGCCGAAGCCGAGATCGAGTATGAGGACCACACCAGTCCATCGATCTGGGTTCGGTTCGCGCTCGCGTCTGACGCCGCGTTCATCGATCCCGCGCTTGCCGGCCGCAAAGTTTACGGACTGATCTGGACCACGACGCCCTGGACCATTCCGGCCAACCTCGCCATCGCTTATCATCCGAAGTTCGAATATGTCGCGGCCGAAGTGGGCGACGACGTTTACATCGTCGCGCTGGAATTGCTCAAGGTCACTTCAGAAAAGCTCGGCTGGGAAAATTCAAAAGTCATCGCCGCTTTTACGGGCGCGAAAATCGAAGGTGCAATCTTCCGCCATCCATTCCTCGATCGCGATTCGCTCGGCGTTCTCGCCGATCACGTAACGCTAGAGCAGGGCACCGGCGCAGTCCACACCGCGCCCGGCCACGGTCAAGAGGATTTCGAAGTCGGTGTCAAGTACGGGCTGCCGGTGTATTGCCCGGTCGATCCAGCCGGAAAGTTCTATCATGCGGAAGGCGCGGCGGGCCGACTTCCGGAATCGATTATCGGGAAAACGGTCTGGCAAGCGAATCCCATCGTCACGGAACTCTTGAAGTCGCATGGCGCTCTACTCGGCGAGGAGAAGATCAAGCATAGCTATCCGCATTGCTGGCGCTGTCACAACTCGACCATCTTTCGCGCCACCGAGCAATGGTTCGTCGGCATGGAGCGCAACGATCTTCGCGCGCGTACGCTAAAGGCGATTAAGGATGTGAAGTGGATGCCTGCCTGGGGACAAGAGCGCATGTCCAACATGATCGCCACGCGGCCCGATTGGTGCATCTCGCGCCAGCGCGTCTGGGGCGTGCCCATCATCGCGTTCTATTGTGAGAATTGCCAGGAGCCGATGACTGATCGCAAGGTTTTGGATCGGGTTGTCGAGCTTTTCGGCCAACACACCGCCGACGTTTGGTATGATCGCTCCGCAGCCGAGCTGGTCGGCCCGGAAGTTTCCTGCACGCGTTGTGGCGGACATGAATTTCGCAAAGAGAGCGACATTCTCGACGTCTGGTTCGACTCTGGCTCCAGTCACCTCGCAGTGTTGACTCCAGAGAACGGCCTGCCTTGGCCTTCGAATATGTACCTCGAAGGCGGCGATCAGTATCGGGGGTGGTTCCATAGTTCGCTGCTCGTCGGCGTCGCGCTGAAAGGCGCTGCTCCGTATCGCGAATGCGCCACCAACGGCTGGACTCTGGATGAAAAGGGCCGCGCGATGTCGAAATCGCTCGGCATCGGGGTCGAGCCCGAGGAAGTGATCTCCAAATTCGGCGCCGACGTGTTGCGGCTCTGGGTCTCATCGGTCGATTTCGTCGAGGATGTTCGGCTCTCCGATCCGATACTGGAAAGTCTGGCCGTGGCCTATAAGGATTTTCGGAATAAAATCTTCCGCAACTTGCTCGGTAATCTGCACCAGTTTAATGCCGACACCGACGCCGTGCCCGGCGACAAGCTTAGCGAAATCGATCAGTGGATTCTTCTAAAAACAGAGGAATTAGTCGCGCAATGCCGCACTTGGTACGACGAATATGCGTTCCACAAAGTCTACCGCGCTGTTTACGACTTCGCCACCACAGATTTGAGCGCCGTGTGGGTTGATATCGTCAAGGATCGCCTGTACACCGCCGGTACTCGGTCGCACTCCCGCCGCTCGGCTCAAACAGCCGCGTACCGCATTGTTTACGCGCTGGTCCGCCTGCTTGCGCCCCTGCTTTCATTCACCGCTGAAGAGGTCTGGGGTTATTTGCCAAAACCCGCCGGCAGCCCCGACAGCGTGCATCTCGCTTTGCTGCCGGAGCCGGGTGAATTGACCGAAGGCTTCACTGCTCTGGAACGCGAACGCCTGGTTCATTGGGACGATTTGATGGCGGTTCGCGACCAGGTCCTAAAATCGCTCGAAGGTGCGCGAGAAGAAAAGCGTATCGGAAAATCACTCGAAGCGAAAGTAGTGTTGAAGGCTGGTTTCGATCTTCATCCTCTTCTCAGTCAATACGCCGCCGATCTTCCGGCGCTGTTTATCGTCTCGCAGGTTGAGTTAGAGCAGGGAGTCGAGAACGGCGTAACCGTCGAAATTCTGCGCGCCGACGGCACAAAATGCGAGCGTTGCTGGAAATATACGCTCGACGTCGGAAATAATCCGGAATTCCCGACGCTTTGCGCGGCTTGTAGCGACGCGATCAAATAAATGTGGCGCCGGCTGTTTCCTTTCTTGATCGCAGCAGTAGTTATCATTTTGGATCGCGTCAGCAAGAACATAATTCGGGCCCATGTTTCCCCGGTCGATTCGCTCACCGTCATTCCCGGATTGTTTAATATCGTTCACACGGAGAATCCCGGCATCGCCTTCGGCATGCTCTCGAACGCGACGGGCGCGTGGCGCGATGCTTTGCTCATCGGATTCTCGGCGGCTGTTCTGATCGCGATCGCTACCGTCCTTCTGCGCCCGGCGAGCCAGCTCAATGCCTGGTTGCGCGCCGCGCTCGGGCTCATCTTGGGCGGGGCGTTCGGAAACCTGTATGATCGAATTGTCAACGGTACCGTGACGGATTTCGTTGAAGCGCACGCCGGCCGGCATTACTTCCCGGCGTTCAATGTGGCCGACAGCGCGATCACCGTTGGCGCCTGCCTGCTGCTGCTGGATATGTGGCGGGCCAGGGAGCGGAATGTAGTTGCTGAGCCGCGACCGTAAGGGAGTCGGTATATGTTTCCCAAGCTAATATCAATCGGTAGTTTCTTTATTCCGACCTACGGAACGCTAGTGGCCATCGGGTTTCTTGCGGCGTTGTGGGTCATCACGCGACTCGCGAAGCGAGCCAAGCTTCCGCCCGAGCGTGTCACCAATCTTGCCATCTACTGCGCGCTCGCCGGGCTCGCCGGCGCGAAGCTGTTCATGATTCTGTTCGATTTTAGCGACTATTGGACCGGCCGGCAGCAGCTCTTTTCGCTCGGCACGCTGCAAGCCGCGGGCGTTTACCAAGGTGGTTTTGTGGTGGCCTTCATTGTCGCGCTGCTCTATATGCGCCGCCAGCATTTGCCCGTTCTCGCGACCTGCGACATTTTCGCCCCTGGCATTGCACTTGGCCAAGCTATCGGCCGCATCGGTTGTTTTTCGGCTGGCTGCTGCTGGGGAATCCCGACGCATGTTCCCTGGGCCATCACGTTCCGCAATCCGCAAGCCGGCGAACTCACAGGCGTGCCGCTGGGCATTCCGCTGCATCCCACGCAGCTTTACGAATCGTTCGCGGATGCCCTGATTTTTCTGTTCCTCTACTTTCAAATCGCGCGGGCGCATACTTCCGGCACGATTTTGGGCTGGTATCTGACTCTCTATTCCGCCGCGCGCTTCGCGATCGAGTTCTTCCGTTTCCACGAGCAAGGCTTGCACGCCGGGCTTTCCTACACCCAGTGGATTTCGCTCGCGACCCTCATTGCTGGCCTCGGCTTGATTGTTGTTCGGCGGCAGCAGGCCGCTTCACTCGTCCACGCGAATTCGTTTCAGGGCTGACGTCTCGCCGGAAACGATGTGAATGCGGGTTTTTGGAACATTGAGCCGCTCCGCCAGAAACTCGATCAATTCGCGATTGGCTTTTCCTTTTTCAGGCGCTGCCGCCACTTTCACTTTCCACGTGCCGTCGGGCAAAATTCCAGCCAGTTCGGTTCTCGAACTTTTCGGAATCACTTTGACTCGGAGATCCATCTTTCGATGCTTGCCAGTAGTCGCTTCGATGGGCACGGTTTTGTCAGGGACTCGTCAACCGGCAAAGTTGGATCCACTGCGCCGCCTGAGAGCACAATGATTCGAGCCTGGCCCGCGAGGGCTTGAATCAATCGCAAACCATCTTCCGGCTCGGGGATTCGGAGATCCATCACAACCACGAGGCATCCGGCGAATCGCTCCAACGCTTCGGATGCATTCTGCGCGACTACTACTTCATGGCCGGCATGTTCCAGAATCTGCCGGCGCATGTCCAACTGGATGGGGTCGTCTTCCACCACCAGAATGCGCGCCATCAAGTGAACTCAATGCGGGCGATCACCAATTGCGGCATCTGGTTGTTCCAACCTCCCGGGATGTCGTCGAACGGCAGACGGAATGCTCGCGTCTCGCCCGGCTTCAAGTTTGTTACTACGATCGCCGCGCGCTCCCGCAAAATCACTTCGCCGTAGGAGTTGTAAAAAACGCAATAAACATCGGCATGCTGCACGGTGCGGTCGCCGGCGTTTGCGATCTTTCCTTCAATCTCAGTTACCGTTTGCCCGACGTAGCTCTCGGTGGCCTTCATGGTCACTTCGCTGAGCTTCAAATTGCGAACGTACCCTTTGGCGTCGGCCGAAAGTGGCGTGGTGGCTTCGACAGGCTTCGGACGGTTAACGAACCATAGCAGTCCGCCGGCTAAAGCCGCAGCGATCGCGATCACAAAGACGGCGGTCTTACTGCCCACTAATGGTCATCTCCCGGATCAACAGCGTCGGCGATGCCACCGATCCTCGAAATTCGAGATCGGCCCCGGCGGCTTCCACGTCCATCAACATCTGCTGCAACGTGGCTGCGATGGTGATCTCAGACACAGGATATGCGAACTCG
This sequence comes from Bryobacterales bacterium, assembly GCA_963772905.1. Lineage (GTDB taxonomy): Bacteria > Acidobacteriota > Terriglobia > Bryobacterales > Bryobacteraceae > Palsa-89. The sequence continues at coordinate 41,613 of CAVYZD010000001.1, read as the reverse complement.
CCATTCTCAATCCACAGACCGGCCGCGCCGCGCGAATAGTCGCCCGTCACGATATTGACGCCCTGGCCGATCAGTTCGGTTACATACAGGCCGTGGCGGATTCCGCGAATGATTTCCTCGGGCGGCCGCTGGCCTTTTTCCAGAAAGAAGTTTCCGTGACCGACGCCCGCATTGCCGGTGACACCGCGCGCCGCGTTGCCGGTGGTGCGCATGCCAAGCTTGCGGGCGGTATAGGAATTGAGTAAATAACTTCGCAGCACTCCGCGATCGATCACTACGGTCCGCCGCGATGGGACGCCTTCATCATCAAACGGCGATGTGCCGAAGAGTCCGGGGAGTGTGCCGTCGTCGATGACGGTGACCTTTTCCGATGCCACCCTTTGCCCAAGTTTCCCTTCCAGGAACGAAGCTTTGCGATAGATCGCGTCGCCTTCCACGGCTTCGAAGATATTACCGATCAGCGATCGGGCAGTGACGGGATCGAAAATCACGGGCGCCTTTTGTGTGGGGACTTTGCGCGCGCCCAATCGCCGCACGGTTCGTTCCGCGGCGCGCCGTCCCACAGACGCGGGACTGTCGAGATTGGAATGGCTGCGGGCCAGCGAATACCAAAAGTCGCGTTCCATGGAATCGCCTTGCCGGGCAACCGGCGTCGCGCTCAACGAACAACTGCTAGTGCGATAGCTGCCGGCAAAACCGCGCGAGTTTGCGAACACGCGCGAGCCGGTATGCGCATTGAACGATGCTCCTTCCGAATTGGTGATGCGCGGGTCCCAGGCGAGCGCCGCTTCCTCGGCCTCGATGGCCGCTTGAATCCGCGCGGCGGTGTCGAACTTGAGGATGTCGTCCGAATAAAGTTGCAAGTCGCCAACGAGCGTGCCGAGGTCAGACGGATCGGGCAAATCCGCAAAGGGATCTTCGGTGGAGATGGCGGCCAGAGCGAGCGCCGATTCCACCATCTGCTCGATCCCGGCCCTCGAAAGATCCGAAGTGTGCGCCGAACCGACGCGTTTGCCGATCAAAACGCGCAATCCGGCGCGCCGCGATCCAGCGTCCTTCAATTGTTCAAGCTCGCGCATACGGACGTGCGCTGAAAATTCCTCGCCTTCCGCGATGGTGCATTCCGCGTCGGACGCTCCGCGCTCCAAGGCCAACTTCACGGACTCGCTTGCCAGGTTCATCCCGCTGTGCCGCCTACAGTCATGCGATCGATTTTGACGGTCGGAATCCCGACACCCACCGGCACGCTCTGCCCTTCTTTGCCGCAGATGCCGATGCCTTCGTCGAGCTTGAGATCGTGGCCCACCATGCTGACGTACTTCAACGCCTCCGGTCCGTTGCCGGTCAGCATGGCGCCGCGCACCGGCCGCGTGATGTGGCCATCCTCGATCAAATAGCTCTCTGAGGCGGCGAATACAAAATTTCCGCTGGTGATGTCCACCTGCCCGCCGCCGAAGTTGGCGCAGTACAGGCCGCGCGGCGTGGATCGAATAATTTCTTCCGGATCGCTGTCACCGGCCAGCATGAAAGTATTGGTCATGCGCGGCATCGGAATGTGCTGATAGCTTTCGCGGCGGCCGCTGCCGGTGGTTCGCGAGTGCAGCAGTTTACTGGAAAGCTTGTCGTACAAATAGCCGCGCAGGACACCTTTTTCGATGAGCACGTTCTCCTGGGTGGGCGCGCCTTCATCGTCGACGTTGAGAGATCCGCGGCGATTGCGGATGGTGCCGTCGTCAACCACGGTGCACAAGGGACTGGCCACTTGTTGGCCGATGCGATCGCTGAAGGCCGAAACCTTCTTGCGGTTGAAGTCGGCCTCCAGGCCATGGCCAACGGCTTCATGCAGCAGGACGCCCGGCCATCCCGGACCCAATACCACGGTCATTTCGCCAGCGGGCGCCGGCACTGCATCCAGTTGCACGATGGCCTGGCGAACCGCTTCGATGGCGAAATGTTCCGGCGTCTTTTCGGTTTCGAAGAAATCGAGCCCGACGCGTCCACCGCCGCCCGAGTAGCCTCTTTGTGCGACACCGTCGCCTTCACGCGCGAGCACCGACACGCCCAAGCGCGTCATCGGTTGACGATCGGAACTCAGGACGCCATCGCTGGTCGCAATCAACACGTGGCGCAAGCTATCGAGATAACTGGCCTGCACCTGAAACACGCGATGGTCGGCGGCGCGTGCGGCGCGATCGGCGCGCTTCACCAGTTCAACGCGTTCGGCCAAGCTTGTTTCGTTGGGCGATGTGACCACGGGATACAGATCGCGCCCGCGGACTTCCTCGAAACCAGTCTTATCCACTTTAGAGGGGCCGTTCGCGATGCATGCGGCGACCCGAGCCGCTTTACGAATCTTTTCGGGGCTCAGGTCATCGCTATAGGCGTAACCGGTTCGCTCACCTGCGATGACGCGCACGCCCACGCCAAGGGAAACGCCCTGGATGGCGCTCTTGACGATTGATTCGTCGATGCTGAGCTGGCTGGTGACCAGGTATTCGAAATACAGATCCGCATAGTCGCCGCCGGCGCCCAAGGCTTCCGAGAGGTAGGACTGCAGATCATGCTCGGTGAGGCCAAACTTTTGGCCAAAGAAAGAATCGGAAAGGGGCATGCGTGTAATTCCAGCGTAACATTCGGGCCGCTTCCACCCGGTAGCGCCGGGGCCCGGGCCGTAGCCAGCGGGCCAGCCGGTGGGTTTGACCTCGGGCAGGTTAAACAGCACGGCCTGAGGCGCGCCCATGGCTATCGGCGGCGGCGATTAAGTCGAAGTAGGAGTCGCGCTGGGATTCGCCGTTTTTTCGCGCGCTTCGGGCTTTGGTAGCATCGTTCTTGTATGACCAAAACGAGACCAATGCTGATAGCGGCGGCGATCCTCGTTACTCAGATGTCTGCTCCCGCGCAGAAGCCCCAGTCGCCATTTGCACCACTCGACGAGTGGAAATCGGCGGTGATAAGCGGCGATTCGTCGTCGTTGGCGAAACTCTACAGCGCCAATCCATCGGCGGTTGCGCGGGCCGGAAAGAACCCGATTGCGTTAAGCGACGAGTTGGCGTTTTGGGCAAGCTTGAAGAAAGCTGGCCTCACCAGCTTCAACCCCCGCATCCTTGAGGTCACGACGGAGCACGGTAATACCGTCTTAGTTCTGCGCATTTCGATCGTCTCAGGCGGCTCGCACCTGGTCACCGGCATGCGGCAGCAGTGGAAACGTGAGGCCGGCGGATGGAAAATGGCCGCCTCGGTACGCGGCGCCGAGTTCACCGCCGAAGCGAACCGCACTCTTCCGCAACCTGCCGCGCCGAACGTCGCGCTTTATTCCGATCCTCGCGAGGCACAGGCGGAGCTGCATGCCGCCCTTGTCAAGGCGGCACACGAACACAAGCGCGTTCTAGCCGTGTTCGGAGCCAACTGGTGCTACGATTGCCACGTGTTGGACACCACGTTCCACTCCCAGGAGTTCGCGCGGCTGGTCGACCCAAACTTCGTAGTGGTCCACATCAATATCGGAGACGAAGGCAAGGATAACAACGATCTGGCTGCCCGTCTCGGCGTAGCAATCGCTAAGGGCGTGCCTAGCCTTGCGGTCCTCGAGCCAGACGGGAAGGTCGTATACTCGCAGAAGAACGGCGAATTTGAAGCCACCGAGAAGATCGGGCCCCAAGACGTTCGCTCGTTCCTGGAAAAATGGAAACCGGCCGGACTCTGACCGCACTCGGCGGAGCGGCTATCGCATCCGCCTCCGCGCTGGCCTACGCCGTTCGCGTCCCTTCATGCTCCTGGCTCGCCCCCTCCGTTCATCGCGGTCCCGGCAACCGGCGCAGCATCGCGCTCACATTTGACGATGGACCTAGCGAATCCACTCCGGCGCTGCTCGAGATCCTCGAACGTCATCGCGCCCCCGCAGCGTTTTTTCAAATCGGCGCCAACGTCCGGAGGTTGCCCCAAGTGGCCCACGAAGTCGCCGCAGCCGGACACGAAATCGGCAATCATACCGACACCCATCCCATGCTCGCGCTCAAGTCTTCGGCCTTTATCGGAGACGAACTCACCCGCGCGCAAGAAGCCATCGAACACGCCACCGGCCGACGTCCCTGCTATTTCCGCGCGCCCTACGGCGTGCGCTGGTTCGGGCTTCGCCAAGCCCAGCAGCGTCTCTCGCTCGCGGGCGTGATGTGGAGCACCATTGCGTTAGACTGGAAACGGCAGACGCCCGAAGTGGTCTCCCGGCTCATTGGCGGTGCGGCCCCGGGCGCGATTCTCTGTTTGCACGATGGCCGGGTTCTCAATCGCCGCCCCGATATCAGCGCCACGCTCCAGGCCGTTCGCGAACTTCTGCCAAAATTGATGGAGCTAGGTTTTCAATTCGAGAAGGTGGCGGATATTTTATGTCCTACGAAGAATTGACCGCGCGAGTGAGAGGCGTAATTGCAGCTGCCCAACATCTACCCCAGGAGAAAATCACCGCCGACAGCACTTTTCAGGAACTCGGCATCGACTCGCTCGATGGCATCAATATCCTCTTCGCCGTCGAGTCCGAATTCAACATCAATATTCCGGACGAAGCCGCGCAAAGTTTGCGGTCGGTGCGCGACGTGATCGACGGAATCGCCAAGCTGCTCGATACCGATCAGGGAAATAAGGCAGCGGTCAGCGCCTGAACACGCCGCCCAACATGCCTCGCAGGGTCGCCGTCACCGGGCTCGGCGTTATCTCGGCACTGGGCCACAACGCCCGGGACTTTTGGCAGGCCCTCCAATCGGGACGCTCCGGCATCGCGCCGCTCGAATCCGTCGACCGCACGCTGCTCCGCTTTTCCAACGGCGCCGAAGTCCGCAATTACTCGCCCGCGCAATATTTCGACGAGAAGGAGCTTGGACTCCTCGACCGCTTTGCTCAATTTGGCGTGATTGCCGCGCGCGAAGCCATTTCCGCCGCGGGCATCCAGTGGACCATCGGATTGCGCGAATCCACCGCCATTATTACCGGCTCCTGCGTTGGAGGCCAAACCACCGAAGACGAAGGCTTCGTTAATCTGTATCGCAACAACATCCCGCGCGTGAATCCATTCACCATTCCGCGGACCATGGAAAACGCCGCGGCTAGCCGAATCTCGCTCGAGACCGGCGTCGTCGGGCCAACCTATACGATCTCCACCGCTTGCTCGTCTTCGAATCACGCCATCGGCCAGGCGTTTTGGATGGTCCGCAGCGGCGCCGTGGAAATGGCCATCACAGGTGGAAGCGAAGCCGTGTTCAGCCTCGGATTTCTTAAAGCTTGGGAAGCCATGCGCGTGGTCTCGCCTGACACCTGCCGCCCATTTTCAAAGGATCGCCGCGGCCTCATCCTGGGCGAAGGCGCGGCCATGCTGGTGCTGGAGCCGCTCGACTCCGCCTGTGCGCGCGGAACCGCGATCCTCGGCGAAATCGCCGGCTTCGGCATGTCGTCGGACGCGTTCCACATCACGCAGCCATCGCCCGATGGCGCGGCCCGAGCCATGCGCGCCGCGCTCACTGATGCGCGCCTCGAACCAGCGCAAATCGGCTATATCAACGCCCACGGCACCGCGACCATCGCGAACGACGCCGCCGAAACCACGGCTATCCGCAAGGTGTTTGGCGAGCACGCCGACCGGCTCGCGGTCAGCTCCACGAAATCGATGCACGGCCATACGCTCGGCGCGGCCGGCGCCATCGAAGCAGCCGCCACATTGCTCGCGCTGCGACACGGAATCCTTCCTCCCACCTCCAATTTCAACGAACCCGACCCGGCCTGCGATCTCGACGTAATCCCGAACGTGGCCCGCGCGGCCCAAGTCGAATTCGCGCTCTCCAATTCATTCGCCTTCGGCGGTTTGAACGCTGTCCTGGCTTTTCGGCGTTTCGAAACGTAACCACACCGCCGGCGTCCACAAAGTAGGGAGTTCTTATGCCCGACGAAGATGTCAGTGTAACCACCGTTGACGATGCTTCCGATCGGCCGCGCAAGTTGAGTGAGTATAGACCCACCAACCTGCCGCTCTCCGCCGACGAAATCGCGCAGGACGAAGCCAAGGACACGGCTCATGAAGGCTGGGCGCCGAGAACCACGGAAAACATCGGCGACCTCGTCCCGCTTCCGGAGCGCGATCCAAAACGCTGAACTCAGCGCCGCCTTTTCCAACACGGCTAAACTGAAATTACGTGGAAGAAGAGGTCTTAGGAAAAGCCTATGACGCGCGCCTGATGCGGCGTCTGCTTACTTACATCCGTCCTTACAAAACCGCCGTTGCATTCTCGCTCGCCTTGCTATTGATCAACGCGATGCTGCAAGTGGTCGGGCCGCTGCTCACCGCGCTCGCGGTTGACCGCTACCTCACGCCGTCCGGCAAAGTCACCCCTACAATCCTCGATCCATTTTTGTCGGCGAACCCATGGACCGGCCTCGGACAAATTTCGTTCCTCTATTTCCTCGCCCTGGCCTTCGGCATGTTGTGCGATTTCGGCCAGCAGTACATAATGCAAACCGTCGGCCAGAAAGCGATGTTCGATTTGCGGCGCGATATCATGGCCAAACTCCAGAGCCTCGACCTCGCTTTCTACGACCACAACCCGGTCGGCCGCCTGGTGACTCGCATGACTACGGACGTCGACGCGCTCAACGAGCTGTTCTCGTCCGGCCTGCTCATGATCCTGGGCGATCTGCTGATGCTCGGCTTCGTCATCATCGCGATGTTCGAATTAAGCCCGGGGATGACCGCGTTCCTGCTCGCCCTTATGCCCGCAGTGGTGCTGGTCACGATGGTGTTCCGGCGCGCCGTTCAAAAGAGCTACCGCAAGATTCGCGTCGCCATTGCGCGCATCAATTCCTACTTGCAGGAGCACATCAGCGGCATCGCGGTCCTGCAGCTCTTCAACGGCGAGGATCGCAGCCGCCGCGAATTCGAACGCATCAATCGCGATCACATGGAAGCTTACAAGGACGCCATCACCGCTTACGGATGGTTTTATCCCGTTGCAGAGTTCCTCGGCATGCTGGCGCTCGCGCTACTGCTTGCTTATGGTGGATTTCGCGTACGCGGGGGCGCCATGCAGATCGGCGTGGTGGTCGCCTTTTTCCAATATGGCCTGCGTTTCTTCCGCCCCATCCAAGACCTGAGCGAAAAGTACAACATCATGCAATCGGCCATGGCCGCCGGCGAGCGCGTGTTCAAGCTGCTCGACACGTCCGCGTTGATTCTCTCGCCCGCCCAGCCCATCGCCTTTGCCCGCACTGCCGCCGCCATCGAATTCGATCACGTCTGGTTCGCTTATAAGAATGAAGACTGGGTACTCAGCGACGTCAGCTTCCGCATCGAACCTGGCGAGACCATCGCCGTCGTCGGCCACACCGGCGCGGGCAAAACCACCCTGGCGAGCCTCTTGCTCAGGTTTTACGAGGTCCAACGTGGTGCCATCCGAATCGGCGGCACTGACATTCGCGAGTTCGATCTCGAAACTTTGCGGCGCAATTTCGGTATCGTTCTCCAGGACCCGCATCTGTTTACCGGCACCATCGCCGAAAACATCCGCCTGGGCACGCCGGGAATTTCCGACGACCAAATGTCCGAGGCCGCGGCGCGCGTCAATCTGCTCGACTTCGTCCAGAGCCTCCCGGAAGGTTTCGATCAATCCGTGCGCGAACGCGGCGCGGGTTATTCCACCGGCCAGAAGCAGCTCATCAACTTCGCTCGCGCGCTGGCCCACAACCCGCGTTTCCTCATTCTCGACGAAGCCACGTCCAGCGTCGACACCGAAACCGAGCTGCGCATCCGCGAGGCGCTGCAGCAATTAGTAGTTGGCCGCACGTCGATCGTGATCGCGCATCGGCTCTCCACCATCCAGCGCGCCGACCGCATCATCGTGATGCACAAAGGCAAGCTGCGCGAGATCGGCACACATCAGGAATTGCTGGCCGTGCGCGGCATCTATTGGAAGCTGTATCAACTGCAGTACAAGGATCAGGAATCCGGCGCGCGTCTGGCCGAAGAACAAGTCACGGGCGATTAATTCATGACCTTGAACGAATATTCCGGAAACACATCCACCGGCAGCTTCGACGCCGCCTTCATCGCCTCTGCCAACTCCGGCGGCATTTTGTCATAGCGATTGAACCACGCTTCAGCGCGCGCACGGTCGCCCGTCGCTTCAATCGTGAGCAGCTCCTTCGATAGCGACGCGATCGCCCCAGGCATCTTCGCAAAATCCACGGTGTATTTGCCAGCCGTGCGATTCACCGCCTTCTGTTCGACGAGATAATTAAACTCCATCATCTCCGCGCGCCCGTGCGCCTCCGCCACTCCATACCGCACCGAGCGGAAAATGCCCGCTACGTACGACGAATAATATTCCTCGGCGCGATTCTTTGCGAGCGCCCCGTGATCCATCAGCCACGCCAAGCCGTACATCCCGACCACGTCGGCCTTGGCTTCCTCGAGCGGCGAATACACTGGCCCGATTGCTTCCGTAATCGGCACCTGCTTGCCGTTCACGCGCGAATACGCCGGTCCCAGCCCGTGTGAAATCTCGTGCAGCACCACCGCCGCCAGATATCCTTCACCCGATGCCCGCGCGGCCTGCGCTTCCGGCATCAGATATTTAGCCAGCGGCAATACAACGTAGTTCACACGCGCGTCCATGAAATTCTTGAAGAAGATTTTCTTGGTTCCCTTAGTGTCGTGAACGCGCGGATCGTTCGGCAAATTGTCCGCCACGGCCTGATACCCATGCAGCATATCGCCCGTGCGGAAAGGCGCATCCATCACCTCCATCGGCGACGGCTGCCCGCGCTTCGATGGCCGGTCCGCTGCGGCCAGCGGCAACGCATCTTGAATATCGGGAACGTATTTCTGATACAGCTCGAGCTTCGCGCTCTCCGGTTCATTGCGGATTAGCACCGCTGCCTCATACGATGTCTTCACGCCCAGCACATCATCCAAATACGTCTCATACGGCGCGAAGATCACGTCGATCTTGGGATTCTTCAACTCCAGCCATTGAAGATCGCTCGGGTAATAATCGTCCGAGAGCAGCGCGTCCGCCCGCATACGCAGGAATTTCGCGAAGTTCTTGTCCTCGCTCAAGTCCGCCGCCTCGCGCAGTGACTTCGCCGCCGGCTCCAGCCATTGCTTGTACTCGACGTGATAAGGCGTCGCGACCAGCTTCGTCCCCGGTTTTCCACCTTCCCAGCGCAGCACGGTGTAAGGGCTATAAATCGCGTCCTTCTCCGCCGGATGCGCCTTCACGTACGCTTCAATCTGCGCGCTGGTCAGGCCCACGGGATACAAATTGCGCCCCGGCGCAATCGGCTTGGTCCCAACGAACGGCTTGTTCTCATCGATCAGATCGAACCGCGCGCCGTTGATGAATAGCAGGCGCTTGAGGTTCGCATCTTTGGTGGTCTTATACAACTCCAGTGCTTCCGGATCGCTCTGCTGCCAGTAGATGGCTTCCATCTCGCGCGACGCCGCAACCAGCTTGTCTACTTCTTGTTTCTCGCGCGCGGTGAGAGTTTCGGAGTGGTACGGCATGTCCACCGTCTTCCAGCGCGCGAGCCTCTGCGCGATATCAGTCGCCGCCGGAGCAGCCAAAAGCAGGAACAGCAGCAGAATGGTCATCTGCCTTTATTCTATGCGCGGCCCGCACTGGCCGCCCGGCAAAGCTCCAGAACCAATGGATGCGGATTCCCGGCCACAAACCTCGCCTGCGGCACAAAAAGCGTTCCCACGTAGAATGGATGCCCAGCGAGTTCCAGGATTCGCGCCTCGCCATTCTGATCATGGCCGGTAATTTCCAATCCACTCGCTTCCAGTTGCCCCTGGTATTCAGGGTTCAGTCCGAAAATTGCAATAAAACTTTTCCAGTGATCGAGTGGACCCACACGCCACTGCAGCTCTGCTCCCGGCCTTGATGGTCACCTCCATCGTCATCCCAACCAGCGAACAGCTCAGCGGCGTGACGAAGAGGCACGATGCGTACGGGTCACTCTCCGCGTGCGTTGCATCCCTGAGCCCCATGACGTTCCTGGCATACTCGATCGCCAGATGCTGGAAGCCGCCGCAAGTGCCCATGAAGGGAACGCCATTCTCCCGCGCGTACCGAATGCCCTCCAGCGCCCCCTCAAGACTCCGATAGGGACTGCCTGGGGTGCAAAACAATCCTTGAAATTTGCCAAACTCGTGCGCTTGATTTGTCGGCAGCCAGACTGCTTCCAATGGCCTACTAAACACCGCAGCCGCGTGCTGAATGGCATTGTTGGTGGCCACGTGAGTAGGATTGCTCGCGTTGAAATCACCTATGATGCCGATCTTCGTCAATTCAATTCTCCGCCGGCGTCTTCTCCGCCTGATCGATCACCAGTACTTCCAACGGCGCCGACGGCTTGATGGACGCCACCTCGAATTCGGGCCGCCCCGCCGGGGCTTGGCCGAATACGACACCAGACGCCAAGACGATAAGAACGAAGCTTCGGATTGTCATATGGTGAATAATACGCCCTTCTATAAGAGACTCCGGGGAAGTTTATGAGAATCGACAAATGGCTGTGGGCTGCCCGCTTCTTTAAGACGCGAACCCTTGCGTCCAAGTCCTGCGACCTCGGCCGCGTTACTGTTAACGGACAATCCGTCAAGCCCTCGCGCGATGTCTATGTCGGCGATCTGTTGCGCATCAAAAACGATAGCGGCGATTTTCAGGTGCAGGTGCTGGCCTTGAGCGAAATCCGCGGCCCGGCCCCCGTCGCCCGCGAGCTCTACCGCGAAACCGACGCCAGCCGCGAGTTGCGCCTCAAGCTGGCCGAAGAGCGCAAGGCAATGCCGCACGTTGAACCGATACACGAAGGCAAGCCATCCAAACGCGATCGCCGCCGCATCGACCGGCTGCGGGGTAGAGTATAGCGGTGGAGCGCAGCGACACACCATCAGCCACGGCCTCTCTGCTGACCATTGCCGCCGCCATCGCGCTCGCACACCTCCTCACCAACAATCGCTACGGCTTCCATCGCGATGAACTCCAGTTCTTGAGCGACGCCCTGCACTTGGACTGGGGATTCGTCGCGTACCCGCCGTTCACTCCGTTCGTCGAGCGCATCAGCCTCGCCATCTTCGGCCTCTCGATCGTCGGCTTGCGCTTGTTCTCGGTCGTCGCGCAGGCGGTGGCGATCGTGATCACTGGTCTCATGGCTCGCGAACTCGGCGGCGGACGCATGGCCCAGGTCACCGCCGCTCTCGCGATCGCCCTCGCGCCACTCCCGCTGTTCGAAGGCACCGAATTTCAGTACACCACCTTCGCGTATTTGTGGTGGGTGCTGATCGCTTATTTCGTAATTCGCCTTTTGAAGACCGAAAATCCGCGCTGGTGGCTCGCCATCGGAGCGGCGGTTGGCCTCGGCCTGCAGACGAAATACGACATCGCATTCTTCGTCGCGGGCGTCCTCGGCGGACTCCTGCTCACGTCAGCTCGCCGTTATCTCGCGAACCTGTGGTTCTGGGCCGGCGCAGCGCTCGCCGTCGCCATCTTCCTGCCCAACGTCATCTGGCAAGTGCGCCACGATTTCATCTCGGTCAGCTTTCTGCGGCACATTCACACGCGCGACGTCGGCGAAGGCCGCGCCAATGGATTCATCCCCTCGCAGTTCGGGCTTTGCACCAATCTATTTACCGCGCCTTTGTGGATCGCCGGCCTAATCGCCTTCCTGCGCAATCGCCGCTATCGCCTGCTGGCGTGGATGTACCTCATCCCTCTCGCGCTCTTTATCATTGGCCGGGGCCGCGGCTATTACCTGGCGGCGGCATATCCAATGCTGTTCGCCATGGGCGCGGTCGCGGGCGAGCGCTGGATCGCTTCACTCTCGCGGCTGCGGCGGAGGACCATCGAAATCACCTACTTCACCGGACTCGCCGCCTATGGACTGCTCGTCTCGGCCGTGCTCCTTCCGATCGCCCCCAGCGGACCGCTGATGAATTTCGCGCTCGCGAGAAACGGCGATCTTCGAGAGGAGACCGGCTGGGATCAAATCGTCAAGGCCGTCGCCGCCATCCGTGATTCGCTGCCGCCCGAACAGCGCGAGCACCTGGGCATCCTGGTTGGCAACTATGGCGAAGCGGGCGCTATCGAGATGCTCGGTCCCGCCTTCCATCTGCCCCCGCCCATCAGCCTGACCAATTCAGCCTGGTTGCGCGGCTATCCTATGCCGCCGCCGACGACTCTCATCATGCTGGGCTTCTCGCGAAAGCAGACCGAGCGGCTGTTCACTACGTGCCAAGTCGCCGGTCACGTGGTAAATCCGTACGGGGTGCAGAACGAGGAGAGCCACGATCATCCCGAGATTCTCGTCTGCTCCGGCCTGCGCATGTCCTGGCCCGAATTCTGGAAAAAATACCAAAACTTCGGTTGATGACCATAGCTGGTCGCCTGACCATATATGGTTAGCCTGCCTCCCTCAAATCCTGCCGATGGCCATTTGAGTCACGGCCACCGGCGTGCCTATTCCACGTCCATGAAAACTAACTTTCGACAAAGTATCGGGATTCTGGCGTTGGCTGCCGGCATCGGCATCACCGGAGTCGCCCTCCAGGCCCAGGACCACGAACCGGATTATTCCCATAACAAAACCTACCAGCAAGGCATGCGTGACGGCCAGGCCGACCATGCGCATAACAAGGACCATAGCAAGAAGCATCACTTCAAGAAAGAAGACGACCAGAAAGCCTACGAAGCCGGCTATCAAAAGGGCCACGGCAACTAGGCTCTTCGCAATCCGCGGTGGGGCGGTCCGCCGCCGCCCCGTGACACTGCACAGAAATTTTTTCCCCCTGCATCCTCCTCCACCTACCGGCCCCTCTCTATCCAACGCGCGTCGCATAGCCAACCAGCCACCAACAACCAATAACTAGCCACCAAACAACCAGCCACCAACAACCAGCGTAAAATCATATTGAAGGTACGAACCCTTGTCCCGAACTCACACCCTCAGCGTTCCGGCGCATGTTCGATCGCCCAAACGCGTCACCCGCCTGTTCGGCGATCTCAAGGTCCGCCTCAAGCTGATGGTCCTGCACAACGTCTTTTTCCTGATCCTCGCTTTGGGCGTCTACTTCGCGCTGTACCCCTACCTTTCCACGCCCGCCAAAACCAACCTGTTCATCGTGCTTGGCGGCATCTACATCCTGGCCGTGCTGGTGCTCGAAACCACCATCATGCCGCTCTATGTTTACCGCCCTCTCCAGCTCATGCTCGAAGCCGATCAGGCCACACAGCATGGCGACCGCGATCGCGAACTCATCAGCGAAGCCTTCATCCCCGCCGACGAAATCGGCCATATCATGCGCTCCCGCAACGCCACCGTCATGGAACTCCGCAAGCGCGAAGAGGATCTCGAAGAAGCACTCCGCAAACTCGAAGCGCAGGACCGCCTGGTCAGCCTCGGCCTCCTGAGCGCCAGCGTCGCGCACGAACTCAACACGCCTCTCTCCGTCTTGCAAGGTTCCATCGAAAAGCTCACCGAAACCACCGTCGACGGCGCCACCCTCGATCGCCTGGCCCGCATGCTGCGCGTCACCCAGCGCATCCGCCGCATCAGCGAAAGCTTGGTGGATTTCTCGCGCGTCCGCAAACAGCATATGGAGCCCGTGCCGCTGCGCCACTTGATCGACGAAGCCTGGGCGCTCGTTGCCATCGACAAAAAAGCCGCCGCCGCGCGCTTCGTCAATCGGGTGCATGCCGGCGATGTCGTCACCGGCAACTCGGACCGCCTGGTACAGGTGTTCGTCAATCTCTTGCGCAATGCGCTGTATGCGATCCCGGCCTCGGGCGACATCAACGTCGTTTCGCGCCGGCTGAACCGCAACTCGCAGCCCTGGATCTCCATCGCGGTGGAAGATAACGGCCCGGGCATCGCCCCCGACGTTCTGCCTGACATTTTCGAAGCTTTTGTTTCCACCCGCCTCGATGCCAAGGGCACCGGCCTTGGACTTACCGTCGCCGAGGGCATCATCCATCAGCATGGCGGGACCATCGCGGCGTCCAATCGTTCGGAAGGCGGAGCCTGTCTTGAAGTCACTTTGCCGGCGTCTGGCGCGCGGCGTGCGGAAGGCGCGGCTTGCTGATGAAACCTGTGTCTGAACGTCCGCCCGATCCGCCGCCTATTAACGGCTTGGTGGATCTCGCTATCCTGGACGACGATCCCGACTTCTGCAATTACCTGGAAGACGCGCTCAAGGACGACGGTCTTTATTCCATCCGCGCCTTCGGGCATCCCGACGAACTGTACGCCGCTTGTGAACAGCGCGTTCCCGACATCGTTCTGCTCGACATGAAAATGGGCGAGTTCAAGGGCGACAAAGTGCTCGAGCAGCTTCTCGCTGCGTATCCCGGCCTGTGCGTCATCATCGTCACAGGCTATCCGTCGCTCGAAGACATGCGCGCCACTTTCAAAATGAAGGTGTTCGACTATATCTCGAAACCGTTCTCGCTCGCGCAGCTCCGCCAGACCCTCCACAACGCCATCGAGAAATATGGATTCGGCCGCACCGCGCAGGATCGGCTCCGCGAACGCCTGGGCCATCAGATCAAAATGCTGCGAGTGGAGCGCGATTGGTCGCTCAAAGACCTGGCCGGCGCCACCAAGCTCAGCATTTCGCAGATCAGCTCCATCGAGCGCGGCGCCAATCTGCCCAGCATTGAAAGTTTGCTCGCCATCTGCCGCGCGTTCGACAAACGGCCGTCCGAAGTACTTTCGGCCATCGAATTCTGATTCCGCATGCGATCTACCATTGAAGCTCTCGCGCTGGTGCGCGCGTTCTCCCCGTCACCGGAAGAAGAAAAAAGCCGCGAGCTGATTCTCGCGCTGCTTGAATGTTCCGCCACGCCGTTCTCGCGCGATCAGTTCGAGCCCGGCCACATCACTTGCACCGCCGCCGTGCTGCATCCTGACGGAAACCGCGTTCTATTGATGCATCACCACCGCCATCAGCGCTGGCTCTTGCCGGGCGGGCATGTCGAAGACGACGATGTGACACTCAGTGACGCGGCCAAGCGCGAAGCCATCGAGGAAACGGCCGTCCGCATTGCCGCGGCCAGCGCTGGAACCCTCGCCGGTATGGATGTTCACGGCATTCCGTCGCGCAAGCGTGAGCCATTCCATTTGCATCACGACCTTATCTTTTCCTTCAACGCAAATTCCGAGGAATTTGCTGTAACGGAGGAAGCGCCCAAAGTTGCATGGTGCGGTTTGGATGAATTTGCGCGTTATGGCTTGCCTTCCAGCATCACGCGAGCGGTGGAGCGGGCCATTACAAACAAAAACCGGTGAGTACTCGGAGGAAGATACTCACCGGGCCGGAGCCCGATCTGCGTTGGCGGATCAGGCTGCCTAAATCAAATCGACGTGTCAAATCCTTCGCAGGTTTCTTTTCCCCCCTGTTAGAGTGGTCTCGTGGACGGGGTGATTGTTGTCGACAAACCGGAAGGCATGACGTCGCACGACGTTGTGAACCGCATGCGCCGCATCGCGGGCATGAAAAAGGTTGGCCATTTAGGGACGTTAGATCCGATGGCTACCGGCGTTTTGCCGCTGGTGTTGGGCCGCGCCACGCGTCTCGCCCAGTTTTTTTCCGGCGGCGAAAAAACTTACGATGCCCGATTGCAATTCGGCTGGTCCACAGATACATATGATCGCGAAGGCGAACGCACCTCAGAACCAGTTGAGCCGCGCTTCACCCGAGTGGAATTGGAAGCGGTGCTCGACCGATTTCGCGGTTCGTTCCTGCAGACGCCTCCGCCGTTTTCGGCCAAGAAAATCGCCGGGACACCTGCCTATCGCCTGGCGCGCAAAGGCGCTCCCGTGGATCTTCAGCCGGTCCAAGTGCAAGTTTTCGATCTGGAACTTTTGGAATTTGGCGGCGCCACTGCGCGCATCCGCTTGCGCTGTTCGGCGGGAACGTATGTACGCGGGATCGCGCACGACACCGGACGCGAGTTGGGTTGCGGCGCTTTTCTAACGGCTCTCCGCCGCACGGCCGCCGGCGAGTTTACCGAGGATCGGGCGTTTACGTTAGATGCGCTAGTGGACCATCTGGCCGAGGCGCTCATTCCGGCCGCTCGTGTTCTACCGGAGTTCCCCAACGCCCCCGTTGACACCGTCACGGCCGGGCAAATTCGGCAGGGCAAGGACTTCCGGCTCTCGCCGTTTGTTGAATGGTCCGGCGCAAAATACGTCAAGGCCGTTAGTCCAGAGGGCGATCTGATTGCCATCGGCGAGGCGCGTTTGCCGCATGTTTATCACCCGATTCTGGTCTTGTGAGGCAGGAACGCCGAATGAAGTAAGCTTAATACCCGCTTCGGCTGGCTTGGTTTATGATTCAAGTGTGCAGCCTCGTCTCGCGATTCTGATGATCGTCAGCGGGGCGTTGCTTTCGAGCGTCGGGTGGCCGCAAGAGACCGCCAAGCCGGACGGCGCCAACAACGAACCCAAAAGCGAGCCGAAGTACGACGAAACATTTTCCGGCCCTATTGTGGAACTTTCGGCAACCAAGATCACTGTGTCGCGCAGCATTCTTGGCAAGCCCGCGGAGAAGCGCACGTTTTCAATCAAGTCCGATACCCGGATTGAGGGCAAGCTGCGGGTGCGGGCGAAAGTTACGGTTGGGTTCGTAACCACGGACGATGGCGAGGATGTCGCGCGGCTGGTGGTAGTTCGAACGGCGCAGAAACAGCCGGAGAAGAAGTAGCTACTTCTTCTTTTTCCTCTTGGCCGCCCATCCTTCCTTCATCACCTGACGCGCGCGACCGAGCGCCAAAGCTTCGGCGGGCACGTCGGAAGTGATCACCGAGCCGGCGCCGATATAGCTGTCATCGCCGATTTCGAGCGGCGCAACTAACGTGGAATTGCTGCCGATGAAAGCATCCTTGCCGATCCGCGTGGGATGTTTGTTCGCGCCGTCGTAGTTACAAGTGATGGTGCCCGCGCCGATGTTGGTCTTCTCGCCGATTTCCGCGTCGCCCAGATACGCCAAATGATTGGCCTTGGCGCCCGCGCCGAAGTTGGTGTTCTTCAGCTCCACGAAGTTTCCGATGTGGGCATTCGCGCCGATCCGCGCGCCGCGACGCAACCGCGCGAAAGGTCCGATTTGCGCGCCGCTTTCGATTCGTGACTCCACGATATGCGTGAATGGAGCGATCTCAACTCCGGCCCCGAGCGTCGAATTCTGGATGATGGCGCAGGCGCCGATGCGCGATTCTTCGCCGATTTCCGTGTTGCCCAGAATTTGCGCGAATGGCCCCACGATGGAGTCGGCGCCAATGCGGACTGGAGCGTCCACGGTCACGGTTTCAGGTTTCTCGATTGTTACTCCGGCCAGCATTAGCTCACGAACTTTGCGCTCGCGGAAAATGCGGTCGACCTCGGCCAGTTCGACGCGCGTGTTGATTCCCAGCAGCTCGGCAGAATTCTCGACTTCCATCGCGGCGACACTGTGGCCGGCGCGATTCAGGATCTCTACGATGTCAGTCAAGTAATATTCGTGCGCCGGATTGTCGGGCCGGATCTCGAGCAGGTGCCGCCACAGCAGCTCGGCATTGAAACAGTAAATTCCCGAGTTGATAAATGGAATGGAGAGCTGCTCCGGTGTTGCGTCCTTTTGCTCCACGATGGACCGAACGCGGTGCTGACCGTCAAAGATCACGCGGCCGTAACCGGTGGGATCGTCGAGGCGGGTGGTAATGAGCGTGGCTGCTGCGTTGCCGGAGCTCTGGCGGCGCACCAATTCGGCCAGCGTTTCCGGAGCAAGCAGCGGGCAATCGCCGTAGAGGACGACGACCAATCCGGGCTCGGAAGCAAGCGATTCGCGGCATGCGAGCAGCGCGTGGCCAGTGCCCTTTTGTTCGGTTTGTTCGACAAAACGAACACCCGACGGTGCGAGCAACTGGCGGACTTGGGCGCTTTGATGGCCCACGACGACGGTGGCGCGATCGGAGGGCGCGATGGCGCTCGCGGCGGCGACAACGTGCTCGATCAACGACAGGCCGCCCGCGCGATGCAGCACTTTGGCGCGTTTGGACTTCATGCGCGTCCCGAGGCCTGCGGCCAGGATCACCACGTTGATTTGCAATTTCATTCCGCCGGGCTAGCGATCTCCGAGAACGCGGATCTTGCGGCGCACCGCTCGTCCCCGCTTTGCCAATTGTAGTGCAACCTCGGCGGAAGCGCGCGGATCGTGCCGGACGCTATCGCTGGCGCCGAGCAGATCGGTGGCGACCACTTGCAAGCCCATCTCGGCAAGACGGTCGACATCGTTCAACACGGATCGCACATTTTCGGCGGCGTATCTGCGGCGCTGACGTGCGCTGATGGCGCGCGTATTCACCACGGCAACGTCGATCAAGTGCGTGCCGGCATGGCGATGAATGGCCTCCACGTGATCGGAGGCGCGGAATCCGATAGTCTCGCCGGGCTGCCACATCAGGTTCACGAAATAGGCTTTCAGGGCGTGGCTGCGTTCGATGGCTGGCGCGATGCCTTCCACCAGCAAGTTCGGGATCACGCTGGTGAACAGCGAACCGGGCCCCAGTGTGATGAGGTCGGCGTCGTGAATCGCGGTGAGCGTTTCCGGGAGCGGTTTGCAGTTGCGCGGGGCGAGATGAATTCGCTTGATGCGCGAGCGGCTCTTGCCGATCTTGGTTTCGCCCTTCACGATTTTCCCGTTTTCGAGCTCGGCTTCTAGAACGACGTTGGCCTTGGTGGAAGGATAGATGCGGCCGAGGCTGGCGAGAATCTCCGACGAAAGCTTGACGGCCTTGGAAAAGTCGCCGGTGAGGTTAGTGAGCGCGGTGAGAAACAGGTTGCCGAAGCTGTGACCTTTTAGACCGCGGCCTTCGGAAAAACGGTACTGGAAGAGCTTGGACAGCAGCGCTTCGTCTTCCGAAAGAGCCACCATGCAATTGCGGATATCGCCGGGCGGCAAGACATCGAAATCGCGGCGGAGGCGCCCGGAGCTGCCTCCATCGTCGGTGACCGTAACGACGGCGGTAATCTCAACTTCCCGCGGCTCGAGGGCGAACCGTTTCAGGCCGTGTAGAAGCGACGACAGGCCGGTCCCCCCACCGATAGCGACGATACGAAGCGGTTCCATTTCCATATCTAGGATCGCAGGTCCCGCCTTCGATTACATGAATCTTTCGCGTCAAAGCGAGCGGAACCTTCGGATAGAACTGAGGTACCGAAAGCGGGCGGAAAATCTCAGGCGGGCAGCGGAGCTGGCGTGCTAGGCGGCGGGCTCGTCGTCTTCGTCGTAGGCCGAGACGATGGCTTCCAGGTCTTCGGCTTCGAACACCTGGTCGCAGTCCAGGCAACGCACATAGTCCACACCGTCACGCCGTGCCAACATCTCGGTGCGGGTGTGATTGCAGGGTTGCATAAGAACGAAAAGGAGATTATCCCCATTCTAAGCATGTAAGTACGGTTGTCAAGCCCCCAAAAGTGCCGGTGGGGCCCTGATTTTCGGCATTTTTTACACCCTAGCCAGAAGGCGGGGGTCAATTGGTGGGGGAGGACACCTGACGGGCACCCCGATGGCGGCTAATCGTCGGGCAGAGTACGGGCGGGAATCGATGCGGATGGCCCGTGCCGCGGGGTTCCAGCAGGCCAGAAGGCCGGCCGTGACATGGAAACGCGATCTTGGCTGGAACATATGCATGCTAAAATGTTCGTGGTGTTATTGGACTCCGATCGGATGCGCGTTGAGCAGTTCAAGCAAGTGACGCGCGAGAAGCTGCGCGGTGTGCGATGTCCGGAACATCATCAACCGCCGCGGCTGCATTTTCATGGGGACGCGTTGCGCGAGGTCACGATTACCTTGAGCGGCTGCTGCGCGCGGTTGATGGAATTGGCGAATGCGCGGATTGCGGCGAGTGAGCCAACCGAGATGCGGAAACCCGCCTAGGCTCCGACTCCCTGACGGTCGCGGCTCGG
Organism: Bryobacterales bacterium; assembly: GCA_963772905.1. Lineage (GTDB taxonomy): Bacteria > Acidobacteriota > Terriglobia > Bryobacterales > Bryobacteraceae > Palsa-89. The sequence continues at coordinate 21,636 of CAVYZD010000001.1, read as the reverse complement.
TCAAATCCGCGCCAGAATCCGGCGGACGCCTTCGCGGAACACATCCTCCGGCGTAAGCAGGCTGAGCACCAGAAACGCCTCGCGTTCAAAATCGAAAAAGAAGCCGGGCTGCACCAGCACGTTGTCGTTTGCAAGCAGGCTGAGTACCCATTCCTCCTCGGTCTGGATGCGCGGCGCTTCGAGGATCGCGTACCAGCCGCCTTCGGTGGCGAGCAGCCGCCAGGGTGAAGTTGCTCCGATCTGGTCCGCGAGAAAGGCCCGGTTGGCGCGGACCCGCGCGAGAATCTGGCTCTGCAGTCCAGTGCGCAGGCTGAGTAGCGTGGGCGCGGCCCACTGCACGGGCGCGCTCACAGAGAGATACGTATCAGCGATCAGCTCCAGGCGCTCGAAGGCTGGCCCACTAGTGACGATCCAACCGAGCTTCAGCTGCGGCAGACCGGCGACTTTCGAGAGGCCGCTCAGACAAAATGTCAGGACTTCGTCGACGCCTGTGAGCGACCGCACGAGCTTGGGGTCGGGGTCCAGAGCGTAATCCGTAAAAACCTCGTCGGAGATGATGGCGAGAGAATGATCGCGGCAAAGCGCGATCAACTGGCCGAATTCCGCCTGTTTCAAGAACGAGCCGGTCGGATGGTTGGGATTGACGAGCACGATGGCTCGGGTGCGCGGGGTGATGGATCGGGCGAGCGCGTCGAAGTCGACGGTCCAGGAGCCGTGATAGACGAGCGGGTACTGGACAACGCGGACGTTGTCGAGCGCGGCGAGGAAATCGAACAACGGGTACGAGGGGCGCGGGACCAGAACTTCGTCGCCGGGGTCGGCCAGCAGTTTGAAAACGAACGCGTAGGCTTCGCTGGTGCTGGCGGTCAGCAAAATGCGATCGGGGCTGACGCGGCCGGAGTAATATTCGGATACCGCGGCGCGGGCGGAGGGAATTCCGGCGGCGGCGGGTTGATAGAGGAGCGCGCGGGGATCGGCAAGCGCGGCGAGAATCTGATCGGACGGATACGCGAATCCCGCGGCGGTGGGATTCGATTCGGTGAGGTCGAGAATGGCGGCCCCGGCGGATCTTCGTTGGTCCAGGAGACGGGAGAGGCGATTGGCTGCGAGATCCCAGCGGAGCCGCGAAGAGAAGTGAGGCGCGGGCAAGGAGACAAGTTACCACGGCAGCAAGCTGGTCCGGGCGATCCGGCTTGCGGCGGGCGCCCAGGTGCTAGTTCGAAGGAACGTTGCTGTGCGTTTTCGATCCCGAGTTGGTGCTGCTGTGCGAGCCGGAGCTGCGGTGATGCGACGAACTGCGTGAATGATGGCCGCTGGCATGGCTGGCCTTCCGATCGCTATTTTCTTTTTCGCGAGGACGGCCGAAGGCAAGTGAAGTTGCGCCCAGGATCAAGGCGCTGGTCAGGATGAGAGAGAGGGAAGCTTTCATGCCACGGAAGTGGGTGGCGGGCAGGAAAAATCGCACGTATCTAATGGCATTCGGCGATTGCCGGCCGTTCCGAGCCCTCCGCCGTAGAGGGGTACTCCGTTCGGTGGCAATCGACCTGACGGTACAGAGCGCCGTCCCAGTGGCTTTGCATCACCAAAAAAATCGTGGACGTCCTCATCAACGATGCGATAGATATCATTGCGCTCACCCTCGGTCGTGCACAGACAGGTGATAAGGTGAGTGCGCATGGCTTGCCGTTCGATAGAATAACACCAGGATTCGCTATGTCTACCATCACGAACGCCCCTCCCGAAATCGCCCTGGAGCACTTGCCGGCCGTCCCGCTCACGCTGGAAGGCGCGAGCATGCTGCATCAAATGCTCCGCATGCGTTGGACGGCGTGGAAGCAACTGCCACCCGAGAAGCGCGCCGCCATCGCGCTCGAAGCATCCAGCGTGTTTGAGGACATGGAGCGCGAGGCGAGCGGCCAGAGCGCGATCTTCTCGCTGCTGGGGCACAAGGGCGATTTGATTCTGGTTCATTTCCGGCGATCGTTCGAGGCGCTGAACCAGGCCGAGCGTCAACTGGCGGGGCTTGAGTTGTGGGATTACGTGGAGCCGACGTCGTCGTATTTGTCGGTGGTGGAGTTGGGGCTGTACGAATCGAGCCTTAAGACCTACGGAGCGCTGGCTGCGCGTGGGATTGCGCCGTTTTCGCCGGAATGGACGGCTGAGATCGAACAAGTGATGGAGCGCCAGCGCGAGGCCATGGCGCCGCGGCTTTATCCCGACATGCCTCCGCACAAGTACTTGTGCTTTTATCCGATGGACCGCAAGCGCGGCGAGCTGAAGAACTGGTACCGGCTTCCCATGGCCGAGCGGCAGCGGCAGATGCACGAGCACGGCATGGTGGGGCGCAGGTACGCGGGCGAGGTGAAGCAGATCATTTCCGGATCAATCGGATTCGACGATTGGGAGTGGGGCGTGGATCTGTTCGCCGACGATCCGCTGGTGTTTAAGAAGCTGATCTACGAAATGCGGTTCGATGAAGTGAGCGCGGATTATGCGCTGTTCGGAACGTTTTATGTGGGGATCCGGTGTCCGGCGGCGGAGCTGGGCAAGTGGCTCAACGGTTAACGGCTGATTTGTCTAGAGCCTTCTGCGCGATGGCACGGTTCTGAAACGCATTGGCGTAGTCGGGTCTCAGACGAATGGCGTCGTTGAAATCGGCGAGCGCGTGCGCGTAATCGCGTCGGAGCAAGTAGACGTAGCCGCGCGCGTTGTACGCCGTTGCGAGGTCCGGCTTGGCCTGAATGGCGTCCGTTAATTCAGCGATCGCATCGGGGTATTTTCCTGACTGGGTGAGGGCGCGTCCGCGAGCCTCATGGGCTTGAGCGGAAATCGGAGAGGCAGCGGCTTTGACGGGAGCGGGCGCCACGGGTTTCGGCGCAGGAGTGGCGATTGATGGTGGCGGGGATGGCGCGGGCGCCGGAGCGGGCGGCGGGGCAGTCGCTACCACGGGCGGCGGCGTGACGTTCTTCGCTTCCTTCAAGCGCTCTTCGGTTTTCGCCATCACGTCGGCGGCTTCCTGATAATCCGGACGCAAGCGCAGGGCCTCAGCGATATCGGATTTCGCTTTGCCGTAGTCGCCGAGCAAGTAATAGGCGCTGCCGCGCGCGAACCAAGCTTCGGGGATGTTGGGATTCAACTCGATGGCCTTGGTGCGGTCCGCGAGCCCTTTGTCATGCATCCCGAGCTGGTGATACGATCCGCCGCGGGCGAGATAGGCCTCGGCCGAATTAGGCGTGAGCCGCACCGCTTCCTCACGATCCTGAAGCGCCTCGGCGTGGCGTTCGAGCTTCACCAACGCGGCGGAGCGGCCCAGATAAAGATAGACGGCGTCGGGCGTGATCTTCAAGGCTGCGGTGAAATCGGCGACGGCCAGTTCGTTTTCATCCAGCCGGAAGCGGGCCGTGCCGCGCAAGGTGAGGGCTTTGGCATCCTGGGGCCGCACGGCGAGCACGTGGTCGAAATCCTGGATGGCACGGCCGAAATCGCCCAGCTGTCCCCGGCAAAAACCGCGGCCGAGGTAAGCGTCGGGATTATCGGGTTTGAGGCTGATGCTTTGGTCGTAATCGTCGATGGCTTCGTTGTAGCGCTGGAGCGCGACGTAGACATCGCCGCGCAGCCGGATCGGCTCGGGATTATCGAGACGCAGCTTGATTCCGGTGGTGTAGTCGGCTAGCGCGGCATCGTTCTCGCCCAGGGCGAAGTGCGCCGCGGCGCGCGCGTTGAATATGGCGGCATTGCTTACACCGAGTTCGACGGCGCGCGTGTAATCGGCGACGGCACGGCTGGGCGTCTTGAGCTGCGAGTCGATATTGCCGAGGAGCTGAAAGGCTTCGCCGTTGTTGGGATCGAGGTGCGTGGCGGCAGTGGCGTCTTCCAGCGCGTGAGCCGGATCGCCCGAGGAAAGGCGGACGCGGGCGCGGCGCAGGTGGTAGAGCGCGCTGTCGGGATTGAGCTCGATGGCTTGGGAGTAGGCGGCCTCGGCTTCCTTCCATTGGCCGTCCCGTTCGAAACGCAGGCCGTCTTTGTACGGCTTCTCGGCCAGCTTGGGATCGGATGCCGCAGCTGGCCTCGAGCTGGCCAGGACCAAGTTGGCCAAGACAAAGAACAACAAGCGGCGGCTGCGCATGGAAAGAGCCCGACCTCTGCTTATTACATTATTGGACGTTTGCGAGCGCCGCGGTGGGGACGGTGATCAAAGAGAAATGAGACGTCAGTCGCGCGAGGAAGCTGTCGCGTTCCGATACGCTGACCCACTTCAGCACGGCGGATTCGCCGTCCTCGGAGAAAAAGCCGACGCCGCCCCGGCTGATCCGGTTGTCCATCCAGGAGCTGATCAACTGGCCGTTCACCGAAGTGAGGAAGCGATCGCCACGCACGCTCACGCGCACGCGATAATCCACTCCCGGATCAAGTGTGAGGGGGAGCGGCAGCTCCACGCGTTCGCGCTCGCGCCCATCGAGCACGATGAAGCGAATCAACCCGGCGTTGGGCAGCGGACCGGGATGGGTGATGACCAGCTTGGTGGCGTAGTAATTGTGAAGATCGGCGGCTCGAAACGCCCAATCCATGCTCTTGCGATTGATCTGGCCCTGGAACTCAAGCTCGTAGTTGGAGAGCGAGGTGGAAGGTTTCCAGAGCCGCAGGGATGTAGGCCGGACGACGCCGTCCTGGATGGCCCAATCTGAACCGGCCGACTTGAGCCCGTCCCAATTTGAGAAACCGGAATGGAAATCCTCGCGCAAGGTCCCCGAGGTCTGGCTCTGGATCAGATTGCTGATGACCTGTCCAAAACCGCCTCTGGTGTTGTGCGGATTGTTCGGCAAAGGCGATATAGCTTTGGCGGCGGGTGAATTCATGGGCATCTGCGAGACCGCCAGCAGCAACACCGCGATGGCCGCGCCAAAGAAGATGGTTGCGCCCATCCCGGCTTTCCGTTCGTGCTTCTCTTCGGCCTTGGGAGCGGTTACGGTGCGCCAAGTGGGGATGCTGGCTTCGTCAAAGCCATACAAATCCTCGGTTTCGCGAACGACGCGAGCCGATTTCGAGCCGAATTTCTTGCGGTGGTCCGTGCAGCAAAAATGGCGGTCCCTCAGCTTGCGGAGGGTACCGATCTTCTTGCGGCAATATAGGCAGCCCATAGGACTGGCGCTCACGATGATTCAGTTTAGCAATCAGTCGGCCACAAGACTATGCACTAAGGCAAAGAATACGGTGGGAATGGGAACACGGATAGCCCGGGACTAAGCAAAGGGCCTTAGGGGGTGTAGCCTTTGGGGTGAAATCAAGGGAACCTGGTGACGGTTGCTACTCGTATGCTGGATTAAGGTATTCAACCGATGCTGCCATTCTCTCGAAGTCTTCCTGCACCCGTCCTCCTGATGCTGAGTGTGGTCTGGCTGGCTGGGTGCGGCCCCGATTGGAGTCCCCCCGGCCCGGAGCGGACCGAGACTCGGAACGTGGAGCTGGACAATTCCGAAGAGGTGCGGGCCGAGTTGAAAATGGGCGCCGGAGAGCTGCGAGTTCGCGGCGGCGCAGCCAAACTGATGGAGGCGAGGTTTGTCTACCACCGGCTGCGGATGCGTCCGGAGGTCAGCTATCATGCCAGCGCATTTCGTGGACATTTGGTGGTGGAAGAGCCGAGCGGCATCCACACAGCGGGGAACCGTTACGAGTGGGAGCTGGCGTTTAACAACCAGAAGCCGCTCGATCTGGAGGTGAACTGCGGCGCCGGCAAAAGCCAGCTGGATCTGGGGGAGCTGACGTTGAAGCGGTTGAATGTCGAGATGGGGGTGGGCGAACTGCGGCTGGACCTGCGGGGCGAGCCGAAGCACGATTACTCAGTTTCGATCCATGGGGGTATCGGCCAGGCGACCGTCTATCTTCCTGCCGGTGTGGGCATTGAAGCCAATGCGGAGGGCGGCATCGGCGGCATTCACGCCAGCGGCCTGGAGAAACACGACGGGCGATACGTCAACGAGGCCTTTGGACACGCTAAAACCACGATACGGTTGGACATTGAAGGTGGCATTGGGGAGATTCGGCTGATCGCGGATTGAGAATCGGTCGAAGATCCTAGAACTAAAGGATTTAAACCATCCCTCCGATGGTTGACGTATGGCGGTCCTGCTAGTCTTGGTGTGTTTCGCCGGACTAGTGTGGCTTTGGGTGCGGTCGCGCAGGCGGGCATCGGAGGAACCGTTCCAGTCAGCAGTTCAGGCGTCCGACGGCGATGTGAGCGGCGGCCTGTTTGATACCGCGCCGATTGGTTATCTGGAAATCGATCGCGAGGGAGTGGTGCGTCGCGTCAATCGTGCCGCGTGCAAATTGCTGGGTCGTGCGGAGAGCGATTTAGCGGGCCAGCACTGCGCCGACCTCCTTGCCGAGCCCGAGCGAGGACGGTATCGGGAGCAGATCCAGCGAAAGTTGGACGGCAAGATGGTGCTGGTGCCGTTTCAGCGCGAATATACGCGGCCGGATGGCGAGCGGGTGAGCGTTGAGGTGCACGAGCAGTTGTTGCGGAATGAATATGGCGTGGTGATTGGAATGCGCATGGCGTCCATCGACGTCACCGATCGCAAGCACATCGAAGACGCCGCGTATCAGAATGCCACCGAACTGCGTGCGCTGTTTCAAGCGTTCCCGGATCTCTTCCTGCGCGTGGACCGTGGCGGCCGAGTGCTGGATGCGCAAGCCGGCCAAAGCTCCGATTCGTTTCTGAGCGCGGAGCGGTTCGCGGGCGCGAATCTTCAGGACATTTTGCCGGCCGGCGTGCTGGAACACGTCCGCGGCGCGCAGGATAAAGTGCGAAAGACCAAAGCGGTGGAGATTCTGGAGTTTCCGATTGAAGACCGGCTGGGTCAGCAAACCTACGAGATGCGGCTGCTGCCGCTCAATTGGGACGAGTGGATCGCGATTGTGCGCAACGTCACCGCGCGCAAATCGAATGAACAGCGATTGAAGGACGTCGCGCAGGAATTGGAACAAAAGAATCAGGAGCTGGAGACTGCACTCAATGCGGCGCGCGAAGCTACGCGGACCAAGAGCCGGTTTCTGGCGAACATGAGCCACGAGATCCGCACTCCGATGAACGGCGTGCTGGGGATGGCGGATTTTCTGCTGGGCACCCCGCTCGATCAGGAGCAGCGGGAGTATGCGGAATCCATTCAGCGGTCGGCCGGATCGCTGACGTCGCTGATCAACGACATTCTGGATTTCTCGTGCATCGAAGCGGGCAACCTGCATTTGAATCGCGTGGTGTTTTCGTTGCGCGCCGCGATCGAGCAGTCGGCTTCGGAGTTCGCGGCGTCGGCCAGCGCCAAGGGGCTGGAGTTTGTCTCGTCCATCGCGCCCAGCGTGCCGGAGCGGGCGGTGGGCGATCCTGCACGGCTGCGGCAGGTGCTGGCGAATCTGGTGGGCAATGCCGTGAAGTTCACCGAGCGCGGGCGGGTTGCTGTCACGGCGGAACTCGTCAGCCAGACGCGCGACGAATTGCGATTGCGGTTTAGCGTGCGCGATAGCGGGATCGGGATTCCGGCCAGCGATCGAGAGCGTCTGTTTGACACCTTCACGCAGGCCGACGATTCGAATACGCGGAAATACGGCGGGACGGGGTTGGGTCTGGCGATCGCGCGGCAGTTAGTGGAATTGCTGGGCGGGGAGATCGGTGTGGAGAGTGAGCCGGGCGGCGGGAGCCGGTTCTGGTTTACGGCCAGCCTCGGGATCGCCGCGAAGATGGAGCCCGCGGCGCCAGTGCCTCAGGTTCGGACCGCGCGGCCGGCATTGACGCCGCCACAATCCCAAACCGCCACACCTAGTGCACAAGTGGCCGAGACGCCGAAGGAGGCACCGCGCGAAAGCTCCGCCCGGCACTCGATGCGGATTCTGCTGGCCGAAGATAACGAGATCAACCAGCGGATCACGCTGCGCCTGCTGCAGAAGCTGGGGCTGGCGGCCGACGCGGTGGTGAACGGGCGCGAGGCGGTGGAGGCGCTCGAAAAGCAGAAGTACGATCTGGTGCTGATGGATTGCCAGATGCCGGAGATGGACGGGTTCGAGGCCACGGCCGCAATCCGAAGCCGCGAAGGCAAGAGCCGCCATCAGACCATTTGCGCGCTGACGGCCAACGCCATGGCGGGCGATCGCGAGCGGTGTCTGGCCGCCGGGATGGACGATTACATCAGCAAGCCGGTGGGGTTGGAAAAGCTGCGCGACGCGCTGGAGCGCTGGATTCCGGGCGTGGGCGAGATGGTGGAGAAGTAGCCGCTTTCGCTCGATCCTGGTACGCTATTGCGCGGGGGTGAATCGGCGATGAGAGCCGCGGTCGTTACCAGGTACGGCCCTCCCGACGTTGTCCAAATCAAGGACGTGGAAAAGCCGGTTCCCAAGGACCACGAAGTCCTGATCAAGGTTCGCGCGGCTTCCCTCAATCCGCTCGACCTCACCGGGATGAGCGGCACGCCGTATTTCGCACGCCTGATGGGCGGGCTCCGCACACCCAAGGACACGCGATTAGGCGCTGATGTCGCGGGTGATGTGGAAGCCGTCGGCAAGAACGTCACTCGCTTCAAACCAGGCGACGAGGTGTTCGGCCTGTGCCGGGGATCCTTCGCCGAGTATGCATGCGGTCCCGAGACGTCGTCGTTCCTGTCGGCATTGGCCCTGAAGCCGGAGCGGGTGACATTTGAGCAAGCGGCTGTGGCGCCCGTGGCGGGGCAGAGCGCGTTGCAGGCACTGCGCGATAAAGGAAAAGTTCAGGCTGGGTCGAAGGTGTTGATCAACGGCGCGGCGGGCGGCGTGGGTACGTTCGCTGTGCAGATCGCCAAATCGTTCGGCGCCGATGTGACCGGCGTTTGCAGTACCAGGAACGTGGACATGGTGCGATCGCTCGGCGCGGATCGGGTAATTGATTACACCCGAGAAGATTTCACCAAAAGTGGCCAGCGCTACGACATCTTGCTCGACTGCGTTGGCAACCATTCTTTGCGCGCGTGCAGGCGCGTCTTGAATCCGGGAGGCATGTGCGTCGTGGTGGGGGCCGAGCACGGCCGTTGGATCAAGCCGCTGGACCGCTTTATCAAAGCGCTCGCGTTGTCGTGGTTCGTGAAGGATGTTGTTCCGTTCATGGCGAAGGGCAACAACGAAGACCTGACCATCCTCGGCGATCTCCTCGAAACTGGAAAGATCACACCGGCGATCGAAAAGTGCTACCGGCTGAGCGAAATCTCCGAAGCGTTACGGCATCTGGAAGAAGGGCACGCTCGGGGAAAGATCGTCATCATCTAGCGCGTGCTACTCCCAACGAAAAACCTTCGCCGACAGGGCGACGCAAACCACCAGCACCACCACGAGTGCGCCAACGTTGCCCATCTGGGTCGACCACGAGCCACCAGCCCAGATTCCCTGGAGCAGAGGTACAGCGTAGGTGAACGGCAGCACTCGGGCCACCACACGAAGCACTGGCGGCAGCACTTCAATGGGTATGAAGAGTCCCGAGATCGCGATCATAGGGTACAGAATGACGGAGCCGATGAGCTGCGCAAATCGCGCCGTGGGAACGATACTGGCGATGAGAAAGCCGACGGACAAAATGCTGCAGGTGCTGATCAGCAGTGCGATGGTGAACGAGAACCACGGAACATGAGCTCCGGCCGGGTAGTAGCGCCTGCCCGCCAGAACCAGCAAGGCCAGCGTTACAGCAGTGAGGATCAGCTTCACCATCACATGGGCGGTGAGGATGGTCTGCGGGCGTAGCGGCGTGGCGCGGAGCCGTTTGAGGATGCCGCCTTCGCGGTAGATCGAGATAATCGTCACCAGCGAAAGCACGGCACTGATGGAAATCAGAAGCGATGCGAGAACCGGCAGACTCACGCGGATGAAATTGCCGGCGGCGAGCGAGCGGGGTGACGCAGCGGGGCCGGCGAGGCGGCTCAATATCAGGAAAATCACAACAGGAATGGCGATCGTGCCGAACGCGCCCATTGGCTCGCGCAGGAAGATCTTGATCTCGATCCAGGTCAGTCTCCAGAGTCCACGCAGCATGCTTATCCTACTCGCGAATCGAGTGGCCCGTCAGTTTCAGAAAGACGTCCTCAAGATTGGGGAGAATCGTGCGGAAATCCGTAACGCGCATTCGATTCTCGGATAGGCAGTGAATCACCTCGGTCACCAGGTCGTCGCCCCGGCCACGAATGGTGAATTGCAATTCAGAGCAGGTTACGGCCTCAACACCGGGGATCGATCGAAAGCGCTCTTCGGCGGAGGGATCGTTGGTGGAGAGAATCACGGTTCGCTCCGGGCAATGCCGACCGACCAGCCGTTGCGGTGTGTCGATGTCGATGATCCGTCCGTGCTCGATGATTGCGACGCGATCGCACAACCGCTCGGCCTCTTCCATGAGATGGGTGGTCAAAAAAACGGTCTTGCCGCGATCGCGGATACCGCGCACCAGGTCCCAGATGGCCCGGCGCGACTGCGGGTCGAGGCCGGTGGTGAGCTCGTCGAGGAAGACTAGCTCAGGGTCGTTGATCAGCGCCAGCGCAATAAACAGACGCTGCTTCTGGCCTCCGGAGAGGTTCATGAACCAGGCGTCGCGCTTATCGGCGAGGCCGAGCTGCGCGAGCAATTGTTCCGCATCGGCGGCCTTTTTCCGGTAGAGCGAAGCCCAGAGATCCACCGCCTCCCACACCTTGATCCGCTTCTGCAGCTGGGCTTGCTGAAGCTGAACGCCAATGCGCTCCTGCAGCTTGTAGACCTGACGAAAGGGATCCAGACCCAGAACCGAGATGGCGCCCCGGTCGGGTGTGCGAAAGCCTTCGATGCACTCCATCGTGGTGGTCTTTCCGGCGCCGTTGGGCCCGATTAGTCCGAAGATCTCGCCTTCATTTACTTCGAACGATACTTCGTTAACGGCCACTGTTCGGCCGTAGGTCTTGCGGACTTTGGAAACTTGAATGACTGGGCGCACTAGACTTCCAGTCCGACCGAGCGCATCAGATCCAGCGCATTGCTTCGTTCCACCACGCCGGGCTGCAGCCGGTAGTCGAAATGAAGCTCGCCATTTTCGAGTGTGTCGGCGAAGTGGACATTGGCGGCGCGGCCGGGAAGCGCATCGGCGATGTGGGCGAGCGCGAGGTCGTGCGTGGTGATCAAGCCCATAGCGCCTCGATCGATCAACGCTCGCACGATGGCGCTGGCGCCGGCCTGACGGTCGTGTGAATTGGTCCCGCTCAATAGTTCGTCGAGCAGGAACAAGAGCGGCCGGGGACCGCTCGAGAGCGCGACAACCTCGCGCAGGCGAGTGATCTCGGCGTAGAAGCGCGAGCGGCCGTCCTGGAGGGAATCCTGCACGCGAATGGAAGCGCCCAGGCTGAGTGGCGAAATCTTGAGGCTGCGCGCGCGCACGGGCGCTCCGGCCCAGGCCAGCACTGTATTGATCCCGACGGTCCTGAGCAGCGTGCTTTTGCCGGACATATTAGAGCCGCTGACGATCCAGAGGCGTGTGTCACCGCCGAGCTTGACGTCGTTCGGGATCGCGTGGGCGGCCGGCATCAGGGGATGCGCGATCGCGATAGCTTCAAAACATCCGCCGGGATCGCTCGAGAGTTGCGGAAAAATGTCAGAAGGGTGCTCGTAGCTGTAGCCGGCGAGCGAACACAGCGCCTCGAATTCTCCGGCGGTGTCGATCCACTCGCGGATGTGGCGGCCGGAAACTTTGCGCCAGCGTTCGATGGCCATGGCAACTTGCGCGCTCCACAGCAGAGCCATCGCGATGGGCGCGAAGACCAGGTTGCGCTGCCAATCGAGGCGGGCCACCAGGCGTCCCAGAAACGCGATCTCGGCGGATGCTTTGAGCTGATGTCCAGCGGTCAAACGCGCCTGAAGATTTTGTAGCAACGGTGCGCGGAATGGCTCGAGTTCCACGCGCTGGAGCAGTTTGGCCAGAAGCCCGAGGTCGTGGGAAGGGGAATTCACGGCGGTGGCGACATGCAGCGTTCTCGATCCGAGAAAGAAGCCGTAGGCCAGCGTGACGAGCAATACGGCGAGGAACGGCGTGCGGGTCAGCACGCTCGCCATGTAAAGCGAAAACGAAATCACGACCGCGGCGGCCAGAAACGGAGCAATGTAGCGCGCTCCTGCGGGAAAACGAACCTCGGGTGATTCACCCCATGCAGACACGGCGTCGGGATCGAGGCTCGAGCGGACAGCGCTGCCGAGCACGGCGAGATCCTCGCGCAAATCGAGCAGCGGGCGGAGTTCCTGGATAGCCTCATGGCGCGCGGCCACTTCGTCCGCCGATGCGGGTGCGAGCAGCCAATGGGCCAAGGTATCTTCGCCGGCGCGAGTGCGGGCCGTGGACAGCAACTGGAACAGCGATGCTTTCCCGAACAGATCGAGATCTTCGGCGTAGACGTGCGCGGGATCGCGGAAGCGCTCGCCGGTTTCGCCGCCGCCCATCCCGCGATCTGCCCAGCGATCTTCGAGACGGGCGATGCCTCGGTCATAGAATTGAGCGGCGCGAATGGATCGGTCCAGGTGCTCGATGACCCGCGCGTGAACGATCACCAGGGCGCCAAAAATCGCCAGCGGGACCAGCAGCCACCAGGGCGAAATCCAGACTTCGCCGAAAACGAAGAAGGCGACTACGACTGCGGCAAAGCCAGCCGCCAGACGCGCGTTGCCGATGCGGCGGAACCGCTTTTGCTCGAGCCCCGATACGCGCCGGCGGGCTTCCAAGCGCGCGCGGTACTCTGCCAAAGGACTCACAATGCTAGGCTAACAGCAGTTCGTGTATGGACGACGAAGAGCCCATCCGTATTCCCGTCACCGATGTGTTCGATCTGCACACGGTTCCGGCGCGCGAAATCAAGCCAGTAGTCGAAAATTATCTGGAGGAGGCGCATCGGATGGGTTTCCGCGCCTTGCGGATCATTCACGGGCGGGGGATCGGGGTGCAGCGCGAGATCGTACGGTCGATTCTCGCGAAAACTCCTTTCGTTGCCAGCTTTTCCGACGCACCAGCGGAGGCCGGCGGGTGGGGCGCGACCCTGATCACGTTGCGCGAGTCCTGATATGTCCGAAAGATATTGGAACCTTTCCGGGCCCGGGGCGGAATACTTATCAAAGGCCGATGCGGATCGCCGCAATCAACTAATGCTGGAATCCCCGTCCCATAGTGATGGCGATCTGCTTCGGCTGCTGTCAGGCGGCGACGAAAAGGCGTTTCTCGAGTTTTATCGCAGGCATCAGGGAGTGGTGTACCGGTTCGCGCTGCAGATGAGCGGGAAAACGGAGATCGCCGAGGAAGTGACGCAAGAAGTTTTCATGGTGCTGATGGCGTCGGGGGCGCGCTACGACGCCGAGCGCGGATCGGTGGCGGCGTATTTGTATGGCATCGCGCGCAACATCGTGCTGCGGGCTTTGGAGCGCGAGCGGCCTTATATGACGACGCTGGAGGAAGTGGAAAGCGTGTACGTCGAGGGCGATGTGCTGGGCGACCTGGCGCGGAACGAACGAGTGGAAACACTGCGCAAGGCCGTGCTGGCGCTTCCGCCCGCGTATCGCGAAGTGGTGGTGCTGTGCGATTTGCACGAGCGGGATTACGCCGAGGCGGCGACGGCACTGGGATGTGCGATTGGTACCGTGCGGTCGCGATTGCATCGGGCGAGGGCGCTGCTCGCTGAGAAAATGCGCGCGGGTGAGAGGGATTCGGTATGGAAGACAACCGGGAGCTTTTAGAAAATCTGCGGGCGTTGGCGGCGGAGGGGCCGAGGCAGGCGCCGGATCGCGTGGAGTGGCAGCTGCGCGCGGAGTTCCGGAAGCGGACCAGGCGGCGGCGCGCGAAGGTGTGGGCATCGTTTGGAGGAGTGGCGGTGCTGGCGGCTGGAATCGCGCTGTTCGCGTGGGTTCGCGAAACGCCAAAACCGGCCGCGGCCACGCCGGTGATCGCCGCTGTCCCGGCTGTCGCTGAGGACGAGGCGGCGGACGCGAGCTTCTATCCACTGCCTGAAGCCGAAGCGCTACCGGCGGTGGAGAACGCGACGGTGGTTCGAGTTCAGTTGCCGGTTTCGTCCCTGAGGTTGATGGGATTTCCGGTGGATGAGGACAGCGCCGATGGCGCAGTGCAGGCGGAGTTGTTGCTTGGCCAGGATGGCTTGGCGCGCGGTGTGCGGCTGGTGGAATAGGAGAAATCATGATGAAAAAATTTACTATTGCAGCTCTTACAGTAACGATCAGTATGTTTGCTCAGGGCCCACGGCATAGGGGTCCAGGCGGCGATTTCGCCATGGTGCGCGCGGAGTTCGGCATTTCCAATAAGGTTGTGCAAGGCGCGCCGTATTCGGCTCAAGCGGTGACTCAGTTTACGCAGACTCTCTCGAATGGCGATCATATTCAACGGACCACCACGGCGTTGGTGGCGCGCGATAGCCAGGGGCGAACGCGCACGGAACGGTCGTTCGGTGCGATCGGGGCGCTATCGGCTGGACCCGGCGCGGGGCGTACAGTGATGATTTTCGATCCGGTGGCCGGCAAGAGCTACGTGCTGGATCCAGAGAGCAAGATGGCTCGCTCGACCGAGATTCCGGCGTCGCGTTTGGCGAATCCGAAGACGCGCCCGGCGCGCAATCTCGCCTCAACGAAGACCGAGGACTTGGGTACGCAGATGATCCAAGGCGTAACCGCGCAGGGCACACGGGTTACGCGCGCGATTCCGGCCGGTCAGGAAGGCAACGAGAAGGAGATCGACATCGTTACCGAAATCTGGCACTCGGCGGACCTGCAAGCTGTTGTGATGAGCAAGACCAGCGACCCGCGATATGGCGAATCGCTGTATCAGTTGACGGGTATCACGCGGACAGAGCCAGATCCGGCACTATTCACCGTGCCATCGGATTACGCAGTTAAGGAACGGCCGATGATGCATCAGCATCCACCGGCAGGGCAATAAACGCACGCTACAATACGGGTAGTTGCGCACCACACTTTTTTCCACACTCGCCGTCGTCGCGTGCCTCCCGCTAGCGGCGACGCCTTCTCCTGACGCCGCCCTGAGCTCGCTTTTCGCGCTGCATGAATTTCGCGAAGTCGCGATTTCGCCGGACGGCGCGAAGGTGGCTTGGATCGAGTCGGCTCCCGGCAAAAACGAGGGCGAGCTCGCCAGTCTTTCCGTTTACGTCAAAGATTTGCACGACGCTGCGGCGGCGGCCAAGCGCATCGGCGATTCGTCTCCGATGGCGCAGGGCTTGGCGTGGTCACAGGATGGCAGACTGGCGTTTCTCTCCGACACCGATTCGCACGGGCAAATGCAGTTGTATGTGGTGGACAAGCCGGGGCGCGGGAAACCACACAAGGTCGGCGAATTGACAGGCTACGCTGAACTGCCGCAATGGTCGCCGGACGGCAAGAGCATCGCGGTTCTCACGATCGAAGGCAACAGCCGCGTGCCGGGTCCCACGGAAGCGGCGGCTCCGGAAACGGGTGTGATTGCATCGACGGTGGTCGAGAAGCGCCTCGCGATCGTGAATGTGGCTTCGGGCGCGGCACGCACGATTTCGCCGGCAGACATGTACGTGTACGAATTCGACTGGTCGCCGGACGGCAAGGAACTCGCGTACTTAGCGGCCCCCGGCGATGGCGACGACAATTGGTACGTCGCGGAGCTTTACGCGATCAATGCGGAATCAGGCGCGGTGCGACACGTCTTCAAACCGGCGATGCAGGTGGGTAACGTCAAGTGGTCGCCCGATGGTAAGTCGATCGCCTTCATTGGAGGATTGATGAGCGACGAAGGCGTGATCGGCGGCGACGTTTATGCGCTGCCGGCCGAAGGCGGCGAGCCGCGCGATCTGACGCCGGACCGAAAGGCATCGCCCAATTGGTTCCGATGGTCGCCGTCGTCGAAGCAGATCATCATGACCGAGGACATTTCGGGAGATTCGGCGATTTCGACGCTGGACCTCGGGTCGGGAAGCGTGGAAACATTGTGGAAAGGCGCGGAGAGCGAGCTGTTTTCGGGCGATGCGGCGATGAGCGCGGTGGTGCGGAATTCGTTCGATCATCCGCCTGAGGTTTGGGCCGGCATAACTGGGAAATGGCAACAGATCACGCATTCTAACGACGCGCAGCCACGCACGTGGGGCGAGGCGAAGAGCATTGCATGGAAGAGCGGCGGCTTCGACGTGCAGGGCTGGCTGGTGTTGCCGCAACCGTACGATCCGGCCAAGCGATACCCGATGATCGTGTCGATTCACGGCGGCCCGGCGTCGGGCGTTCGCGCAACTTGGCCACGTTCGTCCTTGCCGCTGCAGCTTTTTTCCGCGCAGGGCTATTTCGTGTTCGAGCCGAATCCGCGCGGGAGTTACGGCGGGGGCGAAGCCTTCACGGGTGCAAATAAGCACGATTTCGGGCACGGCGATCTGGACGATATTCTCGCGGGCGTGGACGCGGTGGTGAAGGATTATCCGGTGGACAACGATCGCGTGGGTATCGCGGGCTGGAGCTACGGCGGGTACATGACCATGTGGGCCGTGACGCAGACCAACCGTTTTCGCGCGGCGTTCGCGGGCGCGGGCATCGCCAATTGGCAAAGCTATTACGGGCAGAACGGCATCGATCAGTGGATGATCCCGTATTTCGGCGCGTCGGTGTATGACGATCCGGCGGTGTACGCGAAAAGCTCGCCGATCAATTTCATCAAGAACGTGAAGACGCCGACGCTGGTGATGGTGGGAGATCGCGACGCGGAGTGCCCGCCGCCGCAGTCGTACGAGTTCTGGCACGCGTTGAAGACGTTCGGCGTGAAGACTGAGTTTGTGCTGTATCCGGGCGAGGGGCACGGGTTCCACGATCCGGAGCACATTCGCGACCGTTTCGAGCGTGTGGTGAAGTGGTTCAGCGACAATATGCCGGCGTCGAAGTAAGTCTCAGAGCAGATGCTGGTGCTGCTTTTCTAATTCCTTGACGAGATCGCCGACTTCCTGCGCGCGTGAGCGGTCGGCGATGAGCAGTGCGTCGGGAGTATCGACAACGATGAGATTTTTGACGCCGACCAGCGCGATCAGCTTTCCATCGGCGTCCACATAATTGCCGGAGCTCGATCGCGCCAGTGCTTCGCCGCGGAAGATATTGCCGCTCGCGTCGCGCGCCAGCAGTTCGTAGACGGCGTTCCAGCTTCCAACGTCGTTCCAGCCAAAGTCATCGGTGGCGAGTCCCACAACGTGGGGCGATTTCTCGAGCACCGCATAATCGATGGAAATATTTTCGCAGTGCGGAAACGCCTCTTTCAATTTCGAGGGGAAGCGGCGGTTCGCGAACTCCGGCAGGCTGGCGAGCAGAGTGGCGGTTTTGGGCAGATATTCGCGCAGCGCGTCGAGCAGCACGGAAGTCTTCCAGAAGAACATGCCCGCGTTCCAATAGAAATTGCCAGCCTTGACGTAGCGGCGCGCGGTTTTCAAATCCGGCTTTTCGCGAAAACGGCGGACAGCGATGGGCTCGCGCGATCCGGCCTGGACATTCTTGGGAAATTCGATATAGCCGTAGCCGGTTTCGGGCCAGCGCGCTTGAATGCCCAGCACGACGATCTTGCCCGCGGCTGCGGCTCGCAATGCAGGGCGCACGAATTGCAGATAGCGCGCAGGCTTTGCAATCACGTGATCGGAGGGGAACACGCCCATGACGGCAGTGGGATCGATGGATTGCAGAATGTGCGCGGCCAGTCCGATGGCGGGCGCGGTGTTGCGTTGCGCGGGCTCGGCCAGGATCTGATTCTTCGGAACCTCGGGCAATTGGCGGATGATTTCGGCGCGCAGATGATCGTTGGTCAAGATCCACTGGCGATTCGGCGGGATCACCGGGCTGAGGCGATCGACGGTCTGCTGGATCAAGGATCGATCGCCGATGAAACGCAGCACCTGTTTGGAGTGCGAGCGGCGGCTGCGAGGCCAAAAGCGCGTACCTCGGCCGCCGGCCAAAATCAGGCCGTAATAATTGTCGGAGCGAGGCATCAGTTCAGTGAATAATCGTGATAGCCGCGGATCAATTGGAACGTCCGGTTCCAGCGCGTCTTGGTGAAGAAGTGCTCGGCCAGATCGAAGGCGTGGTGCAAGTTGTAATCCAACAGATCTGCGGTGGGCGCATCGTAGGACCAGAAGATGATGAGCGGTTTTCCGACGATGTAGTCGCGCGGCACGAATCCCCAGTAGCGGCTATCGAGCGAATTATCGCGATTGTCGCCCATCGCGAAGTAATTGCCCGGAGGCACCACGAGCTCGCCATTCACCACGTTATCGCGCAGCATTTGATTGACGCGCGCGGCCATTTTCGGATCGTCGTCAAACTCGGGGCGGCCTTCGGGGAAGTTGTCGCGATACAGCAGGAAATCGTTTTGATGAATAACGTAGGGTTCCTTCAGCAGCTTGCCGTTGATGTAAACCTGCTTGTTGAACATCTTGATGCGATCGCCCGGCACGCCGATGCAGCGCTTGACGAGATCTTCCTTAAGCGTGGCAGGCTGGAGAAACACGATGATGTCGCCGCGCTGCACCTCTTCATAAGGCAGCAGGTGTTTGCTGAATGCGTCGGACGGAGCGTAGGCCAGCTTGTCGACGATGAGGTGATCGCCGGTGAGCAGCGTGTTGTGCATCGAGGAAGTCGGGATGACGTAAGGTTGCGCGATCGTGGAAGTGCCAAACAGCAAAATCAGGATGGTGATGGCCCATTCGGCGATGGAATGGCGTTGCGCGGGTTCGGCGGACGGCCCCGCGGGCTGAGCGGGCTTAGTTGTAGTTGTAGTAGCCATGGATCAACCGGAAGGTGCGCTCCCAGCGGGTCTTGGTGAAGAAGTGTTCGGCCAGATCGAGGAAGTGGCTCGCGAGATTATTGACCGACGAACTGGCCAGGCTTTCGGTGCTGGCATTGTACGACCAATAAATAATCAGCGGCTTGCCAATGATGTTTCCGCGTGGAACGAAGCCCCAATAGCGGCTGTCGAGCGAGTTGTCGCGATTGTCACCCATGGCGAAGTAGGACTCGGGGGGCACGACAACTTCGCCGTTCACGACGTTATTCGCCAGCATTTCGCGCCCGCGGTCGAGCTCCGAGAAATTTGCTTCGCTATTGGGGAAGTTATCGCGGAATGAATCGCCGTACGTGGCCTTGTGAACGACGTAGGGCTCGGTGAGTTTCTGTCCGTTGCGATAGACCTGTTGTTCGATGATCTTGATGTGATCGCCAGGGGAGCCAACCACGCGCTTGACGAAAGTTTGCGTGATATCCACCGGATAGCGAAACACGATGATGTCGCCATCCTTGGGATTTTCGTAGGGCAGGATGTACTTGCTGAAGCTGCCCGAGGGCGCGTAGGCGAGTTTATCCACCAGCAGGTGATCGCCGATGAGCAGCGTATCTTCCATGGACCCGGTGGGGATGACGAACGCCTGCACCAGAGTGGTGGTGCCGAACAGCAGAAGCAAGATGGTGATGGTCCATTCGGCGATCGTTCCGCGGGGAGGGTCGGGCGTGGCCACCGGTGCTTTGGCGCCTGCTTCGGCCGCCACTGCCGCTTTTCCGCGATCCAGAATGGGTTTCATAGCGTCAACCTTCAGTTTATCAGGCGGCCAGTCGATCAGCAGGCGGCTGGCCGGGTGCGGGACGGCGCAGGCGCAGCAATTCGCCAATCGAAATAAAAATGTTCAGCAGGCCCAGTCCGCTCAAGGCGCCACGGAAATAGGAACTGGTCCAATAGTCGCGCAGGCCGGGAAGGGAGTTGGCGAGCGAGTTTCCGTCCCATTGCGCGGTCCAGGGAAAAATGAGCAAAAAGACTCCCACTTCAAAGCAAACGATGACAAACAAAATGACGCCCAGCTTATGGACCCAGGTATGCTTGGCGCGCTCGGGGGCTACGTTCGCTTCAACGACGCCCGGCAACTGGGGTTCTACAGGACGCATATTTCTTCCTGAAACTCATCGGCCGCCTCGGGGAACAGCCCGCCCTGCGTTGGGTAGCCGGTCCAAACCGCGTGAGGCGCGTGCTCCCGCACCGGCCAGAAGCTGAAGCGATGCAGAGGTGTGGGCCCGTGAGTTTCGAGCGCCTTCCAATGCTCGTCGGTGGAATAGCCTTTGTGATTCTTAAGGCCATATTGCGGGAAGACGTGGTCCCATTCGCGCATGCAGGCGTCGCGCTCGACTTTCGCAAGTATGGACGCGGCGGCGATGCATTGCGATAGGGCGTCGCCATGGATGAGCGCGCGCTGAGCGGTAGGGAGGTCAACCGTGACGGCGTCGACGAGCAGGTAATCGGGCGCCGGCGTGAGCTTTTCGACGGCGCGGCGCATGGCCAGGCGCGAAGCTTGCAGGATGTTGATGCGATCGATTTCGAAGGCGTCCACGGCGGCGACGGACCAGGCGATGGCGCGTTCGCGAATCCGGGGAGCTAGGGTCTCGCGGCGTTCGGCATCCAGCAGTTTGCTATCGCGCAGGCCGCGGATGGGGCGATCAGGCGACAGAATCACAGCGGCGGCGAATACCGGGCCAAACAGCGCACCACGGCCCACCTCGTCAACACCTGCGATGTGCTGGAAGCCCTGGGCCCGGGCGTCGCGCTCGAATTTTCCCTGGCACTTCATCAATTGCTGGGGTGGCGCGGGTGTGGGGCGCCGGGCAGCGGACTAGTCGCGCTCGCGGAGACGCGCTGCTTTGCCCTTGAGCTCACGCAGATAGTAAAGCTTCGCGCGTCGCACGCGGCCGGTACGCACCACGTCGATGTGGTCAATGACCGGAGCGTGGATCGGAAAAATGCGCTCGACACCCTGGCCGAAGCTGATCTTTCTCACCGTGACGGTTTCACCGACCCCTTCATTCTTGCGAGCGATGACGGTTCCTTCAAAAGCCTGGAGACGCTCTTTGTCGCCTTCCTTGATCTTGACGTGGACGCGGATGGTGTCGCCAGGGCGGAATTCAGGCACCTGGCGCATTTGTTTGGCGACGACTTTGGTCAGTAAGAGGTTCGGCATGTGACAAATCCTTGAAACTCTATTGTAGTAGATCCAGCCCTCTTTGCGTAAGATCGGGTCTGTTCTTCGCAGTTTTGGCGCGGGCGGCTTGGCGGCGCCAGTTCCGGATCTCTTCGTGATTGCCGCTCAATAGTACTTCTGGGACCTTCCAACCGCGGAAATCGGCGGGCCGCGTGTATTGCGGGCAATCGAGGAGGGACGGGGAGGTGAAGGATTCCTGGACGGCCGAATCTTCGTTGCCAAGGACGCCGGGGAGGAGACGGGCGACGCAATCGATGACCAGGGCCGCGCCCAGTTCGCCGCCGCTCAAGACAAAATCGCCGATGGAGAGCTCCTCGTCGGCCAGATGCTCGGCTACGCGCTCGTCGACGCCTTCGTAGCGGCCGCAGATGAGGAAGATTTCCTGGTATTGCGTGAGGCGGCGAGCGGTTTCCTGGGTGAAGCGCTGACCTTGGGCGGAGAGCAGGATCAGGCGCTGGGCGGGATTGCGGTCAGATGCGCGATCGGGCCAGATGCTCTCGACGGCTTCGAAGATGGGCGCGGGTTTGAGCAGCATGCCTTCGCCGCCACCGAAGGGACGATCGTCGACGGTGCGATGGCGGTCGTGCGTCCAGGTGCGGAGGTCGTGGAC